>NZ_CP167927.1:0-1830000 GCF_041519305.1 Streptomyces luteireticuli
TCCCGCGCCGCGGGTCCCACAGCGCTGCGCGCTGTGCAAGCGAACACCCACGCTGCGCGTGGGTGTTGCGCTCCCGCTCCGCGGGAGCGCGTGCGAGGGGCTGCGCCCCTCGCACAACCTGCTTGCTGCGCAAGCAGGTTGATGGCCTGTTCGCTGCGCTTCCAGGCCTGCGGGGTTCTGCCCCGCTACCGGGTCTCCGCTTCGCTTCGACCCGGGCCGGCGAGTCCGCTGCGCTCCCTCGCCGCAATAGTCCTTCCGGCTGCGCCTCCAGGACTTGGGCCCGCTGACGCGGGCCTGGCTGGCTAGGAGGGGTGGGGGTGCTCGTTCGTGTCGGGTTCTAGTGTAGCGGGCGTATCAGGGTGATGCACCATGTACCGTTGGCGAAAACACGAGACACCCTCCAAGCGCACCGGAGATTTTTCAGAATCCTGAGAGGAACGGCCGCAGATGACCGGTCACCACGAATCTACCGGACCAGATCCCGCGCTCAGCAGCGATTCTGTGCGCCGGGTGACGCAGTACCAGACGGCGGACGTGAACGCCCGGTTGAAGCCGTTCGCGCTCCTGGAGGCGCAGGGCGTGCCCGCGAGCGAGGCGGACGACCTGGTGGCCGCGCTGGAGGCCGGAGCAGTCGCTGGGGCGCAGTGCGAGGTCGTGGAGCGCAATGTGTACACAGGCGCCAAGGGCGAAGAGTTCAGAGAGGGCTGGTATGCGGGGTGACGGCCGTGAGCGAGGCCCTGGAGGGCATCGCGGACCGGGGCTGGACGCGGCGCGGCGGATGGTCGGCCGAGGATGCTGAGCTGGCCGTACATGTCGCGGACGTGCGGAGGCCTGAACAGGCGGACCTGGTGCGGCTGGAGACGTTCGTCCGCAAGGCCGTGCTGCCGCGCACGCACCCGAACACCACGCAGCGGCGCCGGGTCCTGGAGGCGCTGCTGCACCCGCGAGGCCGGGCCCTGCGACCCTCACAACGAGCCGTCCTTCAAGGACGGAAAGCCCGGCGGCTGCCATCTGGCGGGCGGCTCGGCCCGGAGCGACGCCGGGTGCGGCCTGCACGCCGCACCCGGCCACCTGAGGATCCACGAGAATTAGGTGTAGGGAGGTACGGAAATGTCTTTGGTTCCGCTCAGGGAACACCAGGTCGACCAGAAATCGGCGTTCCGTAAATGGGTAGGATTCCCTGCAAGATCGTCTGTGCCCCCTCAGGGGGCGCGTGCCACGGGGGTGTCCGCGACCGGGTCCGGAAAGACCATCACGGCCGCCGCGTCCGCGCTGGAGTGCTTCCCGGGCAGCCGGATCCTCGTCATGGTGCCCACCCTGGACCTGATCGTGCAGAGCGCCCAGGCGTGGCGCCGAGTCGGGCACCGCGCGCCCATGGTCGCCGTCTGCTCAGTGGACAAGGACGAGGTCCTGGAGCAGCTCGGGGTGCGCACCACCACCAACCCGATCCGGCTCGCCCTGTGGGCCGGTAAGGGGCCCGTGGTCATGTTCGCCACGTATGCCTCCCTCGTGGACCGCGAGGACCCGGAGGACCCGTCGGGCCAGCGGAAGGTACGCGGACCGCTAGAGGCCGCCCTGGCGGGCGGGAAAGGTCTGTACGGGCAGCAGATGGACGGATTCGACCTCGCCATCCTGGACGAGGGGCACATGACCGCCGGCGACATCGGCCGGCCCTGGGCCGCGATCCACGACAACGCCCGCATCCCCATCGACTTCCGCCTCTACCTCACCGCCACCCCGCGGATCCTCGCCTCGCCCCGGCCGCAGCGGGGCCGAGACGGGCAAGAGCTGGTGGTCGCTTCGATGGAGGCCGACTCCAGCACCTACGGCACCAGGATTTTCGACCTCGGGCTGGCAGAGGCGGTGGAGCGCACGATCCTCGCGGGGTTCGAGATCGACGTGCTGGAGATCCGCGACCCCGACCCGATCCTGGGCCTGTCCGAGGACGCGCTGCGCGGCCGGCGGCTCGCACTCCTCCAGGCCGCGCTGCTGGAACACGCGGCGCAGATGAACCTGCACACCGTCATGACCTTCCACCAGCGGGTCGAGGAAGCCGAGGCGTTCGCCGAGCAGTTGCCGGCGACCGCCGCCGAGCTGTATGCCACCGAGGCGTCCGAGGCCGCTCTCGCCGACGCAGAGGAGCTGCCGGCCTCCTCCATCGACGCCGAGCTGTACGAACTGGAGGACAGCCGTCACGTACCCCCGGACCGGGTCTGGGCCAACTGGCTGTGCGGCGACCACCCCATCGCCCACCGGCGCGAGGTCATCCACCAGTTCGCCAACGGCATCAACGCCGACAACCGGCGAGTGCACCGGGCGTTCCTCGCGTCCGTGCGAGCACTCGGGGTCGGGGTCGACATCACCGGGCTGCGCGGGGTGGAAGCAGTGTGCATCGTCGGCTCCCGCAGCTCCCAGGTCGACATCGTCCAGAACATCGGACGCGCCCTGCGGCCCAACCCCGACGGCAGCGTGAAAACCGCCCGGATCATCATCCCCGTCTTCCTCGCCCCCGGCGAGGACCCCAAGGACATGCTCGCCTCCGCCAGCTACCAACCCCTCGTCGACATCCTCCAAGCCCTCCGCTCCCACTCCGAACGCCTCGTCGAACAGCTCGCCTCCCGCGCCCTGACCCGCAGGAAGGAACACCGGCGTCTCCATGTCCGCCCCGACCGCGGCGGTGCAGGGACAGGCGGCGGCGAAGGCGGGGAGCCCGATGGCCAGGCGCAGCGGGAGACAGACCGTGTCACCTCGGTCGTGGTCAACTTCGCCGCCCCCCGCAGCGCCGCCGACATCGCGGCACTGACCCGCTGCCGCGTCATCCGGCCCGAGTCCCTGGTGTGGCTGGAGGGCTACCAGGCCCTCATCCGCTGGCGAGCCGACAACGGCATCACCGGCCTACATGCCGTCCCCTACGACACCGAGACCGAAGTCGGCGTCACCAAGGACTTCCCCCTGGGACGGTGGGTGCACCAACAGCGCAAGGCACTGCGCGCCCGCGAACTCGACCCCCACCGCAAGGAACTCCTCGACGAGGCCGGGACGGTCTGGGAGCCCGGCGAGGAAGCATGGGAAAACAAGCTCGCCGCGCTCCGCTCGTACCGGCGGGCCACGGGACACCTCGCACCCCGCCAGGACGCCGTATGGACCGACCCCGCCGACGGGACGCAGGTACCGATCGGACAGCACATGGCCAACCTCCGCCGAAAAGGCCAGAAAAACGGCCTCGGCAAAGACCCGGAACGAACCGCCCTGCGCGCAGCGCAGCTCACAGAGATCGACCCCGACTGGAACTGCCCCTGGCCACTCGACTGGCAACGCCACTACCGCATCCTGGCCAACCTCACCGAAACCGAACCCAACGGCACCCTGCCGACCATCGAGCCCGGCGTCTTCTACGACGGCGACGACCTCGGACGATGGGCGCAGCAACAGAAACAACCGGGCACCTGGGCACGGCTCCTGCCCGAGCAACAGCAACGACTGACGATGCTGGGCATCAAGCCGCCCCAAGCACCGTCACCCGCCCCGGCGACCGGCCATGCGGCGAAGGGCAAGGCACAGCAGGCATTCCAACGCGGCCTCACGGCCCTCGCACAGTGGGTGAAGCGGGAAGGCGCCCACCGGCCCGTGCCGAGGAGCCACAGCGAACAGATCGCGGTCGACAGCGAGGCCGGGCCGGTGACCGTGAAACTGGGCGTCTGGGTATCGAACACCAAATCGAGACGCGACAAGCTCACGGCGGAGCAACTGGACGCGCTACGGAAGCTGGGCATCGAATGGGTGTGAAGTACGGAGCCGTGCCTGTGGCGGGGCAGGGCGGGTCTGTCCCTGCAGGGGTCTTCCATGTCATCCCCGCCAGCAGCGGGGCAAGTTGAGCGAACCGCAACGGGCCGCGCTTCGAGAGTGGGCGTAGGTTCCGGCGGAAAGGGCTGGCTGCGGAGTGCCGGGTGTCCAACCCTCTCCGATCAACCAGCGACGGGGCCTGGCAACTGACAGCGATCGGCACGCGCTAGGCATAGCGGCGCTGGGGGCGGGCAGTGGGGCCGGCAGCAGCACGACTCCCGGTCCCCCGTCTGGCATATGGGCAGGCGATGCGCTTGGAGAACGGCGTGGGCGGGGCAGACGGGCCTATGCGCCCGAGCCAAGGCGGCTGAAGGCCCAGCGCAGTACTTCTTGGTCGACGCGGGCCCGGCCGGTGCGTTCCATGGCCGTCTGGGTATGGGCGGTCAGGCGGGACCAGTTACGGAAGTTCCCATGGGCGGCGTGCCTGTCGGCGAAGGTGATGTCGTCCGGGTCTGCGTCGGCCCAGATCGGGTGGTAGAGCGGGATGGCCTCCAACACCTCGTCACCAGTGAGGCGGGTGAAGCGCTGCCAGATGAAGATCCGGGAGGACAGCATCGGTTCCTTGCGCAGCGCGGCGTGGCAGCCCTCGCCGCCGACGAAGATGACGGCGAGCTGGGTATAGGGGTCGTCCCAGAGGTATCGGACGTACTCCAGCTGGTCGCTTTGGAGCCACTGCGCTTCGTCCAGGACGAGGGTGCGCGGATGAGTGGCGAGCGCGTTCTTGAGGAGGTGGTCGAACTCGCTGGCGTAGCGCGGGGGCTGGCCCGGCAGTTCGAGGGCGGCGTGCAGTTCGTGGCGGACAGCGCGGGTGGTGGCGCGGGCGTGGAAGGTGATGCGGCGGATGTCCTCGTCCGGTTCGAGTTCGCGCAGGCAGCTGGTGACGGCCATGGTCTTGCCGAAACCGGCACCGCCGTGGACGCACATCATCGCTCGCGCCTCGATCGAGTCGGCCAGGTTCTCCCTGGCAGTGAGCAGCGCGCGAGTACTGACGAGGCGGGCTTCGGGTAGCACCACGTACTGGTCGGTGGGTGCGGGTGGCAAGTGGCTGCCGGTCATGGGGAGTCCTCGCTGGGGGCGGCTGGGTCCGCGGGTCGGGTGTGTGCCTTGAGGGCCTCGGGGATGGCCCAGTCGGCTGGTGGCGGGGCGGGTGGGATGAGGTCGGGCAGCGCCAGTGCGGCCAGGTCGAGGTGCTGGTGCTGGTCGAGTTCGCGGGCTGCTTCGGTGCTGGTCGTGGCGTCCAGGCGGCGCGGTTGGCCTGGTTCAGTGGCGGGGGCGAAGCGGGTGTGGCGCAGTTGCTCGGCGGTTTTCACCTCGTCGCGAAGGCGCCGGGCGCGCTGGGTACGGGCGCGGCGCAGCGCGGCGAGTTGCTCGTCGGTGGCCTGGTCGGCGAGGTGGGCGGTGCCCAGGTGGCGGCCCTGGGGTGTGCAGAGTTCGATCTCGTGGGTGTGGTGGGGCATGAAGCGCACCGTGACCTTCAGTCCGGCCTGTCCGGTCATCCAGTCGGCGATGTAGTCCCGGTTACGGAAGCGGACGCCGTGGCTGGTGATGGTGCGAGTGCGGCCGTCGTCCTCGAGCGTGAACGACCACACATCCTCGGCAGGAATGTCGTTGAGCGGGGTCGGATCGGCCTGCCACGCTTCGAGCGGGGTCGCGCCGTGCAGTTCGGCGGGGCGGTGCTCGGTGTTCCACCACTGCGCCCAGGTCAGCAGCTCGTTGGTGAACGCCGTAAACGACATCGGCGGGGCCGTTTGCGGGCGGCGGTCGGGACGGCGGCGCGGCTTCTTCGGGGCGTATCCGGGCATGGCCGCGAACAGCATGACGGTGGCGCAGTGGTTGAGGTTCTCGATGCTGCCCTTCAGGTGGGGGCTGTAGGGCGGCAGGACGGTGATGTCCGCGTCCAGCGCGGTGAGTGCGGTGGAGACAGTGCGGGAGAGGAAGTCGCGGCCGCGGTCGAACCTGACGTGCTCGGGCAGACCGCCGACGGGACCGTAAGGGTCGGTGCGCAGGACCGCGGAGCGCAGCGCGGCCAGGATCGAGGCACGGGTGGGTGTGCCTGGGGTGACGGCGAGGCCGGCGATGGCCTTGCTCGCGCAGTCGATGAACCACGTGACGTACGGCGGGACGAGGTCACCGTCGGCATCCACACGCAGCGGGGCCTGAACGTGATCGGCCTCCCAGACGTGATTACGCCAGGTACGGCCACGCTTGGCGAACACATCGCATGCGCGGGCGGCCTCGGGACCGTGACGGTAGCCGGCCCGCTCCCCCGGCGTGAGATCCCTGCGCACTGCGCGCAGGAACGTCGGCAGCGACGGCACGGGGTCCAGCAGCGGCACGGCCGCAGGCGGGGCGCCGCCTGGAACGGAGGCGGTGGGCTGCGGTGTGACGGAGACGATGGTCGTGGAGGTGCCGCTCTCCTCGGACAGCTCGGTATCGGCGGCGGCCTTGGCGTGGGCGAGGAGTTCGCGGTGGACCGCGGAGGCGTTGCCGTGCCAGTACGCCAACAGCACCCGAATCTCGGGTGTGATCTCGAACCGGTCGGCACGGCGCGCTCCCGGATACGCGGTGCTCTCAGGCATGGTGGTCGCGTCCGCCAACCAACGCCACACGGTGCGCTCCGAGACGTTCAGGCACTGAGCGGTGGTGTGGACATGGGCGCGGGTGAGCCGACGCTGGGTGCGCAGGGCGAGCAGGCGGCGTACGGCCGGGGCCCGAAGCGCGGTCAACGAGGCGGGGTCCAGGGCGGGTTCCGTCAGGGAAGCCGGGGCGGGAGCGGTGATGCCGGGGGTGCACAAGTCCATGAAGAGGGGCCTGCCCGTGGGAGGGGTGTGGTCAGGAGGTGGGGCCGAGGCGGGAACAGGCCCCAGACAGCAGCTCGCGATCCACCGCGGTCTCGGGGTGACGGGCCAAGGCCGCGTACGTGTGGGAAGTGATCTTCGCCCAGGTACGGAAATTCCCCTTCGCCCGGGTGGCATCGGCGTGCAGCAGGTCGGCGTTCGTCGCGGCATCCCACAACGGGTGGAACAGGCGCAGCACGGCAGGGACCTGATCCCCGTCCAGGCGAGGCACCTGCTGCCAGGTCAGCACCCGGGAGGCCAGAGCGGGAGCACGCGCGAGGGTACGCTCCGCGCCCGCACCACAGAGGATGAGGGAGGTCTGGGTGGTGGGAGCATCGGCGAGCAGGCGCAGGTAGTCCAGTTCTGGCGCGGCTATGCGCTGCACGTCGTCGATGACCAGCGCACCCGGGGTCTGGAATGCCTCAAGCAGCGCGCGGTCGGCGGCATCCGTGCGGTTCGTCAACGCCGTGGCGGGCAAACCGAACGCGGTCAGCAGCACGGCCCGCAGCTGCGGCAGCGCCGGCTTCACCGACACCACTGCATGGCGTACCGGGATACGGCGCGGCAACAGGCGCAGCGCCTGATGCACCGCAACCGTCTTGCCATGCCCGGGATCCCCGTACACGCACACGGTCCCCCGCGCAGCGATGGTGTGCGCGATCGCCTCGGTGACCTGGCCGAGCTGCCGCGTGGAAACGACGTGCGCGCCCGGCACGTACAGGCGCACGCCGCCGGTGAACGGTGACGTGCCGGCCGGATCAACGCTGTCGGCACCGTCCTTCGGGGCGGGATCGGCGGTCGCCTCGCCGGCCTCGTCGACCGTGCCCGGCAGTGCCAGTTCGGCCAATGCCCGGTCATAGGCGGCCGGATCCACCCGGGCATAGTCGGGACGAGCAAGGTCAAGGACACGCCCCGCGCGCCGTTCCCGGTTCGCTGCGTGGTGCAGCGTCGACAACGACGGCAGCCTGTCCCGGCCCAGAGCAGGAAGCACCTCATCGGCATGCCCGGCCATCCAGCGGTGCAATGCCTTCACGTTCCCGCCCAGCTCCCCCAGCCGGGCCCACAACGCATCAGTCAGCATGAACGCCCCACGCCGCGCGGCCGGTTCAATACGGCCCGACTCCCTCGCCACAGCCAGCCAACGCCATACCGTCCGCACGTTGACCCCCGCCGTCTGAGCAGCGATACGGACATGCACCGTCTGAAGCGTCCCTGCCTCATCCAGCGCGAGAAGACGACGCACCACCACCAACCGCGTCAAGACCCGCTCCCGCGCCCCCGACACGGCAGCCGGCCGATCCAACGACGGCGAAAACGACACGGGCAACGGCTCAGCACTCATACCCGCCAGCACACACCCCTGTCCTGATCACGAACACAGGAATGTTCATCCTCACGTCAGCCACGCCCCTGGTGTGCTAGGCCGAACCCTCACCCCATGACAGCGGTTTAGTCACCCCACGACAGCTGAGATCCCTACTCCAGCACGATAAACAGCCAGCTCAGCTGGCTACGCACCGAACTCAATTCGGCTGCCGCCCAACACGCTGACGCCACCCCGCACACTCACACGTGTGTTCCCCTCAAAGTGACATCACAACGAAGTCAGCATCCGGCCGTCCGACCAGAAAAACCGCCGCGACCGGCCGATGAACACCAACCCACCGCCCCCACCGAACCCGGACTCGACTGGGCATAGCACCGGGGACTCCAGAAAGGGACTCCCGGTAACCAGCGCAGTACGGCGCAAGGACTTGCCGTGGAGAGAGTGGAGGGAGTGGAGGTCCGCGGTGCCGTAGAAGCCGAGCCACCGGGACCACGGGACGCTTTCGGTGACGGTGAAGATGTTGCGGGCACGGCCGAAAGCGGCCCCGGCGCGGCGGCAGTCGGCGAGGAGGGCAGCGGCGGTGCCGAGCCGGGCCTGGACCCCGGACCGACACAACCGACCCTACCCGACCACCAGCTCGCCGGACCGGGACCCCGGCCACCCAACCTCGTTCCTGGCCCCACGAGACAACCCCCACCACCATCACGGAACAACATCTACAGACACACACAACCGACCAGGGCGACTGCCAGCTGATTCACGTGGTGCGGCATGCCCGGCCCCCGGCCTCGCGGCTCAGCACGGACTGCGAAAGGCCGGCAGCGGTCACATGAGCGAGGGAGCTGCCATGAGACCGTCCTCGTAACCGAGGACCGCGGCCACACCCCGTACATCCGGGTCGAAAGAGTCCGGGCCGAAGCCCGCGCGGGCGCGTCCGGACGGCTCGACCAGCACAGCACGCTCCAAAACCTCCCGACGCTCCTCGGTCAAGTACTGGGGAAACTCAGGCACGGGCCGGAGCACGACCACCCGACCGTACGCCCGGGCGAGCTCGGCATGGGTCAGGGAGAACGTACCGCCGTCGATGTAGTCCTCTCCCCCGATACTGACCACCGGCCATAACCCCGGAACCGCGCAGCTCGCGGTGAGCGCATCCACAAGACCGACACCCGACGTGCTGGTGAAGACGGCAAGACTCCCGTCGGCGCGTACGGCGGTGACCTGCAGACGATCACTCGGCCAGGTATCACCCATCACCCTCCCCGCGACGGCTGCACGGCGGAGGGACGGGTGAGTTCCTGAATGCTGCCGGGACAACTGGATGAAGCGCCCGGCCTTCACCGCTGGAGAGTCCTCGCTGTGGTGCACGGCCAAAACGTCGCGGAGCACCTCGGCCGGTGCCGGCACCGGGGCGAGTTCATCGTTGCGCAGCGACTTGCGCACGATCCTGCCGAACTCGGCACCAGCCGATCCGGCCTGGAGCACGGCGGCCGCCACCGCAGCGCCCGCCGACGTACCGATCACGGCACCGACGGAACCCAGCCGGAGCACCCCCTGCTCCTCAAGTGCCGCGAGCACCCCGGTGGTCCAGCCGATACCGGCAAGCCCGCCACCACCGAGCACCACAGCTGTCGAGTCCCCGGACATCATCGCTTCCTTTCTGCGGACTGCCCCCTGGCAGCTCGTCGTCCGCACGCTAAACACTGACATCGATGTGAGAGTCAAACCGCACAGGAGCACACCCCGTACCCGGACGACGGACACGGTCACCCGCACCGGCGCGCACAAGCAGCTGCTACACCCCTACAAGCGACAGGAACCCGACACCAACACGCCTGTCGAGCAGCTACCGGGCCTACCGCAAAACCGACGCAGCCCCTCCCCGAACCACCCCGACCCGCACCAACACACCCAACACGCACAGCGCCCGGAACCCACGAGCACAAACAGCGGCTTCCCGGCCGACGGCAGCAACCGCTTCGGCAACGAGCCCGGCTGAACATCGCCGCCGGCATCCAGGCCGAACACCATGCCCGGCACAGCAACACCGGCGCGCAACAGCCCCGGTACGCTCCCGCTCCACACCTGCCCCGGCAGGCCCTTCATCCAGGGCCGCGGACCAAGATCGACTGTCAGTGGTGGGTGAGACGGTAGGAGCGCCGAGTCGGAAAGAAGGGGGAGCCGTCATGTCCGGACGCCAGAACTACATCAATCACGTCGCTCTCGTGCTGGACGCCAGTTCGTCCATGTCGCACCTGAGCCGCAAGGTCGTCGAAGTCGCCGACCAGCAGATCGCCCACCTCGCCCGCCGCTCAAGGGAGTTGGACCAGGAGACCCGTGTCACGGTGTATGTCTTTGCCGACACGGTGGAGTGCGTCATCTATGACAAGGATGTGCTGCAGATGCCGTCACTGGAGCAGTTGTATCGGGTCGGTGGGATGACAGCTCTGCTGGCGGCCGCACTGAAGTCGCAGCGGGAGCCGGCGCAGACGGCCCAACTGTACGGCGACCACAGCTTCCTGACGTTCAGGCTCCCCGACAGGCAGGAGAACGCAAGCACCCGCTGCCCGGACGCCCCCGCCGGGGACCCGCGCCAACTGGCCGGGGCCGTGGCCGAGATGATCGCCACACAGGACGACAACTAGACGCTGGCCGTCCTCGTACCGGACCAGATGGGCAGGCGCGAGGCCATGCAATGCGGTTTCCCGAAGGACAACATCGCCATCTGGGACGCCACCAGCACACGGGGGCTGGAGGAGGCCGGGCAGGTCATCCGGCAGGCCACCGAAAAATTCATGGTGGGCCGCACCCAGGGCATCCGGGGATCGCGAGCGGTGTTCTCCACCGGTGCGGAGGCGGTCAACAAGCACACCATCAAGGCGGCCGGCCTCACCCCGGTGAATCCGTCGGAGCACCAGCTGATCCCGGTAACCCGCGACACTGCCATCCGGGACCGGGTCGTCGAAAGCGGACACACCTACCGCACAGGGGGGCGCGTTCTATCAGCTGAGCAAGCCGGAGAAGATCCAGGCGAAGAAGCAGATCGCGGTACTGGAGAGGAAGACCAACCGGGTGTACGCGGGGCCCGAGGCCCGGGCCCTGCTCGGTCTGCCGGACACCGAGGTCCGCGTCAAGCCGGACCACAACGACGACTTCACCATCTTCGTGCAGAGCACCAGCACCAACCGCAAACTCGTACCCAACACACGACTGCTCCTCATGCCCTGACACCCCCAAGCTCCGGGACCGTCATCGGCTTCATGGCAGCGCCCGAACCAGGCAAAGAGAAAACCCCCCAACAGATCCGCAACCGAAGCCCTACCGACACCAACAGCACCGGCGACCAACAACACACAGACCCACCCCGCTCGCACGACCGCAGTGAATCACCGCCACCCACACCATATCCGCCTTACGTCTTCGGCCGGTCTACACACCCCATGGCCGGAACGACAGAAACGAGCACCAAGGGGTTGCTCGCCTCCCGCACGCCCCATGGAGGGGCAGAGGTAGGACGAGAGGAAACCGCCACTTCGTAACGGACTGTCCGGCTGGGTGACGGTGAGGGCTGGCGCCGGGAGGGCGGCGGATGCTCTTACTTTTCGTTGAGAATGTTTCCCTAGCGTCGCGTTCATGATGATGCAACGTGGTGCAGTCGGATCTGTTGTCCTCACTGCTGTGGCCTTGACAGCCACCGTCGGGGCCGCCGCCGCGGATCCCGCCTCCGGCAGGGCCGCCTCCTCGGTGTCCCACGGCAAGGTGACGGACAATCTGTACATGTCGCTCGGCGCATTCGAGGATGCCACGTCCGGCGAGGACCCGAAGGTCAAGGCAATGATTGACCGTACGGACATCGGCGGCGTACAGGTGGTGGCGCCCTGGAAGGCCCTTGAGGGGAAGAAGGGGGAGTACAAGTGGTCGCGGCTGGACAATGCCCTGAAGTATCTCCAGGAACGCCACAAGAAACTGTTCGTCCAGGTTCAGGACCGGTTCTTCGATGTGGCCATGAAGGACGCCAACGTTCCCCAGTATGTGAAGGACGAGGGCGGGGTCGCGCCGACGGTCGACGAGAACCCTGACAACCCCACCACCCATGGGGCCATGGTCGCGCAGTGGAACACTCAAGTGCGAGCAGACTTCCAGGCCATGCTGAAGGCGATGGCGCAGAAGTTCGACGGCAAGCTCGCCGGGGTGAACCTTCCGGAGACCGCGGTCGAGGTGGACACCAAGAACGATCGGACCAAGTACACCTCGAAGGCCTACATCGATGCCGAGATCGACAACATGCGCCACGGCAAGAAGGTCTTCACCAAGACGCAGTTCATCCAGTACATCAACTTCCTGCCGGATGACGACGACCACAAGCGCATGAAGGAGATGTTCGACCTCGCCAGGGACAAGAAGATCGGCATCGGAGGACCGGACACCCTGCCGGACCGGAAGTACCAGATGGAGAACTCCTACAAGTTCCTCCACGAGTACAAGGATGCCCTCCCCCTCGTCGCGATGGCCGTCCAGGAACCCGACATCAACGCCAAGGACCCCAAGACCGGCAAGCCGTACACCCGCGAACGGTTCACGGACTTCGCCCACAACTACCTCGGTGCACGCCACATGTTCTGGACCACCGAAGCAGACTGGCTGCAGAAGCCCCCTGCATGACAGGTGCACGAGTGCTGCTGCTCAGGTCTGGTCTGCCAGGCAGCGCGTCGACCAGGTGCTTGTCGTGGCTGTGACGGTGATCCACTGAACGCTGTCACGGCCGCCTTCGGGCCCGAATAGCCCAGCGCCCTGGCACGAGGAGCGTCTCGGCTCCGTGACGATGGCCCGGGCGGGGAAGCCGCCCATCTCCCCTGCCCGGGACCACGCGAGATGGGCGGTGACCCAATTCCGGTTCAGCGCCTGCTCGCTCCGGTCGCGTCGGCAAGGCGCAAGGAGCATGCTGGAACAAGGTTCGTACCTCACAGGTGAGGTTTTCGCGACATCGCCCCAGCCTCGACCGTCGAATTATGACAGTAGACGAGGTACTAATGGCGGTCATGGCCGCTCAAGCTGGTGAACACTGTTCAGAGGTTTCCGGGACCGGAAAAATGTGGGCCGGAGGTGCATGATGGCAGACTTGGAGATCCGCACACGTCAAATAGAACTCGCTGAGATATTTGCGGATATCGAGCAGCTCAAGAACAATGTTCACATTGTGCTGGACAACCTTGGGTTCCAAAATGTCGTAAGCAACGACGAGGTAGCCGGTGACCTGGCTGACATCCGGCTCTCAGTCGTACATCTGCCGATCAGCGACCGGACTTTCTATCAACAGGTGATAGCCGCCGGCGACAGCCACGACGGCACGGTGAATACGGTCAACGCGGTTTTGAACCAGATCGCCAGCCTGTAGTTGCGCGACTCCGCAGATCCCGGCCGGCGGCTTGGGCTTCGCCTCGATAGTGGCGTGCATCGACACTGCCCTTCGGCCCGTAGGAGAGCACAGATGCCCTCCTTGTGCGACCGCGGCAGGCAGCGTGGGGTCCGGCGTTTCCCTATGACGGCCCTCCCAGGCCCCGGCGGCGGTTCCTCAGCCAGGTTGAGCGTCCGCGCCGCCAGGACCGGCGAGACCGACGCCCTGCAGTCCGGCTCCGCCCCGTCTCCGGCACCTCCAGGAGGAGGGATTCCTGGACGGGGCCGGGCTCCCTGCCCCGTCGGGGCACCGGTGCCCCTTCTTCATGGTCTCGGTGCACTGTGGAGCACGTCGTACTGGTCGTGCTGTCCAGGAACGCCTCCGCGGCCTCCACGACAATGACGGCCTCGGGAAGTAGCGGAACGCCGGGCGGACTTCTGGACGGAACTGTCCCTCCAGCAGCAACGCCGACTGGCAGAACCAGGCATCACACCCGTCCGGCGGCCCGCACCCCGGATGTACGGTCACAGGACAGGCCCGGGGCCGCAGGTCAGCCGAAGGACTGCCCGTACAACTGCGCCCGGGAGGTGACGCCGAGCTTGGGGAAGATCTTGTACAGGTGGTAGCCGACGGTCCGGGGGCTGACGAACAGGCGTACCGCGATCTCGCTGTTGCTCAGTCCCTGGGCGGCCAGGCGCAGGACCTGGAGTTCCCTGGCCGTGAGCGCGTCGGTGGCCGGTGGTCCGGCCGGTGGCCGGTGCGCGGTGCGGGTGCCGGCGGCGCGCAGTTCTGCGCGGGCCTGTTCCGCCCATGGGGCGGCCCCCACGGTGTCGAGTTGTTCCTCGGCCCGCAGCAGGTGGTCCCGGGCCTGTTTGATCCGGCGGTTGCGGCGGAGCCACTCGCCGTACAGCAGGTGGCAGCGTCCGGTGTCGAAGGCGGAGGGTCCGGCGTCCTCGAGTGCGGCGAGGAAATGTTCCTCCGCGTCGTCCCCCCGGGCGAGCAGAGCCCGGCAGCGGCGGTCGGGGCGCAAGTGCGGGGGGACGTGCGGGGCTTCGTCGTCGAGCGCCGCCCGGGCCCGGTCCGCTTCGCCGGCTCTGACGCAGGCCTCGACGAAGTCGGGGAGGGCCAGTTGGCGCACCATGTAGTGGTGGGCCGGGCCCTCGGGGGTGCAGATCTCGCCGAGGAGCCGTGCGGCGTCGTGGGGGCGGCCGGCGGCGAGCGCGTCGAGTCCGAGGGCCCAGTGGGCCAGGGCCACGGCGGAGGAGACCCGGCGCGGCACGGTGATGTCGAGGGAGGCGGTGGCCAGTTGGCGGCAGCGGTCGCTGTCGCCCCGGGCTGCGGCGATCCAGGCGAGCATGGCGCGCAGGTGGCCGGCCGGGCCCAGTTGTCCGGTCTCCAGGGCGAGGGTGAGGGCTTCGGTGGCGTTGGTGCCGGCCGCGGACCAGTCTCCGGTGAGGAGTTGGAGGGAGACGAGCGGGGCGAGGGTCATCGGCAGCGTGCCCATCGCGCCCTCTTTGCGCAGGGCGTCCGCGGCGTGTTGGAGGGCCTGGAGGACGGGTCCGGTGGAGCCGAGGAGGTGCGGCAGGAAGACGGGGGGCCACACCCAGGGTCTGGGGTGGTTGGGGCATAGCCAGGTGACGGGTGTGTCGGCTCCGGCCGGTCCGGGTGGTCGCTCGTTATAGGTGACGGAGCCGACGTACCGCAGGTGGCCGGCGAACCGGCGGGCGTCACGGGTGGCCGGTGTGGAGGGCAGTCCTTCCAGCAGGTCGGCGATGTCGGCCAGTTGCTCGGGGGTGTTGGCGATCCAGGCCGAGCGTGCGGCCATCACCAGGGATTCCCCGGCCTGCCGGGGGTCGGTGTCCCGGGTCAGCCGGGCGGTTTCGAGGAGCATGGCGCAGGCGTCCGCGGGGTCTTCGGAGGCATGGGTGATGGCGCCCCGGACCCGGAGGAGTCCGGCGCGCAGCGCGGGGGTACCCGCCAGCGACTCGGCCTGGGTGAGGAGGGCCTGGGCCTGGTGGGGTTCGGCGGCTTTCCAGGCGCATTCGGCCGCGTCGGTCAGCAGTCGTGCCCGGGTGCCGGGGTCGGAGGCGAGGGCGGCGGCACGGCGCAGGGCTTTGGCGGCGGTGGCGACGCCGCCGGTGCAGCGGGTCCGGTCGGCCAGTTGGGCGAGGAGGCCGGCGGAGTGGTCGT
The DNA here is from genome assembly GCF_041519305.1 of Streptomyces luteireticuli. Taxonomy (NCBI): domain Bacteria; kingdom Bacillati; phylum Actinomycetota; class Actinomycetes; order Kitasatosporales; family Streptomycetaceae; genus Streptomyces; species Streptomyces luteireticuli. The sequence goes on from NZ_CP167927.1 coordinate 15,593, forward strand.
CGAAGCCGACGGCGGCGGCCGCGAGGTGCCAGGCGTGGCGGTCGTCGCCGGTGCCGACCGCTCCGGCCAGGGCGAGGTGGGCGGCGCGGCGTTCGTTGAGGGGTGCTCCTTGGCGGAGGGCGGAGCGGACGAGGGGGTGGCTGAAGCGGATGTGATGCTGGTCGAGGTGGACGAGTCCTCGGGTGGCGGCCGTCGAGAGTTCGTCCATGGCGCGTTCGGTGTGCTCGGCGGCGCGCAGGACGACCGCGAGGTCGCCGTTGTGCTCGGCGGCGGCGAGCAGGAGGGCGTTGCCGGGCAGGGCGAGCAGGTCGGCCGCGCGGTGGAGGAAGAGCCGTTGCAGGCGTTCGGTGAGCGGGAGTTCGTCGGGCAGGGCGGCTTCGCCGCTGACCTGTCCGGGGCTGAGGGCGGTGGGGAGTTCGACGAGGGCGAGGGGGTTGCCGTTGGCCTCGCGCAGGACGCGTTCGCGGGTGGCGGGGGCGGCGGCCGGGAGGCGGCGGGCGAGCAGGGAACGGGCGGCGTCGGGGTCCAGGGGGCCGACGCGCAGTTCGCGCACGCCGGGGGCGGGAAAGGCCGGGGATCCGTCGGGGGTCGCGTCGCGGGCGGCGAAGACTACGGCGACGCCTTCCGCTCCGAGGCGGCGGGCCACGAACTGCAGGGCGTCGGAGGAGGGGGTGTCGATCCAGTGGGCGTCGTCGACGAGCAGGAGCAGGGGCGTGCCCCGGGAAGCTTCGGAGAGGAGGGCGAGGGCGGCCAGGGCGACGAGGAATCGGTCGGCGGGTGCGGAGTCGATGCCGAAGGCGGAGCGGAGCGCGGCTGCCTGGGGGTCCGGGAGTCGTGCGCCGAAGGGGGCGAGGGGGCGCAGGAGTTGGTGGAGGGCCGCGTAAGGTAACTCCGCCTCGCTCTCCACGCCGATCCCCCGCAGGACGCGTATGCCGGGGCCGGCCTGTTCCGCCATGTGGTGCAGGAGTGCGCTCTTGCCGATGCCGGCGGGGCCGCGCAGCAGGAGGCAGTCGCTGGTGCCCTGCTGCACCGCCGCGATGACGGCGGACAGTTCGCTCTGTTCGCGTTCTCGTCCGATCAGCACGTGGGTCCCCCCTATTGATCTACGTCGGCTGACGGATGCATTCTCCGATCAATGCGCTTTATTCGCCCTATACCGACTGATGTGACTTGCATTACTTGGTTGTCGAGGCCCGTCATGTGACGGATGCCTGCTGATCAAGGGGTGGCGCAGGGTGTCGGTCATGGCCGGCCCGTCGTTCCGGCACCGCCCGGACGGGGTGCCGACGGGCGGCCCGTACCAGTGACCCCCGCAAGACAGCAGGTGGATACATGTCGGTATCGGAATTGGAACCGGGCCTCGCTCCGGGCGACGGCGTGGTGGCGGATCCCCATCCCCTGGGGCTGTACGAAGTGTTCGAGGGCCGTCTGGGCCCGGGCGAACTCCTGGAGTCCGTGCGGTCGGTCCTCGATCGGTCGGTCCTCGATGCCGGGGCCGGGGATCCCGCCCGGGCGGGCACCGTCGTCGCACACGGGCCGGATGCGTGCACCGTACGGCTCGACGGCGCCCGGGTGGACGTCCGCAGCCGTCTTCTGCCGCACCGGGGTCCCGGCACCCTGGACCCCGTCGTCGGGGATCCCGGGGAACAGCAGGTTCTGCTGTCCGTCTCCGGCCCGCTCACCGATGCCGTGCGCACGCTGTTCGACGCCCTGACGGAGGACCTCCGGCAGCGCACCCGGTGCTACACCGACGCCGAGATCGCCTCCATCGTCGCGGGCATGCCGCTGGTCGAGCGGTACGCGACCCCCGAACCGGCGCTGTCCGGCTGGGCGTTGGTCTTCCGCGACCACTACGTGGAGAACAGCGTCGGTTTCCTCCTGGGAATGGAGCGGGCCGGGGTGGACCCGGCGTGGATCTACGCGCTGTCGAAGGGCGACCGGACCGCGCACCGCGACCGCGTGCACGCCTGGTTCCTCCGCCGCGGCTACCGCAGCGACGTGCTGGACAACTCCGTCATCAACGGCACGGCCACCGAGGCGGAACGGGGTCACGCGCTCGCCGTCGACGCCCGCGTCGCCGATTTCGTCCGCCGGGCCCACGCCGCGGGCCGCAAGGTGCTGGTGATCGACGACGGCGGGCTGCTCGCCCAGGGCTACGGCACGGACGGCGGCCCCTCCGAACGGGTCGACGCGGCCATCGAACTGACGGTCAGCGGGCTCAAGCGCATCGCGGCGGCCCCCGGACAACTGGCCGTTCCCGTCCTGAACATGGCCCGGTCCCGGCTGAAGTCCCGGCTCGGGTACAACGAGATCGCCGACTCGTGCATCCGCCGCCTGCGCGCCATCGTGCCGGGCGAGAAGTTCATCGGCCGGCACGTCCTGCTGCTCGGCTACGGCACCCTCGGAACGCGCGCGGCCCACGCGCTGCGCGCGCTGGGCTGCCGGGTGAGCGTCGTGGACACCGACGTCCTGGCCCTCATCACCGCCGCCGAGGACGGCTTCGACACCCACCGCACGGTGGCCGAGGCCCTCGCGCACCGCGTCCCGTTCCTCGTCGTGGGCAGCAGCGGCGGCACCGCGATCGCGGCCCGGGACGTTCCGCTGCTGCCGGACGGGGTGCTGCTCGCCGGGTTCGCGACCAAGGACTTCGCCGTCCTCACCGACGGCCACCGGGAGGCACGGGCGACGGAGATCCCGCACGTCGGCGTGGTGTACGCACTCCCCCACGGCGCGACGGTCACCGTCCTGGGCGACGGGCGCTCGCTCAACCTCTTCGAGTACGAAGGCATCGCCAACCGGGGCTACGACGCCTACCGGGCAGGGACCCTGCTCGCCGCCAAGGAGCTGTGCCGGGACCTCGGCCGGTTCCCCGCGGGGGTGCACCTGGAGCCCGTGGACCGGATCGTCGACGAGGCGGGGCTCTTCGAGGCGTACTACGCCCGCTATCTGGCCTCCGGCCGTTGCTTCCCGGCCGTCCTCGAGCACGGCGGGGACCATGATGCCCGGTAGGCCGCGCGGAACCCACGTCTGTGTCGTCGGCCTCGGCGTCGCCGGCCGGCTCCACCACCGGCTCCTCACCGGTCTCGGGGCGACCGTCTCGGTCGTCGATCCGGCCGCCGACCCGCGGCTGCTCCCCTTCCCGGTGGCCGCGCGCGTCGAGGACGTGCCCGAACTCCCGCCGGTGGACGTCTGGTCGGTGTGCACGCCGACGGCGGCGCACGTGCCGACGGTGGCCGCCGTCCTCGACCGGGACCCCGGCGCCCGGCTGCTGGTCGAGAAACCGGTGTGCCGCTCCTGGGAAGGCCCCCGGCTCGCCGCGCTGCTCGCCGCGCACGAGGGGGCCCGGCTGGTGGTGATGAACCAGTACGCGCACGCCGAGGCGCCGGCCCTGCTGCGGGCGGTGAAGGACGAGTACGCCCCGCGCCACCCCGTCGAGGCGATCCGCGTCGCCTTCGGCAAGGACCGCCGCCAGGACATCGCGGCCGGCCGCTTCGTCGACCACGACTACGGTGTCTTCGGCTACGAGTGGCTGCACATGCTCGCCCTTCTCGGCCGTTTCCTGCCCGAGGACGCCTACCACCGCTACCTGGTGCGGCACCCGGACCACGGCTCCGTGCGCATCGCCCGCGACCCGGAACTGACCAGCACCGCCGCGCACGACGTGGTGGACCTGGACGGGACCGAGATCGACCTGTACTCGTCCGTCGTCGGCCACGACCCCGGCCCCGAGGCGCCCGCGCCGCACTGGACCGTCAGGACGACGCCCGCGGCCGACAGCCGCCACCGCCTGGCCCGCGTCGAGGCCGGACCCGTGCGTCTGACCCTCGAACTCGACCCGGTGGTCCTGCCGGACGGCACGCCCCTGCCGCGCAACACCCACCGGCTGACCCTGGACCGGCCCGAGGGCCGCCGCGAGTGGCGGATCGAGGACTCCCCCCTGGAGAACGCGCTGCGCCACTCCCTGACGGCGCTCCTCGACGACAGTGCCCGGCCCTGCCCGGACCTGCGGCCCATCGCACGCATCGGCCGCCTGGCCGCCCTGGCCCGGCACCCCGCCGACGCGGCCACCGCCGCCCTGCCCACCCGCCTGTGAGCCACCCCACCGTGAGAGAGACGCACCCATGAGCCGAATCTGCCTCGTCATTCCGAGCAACCCGTTCGACCAGTACTTCGTTCAGCTGCCCCTGGACGCCGTCACGGCGGCGGGGCACCTCCGCGCGGAGGGCCACACGGTCGCCGTCTGGGACCAGCGCCTCCGGGACACGCCGCCCGGCGACGCGTTCGACCTGCTGATCGTCTTCTCCGCGATCGCCGACCGCGCCCAGTGCTACCCCCTGGAGCTCGCCCCGGTCCGCACGGCCGTCGACCGGGCCAAGGCCCTGTTCCCCACGGCCCGCACCATCGCCGTCGGTCCGCACGGAACCCATCTGCCCCTGTCGACCCGGGCGGAGCTCGGCGTGGACCATGTCGCCCTCGGCGAGACCGACTCGGCCGCCGTCGCCGCCGTGCGCGACCTGGCCGCCGGTGCCGACGCGCCCGTCCTCTCCGACTCCGCCTCGCCCCGGAACCTGCTGGCCCCGGCCGCCGGCGCGCCCCGGCCCTACCCCAACCTCCCGCTGGAGGAACTCGCCTTCCCCGCCTACGACCTGGTGCCGACGGCCCGTTACACCGCCGAGGTCATCTCCGGCGGGCTGCCGCTGCCCGGCCCCTGCGGCATGGTCCTGGCCTCGCGGGGCTGCACCTACGGCTGCACCTTCTGCCACCTGCCCTTCGGCACCCGCATGCGCAGCCAGCCGCTGGACCGGGTCGTCGCGGAGATCGACGCCCAGCAGGCGGCGGGTCTGGATTTCGTCTTCTTCCTCGACTACGTCTTCGGGATCAACAAGTCCTTCTACGGCGACCTGTGCCGGCGCCTGCGGGGCCGCGGTCTGGGCTGGGTGGGCCAGACCCGGGCCGAGGTCGTGCTCAAGAACGACGTGCGCGAGTGGGCCGCGGCCGGCTGCCAGGGCATGTGGCTGGGCGCCGAGTCGCCGGCCATCGCCCAGACCGGCGTCCACAAGCGGGTCAGCGAGGAGCAGATCGAGCAGGCCATCCTCAAGCTGCGCGACGCCGGCATCACCCCCTTCGCCTTCGTCCTGCTGGGCCTGCCCGACGACGAGGCGTGCGTCTCCGGCCGCCTGGTGGACTGGGCCGCCAAGATGCCTGCCTGGTTCGGCATCAACCAGCTCTACCTGCGCCCGGGCACCACCCTCTACGACCGGCTCGCCGCCGACTACAACGACGGCGCCCGGCCCACCACCTGGGAGCAGGTCCGGGAGGTCACCCGCCGCTACCGGGAGTCGTACCCGGTCGACCTCGACCGGCAGCAGCAGCGCCTCACCGAGCTCCCCAACTACCTCGGCAACTCCATCGCCCCGGTGGCGGGTTGAGGGCACCGTGCTGAACTTCGGCATCATCGGCTGCGGAAGCATCGGCGGGTTCCTGGGCCGGCTGCTCACCCGCCGGGACGGCGAACTCGCCGACCGGGCCCGCCTGGTGGCGGTCGCCGGCCGGAACCCGGCCCCCGTCCGCGCCCTCGCCGCCGAACTGGGCTGCGAAGCCCTGGACGTGGCGGACCTGCTCGCCCGCCCTGACGTCGACGCGGTCGTCGTCTGCACCCCGAGCGGCACCCACGCCGAGCTGGGGACCGCCGCGCTGGAGGCGGGCAAGCACGTCCTGCTGGAGAAGCCCGTCGACGTGTGCCGGGACGCCGTCGAACGGCTCCTCGCCACCGCCCGGCGCACCGGCCGCACCGTCGGCGTCGTCTCCCAGCGGCGGTTCGACCCGGCCGCCCGGCTCGCCCGGGCCGCCGTCCGGGACGGTGCGCTGGGGCGTGTCACCTCGGTGCTCATCGAGGTTCCCTGGTGGCGGGGCGACGCCTACTATGCCGGCGGCACCTGGCGCGGCACCCGCGCCCTGGACGGCGGCGGCGCCCTCATGAACCAGGCCGTCCAGGCCGTCGACCTGGCCATGTGGCTCGCCGGCCCCGTCGAGGAGGTCGCCGCGCACACGGCGCTCCTCGCCCACCACGGCCTCGAGGTCGAGGACGTGGCGACGGCGAGCCTGCGCTTCGCCGACGGGGCGCTGGGCGCCCTGCTGGCCACCACCGCCGCCTACCCCGGGCGCACCGCGCGCATCGCCGTCCACGGCGACCGCGGCTCCGTGGTCATCGACAACGACGAACTGGCCTACTTCCACGCGGCGCAGGACGGGGAACAGGCCACTGCCTACGGCGCATACGGGGCCGGGAACCAGGCCGACGCCCACCGCCCTTCCCTCGCCGCGGACGGGACCAGGGACTCCATCGGGCTCCTCTACCAGCCGCACCGCGACCAGCTCGCCGACTTCTGCGACGCGATCGCCGCCGGGCGGTCCCCGCTGGTGGACGCGGAGGCCGGGCGGCGCGCCCTCGACGTGGTCCTCGCCGTCTACGCCTCCGCCCGGACCGGACGGGCCGTCCGGCCCGGCGACACCGGGACCCCAGTCTCCTCAGGAACCCCAGAAATCCCTGGAATCCCTGGAATCCCAGGAAAGGAAAGCCTCTCGTGACCGAGATCCTGCGCCGCACTCCGACCGGCGAACTCAAATGGGCGCTGGCCCAGCTCTTCGACCGCAGCGCCCCGACGTACGAACGGGTCGGCGTCTCCCACTTCGACGCCCTGGGCCGGCAGCTCGTCGAGCGCGCCGGGCTGCGGGAGAGCGAACGCGTCCTGGACGTGGGCTGCGGTACCGGTGCCGTCCTCGTGCCCGCCGCGCTCGCCGTCGGCCCACACGGCTCGGTCACCGGTGTGGACCTGTCCCCCGGCATGGTGGAGCGGGCCCGCGAGGCGATCGCGGAGCAGGGGCTGACCCAGGCCCGCGCCGTCGTCGGCGACGCCGAGACCGCCGAGTGGACCGACGCCGACGGCACGGCCACCGGGCCCGCCGACGGCTCGTTCGACGCCGTGCTCGCCGGGATCTCGCTGTTCTTCTTCCCCCACCCCGATGCCGCCGCCGCCCGCTACCGGACGCTCCTGGCACCGGGCGGCCGGCTCGCGGTCTCCTGGTGGGGCCGCCCCGACGCCCGCTGGGACCCGGTCTTCGCCGCGAGCGCGCCCTACGGCGCGGCCTCCGCCCACCGGCTCCCCGACGACAGCCCGTTCCGTTCCGTCGACGCCCTGCACTCCCTGCTGGCGGACAGCGGGTTCACCGGTGCCGAGACGGTGGAGACGGACTGCGTGACCCGCTTCCAGGGCCCCCGGCAGTGGTGGCGCTGGGTGTGGTCCACCGCCGGCCGTCAGTTCTGGGAGAGCGTCCCCGACGGGGCGAGGGGCGAGGCCACCGCCGCCGTGAACGCCGAACTCGACCGGCTGCGGGCCCCGGACGGGAGTCTGACCAGCGTCAACAAGGTGCGGTTCACCGTCGCGAGGGCCGTATGAGCCGTATGCCCGGGGCTCCGCACGCCCTGTTCTCCGCGGCGTGGCTCCGCATGGCCGCCACCGTGGCGGCGCCGCACGCCCCGGATCCCGGCTCCGGCTCGGCGGTGCGTATCGGCCTGCGCCTCACCGACGCCTCGGGGGACGTCGCCGACCGGGTGCTGCTCCTGGCCGACATGGCCACCGGAGCACTGGAGTTCACCGCGGGCGAGTGGGGCGAGCGCCCGGCGATGACGCTCGCCCTCAGCCGGGCCGACGCCCTCGTCCTGCTCTTCGGCGACGGGGAGCAACGGGTCCGGCTCTTCGAACACGGCGGCCTGCGGCTGGAGGGCGTCTTCCTGTTCGTCTTCTTCCTCGACCGGGTCCTCCAGCAGGACCCGGCCGGGGTGGTGGCCCGGCTGCGGGAGCTGACCGCGGGTCCGCCGCCCCGGGGGCCGGAACCGACGGGCGGGGCGGCCTCCGCCGGGGACCCGGCCGTCGCCGAAGGCGAGGCCCTGGACCACGCCCGGGAGCGACTTCCCCTGACGATGGCCGCGTTGCGGCACGAGCTCGGGCGGACCACCCCCGGGGCCCAGCTGTACGTCTCCGGCGCGGACACCACGGTGTCCGTGGCCCTCGGCGAGGCACGGCCCGGAGTGCCCTTCACCCGTGACGCCCTGCCGATCTGGTACTGCTGCTCCAAACCGTTCGGCGCGGTGGCCGTCGGACAGCTCTGGGAACGGGGCCTGCTGGACCCGGAGCACCCGGTCGCCGCCTATCTGCCCTGGTTCACCGGGGACGGCCGGGAGACGGTCACCCTCCGCCAGTTGCTCACCCACACCTCCGTCGTCCCCATGGGGCTCGACCCGCTGCACGGCAGCATGACGGCTCCGCTGCCGCTGCGCCGCGAGCAGGTGCGGACCATGGCCGTCCCCCGTGACGCGACGCCGGGGTCGAAGATCACCTACGCGCCGTGGTGGGCCTGGTTCCTGCTCTCCGAGGTCGTCCGCGCCGTGGACGGCCGGGACTACGAGCGCTACCTGGCGGAGGAGATCCTGACGCCGTGCGGGATGACGGACACACGGGTGGTGCTGGCGCCCGAGGAGTACCAACGGCTCGCCGGCCGCCTGCCGTTGATCCACATCACGGGCGGGGGGCTGCCGTCCCAGCCGACCCACTGGTTCGCCACCGAGGCCTCCTGCACCCGGCCCGTCCACGGCCTCAACATGCGCGGTCCCATGGCCGACCTGGGTCTCTTCTTCGAGGCCCTCGCCAACGGAGGGCTGGGCAGGCAGGGGCGGATCCTGCGGCCGCAGACCGTGGCGGCCCTCACCGCCCGTCACCGGGTGGGCCTCCGGGACGACTTCGGCAACGCCGACTGGGGCCTCGGCTTCCGCGTCGAATCCCGCTACGTCGCCGAGGAGTGCACGGCGTTCGGCCACCACGCGTCGCTCCGCTCCTTCGGCCACTACGGTCTGTGGACCTCGGCGGCGTTCGCGGATCCCGACGCGGGTCTGGTGGTCGCCCTGCACCTGAACGGCAAGACCTGGCAGGAGGACCACCAGCGGCGGCTCATCGCGGTGTGCGACGCCGTCTACCGGGACCTCGGCCTGGACCGGGCGGCGACCGTGCACCCGGGCGGGCCCGGGCGGGCGCTTACGCTCCCGCCGCCCACCGTCACGGCTGATCAGGCAACTTCACCCGACGGCCCCGAGAGGTGACACCCTGTTCCCGGCACCGGTCTCCGCGCCGGGAAGCACCCGCAGCATTTGCTTGTCCCTCGCCCCCTCGTGGGAGACGATTCCTCCGCCCGCACAGGTGATTAACGCGCTGGTTGGGGCAGTCCGGGACGATCCCCGGGGTCAGGAAGCGCCGGCGCCGGCCTCGACACCGACCACCGACAGGCCGACGTGATCCGCCATCCGTCGGGTCAGGCCCACCCAGCGGCCTTGAGAACGGCGGAGGCAACGGCCGGGAGCGGGACACGGGTGGTGTCGATGCTGAAGTCGGCGATGCCGGCCCGGTCGAGGACCTGTTGGAGCCGGCCGGCCCGCTCCAGATGCCAGGGCAGGGAGCCGGGGTCGTTGTCGGCTTCGTGGCGGCGCCTGAGCCGCCCGTGCACGACAGGGAGGTCCGCCGTCAAGCGGCACACGGTGAGCGGCATGCCGACGGCAGCCCGGAAGCCGTCGCGGTCGGCCGCGTTCTCAGCCACCCCCGCCAGGATGAACCGCCGCGCACCGGCGTCGAGGTAGTTGGTGGTCAGAGCGCGCAGATTGCGCAGCAGCAGGCCGGAGTTGAACGGGTCGTCCTCAGGGGCGGGCCACGACTGGCAGAGGCGGTCCAGGTCCATCACCGCGTGCGGCACGCCTGCGTCAGCGAGAAGATCTCCCAGCAGATCGGCGGCAGAGGTCTTGCCGACACCGACGGTGCCAGTGATCAACAGCGCGCACGGCTCCGCCCCGTTCGCATGGTCGTGGTGGTCCACTACTGCTCGCTCTGCGTCTTACGTCCTTGGCCGATCTGCGCATTATGGCCGGAGCCATGGATACGAGCACCAGGTTTTTCCCTTGTCCGGGAAGACAACGACCAGCATCACGGCCGAGCGTGATGCAGCCGGGCCGCCCGCCCGCAGCCGTACCCAGACCGAACCGGGCGATCGACCACACCAGTTCCGTCCGTCTGTACCGAAACACGGTGGATATCACCAACAAGGCAGGGGCACTGGCAGCGGCCGGATCAGACGGTCTGGAGGGCGACGCTGTGGTTGCCCGCCGGGCCTCCGGGTATCGGGGCGGCCATGTTGTATCGAGCCTGGCCCGGATGGGGGTGCTATGCGTCGACCAAGGCGCTGTCCTCGGATATCTCGATCCATCGGTCGGGCGGTCCGGTGATCGGGCGGGCGTCGGGGACGGTGATGCCGGCTTGGTGGCAGGCGTAGGCCAGCTCGTTGTTGTTCCAGCGCCGTGCCGGTCTGTCCCAGAGCCAGAAGCGGTGAGTCCAGTGGCCTGCGGGGACGTCCGCGTCGAGCGGCGGCAGACCGATCTCCTCGCCGTGCAGGGGGACTCCGTTCTCGGCGAGCGTGCCGAAGACACCGCCCTTGGGGTTGAAGTAGAGGCCGTAGGCCCGCCCGCCACCGTCGGTCAGGGCGGCCAGCCAAGTGTCGGTGTACAGCCCGTAGTAGGTCGGCTGGAGCAGCGCGCAGCCGCCCGGTACAGCGGTCGCTGCGACGAATCGGGAGCTGTGGTCCCAGTCGTCGTACGGGTCGTACGCGGTGGGGCCCGGGTCGTCCGGGTCGGCGCCGAGCCGGACCATGGCCTCGGGGAGGGTGACGCCGGAGAGGAACGCGGCGGAGATGCCCTCGGTGTACAGGTCGTCGCCGAAAGCGGCGGCCTGTCCGTCGGCCGCCGCGAACGCGGCCCGTTCCGCCTCGGTGAGCCGGGCGTGCTCGGGGGTACCGGCGGCGAACAGCGGCGCGAGCCGGGTGGTCAACGCGAGGCGGCCGGGTGACCAGCGCCCCATACGGGGCGTCCAGGCGTCCGCCCCGGCCGCGAGGAGTTCGACGACGTTCGCCTCCGCCCCATGACACACGGCCTTCCACAGGGCCGTCTCACCCCACTCGTCGGGCCGGTCGACATCAGCGACCCGTCGTGCCAATTCGCGCACCGACTCGGGGCTTCCGTTCTCCGCGGCCCGGTGCAGGAGCCCCACCCATTGAGCACCGGGATCGGTTCCGGCGTCCGGGTCGTCCCGCCCGTCCGCGTCCTGCGGATCCCCTCTCTCGTCGGGGACCGCGGTCGCGGGCGGCTCAGCACCGGAGGGAGCGGGATGACGAGACTGCGAAGAGGTGTCCATGCAAGGGATCCTGGCACCCACCACTGACATCCCGTTCTCCCGGCGCCGCCCCGGCGGCCGCGCCCGACCACAGCCACACCGTCCACACCGGCCCGCCGCGCCCTCGCCGCGGCTGAGCGTGCTGTAGCCGTCCCCAGACCGAACCGTGTGATCGACGAGCTGACAGAGCGTTCGGTGGCGGGGGTGGCGGACACGGCGGGATTCCTTTCGGTGGTTCCGGCGGACGGTACCGGCACACCGGTCCTGCCGTCGGCCGCCGCGGCGAAGAGGTTCAACCGCACCGGCCCGCCGCGCAGTTCGCACCATGCCTGTCCGTACTCCGCCGCGGCATGGCGGCAACATCCCGGTGGAGCTCGTCGTCGAGTGACGCCGCCGGGAGGGGCCTCAGTTGCCGTCGTCCCCCGCGGACGGTGATGCGAGCAAGTCGTGGACGAGGTGCAGCAGTTCGTCGGGGTCGGCGTCGGCGAGTTCGGCCAGTGCCCCGGTGGAACGGGCGAGCAGGATACCGGTGAGGGCTGCGACGGCCAGTTCGGCCCGCAGGCGCGGGCGGGAGCGGCCCTCGGCGGTGAAGCGGTCGTGGAGCGGGCCCACCAGCCGGGCGTCCAGCTGTGTGCGCGCGGCGTCCTGGATGTCCGGGTCGGTGTGGGGTACGACGGCGGTCCGCAGGACGGGGCCCAGTTCTCCCCGGTCCGCCCGGGCCAGCAGCGCGCGCAGGCGCCCGTCGCTCAACAGGTCGGCGGGCACGGCCTCCTCGGACCACGTCCGCAGGACGGCGAGGTAGAGCTGCGTCTTGCCGCCGAAGTAGCGTGCGATGAGCGCCGCGTCCACGCCGGCCCGTTCGCCGATGTCCCGGGTGGTGGTGCGGTCGAAGCCCTTCTCGGTGAACAGTTCGCCGGCCGCCGCGAGCAGGAGCTCGCGGCTGCGGGCCGAGTCGTACGGGCGCCGGGCGGAACGCGGACCGGTCATCGGGCCCGCTGCTCCGCGGCCGCCCCCGTACCGTCCTCCACGACCATCGTCCGCTCCTCCTCGTTCGCCCGCCGCCTTCCGGGCAGGGCGGCGGACAGGACAATAGCGGCCGCCCACACCGCGCACCCCAGCAGGGCGCCCGACCGGTAGCCCCCGACGGCCGGCAGGACCTGCCCGGCCGCGGTGTGGGCCTGCAGGACGGTGGCGCTCAGGGCGCTGCCCACCGCGTAACCGACGCAGCGCAGCAGCTGGTTGAAGCTGATGGCGCTGCCCGTCTCGTGCGCCGGGACGGCCTCGACGATCAGGGACGGCATCACCGAGAAGGTCACCCCGATGCCCAGGCCGGAGAGGCCCATGGCCAGGAACAGGCCCCACAGACCGTTCTGGAACAGGGCGAAGCCCACCATCGACAGCAGCGAGACCGCACACCCCACGGCCATCACCAGCCGTACAGGCAGTCGGCGGACGAGGACCGGTACCAGTCTGCTCGCCGCGAGACCGGTGGCCGAGAACGGCACCAGGATCAGGCCGGTGACGGCCACGGAGGCGCCGAAGCCGTAACCCGCCGTGACCGGGGTCTGCGCGAAGCGCGTCACCATCGACATCAGCAGATACATCCCGACCCCGGCCACCAGGATGACCAGGTCCGCCGTGAGCACCGAGCGGTGCCGGAGCAGCCGCAGGTCCACGAGCGGGTGTGCGGTCCGCAGCTCGTGCGCCGCCCACCAGGCCAGCAGTGCCAGTGCCCCGCCCAGCAGACCGAGCGTCCGCGGCGAGTCCCAGCCCCATCGGCCGCCCTCGCCCAGCACCAGCAGCAGTCCTGTGACCGCGGCGCCCAGCAGCAGCGCTCCGGGCACGTCCAAGGGCCTGCGCGGGAGACGTGCACTGGACGGAAGGACGGCGAAGGCCACCAGGAGGGACAGCGCGCTGATGCCCGCGCCGAACCAGAAGGCCGCGCGGATGCCGGCGCTCTGGGCGATCAGTCCGGTGAGCGGATATCCCAGGCCCACGCCGGCTGCCGTGGTGATCGACAGCAGGGCGAGCGTCGTCCGTGACCGGGCTTCCGGCAGGGCGTCGCGGGCGGTGGCGATGGCCAGCGGCACGAGCCCCGCCGACACGCCCTGCAGGGCCCGCCCCGCGACCAGCCAGCCGAAGCCGAGCGGCAGCGCCGACAGCACGCCCCCGGCCAGGACCAGGGCCATGGAGCCCAGCGTCACGGCCCGCCGGTACGGCCCGTCGCCGAGCCGCCCCATGACGGGCGTGGCGACCGCCCCCGCGAGGAGCGTGACGGTGAGGGTCCACTGGGCGTCGGCGAGCGGCACGCCGTAGACGGCGGCGATGTCGGGGACGAGGGGCGCGCCGAGGCTGCTGATCACGGCGAGCGCCATGCCGAAGAAGACCAAGGACGGCGCGAGCAGGCCCTGCCGTCGCGGAGGACCGGATATCTCCACGCTCACCATGGCATTCCCCTTCACCCGATATTGTCATCGCCTGATGTCATTCCATGATGACATCGAGGAGAGAAGGTGTCGACCGGCCGGTCGGACGATGTTCCGGAGAACCGACGGGTAACCGGCGGCCGAGGCCCGGGGACGACGGCAGGGGACGCCGCCGGGCTCGGGCGGGGTGCGGCGGAACGCGGCGAGTTCGTCGGGAAAGGTGAGGGCCCGGGCACGCCGGGTCTTGATCACGCCGACGGATTCGCGACGCGCCCGTCACGGCGGTGGCCGACGAACTGCGCGGCGAGAGCGTCGAAGCTTTCGTGGTGCTCACCTCGGGCGGCCGGCCCGGTGACGGGGCGCACCGACCCTCCGGCTCCGTCCGTCGCCGAGCCGAGGTTGTTGACGACGACCTGAGCTCCGCGCCGGCCGACTCCAAAGCATCCTGCCGGTTCGCCCCGGAGTGCCCGATGATCAGCCGCTCGGGTCCGCGGACGTTCACATGGGACCTGTACTCGACGCCGATCAGGCGTGGTTGTTTGACCCGCTCCGCGAACGCCCGCAGCAGAAGGGCCGCTCCAAGCATGCGGCCTGGAGGCTACAGATGACCGACCACGTTCTGGAGCGCGTCCATGATGTGCGTGCGCCAGCCGCTGCCCATGATCTTGCGGGCCATCATCTGGGCCGGGTCGTCCGGGTCGAATCCTTCGTGGACGAGGAAGAGGCGGGTGCCGCGCCCCTCCGGCTCCAGGGTCCAGGTGATCGTCCAGTCGGCGGCGTCGGCGGCGGAGGCGTCCGCCCAGCGGAGGCTGAGCATCCGCCCGGGCTCGAACGCGAGGACTTCGGCCTCCACGGTGCCGGAGAAGTTGGTGTTGGGGCGGGGAAAGGAGGTCATCGTGTAGCGGTGGCCGATCTCGAGGCGGAAGTCCGCGGGCATCAGCCACTGGGCGATCAGTTCGGGCTCGGTGAGGGCGCGCCAGACCTTGGCCGGCGGGTGGGCGAGGAACTGGTCGACCCGGACGGTCGTGAGGTCGTCCGGATCTTCGGGGCTGTCGAATGCGGAGGTCATGTCTCATCGTCCGGGATGCGGTCGAGCAGTTCGCCCAGGCCCTTGAGCCTGTCGCGCCAGAACCGCTCGTACGGATGGAGCCACTCCTGCACCTCGGCCAGGGGGGCGGCTTCCAGCTGGTAGATCCGCTGCCGCCCGGACCGTGTCTCCGACACCAGCCCGGCCTCCCGTAGCACTTTGAGGTGCTCCGAGAGGCTGGGGCGGCGCATGGCGAAGTGGTCGGCGAGCGCCTGGACGGGCTGCGGGCCGCGTTCGCGCAGCAGCCGCAGCACTTCGCGGCGGGTGCCGTTGGCAAGCGCGGCGAACACGCGGTCCTCGTCGGCACCCGTCGTGACCATGGCGTCTAGAAGCCTTCCTTCTCCGTGAGCAGCATCAGGCCGTTGCCGTCGGGGTCCCGGAAGCCGGCCATCCGCCCCCAGGGGGCGTCCTCCGGGCCGTTCACGTCCACACCTGCCGCGGCGAGCTTCGCGCAGTCGGCGTCGACATCGGCCGTGACCAACATGATCCCCTGCGCGGAGCCGGGCACGAAATCGCCCATCCCCGGGCCGGAGAGCGTGAAGACGGTCCGGGCGCCCTCGGGGGCGACCTGCAGCCAGCGTGCGGGCCCGACCTGGCGGTCCGCCCGCACTTCGAATCCGAGCACGTCGGTGTAGAAGGCGAGCGCCCGGTCCTGGTCGGCGACGGGAAGGGTGACGAAGGAGGTGTGGGTGATGTTCATGCCCTCCACGATAGGTAGGGTTTTCCCTACCCGTCAAACGTAGGGAATCTCCTACGTGTTTTTCTGTCACCCGCCGGCGATGGCGCATCGGGCGGCCTCGCCGATGTCCGCAACGGGCAGCGAAGAGTTCACCGCACGTTCCTGGCGCCCCACGGAACAGCACGGAAAGGTAACGGGTATGGACCAGCGCTCCCCCGGGCCGACCGGGGCATCGGCGCTGTCCCCACACCGACGAAGATCTCCGACGGAGGAGTTCCATGCCGATGCCGGGCATATCCCGCCGCACCCTGCTCACCGCCGGCGCCGCCACGGCCGCGGTCGCCGTCGGCGGAACGCTCACCGCCCCCGCCGCCCGTGCCGCCGCCCCCACGCTCCCCAACGGCATCAGCAAGGACAAAGTGCTGGTCGTCGGCATGGACGGGCTGCGTCACGACCGGATCGGCGCGGCGAAGGCCCCCGCCCTCAAGTCCCTGATGGCGAACGGCACATACGGCACCTCGCTGCTGTACGCGAACCCGATGGCCGCGACCTCCTCCGGCCCCGGCTGGTCGACCGTCAGCACGGGCGTGTGGCCGGACAAGCACGGCGTGAAGGACAACACCTTCGCAGGCAAGAACTACGCCAGATATCCCGGTTTCCTCGCCCGGTTGAAGCAGGTCCGTCCCGGGCTCTCCCTCTTCGCCGCCGTCGACTGGCCCGAGCTGGACACCCACGGCACGGTCACACCGGGCGCCGACGCCAAGCTCGTCCACAACAACGACTACGCCGTCAACGACAAGTTGATCACCGAGCAGACCGAGGACGTCCTGCGCAACCAGAACCCCGACGCCCTGTTCGTGTACTTCGGCGAGACCGACGAGATCGGCCACAACAACGGCGCGGCCAGCCGGAAGTACCTCGACGCCATCGACGTCCAGGACGGCTACCTCGGGCGCCTCCTCGCCGCGATCAAGGCCCGTCCCACGTACGGCACCGAGCGCTGGACCGTCATCGTCACCACCGACCATGGCCACACCGACGGCGGCGGCCACGGCGGCTCCTCCATCGAGGAGCGACGCACGTTCGTCCTCGCCCAGGGTCCCGGCATCGCGGCTGGCCTCCGCCCGGTCGACACCAGGCCGGTCGACGTCGCCGCCACCGTCTTCCACCAGCTCGGCATCGCCCCCGACGCGTCCTGGGGCCTGGACGGCAGGCCGATCCAGCAGCGCTCCACCGACCCGTTCGACTCGCTCCGGTCCTCCCTCTCGCCACGGGTGGACGAGACCGGCATCCCCGCGGACGTCCTCGGCTTCACCCACACCGCACCGAGCGGCTGGTCGGTCGTCAACGACTCCATGGGCACCGGCGGCGTGACCGAATGGCGCGGCTGGTCCTTCACCACCGACGAGTTCTGGTCCCGCACCCAGCCCGACCAGTACCGCGAGCTGAACGTCCGCGCACGGGGCGTCTTCGCGGTGGCCGACTCCGACGAGTGGGCGGACAAGTCCTTCTCCGGCAGGTACGACTCGACCCTGGTCACCCCGGCGTACGACGTCGGCGGCAGGGCGGCGGTGACGCTCGCCTTCACCACCCTCTACCGTCACGAGGGCGGCCAGACCGCCGAGATCCTGGCCTCCTTCGACGGCGGCACCCCGGCGGTCGCCATGTCGTACACCTCCGACGTGATCTCCCAGCCCCAGTCGGTCACGGTGGATGTCCCCGCCGGAGCCTCGTCCGTGAACTTCCGTTTCCGCTATACCGGTTCCAACGACTGGTACTGGGTGATCGACGGGGTCGAGATCCGGTAACCGATGATTCAGCGGGCGGCCGTGCGGGTGCGGCCGGAACTCACCGCCGGCTTCTCGGGCTTCAGCGAGTTGCCCGCGGGGATCCTGCCGCAGTCGGACGGAGGGGTCCTGCCCGCGAACCGGTCGTCGAGCCAGCCCAGCGCGGCGGGCGCCCAGGGCACGGCACTGCCGAAGTGGCCGAGCAGGTCGTACTGGCGGTACTTGATCGACTTGTTGCCGTTGTCGCAGTACTGCCGGGCCAGCGACCGCACGTCCCCGGAGACCATGACCCCGTCGCCGGTCCCGATGCCCGGGAGATTGCCGAAGGTTCCCTCCTCCACGCCGCCGTTGCCCTGCGCGATGAACCCGGGGACGGTCGGAGTCGCGGCCGAACCGAGGTTGAGCCTGTTCACGGCCTTGAGGAACTCGGGCACGGAGTTCGGGTCGGCGTACTGCGGCTTCGCCATCTTCTTCCACGTCAGGCCCGGGTACCGGCCCAGGACATCGACGATCGAGGCGTGTTCGAGCTTCTTGTACATCTCCAGGCCGTAGCTGCTCATGTACGGCTTCAGGTCGATGTCGTAGGCGCGGGAGACCCCGATGAGCGCCATGGGCATGACGCCGGCCCATACGAGGCTGCCGCCGATGTACTTGAGGTTGTGCGCGGGGTCGACGAACAGCCCTCCCTCGGCGAAGCCCACCAGTCTGCGGTCGACTTCCGGCGCGTAGCTCGGCGCGAGCGCGGCCGCCCAGTGGGTGGCGATGGCACCACCCGAGTAGCCGATCAGGCCGAACCGGGTGCCGGCGTCCATGCCGGTCTCCGGGGATCTGCTGACGGCCCGGATCGAGTCCAGCGTGGTGGTTCCGTACTCCGGGCCGGCCGCGAAATCGGCGTTCTGCCCCTCGGTGTCCGGGATGACGACGTCGTAGCCCCGCAGCAGAAGCGGCACCAGGACGAAGGACTCGCCGCTGGGGATGAGACCGCCGAGGCCGGCGTCACCCGCGATCGCGCGGGACGGACCGTCCGCCGCGCTGAGGGAGTCGTAGGCGGACTGGTACGACACCGCCTTGCGGCCGTCGCCGCCCGGGCTGCGCACCACCGAGGTCACGCCGGCGGACGGGCGGCCCTGGGCATCGGTGGTGCGGTAGAGCAGTTGGATCGCCTTGACCGGCGTCGGGATGCCTGCGATGTGGTACCGCAGCGTCCGCGTCTTCAGCACGGTGCCGGGTGCGAACGAGGACAAGGGTCTGCCACCGTCGTACATGTAGAACGGGTCGTTCTTCGCGGCCGACGCGGAAGCGGACGGGGACGGGGCGGCTGCGGCGGTGGTCGCCGGAGCGGCGGTGACGGCCAGTGCCGTGATGGCTGCGGTTGCCAGTTGCCGTATGGCGGTTCTGTGCATGACTCCCCCGGCTCGCGAAATGGGTCACAGGGATGGCTGATGCGCGCGTTACCACGGGTACCGGTGAGGAAAGTTACCAAACGGTAAGTCTGTTGCACAGGCATGCGGCAGGACTTCTCACGGCGCTGTCGGCAGCCCCTGCAGCGGACCTCGCCTTCGCCGCGCTTCGAGGACGGCACAAGCTCCTTGCCCGCCCGGCGACTTCATGGAGAACGAACCGGATTGCCTAATGGCATTAGGCATGTACATAATCCAGTTAGATCGAGTGAGGGGGAGTCATGACACGCGTGCGTGCAGGCCTGACCACGGAACGGGTCGTGCAGGCGGGGGCGGAACTGGCCGACGAGCTCGGCTTCGAGCGGGTGACCCCGACGGAGCTCGCCCGGCGGTGCGGCGTCAGGACCGCAAGCCTGTACGCACACGTCAAGAGCCTCCAGGACCTCAAGACCCGTATCGCCCTGCTCGCCCTGGAAGAACTCGCCGACGCGGCCGCCGCCGCCCTCGCCGGGCGGGCCGGCAGGGACGCCCTGGCCGCCTTCGCCGACGTCTGCCGCGACTACGCCCGGCAGCACCCCGGCCGTTACGCCGCCACCCAGTTCCGGCTCGATCCGGACACGGCGGCCGACAGCGCCGCCGTCAGGCACTCCCTGATGCTGCGGGCGATCCTGCGCGGCTACGACCTGGCCGAGCCCGACCGGACGCACGCCGTCCGCCTCCTGGGCAGCGTCATCCACGGCTACGTCAGCCTGGAGACGGCCGGCAGCTTCAGCCATAGCGCCCCCTCGACCCAGGACACCTGGGTCTGGACGCTCGACCGTCTCGATGCCCTGCTGCGGAACCGGCCCGCGCCCTGACCCGGTACCGCGCCGCGGAACATGAAGCCATGCAGCGCCTATACACACCCGAAGGAATCCGACATGTCCGTTGCCGCCCCGCCCTTCCGTACCTTCGTGGACGACATTCTGGATTCGCTCGGGGCCGTCCCTTCACGAGAGGCCCTGGTCCACCGGGAGCGGCGCATCACCGCCGGTGAATTCCGCGACCTGGTCCACCGGTTGGCGCACGCGCTGCGTGCCCGGGGCCTGGAGCGCGGACAGACCGTCACGCTGCTCAGCGGCAACCTTCCCGAGGCCCTGGCCGTCCGTTACGCCGCCAACCTGCTCGGCTGCCGGGTCACCCATCTCTACGGCGGGCTCTCCGCCGGCACCCAGGCCGCCATCGTCCGCGATGTGGAGACCCGGGCGCTGGTCGTGGACCCCTCGTACGCCGCGCGGGCCGCCGAGGTCGCCGGCCTGGCCCCGGTCCCGTACGTCCTGACCCTCGGCGTCAGTTCGATCGGCGTCGACCTGCTGGAGTCGGCCGCGGCCCTGCCCGCCGAGCCGATATCGGGGCTGGCCCGCCCCGAGGACATCTGCTCCATCCGCCACACCGGCGGCACCACCGGCCACCCCAAGGGCATCTGCACCAGCTTCGAGAGAGCCGGCAGGCTGCGGCCCGAGCCCGGCGGGGAAGAGGCCGGCCGGCCCCGGCAGTTGGTGGCGACCACCCTCGCGCACGCCGCCGGGCTGATCGCCGACCATCTGCTGGCCGAGGGCGGCACCGTGGTGCTCCTGGAGGACTTCGACCCCGGCCGGGTGCTCGCCGCGATCGAACGCGAGCGCATCACCCACCTCTACCTGCTGCCACCGCTGCTGTACCGGATCGTCGACCACCCGGACGCGGACCGCACCGACACCTCCAGCCTGCGCCAGGTGATCTACGGCGGCTGCCGGGCGTCCCCGGCCCGCATCGCCGACGCCATACGCCGCTTCGGGCCCGTCCTCCTGCAGGGCTACGGCCAGACCGAGTCCGGCAGCATCAGCGTCCTCGGGCCCGAGGACCACGACCCGGCCCGCCCCTGGCTGCTGCGCTCCGCGGGCAGGGTGCTGAACGGGGTCGACGTCGCCATCCGCGACGCGCACGGCAACGACCTGCCGCACGGCGAACACGGCGAGATCTGCGTCCGCTCCGCCATGATCATGCAGGGCTACTGGAAGCAGCCCGAGTTGACCGCCGAGGTACTGCGCGACGGCTGGCTGCACACCGGCGACATCGGATTCCTCGACGCCGAGGGCTACTTGACCATCGTCGACCGGATCAAGGACATGATCGTCGTGGTCGGCGGCCACGTCTACACCACCGAGCTCGAGGACCTGCTCAACTCCCACCCCCAGGTGCTGCACAGCGCCGTCTTCGGTGTGCGCGACGGCGACGGCACGGAACACGTGCACGCGGCTGTGGTACGGGCCCCGGGAGCCGGGGTGGACGCCGCCGGGCTGCGGGCCATGGTCCGTGAACGACGCGGCGCGATGTACGAACCGGCACATATCACCTTCGTCGACCAACTGCCGCTGACGGACGCGGGCAAGCCGGACAAGAAGCTGCTGCGGTCGCGCGCCGCGCAGGCCGACCGAGGCGGCGAACCGCTCTCCACCGGACTGCCGTTCGGCGATAGCGTGATCACTTCGGCGCCCGGGTGCGGCCGGCCCCGGCCCTGATCCCGGATGCGCCGAGCAGCGTCGTCGACGGAGAGGAATGCGCAATGTGCGGAACATGTGAGGGCATCGAGCCCCATGCCGGGACCGCGTCCGAGGCCCGTCCGGCGGGCGTGCCGGGGGTGGGGCGCCGCCGGTTGCTGGCGGCCGGTGGCGCGGGGCTGGCGTTAGGACTGGCCGGCGGGGCCTTCGGGGCACCGGCCGCTGCGGCCGCAACGTCCCCCGGCGGCAAGGCCGGTGACGCCCGGCTCGAACTCGTCCTGCTGGGCACCCAGGCCGGGCCGCCCCCGCTGGCCGACCGGGCCGGGATCTCCACCGCTCTGATCGTGGACGGGCGGATATATCTCGTCGACTGCGGGCGCGCGTCGGTGACCCAGTTCGTCAAGGCGGGGCTGGCGTTCGACAAGGTCCGGGCGATCTTCCTCACCCACCTGCACATCGACCATGTCGCCGACTACTACAACTACTTCGTCCTCGGCGGCAACGACCCCCACGGGCCGCTGGGCGCCTCGGGGCCGGTCGGGGTGTACGGGCCGGGGCCGGCGGGCGGGCTGCCGCCCGTCTTCGGCGGCGGTTCCGCGCCGGTGATCTCTCCCTCCGACCCCACCCCGGGCACCCGCGCGATGACCGAGAACTGCCACCGTGCCTACGCCTATTCCAGCAACGTCTTCCTCCGTGACGCCGGCTCCCCCGACGTCACGACGCTGATGGACGTCCACGAGATCGGCATCCCCGCCTCCGTCGGCGCCAGTTACACCCGCACGGCACCGACGATGCGGCCGTTCACGGTGATGAGCGACGACAAGGTACGGGTCTCCGCGGTCCTGGTGCCGCACGGCCCGGTGTTCCCCTCGTTCGCCTTCCGCTTCGACACCGAGTACGGCTCGGTCACCTTCTCCGGCGACACCACCTACACCGACAACCTCCCCGCTCTCGCCCAGGACACCGACGTACTCGTCCACGAGGCGATCAACGTCCAGGACGCGCCCCTGCCGCCCGCCCTGCGCGACCACCTGCTCCAGTCCCATGTCGAGGTGCAGAAGGTCGGCCCCGTCGCCCAGCGCTCCGGTGCGAAGAAGCTGGTGCTCAGTCACCTCGCCGACCTCGCCCACCCGCAGCTGGACCCCCGCCGGTGGGAGGCGTGGGCGAAGGACGGCTACCGGGGTCCGGTCGTCGTCGGGGAGGACCTGCAGCGCATCGTCCTGCGATAGGCCCCCGGCCTCATCGATCGGCCCGATGCGGCCGGCGTCGGCGCAGCCGGACCCGTCCGCCCCGCGTGGGGACGAGGATCACCGCCATGAGCCGCGTCGACTCCGGCGGTCCGGCCTCTTCCGGGACGGCCGCGGCGAGGGTTTCCCTCAGGACGGTCTCGACTTCGAGCTGGGCCAGCGATACCCCGATGCAGCGCCGCACGCCGCCGCCGAACGGCGTCAGCGAGTAGGGCACCGCGTCGTCCGCGCCCAGGTGGCGTTCGGGCCGGAACGCGTCGGGCCGGGGCCACAGTTCGGGGTCGTGGTGGGTGAGCGGGAACAGCGCCGCGACGAACGCGTGCCCCGGCACGGGGTGGCCGCCGAGCTCCGTGTCGTACGCCGCGGTGCGCAGGGAGCCGTAGACGGCGGGGCGCAGTCGGCCGGATTCCTTGATGACCGCTTTGAGCAGCCGGTCCGATCCCGCGTCGAGGTCGGCGATGAGGTCGTCGCGGACGGTGGGATGGTGGGCGAGCAGGTGCAGCGTCCAGGCGATCGAGGCCGCCGTGGTCTCGTGGCCGGCCAGGACGAGGCCCATCAGCTCGTCCAGGACCTGTTCGTCGCTCAGTCCGACGCCGTGCTCGTCGCGGGCGTCGAGCAGCATGGACAGCACGTCGTCGCGCTCGGCGCGGTCGGGGGCCGCCCTGCGGGCGACGATCTCCTCGAGGATCAGGTCCCGGGCGGCCGCGCGGCGCCGGTGGAAACGGCCGCCGGGTGAGAAGGGCCCGAAATCGCGCCGCAGCGGCCTCGGCAGGAACAGCACGGGGAAGTTCCCCATGCCGACGAACGCGTTCAGCGCCTGGCGGAACTCGGCGGTCCGGGCGGGGTCCGTCAGGCCGAGGACGACCCGCAGGATGACGTCGAGGGTGAGCCGCTGCGCCCACGGGCGTACCGGTTTGGGGCCGTCGGCCAGCAGATCGGGCAGCTCGGCGCGCACGAGTTCCCGTACTCCCTGCGTCCAGCGCGTGACCTGCCGGCCGTGGAAGGGGGGCAGCAGGAGCTTGCGGTGGCGCAGGTGCACGGGAGGGGGCGTGCAGATCAGCGATCCGGCGCCGACCACGGCCGCCAGTCCGGCGGAGGCGTCGCCACCGGGGAACCGCTCGTGGTCGGTCAGCACCTCCCGGTTCGTCGCCGCGTCGGTCGCGCAGACGAGGGCGCTGCGATAGGGGAACATGCGCAGCGAGAAGACCGGGCCGAACCTCCGGCGCAAGGAGTGGCCGTAGCCCTGGGGATCCAGGAGGTTCCGTGCCGTCTGCACGGCCCGCGGCGTGCGGTAGGCCGGTGGGAAGAGCCGGGGGTTCCATGGGGGCTCCCGGGTGAACGCATCGCTCATGGCCGGCGGTACTCCTCACAACGGGTGGACGGGAAAGGGCGGCCGGGCGTCCTCGGCGGAGGTGGTCATCAGGGTGTGCGCGGCGGGGGTTGCGTCCGTTTCTTCCCGGGTCATGCTGATGCTCCCCACAACCGAGGTCACCTCCCAGCATGCCCCGGAATGTCATGCTCAGGGGAAAAGACCACTCTTGTGGGTGGCAATGGCGACGAATCCGGACTTGACGCCCTTTCAGAGGGCGTTTACCTAGTTCTGTTCCGATAAATGGCCTTTGCCGCTGCCCTAGTTTGCTTGGCTTCGCGAGGTATGCAGACTTCGTGCCCCGTCGCTGCTCGGGACCTGTCGTCCGTTTCGCTCGCTTCTGACGCCGGGAGTCCGTCTGGTTTCAAGATCAGGGAGAATCGCCGAACATGCAGCGGAACGACACCGTCCGTCTCGACCATGATCACGCTACGGCGTGAGCCAGCGGAAGCCGTACCCCAGCGACCTGTCCGACGCCCGATGGGCCTTGATCGAGCCGACGTTGACGGCCTGGCGGAAAGCCCGGCTCGACCGTCGCCCCACCGGAAAGCCGGCCACGGTCGAACTCCGCGATGTGTTCAACGCGATTCTCTATCTGAACCGCACGGGAATCCCCTGGAAGTACCTCCCGCACGACTTCCCCGGACACGGCACCGTCTACTTCTACTACGCGGCCTGGCGCGACGAGGGAATCTTCGCCCAACTCAACTACGACCTCACGGGATTGGCCCGCGTAAAGGAAGGCCGCAAGCCCGAACCCACCGCCTCCGTCATCGACACCCAGAGCGTGAAGACCTCCACCAACGTGCCCGTGACCAGCCAGGGAACCGATGCCGCCAAGAAGATCGTAGGCCGCAAGCGCGGCATCCTGACCGACACGCTCGGCCTCATCCTCGCCGTGACCGTCACGGCCGCCGGCCTCCACGAGAACGCCCTGGGAATACGCCTCCTCGACCAAGCGAAGGAAACGTATCCGACCATCTCCAAGAGCTGGGTCGACACCGGCTTCAAGAACGCCGTCGTCGAGCACGGGGCGAAGCTCGGAATCGACGTCGAAGTCGTCAACAGGAACCCCGGAGTTCGCGGATTTCATGTCGTGAAAAGGCGCTGGGTGGTGGAACGGAGTATCGGGTGGATCATGATGCACCGACGCCTCGCCCGCGACTACGAGACTCTTACCGCCAGCTCCGAGGCCATGATCCAGGTCGCGTCCATCGACAACCTCGCCAAGCGCATAACGGACGAGACCACACCAACCTGGCGAGGAACCTACTAGGGCATAAGCGGCAATCCGCCTAGATTAAACGCCCTCTCAGTGGAGGTTTCATCCTGGAATCCCCCGTGGCAGACCGATTCTGAAGAGCGGTCAGTGAGGCACGTGTGGTTTTCGTTCCTGTTGGTGCACCACGGCATCGGACTTGCGGCGCGTTATGCGCTTTGGGTTCCGACATCAGCCTTGGAGTCTGTCTCATTCAAGGATGCCCGGTCTCACCCAGGAATCGGCGAGTGGACCTCCGGGCCCTGGCGGTGGGTTCCCCAACGCGGTACGCCAAGAGTATGGGCGAACGCCGAGCGTATGGCAGCGATCTGTCCGATGACCGATGGGCCCTGGTGGAGCCGGTGTTGAGCGAGTGGCGTGCCAAGCGCCGCCAGGCCGGCATCCCCGGTGGGCGGCCACCGAAGTACGCGCTGCGGGACCTGCTGGATGCGATCTTGTACGTGGACCGCACCGGCATCCCCTGGCGCTACCTGCCCCACGACTTCCCGCCGTGGGAGACCACCTACCACTACTTCGCGTACTGGCGTGACGAGGGAGTCTTCGAGAAGCTGAACGGGCTGCTGCGGCACCGGCTGCGTGAGCAGGCCGGACGGGACGCCGAGCCGAGCGCGGGGATCATCGACGCGCAGAGCGTGAAGACCGCCCACACCGTCCCGTCCGCCACACAGGGCACGGACGCCGCGAAGAAGATCGTCGGCCGCAAGCGCAGCATCCTGACCGACACGCTCGGCCTGCTGCTGTTCGTGCTGGTCACTGCCGCCAGCGTGCAGGACTCCACCGCCGGCACACCCTTGATCAGGCAGGCCTCCCGGGCACACCGGCGGCTGCGGAAGATCTGGGTCGACGGCGGCTACCGCCAGCACCTCGTCGAGAGCGCCGCCCGGCTGGGCATCGACCTGGAAATCGTCCAACGCAAGCCCGGGACCAGGGGATTCGCTCCGATTCCACACCGCTGGCCAGTAGAGCGGACCTTCGGTTGGATCATGATGCACCGCCGTCTGGCCCGCGACTACGAGACGCTGACCGCCAGCTCTGAAGCCATGATCTACCTTGCAATGATCGACACCATGGCCCGCCGGATCACCGGAGAAACCACCCAAACCTGGCGCACCTCAACGCCCGAGGATGAGACACCACGCCCAGGATGAAACCTCCACTCAGTGCCGTCACCACGGACCTCTCCCGTCACCGGTGGCCGCGACGGCACGCGGGGCCTCCGGCGCCCTCGCGGTGCCACGACCGGCTCCTGTGTGATGTCACGGCGCCGGGCGCGACGCCTTCAACAGGCAGGCGCTTAAGGCACGTTGGGCGCATTCCCGAGGCCCTGTCCCGCACGTCGGGCCGTTGGCGCGGGCATGGCGCAGGGCGGGGGCGACGCCGTGCGGGGCGGGGGCGCCCCGACGGGTTCCGTCAACCCCCAAGGCGCTCCCGCAGCACCGTCAGCCCTTCCGCCGGCCGTTCCCCGGGCCCGGGTCGGTGGTCCGGGCGTAGTGGTCGGCGATCTCGTCACTGGTCGTCAGCCACACCCCGGGGTGGTTCGCGACGTACTCCAGCGCCTGGTCCAGGTACTTGGCCCGGAAGGGCTGGCCGGTGACGAACGGGTGCAGGGCCAGTGCCATCACCCGGCCGCTGTCCGCGGAGTCGTCGTAGAGCTGGTCCAGTTGGTCCTTGACGACCTGGACGAAGTCCGGGCCGGTCATGCCCTTGCTGACGAAGAGGCCGATGTCGTTGAGCTCCACGGAGTACGGCACGCTGAGCATTCCGGGGACGTTCAGCCGGTACGGCTGGTCGTCGTTGGTCCAGTCCAGCACATAGTCCAGGCCGAGTTCGGCCAGCAGTTCCGGGGTGTGGAAGGTCTCGGTGAGCGCCGGGCCCATCCAGCCGCGGGGGCGCTGTCCGGTGCTCTTCTCGATGGTGCCGATCACCTCGGTCAGATAGGCGCGTTCCTCCTCGGGGGTCATGTCGGCCTGGAAGGTGGAGTTGTCCTTGCCGTGGGCGAGCCACGCCCAGTTGCGGGCCCGTCCCGCTTCGATGATCCGGGGGTAGCGTTCGCCGACGTCGGAGTTGAGCAGGACGCTCGCGCGGATCCCGTGCCGGTCGAGGCTGTCGATCGTCCGCCAGATGCCCACCCGGGGCCCGTAGTCGCGCCAGCCGTAGTTCAGCGGGTCCGGCGTCAGGTCCGCGGTGCCCTGGAAGGTACTGGTCGAGGGGCGGTCGATCCGGTAGTGCTCGATGTTGAGCCCTACATAGAAGGCGACCCGGGCACCACCGGGCCAGTGGAGGGGCTCGCGCTCGACGATCGCGCTGTAGTCGTAGAGCCGGTTGTCCATCAGTGCTCACCTCGGGGTCCGTTGTGGATCTTGGCTTCCTTCGGGATATACGCTCGGACCTTCACATCGATGTGAAGGTCAATGAAGTCCGCTGTGAGGTGGGGCACATGCGTATCGGAGAGCTGTCGGAGCGCACGGGCACGTCCCGTCGGCTGTTGCGCTACTACGAGGAACAGGGGCTGATCGTCGCCGACCGCCTCCCGAACGGCTACCGCGACTACGACGAACGGTATGTGGACCGGGTCAGACAGATCCGGGGGCTGCTCGACGCCGGCCTGCCGACCCGGATCATCAAGCAGGTCCTCCCGTGCCTCGACAAACCCCGCACCATCTACTTCTCCGATGCCACACCGGAGATACTGGCCACGCTGGAACACGAACGGGACGGCATGACCGAACGCATTCAGTTCCTGACCCGCAACCGGGACGCCATAGCCGACTATCTCGACGCGGTGCGCGGCGGCGACCGCCGCGACGTCCCGGCCTGATCGTCGGTCCCGCGACCTGTGGCCCCGCACCGGCCGGTTCCGCTCGCCACCGGACCCGAACGGGCGGATTCCACAGGGGACTTCGGAAGTCGAGTGACTCCCGCCCGGCCCGCTCGCTGTGCCCTTGTCGCGCAACCGGCGGAGGATGCCGGATCGGGGGCGGGCCCGCGCCGTCCGTCCCCGACATCGCGCTGTTCGCCCTGTCCGAGCTGCTGCCCGTGGGCGTCGTCCTCGCCCCGACCGCCTTCGCGTGGCCGCGCTACGGGGCGGCCCGGCTCGTGCCGGCCGCCCGGGGCCGGCTGCCCCTGCGCCTCCAGGCGTTCCTGGCCGACGCCCACCGTCTGGGCATCCTCCGTCGGGTGGGCCCCGTCTACGGGTGGGCCCCGTCTACCAGTTCCGGCACGCGAGCCTGCAGTACCGGCCGGCGGCCCTGGCCGACGTGCCGCGCCGGCGCGTCCGTCCCGAGGCGCAGCGGATCCCGTACCGGCCGGGCGTCACTCGACGACGAGCTCCACCGGGATGTTGCCGCGGGTCGCGTTGGAGTACGGGCAGACCTGGTGCGCCTGCTCGACCAGCTTGCGGCCCGTCTCCGGGTCGAGGCCGTCGGGGAGTTCCACGCGCAGGACGACCGCCAGGCCGAAGCCCTCGCCCTCCTTGCCGATGGCGACCTCGGCGGTCACCGCCGCGTCCGCGAGGTCGGTCTTCGCCTGCCGGCCGACGAGGCCGAGCGCACTGGCGAAGCAGGCGGCGTACCCGGCGGCGAACAGCTGCTCCGGGTTCGTCCCCCGCCCGTCGCCGCCCAGCTCCGCCGGCAGGGCGAGCTGGACGTCGAGGCGGCCGTCGGTGCTGACGGCGCGGCCCTCGCGGCCGTGGGTCGCGGTGGCGACGGCGGTGTAGATCGCATCCATGGGAACCATCCCTCTCCTGTGCCGTGCGCTGCACGGGCGGCCGCTGCGGCCGCCGCACGGACAAGAACAGTAGAGCACGCAATTAAATTGTGCGCAATCTATTGGGGTCCGAGATATCGTGGGGCCATGACGAAGCCGCCGACCAGCACGCCGGACGCCGGATCCGCCGAGGACTTCCTCCGCCTCGACCGGCAGCTGTGCTTCTCCCTGAACGCCGCGTCCCGCGCCTTCGGCGCCGTCTACCGCAACCTCCTCAAGGACCTCGGGCTGACCTATCCGCAGTACCTGGTCATGCTGGCGCTGTGGGAGCACGGCGAGCTGCCGGTGAAGCGGCTGGGCGAGCTGCTGCGGCTGGACTCCGGGACGCTCTCCCCCCTCCTCA
Source organism: Streptomyces luteireticuli (assembly GCF_041519305.1). Taxonomy (NCBI): domain Bacteria; kingdom Bacillati; phylum Actinomycetota; class Actinomycetes; order Kitasatosporales; family Streptomycetaceae; genus Streptomyces; species Streptomyces luteireticuli. The sequence goes on from NZ_CP167927.1 coordinate 44,758, forward strand.
AGCGCCTGGAGTCGGCCGGGCTGGTGCGGCGGGAGCGCAGCGTCCACGACGAGCGGTCCGTGCTGATCGGCCTCACCCCGGCCGGCACGGAGCTGCGCGGGCGGGCCGCGCTCGTGCCGCGCCGGATCGCGGCCGCCACCGGATTCGACCTGGACGAGGCCGCGCGGCTCCGCGCGCTCCTGGACCGGCTCACCCTCGCGCTCGACGGCGCGGCCCTCGACGGCGCGCCGTCGCCCTGCGACTGACGCCCGCCCCGGCCGCCGTACCGCGGGAAGCCGGGCCGGGAGGAGGTTCATTCCTCCTCGGCAGTGGGAAGACCGTGAGAACGTGAGCGAAGAACTGGCCCTGGACGTCGGCCCGTCGGGCATCGTGATGGCCTACGAACGATTCGGCGACCCCGCCGCGCCGCCGGTGCTGCTGGTGATGGGCGCGGGAGCCCAGATGATCTACTGGCCGGACGGTTTCTGTGCGGAACTCGTCCGCCACGGACTGCAGGTGATCCGGTTCGACAGCCGCGACTGCGGCCGGTCGACGCACTTCCACGACGCGCCCGTACCCGACCTCGCGGCGGCGCTGGCCGGTGACGTCTCGTCCGCGTCCTACACGCTGTCGGACATGGCCGCCGACGCGGTCGGCCTGCTCGACGCCCTCGGTCTGGGCGGCGCCCACGTCGTGGGCGGGTCCCTGGGCGGCATGGTCGCCCAGACGATGGCGGTCGAACATCCCTCGCGGGTCCGGTCGTTGACGTCGATGATGTCCAGCACCGGCGAACCCGGTGCCGGACGGCCCGACTTCGCGGCGCTGGCGGGCTGCGGCACGCCTCCGGACGGCCGCCGGGAGTACGTCGACTGGGAGGTCCGGGCCGCGCGGGTCGTCGGGTCCCCGCGGTTCGCCTTCGACGAGGCCGAGGCGGCCGGGCGGGCCGGGCTCGCCCACGACCGGGGCCTCGACCCCCTGGGGACGGCCCGCCAGTGCCTCGCGGCCCTGGCCTCCGGGGACCGCACGGCGCTGCTGCGGTCGCTCTCCGTCCCCGCCCTCGTCGTCCACGGCACGGACGACGTCCTGTGCGACGTCAGCGGCGGGCGGGCCACGGCGGCGGCCGTTCCGGGCGCGGAGCTGATGATCGTCGACGGCATGGGCCACGACCTGCCCCGCGAGCTGTGGCCGGGGATCGCGGGCCGGATCGCCGCGCTCGTGCGGCGCGCGGAGGGGGCCCCGGCCCCGGGCGGGCGGCAGGGCTGACGGTGCCGTGCCCGCCCGTTCGTCAGTCCGTCGCCTCCTGCGGCACCGCCTCGACGATGTCGAGCACGGTGGGCGTGGGGACGATCCGGGCCAGGCGCAGGCCCGCCGCCCCGAACAGGGCGCGGAAGTCCGCCTCGGTGCGCTCCCGGCCCACCAGGGAGGCCATCATCAGCAGGTCCAGGGCCTTGGCCTGGTGCGGGTCGCTGTCCTCGGGGACGACGGCGTCGACGACGAGGATCCGGCCTCCGGGGGCCAGCGCGCGGCGGCAGTTGCGCAGGAGCGTGACGCACTGGTCGTCCCGCCAGTCGTGCAGGATCCGCTTGAGCAGGTGGACGTCCCCGGGCGGGACCTCGGTGAAGAAGTCGCCCTCGGCGACGCTCCACCGGCCGGTGAGGGCCTCGTCCCGCGCCAGCCGGTGGCCGGCCAGGACGTGGGGCGCGTCGTACAGCACGCCGTGCAGGCCCGGCCGGTGGCGCAGCACCTCGGCGAGGAAGCCGCCGTGGCCGCCTCCGACGTCGACGACCGTGCCCTTCTCCGGGAAGTCCCCGGCCGCGGCGATCGGCTGGTTCTCCGCGTCGGACATGGCGGCCATGCCGTCGTGGAAGACGGCGGCGGTGGCCGCGTCCCGGGCGAAGTGCTCGAAGAACGGCCGGCCGAAGACGTCCTCGAAGGCGGAGGTCCCGTCGGTGAGGCAGCGGTGCATCTCGCCCGCCGGCAGCCAGAAGGTCCGGTCGGTGATCATCAGAATGGCGGCGCGGGCCGAGGCGGGGGCGTCCGAGCGGAGGGCGTCGCCGGCGGGCGTCAGCCCGAAGCGTCCGCCGGCCTCCTGGCTGACCACCCCACGGGTGGCCAGCAGCCGCAGGACCCGGTGCAGGCTCGGCCCGTCCGTCCCGGTCGCGGCGGCGAGTTCGGCCGGGGTGCGGGCGCCGTCGGCGAGATGGTCCGCGACACCGGCGGCCGCCGCGGCGCGCAGCGCGGCGGGGAACAGGAAGCCGAGGGCCTCGTCGATGAGGAAGGCCGCGGAGGTGCGGTCCGCGGGCGAAGGGGCGGGCCGGGGTGCGTCAACTCCCATGATGACTCCAGGTGTTCACTTATGTCGGCAATTGACCGGGAGATCGCAGCGTAGCCACCGCCGGACCCGTGGGAGAAGACCGCCTGCCGCCGGACGGGCACGGCGGCGGTCGTCTCCTGGGTCGCCCAGACCCTCCTCCAGCTGGTGCTGCTCCCGGTCATCATGGTGGGCCAGAACGTGCAGGCCGCGGCATCGGACGAGCGGGCGCGGGCGACGTACGACGACGCGAGCGCCACCCTGCACGAGGTGGCGCAGTTGCGGCGGCATCTCGCGGCGCAGGACGCGGTGTTGCGCGCGATGGCGGAGCGGCTGGGGCTGGAGGACGTTCCGCGCGCATGACCGTGTGACGACGGGTGCCGGCGGGGTAGGGATGCCCGGGCCGTGTCCGGAGCGGTCCTGTCCACCCTGGTCCAGCCCTGTCCAGTCCGGTCCTGTCCCGAGGAGCGCAGCATGCCCAAAATCCTGATTCTCACCGGTGACGCCGCGGAGGACCTGGAGGTCCTCTACCCGTACCAGCGGCTGCTGGAGGAGGGGTACGAGGTGGACGTCGCCGCGCCGTCGGTGAAGAAACTCCAGTTCGTGGTGCACGATTTCGTGCCGGGCTTCGATACGTACACCGAGAAGCCGGGGCACAGCTGGGACTCGGATGTGGCCTTCGCGGACGTGGCGCCGGAGGCGTACGCGGCCCTGGTGATCCCGGGCGGGCGGGCGCCGGAGTATCTGCGGCTGGACGCCGATGTCCAGCGGATCGTGCGGCACTTCTTCGAGGCGGACAAGCCCGTGGCGCAGATCTGCCACGGCGCGCTGACGCTCGCGGCGGCCGGGGTGCTCGACGGCCGGCGCACCGCCGCGTACCCGGCCTGCGCGCCGGAGGTGCGGCTGGCGGGCGGGACGTTCGTCGACGCGGAGGCGGTGGTCGACGGGAACCTGGTCTCGGCGCGGGCCTGGCCCGACCATCCGGCGTGGATGCGGGCGTTCGTGGGTCTGCTGCGGGAGAAGGCGCCGGTTGCGTCCTGAGGCCGGGGCGTTAGGCTGGGCGTGATCCGCCGCAGGGGCGGCCGATCGGGTGGGGAACGGGGGGCCGGGTGAACGACCGCCTGCGCCGAGGGCCGTTGCGCGCCCTCGTTCTCGTTCTCGCCGGGCTGTGGGCCCTGTTCACGGCCGGTGGCGCTCCGGCGACGGCGGCCGGCTCCGGCTCCGCGACGGGGTCCGTGGCCGTCGTCGCGCACAGCACCGGTCGGCTCTCCGTCCAGGTCCGTGCGCCGCACGGCCGGACCGTGGCCGAGGCGCCGACGCGCGCCCACGCCGCGCAGGCGCATGTCCGTCAACCGCACTCCCCCGGGCTCCCCGAGGCCCTGCCCGGCCCGGTGACGGGCCCGCTCGCGCCGCGGCCGGTGCCGGGCGAGGTCGTCGGGCTGCGGCAGGGGCGGGCCCCGCCCGCCGCGGCGCACTCCCCCCGGCTGACCCGGGGTCCTCCTTCCCTTCGGAGCAACTGACGCCCAGGGCGCGGCCGCCGGTACACCACCGGGAGGCCGGCGCTCCGCCTCCGTATGCCCTGAAGGGGAGAACCCATGTCGTCCCGCGCCTCGTTGTGGCGTGCGCTGTTCGCGCTCGTCGCCGTTGCCGCCTCGTTGTACTTCGCCCTCACCAGCCCCGCCCGCCTCGGTCTCGATCTGCGCGGCGGCACCCGGATCGTGCTGGAGACCCGCGACTCACCCCCTGCCCGTGCCGACGCCGCGTCCACCGACCGGGCGTTGGAGGTGCTGCGGCAGCGGGTGGACGCGCTCGGTGTCGCCGAGCCGTCGCTCGTGCGCTCCGGCGAGCGCCGCGTCGTCGTCGAACTGCCCGGTGTGCAGGACCCGCGCCGGGCCGTGGACGTGATCGGCCGCACCGCCCAGCTGACCTTCCATCCGGTGCTCCCCGCCGCCGCGTCCGGCGGAGCAGCGCGGACCCTGCCGGACCCGGACGCCCCCGGGCAGTCGCTGCGTCTGGCCCCCGCGGCCCTGACCGGCAAGGACGTCAAGGACGCGAAGGCGCTCCTGGACACGGCGTCCGGTGCCGGCTGGACCGTGGACCTGGCGTTCCGCGGCAGTGGTGAGAAGGCGTGGGCGCGCGTCACCGGCGACGCCGCGTGCGCCCCGCCCGGCGACGTCTCCCGCCGGGTCGCCATCGTCCTCGACGACCGGATCGTCTCGGCGCCGGGGATCAGGGAGAGCGTGGCGTGCGGCACCGGGATCCGGGGCGGCAGCACACAGATCACCGGCGGCTTCTCCGCGTCCGAGGCCCGGGGCCTGGCGGCCCTCGTCAAGGGCGGCGCCCTGCCGGTGCCCGTCGACGTGGTCGAGCGGCACACGATCGGCCCGACGCTGGGCGCCGAGGCGATCCGGGCCGGCGCGGCCGCGGCGGTGATCGGGCTGGTGTGCACGGCCGTGTTCGTGGTGGCCGTCTACCGGCTGCTCGGTCTGCTGGCCACCGTCGCGCTCGGCCTGTACGGGCTGATCTCGTACGCCGCGCTGGTCGCGCTGGGCGCCACGCTCACCCTGCCGGGGCTCGCGGGCTTCGTCCTGGCGGTGGGCATGGCCGTGGACGCCAATGTGCTGGTCTTCGAGCGGACCCGGGAGGAGTACGCGCGGGCCGCCCGGCGTTCGCGGGGGCTGCCGGATCCGGGCGGCCCGCTGCGGCGGGGCTTCGCGAAGGCGTGGAGCGCCGTCGTCGACTCGAACGTGACGACCGTCCTCGCCGCCGGGCTGCTGTTCCTCTTCGCCACGGGCCCGGTGAAGGGCTTCGGGGTGACGCTGACCGTGGGCGTCGTGGCGTCCATGGTCTCGGCGCTCGTCATCACCCGGGTGCTCGCGGAGTGGGCGCTGCGGAGCGACCGGGTGCGGCGCCGGCCGCGGCTGGCGGGGGTCGTGCCGGGCGGGCGGGTGCGGGCCTTCCTCGCGCGGCGCGCCCCGCGGCCGATGCGGTACCGGCGGGTCTGGCTGGGGGTCAGCGCGGGGCTGGTGGTGCTGGCGGCCGCCGGTGTGCTGGTGCGGGGGCCGCAGTTCGGGGTGGAGTTCACCGGCGGACGGGTGGTCGCGTACGGCACGGCCCGGTCGGTGGACGTGGAGGAGGCGCGGTCGGCCGTCGCGGACGCGGGGTTCCCGCGGGCGGTGGTGCAGAAGTCCGGGGACGGCGACGTCCTCGTCCGTACCGGCGGGACGACCGACGGGGAGCAGCAGCGGATCCGCCGGTCCCTGGAGGCGGCGGTGGGTCCCGTGACGGTCGAGCGCGACGAGCGCGTCGGGCCGAGCATCGGGAAGGAGCTGCGGGGCAAGGCACTGCTGGCGCTGGGCGGCGCGGTCGCGGCCCAACTGGTCTATCTCGGCGTGCGGTTCCGCCGGACGTTCGCGGTGGCGGCGGTGGCCGCGATGGTGCAGGACGCGGTGCTGGTGGTGGGGCTGTTCGCCTGGCTGGGCCGGCCCATGGACAGCGTCTTCCTGGCGGCGCTGCTGACGGTCATCGGCTACTCCGTGAACGACACGGTGGTCGTCTTCGACCGGATCCGTGAGACGCGCCGGACGGGGGCGGCCGGGCGCGGGGGTGTCGAGGGCCTGGCGTCGGTGGTCGACGGGGCGATCGTGCAGACGGTGCCGCGGACGGTGAACACGGGCATGGGGGTGCTGTTCGTCCTCACCGCGCTGGCGTTCCTGGGCGGTGACGCGCTGGGCGACTTCTCGCTGGCGCTGCTGGCGGGCGTGGTGTTCGGGATGGGGTCGACGGTGCTGACGGCCGCGCCGCTGGCCGTGGTCCTGGAGGGACGTCGTCCGGCGCCCGCCCCGTCGGCGCCGCGGCCGCGCGCGCGGTCGCGGAGGGATTCGGGGGCGGTGGTGTAACGGCCGCGGGGCGCGGGAGTTGGCGCCACGGTCACGGGCACGTCCGGTGCCGCCGCGCGGGCGGCACCGGGGCGGGCGTCAGTGGCCGCCGGGGACGGGCTCCAGGACGAAGACCGGGATGACCCGGTCCGTCTTCTCCTGGTATTCCGCGTAGGGCGGGAAGGCGGCGACCGCCCGCTCCCACCACCGGGCCTTCTCGTCGCCGGTGATCTCCCGGGCCCTCATGTCCCGGCGCACGGTGCCGTCCTGGAGCTCGACCCTCGGGTCGGCCACGACGTTGTGGTACCAGACCGGGTGCTTGGGGGCGCCGCCGAGGGAGGCGACGACGGCGTACGTGCCGTCGTGCTCGACCCGCATGAGCGGCGTCTTGCGGATCTTCCCGCTTTTGGCGCCGCGGGTGGTGAGGATCACGACGGGCAGGCCGGTGTCGCGCAGGGTCGTGCCTTCGGTGCCTCCGGAGCCCTCGTACTTCTCGACCTGCTCCCTGACCCACTGTTCGGTGCTGGGTACGTACTCGCCCTCGAGCGGCATGCGTCCTGTCCTCTCCTCGGCTTTCACACGACTGCGGTCTCGAACACCGCGGTGGCGCACGGCGGTTCCGGTGCCGCCGGACCATGCTGTCACCCGGGGGCGGAAGCGGTCGTTCTCCGGGGCACCGTGTCCGGAAACAGCCGGAGGCACCGGTTCATTCCCGACGTGCGCGCCGGCCGGGCTAGTTGACGCCGAGGCGGGTGAGGGCGGTGGTCCAGTCCGTGACGATGGCCTGCTGGGCGGCGCCGAGAGTGACCGTGCCGGAGCAGATGGCGGTGTGGAGCTTGGACTCGACGACGTCCTTGGGGTTGTTGGGGCCGCCGCCGGGCCGGTGCCCCGGGGACGGCGGCTCGACCCACAGGTTGCGCGGGTCGTTGGGGTCGCCGCCGAGTTCGAGGCTGACGAGGTGGTCGTACTCCGCGTCGTGCGGGTCGCCGGTGTAGCCGTAGGAGCGGGCGTTCGCGGTCTTCTCGGGACCCGTGACGGAGACCGGCGGGCGGATGCCCTTGGTGTAGCCGGAGGGGCGGCAGATCGTCCGGGCCAGGGTGGCCTGGGTGACGTCGGGGTTGAGGGCGCCGGGGGTGCAGGACGGGTCCTGGAGCGGCTCGCCGCCGGACGTGTGGCGGAAGTGGCAGGTGCCGGGGGCGGGCTGCTGCTGGACGGTGTACTTCTTCTGCGGTCCCGGGCCCGTCGGTATGGACGTGCCGGGAGCGCGGTCGGTGGGCCGGGTCCGCGGCGGGTGCTTCTTCCCCGCGCCGAGGGCGGCCGTTCCCTGGCCGGAGGCTCCGGCGCAGCCGGTGGTGAGGGTGAGCAGCAGCAGGGCTGCGGTGGCAGTTCGGGCAGGACGGATACGCACGGGACCCCCGGATGTGACGAACATGTGAGCTGGCGCCGAAAACGTACTTCGCGGAAGGGAAGCCGCTCCCCGTCCTCCGGGAAAGCCCCGGTCAATTCCTGACAGGGCCAGGTCAAACCTGTCGTCCCGTACCCCCGGCTGTCCCCGCGGGCCCGTTATGTGCAAGGGTGATCCCTGCCGCCGCTGCCGACGCGCGCGCTCGTGTGGTGCTCCCTCCGTGGCAGCGGGAGTGACTCCTGTGGTGTTCCGTCGGCCGCCGGGGGCGACGACAGCCTTGGGCTGATCGGGCGAGCCGCGCGGTGTGGCTCGCCGATCGGCTCGAACCGACCCCTGTTTCGTGGGTTCCCCGCACGCGGGTCCCCTCGGAAACACCACACAAGGAGCACACACATGGCCGAGACCGGAGCGAACGTCTACTTCGACGTCACCGTGAACGACGAGCCCATCGGGCGCATCGTCTTCAAGCTGTTCGACGACGTCGTGCCGAAGACCGCCCGCAACTTCCGCGAGCTGGCGACCGGTGAGCACGGCTTCGGCTACGCCGGCTCGCCGTTCCACCGCGTGATCCCCGCGTTCATGCTCCAGGGCGGTGACTTCACCCGGCAGAACGGCACCGGTGGCAAGAGCATCTACGGCGAGAAGTTCGCGGACGAGAACTTCCAGCTCAAGCACGACCGCCCGTTCCTGCTGAGCATGGCCAACGCGGGCCCGAACACCAACGGTTCGCAGTTCTTCATCACCACGGTCGTGACCGACTGGCTGGACGGCAAGCACGTCGTCTTCGGCGAGGTCGTCGAGGGCCAGGACGTCGTCAAGCAGGTCGAGGCCCTGGGCTCCCGCTCCGGCGCCACCGCCGCCAAGATCGCCGTCAAGGAGTCCGGCACCCTGTAAGCCGGTTCCGGGGCCTCGGCCCCACGTCACGCCGGGGCGGCCGCCGCCACCTCCGCTACTGCCGCTCGGCCGTGACGAAACTGCGCTTCGCGGACACGTAGCCGGCGGGCCGGCCGTACGCCATGGCCGCCTCGGCGCGGTCGTGCCAGGCCGCCCGCCAGCCGCGTCGCGCCAGCCAGTCCACCGGGTCCTCGGGCAGTCCGCCCTTCCAGAGCGCGAAGACCGACGCCATCTCGGGGACCGTGGCCGCCCTGCCGTGCGGGGACGTGTCGCCCGCACCGAGGCCGTGGGTGAGCGCCAGCCGGCTGCCGGGGGCGGCGAGCGCCCCCGCCCGTTCCAGCAGCCGGGCCGCGTCGGCCGCCTCCAGATACACCAGCAGCCCCTCGACCAGCCATGCGCTGGGGCGGGCCGGGTCGAATCCGGCGTCCGTCAGCGCGGCCGTCCAGCCGGGCCTCCGCAGATCCGCGGCGAGGGCCGTCCTGCGCGCCCTGGGCACGGCCGCCCGTTCGGCCAGCACCCGTTCCTTGAAGGCCAGTACCTCGGGCATGTCGATCTCGTAGCAGACCGTGCCGGCGGGCCAGTCCAGACGGTACGCGCGGGTGTCCAACCCTGCTGCCGGGAGGACGACTTGACGGCAGCCGTCGGCGGCGGCGCGCCGGACGAAGTCGTCGAAGAAGCGGGTGCGGACGACGAGGTGGTGCAGGATCTGCACGAGCCCGGGCGACGGGGCGTCGCCGCCGGGCCGCTCCCTCCCCTGTCCGGCGGCTTCCACGAAGGCGGCCGCGTAGGGGTCGTCGAACAGCCGGTCCGGGCGGTGGCTTTCCAGCATGCGGGCGTGGGCGACGGCGAGGGCTGTGCGGCCCACGCCTTCGGGTATGCGGTGGTTGCTGCTGCTCATGCCGCCGCATGGTAGGCGGGGTTGCCCGCCCCGGGCCTCCCTTTCGCCGTTTCCCGATCCGTCCCCTACGGCACCAGCGTCTCCGGCAGCAGGGCCGCCGTCCACCGGCACGCAGGCCCCGTTGACGTACGAGGCCCCCGGGCCGGCCAGGAACGCCACCGCCTCCGCGACCTCCTCCGGCCCGCACAGCCGGCCCAGCGGATACGCCGTCAGGATGCGGGCCCGCTCCCCCGCGTCCTGCCAGCGGTGCGCGTTCCGGCCGACGGCCACGAAGCCCGGCTCGACGACATTGCAGCGCACACCCAGCGGCCCCCACTCGGCCGCCGCGGCCCGGGCCAGGGCCGCCAGGCCCGCCTTCGCCACGGCGTAGGCGCCCATCCCCGGCGCGGCGCCGTGCGCGTGCACCGAGCCGATCAGCACGATCGCGCCGGGCCGCCCCGCCCGTCGGCGAACGAGTTCCGCGCCCGCCTGCCAGGCGGAGACCAGGCCGGTGTCGAGCACCGAGCGCAGTGCGTCGGCCGTCAACTCCGCGAGCGGTGCCCGCGCTTCGCCGAGCAGGGCGTGCACCAGGACGGCGGGGGCGCCGCCGGCCGCGTCGTACGCCCGGGCCAGGACGTCCCCGTCCGTGGCGTCGCCGACGACGGGCACGCAGTGCGGCAGGCCGCGCACCGCCTCGTCGCGGTCGACGGCGACGACCCGCGCCCCTCCCCCGGCCAGCCGGGCCGCGCACGCGCGCCCGATGCCGCCGGCGGCGCCCAGGACGACCGCGGCGCCGGGTCCGCCGGTCTCAGTGGACACCGGCCGTCCCCAGGACGGGAGTCAGCCCCAGCCCCGGGGCGTCGCCGAGGGTGTAGCCGGCGCCCGTGAGGGGTTCGGGCGGGATGCTGGTCCTGTGCACGGGCGTCTCGCCGTACATCGCCTCCAGGGGGAGTCCGTCCGAGAGATGGGCGGTGAGGTGGGCCGAGGCGGCCGTGGCGACCGGGCCGCCGAGGTTGTGCAGCGAGACGCGCGCGCCGTGGTCGGTGGCGAGGCCGGCCAGGCGCAGGAGGCCGAGCGGGCCGCCGGCGTGCTTGACGTCCGGCAGGAGCACGTCGAGGGCGCCCGCGCGCAGGGCGGGCAGGATCTCCCGCGCGGTGCCGGCGAACTCGCCGCCCGCGAGCGGGATGCCGAGCGCGTCCCGGATGCGCAGCAGGTCGCCGGGGGCGGACAGCGGGGCCGCGTCCTCCAGCCAGCCGGGCCTCAGCCGGGTGAACTCCTCGGCCCTGGCGAGGAAATGACGGGGTTTCAGGAGGTGGTGGGCGTCGAGGAGCAGGGTGCGGCCGGGGCCGATGGCGTCGCGGACGGCGTGCGCGATCTCCAGGCCGCGTTCGAGGCGGTGGGGGGTGTCCAGGCCGTCGAAGGGGGCGCACTTGACCGTGCGGTGTCCCTCGGCGACGGCCCGGGCGGCGAGTTCGGCCGCGGCCTGCGGGGTCCGCGCGGTCAGCGCGCGGTTGATGTTGGCGTAGAGGGGGACGCGGGTGCGGCGGGGGCGGGGGGCTCCGGCGCGGCGGGCGAGCCACGCCCCCAGGGGCGCGCCGGCCGTCCGGGCCGCGGAGTCGGCGAGCGCGGTGGCGAGGCCGCCGAGCACCGTGCGGCGGTGCAACCGCCCGGTGGGATACCGGCCGTGGCCCGACCAGGCGTCCCCGGCGCGGTCGAGGACATCGGTGGCCTCCTGGGGGCCCAGCCCCGCGACGAGCGGGGCGAGACCGGCCAGCAGCCGCCGGGCCTCGGAGGCGGGAATGTCGGAGCACTCGCCCCAGCCCGGGGCGCCTCCGACGGGGTGGACGAAGACGAACAGCCAGGTGGTGCGCGGGGTGACGGGCACGGTGTGGAGCCGGGGTCCGGGCTGGGTCATGGCGGGGCCTTCCCTGGGGGTGGGTTCCGGGTGCGGCGGGCGGGGGACGCTCACCGCTCCTCCCGCTGCGCCGTTGCGTCGAGTTCCTCCAGCGACCGTCCCGTCGTCGCCAGGAAGGGGGCCGCGGCCACGACGGCCGCGCACAGGGCGTACGCCGTGGCGTAGAGGGCGACGGCCCGCAGGCCGAAGCGGTCCAGGAGGTGCGGGACGAGGAGGATGTTGAGGGCGATCATCAGCCGGGTGACGCACTGGGCAATGCCGGATCCGAGGCCGCGGAGCTCGGTGGGGAACAGCTCCGAGCTCCAGACCCAGGAGAGGACTCCGGGGCCGAGCCAGGTGAGCAGCGCGTAGCAGAGGTAGGCGGTGAGGAGGACCGGTGTGCCGGTCCGTCCGGCCAAGGCGAGGACGAGCCCGGCGAGGAAGACGCCGAGGCAGGTGGCGATGCCCAGGGCGCGGCGGTTGACGCGGTCGATGATGCGGGCGCCGGCGGCCACCGCGAGGAAGCCGGCGGTGAAGCCGCCGAGGGAAAACAGCAGGGCGTGTTCGGTGCCGATGCCGGTGGACTCCATCACCAGGGGGCCGGCGATGGTGGCGACGGCGCCGCCGAAGGCCTGGAGGGCGAAGAACGCGGTGACGGCGGCCAGCCGCGCTCCGGCGCGCCGGGTGAACAGGGCGCGCCAGGAGCGTGACGGGCGGCCGGCGGGGGCGGGGGGTGCGGCGAGGCCGAAGAGCCAGCGCCAGGTGTCGTCGCCGGCCACGGGCTTCAGGGCGAGGGCGACGAGGACGCTGGTGATCGCGCCGCCGAGCCACATCAGGTTGGGGAGGGAACCGGCGATGCGGCCGCGCCGGGCGGTGGGGGCGATCTCGGCGAGGAAGGCGTGGGAGGTGGGGATGTCCATGCCGACGGCGACGCCGATGAGGAAGCGGGCGGCCATCAGCTGCCAGACCTCCGTGACGAAGGCCGAGGCGAGGGAGACCGCGACGAAGAGGGCGAGGTTGACGACGAAGATCACCTTGCGGCCGAGCCGGTCGGAGAGGTCACCGAAGACCACGAGGCCGACGGCCGTGCCGAGGAAGGCGATGGCGCCCAGCCGGCCGGTCTGGTCCGCCGTGAGGCCGAAGTCGGGCTTGAGGAACAGCAGGGCGGCGCCCATGACGAGCAGATCGTAGCCGTCGATGAACTCGCCGAAGGCCACCAGGCGCGGCGTCCAGGTGCGGGTCCACTGGGCGCGGGCCGCGGTGGGGGCGGGCGGGGCGGCGGTGGTCGGGGGCATGGTGGCGGTGCTCTCCGGGTGACGGTCGGGTCAGTGGTCGTGGAAGCCGAGGGCGGGCGGTGTGCCGAGGGCGGTGCCGAAGAAGTCGCGTCCGCCGTCGTCGGCGAGGGGCGTTCCGGCGCGGCGGGCGGGCGAGTCGGGCAGCAGCCGGTAGGCGGCGGGGTCGGTGGTGCCGGGGCCGGGCGCGGTGAGCAGGGGCGCTTCGGTGAGGGTGTGGGTGGCCGCGGGTGGTACGGGGATGTGGTGGAGGAGGTTGTGGTCGAGGACGAAGGAGGGGTCGTCGAGGGTCCAGGCGAGGGTGCCGGCGTCGGTGCCGCTGCCGCGGACGATGTTGTTGGTGAACTGCACGTCCAGGGTGCCGGGTCGGGTGGCGTTCTCCAGGACGAGCCGGTGGGTGGCGCCCTGGGGCACCCGGGGCAGCTGGATGGTGTTGTTGTGGATCCTGCCGCGTTTGAGCCCGCCGGAGCAGATCTGGAAGGTGCGGGCGCGGTCGTTGACGGAGAGGTTGTAGCGGATGGTGAAGTCCTCGGCGTTGCCCGGTACATCGGCTCCGTAGGGGCAGAGGAGGAAGAATCCTCCGGCGTTGTCCGAGGAGACGTTGTACTGGAAGGTGACCTGCCGGGTGGAGTGGTCGACGTCGAAGCCCTGGCCGTCGCGGTCGGTGGCGCCGCCGGAGGAGCGGTTGTACTGGAAGGTGATCCGGTCGCTGTTGGCGGTCCACATCCCGGCGTTGACCGATCCGGCGCGTTCGTCGAAGCCGTCGAGGGTGTTGTGCTGGACGAGGGCGTCGGCGGTGCTCTTGACGGCCAGGCCGTCCCCGCCGGTGGAGGAGAGGGTGTTGCGCTCGACGAGCAGTCCGGTGTGGGGGTGCCAGGGGGCGGTGCACAGGCCGTTCCAGAACGTCGCCAGCTGGGGTCTGCGGCACCAGTTGGACCACAGGTAGATGCCGGCGCGGTCCACGGAGCGGAGGGTGTTGTCGCGGAGGGTGAGGCCGGTGAAGGCGGAGGGGACCGTGCTGCCGAGGGCCTCGGCGACGATGCCGCCCGACGCACCGGCGTATTTGCCGTTGGCCGCGTTGCCGCCGGTCCGTGCGGGGAGCACGCCGCGGACGTCGTGGATGTCGAGGCGTTCGAGGGTGATCCCGGGGAGGTCCCCGGAGTCGACGGCCTGGAGCCAGACGCCGCGGCGCGCGGTCGTGTTGTCGCCGGGCGCGGTCAGGTCGAGGTCGGAGACGGTGATGTGGGCGGCGTTGCGCAGCCATACGGCCGCGAGGTTGCCGTCGGCGTCGATGCGCGGCTTGGCGCCGTCGCCGTACGCCCCGTAGCCGATGGGCGCTTCCGGGGTGCCGGAGGTGTGGAGGTACAGCTGTCCCCGGCAGGTGGTGCCGCGCCGGAAGAGCACGCGGTCGCCGGGGGCGGGGGTCTGCGCGTTGAGCGCCGGGATCGAGTTGACGGGGCTGTCGGGGCTGCCGGTGCCGGACGACGGGGCGGAGCAGTCGACGTGGACGGTGCGGGCGGCCGCGGCGGCCGCGGCGGCCGGGGCACCCGGGGCGAGGACGGAGGCCAGGGACGCGGCGGCGAGCGCGAACAGGACGGTGCGGCGGACGGGCATGGGCGGCTCCTCGGGTGCGTGCCGCAAGAAAATAGGAGGGTCCCGGCGGGGGTCAACGCCCGCCGGGCTCCTGCCATCAGCCCGTCATGTGCGCTTCGCAGGGGCGCAACGCGACGGGCCGCCGCACGCCGGGAAGGCGTGCGGCGGCCCGTCAGGGGCGCGGGGAGAGACGTCAGTTGACGTTGACAGCGGTCCAGGTGGCGCCGACCACCTGGTACTCGTTGCTGTCCTGCCCGTAGAGGTCCGCCGCGGCCTTGAGCGTCGCCTGGCGCGCCGCCGCGTAGTCCGTGCTGGACGTCATGTACGTCGTCAGCGCCTTGTACCAGACGGCCAGGGCCTTGTCGCGCCCGATGCCGGGGACGGAGGAGCCGTCGTACGTGGGGCTGTTGTAGCTGAAGCCGTTGATGGTCTTGCTGCCGCTGCCCTCGGAGAGCAGGTAGAAGAAGTGGTTGGCGATGCCGGACGAGTAGTGCACGTCCACGTTGCCCGCGTCGGGGCTCCAGTAGTCGAGCGAGGAGCCGTCCTTGCTCGGCTGGTCCATGTAGCGCAGCGGGGTGCCGTCGCCGTTGATGTTGATCTGCTCGCCGATGAGGTAATTGGCCGGCGTCTTGGCATTGTTGGAGAAGAACTCCACGCCGGTGGCCATGATGTCGCTGGTGGCCTCGTTGAGGCCGCCGGACTCGCCGCTGTACTCCAGGCCGGCCGTGGCGGAGGTGACGCCGTGGGTCATCTCGTGGCCGGCGACGTCGAGGGAGGTCAGGGGGTGGGTGTTGCCGGACCCGTCACCATAGGTCATGCAGAAACAGGAGTCGTCCCAGAAGGCGTTGACGTAGCTGCTGCCGTAGTGGACGCGGGAGAACGAGGCGACGCCGTCGTTGCGTATGCCGTTGCGGCCGAAGACCTTCTGGTAGAAGTCCCAGGTCTGCTGCGCGCCGTAGTGGGCGTCGACCGCCGCGGTCTGGCGGTTGCTCGCGCTGCCGTTGCCCCACGTGTCGGTGGAGTTGGTGAAGAGCGTGCCGTTGCCGGAGGTGCCGCCCCTGAGGTCGGTGGTGCGGTGGCCGCCGCGGGTGTTGTCGACCATCTGGTAGCCGCTGCCGCTCTTGGCGGTGCCGATGGTGACCTTGCCGTTGTACTGGCCGGTGCCGGTGCCGGTCTCGATGCCGTCGAAGGAGTAGAGCTTCTTGCCGGTGATGGCGTCGGTGATGATGTGCAGGACGCTGGGCGTGCCGTCCTTCTGGACGCCGCGGACGACGGACTCCCAGGCCAGGACGGGCTTGCCGGAGGCGGCCCAGATGACCTTGCGGGAGGAATCGGCGTCGGCCTTGGCCGACTTGACGCCGGAGGCGGCGCGCAGCGCGCTCTTCTGCGCGGTGGCGGCGGGCACCTCGGGCGTGGTGCTGGGCACGGATATGGGCTTGGACGTGGCCTTGGTGACGGTCCGCTTGCCGCCCTTGACGTGGACGACGAGGTCGCCGCCGAGGACGGGCAGCCCGTCGTAGGTGCGGTCGTAGCGGGTGTGCACGGTGCCGTCGGCGTCCTTGACGACGTCCTTGACGACGAGGCGTTCGTGGCCGCCCAGGCCGAGCGAGCGCGCGGCGGCCGAGGCGCCGTCGCGCGCCTCGGATATCAGCGCGGTGCGCCGGTCCGGGGACTGCCGCTGGGCCCCGGTGGTGTGGGACGGGGAGGGGTCGGCGAGCGCGGGGCCCGCCTGGGCGGCCGCGGCCACCACGGCGGCGAGGGCGACGAGGGTGGCGCCGCGTCTGACGGTGCGGGACGAACGGGTGCTGCTGTGGGGGGTGTTGTTCACGCGAACTCCTTCGGCTCGGCCGCCGGGTGCGGCCATGGAGGGACGAACGGCGGTGTTGCGCCGTTGTGGTGCACGTGGTCCGAGCCGAGAGTGCCACCCGATTCGCGTTCTTGACAGGTTCACGATGAAAACATGGGAGGGAGTTGACCGATGAACGTTCCCCCGCGTTCGCTATCCGGACATCAACCGTCCATCCAGGCAGGGGCGTTGCGGTCCGTCCCCCTCCCCTCACACCCCGTTCATTCGGCCCGCCGGAACGCCGGGTCGGGGCGCTGGCCCAGATACTCCACCCACGCCTTCTTCGCGCACGGGTAGCGGACGATCGCCTCCACCAGGTCCATGTAGCCGCGGACGTTCTCCTCGAACTGCTCCTGGAGCGTCCCGTGCGCGAGGCGCCCGTCCTCGCCGAAGGCGGTGGCCGACTGGGCGAGGGAGAACATGTCGGGGTGCACCCGGGCACCGAGGGCCTCCAGCGGGACGCGCAGCGCCCACAGGCTGCGGTTGCCGCCGGTCCGGGAGGGCGAGGCCGACATCAGCAGGCCGAGGCGCTCGTTGAACGGCTGCGGCCGGAAGCGGGACGTCCAGTCGATGAGGTTCTTCAGCACGCCCGGCACGGACGCGTTGTACTCCGGCGAGGAGATGACGAACGCGTCGTGGTCCAGGAGCCTGCTCCGGAAGCGCTCGGCACCGTCCGGGATGCCGTCGGACACCTCGTGGTCCCCGTGGTAGCCGGGCACGTCGAAGTCGCCGATGGTCGCGACCTCGGCGGTGCCGCCGCGCTCCTCGATGACGGAGGCGGCCAGCCGCGCCAGCCGGGTGTTCCACGAATCGGCGCGGGCGGAGGCGCTCATGACGAAGTAGCTCAGGTTCCGGCCGGTGTGCGGAGGTGTGGCCATCGCGGTGCCTTCCGACGGGGTGTCAGGTCGATGGGGCCATGGTGCGGCGGCGGTCCGCCGCGGGCGGGCGGTCACGGCCCGGGCCGGGGCGATGACACCCGGCCGGCCCAGGACCACCACCGCCATGTGATGCGCACCACCGCCCGCACGCCTTGACGCACCCTTGATGTAATCGATTACCTGTCCCCGCGAAATCGATTACACGGATCGATCGCACAAGACCGGGGAGGCCCACGATGGCGACCATCAAGGACGTGGCCGACCGGGCCGGCGTCTCCGTCGCCACCGTCTCGCGCGTCCTCAACGGCCGCTCCCCCGTCGCCGGGACGCGCGACCGCGTCCTGGCCGCCGTGGCCGAGCTCGGCTACCGGCCCAACGTGGTGGCCCGGGCGCTGCGCACGGCGCGCACCCGGACGCTGGGCCTGGTCATCGGCGATCTGCGCAACGCGTTCTTCACCGAGCTGGCCGACGCCGTCGAGCAGGAGGCCCGGCGGCTGGGCTACGGCCTGGTCATCGGCAACGCCGGCGAGAGCCCGGAGCAGCAGGACGACCTCGTCCGCACGCTGCTGGACCGGCGCATCGACGGCCTGCTGGTCAGTTCGGCCGGCCAGGGATCGGCGACGCTGCACGAGGTCGTGGCCTCCGGTACGCCGCTGGTCCTGCTCGACCGGCCGGTGCCCGGGGTCGACGCCCCGTGCGTACGGGCCGGGGGCGGCGCGGCGCTGACCGAACTGGCCGCGCATCTGGCGTCCCTGGGCCGCCGCCGGCCGGCCGTGATCGTCGCACCGGCCGGGACGCCGGTCGGGGACGAGCGGCTGGAGTGCTTCCGCTCGGCGCTGGCCGGGCACGGCATCGCGCTGCCGCCGGAGCTGGCCGCGTCGTCGCCGGACATGACGCCCGCCGGGGGGCGGCGGATGATGCGGCGGCTGCTGGAGCTGCCGGAACCGCCGGACGCGGTGCTGGCCGCGGACAACCTGATGGCGCTCGGCGCCCTGGACGAGCTCCGGGCGCGCGGACTGCGCGTCCCGGACGACGTGGCGCTGGTGGCGTTCGACGACGTGCCCTGGTTCGCGCACACCTGCCCGCCGCTGACCGCCGTGGCCCAGCCGACGCGGGAGCTGGGCCGGGCGGCGGTGCACACGCTGCTGGAACGGATCGAGGGCCGTCCGGCCGCGTCCGTGCTGTTGCCGGCCCGGCTGGTGGTGCGCCGCTCGTGCGGCGAACCGTCCCGCTGAGGCCGCCGAGATGAGGAGAGGCGAATGACCGGCGTCAACGGCGACGTGCGGGACAGCCGCGAACGGCCGCCCGGCGGGGCGGAGTTGCTGCGCGTCGAGGGGGTCACCAAATCCTTCCCGGGAGTGCGGGCCCTGGACGGGGTGGACCTGGCGCTGCGCGCGGGCGAGGTGCATGTGCTGCTCGGCGAGAACGGGGCCGGCAAGAGCACGCTGATCAAGATGCTCGCGGGGGTGCACCGTCCCGACGAGGGGCGGATCGTGGTGGACGGCGAGGAGGTGGCCATCCGTTCCGCGCAGGACGCGGAGCGGCTGGGGATCGCCACGATCCACCAGGAGTTCAACCTGGTGCCGGGACTGTCGGTGGCCGAGAACCTCTTCCTGGGACGGCAGCCGCGCACCGCGCTCGGGCTGGTGGACCGGCGGGCGATGCGCGAGCGGGCCGCGCGTCTGCTGGAGCGGGTGCGCCTCGACGTCTCCCCCGCGGCGCCGGTCGCGGGGCTGGGGATCGCCCAGCTGCAGATGGTGGAGATCGCCAAGGCGCTGGGCACGGCCGCCCGGGTGCTGGTCATGGACGAGCCGACGGCGGTGCTGACCTCCTCGGAGGTGGCGACCCTGTTCGGCATCGTGCGGGAGCTGCGCGACAGCGGGGTGGCGGTCGTCTTCATCACCCATCACCTGGAGGAGATCGCCGCGCTCGGGGACCGGGTGACGGTGCTGCGCGACGGCCGGTCGGTGGCCGAGGTGGCCGCGACGGTGTCCGAGGACGAGCTGATCCGGCTGATGGTGGGCCGGGAGATCGGCGAGCAGTATCCGCGCCGCCGCCCGGAGCCGGGTGCCCCGCTGCTGCGGGTGCGGGGGCTGACCCGGCGGGGCACGGACGGCGGGCCCGGTTTCGAGGACGTCGGCTTCGAGGTGCGCGCCGGGGAGGTCGTGGGGCTGGCCGGGCTGGTGGGCGCGGGCCGCACGGAGGTGGCGCGGGCCGTCTTCGGGGTGGACCGGTACGACGCCGGGACGGTCGAGGTGGACGGCCGGGCGCTGGCCCGGGGAGACGTACGGGCCGCGATGCGGGCCGGGCTGGGGCTGGTGCCGGAGGACCGCAAGGCCCAGGGGCTGCTGCTGGACGCGCCGTTGGACGAGAACCTGACGCTGGCCCGGCTGGACCGCGACACCCGCGGCGGCTTCGTCGACCGCCGGGCGCAGCGCCGGGAGGCGGCGGCGATGGCGGGCCGGCTGAAGGTGCGGATGAGCGGGCTGGGGCAGTCGGCGCGGACGCTGTCGGGCGGCAATCAGCAGAAGGTCGTCATCGGGAAGTGGCTGCTGGCCGGTGTCCGGCTGCTGATCCTCGACGAGCCGACGCGCGGCGTGGACGTGGGCGCGAAGGTGGAGATCTACCAGCTCGTCAACGAGCTGACGGCGGCGGGCTGCGGAGTCTTGATGATCTCCAGCGACCTGCCGGAGGTGCTGGGCATGAGCGACCGGGTGCTGGTGATGGCGCAGGGCCGGATCGCCGGCGAACTGTCGCCGGCGGACGGGCCGGTCGGCCAGGACGCGGTGATGGAACTGGCCGTCCGGGTGCCGGGTGCCAGGGACAGAGGGAACGAGAGCGCGATGGAGGGCTCCGATGTCGGCTGAGGTGCTGCGGGTGCCGGGGAGCACTCCCGGGCAGTGGTTCACGAGGGCGGTGCTGCGCAACGGTCCGCTGGGCGGTCTGGCCGCGCTGGTCGTGGTGATGGCCGTCCTGTCGAAGGACTTCTTCAACGGACAGAATCTGCTGAACGTCGGGGTGCAGGCGTCGGTGACGGCGATCCTGGCGTTCGGGGTGACGTTCGTGATCGTGTCGGCGGGCATCGACCTGTCGGTGGGGTCGGTGGCGGCGCTGTCGGCGACGGTCGTCGCCTGGGCCGCGACGTCGCAGGGACTGCCCGTGTGGGTGGCGGTGCTGCTGGGGCTGGCGGTGGGTGCCGTGGCGGGGCTGGTCTCGGGGGCGCTGGTGGCCTATGGCCGGCTGCCGGCCTTCATCGCCACGCTGGCGGTGCTGTCGGTGGGCCGGGGCCTGGCCCTGGTGATCTCCGGTGGTTCGCCGATCGCGTTCCCCGCCTCGGTGAGCCGGCTCGGGGACACGCTCGGCGGCTGGCTCCCGGTGCCGGTGCTGGTGATGGCCGCGATGGGGCTGCTGGCGGCGCTGGTCCTGGCCCGTACGTACACGGGCCGGGCGATGTTCGCGATCGGCGGCAACGAGGAGGCGGCCCGGCTGTCGGGCATCGACGTCAAGCGCCGCAAGCTGGTGGTCTACGCGCTGTCGGGGCTGTTCGCCGCCGTCGCCGGCATCGTGCTGGCCTCCCGGCTGACCTCCGCGCAGCCGCAGGCCGCGGTCGGCTACGAGCTGGACGCCATCGCCGCCGTCGTCATCGGCGGGGCGAGCCTGTCGGGCGGTTCGGGCAAGGCGTCGGGCACGCTGATCGGTGCCCTGATCCTCGCGGTGCTGCGCAACGGCCTCAATCTGCTGAGCGTTTCGGCGTTCTGGCAGCAGGTGGCGACGGGGCTGGTCATCGCGGTGGCCGTGCTGCTGGACACGCTGCGCCGGCGGAGCGCCCGGTGAGGCGGCGGGTGCGGGCCGTCGGGCTGCTGGCGGCGTGCGCGCTGACGGTGCCGGCCGTCGCGGGCTGCGACCGGGGCGGGAACACGGATCTGGGGCTGGCGCTGTCCACCCTCAACAACCCTTTCTTCGTGGGCATCAAGAAGGGTGCGCAGGCCGAGGCGGCAGCCCGTGGCCTGAAGATCAACATCACGGACGCGCAGAACGACCCGGTGCAGCAGGTCAATCAGATGGAGACCTTCACCAGCCAGGACGTCAGGGCGGCCGTGATCAACCCGGTCGACTCCGACGCGGCGGTGCCGGCCGTCGGGGTGGCCAACCGGGCGAAGGTGCCGGTGATCTCCATCGACCGCGGGGTCAACGGCGGGACGGTGGGCACGACCATCGCCTCCGACAACGTCGAGGGCGGCCGGATCGCGGCCCGGGCGCTGGCCGCGTCGATGGGCGGCCGGGGCAAGGTCGCCGTCCTGGAGGGGCAGCCGGGCACCTCCGCCGCGCGCGAGCGCGGGAAGGGCTTCGACGAGGGCATCCGGGCGTATCCCGGGATCGAGGTGGTGGCCCGTCAGCCGGCCGACTTCGACCGGACCAAGGGCATGGACGTGATGTCCAACCTCCGCCAGGCGCACGGCGATCTGACCGGGGTCTTCGCCGCCAACGACGAGATGGCGCTCGGCGCGGCGAAGGCGCTGGGCGCGGACGCGGGCCGGAAGGTGCGGATCGTCGCCTTCGACGGGACCCCCGACGGGATCGCGGCGGTGCGCGGCGGCACGCTGACGGCGACGGTGGCCCAGCAGCCGGCCCTGCTGGGCCGGCAGGCGGTCGCCTGGGCGGTCCGGGCGGCGGACGGCGAGCGGCTGCCGCGCACCGTGAAGGTGCCGGTGGTGCTGGTGACGCGGGAGAACGCGGCCCGGTTCACGGACTGAGCGGGCTGAGCACGAGGAGTGGGAACGGAAGTGACTGTGGTGACGGGCGAGAGCGACGCGACGCGGGCGTACGACGTCCTGGTGGTCGGTTCGGCCAACGCCGATCTGGCGGTGCGGGTGGACCGGCGGCCGGGGGCGGGCGAGACCGTGCTCGGCACGGATCTGGTGGAGTCGGCGGGCGGCAAGGGCGCCAATCAGGCGGCGGCCGCGGCCCGGTTGGGGGCGCGGACGGCCCTGCTGGCGCGGGTCGGCGACGACGCGTACGGCGAACTGCTGCTGGACGCGCAGCGGTCGGCCGGGACCGATGTGCGCCACGTCCGGGTCGAGGGCGGCGCGCGCACGGGTACGGCGATGATCGTGGTCGGCCCGGACGGCGACAACGCGATCGTCGTCTCCCCCGGCGCCAACGCCCGTCTGTCGCCGGACGACGTGGCGGCCGCGGCGCCGCTCTTCGCCGCCTCGGCGGTGGTCTCGCTCCAGCTGGAGGTCCCGCCGGCGACGGTGCGGGCGGCGGCCGCGCTGGCCGGGGAGGCGGGCGCGCGCGTGGTGTTCAACCCCTCGCCCGTGCCGGACGCACTCGATCCGGAGCTGCTCGCGGCGGCCGATCCGCTCGTCGTCAACGAGCACGAGGCGCGCCTGCTGTCCGGTGACGCGGCGGGAAGTGCGGCGGACCGGGCCCGGGTGCTGCGCGAGCGGGGTGCCCGTTCGGTCGTCGTCACCCTCGGCGGCGAGGGTGCCCTCGCCCTGGACGGCACGGCGCCGGAGCCGGTGGCCGTGCCCGGTGTCGCCGTGCGCGCCGTGGACACCACGGGCGCCGGGGACGCGTTCACCGGCGCGCTGGCCGCGCAACTGGCGGGCGGCGCGCCGTTGGTGGAGGCGGTGCGGTTCGCGGTACGCGTCGGCGCCGCCTCCGTGACGCGGGCGGGGGCGCAGTCGTCCTACCCGTCCCCGGACGAACTGCCGTCCTGACGCCGGGTGTCGGCGCCGCTCACTCCCCGGCGGCCAGCCAGCGCAGTCGTCCGTCCCAGGGGGCCACCCGGCAGGTGAGTTTCACTCCGGCCGCGGAGACGGCCTTGGCGCCCTTCTGCCGGCACTTGCGGTGCGGTTCGTTGCAACTGCCCTTTTTCTTGCCGGGTATCTTCTGGCAGTTCTTGGCGACGGCCGCCTGCTGTCCTCCGGCCGGGAGGATGCCGTAGGGGGCGGTAGGCGCCTTGCCGGGCGCCGACGCCGTCGCCACCGACGGGTGCGCCACGTGCGCTTCGGCCGCGGAAGCGCCGGTGCCGAAGGCCGTGGACGCACTCAGCAGGGCGGTGGCGAGGGCGAGGGGGGCGGCGAGTCGCGCCGCGCGTGCGGTGATTCTTCGAGGCTTCACAGGGTTTGAGTGTAGACGGCAACTGGTGGGCGGCTCCGTCCTTTCACAGATAGGGGCGCAGCGCTTCGGAGAGTTCTCTGAGGCCCCGTGTGTCGAGGCCGGCGGCCAGGGTCCTGGCCTGGTCGCGCGGGGTCGTGCCCAGTCTGCGGACCAGAAGGGCCGCGGCCGGGACGACGGAACGGGGGAGGCCGGGGCGGTACGGGTACGGGCGTCGCGGGATGCCGGGGAGCGGCGGCCGGGCGCTGTCCGTGGGCAACGGGGGCCTGATGGACGGGGGCACGGGCGGGGACACCGGCGCCGGGGGCGGTGGAGCGGGAGTGCGTTCCGCTTTCCGCTGTTCCCTCGTGGTCCTCCAGTGGGCCAGCAATTCCCCCGTGCTCAGCTCGGGATGCTGTTTGTGATGACGGGCCAGACGGCGGCCCTCCCTTTCGGGGAGTTCGCCGGAGCTGAGCATGCCCTGGATTTCCTGGGGGAGGCGCAGGAGGGCGAGCTGGTTGGTGACCCAGGAGCGGTTGTGCCCCAGGCGGGCCGCCGCCCGGCTCTGGGCCCCCAACGCACCTTGTTCCGCACAGATGTCGACGAGCTGCCGGACTCCGCGGGCGCGTTCCATGACGTCGAAGTCCTCGCGTTGGAGGTTCTCGGCCAGTACGTGGTTGACGAGGTCCTCGCGGGAGGTCGCCAGGTCGTCGCGCAGGGCGAGGTCCAGGGTGGCGAGGCCCACGTGCAGGGCGCTGCGGTAACGGCGTTCGCCGTTGATGAGGACGTATTCCGCGGTTCCGACGGCCTCGGTGTGCTCGGGCCACAGGGCCGTGTAGGCGCGCCGCGTCATGGCGACGCAGGGCGCGAGCTGGGCCCTGCGCAGGCTTTCGCCGAGGGCCGTCCGTTCCGCCGCCGTGCCGAAGGCGCGGCGCGGGTTGAGCGGGGTGGGTGCGACGGCGGTCAGCGGAACCTTGCGCAATTCGTATGCGCCGCCCGGCGGCAGGGGCTCCGGAGGATCGACGGCTTTCATACACACCCTTCGGGAAACATGGCGCACGCGGTCCGACAGCCATTTCCGATCATTCGATTGCAATGTACATCGACATGACCGGCGGTGGGCATGTGAAGTTTTCTATGGGGGGTTAGGCCGCGTCTATCGCCAATACGCCCGGCTTTTAGGGACAGTGACGGGAATTCAGGTCACCGGCCCCGGTGTACGGCTCATCCACCGCAGCCAGCCCATGCAGTCGGCGATCCCCCGGTATCCCTCCCCCGCCGCGAGGCGTTCCCGCACGGTGCGGGCCGCGACGTGGAGAACGGCGCCGGCGAGGGCCGGGGTGCTGTGCTCCTCGACGCACAGGACGCGCATGGTGCGTTCGCGCTCGGAGGCGCTGGCGCGCAGGACGGCGTAGAGGCCGCGGCGGAGGTCGGCGGTGGGCCGGGCGGGGTCGCAGAACAGGCGGTGGAGCGCGGCGGCGAGGTGTTCGTGGGCGCGGACGGCGGCGGCGCGGCGGGCGGAGTGGGCGGTGAGGTCCCGTGCGCGGGCGAGGCATTCGGCGTCGCGCAGGGCGATGGTGAGGCCGGAGGCGGTGAGCGGGTGGCAGGTGCCGGCCGCGTCGCCGACCAGGGCGTGGCGGCCGCGTCCGTGGAAGCCGCGGGGGCGCAGGCGGTTGACGGCCCATTGCGGGGGCGTGTGTTCCAGCACCGCCCGCAGGGCGCGGGCCAGGGGGCCGGGCAGGGCGGGCGGGTAGGCGTGGCGCACGTACGACAGGAGCCGTTCGCCGCGCAGGGGAAGCAGGGGGACGTCCAGGGTCAGCCGTACGGTGCCGGCGTCCAGGCGGTAGGCCAGGACGGGGCCGGGGGCGCCGGCGAAGAGGTGGCCGTAGCCCTCCCGGGGCAGGGCGACGCCGTGCAGCAGCAGTCCGGCGGTGCGGGAGACCGTCGTCGCGGGTGCGGGGGCGGGGTGCAGGAGGCGGCGGACGAGGGAGGACTGGCCGTCGGCACCGACGATCCGGCGTGCGGGGACGCGGTGTTCGGGTCCGGACCCGTGGGTCCAGGTGACGGTGGCGCCGTGGACGGCGGTGACGCGGGCGCCGAGGGCGAGGGTGATGCCGGGGTGGGCGCCGGCCGCGGTGCGCAGGGCGGTGACGAGGTCGCGGTGGTGCAGGGAGGCGGCCCGGCCGCCCCGGGGGCAGGGCAGGGTGATCGGCGGGCCGCCGTCCTCGGGGTGGAGGACGAAGCCGCGGGCGGTGACGGGCCGGGCCGGGGCCAGGTCGACGCCCAGCCGGTGCAGGACGGCGAGGCCCTGGGGGTGGAGCCATTCGCCGGCCAGGCGCGCGGGGGCCCGGTGCGCGGCTTCCAGGAGGAGGACGCGCCGGCCGAGTTGGGCGTGGGCGAGGGCGGTGGCACAGCCGGCCGGTCCGGCGCCGACGACGGTCACGTCGAAGGAGGCCGTCACGTCGAAAGAGGCCGTCGTCATCGCCCCGTTCCGGTGGTCCAGGCACGGGCCGGCGATCCCGTCGCGGGGGTGGTGGTGGCGGTGGCGTGCAGGTAGCGGCCGAGGGCCAGAGTCGGGAAGTAGGCGGAGTAGAGGGGGTAGCGGAGCATCAGGGTCGCGAAGGAGACGCCGTTGACGTGGTCGTTCTCCCAGGATCCGTCGGGGCGTTGGTGGTCGCACAGCCAGCGGATGCCGCGGGCGACGGCGGGGTGGCGGGGGCCGAGGGTGTCGAGGGCGGCGAGGACGGCCCAGCTGGTCATCTCGGGCAGGCCGTGGTCGAGGGGGATGTGGCGTCGTTCCGCGCAGCCGCGCCAGTTCTCGCCCCATCCCCCGTCGGCGAGCTGGGTCGTGGCGAGCCAGCGGCCGAGGGCGGCCGGGGCCGGGTCGTCGGGGCGGACTCCGGCGGCGCGCAGTCCGCGGGCGGCGAGGAAGGCGGCGTAGGTGTGGTGGATGCCCCAGGTGCCGGTGAAGGAGCCGTCGGGGTTCTGGGCGGCGCGGAGGTAGGCGACGGCCCGGCCGGTCGCCGTCTCGGCGCGTCTGCGGTCGTCCGGGTCCAGGTGGCGGCGCAGGCGGGCGAGGGCCGTGAGGACGGAGCCGGTGCAGTCGACGGAGGAGCTGTCGGTCATGCAGCCGAGGAACATCTCGGTGGGGTTGAGCGCCTCCAGCCACCGTCCCGCCCGCTGCCGGTCGAGGGTGCCGAAGCCTCCGTCGCGGTTCTGCCGGTCCAGCAGGACGCCCAGTGCAGCGTGCAGGGAGTGCGGCGGCAGCGGGGGCGGGGCGGAACCGCCGTCGTCCAGAAGGGCGTTGAGGGCCTCGGCGGTGCAGTCGCCGACGGGCCAGCGGCTGTTGCCGTCGGAGAAGGCCCAGCCGCCGAGCACGGTGCGCAGCGGCGCGACCAGTCCGGTGTACGCGGTGACCTGGGCGCCGGCGAGGTGGGCGCGGGCGCGGAGCACCGCGTCGGGGACGTGGCCGGGGTCCGCGGCGAGGAGGGCCTGGGCGGCGAACGAGGTGTCCCAGACCGTCGAGCGGTCGCCGCAGATGCGTACGCCGCGCCGGGTGTCCGTCCAGCGCCAGTACGCGAGGCGGCCCACGGCGCCTTCGAGCAGCGGGTGGTGGGGGTCGCGGGCGTACAGCACGAGGCATTCGAGCAGGGCGTTGGCCGAGGACAGGCCGTGGTGGGGCGAGGCGTGCTGCTCGTCGGCGACGGCGCGGTGGCAGCGCTCCAGGGCGGCGCGGCGCAGTCCGCGGCTGTGCACGCGCTCCCAGCCGCGCAGGCAGTGCGTCAGGAGGCGCAGGGCGCGGCCGGGCGGGAAGTGCGCGTCGATGCCGGGGAGCGGTTCGCCGGTGCGGCCGCCGTGGGGGAAGAGCTCGTGGCGCAGCTCGGCGGCCAGCGGGCCCAGGTCGGCGGCGAAGCGCGTCCCGTAGAGGTAGGCCATGGCCTGGTAGAGCATGCGGGTCCAGCCCAGCAGGCGTGAGGGGTGCAGGGGTGCCCGGGCGGGGAGCAGCATGGCCTCGGGCGGGACGGGGGCGAGGTCCTCGTAGGGGACGAGGCCGAGGAGGG
Organism: Streptomyces luteireticuli; assembly: GCF_041519305.1. Lineage (NCBI taxonomy): Bacteria > Bacillati > Actinomycetota > Actinomycetes > Kitasatosporales > Streptomycetaceae > Streptomyces > Streptomyces luteireticuli. The sequence continues at coordinate 71,768 of NZ_CP167927.1, forward strand.
CCAGCCAGAACGTTCCCCACTGGGGCACGGCGGGTGCTCCGGGCAGGGCGCGGAGCCAGGCGGCGGCCTCGGCGGTCAGGGGGTCGGTGGGGGCGGCGCCGAGGAGGCGCAGGGCGAGGTAGGCGAGGGTGGTGGCGTAGGGCGAGGGCGGGCCCTGGGGGTGCAGGGCCCAGCCGCCGCCGGGGCTGCGGGCGGAGCGGAAGTGCTGGACGAGGCCCCGGCGGGTCGCCTCGTCGAGGGGGCGTTCCAGGATCCGCATGACGATGACGTACTGGGCGGTGCCGGTGGTGTTCCACTCCATCTCGCCCTCCCAGGAGCCGTCCTGGCGCTGGAGGCCGAGGAGTCTGGTGCGGGCGGCGTCGTGGGCGCTCCTGGCGCCGCGCGCCGGGACGGGGGCGCGGGAGTCACCCGTGGTGCCGGTGGTGGCCATCGAGGCGCTGCTCCTCGGAGTCCGTCTGTGGGGGTGGTGGGTCCGTCGTGAAGTCCCCTAGATGCTGGCGCCGGCCGGGGGCGGGAAAACGTAACTCATCCGAAAGAGCGAGGGGTTGACGGAGGAAGGACGGCGATACCGTCCCCCTTCACGGCAAGTGGCCTGATTTCGGACCGCTTTGACGGTTTCACCGCCAACGGCAGGGAACGTCCGGGCCGTTCCGGGCGTCCCTGGAGACGCGGCCCGTCGGCCGGCGGCACGGACACCGGTCGCTCACCAACCCTTCGCCGACCGTTCACACAACGGCCAGGGCCGCCCGGCATTCTGACGACCCACCATTACTGAACAGTAGTGCGATTCCGCTGTCCGGCACCCCACCAGGAGAACGAGGCATGTCCTCATACAACAGGCGCCAGTTCCTCACCGGCACGGCGGCCGTGGCCGCCGCGGCGTCCCTGTCCCTGGCCGACGGCCGCTTCGCGTCCGCGGCCACGCTCGACCGGGCCGTCGCCGCCACCGCGGCGCGGGCCGTCCGCATCGAGGGCACGACCCTCGCCCAGGTCGCCGAGCCCACCGGCGCCGGCCCGTACAAGCGGCTCCGGTCCGGCCCCGGCTGGCCGCTGGTCGTCCGGGACGAGCTCGCCCCCCGGGGCGCCCGGCGGGCCGCCGCCCGCGACGGTGCGCGCACCGCCCTGGCCTGCTTCGTGCAGTTCACCGATCTGCACCTGGCCGACACCGAGTCGCCCGTGCGGTTCGAGTACCTGGCCCGTTTCATCGACAGCGCGCACCGCCCCCACGAGACGCTCACCGTGCGCGGCGCCTCGTCCCTCGTGGAGCGCGTCAACGCGCTGGCCCGGGGCCCCTACACCGGCGCGCCGTTCTCCCTGGTGATGGCCACCGGGGACAACACCGACAACCACGAGAAGGTCGAACTCGACTGGTACCTCTCGGTGATGAGCGGCGGCCGGATCACCCCGAACAGCGGCGACCCCGCCCGCTACGAGGGCGTGCAGAACTCCGGGAACGCCGAGTACTGGAACCCCGAGTCGTCCTCGAACGACGTCTACAAGGCCAAGGGCTTCCCCCGGATCCCCGGATTCCTGACGGCCGCGGGCCGCCCCTTCACCGCGCCGGGGCTGCGCACGCCCTGGTACACCACGGTCGGCAACCACGACGACAGCGTCGAGGGCACCCTGCCCGACCTCGGCCTGCTCCGCTCCCTCTACACCGGCGACCGCAAGCTGGAGGGCTGCGACGGCGCCGAGGCGGCCGCGCTGGCCGACGCCCTGCGCACCGATCCCGGGAAGGCCGTCAAGCGCCTGGCCCATCTGCTGAAGACAGCCGGTCCCGTGCGCCGCGTCACCCCCGACCCGCGCCGCGCGCCGTTCACCCCGGCCGAGTTCGCGAAGGCGCACCTCGACCCCCGGTACACCGGGGCCGGGCCGGCCGGCCACGGGTTCACGGCCCCGGCGGTGGAGCAGGGGCGGCTGTACTACACCTTCCCCGTCGCCGACGGCGTCCTGGGAGTGAGCCTGGACACCACCAACCCGGCCGGTTTCGCGGACGGTTCGGTCGGCACGGCCCAGCTGACGTGGCTGGAGTCGGTCCTGAAGTCCCGCAGCGGACACTGGTACGACAAGGACGGCCGCACGGTGCGCGGGACCGGCACGGACGAACTGGTCGTCGTCTTCAGCCACCACACCAGCACGTCGATGGGCAACCTGCTGCCCGACCCGCACCGCCCCTTCGAGAAGCGGCACGACGGCGGCGAACTGGTCGCCCTCCTCCAGCGCTTCCCCAACGTCGTCGCCTGGGTGAACGGCCACAGCCACGAGAACCGGATCACCGCCCACGGCCACGCCGTGCCCGAGCGGGCCTTCTGGGAGGTCAACACCGCCTCCCACATCGACTATCCGCAGCAGGCCCGGATCATCGAGCTCACCGACAACGGCGACGGCACACTGTCCCTGTTCACCACGCTCGTCGAGTCGGCCGCCCCCTACCGCACCGACGTCTCGGACACCTCGGAGGCGGGACTGGCCGCGCTCTACCGGGAGTTGTCCTACAACGACCCCTACGCCACCCCGGCGAAGAAACTGGGCACGGCCCTCGACCACAACACGGAGCTGGTGCTGGCCCGTCCGGGGAGGAGGTGAGCCGCGGGGTCGCACCCGTGTCGCAAGCGGTGACGGCGCCGTAGGATGACGGCATCGGTGTCAAGGGCATGTCCCTCCACAACCCGTGGTGTTCACGTGACGGTGGTGTCCGGTGGGGCGAACTGCGATTCCGGCGTACGAAAAGGCGTGCGAGTCGCTACCTTCGGTCCGTGAACCGTGACGAGGCGACACGCGCGTGGCACGCCCCTGCGGACCCGTGGGGTCGGGCACCGGGGGAAGCACTGCGCCCGGTGCCCGGGGGGAGGTCCGCATGAAGCCCGTGGAGGAACTGCTCCACCTGATCGGGCAGCACGCGGACAGCATCCGCGCGTGTCTCGACGACGAGCAGTACGCCCTGCTCCTGGCCGCCCTGCACGACCTCGCCTCCGCGCCCGGCGCCGGACCGGCGGCCGCCCGCGCGGAACGGGGCGTCGGCAACGCCCTGTCGCCGCTGCCGGCGGACCACCCCGCCTCCCCCTCGTCCCCGCCGGGCGCCCCGTCCCCGGGTCCCCCGGCCGGGGCGGCCTGCCCGCACACCGGCCCTTCCGGCCTGGCCTGGCTGCTGCTCGCCGAGCTGATGACCGGCCGCGCCTCCGCCCCCCGCACCACGGAGATCATCGCCGTGGTCAAACGGCGGCTGCTGGCCGCCCCTTCGCTCTCCGCCGCCGAGGCGCGCGACCGGTGCGCCGAGGATCCCCTCCCCCGGGACCTGATACGGCTGGCGGACCCGGTCCGCGGCGACCGGTACCCCGCCTTCCAGTTCGCCGGTGAAACCGGCGGGCCCGTCTCCGTCGTCCGTTGGGTCAACCAGCTGCTGCTCGCAGAGGTCGATCCCTGGGGCGCCGCGGACTGGTGGTTGAGCGGCAACACCTGGCTGGGCGGACCGCCCGCCTCGCTCCTGGGGGAGTTGCCGGACGACGTCCTGGCCAGTGCCGCGCAGGCGCTGGTGAAGGGGGAGGAATGACCGGCAACATCTCCCCGGCCACGTACACGATGCGTCCCAACCTGTACGTCGTCCCCGCCGGCAGACGGTGGTGGCGCGTCCACACCGGCCGCCGGCCCGCCGGGCAGTTCAAGCCCGCCGCCCCCGGCCCCCGCTTCTGCGGCAACCGCTTCGACGGCACACCGCCCGACCCGTACGGCTCCCTCTACATGGCCTCCGACCCGGCCACCGCCCTGGCCGAAACGCTCCTGCGCTCGCTGGACTTCGACGCCGGGTCGGGCATGCGCCTCATCCCCTACGCGGCGGTCGCCGGCCGGGCGCTGAGCATGCTCGTCACCGAGGCGGAGCTGCACCTGATCTCACTGATCACGGAGGAGGACCTGGCCGCGGTGTGCCAGGACTCGTGGCTGCTGGAGGCGGAGGGGGAGCACTATGCCACGACGCGGCGCTGGGCGAGCGCGATGCGGGCGCAGACCCCCGGGGCCATGGGCCTGGTGTGGCAGTCCCGGCGCCACCGCCCGCGGCTGTCCTCGGTCCTCTTCCAGGACCGCTGCCCCGGCCCGGTGGTCTCCCCCGTGCGCGTCCACGCCTACCGGGACCTGGGATCCCCCCGGGGCATCGCCGAGGCGAACCTGCTCCTCGCCCCCCTGCGCGCGGCCATCGTCCCCCCGTGGCCGCAGTGAACCGCACCGGCCCCACCGCACCGCTCGTCCCCACCCGCTCGCCCGACCCCGATTGGCGGAGCCATGCCGTCCGACCCACCGCTGGATGATGAATTCCCCGCCATACTCCGGGAGCTGAGGGAGGTCAGGAGGGCGGGCCTGACCCGGCTGCGCTCGCTGCGGCTGCCCGCCCTGGAGATGGCGGCGGCCCAGACGCCGGACGGCACCGTCGAGAGCCTGCTGCGGCTCTCGGTGGCCCGGCTCGACGAGGGCACGCTGCGCACGGCCGCCGAGTATGTGCTCGGCCTGGCCCAGGGCACCCGGGACTGGCCGGGCGCCGACCGGCGGCGGCGCGCCGCCGAGCTGTACGGGGTGAGCGTCGAACGCTTCCGCAAGGACCAGGAGTTGATGGTGCTCGGGCAGGTCACCGAGATGATCGGCCGGACGTACGGGCCGGGGGCCGTCAGCTGGCAGACCACCGCCACCCACCGGGTCCTGTACGTCCCGGTGGCCCGGCGCACGGCCCGCTTCACCGTCCACGTCCACCCCGTGGACCTGCTGCGCGACGTGGACGTCGTGGTCTCCCCCACCAACACCCACCTCGCGCTGCCCGAGCCCTACAAGTCGTCGGTCTCCGCGTCGCTGCGCCGCGCCGGGGCCGTGCGCGGGGTCAACGGCGACATCCTCCAGGACCCGGTCCACGACGCGCTGCGCGCCTGGGCGGAGGAGAACGGGGCGGCCGGCCGGCCCGTCCCGTCCGGCACGGTGGCCGCGACCGGCCCCGGCTCGCTGGCCGCCCGGGGCATCCGCCGGATCTACCACTCCGCCGTGGCGATCCCCCGGCCCGGCACCAACGACTACGACGTCCTGCCCTCGGACGTCACCCGGACCGCGGCCCGCGTCTTCGAGGTCATGGCGGAGGAGCGCGACGCCTTCGGCCCGCCGCTGCGGTCGGTGTGCTTCCCCCTGCTCGGTTCGGGGCGCGGCGGGCTGCCGTACGGGACGAGCGTCGGGGCGCTGTGGGCCGCGGTGGAGGCCGAGTTGGCGCGCGGCGCGGACTGGGACGTCCATTTCGTGATGCGCCGTCCGGCGGCCGCGGCACTGCTGGCGACCCTCGTCACCGGGAACCGCCCGGCGGGCGACCGCTCCGCGACCAGGGGTTCCGGTTGACTGGAAGGACCGGACCGGGTCGCTCACGGGAATCGGGGGAGGGCGTCGGGGTACGTCCGCCGAGCGGCCCGGACCGGCGCTCCGGCCGTGGGGGCCCGGAGCCGACCGCCGCCCGGGGCCGGCGGCACACCGGGCCGGCCGGGCCCGGTGGCCGGCCGGGCGGCGGTCCTCATGTGCGGAGGGACACCACTGCCGGCAGGGACCGTGCCCTTCCGTGCCCCCGTCCGTCGAACGCCCGTTACCTTCCCTTCATCACCTTCCGCCCGCAAGGGTGTTGTCGTCCCGAAAGGCCCTTGCTGTCCTTGCCCGCCGACTAGCTTGACCACAGGTACGGGTGGTGGGCCGGGAGGGCGGATGGAGTATCTGCGGCTGTTGCGGCGGGGGCCCGTGCTGATGCTGTGGGTCGCACGGAGCCTGTCCGTCCTGGGCGACCGGCTCCACACCGTCGCGGTGATGTGGAGCGTGTGGGCGGGTACGGGGTCGGCCTCGCTGATGGGGCTGGTGGCGATCCTCGAATCGGCGCCCTACGTCGTGCTCGGCGCGGCCGGCCGCCGTGTGGTGGCCCGCTTCGCCTCGTACGGCGCCCTGGCCCGGGTGGACGCCGCGCGGGCGGCCGTGGCCACGGCCCTGCCGTTCCTGTGGTCGCCGGACGCGCCGGGCACGGCCGTCGTGTTCGCGGGCGTCCTCACGCTCGGCACGCTCGGGGCGCTCTTCGACCCCAACCTGGAGGCGCTGCTCCCCACACTCGTCGAGCCGGGGCGCGTCCAGCCGGTGACCGGGCTGTTCGACCTCACCAGCCGCATCGCCCGCACCACCGGACACGCCTGTGCCGCCGTGCTGTTGCTGGTGTTCTCCAAGGTGGAGCTGTTTGCCTTCGTCGGGGCGTCCTTCGCGGTGTCGGCGGCGGCGCTGGCCGCCATGGCCCGGCGGCACGACCCCGTGGCGCCCTCCGCACCGGGCGGCCGCCCGCCGGCGGCGCGGGCGCCGGAGCTGCTGCGGGCGCATCCCAGGGTGGGCCTGGGCATCCTGGCGCACGGCGCCCTGCCGTTCACGGCCGCCGCGACCACCGTGGCCATGCCCGCGCTGCTGGCCGCCCGGCACGGGGCCGGGGCCGGTGTGTACGGGCTGATCACCGCCGCCGTCGGGGTGGGGGCGCTCATCGGCAACCCCGTCGCCGGGGTCTGGCGGCCGCGCGCCTGGCTCCTGGTGTGCTGCGGCGCGTGGGCGACGGACGGGGTGGCGACCGCCTGCATGGGGCTGACCGAGCACGTGTCCGTCCTCGAACTGCTCTCCGTGCTCGTCGGACTGGCCGCCCCGCTGGGGACCGTCACCCTGCGGGCGCGGCTGGGCGTCTTCCCGCCGGCCGAGCGCCTGCGCCTGATGTCCGTCGAGCACACGGCCGCCCGCGCGGGCAGCGTGACCGCGATACTGCTGCTGCCCCCGCTCGCGGACCTCTCGCCCCCGGGGGCCTTCGTCACGGCCGGCGCGGTGGTGACGGCGCTGGCGGCCGGGGCGGCGCTGCTCTCGCGGCCGCTCGCACGGGGCGGCGGTGCGCACCGGGCGGTGCCGGGCGCACGGTCCGCGGACGCCCGCCCCACGACGGGGTGCTTCCCCGCCGGAGGGGAACGGTCCGGCGACGGCCCGGCGGGCGCCCCCGGCCACCGTCAACAGGCGTGACCCGCACGGTGCGTTCAGGCACCGGCGGCCGGTGCCGCGACCCGGCCGCGGACGAGCCGGTGCTGGACGAGGCAGGAGCCCGCGATGACCGCGCCGAAGGCGCCCCAGCCGAGCGGCCCGGCGGCGACCGCCGCCGTGACGGCGAGCGGGCCGGCCGCGCGCTGGCTCGCCTGGGCGAGACCGTGGACGCCCAGATAGGCGCCCTGGGCCGCCTCGGGGGCCAGCGCGATCGACAACTCCCAGGAGACGATGGCGTGCAGCATCTCGGCGAGGGTGAAGGCCGCCGCCCCGACGGCGAGGCACACGGTGGCCATCGCGGCGCCGTGCACCGCGGAGGCCGCCATCGCGGCGCCGGCCGCCGCGAAGACCAGGGCGAGCGGCAGGAGGAGGCGATGGGCCGCGCCGGTCGTGGCGCCGAAGCGGGAGAGCGGGACCTGGAAGGCCACCACCATCACGCTGTTGAGTACGAGCAGCACCGGGACCGCCCCGTCGGGCGCGTCGGTGGCGTGCACGGCCCACAGCGGCAGGCCGACCTTGAAGACGGCGTCGTCGAAGAAGAGCAGCGCGTCCGTCACCACGTAGGCCAGGTACGTCCGGTCGCGCCAGGGGGTGACGGGCCCCTCGCCGGGGTGCGGGGCGGCGGCCGCGGGACCGGCGGCGATCTCCGTGCAGCGCGCCGTGAGGAGCGCGGCGGCCGCGAACGAGAGGGCGTCGCCCAGGAGGAGGACGCGGTAGACGGCCGTCGTGCCGGCGGCGAGGGCCGCGGCGGCGCCGAGGCCGCCGACCGTCCAGCCGACGTTGGCGACGGTCCGGTTGACCGCCTGGTAGCGCACCCGGTCGGCGCCGGACACGCGGGCGGAGTAGAGCTTGGTGAGCACGCTCGCCGCCCGGTCGCCGAAGCCGCCGGCCGCCGAGCAGACCAGCAGCAGCGGGAAGGCGTGGGTGAGCAGCAGGGCCATGGAGGCCGCGGCGCGCAGCAGTTGGAAGGCGATGAGCACCCGCGTCAGCGGCAGCCGGTCGGCGAGGCGGCCGCCGGCCGGGGCGCCCGCGAGGCCGGCGCATCCGGCGACGGCGGCCAGGGTGCCGACCTGGCCCACGGACAGCTGGGCGACGTAGGTGAAGTACAGGACCGAGGTGGCGGCCCACAGGCCGCTGCCGGTCCGGTCCACCAGTGAGACCGCCAGCATGCGGCGTCCGTCGCGGCCGCCCGGTATGCGGCCCACGGCGTTGCGGTATCTCCCGGTCATGCGTCCCCCCGCACGGTTGGCGCCCCGCCTTGCCAACCACTTTGTATCGATACATACTTGACTACGTGGCAATACAATATGCGATCACCGGGACGACGGCCAAAGGGATTTCCGCCTCCGTCGAACGCGCCGTGTCCGAGGGGGCCTTGGAGTCCGGGGCCGCCCTGCCCCCGGTGCGCCGCCTCGCCGAGCGGCTCGGGGTGAGCCCCGGCACCGTCGCGACCGCCTACCAGGAGCTGCGCCGGCGCGGCATCGTCGTGACCCGGGGCCGCGGCGGCACGGTCGTCGCGGACGCGCCCGCCGTCGCCTCGCGCCGTCCGCCGAAGGTCCCGGAGGGGCTGCGCAACCTGGCGGGCGGCCACCCCGATCCGGCGCTGCTGCCCGATGTGGCGCCGCCGGTGCGCCTGTCGCCCGGCGCCCGCTCGCACCGGGCGGCGCCCCGGCTGCCGGAGCTGGAGGAGGCCGTGCGCGCCTGGCTGGGCCGCGACGGCGTCCCCGTCGAGCACATCACCTTCGCGCACGGGGCGCTCGACCTGGTGGGCCGGCTGCTCTCCGTCGAACTGCGCCCGGGCGACGCGGTCGCCGTCGAGGACCCCGGCTACCACCACCTCCTCGACCTCGTCACGGCCCTGGGACTGCGCACCGTGCCGGTCGCCGTGGACGGGGAGGGGATGCGCCCCGACGCGCTGCGCACGGCGCTCCGGGACGGCGGCGTACGGGCCGTGGTGCACAGCCCGCGCGCCCAGAACCCGTACGGCGGCCGCTTCTCCCCCGCACGCCGCGACGCCCTGGCCGCACTGCTGCGCGAGGCCCCCGACGTCCTGGTCGTCGAGAACGACTACGCGTCGGGCATCGCCGGCGCCCCGCTCCACTCGCTGTGCGCGGCCGGCCTGACCCGCTGGGCCCACGTCCGGACCGTCACCAAGTCCCTCGGCGCGGACCTGCGGTGGGCCGCGGCCGCGTGCGACGCGACGACGCTCGCGCGGCACGACGGGCGGCTGCTCCTCACCTCGGGCTGGGTCAGCCATCTCCTCCAGGCCGCCGTCCTGGCCCTGTTGACGGACGCGGACACGTCGGCGCTGGTCGAACGGGCGGGAACGGCGTACGCCCGGCGGCGCGACGGGCTGGTGACGGCGCTCGCGGAGCGGGGCGTCACCGGGCACGGCCGGAGCGGGATGAACGTCTGGGTGCCCGTGCGGGACGAGTCGGCGGTGGTCAACGGGCTGCGGACGCGCGGGTGGTGGGTGGCCGCCGGGGCCCGCTTCCGCGTGGCGTCGGAGCCGGGGGTCCGGATCACGGCGGCGGACCTGGAGGAGGCGGAGGCGGTGCGCCTGGCGGCGGACTTCGCGGCGGTGCTGGGGGAGGCGGAGGCGACGTACGGGGGGTGAGCCGCCGGTGGCGCGGGGGTGGATCCGGCCCGCGGGCCGGATCCACCCCGGGAGCGCTCAGCTCTTGCGCGGGCCGCCGCCGTTGCGCGGCTTGAACAGTTGCCCCGGGACATGGCCGGGGAAGGGGCGCTCGAAGAGCCAGTTGTAGAGCATCTCCCGGCAGATCTCCGGCTGGTAGGCCGGGACCTCGTGGCCGGAGTCGGGAATGCTGACCTGCGTCAGATTCCCGAGGCTGCGGACGAATCCCTTCGGGTTCCCCTGCGCGTACTTCCAGATCAGCCGGGGGGCGTTGCGCCAGTCCCCCTTCTGCTGCATGAGGCCGTCCAGGATCTCCTCGGTGCTCTGGTATCCGCAGGCGGTGTCGAAGTTGCCGGTGTAGAGCAGGGTCTTGTAGCCCTTTTCGATGATCGTGGCGTACACCCCGGAGGCGTCCGCCATGTTGTCCGGGATCAGCGCTTCGGTCACCGGGCCCTTGTCGTCGGCGCTCTGCCAGGGGACGTCCGGGGAGACGTGCAGGGACTTCTTCACCGCTTCGCTGTTCAGGTAGGCGGTCAGCGGCCCCATGGGCAGATCGGTCCAGCTCCGCACGTCGTAGACGTCGAAGTTGCCGCCGTAGGCCAGGGTCGTGTCCACGATGTCGTTGCCGAGGCGGTAGGCCGCGTCCATGTCCTTGTCGGCCAGGGCGGTCCGGAAGTCCTCGTAGGACCTGTCCAGGGACTCCTTCTGGCCGATGCCGATGAAGCCCGTCGCATAGGCGTAGTCGATCATGACGCGGACCGACAGTTCGGGCTTGATCCAGCCGTTGCCGACGGAGATCCCCTTGAGGTCGATGCGCTGCTCTTCCGGGAGTTGACCGTTGTGCCGGTCGATCTCCAGGGCGATCGCCGGAACGTACTTCCCGGCATAGCTCTCGCCGCAGACGTACAGCGGACACCGCGCGTACTCCGGGTGCAGGCTGAAGAACTTCTGCAGCCCCTCCCGGAACATCGTGGCGAGGGTGTCCTCGTCGTGGACGTACTCCCCGGCCTCGGAGTAGCTGTAGCCGCTGCCGACGGGCTGGTCCCAGAAGATGACGTGCGCCTCCTGGTTCCAGGAGGTGGGACGCACCGATACCGTCCCGGCGGCGTCGTCGCCGATGGCCAGCGGTCCGTTCTCCAGGAACAGGCCCAGGAGCGAGGAGGCGCCGGGGCCACCGTTGAGCCAGATCAGCAGCGGCGTCCGGCTGATCAGCTCCTGCTGGTCGGGGACGGCGACCCCGGGATCGCAGGTCTGGCTCTCGAAGAACCAGTAGAACAGGTTGTTGTCGGTCCCCGGGTGGTCCGTGCTCTCGACGTGCACGTGCCCTGCGTAGGAGCGGACCTTCAGGTCGATGCGCTGGGTGTCGGGGATGTTCGCCGGAATCGAGGTGACGAGGTCCGGTGATGCCATGGTTCACCGTCCGTTCGGCAGAAGGGTCAAGGGGCCAGGGGGCGACGCCGCCGGGACTGCGTGTGGTAGGAGCCGGTGAACAGCCCTGCCGTGCGCTCCGGTTGTTCGAGGACCCCGATGCGCTGGCCCTGGAGGAGTTGCAGCGCGGGGAACCGGCCGGGTTCGAACAGCAGGATGTTCAGGGATCCGCCGTACATGAAGTTCCCGATTTTTTCGCCCTTTTCCACCGGGACGGGCATCGTGAGGCCCGGGGCCAGCCCCTGGAACTTCTCCAGGAAGTTCACGGAGGCGATCGAGTTGAGGCCGACGGGCACCATCCCGACGAACCCCACCTCACTGTTCTTTCCTTCGGCGTCGGGGTACCAGGTCTTGATGACGAGGTATCCCCGGCGGAAGTTGTCGAACATCTCGTAGTCGTAGCCGTAGCCGACGTTCCCCTTGTTGAGCAGTTCGGGGAAGTCCCGCATCCCGTAGTACACGCCGCGGAGGTCCTCGCGGGCCTCCACCACCTGGCCCTTCACCGGGGAGTGGTACCAGTGGTAGGTGTCGGGCATCAGAATGCACGACACCGCCGTACCGCCGATGAACGCCTCCGCGTAGTCGGAGTCGCCGAGCAGTTGCCGGACGTTCATGGTCACCGTCTTGACCGGGATCGGTGTGGTCTCGGTCAGCTCGTCGACGATCATGTTGATGACGCAGTCGGCCGGGGCGACCACCACGCTGTCGTCCTCGTCCCGGGGGGCGATGGGCCGCGCGCCGTCCTTGAGTTCCCGGGTGAAGAACTTGTTGAACGTCGGCCAGGGCCCGGGTTCGAAGTCGGCCATGCGCTTCGGCCCGAGCTCCTTGACCCACTTCTCGATGAGCTTCTGCCCGTCCGGCCCTTCGTCGTCCATCTGCAGGCCCTGAAGGTGCGTGAAGTCGGCGGTCATCTTGAACCCCGGGCCGGAGGTCACGAAGACCATGCCGTAGTCGTTCTCGTAGTTGATCCAGCTGAACTTCTCGATGTAGTCCAGCCCGTTGTTGACCCCCGACCGCCAGTGGTACCACTCCGCGAAGAAGTCGCATAAGAACTGGATGTCCTTGCCCTTCCAGTCACAGCGCACTTCTTCCGGCGTGTCGGCCGGGTACGGCACCACGTTCTCGACCGCGGCGTCGTACATGGTCTTGAAACCCTCGTAGTCGTTCTCGTACCACAGGGTGATCTTCTTGAGGAACTCGTCGAGGTTCTGCGAATACTGTTCTTCGTCGCCGTTCAGCACGTTCCCGTCTCCTTCTGCTGCGTTGAGGAATGCGGACCGCGATGTCCCCGGCCGGAGGCATGCGGATCCGCGGGAATGCGTCGTCGGAATCGGGCCGGCGCGACCCCGGAGAGCGCACACGGACAGCGCGGCCCGCCCCAGGGCCGGAGTGGCTTCACGGCCTCGGACGTCCGCCGCGCCTTCCCGGTCTCTCCCGCGTCCGCACCTGCGCCTCCCCGGCCTGCGCTCGATTGCGGCAAAGACTGGACTGGTGGTGCGGCCCGGCCGCGCCGGACAAGGCTGGACCGGAGTCCGGCTTCCACGAAAGGGGGACCGCGGGCGGAACATCGTTCCCTGCCACACGGCTGCCCCGTCGGGCCTCGCCTCACCTGACGACAGGCGTAACTCGCACACCACGCGAGCTCCGCGCCACCTTCCCACGCGCCCCGTAGTTCGCTCTCACCCCACTGTGCAACCCCGGACGCGCCACGACGGGACAGCCCACAATGACCGGGACTCCGCTCGGACACACAATCGAACGCCGTTGCCGAGTCGACACCCCGCCCGCTCCGCAGCACCCCTGACGGCGTGTCATCCTCCCCGCCAAAACCGCAGGCCCGGGCCCTTCTTCGGGACCAAAGTCCCTATCCACGGGGCCACAATGCCGATTGCATTGCCTCCCAAGCGACTTCTCTCGCTTTCCCCCCAACTCCGCCAGAAAGTACGGAATTCAATGAGCCATGTCTCCAGACGGCGCCTGCTGACCCTCGCCCCCGCCGTCGGTGTCGCCGCCGCCGTCCCCGTCACGGGGCTGCTCGCCTCACCGGCCGCCGCCGCTCCCCGCGCGCAGGCGTCCTCCGCGAAGGGCAAGGCGGCCCCCTCCCGCCCGCTCCAGGAGATAACCGACGCCTGGGGCCGGTGGATGGCGAAGGAGCGGTTCCCGAAGTCCAACGGGTGCCGGTTCACCGCGTCGACGGACTACGGCAAGCAGGGCGCCCTGGGGAGCTACCACCAGTACCAGGTGCGCGCGAAGTACAGCGGGATCACCTACGACCCCAGCGCCCCCTCCCCCGTCCCGGGCCAGGTCAGCTCCGTCGTCACCAACTACCGCAACGGCACGGACGTCGAGCAGACCGTCACGTACAAGCAGAGCCGGACGACCGAGCAGAATCTGCGGATCTCGGTGACGGAGTCGCTGAAGGTCGGCGTGACGGTGCAGGTGTCGGCGGAGGTGCCGGCCGTCGCGAAGGTCAGCGAGACGACGTCGATCGAGGCGACGCTGTCGTCGACGCAGGAGTTCGCGCACAAGGAGACGCAGAACTGGAGCGTCGACCTGCCGCTGAAGATCCCGGCGAAGTCGGTGGTGGAGGCCTCGCTGGTGGTCGGCACCCAGAAGTACGACATCGACTGGACGGCGACGGTCGGCCTCACCGGCAGCGTGGCGATCTGGTTCGAGGAGAAGGTGGACCTCAACCACGACGGCGACTACCACTGGCTGTGGTTCGTCCCCGTCGAGGAGGTCTTCCGCGACTGCCGGGCCAACGGCATCATCGACACCTCCGGTTACGAGGTCACGGGGGACGGGGTGAACGCCTTCGCGAGCGGCACGTTCTCCGGCGGCCAGGGCGTCTCCCTCAGCGTCAACGCCGTGCAGAAGCCGCTCGACGCGCGGGCGGCGAAGCGCGGCGCGACGGCGACCGAGCGGACGATTCCGGTGCCGCTGAGCGCGTCGGGCAAGAAGGTCAGCGTCCCCGGCCGCTGACCCCGTGAGCGGCCGACCCCCGTGCGCCGCTGACTCCCCGGCAGGCCCTGCGGATGTCCGGAGCACCGATATCCGGACATCCGCGAGGGCGGTCCGCAGCCGTCCGCATACCGCCCGTTATCCCATGTCACCCGGGGTGCCGTTCAGCTGACGGTCCGAAACCGTTCACCGCATCATGGACTCCTTGACGTCCGCAATACGGACAGAAGCGGCCGGAAAAGGTCGCTTCTTTTGACTGAACACACTGCCGTGGCCAAATGTCTGTCAAATGTTGTCAATGACGCCCGACGGCGGCGGTCCCTTACGCAACCGTGACTTCCGGCTGTTGCTGGCCGGCGCGGCCACGGGCCAGCTCGGTGCCCAGGTGACCCTGGTCGCCCTGCCGCTGGTCGCCGTGGTCGAGCTCGACGCCTCGCCGTTCCGAACAGGGCTGTTGACGGCGGCCGAGACCGCCGCGTTCCTGCTCGTCGGCCTGCCCGCCGGTGCCTGGGTGGACCGCATGCGGCGGCTTCCGGTGCTCGTGCGCGCCGATGTCGTACGGGCCGTGGCCATGGCCTGTCTGCCCCTGGCCGCCTGGGCCGGGGTGCTGACCATGACCCAGCTCTACCTGGTGGCCCTGGTCACCGGCGTGGCCACGGTGTTCTTCGACGTCGCGCACCAGAGCTATCTGCCCGCGCTGCTGCCCCGTGAGCAGCTGGTGTCGGGCAACGGCGCGCTGGAGACGGTGCGTTCGTCCGCCCAGGTGGCCGGTCCCGGTCTGGGCGGGGTCCTCGTGCAGGCCGCCGGGGCGCCGTTCGCCCTCGTCGCGGACGCGGCCGGCTATCTGCTGTCCGCCCTGTTCCTGCGCGGCGTCCGCACTCCCGAGCCTCCCCCGGCGCCCGCCACGGGCGCGTCGCTGCGGGCCCAGGTCGGCGAGGGACTCGCCTTCGTCTTCGGGCACCCGGCCCTGCGCATGATCGCCTGCTCGACGGCGGTCGCGAACTTCTTCGGCGCGATGCTCGTCGCCGTGCAGACCGTCTTCCTCGTCCGGGTCCTGGAGCTGCCGGCCGGCGTCATCGGCCTGATGATGTCCGCCTCGGCCGTCGGCGGTCTGGCCGGGGCCCTGAGCGCGGGCGTCCTCGCGCGCGCCGTGGGAAGAGCCCGGGTGATCTGGCTCGCGCCCGCGGCCACCGGGCCGTTCGCCGTGCTGTGGCCGCTGGCGGGGCGCGGCGCCGCCGCGGTCTGGTTCGCCGTCGCCTCGGCCGCCGTCTTCTTCGGCGCCGTGGTCTACAACGTCGCCCAGGTCAGCTTCCGGCAACTCCTGTGCCCCGCCGAGCTGCTGGGGCGGATGAACGCGACCCTGCGCTTCCTGGTCTGGGGCACGATGCCCTTCGGTGCCCTCGTCGGCGGGGCCGTCGCCGATGCCGCCGGCCCCCGTGCCGCGGTCTGGATGTGCGCGGCCGGCTTCCTGCTGGTTCCCGTCCCCCTCCTGCTCTCCCCCTTGCGACGGCTGCGCGACCTGCCCGTGCCCGCCGCCGCGCACGCGCCCGGCCCCGTCGCGGGCTGAGGCACCTCCCCCCACACCCCGTCCTCCGTCGTCCCCGTGAACCGTCGCGCCCCAACGGCGCGCGGGAGGTCAGCGTGCAGTCCCGCAGCATCACCTCGTCCTATCTCGACCGCTACCGGCACATCGCCGAACAGGCCTCCCCGGCCGAGGCGTTGCTCCCGCTCACGGGAGCCCAGCGCCGCTTCGTCCTCGCCCGCCGGATGCGTCCCGGCGCCCGGCCCGACCTCGTCCCGCTCTTCTTCGCCTTCCCCCGCGGCTCCGTGGACGTGGCCCGGCTGCACGCCGCCGCCTGTCACCTCGCGGCCCTGCACCCGGCCCTGCGGGCCCGCGTGGAGGTGCGGCGCGGGGTGCCCGTCCAGCGTCTCGGCGCCCCCGGGGGATGGGTGCGCCGACTGCCCGTGCCCCCGGGCGGGCCGGCGGCGGACACCCTGCGCCGGGCCCTCGCCGCGTGGTCCTCCGACGGGCCGCCGCTACGGCTCCTCCTCGCCGCCGACGACGGTCCCGGCGGGCCCCGCGACCTCCTCGCCCTGGTGCTGGACCACACCGTCTGCGACGAGCAGTCGCTGGGCCGGATCACCGCCGACCTGACCCTCGCGTACGGCGGAGGGCTCGGCCCGCGGGACGTTCCGGCGCTGCGGGCCGCCGGGGAGGCGGCCGCCTACGGCGAGGCCGTCCGCCTCCAACTCGCCGCCGAGGAAAGGGCGTCCGCGCCCGGGTCGCTCGCCTACTGGGCCGGCCGGCTGGCCGGGCTGCGCCCGCCGCCCGTCGCGTCCGGCGCCCCCTCCGGCGCCCCCGACGCGGCGGGTACGGGCAGCGCCGAGCACCGGCTGCCGCTGGCGGAGGGCGGTGCGCGCGCCGTGGCCTTCCCGGCGGCGCTCGACGCCTGCGCCGCGGCCGCCCGGGCCGCCTACGGCGACGCGTACGTCCCGGCGCTGGGCTATCCCTGGGGCGGGCGGCCCGTGATGGCCGAACCGGTCCTGGGCTGCTTCCTCAACACGGTCGTCCACCCCGCCGACGACGCGGGCCCGGACGCGCGCACCACCGCCTGGTGGGACGATCTCGACCACGCCGACGCCCCGTTCGACGAGGTCGTGCACGCGGCCCGCGGCGCGGGCGTGCCCTGGGCCGGGCGGCTCGACGGGCTGCTGACGTTCGAGGACCTGGGCCGCCGCCCGCCGCTGCGGCTCGGCGACGCCACCGGGCACGAGACGCATCTCGACGACCGTCCCTTGCCGGGGCCGTTCGCCGTCACCGTCTCCTACGGCCGGGACCTGCTGGTCCGCATGGCCTGGCAGCGCTCCGCGCTGTCCGACGAGCGGGCCGGGGAGGCCTTCGCCCGCCTCGTCTCCACCCTCTCCGCCACCGCGGCGGCCTGAGCCCGACCGGCCCGGACCGACCGCCCCTCCCGGCGCGCCGCCTTCCGACCGATGTGCGGCCGCGCCGGCCGTCCCGCGCGATCCACGCGCGACAACCACCCCGAACAGGAAGGGTTGACCATGTTCGGACTCTCCGCATCCCAGGAGATCGTCTGGCTGCACGAGCAGATGCTCCCCGGCAGCCGTGCCTACAACTTCACCGCCACCCTGGACCTGCGCGGCGCGCTGGACGAGGACGCGCTGCGGGCCGGCCTCGCCGCCGCGCTGGAGCGCCACCCGGGATTGCGCCTCGAACTCGTCGACACCCGGGGCGCGTTGCCGGGCCAGCGCGTCCGCGAGGGCTGCGCGCCCCGGCTGAGGACCGTCGACCTCGGCGGGGACGAGGACCCCGAGGCGGCGTTCGGCCGGCTGCTGCGCACCGAGGCGGAGACGCCGCTGGACGTCCACGAGGCGCCGCTGCTGCGCTGGTGCCTGGTGCGACTGGCCGCGGACCACCACCGGCTGATCCACGTGGAACACCATCTGATCCACGACGGGCACTCGTTCGCGATCCTGCTGCGCGACGTGTTCACCGTCTACCGCTCGCGGGTGCTGGGCGAGCCCGTGACGCTGCCCGCCGCCCGTTCGTACACGGAGCACCTCACGGCCGACGCGGCCGCCCGCGACGGGCGGCGCGGGGCGAGCCTGGCCCACTGGCGGGGCGAGCTGGCCGGCGCCTCCTTCGACCTGCCGCTGCCCGGGCTGGCCCGGCCGGGGGTCCGCCGCCGGCACGCGGGCGCCCAGCTGCGCCAGTCCATCGGCGCGGAGCTTGCGGAGCGGCTGCGCGCACACAGCCGGGCGATGGGCCACACCCCGTTCTCCACGCTCCTGGGCCTGTTCGCCGAGCTGCTGCGGCGGCACAGCGGCCGCACCGACCTGGTCGTCGGCACGGCGGTGGGCAACCGTCCGGCCGGTTTCGAGGAGACGGTCGGCATGTTCGTCAACACCGTTCCGCTGCGGCTGCAGTTGGACCCCGAGGCGGGGGCGGACGAGATGGTGGACGAGGTCACCGACGGTCTCATCCGGGCGCTGCCGCACCAGGAGGTGCCCGTCCAGGAGCTGACGCGCGAGCTGGGCCTGCACACCACGGGTGCCGACAACCCGCTGTTCTGCGTGATGTTCAGCGCCCACGACGCGGCGCTCCCCGAGGTCGAGGTGCCGGGCCTGGAGGTGTCGCTGTTCGAGGGGTTCAACACCGGGACGACCCGCTTCGACCTGGACCTGGTGCTCATCCCCGACGACCGGCGCACGGTCGGCCCGCGCCGGGGCCCGGCCGGGATGACGCTGGTGTGGGACTACGACCGCGACCTGTTCGACGAGGGGACCGCCGGCCTGCTCGCCGACCGCTTCCTCGCCCTGCTGCGGGCGTACCTGGACACCCCGGCGGCGGCTCCGGCGGCCCTCGCCCCGGAGCCGGTCCCCGCGCTCATGGAGCCGGTGGCCGAGGCGGACGGCGTCCTGGACCCCCTGGCGCGTCACGACGCCGGCCGCGTCGCCGTCCTGAGCGGCGCCCGCCGGCTGACGTACGGCGAACTCGACCGTGAGACCGAGGAGTTGGTGCGGAAGCTGCGGGCCGTCGGGGTGCGCGCCGGGCAGCCGGTGGCGGCGGTGCTGCCGCGCGGGGTGGACGGCGTGGTGACGCTGCTGGCCTGTCTGCGGCTGGGCGCGGTGTACTGCCCGCTGTCGCCGAACGACCCGGCGGAGCGGCTGGGGACGCTGCTGGAGCGGCTGCGTCCGGCCCTGGTCCTCACCGACCGGGAGAGCGCCCTGTCCCTGCCCGCGGAGGGGCTGCCGGTCGCGCTCCTGGACGGGGAGTTCCCCGCCGCCCGCGCGGTCGACGGGCTGCCGGGGGCGGCGTACGTCATCCACACCTCCGGCTCGACCGGCCTGCCGAAGGCCGTCGCGGTGGGCCGTCCCGCGCTCGCCCATCACGCGACGGTCATGGCCGAGCGCTACGGGCTGACCGACGGGGACCGGGTGCTGCTGTTCGCGCAGCCGTCCTTCGACGTGGCCCTGGAGGAGGTGCTGCCCTCGCTGTGGGCCGGTGCCTGTCTGGTGGTGCCGCAGCGGGAGGTGCCGACGGCGGCGGAGCTGACCGCCGTACTGGCGTCGCGCGCGGTCACCGTGGCCAATCTGCCGACGAGTTACCTCCTGGCCGTGCGCGAGGAGCTGACGGAGGCGATGCGCGACGGCCGTTGGCGGCCGCGGCTGCTGGTGGCCGGCGGCGAGCGGTTCCCCGCCGCCGCGCTGCGGGAGCTGCTGGCGGCGACGGACGCGCCCGTCCTCAACGCGTACGGGGTGACCGAGGCGACGGTCACCTCCACGGTCCACGAGGTGTCCCGCGACCGGGCCGAGGAGGCCGAGGTGCCGCTGGGCACTGCGCTCCCGGGCATGGCGGTGCACGTCCTGGGCGCGGGGCTGCGCCCCCTGCCGGACGGCGCGGTCGGCCAACTCGCCATCGCCGGGGCCGGGCTGGCCATGGGCTATGTCGGTGACGAGGCGGCGGCCACGGCCACCGCGGCGCGGTTCGTGACCGTGCCCGCGCTCGGCGGCGAGCGCGTCTATCTGACGGGCGACCTCGGCTACCGGGGCCGCGACGGGCTGCTGCGCTTCCTGGGCCGGCACGACAACCAGGTGAAGCTGCGCGGCTACCGCATCGAGCCGGAGGAGATCGAGGCCGCCGCCTCCGCCGAGCTGGGCGGCCGCTCCTGCGCGGTCGTCCTGGGCGCGTCGGCCGCGGGCCCGTCCCTGATCGGCTTCCTGGACGGCGGTCCGGAGCCGGACCAGGTGCTGCTGCACAAGGCGCTGTCCGCCCGGCTGCCCGCCGCTTTCGTCCCGGCCCGCTGGATCCGGCTGGAGCACATGCCGCTGCTGCCGGGCGGCAAGCCCGACCGGGCCGCGCTGGCCCGCCTGGCGGAGGCCGCCCGCCCCGACGGGGACGCGGAGGAGACGGCCAGCACCGCCGACCCGTCGGTCGCGCTGCTGAGCGAGGGCTGGCAAGAGGTGCTGGGCCACGACCGGTTCACGCCGTCGTCCCACTTCTTCCAGGTCGGCGGCCACTCCCTGCTCGCCGCACAGCTCGCGGCCTGGCTGGAGCCCCGGCTCGGCAAGCGCCCGCCGCTGCGGGTCCTCTTCCGGCACCCCGTCCTGGCCGAGCAGGCCCGCGCCGTCGTGGAGGCGACCCGATGAGCAGCGCCCCCTCCTCCGTCCTGGAGACCGAACACCGCGAGATCGTCGACTCGTTCGAGTCGTTCGTCCGCCGGGAGCTCGTGCCGCTGTCCGCCGACCTCTCCGGGACGGGCGACCTGCCGCCGGCCGACCTGCGCTCCTACGTCCGCAGGCGCTCGGCGCAGCTGGGCTTCTACGCGGCCGACCACCCCGAGGAACTGGGCGGCGCCGGCATGCCGTTCACGGCCGTGGTGCTGCTGCACCACGCCGCCGGGCGCAGCGGCTGCCCGCTGGCGCCGTACGCGCTGGCCGGGTCCGACGGGCCCAGCCCGCTGCTGCGGCAGGGCACCCCCGAGCAGATCGAGCGGTATCTGGTGCCGCTGGTGCGCGGCGAGGCGACGCGCTGTCTGGCGCTGACGGAGCCGAACGCCGGGTCGGACGCGTTCCGGCTGAGCAGTACCGCGACCCGGCGGGACGACGGCAGTTGGGTCCTGAGGGGCCGCAAGACGTTCGTGAGCAACGCCGGGCACGCCGACTTCGCGCTGGTGATCGCCGAGGCGAAGTCCGGGAGCGGCGACGGCCCGACGGCGTTCGTCGTGGACATGGACCATCCGCGGCTGCGGATCGGACAGCGCTACGACGGCATGTCGGGCGAGGAGCTGTTCGAACTGGTCCTGGACGACGTGGAGTTGCCCGGCGACGCGGTCGTCGGCGGCGAGGCGGGCATCGGCTCGGCCCTGGCGCACGGCATCGACAGCCTCTCCCGGGGCCGTCTGGTGGTGGCCGCGATGTGCAACGGCATCGCCGAGTACGCGCTGCGCCTGGGCGTGGAGTACGCGCGGGAGCGGCGCGCCTTCGGCGAGCGGATCGGCGCCTACCAGCACGTCCAGGAGCACCTGGTGACGAGCCGGGCCGAGACCGAGGCGGCCAAGTTGCTGACGCTGGCGTGCGCGCGGCTGGTGGACGGGGGCGTGGAGGCGCCGGAGAACGCGGCGCTGGCCAAGCTGACCGCCTCGGAGACGGCGGTGCGCGTGGTGGACCGGGCGCTGCGGGTGCACGGGGCGACGGGGTGGGTGCGCGGGCATCCCCTGGAGTTCCTGTACCGGTACGTCCGGATGATGACGATCATCGAGGGGACCTCGGAGATCCAGAAGGTGATCGTCGCCCGGGCCATGGGCCTGGGCTGAGCGCGACACCCGCACCCCCCGGACCGAAGCCTGGAACGAACGAGGAATCATGACCACTGCATCTGTCGCGTACGGCCCCGCCGACGCGTCCGCCGGCCGGGACGACGTCCTGGCCCTCTTCTCGGAGCGGGTCCGCCTGGACCCGTCCGCCCCCGCCGTCGAGGACGGCGGACTGTCCTGGAGCTACGGCGAGTTGGACGACCTCGCCGACCGTGCCGCGGACGCGCTGCGCGGCCGGGTGCGCCCCGGCGACCTCGTGGGCGTGTGCCTGGACCGGTCGGCGGCGCTGGTGGCGACCGCCGTCGCGGTGGCCCGGCTGGGCGCCGTCTATCTGCCGCTGGGGCCGCGTCCCGGCGAGCGGCGGCTGGCGGCGGTGGCCGCCGGCCTGCGCGTGAGCTGCCTCGTCGGGACGGCGGGCACGCTGCCGGAGGCGTACCGCGCGGGCGGCACGGCGCCGCTGCCGCTCCCGGCGTCCGGCGCCAACGCGGCGGGCGACCCGGTCGCCGTCTTCCCGCCCGCGGAGGGCGAACCCGCGCCCGAGGGCGCCTTCTACGCGGTGCTCACCTCGGGCACGACCGGGACGCCGAAGGCCGTCGCGGTGTCCTCGGCGGCCCTCGCGGCCCGGCTGCGCTGGTACGCCGCGCGCACCGGAAGCGGCCCCGGGGAGCGGCACAGCCTGCTCGTCGGCGTCTCCTTCGACCCGCACCTGATGGAGCTGTGGACGGCCCTGACGTCCGGTGCCGCGCTCGCCGTCGCCCCCGACGACGTGCGCTGGGACCCCGAGACGCTCACCGGCTGGTGGCGGCGGGCGGGGGTGACGGCGTCGATCCTGCCGACGCCGCTCGCGGAGCTGGTGCTCGAACGCCCGTGGCCGCAGGGGCTGTCGCTGCGCCACCTGAGCACCGGCGGCGACCGGCTGCGCCGTCACCCCGGCGCGGACGTCACGGCGCAGGTGGACAACCACTACGGCCCGGCCGAGGGCACGGTGCTGGTCACCGCCCACGCGCTGACCGCCGGTGCGGTGGAACCGGCGCCGCCGATCGGCAGCCCCCTGCCGGGCGTCGTCGTCTGCGTCACCGACGCGGCGGGCGGGCTGGTGCCGCGCGGCGAGGCGGGCGAACTGCGCGTCGGCGGGCCCGCGTTGGCGCTCGGCTATCTCGACGCGGAGCTGACCGCCCGGCGTTTCGTCGCACCGCCGACCGGTGTCGAGGGCACCGGCCGGGTCTACCGCACCGGGGACCGGGTGGTGATGCGCGAGGACGGCGTCCTGGAGTTCCTGGGGCGGCTGGACGGCCAGCTGAAGATCCGCGGCGTACGGATCGAACCGGCCGAGATCGAGGCGGCGCTGGAGCGCGACGCGCGCGTCCTGCGCGCGGTGGTGGCGGCGGAGCCGGCCGCCGGCGGCGGCACCCGGCTGACCGCCTACGTCCGCCCGGCACCGGGCACGGACGCCCCGCCGGCCGCGGAGCTCCTGGCGGCGGCCCGCGCCTGGCTCCCCGAGCAGGCGGTCCCCGCGGCGGTCCGCTGGGTGGAGGAGTTCCCGCTGGACGCGAACGGCAAGGTGGACCGCGCCGCACTGGCGGCGCAGCCGTCCCCGGAGGCGCCGGAGGCCGCCGCCCCCTCCTCCGCCGAGGAGCTGGTCCTCACGCTCTGCCGCGGGCTGCTGTCCCGGCCGGATCTCACCCTGGACGACAGCTTCCTCGCGTCCGGCGGGGATTCGCTCTCCGCCGCCCGCCTGCTGGCGGCCCTGGAGGAGCACTGCGGCGTACGCCTGCGCGCCCCGCAGATGCTGCGCCGGCCGGATCTGCGGGGCGTGGCGGCGCTGGTCGCGTCCAAGGCGGGCGGCACGGCACCCGGGACCGGTGGCGTGCCCGGCCGGACGGCTGCGGCCGGGGCTGCCGCGACCGGGGCGTCGCCCGCCACCGTGGGTGAGCGCGCCCCGGGGCCCGGGGGCGAAGCCCCCGGAGGAAACGGGAAGTGGGGGTCCCCCCTCCGGGGGAGGGGTGGGGAAAAATCCTCCCCCGGCACCCTCGCCCGCATCCTCGCCCACGCCACCGCCACCCCCACCGCCCTCGCGGTCACCGACGGCGACACGGCCCTCACCTATGCAGAACTGGCCACTGCCGCCCGGCAATTGGCCGGCATCCTGCGCACCCGCGGCGTCACCCCCGGCACCCCCGTCGGCCTGCTCCTCCCCCACTCCCCCGGCTTGGTCGTCGCCCAGCTCGCCGTCTGGTGGGCCGGCGGCCACTACGTGCCGCTGGACGCCGCGTACCCCCGGGCGCGGACGGAGCGGATGCTCGCCGACGCCGGTGTGGCGCTCACCGTGGGCGGCAAGGACCTCCTGGAGTCCGCGGGCATCCCGGCCGGCCGGACGCTGGCCGTCTCGGCGGCGACCGGCGCCGCCGAGGACGTACCGCCGGCCGCCGGTCCGGAGCCGCACCCCTGCGCCCCCGGCGCCCTGGCCTATGTGATGTTCACCTCGGGCTCGACCGGCCGCCCCAAGGCGGTGGCCGTCACCCGGCAGGGCATCGACGAACTGGTGACATCGCCGGAGTACCTCACCATCACCCCGCGCGACCGCGTCCTGTTCCACTCACCCCTGACCTTCGACGCCTCCCCGATGGAGGAGTGGCTCGCCCTGGCCAACGGGGCGGCCGTGGCCGTCTCCACCGCCGACCGCCGGTCGCTGGAGGGCCTGGCCCGCGACGCGGAACGTCTGGGCGCCACGGTGGCGCTCCTGACGACGGCGCTCTTCCACCACCTCGCCGTGCGCGGTTCGGCGCTCTTCTCCGTCCTGCGCGGCGTGCTGGTCGGCGGGGAGGCGCTGTCGGCCCGGCACGCCCGTACGGTCCTGCGCGCGTATCCCTGGCTGGAGTTGGTGAACGGCTACGGCCCGACGGAGGCGACGGGCATCGCCACCGCCCACCGGGTGCGCGAGGCCGACTGCGACGGCCCGCCGCCCATCGGCCGGCCGGTCGCGGGGGCGACGGCGTACGTCGTGGACGGCGGAGGCGCCCCCGTGCCCACCGGCACCCGCGGCGAGCTGTGGATCGGCGGCCCGCGCCTGGCCACGGGCTACCTGGGGCAGCCCGGGCGCACGGCGGAGAGCTTCGTCGACCACCCCGTGTGGGGCAGGGTCTACCGCACCGGCGACCTCGTCTCGGCCCGCCCGGACGGCACGCTGGAGTTCCACGGCCGGATCGACGGCCAGATCAAGGTCCGCGGCTTCCGCGTCGAGCCGGGCGAGGTCGAGCACGCGGTGCGCACCCACGCCGGGGTGGCGGACGCGGCGGTGACGGTGGTGAAGAACGAGGACGGCACGGACGCGCGCCTGGCCGCGTTCGTCGTCCCCGCCGAGGGCGCGGAACCCGCGCCCGCCGCCCTGCGCGACCATCTCACCGCCCTGCTGCCGCCCCATCTGGTGCCGACCGTCTGGTCGGTGGTGGACGGACTGCCGATGACGGCCAACGGAAAGGTCGACCGGGGCGCGCTCGCGGCCCTGCCGGTGGACGGCCCTGTGCCGTCCCCCGCGAGGGAGTTGACGCCGATCGAGCAGGCGGTGGCCGCGGCCTGGGCCCGGGCCCTGGAACGCGAGGTCACCGCGCCGGACGCCGACTTCCTGGCGCTGGGCGGCCATTCGCTGCTGGCCCTGGGCATCGTGGACGACCTCCGCGAGGACCTGGGGGTGGAGCTGTCGCTCGCCGCGTTCTTCGCGGCCCCCACCCTGGCGGAGCAGGCCCTGCTCGTCGAGCGGGAGCTGTCCGGCTCCTTCGACGCGGACCCTACGACGGACTCCACGGCGGATTCCACCGCGGACTCCACGACGGAGGACGGCCGGTGACCACCGCTCAGGACATCGCACGCCAGCAGGAGCTGCTGCGCCGGGCCCGCGGCCGCGCGGCGGGCCCCCGCACGGAGCGGACGGCCGCCGACGGCCCCGCGCCGCTCTCCCACGCCCAGCACCGCATGTGGCTGATGGAGCGTCTCGGCCACGCGGGCGCCCTCTACAACGTGCCGTTCGCGACCCGGCTGCGCGGCCCCTTCGACGCGGAGGCGTTCGGCCGGGCCCTGACCGGTCTGGTCCGCCGCCACGAGGTGCTGCGCACCTGCTACCCGCACGCCGACGGCGAGCCGTACCAGAAGGTCTCCCCACCGGCCCCCGTCCCGGTCCGCACCGCGACGGCCCCGGCCGGCACCGAGGAGGCGCGACGGCTGCTGCACGACGAAGCGGCCCGCCCCTTCGGCCTCGCGGACGGCCCGGTCCTGCGGGCCCTGCTCGTCCGGCACGCCCCGGAGGACCACACCGTCCTCCTGACGTTCCATCACATAGCGGTGGACGGCGGCGCCCTGGAGATCGTCGCCCGCGAACTGGCCGACCGCTACCGGGCGGCACTGAACGGCCGGGACGGGGACCCGGCGCACGAGGCCCCGCGCTACACGGAGTTCGCCCGCCGCGAGCGTGCCGCGGCGGGCGGCCCCGGCGGGGCGGGCCTGGCGTACTGGACGGAACGGCTGGCGGGTGCCCGTCCGTTGGAGCTGCCCGGCCCGGCCCCCGAGGGGCCCCGCGGGGCGGCCCGTGTCCTCACCGCGCCGCTGCCGCCCGGCACGGCCGACGGCCTGCGGTCCGTGGGCCGTTCGCACCGCGCCACCCTGTTCACCGTCGTCCTCGCCGCCGCGTTCGCGACGCTGCTGGAGGCGACCGGCGAGGAGGACTTCGTCATCGGCTGTGCGAGCAGCCACCGCGACCGGGCGGAGGCGCGCGGCCTCGTCGGCCTCTGCGTCAACACGCTCGCCGTCCGCCCGGACCTGACCGGCGCCGGCGACTTCCCCGCGCTGCTGGGGCGGGTGCGCGACGAGGTGCTGCGGGCCCAGCAGCACCGCCACGTCCCCTTCGACGCGGTCGTGGAGCGCCTCGGCGCCGCGGCCCGCGACGGGGCGGGCAACCCGCTGGTCGGCGTCACGGCGGACGTGCCGGGCCGCCCGGTCGTCCTGGACCTGGACGGGACGGCGGCCACGGCCGTCGAAATCCCCTCGGACACGGCCAAGTTCGGCCTCGGCTTCTTCCTGGAGGAGGCTTCCGGGGACGCCCCCGAACGGTGCGTGGTGCAGTACGACACCGGGCGCCTGTCCGGGGAGACGGCGCGGGAGCTGCTGGCCGCCTTCGCGGAACTGCTGACGACCGTGGCGACGGCGCCCGGCGCCCGCCCCCTCGTCGTCCGCAGGACTCCCGCCGGGGCCCCGGCGCGGCCGGAGTCCCCCGTGCCGGAGGCCGCGACGGCCTCGGTGCGGGCGGTGGAGGCGGTGTTCGCGGATCTGCTCGGCCAACGCCCCGGCCCGGACGGGGACTTCTTCCTCCTGGGCGGGCACTCCCTCCTCGCGGTCCGGGTCGCCGAACGCCTGCGGGAGCACTTCGGCGCCCCGTTCACCGGCCTCGACGTCCTGGAGCACCGCACCCCGCGGGCGGCCGCGGCGGCGCTGGAGGAGCGCGCCCGGCAGCGGGCGGCGCGCCGTCCGGGCCGGGCCGGCACCGCGGTGCGGGCCGGTACGACGCTGGTCACGGGCGGCACCGGCGGTGTCGGCGCGTTCGTCCTGCGGGAACTGGCCGCCCGGGGGCGGCCGGTGCGGGCGCTGGTGCGCCCGGAGTCGGCGCACCTGGTGCCGGAGGGCGTGGACGCCGAGCTCGTCGAGGGCGACCTCGCCGACGCGGAGAGCCTGCGGGCCGCGGCCGGGGGCGTGTCCGCCGTCATCCACGCGGCCTGCACCTTCACCTCCCCGGAGGTGGACGTGGCGGCGATGCGCGCCCTGCTGTCCGCCCGCCGCGAGGGCCCGTTCGTCTTCGTCAGCAGCGTCGACGCGTACGGCATGCCGTCCGTGGCCGATGTCGCGGAGGACGCGCCGTCCGAGGAGCCGCTGTCCTCGTACGGGCGGGCCAAGCTCGACTGCGAGCGGATGCTGCTGGCGGCCGCGGGCCCGCGGGGCGGGGCGAGCGTGGTGCGCGCGCCGATCGTCTGGGGTGCGCACCCCCGCCTGCGCGACCAGCTCCGCTGGGGTGCGACCGGCGCGCTCTACCAGGCCGCCAGGGCCGGTGGGCCGGTGGTGCTGCCGCCGTCGGGTGCCCTTCCGCCGTCCGGCGACACCTGGTCGGGCGCCCCGTGGGTGCACGCGGCGGCGCTGGCGCGGGCCGTGGTGCACTGCGCGGAGCATCCGGTGGACGGTGCGGTGAACGCCGTGGGCGGGCACG
Organism: Streptomyces luteireticuli; assembly: GCF_041519305.1. Taxonomy (NCBI): domain Bacteria; kingdom Bacillati; phylum Actinomycetota; class Actinomycetes; order Kitasatosporales; family Streptomycetaceae; genus Streptomyces; species Streptomyces luteireticuli. The sequence continues at coordinate 99,429 of NZ_CP167927.1, forward strand.
TGGCCTGGTCGGAGTGGGCCGGTGAACTGGTCCGGCTGCTGGGCAGCCCCAGCGCCGTCGCCCCGTCCCCCGAACCCGGCCCGGGTCTGCTGCACCGGCACCGCTACCGTGCGGAGGCCCTGGCCGGTCACCTGGCGGAGCGGCCGGGCGAGGACTGGCGGTCGGTGCTCGCGGAGATGCTGCGCGGCTGACGGACGCGGAGCGCCGGGCGGGCCTCGGACGGCCCGCCCGGCGCGACGGCACAGGGGGATCAGACGTGGTCGACGAGGCCCACCTTCCCTTCCGCACGGGCGCAGTGCGCCCCGCAGTACCAGTGGCCCTCGGCCTCGACGCCCTGCCCGATGATCCGGGCCTCGCAGTGCTCGCAGATGGGCGCCATGCGGTGGATCGCGCAGGCGAAGGAGTCGAAGACGTGCTTCGCCCCGTCCTGGGTCTCCACGGAGAAGGCGAGATCGTATTCGTTGCCGCAGACTTCACAACGTGCCATGCGCCGCATGGTCCGGAGCGGGGCGGCCGGTGGCAAGCCACCGGCGGGCGGGTCGGTGGGGCTGCACCCGCCCGGCGCATACTGGACCGCGTGCGCCCTCACGATCTGACCCGACGACAGGACCTGCTCCGCGCCGAGGCCGATGCCGTCGCCGCCGATCTCGGCCTGGCGGAGCTGCTGGCACCGGCGGGCGAGGCCGTCCGGGTCGGCAGTGCCGCGCTGGGCCTGATGGTGCGGCGCGACCTCGACGTCACGGTCGTCTGCCCGGTCCTCGACGCCGCCGCCAAGGCGCTCGTCGCCGGGATCGGCGCCCGGCTCGCGGTGTACGACCGCGTCCGCGAGGTCCGCTTCCGTGACGACACCGGGCACTGGAACACCGACCCGCGCTACCCCGACGGCCTGTACCTGGGCGTCGACTGCCGTGCGGCGTCCGGCCACGCGTGGACCCTCGACCTGTGGTTCGTCGACGAGCCGGACCGCCAGCCCGATCTCGCCCATCTCGCCGGGCTCCCGCCCCGGCTGACCGACGCGCGCCGCGCGACGATCCTCGCGGTCAAGCACGCGGTGGCCGGGCGGGACGGCGGCGGCGACAGCGCGCGGGTGCCGAGTCACGAGGTGTACCGGGCCGTCCTGGACGCCGGCGTGACGACGGTCGAGGAATTCGACGCCTGGCGCGCCCGGGAAAACGGATTGCGGGCGGACCCGGGTGCCGGATAGACGTAACGCCCCATGGATACGGACACCTTGGTCATCCGTCCGCTCACCGGACCTGACGAACTCGGCCTCTTCCTCCGCCTGCCCTATGTCCTCAATCACGAATTCGAGGACGACCTCGCCGAAGGCCGCCGCAGCACGGAGCGGATGTGGGTGGCACTGAGCGGCGACCGGCCGCTGGCCCGGGCCGCCTGGTGGGGACGGGGGTCCCTGCTGGACGTCCTGGACGTCGACGACGCCCTCCCCGCCGCCGACCGCGTCGCCATCGGGACGCGACTGCTGCGCACGGCGCGGGAGACCGTCCCCGACACGGGCGAGTACAGCCGCTTCGTCCCGCCCGGCTGGCGCGACGACGCCACCGTCCGGCGGGCCGTCGAGGACCGCGTGGCGGTGGCGGAGCGGACGGGCGCCCGGCCGTTCGTCGAGCGGCTCCGCCTGGAGTGGCGCCCCGGAACGCCGGTTCCCGCTCCGGGCGGACGCCTCGCCTTCCGTCCCGTCCGGGACGTCGGGGAGCTCCTGGCGCTCATGACGTCGGCCCTGGACGGGACCCTGGACGCGTACAGCCGGGCCGACCTGGCCCGTATGCCGGCCCGCGAGGCCGCGGCCGCCCACTACGAGGACGATCTCGCGCGCTTCGCGGACCGGCGGGACCGGTGGCGCGTGGCGACCCTGCCGGACGGCGAGCCGGTGGGCTTCGTGGTCCCCGCGCACAACGACTACCACGCGATCATCTCCTACCTCGCCGTGCTGCCCGCGCACCGCGGCCACGGTTACGCCGACGACATCCTGGCCGAGGGCACCCGCGTCCTCGCCCGCGAGGGGGTCCCCCGCGTCCGGGCGGCCACGGACCTCGCCAACTCCCCCATGGCGGAAGCCTTCCGGCGCGCCGGGTACGTCGAGTTCGAGCGCGAGATCGTCATGAGCTGGCGGCACGACGGCCTCGCGTAGGGTGCGGCCCATGACACGTCATATCGCGTTCGAGCGCCTGCACAACTTCCGTGATCTGGGCGGCTATCGCGCCCACGGGGGACGTCCCGTCCGGTGGGGCCTGCTCTACCGGTCCGATTCCCTGGGCAAGTTGGCGGGTGCGGACCGGGAGCGCTTCCGCGCGCTGGAGGTCCGTACGGTGATCGACTCCGCTACCCGTGGGAGGTGGCCGCGAAGGGCCGTGTGCCCCACGACGACGGCCTGGCCTATGTCAACCTCAGCGTCGAGCACCGCCCGTACGACCAGGCCGAGATCGATCCGGACGTCGATCCCTGGCGCCATCTCGCCGACCGGTACGCCGAGGTGGCGCTGGACGGCACCGAGGAGCTGCGCCGGGCGCTGGACGTCGTCGCCGGCGCCGACGGCCCGCTCGTCTTCCACTGCGCCTCGGGCAAGGACCGCACCGGCCTCCTGGCCGCGCTCCTGCTCTCCCTGCTGGGCGTGGACGAGGACGGCATCGCCGAGGACTTCGCCCTGACCGAACGGGCCACGGACCGCCTGGTCGCCGACTGGCACGCGGCCCACCCGGGCCGCATCCTCCGCCGGCCCGGCTACGGCCGGGCACCGGCCGAGATCATCCGTCTGTTCCTGGCCGACCTGACGGCGCGCCACGGCTCGGTCCGGGAGTACGCGGCGACGCGCCTGGGCGTGGACGACGAGCTGGTCGGCAGGCTGCGCGACCGGCTGCTCGCGGGGTGACGGCCCTCGCGGCGGCTCAGAGCGCCATCCGGTAGCGGCACCAGCGGTCCGCGACGCGCAGCCCCGCCGCGGACAGGGCCTCGGCGGTGACCCGGTCGTCGTACTCCTGGACCGTCAGCAGCGTGACGGCGGGATGGTCGCGGCGCACCTGCGCGACGAGTTCGGCGACCAGGGCGGTCAGCGGACCGGCTCCGGTGTCCTGGGTACGGAAGATCACGTCGACGAGGGCCTCCTCGTCGGCGACCGTCGCCGTGGCCTGGGCCATGACGCCCCCGTCCGGCGCGAGCAGGTCGAGGGTCACGTGGGGGACCGGCGGCAGGTCGTCGAGGAGCTCGGCGGCCTCCTCCGGGTCGTAGGACCGGCCGGTGACGTCCGAGTAGAAGCGCGCGTGCTCCGCCAGGAGTCCGGCGCCGGGTGCGGCGGGAACGGCGCGCACGGTGACCTCCTGGAGGGCCGCCGGGGGCCGCCAGTCGGCGAGCGGGACGGTCGTCCTCCAGCGGCGGCCGAGCTCCTCGCTCTCCTCGGCGCCGAGCCCGGCCGCGATCCGCTCGTCGAGGCCGTCGCCCGGCCCGTCCCACTCCAGGGCGGTGCGGCCGGCGGCCGCGGCGCCCGTGGCCGCCCGGCGCAGCAGGCAGACCGCCGTCTCCAGCTCCTCCGCCGTCCCGGGACGGCGGACGTGGCGGCCGGTGGTGACGCGCTCGCGCTCGCGGGTGACGAGCAGCCACTGGACAAAGGGGAGGGCGCTCTCCGGCTCCTCGTCCTCCCAGACCTCCGCCCAGCCGAGGAGACGGCCGTCGGTGTGCCGGGCGACGACGAGGGCCGCCGGCCGGCCGGCGCCCTCCTCCCGGGAGAGGCGGGGCAGGGGGACCGGGGTCCCGGCGTAGAGCTCCTCGTACAGGCGGACGTCCGCATCCGCGTCCCGGTGGTACTCCACGGTGATGCCCATGTGCTGACGCTCTTCTCCTCGTGGTACGGACCCGTTCCTTCCGCCGACCGTACCCGAACTATTGTGCTCAATACCCCAGGTCCGCTCCGTGAGAGGAACCCCATGCCCCTACGCCGTGCCGTTCCGGCCGTCGCCCTTCTCGCCGCCCTGGCGACCGTACCGGCCCTGCCGGTCACCGCCTCGGCCGCCGCTCCGCCCGCCCCGTCCGCCGCGCGGACCGCCGACATACGGATCACCGAGGGCCAGGTGCGGGAGGCCGCCCCCGGCGGGAGCATCCTCTACCCGTCCGTGACGAGCTGTCTGACCGTCACCGTCCGCCTGCGCGGCGGCGGCCTGGTGGGAGCGCACGCGAGCCTCTTCCAGGTCCCGGGCGAGTACCGCTCCGACGCGATCCTCCCGGCCCTGCGCCGGCAGGTCGGCGACCGGCGGGTGACCGCGGTCGAGGTCCGGGGCGCCGTCGGCGCCTGGTACCCGGGCTATTTGACGAAGGCGATCGAGAGCTACGGCGAGGGTGAGGAGGTGCCCTCCCCGACGCACCCGGATCCGGCCGGGGTGGCGGAGGCGGTGGCCCGCGGGCTGGGACAGCCGCGCGACAGGGTCACGGTCGAGGACGTCCCGGACGGCGACATCAGGGTCCGCTGAGCGGGCGTCCGGTGCCCCGTCGGCCGGGGCACCTTGGGACGCGGCGAGGCCGAGGCGGTCTCGGTCAACCTGAGCCGTCCGGACCGGATGCCTCGGGCCGACCGGGACACCACAGCTCACAGGCCCGCGGCAACTCCGTACTTCGTGGCGGTGCCTCGACCCGACTCGGGACACCGTGGCCCGGAACGTCCCACTCGGGTTGAGGCACCGCAGGTCAGCGAGGATGCCCCGCCTCAGGGCCCCGTGTGGCCGAGAAAGGTCATCGGGGAGCCGTCCTGTTCCGCTCAGCGGATCAGCCGCTGGACGGCCGGCCCCCGCCCGCACAACTATGCCTGCATCGTTCGCACATGCCTCATGGGAAAGGGCACTCGCATGCGAAAAAGATCAGGCAGAAGGTACAGACGCATCCGCCAGGCGCTCAGGACTCTCCGGGCAAGTCTGGTGGCCTCCGCGGTGGTTGCGGCACTGCTGGCCGTCATGCCGGGCGCCGCCACGGCCGCCCCCCAGCGCAGTCTCGGGGTCCTCGGATCCTCGATCGCCGCGGCTGGTAACGCGGACGGCCGGCTGGAGCTGTTCGGCACCGACAGCGGCGGGGGCGTGTGGCACCGCTGGCAGACCTCCCCCGGCGGCAGCTGGTCGAACTGGGACAAGTTCGACGGTTCCCTGGCCTCCGTCGCCGCCGAGACCAATGCCGATGGGCGTGTGGAGTTGTTCGGCGTCGACATCGGCGGGGGCGTGTGGCACCGCTGGCAGACCACCCCCGGCGGCGCCTGGTCCAGCTGGGAGGGACTCGACGGCGGTCTCGCGTCAATTGCCGCAGCCCGCAACAAAGACGGCCGGCTGGAGCTCTTCGGCGCCGACAGCACCGGAGGCGTATGGCACCGCTGGCAGACCTACGCCGGCGGCGGCTGGACCGGCTGGAACAGGTTCGACGGCGGGTTGACCCAGGTCGCCGCCGACACCAACGCCGACGGACGCGTCGAGCTGTTCGGCGTCGATGGCGGCGGGGGCGTGTGGCACCGCTGGCAGACCTATGCCGGCGGCGGCTGGTCCGGCTGGGAGAGGCTCGACGGCGGGCTCGCGTCAATTGCCGCAGCCCGCAACAGAGATGGCCGGCTGGAGCTCTTCGGCGCCGACAGCACCGGAGGCGTATGGCACCGCTGGCAAAGCTACGCCGGCGGCGGCTGGACCGGCTGGAACAGGTTCGACGGCGGGTTGACCCAGGTCGCCGCCGACACCAACGCCGACGGACGCGTGGAACTGTTCGGCGTCGACAGCACCGGGGGCGTGTGGCACCGCTGGCAGACCACCCCCGGCGGCGCCTGGTCGGACTGGGCCAAGTTCGACGGCGCGTTGAGGTCCTGACGGGGTTCGGGGCACGCCGCCGGCCCCCGGCGCCTCCTCACCGGTTCTCGCGGTGCCGCCACACGTCGCGCAGCGGCCAGTAGTACGGCGACGTCCGGTCGACGATGCCGTCGAGGGCGTCCAGCAGTGCGTCACCGCGGGGGTCGTCGCGCAGGGCCAGCTGTACCGCGGCGGTGAACCGTACGGCCTCCTCGGGGTCGGAGAGGCAGGCGGCCAGGGCGTCGCAAGGGGCGGGATCGTCGGCGCGGGCCCGGAGGAGGACCCGGCAGGCGGCTTCCCGGACCTTGGCGTCCGTGTCCCGGGTGCGGGCGAGGACGGCGGCCACGGCATCGGGGTCCGCCTGCTGGACCTGCCGACTCAGGCCGCCGACCGTCCGGGAGCGCACCCGTGCGTCGGGGTGACGGGTGAGAGCGGGCAGCGGCTTCTCGGCGCGGGGGTCCAGGGCTTCGGCGAGTCCGGCGGCGAGGGGCCGCATCAGCGGCAGATCTCGCCGTCGCCGTCGCGCACGGTCCGCCGGTGGACCCCCGCTCCGGTGCCGGTCGTATGCCAGTGGCGGGCCAGCGCGAGGGCGTCGCGGCCCTCGCGGTCCGCGACCCGGGGGTCGGCCCCGGCGAAGTGCAGTGCGGTGGCGATGTCGTGGGCGCCGCGGTCGACGGCGCGCAGCAGGGGCGTACGGCCGTCGGCGTCGACGCCGTCCAGGTCCAGCGCGTCGAGGTCGGCCAGCTTCAGCAGGGCATCGAGGACCCGGTGGTCGAGGGCGTCCGCGGCCAGGCGCAGGGCGGCCGCGGCATGCGGGCCGTGCGCGTCGGCGGTGATGTACTCCTCATGGAGCAGATCGGCCACAGCCTTGGTGTCGCTGTCGCGGACGGCCGTGAGGAGCGGGTGTTCGGGGGAGGTCGTGCGCACAGGGAGTGCGGGAGCCTTTCGGGGAACGGGGGACGCGTCGGAGCTCATCGGCACCCATGATCCCGTTTCCCTTCACCGAAGCCCACTGATCAAACGACAGCCCGGTCTCCCTCGCCGGCCATGTCACGATCCCGCGGGGCGAGGCGGGCGAGGCACTGACACCCTGGAGAGCATGAGAAGACCGGCTCCGCGCCCCCTGCTGCGCACCCTGGCCGCCGCGCTGCTTACGACCCTCTCCCTCCTCACCCCGCCCGCGCCACCCGCTCCCGCCGGCACCGGCCGGCCGCCGGACGTCGTCGGCGTCCGGCCGGTGACGTCCCTGGAGCGGGCGTTCGCCTCCTACGCCGACCGGGGGCGCTCGCCGCGCCACTGGACGGGCGGGGACAGTGCCTACTCGGTACCCACCGCCGCCGGGGAGTTGTGGGTCTTCTCCGACACCTTCCTGGGCACGGTGCGCCCGGACGGTTCCCGGCCGCCGGTCTCCGGCGACGGCCCCACAACTCCCTTCGTGCACAACAGTCTCGTGCTGTGGAACGGGACCGGGCCGCACACCCTGACCGGCACCGACCGGGCCGGACGGCCCGCCTCCGCCGTGCCGGAGACGGGCGGCGACTGGTACTGGGCCCGGGCCGCCGTCCCCCTCGGGCGCGGCGCCGCCCTCGTCCTCGCCCGCTACACCCGCGCCGGGTCCGGCCCGCTGGACGTGGCCTGGCGTGCCAACGTCCTGGCCCGCGTCACCCCCGGACGCCCGGTGCGCGCGGGGGACTTGACGGCGCTGCCGTCCGGGGCGGGCGTCGCCTGGGGCGCCTGGCTGGCCCGGGACGGGGACGAGACCTACGTCTACGGCACCGAACAGGCGCCCGGCGGAGGCGCCTTCCTGCGTCTGGCCCGCGTCCGGGACCCCGCCCTGGGCGGCCCGTGGCGCTACCGTGCCGCCGACGGTTCCTGGAGCGGGCGCGAGCGGGACTCGGCGCGCGTGACGGACGCGGACGGGCGGGCGCTGCGGGTCTCCCAGGAGCTCAGCGTGGTCCGGCACGGCCACTGGTGGGCCCTGGTGTCCCAGCGCTCGGACGTGCCCTTCAGCGACGAGGTGCGGGTGGCCTGGTCCTCCTCCCCCGCCGGCCCCTTCTCCCGCCCGGTCACCGTGTGGCGCGCCCCCGAGGCCGGGCCCCGGGGCACGTACCACAACCCCCGAGTGATCGCCTACAACCCGCACGAACACCCCGAACTGGAGCACGGCGACCGGGAGATGGTGGTCTCCTACAACGTCAACAGCCTCGATCCGCGGGATGTCCTGCGCCAGGCGTCCGTCTACCGGCCACGCTTCGTACGCGTCACGCTGGGCCGGCGGTGAACGCGGGCGGCGGGCCGACCCGTTCAGGACCCGGTGCACTCCTCCGACACCGCCCGGATCACGTGCCGGGCGGTGCCCGCCATCGCCGGGTTCGTCGCCCGGTAGTACGGCAACGCGATCAGCGCCTGCGAGAGCGCCCGCGCCCGGCCGCGGATCCAGGTCGCGTCGTCCACGCCGAGCGCCTCGCGGAACGCCTCCCGCGCACCGCCGGGCAGCAGGTTCCACGCCGGGAACAGGTCGCAGGCCGGATCGCCCGCCCCCGCGCACCCGAAGTCGATCACCGCGGTCAGCCTGCCGCCGTCCACCAGCAGATTGCCCGGCATCAGATCGGCGTGCACCCACACCGGCGGCCCGTCCGGGCCCGGGACCCGCAGCGCGTCCTCCCACACGGCGGCCACGGCGTCGCAGTCCACGTCCTCCTCCGGGATGCCGCGCAGTTCCCCGATCGCCGCCCGGGTGGACGCGTCGAGCAGGGCGAGCGGCCCGCCGCGGTGGGCCCGCGGCGCCCCGGGCAGGGCGACGCCCCGCATCGCCGTCACGAACCGGGCCAGATCCGCGGCCAGCAGCAGTGGCTCGCCCGGCGCCCCCGCCTCGGGATTCACGCCCGGCAGCCACCGGTGCACCGACCACGGCCACGGATACCCCTCGGCAGGCCTCCCCGCGCCGAGCACCTCGGGGACCGCCGTCGGCAGCAGGGGCGCGAGCCGGGGCAGCCACTCCTGCTCCAGCGCGACATCTCCCGCGCCTCCCTCCACCAACGGCAGCCGGACGACCATGCCGTCGCCCAGCCGGTACATGGCGTTGACGGTGCCGCCGGACGGAAACCGCTCCACCGCCTGCCCCGCCCACTGCGGGAACTGCCCGGCGACCAGCCGCCGTACGAGGTCCTCGTCGATGGGATGCATGCCGGGATGCATCCGCTGCCCTGCGCTCATGGGGCACCATCCGATCGCCGGACACCGGCGGGCGTCAACCGGTTTGCGCCGCACCCGCGCGGCGGGACCGGAAAAAATGCGATGCATGCCGCGACCGCCCTTTGCTACCGTCCCCGGCATGATCACGTGCACCGGCCAGAGCTGGTTCCTCAAGCCCCGCAGCGCCGTCTAGCGGCAGGCTGCGCCCGGTATTTCCGACAGCTTCGCCGCGTTCCGGTTTCCCGCCGGTGCGGTGCCCGACGCCGCCCGGCTCCGACGAACACCCTTACCGCGGAGCATCTTTCATGAACGACCAGAACCACCACGGCGATCTGCGCGATCTCCTCGCCCCTGCCGAGCCGGCCCTGACGGCCGCGCCCGTCGAACTGACGCAGTGGGTCACCGCCCACTCCTCCCGGCTGGCACCTCTCGGCCCCGGAGCGGACCCGGAGGCACCGCTCGACGACCTGGAGCCGCTGCGCGCTCTCGTCGGCGACGCCCGTGTGGTCGCCCTCGGCGAGAACTCCCACCAGATCCACGAGTTCGGCCTGCTGCGCCACCGCATCCTGCGGTTCCTCGTCGAGCAACTGGGCTTCACCGTCTACGCCATGGAGTACGGAGCCGCCGAGGGACGCGCCGTGGACGACTGGGTCCGGGGCGGACCGGGCGACATCGACGACCTCCTGGCCCCCGGGAGCGGGTCCGTCAAGGGCCTGGGGCAGCCCGCCGAATGCCGGGACACCCTGCGGTGGCTGCGCCGCCACAACGCCGGTGCCCCGCGTCCGGTCCGGTTCGCCGGCTGCGACATCCCCCTGGCCGGCGGCTCGCTCGGGCCCGTACTGGAGCCGGTCGCCGCCTACTTGAACGATGTGGACCCGGGAGCGCTGCGCTTCCTGGACACCGCGCTGGAGGTCTCCGGCCCGATCGCGGGCGGGACGGTCATGGTCCCGGCGTACGCCCGGCTCACCCTGGCCGCGGCGGAGCAGGACCGTCTCACCACCGCGCTCTCCCGCCTGCTGGGCCGCTTCACGGACCTGCGCGAGGTCTACACGGAGCGCGGCGGGCCCGCGGCGTACGCGACCGCGCTGTCGGACGTCCGCGCGGCGGTGACGACCGACCGGGCCCAGCGCGCCATGGCCGAGGCGCTCGCGGGCGCGCCCGACACTCTCGGCTTCGCCGCCCGGGAACGCTATCTGGCCGACACCCTGCTGGAGCTCCTGGAGCGGTCCGGTCCCGGCACCCGGGTCGTCCTCGTCGGGCACAACGCCCACATCCAGCGCTCCGCCAACCGGGCCGACGGACCGCTGGGGTTGACGACCATGGGCCATCTGCTCTCCCGGGCGCTCGGCACGGACTACGTTCCCGTCGCGCTGACCGGCAACGGCGGCGAGACGGTCGAGAACGTGCCCGACCCGGAGCACCCGCTCGGGATGCGCTGGGGACGGGCCGCCACCCCCGAGGCGTCGCCGGACAGCGTCGAGGCGCTGTTCGCCGGCGTTCCCGGGGAACCGGCCCTGGTGGACACGCGGGCGCTGCGCGCGTACGCGCGGCGTCACGGACTGCCGGAGCCCGTCCGCACCCGGCTGGACACCGCGTTCATCGAGGTCCCCGTGCTGGAGGCGTTCGACGGGGTCGTCTGCGTCCCGGACACCACGCTCAGCACGGACCTGGCGCAGTAGGCGGGAGCGGGCCGTTCGTCCGCCTCACGGGCGGCCCGCGTCATCCCCTCGCCCCCACCGTCCGCGCGATGTCCAGCATCAGCCGCTCCCACGGATCCCGCGCGTCCAGCCCGGTGAGCTCGCGCACCCGCCGCAGGCGGTAGCGCAGGGACTGCGGGTGCAGATGGAGGCACCGGGCCGCGGCGGTGGCCGAGCCGGTGTCCAGATAGGCGGTGAGGGCGGCGAGCAGGTGGCGGTGGGCCGGTTCGGACAGCGGGCCCAGGACGAGGCGGGCGATGTGGTCGGGGGCCGTGGCGGGATGGCCGCCGAGCAGGGCGAGGACGTGCGCGTCGGCGTCGGTGAGGAAGCGGCGGGCGTGCGGGGGCGCGGCGTCCAGGGCGCCGTCGGCGAGGCGGTGGGCGACGGCGATCCGGTCGAGGCCCTCGCCCTGGATCGCGCAGCCGCGCCATCCCCGCTCGCACAGGACGGGCGCCGCGGTGCGGGCCGCGGCGGCCGGCAGGAGGAGGACGGCGCGGCAGCCGTGGGCGGTCACCAGCGGCGTGGCGTCGTCGCCGGCCACGGCGGCGAGCAGGTCCCGGGCCGCCTCCTGCGGGACGGTGTCGCGGTCGTCGGGTTCGGCGACCAGGAGGCCGTAGGGGTACGGGAGTTGGACACCGAGCCGGGCCGCCCGGTCGGCGGCCGCGCCGCCGGAGGCGTGCCGTCCGGCGATCAGGTCGTCGAGGAGCAGGCGCAGCGCGCGGGCCCGGTCGCCGGCCAGGTGTTCGCTGGTGGCCGCGTAGGCCGTGGCCATCGCCTCGGACAGGGCGTCCAGGGTGGCGAGCACATGCCGCGTCAGGGCGAAGGCGTCCTCGACGGCGGGCGCACGGGCGGCGACCTCGTCGACGAGGACGGCGGCCGCGACGCGGTAGGCGCGCAGCACGGCCGCCAGCGGCCGGCCGTCGGCCGCGCGGGCCGCCGCGATGCCGCGGAAGCGGCGCAGTTCGTCCGGTCCGACGGTGCCGTCGTCGGCCCACAGGCGGAGGAGCCGTTCCAGGGCCCAGCCGGCGATGGCGCGCACTTCGCCCAGCCGTTCGTCGTCGAGGTCGGCGTAGGCGGGGACCCGGTCGTGCACCGCGTCGACGACGGCCTGGACGACGCGGGGATCGGCGGTCAGTTCCCGGCGTATCCGCTCGCGGGTGTTTGTCACGGGGTGATAGTCGCAGTCGAACACCCTGCGCACCACCGTGGACGGGAGAGGTCACCGTCGCCAGGATCGTCGGCAGTGACGACGACGGGAGGCGGACCGGCCGATGGCGACGACACAGCCCTGGGCGGACTACCAGTACGACATCTACCTCAACGGCCTGATGGGCGCCGTGCCCCGGCTGCCCACCGATCTGACCCGGCTGGAGGCGCTCGTCGAACGGCGGCTGGGCCCGGGCCCGGTGGGTTATGTGGCGGGCAGCGCGGGCGACGGCAGCACCGCCCGTGCGAACAGGACGGCCCTGGAGCGGTGGCGGATCGTGCCCCGGATCCTGCGGGACGTGCACGAGCGCGACCTGTCGGTGGAGGTGCTGGGGCGCCGGCTGCCGACGCCGCTGGCCCTGGGGCCGGTCGGCATCCTGACGATCCTGCACCCGGGCGCCGAGCCGGCCGCGGCCCGCGCCGCCGCGGCGCGGGGGGTGCCGTACACCCTCTCCTCGGCGTCGAGCACGCCGATGGAGGAGGTCGCCGAGGCGATGGGCGACGGGGAGCGGTGGTTCCAGCTGTACTGGTCCAAGGACCGCGAGGTGACCCGGAGTTTCCTGGCCCGGGCCGAGGCGGCCGGCTACAGCGCGCTGTTCGTCACCCTCGACACCCCCATGCTGGCCTGGCGCCCGCGCGACCTCGACCAGGCGTACCTGCCGTTCCTGCGCGGGATCGGCACCGCCAACTACTTCAGCGACCCGGCGTTCCTGGCGGGCCTGGACAGGCCGGTGGCCGAGGACCGGGAGGCGGCGGTGCGGCACTTCCTGGGGCTGTTCTCCGACCCCGGGCGCACCTGGCCGGACCTGGCGTTCCTGCGCGAGAACTGGGACGGGCCGATCGTCCTGAAGGGCGTCCTGCACCCGGACGACGCCCGGCTCGCCGCCGACGCGGGCATGGACGGCGTGGTGGTGTCCAACCACGGCGGCCGCCAGGTGGCCGGTTCCGTCGCGGCGGCCGACGCCCTGCCCGGCGTCGTGGCGGCGGCCGGCGACCGGCTGGAGGTGTTCTTCGACAGCGGGGTGCGCACCGGCGACGACGTCGTCAAGGCGCTGGCGCTGGGCGCCCGCGCGGTGCTGCTGGGCCGCCCGTACGCGTACGGGCTGGCCCTGGACGGCCAGGCGGGCGTGGAGCACGTCATCCGCTGTCTGCTGGCCGAGTTCGACCTGACGCTGGCCCTCTCCGGGCACGCCCGGCCGGGTTCGCTCTCCGCCGCCGACCTCGTCCGGGAGACGATATGACCGACCCCGGGACGAAGAACGTCCTCGCCGTCGTCTCCCCGCACGTCGGCGGACGGGCGGCGGGTGCCGCGCTGAGCGGGCTCTTCCCCGGCCGGGCGGCCGTCACCGTCGTGGAGTCGGCGGACGAGGACCCCGCGGCCCTGCGCGCGGCCCGCGTCGTCATCACCGGTCTCGCCCCGGTGACCGCGGAGCACATCGCCGCCGCGCCGGACCTGGAGCTGATCCAGTGCGCCAGCCACGGCTTCGACTACGTGGACCTGGACGCGGCCCGCCGCCGGGGCGTGCCCGTCTGCACGATCGGCTCCACGGGGGCCGAGAAGCAGAACGTGGCCGAGCAGACCTTCGCCCTGATGCTCGCCCTGGCCAAGCAGCTGGTCCCGGCGCACACCGCGCTCGTGGCGGCCGACTGGGCCCTGCCGCGCCTGCAGTCGTCCATCACCGAGCTCTCCGGCAAGACCCTCGGCATCGTCGGCCTGGGCCACATCGGCGAGGAAGTCGCCCGCCGGGCCCTCGCGTTCGACATGACCGTCCTCTACACCGGTCCCGAGGCCGCCCCGCCGGAGACCGAGGAACGGCTCCGCGCCCGCCGCGTCGGCCTCGACGAACTCCTGCGCACCAGCGACTACGTGACGCTCCACGCGCCGCTCACCGACGCCACCCGGCACCTCCTCGACGCCGCGCGGCTGGCCCTGCTCAAGCCCACGGCGTTCGTCGTCAACACCGCCCGCGGAGCCCTGATCGACCAGGACGCCCTCGCCGACGCCCTGGAGTCCGGCGCCCTCGCCGGTGCCGGGCTGGACGTCTTCGACCCCGAACCGCCCACCGCGGCACTGCGGTTGCTCGGGGCCCCGAACGTGGTGCTCTCGCCGCACGTCGCCGGGGTGACGCGCGAGACGCTCGTACGGATCGCGCTGGCGGCCGTGCAGAACGTCCTGGACCACCTGGCGGGCAAGCCGGTGCAGGACGTGGTCGGCTAGAGCGCCGGCGTTCAGCAGGCGACGGGCAGCCGCCGCAGCCCCCGCATCACATACCCCGGCTTCCGTTCCGGCTCCCCCGCCGGACGGAGCCCGGGCGCCCGGCCGAGCAGCGCCTGGAGGGACGCGGCCAGTTCGAGCCGGGCGAGCGGCGCGCCCAGGCAGTAGTGGATGCCCGCGCCGAAGGAGAGGTGGGCGTTGTCCTTCCGGGTCAGGTCGAGGCGGCCGGGGTCGGGGAAGCGGGCGGGGTCGTGGTTGGCCGAGCCGAAGAGGAGGGCGACCTTGGCGCCGCGTGCGAGGACGGTGCCGTCGATCTCGATGTCGTCGAGCACCCAGCGCTCGAAGAGCTGCAACGGGGTGTCGTAGCGCAGGAGTTCCTCGACGGCGCCGGGCAGCAGCGCCGGGTCGGCGCGCAGCGCGGCGAGCCGGTCCGGGTGGCGGAAGAGGGCCAGCCAGCCGTTGCCGGTGGCGTTGACGCTCGCCTCGTGGCCGGCGTTGAGCAGCAGGGCGCAGGTGGAGACCGTCTCCTGTTCGGAGAGCCGTCCGCCCCCGTCGTGGACGGCGGTCAGGGCGCTGACGATGTCGTCGCCGGGGCGGGCGCGGCGGTCGGCGATCAACTCCCTCAGGTAGGCGGAGAATTCGAGGGAGGCGTGGACGGCGCGCCGGGCCGTCCCCTCGTCCCGGTCCGGTTCGTACATCGCGCAGATCGCCGCCGACCAGGGCCGCAGCAGGGAGCGGTCGGCGGCGGGGACGCCGAGCATCTCGGCGATGACGGCCACCGGCAGCGGTTCGGCCACCGCCTCGATCAGGTCCCCGCCGCCGTCGGCGACCAGCCCGTCCACGAGTTCGCCGGCCAGCCGCCGGACGGCCGGGGCGAGGCCGGCGACCGTGCGCGGGGTGAACGCCTTCGCGACCAGGCGGCGGACCCGGGCGTGGTCGTCGCCCTCCAGGTCGAGCAGCCCGTTGCCGTCGAGGACGTGGAAGGGCTCGTGCGCGGCGGGCGGCGGGGTGCGGCCGAACTCCTCGTGCGTGAAGCGGTGCCGGTAGGTGCGGCCCAGCCGCCGGTCTCCCAACAGCGCCCGGACGTCCGCGTGGTGCGGGACCAGCCACTGCCCGAGGCGCCCGGACCACAGCACGCGCCCGGCGGCGCGCAGCCGGGCGTAGCCGGGGTAGGGATCGGCGGCGAATCCGGGCGACCAGGGGTCGAAGACGGAGTCGGTGTCCATCCGCGCATGCTAGGGCCTGTCCGCGCCGTCGGTGCCCGGCGTTGCCGTACCTGGGTATGACATCGGATCTGGCACCCCGGTACGACGACGGAGCACTACGGGCAGCGGGAAAGTAGGGACATCGACCGAACAAGGGCGAGGAGTCCGCCGATGTCCCCGATCCGCCGAACCGTCCGTATCGCCGCCCGCGCTTTTCTGGCACTGCCGGCCGGGCTGGCAGCGGTCGTGCTGACCCTGGTGGGCCGGCCCGGACGGGCGGCCCGGTGGCAAGGCAGGATCACCGGCGTCGAGGGGTGGACCGGCGGCCGGGTGCTGGCCCGCGCCGTCCTCGGACTGCCGCTGGACGCGGCGGCCTTCGCGCTGGTCGGCTTCGCGCTGTTCAACTCGGTGCGCAACTTCGGCTACCCGGTCTGGTATCTGGACACGGACTACCACCAGGCATGGGGCGGCCCGAGCATGGCGGGCGTCTGGACCGTGCACGCGGGCGGATGGCTGCTCTGCCTGGCGGTACTGCTGCACTGGCCGGTGCGGTGGCTGGCCGGGGCCCAGCACGCGCTCGCCCGCCGCCTGACCGGCGACCGCCCCCGCCCCCGCTCCGCGTGAACCCCCTTGCACCGACCGCCTTCCGCAGGGGCTGTGCCGACTGGTCGGACACCCCCTAGCCTCGGGGCCATGGCGATGAACCGTTACCACCGCTTCTTCTGCCGCTCCCGCCGGTGGACCCGCACGGTGGAGAACGAGCTGCTTCCGTGGACGCTCAACGGTGTGCAACTCGGCTCCGACGCCCTGGAGATAGGTCCCGGTCCCGGCGTGACCACGCGCGTCCTGCTGGAACGGGTGCGGAACCTGTGCATCGCCGAGATCGACCGCTCCGCGATCGAGGGGCTGTGCCGGCGGTTCGGCGACCGGACGGAGATCCTGCACGCCGACGCGGCCGACCTGCCGGTGTCCGCGGGACGTTTCGACTCGGTCACGTGCTTCACGATGCTGCACCACGTGCCCTCGCGCGAGCGGCAGGACCGGCTCTTCGCGGAGGCCTTCCGCGTGCTGCGGCCCGGCGGGGTCTTCGCGGGCTGCGACTCCCTGGACGGGCTGCGCTTCCGCCTGGCCCACCTCGGCGGCACGTGCGTCCCCGTACCGCCGGGCACGCTGGCGGCCCGGCTGCGGGCGGCGGGCTTCGACGAGGCCCGGGTCAGCGTCCGCGACGGGCGGTTCCGGTTCCGGGCGTACCGGGGGTGAGCCGTCCCGCTCCGGCTTCTCACCGGCCCTCCTCCCCCTGGCAGTCGGGGCACCAGTACGTGGGCCGCTCCTGCCCCGGCGGCCCCTGTCCCCCGGCCCGGACCGGGCCGCCGCAGCGGCGGCAGGGGCGGCCGGCCCGCCCGTAGACCCACAGGCGCCGGCCGGGGCGCGGGTCGGCGGTGGTGACGCGCGCGGTGCGGGTCTTGTTGAGTTCCAGCAGCTTCTTGGCCAGGGCCGTCAGGGGCTCGGGGGACGGCAGGCGCGCGACCGGGAGCCAGGGCGGGATCCGCAGCATGAAGCACAGTTCGCTCTTGTACACGTTGCCGATGCCGGCGAGGTTGCGCTGGTCGAGCAGTGCCTCGCCGACCGCGCGTCCGGGGTCCGAGAGGAGCCTGCGCCCGGCCTCCTCCGCGTCCCAGTCCGGGCCGAGGGGATCGGGGCCGAGGTGTCCGACGGCGGTGGACTCGTCGGCGGTGCGCAGGAGTTCGAGGACCGGAAGGCTGCGCCCGACGGCCGTGTGGCCGGCCGTGGCCAGGACGGCACGGATCCGGTGGTCCCCGGTCCGTACCGTCTCCCCGGCCGGGCGGACGCGCCAGGAGCCGTCCATGCCGAGGTGGGAGTGGAGGGTGAGGCCGCCCTCGACGCGGAGGAGCAGATGCTTGCCGCGCGGCACGGCCTCGAGGAACCGCCGGCCGGTGAGGTCGGCGGTCGCGAGGGCCGGCACGCGCAGGTCGCAACGGACCAGCGGCGCACCCGCCAGGGCGCGGTGGAGGTCCCGCGCCGTGCGCCAGACGGTGTCCCCCTCGGGCACGCGGGCCTCCCTCCGCCGTCCCCCGTCAGAGCCTGGAGAAGGGCGTCTGCACGGACACCCCGCCCGAGATCTTCCCCGGAACGTGTTCCTTCACCTGGCCCTTGAGGAAGGAAACGGCCTGTTCGGCGGTCCTGCCGTCGGCGAGGGGCCCGACGAGGCGCGAGAACGGGCCGGCGACGGCGGGTCCGGCAGCGGCCTCCCCGGCCTCGGCGGCGTGCGCGGTGCCGGTCACGGCGGCGACGCCGCCGGAGGCGAGGAGGAACGCCCCGAGGGCGATGCGGGTCATGGTGCGGTGGCTCATGCCCTGCCAACGAGCGGAACCGGACACACGACACGAACCGCCCCCGTCAGTGCATGTCCTCCAGGTGGCTGCCGTCGCGCAGATAGGCACAGCGCCCGCCGCGCAGACCGTCACGGGCGACGGCCAGGACGCGGGCCTGCCCGGGGTGCACCAGGGGCGCCCACTCCTCCGCGGTGAGCATCCGCCAGTCGTCGTGCTCGTCGGACAGCCTGACGTCCATCCGGGCCGGATCCACGAGCGGCCCCTTGAACAGGGCCCAGCACTCGGCGATGCCCTCGGGGTGCAACCCCCAGTCCACGGCGAGCAGTTCCGGGTGCGGCGGCATGCCGAGACCGGTCTCCTCGGCCGTCTCCCGCACCGCGGTCTGCCAGAGGTCCTCCCCGTCGTCCTGCCCGCCCCCGGGGAACTGCCACTCGTCCACCCAGCTCGCGTGCAGCAGCAGGATGCGCCGCTCCGCGTCGTGGACGACCGACGAGGCCGACGCGAGGACCCGGGGCCGGGTGGCGAGCCAGTCGGCCCGGGGCATCAGGGGGTGCTTGCTCAACGTGTTCACCTTTCGCGCAGGGGCGTCGCCGGGGCTCCGGGGTACGGACGGACCACCGCCTCACAGCGCGCTGCCGCGGACGCGACACGCATATCCGCCCCGCTGTTCAACAGGGCCGAACGGGTGAAGGACACGCAACAGGCCGATGAGCACGGGGAGAACCCCGGAGAACTCCGCCCCGCGCCCGTCAGTACGGGACGGGCCGGTTCTCGCGCGCCCAGAGCCGCTCCGCCTCGCTGAAGGAGGGCGGCGGCTCCATGCCGTCGATCCTCCACAGGTCCCGGGGCGTCTCGTCGATGTGGAACTCGTAGGACAGCCCCCGGTCCGAGGTGTGGGGCGCCAGCAGCCGGCTCAGCACCTCCCCCGTCCGCTTCCTGCGGTCGGGCTCCTCCGTGTGGCGGGCGATGTGCTCGACCACGATCCGCACGGTGGAGGCCGACGGCTCCCCGCCGACGAAGAAGGAGGACTCCGGGACCTCGTGGAAGAGGACGACGACATAGAACTTCGGCAGGCCGAACCCGGCGTAGAACTCCGTGACGTCGGCGGCGAATTCCCGTTTCTGCTGCGCGGAATAGGTGCCGACCGGGTGGTGGACGTGCCACAGGGGCATGGGTCTTCTCCTTTGCAAGCGACGTGGTGCAAGCGACGTGGTGCGAGCGGGTGTTGCCGCGGTCAGTGCCCGAAGGCGAGGGAGAGGCCCTCCACGGGTCCGGAGAGCGCCTCCTTCATCTGCCGCGTCAGGGCGTCGACGAGCACCTCGGTGCGGCCGTCCTCGATGCCGTCGAGAACGGCCCCGGCGACGTCGGCGGGGGAGATCTTCGGGACGGGGAGTCCCGCGACCATCTCGGTGTCGGCGAAACCGAGATGCACGCCGACGACCTGGGTGCCCTGCGGGGCCAGTTCGATCCGCAGGGAGTTGGTGACCGACCACAGCGCGGCCTTCGAGGCGCCGTAGGCGGCCGCGCCGGCGCCCCAGGACAGCACGGAGTGCATGTCGACCAGCGCGCCGCCGCCGTTCGCCGCCAGGACCGGGGCGAAGGACCGCGCCACGCGGAGGGCGCCGAAGACGTTGGTGTCGAACGTCGCGAGGACGTCGGCCATGTCGGCCTTCAGCAGCGCCGACGGCAGCAGGATTCCCGCGTTGTTGACGACGACGGTCACGTCGCGGGCCCGCCCGGCGAGGGCCTCGACCGAGCCGGGGTCGGTGACGTCGAGGGGGACGGGCTCGACGCGCGGGTCCCCGGCGGGGCCGGGTTTCCGCGCGGTCGCGTAGATCTTGGCCGCCCCCCGGCGCAGGAACGCCTCCACCAGCGCCTTGCCGATGCCTCGTTGACCACCGGTCACCAGCACCACGGAACCGTCGATCGCCACCATGCCGGACCCCCTTCGTTTCGTTCGCGACGTATAGATGATAGGCATCATCTAAAAGGGGTGGCAAGTATCCTCGGTACGGCACCGGCCCCCGTCCCCGGGTCCGGCAGAGGTGAAGAAGGAAGTGCAGAACCATGCCCCGAGCATCACGGGCCGAGGCCGAGCAGCACCGCAGGGACGTGGTCGCCGCCACGTCGCGGCTGGTGCGCGCGCACGGCGCCGACAAGGTGAGCGTTCCGCAGGCGATGGCGGCGGCCGGGCTGACGCACGGCGGGTTCTACCGCCACTTCTCGTCGAAGGACGACCTCGTCGCCCAGGCGTGCGCGGCCGCCTTCGCCGAACGCCTGGCGGCCATGGAGGATCTCGCCGAGGAGCACGCCACGGGCGACGTCCCCGCCCGCGCCGCCTTCCTGGCGGGCTACCTCTCCGCACCGCACCGCGACAACCCCGCGCTGGGATGCCCCGGTACGACCCTGGCGGCGGACGCCGCCCGCGCGGAGCCCGGCGACCCGCTGCGCGAGGCCTTCACCGAGGGCCTGCGGAACCTGGTCGACGGGATGGGACGGCTCGCAGGCGCGGCGGACGAGGAGTCGGCGCTCGTCGAACTCTCCGCCATGGTCGGGGCGTTGGTCCTGTCCCGCGCCTGCGCCGGTGACGACCTGTCGGACCGCATCCTCGCCGCCGTGCGCGACCGCCTCCTGGGCGGCGAGGAGGTCCGGCCGCCGTCGTGACGCGTCCCCCCTACCCCACCCGTTGCAGCTTGTCCGGGTTGCGCACGATGTAGAGCGCGTGGATGCGGCCCTCGTGGACGTCGGCGAGGGCGAGTTGTTCCTCCGCGCCCGAGGCCAGCAGGACGGCCGGCTGGCCGTTGGCGTCGACGACGCGCGCCCAGGAGATCTCGTACCGGCTCGTCAGACCGAGGATGAAGGCCGCGACCTTGTCGAGGCCGACGACGGGACGCCGGGCCGCGGTCACCTTGCCGCCGCCGTCGCTCCAGGCGGTGATGTCGGCGCTCAACAGCTCCTTGAGCGCGGCGAGATCGCCGCCGGCGGCCGCGTCCAGGAAGCGGGTGAGCAGGCGTTCGTGCTCCTCGCGGGAGGGGCGGCCGCGGTTGCGGGCCGCGGCGAGGTGGCCGAGGGCGCGGCGGTGGGTCTGCCGGCAGGTGGCGGCGGAGACGCCGACGACCTCGGCGACCTGCTCGTAGGGCATCTCGAAGGCGTCCCGCAGGACGAACACCGCGCGCTCCGGCGGGGTGAGGCGTTCCATCAGGTGGAGGGTGGCGTAGGAGAGGGTGTCGCGGAGCTCGGCGGTGTCCAGCGGGCCGGCCGCGTCCGTGGCGACCGGCTCGGGCAGCCAGGGCCCGGGGTAGGCCTCCCGCGTGACCCGCGCGGAGCGCAGCTGGTCCAGCGCGAGGCGGGAGACGACCGTGGCCAGGAAGGCCCTCGGCTCGCGCACCTCCTCCCGGTCGGTGCGCAGCCAGCGCAGGTACGCCTCCTGCACCACGTCCTCGGCGTCCCACATGCTGCCCAGCATCCGGTAGGCCAGCCCCAGCAGCAACGGCCGCAGGGCCTCGAACTCGTCGGTCACTTCTCCCCCAGCTCGGCGACGAACCCGTCCCGCCATGTGGTGTGGCGGGGGCGCCAGTTCAGTGCGAGCCGGGCGCGGGCGTTGTCGGCGCCGCGCAGCCGGGTCATGAAGGCGACGCCCACCGGCCCCGCGACCAGGCCTGCCAGCAGGGTCGGGATCTTCCTCGGGGCGGGCGCGCCCAGGATAGCCGCCAGTTCCGGAAGCCATGCGCCGACCTGGGCGGGTTCGTCGTCGACGATGTTCAGGACGCCGTTCACGGGCCGTCCGAGGGCGGCGACGACGGCGGTGGCGGCGTCGTGGGTGTGGGTGAAGGAGAAGGTGGCGGTGCCCCGTCCGACGACGGGCATCCGCCGGTTCCGGATCTGCCGCACGGTCGATCCGTCGGCGGCGTAGACCGTGCCGGGGCCGTAGAGGTGGCCGAACCGCAGGACGAGGCCGTCGGCTTCGGCGGTCAGCCGCTCCAGTTCCTTCACGGCCGTCGCGGGAGCGCGCATCTGCGCGGGCGGGTTGTCCCAGAGGGGCTGGTCCTCGTCGGCGGGGCCGTGGCCGGCGTCGGGGTCGTAGCCGAAGGCGACGCCCTGGGTGATGACGCGCCCGGCCCCTGCCGCGCGCGCGGCGTCGATGAGGTTGCGCGTGCCTTCGGTGCGGAGGCGGCTGGTGAGGGCCATGTCGCGGGTCATCCGGCGCGGGTCGATCTCGGCGGGGATGGCGGTGAGCAGGTGGACGACGGCGTCCGGCCGTGCCTCCCGTACGGCCGCGGTCAGTGCCGCGCGGTCGAGCGCGTCGGCCGCGACCGCGCGGACGCCCGGGCCCCCGACGGGCCGCCCGCTGCGGGAGAGGGCGGTGACCTCGTACCCGGTCGCGGTGAGCAGCGGGACCAGCTGACGTCCGATCACTCCGGTGGCTCCGGCGACGAGGACACGCATGACGACTCCTTCGGCAGCGCTTGTTCGATCGTGTTGCGTGTACGGGACGGGACAGGGGTGCCGGGCGTGACAACTCCCGGCGTGATCCGGGCCACATGACGGTGGGACGCCTGCTGGTGCGAAGGGGTGACATTCCGGAACTTCCCGGCAACCGCCCAGTTGCTCACGGTGCTTTCACCAGGGAGAGCTCTCGTCGATCGAAAGGCACGGACGTGCTGCAGAAGGTACTGGTCACAGCCGCGATGACGGCCACCGCGCTCGGCGCGACGGCCGCTCCGGCCGCGGCCGTGGGAGGCGGCCAGGACACCGTCAACGCGAACGGTGCGAAGTCCGGTTACGGGGACACGGCCACCGGGGGCAAGGAAAGCCCGCAGATGAGCGCCATCGAGGGCACGCTCAACAAGCCGTGCATCGCCATCGGCAAGCTCGGCCTCCAGTCGGTCATCGGCATCCTGCTCAACGTGGGCATCGAGGACGTGCCGATCGCCAGCTCGCAGCAGATGCAGGAGTGCACCGACAACTCGGTGATCAGCGACGGCGACGACCAGCTCTCGCACATCGCGGACGGCATCGCCCTCGTCGCGGGCAACGGCTTCGGCAACGAGTGACGCCGCCCGGCGCTCACACGGGCGGGACGAGGACGAAGTACCGCTCGAGCGCCGCCCGGTCCCCGTGGACGCCTGCCAGGGCATCCGCGGGGAGCCGGTGCCAGAGGAACAGCAGCAGGTCCGACGCCGTCCCCGACAGCTCGGCGTCGCAGGGCCCTTCGGCCCGGCGGATGGTGTCGCCCTCGAAGGACACCGTCCACTCCCCCGGGCCGTCGGTGCGTCGGAAGCCCAGCCGTTCGCCCCGGCCGGCCGGGGCCCCGCCCCGGGCCCGCCAGGCGGGGGCCACGACGTCGAAGTGCCGGCCGATCGCGTCCGCGGCGTGGTCCGCGTCCAGCGGGGCGGGGGTGCCGAGCGCGTTCTCCGCGTCCCAGCGGTGCACGGCCGCCTCGACGCTCTGCACCCACAGCCAGAAGCCGGTGGTCCTCTCCCGGGTCCAGCTCCACACCGGCTCGCCGGGGTCCGCCGCCCGGAAGTGCCCCGCCAGTTCGGCGGCTCCCTCCGCGTACCAGTCGATCAGCCCCGCCGGGACGGGACCGCGGTGCGGGCCGTCGTCCGGGGAGCCGGGCCAGCCGTCGCTGCCGGCCGGGAGCCGCAGGAACGTCCGGTCGGCGGGATCCGGCGGCTCCGCGAGCCGGTCCTCGACGACGCGGGAGACGAACCGGTGCACCGCGCCCAGATGCGCGACGAGATCGGCCACCGACCAGTCGGGGCAGGACGGGACGACGGGAGCGTCACCGGCGGCCCGCCGGGCCGCCGCCTCGAAGGCGCCGGTCTCGCGCCGGAAGTGCAGGAGATGGTCCACGGGCAGACCCTGCCCGGTCCACGGCCCCGTGTCCAGACCTAGGGCGCCACCGTGAGGACGACCTTGCCCGTGACGCGGCCGGTGTCGCCCAATTCGTGCCCCTCGGCCGCCCGTTCCAGGGGGAACACGGCCTCGATGACGGGCCTGAGCCTGCCGTCCTCGACGAGGTCCCGGATGCTCCGCATGCCCTCCTGGTCGGCCTCGACCAGGAGCGGGTAGGCCCGCAGCCCCCGCGCGGCGGCGCGCTCGGCGAGGTCGGCGGGGAGGTCGCGGATGGCGATGGAGACCAGCTGTCCGCCGGGCTTGAGGACGTCGAGCGAGCGGGCCGCCGTCTCGCCGCCGAGCGTGTCCAGGACCACGTCCACCGGGTCGACGGCGGTGAAGTCCTCGGTGCGGTAGTCGACGAGCTCGTCGGCGCCGAGCTCGCGCAGCACCGCGTGCTTGGGGGCGCTGGCCGTACCGATCACCTGGGCGCCGCGCGCCTTGGCGATCTGCACCGCGAAGTGCCCCACTCCCCCGGCGGCGGCGTGGACGAGCACCCGCTGCCCGGGCCGCACCCGGGCGGCGTCCACCAGCGCCTGCCACGCCGTCAGCGCGGCCAGCGGGATCGCCCCGGCCTGGATGTGGTCGACGTTCGCGGGCTTGGCCACCAGGGCCCGCGCCGGGGCGACGACGTACTCCGCGAAGGAGCCCGCTCCGTAGGGGTAGGGCAGCATGCCGAACACCTCGTCGCCCGGCCGGTGCAGGGTGACGCCGATCCCTACGGCCTCGACGACCCCGGAGACATCCCAGCCCAGGACCAGGGGCAGCCGGTCGAGGAACCCGCGGCCCTGCCGGTGCTTCCAGTCGGTGGGGTTCATGCCCGCCGCGCGGACGCGGACGAGGACTTCGGAGGGGCCGGGCGCCGGGCGGTCGATCTCGGTCTCGTGGAGGACCTCGGGGCCGCCGTGGGTGTTCTGGCTGATCGCTTTCATCGTGCTCATGTGCCCAGGTTCGCCCGGTGGGGGCGGTGGGAGTAGTGGCCTGATGGCCATGGTCCGCAAAGATCGGGCCAAGCGTCACGCGCCGTCGGCGGGCAGCCGCTCGGCGGCCTCGATCCGGTGCAGGTGGATCAGGAGGTCGAAGGAGCGGGAGAGGGCCACGGGGTTCTCCGGATAGGGGTACGCCGTGCCGATGTTGCGGGTGGGGCGGGGTTGCCGGAGCCAGTCGCCGGCCGGGGCGGGGGCGGTGCGCAGGTCCAGCAGGTAGCCGGGGCCGTTGTCCGCGTGTGCGCGGTCGAGCGTCGCGGCGTTGCTGCCGGGGGCGTCGGGGCCGACGGTGAAGCGGCGGACGTTCCGGTCGAGCATCTCGTCGTCG
The DNA here is from genome assembly GCF_041519305.1 of Streptomyces luteireticuli. Lineage (NCBI taxonomy): Bacteria > Bacillati > Actinomycetota > Actinomycetes > Kitasatosporales > Streptomycetaceae > Streptomyces > Streptomyces luteireticuli. The sequence continues at coordinate 124,332 of NZ_CP167927.1, forward strand.
GGGCCGACGGCGTTGAAGGACCCCTGGCCGAAGGTGAGGCCGAGGGTGACGTAGCGGGGTCCGTAGTGGTCGCGGAGGAAGGCGCCCTGCGACTTGGGGTAGTTCTTCGGGTCGTCGCTCCTGTAGGCGACGTGGCCGTTGTGGGCGGAGAGGAGCACCTTGGTGGCGGTTTCCTCCTGCCACCAGGCCGTGTTGTCGGCCATGGTGCGGTCGCGGAAGAGCATCGCGGCGGCGACCCCGTCCTCGGTGGCGTAGTCGAAGGCGTACTGCTGCGCGGTCTGCTGGAGGGTCCGGGCGTTCTGCACGGCCCACCGGTGGGCCTCGGCGGCGCCGCGGCCGTGTCCCGGCGGCAGCGCGCGGACCAGTTCCAGTGCACGGCCGGCCCGTTCGGCCAGCGCGCGCCGTTCGGCGAGCGGCTTGACGAGGTAGGCGCGCATGTACGGGCCCGTCGCCGCGTCCGGACGCAGGCCGCGGTAGAGCTCGGTGATGCGGGGCAGCGCGGCGGGGTCGGTGGTACGGACGTGGTCGAGGACGCGGTCGTAGAGGTCGGGGCCGGCGTAGGAGACGTCGTTGCCCATGAAGCGGACCGGGTCGTGGGGGTGGTCGCGGTTCCACGAGCGCATCCAGGTGAGGAGGGAGAGGTATTCCCGGGTGTTCCAGAAGAGGTAGGCGTCCTGGAAGTCCTCGCGCATGATGCGGCGCGGGTCGCCCTTGCCGTGCAGGACGTAGTCGTTGAGGCGCAGTCCGGTGCTCCAGGGGGCCTCCAGGGCGTAGGTCCGGAAGCCCTTGTCGCGGACGAGGTGGCGGAAGGTGCGCTGTTTGAGGGTGAAGAAGTCGTGGGAGCTGTGGGTGGCTTCGCCCATGCCCACCACGCGCGCGTCACCGATCATGCGGTCCAGGGGGCGCAGGTCGCCGTCCGGGGCGGACGGTTCGGTGGAGCGCAGCGGGTGGGCGGCGCGTTCGACGGCGCGGACGACGCGGTCGCCGGCGGTACGGGCGACGGCGCCGTCGCCCCGGGTCCCGGCGGTGGCCGGGGCCGCGAGGGCGGGGGCCGTGGTGGCGAGGGAGAGCAGCAGGGTCAGTGCGGCGGTGGCACGGTGGCGCTTCATGATCCCAGCGTCCCGGGCGGGTTCACCGGGAACCATCCGGCGGGCACCCGGGTCACCGCTCGGGCTGTCCCCACCCCTCCCCTCGGGCGGCCCGGAGCGCCTCGGGGCGGCCGCCGCGCAGGGTGAGGTGCGTGCCCGTGAACCGGTCGCGCATCCGCCGGTCGTGGGTGACGAGGACGAGGGCTCCCGGGTAGCCGGTCAGGGCCTCCTCCAGTTCCTCGACGAGGGCGGGGGCGAGGTGGTTGGTTGGCTCGTCGAGCAGCAGCAGGTCGACGGGCTCGCTCACCAGCCGGGCCAGTTCGATCCTGCGCCGCTGCCCGTAGGACAGTTCGCCCACGCGCAGCCGCAGGTCGGCGGGGGCGAACAGACCGAGGGAGAGCAGGGTTTCGGCGTGCTCGTCCGGGTCGCCGGGGCGGCCGTGGGCGAAGGCCTGTACCACCGTCCGGCCGGGCGGCCAGGGCGTCCCCTCCTGGCGCAGGTGTCCCACCCGGCCGGGGACACGGACGGATCCGCCGTCCGGGGCGAGTTCACCGGCGAGGACGCGCAACAGGGTGGTCTTCCCCGCCCCGTTGGGGCCGGTGACCAGCAGCCGTTCGCCGGCGCGCAGACGCAGGGAGGGCAGGTGGAGCCGGCCGTCGACGCGGACGTCGGTGAGCTCGGCCGCCGCCGTCGTCGTGGAACTCGCGGCGGTGAGACGGGCGTTGAGGACGAGCGGTTCGGGCGGCGGCGGGACGGGCCGGGCGGTGAGGCGGGCGACGCGTTCCTTGGCGTTGCGGATGCGGGCGGTCGCGCCGTGGACGCGGCCGCGGGCCCGGAAGCCGCCGTGGCCGAAGTTGGCCAGGGGCAGCTTGCGGGGGACGGCGTCCAGCCGGGTCGCGTGGGCGGCGGCCAGTTCGCGGTTGCGGTCGAGGGCGGTGCGCCACTGCTCGTACTCCCGCAGGCGGCGCCGGCGTTCGGCCGCCTCGGCCGCGAGGTAGCCGTCGTAGCCGTTCCCGTGGCGGGTGACGGTGCCGGAGCCGACCTCCAGGACGGTGGTGGTGAGGCGTTCGAGGAACACCCGGTCGTGGGTGACGGCGACGACGGTGCCGCGGTGGTCGCGCAGGTGGTTCTCCAGCCAGGCGACGGCGTCGTCGTCGAGGTCGTTGGTCGGCTCGTCGAGGAGCAGCAGTTCGGGGCGTGCGGCGAGGGTCGCGGCCAGGGCGAGGCGGGAGCGTTCGCCTCCGGAGAGGGTGCCCAGGGGGCGGTGCCGGTCCAGTCCGGGCAGGCCGAGGCCGTGGAGGGCGATGTCGACGCGGGCGTCGGCGGCCCAGCCGTCGCGGGCCTCGAAGCGGGCGACGAGGGCGGCGTAGTGCTCCAGGGCCGCCGCCCCGGACAGCTCCGCCCTGGACAGATCCGCCTCGGACAGCTCCGCCTCGGCCCGGCGCATCGCGGTTTCGAGCGCGCGGAGATCGGCGAGTGCGTGGTCGACGGCGTCCTGGACGGTGGCGGTGGGCGGGAGGTCCAGGGTCTGGGCCAGGTAGCCGATGCCGCCGGGGGCCCGGAGGGTCACATCGCCGTGGGTGGGGCGCTCCTGTCCGGCCATCAGTTTGAGGAGGGTGGACTTCCCGGCCCCGTTGTCACCGATGACACCGGCCTTCTCGCCCGGGGCGACGGTGAGGGAGACATGGTCGAGGACGGTGCGGTCCTGGTGGCGCTTGGTGACGTCGTGGAGCGTGAGTTGTGAGGTGTGTATGGGGGTGTGCATGGAGACGCACCCTCCGTTCTCGGCCGGGCCGATCAGTACGGGAAGGATCGATGGCGGCTCCGCGCACGACGGCCCGTCCGCGGGACGGCGTCGGCCGTCGGCGGGTGCGGGAGGTGCGCGGAGGAAGGCGTCAGCGGCGGAGCGGGAGGCTCGACGCGGCTGCGCGCCCGGCTGTCACAGAGAACCCATGCGCCACACCGTACGGGGCCGCCACGGGCCGGGCAACGTATTTTCCCGGGCGGCACCGGCACCCTGTTGCCCGGCGCGTCGTTACCGCCGCGCGCCCGCGGGGTACCTCAGGCGCCGTGCTCACCGACCCCGTTCACCGTCTCCTCGCGGCGGCCGCGTCACCCGGCGACCTCGCCGCGGCGCGGGCGCAGATGGGCTTCTCGCTGGCCTGGCACATCGTCGTGGCGTGCCTGGGGGTCGGTCTGCCCCTGCTGACGCTGGTCACCGAGTGGCGCGGGCTGCGCACCGGCGACCCGGTCCTGCGGCTGCTGGCCCGGCGGTGGGCCCGGGCGATGGGGGTGCTGTTCGCGGTGGGCGCCGTCTCCGGCACCATCCTGAGCTTCGAACTCGGCCTGCTGTGGCCGGGGCTGATGGGGCGCTACGGACAGGTCATCGGGCTGCCGTTCGCCCTGGAGGGGATCGCCTTCTTCATCGAGGCGATCTTCCTGGGCATCTATCTGTACGCCTGGGACCGGCTTCCGCCGCGCGTCCATCTGTGGACCGGTGTGCCGATCGTCGTCGCGGGCGTCGCCTCCGCGTTCTTCGTGGTCTGCGCCAACGCCTGGATGAACCAGCCCAGCGGCTTCACGGTGCGCGCGGGGCGGATCACCGCGGTCGACCCGTGGGCCGCGATGCTCAACCCGGCCGCCCCGCCGCAGAGCGTCCACATGATCCTGGCCGCGCTGATGGTCGCCGCCTTCCTCACGGCGAGCGTCCACGCGTGCGCGCTGCTGCGCGGGCGGCGGACGGCCTACCAGCGGGCCGGTTTCCTCGTGCCCTTCGTGCTGGGGGCGGCCGTCACCCCGCTGCAGATCGTGGTGGGCGACTGGGCGGCCCGCTTCGTCGCCACCAACCAGCCCGTCAAACTGGCCGCGATGGAGGGCGTCTTCCGCACCGGCGGCCATGTGCCGCTGACGCTGGGCGGGGTGGCGGGCGCCGACGGGATGCGGTACGGGCTGGAGATCCCCAGCGGGCTGTCGCTGCTGATCGGGGACAGCCCGGACGCGGTCGTCCGCGGGCTGGACCGGGTCCCGCCCGCGCAGCGGCCGGCGGTGACGGGGGTGCACTGGGCCTTCGACCTGATGGTGGCCGCGGGTTTCTTCCTGCTGTTCATGGCCGCCTGGCTGCTGTTCGCGTGGTGGCGGGCGCGCCGCACGGGGAGCGGTGACCCGCTGGCCGTGCGCGGCGGCCGGGTCTTCCTGCCGCTGGCCGCGCTCACCGGTCCGGCCGCGGTCGTCGCCCTGGAGTGCGGCTGGTGCGTGACCGAGCTGGGCCGTCAGCCCTGGATCGTGCAGGGGCTGATGACGGTGCGCGAGGCGGTGAACCCGGCGCCGGGGCTGGGGACGGGGCTGTGGCTCGTGCTGGCGGTCTACGCGGCGATGACCGCGGCGACCGTCGCCGTACTGCGCCGGATGACCGCCGAGCGGCCCGTGCCCGTGGCGCCGCAGGAGCGGGACGTCGAGGACTATCCGGTGGTGTGAAGGATCCAGTGGTGCGAGGAGGAGCCGACGATGCTCGCCGACGCGACGCTCGCCGTGATGTGGCTGGGGCTGACGTGCTACGCGCTGTTCGGCGGGGCCGACTTCGGGGCCGGGTTCTGGGACCTGCTGGCCGGGGGCAGCCGGCGCGGCCTGCCGCAGCGCAAGCTGATCGAGCACGTCATCGGGCCGGTCTGGGAGGCCAACCACGTCTGGATCATCTTCGTGGTGGTCCTGCTGTGGGCCGGTTTCTCGCCGGTGTTCGCCGCCGTCCTCTCCACGCTCTACCTGCCGCTGACCTTCACCGCGCTGGGCATCATCGCCCGCGGGGCGGCATTCGCGTTCCGCAAGGCGAGTACGGGGCCGGCGGCGCGCAGACTGTTCGGCGCCTGCTTCGCCGTCTCCTCGGTCGTCACCCCGTTCTTCCTGGGCACGGTGGCGGGGGCGGTGGCCTCCGGCCGGGTGCCGCCGGGGCTGGCCACGGGCGACACGGTCACCGGCTGGGTCAATCCCACCTCTGCCCTGGGCGGGGTGCTCGCGGTGCTGGCCTGCGCCCATCTGTCGGCGGTCTACCTGTGCGCGGACGCGCTGCGGGAAGGGCGGCCGGAGCTGGCCGACGCGTTCCGCCGGCGGGCCCTGGCCGCGGGCGCGGCCTGCGGGCCGGTGGCGGCGGCCGGCATCGCGGTGCTGCACGCGGACGCGCCCCGACTGTTCACCGGGCTCACCCACCGGGCGCTGCCGCTGGTGCTGTTGAGCGCGGCGGGCGGGCTGGCGGGGATGGCACTGCTGGTGCGGCGGCGGTACGTCGCGGCTCGGGCGGGTGCCGCGGTGGCGGTGGCCGCGGTCCTGTGGGCGTGGGGCGCGGCGCAGTACCCGCTGATGCTGGTGCCGGACACCACGGTCGCGGCGACGGCCTCCCACCCGTCGGTGCTGACCGCCTGCCTGGCGAGCCTGGGCGCGGGCGCGTTCCTGCTGGTGCCGTCGCTGTGGTGGCTGTACCGGCTCTTCCAGCAGGACCTCAGATCCGGGCGAGACCGTGCCACGGACGGGCGAGGGTGACGTCGCCGCGTACGTCGACGGCGGTCTCGTGCGCCTGGCGGCGGGCCCAGAAGGCCAGGGGTGAGGGGGCGGGGAGGAAGGTCCGGCAGACGAGGTCCGCGGGGCCGTGCCCAGGGCCTCGACGAGGGCGGCGTGTCCCTCGCGCAGCCAGGGCACCAGGGCTCCGTCGGGCATCTCGGGTACGGCGGACAGCGGTGCGGGCCGCTGCCGGCGCAGGGTCACGAAGGCGGTGGCCCGGCGGTGGACGGCTCCCCTGTGCGCGACGAGGTCGCGGACCCTCCATCCCGGGCATCCCGTGGCCGGGGCGTCCATCCCGGCCGCCTCGGCGGCGTCCGCGAGCAACCGCCCTTCCCGGCGCAGGGTTTCGACGAACTCGGCGATCTCCACAGCGGGGAGTGTGCCGAATTCCATGCCGTGCCGTGGCGGTTACGCCCCCGGCGACCGGCGCGCGACGCGCGGGCGGGGCGTTCCTTCGCCGGGCCGGGCTCGTTGAACGAGGACGAGCAGGGATCAATCGACCACATCAGGAGGAATGCTGTGCGTTGGACGACGCTCATGATGGCCGCGGCGATGGTGTTCGGCGCGGTCGCCACGACGACGGCGACCACTGCGACGGCGGCGGTCCGGGTCCGGGCGGTACCGGCCGGTGACCAGCCGCCCTACCCGTACGCGGACTGCCTGGCCGCCGCCAAGAAGAACCACGAGACGGCGGACCACGCGAAGTGGCACTGCGACGAGCTGGTGAAGAAGGGGTGGATCAAGCCGCCGCAGACGCAGACAAAGGCGAAGGCCAAGCCGAAGCCGAAGGCCAAGACGAAGAAGTGACGCGGAGCCGGCTGCTGACGGGCGGTCGAGGCGCGGGCGCGGCTCCTGCGCGCGTGCCCGGCCGGCTCGTTCCCCGGCACTCGGGCGTCCCGCCCCGTCGTCGGCACGGGCGGGTCAGGAATCCCCGTCCCCCGGGGAACGGCCCTTGCCCGCCGGGGCGGTGCGCGGCGCCGGGGCCGGCACCCGCGGCCCCGGCGACGACGGCCCCTCCGTCAGGCCGATGCGCCCGTGCAGACGGGCCAGCGGCGCCGGGGCCCACCAGTTGAAGCGGCCCAGCAGCCGCATCATCGCCGGTGCGAGCAGGCAGCGGACGAAGACGGCGTCCACGAGCACGGTCAGGGCCAGGCCCAGGCCGCACATCTGCAGGAACGACACCTTCGAGATGCCCATGCCGACCAGCACGATGGCCATGAGGAGGGCGGCCGCCGTGAAGACGCGGCCGGTGCGGGCCACGCCCAGGGCCACGGCACGCGTGTTGTCCTCCGTGGTGGTGCGGCCCGAGGCGAGCCACTCCTCGCGGATGCGGGCGAGCAGGAACACCTCGTAGTCCATCGACAGGCCGAACGCCACGCAGAACATCAGCACCGGGACGTTCGCGACGAGGTATCCGGTCGCGGTGAAGCCCAGGAGGCCGGACAGGTGGCCCTCCTGGAACACCCACACCATCGCGCCGAACGCGGCGCCGAGCGACAGCGCGTTCATCACCAGCGCCTTGAGCGGCAGCACCAGGCTGCCGGTGAAGAGGAACAGCAGCACGAACATGGCGAGCGCCATCAGTCCGGCCGCGAGCGGCAGGGGTTCGGCGAGGGCGTCGAGCACGTCCTCGTTCTCGGCGGCGGCGCCGGCGAACAGCCGCTCCCCCGGGGCCGGCACCGCGCGCAGGGCGGACAGGAGCCGCTTGCCGTCGGCGGAGTACGGGTCCGCGGCGGTGCCGACGCGCAGCACCGCGCCCGCGTCATTGATCAAGCCCTGCGAGGACGGGGCGACCCGGTCCCCGTGGACGAACGTCCCGGCGCCGCTCGTCACTTCGGACACCCCGGGGACGCGGGAGAGCCCGGTCGCGTACCCGGCGAGCGGCCCCTCGCCGCCCCCGTAGCCGGGCAGGACGACGGTGGTGGCGGCGGACGCGTCCTCCGCGAAGCCGTCGCGGAGCAGGTCGCCGACCTGGCGCGCCTCGGAGACCGAGGCGCTGATCACCCGGTCGTCGGGGTAGCCCCATTTCGAGGACAGGAACGGCGCTCCGAGGAGCAGCAGTCCGGCGACGGTGAGCGCGGCGACGGGGACGGCGTGGCGCGTGACGACGACCACCATCCGGTACCAGCGGCTCCGTTCCGCCGCGACGGCGTGCGGCGGCCGGAGCCGGAGGAGGCGGCGCAGCGGGACGCGTACGTCGAGCCGGTCGACCCGGTGGCCGAGCAGCGTCAGGGCGGCGGGCAGCACCAGCACCGCGGTCAGGACGGCGACGAGGACGACGGCGATGCCGACGTAGGCGAAGGACTTGAGGAAGAACACCGGGAAGACGATGAGCGCGGCGAGGGCGAGGGCGACGGTCACGCCCGAGAACACCACGGTGCGCCCGGCGGTCCGCACGGTGCGCAGCACGGCGTCCTGGAGGCCGTGTCCGGCACGGAGTTCCTCGCGGTACCTGCTGACGATGAACAGGCTGTAGTCGATGCCCAGGGCGAGGCCGAGGAGGGTCGTCATGTTGAGGGCGTAGATGGAGACGTCGGCGAAGGCGGTCACCAGGCGCAGGATCGCGAGGGTGGTCACGATGGAGACGGCGCCGACGAGCAGCGGGAGTCCGGCCGCTATCAGGCTGCCGAAGACGACGACCAGGACGACGAGGGAGACGGGGAAGGCGACGGCCTCGCCGACGGTGGCGTCCTTGACGGTCCGGCTGTTGAGTTCGTCGGTCATGATGCCGTAGCCGCCGACGCGCAGCGTCACGCCGTCCGGCCGGGGCAGGTCCGCCTTGATCCTGCGGGAGACCTTGGGCAGATCGGTGTCGTCGGCGTCGATGCGGGCGGTGATCAGCGCGCTCCGGCCGTCGTCGCTGCGCAGTGCGCCGCCGTCCCGGGGGCCGAGGCGCCAGTAGGACCGGACGCCGCCGATGTCGTGGCGCGAGGCCAGCCAGGACGTGACGGTGTCCCCCGCGCGCCGCGCGGTGGGGCTGTCGGCACCGTCGTCGGAGGTGACGGCGACGATGAGGTTGGGCTGGGCACCGGTGAAGTGCCGGTCGACGATGCGCGACGCCCGGGCCGATTCGGCGTCCGGGGGGACGAACCCGCCCTCCTTGAAGCGGTCCAGCACGGAGACGCCGAAGACGCCGCATGCGATGACGACGAGCAGAGCGCCGATCAGCACCGGCTTCGGCCGGTCGATCGCGAGACGAGCGAGTCTGGTCAACATCCCCTGTATCCCTACCGGGTTGGAGTGGTGCGCGTCGCGCTGTCGGCAGCAAGCGTAGGACGGCGGCAGGAGCGGGCAGTCGCCGGCCGGGCTCAGCGCCCGGTCAGGACGAGGGCCGCCAGGGCCACCGTCGCCCAGCTCATCAGTGCCGAGTGGTAGGGCCCGTGAAGGGACTTGCGGTGGAAGTAGTCCATCGCCTCGTCGAGCGGGACGCGGTGCACCACCCGTACCGCCGCGAACAGCAGCCGCTGGCTGGGCAGCCAGGCGACGGCGTACGGCACGAATCCCCAGGTGGGTCCGTCGATCGCCCATATCGCGCCGAGGAGCAGCAGCGAGCCGAGGAACAGCATCGCGGACTGGAGGTACAGGGCGCCGGCGAGGCCGAGGGCGCGGACGTAGGTGCGGGTGCCGAACTGCCCGTCCACGACGTAGTCCTCGCAGTGGCTCGTGACGAAGAGCGAGGTCACGACCATGGCGAAGCCGGTCAGGGTCCAGACGTGGGCCCAGGGCGTGGCGTGGTCGTAGGCGCGCAGGATCGCGATGCCGGGCAGGAGCATGCAGCCCGTCTGGAGCGAGAGCAGGTGCCAGATGCCGCGGCTCTTGAGGTGCAACGGCGGGAGCGAGTAGGCGAATCCGATGAAGAGGAAGGCTGCGGCGTACCCGAGCAGGTCCCAGTGGTGGGTCCGGACGGCGAGGAAGGCGGCCACGGCCGCGTAGACGAGCGTGGAGACGGCGGTGTGCAGGACGACCCGGGTGACCCCGAGGCCGTAAACGGCTCTCGACTGCCGGGATTTGAGCCGGCGGTCCTGCTCCCTGTCGGCCAGGGCGTTGGCCATGTTGGCGACCTGTAGGCCGGATATGGACCACAGCATGGCGAGTACGGCGTTCAGGGACCCCAGTTGCCCCCAGGAGGCGGCGCCCAGCAGGCCGGGTACGACGGCCTGGGGAACGTAGCCCGGCAGGAATTCGAAGCGGCGTATCACCAGGGCGTACTTCGCCCGGGCGCCCAGCGGGGGACGCGGTCCCGGCGTGGCGTGACGGTCGTTGAGAATCTCGGCGAGTGTCGCCGTGCGGGGTGCCGAGTCAGTGCGCGGCATGGGACCACGCACCCTTCGTGGTGACCGGCGCCCCGGGTCGACGTGTGTCCGGCAATCGCTCCGTCATCGTTCGAGTCCCCCAACTCAGTTCGATGCAACGGCACTCACGTACCCATCGCATCACACGGAATGACACCAAGGTGTCATTGCCGGATGAAGATGTGATGGAGGATTCGGGGCGTCGAAGGGCCCGGCGCGGGAGGGGCGCCGGGCCGCGCGGTGGTCTCAGCGCCCGCCGGCGACGACCGGGTAGTGGTCCGAGAGGTTGGTGTAGGTGTACTCCTTGCCCCAGCTCGACACCGTCCACGGCGCGGACCGCTCCTTGACCACGGTGTTGCGCCAGGCGGCCGGGCGGGCGTGGCCCTTGCGGTGGAGGACGTAGTCCAGGTCCTCGCGGGCGTCGTCGGGGTAGCGGTAGGCGGCGATCGAGTTCTCCTTGGTGTCGAAGGAGTACGGGTGGCCGTCGCGGGTGTCGGCCGGGGCGAGGCCGGCGTTGGCGAGCAGGGCGGGGTACTCGTCGCTGCGGGAGTCGACGTTGAGGTCGCCGGCAACCATCACCTGCTCGTCGGCAGGAATGTGCTTGGCGTCGAGGAAGTCCCCGATCTGGCGGAACTGCCGGGCACGGTCGGCCGCCGCCTCCCCCGCCTTGCATCCGCCGTCGGTGGACTGGGCGTGGGTGCCGACGAGATGGACCTTGGTGCCGTTCACGTCCAGCACCACGTAGGCGAAGCCCTTGTTGGACCACCAGTCGGCACCGCACGCGTCCTTGTAGATGACCTGTTCCTTGCGCAGGATCGGCCACTTGCTGAGGACGGTGACGCCGCCGTCCTCCGGGGTGGTGGCGGAGTAGTTGCCACCGGTGGCGTCCCAGCCGTCCTTGCTGCGGCCCACGACGGGGGTCTGGTGGGGGTATTGGGCCGTGGCGTCGGCCTTGAGAGCGTCGGACGCCTGGTTGTCGAAGGCCTCCTGGAGGACGACGACGTCGTTGCCCTGGAAGAAGCCGGCCTTGGCGATCTCCTTGGCCCGGTGCTCCTGGCCCCAGTTGGGGTAGAGATTGGTGCTCATCAGGAAGGTGTTGTAGGTGAGCACCTTCAGCTCGGGGACGGAAGCCGGGGCGGCGGCCGCGGGTGTGGCAAGGGTGGCGGTGAGGGCGGCGGCGGTGAGGGCGGTCGCGAGGGCGGCGGGTCGGGTGAGCGGCATGGTGTTCTTCCTGGGGGTGGTGGGGGCTGCGGCGCTCACAGGAAAGCCGGTGTTTGTGACGGGGGGATAGCCGTCAGGTGATCACATGCCCACGGGGGTTCGGCCGGTGGGCGATGAGTCCCCGCCCCGCCCTTTCACCTCCCCCAGAGGGGGTGCCCCCACTTCCGGGGGCTCCGCCCCCTCGGCCCGGCACCGCGCTGCCGCGCGGTGGGGCGGGGCTCCGCCCCTGCGCCCCGGCGGGGGCTGCGCCCCCTGCACCCCTGCTTCCGGGGCTCCGCCCCTGGCCCCCTTTTCGGGGCTCCGCCCCGGACCCCGTTTGTCGCGGCTTCGCCGCCTCAAACGCCGGACGGGCTGGGTTTCGCGCCCGACCGGATTCCAAAGCCCAGGCGGGCACTTCAGCCCGGGTGCGCACTTCGGCCGGGGTGCGTACTTCAGCCCGGGCGTGCACTTCAGCCCGTCCGGCGCTTGAGGACTCCGCCCGGAGGGCGGACGGGGTCCGGGGTCTCCCCGGAAGAAACGGTGAAAGGGCGGGGCAGGGGCACACACCCAGCCTGTCCGGCGTTTGAGAGGGCGTTTACCTAGTTCTGTTCCGATAAATGGCCTTTGCCGCTGCCCTAGTTTGCTTGGCTTCGCGAGGTATGCAGACTTCGTGCCCCGTCGCTGCTCGGGACCTGTCGTCCGTTTCGCTCGCTTCTGACGCCGGGAGTCCGTCTGGTTTCAAGATCAGGGAGAATCGCCGAACATGCAGCGGAACGACACCGTCCGTCTCGACCATGATCACGCTACGGCGTGAGCCAGCGGAAGCCGTACCCCAGCGACCTGTCCGACGCCCGATGGGCCTTGATCGAGCCGACGTTGACGGCCTGGCGGAAAGCCCGGCTCGACCGTCGCCCCACCGGAAAGCCGGCCACGGTCGAACTCCGCGATGTGTTCAACGCGATTCTCTATCTGAACCGCACGGGAATCCCCTGGAAGTACCTCCCGCACGACTTCCCCGGACACGGCACCGTCTACTTCTACTACGCGGCCTGGCGCGACGAGGGAATCTTCGCCCAACTCAACTACGACCTCACGGGATTGGCCCGCGTAAAGGAAGGCCGCAAGCCCGAACCCACCGCCTCCGTCATCGACACCCAGAGCGTGAAGACCTCCACCAACGTGCCCGTGACCAGCCAGGGAATCGATGCCGCCAAGAAGATCGTAGGCCGCAAGCGCGGCATCCTGACCGACACGCTCGGCCTCATCCTCGCCGTGACCGTCACGGCCGCCGGCCTCCACGAGAACGCCCTGGGAATACGCCTCCTCGACCAAGCGAAGGAAACGTATCCGACCATCTCCAAGAGCTGGGTCGACACCGGCTTCAAGAACGCCGTCGTCGAGCACGGGGCGAAGCTCGGAATCGACGTCGAAGTCGTCAACAGGAACCCCGGAGTTCGCGGATTTCATGTCGTGAAAAGGCGCTGGGTGGTGGAACGGAGTATCGGGTGGATCATGATGCACCGACGCCTCGCCCGCGACTACGAGACTCTTACCGCCAGCTCCGAGGCCATGATCCAGGTCGCGTCCATCGACAACCTCGCCAAGCGCATAACGGACGAGACCACACCAACCTGGCGAGGAACCTACTAGGGCATAAGCGGCAATCCGCCTAGATTAAACGCCCTCTGAGGACAGCGCCCGAAGGGCGCTTCAGGGGGGCAGGGGGCGCAGCCCCCGGTGGGGCGCAGCCCCCGGTGGGGCGCAGGGGCAAAGCCCCGCCACCGCGCGGAGCGCGGTTCGGGTCCGGGGCCCCGCCCCGGGGAAACGGCGAAAGGGCGGGCCAGGGGCTCAATCCAGCGGCAAAGCCGCCAACGGATCCCCCCAACCCCCCAGTTCGGCATCGCCCGTCACGACCGCCCGGCAGCCGACACCGTACAGGGCCATACGACCTCGTAATACCTGACCCGGGCGTCCTCCCCCACGGCCCGCATGCCGGCAGCCGTCATGACACGCTGGGAGGCGACGTTGCCGAGGTCGGCATCGCCCTTGACGCGGGTGATGCCGCGGTCGCGGGCGAGGGCGAGCAGGGCGCGCAGCGCCTCGGTGGCATACCCCCGGCCGCGGGCGGACGCGACGACGCCGTAGCCGACGGTCACGGTGCGGTCCGCGCCGGGCGGGCGGTGGAAGCCCAGGCTGCCGATGACGAGGCCGTCGGAGCGCCGACGGATCTCGTAGTCCCCGAAGGGTTGGGGGTCACCCGTGGCCGCGCAGTGGCCGAGGAAGTCCGTGGCCGACTCCACGTCGCCGTCGGTGGGGTAGCCGGGTGCCCAGTGGTCGTCGGCGGCCGGGCGGCGGGCCACCAGGCGCCGGGCCTCGTCGGGGGTCAAGGGGTGGAGCACGAGCCGCTCCGTCACAAGATCTTCCATGACCAACTGGGGTACCACTCCCGCCGGGAGCGCGCACCCGGTTTTACGAGGGTGCGCAACTCCCGGCGCTGAAGCGGACGTTCACCTTCGGTGAGTCACTGCCGTTCGGCGCCGGCCGCCAGGGGCCCGCGCCGGAGCAGGGCCCGGGTCGGCAGGCCGGTGGCGGCGAGGACGAGCAGGACGGTCGCGGCGGCCAGTGGCAGGGCCGTGCCGGCCGGGACGTACGGGGCGGATCCGGTGACGCCGCGGGCGATCGGCACCAGGGTCGTCCAGGCGATGGCTCCGCCCACGAGGAGCCCGGTGACGGCGACCAGCAGCGCCTCCCAGCGCATCATGTCGCGCACCTGACGGCGGGTGGTGCCGGAGAGCCGGAGCAGGGCGACCTCGCGGCGGCGGTCGAGGACGGTCATGACCAGGGTGTTGGCCGCGGCGACGGCGGCGAAACCGCCGAGGACGGCCGCCATGACGGTGTTCGCCCAGGCGTTGAGCTCCCGGTCCCGGTCGGCCCGCGCGGCGAAGCCCGCGGCGTCGGTGACGGTGCTGCCGGGGGTGCCGAGCGCGGCCAGCCGCCGGGCGACGGCGGCGTGGTCGGCACCGGGCGCGTCGCGGACGAGGACCTGTGCGTCGAGGGCGGCGGAGGTGTGTCCGGCGACGGCCGCGCGGGGCAGCAGGACCTCGCCGAGGCCCAGGCCCCTCTCGTAGGTGGCGACCAGCCGGGGCCGGACGCGGGTGCCGTCGCCGAGCCAGAACGGGACGGCGTCGCCCGGCCTGACATGGAGGCTGCGGGCGAGCGAGGCGTCCAGGGCGACGGTGTCCGGCGAGGTCCCCAGGGCGGCGAGGGAGCCGCTCCCGACCCCGAGGTCGAGCACCCGGGCCAGCTTCGCCGGGTCGCCGGAGACACCGAGGGCGGTGGACGACTGCAGGGCGTCGCCGGAGCGGTGGACGACTCCGGTGCGCAGGACGCCGACGGCGGTGTCCACGCCGGGAACGCGGGCGGCCCGGCCGGCGGTGGCGGCGGGCAGGCCGGGACCACCGGGGGTGAGGACATGGTCGGCGACGACGCCACTGCGGACGTGGTCGTCGGCGACGTGCCGGATGGTGCTCTGCAGGAAGACGAGCGTGCCGCAGAAGGCGGTCACCATGGCGATCGGGGTGATGGCGGAGGCCAGCCGGCGGGCGTGCGCCCGGGTGTTGTCGGCGGCCAGCGAGCCGGACGCGCCGGCGGAACGGAGGGGCAGGCCGAGGACGGTCGTGCACAGCCAGGTGAGCGGCTGGCCGAGGAGGGCGACGGCCAGCAGGAAGCACATGACGACGCCGAGGGCCGTGTTGGCCGCGTTGTCCCCGTCCTGTCCGGCGGCGAGCCCGGCGAGGGTGACGCCGCCGGCCGCGGCGGCCAGGCCGAGGGCGGTGCGGATCACGCCGGGGCGGCGGCGTTCGACGGCGGACTCGCCCAGGGCGAGGCTCGGGCGGAGCTTCGCGGGGCGGCGGGCGCCGGCGTAACCGGCGATCAGCGCGGACACCAGGGTGGTGCCGATCGCGACGCCCAGGGGAATGGGGCCGATGTCGAGGGAGACCTGCTCGGGGATCGCGCCGCGGTCCACGAGCTGGTCGAACCACCAGGAGGCCAGGGCCAGGCCGGGCAGGATCCCGAGGGCTCCGGCGACCGGGGCGACGATCATGGCCTCGGTGGCGACGGTCCGGCGGATCTGCCGCGGGGTGGCGCCGATCGCCCGGAGCAGGGCGAATTCGCGGGAGCGCTGACCGGTGGCCAGGGCGACGGTGCCGATGACGACGAAGACGGCGGTCATGGCGGCGATGCCGCCGAAGGACCCGCCGAGCCCGGTCAGCACCTCCTTCGCCCCGGTGAGGCCGGGCTCCTCGGCCCGGCCCCGGGCGTCACCGGTCAGGACCCGGGCGTCGTCGCCCACGGCCTGCCGTACCTGCCGGTCGAGCACGGTGCCGGTGACGCCGGGGCGGGCGCGGACGGCGATGGCGTCCGCCGTGCCCGGGTGCCCGGAGAGCCGGTCCGCTGTGCGGTCGGCGAACCAGGCGGTCGCGCCACCGCTGCCCGCAGGGGCGAGGCCGGAGACGCGGTAGGTGGCGGTGCCGCCCGGGGCGGCGAGCGCGACGCGGTCGCCGGTGGCCAGGTGCGCGGCGCGGGCGGAGGCGGCGTCCAGGACGACCTCTTCGGCGCGCGGGGCGCGGCCCTGGACCAGGGCGGCGGTGCCGGCGGCCGTGTCGAGGCCGACGGTCGCGTAGGGCCGCCCGGTCCAGGCCGCCGCGGAGGTCCCGGCAGCGGGCTGGACGGGGAAGGAGACGTCGGGCACGGCCGTCGCCACGCCCGGCCGGGCCGCGATCCTCGCGGCCAGCGAGGTGTCGACGCGGGCGCGCTCGGGCAGCGCGGCCTCGGAGGTGCTGCGGTTCTCGCCGTGGCCCGTGGTGATCCGCACCTGGGTGTCCCCGGCGACGACCACGGGGATGTGCTGATAGCGCACGGGTGTGACGTGTGCGGTGATGCCGGTCTGCAGCAGGACGCCGCAGGCGGTGATGATCGCGGCGCTGAACAGCAGCGCGACGAGGCTGCCCGCGAACGAGGCGGGCCGGAAGCGCACGGATGCCCGTGCGAGGCCGTTCGTCATGCCGCCGCCCCCGCGTGACGGCCGCCGTGCGCGGCGGTCAGCGCGACCATCCGGTCGGCGACGCTCTGCGGGTCGGGCCGGGTCAGCTCGCCGGCGAGGAGTCCGTCGGCGAGGAAGAGGACCCGGTCGGAGTGGGAGGCGGCCACCGGGTCGTGGGTGACCATGACGACGGTGGCACCGAGCGTGTCGACGGCCCGCCGCAGCAGGCCGAGGACCTCCTGGGCGGAGCGGGTGTCGAGCGCGCCGGTCGGCTCGTCGGCGAAGACCACCTCGGGCCGGGTGATCAGCGCCCGGGCGATCGCGACCCGCTGCTGCTGCCCGCCGGAGAGCTGCCCGGGGCGGCGCCTGCCGTACCCGTCCAGGCCGACCTCGGCCAGGAGCTCCTGGGCCCGGCGCCGGTCCTGGCGCTCGCCGGCGAGACGCTGCGGGAGCAGGACGTTCTGCAGCACGGACAGCGAGGGCAGCAGGTTGAAGGACTGGAAGACGAAGCCGATGCGGCTGCGCCGCAGCTTCGTCAGCCGGTCCTCGTTGAGCCCGGTGATCTCCTGGCCGCCCAGCAGCACCTGTCCCGCGCTCGGCCGGTCCAGGCCGGCTGCACACTGCAGGAACGTGCTCTTGCCGGACCCGGAGGGGCCCATCACCGCGGTGAAGCTGCCGCGCGGCAGCGCGAGGTCCACACCCCGCAGGGCCTGGACGGCGCCCTCGCCGCGGCCGTAGGCGCGCCGCACGGCGCGCAGCTCGACCGCGGGGCCGTGCCCCGGGTGCTGCTCGGTGGATACGCGGTCGCGGCGCGACGCCATGAGGTCCCTTCCTTCGCCGGTCATCGTGCCTACGACGGTAGAAAGGTCCAGGTCAGCGGGGAATGGTGGCAGCCGGGCAGTACGGGGTGGGGTTTTCCCCCGGGTGCGGGTACCGGTGTCCCGGAGGTCCGCGGGCGCCCGCGTCCCGGACGGCCCGGCGCCGCGGGCTACGCCCGGGCGGCGGCTCCCCCCACGTGCATGACCTGCGAAACCCCGCCGCGCGCCGGACCATCGAAGACATGGCCCTGCCCGTCGCCCCGCTCCCCGCGATCCGGCCCATGCTGACGGTCCCCGGACCGCTGCCGGACGAGCACGAGGAGACGGAGTGGGGCTTCGAGGTCAAGTGGGACGGTGTGCGCTGCGTCGTCACGGCGTCGGGGGACGGCGGCATCCAGCTCGTCAGCAGGACGGGCAACGACGTCACCACCACCTACCCCGAGCTGCGCGAGCTGGGCCTGCAGCTCCAGGGCCGCCCCACCGTCCTCGACGGCGAGATCGTGGCGATGGACGAGAAGGGCCGGCCCGACTTCGGGCTGCTCCAGCGCCGCATGGGCATCGCGAACCCACGGCGGGCGGCGCACCTGGCCATGGAGTACCCGATCCACCTGATGCTCTTCGACGTGATGCACGTCGGCGGCCGGTCCCTGATGGCCACCCCCTACCAGGAGCGGCGGGCCGTGCTCGCCGGGATGGGGCTCACCGGCCGGAACTGGTCCGTGCCCACGCACCTGGCGGGCCACGGGCGGCGGGCATGGGACGCCACGCTGCGGCACGGGTACGAGGGCGTCATCGCCAAGCGGCTGACCTCGTACTACCTGCCCGGCGTCCGGTCACCCGACTGGCGGAAGGTCAAGCACCTGCTCACCCTCGACGTGGTCATCGGGGGCTGGACGGAGGGCCGGGGCTCGCTGGCCGGGCTCCCCGGCGCGGTCCTGGCGGGCGTGGACGAGCCGACGGGCCTGCGCTACGTCGGCTCCGTCGGCTCGGGGCTGTCCGGGCACGAACGCCGGGACCTCGCCCGCTATCTGTCGGCGGTCGCCCGGGAGGACTCGCCCTTCGCCGGTCCGGTCGACGCGCCCGGCGCGCACTGGGTCGAACCACGGCTCGTCGCCGAGATCACCCTGACCGGCTGGACGCCGGCGGGGCACGTCCGGCACCCCATCTGGCACCGGCTGCGCCCCGATCTGACTCTGCCCGGCTGATGACGCCCGGGTGATGTTCAATTCCGGCTGATCAGCAGTTGGAACTGATCAGTAGGCGGAGTTGACGTTGTCCATGGAGCCGTAGGTCTTGGCGGCGTAGTTGCAGGACGCGACGATGTTGGCCACCGGGTCGTAGATGTCCCAGGACGTACCGTCCACGTGGAAGGCCTGGAACGTCGGGTCGATGATCTGCAGCAGACCCTTCGACGGCACGCCATTCACGGCGTTGACGTCCCAGTCGTTGATCGCCTGGGGGTTGCCGGTCGACTCGCGCAGGACGTTGCGCTTGATGCCCTCGTAGGAGCCGGGGATGCCCTTGGCCCGCATGATGTCCAGCGCCTGGTTGATCCAGCCGTCCAGGTCGTTGCCGTAGGCCTTCGGCGCCGGAGCGGCGGCCGGGGCCTGCTCGGCGGCCTTGACCGGCTGACGCGCGGCGGAACGGCTCGCGGTCTCCTTCTCGGCGCGCTCCTTGTCCGCGGCGGCCTTGGCGGCCTTCGCCTCGCCGTCGGCCTTGACCGTCGCGGCGGCCTCCGTCCGCGCCTGCGCGGCGGCCTCGTCGGCCTGCTGCGCGAGCTCGCCCCGGCCCTGCTCGTCCGCGGTGAAGGCCTTGGCGTCGAACGCCACCGGCTTCACGGCCACCGACTGAGCGGCGGCCGGACCACCCGAGACCACCGCGAACGCCACGGCGGCCGCACCAGCGGCACCGAGACCGGCGGCGGAAATCTTGTGGACCTTGGACAGACGGGTATAACCGGAGTGAGTGGAACGCATGCGAAGAAGAACCTCTTCCCGTATCGCGGAACCGCACCGCACCGGAGATCCGATACGAAACGAGCGCCGCAATCCGACGGCGCCCCAGCGGGTCCAGCAATTGTTAGCGGCCGGGAAAACCCCTGACAATGCCTGTGACCTACTACCGACCACCGTCCACACCCACCCGCACCGGCGCGAATTCCCCCGATAAAAGCCGACGGCCACCACTAAGCAACGCAGTAAGTGATCCAGGTCCCATGGCCGGGCTCACACGCGGACGCCCGCTTCCTCACTTTCCGTCAGCGGGCGCTACACAGTTTTCGGGTCAGCACAGTCCGGTCAGCACAGTCGGGGCGGCGCAGTTCGGGTCGGCGCAGTCGGGGTCAGCGCATCAGCGCGCCGCCGTTGATGTCGTAGGTCGCCCCCGTGATGAACCCGGCGTGCGGCCCGGCCAGATAGACGGCCAGCCGCGCCACCTCCTCGGGGGTGGCGATGCGCCCCACGGGAACCTGAGCCGTCAGCCCGGCCAGGACCTCCTCGCCGACGGCGCGGACCATAGGGGTGTCGATCATGGCGGGGGCGATGGTGTTGACGGTGATCCCGTGGGGGCCGAGTTCTGCGGCGAAGACCCGGCCGAGGGCGATCAGCCCGGCCTTGGCCGCTCCATAGGCGGCGCCGGTGGGCCGGGGGGCCTGGCCGGCGATGGAGGCGAGGTTGACGACGCGGCCGCTCCCCCGGGTCCGCATGTCGCCGGTGACCTCGCGGGTGAGGAAGAACGCGGCCCGCAGGTTGACGTCGAAGACCTGGTCCCATTCGGCGGGCGTGATGTCCCGGAGGGGCTTGGTCAGGGCCCGGGCGGCGTTGTTGACGAGGATGTCCATGGTTCCGTAGCGCTCGAGGACCTCGCGGTAGCGGTCCGTGAGGGCGTCCAGGTCGGCCAGGTCGCAGGTCATGGGTACGACGCGCTCCCCGCCGGCGTCGGTCTCCTCGGCCATGGCCCGGTTCGCGTCCTCGTCCACGTCCCACGCCACGACCCGGGCGCCGGCGTCCAGGAAGGCCCGCACCAGGGCGCGGCCGAGCCCCCGGGCACTGCCGGTGATCAGGGCCGTTTGTCCGTCGAGCTCTGTTCCGTACGGCATCACGCGTCCGCCTTTCCCGCCCGCTCAGGCATTGCCGAAGAAGAGCTGCCGGCCCGCCCGCGCCTCGATCCGCAGGTATTTCCACAGCCGTCCGTCGCCCAGGCGCGTCTCGCGGACGATGCCGCAGATCCCCTCGACCGCGGCCAGGTCGGGCATGTCCGCGAGGATGTACGAGGTCCAGGGCCAGCCGGTGGAGGCGCCGACCATCATCCGGTCGTCGTCGAAGGTGCCCAGCACGGTGGCGCCGAAGCGGCCGGCGAGGTCGGCGAACGCGCCGGGGATGGCCTCCATCACCTCGGTGCGTTCCTCGTCGCCGGCGTTGAAGAATTCCTGGGTCACCGCGATGCAGAAGAGGGTCCGGATCATGAGGAGTACGCCCCCGCCCTTCGTTGAAGATCATTCACTGAAGATCATCTACCGTTCCGCACGCTACCCGACGGTCCAGTGTGGAACGCACGGAGGGCGGTGGCTCCCTCTCGGGTGCCACCGCCCTCTGCGGTGCGTGACGGATCAGTACGCGGAGTTGACGTTGTCCATGGAGCCGTAGGTCTTGGCGGCGTAGTTGCAGGACGCGACGATGTTGGCCACCGGGTCGTAGATGTCCCAGGACGTACCGTCCACATGGAAGGCCTTGAACGTCGGGTCGATGATCTGCAGCAGACCCTTCGACGGCACACCATTCACCGCATTGACGTCCCAGTCGTTGATCGCCTGGGGGTTACCGGTCGACTCGCGCAGAACGTTGCGCTTGATGCCCTCGTACGAACCCGGGATGCCCTTGGCCCGCATGATGTCCAGCGCCTGGTTGATCCAGCCGTCCAGGTCGTTGCCGTAGGCCTTCGGCGCCGGAGCGGCGGCCTTGACCGGCTTGCGCTCGGTGGAGCGGCTCGCGGCCTGCTCGCCGGCACGGTCGGTCTTCTGCTGGACCTGGGCCTTCGCCTGGGCAGCGGCCTCGTCGGCCTGCTTCGCCAGCTCGCCCTGGTCGGCGTCGGTCTTGAACGACTTCGCGTCGAACGCCACGGGCTTCACGCCCACCGACTGCACATCGGCTGCGGCCGGGCCACCGGAGACCATCGCGAACGCCACGGCGGCCGCACCGGCGGCACCGAGACCAGCGGCGGAAATCTTGTGGACCTTGGACAGACGGGTATAGCCGGAGTGAGTGGAACGCATGACGAAGAAGAACCTCTTCCCGATCGCGGAGTCGCACCGCACCGGAAACCCGGTACGAAAGAAGCGCCGTAATCCGACGGCGCCCCAGCGGGTCCAGCAATTGTTAGCGGCCCGGAAATCGCCTGACAATGCCTGTGACCTACTACCGGAGGCCGTTCACGCGCCCCACCGCTCCGGGGAAATCCCATGGGCAGGCGGGCGTACTTCACTAAGCCGCGCAGTAAGTGACGCACGCCCTATGCCCGTCCTCACACGCGGACGCCCGCGATGTCACTCGGGATCCAACGGCCGCTACGTGATGTCACCAGCGGGAGGAGCGATTCCTCCTCGTGGTCGAGGTGGGCGGTCGGCTCCTCCGACAGCCGGGCGAGCTCGGCCCGGAAACGCCGGGGATCCGCGGTCGCGAGGTCCGCGAGCAGGGGCGGCCGGTGCTTCCTGGAGGCGCGCGACCGTCCGGTGCTCGGCGCGCAGCCGGTCCAGGACGGGGGCGCAGGTCCGGGTGCGGGGGCGTGACCGGAGGGGGATGGACACCCGGTCGTCACGGGTGTGCTCCCCCGGTGCGACGGGTGTCCGGCCCCTTCCCCAGCCGGGAACGACGGTGCCGCGGCCCCTCCGGGGAGGGACCGCGGCACCGTCATGGACCGGACGGGGAGGGATCAGCCCTCCGAACCGCCCGCCCGCTGGAGCTCCGCCTCGCGGCGGGTGCGCTCGACGCGGCCGCGGACGACGAACCAGCCGCCGACCAGGGCCGCCGCGATGAGCGGCAGGCACAGGATGGTGTCCCGGCTGGCGCCCTTGTCGGCCGCCATCAGGACCAGCACTCCGGCCAGGAAGACCAGCGTGACGATCTGCGTGTAGGGGGCGAAGGGCAGCTTGTAGGAGGGGCGGGTGACCCGGCCTTCCTTGGAGCGGCGCCAGAAGAGCAGCGAGCAGAGCATGATCATGCCCCAGGTGCCGATGATGCCGATGGCGGCGAAGTTCAGCACGATCTCGAAGGCGTTGTCGGGGACGACGAAGTTCAGGGCGACGCCCAGGACGCAGAAGAACGCGGTGAGCAGGATGCCGCCGTAGGGCACCTGGCCCTTGTTCATGCGGCCGGTGAACTTCGGCGCGGAGCCCGACATGGCCATCGAGCGCAGGATGCGTCCGGTGGAGTAGAGGCCGGAGTTGAGGCTGGAGAGCGCCGCGGTGAGGACGACGAGGTTCATCACGCCGGCCGCGTACGGGACGCCGATCTTGGACAGGACGGTGACGAAGGGGCTCTCGCCGCCGGTGAAGGCGTTGTACGGCAGCAGCAGCGCCAGGAGGACGACCGAGCCGACGTAGAAGAGACCGACGCGCCACATGATCGAGTTGATCGCCTTCGGCATGATCTTCTCGGGGTTCTTCGTCTCGCCCGCGGCGACACCGCACAGCTCGACGGAGGCGTAGGCGAAGACGACGCCCTGGATGACCATCAGCATCGGCATCACGCCGACCGGGAAGATGCCGCCGTGGTCGAGGACGTTGTGCAGACCCGGGGTGGTGCCGCCGACGTCATGCTGGCTGACCAGCAGGAAGATGCCGATGAACATGAAGACGACGAGCGCGCCGACCTTGATGATCGCGAACCAGAACTCCATCTCGCCGAAGTACTTCACCGAGATGAGGTTCACGGTGAGGACGACCGCGAGGGCTATCAGCGCCAGGACCCACTGCGGGATGTCGCTGAACATGCCCCAGTAGTGGGTGTAGGTGGCGACGGCCGTGATGTCGGCGATGCCGGTGGTGGCCCAGTTCAGGAAGTAGAGCCAGCCGGCGGCGAAGGCGCCCTTCTCCCCCATGAATTCACGGGCGTAGGAGACGAACGCTCCGGAGGACGGGCGGTACAGGACGAGCTCACCGAGGGCGCGCACGACGAAGAAGGCGAAGATGCCGCACACCGCGTAGGCGATGAAGAGGGAGGGTCCCGCGCTGGCGAGGCGGCCGCCGGCTCCGAGGAAGAGGCCGGTGCCGATGGCGCCGCCGATCGCGATCATGTTGATGTGGCGGGACTTGAGGTCCTTGCTGTAGCCCGCGTCGCCGGCGTCCACGTGGGCGGGCGCCGTGGCCGGGGCCGACACGTCGGTCGCGGTGTCGGCCGCGGTGAGAGTGCGGTCACTCATGAATGTCTTGCCTTCGTTGGTGGGGGCAGGACCGGGCGGTGGCCCCTCGGGGGACCGGGCCCGGCACTCGGCACGTCCGGCGGCGCCGGTCGTCCTGGGATCGGAAGGTAGGAGTGATCTAGAAGTTGTACGGGGTGGGGGGAGGACTTACCCGCGGTATCTGACAAGTCCTGATCGGAATGGTGAAAGGAGCGCCAGGATGTCGTCAAGAGTTTGAGGGGAATTGACATTTTCAAAGAGTCACGCTACGTGCCCGGCCGCCAGGAGGCTTCGCAGGTCACCCGCGTGAACCCTCAGCGATCGACTACACACCGCTACCAACGGCCCGTTGGGCTGGCCCGTCCGAGCCGAAATTCCTTTTCCGTTCGGCGAATGGAAAAACATTTTCGCGGCCAATCGGGCCGGGGAATGACTCGCCTCACATTCCGGGGCGTGGACGCGCGGGAAGGGGCACCGCACCCGGCCGGGGCCGTTCGGGTGACACCCACGCGTGGGCACGCCGGAGCGCGGGCAGGGTAGCGGCCGGGCCGCGTCCGACAGGCCCGATCGGCGGCGGCTTCCGCCGCTTCGTCCGGATTCCCAGGCGAGTGCCAGGAGAGGCGCCATGCAGAAGATCACCCCGTTCCTGTGGTTCGACGACCGGGCCCAGGAGGCCGCCGAGCACTACACCTCCCTCTTCCCGGACTCCCGGATCGTCCATGTGCAGCGCTACGGGGAGGCGGGCCCGGGAGAGCCGGGGACGGTCATGACGGTCACATTCGAACTCGCCGGGCAGCAGTTCATCGCGCTCAACGGCGGACCCCAGTTCACCTTCAACGAGGCCGTCTCCCTCTATGTCGACTGCACGTCGCAGGAGGAGGTGGACGAGCTGTGGGAGAAGCTCGGGGCGGGCGGCGAGCCGGGGCCCTGCGGCTGGCTCAAGGACCGCTACGGCGTCTCCTGGCAGATCATCCCCAGGACCCTCACCGACCGGCTGGGCGATCCCGACCCCGTGAAGTCGGACCGGGTCATGAAGGCCATGCTGCAGATGACGAAGATCGACGTGCGGGCGCTGGAGCGGGCCTATGAAGAGGCCTCGGAGGAGGAGGGGTAGGAGACCGCCGGCGGCCGGGACGGGCGCCGGCGGGCCCACGCGTGGTAGACAGCGCCGGTGACGACGAGCCCGACGATCCACGAGACGTCCGCCCCGCCGAGCCGCTCGGCCACCGGGCCGGTGTAGAGCTTCTGGGCCAGGAACGGGACCTGTGCGGCCACCCCCAGGACATAGCAGGAGAGCGCCGTCACGTTCCAGCGGCCGTACCGCCCGTCGGGGTCGTACAGAGCGGGGACATCCACCCGCTCCCGGGAGATCAGGTAGTAGTCGGTGAGGTTGATCGCGCTCCACGGCGTGAAGACGGTCAGTATCAGCAGGACGAAGCTCTTGAAGTTGTCGAGGAAGTCCGCGCTGGCCACGGTCGCGATGAGCACCGAGACCGCCGTGAATCCGGTGATGTACGCGGCGCGGGCGGCGGGGGCCAGGGCGGAGCGGCCGGTGAAGGCGGTGACGGTAGTCAGCAGGGACATGAACCCGCCGTACGCGTTGAGGCAGTTCACGGTCAGCTTGCCCGTCACGATCACCAGGTAGACGAGGAGGGCCGCGGCGGCCGGTCCGGCCAGGTCTCCGACGAAGCCGACCTGGTCGGACAGGAAGGCGTCACCGGCGACAGCGGCGATCAGGGCGCCGAGGGTCATGGCCCACTGCGAGCCGACGACGCTGCCGCCGAAGGCGGACCAGAAGGTCGCCCGCGCGCTCGTGCTCCGGGGCAGGTAGCGCGAGTAGTCGGCGACGTACGGGCCGAAGGTCAGCTGCCAGCCGGCCCCGAGGGCGACGGCCAGCAGGAACGTGGCCGCGTCGAAGGGCTTCTCCCCCACATGCCCGGCCACGTCGTAGCGGACGAGGACCGCGGCCATCAGATACCCGAGACCGGCGACGCCCGCGACGGTGGCGATCCGGCCTGCGATATGGATCACCCGGTATCCGGTCACGGCGACCACGGCGGTCAGCGCGCCGAAGACGAGGATGCCGGCGGTGGTGTCACCGAGGTGCAGCAGTCTGCTGACCGCCTGACCGGCCAGCACGCTGCCGGTGGCCGCGAAGCCGAGGTACATCAGGACGACGAGGACGAGCGGCAGGACGGCGCCGTACACCCCGAACTGCGCCCGGCTGGAGATCATTTGCGGCAGCCCCAGCCGTGGCCCCTGGGCCGCGTGCAGGGCCATGACGGCGCCGCCCAGCACATTGCCCAGGAGCAGCGCGGGGATCGCCCAGAGCGCGTCCGACCCGGCGACGACGGCCAGCGCGCCGTCGACGATCGCCGTGATCTGCGTCGTGGCACCGAACCAGAGGGTGAACTGGCCGCGCGGGGAGCCGTGTCGCTCCTCGTCGGGGATGACCTCGATGGTCCGGTGCTCGACGAGCGGGTCGGATCTCATGGCGCTCCCTGGCTCGGGGCGGGGCTGGTGCGCAGAATGTGACACACGGGAATACCGAGGTCAACACCGTTGGGCCGGGGACGCCTTGTGCTCCGTGCGCGGCTCAGTGGCCGTGATCGTGATCATGGTCCGGCGTGTGATGGTCGAACGCCATCACCTCCGGCGGCATGACGACGAACGGCCGCATCATGCCCATGTCCTCATGCTCCAGCAGATGGCAGTGGTACATGAACCGTCCGTACGCTCCGGTGAACCGCCCTGCCACCGTGACCATTTGACGGCCCGGCACTCGGAACACATCCTTCCAGCCCTGCTCGTTGGGGGCGACGGGCACCGGGTGCGCGGTGTCGGGGACGACGGGCGTACGGGTGCCGCCGAGCGCGAGGTCGAAGCCGTCGCTGTCGACCGGCTGCCGCTCCAGCAGCTGGAAGTCGACGAGGTGGATGTGGAGGGGGTGCGTGAACCGGCTGATGTTCAGCAGGCTCCACACCTCCGGCTCGTCGTGCGCGGCCTTGAAGCCGAGGGTGTCGTCGAAGGTCCGCGCGGTGCGGCGGTACGTCCGGGTCGTGCCGTCCTTGCCGGTGAGCTGGATGACGCCGTCGGACGGTACGGGCACGGAGCCATTCTTGACCTCCTCCATCTCCCAGAGTTCGGGGTGCCCACCGCCGCCCTTCGTGCCGGGCTCGGTGATGACGACGAGCCGGTGCCGGTGGTGCTCCTTCACCTCGACCCGCTCGAAGGAGGGCGAGAGCACCGCGGGGAGCTTGAACCGGTCGGTGACCGCCTCCTGCCCCACACGGAACTCCATCACCTGGGGGAAAGGCACATCGTTCACCGGGTCGGCCTCGCCGGGCGGCGCGGTGGCCACGTTGACCAGCCGGAGCCTCCTCCCGCGCAGCGCGCGGAAGTCGACGAGGAGGTCCATGCGTTCGGCGGGGACGATGGTGAGCTGCGGCTGCCCGGGGCCGAAGTCGACGGGTACGGGACGGGGCAGCAGCCCGCCGTCCGAGCCGATCTGGCGGACGGCGCCGGGGACGACGCGGCCGTGTTCGTCGATCAGCGCCAGGTTGTAGACGCGGGCGTTGGAGGCGTTGAGCAGCCGGAAGCGGTACCAGCGCGCCTCGACGTCAAGATGGGGCCACAGCACACCGTTGACCAGGGTGTACGGCCCGGTGAACGGGAAGGTCACATGCTTGCCGGTCTCCGGGTCCGGGCCCTGGTCCAGGGTCTTGTGCAGCAGGTCGCCCGTGAGGCGGCCGTCCCCGCCGGTGTCGAAGTTGCGGTCGGCGACGATCAGCGGGATCTCGTACGCGCCGGACGGCAGGCCCAGCGCGTCCTCCTCCACGTCGCGGACCAGGTACATCCCGGCGAGTCCGGCGAAGACGTTCCACCGGGTGATGTTCATGGCGTGGTCGTGGTACCACCAGGCCGTCGCCCGGTGGGCGTTGGGGTATTCGGAGAGCTGGGCGTCGCCGTACGCGACGGCGTTCTCCGCCCAGCCGTCGTTGCCTCCGCCGGTGACCGCGCCGTGCACATGGGTCACCGTCCACGCGGGCAGGGCGGCGACCGCCCGGACCGGGGCGACGCCCTCCCGGCCGGGCCGCGTGGTGGCCTGCACCGCACCGGGCTTGGTGACGAACGGCACCTCCACGGCCGTGACCGGCATGGTGCCGGCGATGCCGTTCCTCCAGGCGATGCGGATCCGCCGGTCGCGCCGCACCTCGATGGTGGGGCCCGGGAACTGCCCTTCGTAGGCCCAGACGGTGGTCGGGGGCAGTTCGCTGTGCAGGGTCTTGAGGCTCTCGCGGAGTTCGATCTCCAGCTCGGTGCCGAGACCCTGCTCGCCCGGCCGGAGGACCGGCGGGATCTGCAGGGGATCGAGGTAGGGCGTGGGCACGTCCGTGGACGCGTAGGGCTGTTCGGTGATGGTGACGGTGTCCGACATGGTCCAACCCCCGTTGGTGTTTCCGCGTGCCGCCGACGGCTTCCGGCCGCAGCTTTCTGTCCGATGGGACCGCGCGCCAACCGTGTCCGGTTGACACGGAACTGCCTGGATACACCAAGTACCACGGTGTTTCGGCCATTTGGTCGGGCATCGCGCCGCGCGCGTCCGGCCTGCAGCGACTCCCTTGGCGCGGTGCGGCACGCGAGTGCCGTCCCGTACGGGCCCGGCGATGCGTTCCGGCCATGAATGGCCGATAGTCGATGGAACGGGGGGATTCCACGCGCAGTGCGTTTCCGGTGTGACCGGCGCTAAAATCTGACACCTGTGTCAGAGTCAACTGCCGCAAGGAGCGACCGTGAAGATCGGCGAACTCTCCCGCAGGACCGGTGTCCACGAACGGCTCCTGCGCTACTACGAGGCCCAGGGCCTGCTGACGCCCGAGCGCCGCCCCAGCGGCTACCGCGAATACGCCGAGGCCGACGTCCAGGCGGTCCGCCGTATCCGCAGCCTGCTGGCCGCCGGCCTGACCACGGCCACGATCGCCCAGATCCTGCCGTGCCTCCGCGACGAGGACGACCGCCTCGTCCCCACCTGCCCCGACCTCCTGACGGACCTCTTCCGCGAACGCGAGCGCATCACCCGGGCGATCACCGATCTCCAGACGTCCCGTTCGGCCCTCGACGCGGTCATCGCCGCGGCGCCGGAGGACGTCACGAGCCGGGCGCAGGAGGCGCTCGACCGGGTGCCCGCCTGAAAGGGCCTCCCGCCGAAAGGGCTTCCCGCGCCCGGCCGTTGCGTCCCCCGCCGCCGGATTCCCGCTGTTCGACGGCCTTGTAGCGGTCCGCGAGCGCGTGGAACGCCTTCTTCGGCTCCCAGGGCATATCGGGGTAGGCGCGGAGGCGGTCGGGGACGTCCTGGTCGTCGGCGAAGACCTTGACGATGGCGTAGGAGGCCAGGTCCAGGTCCGGGCCGCCGTCGCGGCGGTGGGGGTGGGCGTAGCCGGCAAAGCTGAACCAGAAGACGGAGTCGATGCCTTCCTCCTCGAAGACGGTCATGAGGTCGTCGAGGTGGCGGACTTGCTCGTCCTCGTCGCGCACGAGGTCCGGTTTGAGGGTGACGCCGTCCGGCTCCATGGCCAGGAACCAGCCCGCGCCGCCGTGGTCGCCGGCTCCGCGGTAGGTGCAGCAGCCGGTTTCGAGGATCGCCACGGGCTTGCCGTGGGCGAGGCCCTCGCGCAGTTCGTCGCGGTAGGCGGCGGCGTTGCGCAGGCTGCGGAAGGCGTCGAGGCCGACGATGTCGAACGGGGTCCAGTCCACGCCGTCC
Source organism: Streptomyces luteireticuli (assembly GCF_041519305.1). Classification (NCBI taxonomy): domain Bacteria; kingdom Bacillati; phylum Actinomycetota; class Actinomycetes; order Kitasatosporales; family Streptomycetaceae; genus Streptomyces; species Streptomyces luteireticuli. Next base: position 153,476 of record NZ_CP167927.1, read on the forward strand.
AGGGGGTTGGAGGCGTAGGTGAGAGGGCCGCCGAAGACGGGGCGCACGGCGGCGACGGCCTCGCGGAGGAAGGCGTTGACCTTGTCGGGCATGCCGTCGAGGGCCGCCTCGCGGCCGGGGCCGCCCAGGACGGGGATGCGGTCGGCGAGGGTGTCGCCGGGGAGGTATCCGCGGGCGAAGACGCTCAGTTCGCAGCCGGTGACGAACCGGACGTCGGCGCCGTCGCGGCGCAGCCGTTCGGCCCGCCCGGCGGCGTCGACGAGGTGCGGCAGCATCTCGTCGTCCGTCATCTCGCAGGGGAACGGCGAGTACCAGACCTCGAGTCCGGCGGCCGCGGCGTGCCGCGCCGCGAGGTCGATCCGGTCCAGGTCGCCGCCGGTGATGCGGATCGCCGTGCAGTGCAGGTCCCGGGCGATGGCCCGTATCTCCTGCTCCACGACGCGGGGTTCGAAGGACGGGCGGGAGCTGTCGCCGTTGGGGAACGTGCCGGTGTCGTAGTGGATGCCCTTGCCGCGCATGCCACGCCTCCAATAAGAGTCGACGCGTATCTTAAGTCCCTCGATTGAGATACACGACGTGTCCAAAGAGCCCATGGAGTCCCCGCGCAGGCGCCGCCGCGGGACCGAGCTGGAGGCGGCGCTCCTGGAAGCGGCCTGGGACGAACTGGTCGCGGCCGGCTACGAACAGCTGACGTACGAGGCGGTGGCGGCCCGCGCCGGCACCAGCCGCCCGGTGCTCTACCGCCGTTGGCCGACGAAGCGGGAGCTGGTCCTCGCCGCGCTGCGGCACCGGACCCCGCCGCTGCCGGACGGGCCGCCGGACACCGGCGGACTGCGCGACGACGTGCTCGCCGTCCTGCGCCTCGTCGTCCGGCGGACGCACGACCTCGCCCCCGTCCGACAGGTGCTCGCCCTGGAGCAGGGACAGGACACGGAGCTGTCCGCGTATCTCGCCTCCCGCAACCGCGGCCCGGGCGCCGACTGGATGCGCACGGTCCTCGAACGGGCGGCCGGGCGGGGGGAGATCGGCCCGCCGGCCTCTCTTCCCGACCGGGTGGTCACGCTCCCGGTGGCCCTGGTCGTCCACGAACTGTTCCTGGCCCGCCGCACCCCCACCGACGCGGACCTGGAGGACATCGCGGACCTGCTGTTCCTGCCGCTGGTCGGGCTCCGGCACGGGAGTTGAGGACGACGGGCGGGTCCGCGCGGAATTCCCGTGGCCCCGGCGCCGTCGGCGACGTAGGATCCGTCGTCCCGGCGGGCCGCACCCACAACCCGCCCCGGAGAAACGAGCGATTCCCATGACCGGCCGACGAGCGACGACGACCCTGTGGCGGCCCACCGGCCCCAAGGAGCTGGATCTCGTCCGGGAGTCGGGCTGGCGCGCCTGGCCGCCGCGGCTGCCCGAGCAGCCGATCTTCTACCCGGTGCTCAACGAGGACTACGCGGTCAGGATCGCGCGCGACTGGAACGTCCTCCACGACGGCGCCGGATTCGTGACCCGTTTCGAGGTCGACTCGGACTTCGTGGCCCGCTATCCCGTCCAGCAGGCCGGCGGGCGGACGATCCTCGAACTCTGGGTGCCGGCCGAGGAGCTCCAGGAGTTCAACGCCCATATCGTCGGCAGGATCCAGTTGGTCCACGAGTTCCGCTGAGCGGACACGCCGGTCCCGGCGGTGGCGCGACGCCACCGCCGGGACCGGTGAAGGGCCTCAGCCCTGCGTGCCGTTCTGGTCGACGGGGTACAGGCCGAGCCTGCCCTCCGGGTCGGCCGGGTCCGCTCCCTTGACGTCACCGACGTAGAGGCTGACGCGCGCCTTGTAGCGGTCGAGCGCCGCCCGGTCGCCCATGAACCGGCCGAGCCCGAGCGGGTTCATGTTCGTGTAGTCGAAGATTCCCTTGCGCCCGGCCGGGGCGGGGACGTCCGTGCGGGCGCTCCAGCCGTAGGACTTCTCCTGGTACTGCTTGGAGAGGATCCAGCTCATGTACAGCTTGGCGGCGGCCTTGTGCGGCGCGGCCTTGAGGATCGCGCCGGTCTGCGGCCACGCGACCCACGGCGACTTCTCCGGGATGCTCGTCTTCGACAGGCCACTGGAGCTGCCCGAGCTGGCGAAGTTCGCCACATAGCCGTCGGTGCCGACCGCGGCGGAGGCGTCCGCGGTGCCGCGCACGAACTTCGGGTTCTGGGCCTTGAGCTTCTTCAGGTAGTCGAAGCCGTACTTGTCGGTCAGTTGCTTGAAGTAGTAGAGGACGGCGTCGTCGTCGTTCGGGTAGGTGAAGACGAGCTTGTTCTTGTACTCGGGCTTCAGGAAGTCCTGGGCCTCGACGGGCGCGTTGTCGCCGAGCGTGGTGGCCGTGACGTTGGCGAAGCCGATGAAGTACAGGCCCGTGTAGTAGCCGTCCTTGTCCTTGACCTTGTCGTAGACCTTGTTCCAGCCGACCGGCTTGTACTGCTCCAGCGCGCCTTCCTTCTTCCAGCGCGGGAAGTCGTCGAGGGTCTGGAGGTGGACGACGTCGGCGACGACCTTGTGCTCGGCTATCTGGTTGTCGAGACGCGCGTCGTGGTTCTTGCTGAAGTCGACGACGGTGTCGACCTTCATCTTGGGGAACTGCTTGACGAAGGCGTTCTTGAGGTAGTCGGCCTGGCCCGGCTTGTCACCACCGGCGTAGACGACCAGGCGGCCGCCCTCGGCCAGGGCGTCCTTGTAGAGCTTCTGCAGCTGCTCGTCTTCGCCGGCGGCCTTCGTCACACGAGGAGCGGAGGGGGCGGAGGGGGTGGCGGCGGCGACGGTGGCTCCGCTCGCGGCGAGCACGCCGAGGGCTACGGCCGTGGCCCAGGCCTTGCGGGAGGACTTCACGACGACTCCTTCATGGGGGGGGACGGAGTGAGATCTTGAATTTTCAAGAACTTCTGGGGGCTCACCCTAGGACTGGTTCTTTGAATCTTCAAGAAACGTCTTGACGGCGTCCTTATGCCGCGGGCCGCCCATGGATCCCGACGCAGGGTCGGTCACCGCCCGGCCCCTCCGGAGTGACGGGGCGCGCTCCCCGGACGCCGGTGCGGCGAAGAGGAGTTACCGTGGGCGCGTCACGTGCGGACAGGAGCCTCCCCGGGAGGCTCGCCATGAACGCGTTCCCGGCGCGCCGGGGACGACAGCGATCACGACCCCGCCCGGGCCGGGCCCGGGCACCTCCGACCCCCCACCGTCAACGGAGGCGGACCATGCCCATCGCCGGATACGGCGTCCTCGCCTGTCGCGCCGTCGAACGTCGCCGCGAAGGGAGCACCGGCACGCCGCACTACCAGATCCACCTCGCCGACGACCACGGCACGCACTACCGCGCCGCGGTCAACGTACTGTCCCAGCAGGCCCCGCCGGACCTGCTCTACCTGGTCGACGACGACTTCCGGCACCCCCTGACCTCTCTGCTCCCCCCTGCGGGCAGCGGCTGGACGGCGCTGCCCTCGAAGCCGGGCGGGGCCGCCCTGGACTTCATCCGCGGCAACATGTTCGCGCCCGCGTCGATGCGCACCCTGCCGCCCGATCTGCCCGGCGTGGACAACGACCTCGCCGACCTCCTGGACCACTACGTCCAGCGCGCCATCGCCGACCCGACGACGGCCGTCTACGCCTTCGGACAGCGGTTCGGCCCCGAACCGGGGCTGCCCGACAAGGTCTTCGGCTTCCGGCCGGGGAACGGCGTCCACGACATCCACATGAACCAGGGCAACGCCGGGCGCTTCACGGGCGACGACGGAGTCTGGCAGGACGGCGCGCTCCTCTTCCACCTTCCCGCCGAGTCACGCTGGACGGCGGTCTTCCTCGCCTTCCAGTCGCAGGCCTGGCACACCGACGACGTCACCGGTCACACCCTGCCCACCGCGGCCCTGCACCCCGGCGTCCCGGACGCGCCGCTCCGCGTCGTGGGCGTGCGGACCGGCGGCGCCCCCGCGGCCCCTCCGGCGGGGTCCGTCGTCCTCCTCAACGCCTCGCCCGAGCCGGTCGAGCTGAAGGGCTGGCAACTCGCCGACGCACACGGCTATTTGCTCCCCCTGGAACCCCAGGTCCTCGCTCCGGGGACCACTACGGCCGTCTCCGGCGGCAACGGGTTCCACCTCGACCCGAGCGGCGGCACGGTCACCCTGCTCGACCCCGGGGGCCTCAAGGTCCACGGCGTCGCCTACACCGATCGGCAGCGCCAACGCGAGGGGTGGACGGTCACCTTCTGAGGATCCCCGCTCCGGCACTCCGGGAACGACAGCCGCCGGTGTGCGGTCAGGCGCGCCGGCGCCTCTCGTACTGCCGCAGGACGTGGACGACGCGCAGCACGGCCAGCACACCGGCCACGGCGCCTCCGGTGCGCACGAGGAAGCGGCCGGCCCAGCCGGGCAGGTCCCAGACCGCCGCAGGGCCGGCCACGACGCCGAACACGACCGCCCCGAGGAAGGCGGCGCTCAGCAGCGCGTAGACAATCTCGACGGTCGTCGCGTCCCGGTCCTGCCGGCTTCCGGTGCTGCTCGCCATTGCCATGGGAAAAGCCTAACCGGGCACCTCGGCGGCGGTCCCGTGACGGAGGTTCAGGCGTCCACGCCCTGCCGGACGCGACGGGACGGCGTGAAGGCGTACAGGTCGAGCACGCCGGGCGGCTCGGCGAGGCCGGGGCCGCCGTCGCGTATCCAGGTCGCGATGTCGGCCGTGGCGTCCGGGTCGTTGACCAGACCGAGCCAGACGGGGCGGCCGCCGGCGGCGCGGCCCTCGGCGGAGGGCTGGACGACGATGACGTTGCCGTGTTCGCAGGCGTCGATGCAGTCGGTTACCCGGACCCGGCCGTCGGTGCCGGTCAGTTCCCGGCGCAGCCGGGCCAGTTGGGCGGCGTGGTCGACGCCGGGGATCTTGGGGGTGCCGCAACAGCAGCCGCGGCAGACGGTGACCGTACAGGGCGCGGCGGCGGGGGCGTTCTTGCGGTTGCGGCGGCTCACGGGCCGTTCTCCTTCCGGGCCCGGCGCCCGGCCGGAACCGGCCGACGGCGCGGGCCGTTGGGGCCGATGACGAGGGTGGGGCCCCCGGGTCCTGCGACGCCGGAGGGCAGGGGAAGGGTACCCGCGTTCGGGGACGGCGTCGCGCGCCCGGGCCTCAGCGACGTGCCGGTCCCGGCGTCAGCACGTCCGCCGCCGCCTCCCGCAGCGCCGCCCGGCAGGCGCGGATCGCGGGGTGGCCGCCGCGGCCGCGGCGCACCGCCGTGGACAGCGCGCGCACGGGTCCGCCGGGCAGGGGCCGCAGCGGGACGGCGGGCGGGCGGCCGCCGTGGACGAGGTCGGGCAACAGGGCGGCGGCGTGGCCCTGTTCGACGAGGCGCAGGTGCAGCAGGAGGTCGGGGGACTCGAAGCGTACGTCGGGTTCGAAGCCGGCCTCCCGGCACAGGGTGACGGTCCAGTGCCGGGCGGCGGACCCCTCGGGCTCCATGGCCCAGGGGTGACCGGCCAGTGCGCGCAGGGCGGCCGCCGGCGCGGACGGGGCGTCGGTGCCGGGCGGCAGGGCCAGCCGCAGGGCGTCGTCGCACAGCGGCTCGCGCTCCAGTCCGTCGGTCCGGGGGTGCGGCCGGCCCGGGAACTCCTCGGTGACGACCAGGTCGAAGTCGCGGGCGAGCAGCGCCGGGAGGGCCTGTTCCGGTTCGCTCTGGGTGAGGTGGACGCGCAGCCCGGGGTGGGCGGTGTGCAGCCGGGTCAGCGCGGCGGGCAGCAGGGCCAGGGCCGCGGTCTGGAAGGCGGCGACGCGCAGGGTGCCGGTGAGGCCGGTGGCGGAGGCGGCGATGTCGGCCTCGGCCTGTTCGAGGCGTTCGAGCACGGCCTCGGTGTGGGCGACCAGGATCTCGGCCTGCTCGGTGAGCCGCACCCGCCGGCCGGCGGGTTCCAGCAGCCGGACGCCGGCCTCGGACTCCAGCTGCGACAGCTGCTGCGAGACGGTGGAGGGGCTGTACGACAGGGCGGCGGCGACGGCCGCGAGCGTGCCGCGGTGCTTGAGCTCGCGCAGGAGGCGCAGCCGGTGCAGGTCGTAGGTCATGGAGGCCATTCGATCATTCAGCGGAGCTGATGGGTACTGGTGGAAAAGATGCGCTGGACCGAACGGTCCCGCGGGCCGCAGGCTGACGGGGTGACGAACACCACCGCCCTCGCCGCCCTCCCCTGGTTCTCCCGCACCGCCGCCCGCGACTGGACGTGCGCGCCCGCCCCCGTCGGGGTGCGGTCCTTCCACGCCTCCCTGCCCGGTTACGCCCCGACTCCGCTGCTGGAACTCCCGGATCTGGCCGTGGAGTTGCGGGTGGGCCGGGTCTTCGTCAAGGACGAGTCGCGGCGGATGGGGCTGCCCGCCTTCAAGGTGCTGGGCGCCTCCTGGGCGGTGCACCGGGCGCTGGCCGGGCGTGCCCGGGGGACGGTCACCCTCGTCACGGCGACCGACGGCAACCACGGCCGGGCCGTGGCCCGTACGGCGCGGATGCTGGGGCAGCGGGCGCACGTCTTCGTGGCCCGGGGCGTGCACCCGGCCGCCGTGGCCGCCATCGCCGCGGAGGGCGCACGGGTCACCGAGGCGGGCGACTCGTACGACGCGGCGGTGCGCCGGGCGGCGGACGCGGCCGCCGCACCGGACACGGTCCTGCTCCAGGACACGGCCTGGCCCGGTTACGAGCGCATTCCGGGCTGGATCTGCGAGGGGTACTCCACCCTGTTCGCCGAGGCCGACGCGCAGCTGGCCGAGGCCGGGGCCCGGCCGCCCGCGCTGGTCGCCGTGCCGGTGGGCGTGGGCTCCCTCGCCCAGGCCGCGGTCGCCCACTACCGCGGGCGGCCGAACGGGACGCCCCCGGCCCTGCTGTCGGTGGAGCCGGTGTCGGCGGCCTGCGCGCTGGAGAGCCTGCGGCAGGGGCGGCCCGTCACGGTGGAGACGGGCACCACCGTGATGGCCGGGCTCAACTGCGGCACGCTGTCCGGCCTCGCGTGGCCGTATCTGCGGGACGGCCTGGACGCGGCGGTCGCGGTCACCGACGCCGAGAGCACCGCGGCCGCCCGGGACCTGACCGCGCTCGGCGTCTCGTCGGGGCCGTGCGGCGCCGCCGCGCTGGCGGGTGTCCGCGCCGCGCTCGGCGGCGGGGACGGGGAGGCCCGGCGCGCGGAGCTGTCCCTCGGCCGCGCCTCGACGGTCGTCCTGCTCAACACCGAGGGCGCCGCGGCGAACCCGCACGCCTGACGCCCCGGCACCTCCTGTATGACGCCCTGTCCATATGACCTTCGGCGGGTACCGGACGCCGCGGATGCCGCATACGGTGCGTTCCGTGTACGGAACGACTGCGAAGAACCTCCCTCCTCTCTCCCGCGACCCGGCCACGGTGCTCGCGCCGGCCGGCGCCGTGGCGGCCGGACTGGGCGTCATCAGCCTGTGGTGGGCGCTGCCCGGCGCGGTCCTGGCCTTCCTGGCCGGGCACCGGTCGGGGCGGACCTGGCCGATGGCGGCCGCGACGGGCGCCCTGGTCGCGACGGGGGCGGCGGCGGTGACGGCCGTACCGGCGCTGTTCCCGCTGGGGGGCGTGTTCGTCCCCCTGGTGGTGGGGGTGGCGCTGCTGCCGTGGTTCGCGGGCCGGCTGTGGCGGCAGTACCAGGAGCTGGTCCGGGCCGGGTGGTCGCGCGCGGAGCAGCTCGAACGCGAGCAGCGGCTGGTCGCCGAGCAGGCGCGGCTGCGCGAACGGGCGCGCATCGCCCAGGACATGCACGACGCGCTGGGCCACGACCTCAGCCTGGTGGCGCTCTCGGCGGGGGCCCTGAAGCTCTCGCCCGGTCTGGCCGACGGGCACCGGGCGGCCGCCGAGGACGTCCGGGCCCGGGCGGCCGCGGCGGTGGAGCGGCTGGGCGAGGTCATCGGCATCCTGCGGGAGGAGACCGAGGAAGCCCCGGACGGACCGGCCGACTTCGGCCTCGGCCGGCTGGTCGGCGGTGCGGCGGCCTCCGGTCTGGAGGTGGCCCTGCACGTCGAGGGGGACGGGCCCGAGATGCCGGGCACGGTCGAGCGGGCGGCCCACCGGGTGGTGCAGGAGGCGCTGACCAATGTGGCCAAGCACGCGCCGGGCGCCTCGGCGCGGGTGCGTGTGACGCGTGCGGCCGCCGCGACCGTCGTCACGGTGGAGAACACCGCGCCGACCGCCCCGGCCTCGGGCCTCCCCGCCGGCGGCCGGGGGCTGATCGGGCTGGACGAGCGCGTCCGGCTGGCGGGCGGCTCGCTGCGGCACGGTCCGCACGAGGGGGGTTACCTCGTCATGGCCCGGCTTCCGCACACGCCCCCGCGCCCGGGAGCGGCGCCGTCCGCCGCCGGGAGCGCGGCCGGTCCGCCGGCGTCCGAGCGGCGCCGGGCCCGGCGGCCGGCGCGCCGCACCCTGGCGGCCGCCGTGGCCGTGCCACTGCTGGTCCTGGGGACGCTCAGCGCCGCGCTGACGGTGTGGAGTTCGCTGACGGTCGCGCACACCGTCCTCGAACCCGCCGCCTACGCCCGGTTGCACGTGGGACAGAATCGTCAGGACGTGGCGGCGCTGCTGCCGGAGCGCCGGCTGCCCTACCGTCCGCGGGCGGCGGAGCCGAAGGGACCGGGGGTCGAGTGCGAGTACTACGCGGTGACGGCGGACCGTTTCGTGTCCGCGGCCGGGGACGCGTACCAACTGTGCTTCCGCGACGGCCGGCTGACGGCCCTCGCGGTGCTGGAGGGGTGAGCGCAGGGTGATCCGCATCCTGGTCGCCGACGACGAACCGATGATCCGCCACGGCGTGCGGGCCGTCCTGTCGACCGATCCCCGCCTGGAGGTCGTCGCCGAGGCCGCCGACGGGGACGAGGCCGTGGACCTGGTGCTCCGTCACCGGCCGGACGTGGCCGTGCTCGACATCCGCATGCCCGGGACGGGCGGCATCGAGGCGGCCGCGCGGATCCGCGCGGCCGCGCCGGACACGGGCGTGGTCATGCTGACGACGTTCGGCGAGGACGACTACATCCTGCGGGCGCTGGCGGGCGGCGCCTCCGGGTTCCTGGTCAAGTCCGGCGCCCCCGAGGAACTGGTCGCCGGGGTGCGCGCGGTGGCCGGCGGCGCCGCCTATCTGTCACCGGCCGTCGCGGCCCGGGTCGTCGCCCATCTCGCGGCGACCGGCGCCGGGACGGCCGCCGGCCGGCGCGCCGCCGCCCGGGAGCGGGTGGCCGCCCTGACCGCCCGCGAACGGGACGTGCTGGTCCATCTGGGGGCCGGGCTGTCCAACGGGCAGATCGCCCGGCGGCTGCATGTGGTCGAAGGCACCGTGAAGGCGCATGTCAGCTCGATCCTGGCCCGCCTGGGGGTGGACAACCGGGCCGCGGCCGCGGTCGTGGCCCATGAGGCGGGCGTGGCCGCCGCGCCGGTTCCCCAGGAACCGTGACACCGGCCCCGTGGCGAACGGCAGGAGCACGAGCCACGCGGCCAGGGCGACGGCGGCGCCGAGCACGGCCCCGGCCAGGACGTCGTGGGGGTAGTGCGCGCCCACGGCGACACGCAGGGCGCAGGCCAGCGCCCCCAGGGGAAGGAGGAGCGCGGCCTGTCGCGGCCGCAGCAGGGCGAGGCCGGCCGCGAGGGCGGCGGCGAGGGTGGAGTGGTTGCTGGGGAAGGACCAGTCGCCGGGTGGCGGGCACGGGTCGACGGTGGTGACGCCGTGCAGCGCGCGGCAGGGCCGCTCCTCGTCGACGACCGTCTTGAGGAGCTCGCTGACGGCGTAGGCGGCGACGGTCGCCGCGCCGGCGAGCAGCACCCCGGCGAGCAGGTGCGCCTCGCGGCGGCGCAGGGCGGTCCAGCCGGTCCACATCAGCAGCAGCCCCAGCACCACCAGGGTTCCCTCGGTGGCCAGGGCCAGCAGCGAGCCCGTCCGGCCGGGGGCGTCCGCCGCCGCGCCGGCGACGGAGCGGTACAGGGAGGCGGACGGTCCCGAGGTGACCAGGGCCCTGCCCGCGGCGCCCGGGGCGTCCGGCGCGGCCCAGGCCAGCGTCCCGCCGGCGGCGGCGAGGGAGCCGGCCGCGCCCGCGACGCGCCGGCCGGTGGGCCGGGCGCGGTGGTGTCGTATCGCGTGTTCCATGACCCCGGACGCTACGGTTCCGCGGCGGCCCGGCACACGGCCCGAAGGGCACGCTCCCGCCCCTGACCTTCGTCGGGGTTGCGCGCCGCCGGGCGAGTCGCCCGCGCGCCCGCCGCGCCCGCCGCACTTCCCGGACAAGGTTTCCACGAGAGGGAGTTGGGGCGCACGACCGCACAACGGTGCGAGTGTCGGCGCACCCCGCCGCGCGCTACGTTGCCCGAACCGCACACACAGGAGGTGGTCTTGTGCTCCCCACGATGAACGAGCACGGCTGTCCGCCCGAGCACCACAGGACGACCGTGGACCCGGGTGGCGTGGTGCAGGAGGAGTCGTGCATCCGCTGCGGCTACACGATCACGTACGGACCGGCTCTGGCGCACCCCGGGGACACTCCGGACCGCCGACGGCACGGACCGGACAGAAAGGGGTAGTGCGGCGCGGGGCTCCGCGCTACTCCAGCCAGAACGCCGCCCCGTCCCTCCACCGCGCGAACAGCTCCCCGTCCCCGCGCACTTCGACGCTCCCCTCCGGCACGGGCCGTCCGTACATCAGCAGGAGCAGATCCGTCGCGGCACCGCGCACGCTGACGGCCGCGTCCCCGCCGCCGCGCCGCCACCGCGGGGCGGGGCCGGTGAGGTCCACGAACCACTCCGCCCCCTCCCCCGCCGAGATGCGGAGCGTGCGTTCCGGCCCCCGCAGGGACGGTGCCTCGGGGGACGTGGAGAACCCCACCCACTCGTCGAGCGCGTCCGTCCCGGCCCAGGCGTCCAGCTCGTACCGCGTCCCGGTCGCGAACGCCGCGTCCGCCCGGTGCACGGCCGTCTCGTGGGCCATCCGCCGGGCCCAGAACGCGGCCGTTCCGTCCGGCGCCGCGGTCCACACCGCCGCGTCCGGACCGGCTTCGCGCAGCGCCGCGGCGAGCCGGCCGGCGGCCGCGGCGCAGCGGGCGGCCAGGGCGGCCAGGTCCTCGTCGTCGGGGCCGGAGACGTCGTCGACCCGGTCGTCGGGGACGGGGCCGGGGGCCCGGGACGTGACGATCTCCGTGGCCCAGGAGTGCGTTCCGGCCAGGTGCCGGAGCAGATTCCCGAGGTTCCAGCCGGGACAGGTGGGGACGGGATCGGCGGTAGTGGCGCGTGCGAGATGGGACAGCAACAGGTCTGTCTGGGACAGGATTTGATCGCAGTGACGCTCGAAGTCCGCAGTGCCGGAGGCCATGAGGACCACGGTACGCGGCCGGGCCGGCCGAGGATCCCGGTGCGCCGCAGGGAGATCGCCCGGGGGCCGCCCCGGCGGTGCGGCGCGGCTCCGGACAGGCGCCCGCTCCGCCGGGAGGGTAAGCAGGAGACATGCGCCGTACGCACCGAACGTCCGGGTTCGGGGAGACCGGGTACCGCCGCCCCGCGCTGCTGGTCATGCCCGTCGTCATGATCATGGTGATCACGGCGGTGGACCTGCTGAGCGGCCCGGACATCCATCTGGGCCCGCTGCTGGTCGTCGCACCGGCGATCACCGCCGCATTCGCGGGCCCGCTGGCCACCGGCGGCATCGGGGCGCTGGCCGTGATCGCCCAGGTGCTGATCGGGGTCTTCCACGGCGGGCTGACCACCTCCAACCACGAGGCGCAGATCGCCGCCCTCGTCGCGATCTCCGGCTTCATCGTGGTCTTCCGCTGTGCGCACGAGCGCCATCTGCGGGAGCTGATCCGGGTGCGCTCGGTCGCCGACGTGGCCCAGTCCGTGCTGCTGCGGCCGCTCCCGGAGCGCAGCGGCCCGCTGCGGATCGCGTCCTTCTACGTGGCCGCCGAGGAGGAGGCGCGGATCGGCGGCGATCTGTACGCGACCGCGCGCAGCCGGCGGGGCACCCGGCTGATCATCGGTGACGTGCGCGGCAAGGGCCTGACGGCGGTGGGGGACGCCGCGCTGCTGCTGGGCGCCTTCCGGGCGGCCGCGCACCGCGTGCCCCCGCTGCCCCGCCTGGTGGCACACCTGCAGAACACCGTGTACTGGGACGCGGCGGACCCGGAGGCGGGGCCGGAGGCGTCCGAGGCATTCGTGACGGCCGCGGTGCTGGAGATCCCCGACGAGGAGCCCACGCTCGAACTGATCAGCTGCGGCCACCTCCCGCCGCTGCGGCTGCGCGACGGGCGGGCCACCCCGCTGGAGGTCCGGGACCCTGCGCTCCCCCTGGGCCTGGGCGAGGCGGACGTGACGGAGGACGACTACACGGCCGAGACCTTCGACTACCGCCCCGGCGACCTGCTGCTGCTCTACACGGACGGCGCCGTGGAGACCCGGGACGCGCGGGGCCGCTTCTACCCGCTGGTCGAGCGGATCACCTCGTGGCGGGAGACGGACCCCCAGCGGCTGGTGCACCGCATCCACGACGACCTGCTGGCCCACGCGGGCGGGGCGCTGGACGACGACGTCGCCGTCATCGCGATCGAGCGCTGCGGCTGACGGCCGCCGTTCAGGCCCCGGCCGCCGGTGCGGGCTCCTCGCCGAACACCCAGGGGGCCAGCACCACGACCCAGCCGTCCGGGTCCTCGAACAGCACGGCGCCGTGTTCGGTCCAGTACGGGTTGGCCGCCTCGACCGGGCGGTGTCCGCGCTCCTCCAGGCGGCGCGCCGCGGCGTCCCGTGCCCCGGTTCCGCGCAGGTAGAGCACCAGTTGGTTCTCCGGGTCGGGGGCGGGGATGCGGGGCGGGGCACCGTGCTGGGTGATCTCCATCTGGACGGGCGTGCCGGGCAGGCCGAAGACGACGCCGTCGTAGCCGGCGTGGCCGCGGAACGAGGCGAGCACGGGCAGACCGAGGTCGTCACCGTAAAAAGCCAGGATTGCTTCGTAGTTGGCGGTGGGGCGGGCGAACCGGACGGCGCCCACGGCGAGATGCTCGGGCCAGCTGTGTGTCATACGGCCACCTTGTCACACCAGCCCCACCAGCCTCTTCCTCCTCGCGTCTGCACCCCTCGTACGCCCTCGGGCCTAGGTCGTGTCGGACACGGCCTAGGTCCCCACGATCGGGCGGTTTGCCTCTTCCCTCCCACTCGGTTGCGCAACACGTTCGGTGGACCGGGCAACCGTCCCGCCCCCGCCGGGAGATGCCCGCCGTAGCGTCGTCCCCGACCACAGCGGCCCCAGGGGTGGAGGGGACATGGCCGAGGCAGCGGAGGGGGCGGGGGTTTCCCGTCGGAGAGTGCTGGGGTACGGCGCGGCGGGGCTGGGCCTCGGCGCGGTCCGCACCCGGCACGTGGCAGCCGCGGGGCGCGGCGGCCGGCGGGTGGCCGTGTTCGGCGCCGGGGTCGCCGGGCTGACGGCGGCGCACGAACTCGCCGAGCGGGGCTTCGAGGTGACGGTCTACGAGCGCCGTTCCGTCCCCGGCGGAAAGGCGCGCTCGCTGTACGTCCCGCACAGCGGCACCGGCGGCCGCCGCGGCCTGCCCGGCGAGCACGGCCACCGCGGCGTCTTCGGCTTCTACCACAACCTCCCGGACACGCTCCGGCGCATCCCGCTCGCCGGCGGCGGCACCGTGCACGGCAACCTCGCCGCCGTGACCCGGGTCGAGTACGCCCGTTCCGGGGGCCGGGGCTCCGTCACCGTGCCCCAGCGCCCGTGGACGCCGTCCCTGTCCGACGCCGGTCTGCTGATCGCCTCGCTCGCCGGGACGCTGGAGGAGACGTTCGGGCTGACACCCCGTGAATCCCTGTTCTTCGCCCGGCAGTTGGTGATCCTCTTCACCAGCTGCCGCGAACGCCTCTTCGGGCAGTGGGAGTACGTCTCCTGGTGGGACCACATCCGGGCCGGGCGGATGTCGCCGGAGTACCAGAAGCTGCTCGGCGGCGGCGTCCAGCTGATCCAGGCGCTGCGCCCCACGACGGCCAGTGCCCGCACCTGCGGACAGGGCTTCGAGGCCGTGCTGTACGCCGTCACCGGGCGCGGCACCGACGGCCCCGCCGACGGCGTCTTCGACGGACCGACCAGCGAGGCGTGGATCGACCCCTGGGTCGCCCATCTGCGCTCCCTCGGCGTGCGCTTCGCCTACGGCCGTTCCGTGGAGCGGCTGGAGACGGCGGCGGGCCATGTCGTACGGGCGACCGCGCGCACCGCGCGGGGCGGGACCGAACGCGTCGACGCGGACTGGTTCGTGGCGGCCGTGCCGTCCGACCGCGCCATCCGGCTGTGGGACGGCGCGCTGCGCGCCGCCGACCAGCGGCTGGCGGCGATGGACGGCCTCCAGCAGACCTGGTGCAGCGGCATCCAGTTCTTCCTGCGCCGCCCGGCCGAGGTCGTCGCCGGTCACGTCGCCCATATCGACTCGCCCTGGAAGCTGGTCTCGATCGGCCAGTCCAAGCTCTGGCGCGCCCCCTTCGCCCGCACCTGGGGCGACGGGCGGGCCCAGGAGTCGCTGTCGGTGGACGTCTCCGACTGGGACACCCCGGGCATCCTCTACGGCAGACCGGCCCGGCAGTGCACACGCGCCGAGGTCGCCCGCGAGGTGTGGGCGCAGATGCGGGCCCACCTCGGGGCCTCCGTCCTGCCCGATTCCCTGCTGCACTCCTGGTATCTGGACGAGGCGATCACCGAGGGAGGCGACGGGCTGCGGAACGACGACCCGTACCTGCTCAACTCGGCCGGTTCCTGGGACCTGCGCCCGGAGGCCGTGACCGCCGTCGGCAACCTCTTCCTGGCCGGGGACTGGGTCCGCACGTACAGCAACGTCGACTTCACGTCGATGGAGACCGCGAACGAGGCGGGCCGCCGGGCGGCCGCCGGGGTGCTGGCGGCCGCGGGCGGCCCGGACCGTGCCGAGGTGCGGACGTTCAAGGGCTACGAGGCACCGGAGTTCGCCCTGGCCAAGGAGGTGGACAAGGAGCGCTGGCGGCTGGGTCTGCCGCACCTCCTGGACACCGGGCGATGACGGTGGGACTGCTTCCGGGGCTGCTTCCGGAACTACTTCCTGGTCTCTTTCAGGGCCACCCCGGTGCCGCCGTCGACGGGCAGCTTCTCGTTGGGACAGGTCTTCAGGACGCGGGCCATCGCGTCCTTCTCCCCCGCGTTGACGGTCAGCCCGTACTTCTTCTTCACCGCGATCTGACGGGCCACATAGGTGCACTGGAACGCGGTGTTCCTGGGCAGCCACTTGGAGGCGTCCTGGTCGGACTTCTGCCCGTTGGCCGGTCCGTCGGCCGCGATCAGGTTGAGCGGGTCGTTGGCCAGGGCCTCGCGCTGCCGCTGGGAGATCTTCTGCGCGCCGGAGACCCAGGCCTGGCCGAGGGCGACGACATGGTCGATCTGCACGGCGGAGGACGTGCCGGTGCCGCGCTGGAACTTTATCTTCTTGCCGGTGTAGGGGTCGTCGAGGGTGCCGGAGGCGATGACGCACGCCGACGAGCCGTCGTTGCGCGGGTTCTTCAGGTCGCGGGCCAGGATGTCGTTGCGGGTGTCGCAGCGGTTCCCGGAGCCGGGGGCGTCGGTCTTGTCGGACCAGGCGCGGCCGAACTTGCCCTCGCGGTCGTAGCCGGCCTTCGGCGCGGCCTGCTTGACGGCCAGCGCGTCCAGCGCCGCCCGGGCGGTGCCGGAGCCGGCCTTGCCCTCGCCCTTGTCGTCCTTGGACCCCGAGCACCCCGTCACGACGACGGCGAGCAGCACGGCGGTGCACACGGCACCGAGGGTACGGGATTTCACGGGGGCCTCACTTCTGCGTTGCGGTTCGGTGTACCCGTAAATGATCACTTATGCGGCGCGACGAGTCACATCGGCGAACCCCTGTGTACCAGTGGGGTCCGCCAACTCGGTATCGGCCGAATGGAGTTGCCGGGTGCATTCGATGCCCGGTCAGGAGGCTCCGGTCCGTACGGCGGTCACCGCGACGGCCGCGTACCGCATCGTGAAGCGGCCTCCCCTCGCGTCGACGGCGGCGGCGGTGCCGGCGAGCAGGGCGTCCAGGGCGGACGGGGAGAGCCGGGCCGTGAGACCGCTCGTGGGCAGTTGGTCGAGCCACTGGTCCCGGGTGTACTCCCGGTCCCAGTCGGCCCGCCACCGCTCGGACGCGCCGAAGGCGCCCGAACGCCGCATGCCGTCGGCCGCCTTGGCGAACAGGGCCCCCTGTGCGTCGAGGGCGGCCGGTGCCCAGGGGTTGAGCGGGGCGCCGGGCACGACCCGGCGGAAGACCGCGGCGAAGGCCTCCGCGACCTCGGGCGGGGGCTGGGCCACGTTCCAGAACACGGCCAGCCGGCCGCCGGGCCGCAGGACCGCGGCAGCCTTGGCCGCCCCCGCGACCGGGTCGATCCAGTGCCAGGTCTGCGCGGCGACGACCACGTCGAACGTCCGGCCACCGGCGTCCCAGGACTCGAACGGCGCCACCTCCGTCTCCAGCCCGTACCGGCGCGCGAACGCGGCCATGCGCGCGTCCGCGTCGACGCCGAGCACCCGGCACCCCGCCGCCCGGAACTGCCGGGCGGCGATGCCGGTGCCGCAGCCCACGTCGAGGACGTCGGGGCCGGGACTGCCCGCGGCGATCCGGTCGATCAGCGCGTCGGGATAGCGGGGCCGGGCGCGGTCGTAGCGTTCGGCGTCCGATCCGAACGACTCGGCCATATCGCGATGTTGATGGGACTCACGGGTGAAACGACCGGACGGCGAAGGGTGTTCCGGCGGTATGGTGGGCATGCGCCCACTATGGTGGGCGGGTGCCCACTCGTCAACGTCCGGGCACCGAAGACGACATGACGACATGAGGGAGATCCGTGCCGACAGGAGTGGCCATCCGCGATCCGCGCCGACAGCTGTTCGCCGCCGCCGAACGCGTCCTGCTCCGCGACGGGCCCAACGCGCTGACCAGCCGGGCGGTCACCACCGAGGCGGGCTGCGCCAAGGGCGTCCTGCACCGGCACTTCGACGACTTCGACGCCTTCCTCACCGAGCTCGTACGGGACCGCGTCGCCCGCCTCGACGACCAGGCCGCCGCCCTGCGCGCGGCCGCCGGGACCGGGACCGTCACCGGCCACCTCACCGGAGCGCTGACGACGCTGTTCGAGTCGGTCGCCGTGGCGATCGTCGGCCTCGTGACCTCCCGCGACGAACTGCGCGCCCGGCTGCGCCGCGTCACACCGGCCGGCGTCCCGCTCCTGACGGAGGCGACGGCCGTGCTCGCCGGCTACCTCACCGCCGAGCGCACGCTCGGCCGCCTCGCGGAGGACGCCGACGTCGCCGCCCTCGCCCCCACCCTGATCGGCACCGGACACCTGCTCTTCGCCGACCGCACGGGCGCCCCGCCGCGGGCCGAGGACGTCCGCAGGGCCGTGACCTCGGTCGTCTCCGGCGTCCTGCGCTGACCGCCGCGGACGGGGGCGGTACGACGGGACGGGCCGAAACTCCCTGTTCCCCTCCCGTACCGCCCGGCGTCACAGTGGGGCCACTGCCCCTTCGGCATGTCCCGCTGTCCTGGGGGCGCTTCTTCCGCTTCCGTCCCCCGACACCACAGAGGTCACCTTGCCCATGGGAGAGATCGACCGCCGGCGCTTCCTCCAACTGACCGGCGGGACGGCCGCCTTCGCCGCCCTGTCGCAGAGCATCGCCCGCGCCGCCGCCATTCCCGCCCGCCGGAGCACCGGCAGTGTGCGGGACGTCGAGCACATCGTCGTCCTGATGCAGGAGAACCGGTCCTTCGACCACTACTTCGGCTCGCTGAGAGGGGTGCGCGGCTTCGGCGACCCCCACCCCGTCACCCTGCCGAGCGGGAAGTCCGTGTGGCACCAGCCGGACGGCGCCCGGGAGGTCCTGCCGTTCCGGCCCGGGGCGGACAACCTGGGGATGCAGTTCCTCCAGGACCTCAACCACGACTGGGCGGGCGGGCAACGGGCCTTCAACGGCGGCAAGTACGACCGCTGGGTGCCCGCCAAGACCGCCACCACGATGGCGTACCTCACACGCGAGGACATCCCGTTCCACTACGCCCTCGCCGACGCGTTCACCGTCTGCGACGCGTACCACTGCTCGTTCATCGGCTCCACCGACCCCAACCGCTACTACATGTGGACCGGGTACACGGGCAACGACGGCAAGGGCGGCGGCCCGGTCCTGGGCAACGAGGAGGCCGGCTACGGCTGGACGACGTACCCCGAGCGCCTGGAGAAGGCCGGGGTGTCCTGGAAGATCTACCAGGACGCCGGTGACGGCCTGGACGCCGCCGGCCACTGGGGCTGGACCGGCGACCCCTACATCGGCAACTACGGCGACAACTCCCTGCTCTACTTCGACGCCTACCGCAACGCCAGGCCCGGCGACCCGCTCCACGAGAAGGCCCGCACCGGGACGAACGCGAAGAAGGGCGAGGGGCTCTTCGACATCCTCAGAGCCGACGTCAAGGCCCGCAGGCTGCCGCAGATCTCCTGGATCGCCGCCCCCGAGGCCTTCACCGAGCACCCCAACTGGCCGGTCAACTACGGCGCCTGGTACATCTCCCAGGTCCTGGACGCGCTCACCTCCGACCCCGAGGTGTGGAGCCGGACGGCGCTGTTCATCACCTACGACGAGAACGACGGCTTCTTCGACCACGTCGTCCCGCCGCACCCGCCCGCGAACGCGGACCGCGGCCGCTCCACCGTGGACGTGACGGCCGACCTCTTCAAGGGCGACCCGGGGCACGTCGCGGGCCCCTACGGCCTCGGCCAGCGCGTGCCGATGCTCGTCGTCTCGCCCTGGAGCACCGGCGGTTACGTGTGTTCCGAGGTCTTCGACCACACCTCGATCATCCGCTTCATGGAGCACCGCTTCGGTGTGCGCGAGCCCAACGTCTCGCCCTGGCGCCGGGCCGTCTGCGGCGACCTGACCTCGGCCTTCGACTTCAGCCGGGCGCGGACGGAGCCGGCCGCGCTGCCGTCCACGGCCGGGTACGAGCCGCCGGACCGCAAGCGCCACCCCGACTACGTCCCCAGACCGCCCGCCGTCGGCGCCCTCCCCCGGCAGGAGCCGGGCACGCGTCCCGCCCGCCCGCTGCGCTACGCCCCGTCCGCCGACGCGGCGCACACCCCGTCCACCGGCCGGATCACCCTGACGTTCAGCGGCGGCGCCGAGGCGGGCGCGCAGTTCCTGGTCACCTCCGGCAACCGGACGGACGGGCCGTGGACGTACACCGCCGAGGCCGGCAAGAAGATCGCTGACACCTGGAACACGGCGTACTCGCACGGTACTTACGACCTGACGGTGCACGGCCCGAACGGCTTCTTCCGGACCTTCCGCGGGGAGGGGAGGGCGGCGGGCCCCGAGGTGACCGCCCGCCACGTCGCGGCCGGCGGCCATCTGGAGCTGACCCTGACGAACCCGGGCCCGCGCACCCGCCACCTGACGGTGACCTGCGCCTACGGTGCCCCGGCCGAGACGCTGACGGTCGGCGCGGGCGCCACCGTGCGGCACTCCGTACGGCTGCGTGCCGCACGGCGCTGGTACGACGTGACGGTGACCTCGCAGGAGGACCCCGCCTTCCGGCGCGGTTTCGCCGGGCACGTGGAGACCGGGGCCTCCGGCGTGAGCGACCCCGCCCTCGGCCGGGCCTGAGCGTTCCGGCGGATCAGCACGGGTCGGGCCACGTCCCCGTCCGCCACAGGTGGGTGATGGCCCGGGCGGCCTCCCGGGACTCCGGCGCGGTGACGCGGCCGGGGTCCCCGCCGGCGGCGGCGAGGTCGTCGACGAAGCGTCCCACCGCCGCCCGGCCCAGCCGGGCGAGGGCGGTGGCGTGGTGACGCCCCACCAGCCCGGTGGCACGCAGCTCGGCCTCGTCCCGCCCGGTCAGCCGGGCGGACAGGGCGAGGAAGCCGGGGTGCTCGTCCTGCTCCATGACCCCCTTTTGTAGCGGAACTCCCGTACCGGGAGAAGACGGTGTCCGCCGGCCCGTACCGGAACCGGTCCCACCGCGCGGGAATACCCCGGGGAACCACGGGCAGGAGCGACCCACGAACACCCGACAAGGAGGACGCACGTGACCAGCACAGACGTGACGCGCCCGGCACCGGCCACGCGGAACGGCACTGCGGCGTGCGGGCCCGTCGGTGCCGATCTGCCGCAGGTGGACGACGCGGGGGCCGTCGATCCACGGGACGCCCGGGCCCTGACCTCCCTCTTCCTGAACCGTCTCGCGGTCCTGGAGGAGGGGACGCACGAGTACCAGTACGTCCGCAACACGCTCATCGAGATGAACCTCTCCCTGGTCCGCTTCGTGGCCGGCCGCTTCCGCAACCGGGCGGACCAGATGGAGGACATCGTCCAGGTGGGGACGATCGGACTGATCAAGGCGATCGACCGGTTCGACCTGACGCGCGGGGTCGAGTTCACCACGCTCGCCATCCCCTACATCACGGGCGAGGTCAAACGCTTCTTCCGCGACACCAGTTGGGCCGTCCACGTCCCCCGCAGACTCCAGGAGCTGCGGGTCGAGCTCGTCAGGGCCACCGAGGAGCTCTCCGGCCGGCTGGGCCGCTCCCCCACCGTCCGGGAACTGGCCGACGCACTGGACCTGTCCGAGGAGGAGGTCGTCGAGGCCCAGGTCGCCAGCAACGGCTACACCGCCCACTCCCTCGACGCCCCGGCCGAGGCCGGCTCCCGCGGCCCCGACCGCCCACGGACATGGTCCGACCGCATCGGCACCGCCGACGGGAACCTGGACAAGGTCGAGTCCCTCCAGGATCTCAAACCCCTCATCGGCGAACTCGGCGACCGCGAACGCCTGATGCTGGAGCTGCGCTTCGGCCAGGAGCTGACGCAGTCGCAGATAGGCGCCCGCCTCGGCATCTCCCAGATGCACGTCTCCCGGCTGCTCGCCCGCACCCTGGCCCGGCTGCGCACGCGCATGCTCGCCCAGGAGTGACCCCGGCCCGGGACTCCGGCAGGGTTGACCGTGCGCTTCCGGGCGAGGCGTGGGAGCAAGTCACCCGGAACGGAGGCCCGTCGATGAAGCCGGTGAAGTCGTCGAAGAAGTCCATGAATTCGGTCGGGCCGACGGGGCCGGCGGGGCCCACGAGGCCGGCGGAGGAGAACTGGCGCGAGCGCGCCGCGTGCCGCCACGAGGATCCCGACCTGTTCTTCCCCGTCGGCTCGGGCGCCCCCGCCCTGGCCCAGGCGGACGGCGCCCGGTCCGTCTGCCGGCGCTGCCCGGTGCGCGAGCCGTGCCTGCGCTGGGCCCTGTCGACCGGCCAGGAGTACGGGGTGTGGGGCGGCACCACCGAGGCGGAACGGCGCTCGCTGCGCCGGGGGGACGAACGGCGGTGCATGGGTAGCACTCCCCGGGACGGCGGTCCCGGCGCACGTGGATGACCGACCGCGTGCCCCCGGGACCCGCGGGGAACGAGGTGACTCTGTGAGGCTCAGGACGGCCGCGGACGAACCGTTCGCCCACCCCGCGCTGTTCTACCGGGACCGGGACGCGTACCTGTCCGCCGTCACCGCCTTCGTCCGCGAGGGCCTCGCGTCGGACGAGCCGGTGGCGGTGGCCGTGCCCCGCGTCCGGCTGGAGCTGCTCCGCGCCGGTCTGGGCCCGGACGCACCGGCGGTGCGGTTCACGGACATGGAGGAGGCCGGCCGCAATCCGGGCCGGATCATCCCCCGGGTCCTGCGCGCCTTCGCGGACGCGCACCCCGGCCGGCGGGTGCGCATCGTCGGCGAACACGTCTGGGCCGGGCGCTCGTCCGCGGAGTACCCGGCGTGCGTGCAGCACGAGGCCCTCGTCAACCACGCCTTCGCCGGGCGGCCGATGACGATCCTGTGCCCGTACGACGTGTCGCGGCTCACCGCCCGGACGGTGGCCGACGCGTACGCCACGCATCCGTTCGTCATCGACGGCGGGCGCGGCGGGCCGAGCGCCTCGTACGCCCCGGACCGCATGGTCTCCGCCTGCAACCGGCCCCTGCCGGACCCCTCGCGCGCGGCGGAGGTCGTGACCTTCGACTTCGACGACACCCTGCTGGCCGATGCCCGGTACCTGGTGGTGACGCGGGCCGCGCAGCTGGGCCTGGCCCCGGAGCAGTGGGACGACCTCTCGCTGGCCGTCGGCGAACTGACCGCCAACAGCGTGGTGCACGGCGGCGGAAGGGGCACCGTGCGGATCTGGGCGGAGGACGGCCACGTGGTGTGGGAGGTGCGGGACCGCGGCCGCATCCACGACCCGCTGGCCGGCCGCCGCCCGGCCCGGCCGGGGCTGCCCGGCGGGCGGGGGCTGCTGCTCGTCCACGCGCTCAGCGACCTGGTGCGCACGCACACCGGCCCGGAGGGCACCACGACGCGGTGTCTCCTGCGGCGCGCGCCGTCGCCGTGACCTCGCGAGCCCCGGCAAGCGGGTGAACCTCGCCGGGTTCGGTTGCGGCCGCGGACAAGGGCGGGCGAACGTGAACGGGCGCCCGTCGTCCGGGATGTGGCGCGCGAATCCGACAAAAGGTCAAGGAAAGCGGAGTAGATGAAGCGCATCGCTGTGAGAACCCGCTGGGCCCTGCGCGCGGTCGCGGCGGCGGTCGGTGCCGTGGCCCTGTTCACCGCCACGGCACCCCCGGCGTCCGCGAACTGGGGAGGCTGTTCGGGCCAGACCTGTCTGGAGGTCGAGGGCTCGGGGCTGTACGTGGCGCGGCTGACGGTCACCCCGGCGCCGGGGGCCGCCTTCTACGGCCGCTTCCACCTCTACGGCCCCGGACTCAAGGGCCAGAGCGCGCTGATGAACTGGCACAAGGGCTCACGGTACGGCGTCGCGGTGGGACACGGGGTGAACGGCCACACCAAGTTCTGCGCCGAGGGCTGGGAGCACGACGCCTCCGGCGCGGCCAAGCGGATGGTCGGCCGCACCTGCGTGGACGTCCACATGTGAGGTGACGGGGGCGGCGGCCGGCGGCGGCCGCCCCCTCAACCCCCGTACGACTGCAGCTCGATCAGGTTGCCCTCGGGGTCGCGGACGTGGGCCGTCCGCAGGGAAGGGCCCCACTCGGGGCGGTCGGCGGGAGCGGCCGCGGCGCTGCCGCCGTGACGCAGGCAGAGCGCGAAGCCGGAGTCGACGTCCCCGACACGGCTGACGAGCATGGTCCGGTCCTGGGCGGCGGGCGGCTCGGCGGGGAGGCCGGAGGTGCCGAGGGCTTCGGCCATGGCGGCGCGGTCGAAGAGCATCAGCACGCCTTCGCCGTCGAGGTCCCAGTGGGCGTACGGGCCGTGCTCGGCGCCCTGGACCAGCCGGGCGCCGGTCAGTTCGGGCAGGACGGCGGCGTAGAAGCGGAAGGTGTCGGCGAAGCGCGAGACGAGCAGGCGGGTGTGCAGGGCGTCCACGGAACCCCCATCGTGGGTTGCGACCAATAATGGGTGCCAACCTACAATAGTGATGTGACCGACAGCAGCGCGACCGACAACGGTGTGACCAAGAGCGGCGTGACGGAGACCGGGACCGGGGCACCTCCCAGCCTCACGGCCCTGACGACCTATCTGCTCTCCCGCGTGGGCAAGGACGCCCGCGGCCGGACCGCCGCCCGGCTGGCCGGACGGGAGCTGCGCATGTGGCACATGGCGGTCCTGGCCGCGCTCGCCGACTTCGGCCCCCACCCGCAGCGCGACCTCGCCGTCCGGCTCTCGATCGACCCCAGCGACATGACGAAGGTCCTGGACGAGTTGGTGGCCCGGGGCCAGGTGGAGCGCACCCGCGACCCGCACGACCGCCGCCGCTTCTCGGTCGCCGTCAGCGCTTCGGGGAAACGGGAGTTGAGGCGCCTCACGGCCGAGGCCCGCGCCGTACAGGACGAGGTCCTCGCCCCGCTCGACGCCCGGGAGCGGGAGCAGCTCCACGCGCTGCTGGCCAAGGTCTTCGCCCATCGGTACGGACGCTGAGGAGGCGGACGCTGAGGGGGCGGACGCGCAACCCGCGCCGGCCGTTCGGCGTCCTGTACGAAGCCGTACCATCACGGCTCGTCGGCAGGGGAAGGACCGGGATCGTGAGTGCAGGGGACGGCATACGCAGCACGGCGGCGCCGCGAGGACTGATGGACCTGCGCGGGCGCGGGCACGGCCCGGAGGTGCTGGCCTACCCCGCCGGGGCCGTGGTCGTCGTCTCGGGCCTGCCGGGCAGCGGCAAGAGCACGCTGCTGCGCCGGTGGTCGGGGGCCGGGCGCGTCGTCGATCCCCGTGACGTCCACGTCGCCTGCGAGTCCGTGATGCCGGACTTCCTGCCGTACGCGGTCTACCGCCCGTGGGCGCGGGCACGCCACTTCCGGTGGCTGCGCGCGGGCGTCCGCGCCGGCGGCCCGCTCCTGGTGCACGACTGCGGCAGCCGCGCGTGGATGCGCCGCTGGCTCGCCCGCGCCGCCGGACGCCGGGGCCGTGAGCTCCACCTCGTCCTGCTGGACGTCGGTCCGGCCGAGGCCCTGGCCGGGCAGCGGGCCCGCGGCCGCCGTACCCGTCCCGGCGTCTTCGACCGTCACCACCGCGGGCTGTCCCGCCTCCTGTCCACGCTGCCCGCCCCCGGCACGGCGCCGCACGGTGGCCGCCCGGTGCCGGCGGCCGTGGCGGAGGCGGCGTCGGTGCTGCTCCTGGACCGCACGACGCGGGAGCACGTGAGGACCGTGACGTTCGGGCCGTAGTTCGGGCCACAGTTCGGGCCGCAGCGTCCGCGCCGTCCCGATACCCGTCGTACCGAGGGGCCAGGCCCGACTTGGCTCCCCGGTATGACGCCGGGCACCGGCCCGGCCCCCTACCTTCCCTCCACCTCGCGCATCTCCGCGCGGGCCCCTGGAAGGAAGCCCCATGCCCGGACCCCGTGCCCTGGCCCGCGCCCTCGACGCGGCGACCCCACCGGACCGTGACCGCAGCCTCGACGCCCTGCGTGCCGTCGCGATCCTCGGTGTCGTCCTGGGCCACTGGCTGGTCACCGCGCTCGTCGCGGGCGACGGCACGCTGCGCGGCGCGAGCCCGTTGCAGCACATGCCGTGGCTGACGCCGCTCTCCTGGACGTTCCAGACGCTGGCGCTGTTCTTCTTCGTCGGCGGCGTCTGCGGTGCCCGCAGCCACGCCTCCGCCCGTGCGCGGGGCATCGCGTACCGGGCGTGGCTCGGCGGCCGGCTCCGCCGGCTCGGGCGCCTCGTCCTCGTGGTGCTCGCCGTGTGGGCGGCGGTCTGCGGCACCGCCCTGGCCTGCGGCGCCGACCCGGGCGCCCTGCGCACACTGGTGGGGCTGGTGGTGTCCCCGCTCTGGTTCCTCCTGGTGTTCGCGGCGCTCACGGCGGCGACGCCGCTGGCCGTCCGGACGCACCCGCTGGTGCCGCTGGCCGTCGTCGCGGCCGTGGACGCGGTCCGTTTCGGGCTCGGCGGGCCGTCCTGGCCGGGCTGGATCAACGTGGCCGCCGGCTGGCTCGTGCCGTACGCCCTCGGCGCGGCCTGCGCCCGGGGCCGGTTCGCGCGCGGGCGCTCCGGCCTGCCGCTGTTCGCCGGCGGCGTGGCGGCCACGGTCGCCCTGGTCCTGTTCTGCGGCTACCCGGCCGCCATGGTCGGCGTCCCGGGCGCTGCGGTGTCCAACCTCAATCCGCCGACCCTGGCCGCCGTCACCTTCGGTCTCGCCCAATGCGGTCTGGCCCTGATGCTGCGCGCACCGCTGCGCCGGGCGATGCGGCGCCCCCTGCTCTGGGCGGCCGTGGCGCTGGCGAACCTCTCCGCCATGACGGTCTTCCTGTGGCACCAGACGGCGATGACGGCGGTCACGGCCGCCGCCCTGGCGGCCGGGCCGCTGCCCGGTCTGCACACGGCGCCCGACCGGCCCGGCTGGGTGGCGGCCCGGCTGCTGTGGCTGCCCCTCTTCGCCGCCGTCCTGCTCGTGCTCCGCCGGCTCTTCGTCCGCTTCGAGCGTCCGCGGACCCGGCCCCCGGGTCAGCCGGCGAGGAAGGCGCGCACCTGGCGGGAGACCGCGGGGTCGGAAAGGAAGTCGTTGTGGCGCAGGCCGTCCGTCCCGGTGTTGACCGCGCCGGCCAGCCGGGTGCTCCCGACGGGGTCGATCTGCTCGTCGGACGACGACCACCACGTCGCGTACCGCACCGGTCCCGGCGTCTCGGTCCCCTCGTTGAGGCGGGTGAGGACGTAGGAGCCCGGTGTCATGTCGCGGCACCCCTGGTCCCACAGGGCGCAGAGCCAGGCGACGTCCGTCCCGTGGTTGGGCCCGGCGAGCGAGGCCCAGTGCGCCACCTTCCGGCCGCCGTCCCCGAACTTGACGTACCAGCGCGTGGGGAGGCTGCCCAGACTGTGCGCGACGAGGTCCACCCGGGAGGCGCCGGTGCGTGCCAGCACCGTGTCGACGTAGGCCGAAAGCCGTTCGCCGAGCGCCTCGTTGGTGGAGGCGGCGGTGTCGTAGGACCAGGCGAAGAGCCGGTCCCGCGGATACCCCGCCGCAGTGAACTCCGCCGTCATCGCGCCCCAGACCCCGGGACCGGCGTTGCGGCCGTGGACGAAGACCACCGGGTCCGGGGGCGGTACCGCGGCCCGCGCGGGCGGGCCCGTGAGAACTCCCGTGCCGAGGGCGGCGGTCAGGGCTGCGGCGAGAACTCCGCGCATGGAGGCACCTCCTGGGGCTGCCGGGTCACGGGCGCGGACCGGTACGGACTATGGCAGGGCGGGTGCCCGCTGCCAAGGGGGGCGGCAAACGGCGCCTGACGGACGGCCGTTGTCGGACCCCTCTGGCACGATCGCCGTGCGCAATCGTCCCCGGCCGCCGGGTCACGCCCGGCGGCCCCTGCGAGAGGCCTGCCCATGCATGACAAGCCGGCGTATGACAAGCCCGCGTTGCGGCCGGTCGTCTGGCGTCCGCCGCCGCGCCCCCGGAGGTCCCGGCTCCGTGTCGGCCCCGTCCCGATGCCACCGGTCGGCCGCCTCCCCCTGGGCGGCGGTACGGGACCGGAGGACGTCCGGGTCGACGCCCGGGGCCACGTCCTGACCGGTGTGGCGGACGGCCGGATCCTGTCCCTGGACCCGTCCGGCGGCGGACCGCGCATCGTCGCCGACACGGGCGGCCGTCCCCTGGGCCTGTGCCCGCTGCCGGACGGCGGGTTGCTGGTCTGCGACGCCGAGCGCGGACTGCTGCGGGTGGAGCCCGGGTCCGGACGGGTCCGCACGGTCCTCCGCGAGGCGGGAGGCCGGCCGCTCGGGCTCTGCAGCAACGTCGTCGCCGCGCCGGACGGGGCCCTCTACGTCACCGACGCCAGCAGCCGCTTCCCGCTCCGGCACTGGATGGCCGACCTGCTGGAGCACTCGGGCACCAGACGGCTCGTCCGCTGCGAACCGGGAGGCGGCCGGGCCGAAGTGGTGCTCGACGGGCTGCACTTCGCCAACGGCGTGGCCCTCGCGCCCGACGGCTCCTTCCTCGTGGTGGCCGAGACCGGCGCCTACCGGCTGAGGCGGCTCTGGCTCACGGGCCCCCGGGCGGGCCGGCACGAGGTGTTCGCCGACGGCCTGCCCGGCTTCCCCGACAATCTCTCCACCGGCCCGGGCGGTCTGATCTGGGTGGCCCTGGTGGCCCCCCGGCAGCCCGCGCTCGACCTCCTGCACCGCACGCACCCCGCGCTCCGCCGCGCGGTCTGGTCCCTGCCGGAGGCGCTGCGCCCCGGCCCGCGCGCCACCGCCTGGGTCATGGCGCTCGACTCCTCGGGACGCCCGGTCCACGATCTCCAGCGCTCCGGAAGGGAGTTCCGCATGGTGACGGGCGTGTGCGAGCACGAGGGACGGCTGTATCTGGGCAGTCTGGTGGAAGGGGCGGTGGGGGTCGTCGGCCTGCCTCAGGGGTGAGGGCCCGCTCCGTCGCGGCCGGAGGCGTCCGTCCACGCGGCCAGTGCCCGGGCGCGTTCGGCGGCGCGGGGGCGGGAGCCGGTGGTGCGCGTGGCCCAGGCGACGTGCCCGTCGGGGCGTATCAGGACCTCCGTGGCGCCGTCGAGGGCGGGGTGCTCCTCGTACTGCGCCGCACGGACCGTGCGCACGGGACCGGCCGTGCGGTGGCCGTGGCCGTCACCGTCACCTTCACCGTCCAGGTGCAGCAGGACGAAGCGGCCGTCGCGCAGGAAGTCGTGGACGTACCAGGCCCCTTGGCCTGTCGTGAGGGCGATGTCGGGCATGCGTGCCCCGGTGAGGGGGTGGGCGGCCGGATCGCCGGACGGGTAGACGGTGTCGAGGGCGGAGAGCCGTCCGGCCAGGTGGCGGTTGGCGTCCCCGATACCGAGGAGGGCGTCGAAGAGCTCGCACAGGAGCGTCGCGGATTCGCCGTACGCGGGGGTGAGGGGGAGCTCGACCAGGAGGGTCTGGGCGCGGGTCAGGGTGGTGACCGCGCGGCCGACGGCGTGGCGTTCGCCGTGGTAGGTGTCCAGGAGGCCGGGCGGTGCCCAGCCGCGCACCGCGGCGGCGAGCTTCCAGCCGAGGTTCATGGCGTCCTGGAGGCCGGTGTTGAGGCCCTGGGCGCCGACGGGGAAGTGGATGTGGGCGGCGTCGCCGGCGAGCAGGATCCGGCCGCGGCGGTAGGTCTCGGCCAGGCGGGTGGTGTTGCCGAACCGCGACAGCCAGCGGGGCCGTCCGACGCCGCAGTCCGTGCCGCACGCCCGTCTCAGCGAGGTGCGGAACTCTTCCAGGGTCACGGGTTCGGTGGAGGGCACCCGGAGGCGCAGCGGGTCCATGACCACGTACCGGGTCAGTCCCGCCTCCAGCCGGGCGACGAGCACGCCGTGCCGCCGGGCGCGCTCGTTGTCGTCGTGGTCGGCGGTGGCGAAGTCCCCCACGACCGCCGTCATCGACTCGTCCGTGCCCGGGAAGCCGATGCCCGCGGCCTGCCGGACGGCGCTGCGGCCGCCGTCGCAGCCGACCGCGTACGCGGCCCGGAGGGTGACGCGGCCGTCGGGGCCGTCCACGTCGGCCTCGACGCCGTCGGGGTCCTGTCGCAGGGCGACGGCCTCGTGTCCCCGGCGTATCGGCACGCCGAGTTCCTCCGCCCGCCGGGCGAGCAGCTCCTCGGTGCGGGACTGGGCCAGCAGCAGGGCGTAGGGGTGGCGGGTGTCGAGGACGGTGAAGTCGAGCGGGCGCTTGAGGGGTGCGGCGAACTGCCAGCCGGGTACGGTGCGGCCCGCGGCGAGGAAGCGGTCCGCCAGGCCGCGCAGGTCGAGGAGTTCCAGGCTGCGCGGGTGCAGGTTGAGCGCCCGGGACTCGCGGTGGGCTCGGAGGCGCTTGTCCACCACGGCCGTCCGGACACCGGCGAGGGCCAGTTCGCAGGCCAGCAGCAGCCCGGCCGGGCCCGCGCCGACGACGAGCACCTCGGTGTCCGGGCGTGCGCGCATGAACGTCACCTCTTCGCCTCGGAAGGGTCGCGGGAGTCCTCACCCTCGGCCGGGGGCGTGGACCGGGTCAACCGCGGCCCTTTCGCCAATCGGGCCGCGGCAGACGGATGTTGGCCGGTACGCACGCTTGGCGGCGGTCCGCTCCCCGTACTGCAATGACGGCTGTGCCGCCGGGTGCCGCGAGGGGAGCCGCTCCGTGATCCACATGACCGAGACCCTGGCCGTCCAGACCGTCGAGGGATTCCTCACACCGGAGGAGACCGCCGAGGTCACCGGGCTCCTGGACGAGCACCTGGCCGTCACCGGCTGGGTCCCCGCGCGCCCGAGCGAGGGGACGCCGCCGCCCCGGTCCGTGCAGGACCTCCTCGACGGGGCCGTCCGGCGGGCGTTGCCCGTCCTGCGCCGGGCGTTCCCGTCGGCCGTGTCCGTCGATCCGTGGCTCTACCACGACCTCGGGCCCGGCGACCGGATCCGTCCGCATGTGCACGGCGTGGGCGACCCCGCGGCGCGCCCGCAGCGGATCGCGCGCGTGGCCTTCGACCTCCAGGAGGCGGAGGCGGGCGGCGAGTTCCATCTCGACACGTGCTCGGCCGACGCCCTGTGGAGCGAGGCCACGGCGCCTGCCGGTGGTGCATACGCGCCGGGCGCACGGTTCGTCCACGCGATCACCGCCCGCACCGGTCCGGTGCGCCTCGCCGACGTCCCGCACACGCGGTGGACGTGCAGTCCGCCGCCCGGCGTGCTCGTGGTCTACGGCACCCAGTTGGTCCATGGCGTCCTGCCGGTCGTCGAAGGGCGGGTGCGCAAGCTCATCACCAACCTCCTGGCGTGACCCGCAGAGCGGCGGCGCCACGGGCGAGTTGAACCACCGCCGCACGCGGGGAACCGAGCAGTGCGCCCGGGGGAAGCGACATCAGCCAGTCACGCGCCGCCCCCTCCCGCCCGGCGGGGACGCCGAGGACGGACCGGCGGAATCCGGTGGCCGCGGGGCCCGGGTTGGCCGGGCTCCCCGGAAACGGCAGCAGTTCCGTCCCGGGCGGCGGGGGCGGCAGCGCGGCGTCGTTCCGCACCGGGATTTCGAGTGCGGTCCGGCGGGCGGCGAGGGCCGCCTCGAAGGGGCGGCCCAGGACGGCCCGGGCGTGGGCGGCATGCGGGTCGAGGCCCGTGGCGGCCCAGCCCATGTTGGACACGCCGCCGAGCCGGCCGTTCAGCTCGATGATCCGGAGTCGCCCGTCGCCGGTGACGGCGAGGTCCATCTGCCAGGGGCCCCGGGGGCGGAACGTCCGCACGAGGTCGGCCACCATGGCGTCCAGCTCCCGCCGCGCCCCCGCGGGCAGGGCCGCGGGGGCCACCCGCACCCGCCGGCCGGGCGCGCACTCCTCGTCGAGCCGGCCCAGGGACGCCACCGGCCACGCCGTCGCGGAGCCGGGCCGGGAGAGGAACTCCACCGCGAACTCCTCGCCCGCCAGCGCTTCTTGGACCAGTACCGGGAAGACGGCCCCGGCGCACACCCGGTCCGCCTCCCCGCCGTCGCGCACATAGTGGCGTCCCGCGTGGAACTCGCTGCGCGCCTCCTTCACCAGCACGGGCGGCCCCAGCTCCCGGACGGCCCGGCGCACCGCTCCCGGCCCGTCGCACACCCGGCCCCGGGGAACGGGCCATCCCCGCTCCCCCGCGGTCCGGTGCAGGGCCACCTTGTCGCTGGCCAGCGTCGCGAAGCCCGGCGGGTGCACGGGCATCGCCCCGTGCCACCGGGCGGCGGCGGAGGCGTAGACGGGGAGGAACTGCTCCTGCCCCCGGCACCCCATGTTCGGCACGGCGACGTCCGCGCCGTACGCGTCGAGCAGCCGCAGCAGGCTCTGCTCCCCGAGCCTCCCGGGCAGCCGCCCGCACACCACGCCGTCCCCCAGGAACGCGCCGAGGTCCGCGAACCCCAGCACGACGACGTCCGCCCCGCCGGATCTCAGGGGCGGCACCACCCGGTCCGCCCGGAACTCGCCCAGAACCACCACCCGCATCGGCCCCACCCCTCGGATGCCCGACCGTGACATAGCGACGCACCACCCCATCGGACGACTGCCGGCAGAGGCCGCCGGGCCGGGCGTCGGTGATAAGTATGGGGCTCCCCACTGACACCGCCCCTGTGCCACCGCCCCGCTGCCACCGCCCCCAGTCATCGCCCTGCTTCTCCGGCGAGGAGACCGCGTGCCCGGACATCCCCCACCCGCGCTCGGACCCGTGCCCGACGGAGAGCCCGTCCCCGACGGCGAGTTCGTGCTGCGCGTCAGCGACGTCCACCGCGCGTACGGCCGGAACCGCGTGCTGCGCGGCGCCGGACTGGAGCTGCCGGCCGGGTGCCTGGCCGGGATCGTCGGCGAGAACGGGTCGGGGAAGTCCACGCTGCTCCGCGTCCTCGCCGGCCGGCTGCGGCCGGACCGCGGGACGGTCGAGTGCCCGGGACCCGTCGGGTACTGCCCCCAGGAGACGGTGCTCAACCCGGCCTTCACCGTGGACCAGCACCTGGAGCTGTTCCGGGTCGCCTACCGGCTCGCCGGTCCGGACAGGGCCCGCGAACTGCTGGACATGCTCCGTGTCACGGCGTACCGGCACCACCGCATCGGCACCCTCAGCGGCGGCACCCGGCAGAAGCTCAACCTCGTCCTCGCCCTCATGCACGATCCGCCGCTGCTGCTGCTCGACGAGCCGTACCAGGGCTTCGACTGGGAGGCCTACCAGCATTTCTGGGAGCTGGCCGGCGAACTGCGGAAGGCGGGCCGCTCGTTCCTCGTGGTCTCCCACATCGCCTACGACACCGGCCGCTTCGACCGGCTGTGGCGGCTGGAGGACGGGCGGCTGGTGCGGGACGAGCGCTCCGCCCCCGGCCCGGCCCCGGAGGGATGACCGTGCCCACGTCCTGGACGTACTTCTCGACCGCCGCCCGCTTCGCGCTGCTCGAGCACTCCCGCAACCGGCTGGCCCTCGTCCTGGTGGTGGTGTTCGTCCCGCTGTGGATCTCCCTGGGCCACGCGGTCGTCGACCGGACCG
The DNA here is from genome assembly GCF_041519305.1 of Streptomyces luteireticuli. NCBI lineage: Bacteria > Bacillati > Actinomycetota > Actinomycetes > Kitasatosporales > Streptomycetaceae > Streptomyces > Streptomyces luteireticuli. The sequence continues at coordinate 185,949 of NZ_CP167927.1, forward strand.
ACGTACGCTTCCTGCTGCGGGCCGTGAACGGGACGGTCACCGCGCACGGCAACGACCTCAGCAACATCTCCGGCGCCCTGAACGCGGTGACGCTCATCGTCGGATTCATGATGTTCTCGGTCACGTTCAAGGCGGGGAGCTTCGACCAGCGGCTGGCGATGGCCGGTTATCCGCGCGGGCACCTCGTCACGGCGAAGTTCGTCGCGCTGGTGGTGGTCGCCGCCGTGACCTGCGTCTACGCGACGCTGTCCGTCTGTTTCTACTGGCCGCCGCGGCAACCGGTGCTGCTCGGACTCGCGCTGGGCAGCGGGGCTCTGACGTACGGCGGGTTCGGGGTGATGCTCGGGGCCGTGCTGCGCAGCGAGCTGGCGGGCACGCTGCTGATCATCATGACGAGCATCATCGACACGGGCCTGCAGAGCCCCATCGCCAACCCGGTCGCCGACAAGGCCCTGATCCGCTTCCTGCCGTCGTACGGTGCCATGCAGGTGGCCGCGACCGCCGGCTTCCGCGACTCCGTTCCCGTGCGCTACCTCTGCCTGGGACCGGTGTGGTTCCTCGGCGCGGTCCTCGTCGCCGCCCTCGCCTTCCAGCTCCACACCCGCGACCGGCGGTACGCCTTCCTCGGCCGGTGAGCGGAGCCGGGACCCCGCGGCACAACCGGCTTTACGGCAACTGGTCTCCCCAGCCGCCCTGGAGCATCGTCTGGAACGCCCATGTCGCACCCCGCCGGACGAGGACGTCCGCGTAGCGCAGCCGCTGCGTCTCCCCTCCCGCGGTCATGACCGAGTCGGTGAAGACGACGGCGATGGAGGGGCCGAGGAAGACCGGGGTGCGGGTGGACTCGAAGGCGATGTCCTCGTCGCCCTCCCCCATGATCCGGGTCATGGCCTCGACGAACCGGCCGCGGTCCCACTGGGCTCCGACGCCCTCCCCGTCCGGGCGGTCGCTCACGAGGTTGAGGGGGAAGACCGCGAGATCGGCCATCGCCTCTATGTCGCGTCGGCCGCTGGCCGCGTCGTAGGCGGCGAACCACGCGTGGATGCCGGCGACTTCCTCGGCCGTGGGGCGGTATCCGGTGTCGGGCAGAACGGTCATGGTCCTTCTTTCGTCGCTCCGGTCGGCAGTCGCTCCGGTCGGCAGGAACCGGACAGGGTCGAGCAGAGAAGAAGGTAAGCCGGAGCGGAGCAGTAGTCAAGTTTGATTAGTCGCGCATGGTCCGTCGCAGGATCGCTTCCGCGAAGCGTTCCGGGGCCTCCACCGGCACGAAGTGGCCCACGCCGTCGACCGGTTCGAGGACCACGTCCCGGAAGTGGTCGTCGAGCCGGTCCGACCAGGCCCGGGGGAACAGCGGGTCGTGCTCGGGCCACAGGACGGTCGTCGGGACGGGGATCCGGGCCTCGCGGGCCGGGGGTTTCTCGGTCAGGGACGCGGCGACCGCACCGGCGCCCGCGCGATACCAGGCGGTGGAGGCGGTGAAGGCGCCGGGAGCACCGTAGACGGAGACGAGGTGATCGAGGGCGGCCCGGGCGAGGGTGAACCGCGGCCCGGACCAATGGGACCAGAAGTGGTGCAGATAGGCGCGCATCGCCGTGGGGTTTCCGTCGAGCAACTGCCCGGCCAGCGGGAGCTGGTGGAACGGCTGGTACCAGAACTCCCGTTGGGCGGACGGAGCGAGGATGCGACCGCCGATACCGGGCAGCGGCGGTGAGACGACCAGCGCGCCCACGCGCTCCGGGTGGTCGCGGGCGACCGCCTGGGCGATGCGGCTGCCGATGTCGTAACCGGCCAGGACGGGGCGCTCCAGGCCCAGTTCGCCGATGAGCCCGAGGACGCCGCGCGCCTGGGCGGTGGCGCTGTACGGGCGGGCGTCATCAGGCGCATGCCGGTCGGACGCGCCGAATCCACGGAGGTCCGGGACGACGACCCGGCACGTCCCGGCCAGCAACGGGACGACATCGCGGTAGTCGGTCCGGTCGCCCGGCCAGCCGTGCAGCAGCACGACCGGCGCGCCGGCCCCGGTGTGGTCGTAGACGAGCCGGAATCCGTCCACTGCCGCGCTCCGGGGCATCGCCCTCTCCTCCCGACGGGAGACGTCGCCTTCAGGGTCAACCTACGCCGGACCGGGCGCCGGCGCGCAGGGCTCGGGTGATCGGCTCGATCGCCTGCCGGTCGGTGAGGCAGTGGTGTGCGACGGGGAGGGTGTGGTGGGTGAGGGGATGTCGGGCGGCCGACTGCCAGCGGTGGGCCGAGGCGGCGGGGACGACGGTGTCGTCGCGGCCGCTCCAGACGGTGACGGGGTATTCCAGCGGCCGGGGGCGGGGCCCGCAGTCGTAGGCGTCGATCAGGGCCAGGTCGGCGCGCACGGCGCGCAGCGCGTCGTGGCGCTGCTGTGCGCGCTCCTCGCGGGGCAGGGGGATGGCCAGGGTGCGGGCGAGGTCCGTCAGGGCGTCGTCGTCCATGGTCCGGGTGTTCAGGTCGAAGGCCGCGTACTCGGGCGGCGAGAAGGCCGCGCACGCGTGCAGGGCGAGGGCGGGCCGGCCGTGACGGGCGAGACGGCAGGCGGTCTCGTAGCCGATGACGGCGCCCATGCTGTGCCCGAGGATCAGCAGGGGCTCCGGGACATGGCGCACCACCCGGTGGGCCAGCGCGGCGGCGAGGCCGGCCGGTCCGGGCAGCGGGTCCGCAGTGCGGTCGCGGCCCGGGTACCGAGCGGTCAAGACCCGGAAGGCGGGGGCGAGATGACGGGTCCAGAGGGCGAAGTCGCCCGTGGTGCCGCCCACTCCGGGGAGCAGCAGCACGGCGGCGTCGGCCCCGGTCCACACCGGCTCCGGCGTCAGCTCCCACAACAGACCGTCGCCGAGCGGTCGCGCCATGCCCCTCCCCCAGCCGTCCGCCCGTCCTCATCTCCACTCTGCCGACCGGGAGTTCACCCGTGTTCAGCATGCCGCTCAACTTTCACTCTTTCGAGGGGATGCACGGGAGGATGTCCTTGCACACCTGTCCGACCGGGAAGGCTCCGGTCGATCCATTGATCATTCGGGGGCGATCGGTCGGGGGGCTGGTATGGATCATCGACGGGACGGCCGGGGAAGCCCGGACGGCCGGGGGGACGACGTGGCGGTCATCGGGATCGCCTGCCGTCTGCCGGGCGGCATCAGCGGTCTCGGCGACCTGTGGTCCGCGCTCGTCGAGGGGCGGGACCTGGTCACGGGCATGCCCGCCGAGCGGTTCGACGCCCGGGAGTTCACCGACGCCGACCCGCGCCGTCCGGGGCGCAGTCACTCGGCGGCGGCCGGGGTGCTCGACGACATCGCGGGGTTCGACGCGGAGTACTTCTCGGTCTCCCCGCGCGAGGCGGCCCGCATGGATCCTCAGCAGCGGCTCCTGCTGGAGCTCGCCGCCGAGGGGGTGGACGACGCCGGCATCGACCCGGCCCGGCTGGCCGGTTCCGGTACCGGGGTCTTCGTCGGGGTGTCCAATCACTCGTACGGCAACCTCCAGCTCAGCAGGCTGGAGACGGTGGACCGGCACACGATGACGGGGCTGGCGACGGGCAACACCGCGGGCCGGCTGTCCCACTTCCTCGATCTGCGCGGCCCGGCCCTCGCCGTGGACACCGCCTGTTCGTCCAGTCTGGTCGCCCTCCACCAGGCGTGCCGGTTCCTCGCCTCCGGCGGCGGGACGGCGCTGGCCGCCGGGGTCAACATCCTCGTGGGGCCCCATGAGTTCGTGGGCTTCGCCAAGGCGTCGATGCTCTCGCCGACGGGCCGCTGCCGCGCCTTCTCCGCGGCGGCCGACGGGTTCGTACGGGCCGAGGGCGGTGTGGTCCTCGTCCTCAAGCCCCTGGCCCGGGCGCTCGCGGACGGCGACCGCGTCCACGCGGTGATCGTGGCGACCGGGACCAACAGCGACGGCCGCACCCCCGGCCTGGCCCAGCCCAGCGCCCGCGCGCAGGCCGATCTGCTGCGGCAGGTGTACGGGCCGGCGGGCCCGGACGCCCGCGCCCTGGTGTACATGGAGGCGCACGGCACCGGGACGCCGGTGGGCGACCCCCTGGAGTGCGAGGCGGTCTCGACGGCGCTGGCCGGCCGGTGCTCGCCGCGACGGCCGCTCCCGATCGGGTCGGTGAAGACCAATCTCGGTCATCTGGAGTCCGCTTCGGGGCTGGCCGGTCTCCTCAAGGCCGTCCTCGTCCTGCGCCACCGTGTCATCCCGCCCTCCCTGCACGGCAGTCCGGTCAGTCCGGCCATCGACTTCGCGCGGCTGGGCCTGGTGCCCGTGCCCGAGCCCCTTCCCCTGGCCACGGCCTCGGGCGGGCTGGTGGGCGTCAACTCCTTCGGGTTCGGCGGTTCCAACGCCCATGCCGTCCTCGCTCCCGCCCCGGTCCTGCCCGCACCGCCGGATCCGCCCGGGGGCCCGCGGCCGGTCCTGGTCAGCGCGCGCACTCCCGCGGCCCTCGCCGAGGCGGTCACCGCGCTCGCCGACCGCCTGGACGCCCCGGGCACGGACGCCCGCGCCTTCCACGACATCGCCCACACCACCGTCGTACGGCGCGGACGCCACCCCTGCCGCACCGCCGTCCTCGCCCCCGACGCCCGTACCGCGGCCGTCCGGCTGCGCGCGGGCGCGGAGGCCGGGCCCGCCCCCGTCCTCGGAAACGGCGCGGTCGCCTTCGTGTACAGCGGCAACGGCTCCCAGTGGCCGGGCATGGGCCGCGGGATGCTGGGGACGTCGGACGTGTTCCGGAAGGCCGTCGAGGAGGTGGACACCGCCCTCTCGCCCCTGCTGGGCTGGTCCGTGCACGACGAGCTGGCCCACGGCGCGGACGCGTCGCGGCAGGCGCGGACGGAGGTCGCCCAGCCGCTGCTGTTCACCGTGCAGGTGGCGCTCGCCGCCGCCCTGGCGGCCTACGGGGTGCGCCCGGCCGGCGTGGCCGGGCACAGCGTCGGCGAGATCGCCGCCGCCCACGCCTGCGGGGCACTCGACCTGGCGTCGGCCGCCCAGGTCGTCGCCCACCGCAGCGGCGCCCAGGCCCGGACGGCGGGTTCGGGGCGGATGGCGGCCGTGGGGCTGTCGCCCGAGCAGGCGGGGAGGGAACTGCCCGCCTTCGGGGGCAGGTTGGAGCTGGCGGCCGTCAACAGCCCGTACGACGTGACGGTGGCGGGGGACGAGGCCGCTCTCGGCGGGCTGGCCCGCCTGCTGGCCGGGCGCGGTGTCTTCTTCCGGATGCTCGACCTCGACCACGCCTTCCACACCGCGCACATGGACCCCGTCGAGGCGGACCTCCGGGCCGGCCTGGCGGGGCTGCGCCCGCACCCGGGGCGGCTCGCGTTCGCCTCCTCCGTCAGCGGCGCCCTCCGGTCGGGAGAAGACCTGACGGCGGAGTACTGGTGGCACAACGTCCGCCGGCCCGTGCAACTGCCGGGCGCCGTCCGGGCACTGGCGGCCACGGGATGCGACGCCTTCGTGGAGATCGGCCCGCATCCGGTGCTCGCCCACTACCTGCGCCGCACGCTCGCCGGCGACGAGGAGAGGACCACGGAGAGGGGAACCACGGTCGTCCTGCCCACCCTCGCCCGCGACCAGGACGGCCCGGACGCGCTCGAACGGACCGTCGCCGCCCTGATCGCCGCCGGTGCCCGTACGGACGTCGGCGGTTTCTTCCCCGTGCCGGGCCGCGTCCGGTCCCTGCCCGCCTATCCCTGGCAGCGGGAGCGCCACTGGCACGGCTCCCCGCGGTGGTTCGGGCAGGGCTGCGGCGACGGCGGACACCACCACCCCCTCCTGGGCGAGCGCACGGCCCACGCCGAGCCGCTGTGGCAGCTCCGCGTCGACGCCACCCGGCATCGCTGGCTCGCCGACCACGTCGTCACCGGAGCCGTCGTCGTCCCCGCCGCCGCGTTCGCCGAGGCCGCCCTGGGCGCGGGCCGTCTCCACCACCGGGGCCCCGTCCAGCTGGAGGACTTCGCGGTCGACCGGGCCCTGACCCTGCCCTTCGACGACCCCGGCATGGACGTCCGCCTCCAGACCTCGCTCGACCCGGCCGACGGCACGGTACGCATCACCGGCCGCGACGGCACCGGCCCCTGGCGCCCGCACGCCCGAGGGGTGCTGCGACGGTTGCTGCGCGAGCGGCCCCCGGCCGTGGACGTCCCGGCGCTGCGCGCCCGTCTGACCGGGACGGTGGCCGCGACCGACGTCCATGCCTCCGCCGCCGCGGCCGGCATCGCCTACGGGCCCGCGTTCACCGTCCTCACCTGTCTGCACACCGGAGACGGGGAGGTGCTGGCGCGGTACGCGATCCCGGACGCGTGGGATCCGGCCGCGTCCGGGGAGTTCGTCCTGCATCCCGCGCTCCTCGACGGGGCGCTCCAGGCGGGCGCTCCCCTGCTGGACCACACCGGCGCGCCCGACGTTCCTTTTCTCCCGTCGGCCGTCGCGGCCCTGCGGGTGTGGGACCGGCCGCCGGACGAGGGCTGGGTGCAGGTACGCCTGCGCGAGGCCACGCCGCGCGAGGTGTGCTGGGACCTCCGGCTCCTGGACGACGAGGGCCGCGTGGTCGCCGAGGCCGACGCCTGCCGGCTGCGCCGCTTCGACGCCGCCCGTACCGTGCCGGGGCGGCTGACGACGGTGCTGCGCGCGGCGCCCGACGGCACCGCCGCCGGAGCGCCCGCACTGCCCGCCCCCGCCGACCTGGTCCGCGCGGTCCGGCGCACGGCGCGCGACACCTCCTGGGACGGCGGGCGGTACGCGGCGGCCGCCCGTCTCGGCGACCGGCTGAGCGCGCACTTCACCCTCCGGGCGCTCCGCACCCTGGAGCCGGGGGCCGCCGCGTACACGCCCGACAGTCTGATCGCGGCCGGGGCGCTCCCCGTCCACCGCCGGCTGCTGCGCGCCTCCCTCGGCCACGCCGAGCGGGCGGGGCTGCTGCGCCGCACCGACGACGGCTGGTCGCCGACGGCCCTCCCGGACCCGCGCGGCGTCCTGGAGCAGCTGATGCGGACCGTCCCGGAGTGCGCGACGGAAGCGGTGCTGCACACCTACTGCGGCGCCCTGCTGCCCGATGTGCTCCTCGGCCGCCGCGACCCCGTCGCCCTGCTCTTCAGGGAGAGCGACCGGCAGTGGGTGGAGAACTACTACTCCGCGACGTCCGTCTCCCGTCGTCTCAACGGGCTGGCCGCCCGCCTCGTCCGCGAGCTCGTCCGGCACTGGCCGTCCGACCGGCCGCTGCGCGTCCTGGAGGCCGGTGCCGGCACCGGCGGGCTGACCGCGGCACTGCTCGACGCGCTGCCGCCCGGACGCGTCCACTACACGTTCACCGATGTCTCCGAGGCGTTCTTCCCGCACGCCCGTGCCCGTTTCGCCGGCCACGACCACCTCGTCTTCCGGCCGTTGGACCTGGACCGGGAGCCCGAGGAGCAGGGGTTCGCCCCGGGCGCCTACGACCTCGTCGTGGCCGGGAACGTCCTGCACGCCACCACCCGGCTGCGGGAGACCCTCCGCCGGCTCGCCGGCCTGCTCGCCGGGGGCGGTCACCTGCTGGCCGTAGAAACCCACAACCTCGACCGGCTGTTGCCCTGTTTCGGTCCGCTGAAGAGCTTCTGGAGCACGGACGACCCCGAACTGCGCCCGGATTCCCCGCTGTTGTCCGCCGATCGATGGCGTGAGCTGCTCCTCGCCCACGGCTTCGACGGGACGGCCAGGATCGGCGCGGAGGGCGCCGACGACGACTACTCGGTGCTCGTCGCCCGCCGGGCGCCCATGACCGCTCCCGCGATCCGGGCGGCCCCCCATACACCGACCCTCCATGCGCCGGATTCCGCGCCGACTTCCTGGGTCATCGCCGCCGAGCGCCCGGACGACGCGCTCACCCGGACCCTCGCGGACGCCCTGCGCACGGCCGTCGACGTCCCGGTGACCGTCGTCCCGCCCGCCACCGACCCCGACCGGTGGGCCCCTCACCTGTCCTCCTGCCCGTCCCGGCCCGCCCTGGTACTCCTGTTCGCGCACGAGGGAGCGGACGAAGGAGCGGACCAGGACGACGGGGCGGTCCTCGCCCGCGCCGTCACCCGGACCGCGGTGCTGCGCGCGGTGGCCCGGGCCTGCGCACCGCTCCCCCGCGACGCCGACCCCCGGCTGTGGGTGGTCACCGGCCCGTCCGGGGCCGTCCCCACGGCGGGCGCCCCGCCGTCCCCGGCGGACTGCGTGCCCTGGGCGGTGTCCCGCAGTCTCGCCAACGAGCAACCGCGCCCCGCCGTCAGGAGGTTGGCATACTCCCCAGGGCCGTCCCCCGAGGACGACGCCCGGCGGCTGGCGCGCGAGCTGCTGGCCCCGACGGCGGAGGACGAGGTCGTCCTCGCGCCCGGCGGGCGCTTCGTGCCGCGGCTGCGGGAGCTGCCCGCCGCCACCGCCCCCGCCGCCGGGCGTGCCCACCGGCTGCGTCTGCGCCGCCACGGTCCGGGCTTCGGGCTGGACTGGGTGCCCGTCCCCGCCCCGGCCGCCCTCGGCCCGGGCGAGGTGCTCGTCGAGGTCCGGGCGGCCGGGCTCAACTACCGTGACGTCCTGCTGGCCACCGGCTCCCTGCCGGCGGGTGCCGAGCCCTCCGCGTACGGTCCGGGCCTGGAGTGCGCGGGCGTGGTCGCGGCCGTCGGCGAGGGGGTGTCCCTGGCCGTGGGCGAGCGGGTCTTCGCCTGTGTGCCCGGCGCCCTGGCCTCGCACGTCGTGGTCCCCGCCGCGTCCGCCGGCCGCGTGCCGGAGCATCTGACGTTCGCCGAGGCGGCCACCCTCCCCGTCGCCTTCTTCACGGTGCACCACTCCCTGGAGCACCTGGCCCGGCTCACGGCCGGAGAGACCCTCCTGGTGCACGGCGCGGCCGGCGGGGTGGGGCTCGCCGCCCTGCAGTACGCGCGCCACGCCGGGGCCCGGGTCGTCGCGACCGCGGGGAGCCCGGCCAAGCGCACCCTGCTGGAACAGCTGGGCGCCGACCACGTCCTGGACTCCCGCACCCTCGGCTTCGCCGACCGGGTGCTGGAGCTGACCGGGGGCGAAGGCGTCGACGTCGTCCTCAACTCCCTGGCGGGCGAGGCCATCGCCCGCAATCTCGACGTCCTGCGGCCCGGCGGGCGTTGTGTGGAGCTCGGCAAGCGCGACATCCACACCGGCGGCCGGCTGGCCCTGCGGGCCTTCCGCAACAATCTGTCGTTCCACGCGGTGGACGCCCTCCAGATGATGGACCGGCAGCGGACCCTGTCGGCACGCCACGTCGCGGAGCTCGCCCGCCGCGTCCACCAGGGCGTCTACCGGCCGCTGTTGCACCACCTCTACCCCGCCGACGAGGTCATGGAGGCGTTCGCCCTCCTGCGCCGGTCCCATCATGTGGGCAAGGTCGTCGTCACCCTCGACCCGGCCCCGCGCCTCACCGAGCCCCCGCGGCGCCTCGTCTGCGATCCCGACGCCACCTATCTGGTCACCGGCGGCCTCACCGGCCTGGGTGCCGCGGTCGCCGGGTTCCTCGCCGACCGGGGAGCCCGCCACCTCGCGCTGGTGTCCCGGCGCGGCGCCGCGACCCCGGGCGCGGACGGCCTGCTGTCCGGGCTGGCGCGCAGGGGCGCGACCGCCACGGCGTACGCCGCGGATGTGGCCGACCCCGTCGCACTGACCGCCGTCCTCGACGACATGGCCGCCCGGGGCCGTCCCCTGCGCGGCGTCGTGCACTCGGCGATGGCCGTGGAGGACGCCCTGCTGACGGAGCTGGACGACCGGGCCGTCGAGGCGGTCCTCGCGCCGAAGCTGCGCGGGACCATGCTCCTCGACCGGCTCACCCGCCGCGGCGATCCGGACTTCTTCGTCGTCCACTCGTCCGTCTCGGCCACCGTCGGCCACCGGGCGCAGGCCGCGTACGCCGCCGGCAACCTCGCCATGGAGGGCATCGTCCGGGCCCGCCGGGCGGCGGGTCTGCCCGGGCTGGCGGTCGGCTGGGGGCTCGTCGGCGAGACCGGGTCCGCCTCCGCGGAGGAGGTCGGCCGGGTGCTGGAGCGCATGGGGCTCGCGCCGATGCGCACCGACGGGATCCTCGCCGCCCTGGAGGAGTTGCTGACCCGACCGGACGGCGCTCCCGGCGGGGACGAGGACGCCGGCGCCGTCCTCGTCGGCCATTTCGACTTCCGCCGTCTGTCCACGATCCTTCCGGGCCTGCGCACGCCGCGCTTCTCCGCGGTCCTGCCTCCCGAAGTCCCCGGCGGCAGCCCGGGATCCGGGCCGCGCATCCCCCGGGCCGACGCCGTCCGGGACCTCGGAAGGGCCGAACTCGCCGATCTGCTGGTCGCGCTCGTCGCCCGCATCACCCACCGGGCCCCCGGGCGCGTCGACCGGACGCGCGGCCTGGACACGCTCGGGCTCGACTCTCTCATGGCCACCGAACTCGTCGTGGCGCTCCAGGGCGAACTGGGCTGCGAGGTCCCCGCCCTGGAGGTCATCAACGCCGACAGCATCGACAGCCTCGCCGCCCGCATCCTGTCACTCCTGGACCCCCGTTGAGGAATTCCGCCCCGTCCCCCGTCAGTTCACCCGCGCGCATGTCCACCGACGCCGATTCCCGATATGTTTCCTATCCTCCGCCCGGTTCCGTCCAGTGGGGAGATGGTGAGACGGTGAGCGAAGAGAAGGCCCTGAACGTCGGCCCGTCGGGCATCGAAGTGGCCTACGAGCGCTTCGGTGACCCGAAGGCACCGCCGGTGGTGCTGGTGATGGGCGGCGGAGGCCAGCTGATCAACTGGCCCGAGGATTTCTGTACGGAACTCGTCGGCCACGGCGTCCAGGTGATCCGTTTCGACAATCGCGACAGCGGCCGGTCGACGCATTTCCACGACGCGCCCGTGCCCGACCTCCAGGCGGCGCTGGCCGGTGACGCCTCGTCGGCGTCCTACACGCTGTCGGACATGGCCGCCGACACGGTCGGTCTGCTCGACGCCCTGGAGCTGGACGGCGCGCACCTCGTCGGCGCCTCGCTGGGCGGCATGATCGCCCAGACGGTCGCGATCGAGCATCCGGACCGGGTCCGGTCGCTGACGTCGATGATGTCCACCACCGGTGATCTCGGCGTCGGCCAGCCCGACTTCGCGGTGCTGGCCGGGGTGGGATCGCCGCCGGAGGACCGTCAGGGCTACATCGACTGGTACGTCCGGACGTTCCGGCTGATCGGCTCCCCGGGGTTCCCGTACGACGAGGCCCACGCGGCGGACGTCGCCGGGCGCGCCTACGACCGGGGCCTCGACCATCTGGGCCTGCAGCGTCAGGCCGTCGCCACGGTGGCCTCCGGCGACCGCACGGCACGGCTGCGGTCGCTCGACGTCCCGGCGCTCGTCATCCACGGCACCGCCGACGTCATGTGCGACATCAGCGGCGGGCACGCCACCGCGGCCGCCATCCCCGGCGCGGAGCTGATCACCGTCGACGGCCTGGGCCACAGCTTCCCCCGCGGCGCGTGGCCCGAGATCATCCCGCCGATCGCCGGCCTGGTCCACCGCGCCGAGGCCGCCTCGTCCCGCACCTGACCAGCGGCTCGCGGTCCACACCAGGTTGACGCCGGCACGCCATGCGCCCTCCGTGGTGCATAGGATGCCGCGCGTGACAGAGGTGCGCGACGCGCTGGAGTGGACACTGACCTCCGAACGACCCGGGCTGGCGGGCTATTTGACGGCCGGCTGCCGCACATATCTCCAGCCGGACGGCAGGGAGTCGGACTGGGACATCCTCGACGGGTCGCCGACCGTCGCGGTCGTCGCGCTGACCGACGACGAACACGGCGTGCTCGTCCGCCAGTTCCGCCCGGGCCCCGGCACGGTCCTGGCGGAACTGCCCGGCGGCCAGATCGCCGAGGGAGAGGCGGTCGAGCACGCGGCGGCCCGTGAGCTGCTGGAGGAGACCGGGTACGAGGCCGGCTCCCTGGAAATCGCCATGCGCACCTATCTGGCCTCGTACGCCACTCAGGTGCGGTACGCGGTCCTGGCGCGCGGCTGCCGCAGGGTCGGCAACCCGAAGCCGGACCCGGAGGAGTTCCTCGAACCCGTCGTCCTGCCGGTCCCCGAGTACGTGGCGCACATCCTCGGCGGCCGGCTGACCGACGCGGGCCTGGGCCTGGCGGGACTGGTGGCGGCCGGCCTGCTCCGGCAGGCGCTCTGACGCCTCAGGCCGTCGCGGCGGTCACGTACTGCGCCTCCCCATGACCGAACGACCAGTCGGCCGACGCGTTCTCGGTCACGGTGACGAAGACGTTCCGCGGCTCGGCTCCCCCGTATTCATGGGCGAGTTCGGCGATCCGCCGGTACAGCGCCTGTTTCTGCGCGGGAGTGCGCCCGGACCGCATGGTGATGGCGACGTAGACGACACCGTCGTCACGGTGCTCACCGAGGTAACTGCCGTGGCGCAGCGTGCTGCTGACACCGTCGTGACCGGTCAGTACCTGGAAGCAGTCGTCGGACGGGATGCCGATCGCCTGGGTCAGGGCGTCGTGCACGGCGCGCCCGAGCGCGTCGAGCCGGGCCGGGTCGGTCGTCAACGCATCGATGCGCACGAAGGGCATGTCAGGGGGCTCCTCTCGACCATGATCAACGGGCGTGTACACACTAGTAGGTACACACTTCCCCGGCAATCGGCCACGAAAAAGGAACCGCACAGGACTTATGTCACCCCATCCGGGCAGAATGTCAGTGATTGCTGGAACTTCCGGATATCAGGGGGGACTTCATGCCGGACGACGAGCGGACAGAAGCGGGAAGCCCGGTCCGGGAGGGAAGCCCCGACTCCGCGGTGGACCGGGTGGCCGACTTCTACGGGGCGTACATCGACGCCGTCGACGACGGCACGGACGACCTCTCGACGGAACTGCGCGCGCACTACCTCACCGAGGACCTCCGGCAGCGTCTGGCCGCCTGGGAGGAGGCCAACCACGCGGACGGGGTCCTGCGGGCGCAGGACGTGCCGACGCACTGGGAGGTCCGCTATCACGACTCGGGCGCCGGGCACCTGTTCACCACGGTCACGCTGACCTGGGGCACCGGCCCGGACGCCGGCCACACCCGGCTGGCGGTGCAGAGCGACCTGAGCACCAAGCTCATCTCCGACATCGAGGACGGGTGAGGACTCCCCCTCCCGGAGCTCCTGCCCCTCGGGAGTCCCGCGCGTTCAGATCTCGCGCGTTCAGATCTCCTGCGCCGTCGGACGCACGGCGATCTCGTTGACGGCGGCGTGCGGCGGCTGCGTCACCATGAAGACGACGGCCCGGGCGATGTCGTCGGCACGCAGCCAGGCGTCCTGCGGCATGTCGCGGGCGACGGGCGCCCACGCGTGCCCGTCGGTCATCTCCGTGACCGTCATGCCCGGTTCGACCAGACCCACCCGGACGCCCCTGCGGGTCACCTCCTGGCGCAGTGCCTCGCTGAAGGCGCACACCGCGTGCTTGGTGGCCGAGTAGACGCTGTTGTTCCTGCGCGGCACCCGCCCGGCCACCGAGCTGACGTTCACCAGGTCGGCCACCCCGCGCGGCCCGTCCGCCACCGCACCGAGCAGGTGCGGCAGTGCCGCCTGTGAAGTGTGCAGCACGGCGGTGAGATTGAGGTCGACCATCCGCCGCCACTCCTCCGGGTCCCCCTCCTCCACCGCGCCCCGGGCCACATGACCGGCGCTGTTGACCAGCACGTCCAGCCGCCCGAGGCGCCGGGCCGCCTCGTCGACGGCCTGCCGTGCCTGCGCCTGGTCGCCCAGGTCCGCGGGGACCACGACGCACGTGCCGCCGTACCCGCGGATCGCGTCGGCCAGTTCCTCGAGCCGCCCGGCCCGGCGGGCCACCAGCGCCAAAGAGGCGCCCTCACGGGCGAGGGCCCGGGCGGTCGCCGCCCCGATGCCGCTCGACGCACCCGTCACCAGCACCGCGCACCCCGACAGGGGCGCGCCGTCCATGTCCCTCACCCTGGCTCCTCGCCTCGCGCCCGACGCCGACGGGATCCGGGTACCCGATCGGACGCCTTCCATGACCCCCGGCAGTGAGGAGAAGCGACCACCGGGTCGTCGGGAGAGCTCTCCGTCGCAAGCTCCCGCGCGACGCCGCATGCAGCGCCCGGCCCGATGCCGAGGCCGATGCGACCGAGCGCTTCGCCTCGCGACGGATCGCCGACGGATCGCCGACTGAAGCGCTCGGCGTGGTGCGGCCCGGTCAGAGGGGCTGGAGCCGGGTGTGCAGGAGGCAGAATTCGTTGCCTTCCGGGTCGGCCAGGACGTACCAGTTCTCGGTGCCGGTCTGACCGACGTCGACGGGCCTGGCACCGAGGGCGAGCAGCCGTTCCAGTTCGGCGTCCTGGTCGCGGTCGGTGGGGTTGACGTCGATGTGCAGCCGGAGCTTCCCGGCCCGTGGGTCGCCGCTGGGACCGAAGACGAGGGTGGGCTGCGGGCCGCCGAAGCCTGCGCCGGGCGGCCCGATCTCGATGCTTCCGTCGTCCTCCCGGCCGAGTTCGACGTAGCCGAGGACCTCACTCCAGAATGCGGCGAGCCGTTCGGGGTCGGCGCAGTCGATGACCAGCTCACTGATGCGGCATGCCATGCCCGTCAGTGTATGTAGGTGACCCGAGAGCCGATCGTCGGCTATGACCGGGCATTTTGCCCGGCAGGGAGCCCCGCAAGGCCTTTCCTTCCGCCAACATGCAGATTCCCACCGGGAAATGGGCAGCAGAGCCCCCTGCTACGGTGGGCCGATGCCATCGGTCAAGCAGTTCCAGGTCGCCTTCGACTGCGCGGAGCCCGAGCGCGTCGCTCGTTTCTGGAACGAGTCGTGCATCGTCATGCAGGACATCGAGGGCAACGAGTTCTGCCTCGACTGAGCATCCTCCGGGACGGCTGCGGCCGCCCTCATCCGGATTCGCGGTTGTCCGACAGCACAGCCCTCAGCCCACGGGCGTCGCCGCGGCCAGGACGGAGATCTCGGCGGCTACGACATCCGGGTCGGGGGCGACGGTGACATGGGCGACGCCGTCCAGGCCCGGGTGGGCACCGACACGGACCCCGTGTCGTGCGTTGCGCAGCATGTCGAGGTCGTTGATGTCGTTGCCAAAGGCGTTGTACTGGTCAATTCCCAACGAGATCAGGGCCTCCCACTTGTTCGTGGTACCCGGGGCGAAATCGATGATCGCCTCGTCGAGGTGGTGGTTGACGGTCATCCCCAGCGCGCGGCCGGCCTCGGCGAGGGCCGCCATGTCGGTCGCGTCGACCACGAGGAACTTCACGACGGCGGGGAGATCGGCGAGTTCGACCCGACAGGCGAGGCGGCCCTGGTCGACGCGGCTGCGGATCGGGTGGTCGGCCGGCCCTGTGTAGGCGTAGTCCCAGGGGCCGTCGGCGAGGTACCCCGCCCGGAACCGCTCGGCCTCCGTCAACAGCCGGTCGAGTTCACCGGTGCCGAACGCGGCACGTGCCCGGATCCGGCCGCCGACCGAGACGAGACTGCCGTTCCCGCCGATCAGCGTGGCGGTGGGGAAGGCCCCGTCAAGGACGGGCAGGAGGTCGCGGACCGGCCGGGCGGAGGCGAAGACCAGTTGGTGGCCAGCGCGTTCGCAGTCCTCGATGGCGGCGAGGATCTTGCTGTCGATCGTCCGCCCGTCGAAGCAGAGCGTGCCGTCGATGTCGAAGACCGTGGTGTGCGCGCTGGAAATGATCACGGCGAGATGATAGCGAGCCGACGCGGCCGTCGCTCCGGCCGGGCATGCCGGTCGGCCTCCGGTATCCGGCGCATGCGCCGGGTCAGGAGGAAGGCCGCTCCCCCCTGGCCGTCGATGTACCCGCCTGTTCCCCCTTTGAGCAGGGTGCTCTCCACGAAACGCTGGAGTCCGGACAGAACATGAGTGATATTTGTTCCCTGAGCAGATGCAGCCGTCGACGCAACTCCTTGTGTTGGAAGGTGTGTTCATGATGCGCATATCGGTCAGGACTGACTGCTGATCTTCGGGTTCCTCATCACGCTGGTGTTCCTGTGCGCGTTCGTCACGCAACTCGCCCGGATCTGGAAGTTGGAACGGGCAGGCGTCCCTGTCGAGGCGATCTGCGACTTCAACAAGTGGAACGAGGGAATGGTCTCGAGCGTCTTCGTCTACTTCCCGTACGACGGCGACCCGGAAGAAGTGCAGACCACCTACAGTTTTCATCCGGTCTTCGAACCGGGGGACATCACGACCGTTCTGCACCACCCGGACCATCCTCGGCGGGCAGTTCTGCTGGAGGACATCCGGGCACAGCGTCGTTTGATGCGCATAGGCGCAGCAACCATGGGGGTCGTCACGTTCCTTCTGGCGAGGGCGCTGCTGTGACCTGATGTGGCTTCGTCAGGTAGGGCGGCCTTGGGCGCACCGGCTCAGCGGGCCATCCAGCGGTCCATCTCCCGCGCCCGCGCGTCCAGCGCAGCGACGACGGCGGCTGACGCGGTGAGGGGACTACCGGGAACCTGCACGTCGCGCCGGACGCCACCACGCACATGGCCGGACCCCGGTTCGGGCATCTCCACCTCGATTCCCGCGCGCCGCGCGAGCGCGACCGCCGTAGCCACGAACCCCTCGGAGAGCGCGAGGATCACGGAGTGCCCCGTCCGGCAGTGCCAGTCGACCAGACCGCGTACGAACTCCGCGTACACGGCCGGATCGACCTCAAGTGTGCCCGGGTCGCCCCCGTACGTGCCCCGGCCGATCCCCCCTGCTCAGTTGCCCCGGCACAGGGTAGAAGATCGGGCGGGCACAGTTGACAGCTGGTGCCAGACGGGCCGTGGGAGATCTTCCCGGATGTGGCGCCGGAGCCGCCCGTGCGCGCCCAGGGCTCCGGTCGGCGGCGGTACGACGACCGCACGGTCCTGGCAGCGATCATCTTCGTCGCCGCGTCAGGCCGCACCTGGCGGCAGCTACCACCGGTCTACGGCGCTTCCCGGCAAACAGAAGCCCCAGGTTCCGGATGCCGCACGGTGCCCATGGCCACCCGCTCGACCGCATAGCGGTTCAGCCCGGCTTCCTCGGTGGCCAAGAACATGGCCACGGCCAATGTCCAGCCGACGGGAGCTCGTGAACGTGCAGCCCGGCCCGGCAGGGGCAACAGTGGAAACCACCACCACCGACACACCGGAGCGGCCACGATGGACGAGCGCGTTCTCTTCATGAAGCTCGACGGCCCCCACGAGGGCCAAGGCGCCATCGATGTGCTCCGTCAGGCGCATGCCGACGGCGACATCAAGCTGCGCGAGGCCACAGTGATCACCCGGGACGCGGACGGCAACCTCGACTTCCCCGCCGCCGAGGACAACACCGGCACGGCCCGCGGCTTCGCCGTCGGCGGCCTGGTCGGCGGGCTCGTCGGCATCCTGGGCGGCCCGCTCGGCATCATGATCGGCTTCGGCGCCGGCGGGCTCATCGGGGGCACGCGCGACGCGCGCGAGGCGACAGCCTCCAACGCTGCCGTCGAGATGCTGGCGGAGGAGGTCCCCCCGGGGAGCACGGTGCTCGTCGCCGAGGTCGGCGAGACCCGCCCGGACATCCTGGACACGGCACTGGAACCGTTCGGCACGGATCTGGAACGGTACCCGGCGGACCAGGTGCGAGAAGCCGTCGAGGCGGCCATCACGGGGTGACGGGGGACGCCCTCAAAGCATCAAGATCACCTCACGGCCCCCTTCGGCCTGTGCCTCGACGCACAAGCCGTTCGAATCCACTCCGCATCGTCGCCCACATACCCGGCGCTTCGCGCGCCGAGGCAGTGTGCCACGAGCCGGGTGAGCCGTTGGACAACGTCCTTGCGCGCTACCTCTACAGGAGTCCCTCACATCCACCGGTCGCCTCCGCCGCACCGGCTACGTCCTGGACCGCGCCGCCACGCGCGACGCCGAGGGCCGTTCATCCGATACGCCGACCGCCGTACTGCGCGCCGCGGCCAAGAAGGCCAAAACTCTGGCCAACTCCGCCACCGCGGAAGTACTGGCGGCCACCATGCTCAGCCTCGTCCCGCCGCTCGTCGAGCTCCTGAAGGTGGAAGCCGACGTTCCTGACAACATACGGCTGAAGGCACCCGAGCTCACGGACGAGCAAATTGCCGGCTGGATGCACGGTCCCCTGGCCATCGCCCGCCACATGCTCGAATCGGACCGCTCATGACTGCCCCGGACCTCGTCGCCATCGTCGCGGTCGGCGTTGACCAACTGGCGCTCGTGTTCCTGGCGTTCATACCCTGCCCCGGAGCGCACTGGGGAGACCGGGCTCGTCCGCACCGTAGCCGTCGTCCCGGACGACGCCGCCGAGCCGACGCCGAACCGTGCCGCACGATGCGCAGCAGCCCGAACCGCCCACCGGAACCCCAAGTGCCCAGCCACGGGGAGCCGTTGCCCGGGCTTTGCCGTTTCGCGGCCACCACCGTCCCGACCGGGCAGCCGGGCCTGACCACCGCAGCCTGATCACTCCTTGTGGGGCGGCCGGCGCCCGAGGGCGGGAACCTCTCCCGGTTTCCGCCCGGCGCCGGCTGCCCCGCCACGATACTGCCGCCACGACCACCCCAGCGTCCTTCTCCCGCATCAAAATCCGCGCCGGATCCCTCGTGTTCTGCGGCAACGTCGAGCCCGGCGAGGACTTGGATGTCGCACTCCGCCGCGAACTCCTCGAAGAACTCGCTCTCGACACCGCGCGGGCTAGCGAGCCGGAGCTCAGCAGCCGTGGCCACGAACCTGCGCACCTCAGATCTCCACCGGAAGTTGCACAGTGGCCACCATCGCCTCCACACATTCCCGGAGGCCTGTCGTGCCTCATCCGAAAGGCCCGGGAACGGGCCCGGCGGCGTCCGTCCCAGCGACATCGTCCAGGAGTTGCGGGCCGTTGTTCCGGACGTTGTTGACTGCGGTGGACACTGCACGTGCATCGAGGTGGCCGTGGGCGGGGGCGGTCAGGAGTGCACGGAGCTCGTCGGGGTCCTGGTGTGCGGGGTCGAGCCAGGCTTCATAGTCGGCGGGGGCGACGGTCAGTGGCATGCGCGGGTGGATCCGGCCGGCGGTGTCGGTGGCCTCGGTGGTGATGATGGTGCAGGTGGTCCACCATGCCGCCGGGTCGCTGTCCTCGGCCACGGCGCGGTCGCGCCAGAACTCGTACAGCCCTGCCAGGGCCATCACTTGGCTGTCCTCGGGGCTGATGAAGTACGGCTGCTTGCGGGCCTTCATGGTCTCGGTGGCCGGAATGGCCTGCCATTCATAGAAACCGTCCGCCGGCAACAAGCAGCGGCGTTCGGCGAAGGCGCGGCGGTAGGCCGGCTTCTCGTGCACCGTCTCCATCCGGGCGTTGATCATCTTCGCGCCGGCGTTCGGGCTCTTCGCCCAGGAGGGCACCAGGCCCCAGCGCAGTGCCCGCAGCTGCCGTTCCAGCGCCCCGCTCTCACGGTCGGGACGTTCCAGCACTGCCCACACCTTGTCGGTCGGGGCGATGTTCCAGCTCGGGGCCAGGAGCTCGTCCGGATTCCAGTGGGTGACCTGGAACAGGTCGACCAGGTTCTGCGAACTGCGGGTGGAGACATATCGGCCGCACATGTTTTCCACCCTGGCACGCTGCCCGTCCCGCGACTGGGCGACGTGCGGGATGCCGAATCCCGCGTTCGAACGTTTGAGCGAACAGTGGGTTAGGGTGGATATCAAGCCATGGATGGCGATGGGTTTCGGTCAGGGGGTGGGGTAAGGAGCGGACGATGGGTGCGGTGCCAGCTGCTGTGCATCTGCATGTGGCCTCCGGATACTCCGCCCGCTACGGCGCCTCCCACCCGCGTGACCTGGTGAAACGCGCCGCAGAACGGGGCATGGAGTCCCTCGCCCTGACCGACCGCGACACCGTTGCCGGGGCAGTCCGCTTCGTGAAGGCCTGCGCGGACGAGGGCGTGCGGCCGATCCTCGGCGTCGACGTCGCCGTCGCTCCTCACGCCCCCGTACCCGAGCGGACGACGCACCGAACGCCGGTCCGCGGCGGCGCGCACGTCGTCGAGCCAGCGCTGCGCGTCACGCTGCTCGCGCAGTCGCGCCCGGGGTGGACCGCGCTGTGCCGGCTGGTATCGGCGGGGCAGGCGTCGGCCGCGAGTGCCGCGCCGGTGATCTCATGGCCGGTCCTGCGGCAGTACGCGGGGGAAGGCCTGATCATCCTGCTCGGGCCGGTCTCCGAGCCGGTCCGCGCATTGTCGGCCGGCCGCACGGACCTTGCCGAGCAGTTCCTGGCTCCGTGGCGCGAGCTGGCCGGGCCCTCCCTGCGGCTGGAGGTCCTGTGGCACGGGCTCGCGGGGACCGGTCCCGGCTCGCTGCGGCTCGCCGCCCGCACCCTGTCGCTGGCCGACCGGCTCGGCATCCCCGCGGTCATCACCACGGCGGCGCGCTACGCCGACCCCTCCCAGCACCGCTTGGCCGACGTCCTCGACTCCGCCCGGCTGCTCCGACCGATTTCCCGGCGCCGACTCGACACCGGTGAGCGCTGGCTCAAGGACCCGGCCGCCCTGGCCGCGGCCGCCGAGCGCATCGCCGAGGCCGCCGGCGCCGGGAAGGACCGGGCGCTGCGCCTGGTCGCGGAGACCGTACGGACTGCCGAGCAGTGCACTTTCCACCCGGTGGCCGACCTGGGGATGGGCATCGCCCACTTCCCGGAACCCGAAACCGTCGGCGCCGATCCGAGCCCGGGCGGGGCCGGGCGGCTGCTGCGCGAGCGCTGCGAGGCCGGCATGATCCGCCGCGGTCTGGACCGCGACGCCGACGCCCTCGCGCGCCTGGAGGAGGAGCTCGCCGTCATCGGCCGGCTGGGCTTCGACTCCTATTTCCTGACCGTCGCCCAAGTCGTCGCGGACATCCGCGAGATGGGCATCCGGGTGGCCGCCCGCGGATCGGGCGCCGGCAGCATGGTCAACCACGCCCTCGGCGTCGCCACGGCCAACCCGCTCGATCATCGCCTGCTGTTCGAGCGGTTCCTGTCCGAGCGGCGCCGGAGCCTGCCCGACATCGACATCGACGTGGAGTCCGCCCGTCGTCTGGAGGTCTACGACCGGGTCTTCGCCCGCTTCGGGCATGAGCGGGTGGCGGTGACAGGCATGCCGGAGACCTACCGCGCCCGCCACGCCCTCCGGGATACCGGTCTGGCCCTCGGGATCGACCCGCACACCATCGACAAGATCGCCAAAAGCTTCCCGCACATCCGGGCCTGCGACATCACCGCCGCGCTCGCCGAGCTCCCCGAACTGCGCGCGCTCGCCGCCGAGAAGGACCGCTTCGGGCCCTTGTGGGAGCTCGCCGAGGGGCTGGATGCGCTGCCTCGCGGCCTGGCGATGCACCCGTGCGGCGTGATCCTCAGCAACACCAGCCTGCTGGACCGCCTGCCCGTCCAGCCCACCCCCGGCGGCCACTACCCCATGGTCCAGGCCGACAAGCAGGACGTGGAAGACCTCGGCCTTTTGAAACTGGACATCCTCGGGGTGAGGATGCAGAGCACGATGGCCCACGCCGTGCACGAGATCCAGCGCGCCACCGGCGAAACCATCGACCTGGACGAGGTGCCGCTCGACGACTTCTTCGCCTTCAAGATGATCCAGAACAGCGACACCGTCGGCTGCTTCCAGCTCGAATCCCCCGGCCAGATGGACCTCTTGGGCCGCCTTCAGCCCCGCGACGTCCAGGACGTCATCGCCGACATCTCGCTCTTCAGGCCCGGTCCGGTCGCCGGCGGCATGCCCGAGCAGTACATCGCCGCCCGCCACGGCCGGGCCCCCCGCTACCCCCACCCCGACCTCGAAGAGACCCTGCGGGACACCTACGGCGTCACCATCTGGCACGAGCAGATCATCAACATCCTTGCCACCATGACCGGCTGCGACCGTGCCCTCGCCGAGGTCGCCCGCCGCGCCCTCGGCGACAACGAGCGTCTGCCGCGGCTGCGGGCCTGGTTCTACCGCGAGGCCGGAGCCCGCGGCTACAGCACCGGCGTCCTCGACGAAGTCTGGGGCATCGTCGAGGCCTTCGGCTCGTTCGGCTTTTGCAGGGCGCATGCCGTTGCTTTCGCCGTCCCGGCTCTGCAGTCGGCCTGGCTCAAAGCGCACCACCCGGCTGCTCTGTACGCCGGCCTTCTCGAACACGACCCGGGTATGTGGCCCAAGCGCGTCATCGTCGCCGACGCCCGCCGCCACGGTGTGCCCGTCCTGGGCGTCGACATCAACCGCTCCCGCCGCCGGCACGTCATCGAGCAGGTCTCCGACGGGACATGGGGTGTGCGTCTGGCGTTCTCGGCGGTCAAGGGCATCCACGCCGACGAGGCCGAACGCCTCGCCGCCGGGCAGCCGTACGTCTCCGTCCAGGACCTGTGGCACCGGGCGCGCCCCTGTCGGCCGACCGCCGAGCACCTCGCCGAGATCGGCGCCCTCGAACCGGTCTGCGGCAGGCTGACCCGCCGGGACCTGCTGCTGCAGATCGGCGAACTCCACCACCAGGCCCGCGACCGGGCCCGGCACGACGACGGTCAGCTCCTCCTCGACGACCAGCCGCTGACCGCCGGGCCCAGCGGCCTCCCGGAGATGACCGGCCGCGAGGTCATGAATGCCGAGATCGGCACCCTCGGCATCGACGTCACCCACCACCTCATGGACCACCACCACCGGCTCCTGCGTGAACTCGGCGCCACCGATGCCGCCCACCTGCCGAACCTGCACCCCGGCCAGCCCGTCCTGGTCGCCGGGGTGAAGGCCGCCACCCAGACCCCGCCCATCGCCAGCGGCAAAAGGATCATCTTCACCACCCTCGAAGACGGCAGCGGGCTGACCGACATCGCCTTTTTCGACACCGTGCACGAGCAGTGCGCCCATACCGTCTTCCACTGCGGACTCCTGCTCGTGCGCGGCACCGTCACCCGGCGCGGGCCGCGCAACACCGTCGTCGGCACCATGGCCTGGGATCTTGAAGCCGTCGCCGCCGCACGCCGTGACCACGGCCCCGCCGCCGCCCTCGAACTCCTCGGCGCCGCCCGCCCGCAGCCCGCCCCCGCCCGGCCGGGCCCGCAGCGCACGCTCCCCACCGGCACCGGCGGCGCAGGGACGCTGCATCCGTGGGCCGACCTCCAGCCCGCCGGCGAGCGCTCCGCGAACCTGCGCGCGCTCGGCTACTCCAGCCCCGGATCCGCCGGATGACCACAGCCCCGCGCACCATCCTCCACGTCCGCGCCCACCTGCCCGCCGACGCCGGCTCCGCCCTGTACGAGCAGATCCTGGACCTCCTGCGCGGCATCACGCCGCACGTCCAGCCCCTGCCGCCGGCCGACGCCCACCTCGACATCACCGGCGCCGCCCGCTACTGGGCCCATGACACCCACGGCCTCGCGGTGCTGGCCAAGGCCCGCCTCCTCGCCCACCACGGCATCCAGGCCACCCTGGGCGCCGGCCCCAACCGCATGATCGCCGCCATGGCCGCCGACGCGGCCGAGCCCGGCGGCATCGCCGTCATCGGCCCCGGTCCCGACGCCGTCCGTGCCTTCCTGCGCCCGCGCCCCGCCGCAGCCCTCCACGGCATCGGCCCCGCCACCGCCAAAACGCTGACCCGTCACGGCATCCACACCGTCGGCCACCTCGCCGACACTCCGGCCTTGACCCTCCAGCGCCTCCTCGGCACCACCACCGGGCGCGCCCTCCACCACCGCGCGCTCGGCCACGACCCCCGACCCGTCATCGCCCACACCACGGCCCACTCACTCAGCGCCGAGCACCGCTTCCCCCACGACGAGCTCGACCCCGCCGGGCACCGACGCGCCCTCCTGGCCCTGACCGAACACCTCGGCCACCGGCTCCGCACCGACGCCCACGTCACCGGCGCCCTCACCCTCACCGTCCACTACGCCGACCGCACCACAACCACCCGCACCCGCTCCTTCACCGAGGCCACCCACCACGGCTCCGCCCTCACCACTGCCGCGTACATCCTCTACACGGGCCTCGGCCTCCAGCGAGCCCGCGTCCGCACCCTCGCTCTCCGCGCGGAACACCTCTCCCCCGCCGACCAGGCCGCCCACCAGCTGACCCTCGACCCCGGCGACGACAAAGCCCGCCGCATCGAAGCAGCGGCCGACGCCGCCCGCCGACGCTTCGGGCCAACAGCCGTCAAACCGGCCAGCCTCGCGCAGCCTCTGTAGGAGAAGCGCCGACACCACGTCCGCATTGCCGGGAGAGATCCACAGGGTCGGCTGGGTAAGCAAGGAAGCGCCAGGAATCCGGCGATCAGCCGGTCCACGGTGCCTTCATGCCGCACTCCGGCTGCCCCTCACAACGGACTTCATCGCCCTCGTACGCTCCGGGAGCCCCCTCGTGCCCGTCCTCACCCGTGCCCCGGCCAACACAACCACACGGCGAGAGCCAGGCGAAGACGTTCAACGTCAACACCGTGACATGGAACGGACGTTCATCGCCGACTTGGCGAACATGGGCGACTTACTGATCGTTTCAAAACGCCGTCCGGTGTTGCCGGAGGCGGATGATGCTGCAGCACTCGTCGCGCCGGCAGCCTGCCCGCCCCGCGGTCGTCACACGAACGAGGTCATCGACGGGTCGGGAAGCCGTGGTGACGGGCAGTGGCCGTGACTGTCAGGGCGAGGGCCAGCAGCGCCAGGGCCGACCAGGGCAGCGAGTGCGGGCCGGTGCGGTCGAGGAGGAGGCCGCCGGCGAATGCGGCGGCGGCGATGCCGAGGTTCCAGCAGGTGACCAGTAGGGACTGGGCGAGATCGGCGGCCGTGCCCGCGGCGTCGGCGACGGCGGTCTGCAGCAGGGTGGCGGCGCCGCCGAAGCCGATGCCCCAGAGCGTGGCGGCGCCGTAGATGAGCCAGGACGCCGAGGTGAGCAGGGCTGCGGCGACGAGGGTGGTGGCGCATGCGAGGAGCCCGCAGGCGGCGAGGGTCAGGGTGCGCAGGTGCCGGTCGATCAGCGCCCCGGTGCCGAGGATGCTGACCAGCGAGGACAGTCCGAGAACCAGCAGCACGGTGTCGGTTCGCCCTTCGAGGTTCAGCGGTTCGAGTAGTGCGGCGACGTAGGTGTACAGCAGGTTGTGGGCAAGGACGAAGGCGGCGGTGACGCCCAGGACGGCTGCCACGCCGGGGATGCGCAGCACCTTCCGCAGGGGCAGCCGGTCGTGGTCGTCGCGGCCGGGAACGGCCGGGACGGTGGCGGCGATCCAGCCGACCAGGGCCAGCGCGATCACGCTCATCAGCCCGAAGGCGACCCGCCACCCGGCAGCACCGGCGAGCAGGGTGCCGGCCGGCACTCCCACCGAGAGGGCGACGGTCGAGCCGCTCATCGCTACCGCCATGGCCCGTCCGCGCTGTTCCGGCGCCACGATGCTGCGGGCGTAGCCGGCCAGGAGAGCCCAGAGCAGCCCGGCGACCAGGCCCGCCGCGAAGCGCGCGGCCATGGTGAGCGGGTAGTTGCCGGAGACGGCGGTCACCGCGTTGGCCGCCGCGAAGCCGCCGACAGCCAGGAGCAGCAACCGCTTGCGCGGCCGGCCGGCCGTGGCGGCGGTCAGCGGGATGGCGGCCGTGATGGAGCCGACCGCGTAGAGCGTGACGGACTGTCCGGCGCCTGACTGGCTGACGCCGAGGTCCGTGCTCATTGCGGGCAGGACGCCGGCCGGCAGGGCCTCGGTCATCAGGGTGACGAATCCGGCGGTGCTCAGGGCCAGCAGCGCCGGCCAGGGCAGTCGGGGCGGGCTCGCGGGCGGCGCCATCGGACAGGTGGGGGAAGGGAGTTCGTTCGTCGGCATGGGCCGATCGTCTATCGTTGACACGGGTGTCAGGGTCCAGCCGGGACGGCTGAGCAAGGGCGTGAGGGCGGTCACATGCGAATTGGCGAACTGGCTCGGCTGACGGAGAGCACTCCGCGCCTGCTGCGCTATTACGAGAAGCAGGGCCTGATCACCCCTCGCCGCGAGGCGAACGGCTACCGGGACTACGACGACTACCTGGTGGACCGGGTGCTGCAGATCCGGGGGCTGCTGGACGCGGGGCTGCCGACCCGGATCATCAAGCAGATCCTGCCCTGTCTGGACACCCCGCGGACGATCCACTTCGCGGACGCCACCCCGGAGATGCTCGACACCCTGGAGTGCGAGACGGAGCGGATGACCCGCCGGATCCAGTGCCTGACCCGTAACCGGGACGCCATCATGGAGTACCTCTCGGTGGTCAGAGAGCTCGCCTGACCCCCGGTCGGGGCCGATTCGGAACTGCCCGCTTGACCTTGACATCAGCGTCAAGGTCGGAGGCTGTGGTCATGACCGATTCCGCCATCCGGCACACCGCATTCGGTGACGGCACGCCGCTCGTCCTGATCCACGGCTACACCGTCGACCACCACGTCCTGCTCCCGCTCGAACCCGCCTTCGCCGACCGCCCCGGCTGGCGGCGCCTCTACCTCGATCTCCCCGGCCACGGAGCCAGCCCCCGGCTGCCGGGCCCGACCTCGGCGACCGCCCTGGCCGAAGCCGTCTTCGAATGGATCGACGCCGAGCTGGGCGACCGGCCGTTCGCGGTGGTCGGGCAGTCCTTCGGCGGTCAGCTGGCCCGGGCGGTGACGGCACGGTACGGGGAGCAGGTGCTCGGCTCGGCGCTGCTGGTGCCGGTGGTGCGCTGGGGCGACGACCGGTCCTTGCCCGGGGAAACGGTACTGGAGCGTGACGAGGAACTGCTCGACCGCCTCCCGGCCGCCGACCGCGAGCTCTTCGGCTGCGTCATGGCCCGCCTGGACAAGCCGAGGTGGGAGCTCTTCGAGCGATACGTGCTGCCCGGCCGGCGGGCCCACGACGAGGCGGCCGCCGCCGAGCTGGAGACCGACTTTCTGCTGCCGCACTGGCCGGAGCACCAGGCCCCCGTGCACCGCGGGCGCCATCTGCTGGTCACCACCCGGCAGGACGCCCTGGTGGGCTGGCGCGACCAGCTGGCCCTGCTCGACCACTACCCCCGGATGGCGGCGACGGTGCTCGATGCCGCCGGGCACAACCCGCAGGTGGAGTGCGCCGAGACCGTACGGGGTCTGGTCGGGCACTGGCTCGACGGGCTCGCGCGCTCTTACTGGTCGTAGCCGCGGTCGGCGAACAGGCGCCGGGGCTTGCGGCGGGGCGTCCCCGCAGGCCCCGGATCGGCGGGACGGCATCCAGCAACGGCAGGAGCCGGGTGATGGCGAGACCCGTTCTGTCCGGAACGCGAAGTCGCCCGGGGTGGCGGTGACATCGTTCGGGAGCGGGTGACAGCAGTGGAGCCACCCGATCCCACAGGTCGTCCGGCACAGGATCAGCACGCACCTGAACACCTTGCCGACCAAGATCGACAAGCGCGAGACCCACAGCTCGTGAGCAGCTCGTCTGCCAAAGCGGGGGCAGGCGTCCCACCTGGGCCTCCAGGAAGCGTGCGGCCCTCAGGACAACTGTCCGTCGTAGTCCGGCAGTTTGAAGCCCTTCTCGTAGTAACCGCCCTCGAAGTCGGTGGAGCGGTTGCCGATGTTGGCGGTGATCGTCCAGCCGTCCTCGGTGAGTTCCTCCCGGCAGCGCTCCTTACCCTCTCCCTTGCCCTCGCCGTGGTCGCGGGTGCATATGCCGTCCACGGGGTAGCCGGCGGCCTTCAGCTGCTTGTGGGCGGACGAGGAAGAGGTGCGGGCGGTGACGAACAGTACGGCCACGTCGTGCTCGTGCGCCCAACGGGCCACCTTGAGCACCGGCTTGTCGGGCTGCCCCGGGTGGTAGTAGGTCTCCAGCGCGGTGTTGTCGATGTCCAGCACGACGGCCGGCTTTCCGCCGCCGCGGCCGACGCGGTCGCTCAGCCAGGGGATCACGGGAGCGACGGCCTTGTCCACATCGCTCTGCCACGTCCGGTAGTCGGGCACTCCCTTCGGCGGCGCGGCCTGGGCAGCGGTGGCGGTGAGCGGTGTCGCGGCCGCCAGCACGACCGCCGCCAGCGCGGCGAGAGGAGCGGTGCGGTATTTCGAGGGAGACATCGGTCTGTTTCCTTCCGGTGGGGGGTGTGCCGACCAGCAAGATCAGCACGGTGAGTGGGCGGGAAGGCGACGGAAGGGTGTCATGCGGATGAAGAGCCCGGCCCCTGTGCGTTGGGGAGTCCCGTGGGGTGGGTGGTGGGGGTGGGTGCTCCAGCAGCAGTGTGCCGACGGTCCGACGGGCAATCAAGACACGGACGGGGTCGTCTTCCTCACGTGAGCAGCCCCTCGTCCACGAGGTCGTCGAACAGCAACTGGTCCACGGGCGGGACCCGTTCGCGGTCCTGGTACGAGAACCAGTCCATCTCCTCGATCTCGGCGCTCGGCACCGGCACTCCCCGGAACGCGGCGGTGTAGCAGGCCATCCGGACCACCGTCCCGTCCGGGAGGTCCGGGGCGCCGGACTCGTACGTGCCGACGTGCACGGCCGACGCCGGGTCGAGGACGACCGCCAGTTCCTCCCTGATCTCCCGCACCAGGGTCTCCAGATCGCTCTCCGCGCCCTCCCGTTTGCCACCGGGGATGAAGAAGACCTCCTTGCCGCGCGGACGCGCGCACAGGATCCTCCCTTCCTCGATCAGCACCCAGGCCACCGTGTCGATCAGCACTGCCGTCCCTCCCGGACGTAGGGGGTAATTCGCTGGCGCGCAGCGTACGACACGTCCACCCTGGTCGGGTGGCACAGCTCGAGCATCACATCCGCGCACTTCACACCGACTCTACGGTCACCGTCTACCAGGCGTACCCGTCGGCCATCGGTCTGCCCGCCGCCCGGGACGGGCGTTTCCCGGCGCTCTGGAAGCGTGACCGGATGACGTGGATCAAGCCGTCGTTCCTCTGGATGATGTACCGCTGCGGATGGGGCATGAAGGAGGGGCAGGAGACCGTCCTCGCCGTCGAGATCACCCGTGAGGGCTTCGCGTGGGCGCTGGAGCACGCCTGCCTGTCCCACTACGAGCCCGGGCTGCACCCCGACCGGGCCTCCTGGAAGCGGCAGTTGAAGCGCGCCCCGGCCCGGGTGCAGTGGGATCCCGAACGCGATCTGCATCTGCGCCCTCTCCCCCACCGCTCGCTCCAGCTCGGCCTCGCCGGTGAGGCCGCGCACCGCTACGCCGATGAGTGGATCGTCTCGGTGACCGACGTCATCGCCCTCGCCGCCACCGTCCACGACCGCGTCCGGGAGGGCGACTTGAACGCCGCACGGCGCCTGCTGCCCGACGAGCGCCCGTATCCCGTGGACGCCGCGATCCTCTCCCACCTGAACCCGCCCGCCAACGGATGACGGACCCGTAGCCGAAATCACGTTCGCCCAGGGCCGCGTCGGTGACAACAGTCCGTGGAGGCCGTCGTCGAGGCCGCGGACCCCGCGGCTCGGCAGCAGGGGCGGCGACGGCGTCGTCCGCTTTCCGACGTCGGACACCCAGCCCGCTCGCCCTCTCCGGAGGCAGCAGGCCTCCTTCGACGAACTCCTCGCCCGCTCCCGCGTCCTCTCCCTGCACGCCCGCGTCACCGACGAGACCACGGGCATGATCAGCCGCGAACAGACAGCCGCGCTCCCCCGCGGCTCCGTCCTCGTCAACTGCGCCCGCGGCGCGCTCCTCGACTACGAGGCCGTATACGACGCCCTGGAC
This sequence comes from Streptomyces luteireticuli, assembly GCF_041519305.1. Taxonomy (NCBI): domain Bacteria; kingdom Bacillati; phylum Actinomycetota; class Actinomycetes; order Kitasatosporales; family Streptomycetaceae; genus Streptomyces; species Streptomyces luteireticuli. The sequence goes on from NZ_CP167927.1 coordinate 215,609, forward strand.
AGCGGGGGCAACTCGCCGAAGCCGGCCTCGACGTCTTTCCCCGGGGAATCCCTCCCCCCGGACCCCCTCCTCCCCCACACATCGCCGGAGGAAGCAGACAGGTCGCCCACGAGGCATCGGCCATCACCGCCGCCGAGGTCCGCCGCTATCTGCGCGGAGAACCCCTCGCCCACCACGCGAACCCGGACGTCCTGCAAGCCACGGGGACGGGCGGGAGGGACTGAACCACGACCTGCGCCCATGGGCAGGGGACCGATTCAACAATCGCGCGAAGATGTGGTCCTCCACGCTACGAGGTGAGGAACTCCGTGGCCCCGGCGCTCGTCCGCACCAGGGCCACGATCTCGGTCACGTTCAACGGAATTGGGCTTCGGTGACCTTCTGCGGCAGGCCGCTGAGTGCCTTGTCGAACTTCTTTTGCAGATCGTCCACCTTCTCGCTCAGTTTCCCGCGGTCGTTGTCCTGTGCCTTGGCGAGCTGGGAACGGGCCTCGGCGAGTTCATCCTGGACCTTCTTGGCGTTCTGCACAGCGGCGCTGTTGGCGTTGGGGTCGTCGATGAACACGCCGTTGCTCGTGATCGCGGGCCAGGCACCCGGGCCCTTGACGATGCCACTGACGGGGAAGACGTCGAGGTTGTTGTTGGCCACCACGAGGAATCCGGTGTACTCACCGCCCGTGACGCGCATCTGGTCGTAGCCGAACTTGCCCCCCGGGACCTTACGGTCGTATGAGACTTCCCCGCCCTGGGTGTAGGAGTTCGTGTCGCTGGAGCTGCGGCTGTAGGAGAAGGATCCGCCTCTCTTCATGCTCGCGCCGTCCACTCCGATGGTTCCCTCGATCGTCCCGCTCACGCTCCATCCGCTGGACTCGGTGTGGGTGGTCGTCTGGGAGCTGGACGTGGTGATCTTGATGTCCGTCGGCCCCTGGATCATGTTGGTCTCCGCGAGGACGGGGGCCGTCTTCGTCAGCTTGCCCACGAAGACGCAACTGGTGTCGCCGCGGCGGCACACATCGGCCAAGCCGTTGAAATCCGCCCCGTGCGTGTGGTCGGGGTCATCATCACCGTGGGCGTACACCCCGTCGAAGTCGAGCCACTTCCGCTTGAATTTGTCCGGGAACTTGGACTGCATCATCGTGTAGACATCGAGGATGTTCATGTTGCCGCCGTACCGCTCCGGCCAGATCCGCTGTGCTGTCCGCCAAGGCACGGGCGTCGTACCGCCCGGGACGCCGGTGGTGGACGTCTCGCGCGGCAGCTTGGGGTAGGGCAGCCACAGCGTCTGACCGTCCGGCAGGACGACCGACTCACACTCCTGACCGTTGCACTTCTTCCCTTGGGGCTCCTGGGGAGCCGCCGTCGCGACCCCGGGGAGGAGCAGCGCTCCGGCGAGTCCACAGGTCGCGACTGCGGCCGCAGCCCGGGAACGGCGCGACATCGAAATCATGGGAATCTCCTTGCAATTGAAATCCCGGAAGTCACGCTCACCCGGCAAACATCCACAGTCCGGACGGCACCCCTCCGGGGAAATCCCCGGTCCTCGCCGGGAGCGACAACGTATTCCTGAGGCACGCCATATCACTGTGACCGCCGTCACAGAGAATCCGGGAAAACGGCTGAATGCGAAGGGAAAACAGCCCCTCGCAGGGACGGAAGGATTTTTCTACTGCCACCAAGAAATTGGCACCGGAGTTGCCTGCAGCAGGGGTTGGGCAGTGCCGATCCTCTGCACCGTGATCTGCAAGGGAGTTGGCGGAGACCTTGTCGCGGAAGGAGTCCGGCATCCCGACGGGACGGCATCGTCCGGGCCCCACCGCGCACCCGCCCGCCGACCCCGTCGCCGGAAATCCACGCCCTGCCGATGCCGCACACGGTGAGTCGTCCCGAGCCCTGCCACTACCGTGTGCGGTATGCGACAGGCCAGACGCAAACGGCCCCTCCGCGAACCCCTGCCCGCGGCACTCCTGGGCCTGACACTGGCCAGCGGCATGCTGGACGCGGCCAGTTTCCTCGGCCTCGGCAAAATCTTCGTGGCGATGATGACCGGCAACTTCATCGTCCTCGGTCTGGCTCTCGGCGGAGCAGCCGGCTTCTCCGACCTCCTCCCGCTCACGGCGATCGCAGGATTCGCCACCGGCATTCTGCTGGGCGGCCACGCCGAACGGCTCGCCGTCCGCCGCGCACGCCAGCACTGGTTCTTCCACGCCATGGCCGTCGAGGTCTGCCTGCTGCTCGCCGCCTGGGCCCTGAACACCTGCACACCATCCGGCTACGGCCCCACCCGGTACATGACCACCGCCCTGCTGTCCCTGGCCATGGGTACGCGCTGCGCCACCGTCCGCCGGCTGGGTATTCCTGATCTCCCGATCACCGTAGGGCTGACCGGGGCTCTGATCGCCCTGGTCCACGACTCCCGCCTGCTCAAGGGAGACAACGAACACGCCGCCCGCCGTCTGGGCACGGTGATGGCCATGGTCGCCGGCGCGGCCCTGGGCGGAGCCCTCGTGGTCCGCCACGGGCTGCCTTGGGCCCTCCTCGCGATCGCCCTCACCGTGGCCCTCATCACCTGCGCAGTCCGCCTTCACCCCCGGGCCCCTCAGTGACGTGGACGGCAGCACCCGCACGCCCGCCCGGACAAGGCACACGGCTGCCCGAAAAGGTGCCCCTATGGTTTTCGTCAAGCGGCGATGGCGGTAGGGGGCGCGTAGAAGGTGCCGTCGCGGAGCATGGCGAAGAGCACGTCGATGCGCCGCCGGGCGAGGCAGACGAGGGCGGCGACGTGGTGCTTTCCCTGCCGTCGCTTCTTGTCGTAGTAGGTGCGTGATTCGGGCTGGGACAGCGATGCGAACGCAGCGAGGTAGAAGGCTCGTTTGAGCTGTTTGTTGCCTCGTCGGGAGGGATGCTCGCCGCGTATGGAGGAGCCGGAGCTCCTGGTCACGGGTGCCAGTCCGGCGTAGGCGGCCAGGTGGCCGGCCGTGGGGAAAGCGCTGGCGTCGCCGACGTCGATGAGGATGCGGGCTCCGGTCCTGACCCCGATGCCGGGCATGGAGGTCAGGACCGGGGAAAGAGGGTGGGCCTCCAGCAGTTCCTCGATGCGGGCGGCGAGGAGTTTGCGCTGGTCGAGCACGGAGGTGAGTGAGCCGGCGAGGCTGGGGACGATCAGCGAGGCTGCGTCGGTGCCGGGCACGACGACGCTCTGCTCGTCGAGGGCGTCGAAGACGTCCTCGACCAGGCGCTCGGCCAGCCGCGGGGCCTTGGGTCTGAGCAGGGTCACCAGTCGGCGTCGCCCGGCTTTCCTCAACTGGGCCGGGGATCCGTGACGTTCGAGGAGTGTCAGGACGGCGGGATGATCCAGCCTGGGACCGAGGACCCGCTCCAACGACGGGTGGATCTGGGTGAGCAGGCCACGCAGACGGTTCTTGATCCGCGTGGACTCGGTAGCCAGGTCGTCGTCGAAGCCGACGATCATCTCCAGCTCGGCAATGGTCTCGTCGGACGGCGCCAGGTTTCGCAGCGTGTGCGGCATCGTCCGCGCGGCATCGGCGATGATCGCCGCGTCCCGGGCATCGGTCTTGGCCTCACCGGCGTACAGATCGGCGATCCGTCGCATCGTCAGGCCGGGCAAGTAGGCGACGCTGCAGCCCATGTCACGGGCCACCGCCAGCGGCAGAGCTCCGATCGAAGCCGGCTGGTCGACCACCACCAGCACAGTGCCGTGCTTGGCCTGGAGCTTGGCGAACACCTCACGCAGTTTCGGCTCGGTGTTGGGCAGCCGCTTGTCGAAGACCCGCTTGCCCACCGGAGTCAGGGCGGTGGCATGGTGCTCGCCCTTGCCCACGTCCAGGCCCAGGTAGACGTCGATGTCACCCGTGTCGATCACGTGCACTCTCCACAGCGGTCGCGCCCTCCCCGGCCTCACCTGCGGCATCAGCGTGCCGGCATCCACGTTACGAAGAGACTGCCTCACCCGGAACAGGATCGGCGCTCGTGCCCCTAATCAGCGGTCTGCCAATGCCTCCGGTACCCGGTGACACCACCTTTTCGATCATGATCGACAGGGGCTGCAAGTCATGCCGGGACCAGAGGCCGGGAACCCCGTTGCGGGGCCACGAAAAAGGTAACGGGCCGACGGTGCGCTTGCTCGTCCCCTTCGGCGGAGCCGCCCGCTATGCCGGAGGATCCTCGGCCCAGGTCGCCGAGCCGTATCGGTATGCCCCGGTCGGGGCATACCGAACTCTTGGTGCGGGTGCCGTGGTGGCAGCTCCGGGGCCGGGCCGGATGGGGCTGTTCCCGAGGCCGGGCGGGCAGCGATCCTGTGCGCGGCGCTCCGGCCGGTGGTCTCCTGGAAACCTGCACGCCGTCCGCACCCATCGGAAGGGGGCCGCCATGTCCCAGCCCCTGATCGTCATCACCGGTGCCAGTTCCGGCATCGGCGCGGCCACCGCCCGGCTCTTCTCGGCTCAGGGGCACGCGCTGCTCCTCCTCGCCCGGCGGCTGGAGAAACTGGAGGAGCTCGGCCTGCCCGACGCCCTGTGCCGCAAGGTCGACGTCACCGACCGGGACGCGGTCGGGACCGCGGTGCGTGAGGCCGAGGATCGGTTCGGGCCGGCCGACGCGATCGTCAACAACGCCGGCGTCATGCTCCTGGGCCTCATCGCCGACCAGCCCGCCCAGGAGTGGGACCGGATGATCGATGTGAACGTCAAGGGCGTGCTCCATGGCATCCGCGCCGTCCTGCCCGGCATGCTCGCCCGCGGCACGGGCACGATCATCAACGTCAGCTCCGTCGCGGGTCGCAAGACCTACCCCAACCACGCAGCCTACGTGGGAACCAAGTTCGCCGTCCACGCCCTCTCGGAGAACCTGCGCGAGGAGGTCGCCCCGTCCGGCATCCGCGTAGTGACCATCGCCCCCGGCGCCGTGGAGACCGAACTGCTCTCCCATACCAGCAACGAGCGGATCAAAGAGGATTACGAGGCGTGGAAGAGGTCCGCCGGGGGCGCCCTCGATCCGCGGATCGTGGCCGAGGCCATCGCCTACGCGTACCGGCAGCCCCCGGACGTCACCGTCCGGGAGATCGTCCTCGCCGCCACAGGTCAACAGGCCTGACCGGCAGATCGCGCCCCGGGAGCGGGCCCGATGACACGTCACAGGCGTTGCCCGGAGCCCGCGTCGGCGCCGATGTCCTCGGCGGCCTCCCGGCGGAGTGCGGGCACCGGCGGGGGCCGCCGGGGCAGCGCGGCCGCCGACAGGGCCACGGCAGCCGCGGCCAGGGCCGCCCAACCGGCGTACGCCAGGAGCAGAAGCACCGCCGCACAGGCCGTTGCCGCCGCGAGGCGTACGGCGCCGGTCAGGATGCGGGCGGCGGCGGCCATGCAGCACAGGTAGACGACGAGGAAGAGGGTCGTGGGTATGGAGACGAGCTGCGCGGTCGTCACCAGTCCGGCGCCGACCAGGCCGAGCAGGAGCGCACCGACGGCGGCGAGGGCCGTCACGATGCCGAACGGGCCGCGCCGGACGGGCCGTTCGGCGCCGCCCGTCCCCGCGCCGGTGAACAGGGCGGCGGCCATCGTGGTGGCGCCCGTCAGATAGGCGTTGGTGGCGGCCAGGGTCAGGGCGACGGCGCACGCGGCGGCCAGTCCCGGTCCGTACCCGCCGATCGCGACGCGCAACAGGTCGGCCAGCGGCACCGTCCCCCCGGCCCCGGGTCCCAGAACCGCGACGGTCGCGGCCGCCAGGGCCAGGTACAGGACCGCGGTGACGGCGAAGGCCACCGCGACGACGCGCGGGAGCTGCCTGCGCGGGTCGCGCAGCCGGGCGGTGAGCGGCGCGGCCGCCTCCCATCCCACGAAGGCGAGCATCAGCGGTGGCGCCGCCCGGGTGAGCCCGGCCCAGCCGTCCGGGGCGAAGGGCGTCCAGTGCGCGGTCCGCGCCTCGGGGGCCGCGCCGGCCACGGCGAGCACCACGAGTGCGACGAGCACGGCCACCAGCACCAGTTGGAGCCCGACGCCGGTCCGTCCGCCGGCCAGCCGTACGACCAGGACCAGGACGAGCAGGCCCATCGAGGCCGTGGACGCCACCCCGGCGCCGGCGCCGAGCATCTCGGCGACGTAGGCGCCGCCGATGAGGCAGAGCACCGGGGCACCGGTGACGGCCCCGGCCAGGAAGCACCAGGCGGCGGCATGCCCGGCACGGGGACCGAGCCCGGCGGCGGCGTATCCGGCGACGCCGCTCGCCGCGCCCATCCGGGTGCCGAGACGGCAGAACACGGTGGCTATGAGAGCGGACAGCACCAGCAGCGCCAGCCAGACCAGCAGGGATGCGGGACCGGCCGCGCGGGCGGCGAGCCCCGGCAGGAGAAGCATGCTCGGGCCGAGCAGGGCGCCGATGTACAGGGCGGTGGCCCCGGCGGACGACAGGCGTGGCCCGGGTGCGGGAGGGGTGTCGGTCATGGGGCGAGCATGGCCCGGACCGCGCGGCACGCGATGGCGAGTTGCACCGCTCTTGGGAACTGTGGTGAATGATTCTGCGATGAAATCGCCCTTATGCTGCACAGCATGCCAGTTCCCCAGTACGACCGCATCGATCGTGCCATCCTGGAGCACCTCCAGCGCAACGGGAGGACCGCGAACGTCGACCTCGCCGAGGCGGTACGGCTCTCGCCGTCGTCCTGCCTGCGGCGCACCAAGGCGCTGGAAGCCGAGGGCATCATCGCGGGCTACCGCGCCGAGCTGGACCGGGACCGGGTGGGGCTGGGCCTGACGGTCTTCGTGGCGCTGACGGTCGAGCGGCACTCCCGCGAGACCTCCCGGCTGGTCGAAGAGGCCCTGACCGCGATCCCGGCCGTCGTCGCCTGCCATGTGGTGTCCGGGGAGGCCGACTTCCTCATCGAAGTGGCCGTACCGGATCTGGCCGCCTACGAACAGGTGCTGCTGGACGAGATCCTCGCGATCGGTCTGGTCCGTGACGCGCAGAGCACCTTCGCCATTCGTACGGTGCTCAGCCGCGGTCCCCTGCCGGTGGACCGCTGGCCGCACCGGACCTGACCGCACCCGTTCAACGGCGGCTGCCCTCGTACGGGAATCCGGCCCGCGTTACGACAGTGACGGCTAGTGATAGTTTGGGGGCATCCGACCTACTGCGCCACGCAACCCGGGTCGGGGTGGCTGTGCCTCAACTTCCCTGTCGTCCACCGCCGTTCGACGGCTGTGGAGCCCGGCACGATGGCCGTTGCCACCAGGTTCTCCCCGCAAGGTTCCGCACCAATGGATCACGTCCTCGACAGGACTGCGCACGCCTCCCCGCCGGAGCCCGACCCTCCCTCGCACCACAGCGGGCTCCCGATCCCGGATCGCCCGACCCCCACGGCCCGAATAGCCGCGTTCGTCGCGCTGACCAAGCCGCGGATCATCGAGTTGCTGCTGGTGACCACCGTCCCCGTGATGTTCCTGGCCGCCCGGGGCGTCCCCGGCCTGGCGCTGGTGCTGGCCACTTGCACCGGCGGCTACCTGTCCGCGGGCAGCGCCTGTGCGTTCAACATGTACCTCGACCGGGACATCGACGCGCGGATGGACCGCACCGCGGGCCGCCCCCTGGTCACCGGGCTGGTCTCCCCGCGCGAGTGCCTGGTCTTCGCCGGTGCGCTCGCGGTCGCCTCGGTCGGCTGGCTCTGGGTCCTGGTCAACCCGCTCTCGGCGTTGCTCTCGTTCGGCGCGCTGCTCTTCTACACGGTGATCTACACCATGCTGCTCAAGCGGCGCACCTCGCAGAACATCGTCTGGGGCGGCGTCGCGGGCGGCATGCCGGTCCTGATCGGCTGGTCCGCCGTGACGGGCTCGGTGTCCTGGACGGCGGTGGCGCTCTGCCTGGTGGTTTTCTTCTGGACCCCGCCGCACTACTGGCCGCTGTCCATGAAGACCCGGGCCGACTACGAGCGCGTGGGCGTGCCGATGCTGCCGGTGGTGGCCGGCACCACCGCGGTGACCCGGCAGATCGTGCTGTACAGCTGGCTGATGGTCGCCATGTCGCTGGCGCCGTGGCCGCTCGGCCAAGTGGGCTGGTTCTACATCTGCGCGGCGGCCGGGCTCGGCGGCTGCTGGCTGCGGGAGGCCCACGCGCTCCACGCCCGGGCCCGGACCGGTCTCCGTGGCGCGAGGCTGAGGGAGATGCGCCTCTTCCACTGGTCGATCAGCTACATCTCCCTGCTGTTCACAGCCGTCGCCGTGGATCCCTTCCTCCACTGACCGGCGAGCCCCGAGCGAGGCGCGTACGGCCGGAGCCCGTCCCGACGCCGACGGACAGACATCAGGAGTCCGGCCGCCCTCACAGTCTGCGCAGCCACTCCTCGGAGACCCCGCGCAGGGCCCGTTCGACGGGGAGCCGGTGGGAGTCGTCCTCGCGGTACCGGAGCTTGTCCACGACCGCCACGACGCCGTCGACCTGCCGCGACAGGCGGACGGCGGTCGCGGCCTCGCTACGCCGCTCCAGCGTGCCCGACAGCATCACCACGCCGTCCCGCACGTCGACACCCACCAGGTGCGGGGCGAGCCAGAGCGCGCGGACGACGACCTCGTCGATCACTTCGGCCCGGATGTCGGTGTCCGGTCGCCGGAGAACGCCGAGCACGTCCCGGCGGGTGACGATGCCGACGAGCCGGCCCTCGTCGTCGACGACGGGCAGTCGTCCCACGCCATGGTCCGCCATCGCCCTCGCGGCGTCGACGACGGTGCGCTCCGGGCCGATGGTCCGCGCGGGCGCGCTCATCAGCATCCCGGCCGTGCGGGCGCCGTCGTGCCGAATGCGACGGTGGTAGCGCCTCTCCCCCAACCCCCGGTGCCGGGTGGCCGGTTCGCCATCCGGCACGTTCCGCAGCACCAGATCGGTCTCGGTCACCATGCCGAGCACCGTGCCGTCCGGCTCGACGACGGGAACTCCGCCGATGCCGTGCCGCGCCAGGGTCCGGGCGACCTCTTTGAGCGGGGTCCTGGGCTCGACGGTGACCACCTCGGCGGTCATGACCTGGCTGATCATCCGGTGTTTCATAGAAGTCTCCCCTGCGAGCAGGTGTCACGGGACGGGGACGAGGGCCACCGGGCAGTGCGCGTGGTGCAGCAACGTGTGGGTGACCGGCCCCAGTTGGCGCCCGAACGGGTGTCCATGGCGATGGCCGGCCAGCACCACGACGTCGGCCCGCCTGCTCGCCTCGGTCAGGGCGGGGCCTGCCTCCCGGCACAGGGCCGTGGTGCGGACCTCCACCTCGGGGTACACGGCCCGCAACCGGGCCACCGCGCGTTCGGGAGCGTCCGCCGAAGGGCCCATCTCGTCCCACGGCGAGACCGGGTGCTGCCGGGAGTGCACGACCCACAGGTCCGCCGCACGCCTGACGGCCTCCTCGAAGCCGAAGCGCAGCGCGGCCGTGTCCGCGTCCGACCGCAGCCCGACGAGCACCGTCCCGCGCTCCCGGCGCGGAACGTCGCGGACGACCAGCAGCGGGCCACTGCTGTGCGCCGCCACCCGCTGGGCCACCGAGCCCAGCAGCAGCCCGGTGAGGCCGCCGTGGCCACGGGTGCCGGTCACGGTCAGGGCGGCGGTGCGCCCGGCGCGGACGAGCGCGGGGGCCGCCGGTTCGAAGGTCAGGGTCGGTGTGACGGACAGCCCCGGGGCGCGGGCGGCGACCCGGGCGACGGCCCGGTCCAGGGCCGTCGGCACGAGGCTCCGGTCCCAGGGCCGCCCGTGGAGAATCTCCAACTCGGCGTCGCCGCCGCGCCGTACGGCGTCGTCGGCCGCCCGGTCCAGGGCGCGCAGGGCGGGTTCGGAACCGTCGAAGCCGACCAGGACGCGGTCGGGCCAGGCGGTCTCGGTCGGGGACATGGTCCGGCCCTCCACCTCGGTGCAAGTCCCGGGATTTCCCGGCGGCTTGTACCTTCAGCTTCCTACGGGCGGGCCTTCGCCCTCAGGGGCCGGACGGTACCGGACAGGGACCGAGGGGCCCCGCGCCTATCCGGCCCGCTCCCACCCGCGCCGCGGCGCCCGGCTCCCCAGCCGGGGGTCACGGCTGCGGTAGACGATGTACGGGCGCCACAGGTACCCCACCGGCGCGGTCAGCATGTGGACGAGCCGGGTGAAGGGCCAGAAGGAGAAAAGCAACAGGGCGCTGACGGCGTGCAGTTGGAAGAGGACCGGCGCACCGGTCATCAGCCGCGGGTCGGGGTGCAGGGCGAACAGGGAGCGGAACCAGGGCGAGATGGTGGTCCGGTAGTCGTATCCCCCGCCCACGATGTTGGCAACGACGGTGGCGGACAGGCCGAGCAGGATGGTCACGGTGAGCGAGAGGTACATGGCCTTGTCGTTGCGCGTGGTGGCGGAGAAGACCGGGCCGACGGTGCGGCGGCGGACGACCAGGACGGCCAGGCCGCCCAGGGTGCACACCCCGGCGGCCGTGCCGAGCGCCACGGCCGTCACATGGTAGGCATGCTCGCCGATGCCGGCCGCCTCGGTCCAGCTCTTGGGGACGAGCAGGCCGCCCACGTGGCCGATCAGGACGAGCAGGATGCCGAAGTGGAACACGGGGCTGCCGATGCGCAGCAGACGGTTCTCGTACAGCTGCGAGGACCGGGTGGTCCAGCCGAACTTGTCGTAGCGGTAGCGCCAGACGTGGCCGAGGACGAAGACCACGAGGGCGATGTACGGCAGGACCGCCCACAGGAGCATCTGCCAGGCGGTCGGCGCAGGGGTCATCGGGGGCCTCCCGTGGGGGCGGGCATGAACTCGGGGGGTGCGAAGGGGGCCAGGCCCACCTGTTCCTCCGGGGGTCCCTCGGCGGCGAGGCGGGCGACGGCGGTGCGTTCGTCGCCGGACAGCGGGGGCAGCGTGGCGGAGACGGAGTCGAGCACGTGCGACCAGGGCGAGCGGGCCTCGCGCAGCGCCAGGCGCAGGAGTTCGATGCCCGCGCGGTGGTCGCGGAGCAGCCGGCCGCCGTCGTGGGCGCCGACGACGGCGGCGAACTCCAGGACGACGGCGAGGTGGTCGGGGAGTTCCTCGTCCGTCAGGCACCATCCGGCGGCGGCATAGGTACGTTTGAGGCGGAGCAGGGCGATGCCCCGTCTGCGGGTGTCGCCGTGGGCGTAGTAGGTCAGGAACGGGCAGCAGCGTTTGCGGTGGTCGAAGGTGGCGACGTAGTCGGCGGCGGTGTCCTCCGCCGGCCGGCCCTCGGTGTGCTCGATGAAGGTCCGCAGGGGTGCGGCGGCCCGGTCGGGCAGGCCGGCGGCGGCCCGGCGCGCCAGGGGCAGGTGGCGGCGGAAGGTCTCGTCGGGGTAGGCGAGCAGCAGGGACTGGGTCTGCCAGGCGCGGGGCCGCCAGGTGTCGGTACGGGTCATGGGCGCTCGTGCTCCGTTCCGGCCGGCGGGAAGAGTCCGGGTGGCCGTCCCTTGCCGTCCCAGTTGAGCAGGTTGACACGGCCCGTCCGGCCGGCGGGGGTGGCGGGGGTGTCGGAGGTCTGCCGTTCGCGCAGCGCCCGGAAGTTCTCGACGGCGACGGGGGCGGGGCCGCCCGAGGTCTCCCCGAAGGGGCCGGAGCCTCCCATGCCGGGACCGCCCTCGTAGTCCAGGCTGCACTCGGTGACCGACTCCTCCAGGGCATGGGCCTGTTCGGCGTGCGCGGGCGGGATCACGTACCGCTCGTCGTACTTGGCCAGGGCCAGCAGCCGGTACATGGCGTGGAGTTGTCCGCCGTCCATGCCGACGGCTTCGGGGATGCTCCCGTCGGGTTCCCTGCCGAGGTTGATGTCCCTCATGTAGGAGCGCATGGCGGCCAGTCGGCGGAGGGCGGCCTCGACGGGGGCGGGGTCTCCGGCGGTGAACAGCTGGGCGAGGTAGTCGACGGGGATGCGCAGGGCCTCGATGGCGGCGAAGAGGTTGCCGCGGTTCTCGGCGTCGTGGCCGGTGTCGCGCAGGGCGTCGGCCACCGGCGACAGCGGCGGGATGTACCAGACCATGGGCAGGGTGCGGTACTCGGGGTGCAGCGGCAGTGCCACCCGGTAGGTGTTGATGAGGGCGTGGACCGGGGAGCGCCGGGCGGCGTCGATCCAGTCGCGCGGGATCCCGGCCCGTTCGGCCGCGCGGACGACCTGGGGATCGGCGGGGTCGAGGAGGACGGAGCGCTGGGCCTCGTACAGGTCGGTGTCGTCGGGGACGGAGGCGGCGGCGAGGACGCGGTCGGCGTCGTAGAGGACGAGCCCGAGGTAGCGCAGCCGGCCGACGCAGGTCTCGGAGCACACGGTGGGCAGGCCCACTTCGACGCGGGGGAAGCAGAAGGTGCACTTCTCGGCCTTGCCGGTGCGGTGGTTGAAGTAGACCTTCTTGTACGGGCAGCCCGTCACGCACATGCGCCAGCCGCGGCAGCGGTCCTGGTCGACGAGGACGATGCCGTCCTCCTCCCGCTTGTAGATCGCGCCGGAGGGGCAGGAGGCGGCGCAGGACGGGTTGAGGCAGTGCTCGCAGATGCGGGGCAGGTAGAACATGAAGGTCTGCTCGAACTCGAACCGGATCTTCTCCGAGAGGTTCGCCAGCAGGACGTCCTTGTCGCCGTGGTCGGCCGATCCCCCGAGGTCGTCGTCCCAGTTCGCCGACCAGGAGATCTTGGTGTCCTTGCCGGTGATCAGCGATTTGGGCCGGGCGACGGGGGTGTGTTCCTGGAGCGGGGCGTCGGTGAGGGTCTCGTAGTCGTAGGTCCAGGGTTCGTAGTAGTCGCCGAGGGTGGGCAGTTTGGGGTTGGCGAAGATCGTCAGCAGTTTCCTCGCCCGGCCGCCGCCCTTGAGGACGAGTCTGTTCCTGCGGTTCAGCTGCCATCCGCCGCGCCAGGTCCGCTGGTCCTCGTAGCGGCGGGGATAGCCCTGGCCGGGCCGGGTCTCGACGTTGTTGAACCAGACGTACTCCACACCGGTGCGGTTCGTCCATGCCTGTTTGCAGGTGACGGAACAGGTGTGGCAGCCGATGCACTTGTCGAGGTTCATCACCATCGCCATCTGTGCCATGACGCGCATGTCAGTACTCCACCTCCTGCGAGCGGCGGCGGATCACGGTGACCTCGTCGCGCTGATTGCCGGTCGGGCCGAGGTAGTTGAAGGCGTAGGTCAGCTGGGCGTAGCCGCCGATCAGATGGGTGGGTTTGATCAGCAGCCGGGTCAGGGAGTTGTGGATACCGCCGCGGCGGCCGGTGGTCTCGGTGCGGGGGACGTCGATGAGGCGGTCCTGGGCGTGGTGCATATAGACGGTCCCCTCGGGCATGCGGTGCGAGACGACGGCGCGGGCGACGACGACGCCGTTGCGGTTGACCGCTTCGATCCAGTCGTTGTCGTGGACGCCGGTCTTCGCGGCGTCCTGCGGGCTCATCCAGATGGTCGGGCCGCCCCGGGAGAGGGAGAGCATGAAGAGGTTGTCCTGGTATTCGGAGTGGATGGACCACTTGTTGTGCGGGGTGAGGTAGCGCACGGTGATGCCGGCCTCGCCGCTGTCGCCGATCCGCGGCTCGCCGAACAGGGCGTGCATGTTCAATGGCGGCCGGTAGACGGGCAGTTGTTCGCCGAGTGCGGCGATCCAGTCGTGGTCGAGGTAGAAGTGCTGGCGTCCGGTGAGGGTGTGCCAGGGTTTGAGACGTTCGACGTTGAGGGTGAACGGCGCGTAGCGCCGGCCTCCGGCCTCGGAGCCGGACCACTCGGGCGAGGTGATGACGGGGACGGGCGCGGCCTGGGTGTCGACGAACGTGATCCGCTTTCCCTCGTGTTCGGCGGCGAGGTCGGCCAGCCGGGTGCCGGTGCGGGTCTCCAGGGTGTGGAAACCCTGGGTGGCCAGGCGGCCGTTGGTGGTGCCGGACAGGGCCAGGATCGCTTCGCAGGCGTCCACGTCGCGGGCGAGGGACGGGCGTCCGTCGGCGGTGCCGCCGCGCACGGTGCCGTTTTTCTCGCGCAGGTGGTCGAGTTCGCGCTCCACCCGGTAGGTGACGCCCTTGGTCGTCAGCCCCTGCGTATCCGGCAAAGGCCCGAGAGCGGCCATCTTCTCGGCGACGGCGGCGTAGTCGCGCTCGACGAGCAGGAGCTTCGGCATGGTGCGGCCGGGCACGGGGTCGCATTCTCCCGCCTTCCAGTCGCGGACGCGGCCGTGCGGAGTGGCGAGGGCGTCGGGGGTGTCGTGTGTGAGGGGCGCGGCTACCAGGTCCTGCCGGGTGCCGAGGTGGGTGGCGGCGAGGCGGCTGAAGGCGCGGGCGAGGGTGTGGAAGGCGTCCCAGTCGGTGCGGGTCTGCCAGGGCGGGGCGATGGCCGGGTTGAAGGAGTGCACGAAGGGGTGCATGTCGGTGGTGCTGAGGTCGTGCTTCTCGTACCAGGTGGCGGCGGGCAGCACGACGTCCGAGTGGACGGTGGTGCTGGTCATCCGGAAGTCCAGGGTGAGCAGCAGGTCGAGTTTGCCGGTGGGGGCCTCGTCCCGCCAGACGACGTCGCGGGGGCGGGCGTGGGGCGGGGTCTCGGTGGCGCGTACGGCGGAGTCGGCGCCCAGGAGGTGTTTGAGGAAGTACTCGTTGCCCTTGGCGGAGGAGCCCAGCAGGTTGGCGCGCCAGACGGTCAGGACGCGGGGGAAGTTGGCGGGGTCGTCGGGGTCCTCGGCGGCGAACCGCAGCTTTCCGGCGGCGAGTTCGGCGACGACGTGGTCGGCGGGGCCGCGTCCGGCCGCCGCGGCGTCGTCGGCGAGGTCGAGGGGGTTGCGGTCGAAGGTGGGGTACGAGGGCATCCAGCCCATGCGGGCGGACGCGGCGACGACGTCGGCGGTGGACAGGCCGGCGAAGGCGCCGCCGGCGCCGGAGGCGGCGAGGGTGTCGGCGCCGAAGTGGTCGTAGCGGAACTGGTCGGTGTGCAGGTACCAGTAGGCGGTCTGGATCATCTGCCGGGCGGGCCGGTTCCAGTCGGACGCCGTGGCCAGCATCGAGTAGCCGGTGATCGGACGGACCTTCTCCTGTCCGACGTAGTGGGCCCAGCCGCCGCCGTTGACGCCCTGGCAGCCGGTGAGCGTCGTGAGGGTGAGGAACGCCCGGTAGATGGTGTCGGAGTGGAACCAGTGGTTCGTCCCCGCCCCCATGATGATCATCGAACGCCCTTGGGACTCCTCGGCGTTGGCGGCGAACTCGCGGGCGATGCGGGCCGCCGTGGCGGCGGGAACGCCCGTGATCTCCTCCTGCCAGGCGGGGGTGTACGGCTGGTCCGGGTCGTCGTAGCCGGCGGGCCAAACCCCGGGCAGGCCGTCGCGGGCCACTCCGTACTGGGCCAGGAGCAGGTCGAAGACGGTGGTCACCAGGCGCCCGGCGACCCGGCGCACGGGGACGCCGCGCGACAGACCGGCGGCCGTCCCGTCGGCGGCGTCGAAGCGCGGCAGCCTCACCTCCACCGCGCCCTCGGCTCCCCCGGCCACCGACAGCAGGGGGTCGGTACCGCCCAGGTCGAGGTTCCAGCGCCCGGCTCCGGACTCGGCGAACCGGTCCCCCAGGGTGCCGTTGGGGACCACGGGTTGACCCGTGGCGGAGTCCAGCAGGACCGTACGGAAGGCGGCGTGCTCCGCGCTGGCCTCGTCGCCGCCGAGGTCCTCGGCGGTGAGGAACTTGCCGGGGACGCAGGCCCCTTGGCCGCTCTCCTCCAGCGTGACGAGGAAGGGCAGGTCGGTGTACCGCTTGACGTAGTCCTCGAAGTACGGGCACCGCCGGTCGGCGAAGAACTCCTTGAGGACGACGTGCCCCATCGCCATGGCCAGCGCGCCGTCGGTGCCGGGGTGGGCGGCCAGCCACTCGTCGGCGAACTTGACGTTGTCGGCGTAGTCCGGCGATACGGCGACCACCTTCTGGCCGCGGTAGCGGGCCTCGGCCATCCAGTGCGCGTCCGGGGTGCGGGTCACCGGAAGGTTGGAGCCCCACATGATCAGGTATCCGGCGTCCCACCAGTCGCCCGACTCCGGTACGTCCGTCTGGTCGCCGAAGACCTGGGGGGAGGCGACGGGAAGGTCCGCGTACCAGTCGTAGAACGACAGCATCACGCCGCCGAGCAGCGAGTAGAACCGGGCTCCGGCGGCGTGCGAGACCATCGACATCGCGGGGATCGGCGAGAAGCCGGCCAGCCGGTCCGGCCCGTACTCCTTGATGGTGTGCACATGGGCCGCGGCCACCATCTCGGCCGCCTCGTCCCAGCCCGCCCGGACCAGGCCGCCCCGGCCGCGCGCCGCCTTGTAGCGGCGGGAGCGCTCGGGGTCGGAGACGATGTCCGCCCAGGCCAGCACCGGGTCGCCGAGCCGGGCCCTGGCCTCCCGGTACATCTGCAGCAGGACGCCCCGTACATAGGGGTAGCGGACACGGGTCGGCGAGTAGGTGTACCAGGAGAAGGCGGCGCCGCGGGGGCAGCCCCGGGGCTCGTACTCGGGGCGGTCCGGGCCGACGCTGGGATAGTCGGTCTGCTGGGACTCCCAGGTGATGATGCCGTCCTTGACGTAGACCTTCCAGGAGCACGAGCCGGTGCAGTTCACGCCGTGCGTGGAGCGCACCACCTTGTCGTGCGACCAGCGGTCCCGGTAGAAGTCGTCCGCCCGGCGCCCGCCCTTCCGGTGGACGGTGCGCAGGTCGTCGGAGATGTCGGCGCGGGTGAGGAACCGGCGGGCCCGCACCAGGGCCTCGGTCAACTCACCGTCCAAGCCGATGTGTTCGCGGGAGCGGGGCTCGGTGGCCACGGACCGGTCCTCCTCCGGGCCCTCACGGCCCATCCGTCCCGGCTCGCGACCGGTGACGCGCGAACCTCACGCGTCACCTTGCCGCACGACCCTGCCCCGGGAGCGGACGACGCGCCTTCGGCCCCTCCTTTGCCCGGCGCCCCGCTCAGTCGGAAGGGGGCGTCTCCCCGGCGGCCCGGGCCGCGTCCTTGCGCACCCTGGTGAGGGTGAAGGCGAGCGCGGCGGCCGCGATGACGGAGAGGAGGGCGAGACCGATCGCGTAGGAGCCATAGGCCCCGTAGAGGGTTCCCATCAGCAGGGGCGGGACGAAGCCGCCCAGGCCACCGGCGGCGCCGACGACGCCGGTGACCGAGCCGACCTGGTTCGCCGGCGTCAGCAGGGCGACCAGTGCGAAGGTGGCGCCGCTGCCCGCGCCGAGCGCGGCGGCCATGGCGAGGAAGGCGATCGTGCCCACCGGCATCAGCGGTGGTGCGGCGGCCTGTACGGCTGCCCCGGCGACGACCACCGCCAGCGACACGGCCAGGACCCGGACCGGTCCGATCCGGTCCGACAGCCAGCCGCCCACGGGCCGCATCGCGACGGCCAGCAGCACGAACCCCGCCATCCGGTTGGCCGCGTCGGTCTGGTCGAGGCCGTAGCCGGTCTTCAAGTACGTCGGCAGATAGACGGAGAAGGCAACATAGCCGCCGAAGGTCACGGCGTAGAGGGCGGACGCCTGCCAGGTGACACCGAGCCGGGCGGTGGCGGCCAGGCGCCGCGTCAGCGGTTCGGTGGGCACCGCACGGCCGGGGGCGTCCCTGAGCAGGGCGAAGGACAGGACCGCGTACGCGGCCAGGGCACCGGCGGTGACCAGGAAGGGGAACGCCGTACTGTGCGCGTCGACCAGGCGCACCGTGGTCAGCGCGCTGATGGCCGTGCCGCCCATGCCCGCGCCGAAGAGGCCGATGGCGAATCCGCGGCGCTCGGGCGGGTACCAGGCGCCGACGAAGGGCACGCCCACCGCGAACGACGTGCCGCCGATGCCGAGGAAGAACCCTCCGGCCAGGAGGCCCCACAGCGAGGAATGGCCCGAGAGCCCCAGGTACAGCACGGGTACGACGGTCGCGGCCGACACCAGGGGGAACATCACGCGCCCGCCGAACCGGTCGGTGAGCGCCCCCACCGGGATCCGGCCCAGCGACCCCACCACCACCGGCACGGCGACCAGGAGGGACTGCTCGAAGGAGCTCAGTTCCAGGATCTCCTTGAACCGCGGGCCGAGCGGGCTGAGCAGGGCCCAGGCCCAGAAGTTGACGGCGAATCCGACGGTGGCGAGGGCCAGCATCAGTCCCGGGCGGGCGGCGGGCGGGGAGGCCCGGCCCGCGTCGCCGGGTCGTACGTCGTCGGTCGGGTGCTGCGGAGCGCGCATGGCGTCCCTCTTCCTCGGATGTGCAAGAGACCGCCGGGCGGGACCGGAATCCGTGACAGATGTGTTCCGGGTCCGTGCTCGGCGCCCCCCACATTCAGGCTCCGTGAGAGCGGATTCGGACAGACAGGGCCGAACGGGCCTCTTCCCCAGCCGGACGGCGTCCTTCGGCCCCCTCGCACCCGGCCCTCACACGGGCCGAAGGTCCCGGATGTGCCGCGAACCGTCCCTGCCGGCGCATTCCCCGCCCTTTCGCACCAAGGCAAGCCTTACCTTGGCCGCGATCGACGGAAGCGGAAGGTACGCATCGCATGACACTGCACGACTGCGCACCGGGGGTGCGCGTACGGCTGGGCAGGCTCCGTCTGCCCGGACACGACCGGCTCCGGCTCTCCGGACTCGGCTTCCTGCCGGGGCACGAGATCCGGGTCGTCGGGCGGGGCGCGGCCGGGGGGCTGGTGGTGGCGCTCGGGGACGCCCGGTACGCCGTCGACGCGGACACCGCGCGCCGGATCCGGGTGACCGCTCCCGTGGACGCCGATGTCTAGGGCGTGTCCGATGGGTCGGTGCGGGCCCTGCGGCGTCCGGTGCGGTACATCGCAAGGCGGAGCATCACCCGCGTACCGGGCGTACTCGGGTGATGCGACAACGCGGCGAGGTGCCGTACCGGGCGTCGCAGGGCCTGTGCCGACCCATCGGACACGCCCTAGGGCACGCTCCGCGCCCGCGCAGGCCACCGCCGTTCCGGTCGTCGCCCTCGTCGGCGCTCCCAACGTCGGGAAGTCCACCCTCTTCAACGCGCTGACCGGCGCGCGCGGGCGGGTCGGCAACTGGCCGGGCACCACGGTGCATGTCGCCCGGGGCAGTTGGCGGCCGGACGGGTCCTCCGGGGTCGAGCTGCTCGATCTGCCCGGTACCCGCGGTCTGGTGCCGGGCTCGCCCGACGAGGCCCTCACCCGGGAGCTGCTGCTGGCCCCGGACGGGGCTGACCGTCCCGATCTCGTCGTCGTCGCCGCCGACGCCGCGAACCTCGCCGGCAGCCTCTGTCTGCTGGCCGAGGTGCTCGGGACGCGGGTGCCCTGTGTCGTCGCGCTCACCATGACCGACCTGGCAGCGGCACGGGGCACCCGGATCGACACCGCCGCGCTGGCCGGGGTGCTGGGCGTACCCGTCGTTCCGGTCCTCCCCCGCAAGCGGCGGGGACTGGGCGAACTCGGCGACGCCGTACGCCGCATGCTCGCCGACGGCGGTCCCCCGCCACGGGATCCGGTGGGGACGCCGGGCGGTGACGACGAGGAGGCCGGCATCGCGCGGGCCGAGGCGCGCTTCGCCTGGGCGCACGGGGTGCTCGCCCGGGTACGGACCCGGCGGGACGCGTGCCGGCCGACCGTCTCCGACCGGGTCGACCGGGTGCTGACCTCGGGCCGGTTCGGCGGTCCGCTCTTCCTCGCCGTCATGTGGCTGGTCTTCACCGCCACCACGACCGTCGCCGAACCCCTGCAGGACGGTCTGGCCGCGCTCTTCGACGGGCCGGTGGCCCGGGGCGCGGCCTCGGTCCTCGACGTGATGCACGCCCCCGCGTGGCTGTCCGGCCTGGTCGTCGGCGGGCTGGTCGCCGGAGTCGGCCAACTCCTCTCCTTCGTACCACTGATGACCGTCATGTTCGCGCTGATGGCCGTCCTGGAGGACTCCGGATACATGGCACGGGCGGCCTTCGTCGTCGACCGGCTGATGCGGTGCCTGGGCCTGCCCGGGCGGGCCTTCCTGCCCATCATCGTGGGCTTCGGCTGCAATGTGCCCGCCCTCTCCGCCGTCCGCGTCCTCGGGGACCGGCGGCAGCGCATGCTCGTCGGCATGATCATTCCGTATGTGTCGTGCAGCGCCCGGCTGACCGTCTACGTCCTCCTGGCGAGCGTCTTCTTCGACGGCGCGGCGGGCACGGTGGTGTTCGCGATGTACGTCGTCTCCGTGCTGCTCGTGATCGGCGTCGGCATGCTGCTGCGGCGCACGCTCTTCCGCGAACTGCGCGGCGAGGCACTGGTGTTGGAACTGCCGCCCTACCGCCTGCCGGCCCCGCGCGTGGTGGGCGCCCAGGTCCGGCAGCGGCTCGTCGCCTTCCTGCGGACCGCCGGCGGAGTCGTCGTCGCGGCCGTCGCGGCGGTGTGGCTGTGCTCGGCCGTTCCGCTGGGCGCCGCGCCCGGCACCGGTTTCGGCGCCGCCCCGGTCGAGCACAGCGCCCTCGGGGCCGCCTCACGGGCCGTGGCGCCCGCCTTCGCGCCCGCCGGGTTCGGCGACTGGCACGCGGCGGCCGCGCTGGGTACGGGATTCGTGGCGAAGGAGGCGGTGGTGTCCTCCCTCGCCCAGACCTACGGCACCGAATCCACCGGCGGTCGGGGCGAGTTGGGCACGGCCCTGCGCACGACCTTCGACCGGGCCTCGGGCGGGCATCCACTGCCCGCGGTACTGGCCTTCCTGGTCTTCGTCCTGGCCTACACGCCCTGCATGACCACGATCGCCACCCAGTGGCAGGAGATCGGGCCGCGCATGACACTCGTCGCCACCGGGCTGCAACTGGCCGTCGCCTGGCTGCTGGCGGTCGCGGTCTTCCGGGTCGGGAGCCTGTGGTGGTGAGCCCGCTGCGACAGGTCCTGCACCAGATCCTCCGGGCGCGGGGCGGTCTGCGCCTGGAGGAGATCGCGGCCGGGGCGGGGGTCGCGCCGGACGAGGCCGCCGCGATGGTCGACTACTGGGTCGCCCGCGGGGTACTGGCCCGTGAGGAGGTCAACGGCGGCTGCCCGTCGACTGGTTGCGGCAGCTGTGCGTCGGCGGTCGCATGCACCGGGACCCGCCGCAGCGGCGCTGCAGTTGCATCGCCGCTCCTGCACATCGTCCGGCCGGCGGACCGGCCCACCGACTGAGGGCCGCTTCCGGCGTGCACGGCCCGGGAGGACACACCTGCTGCCGCAGGAACGCGTCCGGAATCCTGATGGGGTGGCGGCTACCACCAACACCGCCGGCAGAAGCTGAAGATGGTGGTGACGAGGAGCGAGGCCGACGTATCACGGGCGGTCTTCCCCACCGCCAAATGCCCCGGGCGGGACGAGGGGAACGGTCCACACCACCTGGGCGCCGCCGCCGGGCGGCGTGCGCAGTTCCAGGGTTCCGCCGAGTTCCTCCGCGCGGCGGGCGAGGTTGCGCAGGCCGCTGCGGCGCCCCCCGGCGGGGATGCCGACGCCGTCGTCGGTCACGGAGACGACGACCTGTGCGTCGGTGGCCCCCAGGGCGACGCGCACCCGGTGGGCGCGGGAGTGCCGGACCGCGTTGCTCAGTGCCTCGCTGAGCACGGCGACGGCCTGATCGGCGATGTGCGCGGGCACTTCGGTGTCCAGCAGGCCCTCCATGCTCAGCCGCGGCGGGAAGCCGAGTCCGTGCCGCGCCTGCGCGACCGCCCGGGCGGCCCGGGCACGCAGGCCCCGGCCGCCGCCCTCGGTGCAGGTCCGCAGGCCGAAGATGGCGGAGCGGATGGTTTTGATGGTCTCGTCGAGGTCGTCCACCGCCCGCAATACGCGTTCCGCGGCTTCGGGACGCTCCACGCTCCGGACGATGCTCTGCAGGGTCATTCCCGTGGCGAAGAGCCGTTGGACCGCCAGGTCGTGCAGGTCACGGGCGATGCGGTCGCGGTCCTCCAGGAGGGCGAGCTGTTCGGCGTCGCGGCGGTGCTCGGCCAGCTCCATGGCCAGGGCGACCTGGTCGGCGAAGCCGAGCAGGAGCGCGGTCTCCTCCGCGCCGAACGCCGGCCCGTCCTTCCCCCGCACCAGCAGCAGCACGCCCTGGACCGTGCCCGTGGCCGCGCCGACCGGCACGGCGGCGGCCGGGCCGAGACCGCGGTACGGGGGCGGCTCGGCCCCGGACATCCTGCCGGTCACCGGGGTTCCCGCGGCGCCGGCGGCACCCGGCAGGGTGCCCTCGGCGGGCATCACCAGGCCCCGCCTGGCCGCCGCGTCCCCGCCCTGGGCGAGCTCCACCGAAAGGTCCGGGCCGCCGGGCAACGGCACGACCACATCGGCGAGTTCGGCACCGGAGAGCTCCCTCGCGCGCCGGGCGACGAGTTCGAGCACCCGGCTCCTCGCGGTTCCGGACAGCAGGCTGCGGGTGACCTCCGCCCCGGCCTCCAGCCACTGGTGCCTGCTGCGGGCCTCCTCGTACAGACGGGCGTTGTCGATGGCCACTCCGGCGGCCACCGCCAGGGTGGCGAGGACGGCCTCGTCCCCGGCGTCGAAGTCCTTGCCGTCCCTTCTGCCGGCGACGCGGAGGGTGCCGGACACCCCCTCGCGCACCCGCAGGGGAACGCGGGTCCACGGGCCGGTGCCGTCGTCCTCCTCCGGCGGCGGCCCGGCCGCGCGGAACCGCCCCGGCGCACGCCCGTCCGGGCCCGATACGTCCAGGACGGCGCACCGGGCGTCCACCAGGGCCGCCGCGGCCTCCACGACCCGGTCGAGGACCTGCGCGAGGTCCAGTTGGCTGCTCACCGAGAGGATCGCCCCGAGCAGGCCGTGCACCCGGTCGCGCGCGCCACGGGCGTCGTCGGCCAGGGCCTGGAGCCCGTCCAGCAGTCCGTCCAGGCGGGCGCTCCGCTCCCCGGTCATCGGCCCTTCCGGCTCCGGTAGACCAGCGCGGGGCGCCTGAGGTATCCGACGGGCGCGCTCCAGACGTGGACGAGGCGGGTGAACGGCCATACCGCGAAGAGCAGGAAGGCGCTGAGGATGTGCAGCCGGAAGAGCAGGGGGGCGCCGGCGATCGCCTCGGGGTGCGGGTGGAGGGTGAACAGTCCGCGGAACCAGACGGAGATGGTGGAGCGGTAGTCGTAGCCGCCGCCGGCCACGTTGTGCACGAGGGTGGACGCGACGCCGAGCAGGACGGTCGCGAACAGCAGGGGGAAGAGGACCTTGTCGCTGCGGTCCGTGGTCGCGCGGACGCGCGGGACGAGCAGGCGCCGGGCGCACAGCATGGCCAGCCCGGCGACCATCGCCGCCCCGGCGGCCGAGCCGAGTCCGACGGCCGTGACGTGGTAGGCGTGTTCGCCGATGCCGGCGCGTTCCGTCCAGGACGCGGGCACGGCCAGGCCCACGACGTGTCCGGCGACGACGGCGAAGGCGCCGAGGTGGAACAGCGGGCTCGCGAGGCGCAGCCGACGGTGTTCGAGCAGTTGGGTGGTGCGGCAGGTCCAGCCGAACCGGTCGTGCCGGTACCGCCATACGTGCCCGGCGACGCACACGGTCAGGCAGATGTAGGGGGCGGCGACCCACAACAGGGTCTGCGCGGCGGTGAGATGGGTCATCGTGGGTCTTCCGGGTCGGTGAGGGGGGCCGGCTCGGTCTGCGGCCTTCCGTAGGGGTGCAGGCCCACCTGTTCGGCAGGCGGGCCGTCGGCGGCGAGGCGGCGCACCGCCTCCCGGTCGGCGGCCGTCGGCGGCGGGAGCAGGGCGAGGAGGGAGGCGAGGAGGTGGCGGTAGGGGGATTCCAGGTCGTCCAGCGCGTGGTGGATCAGCCGGATCCCGCGCCGGTGGCGGCGCAGCGGCGCCTCGCCCGGCCCCGGCCCCATGAGGGCCGCGAACTCCAGGGCGACCGGCAGGTGGTCGGGGAGTTCGCCGTCGGCGGTCTCCCAGCCGTGGGCGCGGTAGGACCGGGCGAGGGCGAGCAGGGCCGTGCCCCGGCGGCGGGTGTCGCCGTGCAGGTAGTAGGTGAGGTGCAGGCCGCTTCTGCGGCGCAGGTCGAAGACGTCGACGTAGTGCATCTCCCGGGCGTGCGCGGGCTGTCGGAGGAACCAGACGGTGAACCGCGCCAGGTGGTCGGCGGCGGGCGAGGGCGGCAGGTCCGCGACGGCGGCGGCCAGTTCCGGTGCCGCGGCGGCCAGTTCGGCGTCGGGGTACTGGAGCAGCAGGGACAGCAGGCGCATCAGCAGGGCGCGTTCCGCCGCCTGTCCGGGGGTGAGGGGCTCGTCGCGGGCCGGGCGTGCGGGCCGGATGCGGGAGAACAGGCTCACCGGGCGCTCCCGTCCGTGCGCCTGCGGCGGCCGGGCATGCCGAGTGCGACCCGCCGCTCCCCCGGCCGCCGTTCGTGGGTGTCGACCGGGCACCGGAGGCCGGTGGCGCCCGGTGGCCCGGCGGCCTCTTCCCGGTGGGCGGCGGGGACGACGAAGCGGTCGGCGTACTTGGCGACGGCCAGCAGCCGGTGCAGGTCCACGGCCTGTTCGGGGGTGAGCCCGACGGCCTCCAGCGGGCCCCGGTCGTCGGGGTCGCCGAGGGCGAGGGCGCGCATGTGGCCGCGCAGGGCGGTGAGTTTCATCAGGACGCCCGCCACGGCGTCGGTGTCCCCCGCGGTGAAGAGGGAGGCCAGGTACTCCAGCGGGATGCGCAGCCGGGTGACGGCGGCGAAGACATGGTCGGGGTCGTCGGCGCTGCCGCCCGCCGCGCCGACCGCGTCCAGGACCGGCGAGAGTGGGGGCACGTACCAGACCATCGGCAGGGTGCGGTACTCCGGGTGCAGGGGCAGGGCCACCCGGTATTCGCTGATGAGGGCCCGTACCGGGGAGCGCCGGGCGGCGTCGATCCAGTCCTCGGGGACGCCGTCCGCGCGGGCGGCCGCGGCCACTTGGGGGTCGCGGGGGTCGAGGAAGAGGTCGCGCTGGGCGTCGAGCAGGTCCGTCTCCCCGGGGACGGCGGCGGCCTCGCCGACCCGGTCGGCGTCGTAGAGGACGACGCCGAGGTAGCGCAGGCGGCCGACGCAGGTCTCGGAGCAGACGGTGGGCTGTCCGGCCTCGATGCGCGGGAAGCAGAAGGTGCACTTCTCCGCCTTGCCGGTGGTGTGGTTGACGTAGACCTTCTTGTAGGGGCAGGCGGAGACGCACATCCGCCAGCCGCGGCAGCGTTCCTGGTCGACGAGGACGATGCCGTCCTCGACTCGCTTGTACAGCGCTCCCGAGGGGCAGGCGGCGACGCAGGCGGGGTTGAGGCAGTGCTCGCACAGCCGCGGCAGATGGAACATGAAGGTCCGCTCGAACTCGAACCTGACCTTCTCCGCCAGGCCGCCGCCGAGGTTGGGGTCCCCGGCGCCGTGCTCGGGTGTACCGCCCAGCCCGTCCTCCCAGTTGGCGCCCCAGGTGATCGTGGTGGGACGGCCGGTGAGCGCCGAGTGCGGGCGTGCGACGGGGACGTCCCGGCCGGCGGGCGCGGTCACGAGGGTGTCGTGGTCGAAGGTGACGGGCTCGGCGTAGTCGTCGATGGTGGGCAGGTCGGGGTTGGAGAAGAGGGAGGACAGCCGCTTGAGGCGATTGCCGGAGCGCAGGGCCAGGCGGCCGTTGCGGTCCAGGACCCAGCCGCCCTTCCACCGTTCCTGGTCCTCGTAGCGGCGGGGGTAGCCCACTCCGGGCTTGGTCTCGACGTTGTTGAACCAGGCGTACTCCACGCCGCCGCGGTTCGTCCACGTCTGTTTGCAGGTGACGGAACAGGTGTGGCAGCCGATGCACTTGTCGAGGTTCATCACCATCGCTGTCTGTGCCATGACGCGCATGTCAGTACTCCACCTCCTGCGAGCGGCGGCGGATCACGGTGACCTCGTCGCGCTGATTGCCGGTCGGGCCGTAGTAGTTGAAGCCGTAGGTGAACTGGGCGTACCCGCCGGCCAGATGGGTCGGCTTGATCAGCAGCCGGGTGAGGGAGTTGTGGACGCCGCCGCGCCTGCCGCCGACCTCGGTCCTCGGCACATTCACCGTGCGGTCCTTGGCGTGGTACATGTAGACGGTCCCCTCGGGCATGCGGTGGGTGACCACGGCCCGGGCGACGACGACGCCGTTGCGGTTGTACGCCTCGATCCAGTCGTTGTCCCCGACGCCGATGCGCCCCGCGTCGGCCGTGCTCATCCAGATCACCGGTCCGCCGCGGGAGAGCGCGAGCATATGGGCGTTGTCCTGGTAGGTGGAGTGGATGGACCACTTGGAGTGCGGGGTGAGGTAACGCACCGTCACCTCCGCGCGGCCGTCCTCGTGCAGCCGCTCGTCGCCGTAGTGCCGGCGGGTGTCCAGGGGCGGGCGGAAGACGGGGAGCTGTTCGCCGAGTTCGGCCATCCAGGGGTGGTCGACGAAGAAGTGCTGGCGCCCGGTGAGGGTGTGCCAGGGCTTGTGGTGCTCGACGTTGATGACGAACGGCGAGTAGCGGCGTCCGCCGGTCTCGCTGCCGGACCACTCGTAGGAGGTCATGACGGCGCGCGGCTGGGTGCGGGTGTCGGCGAAGGTGATCCGTTCCCCCTCCCGCTCGGCGGCGAGGTGGGCCAGACCGGTGCCGGTGCGCTGTTCGAGGGCGCGGAAACCGGCGGTGGCCAGACGGCCGTTGGTGGTGCCGGACAGGGTGAGGACGGCCTCGCACAGGTCGGAGGCGGTGGCCAGCGAGGGCCGTCCGGCGGCGATGCCGTCGCGCACGGTGCCGCAGCGGCGCCGCAGTTCGTCGAGTTCCGGGCCGACCCGGACGGTGACGCCCTTGGTGGTGGTACCGAGCTCGTCCAGCAGCGGGCCGATGGCGCGCATCTTCTGGGCGACGGCCGCGTAGTCCCGTTCGACCGTGACGAGCCGGGGCATGGTGCGGCCGGGGACCGGTGCGCGCCCGTCGGCCCTCCAGTCGGGGACGATGCCGTGGGGCTGGGCGAGTTCGTCGGGGGTGTCGTGCTGGAGGGGGACGGCCAGGACGTCGGTGCGGGTGCCCAGGTGCCGGGCCGCGAGTTCGCTGAACCGGTCGGCGAGGGTCAGGAAGGTGTCGTAGTCCGTACGCGCCTGCCAGGGCGGCGGGATGGCGGGGGTGAAGGCGTGGACGAAGGGGTGCATGTCCGTGCTGGAAAGGTCGTCCTTCTCGTACCAGGTGGCCGCGGGCAGCACCACGTCCGAGTGGAGCCCGGTGGAGGTCATGCGGAAGTCGAGGGTGACCAGCAGGTCGAGCTTTCCCTCCGGGGCCTCCTCGTGCCACGTCACGTCCTTCGGCCGCAGACCGGGAGGTGACTCCTCGGACCGTACGGCGGCTTCGGCGCCGAGCAGGTGGCGCTGGAAGTACTCGCTGCCCTTGCCGGAGGAGCCGAGCAGGTTGGCGCGCCAGACGGTCAGGACGCGGGGGAAGTTGGCGGGGTCGTCGGGGTCCTCGGCGGCGAACTTCAGCCGCCCGGAGGCGAGTTCGCCGGTGATGTGGTCGGCGACGGGGCGGTGCGCCGCGGCGGCCTCGTCCACGAGGTCCAGGGGGTTGCGGTCGAAGCCGGGGTGGCCGGGCGTCCAGCCGTTCCTGACCGCCTGGGCCAGGCAGTCGGCGGACGTCCGGCCCTCGAAGCGGCCCTCGCCGAGCGGCGAGGCCAGTTCGGAGGGGCCGAACGCCTCGTAGCGCCACTGGTCGGTGTTGAGGTACCAGAACGAGGTGCCCGCCATGTGCCGGGTGGGCCGCTGCCAGTCGAAGGCGAAGGCCAGGTGCTGGAAGCCGGTGACGGGGCGGACCTTCTCCTGTCCGACGTAGTGGGCCCAGCCGCCGCCGTTGACGCCCTGGCAGCCGGTCATGGTGGTGAGGGCCAGGAAGGCGCGGTAGACGGTGTCGGAGTGGAACCAGTGGTTGATGCCGGCCCCCATCGCGATCATCGAACGGCCCTCGGTGCGCTCGGCGTTTCGGGCGAACTCCCGGGCGATACGGGCGGCCTGTTCGGCCGGGACGGAGGTGAGGGTCTCCTGCCAAGCGGGGGTGCAGGGCTGGTCCGCGTCGTCGTAGGAGTCGGGCCAGTCGCCGGGCAGTCCGTCGCGGCGCACCCCGTACTGGGCGAGCATCAGGTCGAAGACGGTGGTGACGAGGCGGCCGCCCACCCGGCGGGCGGGGACGCCGCGCACCATGACGGAGCCGCCCTCGGTGGGACCCTCGTCGAAGCGCGGCAGCGCGAGCCCGACGTGCTCCTCGGCCCGCTCCAGCAGGGTCAGTTCGGGGACGGTGTCGCCGAGTTCGAGGTTCCAGCGCCCTTCGCCCTCCTCGCCCCAGCGGAAGCCGAGGGAGCCGTTGGGGACGACCGGTCCGCCGCCGTCCCGGTCGAGCAGGACGGTCTTGAACTCGGCGTTCTCCTCCTCCCGTCCGAGGTCGGCCGCGGTCAGGAAGCGGTCCGGTACGTACCGGCCGTCCTCGTGGGCGCGGAGGGCGACCAGGAAGGGCGCGTCGGTGAACCGGCGCAGGTAGTCCTCGAAGTACGGGGTGTGCCGGTCGACCAGGAACTCGCGCAGGATCACGTGCCCCATGGCCATCGCGAGCGCCCCGTCCGTGCCGGGGTGCGGGGCGAGCCACTCGTCGGCGTGCTTGACGTTGTCGGCGTAGTCGGGGCTGACGGCGACGACCTTGGTGCCGTTGTAGCGGGTCTCGGTGAGGAAGTGGGCGTCGGGGGTGCGGGTGACCGGGATGTTGGAGCCCCACATGATCAGGTAGCCGGCGTTCCACCAGTCCGCGGCCTCGGGCACGTCGGTCTGGTCGCCGAAGACCTGGGGCGAGGCGACGGGCAGGTCGGCGTACCAGTCGTAGAACGACAGCAGCGTGCCGCCGATCAGCGACAGGAACCGCGTGCCGGCCGCGAAGGAGGCCATGGACATCGCGGGGATCGGGGAGAAGCCGGCCACCCGGTCGGGCCCGTGGGTCTTGACGGTGTGGACGTGGGCGGCGGCGACGAGTTCGGAGACCTCGTCCCAGTCGGCGCGCACCAGGCCGCCCTTGCCGCGGGCCCTCTTGTAGGCGCGGGTCTTGGCGGGGTCGCCGGTGATCTCGGCCCAGGCCGCCACCGGGTCGCCCAGCCGGTCGCGCGCCTCGCGCCACAACTCCAGCAGGGCGCCGCGCACATACGGGTACCGGACCCGGCCCGGCGAGTAGGTGTACCAGGAGAACGAGGCGCCCCGCGGGCAGCCGCGCGGTTCGTACTCGGGGCAGCCGGCGCCGATGGAGGGGTAGTCGGTGGCCTGGTGCTCCCAGGTGATGATGCCCTGCTTGACGTGGACCATCCAGGAGCAGGAGCCGGTGCAGTTCACGCCGTGCGTGGAGCGCACCACCCTGTCGTGGGCCCAGCGGTCGCGGTAGAAGTCCTTCCGGCCCGTTCCCCCCGTGGTGAACACGGCACGGCCGTCGGCCGAGGTCTCGTGCCGCGTCAGCAGCCGCCGCGAGGCGAGGGGCCACCCGCTCCGTCCCTCGCGGGCACCGGGGTTACCCGTGGTCTCGTCGTTGTCCATGGGGCCGAACGCTAGGCGAACCCGAAGCGGACAAGACGGGGCGAAGGGGCCCTGTGCGGGTGGCCGCACGGCCCATGGAATCGGCGCCCGACGCGGGACCAACGGCCCGCGGGAAGGACCGCCCGGCCACCGCTCGACAGCGCGCCGGGGCCGCATGCTGGGCTGCAACCGATACGGAGGTTCTCGTGTACGACCGCAGGCAGTGCCGGCCCGGCCTCTCCCCCTCACCTCTGCCCGGGCGGGCACCGCACGCGGCACCTCCCGTCGGTCACCGACCGGTCCGCCCGGGCCCCCCTGACCCCCGGGCGGCCGGTCACGGCCGGAGGCCGTGGTGAGCGCCCGCCGTCCGGTGCGGAGCGCCCGCCGCGACCTGGCGGACCGGCCGTTCATCGTCATCTGGGAGGCGACGCGGGCCTGTCCGCTCGCCTGCCGCCACTGCCGGGCCGCGGCGGTGCCCGACCGGGACCCGCGTGAGCTCGGCACCGCCGCCGCCAAGGAACTGATGGACCAGATCGCGGACTTCGGCCGCCCCGCGCCCCTGTTCGTGATCACCGGTGGCGATCCCTTCCAGCGGCCCGACCTCCTGGAGCTGATCGCCTACGGCACCCTCTCGGGGCTGCCGGTGGCCGTCGCCCCCTCCGGCACGCCCACCCTCACCCCGGAGAACCTGCGCGCCGTGCGCGACGCGGGGGCGGTCGGCCTGTCGCTGAGCCTGGACGGGTCCACGGCCCGCCTGCACGACTCCTTCCGGGGCGTGCCCGGGGTGTACCGCTGGACCCTGGACGCCTGGGACGCGGCGCGCCGCCTCGGCCTGAAGGTCCAGATCAACACGACGATCAGCCGCCACAACCTGCTCGACCTTCCCGACCTCGTCGCCCTCGTACGGGAGCACGGGGCCGTCCTGTGGAGCGCGTTCCTCCTGGTGCCCACCGGGCGCGGCCGGCTGCTGGACCCCCTCACGCCCGGCGAGACGGAGGACGTCCTGAACTTCGTCCACGACGTGGGGCTGGCGGTCCCCGCCAAGACCACCGAGGCACACCATTTCCGCCGCATCGCCCTGCAGCGCGCGGTGCTGGCCGCCAAGGGCGAGGACCATGTCGCGGTCCTGGGACTCGGTCCGCTGTACGCGCAGTTGCACGAGCGCGCCGTCGAACTCGGGCTGGACACCCCGGCGCGGCGCATCCGGCGCCCCCCGCTGGACATCAACGCCGGCCGGGGGTTCGTCTTCGTCTCCCACACCGGCTCGGTGCACCCCAGCGGATTCCTGCCGCTCGCCGCGGGCAACGTGCGCGCCCGCCCCCTGACGGAGATCTACCGCACCTCCGGCCTGTTCACCGGCCTGCGCGATCCCGACCGGCTGGGCGGCCGCTGCGGCCGCTGCGAGTTCCGTACGGTCTGCGGGGGTTCGCGGTCGCGCGCCTACAACGCCACCGGCGACCCGTACGCCCAGGAGCCCTGGTGCGGGTACCGGCCCGGTTCCTTCCCCCATCAGCGGGACGTGGCACGGCTGTTGCTCGCGGCGCGGTGAGCGGACCCGCACCGTGAGTACGCGCACCATGAGCACCGTGTCGTCCCCCGGCGTCCCCCGCCGGCCCGGCCGTCCGACGCTGCGGACCCGGCATCTGCGGGCCCATCTCCTCGTCGCGGCCCGGCTGTCGGCGGGCGGGCTCGCCCTGTTCCTCGTGGTGCCGGCGGCAGCCGCAGCGCATGGCGTGGCGTACTCCCGCGGCCGGACGGGGACGGCCCGCGCCCTGGCGATCGCCTCGTTGGTCGGCTCCCCGGGCTGCCGCCCGCCTGACGCACCGTGCGGCGGCGGGAGTCCCCGCCGCTGTCATCCGACTCCGACCGGCCAGGAGGCCCTCGTGCAATCAGTGATCATCATCGGCGGCGGCATCAGCGGCCTGACCGCGGCGTGGCACCTCAGGTCCCGGGCCGAGGTCACCGTCGTGGAATCCGGCCCGCAGCCGGGCGGCATCCTGCGCTCCGGCACCGTCGCCGGAGTCCCCGTGGACGACGGCGCGGAGGCGATGCTGGCCCTGCGCCCGGAGGCGGTGGACCTCGCCGAGGCCGCCGGGCTCGGCGGCGACCTGGTCACGCCCGCACGGGCCCCCGTCACCATGTGGACGCGCGGCACGCTGCGCGCCATGCCCACCGGTCACGTCATGGGGATACCCACGGACCTCGCCGCGCTCCGGGACACCGGGCTGCTCTCCCCCGACGGCCTGGCCCGGCTCGCGCGCGAGGAGGAGCTCCCCGCGGCGCTCCTGGAGGGCGACATCAGCGTCGGGGCCTATCTCGCGGACCGGCTGGGCCGGGAGGTGGTCGACCGGCTCGTCGAGCCGCTGCTCGGCGGGATCTACGCGGGGCGGGCCGACCGGATCTCGCTGCGCGCCGCGCTGCCCGGGGTGGCGGACATCGCCGCGCGGGGCGGTTCGCTGCTCGACGCCCTGCGGTCCGGCGCACGGGGGCGCACCGGAGCGCCGCCGGCCGTGATGAAGGGGCTGTGCGGGGGGCTCGCCCGTCTGCCCCGCACTCTGGCGGACAGCTGCGGGGCACGTGTCCTCACCCGGACCCGGGCACGGGAACTGCACCGCACCCCCACCGGATGGCGAGTGGTCCTCTCCGGTCCGGCGCCGCACGCCCTGGAGGCCGACGCCGTGGTTCTCGCCGCCCCGGCCTATGCCGCCGCCCCGCTGCTGCGGCCGCACGCGCCCGTGGCGGCCCGGGAGTTGAACGCGATCGAGCACGCGAGCATGGCACTGGTGACCCTGGCCTTCGAGCGGGCGCAGATGCCTGGCGGCGTGCCCCGGGGCAACGGGTTCCTCGTCCCGCCCGTCGAGGGCAAGGCCGTCAAGGCCGCCACCTTCCTCACCAACAAGTGGCACTGGCTCGCCGAGGCCGCTCCCGGGACGTTCATCCTCCGGGCGTCCGTCGGACGGCTGGGCGAGGAGTCGCTGCTCGGCCGGGAGGACGGCGAGCTCGCCGCCGTCTGCCTCGGCGAACTGTCCGACATCCTCGGCCCGTTGGGGCGGCCGGTGGACTTCCACGTCGCACGGTGGGCACGGGGTCTGCCGCAGTACTCCGTGGGTCACCTCGACGCGGTGCGCACCGTGCGCGACGCCGTGGCCGCGCTGCCCGGCCTGGAGGTGTGCGGGGCCGCCTACGAAGGCGTGGGCGTCGCCGCCTGTGTGGCGGGCGCGCGCGACGCCGCTCTCCGCATCGTGGAGCGGGGGGAGCGGTGACCGCGGCGCCGGAGGCCGCCGCACGACGCGGCAGGACCCGCAGGTTCCTGCTGTTCGGCTGCGCCTCCGCCGCCGCCCTGGGCCTCGCGGCGGGCGCCGGCTGGTACCTGGGCGGGGCCGCCGGCGGCCCCCCGGCCGACGGGCCCGCTCTCGCCCCCGGGCACACCACCGGCGCGGACGGCACCGTCATCCCCTACGGGGCGGCCGGCGCACGGCACACCCTCTCCGTCTGGCTCGACCCGCGCTGTCCGTACTGTGCCGTGGTGGAGAAGGGGCTCGGCACGACGTTCAAGGCGCTCGCCGACAAAGGGACTTTCAGGATCGAGTACCACTTCGCCACCTTCCTGGACGGGGCTCTCGGCGGGAAGGGGTCGAAGCGCGCCCTCAACGCGCTCGGCGCGGCGGTGAACGAGGGCCCCGGGAAGTTCATGGCGTACGCCCGGGTCCTCTTCGCCCACCAGCCGGAGGAGGAGAAGGACGACAAGTTCGGCTCGACGACGACCCTGCTCGACCTCGCCGACCGGGTGGAAGGGCTCCGCACTCCCGCCTTCAACAGGGCGGTCAAGGAACTGACTTACCTGCCGTGGGCGGAGAAGGTGTCCTCGGCCTTCTACCGGAGCGGCGAGAAGGGCACACCCGTCGTCAAGATCGACGGCCGTCCCTTGGACGTGCTCTCCGGCGACGGCACCGGCTCGATCTCCCCCGAGAAATTCACGGAGCTGGTGGAGAACGCCACGCACCGCTGATCACTCACGTGGGGCGGTCGCGTCCAGGATCGGGCCGAGCAGACCGGGAAAGCGTTCGTCGAGTTCGGCCCGGCGCAGTTCCACGACCTTGGTGCGTCCGTCGCGGCGTTCGCGGGTGATCCCCGATTCACGGAGTACGCGCCAGTGGTGTGTGGCGGTGGCCTTGGTGACGGACACCGGCAGGCTGCCGCAGGTGCGCGGCTGCGCGGAGGAGGCGAGTTCGCGCACGATGAACAGCCGCACGGGGTTGCCCAGGGCGGCCAGGACGTCTTCGACGGGGATCCGGTCGAGGTCGGGGTGATAGCTGACCATGCCTCGATGATATCCCGAGTTAGAATGTATGAAGTATGTCGTACTCTCGTATTGAGTATCGAGACTTCTGCGAAGGGACCCCCATGGATCTGCGGCTGACCGGAACGACCGCCGTGGTGACCGGCGCGAGCCGTGGCATCGGCCTGGCCGTCACCAAGGCCCTCCTGGCCGAGGGCGTGCGCGTGGTGGCCGGCGCGCGGACCGTCGGCGCCGGGCTGAGGGACAGCGGCGCGATCGCCCTGACCGCCGACCTCGCCTCGCCCGAGGGACCCGCCGCGTTCGTCGAACGGGCCCGGGCGGAGCTCGGGGGCATCGACCTGCTGGTCAACAACCTCGGCGGGGGCGGCGACAAGGAGCATCCGGCCACGTTCCTCGAATCCACCGACGAGCAGTGGGCGGACATGTTCGGCCTGAACTTCTTCAGCATGGTCCGCGTCACCCGCGCCGCGCTGCCCAGCCTCCTCGAACGCCGCGGCAGCATCGTCAACTTCTCCTCCCTGTGCGGGCGCGTCCCGCACACCGGCCCGCTGCCCTACGCCTCCGCCAAGGGCGCGGTGAACACCTTCAGCAAGGGCCTGGCCGAGGAGTACGGGCCGCGGGGCGTGCGGGTCAACACCGTCTCGCCCGGCGCCGTGCTCACCGAGCAGTGGGCCGGTCCCGACGGCTTCGGCGCCAAGCTCGCCGCGGCCCGCGGCATCCCCCAGGAACAGCTGTTGCGCGAGGTGCCCGCCGAGATGGGCGCGACCACCGGCGCCTTCGTCGAGCCCGGCCATCTCGGCGCGCTGGTGGCCTACTTGGCCTCTCCCCTGGCGGCCGGCATCCACGGCGCCGACTTCGCCGTCGACGGCGGTGTCGTCAAATCCGTCTGACACGGCGGAGAGCCGGGCCGGGCCGCGCGAGGCGGCTCCGGCCCGGCTCCCGGCGGCCGGACGCCCTCACATCACGACCGCGCCGAGGACCATGAAGCCCGTCACCGCCACCAGCAGGATCCCCATCAGCGGGGCCACGAAGCGCAGGTACCGGTCGTAGCGGACCTTGGAGAGGGCCAGGCCGCCCATCACCACCGCGGACGTCGGGGTGATGAGGTTGACCCATCCCGAGGCCGACTGGTAGGCGGTGACGACCAGGGAACGGCTCACGCCCGCGAAGTCGGCGAGCGGGGCGAGGATCGGCATGGCCAGGGCCGCGTGTCCCGAGGACGAGGGCACCAGGAACGCCAGCGGCATGTTCACCAGGAACATCAGCACGGCGAAGAAACCCGAGGAGGTCCCCGAGACCGCGCTGTGCAGAGCGTTGAGGATGGTGTCGGTGACGGCGGCGTTGTTCATGATGACCGTGACGCCGCGCGCCAGCATGATGATGAGGGCCGCCCCGATGAAGTCCCCCGCGCCCGCGACGATGGCGTTCGCCGTGCCCTTCTCGCCGAGTCCCGCGATGAGGCCGACGGCGACGGCCGCGACGATGAACAGGCCGGCGAGTTCGGGGAAGTACCAGCCCAGGGTGGGGAAGGGAACGTGGAGGCCGTCCCAGGGGATCACCGCGAAGATCATGAAGAGGAACGTCGCCCCGAAGAGCGTCAGGACGAGCCGCTGACGCTTCGGGAGCGGGCCCTCGGTGCCGCCCGCCGACCGCAGTTCCTCGTCCTCGGGTATCGCGGCGACCAAGGAGCGGGACGGGTCCTGGAGCACGCGGCCGGCGTACCGCACGAGGTACACCGCGGCCACCGCGGTCAGCACGGCCCACATCAGCAGGCGCAGCACGATGCCGTCCCCGGTGCCGATGCCGGCGCTGTCGGAGGCCACGCCGGTGGCGAAGGGGTTCACGGTGGACGCGAGGGTGCCGACCCCGGCGCCGACCATGATGACGGTCGCCCCGACCATCCGGTCGTAGCCGAGTTTGAGCATGAGCGGGATCATCAGCCCGTAGAAGCCCAGGGTTTCCTCGGCCATGCCGTAGGTGGTGCCGCCGAGCGAGAAGAGGGCGAGGAGCACCACGAGCAGGACGGTCCGGTGGCGCTGGAGCCGGGCGGCGAGCCGGGCCACTCCGCTGGTGAGGGCCCCGGTCCGCAGGGTGACGGTGATGAAGGCGCCGACGGCGAGGACGAAGAGGAACACCCCTGCCGCGCCGAAGAATTGACCGTTCCCGCCCGGCGCGGTGAGTCCGGAGTGCCCGTCGGTGACGCCGTACAGGCCGTTCACGGGCGAGAGGAACAGGTCCTTGAGCCGGCTGCCGAAGCCCCGGCTCAGCTCCACGGAATGGTAGGTGCCGGGGACCGGTGCGCCGTCCTTGGTGTCGTAGCGGCCCGCGGGGATGACGAAGGTCAGGCCCCAGACGATGACGGTGACGGCGGCCAGGACGGTGTAGGCGGAGGGGAAGCGGAGCCTGCGCCGCGGCGGTCGGGGCTCCGGCTCCGGGTCCGCGGGTGCCCGGGTGGGCGCGGTGGTGGTCATGGCCGGCCCTCCGCCCCGTCGTCGCCGTCCTCGGGGTAGCGGCCACTGGGGGTGACGAGGGTGCCGGCCGTGCCGTCGAGGATGGCCGGTGCGTCGGCCAGGGCACCGATGGCGGCGAATCCGCCGGTGAGTTCCACGAACCGGCACACCGCTTCCACCTTGGGGCCCATGGATCCGGCCGGGAAGTGCTCGGCGCGCAGCCGGGCGGGCGTCGTGTTGCCGATGGGTTCCGCCTCCGGGGTGCCGAAGCCGCGGACGACCCGGGGCACATCGGTCAGCAGCAGCAGCGCGTCGGCGTCGAGCGCCTCGGCGAGCAGGGCGGCGGTGAGGTCCTTGTCGACCACCGCCTCCACTCCGGTCAGCCGCCCCTCCTCGTCACGGATCACGGGGACGCCCCCGCCGCCGGCGCAGACGGCCACCGCCCCGGAGGAGAGCAGGAGGCGGATCAGCCGGGTCTCGACGACGCGTTGGGGGTCGGGGGACGGCACGACCCGGCGCCAGTACGGGCCGTCGGCCTTGACCGTCCAGTCGCGTTCGGCGGCGAGCCGCTCGGCCTCCTCGCGCTCGTAGACCGGGCCGACGAACTTGACCGGGTCGGCGAAGGCGGGGTCGGCGGCGGAGACGAGGGTCTGGTTGAGGAGGGCGCAGACCTGGCGGCCGGGCAGGGCGTTCTGCAGGGACTGCAGCAGCCAGTAGCCGATCATGCCCTGGGTCTCGGCGCCGAGGACGTCGAAGGGGTAGGGGGAGGTGAGGGAGCGGTCGGCCGCGCTCTGGAGGGCGAGCAGACCGACCTGGGGGCCGTTGCCATGGGTGATGACGAGTTCGTGCTGCCGGGCCAGGGGGGCCAGGGCGGCCACGGCCGCCCTGACGTTGGCGTGCTGCACGGCCGCGTCGGGGCGGTCCCCCCTGCGGAGCAGGGCATTGCCGCCCAGTGCGACGACGACGCGCATGGTTCTCTCCTGTGATCGGTGGGAGGTCAGTCGCCGAGGGTGGCGACGAGGACGGCCTTGATGATGTGCACCCGGTTCTCGGCCTGGTCGAAGACGACGGAGTGGGAGGACTCGAAGACCTCGTCGGTGACTTCGAGGGCCTTCATGCCGGTGCGGGCCAGGACTTCGGCGCCCACGGAGGTCTCCGCGTCGTGGAAGGCCGGGAGGCAGTGCAGGAACTTCACCCGGGGGTTGCCGGTCGCGGCGAGCACTTCCGAGGTCACCTGGTAGGGCTTGAGCAGGGCGATCCGCTCGTCCCAGATCTCCTTGGGCTCGCCCATGGAGACCCACACGTCGGTGTAGAGGAAGTCGGCGCCCGCGACGCCCTCCCGGAGGTCCTCGGTGATCGTGATCCGGGCACCGGTGGTCTCCGCGATGCGCTGCGCCTCCTTCACCACCTCCGGTGCGTTGCGCAGGCTCTCCGGCCCGACCATGCGGACGTCCATGCCGAACATGGCCCCGGCGATCAGCAGGGAGTTGCCCACGTTGTTACGGGCGTCGCCGAGGTAGGCGAAGGAGATCTCGTGCAGGGGCTTGTCGGTGTTCTCCCACATGGTCAGGACGTCGGCCAGGGACTGGGTGGGGTGCCACTCGTCGGTCAGGCCGTTCCAGACCGGCACGCCGGAGTAATCGGCGAGTTCCTCCACGATGGTCTGGCTGCTGCCGCGGTACTCGATGCCGTCGTACATCCGGCCGAGGACGCGGGCGGTGTCCTTGATGGACTCCTTGTGCCCGATCTGCGAGCCGGACGGCTCCAGGTAGGTGACGTGGGCGCCCTGCTGGTGGGCCGCGGTCTCGAAGGCGCAGCGGGTCCTGGTGGAGGTCTTCTCGAAGATGAGGGCGATGTTCCTGCCCCTCAGCCGCTGTTGTTCGGTGCCCGCGTGGCGGGCGGCCTTCAGCTTGGCGGACAGGTCGAGCAGGAAGCGGAGTTCGGCCGGCGTGAAGTCGGTCTCCTTGAGGAAGCTGCGGTGGCGCAGGTTGAGGGCCATGACGGTGTCTCCTCGAAGTTCGGTACGGATGGGGGTGTTCAGACGGCGTCGCGCTCGACGGGACAGCTCATGCAGCGCGGTCCGCCGCGGCCGCGGCCGAGTTCACTGCCACGGATGGTGATGACCTCGATGCCGTTCCTGCGCAGATGGGTGTTGGAGACGTGTCAAGCACACTGCACTCATGGATGCGGATCGGCTGGCGTGTTGTCGTTCTCGGTCCAGAGGCGGCGGCTGTACCAGCCGGGCGGGCGAGTCCGTCGTTCCCGCAGTTCGGCAAGTTCTTGCTGGCCGGCGTGAGCGATGAGCCGGTGCGGCCAGGAGCTCTCGCGGCGCGTGGTGATCCAGCCTCGGTTGATCCAGGCGTAGAGGGTGGAGGTGGTCATGTCCAGTTCCGCGGCCAGGTGTTTGAGCCACCATTCGTCCGGGCCGGGGCCTTCGCCGGGAAGTGCGGGGCGGTGGCGGTGGACACGGCCTGCCGGGCAGCCGAGACGGCGCATGAGGTTGCGGATGGTGGTCGCGGTGATCCGTTTGCCGCCCTTCGCCGGGCGGTAGCCCTCGGCTTCCAGGCGGTCGGCGATCCCGCTGGCGCCGGTGCCCTGGCCTGCGAGTTCCCTGATCCGGCTGGTCAGCTGTGGGTAGTAGGACAGTTGGTCGAGCCGCTGGACCGGGCGGACGAGCTCGCCGGAGGTGGTGGCGCCGCCCGCCCAGACGATGACCGCGGTGACGCGTTCGGTGGTGCCGGCCACGGTGACGACGACCTTGTCGACGATCGCGCGGATGATCTCCTTGCGGTCCGTGACCGTCGTCGTCTTCGCATGCCACAGCCCGTTGATGTCACCGGCCAGAGTGGTGATGGTCCGGCGCTCGGCGGGGGTGAGGGTTCGCGGGCTGGTGCGGGTGAAGCGGGCGTGTTCCTCGCGGAGTTTCTGCTGGCTGGCCAGCGCGGTCTCCCATTCCTTCTCCAGCTGGCGCACGACCAGGCGGTTTTCGGGTTCGGCCAGGTGGTAGCAGCGGCGGGCCCGGTCGGCTTCGTACTCGGCCCGCTCCAGCCGCTGGGCCCACAGCTTCTCCAGTTCGGCCCGCTCGGACATGACCTGGTCAGCCGCCTGGAGCGAGACCTCGACGGCGGCGGGCGTGAGCGCGGCCAGGACCTGCTGTTCGACGAAGCGGTCCACGCATGCCGCGTTCAGGAGCTGGCAGGTCCTGGCGGCTCCGTAGTTGGTGACCTCCCGGGAGCACACGTACTCCGGGACGGCCTTGCTCTCCTGGGTGTGATACCGCACGATCACGCGGCGGTGGCAGCGGCCGCAGAAGACC
Organism: Streptomyces luteireticuli; assembly: GCF_041519305.1. Classification (NCBI taxonomy): domain Bacteria; kingdom Bacillati; phylum Actinomycetota; class Actinomycetes; order Kitasatosporales; family Streptomycetaceae; genus Streptomyces; species Streptomyces luteireticuli. Next base: position 255,080 of record NZ_CP167927.1, read on the forward strand.
AGCCCGGCCGCGAGAGCGGGCCCGTTGCGGACGGCGCCCATGGTCTCGGCGCGGGCCCGGTTGGCGGCGAGTTTCGCCTCGTTCGCCTCGAACTGGGCCACCGTGATGTAGGCGGGGAGCACGTCGGGGACCATCACGAGCCATTCGTCCCTTGCCTGGACGACCCGGCCCGTGCTGGGGCGGGCGGGGTCCTTGCGGCGTGGGTCGACCCGGCGCCGGCCGTAGGCGTAGATGCCGGCGTAGGCGGGGTTGTGCAGCAGGGTCTGCAGGGTCATCCGGTTCGGCCTCCGCCATTCCAGGGTGCCCTTGTCCGGACCCTCGCGCAGCCGGATGCCCAGCTGGATGTCGTGGTCGACGAGGTAGCGGAGCATCCCGTGCAGCGTGCCGATCCGCTCGAACTGCGCGAAGACCAGGCGGATGACGGTCTGCACCTGCTCGTCCGGGTCGAAGACCACCTCGCCCGAAGGACGGCGGACATAGCCGGAGGGCAGCGGGAAGGTGAGTTCGCCGCGGCGGGCCTTGTTGATGCGTCCGTTCCACATCCGCTGCTTGATCAGGTGGAGTTCGGCCTCGCTCATCGTGCCCTTGAGCCCGAGCAGCAGCCGGTCGTTGTAGTCCGCCGGGTCGTAGACCCCGTCGGTGTCCGCCAGCACCGCCCCCGACAGGGCACACAACTCGATGAGCTGGTACCAGTCCTTGCCCGAGCGGGCCAGACGGGACATCTCGATACCGAGCACGAGGCCGACGTGGTCCAGGCCGATCTCAGTGACCAGCCGCTGGAAACCGGTCCGGGCCACCGCACTCGCCCCGGACATCCCCTGGTCGTCGTCGATCACCAGGACCCGGTCCGCCTCCCAGCCCAGCCTCACCGCCCGGTCCACCAGCGCATACTGCAGCCGCGTCGACTCCTGATGATCCAGGACCTGCTGCCGCGTGGACTGACGGACATAGACCGCCGCGAGACGCAGGAGGTGACGGTCGGTCACCTTACTGTCAGCCCTCTCCCAGGGCATCACCGCTGTCATGACCGGCCCCGTTCACCCGGCGCCGCAGCGGTCGACATCACGCGGCCAGCCAGCTTCGCCAACTGCCGCACCACCGCCTGCCGGTTCACCTCCGGCAGCCCGGCCCACACCCTCTCGTCCGACGCCGGCCGCACAGTCCTCTGGGGCCGACATCACCTCCGTCGCACATGCCACGACCCCCTCGCCACGGCCCTCCAGCCGCTCGGCCACCATGACCAGCCGCAACAGGCCCTCACGACCGATTATCGGCGCACGTCCACACTCGTGACTATCCATATGCGCAGTGTGCTTGGGCGATGGAGGTGACGTTGCGCTCGTAGGCGACGACGACGCCGGGTTCGACGGCGAGGACGTTGCAGCCGTCGTCCCACTGCTCGCGCTCGGCGGAGTGGATGTCCTGGGTCGCCGTGTGCACGGTGACCGAGGACAGGCCGAGGGCGTCGGCGATGGCGTGGTGCATGTCCTGCGGGGCGTGGTCGGTGATGGTCAGCTTGTCGCCGTCCGCGCCGGGTTCGATGGTGCAGGAGGGCAGCATGCCCAGGCCGGCGTACTGGGTGAAGGTGTCGCCGCTGACCATGGTCATCACGGTGTCGAGGTGCATGAAGCTGCGCTTCTTGGGCATTTCCAGGGCCACGACGCGGCGCGCCGAACCGGCGGCGAACATCCGCAGGGCCAGCGCCTCGACGGCCTGCGGCGTGGTGCGTTCGCTCATGCCGACGAGGACGGCGCCGTTGCCGATGACCAGGACGTCGCCGCCCTCGATCGTGGACGGGTGGTCGGCCTGGCCGCCGGACCAGTGCTGGAACTCCCGCTTCTCGAAGAGCGGGTGATGCGCGTAGATGGCCTCGAAGTGCACGGTCTCGCGGCGGCGGGCCCGCTTGCGCATGGGGTTCACGCTGACCCCGTCGTACACCCAGCAGGAGGTGTCGCGGGTGAAGAGGTGGTTGGGGAGCGGGGCGAGGACGAAGTCGTCCGGCGCCAGGGTGTGCAGCCGTACGCTGCGGATGGCGCCGAGGCGGTGCACGGCCTCGCGCTTGGTCATGCCTCCGATGAGGTGGGCCGTCATCTCGCCCGGCGCGAGGGCCTCGAAGGCGGTGCGCAGGCGGTCCGTGGCCAGGGGGCCGAAGTCCCGCTCGTCGAAGACCCGGTCGAGGACGAGTTCGCGGGCGGCGGGGACGGCCAGGGCCTCGGTGAGCAGGTCGGCGAGGTAGTGGACCTGCACGCCGCGGTCCCGGAGGGTGTCGGCGAAGGCGTCGTGCTCCTCGCGGGCCCGCTTGACCCACAGGACGTCGTCGAAGAGGAGGTCGTCCTTGTTGCTCGGGGTGAGGCGCTTCAGTTCCAGGTCGGGCCGGTGCAGGATCACCTGGCGCAGCCGGCCGGCCTCGGAATCGACGTGGAAGTTCATGGCTCTCCTGGGAAAGGGAGCGACGGGCGTCTTGCTCCGGTGCGCCGGATGCGCTCGCCCTCCGGAGGTCCGGAATCCGCCCTCGGGGCGTTTCCGGCTGACACTTGAACCGTGTCACGTCCGCCCCATCCGAACCGAGCGGCGAACGGGCCCCAGCGGGGGCCTGCCCAGTCCCCTTCAAGGGGTCCTGTTCAGCCACACGGCCGGGACCCATCGACCCAGTGCCGCCACTCCGCATCAGAAATGACGGTCCGTCACCGGAGCAACACGAAGAGGCGCGCAAGGCGCCTCTTCTTCGGGCCGTGACCGGGGAGAACCGGCCGATGCGTCAACCGCGTTGACGGGGAAGCATGATGTGTCCGGACCGGTCCCGGCCGGCCTCCGGCAACCGGGTGGCGATCACCGCTGCCTGCACCCGGCGCTCCACCCCCAGCTTGGCCAGCAGCCGGGAGACGTTGTTCTTGACGGTCTTCTCGGCGAGGTAGAGCCGCCGTCCGATCTCCCGGTTGGTCAGCCCGTCCCCCACGAGCGCCAGGATCTCCAGCTCGCGCTCGTTGAGGTCGGGCAGCTCCCGTTCCTGCTCCTCGCGCCGCCGCTCGCCGCGGAGCCGGGCCATCAGCCGGCCGGTGGTGCCGGGGTCGAGCATCGACTTGCCGGAGGCGACGACGCGTACGGCGCCGACGAGGTCGTTGCCGCTGATCTGCTTGAGGACATAGCCGGAGGCCCCGGCCAGGATCGCGTCCAGCAGGGCCTCCTCGTCGTCGAAGGAGGTCAGGATCAGACAGGCGAGGCCGGGCAGCCGGGAGCGGAGCTCCCGGCAGACGGTCACGCCGTTGCCGTCGGGCAGACGCACGTCGAGCACCGCGACCCCCGGGCGCAGCGCGGGGACGCGTTCCAGCGCCTCCTCGGCCGTCGAGGCCTCGCCGACGACGGTGATGTCTGGTTCGGCGGCCAGCAGGTCGTGGATGCCCCGTCGCACCACTTCGTGGTCGTCGAGGAGGAAGACCGTGACGGGCGCCTGCGCGCCGGCCTCTACTGCGCTGTCGTCGGACATGACGTGCTCCGTACTGATCGTCCGGCCCGCCGGAGCGGGACCCGCTCCATCCTGTCCCGCCCGCGGGTCCGGCCGCCATGGGCCGACCGGCCCCGTTCGCCCGGGCCCAGGGTCCCGGCCGGGCCCGCCGGAACGCATCAGGGCCGGTCTCCCGGCCCTCGGGCCCCCTGGTCCATGGTCCTGCGGGCGCCGGCGGCGAAGGCTGGGAGCAGCAACCGGAACCGGCCGTCACGGCCCGGAAGGAGAGATCACGATGCGCTCCCCCGACCTCGACGCCGCCACCGTCGAATCCCTCGTCTCCGCCGCGGTGGCCGCGCCCTCGATCCACAACTCCCAGCCGTGGCGGTTCCGGCTGGACGTCGATGCTCCCGCCCTGGAGGTCCGCGCGGTGCTGCGGCGTTCGCTGCCGCTGGCGGACCCGCTGCGCCGGGCCCTGCATCTCTCCGTGGGGGCCGCGGTGTTCAACCTCAGGGTGGCGGCCGCACATCTGGGCTGGGACCCGGAGGTCCGGCTGCTGCCGGAGGGGGACGACCCCGAACTCCTCGCCAGGGTCGGCCTGGTCGCCGCCCCGGGCGGCGGCTCGCCCCACCCGGCCCTGTACGACGCCATCGCCCGGCGGCACACCAGCCGCATGCCGTTCACGGGCCGTCCCGTGCCCGAGTCGGTGGTGGCGCAGATGGCGTCGGGCGTACGTGCCGAGGGCGCCCAGATCCACCTCCCCGGCATCGTCGAGACCAAGGCCCTGCTGACCCTGACCGCCGAGGCCGAACGGCGCAACCACGCCGACCGGTGGCGCGCCGCGGAGAGCCGGGCCTGGGTCGTTCCCGCCGGGTCGGGGCCCTACGGCGTCCCGTTCGCGGCGCTCGGCCCCCGCGACGCCGCGCGGCGGATGCCGATGCGCGACTTCACGGGGGCGGCCGGCGTCCCCCGGCTTCCCACGCTGCGTTTCGAGCGCCACGCGCAGCTGGCGCTGCTGTGGACCCCCGAGGACCGGCCGCTGGACTGGCTGCGGGCCGGGCAGGCCCTGGAACGCATGCTCCTGCTGGCCACCGCGCGCGGGGTGCGGACCTCGGCGCTGCATCAGGCCCTGGAGTGGCCCGACCTCCGGGAGCGGCTGATGCGCAGGCGGGGCCGCCACCCCCAGCTCCTGGTCCGCTTCGGCTACGGCCCCGAGGGCGGCCCGACGCCGCGGGCGGGGGCCGGGGCGAGCGCCTCGCCGGTGAACTCCGCGGCCGGACATCGGGGTTGACGTACGACTGCCGGTGCGGCGTGCACGACGGGCACCGGGCTACGAGCCGCGGTGGCGCGAGCGGCGCCGGCGGAGTCTCCACAGCATGTACGGGGCGGCAGCCAGGAGGATGCGGCGGCGGTTCCGGGAGCGTGCCACGGCCCGGTCGACGGCGGTGGTCTGCTGGTCCTTCACCGAGGTGACGCGGAGGGCGAGTTGGTTGCCGGCGAGGGCGTCGAGAAGTCCGTTGAGCCTCTGGGGGCCGGAGGGGGCGGCGGCGAGGAGTTCGAGTGCCGTGCAGGCGGCCTGTTCCTCGGAGAGGGTTTCCCTGACGAGTTCGAAGACGACCTCCTGGATCTCGTCCTCCAGGACGTCGGTGATGGCGACTTCGGGACAGAGGCAGCGGATGGATCCTTCGATGTTGGCGAAGGCTTTTCCCAGGATGGCGATGGCCGGGTTGACGCGGATTCCGCGGTTGGTGGAGTACTGGAGGACGGCCGACAGGGTGATGCCGAAGTCGAGCTCTCCGAGTGAGGCGGCGGCCACTTTGGGCACGAAGTTGGCCATGTCGTCCGCGAAGGCCGACGGTTGGGCCCAGGCCGTCGGATGCCCCAGTGCCGTCCAGACCCGGGCCGCCGATGCGCCGTCGTTGCGGGCGATATAGAAGAACAGCAGCAGGATCATTCCGCTGAGCGAGCGGTCCGTACGGCCGGTCATCCCCCAGTCGATGAGGGTGACGCCCTTCCCCGGTTCGGCGAAGATGTTCCCGGGGTGCGGGTCGGCGTGGAAGAACCGCTCCACGAAGAATCCGCGGTACATGAACGCGAGGAGGTCGCTGCCGATCGCCGTGCGTTCCTCGTCGGAGAACTCCTCGGGCTTGGCCTCGCGGATGGACTTGCCCGGGGCGAGGCTCTGGACCAGGACGTGTTCGGTGGCGAGGAGAACCTCCGGTACGGAGATGGTGTCGAACTGCTCGGCACATGCGCGTGCCCGGTTCATGTTGGCCGCTTCCTTGGTGAAGTCCAGTTCGGGCTCCATGGCCTGGAAAATGACGTCGAGCATGGCCTCGGTGTCGACGACCGCGCTGAACCTGGGCGTCCGTGCGGCCAGGGCACGGGCGAGCCGGCGCAGCAGCGCCATGTCGCTGCTGACGGTCCGGCGGATGCCGGGCCGCTGGATCTTGACGACGGCCGGGGTCCCGTCGCCGAGGACCGCACGGTAGGTCTGGGCCAGTGACGCGGCGCCCAGGGGCCGTTCGGTGTCGATCTCGCGGAAGTGCTCGCGCCAGCGGGGTCCGAGGTCCTGGGCGAGAACCGTCTCGAACGCCGGGAACGGCTCGGGGGCGATCCGGTCGTGGAGCTGTTCCAGCTCCTTGATCACGGCCCTGGGCACCAGGTCCGGCCGGGTGGACAGCATCTGGCCGACCTTGATGTAGAAGGGCCCCAGATCTTCGCACAACTCGCGTACGGCCTGAGCGCGTTGCTGCTCCACCACGTCACGGGGGATGCCCCGGGGACGGGCGCTCACGGTGCGGAACGCCTCCCGCCCCAGCAGCCCGCCCACCCGTCCCGCCACGTGGAGTCCGCGCCGTACGGTCACCGCGTCCGCCCGTACCCCGCCGGACCGCCGTCGGCCGGGGGGACGTCGCCGCGGCCCCCCGGTGGCGCGCTCCTGTGCCGCGGGCACCACGGCCCGCCGTCCGGGGGTGCTGCGGGCCGGGGGCCGAGGGCGGCGACCAGCACACGGACCAGCAGCCGGTAGGTGCAGTCGGTGCCCGATCCGTACTGACGGGCCGTGAAACGGCGGCCGGCGTGCACGTCCTGGACCAGTTCGCCGAGCGGTACCCAGCGGGCCTCGTCCGGGTCGTAGACGTGTCCTTCACCGCACAGGAACAGCGCGCGCGGCGGCGTACGGCCACGGCGTGCGGAAGCGCGGCTCATGCCCGCGCGCGGGACGGGCCGGCGTCACCGGTCATGGCCGGGGTCGACGGCATGCCGTCGTTCGGCCGGGAGGTCCGGGGAAGGGACGCCTCGCTCGCCCATCATGCGGGCCAGGAGCCTCAGCTCCGCCCGCATGACGGCGAGTTCCTCACGGCAGGGGTCCGGCCCCGCCTCGTACCCCCAGCGCGGGCCACAGCAACAGCGGTCCCAGCGGCCACCGCACCAACCGCCGTATCCCTCGTACCCCCGGCCGTGGCGCCAGCAGGGGCCGCGGTAGTCGTCACGCCAGTCGTCGCGGGCCCCGAATACGTCACTGACCATGTCGCCGAAGTCGTCGGTGAGATCGGACAGCAGGCCGCCGACTCCTCTGCGATAACGCGCCACTGCGGGCCTCCTGGTCCTGGATCCGGAAAGGAAAATCAGCGGCGGGCCACCGCCGGACGCAGAGCCGGATTTTCTGTGGCCCATGGAACGCGGCCTCGATACGCAGTAGAATCGTATGACCGTATCGGGCTCGTCGTTTTCCCCGTGATTCCTGACAGGCTAGGAATCTTCTCGCCCGGGTGTCCAGACTCGGAACGGCGCGAGAATTCGCGCGGGCGTATGGCGGCATCTTGTCGGCTCGATTGCGCGCCGGTTGGGGCTGTGCACGCCTTCCGTCGCCATGTGCGTCATGCCTGCCATTCGCGACCTGGCGCGCCCACGGTGGTACGGCCGTGCCACCGGTCTTCGTGAATGCACCGCGCACCGCGCGCATTCCTCTTCCCTCGCGGCGGGATACATGCCTCCATGAAAACCGGACGTACAGATATATCTGGCCGTGCAGCCCTGGGAGGCTTTACCGTGAGTGGTCACGAATTCCCGGACGGCGACGGTCAGTTGGTCGTGCTGGAGGGTGGTCCGCCCGGGATGCCGTCCCCCTACCGGGTTCCCGGCGGTGCGGGCGGTGACGGCGCGCGGCTGACCGTCGCCTATTACGGGCAGCACCAGCATTTCGAACGCAGCGGGACGCGGCATGTCGGGGGTTTGGCACTGCCGGTGTTCCGCTGGTCCTACAGCACGGCCATCGCGGAGTAGGGGGTCGGGACGATGTCCGCATCGCAGGAGGTGCCGATCGCGATCATCGGGATCGGGTGCCGGTTCCCGGGCGGGGTGGAGTCGGCGGCCGGGCTGTGGGATCTGCTGGTCGAGGGCCGGGACACAGTGGGCCCGGTACCGGCCGGCCGGTGGGACGCCCGGCGGCTGGCCGCCTTCCAGGATCCCGATCTCGCGGGCCGTCTGGGGCGGGGATGTTTTCTGGAGCAGGACGTATGGGCCTGGGATCCGGAGGCCATGGCGGTGGCACGGCCGGAACAGCGGTGGGTGGACCCGCAGTTCCGGGTGCTCATGGAGGTGGCCTGGGAGGCGGCGGAGCACGCCGGGGTGCCCGTGGACCGGATGCGGGGATCGCGTACGGGGGTGTACGTCGGGGCGTATGCGCCGGACAACCTGTTCCGGGAGGCGCGCCCGGTGGAGGACGCGCTGGATCCGGTGTACATGTTCGGGAACTTCACCGGGACGCTGGTGGGGCGGCTGGCGTTCGGGATGGATCTGCGCGGCCCGGTGATGGCGCTCAACACCATGTGTTCGTCGGGGCTGGTGGCGGTCGACACCGCCTGCGGGGCACTGGCCCTGGAGGAGTGCGACATGGCGCTGGCCGGGGCGGTGCTGCTGTTGCTCTCCCCGGAGACACATCATCTGGAGGCGCCCCTCCTGCTGTCCCGGCGGGGGCGCTGCTACGCCTTCGACGCGCGGGCCGACGGCTATGTGCGCGGTGAAGGCGCCGGGATGCTGCTGCTCAAGCGCCTCGCGGACGCGCGGCGCGACGGGGACCGCGTCCTGGCGGTGATCCGGGGCAGCGCGGTGAACAACGACGGCCAGGCGACCAGGCTGACCGCCCCGTCCACCCAGGTGCAACAGGAGCTGTTCCCGGCCGCAGTGGAGCGGGCCGGGATCGACCCGGGGGACGTGGGGCTGGTGGAGGCGCACGGGCCGGGCACCGCGGTGGGCGATCCGATCGAGTACACCTCGGTCGACGCCGTCTACGGGCGGGGCCGGGGGCGCTGCGCGCTGGGGTCGGTGAAGACCAACATCGGGCACAGCGAGCCGGCTTCGGGCATCGCGGGCGCCATCAAGGCCGTCCAGTGCCTGCGTCACGGAATGGTCCCGGCGAACCTCAACTTCCGCGACTGGAGTCCCGCCATCGAACGGGACGGGGTGTCGCGGCTGTTCGTCCCGGTCGAGACGAGCGCGTGGCCGGTGGCGGGAGGGCCCAGGCTGGCGGCGGTGTGCTCCTACGGTGTGACCGGGACGAACGCCCATGCCGTCCTGGAGCAGGCCCCGGCGGTGCGTTCGGCTCCGCGCCGCCGGGGTGCCGAACGCGGGGCGCGTGGCCGGAAACCGGCCCGGGCGGCGTATCTGCTGCCGCTGTCCGGCGCGTCACCGGAGGCGGTGTCGCTGGCCGCCGGCCGCCTGGCCGCCTGGGCCGGGGACGCCGGTGCGCGCAGCGCGCTCGCCGATGTCGCGCACACCTTGGCGGTGCGCCGCTGGCACGGCGCCCAGCGCCTCGGCGTGGCGGCCCGGACGCCCGACGAACTGACCGCACGACTACGGGATTTCACCGCGGGCGAGGCGGTCGAGGGGCTGGCTGCAGGCGGTCTCGTCCTGCCGTCGGACCATCGCGGTCCGGTGCTGGTCTTCTCCGGCCAGGGCTCCCAGTGGGCGGGGATGTGCCGGGGACTTCTGCGGACCGAGCCGGTGTTCACCGCCGCCCTGGCCGAAGTGGAGCCGCTGATCCGGGCGGAGTCCGGCTTCTCGGTGCGCCGTATGCTCACCGAACCGCACCGCCTGACGGGGGTCGACCGGATCCAGCCCACGCTGTTCGCCGTGCAGTTCGCCCTTGCGGCACTGTGGCGCTCGTGGGGGGTGCGGCCGGCGGCAGTGATCGGCCAGTCGATGGGCGAGGTGACCGCCGCGGTGGTCGCCGGGGCCCTGAGCCCGCCGGACGGGGCCGCGGTCATCTGCCGTCGGGCACGGCTGCTGGCGGAGACGGCCGGGGGTGCGATGGCCTCGGTGCTGCTGGGCGCCGACCGGGTGGCCGCCGACATCGCCGCCGCCGGGGCCGACCAGGTCGAGGTGGCCGTGCTCACCTCGCCGGGCGCGACCGTGATCTCCGGTGACGCCGGGCAGACCGCGGCGCTGGTGGCCGGCTGGCAGGAGCGCGACATCGTCGTCCGCATGGTGGACGTGGATGTGGCCTCGCACTCGCCGCAGATGGATCCCGTCCTCGGCCGGCTGCACAACGTGCTGGACGGGCTGCGCCCCCTGGCACCCCGCGCCGCGTTCTACTCCACGGTCTGCGCCGACCCCCGGGACGCGGGGCCGCTGGACGCCGCCTACTGGGTGCACAATCAGCGCGAGATGGTCCGCTTCCACGGCGCGGTCGCCGCGGCCCTGGCCGACGGCCACCGGCTGTTCGTGGAATGCGCCCCCCACCCCCTGGCGGTGCGGGCGATCGCGGACATCGCCCGCCACGCCTCGGTGAACGATGCGGTGGCCGTGGGCAGTCTGCGCCGCGGCACCGACGACCAGGACGCGTATCTGTCCCAGGTGGCCGCGGTGCACTGCGCCGGCTTCCCCCTGGACTGGGCCGCCCGGTACGGGGACGGGGAACTGGTCGAGGCGCCCGGCACCGCCTGGCGGCGGGTGCGCACCGGCGGCGACGGGACGCCGTACCGGCTCGTCGCGCCGCATCTGGTCGGGGCCGCGCAGCATCCCCTGCTCGGCGGCCACGTCCACGATCCGGACCGGCCGGGCCGGCACATGTGGCAGACGCCCGTCGGCCCGGCCCGGCTGCCGTGGCTCGCCGATCACCGGGTGGCCGAGGTGCCGGTGCTGCCGGGCGCGGGCCTGGCCGAGATGATGCTCGCGGCCGCCTCCCGGGCCTTCGGCACCGATCATGTGGCCGTCACCGCACTGGACTTCACCAGTCCCCTGGTCCTCGACCCCGAACCCCTGGTCACCACCCAGGTATTGACCGAGGGCGACCGGGCACGCGTCGAGATCCGCAGCGCGGCCGAGGAGGGCACACAGCTCCACGCCGAGGGCCTGCTGCGCCCGCTGGAGCCCCGTTCGGCGGCCGGCCTTCCCCCGGTCGAGGCGCCGCCCGAGGAGTGGGAGGACGTGCCGCCCGAGGACGTTCACCGCTACTTCCGGCAGCGGCACAGCACGTACCACGGTCCGGCCTTCGCCGCCCTGGAGCGCATCCAGCTGCACCCCGGCGCCGACCGGGCCGTCGCCCGGCTGCGGATCGCCGACGCGGCGCGCGTCTCCGGCTGGACGATGGCCCTGCACCCCGCGCTCCTGGACGAATTCGTCCAGACCGTCGCGTCCGTGTGGCTGAGCCGGTACGTCACCAGCCCCGGGCCGGTCGTCGTCGCCGGCTTCGAGGAGATCCGTGTCCACGGCCCCACCGGGCACACCCGGCTCGCCGAGGTGCGCCTGCACAAGGCCGACGATGTGGTCTGTACCGCCTCCGGCGTGCTGGCCACCGCCGACGGCACCGTCGTCGCCGAGATCGACGGCCTGCGGCTGGCCAACGTCACCCCGCCCGAGGAGCGGTTCGCCTCACGCCTGGCCCACACGGCCTGGGTCGCGGCCCCGCGGACCGCGCGGGACACCGGTCCCGCGGGGCGCTGGCTGGTCGTCGCCGAAGAGGGCGATGCCTGGCCGGGCGAGCTGGCCGAGGCCCTGCGCGCCCGCGCGGCCGACTGCCGGATCCTGACCGCGCGGCGCGGCCACGACCTTCTCGCCGACGAGCTCACGGCCATCCTGCGCTCCGACGCCCGGGCCTGGTCCGGCGTCGTCCTGGCCGCGACCGGCGGCACCGACGGCGGGGCGGCGCCCGCCGTGGCGCGCGGCCGGGTGGCCCGGGCCCGGACCGTCGTCCGGGCGCTGTCCAAACTGGCCGACCCCCCGCGGCTGTGGGCCGTCACCCGCGGCGGCGGGCCCGCGCCGGACACGGCCGGGCTGCGCGGTCTCCTGCGCGTCGCCGCCTACGAACATCCGCGCCTGGCCCCCAGCATGATCGACCTGGACCCGCCGACCGATCCCCGGGCGCTGCTCGACGATCTGCTTGACGAGGAGCGCCGGGTGTCCGAGATCGCGTGGCGGGACGGTGAACGCTTCACCGCCCGTGTCCGGCCGGGCGCCCCCGTGGACGGCTCCGCCGACGGACGGCCACGGCCGCCGGTGCGGCCCGGGGCGGCCTATCTGGTCACCGGCGGGCTGGGCGCGCTGGGCCTGCTCACCGCCGGCTGGCTCGCCGGACACGGCGCCGGGCACATCGTCCTCTGCGGCCGTACAGCCCCCTCCGGCGAGGCCGAATCCCTGCTGGCGACGGCGCGCGAGGCCGGTGCGTCGGTGAGCGTCGTGCTCGGCGACATCGCCGATCCGGCCGTGGCCGCCGGGGCCGTCCGCACCGCCACCGCCACGGGGACACCCCTCAAGGGCGTCGTGCACGCCGCCGGCGTCGTGGAGGACGCGACTCTGGCCAACCTGGACGATCTCCTGCTGGAACGGGTATGGCGCGGCAAGGCCGACGGCGCCTGGGCCCTGCACCACGCCACCCTGGACCACGACCTGGACTTCTGGGTCGTCTACTCCTCGGTGGCCTCCCTGCTCGGCTCGCCGGGCCAGGGCGCCTACGCCGCCGCCAACGCCTTCACCGACGACCTGGTCGCCTGGCGCCATCACCACAAGCTGCCCGCCACCACCATCCACTGGGGCCCCTGGGGCAGAGTCGGACGCGGCAAGCACCTCGCCGAACGCGGCTTCGTCACGATCACGCCCGCCGACGGCATCGACGCCCTGGAGCGCATCCTCACCGCCGGCTACCCGCAGATCGCCTACTCCCCTCTCGACCTGGAGCGCTGGACGGCCCCGTACCCCGCTGTGCGCCGATCCGCGCTGCTGGCCGGCCTGCTCGCCGACGACACGGCACAGGACGCGGATTCGGCACTGCTGGAGGCACTGCGCACCGCGGCCGGCGAACGCGAGCGCCGGACGCTCCTGGAGGAGCACATCATCGACTGCGTCCGCGAGATCCTGGGCGGCACCACCGTGCACATCGGCCCCGGCTCCAGCCTGGTCATGCTCGGCCTCGACTCCCTGGGCGCGGTGGGCCTGCGCGTACGCCTCGAGAAGGCCCTGAAGACCGGCATCGACCCCGGCGTCATCTGGGTCAGGCCCAGCCCGGCCGGCCTGGCCGACTGGGTCCTGGACCGCATGGCGTTCAACTCCGGCAACTCCGCCGCGGACGGAGCAACGTGATGGGACGCTACAGCCGCCTGCGCCACATCCAGACCCTCGACCCCGAACACGACTACGAGGAGATCTTCCAGCTGGTGACGCGCTACGAGTTCCCCTGGGACTACAACCAGGGCTACTCCTTCGCGTTCGTCACCGACTTCGCCATCCCCAGCATCACCGAAACCCTGGCCGCCACCGGCGAGTTCGCCCACCACGGCATGAAGCGCTTCGACGACACCATGCTCTTCCCCTACGAGGCCCACCGCGCCGGGCTGGAATCCCGGTACGGCCGGGACGTCGTGCGCGCACTCAACAAAATCCACTCCCACTACGAGATCTCCAACGAGGACTACCTGCACATCCTCGCCAGCCACCTCGTCTCCGCCGTCACCTGGATCAACGCCTACGGCTGGCGCCCGCTGTCCCACCCGGAGACGCGGGCCCTGACCCTGGCCTACCGGCGGCTCGGCGAGCTCATGGGCATCAAGGACATCCCGGCCGACTACCAGGAGTTCGCCGCCTGGCTGGCCGAAGACCTCCGGACGCGCGGGAAATGGCACTACGCCAACCGGGAGATGGCGATGAACGCGATCCGCATCATCGCCGCGCTGTGCCCGCGGGGGCTGCGGTTCCTGGCGACCCGAGCGGTGATCGCGCTCATCGACGAGCCCGTCCGCACGGTGCTCGACCTGCCCGCGACGCCCGCCTGGTTCACCACGGCCGTCCGCCGCTGCCTGCGTGCCCGGGGCCGGCTGGTCCGCCTCATGCCTCCGCGGCCCGCCTCACGCGCCTACGTGCGCACACCCCGGAGCTACCCGCTGGGGTGGACCCTCGACCAGCTCGGCCCCACCGGACACTCCCGCCCATGAGGAACCACGAAGGGCTGCGGCCATGACCACGAACCTCCGTGACATCCGTGTCGCGGGCTGGGCCGGGATCGTCGCGTTCGTCACCGGAGCCCTGGCCGCCTTCCTCACCGGCACCCCGCTGCAGCCCTACCCCAGCTGGGCCTGGACCGACCAGCGCATCGCCGACCACTTCGCCGCCCAACGGTTCGACGTGGCGCTGCAGTTCTACTCCGCGAACATCGGCTTCGTGCTGCTGCTGGTCGTCGCGGCCGGTGTGAAACGCGTCGTACTCCGCGACAGCCCGCCCTCGCTGTACACCACCCTGATCGTTCCCTGTGCCGCCGCCGTGAGCCTGACGCTGGTCGCGACCAACGGTTTCTGGTGGACCGCGGCCCTGCGCGGCCTGCCGCCCGGGTCCGCCCGGCTCGCCTACGAACTGGCCATCTCCTTCGGCTACAACGGCACCTTCTGCTTCGGCGCGCTCATGTTCTTCTGCACCGGCAGGGCGATGCGCCGCGGCGACGCCTTCCCCCGATGGCTGGCCACCGCCACCACCTGGGCCGCTCTCCCCGTCCTGTCCGGCGACCTGTTCCTCATGGCCGGCACCGGGCCACTGGCCCCCACCACACTCCTCAGCCTCGGCCCCTACCTCCTGGTCTACGTCTGGCTGCTGGTCACCGGCATCGTCCTGCTGCGTCTCCCCCACGGCCGCTCTCTCGGCGAGTTACCACCAATCCCCCCTGGAGAGGGAGACATCGGATGGCACGCCCGGACACCACCACAACCAACCGCCCGGCCCTCTCACGGCACCCCCCTTGGCGCTCTCCCGCGGCGCTGTGGGCGGGACTCGGGGCGGTGTTCCTCCTCGCACAGGCAGTGGTGTTCGGCCGGTGGATCGCCGACGGCGGCCTGCGCCCGGCACCCGGTTTCGGTTACACCATCTCGTCCGGCCAGGCCCTCGCCATCGACATCACCCAGGGGGTGGTGGCCGCGACCCTCGCCACCTTCGGGGTGCTGATCTGGCGCGACTGCCGGCGCCAGGGAGCGGTCACCCTCAGCGCGGCGCTGTTCGTCGGCTGGCTCCTGTGCTTCTGGCAGGATCCGCTCCTGAACTACCGGCACCTGATGGTCATCACCAGCCGCCACGACCTCAACGTCACTTCCTGGGGCCCTTACTTGCCCGGCTGGCACCCACCGCATCCCGAGCTCGCCTCCGAGGCACTGGTCGGCGCCAGCATGTTCGCCTACGCCGCGATGATCATCTGGTACTGGGTGCCGATGTGGCTCACGAAACCGGTCCTCCGGCGGCGGCCGCGGTGGGGCCTCCTGCGGCTGCTGCCGGTGGTGCTGTTGGCCGGCGCGGTCGCCGACGCGGTCTGCGAGGGCCTCTGGCTCCGCACCGGCGTGTACATGTACCCCACCGATGCCGCTTCCCTGTCCCTGTTCGGCGGGCACTGGTACCAGCTCTACATCCCCCAGATCACCAACATCGCCATGTTCATCTCCGCCCCTCCGGTGCTCATGCATCTCTACGCACAACGGCACGCGACCACCGTGCACATCTTCCGCGGCACCGAACAGGCCGGCCCCCGGACAGCCGGCTGGGCACGCCTGCTGGCCGGCGTCGGATTCACCAACTTCTTCCTGCTGATCGCCGCCTTCGTGGGCGTCGGCATCGGCTACCTCTTCGGCACCGGCCCCATCCCCCCGGACACCCCCAGCCACCTGTGGCCCCTGCCGCACTAGACGATGCGCTCGAAGGAGGACCGTCACATGACGTCGGCGACCCGCCCCGCCCGCGGAATCACGCGATGGATCAGTCCCGTTGTCCTCTGGGCCCTGCTGGGCGCGGTATGCCTGGCCTTCGGGACGGCCATGCTGATCCGATGGCTCCCGCACGCCGAGATCCGGGTGATCCCGCACAACGACTACGGCATCGGCACGGGCCGCAAAGTGGCGCTGTGGGGTGTGCAGATCGCAATCGCCGTCGTTGTCGCGGGTCTCGTCGTCCGGCAGGTCCGGCAATGCCGTCGCGAGCGCACCATCACCTTCGACACCGCACTGCTCCTGGGCTACATCCTGGCTGAGTGGGCGACCCCGTGGGCGAGTTCCTACGGCACCGGAGTGCTCACCAGCCATTACCTCATCCACACCAACTCCTGGGACCTGCCCGGATGGGACAGTTCGGCCCACCCCCACCACACCGCGCCGGTATTCGTCACATGGATCGGGGTCGCGGGGGCGATGCTGTGGATTCTGACCACAGCGGCCGTGATGAAGGCCGTCACCCGTCACCGGCCCAACCTCAGCAACACCCGATACCTTGTGGTTTCCGCCGTGGTCCTGCTCCTGATCGATCTGCTCTTCGAAGCGGCATGGATTCTGACGGGGAGTTACAGCTTCGGCGACACCATCCCCGCGATCACCCTGTTCCCCGGCCACTGGTACCAACTCCCCCTGCCCGGAGTGGCCCTCACCGCCCTCGTCTGGATTTTCATTCCCTACGCGGCCCGCTACTACCATGAGCGCGAGGGCCGCGAGACATTCGTCCTGCGCGGCATCGGCCGGCTTCCGGGCAGGGCGCGCCCCTGGGCGATGACCCTGGCGGTCATCGGCCTGGTCACCCTCAGCCTCCTGCTCTGGGCCGCCCTCTACAACGGCATCAACGCACTCGGCGGAGCGGTGCCGGCCACCGACATGCCGCAGCACTTCCTGGGATGAACGGACTTACCGCCGGGCCCGGATGACCATGGCCGTACGTATCGAGGGCGCCCGGCTCCACCTCCCCGGCATCGCGGAGACCAAGGGCCCTGCCAGCCCTGATCGTTGTGGACGAACGGTGCGATCACGCCGACCGTGGCGCGCCACGAAGAGCCGGATGAGTGCGGACCTCGGCACTGCACCAGGCCCTGGATGCGGACCGGTGCCGCGGGCGGGGGCCGGGGCGAGCGCCTCGCCGGCCGGCCTCGGGGCGGCCCAAGGGAGTTGAGCTGCCCGGCCGAGAGGGAACGTCAAAACCCGTTTGACTCCGGAGGAGCGTGGCCTAGGCTGCTCCTCCGCACACCACGCAGCGAAGGAGGTGTCGCCGTGAAGCGGCGAACCCGGCCGCCCGCCCGGAAGGTCCGGGAGTCCGGGCGGCGGTTCCGGAAGGAACGAGATGTCCCGTACGGACAGGACGAAACCCCTGTGGGTACGCCTCAGGGAACATGACCCCCGGCCGGTCCACGACCACCACTCCGGCCCCTGCGACCTGCCACCACGTCCCACGCGCGAGGACACGGACACCCGCTGCCGGTGGGAACACCCCGGCTCGCTGCTGTTCCGCCACACCTGCTGCTCGGGATGCGCGGTACGCGGCTGCGTCAAGGAACGCCAGGAAGAAGCCAGGGCCCGCAACCGCAAGTCCCGCTACGCGGGCCGACGCCGGGCCCGCCGGCTCGCGGCCGGGGCGGACGACGACTGAGCCCGTTGCCCGGCCTGTGCCCGGGTCCCGCGGCCGTCGCCGCGAGGCCGGTGGTGCCCGTCGCCGAGTGCGGGACGGCGGACACCACCGGCCGATCGAGGGGGACGGTCACACCGTCCCGGAGCCTCCGTAGTAGGCGGTCCGCATGATCTCCTGCATGTCGTCGAGCATCGGCATCCGCGGGTTGGCCGGGGCGCACTGGTCCTCGAAGGCGTTCAGCGCCTGGCGCGGCAGCGCGCCGATGAAGACGCCCTCGTCGATGCCGACCGCGCGGAAGGACGGCTCGATGCCGACCGCGTCCCGCAGCCGCTCCACCGCGGCGGCGTACGACGCGACCCCCTCCTCCGGGGTGTCCGCCGGGAGGCCCAGCATCCGGGCGATCTCCTGGAACCGCTGCGGGGCACGGTAGTTCTCGTACTTCGGCCAGCCGGTGAGCTTGCCGGGCACGGTGCCGTTGTAGCGGATGACGTGCGGCAGCAGGATGGCGTTGGTGCGTCCGTGCGCGACGTGGAAGGTGGCGCCGAGGGTGTGGGCCATGGCGTGGACGATGCCGAGGAAGGCGTTGCCGAAGGCCATGCCGGCGATGGTGCTCGCGTTGTGGACCTTCTCGCACGCCTTGGGCTGTGCCGCCCGGTCGTTCACCGCCTTCTCCAGGTTCTCGAAGATGAGCCGGATGGCGTGCAGGGCGAGGCCGTCGGTGAAGTCGCTGGCGTAGACGGAGACATACGCCTCGGTGGCGTGGGTGAGGGCGTCGAAGCCGCTGTCCGCCGCCAGGGCGGGCGGCAGCTCCTTGGTGAGCAGCGGGTCGATGATGGCGACGCTCGGGGTGAGCGCGTAGTCGGCCAGCGGGTACTTGCGGCCGGTGGACGGGTCGGAGATGACCGCGAACGGGGTGACCTCGGCGCCGGTGCCGGACGTGGTGGGGATGCACACCAGCCGGGCCCGCTTGCCGAGTTCGGGGAAGCGGAAGGCGCGCTTGCGGATGTCGGAGAACTTCTGCCGCATGTCGGAGAAGTCGACGTCCGGCTGCTCGTACAGCAGCCACATCACCTTGGCCGCGTCCATCGGGGAGCCGCCGCCCAGGGCGATGATGGTGTCGGGACGGAACTCCCGCATCAGGCGGGCCCCGTGGCGGACGGAGTCGATGCTGGGCTCCGGCTCGACGTTGTCGATGATCTGTACCGTCACCGGCTCGGACCGGTGCCGCAGGACCTGGGTGACGCGGTCCACGTAGCCGAGGCGGGTCATGGTGGCGTCGGTGACCACGGTGACGCGGTGGACGCCCGCCATGGACGCGAGGTAGCGGATCGCCTGCGGCTCGAAGTAGATCTTCGGCGGCACCTTGAACCACTGGAGGTTGTTGCGGCGCGCGCCGACCCGCTTGATGTTCAGCAGGTTCACGGCGGAGACGTTGTTGGAGACCGAGGTGTGCCCCCACGAGCCGCAGCCGAGTGTCAGCGACGGCAGCAGCTGGTTGTAGACGCCGCCGATCGCCCCTTGCGAGGACGGGGCGTTGACGATGACGCGCACGGTCTTCATGCGGTGGCCGTATGCCTCGGCGAGTTCCGGGTCCCCGGTGTGGATGACGGCGCTGTGGCCCTGCCCGTGGAAGGCGACCATGGCGGCGGCCAGGTCGAAGCCCTCGTCCTGCGATCCCGCACGCAGCACGGTCAGCACGGGGCAGAGCTTCTCGCGGGTGAGGGGCTCGTCGGGGCCGACATGCCCGGCCTCGGCGAGGATGACGGAGGTGTCGGCGGGGACGGTGAAGCCCGCCTGCTCGGCGATCCACGCCGGACTCCGGCCCACGACGGCCGGGTTGACCCGGGTCCCTTCGGCACCGGCCGGCGAGGCGGGGAAGAGGAACTCCTCCAGCTTCCGCTTCTCCTCCGCCGTGGCGACGTGGGCGTGCAGCCTGCGGAACTCCGTCAACGCCCGGTCGTAGATCTCCGCGTCCAGGATCACGGCCTGTTCGGAGGCGCAGATCATGCCGTTGTCGAAGGACTTCGACAGCACCAGGTCGTTGACGGCGCGCGGCAGGTCGGCGCTGCGGTGCACATAGGCGGGAACGTTGCCGGCGCCGACGCCGATGGCGGGCTTGCCCGCCGAGTAGGCGGCCTTGACCATGCTGTTGCCTCCGGTGGCCAGGATGAGCGCGACGCCGGGGTGGTTCATGAGCGCGCCGGTCGCCTCGATGGAGGGGGCCTCGATCCACTGCACGCAGTGCTCGGGCGCGCCCGCCGCGACGGCCGCGTCCCGGACGATGCGGGCCGCCTCGGCGCTGCAGTGCTGGGCGGACGGGTGGAAGGCGAAGACCACGGGGTTGCGGGTCTTCAGTGCCAGGAGGGCCTTGAAGACGGTGGTGGAGGTGGGGTTGGTCACCGGTGTCACCGCGCAGACGACGCCCACCGGTTCGGCGATCTCGATCATCCCGTCGGTGTCGTCGCGGGCGATGACGCCCACGGTCCTCATCCGGGACATGCTGTCGGTGACGTGTTCGCACGCGAACATGTTCTTGGCGGCCTTGTCCTCGAAGACGCCCCGCCCGGTCTCCTCGACGGCCAGCCGGGCCAGGTGGGTGTGCTGGTCGAGGGCGGCGACCGAGGCCTTGGCGACGATGCGGTCGACCTGTTCCTGGGTGAGGGACTCGTAGTCGGCCAGGGCCTTCTGCCCGTTGGTGACCAGGCGTTCCACGGCGATCTCGGTGTCGGAGGGCGCGTCGGTGGCGACTCGTCGTCGGGCGTCCTGTCGTTTCATGGGGGCTCTCCGTCGTCGGAAGTGCTCGGCCGGGAACGTCCGGCGCGGGCCGTGCCGGGCGGTGCGTCACGGTGTTCACCGCCCTCGCTTCCAGCCTTCCGCACCGGCACCCGGCTGCCGGTGGCCCGAAGGTCCCGTTTCACGGCCCGGTGGTCCACGTACCGGAGCCCCTGTCGGACCACCCGGCCCTGCGCTTCGGTCCGCGGTTCGGGGACGCTCGGCCCGTGCGTCCGCCGGGCTCACGGGTGAAGCTGGAGGGAGACCGCGTCGCCACGACGTGCCAGGACCGCCGGGAAAGGAGGTCGACCGTGAAGTCCAGGACGGTCGGAGAGGTGATGACGCCCGAGGTCGCCCACGCGTTCCGCGACACCGCGTTCGCGGATCTGATGCTCCTGCTCGACCGGCGGCGTGTCAGCGGCGTGCCGGTGGTGGACGACGACGACAAGGTGCTCGGCGTCGTCTCCGAGGCGGACCTGATCCGCCACCAGGCGGCGGGAGTACGGGAGAGCCGCGCCCCCGGCGCCGTGACGGTGGAGGGGCTGATGTCCACCCCCGCCGTCACCGTCCACCCCGAGCAACGGGTCTCCGACGCCGCCCGGGTCATGGAACGCCACCACGTCAACCGCCTTCCCGTGGTGGACGAGGAGGACCGGCTCATCGGCATCATCACCCGGCACGACCTGCTGCGGGTCTTCCTGCGGACGGACGAGGAGATCCGCGCGGAGGTGGCGGACGAGGTGCTGGGCCATGAACTCGGCGTGCCGCCCGGCGCGGTGTCCGTCTCCGTCATGGACGGCGTGGTCACGCTCGACGGACAGGTCGGCCGCGACCTGGACCTCCCTGCAGCGATCCGGCTCGCCTGGCGGGTGGACGGGGTCATCGGCGTGGTGAACCGGCTGGTGCCGGCCTGAGCCCTGTCAGTCCGCCCTGAGCCCGTGCGCCCGGAACTGCCCGCGTACCCGCTCCACCAGCTCCGGGCCGGGCGTCGGGGTGTCGCACAGGGGGAAGGGGACGCCGAGCGCCGCGTACTTGGCGGCGCCCAGCTTGTGGAACGGCAGGACGTCGACGCGTTCGACGACGGACAGCCCGGCCACGAAGGCGGCCAGCCCGTCGACGTCCTCCTCGACGTCCGTCCAGCCGGGCACGAGCACGTATCGCACCCACACCGGCACCCCCAGCCTGTCCAGCCGGCGGGCGAAACGCAGCGTCGGCGCCAATTCGCCCCCGGTGAGCCGCCGGTAGCGGGCGCGGTCGAAGGACTTGATGTCGAGCAGTACGAGGTCGGTGGCGGCGAGCAGGGCGTCGTCGGCGCGCGCCCCCAGGTTTCCGGAGGTGTCCAGGGCCGTGTGCAGGCCCTCCGCCTTGCACCGGCGCAGGATTTCGCCGGTGAAAGCAGGCTGGAGGAGGGGTTCGCCGCCGCTGAGGGTCACTCCCCCGCCCGAAGCGGCCAGGAAGGCACGGCACTTGGCGATCTCCGCCATCACCTCGTCGGCGGTCGTGGTACGGCCGTCGCGCATGCGCCAGGTGTCGGGGTTCTGGCAGTACAGGCAGCGCAGCGGGCAGCCGCTGGTGAACAGCACGAAGCGGGTCCCGGGACCGTCGACGCCTGTCGACAGGTCCCAGGAGTGCACCCGCCCGGTGTCCCTCACGCGGCACCGTGAAAGGTGCGGCTGATGACGTCCCGCTGCTGTTCGCGGGTGAGCCGGACGAAGTTCACGGCATATCCGGACACCCGGATCGTCAAGTCCGGGTACTTCTCCGGGTGTTCCATGGCGTCCTCCAGCGTGGCGCGGTCCAGGACGTTGACGTTCATGTGGAAGCCGCCGGAGGCCATGTAGCCGTCGAGGAGTCCCACCAGGTTCGTCACCCGGTCCCTGGGGGTGCGCCCGAGGCCGGCGGGGGTGATGGTGGAGGTCAGCGAGATGCCGTCGCGGGCCGCCGTGTAGGGGAGCTTGGCGACCGACAGGGCGGAGGCCGCCATGCCGTGGTGGTCGCGGCCGTTCATGGGGTTGGCGCCCGGGGCGAAGGGCTGTCCGGCGCGGCGTCCGTCGGGGGTGTTGCCGGTGTGCTTGCCGTAGACGACGTTGGACGTGATGGTGAGGACGGACTGGGTGTGTTCGGCGTCCCGGTAGGTGGGGTGGCGGCGGATCTTCTCCATGAAGGACCGGACGAGGGAGGCCGCGAGTTCGTCGGCCCGGTCGTCGTTGTTGCCGTACGCCGGGTAGTCGCCCTCCACCGCGTAGTCGACCGCGAGACCGGTGTCGTCGCGGATCACCCTGACGCGCGCGTGCTTGACCGCGGAGAGGCTGTCGGCCGCGACCGAGAGACCGGCGATGCCGCAGGCCATGGTCCGCCGTACGGGGTGGTCGTGCAGCGCCATCTCGATGCGTTCGTAGGCGTACTTGTCGTGCATGAAGTGGATGACGTTGAGGGCGTCGACGTAGGTGCCCGCGAGCCAGTCGAGTACGCGGCCGTACGCTTCCGCGAGCTCCTCGTAGTCGAGGTACTCACCCGTCAACGGGGGCATGGGCGGGGCGATTTGTTCCCCGGAGATCTCGTCGCGCCCGCCGTTGACCGCGTAGAGCAGCGCCTTGGCGAGGTTGACGCGGGCGCCGAAGAACTGCATCTGCTTCCCCACGGCCATCGCCGACACGCAGCAGGCGATGGCGGTGTCGTCGCCGGTGCACGGGCGCATCAGCTCGTCGGACTCGTACTGGATGGAGCTGGTGTCGATGGAGACCCGGGCGCAGTAGCGCTTGAAGCCGTCGGGCAGGTGCGGCGACCAGAGGACGGTGAGGTTGGGCTCCGGGGCCGGTCCCAGGTTGGAGAGGGTCCGCAGGAAGCGGAAGGAGGTGCGGGTGACCAGGGGGCGGCCGTCGGTGCCGAGGCCGCCGATGGACTCGGTCACCCAGGTGGGGTCGCCGGAGAACAGCTCGTCGTACTCGGGGGTGCGCAGGAAGCGCACGATGCGCAGCTTGATGACGAAGTCGTCGATGAGCTCCTGGGCGCGCTCCTCGTCGATCCGGCCCTCGGCGAGGTCGCGTTCGAGGTAGACGTCGAGGAAGGTCGAGGTGCGGCCGAGCGACATGGCGGCGCCGTTCTGCTCCTTGACCGCCGCCAGATAGCCCAAGTAGAGCCACTGGACGGCCTCGTGGGCGGTGGTGGCCGGGCGGGAGACGTCGCAGCCGTAGCCCCCTGCCATCTGCTTCAGCTCGTCCAGGGCGCGCAGTTGCTCGGCCAGTTCCTCGCGGTCGCGGATCACGGGCTCGGTGGAGGGCTGTCCGTCGAGCAGGGCCCGTTCGGCGCGCTTGGCCTCGATCAGCCGGTCCACTCCGTAGAGCGCGACGCGGCGGTAGTCGCCGATGATCCGGCCGCGGCCGTAGGCGTCGGGCAGCCCGGTGATGATGTGCGCCTTGCGGGCCCGGCGCATCGCGGGGGTGTAGGCGTCGAAGACGCCGTCGTTGTGGGTCTTGCGGTAGGTGCCGAAGACCTTGGTGACGAACGGGTCCGGCTGGTACCCGAAGGCGCGCAGGCCGTTCTCCACCATGCGCAGGCCGCCGTTGGGCATGATGGCGCGCTTGAGGGGGGCGTCGGTCTGCAGGCCGACGATCAGCTCGTGGTCGCGGTCGATGTATCCGGGGGCGTGCGAGGTGATGGTGGAGGGCGTGGCGGCGTCGACGTCGAGGATGCCCTTGCGGCGTTCCTCGGGGAACAGCGCGGTCACCTTGCCCCATACGGTCCGGGTCCGCTCGGTCGGCCCGGCCAGGAAGGCCGAATCGCCCTCGTAGGGCGTGTAGTTGGCCTGGATGAAGTCGCGCACGTCGATGCATTCGCGCCAGCGCTGTCCGGCGAAGCCGCGCCAGGGCTGCGTGCGGGTGTCCTCGGCCGGTTCGGCCACTGCGGTCATCTGTGCCTCCGTCGTCGTCGGCGGCGCCGGTGCGGCGGTCGGGCCGGCGTCCGCACTGCCGATGCTCCCCGCGTGCTTCGGCGGGGGCACAGGGCCGCCGGGGTCCGGGGTGCCGCCGACCGGTCCCCTTCCGGGGCCCCGACGGCGGGTCGCAGGGCCCGGGCCGGGAAGGACCTTCGGCCCCGGCCGGTCATTCCGCCGGACGGTCCGGACCATCCGGGATATCCGGACCGTCCGGGATATCCGGGGTGTCCGAGGTATCCGGGGCATCCGGTATCAGCGCCACGGGGCAGTGGGCGTGGTACAGCAGGGCATGGGTGACGGGCCCGAGCCGGAGGCCGAGCCGGCCGGTGCCGCGGTGGGCGGCGACGATGACGACGTCCGCCGTCCGGCTCGCCTCGGTGAGCGCGTGTCCGGCGCCGAGGCACACGGCCTCCGTCGTGACCGCGACGCCCGGGTATTCCGGGCGCAGGGCGGCGACCGCGTACGCGGGAACCGCCTCGGCGGCCTGCGTCAGCAGGCGTACGCCGTCCTGTCCCAAGGGCGCCCGTGGGCCCGGGGCCGCGGGGTACCGCCAGGCGTGCAGCACCCGCAGGGTCGCGCCGCGGCGGGCCGCTTCCTCGAAGCCGAAGCGCAGCGCGCCGAGATCGGCCTCGGACTCCAGGCCCACCAGGACGCAGCGCCACTCGTCCGCGGCCGGACCGCGGACGACGAGCAGGGGGCCGGTGCTGTGGGCCGCCACGCGCAGGGCGACCGACCCCACCAGCAGCTCGCCGAAGCCCCCGTGGCCCCGGGTGCCGACGACGGTCAGGGCGGCGGTGCGTCCGCAGCGCACCAGGGCCCGGGCGGCGGGTTCCGTGGTGAGCGTCGGGACGACGGACAGGCCGCGGTCACGGGCGCGCACCCGGACGACGGCCCTCTCCAGGGTGACACGGGACACGTCGTGGGCCGACGGCACGCCGCGGGCCATCGCCGGCTCGGGGGGCTGGTGCCGGCCCCAGGGCCAGCCGCAGAGGATCTCCAGCGCGGCTCCGCGCCGTACGGCCTCGTCGGCCGCCCGGTACAGGGCGGGCAGGGCGCGCGCGGATCCGTCGAAGCCGACCAGGACCCGGCCGTGGCGAGCGGTCGCGTCGGGCATGTCCGCCTCCTTGGGAACGCGGTGCGGGGACGGTGTCAGCGTCCGCCGCGTCCCGGGCGGGATGCAGGGGCCGGACGGGGGCCGCCGGCGGGCCGACGGTCCCCGGTCAGGCCCCGGGTGCGAGCGGGATCCGCCAGGTGAGGACCGTGCCGCCGCCCGGGCGCGCGGCGAACCCGAGCGTGCCGTCGTGCCGTTCGGCGCGCTCGGCGAGGTTGCGCAGACCACTGCGCCGTCCGCCCTCGGATATGCCGACCCCGTTGTCGGCGACGGTCAGCACCAGCTCGTCCCCCTCGTTGACGACGGACACGTCCACGGACGTCGCGTGCGCGTGCCGCGCCACGTTGGACAGGGCCTCTTCCAGGACGGCCGCCGCGTCGTCGACGACCGCGCGCGGCACCCGTGTGTCCAGCAGGCCCTCCATCCGCAGGCTCGGGGCGAAGCCCAGTGTCCGCCCCGCCTCGCCCGTCTTCTGGACGACCCGGGTGCGCAGACCGTGCTGGGGAGCGGTCTCCCGGGCCCGCAGGCCGAAGATCGCCGATCTGATGATTTTGATCGTCTCGTCCAGGTCGTCGACGGCCCGCCGCACCCGCTCCGACGCCTCGGCGTGGTCGATGAAGCGGTCGGCGCTCTGCAGCGTCATCCCTGTGGCGAAGAGCCGCTGGATGGCGAGGTCGTGCAGATCCCGGGCGATCCGGTCACGGTCCTCCAGCAGGGCGAGCTGCTCGGCGTCCGCGCGCCGCTCGGCCAGCTCCAGGGCGAGGGCCGCCTGCCCGGCGAACGTGAGCACCGGGCGGGTCTCCTGCTCCGAGAACTCCGGCTGCCCGCCGTCGCGCACCAGGAGGAGCACGCCCCGCACCGCGTCGCCCGACGTGACCGGCACGGCCATTGCGGGGCCGCCCCCGCCGGCACACGCGTCCTCGGCACCGTCGCGGCTGCGGACCGGCTCCCCGGTGCTGTACGCGGCGCCCGCGAGCGTGCCGTCGACCGGCAGGACGAGACCGCGCAGCTCCTCGGCGCGGGCGCCCACCGCGACCTCGACGGTCAGCGCGGAGCCGCCGTCCAGCGGCAGGGCGAACGTCGCCAGCCCGGCGCCCGTGATCTCCCTGGCCAGTTCGGCTATCAGCACCATGACCCGGGCCGGCGGACTGCCGGACATCAGGCTCGTGGTCACCTCGGCGCTCGCCCTCAGCCACCGCTCGCGGCGCATGGACTCCTCGTACAGACGCGCGTTGTCGATCGCCACCCCGGCGGCCACGGCGAGCGTCGAGAGCACCGACTCGTCCTCGTCCTCGAAGTCCGCGCCGCCGCGCTTCTCGGTGAGATACAGATTGCCGAAGACCTCGTCGCGCACCCGGATCGGTACGCCGAGGAAGCTGTGCATCGGCGGGTGGTTCGGCGGGAAGCCGTACGAGGAGGAGTGCTCGGAGATCTTCGGCAGGCGCAACGGCTCCGGGTTCCGGATCAGCTCGCCGAGGATGCCGTGCCCTTCCGGGTACGGCCCGATGGCCTCGATCTCCTCGTCGCTCAGGCCGACCGTCAGGAACTGCGACAGGGTGCGCCCGTCGGGGCCGATCACGCCCAGGGCCCCGTACCGGGCGTCCACCAGCACCGTGGCCGCCTCGACGATCCGCCGCAGCACATGTTCCAGGTCCAGCTCGCGGCCCACCGAGAGCACGGCCTCCAGCAGGCTGTGCACCCGGTCGCGGGTGCCGCGGGCGGCGTCCAGCCGTGCCTGGAGCTCCTCCAGCAGTTCGTCCAGCCTGAGCTGCGGCAACCGCACCGGCTCGTCCCCGGCGTTCTTCAACGGACCTCCTCCTGCCCGAGCCACTCCATGGGGCCACGGTACCGAGCCCCGGTAAAGGAACGCCCCGGTATGCCCAAGATCTCCGGATGCACATGCGCGGAGCGCCCGGGGAGGGCCGGTCGCCCCCCGCATCGTGCCCGGTCAGCCCACCTCGTGGGCACCGGCGGCGGCGGAAAGTGGAGGGCGGCCCAGGGGAACGACGCACACGGTCGCGGGGCGACCGGACAGGAGGAGACGCACCATGTCCAGGACCGGGATTCTCGCCGCGCTGTCGGCGGGCCAGGAACGGCAGCTGATGGATCTCGCACACGAGGTGTCGTTCCCGGTGGGGACGCGCCTCTTCGAGGAGGGCGGCGAGGCCGACCGGTTCTGGATCGTGCGCACGGGCACGGTCGACCTCGACCTCCGGGTGCCGGGGCGGCGGCCCGCCGTCGTCGACAGCGTCGGGCCGGGCGGTCTGCTGGGCTGGTCGTGGCTGTGCCGGCCGCACGAGTGGCACCTCGGCGCCGAGGCCGCCGGCCCGGTGCGCGCCCGGGAGTTCGAGGCCGCCGCGGTCCGCGACCTGTGCCGGCGCGACCCGTTGCTCGGCCATGCGCTGCTCGCCTCCGTCGCGGAGGTCATCGGCCGCCGCCTGCGGGCGGCCCGCGCCCGGCTGCTCGACCACTGAACTGCCGCTCCGCGGCTGCCTCGTAGCCGACCGGCCCTTGCGGCAGGGCCCCTTGTCCCTGGCATCGTCCCCCGGCCCGGACGATCGTGGGATCGATCGATACGCACGACCCGAAGGCGGTGGCAGCGATGGACCTCCCCGTTGTCGTGGGAACCGACGGTTCCCGCGCGAGCCTGGAAGCGGTGGACTGGGCGGCCGACGCGGCCGTCCGACGCGGCCTGTCGCTGAGGATCGTCCACGCTCCTCCGCCGTCGCGGGACACGCGCCCCGGCCGCTCCTCCGCGAGGGCGGAGGAGATCTGCGCCGGGGCGGCCGACCGGGCCGCGCTGCGCTCCTCCCGGCTCAAGGTGGAGGCCGAACCCCTCTGGGGTGAGCCCGCGTTGGCGCTGCTGGAGGCCTCGCACGGCGCGTCCCTGGTCGTCGTCGGGCACCGCGGGCTCCGCGGCGGGGCGAGCTCACCGCTCCTGGGCTCGGTGGCCACGGGCGTCGTGGCCCACGCGCACTGCCCGGCCGTGGTCGTCCGCGGCCGGCCGGACAACATCGCCGGCCGGAAGCACCGGATCACCCTGGGGTTCGGCAGGCGGCACCCCGAGGGGACGGCGGCGGCCGAATTCGCCTTCGCCGAGGCGGCGTTGCGGCGGTGCGAGGCGGAGGCGGTGTTCGCCTGGTCCGGCGCCGACGGCGGCCGGGACGACGAGCGGCTGCGGCGGGAACGCACGGTCGACGCGGCCCTGCGGGCGGCGGTCCGGATCCATCCCGGGGTGCCGCTGCTGTCGCACCCTGTCGCGGGCCCGACGCACACGGCCCTGCTCCGGGCCTCCGCCGACGCCGACCTGCTCGTGCTGAGCGCGCGCCCGCACGGCTCCCCAGGGCCCCGGCTGGGCACGGCGAACGGCACGGTGCTCCAGCACGCGTACTGCCCGGTCGCCGTCGTCCCCCGGTGGTGACCTCACCCGGCCGCCGGCCCTTTCGGGCGGCGCAGCTCCGCCGCCCGGTCGGGCACGCGTTTCTGCAGATCCCGGGGAGGCCGCCGGTATCCGGTGGAGGGCGGCCTGGGCGGGAGTTCGAGGGCGGGCCGGGGGACGTCGTGGTACGGGACCGTCGAGAGCAGGTGGGCGATCATGTTGATGCGGGCGGCACGTTTGTCGTCGCCCTCGACGACGTACCAGGGCGCCCCGGGAACGTCCGTGTGCGCGAACATCTCGTCCTTCGCCCGGGAGTACGCCTCCCAGCGGGTGACCGACTCCAGGTCCATCGCCGACAGCTTCCAGCGCCGCGTCGGATCCTCCAGCCTGCTGCGGAACCGCTGTTCCTGCACGGTGTCGCTCACCGAGAACCAGTACTTGCGCAGCAGGATCCCGTCCTCCACCAGGAGCCGCTCGAAGAGCGGGCACTGGCGCAGGAACCGCGCGTACTCCTCGTCCGTGCAGAAGCCCATGACGCGCTCGACACCCGCGCGGTTGTACCAGCTGCGGTCGAACAGCACGATCTCCCCGGCGGCGGGCAACTCGGCCGTGTAGCGCTGGAAGTACCACTGCGTGCGCTCGCGTTCGGTCGGTACGGGCAGCGCGGCGATGCGCACGACGCGGGGGTTGAGCCGCTCGGCGACCCGCTGGATCGCACCGCCCTTGCCCGCGGCGTCACGTCCCTCGAACACCACGACGAGCCGCCGTCCCTCGGCCCGGACCCACTCCTGAAGCGTGACCAACTCACCCTGCAGCCGTAGCAGTTCCCGCTCGTAGGCCGGACGCGACAGGCGCTCCGGCCGTTCGGTCCTCGCCACCGCGGTCACCTCCCGTACGCTCTCCGAAGCGGACCGGAACCACCGGGTCACTCGATGCGGCAGCCGGTGACCATGTCGAGGCTGATGGTGATGACGTGGTCCATCTCCGCGCCGATCCAGGGCTCGAGCTCCGCACGGTAGCGCTCCTGCAGCGCGGGGTCCCGCACCAGGTGCGCCTCGCCGGTGACCACCACGCTCCAGCCGGTGCACCGCTCCATGTCGAACTCGTCCGCCTCGAACGCCACCACGGCTCCGTCCCGGGCCGGGCCGAGCATGGCGGCCCCGGTGTGGGTCCGGACGACGATCTGGTCGTCCAGGAGCACATGGTTGACCGGCCGGATGGCGGGCAGGGCCTGGTGGCTGAAGACCAGGCGCCCGATCCGTGCGTCCTTGAGGAGTTTCAGCGCCTCCGTCCGGGTCAGCTCTGCCATGATCGGCGGACCCGGCCGGGAGCCGTGCTGGGTGGAGATCGGAGCCATGCCACCAGTCAGGCACGGCCGGCGCCGCCCCGGCTAGGGCCGGTCGGGCCCGGAGAGGGACCGCTCGGCCACGGTACGGGGCGGATACGGCGCGGCACGCTGGCGGTGACGCCCGGAGGCGCCGCCCATGGCCGCGTCCGCCGTCCGCCCGGCCGGTCCCCCGACCACCCGGCCGCGCGGGCGGCGCGTGATCTCTGCGCAGTCCTCCGGGCCGAACGGCGTCCGGCCGCCCGCTGTGGCTCCCCGTCCTCCCCGGCGGCCGGACGCGGAAGGTCCACCGCCCGTCGGGCCGGGGCCGGGACAGTCGGGCCCCCGCCCGGCGCCCGTGCGGCCCCATCGTGGATTCCTTCGGCCCCATGACCACCCCCCGCCGTACGGCCCACCGTGGGGGCACAGGCCGGACCACACGACTTCCCGCTCCGGGGGCACACGATGAACGGACGAGACACGTCCCGCGCACGAAGGCCGCATCCGAACCGCTCCCGCCCCCGGGCGGCCAACCCGCTGCGCAGGCGCTCCGACCGGTGCCAGTCCTGGCTCACCGCCTGTCTGCTGCTGCTTCTGTGCCTCGCCCTTGCGACGGTCCCCGTCCTGGTCGCCCGGGAGGTCCACGCGTCCAAGATGCGCGAGTTGCACGCACAGTCGGCCCACAAGCACCGGATCTCCGCGCGCGTGCTCGCGGACGCGTCCGACACCTCGTCGACCGGGAGCGGTATGCAGCGGGCGTTCGTGCGCTGGACCGACGCGACGGGCGCGGCGCGGACCGGCGCGGCCGACGTCCCCGAAGGATCGGCCGAGGGTACGACGGTCACGGTCTGGCTGGACGGCAGGGGAAAGCCGGTGAAGCCGCCGATGCAACGCGACGAGGCGATGGCGGCAGGCTGGTTCGCCGCCTGCATGACCGGCATGGGCCTGGTCATGGTGTTCTTCGCCGTACGCGCGGTGTTCGTCCGGGCGTTGAACCGCCGTCGGTACGCCCGGTGGCAGGCGGAGTGGGAGGCGGTGGAGCCGCGGTGGTCGGGGCGGTCGCGCGGCTGACGGCTTCAGGGCCGAACGGTCCCCGTATGTCCCCGGCCGACCCTGTCGGCGCTTCGGGAGGAGCGCCAGTCTGAGAACCGCGCGGGCACCGCCCGCCCCATCTTCCGGAGGCAGTCATGCACGACGCCGCTACGCCGACCACCGTCCCCACCGACGACGAGCTCCAGAAGCTCGACGCCCATTGGCGTGCCGCGAACTATCTGTCCGTCGGGCAGATCTATCTGATGGGCAATCCCTTGCTGCGGGAGCCGTTGCGTGCGGAGCACATCAAGCCGCGGCTGCTGGGGCACTGGGGTACGTCGCCGGGGCTGAACCTGGTGTACACGCATCTGAACCGGGTGATCCGGGGGCGGGGTCTGGATGCGCTGTGCGTGTGGGGGCCGGGGCACGGTGGTCCCGCGGTGCTGGCCAATGCCTGGCTGGAGGGCAGCTACAGCGAGACGTATCCGGATGTGTCGCGGGACGCGGAGGGGATGGCGCGGCTGTTCCGGCAGTTCTCCTTCCCCGGCGGGGTGCCCAGCCATGTCGCGCCCGAGACCCCCGGATCCATCCACGAGGGCGGCGAACTGGGCTACTCGCTCTCGCACGCCTACGGCGCCGCGCTCGACAACCCCGACCTGCTCGTGGCGTGTGTCATCGGGGACGGCGAGGCGGAGACCGGGCCGCTGGCCGCGTCCTGGCACTCGAACAAGTTCCTCGACCCCGTCCACGACGGCGCCGTCCTGCCCATCCTCCACCTCAACGGATACAAGATCGCCAACCCCACCGTCCTCGCCCGCCTCCCCGAACCCGAACTGGACGCCCTGCTGCACGGCTTGGGCCATGTTCCCCTGCACGTCACCGGCGACGACCCGCTGACCGTCCACCGGGCCATGGCCGTTGCCATGGACACCGCCCTCGACCGGATCGCCCTCATCCAACGCACCGCGCGTCAGGAGGGTATGACCGAGCGCCCCCACTGGCCGGTCATCGTCCTGCGCACCCCCAAGGGCTGGACCGGCCCGGCCGAGGTCGACGGCGTACCCGTCGAGGGCACCTGGCGCTCCCACCAGGTCCCCCTCGCCGGAGTCCGCGACAACCCCGAGCACCTGCGCCAACTGGAGCAGTGGCTGCGCTCGTACCGCCCGGACGAGCTCTTCGACGAACACGGCGGACCCCGCCCGCAGGTCCTGGCCTGCGTGCCTCAGGGAACCCGCAGGCTGGGCACCACCCCGCACGCCAACGGCGGACTCCTGCTCCGGGAGCTGCCCATGCCGCCCCTCGAACGCTTCGCGGTCGCCGTGGACAAGCCCGGCGCGACCCTCCACGAGCCCACCCGGGTCCTGGGCGACCTGCTCGCGGATCTCATGGCCGCCACCGGCGAGCGGCGGGACTTCCGTATCGTCGGCCCCGACGAGACCGCCTCCAACCGGCTCCAGGCGGTCTACCGGGCCACCGGCAAGGCCTGGCAGGCCGGTATCCTGCCCGTCGACGAACACCTGGACCGGCACGGCCGGGTGATGGAGATCCTCTCCGAACACACCTGCCAGGGCTGGCTGGAGGGCTACCTCCTCACCGGCCGGCACGGCCTGTTCTCCTGCTACGAGGCCTTCGTCCACATCGTCGACTCCATGGTCAACCAGCACATCAAATGGCTGAAGGTCTCCCGCACCCTGCCCTGGCGCCGCCCCGTCGCCTCCCTCAACTACCTCCTCACCTCCCACGTCTGGCGCCAGGACCACAACGGCTTCTCCCACCAGGACCCCGGCTTCGTCGACCACGTCCTCAACAAAAGCCCCGAAGTCGTCCGCGTCTACCTCCCCCCGGACGCCAACACCCTCCTGTCCGTAGCCGACCACGTCCTGCGCAGCCGCGACTACGTCAATGTGATCGTGGCCGGCAAACAGCCCTGCTTCGACTGGCTGGGGCTGGAGGAGGCCCGCGCCCACTGCGCCCGCGGCGCCGGCATCTGGGAGTGGGCCGGGACGGAGCAGGGCACGCGCGAGCCCGACGCGGTCCTCGCCTGCGCCGGGGACGTGCCGACCCAAGAGGTGCTGGCCGCGGCGCAGTTGATCCGCCGGCACCTTCCGGAGCTGTCCCTCCGGGTGGTCAACGTCGTCGACATGACACGCCTGATGCCCCAGGAAGAACACCCGCACGGCATGACCGACGCCGAGTACGACGCGCTGTTCACCACCGACAAGCCCGTCGTCTTCGCCTACCACGGCTACCCCTGGCTGATCCACCGCCTCGCCTACCGCCGCACCGGCCACGCCAACCTGCACGTCCGCGGCTACAAGGAATCGGGCACCACGACCACACCGTTCGACATGGTCGTACGCAACGACCTCGACCGCTACCGACTCGTCATGGACATCATCGACCGCGTCCCCGGCCTCGCCATCCGCGCCGCCGGAGTACGGCAGACGATGGCCGACGCCCGCACCCGCCACCACACATGGATCCGCGAACACGGCACCGACCTCCCGGAAGTCGCCGACTGGACCTGGACGGGATGAAGCGTGCTCCCTGTGCCGGCCGGCACGGGGAGCACGCGCGGAGACGCGAACGGTCCGGGGCCGCCCCGCCCCGGACCCGCCGCGCCGCCCGGCCCCCGCGGCGTGCCGGGGTCTCCCGGCCGAGCTCCTTTGGCATGCTGCTGCAGTCCCGAATCACCCGGAGCGAGGGAGCTCGACGTGCAGGAGAAGGGCCCGCGTCGGACGGACTCCGGCATTCGGCGCGAGGCCGACCTGCTCGGTCTGGCCCGCACCGCCCTGGAGCGGGCCATCGCGGTGCTGGACCGTTCCGCGGCAGGGGGCGAGAAGGGCATGGCCGCCCTGGACGGGGTCCTCGGAGAGCTGTGGGACACGGCGGAGGACTTCGCCTCGGCCGGGCCGGCCGCGGGTGTCCTTCCGGAAGCCGACATCCGCACCGCCATCACCGGCATGTATGTGGGGGAGGATGTGGGGCGCATGGCCGTGCTGGCCCGCCAGGTGGGAGACATCGCCTGGGCGCGCCGGTCGAAACCGCCGCTCCCGGCGTCCGTGGCAGATCCCTTGCGGGAACTCGGTGAAGCGGCCCTCGACCTGATCGGCCGGGCACACGACTCGGTCCTCTCGCCCGCCGCCGGGCGCATTCCCGATGACCGGCTGGCGGATATCGGGGACCGACAGGACCGGCTGTGCGCCGGGCTGCTCTCCGGGAGCAGTTCGCTCGGCGTCGTGGACGCGGTGGACGTGGCGGTGCTGGTCCGCTGCTACGCCGAGTGCGCCCGGCGCGCCGCCTCCGTGGCCGCGCACACGGCCCTGCTGAGGGAGACCGCGCCGCCGGAGTGACGGGCACGGTTCAGGGCAGCCCGGCCACCGCCGTCTGTTCGAGGATCAGCCGCCATACGTCCCGGTCGTGCACGAGACCGCCGTGGGTCACCACCATGGCGTGCTGGACGGGGTCGTCCGGGTCGATCCACAGCCCGTCGTCGCGCACGACGTACTCCAGCAGTGCCCCGGCGTTGCGGGCGTACGCGCGGGAGGCCGCCGCCGGGATGTCCTCCGGGAGCCGTCCGGCGCCGATCAGCGCGACGCCGGTTCCGGCGATGCCCGTGCATCCCGGGCGCACCCCCTCCACATTGCCCCCGTCGGCCCCGGCGGCCACGTCGACGACCACGGAGCCCGGTCTCATGTCCGCCAGGTCCCGGTCCGTCACCAGCAGGGGCGGTGGCCGCCCACGGCGTGGCCGGACCGTGGTGACGAGCGCGTCGACGCCGGCCAGCGGGCCGGCTTCCCGGCCACGGAGAGCGACCTCCGCCCCGAGGCGGCGCAGGGTCGCGGCCGCTTCCTGCGCCGCCTCGTCCGCGCCGAGGACCACGACCCGGGCGGGCCGCGACGAGGCATCCGCCGTGGCGTGCAGGGGCCGGTCCAGACGGTCGGCGGCCAGGAGGGCCGCCTTGTAGCCGGCGAGCCGGCCCTGCGAGGCGACGGCGTCCATCGGCCGTGCCAGGACCGAGCCTTCCGGCGCCAGGTCCAGCCCGATCGAGGTGACGCCCGCGTCCGCCCAGTCCCGTACGCGGAACGGGATGCGCACCGGGTCCAGGAGGGCGATCAGCGTGTGCCCGCGGCGGAGCCGGCGCCCCGCCGGGAGGTTGGGCGGCCGTACCCCCACCAGGATGTCCGAGCGGTCGAGGAGTTCGTCGGGGGTGACGATGTCGGCGCCCGCTCGCCGGTAGCCCTCGTCGGGCCACCGGGCCGCCGCCCCGGCCCCCGATTCCACCGCCACGGCCAGGCCCAGGGCCTGCAGGGGCCGGACCGACTCCGGGACGAGCGCGACCCGGCGTTCGCCCGGAGCGGTTTCCCGGCAGACCCCCACCGTCAGGCCCGTCATCGTCGGCCGACCTCCGTTCGAAGGCGTTCCGCTTCTCAGTATGGATCTCGATGTACAGGTCTCGCTCCGGGTGCGTTGCACCACGGAACCGGGCCGGTCCGGGCCATGCTGAAGAACCGCTCCGGCCCCGGGGCGGACGGCGCGGAAGAGGGCGGTATGGCACACGGCTGGCAGTTCTGGGTCGACCGGGGAGGCACGTTCACCGACATCGTCGCCCGGAGCCCCGACGGCCGGCTGCTCACCCGCAAGCTCCTCTCGGAGGACCCGGACCGCTACCGTGACGCGGCCGTGGAGGGGATCCGCCGGCTGCTCGGTCTGCGCGAGGGCCAGGAGATCCGGCCGGGCGTCGTCGAGGTGGTGCGCATGGGCACGACCGTGGCCACCAACGCCCTCCTCGAACGCAAGGGCGAGCGCACCGCGTTGGTGATCACCCGGGGGTTCCGGGACGCCCTGCGCATCGGCTACCAGAACCGGCCCGGGCTCTTCGACCGGGAGATCGTCCTGCCGGAGGTGCTGTACGAGAGGGTTCTGGAGGTGTCCGAGCGCGTCACGGCCGACGGTGAGGTCCTGCTCCCGCCCGACCTGGACGGCCTCGCCGCCGGGCTGCGACAGGCCCGCGACGACGGCGTGGGTGCCGTCGCGGTGGTGTGCGTGCACAGTCACCTGTACCCGGCGCACGAGGAGGCGATCGGGGAACTGGCGCGGCGGACCGGTTTCCCCCAGGTCTCCCTCTCCAGCGAGGTCAGCCGGCTGATGAAACTGGTGCCACGCGGCGACACGGCCGTGGTCGATGCCTACCTCTCCCCCGTCCTGCGCCGCTATGTGCGGCAGGTGGCGGACCGGCTGCCCGGCGTCCGCCTGATGTTCATGCAGTCCAACGGGGGCCTGGCCGAGGCCGGTCACTTCCGCGGCAAGGACGCCGTCCTGTCCGGGCCGGCGGGCGGCATCGTCGGCATGGTCCGCATGTCGCAACTGGCGGGTTTCCGGAAGGTCATCGGCTTCGACATGGGCGGCACCTCGACGGACGTGTCCCACTTCGCGGACGCCTTCGAGCGGGTGGTGACCTCCCAGGTGGCCGGAGTCCGGCTGCAGGCCCCCATGCTGGACATCCACACCGTCGCCGCCGGAGGCGGCTCCGTCCTGCATTTCGACGGCGGCCGCTACCGCGTCGGCCCCGACTCGGCCGGCGCCCGTCCGGGCCCCGCCTGCTACCGCGCCGGCGGTCCGCTGACCGTCACCGACGCCAATGTGATACTCGGCCGCATCCAACCCTCCCGCTTCCCCCGGGTGTTCGGACCGGACGGCGACCAGCCCCTGGACCGCGACACCGTCCGCCACCGCTTCGCGGAGCTCGCGGACGGGATCCGCGCCCGCACCGGTGACCGGCGCACCCCGGAGCAGGTCGCCGAGGGCTTCCTGCAGGTGGCGGTGGCGAACATGGCGGCCGCCGTCAAGCGGATCTCCGTGCAGAAGGGACGCGACGTCACCGCGTACGTGCTGACCACGTTCGGCGGTGCCGGGGGACAGCACGCCTGCGCCGTCGCCGACTCCCTCGGCATCCGCACGGTCCTCGTCCCTCCCCTGGCCGGGGTGCTCTCCGCGCTGGGCATCGGCCTGGCCGACACCACCACCCTGCTGGAGCGGTCCGTGGAAGTGCCCCTCGACGAGGCGGGCATGGAGCGGATCCGCATCGTGGCCGAGGAGTTGGAGACGGCGGCCCGGGCGGAACTGCGGGACCAGGACGTCCCCGACGGACGCGTCCGGGTCGCCGGCCGCGCCCGGCTGCGCTACGACGGCACGGACACGGCCGTGACCGTGGCGCTCGGCGAACGCCGGGGCATGCTGGAGGAGTTCGAGGAGACCCACCGGGCGATGTACTCGTTCCTCCTCGAACGCCCCGTCGTCGTCGAGGCCCTCTCCGTCGAGGCCACGGGGCTCACCGAGCAGCCCGACCTCGGCGGTCCGGTCATGGCCGGCCGGGCCCTCGACGAGGGTCCGGGCACCGGCACCGTCCGCCTCTACGCGCAGGGGTCATGGCACGACGTGCCGCTGCGGGAGCGCGAACGCCTGCGCCCCGGTGCCGAGGTGTCCGGCCCCGCCCTCATCACCGAGGCCAACGCGACCACGGTGGTGGAGCCGGGCTGGCGGGCCGGTGTGACGGAGACCGGGCACCTCCTGGTCGAACGCACGGCCCCGCCGCCCGGAGCCGACGTGGGGACCCGGGCCGACCCGGTCATGCTGGAGATCTTCAACAGCTTCTTCGTGTCGGTGGCCGAGCAGATGGGGGCGCGGCTGGAGGCCACGGCGCAGTCCGTGAACATCAAGGAACGGCTCGACTTCTCCTGCGCGTTGTTCGATCCCGACGGCAGCCTCGTCGCCAATGCCCCGCACATTCCCGTGCACTTGGGGTCCATGGGCACCGCCGTCAGGGAGGTGATCCGCCGGCGGTCCGGGGGCATGCGGCCCGGCGAGTCCTATGCCGTCAACGATCCCTACCACGGCGGCACCCATCTTCCCGACGTCACGGTGGTGACCCCCGTCTTCGACGAACGGCCCGGGGCCGCCCGCCCGGAGATCCTCTTCTTCGTCGCGTCCCGCGGCCACCACGCGGAGATCGGCGGCCTCACGCCCGGCTCCATGCCGGCGAACAGCCACGAGATCGACGAGGAGGGGGTGCTCTTCGACAACTGGCTGCTCGTCGAGGACGGCAGGTTCCGCGAGGCCGAGACCCGGGAGCTGCTGACGTCGGCCCCGTACCCCTCCCGCAGTCCCGACACCAACCTGGCCGACCTCCGGGCCCAGATCGCCGCCAACCGCAAGGGCGTCGAGGAGGTCGGCAGGATGATCGGCCACTTCGGCCTGGACGTGGTGCGGGCCTACATGCGGCACGTCCAGGACAACGCCGAGGAGGCCGTACGCCGGGCGATCGACCGTCTCTCGGACGGCGCGTACCGCTACAGGACGGACTCCGGCGCGGTCATCGCCGTGAGCGTACGGATCGACCGCCGGCACCGGTCGGCGGTCATCGACTTCACCGGCACCTCCGCCCAGTTGGCGACCAACTTCAACGCGCCCACGGCCGTGGTGAACGCGGCGGTGCTGTACGCCTTCCGCACCCTCATCGACGAGGACATCCCGCTCAACGACGGCTGTCTGCGCCCCCTGCGCATCGTCGTCCCCCCTGGGTCGATGCTCGCCCCCGAACACCCCGCCGCCATCGTCGCCGGCAACGTCGAGACGTCCCAGGCCGTCGTCGGCGCGCTCTACGCCGCGCTGGGCACCCAGGCGGAGGGGTCCGGCACGATGAACAACGTCACCTTCGGCAACGACCGGCACCAGTACTACGAGACCGTCGCCTCCGGCTCAGGAGCGGGCCCGGGGTTCGACGGCGCTTCGGCGGTCCAGACGCATATGACCAACTCCCGGCTCACCGACCCGGAGGTGCTGGAGTGGCGACTGCCCGTCCTGCTCCAGGAGTTCGCCGTCCGTACCGGCAGCGGCGGCGCGGGCCGTTGGCGCGGCGGCGACGGCACCGTGCGCCGGCTGCTCTTCCGTGAGCCGATGACGGTCAGCACCCTCTCCGGCCATCGGCGCGTCCCGCCGTACGGCATGGCGGGCGGCCGCCCGGGCGCCCTGGGCGCGAACCGAGTGGAACGCGCCGACGGCAGCTCCACACCGCTGGCGGGCAGCGACTCGGCCGAGGTGCTGCCCGGTGACGTCCTGGTGGTGGAGACTCCCGGCGGGGGCGGGTACGGCGCTCCCGGGGAACCACCCGCAGGCCACTGACCGTTGCGGCGGCCGGCGGCGGCGTCCGTCCTGCCGCGCGCACCGCTTCCGCGCGGAGGCCGCGCTGCGGCCCTCGGTGAAGTCGACGCCGCGGAGGCGACGGCCCGCACCCTCAGGCGAGTTCGCCCTCAGGCGAGTTCCATGTGAACGTCGGGCGGCTGCCGCAGGGAGTTGTGGACGGTGCAGTGGTCGACGACCGCCAGGAGTGCCCTCTCCTGGTCCTCGGTGAGTCCTGGGGGAACAGCGAGGCGCACACGCACACGCGCCACCCGGGCGGGCCGGTCCGTGGCCATGTCGAACTCCGCGTCCACCCGCAGGCCGTCCCGGGGCATGCCGTGCCGGGTCAGGTAGCGGCCGGCGTAGAAAGCGATGCACGCGGCCAGCGAGGCCACGAAGAGGTCCACCGGCGTCGGACCGAGATCATTGCCGCCGACGTCGGGAGGCTGGTCCACGGTGAACTCGTGACCGCGTGAGGAGACGCGATAGGACTCGCCGCCCGTGAAGGCCACGGTGAGCCTGTTCGGCGCGGGGGCGTCTCCGTGGGCGGCGGGGAGTGGCCGCCGCGTCCGGTGTCCGGGTCCGTTGCTCATGGCGTGCCTCCCTTCCCCCCTTTCAGGCAAGGCCCGTCCGAGCGCCCGGGCAAGGGACCGGAAGGGCCGGGTCATGGGCCTGGTGGTCCCTCTGCGGGCGCCCGGCCTCCGGGGCCGGACCGTCCGGACGGGGTTCGCGACCCTGCCCGGCGTGGTCCGGGGCCGGCGACAGGACGAACGTCCCGGGAAGGGGGCCGGTCGGCCGCTGCCGCCGACCGCGTGGGGTGCGAGCGTGGAAAGGAGACGGCTCGGCGGCGACACGCGCGAGGTGAGCGGTCATGGACGCTCGGATGATGACGTGGAGGTGGCAGCGCAACCCCCTGCTGCGGCGGTCGGACATCGCCGAGCGGTGGATGGCGGTGATCACCATCCTGCTCATGGCCGTCCTCGCGCCGCTGGCGGGGATCCTGGTCGCCACGGGCGTCGCGACGTCGTCGGGCCGGCAGGAGCGGGACCGGCACCCGGCCACGGCCGTGCTGACGAAGGACGCCGCGCTCGTGCCCACCGGCACGGCGCCCGGCGGAACGGTGGTACGCGCCCGGGCCCCGGTGCGCTGGGAGGCCCCGGACCACAGCACCCGGACCGCCGTGATCCAGGTGTCCCCCGACGCCAGGGCCGGGACCGGCACGGTGATCTGGACCGACTCCCGCGGACGGATCGTTCACCGGCCCCCGACCCCGTCCCAGACCGAGCTCCGGGGCAGCACGACCGGTGCCGGGGCGGCGGGCGGTGTCTGTCTGCTGCTTCTCGGCGCTCGCCTGCTGACCGTCAAGGTCACGCTCGACCGGTACCGGGCGCGTGCCCGGGAACGCGAGTGGTCCGAGGTCGCACCACGCTGGACCCACCGCACCGCCTGAACTGCCGGTGGGCCGGTCGCCGGAAGGCGGCAGGGGCCGTGTCGAACCGGAGCGGAGCCCGACCGCCCGGCGACACTACGGATATGAACCGAGTATCCGACGAAGACATGGTCCTGGTCCCCGGCGGTTCCCTGATGACCAGAACCCCGGAGGAGGGCCGCGCCCTCGCACTCACCCTGGCCCGGCACACCATCCACAACATCCAGCCCGACCTGGACATCCTCAAGGGAGGCCGACCCAACTACTCCTCCACCCCGGACAGTCTCATCGACGCCGCACGGGTTGTCGCGATCGAGTTCCAGACCATCGCCGCCGCCAACGGCTACTGGCGCGGCTGACCTCCGCCCGGACCTGCCGCGGGCGGAATCACACCGATGCGGCGCCCGTGGATCCCGGTGCCGGCAAAGCCGCGGCGGCCGACGGATCAGCGTCCGTCATGCCCCGGCACAAAGGTGCGCGTCTCCCCGGGAGAGACGGTGAGCGGACGCCCTTCGAGCACGATCCGGAGCGCAGATTCCTCCGAGTCCGGGACGCTGACGGTCAGTTGGTCGCCGCACAGACGTACCCCGATGCCCCAGTGCCCCCGGTAGCGGAGGGTGAAGCCGAACTCGGAGAGCCCGGGGATCTCCACCGGATCGATCCAGAGGGCGTCCCCGCGGGTCTCCAGGCCGGTGAGGCCGCGCTGCACCAGATCCAGGGTGCCGGCCATCGCGCCGAGATGGATGCCTTCGGCGGTGGTGCCGCCCTGGACGTCCGCGACGTCCTCCTCCAGCGCCTCCCGGCAGTACCGCCAGGCGTCGGCGCGGCGGGCGCGGGCCAGCACCCAGCCGTGGACCAGGCTGCTGAGGGTCGAACCGTGGCTGGTGCGCCGGAGGTAGTGGTCGACGGTGCGGCGCCATGTCTCATCGGTGAGCCGATGGCCCAACTGCCGGAGGATCGCGGACAGTTCGGCGGGCGAGAAGAGGTAGCCGAGCATCAGCACGTCCGCCTGCTTCGACGCCTGGTACCGGTTGACCGTGTCGCCCTCGGCCTCCAGGATCCGGTCCAGCCGCCGGATGTCGCCGTACCGTTCGCGGTAGCCGTCCCAGTCCAGCTCGGCCAGCTCCCCGTAGCCCTCGAACTGGCCGATGACGCCCCGGTGGAAGGGCACGTGCAGGCGATGGGCGATCTCCTCCCAGAGCGCGAGCTCCTCCGCGTCCAGGGTCTCGCGCTCGAAGAGCTCCTGGCGGCGCCGGTCGGGCAGGCTCCGGACCAGGTCCAGTGCGCGGGTGAGGACCCATGCGGCGGTGACGTTGGTGTAGGCGTTGTCGTCGATGCCGGGGGCCCCGGAATCCGGGTAGGCGTCGTGGTATTCGTCGGGGCCGACGACCCCGCGGATGCGGTAACGGCCGCTCGCGGGGTCGAGGACGGCGCTGCCGGCCCAGAAGCGGGCGATCTGCAGCAGCATGTCCGCGCCCTTGGTGTGCAGGTACTTCACATCTCCGGTCGCCTGGCAGTACTGCCACACGTTGTACGCGACGGCGGAGCCCACGTGGTGCTGGAGCCGGGAACGGTCCGGGACCCAGCGGCCGGAGCGGGGGTTGAGGTGCAGTGTCTGGGTCTCGTCGCGGCCGTCGCTGCCACTCTGCCAGGGGTACCGCGCCCCGGCCCGGCCCTCCTGCCGTGCGGCCAGGAGGGCCTTGGGCAGGCGCCGGTGGCGGTAGTCGATCAAGGCCCGGGACACCTCGGGGAAGTGCAGGTTCAGGTAGGGCAGGACGAACAGCTCGTCCCAGAAGACGTGGCCCCGGTACGCCTCGCCGTGCAGCCCCCGGGCGGGCACTCCCACGTCCAGGTCCGTCGTGTGCGGGGAGAGCGTCTGCAGCACGTGGAAGACGTGCAGGCGCAGGACCCGGCCCGCCTCCCCCGGCAACCGGATGTCCGCACGGCGCCACAGGTGCTCCCAGGCGACGGCGTGCGTCCGCAGGAGTTCCCGGAAGTCGGGGGCCGCGGCCGCCCGTTCGACGGCCGCGGTGAACGGGTCGCTGATCGCGCGGTCGTGGGAGGTGTGCAGGGCGACCGTCTTGTCCACGGTGACGGACCGGCCGTCGGACAGGGCCAGTTGGAGACGGTGGGCGGCGTGGCGGCCGGACGCCTCCCGGTGCGCGGCCGCCGGTTCGCCGCCGGTGACGGTGGTGCGCTGGGCGAGGGCGATGCCGATGTCGGACGTCCTGGTGCGGCAGCGCAG
This sequence comes from Streptomyces luteireticuli, assembly GCF_041519305.1. Lineage (NCBI taxonomy): Bacteria > Bacillati > Actinomycetota > Actinomycetes > Kitasatosporales > Streptomycetaceae > Streptomyces > Streptomyces luteireticuli. The sequence goes on from NZ_CP167927.1 coordinate 297,774, forward strand.
CCAGACCAGGTCCGGCCCGGCGGTGCCGGTGCGGAACGCCGTGAGGTGGCGGCCGTCGAGGGCACGGTAGCGGGGCACGTTGGCGTTGACGACGGTGCCGTCGAGGCCGGATTCCACCTCGATCCGCCCGGTCCAGCCCTCAGGAGTAAAGACGGTGCGCAGGGCTCCGATGTGCGGGTCCCCCATATGGACCAGCCGGTGCTGTTCGACACCGAGCACCCGGCCGTCGGCGGCCCGGTACCGGAAGGTCCGGGTCAGCGTCCCGTGCCGCAGCCGCAGGAGCAGCCGGTGATCGAGGAACCCGCCGTCGTCCATCGAGGCCCAGGGACCGGGCGGGCCGTCGTCGGGAAGCGGACGGAAGCGCAGGGGCAGCCAGTTCGGGAGGTTGACGACGTCCTCGTTCTCGACGTCGCGGCCGGCCACCGTCGAGACCAGGCGGTCGTAGCAGCCGGCCGCGTAGGTGCCCGGGTAGTGCCCGTGTCCGGCGGCGCTCTCGGGGGCCGCCCCCCCCGGGTGGCGAAGCAGCCGTTGCCGAGCGTGCACAGGGCTTCGCGCAATCCCTCGGTGGCGGGATCGTAGCCCGTGTACTCCCAGGTCCACTCGGGCATGGCCGTCCTCGCCTCCGTTCTCCCGTTCAGGAAACCTCCGTCCGGGGAGAACAGCCACCGCGGCGCCCCCGTGCCCCGTACGGACGCGCCCGGGCCCGCGGGCCCGGCCCGCTCCGGCGATCATCGGAAGGAATGCCCCGGACCAGGGAGTGAGCGATGACGGAATCCCCGCGCATCGCGGTGATCGGAGTCGGCAACGAGTTCCGGCGGGACGACGGCGTCGGCCCCGCCGTCGTCGCCCGGCTGCGGGAGCGCGCGTCGGACCGCCCGCTGCCGCCGGGGGCCGCGCTCGCGTCGAGCGACGGCGACCCGGGCCGGCTGATCGGGCTGTGGGAGGGCACGGAGCTGGCCGTGGTCGTGGATGCCGCGCATGCGCACCCGGGACACCCGGGGCGGGTGCACCGCGTGGATCTGGACCAGCGGGCGGCCCGGCACACGGGCGCCGCCAGCACGCACAGTCTCGGCCTCGGGGAAGCCGTGGAACTGGCCCGGGCGCTCGGCCGGATGCCCGGGCACCTGATCGTGTACGCGGTCGAGGGCGCCGACCGTTCCCTGGGGACGGGCCTCACGGAGGCGGTGGCGGCGGCGGTGGACCCGCTCGCGGAGCGCGTCGAGGCGGACATCGCACGGCATCGCGACGCGGCCGCCCGCGGCGCGGACCCGGAGCCGTGAGCGGACGGGCCGCCCCTCCGGGCACGGTGCGCGAGGCGCGGCTGATCACGGTGTCCGGCCGGGTCCAGGGAGTGGGGTACCGCCCCTTCGTCCACCGCACCGCCACGGGTCTGGGGCTCGACGGGTGGGTGATCAACGCCGGGGGACACGTCGAGGTGCTGGTGGCCGGGCCGCCCACCGCGCTGGACGCGCTCGTCGGTCTGCTCCGGGACGGCGGACCGCCGCTCGCCGAGGTGCGGCGCCTGACGGCGGCACCGCTGGCCGGACCGCTCCCGGCCCCCGGCTCCGGATTCGCCGTACGTCCCAGCACCGGGGCACCACGGCACAGCGGCCCCCGGGAGGTTCCGCCGGACGCCGCCACCTGCGCGGCGTGCGTGCGCGAACTCTTCGACCCGGGCGACCGCCGCCACCGCTACCCGTTCGTCAACTGCGCCGACTGCGGCCCGCGCGCCACCGTCGTCGAGGATCTGCCGTACGACCGCGAGCGGACCACCATGCGGCACTTCGCGCTGTGCGCGCCGTGCGCCGCCGAGTACGCGGACCCGGCCGACCGGCGCTTCCACGCCGAGCCCGTCGCCTGCGCGGACTGCGGCCCGCGGCTGTCCTGGGGCGGGCTCGCCGGGGAGGCGGCGCTCGGCGCGGCCGTGGCGGCGGTGGCGGACGGCGCCGTCGTGGCGGTCAAGGGGCTCGGCGGCTACCAGTTGGTATGCGACGCCACCGACGCCCGGGCCGTCGCCCGGCTGCGGGAACGCAAACGGCGGCCGGTCAAGCCGTTCGCCGTCATGGTGCGCGGCCCGGCGGACGTACGGCGGCTGGCCCGCGTGCCGCGCGCCGCGGTCGGCGCACTGACCTCGCCCGCCCGTCCGGTCGTCCTGCTGCCCGCGCGCCGCCGGACCGGTGTCGTACGGGAAGTCCACCCGGGCACCGGACTCATCGGCCTCTTCCTGCCCACCACGGGCCTGCACCACCTGCTGCTCCACGATCTCGCCCGCCCGCTCGTCGTCACCAGCGGCAACCTCTCGGGCGAGCCCATCGCGACCGGCGACGCCGAGGCGCGGGCCGCGCTGGCCGCCGTCGCCGACGGCTTCCTCTCCCACGACCGGCCGATCCGCGCGCGGTACGACGACTCGGTGCTGCGCCCGGCGGGGCGGACGGTACTGACCCTCCGCCGCGCCCGGGGGCTCGCGCCCGCGCCCCTGCCGCTGCCCGTGGCCGCTCCCGTGCCGGTGGTGGCGGCCGGGGCTCAGCTGAAGCACACGTTCGCCCTGGCGGAGGGCGCACGGGCCGTCCTGGGGCCGCACACCGGGGACTTGGCGGACGCCGCCACGCTCGACGCGTTCGCGGAGTCGTACGCCGGCCTGACCCGCCTGACCGGCATCGAGCCGGAGGTCGTGGCGCACGACCTGCACCCGGGGTACCTGTCCACCCAGTGGGCCCGTTCACTCCCGGCGCGGCGGCGGATCGCCGTGCAGCACCACCACGCGCACGTCGCGGGCTGCGCCGCCGAACACGGCCTCCAGGGGCCGTACTTGGGGATCGCCTACGACGGGCTGGGACTCGGTGACGACGGCACTCTGTGGGGCGGGGAGATCCTCGTCGCCGACCTGACCCGGTACCGCAGGGTGGCACGCTTCGGCACCGTCCCCCTGCCCGGAGGGGCGGCGGCCGTGCGCCGCCCCGCCCGTACGGCGCTGGGCTGCCTCCACGGCGCCGAGCGCCTGGGCACACCGCTTCCGGGCGCGGCCCTGGTACGGCGGTTCGAGCGGCGCCTCGACCCTCAAGAGGTGCGCGTGGTACGGACGATGGTCGAACGGGATGTCAACTGCCCGCGCGCCTCCAGCGCCGGGCGGCTGTTCGACGCCGCGGCGAGTCTGCTCGGCCTGTGCGACGACGCAACGTACGAGGGACAGGCGGCCGTTGCCCTGGAGACGGCCGCGGGCGGCGGGCCGGCCGAGGCGCTGCCCTGGCGGGTGGTGTCCGTCGGCGGGCTGTGGGTGTACGACCCGGTGCCGACGCTCGTCGCCCTGCTCGAAGGGGCCTGCGACGGCGGGCGTCCGGCCCGGCTCGCGGCTTCATTCCACCGCACGGTCGCCGAAGTGACCGCCACCCTCGTCGAACGGGTCGTCCGGGCGGGTGCCCCACGCACCGTGTGCCTGTCCGGCGGCTGCTTCCAGAACGCCCGGCTGCTCGCGGAGACCGGAACACTGCTGCGGCAACAGGGACTTCACGTCCTCGTGAACAGCGCGGTCCCGGTCAACGACGGCGGCATCAGCTACGGGCAGGCCGCCGTGGCCGCGGCCCGTCTCCGACGAGGAGGGTGAGTGCGCGATGTGCCTGGGCATCCCGGGGAGAGTTCTGGAGATCCACGACCGTGCCGGTCTGCGCATGGCGACGGTCGACTTCGGCGGCGTCCGCCGCGAGGCGTGCCTGGCGTACACGCCCGAGGCGGACGTCGGCACGTATGTCGTGGTCCACGTCGGATTCGCGATCACCACGGTCGACGAGGCCGAGGCGCAGCGCACCCTGGACGTGCTGCGGGCCATGGCGGACGCGGTGGAGGGCGAGCTCGGTGAGCCGCTGCCGGCGGCGCGAACGGGGCGGCCGCGGCGGTGCCGGGACGTATGACCGGCGGCACCGGCGCGGACGACGGGGCACCATGTGGCTCAGTCCCGCCACTCTCGACGTGCATGTCGTCGACGGTGTGGTCACGCTGAAGGGGCGGCTGGAGCGGCGCAGCGAGATTCCGGTGCTGCTGCAGCTGACGGAGCGGATCGACGTCGGTGGTCGGGCAGTTGGCCTACCGGGTGGACGACGCGCGGCCGGCGAGGCCCGCCGAGCAGACGCTGCTCGGCCTCGCCGACGACTGATCCGCCGGTCCGCCGCGCCGTACGGCCGTACGCCCGGACAGGAGGACCATGGCTTCCGCCACCGCGACACGCGATCCCGAGGACACGTTCTGCGTGCTCGACCGCACCGGGATCGACGCGCTCGTCCGCGTCCTCCGCGCCCGCGGCCGCACGGTGGTCGGCCCCACGGCCCGGGACAGTGCCATCGTCCTGGCCGAGCTGGAATCCGCGGACGAGCTGCCCTACGGCTGGGGGGGTGGAGCTGGAGGGCGGCCATTACCGGCTGGTCCGGCGCACGGACGGGGCGGCCTTCGCGCACAGCGCCGGGCCGCAGTCCTGGAAGAACTTCCTGCTCCCGCAGCGGGTGCGCCAGTGGACCGCCGACCGCGGCCCCGACGGCGGACTCACCGTGCGCGCCGAGCGGCACGACCCCGCCTCGTACGCCTTCCTGGGCGTGCGCCCCTGCGACCTGCGCGCCATCGCCGTCCAGGACCGGGTGCTGACCGGCGGACGGCACAAGGACGACGCCTACCGGGCCCGGCGCACGGGCGCCTTCCTGATCGCCGTGGAGTGCACCGAGCCCGGTGCGACGTGCTTCTGCGTCTCCATGGGGACCGGCCCGTCCGCCGGTCCCGGCTACGACATCGCGATGACCGAGGTCGTGGACGACGCCGGGCACCGCTTCCTGGCCCGGGCCGGAACGGCCGAAGGGGCCGAGGTGCTGGACGAGTTGCCGCGCCGGGCCGCCGATCCCGCCACGCGCACCACGGCGGCGGAGGCGGTCGAGGCGGCCGCGGGCCGCATGGGCCGCACCATGCCGCCGACGGACCTCCGGGCCCTGCTCGCGGGCACGATGGACGCCGAGCGCTGGAACGACGTCGCCGCCCGCTGCCTGACCTGCGGCAACTGCACGATGGCCTGCCCGACGTGCTTCTGCACCACCACGGAGGACGTCACCGACCTCGCCGGTGACCACGCCGAGCGGTGGAGCCGTTGGGACTCCTGCTACGACCTCGACTTCTCCCAGCTGCACGGCGGCCCGGTCCGGGAGTCCGGGCGGAGCCGCTACCGTCAGTGGCTCACCCACAAACTGGGCACCTGGTACGACCAGTTCGGCAGTTCCGGCTGTGTGGGCTGCGGCCGGTGCATCGTGTGGTGCCCGGTCGGCATCGACATCACCGAGGAGGCCCACGCCCTCCACCAGGAGGCCCTCGCCCAGGGCACGGCGCCGCGGGAGGAGCCCTCATGACGGCCAGGCCCGGCGTCTTCGGCGCCCTTCCCGAGGGCCGCCGCGAGGCACTGCTGGCGCTCTCCCGCGAGGTGTCCTTCCCCGGCGGCACCCGGATCTTCGAGGAGGGCGGCCACGCCGACCGGCTCTGGATCCTGCACACCGGTACGGTCGCCCTCGACCTGCACGTGCCCGGCCGCCGCCCCGCCGTCATCGAGACCGTCGGGGCGGGCGAACTCCTCGGCTGGTCCTGGCTGTTCGCGCCACGGCAGTGGCACCTGGGAGCCGAGGCCACCAGCCCGGTGCGCGCCTGGGAATTCGATGTCGAGCGGGTCCGCGAGCTGTGTGCGCACGACCCGGAACTCGACCACGCGCTCCTCCTGTACACCGCCGAGACCATCGGCAGACGCCTGCGCGCCGCCCGCACCCGGCTCCTCGACCTGTACGGCCCGGCCGGGAGCGGGGGACCGCGATGACCGCCGTCCCCCTCCCCTACCGCGTGACGGACGCCCGCCCCGAGACGTCCGACACCGTCACGGTCCGCCTGGAGCCGGTGGGCGAGGCGCTTCCGCCGTTCGCCGCCGGGCAGTTCGCGATGGTCTACGCGTTCGGCGTGGGCGAGATCCCCGTCTCCGTGGCCGGCATCCTCCCCGACGGCGGCCTGCTGCACACGATCCGGGGCGTCGGCGCGGTCTCCCGGGCGCTGTACGCCCTGCGTCCCGGCGCGACGGTCGGGATGCGCGGGCCGTTCGGCACCGGCTGGGACCTGCCCCTGGCCGCGGGCGACGACCTGCTCGTCGTCGCGGGCGGCATCGGGCTCGCTCCCCTGCGTCCCCTCGTCCTGGCCGCCCTGGCCGCCCCGCGGACGTTCGGGCGGCTGAACGTCCTGGTCGGCGCCCGCAGCCCGGACGACCTCCTCTACCGCGACGAACTCGCCGACTGGAACCACCCGTACTGCGGCGTCGTCGTGGACCGCCCCGGCCCCGGCTGGCACGGCCGGGTCGGCGTGGTCACCGCCCTGCTCGACGAGGCGCTGTTCTCCCCGCCGGAGACCACCGCCTTCGTCTGCGGCCCCGAGGTGATGATCCGCGCGACCGCCCGCGACCTGCTGGCCCGCGGCCTGCGCGCCGACCGCGTCCTGGTCTCCCTGGAGCACAACATGCGCTGCGCCACCGCCCATTGCGGCCACTGCCAGCTCGGGCCGCTGCTGCTGTGCCGGGACGGCCCCGTCGTCGGCTACGACCGCGCCGAACCGCTGCTCGCCGTAAGGGAGCTATGAGATGGACACCCATACGGCACGGCGCCCCCGACTCGGTGTCTTCAAGTTCGCCTCCTGCGACGGCTGTCAGCTCACCCTGCTCGACTGCGAGGACGAACTCCTCGGGCTCGCCGCGCAGGTGGACATCGCCCACTTCCTGGAGGCGTCCGGCGCGGTCGAGCCCGGCCCGTACGACCTGTCCCTGGTCGAGGGATCGGTCACCACGGCCGAGGACGCCGAGCGCATCCGCCGCGTCCGCGCGGAGTCCCGCCACCTGGTCACCATCGGCGCCTGCGCCACGGCAGGGGGCGTCCAGGCACTGCGCAACTTCGCGGACGTCGAGGAGTTCCGCGCGATCGTCTACGCGCGGCCGGAGTACGTCGAGACGCTCGCCACGTCCACCCCCATCGCGGCGCATGTCCCCGTCGACCTCGAACTCCAGGGCTGCCCCATCGACCGCGGACAGCTGCTGGAGGTGATCACCGCCTTCCTCTCCGGACGCAAACCGGATATCCCCCGGCACAGCGTCTGTTTCGCCTGCAAGCGGCGCGGCATCCCCTGCGTCACCGTCGCCCGGGGCACGCCCTGCCTCGGGCCGGTGACGCACGCCGGCTGCGGCGCCCTCTGCCCGTCCTACGGGCGGGGCTGCTACGGCTGCTTCGGCCCGTCCGGCTCGCCGAACCTGCCCGCGATGATCCCCCTGCTGCGCAGCGACGGCATGAGCGACGAGGACGTCCTGCGCGTCCTGCACACCTTCAACACGGCGAAGTTCGCGGCGATCGAGCAGGAGACGGGACCGTCATGACGCACCGTGGCTCACGCGTCCTGCACGTCGGCTCCCTCGCCCGCGTCGAGGGGGAAGGAGCCCTGCGGCTGAGCGTGGACGGCGGCACCGTCACCGCCGCCCGGCTGGAGATCTACGAACCGCCGCGCTTCTTCGAGGCGTTCCTGCGCGGCCGCCGCCACACCGAGCCGCCCGACATCACCTCCCGGGTCTGCGGCATCTGCCCGGTCGCGTATCAGATGAGCTCCTGCCGGGCGATCGAGGACGCCTGCGGGGTCACCGTCGACGGCCAACTGGCCGCGCTGCGCCGCCTGCTGTACTGCGGCGAGTGGATCGAGAGCCAGACCCTTCACATCCATCTGCTGCACGCCCCCGACTTCCTCGGTTACGAGAGCGCGATCCACCTCGCCCGCGACCGGCGGGCGGACGTCGAACGCGGCCTGCGCCTGAAGCAGGCGGGCAACTCCATCATGGAACTCCTCGGCGGCCGCGCGATCCACCCGGTCAACGTCCGCGTCGGCGGCTTCCACCGGACCCCGACCCGGGCCGAACTCCGGCCGCTCGCCGAGCGGTTGCGCCGCGCCCGCGACGACGCGCGGGAGACGGTCCGTTGGGTGGCGGGCTTCGACTTCCCCGACGCCGAGTGCGACGCCGACCTGTTCGCCCTGGCCGAGCCGGACACCTACGCCATCGCCGGCGGCACCCCCACCGTCCTCCCCCATGGCGACGGAGCCGCGCTACGCACCTTCCCCGTCCAGGACTTCACCGCCCACGTGATGGAGGAGCAAGTGCCGTACTCCACCGCGCTGCAGGCCCGGCTCGACGGCCGCCGGCACCTGACGGGCTCCCTGGCCCGCTGGGCCATCAGCGGCCATCTGCTGCCGCCGTCCGTCCGGGAGGCCGCCCGGGACGCGGGCCTCGACAGCCTGTGCCGCAACCCCTTCCGCAGCATCGTCGTCCGCGCCGTGGAGGTGCTGTACGCGGTCGAGGAGGCCCTGCGCCTGATCGATGCCTACGAGCCGCCGCCCCGCCCCGCTGTGGACGTGCCGCCGCGGTCCGGTACCGGCCACGGGGCGACCGAGGCCCCGCGCGGCACCCTCTATCACCGCTACGTCCTGGACGCCGACGGGATCGTCACGGACGCCCGTCTGGTCCCGCCCACCTCGCAGAACCAGGGCGCCATCGAGGAGGACCTGCGCCGGATCGTCCAGGACCGGCTGACCGCCGGGGACGCCACCGATGCCGAGTTGACCCGGCTGTGCGAACGGGCCGTCCGCAACCACGATCCGTGCATCTCCTGCTCGGCCCACTTCCTCGACCTGACCGTCGACCGAGCGTGAGGCACGCTACGTGAAATACCTCGACGAGTACCGCGATCCCCGGCTCGCCCGTCGGCTGCTGGACGAACTGCACCGCACCGCCACCCGCCCCTGGCAGATCATGGAGGTCTGCGGCGGCCAGACCCGCACCCTCGTCCGCCAGGGCATCGACGAACTCCTGCCCGCCGGCATGCGGATGGTGCACGGCCCCGGCTGCCCGGTCTGCGTCACCCCGCTGGAGACCCTCGACCGCGCCATGGCCGTCGCCGCCCGCCCGGGCGTGATCCTCACCAGCTTCGGCGACATGCTGCGCGTCCCCGGCTCGCGCACCGACCTGCTCGCCCTGCGGGCGCGCGGCGCGGACGTGCGCGTCGTCTACTCCCCCATGGACGCCGTGCGGCTCGCCGAGGAGCACCCGCGGTCCGAAGTCGTCTTCCTCGCCGTGGGCTTCGAGACGACGGCGCCGGCCAACGCCATGGCCGTCCTGCACGCCGCCCGCCTCGGGCTGCGGAACTTCTCGATGCTGGTCAGCCACGTCCTCGTACCGCCCGCGATGACGGCGCTGCTGGACTCCCCCGAGTGCGGGGTCCAGGCGTTCCTGGCGGCCGGGCACGTGTGCGCGGTGATGGGCTGGACCGCGTACGAACCCATCGCCGCCCGGTACGAAGTCCCCGTCGTGGTCACGGGGTTCGAACCCCTCGACCTGCTGGAGGGCATCCTGATGACCGTCCGGCAGCTGGAGCAGGGCAGGGCCGAGGTCGAGAACCAGTACGTACGGGCCGTGCGCCGGACGGGCAACGACGAGGCACGGTCCGCCGTCTCCCGCGTCTTCCGGATCACGGACCGGGCCTGGCGGGGCATCGGCGCACTCCCCCGCAGCGGTCTCGAACTCCGCCCGGAATTCGCCGCGTTCGACGCCGCACGGCGCTACGAGGTCGAGGACCTGCGCCCGGCCGAACACCCCGAGTGCATCGCAGGCAGCATCCTCACCGGCGCCCGGCTGCCGACCGACTGCACCGCCTACGGCACCCGCTGCACCCCCCGCCATCCCCTCGGCGCGCCCATGGTGTCGGCCGAGGGCACCTGCGCGGCCTTCCACGCCGCCGGACGTACGGCCGTATGAAAGGCAGTTGTTCATGACCTCCCTCGAATGCCCTGTTCCGTACACGGAGAACGAACGGCTGCTCCTCGGCCACGGGGCCGGCGGACGTCTCACCGCCGAGCTGCTGGAGTCCTTGGTCCTGCCGTCCTTCGGCCCCCGGGAGGGCCCGCTGGAGGACGCCGCGCTGCTGCCCGGCAGCGGGCACCTGGTCATGAGCACGGACACCTTCGTCGTCAGCCCGCTGTTCTTCCCCGGCGGCGACATCGGCTCGCTGGCCGTCCACGGGACGGTCAACGACCTGGCGATGCGCGGGGCGCGGCCGCTGCACCGTCCCGTGGCCGCGCTCGCCGGTCTGGGCAGCGGTGTCCACGCCCTGCGCGACCCCACACGGGGCGGGCTCGCGGCGGCGCTCAACGAGATCGCCCGGGATTCGGGGGTGCCGGTCGAGATCGACGAGCAGGCCCTGCCCGTGCCGGCACCGGTGGCCGCCGCCTGCGACCTGCTCGGCCTCGATGTCCTGCACGTGGCGAACGAGGGCTGCATGGTCGCCTTCGTCGCACCCGGCGCGGCCGAGGAGGCCCTGGCGGTACTGCGCTCCTTGCCGGAAGGCCGGGAGGCCGTGCGGATCGGGGAAGTGCCACCGGCCGGCGGGCATCCCGGACGCGTCGTCCTGCGGACGGCCGTCGGCGCCCGCCGCGTGATGGACATGCCCGTGGGGGAACAGCTTCCCCGCATCTGCTGAGGACGGCGGAGGAGCCGTGGAGGGCATGGGAGAGGACGCGGTACGGCTGCCGCAGCTCAGGCTGGACGAGCTGCTCGACGAACTCCAGGCCCGGCTGAACGCCGCGCGCGGCACCCGGGACCGGGTGCACAGCCTGCTGGAGGCGGTGCTCTCGGTGGGGCGCGGGCTCGACCTGGAGCAACGGCTTCCCGCCCCGCCACCCGCCGATGCACAGCTTCCTGGGCGTCCCCATCCGGGTACGCGACCAGGTCTTCGGCAATCTCCATCCGACCGAGAAGCCCGGCGGCACGGGTTTCCGGGAGGACGACGTGGCGATGCTCTTCGCCCTGGCCGTCGCCGCGGGCGTCGCCACACGGATCGCCGAACTCGCGAGGGAGATCACGGGCACGGACCTGGCCACGGTCTCCACGCCTCTTCCGGACGGCATTTCCCTGACCGTGGAGGGCCTGCTGGACACCGAGGTGCGCCCGGTCGCCGACGACGCGGTGGCGGCCCTGGGCGAGGCCCTGGCCGACGTCGCCCGGCACGCGCACGCGGGCACGGCGGCGAGCCCCGGCTGGTTTCCCGGCCGGACGGCGAGGGTGAGGGCCGTGCGGCACGTTACGTTGCGGTCCGGTCCGCGGGACGCTGGAAGCAGGACGCCGGACGGACCTCCGTCCGGCCCGGAGGTGACCGACGATGATGTTCTGGTACGGGAACCACGGCGGCGGCTGGGGCTGGCTCGCCATGTCGATCGGCATGATCCTCTTCTGGGTCCTGGTCATCGGGGCCCTGGTGCTGCTCTTCCGCTCCCTCGGCCGGCCCCACGAGCGCCCCCACTGGGGCTCTCCCCCCGCGGCGTCCGCCGAGCAGATCCTGGCCGAGCGCTTCGCCCGCGGCGAGATCGACGAGGAGGAGTACCGGCTCCGTCTGGAGGTGCTGCGCTCCACCGGCCCTCCCGCACCGCCGCGGTGATCCGCCTACGACCCGCCGGCGGGCACGAGCGTGTTGTCGTTGGTCCGTCCGGCGAGGTGGTCGGCGATGTTGTCCGCCGTGGCCCGGACGATCTGGCCGACCGCGTCGCGGGTGAAGTACGCCTGGTGGGAGCTGATCAGGACGTTCCGGAAGGTCATCAGCCGGGCGAGGACGTCGTCCGTCATGACCTCCAGCGACTTGTCGAAGAAGAACACGCCCGCCTCCTCCTCGTAGACGTCCAGCCCGACGCCGTCCAGCCGTCCGGCCCGCAGGGTCTCGACCAGCGCGTGGGCGTCCAGCAGCCCGCCCCGGCTGGTGTTGACCAGGATGGCGTCGTCCTTCATCAGGGCCAGCGCCTCCGCGTCGACGACGTGATAGGTGTCCGGCACCAACGGCGCATGCAGACTGAGCAGATCGGACTCGGCGAACAGGCGCTTACGGCCGACGTACTCCATGCCCAGCGCCTCGCACTCCGCGTTCGGCGCCACGTCGTGCCCCAGCAGCCGCATCCCGAATCCCGCGGCGATACGGGCGAACGCGGCGCCGATCTTTCCGGTACCGAGGACGCCCGCTGTGCGGCCGTGGAAGTCGCGGCCCATCAGGCCGTCGAGGCGGAAGTCGAAGTCACGGGTGCGGGTGACGGCCCGCGGGATCCTGCGGTCGACCGCCAGGGCGAGGGCCCACGCGAACTCGGCGACGGAGTACGGGGAGTAGGACGACACCCGGGACACGGCCAGGCCCAGTTCCCGGGCCGCGGCCAGGTCGATGTTGTTGTACCCCGTGGCCCGTTGGGTGATCAGCTCGGTGCCGCCTTCGGCGAGGGCCCGCAGGACGCACGCGTCCAGGACGTCGTTGACGCTGCTGCAGACGATCCTCCGGCCGGCCGCCGTCGGCACGGTGTCCGCGTCGAGGACGAGGTCCAGGCACCGCAGGTCGTGGTCGCGTCCCAACACCCGCTCCAGCAGCGGCCGTTCGTCGGCGGTCACTCCATAGGCGACGATTCCCTCCACGATCCTGTGCTCCTCACGCATGCCCCGGCTGCTCGTGGTGCGCGGCGGCCTCCGTGGCGATCACGGCCGCCTGGATGCGCCGCTCGACGCCGAGTTTGGCGAGCAGGCGCGAGATGTGGTTCTTGACCGTCTTCTCGGACAGGAACAGCTGCTTGCCGATCTGACGGTTCGTCAGTCCGTCGCCGATCAGGGCGAGGATGTCGCGCTCGCGCGGCGACAGACCGGCCAGCCGCTCGTCCTCCGGCTCGGCGTCCTCCCCGCCGCCCCGCAGGCTGCTCATCAGCCGGGCCGTGGTCGAGGGATCGAGCATCGACTGCCCGGAGGCGACCGTGCGGACCGCGGCGACGAGGTCGGAGCCCTTGATCTGCTTGAGCACGTACCCGGCGGCCCCCGCCATGATCGCGTCGAGCAGGGCGTCGTCGTCGTCGAAGGACGTGAGCATCAGGCAGGCGAGGTCCGGCAGATGGGAGCGCAGCTCCCGGCAGACGGTGATCCCGTCTCCGTCGGGCAGCCGCACGTCCAGCACGGCGACGTCCGGGCGGAGGGCGGGCCCCCGGGCCAGCGCCCGCTCCACGGTCCCGGCCTCGCCGACGACGGTGACGTCGTCCTCGGCGTCCAGCAGGTCGTGAATGCCCCGCCGCACGACCTCGTGGTCGTCCAGCAGGAACACCCGGATCGGTCGCTCCTGCGAGAAGGTCCTTGCCTGATCCACAACCTGCTCCCTGCGGATGATCGGTTCCCGGACGCGCTGCGGCGGGACTGCTTTCCAGCATGTTCCCGCGACCGCTCCCGCGGCGTGGGCCGAACGGTCCATACGTACGACGACGGCTGCCCCGCCCGGCCCCGGCCGCGGGGGCCGGACGGCCCATGACGGTGCCGTGGCCGCGCGGGAACGTGGAGGAGGCAGAGGAAGCGTCGCACAGGGAGGTGCGTCATGGCAGGCACGCCAATGCCCAGGCACCGGTCGGGTTTGCCCGAGCTGATGGAGTGGCTGGGGTCCGGGTTCCCCGACTGGCCGGTGACCTGGCGCTCCCGGAACGCCCATGTGATCCCGATCGAGGTGACGAACGGCGGCGAGCAGTATGTGCTGCGCGCCGAACTGCCCGGGCTGGACCCGGAGAAGGACATCGAGATCTCGGTCGAGGGAGACGTCCTGGCCATCCGGGCCGAGCACACGGAGAGCAAGGAGGACAAGCGACACTCCGAGTTCCGCTACGGCGCGTTCGAGAGGTCCGTCCGGCTGCCGTTCCGGATCCCCGAGGAGGACCCCACGGCGGAGTACCGCGCCGGCATCCTCACCGTGACCGTCCCACGGGCGGCGGAGGAGACACCGGCCTCCCGCACGATCCCCGTCCGGCGCACCGGCTGAGGACGAGGCGGTGGGCACGATGGAACGTCCCCTGGTGGTGGGCGTCGACGGGTCCGACGGCAGTCTGACGGCCCTGGACTGGGCCGTGGACGAGGCGGTCCGCCTCGGTCTGCCGCTGCGGATCGTGTACGCGTCCCTGTGGGAGCGCTACGAAGGAGCGGTTCCGTCCTTCGGCGGCGAACGGCCCGTGGACGAGGTCATGGCCGAGCACATTGCCGCCTCGACCGATCAGCGGGCCCGGAAACGCGCCCCGGATGCCGAGGTGCACCCCGTGGTGGTGCCCGAGGACCCCGCGGACGCACTGCTGCGCGCCTCGTACGAGGCCGCGGCCCTGGTCGTCGGTTCCTCGGGACGCGGAGTCGTCGCCGGGCTGCTGCTGGGCTCGGTGGGGCTGGCCGTGGCCGGGTGCGCCCACTGCCCGGTGACCGTGGTACGAGGCGGGGAACGCAATGTACGGGGCGAGTGCGGCCGGGTCGTCGTCGGGGTGGGCGGCCCCGACGAGTCGGGGGCCGCCGTGCGGTTCGCCCTGCGCGAGGCGGCGGCACGCGGGTGCGAGGTCCAGGCGGTACGCGTCTGGCGCTGCGCCGAGCAGCACCCGGCGGAGCATGTGGCGATGGCGGGCGACACCGCGTACGCCCACGAGCGGCGGGCCTCCGTCTTCCTGGCCGACGCGCTGGAGGAACCGCAGGCCGAGTACCCCGAGGTCGGGGTCCGGCTGACGACCGTGGAAGGTCCCGCGCACAAGGCGCTGCCCGCCCTCTCCGCCGAGGCCGATCTCCTGGTCCTCGGGTCCCCCGGGCGGCAGGGTCGCTTCGGTCTCCAGCTGGGCCGCGTCAGCCACGCCGCGCTGCACCGGTCGGCGTGCCCGGTCGCCGTCGTGCCGCATCCCTGAGGGATTCGGCCGACGTGCGGACCGGCGAGTGCCCTGGTCGGAGCAGTACCGTCGCATCCCGCGCGCTCACCGGGTTCGTCACGGTCCTCCCGGGGAACACAGATCGGGCAGCGGACACCAAGCGTGAGGGACATGTGATGGCTACAGGAACCGTGAAGTGGTTCAACGCGGACAAGGGGTTCGGGTTCATCTCCCAGGACGACGGCGGGCCGGACGTCTTCGTGCACTTTTCCGCCATTCAGTCGTCCGGCTTCAAGTCCCTCATGGACAACGACAGAGTCGAATACGACCTGGTGCAGGGAACGAAGGGGCCACAGGCCGAAAATGTGGTGGTCCTCGAGCAGTAGTCCGTTACCGCTTCCTCCGTCAGCCGGGGCGTCAGCCGGAGTGCGGAGCCGCGGCCTCGTGCTCAAGGTGCTGGACGTGGGCGTCGGGCCCCGGGTAGACGAGCGTCACCCGGTCGGTGTCGGACCACCGCACGTCGTACGGTGGCGTGCCGTCGGCATGGTGCAGACCGACGATCTCCCCGTCCCGTCTGGTCGCACCCGTCGCCGGGCTCTCGACGACGAGGCGGTCTCCGAGGTGCGCGTGCATGGGGCATCACCGTTCTCCGGATCGTCCGCTCCGGCACCGCCGCCGGAGCGTGGGGTGCGTCCGGTTCCAGCCTGGGCCCTCGGCGCCCCGCGGGCATGGGCCGACCGGGACCGGGACGGGACCGTACGGCCCTGGCGGCCCCCGCGGGCGAGCGGTGTGGTGGCAGTGATGTCCCCGATTCGACGCGTCGTTCCGTTCGCCGAGCTGGGGCGGGCGGGCAGCGGCCTGGTCGGCGGCAAGAACGCCTCGCTGGGCGAGCTCATCACCCGTCTCCCGCCCGAGGGCATCAAGGTGCCCAACGGCTTCACCACGACGGCGGACGCCTACCGGGAGCTCCTGGGCACGGGCGGTCTGCGCGACCGGATCGCCGGCCGTCTGGCCGCGCTGCACGAGGGCGCGCCCCTCCCCGAGGTCGGCGGCGCCATCCGCGCCGACATCCTGGCCACTCCCCTGCCGGCCGTGCTGGCGGAGGAGAGAAAGGCAGTTCACGCCCCGGCGTCAGGAGGCCGTGGCATGACCAGCACGATCAGGCCGGGCCTGCTGTCGCTCCTCGGCGGCGTGGGCACCGTCACCAGGAGCAAGTTCATGGTCGAGACCGATCACTCGCGGATCCTGGTGGACTGCGGGCTCTTCCAGGGCCTGGCGGACCTGCGCCGCAAGAAACGGCCCGGCTCGCGGAGATCGTGCTGCGCGACAGCGCCCGCCTCCAGGAGGAGCAGGCCGACCACGCCAACCGCCGCGGCCACTCCAAACACCGCCCCGCCGGGCCGTCTTCGCCGACGCCCTGCACCGCACTCTCGCCCGGGGCGGACTGGTGGTGATCCCGTCCTTCGCCGTGGACCGCACCGAGGTCGTCCTCAACGAGCTGGCACATCTGCGGAGTTCGGGGCACATCCCGCCCACCGTGCCCATCCACGTCGACAGCCCGATGGCCCTCGCGGCGCTACGTGTCTATGAGGAAGCGCTGGAGCAGCGGTCCCCCGAGATCCGCCCGGAGATCCTGGCCGAAGGGGCGGCCGCCCTGGACCCGGCCCCGTTCTCGGCCGCCCGTACGGTCGCCGAGTCGATCGCCATCAACGAGACCGAGGGCCCGGCCGTTATCGTCTCCGCCTCCGGCATGGCCACCGGCGGCCGCGTCCTGCACCATCTGCGCCGACTGCTGCCCGACTCCAGGAACACGGTGATCGTGGTGGGCTTCGCCGCGCAGGGCACCCGGGCCCGCGACCTGGTGGACGGCGCGCGCACACTCAAGATGTTCGGCGAGTACGTTCCCGTGCGCGCCGAGGTCGTCGACGTCCCCGGCTTCTCCGCGCACGCGGACGCCGCCGAGATCCTCGGCTGGCTCCGCGGAGCCCCCTCGCCGAACGCCACCTACCTCGTCCACGGCGAACCGGAGTCGGCCGAGGCCCTGCGGGACCGCGTCGACCGCGGCCTGGGCTGGAACGCCGTCGTCCCCCGCTCCGGGGAACGGGTGCTGGTGCGCTGACGGCCGCCCGCTCGGTCCTCGACGACGCGACGACGCCCAGTCCTCGACGAGACGCCTCGATGAGCCGCTCAGTCCTCGATGGCCAGGACGTTCTCCACGCGCCGCCGCGCGACCCGGGGTCCCTTCGGTCCGTAGCCGAGGCGCAGCATCATCTGTACACGGCCGGTGCCGGTGGAGGGGTCGCGCAGGGGCCAGCGCAGGTCGGGCCATTCGAGGGCCTGGGTGGAGAGGGCGGTGGCCAGGTCCTCCTGGGTGGCCAGGAGCAGGACGCGTTCCAGGGCCTGGCCCGCGCGCAGCCAGTCGGCAGGATGGTCTTCAGCCGTGCTGAGCAGGGCCAGGTGGGGGTCGTTCTCGAAGGGGGTCGCCCCGAAGTCGGAGGTGGGCCGACCGCCCGCGAAGTCGCGTACGGGCGCCCGGCCGCCGAGTTTGCGCGGGCCGAAGGCGTAGTCGGGGACACCGTCGGTGGCGGTGTCGGCGGCGGCTATGCCGATGCGGGTCCAGTGGGCCAGGTCCTCCTCGCTGCCGCGGTCGGTGAGGTTGCGTGCCTCGGCCTCCTCGGTGAGCTCCTGGATCCAGCGCAGGTGCCAGGACTCCGGGAAGGCGAGAGCGGCGCCCTCCTGTGCGGCGGCGTAGGCGAGGGCGGCCTTGAGGCGCTCGGGAACCGGGGTCTCCGAGAACGGGTACCGGCTGGTGTGCCGTCGGTGGATCGCCGGATGGAGCAGGGCCAGGGCGGCGTCGCCCGCGCTGGGCGCGGTGAGCCGCACGGTCGCGAGCAGGGCCGCGTCGTCGGGGGCGGGCAGGAGCGCGACGTCCGGGTGGTGGCCGGCGTGCGCGACGGCGACCCGGAGGTTGAAGAGCGCGGCGCCGCACCCCAGGTGCAGGGCCCGGGCGTCGGGGTCGGCGTGCGGCATGCGCCGCTCGAAGTCGGCGTACAGCCGGAACGTGCGGTCGCCCCGCGTGTAGCGGAACCGCCAGGGCTGCGCGTTGTGCATGGACGGGGCCGCGGCCGCGTCGCGCACCAGCTCCGCGACGCGCGCGTCGTCCATCGTGGGTGCTGCGGTCACCGGAATCCCCCTTCCGGAAGCGGCGGGCCCGGCCGCCGGGCCCTTCCTCCATGGTCGCTCCGGACCGCGGCACCGCAGGGAGGGCCGGGCGTCCCCCCGCCTGGGCCAACCGGCTCATTCCGGCCGGGCCGCGGCCCGGCCACGCTGGAATCCTGGGCACCAAGAGCTTCCGAAGAAGGAGCGGGGCCATGCTGCAGCACCGAACAGTCGACGAGCTCATGACGCGGAACGTGGTCCAGGTCCGCCCGGACACGCCCTTCAAGGAGATCGTCAAGGAGCTCGCGGAGAACGACGTCACCGCCGTGCCGGTGGTGGCCCGCGACGGCCGGGTGATCGGTGTGGTCTCCGAGGCCGACCTGATGCGCAAGTCCGCCGACCAGCCCGACCCCTTCGGCCGCGTGCCGGTGCCCAATCTGGAGGAGTGGGAGCGCGCGAAGGCCGAAGGCGCCCGGGCGGAGGAGCTGATGTCGGCGCCCCCGGTGTGCGCCCGCCCGGAGTGGAACGTCGTCGAGACGGCCCGGCTGATGACCGTGCAGGGCGTCAAACGCCTGCCCGTCGTCGACGAGGCGGACCGGCTCCTCGGCATCATCAGCAGGGCCGACATCCTGCGGGTCTTCCTGCGCGACGACTCCGCCATCCGCGACGAGATCCACCGGGACCTGCTGCGGCGGACCCTGGGCCTGGCCCCGTCGGAGGTCATCGCGGACGTCAAGGACGGGCAGGTCACCCTCACCGGCTCGGTGGAGGCGCGGAGCCTGATCCCGGTGATCGAGCGGCTGTGCCGCTCGGTGGACGGCGTGGTCGCCGTCCACCAGCGCCTCACCTACGCGAACGACGACACGGGCGGCCGCTTCCCGGCCCCCTAGGCCCCCGCAGGCTCGGGAGGAGTCAGCGATGAACGGCATCCAGCGCACGGTCAGTGACGTCATGACCCAGACAGTCGTGGCGATCAGCCGTACGGCCCCGTACAAGGAGATCGTCAGGACGCTCGCGGAGTGGAAGGTCAGTGCGATGCCGGTGCTCGAGGGCGAGGGCCGCGTCATCGGCGTCGTCTCCGAGGCCGACCTGCTGCCGAAGGAGGAGTTCAAGGACCGCGATCCGTCCCGCCTGGAGCAGTTGCGGCAGCTCGACGACCTGGCGAAGGCGGGCGCGGGCACGGCCGAGGAGCTGATGAGCACCCCGGCGGTCACCGTCCACGCCGATGCGACCGTGGCGGAGGCCGCGCGGATCATGGCCCGCAGGGGCGTCAAACGCCTGCCGGTCGTGGACATACACGGCATGCTGACGGGCATCGTCAGCCGCAGCGACCTCCTCAAGGTCTACCTGCGCGAGGACGAGGACATCGCCCGTGAGGTCCGCGAGGAGGTTCTCTCGCACCTCTTCCGCAACCGCCGGCCGACCGTGGAGGCCCAGGTGACGGAGGGCGTGGTGACCCTCTCCGGTTCGCTGTCCGACACATCGATGGTCCCGATCCTGGCCCGGCTCGTCCGTGCCGTGGAGGGGGTGGTGAACGTCGAGCTCCGCCTCACCACGCCCCCCACCAGGTCCCGGGTGCCGGAGCCGCCGGTCGTGGGCCCGCTGTTCTGACCTCCTGCCGAACGGCCGCTCAGCAGTGGCACGAACCCGGCCCGTCTGATCCTCTGATCGAGGGGGATCGGACGGCGGGCGACAGTGCGGAGGAGCGGCCGTGCACGGCGAAGGAACGTCATCGGGCAGTGACGACGCCCTGGGCACCCGCGCCGCCCTGCGCCGCGAACAGCTGGGCATGACCCGGGAGGAACTGGCGCACCGTGCCGGCATGTCGGTCGCCTATCTGCGTCAACTGGAGAAGTTCCCGGGAGACTTCGACCCGGCCGCCGTCATGCGACTGGCCGCCGCCCTGGAGATGCCCTACACGGATCTCGTGACGGGCCGCCCCGACGCCGCCCCCGGCCAGTCCGCACCGGCGGCCCGCCCGGTGCTCATGCGGCTGTCGGAGCACGAGTGCTGGGAGCGGCTCGGTACGCACGGCATCGGCCGCCTGGGTCTGTCCGCCGGAACCGGGACCGTGGTGCTCCCGGTCAACTTCCTGGTCGACGCCCGCACCATCGTGTACCGCACGGACGCGGACGGGGCTGCGGCGGTGACCGCGGGAGACCAACTGGCCTTCGAGACCGACCACATCGACGAGCACCTGAGCAACGGCTGGAGCGTCCTCGTCCAGGGCACCGCGGATCACATCACCGATCCGCACGCGGTACACACCCTCGGCGAGCGCCCGGGAGCGCAGCCCTGGGCGGGCGGCAAGCGCGACCTGTGGATCCGCATCGTGCCCGGCGAGGTGAGCGGCCGTTCGATCCGCACGATGTGACCCGCCATATCGGGTCACCAACCTGTGCCGCATGGTTCCCCTCCCCCGAGAAGAAGCCTGCCCGCCCCCTGCACCGCAGCGGTGCGACGGGCGGACTGTACTGCCGTCGTGGACGCGGCGGACCGGAAGCCATCCACAGTGCGGCCCGTGCACCACGGCGACATCGGACGCCCGGCCCACACCCGTTGATCGTGGAGGCGCCCTCCGGAACCGCTGGAACGCGACATGGTGCGCGCTGGTGCGGCCCGGATGTTCCCGCACGCCCGCCGGCGACGACGGCCGGTTCCACAGCCTGGTGCGCAGGGCCCGGGGCTGCTCCGATGAGCAGGACGAGGGCGCTGCAGGCCGGCACCGGCCACGTCCGCTGAGGACTGTCACTGCCTTGGGCCTTTCCAAAAAGGGAAGTTGCGGATCCGAGAGGGTGTTGAGCAGGCTTCCGCCGGGCCCTCCGTCGAAGCGGGCGTTGTCGGCTGCGGCATGACGAAAGGTTCGGGTTCGGGTTCGGTGAGGATGCCGGCCGACCAGGCGGTCGAGTCCGGTCCTGGCGCTCTCGGCGCATCGGCGTTCGACGCCATTGCCGCGTGTTCAGGAGACCTCCTTGGCATACGGGCCTTGTCCCGTGCCCTCGCCGAGGATGAGGGTCTTCTCGCAGACCGAGAGGGTTACCCCGCTAAGCGTACTTAGCAGCCTTAAGGGTGAATGATGCGCTTGAACCCTGTCTGTGATTGACAAAGCGCGCTGTTATGGGGTTGCTCCCCGTACAGGGGGGATTCTGCGAGAAGGGGGTCGGTCATGAACTTGGAGTTCCGAGCCAAAAGGTATGGGTTCGTCGCTGGAGTGGCGTTGAGTACGGCCGTGCTGGCAGCCGCTCCGATGACGGCCTCAGCGGCAGGGAAGGGTGAGTCCCACAGCCTGGCGCAGAAGCAGGTCGCCTCCCCGTTCACGCTGGTCAACGGGGTGTCCGGTCGCTGTATGGACGATCCCGGCTACGTCACCACCAACGGAACCCAGATCGCGCTCTGGGACTGCAACGGCGGAGTGAACCAGAAGTGGACCGGCAACGGATCGGGGACCCTCACCATCGGGGGCAAGTGCCTCGACGTGGCCAACGGCGCCACCGGCGCCCACACTCCTGGGACAAGGGCCGTTCTCTGGGACTGCAACGGTTCGCCCACCCAGAACTGGGTCTTCAACCCGAACCAGAGCACGCCCATCAAAAACGCGAGTTCCGGCCTGTGCCTGGACACAGCCATGGCACAAGGCACGCCCGGCGTCCCTGTAGTGATGTGGAACTGCGGCACCAGCTCACCGAGCCAGGCATGGACACCCAAGTAAGGCTATGAACTCGGGCCGCCAGGTGGCCTCGACAGCGCAAACGCGGCGAGAGTGCTATCCGTCGCGCCTCGACCGGCCCTATTCATCCTCCCGTCCATACCCTCAGCTAAAGGGCGTTCTACGGGATTTCAATGAATTTCAGCGTGAAGGCGCCAGTAGTGAGGGCTGATTCGCCGGTCCTGGGAGGGCGAAGAGGCTGATGCCGTACTCCGCGGCCGTCGTCCTCTTAGCTCCAACCTCGTCCTGCTCAAGGTACTTGCGGTACAGGAGAAACCCAGCCGAGACGGCAGGCGGCGCCGGCAGACGGCCGGGCACCATCCGCTGTCACACGGACACCGACGGCCCCGAGGCCCATGGCGAACCCCGCTCCCGGCGTCGGGGCCGCCTGCCGGAAGAGCGGATACCGCCACCGCGTGCTCATCGTCGGACCGGCGGCGCGTGGACAACCACGGCGGACGTGTCAGGTGGGGCCGTCACCCCCTGCGGGCCCCATCTCGCGGCGGCCCCTCACCCATCGAAGGGGCTCCCAGGACGGCCACCGCCTCCTCCTCGGGCGGCACTCCGGTCCTGAGAACCGTCCTGGGCCCGTCCGGCCGGACGGTCAGTCGCTCGGGCCGGTCCGCGGTGCGCCAGCCGGACTGCCGGTACGGCCGTGTTCCGAGGCGGCGAGGGCTCGGTTGACGAGCGGGCGCGCGGCCTTCGACTGGAGTCCGCGCATCGCCAGCGCGTTGACCCGGATACCCAGCGCGGACTTGGGGGCCATGGACACGACCCGGCCGGGCGGGAGTTGCTGGGCAGAGGCGGTCCTGGGCCGCATCGTCCGCTCGAAGGCGGTCAGCGCGGCGGGCACCCCGGCGGTGTCGCCGGGCGCGCCGACGGCCCGGAGCGCGGCCGCCAATTCGGCGGCGCCGCGCAGGGCGAGGGCGGTGCCGAGGCCGCTGAGCGGGCTCGCGCACCAGGCGCTGTCGCCGAGCAGGACGATCCGGCCGTCGTACCAGCGCGGCATGTGTACCTGGTCGTAGGTGTCGAGAGAGAAGTCCTCGGCCTGCCGGGCGGCGGCCAGGAACTCGGCGGTGCGCCAGCCGACGTCGGCGAAGGTCCGCTCCAGCAGGGCGAATTGGGCTTCACGGTCCTGCCGTGGGGGCAGGGTGCCGGCGGCGAAGGTCAGGCCGATCTCCTGCTCGCCGGGGTGGCCGGGGCGGGCTTCGACGCTTCGTCGGCCGGGCGCGTTGTGAATCAGGAACCAGCCGTCCAGCGGCGGCGTCCCGGGCTGTTCGGTGAGGGTGAACCAGGCGTGCGCCAGGCCGAGGGGCTTGCGGTAGCCCTCCTCCGGCCCGAACCGCAGCGCGCGGACCCGCGAGTGCGCGCCGTCGGAGCCGACCACCAGGTCGAACTTCTCCCCCGTGCCGCTGCGGAAGCGGGCGAGCACGCCCGTCCCGGTGTCCTCCAGCGCGTCCACGGTCTCGCCGAACCGGTGCGTCACACCCGGCCCGGCCGCTTCGTGGAGGATCCGGGCGAGGTCGGTGCGCAGCAGCTCTTCGCGGGAGACGTAGCCCCGCCCGTCGAACGCCTCCACCGGCATCTCGGCGAGGCGCCGCTCCCGCGCGTCGATCCAGGCCGCACCGCGCTGCGGCACCAGGCGGCCCAGGGCCTGTTGGAGGAGGCCGGCGCGCTCCAGCACCTCCCGGCTGTCGCCGCGCAGGTCGACGGTCTGGCCGCCGGTGCGCAGGGCCGGCGCGATCTCCGCGACGGTGACTGTCCAGCCGTCCCGTTCCATGAGGAGCGCGAGTGTGTCACCCGCGATTCCGCCGCCGACGACGAGTACGTGAGCCATGAGGGGCCTCCGGTTCCGCTTCGATCTGCGAGGCGCCTCAGTATCCCTGCACCCCTGATGCGAATAATTCGCGTTTAACGTAGACCTGCCGACTGCGCTAATGCAAGAGATTCGCGATAGAGTGAGGTGGTGACGCAAGCATCAGGGACAGCCCGCCCCGGAGGCCGTACCGCCCGCACTCGCGAGGCCGTTCGGGCGGCCACCCGCGAGCTGCTGGCCGAATCCACCGACGGCACCGTCGAGATCGCGGAGGTGGCGGCCCGCTCGGGCGTCCACCTCGCCACCGTCTACCGGCGCTGGCGCACCGCCGACGGCCTGATCATCGACGCGGTCGTGGACGAGCTGGGCAGCCGTTCGCCGCTCCCTGCCACCGGCGACCTGCGGGCCGACCTCCAGATCTGGGTCACCACCCTGCTCACCGATCTGACCCGTCCCGGCCACCTGGCCTTCTTCCGGGCCCTGCTCCGGGCCGGCGACGAGGGGCAGGACGCACTGAGCTTCGCCGAGCCACGGATCCGCCAGATCCAGGCCACCCTGGATGCCGCCGGTGCCGCCGCGCTGACCTGGACGGACATCTTCGAGCTGGTCCTGGCCCCGGCATACGTGCGCGCGCTACTGGCCATGCCGATGGACCCGGCGACAGACGCCGTACGACTGGTCGACAACGTGCTGGCCATCCGGTCGGCGCGCGAGCAGCGGGCGGCGGAGTGACCCGACGGCAAGGCCGGCTCCACTCCGGTCGCCGATGCCGGGCCAGGCCGCTGCCACGATCGACGCGCTCTCGGTCCTCGGCGGCGTCGGCCTGACCGTCCTGGCGGGCACGGCCGTCGAGGCCCACCGCTCCGACTGGCAGCGCCGCACACCCGACGACCAGGTGCCGCTTGCGGCCGTTGGTCTTCTCACCCGGGTCATAGCCGCGACTCGCCCGGCTGACGGTCTCGGCGGCCTTGACCGCGTCGGCATGATGCCGGTGACCGTGACGCGCTACGCACTCTTCGCCGCGCGGGTACGCGTCACGGTCACTGGCATGCTGCGGCGCCGGAAAGGCGCGGCCCGCCTATACGGCTTGGGTGAGTGGGCGCCGCTCGATCAACCCCCGTCGCCCAGGGACCACTTCAAAACAGCTGGAAGCCCGAGCCATCAGGGAAGGACGGCCGGCCCAAATCCACGAGGAGCTACCTCACCGCCGCGAGCAAATCGCAGGAACTCTCGAAGGGGTATGCATATATAAGCGCGACCTGCGGATCCGCATCGCGCCCGGCGAGGTGAGCGGCGCGCCATCCGTGCCATGTGCCCCACCCGCACCCCATCTTCAATCCGCCCACCGACCCAGCGGGCGGAAGCGCAACCGGGAGAGCTCGTCCAGCCGTTCGGCCGTCCCTGGCATCGGCCGCTTGCGCACGAACGCCGACCGCAGGGCGTGATACGGGGCGTCGGGCGCGAAGAACGTCGCGTGCATGCGCGCCAGTTCGTCGGCGCGGTGGGCCGCGAGCGGCCGGGCGGCCTCGTCCCGTTCGCGTTCCGCCTTCTTTCGGGCCACCCGGGCCGGTACGTCGGTGTGGCGGACGACGTCCGCCGCCAGCGCGGCGACCGCGCCGGCGAACTCCCCGGGCGCGACGGGCAGGACCCGGTCGGCCAGCCCCAGGGACAGGGCGCGGGCCGCGCTCAGCGGCGCGGCCTCGTCCATCAGCGCCCGGGCCTGCTCGGCGCCGACGCGCCGGGGCAGGGTGTACGTCCAGTACTCCGACCCGTACAGGCCCATCAGGCGGTAGTGCGGGTTGAGCACCGCGCCGTCCCGGCACCACACCTCGTCGGCGGCGAGCGCCAGCATCGCCCCGCCCGCGGCGGCGTTGCCCGCGAGGGCCGCGACGACCAGCCGGTCGGTGGTGGTGAGCACCTCCTCCACCAGGTCGTCCATGGCGACGATGTTGGCCCACGACTCCGCGGCCGGGTCCGGGGCCGCCTCGATGACGCCCAGGTGGATGCCGTTGGAGAAGAAGTCCCGTTCGCCGCCGAGCACGAGCACCGAGACCGGCCGCTCGCGGGCGAGGCGGTAGGCGCGCAGCAGCCGTCGGCACTGCTCCGTGCTCATCGCCCCGCCGGGGAAGCGGAACCGGAGGAAGCCCACTTCGCCCCGCTCCGTGTACCGGATGTCGCTCCAGGCCGACCGGTGATCCGGAGGGGCCGGGACGTCCGGGACCCCGGACAGCCGGCCGGCCGGCGCGAGGGCGGCGGGCAGTTTGATACCGGGCGGTGTCGTCTCCGTCCGGCAGCGGCGCAGTTCGGGGATCCACACGGCGCCGTCGGCGGTCGCCCGGCAGATGGCGCCGTTGCGGGTGGCCAGCACCTCGCCCGGGGTCCCGCGCAGCCGGTCCTCGGCGTGGCCGCCGTGCAGGAACCATGCGCACCCCAGGAGTTCGTCCCGCACCCCCGGCCACGAGTCCGCGGCGCGCAGCGCGCGCAGGACGGACGCGGTCGGCTGCGTCCGCCAGTCGATGCGGCGCACGTCCTGGGACAGGTACGGGCGGACCCGTGCGGGGAGGCCGTCCTGGGGCCGGGGCAGCCACTCGCCGGAGTCGTACCGCTCGACGGCCAGGAGCACGGCCCGGACGGCGGCGTCGGTGACCTCGCCCCGGTACAGATCGCTCTTTGCCACCCCCTCGGGCACCGTGAAGGCGGCATCGGCCCAGACGGGCCCCGCGTCCATCTCCTCCTCCGCCTGCAGCACCGTCACGCCCCATTCCCGGGCGTCCGTGTGCAGGGCCCAGTCCAGCGAGGACGGGCCGCGGTCGCCGGGCGGGCCGGGGTGGACGACGAGGCAGGTGTGGCGTGCGCGGACGTCGCGGGGGATCGCCGTCCTGAGCATCGGCGCGACGACCAGGTCCGCGGGGTGGCGGTACACCGCCGCACGCAGCGCCGCCTCGTCGTCCGCCACGCCGACGGCCACGGTGTGCCCCCGGTCGACGAGTTCCGTGAAGACCCGCTGGGTAAGGCTGTTGAACGCGCTGGCGACGAGCAGGATGCGCATGGCGGCCGTCCTTCCTGGTACGGGCACGGGCCCGACGATCGTCGTCGACCGCCCGTCGCCCCTGACCATGCACCGCCGCGCGGCCACCGTCGATTGCCCCGCACAGGCGAACGAGAGCCTGGCGGCCGCGCCGTGAGCGGTCGGCGAAGCCCACCGCCGCGGCCCGGGACTGCGACTGCCGCATGCGTGGATCCTGCTGTCCGACCAGCCCGCCGACGTCCCCGCCGACCGGGACCGGAACCACTGGGTCGGGCACATCGTGCGCGCGGCCGGACGACGGCCGTCCAGCACCGACAGGCGCCGGACGTCGTCGCGACCGGCGAGGCTTCCGGCGCCGCGCCGGGGGGGTACCCCGGGCGGCGCGGGAAGAGGCCGGCCGGCCCTGGCAGGCCGCTCCTCGGAGTGGTGTGATGGAAGTGGCGGGAAGGATGTCTGAAGGACGCGGGGAAGCGGCCGGCAGCCGTGCACCGCGCAATCGGGATCCGCGAGAAGTGGATGGCCTCCTTCCCGTCCAGAAGGTCGCCCCGCACGGGCGGCCCGGCGTGCGCTCCGGCCCGCCGGACGCGAGGACATGGCAGGGGAACGGCGGGATACCCGCCCCCGGCTGCGGATCGGCATGGAGCGGGTGGCCGACCTCCCGCCGAAGGCGCTCGTCGACGCCGCGGCGGAGTCCGTGCTCCTGGCCCTCGGATCGCGCGGCCTCGGCAGCC
This sequence comes from Streptomyces luteireticuli, assembly GCF_041519305.1. Lineage (NCBI taxonomy): Bacteria > Bacillati > Actinomycetota > Actinomycetes > Kitasatosporales > Streptomycetaceae > Streptomyces > Streptomyces luteireticuli. The sequence continues at coordinate 324,959 of NZ_CP167927.1, forward strand.
TGCAGGGCTTCCTCCTGGGCTCCGTGAGCCTGCCGGTCATCGCCCACGCCTCCGCGCCCGTGGCCGTGGTCCACGAACCCGACGAACCCGCACCGGCCGAGGCCGGCCCCGTCGTGACCGGCCTCGGCCACCACGACCCCCACGACCCGCTGCTCGGCTGCGCCTTCGAGGCCGCCGCCGACGCCCGGTTGCTCGTCGTCGGACGCCGCGAGGACAGGCCCCTGCCCGGCACCCGCATCGGCCCCGTGACCCACGGTGTACTGCACCACGCGCGGTGCCCCGTCGCGGTGGTCCCGGCCGGCTGAAGGGCGGGCGGCCGGTACCACCCGCCGGTCCGGCCACCCGGTCGGTCCGGGGCAACGCGCGTACAGATCTTCGCTCCCAGGGTGGAGAAGTGATCGCCCGCCGACTTTCGGAGGCAGCCCCGAAGCCTGTATATGCCAGAGTCGCCCCACGGTGATGGGGTCCTCCTGTAGGACAAGGACATCGGGCGACCCAGGGAAGGCAGGCGGATGGCCGAGCACACCGTCCTCGACGAACAGGGCTCCGCCGGCCGGGCGGTGTGCCTCCGCGACGGCCGTCGCCCGTGCGCCGACGACCGCGGCGCGGCGGACGAGCGGTTCCGGGGGCTGCTCGAATCCGCTCCCGACGCCATGGTCATCGTGGACGACGGGGGTGTCATCCGGCTGGTGAACGCCCAGACGGAGGCGCTGTTCGGATACGACCGCCGGGAGCTTCTGGGGCGTCCCGTGGAAGTCCTCGTACCGGGCCGGTTCCGCGACCGGCACACGGCGCACCGCGAGAGCTATGCGCGCAACCAGCAGTTCCGTCCCATGGGCGCCGGGCTGGAGCTGTACGGGCTGCGCAAGGACGGACGGGAGTTCCCCGTCGAGATCAGCCTCAGCCCGCTGCGGTCGCCCGAGGGCGTGCTGTTCTCGGCGGCCGTCCGCGACGTCACCGAACGCAAGGCGGCGGAGGCCGAGCTCACCCGGCTCTACGAGGAGCAGCGGCATGTCGCGCTGACCCTGCAGCGCAGTCTCATGGGCACCCCGCCCGACGTACCCGGGCTGCGCACCGCCAGCCGGTATCTGCCCGCCACCCGGGGCGCGGGGGTCGGCGGGGACTGGTTCGACCTCGTCCCGCTGGCGGACGGCGGAGTCGGTGTCCTGATGGGCGACGTGATGGGCCGCGGCCTGGAAGCGGCCGCCGTCATGGGCCGGCTCCGCTCGGCCGCCAACGCCCTGGCCCGTACCGGCATGGCGCCCCACCGGCTCATGGACGTCCTGGACGCCGTCGTGGCCGACCTCCCCGACCAGCTGGTCACCTGCTGCTATCTGGTCGTCCGCCCCGGCAGCGCCGGGATCACGCTCTGCTCGGCGGGGCACCTGCCCGTGCTGCTGGCCGCTCCCGGCCGCGACGTCGAGCCGCTGGCCACGCCGGTGAGCGTGCCCCTGGGCGTGGGAGGCGTCGCACACGGGCAGACGACCTGCGCCGCTCCCCCGATGTCGGTTCTCCTGCTCTACACCGACGGGCTGGTGGAGACGCCCCGGACGGACATCGAGGAGCGGATCACGGCCCTGGCCGGTGAACTGGGCGCGGCCCTCGACAAGTCGGACGACCTGGAGACCGTGGCGGACTCCCTGCTCGAAGCCATGCGCCCGGACCACGCCGCCGACGACGACGTGACCCTGCTCCTCGTACAGCTTCCGTGAAACGAACGGGTCAGACGCCGGCCGCGACCGCCACCGGACAAGGTGCGTGGTGCAGGACCGCGTGTGTCACCGAGCCGATGCGGCGGATGCCGTGCCCGTCCGCGGCATGCCGTCCGACCACCAGCAGACAGGCGGACGCGCTCCGGGCCAGCAACACCTGTGCGGCGCCGCCCAGTTCGGTCTCCTCGACCACATCCACCCGCGGGTACCGTTCGCGCCAGGGGCGCACGGCATCGCTCAGACGCTGCTGCTCCAGTTGCTCCAGGCCGCCCGCCTCGGCGGCGAGGCAGTAGGAGCCGGCGCTCCAGGCGAAGACCGGGGGGATCGTCCAGGCCCGCACGGCCCGCAGGCGTGCCCCGCGCGCGGCCGCGGCCTCGAAGGCGAGGTCCAGCGCGGGCGCGACGGCCGCCTCGTCCGCGTCCGGAACACCCACGACGACCTCGCCCCGGGCACGCCGTCCGGCGTCGTCCTCGCGCGGGCTGCGCACGAGGACGACGGGGCCGACGGCCTCCCGCAGGACGTGCAGCGCCACGGAGCCGACGAGGTGGCCCACGAGCGTGCCGTAGCCGCGTGAGCCCAGGACGAGCAAGCCACTCCGGGCGGTCTCGGCCACCAGGGCGGACACCGGGTCGTCGGGCAGCAGCCGGGTGCCGACCTCCAGGCCCGGGTGGGCGGCGGTCACCCGCCGCTCCCCCTCCTTCAGCACGTCCTCGGCCCACTTCTGCTGGGCTTCGGCGTCGACGGCGACCGGGACGTCCGGGGACCGCCACACCCAGGCGTGCACCAGGCGCAGTGCCGCCCCGCGGCGTGCCGCCTCGGCGGCCGCCCAGTCGGCGGCGGCGAGGCTGTGGTCGGTGCCGTCGAGTCCGACGGTGAGGGTGGTGGGCATGAGCACCTCCGGGGTGAAGGCTGTGTATGCGCGTATGTCCACTGTCCGGTGTGCGGCGGTATCCGGCCGAGGGCCGAAAGCCCCTGCTCCGGGGGCCGGTTGGGCCGGGTCCGCCTCAGGCCACGGGGATCAGGGTCACGGGGCAGTGGGCGTGGTGCAGCACCGCGTGGGTGACGGGGCCGAGTTGCAGGCCCAGCGGGTGGCGGGGGCGGTGGGCGGCGAGGACGACGACGTCCGCCTCCGCGCTCGCCTCGACCAGCGCCCGCCCGGCGCCCTCGTACACCGCCTCGGTGCGCACCTCCACGTCCGGGTACTCCTCGCGCAGCACCGCCGTCGCGAAGGCCGGTACGGCCGCCTCGCGCGTGTGCTGCAGGCCGGTGTCCTCCCACGGTCCGGCGCCCGGCGGCACGGCCGGGTACTGCCAGGCGTGCAGAACCCTGAGCGCGGCACCGCGCCGGCGTGCCTCCTGGAAGCCGAAGCGCACCGCGTCGGTGTCCGCCTCCGAGGCGAGGCCGACCAAGACGACGCCCCGGGTGCCGGCGGTCCCGCCGCGCACGACCAGCAGCGGTCCGGAGCAGTGGGCGGCCACGCGCAGGCCGACCGACCCCAGCAGCAGACCGGCGAAGCCGCCGTGCCCCCGGGTTCCGACGACCGTCACCGCGGCATCGCGCCCCGCCCGCAGGAGGGCCCGGGCCGCCGGTTCGGTGGTCAGGTGCGGTTCGGTCCGCAGCCCCGGATGGCGGGAGGCGATCCGCTCGACGGCGGCATCGGTCACGGCGCGCCCGGCGTCGTAGAGCATCTGTCCCTCGTCCGCGCCGCGCATCTCCCCCGGCCGCTGCCGCTTGCCCCGCGGGTCCGCTCCGGTCCCGGGCGCGCGCAGGCCCCAGGGCCAGCCGCAGACGACTTCCAGGGCCGCATCGCGCCGCAGGGCCTCCTCGGCCGCCTGGTCGAGGGCGCGCAGCGCGGGGTCCGAGCCGTCGAAACCCACCACCACACGGCCGGTGGGCGGGGCGTCTGTCGGAAGCATGGTCTTCTCCAGAGGTGGAGGGCCGGGAGGGGGCCCGCGGATGCGCCGCCGTCTCCGGGGATCCGTCACCGGTGTCCCGTGCCGCACAGGTTCCTGCCCCGTGACCGCTCCCGCCCGGGGCCGTACGGCTCCGGGCGGGCCCGAAGGTCCCGGCTCCGGAGGCCGGCTGCCCGGGTATCAGGCCATCGCGGCCACCGCCGTACGGGGCGCGACGCCCAGGTCGCCGAGTTCGTGCACCACCACGTCGGCGCCCCGGTGGAACATCTCGGTCATCCGGTGGACGTCCCCGGCCGGCGTGAGCCCGACGATCCGGCCGAACCCGCCGCGGGAGGCGGCCTCCACACCGTACGGGGAGGCGTCCACCACGGCCGTTTCCTGCGGGCCGGCCCCCAGCAGCCGGGCCGCGCGGTGCGGCAGCGCCGGATCCGGCCGGGCCGGTGCGCGCCGGTGTCCCTGGTCGTCCCCGTCGAGCACCACGTCGAGCAGGGGCAGAAGACCGCGGGAGGCGAGCAGGCCGCGCGCCCTGGCCGTGCCGGAGACGGCGGCGCAGGCGATGCCCCGGCGGCGGAGATCCCCCAGCAACTCGGCCGTGCCCCGCCTGATGCCGACGCCATAGTGGTGCAAGTACCTCTGAAGCATGGCCTGTTGACGGACGGCGAGCATATGCGCGGCCCTCATGGCCTCGCCCAGGCTTCCGGCTTCGAGCCCGCGTGCTTCGAGGAACGGCACCAGCGCGCCCACGGGATGGGTACTGTCCGGGAAGCGGGGCAGCTCCGTCTCGGGCTCGGGCCCGCGTAATCCCGCTCCTGGCGCATACGCCTCGAGGTAGGCGTCGAGGATGCAGGTCCAGGCCGCCGCTTGCACCTGGGACAGATCGGTGATGACCGAATCGGTGTCGAGCACGACCGCACGGATGTGTGGGGGCAGCACCGGGCAGCTCTCGGGGATTCGTTCGGTAGTGCGGGCGGTCGTGCCGACGAGCGGACGCATCTCCGGCCTCCTGGGTAGCGGTCAGGCGTCCATCACAGTGGAGGCGCGCCTCGCGGGCCATGGGCCCAATGACCCCGGCCCCCGCCGTTCGGCCGCCGCGTCCCCCCTCCCGACCGGTCCGAGCCGGACGGCCTCGGACCGCTCGGACCGCTCGGACTGCTCGGACATGCTCATCGGGGTGACCGGGCGGCGAGGGGGAGGCGGATCCAGATGTCGGCGCCGCCGTTCTCGTGGTTGGTGGCGCCGTAGTGGCCGCCTGCGGCGCGGGTGAGGGCGGCGGTGATGGCGAGGCCGAGGCCGGTGCCGTGTCCGGAGCGGGCGGGGTCGGCGCGGGTGAAGCGGTCGAAGGCGTGGGGCAGGAAGCCGGGCGGGATGCCGGGGCCGTGGTCGCGGACGTGGATCTCCGCCCGGCCGTCGGCGTCGTGGACGGTGATCTCGACGGAACCCCGGCCGTGCCGGAGGGCGTTGTGGACGAGGTTGGTCACGGCACGGTCCAGCCGGTCCTCGGGGAGGGCGACCGTCACGTCTTCGGGGCACTCGACGGTGATCCGCCGGCCCGGTGCGCTGTCGCCCAGGCGGGCGGCCACCCGGCGCAGTACCGGCGCGACGAGGGCGGGCCCGGCAGTGGGCGGAGCCGTGGGGCGGTCGGTCCGTGCGAGGAGCAGGAGGTCTTCGGCGAGTCGGACGAGCCGTACGGTCTCCTCGTGGGCCGAGACGAGGGCGGCGCGCAGTTCATCGGCCTCCCGCGGCTGGCGCAGGGCGAGTTCGAGTTCGGTGTGGAGGAGGCTGAGCGGGGTGCGCAGTTCGTGACTGGCATCGGCGACGAACTGCCGTTCGTGTTCGAGTGCTGCCTGCAGGCGGCCGAGCATGTCGTTGAGGGTGGTGGCCAGGCGGGCGATCTCGTCCCGGCTGGGCGGCACTTCCAGGCGTCGCCCGGGGGTGTCCTCGGTGACCGTGGCGGCCTGGGCGCGCATCCGCTCCACGGGGCGCAGTGCGGCGGTGGCGAGGAAGTACGCGCCGACGGTGGCCAGGACGAAGACGACGGGCAGCGAGGTGAGCAGTTCGCGGCGCAGGTCGTCGAGGGCCTCGTGCTGGGCGGTCAGGCGGCTGGGGTCCACCGTCGGGCCGTATTCGTTCCGGGCTTCCTCGAAGCGGCTGATGGTGATGTAGCCGGTGCCTGCCAGGACTGCTGCCATCACCGCGGCGAAGATCGCGGTGAGCCGGATCCGCAGAGGTAGGCGGTTCATGGCGCCGCGCTCGGGAAGGTGCGTCCGCCGTCGCGCCGGAGCCGGTAGCCGACGGTACGGATCGTCTCGATGGCGCGGGTCCCGAAGGGGCGGTCGATCTTGTCGCGCAGGGCCTTGATGTGGGCGTCGACGACGTTGGAGTACGGGCTGGTGCCCAGGTCCCAGCAGTGCTCGACCAGTATGTCGCGGGTGAGGACCATGCCCGGCCGCCGCAGCAGCGCCTCCAGGAGCGCGTATTCCTTGCCGGTGAGGGCGATCTCGTCCTCGCCGCGCCGTACGGTGCGGGTGGCCGGGTCCAGGGACAGGTCTCCGGCCCGGAGGACGGCGGGCCGTTCCCCGGGGCCGCGGCGGATCAGCGCACGCAGGCGGGCCATGAGCTCGTCCAGGCTGAACGGCTTGGTCAGATAGTCGTCCGCACCGCCGTCGAGCCCTCTGACCCGGTCGGCGACGGCGTCCTTGGCCGTGAGCATCAGGACGGGGACCCACGCCCCGCGGCGGCGCAGCTCGGTGCAGACGGCGAAGCCATCCGGGCCGGGCAGCATCACGTCCAGGAGCACGGCGTCGTAGGCGGCGACGGCGGCCAGGCCGAGGGCTCGTGGTCCGTCGGCCGCGGTGTCGACGGCGTAGCCCTCCTCGGTGAGCGCCCGTCGCAGCAGCCTCCGCATCTTGGGTTCGTCCTCGACCACCAGGACCCGCACGGCCACCTCCTCCGGTCTCGTCCGCCGTCACCCTGCACACCGTTCATGAAGATGCCATGACGCCTCCGCCCTGCGGGCGATCTTCATCTCGGCTTCATGGGGCGGGTCTTCCCTGGACACCGATACACCTGCGGAAGCGACCCGCGAGGAGTGATCATGCCATTCCTTTCACGTCGACAGCTGACCGTGCTGGGAACGGCCGCGATGCTCGTCGCGACCGGCTGCACCAGTACCGGCCTCACCACTACGGGCACGAGTGCGCACCCGAACGGTGATCATGCCGCCGCCATGCGCCAGGAGCCCCCGGTGCCGACCACCGCCGAGGACTGGAAGCCGGTCGCCGACGTCCTCGGCCGGTCCGGCACCGTCATGGGCGGCACCGTCTACCGCGTCCCGCTGCCCCGCAAGGACCTCACCGTCACCACCCAGGGCGTGACCGTCAAGCCGGGTCTGGCGCTCGGCGGGTACGCGGCCTTCGCCCGATACCGTGACACGACCATGCTCATGGGCGATCTGGTCGTCACCGAAACGGAGCTGCCGAAGGTCACCGATGCCCTCCAAGCGGCGGGGATCGAGCAGACCGCGCTCCACAAGCATCTGCTGCAGCAGAGCCCGGCCGTCTGGTGGACCCATATCCACGCCATGAGCGATCCGGTCGGGCTCGCCAGGAGCCTGAAGACCGTCCTCGCCACGACCGCCACCCTGCCGTCCTCGCCGCCTCCGGCGACCCAGCCGGCCGTGGACCTGGACACCCGGGGCATCGACAAGGCACTGGACCGCAAGGGCACCGCCGACAACGGCATCTACAAATTCACCATCGCCCGCAAGGACACGATCAACGATGGCCCCTACCTCCTGCCGCCCGCCCTCGGACTCACCACCGGCATCAACTTCCAGCCCCTGGGCGACAAGAAGGCCGCCGTCAACGGCGACTTCGTCATGACCGCACCCGAAGTCCAGAAGGTCATCCAGGCACTGCGCAAGGGCCACATCGACATCGTCGAGCTCCACAACCACGGGCTCACCGAGCAACCCCGCCTCTTCTACCTGCACTTCTGGGCCACTGCCGACGGCGTCACCCTCGCCCAGGCCCTGCGGCCCGCCCTGGACACCACCAACCCCGCCCCGTAAACGCCCTGACCGGCAGGGCCCGCCCCCTATCGAGGAGCATCGTGATCGGCTGGTCCCAGATCGCCTACGGAGCCGCGCTGTCCGCCGTGGCCGCCGCCGTCCTCGTCCGGGCGGTGACGGGGAAATACGCCCTCGCCGTCTATGGGGCATTCGCGGCGGCCGCCGGACCGCTGGCATGGAACAGCATCCTGGTCGCCGCCCACGGGGACCGGTTCTTCACTGATGCTCCCGTGACGGTCTTCCCCGTCAGCTGGCAGGACACGGGCTCCGGCGTCTTCGCCTTCACCGTCGCGGCGCTGGTGTACGGGCTGGGGCCGCTCGCCCGCGAGCCCGCTCGTCGCACCGTCGGCTGCGCGCTGCTGACCGCGGCGGCCGCCCTGGCCATCGACGTCTACCTCTACTGAGACCCATGGCGGCCGTCCCGGTCGGGCCACGGACATCCACAGGCCGTCACGGCCCGCCGGGCTCGGGCCCCTTCATGTTCCGGGTGCCCGGACGGCCCCGCGCAAGCCGCGCACCGCAGCCCTGACGCCGTCCTGACCCACCATCGGAGCAGCCCTCCGAACCTCGACAAAATGCCATATGGCACATATACGACTTACGCTCGCCCTGTGATCAATGTGACGGGGCTTCTGAAGCGGCTGGCCATCGGCCGGGCCATGCGCAGCGAGGAGTTGCACGAGACCCTGCTGCCCAAGCGGCTGGCACTGCCGATCTTCGCCTCCGACCCGCTGTCGTCGGTCGCCTATGCCACGCAGGAGATCCTCCTCGTGCTCACCCTGGGCGGCATGGCCTACCTGCACTTCACTCCGTGGATCGCGGCGGCGGTCGTGGCGCTGATGGCCGTGGTGGTCCTCTCCTACCGCCAGGTCGTGCACGCCTACCCGAGCGGCGGCGGCTCCTACGAGGTCGTCTCGCAGAACCTGGGCGCCTCGGCCGGCCTGGTGGTGGCCGCATCGCTGCTGGTCGACTATGTGATGACGGTCGCGGTGTCGGTCGCCTCCGGTGTCGACAACATCATCTCGGCCGTGCCGGAGCTGGCCGGGCACCGTGTGGGGATGGCGGTGGGCTTCGTCGCCCTGCTGACCGCGGTGAACCTGCGGGGCGTGCGGGAGTCCGGGCAGGCCTTCGCCGCCCCGACGTACCTGTTCATCGCCGGCGTGCTGATCATGGTGATCACGGGCCTGCTCCGCTACGCCTTCGGCCACGCCCCCGTCTCCGAGAGCGCCGGCTTCGGCATCACGCCCGATCCCCGCGACGCGGGCCTGGCGGGCTTCGCGCTGATCATGCTGTGCCTGCGCGCGTTCTCCAGCGGCTGTACGGCGCTGACGGGCGTGGAGGCGATCTCCAACGGCGTCCCGGCCTTCCGCAAGCCCAAGTCGAGGAACGCGGCCGCCACGATGGGCATCATGGGCGCCATCGCGGTGGCCATGTTCATCGGCGTGACGACGCTCGCGCTCGTCGCCAAGGTGCACATCACCGACGACTCCTGCCGGCTGACGGGCCTGACGGGCGACTGCGGCGCGTACACCCAGCGCACCGTCATCGCCCAGCTCGCCGCCGCCGTCCTCGGCGGCGAGCGGAGCTTCGGTTTCTACTTCGTCCAGGCGGCCACGGCCCTGGTGCTGGTCCTGGCCGCGAACACCGCCTTCAACGGCTTCCCGCTGCTGGCCTCGATCCTCGCCCAGCACCGCTATCTGCCGCGGCAGTTGCACAATCGCGGCGACCGGCTGGCCTTCTCCAACGGCATCATCGCCCTGGCCCTGGCCGCGGGACTGCTGCTCTGGTTCTACAGGGCGGACGTCACCAGCCTCATCCACCTCTACATCCTGGGCGTCTTCACCTCCTTCACCCTCTCCCAGACCGGCATGGTCCGGCACTGGAACCGCGAACTGCGCGACGAGGCCGACCCCGCCGCACGGCGGCGCGGGCTGACGGCCCGGATCATCAACGCGACCGGCGCCGTCGTCACCGGCCTCGTCCTGGTGATCGTGCTGGCCACCAAGTTCACCCAGGGCGCGTGGCTGGCCGTCGTCGCGGCGGTCGTGCTGTGGGTGACGATGCGCGGCATCCGCCGGCACTACGACGCCGTCGCCGCCGAACTGGCCGTCACGGACCCGCACGCCGAACTCGTACGGCCCTCACGCGTGGTGGGTGTCGTCCTGATCTCCACCCTCCACAAACCCACCCTGCGCGCCCTCGCCTACGCCCGGGCCTTCCGGCCCGACCGTCTGGAGGCCCTGACCGTCTCGGTCGACCGGGAGGAGACCAGGACGCTCCAGCAGCAGTGGGCGGAACTCGACGTCGACGTGCCGCTGCGCGTGATCGACTCCCCGTACCGGGAGATCACCCGCCCCGTGGTGGAGTACGTGCGCTCCATCCGCCGCGACAGCCCGCGGGACGTGGTGGGCGTGTTCATCCCCGAGTATGTGGTGGGCCACTGGTGGGAGCACCTGCTGCACAACCAGTCCGCGCTGTGGCTCAAGAGCCGTCTGCTCTTCACCCCCGGCGTCATGGTCACCAGCGTCCCCTGGCAGCTCACCTCCTCCTCCCGCGCCGACCACCCCGCCCGCCGCGCCCCCGGCGCCACCCGCCGCGGCGAACCTGCCCCCGTCCCCCAGCACCACCGGACGGCTGACGGCGACCGCGCACGGCCCTAGCCTGCGCATTTCGTCCGTGATCGTGAGCGCGGGAGAGCGAAAGCGGGCAACACGCCCGGGAAGCCCGGAAGATAGTGCCCATGGTCACCATCACCTACGTCCGCGGCGACATCACCGAGCAGTCCGTGGACGCCGTCGTCAACGCCGCGAACTCCTCCCTCCTCGGCGGCGGGGGCGTCGACGGCGCCATCCACCGCAAGGGCGGCCCGGAGATCCTCGCCGCCTGCCGCGACCTGCGCGCCTCCCACTACGGCAAGGGGCTGCCCACCGGCCGGGCCGTCGCCACCACCGCGGGCCGCCTCCCGGCCCGCTGGGTGATCCACACGGTCGGCACGGTCTGACGCATTACCCCATCGCTGCTCACGCAGCGAGTGCTATCGCCTGAGTCCCCAAAGGGAGAGGGAGCGTTGTCACCTGCCCCGTATGCGTCATCAGCTCGGCCACCCGCGCCTCGAGGTCCAGGACGATCGACACGGCATTGCGCCCCGGTCGGGCGTGCGACCCATCGAATCGCAGCTCCGTCACCCGTACCGTTGTCGGGAAGTTGTCGCCATACTCGAACCGCACTCCCCCGGTTCCGGCGTACACCTTGACTCCCCAGAGCAACAGCTTCTCTCGGCGTTCCTCCGGAGTGGAGGCATCCCACCAGTCGGCATAGGTCAAGGCAGGGCAGGTGCAAGGTCCACCGCGACAACCATCCCTATGACGTTGCACAGTGATCCACTTCTCGAGCGGTCGGGCTGCAGGTTGGCTCGTCAACTCTTCGCGCTCAGCTGCCACTTCTCCCAGATGCGCCGCATACACGGCGGCCGAGATGCGCCCGACCTTGAACTCCGATTCGAGCTGCGACATCCGCCCGTCCAGGAGAGCCACCTGTGCCGCCCTGGAATCGTCTGCGACAGTACGTCGCTCCCTGACCGTGACATGCCCCACCTGGAACTTGAAGGCGGCCTCGATAAGCCCGTACACCTCATCGGCCGGCCACGAATGGCCCGAACAAGGTTTGAGCCCCCTCGCAGGACGCCCCGAGCATCGGATACGGGCTGTCTTGCTACGAGTTCGAGCCGTACCGTCTCCCCCCTTCGTCCAGAAGAGGGCATGAGAAGCCACTTCGACCCCCGGGCCATCGCAAAACAAGAAGCCACGCACAGGACTTGGGCGCCGAGGGCTTTGTGTCACTTGGACCTGCTGGACGACCTCCTGCAGCTGGAGCCACTCGATGTCAGTGAGGACGGGCTCCCCCATCAGCACGGGAGAACCATCGGTATGGCGGACCACCGTCCCGTCCGAACGCACACATTCACCGAGCACCGATCTCGACGTCAGAATGGCCTTCACAGCCGACGCCATCCACTTCGCACCCCGCGGCTTCGCCTTGTCACCCTCCAAGCGCGTGTTGCCCTCACCACGCCCCGCGCGGATACGGGCGATGTCTTGAGTTGTGGGAATGCCTCCCGTATTAAGCCAGTCGGCAACAACACCGTACGACCTCACCGACATGAACAGACGGATCATTTCCATCAGAACCGACCCATAGACAGGATCGAGACGCAGGGTGTAGCCGTCTCCGTCCTTGACGGCTACACGGCCGAACGGGACCAAGCCACCAGGCCATCGACCAGCCGCACGCAACGCCTCACGAGAGGCACGCACACGAGCCCTGATCGCTTCCAGCTCCGCCTCGGCGAGGACAGCCAGGATCTTGGCGATAGTGCGACCCCAGGAGGTCGAAAGATCGAACCCTTCTTCAATCGACACGAGAGACTTCCCGTGTTCATCGCACCAATCGAGCAAGGCACAAAGGTCCTTTACCGATCGAGCGATCCGGTCGATTTTGTAGACGTACAACACGTCGAAATCGTCCAGTAGGTTGTTGAGCCAATCACCGAGCTGGGGACGCAGCCATGGGGACAACGAAGCCGATACGTCGATATCCTCAGCCCAGCCCACCAGCTCCAACTCGTCTGCGTCTATCCTCTTTCGTATGCGTCGACGCTGGGTATCATCACCCGTCTGACCGACACTTCCAACCGACAGACGGATAACACCCAGCGCCCGCCCTACTGTTCCAGCACCAACTACCGCCAAACCTGCCTCACCTTTCAATCGCCTTGTTTTGATAAACATCTCCTCGGACTCGTGCATCCACCGCTCCCGGCCACTTGGCCATCACTAGTGTGAACCAGTAAGCATCCGACCAACCAGGCTCTGCAAGGTCTCTTCCCCTACTCTGCAAACCGCCTCCACTGCATACTGCAGTTCAGCCGTTCCGGACGCAGTACAACGAACCTCAATACCACCTTCGGAACCCCTTTGAACAACCAGCGTCAGACCGACCCTGGACGATCTAGCCCTACCCCGAGGGGCACGCTGACCGAGATAGCCTCCAACCTCACCTTCAACTGGATTTATGTAATCATTTGGGGACTGATAACGAATCACATCGCCCACTTCCTCTCTTACCGATTGGGTATCCCGTCAAAGCGACACAACCAAAGCACTGCATCCGCTACAGCTCCACCGCCAAGCGCAGCCGATTGCGAACTCTTCCATGGTTGCCACAATCTCCGGTTTGGTAAACCGGCGATCGTGGTCTATGTTGCGCTCATGCTCCAACCAAGCAACGCTTGTCTGACTATCAGCCGCAAAGCTGACCTATAGCGGATTGAGAGCAGCCGTTTCATAAGCCGCCGTGCCTCACAGATGCGCAACATCCTTGCGGCGATAGTGCGCCCAAGGGGGCAGTAGCCAGCCGGACAGCTTAGGCGCATAAATCAATGGAAGTGGGCTCCTCGCCAAATAATCCTGACAGGTCCGTTTGCCAGCCCTACTATTTCCGAGGTGCTGTACGTTGACATACCTCCAGAGCAGGTTCCAGTCTTTTGCGCCCAATTCTCGTCTGCTGTGGGCGAATTCCCGCTGGCCTATCACCAGGGCCTGGAGCAGGGGCAGGTGGCATCATCGTCGGCGTCCGCTCCGTCTGCCGTCGCCGGGACGCTCACCGACCTCGACGCGCAGCCCGGACAGCGCGTCCTCGCAGTCGGGACGGGCACAGGCTGGAACGCTGGTCTCCTCGCCCGCCGCCTCGGCGCCGAGGCGGTGACCACGATCGAGGTAGACCGCGCCCTCGCCGATGCCGCCCGCGCGGCCCTGGAGCGGCAGAGCCTCGGCGGGGTCACGGCGGTCTGTGGGGGCGGCTTCCAAGGGCACCCGCCGGGGACGCCGTATCATCGGGGTACCGATCGCCGACCACCGGATGTGGCCCGTCAACGGCCGCGGACTGCTCGACGACCACAAACGCTTCCTCCCGCTGCTCCGCGACGGCATCCCCGCCCAGGCCCTCGCCGACGTCGGACACCCCTGGCCTATGACCGCGCGCCGACCCGTCACGACGTGTTCTCCTCGCCCGCGTTGAGGGCGCGCAGCACCAGGGTCCGCGACATCGCCGGGGCGGCCCGCTTCGCGAGCCCGCGGCGCTTGCCTGGGCCGTCCTCCGCCCGCAGCGCGACCCCGACCAGCTCGGCCCGTCGCGTCTCGGCGGCCCGCGCGGCGAGCACGCCGGCCACCGCCTCCTCCATGTCGGCGGGTGGTCCACACCTAGACCAGCCGCCGACGGCACCAACTCGGTCGGGTCCTGGTCTATGTGTAGACCACCGACCGCCGACGACGCGCCCGCCGCGGCCTGGTCTACGTGTGGACCACCCTCCTCGGGTGCACCGTGGCCCGGCTCTTTCCTGATGGTGGGTCAGGGCGTAGTGGGCGGCGTTGGCGTAGCACGCCTTGCCGGGCATTTTCCGGAGCCCCGGTGGGGGCGGTGCGAGGGTGAAGCGCCGGCCGTGGGCGAACACAAGGTGGTGCGTGGTCCGGTGCGCCCAGGTCTTCGTGCCGGGGTAGTCGTGCTCCATCCTCCGGGCTTCCTGGCGGATGGAGCTGAGGAGCCAGGCGGTGCGGTCCTGCCGCGTCGGCGCCGTGGTTACGAAGCGTCCGTGCGGGGGGGCGGGGCCGAAGAGTTCGGTGATCGGGGTGGTGTAGGGGGTGATGAGGTCGGCGGACCCGTCCGGGCGGACGGATCGTCACCCCCTGGGGCCGTCTCGGGCACGTCGCCCTGACCGTCGCCGCCGACGGCAACTCGGCGACCGGGTGGATGCAGGGCCTGGCCGCATTCATGCCCAGCCGCACCACCACCACCGAAAACCGCCGCAGCTGGCGACAGGTCCACGGCGACCGGCCCGCGGACAACCAACGCGCCCTCACCTTCCTCCCCGGCCAGCTGGAGGACGGCAACGCCCTGTTCGTCCTGCGCGTCTGCCTACCCGACGTCGAGGCCTTCACCCGGACCGGCGACGACGGACTTGTCACCGGCTTCCTCCACGACGGCCGTTCCTCCTGGGCCACCCTCACTCCAGTCGGAGACGGCGTGGCCCACACCTGCCAGGGTGGCCCGCGCCGCCTGGCCGACGAAGCGAATCGCGTCCTCGCCCACTGGACACGGGAGCGCGAGCCGTCGCTGTACGACTTCGGCATGACCGTCCTGCCCGACGGGCAGTTCACCTGGCACAAGGACCCCGATACCGGCCCCCACCGGCTGCCCCTCGCCGGGTGACCAGCAGAGGTAAACCGGCCCGCCGAGCGCCCGGCGGCCCCCCGTCAGCCGAGCCAATGGCTGATGCCGCCCTGGCCGTCCGTGCCGTTCCACACCACGGCTCCCAGCCAGATCGGAAACCAGAACACCTCCTCCGGCAGGATGGAGGAAGCAGCCAGGATCCAGGCCAGGATCCCCGCGGCGGGCAAGGCGCTCAGCAGCAGACAGCACCAGCCACCCCTGTCGGTAGAAGCGGGCGGCAGCGTTGAGTTCGTAGGCACCGGGAGAAGGTAAGCGAGCACCCGCCGCCTGCACATGAGCATCGCTACCTAGATCCCGTGGGGTCGCGTACCTGTCCGTGCGGCGCGCGCTGTGTTCTTCGGCGTCGACTCAACACGGCGGGTGAGCTCACCCGTCCTTGAGATGGGCAAGGATTTCTGCGAGTGGCAGGTCGAGGTCGTCCTTGTCCGCCTCCCACCGTTTCATGACCTTGGCAGTTGCCTCGGCGAGATCGGTCGGGAGCGCGGCGGAGCGAAGGGCGTCGGCAACTTCGTGCATCTCGGGTCGCCATCGCCAGGCGCGGGCGGCGACGCTGGGGAGGTAGTCCGGGTTGGAGAGGATGTCCGAGGCCATAATGTGTGCCTCCTTGGTGAGGAGGTCGCCGACGCCGTGTTCGTGGGCGAGGCTGTGGGCGACCGCGGCAAGGGTGCGGGCGGCCTTCTGGTAGCTGGCGAAGGCCATCTTCAAGGCGGAGGCGGAGCCTAGCGGGGCGGCCATGGGCTGGACGATGACATCGGTGCCCTTGAACACTCGCTCGACGGCCGACGTGTCCTGACCGGCGACGTACAGCCGGATCCGCTTCCCGTTCACCGGAGGCGGGCCGAAGATCGATCCGTCCACCACCTGGCTGCCGGGGCAGCGTGCCGTCACCAGGGCGGCGATACGGCTCATGCGCTCGGGGCTGATGGCGTTGGCGTCGACGAACACCCCGTCGAAGGCGTGGGCCGTGATGTCCTCGGCCACGTCCTCCGCGTACTGGGGTGGGCAGATCGAGAGAACGATGTCGCTGACGGCGAGCGCCTGGCAGAGGGAGTCGACGGGCTCGAATCCGGCCTGGCGGGCCCGTTCGCGGGTCTCCGCGCTCCGGCCGGCGGGGAGCCACAGCACGCGCGCGCCGGAGCGCGCGGCATGGGCGCCGACGGCGGCGCCCATCGAGCCGGGGTGGACGAGGGTGATCGTGGTCATGCGTGTTCTCCGGGCGGGAGGAGGGCCGCGCGGGCTCGGTGGGATGCGCTGTGTGATCGTACGGCGTCGGTGAGACCGAGGGCGAGGGGTGTGGTCGCTGCGGGGTGGAGGGCCAGGCGGCGGGTGAACTGTTCCAGGCGGCGGGCGACGCTTTCGGTCGGGCGACGGTGGGCGATGGCCAGGACGGTGTGGACTTGTTCGACGGCTCCTTCGACTTCGTTCCGGAGGAGGCGGGCGGCGGCGAGGTCCATGCGGGCGAGGGAGAGTTCGCCGAGCCTTCGCTGGGCCGGCGGGGCGTCTTCGAAGAGGGCCACGGCTTCTTCGGCGAAGGTCTCCGCTTGGCGGAGGTTGCCGTTCCGGCCGAGCCAGAGGTGGGTGGTGCTGGCATAGAAGCGCTCTTTTGCCAGGGGGAAGGCCATCATGCCACCGGGGTTGTCGGTGTCGTCCGACAGCGCCTCACGCAGTTCACCGGCGTCATGGATGGCTTCCAGGGCCTTGGTGGCGTTGCTCATCATGCCGTAGGCCCGTGCCTTGATGCTTGCGAGACGGATGTGCGCGGTGCCGTGCTCCGGGATGAACTTCTTCCCGGAGTCGGCCAGTTCGATGGCGTCGAGCGGGCGGCCATCCCAGTAGGCAATGAGGGCTTGCAGCCCGCAGACCCAGGCTCTCAGCCCCTCGTCCCCTCCCAGCTCGGCGCAGAGGGAGGCGGTGCGGGCCTGGGTCTCGGCGGCCGGGTAGTACCCGAGGTCGAAGCTGGCGTTGGCCAGGATGGCGCACAGCTGACCGGCGATGAGGTGAAGGTCCTTGCGGTACGCGGGTAGCTGTCGGCCGTCGAGGATGTCGAACACCTCAGCGCATTTTGTCCTCGCCTCGATCAGCGACGCCTCGATCGGCTTGCTCGGATAGGTCGCCACGATGCGTCGCACATCCGCCTTGTACTGCGCCAGAGCGGTGGGGCCGACGTTGGTGGACTCAGCGCTGGCCGCGAAGCGGGCGCTGTCTTCTGCGGCGGACATCACCACCTCCTCGATGTCGTGGAGAGGCTGTTCCCTCCTCACTTCGCATTGTGCGACAGCAGCTTGGGGAGGTGAGCTGCCACCACCCTCCGTAAGGGGCTCGAAGAGTCGCTCGGCAGGGATCTGGAACATGTGCTCCAGGATGAGACGGGCATCGGTGTTGGGGCGCTTGACCTTTCCACCGACCCAGCGGTCGAACTGCCGCTCACTCACCGTGGCATCCCGCAGGCCACTGCGCCGGCCCGACCCGGCCGCAAGTGCCGCCGCAGACGCCGCATAGCGGGCCGCGAAGGATCTGTACGCGGTCAGCTTCTTCTCCTTGAGGAGAAGCTGGAACACCGTCTTGCCGCGAGAACTCCCGCTCATGCGCTGCTCCGTTGTGTCGGCGGGCTGAAGCCCGAGGTGCGTGCTCGTCTGCCCTTGATACGCCGTCTCCGAGAGCGTTGGGGAGGTCTACCTGCGAAATGGCGTCAAGGTGACGGAGGATGACGGAAGGTGTCGGCGGGATGACGGTAGAGATGTCGGTCGCCGTGGTTCAGGCTAAGCCCGCGTCACCGACACCTCACGGGGTGTCACGGTGCGTACCCCCTGAGCTGGCCGTCGCCTGGTGTCCCGCGGCGGTCAGCCATCCCACTTGCTCCACTTCCCCGGAGGCGAGACCCATGAGCCCGGATCCGGCCACGTCCGCACCGCTTCCCCGTCGGGCGCCCCGCGCCAGCCTCTCCGCCCCGTCGCGGACCCTGCCCGGTGCGCCGTCCCGGCCGGGCCGTCAGGACCCCGCGGTTCGTCCGCGCAGTGTGTTGGCCAACGCCTTCAGGCGGCGCGGCCGCCGGACAGCAGCGCCCGCCCGCCGTTTAGAGCTGACGGCCGCGCGCGGATCCCCCCGCCGCGTGGCCGTCAGGCCGGTCTCCTTCTCCCCCGCGGAGCTGTTGCGGTACGGGGGTCCGCGACCTCCGGCCGCGGCGACCTCGGAGACGGAGCGCCCGCCTCTTCCAACCCCGGCTAGAAGGGGCGGGAAGGCCGGCCGCAGGGGTGCCCACGGGCGATCCCCCGCCGTGGGCACCCCCGCCAGCTGATTGTCGGCGCGTCGTACTCGGGTCGGAGTCCGCGCGCCCGCAACCGCCCATGTCCCGGCTGGTGCACCAGCCGGGACATGCCACCGCCCTCGCGGAAGGGCGAACCCCCGGGTGGGGGCGCGGACTTAACGGCCCCGCGCCCCACCACCCCGCTGTCCGCTGCCCTCCCGGCGGTCTCCTCGTCCCCTTTTGTCGTCGAAGCCGAAGGACGTCGTCTCCCGTGACCCCGACACTCCTGGCCCCCGCTTCACAGGCTCTGCTGGCCCGCACCCCGTACATCACCGCGTGGGAGTACGAGACACCGGTGCAGGCGCCGCTGGTCCTCGCGCGCGTCTGGGGAGTGCCCTGGGGAATCGGATTCGGCAAGGAGTCGCTGTACGACCGGGACATCAACCGGGTGCTGTGGAGCGCCTGCGGGATCATGCCGGGCCGGGGCAGGCCCGACTACCGCCGTATCCACCCCCAGCGCCAGCGTCGCTGCATGGGCAGCCTGCTGTGCCAGGTCTGCGCCGGGCGGGCCGACGAGACCGAGCAGGGTCTGCTGTGGCTGCTGGATACCGAAGGGCTCGCGTCGCCGGTTCCCGCGGAGGAGGAACGCACCACGCATCCGCCGGTGTGCCGCCGCCATGTCGGGGTGGCGATCGGCCTGTGCCCGACCCTGCGCCGCGGGCACGTCCTGGTGCGGGTCAAGGAGCCGGTGGTGGCCGGTGTGCACGGGCAGGTCTACCGATACTACGCGGATCTGCTGCGGGCGGGCCGCCACTTCCTCGTTCCCGACGGCGAGAAGCAGTACGTCAACTACACCGATCCGCGGGCGCGCTGGACCCTGGCCGGGCAGCTCTTCGCGGAGTTGCACGGCATCTCGCCCGTGATCGGTGACGAGTACGACGCCATCCTGCGGGAGGTGTCGCCGGCATGACGACCACGGTCCGGACCCAGTGCCCGACAAGGCCACTGTGCACGTGCAGCGGGACGGCGCACTCGTCGGGCAAGGGGTGCGCGCTCTACGCCCCGTTCTGGTTCTGCGGTCTGCCGCGGCCCTTGCCGACGGGCATCGCCTTCTGCGCGGTGCGTCTGGCCGAGCATCACGCCCGCGAGGCGCTGGAGGAGATCGGGCCGCGTCCGGGCCCGGTCTTCGCCGACCACGATCAGGCGTACGTCGTGCTCCCCGCGCGGACCAGCGCCGAGGCGTGGCCCTCGATCGCCCGCTTCTGCGGGCCCGGCACGTTCGTCACGGTGCCCGCCCCGCAGTCCACCGCCACCGGCCCGGCGGGCCTGCGCTGGCTGGTCAACCCCCGCACCGCCAAGGCCCGGTTCACGCCCGAGCTGATGCTGCGCACCGCCCTGTCCGTCCTCGTCGAGCGCCTCGACGCCCACAGTGCCCATCAGTAAGGAGAACCGTGCCATGACGGATGACGCAGCCGCTTCCGCGGACGACAGTCCCTCGCCGGCGGGATCCCGTGACGAGGCGTGGGCCGAGGCGCTGCTCGATGACGTGGTGGACCTCCTGCGCCTCGGCGAGACGATCCGGAGCGATGCGGTCGAGCGGGCGGTGCGGGCGGTGCCGCGGCACCGGTTCGCGTCTGAGACGCTTGTGGAGGAGGTGTACGACCCCTATGTGGCGGTGCCGGTCGCGGCGGCGGAGCACGGGGGGACGCTGGCGCCCTTGAGCATCCAGATCATGTTGCTGGAGGAGGCGGGGATCGCCCCGCGGGCGCGGGTCGGGGAGTGCGGCTCGGGCGGCTACGCGGCCGCGCTGGCACGGGAGCTGGTGGGCCCGCGGGGTGAGGTCGTGTCGATCGCCGCCCCCGGCGGCACGGACCGGGTCAACCGGCTGCTCACCGAGGCCGGTTACGACGACGTCCGGGTGGTCCATGCCGGAACCGAGGGCCCGGTTCCCGGCCTTGAGCCGCTGGATGTGCTCCTCATCAACGAGTCGGTCTGGGAGGTCCCGCCCGAGTGGGGCCGGTGGCTGGCGGCGGACGGCCGGCTGGTCCTGCCCTTGCAGATCAAGGGACTGACCCTGGCCATCGCCTTCGACCGGGCGGGCGACCGCCTGGTCAGCACGTCGGTCCAGCACTGCGACTACGCCTTCCCCGACAGCGCGGCCGCGCACGGGCCGGTCTTCGTGGGGGTAGGGGATCTGGCGTTCCGCTTCGACGACGAGGGCCCTCTTCAGCCGCAGAAGCTGCACCGGCTGGGCCGGGCTCCCTCGGCGGAGCGCGCCGAGATATGGACCGGTGTGCACATGGTGCCGCCCGAATCCGTCGTCCCTCTGCTGCTGTACCTGGCGGCCCATTTGCCGGGTTTCTGCACGATGACGGCCGCGCCGGGCGTCGACGACCACGGTCCAGAGGAACTCCCCGTCCCCGCGGTCCTGGTCGGCGCGAGTTTCGCCGGGCTCGTGATGCGGCCCGCCGCGGAGAGCGCGGAGAGCTTCGAGTTCGGGGTTCAGGGGTTCGGGCCCGAGCGCCAGGAGGTCACCGGGCTGATGGCCAGCTGTGTCCGCGCCTGGAACGAGCTCCGGCATACCGCTCCCCGGATCACGATCGTCCCGGCCGATACGCCCGAGGACCGGATGCCGGCCGGGCAGGTCATCGAGAAGGTCCACTCCACGGTCGTCCTTTCCTGGTCCCCGGCAGCGCGCTGCCCGCAGGGCGGTTGATCGCGAGGCGTTGCCGTCTCGGGTGCCCGTGACCTGCCCCGGCCGGTGAACCCGGCCCCTCTTCCTCATCTCGTTCTCCCGGCCCGGTGGCAGGAGTCGGTGAGCAGTCCTCGGATATCAGGAGGTCAGCCGTGCACAGCGTGGGTACGGGCCGCGAATTCCTTCAGGCCGGGGAGCGGGACGGGGGCGTACAGCAGGTCGACGGTCAGCGCGCGAACCGGCGGGCGGGACGCTTCTTCGGAGGCGTGGTGCTCCAGTGCCCGCAGGGCGGCCCAGGTGCGCTGATGGTCGCCGAGCTGGTGCCACATGCGGGCGACGTCGGTGAGAAGGCGGGCGCGGCGTTCGACGGTGGGGAAGTCGGCCGGAGTGATGCGGCGGGCGTGGTCGACGGCGTCGTCCGGGGTGCCGAGGGCGTTGCAGACGCTGATGCGCATGGCGGTGCACTGCGCGGGGGTGGCCTGGAGGGTGGTGAGCCGCTGCCCGGCGCCGGGCTCGCTGCGGGCGGCGGTCTGTTCGGCTTCGTCGAGCAGGGCGGTGGCCAGCGACCGGTTGCCGGTGAGAGCGGCCTGGTAGGCGGTGGTGAGCTGCAACGAGGCGCCAACAGCGCGGGTATGGGGGTCGCCGGTGTCACCGAGGGAGGTCCCGGTGCGGGTGAGCTGGTCGAGGGCGGCCTGGTGGAGGCCGGCGTGGCGCATCGCGATGGACAGGGCGCGGGCGGCTTCTGCCTGCGGGGCGGCCTGTCCGGAGGCGAGGGCGGCAGCGCGGGCCCGGTCGGCGGCGACCCAGGCCGTTTCCGACCGCACCTTGGCGGCGAGTTCGCAGGCCAGGGCGTAGACCCCGGAGGTCGTCGCGCTCGCGAGTTCGCGGTGATGGCCGGTCAGGTAGGCGGTGGTGGCGTCGGCCGCGGCCAGGAGAGCGGGCAGGGTCTGCGCCAGGTCCGCGTAGTGGGCCTGTTCGAAGCGGCCTCGGGCGGTGTGCAGGGCACGGGCCAGGCGGGGCACGGAGACCGGACGGCCGGAGGGCGGGTTGAACAGCGCCGTCTCCAGCACGACGGCCGGATCCGCGATGGGGCGGCCGCCGGGGGCTGCGGCGGCCGGGGAGCTGGTGACGACGGCCGCGCCGATGCCCGCGGCTCCGAAAAGGAACTTCCTGCGGCGCACGCTCTCCTCCTGGCCCTCGACGTCCTCAGCGGTCACCGTAGCCGCCGCGAGGACCACCGCACGCAGGGTTTGCCCATCCAGTGGCTGGTCTCGCCCCGGGGGGTGAGCGGCGCTGATCAGATCGTCGGGCGGGATGCCCAGGGCCTCTGCGATGCGAATCAGGCTGTTCCAGCCCGGGACCAGATCGCCCTTCTCGACACGGCAGACCCAGGACGCGGAGTAGCCGACGAGCGCGCCGAGGTCGGCCTGGGTCATCGGCGGGTCGCGACGGTCGCGACCGGCGCGGATCAGGGCTCCCGCCGCGCGCGCGGGCGTGAGGTGCTGGGCTCGCGCGGCGTGCAGCGCCATCGTCTCTCCCTGTCCCGAGGACGGGTCCACGGTAGCCGCAGCCCACCAGCCAATCCAGAGCACGTGACCCGAACTTGCAGGTTCTGCAAGGCACTTGAGCAATCGCTCCGGTCGGTGGCCCGCAGGCCGACGGCCCGCGCAGACTCCCGTTTCAGGCCCGCCACCCCAGGGGTGGTCCCGGTGGGCCAGCGGGTTCTTGAGCGCGAACCGGACCGGGACCCCCGTGCGGGGTCCCTGGTGGAAGGAGAACCGATGAAGGAGATGGAGCAGGGGCGTACGGGGGTGTGGCTGGTCGGTGCGCGCGGGTCGGTGGCGACGACGACGGTGGTCGGTGCGCTGGCGATCCGTGCGGGGCTGGCCGGCACCGACGGCATGGTGACGGCCCAGCAGCCGTTCGCCACGGCCGGTCTTCCGCGGGTTGAGGACCTGGTCTTCGGCGGCCACGACACCGCGAAGCTGCCGTGGCCGGTCAAGGCCAGCGAGCTGGCCGAAGCGGGGGTCCTCCCGGCGCAGTACCCGCGGATGCTGGCCGAGGAGCTGGAGGAGGCGGAGAGCCGTCTGCGGCCGGCCCCGGCCAGCGGACGTCCCGGGCAGGACGCCGAGCAGATCGTCGCGGACCTGACCGAGTTCGCCGAGCGGGAAGCCCTGGAGCGGGTGGTGGTCGTGCACGTCGCCTCCACCGAGCCGGCCGCCGCCGAGCACCCGGCGCACCGCGATATCGGCGCGCTCGATCTGGCGTTGGCGGCGGGCGAGGAGGCGGTGGTGCCGCCGAGCTCGGTGTATGCGTGGGCGGCGATGACGGCGGGCTGCTCCTACGTCGATTTCACTCCGTCGACGGGGGCGCGGTTACCGGCGCTGGACCAGCTGGCGGTGCGGGAGCGGGTGCCGTACGCGGGCCGGGACGGCAAGACCGGGGAGACGCTGGTCAAGGCGGTGCTCGCGCCGATGTTCGCCCGGCGGAGTCTGCGGGTGGAGTCGTGGTCGTCGGTGAACCTGCTCGGCGGCGGGGACGGCGCGACGCTGGCCGAGCCGGGGGCGAACGCCGCGAAGACCGCCAGCAAGAGCGGGACGTTGCAGGCGATCCTCGGCTACCAGCCCGACGGGCAGGTCCGCATCGACAACGTGCCGACCCTCGGGGACGCGAAGACCGCCTGGAACCTCATCACCTTCTCGGGGTTCCTGGGCGGGCGGATGCGGATGGAGTTCACCTGGTCCGGCCTCGACTCGGTCCTGGCCGCCCCGCTGGTCCTCGACCTGGCGCGGTTGACCGCCCGCGCCCACCAGACCGGCCACTACGGCGTCCTGGAGGACCTCGGTTTCTTCTTCAAGGACCCGCACGGCCACCGGCTGGCCCATGACCTGGCCACCCAGTGGGAGCGGCTGTGCGCCTTCGCCGCCGCTCTGTCCCCCGATGCGGCCCCGGCTGCCTGACCCGCGAGGAGACTTGTGATGGAACGCAGCAATCTGACGTATGTGGCCGCGCCGGTCCGGCGTGCGGACGAGCCGTTCGAGCTCGTCGAGCGCAAAGGCGTGGGCCACCCCGACACCCTGGCGGACGCGCTGGCCGAGCACCTGTCGGCCGTCTACTCCCGCTACACCCTCCTGCGCTTCGGCGCGGTCCTGCACCACCAGTTCGACAAGACCGGCATCCTCGGCGGCCGCGTGCAGGTGGGCTTCGGCGGCGGCCGCATGCTCTCCCCGGTGCGCGTTGTGCTGTGCGGGAGGGCGTCCGGCTCCTTCGCCGGCACGGCGATCCCCGTCCGCCAGCTGCTCACCGAGGCGACGCACCGGTTCTTCGCCGAGCGCTTTCCCATGCTGGATGCGGAGCGGGACCTGCGGCTGCTCTACGAGGTCAGCCAGGGCGACAGCCCCGGCGGCATCGGCGCCAAGAACGGCACGAACGTGCGCAGCCGGTGGTTCGCACCGCAGTCGCTGGACGACCTGCCGGAGGTGAAGCGGCTCGCCTGCAACGACACCTCCTCCGGGACGGCGTTCTGGCCGCCCACCCCGACCGAGCAGCTCGTCCTGGACGTCGAGCAGGTGCTGGCCGGTGAGGTGCGGCCGGCGTGGCTTGGCAGCGACATCAAGGTCATGGCCCACCGCGCCGGATCGCGCGTGCGCGTCACGTGCGCGGTGCCGCAGCTCGCCGCCCACGTCCCGGACATCGAGACCTATGTGGCCAACCGGAAGGCGGCCCGGGCGGTGCTGGAGCAACATGCCGCCGAGCACTACCCGGACCTTCAGGTGGAGTTCTGGCTGAACACCCGGGACGACGACCGGCGTCCCGAGCTCTACCTGACGCACACCGGGTCGTCGATCGAGACCGGCGACGAGGGGCTGGTCGGTCGCGGCAATCGCTACGGCGGCCTGATCTCGGCGATGCGTCCGTTCACGATGGAAGGTATCTCCGGCAAGAACCCCGTCTACCACACGGGCAAGGTCTACTGCGTCGCGGCGGACCTGGCCGCGCGTGCGGTCCACCGGGAGTTCGGGCACGGCGCCGAGGTGCTGCTGGTGGGGCAGAGCGGCCGGGAACTCGCCGACCCGTGGGCCGCGGTCGTCCGCACCGAACCGGCCGCAGACGGCGCGCCCGCCCCGGGGATGGAGGCGGTGGCGCCGCTGGTCGACCAGGCGCTCGCCACGCTGCCGCAGACCGTCGAGGACATCCTCGCCGACGCCTACCCGATGTACTGACACCACCAGGAGAGGGGCGGGCATGAGGGGACAACCAGCCCTGGCCGGGGGGATGTTCACGGCGGGGGTGGACCAGGCGACGCCCGGGTACCGGCTGCCCCTGGACCACCTGATCCTGGCCGCCGGCCGGGCCGGTTTCTCCGTTCTGGAGGTGCCCGCCCACGCCGTCGCCGACTACTACGCCCGCCACGGGACGAGCGCGCTGAAGCGGCTCCTGGATGAACAGGGAGTACAGGTCGGGCAGTTGTCCTGTGGCACCGGGATCCCCGCCGACCTCACCGCACCGTCCGGCGCCTGGCCCGAGGCAGTGCGCCGCTGGGGGACCGTGTGCCACCTCGCGGAACGGGTCGGCTGCGGGCGGTTGTCGGTGTTCGTCCCCCGGCCGGCCACCGACGCGCGCCTGGTGACCGGCCGGCTCTCCCAGCTCGCCCGGATCGCCACCGGCCACGGCTTGGTGGTGAGCGTGGAGGTGCATGCCCCCGCGTTGCTGGGGCAGGCCGCGCAGATCGTGCAGGAGGCCCGGAACGAGGGGGAGGTGGGGCTGCTGGTGGACGTCGCCGCGCTCGTCCTCGCCGGCCGGGACCCGCTCGCGGACCTCGCCGCCTGGCCGCCTGGCACCGTCACCTGGGTCCACCTCGCCGACCTCCCCGAGCCCGGCCCCGCCGCGCCGCGGCGGGTGCTGCCCGGCCACGGCCGACTGCCGCTGGCCGACGTCCTCACCGCCCTCCACCACCACGGCTACACGGGTGTGGTGTCCGTCGAAGTCCCCCGCACCGACTCGACGCGGCGGGCGGCGGCCGCGCGCCTGTCCTGGGCGGCCGCCGCCCTGACCCGCCCGGGCCTCGCCCCCTTCTTCACCCCGAAAGGTGACGTCCTGTGACTGAAGTGCCCGCGGCAATAGAGCTGGCCCGGAGGGAGTTCGGCATACCGGCGGGCGTCGGCCAGCTCCTGGGCGGCGGCGCGACCGCGAACATCCTGGTGCGGCTGTCCAACAGCGCCCGCACCCGCACCTGGGTCCTGCGCTGCCCGCTGCGCGATCCCCGCCCGGCCCGGCTGCGCTTTCTGCTCGCCTTCCAGCGGGCCGCCCGCGCCAAGAACGTTCTCGTCCCCCTCTCCTGGCCCACCGCCGACGGCCGGCCCTGGGCGCGGGACTCCGACGGGCGGCCCTGGGTCCTGCTCACCGACCTGCCCGGACGCCCCCTCACGACGGTCACCGCCCTCCTCGCCGAGCAGGCCGGGGCCCAGCTCGCCGCCCTGCACCGCCTCCCGCGCAAGCTCGGGAACGTGCCCGCGGTCGGCCCGGACAGCCTCTGGCACGCCTGGGTCACCCACCCGAACGCTACCTGGAGAACAGTCGCCGAGGTCCTCGGCGACGACCACCGCCTCCTCAACCCCTACCGCCTGTACGTCGGCCTGCTGGACCGGTACGCCGAGCCGCTGCACGGCCTCTCCTCGGCGTCCACCGCGTGGACGCACGGCGACTTCCACGGCCACAACATCCTCCACAACCGCAGAGGCATCACCGGGCTGATCGACCTCGACGGCATCGGACGACGCCCCCGCATCTGGGACCTCGCCACCGCCGTGCTCATGCTCGCCCGCACCGGCAGCGGCGACTACCGCCTCCAACCCCACCTCGCCCGCGCCATCCTGTCCGGCTACGAACAGCACACCGCAACACCGCTGACCGATATCGAACGCGCCGCCCTGTGGCCCTCGATGCTCCTCTCCCAGCTCCCCGACCCTCACCACCTCGCCGCCCTGCGCACCACCGAACGCCCCCTCACCCCCGCCCTGATGCGCCCGCTCGCCGCCCTGACCGCACTGCGCCACCAACACACCTACCTCACCCGCATCCTGACCACCGAGAGGACCCGATGACCACGGCCTACCTGCTGCGCTGCGCCGACGCCCGCGTCGCCGTCCACGGCAGTGACGACGTCCTCAAGCCGCTGATCGACGCCTGCCGCCCCTACTTCACCGCCACCGAGTTCCTGCCCAGCAGCGCCCCCGCCCGGCCCTGGGCAGTCCACCTCGACGACACCGCGTGCGGAAAGCCGGTGCCCAGCCGGGCCGGAATCCCGGTCCGCCTGGATGCCGAGCACCGCACGCTCGTCGTCGCGCCGCCCCGGCCCGCGACCAGCAACCGGCCGCACATCCGGCTGCTCCGTGCGCTCATGCGACGTCAGCTCGCCGCCGCGGGGGAGACGTTCGTTCCCGCGGCCGTCGTCAGCGTGGACGGCCGCGGTCTGGCCCTGGCCGGGCCGACCCACGCCGGGAAGACGACGACCGCACTCGCCCTCCTCGACCGCCACCCCGCCCGCACCCAGCTGGTGGCGAACGACGACTCCTCCCTTCGCCGCCGCCCCGGCCCCGGCGTCGTGGCCCGCGGCTACCCCCGGGCCGTCGAGATCCGCCACGCGACCTTCCCGCATCTCGGGCCGGCCGCCGACGCCCTGACCGCCGTGGCCCAACCCGAGGGCCCCGACGACGCGGTGTGCCTGCACCCCCAGGACGTGGCCCACGCCCTCGGCACGAGCACGGCCGCCGACGTGCCGCTGGGTGCCCTGGTCCTCCTCGCCCACGCACCCCGCGACGACGTCCCCGGCCCCGCCCTGGCCCGGCTCTCCCCCACCGAGGCCACCGCCGCCCTGACCCCCCTCGTCGGCGACGCCGACCCCTACGAGACCTGGCTCGACCTCCACCTGCCGACCCCCCGGCCCCGCCGCGCCCCGGTGGCCCGCCTCGCCCGCACGGTGCCCGTCTGGCGCCTGACCCAGACCCTGCACACCCTGTACCACTCCGCCGATCTGCTCACCGAGCTCGCCGCGGCCCCCGGAGGCATCCGATGACCCTGCCCGCCCTCGTCGAACAGCACCCCGCCAAACAGCTCGCGCGCATCGCCTTCACCCAACTCACCGGCGAACAAGTACACCGCCTGGTCCGCCTGCAAAAGGGGTGGGGCCACATCTCCTGGACCGTCCGCACCCACTCCGGCCGCTACCTGCTCAAGACCGGCCTGCGCCGCCCCGCCCTCGCGGACCTCTACCGCCAGGTCGCCGCCCAGCAGCAAGCCGCCGCCCACATCCCGACCCCGCTCGTCGTCGCCATCAGCGACCACGGCGCAGCCCTCCAACGCCCCTGCTACGTGCAGACCTGGCTTGACGGCGTCGACGGAGAAGTGCTCCTGCCCCGTCTCGGGCCGCAGGGCGTGCAGCACTTCGGCCGGGCCCTGGGCGCAGCCGTCGCCGCGATGCACCAGGTCCCCGGGCCGCGCTTCGCCGAGGACTGCTCCGGCGCCGTCACCTACGCCTCCTGGACCGACGCCTGCCACGCCCGTCTGTCCCGTGTGACGGCCGCCAACGAGAAGGCCGCCGTGCTGGACACCGGCGTCCTGAGTACGGTCGTCGACCACCTCGCCGAGCGCATCGGCGACCTCCCCCGCACCATTACGCCGCGCCTGACCCACCGCGACCTCTATCTGCCCAACGCCCTCCAACTCGCCGGAGCCAACGGCGCGGTCGGCCTGATCGACTGGGAATCCGCCGCCTTCTACGACCCCGTCTGGGACTTCGTGAAGCTCGGCATGTGGGTCTTCGACCGGCACCCCGAGCTCCGTGCCCCCTTCATGGACGGCTACGGGCCGCTGCCCGGCGCCTTCGACGAGCGGCTCGCCGTCTACCAGGGCATCGAATACCTCGCCGGCTTCCCGTACTTCGGCGCCGCCTGGCCCGACGCCACCATGCTCACCGGCTTCCGCCGCTTGCTCAACGACTGGCTGGCCACCCACTGCCCGACCGGGACCCGCTCATGACCAGGCCGCAGGACGCTCCGGTCACGCTGGTCGTCGGCGGCAGCAGCAACACCGGCGCCGCCGTCGTCCACCGCCTGCACACCGACGGCCACCGCATCCTCGCCACCCACCACCAGCACCCCGACCGCGCCCACGCTCTCACCACCCGCCTCGACCCCCACCAGCACCACCTCGCCTTCACCGGCGCCGATCTCACCGACCCGACGGTGCCCGAGCGGCTCGTCGGCGAGGCCCTCGACCGGTACGGGCGGCTGGACACGGTCGTCCACTGCGCCGCCATCATCGACACCACACCCCTGGACCAGCTCACCGCCGACCGGTTCGACGCAGTGCTGCACACCAACGTCACCGCCCCGTTCCTGATCCTGCGCGCCGCCGCCGACCAGCCCACCCTGCGCGCCGCAGTCACCGTCTCATCCATCGCCGCCACCTACACCGGCCCCGACTCCCCGGCCTACGAAGCCTCCAAGGCCGCCCTGGCCATGCTCACCCGCTCCCTGGCCGCCGCGTACGCGCCGCGGATCCGGATCAACGCCGTGGCCCCCGGCACCGTCGAGACCGAGCGCAGCCTCGCCGACCCCACCTTCCCCCGCCGGATGCTGTGCGAGCACATCCCCCTCCGCCGCCTCGCCGCCCCCACCGACATCGCCAGCGTTATCGCCTTTCTCCTCGGCGGCGGCGCCGCCTACCTCACCGGCCAGGTGATCACCGCGGACGGCGGCCTCTCCCTCCACCTCACCCGCCCTGTAAGGGACCCGCGATGACCGATCCGCACCCGCGCGGCCGCGAGGCCGCTCAACGCCTGCGCCATCTCGTCCCGGCCGGCGCCCACGCCTACAGCAAGGCCGCCGACCAATGGCCCGCCACCGCCCCGCCCCTGATCAGCCACGGCCAAGGCGCCTGGACCTGGGACATGGACGGCCACCAGTACGTCGACTGGTTCGCCGGCCTGACCTGCTGCCCCCTCGGCCACGCCCACCCCGCCGTCACCCAAGCCGTCACCCAGGCCCTCCAGCGCGGCACCGCCTTCCAACTCCCCACCCTCGCAGAGCTGGAGGCCGCGGAGACCTTCCTCGGCTTCGTCGCCACCGGCGACGACATGGTCAAATTCGGCAAGAACGGCTCCGACGCCGTCGACGCCGCCCTCAAACTCGCCCGCTACGCCACCGGCCGCACCCACATCGCCAAATGCGCCGAACACCCCTTCTTCTCCACCGGCGACTGGTTCATCGGCACCACCGCCGCCCGCGGCGGCACCCACCCCGAACCCGCCACCCGCACCCTCGACTTCCCCTACAACAACACCCCAGCCCTCGAACAGCTCTTCACCGACCACGGCCAACACCTCGCCGCCGTCATCCTCGAACCCCTGCGTTTCACCCCGCCCGACCCGGTGTTCTTCGCCCGCCTGCGCACCCTGTGCACCACCAACGGCACCGTCCTCGTCTTCGACGAGACCGTCACCGGCCTCAAGTACCACCTCGGCGGCGCCCGCACCCTCACCGGCATCGACCCCGACCTCACCTGCTGGGGCAAAAGCATCGGCGGCGGCCTGCCCGTCTCCGCCCTCACCGGCAAACGCGCCCTCATGGAACTCGGCGACCACGCCCGCCCCCGCCCCGGAAACCCCCCGCTGCTCCTGCTCTCCACCACCCACGGCAGCGACGCGGCCGGGCTGGCCGCCATGAGGGCCACCGTCCACCAGCTCGCCACCACCGATGCCATCCCCCGCGCCCACGCCACCGGCGCCCAACTCCGCACCACCATCGGCGGCATCCTCGCCGACGCCCACCTCGACACCCATATCCGGCTCACCGGCTACGACTGCTTCCTCAACATCGAAACCCACGGCACCGGCCACATCTCCGGCCCCCAGCTCAAGACCCTCTTCCTCGCCGAACTGATCCGGGCCGGCGCCCTGGTCCGCGGCATCTTCTACCCCACCGCCGCCCACACCGCCAAACACCTGCACATGACCGAGAGCGCCGTCCGCCACGCCGCCGACACCTGCCGCAAGGCCCTCGACGGCACCTTCCTCCCGCCCGCGGCTCCCAACCGGCCCCTGTGACAAGGCCCCTGGGCTACTGCTCGTGAGCGACGCTGTAACCGGCACCCGGCGACGCCAACAGGGCCTGGACACCGTCGGGGTACCACGGCATCAGGGCACTCGCTTCCTCGATCGGCACCCACGCCACCTCGGACACGTCATCATCAGCCAACGGCGCCGCCGGCTCCCCGGACTGCACCGTCGCCCGGAACACGACGAAGACGTCGTGCACCGCCCGCCCGAGACGCTCGCTCACGTGCACCACGGCGCCGGCCTCGACGACCACGGTCGTCTCCTCCTTGGTCTCCCGCACCGCCGCCTCCGCCAGCGTCTCCCCGTCCTCCCGCCGACCACCCGGCAGACTCCACGTATCGCGATTACGCACCAACAGCACACGTTCTCCGGCCACATCGGTCACCAGGACGAAGGCCACGTCGACCTGCTCCACCGCCATTGCACTGTCCTCTCTATCCCGATCTACCCGGGCACGCCTTTTACAACGAGGCAGGAGACTACGCGCCACCCGCCTACAACGAACCGTAATGAGCACTCGCTGACGTACTTGGGCGAGGCGGTCGCGGCAGGACTCCCGACGACCGCCCCACACACCCGGCTTGTAGCCCAGCAGTAGACGCGCTGGCTGGTTAGCCCGCCGACTGGATGTACCGGGCCACGAAGTGGCGTTCGACTTCGGAGAGTCGACGGGGTCGCTCGGTCTCGAGGTTGTAGGCGACGATCGTGGTCGTCGCCTCGGCGTACAGGCGGTCGGCGTCACGGATTTCGTAGGCGAGTTCGAAGGTGGCGGCGGCGCCCTTGGTAGCCCAGACGTGCACGTCGACGGGTTCATCCCGGTAGTTCAGAGGGGCCTTGTAGTCGATGGCAGCGCGGGCCACGACGAAGGCGTTCTTGCGGCGCCCCTCTTCATCGGTGGCGAGCACTTCCCGGAACATACGCGTGCGTGCTTCCTCCATGTACCGCAGGAAGATCATGTTGTTGATGTGGCCGTTGGCGTCAGCGTCGGACCATCGCAGCGGGCAGGAGTAGGTGTACCTGTTCACGGAGCTCTTTCACATAGATCTGGAGGAGACGATCAGCAGCAGGAAGTCTGTCACGTCTGTACCGGCGCTGCCTGGCTCAGCACCAGGAGCGCCCCGGTTTCAGGCCTGGTTGGTCACGCTTCGGAGGTCAGGCACGACGGCGCGCTCGAACAGGTCCTCCCGAATCTCACAGAGCAGACGCTGTTCCTCGTCGAGTTCGCCGAGGAGCTGTTCGATGCGTGCGGCGGCGTCCTCGCCTGGACCTGGCAGTGCGATCCTGGTCAAGGCCTTCAACTCGGCTCGGGCTTCCGCCGGCAGGGCTCCCCGTGGTACGCGCGCGATCACCGTGGCGGGGGAAACCTGTGTAACGCCCCACTCTCCTGGCGCCTCTTCCACGGCCCAGACCACGTCGCGTCGAGTCGGCGAGAGGGTCAGTTGGCAGTCGGATGCCACAAGGCGGCTGAGAGCCGGCAAAGGAACGCCTCCCTCGCCGGCTCGAGCGGCGGCCCTCTCCGCGCTCTCCACCACGAGGCGAGCGGTGCGGACGTCGGCGGCACGGCGGCGTTCGGCTTCGGCGATTCGCTCCTGGGCCCGGTCGCGGTCGCGCACACCGTTGTGGGTTTCGTCCGCCCACGCGTTGCGGGTGCCGCCGAGCGCATCCAACTGGCCGTCGGATTCGGCCTCCACCCACGTCATGACGACGAACTTGCAGTCAGGCATGATCGCGGGGTAGGCCACGTGGCTGACGATCTCGATCGTCTTCCAGCCCAGCGTCGGCACGGTAGCGAGGAAGACGTGCCCGTCGCGGTGCTGGACGAGGTCGTCGTCCGCTTCCCAGATGTGCTGGACGTCGGGGTTCTTCCGGACGTCTTCGATCAGTTCCTGGAGGTCCGCGTCTTCGCCGTGGGTGGTGAGCGCGAACTTCAACATCCGCACGAAGACCGTGGCGTGCTTGTGCCAGTCGTGGTAGGTGGCACGCCCCTCGGCGGTCGTGAGGGCCCAGCGGATCAGGTTGGCCCGGGGCTCCATCACCCAGGGCCACAGCTCGGCCATGGCCTGGTTGTAGGCGAGGATGTTCCAGTTGCGGTCGGACAGGTAGGTAGGGCTGGGCATTTGCCTGTCGATGAGGAGCCTCAGTGCGGGCTGCACCTCTTGGCGGCCCTCCGAAGGCGCCCGGAGGTACGTGCCGACGTTGTGCAGCAGCAGGGCGTGGCGCTCTTCTTGGTCGAGCTTCAGTACCTCGGCCAGGGAATCACACTGGGCCTGGGTGAACCGCGGTGTCGCACCGCGCTCGATGTTGCGATAGGTCCTGACGCCGATGCCCAGAGCCCGCGCGGTGGGCGGTTGAGTGAGACCGGCGGCCTTGCGCCAGCGTTTCAGCATCGCGCCGAAACCCATGTACTGACCGGCAACACCGCCGAGTCCGTCGGCCCTTACAGCGATGCCCCTCTTCCCAACAGCGTTGTCACTGCTGTCGGTCCGCATCTGCGCGACCATCAGCCCTCGCTCTCGTATCGTCGACCTGCGACAGAAACCCGATTTCGGGCAAGAAAAAATGGGGGCAGCGTATTCGCTGGCCCCCACCTTGTCGCGTCTCCGTAGACAATACGCAAGATTCAAACGATCTTGACCGCGGGTACTGCGAGTTGCCCGCCAACAAGAATGACGTGGCTCAGGGCTGAACAATCCTCCACGACATCGGCATTGATCACCCATAAACGGACATCTCCCCCCTCCCGCGCCAACCGGCCCGCAGAATCGGCAAAACCTTGCCGCTTTTCGTCCGCACCCGCAGCAACCGGACTAGACCACACGCTGAGAGCCTTGCAACCAACAGTCGGAATCCCCCATTCCCCTTACAGCGCAAGCTACTTGCGGGTCACGGGTGGGCTGATCGATGTGCAGCATGCAATCGATCTACTCGGATAAATCGGTCAAACCGACTTGATTGACGGCCCCCTAACGCTTGACTTAAATCCTTCTGACCAGCCGGTTCACGGGACGCTGCGAAGCCAGACAGGGGCCTGGAGTGAAGATCATCGCCAAGATGCGCAGGGTGGTCTTCCTGCTGATCGCACATCGATCGGCCGCCTCTCCACGCAGACGCGGCAACCGTCAACCGTCCTCTGCGAGCTGTGGAGGGTTTCTTAGCTAGGTCTAGATCTTGATGCGGGTCCCGCATATGTTCGTCGTCCGCTCGCCGGGCATGCAGTCCGGTGCGCAGACGATGAACGGAGCGACATGTACAACGCGTGGCCCAGCCAAACCGGGTAGCTCCCGTAAACAGCATCGGCGTCCGAGAGGTGCAACTCCCGGACGCCGAACGCTAAATGGAACTCCCGCCTGTGCAAGGGCTGGAGATTTACCCACCTTCACCGCACCGGCCCTTTCCACGGGGCGTACCGGAGCGGCTTCACATCAGAGGAGAGTGTCGCATGCCGACTGCTCTGCGCAAAAGGCCGGACAACACGGCCCGCGCGGCAGCCTGCTTCCCCCGCCGCTGCGCCAGCCGAGGTCTGGCATCCCGTCGGCGGCGAGGACAGCTGAGCGGGGGTGCTGTCTGATGGCGCGTATCCGCACCATCAAGCCGGAGGCTTTCTGCTCCGAGTCCCTGGCTGCTGTGAGCATCGCGGCGGAGCGCACCTTCTTCGGTCTGCTGACCCAGGCCGATGATCACGGCCGGTTCCGAGACCAGCCCGCCGTCATCGCCGGGCTGCTGTGGTCCCTGCGCCCGGAGCACGGTCCGCTGGAGGTCGAGGAGGACCTGAGCCAGCTCGCCGACGCCGAGCTGATCTGCCGCTATGAAGGGGCGGAGGGCAAGCGGTACCTGCACATCGTCACCTGGCGTCGCCACCAGAAGATCAACCGGCCCAGCGGTGTCCGCCATCCTGCCTGCCCGCGCCACGACGGCACCTCGTCCGACGAGTCTCCCGCAGCACCGCGGGGAGCCATCGCGGCCGCCCCGGTGAGTGGTCAGGGAGGGCTCACTGAGGGTTCCTGCCGCATGCTCGGGGTCCCCGATGATCGGAAAATCGCAGGTCGCAGCGGTTTCAGTGAGTCTTCACGGAGTACGCACGGAGGATTCACTGAGGCGTCGGTGACCCCTCATGGTCCGGATCTAGGACCTAGGAACAGGGATCTAGGAGATAACCCGTTGGGGGGCGCAAGCGCCCACGCGCCACACACCGACTCGGTGACGGCATCGGCGAAGTCGCTGGTGGCCGAGTACGTGGCAGGTTGCCACCGCCGCCCACCGGAGGACGTCCTCGGTCTCCTCGGGCGCAAGGTCAAGACGCTGTTGGAGGAGCACTTCGACGCGAAAGACGTCCGCACGGCGCTGGACCGGCTCCGGGCCAGGGGGCTGCACCCGAGCGTGCTGCCGAGCCTGGTGAACGAGGTGGTCAACGCCCAGCCCCAGCAGGATGGCTCTCCGACCTCGTCCGCCTCCGGCGAGGGGCCCTGGGCCAGCAGCCGCTCCTCCTACACCCCATACCTCAACCCGACCGAGCCGACCACGTTCGGAGGCCGTCTGTGACCCGCGCCCGACTCTCCGACCCTCAGCCGGCCGTGTCCGACCGGCTCCGTGCACGGCTCGCGGCGAAGCTGGCCGAGCGGGGCATCGACCCCGCCTCGCCGGTGCCGGATACCCCGGAGCCGATTCCCGCCCTCGAAGCGGCGCAGGCCCGGATCCCCGTGGACTACCGCAGCGCGACGCCCACGCACCCCGACGTGATCCGCTGGGTCCGCACGATCGTCGACTCCTCCGCGGTCCCGTACGCCACGGATCTGAACCCGCACTACGGCAGCGCGGGCCGGCGGCAGGTCGCCCACGGGCCGTCGCTGCTGCTGTGGGGCTCCACGGGTGTCGGAAAGACGCACGAGGCGTACGGGGCGATCCGGGCCCTGACTGCCGCGGGGTGCGGCGTGCGGTGGCACGCTGCCACCGCCGCCGACCTGTACGCCGAGATGCGGCCCCGCGCCGGAGTGGACCCCGAGCACATGCTCCGCCGGATCGTCCGCGTACCGCTGCTGCTCCTCGACGACCTCGGAGCCGCCAAGGGCTCGGAGTGGACCGAGGAGCTGAACTTCCGGCTACTGAACTGGCGGGCGCAGAATCACCTGCCGACGATCATCACCAGCAACCTGCCGCCGGTGCGGACCCCGGCGATGGACCCCCGCCAGCCGGTGCTGAGGGACAAGGTCGGCGACCGGGTGCTCTCCCGCTTGTCCGGCATGTGCGTCCCCGTCGAGTTCACCGGCCCGGACCGCCGCTTCCTGCGCCGCTGACCCGGCCCCGCCCGATCCCTTCCAGGCACAGCGACCAGCGACGCCTGCTCCCCCTGCCACTCCTCACCGACCCTGCGTACGCGCGCCGCCGGCACCCACGACCGGTGTGACGCGCCATCCGCCCGAGGTCCGTGAGGCGTACCCGGAGATTCCCTTGCGCTACATCACCGCCGACGACGCCCCGCCCACGCCGCTGCGCGGCATCGCCGACCACAGCTGGCACACGCGCGGCCTGTGTCACGGCATGGCTCCCGAAGACGCCGACGAGTTATTCTTCCCCAAGCCGCGTGACCACGAGGCCATCACCGAGGCCAAGACCATCTGCGGCAGGTGCCCGGTGAAGAAGGACTGCTTCGCCCACGCCCTGGACAACGAGATCCGGCACGGCATCTGGGGCGGCCTGACCGACGCCGAACGCCGGCCCTGGCACGCCAAGATCAACAAGCGGCTGGACTACAGCCGGGTCCGCGCCGTCTTCCAGGGCCGCGACGTGCACCTCAGCGACGCCGAGCGTGAGGCCGTCACCCGCCACGCCTACGTCCGGGGCTGGACTCCCGAGCGTCTGGCCTACGTCCTCCAGCTCGACCTCGACTACGCCCGTGACCTCATGCGCAAGGCTGCCCATGCCGTGGCCGACCGCGACCGGTACTGGGGCCTGTACGGCGACGAGGACAAGCAGGCCTCAACCTGCGACGAGAGCGCAGGCACCGGCGCGGGCGAGATCGTCTCCTCCCCCGTCCCCCGCCAGGTGCACACCCCCGCTCTGATCACCGCGCTCGGAAAGGCCGCATGACCCGCCCCACCACCGCGCCCCTCACCGCCACCACCGTCGGTGCCTCGGACCGCACGGCCATCGTCGCCCTCGGGGCGGCCGGATGCGCCCTGAGCTACGACGCCCTGCAGCAGATGGCCGTCGCCATCCACGTCCGCGGGTTCCTCACCTACCTCTTCCCGCTCGTGATCGACGGCTTCATCGCCTACGGCGTCCGCGCTCTGATCCTCACCCGCACCGCTCCCTGGCACGCCCGCGCCTACGTGTGGATGCTGTTCGGCACCGCGACCGCCGCGAGCATCTGGGCCAACGCCCTGCACGCGGTCCGCCTCAACCAGCAGGCCGCACACCACGGGCTCCGGCTGGGCGACACCGTCGTCGCCATCCTGTCCACCATCGCCCCGCTCGCCCTCGCCGGCGCCGTCCATCTGTACATCCTCATCACCCGCCACCACCCTCAGCCTGCGCCGGTGAAGAAGGCGGAGCCGGGCGGGGACCGGGACCTTCTCCTCCCCGGCCTCGCCCCGGCTGGGGACGGGGACGGGCGTCCCCGCTGGCGCCGCCTGCTCACCGGTCCCCGCACCGACCGGTCCACCACCGGGGACCGATCCGCCGGGAGCCAGGCGGGACCGGCCGCCGGGACCGTCGCGCCCCCGGCGGGCGGGGACCGCGATCCGTCTCCGGCTCCCAACCTCCGCGGAGACCGGATGCGGGACGGGGACCGCTGTGTCGACCGGGACCGGAATCCGGGCGGCGGTGCCGTCCCCGTACCGGACGGGAACGGCACCGCGGTCCCCGAGGAGAGCGAGGGCCGGAGTGAAACGGTCCCCGGCGCTCAGCAGCACACCAGTACCGACCGTGCCGACGGACGCCAGCCCGGAACGGACACCGGGCCCGTCCTCCCCGATGAGGGGCGCCCCCTGACGGGACCGACGGCGGACGAGGCCACCGGGCAGCACACCGGGGCGGACACGTTCTCCGGGACCCGTGCCCATCGTCTGCGCCTGGTCCCCGAGCCCCGGGACGGGGACCGCACCGGGGCGGTCCCCGGGACCGCGTCGACGAGGACCGAAGCCGCCCAGACCTCCGAATCCGGGCGCCACGGGGACAGCGCCGGCCCGGTCCCCGACAGCAGGGAGGCAGCCCCCGCTGCCACGGTCCCCGACGCCTCGGGGAGGAAGGGGACCGGGGCGTCCCGAAGTGCCCCGGGCAAACGGCGGCTGACGGAGGACGAGATCGTCAAGCGCCTGCGTCCCCACGTCCCCGCCGTCCTGAAGCGGGACGGCAACGGCGAGGTCACCCGCGTCCAGCTGCGGGAGATCATGCGCGCCCAGGACATCGCCATCCGCAACGACCGGCTCACGCCCGTCCTGCAGCGCCTGCGCAGCGAGACCGGCAGCACCACGACGAGGAGCAACACCCGATGAGAACTTGTGAGCGCTTCACCCGGATCAAGACCGGTTACGAACGGGATATCCGATTCCTGAGCAATCACGCCGAGCGGTATCAGGGAGCGGCGTCCGCAAAGACGAGCGCGAAGAACGCGATCACGGTGAAGCGGAGTATGGCCAGGGCCCTGAACCGGCATGTCGAACGCTGCCTGCAATGCGGCTGACTCTTCATCAGCGCAGGTCGCCGGCCTGCCCGTGAACTTCGAGGTGGTGGCCCGGCACGTCGCCGGGCCACCACCCTCCTGACGAAAGGGACCCGCTAATCCACGCTCGATACCCGCGCACCAGCGCGGCGACCGACGCCGAGGCCGGCGTCTGGGCGGACGTTCTGGTCCGCTACGGCCTTCTCCACGCCGCCGTCCAGGGGCCCGGCGGCCAGTGGCTCGTCCAGGACGGGCATGAATCGCCGGTCCGTGTGCTGGACGGGCCGAGCGCGGTGGTCGACCTCGCCGCCGACATCCAGCTCCGCACCCGCACGGCCAGGGCCCGTATCCGATGACGAACCCGAACACGCCGGCCGTCCCGGAGCCGGTGGCTGCGGTCCCCAACTCGACGCAAGCGCGAGCAAGTTATCGGCCAAGACACTCTTCCCCGTCGGGGAAGGTGCCTTGGCCAGAGCCCGCCCCGGGGGTGGCGGGTCCGGACCAGCACCGGGGGGCGCTGGTCCGGGAGGCGGCGACCGAGGGCGGATCGCAGCCGGAGAAGCCCGTGTCCCAGCGCAAGCGCCGCGACACCAAGAAGCTCTCGCGCAAGCGCCCGCCCAAGACCCGTGACCACAAGCGCGTGCACGTGTGCAGCGTGCGCCTGAACGACGAAGAGAAGACGCTGCTCGCTGCCGCCGCTCTGACCGCGCGTACGTCGTTGCCCGCGTTCCTCGCCCGCAGCGCCCTCGCCGCCGCGCACGATCTCGACAACACCGCCGCCGCCATCGCCGGTCAACGCGAGACGGTCAGCGAGCTGTTCGCCGCCCGCTGGCACCTCGGGCAGGTCGGCAACAACCTCAACCAGGTGGCCCGCGCCATCAACTCCGGCGGTCAGCCGGCGGAGCTCGACGTCGTCATCGCCGCCGTCCACCGCGCCGTGCAACGCGTCCAGGACGCCACTGACCGCATGCTCAACCAGACCTAGGACCCAGCCCAGCATGATCCCCAGGATCCACAAACGCGGGAAGCGCACCCTCGGCCTGCTCTACTACCTCTACGGGCCGGGCACGCACGAGGAGCACACCGATCCCCACCTCGTGGCGTCCTGGGACAGCCAGGCCCCCGACCCCGGCCGCGACCTCCAGGCCACGCTGCGGCAGCTCCAGCACCTGCTGGACCAGCCGCTCGACAACATCGACGCGCGCGACCGGCCGCGCAAGCATGTGTGGCATCTATCGGTCCGCAACGCCGCCGAAGACCGTCTCCTGGCCGATGA
This sequence comes from Streptomyces luteireticuli, assembly GCF_041519305.1. Classification (NCBI taxonomy): domain Bacteria; kingdom Bacillati; phylum Actinomycetota; class Actinomycetes; order Kitasatosporales; family Streptomycetaceae; genus Streptomyces; species Streptomyces luteireticuli. The sequence continues at coordinate 364,926 of NZ_CP167927.1, forward strand.
GGAATGGGCGGACATCGCGCGGCGCATGGTCGCCGCGGCCGGCATCGACGATCCGGACGAGGCTGCCGGATGCCGCTGGGCGGCGGTCCGGCACGCCGATGACCACATCCACATCATCGCCACCCTCGTCCGGGAGGACGGCTACAAACCCGATCTCGATCACGACGCGGCCCGCGTGCAGGCCGAGGCTCGTCTCCTGGAGGCCGAGCTGGGCCTGCGACGTCTCAACCCCGGTGACGGAACAGCAGCTCAGCGTCCCACCAGCGCCGAGCGCCACAAGGCCGAACGCCAGCAGCGGGAGCGCACCCCTCGCGAAGAACTACGCGAAGCCGTACGCCGGGCGGTGGCCGGGGCCGGCGGCGAGGAGGAGTTCTTCGACCGGCTCGCTGCCAGTGGCCTGCTGATCCGCCGCCCCGTCGCGCCCTCCGGCGATCTGCTCGGCTACAAGGTCGCGCTGCCCGACGACCGCAACAAGGACGGCGAGCCCATCTTCTATCCCGGGTCCCGGCTCGCCCCGGACCTGTCCCTGCCCCGTATCCGCGAGCGCTGGTCCGCCGACGCCGAACCGGACCGGGCTCCCGACGGCCGTCCGCACCGAGACCCCCGTACGGTCCCGAGCGGCCCGGCGTCCGCCAGGCGCCGCGCGAGCACCGCGGCCTGGCAGGCGGTACTGGTTATCGACCACGGTGACGATGCCTCGGCCGCCGCTCAGATCGCGGCGGCCGGCGAGGTCCTGGACGCGCTCGCCAAGACCTCCGCCGCGCACACCCGCAAGGAACTGCGCGAGGCTGCCTTCGCTTTCGAGCGGGCCTCCCGTTCGCACATCCGGGCCGAGCGGGGGCACGACCGCGCACTGCGGCAGGCCGCGCGCGACCTCGTCTACAGCGGACCGGCGCTCGGCCGCGGGGAGGACGGGGCCACCACCGCGATGCTGATCGACATGGTGTCCTTCCTCGTGCTCGCCGCCGCGCACTGGCACGGCAAGAAGGAGCACGCCCAGCAGGCCGCCGCCGCCCGCCAGGCCGCCGAGCACCTGCGCGCCGCCTACCAGGCAGCAGTCACCGCTCCCATGGGTGCCCTCTACCAGCGGGGACGCCGTCTCGCCCAGCCGCTGCAGCGCCAGCACGCCGCAGCCCTGCGGACGGCACTGCCCGGCCTCGCGGAGCAGGTGCTCGCCGAGCCGGGCTGGTACGCGCTGGCCGCCACCCTGGCCGACGCCGAAGCCGCCGGCCACGACCCCACCGCCCTGCTGGCCGAAGCCGCCGCCCGCCGGGAGCTGGACACCGCGGACTCGGTGAGCGACGTGCTGGTGTGGCGCCTGCGCCGCATGGCCGACCTGCCAGCCGACATCTCCACGACGCCCCTCCCCGGCCCCGGCGCCACGGCGCCTTCCGCTCCACGGACCGCCCACACCGCCACGACCCGCACCGGCCAGGGGCACGGGCCGAGGTGAGTTGGGGAATTCGTGAGTTGCAGCAGGTCAGACGCATGGGGCACGCTCTGTGCGGCTCACCGGACGAGTAACGAGGGGGACGAATGTTCGGCCGCAACCGCGCCATACGGGAACTGCGCGAAGTCCAGCAGGCGGGGAGGGAACTGCTGCAGATGCACCCGGATCTGCCGCTACCGACTGAACCGGCGCCGTCGTCGCCGGCGCCCACCAGCACGGCCAGTTCCTCTGCTGCGGAGGCGGACGACTTCCTGCCCCCGGACCTGCGGGTGCCCTCCCGGGACGAGATCGCCGGGATGATGATGCGCTACGACACCCCGCTCGTCATCGACGGCGAAGTCCGGGCGTGCCCGCAGTGCGGCGCGTACCGGGAATGGGTGCTGCTGAGCGTCCGTGACCAGGTGTGGCTGCGCTGCCGTGCCGGCCACGAGACGCTTGAGCCCCGGCTGGACGCCGCCTGGTACAACCGCACCAGCGGCCCCATGGACCGCTGGCACCCCACCTTAGACGAGGGCCTGAAGCACCTCGGCCACTGACCCCGCCACTTCCACCACGCCGAACGGGCCCGCCCGCTGTTCGGCACAGCCAGACCTGCCGTACCGACCTGGGGTTTCCTATGCGCCTTCGCTCCACCGCCGTCCTCGCCCTGGCCGCCGTGGGTGCCTTCTCCCTGACGGGCTGCTCGCACAGCACGTCCACCACGGCCGAGTCAGCGTCGGCACCGGCTGCCGTCGCCCAGCCGAAGAGCGAGCCGAAGCCGGCCACCGCGCCGTTGTCCTCGGCCGCTCTGCGCGACCGCCTGCTCAACGAGAGCGATCTGGGGCAGGGCTACGCCCGCAAGCCCGACGCCGGAGAGAAGCGGCACGACGACGTGACGCTGGTCGGCTGCCCAGCCCTGGACAAACTCGGTGGCGACGCGGCGACCGGCGGCTCGCTGGACTTCGCCAACGAGGCGAAGGCGACGTTCACTTACAACGGCGATACGGACTCCGAAGTCAGCGAGGAGCTCTACAGCGACACCACGGACAAGCTGTCCAAGGGAACCGGGCAAATCTTCAACGCCATGACCTCCTGCCCGACGTTCCAGATCGTGACCGGTAGCACACCCGTGGACGTAGCCACGCAGAAGATATCCGCCCCTCACCTCGGCGACGAACAGTGGAGCCACCTGCTGACCTACACCGCAGGCGGCCAGCGCAGCGTCGTCAAGCAGACCGTCATCCGCTCCGGGAACACGATGACGATCCTCACCGGAGCCCCCGCCCTCGTAGACGCCCACGTGGAGAAGGCACTTCGTAAAGCCACTAGCCGCTAACCAGCCAAGTTCTGGCGCCTCTGCCACAGCTGGCGCAAAGCGAGCGACAGAGGCACTGGCATACGCCGTCACCGCCCGGTTCTCCACCGTGGTCGCTGGTGACAGCGCAAAGGCCTGGTGGGTCAGGCCGTACAGCCTGACCCACCAGGCCTTCTTCTTACCGGAGTTCGCGTCATGACAGCGGCGTCCGGGTATGCGGCGGGTTCGCTGGGCGTTCGATGCGCACGAGACGGCCCCGCCGCACCCGCGCGTCGACCAAACGGTCTTCGCCGGAGAGGTAGACGAGCAGGTCGGTGTGAGTGTCGTGGAGACGGTCGGACACGGCGACGACGTGGTGCCTATCCGTACAGCCCGGGACGGTGTACGCATCGCCGACACGGAGCGCGCTGGCCGTGTCGGTGAAAACCTCGGTCGTGTGCTGTGGCCATCGCGCGGCGTCGTCGCGGAGGGAAGGCAAGATGTAGATCTGACGGACGGCCTGTACTTCCTGCCGGTGCTGTCGGCAGGAAGCGCACTCCTGCGCTCCCGGGGTGAGGCCGACGAGCTGGGCTGCGCAGTAGGCATCGCCCGTGACGGAGTTGCGGTAGTGCCCGGTCACGAGGCCGCCTCGTCCCTTCGCCGCCCACAGAAGGGTGTCATCGCCGTGACACGGTTCACCGGCGGGGAGCAACAGCTTCCCCGCGCACCGCTGGAAAGTCTCCAACGCGTGTGCCAGGCGGGTGCAATTGCCACATACGCGCGTAGCGGTGGCTCGGCGGGCGTCGAGTGGCCTACCGCAGTACCCAAGCAGATGCCCAGGAATCGGCAGGTGGGCCAGGGCGCGAAGGCCGGCCCCCACTGCAGGGCGGCCGTCGGGTTCGTCCCGATGGGGCGGTGTGGTGAGGATCAGCAGAGCGCGGGTGCAGCTCTGGCACATCTGGTGCGCCGTGATGGCAGCGATCGGTGCGAGATCCGGGGAGTGCGTGGAGCATGCCGTCACCGGCTGAACGCCGTCGAGCATGGCGCCAAAGTGAGCGGTGCCGTTGGCAGCGCCGACGGCGAGCCGGACCACGGGCATGGGCAAGAAAGACCTCCTGAACGGTCGGGAATAAAGCAAGAAGCAGCCCGCAGTCGAGGGGAGAGCACGAGCAGGTCCGTCGTCGCAAAATCGGCGACGGCAGCACGCCTACCACCGGCCGGGCATCACGTGGCGCGGACGACGGTGAGCCGTCCGTCCGCGCCCTCGGGCAAGGTGTGCCGTAGGACGGGTACCGGGGAGGCAATTGAGGCAACGAAGGCGGCGACCAGGTCGTGGGGGACGCTGGCGCTGAAGGTGGCGCACCACAGGTAGGGCTCGCCGAGGACGGGTTCTGCCCATGCCTGCCATCCGGTCAGGTCGGGGCGCGGGTCGGCGTCGTGGACGAGGTCCGGCAGCGCTTCGAGCGAGACGCTGGCGGCGAAAGTCGGGTCCGTAGCCGTGGTGACGGGACGGTCGATGTCGCGGATCCACCCGTGAGTGGTCAGCGTGGTCAGGACGGTTTCGGGTTCGTCGAAGCCGGCGTCCGGTTCGGTGCGGGCGTCGAGGGCGAGGAGGAAGTCACCGAGCGCCTCGTGCGGGGTGCCGGTGGTGAAGTAGGCGTTCCACGTGGTCATGGCGCTATCGAGGCGAGCGCGGGCGGAGACCTGCCAGGCCACGGGGAGCCCACCAAGTTCGAAGGGGTAGCTGGCCAGGACCCATTCGGCGCCGCGCAGCTCGTCAGGGCCGACGTACAGGAAGGTGTCACGGGCGGTCGGCCAGTTCCGCCAGCCCGTGTCGGTGAGGAGTGTGCCAATCTGCTCGGCGAGGCGGTCGTCGTCACCGGCGAGGTGCCGGGGGGTGACCCAATAGGCGGTGTTCGCAGGACTCGGGGTGGACGGGTCGAGGGGATGGTGCGCGTTCAGGGGCGCCTCCGGAAAGTCGAGGTGTTCACCGGTCGTCGGTGGAGCGGATCGCCCCGCGTCGCCTTCGTCGAGGGGCGTCGACCGGCTCCTGCCAAGTCAACTGGACGGCAGCATCGGGCGGGAGGTAGCCGACTTGGTCGGCGTCCTTGTCTTCGGCGATGAAGACCAGCGGGTGTCCGTCGTCGTCTCGGGACACGATCACGCCGGCGACGCGGTGGGCCATGGGGAAGAACGGGCTGATGGCCAGGCGGACCGTTACGTCGCGATCGCAGGCGGACAGGCGGTCGATCAGCTCGCCAACCGTCATCTCCATCGTGTGCGCGTTCAGCTCGGTTCTCCTTGCAGTTGAAGGCTGAGGTTCTTGGCAAATGGGCAGGATACGAGCCGCGTTCTGGCAGAGGTCACGCAGTGCGGAGGTACAGGAAGAATCCGAACTAGGCGTCGGGGGGTGATGGCCTCCGGCATTCACGATGGGCCGGAAGGTTCAGCAACGTACTATGTAGCCGAGGGCTCCACCCATCGAACATGACCGTGCGAAACGGCATCACACGGGGCGGGAGGTGGCCAAGACACAGGCCACGGCGGCGGCGACCTCGGCGGGAGTCTCCAGGTCGAAAGAGACCTGGTAGCCGGGGGTCTTAGCCTCGCGCTTTCGCGGGCTTGGTCATCCGTGTGTTGACGGCGAATGAGAGAAGTGCTCCTGGCCTGCAACGATGGGACTTGTCGAGGGTCCTGTTGCTGCAAGGAAAGAAGCACTTCTCAGGTGCGGAAGCGTAGCGGGTTCTACCCGTGTGTACGTGTGCAGAGCGGTGGTTCTGCCGTGATCTCCCGAGCGGGGGCTGTCCTGTTGACCGAGACGGTCCGCAAGTCCGGCCTGGACAAGGCGGTGTCGGCGGCGCTGGTGCCGTGGCGCAAGCCCCGTGCAGTGCACGATCCGGGCAAGGTTCTGCTGGATATGGCGCTCGCGGTGGCGCTGGGAGGGGACTGCCTGGCCGATGTCGCGATGCTGCGGGCCGAGCCGGCCGTGTTCGGGCCGGTGGCCTCGGACCCGACGGTGTCCCGGCTGATCCGCACCCTCGCCACCGGCGGGACACGCGTGCTGACCGCGCTCCGCCGGGCCCGGGCCCATGTCCGCTGGCGGGTCTGGGCATTGGCCGGGAACGACAGCCCGGACGCGGGCGGTGAGGTGACCGTAGACCTGGACGGGGTACTCGTCATCGCGCACTCCGACAAACAGGACGCGGCCGCGACCTGGAAGAAGACCTTCGGTCATCACCCGATGACCGCCTTCGTCGACCATGGGCCGGGCGGATCCGGCGAGCCGGTGGCCGCGGTGCTGCGGCCGGGTAACGCGGGCAGCAACACCGCCGCCGATCACATCGCGACCACGCGCCTGGCCCTGGCCCAGCTGCCGAAGAAGTACCGGCGTGGACGCCGCACCCTGATCCGCACCGACACCGCCGGTGGCACGCACGAGTTCGTCAACTGGCTCTCCGCGCGGGGCCGGTGGCTGTCGTACTCGGTCGGCACGACTATCACCGACGCCGTCCACCAGGCGGTGCTGAAGGTCCCTGCCACCGCGTGGACTCCTGCCATCGAGCCCGGCGGCGAGGTCCGCGACGGGGCCTGGGTGGCCGAACTCGCCGGGAACATCCTGGCCGGCTGGCCACCCGGGATGCGCCTGATCGTCCGCAGGGAACGACCGCACCCCGGGGCCCGGTTGCGGTTCACCGACGCCGACGGCAATCGGCTGACCTGCTTCGCAACCAACACCAAGGACACCCCCATCGCCGCTCTCGAACTGCGGCACCGTCAAAGGGCCCGGGCCGAGGACCGCATCCGGGCCGCGCGGGCGACCGGCCTGCGCAACCTCCCCCTCCACGACACAGCACAGAACCAGGTCTGGCTGGAGATCGTCCAGACTGCCCTCGACCTGCTCGCCTGGATGCCCATGCTCGCCCTCACCGGCCCGGCCCGGTGCTGGGAACCCAGGCGCTTGCGCTTCCGGCTGTTCTCCGCCGCGGCCCGCCTCGTCAGCACCGGCCGACGCCGGATCCTCAAGCTCGCCCGGCACTGGCCCTGGACCAGTGTGATCACCAATGCCCTGGCACGACTCGAAGCCTTGCCGAACCCCGGCTGACCAGCACCTTCCCGTCCCAGCGAGCAGCATCACCCAGACCGGAGCCGTGGAACCCGGCGCCCACCCGACACGACAGCCGGGCCCACGGCATGCCCCTCAACAGCCCGAGCAGCCAAAACGGCCCGCCAGAGAAACCGACGGACCGTCATGAAAGATCGAGGTTAGCGGTGCCAGTGACGGCGAGTCTCCACCCTTCCCCGTCGGTGCCAGGCCGACCGGTAGGGAACCAACCGAGGTACAAGCGTCCGTCCTTGCTACCGACATGGACGTCAGCACGGTCGTCCACGATCAGGTTGAATTCCTCGGCGCCGAATTGGTCGGTCACAAGCGTCGGCTGCCCGGGGCCCAGCCGCCACTGGCGCAGGCGCAGTGCCTCGATAGACGTTGAGAACCCGGGACGGGTTACATCCGCAGTCACGGAACTATCCCTTCTCTGACCCGGTTTTTCCAGGAAGGTGTCTACGTTGACATACCGTGGAAATGTTGCCTAGCCCTTTCGGGATCTTTCCCGTCTGCCAGAGGCGAACTGTCATCAGCCGCGAGTCGACCGCAACCTCAGCAGCCGCCCGGCTCTCGTTTTTGCGGCTCCACCGACCCGTAGGATGCGGCGCCAACGGGCCTGGATCCGGGCGATCGCGGCATTAGTGATCTCAACCAATACCAAGCACTGCAGGAGCCCAGCAGCGGTGCCGTCGCACCATCATCATGGCCGCGATCAGCAATCCAGGGTCACCACCGCGTGCGGATCTCGACAAGGACGAACTCGCGGCCTGCGGATCAGGAGATTCGTCAACCGGCGTCCAGTTGCCCTTGGTGACCTCGGCCTTCTGCGGCTTGCCAGTCGGCACGGTGAGGGTGACGTCGGCGACGTGGTCGGCCGCGCCTTCGAACAGCTTGCCCCGGAGGCGCCAACAAGGCATACCGATTCGCCTGAATACCGTCTGGATTGCGTCAAGACGACCGTCGAGCAGTCCGCGCAGTAGATCCGGGCGCCACAGTTACACGGAGCACGCACACACACCGTTGGAAGGGGACCACACCACCGATGGAGGACACGGTCATACGGCATCGACCCCACGCATTCCCTGCGACTCGCACCGTCCCTCCCGACGGATCCAGCGACGGGACGCTCGATCGCGCGGTGCGTGCCGCCGTCCATGCTCTCTCGGACGCTCACCTCGACGCAGGCGAGCTCGATGCTGTCATCTACGTCATCGCACGCAACAGCGGTCCCCGCAATGGGCCTGCTCTCTGGCGATCAGCACGTATCGCCCGCTCCCTGGACGCACGGGACGACATCACGGCCTTCGACGCCCCCGACACTCGGGCCGCCATGAGCCTGGCCTCGGCGCTTCGGGCCGAGGAATCCGTTCACCATGTGCTGGTCATCGACGATGGGGGATGGACCGCCAGCCTTCTGTCATCCTGACCATCGCTTCACTGCTGATGGTGCAGCGGACTCAAACCGACTCCCCAGTCCGGGGACAGCAGTCTGTCGCCGCGGTTCGCCCTCAGAAGTCATGTCAGTGCGTGGGGTGGGTCAACGTGCAGCAACCGCAGCCAGGGCAGCGGCCACAGGCATCGGTCTCCTGCCGCTGCCCGGAAACCACGGCGACGGCATCGACGCGAACACCCGGGTTTCACTGTTGTGTTCGCTCTCCTCGTTGTCACCCGGATCTCGCGACGCCGCCCGCTTCCACCACCCCGGAGACCTGGGCCGCCAGCTGCCCATCGGGCCGGTGATGTTCTGCGGGCGCATCGACAATCCGGTCAAGGGACGCGGGCAGCGCATCGAATCACCGGAGGTGCCGCTTGTGCTGGAGACGCATCCGGCCGTCGCCTCCGAGGTCATCGTCTTCCGCACCCGGCCAGGCCGGGCGAACGGGTCGCCGTGCAGCTACATTGTGCCGCGACCCGGCGCACCAGAACTGGAGGCCCATCTCCCCAGAAAGCCGTCGCGAAGATCTGGGCGCTGGTACTGGGCACCGACGCGGAGGGGCTGGGACCGTCCGGTGACTTCCATCAGCTGGGTGGCGACTCACTGACCGTGATAGCCACGACCGCCGAAGTGGCCCGCGAGATGGTCGGCGCTGCGAGGACGCAGGACTTCACCCATCAGATGCCGGACTTCTTCGCACGCGGTCCTGGAACAGGTGACCCGGTCCGCCGGGGCTGCCGGGGCTGCCGGGGCTGCCGGCCAGAGCCGATCCCGCCATCAGAGGTCGAGGCGGAAGCGAAGCCTGCAGATGACGGCGTCGGTGTGGTGGCGGAGGGCGCGGTCGAGTACGGCGCCCCGCTGGTTCTGCAGCAGGCGGTGCCAGGGGCGGGGCAGGTGTGCTTCGGGGATCAGCACCACCAGTCGGTCGTGTCCGTTCTCGGCCTCGATGGTGTGCAGGTGATCGACGATGGGCCGGGTCAGGGACCGGGTGCGGCTGTGCAGGACCGTGAGCGGGACGTCGGGGTGCCAGGCGTTCCAGGCCGTCGTCATCTCCTCCATGGCCCGGGGCTCGTCCGGGTGGACGACCGTCACCGCGCGTACCTCGTCGCCGAGGGACAGGGCGGCGCTGATGGCTTCCCGGGTGAGCCGGTTGACCGCTCCGACGGGGACGACGACCAGTGCGTGGCACGGCTCCGGTGGCTCCGGCACTTCGCCGAGACGCAGGGCGGCGCCGATGCGCAGATAGGTGCGGTGCACGGCTTCGAAGAGGGTCACCAGCACGGCGATCGCGAGGAAGACCAGCCAGCCGCCCTCGTGGAATTTCGAGACCAGCTCGATGACCGTGGCCGCCGCGGTGAGGAGCGCGCCCAGGCCGTTGAGGGCGGCCCGGCCGTGCCAGCCGGGTGACCGCTCCAGGTACCAGTGCCGGACCATGCCGGCCTGGGAGAGGGTGAAGCCGATGAAGACGCCGATGGCGAAGACCGGTACCAGGGCCTGGGTGTCGCCCCGCGCCACGATGAGGAGCAGCAGCGCGAAGGCCGCCAGGACCAGCACCCCGTACCGGTAGACCTGCCGGTCGGCTCGCAGCCAGAAGACGTGGGGCAGGTGGTTGTCCCGAGCCAGGAGCGAGGTGAGGACGGGCATGCCGCCGAAGGAGGTGTTCGCCGCCAGCGCGAGCAGCACCATGGTGGCGAACTGCACCACGTAGAAGCCGGCGTTGTGCCCGAGCGAGGCGTCGGTGAGCTGCGCGAGCACGGTCTTGGTGCTGTTCGGGGCAACGTGGAACTTCCCGATCAGCACGGACAGGCCGATCAGCATCGTGCCCAGCAGCGCGCCGAGAGCGATCTCGGTGCGCTGGGCGCGTCGTACCCGCGGGGTGCGGAAGGTAGGCACCGCGTTGGCGATGGCCTCCACACCGGTCAGCGCGGAACAGCCAGAGGCGAAGGCGCGGAGCAGCAGCAGTACCCCCACCGTCGATGTGCCGGCAGCGGCAGGGTGGGTGGGCTGGGTGACGGGATGCGTACGGATCAGGCCGGTCAGGATCACGGTGAAGACGGCCGCGATGAAGACCACGGTGGGCAGGATCATCGCCTTCGCCGACTCGGCGAAGCCGTAGAGGTTCACGGCCGTCACCAGGGCCAGGACGGCCGCGCACAGCCAGACCCGGCTGCCGTAGAGACCGGGGAAAGCGGAGGTGAGCGCGGCGACACCGGCGGAGACCGACACCGCGACGTTCAGGACGTAGTCGATGATCAGCGAGGCGGCCGCGACCAGGCTCACCCGGCGCCCCAGGTGCCGCCCGGCCACCGCGTAGGCGCCTCCTCCGTTGGGGAACGCCGCGATGACCTGTCGGTAGGAAATCGTGAGTGCGGCCAACAGCACCACGATCGCCAGGGTGACCGGCAGGGTGAATCCCAGCCCGTGGCTGCCCGCTACGGCCAGGACCACCACGATCGCCTCCGGGCCGTAGGCCACCGAGGCCAGCGCATCCAGCGACAGCGCCGCCAGCCCCTGGGAAACGGTCAGACGATCCCGCTCGGCATGCCGATGCTCAGTGCCCCACAAAGTCTTCACCTACCACCGCCCATCTCTCGTCCACCCGGAGGGCCATTGCGCCGGATCAACGGTAGCGACGGTGCGTACAGGGAATCGGCAAGGCGGGGTAGGGGAATTCCCAAAGGCACCCAGGGGCCATCAAAAGGGCATCAATTCCAACACCTACACGGCTCTGGTATTGGTTGTCGCCATGATGGCCGCCTTCCTCGCGGCCGGCGTTGCAGTTTCCCGGCTCGCCGCCCGGACGTGGCACGATCAGCCGGAGTCACCGGCAGTGGGGGCAGAGACCTCGACGGGTTTCCAACGGGGCCGTGGTGCTCCGGGTCTTCCGCAACCGGCCACTTCCCACAGCCGGTTCGTACTCCAGTCGACACCGGGCGTAGTACGCCCACCCGTACGTGAGTCCACGGCAGCGTTCCTCCAGGGTGAATGCGGTCTGTGCAGCGGTCCGGGATCCGCTCCTGTTGTAGGGTGCGTGCCGCGTGAGTCGGCATGTCCGTCCGGTTCGCGGACTTCCGAACCTTCCTCAAGGCCGGCATGCGAAGCGATCTTTGGTCTTCCTGTTCCCGCAGTCTGCGGCGGCTTGCGGTTGCCCGGGTGCTCCGCCGGATCCACCTGGAAGCGCAGTGGCATCGCGAGGCCGCGCGCACCAACCTGTGGCTGGTCCCCACCGCCGAAGTCGTGATCGCTGTCGGCCTCTTCTCCGCCACCTACGTGCTGGACCGCGCGGTGTACGACGGAAGGATCACCCCGCCGTTCTGGGTGATCAGCGGTACGGCGGACGCGGCACGGCAGATCCTGACGACCCTGGCCGCGGCCGTCGTCACGGTCCTCGGTGTGGTGTTCTCCGTCGTGATCGTGACGCTGACGCTGGCCTCCACGCAGTTCGGGCCGCGGATGCTGCGGAACGTGATCCGCGACCGCAGTACACAACTGAGCCTGGGCACGTTCGTGGCCACGTTCGTCTACGCCATCCTCGTCCTGGCGGTGATCGGCCCGGGCCCGCGAGGGGACTTCGTACCGCACGTCTCGGTCACCACCACGCTGGCTCTCGTAGTGGTGGCGGTGGCCGTACTGATCTACTTCATCCATCACATCGCGGTCTCGATCCAGCTTCCCCAGGTGATCGCCGACATCGCGGCCGACGTGTCCAGGGCGATCCGCGCCGACCTGTCCGCCCACGAGGCGGCCGCTGTCGAACGCGGCCCGTCGGCCGCGGAACTCGCCCGCTGGATGGGCTCGTCCGGCGGTGTCGTCCCCGCGCCGAGAAGCGGCTACCTGCAGTTCGTCCGGCATGCCACGCTCGTGCGCATCGCCGGTGAGGCCGGAGCGGTCATCCGGCTCGGCCACCGACCCGGGCACTTCCTGGTCCAGGGCCATCCCCTCGCCACCGTGTGGCCGGCCGGGGCCGCAGGCCGGGTCGCCCGTAATCTGGAACACACGCACATCACCGGCCCCTCCCGCACCCTCGCCCAGGACATCGCCTTCGGCCTCGACCAACTCGTCGAGATCGCCCTCCGCGCCCTCTCCCCCGCGGTCAACGACACCTTCACCGCCCTGACATGCGTCGACTGGATCGGCGACAGCCTGTGCAAGATCGCGATCCAGTGGCGGCCGCTCCCCGAACACCGCGACCAGGACGGCCGGATCCGGCTGCTCACCGTCCCGCCCAGCTACGAGCGGCTCGTCCAGCGGTCGTTCGAGAAGATCCGTCAGGCCGGGCACGGCATGCCCGCAGTAATGATCCGGCAACTCGCCGCCCTGGCCAAAATCATGGAACAGGCACCACACCCCAGTCAGCACCAAGTACTGCTCGAACAGGCCACGATGATCCGACGCGCCGCCGACGCCTCGGTCACCGATCCGGCGGACCTGGCCGACGTACTGCGCCACTACGAGGACCTGCTCGCCCTGCACGGCCGCTGCGATGGACAGCCCATACGCTGCACGGAATGAACTCGGAACCCTTCACTTCACCGGGAGACCAGAACTGGGCCTTGCGGCCACCGGCCCGACAGTGCCGACCGAATCACGGATCCGACCGTTCCGCCGATGAATGGTGCCCCTCTCGGCCACATGGTGACCGACCGACGAGGTTGACGTTCTGCAACCGCACCGCCGGACCGACACCGACGTCGGTTCACTGACAAGGTCAACGTGACGGAGGTGTCCTCTCCGGCCGGACCCGCCCACGAGAGGTCACGGTTCCACACGCCATTCAGCCTCAAGACTTTTCCGGCCGTCGCCCCCGATGACGGCTCGCCAGTGGGCACACGGCCTGACCGTGGTGCGCCTCGCCCTCGTACGGGCGTCGGAGTCGACGCCCAGCACCTGGAGGACCGGGCTGTCCAAGGCACCGGCCGCGATCCGACGGACCAACGCGCATCGCAAGAAGGTACGGACGGCCGGGGTGCTTCGCCGTATCGGGCGATGAGCGTGAAAGGCAGTGAGGAACGACATGACAGGGGCCCTCCGTCAGGCGAGCGCCGCGCGGCCGGGAGCCACGAGAGCCGGTGAGGACGACGCGTCGGCTTAGTCCGAGGAGAAAAAGATGGCTTCCCGGGTGGACAGCCTCGGGGCGCACCCACCCGGGAGCGTTCGGGGTCCGTGTCGGCATGCTGCCATGGCCCGCCTCGCGGAAAGAAGGCGGCGAGGCGGCAGCCTCCGCTTCAGCGGTATGCGAAGCGCGTATTCATCGGCATATTGCCGCGCGGACCGCCGAGTTCGAGCGCATGGAGGAGGTGACTATCGCTTACCGAACGTCCACGAGGGCACGCAGATACGGAGCCGACTGCGGTCTTGACAGCCGCGATGGGAATCCATGTTCTCGCCCCTCCCCGACGTCAGGCGCCCATAGACGCTTGTGTGACTCGGCAGACAGCCGGCCGGCTCGGCCAATCCGCCTCTTCTCTTCGCTCCGGGGGTAAATCCACCGCTCTGAACGAGGAGATCGGCTCTCTCCGAGCCAATTGCAGGATAGTCCTCCTGCGGTCTCTTCCTTATGCTGCGCATACAAATTTGATTCTTCCTTGACGCCGACCGTGCCATAGCGGCTGCCGCCGGAAGCCCACAGGCGTCAGGCCGGCGGGGATTGTCCGTGGTGACCGTGGCCCCCTCGGCGAAGATGCTCGCCGAAGCCCGGTGACAGGCCGGCCGACGCGGAGTCCGGCATCACCCGGCCGGAGGGCGGCTCCTGCCGTTGCCAGGGCCCTTGCCGCACTCCGTAACCGTCATCATCGCCTCAACCCCTGACGCTCCACCGGGTGTGACGGGCGGCCGGTCGGCATCGACGTACGCCCGCCCCCAATGCGGGCGGACATCCCACCGCGGCAGCGCCCCGGCGAGGCTACCCTTCCCGGGTCCGCCCGGCCTCGGGCCAGGACGAACGCGGGTCCGGAACGGACGAGGAAGGTTCCCGCTCCTCGGGGCGGGCGGCCCGGTCGAAGAAGCGCAGCATCTCCACCGGGAACGGCATGACCAGCGTCGAGTTCTTCTCCGCCGCGACCTCCACCACCGTCTGCAGCAACCGCAGTTGGAGCGCGGACGGATTGCCCTCCATCGCCCGGGCCGCCTCCGCCAGCTTCTGCGAGGCCTGCAGCTCGCCATCGGCGGTGATGATCCGGGCCCGCCGCTCACGGTCGGCCTCGGCCTGGCGGGCCATCGACCGCTTCATCGACTCCGGAAGCGCCACGTCCTTGATCTCCACCCGGTCGATATGGATGCCCCAGCCGACAGCAGGAGTCTCCAGCATCAACTCCAGTCCCTGGTGCAACGATTCGCGACCCGCCAGCAGATCGTCCAGTTCGCTCTTGCCGATGACCGAGCGCAGGGAGGTCTGAGCGACCTGAAGCATCGCGAACGCGTAGTCCTGCACATGCACGGTCGCCAGGATCGGGTCGACGACCCGGAAGTAGAGCACCGCGTCCACCCGCACCGAGACGTTGTCCCGGGTGATGCCCTCCTGGGACGGCACGGGCATGGTGACGACCTGCATGTTGACCTTGGTCATCCGGTCGAGGAACGGCACCAGCAACCGCGGCCCCGGCTCCTTCGGCACGGACTTGACCCGGCCCATCCGGTAGACGACCCCCCGTTCGTACTGCCTGACCACACGCACGCTGGCCTTCAGCAGCCCCAACACGGCGACGACGGCAACCACCGACACAGCGGCAGCAGCACCCATGCACGCACTCCTCTCGTTCACAACCGCCATACGACGGCGACCTGTTGTACCACCACGACCAACGGGACGCGCGGAGCAGGCGGCGGGCTGCGTCCGCGGCGTGCGACCCGGCCTCGGTTCCGACGGCGGTTGCCTGCCCCGGAAACGCGCCGAAGTGCTCGGCTCCGACCGGGTCTTCCGCAATCGACGGCAGCAGAAGGCGTCGTACACCGCATGGCGGCGGTCTGTGCCGACGGCCGCCAGCCCCGGGACGCCGACGACGCCGGGTGTCGGCCGCGCCGATGGCGAACGTCACGAGTCCCAGGGCGGCGGGGGTGCCGTCAAGCCCGGCTGCCCTCGGTATCCGGTGCGGGGGAAGCGGTCAACTGCTGGTGGATTCCCCATAGGTCCAGCTGTGCCCACTGGCCGGTCACCAGCCCGTTCCCGATCTTGACGATGCGGACGGCGTCGAACGTGACCCGGCGCCCGGTCGCCGGTACCCCGAGGAACGGGCCGACGTGCGTGGCTTCGACGCGGAAGCGGACGGTGACGGAGTCCCGCCCTTCGGTGACATCCTCCTCACTCATCCGCAGGCCGCTCCAGGGCCGGACCATGTTCGTCACGTAGTGGGTGACGGCGACGTCGAAGTCGGTCAGCCAGCCGGTCAGACCCAGGCATTTCTCGTTCCAGTGCTCACGGTCGACGAATTTCGCCGCGCCCTGGAAGTCACCGGCCAACAAGCAGCCGTTCCACGCACGGTAGACGTCCAGGGGCATCTGCGGACGCCCGGAGTTCGCGGTGCTGTGCATATGTCCTCCTCTTTGTCCTCTTTGCATGTGTCTTGCTCAGCCGGCTGTCTGCCGCCAGATCCGGCCGTCCCGGATCACCAGCGTCCCCGTCGCCTCTCTCCGCTGCCCGCCCACGCTCATGATGGCCCGGTAGAAGACCGTGTCGTCGTGTTCCGCGTAGTCCAGCAGACGGACGAGCCCGGGCCGGAGCGCGAGGTAGGCGGTGAGGGCGCCGCGGATGCGCTCGGTTCCGGCGAAGACCCCGTCGAATCTGACGAGCACCGCGTCCGTGGCGTAGTTGCCGACGAGTGCCTCGATGTCGCCGGCGGACAGGGCCGCCAACTGCTGTCCGAGTACAGGGTGCACGTCACTCTCCTCTGCGGACCGGTATGCGGACGGTCATCCAGGTGCTCCCGGGCGCCGAGCGCGCCGTGATCGAGCCGCCGTGCCGCTGCGTGACGATCTGGTGGGACAGATGCAGTCCCAGGCCGGTGCCTTTGCCCACGTCCTTCGTCGTGTAGAAGGGTTCGAAGATCCTGGGCAGTACCCCGGCCGGGATGCCGTGACCGGTGTCGCCGATGTCGACGGTCAGGCAGGTGCCCTGCAAGCAGGTGCGCAGGGTAAGGGTGCCCTGGCGGTCCATGGCGTCCACCGCGTTGTCGATGAGATTGGTCCACACCTGGTTGAGTTCGGTCGGATATCCGGTCACGGCGGGCAGATCCGGGGCGTAATCGCGGACGACGCGCACACGCGTGAGCTTGGGCCGCAGCATGGTCAGTGTGGCTTCGAGCCCGTCGGTCAGGGAGAACTGCTGCCGGGGCGCCCGGTCGAGGTTGGCGTAGTCCCGCGTGGCGGTCACCAGGGCCGAGATGCGCGGGGCGGCCGACTCCAGCTGCGCGGTGAGCGTCTGGGCCTCGAGGACGGCGGACAGCTGGTCGAGGGCCGCGGGAAGGAGGCCCGGGTCCACGTCCGCCAGGCGGCCGGCCAGCCAGTGGGTGTGGAGGCCGCGCTCCGCGAGGGCGGAGGCGAGCGGGGCGGGCCGTACGGCGCCCTGCTCCGCAGCCCATTCCTCCAGCAGGTCCTCCGCATCGGCGACCGCAACGGGGTCGGGGTCGGGAGGCGGAAGGATGCGGGCGATTTCACGGACCGCCTCCGCGAGGATCTGCCGTTCCCGGGGCCCGGCCGCGCCGCCCCATGTCTGGGCGGTCCCGGCGAGCCGGTCCACCGCGGGACCGAGGTCGTGTGCGGAACGTGCCACGGCGGCCGCCGGGTTGTTGAGCTCGTGTGCCAGGCCGGCCGCCAGGGTTCCCAGGCCGGCGACGGTCGCCCGGTTCCTCGCCTGGAGTTCCGAGGCCGTGATCCGCCAGGCGAGGACGGGCAGCAGGACGCGCGCCACGCTCGGGCAGCGCATCAGCATCCGGAAGAACGCCTCCTTGGGACAGGCCAGGACGACCGTCCGGCCGGCCGCTACGGCGGTGGCCACGTAGCGCCCCTCGGTGAGCAGAGCCAGTTCCCCGGTGAACCGGTGGGCCGCCGGCGGTTTGCCGTCGTGCCCGTCGGCAGGGCCCGGGCAGGTGGTGTGCCGGGTCAGGAGCTCCTCCCGGCCGTCCACGACCTTGGTGACCACGAGCTCTCCGTCGAGCAGTACGTAGAAGTGGCCCGCGGGGTCGCCGTCGCGGAACAGCACTTCTCCGTCCCGCAGCGTCCGTTCCCCGGTGACCGAGCGGAGCCACTCCAGCTGGCCGGGGGGCAGGTCGGCGAACAGCTCGACGCCCTCGAGCCGCAGGCGTCCGCGAGCGGTCATGCCCGGATCCGCGTCCGCCGCCCGGCCCGTCACCGCGACCCCACGAGCGGCCGGGTGACGGGAGACGGTACGCACGGGCGGTCATCCGCCCGGGACAGCACGGAGATGGCGTGGGCGACCGAGACGAGGGTGGTGTGATGGTGCCAGCCCCGGAAGGAGCGCCCGGCGAAGTCCCGCACTCCCACGTGGTCGCAGACATCGCGCAGGTCGCGGGAGACCCGCCGCCTGAGCTTGGCGATCCGGAAGACGGCGGAGGGCGGCAGGTGGCCGATGTTGGACAGCCAGAAGTCCGTGGGAAGAGTGCCCGCCGCATCATCCCAGGCACCGACCAGCAGAAGCGGGGATGTTCCCGGCTCGTACCCGGCGACACGGCCCGGGAGGGACAGCCCGACACGGGCACCCACCACCCGGGTGGCCCGCTGCCGCGAGCAGGCGAAGTCCCTCCATTCCACGACAGTTGTCCGGTCCCTGAGCGCACCGGCCAAGCGGCACGCGGTCAGTGCGCTTCCATCGGCGACCGCTTCCCGCGCACCGCCCGCCACCACCGGCAGCGTTCCCTCGACGCGGAGCACGAAAGGGATGCGGTGCCCGAGAAGGGCGGTCGCGACCCTGCGGAAGTCCGCCCCGATCGCCGTCATCACCACCGGGCGCGGAGTGAGTCTCCACTCCCTCGCCATCTCGACGACCGAGTCGACGGCGCACTGCGCCGGTGTCCCGGCCTTGACGTGGTCCGGTATGGCGGCCCGCCGGCGCTGCTCGGCGCAGGCGATCCAGCTGGACGGGAGCGCCAGTTGCCAGTCCACCGGGCAGCTGATCCCCTCGGAGGCGAGCCAGACGCCCGCGCTCCGCTGACAGTTCTCCACCCGGCCCAGGTCCGTCGCGAATTGCCGTTCCACTCCGACGGAATGCCTCCCGATTTTCGGGACCGTCATGGGTTCCACGACCCATGCGAGCGGCCGGATTTTGCGGTCCAGGTAGCGGGCGAGCGCCTGCCGTACCGGTTTCCAGTCCCATGGGGAGGTGCTGATGAACTGTTGCAGGCCCTGCATGGCTCCGCTGCCGAAGGAAGCGGACATCCCTTTCATGGTCTTGCGTCCCTCTGTCGCCAGAAGGCCACGAACGTACATTTCCCCCCAGCGCCGCTGATCGCTTCGGGGAACGGAGGCGAGCAGCAGCCCGCACAACCCGTCCACTTGCTCCCTGCGAAGCCACTGGCCGCCGAGTTCCTGAGGCCGGGCGTCCACACGAATCCCCCCTCGAAGTGCAACCGCGACACCATGCCCGGCGTACTGACGAGCCACAACACCGAGCGCGGGAACGTCTTTTCGAAATCCGTGCATCCGACGGAGCACGGATGGTTTTGCGCCAACCATTAAACATGCGCGAACAACTTCGGCCACATGGCCGGTCTTTGCCTTAACGGATCTCATATACCTGGCCCAACAGCCGCGGACAGCAAATCGAATTGACATGGATCAAGGCAACAGGGGTGAATTCAAAGGCCTTCTGGAAGGCCGGAAAAGACGCGGCCGCCCGCAAATCGGTCAGTCCCGGCAGAGCATCGCTTCCTCGAGATCGAGACGGTGTACGACGCGGCGCAGCACCTCGTCGTCGATCCGACCCTCCCCGCGTAACCACAGGAACACCGCGCGCTCGGTGGCGGTCGTCTCCCGCACCGCCCTCGCTCCGGGCGCGGCAAGTCGTTCCCATGCGCTGTGGAGCCGGTGCCCGGCCGCCGCGCGAAGCCTCTCCCCCACATGCACGGGCGTGTCCGGGCCTTCGTCCACCGGCCGACGGCGCAGCAGACCCGCCAGGAACGCCGGCAGGAGGCCGACGGAGAGCAGAGCGATGGGACGCGCGTCGGCCCGCAGGTTCGGACAGGAGCTCTCCGGCGAGTCGGCATGGACCAGCGGCGGCACGAAGAGGAACAGCGCCAAGCGCGCGTCGGGCCGGTAGTCGGGCACCCCGGGTACGTACGAGGCCGCCGGCCCCGCGACGGCCGGGACGATCGGTGCCGGGGCGCTCGCCCGCCGGGCGGCGGCGGACACCAGGACCGCCCCGAGGACGAGCAGCTGGACCGCGGTCATGGCTCGTCCCCGTGCCGTATCGCCCCCGTGCCGTGCGCGTACGCCGCACCGCCGCGCGGGCGGGTGCCCAACAGGGACGGGACCAGCGCCGCGAGCCGGGCCGTCAGCGGATGGCCGGGGTGGACGTCCGCGAACAGCCGGTCGCCCGCGGTGCAGGCGAGTTCGGGCACGTAGGGCAGGACGGTGCTCGCGGGCATGCCGTACGCGGCCTCGGCGCGTCGGCGGGCCGTTCCCGGTTCCACGCCGGGCGGAACCATATTGACCACCAGGACGCGCTCCGGGCAGTTCGGCCGCAGGGCGAATCCGACCGCCTCGCCCACTCCGCTCAGGTCGAACGGGCACGGCCTCGTGACCGTGAGCAGCGTGTCGGCGCTGGCCACGGCCACCGCCGTCTCGTTGCTGGTGCCGGCGTGGGTGTCGAGGAGGAGGGCATCGAGCCGCAGTAGGTCGGCGAGCCGGTCGAAGCCCTCGCGCAGCAGCCCCACGTCGTACCCCTGGGCGATGATCTCGTGGATCCCCGCGGTCTCCGCCCGGGCCGGTACGAGGAAGAGCCCGCCGTCCCCGTGACCCACCGCCAGTGGGACCGCGGTTTCCTCGATCTCGCAGCGGCCGGTCAGATAGCCCGCGAGCGTGCGCTCCGGAGCGAACGGAGCGGTGCCGAGGAGCACATGGGCCGCCGGCGCCTGGAGGGCGGTGTCCACGAGCGCCACCCGGCGCCCGTCGGCGGCCGCTAGACGGGCCAGGTTGGCGGCGACGGTGGACCTTCCCGTGCCGCCGCGGTGCGCGTGCAGTGCGATGATCCGTGCCATACGGCTCGTCCCCCGTTCCGGGCGCTCCCGGTCTGCCGTCGGTCTGTGTGCCGTTCCGGTCAGCCCACGGTGGCCGTCCGGTGGACGGCCATCATGGTGATGTCGTCGTGCTGTTCGGCGTCCCCGCTGTGCTCCCGTAGCGCCGATTCCACGCGTTCGAGCAGCGCCCGGCCCGACGGCACGGGTTCGCGCAGCAGCCGCACGACGCGGTCGTCGCCGAAGAACGCGCCCTG
Source organism: Streptomyces luteireticuli (assembly GCF_041519305.1). Taxonomy (NCBI): domain Bacteria; kingdom Bacillati; phylum Actinomycetota; class Actinomycetes; order Kitasatosporales; family Streptomycetaceae; genus Streptomyces; species Streptomyces luteireticuli. The sequence continues at coordinate 385,628 of NZ_CP167927.1, forward strand.
GGCGTCGCGGGCCTCGGACACGCCGTCGGTGAAGACGAAGAGGGTGTCGCCGGGCCGGATGCGCGCGTGGCCCAGGGCGAAGGCGCAGTCGGGGATCACCCCGACGGCGGGCCCGGTGGGCTCCAGGGCACTGGGGTCACCGCCTTCCCCCGGAACGAGCAAGGGCGGGTTGTGTCCGCCGTTGATGTAGACGAGGTTGCCCGTGGCCGGGTCGAGGACAGCGAAGAACAGGGTCGCGAAGTAGCCCTGCCCGCCGTGGTTGCGGGTCAGATAGCCATTGGTGCCGGACACCGCGTTCATCAGGGGGGTGGCACCGACGACGGGGACGCCGCCGTGGCGCCCGGATCCGGTCGCGTCCGACGCCGGGGCGGTCACCAGGCTCTGCAGTCCGCTGTGTTCGGCGGTGTGCCGCAGCAGGCTGCGGATGAGCGCCATGAAGAGCGCGGCGCCCACGCCCTTGTCGCACACGTCCGCCACGACCAGTGCGAGCCGTCGCCGGTTGGCCAGTTCGAAGACGTCGTAGAAGTCGCCCGCCACATTGCGGGCCGGACGGAAGCGGACGTCGAGGTCCCAGCCGTCGGGCGCGGGCAGGCTCTCCGGCAGGAAGCCCTGCTGGATCTCCCGGCCGATCCTCAGTTCCCGTTCGTATCCGAGGAGTTCGGCCCGGGCCTCCATCTCCTCGATCGCCCGGCTCATCCTGGTGCGCTCGGAGCAGTTGCGCAGGCGCATGCGCACCAGCGACGGCAGGAAGGGCGGTACGAGGTAGTCGTGTCCGACGCGGACGTGCGGTTCGACGGCGGCGAAGTCGCGCTCGGCGTAGACGACCACGATGGGGGTGCGACCGCTCCGCCCCATCCGCCGGCTCACCGCCCGGACGGTGTGCGGGGGCAGGGCGGCGGGCGCCATGAGGACCTCGGCGTCCGGGGCACACCGCTCCTTTCCGCCGGAGTCCCCGAGGACTTCGGCGGGTGTCCGCAGCTCGACGGCCACGCCCTCGTGGCCGAGGGCGGACAGGAGGTCGTGCGGCGGGTTCCTCTCCTCGCACAGCAGGAGAGCGGTGACGTCGGGCATGCGGCCTCACTTCAGGCTGGGGCGGTGGCCGGGGCCATCGCGCCGGATCACCAGCGTGCTGCTGTTGCGGCCGTCGGCGTAGCCGTGGCTGAAGTCGTCCAGGGCGGTCAGGGCGAGGTGGACGCCCAACCCCCCGATGGGGCGCTGTTCGAGCGGCAGGTCGGTCTGCGGGGGCCGGTGGCCGTCACGCGGGTCGAAGCGGGGTGCGTCGTCCTCCAGCCGGAGCCAGACGGTGTCCGGGTCAACGCCTCCTTCCAACCGCAGCTCGCCCTCCCTCCCCCGGTAGCCGTGCACGACCACGTTGGTGGCCAGTTCGTCGGCGGCCAGCCGCAGCCGGTAGGCGGCCTCGTCCGGGAGCCCGGCGAGCGCGGCGAGGTCGAGCGCGAAGCGGGCGACGGCCTGCAGCGAGGTCAGCGTGCCGGGCAGGCGGAGGACCCCGAGGCGCGCGTCGCGGTCGGTCTTCATGCGTCGACGAGGGTGACGCTGCGGTCGAAACCGGCCTGGCGGATGGTCCGGGCCACGGTCGGGCTCGCGCCGGCCACGGTGATCCGGACGTGGTCGCCCATCTTCTGCCGGGCGAAGACGAGCGAGCGCAGTCCCGCGCTGGCCATGTAGGTCAGGTCGTGCGCGCGGAGGGCGAGGTGGGTGACGCCCGAGGCGGCCGCCTTCTCCACGGCGTCGTGGAACAAGGGGGCGCCGGCGGCGTCGAGTTCGCCGATGAGGCTGACGGTCGCGGTGACGTCCTGGGTGCTGACCGAGATGGAGAAGGGCACGGCGGTCTCCTTGCTGTGGGTCGGGGGGTGTTCAGTTCCGGGCGATCAGGATCACCGTCGAGCGTGGTGCGATGCGGTACCGGCCCGGAACGGTCAGGGGCTGTTCGTCACCCGGTACGCGGATGTCGTCGGGGTGCTCGGCCGCGGTGTCGGCGACCAGGTGCCAGACGCCACCCTCCCGCGGCGACGGCAGTTCGAGGTCGTGGAACTCCCAGTGCGTGTTCATCGCCACGTAGATCTGCTCGTCGTCCGACGAGCGCGTCACCGCCAGCAATCGGCCGCTCTCGGACCAGTCGGGTTCCCCGGCCCGCACTCCGTGCCAGGTGACCTCGGCGCCGGGATGGCAGGGGCGGCGCAGCACGGGGTGGGCCCGGCGGAAGGCGATCAACCGGCGGACGAAGCGGTGCAGTTCGGCATGGGTCCCGCGCAGCGTCCAGTCGGTCCAGGACAGTTCGTTGTCCTGGCAGTAGGTGTTGTTGTTGCCGTGCTGGGTGCGCGCCAGTTCGTCGCCCGCGAGCAGCATCGGCACGCCCTGGCTCGTGAGCAGGATCGCCATGGCGTTCTTCATCTGCCGCATGCGCAGCCGCAGGATGTCGGGATCTTCAGTGGGGCCCTCGACGCCGCAGTTCCAGCTGTGGTTGTCGTTCGCCCCGTCGGCGTTGCCCTCCCCGTTGGCCTCGTTGTGCTTGTCGTTGTAGGAGACGAGGTCGTGGAGGGTGAAACCGTCGTGCGCGGTGACGAAGTTGACGGAGGCGGTGGTGCCGCGCCCGGTGTAGAGGTCGGGTGAGCCCACGACGCGGGTGGCGAGCTCGCCGACGGTTCCGGCGTCCCCCTTGAGGAACCGCCGTACGGTGTCGCGGTACTTGCCGTTCCACTCGGCCCACCGCCCGTAGGAGGGAAAAGTCCCCACCTCGTACAGGCCCGCCGCGTCCCAGGCCTCGGCGATGAGTTTGCAGTGGCCCAGCACTGGGTCGTGGGCGAGCTGTTCCAGCAGGGGCGGATTGGCCAGCGGTGTGCCGTCGGGGGCCCGGTCGAGGATGGCCGCCAGGTCGAAGCGGAAGCCGTCGATGTGGTACTCGGCGACCCAGTGGCGCAGGCAGTCGAGGATGAAGCCGCGGACCACGGGGTGGTTGCAGTTGACGGTGTTGCCGGTGCCACTGAAGTTGTAGTACTCGCCGGCCGGCGTCAGCATGTAGTACGTGGCGTTGTCCAGCCCCCGGAAGGAGATGACCGGGCCGTTCTCGTTGCCCTCGGCCGTGTGGTTGAAGACGACGTCGAGGACGATCTCGATGCCCGCCGCGTGCAGCTCCTTCACGAGCGTCTTGAACTCGTCGGCCTGCATGCCCAGGTGCCCGGTAGCCGCGTAACCGGCCTTCGGGGCGAAGAACCCGACGGTGCTGTAACCCCAGTAGTCGCACAGGGGCCTGCCGGTGGCGGGGTCGCTGCGGGGGTTGGCGTGCTCGTCGAACTCGAACACGGGCATGAGTTCCACGCAGTTGACGCCCAGTTCCTTCAAGTAGGGGATTTTCTCCCGCAGTCCGGCGTACGTGCCCGGGGCCGACACCCCGGCGGAGGGGTGGCGCGTGAAGCCGCGGACGTGCAGCTCGTAGACGATGAGGTCCTCGTCGGGGATGCGCGGGGGCGCGTCGTCCTCCCAGTCGAAGTCGTCGCGGACGAGCCGGGATCGGTGGGGGCAGGGGCGGTCGCGGTCCGGCGGGGCGCCCCACACGTCACGGCCGGAGATCAGCCGGGCGTACGGGTCGGTGAGGACAGCCGTGGCATCGAACCGGTCCCCGCGAGCGGGGTCGAAGGGCCCGTCCACACGGAACCCGTACTCCAGGTTCTCCTCGTCGAGGCCGAACACGGTCATGGCGAAGACGCCGCCGACGCGGAAGACCTGGGGGAACTCCAGCTCCGCCAGGGGCTCACGGCCGCCGGGAGCGAAGAGGACCAGCCAGGCCCGCGTGGCGGGCCCGGAGTGGACCGAGAAGTTGATGCCTCCGGGTACCGGTGTGGCGCCGAAGGGCAGCGGGCGGCCGGGCCGGACTCCGTAGCCGGCGATGCGGCGGGTGGGATAGGCGTCGATGCGCGCGGGGAGACCGGCGGTGGTCATCGTTCCTCCCTCCAGGGGCCGGGGGACGGCGAACAGCCCCGGACGTCGAAGAGCTTGAGGAATCCGGTCGAGGCCATGACGAACCTGACCTCCTCCGAGAGTCCCGTCAGGATGACGCCGCACCCTTTCCGCAAGGACTGCCGGTGCACCAGGAGCAGTGTCCGCAGCCCCGCACTGGAGATGTAGGGGACGCGGCTGAGGTCGATGATGGTGGTGCGGCCGTGGCCGACCAGGGGAAGGATCCGCTGCTGCAGTGCTGCCGACGTGGCGCTGGTGATCTCGCCCTCCAGCTCCACGAGCGTCACACCGTCCCGGTCGATGGACCGGACCGCCACCGTCATGACCGCTCCCCCGCGGGTGGCGCCAGTTCGAGGCGCACCCTGACCTTGACCGGCCCGGTGCCGGCCGGCGCGAGACGTACGGTGAGGCCTTCGGCGTCGAAGTCGCCGTAGGGGGCCCCGTCGACATCCGCCTCGGTGATGCGCACCGCGCCGGGCGGAAGCAGGTCGGGCGAGACGCGCAGCAGTCCGTCCGGCAGGCCGGCCGGGTCGGGCCGGAACCACAGGTCGAGGGGACGGCCGTTGATGAGGAGGTTGTTGTAGACGGCGGCGAGGTAGCACAGCTCGGCGGAGTGGTACATGCTCATCGAGTGGCTGCCCTTGAGCCGTTCGGTGCCCAGGAGATAGGGCGTGCCGTCGGCGAGGACGTTGAAGTAGACGGCGCCCTCGTCGTGGTCGAGGAAGAAGGCGTTGTAGAAGGCCTCCGCCCGGCGCGCTTCGCACAGGAAGGCGTCACGGCCGGTGGTGCCGTACAGGATGAGGTAGGCGAGGATGGCCTGTTCCTGCTGCCACCATGCCTTGCGGTCGTGCCAGGCGAAGCGGTGCCACTGCTCGCCCTTGCGCAGCACCCGTTCGACCACGTCGTACCAGCCGCCGCGTTGCCGGTCGCTGCCGGCCGCGGGCATCGTCTCCGCGATGCCGATGGCGGTGTCGAGGTACTCCGGCTTGGGCCGCAGCGACCGCATCCGGGCCAGGTTCCAGGCGATCTTGAGGTTGTGGCCGACGACGGCGCGGTCCTGCTGCCAGCCGTGGCCGGTGTCGTGTGACCAGTCGCGGTGGAAGCGTTCCTGGACGAAGGGGCCGGCCTTGGGGTCCGGAAAGCGTTCCACGATGGTGTCGAAGGTGTACTCCAGCATCCGGGCGTAACGCTGGTCGCCGGTGGCCAGGTAGAGGTTGATGAGGTACGCCGGGGCGTGGTCGCCGACCGAATTCCAGTTCTTGCGTGACGTGTTGGGCCCGAGGGAATCGTGGTCGGCGCGCAGGAGGATCGGGTCGATGTGCGAGAAGTAGCCGCCGTGCTCGCGGTCAAGAAAGAACCTGTCGAACAGCCGCAGGGTGGCGTCGGCGTCGCTCCTGATCCTCGGGTCCGCGGTGACCCGGTAGGTCTGGACGGGGCCGGCGAGCGCGTAGATCTGCTCGTACATCGGGATGGCGTCGTAGTCGTCGGCGAACTCCGAGGTGAACAGCTTCTTCTCGGTGTCCCCGTCGATGCTCAGGCCGTGGTACCAGTAGACGACGTCCTCCTCGGGGTCGACCACGCGCATGTGCTCCCGGAGGTATTCGGTGCCCCGCTCCGCCACTTCCAGGTAGGCGTCCTCACCGGTGAGCATGAAGGCGGTCGCCATGCCGTAGACGAGCCGGGAGATGGTGTCGGTCTCCTGGACGTGGCTCGCGGTCTTGTCCCCGCCCAGCCTGAGCCGGGTGCGGTACTTGGTGAAGTCCACGGGTCCGTCGCCGAACTGGGCGCGACGGTAGAAGCCTGCGATGCTCTCCAGCTGCCGGATCCACCAGTCGGGCTCCTCGAACCGGTAGGTGCCGGTACGGCGGCCGGGGAGGAGGATCCGCTTGGCCTCGGCCGTGGTGCGGTCCGGCCCGGGGTAGAAGACGACGTGCGCGAAGAGGAAGCGGCCGGGTTCGAGCATCGCCTCGAGACGGGTGCCCGCGTCGGCGTAGGGCTCTTCCAGGTTGCGCAGGAGTTCGGCGGCGGGTGCGCCGGCGAGGGACACCTCGAAGGGCCGGCCGTCCGCGGTCGTCAGGCTCAGGAGGCGGGTTTCCGGGTCGTAGGCCGTGACGCTGCCCGCGACGGTGTCGGAGAACGTGAAGCGGACGGCGTTGGGCTCGATGGGGTCGGTCACTGTGTACGCGTCCTTTCCCTGGGGGACGAGGCCCCCGGCGTGACCCTGGTCCTGGTAGCCCTCGTTGACCTCGACGACGGTCCCGTCCGGGTCGCGCAGCCAGACGGCGCGCCAGCCGGGGTGGACGGCACCGAAGTCGAGGGGGCCGAGGGAGATGTCGGCGGCCTCTCCCATGGCGGCGAGGAGCCCGTCGAGGTCGCCGGTCGCGAAGGCGAGGTGGCGCACCGCGCCGGGGGCCGCCGGGCCGTCCCCGGTCGTGTGCGGGGCGGTTTTCCCGGGGTGGGCGGGGAACAGTTCGAGCAGGGCGTCGCCATTGCGGAGGAAGACGATCCGTCCCTCCTCCGTCGGCGTCACACGGACCCGGCGGAATCCGAACCAGTGGGTGTAGAACTCCTCCGTCCGTTGCTGGTCCCGGCAGTTGAGGCCGACGTGCGACCAGCGCATCAGCGGTTCCTCCGCCCGACGAGCAGGTCGACGAGCGCCCGCGCGAAGAGATGGTGGTGTTCCCCGGTGCGCGCGGTGAGCAGGTCCCCGTCGAGGACGACGTCCTGGTCCACGTACTCGGCGCCCATGTTGCGCACGTCGCCCACCAGGTTGTTGTGACAGACGACCTTGCGGCCGCGGACCACCTCGGGGACGGCGGAGGCGAGCCACAGTCCGTGGCAGACGATCCCCTTGACCGTGCCCGGCTCGGCGAAGGCCCGGCGCAGCAGGTCGGTGGCGGGCGCGGGGCGGGTGACGTCCTCGCTGTAGCGCAGCCGGTCGGCCACCATGCCGGAGGGCACGACGAGGGCGGCGTACTCGCGCAGTGCCGCGTCGGTGAGGTGTTCCAGACTGCGGCGCACCGTGAAGGGAGCCCGGTACTCGTGCCCGGTGAAGGTCAGTTCGCCCTGGCCCCACAGCCGCGTCAGGAAGTCGGTACGGGCTCCCTCCTCGGCGAAGCGGTGGCCGTAGTAGAAGATCTCGGGCTCGTAGAAGTCGCTTTCCATCAGGACCGCGATCCGTGTGCCGCTGAGCGGGCCCTCCCTGACGACTGCGTCAGACACGGGCGTCTCCTTTGACGAGGTCCGCCGCCCGCTCGGCGATCATGAGCACGGCGCTGTGGCAGTTGCCCGAGGGCAGGGTGGGCATCACGCTCGCGTCGGCGACCCGCAGGCCCTTGATGCCGTGGACACGCAGCGCGGGGTCCACGACCGACGTGCCGTCCGTGCCCATCCGGCAGGAGCCGGCGTGGTGGTGGTAGCTGTCGGCGGTGCGCCGGACGAAGGCGCGCAGGGCGGCGTCGGAGGTGACCGCCGGTCCCGGCCGGAGCTCCTGCTTGTTCCAGGGGGAGAAGGCCGAGGTCGCGATGATCTCCTTGGCCAGGCGGACACCCTGCACCAGGCGTTCCAGGTCGCCGCGGTCCCCGAGGTAGTTGGGGTGGATCAGGGGCCTGGCCAGCGGGTCGGCGTGCGCGAGCCTGATGCGGCCGCGCGAGGCGGGGCTTATCACGCCGGGCAGGATGCTGACGGTGTCGGGGTGCCCGTCGGCGACTGCGGGGTCGAACGGCAGGTGGACGAAGGCGAGTTGAAGGTCGGGGGCGGACAGTCCGGGGGCGGAGGCGGTGAACAGGACGCTCTCGGAGCCGTTCTGCCGGGGTTCCCGCACGGAGGTGCGGGACTCGGTCATGACACCGGTGAGCACGTGGTTGTGGAAGTTCTCGCCGACACCGGGCAGTTCGGCGACGACCGGTACGCCGACCCGGCGCAGGTGGCCGGGGTCCCCGATGCCGGAGAGCATCAGCAGTTTCGGGGATTCGACGGCACCCCCGGCCAGGATCACCTCGCGCGACGCGCAGGCCTGCCGCAGTCCCGGCCGCCGCGGTTCGCGGCGGCTGTCGTGCACGGCCCGCCCGGTGACCCCGTTCGGCTGCGGCCGCTGGAGGTACTCCACGCCCGCGCAGGTTCCTTCGAGGACGACGAGGGAGGTGACCTGGGCGTCGCAGCGCAGGGTGAGGTTGGGACGGTGCAGGGCGGGCTCCAGGTAGGCCGCGAGGGCTCCCCGGCGGCGGCCGTCCGCGATGTCCAGCCGGTGCCATCCCGCCCCGGACGCCGTACCCGCGCCGAAGTCCCCGGCCCGGGCGAAGCCCAGCTCGGCACATGCCTCCAGGAACGCCTCGGATGCGGGGTGCGGGTCGTGCGTCCCGGCGTCGGCCCCGGGCCGGGTCGCCAGCCGGTCGAAGTACGGGGCGACGTCCCGGTACGACCAGCCGGAAGCGCCCTGGCGGGCCCATCCGTCGTAGTCCGAGGGGTGACCGCGGACGTTCATCATCAGGTGGAGGTTGCTGCTCCCGCCGGGCCCGCGCCCCCTCGGCTCCCGGGTCACCCTGCCGCCCAGTCCCGGCTGAGGAATGCTGCGGTACTTCCAGTCGGCCCGGCTGCCGAGCAGCGACCGCCAGGCGGTGGGGTCGTCGACGGACGGCGGGACGCACCCGCTGCCGGCCTCCAGGACCAGAACGCTCACGCCGGGATCCTCGGTGAGCCGGTTGGCCAGCACGCAGCCCGCCGTGCCGCCGCCGACGACGATGTAGTCGAACTCCTCCCTCATGGCGTCCTCACCGGCGCCGGGAGTCGCCCCGGAAAGGGGCTGTGTCGTGGAAGTTGGCCAGGTAGGCGATGCGCCCGCCCTCGATGCGGAAGTAGTTCGCCACGTCCGCCTCGACCAGGTCGCCGAGGGCGCCGCGGGCGGTGACGCGGGAGACGACCGCCGCCTGTCCGCCGTCCACCAGGACGTGCCGGGGGACGTTCGCGAAGGAGGTGTAGGCACGCCCCAGGTCCGCCGTGAGCGCGCGCAGACCGTCGCGCCCCTCGATGCGGCCCGCCAGTTGCTCGTCGACCACCGCGCCGGGGGCGAAGAGGCCGCACCAGCGGTCCCAGTCGCCCTGGTTGGCGTAGCGGTAGTAGTCGGTGAGCAGGTCGCGCACGATCATGCCGTTCTCCTTTCGCCGGGGACGGCCGGTTCAGAGCACGGCCGAGCCCGGCATCGGCTCCAGCGCCTCGCAGACATAGGTCCTGATCACCGGTGCCGGATCCCGCGCACCCTGCTCGACGACCCAGGTCTGGGCGGCGTCGAAGCCCAGCCACTCGCTGCGGGCGGCCGGCGGGGTCCACGTCCTGGCCTGCCAGTTGACCCGGACGCGGACCCGCGCCACGGTGCCGTTCACCTCGGCCCGCAGGTCGGTGAGCGTGTGCTCCTCGTCGAAGAACCGGTGGCAGACCGTCCGGTACCACTCGGTGAATCCGGGACGTCCCCGGAAGGTGCCCTGGGGGAAGCTCATCTCGAAGCCCTCGGCAGCCACGAACCGCATCATCTCCTCCAGGGCAACGTGCCGGTCCAGCGCGGCGTACCACTGTCCGGCGAAGTCGCGGACGGCCGTCTCGGAGAGGGGCATGGGGGCTTCCGGCATGGCGGGCTCCTCGGGTGGATCGAGCCGGGGCGGTGCTCAGACCTGTACGTCGACCAGGAAGGGACCCTCGGCGGCGAGCATGCGCTCGACGGCGCCGGCGGCCTGTTCGGGTTTCTCCACCCGGACGCCGTCGGCGCCCAGGGCGCGGGCGAGGTCGGCGAAGCGGATGTCGGGCCGGGAGAGGTCGAAGGAGGACGGGAAGGCGTGCGGGGGGATGTCCCGCTCCTTCCAGTACTGGGCGATGTTGTCGTCGAGCAGCCGGTACCTGCGGTTGTTGCAGATGACGAACTTCGCGGCGACGGAATGCCGGGCGGCCGTCCACAGCGCCTGGAAGGTGTACATCGCGCCGCCGTCGCCGGTGAAGCCGACGACGGTCCGGTCGGGACAGGCCAGTTTCGCTCCCACCGCGCCGGGGATGCCCACCCCGAGGGAGCCGCCACGGGTGAGGAAGTAGTCACCGGGCCGGTCGGGCGGGAGGTGCCGCACCACGGCGGGCGAGGCGGTGAGCGCCTCGTCGAAGACGACCATGTCGCCCCCCGTCCGGCGGGCCAGCTCCCGCAGGAGGCGGCCGAGCGCCGAATCGTCCGGTTCCGCCTCGCGGCCAGCACGCTCGCGGTCCTCGCGGGCGGCCGTCAGCCGCTCCTCGGCCTCCTTCCGCTGCCAGGCGGGAAGACGCCGTTCGAGGCGGTCCGCGAGTGCCGCGAGGGTGGGCCTCGGGTCCGCGACGATGCCGAGGTCGACGGGGAAGTTCTTGGCGATCTCGTAGGCGTCCAGGTCGATGTGGACGATCCGTGCGTCCGGCCGGTACGGGCTGGTGAGCCGCGGGAAGACCTCGGGGAACACATAGGTGCCCACGATCAGCACGGCGTCCGCCTCCGCGATCCGCGAGGCACTGTGGTCACCGAACATGTGGCCCAGCTGCCCGCGGGAGAGCGGGTGCGAGGCCGGCATGTTGACTTCGGAGGAGTCCACCGACCAGACATCCGCGCCGAGGAGTTCCGCCACCCTCGTCAGTTCCGCCTGCGCCCCGGCCAACGCGACACCGTCGCCCGCCAGGACCAGGGGCCGGCGTGCGCCCTCCAGCAGCTGCGCCGCGCGGGAGACCGTCTCGGGTGACGGCACGGACAGGGTCACCGGCACGGCGGAGGGCACCACGGGCTCGTCGTTCGGCTCGTCGAGCACGTCCATGGGCAGGGCCACGAACACCGGTCCGCGCGGTGGCGTCATGGCGATCTTCACCGCCCGGCGCACCACGCGCAGGACCGAGCGGGGATCGGTCACCCGGGTCGCGTACTTGGTCACCGGCCGCGCCATGGCGACGAGGTCGGCGGCCATCTGGCCGTCCATCGCGTCGTAACGGACCCCGGCGTCCCCGGCGACGGCGACCAGCGGAGTGTGACCGCGCTTCGACTGGTAGAGCATGCCGACCGCGTTGCCCAGGCCGACACCGGCGTGCAACTGCAGCAGCGCGGCCCTGCCCGTGGCACGGGCGTAGCCGTCGGCCATGCCCGCCGCCACCGTCTCCTGAAGCGTCAGGACGTACCGGAATCCCGGTGCCTGGTCCGCGGCGTCGAGAAAACCCTGTTCCACGGTGCCGGGATTTCCGAACATGACGTCCAGGCCGTCGGCCTTGAACTGCTCGATGAGTTTGGCGCTTCCTGTCCTGCCCGCCACTTTCTCCCCCTGTGCGAGATTCCGCGGCATTTCGTTCACCAGCCGTACCTGGTGAGCCCGTTCTCCAGCACCTCGGCCATTTTCCGGCCGGCCAGGAAGGAATCGGGCGTGGACCGCGCCGTGATGAAGGGGAAGTCGACGACCACCGAGAGCGGCTTCCCGAAATTGCCGTGGAATGCACCGTCAGGGCCCGTCGCGTCGCGCAGGATGTACTCCAGCGGGTACGGGGGCGGCCCCATCACGAAGTCGGTGCCGAGGAACCCGGTGCCGTCCTGGTAGTCGTACTCCTTGCAGTGGCCCGTGACGTGCTTGCCCCGGATGATGCTCCTGCGGTCGTCCCAGTCCCTGGCGAAGGCCAGGCACGCGACGCCGTAGCACTCGGCGCCGACCGGCTTGCCGGCCCGGACGAAGGCGAGGATCAGGTCGTGGACCCGCTCGTTGTTGGCCAGGTCGACGATGGGGCCGCTGCCGCCGACGATGAGCAGGGCGTCGTACTCCCCGATGCCGGAGTCGAGTTGCCCCAAGGCGCTGTGGTAATCCTCCAGTTCGCGCAGGTATCGGGGCGCGCTGGTGTAGGGGCGCCGCGGAATCAGGGAGGACAGGTCCAGCGGGTCGTCGAGCCGGCCGTCCTCCTCCACCGCCCGTCCGAGAACAGCCACTTCGGCGGTGGTGACCGGGCGGCCCAGCGGCGGGTCGACGTATTCCACGTCGAGGCTCGGCGGAAGGGCATGGGGCCTCTTCCCCCGGGGCGTGGCGAAGGTGACATGGTAGCCGCGTTTGTCGAACTCGCTCAGCGGGCCGACCAGTTCCTCGGCCCAGTATCCGTATTCGGACAGAACAACCAGAATGTGGGTCACTTTCCGCCTCCCTGCCGTCGGTCCATGAGAGCGACAGTGGGACAGCGGGCTGCGCGCTGTCAAAGGAGGGCGGCAGAAGTTTGTGAGGTCGGCGCGGCGGCGACAAGGCGGCATCAAGACTCCCCGGTAGCCGCCGAGACTTTGTGAGGTCACCGCATGCCGCTGCCGGGCCGCGGCTAATGTCCGGTCGCCGGATCACCCATCGAAGAAGGCGGCGGACGCAATGGCAACTACCCTGCACGAAGAATTCATCAGGGCTGTGCACAAAGGGGACACGGAAAGCGTCTCGGGATTCCTCACCCTCGGCGCCGACGTGGATCCGCGCGACCCGGCCAGCGGGCTCACCGCCCTGATGATCGCCGCCGGCCGGGGGAACGCCGCCATGGTCCGGCTGCTGCTGGACGCCGGGGCGGATGTGTACACGGCGGACTCCCGGGGCGGCGGGACCGCACTGCACAAGGCGGTCCAGGGAGGCGACGGGGAGACCGTGCGCATCCTGCTCGACGCGGGTGCGTTCGTGGACGCGGTGACGCCCACCACAGGTCACACCCCCCTCATGGACGCCCTCTGGTACAAGTGGCCGGAGGTGGTGGCCGTACTCCTGGACCACGGAGCCGGCCTGAACCTGTCCACGCACTACGGCTTCTCGATGCGCGAGCACTTCGCGTACGAGCTGAACGTGAACACCCGGGGAAAGGACCGGCTCCTGGACGCCGAACGGCTGTTGACCTCGCGCACCGAGACCGACAACGCGGCGGCGGAGGCGCACAAGCTGATGGGCGCGGTCGTCGCCGGCGACCTCGGGGCAGTACGACAGCAGCTCGCGGAGGGCGCCGAGGTGGACGAACGGTTTCCCCTGCTCAACGGCTTCAACGACGGGCACACCCCCCTGCTGGTGGCCTGCCGCGACGGGCATGAGGAGATCGCCCGCGAACTGATCGCCGCGGGCGCCGACGTCAACGCCGTCGAGCCGGTCTTCGGCGCCGTCCCGCTGCACAAGGCGGTCTACAACGGGCACACCGGCATCACCGCCCTGCTCGCCATCACCCCGGGCATCGACCTGGACTTCCAGGGCATCACCAATGGCTACACGCCCCTGCACGACGCCCTCTGGCACGGCTACGAGGAGTGCGCCCGGATCCTGATCGACGCCGGCGCGCGGCTGGACCTCGCGGGGCACGACGGCAAGCGGGCCGCCGACATCGCCCGGGAGGACCTCGGCGCCGACCACCCGCTCGCCCGGGCCCTCGCCGGCGCCACGCCCGGCACCGCTGTCCGATCCAACTGACCGCCCAGGAGGGACCGTTGCTCTTCTACGTGCAGATGAGATGGAACCACGAGGGACGCGTCTCCCTCGACGAACTCTGGGAGATCGAGGCGCAGGAGACGGTCCACGCCCAGGAGACCATCGACTCCGGCATGGTCGTAGGCATTTGGAAGGTCGCCGCGCAGAAGCGGGTCATCGCCGTCGTGGACTGCCCGACGGCCGAGGAGCTCGACCGCACGGCGCTCGGGCGATTGCCCATGCGCGAGTACCTGGACTTCGAGGTCGTCTGGCCGCTGCGCGACTACGCCGGCTTCGCGAACGACGTCAACGCCCGTTACCGGGTCTGAGCACCGAGGGAGACCGACATGATCCACCAGATCATTCTGGCCCGGCCCAAACCGGGCATGTCCGAGGAGGAGTTCCAGCGGTACTGGGTCGAGGAGCACGCGGTCCGCTACGCCGTCCGCATTCCGCAGATCAAGCGGTACTGCGTCAGCACCCGCGTCCCCCGGCCCGGCGACGAGCCGGACCCGCTGTGGAGCGGGGTGGCCGAGATCTGGCTGGAGAACGAGGAGGAGCAGCTCGCCTCCCTGCAGAGCCCCGAGTTCCTGGAGGGCGCGCGCCGGGACGAGCCCCGCTGGGCGGCCTTCTGGCGCACGGTCGTCCTGGACACCGACGCGCACCCGATGCTCTCCGCGGCCGGTGCGGACACCCCGGCGACCAAGCTGCTCATCCTGGCCAAGCGCCGCGAGGGACTGACGCTGGAGCGGTTCCGCGAGCGGCTCCTGGGCCGGCACGCCCGACTGGCCGAGAAGATCCCCGGCCTGCGGGCGTACGCGCAGAACCACACGCGTGACGCCTTCTACGGCGTGGGCGAGGCCGTGCTGGACGGGGCCTGCCAGCTGTGGTTCGACGACGCCGACGCCTTCGAGGCGGCGCGCGACACACCGGAGTTCCGGGGCATGCTCGACGACCTCGGCCGGTTCACGGAGCCGCGGTACCTCCACACCCTCCTGCTGGAGGAGCACTGGATCACCGGCCGGGAAGCGGCACGATGACCGCCCCGGCGAGGGGCGGCTCCCCGGTCCGGGACCGCCTCGACATCACGGACGTGTGCACGCGCATGTGCTGGCACACCGACAAACGCGAGTGGGACCTGCTGCGCAGCGCCGTCTTCGCCGACCGCGTCCTGGTCGACTACACCAGCCTCGACGGCGGGGAACGGACGGAGATGGAGGCGGAGCGGCTGATCGGGTCCTGGCGGGACCTGCTGTCCGGGCTCACCTCCACCCAGCACCTGCTCACCAACATCCTGGTGCGCGTGATCGGGGACGCGGCGGTGGCCACGGCCGACTTCCAGGCCACCCACCTTCTGCCCAACGAGCACGGCGGCCCGCTGTGGACCCTCGGCGGGCACTACCGCTTCGCGCTGCGGCGCACCCCCGTCGGGTGGCGGATCAACGGACTGACGATGACGACGGACTGGGCCCACGGCAACCGCAAGATCATGGAAAGGGGCGCACGATGACCGACGGGAAGACCCCCACCACCCGCGAGACCGCCACCGGCTGGTTCGCGGCCCTCACCGGCGGAGACCTCGACCGGGCGATGACGTATCTCGCCGAGGACGTCGTGTGGGTCAACTTCACGCCCGTGCCCGGCTACAACGACCGCATGCCGTGGATCGGCACGCTCCACGGGCGGAAGGAGGTCATGGAGAGCTTCAAGGTCTTCCTCGGCCAGGTGGACGTCCAGAGCGAGGAGGTCGTCGAGCTCGTCGTCGAGGACGACCAGGCGATGGCCGTGCTCCGCGAGGAGTCCGTGGTCCGGCGGACGGGGCGGCTCTTCGAGATCGAGTTCGTGCAGTGGCTCACCGTGCGCGACGGGAAGATCGTCCACTGGCAGTCCTTCACCGACCCGTCGCGGATCCTCCGTGCGCTCGCGGGAGGCAGGGCATGACCGGGCCTGCCCCGGTGCGGGCCGAGCGCGTCACCTTCCACAGCGCCGGGCAGGTGCTCGTCGGCGCCCTCCACCGGCCTGCGGGCCGGGGACCGTGGCCCGCGGTGGTGGTGAGCGGGTCGTGGACGACCGTCAAGGAGCAGATGGCGGCGGTGTACGCCCGGCGTCTGGCCGAGGCGGGCCTCCTCGCGCTGGCCTTCGACTTCACGGGCTTCGGGGAGTCCGGGGGGCATCCCCGCCAACTGGAGTCCCCGGCACGGAAGATCCATGACATCCACAGCGCGGTCACCTTCCTCGCCCGGCACGACCGGGTGGCACCCGGCCGGGTCGGAGCCCTGGGGATCTGCGCCGGCGCCGGCTACACCGCCGTCAACGCGGCGGACGATCCACGGGTGCGCGCGCTGGCCCTGGTCGCGCCGTGGCTCCACGACGCCGGCCTCGTGCGTGAGATCTACGGAGGCGAGGAGGGCGTCCGGCGGCGGGCGGAAGCGGGCCGGGACGCGCGGGAGCGCTACGAGCGCGGCGAGGCCATGCGGTACGTCCCCGCGGTCAGCGTCACGGACCCCGAGGCCGCCATGCACGGCCCCTTCGACTACTACCTGGACGAGAAGCGCGGGGCCGTACCCGCCTGGGAGAACCGCTTCGCGGTGATGTCCTGGCCGGAGTGGCTCGCCTTCGACCCGCACCCGTCGGCCCCGCGCATCGCCGCGCCGACGGTGATGGTGCACAGCCGGGACGGGGCCTTGCCACAAGGGGCGGAGAGGTTCCACGCGGCCCTCGGCGGGTCGAAGCGGCTCGTCTGGACCGAGGGCACCCAGTTCGACTTCTACGACCGGGACGCCACGGTGGCCGAAGCCGCCGGAATCGCCGCCCGGCACTTCACGGAGGCACTGGCCTGACCGACCGGAGGCATCCATGCCCGCCTGCTCCCACCTCGAACGGATCACCCCCGTGGCCGCCGCCGGACCGGCGGAGTGCACCGAGTGCGCCCCGGCCGGCGACACCTGGGTCCACCTGCGCCGATGCCTGTCCTGCGGGCACGTCGGTTGCTGCGACTCCTCCCCCGGCCGGCACGCCGCCCGGCATTTTCGGGCCACCGGTCACCCCGTCGTCGTCTCGCACGAGCCGGAGGAGAGCTGGGGCTGGTGCTTCCCCGACCGTGCCTTCCTCGACCTCACCGGCCCGGCCGGATCCGGCGAGGGGACACCCCGGTGACGGAGCCGGCCAAGCCCGTCGTCCTCGCCGTGGACGACGACCCGCAGGTGCTGCGGGCGGTGCGCCGCGACCTCCGCGACGCCTACGCCGACCGCTACCGGATCCTGGGCGCCTCCTCCGCCGCGGAGGCCCTGCGGGTCCTGGACACCCTGGAGGAACGGGGCCACGACCCGGCCCTGTTCCTCGTCGACCAGCGCATGCCCGGCATGACCGGGGTCGAATTCCTCCGGGAGGCGGTGAGCCGCTTCCCGGACGCCCGCCGGGTGCTGCTGACCGCTTACGCCGAGACCGACGCCGCCATCACCGCGATCAACACGGTGCGGCTCCACTACTACCTGATGAAGCCCTGGGACCCGCCGGCGGAGCGGCTCCTCCCGGTGCTGGACGACCTGCTCTCCGACTGGCTGGCCACCCACCGCCCGGCCTGTCCCGGCATCGTGGTGGCCGGTCACGCCGTGTCCGCCGCCACGCACGCCGTGCGTGACTTCCTCACCCGCAACGGGCAGCCGTTCCGCTTCCGCGACGTGGCGACCGATGCCGGGGCCCGGCGGCTGGCGGAGCGCCGGCCCGACGCGCGGCTGCCGGTCGTGGTCTTCCCGGGCGGGGAAGTACTCACGGCTCCGTCGGACGCCGAGCTCGCCGGCCGGCTCGGGCTCCCGACCACGGCCTCCCGGCCGCACTACGACACCGTCATCGTCGGCGCCGGCCCGGCGGGACTCGCCGCGGGCGTCTACGCCGCGTCGGAGGGGCTCTCCACGCTCCTGGTGGACGCCCGCGCGCCCGGCGGCCAGGCGGGCACCTCCAGCCTCATCGAGAACTACCTGGGGTTCCCCGCCGGCCTGTCCGGCGGGGACCTCGCCCGGCGGGCGGTCGCCCAAGCCGGCCGCTTCGGCGCGGAGTTGCTGCACCCCGTGGAGGCGGTGGACCTGCGGGCGGCCGGCCCCGCCCGGATCCTCACCCTGGCGGACGGGGCCGAGATCGGCGCCGAAACGATCCTTCTGGCCGCCGGGGTGACGTACAACCGCCTGAACGTGCCCGGAGCCGAGCGTTTCGAGGGCCAGGGCCTGTATTACGGCGCCGCGACGGCCGAGAGCAGTTCGTGCGTCTCCCACCATGTGTTCATCGTCGGCGGAGCCAACTCGGCCGGCCAGGCGGCGGTGCACTTCGCCCGGTACGCGGCCCGGGTGACCGTTCTCGTCCGCGCGGGATCCCTGGAGGCGGGCATGTCCCGCTACCTGGTCGACGAGATACGCCGGACGCCCAGCATCGAGGTACGGCTGCGCACCCGGGTCCTCGCGCTGGACGGCGACCGGCACCTGGAGCGCGTCACGCTGGCGGACGACGCGGCCGGGACGCGGACCGAGGAACCGGCACGGTTCGTCTTCACCTTCATCGGTGCCCGGCCCCGCACGGGCTGGCTGTGCGACGTGGTGGCGTGCGACGGGCACGGCTTCGTCCTGACCGGCTCCGACCTGCCGAGGTCGGGCGGAGGCCCGGTCTGGCCCCTGGAGCGGGACCCGTACCCGCTCGAGACGAGCGTCCCCGGTGTGTTCGCGGCCGGAGACGTGCGGGCCGGCTCGGTCAAGCGCGTGGCCTCGGGGGTGGGCGAAGGGGCCATGGCCATCGCCCTCGTGCACCGCTACCGCGCGGCGGCCGGGAGCGGCCGCTGACAGCCGGAACTCGCGGTTGCGGAGGGCACGTTGCACTGTCGCCGGCTGTCGATGGTCGCATACCAGCCGCTCGATCCGGCCCTGACCGGCATGCCCACTCGCCTGTTGCCGTCCGTCCGGCGTCGAATTTCACGCCCCCACTCGCCATCGAGTACAGAACAAAGCATCGATAGCAATAAACGCCCCGTCAATAGAGCGTCGTTGCGCATCAACAATGCGACAAGAGGACTGGTCACACTCGATCTCTGGCGCTTCGCTCTAGGTGGCTCAATCAGATCGGTCTGTCGCTCCCGCCACCGCGCGCCTCTGTCTCCATGCGCAGCCGGCGGGTCACATCCTTCCACCGCTCCTCACACATCAACGGGGTGCATCGCCTATGGCGGATCTGGCCTTCATCGGGCTCGTCCTCTTCTGCTTCACCGTCCTCCACTTCGTCGTGAAGGGGGTCGAGCGACTGTGAGCATGGAGAACATCGTGGGGCTCGTCACCGCTGTGGCCCTGCTCGGCTACCTGGTCTTCTGTCTGCTCTTCCCGGAGAGGTTCTGATGAACGACACCCTCGCCGGCTGGCTGCAGATCCTCGCCCTCGTGGGCGCGCTCGCCCTCTCGTACCGGCCGCTGGGCGACTATCTCGCCCACAGCCTGACCAGCACCCGGCACCTCCGCCCGGAGCGCCTCGTGTACCGGGCGGGCGGCGTGCACCCGGACGCCGAGCAGACATGGGCGGGTTACCTGCGCAGCGTGCTGGCGTTCTCGCTGGTGTCGCTGCTGGCGCTGTACGGCCTGCAGCGGGTGCAGGACCGCCTCCTGCTGTCCGTGGGCATGAAACCGGTCCCCGCCGACCAGGCGTTCAACACGGCGGTGTCGTTCGTCACCAACACCAACTGGCAGTCGTACTCAGGTGAATCGGCCATGGGGCACCTGGTGCAGATGGCCGGGCTCGCCGTCCAGAACTTCGTCTCCGCGGCGGTGGGTATCGCGATCGTCGCGGCCCTCATCCGGGGATTCACCCGGAAGCAGACCGACCGGATCGGCAGCTTCTGGGTCGACCTGACCCGCATCGTCCTGCGCGTACTGCTGCCGCTCGCCTTCGTGTTCGCGGTCGCGCTGCTCGCCTCCGGTGTGATCCAGAACTTCCACGGCGTCCAGACGATCACCACGATCGCCGGTGACCACCAGGCCGTCACGGGCGGCCCGGTCGCCTCGCAGGAGGCCATCAAGGAACTCGGCACCAACGGCGGCGGGTTCTACAACGCCAACTCGTCCCACCCCTTCGAGAACCCCACCGGATTCACCAACCTGCTGGAGATCTACCTGCTGTTGGTGATCCCCTTCTCGCTGCCGCGCACCTTCGGCACCATGGTCGGCGACCGGCGGCAGGGCTACGCCGTCCTCGCCGTGATGGGAATCCTCTGGGCGGCCTCCGTGGCCGTGGTGACCGCCAACGAGCTGCACAGCGTGAGCAGTCCGGCGGGCCACGCGGCGGGCGGCATGATGGAGGGCAAGGAACAGCGGTTCGGCATCTGGGCGTCGGCACTCTTCGCCGTGTCCACCACGCTCACCTCCTGCGGTGCGGTCAATTCCTTCCACGACTCGTACACCCCGGGCGGCGGCGGCCTGCTCATCTTCAACATGCTGCTGGGGGAGATCGCCCCCGGCGGCACCGGATCCGGTCTCTACGGGATCCTGGTCCTCGCGGTCGTCGCCGTCTTCGTCGCCGGTCTGATGGTCGGCCGGACCCCGGAATACCTGGGCAAGAAGCTCGGCAGCCGGGAGATGAAGTTCGCCTCGCTCTACATCCTGACCACCCCCGCGCTCGTCCTCGCGGGCGCCGGCCTAGCCATGGCCCTGCCCGGCGAACAGAAGGCGATGACCAACTCCGGTGCGCATGGCTTCTCCGAGGTGCTCTACGCCTTCGCCTCCGCGGCCAACAACAACGGCTCGGCCTTCGCCGGCCTGCAGGTCAACACGGTCTGGTACAACACCGCGCTCGGCCTGGTGATGTTCTTCGGGCGGTTCCTGCCGATGGTGTTCGTCCTCGCACTCGCGGGGGCGCTCGCCGGGCAGCGGCCCGTACCGGTGACGGCGGGCACCCTGCCCACCCACCGGCCCCAGTTCGTCGGCCTGCTCACCGGCGTCATCCTCATCGTCGTCGGCCTCACCTACTTCCCCGCCCTGGCGCTGGGGCCCATCGCGGAGGGACTCCACTGATGTCGACCACGGGAACCGTCCACCAGCCGCACCGTGTCTCCGGCGGCCTGCTCGACCCCAAGCAGCTCGTCGCCGCCTTCCCCGGCGCCCTGCGCAAGCTCGACCCGCGCCTGATGTTCCGCAATCCCGTGATGTTCGTCGTCGAGACCGGCGCCGTGCTCACGACCCTCTCCGCGATGAAGGACCCCGGCGTCTTCGCCTGGGTGATCGCCGTGTGGCTGTGGCTGACCGTGGTGTTCGCCAATCTCGCCGAGGCGGTGGCCGAAGGCCGGGGCAAGGCGCAGGCGGAGACGCTGCGCCGTACCCGGACGCACACCACGGCACGGCGTCTGCGGGACTGGCGTCCCGGAGCGGTGTCGCCCCCGGAGGAGGAAGTGCCCGCCGCCGAACTGCGCCTCGGCGACCGTGTCGTCGTCGAGGCCGGGCAGGTCATCCCCGGCGACGGGGACGTCGTCGAAGGCGTCGCGAGCATCGACGAGTCGGCGATCACCGGGGAGTCGGCACCGGTGATCCGCGAGTCCGGAGGGGACAGGTCGGCCGTGACGGGCGGCACGAAGGTCCTGTCGGACCGCATCGTCGTCGAGATCACCTCCAAGCCGGGCGAGACCTTCATCGACCGGATGATCGCCCTGGTGGAGGGCGCGGCCCGGCAGAAGACGCCGAACGAGATCGCACTGAACATCCTGCTGGCCTCGCTCACCGTCGTCTTCCTGATCGCCGTCGTCACCCTGCAGCCGTTCGCGGTCTTCGCGGGTGCCGAGCAGAGCCTCGTGATCCTCGTCGCGCTGGTGGTGGCCCTCATCCCGACCACCATCGGCGCCCTGCTCTCCGCCATCGGCATCGCGGGCATGGACCGGCTCGTCCAGCGCAACGTCCTGGCCATGTCCGGGCGCGCCGTCGAGGCCGCCGGCGACGTCAACACCCTTCTCCTGGACAAGACCGGCACCATCACCCTCGGCAACCGCCAGGCCGCGGAGTTCCTGCCCGTCGGACGGGTGAGCCCCGACGAACTCGCGGACGCCGCCCAGTTGTCCTCCCTGGCCGACGAGACGCCCGAGGGCCGCTCGGTCGTCGTCCTCGCCAAGCAGCGGTACAAGCTGCGCGCCCGTACGGAGGGGGAACTGAAGCGGGCCACCTTCGTGCCGTTCACCGCGCAGACCCGCATGAGCGGAGTGGACATCGGCGGGCGCCGCGTCCGCAAGGGCGCGGCGGGCTCGGTCGGCTCATGGGTCAGGGAGGCCGGGGGCACGGTCGGCGAGGACGTCCACGACGCCGCCGAACGGATTTCGGAGAGCGGCGGTACTCCCCTTGTGGTCGCCGTCCAGGATGCCGACGGAGCGCGGGTACTGGGCCTGATCCATCTCAAGGACGTGGTCAAGGAGGGCATGCGCGAGCGGTTCGGCGAACTGCGGCGCATGGGCATCAGGACCGTCATGATCACGGGTGACAATCCGCTGACGGCGAAGGCCATCGCCCAGGAGGCCGGGGTCGACGACTTCCTGGCGGAGGCCACGCCCGAGGACAAGATGGCGCTCATCAAGCGCGAGCAGGCCGGCGGCAAGCTCGTCGCCATGACCGGCGACGGCACCAACGACGCCCCGGCCCTGGCCCAGGCCGACGTGGGCGTGGCGATGAACACCGGCACCTCGGCCGCCAAGGAGGCCGGGAACATGGTGGACCTGGACTCCAACCCCACCAAGCTCATCGAGATCGTCGAGATCGGCAAGCAACTCCTCATCACCCGAGGCGCCTTGACGACCTTCTCCATCGCCAACGACGTCGCGAAGTACTTCGCGATCATCCCCGCGATGTTCGCGACCGCCTACCCGGGCCTCGACAAGCTCAACATCATGCGGTTGCACAGCCCGACCTCGGCCATCGCCTCGGCGGTCATCTTCAACGCGCTGATCATCGTGGCGCTGATCCCGCTGGCGCTGCGCGGCGTGCGCTACCGTCCGGCCTCCGCGGCGTCCCTGCTGAGCCGCAACATCTGGATCTACGGGCTGGGCGGGCTCGTCCTGCCGTTCCTCGGCATCAAACTCATCGATCTGGCCGTGCAGTTCGTCCCCGGCCTCCACTGACCGCAGAGAAGAGACGGCACCCATGCTCCTGCACCTGTCGGCCCTGCGCATGCTCCTGGTGTTCACCGTCGTCACGGGCATCGCCTATCCCCTGGCGGTCACCGGCGTCGGCGAGCTGGCCTTCGCGCACCAGGCGAACGGTTCCCTGATCACGGACCACGGCAGGCCCGTGGCCTCATCCCTCCTGGGCCAGAACTTCGCCCTGCCGAAGAGGAACCCCGACGACATCTCCGAACAACTCCGCCCGGATCCCCGCTGGTTCCAGCCCCGCCCCTCCGCCGCCGACGCCGGCAACGGCGCCGGACCGTACGACCCCACCGCCAGCGGCGCCTCCAACCTGGGCCCGGGCGACCCCCGCCTCGTCGAGTCCGTCCGGGAACGGCGCGCCGCGGTCGCCGCCTTCGACGGCGTGGACCCGGCGACGGTCCCTGCCGACGCCCTCACCGCCTCCGGCTCGGGCCTCGACCCCGACATCTCCCCCGCCTACGCGTACGAACAGGTGGCCCGGGTCGCAGCGGCCCACGGGCTGGCGGAACAGCGGGTCCGGAGGCTCGTCGCCGATCACGTGAGTGACCGCGGTCTGGGCTTCCTCGGCCGGCAGCACGTCAATGTCGTCGAGCTCAACCATGACCTGAGCAACCTCTGACAGGTCCTCCCGACACCGCCCTGCACGGTGGATGCCCCTCTGCCCGTGCAGGGCGGTTCTCCTGCTCTTCACGTCCCGGCGCCATGCGTCGTCGCCGTGCTCCTGGACCAGGGGTTCTCCCGAGACGCGGGGGAACCTCGGCAGGACGCGGGTCCCGCCCTCCGCAGGGACGGCGGGACCCGTTCACGTGCGTCCGGTGCGCGGCACGGACGTCCCGTCAGCCGCTCCCGTCGTCCCCCGGAGAGCGCCCGCCGTGCTCCGGGTGGCGTGCGACCACCGGCAGGGCGAGGGTGACCACCTGTCCCGTTCCCTCCAGCGTGCCTCCCATCGCTTCGACGAGGTCGCGGGCCAGCCGCAGGGAGAGGTTTTCGGCTCGTTCGCCCGTCGCTCCTCCTCCTGGAGCGGCCGCCGTGTCCGTCTCCCCTCCGGCGCCGCCCATACGCATGATCAGCCGGTCGTCCGCCACCCGGGCCGTGAGAGCGGGCGATCCGCCGGAATCGCGGCGGCGCAGGGCGTCCGCCACGACCGCCGTGAGGGCGCGGACGAGGACGGCGGCGTCGGCGACGACGTCCGGCAGTTCCTCCGGGAGCGAGACCGAGATCGTGCCGCCGCCGGGCCCGAGGTCGTCCAGGACCGTGGTGAGCACCTCGCCGACGTCGACCGGGCGGAGGTGCAGCTCCAGGGCGCCCGCGTGCAGCCGGCCGAGGGCGTCGAGGTCACCGGCCAGTTGTTCGGCACGTCCCACCGAGTCCTGTGTTTCGGCCAGCAGACGTGCCCGTTCACCGGGTGGCCTGCTCTCGGCCGGTTCCGCCAGCCGGGTGAGCGCCGCGCCGGCCGCGGCCAGGGCTGCCCGCAGGTCACGGACGGCCAGGGCCATTACCGTCGCGCGGGCGTGTTCCGCGGCCTCCCGGGTGCCGGTCTCCGCGGCCTGCAGGGTGATCCGGCCGTGGGCGTAGGCGATGCCCAACTGGGTGGCACATGCCGCGAAGATGTCCTGGTCCTCCGCGCTCAGGCCGCGGCCCCGGGCGGCCAGGGTCAGGTGCTCGTCGATGGGGCTCTCCAGGTCGGCGTCGTAGGGGCGTTCGGGCGGGCGTTCACCCGCGCTGGCGACGACGAACCAGCGGGGCCGGGCCGCGGGGCCCGTCCGTTCGAGCAGGCTGACGGCGCCGAGGCCGAAGTTCTCGCGCAACTGCTCGACGAGGGCGGGGAGGTCGTGGCCGTGCATCATGGCCGTCGCCATCCGGACGAGGGCCTGTGCCTCGGCCGTGGCCCGTGCGGCCTGGTACGTGCGGCGGCCGGCCGCTCCGGCCGCCGTGCCCACCAGCAGCGCGACAGCCGCGAACACGGCCAGGGCGAGGATGTCGTTGCCGCGCTCGACGTCGAAGGTGTGCACGGGCGCGGTGAAGTAGTAGTTGGCCAGCAGCCCCGCGGCGACCGCCGTGAGCAGGGCCGGACCGAGGCCGCCGACGAGCGCGACCACGACGACCACCAGCAGGTACAGCACGAGATCGCCGGAGAAATCGAGACGGTCGCGCAGCGCGGTGAGCGAGGCGGTCAGCGCCGGCAGGAGTACGGCCGCCCCGGCCATGGCCGACCAGAACCGCTTGCGGCCCATGCCCCGCCCGGGACGCGGCAGCGCGAGGCTCACGGACGCTGCCGCTTCCTCGTGGGTGACGACGTGGACGTCGACGGGACCGGACCGGTGGATCGTCCGTCGTCCCACGTCACCACGGAGCAGGGTTCCCAGCAGACCCCGGCGGCTGGCCCCGA
Organism: Streptomyces luteireticuli; assembly: GCF_041519305.1. Taxonomy (NCBI): domain Bacteria; kingdom Bacillati; phylum Actinomycetota; class Actinomycetes; order Kitasatosporales; family Streptomycetaceae; genus Streptomyces; species Streptomyces luteireticuli. The sequence goes on from NZ_CP167927.1 coordinate 410,573, forward strand.
GGACGATCTGGGTGACGTTCTCCGCCCGGGCGAAGTCGAGCAGTCCCCGGACGACGTCGTCGGCGGCGGTCTGGTGGTAACTGCCGCCCAGCGATTCCACGAGTGCGCGCTGCTCGGCCAGGACCGCCGGATCGGCGCCGGTGAGCGCGTCGCCCGGGGTGACGTGCAGGGCCAGCAGTTCGCTGCCCGGTGTCCGGGCGGTGATGCGGGCGGCGCGGCGGATGAGCGTCTCGCCCTCCCGGCCGCCGGTCAGGCCGACGAGAATGCGTTCCCTGGTCTCCCACGGCGCGGCGATCCCGTGCTCGGTGCGGTAGCGCTGGAGTCCTTCCTCCACCCGGTCGGCGAGCCACAGGAGGGCGAGTTCACGCAGGGCGGTGAGGTTGCCGACGCGGAAGTAGTGGGTCAGTGCCGCCTCGATGCGGTCGGGCGGGTAGATGTCGCCGTGGATCATGCGGCGGCGCACGGCCTCGGGCGGCAGGTCGACCAGTTCGATCTGGTCGGCCCGGCGCGCGACTTCGTCCGGGAGCCTCTCGCGCTGCCGGACTCCGGTGATCTGCGCGACAACGTCGTTGAGGGATTCCAGGTGCTGGACGTTGAGCGTGGTGACGACGTCGATGCCGGCGTCCAGGAGCTCCTCGACGTCCTGCCACCGCTTGGCGTTGCGGCTGCCGGGCACGTTGGTGTGGGCCAGCTCGTCGACCAGGGCCACCTGGGGTCCCCGGGCCAGGACGGCGTCGAGATCCATCTCGGTGAACACCGCTCCCCGGTGTGCCACGGTCCGGCGCGGCACCGTCTCGATCCCCTCGGCCATCGCCGCTGTCGGACGGCGGCCGTGCGGCTCGACGAAGCCGATGACCACATCGGTGCCCTGGGCACGCAGCCGCCGGCCCTCCTCCAGCATGGCGTAGGTCTTGCCCACGCCGGGGGCGGCCCCGAGGTAGATCCGCAGTCTTCCGCGCGCTGCCATCGACCGACTCCCGCCGGCTCGTCCACGAGTCCCGCCCGAGCCGCGCTCCGGCCCGGGGATCCTCCGGTTTCCATGGTGCACCGGGCAGGGCGGCCAAGCCGCGCTCGGGAAGAGTCCGCTGCCACGGCTGCCACGAGGGGCACTCGCGACCGCCCGGCCCTCACCGGCCGCGCACGGCGATGGATCCTCTCGGATCGTTCCCCGAGACCGGCCTCTCTCAGATCCAGTGCCCGCTGGATGCGACGCCGGGCGGCATGGCCGCCCCCCTTCGATTCGCACAGGTGTTACAGCTCGGCGAACTCCACGGCGATCAGGGCCCGATGGATCTCGTGGTAACCAGCGGTCGACCCGGCCAAAGCGTCCCCGGTCCCGGCTCCGGCCGACCAACTCCGTGTCTCCAAGACGGAGCCGGACCTGTGTGAGAACGACCACTCAGCAGTGCGGTCGTCGCTCTCGTTGCGCGTGGAGACAGACGTGCTGAGGGTGAGCTCGGGGGCATGGGCGGAGGCGGTCGGGGCCCAGGCCAGGGCACTGGTCACAGCTGCGGCGACGGCGACGGCCGCGGTCGGCGTGCGGCAGGCGGAGCAGGGGGGGCGGGGGCGCGTGAAGAAGGAATTCTCCTGAGAGCCGCTGAGCTGGACTGCCCGGATTTCGAGTACGGGGGCAGACTGAATCATCGGGTGCGGGAAACCGGGCGGCCCGGTGGCGCAGTCGGCAATCGGACCGCCGAATGAGCAGCTGCCAGGTGGGGCACCGCGGGAGTTCGAGGCGGGGCCGGGAACCAAGCCTGCGCGTACTGTTCGATTGCGTGACGCAACCCGCTGGGGTCGGCTCCCTTCCACGGTGGTTCACCGTCGCGGTGCCAGTCGCGGATGCGGGCGAAGCCGTCCTGGCCGGGGCGTACCGTGCGGGCGGCGTCCCGGCGGGTGAACGTGCCGTGGTCGGCGAAGGTGAGGATCGCGCTGTCCACCACTCCGTGGTCGGGGTGGACCGTCTGCAGGCGCAGTCCGTCGTACTCGCCGTGGCGGATGGTGGGTGCGAAGTCGATCCGCAGTCTCAGCGGTGTGCCGGGCGTGGGGATGGCGTAGTAGGTGTCTCCGATCACGGCGCTGTCATCGAAGGGCAGTTGGAGGTGGTCGGTGAAGAACTCGTGCGCGTTCAGGGGCATGGAGGAAGGCGTCTTCTGCTGGAGGGACGGGTCAACGGCGCGGGCCCGTCCGGGCGGGAGGAAGAGCAGGTGGCCGGGAGGTAGTGCTCCAGCGCGGGATGCTGACCGTACCCAGGACCGGTGAGCGGCCGACCCGGGCGGTGTTGCGCTGTACGTCGAGTGGGGTGGGCGCCGGAGGGCGCGGTGGGGTGACGGGGGTGAGCTGGGCGGTCTCGCGGAGGGAGCGGGGCATCGCGTCCTTCCAGCGTGGCAGTGGTGCGGGGTCGGAGACTGCGGTGGTGATGGCGGTGACCAGTGGGACGGGGGTGTTGGAGGAGGCGGTGGCGTACCAGCGGGGTCCAGCCGGTCCGCCCCACAGGTACCAACGGGCGTCGAGGGTGGTCAGTTCGCGCTCGTGGTCGAGACTGCCTTGGGTGTGCTGCACGCCGGCCAGGTCGTCCGCGCTGCGGAACTCCATGACGCCGCCGTGGGGGAAGCAGAGCTTCCAGCCGCGGTCGAAGAGCGGTTCCACGGCCGTGAACGCGGACGCTCCGGGTACAGCGGGGTCCGGGCCGGTGAGGTAGGCGTCCGGGCCTTCGGTAAACGCCGTCGCGAGGGCGGTGGTGAATGCGGAGACGAACTCAGTGAACGTCTTTCATCCTGAATAGCTGCAGGTGAGGAGGGTGTGGACGGCCTGGACGATGCGGCTGATGCGGTTGGTGGAGCATCGGGCCCGGCGGAGGATGTGCCAGGTCTTCAGGCGGGCGAAGGCGCGTTCGCCGGGAGCCCGGAGGCGGGCATGGACACGGTTGAACCGCTTGTAGTGCTCGGGGAGTTCGCGGTGGCCGTAGTAGGGGGTGCGGACGGTTGCGCCGGCGCCCTGGTAGGCGCGGTCGGCGAGGATGAGGATCTGCCGGGTGAGACAGGTCTGCACGATGTCGTGGGCTCTGGCAGCGGTCAGGTCGTGGGTCCGGCCGGGCAGTGCCCGGGAGAACCACAGCGGGGTACCGTCCGGGCGGGCGACGACCTGCACGTTCATGCCGTGCTTCCGGTGCTTCTGCGAGTAGTACGGCTCGTCCGCCCTGATGCGGTCGGTGGGGATCAGCGTGCCGTCAACGACGACGAAGTCCCCCTCACCCAGGCCCACGAGAGCCTCACGGAGGCCAGGAGCCCAGGCCGCGAGGACGTCCAGCGTCTCGTCGACGTACCGCCAGGCGGTTGCCTCCGAGACACCGAAGCCAGCTCCCACCTGCGCGAACGTCTCGTTCTTCCGCAGGTGCGCCAGCGTCAGCAGGGCCTGCTTGAAACAACCCAGCCTCCGCCACGGCGACTTCAGCTCCTGCCGGCGGGCGTGGATCAGCCATGAGACATGCTCAACGAGCTCATAGGGGACATCGAGCATGGAAGGATACGGAACCAAGCGAGGCTCCTCGGGCGAAGCGCGGTGCGTAGAGAACATCAGCGCAACGACCAGGAGCCTCGCCTCGTTACCGCCCCTGACCAGCCCCTTTCACCCTCCTGGCACAGGATGAAAGAGGTTCACTGAGGGGATCACCGCCCGCTTCGGGTCGTACTGCGGCGGCTTCACGCCCTCCAGCGGGTTCTCGTCGAAGAGCCCGAGCCGGTGCGCGTCCAGGAGGATCGACTTCAGTTTGTCGAAGGCGTTGGCCTGCGTCGCCAGCCCCGCACCGCTGCGCTCCATCGTGCGGATGAACCCGTCCACGACCTTGTGGTCGAACGTGTTCATCCGCCGGCTCTCCAGAGCCGGGAACACATGGTGCTCCAGCAGCGAGTCCAGGTGACGCAGTGAGGAAGGGGCCAGGTCCCGCTGGCCGGCCTTCCACTCGGCGGCGTACTCCCCGAACCGCATCGCCCCGTACTTCGCGACGCGCTCCGCCCTGGCCTGGTTCCGGGGAGCCGCCTTCTTCTCTTTGTAGATTTCCGTCAGCCGCTCGATGGCCTTGTCCTGGGTCGTGAACCCGGACTCCTCCACCTGCTTCCCCGACACCGCCCGATACCTGATCCTGTACGGGTGCGGGCACTTCGACCACCTCGACCGAGGATGCTCACACTCCTTAAAAAACGAACCCATACCCCGGGGCAAAGCGTTGGCCGCCATGTGTTGCTGACTCCTCTGGACCGATGCTGACGGTTTGCTGACCGTCGATGGCCCAGAACATCCCTGACCTGCGCAAAGGCGCGAACGGCCAGGTATGTGGTGGAACACCCTCTACACGGGCGTGGCGGTCAAGAAACTGGACCGGGGGCGTCACCGTCTCCTCGGAGATCCGCTCGCGCCTGTCCCCGCTGGTGCACGAGCACTCAACTTCCACGGCCGCTACCCCATCATCCGCTTCCACGGCAACGGGGCCCTGCGGCCCCTGCGGGAACAGGGCGGGGCCGAAGAGTAGGCGCGTCGGATGGACTCCTTGCACGGCCACACGGCCGTGCAAGGAGCGTGTCACAGTGCCGTATCGCGTGGCGGACTGCCGCACGGGCAAAGCAAGCGCTGTCACTGATGGTCCACCACCAATATCTGCCCGCACGTCGAAGGCATTGCCGAGATAGCCGCCACATCACCTTGGCGCGCGTCGTCAGCGCTTCACGGCGCGCGGAGCACGCCTCGGTGCGCCCTCGAGACACGACAGCCAGCAGTAACAGGACGAGCCGGGGTGCGACCTCCCCAATCAGCTTGTCCGCTGTGTTTCGGCAAGCAACGTGCCTGGAAAACCCGGAAGATAGTGCTCATGGTCACCATCACCTGCGTCCGGGGCGACATCACGCAACAGCACGTCGACGCCATCGTCAACGCCGCGAACTCCTCCCTCCTCGGAGGCGGCGGCGTCGACGGCGCGATCCACCGCGCGGGCGGCCCGGAGATCCTCGATGCCTGCCGCGACCTGCGCGCCTCCCACTACGGCAAGGGCCTGCCCACTGGCCGGGCCGTCGCCACCACCGCAGGCCGCCTCCCGGCCCGTTGGGTAATCCATACAGTTGGTCCTCGCTGGTCGAACAGCGAGGACCGCTCCGCCCTACTGGCGTCCTCCTACCGCGAATCTCTCCGAGTGGCTGATGAGTTGGGCGCCATGACAGTGGCCTTCCCCGCCATCTCCACGGGTATCTACGGCTGGCCGATGAACGATGGGGCCCACATCGCCGTGGCAACCGTACGGGAGGCAAAGACGACGGTGCGGGAAGTGCGCTTCGTCCTCTTCGATGAACCGGCGTACGCGGCATTCACCGCACACCTCGGCTTGTAACGCTTCGGACCTGCATTGTCATCAGGGCCGTCCGCCTCACCGTCCGGACGACGGCGAATTGGCTCGATCCGTCCTCTCGGCCGACCGCTGGCCTTTCAGCCACCAGCGAAGCCAGCAGCTCCGCAGAGATACACGCTCCAAGCCGAGGAACGGGATGAACACGACCGCGTGAGGCAGGCACATCAAAGCCACGGCCGCCGCCCGGTAATGGGGACTCAGGGGTGGGTCAATGCTCCACACCGTGGGCATGGTCTGACGCCTTAGAGAGGGGGCCTTGTCACCTGTCCCGTATGCGTCATCAGCTCGGCCATCCGCGCCTCGAGGTCCAGGACGATCGACACGGCATTGCGCCCCGGTCGGGCGTGCGACCCGTCGAATCGCAAGCCGGTCTTGCCCAGCCGGCCCAGCCACTGCCGTCCCACGTGCGCAGTGGCCGTGCCGTCCTTGCGGTCCCCGGAGTCATCGATGATGATCACCCCGCCCTCGTGCGGTGCAGTCGCCTCCTGCGTCCGCAGCAGCTCAAGCCGCCGATTGTTGACCCGGTCGGCGTCCCAGGCGGCTTCCGTCAGGAAGAACTGCAGCCACCATGTTCTCCTTCACCGCGCGCCCTCCGACCGGGAAGCGGCCGGAGCCGGTTCGCCGGCCGTGAATCTCAGAGCGCCGTCCTCGACCGGGCCTTCACGCAGCCGTCCGACGTCCTTCCCGTAGTCCATTCCGGCCGTCCAGGGGCCACGGGTCCCCGCCCTCGGGAACGCCGCGATCCCCCGCCGGACGTAGCCCGCACCCAGGTCCATGTAGGGCACCCGCTCCATGTCCGGGTCGTCCAGGACCGGCTCGACAGCGCTGTAGCCGTGGGAGTCCATGTGGTCGAGCAGTCGGCAGAAGTACTCGCAGACCAGATCCACTTTGAGTGTCCAGGACAGGTTCGTATAGCCCAGCGCGAACACGAAGTTGGGCACGCCGGAGAGCATCATCGCCTTGTACGCCGTCGTGTCCGGTGGGTTCACCACGTGACCGTCGACGTGCAACCGCACTTTGCCGAAGGGCGACATGGCGAGGCCGGTCGCGGTGACGACGATGTCGGCGGACAGTTCCTGTCCCGACTCCAGCAGGATGCCGGTTCTGGTGAAGCGGTCGATCCGGTCGGTGACCACCGATGCCCGTCCCGCCGATATCGCCTTGAACAGATCACCGTCGGACACCATGCACAGCCGTTGGTCCCACGGGTTGTAGCGCGGGGTGAAGTGGGTGTCGACGTCGAAGTGCCCGGGCAACTGCCGACGGACGCCGGCTATCAGAAGGCTGCGCATCAGCTTCGGAGCGCGCCTGCACAGCGTGTACGTACCGCGGTTGCGCACGATGTTCATGCGCCGGACGATCCGGTGGGCGCGCCGGTGGCCGAGCGCCTTGTGCAGGGTGTTGGCGATCGCGTCCTTGGCCGGTGCGGAGATCAGGTAGCCCGGCGAGCGTTGCAGCATCGTGACGTGGCCGGCCGTGCCGGCCATCGCCGGGACCAGTGTGACGGCCGTGGCACCGCTGCCGATCACGATCACACGTCTGCCAGTGTGGTCCAGGTCCTGCGGCCAGTGCTGCGGATGGACCACCCGGCCCTCGAAGTCCTCGACGCCGGCGAACTCGGGGGTGTACCCCGCCTCGTAGTCGTAGTAGCCGGTCCCCAGAAACAGGAAGCGCGCCGTGAACCGCGTCTCCTCCGGGCCGCCGGACCGCCGGGCGGTGACAGTCCACCGGCCCGTCGACGAGGAGAACTCCGCGCGGGTCACCCCGTGGCCCAGGCGTATGTGCTCGATCAGTCCGTGCTCGCGGACGGCCTGCCGCAGATAGTCCATGATGACGTGCCCGCGGGCGATCGACTCGGGGTACGTCCATGGCTTGAAGCCGAATCCGAAGGTGGGCATGTCCGAGTCCGACCGGATGCCGGGGTAGCGGAACAGACTCCATGTGCCGCCGATCTCGTCGCGTCCCTCCAGGACCGCGAACGACGTGCCCGGGCGGCGGGACGTGAGGTGACAGGCCGCGCCGATGCCCGAGATCCCGGCGCCGACGATCAGCACATCGACGTCGACGGGCCGTGCCCGGCCGGTGGTCGTGATCGTCACGGGCGTCTCCCGGCCTCGGTGGCGGGAGGCCGGGAGGTCCCGCCTGCCGCCTCCCGGTCGTCGACGGCGGCGGACCGGCGGCGGAGTTCGGCGCGTGCGAGCGCGTTCACGTGCACCTCGTCGGGCCCGTCGGCGAACCGCAGCGAGCGGACGGCGGCGTAGGCACGGGCGAGCGGGAAGTCCTGCGAGAGGCCGCCCGCACCGTGCGTCTGGATCGCCTTGTCGAGGATCCACTGGACCGTCGCGGGCGTGGCGATCTTGATCGCCTGGATCTCGGTGTGCGCCCCCTTGTTGCCGACCGTGTCCATCAGCCAGGCCGTCTTGAGCACCAGGAGGCGCAGCTGTTCCAGCCGCACCCGCGACTGTGCGATCCATTCGCGGACCACGCCCTGCCGGGCCAGCGGCCCGCCGAAGGCCACCCGCTCCTGGGCGCGTGCGCACATCAGCTCGACGGCCCGCTCGGCGACGCCGATGGAGCGCATACAGTGGTGGATCCGCCCCGGGCCCAGGCGGGCCTGGGCGATCGCGAATCCCGCGCCCTCCTCGCCGATCAGGTTGCCGGCCGGCACGCGGACGTCGTGGAACGCCAACTCGGCGTGGCCGCCGTGCTCGTGGTCGTCGTACCCGAAGAGCTCCATTCCGCGCCGGATCTCCAGGCCCGGGGTGTCCCTCGGTACCAGGATCATCGAGTGCCGGCCGTGCCGGCCGGCCCCGGGGTCGGTCAGGCCCAGGACGACGAAGATCTTCGCGTTGGGGTTCATCGCCCCGGTGATCCACCATTTGCGGCCGTTGATCACATAGTGGTCGCCGTCGCGGACGATCGACGTGGCGATGTTCGTGGCGTCGGAGGAGGCGACGTCGGGCTCCGTCATCGCGAAGGCGGAACGGATCTCGCCGGAGAGCAGCGGGTCCAGCCACTGCCGGCGCTGGGCCTCGGTGCCGAACATGGCGAGGACCTCCATGTTGCCGGTGTCCGGCGCCGCGCAGTTGAGCACGGCGGGCGCGAGGTCCGGCGCGCGGCCGGTGATCTCGGCGAGCGGGGCGTATTGCAGGTTGGTCAGTCCGGCGCCTTCCTCTCCGGGCAGGCTGTGCTTGCCTGTCAAGAACAGGTTCCACAGCCCGCGTCGGCGGGCTTCGGCGCGGAGGTCGGCGAGCACCGGGGCCGAGTCCCAGGCCCAGTGGTTGTCCAACGCTGCGAGCTGGTCGGTGAACACCGGCTCGGCCGGGTGGATGTGATGTTCCATCAGGTCTTGGAGATCCTGACGGAGAGCCTCGGTGCGGGAGTCGAATGCGAAGTCCATACTCAGCGTTCCTTCCGTGGCCCCTCAGTGGTCCCTCAGTGCGGCGAGTCCGGCGTCCAGCAGCGGGTGGATCACCTCCCCGATACGGTCGAAGCCGGGTCCGACGGTCTGCCCGCGCATGTGGCGGCAGTGGATGCCTTCGAGGATCGCGGCGAGCTTGAAGGCCGCGAGGCCCAGGTAGAAGCCGAGGTCGCCGAGATCGCGCCGGGTGCGGGCGTCGTACCGCGCGATGATCTCGGACTCGGTCGGATAGCCGGGGGCGTTGCTGGCGTCGGCGGCGACGACCTCGCCGACGAGCCGGGCCAGCCGGGCGTACAGCAGCATCAGCGCCAGGTCGGTGACCGGGTCGCCCACGGTGGCCATCTCCCAGTCGATGACGGCCCGGAGCCGGTCGTCGCCGTCGATCAGGACGTTGTCGAGGCGGAAGTCGCCGTGCACGATCCCGGGACGGGAGGCGGCGTCGGCCGCGGGGGCGCGTGTCTCCAGCGCGGCGTGCAGCCGGTCGGCGGCCGGCAGATCGCGGGAGTACGACGCGTCCAACTGCCGGCGCCACCGTGCGACTTGTCGGGTGAGGAATCCCTCGGGCCGGCCGAAGCCGCCGAGCCCGACCGCGTCCGGGTCCACCTCATGGAGGTCGGCGAGGGTGTCCACGAGCGAGGTGGAGATCGCCCGCACCCGCTGTTCACCGAGCGGTTCCAGCTCGGCGGCCGTCCGGTACGGCGTCCCCGCGACCGCCTCCATGACGTAGAACTCGGCGCCCAGCACCCCGGCCTCGCGGCAGAGGCCGTGCAGCCGGGGCACCGGCACCGCGGTGCCGGCGAGCGCCGACATCACCGTGTATTCGCGTCCCATGTCGTGGGCCGTGGAGAGGACATGGCCCAGCGGCGGGCGGCGCAGGATCCAGGTGGCCGTGCCGTCGGTGAGACGGTAGGTCAGGTTGGACTTGCCGCCGGTGATCAGGGTGGCCGACAGCTCGTCCGTCCGCGCCTGCGGCACGGCCCTCGCGAACCAGGGACGCAGCCGGGCCAGATCGATGCCCGGCGTCCCGTCGTCGTCCCGCGGGCCCATCACGCGCCGCCGGCCGGTGCGAACCCGCCGTCGGTGAGCGGTGGTTCGGCGGGGCCGGGCCCGGTGCCGGTGGTGGCGTATGTCATGGCTTCTCCTCGACGGGAGTCGGAACGGAAGTCGGACGTGTCAGTAGCGGCCTTCGGCCAGTGCCGCGGCGACCCTCCGGGCGGCGCCCGCGCCGGTTTCCAGGGCGCCCTCGATCCCTCCGACGCCCAGCCGTGCGATGTCGCCGCCGGCGAAGTGGATGCGCCCGTGCGCCCGCCGCATCCGGGGTACGGCCCCGGTGAGGCTGCCCGGCCGGTGATGGACCCAGGCCCCTCGGGAGAACTCGTCGCCCACCCAGTCGTGTCCGGCCGTCGCGAGGACGTCGATGCCGGGGACGAAGGTCCGCAGCGCGGCCTGCACGCCCTCGCGGTCCTCCGCGCCGATGGCCGAGGCGTCGGAGGCGAAGCACACGACGAGGGTGTCGCCGTCGTGCCGGTACTCCACCTTGGCGCAGTTGACGGGGTTCCTGCCGACCGGGGCGAAGGCGTGGAAGGGCTCGATCTCGCCCCTGACCCTCGCCCAGATCTTGGCGGTCCTCATCGGGTGCTTCCGCTCGATCATCCTCCGCACCGGCCCGTCGAGTTCGGGGGTGATGGTGACGTCGGCCAGCGTGTTGAGCGGCAGTGCGACGACGGCCGAGCGTGCCCGGATGCGTTCTCCCGCGCGGGTGGTCACGACGACGCCGGAGCCGTCGTCCTCGATCGCGTCGACGGGCGTCGACAGGCGGAGGTCGGCCTTCGATTCGCCGAGCATGGCCTGCATGAGCCTCCTGGTCCCCCCTTCGATCGGCCAGTGGCCGGCGGTTTCGAGGAATGCGCCCCAGTCCCCGAAGGTCGTGGCCGCCCACAGGAACATCTGCTCGATGCCCTGCTCGTCGTAGGAGTGGACCATGGTGGCCAGGGCCCCGTCGAGTACGTCCCGGTCGTATGCGGACAGATCCAGCGAGTCGATCCGGTCCCCGACGGTCTCCTTCTCGATCCCTCCGGTGACCGGCGCGGTGACGTCGAACGGCCGGGGGAACCGGGCCCGCGCGTCGGCGAAGAACCGGGCGGCGACGGGGGCGACCGCGTTGTCGTACTCCGCCCTGCTGCCGGAGTGCACCGTTCCGTCGGCCAGCCAGTACACCCGGTCGACGTCGAGCGGCGCCGCCAACGGGATGTCGTGGCGCTGCAGTTCGCGCCATACGTGCGGCTGCGTCCAGTGCACATAGGTGCCGCCGAGCTCCACCTCGCGGCCGAGGACCTCGTCCCGGAACGTACGGCCGCCGACCCTGTCGCGCGCTTCGAGCAGGACCACCGAATGACCTTCGGCGCCGAGGTCCCGCGCCGCGGTGACTCCGGCGAAGCCGGCCCCGATCACCACGACATCACAGCTGTTGACCATGTCCGTTTCTCCGTCCTCGGCCTCGCCGGGGGTGCGTGCACGGCGAAGCCCGTGTCGTCCCGGCGCGTCGCAGCCCCGGGAAGTCAAACCGAACTTGAATCGAGTTCGAGTTTAGATCCCGTCCATGCGATGTCAACCAGGGCCCGTGGCCACGGAAGTTGACGGCGCGACTGGTACGATCCCGAATCGTGTTCGAGAACGATGCGTCAGGCAGGACGCCCGCCCGCCGGGCCGCGGTACAGCGCCGGGGCGTGGAGCGCAGACGGGCCATCCTCGATGCCGCCGAAGCGCTGCTCGGCGAGCAGGGCTACGCGGCCGCCACGCTCAAGGCGATCGGCGAGCGGGCGGACATCCCGACCGCCTCCGTCTATCACTACTTCTCCGACCGTCACCAGGTCGACGCCGAGCTCATGCGGCGTTATGTACGCGAGCTCGACGCGCTCATGGCCACCGCGCTGGCCGACTCCCGGCTGCGCACGCTCCGCGATGCCGTCGACGCCATCATCGACCTGCTGATGGCCTACTTCCGACAGCACGCGGGCTGCACCGAGCTGTGGTTCGCGGGCCGCCACGAGACGACCAGGGAACTGGCCCGCGCGTTCGACGAGGCACAGGCGGACCGGTGCCGGCACGCCCTCGTCGAACGGAAGCTCCTCTCCGCCGACACCCCCCAACTCGCCCTGCGGCTTGCCTGGGAGGCCGCGGGCCGGCTCTTCGACGTCGCGTTCCGGCACTCCCCCACCGGCGACGACGCCACGATCGACGAAGCGCGACGCCTGGTCACCGCCTACCTCGCCACCTACGCCCCGCAAGGGCCCAAGCGACGCGCCTGACACGGAGATCCGACGGGTGGCAGCCGACGGGCACCGCTCAGCACACCGACTCGACGATCTCGCCGCGCGGTGTGCCGACGCGCTCCAGAGCGGCGTAGAACGCCTGCGGATCGACCCAGTCCTCGGGGGCGAACACACCGGCGCGCCGGCCGCTTCCGTCGAGCGCCAGCACCATGAACGCCGCGCAGGCGGTGCCCGTCAGAGACGCCATACTGCTCACGAGGTACGACTGCGGGCCGCTGACCGGCGTACGCCGGACGGCCACCGCCGGCCTCCCGTCGCGCGTACCGGTGACGCGGGCCAGCAGGCCGCCGCGCCAGGTGTACCTCCGGCGGAACGCCGAGCGCACCAGGAAGTCGAGCAGCGCGCGCGGCGTGCTCTCACCGCGACGGATCTGGCCGAGCATGCCGTGCGTCACGGCCCGTAGGCCCCGGACACTCCCCACGCAGCCGTTGCCGAGCAGACCGAGGAGGAAACCGACCGCCTCCTCGACGGTCAACTCGCCCCGGTGGACGGCCAGGCCGAGACCGCGCGCGATGCCGTTGAACGGCGCCGGGTCGAGCCCGCCGACGCAACGGATGCGCCGCGCCCCGGGATAGCGCCGGGGCAGGGTGACGGGCTCGGGGTGCGCGGTTTCGTACAGGAGCGTCTCGCCCAGGCGGCCCCCCATCGGCGCGGAGACGGTTTCGACATAGGACTCGTGCGTGACCGGCCCGCCGTGCTCCCACGTCAGACAGTCGCCGGCGGCGATGTGCATCAGGTGTTCCAGCACCGCCCGCCCCACCTCGGGTCGTTCGTCGCCGACGACCCAGCACACGTCGATGTTCTCGACGGTGTCGAGCTCGCTCGCGGCGTCGACCACCAGCACGTTGCTCATCCCCGGTGAGGCACCGCAGCCGACGTAGACCGGAACGCCCGCCTCTCCGGCCTTCGCCCGGAGGCTCAGGGCATGCCGGGTGCTCTCGACGTCGTCGTCGAAGTCGAGATACGGCACCCCGGCCTCCAGACAGGCCGCGATCACGGGCTCGGAGGTGCGGAGGTAGGGGCCCGCCCCCAGGACGACGAGGGCGGCACCGTCGATCACCTCCAGCAGGCCGGCACGGTCGTGGAGGTCCAGTCGCCGGACCGTGGCACGCCCGCTCGGCAGCCGCTCGACCAGCGGCTCCAGGAGGTCGGGCCGGATGTCGCAGAGAACGAGCCGCCAGTCGCCGCCCGCTCTCGCGAAGCGCTCGGCGGCGACCCGGCACATCTCACCCGCGGCCCCGATGAAGACGACCCGCGGCGCCGTCATAAGACGGCTCCGACGAGGCGCGCACAACTCACGGCATTTTCAAGCTTGTTGGACATAACTCTCTCCGTTCCGCTGCCGTCGCCGTACTCACGCGGCGCTCCGCGGGCGCGGCCGGCCCGGCAGGCCGAAGGCACGAGACTCGATCTCGAATCGGATCCGAGTTTAGTGTGCGGTGAGACACCGTCAATGGCGCGCCACCGATCAGGCCACCCCGGCCCGCGGGCCCGAGCACATACCCGGCCGCCTCGCGGCGGACGACGATGACGAGGACCGTGCGCCGGGCCCGGTGCACGTAGCACGAGCGGGCGGCGCCGCGCCGGGCCGCCGTGCTCACGCTCGCGAGCGATGCGGCACCGGCGGCCCGGCCATACGTCCGCGCGCGACAGGCCATCTGCGCGAACTCACCAGCCCGGGCGACGTGCGGCGCCTCGCCCGTCGACAACTCGCGTCGGCGGCCCCCAAGCGCCGTCCGCGAACCTCCGCCCGCGTCGCGACAGCTTGTCCGGTGTGTTTCGTCAAGCAACATGCCCGGGAAGCCCGGAAGATAGTGCTCATGGTCACCATCACCTGTGTCCGGGGCGACATCACACAGCAGCACGTCGACACTGTCGTCAACGCCGCGAACTCCTCCCTTCTCGGAGGCGGTGGCGTCGACGGCGCGATCCATCGCGCGGGAGGCCCTGAAATCCTCAATGCCTGCCGCGACCTGCGTGCCGGGCACTACGGCAAAGGTTTGCCCACCGGGCAGGCCGTCGCCACCACCGCGGGCCGCCTCCCCGCCCGTTGGGTCATCCATACAGTTGGCCCTCGCTGGTCGAACAGCGAGGACCGCTCCGCCCTGCTGGCCTCCTGCTACCGCGAATCGCTGCGTGTGGCGGACGAGTTGGGTGCCACGACTGTGGCTTTCCCGGCCGTCTCGACCGGGATCTACGGCTGGCCGCTGGACGACGGCGCGCGGATCGCGGTGAACACGGTGCGGGAGACGGAGACGGCGGTGCGCGAGGTGCGTTTCGTCCTCTTCGACGAGGCGGCCTACGCGGCGTTCGCCGCGCAGCGGGATTGAGGCGATCCGCTTCTCGGACGAATGATCCGCGCGTCCGGCGACGGTTCGGTTGAACGCCCTTGCGCGGGCGGCCTGTTCGGCGTCCGTCCCGCCGACCCTAGTCGGGGGATCGCGGTCCCCCGAGGGCGCGCAGGGTGCGTTCGGCCGTCTCGCGCAGGTGGTCCAGGACCGCGGGGTCCGCGTCGAGGGTGTAGTCCGTGTCGAGACCGGCCAGGGTCCGGGCGATGCGGGGCAGGGTGTCGTCGGAGGCGTCGACGCGGCAAGTGGTGTCGGTGAGGGGGCGGATGCGGGTGCCCAGGCCCCGGGTGCGGGTGCGGACGTGGTCGGCGGAGGCCCGGACGGTGGCGACGGCGCGGTGGCGGGTGGGGGCGGCCGACAGGTGTGCGGCGACGAAGGCGGCGGGGTCGTCGCCGGGTACGGGGCGCGGGGGGACGCGGCGGCCCGTGGGCACGGGCCGGGTGATGCGGTCGAGACGGAAGAGGCGCCAGTCGTCCTTGTCGGAGTCATGGGCGAGGAGGTACCAGAGGGCGCCGGAGGCGACCAGGTGGCAGGGCTCGGCCCGGCGCGGGGCGGTCGTGCCCCGGCGCGTCGTGTAGTCGAAGGCGATCACTTCGTGGTCGCGGCAGGTGACGGCGAGGGTGGCCAGGAGGCCCGGGTCGGCGCGCGGCCCGGCGTTCTCCCAGGTGATGCCGGCGAGGGAGGTCTGGAGGGCGGTGACCCGGCCACGCAGGCGGCCCGGAAGGACCTGTTCCAGCTTGGCGAGGGCCCGCAGGGCGGTCTCCTCGATGCCGGTCAGGCCCCCGGCTGCGGTGCGCAGGGCGACGGCGATGGCGACGGCCTCGTCGTCGTCGAGGAGGAGCGGCGGCAGGTCGGTGCCGGAGGCCAGGCGGTAGCCGCCGGCGTGCCCGCGGACGCTCTCGACGGGGTAGCCCAGCTCGCGCAGCCGGTCCATGTCGCGGCGGACGGTGCGGACGGTCACCTCCAGCCGGTCGGCCAGGTCCGGGCCCGACCATTCCCGCCGGGTCTGGAGCAGGGACAGCAGCCGCAGCATGCGGGCGGTCATGTCGCTCGTCATGGAATCCACTATGCCGCTGTTAAAGGACACACCTTGTCCTGAAAGGCCCTTACGGTGGATCTATCCACAAGAGCAAAACGGGAGGAATCACCATGAAAATTGCCGTTCTCGGTACCGGTGGCGGTGCCCGCGAGCACGCCGCGAAGCTCGTCGAGCTCGGCCACGAGGTGTTCGTCGGCACCCGCGACCCCGAGGCCACCCTGGCCCGCACCGAGCCCGACATGATGGGCAACGTGCCCTACGGCCAGTGGCTGGCCGACCACCCCGGCATCACCCTGCTGTCCTTCGGCGAGGCCGCGGCCGCCGCCGACAGCCTGGTGATCAACGGCATCGACGGCCACAACGCCGTCGCCGCCCTGTCCGCCGTCGCCGACGCGCTGCGCGGCAGGACGCTCGTCGACTACGCCGTCCCCTACCTCTACAACCCCGAGGTCGAGCACCCCTGGCCGACCCCGTGGGGCATCATGCCGAAGCTCGACCCCTGCGACACCGACAGCCTCGCCGAGCAGATCCAGCGGGCGCTGCCCGGGACCAAGGTCGTCAAGAGCTTCGTCACCCAGGAGCAGTCCACCGTCGTCAACCCCGGGGCCATCGGCAACGGCGACCACACCATGTTCGTCGCCGGCGACCACGCCGACGCCAAGCAGCAGGTCACCGAGCTGCTGACGTCCTACGGCTGGACCGACGTCCTCGACCTCGGCCCGCTCGTGTGCGCCCGCGGCATGGAGATGTACGCCCATATGCACAGCGCCATCGGCTTCGGCCTCGGCCGGCAGTTCGGCGGCCACTTCGGCATCAAGGTCGTGCGCTGAGCCGGCCTTTGCCGCCCGGCCTCCCGGGGAGCAGCCGCCCGCGGCTCCCCGCCCACCGTAAGGAAGCAACCACCATGCCCAGCAGCAACTCCCTCTCCGGAAGCATCATGTGCCACGCGATGTGGGCCCGTGACGGCCGTCGGCTCGCCGACTTCTACGCCGAGGCCCTCGGCACCGAGGTCCGTGAGACGTACCCGGACGCCGAGGGCAACGAGGCCGCGTGCGCCTTCTATGTCGGCCGGTCCATGTACCTCTTCTACACATCCCCGTCGTACACGGCCCCCAACTGGCCGGAAGAGGAGCTGCCGTTCCATATGGACCTCATGTTCACGGATGTGGAGGCGGCGGAGCGGCGGCTGCTGGAGATGGGGGCGGCGAAGCCCGCGCACCAGCCGGGCGGCGCCCACTGGACCGTACTGCTCGACCCGTCCGGACAGCCCTTCTGCATCCACGGCAGCCGCTGAGAGAGACCCGTGACCGCCCTGCCCCGCACCGCCCCCGCACTGCAGGCCGCGACGGTCAAGGGCACCGACGCGCACCGCACCCGGGCCCTGGAGCACCTCCACGGGACCCTGGGCTGGGACGGGCGCCGTCACGCGGCCGTCGAGCGGGCCGTGCTCGGCGTGCTCGCCCGGCGGGGCGGGGCGACGGCGGCCGGACTCTCCGCCGAGACAGCCGACTTGCGCGAGCAGATCGTCGTCTCCCCCGGCAAGTCATGGGGGCACCCCCATGCCCTCGCGGCCGTCGGGGCCCGGGCCGTCGGACTGGACGGGGCACCGGCTACGTCCTGCCCGACGACCTGGACCCGGCCCCCGCCGCCGAGCCCGGCGCGGCCCTGCTGCCCGGTCTCGACCCCACCGCGATGGGCCGGCGCCACCGCGACTGGTATCTGGACCCCGGACACACCGGGGAACTCTTCGACCGCAACGGCAACATCGGCCCCACGATCTGGTGGAACGGCCGTATCGTCGGCGCCTGGGCCCAGCACCCCGACGGGCACGTCGACCACCACTTCCTCACCGACCCGGGGCGCGCGGCACGGGCCGCCGTGGACGAGGAGGTCGCCCGTCCGACCGCCTTCCTCGGCGGGACCGTGGTCACGCCCTGCTACCGCACACCCCTCGAACGCCGGCTCGCCGGCCGGAGTTGACGTCCGGCGCTCCGGGACCCGGCCGTCAGGCGACCACCAGGCCGCTCGGCGACGTCGCCAGCCCGAGCGGCGTACTGGCCACCACCTTCAGGGACTTCGCGTCGATCGCGTCGACGGTGCTGGAGGCGTTCGTCGTCACCCAGACGGTGTCCCCGGCCACGGTGATGCCCGTCGGAACATGGCCGACCCGTACGGTGCCGAGGACCTTCCGGCCCGCGGCGTCCAGGACGGTCACCGTGTCGTCGTTCGCCCCCGTCACATAGACCCGGGTGCCGTCCGGGCTCGGCACGACCTGCCACGGGTTGCGGCCGACGCGAAGGCCCGCCACGGCCTTGCGGCCGCGGGTGTCGATCACCGACACGGTGCCGGCCCAGGTGTTGGCCACGTACAGGCGGCTGCCGTCGGGGTGCACCGCGATCCCTCCCGCGCGGGCCTGTTCGGGCAGCCTGCCCCGGGTGGCGCCCTGCCCGGTGTCGACGGCGAACAGGCCCTCCGCGCAGGCCGCGTAGAGCGTCCGGCCGTCCGGCGAGACGGCGACGGCCCGGGGGCCCAGGCCGACGCGCCAGGTCGCGGTCACCTTGTCCGTCCGTGTGTCGATCACCGAGACCGAGTACGAACCCCCGGCGCCGTCCGGGCCGGTGTCGGCGACGTAGGCGTACGCGCCGTCCGGCGACACGGCGATGCCGTGCGGGTAGAGGCCGACCGTGACGGCGGAGACGATGCGGCCCTGCGCGGTGTCCAGGACGGACACGTTGCTCGCCCCCGAGTTGGTGATGTAGAGCTTGCGGCCGTCGGGGGTCCGGGCGATGCCGTACGGGTTGATCCCGGCGTCGACGGCGGCGACCAGCTTGTGGGTCGTCGCGTCGACGACGGATATGGTGTTGCTGACGATTCCGGCCGCGTAGACATGGACTCCCTTGACGGGGGCCCGTTTCGGCACGGATTTCTGGATGCCGGGGAAGAGCGTGCCCGCGGCACCGCCGGCGTCGGCGTCCTCGGCGAGACGGCTCCTGGTGTACGGACGGGCGCCCCGCAGCTTCCCCTTCTCGCCCGCGGACGCCGGCGGGCGGGCGGTGACGCCCTCCTCCTGGTGCGGCGGTTCCTGGTCGTCGCCGGGGAACGTCGCCGGCGGCAGGGTGGCCACGTCGTGCTCCGCGCGCCACAGCGGGCCCCTGGTCTCCGGGAGCTTCGGGAAGGGCTTGCCCGCCGGGAGGCCGAGGGCCGAGGTGAGGTCGCCGAAGGTCCGCCGCCGCCAGTCGCTGATGTTGGGCTCGCGCACTCCGGTGACGCGCTCCAGGAACCTCAGGACCGAGGTGTGGTCGAAGGGTTCGCCCGCCACGTAGCCGCCCTGGCTCCAGGGCGAGACGACGAAGCAGGGCACCCGGATCCCGGCGCCGATCGGCGCCCCGCGGGCGAACTCGTCCGGGGTGCCCGCGGGCGCCAGCGGCGGGACGACGTGGTCGAACAGCCCGTCGTTCTCGTCGTAGTTGACGATGAAGACGGTCTTGTTCCAGATGTCCGGGTTGGCGGCGACCGCGTCCAGCTGCCGGGCCAGGTAGTCGGCCCCGGCGGCGGGCAGGTAGTCCGGGTGCTCGCACTGCGGCGACGCCGGGATGATCCACGAGACGGTCGGCAGCCGGCCCGCGCGCGCGTCGTCGGCGAACCCGTCCCCCGAGGTGATGGTCAGGCCGTGCTCGTAGAGGGGGTTCCCCGGCCCCGCGTCCTGGAAGGTCTGGAAGAACTCCAGCGGGTTGCAGCCGTAGTCGTCCTCCTCCTGGTAGACGTGCCAGGAGACGCCGGCCGCGGTGAGCCGCTCCGCGTAGGTCGTCCAACGGAACGGCTTGGGGATGTCATTGCTGGTGACCGGCCCGCCGTGGCGGCCGCCCGGGTCGATCGTGCCGGTCCAGAGGTAGAGCCGGTTCGGCCAGGTCGGGCCGAGCACGGAGCAGTGGTAGGCGTCGCACAGGGTGAAGGCCTCGGCGAGCGCGAAGTGGAACGGGATGTCGTCGCGCGTGTAGTAGCCCATCGTGTAGGGGCCGTGCTTCTCGCCGTCGGCCTTGCGGTGCGCGGGAACCCAGTTGTCCATCCTCCCGCCGTTGACGGCCGCGTGCTGCACGGTCCAGGCGTGGCTGGTGGACGGGATGGCCTGGGAGCTGGTGGTCCGGGTGTCGAGGTGGAAGGGCAGCAGATAGCCCTCGGGGTTGACGGGGTCGGGCTGGTGGAAGACGGACCGGCCGTCGGGGAGGGTCACGGCGTCCGGGTCGTCGAAGCCGCGGACCCCGCGCATCGTGCCGAAGTAGTGGTCGAACGAACGGTTCTCCTGCATCAGGACCACGACGTGCTCGATCTCGTCCAGGCTTCTCAGGCGTCGCGGAGGCCGGGCCGCCGCGCTTCTGAGATGGGGCGGGAAGAGGGAGGACGCCGCGGCCAGACCGCCCGCGCCCAGTGCCGATCCGAGGAGCCGTCTTCGGGAGAGCTCGGCCATGTTGTCACCTCGTCGCAGAGGGGCCGGAGTGCGCCGACGCACACCGAGTGGCTCTGTTCCTACACAACGGACCGCGCGCCCGTCAGCCGTCGGGAGGCAGAACGTCCGGAAGCGGAGCCCCCACGGGCGGGTGAACAGACCCCGAGCGCACCGGAATTGCCGTATATAGACGGGTAGTTGAGGGAATTCTCAGACTTTCCGTGTACGGTCCTCTCATGTCGCCCGTCCCGCGCCCGCTCCGCGTCTGCCAGTTCGTGGCAACCGCCTTCCTCGCGGGGCTCCTCGCCGCCGGCGCCGCCCTGCCCCTCGTGGGCACGCTGGGCGCGTACGCCAGGACCTCGGCGAAGGGCTTCGACGCCCTGCCCGCCGACCTGAGGACGTCCACCCTCGACCAGTCCTCCCGGATCTACGACGCCGACGGCGGGCTCATCGCCACCGTGTACGCCCGCGACCGCACCGTCGTGCCCGGCGACCGCATCGCCCCGGTCATGCGCCGGGCGATCGTCGACATCGAGGACCACCGCTTCTACGAACACGGCGCCCTCGACCCCACGGCCGTGCTGCGCGCCGTCCGCAGGAACGCCGGCAGCGGCCGCGTCGCCCAGGGCGCCTCCACCCTCACCCAGCAGTACGTGAAGAACGTCTTCGTCGAGGCCGCGGGCGACGACGCCGCGGCCGTGCGGCGGGCCCAGCGCCAGACCCTCGACCGCAAGGTCCGGGAACTGCGCTACGCGATCGGCCTGGAGAAGAGCCTCTCCAAGGAGCAGATCCTCACCGACTATCTCAACATCGCCTTCTTCGGCGAGCGGGCGTACGGCGTGGAGGCCGCGGCGGAACGGTACTTCAGCGTGCACGCCGCCGATCTCTCCCTGCCCCAGGCCGCGCTCCTGGCCGGCCTGGTCCAGTCACCGAGCGCCTACGACCCGATCGCCCACCCCCGCCTCGCCAAGGAGCGCCGGGACACGGTCCTGCGGGCCATGGCCCGCTACGGCACCGTCCGCGAGGAGCAGGCCCGGCAGGCCGCCGCCCAGCCGCTCGGGCTGCACCCGAGCGCGCCGCGCCAGGGCTGTGCGACGGCCGGCGACGGCGCCGGGTTCTTCTGCGACTACGTGCGCCATGTGCTCCTCACCGACCCGGCGTTCGGCCGGACCCCCGCCCGGCGGCAGGCTCTGTGGCAGCACGGCGGACTGGAGATCCGCACCACCCTCGACCCCAAGGCGCAGCAGGCGCTCCAGCGTTCGGTCACCTCGCATGTGGACACCACCGACGAGGCCGCCGCCGCGATGGTGATGGTCCGGCCCGGCACCGGGCGGATCGTGGCGATGGGCCAGAGCCGCGTGTACGGGTCGGGCGCGCACCGGACGCAGATCAACCTCGGGGTGGGTACGAAGGCGGGCGGCGGGCTGGGGTTCCCGACCGGCTCCGTCTTCAAGCCGGTCGTGGCGGCGGCCGCCCTGGAGAACGGCGTCCGGCCGTCGCAGCGGTACCCCTCGCCGTACGCCATGCCCTGGCCGGCCATGACCGACTGTGCGGGGCGGCGGTATCCCGAGGCCGGGGAGGTGCACAACGACAGCCCGTCGCTGGTCGGCCCGTTCGCGATGCCGGAGGCCATGGCCAAGTCCGTCAACACCTACTTCGCCCGGCTGGAGGCCGACACGGGGCTGTGCGAGGTGGCCACCACGGCAGGCAGGCTGGGGATCACCGGGCAGGCGGACGGCAGCCGGCTCCAGGTGGTGCCCTCCCTCACTCTCGGCACCAACGACCTCACCCCGCTCGATGTGGCCAACGTCTACGCGACGTTCGCGGCCCACGGCATGTACTGCTCCCCCGTGGCCGTCATGTCGGTGCGGACGCCGGACGGCCGCAGCCTGTCCGTGCCGCGGGCGGGCTGTCACCGGGCGCTGTCCGCCGGCACCGCCGATGCGGTCACCGGCATGCTGAAGGGCGTCGTCGAGGACGGCACGGGCAAACCGGCGGGGCTCACCGGCCGCGACAGCGCGGGCAAGACCGGCACGACGGAGGCCAGCAAACAGGTCTGGTTCGCCGGGTACACGCCCGAGCTGTCCGGTGCCGTGGTCGTCGGCGACACCGATCGTCCGCGGGATCTCGACGGCCAGAGCATCGGCGGCGACGTCGTCGGCCGGGCCTTCGGCGGCACGCTGGCCGGGCCGGTCTGGCACGACGCGATCGAGGGGGCGCTCGACGGGGAGCCGGCGGGCCGGTTCGTCCCCGGCCCCGGCCCCGGCTCCGGATCCGGCTCCGACGGGTAGGCACCGGGGCGGGGGCGCCCGGCAGCACCCTGGGCGTGCGCCCGCGCCCGGTTCGTGTTTGGCTGACGACGAGTCCCCCTCCCTCATGCACCCACCAGGAGTGACCATGGGCGATGCCGACGAGACCACCGAGAAGGCCCGGCAGATCCGCGACAAGGCCCGGCAGCTGGACGAACGCGCGCAGCACACCGACGACCCGCGCGAGCGCGAGCGCCTCCAGGCCCGGGCCCGCGAGCTGCGCGAGCACGGCAGCCGCAAGACCGAGGCCGAGGGGACGAAGGGACGCCCCCGCCCGATGTGACGTCACGGCGGCGGCCCCGGCGGTTCCGGGCGGCCGTCAGCCTCCGCCGTGGGCCGCGGCCCGGGCCGCGCGCACCGCGCGGTGCGCATGGCGGGCGACCCGGTCCGTGGCGGCCCGCTCGGCGAGCCTGTGACGCAGCCCGCGGTGGGCCGGCCCGGGGAAGACCCGGTGATCGAGGCCGACCGCCGCCAGCAGGGCACCCAGCCGCGCGGCGCGGGGGTCGGCCGCGGCGTTCGCTTCGCCCTGCGCCGCCCCTTCCACCCGTGAGCGCACTTCCGCGGCCAGGTCGCGGCGGAGCAGCGGATAGCGGGTGGCCGGCAGGACGCCCGCGAGGCGGCGGTGCTGCCGCCGCACCGCACCGCGCTCGGCCAGCCGGTCGCCGTACCGGGTGATCAGGCTCCGCCGCGCGTGCTGGCCCAACCACCCTCTGGTGAGCGGCCGCTGTGCCGTGCCGGAGGGGGCGGTGGCGGTGAACCGCTTCCCGTCGGCCTCGGGGCGCACCGCCCCGGTCAGTTCCTGCTCCATCAGCTCCGCCGCGGCCAGTGCGTACCGGACCCGCAGCCCGCTGCTCACCCGTCCCGAGGCAGGGACGAGGGCGAGCAGCAGCAGTTCCTCGGCCAGGGCGAGGTGTTCGTCGCCGGGGACGGTCATACCCACCAGGGTAGGGCTGTCCCGGCAGGCCGGTCACCCCGTCGGCGGGTTCCCGGGAGCGCGGAAGCCGTCGGTCCGGCGGTCCGTCCTGACGGGCACCCGGCGCGGTCCGCGCACCAGCAGGCCCGGACGGTAGGGCAGTTGGCCGGGGTCGGCGGCGAGGGACAGGTCCGGGAGAGTCCGGAAGAGCAGGGGCAGGGCGATCGTCGCCTCAAGGCGGGCCAGGCGGGCACCGGGGCAGAAGTGCGGGCCGTGGCCGAACGCGACGTGCGGGGCCGGGCGTTCATTCCCGGGGAGGTGGCGGGCCGGGCGGAAGGCGTCGGGGTCGGGGAAGTGCTCGGGGTCGCGGCCGGCAGCCGCGAGGACGACGAGGACCGAGGCGCCGGCGGGCAGTGCCGCTCCCCCGCCGAGGTCCACCGGCTCGGTCGTGCGCCGCCAGGTGGTGCCCTCCAGCGGGCTGGCGTGCCGGAGCGTCTCCTCGACGACGGCGGCCCAGCGCCCGGGTCCGTCGCGCAGGGCCGCGGCGCGCTCGTCGGGGTGGGTGAGGAGCAGGAGCGAGGCGGAGGCGAGGAGGTTCATGGTGGTCTCGTAGCCGGCGAACAGCAACAGGAAGGCCATCGCGAGCAGTTCGGCGTCGTCGAGGCCGCCCCCGTCGGTGTCGTGCACCAGGGCGCTGAAGAGGTCGTCGCCGGGGGCGCGCCGTTTGTCGGCGATGAGGCCGGTGAAGTAGGAGTGGAGAGCGGACCACGCCTCGTCCACCGCGCCGGGCGCGAGCGCGTCGGCGGGCGAGCCGACCCGGTAGGTCCACTCGCGCAGCTCGGCCCGGTCGGCCTCCGGTACGCCCAGCACTTCGCCGATGACGAGGACGGGCAGGGGGAAGGCGAAGGCGTCGACGAGGTCGGCGGTGCCGTCCCGCTCCAGCGCGGCGGCCAGGTCCGCGACCAGCCCGGCCGCCAGGCGCTCGATGCGCGGGCGCAGGGCGTCCACGCGGCGGGGGGTGAACGCGGCCGTGACCAGGCGCCGGAGCCGGGTGTGGTCGGGGGCGTCGGAGTTGAGCATGTGCCGGGCGAGGCAGGCCCGGGCGCGTTCGGCCGGGGAGTCGGGCCTGGGCCGCCCGGCCCGCTGCGGCGGGACGTTGGAGAAGCGCGGGTCGGCGAGGACCTCCCGGGCCTGCCGGTAGCCGGTGACGAGCCAGGCGTGCGTGCCGTTGGCGAGCTCCACCCGCGCGGCGGGCCCCCGGGCGCGCAGCCGTGCGTAGTACGGGTGGGGGTCGCGCGCGAAGGCGGGGTCCGCCGGGTTCAGGAGTTCGGCCACTCGCACATCCTCACCGATCATCGGGGGCCGCGGTCCTGGGACAACAGTCAGGGCCTGGAGTGCTGGGCTGTGGGGTTCCTACAAGCCGGGCGGTCACCGGTCCCCGACGTTCCGGAACTGCCCGAGGTACACCGGCGTCCCCTTCTCCACCCGCCACAGGAACAGTCCGGGGCTCATCTCCACCGCACCGGTGTCCGTCCGGAAGGCGAGGGTGCGGGTGACGCCCCGGTACGGGAGGGCGCGCAGGCGGTGGGTGAAGGTGCCCCGGTCCACCGCGCCCGTTCCCATGGCGGTCAGGGTTCGGGCGGCGAGGCCGAGTGCGTCGTAGGCCTCGGCGGCTCCCCGCTCGACGTGCCGGGCGCCGTAGCGCTGCCGATAGGACCGTACGAAGCCGGCGGCCGGCTCCACTCGCGCCGGGTCCACGAACGTCGTGGAGAAGACCGCTCCCTCGGCCGCCGCGCCCGCGCCCCGCAGGAACGCGGGGTCGAGGACCGGTTCGGTCGCCGCGAAGGTGCCGGTCACCCCGGCCGTCCGCAGCGCCCGCGCGCAGGAGGCGGCGCGCCGGGGGGAGTTGCCGCAGTAGACGACGGCCTGGGCGTGCGCCGCGAGGGCGGCCGTGGCGGTGGGGCCGAAGTCGTCGGTGGCGGCGGCCACGGTGTGCGTGGTGACCGTGCCGCCGGAGGACAGGGCGTCCGTCAGCGACTTGGCGATCAGCCAGCTGTGGCCGGGGGTGGCGCGGTCGTCGACGAGGGCGGTGCGGACGACGGGGCGGACGCCGGTGAGGTAGTGGACGAGAGGGGCGGCGAGCACGGAGTCGGGGGGCCTGATCTGGAACACGGCAGGGGCGGTGGTCGACACGGTGCCGTACAGGTCGTCGGAGCCGGCCCACGCCGTCAGCATCGGCAGCGATGCCGCGTTGTAGGTGTCCCGCGCCGCGAGGGCGGTGGCGTCGGACGTCGGTCCGATGACGGCGCAGACCTGGTGGTCGGCGACGAGCCGCCGGGCCGTTTCCCTGGCCCGGGCCGTGTCCCCCCGGTCGTCATGGGTCCGCAGGACGAGGTCGAAGTGCCGGTCCGTGAGCGCGTTGTGCTGTTCCACCGCGAGCCGGACGCCCTGCTGGACCGCGACGCCGAGGGGTTTTCCGGGGCCGGTCAGATCGGCGTGCACGGCGATGGCGCGGGAGGGACGGGAGTCGGCGGCGGGCGACGGGGGGTGTCTGCCGGCGGCGAGCCATGCGGCGGCGCCGCCCGCGGCCAGGAGACCCGCCCCCGAGGCGCCCAGCAGCAGGAAGCGGCGGCGGCTCGGCGCGGGCGGAGCGTCCGCCACCGGTGCCACGGCGGTCCGTTCGGGATCGGGCAGGTCCAGGACCTGGGCCGCGCGTTCGGCGATCATCGCGGGCAGGCCCGCCGGCAGCCAGTCGTCGTCCGCGAAGTCGCCGAGTCCGGCGCGGAGTTCGGGGACGGTGGGGCGGTCGGCCGGATCCTTGGCGAGGCAGCGGGCGGTCAGGGCGCGGAGCGCGGCGTCGGGGACGCCGTCGAGGTCGGGCTCCTCGTGGACGGTCCGGAAGAGCGCGGCGACCGCCCCTCCGCCGCCGAACGGCGGCCGGCCGCTCGCCGCGTAGGCCAGCAGGCAGCCCAGGGAGAAGACGTCGCTGGGCGGGCCGGGCTCCTCGTCGCGCGCGCGGGCCTGTTCGGGCGAGAGGTAGCCGGGGGTGCCGATGACGACGTCGGTCGCGGTGAGGGCGGTGGCGCCGCCGACCCGGGCGATGCCGAAGTCGATGAGGCGGGGGCCGTCGAGGGCGAGCAGGACGTTGCCGGGTTTGATGTCGCGGTGGACGAGCCCGGCGGCGTGGACGGCCGCCAGTGCCTCGGCGAGCCGGGCGCCGAGCGCGCGGACGCTCGCCGGGGGCAGCGGCCCGTACGCGGCGACGGCCTCGGCGAGCGAGGGACCGGGGACGAAGGCCGTGGCGATCCAGGGCTCGGCCGCGTCCGGGTCGGCGGCAGTGACGGGCACGGTCCACCGGCCACAGACCCGGGCGGCGGCGCGGGCCTCCCTGCAGAACCGGGCCCGGAAGCCGGGGTCGGCCGCGTGCTCGGCACGGATGACCTTGAGGGCGGCGAGGGCGCCGCCCTCGGAACGGGCGAGATAGACCACGCCCATGCCGCCCGCTCCGATCCGGGCGAGCAGCCGGTGGCCGCCGATGGTTTCGGGATCGCCCGCGACGAGCGGACGCACCGTCATCTCCCCCTCGGCCGCGGCGCCTTGTCCGGGGCCGGGCCCAGATACCGGAAGGCGCCGCCGCGCACCTGGTGGACGAAGCTGGCGGGGGTCGCGAGCATCGGGGTTCCCACCGTCCGGGAGTCGAAGGCGAAGTCCCGGGTGATCCCCCGGTACTTGGCCGCCTTCAGGGGGGCGACGAGCGCCTCGCGTGCCGGGCGCCCGCCCCCGGCCGAGGTGAGCTGCCGGATCAGCAGGCCCGCGGCGTCGTAGCCCTCCGCCGCCCAGAAGCCGGGGGCATGGCCGTACCGCGTGCGGAAGGCCCGGGCGAAGGAGCGCACGGAGGGCGCGTCGGGCCCGATCGCACCGGCCACGACCGACCAGCCCGCGGCGGACGGCTCGGCGGCGAACCGGGCGTCGAGGGCGGGCTCGGCCGCGTACTTCGGCCCGTCGAAGCCGGCCAGCCCCCTGGCCGCCCGGACGGCCCCGTCGAGCGGGCCCGCGTAGACGAAGGCCTTGATGCCGGCGGAGCGCATCTCCTGGAGGACGGGGGCGAGTTCCGCCGTCCCGGCCGGGACGACGCGGGGATGGGTCGCGGCACCGTACTTCCCGACGATGACGTTGATCATCTGGATGGACATCCAGGACAGGTCGCCGCCGCTGCGGTCCAGCAGGAGGCCGACGGGGGCGGCAGCACTGGTGGCCTCCAGGTGGAAGGCGAGTTTCGTGGCGACCGCGTTGTGCAGGGGGCGGCCCCGGACGAAGGAGCGGATGTTCCGGAACAGGTTCTGCCCGGCGGACATGCTGATCACGGGCAGCAGGGCGGCGTCGTAGACCGGCAGTGCCGCCTGGGTGGTGGCGTCGGTGCTGGAGCCGACGACGGCCAGGACGTCCGCGTCGTCGACGAGGCGCTGGGCCGCCGCGGTGGCGCGGCCGCCGTCCCCGCCGTCGTCGGAGGTCTTCAACTGCAGCGTGAACGGCTTGTCGCGGCGGGCGTTGAACTGCTCGACGGCGAGTCGTGCCCCCTGCTCCTGGGCCTGTCCGGCCGCCTTCCCGGGGCCGCTGAGGTCGGCCTGGACACCGATCGCCCAGCCGGGCGCGGCCTGCTTCTTCCCCGTACCGCCGCTGCCGCTGCCGCGCAGCGCCGTCCAGGCCACCGCGCCGCCACCCGCGGCGAGGACGGCGGCGCCGGCCGACGCGACGGTGAGGAAACGGCGCCGGGAGGGCGCGGGCGGGAGAGGCGGGTCGGCGACGGTGGCCTCGATCTCCGGCAGGGCCAGCATGTCGGCCGACCGCCGGGCGATCATGCGGACGACGGCGTCGGGCAGCCAGTCGGCGGTGCCGGACGGGACGTCCTCGACGAGGGCCGCGTCGAGCCCGGCCGGGGTCGGCCGGGCGGCCGGGTCCTTGGCGAGGCACCGCAACAGGACGACGGCCAGTTCCTCCTCCACGCCGTCGAGTTCGGGCTCGTCGTGGACGGTGCGGTAGAGCAGGCCGGCGACCGGGCCGCCGCCGAAGGGCGGCCGCCCGGTCGCCGCGTACGCCAGCACGCAGCCCAGCGAGAACACGTCGCTCGCCGGACCGATCCCGTCGCCGCGGGCCGCGGCCTGCTCCGGGGAGAGGAAGCCGGGGGTGCCGACGACGAGGTCGGCGGAGGTGAGCGCGGTGTCGTCGGGGGAACGGGCGATGCCGAAGTCGATGAGACGGGGCCCCTGGGCGGCGAGCAGGATATTGCCGGGCTTGACGTCCCGGTGGACCAGCCCCGCCCCGTGGACGGCCGCGAGGGCGCGGGCCAGCATCTTGCCGAGCACCCGCACGGCCCGCGGGGGCAGCGGTCCGTGCTGCGCGACGGCGTCGGCGAGCGAGGGCCCGGGCTCGAAGGCCGTGGCCAGCCAGGGCCGTTCGGCCTCCGGGTCGGCGCCGGTCACCTTGACCACCCAGGGGCTGTCCACCCGCCCCGCGGCGCGCGCCTCGCGGCGGAAGCGCGTACGGAACGCGTCGTCGTGGGCGTACTCGGCCCGGATCACCTTCACCGCGGCGAGCGATCCCGCCTCCGTACGGCCGAGATAGACGACGCCCATGCCGCCCTCGCCGAGCCGGGCGAGGATGCGGTGGCCGCCGACGAAGGAGGGGTCCGTGGGACGCAGGGAGTGGCCGGTCACCTCCGGGCCCCCAGCCTGGTGCGCACCTTCGTCTCCATCGTGGCGATCGCCCGTGCGGGGATGACCAGCAGGTCGTTCAACCCGTAGCCGGCGCCGCCCTGGACGGCGACGGCGAGGGTGACCGGGCCGAGCCGGGCCTGGCTCCAGACGTAGTGGGTGGCTTTCACGCCGAGGGCGGGGTCGGCGTAGGTGCCGATCTCGGTGAGGTAGTCGTCGGCCGAGGTGTTGCCGTTGCTGCCGTAGCCGGAGCCTACCGAGTTCAGGCCCGATATCCGTTCGGTCGCGCGGAGTTGCTGGTCGGGACAGCGCAGAGCCTGCTCCAGCGTGTCGGCGATCTCCCAGTCGGCCTGGGCCGCGGTGCGGTGGACGGTGACGGTCGCGGCGGTGCGGACCTCTCCCCTGCCGTCGGCGGCGGGGAGCCTGCTGTAGCGGGTGAGGCTCCCCAGGACGTCCCCGGGCAGCGCCTCCTGCCTCCAGACGCAGTCCGTGCCCAGGACCGGGCGGTCGGCCGGGTCGCTCTCGTACGGGGTGCGCTTCTCATAGCCGGGCCCGTAGCCTTCGGGGCCCACGACGACGGCGCGCAGGAGTTCGAGGGCGGCGGACCGGTTCCCGGGAAGGCGCGCCGGGTCGGCCGCGAAGCGGGTACCGGCCGCGTCCGCGGTCGCGGAGGCGGAGGCGCCCGTCCGCTCGGGCCGGCTCCTCCCGTTCCCGTCACTCGCGTTCCCGCCGCCTGCGTTCCCGTCGCTTGCGCCCGAACAGCCCGCGAGCAGGGCGCCGCAGACGGCCAGCTCCGCGGATAACCGTCTTCTGCGCCTGCGCGCCCCTGTGTTCGTCACAACTCTCCGTTCCGCGACGGCTTCCCGGCCCGTCCCACGGGGGCGGGGGGGGAAGCTGCATCGATCAACTCGTCCGATACTCAAGGTACTCAAGGGGCGAGGACGCGACGGGGCGCGCGGCAGCCGGGCCGGGCTCCCGACGGCACTGTCGACGCCACGCCGGACCCCGCGGGGCAGTGCAGAAGATGCCGAACCGGCCTTGTGGCGTCGGCGGCGCTCACCCTAGGCGAAGCGCTCCCGGAGAAGGAAGGGTTTCCCGTACCGGGAGAGTGCAAAGTCACCTCCGTGCCGGCGTCACAGCGAGGCGAGCACACGGACCCGGTCGGCCATGACCCGCCTGGCCACGTCCGTGTCGAAGGCGATGCCCTCGAACGCGTGCGGGACGCCCGCGCGGCTCAGCCGCAGGGCGTAGGTGAGGTCCTCGTCGCGGAAGATGTCCAGCCGGCCGACGTCGATGTACGCCGGTGGCAGCCCGGCGGCGCCATCCACACCCTCGGCCTCGTGCTCGCCGCTCTGTCGGCCATCGGCGCGGTCCTCACCTATCTCGCGCTCGCACCCGCCGCACCTCGCCCGCGGCGGGCACCGGCCGCCTGACGGCCCGCCGTCCCCTGCCCGACGGAACTTCCGCAGGCGCGCGGGTTGCGTGATGTTGGCCGGAATCGGGGGCTGGCAGCGGTCTCCACGCGCCACGAAGATGCTGCACTGCCGGATGGGATCATCAAGAAGGGCGGGAATTCATGGAATTACGGCGAAGAGTGTGGAGAGGCAGGAGAGCCGGGGCTGTTGTGCATGGTGCGGTTGCGCTGGCGCTCGCCTGTGCCGGGGTCGCCATGGCTCCCGGGGCGGCCTCCGCCGCACCTGTCGCCGCCGTACCTGTCGCCACCGTACCGACCGCCGCCTCCGACTGCCTCACGGACACCGGTGCCAAGGGCCTGGCGAGCGGCCCCGTGCCCGACAGTCTGATCTCCATGGGCCGCGCGGACGGGCGAACGGCCCAGTTCCAGCTCTTCTACGACAGGACGGCGAC
Organism: Streptomyces luteireticuli; assembly: GCF_041519305.1. Lineage (NCBI taxonomy): Bacteria > Bacillati > Actinomycetota > Actinomycetes > Kitasatosporales > Streptomycetaceae > Streptomyces > Streptomyces luteireticuli. Next base: position 441,348 of record NZ_CP167927.1, read on the forward strand.
CCGGGGCCTGCCGTTCGTGTGGCATCGGGAACAGGACGGGCCGGGCGGAGCATACGGGCCGTGGGAGCGGGTCGGCGCGGCGACCGTGGGGCCGAAGAGCTACGCCATCACGGCTGTCGAGAACTCGGCGGGCGACCTGGAGCTGCTGTTCTCCACGTACGGCTCGTTCTGCCACACCGTGGAGAACGACTCCGGAGACGGCTGGAGCGCGCCGGACGATTTCGGGCTCGCCCCCATGCCCTACCACGGCGACGTCGCGCTGTTCAAGGAACGGGACGGCAGCATCGACGCCTTCGCCGACGGGTCGCGGTTCGGCAGCGCGATGCAGGTACGGCACCAGGAGGATGCGGACGCGGGCTGGGGTCCGGTCCGGTCCATGGGCCAGGTCCCGGAACCAGGTGTGAACCTGGGCCGGCCGACCGCCGTGGAGCAACTCCCCGACGGCCGGCTCCATGTGGTGGCGCAGGAGTGGAACAGGGTGCGCTTGTGGGAGGTCTACCAGTCGGAACCGGGCGGCGGTTGGGGCCCGTGGCAGCGGCAGTCCGCAGGATAGGCATCGATCGGGCGGTCCCCCGGCATCCGCGGCGAACGGTGACGACTCACCCGCTGTGCTCGGGGCACCGGCCGGCGTTCACAGGTCGTTGCCCGCGTAGGAGAGGTTGAAGCTCTTGTTGGTCAGGGGGAAGTCCGGAACGATCGTGTCCGCCAGGGCGACGGGCAGGGCGGGCCAGTTGAAGAAGGACGGGTCGACGGGTTTGACCCGGGCGAGGGTCTGATCGGGGGCGAGTTCGACGCGGGTGGTGATGGTGCCGCGCCAGCCCTCGACGATTCCCGCCCCCGAGCGCGGGCCGGGGCCGCCGCCGGGGCCCAGGGGGACCCGGACGGTGCCCGGCCGCAGGCCGTCGGTGAGGTGGTCGACGAGGGCGAGGGAGGCGTCGATCTCCTCCGCGCGGACGAGGAAGCGGGCCAGCACGTCACCGGTGAGACGGGTCGGCACCGACAGCGCACCGCCCAGGTCGAGGAAGGGATGGGACAGCCGGGCGTCGATGTCCAGGCCGCTGGCCCGGGCCACGTATCCGAGGCAGCCGAGGTCCCGCGCGGCGGTGGGGGCGAGCCGGGCCGTGGTGGTGAAGCGGTCGCGTACGGTGCTGTGGCCGAGGGCGAGGTCGACGATCTCGTGGATGTCGGCGGCGATCGCTCTCATCCGCCGTGGGTCGGGCAGGGCCCGCAGTGCCGCGCCGCCGGGGAGGACGCCGCCGCGCAGCAGGCGGTGTCCGGTGATCCGGTCGTTGCAGCGCAGGAGTTGCTCGCGGACGCGCAGGGCGTGGGCGTTGAGGATGCCGTGGCCCACGTCGTTGCAGAGCGCGCCGATGTCGGTGATGTGGTTGTAGAGCCGTTCCATTTCCAGCAGCAACGCCCGCGCTCGTTGGGCCTGTTCGGGCACGACGGTCGCGGTGGCCTCCTCGACGGCGAGGCAGTAGGCGAGAGCGTGGCCGACGGCGGTGTCGCCGCTGATGCGTTCGGCCAGGGGAAGACCGCGCTCGACGGTGCGGCCCTGGAAGAGCTTTTCGATTCCCTTGTGGACGAACCACAGGCGGGCCTTGAGTTTGATGATGGTCTCGCCGACGACCGAGAACCGGAAGTGGCCGGGTTCGATCAGTCCGGCGTGGACCGGGCCGACGGGGATCTCGTACACGCTGTCGCCCTCGACCTCGTGGAAGGGGTAGGGGCCTTCCGGCTCGCAGAACGACGGAGGGGGGCCGGCGTCGGGGCGCATGGGGTACCAGCCGCGCGGCCAGTGGTAGTGGCGCACCAGGCGCCGGGGCAGCGGATGGCCGAGCGGTACGACACCGTGCAGGTCGCGCATTTCCCGTTCGAACCGGCCGGCGGGGAAGGAGAGATGGGCCACGGTGGGCACTTCGGGGGCGTCCGGGTCCAGACGCACATGGAGTTCGGTGCGGGTGTCCGGCGGGCCGGAGACAAACAGATAGACCACCCGCAGGGCCGTCTCGTCGTGGTGGGCGGCGACCAGGGCGAGCCGGTGACCGCGGGCCAGCAGCTCGCCGACGCGGGTCACCAGGCGGTCCGGTCCGGTCGCCTCGGTGGTGCGAGGGTCCATGGTCACCGCCCTCCGGTGAGCACGGCGGCATCGTGCAGCAGCCCGGTCAACGGGCCCGTGGTGGTGCCGAGGAGGGCGCAGGCCAGCAGCCCGGCCACGAGCGGGGCCGCCGCGACCGCTCCGGTCCGCGTCGCCCCGGCCGGGGCCCCGGGAGCCGGCGGCGGCGGTCCGAGCAGCATCCGTGCGGTGCGCAGCGCCAGCGCCGCGAACGCGGCGAGGACCAGGAGCAGGGCCAGAGCGACGGGCCATCCCATGCCGGCGGTGAACCCGGCGCGGACCATGGCGAGTTCGGAGGCGAACAGGCTGAACGGCGGCATCCCCAGCAGGGCGAGCACCGCCAGCCCGAAGGCCGCGCCGGGCACCGGTGACCGGGCCAGCAGCCCGCGGACGCGCCCGATGGCGCTGGTGCGGCACAGCTGGAGGATGTGCCCGGCCGAGCAGAACGCCACGGACTTGGCCAGGCCGTGTCCGGCGATGTGCAGCAGGACCGCGGCGGCGGCGAGCGGGGTGCCGACGGCGCTGCCCAGGGCGATCAGGCTCATGTGCTCCATGCTCGAATAGGCGAGCATGCGTTTGTAGTCGCGCTGGCCCAGCAGGAGTCCGGTCGCGGGGGCCAGGGTCGCCAGCGCGATGACGGCGAGCAGGAGACGGAGATAGCCGGTGCCCAGGGCCGCGTCGGCGATGACCTTGTAGCGCAGGATCGCGGTGAAGGCGACCGAGAGCAGCACTCCGGACATCAACGCCGAGACGGGCGCGGGGGCTTGGCTGTGTGCGTCCGGCAGCCAGGCGTGCAGCGGCACCAGGCCCGCCTTGGCGCCGAAGCCGAGCACGATCAGGCCGATGCCGAGGCGGGTGACGGCCGGGTCGAGCCCGTGGGCGTGCGCGGCCAGGGTGGGCCAGTCCAGCGCCGCCGACTCGGGAATTCCCGCGCGGCGGGCCGCGTAGTAGATCAGCACGGTGCCGAGGAAGGCGAGCGCGATGCCCACCGAGCAGATCACCACGTATTTCCAGGCGGCCTCGACAGAGGTGCGGGTGTTGCGGTGGCCGACGAGGAACGCGGTCATGACGGTGGTGGCCTCGATGGCGACCCACAGCACACCGAGGTTCCCGGCGAGCACGGCCGCGGACATCGCCGCGAGGAAGAGGTGCACCAGGACGCAGTAGCGGCGGACGTCCCGCTCGTCGGCCCGGCCCGCCCGGCGTTCGCCCGCGAGGTACGCGGGACCGGCGGCGCACGCCGACGCGGCGACGGCTCCGACGACCAGGAGCATCCACACGGTCAGCGCGTCGGCCCGCAGCAGACGGCCGTGGGCGGTGACGGGCCCGTGGCGGACCGCGGCCAGGGCGGCACCGGTGGCCAGGATCACGGCCGGCGGGACCAGGCCCGCCCAGCCGGTGACCGGGCGCCGGGACGGCCACAGGTAGGCGGCTGCGGTCGCCAGTGGCACGGCCACGGGAAGCATGAGCAGCACATCGGTGGTGGCTGCGCTCGGAGAGGTCGGCATCAGTCGTGGAGCTCCCGCAGGTCGTCGATGTCCGTTCCGCCGAAGGCGGCCCGCATCCGGGTGGTGAGCAGGTACAGGACCAGAACGGCGAGCAACAGGTCGAAGGAGACACCGAGTTCCACGATCAGGGGCACGCCCGAGGTGGCGAGGAACGCGGTCGCCGTGATCCCGTTGTCCAGGCTGAGGAAACCGACCATCTGGGCCAGTGCCCTCCGCCGGGTGACCAGGATGAAGAAGCCGATCAGGACGACGGCCAGTCCCACCGGCAGTGCGCGGGTCGCGGGCGAGGGCGCCAGCTCGGCCAACGGGCGGGCCGCCGCGTACGCGAGCAGCGTCAGCACCGCCGCGGCCAGCAACGACGCGGCCACGTTGACCAGGGGCTGGGTCTCGCGGGTCTGCCCGCTGCGCACCAGGGCCCGCCGCATCAGATACGGCAGCACCCCGGCCCGCAGCACCCCGACTCCGACGGCGACGCCGGCCAGGTCCCCACGGCCCTCGTGCGCCCCGAGCAGCACGCCCATGGCGGCCAGCGCGATGCCCTGCAGGGCGAGGACCTTGACGATCGCGGACAGTCGGCGATACCACAGCACCAGCACCGAGGCCAGCAGGAAGGCACCGCAGGCGAGGTCGAGGAGCTGGGTGTAGACGCTTTCGCTCACCGTCGGCTCACTCTCCGGTCAGGAAGTACGAGGCGGTCACCGAGAGCAGTGCCAACAGGAAGGACCCGGCGAGGAGTTCGGGCACCCGGAACAGACGCACCTTGGCCCAGAAGACCTCCGCCACCGCCAGTCCCGTCCCCAGCACCACCACCTTGACGGCGAACAGGACGAGTCCGATGACAACCGCGCCCGGCGCGGTGGTGGTGGCGATCCCCCACGGTGCGGCCAGGGAGGCGAGCAGGCCGAGGAGGACGGCGAGCCGCATCTGGGCGCCGAGTTCGACCAGGGCCAGGTCGGGTCCGGCGTACTCCAGGACCATCGCCTCGTGGATCATGGTCAGTTCGAGGTGGGTGGAGGGGTTGTCCACCGGCAGCCGCCCGGTCTCGGCCAGTGTCACCACGGCCAGTGCCACGATCGCCAGCAGGCCGGAGGGCGAGGCGAGGCGGACGGGGTCATGGATGCGGTCGCCGACGATGTGCGCCAGATTGGTGGAACCCGACGGCACCGACAGCGCGAGGGCCGCCAGCAGGATCGTCGGTTCGACCAGCGCGGCGACCGTCATCTCCCGCGACGCTCCCATGCCGCCGAACGCCGTGCCCGTGTCCAGCCCGGCGAGCGCCAGGGCGACCGTGCCCAGGGCGAGCAGCGCCACCACCACGATCAGGTCGGCGCTCCCGCTGACCGGGGTCACGGTCGATGCCATCGGCACCAGGGCCGCGATGACCGCGGCGGTGACGGCCGGCAGCAGGGGCCCGGCGCGGAAGGCGGGCCCGGTACCGGCCGGGGAGACGGGCTGTTTGCGCAGCAGCTTGCGCACGTCCCGCCACGGCTGGGCGATCCCCGCCCCGGCGCGGCCTTCCAGGACGGCCCTGGTCTGCCGCATCAGCCCGGTCAGCAGCGGTGCCCCGCCGGTCACGAGGACGACCTGGCCGGCCATCGCGGCCGTTCCCGCGCCGTTCACCGGACCCCCGCCAGGATCACCAGGAGGACGACCAGGCCGAAGAAGCCGTAGCCTAGGTACAGCCGCAGACTGCCGCCCGCCAGCCGCCGGGCGCTCGTGCCCGCACCGGACAGGGCCGCCAGCACCGGCCGGTACAGCCGGTGTTCGATCCGGTCCGGCACCCGGCTCTGGTAACGCACCTTCTCCACCAGGTAGGCCGACTCCTGCGCATGGGTGACGTCGACGTCCCGTTCCGGGGCGAGGACGTCGTCGAAGACCCGTTGCAGCGGCTCCGCGAACGACGTCGCCGTGTAGGCCATGCGCGGCGTCGGGGCGCCGCCACCGCAGTCCCACAGCCTCACCTGCCCGCGTCGCCGGCGGCGGCCGGCCGACCGTGCCAGGCCGGTGACCGCCAGGACGCCGACGGCCAGCGCCACCGCCATCCACAACGGCGAGAACATCGCGGGAAAGCCTGCCAGACGCAGCCGCAGCACTCCGCTGTCGAGCGCCTCGCCACCGGCCGGGCCGGCCGCGGCAGTTGCCCGCGACAGTCCTGCCGCCAGCGCCCCGGGGACCAGGGCGAGAGCCGCGCAGGCAATGGCGAGCAGCCCCATGCCCGCCAGCATCGTCGGCGGGCTCTCCCGCGCTCCTGCCGCCCCCTCGCTGCGCGGCTGCGCGAAGAAGCCGACTCCTAGCGCCTTGACGAACACGGCGGCGGCCAGCCCCGCCGACAACGCGACGGCGGCGACGGCCACCGGCAGCACCACCGCCGTGGTCACCCCCGGCACGGCGAGGCCGTGGATCAGCGCCTGCAACAGCGTCCACTCGCTGACGAAGCCGTTGCCCGGCGGGAGTGCCACCGCACCCAGTGCGGCCACGGCGAACAGCCCGGCCGTCACCGGCATCCGCGCCCGCAGACCGCCCAGCAGGTCCAGGTTGCGTTCCCCGGTGGCTTTCAGGACCGAACCGGCCCCGCAGAACAGCAGCGCCTTGAACATCGCGTGGTTGACCACGTGCAGGAGCGCCGCTGTCAGCGCGAGCGCGGCGGGCGCCCGGCCGCCTGCCGCGGCGAACAGTCCCGCCGCACCCACCCCGATCAGTACGAGCCCGAGGTTCTCGCTCGTGGAGTAGGCCAGCAGCCGCTTGAGATCCTTGGCCATGGCCGCCTGCAGGATCCCGTACACCGCCGACAGCGCGCCCATCGCCAGCGCGAGCAGCCACCACCAGCGCGGGCCGCCGCCCAGCAGACCGAACCCGACGCGCACGATCCCGTACACGCCCAGGTTGACCATGGCCGCGCTCATCAACGCCGAGACCTGGCTGGGGGCTTCGGGATGCGCGCGCGGCAGCCAGGCGTGCAGCGGCACCATGCCGGCCTTCGACGCGAAGGCCACCAGTGCCAGGACGAAGACCGTTCCCCGCGCGGCCGGTGACATCCCCGCCGCCCCCGCGCGCAGGGCGGCGAACGTCTCGCCGCCCGCCCCGGCCGCGAACAGCGCGAAGGCGGCCAGCAGCGACACCAGGCCCAGGTGCGTCATCACGGCGTACCAGAGCCCGGCCCGCCGCACCTCGGCCCGCCGGCGGTGCTCGGCCACCACCAGCAGCAGCGAGGTCAGCGCCATCGCCTCCCACAGCAGCAGGAACGTCGAGACGCCCGCGGCCGCCGGGACGAGGACCAGGGTGCCCGCGAAGACGGGCCACGCGGCCTGTACCCAGCGGGCCTCGCCGCCGTGGCCGGCGTACCCGATCCCGTAGACGGCGACCGCGACGGCCACGACGCCCGTGACCGCCATGAACAGTCCCGACAGCGCGTCCACGGCGAGATGGACGCCCGCGAGCGGCAGCAGTCCGGGGAACGACGCCGACCAGCGCGCACCCCGCAGCGCGGCGGCACCGGCCACCACGCCGCCCGCCCCGACCCCGGCCGTGCACACCCCGGCCACCACGACCCGGGCCCGGGGCGGCAGCGACACACCGGCCGCCGCGCCCGCACCCGCCAGTCCCGCACCGGCGGCCAGGGCGGGCCCGATGCCGTTCACCGGCCGGTCACGGTGCGCAGCGCCGCCACGACGGCCTCCGGCCTCGGCGGACACCCCCGGACCTCGATGTCCACGGGGACGACGTCGGCGACCGCGCCCTCCACTCCGTAACCCCCGGCGAACTCACCGCAGTTCATCGCGCAGTCGCCCACCGCGACGACCAGCCGGGGCTCGGACATCGCTTCCACCGTGCGCCGCAGCGCCGTGGCCATGTTGCGGGTGACCGGGCCGGTCACCAGCGCGGCGTCCGCGTGCCGCGGCGACGCCACCAGGCGGGCTCCGTACCGCTCCGCGTCGTAGACCGGCCCGAACGCGTTGCCGATCTCGATCTCGCACCCGTTGCACGAGCCGGCGTCCACGCATCTGACCTGCATCGACCCTCGCAACTCCCTTAGCTCCGGGGGAATTTGCCCGGTGGGCCGGGGTGGGGCGGGCTCGGCCGTCCGCCCGGTCCGACGGATCTTGCGCAACAGGCTCACGACAGCCCCTCCACGTTCCCGAACGGGTCGACACAGCGTTGGGCATCGACGACGCGTCGACCGACCCGCAGATCAGGGGGCAGGAGGAGAGCGATGACGCGTCGCGCTTGAAGAGTTGCCGAGATTAGCAACTGCCGGCTTCGCAGCAGGCATCCTTCGACCTCACCGCGCACCACCCTCCTCCCACTTCCCATCCGCCCCAACCGCCTCGCATCCCTGTCCGGTATTCGCGCTGGAGCTCTGCCATCGGCCACCACGATGCCGGGCTGTCGCGATGCTGGGCATGTAAATTGCAAAAATCTGCAATTCGTTACATGATGCATTGGCCGTGCCCGCAGGTAGCCGCGGGCACGGCCACAGGGCGGCCCCGACCGGCGGGGCCGCGCGACGGCAGAAGACGAGGGTTTCGGTGTCGGTCCCGCTGTATCAGGCGAAGGCGGAGTTCTTCCGGATGCTGGGGCATCCGGTCCGCATCCGGGTGCTGGAACTGCTCCAGGACGGACCCACTCCGGTACGCGGCCTGCTCGCCGCGATGGAGATCGAACCCTCCGCCCTTTCCCAGCAGCTGGCGGTGCTGCGCCGCTCCGGGATCGTCACCTCCGCCCGCGCCGGCTCCACGGTGGTCTACGAACTCGCCGGCGGCGACGTGGCCGAGCTGATGCGCGCCGCCCGGCGGATCCTCACGCACATGCTCGACGGACAGAACGCGCTCCTGGAGGAGCTCCGGGAATCCGAGGCCGGTGCCGAGTGAGCACCATGACCGGCCGGGCGTGGTCCCGGGTGCGTTCCCTCCTGCCCGGCCGCGACGACCTCACCGCGGCCCGCCGTGACCCCAGGCGTGATCTGCTGGCGGGGCTGACCGTGGCGATCGTCGCGCTGCCGCTCGCACTGGGCTTCGGCGTGTCCTCCGGCCTCGGCGCGGAAGCGGGGCTCGCCACCGCCGTGGTCGCGGGCGCGGTCGCGGCGGTCTTCGGCGGCTCGAACCTCCAGGTCTCCGGGCCGACAGGTGCGATGACGGTGGTGCTGGTCCCGATCGTCGCCCAGTACGGTCCGAGCGGGGTCCTCGCCGTCGGACTGCTCGCCGGGGTAATGCTCGTCGCCCTCGCGGTGGCCCGCGCGGGGCGCTGCATGCAGTACATCCCCGCCCCGGTGGTGGAGGGCTTCACCCTCGGCATCGCCGGCGTGATCGGACTCCAGCAGATACCGAACGCGCTCGGGGTGCCCAAACCCGAGGGCGACAAGGTCCTGGTGGTGACCTGGCGGGCCGTCGAGGCATTCGCCAAGTCGCCGAACTGGACGGCCGTCTCCCTCGCGGCCGCCGTGGCCGTGGTCATGCTGGCCGGCGCCCGCCGGTGGCCGGCCGTCCCCTTCTCGATCGTGGGCGTGATCGGCGCGACCGTCGTGGCCCAGCTCTGCCACCTGGACGCGGCCGCGCCGATTGGCGACCTCCCCGCCGGGCTGCCGGCCCCGTCCCTGGCCTTCCTCGACCCGGGCGCACTCGGCTCCCTGTTGGCCCCCGCCGTCGCCGTGGCGGCCCTGGCCGCCCTGGAGTCGCTGCTGTCCGCCTCCGTCGCCGACGGGATGACCGTGGGGCAGAAGCACGATCCTGACCGGGAGCTGTTCGGCCAGGGCTTGGCCAACATCGCCGCCCCGCTCTTCGGCGGCGTCCCCGCCACCGGCGCGATAGCCCGCACGGCCGTGAACGTGCGCACGGGCGCGGGCTCGCGGCTGGCCGCGCTCGTCCACGCTGCCGTGCTGGCGGTCATCGTCTTCGCCGCCGCGCCGCTGGTGTCCCGGATCCCGCTGGCCGCTCTCGCGGGTGTGCTGATCGCCACGGCCGTCCGGATGGTCCAGGTCGGCAGCCTCAAGGCGATGGCCCGGGCCACCCGCTCCGACGCCCTCGTCCTGATCCTGACCGCCGCCGCGACCCTGGCCCTGGACCTCGTCCAAGCCGTCCTCATCGGCCTGGCCGTCGCGGGCGTGCTCGCACTGCGGGCCGTGGCCAAGCAGGCCCGCCTGGATCAAGTGCCCATAAAGGAGGACCTGCCCGGCGACCACAGCGCCGAGGAGCACGCGCTGCTGGCCGAGCACATCGTGGCGTACCGCATCGACGGACCGCTGTTCTTCGCGGCCGCCCACCGCTTCCTGCTCGAACTCTCCGGCGTCGCCGACGTGCGCGTGGTCATCCTGCGGATGTCCCGCGTGTCCACGATCGACGCCACCGGCGCCCTGGTCCTCAAGGACGCGGTGACCGGACTCCGGCGCCGCGGTATCACCGTGCTCGCCTCCGGCATACGGCCCGAACAGCGGCAAGTCCTCGATTCCGTCGGCGCGTTGGATCTCCTCCGGCACGACGGCCGGGAGTTCACCACCACTCCCGACGCCATCGCCGCCGCCCGCGCCCATCTTCAGGGCTCCGGGGTGCTGCCCGCCCCCACCGCCACCGAGGAGCCCGTCCGCTGACACCTCCGTTCCCGACGCCCCGCCGCGTATCCGCGGTTCAAGCGGATGATCACCGCGCATGAGCTGTATCTGTTCTTCTCGCCGACGCGTGATGAGCTTGCGTGGGCGTCGGATGCCACGGACTGTGACGAGCATCTGCTGGGCTTCGACCCGATGCCCGGGATCAGAACCGGAAGGGCTCGGTCTTCTACCGGCCAAGCAAGCAGGCCGAGTACGAGCACATCGACGCCCTGTTCGGCGAGCCGGGCAAGAACGTCATCGACTGGGACCTGATCGAGGCCCAGTCCCGGCACCCGATGCGGGTGGCCGTCTCCGCCCGTGAGGGTGCGATCTCCTCCTCCACCCTGCTCAAGCGCCTGCGGTCGTCGAGTCGTTCAACCGGTTCTCGCAGTGGATCGGGTTCGGCAACCGCGGCGTCATCGCGGACAACGACCCGGTCGAGCAGGAGAAGGCGATGAAATTCGATGCTTTGCTCACGAACGCGGTCATTTTTCGCAACGCCCTGGACATCGCCGAGATCGCCCGGCAACCGCCTGAAAGGCCAGGGCCGGTCCGCGGCCTGGCGCGAACCGGCACCTCGGCACCTTGGCCACCAACTGCCCCCCATCCAGGCACTGCTTGGCGAGGGAGCAGGCCGGGTGGGCCCGCAGGCCGGCCGCGTTGGTCTCCAGGTGTCCCCTCGTTTGCCCGGAGGCGGACGTTGACCGGGTTGCTGTTGCGGTGCGCCGGGCGGGGTCAGGGAGGTGTGAGGACGTCGAGCCGGGCGGTGAGGTCGGGGTGGGCGGCGGCCAGGTGCGGGCGGGCAGCGGCCAGGGGGGCGATGAGGTCGGCGGGGTCGTCATGGGCGAGGGCCGCGTGGAGCTCGCCGATCGGGCGGCGGGCGGCGGGGGGAAGGTCGGTGAGTGCGGTGATCTGGCCGGCGAGGCGGCGCAGGTCGGCCGCGTTGCGGCGAGCCCAGGCGGCGGTGCTGCGGTCGGCGGCCCGGGCCTGACGGGTGGCCTGGACGCGCTGCTCGCCGGTGGTCCCGGCCGGGCCGGGACGGCCGCGCAGGTAGCGGCGTTCGGCGGCCTGGCGGCTGGCGACGCCGAGGGGGCGGGCGAGGTCGGCCCAGCTGGCGCCCGCGTCGCGGGCCGTTTCGATCAGGCCGGTCTCCCACCCGGCGAGCTGCTCGCGCACCTGCCGCAGCAGCGACAAGGAGGCCAGGGCCTGTTCCGGACCGGGGGCGGGGGCGTTGGGGGTCTCGTGCCGGGCCTCGCGCAGGGCGGCGTCTATGGCGTCAAGGGCCGCCGCGGCAGCGAGGAACGACACCGGGCTGTGGGCGTCGGTACGGGACAGAGACGGCTGGTCGGCCGGGGTCACGGACACCTCCTTCAGGGTTGTCATCAGGCTGACGACATCGTGCTTGTCATCCATTGGATGACATGTTACAACGGTGTCAGTGAGGCGCATTGGCAGCAACTGCCCGAACCTTCCTGGAGGTGTTTCACCATGTTGATGCGCACTGACCCCTTCCGCGAGCTGGACCGGCTGGCACAGCAGCTGATGGGCCCGGGTACCTGGTCGAGGCCGTCGGCGATGCCGATGGACGCCTACCGCGAGGGTGACGAGTACGTGGTCGCCTTCGACCTTCCCGGCGTCAGCGCGGACGCGATCGACATCGACGTCGAGCGGAACATGCTGACCGTCAAGGCCGAGCGCCGGCCGGTGGCGAAGTCCGACGACGTGCAGATGGAGCTGTCCGAGCGGCCGCTGGGCGTCTTCTCCCGCCAGATCGTGCTCGCCGACACCCTCGACACCGAGCACATCCAGGCCGACTACGACGCGGGCGTGCTCACCCTGCGCATCCCGATCGCCGAGCGCGCCAAGCCCCGCAAGATCTCCATCGGCGTCGGATCCGACCGCAAGGAGATCTCCGGCTGACACCGGCCGGACGGGTGCGGAGGGCACCTGATCTCCCCCCTCATCCCGCCCTCCGCACCCCGCAGGCAGTCCGAAGAACAAGGGGTGGTGGCCGAGATGACTCTGCGGCGCGAGGCGTTCCTCGACCATGTGAAGGAACGCGGTGAGTACGGCACTGCGGAGGAAGCCGAGCGCGCGGCCCGTGTGGTGCTCGCCCTGCTCGGCGCGCACCTGGTCGGCGAAGTCCGCGCCCGGCTCGCGGCACGCCTGCCGGAGGACTTCGCCCTGATCCTCCTCAACCCGCTCCAGAGCGCCGAACCGCTGTCGCCGGAGCGGTTCGTGCGGGCGACCGCAGCCTGGATCGAGGGCGCCACCGAGCGGACCGCGACGTGGGATGTCAGCGCCGTGCTGTCCACGGTCGCCGACACCGCCGGCGACGACCTCCTCAAAGAGATCCTGCTCCAGCTCCCCGCCGGTTACGACCTCCTCTTCGGCCGCCCCCAGCCCACCTGACCGATAGCTCGGTGCCGCACACCGGCACCACCCACCCTGGCTCCACGAAAGGCATGCACCGCAGTGATCACCGACGTGCGCGCACCGCTTGAGCACCAGCAGCCATACGGGACGGCGTATGAGCAGATGCTGGAGAAGGTCCGCTACGAAGGCGCCTACCCCACCCGCGAGAGGGCCGACGAAGCCGTCCGCCTGGTCCTCGCGGGGCTGGGACGCCAGCTGACCGGCGACGAACGCGTCGACCTGGCCGCCAGGCTGCCCCTGGAGGCCGCACGTGTCCTGACCACGCAGATCCCCGACACTCAGCCGCTGACCGGCTGGGCCTTCGTCAAGGACCTCGCCGCCCGCACCGGCGCCTCCCTCGCGACCACCCGCTGGGACACCGGCTCCGTCTTCTCCGCCGTCGCGGCCTGCGCGGGCCCCGACCTGATCACCCGGATCCTGCACCAGCTCCCTACCGGCTACGCGCTGCTGTTCGGCCGCGCCGAACTCACCCCCGCCGCGTAAACGGGCACCCGGCATCCGGGGCGGCAACAGGGCCCCTCCCAGATCTCCTCCGGCCGGGCCAGTAAAGGTGGAAGTCCCCGATCCGCCGCGATCGGGGACTTCCGCCCTGTCTCTCACCGTGCCCGACCACGGACGGCGGCGCGCCGCTCGCAGTACGGTGCGGCGTCCGGAAGAACCGGGCCTTACTTGTCGGCGTGGTCGCCGAGGTAGAACAGCAGCCATATGAAACCGGCGATGGCGTGGGTGACGAAGACGTAGACCGACACGCGCAGAGCGATCTGCCTCTCCGCCCACTTCTCGCTTCTCGGTCCGGACTCGGGCGACCGGGGCGCGGGACACCCGGTGGGCTCACCGGTCACGGCGGGACCCCACCTCGGTCCCGAGCAGTTCCTCGAGAAGGTCGTGCTGCCCGGCGAGCAGCTCCGTCAGGATCCGGCGCGCCGCACGCATCAGCTCGGCCACGTCGCCGCCCGCGAGCTCGTAGACGACCGTGGAGCCGGTGCGGGTGGAGGTGACGATCCCGGAGCGGCGCAGCACCGCCAGCTGCTGCGACAGGCTCGAGGGTTCGACCTCGATCGCGGCCAGCAGGTCGCGCACGGGCAGCGGCCCGTCCTGCAGCAGCTCCAGAACCCGGATGCGGACCGGATGCCCCAGCATCCGGAAGAACTCCGCCTTCGCCTGGTACAGGGGAACCTGCGACCGCATCACTGCCCGCTCTCTGCGTTCACGTCATGTGCACGGGCCACGCGCAGCGCGCCCTCGGCCGCATGCGCGGCGGCGAGGGCGTTCCGTGCCCGGCCGACCCGGTCCCGTGCCGCTTCGGCGAAACCGCCCATCCCAGACCTCCGCACTCAGGGCCAGCTTGAACATCACGACAACTAACGAATTGAAGACTTTTTCAAGTCTAGACCACGGCAGGGGCTGGTGGCAGGCAGTCCACGGAGCCGACGCAGGGGGTAGTCGCGGCGCGGCGGGTTCCCCTGCCGGCCCGGGCTTATCGGCGCGCCTCGTCGGGCGCGGAGGCGGACGGGGCGGAAGGCGTGCTACCGGCAAGGTCCAGCCGGATCAGACGGTCGTGGTCGCACCCGGGGCAGCGTCCGTGCGCGGCGAGGGCCGTGGGCAGGAGGACCAACGCACAGGTCGGTACGGGGCACTTGAACAGCGTGGCGCCCGTGCCGTGCAGGGGGATGATCCGCATGACGTTCCCTTCGAAGACCTATGGAGTTGCAAATATTAGCAATTCGTGAGGTCACCACCCGGCGTGAACTGGGCGAGGATGGCCGCATGACAGACAGGATGCGATGGTGGCGATGCGCGGGAGTGCGGCCTTACGGGCCGTCAGGAGCCGGGAGGACGGCTCGGTGAGTGCGCCGCTCTACCAGCTCAAGGCGGAGTTCTTCAAAACCCTGGGGCACCCGGTGCGGATCCGGGTGCTGGAGTTGCTCAGCGAACGCGAACACGCGGTGACGCAGATGCTGCCGGAGGTGGGCGTGGAACCGGCGCACCTCTCGCAACAACTGGCGGTGCTGCGGCGGGCCGGTCTGGTCACGACCCGCAAGGAAGGCTCGACCGTTCATTACTCCTTGACCAGCTCTCATGTGGCCGAGCTGCTGCGGGTGGCGCGGACGATCCTGTCGGGGGTGCTGGCCGGGCAGGCCGAGCTGCTCGCGGATCTGCGGGCTCCGATCCCGGGGCGCCGCACGGCACCGGACGAGGGGTGACCCGGCCCCGGGGAGAATGTCGGACCCCGGTGCCATGATGCGGTCATGATTCTCCAAGCGTGTGTGAACGGACCTCGGAACAAGCGGGAGTTCCCCTCCCTGCCGGTCTCACCGGCCGAGATCGCCGAGGCAGCGCGGGAGGCCGTCGCCGCAGGGGCGGTCGATCTCCATGTGCACCCCAAGGACGCCACGGGTGCGGACACCCTGGCACCCGACACGGTCGCGGAGGTGGTCGAGCGGGTGCGGGACGCGGTGCCCGGTGTCCCGGTGGGGGTCACCACCGGCGCGTGGGCCGTGCCGGACCCGCGCCGGCGGGCCGAGTTGGTGCGGTCGTGGACGGTCCTGCCGGACCACGCCTCCGTCAACTGGCATGAGGACGGCGCCGATCTGGTCGCCGCCGCCCTGGCGGAGCGGGGCGTCGGCATCGAGGCCGGGCTGTTCGCGGGGACGGACGCGGTCGCCCGGTTCGCCGCGTCGCCGTTCGCCGGGAAGGTGCTGCGGATCCTCGCCGAGGTCATGGCCGACACGGCCGCGGCCGCCGAGGACACGGCCCGGGCGCTGCTGGCCGACATCGGCGCGCTCGGGGGCGGCGGCACACCGGTGTTGCTGCACGGGCAGGACGGCGGGGCTTGGCCGGTGCTGCGGCTGTCGGTGCGGGAGGGGCTGTCGGTCCGGGTCGGCCTGGAGGACGTCCTGTGCCTGCCGGGCGGCGCGCCGGCGGCGGGCAACGGGGAGTTGGTGCGGGCGGCCCGGGAGATTCGGGCGGCCGACGGCCGGGGGCGCTAGGGGGTGCCCTCCCCCGGGCCGTCTCCCGCCCGCGTCCCGGTCCCCGGCCACAGCCACCGGGTGGCCAGGAGCGCGACGCAGCCGCCCAGCGCGTTCAGCCCGACCCGGACCGTCGCCGCCCACCAGGGCAGGGGCTCGCCGTAGTCGCTGAGGAGCAGGAGCAGCACGGGCGAGGCGAGGGCCCAATAGGTGTAGTTGGCCGGGCGGAAGGCGTAGGCGAGGGCGCCGGAGACGCCGACGACGGCCGCGACGGCGTAGGGGCCGGGGTGGGCGAGCAGCAGCAGGGCGGTCACCACCCCGCCGGCGGTGTTGCCGACGATCCGCTGGGCGAACTTCGTCCGGGTCTCCTCGGGGGTGGGCCGCAGGGTGAGGAGGAGCGCGGTGACGAGCCAGTGCCCCTGGCCCCACAGGGTGCCGGACACGCCCGTCACGGCGACGGCTCCACCGGTGAGGAGGGCCAGGCGGGCTCCGTGCCGCAGGCGGACGGTGCGCGGGGAGAGGTGCGGGGGCGCCACGCCGTCCTCTCCGTCGCGGTGGCGGCGGGGCAGGAGCAGCGCTGCCGTCCAGAGGCAGCCGACGAGTTGGAGAAGGCCGGGAAAGGCCTGTTCCCGCCCGTCGCCGGTGATGCCGGTGAGCAGCACGGCGAGGGGCGCCGTGGCGCCGACGCCGGGCAGCATCGCCCCGGCGAAGGCGGTCGCGGCCACGCCGAGGGCGAGGGCGGGCATGCCGTGGCCGGCCAGGGTGGTGTAGGCGCCCGCGGCGGTCGTCCAGGCGGTGCGGACGGCGAGACAGCGGGCCCTGCCGCGCGGGCCGGCCCCGGCGGGGAGAGGCATGGCCAGGAGGACGGCGGGCAGGGCGACGGCCGCTCCGGTGCCGGGGCGGCCGGACAGGGTGCCGACGACGAGCGGCACGGCGAGGGCGAGGCCGGCGGCGGCCCCGTCCGCGTAGCGGGGCGGGCCCTGGGGGCGCAGCAGGTCGCGCAGTGCCCTCACGGCGGTCCGGGCGGGGGCGGTCACGGGACGGCCGGGGCCGGTTGCGGGCCCATGTCCTCGTCGCCGGTCGTCGGCAGCCGGACCTCGATCGTCGTGCCGGCGCCGGGCGAGCTGTCGATGCGGAAGCGTCCGCCCGCGCTCTCCACTCGCATGTAGTGGCTGGCCAGGCCGATGTGTCCCTCGCGCAGGCGGCGCAGGACGATGTGGGGGTCGAAGCCGGTGCCGTTGTCGCGGACGGTGAGGACGGTCTCGTCGTCCTCGGTCGTCAGGGCCACCCATACGTCGGTGGCCCCGGCGTGCTTGACCACGTTGCGGAGGACTTCGCGGGCGGCCGAGTACAGCAGCGTCTCGTGGCCGACGCGACCGGACAGGCGGATGTCGTAGTGGATCCGGAAACCGGCGCGCCGGGCGTACCGCTCCCCCGCGGCCTCCAGCGCGGCGCCGAGCCCGGCGGCGGCGAGGATCTGGGGGTGCAGGTTGAAAATGATCTCCCGCATCTCCCGGACGGTGCGGCGCACTTCGTGCTGCGCCCGGTCGAGCGCGGCGCGTCCGTCGGCGTCGCGGGTGCTCTCCTCCGCCTCCTCCAGGTCGTGGAGGGCGGCGAGCAGGGTCTGGACGGCGCCGTCGTGCAGCGCGTCGGCGACCCGGGAGCGCTCGCGCGTCTCGGCGGCGAGCGCGTCGTCGAGCAACAGCTCGCGGTTGTCCATGAGTTCGGCCACCCGTCGGGTCCGCTCGGCCAGCAGCATGGCGATGACGACGGAGGCGGCGACGGTCCACAGCAGGTATGCCTCGTCGACGACGATGGACCAGGGGTCCTCCCCGGAACGGGTCACGAGGTGCGGCACGGACATCACGGCGTAGCAGACCATGCAGACGGCGCCGAAGACGGCGGTGACCCTGGGCATCTGCCACAGGATGGTGGCCATGGCCCACATGAAGTAGGCGTACCGGACCGAGGAGGAGGTTCCGCCCGAGGCCGCCGCGAGCCCGGTGATCATCACGAGGTCGACGACGAGGGCTCTCGCGGCCCCCCGCACCCCGGTCACGGGACGGTGATGGACCGCGATCAGCCGGCCGAAGGACCAGAGCAGGTAGGCGGCGAGAAGGCCGTCGAACCAGGCACCGTAGGTGGCGGCGACCGGGTGTCCTCCGGCGAGGAAGAGGGGGACGGCCATGCCCAGCCGGATCCAGGCCACGCGGCGGGACGCCTGGGCCACCATGGCGCCCATCTGCTCCTCGCGCCAGCGCGTGGTCACGGCGGCCCGCCGCGGCCGGGCGGCCCGGAATTCCCGTGCGGTCCGTTGTCGTCCGGCCTGTTCTTGTGCGTCGTCGTGCGGCACAGCACGTATGCGACGGTAGTCCGGTGCCACCGGACGTGCCCGGCGGGTCGGCCGGGTGGCCGCTGCTCCTCGCCCGGGCGATCGTCCGGTCGGGGGAGGCGGGCGGGAAAGGGGCGCGCATAGCGTGGAGGCGCGTGGTTTCCCTTGGCAGTGCGTGGTTTCCCGGTGGAAGCGCGTGGTTTCCCAGCCGCGAAACGTTTCCCCGGCCGTGGGCGATGAATGCCGCGCATTCGGAAAGGAACGGGTCCATGAACACGACCGGCCGTTTTCCGGACGGTGCCCGGGGCGTTTCCCCGGTGCCGCCCGCCCGGCGCCCCGCCCCGGCCGGCGGACGGCCGGCGGGGTGGGTACGGGTGCGTCCCACACCCCGCCGCTGCCCGCACTGCCGGGTCGGCCGGTGCCCGGGGTGCCTGGCCGCCCGGTAGGGCGTGTCCGGCCTCAGACCGCGTCGACGCGGGCGCTTCCGTGGTGCACGGTGCCGTGCGCGTCCTCGCAGTGCGGGTCCGCCTGCCCGGCCGCCGCCGTGGCGACGGCCGGCGGCGCGGGGGTGTGGTCGACCTGGAGGGTCGCGTGGGTGATCCCGTACTCCTCGCGCAGCGTCGTCTGCAGGGCCCGGCGCACCCCGTGGCAGTCCCCGCCGACCTCGACGATCACATGGGCGGAGAGCACGACGTCGCCCGAGGTGATCTCCCAGACGTGCAGGTCGTGCACCTCGACGACGCCCTCGTGCGTGGCCAGCCGGGCGCCGATCGCGTCCGGGTCCGCCCCGGCCGGCGCGGCCTCCAGGAAGATCCTTCCGGCCGCCCGGACGAGGGAGACGCCGGAGCGGAGCATCAGGGCGACGACGATGAGCGTGGCGACGGAGTCGGCGCGGGCGAAGCCGGTGAACATCACGACGGCGCCGGCCACCGCGGTGGCGATGAAGGCGTACAGGTCGGTGATGATGTGCTGGAAGGCCCCCTCGACATTGAGCGAGGAGCGGTTGGCCTTCGACATGCACCAGGCCGCGACGATGTTGACCACCACGCCGGACAGGGCCGTGTAGAACATCAGCGCGCCGTCGACCTCGGGCGGGCTGACGAGCCTGCTGACCGCCTCGTAGGCGAGCCAGACGGAGACCAGCAGCAGCGTCAGGCCGTTGGCCAGGGCCGAGAGTATCTCCGCGCGCTTGAGCCCGAAGGTGTAGGTGCCGCGGGCGGGCCGGGCGGCGAGCCGCATCGCCACGAGCGCCAGCACGATGGACGCGGCGTCGGAGAGCATGTGCGCCGCGTCCGACAGCAGCGCGAGCGAGCCCGCGGCCAGGCCGATGACGACCTCGACGGCCATGTAGGCGACGATCAGCCCGAGCGCGATCGACAGCCAGCGGCGGTCCGCGTCCGGGGCCACCCCATGGCTGTGGGCGTGGCCGTGCCCGTGTCGATGGTCGTGGCCATGATCATGGTCGTGGTGAGCGTGCACCTGCTTTTCCGCGGTGTTACCGCGCCCGTCGTTCATGAACACCCCATCGAGTCGCGAATGAACACGGGAAGTGAAGCGTATGGGGAGCGCATTTCGCAAAGGCTGCAATGGAGACGGTTATCGATAGCGTTCCTCGTGAATACGGTTGTCGATTGCGTTGTCGACAGCGGCCGGGAAAAAGCCGCAACTCGTCGGATTCTCGGGGCGGTCAGGATCCGGGGACACAAGTCAAGGGTGAGCGATGTCATTTGGGGCGCTCACGCCCACCGGGCGTGCTTCCGAGCCTCGTTGGCGGGTGGGGGACGGGCCTCCGGGCTCGTCCCTCACCCCCGCTTCCGTCCGCCGCAGACGGCCGGTCACTTCCCTCCGGAGAAGCCGGTCACTTTCCGCGGCGTGACCCGGACGACGAGCCGGACCACCTCGTCCGGCTCGGCCGACGGGTGGGTGCCGTCTCCTTCCCGTTTTCCCGGAGCAGAAATGGATCAACGACCTCCGGTCACGGTGCGCCGGGCATGCCTTCTTCCTCCTCGAAGGCCCGCTGGTAGTCGGGGTTGGCGATCGGGCGGGCGGCATAGAACGCGTCCGGCAGGTCGAAGGCGTCGACCAGCGTGCGGCCGTGCCCGGCGAGCCGGCCGAGGGACTGCTCGGCCAACTCCGGCAGCAGGCCGACCTGCTGGGGCGTCAGCAGGCCCGCGCTCAGCAGTTCCCCGCCGTGGGCCTCGATCCGCCGGAGGGTGAAGAGCTGGTGCAGGTCGAGCAGCAGGACGCGGGCGAGCGGGTCCTCGGCCCGTCGCGCCAGGGTGAGCAGCTCGGCGGCGGCGGAGCGTTCCGCGCGGGCGGTGACGGCGGCGAGCGCGGCGGGCGCGGCGGCGTTCCAGCGCCGTAGGCCGTCCCCTGTCGGCGCCTCGCGCAGCCGGGTCCGGGCGCGGGTCAGGAACCGGTGCTCGACCGCGTGCAGCAGCGCGCCGCGGACGCCCGGGTCGGCCGGGTCCCCGCCGTGGACGGCGGCCGCGGGCGGGGCGTCCTCGTCGAGCAGGAGCTCCGCGCCGGCCTTGGCCCAGAGGGCCAGGTTGTCCCCCTCGGCCGTGATCAGCCCCTCGACGTCCATGGTGAGCGTGACGATGCCGTTGTCCGGGAGCAGCCCCTGGGCGCCGCAGCGCTCGCGGCACTCGGCCAGCAGCGCCCGCGTCCGCCAGGTGATCCAGCCCTTGGCGACGGCCGCCTGACGCTCGGCGGCGGCCGCGTCCGCCGGGTCGGTGCGGTCGTGCCCGGCCCACCGGGTGACGGTGGCGCGGTGCAGCGCGGTCATCGCGTAGTGGGCGGCGAGCTCCTCCAGCAGCGGGCCGTGGTGGGTGCGGTGGGCCCAGACGGGCACCGTGCGGTCCGGACGGGCACCGGTCACCCGGCGGTGGTGCGCGTAACGGACGGCGACGGCCAGCGCGGCCCGGCCGCCGCCGATCGCGCTGGCGCCCATGCAGAGCTTGCCGACGGTGACACGGCCGATGCCGGTCAGGAACCGTCGTCGCCTGCTGCCGAGCGCGCTGGTGAAGGTACCGTCCCCGGCGAACCGCCCGTGGTCGCCGGACAGCAGCGCCTCCTGCGGCAGCACCACCTTGTCGAAGGAGGTCAGGCAGTGGTCCACCGGGCTGCCGGGCCGCAGCGGGAGCGGGCGCACGGTGATCCCGGGCAGCGGACCGTTCTCGTCGGTGAGCGGGGTGAGGAAGAGGAAGACGCCCTGGTCCCGGCCTTCGGTGAGGAGGCGCGCCGCGACCACGGCCGTCTTCGGTCCGCCCGCCGCGCTGGTGTTGGGCATGAACTTCCGGGCGGCGGGGTTCGGCGTGTGCAGGGTGAATGTGCGGTCCGCCCGGTTGTGGACGGCGGTGGTCTCCAGGGCGGCGGCGTCGTTGCCGTGACCGAGCTCGGTGCACAGGAACGTACCGATCCGTCTCAGGTCGGCGAACTCCTCGAGGGGGCGCTCCTCGTGGGCATCGTGGTCGATGAGGCTGCCCAGGAAGAGGTTGTAGTGGATGCCCGCCACGACCGTGAGGGCCCCGTCGAGCGCGGCGGTCCACTCGTGCAGCGCGGCGAGCCGGTGGGGATCGGCGGCGAGAGCGATGGCCCCACCGGGCTGGTTCACCCGGTTCACCTGGTTCACCCGGTGAAGCCGCCGGTAGGATGCGGCCACTTGGTCGGCGACGGTCGCCGCGGGCTGCCGGTACATCGACGGATCGGCGCCCAACTCGCGCCAGGGGCCGTGGATCCGCCTACGGTCGGGCCCGTAGAGCAGACGGGTCAGCTCGGCGGTCGTCGGACCGGCGGCCGCACGTAAGGTGTCGGCGTTCCCGGGCGCACGTGATGTCGAGAGCATGCTCTGACTAACCCCTGTTCGCAGGCCCGCGACACCTTTTGTGATCGGAGTCACTATGCGGAGTCAAGGGCTCCGCCGACGGTCACCCGCCGCGGTGTCGCGGGCCGGGATGTCGCGCATCATCCGTACGGGTGGCCGACGCTTGCGACGGCCCGCACCGGGGCAGTTGTCGGGCGTCCGCGCCCAGTTGAGACGGAAGGACGCCCGTGCGACGTCTCGCCCCCCAAGCCCTCGGTGCTCTCGCCGCCGCGGCCCTGCTCTCCCTCGCCGTACCCGGATCCGCGTCCGCCGCGTCCGGCCAACTCGTCCTCAACGGACGCACCTTCACCGATCCGTCCGGCTGCTACCGGAATCTGAACGCGCCCCTGTCGGTCCAGAACCGCACCCACACCGTCGCGTACATCCACTCCACCCCGGACTGCACCGGCCCGGCCCAGCCGGTTCCTCCCAACGGGACGTACGCCACCAGCTCGGGGCACAGCGTCCGCATCTAGCTCCCGCCGGCGGCGGCTGCGGTCACGGAGGTCAGACCGGACGGGGGATGTAGGCCAGGCCATGGGCACCGGCCTCGCCGACCTTGGCGATGTCCAGCCGGGCCAGGCTCCGCAGGGTCTCCAGGTCGACGATGTCGACGGTGGACGAGACGACGCAGGACACATAGGCGAGCCGGCCGTCGGGCGACGACGTGATGGTCAACGGGAAGTGCCCCACCTCGAGTTCGCCCAGTCGCTCACGGGTGCCGGCGGAGTACACCCCGAGGCGCCCCGGCGTGTGGCGCCCGAGCTCGGAGGCCGGGTCGGGCTCCATGCACACTTCGCCCACGAGCAGCTTTCCCGTCGACGTCAGATGCACCGGCATGACGATGTTCTCCGTGGCCAGGGTGTCGACGACCGACGCCGTCCTGGCGTCGATCACCCGGATTCCCGTGGCCGGCCGCTTCTCGGCGGCACCGGCGGAGAAACCGGCGTAGGGCGAGGCGACGAAGACGTGCGTGCCGTCGGCCGAGACGGCGAGTCCCTCGCTGCCCGGCACCTCGATCTTCGTGAGGGTTCCCTGTTCGAGGTCGACGGCCGACACGAACGGCGCTTCCTTGTTGGTCGCGTAACCGGCCCTCCCCTCCGGGTCGATGGCGAACCAGTGCGGGCCGGGGGCGCCCAGGTCGATCCTGCCGAGGGCCCGGCGGGTCTCCGTGTCGATCACCACGACGCCGCCGGGCCGGTCCGCCGAGCCCTCCACGCTGACGTAGAGGCGACGCCGCGCCGTGTCCAGCGCCAGCCCGTGCGGCCCGTGTTCCGGGGCGAGGTCGATGATCTCGACGACACGGCGGGTGTCGGGGTCGATGGCGGTCAGCTCGGTGCGTCGGCCACTGTTCGCGTGGTAGTAGCCCGAGTGATAGGCCGTTGTGCACCACAGCAGTCGCTGTGTCGGGTCGAAGCACAACTCGTGGGGTTCGGCGGGGACCTGGACCGCGCCGAGGTGCCGGTCCGACGCGGCGTCGAAGAACGAGACCGTCGGCCCGCTCTGGCTGACCACGGCCAGGACATCGCCTTCTCGGCCGGCGCGGGGGGACTGCTGCACAAGGACTCCTTCAACAGAACGAACGGGGTGTCACACGTGATCCGCGGACACCCCTTACTCTCCGCACGGGACGGTTGCGCAGCAATGCAAAAATTGGCACCTAATCATTGACCCCAACGCAAAAATGCAGCTCAGGAGCGTCATCGATGGACCTCAACCTGTTGCGCGCCCTGGACGCCCTGCTCCAGGAGAACAGCGTGACCCGCGCCGCGGAGCGACTCGGCACCTCACCCGCGGCGGCCAGCCGCACCCTGGCCCGGCTCCGCCGTGCCGTCGGCGATCCCCTGCTGGTCCGCGCGGGCCAGGGGATGGTCCCGACCCCGCGGGCCCTGGAACTCCGCGAGGAGGTGGGGGCGTTGCTGCGCGGCTGCGACAACGTCCTGCGCCCCGGGGCCGGTTTCGATGCCGCGCAGCTCCGGCGCACCTTCACCGTGCAGACCGCCGACCTGCTCCTGGCGGGACTGGCCGGGCCCCTGACCGACCGGGTCCACGCGGAGGCCCCGCACGTGGACGTCGTCTTCCTGCCGGAGTCGATGGAGGGCGGCCCCGCGCTGCGGGAGGGCCGGGTGGACGTCGAACTGGGCGTCCTGGGCCACCTGGACCCGGAGATCCGGTCGCGCCACCTCGCCCGGACGACACCGGTCGGCATCGCCCGCAGCGGTCACGCCCTCTTCGGCGGACGGATCGACGCCCGCCGTTTCGCCGCGGCCGGCCACATCGGCGTCTCCCGGCTCGGCAAACGCCTCGGGCCCATCGACAGCGCGCTCGCGGAGCGCGGGCTGAGGCGCCGGATCGCCGTCGTCGTCCCCAGCCATACGGCCGCGATGGTGCTCGCCCGGGACACCGACCTCGTCGCGCTCAGCCTGGCGGGCTGGCTCCCCGGCACCGTCTCCGCACTGGGGCTGCGCGCCTTCCCCATCCCTCTCGACCTGCCGTCCATCGACCTCGGCATGGCCTGGCACCCCCGCAACGCGGCCGATCCGGGGCACCGTTGGTTCCGTGACCATCTGGCGGCCGCGGTCCTGGACCTGGCGGGGACGGAGGACGGCCACAACTGAGGGACTTCGGCTGAGGGGCTACAACCGAGGGATCCCGTCCAGCATCGGACGGACGGCCCGTTCGGCCCGGTCCGGGTACGGGAAGCCGTGGGCGGCGGCCACCTCCCCGGCCAGTTCGGCGAAGAGGTCCGCGGTGGCGCGCGCCCCGCGGAGGATGTCCTCCGCGGTGAACCCGCCGAACGTCGCCGGCAGGCGCTCCCACACCCCGGGCGCCGCCCACTCGCGCATGCGCGTACCGCCGTACCAGACGTCGTGGCCCGCGCCGTGATACGTCAGGGCGTGCCACTCGACCATGGACTGCAGCAGTTCCTTCGTCGTCCAGTCGCGGGACTTGGCGACCCAGAGCTCGCCGCGGGCGAGACAGCGCGGCAGGTGGGCGGCCTCGAACCAGAACTCCGCGCAGAGGTCGTGGAATTCACCGGCGTCGGGCAGGGCGGCGGGAGGCGTGCCGGTGGCGGCGGGGAGCCGGGCGGCGGTCCCGTCGTGGTCGAGGAGCACCTCGTAGCCGCGCTCGTGGAGGTCGTCCAGGCCGTCGGCGGTCATCTCCAGCAGCCGGGCCACCGGGACCACTTGGAAGTCGGCCTTGACCCCGTCCTCGAAGAACACCAGCCGCGCCGGGTTGTCCCACGGGCCTTCCAGGCCGACGGAGACGAGCACCGGGCCCAGGGCGGCGACCCATTCGCCGGACTGCGCGTACCGGTCCGGGTCGGTCGTGTACAGCTCGATGTCGTGGTCGGAGAAGGCGTCCGCCGTGCCGTCGCGCCGGGCCCGCGAGCCCGTGCGCAGCACGGCCCGGATGTCGGGCCGGGAGCGCGCCCAGCCGAGCACCCGGACGACGAACTCCTCGGTCTTCTCTGTCTCCGTGGAAGGCATGCCGACGACCCTACGTGACCCCTCGGACAGTCCTCCCGGTGAACGTTCCGTACCGGTCGTTCCTCCACCACAACCCGCCGCTCCACCGTTCAATCCCGGAGCAATAACGGCAGGACCCGGTATTACCAGACGCCCCTCCCGTAATATCCGACCATGGCCGACGAGAAGACCCCCGACTACGAGCGGATCAGCATCACCGTTCCCCGCGAGCTCGCCGAGCAGCTGCGCGGGATGAAGGACGCGAACGTCATCGAGTCCGTGTCGGCCTTCGTGGCCCGGACGCTCGCCGGCCAGATCGACCGCGATCGCCGGCACCGCGAGAGCGACGAGCGCCTGCGGCGGGACTTCGGCCTGGGCGACGAGGACATCGCCCTGGCCAGGCAGTGGGCGGACGACACCACCGGCCGGCGCACCCGGCTCCCCCTCGACCAGTACATCGCGACCCGCCGGAGCAGCGCCGCGTGAGCGTCGACACGGTGACCGGCGTCGTCCTGGACGCCGGTTTCCTCGTGGACCTGGGCACCGGGTACCGGATCGAGCACGAGGTGCTCACCGACCGGTGGAGCTGGCACGCCGTCTCGGTCAATGTGCCGCAGACCGAACTCGTCCTCGCCGAGCGCGAGAAGCCGGGCCTGGCGCGGACGGCGCTGGAGCTCCTCCTGGCCCGCTGCGGGCCGTCGGTCCTCATCCGTCCGCTGGACCTGCCGGCCGTCGAGGCGGCCGGGGCGATGATGCGCCGCTTCGGGCTCGACGACATCGCCCTCGCCCATACGGCCGCCGTCGCGGTGCCGTCCGGGTGGACGGTGTTCACCACCGACCCGGAGCGCTACC
This sequence comes from Streptomyces luteireticuli, assembly GCF_041519305.1. Taxonomy (NCBI): domain Bacteria; kingdom Bacillati; phylum Actinomycetota; class Actinomycetes; order Kitasatosporales; family Streptomycetaceae; genus Streptomyces; species Streptomyces luteireticuli. The sequence continues at coordinate 467,476 of NZ_CP167927.1, forward strand.
GGCCGCTCGGGGAGGCCGTCGACGTCTTCGGGCTCGACTGATCCCGGCCGGCGTTCACGGCCGTTGTCAGTGGTGGGTGCGATGCTCCCGCCATGCGGCGCGTGCAGTGTGCTGCGTCGTCCGGATTCGGAAAGAGGGAGCACGTCCCATGCGCATCGTGGTCAGTGAGTTCATGAGCCTGGACGGCGTCGTGCAGGCACCCGGCGGTCCGCAGGAGGACGTGGACGGGGGCTTCGCCCACGGCGGCTGGTCGCATCCGTTCTTCGACCCCGAGGTGATGGGCGGGTTCGTCGGCGAGTCGATGTCGACGGCGGAAGCGCTGCTGTTCGGCCGCCGGACGTGGCAGACGATGGCCGCGGCCTGGCCCGGGCGGGCCGGCGACCCGTTCGCCGACCGGATGAACGCGATCCCGAAGTACGTGGTGACGCAAACGCTGGACAGCGACGCCCTGACGTGGCAGAACACCACCCGCATCCCCAGCGCCGACGCAGTCGCCCGCGTCCGGGAGCTGCGCGCGGCCGGAAGCGGCGACCTGCTGGTCATGGGCAGCCCCACCCTCGTGCGCACGCTCGTCCACGAGGGCCTCGTCGACGAGCTCCGGCTCATGATCATGCCGGTGCTCCTCGGTGGGGGAAAGCGGCTCTTCCCCGAGGACGGCGCGCTGCGGACGCTGGAACTGGTCTCCACCGTCACGAGCGGCACGGGTGTGCATGTGTGCACGTACCGGCCGGCCGGACAGGAGTGAGGATCGATTCCTTCGACAGGCCCGGTGGGAGCGCCGATGTGACGGGCGCCCCATGCGATGCCATCTCGCCCTCGGCCGCGCGCTGTTGGCCTGCCCGGCACCGCGAAAACCTGTGACGCGGCTCATATGAGGTGAATCACTTACGGCCCTCCATAGGGGACCACGCGTGCCGCGGCGGAGGGACGTTCGGCGTCCTTCCGCGCGCGACGACGAAGCCGGGTAGTTCGTCACAGCCTTGCCAGCGTGCGGTGCGGCTGTCCACCATGACCGCACCGCACGGCATCGCAGGTCGAAGTGCTCTCCCCCGCAAGGCCATTGGGCGAGGCCGCTGCACATCCCCCCGAAGGAAGGTCTCGTTCCCATGCGCTCTTCCGGCATCAGACCGGCCCGCCCCGGATTCCGCGCCTGCGCTGCCGCCGGCATCACCGCGGCCGCCGCCGCACTGGCGCTCACCCTTGCGCCCGGCGCCTCCGCGGCCACCCAGCAGCCCGCCGTCCCGGCGTCGGCCACCACCCTGTCCGGGTGGATCGACCAGGCCCTCGGCGTCATGAAGGCCAAGGGGATACCCGGCTCCCACGACGGCATCGAGCGGAACGTCCTGAGGGAGTCCTCCGGCAACCCGAAGGCGGTCAACACCTGGGACTCCAACGCTCAGGCCGGCACCCCGTCCAAGGGCCTTCTCCAGGTGATCGACCCGACGTTCAAGACCTTCCATGTGGACGGCACGTCCTGGGACATCTTCGACCCGGTCGCCAACATCACGGCCGCCTGCAACTACGCGGCCAAGACCTACGGCTCCATCGACAACGTCGATTCCGCCTACTGACGGCTCTCCGGGCAGAACGGCCGGGACCGGGCACGATCGCCCGGGCCCGGCCGCGGCGTCCGCCGCTACCCTGGGCGCCATGCCGGGTCTTCAGCGCCACCCGAACATCGAGCTCGCCATCGCCTACCACCGGGCGGTCGCCCGCGGAGCCACGGGAACCGAGCTCGCCCGGTTCTTCCATCCGGACGCGGTGCAGCGGGAGTTCCCCAACGCCCTGGTCCCCGACGGCGCGGTCCGCGACCTGTCCGCCGTCCTCGCGGCCGCGGAGCGGGGCCGGAAGGTGATCGCCGAGCAGGACTTCGAGGTGCTCGACGCGGTCGCGGCGGGCGACCGCACAGCCCTCGAGCTCCGCTGGCGGGGCACTCTGGCCGTCCCGCTCGGCGACCTGCCCGCCGGGCATCGGATGAGCGCCCGCATCGCCGTCTTCCTCACCTTCCGGGACGGCAGGATCGTCACCCAGCACAACTACGACTGCTACGAGGGATAGAGGCCCGGCCCCCTGGCCGCCCCCGGGAGAAAAGGACATTCCCCTCCCAGTACATTCTGTGGCACCCTGGAGTGCAGCACACTGATCCAAGGGAGACCCATGGCCGCCGACACCGCCGACATCAAGAGCCGGCTCGACGCCGCTGTCATCGACCCCGCCGTCCACGAGCTGCGGCCCGACTACCGGGCGCTGCTCGTCGCGGCCGAGGGGCTGCGCCCGGGGCCGAGCGACGGGGCGAGCGAGGAACTGCTGGCCGCGGCCGAGGAGGACGCGCGCCGCCGCTTCGCGGGCATGGCGCCGGAGAAGCACCCGCACCTGGCCGCCTGGCGCGAGGCGTTCCGCTCCTTCGGGGCGAAGCCGCAGCGCACCCGGCCGAGCGCCGAGGCCCTGCTGCGCCGGGTGGACGCGGGACTGCCGCGCGTGGACCGGCTCACCGACATCTACAACGCGGTCTCCGTGGCCCACGTCCTGCCGCTCGGCGGCGAGGACCTGGACCACTACGCCGGCGCAGCACGCCTCGTCCGGGCCACCGGCGAGGAACCGTTCGAGACGACGGCGGGCGGGGGAACGGTCGTCGAGCACTGCCCGCCCGGCGAGGTGGTGTGGCGCGACGACGCGGGCATCACCTGCCGGCGCTGGAACTGGCGGCAGTGCACCCGCACGCGGCTGACGCTCTCCACGACCCGGGCACTGTTCATCCTGGACGCCCTCGGCCCGCTGGGGGACGAGGAGTTGGCCGCCGCCGGGGACGCGCTTGTGGAGGCGCTCGTCAGGAGCAGCCCGGGGGCGATGGTCGCGACGCGCCTGCTGGCCGCGTAGGGACGCGGAACGGGCGCCGGGTGGGCTGGAGTTCCAGCCCACCCTCACTGGCCCCTCGGACACCCTCCAGCGAGGTTGCGGAGCCGGAGGGCCATGGCGGCGGTGGTCAAGGCGTCGACGAGGTCGGCCCCTGGCTTGCTCGTTGTTCCAGGCGATCCGGTGACCTCCTGCCGGTGCTCCACGGCGAGCCGTTCCGTGGTGCGTTCAGACCGTTCTCCCCTCGCGCAAGGAGCGGTGGAAGGCGACGCAGTCGTCGTAGGCCGGCAGCAGGCCGCGCCGTTCCATCTCCGCGATCCCCGGGGCCCGTTGGTCCTTCTCCGAGAGGATCGGCTTGATGTGCCCGGGCCAGGCGATTTCGAGGTCCGGGTCGAGCGGGTGCACCCCGTGCTCCCTCCCGGGGGCGTAGCCCTGCGAGGTGAGATAGACGACGACCGCGTCGTCGGTGAGGGCCATGAAGGAGTGACCGAGCCCCGCTTCGACGTACAGGCTGCGGTGCGGGTCGTCGAGCAGGACGGCCTCCCAGGAGCGGTACGTGGGCGATCCGGTCCGGATGTCCACCACCACGTCCAGCACGGCTCCGCCGAGGCAGGTGACGTACTTGGCCTGGCCGGGCGGGACTTGGGCGAAGTGCACCCCTCGCAGCGCTCCCTGCCGCGAGACGGACCGGTTGACCTGGGCGACCCCCGGTTCGTAACCGAGCACGCGACACAGCGACCGGCCGCTGTACAACTCCTGGAACTCGCCCCGGTCGTCGCCGAACACACGGGGCTCCGACAGCCAGGCACCTTGCACACTGAGCGGGCGCATCCGCGCTTCCTCTCACGATGGCCGGGGAACCGCGTGGATGACGTCACCGCCCGACAGAGCAGCGTCCCCCTTCATCCTCATCACCACAGGTGATTACCCGGACAGCCGCCGCCGAGACATCCTCCGGCAGGAGCCGGCCGGCGCCCGAACGCCAGCAGCAGCCCGTCAGGCCGACATCGCCCTCTACCCCATCGTTCCGACCCGCATACGCTGGTACGAACGCAGGCCCTACCTTCAACGACGCACAGCATGGAGCCGTCCACACCGCTCTCGTCCACGGCTTGGCCCAACAGAGGGGCTTCTGGAGGAGATGTGACCCACCCGATGTTCCGGGCGCGCCGAACGGCCGCACGCCCCTGTCGCACGACCACAGTGCGGTGAAAGGGATAGTCCTGGCGGGCGGAAACGGGACACGGCTGCATCCCCTCACCCTCGTGGGCTCCAAACAGCTCGCCCCGGTCTACGACAAGCCCCTGGTGTACTACCCGTTGTCCGTGCTCATGCTCGCGGGCATCGACGACGTCCTCGTCATCACCCGCCCCGCGGAGATCGAGCTGTTCCGCAGACTGTTCGGAAGCGGCAGCGGACTCGGCATGCTCATCGACTACGCCGCCCAGGAGGAGCCACGGGGCATCGCCGACGCCTTCCGCGTCGGCGCCGACCACATCAAGGGCGAGGACTGCGCCCTGGTCCTGGGCGACAACCTCTTGCACGGCGCCGAACTGCCCTCCATACTGCGCAGAGCCGCGCGAGAGCTGCGCGGTTGTGTCCTCTTCGGCCAACGGGTCGCCGAACCCCGGCGCTTCGGCGTCGCCGAGACCGACGCGAAGGGCAATCTGGTCTCCATCGAGGAGAAGCCGGAGCACCCGCGCTCCGACCTCGCGATACCGGGACTGTACTTCTTCGACGACACCGTGACGGGCATCGCGCGCGACCTGCGGCCCTCGGCACGCGGCGAGTTGGAGATCACCGACGTCCTGCGCGTGTACCTGGCGGAGGGGCGCGCCGATCTGGTGCGGCTCGGCAAGGACATCACCTGGCTGGATGCCGGTACCCCCGATTCCCTTCTCGACGCGGGCCGGTTCGTCCAGGACGTGCGGCACCGCCAGGGCACGAACCCCGGCTGCATCGAGGAGATCGCGATGGACATGGGTTTCATCGGCGCGGACGCCTGCTACGAGCTCGGCGCCGGGATGAGCGACTCGCCCTACGGCCAGTACGTCATGGAGCGCGCCCGCGCCCACCACCGGGACCCGGCGCCCACCGCCTTCCTGGAGGAGTGATGCGTCTCCTGGTCACCGGCGCCGCCGGCTTCATCGGTTCCGCGTACGTCCGCATGCTGCTCGCGCCCGGCCCCCTCGGAACGGCGGCCGAGGTCCGTCATGTCACCGTGCTCGACAAGCTCACCTACGCCGGCAGGCTCGGCAACCTCGACCTCGCCCACCCCCGGCTGACCTTCGTCCGGGGCGACATCTGTGACGCCGGGCTCGTCGACAGGGTCATGGCCCGGGCCGACCAAGTGGTGCACTTCGCGGCGGAGTCCCACGTCGACCGCTCCGTGGCGGGCGCGGACGCCTTCGTACGCACGAATGTGACGGGGACTCAGACGCTCCTCGGCGCGGCGTTGCGCCATGGCGTCGACCGCTTTGTGCACGTGTCCACCGACGAGGTCTACGGACCCATCGCCGGCGGCTCCTTCACCGAGCAGGACCCTCTCGACCCCACTTCGCCCTATGCGGCGTCCAAGGCGGCCTCCGATCTCATCGCCCTCTCCTATCACCGCACTTACGGCTTGGACGTCCGGGTCACCCGTTGCTGCAACAACTACGGGCCCCGGCAGTTCCCCGAGAAGATCGTTCCACTGTTCGTCTCGCGCCTGCTCGACGGCGGCGAGGTACCCCTGTACGGCGACGGCCGGAACGTACGCGAATGGCTGCACGTCGAGGACCACTGCCGCGGCGTGGACCTGGTGCGCACCGCCGGGCGCCCCGGCGAGATCTACAACCTCGGCGGCGGCACCGAGCTGAGCAATCTCGAACTGACCGAACTGCTGCTGAAGGCCTGTGGCGGCAGTTGGAGCCAGGTGCGGTACGTGGAGGACCGCAAGGGCCACGACCTCCGCTACTCGATCAGCGACGAGAAGGCGCGCACTCAACTCGGCTACCGGCCCCGGCGGGACTTCGAGGCCGGGCTCGCCGAGACGGTCGCCTGGTACCGGAACAACCGGTCCTGGTGGGGACCGCTCGGCCACGGCGCCATGGCGTGATCGAGCGGCCTTCGGGCCGGTCTCCCTCCGTCGGAACGGCCGCGAGATCCTGGCGTCTACGCCGGCGCGCCGAAGACGAGCCGGTGGCCCTCCGGGAGCTGGAAGACGAACTCCCGCACACCCCAGGGCTGTTCGATAGGGGGCTCGACCCGGCCGACTCCCGAGTCGGCAGCTCGCCGGTAGAGGTCGTCGAGTCCAGTGCCGACATCGAGCGCGAGAGTCACCGGCGCACTCTGCGACCGCGGTGCGGTGACGATCCGGATGCTGGGTCCGACGCTCCACGGCCCCAGCACGAGCCCGGCGACCTCGACGGGATCGCCCACCAAGAACGCCACCCTGGCGGACAGGACCGACCGCAGCACCTCAAGAGTGGCCGCTGCGTCGGCCACCGGGAGCATCGGCTCGACGTGCAGCACGGGTGGCGGATTCTGCTCCTTCCGCGGGTTCGCCAGGCCCCACACCACCACCTCGTGGGGACCTTCCCGGTGGGCGTAGTGCTGGGCCAGCATGCCCCGGCGGACCATGCCCAGCCGCCGGCACACGGCGAGCGACCGCGCGTTGTCCGCCTCGACCCATGCCTCCACCCTCTCGAGACCGTCGTGCGCGAAGGCGTGCTCGACGACCGCCGCCGCGGCTTCGGTGGCGAAGCCCCGGCCCCATGCGCGCCTGGCCAGAATCCAGGTCAGTCCGGGAATCTCCACCGCACCCAGCAGACCGGCCACTCCCACGACGGTTCCGTTCCCGGCGCGGACCGTCCACAGTGCGGCACCTCGGCGCTCGTTCTCCTCGGCCAGCAGGCGTCGGGTCTCGGCCACCGAGGCGGTCGCCGGCCGGGTCCACCAGGCCATCACCTCCGGATCGCCGTACACCGCGTGCAGGGCTTCGGCGTCCGCCTCGGGATCCAGTGGTGCCAAACTGAGGCGGGAGGTAGCCAGTTTCACCGAATTGAGCCCTTTCTTGACGGGAATGTGCGTCGAACTCTTCGGGCCCGGGATCAGACCGCGCGCTTCACCGCGCCGACGATCCGTTCGACGGTGCCCGGGTCGAGCCCCCGGTCGGTCACCAGATGCCGTTGGATGAACTCTCGTGCCGCAGCGGGGTCCAGTCCGATGTCCCGTTGCTGCCGCTCGATGGTCGCCTTCCGTTCCCGGTAGCCGGCCGGCAGCCTTGCCACCGATTCGCACAGCACAGAGTACTCGGCGGCCAGATAGAGCTTGCGCAGTGTGGAGGCGTGGAAATACCGGCTGTAGTAGCTGATGCCGCCGACATGGACCAGCTCGTCGGACAGGTCCTGCTGCCACACCGGTTTGCCCGCCTCGCCGGCCTCGGTGAACATGTTCTGCGTCCGGTGCGCCAGCGGCCGCACCGCGTGGGTGCGGTACCCCGTCGCCGCGGCGGCGATCTGATATCCGACCAGCGTGTCGAAGAACGGCGCCTCGGCCGGGGCCCGCGGGCGTCCGCGCTCGTCGGCGGGCAGCACTTCCAGCAGCAGCCGGCGCTGGGCGGCGGTGGGAATCCGGCAGTAGGTCCGGTGGTGCAGCAGGGACACCCTGCTGCCGTGCCAGTCGTGGTTCGCCGGGGAGAGATACCGTTTCCTGGCCCGTAGTTCCGCGATGACCGCGGCGTTGAGGAACACCAGATGGGTGCAGCCGATCGGCACGCCGGGGGCCGCCTGGTAGGTCCAGATCGCGTTGACCGCCACCCCCTCGTCGAACGAGGCGAGATCGGAGAAGACCTCCGGCTCCAGCACGAAACAGTCGATGTCGACGTATCCGAAGTTCGTCCTGTTGGCGTCGAACAGGAACTCCCACGCCGTGTTGTCATCGATTTCCAGCAGGGAGTTGTACACCGGGCGGTCGAGATTCTCGCACAGCCACCGCTGCTCCTCGCCGGTCAGCCCCGAGCCGAACAGCACCAGGTTCACCGCCGCCGGGATGTGCCTTTCCGCAGCGATCACCCAGTGCAGCAGGCCGCTGGTGAAGAACATGTACACCGGGTCGCGATGGCTCGGCAGGCTCGCGTAGAACCGCTCGAACCTGGCGTACTCCGCACGTTCCTCCCGGGCGAACCGGTGGTCGCGTGCGGCGGTGCGCACCCGTGGGGGTACCACTCGTTCCGTGAACTGCCGCAGCGCCGGACGCCATGCGCCGGCGGCCTCGGCGAAGGCCACCCGGTTGCCCCAGTCGTCACAGATCTCCAGCATCCGGCCGGAGAGCGCGGAGACGCCGATGCCCACGTCGATCCGGACGCCGCGCGCCCGCAGTTCGCCGGCGACACGATCGATGTCGTCGACGAAGAAGACGGCGTCCCAGTACGCCTGGTCCGACCGGCGGCGGGGCGGTGCGCCGGTCCCTTCGCCTTCCGCCGTGCCCTCACTCCGTGCCAACAGCACGGTGCCGCCCCGGCGTTCGTCGGTGCACAGGGCGGCATGCGGCTGGTCGCCGCCGAGCAGACCGACCTGTGCGAACCCCAACCGGTCGCGGTAGAAGCGCACTGCCCGGTCCAGGTCGTCCACCCGCAGGCAGGGCACCCCCTGGCCGCTTCCGAGTACCAGACTCGCGAGTTTCCGTGTCGCGCCCACCGCGGCGTCTCCTTGTCGTCCGGGTCTTACGGCTCGTCTTACGGCGTTGTCTTACGACCTCTCGATTCCCGCCAGCTCGCACTGCTCGGTCACGGCGGCGGTGAGTTCGGTCGCCACCGTGTCAAGCTGGCCGTCGTCGAGCCCTTGGTGCAACGGGATGCACAGGGTCTCCTCCGACGCACGCTCGGCGCCGGGCAGTGGCGGCTGCGGTCCGTAGGCGCCGACGAGATGAAGCGGCGCGTAGCGGAAGCTCGTGTAGATCCCGCGCCGGTACAGCCGGGTGGCGACCTCGTCGCGGATGCGCCGGTCCATTTGGACCCAGTAGAAGTAGTACGAGGGCTCATGTCCCGGCGGCGGCGGGGCCGGACGGCGCAGTCCCGCGACGCCCGCGAGTCTGCCGTGGTACCAGTGGGTGATCTCCCGCCGTCGCCGGACGAAGGACGGCAGCTTCTCCAGTTGCACCGACCCGATCGCCGCCGCGATGTCGTTGGTGATCGACCGGCGGCCGAACGGCCCCACTTGGAAGTCCCACCAGCGTCCCCCGTTACCGGCCTGCGCATACCCGCTGACCTGCCGCAGGCCGAGGTAGGCGAGTTCGGCGGCCCGGCGGGCCGTCTCGGGGTCCCTGGCGTAGAGCATGCCGCCGTCGCCCGTCACCAGGACCTTCATCGGGTCGAAGCTCCACAGGCCGATCTCGCCGAAGGTGCCGCAGGCGGTCCCGGACGCCCGTGAGGCCACCGCGCAGGCGGCGTCCTCGACGAGCGGGATCCCGCGGTCCCGGCACAGCGCGGCGATGTTCTCGATGTCGCCCGGGTAGCCGCCGTAGTGCAGCACCAGGACGGCCCGGGTGGCCGTGGTGAGCCTCGCCTCGATGTGCGCCGCGCTCGGGTTGAGCGTGGAGGGGTCGACGTCGCAGAACACGGGGGTGCCGTGCCGGGCCGCCACCGCGTTCGCCGCGCCGACGAAGCTCACCGAGGGCAGGACCACCTCGTCCCCCGGCCCGATGTCCAGCAGTTCCATGGCCAGGAACAGCCCCTCGGTGCAGGAGTTCAGCGAGACGAGCCGGTCGGCCGCCACACCGAGATGCGCGGCGAACGCCGCTTCGAACGCGCTGGTCCTGGGGCCCTTCCCCAGCCAGCCGCCGGCGAACACCTCGCGGATCTCCGCCAACTCCTCTTCACCCAAGGAGGGTTCGAATAAGTTGATCACCTGCGTGGCCCCTGTGCGGCGTCCGGGCGTTCCCAGCTGACCCGGTCGCCGTCGAGGTGCACCCCGGTGAGCCCCGTGCCGGCCATATAGGTCGCGACCAGTTCGCGCACCCCGGCGTCCGGGGTGAGGGTGATCTCCCCGTCGTGGATGGCCACCCGTTCCACTCCGCGTTCCCTCATGAACTCGATGATCTGCTCCTCGAAGTTCCGCCGGCGTCCGAGCACGCGCTGCCGGTGGTCGCCCCGGAGCCCGGGGTGCAGTACGTCGAGGATGAGCACCACCCTGTCCTCGGTGCCGCGGTGCCACACCTCGTGTTCGAAGGAGTCGTCGAAGACCAGGCACTTGCCTTCCTGCCACTGCATTTCCCGGTCCGCGACGCGGATGCCGACTCCGTCCGGCACGATGACCGGCAGGTGGATCCGCAGCAGCCCGTTGGTCGGCCCGCAGTGCGGCATGATGTGCGTGCCGGGGGAAACCCTGGACATCGTGATCACTCCCGGGCTGAGTTCGGTGACATCCGGGATCTTCTCCAGAATGTCCGAGGTGATCGGGAAACGTGCGCGGACGTGGCTCTGCCATCGGCCGTCCCGGTACAGGTGTGCCTGCTTCCAGGAGCCCTTGCGGATCAGTCCGGCGTCGTCGGTGGTCGGTACCACCGGGTCGAGCGGGGTGTCGAGCACCCGCTCGACCTCCGCCCTGATGCGGGGGTAGCTCTCCTCCAGATATCCGATGAACCAGAACTCGCCCGGATCATGGACCGGTTGTGCGCGCAGCCCGGGAATGTGTTCCCGGGCCCGTTGCAAGGGCTGGTCCCACACCCCTTGCCGGACCGCCGCGTCGGCGCACTCCATGGCCTTCTCCGTTTCGCCGGCGTAGTGCCAGGCGTCGATCAGGCTCGCGTAATAGCGCCGGATCATCTGGGTCAGGTAGGTCCGTGTGCCGACGGTGCCGGAGACGCCCGCGGCCTCGTTCTCGGTCATGTTCGCCCTCTCCTCCTCCCCAGCGGGTGGGGCGCTTTCTCCACAGTGGGGCGCTTTCTACACGGCGGACCAGCCGCCCCCGTCGAGGACCGCCCGGCTCCGGCCGGCGTCGACCACCCTGGCGTGGATCTCCGCCTTTCCGGCCACCTCGTCCGCGACCGGCAGGATGATCTTCGCGCGCCGGTACCACGGCTCGTCCCCCGTCCCCCTGAAGCTCAGGTAGAGGAAGCGTTCCTTGGGGGTGCCGTGGACGAACGGGCCGCCGAAGTCGGTGCGTTGGGGGCCGGGCGCCCTGCGCTCGCGCACGGTGAGGTCCACCTCGTAGCGCACCGAGCCGTCCGGTGTGCCGACGCCTTCGACCAGTTCTCCCGATGTGTCCTGCAGGCCGACGCCTTCCGCGTGCTCGGTCGGATCGGCCCAGGTCACCACCGCGCGCAGGGTCTGCTCAGCCATGGTCGCTCCCGGTGGCCGGTTCCGTGATGAGGTCGAGGTCGTCGGGCACGGCGAAGCCCAGTTCCCGTCGGCAGAAGCGCTCCCATTCCGAGGTGCGGGCGTCGAACACGACGTCCTCGCCGGGCCAGATCCCGGAAGTGACGGTGAAGTCGTGGTGCAGGTAGACGAGTGCGTCGTCGGGGGTCCGCCCGGCCTCGGCGGGCCAGTCGTGGTAGGCCCGCAGCGCCTTCAGCGGATAGGCCCGGCAGTAGGGCATCCAGGGGGCGGCCGGATCCTGGCCGCCGGACTGCTGTGCCCGCTCGCGCAGGATGCGGGCCGCGTCCCGGTGACCGGCCGCCAGCGCGATCCCGTACGGCGACCGTTCCTCCTCACCGGTGGCCAGCGGGTCCGCCCCCGCGTCCAGCAGGGCGGTCACCGTGGCCACGTCACCGTGGCCCGCTGCCCAGTCCAGCGCGCTCCATCCCGTCCCGTCCCTGGCCGTCAGCTCCTCTCTCGTCGGTGCCAGGTCACCGATCGCCTTGCTGTCACCGGTCTTGCTCGCTGTCCACAACGCGAGTTCGCGTCGGCTCCCAGCTGTCATCCGTGCTCCTCCGACGGTGATGCGCCTGCTGTCCACGCGGTCACCAAGGTGGTGATGGTCGGTGCGCGCAGAAAGTCCGTCAGCGCAATGGGGACTCCATGCTCTTCTTCGATCCGCTTCAGCAGCACCGCGGCGTCCACGGCGGTCCTGCCGTTCTGGAAGAATTCACCCGAACGATGTCCCGGACCGACGGCCTGCGCCCAGAGGCCGAGCAGCCGGGCATCGATCCGCCCCGCGTTCTTCGCCATCCAGTCGGCCTCGCACCGGGGGCGCGGCCGCGGGACGGGAGCCAGGGTGATCGTCTCCCCGGCCGCCTGAGGACGGATGCGGGAGAGCCGGATGTCCGGCCGCTCCAGGATCTGCCGCAGCACCGTCCCGTACCAGCGGAGCCACCTCGGCCCGGCGGCGGCGGTGTACAGCTCGGCGGTGCACCGGAGTTGGAGCACGAGCGGGCCGGTGCCGTGGTCGGAACAGTTGACGATGAGGTCCGCGTGCTCCGGGACCAGATGCGGCCGGGGGGACCCGTCGTCCGCACCGGCCACCGTCACCGAGAGCTCCGGGGACAGCCGTGCCTCGGCCCGCGGGGCGCTCAGCAGGTTGAAGTAGATCTGCTTGAGCGGGTGCGGCCTCAACTCCCGTGCCGGATCGAGCCCCTGCACCAGGTCGTCGTGCGTCAGGGTCCTCCTGCTGTGGGTACCGAGTACGGCGGCACGGGTCCGGTGCAGCACCTCGCGGAAGCCCGGGTCACCGGCGAGGTCGTTGTACATCACCCGGAAGTCCGACAGGGGGCCCACCAGCCCTGCCGTGAGGCTGCTCTCGCGGTTCGCCGACGAGGACGCGGTGACCAGCCGATCGACACCGCAGGAGCAGGCCAGCAGGGAGTGGAAGGCCGCCAGCAGCGTCACGAAAAGCGTGACGTTCTCCCGCCTGCTCCACGCCCGCAGTTGCTCGCTCACCGTGGGATCGAGGTGCTCGGTGTGCGTCCAGCAGCGTGCCGGTATGCCCGCGTCCCTCGGGTGGTCGGCGGGCAGCGGCAGCGCGGTGATCCCCCGGAGCCTTCGCCGCCAGCCCCGCAGTTCCTCGGCCCGGTCCTGCGGTGACCACTGCGAAGCCTGCCAGGCGGCATAGTCCGCGTAGTCATGGCCGTGCGCCCGCGGATCCGCCGGGCGGCCGGCCGCTCCCGCCCGGTAGAGAGCGCTCAGCTCCTGGCTGAGGACCGGGATCGACCAGAAGTCCGCCGCGATATGGGGAATCGACAGCACCAGCACATGGTCGGCGGGGCCGAACCTGACCAGCGCGAAACGGCAGGGAGGGCGCCGGTCGAGCACATACCCGCTCTGCGCGGCACGGTGCAGTTCCGCGAGTTCCCGACCGCGGTCGGCCTCGGTGGGCAGCGCGCCGAAGTCGACGAACGGCACGGAAATCCGGTCCGCCGGTTCGATGACCTGCCGGGGAGCCCCGTCCAGCACCGGGAACCTGGTCCGCAGCGATTCATGCCGTGCCACCAGCGCACGCAGCGCGGTGCGCAGCGCGGGAACCCGGAGCGGCCCGCGCAGCCGCAGCAACACCGCGTCATAGAGCGGGGTATCGCCGAACTCCTGGTAGTGGAGCCAGTCGTGGCGCTGGTTCGGGGACAGGTCGAGCGGCCGGTTTCTGGCGATCACCGGAACACGGCTCTGTGGCGGCGTTCTTCCGCCCTGGTGACGGCCGGTTCGTCCCGCCAGCAGCCGGCGCAGCGGTCCGTTCGTCATCGGGTCACCTCGGTGGTGGCCAGCCGGCGGTACAGCGGGTCCGACCGCATCAGCTCCGTGTGATGTCCGGCTGCCCGGATCCGTCCTTCGTCGAGTACGACCACCAGGTCGGCCCGGCGGGCCACCGCTATGCGGTGGGTGACCGCCAGGACGATGCGGGTCCTGGACCGGTCCGCGATCGTGCGCAGGAGGATCTCCTCGCTGTCGGCGTCCAGTTGTGAGGTCACCTCGTCCAGGAGCAGCACGTCGGCGCGGCGCAGCAGGGCCCGTGCCACCGCCAGGCGCTGCCGCTGTCCGCCGGAGACCGAGACGGCGCGCTCGTCGACCACGGTGTCCAGGCCGTGCGGCAGGCCGGTCAGCCAGTCGGCGAGTCCGACGGCCCGCAGGGCGTCGAGCGCTTCCCGGTCGTCGGTGCACCCGGTGCCGTAGCGCACGGCCTGCCGGATCGTCGTGCCGAGCAGTGGTGCGTCCTGTTCCACGTAGGCCAGTCGGCGGCGCAGGTCGGAGCGCCGGAGAGCCCGGATGTCGACGCCGTCGAGGAACACGCGTCCCTGCTCGGCGTCCAGGAACCGTTCGATGAGGTTGAGCAGTGTGGTCTTGCCGATGCCGGACGGTCCGGTGACGACGGTGAGCCCGTGGGGGACGTGCAGCGAGATTCCGTTGAGGACCGTGGTGCCGTCGTAGCCCGCCGACACCTTCTCCAACACGATGCCGGTGGGCGGCCGTTCACCGGCCGGGGCCGGTACCGGGACCGCGTCGGCGTCCGCTCCGTCGGGTTCGGCCGGGACGGCCAGGACCCGCTGTATCCGGCCCAGTGCGGCGAGTCCTTCCGAGACCGCGCTCGCCGCCTGGGTCATCGCCCCGATCGGGGCCCGCACATACATGACGTACAGCAGGAAGGCGACCAGGTCGCCGAAGGACAGCGTGCCCGCGGCGATCTTCGCCGCGCCCATGCCCAGCGCGGTCAGGAACATCACGTCCATGATCACTCCGCTGCACGCGCCGACGAGCGCGGACCAGCGGGCCGCCTGTGCGCCCTGCCGGTAGGCGGCCTCGGCCCGGCCGACGACGCCCCGGGCCTCCTGTGCCTCGGTGCCGGACGCCTTGACCGTACGGAACGCCACGAGCACCCGTTGGAGCCCGGTGAGCATCTCGCCGACGCCGGCCTGCGTCGCCTCGGTCGCCCGGTAGAGCCGGCGCAGGACCAGCCAATCGATGCCGCCTCCGAGGACGGCGATCGCCAGCAGCACCAGCGCCATCGTCAGGTCGGTCAGCGCCATCAGCAGCACGGTCGCCAGCAGCACCAGCGGGGCGCCCGCGCCCCGGACCAGTGCCTCGGCCACGGCGCGTTCCAGCAGCGTGGTGTCGCTGCCGACCCTGGAGAGCACATCGCCGACGGGCTCGCGCTGCACCGCCACGGCCCGGGCCCGCAGCAGCGCGCCGATCATGTCGGAGCGCACGCCGAGCACGATCCGCTGTCCGAACCGGCCCAGGAGATAGTTGCTGGTGAACAGCAGCACGCCGGACAGCACGGCCACCCCGCACAGCGCCACCAGGCCGGGCGCGAAACCGGCGCCGGTGGAGACCGAGTCCAGCAGCCACTTCACCACGCGCGGCTGTGCCAGCACGGTGCCGTAGGAGAGCAGGTCGAGGACGAGCAGCCCGGCCATCGCCGCGCCTCTGCCCCGGCCGAGCCTCCACAGCAGCGGCAGCTGCGACCGGGCGGACGGCGTCGAGTCGCTCACCGGTACTCGTACCTGGCCTTTCCGTCCCGGAGTTCGATGGCCGACGCGTTGTTCTCGCGCAGGTATCGGGTGATGAGGCCGGTGACACCGTGGTCGGCGGTGAGCCGCAGGGCGCCCTCGGTGAGTTCGGCCCGCCGGATTCCGCGCTCGCTCATGTAGGAGCCGATCCGCGCGTCGAATTCGGAGCGGGCGGACAGGATCCAGTCCCGGACGCTGGGGTCGAGGGCGTGGTGGGAGACATCGAGCAGCAGCACGACCCGGGGCTCCGTGCCCTCGTGCCAGACCTCGTGCTCGAAGGAGTCGTCGAAGACCAGGCACTCGCCCTCCTGCCAGCGGAGGGTCCGGTCCCCGACCCTGATCCGGGGGCCTTCGGGGACCCTCAGGCCGAGGTGCACCCGGTGCCGTGCGTTGGATCCGCCGCAGTGCGGCCGGATGTGCGTACCCGGGTAGAGCCACGACAGGGTGACCACGCCCGGGCCTCCGCCGCCGGCCTCCGGAATGCCCTCGACGACGCTCGCGGTGACCGGGAACCGTTCGCAGACGTCGGCGAAGCGGTGTCCGGCCTCGTAGAACGTGACCTGCTCCCACCGGCCCCGGTCCAGCAGTGGCTCCTCCACCGGGAGGAAGCCGTCCGGGAACTCGGCGGTGACCGCGTCGAGTTCGGCGCGGATCCTGGGGTAGCTCTCGGCCAGGTAGCCGGTGAACCAGAACTGTGCCGGATCGAAGACCGGGCACGGCTCCAACGAGGGCACGTAGTGTTCCGGGCGCTGCTCGGGATGGCGCCAGATGCCCTGGGCCACGGCGAGTTCCGCGCACGCCCGCGCGGCCTCCCGGTCGCCCTCGGCGAGCAGGGCGTCGATGAGGTCGCGGTAGTGCCGCCGGGCTTCGGTCGTGCGCCGGATGCCGGCGCCGGGGGCCGTGCTCATCGAAAACCTCCGAGGAGACCACCCTGGCCGGCGCGGTGCTGGTCCGGCCTCGGCAGTGCGCGGATATCACGGATGATCTTGCTGGTGGACAGGTCGTCGACCGTGCTGAGCAGTTCGACGGAGCCGCCGAGCCGTTCCACCAGCGGGGCCTCCGGCAGCGTCCGGCGGGTGTAGTCGCTGCCCTTGACGTAGTGGTCCGGCCGCAGCCGTGTGATCAGTTCGGTCGGGCTGTCCGTCTCGAACGGCACGACCAGGTCGACGCACCCCAGGGCGGCCAGCACCCGCATGCGCTCCGGCAGCGGGATCACCGGCCGGGACGGTCCCTTGAGCCTGCGCACGCTCGCGTCGGAGTTCACCCCGACCACGAGCAGCCCGCCGAGTGCCTTGGCCCGGCTGAGCAGGGACACATGGCCGCCGTGCAGGATGTCGAAGCAGCCGTTGGTGAACACGACCCGCCGGTCGCGGTGGGGCATGTCGGTGAGCCAGCGGGGCAGTTCGCCGTCCGCGAGGACCTTCCCGGTCCCCGACAGCCGGCGGCGCAGTTCCTCGGCGGTGCAGTTCGCCGTGCCCTGCTTGCGCACGGCGATGTTCGCGGCCGACGAGGCGAGTTCGGCGGCGGTACCGGGGTCGGCGCCGGCGGCCAGTGCCATGGTCAGCGCCGCGGTGAAGGTGTCCCCGGCCCCGATGGTCATCCCGGCCTCGCCGTCGGTGTAGGTGCGCAGGCTCGGGCGGCCGGCCTGGACGACCACCGCGCCGTCACGGTCCAGGGTGATCACCGCCAGGCCGGCGCCGCTGCGGTCCAGCACCTGTCGGGCGTGGTCCATCATCTGCCGCACCCGCCCGCCACCGCGTGCGGCCGTGGGGATGCCGAGCAGGTTCAGGGTTTCCGCGTGGTTCGGTGTGACCACGTCGGGCCGGATCGCGCGGAACGCCGCCGGCGTCCTGGAGTCGACCACGAGCAGCGGGCGCCGGGGCGAGGCGGCCAGCACGGCCCTGACCTCGGGGGTGAACGTGCCATAGCCGTAGTCGCAGGCGATCACCGCGTCGCACCAGGGGAGTTGTTCGCCCAGCGCGGCGGCCAGTGCGGCGGAGACGCCCGGGCCGATCGGTTCCCTGCTGCCCTCGTCCATCCGCAGCAGCATCTGCCGCGGTGCCAGTACGCGGGTCTTGACCACCGTCGACCGTGTCCGGTCGGTCAGCAGGTGCCCGGTGCCGACCCCGGCCGACGCCATGGCCCGGCGGAGCCGCTGTCCGGCGGGGTCCGCGCCGACGACGGCCAGCAGCCGGGTCTCCCCGCCGAGCGAGCTGAGGTTGGCCGCCACGTTGGCGGCACCGCCGCACTGGTCGGCCGTCCGGTCGACCGCGATCACCGGAGCGGGGGCCTCCCGCCCCAGTCCCGCCGGATCGCCGGTGATGTAGCCGTCCACGATGGCGTCCCCGACGACGACGGTCCGCACGCCGGCCGTCGCGGCCAGCAGGGCCAGCAAGTCGATCGTCATGACCCGGCCCCCTGTCCGTCGTGGGAATGCCGCCGGATGTGGTCGGCCATCCCGGCGATGGTCCCGGTCTCCATCAGGACGCGGACGGACAGGCTCACCCCGAGCCGTTCCTCGACCGCGCCGACGATCCGGATGGCAGCGACCGAATCACCGCCGAGGTCCAGGAACCGCTGCTTCCGGCCGATCTTCTCCAGCCCCAGTGCCGCACGCCACAGCCCGGCCAGCTCGCGTTCGAGCCTGCGGCGGCGATACCGGCCCACGAGCCCGGGACTCATGGCCGCCTCCGCCTGCTGACGACGGTGTGCGGCAGCACCAGGTAGTCCAGTCCCGCGTCCAGCAGGGTGCGTACCGCGTCCCCGGGGGTCTCCGCGATCGGCTCCCCCTTGGTGTTCAGGCTCGTGTTGAGCACCAGGGGCACTCCGGTACGCGCCTCGAAGGCGGCGATCACATCGTGGAAGGCCGGGTTGTCCTCGCGGCGGACGGTCTGCAGCCGGGCGGTGCCGTCGACGTGGGTGACCGCGGGCACCGTCGGCTTGCGCACCGGCGAGGCGCGCAGCATGAACGGGCTGTCGGCGAGCCCGAACCACTCGGTCGCCCGTTCGTTGAGGACCGCCGGTGCGAACGGCCGGAAGTGCTCCCGGAGTTTGATCTGCGCGTTGAGCCGGTGGCGCATGGTCGGGCTCCTCGGGTCGGCGAGGATGCTGCGGTGTCCCAGGGCCCGCGGGCCGATCTCGCCGGCGCCGTCGAACCAGCCGACGACCGCGCCGTCGGCGATCAGGCCGGCGGTCGTGCCGGTGTAGTCGTCGACGGTGTCCACGTGCAGCTCGCTCGCGTGCTCGTGCAGGGCGCGGCGCTCGGTCTCGGCGGAGTAGGTCCTGACGGAGTACATCAGCTCCGTGGGGTGGTGCTGGCGCCTGGGATGTCCCAGTACGTGGTGCCAGTACCACAGGGCGGCGCCGATGGCGGTTCCGTCGTCCCCGCACGCCGGATGGAAGTGGATCCGCTCGAAGTCCGAGGCGGCGAAGGCGGGTTCGGTGGCCACGACGTTCAGTGAGGTACCGCCGGACAGACACAGGTTGCGCCCGATCCGGTTGCGGACGGCGATCGGGCCGAGCTCGGCGAACAGCGCCCGCATCTGTTCGTCCAGCCCGCGCTGCACGTAGTACGCGAGCCGCGCGTTGAGTTCCCGGTCCCCCACCGTGACGGGAACCGGGTCCCGGTCGGCCAGGGCGACCAGTTCGTCGAAGCTCTTGATCGCGGCGGAGGCCGGGATCCCGGGTGCGGCGGTCGCGCCGTACGGGGCCAGTCCCATCACCTTGCCCGCGCCGACGATGCTCGTCCCGAACAGCCGCTCGGCGACGTAGCAGTAGCCGACGTTGGCGTTGAACCAGGCGTCGAAATCGCGCCGCAGCGGATACAGCCTGGTGTCCCGGCCCAGGTAGGCGCGGCAGCCGATGGGGTCGATGGCGACCGAGACCGCCGAGTCGAACGGCGAGGTGTAGAAGCTCGCCGCGGCGTGCAGCAGGTGGTGTTCGGGGTTGACGGTGCACGGCAGGCGCGTGCCGTCGATGTCGACCCGCGCACGGCGCTGGTCCACCCAGAACTCCAGCCAGGTCTCCTTGAGATCGGAACCGTGCAGCAGGGCGATGTCCGGCGAGTCCATGGTGTGCAGATTGCACAGGAGCACGTGGTCCACGTCGGACAGTGCGAGGCCGGCCTGGTCGAGCAGCTCCGCCAGGTCGGCCGCGCGCAGCCCGGGGTGTTTCTTGCGCCGGGAGAATCGTTCGGTGGTGACGAAGCCCGCCATCCTTCCTTCGGACAGCAGGACCGCGGCGCCGTCGTGATTGAAGTTGATCGACAGGATGTTCCGGACCGATGTCGCCGGTGGTTCAGTGCGCACGCGAGGCCCTCGCTTTCCCGGGCTCGGACGCCGTGGTCCCGAGCAGCCGTGACACCACGGGCCATACCTGGTCGACGTCGATGTCGGACAGGCACCTCGGATAGGGGCCCGCGGCGCGGGAGTAGGGGATCGGGCAGTCGTACGCGCAGTGCCTGTCGGCCAGTTCGCCGGCCCGGTGGGTGAGCGACTGGCACGGATAGCGCAGCGACACCCCGTAGTGGTGCGGGTAGATCCTGGCCCAGAGGAACTCGGTGCCGGTGGGACCGTAGAGGACCACGGCCGGCAGGCGCACGGCCGCGGCGATGTGGGCGAGCGCGGAGTCGTTGCCGACCAGGAGATCCATCCCGGCCAGCAGGTTCGCCGTCCGGTCGAGGCTGTTGCCGGTGACCACCTCGACGACCGCCTCCGGCGCTCCGGCCGTGATGGCGGCGGCCAGCCCGAGCAGGTCCGCGCGGTCCTCACCGGTGCCCAGCAGATAGCAGGCGGCACCGTACTGTCCGATCGCGCGACGGCACAGTTCGGCGTAACGGTCGGGCGGCCAGCGGCGGTTCCACTGCGGGGCGCCGCCGGGATGCACGGCGAGCAGCGGCACTCCGGAGGGCAGGTCCGGCACCGGCCGGGCGGTTCTCGGCAGCGGCGGCACCACGGCACCGGGCCGGAGCCCGGCCAGGCCGAGGGCCGAGGCCAGCGCCGAGGCGTGGTCGAACAGGTCGGCCCGGCCCAGCAGCGGCGGGGGGAGCCGGAGCGGATGGGTGAGGTCGCCGGGGGCGGTGCCGGGACCGCTCAGCCCCAGGCGGACCGGGATCCCGGCCTGCCGTGCCTCCGCTGCGCCCAGCCCCCTGCTGTCCGGGTCGACGAAGCACACCCGGGCGCCGAGCGCGGCCAGTTCGCGGCGGAAGCGTGCCCAGCGGTGCGGGTCCTGGTCACCGGGGTCCGGGCACTCCAGCACATCTGTCGCGTAGCTGTGCCGTTCGAAGAACTCCGCGAACCGTTCCGCCACCGTGCTGCCGGTGACCATGGTGAGCCGGGCCTTCGGGAAGGCCCGGCGGAGCAGGGCCGGTGCGATGTTGCGCTGCACCAGGTCGCCGAGTCCCGGTTCCACCAGGCGGGCGAGGACACATACGCCGTCCACCGCCGTCACTCCGGGCGCCGTGCCAGGGTCGCCCGACCGGTGAGGGTGCCGAGGTCGACGGTGGCGGCACAGGTCAGCGGTACGAAGTCCAGCTCCAGGCGCCCGTCGAGCCGGACCGTCCCGGTGCCGGCGGTGAAGTCCGCCCCGGCCATGTCGCAGTCCTCCGCGGTCAGTTCCACCCCGAGTTCCGTGCCGTCGGTGGCGGTGAACCGGAGGAAGACATAGCCGCGGTCGATCGACTCCTTGAGCGCGGCGGCGGTGCGGTCGGGGCGGAGGGAGACCTCGACCGGGTGCGTGCCGGTGGTGAGCCGGTCCACCAGGGTCGGGGTGTCCGCGAACGGGTCCTCGGGCACCTCCTCGAACAGTCCGTCGGGGTTCTCCTCCATGAAGACGCGCAGGCTCAAGGGGCGCATGTCGGTCCAGACTTCGTCGATGTAGGACAGGCACTCCTCGCGCCCGCCGGTCTTGCCGACCGCGGTCCAGCCGTCGGGCATGTCCTGGTCCACGGGCCAGATCGAATACTGTTCCTCGATGTTGCGCACCACGTGGTAGGTGCGCTCGTCCACCGTCTCGGTCATGGGGGCGGATACTCCTTATTGTTGGCAGATGTCCGGCAGCGGTGCGGCCGGATCGGCGCTGACCTGATCAATCAACTGTTCCAGCATGTCGAGCAGTTGGGCCACGGAGGTTTCGGTGAGATCGGGCTGGACGTAGTCGAGGACGAGCACCATGTCGTCGTCGAGTTCTCCGATATGGACATCGAGCACGACGCCGTCGGCCGGTGCGGTGCCCTCGCGACCGGCCGGGCCGAGCAGGTCGGCCTCCCGGAACAGCTCGATCGAGATGCCCTCGGCCGGTGCCCGCTCGTTCCTGGTCCGGGCGCTGCGTGGCGGGTTCCGGCAGAAGTGCACGGCGACGTCCCACCGGGCGGCCGTGTACGGCGTCCGCAACGCGCCGGTGCGCAGGCCGTGGTCGAGTAGGCGCGGGTAGGGCAGGTAGTGCACCACCGCATCAAGGAAGCCCGTCTGGGTCCGCTGCACGACCTCGGGGAAGGCCGGGCCCGTCAGGCCGTCGAGGTCGACGCGGAAGGCCAGCCGGTCGGTGAACGGTCCGAGGACCTGGCCGAGTCCGTAGGAGTCCCGCAGATCGAACTCGCAGCAGAAGCCGGAACCGCCGGGCCTGCCCTGTGCGCGCAGGCACCAGGCCAGCAGGGCGACCACCGCGAGCGAGCCGTTGCCGCCCAGGGGGCCGCTGCCGCCGGTCAGCGCCGCCCAGCGCCGCGCGTCGATCCGCAGCCGCTCGGTGCCGGTCCGGCGGTGGGTGGTCCGGGGGCTGCGCACGGGGATCCCGAAGAGGGGGAACTCCTTGCTCCACCAGCGCCGTCGGGCCTCGTCCACGGCGGGCGTGCCGACCGGGTCGAAGCCGGCCAGTTCGCCGGGGTCGCGGTAGGCCGCGGCCCGGAAGCGGCCGAAGTACGCCTGGAGCACCGCTCCGAGCGCCGTGTACAGGGAGCGCGCGTCGAGCGCGTCCCGGGGCGCGACCAGGCCGAGTACATGCCGGTGTTCGGCGAGGGGCACCCAGTGGAACCGGATCGGCGGTCCGCCGTCGTGGCCGGCCGGGCGGTCGCGCTCGGCCAGGAGCAGCGCCACGCAGGACGCGGCCGGGTCCCCCGGCCCGAGTTCGTCCGCGTCGTGCCGGCGCAGGTCGGGGGCGAAGCCGGCGAACGGCGGCGCGGCGGCCACGGTGCGCACCGCGGCGGCCAGCCGGTCGGTGTCCATCTCGCCGTCCGTCCGGAGCGCCCGGACATGTCGTCCCGCCCCGGTCTCCAGGAGTGCGCCGGGAGGCCGCGGGGTGGGCTGGGACCGCTGTGTCCTCATGGGATCACCCCGGCCCGTGCCGCGTCCCAGGACAGCGGAGCGGTCATGGCGACCGCGACCAGGCGGTCGCCGGTGTAGGGCTGCCGTCCGTGTGCGGCGAGCAGGTTGTCCACCAGCAGCACGTCCCCGGCCTGCCAGTCCAGCGCTGCCTGCTCGGCCGCGTAGGCGGCCCGGAGGTGGTCGAGCACCTCGTCCGGGATCGGCTCCCCGTCCCCGTAATAGGTGTTGAGGGGCAGGTCCGCCTCGGGGAACTGGGCCCGGAGCGCGGCGGAGATCTCCGTCGGCAGGCTGCTGGTGTGGAAGAAGACCGCGTGGTTGAACCACACCTGTTCACCGGTGCCGGGGTGGACGGCGACCGCGGGCCGTACCTGGCTGGTCCGCAGGCGGTCGCCCGTGCCCCATTCGGTCTCGATGTCCCGTTCCCGGCAGTGCCGTTCGACCTGGGCGCGCTGCTCGGTCTGGAACGCCTCGCGCCAGTCCATTCCCAGACCGGTCCCGTAGTTGCGGACGTAGCGCACGCCGCGCTGGGCGAATCCGGCGCGCACATCGGCCCGGATCCGGCCCAGCACCTTTCTGGCGTCCGCCAGGGGTGTCGCGCCGCCGGTCGCCGCCGGCCGCAGGCAGCAGAACACCAGGCGTTGCGGGAACTCCCGCTGGTAGGAGTTCTCGTGGTGCAGCGGGATCGGCTGGTCGGCGGGGTGGTCGGTGGCGGTGTAGACCCGGTCGCCGAGTGCGGTCCTGGGCGAGGACCGTTCCAGGTAGGGGGTCGGATCACCGGCCAGCGCGCGGAGCACCGGGCCGAATCGGTCCAGGTCGACGCCGAAGCCCCGGAAGAGCACGGCGCCGTGCGTGTCCAGCCAGGTCCGCACGTTCTGTGCCGAGCGGGTGGCCCAGTGCGCGAGGTCGACGCCCGCTTCCGTGGCGAACACCCGCAGCGGCAGGGTCGCGCCGGCCGGTGGCCCGGCCGTTCGCACCCGGTCCTCGGGGCGGGAGGACACCCGGCGCCGCTGTCCGGGCCGTGGGCCGCCGGCGCCCGCCGTCATGGCCGTGCCCCTTGCTGTTCCCGCCGGGCCGTCCGGCCCGGACGGTCGCCGGTGATGTCCGGGATGCCGCCGAGCAGGGCGTGGACGAACCGGTCGTCGGGGCGCAGCCGCAGCGGTTCGCGCAGGGCCTCGGCGTCCACCGTGCCGATCGGGCAGAGGCCGAGGCCGGTCTCCGCCGCGACCGTCATCAGCAGCTGGGTCATCGCCCCTGCCTCGAACACCGCGAATTCCCGGGCGAGTTCGCCGTAGAGGGGGGTGATGGCGTCCATCCTGCTGATCAGGTAGAGCACGAACGCCGACTGGTGCAGGGCCGCCCGGTTGATCTCGGCGTGTGCGGCGGCCGGTACTCCGTGGCCGGTGCGGACGGGGATGATCTCGGCGCGGCCGGGGTGGACGTAGTAGGTTCCCGCGGCCAGGTCCGTGACCCGGTCCGGTGCGATGTCGGCGTAGAGGCCCAGGGGGTAGGCGCTGCCCGCCGAGGGGTACCAGTACTT
Organism: Streptomyces luteireticuli; assembly: GCF_041519305.1. Taxonomy (NCBI): domain Bacteria; kingdom Bacillati; phylum Actinomycetota; class Actinomycetes; order Kitasatosporales; family Streptomycetaceae; genus Streptomyces; species Streptomyces luteireticuli. Next base: position 491,596 of record NZ_CP167927.1, read on the forward strand.
GTCCTCTCCCGCGTGCCGGGTCCGGCGTACGGCGCCGAGCAGCGTCGCGAGGTCGGCGAAGGCGACGGGAGCGGGCGCGAACCGCCGGTGGCTGCGGCGGGCAGGGATCCGCGGATCGGCCGCGCCGCCGAGGGCGATCCCCGCGACCTCGTCGTACTCCTGCCGGATGCCGCGGTGGGTGTCCTTGAACACCTGGCGTTCCACCAGGCCGACGAGTAATTCCCCTTCGGGCGCGGGCGGTTCGGCGTCCGTGGCGAGGTGCGGGCCGACCATCACCGCGATCGAGGGGAACCGCAGCAGTTCCTCGACCGCGACGGCGATCCCGAGTTCCTCCTCGATCACGGTGGCCAGCCGCACCAGCTCCACCGAGGTGGCACCCAGATCGATCAGGTTCATCTCCGGGTCGATCCCGTCCACTCCGAGGACCCGGCAGGCGATCTTGGTGGCCGAGGCCAGCAGCGCCCGGCCGTGCGCCGCCACCGGTCGCCGGTCGGCGGCGGGTTCGGGCGCCGGGCCGCGGGTCGCGGCGAGCCGGCCGCGGTCCACCGTGCCGTCGGGGGTGAGGGGGAAGGCGTCCAGGATCTCGATCCTGCTGGGCAGCAGATACGGAGAGACCTTGCGGCGCAACTGGTCGAGCAGTTCCTGTCCGGTGCGGCTCGTCCCGGGCACGAGGCGGACGAAGCCGAGCGCGCTGTCGTCGGCCACCGTGACCACCGCGGCGGCCCTCACCCCGTCCATCGCGGCCAGCGCCACTTCCGTGTCGTGTACGTGCAGCCGCCTGCCGTGGACGAGGAGTTGCGCCGACGCGTGTCCGACGGTCTCCACCGTCCCCGACGGGAGCACCCTGCCGAACCAGGCGGTGCGCAGCAGGGGTTCACCGGATTCCGGGTGGACGGCCCACCGGTCGGTGCCGGTGACGGACCGGTGCTGTGCGCAGTCCGCGGCCAGACCGCCGTAGTGCACCTGCCCGGTGACCCAGAGCGGACAGATCCCGCCGTTCTCGGCCAGCACGTGGAGGCGTTGATTGCGCATCGGGCCGCCGATCGGAGCCGAGGCCATGTCGGTTTCCCGGTCGGACAGGTCGCAGCAGGCGGTCCAGGCCCCGTGCTCCTCGGCGGCGGAGAGGTGGGCGACGGCGAGTTCCGGGCCGGACAGCCGGCGGAGGCGCCCGAGCAGGGCCCCGGTCAGCGGTTCCCCGCTCAGCAGCACCAGCCGCAGCGGCCCGGGCAGCCGCTCGCCCCGGCGTTCCAGCTCGGTGAGCAGCAGTTCCAGCAGGGTCGGCGTGGAGTTCCATACGCTGATCCGCTCCCGGGCCAGCAGACCGGCCCAGGCGGCGGGTTCCCGCAGGTCGATGTCCTCGCCGAAGACCAGCGCGGCGCCGGTGAGCAGACCGAGACAGCTCTCCCTGATGCCCTGCCCGGAGGCGATCGGGGCCAGGGCCGTGATCCGGTCGTCCGGTCCGATCCCGAACCGGTCGCCGAGATCGGCCGTCATGTTGAGCAGTTCCCGGTGGCTGATCTCCGTGACCGCGCCGGTGCCGTCGTCGTCGGGCAGCACCACCGCGGTGTCCCGCTGGTCACGGGACGGCGGTTCGGCGGGCGCCGTCGCCGGCACGCGGTCGACCGCGGTCGTGGCGGTCCCGTCCGGCCAGCTCAGCCGGTCCAGCAGCCAGGACTGCGAGACACATGCCGAGATCCGGCCCCGGTCGAGCTGCCGCCACCGGGAGACCTGCGGCAGGCCGGGGTCCACCGGCACCGGCACCGCGCCCGCGCGCAGGATGCCGAGCAGACCGGTCACTTGGTCGGCGCCCGGCTCGACGCACAGGGCCACCCGGTCCCCCGCCCGCACCGCCTGCCGGCCCAGTGCCGCGGCGACAGCGTCGGCGGCGGCGAGCAACTCGGCCCTGGTGTGCCGGTGACGGGGTCCCTGTACGGCGAGCGCGTCGCCGTGCTCGGCCGCCAGTGCCGCGACCGTCTCGTCCAGGGTGCCCGGCGGGATCCGTCCGGTCACCTCGTTCATGCGCAGCAGCAGTGTCCGCTGCTCGGCGGGAAGCACCGAGAAGCTTTCCCCGGCCATGCTCATGCTGGGTCGCCTCCACTTTCCACGGCTGCCGCCGCGAGGTTCGCAAGGACCGTCCTGAACGCTTCGAACATGCTCCGCACCAGCCCGTCCGGGAACGCGGCGGCGACGAAGTCCCAGGTGCAGACGAGCTTTCCGGCCTGTTCGCCGACCTGGTGGTCGAGGAGCACCTGCGGGGTCTGGCTCACCGCGTACACCGTTCTGGCCCGCCAGGCGGGCGCCCGGTCGGCCGGCAGCGCGCCGTCCGACAGCAGGGTGCTGGTGAACACGACGGGCATCGCCGAGTCGTCCCGCCGGCGCGGATCCTTGCTGCGCAGCATGCGCAGCACCTCCACGCCGGTGACCGTCCGGTGGTCCAGGTCCCTCCAGAGCCGGTCCTGCAGGCGTTTGGCCCGCGCGGGGAACGAGGACGCGCCGGAGCCGTCGACGGCGAGCAGTGTCGTGGCCGTGAAATCGCCGACCAGCGCGTCCACATCGGGATGCAGCGGCAGCCGGTTGAACGTGGTGACGTTGAGGGTGAACCGCGGGCTGTCGCTCCAGGCCGCGAGGACCTCGCAGAACGCGGCGCAGATCGTCGCGGACGGGGTGAGGCCGGCCGCGGCCGACCAGTCGCGCACCGCCTGCCATGCCGCCGGGCCGAGTTCGGTGTGCAGGCGGTGGAACTCCGGGCGGGTCAGCTCCGCCGGCCGTCGCAGCAGTGGCAGGCCGGGGGCGGGCGGCAGTTCGGCGAGCCGGTCGGCCCAGTAGCGCTGTGCCCGGCGGTGGCGGGGACCGTCCTTGAGCTTCTCGGCCGCCAGCACGTAGTCGCGGAAGGTGCAGCCGGGCACGGGCAGTTCGGCCGCCGGGTCATGGTAGAGGGCGAGCAGTTCGCCGGTGAGGATGCGGGTGCTGTGCGCGTCGGCGATCAGCAGGTCGACGCTGATGTGCAGCCTGGTGGTCGTGGTGTCGAGGCGGTTGGCGCGCAGCTCGAACAGCGGCCATTTCTCGGGCGCCTTGACCTGGTGGGACATCGTCCCGCGGAGCTCGGCGAGCCGGTGTGCGACGGCGTCGGGTGCCCGGTCGCTCAGGTCCGAGGTGTCGATCCGGTAGGCGGGCACGGTGGCCAGGACCTGTTGGCGGCCGTCGCGCCGGACGACGGTCCGCAGGGCGTCGTGCCGTTCGATCAGCAGGCGGAGGGCCTGTTCGAGCCGGGGGACGTCGAGGTCGTCGACGTCGAGTTCCAGGTAGCTGTGGGTGGAGACGCCGCCGAGCCCGAAGCCGGTCCGGCGTCCCAGCCAGTACGCCTGCTGGATGTCGGTGAGCGGGAACGGCTCGGTCCGCTCTTCCGGACGGGCCGTCAGCACGGCCGGCGGGTCCGTCCCGGGGCCGCCGGTCCCCTGCGCCGCGGCCACGGCCTCGGCCAGCGCCGCGAGCGTCGGGTTGTCGAACAGCCCGGTCAGCTGGATGCGGACGCCCAGTTCCTGCTGGAGTCTCGCGACGAGCCGGATGGCTTCCAGCGAGGTGCCGCCGAGCGCGAAGAAGCTGTCCTGCGGCCGGACGCTCGGCACGGCGAGGAGTTCGGCCCAGATGGCGGCCAGTTCCGCCAGCAGCCGGCCGTGCCGCCGGGGGTCCGCCGCGCCGCTCGCCGGTGCCGTCCGCCGTTCCCGGCGCGGCAGTTGTGCGTGCAGCGCGGCCCGGTCCACCTTGCCGTTGCCGGTCAGCGGGATCCGGTCGAGCCGGTGGAACTCGGTGGGAATCATGTACGGCGGCAGGACGGCGGCGAGCCGGGTCCGCAGCGTGGCGGGTTCCCGGACGGTGTCCGGCTCGGCGACGAAGAAGGCGGTCAGCCGCCGTTCCGTCCCCGGTTCGCCGGGCGCGACCACGGCCGCCGCCCGTATCTCCGGCAGCCGTTGCAGCGCCGACTCGACCTCGCCGAGCTCGACCCGGTAGCCGTTGATCTTCACTTGGCCGTCCTGTCTGCCGAGGAACTCCAGGTTTCCGTCGGGCAGATGGCGGGCCAGGTCGCCGGTCCGGTACAGGCGCTCGCCGGTCACCGGGTCGCGCGGGAACCGGAACCGGGTCTGTTCCTCGTCACGCCAGTACCCCCGCGCGACGCCGGCGCCGCCGATGTACAGCTCGCCGGCCACCCAGTCGGGACGCGGCCGCAGCCGGTCGTCGAGCACCCGGACCGACTGGTTGGCCATGGGCACGCCGTAGGGGATGCTGCGCCAGGCGGGATCGACCTCGCCGATGGGGTACCAGACCGACCAGATGGATCCCTCCGTCGCGCCGCCGAGGCTCATCAGCTGTGCTCCGGTGGCCAGCGCGCGGAGCCGGTCGGGCAGGGCGACGGGGATCCAGTCGCCGCTGAGCAGGACCAGCCGGAGTGTGGCGAGCGCGGTCGGTGCGAGCTTTCCGGCGTACTCGGTCAGGACTTCCGCCAGCGCGGGCACCGAGTTCCAGATCGTGACCCGTTCCCGGGCGACCAGTTCGGCCCAGTGCGCCGGGTCGCGCCGTTTGTCCTGTGCGGGGAGGACGACCGTGCCCCCGGCGGACAGCAGGCCGAACAGGTCGTAGACGGCGAGGTCGAAGCTCAGGGAGGAGACCGCCAGGACGCGGTCGTCCCGGCCGACTCCGAACCGCCGGTTGACCGCGTCGATGGTGTTCGCCGCGCTGCGGTGGTCGATCATCACGCCCTTGGGCGTTCCGGTCGAGCCGGAGGTGAAGATGACATAGGCGAGGTCGGCGGGGTCGGTGCGGATCCGCGGCGGACCGTCCGGGCGGTCGGGGCCGTCCGGCCGGTCGACGGCGATCACCCGTACTCCGGCCGGTCGCGGCAGCCGGTCCGCCAGCGCCCGCCGGGTGAGCACGGTGCGCAGTTCCCCGCGTTCCATCAGGTGCAGCATGCGTGCGTCGGGCAGTTCGGGGTCCAGCGGCAGGAAGGCCATCCCGGCCGCCAGGACGCCGAGCGCGGCGACCACCTGCTGCCAGCCCTTGCCCGTGGCGATGCCGACCAGCCCGTTGTGGGGGTCGCCGGTGCGCAGCAGGGTGTTCGCCACCCGGTGGGCCCGTTCGGCCAGTTCCTGGTAGGTCATCCTGGTTTCGCCGTCGACCAGCGCGAGGTGCGTGGGTTGTGCGACCGCGCGGGCGAACACCGGTTCGTGCAGGCAGTGCGGCCGCGGGGCGGTGGTGTCGGTGGCGGTGAGCGCCGACCGGACGGTCTGCTGCGCGGCGGGGAGCGCCGGTTCCCGGATGCGGGTCCAGTGCGCGGGGTCGGCCACCAGGTCGGCCAGGAGCCCGCGGTATGCGTCGAACATCGCGTCCAGCACGCCGGGGTGGAACAGTTCGTCGACCGCGTCCCAGTTGAAGGCGAGAGCGCCGTTGTTCTCGGCGACCTGGTGGTCCAGGTGCACCTGCGGGGTCTGGGTGATCCCGTGGCCGAGTGCGCCCAGCGGGGCGCGCCCGGCCTCCGCCGTGCCGGACGCGGTGGTCAGGGGCAGGTTCGAGGTGAACACCACCGGGGTCAGCAGGTGCGGCGGGCGGCCGTGCTGCCGGGCCCACTCCCGCATGACCCGGACACCGCTGACCTGGGCGTGGTCCAGGTCGGTCCAGAGCAGTCGGTGCAGGGCGGTGGCGCGGTCCGCGAAGGGCGCCGCGGTGCGGTGGTCCACTTCGAGCACGGACAGCGCGGTGAAGTCGCCGACGATCAGGTCGACCTGGGGGTGCACCGGTTCGCGCCGGAACACGGTGAGCATCAGGCTGTAGTGCGGGCGCCTGCTCCACCGGGTCACGGTCTCGGCGAAGGCGGCGAGGAGGACGGAGGAGGGTGTCAGGCCGAACTCGGCGGCCCTCGCCTTGAGTACCGACCAGTCCGCGGGGTCCAGCGTGCCGGAACGGCGTACGAAGTGCGGCCGGTCGATGCTCTCCGGTGCGGTGGCCAGGGGCAGTTCGGGTCCCTCGGGCAGGTCGGCGAGGCGGTCGTCCCAGTACTGCCGGGCGGCGCGGTGCTCCGGTCCGGCCCGTCGGCGTTCGGCGGCCAGCACGTAGTCCCGGAAGGTCAGTTCCAGCGGCGGGTATGCGTGTTCCCGGCCGGTGTAGCGGTCGGTCAGCTCGGCCATCACCAGCCCGAAGCTGTGGGCGTCGCAGATGAGCGCGTCGATGCTGATGTGCACCAGCGTGTCCCCGCCGGGCAGCAGGGAGGCCCGGACGTCGAACAGCGGCCACCGGTCGGCGGGCAGCACCTGGTGGGACAGTTCGGCCCGCCGGCTCGCCAGCCGTGCCGCCCGCTCCGCGGCGGTGTCCCGTCGCAGGTCCTGGACGGCGATCCGGTAGGGGGGAACCGACTCCAGCACCCGCTGGGTGCCGTCGTCCGACACCACGGCGCGCAGCATCGGATGCCGCTCGATCACCGCCCGCAGTGCGGCCCGGAACCGGCCGAGGTCCAGTCCGGTGGCGGTCAGCTCCAGGTAGGCGTGGGTGGAGACGCGTCCGAGCACCAGGTCGGCGTCCCGGCCGACGAGGTAGGCCCGTTGGATGTCGGTCAGCGGGAACGGCGCGTGCCGTGCCGCCGGGTCGGGGGCCGGACGCGCCGGGGCTTCCGGTGGATTCCGGTGTCCGGCCGCCGCGTCGAGCCGGGAGGCCAGTGCTCCGGCCGTCGGCGCCGCGAGGAGGTCGCGCAGCCCGACCGGGGTCCCGAGCCGCTCGCGGAGCACCGCCGCGACCCTCGCCGCGAGCAGCGAATTGCCGCCCAGCAGGAAGAAGTCGTCGGACGGGCCCGGTCGGCGCGCGACCGGCAGCAGTTCGGTGAAGACGTCGAGCACGGCGGCCTCGGTCGGCCCGGTGACCGGTCCGGGCCGCTGCTCCGCCGTCGGTGCCGGGTGCGGTCGCAGCGCGCGCAGCCGCCGCCGGTCGACCTTGCCGCTGGCGTTCAGCGGCAGCTCCGCGATCAGGTCCACGGTGGCCGGCATCGCATAGGCGGGGAGCCACTTGCGCAGGAATCCGGTCACGTCGTGCGGCGGCCGCGCCTCGTCGGTGGCGACCGCATACGCGGCGAGCAGGGGTGCGCCGATGCTGTCGGGGCGGGTGACGACCGCGGCGGCGCGGATTCCGGGATGCCGCAGGAGGGCGTGCTCGACCTCGCCCGGCTCGACGCGGTGGCCGCGGATCTGCACCTGTGCGTCCAGCCTGCCGAGGTACTCCAGGGTCCCGTCGGCGCGGCGGCGCACCGCGTCGCCCGTGCGGAACCAGCGTTGCCCCGGCCCGCCGTCCCGCACCGGTCCGAACCGGGCGGCGGTCTCCCGGGGCCGCCCGTGGTAGCCGAGGGCCAGCCCGGCTCCGCCGACGTGGAGTTCGCCGAATCCCAGCGTCGGCGCGGGCAGGCCGGCCGGGGTCAGCACGCGGGTGGCCACGCCGTCGATGGGGCGGCCGATGGGGACCGTCGCCGGGGTGTCGCCGGGTTTCACCTCGTACGCGGTGGCGTCCGCGGCGACCTCGGCGCAACCGTAGAGGTTGAGCAGCCGGTGGCCGGGCAGGCACCGGTGGAACCGTTCGGCGAGGTCGGTGCCGAGCGCTTCGCCGCTGCTGACCCAGGTGCGCAGGTCCGGCAGCCGCCGGTGCAGGTCGGGCTGGTCGTCGAGCAGGATGCGCAGCAGGGTCGGCACCACCACGAGCCGGGTCACCCGGTGTTCGCGCAGCCGGGCGACCAGCCGCTCGGGGTCGGCGGTGTCCTCGTCGCCGAGCAGCACCAGCGGCACGCCGGACAGCAGCGGGCCGAAGGTCTCCCACACCGCGTCGACGAAGCCGGGGGACGTCCTGGCCGCCCAGACCTCCGCGCCGGTGGCGGGGTGGGCCCGCTGCATCCACCGGACTCGGTTGAGGACGCCGCGGTGGGTGCCGAGGACGCCCTTCGGCGGGCCGGTCGAGCCGGAGGTGTAGATCAGGTAGGCCGCCGACTCCCGGTGGACGGGCCGGTGCGGGCGGGGTGCCGGTCCGGCCGGCTCGTCCGGGTCGTCGACCGTCATCGGGGGGCTGTCCGTCGTGGGACAGCGGGGCAGCAGCCCCGTGGTGGTGAGAACGTACCGGGGCCGGGCGTCGGCGACGATCCCGGCGAGCCGTTCGGCGGGCTGGGCCGGGTCCAGCGCCACATAGGCCGCTCCGGCCTTGAGCACCCCGAGCACGGCGACCACCGAGTCGACCGAGCGGGGCAGACAGCAGGCGACCCGGTCGCCGTCCACGACTCCCCGCGCCCGCAGGTGTCCGGCCAGTCGGTTGGCCCTGTGGTCCAGTGCGCGGTAGCTCACCGAATGCCCGCCGGCGACGATCGCGATCGCGTCCGGGGTGCGGTCGGCCTGGCGCTCGAAGGCCGCGGCTATGCTGTCGGGCCGCTCGTCGGCCGCCGGTGGTGCGGGCTCGGCGGCGGCCGGTGGGGCCAGCAGCCGGTCGGCGGTCAGGCCGGGGTCGTGTGCGCACCGGTCCAGCACGGTGTGCAGTTGCCCGGCGAGGAGCGCGATCGTGGATGCGGTGAACAGGTCCAGGTCGTACTGGCAGGAGATCCTGATGCCGTCGGCCTGTTCCCAGATCTCGACCGTCAGGTCGAACTGCGCCGCCCCCAGCTCGATGTCCGGCTGTTCGGCCGTCAGGCCCGGTAATTCGAGGGTCGGCTGCGCCTGTTGTGCGACGCACAGGACCCTGATCGGGGTGTCGCCCGCGCCGTCGGACCGGTGCAGCTCCAGCAGTTGCTCGTAGGGCATCTCCTGGTGGGCGAGGCTCTCCAGGGTGGAGGTGCGGGTCGCCGCCCAGAGTTCGCGGAAGGTCTGCCCGTCCTCGACCCGCAGCCGTAACAGCACGACGTTGACGAAGTAGCCGATGAGCCGGTCGAACTCCGGCCGGGTGCGGCCGGAGACGAGGGTGCCGACCGCGAGGTCGCGCTGTCCGGTCCAGCCGTGCAGCACCACCGAGAGGGCGGTCAGCACCAGCATGAACAGGGAGCCGCCGGTCCGCTGTCGCAGTGCGCCGAGGCGGCCGGCCAGCTCCGGTCCGATCAGGAGGCTGTGGTTGGCGCCGGCGCCGCGTCCGGTGGCCGGCCGCGGACGGTCCAACGGCAGCTCGGTGTACGGCAGGTCGGCGAGCCGGGCGCGCCAGAAGCCGGTCAGCTCACCGGCTTCCGGTCCGGCGAGCCGTCGGCGTTGCCAGGCGGCATAGTCGCGGTAGCCGAGCGCGGGGGACGGCAGACTCACCGGCCGCCCGGCGGTGAGCTCCCGGTAGCAGTCCGAAAGGGCCTGCGCCAGCACGCCGTTGGACCAGCCGTCGGTGATCGCGTGGTGGATGCCCAGCAGGACCAGATGGTCGTCGGGGCCCAGCCGGAACAGCACCGTGCGCAGCAGTGGTCCGCGGCGCAGGTCGAAAGGGCGGCGCGCCTGGGCCCGCAGCAGTGCGCCGAGCCGCTCGTCCCGGTCCTCGGCCGCGGCCGGGTGGGAGAGGTCGACCAGGAGGAACGGCATCGTGATCCCGTCGGCGACCGAGCAGACCAGGCTTCCGTCCTCGGCCTGGTACAGGCGGGTGCGCAGGGATTCCTGGCGTCGTGCGACGGCGTCGATCGCCGACCGCAGCGCGAACGGGTTCAGCGGGCCGCGCAGCCGGACCGCGGTGGCGTAGGTGCAGGCGGCCGGCGCCAGTTCGTTGAGCAGCCACATCCGTTCCTGTCCGAAGGAGGGCCGCGTTGTCCCGGCCGTGGGTGCCGGGGAGGCCGTGGCCGGGCCCGGGGAGAGCGTCCGCTCGAACAGCGCCCTGCCCTCGGGGGACAGCGCGGTGATCCGCCGCCGCAGCTCCGCCGCCTCCGGCTCCGCCAGCCCGGCGAGGATCTCCTCCAGTGCCGGTTCCGTCATGACCGCCCCTCATTCGTCATCCGGTCACCCCGCCGGTGGTCATCCCGAATTCGGCGGTGAGCACGCTCGTCGCCATTACCAGCTGCACCAGGCGTTCGCTGCCCGCCCGTTGGCCGGCCGGCCGTGCCCGGAGTTCGTCGAGCAGCCGGGCCACCGCGGCCGGGTGGTAGAAGGGGTTGTCCCGCAGGGCCGGGCCGGCGCACATTTCGCGCGCCTTCGCCAGCAGCCCGTCGTCGCAGACGATCGGCGGGGCGAAGAAGCCGCGTTTCCCGCCTGCGCGCACCTCCTCGGGCAGCCGGTCGTGGACGGCGGCGCGCAGCACGTATTTGGTGGTGCCCTCGCGGGTGTACCAGGGCAGCGGCGCGGTCCTGGCGGTGGCGAACAGGTGGTGGTCGAAGAACGGCAGTCTGACCTCGACCCCGTGCGCGGCGTCCAGCCGTTCGGCGGCCAGGATGTAGTTGGGCAGCCAGCTCTTGGCGAACAGGTACATCGACTGGTGCAGTGGAGAGCGTCCGTCCAGCTGGTGCCGGGACTGGTCCAGCAGGGGTGTGCAGGCGTCGGTCCCCGCCAGCACCTCGGCGAACTCCGGGCGCAGCAGGGGCCGCGAGGGTGCCAGTACGGCGAAGTGCCGTTGGGTGAGCCAGCCCGGCAGGAAGCCGAGCCGGTCGAGCACGCTGCGCAGCTGCGGCGGGGCTCCGAACTCGGCCAGCTTGCGGTATCCGGCCCGGGCCCGGTCCATGGCCGCCGGGGACCGGCTCAGCGCGAGGTCCTGCTGGAACTGCGGGTATCCGGCGAACAGTTCGTCGCCGCCCTCCCCGGCCAGGGCGGTCTTGAAGCCCTTGGCGGCGATCGCCGCGCTGTGCAGGTATCTGGCGACGCCGTGCGCGTTCTCCTGCACCATCTCGCCGGCGCGGATCGTGGCGGTCAGGTTCTCGGCGAAGTCCGCGGGGGTGAGGTCGATCCGGTGGTGGGGCACGCCGAGGCGGGCGGCCGTCCGGGCCGCGACCGGGCTCTCGTCCAGTGTGGCGTCGGCGAAGGAGACGGTGAACGTGGTGACTTCGCGGTGGCCGGCGGCGGTGGCGGCCATGGCCGAGGAGTCGACGCCTCCGCTGAGGTGGCAGGCCAGCGGGACGTCGGCGATCGTCCGCAGCCGCACGGCCTCGTCCAGTCCGGACCGCACCTGCGTCAGATGCCGGGTGAGGGCGGCCGGCGAGCCGTGCTCGGTCCCGGCCAGCTCTTCGGCCGTCGGGTAGTCGAGGTCCCAGTAGCGGTGGACGGTGGCCCCGCCGTCGTTGGCCAGCAGGTAGCAGCCGGCGGGGAGTTGGCGGATGCCGTCGAAGAGCGTCCGGTCCGGGGGGAGGGCCATCTGGAGGTGGGCCGCGTAGGCCGCCGGGTCCCAGCGGGCCGGGAGACCGCAGGCGAGGAGGGCTTTGATCTCGGAGGCCAGATAGAACCTGCCGTCCCGTTGGGCGTAGTAGAGCGGTTTGACGCCGAACCGGTCCCGCGCCGCGAACAGTTCCTTCCGGTGGCCGTCCCACAGCGCGAAGGCGAACTCGCCCCGCAGGGTCCGCAGTGCCCGGTGGCCGTCCCTGAGGTAGAGCCGCAGCGCGATCTCGCTGTCGCCGCGGGTGCGGCAGGGGTGCCCGGTCCTGGCCAGCTCGGTGCGGATGCGCCGGTAGTCGTAGAACTCGCCGTTCGCGACGAGCCGGGTCCGGCTCGGCCCGTCGCCGAGCGGCTGGGCGCTGCCCGCCGGGTCGACCACGGCGAGCCGGGTGTGCCCCAGCACCGCCCGCCCGTCCGGCGAGCGCCAGATGCCCTCGCCGTCGGGTCCCCGCGGGCGCAGCACCGCCATCGCCGCGTCCGCCGCGTCCATGGGCAGTCCCGCGTCCCGGGCGAAGATCCCGATGATGCCGCACACGCCGGTCACCGGTCCGGATGCGGAACTCGGAAGGTGAGCACGGCGTTCGGGCCGGTGCCCTGGTGCCAGCGCTCCTGTTCGAGGCCGTCGTCGAAGATCAGGCAGCCGCCATCGGTCCGGGTCCTCGTCCGGTCCCCCGTTCTGATCCCGCTGCCCGCCGTGACGACCAGGCCGAATTCGACCCGGAGGTGGGCGTTGCCGGGTCCGCAGCACGCCGGTTGGCGGGTCGGGGGATGCTGGAGCATCAGCTCGACGGTCGCCCCGGGGAACAGCAGCGCTTCGGGGATCTTGTCGAGGACGCCGCGCAGGACCGGCAGGGCGTCGGCCGACGCGGTCCATGTGCCGTCGCGGTACAGCTCGATGTGATCGGTCCCGGCCTCCCGGCCGCCTTCGGGGAGCAGCCGGTCGCCGATCGGTGCGGCGCGCAACTCTTCCACGATCGCCTCGTGCCGGTCTGCGAGCCGGTCGGTGAACCAGAAGTCGGCCGGGTCGTAGTCCATGCGCACCGGCAGCTCCCGGTGGAGCTCCGCGGGGCGGTGCAGTGCCGAGACCCACAGGCCCTGACGGACCGCGAGGTCGGCGCAGTCCGCCGCGGCCCGGGGCTGTCCGCCCGCGTGGAGTTCGTCGATGAGTGCCCGGTAGTGCCGGCGGGCCCGGCCGGCCAGCGGTTCGGGCAGCGGTTCGGACGGCTTTGTGTCGCGCCGGTCGCCGCGCCGCCCGTGCGCGATACGGGCGGCGAGCTTGTCCACCTCCGCCACGCGCTGCTGCTCGGTACGGAGGAACAGGGCGTGGTCGGCGATCGACTTCCCCCTGGTCATGCGGTGCCGCTGGTAGGTGTCGTCGAACGGTGCCTTGTAGTCCTGGTAGTGCCGGTGCTCGACGAAGACTCCGGGCACCGGGTACAGCCTGCCCAGCCGTCGTGCGAGGTCGAAGACCCATTTCTCGACCTCCCACTGCTGGAAGATCGTCGGTACGAAATAGCCGAGGGTGTCGTACCAGGACCTGCTGACGATCGGGAAGTCGCAGCCGCCTTCCGGGTACTGTGCCGCGTCGAAGTAGAGGCACAGCACGGAGTCCCCGTGCAGTTCGGTGAGTTCCGCGGCCCGCTGGTCCAGTGCGACGTCCCAGCCGTGGTCCACGTAGAGCTGGTCGTCGTTGGCCATCAGCAGGAAGTCCCCGTCGGCGTGTTCAGCCAGCCGGTTCCAGGCTTCCGCGACCCCGATCGGCGGCCCGACGTGCAGGGCGCACCGGCCGATCGCTCCGAAGCGCCCGCGCGCCCGGTCGAACAGCTCCCGGTACTGCGGCAGTGCGGGGTCGTCCTCGTCGACGTAGCAGAGCACTTCGATCCGTCCCGGTGCCGCGGCGGTGCGCTGGACGCTGCGCAGGAACGCGTTCAGGTTGTCCACGCGGTTCCTGGTCGGGCACAGCAGGGACAGCGGGCGCGGTGCGGCGGTGACCGCCGCGGCACGCAGGGGGAACGCCGCCTTGCTCCACAGCCGTCGGGGTTCCAGCCGCAGGGCGTAGGCCAGCTTCTGCCGGACCAGCAGGCTGCCGTTCACCGCGTCGACGATCCAGCCGCGCCGGTTGTGCCGGTCCCGCAGCAGGTCGGTGACCAGGTCCTGGAGTGTGCCGTCCCGGTAGCGGCCGTGGTGGCCCAGGAGCAGTCTGCCGAGGTCGTGGGCGGCGTCGAGCGTTTTCCGGTCCCCTGTCACCGCCGGTCCTCCTCTCCGGTGCGTGCCGTGGCGACGTGTTTCTCGATCCAGCGGTAGGTGCGGAGCAGTCCGTCGTCGAGGGAGGTGGCCGGCTGCCAGCCGAGCAGTTGCCGGCAGAGCGTGTTGTCGGAGACGCGGCCCATCGGTCCGACCGGTTTGTCGGGCCGGTAGCGCGGAACGATCTTCTTTCCCGCGATGGCGGAGATCCGGCCGACCAGTTCCGCGATGCTGATCCGCTCCTCGGAGCCGATGTTCACCGGTTGGTCCACGGTGGATTGCGCGAGCCGGAGCAGGCCTGTGACGCAGTCGTCGATGTAGCAGTAGGACCTGGTCTGGGTGCCGTCCCCCCACACCTCGATCTCGCCGGAGTCCCCCGGCACGGCGGCCACCTTGCCGCACAGCATGGACAGGGACTTGGCCCGCAGTCCCGAATAGGCGCCCAGCGGGCCGTAGATGGCGTGCAGGCGGGCGACCTTGATGTCCATGGCGTAGGTGCGGCGGAAGGTGTCGCACAGGATCTCGGTGGTGAGCTTCTCCCAGCCGTACTCCATGTCCGGGTCGGCGGGGAACACCGGGCTCTCCCGCAGCGGGGCGCTGTCGGGCCTGCGCTGCAGGGAGTTCGGGTAGACGCAGGCGGAGGACGTATAGACGACGGTGCCGACCTCCGCCCTGCGGCACGCCTCGATGGTGTTGACCGAGATCAGCAGGTTGTCCCGCAGGATCTCGGCAGGCGCCGCGTGCGTCCACCCGATGCCGCCCATGTTGGCGGCCAGCGCGAACACTTGGTCCGCGCCGGCGACCGCCGCCGCGCACTGGTCGGGCTCGCGCAGGTCGGCGAGCACGAACTCGTCGGCCCCGCCGGTCCCGTACTCGGGCGGATGCACGTCCACTCCGCGTACCCGCACCGGCGGTTGACTGCTTTTCAGCGCGTGGACCAGGTGCGCTCCTATGAAGCCGCCGGCTCCGGTCACCACGACCTGTGTCACGCTCGCTCCTCATCGGTCTTCCGGCGCCGTGCCGCCCTCACGTCACGGCCTGCTGCGTCCCGGTCGGCCCGGCGCTCCTGTTCGAGGTGCTGTTCGTTCCGCCGGGCGAGCAGGGTCCGCGGACCGGAAAGCGGCTGGGCCGGGTCGGCGACGAATGCGGCGAGGCATGCCGTCAGCGCGTCGAGCATGGCCCGTACGCGGGATGCGGGGAGCCGGGCCGGATCGTGCCGGGCGAGCAGCCGCAGCTCTTCGCCGGGCACGATTTCGAGCACCAGCGGATAGCCCTCGTCGACCACGGTGCGCACCTCCTCGATCCGCAGCCCGTCCCCGGCGTTCCGGCCCACGGCGGTGGGGAAGTTCTCGATCACCACGATCGTGTCGAACAGGCCGGGGCCCCGGCCCGGCCCGAGGCCCCGGGTGATGCGGCCGAGCGGGACGTGGCCGTGTTCCCGCATCCCGGCCAGCCGGTGCTGCAGCTCGTGCAGCCAGGGCAGGACCACGCCGTCCGGCGCGCAGTCCACCCGGAGCGGCACCGTGTTGATGAGCAGGCCGACCAGTTCGGTCGCGCCGGGCAGGCCGGGCGGGCGGCCGGAGACGGTGACGCCGAAGACGACGTCCGTGCTCGCGCACAGCTCGGCGAGCAGCAGTGCCCAGCCACCGTGGAGAACGGTGCTCACGGTGAGCCCGTTGCGGCGGCAGAACGCGTCGAGTCCGGCGGCGAGGGCCCGTGGCACGGTCAGGGTGACGTCACCGCGCCGTACGGCGGCCACGTGGCCGTTCGCGCGGTCCGGCCCCGCGATCCTGGTCGCCGCCGTCACTCCGGTGAGCTGTCCGGCCCAGAACCTCTCGTCGGCGGCGTGGTCCCTGGTCCGGAGCCAGTCCAGGTAGTCGGGCATGGCGGGCCTGTCCGGCACCCGGGGCCGCTCGCCCGCCGTCAGGGCCCGGTAGCAGTCGAGGACGTCCGCGAGGACCAGTTGCTGGGACCAGCCGTCGAGAATCAGATGGTGGTGGGTCCACACACAGCGGTGTGCGGTGTCGGACTCGCGGAGCAGGGTCAGCCGCAGCAGTGGCGCGCTGCCCAGGTCGAAGCCGCGCGCACGGTCCCGGTCGAGGAACGCGGTCAGGGCGGTGGCCCGGTCCGCCTCGTCGCGGTCCCGCCAGTCGAGGTGGTCGACGACCATCTCGGCTTCCGGGGCGACCACTTGGCGGGGGTGTGTCCGTTCGTGCCAGTCGAAGAACACCCGCAGCGCCGGGCTCGCGGCCACTACCGTCTGCCAGGCCGCGCGGAACGCGGCCGGGTCGAGGGGTCCGGTCAGCAGGCAGCAGACCTGTACCAGGTACGCGCCCGGGCCGCTGCCGCCGGCCGAGTGGTACAGCATGCCCTCCTGCATCGGGCCGAGCGGATACGCGTCGGGGGCGGGGGTCCGCGGCCGGGCGGAGGCGGGCGCCTCTCGCGTCGCCCGCTGCGCGACGGCCCGTACGGTCGGCAGGTCGAACAGGTCCTGGGCGGTGATCCGCCATCCGGCGAGCTCCAGTTTGGCCACGATGACGATGGCGTGCACCGAATCCCCGCCCAGGGCGAAGTAGTCGTCGTCGATCCCGACGCGGTCCAGCTCCAGCACCTCCTGCCAGACCGCGGCGACGGTCCGCTCGGCCTCGGTCCGGGGCCCGTCGGACCGCGCGGGTCCGTCGTCGTCGGGGGCGTCCTCGGCCATCCACCTGGCCAGCAGTTCCCGTTTGGCCGCGGACAGCCGCGCCACGCGCGCGTCAGGTTCGGACATCGCTGCCTCCGGCTTCGTCCGGTGTGCCCGGCGGGTGCTCTGGATTCCGCAGCAGCAGGGCCGCTTCCTGCTCGGTCAGTGACTCCAGCCGTTCGATCAGCCAGTCGCGCCGGTCGCGCGGCTCGGACAGCGCCGCGTAGTCGGTCTTGCCGTTCCGGGTCAACGGCAGCTCGGCACGCTGCCGGATCTCGGCGGGGACGAGACGGCCGGGCAGCCGGGCGGCGAGCCAGCCGCGCAACTGCCCGGCGTCGGGCAGCCGATCGCGGTGGCCCGGCCGTCGGTCGGGGGTCCAGTAGGCGACCAGCCGCGGGCCGCCGGCCGGAGCCGTGCGCAGCAGGACCGCGGCCCGGGCGACGGCCGGGTGTGCGGCGAGCGCCTGCTCGATCTCGCCGAGTTCCACCCGGAAGCCGCGGATCTTGACCTGCCGGTCGGTGCGCCCGTGGAACAGCAGCGCCCCGTCGGGCAGCCGGTGCACCACGTCCCCGGTGCGGTAGCGGCGTGCGCCGCGGCGCTCCGGATCCGGGACGAAGACCCCGGCGGTGTCCGCGGGCCGGCCGAGATAGCCCCTGGTGACCCCGTGTCCGCCGACCTCCAGCTCTCCGGGCACGCCGTCCGGGGCGGGCGCTCCGTCCACGAGCACCACGGCCGAACTGCCCGTGATCGGGAGGCCGATCGGCACCGGTCCGGCACCGGGGTCCGCCGCCACCCGCTGGGCGCAGCAGCCGACGACGGTCTCGGTCGGCCCGTACTCGTTGAACACCACGGCGTCCGGGGCGACTTCGCGCAGCGCGGCGACCTGGGCGGAGTCCAGCTGCTCGCCGCCCACCACCACGGTGACGCCGGTGAGCCCGTGCCGCCGCGCGGCCAGTTGCGCGGTCAGCGCGGACAGATGGGACGGTGTGACCTTCAGCAGGGTGTGGCGTCCGACGGCCAGGGCCGCGCCCAGCCTGGCCGGGTCCGTGCCGGGCACCAGGTGTGCCGTCCCTCCGGCCGCCAACGGCGCGAGCAGCGAGGTCACGGTCAGGTCGAAGGCGAGCGAGGAGTGCACCGGCGCGAAGGCGCGCTCGGTGATCCCGTACGTGGGAACGCTCCAGCTCAGGTAGTTGGCCAGGCCCCGGTGCGGGACGCCGACCGGTTTCGGCTGTCCGGTGGAGCCCGAGGTGGCCAGCACGCAGACCAGGTGTTCCGGGTGCAGTGCCGGGCGGCGCAGCCGCACCGGCGTACCGCGGCCGGTGCCGTCGGTGCGCAGGATCGCCTGCGGGGCGACCCCGGCGGGGGCGGCGGCCGAGGGCGGCATCACCATGAGTGCCGCGCCTGCGGCGGCGAGCAGCGCGGGTATCTGGTGCGGTGGGGTTTCGGGGTCGATGGGCAGATAGGCCGCTCCTGCTCGCAGGACGGCCAGCAGTCCGACGATGCCGTCGATGCTGCGGTCCGCCCACAGTCCGACCACGGCCTCCGGCCCGGCCGAGCGTGCCTGCAGCATTCCGGCGAGCCGTCCGGCCCGCTGCCACAGCAGGCGGTAGCTGACCTGCCGGCCGCCTTCGAGCAGCGCGATCCGGTCGGCGCCCCGGTGCACCGCGTCCTCGATCAGGGCGAGGACCGAAGCCTTCGGCGGGGCCGGGAGTACGGCCGGTGGCGCGGGGGTCCGCGCGCAGCACCGGGCCGCGGAACGGTGCGGTGCCCGCGCGGCGGCCGCCAGCGCGGACCGGAACCACCGCGCGATCTCCGTGGCCCGCCCGTCGGCGCTCCCGGCCGGGTCGGTCTCCAGCAGCAGGCGCAGCCGGCCGGAGTCCGCGTCGACATTGAAGTGGGCGGTCAGCGGCACATACGTCTGGTCGGGTGCCTGGAGGCCGGACACCGCGAGGCCGTCCGGCGCGGACAGCGCGCTGTAGAGGTGGAAGTGGGTGAAGACGAACAGCGTGTCGAACAGCCGGCTCGCGCCGAACTCCCGGTTCAACGTGACCAGGGGGTAACGCCGGTAGGGCGAGACCCTCGTCTCGGCCGCGTAGGCGGTCAGCGCCAGTCGGGCCCAGCTCGCCCCGGCCGGGACCTCGGCACGCAGGGGCAGGATGTTGTTGAACACGCCGACCACCCGGTCGCCGTCCGTGCGTTCGGGCCTGCCGTTGGTCTCCAGGCCGGTGATCAGGTCGGTGCGGCCGGTCAGCAGCCGGACGATCCACAGGTGCACGCCGAGCAGGACGTGCTTGAGCCCGACCCCGAGTCCGGCGGCGAGCGCGGCGAGGCCGTCCCGTGTCGCGTCGTCGATCTCCACGACGGTGCGCTGCTGGTACACCGGCCCCTCCGCCGGGGGCCGTTGGTGTGTCCGCCGGGGCAGGGTGCAGGGTTCGGCGCCGCGCAGTTCCGCCGCCCAGAAGGCGCGGTGCTCCGGTGAGCGCATGGCGGTGCGTTCCAGCTCGACGAAGTCCGCGTATCCGGTGCGCAGCACGGCCGGGGCGGGCGGCCGGCCCCGCGATGCGGCACGGTACGCGGTGAGCAGTTCGGTGAGCACCAGCGCGGTGCACCAGCCGTCGAGGGCGAAACTGCTGACGGTCAGCCGGAATTCGGTGCCGTAGTCGTGCACGGTGAAGCGCACCAGTGGTCCGTGGGCGAGGTCGAAGTGCCGTTTGCGTTCGCTCAGCATCCACGCGCCGAAGTTCTTGTCGCGGGCGGGGTCGGTGCGCCGGTCGATCACCTCGACGGGCAGCCGCGGGAGGGTCGTGGGCACGATCTGCAGCGGCTCGGCATGGCTGGTGAGGTCGAAGTGGGAGCGCAGGTAGGGGTGTTGGGCCAGTACGTGGGCGACGGCCTGTTCCAGTGCGCCCGGCGCGACGGGGGCGGCCACCGCGATGCTGGTCACGTACACCTCGTAGCCGGGGTCGTCGTTCTCGTGGACCAGCAGGGCCCGCTGGGCCATCGAGACCGGGTAGGCGTCGGCCAGTCCCGGCCGCCCGGCCAGCGCCGGGCACAGGCCGAACGGCGGCACCGTCCCCTCCCCCCGCAAGGACTCCTGCCGGGACTTCTGCCGGGGCTCCTGCGCGGGATCGTCCTGCCGGGTGTCGAGATACGCCGCAAGCTCCGCGACGCTGGGATGGGACAGCAACTCGGTGACGGTGAAGCCGAATCCCGCTTCCCGGGCCGAGGCGACGATCCGTATGGCCAGGATCGAGTCGCCGCCGAGGGTGAAGAAGTCGGTGTGGGCGTCGATGCCCGTCCTGCCGAGGTGCCGTTCCCACAGGGCCCCCAGTTCGCGTTCGGCCGGGGTGAGTTCCGGGGCGGTCGGCCGTTCCCGGCCGGGGGCCCGCTCCGGGGCGGGCAGGGCTCGGTGGTCGAGCTTGCCGCTCGCCGTGACCGGCAGCGCCTCGACCGCCACGAGTTCCGTCGGCACCAGGTGGCCGGGCACCGAACGCCGCAGCAGGTCCCGGAGCGCGGCGGGGGGCGGGGCGTCCCGCCCGGTGACGTAGCCGGTCAGCCTGCCCTCCCGGACGGTCGCGACGGCGTCGGTCACGCCGGGCAGCGCCCGCAGCAGTTCGGCGACCTCACCGAGCTCGACCCGGTTTCCGGAGATCTTCACCTGGTGGTCGGTCCGGCCGACGAAGACCAGCGCGCCGTCGGTCCGGCGCCGGGCCCGGTCGCCGGTGCGGTAGATCCGGTGC
The DNA here is from genome assembly GCF_041519305.1 of Streptomyces luteireticuli. Classification (NCBI taxonomy): domain Bacteria; kingdom Bacillati; phylum Actinomycetota; class Actinomycetes; order Kitasatosporales; family Streptomycetaceae; genus Streptomyces; species Streptomyces luteireticuli. Next base: position 511,587 of record NZ_CP167927.1, read on the forward strand.
CCCCGTCCCCCGTGGGGGTCGGGGAGGAACGCCTCGGCGGTCCGCCCCGGTCGTCGGAGGTAGCCGGTGGCCAGTCCGTCCCCGCCGATGAACAGCTCGCCGGTGGCCGGCACCGGCACCGGGCGGAGCCGGTCGTCGAGCACCCGGACCGAGGTGTTGGTGATCGGCCGCCCGATCGGGACCGGTCCCGCGTCGGACGGTGCGCACTGCCAGGCCGTGACGTCGACCGACGCCTCGGTGGGGCCGTAGAGGTTGTGCAACTGCGCGTCGAACAGCTCGAAGAACCGGTCCCTGGCGGTGGCCGGGAGCACTTCGCCGCTGCACAGCACCCGGCGCAGCGGCGAGCGCCCGGCGGCGGTGCGCGCGGCTTCGGACAGGAACGGGGTGAACATGCCGGGCACGAAGTGGACGGTGCCGATCCGGGCCCGTTCGACGATCCGCACCAGTTCCAGCGGGTCCCGGTGCGCACCGGGCGGGGCGAGCACCACGGTGCCGCCGGCGATCAGCGGCCAGCACAGCTCCCACCACGAGACGTCGAACCCGACGGGTGTCTTGTGCAGCACCCGCTCCCCGACGCCGAGCCGGTACTCCTCCTGCATCCAGGCCAGGCGGTTGACGATGCCGCGGTGCGGGACGAGCACCCCCTTCGGCGAACCGGTGGAACCGGAGGTGTAGAGCAGGTAGGCGGGCTGTTCGGGGTGGACCCGCGCCGCGTACCGGCGGTCCGGCCGTGCGGCGAGCAGCTCCGTGGTGAGCAGTGTCCGTGCGGGCAGGGCGACGGCGCGGTCCCGCAGGGACTCCTCGGTCAGCAGGAACCCGGCGCCGCTGTCGGCCAGCACCGCGGCGTGCCGGGGCGGTGGGTCCGCCGGGTCCAGTGGCAGCACGGCACACCCGGCGTTCAGCACGGCGAGGTAGGCGATCGGCAGCTGACGGCCCCGCCGGTGCAGTACGGCGACGGGTTCGCCGGGCGCCGCGCCCGCCGCCCGCAGCCCGGCCGCCACCGTGGTCGCCGCCCGGTGCAGCGCCGCGTGGCTCAGCTGCGTGGTGCCGCCGTCCTCCGCGGGTGCAAGTACGGCTGTCGCGTCCGGGTGGGCGGCCGCGGCGGCGGCCACCAGACGGTGCAGGCCGCCGGGGTCGGGGCGGCGGCGCGCCGGTCCGGCCCCGGCGGCCCCGGTGAGGTCCTCGCTCAACGGGATCTCGTCCACCGCGCGTTCGGGATCCGCCACGGCGGCGCGCAGCAGCTCGGTGAGGTGTACCGACAGCGCGGCCACCGTGTCCGCGTCGAACAGGCCGGTCCGGTACTCCCAGCGGCCGGTCAGCTCGCCGTCCAGCAGCACCATGCCGAGGCTGAGGTCGAGCTGCGACCAGCGGCGGGGCACGTCCACCACGGACGCGGTCGCCGCCCCGAACTCCGCGCGTCCGGCGGCCCCCTGGGCCAGGGCGAAGGTGCCGTCCCGCAGCTCGCCGTATTCCTGCTGGAGCACGAACTGGCTCTGCACCAGCGTCGCCCGGCCGGTGGCCCTGGCCGGGGCCAGGTCGGTGACCAGGCGGCGGAAAGGGTATCTGCCATGGGCGAGCGCTTCGCGCAGCAGCGTCGCGGTGTCCGCGAGCAGCCGCGCGAACGGCGTTCCGCGGGCGCACCGGGAACGGAGCGGTACCGGGTTGACGAAGTAGCCGACGGCACCGGCGAGTTCGGCGGTGTCACGGCCGGCCAACAGGGTGCCGAGCACGAGGTCCGGCCGGCCGGTGCAGCGGTGCAGCAGCGCCCGGTACGCCGCGAGCAGGACGGTGAACAGGGTGCAGTTCCGCTGTTTCGCCAGCGTGCGCACCTCGTCGACCAGCTCCGACGGCAGCCGGAATGCGGCGGTGGCGCCGTGGAAGTCGCGCCGGGGCGGGTACGGCCGGTCGGTGGGCAGGGCGAGGCCGGCCGGCGCGCCGGTCAGCGTCTCGCACCAGTACGCGAGATCTCGTGGGTACGCCGGGGAGTCGGCGTAGTCCTCGGCGTCGGCCAGCGCGGTGGCCTGCGGGTTGCCCGCCGGGGTGAGCGCCGCCGGGATGCCTGTGGTCTCGGCGAGGTAGCCGGCGCGCAGTTCGTCGAGCATGACCAGGAACGACCACAGGTCCAGCACGAGGTGGTGCGCGACCAGCACCAGAAGATGGGTGTGCGCGCCGCGGCGCAGGAGCGTCGCGGTGAACGGCACGGCCCCGCCGAGGTCGAAGGGCCGCTCCACCAGCTCCAGCAGCCGCGCAGTGAGGTCCTCGTCCCGCTCGGCCGGCACCTCGATGACGCGCAGTCGCGGGCCTTCTGCTTCCACCTGGCACCAGGGCCGCCCGTCCTGGACCGGGAACCTGGTACGCAGCGCCGGATGCCGCGCGGTCAGGGTCCGCAGCGCCCGGTCCAGCGCCGGTACGTCCAGCGGTCCGTCCAGCCTGAGCACCCGGGAGAGGTGGTAGGCGGCGCCCTGCGGGTCGAGTTCGTGCTCGAACCACAGCGCTTCCTGGTTCGCGGTGAGCGCGAGCCGTCCGCTGTCGGCCGTAACTCCGGTCGTCCGCACCGTCGTCCGTGCGGTCGCCGTCGTGGTGTCCGCCGCCAGGATGCGCCGGGCGAGGTCGAGGGGGCTGTCACCGTCGGCGAGGGCCTCGGCCCCGATGTCCACCCCGTACCGTCGCTGTACGCGGTGCCGCAGTTCCATCGCCCGCAGCGAATCCAGTCCGAGCCGTACCAGCGGCTCGTCCGGCCGGGGCGGTGTCCCGCCGACACCGGCCAATGCCGCGGCGGTTGCGGCCAGCGCGGTCGCCAGGACCGCGGTCCGCCCGCCCGGTGCCGTCGCGTCGAGCGCGTCGCGGCCCGGCAGGCCGGGGACCTCGGTCCGGCCGGTGCCCACGGTGCCGATGACGGGCAATTCGCCGTCCAGATAGGACTGTCGGCACTGCTGCCGGCGGACCTTGCCGCTCGTCGTCTTCGGCACCGCCCCCTTGGGCAGGAAGACCATGCGGTGGACCTCGATGCCGTGCCGGGTGGCGATCGCCTGCCGCACCCTGGCGGCGATCCCGGCCAGGTCCGGCTCGCCCTGTGCCGTGCCGAGTTCGTGGCACAGCACCAGCCGTTCGACACCGTCGACGTCCACCGGGAAGGCGGCTCCGCAGGAGGGCCGCAGCGCCGGATCCGCTCGTTCCGCCGTGTGTTCCAGGTCGTGCGGATGGTGGTTCTCGCCCCGGACGACGATGAGGTCCTTGCGCCGCCCGGTGAGGTGGAGCCCGCCGTCCAGCAGGAACCCCAGGTCGCCGGTGCGCAGATAGGGGCCCTGGTGGGTGTCGGCGAGGAGGGCGCCGAAGGTCTCCCCGGTCTCCTCGGGGCGGTTGTGGTATCCGGCCGCGATGCTCTCGCCGCGCAGCCAGACCTCACCGATCCGCCCGGGCGGCAGTGCCGTACGGGTGTCCGGGTCGACGATCCGCACCTCGGTCCCCGCGACCGGGAGCCCGCTGCTGACGAGCGTGGTGCCGGGCTCGTCCGGCCGCACGGCGGTGACCCGGCCCGCCCTGAGAGCGGCGGGATCGGCGCGTACCGTGGCCGGCGGCCGGTCGAACGGTGTCGCCGTCACGATCAGGGTCGCCTCGGCGAGTCCGTAGCAGGGGAAGTGTGCGGCCGGCGCGAATCCTGCGGCGCGGAAACCCGCGCTGAAGCGGCGCATCGTGGAGTCGCGGACCGGTTCCGCGCCGTTGTAGGCCACCGTCCAGTCCGACAGGTCGAGGGTGGCCCTGGTGGCCTCGTCGACGCGCTGCAGGCACAGCTCGTAGGCGAAGTTGGGGCCGCCGCTGACCCGGGCCCGGTACTTCTCGACGGCCCGCAGCCAGTTCAGCGGCGACCGCAGAAAGGCGTCCGGCGGCATCAGCACCGACCGGGAGCCCAGGTAGAGCGGCTGCAGCACATTGGCGATCAGGCCCATGTCGTGGAACAGCGGAAGCCAGCCGACGAAGGTCGCGTCCCGGTCGTTGCCGCAGGCGAGTCGGATCGCGCGCTCGTTGCTCAGCACATTGGCGTGGCTGACCCGGACGCCCCGCGGCGTCCGGGTGGAGCCCGAGGTGTACTGCAGGAAGGCGGTCGCGCCGGGGTCGGCCGGAGCCCGGGTCCAGTCGTCGGCGGCCGTGTCGGGAACGGCGCGGACGTCGGCCCTGGGCAGTCCGGCCGGCGTGGCGGGGGCGTCGTCGGCCCGGCAGAGCACCAGCGCGGGCCGGGCGTCCGCACTGATGGCGGCGAGCCGTTCCGCTCCGGCCCTGCCCCGGCCGGAGTCGCAGGGGACCGCGACACTTCCCGCGTACAGGCAGCCCAGGAAGGACTCGACGTACTCGATGCCGGAGGGATAGGCGATGAGCACGCGTTCACCCCGGCAGCCGCGTGCGGCCAGTTCGGCGGCGATCGCCCTGGCCCGCAGGTCGACGGCGGCGAAGTCATGGCTCACGGTCTCCGTGACTCCGTCGGCGAGGAACAGGTAGGCGGGGCGGCGCGGTGTGCGTTCGGCGTGCTGCCGCGCGATGTCGACGATGGTGGCCGCCCTGGTGGTCATATCGGCTCCTCCCCCGCCTCGGCCAGCCGCAGCGCCTCCCGGATCAGTGCGCTCCGGTGCCCGGCGCGCACCCGGTCGACCGTCCGGGCCAGCGCGGCGATGTCGGGCGCCTGGTAGACCTGGCGGATCGGGAGGTCGATGCCGAAGGCGGTGACGATCCGGAAGTGGAACCGGGTGAGCTGCAGCGAATCCCCGCCCAGATCGAAGAAGTTGTCGTGCCTGCCGATGCCGTCCCGGCTCGCCCGGCCCAGCACTCCGGCGGCCAGCTCGGCGATCGTCGATTCGGTCGGGGTGGCGGGCGGGCTGCTCCTCGGCCGGTCGGGCTCCGGGGGCGGGGCGGGCAGGGCCCCTTCGTCGAGTTTGCCGTTCCTCGTCAGCGGAAGCGCGGGCAGCACGACCGTCCGGTGCGGGATCAGATGGCGCGGAAGCCGGTCGGACAGGAAGCTCCGCAGCGAGCCGCTGGTCAGCTCCCGGGCCTGCGCGGTGCTCTCGGCGACCAGGTAGGCCACGAGCCGCCGTCCGTCCCCCGTGCCGTGGGCGGCCACCGCGCAGTCGCGTACGGCGGGGTGCGTCAGCAGGGCGGCTTCGATCTCTCCGGGTTCGATGCGGTAGCCCCGCAAGGACAGTTGCTTGTCCGTCCGGCCGAGGTAGTCCAGTTCGCCGGGCAGCAGCCGCACCAGGTCACCGGTGTGGTAGCGCCGGCCGCCCGGGCGGCCGGGCGCGGGCCGGAACCGGTCGGCGGTGAGTCCGGGGCGGCCGAGGTAGCCCCTGGCCACCCCGGTGCCGCCGACGGCCAGTTCGCCCCGGCCGCCGACCGGCAGCGGACGCCCGTCGCCGTCGAGCACCTCGACGTGCTGACCGGGAATCGCCCGCCCCAGCGGGCTGGCCACCGGGCCGTGCGGGTCGTCCGGCCGCAGCCGGCGGCTGGTGACGTGCACCGTGGTCTCGGTGACGCCGAACATGTTCACCAGCTCCGGCCCATGGTCGCCGATGCGGTCGAACCAGGGGGCGAGCCTGGCCACTTCGCAGGATTCGCCGCCGAGGACCACGAGGGACAGCGGCGGACCGCCCGGCCCGGTCCGCAGTGCGGTGGGCAGCAGGGCCCGGAAGGCGCTCGGTGTCTGGCCGAGCACGCCGACGCGTTCGGCCAGCAGCGTCGCCCACAGTTCGTCCGGTGCGCGGACCACGTCCGGGGGGACGAGCACCAGCCTGCCCCCGCTGGTCAGCGCGCCCCAGATCTCCCATACGGAGAAGTCGAACGCCGAGGAGTGGGTCATCGCCCAGGTCTGCCGTTCGCGCGTGGCGGGGAGCGCGGCCCGGCACGCGGCCAGCACCGCGGTCGCGTTCGCGTGGCTGACCAGCACGCCCTTGGGGCCGCCGGTGGAGCCCGAAGTGAACACGGCGTAGGCCAGGTTGGCCGGGTGCGTCCGTACCCGGCCGGGCACTGCCGTCACTGACCTGTCCCCGGGCCGGTCCAACAGCAGGGTGTCCGCACCGGGTTCCGGTGCGTGCCGCACGGTGGACCGGGTGAGCAGCAGCCGGATCCCCGCGGCGCGGGCCAGCTCCGCCCGGCGCCGCGGGGGGTCGGCCGGGTCCAACGGCACATAGGCCGCCCCCGCCTTGAGGATACCGAGCATCCCGATCACCAGGTCCATCGAGGGCTCGGCGCACAGCCCGACCATGTCCTCCGGTCCGCAGCCGCGGGCCCGTATCTCCGCGGCGATCCGGTCGGCCCGCGCGTCGAGTTCCCGGTAGGTGAGCTGGCCGCGGCCGCAGCTGAGCGCGATGGCGTCCGGCCGCCCGGCGGCGATCCGCTCGACCTCGTGGTGCAGACAGCCCGTTTCCCCCTCCGGGGCCGGGTCGCCGGTCACGGCCGGAGCGGACGGGACCGGGCGGACCGATGCGACGGGCAGGTCCGGATCGGCCGCCGCGGCGCGGAGCACGGCCTCCGTCCCGGCCAGGAGCTCGGCCGCCGTCGCGGCGTGGAGCCGGGACCGGTCGAACTCCAGCTCCAGTTCCAGTCCGTCCGGCAGGGGGGAGACGGTCATGGTGAGCGGGAACTTGGCGGCCACCGGGGGCGAGGGCAGCACCGTCGCGGTCAGGCCGGGCAGTTCCACCCGCGGCGCCGGGGTGTTCTGGTAGGTGAAGGCCGCCTGGACGAGCGGGGTTTCGGCGAGCGAACGCCGGGGGCGTACGGCCTCGACGATCCGCTCGAAGGGGACCTCCTGGTCGTCGAGGCCCTGTCGGACGGCCTCGCGCACCCGGGCCAGGAGTGCTCCGAAGCCGTCGTGGCCCGTCAGGTCGAGGCGCAGCGGCAGCAGGTTGACGAAGCAGCCGACCAGCCCGTCCAGTTCCGGCCGGGGGCGGCCGGCGACCGGGCTGCCGATCACCAGGTCGCGCTGCCCGGACAGGCCGGCGAGCGCCATCCCGAATGCGGTCAGCAGCACCGGGAACAGGGTGGTCCGCCGTTGAGCGGCCAGGTGTCCGAGCCGTCGCACGTCGGCGTCGCCGAGCCGGGACCGCAGGACCCCGGCGACCCGGTCGGCCGGTGGGTGGGGGGCCCTGCCGAGCAGATCCAGTTGTCCGGGTGCGCCGTCGAGTGCCGCTGTCCACCGGGCCAGCCGTTCGGCGAAGCCGGGCTCCCGCGCCCGGCGCCGTTGCCGGGCGGCGAAGTCCCCGTACTGGACCGGCAGCGCGGCCAGTTGTGCGGGGATCCCGGCGACGCATGCCCGGTACAGTTCGGCAATATCGGCCAGCAGCACCCCGAGCGACCACCCGTCGCCGGCGATGTGGTGCCGGACCAGGACGAGTTCATGTTCCGCCCGGTCGAGCCGGAACACCACGGCCCGCAGCACCGGGCCGGTCGTCAGGTCGAACGGGCGGACGGCCAGTGCGGCCGCCCGACTGCGGCTCGCCGCTCGCCGGGCGGGCACCGGCAGTCCGGAGAGGTCCACCACCGGCAGTTCCGCAGGACCGGCGGGCAGCACCTCGGCGACGGGGCCGCCGTCGACGACCGGGTAGCGGGTGCGCAGCACGGTGTGCCTGCGCAGCACCTGCCCCAGCGCCGTGCGCAGGGCGGGCAGGGCGAGTTCGCCGGTGAGCCCGAGGTGCAGCGGGAGGTGGTAGGAGCTGGCCGTCGGGTGGAACCGGTGGGTCAGCCACATGCGCTCCTGCTCGAAGGAGAGCGGCACCCGGGCGCCGTCGGCCACCGGGATGCCGTCGCCCGCGCGCAACTCGCGGAGGATTTCGGCCTTGCGCTCGGCGATTTCCGCCTGGACCTCGGCCGTGAGCACGCCGCGCCGTGCCACGCACCTCAGGCGGTCCCCGTCGGCGGTGACGGTGATCCCGCGCCGGCGCAGCTCCGCGAGATAGGCTCCGCTCACAGCAACACCTCGTCCCCGGTGGCGCGTTCGATCGCGGCGGCCTGGGCCGCGATGGTCGGCGCGTCGAAGAATTCCGCCATCGACAGCTCGACGCCGTGCCGTTCCCGTATCAGGGACAGCAGCCGGAGCGCGATCAGCGAGTCGCCGCCCAGCTCGAAGAGGCTGTCGTGCACACCGATGGGATCGCCGCCCAGCAGGCCCGCCCAGTATCCGGCGAGGCTGCGCTCCAGCGGGGTGGCCGGCGCCCGGTATGCGGTGGACAGGTCGGCCCGGTCGCGGCGGGACGGGGCGATCCTCAGGTCGGCGAGGGCCGTGCGGTGGTCCTCGGTGCTGAAGTCCGCGTGCCTGGCCAGCAGCGCCTGGAGGTCCTGGGGGCAGACCACCACCTGCGGGGCCCCTCCGGTGGCGAGGATGCGGTGGAACAGTTCGACGCCCTCCGCCCGGCTGATCCCGTCGAGCGGGTCGCCGGCCGACGCGGTGTGCCCGGCGGTGGGGCCGTAGCGCGCGATGAGCTCCTTCTGCGCCGAGGCGCGCATGCCCACGTCGGTCCAGTCGGTCCACGCGATCGACACGGTGGTCCCGTCGCGTCGGCAGGCGCGGTGGGCGGCGTAGGCGTTGAGGAACTCGTTCGCGGCCACATAGCCCACTTCGCCGAATTTCAGCTTGTGCAGCACGGTCCCGATGGACGAGCAGAGCACGAAGAAGTCCAGTTCGCGGTCGCGCAGAACGCTGTCGAGCACGACCGGGCCCAGCACCTTCGAGGCGATCGCCTCGTCGGTGGCCTGCTGGTCGCGTCGCTGGATCATGCCCGCGGTGTCGGGGCTCCCCGCGGCGTGGACGACTCCGGTGATCGGCCCGAACAGCTCCTCGGCCTCGGTGACGACCGCCCGCATCCGGGTTTCGTCGGCCACGTCGGCCTGCCGGACCAGGACCGCGGTGCCCTTGGCGGTGAGCGCGGTCAGCCGGCCGATCAGCCGCGTGGTGTCGTCCCCCGCCGGATGGGCCGCCAGATAGCCGTCCCAGTCCTCGGCGGCGGGGAACGGGGTGCGCCGGGTGAGCACCAGTGCGGTGGCGCTGCCCGCGAGGGATTCCGCCAGGCTGAGGCCGATGCCGCCGAGGCCGCCGCAGATCAGGTGGACCCCGCCGGTCGCCATGGTGCGCGGCTCGGCGACCGGGTCCAGCCGCAGGGGGGTGTAGCTCCGTTCGAAGCGCTGCCGCCCGCGGTAGGCGATCTCGGTGGCCGGGTCCGGGGCCAGCAGTTCGGCCACGATCCGGTCCGCCAGCCGGTCCGGGTCGCCGTCGGTGGGCCCGATGTCCATCGCCGTGCAGGACATCGCGGGCAGTTCCCGGGGAATGACCTTGACCGCCGCGGTCACGGTGGCGTGTTCGGGGTGGTCGAGGTCGTCGCCGAGCACGGACTGCGCACCCCGGGTGACCGCCACCAGCCGGACCCGCCGATCTCCCGGGTGCGCGCCGAAGGCCCGCGCCAGGTGCAGCAGGCTGTGCAACCCGCTCAGTTGTCCCTGCCGCACCGTGGCCTCGTCCGGCGTCCCGGCCCCGCTCGCCGCCGTGGCGGTCCACAGGTGCGCGACCAGTTCCGGGGTCCGGCCCTGGGCTGCGAGTTCCGCCAACAGCTCGTGGTAGTGCCGCGGTTCACTCGGTCGTTCGTGCCCGGACGGCACGGTGACCGGGTGCACACCGAGCTCGGTGAGCCGTCCGGCGACCGCCGCGCCGAGCGGGCCGTCGGCGAACAGCAGGCACGTCGCGCCGTCCTGCCGGGCCGGCGGGTGCACCGCGGCGGTGTGCCGCCAGCCGGGCAGATAGCCCCAGTCGTGGAGTTGCTCCCCGGACACCGGCCGGGCGGCGGCCACGGGGGCGGCGGGCCGTACGCCGGTGGCGTCCCCCGGTGCCTCGGACCAGTAGCGCTTGCGCTGGAACGGGTATCCGGGGACCGGGGTGCGCCGGGGCCGTTGCGACCGGTGGAAGGCGGCCCAGTCGAAGGGGCACCCCGAGGTCCACAACGTCCCCACCGCGCGCACCAGGTGCGCGGTTTCCCGTTCTGCCGCCGGGTCGCCGACGGCCGACGGCAGACAGCTCGCGGTCGCCGCCGGGCCGGGAGCCCCGCGGGCCACCAGGCGGGCCAGCCCGGTGTCGGGGCCGAGCTCCAGCAGCGCGGCGGGCTCCGTCTCCGCGAGACGCCGGGCACAGGCGTCGAAGAGCACCGGCCGCCGCATGTGTGCCAGCCAGTATTCCGGGCGGGTCACCTCGGCGGGATCGGCCCAGTCCCCGGTGACGTTGGAGAGGAACGGCAGGCGTGGGGCGGCGAATTCGACCTCGGCCAAGGCGGTACGGAGCCGGGGGAGGATGGGGTCGACGGCGCCGGAGTGGAACGCGTGCCGGACGGCCAGCGTCCTGGTCCACACTCCTTCTCCGTCCAGCCGGGTGGCCAGTGCCGCCACCGCGCCGGGAGCACCGGCGACCACGCACCGGTCCGGGGAGTTGACCGCCGCCAGCGTGAGGCCGTCGTCGAGCATCGGGCGCAGATCGTCGGCGCTCAGCGCGACGGCCAGCATCCGGCCTTCCGGAAGCGTGGCCTGCGCGAGGGCGCGGGCGGTGACCAACCGCAGCGCGGCGGACAGGGAGAACACCCCGGCCACGGTGGCGGCGACGTACTCACCGAGGCTGTGCCCCAGCATCGCGACCGGTTCGATGCCCCAGTCGATCAGCGTGCGGGCCAGGGAGCAGGACACGGCGAACTCGGCGACCTGGAACACCGGCGCGGCACCTTGGGGGCCCGCCTGCTCGGTGCGGAGCATCGCGAAAAGGTCCATGTCCTGTGCGGCGAGCAGCCGTGCGCAGTCGTCGAGATGCCGCCGGAAGTCCGGCTCCCCCGCGTGCAGTCCCAGGGCCATGGCCGGATAGCCGTAGCCGTGGCCGGGGATCAGGAAGGCGGTCCGCCCGGTGCCCCGGACCGCGTGCGCCGGCACCGGCTCGGCCAGAGCCGTGGCGGCGTCCGCGGTCGTGGCGGCTGCCACGGCCCGCCGGTAGCGGTGCGCCCGCCGGCCGCCCAGGGTGGCCGCCACATCGCCGAGGTCGGCGTCCGGCCGGTCGCGCAGCTGCTCGGCCAGTTCCCGGCCGGCCTGCGTCAGGGCCGCCGCGGAGCGGGCGGAGAGCACGACCGGTTGGCATGCCCTGCGCTCGCGGGCGGACGTGGTCGGGGCGGGCGGTTGCTCCAGCACCACGTGGGCGTTCGTACCGCCGATGCCGAAGGAGCTGACCCCGGCCCGGCGCGGGGAGTCCGAAGCGGGCCAGGGCGTGGTCGAGGCGTTGACGTAGAACGGGGAACCGGCGAAGTCGATCGCCGGGTTGGGCCGTCGGTAGTGCAGGCTCGCGGGGATCACGCCGTCGCGCACGGCGCCGACCGCCTTGATCAGCCCGGCGATGCCCGCCGCCGCGTCGAGATGGCCGATGTTGGTCTTCACCGAGCCGAGGGCGCAGAACCCGGTCCGGTCGGTGGTCGTGCGGAACGCCGCGGTCAGTGCCTCGACTTCGATGGGATCGCCGATATTGGTCCCGGTGCCGTGCGCCTCGACGTACCCGACGCTGCCGGCGTCGATCCCGGCCACCGCCTGTGCCTCGATGATCACGTCCCGCTGGCCGTCGACGCCCGGGGCGGTGTAACCCGCTTTGCGGCGGCCGTCGTTGTTCACGGCCGAGCCGAGCAGCACCGCGTGCACCCGGTCGCCGTCCCTGCGGGCGTCCGACAGCCGCTTGAGCAGGACGAACCCGACGCCGCTGCCGCCGACCGTGCCGGCGGCCGACGCGTCGAAGGCCGCGCACCGCCCGTCCGGCGAGTAGATGGCGTCCTCGGCGTAGACATGGCCCTGTGCCTGCGGGACCAGGAGCGAGACACCGCCCGCCACGGCCATGTCGCACTCGAAGGACTGCAGGCTGCGCAGCGCCAGGTGGACCGCGACCAGCGAGGAGGAACACGCCGATCCGACGCACATGCTGGGGCCGGTGAGGCCGAGCTTGTAGGAGACCGTGGTCGCCGCGAAGTCCTTGTCGTTGTGGATCAGCAGCGGGAGACCGCCGAGCGTGCGGAGGAGTTCGGTGTTGGGGAGGAGGTTGCGCACCAGGTAGGAGCTGAGGCCGCAGGAGAGGAACACGCCGACCGGGAAGGACAGTTCCGCGGGGTCGTAGCCGGCGGTGTCGAACGCCGTCCAGGCGGCCTCCAGGCACAGCCGGTGCTGCGGGTCCATCACCTCGGCCTCGCGCGCGGAGTACCCGAAGAACTCCGCGTCGAACTGTGCCGGGTCGCCCAGTGTTCCCTCCGCGCCGACGAAACGGGGCCGGGGCTCCGGCCCCGGGTCGGGGAACCGGCTGATGCTCTCGGTCTCCGCGCGGAGGTTGGCCCAGAAGGCGTCGACGTTCTCCGCTCCGGGGAAGCGGCAGCTCAGCGAGATCACCGCGATCGGCTCGCAGGCGTCCTGCCCGGTCATCGCCCACCCTCTTCCTCGGCGGCCGTGGCCTCCGGGCGGGGGCGGGGCACTCCGCCGGCTCGCCGGCGCCTGCGGCCGCGGGCGAGCGCCGGAGGGTCCGCCGGCGCCGTGCCGGCCCCGGCCCGGCCGAGGTGAGCGGCGAGGCCGGCGATGTCGGGGAAGCGGAACAGGTCGATCAGCCGCAGCCCCGGATGGACGGTGCGGACGAGGGCGCTGTGCAGCCGGAGCAGGCCGAGGGAGTTCCCTCCGACGTCGAAGAAGGCGTCGTGCACACCGATGTGCTCGGTCCCCAGGACCCGCTGCCACTCACTGGCGATGGCCCGTTCCAGTGCGGTCCCGGGGGCCGCGCTCCGCGGGTGCGGCCGGCGGACCTCTGCTGCACGGGCGGTCAGGGCCGCCCGGTCGATCTTGCCGTTGCCGTTGTGCGGCAGGCCGTCCAGCACCACCAGCTCCGAGGGGATCATCACGGCGGGCAGCAGGGCGCGCAGCGCGGCCAGGGTCCGTTCCGGTGGGATCTCCCGGCCCGGTTCCGCGCTGGCGAACGCCACCAGCCGCCGGTTTTCGGCCGTCCCGTCGAGCACGACGGCCGCTTCGCGGACCGGTGCCGCCTTGCGCAGCGCGTGCTCGACCTCCCCGAGCTCGATCCGTACTCCGCGCAGCTTGATCTGGGTGTCCCTGCGCCCCACGAAGTGCAGTTCGCCGTCGTCGCGCCGGCGCACCAGGTCCCCGGTGCGGTAGACGCGGCTGCCGGGCGGACCGTACGGGTCGGGGACGAAGGCCGCCGCCGTGCCGGCGGGGAGGCCCGGATAGCCCCGGGCCAACGCCGGGCCGCCGATGAGCAGTTCCCCGGCCATGCCGTCGGGAACCGGCCGTCCGTGGTGATCGGCCGCCCAGGCCCGCGCCGTTCCGATCGGCGTCCCGATGGGCGGCGGGTCGTCGCCGGCACCGATCACCGCGGCCGTCGCGTAGGTGGTCGCCTCGCTGGGCCCGTAGAGGTTGCGCACCACGGTGCGGACGCGGCGGCGGTGCAGCCGGTCGGCCAGCTCCCGGGACAGCGGTTCTCCGGCGAGGTTCACCGAGGTGACCGAGTCGGGAATCCCGTCGGCGTCCAGCAGGGCGGCCACCGCGGACGGGACGGAGTTGAGCAGGGTGGCCCCTGCCGCGGCGGGGGTTTCCGGCACCCTCAGGGCGTCCTCGGCCAGGACCACGGTGCCCGCGTGGACCAGTGGCGCGAACAGTTCGAAGAAGGCGAGGTCGAAGCCGGCCGAGGTGGTGGCCAGGACCTTGTGCAGTTCGGCCGGGTCGAACGCCTCGCCCGCCCAGCGCAGGAACGCCGCGGCGCTGCGGTGTTCGATGGCCACTCCCTTGGGCCGGCCCGTGGATCCCGATGTGTAGAGCACATAGGCCGGCGCCGTCGGCGGCACCGTCGCCCTGCGCGGCGGGGACGACCGGCCGGGCGGCAGGGCGGACACCCGCACCACGGGCGGAAGCCGGACGGCTCCGGCACCCCGGCGGGCCAGTAGGCCGTCGTCCCCGACCAGCAGCCGGGCACCGGTCTCGGCCAGCATCGGCAGAACCCGTCCGACGGGCTGTTCGGTGCCGATCGGCAGGTAGGCCGCCCCGGTCTTGAGCACTCCCAGCAGGGCCACGAGCAGTTCCGGTGTCCTGGCCAGCCAGACCCCGACCACGTCGCCGGGGCCGCATCCCCGGGCGAGCAGGTCCGCGGCGAACCGGTCGGACCACCGGTCCAGTTCGCGGTGGCTCACCTGGCGGGAGCCGTGCACCACGGCCACCGCGTCCCGGTGGCGCGCCGCGGCGGCGGACACCAGCCGGTGCACCAGCTCTCCCTCCCCGGGATCGATGGCCGCCGGGGTGCGCACCCTGCGCCACTGGCGCGCGGTCAGCAGCGACCGGCGCGACACCGGCTGTTCCGGTTCGGCCGACGCGGCGGCGAGCAGCATCCGGAACTGCCCGCAGAAGAGGGCGAGTTCGGCGGCAGTGCACCGTCCCCCGTCCGCCTCGAAGGTCAGTTCCAGGCCGTCGGGGGTGTCCGCCGCGGTGACGGTCAGCTCGTACTTCGCCGCCGCCGCGGGCACGTCGACGAGCCGTGTCCGGATCCCCGGCAGACCGGGGGGCCGTGGCGGCTGCTGGTAGGCGAACAGCACCTGGAACAGCGGGGAGGTCCCCAGTTCCCTGGGCGGTCCGAGGGCGTCGACGATCCGCTCGAAGGGCAGCAGCCGGTGTTCGAGCGCGTCCAGGAGCGTGTTCCTGGTCCTGCGCAGGACCTCGGCGAAACCCGGCTCGCCGTCCAACCGCAGCCGCAGCGGCAGGGTGTTGATCAGCAGGCCCACGGTGCCGGTGGCCGGCTCCCCGTCGCGCAGCTCCACCGGTGAGCCGATGACCACGTCCTCCTGCCCGCAGTACCGGCCGACCAGGCAGCCGAGTACGGCCAGCAGCGCCATGTACGTGGTGCTGCCGGTCAGCCGGCACACCCTTTCCAGACCGGCGAGTTCTGCTCGGCCGAACCGTTCGATCCGGCGTACCGGGCGGGCCTGGCGTCCGCCTCTGCCGCCGCTGAACGGGGTGCTGTGCAGCGGCGCCGCGTCGAGCTGCTCCCGCCAGAACTCGAACGATCCGGCCGCCTCCTCCGCCATCTCGCCCTGTCTGGCGACGAGTTCGGAACAGCTCGCGGTCCGCACCGACGCGGGCGGTGCGCTGCCGGTGACCGCGCAGCGGTACAGCGCCTCGATCTCCTCGCGCACCACGGCGAGCGATCCCCCGTCGAACACCAGGTGGTGGACGGACAGGACGAGCAGGTGTCGCCGCGCTCCCAGGCGCAGCAGGAACCAGGCCGCCGGCGGCCCCGCGGCCAGGTCGAAGGGCCGGGCCGCGATCGTGGCGAGCAACCGGTGCGCTTCCTTCTCCGCGCTCCGGTCCCCCGCCCCGGACAGGTCGACCAGCCGCAGGCGCGGTGGCGCCGCCGTGATGTACTGCGCGGGCTCCGCACCGTCGTCGCTGAACGCGGCGCGCAGCATCGGGTGCCTGGCGCCGATCCGGTGGACCGCCGAGCGCAGGGCGAGCGGGTTCAGCGGTCCGGTCAGCTCGATCGCGGTGCAGATGTTGTACGCCGGGTTGTCCGGCTCCAGTTGTTGCAGCAGCCACAGCCGCTGCTGGGCGGCGGACAGCGGCAGCCGGCCGCCGCGGTGGCCACCCCGCGTCCCGGCGCCGTCGGTCATCGGCACGTTCATCCCCGGCCGCTTTCGGGAGCCGCGGCGAACACCCCGCCGGACCGGGCCGTTTCCGCGCCCGAGGTCCTGGCCTCGTCCACCACGGACGCGAACTCGGCGATGGTGGGCGCGTCGAACAGCCTGCGCACCGACAGCCGGGTCCGGAACAGCTTGTTCGTCGCCGCGATCGCCTGCATCGCGCGCAACGACTCGCCGCCGACGTCGAAGAAGTGGTGGTGCACACCGACCCGGCCGACCTTGAGCACCGCGGACCAGATGTCGGCGAGCAGGCGTTCGGTCTCGGTCCGCGGTGCCACATACGGCAGTTCGGCCACCGGATCCGGGTCGGGGAGCTGCGCCCGGTCGACTTTGCCGGTGCTGGTCAGCGGCACCGCGTCCAGCACGGTGAAGGTGCTGGGCACCATGTACCTCGGCAGCCGGTCCCGGACGTACTTCTGCAGTTCCGCCCGGTCCGGCCGCTCACCCGGTTCCGGAAGCACATAGGCGACGAGCTGCTGTTCACCGGTCTCCTCGCCGCGGGCCATCACGATGGACCGCTGGAGCGAGGGGTGGGCGTCCAGCACGGCCTCGATCTCCATCGGTTCCACCCGGAAACCGCGGATCTTGACCTGGTGGTCGTTGCGGCCGAGGAACTCCAGGTCGCCCGTGGGCAGGAACCGGCCGAGGTCGCCGGTGGCGTAGCGGCGGGCGCCGGGGGCCGCGCCGTCGGGGTCCGGCCGGAACACGGCCGCGGTGGCGGCCGGTTGGCCCAGATACCCTCGGGCCACGGTGGCCCCGCCGATGTGCAGTTCGCCGGCCACCGCGATCGGTGCCGGCCGTCCGTGCTGGTCCAGCGCCTGCACCCGGGTGTTGGCCACCGGGCGGCCGATGGGCAGTTGGGGCTGTTCCACCGGCTCCGTGGCCGTCCACACGGTGCTCCACACCGTCGTCTCGGTGGGGCCGTACTCGTTGGCGAGCCGGGATCCGGGGACCTTCGCACGGAGCTCCTCGTACAGCGCCGACGGAGCCGCCTCCCCGGCCGTGATCACCCTGGCCAGGGATGCGAGCTCGGCCGGGTCGGACTGCTCCAGCAACGGGCCCAGGAGGGACGGGACGGCCAGGGTGTGCGTCGGACGCTGCCGGGCGATCACGGTGGCCGTGCTCACCGGGTCGAGCTGGGTGCCCTCCCTCGGCAGCACCAGGGTGCCGCCGGTCGACAGCGTCCAGAAGATGCCCGCCACCGAGCTGTCGAACGCGAAGGAGGACAGCAGCAGGAACCGGCCGGCCGGCTCCTCGTAGGCCGTGTTCCTGGCGTCGACCGAGGCCACCGCGTTGCGGTGCTCGACGACGACCCCTTTGGGCCGGCCGGTCGAGCCCGAGGTGTAGATGACGTACGCGGCGTCGGCCGGGCCGGTGCCGACGGCCGGGTTGTGCACGGGTTCGTGGCCGACCGCCCGGAAGGCGCGGTCCACCGCGAACGGCTCCGCCGCCGGCGGAACACGGCCGGCCAGGTGCTCCTGGACGAGCACGACCCGCGCCGCGCTGTCCGCCACGAGGAGCGCGGTGCGCTCGTCCGGTTGTGCCGGGTCCAGCGGGAGGTAGGCGGCTCCTGCCTTGAGGACGCCGAGCAGGAAGACGATCTGGTCGACGGAGCGCTCGGCGAGCACGCCGACGACGTGTTCGCGCCGGACCCCCCTGCGGCGCAGCCCGTGCGCGATCCGGTTGGCGCGCTCGTTGAGGGCCCGGTAGCTGACGGCCGTGCCGTCGAACTCCACGGCGACCCGGTCGGGGGCCGCGGCCGCGCGTTCTTCCACCAGCGCGTGCAGACAGTGCTGCGGCACAGGGCGGCGGCCGCCGTCGGTGAACCCGTCGAGCAGTTCGCGGTCCCGGGCGGGCAGGAGGTCGGCGGTCCCGTATTCCGCGGCCGGATCGGCGGCGATCGCCGTCAGCACCCGTACGTAGCAGTCCCGGACGCTTTCCATGATCTCGGCGGAGAACTGCAGGCTGTCGTACTCGATCCGCACTTCCAGCCGGCCGGTCGTCCGGTTGAGCCGGAAGATGCCGCAGAACGGGAAGGTCGACTCGCCGTAGAGCTCGTTGGCCACGTGCTCGACGCCGGCCTCGATCCACCGGTCCAGCACGTCGAACACGTGGTAGTTGGTGAAGAAGAACAGCGTCTCGGCCAGCGGCTCGTTGCCCTGGTGCCGCTTGAGTTCCGCCATCGGCAGCCGCCGGTAGGGCATCGACTGCCGCTCGGACCGCAGGGTGTCCTCGATCAGCTCCAGCCAGCTGCCGCCGGCCATCCGGACCCGCAGCGCCAGGCTGTTGACGAACAGCCCGATGGCGGTGCTGCCGTCGACGGCTTCGGGGCGGCCGTTGGTCACGGTGTAGGTCAGCGTGTCGATATTGCCGCCGTAGGCCGACATGACGGCGAGATGGGCGGCGAGCAGCACGCTCTTGAGCGGCACCGCGTGCGCCGTGGCCACCTGCTGGAGCCGGTCGGACAGTTCCCGGGCCACCGGGACGACGATCCGGACGATCTCCCGGTCGCCCTTGTCGGCCCGCGGCCCGGCGGCGGCACCGGTCCTCGGCAGCCGCATCAGCGTCGCGTCGGCGAGATAGCCGTTCCAGAAGTCGTAGTTCTCCTTGCGCCCGAGCGCCTCCAGTTCGAGGGCGACGGCGTCGCTCATGCCCGTCTTCGGCGGCCGGATCGTGATCGGTTCGTCGAACATGAGCGAGAAGTAGTGGCTGAAGAGCTCGGTGATCATCAGGGCCTCGCTCCAGCCGTCGACGATCTCGTGGTGGAAGCCGTAGGTGAACTGGAACTCCTCGTCGCTGCGGCGGTGCACCATGAACCGGATGAGCGGGTAGTCGTGCAGCTCGAAGCCGCGCAGCTTCTCCCGGTCGATCCACGCGCCGACCTTGTCGTCCTGTTCCCGTTCGGACAGCCCGCGCAGGTCCTCGGAGTACAGGGGCGTCTCGAAGCTGCCGTGCACGATCTGCAGCGGCCTGCTGAAGGTCGTCATGTCGAACGACGTCCGCAGCATCGGGTGGCGTTCGACGAGTTGCCGGACGACGGTGCGCAGCACGTCGAGATCGAACGGGGCGCGCAGTCGCACCGAGGCGATCGCGTGGTAGACGGCCGACTTCGCGGCGAAGTCGCGGTGGAAGATCATCCCTTCCTGGAGCAGGTTCAGCGGGAAGGCGTCCTGCACTTCGCCGGGGAGCCGCTCGCGGTCCTCGGCGTCGATCAGGGCGAACGGGGCGGTGGCCGGCGCGTCGGATTCCGGGCGCCTTCGGTCCACGGCGGCCGCGCAGTCCCCGATGACCGGGTTCTGGTGCAGTTCGGCGACCGTGAGGTCCAGCCCTCGGGACCGGGCCCGGCTCACGACCATCACGCTGCGGATCGAGTCGCCGCCGAGGACGAAGTAGTTGTCGGCCGCCCCGACCCGGTCCACCCCGAGCACCGTGGCGACCGCGCCGGCCAGGATCTCCTCGGTGTCGGTGCGCGGGACGACGTATGCGGCGTGTTCCGCCGCCGACCGGCTCACGGCCGCCGGCACGGGCAGTGCGGCCCGGTCGAGCTTGCCGTTGGCCGTCATGGGCAGTGCGTCGAGCACCACGACGGCGGCGGGCACCAGCGGTTCCGGCAGCCGGGTACGGCAGTGCTCGACCAGCGCACGGGGGTGCGGGGCCGGACCGCCGGTGTCCTTCCCGGGCACCACATAGGCCACCAGCCGCAGTTCCTCCGCCAGCGGCGAGGAACCGCCCGGGTCCTCGTCCCGTCGGGCGACGACCACCGCGTGCCCGACTCCGGGGTGGGCGCGCAGCACGCTCTCGACCTCGGCGGGCTCCACCCGGACGCCGCGGATCTTGACTTGTCCGTCGGCACGGCCGAGGAATTCGAGGGTGCCGTCGCTGCGTCGGCGGACCAGATCGCCGGTCCGGTACAGCCGGGAGCCCTCCGTCGCGAAGGGATCGGGCACAAAGCGTTCCTCGGTGAGCCGTGGCTCGTCGAGATAGCCGTCGGCGACGCCCGCGCCACCGATGCAGAGCTCGCCGACCGCCCCGTCGGGAACCGGGCGGCGGCGCGGATCCAGCACCTGCGCCCGGGTGTTGGCGATCGGTGTCCCGATCGGCACCCGGCCGTGCCACGGCCCGTCCGCGTCGATCCGGTGGGCGGTGCTGCCGACCACGGTCTCGGTCGGACCGTACTCGTTGACGACGGTGGCACCGGCGGCGTGGAACAGCGCGGCGCTCTCGGCCCGCAGCGCCTCGCCGCCCACCACCACCGTGCGCACACTGCCGGTGATCTCCTCGGGAGTGACCAGCTGGGCGACGATGTCCAGATGCGTCGGTGTCAGCTTGACCAGGCTGAGGTCCCGCATCCCGCGCAGTGCCGACACCAGCCCGATCACTCCGGCGGCTTCGGGCAGCAGAATGACCCGTTGGCCGGCCACCAGCGGGCCGAGCAGGCCGGTCAGCGTCAGATCGAAGCCGATCGAGGTGTGCACCAGCGCGCCGTTGCCCTCGGCCATGGCGTAGGCGGTGGCCGCCCAGGAGAGGTAGTTGGTCAGACCCCGGTGCGGGACGACGACGGCATGGGGTTTCCCGGTGGTGCCGGAGGTGTGGAGCAGATAGGCGGTGTCGTCCGCGGTCACCGGCACCTCGACGGGGGTCCGCGGCAGGGCGGCGAGCCCGTCGGGGTGCCCGTCCATCACCAGTGCCGGCAGCCCCGGGTCGCCGAGCCGGTCCAGCACCGCCCCGGTGGCCAGCAGCATCTTCGGCGCCACGTGCTCCAGGACGAGCTCCGTCCGGGCCCGCGGATGGCCGATGTCGACGGGGACGAACGCGGCACCGGCCTTGAGCACACCGAGCAGCGCGACCATCAGTTCCGGGGACCGCCCGACGGACACCACCACCTTGTCGCCGCGCTCCACCCCGGAGGCGATCAGGTGACGGGCCAACTGGTTGGCTCTCGCGTCCAGTTCGGCATAGCTGAGTTCGGTGCCCTCGAACTCGACGGCGATCCCGTCCGGCCGCCGGGCCGCCTGCCTCGCGAACAGTTCGTGCACGGCCTCCGACGGGACCTGGGCGACCGGACCGACGCCGGAGGCGAGCACCGGGCCCCGTTTCCCGGCGGGGAGCAGCTCGATCTCCCCGATCCGGACCGTCCCGTCCGCGAGGACCGCGCGCAGCGCGGCCGCGAAGCCGTCGGCGAGAGCCGTGGCGGTGGCGGGATCGACCAGGGCGGCGTCGTACCGGACCTCGATGTCCAGAGTGTGACCGGCCCGCACACAGCCCAGTTCGATGTCGGCCGTGCCCGTCCTCGTCTCCTCGACGATCGTGCAGCGGACGCCGTCCGCAAACATCGGCTCCGCGGCGACGCGGAAGTCGAAACAGGCGAGGGCGCTGAGCCCGGCGGCCCGGTGCCCGGCCGGCACGGCCGGGTCCAGGTGGTCGATCCGGTGCTCGGCGTCGCGACGCCGGTCGGCGGTCTCCCTTGCGACGGAAAGGAATTCTTGTTCCGCCGTGAACCGGCCGCGAAGGGGTAACTCCCTTTCCAGCGCACCCACCGTGCGGTCGACGGCAGGGTGGCTCCGGCCGGACGAGGTCAGCAGGACCGGAGCGCTGCTCTCGCCCGCCAGGCGCCACACCACCACCTGGAACACGGCGTCCAGCACCGATTCGGCGTCAACCTTGTGGGACGTGGCGAATTCATCGAGCGCGGTGGCGACCGGGATCGGCTCCGGACGGTACGTCCGCCGGTCGGGTTGATGCCCGGAGGGCCGGTCCGCGCGGCTCGGCAGGGAACCACCGTCGCCCTCGGCCAACTGGTCGGCCCAGACGGCGCGCTCGGCGGCACCGTCCGCGGTGGCGAGGAGGTCGTTGTGCCAGGCCGCGAAGTCGGCGTACTGCACGATGTCCGCCACGGGCGGCAGCAGTTCGTCGCCCGCATAGGCGGTGGCCAGTTCCCCGGCGACCAGACGCAGCGAACTCCGGTCGGCGATCAGCGCGTGCGCGGTGAGGACGAGGGCCGCCCGGTCGGTCCCGATGCCGACGAGCAGCGCCCGGAATCCCCGACCGGGCCCGGGGCCGACCGCCGCCCTTTCCCCGGCCCCGAGTTCGTCCAGCGCCGAGGCGAGTGCCGCGTCCGGTCCCGGGGTCACCTCGGTGACGCGCAGCTCGACGTCGGCGGGATCGTCGATGACCTGCGCGGGTGACGACCTGCCCTCGCCGACGACGAGGCCCGTGCGCAGCGACTCATGGCGACGCACCACGGCGGACAGTGCCGAGCGCAGCCTGGTGCGGTCCAGCTCACCGTCCAGTGCCATCCGGATCTGCACTTCACGGTGCGGTCCGACGGGAGGGAGTTGCGACCAATAGTGGCGCTGCTGCGGGGAAACGGCAAACCCTGGTTTGTTCGTCACTACCGTCAGTCACCTCCGCTACAAGTGCGTACGCTGTCGGCTCGATTACCGCCCTTACCGCCCCGCGACGACCGTGGTTTCCAGTGCGGGGTCCGCGAGGACATCCGCCCGGGTGAACAAGCACTTCCGTACTCCGCCCCGGGCGAACATCCCTTGCTGGTCGGCGGAGTGCGGCGAGCCCGGGACATCGGACTCCGAGAAGGTGAGCAATCCCTTGGCCACCGGCCCGTGTCGGGTGAACTGCACTGCCAGCAACATGCTGGTGCCGGTGTTGACCTGGAAACCGTCCGACGGCTGGACCGGTTCCGTCGTGGTGCCCGGTTCCGGGGTGTACTCCACCACATTGAGCCCGCCGAGCGGGTCGGTGGTTCCCGGCATGGGCAGCCGCTTGCCACCTTTGCTCTCGTACTGCACGGCGCCGAGCGGGACGTCGAGCGGAAGGCCGGCCGCCTCGATGGTGTGCTGCGCGCCGGCGATCGCCCGTCCCAGGACTGCGGGATCCGGTTTCGGCACACCCGGGGTGTGCACGGGATCGCGCGGATCGAATGCCTTGCTGAACAAGGGGCCCGCTGACACCAGGGCGTCGTGGTCGACGGCCAACACGTTCGACATCACCTCGCGCCACAGCACGGCTCCTCTGCTGTCGACCGAGAACCGGCCGTCCCAGGTGTCGAGCACGTGGCAGGCCTTCGCCTCTCCGATGTGCGCATGGCACAACTCGCGTACCGGGCCGAGCAGCAGCCGGGAGCTCAGCGTCTCGTCGGACAGCACCGCGGACACGAGGTCATCGAGACCGAAGCGGTGATCGGGCCCCCGCCCGGAGTCGGCGAGCAGGAGGGCGTTGAACCGGGCCCTGGCCTCCAGCGCTGTCCGCTGTTCCCCCAGCAGCGCGGGAAAACCCTCGAGAGGGTGCCGCGGATTGGCGATCCACGGGCTGTTGTTCGCGTTGAAGACGTAGTCCCTGCAGGCGAGTTGAGGCCACCGGTTCGGCGGCAGCAGTCCGGGTGCGGCTGCTCCGGAACTCTCCTGCCAGTCCTGCCGGGGATCGCTGCCGTCCAGGAGACCGATGGGGCTCGCCAACCACGCCTCGGTGGCCGCCTTTCCCAGATCGGGAGTGCTCGCGGGGTCCCCGTACCACGTGTCCCCGTTGCGGTCGGCGGCCAGGGTGTTCAGCCACGGTGTGCCGTACTTCGCGTTGACGGCGGCGACTTCGGCGACGCTGCCGGACCGCGCCATGGCGAGCCAGAAATCGAGCTGCCGCGTGTTGCCCGCGTTAGCGTCACGGAAGACGATCGCGCCGGTGGTGCTCCACCCGTAGCCCGGATCCAGCGAGGAGAGGTCGACGACCGGCCCGTAGCCGGTCGACCACAACGTCCTGGTGACCGTGCCGAGTCGGGAGCCGGCGAGCTTGACCCGGACCGACAGGGTGGTCGGCCGCAGGCGCTCCACGCGGTCACCGTGGCGATAGCCCGTCGGGTCTCCCTCGGCCAACCGGAGCTTGGCGAAGGTGTAGCGGGCGCCCGGTGCCACCGTATGGGTCCAGGCGACCTTCTCGTTGAAGCCGATCTGGACTCCCGGCAGTCCGCCGACCCCGGCGCCGTAGACGTTCAGCTCGCCGGGGACCGTGAGCTGGCACTCCCATAATTGGAGCTCTCCCTGCCAGGGGAAATGCGGGTTGGCCAGCAGTGCTCCCCGGCCGGTGGACGACCGTTCGCCGCCGATCGCCCAGCCGTTGCTGCCCGGCGCCGGACCGTGAGGACCCCGTAGTGCCTGCCGGACCGAGGCCGCCACCGCGGCCGGTGGAACCCGCAGCGGATCGGAGGGACGGACGACCGGTGGCTGCGCCGCGGCGATGGCGGGCAGCACCGCCCGCCCACTGGATACGATCGCGAGATCCTGCTCGTAGGCGAGGAGATCCACAGCGGTGATGGGCGCGATCCACGGCTGCCCCGCGCACCACCCCCGGACGCCTGCCGGCCCGACACCGGCCAGGTATCGGTTGTACCCGGCGGCATAGCCCTCGAGCATGGACCGGGCACGGCCCGACAGCGTCGGGAGCGCCTGTCCTGCCCGGTCCGTCAAACGCAGGGCCCGATACCCGAAGTCGGACGCCAGATACCGGTCCCCCGGTCCGCGTCCGAGCCACCGCGAGCGCTCGCCCCGGACCTTGACCACCTGGTCCGCGAGATCGCACAGCCGGTCCTCGGCATAAGCCCAGCCCTGGCCGAAGGCCACGCTGCCGAGATTCGCCGCCCGGATATGGGGGATCCCATAGCTTGTCCGGCGTATCTCGGCGCGATAGCCGACCGCGGCGACGGACGACAGCGACGCATCCCTCGACACCGGCCCCGGCGGGACCGCCGGCACCAGCCATGCGATGACGATCACCACGGCCGGTAAAGCCAGCGAGGCTCGTCGCCGGCGTTTCCTGGCGTCAAGGACCGTGGACAGGGCTTCTCGCCTCCAACAGGCATAGCTGTGCCTCGATCACGAAAGCCTTTCGGCCCGCAGCGGAGTCTCACTCCCGGACCGCGCGACTCGGACTGATAGAAACTTCTACACACCGCCATCCACGGATACAAGAGGACCGTATGATCGCTTTCCGGTCCTTGTCCCGCCGGCGCAGGCAGCAGTCGTGCCGACAGAACGAACGGCGACCGCGACCCGAACTCCCCACCGGATCGCAGGGCTTGAGGCTTCAGAGGAAACAGTGCCGGATGGGAAGCAAGCGCACGAAGCGTTGCACTGTGGTGTTCAAGCGGGGGCACGATCGCGCCCGTTGGAGGCACAGGACCTGCGTGGCGATCCGGTCCAACTCTCGGGGACGTTGCGGACCCCTGCGACGATCCTCGCGCGACCGGTCAGCGCGTGGGACATATCGCGCGGGCTCGGCGCTCGCCAGAGCCCTCAGCCACCGGCTGAGCGACGAGGCCGTCGCAGTCGACAGCCCGTGCAGGGCCTGCAACGTGACCGCCGCGGCCAGGATCTGCGGCGGCATGGACGACCTGTCGTTCGCCTACGGATACATTTCCGCCGGGAACAGCACGCCACGGTGCTCGGCCAGGAACGCGAACACGCTCCCCTCCGGGATCAGCTCCAGGCAGTTCTCCCGCATATCAGGCCCGACCGTCTCCCCGGCGCATGCTGCCGCCGCGCTCCTCAGCCCCCTCGCCTCAACAATCATTCATGGGACAGGAGCAGCATTCGGAGGGGATGTCGGGGTGCAGTTCCTGCTTTCCATGCCTTCCTGCCTGCGGCATTACGCGGTGCGGTCCTTGGCCGCGCAATTCCTTGGGGAAGCTCTTGGAGAACCTCCATGAGAACGGTATCGGGACCTCGGACGTCTTGGTTGTCCGGCGTGGCCGTACTGTTCCGTTCGCGGTTGTCTGTTGTAAGCAATGTGGTCCATGGGCTGAGGAGAACAGAGAGGACCGCTCAGCAGGTTCATGACTCTCTCCGAAGGGTTCTTCCATGCCCGAGATCTCATCCACATCGAAGGGGACGGTGAGCGAGCAGCTCCTGTCGGTGCTCTTCCAGCACCGGGCCGCCACCACGGCCCAGTTGCACCGCTTGCTCTCGCCGCAGCCTCATCTGGTGTACCTGCGCCGCTGTTTGCGCGCACTGCGCGAGGCCGGACTCGTCGACTCCGTCGATCGTGCTTACCACCCCAGCGTGTGGGCTCTGACCCGTCGTGGTCAGGTGACGGTCCTCGGCTGGCCGCAGTTTGCCGGTCGGCGTGCTTACCGGGCCGGTGCCGGTGTGCACAGTGTCCACACGCTTACCGTGACGCGTACCGCGGTCGTCTTCCTGCAGGGTGCCCGTCTTCTGGGGGACGAGTTCGGTCCGTTGGACTGGCGGGTCGAAGTCGCCCATCCGGTGCGCGACGGGGCCGGCGACGGCGAGCGCATGCTCATCGCCGACGCGCTGCTGCACTACACCCGTACGCAGCCGCACCGGGCGCTGCTTCGCGCGCTCGTCGAGGTCGACCGGGCGACCGAGTCGAGCGAGCGGCTGGCCTCGAAGTTGATCACCTATGCCCGGTACCACGGGCACCATGGCACTCCGGGTGGACGGCGAGGTGGCGGCCCGCAGTTGTCGGTTGCTTCCTGGCAGCGGGCCTACCCGGTGTTCCCCCGGGTGCTGTTCGTCCTGACCGGCGCCGGGCCGCGCGCGCTGGCGCAACGTATCGCCGATCTTCGGGCAATGGCTCGGCAACATCCTCTTGCGGCTCCCTTCGCCGCCCAAGTGCCGGTCGGGGCCGCTGTGCTGGAAGACCTTGAGGAGCAGGGTGCTTCTTCTCCGGTCTGGTCGTCCTTGAGTACGGGCCGCGCGTCGTGCACCTGGATGGATGTCTGAGGCCGGCGACAACAGAACTGCCCCGGTGAGCAGCGCTGCTCACCGGGGCAGTTCTTTCGTGGAGCGGTTACGTGTCCTCAGGAAGCTCGGTCGCGGTTCGGGGAGTCGGGCATCAGGTCGGCGAGGGTTCCGTGGCCGGCGGTAGCCGCGAGGTAGCCGGCCTGGATATCGCGGATGAGGTGTCGGGCGATGAGCCTGTACTCCTCGGCGTAGTTTTCCCGTGCGGCGAGCCACGGCAGTCTCGTGGTGTGCTGTGCGATGGCCAGGAGTTCGGTCATCAGCGGTCCCCGGACGGGGATGTGCGCGGCCGCATTGTGGCAAGCCGGTAGCGGGCCTGGTTCGGATCGGTACGAGCGGCTGGACCGTGCGGCGATCCATGTGCGGATCAGCTTCATCAGGAGTCCTCTCGCTGGACGGCTCAGGTCTGCAATTTCCACTTTCCATCTCGGCGTTGACCGGATGGCTTACCACGCACTGGTCATCGTCATCTCGTTCTGTTTGCAAGCGGTATGAGGTGAGCGTCTGCGCATAGTCTTGTTTCTCACGCTCACTCACCATGAGCCGTAATGGCTTTGTGCTGTCGTGGCCGATCCAGCGGAAGGGGTTCTGGTAAGTCCTGGCCGAAGAGTGGGGGTATCGCATTCCCGATTCTCGAGGAGTCTGTCGATGCCTATTTCCTTTCGTCCGCGTCGAGGCCGCGCGCCTGATTCCGGAACCCCCGCCGAGCCGGTCCCGGCGCACGTCCGTCCGTTCCGTTCCCGTCGTCTGCTGGCGGTCCGTTCGGTGGTGTGGGGAGCTGTGTTGTGCGGGCCGGTCGCCCTGGGTGCCGTGGCGTGTCTGCCGCATTCCGCGGCCCGTGGTGATTTGCCGCAGCCCCGGTCTTCATCTCCCGTACAGGCACGTGGGGTTCAGGACCCGTCCGGCTATGCCGAGTTGTTCGTCTCCTTCTGGTTGGGCGGCGACGCCCAGCAGGACGGGAGCGCGGCTGCCAAGGCCCTTCGCGCGATGGCGCCGGAGGTGTCGCCGCCCTCGTGGGGGCGCTCGGCCCCGGCGGTGGATCGTGTCAGCGCCGTGGGATCCGTACCGGCCGGCGGGGGACGGTGGTCGGTGACCGTGGCGGCCCAGCTGCGCTTTGGCCAGGGTTCTCAGGAGCCGGTGGGCGTGCGGTACTTCGTGGTGCCGGTGGCCGTCGCCGGATCAGGGGCGGTGCGGCAGGTGACCGTCGTTCGGGCTCCGGCGGAGGTCGCTGCTCCTTCTGCCGCCCTCGCGCGTTCGACGACGGATTCGCTCTCGGTGCCTCCGGATTCGCCGTTGGCGCGGACTGCCGGCGAGTTCTTGTCGGCCTACCTGGGCGGCGGGCCCGGTGTCTCCGACCGCTTCCTTGCTCCGGGGGTGAAACTCCCGCCGGTCAGCCCGGCTCCCTACCGCACGGTCCAGTTGGAGCGGGTGGCCGTGAGCCGAGGAAGCGGAGAGAGCTCGGACGGTGCGGTCGGTCGTGACGGGGAGGTCGCGCGAGTCGCCGCGCAGGTGGTGGCTCGTGACGGCGCGGGGCGGCAGTGGCCGCTGGCGTACGACCTGCGGTTGACGGCCCGCGGCGGTCGCTGGGAGATCGCCGGGCTGGGCTCCGAGCCGGAGGGGGCGCGGTGAACACGACGGTGACCCTCGCCGGTGCGTTCCAGGACATCGGCGATCATCTGCTGGGCATCGGCACGGGCTGGTCGGAGAAGGCGCTGAAGCTGGCGTTGATCGTGATCGTGGTCGTCAACGTGGTGCGGAAGTTCAGTGTGAAGGCCGGGATCGGCGCGCTGCTGGGGCTCGTCGTCTGCCTGGGGATCTACAACGCCCGCAACGACCTCGGCAACGCGTTCAAGAACGAGGTCCTCAACAGCGGTGCCGGAACGACGTCGCATGTGAAGGTGGTCGACAGCGCTGCCGAGGGCGGTGGTGCGGCATGAGTGCGGAAGCAGCGGTCCAGGCCCGTGTGGGCCGGAGTTACACCCAGGCACGGCGATATCCGTGGGTGCTCGGGCGTATCGGCGACTGGACGGTGCCGTTCGGTCCGTACACCCCGGCTCAGATCGTCGTCGCGGTCGTGGGCGCCTTCGTTCTGATCAAGACGTTCTCGTGGTGGTCGTTCCTCGGTCCGGTCCCGGTCGTGGTGTGGGCGGTGGCGATCTGGGCCGTGCGGGGTGTGCAGATCGGTGGCCGGTCCCCGTTCAACGCCGCTGCCGGGCTGGTGGAGTTGGCGCTTCAGCCGTCGCGTGGCCGGATCCACGGTCGAGCTGTGCGGGAGAGCCGTTCCCGCGTGCTGTACGGCGGTTTCGCTCTCGAGGAGGTGGAGGAGGCAGGCGAGGGGACGCCGCTCCGGGCGCCGAAGGCACACGCGGGCGGTGTTCCCGGACCGGCCCCCACCACCCTGCAGAGCCTGCTGCGTCAGGGCCCGGGACGGAGGGGGTGGTGATGCGCGTGATGATCCGGCACATCTCCGGTCACCTGATGTGGTCCGTCGCAGGCGTGGTGTGGGCCTTCTGGCGGGTCGAACCGGTCGGCGGCCGCTACATGGGCGTGCGCGAGCACAGCGAGGTCATCGACCGGGTCACCGGTCTGGTGCGCTCGCTGCCGTACGCCGCCCGGGTGTTCAGTCTCAGTGCGCAGCGGGATCCCGGTGAGGTCGTGTTGCGGACGCTGGAGTCGGTGGATCTGGAGGCGTGTCCGTTCTGGGCGCAGGTGGCGCGGGCGCAGTTGGATCTGCTGTCCGGGATGGAGGTGCAGCAGCGGACGGTGTGGTTGGCGGTGCCGTTGACGGTGTCGGGGGCTCGGGCTCAGGTGTCGGCGGCGTTGGGGTCGGCGTGGGCGGAGGTGTCCGGGTTGCTCGGGTTGCGGCCCGCTCCCGTGCCGGCTGCGGAGGTGGCGGAGTTCCGGCAGCGGGCGCTCCAGGTTGTCGCGGACCTGGGTGGTGGTGTGGTGCTGCGTCCGGCGCGGGCGGCGGAGATCGTGTGGATGCATCAGCATGCGGTGCATCGCGGTCTGGACGAGCCGCTGCTGGTGGAGGCGGCCTCTGCCGACACCGCGTACGAGGGAGCGGTCGTCGGTGGCGTCCTACGCTCCCCGTCCTATGCGGATCTTGGGCAAGTGCGCCTGCTCGAGGGCGGTATGGAGCCGGTTGGCTCCGGTTCGGAGGCCGACGGGGGTCCTTCCGTAGCGCGGGCGCGGCCCCGTGGAGGCCGTGCTCGCGGTCCGTCTCCGGTCAGGCGGCAGTGGCTGGAGGTCGAGTGCGAGGCCGGGACCGGCTATCAGGCGCAGTTGGCTGTGGCGCAGTTGCCGCGGGCGGTGACGGAGTCGCGGGCGGACTGGCTGGCCCAATTGGAGCGGATGCCGTTTCCGGTGGACGTCGTGTGTGAT
This sequence comes from Streptomyces luteireticuli, assembly GCF_041519305.1. Classification (NCBI taxonomy): domain Bacteria; kingdom Bacillati; phylum Actinomycetota; class Actinomycetes; order Kitasatosporales; family Streptomycetaceae; genus Streptomyces; species Streptomyces luteireticuli. Next base: position 541,453 of record NZ_CP167927.1, read on the forward strand.
CTGCGGCTGGTTCCGGCGGCGAAGGTCGAGCAGGAGGTGGCGAAGAAGAAGCGGGAATTGGTGGACCAGGCCGAGCAGTACGCCGCGCACAGTGCGACGGGTCTGCCGGAGGGGATGCGGGATGCGGCCGGTGATCTCGGCGAGTTGGGTGCGCGGGCCGCGCAGTCGCAGGTCGAGGTGGAGGTGCAGTCCGTCACCGTCCTGTCCGTGTGGGGGCCGGATGCGCGGACGTGCGAGGAGCGGGCGAGGGCGCTGGCCGGTGAGGTGAAAGGGGCGGGCTACCGTCTGGTGCGGCCGATCGGTGGGCAGGAGAAGCTCTTCTCCCTCTTCCTGCCCGGGAGTACGGCAGCGGCGTCGGTGCGCGAGTTCACCCAGTTCCAGCTCTCGGAGGACTGGGCGATGGGCGGGGCGTTCGTCTCGGCGTCGTTCGGCGATCCGACGGGGCAGCTGATCGGGATCTCCCAGGATGCGGGCACCGTCGTACCGGTGCTGCTGGACGTCGCGAACGCCCCGCGCGCCAACGCGAGCGCGTCGTTCGGGGTCGCCGGCGATCTGGGCGGGGGCAAGAGCGTCCTGCTCAAGCTGATCACGTCCGGTGTGGTGGACCGGGGCGGCCGGGCGATCGTCATCGACCGTACGCCGATGCGCGAGTGGGAGCGCTTCGCGCGGACCGCCGCGCACGGGCGCTGTCAGATCGTGGACGCCGCCCGGGCGGAGCTGTCGATCGATCCGTTGCGGATCTTTCCGCCGGCCGTCGGCGCGCACTATGCCCTGTCCTATCTGACCTTGCAGTTGGGGGTCGGTCCGATGACCGCCCAGGGCGCCCTTCTGAACCGGGCGGTCCAGCAGGCCACATCCTGCTCCGCGCCGTCGATGGCGCGCGTGATGGAGGCGCTGGACGAGATGGCCGCCGAAGAGGCGGGGCCGCGCTCTCAAGAGGCGGGCACGCTCCTGGATCTGCTGCGGATCGTGGCCGACCGGCCGCTGGCCCGCATGGTGTTCGACGAGGCGCTCCCGGCGATCGATCTGGAGGGGGAGCTGGGCTCCTCGGACTTCGTAGTCATCACGACGGCCGGACTGACGTTGCCGCCGCGGGAGACCGTGGGCCATCCGGAGTTGCTGCGGACGCAGCCGTTGGAGGCGCTGATCGGCCGGGCGGTGCTCTACCTGATCGCGGCGATGGCGCGCCAGGTCGCCTTCGCGCAGGACCGTTTCACCTTGGTCACGGTGGACGAGTGCTACTGGCTCACGTCGTCCGCCGAAGGGCTGGCGCTCGTGCACGAGATCGTCCATGACGGCCGCAAGCACCGTGCCGGCATCGGTCTGGGCGGGCACGACGTCCTGGAGCTCGGCAACGAGGTCATCCGGGGGCTGCTCGCCTATCGCTTCCTGGCCCGTACCAGCGACCCGGTCCTGGCCGCGCGCGGGCTGGAGTTCCTGGGCCTGCCCGGCGACGACGAGGACCTGCTCCGGCAGGTCACCAGCGACCTCTCCCCCATCGGGCGGGAGGGGCGGGAGGGAGAGATGTTCGGGCGCGATGCGCGCATGCAGATCGGCCGTTTCCAGGTGGTGGTTCCGCCGTTGCCCCGTCTGCTGGACGGCATCTTCACCACCCCGGACGCGCCCTCCCCCGCTCCGGACGGAGGACGTCGATGAACCGCCGTCACGTCCACCGGGTCGGCGTGGTGGTCGTGCTGCTCGCGGCCGACAGCCTGGCCGTTGCCCCCGCGCAGGCCGCCGAGACCGGTGGCGGGCTTCTGAGCCCGTTCAATGTCCTCACCGGTGATGGTGTGCCGCTGGATCGTTACCAGTTGACCGGCGGGGGCGAGAGTCCGGTCGAGGATGCGACCAAGTTCCTGATGGGCGGCCTGTTCGCGCTCGCCCGGACGCTGGTCGGCGCGGCCTGCTGGCTGATCGACTGGGCGTACCGGTTCCCGGTCCTGGCCCAGCTCACCGGTCCCGCCCAGCGGATTTCGGATGCCTACCAGCAGCATGTGCTCGCCGCTCTGGGGCTGGGTGGTCTCCTCTTCGCCTGGGCTTTCGTCTTCGGTCTGATCATGGTGATACGAGGGCGGCCCGGCCGCGGCTTCGGTGAAATCCTCCTCACCCTGCTGATCTCGGCCGTCGCCGCCACCGGTCTCGTCCGCCCGGATGTCCTGCTCGGCCCGAACGGGCCGCTGCGGCAGGCCGAGTCCGCGGCAGCGGAGGCCGCGGTCATCACGGCGCGCAGCGGCGGCCTGGAGCACAGCCCGGTGACAGGCCCTTGCGCTCTGGTCACCGGTCCCGCCCAGCAGGTCTGCGTCGACCACCAGAACAAGGAGGGCCCGGACCGCAACAGCCCCAAGGGGGAGGATCCGTGCGATCTGGTCAGTGGCCCGGCGCGGGACGAGTGCCGGGCCGGGCGCCGTTCTCCGGCGGCGGCCGAGGTCTCCGGTCCGCTTACCCGGATCCTCACCGACACCCTCGTCGTCCAGCCCTACCAGCTCCTGCAGTACGGGCAGTTGGTCGACAAGGACAGCCGCATGTATCAGACCTACTTGAAGGGGTTGGGGAAGGGCGCCCTCGACGGGACGAAGGAGAAGCCGGACGCGTGCGATCTGATCGACGGCCCGGCCAAGCGATACTGCATCCGGGACGGCGAGAGCGCCGCGGACCGTCCCGGCCCCCGGCTGCCGGGGAAACTCGGAGCGATCGCCCGGCTGCTGGAGAACGACGGCGACGCCGGGAAGGCGGCCGCCGCCTTCATGAGCGAGGTGTCCTGGGAGCGCGTGCTCGGCGCCCTGCTGCTCCTGGTCGCGGCCGGCGTCGTCTTCGCCTTGGTCGTGTCGATGGTCCTGGCGCTGATCGGGGCGCAGTTCGGGTGCGTGCTCGCGGCGGTCGTGGGCTGCGTGGTGCTGGTCTGGGCGCTTTTGCCAGGGCCGAACCGTGGGGTGCTGTGGCGGTGGGTCGGGACGTTCGGGGCCGCGGCGGTGCTGATGTTCGCGGTCGCGGCGTTCATCCCGCTGTTCGGCGTCGCGGCCCAGGCTCTGCTAACCGGTGCCGACCACACGGTGCTCGTCGAGCGCCTGGTGCTCCTGGACGGGCTCGCGATCGTCGGCCTCGCCCTGCACCGGCGCATGCGCCGCAGCATCAGCGGCCTCGGCCAGCGGTTCGCGACCCGTATGCGCTTCGCGAAGGTCGGCGGCAGTCACATGCTGGGCGATGACGCGGCCGCGACCGGTCTCGCGCTGGCCTCCTTGGGTGGCGGCGCCCCTGCCGTCTCCCCCGGCGGCGGGCTGTTCCTGGGAGGAGGCCGTTCCGCGGGGTCGTCGGCTCACGCCCGGCTCGCAGGGCGCCGCGCCGCCCTCGCCGCCGGGTGGCGGGCCATGACGACGTCCGGTAACCGGCCGGGGTTGTTGGCCGAGGCCGGTGCGGAAGCCCGTCGTGGCCTGGCGCCGCTGACGGTGGCCGGGCGGGCGGCCCAGCTCGCCTGGACCGGCCCTCCCCCCAACCACCGCCGGGCCGGCCGCGACCGCGGTCCGCGACGCGACAACCGGCTGCCGGTCGTCATCGACGGCACGACGGGCGAGATCCTCAGCCACCCCGACCGGCACCCCACCGGGCCGTTCACCCCGATCGGGATCCGGCTGCAGGAGCGCATCGGCTCCACGCGCGGCGGACGCGTCCTGCTGCGCACGGGCAAGACGCTGTGGCACTCGACCGTCGGCCTGCCGGCCGCGTACACCCGTGTCCGCGAAGGCCGTACCGAACTCAGCCGACGGCTCGCCCGGCAGCTCGATCACTACGAGCTGGTGGCCGCGGAGTGGCGCCGGGACACCCGTACGGGCCGCCAGGATCTGTCCCGCCCGGCCCGGGAGGTGTACGAGCGCGCCCGTGAGGGAGTCGTCGGCCCGATCCGTACCGCGAACAACCTGCGGCGCGAGAAGGAGCGTTGGCGGGGCGAGCCCCGCTACCGCGGCGGTCTGCCGCAGGATTGGTTCGACCGCTACGTGAACGAGCCGGACCCGCATTCGCCCGGTGGCGAAGGGCGTACGGGAGGCCGGCCGTGAGGAAGCTCGGCTGCACCACCGTCGTTCTGGGGCTGCTGCTCCTCGGGGTACCGCTCGCCCTCGTCCTCGGCGCCCCTCGCAGACCCGCTGCCTCCGCGGACATGAGCATGGTCTCCTCCGTCTCCGGCATCCCGCCCCGCATGCTCACCGCCTACCAGTCGGCCGCCGCCCAGACCCCGCGGGAAGCACCCCGGTGCCGCGGCATGCGCTGGGCAGTCCTCGCCGGCATCGCCGAGATCGAGTCCCACCACGCCGCCGGACACCGCATCTCCGCCACCGGGGACATCAGCCCGCACATCATCGGTCCCCGCCTCGACGGCTCGGGCGTCGGCGAGAACACCACCCCGGTCGCCGACAGCGACGGCGGCCGCTGGGACGACGACCCGCACGGCGAACACGCGGTGGGCCCCTTCCAGTTCCTCCCCTCCACCTGGACCGGCGGCGCCGCCCGCGACGGCAACCACGACGGCGTCAAGGACCCGCACAACGCCGACGACGCCGCCCTCGCCGCCGCCGTCTACCTCTGCGGCAACGGCCGCAACCTCACCGACCCGGCCCAACTGCGCGCCGCGATCTACGCCTACAACCACTCCGACAGCTACGTCCAGGAGGTCACGGACTGGATCAAGCGCTACACCCAACTCGGCACAGCGACCGCATCACCGACGACCGGGAGCGCCGCCGCCGTTCTGCGCGCCGCGCTCTCCCAGACCGGCGTGCCCTACTCCTGGGGCGGCGGCGGGCCCGACGGCCCCTCGTACGGCGGGTGCTGCTCACCGGCCGGGCGGTCCGGTGCTGCCATCCGCGGCTTCGACTGCTCCGGGCTGACCCAGTACGCCTTCGCCCGGGCCGGGATCGTCCTGCCGCGCACCGCCGACGCCCAGGCGGGCGCCGGACGGCGCATCCCCGCCGACGCCGGTGTGAGCGCCCTGCGGCCGGGCGACCTGGTGTTCTTCGCGTACGACCCGGGCAACGACGCGACGATCTATCACGTCGGGATCTCTCTCGGCTCCGGGCAGATGGTCAACGCGCCGAGACCGGGCGCGGAGGTGCGGTCGGAAGCCGTGTGGACTCACGGCTACGCGGGAGGAGCCCGGCTCCTATGACGCGTCCCGCCGCCCGGCTGCGTCGCTCCGGGCTCCTACTCCTTGTCCTGGCCGCCGTCCTCGCCGTGCTCGGGCTCTTCCTGTTGGCCCTGCGCCCGCCCCCGGCCGCGCCGCGGGGCAAGGCGTCTGTGGTGCCCGCGAGCACTCCGTCGAACGGGCCCCGGAAAGTTCCGGGTTCCCGCCCATCGGCATCACGGCCCGCGCCTGCCGCGCCGTCCGGGATTCCCGTACCCGGCGACGGCCCGGCGGGCGACCGGGCCGTGCAGCGGATGCTCGACCGTTCCTCTTCGTCCCGTCTTCCCGCCGAGCAGGAGCGCCGGATCGTCGCGCTCGCCGAGCGCGTCTGGCGTGCCGACGTCACCGGCACGAGCCGCTCCCCGTGGCCCGGATACTTCACCGACTCCCCTCCCCCACGCCCCCGTTACACCGGCATCCGGCTCCAGGGCACCGCCGTACGAGCCGCCGACCGCGGCCGCGTCGGCGTCCTGCTCGTGTGGGCCGGCACCGACTCCACCGGCCGGCAGACCGACGGCCTCACCACGCGTCTGCTGTTCAGCAGGACCGCGCGCGGCTGGGAACCCGTCCGGTGAGCGCCTCCGTCGTGGTCGGTATCGTGTCCTTCCTGGGGGCGGGCGCATGGACCGTCCTGCGATCCTCGATCACCGCAGCCCTCTGGATCGGCGACAACCCGGTGCTGACCGTGCTCCTCATCGCGCTCGTCCTGGTCCCGGTCCGGTACCTCCTGGCCCGGCTGGCCCGCCGGGTCGCGCGACGACGGGTACGGGTCCGGATGGAGCCCGGCTCACGGTTCGACCCGGATGCCGAGCAGATCTGGCGCCAGGCCCTGCTGCTCGCCCGCGCGGCCACCACCACACCCTGGTGGGTTCCTCGCCGCGCCCGTACGGTACGCGTCCGCCTGCGCGCGGACGGCACCCGCCCGCTGGACTACCTCGTCGAGGGCCCCGCCGGCGCCCGGCACCTGCTCACCGCCACCCCGTACAAGACCGTCCAGGTCGCAACAGCCCAACTCCCGGCGGAGAGGAAGCGCAAGCACGAGGTCCGCGCCGAGTTCGTCCTGCGCGGCAACCCCGCCCGGCGGCTGCGCGATGTTCCCCTCGAACCCGACCCGCTGCAGCCCTTGGTCGATGCCGTCGCCACCGTCCGCACCGACCTCGGCGACCGGGCCGAGCTCTGCCTCGACCTCCAGCCCGTCCCCCGCTGGCGCATCGTCCTACAACGCCGGGAACTGCTCGCCCAGGCCCGGGACCGGGCCCGGCGCGAAGCCTCCGCCGCCTGGCGCGAGACCCTGCAGGCCGAGGACACCTGGCGCCACCAACTCGCCCGGCTCCTCGGCGGCGACCACAACCGCCGTCTGCTCCTGCCACCCCGTCCACGGCCCGTGGACGACGTCCAGGCCCTCGGTCGCATCGGCGAGGACACCGGGCTGCTGCGCATCCAGTTACTCGTCCGCTGCTCCTCCGACCAACGCGGCCGCGCCAAGCGGCATCTCCACCACATCGCCGCCGCCCTGGAGACCTTCACCGGCGGCAACCGGATCAGCCAGGTCGCCCGCCGCATCGGCCCTTTCCTCTGGAGCGCGGACTCCCGCCCGTACCGTCGCCGGTTCGACCGGCGATGGTCCACCGGACAGATCACCGGACTGCGCGCCTCATGGGCCCGCGCCGACGAGATCGCCGGCCTCCTCAAACCGCCCACCCTGCACTGCCGGTTGCCCCTGCTCACCCATGAGCTGCCCGAATACCGGCCCGGGGGCGGAGGGCTGATGCCGCACGGCTGGTACACGGCGCAGGACGGTACGGAGCGTCTGATCGCCACTCCGCTCAAGGAGACACTCTTCTCGCTCCGGGTCGGCAGGTCCGGCTACGGCAAGACCGAACAGGCCCTGGTCCAAGCCGTGGCCCTGGCCCACGCCGGCGAAGGGCTGGCCTTCGTCGACCCGCACGGCGACGCTCTCAAGCGTGCCCTTCCCTATCTCGCCCACCGCCACGTCGCGCAGCGCATGTGGCACATCGACCTCGCCGGTGACCAGGCAGCACTCGGCACATGGAACCTCCTCGGCGTCGAGCGCGGCCAACGCCCGGAGGACGTCGTACGCGCCGTCTGCGATGCCTTCGCCACCGTGCTCGGCTGGAGCGACTCGAACGCCCCCAGGGCCCTGACCATCCTCGCCAAGGCCACGGAGGCCCTCGTCGCGCTCAACGCCGCCGCGGTCGCCACCGGCCGCCCCGAACAGCAGGCCACGCTCTTCCAGATCCCCACCCTGCTGACCGACCCCCTCTGGCGCACTCAAGTCCTCTCCGGACTCCCCGAGGACCAAGCCGCCTGGTGGTTCACGGCCTTCCCCCAGACCCCGGCGGACGCCCTGCCCACCGTCCTCAACCCGATCGAGCGCCTCGCCGCCAACCCGGCCGCCCGCACCTTCCTCTCCTCCCCCACCAGCACCTACAACATCCGCCAGGCCATGGACGAAGGCCTGGTCGTCTGGATCTGTCCCCGCGCCTCCGGCCCCACCGACCGCCTCCTCGTCTCGCTCCTCCTCCACGACCTCTTCCGCGCCGGCCTCTCCCGCCGCGACACCCCCGAATCCCGGCGCCGTCCTTTCCACGCCTTCGTCGACGAACTCATCTCCGTCGACAGCGCCTCCTCCAGCACCCTGGCCGCCGTCAGCGAGGAACTCCGCAAGTTCGGTATCCGCCTCCACGCCATGACTCAACTCCTCCAGCGCATCAGCACCGCGACCCGTGACTCCCTCCTCCAGAACGCCAGCACGCTCTCCAGCACTTCAGGCGCCATCGACGCGGTCGCCGTCCTGGCGAAGGAGTGGGGCAACACGATCACCCCACCCGAAATCGCCGAACTCCCCCGCTACCACCACTACATCACCCTCACCGTCGACGGCCGCCGCATCGGCCCGCTCCGCATCCGCGGCCCCGAACTCGACGAGGTCTTCCACGACCTCGCCCGCCCCCGACACGTCCACCTCCTCCGCCGGTCCATCGCAGAGAACTTGACGCCCCGTGCCCTCCCCGCACCCCACTCCGCAGTTGCCCGGCAGCGCGGCACTCCCCAGGATTCGCCGCCTCCGGACAACGCCGGGCCGGTGGAACCACGACTCCTATGACACCTTCCGCTCCCCGAGGAACGCCTGCGCGGACTACGCGGCATGCTGCGCCGCCTGCTCGGCGGCCAGTAGGCGCCTCCGGGGGCACGTCGTCGAACTCACGGTGCGGTGCGCGTGGGATACGCGCACCGCGCATCCCATCAACACGTTCCGGCTCAGTGCACCACGGGTGTCGTGGTCGAGGCGTAGCTGTGACGATTTGGCCTGCGCAGCAGGGCTGCGGGCCGTAAGGTCCGGCCATGGGCGACTTCTACGTACCGCACGCCTTCTCCAACATCGACGCGCATCCCCACCCGGTCCGGCTGGTCAACGCGCTGTTCCGTCTGCGGACCGAGCCGTTCTTCGTCTCCTACAAACAGCGCTTACGCCACCTGCTCCAGGCCCAGCCCGGCCAGCGGTTCCTCGATGTCGGAGCCGGCACCGGAGACGCCGCCCGCGAACTCGCCGACGAATCCGGCGCCCAGGTCATCACCTGCGACCTGTCCCGGACCATGTGCGAGACGATGAAGCACACCGGCCTCAAGAACGTGGCAGTCGCCGACAGCCACCACCTGCCGTTCAAGAGCGCGGCGTTCGACGGGGCCTGGGCGGACCGCGTCCTGCAGCACGTCGAGGATCCCGACCGGGTCCTGGAGGAGATGCTGCGGGTCGTCCGTCCCGGTGGCCGGATCGTCGTCTGCGACCCGGACACCGCGACCCAGGCCCTGAACATCGAGGACCACCGCCTGGCCGCCAGGATCCTGGGCCTGCGCCAGACGGCCAGCATTCGCCACGGCACCTTCGCCCGCCGCGTCCCCGGCATCCTCACCGCACGCGGCCTGCTCGACGTCGAGGTCGAGCCGCATACTCTCGTCGTCCGCGACAAGCGCACCATCGACGACACGATGGGCGTCCGCGACTGGGCCGATGTCTTCGCCGACCGCGGCTACATCGACCGCACCGAAGCACACCGCTTCAACACCCTCCTCAACGAGGCAATCGAGAGCGGCCAGTTCCTGTATTCGGTGACCTACTTCCTCACCTCCGCCACCGTGCCCCGTACATAACAGCGAGCGTTCAGACCACCAGCCGGAGGACGTACGGCGGGACCGGGACATACCCTGCTGTGGGCGGCGCGTGCGCATGGACCTCCGGATGAGTGAATGACGCAGCGACTGCAGGGCGAGCGCTTGAGGTGCGGCCGTAGGGTGACCGTTCATGGGCCAGCAGCACATGGATCTTGAGGCGTATGTCGAGCGTGCGCAGTCCGGCCCCTGTTTCATCTGCGCCTTTCTCCGCGGACATCCGGACTACCCTCACGAGACCATCTTCGAGGACGAAGACCACATCGCCTTCCTGGACCGCTGGCCCACACTGCCCGGGAAGATCCTCGTCGCCCCGAAGCGGCACGTCGAGCATGTCGTCCGTGACCTGGACGAGACGGCCTATACCCGGCTCATGCTGTTCGTCCGCGAGACCGCTCTCGCTGCCGAAGCTGCCCTTGGCCCTGAGCGGACGTACCTGTACTCGCTTGGAAGCCAGCAGGGAAACGCCCACCTTCACTGGCACATCGCCGGGCTGCCTCCCGGTGTCCCTTACCAGAAGCAGCAGTTCCACGCCCTGATGAGTGAGAACGGAATCCTGTCCTTCTCCCCGGAAGAGGCAGCCGACACGGCGGAGCGCATCCGCACCGCGATGGGCGCCCTCCGCGGCGACGCGTTCCGGGAGTCAGCACATCAGTCTGTGCGCCGCAGCGTGTAGCTGGGTCTCACTGGCGAGGGTTCTGGCCTTTGGATGTATCGGTCAAGGGCACGCCGAGGTGGCGTAGGCGGGTGGTGAAGTCGTCTGTGCCGTTGAACCGGTGCGCTCGCATGCCGACGGACCGTGCGGCCTGGACGAAGGTCGGCTCGTCGTCGAAGTAAGCCAGGGTGGTTGGGGGGATGCTCATGAGGTCGGCGGCGGCCCGGTATGCGAGGGGGGAGGGTTTGTCGACTCCCAGGTCTGCGGAGGGGAAGACGAAGTCGAATTCGATGCCGTGGAGCTTGAGGTCCGTGTGGAGGGCGTCGGTGCAGTTGGACAGGACGCCGACGGGAAGGTGTTCACGGATTGTCTGCAGGAGGGCGGTCATCGTCTGGTCCGGTTCTCCGCGGTCGGCTCGCCAGGGTCCGAGGTGGTCCCGGATGGCCGGGCCGTAGTCGTTCGCCAGGCGGTCGGCGACGTCGGAGGCCCACTGCTGGTCGGTGAGGACGCCGACCCGTGCCAGGCGGTAGGACGGGTGATCGTACGCGTAGCGGTCGATGGTTCCGGTGGGGAGGCCGGCACGCTGCTCGCTGGTGCGGGCGCCGGTGTTGTGCCAGTGCCGGAAGAGGCCGTTCATGTCGAGGAGCAGGCCGTTGATGCTGGGCATGGGACTCCTTCGGGGTACGGGCCGGATACGGCTTGGCCCGGGGTCAGTGCGCTGTGGCCTGGTGGTAGGCGGCGGTGTAGCGGTCTGCGGTGCGGCTCCAGCTGTAGGTGTTCTCGATGCGGGAGCGGCCGTTGGTACCGCGCCGCCTGCGCTCTGCGGTGTTGGCCAAGGCGGTGATAAGGGTGTCGGCGAGGTCGTCGGGGTCGTCCGGTTTGACGAGCCAGCCGGTGGCGCGGGGGCCGTCGGGGACGATGGTGTGGAGCGGGCCGCCGGTGGCGGTGGCGATGGGCGGGGTGCCGCAGGCCATGGCTTCGAGGTAGATCATGCCGAAGGGCTCGCCCACGGCCGGCGCGACCATGAGGTCGGCGACGGTCAGTCCGGTGGGCAGTTCGTCGTGCCCGCGCCATCCGGCGAAGAAGACGTCGTCCTCGGTCCCCAGGTCCTTCGCGAGGTCGAAGGGGTGCTGGCTTTCGCATTCGCCGGGGTAGCCGCCCCACATGAGCAGGACCGGGGCGGGGTCGAGGCGGGCGCGGGCGGCGGCGAAGGCGCGCAGGAGGACGGGGACGCGTTTGAAGTCGAGGAACCGGCCCACCCAGAGCAGCAGCGGCCGGAGGTTGCCGACGGGGTCGTGGAGGCGGCGGAGGTCGGTGTCGGTGTAGCGGAGGGAGCCCGGCGTGCCGCCGGGGGCCCAGCCGTGCGGGTCGGTGACGAGCCAGTGCCGTAAGTGTTCCAGGCGGTGCTGCTGGTCGAGCTGTTGCGGGCGGAAGGTGCGGGTGTCGACGCCGTTGGGGATGACGGGGAGTTCGTGGTCGAGGTCGAGCAGGCGCTGAGCCAGGTCCCGGTCGTGCTCGGAGACGGCCAGGAGGTGGCCGGCGTGGAGTACGGACTGCCGCAGTCGGGTGAGCCAGTACGGGGAGTAGAGCCACTTCTGCCATGCGGTGACCGTGAGCAGTTCGGTGTCGGCGGCATCCAGGGCGGCGGCTGCCGCGATGCGCCGTGCTTCGGCGCGGCGGTGCGGATTGTCTGTGTGAAGGCGGCGGGCGAGGTCGTGCAGGGAGATGCCGAGGCGTTGAGCGAGGTTGACGCGTCGGGCCATGCCGTCGATGAGTTTGAGTTCGGTGCCGTGGAGGGTGGTGACCACGGGGGTGTTCGGGTAGGCGGCGCGGACGCTGGTCTGGAGGTGGCTGAGGTGGTGCAGGTGCATCAGGTCGGTGCCGGTGCTGCGGTGCGCGGCCAGGTGACGGGTCCAGGCGCGGGTGAGGCGGTCGGCGTCGCGGGGCGGGACGGCGCTGAAGAGCGGGTCAGGGCAGTGGCCGCGGTCCTCGTACGAGGGGTGGAAGGGCAGCGGGGTGTGCTGGGGGTTGCCGCCGCGGCGGAAGGCGGCGAAGGCATCGTTGTAGTCGTACGGGTGGAGGTCCAGCCCTTGGTAGAAGGACGGTCCGTGGGAGGGGTCGCCTAGAGTGCCGAGGGATCCGGCGTGGAGGCGGTTCGTCCAGCCGCGGGTGTTGAGTTCGCGCAGGAGGTAGCGGATGACCTGGGCGCTGCCGCCGCGGGGGTAGAACAGCGCGACGGTGTCCATGGACGGCATGGGTGCTCCCTTCGGGCCACTCGCCAGGGGCGTGGGCCCGAAGGGAGCGGCGGGTCAGGTGGTGGTGTCGGTGGAGGGCCGGGTGCTGATGTCGGTGGCGAGCTGGCGCAGGATCGGCCCGTAGTCGGGGTGGGCGAGGGCGTGGGCGAACTGGGCGACGAGGTAGGCGGCGGGGTTGCCGGTGTCGTACCAGCGGCCTTGGATGACCTGGCCGTACACGGCCCGGCGGGCGGCGTAGGCGTTGATGGCGTCGGTCAGGTAGACCTCACCGGTGCGGTGCTCGTACCAGCGGCGGGTCAGTTCGCGCAGTTCCTCGACGATGGCTGGGGTGATGACGTAGCCGCCGATCGCGGCGAATACCGACGGCGCGTCTTCGGGCTTGGGCTTCTCGACCAGGCCGGTGATGCGCAGCAGGCCGTCGTCCAGGTCCTCTTTGACCACGGGCACGCCGTAGCGGGGGGCGTCGGCCGGGTCCATGGGCATCAGGGCGAGCACGGGGCAGTGGGTCGTCTCGTAGGCGCGGATCAGCTGCTGGGCCCGGGGGATGTCGGAGACGAAGACGTCGTCGGGCCAGAGAACGAGGCATGGTTCGTCGCCGAAGTTGCGGGTGGCGTTCAGGACAGGGGTGCCGTTGCCGTAGGGGCCGTGCTGGTCGAGGTAGGTGATGTGGCCGCGGCGGGCGAGCTCGGCGACTTCTTCGACGGCGTCGGCGTAGTCGTCCTTGCCGTCGGCGCGCAGTTGCTCGGCGAGGGCCGGGTTGGGGCGGAAGTGGTCTTGGATGAGGTTCTTGCCGCCGGAGACGACGATGGTGATGTCGGTAATGCCGGAGGCCACCAGCTCGCGCACGGTGTGCTCGATGACGGGCTTGTCGCCTACCGGCAGCATCTCCTTCGGGATCGCTTTCGTCAGCGGCAGCAGGCGGGAGCCCAGTCCAGCGGCGGGAATCACTGCCCTGCGGATCGTCGTGCCCATCGGTTCTCTCCCGGTCTCGTCCCCGTGCCGCGCCGGCCGGTGCGGCACGGGCCGACGCTAGCGAAGCGCCGGCGCGTGCCTTGCCGGAACGGCGGGAAGTTCATCGGCACAGGAAGGAGCCGGTGTACTTGGTCACCGCGAAGTACCCGTTGGTCTTGATCGCGCGTTCCACCTGGGTGTTGACGCGGTCGCGCAGCTCGGTGAAGAAGTCGTCGTCGAGGCGCTTGTCGGGCTCGGAGGAGGCGCAGCAGTGGTTGTGGCCGACCTGGTAGAAGCGCATGAACGGTGCGGGGTCGGTGAAGCGCAGCTGGTCCTGCCAGGTGACCGTCTCGACGTTCTTGAAGTGCTTGCGCAGTTGTGGGGCGCCGTTGGCGAGGGAGAGGCGGCCCTTGGGGGTGGCCTTGAACAAGTCCTCGGGTGCGCCCATGGCTTTGAGGGCCGTGAAGTGCACGTCGTACATCTCGAGCATGCTGTCGGTGCGGTCGGTGGTGAGCTGGAAGAGCCCTCCCGGGCGCAGGACTCGGCGGACTTCGGTGAAGCACCGGTCGACGTCCGGCACGTAGTGGATCATGTAGTTGGCCATGACGCGGTCGAACGTGTCGGTGTCGAGCATGGACAGGTCGTCGGCGCTGCCTTCGATCCACCGGCACGGTGTGGCGGTGCCCTTCAGCCGTTCCGCGGCGGCGGCCAGGACGGCGGGCGCTTTGTCGAGCCCGGTGATGCTGCCGTCGGCGAGGTGGGGCCGCAGGTGCTCGAGGATGAAGCCGTTGCCGCAGCCGAGGTCGAGCAGGTCCTCGTTGCTGGTGAGGGCGAGGTTGCCGAGCATGTGGTCGAGCATCGACTTCGGATTGGTGCGGAAGCGGTTGTGGACGTCCTGTTTGACGTCGAGCATGCGGGTGTCGTTGAAGAACCGGTCCCGGGCGGTGGCGGCCGAGAATTCGAAGTGCTGCTCGGGGATGATCTCCTCGGCCAGGGCGTCCAGGGCAGGGGTGCGGAAGTCCATCATCTTCTCCCTTGATCGCAGGTGTTCAGGGGCGGGACGGGTTGGCGGGCCACTTGGTGCCCACGTACTTGTGCGGCAGCAGGCCGGCGAGCGGTACGAGCCGGGCGTAGAGGCCGTTGACGATGACGGCACGCACGTCGGGGGCATGGTCGAGAAGCAGCTCGCGACACAATCCGCAGGGCGGGACGATGCGGGCGCCGCAGGACTCGGTCGGTTTGGGGTAGCGGACGGCCGCCACCGCGATCAGCGGCGCGTTGGTGGCCAGGCGGGCGGCGGACAGGGCGCCGGCCTCGGCGCAGACTGCGGCCCGGCCGACCATGGCGTCGACGTGCAGCCCGAGGTGGATCCCTTGGTCGGCGTCCAGGATTGCGGCGGCGATCTGGTGCCGGGCCTGGACGTAGCGCTCGCGGATCGTGGTGAAGGCCGCCGAGACCAGCAGGCGCGAGACCGGGTCGGTGCACAGGGAGGCGGGGTCGTCACCGGTGCGGCCGTTCATGCCCTCTCCTGCGGGGCGTCGCGGTGGATCCGGGAGGGCTGGGGCCCCACGGAGCCCTGGTATTTGCCGGTGTAGAGCACGACCTTGCCGCGGGGGCGCCAGAACGTCACCTGGGCCAGACGGTCGCCGGCATAGACGCGTACGGGCTGGACGGCGTGAAGCTGGAAGGTGGATTGCCCTGTCGAGCCGATGTCGATGAGGTCGGCGGTGACGTGGACGAACATCCCCAGGCGCGCGGCGCCGGACCGTGCACGGATGATGGGCACGTAGTGGTCGCTGCCCAGGACCTCGACGCTGGCCCCGAGGTAGATGCGGTCCGGCCGCAGCACCAGCCCTTCGTCGGGGATCGTCGTCGTCTCGAACGCGTTCTCCTGGCGGGTGTCCAGGACGGTGCCGGTGTAGTGGATGAGGGCGGGTCCCAGGGCGAGGTTGTAGGAGTTCGGCTGGACCTGCTCCTCGTCGAACGGGTCGAGGACCAGGCGTCCGAGAGCGTGCTCGTGGGCGATCTGCGGGCCGGTGAGGATCACGGCAGCCTCCGTGTCCGGTGCGGTACGGGGAGCGGCAAGCGTGCCGTCGGCTCCGTCAGCAGGCCGGCGGGCGGGACGGCGGCTTCGTCGATGCGCCCGAAATACCCGGCGTAGGGCCGGCGGGCGCCGGTGACGGTCCAGAAGCTGACCTGGCCGGTGATCATCTCCGCGTAGACGCGCAGGGGTTGAACGACTTTGATCTCCAGCGTCCAGCGGTGGCACGCTCCCAGGTTGCCCAGGTCAGCGCTGTACTGGAGGAACATGCCCAGACGGCCGAGCGAGGACCGGCCGATCAGCGACGGGACGAACTGCGTGCTGCCGATGGCCTCCACCGTGGTGCCGAGGTAGACCCGGCCGGGCTGCAGTACCACGCCGCCGTCCGGGATGGCGAACTCCTCCAGCTCGTGCGCGGCGTGCGTATCCATCACGGCTGCCCGGTGCGTGCGCAGGGTGTGGCCGAGTCGGTAGTTGTAGGAGACGGGGTTGAGCTGGCGGGAGTTGAACGGCTCGATGGTCAGGGATCCCAGGCGACGCTGCCGGACGATCTCCGGTCCGGTAAGGATCACTGCAGGACCTCCCGGACGATCCGGGCCGCCTGCGCGTGGAGGTCGTCGAGGCTGCCGGAGTTGTCCACGCGCAGCCACGGCACGGCGTCGGTCGCGGCTTCGGTGGGGTGCTGGTCGTCTCCCGCGGACAAATCCCCCCGCCCGCTCTTGCGCTCCCGTCGTACGGGGTCGGGTGCCGTGATCTCGACCAGGCGGAACCCCAGAGCCGTGACCGCGCCGATGTCCGCGGCACGCACGTCGTCGCACAGCACAACAGCCTGCGGGGTGTCGCGCTCCACCTGCCGCACCCGTAACCCGAAAGCCTCGGTGAGGGCATCGGGGTTGATCCGCCTGAGGTGGAAGCCCAGGGCGTTCAGCAACTGGCCGTCCTGCACACGCCCGTCCGGCAGCGGGCGGCCCGCCATGGCGTAGATGACGGCCTGCAACTCGTACAGCGGCGCGCCGACTTTGAGCATCCGCGCGGCTGCGCCCGCTTCCTCCAGCTGAAGCGCGAGCAAGCCGCTGAGCGTGGTCTTCCCGGCGCCGGGCCAGCCGAAGAGCGCCAGCTTGGGCATCGCAGTCCTCCTTCGAGGGGCGCACGAGTGCGCGCAGCACCAGGCCATACGGCCCTGTGATCGGGGATCAGTACCAGCCGGGGCCGGTGGTCGATGCCACCGTCGTTCCGGCCTGGCCCAGACAAGCGCACTCGGCCCCGGCACCAGAAGGGCACAGGCCGGTGTAGGCGGTGTACCGGGTGGATACACCCTTGGCGTGTACGGACACAGCCGGTGTACCTACACCAACCCGATCACCCCGCCCGCTGCTGCCCGTCCCCGCCCGCTGCTACGTTCCTGGTTACCCCGACCGTCGGCCCCGAGGGGGAACGATGGCACCACTCGCCCAGGCCACCGGCAACCCGCTCGCCGCCCTCCTGCAGCGGATCAGGATGCGCCCAGAGCAGCTCATCGCCCGCGTCAACGAGCACCGGGCCCGCCGCGGCTCCCCGCCCCTGGACCTCAAGAGCGCCTACCCCTGGCTCCGCGATCCCCCGGTACGGCCCGCCAAGGAGAACGAGGCCGACGCCCTGACCGTCCTGTCCACACGTGCCGGCCGGACCGTCACCGCGGCCGAGCTCGGCTGGACCGGGCCACGCCGCCGCCGACACCCCCGCCGCCTCGATGCCCCATGCGAGGCCCTCGCCAGCGAACTCCTCCACGAGATCACCCAGGGGGACCACATGGACCGCCGCCACTTCATGCTCCTGACCGGAACTGCCGTCACCGCCCCGGCCCTCGCCCTCCTCATCGGAGACAACTCCCCCGCGCACGCGGCCGAGAGCAGCGGCCGCCTCTCCCCCGAGCTCGTCACCACTATCGAGAATTCCGTCCGCGAACTGCGCGTCCTCGATGACAACACCGGCAGCACCACCGGCCTGGTTTGGGCCGGAGGTCTGTGGCAGAGCGTCAGCCGCGTCGTCCTCAACGCCCGCTCCCCCGCCGCAGAAGGCCGGCGTCTGCGCACCGCTTTCATCGAACTGTCCGAGCTCTACGGCTGGATGCTCTTCGACGCCGACCAACACCCCCAGGCCCAGCGTGTTTACCAGACCGGCATGCGCCTCGCCCACGAAACCGACCTCACCCGCGACACTGGACTCGCCACCCGCAACCTCCTCGCCTCCGCCGCCTACCAAGCCTCCTGGCTCAGCCAGCACACCGAAGCCAAGACCCTCCTCGACATCGCCGGCCACAACCCCCGCTCCATCCCCCCGCGCGTCCAGGCCGTCATCGCTGACCGCCAGATCTTCGCCGCCGGCCGCCGCGGCGACACCGAAAGCCTCCGCCGCGCCCGCGACACCGCACACGACCAGCTCCAGGCCACCGGCGCAGACGAACCCTGGTGGGCCCGCTGGCTCAGCCACCCCGCCATCGACGCCGCCACCGGCCGCGCCTGGCTCGCCGCCCACCAACCCAAAGAAGCCGAGCCCTTTCTCACCCGCCGGCTCGAAGCCGCCCGCGACACCTACCCGCGCGACCGTATGCTCGCCACCCTAGATCTCGCCGACACCCACCGCCTCACCGGCGACCATGATGCGGCTGTCGCCCTCATCGACCGAGCCGCCAGCCTCGCCCACCACGTCGACTCGCAACGAGCCCAAGTCCGGCTCCACGAGATCACCACCGCCTTCGCCACGCCTCCCTCCACCCGCGCTCGCCGTCCCGGCACGACATAGCCATCATGACCGCCGCGACGGCAAGGGCCTGTTCAGTGAACGGTGGTTCTGGAGTTGTCAGTAGGTCAGCGGCGAGCTGCGGAGAGCCGTCCGTCAAAGGTGACTTCGAATTCACGGTGTTCTTCGAGATGCCCAGATGCCGCTCGATCGCCCGGATCGGAATCTCCTCCGCCCGGTGCAGAAGACAGATCTCAGCCCAGTCTTTCACGAAGATCACCCTTTCCTCCTGGCCTTGATCAGCAAGGCCAGAATGATATGAAGGTCCACGAATAGGTCGATATTGGTACGCCGTCACCAGCTGTGCTTAATCCCCTGATCTGTGACGCTCGGTGAGTGCAGGCTGGGGGAGCTGTTCTGAAGGGAAGCGCGGGCGCTGAGGCGTTCGTCGAGAGCGCACGCGGTGGGCCGGGCTGCCATAGACGAATTCGCCATCGGTCCCATCGCACCGCTCCGTCGCCGACGTCGCCGCGGCTGTGACGGGGCCCCACGGGTGGCAGTGAATCGGCGGACCCGATCAATGTGCAACCTTCCGGTTGCACTCAGCGCCATGACGTGCAACCCTGGAGTTGCATCCAATGCTGGCGGTGAAGGGAGTCCCCACATGAGCGAGGACCGGATCGAACGCGAGACCTTGATCGAGGCGTCTCTGGAGCGGGTCTGGTCGCTGGTGGCCGAGCCCGGTTTCTGGGTGGCCGACAAGGCGAGCCTGCCCGGCACGGTGGCCAGGGAAGGCGAGACGATGGTGGCGAAGAACCCGGAGTACGGCGACTTCCCGGTGCGGGTGGAGAAGGTCGAACCGCCGACCTACCTGGCCTACCGCTGGGCCAGCGCGTTCCCGGGAACAGAGCTCCGGGAGGACAACAGCACCCTCGTGGAGTTCACGCTGACGCCGGAAGGCGACAGGACGCGGCTGCGCGTGGTCGAGAGCGGGTTTTCGGCGCTGGCCGGGTCCGAGGAGCTGCGCGGCAAGGCGGTCAAGGACAACACCGGCGGCTGGCAGCAGGAGCTCGACGCACTCAAGACGCGCGCCGAGCAGCCCGCCGCGTGACCGACGAACCCCGCGCCGTCGAGGCGGTCGACACCGTCCTCGCGGCTCTGGCCGACCCGACGCGGCGCCAGCTGCTCGAACTGCTCGCCGCCAAGGGCGAGGCCACCGCGACGACGCTCGCCCAGCATCTTCCCGTCTCGCGTCAGGCCGTAGTCAAACACCTCGCTGTCCTGGACGCCGCCGGGCTGGTGACCAGCGGCCGCATCGGGCGCGAGGTGCGCTATACGGTGCGGCCGGCGGCGCTCGATGCGACGGCGCAGTGGATGGCCTCGCTCGCCGCGGACTGGGACCGGCGCCTGGCCCGCATCAAGGGCATCGCCGAGGCGGCAGAGCGGGATGCGCAAGCCCGACCGGACAAGTAGTAACAGGTCACGTCCACCGGCGTGACCCCGTAAAGGAGCATGATCATGCCTATGGAGAACCGACACCTCACACACGCCCCTGCCGCATACGCCTGCATGATGGTGCGCAGGCCCGCGGCAGAGGCGTTCCGGGCCTTTGCCGATCCGGCCGTCACGACCCGGTTCTGGTACAGCAAGAGCAGCGGACCCATGGTCACAGGGGCCGAGGTGCGCTGGGAGTGGGAGACCTACGGGGCATCGGCCGACGTCCGCGTCCAGGAGGTGCGGGAGGGACGTCTGATCCGGTTCGAGTGGGGCAACTACGAGCAGCCGACCACGGTCGAGCTGAAGTTCACCCCGCACACGGAACAGGTCACCTTCGTCGAGGTCACCGAGACCGGCTTCCAGGGCTCGGGGGACGACACCGTCCGCTGGGTGAACAACACCGTCGGCGGCTTCGCCACCGCTCTGTGCGCGATGAAGGCCCTGCTCGAACACGGCATCGAGCTCAACGCCGTCCCTGACCACCACCCCGTCTGACCACCCCCTCAGAGCTTCAAAATCAGCCCCTTGCCCCTTTGGCCCACATCTCGGCGATATCCCAAGATCACGTCATGGCGGTCGGCGTGATTTCGGGGCTGTCAGGCGAGGGCGGTGGGTGCGAGGCGGATGGTGCGGTTCTGCCGCTGGGCCTGGATGCGGATTGGCTTGGGCTTGTCGACGATTTCGGGCCGTTCGACGGGGTGAGGCTCGGTGCGTGGTGGCCGGGGTGGGCAGGTGAGGCGGCGGACCATGAGGGTGATCATGGTCCAGGTGAGGTGGGCCTCGCTGTGGGAGATGAGCCGCTCGTAGTCGCGCACGTTTCTGCGGGCTCGCATGACCCACGAGATCGCGCGTTCGACGCGCCACCGTTTCGCGAGGACGGCGAAGCCGTCCTGGTCCTTGCGCCGGGGGACGGTGTTCAGGGTGATGCCGAGGAAGGACTTCGACCAGCGCACGAGTTCGCCGCCGTAGGCGGAATCCGCCCAGGCGACGGTCACCTCGGGGTGGGCGAGGCGAAGGCGGAAGAGGAGATCGCGGGCGGGGTGGTCGTCACGGTTGGTGGCGGGGGCGACCATGAACGTCAGGGGCATGCCGCGCATGTCGACGGCCAGGTGCCGCTTCCTGCCGTTGATTTTCTTCCCTGCGTCGTAGCCGCGGGTTGCGGCCCCCACCGTCTCAGCGCCCTTGACGGACTGGGAGTCCAGGATCACCGCAACCGTACGGGGATTGAGCCCATCATGGAGACGAACCCTCTGGTGAAGCTCACTGTGGATACGGGACAGGACACCGCGCTCACGCCAGCGCTGGAAGAACCCGAACACGGTGCGCCAGGGGACACCGAAGTCGACGGGGACGGACCTCCACTTGCAGCCGTTGTCGTTGACGTAGCGGATGGCGTCCACGATGTTGCGCCGCGGGTGCGTCTCCGGCCTTCCGCCCGTCGGGAGGGTGCAGGCCGGCGGCGGCAACAGGGGCTCCAGGACGGCCCATTCTTCGTCCGTGGTGTCGCTCGGGTAGTGCCGCGGCCGGACAGCCGGAGCCACCAGGGCCCCGGTGGCGGTCTGGATCATGATGAGCGTTCCATGCGGGTGAGGACTTCCAGGGTGGCCTTGACGCCGCCGAGCTGGTCCAGGACCAGGCGCGCCCACTCGTCCTCGGGAGCCTTTTTGGCGTGCGGGGCGACGATCCCGGCGATGAAGTTCGTGATGCGGTGCAGCTCGGCCCGGAAGATCGCCCGTTCATAAGCGATCCAGACCTCGGGCTCCTCGGACACCTGGAAGCCCTCAGCACGGCTGAAAGTCACGGGCGGGAGCTCGGCCTTGACCGCGACCTTCCGCAGGAACCGGATACCCGTCCACACCTGCGCCGGGGTCCGCCGGGTCGCCTTCACCAGCTGCTTCAGCGTCAGCCCGGCCGGCTGGGCCTCCAGCAGGGCCTTGCGGACCGCCTTTCCGTGCTCATGAGCGGGCTGTCCCGCTCGCCGCTTCATGGCTACTGGCCCCGCAGCAGCTCGGCCAGGGCCTCATCCAGGTCCACCCTGCCCGTGGAGACCGCCGTCTCGATCCAGTCAGCCGTCGCCCTGACCTTCTCCACCTGCCGCGTCACGAGACCGAGCTGCGACTCGGTGAACTCCCGGCCGCGCAGCTTCGGCACCAGCCGGCTGGCCCCGGCCACAAACCCCTGGCAGACCCCGATCAAGTCCGTGAACTCCATCGCCCGGTGGAAGCCCCGCACGATCCGGGCCGGATCACAATCATCCCCGTCGTCCTCGTGCTCGCCCTCGGGCGGATCCCACCAGTCCTCCTCGCCCTCGTCCTCGGCGAGCTCGGCCTGGTCGTACTGAGCCTGGTTCACCAGCTCCCTGGCCTGCCGGTCCCGCATCGTACGGAACGCCACCTCCGGTCGGCGCAGCAGATCGCAGGCCGCCAGGGCCGCCACCGTCTCGTCGGCGGCGAGGTCCCGGATGGCGTCGACCTTCTCCGCAACCGTCACCGGCGTCGCGGTCGACCAGCCCGCCGCCCGCTTCGCCGCGTCCCCGCTCCACTGGCTCCGGCCCGTCCGCTCGTTGACCGGCGGGCTCTTGATGAGCTCGTACGCGTCCGGCGCCGACGCCAGGATCCGGTGTACTTCGAAGGAAACCCCCTCCTGCCGCTGGTCCTGCGGCCACCGCGCGGCCACCCACCGATACGTGCGGACGGTATGGAAAGAGAGTCCGATCGCCTGGGCGAACTCACGTAAGGAGCCCTCCACCCCGAGCTCGTCCTCTCCCAGCGTCATGTCCCCGCCGTGGGAGCGCAGCGGAGCGATCTCCAGCGCGATGTCCCCCAGCGCGAACTGGCACCCCGACATCACCCGGACCAGCTCCACCGACCGGTCCACCAGAGCCTCGAACCGCTCACACGGCACACTGCCGACCATCTCGGACACGGTGCCCTCCCCAAGCGGGTCGGAGAGCCGGCGCTCCACCGGCCGAAGGAAACCCGGCCCGCACCTACTCGCAGAGTCCGCCGACCACCCCAAGGTCACCACGAACGACCGAAAGAACACCGCTCACGCACGAACCGTCCCAGTCTCGCCCGAACGTATATCCAGTTCTGACGCACTCCTGAACGACCCTGTCAACCGTCGCCGAGCGTCACCGATCAGGGGATTAGGCACAGCTAGTCAAAGGGTCAGACTCGACCGTCGCCGAGACTGAGGGCGGGAGAGGGGAGCGAGATTCGACACATGCGTTCCACGTTCCCCCAGGTTGCTTCTCTGACTGTGCTGGGGGCGTTGCGGGGTGGGCAGCGGTGAGTCCCCGACCGGTTGACGGTCGGGGACTCACTTGGGGGTTCACCGTACGGGTGCGCCTTCACCGGCTACCGGTGCGGGATGCTTCCCCCCTCTTCTTCCTGTTCCGCCCGCCCCCTCGTCGCCGGGCGGTACAGGACGGATATGGCGCCGGATCCGGGCAAGGCCCTTGGGGCGGGCACGCCGGTCGGGTGGATACGTGATCGTGGCGCCCTCGGGAACGATCTCCACGACGACGGGGTGCTCATAGCACCAGCAGCGGTAGCGCTTGCCCGGGGAGTCGAGCGGTGGTGGCGTGCACGCGGTGTGCGGGTTCGGCGTCGCCCACCAGGTGATCAGCAGGGAGAGGAGCAGCAGGGAGCCGGTGATCACAGACGCCCCGATGAGTACCTGCAGCATCTCATCGTGCACGGGTCCACCCCCGTTGCACGGCCCGCCGTAACCGGCGCCACCGCGCCCGCGCCCCGCGCTGCGCGGGGAACCCGTTCTTGGGGTGGACGACGAACTTCGCCTCGTCCGCCAGCTGGTACAACAGGTCAACGGCCTGCCTGGGCGTCAGTTCAACGAGCACTCGCGCATCGAAGTGGAGCCAGAAGACGCGCTCTTTCACGGCGAATTGGCGCCCCAGGACGCTCACGTGCACCATCGTCGGCTTGATCACGGGCTCACCAGCCCGGTTTCCAGGGTGAACCACACTCGGGTGATGACGGTCCGGCGGTGCGCATCCCAGGACCAGGAGACGCCCGAGGCGGCCGACAGGCGGCGGACGAGCGACAGGCCGCTCGTCTCCTTCCGCAGATCGCGGCGGTTCAGGACTCCCGTGCGGTCGCTGTCCCCCACCGAGACGACGACGCGACGCGCCAGGACCGAGACATCGACATGCAGGTAGGCGCCGGTGGTGTGGCGCAGGACGGCGGTGACGGCGTCCGAGGTGCAGAGGCGGGCGTCATCCACCAGGGCGGGGATGTCGCGGGCCAATATCGCCCGGACGAACTCGCGGGCCACGCGCGGGGCCGCGTCGTCGGCCGGTGCCGTGACACGGTAGGTCGAAGGGGACGTGAAGCCACGTCTCGTAGTGCGGGGACTGGGGCTGAGCAGGGTCGAACTCACGGAGTCGCCTCCCTCACGGTCAGGTCCCGCGCCCGCCGCCGTCCGTGGCTCGGCCACCTCCCGGGATGCCCAACAGGCATGCAGATGGCTGCACTTCGGGTCTTCCCGGCGTGCTGCGCGGTGCTGGGATGACAGTAGCGGGTGCGTATCACTTGTTGTACCCGTTCGGCTCAAAGTTGGAACTAGATGGACCCCAGTAGGGACACCGGCCACACTGAGACCCGACAGGGAGGGGAGACGGATGCCACCGAGGAAAGTCCCCACGGCTCGCCAGCGACGGTTGGGTAGTGAGCTGCGGAAACTACGCGAACACGCCGGCCTGCAACTCGGCGAGGCCGCCGCGCTACTGAGCACCGACCGAACCAGCATCAGCAACACGGAGAGTGGGCGGTTCGGCGTCAGCGGGCAGCGGGTTCGAACATGGGCGAGCCACTACGGCTGTTCTGACGCTGCGTACGTTGACGCTCTGGCCACCATGGCCGAGGAGCGCGGCAAGGGATGGTGGGAGGAATACCGTGGTGATCTTTCAGCCGGCGCTCTGGATCTTGCCGAACTGGAGCACCACGCCCACGCACTGCGTGCCGCACAAATAATGCACATGCCCGGACTGCTCCAAACCGAGGATTACGCGCGGGCTGTTTTCGAAGAGGCAGTTCCTCCCGTAAGCCCGGTAGTCCTTCGACGCCGACTCTCCCACCGACTGAGGCGCCGCGACGTACTCGATCGACAAGAGCCGCCCATTTGTACCTTCTTGATCCATGAGGCTGCACTGCGCCTCCAGTTCGGCGGGCCGAAGGTCGCTGGCGCCCAGCTCAACTACCTGTTGAACCAGTCAGAACGAGACAACGTCACCGTACGAGTCATCCCTTTCAGCATCGGCGGTTTCCCCAACGCCGGAAGTTCGACACTCTATGTATGCGGTCCAGTGTCGCAACTCGACACCGTGCAGACGGACACTCCGAACGGGAGCGCGTTCCTGGACGCGGAAACACGTCTCGCGAACTACCGGGCCGTTCTGGATCGGATCGAAGAGAGGTCGCTTGACCCCGACCAGTCACGTGACTTTATCCTCGACGTAGCACAACACCTGTGAAGACATGAGGCGTGGGTAACGTGGAAATAGAGTGGCGGAAGTCTTCGAAATCAACAGAGACTGAGGGCAACTGCCTCGAAGTCGCCACATATGGGGGAGAAATACTCATAAGGGAAAGCGACTACCCTGACGTGATCATCAGGACAACCTCGGCCAAACTGAGAGCTTTCATCGATGGCGCCGCAGAAGGCGAGTTCGACGACCTTCTCTGACGCGACCGCCCTTGCCGCAGCCCCTCGCCCTCGGGAAGCGAGGGGCTGCGGCATGTGCCAGGGACCGGCGTATCCGTCTCACTCTTTAGACCTTCAATACCTTGCTCCGCATCCTCCAGCCCACCTTTGGGAGGCTTAGCATGGCCCCTTACCGCGAGGCGACACGCCCGGCACGGAAGCCTCTTCTCCATCCTGTGACCGTCGAGTGTGTCTGCGGTAAGTGATCCGGTAAGCCTCTAACGGACAGTGAACGAGATCGCCCCCCACACACCATTCACAACACGCGTAACAACGCTTCGCGCGAACCATCTACGCAGGGCTACACGCGGCAGTAACCCCACAGCCGATTTGAATCTTGCACCACTCGGACGTTGCGCGTCGATATGCGCCAACTTGTGGCTGCCAGTTGCCAAGAAACCCTGGAAACACAGGCCTCATCATGCGTAATGTGCACCCCCGACTCCGCTCCGGGGTCTGCACCCGCTCACGGCGGGCAGTGGCGATCGCTTCCTGCCCACCATCCTGAAGTCGAGAAGCGCGAGCACCAGAGGCACACCAGGAGGTCATAGTGGCAGCATGTCCGTTAGGCCCTCGGAGCACGGCTCGCCGCATCGTCATCCTGACGATGACATGCGGTTTGGCGCTTGCACTTACCGACTGCGGAAGCTCAGGCTCCCAGACCGGTGACGACAGACACCCTTCGTCCAGCTACCACCCCCTGACCGCGCCGCCTACCTCTTCGCCGACAGATCCCCACGCTGCGGAGAAGAAAGAAGTACTGCAGTCGTACTCGCGCTTCTGGGAAGAGCAGATAAAGGCCTACGCCAAAGCCAGTCTGGAAAATACCTCCTTGACGAAGTACGCCACCGGGGATGCCCTAGCGCGGGCTGAAGGCGACCTCATGAGCCTCAAGAAAGCAGGCAACGTGATGGAGGGACGCCCCATCAACAACCCCAAGGTTGCGGTATTTTCCACACAAAATCACACCTCGAAGGCTAAGGTGACTGACTGCATCGATGTTTCTCGTTGGCACGTGGTTAATACCAAGACCGGCAAGACAGACCCGCCCCCGAGGGGGCAGCTCACACGCTATGTCGCCAATGTGGCGGCGGAGAAGTGGGGTAAGCAATGGATGGTCTTGAAAGTCTCGCTTCAAGAGCGAACCTGTTAACGCGCCATCTCATACCCACCGCCGTTGCGGTGGTCTTCATCCTCGCACTTCATGGCCATGCACGTGCTGACGATCCGGAACATGGCACAGCTCATGCCGAGAACGGCTGTCAAGGGCATGCTTCTTACGTTTGCGTCAGCGTTGGCACGCCTGGCAGCCAGGCAAGTTCTCGTGGAAGCAATGGCGACTCCTCGGGCAAGGAGAGCGACGATGTGCAGCCTGGGCGAGACGACGCCCTCGGGAAGATGGACTGCGCGATCCGGAAGCTCGAGCCACAGCCGCCCGCCGGCAACCCGCTCTGGGAAGGACACAAGCCCGGTGACGGCGCCGTCTACATCAACCCGTGCCCTTTCAATGGACCGGTCGGGACAGTCACCGATGACATTCTCGGATCCGCCTTCTGGTCTGCCGCTCCCCCACCCACCGTGAACCCAGCCGTCCTGGCCCAAGAAGCCATGGACAAAATGAAGTTGACCGGACCCGATATTCGAAGCCCGCGGGCGGGTGGCACGTACACGGTCGGTGTGCCGGTATGGATGGAGCTCGGGCAGTCCCCCACCACCTGGGGGCGGAACTCCGCGTCCGCGAGCGCGGGCGGCGTGACCGTCACGGCGACCGCTCACGTCACCAAGGTGGTGTGGGCGATGGGCGACGGCCAGACGGTGATCTGCACCGGCAGGGGCACCCCGTACCGCGCCTCCTACGGGATGAGCACGTCCCCCGACTGTGGGCACCTGTTCACCCACACTTCAGCACAACAGCCGCGCCACGCCTACACGGTGACAGCGACGTCGACCTGGACCGTCGACTGGCAAGGCGCGGGCCAGAACGGCCAGTTGACCACCACCCGGAACTCGCAGGTGCAGATCCCGGTGGGCGAAGTACAGGTCGTCGGCTGACGAAACCGCACGCGCACGGGGAAGCGGGGAGCAATGTTGAGCAGAACAAAAACCACGGCCACCAGCGCACCGCAGGCAGGGGCTGCTCCGGCCGGTCGGCCGTCGGGGCCCGTCGTCCCGCCGCGGGTGACCGCGCGGCGCCGACGTCCGGGGCTGATCGCGCTGAGCGTGGCGTTGATCGCCGGGGGCGGGCTCGGCGGTGCGGTGTTGTGGATGAACAGCGGGCAGCGCACCGATGTGATCACTGTGACCCGGCACGTACCGGTCGGCCAGACGGTCACGGACCAGGACCTGGGCACAGTGTCCATGACCCTGGACCCGGGCGTCAGGACCGTGCGGACCACGGATCGGGAGTCCGTGGTGGGCAAGCGGGCCGCGGTCGAGTTGCAGCCGGGGTCGTTGCTGTCGGCCTCCCAGGTGACCGCCAGTGTGTTGGTGAACGGTGGTGAACAGGTGGTGCCGTTGGGGCTCAAGCCCGAGCAGGTGCCGGCCACCGAGCTGACGCCGGGGACGAAGGTCGCGGTGGTCGCCGTACCGGGCGGGGAGCAGCAGGGCAAGCAGCCGGAGGCCGTGCGGACGATCGCCGCGCGCGTGGTGAAGGTCGGCGATCCGGCTCCGGGGACGGGGTCCCGGGTCGTGGACGTGGCGGCATCGCGGGACGAGGCGGCGCCGTTGGCGGCGTGGGCGTCCACGGGCAACGTGCGGCTGGTCCTCGACAACGCGCCGGGGGGGTCGTGATGGCCGTCGTTGCGTTGGCGGGGTGCAGTGGGGCTCCCGGTGTGACAACGACGGCGTTGGCGTTGCTGCTGGCGTGGCCGGCGGAGCCGGGGCGGCGGATGGTGCTGGCCGAGTGCGATCCGGACGGCGGTTCGGTGCTGTACGGGTTGTTGCAGGGGTCGCTCGGGGACCGGTACGGGCTGCGGAACTTGTCGGTGGCGGCGCGCAAGGGCGAGTTGCCGGAGGCGTTCTGGCGGCAGTTGGTCGATCTGACCGACGATGCCGGCGCCGTACCGCCGCGGCGCGACCGGTTGCTGCTGCCCGGGATCTCGGACCCGGCCCAGGGTCCGGCGTTGGCGCCGGCCTGGGAGCAGCTGGCGGATCTGTTCGCCGGGATCGGGGCGTTGGCGGAGCATCCGCACGACGTCCTCGTCGACTTGGGACGGCATGGTGCGTTCGGTCCGTCGGGGGTGCTGGCTCGGCGGGCGGACGCGGTGGTGGTTGTGGCGCGGTCGACGGTGCGGGGGTTGCATGCGGCGCGGTCGCGGGTGGAGGCGTTGCAGGAACAGGTCGGGGAGGTGCGGTTGGTGCTGATCCAGGAGGGTCGGTACGCGCCGGGCGAAGTGGAGAAGGTGCTGCAGGTGCCGGTGGTGGCGACGTTGCCGTTCCGTCCGGAGCAGGCGCGGGTGCTCTCCGAAGGGGTGCCGCAGCCGCGGAAGTTCGCCTCGTGCGAGTTGTTGCGGGCGGCGCAGCGGGCGGCCGGTTCGCTGCGGCAGCACGTTGCCCTGCGGCGGTCCCACTTGGCGACGGACGGGGCGGGGGTGAGTCATGGTGCGCGGTAGGCCCTTGCACCCGGATCCGACCGTACGTCCCGCCGCCGCGGGACGCCCCGCGCACGCTCCGTCCTCGTCCTCGTCCTCGTCCCGGAGTCACGCTCGTCCCCGTGCTGGCGGCGACGGTGCCGTACGCCCGTCCGCGCTGGGCGAGGCCCTGCCTCAGGTGGTCGTCGACCACGGTGTGGTGGCGGGGCTGCGGCAGCAGGTGGCCAAGCGGATCGAGGACGCGCTGAAGGTCAACCCGTCGATGAGCGCGGCGAGTCGGGAGCAGCAGGCGCGTGGGTGGATCAACGAGGCGGTGGCGTTGTGGGCGGACGCGGCGGCGGGCGAGCGCGGGGTGAGTCCGTCGCGGGCGGAGGAGGCGGCGCTGGCGCAGGCGGTGTTCGACCGGCTGTTCCGCGCGGGGCGGTTGCAGCCGTACCTCAATGACCGGCGGGTGGAGGACATCCTGATCAACGGGCACGACGAGGTGTGGCTGGACTACGGGGACGGGGTGCGGCGGCGGGTGGCGCCGGTGGCGGATTCCGAGGAGGAGTTACTGGAGTTGCTGCGCGATCTGGCCCGTAACACGACCGGGCAGAGCGAGCGGACGATCTCCACCGCGAACCCGTTCCTGGCGCTGCGGTTGCAGGACGGGTCGCGGTTGCAGGCGATCACGGGGGTGAGCCCGAAGACGTACGTGACGATCCGACGGCACGGCGTGCGGGACGCGGACCTCGAGGAGATGGTCCGGCTGGGCACGATCAACCCGACGTTGCAGGCGTTCCTGGCCGCGTGTGTGAAGGCGCGGAAGAACCTGATGATCGTGGGTCCGCAGGCGGCGGGGAAGACCTCGTTGATGCGGGCGCTGCTCAAGGAGATCGCTCCGCAGGAACGATTCGCCACGATCGAGACGGAGTTCGAGCTCTTCGCCCACGCCAACGGCTTCCACGAGCAGGTCGTGGCCATGGAGGCGCGGGAGTCCAACGGCGAACGCGGCCCGGACGGCCGCGCGGTCGGCGAGATCACGCTGATGGACCTGGTCTACCGGGCGCTGCGGATGTCGCTGGCGCGGATCGTGGTGGGCGAGGTCAGGGGGCCGGAGATCGTGGCGATGATGTCCGCGATGACCAACGGCAAGAAGGGCAACCTGTGCACACTGCACGCCAGTGAGCCGACCGTGGTCTTCGACCGGATCGCCGAGCTGTATCTGCTGGCGCGCGGCAACCTGTCCGAGGCGCTGGCGTACCGGCAGACGGCCAACGGGCTGGACTTCATCGTCTTCCTCTCGATGATCGACGAAGAGACGGTCGGGGGCGGCCGCCACCGGTTCGTCTCCCATGTCTGGGAGATCACCGGCGTCGGCGAGAACGGCCGCCCCGCGGTCAACCAGATCTTCACCCCCGGCACCGAGACCGGCGACCCCCGCGCCGTCCCCCGGATGCACCCGGCCTGCGCCGACGACCTGCGCCGGGCGGGCTTCCCGGTCCATCTGCTGGATGTGCCGTCCGGGACCTGGGGCGGGCAGCCGCTGGCGCTGAAGGTGACGACCCCATGAGCCTGGTGTTCGCGATCCTGTGCGGCATGGCCGTTGTCGGCGGTCTCGTCGGCACCGTCACCGGCGCCCTCGGCACCACCGCCCCGCCACGTCCCGGCCCGGTGGCCCGGTGGCGCGCGGCGCGCAACGGTCCCGACGGGGCCGGGGCGCGGATGCGGCGACAGGTCCGGTGGGCGAATGCCGGGGTGCTGGGCGCCGGGTGCTGGCTGGTCACCGGGGTGTTCATGACCGGGGCGCTGCTGGCCCTGGCCGTGGTGGGCGTGCCGTGGCTGCTGTCGGGCACCCGCCCGGTGCAGGCGCGGATCGCGCAGTTGGAGGGCCTGGGTGAGTGGACCCAGCGCCTGGCGGACGTACTGCGTCTGGGCATGGGCCTGGAACAGGCGATGATCAGCAGCCGCAAGAACGCACCCGCCGCCCTGGAGGGGCCGATCGGCCGTCTGACCGACCGGTTGCGGGCCGGGTGGCGGCCGCAGGACGCGCTGCGCGCGATGGCGGACGAACTCGCCGACGTCACCGCCGACAAGGTGCTGGCCGCGCTGATCCTCTCGGTCGCCGACCGGGGCCCGGGCCTCGCGCAGGCGCTGGAGGACCTCGCGGAGTCGGTGCGCGAGGAGGTCGCCAAACGCCGGGGCATCGAGGCCGACCGGGCCAAACCCCGGCAGACCGTACGCTGGATGACGCTGATCACCCTCGGCGTCGTCGGCGCCGGCTTCCTGGCCCCCGGCTACACCGCCCCCTACGGCACACTGCTCGGGCAGCTCGTCCTGGGCCTGCTGTTGCTGGCGTTCGTCGGAGTGCTGGCCTGGATGCGGCAATTGGCCGATCACCGGCCCGTCCCCCGCTTCCTGGTCCACGACCCGCGCAGCCGTGTCCGCCCCACACTCCCGCCGGCCCGCGGGGACGAGACCGCGTCGGCCGGGGTGGGACAGGAGCCGGTCCGATGATGCTCAACGCGTCGGCGGTCCTGGCCGGCTGTATGGTGGGGGCGGGCGTCGCCCTGCTCGTCCGCGAACTCTCCCCGTCCCAGCCCGCGTTGGACGCAGCCCTGCAGCGCACCCCGCCCGGCGGCAGCCTGGCCGCGGCCGAGCCGGAGCCGACCGGCCGGGACGAGGTCTGGGGACGCTGGCTCCTCGACCGCCTCGGTCACGTGCCCGGCGTCCGCGTCCCCACCACGGACCTGGCCCTGCTCGGCCAGGCACCCGGACGGTTCCTGCTGACGAAAGTCGCGCTCGCCGCCCTGGGCCTGCTCGCTCCCGCGGTCGCGATGGTGCCGTGGCTCGTGCTGGGCACGATGCCGTTCTACCTGCCGCCCGTCATGGGCCTCGCCGCGGCGGCGGTGCTGTGGTGCGTCCCGGACTGGTCGGTGCGTGACCAGGCCAAGCGGGCACGGCAGGAGTTCGCCCACGCCATCGCCGCCTACCTGGACCTGGTCGCGCTGAAGCGGGCCGGGGACGCCGGCCCGACCGAGGCCCTGGAACGCGCCGCCCAGGTCGGCACCGGCTGGGCGTTCACCCGCCTCCAACAGGCTTTCCTGCGCGCCCGGCTGGACAAGATTCCGCCCTGGCAGGCGCTGGAGGACCTGACCGGCGAGCTCGATCTGCCGGCGCTCGCGGATGTCGCCGACATCATGCGGCTGTCCGCCCACGACGGCGCCGCCGTCTACACCACCCTGCGGGCCCGGGCCCGCAGCCTGCGCGCCGAACTCCTGGCCACGCAGGCCGGCGAGGCCAACGCCGACAGCGAGAAGATGACCGCCCCCGGCGCGCTCCTAGCCGTCCTGGTCATGCTCCTGATCGCCTTCCCCGCCGTCATCCGCATCCTCACCACCTGACCTCCCTGCCCCTCCTCACTCGCACAGGAGACCGTGCCGATGCGCTCCACGATCACCCGAGCAACCACCGCGCTCTCCCTCCTCGTCCTGTTCCTGCACACCCGCTTCGACGAGGCCCGCCGCCGCCCGGACCGGGGCGACATCAGCATCACCACCGTCATCATCTGGGTCGCCGCCATCACTGGAGCCATTCTCATCGCCGGCACCATCGCCGCCGTAGTCGCCAAGTACAACGGCAAACTCACCGGCATCTGAACCACCCATGACCTCCACAACCACCCAACGCACCCACACCCGGCGGCAGTTGCGGCAGGACCGAGGAGAGACCTCGATCCAGATGGCGATCGTCTTCCCGTTCGTCATCGCCGCGACGCTGCTCGTCGTACAGGTGAGCCTGTGGTACTTCGCCCGCGAGGCTGCCCTGACGGCCGCCCGCGAAGGCGCCGGCACCGGCCGGACCTACCGCTCCACGCCCGCCGACGGCGCGGCCCGGGCTCGCAGCGTCCTGGACCGTACGGCCGGTGACCTGCTCCAGGATGCCAGCGTCTCCACCACGGGCAGCACCGCCCAGCGCGTACGGGTCCAGGTCCGCGGCACCGCCCTGTCCGTCCTCCCCGGGGTACCCGGGCTGCGGATCACCCAGTCCGCGTCCGGCCCCACCGAGCGCTGGACCACCCCCGGAGGCTGACATGCCGGTACGGACTCTGTGCAGCCGCCTGCGCGACGACCGGGGCAGCGAAGCCGTCCAGGCCGCCCTCCTCACCCCCGTCCTCATCGCCTTCGTGTGCCTGGCTCTGGCCGCCGGACGCCTGGCCATGGCCGGATCGAAGATCGACGCGGCCGCCGAGGACGCCGCCCGGGCCGCCTCCCTCGCCCGCACCGCCGCCCAGGCCCAGCACGACGCCCACCAGGCAGCCCGCGAATCCCTCGACGACCGGGGCGTGCACTGCACCGATGCCAGCGTCACGGTGAGCACCGACGGACTCGCCGCACCCGTCGGCCAGATCGGCACCGTCACCGCCACCGTGCGCTGCACCGTCCCGCTGACCGACCTCTTCCTGCCCACGCCCGGCTCCCGCACGCTCACCTCCACCTTCACCAGCACCGTCGACCAGTACCGGCAACGAGGGGCCTAACAACATGAGCAGGTGGCGTTCCTGGTGCCGCATCCGACGCCGGCACCTGTCCGGCGACCGGGGTGGCATCGCCGTCTACACGGCGATCTGTGCCCTGGTTCTGCTGGGCATCATTGGCCTCGTCCTCGACGGCGGCGGCAAGCTCCGCGCCACCGAACGCGCCGACGCCCTCGCCACCGAGGCAGCCCGCGCCGGCGGACAAGCCATCGACCCCGCCCGGGCCGTCCCCGCCCGCGCCATCGCCGCCGACCCCGCGGCGGCCCGGGCCGCCGCCCACGCCTACCTCGACCGCGCGGGCATCCCGGGCGACGTCACCGTTGCCGACGGCGGCAAGACGCTCACCGTGACCACCCACAGCACCTACACCACCCGGTTCCTGCCCGCCGTCGGCATCACGTCCCTGACCGTCACCGGGCACGGACAGGCCACGCTCCTGCACGGCGTGGCCGCACCTGAGGAAGGCCGCTGACCATGCCCGCTCCCGCTCCGCGCCGAACCGCGGCCACCGTGCTGCGCGGCCTGACCAGCCTCGCCCTCCTCACCACCGCAATCGGCGCCCTGCCCATCCTGCTCGCCTGGGCAACACCCACCGTGTGGAACGCGGGCAGCAGCGGCCTCCGCCACCTCCTGGACCAACAGGACAGCGGCGGAGCCTTCCTCCTTGTCCTCCTGCTCCTGGCCTGGGCCGGCTGGGCCCACTTCACCCTCAGCGTGCTCGTCGAACTCCCCGCCCAGCTGCGTGGCCGGGCTGCCCGCCGCCGACGCGGCCTCGGCCTGAGCCAACGAGCTGCCGCCACCCTGATCGGCAGCATCCTCGTCCTGCTCCCCGCCACCAACGCCCTCGCCAGCAGCAGTTCCCCGGCCGCCGCGGCCCCCACGAACCCCTCCGACTCCCCGTACCCGGCACAACGGACCACGATCGGCCAGCAGGAGAACGCCTCCTACCGGCTGTACACCGTGCGTGACGCCCGCCCCGCCGAAAGCCTCTGGAGCATCGCCGAACACGAACTCGGCAACGGCGAACGATGGCACCACATCGCCGAGTTGAACGAGGGCAGCTCGATGAACGACGGCTCGGTCTTCCACGCCGACACCTTCCTCCAACCCGGCTGGCAACTCCGCCTGCCCCACCGCTCCCCCGCCGCCGCTTCCGAGCCCCGCACGGTGACCGTACGCCCCGGCGACGACCTCTCCTCCCTCGCCGAACGCCACCTCGGCGACGCCACCGCCTGGCCGAAGATCTTCGAACTCAACAAAGGCCAACCCCAGCCCGACGGCAGCCACTTCACCAACCCCGACCTCATCCACACCGGACAACAACTCAAACTCCCCGCGCCCCCTTCACCCTCACCCCCGCACAGCACCCCAACCCCGCCAACCCCTCACAAGACAGCACCCAGCACTCCCCCACCACCGCGCAAACGCTCCACGCTGGCGCCGCACCCCACCTCCCCACCTCAATCACCCACCACCGACCACCACATCGGCATCTGGCAGATCACCGGTATCGGCAGCCTGCTCGCCGCCGGCCTGCTCGCCACCCTGGGCACCAAGCGCATCCTGCAACACCGCCGCCGCAAACCCGGTGAGACCATCGCCGTCCCCGACGAACCGGCCCACCTCGAGCAGGTCCTCTCCACCACGGCCGAGCCCGCCAGCGTCACCCTCCTCGACACCGCCCTGCGCACCCTCGCCCACCACGCCACAACAGCCGGAACAGCACTGCCGGTCCTACGCGGCGCACAGGTCACCGCCCACACGGTCGCGATCCTCCCCGAGGAGACCACCGCGGCCCCCGTACCCCCGTTCAACACCGGCGTCGACTCGTGGTGGATCCTCACCGACCACGACAGCCTGCTGCCACCGGACGAGGCCCGCCGGATCCCGGCCCCCTATCCCGGACTGGTCACCCTCGGTACGGACGCCGACGGGACCCACCTCCTGGTCAACCTCTCTCAACTGCCCGCCCTCCTCCTCGACGGCAGCCCTGAGGACATTCGCCAGGTCGCCCGCGCCCTGGCCGCCGAAGCCGCCACCAGCTCCTGGAGCGACCACGCCGACATCCTCACCATCGGCCTCGGCCACGACGTCGAACTCGCCGGCCTGCTCCCCCAAGGACGTCTCCACACCGTCCCCGACCTCCGCGCCGCCCTCCGTGACCTGGGCGCCTTCCTCATCGAGGCTCATCAGAACGCAACCGACCCCGACGCTGCCCAGCCCCTGCCCTGGATGCTGATCTGTGCCGCCGAGATCGACCCCAACCACGTCATGGAGTTCGCGGACGCCCTGGCCGCCGCCCGGAACATCCCCGTCACCGCCATCCTGCCCACCACCCCCAGCGAGGCCTACTTCCCCGACGCAGAACACCTCGACACGTCTCAAGAAGGACCCCAGCCCTGCCCCCTGCTCAACACCCCCATCGTCCTCCAACGCCTCAACGACCAGGATTTCCATACCCTCCTGGACACCCTGCGCACCGCTGAAAACCCGCCCCGCCCTGCCAACGGCGACTGGAAGAACGTCCCTGCCGCTCCCGCACCAACGGCACCCAGCGCCGCCACCCCTTCCGTTCACCCCGCGACCGCCCCAACGTCTCTTGCCGATCAGGTGACTTCATCGCCCATCCCCAAGAGCGACACCGTGTTCCCGGCGCTGATCTCCGCCCTGGGAGGCACACGCAGCGTCCGCCTGTCCCTCAACCCCTCGCAGGAGACGATCCCTCCGCCCGCAGCGCAGGAGGACACCACCATTCCCTCCCCCGCCCAACACCCCGACCAAGACCTCGACGACCCTACCGAGACCCCCAAGATCCAAGTGCTCGGCACGCTCGCCGTCACCGGTGTCCAGGCTTCGGGCCACGGCCCGAAACTCGCCGCCCTCGCCGCCCTGATCCACTTCAAACCAGGCCGCAGCGCCGAGGAACTCTGCGAGGCCATGGACCCCGCCTCCCCCTGGTCGAAGAACACCCTCCAGGCACGCATCTCCGAACTCCGCAAACGCCTGGGCACCGACCCCGACGGAGAGCCCTACCTCCCCCGTGAACGCACCACCGGCTACCGCCTCTCGCCCGCTGTCCGCTGCGACTGGGACGTCTTCCAACTCCTCGCCCAACAAGGCCTCCGCAAAGGCCCGGACACCGGGCTGCCCGACCTCGAAGCCGCCCTCGCCCTCGTCCGAGGACGCCCCCTCAACGCCGGCACCCTCCCCTGGGCCACCTCCCTCTACCACGAGATCATCGCCCGCATCACCGACACCGCCCACACCATCGCCACCTGGCACCGCACCGGCCCCCGACAAGACCTCGACGCCGCCCGCCGTGCCGTCGCCACCGGCCTCGACGCCGACGACACCGCCGAACTCCTCTACCAGGACTGGATCCTCATCGAAGACGCCGCAGGCAACAGAGCAGGAGTCCTCCACGCCATCGACGCCCTCCAAACCGTCAACCGCCGCCTCGACATCGACCTGCAGCCGGACACCGAAGCCATCATTTCCTCAATCTTTGGCACGGGCCTCTCGCGCACGTAGGTCATGACAACATCGATCAGCAAGCGATCGAAGCCCCCGCTCAGTCGTTGCCGGATACCTGTGGACGCTGCGACCTGCCCCAGCATGGCGTATCCGTTCAATCCAAACGGGTCTGCACGACCAACGACAGTCCCCCAGAACGCGGTGAGCTCGGTCTTGACGGCGCGGGCCACCCCTTGCGGGGTAGCCCGCCGCTCTCTCCCTATCTATCAGCGGTATGCCGGTTGACTCCCATGCAGAACCCGGCGTCGTCGTGCTCCTGGAAGGACTCATCCGACCAGGTCGTGCTCGTCGTGCTCACTCGTCGGCATCCTCGCCGGGGCCGTAGCGGCGGTCCCAGCGGGCCTTGAGGACCTCGGCTCCTGCGCCGGCGGCGCCGCAGTGCAGGTCGGTGATGGCGTCGACCAGTTCCTGGTGCCCGTCGAGGGACCCGACGGTGGGCAGGGGTGGTGGCGTTGCGGGTCTCGGCGAACATCGCATGCACGTCGTCCCTTTCGATCACCCTGGTCAGAGCTGCCGGCCAG
Organism: Streptomyces luteireticuli; assembly: GCF_041519305.1. NCBI lineage: Bacteria > Bacillati > Actinomycetota > Actinomycetes > Kitasatosporales > Streptomycetaceae > Streptomyces > Streptomyces luteireticuli. The sequence goes on from NZ_CP167927.1 coordinate 578,816, forward strand.
TGGGCCGGGGTGTAGGGCGGCCGGGGGAAGATGCGTCGGTTGAGGCCGTCCTGGACAGTGCGCTCGCTGCCGTCGGCGCGCTCCTGTAGGTCCTCGACGGCGGCGAGGCGCACCGCGAGGGCGCGGATCTCGGCGGCGTGGTACTCGATCCATTGCCGGTGGGCCCGTTGCTCGGCCTGGCTGTCGCGTTCGTTCCCAACCCGCTCGCGCTGGGTGCGGCCCGGGTGCGAGGCAAAGGCGTCGCCGCGCAGCCGCAGGTAGCGGGGCAACCGACGAAATGGCGGGTCTCGCAGTGACGAAATGGGCGGCGGGCGTTACTTGGTGGGGCGACCACTGCGGGTGCGACGACGTTCGCGCTGGGGCCGGTTCCCAGTCTGGGAACGCCGAACCTGTCGGGGGATCTCGGGGCGTTCCTGGTTGTCCTGAGCCGTTGAGCTTCCTCAGCCTGACCTCGTGAGGGTGGCGGGGCTGCCGATGTTGACACCGCTCTGACCTCGGCCTGCGCAACACTGGCATCACGTCCGCTGGGCGCTGCTGTCACCCGATTGGCCGAGCCCATCCGCAATGCATCCGCAACGCCATGCTGGCTGCATGACGGTACATGGCCGACCGACGTGACCTGAGCTCCGAGGCCAGCCGCCTGTGTACCTGCAGGCACGACCCAGATTCACGCCTGAACAACAGTGCGAGGCCCTGCGGACGTCCATCCGTCAGGACCTTGCACTGTCGTCAACTCGCCACCATCTGCTACTCACAGCTAGCGACAGACTGTGTGCGAGCCAGGACTGATCGTCACTATCCTGGCGATCCACCCAGCGCGACAGCGGAACAGCCAGCGTGCGCACAAGCAGTTGAATGCCCAGGGGGATCAATGACGCATTTCGTGGAGCTGCCAACTCAACGGGGCCACTCAGTGCTGATCGAGGTGGCGGAATCCGATGACGAGATGACCCGGGTTGCCCGGCCAGGCGAGGTTGTGGCGCGGCTCGGGGAGTCTCTTGAGGAAGCTCTCGAACGGGTCCGCACTGTTGCGGCGGCGTTCGGCGACCGGCTCCGAGACTTGCCTCGCCAACCCCAGACAGTAGAGCTCCAGTTCGGCCTGAACCTGCACGCCGGGGCGGGCGTGGTGGTCGCTCGAACTGAAGCCGGAGCGAGCTTCACGGTCCGCATCGTCTGGGACCAGACTACGGCGACCGACCTCGTACAAGATGGCGCTGACTAGCGCAATTACTGTGATGTCTGCACAAAACCAGCTCACCTCGGCGCTGCTGCGGGTACGGATCAGCAGCGTTCGGACGCCCTCACCAGTCGGCGTGGCCGTACTCGTCGGAGGCCGAACGGCCCTCACCTGCGCGCATGTGGTCAACTGTGCGCTGGGCCGGGCCAAAACGGCCCAAGAGCCGCCGACAGCAGATGACGTCATCTCCTTGGACATGCCGCTGCTTACGACCGGTGAGGGACACTGTCGCGCGCTACGCGCTGTCGTCAGCGACCAGGGGTGGTTCCCGCTTCAGGATGACCAGCGCGGAGACCTCGCCGTGCTTCACCTACTGGACGCCCCGCCTCCACAAGCATCCCCCGTCCTGATTCACCGTGCGCGCGACCTGTGGGGCCACCCCTGCAGGGTCTACGGCTACTCGATGAGAGACGGAGCATGGGCCAGCGGCATCATGCGAGACAGGCAGGACGCCGGGCTGTTGCAGATAGAATTCGCCCGCCCTGACGGCATCTTGGTGGCGGAGGGATTCTCCGGCTCCCCTGTGTGGGACGAGCAAGAGCAGGCAGTCGTTGGCCTGACAACCGCTGCCCTGGCCCCGGCACGCCGCACCGCATACCTGCTGCCAGGCGACGAGATCGCTCAACTGTGGCCTGACCTGCCCGAGCACGTGCCGACCGAACTCCCCCAGAGGGCGCTGCTGCCGTTAGACGCAAGCGACACGCCAAAGTCCAGGCTGCGAATGGGCAGGCTCTCGAAGCGCATGAGGTGGATCTTGCTGGCCGCCGCAGTCGCGGTTTTTTGCGCTTGCGGACTGCTGGTCCTGCACCTGAGTCAAGTGTCCGATCAGTCCCGTGCTCCCGGCGCGACTCGTCCCACCACGACCACCGCCGCCGGGATTCGCTTCAACCCCGTCACTTCCGGCGTCCCACACTGCGCGACGTTTACCGGCACCGGTGTCATTCCTGAGGGCTTCGACGTCGCGATCTTCGACACAGATGTTGAAGCAAACGGCGAGGCGGCGCCGGATGCCTTGATCAATTTCGACGGCAACGCCGTTCCCACCTCGGATGGCCACGGGTGGGTCGCTAGCGAGAAGACCATCGGCTCCGGTTCAGGCGATGCAGGGGAACGCGCCCTGATCATGGCTGTCCTCATGCCACATGAAGAGTACAACCTGCTGAGGCAGCAGGCACCCCATGCTAAGCCGTACTGGGGGGCTATGAAGCGGCTACCTGATTCACCGCAGGTCAGGGTCGTGGATCAGATTGTTGTGACCCGAAATGATTCGAATGCGCCGTGCCCTGGTCAGTAACAACGTGAGCAGGGCACGGTGTGGGCTTTGAGTGCGTGTTGGATCCCGGCCCGTCGTTGGAGGAGCGGCTACCCAGGGCCGAGATCGATCTGTGGACAGGCGTCTCCCGGGGGACACTGGTGGCCTGCGTGGAGACACTATGTACGTGCTGCGTGCTGAAGCATTCGGTGAGACGGATTGAGCTTCCCCCGAGATGCGGAGTCAGTTGACAGAGGGTCAGATGGGACTCATGAGAGGACCTTCGACCATGGCTGCCCCGAGAAGATATCCGCTGGAGTTGCGTGAGCGTGCGGTGCGGATGTACCGCACCTCCGACCCGAGGCCGCAGATCAAGAAACTGGCCGTCGACCTCGGCGTGCATCCGGAGGCCCTGCGCGGCTGGATCCGCCAGGCCGAGGCCGATGCCGGCGAGCGCGACGACCGGCTCACCACCGACGAGCGGGCCGAGCTCACGGCCCTGCGCAAGGAGAACGCCCAGCTCAAGCGGGCCAACGACGTGCTGCGGACGGCCTCGGCGTTTTTCGCGGCGCAACTCGACCCGACCCGGCCCAGGTGACGGCGCTCGTTGACGAGCATCCCCGCCTGGGGGTCGAGTGCGTACTCCGGGAGCTCCACATCCCTTCCGCCACTTACTACCGCTGGCGCCGCGCGGAGAAGGAGCCGTGCGAACGGCGCCGCCGGGACGTCGAGCTGACCGAGCAGATCCGCACGATCCACGCCGACTCCGGCGGGATCTACGGCTCGCCGCGGGTGCACGCCGTCCTCAAACGGGAGGGCGTCCGCGTGGGCCGCAAGCGGGTCGAACGGCTGATGCGCGAGGACGGTCTTGCGGGCGTGAGCCCACGCCGCAAGAGCGGCTTCACGCGCCGGGACCCGAAGGCCACCTTGGCCCCGGACCTGGTCAACCGGGACTTCACCGCACCCGCGCCGAACCGGCTGTGGGTCACCGACCTCACAATGGTTCCGACCGGCGAGGGGCCGCTGTGGCTCTCGGCGATCCGCGACGCGTTCTCCCGCCGGGTGGTCGCCTGGGAGACCTCCGCCCGCGCCGATGCGGACCTGGTGCTGACCACCCTCGAGTACGCCCTCTCGTCCCGCGAGGTCGAGCCGGGCAAGCTCATTCACCACGCCGATCACGGCTGTCAATACACGTCCATCAAGCTCACGACCCGGTTGGTGCGGGCGGGAATTGAGGCGTCCATGGGGTCCGTGGGGGACTCGTACGATAACGCCCTCGCGGAAAATCTGTGGATGCTGATCAAGACCGAGGGCCTGCGCGGCCGCACCTTCGCCACACGTGCCGAGGCGAACCTCGCGCTCTTCGAGTACATCGACGGTTTCTATAACCCCCGCCGCATCCAAGAACGGCTCGGCTACCTCAGCCCGATCGAGTTCGAGGAGAAGCACTACACCGACCAGGCGACGGCCGAACCAGCGAACCTGAACACCCATCAACCCGTCCCGACCTGCTGATCAGCAACTCTCACGCAGCGGGGGAACCTCAGATCCTCCTTCGAGCCCGAACCATGAAAACTTCAGCGCGCAGGTCAGAAGGCATCCGTGCTGAAGGACTGAATAGAGCCCGACACCGACGGTCAAGGAGCCCCTGGCACCTCAACACGGGGCCCTGCAGGGGTGGTCAGGGAGAGCAGCCATCGCCAACGTCGGCACTCTGTGACCAGGGTGGTGGCGGCCAGGAACGTCACGGCGATTGCTGCCCAGGTGGGCCAGGTAAACCACGAGGAGAGCACGGCCGCTGCGAGCTGGAGCAGTACCAGCAGGATCGTGACCCAGCCCGGCACAGCGATGATCACGCTGGTCTTGTCGCCCGGAGTGGAGAAGAGCGTTGGCAGGCCGATCAACACCACCATGGACAGGGCGGCAAGCAGCCACGAGTGGCTGGCCAGAGCCCAGGGAGTGGCCACCCACGCGATGAGTTCCGTCGCGAACCTCAGGGCGGACGCAGCGCGGTCGTCCGGCCGCCCTGAGGTCGTCTCTCCAACAACAGCATCGATCACATGCCGACAATCTCACGGCGCGCGGCACGTCCCCCAACAGGATGCGCCCGTGATCGTCGACCTTCTCGGCCATATGGATGGCCTCCGCCATGCCGGCCGCCTTGTCCACGGGCTGACTGTCGATGCGGTACTGGCTGCGCTCACGGCGCGGTTTGTTCGCTTTGAACCTTCCCACGGGAGTTGTCCCCCTCCTCTATGTAGGTGCCCGGCGGCGGCATCGGCTGAAGTGCGCCGCCGGGCCCGTCCAGTCTTGCCGACCGCACCGACATTCCGTCGGGAATGGTCATCGGTGTCGGTCAGTGCTCTGCGGATGTCGGGGGTAGGACGCGGTCAAGGAACTCGTTGCGCGCGTCCTTGTCGAGCTTCCCGTCGAGGCCGAGCGCGGTGCGCAGGGACTGGGCGGTGACGTTCCGGGGGATCTGGAAGCGGCGTTCCGCGTCGCCGATGAGTTCGCCGATCATGTACTGGGCCGTGGTGGGGTGGTGGCGGATGAGCCAGTCGAGCATCTTGGCCACGTCCGGGATGATGGCGTAGAAGACGGGGTCGCCTTCGTCGCCGAGGAGGTCCTTGCAGCTGGCGAGTTCGTCCAGGATCGCGTGCCGGATGGTCGCGGCGAGCGCGTCAGTGGGGAGGATGCCGTCCAGGTCGACGGCCACGGACCAGGCGAGTTCGCCGGCAACCTCCCGGACCGTGGCTTCGTTGCGCTGCCGTACGACCCAGCGCTTGCGGCGCGCGGGCGGCTCCCACAGCCGGTTGAAGAACTCGTCGGTGTAGCGGTCGCGTACCTCGGCGGCCCCGATGGAGAGGTTGGCGTTGTCCTTGGCGGCCACGGTGGCGGCGACGCTCTCCGGTGAGCGGCGGCGCTGCTCAACCCAGTCGTGGGCGACCGGTCGGGCCCATGCGCTGCGGCCGCTGATGGTGGCCTGGGGCGGAGGGACATCGCCTTCGCCACGGGAGATGTAGGAGCGCAGCGTGGAGGGGGCGATGCCGCCGAGCTCGGCGAGTTCGGTAGCGCCGATGAGCTGGTCGCCGGCCAGCTCGGGGGCGGAGAGCTTCACGACGCAGCGGGAGAGCGGCAGTTGCTCTTCGTCGCCGCGCTGCTTGCGGCGGTCAGCCCACAGGGCGAGGTGGTCCTGCCAGCGGCCGGGGAGGGGGGTGTCGGCGGTGAAGTTGGCGATCTTGATGATCTGTGCGTTCGCGGGTTGGGCGCTGTCGTCGAGGAGGTCGGCGGCGGTGACGGTGATGGCGGAGCGGACCGGGCGGCGGTCGAAGTCCTCGCTGGCCGCGTCCCAGACCTGGCCGGGGCGGTACCAGGTGGTGCCGTCCCACCAGTAGCCACCGAGGCGGAAGAGGAGGGGGCCGTAGTGCCACTCCATGTGCATGTGTGCGGCGTCCTCGTCGCGCATCAGCAGCACGGAGCGGCCGTGCTTCGGGTGGTAGCGGACGCACCAGGCCAGGTCGTGGCGATAGCGGTCGGTGGTGAACGCCCGCCAACCATCCTCGCGGTCGTTGTCCTCGCGGCCCCACATACCTTCTCCGGCGTGGCGGCCGATCGCTTCGATGGCGACGCGGTCGTCGACAGGGATGTGCGCGTCGTCGACGAAGGGCAGGTCCGGGACGGGATGGTCGGTGCGAAGGCCGTTGGCGACAGGGCGCAGAGTGTGCATCAGATCGCTGTGTCCTTTCACAACTCGATGCTGTAAAGAGCTACAGCGTAGCGATACCCGGAACTACAGCACCATCAAACCTGCGGATTCTGCGGGAAGTTGAAGGTGGATCCTACGAGGAGCATGCCGCCTCGGGCCTGCGGAGACGTCGGCAGGGCTCGGCGAAGCAGCGGTTATCTCGGGCGCGAATTGACCGTCAGGCATGTTGGTCATGGGGTCAGAGGAGCCTGTGCCTGACGGATATCCGATGGGTCATCAGGCACGTACGGCACGCGCGTAAGCGTTGTAGGAGCGCTGCTACTTTGCGGAGCTTGACGAGGACACCCGTCCGGACCCAGCGAGCCCAGCTCCGCCAAGCGGCATCAGCTGCTCCGGCGGGCAAGGCGTTCGTGGTGGCGGCGCCGGTCGCGCCACCACTCCAGCCGGTCATGGGAGTTCTGCGGGATAACGGCGCTGGCGAGAAGCGCCGCGGCGCCGGGCAGCGAGGTGAGCAGCAGCGTCCACCAGGGGGCTCCGGCGAGGGCGGCGGAGGGCAGGGAGGCGATAACCCCGAGCAGGGACAGGCGGCTGCCGGTGTTTCGTACCACGCTGGCGCCGGTCGGCGGGCGGCCGTGGGCGGTCTCCGGGTACGCGTCGTACGGCATCGTGCATGCCTCCTTGTGGCGGGAGAGGAATCCGACGCGCACAGATCAGCCCGGGAGGGAGGTCAGTTGCCGCAAAATGAGCCGTCTTGCGGATGCTTGTCGCGAGCTCGGTAAAGGCTGTGGTCAGCGGTGGCGAGGGTTTCTACGATCGGTTCAACACTGGCGGGGGTTGAGGAGGACGGTGTGGTGGATCCGGCGGGGATACGGACTCCGGAGCAGCTGATGCACCAGCTCCGCTCGCTCCTTGAGCACAGCCGGGTCGCGCCGCAGCAACTGGCCCGGTCAGCGGGGGTGTCGGAGAACACCGTCCGGGCGATGACGCGGGAGAACGCCCCGTTCCCCCAGCAGAGCACCCTGGAGGCCGTGGTCACCGCCTGCGGCGCGAACGCCAAGCTTTGGACGGACGCCTGGCACCGGGCCAACGATGCTCGCCCACGGCCCGACCGGAGCGGCGGGGTCCAGGCCGTGCAGGCCCAGCTCGATCGCCTCACGGAGACGGTGAAACGGCTGGCCGCACAGGTGGAGCAGCTCACCGCCGAACGGGCCACTGCGAAGAACGAGGACCGCATCCGTGAGGCCCGGCAGGAACGGGCGTACCGCCGGTTCCTCCTTGCTCTGCCCGAGCCCCGCTTCACCGAAGTCACCTGGGTCCCACGTGGCGGAACCTCCAGCATCCCGATGTCGGGGCACACGTTCTGGGAGCCGGATCAGCCCTCCTACCTCAGCGGGCCGGTGTACCGGGACTTGGAGGCAATCAGAAATCTGGCCGCGAAACAGGATGGCCTGCCGAAGCTGTTTGCCGCCGTCGACGCACTGTCCTTCCCCGTCGTCGAACCGCGTTACCGTAACAGTCCACCGGGGGCAATAGATGGGGTGATGCCGGTCCACCGGGCCGGAGTCGACGCATACTTCGCTGCGGTGCGCGCGTGTGCGCGCCGCTACTTCGCGGAGCTCGACGAGGACACCCCGCCCGGACCACGGTGAGCCCACCAGTCCCAAGACCGCGGGGCGTTGCCCAGCGACGCGCTCACGGCCACCAACTCCTACATCCGTGAGATCTCCCCGCCCCATGAACCGAGATCATCCACAGCTCAAGATCCGCTTTCGATGCACTGAGGGGTCCCGGGCGGCCGGCGAATGACCTGAACATGGCTGGTCGAGGGTGGCGGGGACCCTTACTCTCCGGGTTCGAACGGCTGTACCTCAGTACCGCCGGGCCGCCGGATGTCCGGCTCCGGTGTCCGCCCGCCCTGCCCGACAGACGCGAGGTGCTGCCATGACAGCCTGCGCGACGGCCGTCACAGAGCCGATCGACCTGGCCGGCCTCCGGCTCCGGATCGACGCGGAGCTGGCGGGGTTCCTGGACGGCCGGGCGCGGGCTGCGGCGGCCCAGGAGTTCCCTGGCGAAGTTACGTCGCTGATCCGGGACTTCGTGCTCGACGGCGGCAAGCGGCTGCGGCCCCTGCTGTGCGCGCTCGGCTGGTACGCGGCGGCGGACGCAGAGACGCCGGCCCCGCCGCGGCCTCCCCTGCCGGTGGTGCGGGCCGCGGCGTCGCTGGAGATGTTCCATGCGTTCGCGATGATCCATGACGACATCATGGACGGCTCCGACACTCGGCGCGGCGCCCCGTCCGTACATCGCGCGCTGGCCGCCCGGCACGCGGAGCGCAGCGACGCGGACCGGTTCGGGACGCACGCCGCGATCCTGCTCGGTGACCTGGCGCACGCGTGGTCGGACGCGCTTCTGCACACGGCGGGCTTGCCGCCCGGCCGGCTCGCGGCCGCCCGGGGCGTGGTGGACACGATGCGGTGGGAGGTGATGTACGGGCAGTACCTCGATCTGACCGCCACCGGCCGTCCGACGGCCGACCTCGGCCGGGCCCTGCGGATCGTGCGGTACAAGACCGCGAAGTACACCGTGGAACGCCCGCTCCACCTCGGCGCCGCCCTCGCCGGGACCGCACCCGCGCGCACCGCCGTCCTCTCCGCCTACGCCCTGCCGCTCGGCGAGGCGTTCCAACTGCGCGACGACATCCTGGGGGTGTACGGCGATCCGGCGGTCACGGGCAAGTCCGTCCTGGACGACCTGCGTACGGGCAAGCAGACCGTCCTGCTGGCCGTCGCCCTGGCCCGGGCCGACCCCCGCCGGCGGGACTGCCTGAGATCCCTGGTCGGCCGGCCGGACCTAGACGAAGACGGCGCTCGCCAAGTCCGCGCCGTCATGCGGGAGTCCGGGGCACTGGGGGAGGTCGAGCGGCTGATCGGGGAACGCCGCCGGCAGGCGCTGCGGGCCCTGGACCGGGCCCCGCTGTCACCGGCGGTCGCCGACGCCCTGCGCCGTACCGCGCACGCCCTCACCGGACGCCGCGCATGACCACCGCCGCCCCGCACATCGCCCCCGGTGCGCGCTACCGCCTGGCCCGGCTGCCCCGGCTCCTCTCCCTCGGCAGGCACCCCCGCACCGCCCACCTCGAACAGGCCCACGACCAATGGCTGCGCGCCTACTACCCCTTTGCCACGGCCCACGAACGGGAACGGTTCCTCTCCCACCGCAGTACCCTGTGGACCTCGGTCTGCTACCCCGTCACCGACGACGAGCACTTCCACGATCTCTCGCGGCTCACTTCCTTCCTGTTCGCCTTCGACGACCTGTTCCTGTCCGCTGGCCCGACGAACCGGCGGCAGGCGGAGGCCGCCCTCGACGACAGCCTCCGGGTCCTCGACGGCCGCTGCCCGCGCACGCCGCACGGCACGGCACTCGCCGACATTTGGGCCGACATGAGCCGCCGGATGTCCCCGGAGCAGCGGGGCCGGCTGACCGCGGCCGTCCATGACTTCAGCCGCGGCTGCCACGCCGAGACGGCCGCCCGGTCCGGCACGGTCGCGCTCGACTTCGACGGCTACGTACGCCTCAGGACGGAACAGAGCCTGGCCGCCTGGGTGTACTTCGTTCTGACCGAGTACGCCGCCGGCATCGCCCTGGACCAGGACACCCGCTCGGCCCTGCGCCCCCTGCACCTGGCCTGCGCCGAGCACTTGCTGTTCGCCAACGACCTGTTCTCCTTCCGCGCGGAGCACTTCGCGGGCGACCACATCAACGCGGTCTGTGTGCTGACCCGTTCGGGGACCGGGCTCCAGGAGTCCGTCGACCGTCTGGTGTCCCTGGTCGCGGACCGGGAGCACCGGGTGGCCGCCCTCCTGCGCGCCTCCGCCGACGCTGCCGGCCCCGACGTGCGCCGTTACCTGACCGCACTGGAACACGTCGTTTCCGGCAACCTCGCCCAGTCCCGCTTCGCCCCCCGATACCACGGCACCACCGCCTTCATAGGCCGGCCCATCGAAGCAGGGACGGTCACGCTGTGGCCGGACCGGACCGCGTACCAGCCCGAGGAGTGAGCGATGCCGCGTCCCGACGCACGGCTCCCGCACCTGCCGCCGGACGGATTCCGGCTGCCGGACCGCTACTACGGCGGCATCTGCCCGTACGCCGACCGCACCCGCGCCGCGTACCGGCGGTGGTGCGCCGAGCTGACCCATCTCAGCGAGGACGACCGGGAGCGCTACGTACGCCAGAACATCTGCCGCTCGGCGTCCCTCTCCTTTCCGCACCCGGCGTCCTACGAGCGGGCGGTGGCCTGCAACCTGTCCTTCCTCTGGCTGACCGCGTTCGACGACTTCTACGGGCTGTACGATGCCACGGAACTCGCGGACCTCCGGGACCGCTGTGTGGACCTGCTGCAAGGGGCCCGTCCCCGGCCGGCGGACCCGCCGGTGTTCCGCAAGGTGGCCGAACTGCGGGCGATGTGCGCCCCGTTGATGCCGGAACGGTGGCTGGACCGCTATGCGGCCGCGATCGACGACTACTTCCGTAATGGGCTGGAGCCCGAAGCCGCCTTCCGCCGTGCACACCGGATGCCGACCGTGGCCGAGGCGTGGGAGTTCCGGCCCCACACCATCGGTATTTTCCCGAGCCTGCGCATGGTCGAGATGGAGCTCGACCTGCCGTTGCCTCCCGAGGTCACGGACCACCCGGTCGTCCGGCGCATCGAGAGCGCGCTGACGCGCATCGCGGTCTGGCACAACGACGCCTATTCCTATCGGAAGGAGACGGCCAGGCCCGAGGAGGTCGCGGACACCGTCAACCTCGTCCTGCTGCTCCAGCGCGAGGGCGGGAGCGAGGACGACGCCTGGGCGGAGCTGCGGCGCATCCACGACGCGGACGTCGCGGAGTTCACCGCCCTGGCCGACGACCTCCCCGACTTCGGCGCCCGGCAGGCGGACGTACGGAGGTACGTCGAGCACCTGGCACTGGTCGTGAGCGGGGTCGAGGTCTACTACCGGGACGCCCGGCGCTACACGGTCGGCGGGGACTGGGTGGACGAGTACGCGCTCCCGACCGGCTCGTGAGGGGGATCTGTGGCCCGGCACCCACGCACCATCCTCGTCGCACCCGGCCGGTGGGCGCTCCTCGGCCACACCCCGGCCTTGTGGCGCGACACGCTTGACTTCCTCCGGTCGCTGCCGGAGACCGGCCGGATCGTCCGTGTCGGCCTGGGCAGACTGCCCGTGCACTTCCTCACCTGCCCGGACCTTTCCACCAGATCCTGGTGACTGATGCCCACGAGGTCGACAAGGGCCGGATCTTCCAGCGGATACGTCCGCTCCTCGGCAACGGACTGCCCAACTCGGAGGGCGAGTTCCAGCGTCGGCAACGACGGCTGATCCAGCCGGTGTTCCACCCCGCCAGGATCGCCTCGTACGCCACCGTCATGGAACGGCACGCCCGTGCGCTGGCCGGCTCTTGGCACGCCGGCCAGGTCGTCGCGGTGGACCAGGCGATGAACGAGCTGGCCCTGACCACGGTCGTACGGACCATGTTCTCCCCGGGCCTCACCGCCACCACGGTCGAGTACTAGCCCGGGATCCCCTTCCGCCGGGCGAGGACCGTCAACCCTCCGGCCACGGCCACCAACGTCAGGACGACGCCGAACACGGTGGCGCCGGTCGGCAGTCCCGCCGCGTCGCTGAGGAATCCGGCGGCGACGGGCAGCGTGCCGGCGGGGACGTAACCCCCCACGTTCATCGCGGCGTTCGCCTCGGCGAGCCGCCGGGCGGGGACGCCCGCGTTCAGCAGGGAGAGTCCGCCGAGCTGGCCCATGCCCTGCCCGGCACCGGCCAGGACGGCAGCGGTGGCGAGGAGGGCGACCGAGGAGAGGTTCACGGCCGCGACGAGGGCCGTCATGGCCAGCGCCGTGCTGACGGCGCCGGCGAGCAGGACGGTGCCGAGCCTCAGCCGGCGGACGGCGAACTGGACGCCCGTGGCGGCGAGGAACATCACGAAGGCCATGGCGCCGGCGACGATCCGGTTGGTGGTGCCCAGCAGGCCGGAGAGCAGGGAGGGGCCGAGGGAGAGCACGAACGAGGTGGCCGTGATGCCCGGGGCGAAGACGGCGATGCCCAGTGCCAGGTCGCCGCCGCGGCCGCGCGGGACGCCCGGGACGCGGATCCACGACCCGCCGCTGCTGCCCGCGGGGCGGGGCAGCGGCATGCGCAGGATCACGGCGAGGGCGAGGAGCAGCAGGACGGCCTCGACGGCGAAGACGGCCGTGGTGGGCGCGGGCAGCGTCTCGGAGAGCACTCCGGCCAGCAGCGGGCCGAGGCCGGCGCCGAGGACCATCGCGCTGGAGGCCAACAGGGCGGCGAGGCGCTTGCGTTCGGGTCCCGCCACGTCCGAGACGGCGGCCATGCCGGCGGAGACGACGGCGCCGACGGCGATGCCGGTCAGGAGCCGGGCGGCCATCAGGGCCGTGACGGAGGAGGCGGTGGCGAAGATCCCGCAGGCGACCAGGCCGAGGGCGACGGCGGGAACGAGGACGGGCCGTCGGCCGATGCGGTCGGAGAGCACGCCCGAGACGAGGAGCGAGCCGATCAGTCCGGCGATGTAGAGGGCGAAGACGACGGTCAGCGTGCCGCGGGAGAATCCGATGTCCCGCTGCCACAGGACGTAAAGCGGCGTCGCGGCGTTGGACAGGACGAACACGGCCGTCACGGGCCAGGCGGCCAGCCACACCCACCACCGGGGCGCGGACGCCGGCGCGGCCTCCCTGGCGCTGGGGCGCGCTGGCGCGGGAGCGAGCTGAGTGTCCGTCATCGGGTCCCCCTTTGGCGTGGTGCGGTGCGTCGGGGCAGGCCGACGCACCGCCGGCGGCGCTCGGATGCGCCGCTGTACGAGTTGATTCGAACCTAGCACGTAGTACGATCGAACTCGTACAGCGTTGCGCGAACGGCCGACCGAGGAGCCCCGATGACCACCGCCCCCTTCCCCGTCCGTCCCGAACCCGCGGACCTCCCCGCCCCCCTGCCGGAGCCCGCCGTCGCGGAGCTGCGGCTGGAGGTGGTGCTCGGCGCGCTGAGCGACCCCCTGCGCATGGGCATCGTCCGCAAACTCCTCCTGGAGTCCGAGGCGTTCGACCACCCCTGCGGCTGGTTCGGCCTCGACCGCCCCAAGTCCTCGCTGACCCACCACTTCAAGGCGCTGCGCGAGGCCGGCGTCACCCGCCAGCGCCAGTACGGGCTGGAGCGCCGCAGCCACGTCCGCGTGGCCGACCTGGAGGCCCGCTTCCCGGGACTGCTCCGGCTCGTCGCGGACTGGACGCCGCCGGCCCCCTGAGGCGCCGGGACCTCGGTGACGACCCGCCTCCGCGGGATTCAGCCGACCCGGGACGCGACGAGATCGCCGCTACCGGGCGGCTGCCAACCGAGGACCGGAGCGAGCGCGTTGAGCGCGGCCGAGCCGGGAGTCAGACGGAGCATCAGGTCGCGCAGCGCGGCGGCGGGTGCCGGGCGGCATTGCGCGGCGACGCCGATCCAGTGGGAGCGACGGGCGATCAGCTGGGTGCGGGGGCGCCGGTGCCGGTCGTAGGCGGCCAGCGCGGACTCCACGTCGGGGTACGCGTCCAGGAGCGCGGCCAGCGTGACCGCGTCCTCCACGGCCTGGTTGGCCCCCTGGCCCAGGTTCGGGGTCATGGCGTGCGCGGCGTCGCCGAGCAGAGCGGCGCGCCCGGTGACGAAACCGGCCAGCGGCGGCAATTCATAGATGTCGTGGCGCATCACCGCTTCCTCGTCGGCGGCCGCCAGCAGCCGGGGAACCGGGTCATGCCAGTGTCCGAAGCGCCGTCGCATCTCGGCGAGTTCGCCGCCGGGGCTGCGCTGTCCTTCGGGGGCGTTGGCGACACAGAACAGGTAGGTGCGGCCGTCCGCGAGCGGGGCGATTCCCACCCGCTCGCCACGTCCCCAGGTCTCGCCTCCGGCCGACAGCCGTCCGGCGTCGACGACGGTACGCCACGCGGTGTACCCGGCGTACCGCGGCGCCGGAGCCTGCGGCCACAGCGAGCGGCGCACCGTGGAGTTGATGCCGTCGGCGGCCACCAGCAGGTCGGCCCGTGAGACGCCTTCGCCGTGCTCGACCTCGACCCGTCGGCCGCGGAGGCGGATCCCGGTGACCTCGGCGTCCGTGCGCAGCGCCCCCGCCGGGAGGGCCGTACGCAGGATGTCGATCAGCCGGGCGCGGTGAATCATCACCAACGGGCCGAACCGTCCGGCCAGTTCCCGGATGTCGGTCCGCGACAGCCAACGGCCGGACGTGTTCCGGATGCCCGCCCGGGTCTCCATCAGGGCCTGCTCGCGCACCCGGTCGCCCACGCCCAGCGCGTCCAGCGCGCGCACTCCGTTGGGCCACAGCGACAGCCCCGATCCCACCTCGCCGAAAGCGGCGGCCCGCTCCAGCACCTCCACCTGCCAGCCGCTCCGCGCCAGCGCGACGCCGGCGGCCAGACCGCCGATCCCTCCGCCGACCACGATCGCGGAGCGCTCCCCGGCGCCACCGGCATGTCCTGCCTTGCCCATCAGAACTCCCTCTACATCTGTAGTGGACACCGGCGACTCTACACTTGTAGAGCAAGAGGTCGAGACGAGGGAGAGAAGCAGTGGCCCAGACCACGCTCCGACGGCAGCAGCTGGCCGACGCGGCGATCAGCACCCTGGCCCGTTCCGGCATGCGCGGACTCACCCACCGCGCGGTCGACCAGGCCGCCGAAGTCCCGGTGGGCTCGTGCTCGTACTACTTCCGCACGCGCCGGGAGCTCCTGCAGGCCACCGTCGAGCGCCTGGCCGAACTGGACATCGCCGAGATCGACGAGCACCCCGCCCTCACCGGGCCCACGAGTATCACCCGGATCGCCGAGGCCGGCGCGGACCTCGTCGAGCACTGGACCACCGCCGGACGCGAGCGCATGCTCGCCCGCTACGAGCTGGCCCTGGAAGCACCCCGCCGACCGGAGCTCCGCGCCGCCCTGCACACCGCGGGCAGCCGCTTCCGCGCCGTGGCCGAGAACATGCTCGCCGCCGCGGGCGCCCCCGACCCCGCGGCACAGGCGAACACGCTCGTGGCCCTCCTGGACGGCATACTCTTCAACCAGCTGACCGCGGCGCCCGCACACCGGCTCACCCCCGAGCAGCTGCGCCCGACCCTCCTCGGCCTGATCCGCACCTGCACGGACCGCACCGTTCCCGGCCCCTGAACCGAGCGGCCGGCCACAGCCGCCCGGCCGCCGTCCCCTGGCCCCCGCGCCCGTCGCGATGCACCCTGAAACCACAGGGGGGACCACGCGAAAGGCGCCACCATGTCCTCCATCTCCCCCATCAGTCCCGACCCCGACCCCGATCGCCCGCCCGGTTCCGTGACCGGCGGCGGGGTTCCGCCGGGTGAGACGCCGCCCGGTGAGGACAGCACCGCGGGTGCGGGTCCGCTGGAGACCTACAACCCCACGCGCGGCTGGGCGGCGGCGCCGATCATCATCATCGGCGCCCTCGTCGTGATCTTCGCCGTGACGGTCATCATCTGGGCCGCGATCGTCTGAGCCGCCGGGAGCCCGGGCGCAGGCGACGGGTCGGCGTACGCCTGCGCCCGCTGTTCGTCACCGTCCGCGGGACGGTAGAGAGGCGACGCCGCGGTCGCGGGTGACGGGGGGGAGAGGTGCTGCACCGGCGGCGGGAGCCAACACCGGTTCGGGGCCGCGTCGTTCGGCGGCCCCGGTAGCGGGCCCAACCCATACGGGTGAACCGGATCCGGCCTTCGGGGCCGCCCGTGACGGCCCTCACGGAGCGTCGTTAGCCCAAGCGGCCGCAGGGCGGAGTACACGGGGTGGTGAGGTCGGGGCGGGAAGCCTCCTCCCGCCGCCCGCCGAAGCCCGGCTCCTCCCCGTCCCCAGCCGTCGCAGCGAAGGCCGAGAGACACCCGTGACCTCCACCTCCGAGAAGGCCCCGGCCCCCTCCCGCCCCTGTCCCCCAACTGCCGGTCCCGGACCGGGCAGTGGTCCGTGACGCGTTCGCGCACGCCTTCGCCGTCACCACCGCCGGGGCCGTCCTGCTCACCGCTGCGGGCACATGGTGGGCCCTGCGCCGGGCCGGGACGCCGCTCCCCCGCCACGCCGTCCCACCCCGAGAGGACCCTCCCATGCTGTGGCCCCTGCCCAAGTCCCCGACCGGGGACTGCGTCCCCCGGCAGTTCCCCGTCGCCGACGGCCCCGCCTTCGACGCGGAGGACGCCCGGCGGCTCGCGTCCGTCGTGACGCGCGCCCGGCACGCGCTCGTCGGCGCCCCGCCCCTCCCCACGACGGCGCATGACGGCCCGTCGGCGCGGCTCGTCGCCGGGAACTGCGCCTTCGCCCACTGCGCCCTCCTGCTCTTCCCGTCCCGACTCGGCGCGGCCATGGAGCACTTGACGCATCAGGGCCTGGTGCCGTCGGCGCCCGTGCCGAGCGTCGTCGTCAGGCGCCGGCTCGGCGACCGCTACGGCGTACCGGCCGCCGACTGCGACGTATGGATCACCCGGCTCCATCTGACGGCCGGGGACCGGGGCAACGCCCTGCCCGCGGTGGAGGTCTTCCTCTTCCCGCGCACGGCACCCGCCCTCGACCACCGGATCGTGGAGAGCGAGCGGCTGCGGCGCTTCGAGGACCACACGGCACTCCAAGTACACCGTCCGACACGGACGTTGATGGAGGAGTTGTTCGACGCGTGGTGCGGCGACGGCGGGCTGCTGTGGGAAGGCGGCGGGTACAGCCCGCACGAGGGGCAGGACGGCAGCACCGTGCTGTACTTCGTGCGCGACCGGGGGCCGGACCCGGCTCCCGCCGCCCTGGAGCGCTGGGAGCTCAACTGCCCGGGGGACTTCCGTACGTTCCTGGCGGACCGGCCGGTCGACACCGCGGCCGTGGCCCGCGCCTACGGCCGCTTCGGACAGTGAGAGCGGCGGCGCGAAGACCGGCGGCGCGAAACGGCGGTCAGCGCAGCAGGAGCGCCAGGGCACAGGCCGCGAGCACGCACGGAGGCTGGAAGCTGGCGCGGTTGAAGAGGCCCAGCGCGGTGGCGGCCGAGGGACGGCGCAGCAGGGCGACGCCGGGCACGAGGAGCAGGAACACGGCGCTGAGCGCCGCGCCCAGGACACCGAGCGGCCCGAAGGACGGCCGGGCGGCCACGGCGAGCGCGATGCCCGCGGCGGACGCGACGACGAGGCAGGCGAAGGCGGTCTGCGCGCTGCGTCGCGGGCCGTGGACCGTGGGCAGGGTCGTGATGCCGAGTTCGGCGTCCTCGTCTGCGTCGGCGAGGTCGTTGGGGATGTTGCGCCCGCCCATCTCCCAGGCGGCCATCCACAGCGCGAACAGCCCGAGCCGCACGGGGTCCGGATCGCCGGAGAAGGCGAACCAGCCGATGCAGGCGCCGAGGGTGACCAGCGCCCCGCTGACCAGGAACTTGTAGGAAGTGACCCGGGCGAGCAGACAGTAGACGACCTCCAGGGCGGCGCCCGCCAGGAAGAGCGCCACGCAGGCCCGTCCGAGGGTGGCGAACGCGGCGACGGCGACGGCGCCGAGGGCGACGGCCCAGACGACCCCGGCCGCGTAGGGGAGTTTGCCGTCGGCGAGCGGGTGCAGGCCGGCGCGTTCCAGGTCGAAGCCCTGCGCGGGTCCGGTCCGGGTACGCCGCAGCCGGTCGAGGGGGGCGTCGAGGAGGTCGTTGACGGCGAAGACCGCGAAGAACCCGGCGAGGACCGCCGCGGTGGCCAGGGCGAGGCGGGCCGGTGCGGGATGGTCGTCCGCGAGGAGCATCGCGATGACGGGCTGGGCGATGCTCAGCGTCGCCTGGGTGCCGCGGGACAGCCCGTACAGCGCCTTGGCCTGCTGGAGGACGAGGGTCATGGACGGTTCTCCGGGCCGGTTGCGGGGAGGGACGCCGGGGCGGGGACGCGGCCGGGGGGCAGCAACTCCCCGGCGCCGGCGTACTGGTGGGCGAAGTCGGTGCTGAAGGGACCGGTCTCCGCGAGGCGGCGGATGTGCTCCAGCTTCAGGCGCAGGTCGAAGCGGACGTCCCCAGCACCCGTCGTGCTCGTGTTGAGGAGGCCGAGGAGCCGGTCGGAGAACGCCTGGACGCGCCACACCTGCTCCAGGCGGCGCGCGCTGTAGCCGGCGAGGGGGGCGTCGTCGCCGTCGTGGTAGTGGCGGACGAGGGAGTCGGCGAGGTCGGCGGCGTCGGCGACGGCCGCGTTCATGCCCTTGGCCCCGGCGGGGGCCAGCAGGTGGGCGGCGTCGCCGGCGAGGAACACCCCGCCGTGGCACAGGCGTTGGCTGATGGTGCTGCGCATGCGCAGGACGCCGATGTCGGTGAGCCGGCCGATGTGCGGGAGGCCGCCGTGCGCGGTGCGGAGCCGGGCGTCCAGTTCCCTGCGCACGCGTTCGTCCGGCCAGCGCTCCGCGCCGTCCTCGGCGGGGATCTGTACGTAGCAGCGGGCCAACTGGGCGGTGCGCGGCATCATTCCGGCGAAGCCGCGTTCGTGCACGGCGTAGACGACTCCCTCGACGGGGCGGTCCACTTCCGCCAGGACGGTGAGCCAGTCGTACGGGTAGCGGTGCGAGAGGTCGTCGCGGACGGCGGCCGGCAGCGCGGCGCGCGTGACGCCGTGCTGTCCGTCGCAGCCGACGAGGTAGTCGGCCTCGACGACGAGCCCGGGGCACCGGAGGCGGGGCCGTCCGGCGGCGGGGGCGTGCACGGCCGTGACGGGACGGGCGAAGTGCGGTCGTCCGCCCGCCGTTTCGAGGGCGTCGATGAGGTCGCGGACGAGGAACTGCTGCGGATAGACCCAGTGCGCGGCGCCGCCGGCACGGGCGGCGTAGTCGACGCGCAGCCGTTCGCCCAGGCCGAGGAAGTCGCACCAGCCGTGCCGGACGCCGTGGGCGACGAGCCCGTCCGCGAGGCGGTGCGCGCGCAGGTACTCGACGACGCGGTGCTCCACCAGCCCGGCCCTGGCCCGCCGTTCGACGGCCTCGCGGGTCTGCCGCTCGACGATCTCGACGGATATGCCGGCCCGGAGGAGGACGCAGGCCAGCACGAGCCCGGCGGGACCGGCGCCGACGATCGCGACCTGCGTGCGGACGGTCCGCTGTGCGCGGGTCACGGAGCGGCGGCGAGGGAGGCGACGAGGTAGCCGGGGAGGCTGAAGCGGCAGCGCACCGAGACCGGCGTGGCGCACCGGGCCGCCATGGCTTCGACGGCCCGTGCGCTGTAGCACTTCCGCAGGCTGATCACGCCGTCGTGCGCCTGGGTCAGGCCGCCGGTGAGGACGAACAGCGGGGTGATCGCGAGAAATCCCGGGTTGCGCCAGCCGTCGATGATCAACAGCCGGCGCGCCACCCGGGTGCCCTCGGCCATCAGCTTCTGCACGAGGTCGGGTGTCAGGTGGTGCAGGGCCATGCAGAAGACGGCGACGTCCCAGGTGTTGTCGGGTGCGTCGATGTCCGTGGCGTCCACCACGCGCAGGTCCACGCGGGGGTCCGAGCCCAGCGGCCCGGCCCGGAGGACCTCGACGGATGCGGCGTTCACGTCGCTGACCGTCACCCGGGCCGTGGGGTGGTCGGCGAGCAGACGCTGCGTCATCCTGCCGCGTCCGGCGCCGAGTTCGAGGATCCGGGGCCGTTCGGCTCCGGCGGTCTCCGCCAGGGTGAGGCGGCTGCAGACGCGGTAGGCGCGGGTCATGAGCTGGAAGCGGTCCAGGCCGCGCAGCACCTTCCCCGTCTCGACGGTCCGCGCCGGCTGGTCGATGTACTCCGGCCGGTCCGTCTCGTACAGCCGGTCCCACCACGGCGCGTCGGGTCCTCCCCGCGGCATGTGCGCACCCACCTGCTCCGACTCCCTTCCCACGCGACGACGACGGGTCGCCCTGCCATGGGCCATGGGCAACCCGGCCATCTCAGCGTCGTGGACGGGGTGTTGGGCGGAGCTCCGGGGCGGTTCACCCGAATAGGTCCATGGCCGGCAGCGGCACGACGCCGATGAGGGGCGGCCGGTCAGCCCCTGACGTCGGCGATCTCCACCGGGCGCCCCGTGCGGCGCGAGAGTTCGCAGGCCTCGGCGACGTACAGGGCTTCCAGGGCCTCGGCCGGCGGGCACGGATTCTCCCGGTGGCCGGTGGCGACCTCGGTGAAGGCCGTGAGTTCGGCGACATAGGCGTCGTGGAAGCGTTCCATGAAGGTGGCGTACGGGGTGGCCCGGTGCCAGGACAGGTCCCGTTCCGCGGTCGGCATGGGGGCTCGGTCGTCGAGGCCGACGAAGCGGGCGCCCTCGGAGCCGCAGATCTCCAGGCGGACGTCGTGGCCGGCGCCGTTGTAGCGGGTGGCGGTGACGGTGGCGAGCACGTCGTCGTCGAGGCTCAGGAGGGCGGCGCAGGTGTCGACGTCGCCGCCCTCGGTGAAGAAGGGCGCGCCGCGGTTGGCGCCCTGGGCGTAGACGGAGACGATCTCGCGGCCGGTGAGCCAGCGCATGATGTCGAAGTCGTGGATGGAGCAGTCCCGGAAGAGGCCGCCGGAGGTGGGGATGAAGGCCGGGGGCGGGGGTGTGACGTCGCTCGTGCAGGCGCGCAGGGTGTGGATCCAGCCGAGTTCGCCGGCGCGGAGCGCGTCGCGGGCTGCGGTGTAGCCGGCGTCGAAGCGGCGCTGGAAGCCGATCTGGACGGGGACGGATCCGGCGGCGGCGCGTTCGACGACGCCGAGGGTGCCGGGGACGTCGAGGGCGACGGGCTTTTCGCAGAAGACCGGGACGCCGTGGTCGAGGGCCTGGTGGATGAGGGGGGCGTGGGCGCTGGTGGCGGCGGTGACGACGACGCCGTCGAGGCCGGCGGCGTACATCTCCTCGATGCCAGCGGCGGCGTCGAGGCCCAGTTTTCCGGCGAGTTGGGCGGCCCGTCCGGCGTCGAGGTCGGCGACGATCACGGTGTCGACGCCGGGGACGGCGGCGAGGGTCTCGGCGTGGAAGGCGCCGATGCGGCCGGTGCCGATGAGGCCGATCTTCATGGGGAGTTCTCTTTCGTGGCGGTGACGCGGTCGGCGGCCTTGCGCAGTTCGTGTTCCAGGTCCTCCAGCGCCATGCCCTTGGTCTCCGGGGCCCAGCGCTTGCAGAAGGCGAAGGACAGGACGCAGGCGACGGCGAAGAGCCAGAAGGTCACGCCGGCGCCGACCGCGTCCAGCAGGACGGGGAAGAGCAGGGCGACGGCGAAGTTGACCATCCACATGACGAACACGGCGGTGCCCATGGCCAGTCCGCGGACCTTCAGCGGGAACATCTCGGCGAGCAGCAGCCAGACCCCGGTGTTGAGGGTGGCCTGCATGAACGCCATGTAGAGGACCATCAGGGCGAGGACGAGGACGCTGACGGCGGTGGAGTGCGGGAGCCGGAAGGCGGCGCCGAGGGCGACGAGGGAGACGGCCATGCCGGCCAGGCCGCCCATGAGCATGGGGCGTCTGCCGAGCCGGTCGATGAGCGACATGCCGATGGCGGTGGCGACGACGGAGATCGCGCCGACGGCGATGGTGGCGGTGATGGCGGCGTTGGTGCCCAGGCCGGTGGATTCCAGGATCTTGGGCGCGAAGTAGATGACGGCGTTGACGCCGGTGATCTGCTGGACGACGGCGAGTCCGACGCCTATGAGGAGGATGCGGCGGATCCAGGGGGTGCGCAGTTCCTGCCAGGCGCCCCGGCGGGCGTCGGCCTCCAGCGCGCGGGCGTGGTCGATGCGTCCGAGCTCGGCCTCGACCTCGTCGGCGGGCAGGGTGCGGCGCAGGACATGCCCGGCGTCGTCCGTGCGCCCCTTGCTGATGTACCAGCGCGGGGTGTCGGGCAGGAAGAACATGCCGACGAAGAGCGCGACGGCGGGCAGGGCGGCGAGGCCCAGCATCCAGCGCCAGGCTTCCCAGCGGGCGAGGATCGCGTTGACGACGTAGGCGAGCAGCTGACCGCTCACGATCATCAGGGAGTTGAAGGAGACGAGCCGGCCGCGGATGTGCGGCGGGGCGATCTCCGAGAGGTACAGCGGGGTGATGACGGAGGCGCTGCCGACGGCCAGTCCGAGGACGAAGCGTGCGGCGACCATGACGGGGACAGTGGGTGCGACGGCCACGGCGACGGCGCCGCCGATGAAGACGGCGCCGGCCCACAGCAGGGCCTTCTTGCGGCCCAGGGTGTCGGCCATGCGGCCGCCGGCGAGGGAGCCGAAGGCGGCGCCGATCAGGAGGGCGCTGGTGATGACGCCCTCGCCGAGGGAGGAGAGGCCGAAGTGGTCCTCCATGAAGGGCAGGGCGCCGGAGACGACTCCGGTGTCGTAGCCGAAGAGGGCGCCGCCGATGGCCGCGACGGCGGCGATGGCGAGGATGAAGCGTTTGGCGTTGCGGGGGGCGGGAGTTGACGCGGCCGTGGTGGGCGGGCGGTCGGCGGACGACGGGTCGAGGGCGACGTTCATCGAGGGGGAGGTGCCTTTCGGGTCGTGCCTTTCGGAATCGTTGTGCTGCGCGTCCGGTTCAGCGGTAGAGGTCCGGCCGTTCGGCCAGTTCGACGGTGGCGCGGGCGCCGGTGGTCTGGGCGCGGACGCCCGCCGCGCAGGCGGCGGCCGCGGCGTAACCGTCCCAGCAGCCGGGTCCCTTGACCACGCCGCGGCGGGTGGCGTCCACCCAGCGCTGCACCTGCCGGTCGTAGGCGTCCGCGAAGCGCTCGACGTAGCCGGGCGGGATGGTGCCGCCCCAGCGGCCGTCGGCGTTGACGAGGAGGCCGTGGTCGTCGCCGGTGCGGGCGGTGCCCGTCTCGCCGACGGCCTCGCAGCCGACCTGGTAGCCGAAGCCGCAGTTCTGGAAGAGCTCGGTGTCGCAGATCTGTCCGTCCGCGGTCTCGAAGAGGACGAGCTGCGGGTCGCCCAGGCCCTCGGGGGCAGCGGAGGAGGGGGTGGGGCGCAGCACGTGGACGGCGGTGATCTCGGTGCCGAGGAGCCAGCGGGTGACGTCGATCTCGTGGACGACCGAGTCGTTGATGAGGTTCGCGTCGGTGAAGCCGGGTGGGGTGGCGGGGTTGCGGTGCTTGTGGTGGAGCATGAGGGTGCGGCCGTGGGCTCCGGAGTCGAGGAGCTGCTTGAGCCGGAGGTAGCCGGTGTCGTAGCGGCGCATGAAGCCGACCTGGACGAGGCGCCGGCCGAGCCGGGCCTCGGCCTCGACGACGCGCAGGGCGGATTCCGCGTCGGGGGTGAGGGGCTTCTCGCACAGGACGGGCAGGCCGCGGTCGAAGGCGGCCATGAGGGCGGCCTCGTGGGCGGCTCCGGGGGAGGCGATCAGGACGGCGTCGACGGCGGGGTCGGCCATGGCGGCGGCGGGGTCGGTGTAGGGCGTGCAGCCCTCGATGCCGTGGGCGGCGTGGGCGGCGCGGTCGGGGTCGATGTCGGCGACGGCGGCGACGCGGGCGCCGTTGGTGACGGTGTCGATGCGGCGGATGTGGTCGGCGCCCATGCGTCCGGTGCCGATGACGGCGATGCCGAGGGGTGTGTCGGTGCTCATGCGGGGGTGTCCGGTTCCTTGGTCGGTGACGGGGTGGGGGTGGTCAGGCGCCGCAGGAGCGCAGGAAGTTCCGGGTGCGTCGGGCGATGGGCAGGGGCCGGTCGGGCGGGCAGGGGTACATGTCCTGTTCGACGATGGCGAAGAGGTCGACGCCGAGGGCCTGGGCGGCTTCGAGGACGGGCGGCAACTCCGGTACGCCGAGCGGGGGTTCGCACATGACGCCCTGGCGGACGGCGGGACCGAAGGGGGTGCCCTTGGCGGTGACGTCGGCGAGGACCGCGGGGTCCACCTGCTTGAGGTGGAGGTAGCCGATGCGTTCGCCGTAGGTCTTGATGAGCTTGACGCTGTCGCCGCCGCAGTAGGCGTAATGCCCGGTGTCCAGGCAGAGGTTGACGAGGCCGGAGTCGGTGGAGTCGAGGAAGCGCCCGACGTGTTCCTCGGTGTCGATGTGGGTGTCGGCGTGCGGGTGGACGACGATGTCGAGCCCGAACTCCTCGCGGACGCGGCGGGCGAGGCGTTCGGTGCCGGTGGTGAGGTGCTTCCACTGCTCGTCGGTGAGTTCGCTCGGTTCGAGGAGCTCGGCGGTCTTGTCGTCGCGCCAGAAGGAGGGGATGACGACGAGGTGCCTGGCGCCCATGGCCCGGGTGAGGGTGGCGACCTCCGTGACGTGGGCCCAGGTCCTGTCCCAGACGGCGGGGCCGTGGTGGAGGGAGGTGAAGATCGTGCCGGCGGAGACCTTGAGGTCGCGGCGGGCGGTCTCGTCGCGGAGGACGGCGGGGTCGGTGGGCAGGTAGCCGTACGGGCCGAGTTCGATCCACTCGTAGCCGGCCCCGGAGACCTCGTCGAGGAAGCGCTGCCAGGGGACCTGCTGCTCGTCGTCGGGGAACCAGACCCCCCAGGAGTCGGGGGCCGAACCGACGCGGATGCGGTCCAATGCGGGCGGGGCGGCGGCGCTGGATGCGGACATGCTGCGGCTCTCCTCTCGCCGGTCGGCGGTGACCGGGAGGCGCTGATGGGTTGCGGGGCACAGCCTCCATGGCGGTCAAGTGAGTGTCAAGACTTCGTCCTGACATACGGACTTAAGGACTTTGCCACCGCGAGGACATGTGCGAGGACATGGCGAGGACACACAAGGGTCCGGTCGCCACTCCCGCGGCATCACGTCAATATGTAAGGACAAAGTATTGACAGGGCTTGATCCGCCCGGTTAGACCTGTGGTCGGAGCCAACGAGCCGCACCGGCCGAACCGGCCGAACCGGCCGAACCGGCCGAACCGGCCGAACCGGCCGAACCGAAAGGGCGCACATGACCGATCCGTACGACCTGATCACCATGGGCCGCATCGGAGTGGACATCTATCCGCTGCAGACCGGCGTGCCGCTGGACCGGGTGGAGACCTTCGGGAAGTTCCTGGGCGGCTCGGCCACCAACGTCGCGGTCGCCGCCGCCCGGCTCGGCCGCCGCACGGCCGTCATCAGCCGCACCGGCCGCGACCCGTTCGGCGACTACATCCACCGGGCGCTGCGCGAGTTCGGCGTCGACGACCGGTGGGTGACCCCCGTCGAGCAGTACCCGACGCCCGTCACCTTCTGCGAGATCTTCCCGCCGGACGACTTCCCGCTGTACTTCTACCGCCGCCCCAAGGCCCCCGACCTGGTCATCCGCCCCGAGGAGCTGGACCAGGAGGCCGTCCGGGCCGCCCGCGTCTTCTGGATGACCGGCACCGGCCTGTGCGAGGAGCCCAGCCGCTCCGCGACACTGGCCGCCCTGGAGGCCCGCGGCAAGGCCGGCACCACCGTCTTCGACCTGGACTGGCGGCCGATGTTCTGGGGCGGCGAGGGCGGCGCCTCCGGCGACGGCGGGGCCACCGGCCCCCGGGCCATGGCCGCGGCCCGGCCGTACTACGAGGCCGCGCTCGCCCACGCCACGGTCGCCGTCGGCAACGTCGACGAGGCCGAGGTCGCCACCGGGCTGCGCGACCCCGGGGACTGCGCGCGGGCCCTGCTCGACATGGGCGTCGAGCTGGCCGTCGTCAAACAGGGCCCCAAGGGCGTCCTGGCCGTGCACCGCGACGGCCGCGTCGCCGAGGTCCCGCCCACGCCCGTCGAGGTCGTCAACGGCCTGGGCGCCGGCGACGCCTTCGGCGGCTCGCTCTGCCACGGCCTGCTGGCCGGCTGGGACCTGGAGACGGTGATGCGGTACGCCAACGCCGCCGGCGCCATCGTCGCCTCCCGCCTGGCCTGTTCCTCCGCCATGCCCACGGCCGCCGAGGTCGAGGAGTTCCTCGCCCGGCACCCGGCGGAAACCCTCCGCTGACCCACGCACTTCGAGAAGGCGAGTCACCCCTTGACCACTCGGATCTCCGACATCCCGGCGCTGCGGGCCCGGCACCCCGAAGCCGTCGCGGAGGCCGCCGCCCGCCGCGCCCGCCGCCCCCTCGTCGGCGACAGCGGCCGGCTGATGATCGTCGCCGCCGACCACCCGGCCCGCGGCGCCCTCGCCGTCGGCGACCGCGCCCTCGCCATGGCCAACCGCGCCGACCTGCTGGAGCGGCTGTGCCTGGCGCTCTCCCGCCCCGGCGTGGACGGCGTCCTCGCGACCGCCGACATCCTGGAGGACCTGCTGCTCCTCGGCGCCCTGGAGAACAAGGTCGTCATGGGCTCGCTCAACCGCGGCGGCATCGCCGGGGCCTCCTTCGAGATGGACGACCGCTTCACCGGCCACCGCCCGCAGGACCTCGCCCGGCTCCGCTTCGACGCAGGCAAACTGCTGCTGCGCATCGACTACGACGACCCGGGCTCGGTGGAGACCCTGGAGTCCGCCGCCCGCGCCGTCGACGCGATGGCCGCGCTGCGGCTGCCCGTCTTCGTCGAGCCCTTCCTCTCCCGCCGCGTCGACGGCCGGGTCCGCAACGACCTGGGCGCCGAGGCCGTCACCACCTCCGTGGCCATCGCCTCCGGCCTCGGCGGCACCTCCGCGTACACCTGGCTGAAGCTGCCGGTCACCGAGGACCCCGACGACATGGCGCGCGTCTGCGAGACGTCCACACTGCCGACGGTGCTGCTCGGCGGGGAAGTCTCCCGGGACCAGGACAGGACGTACGAGAAGTGGCGCAAGGCCCTGCGCCTGCCGTCCGTGCAGGGGCTGGTCGCCGGCCGCTCGCTGCTCTACCCCGGCGACGGGGACGTGGCGAAGGCCGTGGACACCGCCGTCGGACTGCTGTGACATCCGGACTGCTGTGACATACGGAGAGACCATGAACTTCCGCGGGTTCCACCTCAGGGCGGGGCAGGCCGCCGACGGCCCCTACGCCCTGGACATCACTCCGGAGAAGGCCGGCTGGGGACACTCCTCCCTCCGCGTCCTCGAACTCCCGCCCGGCGGCGGGCACTCCTTCCCCACCGGGGACAGCGAATGGATCGTGCTGCCGCTCTCCGGCGGCTGCACGGTCACCACCGCCTCCGGCGAGACCTTCGAACTGGCCGGACGCAAGGGCGTGTTCGACGCCGTCACCGACTTCGCCTACGTACCGCGCGACGAGGAGGTCCGCGTCGAAAGCGCCGGGGGCGGCCGCTTCGCCCTCACCGGCGCCCGGTGCCGCAACCGCCTGCCCGCCCGCTACGGCCCCGCCTCCGGCGTCCCCGTCGAACTGCGCGGCGCCGGGTCCTGCTCCCGCCAGGTCAACAACTTCGCGGCGGCCGGCTCGTTCGCGTGCGACCGGCTCATCGCCGTCGAGGTGCTCACCCCGGGCGGCAACTGGTCCTCCTACCCGCCGCACAAGCACGACGAGTGCCGGCCCGGCGAGGAGAGCGAGCTGGAGGAGATCTACTACTTCGAGATCGCCGACGCCGCGGGCCGGCCGGGCCTCGGGTACCAGCGCGTCACCCCCTCCGGCCACGGCCGCGGCACCGATGTGCTCGCCGAGGTGCGCGGCGGCGACGCGGTGCTCATCCCCGACGGCTGGCACGGCCCGTCCATCGCCGCCCCCGGCCACGACATGTACTACCTCAACGTCATGGCGGGCCCCGGCGAGACCCGCGAGTGGCTCATCTGCGACCACCCCGACCACGGCTGGATCCGCTCCACCTGGCCGGACCAGCCCGTCGACCCCCGCCTTCCCCTGTACAACGCGCCCGCAGGAGACGCCCGATGACCGCTTCCGCGACCCGCCGCCTGACCGTCGCCCAGGCCCTGGTCGAGTTCCTCGCCCACCAGTACACCGAACGCGACGGGCAGCGGCGCCGCCTGATCAACGCCTGCTGGGGCATCTTCGGCCACGGCAACGTCGCCGGGATCGGGCAGGCCCTGCTGGAGTCGGGCCCCGGCGCGATGCCCTACCTCCAGGGCCGCAACGAGCAGGCCATGGTGCACGCCGCCGTCGGCTACGCCCGGCAGAACGACCGGCTCGCCGCCCAGGCCGTGACCACCTCGATCGGCCCGGGCGCCACCAACCTCGTCACCGGCGCCGCCCTCGCCACCGTCAACCGGCTGCCGGTGCTGCTCCTGCCCGGCGACGTCTTCGCCACCCGCCCCGCCGACCCCGTCCTCCAGCAGCTCGAAGTCCCTTGCGCCGGGGACGTGTCCGTCAACGACTGCCTGCGGCCGGTCTCCCGCTATTTCGACCGGATCACCCGCCCCGAGGCACTGATCCCCGCCGCCCTCCAGGCCATGCGCGTCCTCGCCGACCCGGTGGAGACCGGGGCCGTCACCCTCGCCCTGCCCCAGGACGTCCAGGCCGAGGCGTACGACTGGCCCGAGGAGTTCTTCGCCGACCGCGTCTGGCACGTCCGCCGCCCCTCCCCCGACGCCGACGCGCTCGCCGAGGCCGTACGCGCCGTACGCGCCGCCGAGCGCCCCCTGGTCGTCGCGGGCGGCGGCGTCCACCACAGCGAGGCCGAGGACGCCCTGCGCGCCCTCGCCGACGCGACCGGCATCCCCGTCGCCTCCACCCAGGCGGGCAAGGGCTCCCTGCGCCACGACCACCCGGCCGACATCGGCGGCATCGGCCACACCGGCACCGCCGTCGCCGACGACCTGGCGCGCACCGCCGATCTCGTCATCGGCGTCGGCACCCGCTACACTGACTTCACCACCGCCTCGTCAACCCTCTTCGCCCGCCCCGGGGTTCGCTTCCTCAACCTCAACATCGCCTCCTTCGACGGCCACAAACTGGGCGCCCTGCCGCTGGTCGCCGACGCCCGCGCCGGACTGGAGGCGCTGACCGCCTCCCTCGCCGGGCACCGGGTGGACGCGGCGTACGAGGCCGAGTACCGTGCGGGCAAGGCCCGTTGGGAAGAGCTCGTGGACGCGGCCTACGCGGTCGGCGACGACTCCGTACGGCCGTCCCAGACCCAGGTGCTCGGCGCGCTCGACGCGGTCGTCGGCGACGAGGACGTCGTCATCAACGCGGCCGGCTCGCTCCCCGGCGACCTGCACAAGCTGTGGCGGGCCCGGTCCCGGCGCCAGTACCACCTGGAGTACGGCTACTCCTGCATGGGTTACGAGATCCCCGCCGCCATCGGCGTACGGCTCGCCGCGCCCGACCGCCCGGTGTGGGCGCTGGTCGGCGACGGCACGTATCTGATGATGCCCACCGAGCTGGTCACCGCCGTCCAGGAGGGCGTCAACATCAACGTGGTGCTTGTGCAGAACCACGGCTACGCCTCCATCGGCGGGCTGTCCGCCGAGACGGGCGGCGAACGCTTCGGCACCGCCTACCGCTTCCGCGACAAGGACGGGACGTACACCGGTGCCCCGCTCCCGGTCGACCTCGCCGCCAACGCCGCCTCGCTCGGGATGACCGTCCTGCGGGCCTCCACCGTCGGCGAGTTGCGCGCGGCCCTGGCCGAGGCCCGTGCCTCGGACCGGCCCACCTGCGTGTACGTCGAGACCGACGCCGATGCCCCGGGGGCTCCCGGCGCCCAGGCGTGGTGGGACGTGCCGGTGGCCCAGACCGCCACCCGTCCGGCGGCCGTGGAGGCCCGCGCCGCCTATGAGCAACAGGCGGCCGCCCGCCGCCACCATCTCTGAACCCCCTCATCGGAAAGGCCCGCACGCACCATGCAGACGATCAACCACTGGATAGGCGGCAAGCCCGTCGAAGGCGTCTCCGGGAACCACGGCCCGGTGGTCAATCCCGCCACCGGAGTCCAGGAGAAGCAGGTCGCCCTCGCGTCCGCCGGGGACGTGGACGCGGCGGTGGCCGCCGCCCGGGACGCGTTCGCCGCCTGGGGCACCTCCTCCCTCGCCAAGCGCACCGGCGTCCTCTTCCGCTACCGGGAACTGGTGCACGCGCACCGCGAGGAGATCGCCCGGCTGATCACGGCCGAGCACGGCAAGGTGCACGCCGACGCGCTCGGCGAGGTCGCGCGCGGGCTGGAGATCGTCGAACTCGCCTGCGGCATCACGGAGAAGCTCAAGGGCGAGCTCTCCACCCAGGTCTCGACGCGCGTCGACGTCGCGGCGATCCGGCAGCCGCTGGGCGTCGTGGCCGGCATCACGCCCTTCAACTTCCCGGCCATGGTGCCGATGTGGATGTTCCCGCTCGCCGTCGCCTGCGGCAACACCTTCGTCCTCAAGCCCAGCGAGAAGGTGCCCTCCGCGGCGATGCGCCTCGCGGAGCTCGCGGCCGAGGCGGGGCTGCCGGACGGCGTGCTCAACGTCGTGCACGGCGACAAGACGGCCGTGGACCGGCTGCTGGAGCACCCGGACGTCGCGGCCGTCTCCTTCGTCGGCTCCACTCCCATCGCCCGGTACATCCACGCCACCGCCTCCGCCCACGGCAAGCGCGTCCAGGCGCTCGGCGGCGCCAAGAACCACATGCTCGTCCTGCCCGACGCCGACCTCGACCTGGCCGCCGACGCCGCCGTCAACGCCGCGTACGGCTCGGCGGGCGAGCGCTGCATGGCCGTCTCCGTGCTGGTGGCCGTCGGCGGGACCGCCGACCCGCTCATCGAGAAGATCAAGGAGCGCACGGCCGCGCTGCGCATCGGCCCCGGCGACGACCCGGCGTCCGAGATGGGCCCGCTGATCACCGCGGCCCACCGCGACAAGGTCGCCTCGTACGTGCACGGCGCCGCGGCACAGGGCGCCGAGGTCGTCCTCGACGGCACCGGTCACACCGTCGAGGGGTACGAGGGCGGCCACTGGATCGGCGTCTCGCTCCTCGACCGGGTCACCCCCGGGATGGACGCCTACCGCGACGAGATCTTCGGCCCGGTGCTGTGCGTGCTGCGCGCGGAGACGTACGAGGAGGGCCTGGCGCTCATCAACGCCTCGCCCTGGGGCAACGGGACGGCCGTCTTCACGCGGGACGGCGGCGCGGCCCGCCGCTTCCAACTGGAGGTGCAGGCCGGGATGGTGGGGGTGAACGTGCCGATCCCGGTGCCGGTGGGCTACCACTCCTTCGGCGGCTGGAAGGACTCGCTCTTCGGCGACCACCACATCTACGGCAACGACGGCGTCCACTTCTACACCCGCGGCAAGGTCGTCACGACCCGGTGGCCCGACCCGTCCGACCGGGGCGTGGACCTGGGCTTCCCCAGCAACCACTGACGGGTTGCCCCTTTCCCGCCCGGGACGCACCGTGGAAACGGGAGCGGAGGTGGAGGCGATGGCCACAGGCATCCCGCCGGAGAACCGCACCACGGCCTGGGTGGTGGACCGCACCGCACCGGCCGCGGAACGCCCGCTGCGCCGGGTGGAGCGTCCCCTCCCGCCGCTCGGGCGGCACGGACTCCTCGTCGGGGTGGGCGCGTGCGGGGTGTGCCGTACCGATCTCCACCTCGCCGAGGGCGACCTCCCGCCGCATGTGCCGCGGTGCACGCCCGGGCACGAGGTCGTCGGCCGGGTCCTGGCCGCCGGGCCCGACGCGGCGGGCTTCGCCCCGGGGGACCGGGTCGGCGCGGCGTGGCTGGCGGGGACGTGCGGCACGTGCCGGTACTGCCGTGCCGGGCGGGAGAACCTCTGCCCCGCCTCCCGTTACACCGGCTGGGACGTCCACGGCGGCTACGCGGAGCACACCGTGGTCGACGCGCGGTTCGCCTATCCCCTGCCGGAGGGCCCTCCGGACGAGGAGCTGGCGCCACTGCTGTGCGCGGGCATCATCGGCTACCGCGCGCTGGAACGCGCGGAACTGCCGCCCGGCGGCCGGCTGGGCCTCTACGGCTTCGGCGCCTCCGCCCATCTGACGGCACAGCTGGCCCTCTCGCGCGGCGCCACCATCCATGTGCTGACCCGCTCGGCGGAGGCCCGGAGCCTGGCCCTCGGTCTCGGTGCGGCCTCGGCACGCGGCGCCCGCGACGCCCCGCCCGAACCGCTCGACGCGGCGATCCTCTTCGCGCCCGTCGGCGACCTCGTCCCCGTGGCGCTGGAGGCCCTCGACCGCGGCGGCACGCTCTCCGTCGCCGGCATCCACCTCACCGATATCCCGGCCCTGACGTACGGGCGCCATCTGTTCCAGGAGCGCACGCTGCGCAGCGTCACCGCCAACACCCGTGCCGACGGCCGGGCTTATCTCGCCGAGGCGGTGCGGCACCGTCCCGTGGTGCACGTACGGCGCTATCCGATGGGCCGGGCCGACGACGCCCTCGCGGACCTGGCGGCCGACCGGGTCACCGGGGTGGCCGTGCTCGTCGCGGACTGAAGTGCGGGGATTGTCGCCGATCTCACAATTCCGGACGATCCGCAACCGCCGCGCCTTTGCACTGGGTCCAGACCCATGTATGCACGGAATCCGTGTCTGCATTTGTCCACGTCCCAGCAGTGCCGAACCCAGCAGTGCCGAACAAGGAGTACTCGACATTGGCAACGCCACCCGTTCGACCGACTCGTCGTTCCATGCTCGCGTTCGGAACCGGAACGGCGTTCGCGGCCGCCCTCGGTTCCGCTCCGGAGGCATTCGCGGCCGACAGACCGGAACGAGCCGCCGGGGCGGGAATCACCGCCGCCCTTGAGCGGCTTGAGGCCACATACACCTCCCGCCTCGGCGTCCCCGTGCGACTCGGAGTTTTCGCCTACAGCCCGGCAGGCGGTAATCCGGTGTGCTATCGGGAGACGGAACTCTTCCCGATGTGCTCGACGTTCAAAACGCTCGCCGTCGGCGCCGTGCTCCAGGGGCTGCGCACGGGCGACGGATTCCTCCACGAACGGATCCGCTACACCGAACAGGACACCAAGTCCTCGGGATACGCCCCGATCACGGGCCTGGCCGAGAATCTGCGCGACGGCATGACCGGCGCCGACCTGTGCGGCAATGCCGCGTAGTTAAGAAACTCGGCGTTCCGTGTCCACATTTTCACAGCGACACGCCGGGGATGGTTGTGGACAGTCAACCTGGGGCGGTTCTGCTCTTTCGCTGTGGCCACGAATCTGGTTATGTTTCTCGTTCATGGGTGGGATTCGAGATGAAGGGGCCATCTCCGGCGAGCGTTTGACTGACCGGGTGGGTATCGGGGTTCTGACGCGTCTGGTGCACCGTGACCTGGTCGATGAGGTTCTCGCGGAGACGGGGCGGACGGAGAAGAGATCTCGTCTGCTGCCTGCACGTGTCGTTGTGTATTACGTGATGGCCATGTGCCTGTTCTTCGGCGAGTCGTATGAGGAAGTGACCCGTCTGCTCGTCAACGGCCTGCGGTTCCTGGGGACATGGCGGAAGGAATGGACGGTTCCCACGTCCAGCGCGGTCTCCCAGGCGCGCCGGCGTCTGGGGCCTGAGCCGCTGAAAGCGCTGTTCGAGCGGGTGGCGCTGCCGTGTGCCCAGCGCGGTACGCAAGGGGCATGGCTGGGGAATTTTCGGCTGATGGCTATTGACGGTTTCGTACTGGACCTCCCCGACACGCCCGCGAATGACGCGGAGTTCGGGCGTTCCGGCGGGGAGAAGAATCCTGCCCCGTTTCCACAGGTGAAGATTGTCGGGCTGGGAGAATGCGGCACGCATGCCGTTGTGGCTGCACGGCTGGGGCCCTGGCGTACGGATGAAGGGACACTGGCCCGGGATCTCGTGGCGGATTTCGAGCCGGGCATGCTCATCACTGCTGACCGGGGATTTTACGCCTACCGGCTGTGGGAAGCTGCTGCGGCCGCGGGGGCGGATCTTCTGTGGCGGATGCCCGACGGACCTCATCTGCCGGTGGTCCGACCGCTCAAGGACGGCTCGTACGAGTCATTTCTGCTGGACCCGAAAGTACGCCGCCGGCGTGCCGTCCAGCGTCACCGAGGGGCAGCACACATCGAAGAGCCGTCCGGCATCCCGGTCCGGGTCGTCGAGTACGAGGTGACCAACCGTGAAGGCAAAGGAGAAATCTTCTGCCTGATCACCACCATCATGGACCCGGACGACGCCAGTGCTGCCGAGCTCGCGGCGGCGTACGCGGAACGCTGGGAATTCGAGTCCGGCCTCGACGAGATCAAAACCCATCAACGCGGCCGCGGCGCCGTACTGCGTTCAAAATCCCCGGACATGATCGAGCAGGAGATCTGGGCGCTCCTGCTCACCCACTATGCGGTCCGGCACCTGATGTGCGAAGCCGCCGACCAAGCCGATATCGACCCCGACCGGCTATCTTTCATCCGCTCACTGCGCATCATCCGCCGTCAGATCACTGACCAGGCGGGCTTTTCCCCCTCACCGTCTCGCGAAAGCTCTTGAATCAGCTTTCACAGAAATTCTGGAGAGGCCCAACCCCAGCCGGCGCCACCGCACCAGCCCACGAGCCGTCAAACGCATCCACGTCCACGCCTACAGGAAAAAGAAGCGCACCGAAACCACAGTCCACCACCCAGACCCACCGGACATCAAAATCCTCGCCGTTTCTTAACTACGCGGCATTGACCTGTGCGGTGCCGCGATTTCCCACAGCGACAACTGCGCCGCCAACCTCCTGCTGCGCAGGCTGGGCGGCCCGGATGCCGTGACCCGTTTCTGCCGCTCCGTCGGGGACGAGCACACCCGTCTCGACCGCTGGGAGCCCGAGTTGAACTCGGCCGAGCCCGGGCGGGTGGAGGACACCACCACGCCCCGCGCCATCGCCCTGACGTATGCGCGGCTGGCGCTGGGCAACGCCCTCCCGGCACGGCACCGGGAGCGGCTGACCGGCTGGCTGCTCGCCAACACCACCAGCGGCAAGCAGTTCCGCGCGGGGCTGCCCCGGGACTGGGCGGTCGCGGACAAGACCGGTGCCGGCAAGTACGGCACGAACAACGACGTGGGCATCGCCTGGCCTCCCGGGCGGCCGCCGGTCGTCATGTCCGTCCTGACCACCACGGGCGGGCGGGACCTGGAGAAGACCAGGACCGATGCGCTGATCGCCGAGACCGCCGCGCTGCTGGCCGGGGAATTCGGGCGGTAGGACTCCCCCGTCACCGGACCGCCGGGGTGGCCTCGGCGGTCCGGGGGGCCGGCTGCCGCTGCAGAGCGACGGGCAGCGCGACGGCGAGGGCGGCGACGGCCAGTGCCACGGCTCCCAGCGCACCGGCGAGGCCCAGGTGCGTCAACGCCGTGGCCCCGGCCGCGGCACCCGCCCCGGTGGCGCCGACGATGCCGATCCGGCGCGCCGTCTGCACGGGCGAGCCGGATCCGGCGCAGAGGTCGTGGAGCAGGGCGATCAGGGCGCCGGTGAGGGCGAAGGTCGTCTGGAGTTCGGGGACGGCCAGGCTGCGCAGGGCGGCACAGCGCATACCCATGGTGACCGCCAGGACGGTGATCACGGCGTTGCGGCCCGCCGCGGCTCCCGGGGCCGTGCTGATCAGCGCCGCGGCCAGCAGCAGGGTGATCTCCAGGGCCAGCACGGCCGTGAACCAGCCCGCGCGGCCCGCCACTTGGTGTCTGCGGACCACTCGTGCCGTCGACGCGACTCCGGCCCCGAATCCGATCAGGGCGAGCAGCGGGCCCAGTTCCGTGAAGTGCGGGGCGCCTCCGAGGGCGAATCCGAAGGCGATGACGTTGCCCGTCATCATGCCGACGAAGACCTGGCCGAGTCCCAGGAAACTGATGGCGTCCAGCATTCCTCCGGTCACGGTCAGAAGCACGATCACGGTGGGCAGCGGGTCGGCGGCGTTCCGGGCGCGGAAAAGGTGCCCCTATGGTTTTCGTCAAGCGGCGATGGCGGTAGGGGGCGCGTAGAAGGTGCCGTCGCGGAGCATGGCGAAGAGCACGTCGATGCGCCGCCGGGCGAGGCAGACGAGGGCGGCGACGTGGTGCTTTCCCTGCCGTCGCTTCTTGTCGTAGTAGGTGCGTGATTCGGGCTGGGACAGCGATGCGAACGCAGCGAGGTAGAAGGCTCGTTTGAGCTGTTTGTTGCCTCGTCGGGAGGGATGCTCGCCGCGTATGGAGGAGCCGGAGCTCCTGGTCACGGGTGCCAGTCCGGCGTAGGCGGCCAGGTGGCCGGCCGTGGGGAAAGCGCTGGCGTCGCCGACGTCGATGAGGATGCGGGCTCCGGTCCTGACCCCGATGCCGGGCATGGAGGTCAGGACCGGGGAAAGAGGGTGGGCCTCCAGCAGTTCCTCGATGCGGGCGGCGAGGAGTTTGCGCTGGTCGAGCACGGAGGTGAGTGAGCCGGCGAGGCTGGGGACGATCAGCGAGGCTGCGTCGGTGCCGGGCACGACGACGCTCTGCTCGTCGAGGGCGTCGAAGACGTCCTCGACCAGGCGCTCGGCCAGCCGCGGGGCCTTGGGTCTGAGCAGGGTCACCAGTCGGCGTCGCCCGGCTTTCCTCAACTGGGCCGGGGATCCGTGACGTTCGAGGAGTGTCAGGACGGCGGGATGATCCAGCCTGGGACCGAGGACCCGCTCCAACGACGGGTGGATCTGGGTGAGCAGGCCACGCAGACGGTTCTTGATCCGCGTGGACTCGGTAGCCAGGTCGTCGTCGAAGCCGACGATCATCTCCAGCTCGGCAATGGTCTCGTCGGACGGCGCCAGGTTTCGCAGCGTGTGCGGCATCGTCCGCGCGGCATCGGCGATGATCGCCGCGTCCCGGGCATCGGTCTTGGCCTCACCGGCGTACAGATCGGCGATCCGTCGCATCGTCAGGCCGGGCAAGTAGGCGACGCTGCAGCCCATGTCACGGGCCACCGCCAGCGGCAGAGCTCCGATCGAAGCCGGCTGGTCGACCACCACCAGCACAGTGCCGTGCTTGGCCTGGAGCTTGGCGAACACCTCACGCAGTTTCGGCTCGGTGTTGGGCAGCCGCTTGTCGAAGACCCGCTTGCCCACCGGAGTCAGGGCGGTGGCATGGTGCTCGCCCTTGCCCACGTCCAGGCCCAGGTAGACGTCGATGTCACCCGTGTCGATCACGTGCACTCTCCACAGCGGTCGCGCCCTCCCCGGCCTCACCTGCGGCATCAGCGTGCCGGCATCCACGTTACGAAGAGACTGCCTCACCCGGAACAGGATCGGCGCTCGTGCCCCTAATCAGCGGTCTGCCAATGCCTCCGGTACCCGGTGACACCACCTTTTCGATCATGATCGACAGGGGCTGCAAGTCATGCCGGGACCAGAGGCCGGGAACCCCGTTGCGGGGCCACGAAAAAGGTAACGGGCTTGGGGCTTTGCACGAATCACTCCAGCGGACGGGCGGCGGACAGCGAGACGGAGCAATGCGGAGCGGGGGCCGGTCGGCCGTTCCCCCACCCGGGCCGACGGCAGTCCGCACGCGGCGGACTAACGCCGGCCTTCCCCAAGGTTTTTCATCACGCCTCTTTCTTCCGTCGCTCTCCCGGCCCGTCGGCCCCGCGGGATCGGCGAATCCGTGGAATCTGCGGAATCTGCGGAATCCGGGCCTCCGCCGAACGATCTTCTTGACGGTCCCCTCTCCCCGCAACCCCGCCCGGCGTTATCCCGCCACGGCCCGGGGACCACCGCCCCATAGGGTGGTCCCGTGACGACGACGTACGCCGCCCTCCTGCGCGGGATCAACGTGAGCGGCAAGAAGAAGGTGCCGATGGCCGAGCTCCGGGAGCTTCTCTCCGGGCTCGGACACGGCGCCGTGCGGACCCATCTCAACAGCGGCAACGCCGTCTTCAGCAGCGACTCGGACGATGAGGACGCCCTCGCGGCCGGGCTGGAGGCGGCGATCGAGCGGCACTTCGGCTTCCCGGTCGCCTGCCTGGTGCGGAGCGGACCGTATCTGCGGGCCGTCCTGGACGCCTGCCCCTTCCCCGCCGAGGACCTCGCGGGCAAGCAGCTGCACGCCGTCTTCCTCTCGCGTCCGGTCACGTCCGAGCGGTTCGCCTCCGTCGGCCCCACGGAGTACCTCCCCGAGGAGTTCCGACTCGGGGACCGGGTGCTCTACCTCCACACCCCGCTCGGCCTCGGCGTCTCGCGCCTCGCCCCCGCCCTCCTGCGTCCCGCCCTCCTCCAGGGCGTCGAGGCGACGTCCCGCAACTGGAACACCGTCAAGTCCCTGGTGGAACTGACCGCGTCGCCCTGACCGGTACGGCGTCCCCGAACGCCTCCCGTCGTCCCGAGGACGGCTGTCCCGAGAGCGGCGCGCCTCCTTCCCGTCATGGCATGAACATGGCACCATACCCTCCGGTTGGTCCGACGGCACCAGCCGAGGCGCCCGGAGCGCCGAACAGTCCGGCTTCCCGGGAGCCGCCGCGGGCGAGGTGCGGGAACCCCGCGTCCC
Organism: Streptomyces luteireticuli; assembly: GCF_041519305.1. Classification (NCBI taxonomy): domain Bacteria; kingdom Bacillati; phylum Actinomycetota; class Actinomycetes; order Kitasatosporales; family Streptomycetaceae; genus Streptomyces; species Streptomyces luteireticuli. The sequence continues at coordinate 617,222 of NZ_CP167927.1, forward strand.
GCTCCGCGGGCACGTGCCCGAATCCCCCCACGGAAGGCCCTTCCATGTCCCGGAAGATCCTCGCGGCCCTGGCCGCAGGAGCGACGGTCGTGGCGCTCACGGCCCTTTCCCCCGCCACCTCGCCCGCCTTCGCCGGCGCTCCCCGGCACACGCCGACGTCCACCGAGCGCACCGTGGTCGTCTACCGCGTCCCCACGCACGGCGGGCAGGACGCGCAGAAGCTGATCACCTCCGGGTTCGACCTCATCGAACGGCGTCAGGGCGACGACCTGTTCGTCATGGGCGACCCGTCGACGGCGGCCGAGCTGCGCAGACTCGGCTTCTCCCCCACGGCCGTGGAGACGATGAAGAAGCCGCTCCCGCACAAGGTGCCCGCCCGGCACGGCGCCGGAAGCGTGAACGACACCTACTACGGCGGCTACCACACCGTCGACGCGCACTACGCGCACCTCGACCAAGTCGCCGCGCAGCACCCGGACATGGCCACGGTGGTCACCTACGGGAAGTCCTGGCTCAGACAGCAGGGGCGCGGCGGCCACGACCTCAAGGCCATCTGCGTCACCAAGAAGAAGCAGGGCGACTGCGCACTCGACCCGAACTCCACGAAGCCGCGGTTCTTCCTCATGAGCCAGATCCACGCACGGGAGATCACCACGGGCGAGGTCTCCTGGCGCTGGATCGACGCCCTGACGGACGAGTACGGCAAGGACCCCGCGATCACGGCGCTGATGGACTCCACCGAGATGTGGGTCGTGCCCATCACCAACCCGGACGGCGTCGACATCGTCGCCCAGGGCGGCGACAACCCGATCCTCCAGCGCAAGAACGCCGACGACTCCCGCGGCACGAACTGCAGTTGGACCGGCCAGATCGGCGTCGACCTCAACCGCAACGCGGGCACCCACTGGGGCGGCGCGGGCACCTCCACCCAGCCGTGCAGCGAGATCTACCTCGGTCCCCGCGCCGACTCCGAGCCGGAGAACGCCTCGCTGGAGGGCCTGTTCAAGCAGCTGTACCCGGCCGTCCGCACCGGCACCGGCGACAGCGACCCCGCACCGGACACCGCCAAGGGCCTGATGATCAGCCTCCACAGCGACGCGAGCATGGTCCTGCTCCCGTGGGAGGCCGACCGCCGCATCCACACCGGCAACGACGCCGCGCTGCGGGCGCTGGCCGGACGGCTGGGCTCACTCACCGGCTACCAGTCCGGCCAGGCCGGCGAGATCCTCTACGACGCGTCCGGCGGCTCCGACGACTGGACGTACGACAAACTCGGCGTGGCCAGCCTGACCATCGAGATCGGTGACAGCGACGGCCGCGGCTGCTCGGGCTTCACCCCGGCCTTCTCCTGCCAGGACAGCTACTTCTGGCCCAAGCTGAAGCCGGCCCTGCTGTACGCGGCGCAGCAGGCGACGGCCCCGTACCGGACGACGGACGGCGGCGACACGCCTTCCGCGCACCGATAGCCGCCGACCGCACACGGTAAGCGCCCTTCCGGCCGTTTCTACGGCCGGATCGGCGCTCCTGTACGACGCGTGTCCGCCGGTAGGTTCCGCCCTGTCGAACATCTCCGCGAGAGGGAGGACAACATGCGTACCGTGCGCCGCGCCTTCACCAGACCCCGGGCCCTGGTGTCCGTGTTCGCGGCCGCCCTGGCCGCCGCGTTCGCCGTCGGGCCGGCCCCCGCGGCCCAGGCGGGGACGCAGGACCTGGACAACACCTGGGCCTGTTCCGTACCGGCCGGCTACACCTACGACCAGGTGCAGAGCCGCCTCAACACCTGTGGTTCCGGTTTCACGACGCAGTACCACCTGCGCCGGGGGCAGGACGGGATCCTGGTGTGCTCCCTGCTCCCCGGCTTCACCTACGACCTGGCGCAGAGCCGGCTGAACTCCTGCAGCACGTCCGGCTTCTCCACCAGCTACCGCATGCGGACCCCGGCCAACGGCCTGTGGGCCTGCGACGTACCGCCCGGCTTCACCTACGACTTGGTCCAGAGCCGCCTCAACACCTGCAGCATCTCCGGCTTCGCCAACAGCTACCGGCTGCGGGGCTGAGAGAAGCCGTGCCGCATCCTCGCCGTGGGTGACCGGGATCACCGGGAGAAGACGGTCTCAAGGCCGAAGGCCCAGGTCAGGCTCCAAGTCCGTTATGTGTGCGGGGCCAAGGCCTTGTCGGCCGGGATACGGCGGCTGGTCGCAGGGCCGAGTGGGTAGAACTCCCGTGCATGTCACGGCGGCGAGGAGGTGGGCCCCATACCCCGACAGGCCGCCCGCGTACTCGCGAACACCCGCTCCACAGAAGGAAAGTGGTCGTGCCCGGCCGGCAGGCGATCATCGATCCACCACTGCTCCGGGCCATGACGCAGGGCAGCGGTCCGTCCGGGCCGCTGCGTACCCCTGCCGCTTCCCCTCCACCACTCACACCCCTGCCCATCCGCTCCCCTGGCCGACGTGGCCCGACGGCACCGGCCGGCATGCGCGTGCTGCGCTCCTGAGAACAAGTCGCTCACCCATCCGAGCGTGCGGCGGTCCGAAGGAGGAACGGAAGCCATGCGTTCATCCAGCCACATGATCAAGCATCAGCGGATCAACCGGGCACAGGCCGATATCGAGCTCGCCTTGCAGGAGGCAGTCGGACGCCTGGATCCGGCGGCGGCCGGCATCGTCGCCTACCACTTCGGCTGGTGCGACGAGAACGGCACGCGCGTAACCGCCGGCAGCGGCCGGCACCGGGCAGGACTGCTGGCCCTGCTGTGCGCGGCCGCCGACGGCGCCGGCTGGCGGCCGGCACTTCCCGCGGCCGTCGCCTGCGAACTGGCCTCCAACGCGGCCACGATGCAGGACGACATCATCGACGAAGACACCACACGCCGGGGCCGCCGCGCCGCATGGTCAGTATTCGGCACCGCCCGGGCGCTGCTCGCCTGCACCGCGATGAACAGTCTGGCCATGGAAATACTGGCCGAACAGCCGCGCCCGGACGCCGCCTTGGCCGCCCGCAAACTCGCACAGACCGTGGTGAAGCTCAATGGGGCACAGCTCCAGGACATCGACTTCGAGCGGCGCGATGACGTCAGTCTGAGCGAATATCTGCACATGGTGGAGGGCAAGGCCTGCGGCACCTTCAGCTGTCCCTGTGTTCTGGGCGCCATGTTCGCCGGGATTCCCGATGTCGATGGTCTGGCCGCATTCGGCAGTCAGCTCGGCCTGGTCTGGCAGCTGCGCAACGACCTGCTCGGCATCTGGGGTGACCCCGACCAGACGGGAAAGCCCGGACTGGCCGACCTCAAAAAACGCAAGAAGACCTTTCCGGTCATCGTCGCGCTCGAATCAACGGGCAGCGATCGCAACGAACTCGCACAGATACTCACCCCGGGAATCCAGCCTTTGGATATCGAGGAAGCCGCACGTGCTGCGGTTCTTGTCGAACGCTGCGGGGGGCTACTGCGTACCGAGCGAGAGATCCGGAGCCGGCTTGAGGTTGCCATCAGACCGCTGAATCACGTCATGAGTGATGACACTGCCCGCGCCGATGTCATTTCGCTGGCTCGGTTCTTTGCAAAGAGCACTCGCTGAACGCTACCTCCCGCACGGCCCTCACCGGCAGAGCGCCTGTCACGGCCTCTCCTGAACGTTCCCCCTACGGAAGCAACCATGAGGAGGCCTCGTGAACTCAGCACCTTCGTATGACCCGCTCCTTCAGGAACTGAAAGCCCAATTTCCCCCGCTGGAAATTTCCGTCGACTTCGACCGGGCCGAGGATCTGTACAGGGGCACGCGAGAGTTCACCCGCCGCCACGGCCTGGCCGGTTCCGAAGCCCCTGGAAATCTACGCAAAACCATGATGGGATCCCCGCTGTTCCTCGCAACTGCCTACCCTGAGGCAGGCCGGAAGGATTTACAACTCACCGTCGACGCTCTCGTGTGGTACGTCTCCTTCGACGAAGCCCATGTCGAATGCGTCCGCAGTGAAGGAATCGACAGTCTCGCTCGACGCGTTTTTGAACTGCTCGATGTCCTCGACGGCGGCGATCATCGCGCTCAGGGGTTCGGTACTGCACTGGCCGAGATTCTGCATCGGTCCGAGGACTGGACCAGTGGCCAGCAAGACGGTCTCCGGAATGCCTTGTACGGAGTGTTGCTGGGCTGGCAATGGGAAGCGCAGCTTCGTGCTGCGCGCAGCCAGCCCAGCCTCCGCACATACCTGGATGCACGCCTGTATGCATGCGGGGGCGTTCTGGTGTGGGCATGCGCCGAGCCCCTCGGCGACTACGTGCTGCCTGACATTGCGCGTCGGAACCCGCAGCTCATCAGGCTCAAGCGGGCCGCTGCCAACCTTGTCGGATGGGTGAACGACCTGTGTTCTTACACAAAGGAAAGAAGACAAGAAGGGGACTGCTCGATCAATCTCCCCAATGTCTTGATGCAGAAGAAGAACTGCGACCTGAGTGGCGCACTCACGGACACCTGCGAGCTGATCGGTCAAGAGGCAAAGGTGGCCACCGAGATGATTCAGCACCTGTCGGAGTCATCTCTCCCTGAACTGCGTGCCTACGCACGCGACACCCACCGCATGCTCAGAGTGCAAACAGAGTTCTACGTCAAGGGGGGGTTGGGCCGTTATACGGACGGCTAACCCACCACCTCGTACCGGGATGATGAGGAGGCTACGTGCACAAGCCGACCGAGGAAGAAGTGCCGGAGCGCGTGAAGGCACTCGTAAGCGGGCTCGGTACCTGTTCCATGCAGTCCTCGGCCTACCCCACCGCCTGGGCCGCCCGGCTGCGCGACGAGCACGGCCGGCCGGTGTTCCCCGAGACGCTGGAGTGGCTCCGCCGCCACCAGCACGCAGACGGTTCCTGGGGAGGCTCCGTCCCGGCGGCCCAGGACCGGTTCCTGTGCACCCTCGCGGCCGTCACCGCGCTGCGGAACGGGCCCGGCCCCTGGGTGCAGGACGCGATCCAGGCAGGAATCACCTGCCTCAACAACCATCCTGACCCCTGGGCGGACGGGCAGGACGACATGCTCGCCTTCGAGTTGGTCGCGCCGCCCTTGGTGGCCGAGGCGCAAGAGCTGGGCCTCCAGCTGCCACCGCACATCGTCGACGCCCTGAGCGACCTACGCGAACGCAAGCTCGCGAAAGTCCCCGCGGGCGTCCTGACCGTTCACCAGACACCGTTGCTGCATGCGCTGGAGGCCTTGGCGGACATCATCCCAGTGCAGGCGGTGGGAAAACTCGCCTCACAGGACGGCTCCATCGTCAACAGCACCATCCCGACCGGGGTGTACTGGCAGGCAACCGGCGACCGGGCGGCACTGGACTTCCTCAGGAAGGCAGCCGGCTCGACGGGCGACGGCGGCCTGCCCGAGCACTATCCCATCGACGTCATGGAACCGGCCTGGGTGCTGTACGCGCTCGGACGAGCAGGCCTGGATTCCACGACGATGCGCAAGCAGGCAGATCAGCTCGCGGCACTGGCCGCACAGGCGCCCCACGGTCTGACGGCCATGTCCGGCAATGACCTCGTCGACGCCGACGACACGGCCATGACCGCCACTGTGCTCCGTATGTTCGGCTACGAACACGAACCACTCCAGCAGACTCTGCTGGCCTTCGAGGATGAGCAGTACTTCCGGGCCTTCGCCTACGAACGCCACCCCGCGATCAGCGCCAACGGCCACGTACTGGAAGCGTTGGCACCCGACCGTGAACGCTTCCCCCGACAGGTCGACAAATGCAGGGACTTCCTGCTCTCCACCCGGTGCGAAGAGGCATGGTGGATCGACAAGTGGCACCTGTCCCCCTACTACGCCACCGCCCACGTCGTCCCCGGGCTCAGCCAAGTGGCACCCGAATCCCTCAGTGGGACATGGCACTGGCTGCTGGACACCCAACACCCCGACGGATCCTGGGGAACCGGCCCGGGCCGCCCCGAAGAATCCGCGTGGGCCGTCCTCGCACTGGACTCTCTGACGCCCCGGTTCGGTCCCGCCCCCGACAGCACACGCCACCGGGCGCACCAGTTCCTCGCCTCCTCCCTCGACCGGGAAGACCACGCCGAACTATGGGTCGGCAAAGCCCTCTTCCTGCCACCGGCATTGGTCAAATCCGCCGTCCTCGCGGCATACATCCTGACGCGTTAGAGCTCTTCCGACGACGACCGCGCGGGGACAGTCGTACGGCAACCGCCCACCTGCCCCTCCCCGGAACGGGCTCCGGCGTCAGTCCCGCCCGGCCGTACGCAGGACAGCGAACGCGCCGCGCGCCCGGGTCCCATCCAACTGCCGCCACCAGCCGGTGACCTCCCCGGCCGCACCCTGCACGGGGGCACCGGAGCGCAGGACGCGGTTCAGCCGCAGGGTCGCACCCTGAGCGGCGTCGTGGAGCTCCGTGGCGTCCCGGCCGTCGGTCACGGCGGTCGGAGCCATAGCGACCGGGCCCTCCCCCGTGAAGGAGCGGCCGATCCCGTCGTCGGGGAGATCGCTGGCGTTCTGGTCCTGTGCCCGGGCGCGGCCCTCGATCAGGGCGAGCAGCTCGGCGACGAGCACCGGGTCGTGGCAGCCGTCGTAGGCCCAGCGACGGCCCAGCACGCCGTGTTCCATCGTGCCGACGAGGGCGTCCTCCGCGCCCTCCAGTGGGGCGCCCCGGTAGGTGAGCGGCACCAGATAGCTCACGGGCCCGTCGCCCGCCGTGTCGGTCACCACCATGAACTCGATCCCGACCTCGCCGGCCGGGTCGTCCAGCCGGAAGCCGCCCGCCCGCTCCAGCCGCGGGCCGCCGGCGGCGGGGCGGTACCAGGGGCGGGTGGGCAGCCAGGCGGTGAGCAGTTCGTCCTTGGACGGGACGATGGTGGTGTGGTGGATGACGGCCATGCCGTGCGTTCTCTTTCGTCGGGCGTTGGTTGACGCCTCATCCTGTACTGCCGGGCCGTGACGCGCCAGAGTGTTCATGTCCGCACCCTCTCTCCCAGGAGCGTCCATGGACATTCCCGGTCCCGCACCCCGGGCGGACGGCGGAGCCGGCGCCGTCGCGGCGGCGGGCGGGCTGCACGCCTACCAGTTGTGGCTGCATGCCACGTACGGCCCGGTCGTGCGGTTCCAACTGCCGGGCGCGGAGACGGCGGTGTCGGTCGCCGACCCCGTCCTGCTGGAGGCGACGGCACATCTCGACGAACGGCCGGAGCGGCTGTTCGCGTTCCTGGAGCCACTGTTCGAGGCGGGCAATCTGCAGGTGCTGCCAGCAGGCGAACACGCGCCGTTGCGGCGCCTGCTCCTGTCGGTGCTGGCCGGACGCCCGTCCCACGAGCGGTACTTCGCACGGTTCACCGAGCTGGTGACGGAGCTCGCGGACCGCTGGGCCGGGAAGGCGGCCGCCCATGAGCCCGTCGCGTCGCAGAAGGACCTCACCGCACTGTCTCTGCGGATGATCTGTACGTACGCGCTGGGAGGCGCCTCCGTGGATCCGGACGGCGTGGTCGCCGCGTTCGAGGAGGTGCTCACCGAGCATCTGGGACGGCTCTACCGGGTGCCTCAGCCGGGCGACGGGGAGGAGCGGGGCAGGCGGGCCCGCGACGCCCTCGCCTATCTGCGGGCGCGGGTCGACGAGGTGATCGCGGCGCACCGCCCCGGCAGCCGTACGGACCGCAGCGACCTGATCGGGGCGCTCGTGGAGGCCGGCGAGAGCCCCGCGCGGATCCGCGACACCGTCATGATGACGATGCTGGCCGCCCACCACACGACCGGGGTGGCCGTCTCCTGGACCCTCCACCTGCTCGGGCACCACCCCGAGGCTGCTGCACGCGTCGCCGGGGAGCTGGACCGCGTCCTCGGCGACCGGGCGGCACCGGAGTATGCCGACCTGCGACGGCTGACGTATCTGGAGAGGGTGCTCAAGGAGTCGATGCGGCTCTACCCGCCGGGCCCGTACGGGGCCCGGCTGACGACCGGGGCGCTCGTCCTGGGGGACTACGAGATCCCGGCCGGGGCGACGGTCTTCTACCCCTTCCGGGCCCTCCACATGAACCCCGCCCACTGGCCCGAGCCGGAGAAGTTCGTGCCCGAACGGTTCGCCCCCGAGGAGACGGCCCGGCGGCCGAGGCTGGCCCACGTGCCCTTCGGACTCGGGCCCCGCAGCTGCGAAGGCGCCGCCCTCGCGACGGTGGAGGCCGAACTGATCCTCGCCGTGCTGCTCAAGCGGTTCCGCTTCCGGCCCGTGCCGGGACACGAGGTGATCCCGGTCGAACGGTTCGTCCTCTGGGCGGCCGACGACATCCGCCTGCTGGCCGACCCCCGGACCCCGGCATAGACCGGGGACACCTCACTCCCCCGACAGCCCCAACTCACCTGCTCCTCCACCCGTCCTCGGGCTCGGAACGGTGCAACTCCTCCAAGTCCGCGCGCGCCGGCCGGTGGACCGTGGCGGCCGCGGACGCCAGGCGCGGCACCCGGTTCTCCTGCGGCTTCGGCCCGACCGCGGCGAAATCCGGCGTCCGGGCCGCGTGCTCCGGGTCCGGGCGACCGGCGGCACGCCGATGTCCACGTCCGGTGGACGCGGCGCCGCCGAACGGAGGAACCCCGGCCGCCGCTCCGGGTACCCCCGGGCCGGCCGGGAATCCGTCTCCGCATGGTGACGCAGCCTTCCGACGAGCCGTACTGGATGTCCACGACCCCCGCCACCGCCTATCCCCCGCTGGCCACGGGGGCGGGTGTCGACGTCGACGTGGCCGTGATCGGCGGGGGGATCGCCGGGCTGAGCACGGCGTGGGAGCTGGCGCGGGCCGGGCGGTCGGTGGCCGTGCTGGAGGCCGGGCGGATCGCCGAGGGGGTCAGCGGGCGGACCACCGCCAAGGTGACGGCGCTGCACGGGCTGGTGTACGCCCGGCTGCGGCGTACCCGGGGGCCGGAGGGGGCCCGGCTGTACGCGCGCTCGCAGCAGGGCGCGGTGGAGCGCGTGGCCGAGGTCGCGCGGCTGCTGGACGTCGACTGCGAGCTGGAGCGGCGGACGGCGTACACGTATGTGACGGAGGCGGCGGGGCGGTTCGCGGTGCGCGAGGAGGTCAACGCGGCCGAGCAGGCCGGGCTGGAGACCACGTTCACGGAGCGGACGGGGCTGCCGTTCCGCGTCGAGGCGGCCGTCCGCCTCCCCGGCCAGGCGCAGTTCCATCCGCGGAAGTACCTGCTGGCCCTCGCCGAGGACCTGGTGGCGCGGGGCGGGGCGGTGTTCGAGCACACGCGGGTCACCCGGCTGCACGAGGGCACGCCATGCCGGCTGGGCGCGGAGAACGGGGCCGTGGTCACCGCCCGGGACGTGGTCGTGGCCACGCACGCCCCGGTCTTCGACCGGGCGCTGCTGTTCTCCCGGCTGTCGCCGCGCCGGGAGCTGGTGGTCACGGGGGCGATCCCGGACGGGCAGGACCCGGGCGGGATGTTCCTGACGGAGGAGGGCACCAGGCGGTCGGTGCGCACGGCCCCGCTGTCCGACGGGCAGCGGCTGCTGATCGTCACCGGGGAGAGCTTCGCGCCGGGGGCCGCGGACGTCGAGGCGCGCTTCGGCCGGCTGGCGGCCTGGGCGCGGGAGCACTTCCCCGGGCTGGAGCCCGGGGTCCGCTGGGCGACGCAGGACAACGACCCGACCGATACGGTGCCGCTGATCGGCCCGTTCCATCCGCGGGCCCGCCACACCTGGGTGGCCACGGGGTTCGGCGGGTGGGGCATGAGCGGCGGTGTGGCGGCCGGGATGCTGCTGGCCGAGCTGATCGGCGGGCACCGGCCGCCGTGGGCGGAGCTCTACGACCCGAGGCGGCTGTGGAGCGCGGTGCGCGAAGCCCCCGCGTTCCTGCGCCATCAGGCCGGTGTGGCACGGCACTTCGTCGCGGACCGGCTGCGCCCGCCCGGCGCGGAGCACGTGGCCGGCATCGCCCCGGGCACGGGCGAGGTGGTCCGCATCGACGGCCGGCACTGCGCGGTGTACCGGGACGAGCACGGCACGGTGCACGCGCTCTCCGCGCGCTGTACGCACCTGGGGTGTCTGGTGGCGTTCAACGCGGCGGAGCGGTCGTGGGACTGCCCGTGCCACGGCTCGCGGTTCGCCACGGACGGCTCGGTCCTCCAGGGTCCCGCGGTACGGCCGCTGGAGGAACGGGACGCCGGGGAATGAACGACGCGCACCCGCCCCGGCACACGACCGCGAGCGCGAGCAGCACCGGGGGACGGCTGAACTGGCTCCGGGCGGCCGTTCTCGGCGCCAACGACGGCGTCGTCTCGACGGCCGGTCTCGTCGTCGGCGTCGCCGGTGCGACGGACCGCCGTGGCACGCTGCTGACGGCGGGGCTGGCGGGCCTGCTGGCGGGCTCGATCTCGATGGCGGCGGGCGAGTACGTGTCCGTGTGCACCCAACGCGACGCGCAGCGGGCCGCGTTGGAGCTGGAGAAGCGGGAGCTGCGCGCCCATCCCGAGGAGGGCCGGGACGCGTTGGAGGAGGAGCTGGAGCGGCGCGGGCTCAGTCCCTCGGTGGCCGACGCGGCCGCCCGGGAGCTCAGCGCGAAGGACGCCTGGCGGGCCCATGCCCGGGTGGAGCTGGGCATCGATCCGGACGAACTCACCGATCCCTGGCGGGCGGCCGCCGCCAGCTTCTGCGCCTTCACGGCGGGCGCGCTCCTGCCCCTCCTCATGATCGTCCTGCTGCCGGCGGGCGGACGGCTGCCGGTCACCATCGCCTCGGTGCTGGCCACCCTCGCCCTGACGGGCTGGACCGGCGCCCGCCTGGGCGCGTCCCCCGTCCGCCCGTCCGTGCTGCGCAATGTGCTGGGCGGGGCACTGGCGATGGGGGTGACGTACGCGGTGGGCTCGCTCCTGGCGTCAGTGGTGTGATCGGCGTCGGTGGTGTGATCGGCACCGGTGGTGTGATCAGTGGGGCCCGGGCCGGGCGGGGATCCGGTCCGCGGGGTTCAACTCCCCGTCCGGCGGCGGTTCCTGTCCGTCGCGCGGGAGGGGGAACCGGACCGCCCCCGTGCCCCGGGCGAGCTGCCGTTCGTGCCGCAGCCCCGGCAGCGGTCCGGGCGCGGGCTCCGGCGTGCCGAAGACCTTCAACTGCGGGAGCAGGGACCCCTGGAGACCGGTGCCGCCGAACAGCTTCCACGCACCGGCGCGGTCCCCGGCCTTCGTCCGTACGTAGGGGGTGGAGAGGTCGGCGGTGACGACGGGTCGGCCGTAGAGGCCGAGGGACACCTCGGTGCCGAGGCCGGACTTCACGGCGGCCGGTCCGTCGATCGCGGCCTTGACGGGCGAGGTGCCGAAGTCGGCCTTGGTGTCGGGGGTCCAGCCCCTGTCCGCCCGGTAGGATCCCCCGATCCTCGAATCGCCCTTCACCTCGCTCTGTTGGATGTCGACGACCGTCTTCCCGTCGGCGTCGATCAGGGCGTAGCAGGTGAGATCGAGGTTGACGACGACGGGTATCCCGGCGACGGACAGGACGGGATCGGCGTGGAGTTGGGCGAACGGCACGCGCAGGGGCCTGCCGTGGGCGGCGGGGGGCCGGCCCTTCAGTTTCCAGCCCGTGGTCCAGTCGCCGGAGAGCGCGAGCGAGGCGGCCTTCGGACCGCCGCCGGAGGTGCCGCCTTCGTAGGAGAGGCCGACCCGCGGGGCAAGTCGGACGAAGCCGGTGACGGTCGCCGCGGCGGGGCCTTCGGCGTCCTTGCCCGGGGCGAGGGCGGTGTCGACGTCGACGCGCAGGCCGCCCGGCCCCGTGCGGTCGCCGTGTGCGGGCCGGGAAACCCTGACGCCCGGGACGAGCGGGCTGACCTTGATCGCGGAGGGGTCGACGGAGACCTCGCCCGAGGTCCTCGCGTCGCCGAGCACGGCGTCGAGGGTGGCCGGGACGGTACGGACCTCGGCGCCGTGCGCGGTCCTGCGCAGCACTTCGACGACCTCGGCCAGGACGCCCCCGGGGGCGCCGGCCACGGGCGGACTCGCGATGAGGTCACCGGTCCGGACCGGTCCGCCGCGGCCCGGCGCCGGAGAGGCCGGAGGGGGGAAGGAGAGGACGGCCCGTCCGGTGCGGGAGTCGAAGGAGGCGACCTTCAGGTCCGGGTCGGCCTTCGGTCGCGCCGCGGCCGTCGTGCGATCGCCGTCGGCGGGGGCGGTCGTGGTGCTCCGCGGTGCGGGCTCCGTGGGGTCCGGGCCGAGCTGCCACTCCGTGGAGCCGACGAGCGGGGGCTTCTCCCTCGGCACGTCCTCCGCGGCGGCGGTGCGGTGCGTGCCGGACGGCGAGCAGGCGGCGAGGGTCAGGGAGGCGGCGGCCAGCGCCGGTACGAGCACTCTCCGGCCGGTTTTGCGCATGGGGGTCCTCATCGGAACGTGAGGGTGGGGTCGGATCCGCGGGAGAACGACACCGCGGGACCGGACACACAGCGGTAGGGACACGATCTACATGCCGGTAGACCCGGCCCGGATCATGTCATGCGCGGGCCGGGTCGGAACAGCCCCTTCCGCGGCCGCCGTTGATGACCTGGGTCACAGCCGTGCCGTCGAAGGCCCGGGGCTCCTACCGTTTGGGCCGCTGCGGCGCCTTGCGGGTGGCGGGGCAGCGGCCGTGCGGCTGTTCGGGGGGCGGGCCGGCGGGCAGGGGCGGGATGCGGCGGGACTCGGCGCTCTCGGGGGTGAGTTCGAAGGCGTCGCCGCAGTGCCCGATCTCCAGGGCCTCACCCTCCAGCAGGGTGTACACGGCTGTGGTCCCGGTGATCTCCACCCGCAGCCGGCGCTGCCGGTAGACCGTGGTGAAGGCGAGGCGGCCGATCTGTTCGGGCAGCCGGGGGGCGAAGGAGAGCACTCCGCCCTGGTGGCGCATCCCTCCGAAGCCGGCGACCAGGGCGTACCAGGTGCCGCCGAGGGAGGCGATGTGGATGCCGTCGCGGGTGTTGCCCTCCAGGTCCTCCAGGTCCATCATCGCCGCCTCGCCGAGGTAGTCGTAGGCGAGGCGCATCTGGCCCACCTCGGCGGCCATCACGGCCTGACCGCAGGCGGACAGCGAGGAATCGCGGACGGTCAGGGGTTCGTAGTAGGCGAAGTTGCGGGCCTTCTCCTCGGCGGTGAAGGCATCGCTGCGCACGGACATGGCGAGCACCAGGTCGGCCTGTTTGATGACCTGCTTGCGGTACAGGTCGAAGTAGGGGAAGTGCAGCATCAGCGGGTACTGGTCGGGCTGCGTCCCGGCGAAGTCCCAGACCTGGTGGCGGGTGAAGCCGGCCGATTGTTCGTGAACGCCCAGTTCCTCGTTGTAGGGCACGGTCATCCGCATCGCCGCGTCGCGCCAGGCGGCGGTCTCCTCGTCGTCGACGCCCAGCACGGCGGCCGCGTCCGGGTGCCGTTCGGCGGCGGCCGCCGCTTCGTCCAGGTTCTGCTGGGCCATCAGGTTGGTGTAGAGGTTGTCGTCGGCCACGGCGCTGTACTCGTCGGGGCCGGTGACCCCGTCGATGTGGAAGTTGCCGTGGTGGTCGTGGTGGCCGAGCGAGCGCCACAGCCGGGCCGTCTCGACCAGCAGCGGGAGACCCACCTCCTGTTCGAAGGTCTCGTCGCCCGTGGCCTCGACGTAGCGCACCACGGCGTAGGCGATGTCGGCGTTGACGTGGAAGGCCGCCGTGCCCGCGGGCCAGTAGGCCGAGCACTCGTCGCCGTTGATGGTCCGCCAGGGGAACGCGGCGCCCTGCAGGCCGAGTTGGCGGGCGCGCTCCTGGGCGGCGGGCAGGGTGCTGTGGCGCCAGCGCAGGGCCTGGTCGACGGCGTTCGGGGCGGTGTAGGTGAGGGCGGGCAGGACGAACATCTCGGTGTCCCAGAAGCAGTGGCCGTCGTAGCCGGGTCCGGTCAGTCCCTTGGCGGGCAGGGCACGGGCCTCGCCGCGCGCACCGGTCTGCAGGACGTGGAAGAGCGCGAACCGTACGGCCTGCTGGATCTCGGCGTCGCCGTCGACCTCGACGTCGGCGCGGCTCCAGAAGTCGTCGAGGAATTCCCGCTGTTCGTCGGCCAGCCCGGCCCAGCCGGTGCTGACGGCCCCGGCGAGGGCGGCGTCCACCTGGTCGCGCACGGCCGGCACCGAGCGGGCCGCCGACCAGCCGTGGGCGACGAACTTCTCCAGCCGCAGCCGCTCCCCCGACCGCAGCCGGGAGGTCACCGTCAGGCGGGCCACGTTCTCACTGGCCTCGGCCGCCAGCACGGTCCCTTCCGGCCCTTCCACCACGTGGTCGGCGGAGGCCGCGACCTTCAGCCCGCTGCGGGCGGTGCAGTGCAGCAGCCGGATGCGCGCGTTCTCGGCGTGGCACTGCTCGGGCACCAGCGGGTTCTCGAGCTCGGCGGCCGTGCGCGGGTCGGTCCCGTTCTTCGGCATCGGCTCGTTGGCGACCAGCTCGGACTGGACGACGATACGGACGTCGCCGTCCAGCGGTTCGACCTCGTAGGCGATGGCCGCCACCGCGCGCTGGCTGAAGGAGACCAGCCGGGTGGAGCGGACGCGGACGCTGCGGCCGCTGGGCGAGGTCCACTCGGCGGTGCGGTACAGCAGGCCGCTGCGGAAGTCCAGCATCCGCTCGTGCCGGTGCAGTTTGCCGTAGCGCAGGTCGAAGGGCTCGTCGTCGACGAGGAGGCGGATCACCTTGCCGTTGGTGACGTTGATGACGGTCTGGCCGGACTCGGGGTAGCCGTAGCCGGCCTCGGCGTAGGGCAGCGGGCGGAACTCGTAGACGCCGTTGAGGTAGCTGCCGGGCAGGCCGTGCGGCTCGCCCTCGTCGAGGTTGCCGCGCCAGCCGACGTGCCCGTTGGAGAGGGCGAACACCGACTCGCTCTGGGAGAGGATGTCGAGGTTGAGCTCGGTCTCGCGCAGGCACCAGGGCTCGACGAGATAGGCCGGATGCGTGATCACTTGGCGTCCTCCAGCAGGTCGGCGAGGTCGTCGACGACGGTGTCGGCGCCGTGTCTGCGGAGCGCCTCGGCCTGTCCCACCCGGTCGACGCCGACGACGTAGCCGAAGTCCCCGGCGCGGCCGGCCTCCATGCCGGCCAGGGCGTCCTCGAAGACGGCGGCTTGGCCGGGCTCGACGCCGAGCTCCTCCGCGGCGGCCAGGAAGGTGTCGGGGTGCGGCTTGCCGGGCAGGCCGCGCTCCTTGGCGACGATGCCGTCGATGCGCACCTCGAAGAGTTCCTCGATGCCCGCCGCGGCCAGTACGTCGCGGCAGTTGGCGCTGGAGGAGACCACGGCCCGGCGCAGCCCCGCGTCGCGGACGGCCCCGGCATAGCGGACGGAGCCGGGGTACGCCTCCACGCCCTCCTTGCGGATCTTCGCGAGGACGAGGAGGTTCTTGCGGTTGCCGAGGCCCTGGACGGTGTCGGCGTCGGGCGGGTCGGTGTCCGTGCCCTCGGGGAGGGTGATGCCGCGGGAGGCGAGGAAGGTGCGCACTCCGTCGGCCCGGGGTCTGCCGTCGACGTACTCGTCGTAGTCGGTGAGGGGGTCGAAGGGCCGGAAGCCGGGGCCGTCGCGCTCGGCGAGGAAGGCGTCGAACATCTCCTTCCACGCCGCGGCGTGCACGACGGCGGTCTTGGTCAGGACGCCGTCGAGGTCGAACAGGCAGGCACGGACGTGGGTGGGCAGGCCGAGTGCGGTCACGGTGTTCCCCTTTCCCGGGTTGCCGCGCACAGCCTGCCCCCGGGGTGGGCGAATCACTCGTTCGCCCTTTCGCCAGTCGGGCCCGTCAGCCTCCGCAGCGGCGCGCCGAGGCCGTGCCCTGGTGCGCGGTGATGGCGCGGTCGAGGTTGGTGGCGGCGCTGATCAGCGCGAGGTGGGTGAAGGCCTGGGGGAAGTTGCCGAGGGCCTCGCCGGCGGGGCCGATCTCCTCGGCGTACAGGCCCAGATGGCTGGCGTGGGTGAGCATCTTCTCGAAGATGTAGCGGGCCTCTCCGACGCGGCCGGCGCGGGCGAGGGCCTCCACGTACCAGAAGGAGCAGAGGTTGAAGGTGCCCTCGTCGCCGGGCAGGCCGTCGGCACCGCCCTCGGTGCGGTAGCGGCGGACGAGGCTGTCGCTGACCAGTTGGTCCTCGATGCGGCGCACGGTGGACAGGAAGCGCGGGTCGCGCGGGCCGGAGAACTTCACCAGCGGCATGACCAGCAGCGAGGCGTCCAGGGTCCGGCCGTCGGCGCTCTGGCAGTAGGCGCCGGCCTCCGGCGACCAGCAGCGTTCCTGGACGAAGCGGTACGCCTCGGCGGCGCTGTCGCGCCATCGCTCGACCGGGGCGGGCATGCCGCGGTGGCGGGAGATGCGCAGGGCCCGTTCGAAGGCGACCCAGGTCATCAGGGCGGAGTAGGTGAAGCGTTGGGGGCCGCCGCGGGTCTCCCAGATGCCGTCGTCCGGCTCCTCCCAGTGCTTCTCCAGCCACTCGAGCTGGCGGGCCAGCGCCTCCCACAGTTCGTAGGAGATGGGCTCCCCGTGCTTGTCGTAGAGGTAGACGGAGTCCATCAGCTCGCCGTGGATGTCGAGTTGGGTCTGGCGGGCGGCGGCGTTGCCGATGCGTACGGGCTTGGCGCCGCGGTAGCCGCTGAGGTGGCCGAGGACGGTCTCGGGGAGGTCGGCGCGGCCGTCGATGCCGTAGAGGACGTGCAGTCCGGTACCGGGCGGGGCCTCGACACAGCGCTGGTGGAGCCAGTCGATGAAGGCGGCGGCCTCCTCGGTGAAGCCCAGGCGCATCAGGGCGTAGAGGGTGAACGCGGCGTCGCGGATCCAGGTGTAGCGGTAGTCCCAGTTGCGGCCCCCGCCCGGGGATTCGGGCAGGGAGGTGGTGGGGGCGGCGACGAGGGCGCCGGTGGGCTGGTGGACGAGGAGTTTGAGGGCGAGCGCGGAGCGTTCGACGCCTTCGCGGTAGCGGCCGCGGTACTGGGACTTGCGCACCCAGCCGTCCCAGTAGGCCAGGGTGCTGTCGAGCAGGACGGCCGCCTCGTGCGCGTCGATGGGGGCGGGCGGGGCGGGGACGTCGGTCCATTGGGCGGCGAGTTCCAGGGTGCTGCCGGGGTCCAGGGTGACGGTGGCACGGACCTCCAGGCCGTCGCCGGCGGGCTCCAGGGGGACGGAGGAACGCAGGACCAGGGCGCCGCCGGGGGCGGCGAAGACGGCTCCGTGGTCGGTGACGGTCACGGAGTGCGGGGCGCGGGCGTAGTCGAAGGCCGGGCGGCAGCACACCTCCAGGACGGCGCGGCCGCGCGGCACCCGCACCTGGCGGACGATCTGCCGGACGCCCCGCTCGGGGAAGGAGGGGTGGTCGGGGACCATGAAGTCGTAGAGCTCGGCGACGGAACTTTGGCCCAGGAAGCGGGTCAGGAGCACGTTGGAGTCGGGCATGTACATCTGCCGGGTGCGCTCGGCGTCGCGGGCGGTGACGCGGAAGTGGCCGCCGAGGCGGGCGTCGAGCAGGGCGCCGAAGACGGCGGGGGCGTCGAAGCGGGGCAGGCAGCACCAGTCGATGGTGCCGTCGGCGCCGACGAGGGCGACCGTGTGCAGGTCGCCGATGATCCCGTGGTCCTCGATGGGCAGGTAGTCGCGGTGCCGCGGGCCGCTGTCGTAGGTCATCGGCCCTCCCTCCCGTCACGGGAGTTATCGCTCCCTCCGTTGTACCTCCATCGGCGGAATGTTGCCGCCGCACAAAGAGGGCCTTTGTTTTATTGCGGAGCAGTGAACCGTTCCTTTCATTGCCAGGGAGTCCGGGTTTTCGACCATACGATCACCGGACCGCCGCGGCCTTCGCGGCCCGTACCCGATCCCGTACGACCCGGAATGAGCCCCCGATGAAACTCACCCTGCGCCGCGCCGCGGCGACGTCCGTGGCCGCCGCCCTCGCCGTCCTGCTGTCGGCCTGCGGCCCGTCCGGCTCCGACGCGGACGGGGCGGTGCGCATCGGGGTCAGCGGCGCCGACCCCGAGTGGGACGTCCTGGCCGAGGAGGCGAAGAAGCAGGGCATCGACGTGAAGACGGTGACCTTCGACGACTACCAGCTGCCCAACAAGGCCCTCGCCGACGGGGACATCGAGCTGAACGCCTTCCAGCACCTGGCGTTCCTCAGCAAGTTCAACCAGGCCAACCACACCGACATCGTCCCGATCGCCTCCACCTCCGTCGCCCCGATGGGCCTGTACTCGCTCAAGCACAAGTCCCTGGCGGACCTCCCCGACGGCGCGCGCATCGCCATCCCCAACGACCCCTCCAACCAGGGGCGGGCGCTGCTGGTGCTGCAGGAGGCCGAGCTGATCCGCGTCAAGGAGAAGGCCGGCATCTACGGCACCCCCGACGACATCACCGACAACCCCAGGCACATCAAGATCACCCCGGTCGACGCCCAGCAGACGCCCCGCACCCTCAAGGACACCGCGGCCTCCGTCATCAACGACGGCGTCGCCAAGCAGGCCGGCTACGACATCGGCCAGGCGATCTTCCGCGACGACCCGCGCAGCGCCGCCACCCGCCCCTACGTCAACGTCATCGCGGCCCGGGCCGGTGACCGGGACGACGAGAGGCTCCGGAAGGTCGTCGAGATCTACCGGTCGGCCAAGGTGCAGGAGGCCGTCAAGAAGTCCTCCGGCGGCGCCCGTTACGTCGTCGACCTCCCGCGGGCCGAACTCCAGAAGGAGCTCGACCGGCTCGGCGAGCAGGAAGGCTGACCGCCGTGATCGAACTGCGCAACGTCGGCAAGACCTATCCCGGGACGGGCAGGGGCGCACGGAAGAAGCCCTTCACCGCCGTGGAGGACGTCTCCCTGACCGTGGCCGAGGGCCGTGTGCTGGGCGTCGTCGGACACAGCGGAGCGGGCAAGAGCACCCTGCTGCGCCTGGTCAACCACCTCGAAGTGCCCACCTCGGGGCAGGTGCTCGTGGACGGACAGGACCTCGGGGCCCTGAGCGGGCGGCAGTTGCGGGACGTCCGCCGCTCCATCGGCATGATCTTCCAGCAGTTCAACCTGTTCCGCTCGCGCACCGTCCTCGGCAACGTCGCCTATCCGCTGAAACTGGCGGGCACGCCCCGCGCGCAGGCCCGCGCCCGCGCCGCCGAAGTCCTGCGCTTCGTCGGCCTGGAGGACCAGGCGCGCCGCTACCCCGAGCAGCTCTCCGGCGGCCAGCGCCAGCGGGTCGGCATCGCCCGCGCGCTGGCCACCTCCCCGGGCGTGCTGCTGTGCGACGAGGCGACCTCCGCCCTCGACCCGCACACCACCGGCGAGGTCCTCGACCTGCTCCGGCGCGTCAACTCCGAACTGGGCATCACCATCGTCCTCGTCACGCACGAGATGGACGTGGTCCGGTCGCTGTGCGACGAGGTGGCGGTCATGTCCGGGGGCCGGGTCGTCGAGAGCGGCGACGTCTACGACGTCTTCTCCCGCCCGCGGCACCCGGTCACCGAGGTCTTCGTCCGCTCCGCCCTCCAGGACGTGCCCGGGGAGGCCGCGTGGGAGCGGCTGCGCGCCCGGCATCCGGGGCGGCTGGTGACCGTGCCGGTGGCCCGGGACACGGCGGAGCCGGACCGGCTGTCGCGGCTGCTGCGCGCGCACGGCGTGGACTTCACCGTCGCGCACGCGGGCGTCGGCGAGGTGCGCGACGCCCCGCTGGGCAGCGTCACCCTCGAACTGCACGGCGACGGGGCCGACATCGACGCCTTCCTCGCCGAACTGGCCGTCCCCGAGAAGGCGGGTGTGTGATGCACGCCGACTGGCACACCTTCTGGCCCAAGGTCGTCGACGCCACCGGCGAGACGGTCTACATGGTGCTGATGACCCTGGCCCTGTCCGCCGTCCTCGGCACCGGCGTGGGCCTGGCGCTCTACGCCACCCGCAAGGGCGGCGTCCTGCCCAACCGCGCGGTCCACGCCGTGCTCAACACGCTGATCAACATCATCCGCCCGGTCCCGTTCATCATCGCCATCGTCGCCCTCTCCCCCGTCACCCGCAGCGTGGTCGGCACGATGATCGGCACCGACGCGGCGGTCTTCCCGATGGTCGTCGTCGCCACCTTCGGCGTCGCCCGGATCGTCGAGACGAATCTGCTGACCGTGGAGCCCGGGGTGATCGAGGCCGCGCGGTCGATGGGCACGGGACCGCTGCGCATCGTGGTGACCGTGCTGATCCCCGAGGCCCTGGGGCCGCTGGTGCTCGGCTTCACCTTCGTGCTCGTCGCGCTCATCGACTTCTCGGCGGTCGCCGGGACGGTGGGCGGCGGGGGCGTGGGCAACCTCGCCATGACGTACGGGTATCTGCGCTTCGACACCTCGGTGATGGCCGTGTCGGTGGCCGTCCTGATCGTCCTGGTCCAGATCGCCCAGTTGCTGGGCAACTTCCTGGCGCGCAAGGTGCTCCGCCGCTGACCTTGCCCGGGGCCGTGGGGGCGCCGGAGACTGGAGGGAGGCGGGAGGTGCGGCAGTGACCGTGACCGTGGCCCTGGCCGGGGACACCATGCTGGGCCGCGGCGTCGCCGAGCGGCTGGCGGCGGCGCCGGAGCCCGGGACGCTGCTGTGCCCGGGGCTGCGGGAGACGCTCGCGGCGGCCGACCTGGTCGTCCTCAACCTGGAGTGCTGCGTCTCGGACCGCGGCGAACCCTGGCCCGCCCCCGGCAAGCCGTTCTTCTTCCGGGCGCCGCCGGAGGCCGCCCGTGTCCTGGCGGAGCTGGGCGTGGACTGTGTGACCCTGGCCAACAACCACGCCCTCGACTACGGGTACGACGCACTCGCCGACTCGCTGGAGCTGCTGGCCGGGGCCGGGATCGCGGTGGTCGGCGCGGGACGTGACGAGGGGCGGGCCCGCGCCCCGGCCGTACTGGAGGTCCCCGGCCTGCGCCTGGCGGTGGTGGGCGCCACCGACCATCCCGAGGACTTCGCGGCGGGCCCCGGCCGGCCGGGCGTCGCCCTCGCCGACCTGCGGCACGGGCTGCCCGCCTGGCTGCGCCGAGCCGTCGTGGAGGCGGCGCGCGAGGCGGACGCGGTGCTCGTCACCCCGCACTGGGGCCCCAACATGACCACCCGGCCGCCCTCCTACGTCCGCGAGGCCGCCACCGCCCTGCACGCCGCCGGGGCCTCGCTGGTCGCGGGCCACTCGGCGCACGTCTTCCACGGGGCCGGGCACCGCACCCTCTACGACATGGGCGACTTCGTCGACGACTACGCGGTGGACCCGGTCCTGCGCAACGACCTGGGCCTGCTCTTCCTCGTCGCCTTCGAGGGCGCACGCCCCGTCCGGCTGGAGGCCGTCCCGCTCTATCTGGACCACTGCCACACGGAGACGGCGGGCGAGGGCGCGTGCCGCTGGATCCGCGACCGCTTCACCCGCGCCGGCGCGGCGCTGGGCACGACGGTCACGGAGGGGGACGGAGGGCGGCTGACGGTGGACTGGGCGGCGGACCGGTAACGGTCAGGCGGCCTTCTCCCCGCGCCCGTCCCACTCGTCGGCGAGCAGGGACCACACGGCCATGTCCTGCCGGACCCCGTTCACCACGAACGACCGGCGGAGCACGCCCTCGTGGGTCATGCCCAGGCGCTCGGCCACCGCGGCGCTGCGGTGGTTGTCCACCGAGGCCCGCCACTCGACGCGGGACATGCCGCGCGCCCCGAAGGCCCAGTCGATCATCTTCCGGGCGGCGGCGGTGACCAGCCCCCGGCCCTGGGCGTCGGGGCTGAGCCACACGCCCAGTTCGCAGACGCCGGAGTGGGTGTCGAAGACGCGGAACAGCGTGCCGCCGACGAGGGCCCCGTCGAGGCGTATGGCGAAGAACCGCCCGGTGTCGGCGCGCTGGGCGTCGGCGTACCGCTGGAGGTAGGCGCGGGCCTTCTCGGCGTCGGTGATGGTGGTGGCCCACGGCAGCCAGGGGGCGAGGTGCTCGCGGTGGGCGGCGAGGCAGGCGGCGAACTCCTCGGCCTGCCAGGGCTCCAGGGGGCACAGGTCGGCGCCGGGGGCGAGGGGCGAGCTGAGCACGGGTCCTCCGATGCGGTCGTGGAACGGGCGGAACGCGGGGGCGCGGGCCCGGCGCCGGGATGCGTTCCAAACGTTTGTTACGTACTCTGGTCACCCTAGGGCCTGCCCACGGAGAAGGGAAGCGCAGATGCCTGCACGCGGTGATCACGACGCGAGGCGACGGGACGTGTCCGACGCGGTGTGGCGGGTGCTCGCGGAGCGCGGCTTCGACGGCCTGACGATCCGCGCCGTCGCCGCCGAACTGGGCTCCTCGACGGGCCTGGTGAGCCACTACTTCCCCAGCAAGAAGGCGCTCGTGGCGCACGCCCTCGCCGTCGCCGGGGAGCGCACCGCGCACCGCGCCCTGCACACCCCGCCGGCCGAGGGCCTGGCCGGCCTGCGCGCGGCCCTGCTGAACGTGCTGCCGCTGTCCGGGGAGATGACCGCCATCAACCGCGCCTGGGTCAGCTCCTGGGACGCCGCGCTCGCCGACGACGGCCTGGGCGCGGACGAGGCGGCCCGGCTCGCCGGCTGGCGGGACAAGGTCGCCGGGCACGTCCGGACTGCCCGGGAGCGCGGCGAACTCCCGCCGGGGACGGACCCGGAGGAGACCGCCGCGGGGGCGGCGGCCTTCGCGCACGGGCTCGTCGTCCACGCCCTGTTCGACCCCGGGCGGTATCCGGAGCGGCGTCAGACCGCACTGGTCGACGCCTTCCTCGACGGGCTGGCGGCACCGTCCTCCTGACGGTGCGTCAGGACGCGAACGCCCCGCGCAGGGCGACGGCGAAGTCCGCCGGGTGGGTCAGATAGCCGACGTGCCCGCCCGGGAACTCCACGATCTTGGTGCCCAGTCGCTCCGCGAGGGCCTCCGTCGTGCGGTGCAGCAGCGTCCTCGGCCGCTGCTCGCCGGTCACCAGGACGAACGGCCCCCCGCGCAGCGCCCCGGCGTCCGGCCGGAAGCGGCTGAAGGAGCGCAGCTCGTACGCCAGGACGGTCTCCCCATTGGCCCGGACGCGGGCCAGCATCTCCCGCACCGGCGCGGGCAGCCCCTCGTCCGGCTCCGGCGCGTCGTCCACGCCGACGGCCTCGGCGAACCTCCGCATCGCGGGCCGCAGTCCCTCGCGCCGGTAGAGCCCGTACACCTCCTCGAACAGGGCGTGCCAGCGGTCCGCGTCGGGCAGCAGCTCGATCACGAACGGTTCGTGGGCGACCAGCGCCCGCACCCGGCCGGGGTGGCGGGCGAGGAGGTCCATGCCGGTCATGGCGCCGTAGCTGGTGCCGAAGACATACGCCGGCTCCCCGCCGGCGACGGCGTCCAGCAGCAGGCGGGCGTCGTCGCCGCGGTCCTCGATCCACTGGGTCGCGGGCGGGCCGGTGAGGGGGCTGCGGGAGTTGCCGCGCGGGTCGAAGGTGATGACGGTGTGGTGCTCGGCCAGCAGCCGGGCCAGCGGCCCGAACAGGGCGGCGTCGCCGTCCCCGCCGTTGATCAGCAGGAGGGGCGGGCCCGCCCCGCGCACCTCGTAGTGGATCTCCGCACCGGGAACGGTCAGCGTACCTGTCTCCATAGGTCCCCCAGGGTGCCCTGCGGACCGGGCACCCGGCAACGGGTCACGGCCCCTCCGCGGCCCCGCCGTGCCCGGCCACCTGCTCCTCGAACTCCCGGAAGGCGCCCTCCTGTTTCCACTCGACCGCCGCCTTCGGGCTCCTGGCCAGGACGGCCGCGCACCCGGCCCCCGGGCGGGGGGCGCCCGGGCGTTCACCGGCGCACTCGGGGACCGCGGCGAAGCCGTCGCGGCCGCGCCACAGGCTCCGGCCGGGCAGGAAGCCGTACTCGAGCGAGGTGCGCGCCAGGTTCTTCAGGGCCCGGTAGCCGAGGCGGTGGGAGGTCGCCGCGCGCTGGTACTCGGCGGTGATGTCCGAGCGTTCGACACCGCCGTCGTCGGTGGCCAGGGCGACGGGCACCCGGTGGCGGCGGTAGAGGCCGAAGGGGTGGCGGCGGCCGGAGACGCCCAGGATCTGGGAGTTGCTCGTCAGCGGCGTCTCCACCAGGACGTGCCGCGCGGCCATCGCGGCCAGCAGGGCGGACCGGTCGTCCTCCCACAGCACGTCCACGCCGTGCCCGATCCGCTCGGCGTGCCCGGTGCGCACGGCCTGCCGGATGTGCGAGCGCAGGTCCTCCGGCCCGACCAGCCCCGGGACCAACTCCCCCGCGTGCAGCGTGATATGGACCTCCGGATACCAGCCGTGCAGCCGGTCGAGCATGCGCATGTGCAATCCGTAGTCCCGCAGGGCCACCGCTCCGTCCTCCGGGGTCACCAGGTTCACCGCGACGAACCGCGGGTCCCGGTGGGCGAGTTCGAAGCCCAGCAGCAGCTCGGTGAAGACCTGCTCCGGGGCGGCGGCGCGGTCCACCTGGGTGATGAGGCGGACCGGCAGCCCGCAGCCCGCGTGCGGCCGCGGCGTGTCGCAGCGGGAGGCGGCGCGGAACTCCGCCATCGCCCGGTCGGTCGCGGCGCGGGCCCGCCCGACGAGCCGGCCCAGCCCGTCGCCGGCCAGCAGCCTGCGCCGCAGCCGGTTCAGGTCCCGGTCGTACCCGGCCCGGGCGGCGAGCGCGGCCACCCCCGCGGTGGGATGGCTGACCATGGTCTCCAGATAGAACTGCCGCTGCTCCGCGGCCCGGTCGGCGATCTCGCCCAGCAGCCGGCCCATGTGGCCGGTCTCCACCTCCTCGAACTTCTCGAAGGTGGCGAAGAAATGGTCGTGCCCCGTCTCCCGCCCCGGCACGAAGTCCTGCATGGACCAGGCCCGTACGAGACGCCGGTGGAACGCCGCGTCGCGCCGGGCGTCCGCGGCCGGCCTGCCGCCCGCGCCGCAGGGCGGCGCCACCGCCCGCAGCGAGCCCCGCTCGACGCACAGGCCGTCGCGGGCGGCCAGCTCCACCATCAGCTCCGTGGGGGCCGCGCCGCCCAGGTGGTTGTGCAGGTCGGCCCCCTTCGGGAACGCCCGGAGGAACGCCCGCAGCGCCCGCGGGCGGCCGCGCACCTCCTCCATGTACGCGGCCGTGGCCGCCTCCGCCGCGTCCCCCTCCCGCCGGGCCCGCTCCGGCGCCCCCCAGGCGGGCAGGACGGCCGCGCAGAGGACCGCGGCCAGAGCACTGCGCAGCAGCACACGTCGATGGTTCACCGGACCTCCTGGCGGTGACCGTTGCCTGCGATGACGACACCGGTCTACCGTCTGGCCGACCCGTTCGCCATGGCAACGCTCCAGGGCACGCACAACGGGCCCGTCACCCTTGTCCAGTTGACGCGGGCCTCATGGACCGCACCGCCAAGAGAGCGGATTTCCCGGTCAGTCGCTCCGGCCGCCCGCGCCGCCCGCGCCGTCCGGACCCGTCGGGGGGACGACGGGCCGCCGCGGCAGGTGCACGTCCATCAGACAGATGTCGTCGCGCTGCTCCCTGGGCAGCAGCCGGGCCAGGAGGGCGTCCAGGGAGCCGGGGCGCACTCCCCCGAACTCGCGCCGGGCGGACTCGGCGAGCCGGCCGAGGCCCTCGTCGAGGACCTCCCCGACCCGCTCGACCAGCCCGTCGGTGTACAGGAGCAGATGGTCGCCGGGCTCGATCCGGAACTCGGCCCGGCCGTAGACGGGCCGGGCCTGTGCGCCGAGCAGGATGCCGTCCGGCGGCGTCAGGAACTCCGCCCTGCCGCGGCGCACGAGCAGCGGCGGCGGGTGTCCGGCCTGCGCCCAGGTCAGACGGCGGGCGGCGGGGTCGTAGCGGCCGAGCACCATGGTGGCGGTGGCGTGGTGCCCGTCGGAGGTGTGCAGCAGCAGGGTGTTCAGCCGCTGCAACGCGTCGGCCAGCGACGAGCCGGTGAAGACCATGCCCTTGGCCATGAAGCGCAGTTGGGCCATGGCCGCCACCGCGTCGATGCCGTGTCCGGCGACGTCGCCGACCGCGAAGAGCACGCCGCCGTCGGGCAGTTCCAGTGCGCTGTACCAGTCGCCGCCGACGTTCAGGTCGTCGTGCGAGGGCAGGTAGGCGACGTCCACGCGCAGGTCGGCGAGGTTCAGCGACTGGCCCGGCAGCGGCAGCAGCGCCTGCTGGAGGCGGGCGGCGACGGTCCGTTCGGCCCGGAGCACCGTGCGCTGGGCGAGGACGGCCTGCTGGGTCTCCATCAGGGCCAGTTCGGCGAGCCGCTGGGCGGTGATGTCCTGGACGAAGCCGTGCACCTCGACGGGCGTGTCCCGGGCGTCCAGGACCGCCTCGGCGACGACCCTCAGGTGCCGGACGCCCGAGCGCGTGGTGATCCGGAACGGGTGGTCCACGGAGGTTCCGGCGCCGAGCAGGCCGCGCATCGCCCGCTCGAAGGCGGGGAGGTCCTCGGGCACCAGGTGCCGCGGGAGCTCCTCCAGGGTCAGCGGGCCCCGTTCCGGATCGCGGTCCAGGATGGAATAGACCTGTTGCGACCAGGTGATGGTGTCCGTGACGAGGTTCCAGTCCGCCCAGCCGAGGTTGCCCAGCCGCTGCACGTCGCCCAGCAGTTCCCGCTGCCGGGCCGCGCCGTCGTGACAGGTCCAGGTGACGACGAGCCCGTCCCCCAGCTTCGTGGCGCGCACCGAGAAGGTGGACAGCCGCCGGACCCCGGGGGCGACCTCCTCGTAGGGGCAGGGGTCGCACGCGTACGGCCTCCCGGTCCGCAGGGTCTCCAGATAGCCCTGCCAGGCCGGGGTGCCGGCCACGGTCGGGTAGCACTCCAGGACGCGCAGCCCCACGAGTTGGCCGCCGCGCCGGCCGGCGACGTCGACGGAGCGCGGGGCGGCGGCGGTGATGCGGAAGTCCTCGACCTCTCCCGTCGCGGAGCGGACGGGGGCGAGCAGCACGGCCGCCCCCGGCAGGGCGTCGAGGACCGGCTGGACGAGCCGTACCGTGCGCTCGGCGGAGCGGTCCGCCCGCTCCGGGGGCGTGCCGCACGCCCGCAGGCTTCCGGCGCACAGCCGGGCCGCCTCCTCCAGCAGCTCGCGCACGGCGGGGGCGAAGGGGGCGTCGACCGTGCGCAGCACGCCCAGGGCCGCGGTGACGGCATGGCCGGTGACCACCGGGAGCCAGGCGCGGGTGGGCCACGGTCCGCCGTGCGGTCCGTCCCGTCCGGGGTCCTCCAGCCAGCTCGCTTCACCCGAACGGATGACGTCGTGGGCGGCGGTGCCGGCGACGGGCGGGACGTGGCGCCACCGGGCGGCGAGGGTGGCGCCGACGCCGGCGTGCCCGCCGAGCTCCAGTGCGCCGTCGGCGGTGCGCACGAGGATCATCACGGCGTCGGCCTCCGCGGGCGGTCCCGCGAGGTGGTCGAGCAGGCGGCCGGCCAGCTCCTGCGCGTCGGCGACACCGACGAGCCCCTCGCCGAGCTCGCGGAGGACCGTCGCGGCGGTCGTGTGGGGCCTCCCGGGCCGGGGCACCGTCCGCCGGACGTAGCGGGCCGAGTCGAACACCGAGCCGTCGCGGTGCGCCGGGACCGCCTCCGGGAGGTCCCCGGGCGCCGGGGAGGGGGCCGGACCGGGGCCGCCCGGCTCACCGAGGACCCTCCGGCACTCCTCCAGCAGGGTGCGGCCGCCGGAGGACGCGCGCCGCGTCAGCTCCTGGTACGCCGCCGGTGCCGAGCGGCCGGACCGGGCCATCAGGACGCCCTTGGCCCGCTCCAACACCGCGGCGGTGGAGGCCAGCTGCTCCAGCCGCTCGTTCTCCGCCCTCAACCTGGCGACGACCCTGGCCAGTTGGACCACATCGGGCGCAACACCGGACTCGCCGTCCCACGCAGACTCGCTCGTCACCTCCCGAGCATGACACAAACGGCCCCCGGACTTCCGCAGTTGAGCGGCCTGCCCGCAAGGTCCGGGAGCGACGGCGCGCTCACGGCCCCGTCCCGTCGTGGCACCGGCGCACGGCTTCCAGCCACCGGTCCCGGAGGATCTCGTACTGGCGCCGCTCCGCGGGGGTCAGGGGATGACCCTCGCGGTCGGCGAGGAACGCCCGGATGGCGTCGTTGATCTCCTCGGCGCAGGATCGGTCCGAGGCGGTGGGAGACATGGGGCCAGCCTAGGGAGGGCCTGCGTCCGCGGCAGCGGTTCCGGTGATTCGCCAGGGCCGTCGCGCCACGGTGCGCAACCGTTCATCACCCTCCGTGCGGACGGAGGCCGCCGATGTTCGGGATGTTTTCGATGGCGACACAATGGAATCGGGCTCGGGGACACATCGGCCGAGGAGCCAGCCATGGAACACACGACGGAGTGGCGGATCCGGGTGAACCTCACCGAGGACGGCGAGACCACCAAGGCCCGGGCGACCCTGGACACCGGGGACACCTCCCTCACCGGCCAGGGCGTCGCCCACCGCTCCCCCGCGGACACGGACGTCCGGCTCATCGGCGACGAGTTCGCGGCGGGCCGCGCACTGCGGGAGCTGGGCGACAAGCTGATCGGCACGGCGCAGCGGGACGTGGTGGCGCGCGGCGCCGGGCGGGAGGAGCGGCAGTCGCCGATGTACGGATGGGAGCTGTAAAGGACCGGTTTTGTCGGCTCGGTTACGGTTGTGCCGATCGTTCCGTCCGATGAAGTGTGGTTGTCATGCCGAAGCGCCTCCCCTGGCTGTCGGGTCTCGCGTGGACGGAGTTCCTGGCTCCCTGGTTCTTCCCAGTCCGCCTCGACGGCACCAGGGTGCGGAAGGGGTGGGATCCCCGGCGTCTCCTGCTGCTCGCCGGCAGTCCCGTGGCCGTGCTCTGGGCCCTCGCTCCGGACAACAGCGCTTCGTGGTGGGTCCGGTGCCTGACCGCGCTCGCCGGTCTGGCCGGCGCGGCCGTTCTCGTGCTCGCGTTCGTCGGTTACCGCAGGCTCGCCGGGAGCGCCGGGAAGGACCGGCGGGCGACGGCGCCGTGACCGTTCAGCGCGGCCGCGCGAAACGGTGCGCGGCCACGGCGAGGGCCGCCGCGGCGATCGCGGCGGTGATGCCGAGCTCCGCCGCGACGGGCGGCTGCCAGCCGGGGGCCGGGACCGCGACCGCGGGCGCGTGGGCCGCCACCGCCCGGCGCAGCGGGTCGACCGCGTAGGTCAGCGGGTCGGCCAGGCAGAGCGCCGTCAGCCAGCGCGGCAGACCGGTCAGCGGGAACATCGCGCCGGAGAGGAACAGCATGGGCGTCATGGCGAAGCCCAGCACCGCCTGGAAGGTCTGCATGCGGGTGATGCAGACGGCGGCGACGGCGCCGAGCGCGGTCAGGGCCAGGGCCGCCAGGGCGAGTTCGGCGGCCAGGGTGGCGAACAGGGCCGGGTCGTAGGGGACGTGGGCGGTCCGGGCCAGGGCGAGGACGAGCAGGCCCTGGCAGGTCGCCACGGTCGCGCCGCCCGCGCACTTGCCGAGGAGCAGGGCGTCGCGGCGGACGGGGGCGACGAGCATCTCGCGCAGGAAGCCGGCCTCGCGGTCCCACACGAGGGACGCGCCCGCGCCGATCGCGGGCATCTGCACGGTCATGACGAGGACGCCCGGGAAGAGGTAGGTGCGGTAGTCGCCGGCGCCCGCGGAGGCGGGGACGAGGGCGGACAGGCCCGTGCCGAGGACGAGCAGGAGGAAGACGGGCTGCATCAGGGTGAGCGCCAGCCGGCCGCGGTTGCGCAGGAAGTGCATCATCTCGCGCTGCCAGACCACCCGGACGGCGCGCAGCTCGTGCCGTACGCCCCTGGGCGCCGCCCGCAGGACGGCGGTCGTCATGGCGTGCCGCCGTCCGCGCCGCGGAGGGTGCGGCCGGTGCAGCGGAGGAAGACGTCGTCCAGGCTGGGCCGGGTGATGGCCACCGACAGCACCGGCACGCCGAGCCCGTCGCACAGGCGGGGCACGAACGACGCCCCGTCGGGGACGTGGAGCAGCAGTCCTCCGGGGTCCGCGTGGGCCCGCAGGCCGAAGCGCTCGCGCAGGGCGCCCGTCGCGGCGGTGTCATCGGCGGTGCGGAGGGCGATGCGGTCGGCGCCGACGGCGGCCTTGAGGGCGGCGGGGGTTCCCTCGGCGACGATGCGGCCCCCGTCGATGACGGCGATGCGGTCACAGTGTTCGGCCTCGTCCAGGTAGTGGGTGGTCAGGAAGAGGGTGACGGACCGCCGGTCGCGGACGTGGTGGAGGTGGTCCCAGACCTGGGCGCGGGAGCGCGGGTCGAGGCCGAGGGTGGGCTCGTCCAGGAAGAGCACCTGCGGCGCATGCAGCAGCCCGCGGGCGATCTCCAGCCGGCGTTTCATGCCGCCGGAGAAGGTGCGGACGAGGCTGTCGCGGCGGTCGTGGAGGCCGACGAGGGCGAGCATGTCCGCGACGCGGCGGCGTGCGGTGCGCCGGGGCAGGCCGTAGAGGTCGGCGTGGAAGCGGAGGTTCTCGGCGGCGGTCAGGTCGCCGTCGACGGTGAGGTCCTGGAAGACCAGCCCGATGCGGCGGCGTACGGCGGCGGGGTCGGTGCTCACGTCGGCACCGGCGACGGTCGCCCGGCCCCCTGTGGGCCGGGCGAGGGTGCAGAGCATCGCGATGGTGGTGGACTTGCCGGCGCCGTTGGGCCCGAGGAACCCGAAGGTCGTCCCGGCGGACACGGTGAGGTCGACGCCGCGGACGGCCTCCACTCCGGGGTAGGTCTTGCGCAGGCCCCGGGCGAGGACGACGGGCGCCGTGGCGTCGCGCCGCCCTCTGCCGGGAGCGGTGAGCCCGGAGCCGTGCCGTTCCTCGTGGACCGTCAATCCGGCCTCGGCCGACCGGGCTTCACCGCTCATGGGTCACCTTCCTCTTCTCCCTCCGGGGTCCGGATATCCGGTGCCGGTAAGGGACTTCAGCCGGCGCTGTAGCAGTACCAGGGGCCGGAGCCGGCGTCCTCCAGGTTGTAGCCGTAGGTGCAGCCATGGGTCAGCTCGGTGAAGTCGCCGACTTCCTGCAGTGCAGGGGGCTCGTAGGGCTCGCGTTCTTCCATGTCCGTCTCCTGCTTCCGATGTCCGTCTCCTACTTCCGTCCCGCACCGGGCGGCGCGGGCACGCTCATCAACGGGCGGTAGTAGCCGTCCGGGTGCGGTTCGCCGACCGGGCGGCCCTCGGCCTGGACCCAGGCGTGGGCGCGGAAGGGCTCGGTGCGGACGCCCGTGCACCACTCGGGCCAGACACCGCGCATCCGGCACAACAGGGCGGTGGCGATGGACCGTTGCAGGCATCCCTCCCCGGCGCACCGGGCGCTCGCCGAGACCACCGCGCGGCGGGCGGCCAGGGTCTGCTCCGCCGTGGCGGGCCGGGCGCCGCGCCGGGCGGCCGTCAGGACCCGGCGGATGCGGCGCGGGGCCAGCGCCGCCAGCGGGCGTGCGGCGGCGACCGCGAGGAGGGCCGGCAGGCGGTCGCGCACCGGCACGGTGTGCCGGGCAGCGGGGGTCATGGGGGTGCTCACGCGTCCACCGCCAGACGGGCCTCGGTGAGCGAGCGGATGAAGAACGCCACGTCGGCGGCGGCGCGTCCGGCGGTGAGGGTGGGGTGGCGCTCGCCCAGCAGCCGGGCCGTCTGTCCGGGTGTGGCACCGTCCAGCAGGGTATGGAGGATGAGGGCTCCGGTGCCGTTCAACTGCCAGTAGCGGCCGGTGGATTCGTCGAGGAGCACCATGCCGTGGTCGGTGTCGGTCGCGGAGACGTCGGGGCGCAGGGCGAAGGTCATCACGGGCCTCCTGGGGCGGGTCCCGGGCGGGAACGGAGCCAGACCTCGCAGCCGACGGTGGCGTCCAGGTCGCGCAGCGCGGTGGGGTCCGGGTGGACGCCGAGCAGCCGCTCCCGGAGAACGGTGGCGTCGATCAGTCCGGCGCGGGCGAGCCGCGAGTCCTCGAACAGCTCCAGCAGGGCGGCGCGGTTGCGGCGCAGGCCGTTGTGGAACTCGGCGCTGTACTCGCCCTTGGTGGAGCGCGCCAGTACGTCGCCGGGCACGGCGCCGCGCATCGCGGCCGCCAGGACGGGTTTGTAGCGGCCGGGGGCGAGGCGTTCGGCGACGCGGACGGCGAGGGCCGCCTCGACGACGCCGTCGTCGAGGAAGGGGGCGGCGTACTCCAGCCCGTGGCGGGCCATGACGTGCGCGAGCTGGCGGATGCCGTGCCCTCCGGCGAGGACGGAGAGAACGGCCGTGTGCTGGCCGCGCTGCGGGGCCAGCGGCGGGGTGCCGGCGGAGGCGGCGGTGCGCAGGCGGCGGCGTACGGCGTGGACGGCGGCCGGGGTCGCCCACGAGGGCATGGGCTGCCGCGTGCCCCAGTCGGTGGAGAAGGCGGCGGGCCCGCGCCGGGCGGGCGGCGGGGCGGCGGCGAGGCCGTCGGCCCAGGCGGCCAGCCACCGGTCGTAGGTGCTGCGGTCGGCGAGGCCGCGGATGACCGGCCACAACGGGGTGCGCTGGAAGGCGCGTTGTCTGCGGAGGCGGCCGAGGGCGGCGAGCGGGTCGCTGCGGAGATAGTCGTGCAGGTGGGAGGGGAAGGCGGTGAACAGTTCGTCCCCGCCGACGCCCATCATGTGCAGCCGGGAGCCGTGACCGGTCATCGACCGGGCCAGGGCCTTGAGGCGTACGGCGTCACGGACCCAGGCGCCGGGTTCCTCGGTGGGGACGACGGTGTCGGTGACGCCCTCGTACCAGGGCGGCGCGTCCGCGCGGCCGACGACGACATGCTCGGCGCCCGGGAGCCGCAGGGCCGCGTGGGCGGCCCAGGCGGGGTCGTCGTTGTCCGGGTCCCGGCTGTCCCAGCGGAAGGTGACCAGGTGCGCGGGTTCGCGTGCGGCGAGGAAGCACAGGCTGGTGGAGTCCAGGCCGCCGGAGAGGTCGGAGCTGATCGTCCCGCCGCCGGCGGTGCAGGAGCGGACGGCGGCCTCCAGCGCCCGGCGCACCGCGGCCGCCCCCTCCGCGGCCGGTACGTGCGGCTCGGGGGCCCGCCACCACTGCTGGACGCGGGCCCGTCCGTCGGCCTCGATCAGCAGGCAGTCGTGGGCGCGGAGCGCCCGGACGCCCTGCCAAACGCAGGTGTCGTCCAGCGGGTGGAGCGGCGGCGAGGCCAGCAGGTGCACCGCCAACTGCCCTTCGTCGACGGCGGCTTCGGTCAGTCGCGCGAGCGTGCCGGACCGGTCGGCCGCGATCGTGGCGCCGCCCATCCGCGTATGGAAGACGCGCCGCGTCCCCGCGGCGCTGCCCCGGACGCGGACCCGGTGGCCCACGGACGCGACCACGTGGAAGCTGCCCGCCAGGCCGTGCACGGCCCGCTCGGC
This sequence comes from Streptomyces luteireticuli, assembly GCF_041519305.1. Taxonomy (NCBI): domain Bacteria; kingdom Bacillati; phylum Actinomycetota; class Actinomycetes; order Kitasatosporales; family Streptomycetaceae; genus Streptomyces; species Streptomyces luteireticuli. The sequence continues at coordinate 650,456 of NZ_CP167927.1, forward strand.
CTCCTCGACGCGGCGGACCCGTCCCAGGCCCGCCGCCAGCGCGTCGGCGGTGACCGGGCAGCGCCCGATCACCGCCAGCCGCGCCGTCCCGGCCCGGGCGGTCCTCACCCATCCGTCCGGCCAGCTGCCCAGCAGCCACGGCCGGCCGGAGTCGTGCCCGACCACCCGGGCGGCGAGCGGACGCAGCGCCCGCGCCGCGGCGAGCCCGGCGTCACCGTCCGGGAGGACGGTGAACCATGCCTCGCCGGTCATGGGGTGTCAGCCCTGGGCGCCGTTTTGGTACCACCCCATCGTCTCCGCCCAGTCGCCCGTCGGAGCTCCCCGGGTCAGCTCGGTGAAGTCGCCGATCTCGGCGAGGGCGGGCGGTTCGTAAACGTCGGGTCGTTCCATGGGAGTTCCTCTTTCCGTGCCCTCGCCGCTTCCGGCTCGGGAATGGGTTACCGCAAACGGGAAATGCCCGGCGGTCAACGCGCCACGCCATTCGGCACGCATTTCCACTCGCAGGGGTGGAAAGAGGTATGGAGTTCTTGGCGGACAATCGGCCCGCCCATGGCGGCGTTCCGCAAGGAGTGCGGGAGGGCCGAGGGCCGGAGCGGCTACTCCCCCCGCAGCACCTCCTGTACCACCGCCCCGTCCACCGTTTCCTTCGCCACCAGCAGCTCCGCCAGCCGGTCCAGCGCGCCCCGGTGCTCCCGCAGCATCATCAGCGCCCGCTGCTCCGCGTGCGCGAGCAGCCGCGCCACCTCCTCGTCCACGACCCGCTGCGTCTGCTCGCTGTAGGGGCGGCGCTGGAGGTCCTCCATGCTCTCGCCGAGGAACTGCGGGCTGGTGGAGGCGTATCCGACGGGACCCAGCGCGGCCGAGAGGCCGAACTCGCGGACCATACGGGTGGCGATCATGGTCGCCCCGGCCAGGTCGTTGGCCGCCCCGGTGGACCCCTCGCCGAAGACGACGAGTTCGGCGGCCCGCCCGCCGAGCCGGACGGCGAGCAGGTCGGTCAGATAGGCCTCGCTGTACAAGTGGCGCTCCGCCTCGGGGAGTTGCTCGGTGACGCCGAGCGAGACCCCGGCCGGCAGGATGGTGACCTTGGCGACGGGGTCGGCGTGCTCGCACAGCGCGGCGACGAGCGCGTGGCCGGACTCGTGGACGGCGACGGAGCGCCGCTCCTCCGGCAGCAGCGCGTTGGAGGTCTCGCGGCGGCCGAGCAGGACGCGGTCGCGGGCGGTGTCCAGGTCCTGGGCGGTGATGACGGCGCGGTCGGCGCGGACGGCGTTGATGGCGGCCTCGTTGACGAGGTTGGCGAGGTCCGCGCCGGAGAATCCGGGGGTGCCGCGGGCGACGGTGCCGAGGTCGACGCCGGGGTCGAGGGTCTTGCCGCGGGCGTGGACGGCCAGGATGGCGGCCCGTTCGGCCTGGTTGGGCAGGGGCACGGTGACCTGCCGGTCGAAGCGGCCGGGCCGCAGCAGGGCGGGGTCGAGGGCGTCGGGCCGGTTGGTGGCGGCGAGCACGACGATCCCGCTGTGCGGGTCGAAGCCGTCCATTTCGGCGAGGAGTTGGTTGAGGGTCTGTTCGCGCTCGTCGTTGCCGCCGAGGCGGGTGCCGCCGCCGCGCCGCCCGCCGACGGCGTCGATCTCGTCGATGAAGACGATCGAGGGGGCGCGCTTGCGGGCCTCGTCGAAGAGGTCGCGCACCCGGGAGGCGCCGACGCCGACGAACATCTCGACGAAGGCGGAGCCGGTCACCGAGAGGAAGGGCACGTCGGCCTCCCCGGCGACGGCCCGGGCGAGGAGGGTCTTGCCGGTGCCGGGCGGCCCCACCATGATCACGCCGCGCGGCCCCTTGGCCCCGGCCCGTGCGTACCGCTCGGGGCTGCGCAGGAAGTCGACGACCTCGCCGATCTCCTGTTTGACGCCGTCGTAGCCGGCGACGTCGGCGAAGCCCGTGGTCGGCCGCTCGGCCTCGATGATCTTCGCTCGGGAGCGGCCGATGGCGCTGATGCCTCCGGTCAGCGAGCCGGCGGCGCGACGGGCGCCCCACAGGAAGAAGCCCCCGAGGAGCAGCAGGGGCAGGAAGGCCAGCAGGACGGAGAGCCAGGGGCTGCCGCCGCCGCTGGTCGTGGCGGTGATCTGGACGTCGTGGGACTGGAGTTGCTGCTGGAGCTGGCCGGTCCCCAGGGCGGTGGGGAGCTGGCTGGTGAACCGGGTGCCGTCCTTGAGCTTGCCGTCGACGCTCCCGTTGGAGCCGACGTCGACGCTCTGCACCTGCCCGGCGTTCACCTTGGCGACGAAGTCGGTGTACGAGACCTGCTTGCTCTTCTCCCCGGGCAGGCCGCGGGCGATGAGCAGGACGACCACGAACATCAGCAGGACGAACGCCAGGATCCACCGCCCCCAGGGGGTGGCGGGCGGCGGGGCCGGCCGGCGGGGCGGCTCGGGCGGTGGAGTGGGACGGCCCGGCGGGGCCAGGTGCCGGTGCGGCAGGCGGATGCGAGTGATCACGGGAGCGCTCCCTCTCACGGGCGACGCGGCGCCCTGTCCCCAGGATCGGGGATGCGGGCGCTTCCCGGCAGGGCCGGACGGGGCTCCGCTAGGCCACTCGGGGCATGCGCCCCAGGTCACCGGGTGCCCGGGCCTCCGGTGCGGCACCCTGCCCCGGACGGCCGCGCCCCGGGTGCCGCCCGTGCGGGCCTCCCTTACGGTCGAGCCGAACAGCGGCGCGGCAGCAGCGGCCGACGACGGCAAAGGAGTCCCGGGTGACCAGCGCCCCCGAAAGTGCGGATCACGTCAGCGTCCATCTGACCGGGTGCGACGAGCGGGCCGCGGACGCGGTCATCGCCGCTCTCGACGCCGCGTTCCCCGCCGGTCCTTCCGCCCCGGTCCGGGAGGCGGCGCCGCCGGGCCCGCCGAAGGACCGGGGGAAGCCGGTCATCTGGTGCACGGTGGTCGACACCCGGGCCCGGCGGGCCGGTCAGGAGCCGTCGCCGGTGGCCCTGGGCGGCCCGGTGACCGCCGACCTGTTCGGCGCCGCCGATCCGGTGCACCAGGTCAAGGAGGAACTCGCGGCGGCCTTCGGGGTCGAGGAGCACGGCACGGTGCCGGGCGAGCACGAGCTGGAAGTGCGGCTCGTACTGAAACCGCTCTCCGCAACCCGGGAGTAACCGCGGCGCAATATTGCGCAGTTGACGAATAGACGGCACAAGGCGGCGTGCCCGGAGGGAGAACCGAGAAAAACTCTTTGCTCCGTCAACCGCCTCATCGACGGAATCGAGCCAGGCTCCGCACCCCCCGGACGTCCTGGTTCCACCGTCGGCGGGCGGGCCGGTGGTGACGGTTCGTGACCGGGATGCGGGCATCGCCCCGGGCACTTCGCCTTCTTCCCGGGGCGAGTGCTACGCACGGTGCCCGGGAGCCCATGGAACGGGCCGACTCACCTTGGCGCGGAGAACGCTGGTCGCGTAACCGTCCTCAACCTAGGTTTCACCCCGCTTTAACACGCGACTTTCGAGGAACCGGGCAGGCGCCCACCGGCTGCCGGATCCCCCGCGATTCACCGTGGCGCCACCCCCCGATTTCCTTCCGGACAGCGCCCGGACCGTATACAGCCGAACGTCCGCCCGAACGGACCGATAAACAAAGTCGTTTCATTAACTTCCGCCCAGGGGGAAATCCATGGCCAACACGAGTTCACCCGCCAGGACCCGGCCCTCCGGGGCCGGGGACCCGCCGGACGGTCCGGGCCACGATCCGTCCGGCGTCCGCACCCTGGCGCAGTGCTTCGAGCGCTCCTGCGACCGGCACCCGGACGCCGTGGCCGTCGTCCACGAGGACGGCTTCCTGACCTACCGCGAGCTCGACCGGTGCGCCAACCGGCTGGCGCACCTGCTCGCCGGCCGCGGCGCGGGCCCCGGCCAGGCCGTGGGCATCCTGCTGGAACGATCCCTCGACCTCTACGTGGCCCTGCTGGGCGTGATCAAGTCCGGTGCGGCGTACGTCCCGCTGGACCCCTCGTTCCCCGCCGACCGGCTGGCGTTCATCGCCGAGGACGCCGGCCTGCGCGACCTGGTGACGGCCTCGGGCCTGCGCTCCCGCACCCGGGGCCTGCCCTGCCCGGTCCTGGAGCTGGACGCGGCGGGCGACGAGCGGGCCGGGCGGCCGGACGTACGGCCGCGCCCGGACGTGGAGCCGTCGTCCGTCAGCTATGTCATCTACACCTCGGGGACCACCGGCCGCCCCAAGGGCGTCGCCGTCTCCCACGCCAGCATCGTCAACTTCCTCCAGGTGGTCGCCCCCATCTACGGGGTGACCTCCGAGGACCGCGTCTACCAGGGCCTGTCGATCGCCTTCGACTTCGCGGTCGAGGAGATCTGGCCGGCCTGGACCGGCGGCGCCACCCTGGTGGCGGGCCCCACCGACGGCCGCCGCGCCGGCCACGAACTGACCGCGTTCCTGGTCGAGCAGCGCGTCACCGTGCTGTGCTGCGTCCCCACTCTCCTCGCGACCCTCGACACCGAGGTGCCGCTGCTGCGCACCCTGCTCGTCAGCGGCGAGGCGTGCCCGCCCGACCTGGTGCGCCGCTGGTCGAAGCCCGGCCGCCGGATCCTCAACGCGTACGGGCCGACGGAGGCCACCGTCACCGCCACCTGCGGCGAGCTCGAACCGCACCGACCGGTGACCATCGGCACCCCGCTGCCGACGTACACCGTCTATCTGCTGGACGACGAGCTGCGGCAGGTGGCCGACGGCGAGAGCGGCGAGATCTGCGTCGGCGGTCCGGGGGTGGCCATCGGCTATCTCAACCGCCCCGAGCTGACGGCCGAGCGGTTCCTGCCCAACCCCGTCGAGCGCGACCGCGCCGAGGTGCCGCGGATCTACCGCACCGGCGACCGCGGGCGCCTGACCCCCGCCGGGGAGATCGAGTACCTGGGCCGGGTGGACACCCAGGTCAAGATCCGCGGTTACCGCATCGAGACCGCCGAGATCGAGGCCGTGCTCCGCGAGGACCCGGCCGTCGAGAACGCGGTCGTCGTCCCGCTGGAACGCGACGGCACCATGCAGGACCTCATCGGCTATGTCACCCTCACCGGTCGACTCGATGGCGGCGAGGAGGAGTTGCGCGACCGGCTGCGCTCCCTGCTCCAGCGCCGGCTGCCCTCCTACATGATCCCGGCGTACGTCGAGGTGCTCCCCGCCTTTCCGCTGCTGGCCGCCGACAAGGTGGACAGAGCCGCCCTGCCCGCCCCCGTCTCTCCCCCGCTGGCCCGGCGCTCCCGGCCGCACGTCGCCCCCTCGACCGCGCTGGAACGCCAACTCGCCGCGGAATGGCGGGAGATCCTCGGCGGCGAGGAGATCTCGGTGGAGGACGACTTCTTCTGCGACCTGGGCGGCCACTCGATGACCGCGGCCCGGCTGATGTCCCGGCTGCGGCACCACCCCGAGCTGCGCGGCCTGGCGATGGGCGACCTGTACGCCCACCCCACCGTCCGCTCCCTCGCCGCCCGGGTCGCCGCCGCACCGGAACCCGTCGCCGAGCCCCCCGCCGCGCCGCCGCTGCGCCACTCCACCCCGCGGGTGTGGGCCTGCGGACTGGCGCAGGCCGCCGGCCTGTACGTCTGGATGCTGCTCCTCGGCCTGCCCGCCGTCGTCCTGCTGTACCGGCTCTTCGCCGCCTCCGACGCCGATGTGCGCATGCCCGCGCCCGGCGGCACCCTGGACCGCCTCATCGGCCTGCCGCTCGGCACCTTCCTCCTGCTCGACGTGGCCTGGCTGCTCGTCAGCGCCCTCGTCCTGCCCCTGCTCGGCGGGCGGCTGCTGATGGCCGGGGTGCGGCCGGGCAGCTATCCGCTGTGGGGCGTGACGTATCTGCGGTTCTGGCTGCAGGGCAAGGTGCTCGCCCTCAGCCTGCTCCCGCTGCTGGCCGGTTCACCGCTGCTGCCGCCCTGCCTGCGGCTGCTCGGGGCCCGGGTCGGCCGCCGCTGCCACCTGTCGTCCATGGTCGTCCCGCCGTCCCTGCTGGAGGTGGGCGACGACACGAGCCTCGGCTACGGCGCCCGCCTCCAGCCGTACGCGGTCGAGGGCGGCCGACTGCTCCTGGAACCGGTGCAGTTGGGCGCGCGCTGCCACGTCGGCACCAACAGCGTCCTGCTGCCCGGAGCCCGGCTCGGCGACGACGCCTCGCTGGGCGACCAGTCGCTGCTGCCGGCCGGCGGCACGGTCCCGGCGGGCGAGCACCGGTCGGGTTCCCCGGCCGTACGCCGGGACGCCGCGCCGGCGCTGCTCCGCGACCTGGCCTCCCGCGCCGACGACCGGCCCTGGTCCCCCGCCGTGCTCGCCGGGTACGCCGCGGGCGCCCTGCTGTTCGTCCTCGCCCCGCTGGCCATCGCCGCGGCCGGGTCCTCCGTGGTCGCCTGGGCGGCCTACTGGTACGGCTTCGGCTGGGGCGCCGTCGCGACCGTGGCGGCCGGGCCGCTGATGGTGCTGACGACCTGTCTGCTGGTGGTCGTCGTCAAGAAGTCCGTCATGCCCTCCGCCCGGGCGGGCATCCACCCCGAGCGCGGGTTCTTCGGCGTCCGCAAGTGGATCGCCGACGGCATGCTGACCATGAGCCTGACGGTCACCCACGCCCTGTACTCGACGCTCTACCTGGTGCCGTTCCTGCGCGCGCTGGGCGCCCGCACCGGCCGCTGGTCCGAGGTGGCCACGGTCAGCTTCGTCGACCCGGACATGCTGGTCATCGGCGAGCGCAGCTTCGTCGCCGACGTCAGTGTCGTCGGCCCGGCCGTCTTCCACCGCGGCCGCGTCGCGCTCGCCCCGGCCCAGGTCGGCCGGATGAGCTTCGTCGGCAACGGCGCGCTGGTGCCCGGCTCGTGCCGCATGGCCGACAACAGCCTGCTGGGCGTCCACTCTGTGGCCCCCGAGAAGCCCGTCGAACCCGAGACGACCTGGCTGGGCTCGCCCGCCATCTTCCTGCCCCGCCGCGAGGAAAGTCGGAAGTTCCCCGCGAAGCTCACCTACGACCCCTCCCCCGGTCTGATCACCGCCCGCCTCGCGATCGAGTTCTTCCGGGTGACCCTGCCCGCCACCTTCACCGCGCTCGGCGCCCTGGGCGCCCTGTGGGCCGCGCTGCGCCTGGCCGGCGAGAGCTCTCCGCTCGTGCTGTTCCTGCTGGGCCCGGCGCTGCTGCTGGGCGCCGGGCTCGTCGTCACCCTCGGGGCCGCGGTGCTCAAGTGGCTGGTCATCGGCCGCTACCGGCCGCGCACGGAGGCCCTGTGGAGCGTGTGGGTGCGGCGCACGGAGCTGATCACCGGCCTGTACGAGAACCTCGTCGTCCCGGCCTTCGTCAACCTGCTGACCGGCTCCCCCTGGGCGGCCCCCGTGCTGCGGCTGTTCGGCGCCCGCATCGGCCGCCGGGTGTGGCTGAACACCACGTACCTCACCGAGTTCGACCTGGTCGAGGTCGGGGACGACGCGGCGGTCGGGGAGTTCACCTCCCTGCAGACCCATCTGTTCGAGGACCGGGTGATGAAGATGTCCCGGGTCCGCGTCGGCGCCGGCGCCTCGGTGGGCATGCGCTCGGTCGTCCTCTACGACGCCGAGGTCGGCGCCGGGGCCGGTGTCGACGCCCTCTCCCTGGTCATGAAGGGCGAGCGGCTGCCCGACCGGACCCGCTGGCGCGGCATCCCCTCCCGTCCTTGCTGACCCCCGAACCCGTCCCCCGCCGACCACGAATCCCTCCAACGCCCCGGAGACGCCAATGACATCGCTCGTCCACCCCGAGACCTGGGCCGGCCCCCGCGTCACCGGACCGCTGCCCGGTCCCCTCTCCGCCGAGTACCTCGCCCGCCAGGACCGGTGGGAGTCCAACGCCCGCACCTACCCCCGCCATCTGCCGATCGCGCTGGCCGAGGGGTACGGCAGCTTCGTCCGGGACGTCGACGGCAATGTCTTCATCGACTTCCTGACCGGCGCCGGCGTGCTCTCCCTGGGCCACAACCACCCCGCGCTCGTCCGGGCCGTCACCGAACAGCTCGGGCACCTCACCCATGGCCTGGACTTCCCCACCCCGGCCAAGGAGGCCTTCCTCCAGGCCCAGTTGTCCATGCTGCCGCCGGGCATGCGGGACCGGACGAAGGTGCACTTCTGCGGCCCGACCGGGGCGAACGCCGTGGAGGCCGCGATCAAGCTCTGCAAGGTGGCCACCGGCCGCGGCGACGTGGTCTCCTTCCAGGGCGGTTTCCACGGCAGCACCCACGCCGCCATGGCCCTCAGCGGACTGCTGGGCCCCAAGCAAGCCGTCCGCAACATCATGCCCGGTGTCCACTTCTTCCCCTTCTGCTCCGAAGGCTGCGACAGCGACTGCGCCTCCTACCTCGAACGCTCCCTGCGCGACAGCAACGGCGGCGTCCCGCTGCCTGCGGCCGTGCTCCTGGAACTCGTCCAGGGCGAGGGCGGCGTCGTCCCGGCCACCGTCGACTTCGCCCGCCGCGTCCGCGAGGTGACCCGCTCCCTGGGCATCCCACTGGTCGTCGACGAGGTGCAGACCGGCTGCGGCCGCACCGGCACCTGGTTCGCCTTCGAGCAGTACGGCATCGAACCCGACGTCGTCGTCGCCTCCAAGGCGCTGAGCGGCATCGGCACCCCGGTCGCCGTCATCCTCTACGACGCCGCCCTCGACGTCTGGGACCCCGGCACCCACATCGGCACCTTCCGCGGCAACCAACTCGCCTTCGCCGCGGGCGTGGAGGCCGTCCGGATCGTGCGCGAGGAGGACATCCTCGGCAACGTCCGGCGCCGCGGCGAGCAGATCGGCGAACGCCTCGCCGAGCTGGCCGGCGAGCCCCGGGTGCGCGAGGTCCGCGGCCGCGGCCTGATGTGGGGCGTCGAACTGGCCGATCCCGCGACCGGCCGGCCCGACTCCGCGCTCGCCGCCGCCGTCCAGACCGAGGCGCTGCGCCACGGACTGATCCTCGAACTCGGCGGCCGGGACGACTGCGTCGTACGCCTCCTGCCACCGCTCAATGTGACCGCGGAGGTCGTCGACACGGCCTGCACGATCCTCGTCGCCGCTCTCGCGGCCGCCACCGCGCACCACCAGCCGTAGCACGCCCGCCTCAGGGGGAGGCCCCACCGATGGCACTCATCGTCCAGAAGTACGGCGGTTCCTCGGTGCGCGACACCGAGCGCATCCGGCGCGTCGCCGAACGGGTCGTCTCCGCCCGGCAGGACGGCCACGACGTCGTGGTCGTCGTCTCCGCCATGGGCGACACCACCGACGAACTCCTCGAACTGGCCCGGCACCTGAGCCCCGTCCCCCCGAGCCGCGAGCTCGACATGCTCCTCACGGCCGGGGAACGCATCTCCAACGCCCTCACCGCGATGGCGATCGACGCGCTGGGCACGGCCGCGTACTCCCTCTCCGGCGACCAGGCCGGGGTGTTCACCACCGCCGCCCACGGCCGGGCGCTGATCACCGAGGTGTCGCCGCACCGGGTGCGCCAGGCCCTGGACCGCGGTTCGGTCGTCCTGGTGGCCGGCTTCCAGGGGTTCAACCGCGAGACCGAGGACATCACCACCCTGGGCCGCGGCGGCTCCGACACCACCGCCATCGCGCTCGCGGCGGCGCTCAAGGCGGACGTGTGCGAGATCTACACGGACGTGGACGGGGTGTTCACCGCCGACCCGCGGATCGTCCCCGACGCCCGCCGGCTCGACCGGCTCTCCTACGAGACCATGGAGGAGATGGCGGCCAGCGGCGCCAAGGTGCTGGCACCGCGCAGCGTCGAGTTCGCCCGCCGCTACGGCGTCACCGTGCACGTCCGCCCCGCGCACGGCACGGGTCCCGGGACGGTGGTCTCCGGCGAGGGCCGGGGAGAGGGCCCGAGCGGGGACCAGCCGCCGTCCGCCGAGACCCGGTCCGCGGTCACCGCCGTCGCCCACGACCTGTCCGGCGCCGAACTCACCGTCTCCGGCGTCCCCGACGGGCCGGGCACCACCGCGGCGCTCTTCCGCGTCCTGGCCGACGCCGGCGTGGACGTCGACACGGCCGTCCAGCAGACCGTCCGCCCGCCCGGCCGGTGCGGCGACCTCACCCTCGTCCTGCCGGAGCTCGACGGGGCGGCGGCACTGGCCGCCCTGCGCGAGCACCACGCGGAGCTGGGCTTCGGCGACCTGCGCTACGACGCGTCCATCGGCAAGGTCTCGCTGATCGGCACGGGGATGCGCTCCCGGGCCGGTGTCATCGCCCGCTTCTGCGAGGCCCTGTCGGCCACGGACGTGAACATCACCGCCATCTCGACGGCGGAGAGCCGCATTTCGGTGCTCTGCCGGGCGGACCGGCTGCACGACGCGGTGCGGGCGCTGCACGCGGCGTTCCGGCTGGGGACGGAGTGAGCGCCGTGCTCAGTGCCGGTCCCCGGCCACCCGCCCGGCCAAGGCCCGGACGGACGGCCGGAGTTCGCCCAGCCGCGGCACCAGCAGGGCGACGGCCAGCCCCAGGTACACCCAGCTGAGAGTGATCCGGGCAGCGGTGCCGGGCCACGCGAACTGCACGGCGAACAGCACCAGCAGCAGACCCGCCTTCCACGGCAGGAACCGCAGGTCCAGCAGGAGCACGACGGCCAGCACCGTCTGCGCCGCCGTGAGCAGCACCTCGTCCACCTGCCGCTCCACCAGCGGCAGCGACGCGCCCCCGCCGCCCGCCAGATAGGCGAGCGGAAGGCTGCCGATCAGCAGCGTCCACTGGTTCACCTTGCTCGACAGCAGCGCCCCGAGCCCGTCGTCCCCGCGCAGCCGCCAGGCGAACACGACGGCGACGATGAGCTCGGGCGCCTCGGAGGCGAGCGGCGCGAGCCACTGCACCAGCAGGAAGCGGTCGACGCCGAGGGACGCCCCGGCGTCGACCAGCGCCGTCGCGAACGGCTCGGCACAGGCGAAGACGACCCCGGCGGCGAGGACGAACCCGGTGACGGTCGTCGCCCTGCGCGCCGGGGGCGGCAGTTGCGCGAGCCGGGCCGGGACCCCGACCAGTTCCTCCTCGTCCGTCTCGCTGCACCGCCCGACGCGGAAGAGGTAGTACGCGTACCAGGCGATGAGCACGACCGCGAGCCACCAGGCGATCTCCCGGGTCGCGGGCATGACGAAGGCCACCAGCGCGGCGGCGCCGAGGAAGGCGACGTCGATCCGCCGGTGCTCGCGCAGCGCGATGCCGGGCTCGACGCCCCTGCGCCGCGCGGCGGCCCACCCCGCGAGCGCGACGAGGGGCCACCCGACCCCGACGAGCAGCCGGTTGGCCCCGGTCATGTTGGCGGCGGCGTAGGCCGCGTACTCGGGCCGGCTGCCCGCCGTGTACGCGAAGTACAGGTCGACCGCGTACTCCGGCAGCACCGCGATGAACGCCAGCAGCGCGAGCGCCAGCGGCCCGGAGATGTCCGCCCGCGCGGTCTCGGCGGACCACATCAGCAACAGCGCGGCGGCGAGCACCCCGAGCCCGAACACGGCGATCCCCGCCACGGCCCCGGGCTCGACGCCCGTCACCCGCAGCACGACGGCGGGCAGGGCCCCGGCGAAGGCGGCCCCGACGCGGACCGCGACACTCATTCTCACCCCGTGGATGCCTGCCCGGCGGCACCGGGCGGGTACCGGGACCGGACCGACTATGACCGGCATGGCCGCGCAGTGCGGTTCCGGCCACCGTTCCCGTACCTCCCGCCACCGCCCTGACGTGGTGTTTTACAGTGACTGTCGCTAGTTCCAACGACCGGGACCTGTGAGGTATTCGCGAACATGCCGGCCACAACGTTTGAGTTCCAGGTAGAGGCCCGTCAGCTGTTGCAGCTGATGATCCACTCGATCTACTCGAACAAAGATGTCTTCTTGCGGGAGCTCGTCTCCAACGCATCCGACGCCCTGGACAAGCTGCGCCTCGAGAAGCTGCGGGACGACGCGCTCGACGCCGACGTGTCCGATCTGCACATCGGGATCGACGTCGACAAGGAGGCCCGCACCCTGACCGTGCGGGACAACGGCATCGGGATGTCGTACGACGAGGTCGGTCAGCTCATCGGCACCATCGCCAACTCGGGCACGGCGCAGTTCCTCCAGGAGCTGCGGGAGGCCAAGGACGAGGCCGGGGCGGAGGGGCTCATCGGCCGGTTCGGCGTCGGGTTCTACTCCGGCTTCATGGTGGCGGACGAGGTCACCCTCGTGACCCGGCGCGCGGGCGAGGACCGGGGCACCCGCTGGACCTCGCGCGGCGAGGGCACGTACACGCTGGAGGCGGTCGACGACGCGCCGCAGGGCACCTCGATCACACTGCACCTCAAGCCGGCCGACCCGGAGAACCAGCTCCACGACTACACCGACCCGTGGAAGATCCGGGAAATCGTCAAGCGCTACTCGGACTTCATCACCTGGCCCGTCCGGATGGTGCCCGAGTCCGCCGCCACGGACGGCGACGGCGACGGCGGTGAGGCGCCCGCGCCCGAGACCCTCAACTCCACGAAGGCGCTGTGGGCGCGGCCGCGCGACGAGGTGTCGGACGACGAGTACCACGAGCTGTACAAGCACATCGGCCACGACTGGCAGGACCCGCTGGAGACGATCCGGCTCCAGGCGGAGGGCACCTTCGAGTACCAGGCCCTGCTGTTCCTCCCCGCCCACGCCCCGCACGACCTGTTCACGCGGGACTCCAAGCGCGGCGTGCAGCTGTACGTCAAGCGCGTGTTCATCATGGACGACTGCGAGGCGCTGCTCCCGCCGTACCTGCGCTTCGTCAAGGGCGTCGTCGACGCGGCGGACCTCTCGCTCAACGTCTCCCGCGAGATCCTCCAGCAGGACCGCCACATCGAGATGATGCGGCGCCGGCTGACGAAGAAGGTCCTGTCCACCGTCAAGGACATGAAGGCCAAGGACCAGGACCGCTACGCCACGTTCTGGCGGGAGTTCGGCACGGTCCTGAAGGAGGGGCTGGTCACCGACCCGGAGACCCGCGACGCCATCCTCGCCGTCGCGTCGTTCGCGAGCACGCACGACGAGACCGAGCCGACCACGCTCAAGCAGTACGTGGAGCGGATGAAGGACGGGCAGGACGACATCTACTACCTGACCGGCGAGTCCCGGCAGGCCATCGAGAACTCCCCGCACATGGAGGCGTTCCGCTCCCGGGGCATCGAGGTGCTGCTGCTCACCGACGCGGTCGACGAGGTGTGGGCCGACGCCGTCGGCGAGTACGAGGGCAAGCGGCTGCGGTCCGTCGCCAAGGGGCAGATCGACCTCGGCGCCGAGGACGAGGACTCCTCCGACGGCGGGCGGGAGCAGCAGGCCGAGGAGTACGCCGGGCTGCTCGGCTGGATGCAGGAGCAACTGGACGAGGACATCAAGGAGGTGCGCCTGTCCTCCCGTCTGACCGTCTCCCCGGCCTGCATCGTCTCCGACGCGCACGACCTGACCCCGGCCCTGGAGAACATGTACCGCGCGATGGGCCAGGAGGTGCCCCGCGCCAAGCGGATCCTGGAACTCAACCCGGACCACCACCTGGTGAAGGGCCTCAACCGGACGTACCGGGAGCGCGAGGACCGCACGGAGCTCGCCGAGACCGCCGAACTCCTGCACGGCCTGGCGGTGCTCGCCGAGGGCGGTCAGCCCAAGGAGCCGGCCCGGTTCGTCAAGCTGATGACGGGCCGTCTGGAGCGCACCCTGTAACCCGGCCGCACCAGATGTCGGCGGCCCGCCCCGGAGCGACGGGCGGGCCGCCGGCACCGGCCGACTGTGCACACAGTGATGAGGGGTGTTCGTGATGTCCGTACGGATCGGTGACCAGCTTCCTCCGCCGGTCCTGCAGTTGTTCGGCCCCGCCGAGAGCGAGCGGCCGGAGGGGCAGTGTTTCCTGCTCGTCACCGTGGACGCGGACGGCTGTCCCCGGCCGTGCATGCTGAGCGTCGGGGACCTGTGCCCGCTCGACGACCGGCGGTTGCGCGCGGCCGTGTGGCCCGGGAGCAGGTCGGCCGCCAACCTCGACAGCAGACGGCCCGCGCTGCTGACCCTGGCCGCGCCCCCGGACGTGTTCCACGTCCGGCTCACCCCCGCCCGGCTGCCCGATGCTCCCGGCAGTCCGCTCGCCCGCTTCGAGTTCACGGTCACGGGCGTCGACCGGGACGGCCACGAGGGGATGCCGGTGACCCGGCCGATGTGGTTCGCCGCCCGTCCCGACCGCCGGGAGGACGTACTGGCCCTGTGGCGCGAACAGCGCAGGGTGCTCCTCCACTGACGGCGTCCGCCGCCGGACCCCCTTGCGGGGCGGCCTCGGGCGACCTGGGGTCCTAGTCCATTCTTCCCAGATCGCCCCAGGCCATAGGCCGATCTGGAGGATTAGGTTCCGGATTAACGTGGCGGCCATGAGGGGCGCTGAGCGGCCGGCGGGCGTCCCGCCCGTACGCCGCGGCACGACCGGGCGGGCACCGCAGTGCCCCGTGCACGGCGCCCCGGAGAGGCGAACGCATGAATTTCCAGACCCCTGTGTCGGCGCTCTTCCCCGGCGCCTCCGGCCGCATCATCAGCACGCTCACCGCCCGCCGCCGGGAGAGCTCCGAAGCGCCCCTGGCCCTGGCCGAGTTGGCCCGCGGCGCGTCCGTGGCCGCCACCCAGCTGGAGACCACCCTCTTCCGCCTCGGCCTCCTGGGCCTGATCGAGCCACGTGCGCGCGGCGAGGAGGTGCGGCCGGTTCCGGGCCACATCGTGTGGGAAGCCCTCGACGCCCTCACCGACCTGCGGGGCCGCGTGACGACGGAAGCCCGCAGGTGCGCCGCCCTGGACCTCACGCCCGCCCCCGCCCACCTCGCGCTCCGCGGGCCCGTGGCCGACGGTACGGCCGCCCACCCCGCCGACGTGCTGGAGCTGGTCGTCGTGCCGCCGCACGCGGCCCCCGAGGACTGGACCGAACAGGTCGGCCGCATGGCGGCCCGACTGTCCCGGCACCTCGGTAACGTCGTGACGGTCTGTCACATCCCCACTGTCGCCGAGGCCGTGTCCCTGGTCGGCACCACTCCCGTCATCCACCCATCCACCTGATCACCCATACCGGCGCGGTGAGCGCGCCCGGCTCGCCAACGCCGGCCCGGACCCTCTGGCCCGCACAGGGCCGGCGACGCAGCCGGCCGGTCGGCCAGGACGCCTGAACGCCTCCCGGCCGACCGCGCTGATCCGTCTACCGGTCACGCCCTGTGGGCAGGGGTACCACCGGCGGGCTTGGCGTCCGTGAAGGAAATGTTCCCCTCGCTGTCCGAAACGACGTACCGCCCCTTCGCCCCGGCATCCTGCGCAGGAGCGCCACCCGAAGGCTTCGCATCCGTACGGGATATGTTCCCCTTGCTGTCCGAGACAACGTACCGCCCCTTCGCCCCGGCATCCTGCGCGGGAACACCGCCCGCGGGCTTCGCGTCCGTGAACGACACCTTGCCCTTGCTGTCCGTCTGAACGTACTTCGTCGCGCTGGACGGCGACTTGGCGGCACCGCCGGACTCCGTCCCGGCGGCGAAAGCCGTCCCGCCCGCCGCCACGGTGCCGAGCATCACCGCTGCGCCTGCCACAAGAAGGGACTTCCGACGCGGCATTCGAATGGCCTTCATCACGGTTTTCCTCTCGTATGGGAGAAGGTCTCGTTGCGGACCTCTCCGATGCGTCCCAGTCCACCGCAATGCATGTTTCGCCGATGTCTCCGCAGCACGGCCGGGCGATTGAACGTGCCGATATCCCTGACGACCGCATCAATACCCTTTTCGTAAGCGCCGGACGCTTCCATGAATTCCACGTGATCGTGGTGCGCACCACAGCCTCCGCACAAACCTTTTCGTGCGGCAACACTCCCTGGAATTCGGATACTTGCCACGGGCACCGACGACTCCGCGCGCCCGCGCGAGCTGCAAGAAGTGCGGCAGGGACGACGGCCGACCGCATCCGGATACGCAGCCTCGCCCCGGGCCGCGGCAGCGGCGCCCGATCGGCAGACCGGACGCCGCAACCGCTCACACCTCAGGCCGGTGAAGCGGCCGCCCGGCCAAGATGCCGGGCGAGGAACCGGACCGCGCTGTCGGCCTCGAACCTGGGCATTTCCATGTGCTTGCCCGCGTTGGCGTGCAACGTCTTCTCCTTCGAGGCGAAGGCGTCGAACAGCGCGAGGCCGGCCTCGCGCGGAATGCGCTCGTCGTCCCACTGCATGGCGAACTCGACCGGGACGGTGATCTGCTTCGCCTTCTCGGCCAGGACATCGGGCCAGTGCGGACCGAAGGCCGCAGCCGTGATCCTGGGCTCGACCGCCACCAGCGAGACCCCGATCGCGGTGCCCAGGCCGATGCCGACGTAGCCCACCGGCCCATCGGAGCCGATCTCCGGAAGCTCCTGAAGGGCGTCCAGAGTCGCCTGCCACTCGGGCACGGCGAGCTCCGCCAGGCGGGCGTTGTAGCGGACGACGATCGGGCCTTCCGGCCCGCCCGCCGCCTGTGCCTTGCGCAGCTCGGCGATCTCCTGCTCGTCGTGCGCGGTGCGCGGCCGGTCGCCGTGACCGGGCGCGTCGATGACGGCGGCGTGGAAACCGCAGCCGGTCACGAGAAGGCGGGCGCGGCCCACCATCGCCGGATGCTTCTTGTGGGCGCCACCGCCGTGGCCCATCAGGACCAGGGGCGCGCGATCGGCGCCGGAGGACGGCGACCAGAGAACTCCGGGGACGCCGCCCATGGTGAAGTCGCGCTCGACCATGCCGTCCGACGACGACTCGGCGGTGAATTGCAGAGAGTGCATAGGTGTTGCCTTTCAGGAGTGCCTTGTTGTCGAGGCGCTCCCGGCGACACCTACGTCAATCGCCGGCCGTGACGGGAAGGGGGAGCACCCACGTCGATACAGCGTTCATGGGTCTCACCTCCTCGGGCGGCGTCACGGTCGACTGCAAGTTACAAGCCCGCGCGTCATCCCGTCCAATCCTTTTCCCTGCTGCGTGACGGCTCCGGACGGGCCCTGGCCCATCCGGACCGCCCAGGTCGGCGCTCGAAGGGCCCTCCCAACGGTCCTGCTCGCCCACGACGGCCTCGATCACGTCCGCTACGGACCGACGGGCGAGTCGCCACGACCGACCTGTCGGCGCATCCTGGAAGGAGCCGACCCGGTCCGGCCCCGTCTCCCGGATCGGCCGCTGCACACCCCACGGCCCGAACAGCGAAACCGCCTGCGCCCACCGTGCCCCGGTGGCCGGGCCCAATACGCCCAGGAGCACCGTTTGAGGATCCACCTGTCCAGCGTTTTCGTGGACGATCAAGAGAAGGCCCTGCGCTTCTACACCGACATGCTGGGCTTCGTGACGAAGCACGACGTACCCATGGGTACGGACCGCTGGCTGACCGTGGTCTCGCCGGAGGACCCCGACGGGACCCAGCTCCTGCTCGAGCCCTCCGGCCACCCGGCGGTGCGGCCGTACAAGGAGGCGCTGGTCGCGGACGGCATTCCGGCCACTGCCTTTGCGGTGGACGACGTGCGGGCCGAGTTCGACCGACTGCGCGGGCTCGGCGTGCGGTTCACGCAGGAGCCGGTGGAGATGGGACCGGTCACCACGGCCGTGCTGGACGACACCTGTGGCAATCTGATTCAGATCTCCCAGTACGGGTAGACCCGGAGCAGTGCCTTCCGCGGCCCGTGACCATGACTTTTGTCATCCGAAGCCGGTGGCTGCGGACACTGACGACACCTCCGGCCCCACCCATAACTTTGGGGACATGGAGATCACGAAGAACACCGCGTCCCGCACCCGCCGCACCGAGTGGTGCCTGTCCCTCCTCGGCGGCCTCAAGCACCAGGGCACCTTCACGGCCCGGGAGCGCACGGTGCACGTGGCCGCGGTGGGCGGCGCCAAGCTCGACCACACGGCCGCCGACCTGCCCGACGGCCCGACCCGCCTGGTGAAGGCCGCCCTGGTCGGCGGCGCGGAACTCGCCTACCCCGAGGGCGCGTCCGCCGAGGTCGACGCCTTCTCGCTCCTGGGCGGCGTCGACGTCACCGTCCCGGCCGGCACGGCGGTCGAGGTCCGCGGGTTCTCCCTGATCGGCGGCCGGAGCAAGGACACGGCCGGCGAGGAGGGCGGCCCGGTGGTCAAGGTCCGTTCCTACTCGCTGATCGGCGGCGTCAAGGTGCGCCAGGAGCGGTGAACAACGGGCCGGGCTCCGGAAATTACTCACATCTCGCGAGGTAACGGCGCCGGATCGGCCCGTCCAGGGATCAGGTCACCACGTTCGCCGTGCAGGAACCGAACGGCGCCCCGCTGCTCACCGTGCCCGCGCCGAACGTGGTGTTGAGCGCCTGGGCGAACTCGGGGGTGACGTCGACCTTGGCCTCCGTGACGGCGACGCTGACCTTGGGCGGGAGCAGGGAGGAGACCTGGGGCACCAGCATGGTGGGCGACTCGTAGACGTAGACGGGTATGCGGACGCCGGCCGGCCGGGACGGTGTCCGGACGACATACGAGGCGCCTCCGGTGGGGGCGGTCGCCTGACCGTCGGAGATCTGGAGCGAGCGCCCGGCCGCGTCGGTGAGCGTGAAGCCTCCGCTGA
The DNA here is from genome assembly GCF_041519305.1 of Streptomyces luteireticuli. Taxonomy (NCBI): domain Bacteria; kingdom Bacillati; phylum Actinomycetota; class Actinomycetes; order Kitasatosporales; family Streptomycetaceae; genus Streptomyces; species Streptomyces luteireticuli. Next base: position 669,036 of record NZ_CP167927.1, read on the forward strand.
AGGAGCCTCCCATGCTGACGCTCTTGGCCAGGGCGACGGGGTCGGTGGCCTGGGCGAGGTCGATGGTGACCGTTCCGGTGCCGTTGGTCAGGGCGTACGACGATGTGCCGGTTCCCGGGGTGGCGGGGGTGAAGGTCAGCCCCGGTTTCGTCCAGGAGACGTTGCAATTGCCGTTCGACTGCGTCACGTTGAGGGTGACGGGGACCCTGGCGTGCGCGGCCCAGCCGGTCACGGCGGCCGTCGCGACGAGGACTGCCGTCCCGGTGAGTGCCAAGGTCGTGCGGGATGTGTGCATGACGTTCCCCGCCTTCTCGTGAAGCCGGTCGAGGCCGGTGACGGTTCCGCCGTCGGTCGTCTTCACTGTCCGGGGGCTGCCCGGACGCTGCAATCGAGGTCGGCCGGACGGGTGACGTGCTGCGTACCGACGGGCGGTAGCGGCGCCCGAACGCCGTGCCAGCGGATGCATGCCTGGAGCGGGTGCCGGAGGGTGTGTGCCGGGGGACGGACGAAGGGAACACTCGTGCCGGAGCCTGACGCGGTCGCCGTGGTGGGTGTGGGATGCCGGCTGCCCGGCGGCATCCGGTCGCTCGACGCCCTGTGGGAGGTGCTGGCCGCCGGGCGCGACGTGATCGGCGAGGTGCCGCCGGAGCGCTTCGACGCCCGGGAGTTCACCGATGCCCCGGGCCGGGGACGCCCCGGCCGCTCGTACACGGCGGCGGGCGGGTTCCTGGCCGACGACCCGGCCCTCTTCGACGCGGACTTCTTCGGGCTGTCCCCGAAGGAGGCCTCCCGGGTGGACCCGCAGCAGCGGCTGATGCTGGAGTGCTCCGTGGAGGCCCTGGACGATGCGGGCATCGACGCGGCGCTGCTGGCCGGCGGCGACACCGCCGTGGTGGTGGGGACCTCCACGCACGACTACTTCGACCTCCAGCAGCGGCGGCCGGCCACAGCCAACGCGTACAGCATGAGTGGTGGCGCGGCGACGAACACCGCCAATCGCGTCTCCCACTTCCTCGACCTCCGCGGACCGTCCCTGGCGGTGGACACGGCCTGTTCCTCGGCGCTCATGGCGGTGCACGAGGCGTGCGTCATGCTGCGCACCGGCCGCAGCGGCCTCGCACTGGCCGGTGGGGTGAGCCTGCTGTTGGGACCGGGCGGATTCATCGGGTTCTCCCAGGCCTCGATGCTCTCCCCCAGCGGCCGGTGCCGGCCGTTCTCCGCACGGGCGGACGGCTTCGTCCGGGCCGAGGGCGCCGCGGTGGTCGTACTCAAACCGCTGGCCGCCGCGCTCGCCGACGGCGACCGGGTGCACGCGGTCGTCGTCGCCAGCGGCGCCAACGCCGACGGCCGCACCACCGGCCTGTCGCTGCCGAACGCCCGGGCCCAGGCGGACCTGTTGCGGCAGGTGTACGCAGAAGCGGGCATCGCCCCCGACGAGGTGGCCTATGTCGAGGCGCACGGCACGGGCACGCCGACGGGCGACCCGCTGGAGTGCGAGGCCCTGGGCGTCGTGCTGGGGCGCGAGCGCACCGGCCCTGCCCTGCCCATCGGTTCGGTCAAGTCCAACCTGGGGCACCTGGAGGCGGCGGCCGGGCTGGCCGGGCTCCTCAAGGCCGTCCTGGTGCTGCGGGAGGATCGGATCCCGGCGACGCTGCACGCGCTGCCGCCGAACGAGGCCATCGACTTCTGCGGGCTGGGCCTGGCGCCGGTGGCCGAGGAGCGGCCGCTGGCCGGCACCGGACGCCGGGTGGTGGGCGTCAACTCCTTCGGATTCGGCGGGGCCAACGTCCACGCCGTGCTCGCCGCCGCTCCCCCGGCCCGGGAAGGGGACCGGCCCGGCACCAGCACACCGCTCCTGCTGTCCGCACGCACCCCCGCGGCACTGGCGGACGCGGCCCGTCGCTGGGCGGAGCACCTCGACGCCACCGCGCCGGCCGATCTCCACGACCTCGGATTCACCGCCTGCCGCCGCCGTACGCTCTGGGGCGGCCACCGCATGGCCGTGGTCGCCCGAGAACCCGGGGAAGCGGCACGCGCGCTGCGTTCGCTGGCGGACGGCGGCCCGGCCGAGGCAGGCGCCTCGGGAAAGGCGGTGGGCCGGGGCAGGGTGGCGTTCGTGTTCAGCGGCAACGGCTCGCAGTGGTACGGCATGGGGCGCCAACTGCTGGCCGAGGAGCGGCCGTTCGCGGCCGAGGTGGCGGCGGTGGACGACGAACTGACCCCGCTCCTGGGCTGGTCGGTGCTGGAGGAGATGGCCCGGCCGGGCGATCCCGGACAGTGGCGGCGCACCGAGGTGGCCCAGCCACTGCTGTTCGCCCTGCAGGCCGGGCTGGCCGGGGCGCTGGCCGCCCGGGGCGTGCGGCCCTCGGCGGTGACTGGTCACAGTGTGGGGGAAGTGGCGGCGGCCTACTGCGCGGGCGCCCTGGACCGGGCCGCCGCCTGCCGGGTCATCGCCGAGCGCAGCCGGGCCCAGGCCCGTACCGCCGGATCGGGCCGGATGGCCGCGGTCGGCCTGGGGGCCGAGGAGGCCGGGCGCCTCCTGGAGGACCCGCGCTGGTCCGGCAGGCTGGTCGTGGCAGGAATCAACAGCGACCACGACGTGACCGTGGCGGGCGAGGACTCCGCACTGGCCGCGCTCGGCGTCCACCTCACCGGGCAGGAGGTGTTCTTCCGGGACCTGGACCTGGAGTACGCCTTCCACAGCCCCGCCATGGACGGCGTCCGCACGATGCTCAAGGACGGCCTGGCCGGTCTCGTCCCGCGCGAGAACCACCTCACGATGGTGTCCACGGTCACCGGTGCCGAGGTGGCGGGCCGGGACCTGGACGCCGACCACTGGTGGCGCAACCTGCGGGAACCCATCCGGTTCTCCCGGGCCGTCGCCGCGCTGACCGATCCCGGGGGCTGCGACGTCCTCGTGGAAATCGGCCCGCATCCGGTGCTGGGCCCCTATCTGCGCTCTGCGGCGGCCGACGCGCCGGAGCCGGTCGCCGTCGTGCCCACGCTGCGCCGTACATCGGCCGGACCGGTGGCGCTGGACACTGCCCAGGCCCGGCTGCTGGCCGTCGGCGCCGCCGTCGACTGGGGCGAGGTCTTCCCCGTCCCGGGGCGGGTGATGACCGCGCCCGCCCATCCCTGGCAGCGCGAACACCACTGGAACGGCAGCCCCTCCTGGTGGCGCGAGGACACGGCCGACGAGGAGGGCCCGGCCGCCGTGCACCCCTTGCTCGGCACGCGGCAACGGGCACCGCACCCGGCCTGGCAGCGGCCGCTGGAGCCCGGCGGCCCGATCCGGCCGGACGGTCACGGGGCCGGCGCCGCCGTCGTACCGCTCGCGGCACACCTGGCCCTGGCCCTGGCCGCGGGGCGCACGGTCCTCGACGCCCCGGTCGAGGTCACCGGCCTCACCGTCTCCGGGGCGCCCACCGCACCGGCGCAGCTTCCGGTGCCGGAGTCGCTGCTGCACTGCGAGCTGTCGCGCGACGGGCAGTTCACCGTCGCGACACGCCAACGCCCGTCCGGGGAATGGGAGGAGCACGCCCGCTGCCGGATCCGCAGACTGCTGCGCGACCGCCCCCCGGCCCTCGACGCGACGGCGATCGCCGCCCGCCTGACCGGCCTCATCACCGCCGACGACCACTACGCGTCCTGCACCCGCGCGGGCCTCCACCACACCCCTGCCGTCCGCACGCTGACCGGGCTGCGCACCGGTGACGCAGAGGTGCTGGCCCACTATGCCGCACCTGCCGGCGAAGTCACCGACGAACCAGCCCTCCTGGACGGAATCCTCCGGGCGGCGGCACCGCTGGCGCGAAGCATCCCGGGTGACGAAGCGGCCCACTTGCCCGCCGAAGTCGCCGAGGTACGGTGCTGGCAGCCCCTCCCGGCGGCCGGAACCGTGCACGTACGCACCCGGACCACGGCCGACGGCCAGGCCGTCTGGGACATGACGGCGGCCGACGCCCACGGCACGGTGGCCCTGGAACTGCTCGGCGTCCGCGGCCGCACGTCCGAAGCCGGCGGCATCGCCGACGCCCCGCGCCTGACCGAGGTCCTGCGGGCCGCGCCGCTGCCCGGAACGCCCGCGCCCGGCGTACCGCTGCCCGCACCCGCGGCCGTCGTCGACCGCTGCGCCGCCGGGCTGGCCTCGCTCGGGGAACGCCAGGACATCCACCGCTATCGGCGCGTCCTTTCCTGGGCACGGTTGCTGTCCGCTCACTCCACTGTGGCGGCAGTCCGGGAACTGCTGCCCGGATGCGCGGAGTTCACCCTCGACGACCTGCTGCAGGCCGGAGCGCTGCCGCGGCACATCCGGCTGCTGCGCGCCCTGGCCGGGGTCGCCGCGTCCTGCGGGGCGCTCACCGCCACCGGCAGGGGCTGGCGACCGGCCCTGGACCCCGACCCGCGCCGGGTCTTCCAGGAGGCGGTGCGCGACGTGCCCGAGGAGATCGCCACGTTCCACGCCTTCGGAGTGGCCGGCCGGCACCTCGCCGCGGTGCTGCGCGGTACGAAGGATCCACTCGAACTCCTGCTGTCCGGACCGGACTCGGTGGCGGCCCGCTACTACGACGCCAACGGAACCGCCAGTCACAACAACCGGATCGCCCGGCTGCTGGTGCAGTCCCTGGTTTCGGATCTGCCGCCGGGCCGACCGCTGCGCGTGCTGGAGGCCGGTGCCGGCACGGGGAGCACCACCGCTCTGCTGCTCCCCGAACTGCCGCCCGCCTCGGCCCACTACACCTACACCGACGTCTCCACGGCCTTCTTCCCCCGGGCGCGCGACCGGTTCCGCGACTTCCCCTCCCTCGACTTCCGGCGTCTCGACCTGGAGGCCGACCCGGGCGAACAGGGCTTTGCCGAGGGGTCGTTCGACCTGGTGATCGCGTCCAACGTCCTGCACACCACCCGTGACCTGGCCGCGGCCCTGACCCGCGTCGGCGGACTGCTCGCCGACCACGGTCTGCTGCTCGCGCTGGAGAACCACGACAGCTCGCTGCTGACCCCCGTGTTCGGGCTGCTGGACTCCTACTGGCACGCCACCGACACCGATCTGCGCCCCGACGGTCCCCTGCTCGCCCGCGAGGCCTGGCCACCGTTGCTCGAACGCCACGGTTTCACCGGCACTGTCCAGGTGTGCCACCCGGCCGAGCCCGCCCGCAATGCCTACTCTGCGCTCCTCGCGGCCCGCCGGCCCCGGCCGGCACCTACCGCGCACCAGGTGGCGGGCGGTGGCCGGCGGTGCACGGCGCTGGTGGCGCCCCTCGATACGGCCGACCCCGCCTTCCTGCTGTCCGCCCTGCGCACCCGCATCGGCCCGGCGTCGGTCCACGACGTGGCCGACAGCACGGATCCGGAGCAGTGGGCGCGGTGGCTCGGACAGGACTCCCCCTCCCTCGAAGTGGTGCTGCTGTGCGCACCCGACGATGGTGGCCCCGACGACGGCGCCCCTGTGGAGCGCACCGGCCGCGCGGTCCACGGGACGGCCGTGCTGCGTGCCGTCGCGCTCGCCGCCCGAAGCCTGCCGCCGCACTGCCGGGTGACACTCTGGCTGGTGGTCCCGGGCGCCGCGGACGACGGACGCTGTCCGCCCACCGGCACGGGCGCGGGCGCGGCCCTGTGGGGCGCGGCCCGGACACTGGCCAACGAATGCCCCGGGATGCGGGTGCGCAGGGTGGCCATGACCGGCCCCGGCAGCACCGGAGGAGCGGGGGAACGGCTCGTGACGGAGATCCTGGCCGGATCCGACGAGGACGAGATCCTGCTCACCCCGCACGGGCGTTTCGTCCCCCGACTCGTCCCGCCCGCTCCCTCGCGGCAGCCCGCAACCGGTGGGCCCGCCACGCCCCGTACGCTGACGCTCTCCGCTCCCGGCCCGCGCTACCGGCTGGACTGGCGACCCTCCGTACCACCGGTGCCCGGACCGGGTGAAATCGTCGTCGAGGTCGGAGCGGCCGGCCTCAACTACCGCGATGTGCTGGCGGCCACCGCCCTGGTGGCCCTGCCCGCGACGGCCCCCGGTCTGGAGTACGCCGGCACAGTGACCGCCGTGGGCCCCGGGGTGGACACACCGGCCCCCGGCGACCGGGTCCTGGGACTGGCCCCGGGGAGCTTGGGCACCCATGTCCGGGGACGGGCCGACCGGGCCATCGCCGTACCCCCGCACTTGAGCCTCACCGAGGCCGCCACCGTCCCGGCCGCCTTTCTGACCGTCCAGCACGCTCTGGGGCACCTCGCCCGGCTCCGCGCCGGCGAGACCGTTCTGGTGCACGGGGGCGCAGGCGGTGTGGGCCTGGCAGCCGTCCAGTACGCCCAGCGGGTGGGCGCCCGGGTCGTCGCCACGGCCGGCACCCCCGCCAAGCGCGACCTGCTGCGCCTGCTCGGCGTCGAGCACGTCCTTCCGTCCCGCGGCCTGCGCTTCGCCGACCGTGTCCGCGACCTCACCGGGGGCGAGGGGGTCGATGTCGTCCTCAACTCCCTGGCGGGCGAGGCCCTGGTCCGCAGCCTGGAACTGCTCGGGCACGACGGCCGGTTCATCGAACTGGGCAAACGCGACTTCCTCGCCGACACCTCGCTGCCGACCGCGGCCTTCGACCGCGGCCTGTCGTTCTTCGCCTTCGACATCCTCCCCTGGTGCGACCGGGCCGACGAGGTGGCCGACGGCCACCTCGCGGCGATCGGCGAAGCCCTGCGCAACGGCGCGTACCGGCCGCTGCCGCACCGCGTCTTCCCCGCCGGCCAGGTCCACGAGGCCTTCACCTGCCTTCAGCACTCCCGGCACACCGGCAAGCTGGTCGTCTCCCTGGAGGACCCGGCGCCGCCCTCCCCGCCCTCGGCCCCACCGGCCCTGGACCCCCGCGCCACCTATCTCGTCACCGGTGGCCTCGGCGGATTCGGAGCCGCGACGGCGGCGCACCTGGCCGCCCGCGGGGCCCGGCACCTGACCCTGGTCGGCCGCCGGGGCATCCGTACTCCAGAGGCACCGGCCCTGCTGGCGGAGCTGGCCCGGCAGGGGGTGGAGGTGGCCGTGCACGCCGCCGACGCCGCGGACGCGGCGGCCATGCGCACCGTCATGGCCGGCATCGACGCCGCGCAGCGGCGCCTCGCCGGCGTGGTGCACGCCGCGATGGTGCTGGACGACGCCCCGCTGGAGGAGCTGACCGACGACCGCGTCCGGGCGGTGCTCGATGCCAAGATGACCGCCGGACTGGTCCTGGACGACCTCACCCGGCACCGCGATCTCGACTTCTTCGTCGTGCACAGCTCGGTGGCGGGTCTGCTGGGCAATATGCACCAGGCACCCTACGCAGCCGCGAACACCGCGCTGGAGGCCCTGGTCCGCGAACGCCGCCGCGCCGGGCTGCCCGGCCTCGCCGTCCAGTGGGGGACGATCGGCGGAACCGGCCATGTGCACCGCGCCCGGCGAACCGGACGGACCGTGGCACCGCTCTGCGCGGACGACCTCACGGTCGGCGAAGCGCTGTCGGCGCTGGACGCCCTGCTGGCCGACCCCGGCGCGGAGGTGGTGATGGTCGGCCGGATCGACTGGGGCCGGGCCGGGCGACTGCTGTACAGCCTGTCCGCTCCCCGCACCGGCGCCCTGCTGCCCGACGAGGCGCCACCGGACGACGCCGCCACCGCGCCCGACCGCGGAGACCGGGACGGGACGATGGAGGTCCTGACCGGGCTGCTGGCCCGCGTCCTGCAGACCACCGCCGACCGCGTCGACCCGCAACGCCCCCTCGACGACCTGGGCGTCGACTCCCTCATGGCCTCCGAATTCGCCACGCTGGTCCGACAGCGCCTGGGCTGCGCGCTCCCCACCACGGAACTGCTGGGAGGCACCAGCCTCACCACGCTCGCCGACCGGGTCCTCGCCCACCACGACGCCGTCGGCCCGCCGCCCGTCCGATGACCGTCCTGATCACCGGAGGCACCGGCTTCCTGGGCCTGCACCTGGTGCGCGAACTCCTCACCCGGCACCGGTCCTTGATCCTGCTCGTCCGCCCCGGCTCCCCGCCGGCCCTGCCCCGCATCCACCGCTTCCTGGCCCACGGCGGCACACCGGAATCCGAACTGCGCATGCTGGAAAGCCGGTTGGAATTCGTGACGGCCGACGTCACCCTGCCGCGCCTCGGCCTGGACGAAACGGCCTTCCACCGGCTCGCCGACGGCATCGGGATGCTCTGGCACTGTGCGGCCGACATCTCCCTCAACCCCGCCGATCCCGGCGTCCACACCCGCAACACCGGGGGAATGCGCCGGATCCTGGAGCTGCTGGAGGCGGCGGGGCCCGGGGCCCTGCTCGGTCATGCCAGCACCCTGGCCGTCGCGGGAGCACGGCGCGATGGGCGCGTACCCGAGGCGCCATTGGACGGCGCCTCCGGTTTCAACTCCCCCTACGAGGAGTCGAAGTTCCTGTGCGAGCTCCTGATCCAGGACTGGTGTGCCCGCCACGGCCGGGCCGCCGCCGTCTTCCGCCTGCCCGCCCTGATCACCGCCGCCCCCTCCTATCCGGGGCGCCCGGCGCACCCATTGGCCATCGCGGCGGCCCTCGGCCGCACGGTGCCGCCCGCCGCCCCCGGATCACCGGTATCCGTCGCGCGGCTCCGCCTGCCGGACACCCACGAGGACGCGCTCGTCAACTTCCTGCCCGTGGAGCACGTGGCACATGTCATGACCGAGACCCTGGAACGCGAACACCCTTCCCGGGCACGCGTCTATCAGATCGCACACCCGCGCGGCACGCCCGGCACCACGGTCACCCGCGTCCTTGCCCGTCACCTCGGCGGCGGCACGGCCCTCACCCTGGGCCCCGGCCCCGCCACCACCCCCGCCGAACAGTTGCTGCAGCGGGCCTGGGCGGGGTTCCTGCCCCTCCTGGCCACCACCCGCCGCTACGAGATCACCCGGCTGACCGCCCTGGGGCTGGCCTGGCCCGCCGATGACCTCCTCGGCGAGGCCTATCTGACGGCCTCACTGGCCTGACACCCAACGGCCTTGACCCATTGGGGTACCTGTCCGCATGTGTACGACGGGGCGAACCCCGCCGCCCGGCTCCACCGCGACGTGCGGGTGTACCGGATCTTCGAAGGAGCGACCGAGGCCCTCGTCGACTTCCTCGGCGCGCGTACGCTCGCCCGGCCGGAACGCGTTGCCGCGCTGACCGCCGGCACGGAGACGGCGGCCTGCCTCCACGAAGCCGTCGAGACCGCTCCCGCCACCGACCAGGACCGGCAACGGGCCCGGACCGGGCGGGCTTTGATGTGGTCCCTCGCCCTGGCGGCGGTACGGTCCCGCCCCTCATCCGGCAGACCGGATGCGCCACGGCACCGGCCGCCCTCCGGACGGGCGCCGGGCTACCCTGCCGCGTCCCAGCACCCGGACGAACTCGCCGCGACCGTGGCCGCGTACGGCGAGCGGATCGGGGACGTGGAGCCCTCCCTGCCCGGAGGGTGGACGGCTGCGGACCCCCTGCTGCGGAGCGAACTCCCGGCCGGCTGACGGCCGGTGGCACGGCCCACCGGGACGCTCTTCGAACGGGTCATGTCCACTCCCCCGTCTCGATGTAGGACGCGCCCTCGCCCCGCCGCGCGGCCATCACCGCCACCAGGCGGCGGAACGTCGGCGGATCGCACAACCGCTCCCAGTCCTCCACCGTCCGCACCTGCCACTCCGTGTGCTCGTCCGGATCGAGCCGGATCGACGCGAGCTGCTCATCGGTGAGGGCCCCGCCGTCGAAGATAAACCCGGCCCGGCACGCCACCCAGCCCCCGACCGACGGCATGAAGTGGACGGCCAGCAGGCGCGGCGGGCCGGTGAAGTCGAGGCCGGTCTCCTCCCGGCACTCGCGCACCGCCGTCTCCCAGGGGGATTCACCGGCGTCGGTGTTGCCCCCGGGGAACTGCCACACCCCCGTGGCGACGGACGAGAGCAGTTGCAGCGGACGTCCGGCGGTGTCGGTGAAGAGCAACGACCCGTACATCGTGACCTTCTGCAGACGCGCGCTGCACTCCTCCGGCGGCACCCATGCGTTCGTCAACGCCCGTTCCCTTCGGCGAGATCGCACCGGGCAGTGCGGTCCAGGTGCTCGGCGAAGACCGTGCGGGCGTCCGGGGTGAGCCGCTGCAACGCGACCATGGCCGTGATGATCACGTCGCACACCTCCGCCTCGACGTCGGCCCAGGTGTGGGAGAAACCCTTGCGCGGGTTCTGCCCCATGACGCCGATGACGGCCTCGGCGGCCTCACCGGCCTCTTCGCCGATCTTCAGGATCTGCAGGACGCGCCGCATGTCGCCGTCGTGCCGGCTGTGCCGGTCGAGTCTTTCGGTCAGGCCGACGATGCTGTCCCAGACGGAGTCCACGTCTTCCCCTCCTGTCAGTTCCGGCCGAGTTCACACAGTTCATGGAACATCCTGCCGGAATACGCGAGTTGCCGGAACGAACCCTGTTCGTCGCCCTCGACGCCACCTCGGAGGGCGGTGCTGCCGATCCGCCCCACGGGCGTCGACACCGTCCCGATACTGTGCGCGCCGTGATCAACTCATGGACAGGCCTTGACGACACCGAAGTGGCGATAGCCGCGGCACGTGCCGGCGCCGAGGTCGTGCACGCCAAGTACGGACAGCGGCTCACCCGTATCGACAAGGGCGCCGGAGACTTCGCCACCGACGCCGATGTGACGGCCGAGGAGGCGATCCTCGGCGTCATCCGTGCCGCGCGGCCGGATGACGCCGTACTCGGCGAGGAGGGCGGGCAGCGGGGCGCGGCCGGCTCGGCGCGTCAGTGGCTGGTGGACCCGTTGTGCGGCACGCTCAACTACGCCGTCGGCACCATGGTGGTGGCCGTCAATGTGGCCCTGCGCGACGGTCCGGCCGCGGTGGCCGATCCGTTCGCCGACGAGGTCTTCTTCACCGACGGTGCGGCGGCCCGGGTCCGGCGCGACGGGGCCGACGAGCGGCTGACGCCCACGGCGGCCTCCCGGTTGGTGGACGTGAACCTGGACCCGCCCTTTCCGAGTGCGCCCGGGTTCAAGGCGGTTGACCTGCTCGCCCACCCCGGGTTCGTCGAACGCTTCCGGCCCCGGGTCGTGTCCACGACGCTGGCCCTGGCCTGGGTCGCGGCCGGAAAGCGCGCCGCCTATGTCACCGACGGCGGTGACCTGACCGAGAGCGTGCACTTCGCCGCCGGTATTGCCCTGTGCCGGGCCGCCGGCTGCGTCGTCACCGGAATCGACGGCGCTCCGACCGGGCCGACGGGACGGGGGCTTCTCGTGGCCGCGGACGCCGGGACCCACGGGCTGCTGCTGTCGATGATCCGCAGCCGCGGATAGGCTCGTATCGCAAGTATTTCCGGGCCAGTTGTCGGACGGCTCCGCTACGGTGCGGCCATGGCGAATTTCGTACTGGTCGCAGGCGCGCGGCTCGGGGCGTGGGCGTGGGACGAGGTGGTGCCGTATCTGCGTGCGGCCGGCCATGGCGCTCACCCGTTGACGCTGTCCGGCCTCGCCGAGAAGCGGGACGTGCCGGCCGGGCAGCAGACCCACGTCCAGGACATCGTCGCCGAGGTCCAACGCCGGGATCTGCGCGATGTCGTCCTGGTGGGCCACAGTTACGCCGGCATCCCGGTCGGCCAGGCCGCGGAGCGGATCGGCGACCGGCTGGCGCGCGTCGTCTTCGTCGACTCCTGCGTTCCGGCCGACGGCGAGTCGTTCCTCTCCGCCTGGCCGGACGGCGGGGCGGAGGTGAAGGCGGCGATCGCCGAGAACGGCGGATCCTGGCCGCTCGTCCCCGCATCCTATTACGAGGGCCAGGATCTCACCGATGAGCAGATCGCCCGGATCGCGGCCGGCTCGACGCCGCACCCGGGCGCCACGCTCACCGAACCCGCCGTATTGGCGCGGCCACTCGGCGATCTTCCGGCGACCTACGTCATATGCCTGTACGCCGGAGCCGAGCCCGGCGACGACGTGGCCGAACTGCTGGCCGGTGAGCACTGGCGGCTGGTCGAGCTGGACACCGGTCACTGGCCGATGTTCTCCCGGCCGCGCGAACTCGCCGATGTATTCCTCGGCTTGGCCACGTAACGAAGCCACCGCCTGGCCCACCGTTCTCAGGGGCAGGAGTCGATGCGGACCGATCCGATACCGACGGGCGGGTTGAAGTACATGGGGCTTTGCCCCTGCCTGACGACATTGCCGGTGCAATTACGGGACTGGAAGGCCGTCATGCTCCCACTACCGGCTCGGCTGCCGACCGTGACGCTATGGATGTGGGTGGTCAGGGAGGGATTGACGCACTGCCCGACGGCGACCTGCCGGGAGCTGACGGTCGTGCCGTCGTCGATTTGCAGGGAGCAGGCGGCAAGAGGCGCGGCCGAGGCGGAGGTTGCGAGGACGAGGGCGGCCCCGAGCGATCCGATGACGCTGCTGATGCGGGCGAGCCGGGGCAAGGATGGCATGGGTGGGCCTCCAGAGGTGGTCGCTGCCGTGTGCTGCTATCCGGGGTAAATCGTCTGATCGTGGGGGTGGTTGCTGCAATCACTCACAGGGGTGGGACGATCACGAACCCGTCTTCGGACGGGCGCGGGCGGAACGAAGCACCCGACAGACGGCGTTCCGGCCCGTTGGACGGCTCTCAGGCACCTCCCCGTAGCAGCAGGCTGCCGAGCGCGGTGCGCCGGTGCAGGACCGCCTTGCCCGCACGCGAGGTGGAGATCAGCCCGGCGCCGCGCAGGGCCGCGGTGTGGGCCGAGACCGTGGCGGCGCTGACGCGGAGCCGTCGGGCGAGCTCGGTCGTGGTGTGCTCCTCGGCCAGCAGGCGCAGGAGTTCGGCACGGGTGCTCCCGATCACCTTGGCCAGTGCCTGCGGGCCGGCGGAGCCGTCCGGCCGGGGCAGCAGGCCGGTACCCGCCGGGTAGGTGACCGCGACAGGACGGTCCGGGAGATCGGATACCAGCGGCCCGCCGGTCCAGTGGAAGGTGGGCAGGAGGAGCAGACCGCGTCCGCCGAGGCGGACCTCCCGCGGCCTGCCCGGGAGTTCCCAGACGCCTCCGTGCAGACGGGCACCCGGCAGCAGCCCGGACAGCACCGAACCGACGCCGCCTTCGGCGAGTTGAACGGCCCGGCGGAGGAACTCGGCGTGATGCAGATCCTGTACCTGCGCCCAGACCGGGCCGAGCATCGCCTGGAACGCCGCATGCTGCGCACGGTGGACCACGCGCCACGCCCCGGGGTCGTCCCGGTGCAGGTCACGGATCCACGCGGGGGCGGGGGTGCGCACGGCTGCGTAGACGCGTTCCAGTTCGGCACCGGCCAGCCCGGGCGAGGCCGGACGGACGTGGTCCAGGGCGTCCGGGAGGGAATCGGTCAGGACGTCCAGGAAGCTCGGCGCCGGCCCGGCCGGGACGAGGTCGGCGAGCGGGTGGGCCGCCTTCGGCAGGGTGTGCAGCGCCCTGCGCCGCCACGGTCCGTGGAGGAGTTCCCCGTCGCGGCGGCACATCATCGTCAGTGCCACATTGAGCTCTTGGAGCGGCGCCGGTCTGGGGGCGAGGGCGACCCGGGCGAAGTCGTCCGGTGCGAAGTGGATCCGGATCATGGAAGTCCCCCCCCCGGTGGCGCCAGCCTTGAGCCTCCAACCTAAACGATCGTCCGCGACCGTACGGGCGGGCGAGCATGCGCCCCATGACCCACGACTTCTCCATCAGCCGACGTACCGTCACCGGATCCGTACTCGCGGGCTCCGCCGCGCTGTTGCTCGGTGCCGGCGGCCACGCCCATGCCGACTCCCGCACCGGCTCCCGCACCGACTCCCGAGCCGGTGACGTCGTCCTCACCCTGCCCGCGCCCACCGGCCCCCACCCCGTGGGGTGCCGACCGGTCCGTCTCACCGACCGTTCCCGGCGCGACCCGTGGGATCCCCGGATCCCCGTGCGGGAGCTCATGCTGACGGTCCACTACCCGGCCCGCGATGTGACCGGCCTCGTCCCGGCTCCGCAGTTGCCGCCGCAGGCGGCAGACGCGTTCGGAGCGATCGCTCCCCTCACTCCCCTCCATCTCCCCGCCGCGGGCGTGGACTGGGGTGCCACCCTGTCCCACGCGTACGAGGGCGCGGCTCCGTTGCCGGGCCGGTGGCCGGTGCTGGTGCACAGCCCGGGCGGCGGCGACCCGCGCGGGCTGGGTACGTCCCTGGCCGAGGACCTGGCCAGCCACGGCGCCGTCGTCGTCTCGGTCGACCACCCCGGTGACGCGGCCGCCGTCCAGTTCCCGGACGTCCGGCCGTACCGGGACGGCACCGTGCGGACGACCGTCTTCCGCGGCGACCCGCGGGACCGGCCGGCCGTGGCCCGTACGATGGTCGACGCCCGGATCGCCGACCTGCGCCACGTCATCGACCGGCTCGGGCAGGCGGCCGGTCTGCCGCTGCCGCGCGGGCTGGCGGAGACGCTCGACCTGCGCCGCCTCGGCGTGTACGGGCACTCGGCGGGTGGGAGCGCCGTGACCGAGGTGATGTACGAGGACCGCCGGGTGCGCGCCGGGATCAATCTGGAGGGCTACCTCGACTACCCGCCCTCCGCCCCCGGCGGCGCAGCCGAGCCGTTCCCTGTCGCGGCGCACGGAATCGACCGGCCGCTGCTCCTGCTCGGCAGCGAGGGCTTCGACCGGCGGCAGGAAATGGACCGTTCCTGGTCGGCCGTGACCGCGCGCTCGCGCAGCCGGGTCCGCAGCATGCGCATCGCCGACGCCAACCACTGGGTCTTCACCGACTACGCCGCGATGGTCCCCCGGCTCCAGGCCGCCGGGCTGATGACGGCGGCGGAGAGGGCCGCACTGATCGGCACCGTCGACCCGGCCGTAGCGGTCCCGGCGGTCCGCCGCGCGATCCGCGGATTCTTCGCACGGCACTTGGCGGGGGCGCGGTAGCGGCGCGGAGCCGCTGCCTCCCTATGATCACGCCTATGGCATCCCACGATCACGGAGCGGCGGCAGCGGTACGGCGCCGGTCCGTCCCGGCCCTCGCCGCTGTCGCCGTTGCTGTCGCCTGTGCCGTTCCCGCGCTCACGGCAAGCGCCCCCGCCTCCGCGCAGGCCGACCGGTCCCCGGCCGGCCAAGCGCGGACGAAGCCCTTGATCGTCGCCCATCGAGGGGGCACCGGCGACTTTCCCGAGAACACCCTGCTGGCCGTCTCCGAGTCGCTGAAGGCGGGGGCGGACGGGGAATGGCTGAGTGTCCAGGCCAGCAAGGACGGCGTTCCCGTCCTGTACCGCCCCACCGACCTGTCGGCGCTGACGGACGGCTCCGGCCCCGTGGCCGACAAGACGCTGGACGAACTGGACGAACTCAACGCCGGCTATAGCTTCAAGGGCCCTGACGGCTCCTACCCCTACCGCGCCCGCCCCCTCCGCATCCCCACGCTGGAGGCGGCTCTGGCGGCCGTGCCCGCGGGCAAGCAGATCTACCTGGATCTCAAGCAGACGCCCGCCCGGCATGTCGTCGACGCGGTGACCCGCGTCCTCGACGAGCAGCAGGCGTGGGGCCGCGTCAAGCTGTACTC
The DNA here is from genome assembly GCF_041519305.1 of Streptomyces luteireticuli. Lineage (NCBI taxonomy): Bacteria > Bacillati > Actinomycetota > Actinomycetes > Kitasatosporales > Streptomycetaceae > Streptomyces > Streptomyces luteireticuli. The sequence continues at coordinate 684,585 of NZ_CP167927.1, forward strand.
GACCGATGCCGAGGTCACCGGTCTGCTCTCCCGCGTCCCCGGGGCGCAGGTGGCCGAGTCGCGCGACGCCACGCGGCAGCGGCTGGCCGAAGTGGCCCTCGAACACGCCTGCAAGAGCGCGCCTCCGGCCGGCTCGTGGGCGGGGTTCGAGCTCGAGCGCCGGATGACGCTGCAGGAGAAGTTCACGCTGGGCACCGGAGAAGCCGCGGTCACCGCGCAGTTGTGGACCCCTGAATCCGTCGGCTGCTTCCGTTCCCGCTCCGCCCGGACACCGATCGTCATGATCGGCATCAACACGGCGGCCGACCTGCGTACCGCTGCACGTCTCGGCGCCACCGCCGTGCTCGTCGACTCGCCCCGTTCCCTGAAGCAGGCCGCAAGTTGATCGGCGCTGGTCATGGGCGACAATGTCCGCCATGGAGTTGCGTGGGGAGAGGGTCGTCCTGCGGCCCGTGGCGGACGACGAGGCCGCGGTGCTCGACCGGATCGTGCGGGAACCGGCGGTGGCGGCGTGGTGGTCGCCCCCGGAGGACTACGCCGACATGCTCGCCGTCGTCCTGGACGGGGAGGTGATCGGCGCCATCCAGTTCGCGGAGGAGCCGGACCCCGAGTTCCGTCATGCGGGCATCGACGTCTTCCTGGCAACGGCCCACCAGGGGAAGGGCCTCGGCACCGACGCGATCCGTACCCTCGCCCGCTGGCTGATCGGCACCCGGGGGCACCACCGCCTGACGATCGACCCGGCGGCGGCCAACACGGCGGCGATCCGCAGCTACGCGAAGGTCGGCTTCAAGCCGGTGGGGGTGATGCGCGCGTACTCCCTGGACCCGCTGACGGGCAAGTGGCAGGACGGCCTCCTGATGGACCTGTTGGCGGACGAACTGTCCTGATGGGCCCGTTGACGCCCTCCCATCCCTCCCCCAGGCTGTCTCCCGTCCCAGTACGGAACCCGGCCCTCAGGAGGACGTCATGCGAGCACGTGTCACAGCCGCTGCCCTGGCTCTCGCCACCGGCTCGACACTCCTGCTCACCGCCCAGGCCACGGCCGACGAGCCCGCCGCCGCATCATCGTGGTGCACCCGACAGGACGGCCACCCGGCGGCATACCGCGCCTACTACGACAACGGCGCCGAACTGACCCCCCTCGGCACGATCCGCGAACTCTGCCACTTCCAATCGTCCAAGGACCACACCCAACTCGTCCTTCCTACCGATACCTTGGCCGCCGACGCCCCGACCCTCGCCTCCCTCGCCTACACCCGCAAACCCGCCCTCCCCGCCCACCCGGTGGGCAACCCCTCCGCCGCCTATTGCGCCAAGCTCGGTGGCACGACCCAGTTCGGCGAACGCAAGTCGGAGACGGGCGGCTGGATCAAGAAGGGCGACCCGGTCGACCGCGATCACCTGCACAACATGTGCATGTTCGCGGACGGTTCGGCCATCGATGCATGGGGCCTGACGTACCACACGGCAGGCGTCATCCGCGGCGCCGACCTGAAGAACAAGTTCCGGGCACACGTGCCGCCGATAGTGGCTGCGCGTGGGGGGAACCAAGCAGAGTAAACGGCAGTGGCCAGGGCCTCGCCCTCGGCTGCTCCATTACTGGGCCTTCCTCGGGTTATACCCCATGGCCACACACCGCCTTCGGCCCACCCGGTGGTCACCCCTGCATGGGGTGACTGTCGGGGGTCTTCCGCGTTGCCGGATTCATGCATACGAACGTCAACTAGGCGACGAACTCGACTCGTTCGCACAGTCCGCACGGCGTACGCTCGTCAGAAGGGCTTGGCCTCGTACAGGGAGCGGAAATGACAAACCCGGCCGGGATGACCACTGGGGAGCGGATTAGATTCTACAGGGAACGACGCGGAATGACACGACCCGTGCTCGCAGGGCTGGTTGGGCGCGGCCCCGACTGGCTGAAGAAGATCGAAGCCGGTGAGCGTCAGCTTCGTGACCACACCCTCCTTGTCAGGCTCGCAACTGCCCTGAAGATCAGTGACTTGAGCGCCTTGACAGGTGACGCCGCGCCTGCCCCGGTCGCCCCATCCGCGCGGTTGATGCTGCCGGGTATTGCCGAGATCCGTGAGGCCCTACGGGGGCCGCTGTTCGCTGTTCCCGACGAGCCGCCAAGCGTGGACATGCTTCAGGGGCGTGTGGCCGAGGCGTGGCAGTTGTGGCACTCGTCCCGCTTCCAGCGGTCGGAGGTCTCCGCCCTCTTGCCCGCCCTCATTCGCGACGCGTCCGCGCTCCCCCGCCGTCTCGACGGGCCGGAGCGCCGGAAGGCGTACGCCGTCCTCGCCGATGTCTACCACCTCGCCCAGCAGGCAGCCGCGTTCGCAGTCGAGCCAGAGCTGTACTGGTTGATCGCCGACCGGGGCAGGAACGCCGCACAGGAAGCCGACAGCCCCTTGTGCCTCGCCGGGGCATCCTGGACATGGGCCAACGGGCTGCGTGAATCCGGCTACGCGGAAGAGGCAATCCGTGTCGTCACCGAAGCCGCCGACGCCATCAAGCCATACCTTGAGACAGGCCCTGACGACATCCGGGGAGTCTACGGGGCCCTGCACCTCCACGCGGCTATCACACATGCGCGGGAGGGTTCTGAGGGCGTTGCATGGCGGCACTGGGACGAGGCCGACCGCACCGCACGCCGACTCCCCGCTGGCTACGCCCATTCGTGGACGGTGTTCGGCCGGGGTAACGCTGACATCCACGCCGTCAGCGTGGCAACAGACCTGCGGACGCCTGGGACCGCGATGAGCCGGGCCGAAACGGTGGACCTGGACACAGTCCCGAGCGTAGAGCGCCGTTCACGGGTGTTGATCGAGCTTGGGCGCGCGCAGAAGCAGCGCAAGGACCAGGCCGGGGCGCTGCACTGGATGAGGCGCGCCGTGGAGGCGTCACCGGAGACCGTGAGGTTCACCCCGGTTGCTCGGACCCTGGTCTACGACTTGGTGAAGGAGGCCCGTGGGCCGCTGAAGCCAGACGCAGTAGCCCTCGCCGAGGACGTACAGGTACTGGCCGGCTGAGGGGGACATCCTGTCCCTGTTGGTGACCCCGCTTCTGCATAGCGTCCGGCAGATGACAACGACTACGTCAAGGTCGGTGACGCTGGCTATGCCGAATGTGGAGCCCCGCCCTGTGAATGGCTGTGACGTCTGCTCAGCGCTGGCGAAGGAGCGGGATACGGCCCGCAGGCAGGGCGACCACTCGAAGGTGACAGACACGAACGTGGAGATCGCCCGGCACCCGCATGCAAAGGGGCGGTCCAGGTGAGGCGTCTCCAGCGGTTCGCCGACTGGACGACGGCGCAGGACCCGAGCGTGTGTGCCGAGTACGCGGTCGAGTGCCGGGCCGACGGGTGTGGGGCTGCGTTCGACGTCAAGGAGGACTGCAGTGCCGTGCAGTCGTGGCAACACGAGCATATGAAGAAGACGGGGCACCGGGAGTTCTGGGAGCACGCCAGTCACCCGACGATCGTCACAGCCCCTCCGGGGTCGATCGTCGCCAGCCGAGTCGCTGAGTACTCCAGGACTGCTGCAGAGACCGGTCCGAAGCAGGTTCGGGCCTAGAGTCTGCCCCGAGAGCGCCCCGCCTGCGCTTCTCCCCCGAGACGTGCGGTCGGGGCCTTTCTTCGGCCGTCGGTCCGGGTCAGCTCGGGGCACCTGGAGGCACAGGAAGGGGCAAGGGCTACGCGGGATGGGTTGGTGTCAGGCGAAGGACGCCTCCTCCCGTCAATGGCGTTTCTTCTTCCGCTGTCCCGGCACAGGCCCAGCATCGTTAACTCGGCATCACCCGGCAAGGCAATTGATCAGGGGCACGGGACAGCCCGAAGGTGCTCATGTGCCAGGCAGGGCCCAGCACGCTAATAGATTCCGCGACGCCCAAAGCTTGGACCCCACTGGATTTTAGGTCCAGTGGGGTCCAAGTAAACATCACATCTCTACGATTCCCCTGATAGGGAAGCGCACTTGAGTGGCCACGCCGGCCTTGCCCTCACCTAACTCAAGAAAAGCAGGACTTGCACAAAAAGCCAGCAGAGCACCTCGCGAATCAGCCAGTCATGTCAGTTACATTGACCGGCTGCACACCGAGAACCAGATTTTCCATCGCTTCCGGCATGGGACCGAAGGAGGCCACCCAAGTTTCCACCAGGTAGAGCTCGCTACGCTCGTCGACCCCTAGAAAGAAACGGCCCATATCATGCTCACCGACGGGGAAAATCGACCTTCCGATCTCCTCGCTCCATTCCAGGAACCTGTCTCCCTCGCCGATGCACAACATCGGGTCGAGCTCGAATGGCTCACGAGCACGGCTGATTCCGGATCCCGAGATGTTCACCGCAACCCCCCCGAACTCGGCCAGGAAATCGCTGACCGCCTTGTGCCTGCTGAGTCCTTCAGCTTCAAGGGCTGACAGCCACGGTTCTGGGTCCACACACCTTCCAGGCACCCAGCCCGCCTCGCGGAGCACGCGGTCGACTTCGTCAGAGAATCTCACCTTCAGGATCCCTCCAAATTGCGGAAGTGGAGGCTGAAGGCATCCTCCAGCGCCACGCAGCTGTCACAGGGACCAACAGGAAGTCCGTGCTTCGGGTGATCTTTCGATCCTCGCACGATCACCGCGGCGGCTGATCCTCCTGTTGGATTATGGCCATCGGACAGTGCTTGGGAGACACACACGGCCAAACCGCAACTCCCGTGCCCGACGCCACGATCCAGTACTGGAATGTCGTCCAGAATCTCCTGAACGATCGGATGCAGGGCTGGCGGTTCACCTCTCACACTTGGACTCGAGTAGATCTTACCGTTGGGCAGCTGAAGCGCTTCCGCGACAGCCGGGCGCATCTTGCTCGGAGTGGTAGAGGATGCCGCGTCAGCTTCCGCTCGAGCGGCTGCAGTTACTTTACAGTTGTGAACCAGGACCGGCGTCGACCCTGTCCGCACATAGTACGTGTGGATCCCGTCCACCGTGAGGTTGCGGACAGTCGCCTGCTGCGTCCACGCCTGGACCGCCGTGACCTGGACCCACGTCCCGGACGAAGTCCGCAGCCACTGGCCTGGCTTGAGCTCTTCGGCGTTCACCCACTTCTTCAGCTCGGGGAGCCAGAAGGGGTGGTTGGCAGTCGCGGTGATGGTGTCCGTCGCCGTACCGCGGTCGCCGTCCGTGTCGACGGTCAGCTTCACCAACTGCTTGGTGCCATGGCCCTCGATCGTGGCGGACACCGGCTTGGGCTCGGTGATGCCCTTCTCCGGGTCGGTGGCAAGAACCTTGTCGCCGATCTCCAGCTTCTCGATCGGTCTGGCCGTGCCGTCCGCCAGGACGACCTCGGTTCCGGGAACGAAACTGTTGTCGCTACAGGACGACTTACCGCCGCCCTCGCTCTTCCCGCCTCTGTCGGGTGCCTTGCCACTCGAGACGGGATCGGCTTTCTCCGCCGCCGGAGCCGGCTTCGGCTTGGGCTCGGCCGGGGCCTCGGGCTTCGGTTCGGGCTTGGGCTTGGGGGCGGGCGGCGGGGTCGCCTCCTCGGCGGCCTTGGCCACGTCCTTCGAGGCTTCCTCGGTCTTGGCGGCCGTCTTCGCCGTATCCTCGACCGCAGCTTCGGTCTTCTCGACCGCCTTGGCCGCGTCAGCACCTTCCTCGACATACTTCGCGCCCTTGGCCGCCGTCGCGGCATAGCCGGCGATCGGAACCGCCGACGCGAAGGAGAGCGACGCGTTGAGGTAGTCGCCTTCGCCCAAGTACCACAGGCCGTTGACGCCGTCGGCCCACTCGCCGACCACCGGCACCATGCCGATCACGTCGAGTGTCTCGTGGCCATAGTCCTCGACGAAGTCCGTGACGTCGTCCCAGCTGATCCCGAAGAGCTTTCCGGACGGGTCCGGGAATCCCAGCGGGTTGTTGCGGCCGTACGCGTAGGCGTGCAGCTGCTGGGGATCGGAGAGATCTGCGACAGGGTCGACCGAGATGAAACGACCGGAGTTGGGGTCGTACTCCCGGGCCCCCAGATGTGTCAGGCCCGTGGAGGAGTCCATCGTGCCGCCCAAGAAGCCCTTGTCGTTCGGCCACGCGACCGGCTTGGCATCGCGCGGACCGCCGAAGGGCAGCGTCCGCCGCTGGGTGAGCTCCTGTGTCTTGGCGTTCACGGCGAGTTCAGCCGTGCCGTTCTGGCCACCGCCGAGCCAGTGGACGCCCTTGGGCGTACGGACCGCGATCTGCTGACCGCCGTGGGCGTAGTAACGCGTGCCCGTGACGGACTGCTTGGCCGGGTCGGACTCCTTCGTGTCGAGGGCGAGTTCCATCGAACCCAGGTACAGGGTGGTGGTGTTGCTCGTGGGATCCCGGCGCAGCAGCCGGTTGCCGCCGGCGTCGTAGACGAACGACGTCGCTTTGCCGTCCTCCGGGGTCAGCTGGCTCAGACGTCCTTCGACGTCCCAGACCAGGTTCTGCTTCGGGCTGGTGCCCAGCTTCCGTGAGGTCGTGTTGCCGACCGCGTCGTACTCGTAGGTGTCCTTCGTCTGGACGGTCTTGCCGCCGGTGGTCTCCGTGACGTCGACCGACTCGAGGGCGTGCGAGGGCGTATTGCCCTTGCCCCGCGGATGGTAGACCCGGGTGGTCTGTGTACCGTCCGGCGTCGTGGCGTAGTTGACCTCCTTGGTCCGGTTGCCCGCGACGTCGTACTCGAAGGACTGCCGGTAGGGGGCCGGGCTGCCCAGGACTGCTTTCGCCGGGTCCGTCGCGCAGTCGCTCGTGCCCTGGGCCCACGCGTCCGTCAGGCGGCGCAGGTAGTCGTAGCGGAAGCACTGTACGTCGACGGAGCGGTTGGGCGGCGTGTCAGCGATCTTCGTGGTGTTGCCGGCCGGGTCGTAGGTGTAGTTGACGTCGGAGTCGGCGTCCTTGACGGACTCCCGGTCCAGTCGGACGCGTTGAAGCCGCCGGGTGCCCTCCTCGTAGTTGTTGGTCCGCCAGGTGTACTTGTCGCCGCTCGACAGGCCCATCCCCAACTGCAGCGTCTCGCCGTAGTTGGAGTACTTGGTCTCCCGGACGTAGTCACTCAGCCCGAGCATGTGCAGCGGCAGGCCGACCAGGTTGTATCCGATGTTGATCGTCTCGGCGGGCAGGCCGCCACCACCCGGCAGGGCCGCGGACTTGATCGAGCCGTCCGGGTTGTACGTCGTGCTCGTCGTGTAGTCGCCGGCGAGTTTGCCCTCCACCTTGGGGATCTTGATCGTGCTCTTCGTCGGATGGCCCGCGGTGTCGTAGGCATCGACCACCGTGGTGTACGCCTGAGGTTCGGCCGCGCGCGGATCCTTCACGAAACGCGTGGTGGTGGCGGGCCGTCCGATGCCGTTGGGCGCGGTGTCGTACGTCCAGCCCGTCAGCTGCGTCTTGCCGTCGTACACGGCCGTCGGCCGGCCCATCAGGTCGTACTGGTAGTTCAGGGTCTTCTTGCGGGCGTCGGTGGAGGACACGACCTGGTCGAGGTCGTTGTAGGAGAGCTCCGTGCGGCCCTTGTCGGGGTCGTCGGAGGCGACCTTCCGGCCCCGCACGTCGTACTCGAACGACCAGCGGTCGCCGCTCGGGCTCTGGGCGGAGGTCATCTGCCCAGTGCGGTCATAGGTGTAGGAGGTGGTGTCCGCCTCCCCGGTGGGAGTCGACCCCTTGTACTCCAGGAGCTTGGTGGTCAGCCCCTGGGCGTTGGTGTACGTGGTGCGGGGTGTCTCGCCGGACGGCGGGGTGACGTCGGTGTGGTCACCGTGGTATGTCGTGGTGGTGCGCCACTTCTCCTTGTCCTTGACCTTGAGGATCGCGTCGGTCTTGCGCCCTGCGGCGTCGTAAACGGTCTCGTTCTCCGTCGGGGCACCGTCCTCCGAGACCTCCGGGTTCACTACCGAGGTGTCGGGGTTCTTGGCGTTGAAGTACGGGCCGACGGCCTTTACGGCCAGGCCGCGCGAGTCGTACATCGTGTCCGAGATGACCCGGCCGCCGTTCGGGCTGGGGCCCTGGGTCTGTACGGGCCTCAGCAGACCGTCATGCAGCTGATAGCTGATCTTGATGTCACCGTTGGGCAGCAGCGACTTGGTGGTGATGACGTTCGGTGCGTCGTCCCGGATGAGGTAGACATACTCGGAGTTGGGCAGATCGCTGCTCTTGCTGCGGCCCGGCAGCCAGACCTTGAGGCGGCGCCCCAGGCTGTCGTAGACCATGTCGGTGCGCAGCCGGTTGGCGTCGACACTGCCGGTGACCAGGCCCCAAGCGGGGTCGACGGTGGAGGTGACCTTGCGCTTGAGCGCGTCGGTCACCGTCATGCCAGTGACCGGACCGCCCGTCGCGGGGGTGTATTCGGTGGTCGTCGTGCGCTTTCCGACATCCGTCGTGGAGACGACCCGGCCATGGGCGTCGTAGTCGCTCTCGTTGACGGTGATGAACTGCGGGGTGTCGCCGTCGAATCCCTTGAGCTCCTCGGTACGGGTGACGTCGCCCTTCGACGGTGCCACACCGTAGGGGCCGTGGTCGTAGCTCGTGCGGACTTCGGATATCGCGTCGGATGAGCTGGTGGACCGGCCGCACGCCTTCGAGTAGGTCGCGGTCCGTTTGACGAGCGTCAGCAGGTTCGCGTCGGTGTTGCGAGCGTATTCATAGACTGTGCAGGTGTCATCCTTGGCGTCATCACCGTCGTTCTTCCCGTCGGTGCCCATGTCGCCGAGGTCGTGGGAGGCGGCGAGCATGCCGTAGGAGTCGTATGTGTGCTCGATGCCCGTGCGGCGTACGCCCTTGTCCAGCGCCGTCCGGTTGACCGTCCTGGCGGTGCCGGCCAGGGTGGCCTTGTCGTCGCCTTCGACGGCGGTGGGCTCGGAAACCCAGGGGGTGTTGACCTTCCCGGCGACCTCGGCGGAGTCGTCGTACGAGCCGTTGAACTGCCGCTGTTCCAGCACGAAGGTCTGGGTGCGGTCCAGATCCTTGACCTCGGTTCCGTCACTCGCCCGAACCGTGACGGACTGCGTGCCGCCGTCCTTGTTCTTGCGGTCGCCGTCCATGCCCCGCAAGTACGTGGTCTCGGTGCGGAGCTGCTTGGTCCCGGTGTCGCCGACGGTCACGCGGATCTTCTGGAAGCCTCTCCACTGGCTCCAGGTCTTGTTCTTCGCCTTGACGATTTCGCTCTCGTCGTAGTGCCAGGCCGCGCCGCCGAGGTAGTCGTAGCGGGTCTCCTTGTTGGCACGCTTGGTCAGTCGGCCGTCCTCGACGACGTTGTCGACGACGTACTTGTGGAACCAGTCCTCTTTCTCACCGATCGAGCCGGACTTGGACCAGAAGGACGGGAAGCAGCGCTTGGTGTTGTTGGCGGGATCCGGCAGGTTGGACGGAGTGCACTCCGGGGCCTTGTAGTTCACCGAGACGGTGCCGCCGGACTCCGACTGGATGGCCCGTACGCGCCACTTCACCATGGCAGGACGGTCGTCGAACGACTTGTCCACCCGGCCGGTGAGCTGGGTGCCGTAGAAGATGGTCTTCGGCAGGGAGATCGTGGATCCCTGTGCCTTGCCGTTGTGCGCGATGGACTTCAGCCAGAGCCCGCCCGTGAGGCCGTCACCGGGTACGGGGAAGTAGTGGTCGAGCAGCCACTCGTCCACGTCCTGGTAGCTGTTGCCCTTGAGTACCTGAGTGGTGATGGACGACAGGCGCTTGCGGGTGAAGAAGGTGGGCGCCCACTGATCCTTGCAGTGCTTGTCGTCGGTGCAGATCTGGTCGTAGGGGACGTCCGGCCAGCGCTTGGCCGTCTCCTCCTTCAGATCGCCCGGTTCGCAGTCGGCGGCCGCGCCGGTGCACCGCTCGGCCACGTTGAAGACCACCTGCGCCGGGGCCTTGCCGGAGCGCTCGGTGCCCTCACGCGTGCCGTATTCGATGCGCTTGAGGTAGCCGCCGCGGTCGTAAGAGACGGAGGTGTCGTCGCGGTCGACGCCGTACCGGTTCTTCTCCGTATCCCAGTAGTACGTCATGGAGTTGCCGTGCACGTCCACGACGTAGTCGAGGTTCCAGCGCCACGCCTGCTGACACCGGGAGTCCTTGAAGGTGTCGCCGTGGCACGGCTCGCCCTTGTCGTCACCGTAGACCGGCGTGGTCCAGGCGGACTTGGTGTTCTCCTTGTCGTCGGATGTCCGCTTGCCCTTACCGAAGTAGTAACGGGTGCCGTCGGTGGTGGTGACGACCCAGTACTCGCCGTCGTTGTCGTCGTTGGAGCCGCCGGTCTTGCGCTCGATCCTGGTGCCGTCATCGGACTTCAGACGCCAGGTGCCGTCGGACTTCTTGACCAACTCCCCGTTACGGCCTCCGAAGTTCATTGTGGCGTTGTCGGAGTGCCAGCACTGGTCGTACTTCTCCTCGCCCTCCGTGTCGTGCCCGTCCTCCTTGCACGACTGGTAGGAGCGCTCAATGAACCCCACGGAGAGGTCGAAGCCCTCGCCGACCCAGGACGGCTGATTGTTCGTCGAGCCGACGCGTCCGTCGATGCTGCCGGAGTTGTAGTTGATCGCCAGCTTGGGCGACGGACCGGCCACGGCCGGCGGCACCCGCAGCGGGTACTGCCAGGAGAAGCTGCCGGTGTTGCCCGCCATCTGCCAGCTGCCGGACGGCGCGAGGGATGTCGCTCCGTAGCTGCCCGCCGAGCCTGCGGCGCCGGCGGTGACCGCCAGCAGTTGGGGTGCCGCGGCCGCTGCGGCGTTCTTCGGTGCCGCCGGCTGCGCCGCGACATCCGCGGTCAGCGTTCCGCCGCGGACGCTGTTGTGGGTCTTGAGAGCCTTACGGTCGCGGCACGCTGCCGCCGACCCGTCGACGGCACAGCCAGGGAGGGCGGCAAGAGTCAGACGTGATGCCCAGTCGCCGCCGTAGGCCCCGGCGAACTTCGCGTAGTCGACCTCCAGGTTGACCGGCGCGGCGGCCTTGCCGCCGTCCGCCCGGGTCACCTTCAGCAGGATGCCGTCGACTCCCGCCTTGCGGGCGGCCGAGCGGTCCAGGATGTCGACGCGCACCTTGCCGGGTCCGGCCGCCTGCTTGTCGGGCGCGGCGCCGAAGGCCCGTGCCGAGCGCTCCAGTTGGCCCGAGGCGGGCGCGCCTACGCGTACGGGCAGCGATCCGACGCGTACCTTCTTCGCACCCGCCTTCGGGGCCACCGACCGTGCCGCTCCCGAGTCCGCCAACTGCGCCTCGGCAGAGGCGGCGGCCGGCCACTGGACGGTGGGCAGCGGCTTCTTGGCGGCCGCCGCCGTCTCGTCCTCCGGGAGCGGCTTCATGCCGACGTCGGTGACGGGTATGGACGGCGTGGTCTGTGTCTCGGGCCGTCGTTCGTCCCGGGACTGTTCGTCGGCCCAGGCCATCGGTGCTCCTTGCAGGAGCGTGACGATCAGGGCGGCGGCGGTCGTGGCGGACAGGGATGTCCGCAATCTTCGGTTGCGTTGTCTCCGTCGTTCGAATCGGCCTGGCAGGCCGAATGAGCCGTGTTGCACGGCTGATCCCTTCTTGGTCCTGTGTCGGGGCATGCCGGGATGGCGCGCCGGAGGCGGGGTGCCTCCGGCGCGGTCCGGATGTGAGGGGGGTGTGATCAGCGGTTGGCGAGATGGGCGATGTCGCTGCTGTTCAGCAGACCGGCATGCACGCGCACATCGTCGATGTCACCGGCGAAGTAGCCGTCGAAGCGGTTGTCCCAGAGGGAACGGCCCACTTCGAGGCCCTTGGTGGCGTTCCAGTTCGCCGTGGACGTGGCCTCGCCCTCAAGGACACCGTTCACGTACAGGCGGATTTTCTTGGCCAGCGGGTCGTACGTTCCCGTGAGATGCGTCCACTCGCCCACGCGAGGCTGCTGCTCGGTCTTGGGCATGGCCCGCGCCAGATCGTCGGTGCTGGCGGGCGTCTTGTCCTCACCGAGACGGCCGAACACCCAGCGCTTGAAGGTGGACGAGTAGTACAGCGCGTAGTTGTATGCGTGGTCGCCGGACTGGCTCATCACCATGAGGTTGCGGTCGAGGGCCGTGGGACGGACCCAGGCACTGACCGTGAAAGCCTGTCGGGTGTCCACCGGCGAGGCAGCGGACGCGTGGTCGCTGGTGCCGTTGAACCGCAGGGCCTTGTCGGATGCTTGGCCCGGTGCCTTGTGCCCGGCCACGGTGTCGGCTCCGGAGACGGTCAGCGTGCGGTTCTTGCCGCTGCTGTCCGGGCTGGTGCCGGAGGTCACCTGGTCGAGATGGTAGGTGGCGGCCGAGCAGGCGTCGGTGAGGTCATCCGGGCAGGGGCGAACGGCCTTGAAGATGTACTGGGTCATGGGGCCGCGGTTGCCCGCGCGGTCGACACTGCGTGCGTACAGGACGTTGGGACCGAAGGTCGTCGGCGTGATCTTGATGGTCACGTCGCCGCCCAGGTGGTCCGGAGTCGCGCGGTTGCCCGGCGTGTCATCACCAATGGCCCACTCGTAGAAGGCGATGTCGTTGCCGTACACCGAGTCCTTGGCACCGTTGGCCCGGAAGGTGAAACTGCCGGGCTGGCCCGCCGCCTTGCCTTCCTGCTCGGCCGGGAAGTCGGGCGAGGAGACAGCCGGCTTGGCGCCCGGCCCTTCGGTGTCCACGCCGAATTCGCAGTAGTCCGACCACTCCGCGCTGTCGTCGATCCCGTCAGTGGTGCCGGCGTGCCACTTGTATGCCTGGCCGTGCTTGAGCTTCCCGTCCGGGATGGATTCCTTGAAGTCGCCTTGTGCGTGGTAGCCATCGGTGCCCTCGTAAACCATGGGCTTTTCGGGAATGGCGTTCCACACCCGGAAGGTGGCCTTCAGGTTCTGTTGGTCGTCGTCCCTGGCGTTGACCACCATGGTCGGGTTGTCGGTGCGGATCCACGGACGGTCGCCGCCGCGCTTGCAGGACGTTTCCGGGTTGTCCGTGCGCTCGTCGGTGGGCTTCTCCGGCGGGGTGTTGTACTCAATGGACAGCTTGGCATCGCTGCCCCGGAAGCGCTTCCACGAGTACGGGTCACTCTCGTCCTTCGCCGTCAGGGAGAAGGCGATGGGGTTGCCGGAGGCGGCGAACTTCTTGACCGTGGGGGTAAGGTTCTCGTTCTTCTCGTCGGGGTTGTCGTAGAACTCGACCCTGGCCGCCGGGCAGCGGTCGCCCCGGCCATAGGCCACCTTGCGGTCCACCATCAGGTCGCCGTCAACGGGCTTGTTGTTCCAGGTCGTTCCCTTGCCCACCTTGTTCGCGTCGACGAGGGCCAGGTCCACCCAGGTCGGGGTGCAGGAGAAGGCGAAGGTCTCCTGGGCCGAGAACGTGGCCTTCCGGATCTTGCGCTTCTTCCAGCCGCTGGTGTTGAACTTGAAGTACATCCGGTCGGTGTAGGAAGAGCTGCTGCAGACGGCATAGCCCTCACCGGTTTCGGCGTACGAGCAGCGCCCGACGCCCCGGCCGTTCCGGTCGTCCTTGAGGAAGGTGGTGTCCGGGTAACTGCTGCTGGCGTAGAGCCACTCGACCTGCGTCATGTCGTCGGTAGGCGGGTCGATGTACACGGGATAGGTCGTGGCGCTCCCGGTGAGGAGGGCCGGGTCGGGGGTGACGGCCACGGCTCCGTCCTCGACCGTCATGGTCATCCTGGCAAGCTTGTCACCAGGTGAAGGGGTGTCGACGGATTCCTCTCCACCGGCCCCGGGCTCCGGCTTTCCCGAGGAGTCCCACATCTGGGCACCGGGTCCGGAGAAGACCTCGGCGCCCGAGTCGTCCAGGGCACGCAGACCACCGGCGTCGTTCGTCGCCAGGCGCAGCCCTTTGGTCTCCGTCTTCAGCTCGACGCGTCGGAGAGCGGGGTTCTTGGCGGCGTCGGCGTTCTTGACAACCAAGGCGTAGGAATAACCTGTTACGGATGCGTTGACGCGCAGGTCAACATCGGGCAGAACATCGGGGTAGACGGCCGACGAACCGCTCAGGCGGGGCTCCGGCAGCTTCTGCGGCCACTTCAGCGAAAGAGAGCTGTCGCCCTTGGCCATCGTGATCAGAGGCTGGTCCGAACCGCCTCCGGAGAAGGTGAGCCGGACGACTCCGGCGCGAGGGCCGATGGCCCCGTCCGGGCGTTTGACCAGCGTGGCATCCACAGGTAACCACGAGCCGTCGGGCTGTTGGACCCGCTGCGGCTGAGCGGTCTGTTCGGCCGTGAACGTGCCGTCCGGGTTGGCGAAGACCTCCTCGACCTCGGTCCGTTCCTCCACCACCTCCACTCGCTCACCCAAGGCCTTGGCCTGCTCGGAAGCGAGCCTCTGAGGCGTCTGCGCGACAGGAGAGGAATCCCTCTCCGCTGCCGCGCTCGCCTGGGTCGACGGTGTCACGCCGACAGCCAGCGCCATCACGAGGACGGCGCCCGCACTCCGCGCAAACCTTCTGCCATCCAGTGGTCTTCGGCGTCTCAAGTCCCCACCCACTCAGGAAAATTAAGGAAAAACTCAGCGTAGGGATCCTAGAGACGGGAAATAGCGCCAGTCGATGCACACAAAGGTGGCGCTTCTGGGCGCATGCTCCATACAACAAGCCCGGAGCTCATGGTGATCGTCACATCACTGACCGGCATGAAGTGCCTTCGTCGCGGGAAACGGGAACGCCGTTGACCGCTGTAGGTTGACCGGATGCCTACATCACCTGTGATCCTTCTGCTCTCCGGAAGCCTCCGCGGCGGTTCCTCCAACGAGGCCGTACTGCGCACCGCCCACGCCGTGGCCCCCGAGGGCATACGCACCGTCCGCTACGCGGGGCTCGCCGCGCTGCCGCATTTCAATCCCGACGACGACATCGATCCGCTGCCCGCCCCCGTGGCGGAGCTGCGCGCGGCGATCGACGCCGCCTCGGCGCTGCTGATCTGTACGCCGGAGTACGCGGGGACGCTGCCGGGCTCCTTCAAGAACCTGCTCGACTGGACGGTCGGCGGGACCGAGATCTGTGACAAGCCCAGCGCCTGGGTGAGCGCGGCGGCGCCCGGCCGGGGGCAGGGGGCGGAGGCCACCTTGCGGACGGTGCTGGGGTACACCGGCGGGGCCGTCGTGGAGGAGGCCTGCGTCCGTGTTCCGGTGGGCCGGGAACTCATCGGGGCGGACGGCGTCATCGCCGATCCGGGGGTCCAGGACCGGCTGCGCGAGGCGCTCCGGGTGCTGGCCGCGGCGGCGGGCGCCTGACGGGCCGGCGGGACGGGCTCGTCCCGCCGTACGGAAGGGGCACACGCCGCGTCGCGGGCTGAGAGCCTAGCGTTCGGGACGGCGCCCTCGGAAGAGGCATGTCCGTTTCGGGCCGTCCGGCGGGGCGTCCCGGTGACCGGAGAGTCAACTCGGTGTGTCCGCAAGGGAAAACCCGGGGGCGCCCGGCGTGTTCACCGGCGCGTGGAGGCGGGTAGGCGCAACATGCACTGAACGCACGGGAATTCTGGGGAAAGGATGGATTCGTGACACGCATGACCGTCAAGTCCGCCCTGCGGATCGCGGGCGCCGCCGCGGCCGTGGGGATCGCGCTCACCGCCGCCGCGCCGGGGACCGTCCAGGCCGCCGCCGGGCGCGGGACGCCCACCTGCGGCACGGACGATCTGCGGATCTCGTTCGCCGAACGCCTCGGCGGCGGGATGAACCACGCGGGCGGGACGCTGGAGTTGAAGAACGCCACGGGGCACACCTGCGCGCTGCGCGGCTACCCCGGGCTGGGGCTGGAGGACGGGGGGCACCGGGCGCTGTCCACCCGCACGGTACGGGGCAGCACCTGGTACGCGGACGACCCCGGCAACCATCTCGTCCTGCTGGAGCCGGGGCAGGCCGCGCAGGCCAACGTCGCCTGGACGCACACGGGGACGGAGGCGCGGGCGGGGTCGTACCTGCGGGTGACGCCGCCGGCCGCGCGCTCGTACCGGGTGATCCCGCTCAACGACGCCGTCGACTTCGGGGAGTTGCACGTCACGGCGGTGGCGCACCGGGTGCCGGTGCGCGGCTGACGGACGGAGCTCCCGCCAAGCCCCGGGTGGTGCGGCCGCATTCGGCGGAAAAGCATCGCATCACCCGGGGCTTTACCTTTTGGTCATTGCTTCATGACCAAGCCTTGACTAACCTCTCGTTCGCGTAAGCGATTCCGCACCATCCGTCACCACGCACGCTCACCGCACACACAAAGAACCCGGCCGTACAAAGAACCCGGGGCCGCCGTCGCCACGGCGGACACCCGGGTCCTCAACAGATCGGCGCGCCCCGGCCGTTCACGAGCTTGGCGGCAGTGTTGGCCGGCGCGTCATCCAACTCACCCCGGAGGGTACCGTGAACCACCCGAATCGGCTACGTGACGCGATAGCGGCGGACGGCACGACCCCGCTCATCGGCGTCTTCGACATGTTCTCCGCCTCCGTCGCGGCGCAGCACTACGACGGCATGTTCGTCTCCGGCTTCGGCTTCGCCGCGTCGCACTACGGCCTGCCGGACATCGGGTTCATCGCCTGGCCCGACCTCGTCCACTTCGTGCAGCGGCTGCGCCAGGCGTTCCCGCAGCAGCACCTGCTGGTGGACATCGACGACGGGTACGTGGACCCGGAGACCGCCTGCCACGTGGTGCGTTCGCTGGAACAGGTCGGAGCGTCCGGGGTGATCCTGGAGGACCAGAAGCGGCCGCGCCGGTGCGGGCACGTGGACGGCAAGCAGGTGCTGCCGCTGGAGGAGTACCTGGAGAAGCTCACCATGGTGCTGGAGGCGCGGCGCGACATGGTGGTCGTCGCGCGGACCGACGCCACGGAGGAGCCCGAAATCCTGCGCCGCGCCAAGGCGTTGGCGGCCACCGACTGCGATGTGGTCCTGGTGGACGGGGTGCGCAGCGTGGACTGGATCCGCAAGGTGCGCGACGTCATCGGGGACAAGCCGCTGCTGTTCAACCAGATCGCCGGCGGCAAGTCGCCCCGGCTGTCGCTGCCGGAGCTCGGGGAGCTGGGCGTGGACGTGGCGATCTACAGCACGCCGTGCCTGTTCGCGGCGCAGAGCGCGATGGACGAGGCGCTGGCGGTGCTGAAGCGGGACGACGGCCGGCTGCCGGAGTTCACGTCGTCGAGCATCGGGGTGGCACAGTCGCTGGAGCTGCTGGAGAAGAACATCTCGCGGCACCACGACCGTCCCCCCGTGACCGCCCCTGTGACCGCCGGCCGGTAGGCCGGCCCGGGGGTCCCGCCGCGCCGCGGCATCGGCGCGGCGGGACCGCCCCATCCGCGCGCCGCCGTCGGCTCGTCAGCCCCGGCTGCTGCGGCTGCCGAAGCGGCTGCGGATCAGCCGGCGGCGGATGCGGTGGAAGAGCGGGAAGCGCTCGCGGAACTCCCGGGCGGCGCGGTCGAGTTCGTCGGTGAGCCGCTCGGTGCGCTTCTCCACGTCGAGTTCGTCGAGGATCCGGTCGATCTCGGCCAGCAGGGAGCCGTGGAGCTGCCATTGACGGGGGTGTTCACGGACCTTGCCGAGCAGGAGACGGGCGGCGCGGTCGCGGCTGCGCCGGCCGTCGGCGAGGTCCTCGACCAGGCGCGACTCGGCCGCCTCGGCGTTGGCGCTGACCTGGGTGGTGATCAGGACGGCGAAGCTGCGGACGGCACGGGCGAGGTGCTCGAAGACCTCGCCCAGGGCGTCGGCGACCTCCTCGGGGAAGAGCGGTTCGTCGGTGCGCTCGCGGGCGAGGTCGGTCAGCGAGCGGCACATCACGCGCACGACGACGGCGGAGATCTCCAGGGCGTCCAGTCCGGTGCGCAGCACGATCCGGGAGAGCAGGCCCTCCCGGACGCGGGGGTTGAGCCGCAGGCTGTCCTCGGCCTGCCGCAGCGAGGCGTCGACCTCGGCGATGTCGTGGTCGAGCCGACGGGCCTCGTGCAGCCGGGCCGCCGCCTCGGCGACGGCGACGGGGCGGCCGATCTCGGCGCCGACGTGCCGCATCAGGGTGCTCATCCGGCGTGCCAGGTCCTGGATGGCGTTGCCGGCGGGCTCGACCCAGACGGGCGGGACGAACAGCACGTTGAACAGCAGTCCGACCACGGCGCCGATGAGCGTCTCCAGCACCCGGTCCCAGGCGGTGTCGGCCACCCGGGTGACGCCGAGGACGAGCATGGCGCTGATCGCCACCTCGGGGACGAATTCCCCCACGCGGACGAAGCGGCCGATGACCAGGGACGCGAGGATGATCAGTCCGAGGCTCCACCAGGTGAGGCCGACCAGCCAGCTGAAGGCGATGGCGATCAGGACGCCCGCGACGACGGAGTTGACCCGGCGGATGCTGGTGGTCAGCGTGGAGTAGAGGGTCACCTGAACGACGAGCAGGGCCGTCAGCGGCGCGGTCAGCGGGGCGGGTTCGCTGCTCAGCGAGAGGGCCACCACGTACGAGATGACGGCGGCGGCCGTGGAACGGACCGTCTGCGCGACCGCGGGTTCCCGGCCGCGGCGGACCAGGGTCGTCAGGGGTTCGGGGAGATCACGCACCGTAGACCCCTTCCCGGCCCGGTGGGAACTCCCGTTCCGGGGTCCGCCATTAGGGGGAATGGCAGGGGGTTGACAGGGGGATTGTGCCCGCCTGCGGCGCTGGGTATGGTCCGGACGGGCCTGGTCAAAGGGCCGTGATGTCACGTGGTGTAGGTGGGGAATTGTCTGTGGTTACGGGAAAAATAATCCGGTTCGACGAGTTCCGCGGGTACGGTTTCGTCGCCCCGGACACCGGCGGCGAGGATGTCTTCATGCACGTCAACGATGTGCACGCGGACAAACGCCTGATCGTCCCGGGCGCGTTCGTGGAGTTCGTCGTGGAGGAGGGCGACCGGGGGCTGAAAGCCTCCCAGGTGCGTCTGGTCGACCGGGGTGTGCGGGCGGTGGATTCACCGGTGCAGGCTTTCGGCGGGCATGTGTCGGGTGACGACGGCGACTGCGATGTGCTGTCCGGCAAGGAATTCCTGGACGAGGTCACCGAATTGCTGCTCAGTGCGGCGCCGGGGATGACCGGTGAGCAGATCGTCCTCGTGCGCCAGCGCATGGTGCGGCTGGCCGCCAACCACGGCTGGGTCGAGGCGTAGGGATTACGTCCCGCCGGGCGTCAACGGGCCGACAGGGAACGGCAGTACACGGCCATCCCGTCGGCCCTTTCGCCGGCCCTTTCGTCTGCCCTTTTGCCGGCATCGCCGACCGTCAGCCGAACGGTGCGCAGGGGACCGCCGGCCGTCCCCCGTGCTCGCCGAAGAAGGCGAGCACATCGCATACGGACCGGCCGAGCACGTCGTCGTGCCCGCCGCCCGGGTACGTCCGCTCCACCACCGCCGGGGAGCCCAGCGCCCGGAGGTTCCGGGCGACCTGGGCGGTCCACTGGGCCGGTACGTCCTGGTCGTCGCCGCCCTGGACGATCAGGACGGGGGACGGGACGGCGGCCCGGTCCGGGTTGCCGTAGGCGGCCATGGTCCGGCCGAGGACCGCGAGCCGGGCCGCGTCGAGGGGAAGGGCCTGCTCCGTGGTGACGCCGGACAGTGCCGGGTGCCGGTCCTTGAGGCACTCCCCGAAGACCTGGTCGGCGGTCCGGGCCGCGGCCGGGCCGAGGAGGCGGGGCAGGCTCACCGACGGGTCGGTGGTGGCCAGTCCGGCCAGTGAGTAGAGCGCGAAGGCGAGTTGGCCGGGCTGGTGCGCGGCGATCACCCCGGGGAGCATCGTGTCGAGGTGGCTGGCGGGGGCGACGGCCACGGCCCCTCCGAAGCGCAGTCCGGGCGCCCGCTGTGCCGCGCGGGCGGCGAACAGGGCCGCCTGCCCGCCCTGGGAGTGCCCGGCGGCGAACCAGGTCGCCGAGGTCCCGGGCAGGATCCGCCGGGCGGCGAGGACGCTGTCGACCACCGCGTTCCCCTCGTCCGCCCCGACGAGGTAGGTGTGCATGCCCGGGGTCCCCAGCCCCGGGTAGTCCGTCGCCGCGACGGCGTACCCGGCCCGGAGGAAGGCACGGATCTCCTGGACGTAGACGGCGTCCCCCAGGTCCGCTGCGCGCGACGGCGCGCAGGCGTCGGCGACCCCGGTGGTGCCGTGCGCCCATGCCACGACGGGGCGGCCGCCGTCCGGCGGGGGCCCGTCGGGGACGAGCAGGGTGGCGCTGACGGCGATGTCGGCGCCGTGGGCGTCGGCCGAGTGGTACAGCACGGTCCAGCGCCGGGCCGGGCCGAACGCCGCGTCCGTTCCCCGGTCGCTGGCTGCGATCGGCGTCCCGCCGGGCGCGGGGGCGAGCGGCTGCGGTATCCGGTAGGTGGAACCGGTCGTCTCGACCGCGGGAAGCCTCCCGCCGCCTCCCGCTTCCCGGTCGGGGGAACCGCCGTCCCCGGAGCACCCCTGCGCCGCGGCGAGCACCAGTGCGGTGCCGAGGGCTCCGCGAACGGCCTTGGTCCGGCAGGTGCTCGCTATGCCCATGGCAGCTGTCCCTTCCGCGACGTCCCCGGGGCCGGACCCAGCGTCCCAACGGCCCGGGGCGGACGCAGGGCGTGTACCGCCGGACGGGTGACACGGACCGCCGTGACCTGCGGCGGATCCTCGGAGGAGCCGGAGGAGCCGGAGGCTCAGAGGTAGACGACGCGGACGATCGTGAGGGTCAGCACGCTGCGGCTGACGTAGTAGCGGATCAGGACGTCGGCAACAGTGGCCTCGCGCCGGTCGGTCTCCCGGCCGATGGGGGTGGAGCCACAGCCGTAGGGATGGTCGGCCACGAGCCGCATGGCCCGGTCGAAGCGGGCCCGCAGGGCGGTGTCCATACCGGTGCACGCCTGGTCGGCCGGAGGCGCATACTGGATCCGGAACCCGCTCACACCGCCCCCGGGCGGCCGGCCCCGGCGGGGACGGCACCGACGTCCTCGCCCCGCGCCAGGCGGTCGAAGAGCTCCTCGTCCTCCCGGTCCGCGTCCGTGGCCACCAGGGCCCAGCGGACGAGTGCGGCCGGGAGCTCGGCGGTCGGCAGGTGCGGGATCTCCTTGTCGAAGTCGCGCAGTTGTTCCTCGTCGAGTGCCGAACGGATCCCGGCGATGGTGCCGGGGAGCTCCACCAGTTCCCCGCCGATCACGGTCTTCATCGTCACGTCCACGGCATCCTCCTCGGGCCCGCGGGACACCGTAACGGCAGTCGGCCTCCGGGGCCACGCATCCGCGGCGAAGGGAGTGTCCCGTGGCCGATCCGCCCCTCCGTCCCACCGGCCGGCCGCAGGCGTCCGTGCGCGGACGCGGCGGCCGCCCCGCCGCCGTGAGCGTCACCTTCGCCTTCTGGATCACCATGGCCGGCACCACGGCGCCGACACCGCTGTACCCGCTCTACGGCGCGGAGTTCGGCTTCACGCCCTTCACCGTCACCGTGGTCTTCGCCGTCTACGCCCTCGGGGTCGTGCTCGGCCTGCTCGTCCTCGGCCGGCTCTCCGACCAGATCGGACGGCGCCCGGTGCTCGTCCTGTCCACCCTGCTCTCCGCGGCCGCCGCGCTGGTGTTCCTCCTCGCCCACGACCTGGGCGTCATGCTCGTCGGCCGAGTCCTCTCCGGCTTCTCCGCCGCCCTGGTCACCGGCGCGGCGACGGCGGCGCTCACCGAAGTCCTCGGCAACCGCGGCCGGATCAGGCCGGCCACGCTGGCGCTCTTCGCCAACATGAGCGGCCTGGGCTGCGGAACGCTGCTGGCCGGCATCCTCGCCGACACCGCGCCGGACCCGCTGCGCACCCCCTGGGCGGTGCTGCTGGTCCTCGCCGTCACCGCTCTGACGGGCGTCGCCCTCATCCCCGAGAGCTCCGCGCACCGCTCCGGGCTCGTCCTCCGCCTCCAGCCGCTGCACGTCCCCGGCGAGATCCGGCCGGACTTCCTGCGCTCGGCGACGGCGGCCGGGGCGGGCTTCGCCGTGCTCGGCGTCCTCACCGCCGTGACCGGCCTGTTCCTGGGCACGGTGCTGCACGGGACGAGCTGCGCACTCACCGGGCTCGTCGTCTTCACGGCCTTCGCCGGCACCGCCCTGGGCCAGTTCCTGGTGCGCTTCCTGCGGCCCGCCGCCGCCCTGCCCGCCGCGTGCCTCGGGCTCGTCCTGGCGGCGGGGCTCATCGCGACCGCGATGGCCACCCGTACGCTCGCGCCCCTGGTCGTGGGCGCCGTCGTCAACGGCCTGGCCACCGGCGTCTCCATGGGCCACGGCCTGGGCAGCATCACCACCCGCAGCGCCCCCGAGCACCGCGGCGCCTCCGTCTCGACCTTCTTCGCCATCCTCTACACGATGCTGGCGCTGCCGGCCATCGGCGTGGGCGTGCTGATCCGGGAATCGGGCCTGCGTCCGGCGGGCGAGGTCTTCAGTGCGGTGGTCGCCGCGCTGGCTGTGGCGGTCCTGGTGAGCCTGGTGCGCACCGGGCGAGACGCATGAACCAGCCACCGGCCCGTCGTCGAGTGCAGGCAGTGGGTGGGCTGTGCCCACCCGTTCCGCCCTGCGGAACGACTGCCCACAGCAACGTAGAGTGGCCCGTACACGTAGTGATCAAGAGAAGGGCAATGCCGTGGCACAGGAAGTCCGTGGCGTGGTGGCACCGGGAAAGAACCGGCCGGTGCGGGTGGAGACCATCGTCGTGCCGGACCCGGGGCCCGGCGAGGCCGTGGTCAAGGTGCAGGCGTGCGGCGTGTGCCACACGGACCTGCACTACAAGCAGGGCGGCATCAACGACGACTTCCCCTTCCTCCTGGGCCACGAGGCCGCAGGTGTCGTGGAGTCCGTCGGCGAGGGCGTGACCGAGGTCGCGCCCGGCGACTTCGTCGTCCTCAACTGGCGTGCCGTGTGCGGCCAGTGCCGGGCCTGCCGGCGCGGACGTCCGCAGTACTGCTTCGCCACGCACAACGCGAAGCAGAAGATGACGCTCACCGACGGCACCGAGCTCGCCCCGGCCCTGGGCATCGGCGCGTTCGCCGAGAAGACCCTCGTCGCCGCCGGCCAGTGCACCAAGGTGGACCCGGCCGTCTCCCCCGCCGTCGCCGGGCTGCTGGGCTGCGGCGTCATGGCGGGCATCGGCGCCGCCATCAACACCGGCGGCGTGACCCGCGGCGACTCGGTCGCGGTCATCGGCTGCGGCGGCGTCGGCGATGCCGCGATCGCCGGCTCCCGCCTCGCGGGCGCGGGCCGGATCATCGCGGTCGACATCGACGACCGCAAGCTGGCGACGGCCCTGCGCATGGGCGCCACCCACACCGTCAACTCCCGCTCCACGGACCCCGTCGAGGCCATCCGCGAGCTGACCGGCGGCTTCGGCGCGGACGTCGTCATCGAGGCGGTCGGCCGCCCCGAGACGTACGAACAGGCCTTCTACGCCCGCGACTTGGCCGGCACCGTCGTCCTGGTCGGCGTCCCCACCCCCGACATGCGCATCGACCTGCCGCTGCTGGACGTCTTCGGCCGCGGCGGCGCGCTGAAGTCCTCCTGGTACGGCGACTGCCTGCCCTCCCGGGACTTCCCCATGCTGATCGACCTGCACCTCCAGGGGCGCCTGGACCTGGACTCGTTCGTCACCGAGACCATCGGCCTGGACGACATCGAGGCCGCCTTCGACCGCATGCACGGCGGCGACGTGCTGCGCTCGGTGGTGGTCCTCTGATGGCCGCGCGCATCGACCACCTCGTCACGTCCGGCACGTTCTCCCTCGACGGGGGCGTCTGGGACGTCGACAACAACGTCTGGATCGTGGGCGACGACCACGAGGCGATCGTCGTCGACGCGGCGCACGACGCGGACGCGATCGCGGCGGCGGTCGGCGACCGCCGACTGCTCGCCGTGGTGTGCACCCATGCCCATGACGACCACGTCAACGCCGCACCGGCGCTCGCCGACCGCACCGGCGCGCCCGTCCTCCTCCACCCCGCCGACCGCCCCCTGTGGGAGCGCACCCACCCCGACCGGGCGCCGGACGGCGAGTTGACGGACGGTCAGGTCCTTCGGGTGGCGGGGATCGAGCTGACCGTGCTGCACACCCCGGGCCACGCGCCGGGCGCCGTCTGCCTGTACGCGCCCGCCCTGGGCACGGTGTTCAGCGGGGACACCCTCTTCAAGGGCGGCCCGGGGGCCACCGGCCGGTCGTTCTCCGACTTCCCCACGATCGTCGCCTCGATCCGGGACCGGCTGCTGTCCCTGGACCCGGCGACCGTGGTCCGCACCGGGCACGGGGACTCCACGACCGTCGGCGAAGAGGCCCCGCACCTGGAGGAATGGATCGCCCGCGGGCACTGACCGCGGCGCCCCCCGGGGCGTAGGATCGAACGTCCGGACGATCAACGCGAGGGCAGGGGAGGCGCCATGGACACGGCCGAGCTGGTCGAGGTGACCGATGCGGGCGAGCTGAGGGAGCTGCTCGGGGAGCCGCAGCGGCGGGTGCTGGAGAAGGTCCGCCCGCGGCTCCTCGACCTCGACCGGGAGTGGCTGGAGCAGTCGCCGTTCTGTCTGGTGGCCACCTCGGACGCGGACGGCAACTGCGACGTCTCCCCCAAGGGCGACCCGGCCGGCCAACTCGCCCTCGTCCTGGACGACACGACGATCGCCCTCCCCGAACGCCCGGGCAACCGGCGGGCGGACGGGTTCCTCAACATCCTGGCCAACCCGCACGTCGGGCTGGTCTTCCTGATCCCCGGCATCGGGGAGACCCTGCGCATCAACGGCCGGGCCCGGGTGGTGCGCGAAGCGCCGTTCTTCGACCGGATGGTGGTCAAGGGCCACCGTCCGGTCCTCGCGCTCGTCGTCGAGATCGACGAGGTCTTCCACCACTGCCCGAAGGCGTTCCTGCGCTCCAAGCTGTGGAAGCCGGAGACCTGGACCCCCGAGGTGATGACGGCGAAGGCCCGGGCCGCCGAGGGACGTGCGGTCCCGGAGAAGCCGCGGGAGGAGCTGAGGACGGAGCTGCGGACGGAGCTGGAGGAGCGCTACCGCACCGAGTACGCCGACCGCCTCTACCGCGGCTGACGGGGCAGTTGCCGGGGCACCCGCTCCACTGCCCCGTGCGCCGCCCGCAGCGCGTTCTTGTCCACCTTGCCCGCCGCGTTGCGCGGCAGCCCGTCCACCACCGCGACGCCGCGCGGGCACTTGTAGCCCGCGAGGTGCGTACGGCAGAACGCGTCGAGGCCGGACTCCTCGATCCGCGCGCCGTCCCGCACCGCCACGACGGCCAGGACGGATTCGCCCCACTTCTCGTCGGGGACGCCGATGACGGCGGCCTCGGCGACGGCGGGGTGCTCGACCAGGACGCGCTCGACCTCCGCCGAGTAGACGTTCTCGCCGCCGCTGATGATGAGGTCCTTGAGCCGGTCCTCGACGAAGACGAAGCCCCCGTCGTCGACGCGGACCACGTCGCCGGTGCGCAGCCAGCCGTCCTCGGTGACGGTCTCCGCGGTGGCCTCCGGCCGGCCGAGGTAGCCCTTCATGCGCTGGTGGGTGCGCACCCACAGCTCGCCGGTGCGGCCGGGCGGCACGGCCGCGCCCGTGGCGGGATCGGCGACGCGGGTCTCCACGCCGGGCAGGGGGCGGCCGGCGGAGGCCAGCAGGTGGGACCGGCGGGGGTCGCGGTGGGTGGCGTGGTCCAACGCCGTGACGGCGCCGGAGAGTTCGGTCATGCCGTAGACCTGGACGAAGCGGACGTCGGGGAAGCGGCCGAGCGCTTCTCTCAGCAGGGGGAGGGGCATGGGCGAGGCGCCGTACAGGCAGTGGCGCAGGCGCGCGAAGGCCGCCGTGTGCTCCGTACCGGCGCGGAGGACGCCCGGCAGCATGGCGGGGACGAGCAGCAGGTGCGTCGCGCCCTCGTCGACGGCGCGGCAGATCGCCTCGGGGGCCGGGGCGCGCAGCAGTTCCGTCGGCCTGCCGGTGAACAGGCCGCCCAGGGCGTAGCCTATGCCGCCGACGTGGAAGAGCGGGAGGGCCACGAGGTTGCGGTCCTCCGGTCCGAAGGGCACCTGGGACAGCAGTGCGGCGCAGGAGGACAGCAGGCTGCGGTGGGTGAGTTCGGCGCCTTTGGGGAAGCCCGTGGTGCCGGAGGTGTAGAGGACGAGGCAGGTGTCGTCGGGCGCGGTGTCGGGGGCGGGCGGGAGGGGTTCGGCCCGGGCGAGCAACGGCTCGTACGCGGTGCCGGGTTCGTCCGCGGTGCTGTCCGTGTCGTCCGCTCCCCCGGTCACCACCAGGCGCGGCGGGTCGGGCAGGGCGGCGAGCGCCGTGCGTGCGGCGGCGGCCCGGCCGGTGTCGGCGAGGAGCACCCGGGCGCCGGAGTCGGCGACGACGTAGGCGAGTTCGGCGGGTGCCAGGCGCCAGTTGAGGACGGCGGTGGCCGCGCCGGCGCCGGCGGCCGCGAGGAAGGTCTCCAGACAGGCCGGGTCGTTGCGGCCGAGGTAGGCGACGCGGTCGCCGCGGCGGACGCCGAGGGTGCGCAGTGCTCCGCGCAACCGGTCGGTGCGGTCGGTGAGTTGCCGCCAGCTCCACCGGTGCCCCTCGAAGGCGAGGGCCTCGCCGTCGGGCGTGCGGGCGGCCCAGTGGGCGGGCAGCCGGTGGATCAGGCCGGGCTGTGGTTCGGGCTGTCGTGCGGACGGGCTGGGCATCGGTTTCCCTCCCGGTCGTCCCTCCCGGTCATCGCTGCCGCGGCAGCCTAACGCCCGGGACCGGGCGGTGCCATACCGCCCGGCCCTCGGCCATGGGGCGGCGTCCGTCAGGTGCCGGGCTTGCGGCCGTAGACGAAGACCGGGTCGCCCTGGCGCAGCAGCTTCCAGTACGCCTGGGCGTCCTTCATCCGCATGTTGACGCAACCGTGGGAGCCGGGCGGCGAGTAGACGCTGCCGCCGATGGCGTGGAACGCCTGTCCTTTGTCGAAGAACTGGCTGTAGGGCATGCTCACGTCGTAGAGCGAGGAGCGGTGGTTCTTGTCCCGCCAGTAGACGTGCTTGAGGCCGGTGCGGGTCGCGAAGCCCTTCCTGCCGGACCGTATGTGCACCGGGCCGTAGGTGACCTTCTTGCCGTTCTGGATCCAACTGACCTGCCGGGTGAGGTCGACGCAGGCGATCCGGCCCTTGTCCGTCGGGCAGGATGCCTTGGCCGGGGTCTTCGCGGGGGCCTTGGCCGAGGCCGCGTCCGCGGCGCCGCCGGTGGCCACCACGAGGGGGACCGTCACGCCGGCGGCGGCGAGGAGGACGCCGAGGCGCGTCCTCAGGGTGCTGCGTGGGGTTGTCATGAACGGTAAGACCAACGAAATCCGGATCTGGTTGCACATGACATGCCATCTCGTGCGCCCCATGCGGTGCGTTATGCGGTGCGTTCCGAAATGGTTCGCGGCGCGCACGGCCTCCGCATACCCTCCCCGCATGAGCAGCGAGCAGACCGACCGCCCCGGCCGCCCCGGCAGGGCCAAGAGACCCCTCGTGGCCGTCCTCAGCGGTGCCGGGATCTCCACGGACTCCGGCATCCCGGACTACCGCGGACCCAACGGTCTGTGGCGGCGCGACCCCGAGACCCAGAAGCTCGTCACCTACGACGCGTACATGTCCGACCCGGAGGTCCGCCGCCGGTCCTGGCGGATGCGCCGGGACGCGCCCACCCTCCGCGCCCGGCCGAACGCCGCCCACGAGGCCGTGGTGCGGCTCGAACGCTCGGGCACACCGGTCCGGGTGATCACCCAGAACGTGGACGGGCTCCATCAGCTCGCCGGGCTGCCGGAGCGCAAGGTGCTCGAACTGCACGGCACCGCCCGGTCGGTGGTGTGCACCGGGTGCGCGGCGCGTTCGGGCATGGCGGAGGCGCTGGCCCGGGTGGAAGCCGGCGATCCGGATCCGGCGTGCGAGCGCTGCGGCGGGATCCTCAAGTCGGCGACGGTGATGTTCGGCGAGGCGCTGGACCCCGTGGTGCTGGGCGAGGCGGTGGCGGTCACCAAGGCGTGCGAGGTGTTCGTCGCGGTGGGCACCAGCCTCACCGTCCACCCGGCGGCGGCCCTGGCCGGGCTCGCCGCCGACCACGGCGCCCGGCTGGTCGTCGTCAACGCGGAGCCGACCCCGTACGACGACCGCGCCGACGAGGTGATCAGGGAGCCGATCGGCACGGCCCTGCCCGCGCTGCTGGACGGACTGGCCACCGCATGACCGGAAAGGCACCCAGGGGGTGTCCATAGGCTTCCGGCACCACGGGCCGGGGAACGGTTCTCCCCACCGGAAAGCCCGTGGGCAGCACCCCGCGGGGCGCGACGGAAGGGACCCGGGATGCCGAAGGTGTCGGGCGAGCGGCTGCCGGCCGTGTCGGACGAAGTGCGGGAGGCGCTGGACCGCGGCCGTCCGGTCGTCGCCCTGGAGTCGACGATCATCGCGCATGGTCTGCCGCGGCCGCGCAACGCCCGGGTGGCGTGCGAGCTGGAGGAGCTCGTACGGGCCGGAGGCGCCGTCCCCGCGACCGTTGCCGTGCTGGACGGAAGACCCCATGTCGGTCTGGACGCGGAGCAGTTGGCGCGGGTGGCGGAGGAGAAGGACATCCGCAAGCTCGGGCACCGGGACCTGGCACCGGCCGTGGCGGCGGGCGCGACCGGGGCGACGACCGTGTCCGCGACCGCGTTCCTCGCGGCGCGGGCCGGGATCCGGGTCTTCGCCACGGGCGGCCTGGGCGGAGTGCACCGCGAATGGTCCGACACCCAGGACGAGTCGGCGGACCTGCGGCTGCTGGCCCGGGTGCGGATCGCGGTGGTGTGCGCGGGGGTGAAGTCGGTCCTGGACGTCCCGGCGACGCTGCAGCGGCTGGAGACGCTGGGGATCGGCGTCCTGGGCTTCGGGACCACGGAGTTCCCGGGCTTCTACCTCAGCGGTTCCGGCCTGCCCGTCGACTGGACGGCCTCTTCAGCGGCGGAGGTGGCCGATGTGCTCCGCGCCCAGGACGCGCTCGGCGGCCCGCCGTCCGCCCTGATCGTCGCCAACCCCGTACCCGAGGAGGAGCAGTTGGACCCCGCCCTGCACGACCGGGTGCTGGCCGGGGCGCTGGCCGCGTGCGCGCGGGAGGGGGTGACCGGCCAGGCGGTCACCCCGTTCCTCCTGGACCACTTCGTGCGGCACACGGACGGCGCGGCGCTGGAGGCCAACGTGGCCGCGGTGCGCGGCAATGTGCGGCTGGCCGCCGGGATCGCCGGGGCCTACGCCTCATGACGGGCGCCGGGAAAGGGGCGCTGCTCGTCGTCGGCGACGTGGTGACCGACATCATCGCCCGCCACCGCACCCCGCTCGCCGCCGGCACGGACACGGCCGCCCGCATCACCACGCTCCCGGGCGGCGCGGGCGCCAACGTGGCCTGCTGGGCGGCCCGTTCGGGCACCGCGGACGTACGCCTCCTGGGCCGGGTGGGCGCGGACTCGGCGGCCTGGCACGAGCGCGCGCTCCGCGCCGCCGGGGTCCGCCCGCACCTGGTGACCGACCGCCGGGCCGCCACCGGCACGGTCATCTCCCTGGTCGGCGCGGACGGCGAGCGGACGTTCCTCACCGACGGCGGAGCCGTGCTGGGGCTGTCGACCGCCGACTGGAGCGACGGCCTCCTCAACGGGGTCGGCCACATGCACATATCCGGCTACCTCTTCTTCGCCGCGACGAGCCGTGCCCTCGCCCGGGCGGCCATCGTGGCGGCCCGCTCCCGCGCGATACCGGTGAGCGTGGACCCGGCGTCCGCGGGATTCATCCGCCGCTTCGGGGTGGACCGGTCCCTCGCGGCCCTCGCCGGGACGGACGTCCTCCTGCCCAGCCACGACGAGGCGGCGCTCCTCGCCGGACTGCCGGACCCGGCCGACGCGGCGGCCGGACTGAGCCGCCTCTTCCCTCTCGTGGTCGCCAAGCAGGGCGCACGGGGCGCCCTGGTGGCGGCCTCCGGCAGGATCGTGGCCCGCGTTCCGGCCGAGCCCGTCACCGCCGTGGACGCCACGGGCGCGGGCGACGCCTTCACGGGTGCCTTCCTCGCGGCCCGCCTGGCGGGCCGCGATCCGGTCGCGGCCGCCCGGCGGGGCTGCCGCGCGGGGGCCCGGGCGGTCGCCCAGGTCGGCGGCCGTCCCCAGGGGCCCTGGTAGTCCCGGGCAGTCCGGCGGCTTCCCGCCCCCGGCACCGCCCTCCACCCGGACCCCGGACTCGCTCCCCACCTGGCCGCCCCGGGCCGGCAACTCCTGGACGCCGCCCGGGCCGTCGAGGAGCGGGAGCCCCCGGCCCCTCGACCGGCGCCTCTCGGCCAACAGGGCTAAATTGGTCGAAAGCGCATGTGAGAGGAGGGACGACATGTCCTCGAAGCGGCGCCGCAAGAAGAAGAAACTCCGCATGAAGGGCGCCAACCACGGAAGGCGGCCCCAGTCCTGAGCAGTCGCGGCCGGATGAGCCCCGGGCTCCGCCTCCCTGCGTGACCTGCTGGTCACCAGGTGTGGCGGAGCCTGCTGTGTGTCGGTGGCGGACGGTGGCGTTCTCGTGCGGCGCCTCCGGAGCGGGTCAGGGTGTGGCGGTGAGGGTGGGCCAGAGGGTGGCGGCGGTGAGGGGGCGGGCCAGGTGGCGCGCCCAGTGGGTTTCGTCGCCGTCCTCGTCGCGCCAGGACCACAGGCGGGTGGTGGCGAGATGGAGCGGGCTGAGCCGGGTGATGCCGATGGCGCCGTGGAGCTGGTGCGCGATGCGGGCGATCTCGGCGGCGGAGGCGGATGCCTGGGTCTTGGCGGCGGCGACGGCGAACCGGGCGGCCGGGCCGCCGTCGTCCAGCGGCGCGGCGGCGGCCCGGACCGCGGCGCGGACCAGCGCGGCCTCCTCGATCAGCCGCGCTTCCTCCTGCTTGACGGCCTGGAAGCGGCTGAGCGGACGGCCGAACTGGGTGCGGGCGGTGGTGTGGGCGACGGTCAGCTCGACGCAGCGTTCGGCGGCACCGGCGATCAGGGCGGAGCGGGCCAGGGCCGCGCGGAGCCGGGCCTCGTCGAGCAGTTCGGGAGGGATCCGGCGGACCTGCGGGGCGGGGATCTGGAGAGCGGCGAGGTACAGGTCGTCGCGGGGTTCCTCCGCGAGGTTGCCGCCGGGGGCGAGAACGGCCCGGTCGGGGGTGAGGGTGAACAGGACGGGGCCGGAGGGGGCGGTGGCCAGGACGACCACGGCGGTGGCGGCGCGGGCCCAGGGGACACGGCGCAGGGTACCGGTGACCAGGAGGGTGTCGTCGTCACCGGAGCAGCCGGCCGAGCCGACGGCGGAGGCGGCCGGGTGGGCGTGACGGATCGTCAGTTCGGGGGCGATGGCGTAGCTGAGCGGGCCGTCCGGGACGGGGAGGCCGACGCGGCGCAGCAACGGGCGGGCGACCAGGGCGGTTTCGGCGAACGGGGCGGGGACGGCGCGGCGTCCCGCCTCCTGGGCGGCGGTGAGGAGTTCGGCGGTGGAGGCGTCCGGGGACGGGAGGGGAACGGCGTCGGGGGCGGTGGTGTTGGTGACGGTGGCGATGACGTCCGGTTCGCCGAAGAAGGCGGTGGTGTCGTAGTCGTCCGCGGGGATGGCGGGGGTGTCGGTGTCGATCGTGTGGGTGTTCATCGGTTCTGCTCCAGATGACGGGTGATGATGCCGCGGAGGATTTCGTTGGTGCCGCCGCGCAGGGTGTAGCCGGGGCTGTGCAGCAGGGCGAAGGCGAGCAGTTCGGGGTGGCTGCCGGGGGTGGCGTGCGGATCGGCCGGGCCCGGCAGGATGCTGCGGACGGTGTCGACCAGCGTGCCCTCCAGCCGGGTGCCGAGGTCCTTGACCAGGGCGGCCCGGGTGTCGGGGGAGGCTCCGGCGTCCAGGGCCGCGGCCACTC
Source organism: Streptomyces luteireticuli (assembly GCF_041519305.1). Taxonomy (NCBI): domain Bacteria; kingdom Bacillati; phylum Actinomycetota; class Actinomycetes; order Kitasatosporales; family Streptomycetaceae; genus Streptomyces; species Streptomyces luteireticuli. The sequence continues at coordinate 716,383 of NZ_CP167927.1, forward strand.
CGAGGGACAGTCGGCGGATGCTGTGCAGACGTGCCGTCAGGATGCCGATTTGGGTGAGCTGTTCGGCCGTGGCCGGGCGCTGCTCCAGTTCGCGGAGCAGGGAGACCAGCAGGGGGAAGGTGGACAGGTAGCGTTCGGGGCCGCTGCGTTCGAAGGCGAGTTCGCCGGTGACCTGCTTCCATCCGTCGCCCTGCTGTCCGAGCAGCATGCCGTCGGGTACGTCGACGCCTTCGAGGTGGAGGGCGTTGAAGCGGTGCTCGCCGCTCATCAGATGGATCGGCTCGACCCGTACGCCCGGGGCGCGCAGGTCGACGAGGAACTGGCTGAGGCCGGCGTGCCGGTCCTCGGTGTCGTCGGTGCGGGCCAGCACGATGGCGTAGTCGTTGGCGTGGGCGCCGCCGGTCCACATCTTGGTGCCGGTCAACCGCCAGCCGTGGGCGGTGCGTTCGGCGCGGGTGGCGACCGAGGCGAGGTCGGAGCCGCTGCCCTTCTCGCTCATGCCGATGGAGAAGAAGCACTGCCCGGCGGCGATCCGGGGCAGGAAGAAACGGCGCTGGGACTCGGTGCCGTGCTGGAGGACGGACGGTCCGGCCTGCCGGTCGGAGACCCAGTGGGCGCTGACCGGGGCGCCGGCGGCGAGCAGTTCCTCGATCACCACATAGCGTTCCAGGAAGCCGCGCCCCGCGCCGCCGTACTCGGTGGGCAGGGCCATGCCGACCCAGCCGCGCTCGGCGAGGCGGCGGCTGAAGCCGGGGTCCCAGCCAGCCAGCCAGGAGTCGGGGCGGCCGAGCACGGTGCCGCGGGCCCGCTCCTCGTCGAGAAAGGCACGGACCTCGGCACGGAGCCGACGGGCCGAGTCGGGCAGGGTGACATCGGAGAAGGCGATCGGTGAGAGTGTCGAAGGAGACATGGCGTGTTCGCTCCCGGGTTGGTGGATCGACTGATGCGTCTCAGTCCGTGGGGTGCAGCAGGGCAGGGTCGAAGCCGGCTTCGCGGAGCACCTCGTCGGTGTGCTGGCCGATGCCCGGGCAGGGCCGCAACTCCGGCTCCGGGTCGGCCGAGTAGCGCACCGGGCGGCCGATGACCCGGTAGCGGCCCTCGGTGGGGTGTTCGGCCTCGCGCAGCAGGCCGCCCTCGCGGGCGTAGGCGGTGGTGGCGGCGGACTCCAGGTCGAGCACGGGGGCGGCGGCGATGCCCGCCCGGTCGCAGAACTCCTGCCATTCGGCGCTGGTGTGACGTGGCGTCAGCTCGGCGAGCAGCGGATAGAACGCGTCGGCGTTGCGGGCCCGGTCGGGGCCGGTGGAGAAGCGCGGGTCGGCGGCCAGGTCCGGGCGGCCCACGAAGGCGGTGAAGTCCCGCCAGTTGCGGTCGCTGTGCGGCAGGATGCACATCCAGCCGTCGGCGGTGCGCAGGGCCCGGCGCCGCGGGCTGAGCGAACGGGCCGAGCCGAACTCCCCGTCGGCCTCCAGGGCTGCCGCTCCCAGGTGCTCGACCAGGTTGAAGGCGAGCATCGTATCGGCCATCGGGACCTCGACGTGCTGCCCGGTGCCACCGTGCTCCCGGTAGTGCAGCGCGGCCAGGACCGACTGGGCGATCTGCATGCCGCAGATCTTGTCGGCCAACACCGTGGGAACGTAGTGCGGTTGGCCGGAGACCTTGTGGTTGAGCCAGACCAGGCCGGTGGCCGCCTGGATGATGTCGTCGTAGGCGGCGTGCGTACCGTGGCGGCTGTCGCTGCGGAAGCCCTGGGCATTGGCATAGATCAGGCCGGGGTTGACGGCCGCGACCTCGTCGTAGCCGAGGCGGAGCTTCTTCAGTGCCTGCGGGCGCAGGTTGGTGATGAAGACGTCGGCGGTGCGCAGCAGGGCGAGCAGGGCGTCGCGGCCGTGCGGGGCCTTGAGGTCGATGGCGGCGCTGCGCTTGTTGCGGTTCAGGTTGAGTGCCGGGCCGCCCATGCCGGGGTGGCGTCGCGGCGGGTAGTGGCGGGTCATGTCGCCCGTGGGCGGCTCGACCTTGATCACGTCCGCGCCCAGGTCGCCGAGTTGCTGGGCGGCGTACGGGGCCATGATCACGCCGGCCAGTTCGATGACGCGGACTCCGGCGAGGAGTCCTCGGCCGGACGGGCCGCTCGGTTTCTCGGACATCTTCCGGTGCCTCCTGGGAGTGGAAATGGTCTAACGCCACTGGAGCGAGGCGGACCCGAGCGGGGAACGCCGGCCGGGCTGGGGGACCGTGCGCCCGCTGTACGCGAACGGTGTCGCCGGTTCGGTGAGCGGGCCGAAGTCGGTCCCGGTGGTCGACAGCGCGGCGAGCGGCGCGCGCCCGGGCCGGGGCAGGCCGATGACGTCCTCCCGTGCCAGCAGCCCGAGTTCCTGCACCCAGTGGCACACCCCGGCCAGGGTCACACGGATCCGCCAGGAGCCGCCCTCCGCCGCGCGCCGACGCAGGACCGTGGCCACGGCAGCGGCCCCGAGATAGGCGGCGAGGTAGTCGTTGAGCAGGTACGTCGGCGGCAGCGACGGCCGGTCGGTCCATTCCTCGACGGCGAATCCGGTTGCCGAGCAGGCGAGTTGGTCGAAGCCGCCGCGTTCGCCCCAGGGGCCCTCGGCGCCCCAGGCATGGAGTTCGAGGGTGATGAGTCCGGGGCGGCGCCGGACGAGTTCCTCGGTCGACGCCCCGTGCCGGGCGAGTCCCCGGTAGGAGTGCACGAAGACGTCCGCGTCCCGGAGCGCGTCGTGGAAGGCCGCACGGTCGTGATCGTCGCGCAGGTCGCAGTAGGCGTTGCGCTTGCCGCCGCCGGTCATCGCGATCATCGGGATCGGGTCGGGGCGGTCGGGACGCGACAGGTGCAGCACGTCGGCGCCGAACTGGGCGAGGAGTCGCGCCGCGACGGGGCCCGCGATGACATGGGTGAGGTCGAGCACCCGTACGCCCGTGAGCGCCTCATCGGCCTCGCCGACCGGCTCCAGGGGCCGGACCGGTCCGTCACCGACGCGTTCGATCTCGACGACCGGGCGCTGCGCGACGTACCGCCCCGCGGGGTGCGCGAGCCACTCGTCCCGGCTGCGCACCGCGCAGGCGACGCCGCCCCGCGCGCAGATGGCCTCCTCCAGCGTGAAGGCGTCCCAGTCGGCCGCGGCCCGCGCGATCCCGGCCTTGTCGGGCCCGCACCCCAGCACGGAGTGGACGGCGTCCCGCAGATGGGGATAGGTGGTGATGATGAAGATCCACCGGCCGTCGCGCGCCCGGTAGAAGTCGTTGTTGCCGAGCAGCGCCGGATCGTCGAGCAGGACGCCGATCGGGCGCCCCGACAGCGTCGTGTGATACGTCGCCATGAGCTGGTCGATCGCGGCCCCGGCCCGCACCTCCACCTTCTGGTGCCGGTGACCGCGCTGTTCGCCGACCGCCGCCGTCTGCCGTCCGAAGACACCGATCGCGGCGGACATGGCATCGGCGAGGCGGTGCACCGAGGGCACCAGGGGATCGGCCCCGACGACGGTGATGTCCTCGGCGCCCCGGGCCGGGTCGGGGTCGCCGAGGGTGTGCAGCAGTTGGGAGACGATCTCGCCGGTGGGCGTCGGCGTCGTCGGCTCGGTGGTGGTCGGCGTGTTCGAAGTCATGCCGGGATGCTCGTTCCCGGTACCGCTCAAGCGCCCACGTTCACGGATATCCGTGAATCGATGCGGACGTCACGTCCGCCTCTCCTGGATGTGCGCGAGGAGCCGGGCCGCCGCCCGGTCCAGGAACAGCCGCTCCGAGCGGCCGCGACGCCGGCGTACCAGGGCGAGGGCTCCCGTGACGACGGGGCCGTCGGTGACAGGGATCGCGAGTGCGCCGGCCTCGGGATCGGCCAGACCCTCGCTGCGGCTGATCCGCGACGCGCGGATCGCCGGGAGAGCGCGGCGGAACTCGGCCACCGCCTCGGGGTCGTGGCGGGCGAGCTCGTCGAGCAGCCCCTGGCGCTCCGCCTCGTCGGTGAAGGCCAGCAGCAGACGGCCCGCGGCGGTGCGCAGCAGCGGCCGGGCCACATGCCGGTCGGCGAGCGGCACGAGGCGGGGGATCTCGTCCTCGCCGCCGCGCGCGAGGTACACGGCGTCGAGCCCGACCCGCACCGTCAGCAGCACCGGGGTGCCCGCGACGCGGCTCAGTCCGTCGAGCTCGTCCTGGCTGATCCGCGGGACGACCCGGCCGGCGATGAGGTTGAGGACGTGCGGGGCGGGCCCGAGCCTGAAGCGCCGGTGCTGTTCCAGCAGAAAGCCGGTCGCGACAAGGCCGTTGACCAGATCCTGCACCGAACTCGCCGGCGCCTCGACCGTCCGTGCCAGCTCGGCCACGGTCACCCCGCCGGGCGCCCGCGCGGCGGCCTCCAGGATCCACGCGACCCGGTCCACCGTACGGTGCCGTCGCCGTTGTCCGTGCTCGCTCATCCCGCCCCACCTTCTCCCATCGAGGGTCTACGGCCGCCGCGCGATCGCCCGGGCCGTGCGCGCCGCCTTCTCCTCCGTGTCCGCGAGGGCCCCGCTTCCCGCTCCGAAAAGGCCCTGACGGAGGAATACGGCGAGGCCGTGCGCGGCGCCGGCGACGCGGAGCAGCAGATCGGACGCGCCGTCCGCGTCCGGGGCCAGCCGGCGGGCGACGGGCAGCAGGAGGCCGGCCACCTCGTCGCCGGCCGAAGCCAGCTCGGCGAAGCGGGATTTGTCGAGGCCCGCGTGAAAGGCGATGTCGAAGAGCGCCGGCTCCTCGGCGGCGAACCGGACGTAGGAGGAGGCGAAGGAGGCCAGTTGCTCCACGGGGTCCTCGCTGCCGCCCACTGCGTCGGCGAAGCGGTTGCGTTGCTCGCGGTATCCCCTTGTGGCGAGTTCGGCCAGCAGGGTCTCGCGGTCGGCGAAGTGCTTGTAGGGCGCCGCGACGCTCACTCCCGCCCGGCGGCTCGCCTCGGCCAGGGTGAAGCCGTACGGCCCCCGCTCGCCGACCAGTTCGAGGGCCGCGCGCAGCAGGGCGTTGCGCAGGTCGCCGTGATGGCGGCCGGTGGGGCGCCGCTCGGCGGGCTGGCTCATGCCGCCGAGGTTAACACCACTTACCAGGTAGGCGGCGTCAACCGTGGGAGCGGCCATGACCTCCGCCCGCCGCGGTGCAGACCCTCACCCACCTCGGTCTTCAAGTCCCGTACCTCGACGCCGCGTCCGCCCGTCCGACCGGCCCCGCCCCGCGGCGGAAGCGGCCCGCCGGGAGCCGGGCGGGGCCGAGCCCCGCGGGGAAGCGGGGCTCGGCCGGGGGCGGACCGGCGGGCCGGGGTCACGGAATCGTCAGCACCTGGCCGACGTCGATCACGTCCGGGTCGTCGATGCCGCTGGCGGCGGCGATGTCGCCGTAGCGGTTGCCGTCGCCGTAGAAGCGCTCGGCGATGTCCCACAGGGTGTCGCCGGGTTCGACGGTGTAGGTGCGCGACTCGGGGGCGGACGGAGCATCGTCCTCCGGTTCATCGACGGCGATCGGGTCATCGACGGCGATCGGGTCGTCGGTGTTGGTGTCCGACGCCCACAGCGGGCCGCCGTCCTTGCCGTACAGCACCACGTTGCGGTCGTTCTGCACGACCAGCCGGTCGACGTCCTCACCGTTGGTGTCGGTGGCCCACACCGCGCCGTCGTCGGCGTAGAGCACGAAGTTGCCGTCGTCCTGGAGCACGGCCCGCTGAACGCCCTGGTCGTGGGTGTCGGTCGCCCACACGACGCCGCCCGGCTCGGAGAGCACCAGGTTGCCGTCGTCCTGCAGCGTCAGTGTGTAGGCACCGCCCTGCAGGGATTGTCCGAGACCGAGTTCATCGCCCACGTACAGCGTGTCACCCATGGATGTTCCTTTCGGAATAAGGGGATTCGCTTCGCCGGATTCGCTTCGCCGTGCAATGTCGCTTCGTGCATCGACGGCGGGGACCGCACCCGCCGTCGCCCTCGAACGCTACCGCCCGCTCCGGGGCGATCCGCAGGCCGTCACACACAGTTCACCGATTAGTGGACTGCAGTCACCACCGGCCGCCACACCCACCACCATGGCCGCACAACGAGGAGATCCGATCTCCCGCCGGACTGAGGGCAGTTGAGGCTGACCGGCTCGTCGGCGCGGTCAGCCCAGCCGGACCAGCATCTTGCCGGTGTTGGCCCCGTCGAGGACGCCGAGCAGTGCCTCCGGGGCGCGCTCGATGCCGTCCAGCACGGTCTCGCGGGTGCGCAGGGTGCCGTCGGCGAGCCATTCGGACGCGCGGTCGAGGTACTCGGGGAAGCGGTGGTAGTGATCGCTGACGAGCACGCCGCGCAGCGACAGCCGCTTGGTCACGATCTCGTAGAGGTTGCGCGGTCCGGGCGCCGGCTCGGTGGCGTTGTAGCCGCTGATCGCCCCGACAGCCGCCACGCGGCCGCCGACGCGCAGCGCGTCGATCGCCGCCTCCAGATGGTCGCCTCCGACGCCATCGATGTAGACGTCAATGCCTTCGGGGGCGGCCTCGGCCAACTGCTCTCCGATCGGGGCGGCCTTGTAGTCGAGGGCGATGTCGAAGCCGAAGTCCTCCGTGAGCGCACGTGCCTTGACGGGGCCGCCCGCCGAACCGATGACGGTCGCGGCGCCGAGCCGCCGGGCGATCTGGCCGGCCACGCTGCCGACCGCTCCGGCGGCGGCGGAGACGTAGACGGTGTCGCCCGGCTTCACCGGGGCGGTGTCCGTGAGCGCGACGTAGGCCGTCAGGCCCGGCGTGCCCAGGACACCGAGGTGGGCCCGGGCGGGCACCCGCCGGGTGTCGACGACCGTGGCCCGGTCGGCGTCCAGCACGGCGTACTCGCGCCACCCCAGGAAGTGCGAGACGGTGGCGCCCACCGGGACGGCGTCGGCCCTCGAGGCCACGACCTCGCCGACGGCGCTGCCCTCCAGCGGGGCGTCCAGCGCGAACGGCGGGATGTACGACGCGGCGTCGTCCATGCGGCCGCGCATGTACGGGTCCACGGTCATCCAGGTGTTGCGCACCAGGATCTGCCCCGGCCCGGGCTCGGGCACCTCGGCCTGTACGAGGCGGAAGTTCCCGGCGGTGGGGGTGCCGGTGGGGCGGGAGGCGAGGTGGATCTCACGAGACGTACGGAGGGCGTGGGACACGGTGGTCATCGGGGCTCCTTGGGGCTCCAGTTGTCGATGGCTCCACTGTGGTGGGCGGGTGTTCGGGGATGGTTCGGATGGTGTTCGGGGACGGTCCGGGCGGGCCGGAACGCCGTCCGGCGGTCCGGGCGAACGGCGCAGCGAAAGCGCGACCTCGCAGGCCAGTTAGGGTTGACGCATGCGATTCGGGGTGCTCGGTCCACTTGAGGTGACATCCGCCCAGGGGGAGCCGGTGCCGGTCCCCGAGGCCAAGGTGCGCACCCTGCTCGCCGTGCTGCTCGCCGACGCGGGCGGCGTCGTCGGCGCCGACCGGCTCGTCGACGCGCTCTGGGACGGTGTGCCGCTCCCCTCCGCCCCGCACCGCGCGCTCCAGGCCAAGGTGTCCCAACTGCGGGCCGCCCTGGACCGGGCGCGGCCCGGCGCCCGGTCGTGGGTCGTCGGCCGACCGCCCGGCTACGCGCTGCGTACCGGGGACGACGAGGCGGTGGACATGCACCGGTTCGCCGCCCTCGTGGGCCGGGCCCGCGCCACACCCGACGCCCGCACCAGGGCCGCCCTCCTGACGGACGCCCTCGCCCTCTGGCGCGGGCCGGCCTTCGCCGGGTTCACCGGGATACCGGCCGTCCGGGCCACGGCCGAACGCCTGGAGGAGGACCGGCTCACCGCCGTCGAGGACCGCGCCGAGGCGCTCCTCGCGGCAGGCGGACACCGTGACCTCCTCGGAGAGCTGGCGGACCTCACCGCCCGCCACCCCCTCCGTGAACGGCTCCGCGCCACGCACATCCGGGCCCTGTACGGCGCCGGGCGCCAGGGCGAGGCGCTCGCCGCGTTCGAGGACCTGCGCACCGCACTGGCCGGGGAACTGGGACTGGACCCCGGTCCCGAGCTCGTCGCGCTCCACCGCGCCGTCCTGCGCCAGGACCCCGGCCTCGTGCCGTCGGCTCCCCCGCCCACCAACCTGCCCGCCCCGCTCGACGAGGTGATCGGCCGCGGCGACGACACCGAGGCCGTCCTGGCCCTGCTCCGCGAGCACCGTCTCGTCACGCTGACCGGCCCCGGCGGCGTGGGCAAGACGCGCCTGGCCCTGGAGGCGGCCGCCCGGCTGGCCGACGCGTACGCCGGGGGCGTCTGGCTCGTCGAACTGGCCGGGCTGCGGCCCCGGTCGGACGCCGCCGCCCTCGCCGAGGAGATAGCGGCCGCCCTGGGCGTGCGGGACGACGGCGCCTGGGGCCCGCGCTCCGCCGTCCCCGACCGGCTGGCCGAGGCGCTGCGCGGCCGGGAGTTGCTGCTCGTCCTCGACAACTGCGAGCACGTCGTGGCCCCGGCGGCCGAGACGGCCGGGCGGCTGCTGCGGGGCGTGCCGGGGCTGCGCATCCTGATGACCGGTCAGGAGCCGCTGGCCCTGCCGGGCGAACGGCTGTGGGAGGTACGGCCGTTGGACGGCGAGGCCGCCGTCCGGCTGTTCGCCGCACGGGCGGCCGCCACGGCCCCCGGGTTCGTCCTGGGCCCGGGCAACGCCCCGGCCGTCGCCGAACTCGTCCGCCGCCTGGACGGCATCCCGCTCGCCCTCGAACTGGCCGCGGGCCGGGTCCGGACGCTGGGTCTGCCCGGCCTGCTCGCCCGGCTCGACGACCGGCTGCGGCTGCTGTCGGGAGCGCGACGGGGCACTCCCGAGCGGCAGCGGACGCTGAAGGCGACGATCGACTGGAGCTGGGATCTGCTGACGGAGGATCAGCGCACGGTGCTGCGCCGCCTGTCGGTGCACGCCGACGGCTGGGACCTGGGGTGGGCCGAGGCCGTGGCGGGCTGGGGCGCCGTCGCGCCGGAGGACGTCTGGGAGGTGCTGGCCCGCCTGGTCGAGCGCTCGCTGGTGTCGGCCGGTGAGGCCCACGGCGAGCCGCGCTACCGGATGCTGGAGTCGGTCGCCGCGTACGGTGCGGACCGGCTGGCCGAGGCGGGCGAGTCGGACGCCGCGCGGGCCCGGCACGCGGCGTACGCCGTCCGGTTCGCGGTCCGCGCCGCCCGGGGACTGCGAGGGCCGGAGCAAGGGACGCTGCTGGCGCGGCTGGACACCGAGTCCGCGAATCTGCGGGAGGCCCTCGACGTACTGGTGGACGCGGGGCGGGGTGCCGAGGCACTGCGTCTGGCGGGCGCCCTCGCCCCGTACTGGGTACTGCGCGGCCGGCTCGGCCAGGCCCGCCGGTCGCTCATGTCCGCCCTGTCCGCGGCCGACGGCACCGAGGGCGCGCCGCGCGCCCGGGCCGAGGCCTGGCACACGGCTGTGACGATCATGGAGGGGGACGGCACGGACCGGGCGGGACGGATCGACCGGGCGCTGCGACGCTTCGACCCCCGGGACACCGCCGGCGTGGCCGAGGCCCAGTACGTCCTCGGCCACGCCCTGTCCCTGATCGGCGACATGCCGGGCGCCCGCGACCTGTCCGACGCGGCCCTCGCCGCCTTCCGTGCCCTGGGCGACCGCTGGGGCGAGGCGGCCGCCCTCGCCGACCGGGCGGTCCAGGCCCTGTCGTTCGGCGAGCTGGAGCGGGTGGCGCACGAGGGCGCGACGAGTGTGGCGATGTTCGCGGAGCTGGGCGACCGGTGGGGGCGGGCGCGGACCGCCGGGGTGCGCGCGGCCCATGCCGAGATCTTCGGCGACTACCCGTCCGCCGCCCGCCTCCTGCGTGAAGGGCTGGAAGCGGCCGAGGAGTTGGGCCTGTCCACCATGGCGTCCGATCTGACGGCGGGCCTGGGCCGGGTCGCCCTTCTGGAGGGCGACCCGGCCGCCGCCCGGCAACTCCACCGGCGTGCCCACGACTTGGCTGGCCTGCAGGGCTTCCGGGCCGGCCAGGTCAACGCGGACCTCGGCCTCGCCCTGACCGCCCGCCGCTCCGGCGACCTCGCCACGGCCGAGGCCCTCCTGCTCGACGTCCTCGCCTGGCACCGCCGTGTCGGCCTGGACAGCGCCAACGCCCTGGTCCTGGCCGAGCTGGGCTTCGTCGCCGAACTCCGCGGCGACGCGGCGGCCGCTCTCGCCCGCCAGGAGGAAGGCCTCGCCGTCGCCCGCACCACCGGCGACCCGCGCGCCGTGGCCCTGGCCCTGGAGGGCCTGGCGGGCGCCCTCGCCCTGCACGGGGACGCACGCCCGGCGGCACTGCTGCTGGGCGCGGCGGACGCGGCCCGGCGGGGCGCGGGGGCACCGCTGCCGACGGCGGAACGCGGTGACGTGGACCGGATCATGTCGGCGCTGCGGACGTCCCTCGGGAACGGCCCCTTCGAGGAACTCCTCGCGTCGGGAGGGACGTTGGGACCGCGGGACGCATACGCGGCGGCGCGGGCCGACGGCGCGGGAGCGCCCCTTCGAGCGGGGTGGTGAAGGCGGTCGGCCACGCCTGCGGCTAGTCGCTTTCCGGCGAGTCGGGCACCGGTGCGGAACAGCGGGTCCACCGTGCCGCCTTCGTCGGGTCGAGGAGGTACCCGGCCTGTCCCGCGCTCGTGATGACGGCGCCGTGGCGGGGGCCGAGTTTGTTCCTGAGCCGTGCGATGTGGACATCGACCGTGTGCTGCACGCCCGTTGCGGACTGCTGCCATACGAGCTCCATCAGGCGGTCGGGGGTGAAGGCACGCCGGGGATGGGCGAGGAAGTGGGCGAGCAGCTCGAGCTCCATGCAGGTCAGCTCGACCGGCCGGCCGAGGACGGAGACGGTGCGGTGTCCGACGTCGGCTACGAGGCCGTGCACGCGGTACACAGGGGCTCGCGGCAGATCCGTACCGCCGGAGTCGGCGCGCGGCTCCTCGGTCACATCGCACAGGACGTGCGCGACGGTGGTGGTGTGCGGGGCGGTGTCGATGAGCCGCTCGACGGTGTCCAGCAGCAGGACGGCCGGGAAGGTCATGCGGAACCTCCTTTCCGTTGCGGGGTGTTCGCGAAGTGTCGTCAGTGGGTCGGGCGCCAGACGGCCTCGAGGCGCCGGCGCCCGTCGGGGCCGGTGACCGTGCGCCAATGGGCGTGGAGGCATACGGCCCTCTCGTTCGCAGCAGGCTGGGGAACCGGTGACGTGCTGTCGAGGGGGCTGTCGGCGGTCCGGCGACGGGTCGGGGTGAAGCGGGTGTGGACTGTGGTGAGGACGGACATGCTCGGTCACCTCTGTTGGGCGGCGCGTCGGGGGGGGAGGGCAGGCGCGACCGCCGTCAGACGTCTGCGGTGGTCAGGGCCGCGGCTTCGGCGATGCGCTGCGCGGCGGGCAGCGGCAGGTCGACGAAGCGGGCGAGCCAGTCGGCGTCGCGTCCCTGCCGGGCGAGGATGTAGGCCAGGTGCACGTACGGGTCGTAGGCGACGTACGGGGCCTCGGGCCGGGGGCAGCCGCCGGGGTCGTCGAGCAGGTAGTCCCGCTCGGTGCCGTCGCGCAGGGTCAGTTGGAGGCGCGGGCAGTCGTGCCCGGCACGATACGACGGGTCGTGCGGCCGGGCGGCGGCGTGGAGGCACCGTCGGGTCGGTGCGGTGAGCTTGGTGAGGTGCGGGAGAAGGCGCATGGTGAGGGCCCTCCCTTCTGCGTGATCCGGGCTGGTGATCGTCGTGTCGGTCATGGCAGCCCTCTCGAACCCCTCACCGGGGGCGGTCCGGAGCGCACGCGGCAGCGATCCCCTTGTGAGCGCGCAGCCTCCAGCGCCCCGGGGCGGCATCGGGCCGCACGGATGCCAGGGCGGTCGGGCGCAGGAGCGCGGGGAAAGGCGGTTACCGCGTGCCGTGCAGGAGCGAGGGCAGACGGAGGCGGGGCCGATGACGGCCCGGGCTACTGTGACTGCGATCCATCTCTCTCGCCTCCTCCCGGCCGGGGCGCTCGCGGGCGCGGTACGGACTCGGTGGAGCGGACCGGCCCGCTGCGGCCGGTTCACCCCCACTCGTCAGAGCTTTGGCACTGCACGGCGTAATCCCCGTTCGGGGGCAGCCACTTGGGGTCACCCCTTAGGCCGGGGAGACCTGTCCTGAACCTGGGCGTCTCTCGACGTCGTGGGGTCAGTGGCCTGTGTCCGTACAGACGCCTCACCGAACGAGGTGCCTTTTCCAAACGCCTAGGAGTCTGCACCTTATTTGCGCATCGACGCAACTAGTTGACTCAATCTTGACGCCGCCGGGCGTCAGGAGCCGGCGGGGGCGTCGGCGAGGCCGAGTTGCAGGTGCTCGACGTGGTAGAGGGCCTGGTCGAGGAGTTCGGCGACGTGGTTGTCGTAGAGGGCGTAGACCACCGAGCGGCCCTTGCGGGTGCCGGTGACCAGGCCGAGGTTGCGCAGGAGGCGGAGCTGATGGGAGCAGGCGGACTGCTCCATGCCGACCTCGGCGGCCAACTCGGTCGCCGGGAGGGGGCCTTCGCGGAGGCGGGCGAGGATCAACAGCCGGGACGGGGTCGCCAGGGCCTGCAGGGTGGTGGCGACCTTCGCGGCAGCGGCCGCGTCCAGGCGCGTGCGCGGGGCGGCGTTGTTCGCGGGAGCTGCTCCATGACCCATGGGCCCATCGTACCGGCCGGAATGAATGGATGAATTGATGTTCATGTATTCCTGTACGGTGGGAGCCGGACCCGCTCCCTCCCCCGCACGCGACCCCGCACGCGAACGAAGGATCACCGCTGCGATGACCTCCGCCCCGCCCCTCCCCCACCCTCCGGCCGGAGGGACCTCCACGTCCCCGGCGGCCGACGCCGTCCGTGACGTGCCGGCACCCCGGCGCCGCACCCGGATCTTCGCCCTGCCCGAAGCGCGGTGGGCCGCCGCCGCCCTGGCGCTGTTCCTGGCCGCCCTGCCGCTGCACCTGCTCGGCGCCCCCGCGTGGGCGTGGGGCCCGTTGTACGCGGCGGCCTACGTCACCGGCGGCTGGGAGCCCGGCTGGGCCGGCTTGCAGGCCCTGCGCGGGAGAACGCTCGACGTGGACCTGCTGATGGTGGTCGCCGCCATCGGCGCCGCCGCGATCGGGCAGGTGCTGGACGGCGCGCTGCTGATCGTCATCTTCGCCACCTCCGGCGCGCTGGAGGCGATCGCCACCGCCCGCACCGCCGACTCCGTACGGGGTCTGCTCGACCTCGCCCCCGCCACGGCGACCCGCATCGCGGACGACGGCGGCGAGGAGACCGTGCCGGGAGCCGCCCTGAAGGCGGGCGACACGATCCTGGTCCGGCCCGGTGAACGCGTCGGCGCCGACGGGCGCGTGCTGGACGGGGCGAGCGAGGTGGACCAGGCCACCATCACCGGCGAGCCCCTGCCCGTGGCCAAGGAGGCCGGGGACGAGGTCTTCGCCGGCACGCTCAACGGCACCGGCGCCCTGCGGGTGAAGGTCGAGCGCGATCCGTCAGACTCGGTGATCGCCCGGATCGTGGCCATGGTCGAGGAGGCCTCCCGGACCAAGGCGCCCACCCAGTTGTTCGTCGAGAAGATCGAGCAGCGGTACTCGATCGGCATGGTCGCCGCCACGATCGCGCTGTTCGCCCTGCCGCTGCTCCTCGGCGCCGCCCTGCAGCCGACCCTGCTACGGGCGATGACCTTCATGATCGTCGCCTCCCCGTGCGCGGTCGTACTCGCGACGATGCCGCCGCTGCTGTCGGCCATCGCCAACGCCGGACGCCACGGCGTCCTGGTCAAGTCCGCCGTCGTCATGGAGCGGCTCGGGCAGGTCGACCGGGCGGCGCTGGACAAGACCGGCACCCTCACCGAGGGCACGCCCCGTGTGACCGACATCCGTCCCCTGCCCGCTTCCGGCATGGACGAGAACGCGCTGCTGACCCTCGCGGCGGCCGCCGAGCACCCCAGCGAGCACCCCCTCGCCCGCGCGATCGTGGACGGCGCCCGCACCCGGGGACTGGCCGTCCCGCCGGTGACCGGCTTCGCCTCCGCGCCCGGCACGGGCGTGACCGCGACCGTCGGCGGCAGGGCCGTCGCGGTGGGCAGCCCCGCACGCCTGCTCGGCGGACGGGACGACCACCCGGCCGCCGCCGCGGCGGAGCTGGAGCGGGAGGGACGTACCGCGGTGCTCGTCGGGGTCGACGGCACCCCGGTCGGGGTGCTCGGCATCGCCGACCGTCTGCGCACCGACGCCGCCGCCACCGTCACCGCGCTCTCCGCGCTGACGGGCAGCGCGCCGGTGCTGGTCACCGGCGACAACCCGCGCGCCGCCGCACGCCTCGCCGAAGAGGTCGGCATCGACGACGTCCGTGCCGGACTCCTGCCCCAGGACAAGGTCGCCGCCGTGCGGGAGATGGAACAGGCGGGCCGGAAGGTGCTGGTGGTCGGCGACGGCGTCAACGACGCCCCCGCCCTGGCCGCCGCCCACACCGGCATCGCCATGGGCCGCGCCGGTTCCGACCTCGCCCTGGAGACCGCCGACGCCGTTGTCGTCCGCGACGAACTGGCCGCCGTCCCCACCGTCGTCGGCCTCTCGCGCCGGGCTCGCCGGCTGGTGGTGCAGAACCTGGTCATCGCCGGAACCTTCATCACCGGCCTGGTGGTCTGGGACCTCGTCGGCACGCTGCCCCTGCCTCTCGGCGTCGCCGGACACGAGGGCTCCACCGTGATCGTCGGCCTCAACGGCCTGCGCCTGCTGGCGGATTCCGCCTGGCGCCGCGCCCGCGACAGGAACGGCCGGTGAGCGCGGCGCGTCGGAGGACGTCACCGCCCGGCTGCCCGCCCGCGGACCCCGGAGGCGTTGTCCGGAGAATCCCCCTTGTTGTCCCGGTCAGTCGGATGGGACCGCGCGTGCCGGGGAATGGCCGCTTCTCATCCACGGGGCACCGGTGCAGAGAGATTCACAGGATGCACGGGAGGTGATAGAGCCGCGCTGCGATGACCGCACGGGGACAACACCCGTGAGAGGACGCCTTCTTCGGGAGGGCTGCTCCTGCCGACTTGCGGGAGGTGCAGGAATTGCCTGGTGGGAACGGGCATGCGGAGTGCGGCCCTGCCGGCTGCCCACGCTCCCCGGACGCGGGCGAGGCGGGCCGAGCGGGCGCACCGGCCCGCAGCGGGTCGGCAGGGGGCGGGGGGACTCGATGCGAGGTCAACCGGACAGCCATATATGCCTCTGGCACCCGCCTCCCGGCCGGTCCACTCTTGGCTCACGGATCAGCTACCGCAGTGATCACCGTTCGGCCGGCGGAACCCGTCCGTCGGCAGGAGACGAATCGAGGTTCGCATGAGGGTGGGTTTCGCTCGGCTCGCGACCTGTGCCGGCGCTGTCGCCTTGCTGGCAGGGCTGTCGGCCACCTCCGCCACGGCGACGGCACGGGTCACCCCGGACTCGGGGGACTGCCGGCAGGGAGAGTTCTGTCTCTGGGACGACGCGGATTACCAGGGGCGCTTCGGCTTCTTCACCTCCCAGGTGGCCAACCTGAGACAGAACGGCCTGAACGACAACGTCAGTTCGGTGATCAACAAGACCGATCACTCCTGGTGCCTCTACAGGGACGCCGACTTCTCGGGCGAGTACCGCGTGATCAGGCCCGGCCAGTGGGTCCCGAACCTGCGGAACTCCACGTGGGGCTTCAACGACATGGCCAGCTCCGCCAGGCCCTGCTGAACAGACGTCCTGAGGTAGCAGGGCATTCCGCTCGACGTCGGCAGACGAGGAGCGGCATGCCCTGCTCCGGCGCTCCGTGGGGATGAACCAGTCCGCAGAGACTCACGGGCGGCCCGGTCCGGCGAGCCGGGCGGCCGTGGAGTGGGCCGCGTGACCGGTCCGCGCACCCGTCGCCGGGGACGAGTTCCGGCCGGAGGCGGCGAATCGCGTGATGCGGATGTCGCGCTTGTCCCATGCTGCCGAACACCCCGTCGAAGACCCGGAGTTCACCGATGCGCCCACACCCACGCACCCTGTTCGCCTTCGCCCTTCTCCTCGCCGTGGCCACCGCCTGCGGACTGCCGGCGGCCGCCGCCCCACCCCTGCGGACGGCCTCCCTCCACCACGACGACAGCCATGGCGGCAACGGCTACGACGGCACCGGCTACGACGACGTACTCGATCTACGGGGCACCCCGACGGCGGCGCTTCCCGGACGCGAGAAGGACACCAACCCGGTCAACGTCTTCGCCGACCGGGGGGCTTGGCACGCCTACGCCCTGCCGAAGGCGGACGCCCCGGGCGGCTACGGCGGATTCACCGGCCCCCTCTACATCGCGCAGGAATACCCCTGGTGGTTGAGCACCTCCTTCAGCCGCATCCGGCTGAGCGAGAACGGCCGCGCACTCGACCTCGCCGGCGGCGGCCCGCCGCGCTTCATCTCCCGGCCCGGGTCCCTGCTCCAGACCTACGACCTCGGCGGCGGCCTCCGGCTCACCCTCGACCTGCGCTACGCCACACACCGCACCGCCCTGGTGAGGACCGTGGTGCGCAACACCGGCCGCACCCCGCGCACCCTCGGCGCCGACTGGACCGGAAGCCTGCTGCGGCCCGCCGAGGCACCCATGAGACAGGCGCCCTCGCTGGCCGTCGCGCCCCGGGGCGTCGCCGTCGACTTCGCCAGGGTGCGTGCGGCGGACGATTTCCTCACCGACGGCACCGAACGGTTCGAGGTCCGGCACGCGGATCCGGTACGTACAACCGTGGCCGGGGACTCCTACCGTACGGAACTGTCCGCACCGTTCACCCTCGCGCCCGGCGCGACGCGTTCCCTGGACCGGACCGAGAGCTACACCTTCACGGAGGCCGAGCGCACCGCGGAAGCCGGTGGGCTGCGGCGGGTGCTCGCCGACCCGGCGCGGACCGTGCGGGCGGCCGACGCCCGCTGGCGCGGATACGTCGACGGCGCGACCGCCGGGGTGCCGGCCGGCCGGCGGCGGCTCGCCGTCAAGGCGCTGGAGACGCTGGTGACCAACTGGCGCAGCGCCGCCGGGAGTCTGGCCCACGACGGGATCACACCGTCCCTCTCGTACAAGTGGTTCGCGGGCGGCTTCTGGGCCTGGGACACCTGGAAGCAGGCGGTCGGCACGGCACGCTTCGACGCGGGGCTCGCCGAGGCGCAGATCCGCTCGGTGCTCGACCACCAGATACGCCCCGGCTCCACGACCCGCCCGCAGGACGCGGGGATGATCCCGGACGCCGTCTTCTACAACGACCCGCGGCGGGGCGGGACCAACTGGAACGAGCGCAACAGCAAGCCGCCGCTGGGCGCCTGGTCGGTGTGGCAGGTCTACGGGCGGAGCGGGGACAGGGACTTCCTGCGGGAGGTGTACCCGAAGCTGGCCGCGTACGAGGAGTGGTGGTACCGCAACCGGGACCACGACCGCGATGGGCTCGCGGAGTACGGCGCGACCGTGGACCCCGCCAACGGCTCGCCCGCGGCGCGGCGGCTGGCCGCGGCCTGGGAGAGCGGCATGGACGACGCGCCCCGGTTCGACGCCGCGTCGGGCACCTCGGTCGTGCCGAACCGGGACGGCTCGGGGCGGGTGACCGGCTACTCGCTGACCCAGGAGTCCGTGGACCTCAACGCCTATCTCGCCGCCGACCAGGAGCATCTGGGCCGGATCGCCGCGGAGTTGGGGATGCGGGCGGCCGCCCGCGGCTGGCGGGCCAGGGCGGCCGCCACCGGCCGGGCCGTACGGGAGAGGAT
The DNA here is from genome assembly GCF_041519305.1 of Streptomyces luteireticuli. Classification (NCBI taxonomy): domain Bacteria; kingdom Bacillati; phylum Actinomycetota; class Actinomycetes; order Kitasatosporales; family Streptomycetaceae; genus Streptomyces; species Streptomyces luteireticuli. Next base: position 734,109 of record NZ_CP167927.1, read on the forward strand.
GTACGACCCGGCGACCGGCTGGTTCCACGACACCACGCTCGGCTCCGGCGCCCGGCTGACGGGGCGGGGCAGGGGGATCGAGGGCGTGATCCCGCTGTGGAGCGGCGTCGCGACCCGCCCCCAGGCTGCCGCCGTACGCGAACGCCTCCTGGATCCCGCCGAGTTCGCCACCGCGCTGCCCCTGCCGACGGTCTCCAGGAGCTCGCCGTACTTCGCCGCGCGGCAGTACTGGCGCGGCCCCGTCTGGCTCGACCAGGCGTACTTCGCGATCGGCGGGATGCGCCGTTACGGATTCGGCCGCGACGCGGACGCGCTGACCGCGAGGCTGATCGGGAAAGCGGCCGGTCTGACCGGCAACGGACCGATCATGGAGAACTACGACCCGCTGACCGGGGCCGCCCTCAACTCCCCCAATTTCAGCTGGTCCGCGGCGCTGCTGCTGCCGCTGGTCGCAGGGTGACGGCCGGGGCGGGAGCGGCAGGGCTCCGCCCGGCGTCGTGGACCGTGCGCACGCGGTTCCTCACCCCGCAGGCACCGCCGAGGAATGGTGGTTGACGATGAGCCATGCGCTCCCGCGCCGCTCGTAGACGAACGTGTAGCGGGCGTCGACCTTGGACTTGCTGCCGTCCTTGTTGGTCAGTGTGAACTGGTAGAGGCCGGTGTCGATGGCATCGTCGCGGCTCAGGATCTTGATGTGGCGCTGCTGGATGCGGCCGACCGGTTTGCTTTCCAGGAAATGTTTGAAGTAGTCGACTCTCCCGGCCCGCGTGGTGCGGATCTTGGAGGAGACCGTCGGGAGCAGCACGGCATCACGGGCGTAGAGGTCGGCGACGCGTTGCGCATTGCCCGTGGCCAGAGCCGCGTTCCAGCGGTCGAACAGGGCCTCGATCCGGGCCTTGGAGACGGCCGAACGGCGGCCGCCGGATTCGACGGCTTGCGCCGTTCCGGCGACGGTCCCGGTCCCGGTGACCAGAACGGCCGCCCCGGCGATGGCGACCCCGGCCAAGCGCGTACGCCTCATGGAATACCTCCTGCGGTGTCGGCGACAGGCCGAGTCTCCCTCCGGGGCGGGTGACCCGCATGTCGAAAGGACCGGGCGGAGCGACGCGGGACGGCGCGCCGCAGGGCCCGTGCCGGCCCATCGGACACGCCCTAGCGTGCGAGGCGGCGGTACGCGTCGACATAGCCGCGCAGCAGGGCTTCATGGGTCTGGACGGCGATGGCGCCGATGGCGCGCAGATGTTCCGCCGGGAGGGCTTCGCCGATCTTCTTCTCCTTGACGGCTGCCTTGAAGGCATTCCTTCTGCTCTCGGTGATGTCCTTCTCGAAGGACTCCCGGTCCAGTTCGGAGAGCCTCCGGAGTTCGCCGTCGTCCGGGACCGCGAACACAAGATCCGAGAGGTCCTTCGCCGGCCTGGGCGCGACGTCGTAGAAGTCGAGGGCGCGCTTGCCCCACTCCTCCTTGCGGGCGTGGCTCTGGGTGTAGGACTGGCGGAGCGTCTTGATGTGCGCGCTGATCGACGTGGCCGGCGGCAGGTCCTTGATGCGCTGTACGAGCCTGGTGCCGTCGGTGGCCACGGAGCACTCGGGGTCGAACAGCCTCCTGCTGGCCGCCCGCACGTCCGCGAGGGTTTTTGCCAGGTGCTCCCCTTCCTGGTCGTGGATGCCGAAGGTGACACCGGGCTCCAGTTCGTGGGCGCCCTCCTCCAGCTTGATGAAGGTGTTGGGTTCGGGGAAGTAGACGGTCCTGGGCTCGGTCTTCGCCATCGCGACCCGGACGGCCCGGTCCAGGCCGGTGGCGATGTCCACCCGTGGATCGCCGCCCGCCGGAAGGCGGTAGCCCCCGCTGAACAGGTCGGGCCACGTGCCCTTCTCCCTCAGCGCGGCCGCCTCCAGCAAGGTCGCCGCCGCGTCGAAGAGCGGGGTGTTCCCGGGGGTCTTGAGGGAGAGCACATCGGCGTCGCCGGTGTGGAGGTAGACCCGCTCGCATCCCTTGCCGTCGGCGTACAGCGCCTCGACGAACGCCCGTGTCCGTTCGCTCGCCGCGATGGTCTGCCGTATCGCGCCGTAGGGGATGGTCTTCTGATCGTTGAGCTTCGCGCCTTGGGGTGCGCGCCAGAGGAAGGAGAGGACGGCGACCGGGATGCTGTCCCTCTCCTGCTGCCAGGCTTCGACGAACTTGTCGATGATCTTCTGCTGCCGGGCGGCGCGTGTGGCGCGCTCGGCCTCTTTCTCGCCGTGGTGGTAGCCCTCGTTGAGCCCGATGACCAAGGCGCATCCCTGTCGGGTCCCCGTCGCCTCGTCGCGGTAGCGGCGTGCCAGGGCGAGCAGTTTGTCGTGGTCGTCGACCTTGGCCGGGACCATGGCGACGAAGCCCGGGCGCCCCTGCCCGGGCCGGGGGGTGCCGACCGCCCGTCCCTCGTACACATCGGTGATCATGTCCCGGGACGCCTTGCCCTTGGCGGAGGTGCCGGAGCGGGCCCGGTGGATGATCACCCCTATCTGCTCCCGCAGTTCCGCGGGGACGCTGTCGGGGTTCACCCAGTGGGTCCGGGAGGTTTCGGCCGGCTGGTCGGGGCCGCGTCGGCACCCCCGCTGCTCGAGCACGGATCCGTGCTCGGGGCGGGCGGCCCCGAGTTCGTCCCGGTGCGCCCGCACGCTGTCCGCCGTGGCCGGGTCCGCCGTGCTCAGGGCCGCCGCCAGCGCGTCCAGGGAGGTGGTGTCGTGTGCGTAGACGAAGCTGCTCGCGCCGGCGAAGACGCGGTGGGGGATGCGGTCGCGCGGGACGGCCAGGTGGCACACGTTCTGCACCTTCGTCAGCGCGACGTAGGCGATGCGGTGCCGGAATCCCAGGTCGCGGGCGATGGCGACCTCGCTGACCCCGCGTACCCGCTTGCGCTGGTACCAGGTGGCGGCGGCGTCGCGCAGCGCGGCGAGCGCGTCCTCGTCGCGGCGGCCCGCGCGTACGACCGCGCGGGCGTGGTGGTCGAAGGCCAGCCGCTCGGCCCGTACTTCGGCCGGGGAGGGCGAGATCCGCCGGCCCTCGTGGATCTGTACGATGCCGTCGATCCACTCCAGGGCCACGTCGCTGCCGTGGGTGCGGATCTCCTCCCAGAACACGTCCCGCAGCACGACCAGTCCCTGGGCCGTCTCCGCGACCGGAAGCGGATGGAGACGGCGCAGGAACAGCTCGTCGAACGTCTTGTCGTAGAACGCCATGCGCTCCGCGTGCGTCTCGGTCTTCCCGGTGCGGGGCACCTTCGCGGGGTTCGGGTTCCTCTTACTCTGCTGGTATCCGGTGCCGTACTTCTCGCGGAACAGCCCCACGGCCTCGTTGGTCGCTTCCTGCCGGATCCGCCGGCGCTCGGCGGTGTCCTTGCCCGTCTCGTCCGTGGTGCCGGCCAGGGCGTGGGCGCAGTGCACCAGTTCATGGGCCAGGGTGACTTCGGGAGCCATGGGGACGTCGTCGACGAGGAGCATCACCCGTGGGTGGAAGGCGACGGCGGAGAACGCGCCCCGGCCGTCGTACTGCGGTCCGGTGCCGCCGTGTTGCAGGGACCACTGGGCGGGATCGCCGTCGGTCGCCTGCATGATGATGACGTTGATGCCGGCGAGGTCCCGCTGCGTCAGCGTGCGGTCGTTCTTGCGGGAGCCGCGAGGGCCGCACAGGACCCGTCTGTTGAGGCCCGACACCCAGTCGTCCGGACCGCCGTAGGAGCCGTCGGGGTCGGGCAACGGCCGGGCGTGGCCCAGGAATTCGACGAGGCGTTGTCCGGCTTCGGAGGACTCGATCCGCCGCAGCAGGAAGTCGATCTCGCGTATGTACTCCTCGGCGCGCAGCGCGAGGTCGGGCCGGGGGTTGGCGGTGGGGAGCACCGTGGTGACCGTGGCCGGGTCGGGGCACACGGCGATGCCGGGCCGTATCACGGTGACGGGGAGCGGTTCGCCGTCGATCCAGGTGACGGCAGTGGGGGGCTCCGCGGCGGCGCGGACCGGCCGCGGCGGTGCCAGGCGGGCGGGGTCGATCCCGGTGGGGCGGGGCATGGTGGGGTGTTTCCTTTCCACGGGGAGTCAGTCCGTCACGACCAGGACGGCCCGGGCCTGCTGCCGGGTGTCGGTGGTCAGGACCAGGGAGCCGGAACCGCCGTCCGCCGTCGGCGCGGTGCAGCGCAGTGAGATCTTCTCGACGGTGGGCAGCAGGTTCGGCAGCCCTGCCGTCGGGGAGCCCGTCGCGGGCAGCAGGGGGGCGAGTGCTTCCCCGAGTGCGATGCCTTCCTGGGCGGTCCAGGTCGCGGTCCAGCTCAGTGCGTCGGGGTCCTTGTCGGCCACGAGTTCCAGCTCCATCGGCGATGCCTGCGGGCCGCCGAGGAGGAGGGTGCCGGTGGCCTCGATCTCGGGCGGTCCGTCCCCGGTAGTGATTCGTGCGCCGAGCTGGAGGCCGGCGCACAGCCCGGCCGGCAGGGGGAACTCGGCGGATCCTTCGAGGGCGAACAGCCGCCCGGACGGCGTCGGTACGACCTCGAAGTACAGGTTCTGCAGGGTCAGGTCCGCCAGGGAGGCGGGCAGGCCGCTGCCCAGGGTCCGTTCGGTCCACGCGCCGATCTCGCGGAAGGCGATGCGGTCCGCCTCCACGGTCAGTCCCCACCCCTGGGCGGTCCTGCCGCCCCGTACCCCGATCCGGGTTCCCCCCAGGACGAGCGTGCCCGTCAGGGTGGCCTCCAGTGCCCGGCCGCCGCCCCCGGCCAGCATGACCGCCTGGTCCTCGATCCGTACCCCTGCGATCTCCCAGGGGCTCAGGAGTTCCCCCGCGACGACGAAGGTTCCGTCCCTCAGGTCGCACAGGAAGGAGAGCCGTCCCGTGCCGGTGCGGCCGAGGTCGGGTGCGGCGCTGTCGAAGAGCCCCTTGGCGTCGGCGATTTCGCCGTGGGCCGTCAGGGCGGGCAGTTCGACGGTGACGGCGCTCTCCAGTCCGCCGACGGCCAGGTGCGCGCTCAGCTCGACCGACAGTCCGCCCCGGCCGTCGTGCCGGGCGGCGGAGTCCAGGGCGATCCGCGCGGCGACCCGGCCGAGCGTCAGGCCGTCCAGCAGCGGCCACTCGTGCGCCAGATCGACCTGGACCTCCCCGGTCACGCGCCCGTCCTCGGGGTTGCAGGAGACGGTGACCTCGCGGAGCGCGGGCAGCGCGGACGCGAGGAGCCCCTGCCACTCCCCGGGGAAGTGCTCGGTGACGGCGTCGGCCCCCGTACAGCCCGGCAGGTCCGCCAGGTGCCGCAAGGAGGGCAGGGAGAGCCCGTCGGGGAAGCGGGCGGACAGGGTGTACGTGCCCTCGTGCAGGGAGGCCAGGAACAGTACCGGCTCGTCGAGGCCGGGCAGTTCCCAGCCGGCCCCCGCGAGGGCCGCCGGCTGCTCCCGTCCCGCCTCCTCGTCCGGCCGGGGGGTGGCGTCGAGGACGACGACCGGGGTCCGGGCGCCCAGGGCCTCCAGCGGGCCGAGGTCGTGCGCGGGGAAGGGCTCGGGCAGCCGCCACTGCGGCGCGTCCACGACGAGCACGAATCCCTCGACCTCCCTGCCCAATGCGCCGGACAGGAACTGCGCCGTCACCGGGCAGGGGTCCGGTCCGAGCGAGGGGATGGTGCAGTGTCCTCGCGCCGTCATGCTCCCCGCGTCGAATTCGACGTCCGAGAGGGTCAGTTCGGGGCCGCCGAGAAAGGTGGCGAACACCTTCCGGACTGCGGGGGTGCCGAACTCGTCGGCCCGGAGCGGCAGGGTGCGGCTCCGGGCCCTCTCGGCAAGTTCCTCAACGGACAGTGGCATTGCCGATTCCCGTCCTCGGTAATTCGTCGGTCATTTACAGCCGTCCCTCCCGGGGAACGGAGGATGGTCGTCACGGACATGCGATGCGATGCGATTCGGCACGCCGGCCGGGACGTATTCCCCATTGCGTTCAACGCTCAACAGAATGGTGTTCAACGCTCAACCGACCGGATGGCGGCCTGCTTTGCACACGGAGCGGCAACGGCATGGCGCCCCAACCTACAATGGACTCGAACCGCAGGCCACTTGGCGGTGCGTGGTGTAACTCACAGCAAAACCGGGGAGCTCGGCATGCGATTGACGCGTTGTCACTTGCACCCCGTCCGCGATGTCACGGAAATTCACGTGCAACACGGTTCCTGGGCTATCGTCTTCACGATCCGGGCAGGCCTCCGCAGCGGAGTTCCGCTGCGCCTTCCGAGAGACCCGTGCCCCGACCCACCATCAGGACCATACGAACCATGCACATCACTGCCCATGACCTCAGGGCAACCCTTCAGGAAGCAATTGACGGCAGGAATCCGTTCATACTCCCGTTACGTCGGCTCGGGATTTTCGAACAGCCTGATTCGCGCCATCGCCACCTGTATTCCGACCGTCCCGTCGACCTCTCCTCCGTGGACTCCATGGACTCCGTGGACTCCGTGGACTCCGTCGACCTGGAGGGACTGGAGATCACCGGCCGGGCCGTGCTCTTCGAAGCCTGCGCCCCCATGCCGGTCCATATCCGCTTCACCGAGGACCCCGACGGAAGCATCTCGGCCGTGACACTGGCCGCCGCGTACGACGACGCCGGCTCCCCGCCGGCCGTGCGCCATCCCGCACTGGACGAGGCCCTGCACGCCCTGCCCGGGCTCGGGGAATACCGCACCACGCGGCTGACCGTGTTCTACGACATCCGCCGGCAGACCAACACCGTTTCCTACGGGATCGTCGCGGACCTCGACGGGCCCGCCGCGGGCTGTCGGGCCCGGGCCACCGTCCGGTGCACGGAAGAAACCGGGAGCGCGGAGAGGGTGACCGCGACCGCGGACATCGCGCTTCCCGGGGCCGGGTCCGAACCGGGCCACGGTTTCTCCGAGTTCGCAGGCTGGGCAGGTGCGGATACGGCCCGCTTCGGTGGTTCGCTGGACGCGTTCGCCGTCCGGTCGTTCGCCTTCGGCTATTCCTCGCACCCCGACAGCTTCACGTTCACGCTGTCGGGAGAACTCCTCCTCTTCGGCGTCTCCGGCACGGCGACGGTCGAGATCCGGTCGGCCGCGTCGGACGACGGCACGGAACGCGACATATCCGTCTCCGGTGCACTGAGCGTTCCCGTCCGGGCGGGTGGGGACGCACGGAATCTCGTCCTCGGTCTCACCTACGCGCACGAGGAGACCGACACCCTCACGGTCGCGGGACGATTCGCCGACGCCCCGGCATTCGACGGTCTCGACGGCGTCGCACAGCTGCCTTTCGTACCCTCCGAACCGAAGCTCATGGCCGAGCTCCCGGACGGGCTGGCCGACATCGTCCGGCACATTTCGGTGAACGGGCTGTCGGCCTGCTTCGACCTGTCCACCATGTCCTTGGCCGGCATCGGACTCGACATCGCCGTCAAGGGCGAATGGACCCTGGTTCCCGGTCTGCTCACCCTCGAAGAAATCGACCTGTGGTTCCTGCTCGGATTCGGGAAGGGCGCCCGGCGGGCCCAGGGCGGCCTGACGGCCCGCGGCCGCCTGCCCGGCGGCCTGGAGGCCGTCGCCTCGGCCTCCTTCCCCGACCCCGTGGTCCGCCTCGTGGTGGAACCGCAGGTGCTCCGCGACCGCGAGGTCGGCGAATTCGGGCCGGTCCGCCTCGACGGCGGAGGCGTCCGGCTGCGCGAGGCGCAGGCGGAGTACACGGTGCGCGACGGCTCCTTCCTCGCCGCCTTCGCGCTGGAGTCGGAGATCCACATACCCGACCCACGGCCGGGAGCCGACCGCTCCCCGGTCGTCCTGACCGGGGCGGAACTACGGCTTTCGGGCAGCCCGGGGGAGCCCGTGCAGGCCCTCGTCGCCGCCCGCATGGACATCGGGAGCGCCCACGCGGAGGTAAGCGCCCGCCACGACCGGGACCGCTGGATCCTCGACGCACGGCTCACGCATGCGGACTTCGGCGAGCTCAGCGGCTGGCTGCACGACGAATTCGGCATCACGGCCCCCGAGGCTCTCGCCGGACTCCGTCTCGACCGCGCGGAGTTGTCCTACGAGCCGGGCCCGGAGCGCAGGATCAGTCTCGAATGCGACGGCTCCATGAGCCTCTTCGGCCACGAGGCGGTGTTCTCCACGGCCGTCGATCTCGCGGACCGGGAGGCGTCGTTCGACGGAACCCTGCGCATCGGGATCGTCTCCCCCGAAGGGGAACCGCACCCGATGGAGCTGCGCGCCCACTTCCGCAAGGGAGACAGCACCTGGGAAATCCAGGCGAGTTGGCGCGATCCCGGCGGGATTCCCCTGACCTGGCTCCTGCCCGACGCCCTGGATTCCGGCATTCCCTCGGCGAGCCGCATGCGCGTCGACGAGATCGCGCTCACCTACGACGCCGCCACGGGCTCCTGCGTACTGGGGCTGAACGCGGGCGGCTTCTCGCTCGTGGCGGTCGACCAGCGCGTGCGCGACCGGAACCCCCAGCACTGACCCCCTTTGAGGACGATCCATGCCCCATCAGGAAAAGGACCCCACGGGCGCGCCGCCCCGCCCCGCCGGCTGTTACCAGATACCCGGCTGGCAGGACTGGACCGCCGATTACGAAGCCAAGGTCGGGGCCGCGCTGGCGCGGTCGCCCCAGGCCGTGGGAGCGGCCCGCAAGACCCTCTCGCGGCTTTTCGAAGTTCTCTGGCAGGACTGCTCCCTGAGCAACCCCGAGTCGACCGGGGACGAGATCGCCCGGAAGGTCGTCGGCGCCTTCTATCTCGACGACCTCACATCCGCCGGGCAGACCGGCATAGAGGACTACGAGCAGCGCATGGAGCGGATCACCTTCCTGCGCAGCGAACCGTCACAGCGGGATGTGGAGCGCGGTGACTGGAGCCTGCGCGAGGTGATGACGGCCATCTACAACGCCGCGTACTTCCGCTCCGGAATCCTTGCCAAACGCGGCAAGGGGAATGCCGCGGACGTCTCGTTCAAGGCGCTGGTCCACAGGCTCTGGCTCTCCTCGGAGACGCCCCGCCGTGAGCGCGTGCAAAGAGCCCGTGAACTCGGTCTCAACACCCGCCATCTGGATCCGTACGCGCACTTCCTCGCCACGGACACCCATCTCCTGGTGCAGCGAGCCGCCACCGCGCTGACCCCCGTCGGCTACAACTTCGCCCGGGACGTCTACGCCCTGGGCTGCCTGTCCTTCTACTCCGGTGCGGGCGACACGTACGAGATCGCGCAGAGCCAACGGGCCCGGCAGGCCCGCGTGGACCTCGACTCGGTGGAGCGCAAGCAGAACAGGGCGCACTGGGAGCGGCTGGGGCTGCCGCTCTCCGCCGCGGAACGGGCGTTCCTCGCCACCGACGAGGACTCCTTCCTGACACTCGAAGGCTTCGACGTCGAGGAGTTCCCGGTCGACCAGGTGCTCAAGGACCCCTTCGGCAACCCCGACGAACACGCGACGCGCAAAAAGCTGAAGGAGGAGAAGGGCGTCCTTGACGTCCAGTTCCACCACGGCAGCGTGCGCGACCCGGAGACGGACGAGTTCCCCCTCGTGAAGGTCGTGAAGGTGGTCGCCCGACAGGTCGTCGCACACCGCTACCGGAGGAGCGACCTGGGCAGCACCACCCTCTCCGGTCCCGAGTTCCCACTCCCCTGGATGTCCGGCTGGGCCTACTACGACATCGACCCCGGTAGCCACTGGTACCGGTCCGTGACCGCCAAGGGATTCCCGGTGGCCACGGGCGTGTCCGGCACCACCGCCCGGATGCTGGCCACCTTCGGCTGGCTGGACGTCCCGGGGTGCCGGGCGCGCGACTTCCTGTACGCCCTCATGGGCTGGATGCTGCCCGCCCGGGACCACTCCCTGTACGAGATCCTGCGCGGCGCCGGGATGGCGCTGCTGACCCCGGGACACGAGCGGAACAAGGTGGGGCCGGAGGGATCCACCCTGCGCCAGCGGACGCTGCTGGGGCAGGAACACCGTGCGGAACAGGAGTTCCTCGCGGGCCTGATGGCCACGGACGACGTCCGGCGGACCTACCGCACCTTCCACGATGCATGTCTGAAGGAGGTCCTTCAGCCGGCCGACGCGGCGCGACTGGACCCCGACTCCGTACCGCACGAGTTCTACGCCGACCGTGTGCAGGCGAACGCACTCCAGGAAGCCGATCCGGCGCAGCTGAAAGAAGCGCGGAACATCATCGAGACGTTCCGCAAGGTCGTCGAGGATTACCGGTCCATGGCCGAGGTCGCCCTGCAAGGAGACCGGGAGACCGCCAGGAGCATCAGATGGATCCTTGCCTCCGACGCCCGCATCGGCCAGGAACGGAACCTCGCGGCGCACTGGAAGCTCGTCCAGGACGCGGCACGGCAGTTGGTCGACCGGGTACACCCCGCTCATCTGGTCGCACTGGGCGTCTACACCACCCACAGCCATCAGGCCATGAACTACCTGCTGGAATTCGATCAGCGTATGCCCGGTCCCATCACGAGCTGGGTGGACGCACCCACTCAGATGGCCATGCGCAAATGGTTCAAGGCCCTGGTAAAGGCTTATGCAGATGCCAGGCTGGGTGACGGTGTGATACCGGATCTGCCGTATGTCCTGACCAAGAGCAGCACCTGCCGTACCGCATACGCGGCACTCAACGGCGCGCTCTGGAACTACCATCCGGCCACGACCGACGAGGAAAAGGCCGAGAAACTGCGCGCGGTCCACGAGCGCACGGAGGATTTCCGGCGGGCCATCGATCGCCTCCCCATGGACACCGTGGTCGCCGAGTTGAGGACCCATGTCGACCTGGCGCACGAGGCCCTGGAGAGGCTGCCCGGCTATACCGGGAAGACCCATCGCGGAGACTGGGCGCTGTCCGGCGGGATGGGGTTCCTCGATGCCATCGGCGCCGCCTTCGGAACGTACGGACGTCTGGGGTCGAAGGTCACCTTCACCACGTTGACGAGTTCCACGCTGGACCGCGGGACAGCGGTCAAGTTCGCACAGAAGAACGCGTCATGGAACGCCACGCACGGCAAACCGGTGCTGCTCAACTTCGACCTCACCGAGGGCGAGGGGTGTCTCATCGAGCGGTTCAGTCTGGCCGAGGACGAAAAAGAGGTGCTGATCAAGCCGGGCACCAGACTCCGGGTGGCCGCCCGGGAGATGCGTCTGGCGCATCCGGAGAATCCGGAGAACGACGAGCTCATCGAGGAGATCGATCTCGTCCCGGACGACTCCCGGGCCGGTTCCTGGAGCCTGCTGGATTTCGTGCGCGCGAAGTAACCCCCTCCCCTTGTCGATCCCCTAGGCCAGCGATCCCTGGCCCGGCCCGAAAGGCGCCCTTTGTTCGCCCTCCTCGTCGATGCGCAACTCGCCGCCAGACTCAGCGACCTCCCCCTGGTCGGCGACCGCATCTCCCCCGACCACGACCTCGGCATCACCGGCGTCAGAGCCGTCATCGCCTCCGAGGCCCTCACCGCCGAGCAGGTGAAGGCGCTCAACGAACAGATCTCCCGCCTGGACGGCACCCACCCCAGGTTTCCCGAGAAGACCCGCGGGCGCGCCCTGGTGGCCCTGGACTACGAGTGGGGCGGGGAGAAGCGCACCCCTCTGATGTTCCGCCTCGGCGGCGCGAAGCCCACCGAGGGCCACGAGAACGGCGCCCCCGTTCCGAAGCCACTCAACGCCTCCCCGACCGCTGGGACTTGGGCGCCGCCGACCGCGCCCGACGACCCGTCGGCACCGGCCGTCGCCTGGGTCACCGTCGACCGCTCCTTCGGCCCGCTGCTCCTGCGGCGGCTGGGCGCGAGCTACCAGGACGAGAAGGTCTGGGTCCTCTGCGACGCCGGGATACACGCCGGCCCCCTGGAGATCGGCGTGGACGGGCTGGGGCTCGGAATCCCCCTGAACGGCGGGGACTTCACGCCCTCCGGCCGGCTCGACGGGCTGAGCCTGGCCTTCCGCAAGCCGCCGCTGGAGATATCCGGCGCGTTCGTGAACAAGCCGGTCGCCGAGGACTCGCCCTACGACCGCCTGATCGAGGGCAGCGCCCTGATCAAGACCCCCAGTGCGAGCTTCACGGCGATCGGCGCGTACGAGAGCCTGAAGAACGGCACCCAATCACTCTTCCTCTACGCCGAGTTGGGGACGGAGTTCGGGGGCCCGCCGGCCTTCCGGGTCACCGGCGTCAAGGCCGGCTTCGGCTACAACAGCAGCCTGCGCGTGCCCGCCATCGACCAGGTCGCCGGATTCCCCCTGCTGCGCGGGATCGACGGAGCGGGCCGGGACACGCCGCCCGAGCCGCTGGACGTGCTCAAGGAGCTGACCGAGGGGACCGACGAGGCCCCCGCCTGGGTCACCCCGCGCGAGGGCAGCATCTGGCTGGCCCTCGGAGTGAACGCGGACGTCTTCGAGATCGTCCACTGCAAGGCCCTGGCGTTCGCCGAATTCGGCCCCGACGACCTGGTGGTGGGGCTGCTGGGCTCGGCGAAGGCCCAGTTCCCCGACCCCGGGAAGAAGATGGGCGAGCCGTACGCGAGCGTCGAGCTGGACATCTCCGCGGTCTACCGGCGCTCCGCCGACATGCTCGCCGTCGACGCCCGCCTCGCCCCGGACAGCTTCCTGCTCGACCGGGCCGTCCACCTGACCGGTGGGGCAGCGCTCCGCCTGTGGTTCGGGAACAGCGACCACCCCGGCGACTTCGTCTTCACCATCGGCGGCTACCACCCGCGTTACGCCCCGCCCGCCCACTATCCGCGGGCGGACCCGGTCGGCGTCGACTGGACCTCCGGCTCCGAGCTGACGGTGAAGGGCACCAGTTACTTCGCGCTGACCCCTTCGGCCGTCATGGCCGGCGGCCGGCTGGACCTGCGGTACGACGGCTCGTGGGCCAAGGCCCGGGTCGACGTCGGGTTCGACGCCCTGGTCGAGTGGGCGCCGTTCCACTACGAGGTGGACGTGTGGGCGGAGATCACCGCCCAGGTGTGGCTGCTGTTCGGCTGGAGCGGCGAGGCGTCGCTGGGCGCGCGACTGTCGGTGTGGGGGCCGCCGTTCGGCGGCACCGCTCATGTGAAGGTGCTCGGCATCTCCATCCCGATCGACTTCGGCGAGGCCAGGTCCGGCCCCGCGCCCATCGGTTGGGAGCAGTTCCGCACGCTGCTGCCGCAGCAGCCGCTGACGCTCACTCCCGTCGACGGGCTCCACCCCGACCACGCCGCGCAGGCGGCACCGGGCGGTCGGGACACCTGGACCGCCACCGCCGACGGCTTCGCCTTCACCGTCGGCAGCGCGTTCCCCGCCTCCGCGCTGAAGGTCAACGGCGTGGACGAGACGGGGGACGGTCCCGCCAAGGTCGGTATCCGCCCGATGGCCAGGACCGGTCTCGACGTCACGCTCTCGGTCACGGTCGAGGAGGAGACCGAGGACGGCCACTGGCGGCAACTGCCCGCCGACCACTGGCAGGACTGGAGTGTCGACGTCCACAGCACGCCGCAGCCGGCCGCGCTGTGGGGAGCCGGGAAGGCCGACGACGCGCTCGGCGCGGACCCCTTCGTCCACGGCCTGGTCAGCGGGGCACGGATCGCCGTACCGGCCCCGCGCCTGCCCGAGTCGGCCGCGTCCGGCCGGAGCGGCCGACTCGCCCACGCCCCGCTGCCCGGAGGGACGCTGCCGCTCGACCCGGGCGCCGCCCCCACCGGGGTCCGCGGCGAGCGGGACGAGGCCGCCGGCACCGGCGCGCTGCGGGTCGACGCGCCCGAGCAGACCGCGGCACGGCGGTCCGCGCTCGCCGCCCTGTCCGCCGCCGGATACGCGCTCGACGCCGACGCGGCGCTCGACCGCTACGCCCGCGAAGCGGCCTTCTCCTCCCCGCCCCTGCGACTCGCCCACTCGTGAGGACCTCATGACCACGCAACCGACCGAGCAGTCCGCACCGGCGGACGACACCCCCGTCGCCTTCTACGACCATCTGCTGCCCGGCATCGCGGCGGGCCGCTACCGGATCACCGTCGGCCAGCAGTTGCCCGCCGAGCAGCTGCCGGGAGCCCGGCTCGACCCGGTGGAACAGATCGTCGACGTACGGGCCGCGCAGTTCCGTCTCGACCCCTCATGGGTGCACGCCGTATACCCGGCCGCGCACAGCCAGGGACCCTTCCACGGTCTGCTCCCGCACATCACGCTCGACCCGGCGGCCCTGCCGTGGGAGCGCGAGCCCTTCACCGGCAGCGTCCCGAATCCGGCCCGCGCCCCCTGGCTGGCGCTGCTGCTGTTCGGCGAGGGCGAGCTGCCCGGCGACCCCAACGCCCTCGGCACCACCGTCCCGTTGACCGTCCGCGCGCTCCTCGACGGCGACGCCGCGGTCTCCGGGCCCGCCCTGGACCGGGACGCCGTCGACCCCGCCCTGCTCGACACCCCCTGCCGGGTCGTCGACGTACCGCGGGACCTGCTGGCGCAGCTCCTCCCGGAGCCGTCCGATCTCGCGCTCCTCGCCCACGTCCGCACGGGAGGCCCGGAAGGCGCGGGAGGCTCGGAAGGCGCGGACGCCGCGCCCGCCGACGGCCAGGGCGGCCGCCTGAGCCGGGACGCGCACGCGGTCATCACCACCGCCCGCTTCCCGGACGCCGCCCAGGGGCGGTACGTGGCCCACCTGGTCTCGCTGGAGGGCCACACGCCGCCCGGGCCGGAGGCCGACGGCAGGCCCGTACGCCTGGTGTCCCTGCACAGCTGGACGTTCACCTCCTGCCCCGAATCCGGGGGCGGATTCGGCCCGTTGGCCCGGCGTTTCGCCCCGGGGCACGGCGAGCACAGCGCCGCACCGCTGCGCCCGTCCCCTGCTGCCGGTGCCGGGCTGCCGGACGAGCTGGGAACCCTGCTGGAGCAGGGCATGGTCCCGATGACCCACATCACCGAGTCCGGCGAACGCGCCCTCGCGTGGTACAGCGGCCCGTTCCTCCCCCGCATCGCACCCGAGCTGCCCCGGCCGGCGGACGGCCATTTCCCCGACGCCGACGGGCTGTTGCTCCACGAACCGCACACCGGCACCTTCGCCACCGGCTACGCCTGCGCCTGGAACACGGGCCGCGCCCTGGCCCTGGCCGACCCCGGTTTCGCCACGACCCTGGTCCGGCTGCGCCACCGGGGCCGGCTGCGCCGAGCGACCGAGCGCCAGTACGTGACGTACAGTCAGCAGCTCTTCCACAGTGCCCCGTCGGCCGGACCGGCTCCTCGCGCGGCCGCCCGCACGACCGTCCCGACGCCGCGCGAGCGGTTCGAGGAGCTGCTGCGCGGCGACGCCCTCGGCGCGCTGGCCGCGTCCTTCGCCCACCCCGACGACCCCGGGCCGGACCCCCGGCCCGTACCCACGGCCCCCGCCACATACCGCCTCAACACCCCGCAGCGCTCCTCCGCGCCGCAGCCGCCGTCCTCGGACGCGCGGGAGACGGCGGCGTGGCTGGCCAGGCTGCGCACGCTCAGCGGTGTGCCGTTCGACTGCCTCGTGCCGGACCGGCGGATGCTCCCGCCCGAGAGCCTGCGCCTGTTCCATGTCGACCGCGGCTGGCTCGACGCCCTGCTCGACGGCGCGCGCAGCCTGGACCGGCACCCCGGTGCCGACACCGCGACCGACTCCGAACTGGACCAACTGCTCAACGCCCAGGGCTCCGTACCCACCGCCGGTCTGCTGCTGCGCTCGGCTCTCGTCCCGGGCTGGCCGACGCTGCGCTTCGAGGCCCGCGCCGCGTCCGGGACCGTCCCGGTTGAGGTGATCCGCCGCGAAGTCCTGGGCGGCGACGTCCTGTTGATGCTCTTCGACCGGATGCCCGACCGCCTGACGATCGGCGAGCCGCACCAGGGGCTGCACTTCGGCGTGGACGACCGGGGGGACGTGGCGCTGCGCAGCCTGGCCCCCGGCGAGGTCGGCCGGCCGCTGGGGCGCTCGGTGCCCGTCGGCACGGACCCGGCCCTGACCGTCACCACGCCCGCCGGGGCGCGGGTGCTGGACGTCGGCAGGCTCGCGGCCCGCCTCGCCGAGGACGTCAAGTCCGGATCCCCGCTCTCCCCCGCCGAGTTCGCCGTTCAGCTGGTGCGCGCCCCCGAGCAGCTGACCCTCTCCTTCGAAGGAACCACCCGATGAACACCGACATCCCGGACCTCCTGGTCCCCGTCAGGCTCCGGGCCCTGGTCGTCAACGACCAGGTGCGCGCCCGGGACTCCTTCCTGCGCTGGCTGCCCAACTACCACCTGCTGGGCGTCCACCGCTCCCCGGAGCCGTCGCCCTACGCGAGCACGGACACGAAGTTCTCCCAGGACCCGGACCACGACGGCGTGTACCTGCACTGGGAGCTCCCGGCGGCACTGCGCCGGGCGACCACGCCCGGTGGCGAAGTCACACTGCCGCCCGCGCCGAACCGCTGGCTGGTCGTCCGGCACGCCTACGCGGCCGACGGCGAGTACGCCACCGCCGCGTGGGTCGTCGAGAGCGACTTCCTCGACAAGCGCAAGGGCAGCGTGCCTTATCTGCGCCCCGGCCGGGGCCATGTCACCCCGACCCGCATCGGACGCCACACCGAGGCCGCGAAGTGGGCGGAATCCGCGGCGGACCGGCCCACCTTCCTGACCGCGACCGGCCCGGGGACCCTGTCCTTCGCCGCGTTCCAGCCGCACTGCCAGGACGTCTTCTCCTTCCACGACTCCCTGGCCCAACTGCCCCACCGGTTCGACCGCTTGGGCTACCAGGTCATCGGCTGGCACGCGGCGGGCTCCGACGACCCGCTCGCCGACCCGCGGGTACGCGAAGCCCTGGAGGGCTCCCTGGGGTGGCAGACGGACGGCACCCCGCCCCCGGGCACCCGGACCGTCTACACCGGCCGCGTCCACAGTGTGCTGCCCCACTACGACCCCTCCGGCGAGCGGCGGCCCGAACCGACGGCGGCCGTCGCCGACAGCGCCCGTTCCGCGTTCACCGCCCTGACCGAGCACAGGGCGGCCACCGCCCCGTCCCTCGCCCTCGTGCCCGCGCTGTTCGACCAGCTCCAGTCCAACACCCTCACCCGGGCCGACGATCCGGACAATACGCACCACCTCGCCGACATCCTGCACGGTGCCGGCTTCGGTCAGGGCTCGGTGTCGTACGCCTGGCACGCGGTGCCGCCCAGCACCGCGGAGGAGCCCGCCTCCCCCGAGGACGAACGCCGGGCCCGGTCCGTCGAGGCCGCCCTGAACGCCGCGCAGCACGCCTACGACCGGGCGGACCGCGAACTGGCCGGGCTGCGCCGGCGGCTGTACGGCATGTGGCGCCTCCAGGGCCTGCCCGTACTGCCGCGCGGCTATCACCACCAGCAGCTGACGCAGGAGCTCGACGCCGGGCGCGAGGGCAGCCTCGCCGCGCGCGTCCGCGCCGAACGGGAGGCGGTCGACCGCCTCCGGTCCGCCCTCCCCGACGGGGACACGCCCGCTCAACTGGCGGAAGCGGTGCGCCAGTACACCCGCGCGCATGGCCTGCCCGTCGGCTGGGACCTCAAGCGCGTGGCCCCGGCCCCGTTCCACCGGGCCCTGGACCCCGCCGTCGTTCTGCAGGGCGCCGGCTCCCTGCCCGTATCGGACGACACGACGCTGCGCTGCCGGTTCGGCGACCGGACCGTGACCGCCGTACAACTCCCGGACTCGACGGACGAGTTCACCGCCGAGCGGCCGGGCCTCGCGTGCGACGCACTCGACCTCGGCACCGGCGAACACACGGCCATGCCGGGCTCGACCCGTGCCCTGCTGCGCGAGGCGTTCCTGCTCGATCCCAACAGCCGGGCGGACAGGGGGGCGGCGGCGACGGTGCGCACCGGCACCTCCCCGGCCTTCGGCGGCGACCCCTGGGAACAGCCCTGGCACCCCCTCCACCTGCTCTGGGAGGTCGAGTACCACCCCCTCCCCCACGACCAATGGGAGTTCGACGGCGACCGCCACTCCTGCCCGCAGCCCCGCCCCGAGGCCGCGCGCACCTACACCGGCCGTACGCTGCTGAGCGACCATCTGCCCCGGAGCCTGGCCGACCAGCTCCGGCAGTACGCTCCCGACGACCCCGAACTCTCCGCCCACTGCGACGCGTTGGCCGACCAGGTGGTCCGCGGGGACGTGCTGTCCACCTCGCTGGCGGGGCTGCGCGACATGCTCATCGGGCAGGACCCCGGCCAGGGCGTCCCGCCGCTGGGCGCGCCGCCGGAGCTGGTGGAGCTGATCGGCGACGCCTACCGCACCAGCCCCGACCCGGGCCCCCTGCCCGTGCCCTTCGAAGGCTGGCCGGACTCCGGCTTCCAGCAGCTGCGCGCAGGCCAGTTCCGCTTCCTGCGGCTGACGCTGGTGGACTCCTTCGGGCGCTCCCTGGACGTCATCACCCCGGCGGGCACCGGCGGGGCGAGCGGCCTCCGGCATCCCGTGGTCGCCGGCGAACTGCGCCCGCAGCACGTCCCCGAGACCCTGGGCACGACCCCCGAGCACGTCGTCCAACTGCCGCCGCGCCTGCCGCAGGCCGCGCGCCTGGGTCTGGACCTCATGGACGCCGACCGCGGCACGCACCCGGCCACCCACCTGGACGACGGCAGTCCGCTCGCCGGCTGGATCGTCCCCAACCCGGTCGACGGCACACTCGCGGTGTACGCGCCCGACGGCACCGCCCTCGGCCTGCTGCGCTGGGCGTACCGGATCGGCCGGCCGGCGGGGGAAGCGGTATGGACGCCGCTGCCCGGCGCCGCCCCCGCCGAACTCGCCGCCCTGCACACCGCCTTCCCCCACCTCCACGCCCTCATCACCTGGCTCCAGGGCACCGGTACGAACGGCAGCCCGCTGCCCGCCGCCATGGATCTCCTGGAGACCTCGCTGGTGGACATCGTGCCCACCGCGGGCGCCGCCTCGGCCGCACTCGCCGGGCGGCCGCTGGCCCTCGTCCGCTGCCGCCTCCACCTGGACCTGGACGGACCGCCGCCCACCGACCCGGGCTGGCAGCACATCTTCGACCACGAGCCGCCGCGACCGGAGTTCACGGACTACTCCTGGCCGGTGCGCCTGGGCGAGCACCTGCGCATCGGCGACGGCCTGGTGGGCTACTTCGCCGACACCGACCCCGACGTACTGCGCACCGTGGTCGCGCCGGGCGACGCGCATCCGCGCATCGCCGCCATCGGCGACGGAAACCGTCTGCGCGTCACGGCCGGGACGCCCCAGCACCTGACCCTGCTGGTCGACCCGCACGCCCCCGTGCACGCCACCACCGATCTGCTGCCCACCACGACACTGGAGATCCCCCACCGCTTCACCGACGGACCGCTGAACCGCATGCGCACCGTCCTGCGCACTGGGCCACTGCTCACCCCGGCAACCGTCCTTCCCGAGGACACCGTCGCACTGCCGGTACGCACCGTGGACGACCGGACATGGACCTGGGCGGAGCGCGCCCCCGACGGCACTTGGGCCCACTTCCCCACCTCGGCCGCGAGCACCACCCCGCGCTGGGACGACCGGGCCCCCGTGCTCCGCTCCGGCCTGCTCACCTCCCACGGCCCGCTCCCGCAGGCCGAAGCCACCGCATCCGAGTAACTCCCTCAAGTACCGAAGGAAGAGCCCCACATGAGCGTCAATATCGGCGGCACCAGCCGCCTGACCTACGGCCTGGCCACGGTTCCGGCCCCGCTGGCCACCGGCCGGCCGGCCCACATCGACATCGTCGCGTCGAACTCGGGCACCGAGCCCGTCCTGTGCAAGCAGATCCTCGTCGAGATCCCCACCGGCGACCTCGCCCAGGACCTCGTGCCCGCGGGCCGCCACATCGCCCCCACCGTCGAACCGAGCGACCAGTGGACCGTCGACGAGATCGAGAGCGGCGTCCTCCTCACCCTGCCCCAGGACGAAACCGCGGTCTTCACGCCCGGCAGCACGCCGGTCACGGTCCGCCCTGCCGCCGGCGAGTCCATCTCCCTCACCACGCACGGACTCCTCCTGCGCTTCAAGGACTTGAAGGCCAACGACCTCGCGGGCACCGCCCTGCTGCGCATCCGGGAGACCGTCAGCGTCGACAACGGCGAGACCTGGGAGACCCACCAGGTCACCGTCCGGCTCACCAAGTACCCGCCGGCCGAAGCCCTCACGGCCGATGTGGTCGGCGATCTCGTCCTCCGCGAGGCCGACGCCGACGGCAACCCGGGCTCCACCCCCGTCACTCTGCTCAAGCCGGCCCAGAAGGCCGTCCTCACCTGGACCGCGCCGTCCGACGCGACCTGTGACGTCTACTACGACGGCAAGCACGCCGAACCGCTCCGCAGCCAGGACAAGTGGCAGCTCCCCGTCACCGGCCTCACCCGCGACACCCACTTCCAGGTCCGGGTGACGCTGCAGCGCTCCGGCGACACGGTCACGCACCACCTCTCGACGGCCGTCGCCGTCGCGGAGCCGGCCTTCCCGCGTCTGACGGTCGCCGAGATCACCGCAAGCGGCGGGAAAAACTACCTCGGAACCCCGTTCCTCACCGTCAACGGAGCCCTGAAGGTGGAGAAGGAGAGCCACCTCTTCGGAGCCCTCCACGGGGTGGGGGGCACGCTCACCGTGCAGGACGCCGTGGTCGCGAAGGCGAAGGTCACCGTGGAAGGCGACCTCACCGTCGGCAAGGACATGAACGTCACTGGTGCCGTCGAGGCGACCGGCGACATCACGACCGACGCGCAGTTCCTCGACCCCAAGCGCACGCCGCTGCGGGGGAAGCTGTCATGACGGTCAGAGTCACCGTCGGCGGACGCCTCAAGGCCACGGGAAACATCAGGTCCGACGGTCGTTTGAGGATCCACAACAGCCCTGCAGGCAGCCAGAGCTTCTCCTACGACGACAGCAACGACAGGCGGCCGTTCACCGTCCCCGACCACGTCACCATCCTCTCGCTGCACCTCCAAGGCGCCGCAGGCAAAGACAGCGACGGGGTGAGCGGGGGCAAGGGTGCCAATATCCAAGCCCTTCTCCACGTCACGCCCGGGGACGTCATCGACGTCCGCGTCACCGGCCACGGGATCGCGGCGCCCTCGGCGAAGGTCTACCGCGGCGACATGCTGATCGCGGGCGCGGGCAGCGGAGGGGACGCAGGCAAGGCGGGCGAGCGGGGCAGTGACGGAGCCGAGGGGGACGTCGGCGGCAACAGCTCCGCGTCAGGGGGCCCCAAAGGCTCCGGCGGCACCGGCGGCAGCGGGGGGCGGGGAGGATCCGGAGGCGATGCCGGACTCGTCGAAGCCGTCGGCGGAACGTTCGCGGGCACCCCGGGCGGCAGCCCGTCCGACGGAGGCAGCGGCACCGACGGGAAAAGCGGCGACGGAGGCGATGGCTGGGGTGCCTACAACGGTGGCGGCGGCGGAGGAGGAGGCCGGGGCGGGGCACTGTGGACGGCCGGTTCCGGTGGGAACGGCGGCCGCCAAGGCGGGAAGCGCGGCGGCGACGGCTCCGGACAAGGCGGTGGCTCGCGGGGCGGGACCGTCGACGACGACGGTTCCAACCGCGGCGGCGAGGGCGGCCGGGGTGGCCGGGGCGGCGATGGCGGACAAGGCGGCCGGGGCGGTGGGAACGGCAGCGACGTTTGGGCCGCAGGCGGCGGCGTAAACGGCGCGAATGGCCAAGGTGGCGGAGGAGGCGGAGGAGGCGGCTCCGGGCAAGGGTGGCTTGGCGTGTACGCCGGCGGAGGCGGAGGCGGAGGTGGCGGAGGCGGTGCCGGCGGCCAGGGCGGCCACGGTGGCACCGGCGGCGACAGCTACTTCGACGCCGGCAAGGCCACTCTCGTCTCCGCCGACGTGAGCAACACCGTCGACGCAGCGAAGGTCACCATCGCGTGGGGGAATCACGTGTTCCCCGCGTGAACTCAAAAGAGAGGCCCGGCGTTGCCCCGCGCCGGGCCTCGGGAGCATCAATAGCTTCGACTTCGGCCCCGCCGAGACGGACGACAACCTGCGCCAGGACTTCCAGCCGCTGATCAGCACCTCCGACAGTCTCTGCGTGGCCTGACCGACCGCCTGCCGCGCCGGGCGGCCGTGGTGGCTTTCGGTCAATCGAGTCGGCCGACTGGCGTTGCCACAAGGGGACTTCATAGCGTTTGGCCGCCCAAGTCGGGCCGAGCGAGGAGGTACCCAGCATGCATGGCGATCCCGACCGTGACGAAGCACTGGACGACCAGTCCGCGATCTTCCGCGTCGTCGACGCGCTGCTCGCCCGGCAGGGGGGAGGAATCCTCTGCGAGCAGTCGGGCATGGGTCTGCGGGACCGGGTCCGCTGGACGTATCCGGGCCGGGTGGCGGCGGCCTTCGCCGTGCAGCGGCTGGGGCGGGAAGCAGCCGCCGATGCCGAGGCGTCGGCGCTGGTGCGCACCGCCGAGGCGCAGGCGGCCGGTTGTGCGGCGCGCGGTGCGACCCCGGACTGGCCCGTGGACCTGGCGTCGCCGTACCCGCACCTCGTGGACAGCATCCGCAGGGCCGTGCGGCAGCTTCCTGATCCGGACCGGACGTCACGGCCGGCGCTGTGGGAGGAGAGCGACCGAGCGGTGTTCAGGGCGGCTGCCGGGCTGCTCGGCGCGTACTGGCCCGCCATGCGGGACGAGTTGGCGGTGACGGTGCGTCAGATCGCCTTGTTGTCCGGTCCGGGGATCAACGGCTACACGGATTTCACTGTGCACGGCGCGATTTTCGTCTCCCGCGCCCGCCTCACCGATGCCGACGGCCTGCCCGCGCACGTCCGGCTTGCCGAGTCCCTCGTGCACGAGGGCACGCACACCCGGTGCAACGCCGCGGCCGCGCGCGAGCCGTTCCTCCTCGACGGCGAGGACGTGGCACGGCTGCGCGTCGCCACGCCGCTGCGCGCCGACGCCCGTCCGCTGGCGGGGCTCTTCCAGCAACTGGTCGTTCTCGTGCGCTGCACGCGGCTCTACGACCGGGTGCGGGACGTGCCCGGCCTGGACGACAACGCGGTCCGCCGACGCCGGGAACGGCTGGCCGCCCAGTCGCGGCAGGCGGCCGACGCTCTGGAGTCCCACCGGTCCCTGCTGTCCCCGCATGGCACGGCCGTCCTGGACGCGCTGTCGTGACGGCCGCATCGCCCCGTCCCGAGCCCGGCGGCTATGCCGAGACCTTCGCCGCCTTCTACGACGTCTGGTTCGGCAAGCCCGCCGTCACGGGCCCCACCGTGGACACGCTGGCCGGCCTCGCGAACGGGTGCGGCAGAACGGCCCCCGTACTGGAACTGGGAGTGGGGACCGGCCGCGTCGCCCTCCCGCTGCGCGCACGCGGGATCGATGTGCACGGTGTCGACGGTTCCCCCGGGATGGTGGAACGCCTGCGGGAGAAGCCGGGAGGCGCCGATGTACCGGTCACCATCGGCGACTTCGCGGACGTCCCGGTCGAAGGCGTCTTCTCGGTGATCTATCTTGCCGGCGGAACCTTCGCCGAACTCCCCTCCCAGCGGCGGCAGTCGGACTGCTTCGCCGCGGCCGCCCGGCACCTGCACCCGGGCGGACTCCTCGTCCTCGACGCACACGTCCCCGAGGCGTTGGCCCTCGCGGCGGAGCGCGGCCCGCAGGTGACGCACGGCGCCGGCGGGAGCCTCGTCGTCCGCCACCGGACCGTGGACCCCTCCGCGCAGCGCTGCACCTCGGACTACGTGATCACTTCCGGGGGACGCACCCACCACGTGCACGTGACGTTCCGGTACGCGGGCCCCGGCGAACTCGACCTGATGGCCACCGCGGCCGGATTGAGGCTCCGTCACCGATGGGGAACATGGTCGGGCACGCCTTTCGCCCGGGACAGTGCGTACCACGTGTCGGTCTACGAGCGACCCGCCTGAACCCGCACGGCGCGGTCGTGGCGGGGACGCGGCGCGAACGACTCCCATCTGACCGGAATCCGCTCTGGCACAGCGGAATCCGCGGTCCCAGGCTGGTCGACGGATGCGCGTGCATTCGTGCTTCCGCACCGGAAGCACGCAGTCCTCAACGCGTGGAGGCCGCATGGAAGAGACGTACGACTTCGAGGTCGACGCCCTGGAACCCGTGGAAGACAAGGAACTTCCCGAGTTCGCGCTGATGGTCGACGTACCCGACTGAGCCGGGACCGAAAGCGCCGTGATGCGCGGTGGGCGGGGCCGGGCGATGTCTCCCGGCCCCGCCGCTACGGAGGCGAACGGCACGAGGTTGCGCGACCGGCCGACACGGAAGGGGCGTCCGATGGCCACCGGCGAGGCCGGTCACGGAGTACGGAGAGGCGGGCCCTGGCCCGTACAGCTCTTCACGCCCTATCCGGCCTTCCCACGCCTGGTGTTCGGCCGGACCGCCGTGCGCTCCGCCGCCTTCCCGGCGAACGACGCGGCGGGCGGGCAGTCCGTGCTGATCGGCTCCGCGGCCGGTACGTGCGAGGCCGACGTGGCGGCGCGGGCCCTGGGCGAGCTCACCGAACGCGTGCACAACGTGCTCGCGGGGCGGGCCGCCGCGTCGGACCCCTCCCGCGTCGTCGCGACCCACACCGCGCTGCGCCGCAAAGGCGTACCGGCGCTCGATCCGCTGTCCTGGCCCGAACTCGCCGACCGGGCCGAACCGGTGCGGGAGACCGAGCTCCTCTGGGTCCCGGGCGAATCCCTCACCGACGGCGGGCAGGTGCTCGTACCGGCATGCGCGGTCCATCTCGCGCACCGCCCGCCACCCGGCTGCGCCGCGCCGCTGCGCCCCGGCTCCGTCGGGCTCGCCGCACACCGCACGCGGGACGAGGCGACGACCCACGCGGCGCTGGAGATCCTCGAACGCGACCTGGTGTGGCGGGCCTGGTACGGCGAGGGCCGCCGGGCCGCCGCCGTGGCATCCGGCGGCGGGCACGGCGTCCCGCTGCGCGACGGGCTCGCCGCCCTCGGGCTGTCGGCCGTACCTCTGCTGCTGCCGGGCCCCGGGGGGACGGTGTGTGCGGTCGTCTGCCTGCACGGGGACGAGGGGGCCGGGCAGAGCTTCGGAGCGCGGGCGGCATTCGTGTCCGACGAAGGGACGGCACCGCCGACTGCCGTACGGGCAGCGGTACTTGAGGCGTTGATGGTGCGGTGGAGCCTGGACACGCCGGCCGCCCGCGCGGCCCGGCGCCGCCTGGAGCGGTGCGGATGGCAGGAGGTCGACGGCCCGCTGGAACACGCGCTGTACGCCTTCGGCCGGCAGGACGCGCTCGCCCGCCTCCTCTCCGGTGACCGCGGCCCGGCGCGGGGGTGCTCGACCGGGGAGCCGGCTGTGGGCAGGCTGCTCGCCGAGCACACCGGCGAGGACGTGGTCCTGGTCGACACCGGTGCCCCGGGTGTTCCGGGCGGCGATGCGGCCGTCGTACGCGTCGTCGCTCCCGGCGCGCGCCGCCTGCCCGCCCGCGAACGGCCGCGCCCGCCCTCGCCGGGAAGCACGCACGGTCCCCCACCGCACCCCCTCGGTTAGTCGGCATCCAGGAATCCTCCGTAGCGAAGGACGCCCATGCACCTGGCACTTGTGGGAGTGGCCGTCGCCCTGTTGGCATGCTTCGTGGTGTGGGGCGCCCGGACCGATCCGCACCGGCCGTTCTCCTGGGGGATGTACTCCGGCTCGTCCAAGGGCTTCCTGTGGACGTGGGACGGAGCCGACGGCGGACGGCCGCGCCTCGTGCACCACCGCGAGCTGGGGCTCTCGCCGGAAGCGCACTTCCTGAACATCCCGGAGCTGCGCCGCCTGCTGGCGGCCACTCACCCGCCACTGGCCTTCGAAGGGCTGATCATCGGCTCCCAGGGCGACTGGTGGGTGCGCTACGACGGCAACGGGCGCCTCCGAGTCGCCCGCGTGCCCGAGGGCACCGGAACCGGGCGGCTCGTGAGCGCTCTGCGGCGGCTGGGGTGAGCGGCCGGCCGGTCGAGTTCGGGGTCTGCTGTCTGGCTCTCGCCCTCGTCTGGCGGGCGGGGCTCGTCCTGCTCGACGCGCGGACCATACGCCGCGGCTACCCGCGTGCCGGGGCCTACCGCCCCGGCCGGGGCTGGACGGGCCCCGCCGCGCTCGCCGTCGAGCGCCGTCGTGCGGTACCCGGCCTCGTCCTGGGGGCGCTGCTGCCCTTCGCCGCGCTCCTGCCGACCGTGCGCGGGGCGGCCGCGGCGACCTCGGTGTGCTGTGCGGCGGCCGCATGGCCGGCCCGCGGAGACCGGCGCCTGCGGCAGGCCCGCTACACCACGGTGTGCCTGCTCGTCCTCACCGCCGTCCTGGCTCTCCACGGCGTACTGGTCCTGCTGCGCGTTCCCGCCTCGTCGGCGGTGACGGGCTCGGCCGCGTCCTTCTTCGCGGCACAGTTGTATCTGGTCGCGGGTGTACGCAAGTTGACCTCCCGTCACTTCATGTCGGGGCGGGTGCTCCTCGACAACGCCGCCTACAACACCTGCCAGGCGGCTGCGGGCAGCCACGAATTCCTTCCGCTGCCGAGCGTGCCCCGGCTGGCCGTACTGCTGAGCGGCCCCGTCCTCCCGGCGCTCTGCCGGGCGTCGGCCGTCCTCGCCGTTGCGGGCGAACTCGCCCTGGGAATCGGCGCATTGGGCGTGATACCGGCCTTTCCCACAGTGGCTCTGGCCGGATGCGTACACCTGGCGTTCACCCTGATCAGCCCGCGCCGCATCGTCCCGTTCTCGGCCGTCGCATTCGGGCTGTTGGTCATCGCGGTCTCCCACCCTCTGTTGCAGCCTCTGCGGTGACCAGCGGGGTCCCCGTGCGCACCAGGGCCAGCGCGGGATCGGTGATGCGGCGTACGGCCGCTCGTCCGGCCGGCGTGAGAGCCGGGCGACGATGGGTGCCGGCCGGGTCGAAGGGCTCGCCGTCGGCGGACTTGGCGTAACGGCCGCACGCGGCGGCGAATCCCCCGGGAAGATCGGCGGTCCCGGCGAGGCCGAGCCAGCGTTCGGCGGCGAGCAGGGCTCCTGCGGGGTCGGCGGCCAGCGTCACATAATCCAGGAGCCGTACCGGTGCGTCCCTCACGGCGCCCACGAACGGCTCGACCAGCGCCCGCCACAGACCGGCGTGGAAGGCGATGTCCCCCTCACCACCCGGATCGGCCGCCAGACCCAGCGCGGCCCGGAGTGCCGGGTCGTCCCGCAGTCCGCGCCAGCTCGGCGGGGAGGCCCCGAGCGACGCCACGACCTCGGCCGGTTCCCGCCAGACCAGCAGCCAGCGCGCGGGACCGCCGATGCCGCCGAGCGCGTCGAGCACCACGAGCGACGTCCAGCTGGTCAGCTTGACGACCAGACGGCGGCCGTGGGCCTCGGCCGTCGCGTCGCAGCAGGCGAGGAGCGCGCGCAGCAGACGGTGCGCGGCCCGCCGCTCGGTGGCGTCCCGGGCGCGCAGGGCGTGCAGAGCGGCGTCCAGCAGGAAGACCGGCTCCTTGAGGACGAGCGTGTCCGGCCGCAGGGAAAGGTGGTTGGCCAGCAGGGTCGAGCCGCAGCGCGTGGTGTGGGCGATCAGCCGGAAGAGGCGGGAGGGCTGCCCTTCCGCCCAGTCGAGCAGGTCCTCCAACGGCCTGTGCACAGCAGGTTGTTCGCCCTCGTTCCGGTAGGCGTAGTCGAACCAGGGCTCGTGGAAGTCGCTCCGGGCCAGCGGGCGCAGGGCGATGCGCCGGGCGGGCAGGTCGAGTGCCACAGGCAGGTGGCCGCCGGTCACGTCCATGTCTCCTGTCCCTTCCGATCGACGCGGTGGTGCCTCAGGCGGTCTCCACGGTGAGCAGACCGGCCGCGAGCAGGTCGAGGACTGCGCGACGGACCGCGGCCCGGTCGCCGTCCAGATGTGCGGCCAGGTCGGCCAGCGCGACCGTCCGTCCGGTGAGCAGCGTGGACAGGACGGGGCGCAACGCCGGGTCGAAGCGCCGTGCCGCACCGCCCGCCCGCAGCACGACCCCGTGCGGCGACTCCTCGATCACCGCTCTGGTGGCCGTCAGACGAACGCCCGCGTCCAGGTCCGGTTCCGGGTCCGGCGATGCGACCGGGCCGTCCGCCGCCGCGTACGGGAAGGCGAAGGCGGTACGGGCGGGGTGGGCGGCGTCCCGCTCCGCGAAGAACGTCTCCAACACCGCCGGATCCGCGAGCCGTTCGTCAAGGGCGGCACGCAACCTCGACAGCACGCCGGCCCGCGCCCCGGGCCCTTTGTCGCGTACCGCCGTCACGTCCAGTTCCGGGTCGTCGGGCAGCACCGAGCCGAGCCAGCCCAGCAGATCCGCCGCCGTGGGGCGCCACACCCCGAGCGTCAGATGGAGCGACGGACCCTCCTCGGCGCAGGCACTGTGCCACCAGCCGCGCGGCAGGTACAGCACCTGCCCGGGCTCCAGCACCACGTCCGCCACCGCGGGTCCGGCCGTCCCGTCGGCGGCCAGCGCCGCCCCCGCAGGCCCCGCCGCGCGGCCGTGGAGCCGCCACCGTTTGCGGCCGCCGAGCTGGAGCACGAGGACGTCGTGGTCGTCGCGATGCGTCCCGTACCCCTTCGCTCCCGGCCACGCGGCGTACGCGGTCACCTCGACACGTTCGCGGAGCTCGTGCTCGACGGCCGCGGCCAGGCGCCCGACTCCGGCATGGAAGGCGTCCACTTCGCTCAGTACGAGCGTCGCCCCGGAGCGCGCTTCGGCGGCCAGCGCGCCCGGGTCCAGGCGGTGCCAGGGCACCTGCCGCCGGGTCAGCTCCGGAACCATGTACTCGTCGGAGGCGATCAGCTTGCCGTCGCGCACCACCCGTAGCTGACGAGGAGTCAATCTGTGGTGAGACAAGAGGGAGTTGAGGTCCTGCCAGCCGAAGAGCGCGTCGAACCGGTCCCCCGGCTCGCCGGTGAACAGATGGAACGTCCGGCCGTGAACGTCACGCCGGAACGCCACCGCACCCAGCGGAGCCGTCAGATCGTGAAGGCCGTACGCGCGCACCGGTGAAGACACGCCCACCACCCCGAATCGCGAGCACACGAAGAGCGCCGTTGACCGCAACAGCGTACGGGGTCGGCACCGGCACCGCAGCCACCCGTCCCACGGCGACGGAGAGCCGTACGGAGAGCCGTGATGTGATGGCGCCGTGAGTCGCACTGCAGAAGAGACCAACCGCCGCATGCTCCGGGCCCGGGATGCTATGGACCGCGCCTACGCGCAGCCGCTGGACGTGGCGGCCCTGGCCCGGATCGCCCATGTGTCGGAGGCACATTTCACGCGCACCTTCCGTGCCACGTTCGGCGAGACGCCACATCGTTATCTGCAGCGCCGCCGGGTCGAGCGTGCCATGTTCCTGCTGCGGGAGACCGACCGCAGTGTGACGGACATCTGCTTCCAGGTCGGCTTCGGCAGTCCTGGAACCTTCAGCCGCACGTTCCGCGGCATCGTCGGGCGGTCGCCGAGGACGTACCGCAGGGAAGCAGTGGCCGCGGGCGTGCCGACGTGCTTCACGATGGCGTGGACGCGGCCGAGCGACTGAGTGTCCGCCCTGCCCGGGGGCATCCGTCGACCGAGCAGTTTTGGATAAGTTTTCGTCTCGTTCGCACAGTAAATTGATGCACATGTTCAACGCCATCACGCAATCGCAGATATACGTCCTGGACCAGGACGAGGCCCTCGACTTCTACGTCGGCAAGCTCGGCCTGGAGGTGACCGCCGACGTCGACATGGGATTCATGCGCTGGCTGACCGTCGGCGTTCCCGGTCATCCGGAGCGCCAGATCCTGCTGGAGAAGCCGGGCGCTCCGGCGATGTCCCCGGAGACCGCGGAGCAGGTCCGCGAGTTGGTGACCAAGGGTGCGATGGGTGGGTGGCTCATCTTCACCACGGACGACTGCCGCAAGACGTACGAGACGCTGCTGGGCCGGGGCGTGGAGTTCACCGAGGAACCCACCGACCGCCCGTACGGTACCGACTGCGGACTTCGCGACCCCTTCGGCAACCGGATCCGCTTCACCCAGCCCAGGGCCTGAGGTCCGCTGCCGACGGTGCCCCCGTCGCCGGCGCCCGGACCGTCATCTGCCCACGGCCCGGGCGCCGACGGCAAGCAGGCGTACCGAAGCACGATGACTGCCGCCAAGGCGGGGTTGTTGTCATCACGACCATCGGAAAGAATGGGCTGAATTGGCTGCCGGGCCACGCAGCCTCGGGCACCAACCCACCACGCTTCAGAGAGCTTTGAAAGGCCTTTCCGTCCCCACCCATTGCCGATCCCTTTCACACCAGGATCGGCAATGATCTGCTCCCCCTCGCAACCAGCACTCCCCAAGGCCACAAACACATACTGATGTCCGGGAGTTCGAATGAGCGGGCCTGCTCGGCCGGAGCCAGGGCTCTCGCCCGAGAGGCTGGCCTTTTTCACGGACGCGATCTTCGCGATCGCGATGACATTGCTGGCTGTCGAACTGGGGCGCCCGGACGAGAAGGAACTGGTGTCGGTTCGTGCGCTGGGGAGCTTCCTGGTGGACCGGCGGAACTCCTACCTGGCGTTCGCGCTGGCGTTCGTCCTTCTCTGGTCGGTGTGGCGCCGCCACCATGAACTGATGGACCGGATCGGCGGGTTGTCGAGGGCCTTCACGGCCTGGCACGCGCCGTTCCTGCTGCTGGTCGCGTTCCTTCCGTTCCCGACAGCGGTCATCGGCACATCGATCGGCAATCCGCTGGCGCAGACTCTGTTCGCCGGCACAATGGCGGCCATGGTCTTCTGCGAGGCCGTCATCAAGGACATCGCCGGCAACAGCGGACTGGTCACCGGCGATCCCGCAGAAATCCACCGGCACGCCGGTGCCTCCTGGGGAGTCGGCCTCTGGTTCGTCCTCAGCATCGGCGCCGCCTGGCTGTTCCCCTACGCCTTTGTCCTATGGTTCGTCGCCCCGTTGGCCGCCACGTATGGCGGAGCGCTGATTTCCCGCCTGCGCACCTCCCCCGCGGGCCACCCGGACCTGCGCAACGGGGACAGACCGCGGACCTGAGGCCCTCGGGCCGCCGCTCGAACCGACCGTGGCAAGGAACGTGGCCCGCCCGAGCCGAACACCCCCTACGGCGCCGCCGCTTCCAGCTCCTCGACGCTGCCCGCCATGATCGTGCGGACGTGCCGGGTGATGTGCTCGGCCGGCCAGTCCCACCAGGCGACGGCCAGCAGGCGCGCGATGTCCTCCGCGGGGTACCGGTGACGGATGACGCGGGCGGGGTTGCCGCCGACGATCGCGTAGTCGGGGACGTCGTCCACGACGACGGAGCCGGTGGCGACGACCGCCCCGTGTCCGATGCGGACACCGGGCATCACCGTCACCCCGTTCCCCATCCACACGTCGTTGCCGACCACGGTGTCGCCCCGCCCGGGCAGTCCGGTGATCAGGTCCATGTGGTCGGCCCACGAGCCGCCCATGATGGGGAACGGGAACGTCGAGGGGCCGTCCATGCGGTGGTTGGCGCCGTTCATGATGAAGCGGACGCCGGTGCCCAGCGCACCGTACTTCCCGATGACCAGCCGCTCGGGCCCGTAGTGGTAGAGCACGTTGCGGGTCTCGAAGGCCGTCGGATCGTCGGGGTCGTCGTAGTAGGTGAACTCGCCGACGTCGATCAGCGGCGACGTGACCAGGGGCTTGAGCAGCACCACCCGCTCCTGGCCGGGCACCGGGTGCAGGACGGTCGGGTCGGCGGGAACGGGCTGTTGCACGGCTGGAGGGCTCCCCTGGCGAGGCGGCGGTCGGACCGGACCATGATCACATCCGACGGCCGCGAAGAGCGAGCCGTTTTCCCTTCGCCGGGGGTCGGGCTGCCTCGGGGACGAGGACCGGCATCGCCAGCGTGGTGAAACTGCCCTGGTCCGCGGAGCGGATCACGACCGGCCGGTCCGGCGCCTCGATCTCCATCAGGACGTCCGGGCCGACTCCCGCGTCCAGGGCGGCGATCAACAGCTCGGGGTCGAAGGCGAGACACGGCGGCTCGCCGACGCATACGGCGGGCAGCCCGGTCCCTTCGGCGTCGCGGCGGTCGAGCGCGAGGTGCCGGCCGGCCGTACGCAGGGTGACGGGTCCGGTGCCGCCGGACTCGGCGAGGGCCGTGCGCAGGGCGGACCGGTCCGTGATGACGCGGTGCCGGAGGGCCGGCCGGTCGTCGAGGGCGAGCCGGTAGTCGGGGAACGTTCCCCCGACGGCCGCCACGGCTCGTTCCTCTCCTCCGCCGCGCAGCCGCGCGCCCTGCTCGTCGGCCTCGATGACGACCTCGGGCAGACGGAGGGCCCAGGCGGCGATCTCCCTCATCTCATGGGCGTCCACGACGATCCGGCGGGAAGGGCCGCAGGCCGCGTCGGGCCACAGGGCGCGGACGGCCAGCCGGTAGCGGTCGGTGGCGACCAACCGCACTTCCTGGCCTCCGAGTTCGAGCAGAATACCGCCGAGGACGGGGAACTCCTCGCGCGCGGCCCCGGTCGCCGCCGCGGACGCCACCTGCCGTACGGCGCCTGCCAGTTCGGCACCGTCGACGCGGGCGGTGGTCGTGGTGGCGGCGCCCGGCAGGCCGTCGAGGATCCCGCCGATCACGGAGCGGGCCGCGTCCGCGGTCTCTCCGGCCCGCCGGGCGTGCTCCTCCAGAACGGCGCGGGCCTCCTCGGGAGCTCCGTCGAGGACGACGGCGGCGTCCGTGAGCGGCAGGCCAGCTTCGCGGAGCCGCCGGACCAGGACGGCGCGGGCCTCCTGCGCCGGGGCGTACGAACGGTAGCCGGTCGCGCCGTCGACGGCCGCGGGGCGCAGCACTCCGCAGTCGTCGTAGAAGCGCAGCGCGCTCGGGGTGAGTCCGACGCAGCGCGCGAAGGCGCCGATGCTCATGAGTTCTTGGGCGGTGTCGTTCATGAGCGAGATTGTCGGGTTTCAAGTGGCTTGAAGGTCAACTCGGTGGACGGTGCCGTACGCGATGGACGGGTTCGTACACGGCGGCGTTCAGCGCGGCAGCACCCAGTCCGGCGTCCATGTCCCGACAGCATCGCGGCCGGCCGCCGTGGCGGCGAGGTGGGCGCGGAGGGTGGCCAGCGCCGGGTGGGGGTTGTCGCGGTGCCAGAGGAGCGAGTGCGGGTAGACGGGCGTCGGGTCGGTGACCGGGATGCGGCGCAGGCCGTGGCCGGCGGGCCAGACGAGGCGGGAATCCGCACCCATGAAGGTGGCCAGGGCCGGGGTGTCGGCGATGGTGTCGAGGAGGGCGTCGGAGCCGAAGTTGGGGCCGGTCGCCTCGATGGTGAGGCCGAACTCGGCGACGAGGTCGTCGTAGTAGGCGGTCCACTCGGTACCGGGGACGACGCCGGGCATCCAGATCCGGTGCCCGACGAGCCGGGCGAGGGTCACCGACCGGGCGCCCGCCAGCGCGTGGGCGGGTCCGGTGAGGAGCTGGAGCGGCTCGTCGAGGACCCGGACGGACGCGATGTCCTCGGGAAGGGGCCGGCCGGGCGCGGCGACGGCGCGGAAGGAGGCGTCGATCTCACCGGACCGGATGGCGCCGACGGCCTTCTCGATGTCGAACAGCATCACCACGTCGAGGTCGATCTCGGGGTGCGCGCCGTGGAAGCCGCGCAGCAGGCCCGACTGCGCGCTGCGCGAGGTGAGCACGTCGACGCGCAGCGGGCGGTCGGCAGGGCGTACGGAGGCGACCGCGCGCTCGGCGGCCCGCAGCAGCTCGCGTGCGTGGGGCAGGAACGCCTGCCCGTCGATGGTGAGCCCGGCGCCGCGCGCGGTGCGGGTGAACAGCCGCACGCCGAGCTTGCGCTCCAGTGCGGCGATGCGCTTGGAGACGGCCTGCTGGGTGACCGCCAGCTCGGCGGCGGCTTCCTGGAACTGCCCCGCGTCGGCGGCGGCGACGAAGGTCCGTACGGCGTCGAGGTCCATGCCGACACCCTACGGGCACAACCGTTGGTTGTGGCTGGGCGGCCTGTGGTTGTTTGATCCCCGGGCTTGGCGCCCTCTTTGATGCTTCCGATCACGGATCGGTTGTGCGGGTGAGCGGGGAGGGCGTCGGGGATGCGGAGCGGGCACCGGCTGGGGAGACGGTTCGGGTGGCTGTGGGGGGCGTACGGGACCAGCGCGCTCGGCACCTGGCTCGCCTTCGGCGCGTTCCCACTGATCGCCGTCCGGGTGCTGCACGCCGGACCGGCCGAGGTCGCCGCGCTCTCCTCCGTGGGGGCCGCGGTGGGCGCCGCCGCGGCGGTGCCGCTCGGCCCGTGGGTGGAGTTCCGCCGCAAGCGGCCGGTGCTGATCGCGGCGGACCTGGTGCGGTGCGCGGCGCTGCTGACGATCCCCGCCGCGTTCGCGCTCGGCGTGCTCACCTTCCTCCAGCTCCTGCTCGTCTCGGCCGTCGTCGCGGCGGCCGACATCACCTTCCGCGCCGCCTCCGGCGCGTATCTGAAGACGCTGCTGCCGGCCGAGGACCTGCTCGTCGCCAACGCCCGGTTCGAGTCCACGGCCTGGACGACCACGATCGTCGGACCGCCGCTGGGCGGCGCGGCGATCGGGCTCCTCGGCCCGGTGGCGACGGTGGTGGCCGACGCGGCCAGCTATCTGCTCTCGGCCCTGGGCATCCGCGCGACGGGCGGGCACGAGCCGCCGCCCGGGCGCCGGGAGGCGGTGCGCATGCGGGCCGGGGACCTGCTCGACGGCTGGCGGTACGTCCTCGCCGACGCGAGGCTGCGTCCGCTGTTCTTCAACACCGCTTTGTTCAACGGCCTGGTGATGGCCGCCGAGCCGCTGCTCGCCGTCCTGATGCTCGGGCGGCTCGGCTTCGCGCCCTGGGAATACGGCCTCGCCTTCGCCGCGCCCTCGATCGGCGGGCTGCTCGGTTCCCGCCTGGCCCGGCCGCTCGTCACCCGGTTCGGCCGGCACCGGGTCCTGGTCGCCTCCGGGACGCTGCGCGCGCTCTGGCCCATCGGCCTGGCCTTCCCGGGTCCGGGCACCGGAGGGCTGCTGCTGGTGACGGCCGTCGAACTCGGGCTCATCTTCTGCTGCGGGGTCTTCAACCCCGTCTGCGCCACCTACCGCCTTGAGCGCACCGCCCCCGATCGGGTCACCCGCACGCTGTCCGCCTGGTCGGTGACGACCAAGGCCTCGACCGCCCTTCTGACGGCCGTCTGGGGTGTGCTGGGCACCGTGCTCGGCCCGCGTACGGCCATCGGCCTGGCCGGTGTGCTCCTGCTGGCGACTCCGCTGCTGCTCCCCCGCCGCGCGGCAGCGCGTCCCTCCGGGCCGGGGGCCCGTGCGACAGCGGAACGCTCCGCCGTCCCACCGCAACCCCCTGCGTAAACGACGGAAGCGATCGGCAGGACCTCCCCCGCACCGTCCCGTAGGAGGTGGGCGGACCCGCCCGGATACAGTCGCCCGATGCTGCGCATCGACACCCCCGTCGCCACTGCCCGCCTGCTGCTCCGGCCCTTCACTCCCGAGGACGCCGACGACGTCTGGGCCTACCAGCACCGGCCCGACGTCGCACGCTTCATGCGGTGGGAGCCGCGCGGACCGGAGCGGATACGGACGGTCGTGGGGCAGATGGCCCGGGAGACGGAGCTGGCCGCGGACGGGGACTGTCTCAGTCTGGCGGTGGTCGAGCCGGGTGCGGGGGCGATCATCGGGCAGGTGGAGCTGGTCCTGCTGAGCGCCGAGCACCGGCAGGGCGAGCTCGGCTATGTCTTCCATCCCGCCCACCAGGGCAGGGGTTTCGCCGGCGAGGCCGCGCTCGCCGTCCTGCGGCTGGGCTTCGACGTGCTGGGACTGCACCGGGTGATCGGCCGCTGCCATGCGGACAACGCCGCCTCGGCCCGGCTCCTCGAACGCCTGGGCATGCGCCGCGAGGCCCACCTCCTGGGGACCGAGTTCTTCAAGGGCGCATGGCGGGACGACCTGGTCTACGCGATGCTCCGGCGGGAGTGGCGAGCCCTCGGCCGCCCGGCGGGGGAATGAACGGAGCGATAAATTCCGCCGATTGACGGCGCGTTGATCGACTGTTGATCGAACGTCCCTAGCGTCCCTCCCATGACCGGCCGACACAGCGGACCGGTCCATCGGCAACAGGAGGAATTCCCATGGAAGACCTGTTCGACCTCGACGTGGAAGAGATCGCCGCTCCGTCCTTCGACGAGACCGGCGCGGCCGACGCGCTCGGCTTCTTCACCGCCCACAACCCCGTCACCGGCCGCATCTGCAACCCCGAGACCGGCTGCATCTGCTAGGTGACGGAACGGCCGCCGACGGGGCTGCCCGCCCCGTCGGCGGCACGGGGGAACGAGAGGGGCCAGACGGTGCGACAGGACACGAACGACCGAACAGGCAGCGCATCCACGGTGTTCGCCTGCGCCGAACCCGTACTGCTGCGGGCGGCCGTACGGCCGGCCCCGGCCGCCGACCCGGCGCCCACCGGCCTCGCCGCGCTCGAACAGGCCGTCGCCGACCCCCTCCTGTACGAAGCGGTCACCCTGGCCAGCCCCTCCCTCACGGCCGTCCTCGACGCCGTGGCCGCGGGCCGGACCCCGCGGGACAGGGAAGTCCGGCGCGCCGCCCGGGCGGTGACCCGCTACCGGTTGCGCATGGGAGGACGGGCCACCCCCTTCGGCCTGATGGCGGGCGTGGCCGCGGCCGGCTTCGCCGACGGGCCCTCCGCCCACTGGGGCACCGGCCACACCCCGTACGCCCGGGCGGACATGGGCTGGATGTCCGGCGTCGTCGACCGCCTGGAAGCCGACCCCACCGTCCTGGCCCTGCTCCGCGTCACCGCCGACGACCTGTGCACGGTCCGGGGCGACCGGCTCGTCCTGCCCTTCGTCCCCACGGCGGACGACGGGCAACAGCCGCTGCACGAGGTGTCGGTGCGGCACACCGAGGCCGTGCGCCGCACCCTCGAACTGACCGCGACGCCCCTCCCCTGGACCGAGCTGCAGGACCGGCTGCGCGCCGCCTACCCCGACGCACCCGCGCGGACGGTGGAGCGCATGCCCGCCGAACTCGTCCGTCGCGGACTGCTGCTCACCGAGTTGCGCCCGCCGCTGGACGGAACCGACCCCCTCGACCACGTCCTCGGTCTGCTCTCCGGCCACGAGGCCGCGCTCTCCCCCGGCAGCCGCGCCGTCGTCACCGAACTCGCCGCCGTACGGCGTGATTTGGCTGCCTACGCAAGCCTCCCACCCGGGCAGGGGCGGACCGCGCTCGCCGCCGTCACCGCACGGATGCGCCAACTCCGGCCCGGCGAGCGCACGGTGCAGGTGGACCTCGCGCTGGACGCGCGCATACGCCTGCCCGAGTCCGTACGGGCCGAGGCCGAACGCGCGGCACGGACGCTGACGGCCCTGGCCGCCGGCCGCCCCGGGGCCCCTCATCTGCGCGCCTTCCACGCGGACTTCCTGGAGCGGTACGGGACGGACCGGGCCGTTCCGCTGCTGGAACTCCTCGACCCCGAGCGCGGCTTGGGCCTCCCCTCCGGCTACGGGCCGGGGCCCGCGTCCGCCGCCCCCGCGCACGGAGACGGCCCGGACGCCCGCGACCGGCTGCTGCTCGCCCTGGCCCAGGAGGCGTCCCTCGCCGGCGAGCGCGAACTCGTCCTCGACGAGGAGCTGCTGACCGCCCTGTGCGCCGGCGAAGCACCGGCCGACGCCCCTGGTCCGCCGCCGTCCTTCGACCTCCTCACCGAGCTGCTGGCCGACTCCGTCGAGGCCCTGGCGGCCGGCGAATTCCGTCTGGTCGTCAGCGGGGTGTCGGGCGTCGCGGGGGCGGTCGCCGGGCGCTTCGGTCATCTGCTCGGCGAGGACGCCGAGCGCCTGGGCCGCGTCGTACGCGCCGCCCCCACCCGCAACCCGCGGGCGGTACGCGCCCAGTTGGCCTTCCGTACCCGCACCGGCAGGGCCGCGAACGTCTCCACCACGCCCCGGTGGTTCGACCGCACCATCACCGTCTCGTCCTTCACCGACCGCTCCGCACCGCACAGCCTCGCGCTCACCGACCTGGCCGTCGTCGCCGATCCCCGGCGGCTCGCCCTGGTGTCGGTCTCCCTGGGCCGCGAGGTCGTGCCCACCTTCCCCAGCATGCTGCTGCCGCGCGGCAACGCCCCCGGCCTCGCCCGCTTCCTGGAGGAGATCGCCCGCAGCGGAGAGGGCGCGTGGCCCGGCTGGGACTGGGGGGCCGTGGCCGCCCTGCCCTTCCTCCCCCGTGTACGGCACGGGCGGACCGTCCTCTCCCCCGCCCGCTGGCGCCCGGCCGACCCCGCCCTGCAGGCACCGGCCACCGAACCGGAGCTGTGGAAGCGGAAGTTCGCCCGCTGGCGGACGCGGGCGGGAGTGCCCCGCCACGTCTCCTCCGTGTACGCGGACCACCGCATCCCCCTCGACCTGGACGACCCGGCCCATCTGGAGCTCCTGCGGCACGAGTGGCAGCGGCGCCCGGGCGCGCACCTCCAGGAGCCGCCCGCGGCGAACGGCCACGGCCACGGCTGGGCCGGCGGACGGCCCACCGAGATCGCCTTCCCCCTCGTGCGGACCACCGCCGGCACCGCGGCGGCACCCGTCTTCGGCCCGGCCCGGCCGCGTATCGCGCACGGGCCCGGCTCCTCCTGGCTCCACGCCAAGCTGTACTGCTCCCCGGAGCGCCAGGACGCCCTGCTGGTCCGCGAACTCCCCGGGCTGCTGGGCCGGTTGCCGGAATCCGTCGACCGATGGTTCTTCCTGCGCTACCGCGACCCCGCACCCCACCTGCGGCTGCGCTTCCACGGCACACCGGCCGACCTCGGCGGCACGCTCCTGCCGCGCCTGGGGGCGTGGCACCGCGAGCTCGAACGGCAGGGCCTGTGCGGCCGGTTGGCCATCGACGGCTACGACCCCGAGTGGGAGCGGTACGGCGGGCCGGAGGCCATGGCCGCCGCCGAAGCCGCCTTCGAGGCCGACAGCCGTGCCTGCCTGGAGCAGCTGGCCCTCACCCGCTCCGGCGCCCTCGCCCTGGACCCGCGCCTCCTCGCGGCGGCGAACTACGTCGACCTCCTGCACCGCTTCCACGCCGGCGAGGACGGCGTGCACCGCCTCCTGGACGGCGAAGGCCCCGAGGGCCGCCGCGCCGCGCCGACCGCCCTGCGGCGCGAGGCCCGCCGGCTCGTCGACCCCGGCGGCGACTGGCACGGTCTGGGCCAACTCCCGGGCGGAGCCGAGCTGCTGCGCGTCTGGGAACGGCGCGGGCCGGCCGTCACCGCCTACGGAGCCCTCCTGCGCCGGCTCGGCGACTCCGCGTGGGGCAGCGAGGCCACCGCCACCGCGTCCCTGCTGCACCTGCATCACAACCGTCTGGCGGGCACCGACCGCAAGGCCGAGACGGAGTCGCTCGCGCTGGCGCGTACGGCCGTCCGTTCCCATCTCGACAGGAAGCGGGCCGGGGCATGACCGTACGGCAGAGAGCGGCCGCCCTGTCGGCGGAGCTCGCCCAGCGGCTCGCCGAGCCCTCGCAGGTGGCCGGAGAGCGGGGCCCCGCACTGGACCTGACCCTCAGCGACGGCGCTCCGGGCATCGCCCTGCTCCACCTCGAACGGGGCGCCCTCCGCACCGCCCACCGGTGGCTGGGCGAGGCCGTGGCCCTCGCCCGGACCGCCCCGGCCGAGGCCCCCAGGCTCTACGAGGGTGTCCCGGCGCTGTCCTTCGCCCTGACCCGGGCCGCCCTGGCCGCCGGCCGTCCGCTGCGGGCCGCCGAGCATCTCGCCGGGCAGGTCCGGGACTTCGCCCAGGGGCTGGCACGCTGGGAGCGGCAGCGGCGCCCGCAGGACGGCGCGTGCGTGACGATCGGCACCTACGACGTCATCTCGGGCCTGGCGGGACTCGGCGCCCATCTCCTCGACGCCCATCTCCTCGACTCCCCCGGCCGGTCCGAGGCATTGTCCGAGGTCCTGACCGCGCTCACCGGGCTGACCGTGCCGCTGCGGGTCGACGGCCGGAGTCTGCCGGGCTGGTGGACCGCGCAGCTCCAGGAGGGCCTGGCACCGGCGACGGCGGAGACCGGGCACGCCAACGTCGGTCTGGCGCACGGCGCTCCGGGCCCCTTGGCGCTGCTGGCCCTGGCGCGGGAGGCGGGTGCGACCGTCCCGGGCCAGGACACCGCCGTCCGCGTCCTCGCCGGTTGGCTGATGGACATCCGGCAGCAGGGCGACGACGGACCCTGGTGGCCCCGGACCGTGGTCCTCGGCCCCGATGGCGGGACCGTCGCCAACGAGGCCGCCCCCGGCCGCCCGTCCTGGTGCTACGGGACGCCCGGCATCGCCCGGGCCCTGTACCTGGCGGGCCGCGCCCTGGACGTCCCCGAATGGCGCGACACCGCCGTCGCCGCCTGGCGCGCCGCCCTCGCCGGCGCGCGGCGGGCCCACGCGGAGCAGGCCGCCGGGCGGCTCACGGACGCGGGGCTGTGCCACGGCTGGGGCGGTCTGCTCCAGGCCACCTGGCGCATGGCGCACGACACCGGGGATCCCGTCCTGCGCGCCGGACTTCCCTGGCTGGCCGAGCGCGTCCTCGAACTGGCCGATCCCGGTGCCCCGTTCGGCCTGACCCCGCCCCTCGTCCACGACGGGCTCACCAGCGACCCGGCCGGCTTCCTCACCGGCGCGGCGGGTGCGGCGCTCGCCCTGCACACCTTCGCCACCGACTCCGCCCCGGCGACCGGCTGGGACCGCGCGCTCCTCCTCGCCTGACCGGGCCGCACCTCTGGCACTTGGCTCCGGGGAACCTCTCCCCTACGGCGAACACCCGTGCAATTCTGTGCCCGTGGCATGGTGACGCCTCCATGCCATGCCGACCCGAGAGGTGAGTGAACCATGGAGACCCAGGTCCTCGAACTCCAGGAACTCCCGGAGAGCGACGAGCAGTTGGGGGACCCGTCGATGCACTGCGGCGCCGGGCTCGCCGACTCCGATTTCACGTGCCAGCACTGCACGACGTACCACACGCGCTTCTGCTGACACCGTCGCCCGGCCGACCCTCCATCCGCCCCCGGGAGTCGAAGCGTTGAGCGACGGGAAGTGGACACCGGTCCTGCCGGGGGAGACGGCCGAAGCCGTCCTGCGCCTGGCCGTCGCGCTGGCCGGCCGGCCGCGCGCCACACCCACCCGTGTACGGCCCGGCCTCGCGGACGGCGGCGCCGGAATGGCCCTGGTGTACCACCAGTTGGACAGGTGCGACCCCGACGCGGGCTGGAGGGCGATGGCCGACGGGTATCTCGCCGCGGCGGCCAGGGGTGCCGCGCGCCTCGGTACGGCGGACCCCGGACTCCACAGCGGGTTGTCGGGCCTGGCGTTCGCGGCCCGGTTGCTGCCGGGCCGGCACCCGGAGGTGCCGGCGGCCCTGGACGCACGGGTCGTCGACGCGGCGGTCCGTGAGGCCGGACGGCTCGCCGCCGGCGTCCACGGCGTGGCCTGCCGCGCCTACGACGTGATCTCGGGCCTCGCCGGGACGGGCGCCCACCTGCTGTGCCGTGCCGGGGACGTCCCGGCGGCGGACGCAGCGCTGCGCGCCGTGCTCGCCGCCCTGGTGGAGCTGGGCGAGGAACGTGCGGGAGTGCCGCACTGGTTCACCCCGGCGGGGGCGCTGCACGATCCGCAGCTGCGCGATCGCTTCCCCGACGGCGCACTCAACTGCGGTCTCTCGCACGGCATCGCGGGTCCCCTCGGGCTCATGTCCCTGTCCTTGACGGCCGGTGTGCGGGTGCCGGGCCAGGAAAGGGCCGTCCGCCGGGCGGCGGACTTCCTCCTGGAGCACCGGACCGACGACGCGTGGGGGGCCGACTGGCCGGGGATCACCGCGCTTCCCGGATCGTCCGCCGGTTCCGTCGGCGCCCGGCACGGCTCGTGGTGCTACGGCGCTCCCGGAATCGCGCGCTCCCTGTGGCTGGCGGGTACGGCCCTCGGCGACGCGTCCTTGCGCGAGGTCGCGGTGGAGGCCATGAAGGCCGTCCACCGCCGTCCGGCCGGACTCCTCGGTCTCGACGGCACGCCCGGTCTGTGCCACGGACTGGCCGGTCTGCTGCAGATCACCCTGCGGTTCGCCCATGACACCGGGGATCCGGACTTCGCACGCGCCGCCGCCGGGCTGGCCGTTCGGCTGCTGCGCCTCCCCGACCGGGGCGGCAGTCCCGCACAGGACGGCCCCGGGTTCCTGGAGGGGGCCGCGGGCGTGGTGCTCGCCCTCCTCTCCGCGGCCACCGATGCCGTCCCTTCCTGGGACCGGGTGCTGCTCCTGGCGTGAACGGCGGGCCCTACGGACGCCGCTCGCCCAGCCGCGGGCAGATGCACCGCACCTCCCCGCACAGGTGGTGGCGGAGCGGATCCCTGCGCGGGGCCGTCCCGTTGACGAGCTGGGCGGCGTACGGGGCGGGCGGCTCGGTGTACGGGGAGCTGGTGTTGCACGCGGTGCAGGCCCAGCGTCCGAATATCCCTTTCACCGACTTGCCGCAGTTGGTGCACTCATGCTCGG
Organism: Streptomyces luteireticuli; assembly: GCF_041519305.1. Classification (NCBI taxonomy): domain Bacteria; kingdom Bacillati; phylum Actinomycetota; class Actinomycetes; order Kitasatosporales; family Streptomycetaceae; genus Streptomyces; species Streptomyces luteireticuli. Next base: position 776,523 of record NZ_CP167927.1, read on the forward strand.
TGATCTCAGGCAGCACCCTCGTACTGTAGCGGCCGCCCGGGCCCCAACAGCAGCTCCTGGCAGCCTCTTCGGCCCTGGCCCGCCTCAATCCCCGGGCGTGCGGCTCACGTCGCGTCCCGCGCGCCGCGCGGCCCGGGCGAAGACGACGGCGTCGGCCACGGCCGCCCCGCCCGGGTCGTTGTTGAAGTACGCGTACACCGTGGCCGTACCGGGCCAGGTGTCGGCGACCCGCCCGGCCCAGGTGGCGAGCGCCTGCCGCCCGTAGCGGGGCCAGGGCGTGGCCCGGCCGTGGTGGAAGCGGAGGTATCCCCAGTCGGCCGTGCGCCAGAGCGGGGTCACGGGCCGGGACTCCGCGTCCGCCCAGCACAGCGCGGCGCCGCGGCGTTCGAGGACGGTGCGCACCTCGTCGGTCCACCAGGACGGGTGGCGGGGTTCGACGGCCACGCGGGTGCCGGCCGGGAAGCACGCGAGCGCCGCGTCCAGGACGGCGGCGTCGGCGCGCAGGGTGGGCGGCAGTTGCAGGAGGACGGGGCCGAGCCGGTCGCCGAGGCCGGAGGCGTGGCGCATCAGCCGTTCGACGGGTTCGGCGGGGTCGTGGAGACGCTTGATGTGCGTGAGGTAGCGGCTGGCCTTGACGGCCATCACAAAGCCGGCGGGGGTGCGCTCGCGCCAGGCGGCGAAGTTCTCCGGGGAGGGCAGCCGGTAGAAGGCGTTGTTGTTCTCCACGGTGGCGAAGTGGCGGGCGTACTCCTCCAGCCACAGCCGCTGCGGCAGGTCCTGGGAGTACAGGCCGCCGCGCCAGTCGGCGTACTGCCAACCCGAGGTTCCGACGAGCAGGGGCATGGACGATCTGTGCCCCGCCGGGGCGGCTGCCTCACCATGGGGGCGTGGAATGCGTCTTCTGTGCGATCGCGGCGGGCGAGCTGCCCGGCCACCGGGTGCTCGCGGATCCGGTGGCGGTGGCCTTCCTGGACGCCCGGCCGCTCTTCCCGGGGCATGTGCTGGTGGTGCCGCGCCGGCACGTGGAGACCCTGACCGATCTGCCGGAGGCGGACGTGGGGCCGTTCTTCGCCCGGGTGCGGCGGGTGGCCGGGGCCGTGGAGCGGGGGATGGCGGCGGCCGGCTCGTTCGTCGCGGCGAACAACCGCGTCAGCCAGTCCGTGCCCCACTTCCACGTCCACGTCGTGCCGCGCAACCGCAAGGACGGACTCCGGGGCTTCTTCTGGCCGCGCGGTCGCTACCCCTCCGAGGAGGCCGCGGCCGAGGCGGCGGCCCGGATCCGGGCGGCGCTGGAGGACGGCCGGGCCGACGACGGACCCGGCTGAGGACGGACCGGACCGAGGACCGCCCCGGCTGGAGCCGTCCGGCCGGGCTCGGCATAGTGGAAGACGGGGACTTTCCCGTCTTCCGGACCGGGTCCGGGGGCCGGAGGTGGATCATGCGATTCGACGACCGAGTGGATGCCGGCCGGCGCCTGGCCGCGCGGCTGGAGCACCTGCGCAGCGCACACCCCGTCGTGCTCGGCCTCCCTCGCGGCGGCGTCCCCGTCGCCTTCCAGGTCGCCCATGCGCTGGGCGCGCCCCTGGACGTGATCATCGTCCGCAAGCTCGGCGTGCCCTACCACCGCGAGCTGGGCTTCGGCGCCCTCGGCGAGGGCGGGGTGCGGGTGGTGCGCGACGACATCATGCGCATGAGCCGGGTGGACGAGGACGACCTGGCCGAGGTCCAGCGGGACGAGCAGGTCCAGCTGGAGCGGCAGGCCGAACGCTTCCGCGGCGGACGGGAGCGGATCCCGCTGGAGGGCCGGACGGTGATCGTCGTGGACGACGGCATCGCGACGGGCTCCACCGCCTCCGCCGCCTGCAAGGTGGCCCGGGCCCAGGGCGCGGACCGCGTCGTCCTGGCCGTGCCGGTGGCGTCGCCGGACGCGGTCGAAGCACTGCGCGGCGAGGCGGACGAGCTGGTGTACCTCTCGGCCCCGGCGCTCTTCTCCGCCGTGGGCGAGTGGTACCGGGACTTCTCCCAGACCGAGGACGACGAGGTCGTCGCACTGCTGGGCCGCGACACCACGGGGGCGGCGCACCCCGCGCACCACATCCACGCCGCCACCCCGGTCAGCCTGCCGGTGGACGGGCGCCGGGTCACGCTGGACGGCGATCTGACGATGCCGCCCGGCGCCCCCGCCGTCGTGATCTTCGCCCATGGCAGCGGCAGCAGCCGGCACAGCCCGCGCAACCGCGCGGTGGCCGCCACCCTCAACCGCGCCGGGCTCGGCACCCTGCTCTTCGACCTGCTGACGGACGCGGAGGCGGAGGACCGGGCGAAGGTCTTCGCGGTGGAGTTCCTCGCCGGCCGGCTCGGCGAAGTGACGGACTTCCTGCGCCGGGAGTCCGTACCGCTGTGCTACTTCGGTGCGAGCACGGGCGCCGCGGCCGCGCTGTGGGCCGCGGCGGAGGCGGGCGAGGGCGGCATCTCCTCGGTCGTCTCGCGCGGCGGCCGCCCCGACCTGGCCGCGGACCGCCTGGAGCGGGTGACCTCGCCCACGCTCCTGCTCGTCGGCGGGCTCGACCAGACCGTCCTCGACCTCAACCGCCGGGCGGCCGAGCGGCTCGGCTGCGAGAACCGGCTGGTCGTGGTGGACGGCGCCACCCACCTCTTCGAGGAGCCGGGGGCGCTGGAGACGGTGGCGGAGCTGGCCTGCGAGTGGTTCACCGAGCACCTGCCATGACCCCGCCCCCGTACCTCAGGTCTCGAAGTACCTCAGGTCTCGAAGAACTCCCGCACCACCCTCTCCGCCGCCTCGTCCGCGGCGGCCGCGGGCGACAGCTCGCTGAGCGTGTCCAGGTCGGTGTCCTCGCTGAGCTCCGCCTCCCAGGCGGCGGCCAGTTGCTCCTGCCGCTCGCGCGGCTGCGCCTGCACCTTCTCCCGGGCGGCCGGGCCGAGGGCGGCGAGGAAGCGGGTGAGTTCGTCGTCGGGCATGAGAGCCTTCCGGGGGTGGGGGGTCCGGGGTCACCGGTAGGTGTTCCAGCCGGAGGGCCGGGGTGTGCGGGGCGGGCCCGGGCGTCACCCGGACGGAGGCGGCCCGGCGAGCCGGAACGGTCACCGCGTTACCGTGGCCGTGTGGACGAGAACCGGGCGCTCCACGTCGTGGACGCCCTGCGCGAACGCGGCATCGACGCCCATCTGGCCCGCGAGGGCGTCTACCGGATCGGCGTGCGCGTCGTCCTGCACGACGGCCGCGAGGCGGTCTGGGACACCGACGGCACCGCCGGCCTCGAAGCACAGGTCATGCGGGACGGGGTTCTGGTCGGCTACGTCCCGTCCATCGAGGGCTCCGAGGACTTCGGCCACGACCTGACCGTCGACGCGATCGCCCGCGCCGACTACGACCGGCCGGTCGCCGTCGAACGGCCCGTCGCTCCGCCCCCGTCCACCGCGCTCCCCCGGGAGGGCGGCCTCTTCCGCCGTTTCCTCGGCGGCTTCCGCGAGCGCTAGCGGACACCTCTAGCTGCAGGCCCGTACGGTCTCGGCCAGGGCCTGCGTCACGGAGTCGGCGGAGCCGGTGGAGCCGGGCTCTTCGGTCAGCGCCCGGCAGGGGCCGGGGTCGAGGAAGAGTTCGCGGGTCAGCAGGGTCGCCAGGGACCGGGGGTCGAGTCCGGCTTCCCGGCGGCGTGCGGCGTGGAGGACGCCGGTCGCGCGCAGGCCCGCCCGCAGCAGTGACGGCGGCAGCCGGTGGACGGGGCGGGAGTGCCCCGCCGCCTGTGCGAGGCGGCCCAGCAGGGCTGCCCAGGCGAGGTTCTCGTCGACCATCGGGTGCGGGCCCGCCGCCCTCCGTTCGAGCGCTCCCGCAGTCGCCCGGGCCACGGTACGGGCGGTGACCACCGCCGTTCCGCCCGGTGGTGCCACCAGGGGCCGGCGCGAGCGCAGCCACGGGACCAGCGGTGCCCACAGCGGAGTACGGCCCGGCGCGCACCCGAAGACGAAGGGGATTTCGAGGACGGCGGTTGCCACCGCGGCTCCGCCGGCCTCCTGTGCCGCACGGGCCTGCTCGACCCTGCTGCGGATGTAGGGATGTACGGCGGCCAGCCCCAGTCCGGGCCACTGCCGGTGCAGGGCCGTGAAGTAGGAGCCGAGGACGACGGCCCGGGTGCAGCCCGCCCGCGCGGCCGCGGTCACCAGCCGGGTCACCGGTGTGACGTTGCCGGCCTCGAAGTACGGGTACGCGGGGGCGGGCGGGACGGCGCGGTCGTCGGCACCCGCCGCGAAGACCACCCCGTCATGGCCCCGGAGCAGGCCCGGCAGGTCGCCGTGGGTGCGGATGTCCGCGGTGCGGATCGCGACGCGGCCGTCGTGGCCGGCGCCGGAACCGGGCCGGCGGGCGAGTGCGGTCACCTGGTGTCCGCGCGCGAGCAGTTCCGTCACCACGTGGTGGCCCAGCAGTCCCGTTCCGCCGACGACGAGAATCCGTAACGCCATGCTCTCCCTGCCCTTCTCCTGGTGGACAGGTCCAGCGTCCCATCGCCGACGGCCCCGTCGAAGGGCGTCGTCCGGCCATCCACGCCGTCCCCCTCGACGCCGATGCAGACGCCGACGCGGACGCCGACGCACCGGCGCCCCGGCACAGCCCCACCGGGCCCGGCGCGCCCTACCCTCGGCCCCATGCGCACCGCCCTCGCCCTCTTCACCTCCGACCTGCGCCTCCACGACAACCCCGTCCTCCACACCGCCCTCCGCACCTCCGACCGTGTCGTCCCCCTCTTCGTCCTCGACACGGGCATCGCCCGGGCCGGTTTCGCCGCTCCGCGCCGCGCCGCGTTCCTGGCCGGCTGCCTCGCCGATCTGGACGAGGGGCTGCGCGCCCGTGGCGGGCGGCTGGTGCTACGCGAGGGCGACGTGGTCGAGGAGGTCTGCCGGGTCGCCGCCGAGGCCGGTGCCGGGGAGGTGCACGTCGCCGCCGGGGCCAGCGGTTACGCACAACTCCGCGAGGCACGGCTGCGGTCCGCGCTCGGGGCGGGGGGCCGGCGGCTGACCGTGCACGACGCCGTGGTGACCGTGGTCGCCCCGGGCGGCGTCGTCCCCGCGGGGAAGGACCACTTCGCGGTGTTCACCCCGTACTTCCGCCGCTGGTCCGCCCAGCGGCCCCGCTCGATGCCGGCCGCGCCCCGCCGCGTCGACGTGCCCGGGGTGCCCGGCCTGCCGCCGCCGGTCGTGACGGCGCCGCCCGGCCTGCCGAAGGGCGGCGAGCGCGAGGGCCGCCGTCGGCTCGCCGCCTGGCTGCGCGGCGGCCTCGCGCGCTACGCCGAGTTGCACGACGATCTCGCCGCCGACGCCACGTCGCGCCTCTCCCCGTATCTGCACTTCGGCTGCCTGTCCCCCGCCGAGGTCGTCGCCCGGGCCCGGGGCGCGGGCGGCCCCGGGGCGGACGCGTTCGTCCGCCAGCTGGCCTGGCGCGACTTCCACCACCAGGTGCTGGCCGCGGTCCCCGGCGCGGCGGGACGCGACTACCGTGCGCGGGGCGACCGTTGGCGGCGGGACGCGGACGAGGCCGGTGCCTGGCGGGAGGGACGCACGGGCTACCCGGTGATCGACGCGGCCATGCGCCAGCTCGCGCACGAGGGGTGGATGCACAACCGTGCCCGGCTGCTGACCGCCTCGTTCCTCACCAAGACGCTCGGCCACGACTGGCGGGAGGGCGCCCGGCACTTCCTGGACCTGCTGGTGGACGGGGACGTGGCCGACAACCAGCTGAACTGGCAGTGGGTGGCGGGCACCGGCACCGACACCCGCCCCAACCGGATCCTCAACCCCCTCGTCCAGGCCCGCCGCTTCGACCCCGACGGCGCGTACGTCCGCCGCTGGGTGCCCGAGCTCGCCGGTGTGCCCGGCCGGGCGGTCCATGAGCCGTGGCGGCTCGACGGCGCACGGCGCCCCCGCTACCCGGCTCCCGTGGTGGACCTCGCGGAGGCGGCGGCCCGGTTCCGCGCGGCACGCGGCCTCGGCGGCGGCTGACGTACTCCCCTCACACCCGGGTCCGGTTGCCGGTCGTCAAGTCGACTCCCTTTCCCCGGCGTTGACGGCCTGCGTATGATGCGGACGCAGAACGCGAACCCGGCCCCGGTGTCGGCCGGGCGCACCCGAGTGGGGGGGAAGAAAGGTGCGTGCCCGATGAACATCGGGCTGCTGTCCGCCGTCGGTGTCGCCCTGTATTCGGGGACGGTCTCGATCCTCGCGCTGACCGCGACGTTCGCGCGGCGGAGGGTATTGCGGCGGGAGGCGCGGAGCACGCTCGCGGTCCTCGTGCCCTCACGGAGGGTGGGGTCACCGGAAGCCTCTGATCGTTGAACCGCCCCGAGGGGGGCCGTTCGGCCCATGGTGCCGCCCCGTACGATCGATCACGATCGACGCAGCGCCGCAGAGGCGCCGACCGTGACAGGAGGGGCAGTGCAACAGACGAGGGTCTTCTCCCGGGAGGAGCCGGTCAGGGTGTTCCTCCTGGACGACCACGAGGTCGTCCGGCGCGGCATCCAGGACCTCCTGGACGCGGAGGACGACATCTCGGTCGTCGGCGAGGCGGGCACCATCGCGCAGGCCCTCGCCCGGGGTCCGGCCCTGCGCCCCGACGTGGCCGTACTGGACGTGCGGCTGCCCGACGGGGACGGCATCACGGTCTGCCGGGAGCTGCGGTCGTCCATGCCGGGCCTCGCCTGCCTGATGCTCACCTCGTTCGACGACGACGATGCGCTGCTCGACGCGATCATGGCCGGGGCCGCGGGGTACGTGCTCAAGCAGATCAAGGGCTCCGACCTGGTCGCGGCCATCCGTACGGTCGCCTCGGGCCAGTCCATGCTCGACCCGGCCACGACGGCGCGCCTGATGAACAGTCTGCGCGGGGACGAGGACGAGCACCCGGCCGACGAACGGCTGGCCAATCTGTCGCCCCGGGAGCGGGACATCCTGGCGTTGATCGGCGAGGGCATGACGAACCGTCAGATCGGGCACCGTCTCTACCTGTCCGAGAAGACGGTCAAGAACCACATCTCCCGGCTGCTGGCCAAGCTGGGCGTCGAGCGCCGCATCCAGGCGGCGGTCATCGCCTCGGAGGCGTCCCGCGCCGGCGGCTGAGCCGCCTGCGGGACGCCGGCCCCAGTGCGCCCCGGCCCCGACGCGGGGCATCCCGGCGGTTCAGGGCCGGAAGATCTCGCGGGGGGCCGGGGAAAGCACCGGCGCGCGCAGCCGGGCGGCCGAGGTGCCCAGCCCGCGGGGTCCGCCGAGCAACGCACGCGCCGAACCGGCCGTGCGACGGAGGTCGCGCTCGCCGTAACGGCCGCAGCTGTGATGCCAGTTCAGGATTCCGGCCATCCAGTTCTCGAGCTCGTGCACATAGCCGCGCAAGGCCCCACGGGCCTCGGGGCCGAGGTGGAAATCCTCGCAGAGGACGGGCAGTTCATGGGTGATCATGTGCTGGAACTGCCGCATCCGGGAGGTCGTCACCTGATGGATGGCCGAGAGCGCTGTCGGGTAGTCGCAGTTCAAGAAATTCTGGACGACCAGGACGCCATTGTGGATGTCGCCTTCGTACTCGATCTCCCGCTGGTAGGAAAAGACGTCGTTGACCAATGCCCCGTAATCGGCTGCCGTGTTCTCCAGCGAACGCATCGTCTCGCTCCGGAAGATCTCGGGCGGCAGCCGGCTCTCGTACCTCGCGCGGCCCGGGACCATCGTGAGTTCCGAGCCGAAGGTCGCCCGCCGCATTTCGATGTAGTCGACGGGATCGGGGATGTGGTTCTTCGCCCGGTTCTCCAGTTCCCACAGCCATCCGGCGAGCATCGCATCGAGCGCGGCGCGGAAGGCGCGCCGGGTGCCGGCGGCCATGGTCCGTGTCGTGCGGGTCCAGAGGTCGGCCAGCCCGCGTTCAAGGGCGTTGACGGGGGCGGGCGGGGCCTCCGGGCCGAGGGACGTAAGGCTCAGCAGGCGCCCACGGCATGCCTTGCCGCCGATCAGGTCGCGGCGCGGGCCGAAGACGCACTGGTAGTAGTCGTCCGCGTAGGTGCCCCAGATCAGCCATTCGGAGAGGAGGTCGAGTTCGTCGGGGGTCGCGTGCGGATGCATGCCCGCGGCGCACAGCGCGATGTCGAACCGGCCGAGCGCGTCCTCGTCCCAGATACCGGGGAGGGGGACGCCCTGCTGCGGTCCCACCAGGCCCATACGGTGCGACCACTCGGCGGAGTTCTTCCGCGCGGAATCCACGTGCGGGCTGATCCGGACCGTGAACGGCATGGAGAATTCGGGGATCCGTGAAGGACCGACTCTCCGGAACGGCAGGTGCGTGAAGCTGCGCAGACCGGTCGCCACCGCCTTGGCGTTCGCCGCCGTCGTGCCCAGCCCCCCGAAGGGAAAGAACCACCGGCCGCCGGTGCCCCCTCCGTTCATGTAGCGGCTGGAGCGCAGATGCCACTCGTGACCGCCCGCCTGCCAGTCCTGCAGTCCCTTGACATAGGCGAGGACGTCCGCGCGCTGCTCCGGGCCGAGCCCCTTCTCCGTGGAGAGCGGCTCCAGTTCGGTGAGAACGGTGTGCTCGAACTGCTGGAGACGCGAGGTGAGGAGGTCGTTCACCGTCTCCGCCGCCTCCTGGACCGTGGAGTCGAAGAAGGTCTGCATGACGAGGACGCCATTGCTTAGCTCTCCCTCCTCCTCGACCTCCCGCTGGTAGGAGAAGATGTCGTTGCGGAGGTGCACCGCATCGGAAAAGGTCTCCCCGAGAACGCGCAGCGGGCGGGAATCCACGACCGCCTCCGGCACTTCGGCCCCGACCGCGTGCTCGACGAGGCACGCCGACCACAGGGCGCCTCCGACCTGACGACGACCCTCGATGTACTCGACGGGATTGGCGACCCGGCCGGCATTGATGTTCGAGACCTCCCAGAGGGATCCGTTGAGCGCATGCAGGGTGGTCTTCGCATAACGTCTGCGCCACTCCATGGACATGGCCGGCACCGTCCGGGCCCAGAGATCCGCCAGCCCCGCTTCGACGGGGTTGACCGGCTCGGGTGTGCCTTCGGCCGGGTCCATCGGCATGAAGGCGGGCAGCCGGTCCAGGTGCGCCTTGCCGCCCCTGCGGTCCTGCGAGCGCTTGAAGGTCTCCAGGAAATAGTCGTCGAAGAAGAAGACCCACACATACCAGTCGGTCACCAGCGAAAGGGTCGGCCCGTCGCAGTCCGGGTGCGCATAGGCGCAGAGCAGGGCGTAGTCGTGGGCGTCGAGGTCACGGGATTCCCAGATACCCGAGCCCTCCAGCATCCCGAACTCCCGGGCCCATTCCCTGGAATGGGCCCGCGCCTCCTCAAGATGGGGGTTCAGCCGTGCCGGGTACGGTGTGTAGAACTCCGGCAGTTCAAAAGGCTGTGGCGTCGAAGATCGCGTCGCCGGCGTCCGAACCGCACCGAAGCGCCCCAGGCCGTCAATCAGTTCAACCACCGTTCCCAGAAGCTCCGTCGGGAGTACTGGGCCCCACACGATGCGCTCCGCACATCGGGACCGCGCTCCCCGTGGCCAGTCAGTGCTACCCAGCACACCAGGAGCCGATCCCCATCGCGGGGAGAAAAACACGTAAGAGTACCGCCATGGACTGGCGTACGAGTCTCCCCGGACCGGGCGGGGCCTATGCCCCGTCCCAGCTCCAGTCCGCCACCTCCGGCAGGTCCGTGCCGTGTTCGCGGATCCACGCGTGGTGGCGGGTGCGGGCGTCGGCCATCGTCTGCCGCACCCGCGCCGCGCCGACGGCGAGGCCGGGGACGCGGTCGATGACATCCATGACGAGCCGGTAGCGGTCGAGGTCGTTGCGTACGACCATGTCGAACGGTGTGGTCGTGGTGCCCGACTCCTTGTAGCCGCGGACGTGCAGGTTGGCGTGGCCGGCCCGCCGGTAGGCGAGGCGGTGGATCAGCCAGGGGTAGCCGTGGTAGGCGAAGACGACCGGACGGTCCCGGGTGAACAGCGCGTCGAACTCGTGGTCCGGCATGCCGTGCGGGTGCTCCTCGCGCGGCATCAGGCGTGTCATGTCGACGACGTTGACCACCCGGAGGGACAGCTCCGGAAGGTGCCGGCGGATCAACTGCGCCGCGGCCAGCACCTCTTGGGTCGGCACGTCCCCGGCGCAGGCGAGGACCGCGTCGGGCTCGCGCGTGCCCTGCTCCGTCCCGGCCCACTCCCAGATGCCGGCGCCGCGGGCGCAGTGGGCGCGGGCCTCCTCCAGCCCCAGCCAGTCGAAGCAGGGCTGTTTGCCGGCCACGATCACATTGACGTAGTCGCGGCTGCGCAGGACGTGGTCGGCTACGGACAGGAGGGTGTTGGCGTCCGGGGGGAGGTAGACGCGGACGACTTCGGGGCTTTTGTTGAGGACGTGGTCGACGAAGCCGGGGTCCTGGTGGGAGAAGCCGTTGTGGTCCTGGCGCCAGACGTGGGAGGTGAGGAGGTAGTTGAGGGAGGCGACGGGGCGGCGCCAGGGCAGGGTGCGGGAGACCTTCAGCCATTTGATGTGCTGGTTGACCATGGAGTCGACGATGTGGACGAAGGCCTCGTAGCAGGAGAACAGGCCGTGCCGGCCGGTGAGGAGGTAGCCCTCCAGCCAGCCCTGGCAGGTGTGTTCGGAGAGGATCTCCATCACCCGGCCGTGCCGGTCCAGGTGTTCGTCGACGGGCAGGATACCGGCCTGCCAGGCCTTGCCGGTGGCCCGGTAGACCGCCTGGAGCCGGTTGGAGGCGGTCTCGTCGGGGCCGACGATACGGAAGTCCCGCCGCTCGCCGGTGGCGGCCATGAGATCCGCGAGCAGGTCGCCCAGGACCCGGGTGGGCTCGTGGAGGGTCGCGCCGGGCTTGTCCACGGCGACCGCGAAGCGTTCGAGGGGCGGCATGGGCAGCTCCCGGAGCAGGAGTCCGCCGTTGGCGTGCGGGGTGGTGCCCAGCCTGCGGGTTCCCTGAGGCACGCAGGCCAGGACCTGCGGGCGGGGTCCGCCGTGTTCGTCGAAGAGCTCGTCCGGGCGGTACGAGCGCAGCCACTGCTCCAGTTGGCGCAGGTGCTCGGGGTTGTCGCGGACTCCGGCGAGGGGGACCTGATGCGAGCGCCAGGTGCCCTCGACGGGCAGGCCGTCGACCTCGGCCGGGCCGGTCCAGCCCTTCGGGGTGCGCAGCACGATGACCGGCCAGGAGGGCCGGTCGGTGATGCCTTCGGTGCGGGCGGTGCGGTGGATGGCGTCGATGTGGTCGAGGGCGGTGTCCAGGGCGGCGGCCAGGGCCCGGTGCACCTGCTCCGGGTCGTCGCCGGTGACGTGCAGGGGGTGGTGGCCGTAGCCGTGCAGCAGCCGGTCGAGTTCGGGTTCGGGGAGGCGGGCGAGGACGGTGGGGTTGGCGATCTTGTATCCGTTGAGGTGGAGGATGGGCAGGACGGCGCCGTCGTGGACGGGGTCGAGGAACTTGTTCGAGTGCCAGGACGCGGCCAGCGGCCCGGTCTCCGCCTCGCCGTCCCCGATGACACACGCCACGAGCAGGTCGGGGTTGTCGAGCGCGGCGCCGTAGGCGTGCGAGAGCGAGTAGCCCAGTTCGCCGCCCTCGTGGATGGATCCGGGGGTCTCGGGCGCGACATGGCTGGGCACCCCGCCGGGGAAGGAGAACTGCCGGAACAGCCGCGCCATCCCCTCCGCGTCCCGCGACACATCCGGATACGTCTCGCTGTAGCTGCCCTCCAGCCAGGCATTGGCCAGCACCGCGGGACCACCGTGCCCCGGCCCCCACACGCACAGCGCATCCAGACCCCGCCCCCGGATCACCCGGTTCAGATGCGTGTACACCAGGTTCAGCCCCGGCGACGTACCCCAGTGCCCCAGCAGCCGCGGCTTGATGTGCTCCGCACGCAACGGCTCCCGCAGCAAGGGATTGCCCATCAGATAGATCTGCCCGACGGACAGATAGTTCGCGGCACGCCAGTGAGCGTCCAGGGCGGACAGTTCCTCGGTGGTGAGGTCGGCCATGGGATCCACGGTTCCACGGGTGGGGAGTGCTCGCCAGGGGGCGGTGCGGTTCGGGCGAAGGCCGTGCGTCCCCTTCCCCGGACCGGGTATCCGTGCTTCATGCGCGACAGACTGATCTCCTGGCTGAGCTCCTGGGACCGTTCCTTGTTCGAACAGGTTGCCGTGCGGCACTGGCCCGGCGGGGACCGGGTGCTGCCCCGGCTGTCGCGCAGTGCCGACCACGGGCTGCTGTGGTTCGCGGTGGCCGGCGGTGCCGCGCTGGCGGGCGGGCCGGGCGGCGGGCGGGCGGCGCTGCGCGGGGTGGCCTCGCTGGCGCTGGCGTCCGCGACGGTCAACACGCTGGGCAAGCGGACGGTGCGGCGCAGGCGTCCGGTACGGGACGCGGTGCCGCTGATCCGGCAGTTGGGCAAGCAGCCGTTCACCACGTCCTTCCCCTCGGGCCATTCCGCCTCGGCGGTGGCCTTCGTCACCGGGATGGCGCTGGAGAAGCCGTCCCTGGGGGGGCTGCTGGCTCCGCTCGCCTTCTCCGTCTGCTTCTCCCGCGTCTACACCGGGGTGCACTACCCGGGCGACGTGCTGGCCGGTGCGGCGCTGGGCGCGGGTGCCGCCCTGGTCCTGCGCGGTCTGGCGCCCGTCCGGGCCTGGCATGCCCCGCCGGCCCGGCCGCGCGCGGACGCCCCCGCGCTGCCGGACGGCCTGGGCCTGGTCGTGGTGGCCAGCGCCACCGCGGGGCAGCGGCTGACGGCCCGCGACGACCCCGGGGCCGCGGTGCGCGCCGAACTGCCGCTGGCCGAGGTGGTCGTCTGCGCGCCGGAGGACTCCCTCCCGGACGTCCTGGAGGAGGCCGCCCGGCGGGCTGCCGAACTGGGCGGCGCGCTGGGTGTGTTCGGCGGTGACGGGACCGCCAACGCCGCCGCGGGCGTCGCCGTACGGCACCGGGTGCCGCTCGCGGTGCTGCCCGGCGGCACGTACAACCACTTCGCCCACGACCTGGGCATCGGGACGGTGGCGGACGCCGCCCGGGCGGTGCGGGCGGGCCAGGCGGTCACGGTGGACCTGGGCCGCTTCGGCGACGACGGTCTCTTCATCAACACGTTCAGCATCGGCGCGTACCCGGAGCTGGTACGCGTCCGGGAGCGCTGGGCCCCTCGTCTCGGCGCCTTTCCCGCCGGGGTGGCCGCCGCCGTGCACGTCCTGCGCACCGCCGAACCGGTACGGCTGCGGGTCGACGGCCGGCGCCGGCGGGTGTGGATGCTGTTCGCCGGGAACTGCGCCTATCGCGGCCCCGGCCCCGCCCCGGTGGGCCGTCACGGCCTGGCGGACGGCGTCCTGGACGTACGGATGATCCTCTCCGGCCGTCCGGCCCGTACCCGGCTGCTGGCCGCCGCCCTCACGGGAGTGGTCAAGCACTCCCCCGTCCTGCGGGCCTCCCGGGTGCACCGTCTGCGCATCGACGGCATCGCCCCCGGTACGCATCTGGCGTTCGACGGCGAGATCGCCCCGGCACCGCCGTCGGTGACGCTCACCAAGGAGAGGGGTGCGCTGGTCGTCTACCGTCCGCGATGAGGCATGCGCGATGAGGCTGCGGCGTTCATCGCCCCTCCTCGGGGCCGGGGAAGACGACCCGGATGGTCAGCCCGCCGCCCGGGTTCGCCTCGGCGTCGGTCCGGGCGTGGTGGGCGTGGGCGATGGAGGCGACGATGGACAGGCCGAGGCCGGCGCCCTCGCCGCGGGCGTGCCGGCGTTCCTCCAGGCGGCGGAAGGGCTCGAAGAGGTACGGGACGGTCTCCGGCGGCACGTGGGGGCCGCTGTTGTCGACCTCCAGGGCCCGGCCGTGCACGCCGACGGTGACGTGGCCGCCGTCGTGGTTGTAGCGCAGGGCGTTGCCGACGAGGTTGCGCACGAGATGCGTCAGCAGCACCGGGTCGCCCCGCACGGTCATGGGTGCGGTCCGGGCTTGGACGGTGATGCCGTGGTCGCGGGCCTGCCGCGAGGCGGCGTACTCGGCGGTCACGGTGCGGACGAGTTCGTCCAGGGCGACCGGTTCGCGGTGGTCCAGGCCCTGGTCGGAGACGGAGAGCAGCAGCAGGCCCTCGATGAGCCGTTCACTGCTGTCGGCGACCTCGATCAGCTTGCGGCGGATGCGTGCGACGGCCTCCGGGTCGGAGGTGGCCAGGCCGATCTCCGCCGCGGCCCGTTGCACGGCCAGCGACGTGCGCAGCTCGTGCGCGGCGTTGGCGGCGAACCGCTTCTGCGCGCCGACGAGATGCTCCATGCGGTCGAGCATGTCGTCGAAGGTGTCGGCGAGTTGCTTGAGCTCGCCCGCGGGGGCGTCGAGGGCGATGCGCTCGTGGAGGTTCTCCCCGGACAGCCGCCGGGCGGTGCGGGTGATCACCCCGACGGGGCGCAGCACCCGCCCGGCCATCCACCAGGCGAGCGCGACCGAAATGATCGCGAAGGCGGCCAGAGTGACCAGGGAGATGGTCAACAGCCGGTTCTGGGTGGCCTGTTCGGCGGCTCGCGTGAACACCTTGACGGCCGCCAGTGCCTCTTGGTCGCGCTGGACGGGGACGGGGCCCGGAGAGGCGGGGCCAGCGGTGGGGAGGGGGCTGGAGTGCCCGGGGGCGACGTCCGGGTTCCGTGCCACCGCCGAGGTGATGGTGGTGTACAGGCCCTGGGACACAAGGAAGTTGATCAGGCCGATGAGCATGGCTCCGGCCAGGACCAGCAGTCCGCCGTAGAGCATCGTCAGCCGGGCGCGCTCGCCGCCGGGCAGCCTCACGCGTCGTGCGCGGGGTGCGGAGGGCCGGTTCACGCGGCTCCGCCGATGCGGTATCCGTGGCCCGGCACGGTGTCGATGACCGGGGGTTCGCCGAGTTTGGTGCGGAGTTTGCTGAGGGTGACCCGGACGGCGTTGGTGCGGTAGCTGGTGTTCTCCTCCCAGACCTGCTCGATCAGGTCGTCGCCGCTGACGACGGCGCCCTCGGCGCGCATCAGCACTTCCAGCACCCCGAACTCCTTGCGCGACAGTGCGAGGTAGCGGCCGTCCCGGAAGGCCTGCCGACGGGCCGTGTCCAGGGCGATGCCGGCCCGTTCGATGACGGGTGGCAGGGCGGGCCGGGCACGGCGGCCCAGGGCCAGTACGCGGGCGAGCAGTTCCTCGTAGGCGAAGGGCTTGGAGAGGTAGTCGTCCGCCCCCAGGCCGAGGCCCTCGACCCGCTCGCGCACGGAGTCGGCGGCGGTGAGCATCAGCACCCTCGTCAGCAGGCGTGCCTCGACCACGCGGCGGCACACCTCGTCGCCGTGCAGGCCGGGGAGGTCGCGGTCGAGGACGAGGACGTCGTAGTCGCCCAGGCGCAGCCGTTCCAGCGCTTGCAGGCCGTCGTGCGCGACATCGACGGCCAGGGCGTCGCGCCGCAGCCCTTCGGCGATCATCTCCGCCAGGAATTCCTCGTCCTCCACGACCAGCACGCGCATGGCATCCACGTATACCCGAGAGCCGCCTTTCGTCGGTGTAAACGTCTTCCTTGAGAGAAACGAAACACGGGCGTGTACCAGCCTCCGTGCCGTCGGCCACCGGCTCTCGGATACGGAGGAATTCCATGGGGAACGTCAGGTACGGCGTGACGGCTGCGCTCGTCACGGGAATGGCGTTGTTCGCCGTCGGCTGCACCGGAGATGGTGCGGATTCCGGCAAGGGTGGCAGCGCGCAGGGCTCGGACGTGTCCGGCAAGGGAAAGGAGGAGGACGACGCCTACAAATACCGTCAGTGCCTGCGGGACAACGGGGTGAAGGTGGACGAGCCCAAGGAGGGCCAGGCCGCGGGCATCCAGGTGAGGGACGAGAAGGCGTTCAAGAAGGCGAAGGAAGCCTGCAAGGACCTGCCCGGTGCCGGCAAGGAATTGAGCGCGGAAGAGCAGCAGAAGGCCCTCGACAAGTCCATCAAGTTCGCCCGGTGCATGCGCGAGCAGGGTGTCGACATGCCGGACCCGGAGCTCAAGGACGGCAACCTGACCGCGAAGGCGGGAGGCGGCCCCGACATGCCCAAGGGGAAGATGGAGAAGGCTATGAAGGCGTGCAATGACAAGCTCGGGGAGTGAGCGCAGGCGCCCTGCCAGGAAGCTCGTGATTGCCTCGCTGGTCGTGGCGGGTGCACTGGTGGGCGGGGCGGCCGTCGTCTCGGTGAGCGGTGACGACGGCAAGAGCCAGGAGCGACGCACGGACGGGCTGCCGCAGAAGACCGACACGGTCAGGCACCAGGACCTGAGCAGCCGCACCCAGGTGGACGGAACCCTCGGTTATTCCAAGGAGCGCAAGCTCAACGGCGGGGCACAGGGTACGGTCACCTGGCTCCCGGACACCGGCGCGGTGATCGGGCAGAACGAGGCGCTCTACGAGGCCGACGGCAGCAAGGTCTGGCTGCTGTACGGCGAGCGGCCCATGTACCGGAAGCTGAAGACCGGGGACAAGGGGCCGGACGTCCGGCAGCTGAAGCAGAATCTGCGCGACCTCGGCCACGGCTCGGCCCTGACCGTGGACGAGAAGTTCACCTCCGGTACGGCACAGGCGCTCAAGCGCTGGCAGAAGTCCCACGGTCTGAAGCAGACCGGTGAGACGGGCCCGGACCAGATCGCCTTCGCGTCGGGTTCGGTGCGGGTCAAGAAGAAGGACGCGGCCGTCGGCGACCAGGCGGCTCCCGGTCGCCCGGTGCTGACGGTCACCGGGGCCGAGCGCGAGGTGCAGATCAGGCTCGACGTCGCCGATGCCGGGCTGGCCGAGCCCGGCACCCGGGTGGAGATCACCCTCCCCGGCGGCGGCAAGGCCGCGGGAAAGGTCGCCTCCGTCGACCGCAGCGGCGGTTCGGACGAGAAGGACAAGGACCAGGGCGGCGGCGGGAAGGACGACTCCGCCAAGGTCACCGCACGAGTGACCTTCGCCGACCCGGCCGAGGCCAAGGGCATCGACCAGGCCCCGGTCACCGTGGACCTCAAGGGCGAGACGCACGAGAACGTGCTGACCGTCCCCGTCAACGCGCTGCTCGCCCTGCCCTCCGGCGGCTTCGGCATCCAGGTCGTGGAGAACGGCAGGGCCCGTGAAATCCCCGTCAAGCTCGGCCTCTTCGGGCAGGGGCGGGTCGAGGTCGGCGGGTCCGGCCTCAAGGAAGGCATGAAGGTCGGAGTGCCCAGGACATGACAGCCGTCGTCGAACTGAACCAGGTCACCAAGGAGTACCCGGGCGGGGTCGCGGCGCTGCGCGGGGTGGACCTGCGCATCGAGCGCGGGGAGCTGCTCGCGATCGTGGGTCCGTCCGGATCGGGCAAGTCCACCCTCCTGCATATCGTGGGCACGCTGGACCGGCCGACCGCCGGCACCGTCGCCATCGCGGGCCACGACGTCGCGGCCCTCTCCGACCGCCGGCTGTCCGCCCTGCGCGCCCGGCACATCGGCTTCGTCTTCCAGTCCTTCCACCTCGTGTCCGGAGTCAGCGCCCGGGACAACGTCGCCGAGGGCCTGCTCTACTCCGGCCTCGCACGGGCCGAGCGGCGCAGGCGCGCGGCCGCGGCCCTGGAGCGCGTCGGGCTCGGCGACCGGATGCACCACCGCCCGCACGAACTGTCCGGCGGACAGCGACAGCGGGTGGCCATCGCCAGGGCGGTGGTGGGCGAGCCGGACCTGCTGCTGGCGGACGAGCCCACCGGCGCCCTGGACTCCGCCTCCGGAGAGGCCGTCCTGCAGTTGCTGCACGACCTCAACGCCGACGGCGCCACCATCGCGGTGATCACCCACGACGGGGAGATCGCCGGCGCCCTGCCGCGCCAGGTACGCATCCGCGACGGCCACATCGTCGAGGACACCCGCACGAAGCCGGGGGACGTACGGGCGGAGCCCGCGGAGGACATGGACACCGGATCGCCGGAGCCGGAAGGGGGCGAGGCACCGTGCCGAACGACCGACTGACCCCGGCCCGTCTCGGCCCCCGTGACGTGGCGCACGTCGGCTCGGCGGGACTGCGCTCCCGGCCGGTGCGGGTCGTGCTGTCCGCGCTGGGCATCGCCATCGGCATCGCCACGATGATCGCGGTGGTCGGCATCTCGGCCTCCAGCAAGGCCCAACTGCTCCAGCAGCTCGACGAGCTGGGCACCAACATGCTCAAGGTCGCCCCCGGCCAGGACATGTTCAGCGGCGAGAAGGCCAAACTGCCCAAGGAATCACCGGGCATGATCGGCCGCATCCCCGGCGTCGAGCACGTCGGTGCGACCGGAGATCTGAAACCGACGGTCCGGCGCAGCGAGAAGATCCCCGAGGGCGACACCGGCGGTCTCTCCGTGAAGGCCGCCGACGAGGGTCTGCTGAAGGCGCTGCGCGGTACGGTCGCCGCGGGCACCTGGTTCAACGGCGCGACCGGACGCTACCCCTCGGTGGTGCTCGGGAGCGTTGCCGCCGAACGCCTGGGCATCACCGCACCCGGTCAGCAAGTACTCATCGGCAAGCGGTACTTCACGGTCATCGGCGTCCTCGGCCCGCTGCCACTGGCGCCCGAGATCGAGCGGGCCGCACTGGTGGGGTGGCAGGCCGCGGGCACGCTGCTGGGCTTCGACGGCCACCCCACCCAGATCTACGAACGCTCCACGGACGCCTCCGTCGAGTCGGTCCGCACGCTCCTCGCGCGCACCGCCGACCCGCAGAACCCGCAGAACGTCCAGGTCTCCAACCCCTCCTCGGCCCTTCAGGCCAAGGTCGCGACCGAGGGCGCGTTCGACAGCCTGCTGCTCGGGCTGGGTGGTGTGGCGCTGCTGGTCGGCGGTGTCGGAGTGGCCAACACCATGATCATCTCGGTGCTGGAGCGCCGTCACGAGATCGGTCTGCGCCGTTCCCTGGGCGCCACCCGCGGACAGATCCGCATCCAGTTCGTCACCGAATCGCTGCTGCTGTCCGGGCTCGGCGGGCTGGCCGGCGTGGTGCTGGGCTCGGCGGCCACCTATGTGTTCGCCGTCTCGGGCGGCATGCCCTGGGTCGTCCCCCTGTGGGCCGTCGGCGGCGGCTTCGCCGCCACGCTGCTGATCGGGTCGGTGGCGGGACTGTACCCCGCGGTCCGCGCCGCCCGGCTCTCGCCGACCCTCGCCCTCCAGGCGGGCTAGAAAGCGGTCGCGGTCATGTCGTCCTGCTGGAGAGGAGTGCACCGGTCGCGACGAGGCACAGCCGCCTCCGGCCCGTCGGGCCGGGGGCGGCACGCGCGCTCTCCGGTCAGCTGTCGCCCCGCGGCGGTTCGTACATGAGACCGCTCGTGCGCAGGGTGTCGCAACACATCGCGGGCTCCAGCAAGTCCCCGTCCATCTCGGGGAGTTCCTGCAGTCCCAGGACCTGGTTCTCCATCATCCGTTTCCCTTCTCCTCGTCGACCATCCAGGAACGCGGGCCGCCGTGCCGGAGCCGCAGCAGGAAGTCCAATGCCCCGGCCAGCCCGACGCCGTAACTCGCGTGGAATTCGCGCAGGGTGTCGTCCGGGACCAGCAGCCGGCCGTCACGCCGGGCGGCCCGGACGAGCAGACAGGTGGCGGTGTCCGCCGCCCAGTGCCGATAGTGCTCCTCGCAGGTCGCCTCCGCCAGATCCAGCAGCAACTGGGCGTTCCCGGAGACGCCGTGGCAGTTCCCCGGGCCGAGCCGCCACCGGTCGTGGTGGACGGCGAGGGCGGCCCCTTCGGCGTATGTGCGGAAGAGCTGCTCGCCGGTCTCGCGCCACAGGCGTACCAGGAAGGTGCCGACGCCGGATGTGCCGTTGCACCAGAAGTTCATCGGGCGGTCGGCCTGCTCCGGACCCTTGGCCCAGCGGACCGTGCCGTCGGCCTCGCGGCGGGCCGCGCCGCACAGGGCGCGCCCGATCCCGGCCGCGATGTCGACGAGGTCCGGGCGGCGCAGGCAGCGGCCGGCGGCGAGCAGGAAGGCGGCGTGCCCGGCGGCTCCGTGGCCGAAGCCGTACAGGGACGGGCCGGTGAGGTCTACGCCCCGGGCCGTCCGCAGCAGCGCCGGCAGTCCGTCGGCGCACCGGGCCGCCCGCTCGGCGAACCGTTCGTCGGCGGTGACGCGCCACAGGTGCAGCTGGGCCAGGCCGGCGCCGGCCAGGCCGTGGCAGATGTCGTGCTGTTTCCCGTCGAGGGGGATGCGCAGCGCGAACTCCCGTGCCCGGTCGCCCAGGGCGGGGTCGTCGAGCGTGCGCGCCGCGTCGTGAAGGGCCCAGGCGGCGCCGGACCGGCCGAAGTACAGTCCGGGCAGGGCCCGTTCGGGTCCGGTGAGGCGCCGGTCCAGCCAGTCGGCGGCGGTGCGGAGCACTGGAAGGAGCTCCTTCCGCCCGGATCGCACCGCCCGGTCGAGGACGACGAGGACGCCGGCCGCGCCCAGTTGGACGTTGCAGGGGTCGCCTTCGGGGAGGCTGCGCGGCCGGGGCCACAGGTGGGTGGCGTCGGGATCGAGGGTGTCCGCGAGGAAGGCCAGTCCGTCGTCGGTCAGCCGCTCGGCGCCGTCGGGCACGGTCGCGGGCGGGACGAGGACGGACGTCGGCGGGACGGGGACGAGCACGGCCGCCGGCAGATCCTGCAGGAAGGCGGTGGCCTCGGCCGTCGTCCAGCGGCGGCCGGGCTCCGCGGTGAGGCCGAGGACGAGCGGGGCGAGGGCCCTCAAGGCGGGGCTCGCCGGGGCGGCGGCCGCGACGAGGGCGGCGATCCGGTCACCGGCCGGGCGCGGGGCGTCCGGCGAGTCGGGGGCGAGGACGGGGTTGATGCCGGTGACGGCATACAGCAGGGTGGCGCCCAAGCTGTAGTGGTCCACGTGGGGGCCGGGCGCGGGCGGGGGGTCGTCGGCGTCCCGCACGGGGGCGTCGAGGTACGCGGGGTCGGTGAAGCCCCGGGTGCCGGCGGGGTGGGCCCGTTCGTCCCGGTCGAGCGCGCACTCCAGATCGACGAGCACGGGCCGGGAGTCCGGCGTCATCATGACGTTGCCGGGCTTGAGGTCCCGGAGCACGAGTCCGGCGGCGTGCACCTCGTGGACGAGGCGGGTCAGGTCCCGGGCCAGCCGTCGGGCGGTGGCGGCCGGGATCCCGTCGCCCGCGGTGCGCGCGGGGTCGAGGGCCCAGCGCTGGAGGCTCGTGCCGTCGATGTGGTCCTCCACGAGGAAGAGGTGCCCGCCGGCCTCGACGATGCCGTGCACGGCCGGGGCGACCCCGCGCGGGGCGAGCCTGCGCAGGACGGCCTCCTCGTGGCGCAGCCAGTCCCTGGCGTCCCTCCCCTGTTCGTCGGCCGCGACGTGCGGTCTGGCCTCCTTGAGGACGACGTCCGTGCCGGCGCGGGTGTTCTGGGCCCGGTAGACGCCGCCGCGGTTGGAGTGGCGGATCGCCTCCCGGACGGCGTACCGGCCGCCGAGGAGCAACTGCCCCTCCGCCGCCCCTCGTTCGTCCGGAGGGAACGGCGGGACGGCCCATGGGGGCGGGGAGAACCAGGGGTTGCGCCGGTCGGGCACCAGACTCCCGTCGGGTGCCCGCAACCGGCCCTCGTAGAAGCCCTCTTCGTTGAGTTCGCGGGGCTGGGCGAAGCAGCCGTAGCGGTAGTGCACGAGGCTGCCCGGACGGTAGCGCCGGTCGGAGAGGATCGCCGGGCCCGCGAGCCCGAGGGTGGCCCGGTGCAGCTCTTCCGCGAGGGCCCGCAGCCGTTCGTCGTCGTCGGGGTAGGCGGTGAGGAACTTGCCCGACCGCGCCCGGTCGGCCCGTACGGCGACGAGTTCGGCCGTGATGCGCGGACCGGCGGCGAACTTGAAGGCGCAACCGTGCGCCACGAGCACGGCGGCCGCCCGTTCCAGCACCCGGCGGGCCGAGGCCGGCGTCGCCGACACGTGCAGCTTCCACCCCTGGTCCCGGAGCGTGCAGCGGGGCGGGGTGACCTCGCACCAGAACTCGCCGGTCCGTACCCGCCATGGGGGGTCGGCCGGTGCCGCCGCCCGTTCGAGAACCGTCTCGAGGATGCGCTGGTAGATGTGCGCCACGCGGACAGGATGACAGCGGGGAGTCCGGGGTGACAGATGCCGGCGTCGGGTACGTGGTGACCCACCGGGACGTCGGCGACCCGGCCGCCGGAGGAACGACGTCGGAACGCACCCGTCCGAACACATGCGGTGACTCCCGTGTTCCCGTTGAACGCGCGCACCGGTACCCCCGTTGCGATACTGAAAACATGCTCCAGTTGGGCCTGGAACCCCCCTCACGGTCATTCCCTCCACCTGGAAGGAGCCCGCCATGACGTCCCCATCCCAACCCCGCAGAGTCGGCCGTTACGGCTGGGTACGCGATCTCCCCGACGCCCGCGACCACCTCTACTCCGCCCCCCGTCTGGCGCTCGTCAACCCGCCGGTCAAAACCGACCTGCGCGACGCGCTCCCGCCCGTCTACGACCAGGGCCAGATCGGCAGCTGCACCGCCAACGCCATCAGCGGTGCCTTCCAGTTCGAGCTGATGCGGCAGGCCCTGCCGTCCTTCAACCCCTCCCGTCTGTTCGTCTACTACAACGAGCGGGCGATGGAAGGCCATGTGCACTCGGACTCCGGTGCCCAGATCCGTGACGGGGTCAAGAGCGTCGCGACGCTCGGCGTCTGCCCGGAGGACGAGTGGCCCTACGACGACACTCCGGCGCTCACGGACGGCGGGCCCTTCCCGCCAGGATCACGTGCCGGTGAGAAGCCCTCGCCCGCCTGTTACACGGACGCGCTGAAGAGCAGGGCCACCGCCTACCTGCGGGTCATGCAGGACATCGATCACCTCAAGGGCTGTCTGGCCAGCGGCTTCCCGTTCGTCTTCGGCTTCACGGTCTATGCCAGCTTCGAGAGCCAGCAGGTCGCCCAGACCGGCAACGCCGACCTGCCCACCCCGAGCGACGAGGTCGTCGGCGGACACGCCGTCATGGCCGCAGGTTACGACGACGGCACCCAGCGCTTCCTGGTGCGCAATTCCTGGGGCAGCGGCTGGGGTCAGGGCGGCTACTTCACGCTCCCCTACGCGTATGTGACCGAGCCGGGTCTCGCGAACGACTTCTGGACCATCCGCCTGGTCACCTGATCCGCGGCCGCCTGCGCGGGGAACCTCGGCCGGACCGCCCGGCCGGCCGGACCGCCTTGTCCGGCCGGCCGTCGTCGCTGCATGGCAACTCCGCCCGCCGGGATGCCGCCCCCTCGGCGCAAGGCCGAGGCGGGTGACCGGGCCCGGCCGGGCAAGCACGCCCGTCTCACCCGCCACCCCTCCCCGCCCCCAACCGCCGTACCCCCGGCGCCAGCAGCGCCGCCGCCGTCGCCAGGACGACCACGTCCGCGCACGCCAGCAGGGCGACGTCCGCCCCGGCCGCCGCGGCGAGCGGACCGGCCGCGTAGAGCCCCACCGGCGCGAACGCCAGTGAGCCGAACCAGTCGTAGGAGCTCACCCGCGACAAGGCGGCCGCCGGCACCTCCCGTTGGAGGGTGGTCGCCCACAGCACCCCGAACACGTCCCCCGACACCCCGGCGAGGAACGCCGCCGCGACGGTCTGCCAGAGGGGCGCGTGCAGGCCCAGCAGCAGCATCGGTGCCGCCGCCGGGAAGGTGGCCAGTACCGCGACGAGCATCGGGCGCCGTGGGCGCAGCCGTGCCGCCAGGGCCGCCCCCACGATCGTGCCCACCGCCTGTGCCGCCACCACCGTGGACCAGGCCCGGGCCCCGCCCGGGCCGTGTCCGCTCATCAGCGGGCCGAGCACGCCGGTCTCCGCGCTCACCGCCGCCACGACGAACGTGTACTGCAGCACCACCACCCACAGCCACTGGCGTGACGCGAACTCCCGCCAGCCGTCCCGCATGTCGCTCCATCCCGAGCCTCCGCCTGTCCGTGGCGGACGCGGTGTGCGGATGCGGATGCCCGCGATCAGTCCGGCTCCGGCGAGGAACGAGAGCGCGTTGATCGCCAGTGCCCACCCCGCGCCCACCAGGGAGACCACCACGCCCGACAGCGCCAGCCCCAGCAGCATGGCGGTGTTCATGCCCATGCGCAGCACCGCGTTCGCCTCCGTCAGCCGGCCCGCGGGCACGATCTCGGGGACCACGGCCGTCATCGCCGGGGCGAACAGCGCGGTCGCCAGCCCCGCCACCGTGGCCAGTCCGGCGAGTGCGGCCACGGGTGCGTGCCCGGTCAGCGTCATCGCCGCGAGCCCCGCGTAGGCGGCGGCGCCGGTCAGCTCCGCGGCGGCCAGCAGCCGGACGCGGGGGATCCGGTCGGCTATCACCCCGCCCACGAGGACGAACAGCAGTTGGGGGAGCGCCTGGCAGGCCAGGACCAGGGACAGTTCACCGGGCGTCGTCCCGGGCAGCCCCAGGACGGCGAAGGACAGTGCGACGCGCGCGAAGCCGTTGCCCAGCACGGAGACGGTGCGGGCCCAGGAGAGGAGGACGAAGTTGCGGTCCCGCAGCAGCGACGGGGGACCCGTGGGGGCCGCGGAGGGCAGGGACCGGAGGGAGGAGCCGTTCACGCCGTCAAGTGTCCGGTGGGGCAAGGGGAATGCCGCATCGAATACCGCCGCCGGAGGACCCTTTCAAGGTGGCCGGTAAATACCTGCAGGAACCGGATTTTCCGGAGATACACTCGACCACCGCATGCCCTCGGAGGACGGCTGCTCTCGGCGACGCCGAGCCTGCCGGAAGGACGGAAGCGGGCCCATGACGCCACACAGGCGAGCTGTTCTGGACAACGCGATCGCCCACTACTACGACCGGATCCAGTCGGCGCTCGACCACGTCCGCGAGCACGGCACGGGCGGCGACGGCACGCCGGAGCAGCGTCTTCCGCAACTCGACGGTGCCACACGGGAGTTCTTCTCCGTCTCCGGTCTCTCCTCCACCCTCCTCGGCACGCACCACGGCGTGCGGCTCGTCCTCCTCGATCTCATGCGCAACCCGGGCACCCGCACCACCAAGACCTTCGCCTCCCTGGTCATCGTGGCGCGCGCCGTGCGCCACATCCGCGGGACGGGGGAACGGCTGATGCTCCTCACCCCGTCGTCGGCGAACAAGGCCACCGCCCTGCGCGACGCGGTGCTGCGCGCCGTCGACGCCGGTCTCGTCACCCGGGACCAGCTGCGCATCGCCTGCGTCGTCCCCGAGGAGTCCGTCGCCAAGGTGTGGCACTCCCGCCTGGCCGCCGATCCCGGGCTGCGCGAGCGCAACCCCGTCGTCGTGCACGACGGCCCCGGCGCCGCCGTGAAGGCCCTGGCGCAGGAGGGCGCCGAAACCTGTGCGGAGGAGCTCCGGCGGGTGGCCGGAGTGCGTATCTGGCATACGCTCGACCTCGACAACTACCGTGCCGCGGACACCGTACGGGCCTTCTACGAGGCCGAGTTCCTCCCCGCTCCCGACGGGAGGGTCCGCTGGCACGCGCACGCCGTCTCCAGCGCCTTCGGGCTGTTCGGCCATCACCTGGGCGTCCGGCTCCTCGCCGCGGAGCCGGGCGCACGGGACGACCCGCCCGGCTATCTCCTCGTCCAGCACCTGAGGACCCCGGACATGGTGCAGGACCTGCGCTCCGGCAGCGCATCGCCGCCCTACCGCCGGCACCCGGTGAGCGGCCTGTTCGTCCAGAGCGCCGACCCGGCGTTCCCCGCGGCCGCCTTCGACCCCCGCGAGAGCATCGACCCCACCTTCTATACGGAGCGGCCGGCCACGGCGCCGCGGATGAGCGCGCTGATCCGGGAGCAGGGGGGCGGCGGCATCGTGGTCTCCCTCCACGAGTGCCTCGTCCGCTACGCACAGGTCCGCGCCCTGGTGGCGCGGGCGGATGTGCAACTGCCCGCAGATCCCAGGACGTTGCGGGAATGGTCGCTGGTGATGGTGGTGACCGGCACGCTGCTCGCCGTCGAGCGCGGGCTGGTCCGCGCCGACGAGGTCGTCCTGCACGGCTCCGGCTCGTACGACGCCGACGACTACACCCCGCTGCCCTCCGAGGCCCTCCGGCCCGCCGGGCAGTTGGCCACTCTGGCCGACGTGCTGCACAAGGCCGCGGGCGTCCAGGACACGTGAGGCGGCCGGATGCGCACGGGAGTCGTCATCCTTCCCGAACACCCGTGGCCCGAGGCCCGGGAGATCTGGCAGGGCGCCGAGGAGGCGGGCTTCGACCACGCCTGGACCTACGACCACCTGACCTGGCGGTCGCTGCGCGACGCACCGTGGTTCGGCTCGGTCCCGCTGCTGGCCGCCGTCGCCGCGGTCACCCGCCGGATCCGCATCGGCCCCCTGGTGGCCACCCCGAACTTCCGCCATCCGGCCGTCCTGGCCAAGGAGTTGATGACGCTCGACCACATCGCGGGCGGCCGTGTCACCGCGGGGATCGGCGCGGGCGCCGAGGGCTTCGACGCGCGGGCGCTGGGCGGTCCCGCGCTGCCGCCGGGCGCACGCACCCGCCGCTTCGAGGAGTTCGTCACGCTCCTCGACCGCCTGCTCCGGCACCCCGCCACCGACCACGAGGGCCCGTTCTACACCGCCCGCGCCGCCCGCACGGTGCCCGGCTGTGTGCAGCGGCCGCGGATCCCCTTCGCGGTCGCGGCGACCGGGCCGCGCGGCATGCGGCTGGCGGCGCGGTACGGGCGGGCCTGGGTCACCGCGGGCGATCCGGCCCGGCCGGGAGAACTGTCCGACCCCGAGGCGCTGTTGGCCCGGCAGACCCGCGCCCTGGACGAGGCCTGCGCGCGGGCGGTCCGGGACCCCGCGAGCCTGGACCGCATCGTCCTCGGCAGCCGCCTGGTCCCCGGCCTGACCGAATCGGCCGACCGTCTGACCGCCTTCGCCGCCGACTGCGCGGCGCTGGGCTTCACCGACCTCGTCCTCCACCGCCCCCGCCCGTCCGGGGTGTTCGCCGGACGGGCCAGGACGTTCGACGCGGTCGTCGCGGCCGCCCTGCCGCACCTCGCACGGCTCCGGCCGGCGCACGACGGGAACGGAGGCACCGCCGATGGCGACGGACCCCGATGACGGCCCCGATGACGGCCCCGACGACGACTACGGCGGGACGTTCGGCGACGTCTACGACGACTGGTACTCCCTGGACTTCGACGACGGCGCGACGGCCGTCGAGGTCCTGGCCCGCTACGGGCGTGACGGCGGCGCCCTCGAACTGGGCGTCGGCACCGGCCGCATCGCCATCCCCCTCGCCGCGCGCGGCGTCGCCGTCCACGGCGTCGACACCTCGCCGGACATGCTGCGACGGCTGCGCGCCAAACCCGGCGCGGAGCTCGTCCGCACCGAGCTCGCCGACATGGCCGACTGCGACCTCGGCCGCCGCTTCGCGCTCGTCTACTCCGTCTTCAACAGCCTCTTCTGCGTGCCCGACCAGCGGCGCCAGACCGCCTGCTTCGCCGTCGCCGCCCGCCATCTGGCCGGACCCGGCGGGCGCTTCGTCGTCGACCACCAGATCCCCGACGCCGTGGGCAGCGGCTCCTCCGTCCGCCATCTGCACACCGGGCCGGACCGCTTCCGCTTCTCCCTGGTCCACTGCGACCCGGTGTCCCAGATCATGGAACGGCAGACCATGGTCGTCGAGAACGGCGGCGTCACCCCGTACCGGTCGGTCATCCGCTACCTGTGGCCGTCCGAGATGGATCTGATGGCCGCGGCCGCCGGACTGACCCTGGAGGACCGCTGGCCGGGCTGGCGGGGCGGCACCGTACGCCCCGATACCCGGCGCTGCGTCTCCGTCTACCGGCCCGTCGCCCCGGGGACGCCGTGAACTCCCCGGCGCCGCCCCGCGCCCCGCTGCCCTTCCGCCCCGCCCTGCACGCCCGGTACGCCTGGGACACCGACCCCCGCCTGGCCCCCGTCCGCTGCCGCTGGGACGGCGCCCGCAGCCGCCACCGCCCCGTGCGCGCCCGCTCGTTGCCCGCCGGTCCCGTGCGGCTGAGCTATGCGGGGCTGCACGAAGGCCCGCGCCACATCCTGGAGTTCCTGCGGCAGCGGGGCGTCCCCACCACGGCGGCCGGCACCGGCGACGCGCCCGCCGACATCCTGCTGCGCGGCACGACGGCCCGGTCCGTGCCCGCGCTGCCCCCGGCCACGCTCCTCCTGCCCTTCCGGGTGCGCCTCGTCGTCCCGGTCGGCGAGGGCGCCGAGGCGCTGCGCGCGCGGATCTCCCGGCGGGAGCGGCGCGGCTTCGCCGCCCGCCGCGGGGAGCGGGGCTGGACCTGGGAACAGGCCACCGACCCCGGGGCGTTCGACCACTTCTACGAGCGGATGCACCTGCCGACCATGCGCCGCCGGCACGGCGGCGCGACCCGCAGCCTCCCGCCCGGTCTCGCCTACGAATGCCTCTTCCGGCGCGGGGCGCTGTTCTTCGTCGTCGAGAACGGCACCCGGGTCGCCGGGGTGCTGTGCGCCCGCCCGGCCCGCTCCCGGACCCTGACCATGCGGCTGCTCGGCGTCCTCGACGGGGCCGAGGAGCACTACGCGAGCGGCGCCGCCAGGGCGCTCACGCACTTCGCCCTGGAGTGGGCCCGCACCCACGGGATGACGCACGTCGATCTCTCGGGCTGCGAGCCGTTCCTCAGCAAGGGCATCTTCCAGTTCAAGCAGCGCTTCCACCCCGAATGCCGGCTGCCCGCCGACCACTTCGGCGGCAAGCGGCTCGTCCTGCGCGTCGTGCGCGACACCCCGGGCGTGCGGGACTTCCTCGTGGCCAACCCCGTCGTCTCCCTCGCGGCGGGCGGCTTCGAGGCCCTGTACTTCCACGACGCGGACCGGCCGCCCCGCACCGACCTGGCCTGGCAGTGCCCCGGCATCCTGCGCGCCCGGCAGCTCGGCCTGGACGCCTTCCTGCACACGGTTCCCCGATGACGATCCATCACCCATGGTTCGGCACCGACGAGTTGCCGCCCCCCGCCCGGATCGGACCCGAGGAGCTCCGGCGGACCTTCGTGCACGCGATGCGCGACGTGGGCTTCGACGGCGGACAGGTCGCCACTCGTCCGCTGACCGTGCCGGCCGCCTCGGCCGCCGAACTCTACTCCGCCTCGGCCCGGTTGCTGGCCCTCCTGCGCAAGGCGCTCCTCGCCGCCGGACCCGGCCGCGCGGAGCGCATGGCCGCACTGGCGGTGGACGAGACCCTGCACCCGCTGTTCACCGACGACTTCACCGAGGAGCGCCACTGCGCCTGCATGGCCCGCCCGGACGCGGTGATCGGCCCCGACGGGCCGCGGTTCCTGGAGGTCAACGTGGGCGGCGCGGTCGGCGGCGCCGTGCACACCCACGTCCTCACCCGCACCTGGCGCCGTCTGCACGCCGACGGCGGGCGGGTCCCCTTTCGCGGCCACTCCCTCTTCGCCGAGCGCAGGCGGCTCTTCGAGGCCGTCTGCGCCGAGCTGGGTGCCGAGCGCGGCGTCGCGCTGCTCGGCACCGTCCGCGACCTGCCGGGCGTGCAGGGCACCCGCTACTTCGACCTGGAGGTGGAGCACCTGCGCCGGCACGGCTTCGCCGCCGAGTTCTTCGAACCCGAGGACCTGCACCACGGCCACGGCCCCGACGGCCGCTTCCGGTACCCCGTCGGCCTGCGGCACTTCACCGTCGCCGAGTGGCGGCACCACGGCATCGACCTCGCCCCGGTGCGCCGCGCCCTCGACTCCGGATGCCTCCTCCTCGCCCCGCAGACCGCCTATCTCGTCTCCAACAAGAAGGTCCTCGGCTGGGTTTCGGAGAGACGGCCCTGGATGACCGGTGCGGAACGGGAGTTCGTCCACCGGTATCTGCCGTGGACCCGGGTCACCGGGGACCGCGCGGTCGTCTGGCGCGGCCGCCGGTACGGCCTGGGCGAACTGCTGCTGCGCAGGCGGGAGTCGTTCGTACTGAAGAAGGCCGTGGGGATGTGCGGCGACGGCGTGCTCCTGGGTCCGTTCACCGACCCCGCCGTCTGGGCCGACGCCGTCGGGCGGGCGGTGCGGGAGGAGGACAGCGTCGCACAGGAATACGTCGAACCCGGCCGCTGTGCGTCCGGGCTCACGGACGGCACGGAGGCGGGAACGCGCTCCACGACCATCGCCCCGCTCCTCGGCCCGTACATCGTCGCCGGACGGCCCGCCGGCTGCCTCGTGCGCTACTTCGCCTCCGGCGAGAGCGGGATCGTCAGCATGTACGGGCACGGGGCGCTGATCAATGTGCTGGTCGGTTCCTGAAAAGGAACGGTCTTTGCCCTGATATTGCGTGCATTTCAAGGTATTCACAGGTTTGTATTCATACAACCGCTCCTACGTCTCATCCTACCGGGGGGCTCAGAGGCGATCTCCTGTCAATCAGCGGGATTCCTGCACCAGGATCCTCCACGTACCGATCGGCGCTTCCGGGCGGAACAGCCCGGAGCGCCCCGAACAAGGAGGAATGACATGGGACAGGACATGATGCGCCGTCTCGCCGCTGTCGCCGCTTCGGCGGTGCTGCTGTCGGGGGCCGCCGCGATGGCCGGGGGGCAGGCGTTCGCCGCCCCGGCCGGCGGGCACCCGGTGAAGGCCGACCACGTCCACGTCGTCGAGAAGCACGATCACAAGAAGGCCGATCCCAAGAAGGCCGAACGCCGGGAGTGGGACCGGGGCATGGACAAGAAGAAGGACAAGTGGGACCACAAGCACCACTGTTGGACCCGCTGGGACGCCCAGTCCCGCGGCTACGCCAAGTGGGACGAGGCGCGCCACTGCTGGACCCGTGCGTACCACGGCCACCTGCAGAAGTGGGACACCAAGCACCACTGCTGGAAGTGACACCCGGCTGAGGGGCCACTGACCACGGCCCCTCACAGGCCCGTTGGCGTCCGCCTTTCGGGGCGGGCGCGGGCGGGCCACACGACGGGAAGGGCCGTGACCGGGGAACCCGTGACGTCCGGGGCGCAGCGACGGGCCACGGGGGCGGGCCGGTACGCGGCCGGGCGGCGCACGGCCCGGTCGGCGTCGGCGTCGCGGTAGAGGTCCTGGGCGTCCTTGCCGTAGAAGGGGGAAAAGGAGACCCCGTCGGAATTGGCGTCGTTCCCACCGCCGTTGTAGCCGCCGATGTTGCCGATGATCCTCCCGGTGCGGGTGGCGGGGTCGTAGCCGGAGATCCAGGGCCCGCCGGAGACGCCTCCGTAGAAGCCGCCGCAGAACATCCGCATCTGGTGGAAGCCCTTGAGGCGGCTGGTGCGCACATCGCAACGGACGGGCCGGCGGCGGGCGGTGGGGCTCCCCGTCGCGGGATAGCCGACGACGGTGACGTCGTTGTCGTAGCGCGGGGTGCGGCCGAAGGTCAGGGCGCCGGTGCGGCTCTCGACGGCGCTCCCGCCGTTCGGTGCGACTCTCACGAAGGCGAGGTCCAGATCGGACGCCGCCCCTTTGGTGTTGGCCCGGTAGCGGGGGTCGACGTAGAGGGCGGTCACCGGGAAGACCCCGTACGGCTGGCCCCCGGCGGCCGCGCCGTCGTGGTACTCGGGGACGAAGACCGCGTGCCGCGCCCCGGACAGCCCGATGGCGCAGTGTCCCGCGGTGAGGACCAGGTTCCGTCCGGCGCTGTGGACCACGCTCCCCGAGCAGTAGGTCGTCCGCCCGCCCAGGTGCGCGCCGTCGAAGAAGAACGTACCGACCATGGGCAGTCCGTCGAAGCGCCGGGCCGGCCGGGGCGGTGCGGCGACCGGGGTCAGGGCGGTCCCCGGCGCGGGCCGGGCCGCCGGGTCGCGGAGGAGGGCGGTGACGGGGACGGCCTCGGCCATCCGCCGTGCCGTCCAGTACGCCTGTTCCTGTCGCCTGCGGTCCTGCTCCGGCCCGGTGGCGGAGGCCGTGTTCCCGGCTCCGAGCAGCGCGGCGCACAGGGCCAGCGCCAGGGCTATGACCGATCGCGGACGAACCCGCACAATGCCTCCCGATGAAGAGGAAAGCCCAACTCCTGCGGATGTAGGGCCTGTTGTCCGACACGCACCGACTTCAACGCGTGGCGGCCACCGGAGGACACGGAAGGGGAGCGTTCCTCTTGCCGTCGCGGATGCGCCGTTCCGTCCCGCTCCCGGCGGGGGCGCGTCGGAGCGGGCGCCCCGGCCCACCTGTTTCTCCCGTCGCACGGCGGCCGTCGGGCCGGGTGAGCAGGTCGCGAGCTGCTGGCGACCCTGAAGTCCTCAGTCAGTCCTCAGCACTCGGCGTCGTGGTTGCTCCCGAAGTCGGGCACGTCGGCGGACAGCAGGTGTTCGGCGCCGCCTTCGAGAGCCTTGGCCGTCTCGGTGGAGCGGGGAAGCATGGTCCTCTCGTAGGCGCGGATCGCGTCGGCGACGGTGGCGGCGTTCGCGAGAGCGAGGGCGATTTCGCCGGCGTCGAGCATGGCGAGGTTGACGCCGACGCCGAGCGGGGGCATGAGGTGGGCGGCATCTCCGAGCAGGGTCACCGTCGGGTTGTGTTCCCAGGTGTGCGGGACCGGGAGGGCGAAGATCGGGCGGTTGACGTAGGGGCCGTCGTTTTCGGTGATCATCCGGCGCATGCGGGGCGACCAGTGGGCGTACTCGCCCAGGAGCAGGGCGCGGATGCCGTCCGTGTCCTCGGCTGTCAGGCCGCTCGTGCTGATCCAGTCGACCGGGACCCGTTGGATGATGTAGACGCGGATATGGTCTCCGCTGTTGCGCTGGGCGAACAGGCCGCGCTCGCCGTCGGCTGCGTGGGCGCTGCCCTGGCCGACCAGCTCGGCCAGGTCCGGGTGCCGGTTCTCGACGTCCGAGAACCATGCTTCCAGGACGCCCACCCCGGTGTACTCGGGGACGGCGGGGGACACGGCCGGGCGGACGCGGGAGGAGGCACCGTCGGCGCCGATGACCAGATCGGTGTGGATGGTCGTGCCGTCGGTGAAGTGCAACTGCCGCGGACCGTCGTCGGGTCCACCGATCGTGTCGATGGCGCGGCCCCAGTGCACGGTTCCCGGCTGCAGGGAGTCGAGTAGCAGGTTGCGCAGCTGGCCACGGTCGATTTCCGGCTTGAAGAGTTCGTCGGGCGCCGGGACTTCATGGGACGTGATCGTGCCGGTCGGGTCCATCCGGCGCATTTCCTGCCCTTCGGGGCGGGCGAGCCGGAAGAACTCGTCGAGCAGCCCGGCTTCGCGCAGGGCGATCTGGCCGTTGTCGGCGTGCAGGTCGAGGGTGCCGCCCTGGTTGCGAGCGTCGGGGCCCCGGTCGCGGTCGTAGACGGTGACCGCTATGCCGTGCTGCTGAAGGATGCGGGCGCAAGTCAGTCCGCCGGGGCCGGCGCCGATGATGCTGATGCGTGCCCGGGCAGGTTCTGGGGAGTTCATGGTTTTCCCATTCAGTCGGCGAAGGGCGAAGAGGGGCGAGCAGGTCGGGCGTTGCCGATCTCGGCACCGGATATGCCACGCAGAGAGGCCTCTTGGATGAACAGGTCGGCGCGGTGCAGACGATGGCCAGGTGTCCATAAAATCAGAGCGAGTAGAAAAGTGCAACGACTCTACTTAGCGACTGACTCGACTATCGAGTACGCTCCAGCCATGACCATGCCCTCTGCCGGCCGCCGCGACCGCAAGAAGGCGGCCACCCGGCAGGCGATCGCCGACGCCGCGCTGCAACTCTTCCTGGAGCGCGGCTACGACCAGGTGAGCATCCGCGACATCGCCGACGCCGCCGACGTGTCGACCGCTACGGTGTTCAAGCACTTCAGCGGCAAGGAAGCGCTGGTATTCGACCAGGACGAAGACCGGGAGTCACAGTTGATCGCCGCGGTGCGGCAGCGCCCCTCCGGTCAGAGCATCCTCGACGCCCTTCGACACCACATCCTGGACACCTGGCCGTCGATCGAGGCACACCCCCAGGCGGCGGAGTTCACCAACCTGGTGAACTCCACGCCGGTGCTGAGCGCCTACGCCGAACGCATGTGGACCCGGCACACCGACAGCCTCGGCGCAGCCATCGCCGACGAGTTCGGCGTGGACCACGACAACCTCACATGTGTGGCTCTGGCCCGATTCGTACTCGAGATCCCGGTGCTCGCTCGCGGCCGACAGGACCGCCGGGCCGCCATCGAGGCAGTCTTCGACATCCTCACCCACGGCTGGGAACCGCCGAGCAAGCCGCCCGCACCGTAGCACCTGGGCCGTTTCCTGGGGCTGCCTTCGACCAGCCTCGGCTTGCCCCGCTACGCGTTTCGGTCGCACCCACCCCCTGCCCGGCAAAGGAGAACTGACGCCACGTCACTCCTGCGCGGCAAGCACCTCATTCTGATCCCAGCCTTTAGCCACCGCTCCAGCAGCTTCACCACGCCCGGCCGCACCACCCGCGAGGACGCCAGATGCTCACAGGTCAGGCGGATGACTTTGTCCACGAGAACGGACGGCAGATGTTCACCACTTCGGGAGGCGTCACTGCCCGCCTCTGTTCGATTGCGGCCGCGCCGAAGAGCGAGGACCGGCACCTTTGCCAGTCGGCTAGAAGAGACCCGTGCGCATGTGGTGCATGAGGTTCTCCAGGATCTCGCGCAGCCACGGGCTGCGGACGGTCGGCAACCGGACCAGCGTGTGCTGAAAAGTTCCCGGGTCGGCCCGGAACAGGTGGTGGGGACTCGGCGCGGGCGGGTCGTCGCGGAGCACGCCGTCCGGCATGGTTCCTGACATGGGGAGGTGGAGGTGTTGCTCGGGGAAGGCCATCCACATCCACACCCCGAACGGCAGCGGCACCGGGTACGCCGATGCCGTCGGGCCGGCCGGGCTCCAGAGTTCCCCCGTCTGTGGGTGGGTCGGCACGATGACTATGTCGACGTCCGTATCGGGGGCTGGCAGTCCGGGTCCGGCCAGGATGGCGCGCCGCGCCGGCTGGACCGCGGGCAGCAGGGCGTTGAGGGTGCGTTGGAACACTTCCGCGACCAGGCCGTGCGGGACAGTCACCGGCCGACCGCCCGAGGCGGCCAGCAGGTGGGCCAGGGCCCGGCCGGCTGCCGCCTCCCATTGCGGGCTCCATGACCACCAGTGGTCCAGTCCGAGCAGCGAACCCCATCTGGTGATCGGCACGCTCGGGGGCGTGGCCTGCCCCTCCGCCAGGAGTTCCGCCCAGGAGAGGATTGCGGTGTCGGCGTCGACGCGGAGACGGTGCACGGCGTCCGGCGCGAGCCAGACCGCCTGCCAGAGTGAGCAGTCGTCGATGCGGTTCGCCACGGGCAGGCCGCACGCCTCGCAAGCCATGTTGGGGCCGTCACCCCAGTCGAGGCCGCAGCAGTAGCCGCCGGCTCGCTCAGGAACGAGCACGGTGCCTCGGGTGTCCCCGGGGGCGATGACGACGGTGCCGGGTGGGCCGTCGGACAGGGCGTGGACCGGAGCGTGGATGCCTCGGGCTGCCGCCTCGTCCGGATCGATCTCCTCCCACCTCCGCCACGGGTGCCCCCAGGGCTCTGGTTCGACGGCGAACGTGCCCGACTCCATGAGAACCGGGAGCTGAATCCCGTTCCCGTACTCCTGATGGGCGTGGGCCGGGAGCTCTACCTGGGACAGCGGAGTGGTCAGCCGGGCGCCACACCCAGCACACACGAAAACGAACAAATATCCTCCGATAGGGAAACGAAGGGCATCCTCGCAGCTCCGCGGCGGACCGGCCAACGTGTTTTTCTTCCGCCGCGCGGGACCGTGCACCGTCACGATGGGAAGCGCCACCGTTCGAATCATCGATGTGCCGAGTGCCTCCCGAAGTGGTGAACATCTGCCGCCCGTTCTCGGGTTCTGGCTCAACTCCTGTGGTCCGCGCACGTTGAGTGACGAATTCGGCTCCTCGGCCTGACGGGGAAGCTGCTCAAGGTCGGGTTTCCCAGTCGATGCAGTGCTGCCCGGAAGGGTGCTCGTATGTCCCGGGCCAGTAGTGCTTGAACGGTGTGCCTGCTTCGAGGGAGCTGGCCAGGCGGTCGAACAGCTCGGTGAGGCTGGAGGCCCACTCGGTGCCGTCGATGTCGCCCGAGCCGATGCCCATCTCGTAGACGCGGCCGTATGTCAGGCCTGGGCGGTGGTCGATGAACGCGACCCCGCCGTCGTTGGGGTGTGCGAACGGCACCCACTGGTGGGCGTGACCGTTGAGTTCATCCTCCTCCCACAGCCCCGATGCGGTGTTCTCCTCCCCGAAGTCCGCAAGAATCCTGTGTTCTGAGGCGATGCGATCCGTGTGGTTGAGCCGATGCCCCAGCGGTAGAAAAGCCCCGGCCTGGAACAAGTTCACTTCCCGGGTGGGTTGTTGCTCGGTGACACCATTGTGGCGCTCCAGCAGTGCTCTCAGCTCCGGGTGCAGAGGAAATCCGAGCTGTGCTTCGAGCCTCGTGAGCTCCTCGGCAGTGGCGGGCGATTGCAAGGCGGCGTGGTCGGCGGGTGAGTGGGCGGACAGCCAGGACGCGAAACGGTTCCACGTCGTATCGAACGCGGTGAGGTCTATGCGAGTCATGCCGTGACCGTAGAGTGAGGCACTGACAAAGCCCTTCGCCGCAACTGTGCGCCATGCCAGCAGGACTCGTTTCCGGAGGAGTTGGAAGCCTGCTCGGCCGAACATCTGGCGCTTGAGCATCTTGATCCGGTTGACGTGTCCTTCGACGACGCCGGAGTTCCAGGGCAGGGTCAGGCCGGCGATGACGGCGTCGCGGTCGCGGTCGATGCCGGCGGCGAGGGTGTGGAGGCTGGGCAGGTCGTCCTGCCGGACGGCGTCGAGCCAGTCGGGCAGATGCTGGCCCTGGCGGTCGGTGAGCATGGTCGTGAAGGACCGGACGTGCCGGGTGAGCGCGTCGAGTTCGGGGCAGTGAGCCCGGACGACCTTGAGCTGGAGTGTCTCCGTCTCGGCGAGGCTCTCCGGGCGGCGGAGGACCCACCCGGCGACGGCCCGGGACGAGGGTGGCCGGGCCGTCACGGGTCGCGGTGAGGTCCGCTTCTTGTGCAGGTAGGCGCGAACGCGCTGGTAGCTGCCCTTGTAGCCGAGCGGCACGATCTCTTCCCACAGTGTCCAGGCGTTGGTGCAGCCGTCGTTCCAGCGGTCATCGAGGTAGGGCTTGTACTCATCGAGGACGGAGGGCCGGTTCTGCCATTGGCCAGTGAAGAGCTCCTCCGGTGTGGTGACGTCGGCGAAGCGTTTGACAGTGCGCCATGTCATGCCGAGTTGGCGGCCGATCGCGCGTCGGCTGTGCCCGGCCTCCAGCGGTGGGTGAACGGCAGCATGCCGGGCCCGGGTGCGGTCGGCGAACCTGTGCCCGGTCGGCCACGGTGAGCCGGACGAATCATCGGCCGGGGCAGCCTCGCCCACCGGTTTCGGCCCTCGGGGACGAGGACGCTCAGGCAGCGGCGGTGCTGGGCGACGGTCCGCTCGGCGGCTTCGCTCAGGTTGTGCCACAGATGCCACCGGTCCGCGACCTGCACAGCCTGCGGAGCCCCTGCAGCGGCATCCTCCGCGAATATCGGAGCCCGGTCGCGGCAGACCACCTCGATGCCCGGACGCTTGGTCAGCCACGCGGCCAGCGTCGAGGCCTCCCGGTCGGGCAGCAGATCGACCGGCCGACGTGTCTCGACGTCGACCAGCACCGTGCCGTAGTTGCGGCCCTTGCGCATGGCGTACTCGTCGACGCCGACCACCCGCGGGGCCGGGACCTCGGGCTCGGGCAGGGCCTCGATCAGCCGCAGGACTGTGCTCCGGCTGACGGGCACCCCGAAAACGCAGGCCAGGCGGGCACCGGCGCGACCGGCGAGCGCGAGACCGACGTTCGCCAGCGTGGACCGCAGCCCCTCGGTCCGCTGAGCGTGCCGCCGGGTCAGCCCCGGTATCTGCTCGACGAAGGTCCGCCGCCCGCACAACACGTTGCGACAGCCGAACCGGCGGACACACAGGGACAGCACCACCCGTCGCCCTCCACTCGGCACATCTGCGGGAAACCGCAGATAGGAGCCATGAACCCGGTTCGATGGGTCACCACAGCCAGAGCACTCGGCCCCTCCCGCCGCGGACTTCGCGTCGACCCGAACAACGTCTTTGTCCACGACGACCGACAGCACCACGACATCCGCGATCGACGGGAACAGCAACTCCTCCAGCCGGAGCACGACCTCTTGCACGGCCCTGAACTTCGGCCACAACCACAGGGTTGACGATCACTTTCGGGCAACTTCCCGGCGGCCGCTCCAGCCGTCAGCGATCACTCAGCGTGCGCGGACCACAGGAGTTGAGCCAGAACCCGTTCTCGTGCACAAAGCCAGGCGGAACAGCAGCGACGGGGAATCATGCTCCGTCGCACGCGCGAGCAGGAACTCGTCCGGCTCTTTCCACTCCAGCGTCTTCGCCAGCTTCCAGTTCAGATACCGGGCCACCTCGCGCAGGCGCCCGGTGCGGGTCCGCTTCCGCTCACCGTAGAACCGCAGCTCACCCACAGGAATCCGAAGGCGCTCGGAGAGCCGGGCCACCGCCGCCGGGGGCGCCGAAGCGACGTCGTCCGGAACGAACCCGATCCGCGGGAGAGTACACAGCTGAACCGCCAGCCCCAGCCAGTCCTTCGGACTACGGCCCCGGCCCGGATCGACGAACCCCACGTCCGCCGGTGTCAGAGTGAAGAACCGGATCAACTCTTCCCTCTTGACCTCCGGAAACCCACGCAGCTGCGCCAGCTCGTCATCTGTGAACACCCGCGTCGCCACAAGGCCCTCACCATCGCTCACGCGCGAACGCCCAGTCGTATCGACCGCTTACCGCACTGCGCGATGGACGATCCGGCGACCGCACACAACACGCGGAGATCACAGCAGATCAGGGGTGGTCGGAGCCACCACGAACGACAACTCGCCGGGTCCCCCGCCGGTCTGCCACACGGTGATGTCGGTCTCGTGGTCGTCCCCCTCGACGACGCGCAGGATGCGCTCGGCGGTGAGGAGGCGGTCGGAGAGGTCGTGGGGGCCGTGACGGTGATGCGGACGGCCAAGTGGTGGGAGATGCCGACGACGGCCTCGCCGGATTCCTCGCCGAGCGGGCCGGTGGGGTCGGCGGGATCGTCGTGGATCACGATGCCCTCGCCGGGGACGATGCGTGGGTCGGCGGTGTGGACGCGGCCGACGTCGGCGCGGATCTCGCAGAGTCCGGCGCCGAGGGCGGCGGCCAGGGCGACGGTGGTGGTGACGATGCCGGCCTGTCCCCCGGTGAGCGAACGGGCCGGGACGCCCTGGGAGTCGATGGTCAGGGCGAGGAGGGCGTCGGTGAAAGCGCCCACCACGACGACGT
The DNA here is from genome assembly GCF_041519305.1 of Streptomyces luteireticuli. NCBI lineage: Bacteria > Bacillati > Actinomycetota > Actinomycetes > Kitasatosporales > Streptomycetaceae > Streptomyces > Streptomyces luteireticuli. The sequence goes on from NZ_CP167927.1 coordinate 815,790, forward strand.
GGCGCTGTTGCGGATGGCGGCGACGCGGTGTATGCAGCCGGGGTCGGCCACGGAACTCCCGCCGTACTTCTGGACGATGAGCGTCATCGGGCCGCCTCCCCGGCGGTCGCGGCCGCGGCGAGCGGCGTGCAGGATCTCTCGACGGCCTCCACGAGGATCGAGCAGGCAGTGTCCAGGACGTCCTCGGTGATGTTGAAATCGCTGTCGCAGCACGCGAGCTCACGCAGTCCGGTCGGAGCCGGGCGAGCGGGATGGCAAGGCCCGGACGTGGTCGGGTGAGAGGTGCAGCTCATACGGCAGGCAGCAGTCGGAGCAGAGGGTCGCGACCAGTGTTCCGCAGGCGCAGACCTGGTTCAGTCCCCCATAGGGAGTCGCCCCGCAGCATGCGGTGGAGGCGTGCCGCGTCGTCAACCCGCGACAGTCGTCCGGGTTCATGACGATATTGCCTCGCGGCCCCTGCGAGACCAGCGGCTGCCCGTCGATGTTGCAGCGAGTTCCGTGGCGTGGCATCACCGGGCCGGGCGCCCCGGCAACGACGAGAGGCGCGCCGTACGGTTCCGTCTCGATCGCGTAGCAGCCCGACGGCACAGTGGCCGGCGACGGCCCCATTTCCTCCGCCTCCCACCAGGCGTAGTCGGGAGCCTCGGGCACCGCCGGCAGACGCTTCAGCGGCCCCGTCAGCGCAGCGCCGCAGGCGGCGCACGCAAACACGGTCATCTCCGGCCCGGTCTCCTCGACCATGGCGGAGTCGGGCACACCGGCCTCACCCCGATGACGCTGACCTTCCATGAAGGAACCGTACTGAGACGCGCCGATCGCCTCGCACCGCCTCCGCCCCGAAACCAGACGAACGCCGCCGTCCGGCCTCGGACAACCGTTTTCCGGGCGCGTCAGGGCCTGCGTCGGCCCGGGACGCGCCTGGAACGGCAGGCCGGCCTACCAGGCGATGACGACGAGCCCGTCACCGCCCTTGATACCGGCCGGGCCCGTCTCTCCCTTTGAACCAGGCTTCGAGTTCTGGTTCTCGGCAGTGGAGGAGATGGTGATGCCTACGATCCCGCCCATACCTCCACAGCCCACGTTTTTGCCCGCTGCGTACTTCCCTCCTCCGTTGCCGCCCTTGCCCACGCCCTCCGGCCGGTTGTAGGTCTTTCCGCCCGGCAGGGTGATGCTCGGAGCCGAGGCGGCAGGTCCAGTGCCGCCGGCGGCGTATTTCGCCGGACAGGACCTGGCCGGCGAACCCTCGGGGACCCCCCTGCCGGCCCGGCCGACCTTGCCCGCGCTTCCGGCTCCGCCAGTTGCGCCGACGGTGCACGAGCCGCCTCGCCACGTGGACACGTAGGGGAGCTTTTCGGCTCCCCCGGCAGCAGTGGTGGTTGCTCCGGGCCCGCCCGTGGAGCCCTTCGCGGTGCCGCGTCCGCCGCCTCCGCCACCTCCCCCTCCGGCTCCGCCGGCGGCGGGGCCGGACTGTCCGTAAATGCGGCTGTTCGGCGCGATCACCTCGGTGGACCCGCTGCTGGAGCCCTTGTTGCCGTTGGCGCCGCCGCTGCCGTTCTGGCCCCAGCCCCAGGTGCCGTTCCTGCCCGGGCTTCCGCCGCCACCGCCGGCACCGCCCTTCCCGCCGGCGCCGCCCTTGCCGACCCTGACGACGTACTCGCGGGCCGGCTCCGTCTGACAGCGGACGAAGGCACCGGCCGTGCCTGCGCCGCCTCCGCCGCCGCCACCTCCGGCCGCCCCGCCGCCACCGGGGCCTCCGGCGAAACCGAATCCCTGACCGCCGCCGCCACCTCCCCCGCCGCCTCCCCCGCCGGCGCCCCAGATGTAGAAGCGGAGCTGGGTGACGCCCTTCGGGGGCTGCCAGGGGTGCACGCCCGCGTTGAAGACCTTGTATCCGTGAGCGGGAGCCGAAGAGGCCGTCGGCGCCAGGTACCCGCCCAGTAGGCATGCTCCCGCCATCGCGCCGACCCACAGCCTGCGATGCACCATGCAATGGTCCTTTCCGCCCGGCCCGAAGCCGGGCAGCCTATGACTCGTGTGCGTCCCGGGGCCGCCCGAGTGGCACGGCCCGGTACGAGGGGGACGGTCAGGAACCGCTGGGCTCGTCCGCGCCGTTGAGGCCGGTGTTGAACTGCCGCGTCGAGCACGTGGCCGTGTCCACGAAGGTCCCGAACAGCTTGTTGAGCTGCTGCGGCCCGTCGTTGAACGCATTGCCGTTCGTGTGAGCCGACAGCGTGTCGGAACACGTGATCGTGTCCGCAGCGGCGGTCCCGGCCCCGGCCAGGCCCATGGCCCCGGCGAGCAGCGCTCCACCCGCAACGAGTGCCGCCGCGCTCTTGAGCTTCCTCATGTGTCCTCGTTTCCTTCCGCTCAGGTCACCGGCCCGATACGCACCGACCCGGCCAACCCGAACCACCGGGCCGGACACGGGCCCGTCACGGCCGACCATCCGAACGACGGATGATCATTTTTTGGCTGACCGTCACCATCTCCCCGAGGCACTACGGGCATTGACCTCGCGCACGCGCGCACGCAGCGCCTCGGAGTCGGCAGCGTGCGGCGACTTGGTCGAGCAGGTGCAGGCAAGAAGCGGGGTCGTGGGACGCAGATCGATCCCATGGGCAGTGGCCCACACGTAGATGCCGCCGTGCGGGCCGAGAAGCTGGAGCGGCGGGCGCCTCCGGCGGGGCCGGAGGAGTCGGCGGGGCCGGGGGCCGCGTGACGGCGACTTCGGGCGCCGCGCGGTGACCGAAGAGAGCCCTCGTGCGGGCGAAGAGGCGGGAGATGAAGTCCTTCACGTCATCAGCTCCACTTAGCTGGTGGCCGTGCCCCCCCCCGGGCCGTTAGCGCGGTCGCGGGGGTCTGTCGGAGCGCCACAATGGAGCGGGTCTGATCCCCGCCGATGCCGCGGCGGTGTGCCTGGTCGGCGGCTGGTGGCCCCACAAGGACATTGCCACCATCGACGCCGTCCTCTCCCAACTCACCCGGCCGCTGCACCTGGTGATCACCGGCACCCCGCTCGACCAGGAGACGCCGGCCCGTCGGCACCAGCTCCCGCAGGTCCGCCTGCACACCGTGCCCGGACCGGTCGGCGAGCAGGTCCTCCGCCTTGGCCACGCCGCCGCCGGCGCGGCCCTGGTCACCCGCCGCCCCGGAGTCGGCAAGGAATCCGGGCTGGTCATGGACGCCGCCCGCCTCGGCGTCCCCCTTCTCGTCTCCGACCACGACCCCGCCCTCGGCGTCCCGGCTGCCGGCATGGGGCTGTACGACTTCACCTCCCGTACGGCCAAGCGGCACCGCACCGAGATCCGGGAGCTGACCGGCCGGCACGAGTGCTCGGTCACCGACCAGATCAAGCTCGCCTCCCACCTGGTCGACGCAATCTGGCACGCCGAACGCCGCGAGGATCAAGTCCGCAGCGAGCTCTACCAGCGCATGCACCACGACCGGACCGAGCCGCCGACCCCGGACCAGGTCGCGTCGATCATTCCGCTCCGCGCTCCGCCAGGCCGACGAGCGGGCCGTCGCCGAAGTCGCCGCCCGCCTCGCGCAGGTCGAGGGCTGCCCGCGGCGCCTGGACTCTGGTCTTCACCGGCCTCACCGGGGCCCCGCGCCGACGCGGAACCCGGGGCGGCCCAGGCTCCCGGCGACCACGCGCGCTGAAGCACTTATCTCCTTGGAACTACGCGTCAGGCGAACGGCCCCTCCTCCAAGGAGACCCCATCCCACAGTGGTGACCATGCTGAACCGAGTAGCCGTACTGTCCGACATTCACGGAGTCCTGCCCGCCCTGGAGGCCGTGCTCGCCGAACCAGACGTGAGCACCGCCGATCGCATTGTGCTCACCGGCGACATCACCGCCGGTCCGCAACCGACGCAGGTTCTCGACCGGCTGACCTCTCTCGGCGACCGCGTTGTCTGGATCAGCGGCAACGCCGACCGTGAACTCCTCGAATACCGCCGCGGCCAACGCGACTCGATCCCCGATCCGATCGCTCCCTGGGCCGCCGAACAACTACGCGAAGACCATATCGACCTTCTCGGCCGACTGCCGCAATCACGCTCTCTGCCAGTACACGGCCTGGGGAAGGTGCTGTTCTGTCACGCCACCCCTCGGGACGATGAAGAGGTCGTCCTGGTCGACTCACGCCTCGACCGCTGGCGAGAAGTCCTCAGCGGGCTCGACACCGATATCCGCACGGTGGTCTGCGGGCACACACACATGCCGTTCGTCCGCCTTGCCCACGGCCGACTCGTGATCAACCCCGGCAGCATCGGCATGCCCTACGGACGGGCCGGGGCCCACTGGGCGCTCCTGGGCCCCGGCGTCGAACTACGCTCCACAGCCTTCGACGTCGAGGCAGCCATCACCCAGGTCACCGAGGACTCCTCTTACCCCGAAATCGCCGAGTGGGCCGACTACTTCCTCCACACGCGAGCGACTGACGCAGACGCTCTCGAAGCCTTCGCCCCTCGGGACGGACGCAGCCACGCACCGTGACATCGCGCGCCCATCAATGGCCGCACACCCCGGAATTCCGACTACTCGATCAACGACTCCTACCAGTACCGGACCCCTGGTTGTTCTCATAGAACGTCACCATCGGGGCCAGGAACGGCATTTCGCGCCGCAGCCGCTCGGCCACCGACGGCGTCAGCCGCTCACCGTTCGCCAGGGCCTGCCCGCTCTTGCCCACCGCGACCCTTCCCGTCCGAGGTGAAGTGGTACTTCGTCTCCGCCCCGTCCTCCATCAGCCCGGCCACGACCGCCCGGTTCCAGGCGTGCCAGATCCGTTCGGTCTCCGCCTCCGGGAACGGCAGTACCCCCGACGCTGTCGCCGACCGCGCGCTTCCACTTGTCCCTCCGGGCCTGCTTCGCGTTCCGGCCCAAGGCGGTTCCTCCTCGCCGCGATCCGACTATGGGTCCGTTGATGATCTACCCGGGGGCCGAGCCGAAGCGGACGCCCAGGGCTTGGACGCCTGTGGGCGCGTCCCATGTGGCGCCGACACCGACAAGTTCGCCCCATTGCCCGCTGCATGATCCGCTGGCGTAGAGGAAGGCAGTGTCGGTCGTGTCGTTGGAGAACCTCACCGCGCCCCCGGTGAGCGGAACGCAGGTGTCGCTGGGCGGGTCCTGGCCCTGGACAGTCTGCCCTGACGGTGTGACGTAGGTGTAGGTGCCGGACGCCGCCTGCGCGCTGCCTGCCGTTGCGTCAGCAGCGCGAGCACCGACGCTCCCGCCAGGACGGCTTTCCTGAGCTCTCACCGCCCCCATAGTGACCTCATAAGTCCTCCTCTGTCGGGCCGAATCCGGCACCTCAGTGGACGAAGCCAACACAGCGCAGCACGTCAGCCTTGGACAGAGCCCGGACAACGCTTCACCCAGAACAGGGAGGGCGGGCTTTTACGTTCAAAACGACAGCAAATACGCGGATCGGTGCTGACCCGTCGGACAGGCCCTGGCGGCCCCCGATCCGGCAGGCCGCATTCGCCCTTACGAGCGTCCGCCCTGCGGCCATCCCTGTGCGTCGAATACGGCGATGGGGTCCAGGTAGTCGCGCCAGTGCGTCACCTTGCGGTCCTTGATGGTCACGACGGAGACGAAGCGGTTGTCGTAGGGCTGCCCGGTCCGGACCGACTCACCGTGTACTTCGTATTCCAGGACGACCACCGAGGTCTTGGGGTCGTGGTGAACGCGGAGGTTGTCCGCACTGTGCAGCGTCATGTAGTCGCCGTAGTCGCTGTACAGGTCGACGATCCCCTGCCGTCCCTCGACCCGCCGGGGGTACCCCGGCACAGTGATCACGTACTCGAAGACCACGTCCTCGGCCAGCAGATCGTAGTAGTCCTCCCCGTCGACCAGGCCGTCCAGTCCTTCCTTGATGATGCGGAAGAACGGGCTGTTCGCCCCGACCAGGGGGGTGTCGTCGCCGACGGTCTTGGTCACTTCGCCTCCGAGGTCCAGGAAGGGGTGTTGCGCTCGGCGAACTCATGGAAGGTGGTGGCCGGTCGGCCGCTCACGAAGGCGATGGTATCGGCGACTTCACCGAAGGTGAGGGCGTGCGGGCCGCGACCGCCGCGGTGTCGGCTTCCGCCGGTGCCCGGTCGGCGTTGTGGATGCTCAGGTGGGTGAGGTGGTCCACCCCCACAACGACCGCACTCCCTCCGCCGAGTTCGGCGTCAAGGATGCCGGTGGCGCCACGACCGTGCTCGCCCTCAGCCGCTGACCACAGCGTCACGAGCACACGCTCCGGCAGCAAGGTATGCGTCAAGGACGGGAACTCCTCCCCCGTCGCAGCCGACCAACAGAACAAGTCGGCGCAGTCGAGCTCCTCAAGGCCCGTACGTTTGCGGCCCGCCGGGAATGTCCCGGTGTGCCGTCCCACTCTGCAGGACAGCGCCGGCTTGCCAAGAGCTCGAACGAGCGTCAGGAAAGGGGCCGATGGAGCGCGGTGACCTGCTGAAATTGCGCCCTGACCGGCGGTCTCGTACCGGTCGGGACCTTTGTGGCGCCCACGGCATCCGCGGATGCTTCGCCAGGCAAGGAGATATAGCCGATGCCCTTACGCGTTCAGATCCTCGTGTACGACGGGGTCGAGGAGCAGGACTTCATCGGGCCGCGTGACGTGTTCGGGCACGCTGTGCATGCGGGTGCCCAGGTGGAAACGACATTGGTACGGCCATCGGCTCCCGGCGAGGTGACGTGCTTCTTCGGCACCAAAGTCACGGTGCCGAACGCGTGGGAGCCCACCGATACCGATCTCCTGGTCGTGCCGGGCGGCGGTGACCAGCTGATCAAGGATCCGGATGTCCACCGGAACCTTGTACGGGCCCAGCAGGCGGGAGTCGTCGTCGCCGGTGTCTGCACGGGAGTGCTGGTCCTGTCCGCGGCAGGCTTGACCAAAGACCGTCCGTGTACGACACACCATCTCGCCAAGGCCGAACTGGCCGCCCAGGGAGGCAAGGTGGTCGACGCACGCGTCGTCGACGACGGGAACTTGGTGACCGCGGGCGGTGTCACCAGTGGAATCGATCTGGCGCTCTGGATGATCACCCGCGAGTGCGGATCGTCCATCGCCCTCGGCGTCGAGTCCCTCATGGAGTACGAACAGCGCGGCGTCGTCCGGCGCAGCTCCTGACCGTCGTCATGGGAACGTCCTCGCCGAACTCGGCGTGGCTCGGCGGCAGTCCGCAGGGGCTTCGCCGGTGGCCCGCGCCGATTCGTCGGGATGGTGCGGGGCACCGGCGTGCGCATGGGGTTCGTCGGCCGGTCCAAGCGGTCTCTCTCCGAGCGCGGCCCGTCAGCCGCCGAGCGTGCCGACGAACGCGTCCACCATCGCGGTCTGCGTCTCCTCGGGGAAGCACTGCGGGTCGAACAGGGCCTGGAGCACCAGGCCGTGGGCGAACGCGACGGCCGTCGCCGCGAGGCGGTCGGGGTCGGCGTCGGCCGGGAGTTCGCCGAGGTCGCGCGCGGCCTCCAGGTGGGGGCGGAGCGCGGCGCGCATGCGGGCGTAGCGCTCGCCCTGCCCGGCGCGGAGGCCCTCGTCGGCGAGGGCCTGGTCCCAGGAGCCGACCCAGACGCGGTTGCGGGCGGCGTTGTCCTCGCCGATCGGCAGGAGGTCGAGGAGCATCGCGCGGACGGTGGCGAGGCCGTCCTGGGGGCGGGGGCGGCGGGGGCGTTCGGCGCTGCTCCTCTCCAGGACGTCCAGCGCGTGGGCGACCAGGGCGCGTTTGGTCGGGAAATAGTGCATGAGCAGGCCCGTGGAGACGTTCATCTCGGTGGCCACGGCGCGCAGCGTCAGGCCGCCGAAGCCCTTGGCGGCCAGGACGCGCCACACCGCCTGCGAGACGTCCTCGCGGCGGGATTCGTGATCGACAGGAGCGGGAGGCATGGGGCTAGAGTACGTACCGAACGCTCGTTACGCACACTGACCGCCAATGGAGGACCCGTGTTCGCCCTGCCGCTCGACGACCACGCCCAGCTGCGCCCCCTGGAGCCCTGGCAGGCACAGGAGTTCCTCGACCACATCGAGCGCGCCCGGCCGACGGTGGATCCCTGGATCCCGTGGGCGACGCGCAGCACCGACCTGGAGTCCGCGACCGCCGTCCTCCAGCGCTACGCCGACGACCAGGCCAGGGACGCCGGCCGCATCTACGGCATCTGGCTGGACGGTGTGCTGGTCGGCGGCGTCATGTTCAGGCTCTTCGACGCCGCCGTGGGCGTCTGCGAGATCGGCTGCTGGCTGGAGGCGGCCGGGGAGGGACGCGGTCTGGTGCACCGGGCGAGCCGGGTGCTGATCGACTGGGCCTTCCGGGAGCGCGGGATGAGCCGCGTGGAGTGGCGGACCACCCCGGCCAACGAGCGCAGCCGCGAGGCGGCGCGCCGCCTGGGGATGAGCCTCGACGGCGTCCTGCGCCAGACGTATCCGTACCGGGGCGTCCGGCAGGACAGCGAGGTCTGGTCCGTCCTCGCCGGGGAGTGGCTCGGTCAGGAGGCCCCGGCGGCGGGCTGAGCCCGGCTCCGGCGGCGGGACGGCGGCCGGAGCGCGGGCAGCAGGCGGTCGTCCGGTGTCGGGGAGCGGCCCTCTTCGAGCCGGAAGAGGAAGGCGCGCAGGTCCGCCTCCAGTCCGCCGGCGAGGTGGGACTCGAAGTCGCGGACCGCGATGTCCTCGCCCTGCCCGCTCCGGGCGGCCAACTCCTCCCAGGTCCGGCGGTGTCCGGCCAGGTACTCCACGATCCGCCCCCGGTCCCGCCACCACTCCCGGACCGTTCGCGGAGTCCATCGTCGGTCGCCGTCGCAGCCGTAGCCGAGGAACGGGTCGGCCGCCGCCGCCTCCACCACGAGGGCGACCTCCGCGGGCGTCCGGGGCTGGCGGTACACGTACTCCGTGAAGTGCTCACCGCCGTACAGCACATGGCCGGGCGCCGACAGCCGTCCGGTCGCGCAGGTGTCGGTCCCGGCGCCGTAGAAGGGGCCCGGGACGTTGAGCCACAGCCGGTCCTCCCAGCGCCCCCGGAAGGCGTCCCGCGGTATCGGGCCGGCGGAGGACGGCGTCATGTGACGATCGTGGGCTCTCATACGCGGGCCCGGATCGCCGGTGCCGGGCGAGGCGGCCCTGCCCGGCGAGGCGCCCCGGCCCGCGGGCCGCATCCTCCGCTCACCGCCGCGCCCCGCTCACCGGCGCGCCGCCGCCAGCGGGATCCGCCACACCAGCTCCGTCCCGCCGCCGCCCCGCGTCTCCACGCGGAGCGCTCCCCCGTGGCGTTCCGCCCGCTCGGCGAGGTTGCGCAGGCCGCTGCGGCGTCCGGCGCCGGCCGGCATGCCCACGCCGTCGTCGGCGACGGTCAGGACCAGGTCCCGGCCGTCGTTGACCACGGCGACGTCCACCGCCCCGGCCTCCGCGTGCCGGGCCGCGTTCGTCAGCGCCTCGCCCAGGACGGCCACCGCGTCGTCCACCGCCTCGCGCGGCACCTGGGTGTCCAGCAGACCCTCCATGCGCAGGCTGGGGGCGAAGCCGAGGGCGGTGCCGGCCTCGGAGACGGCGCGGACGACGCGGGTGCGCAGGCCGTGCTGGGGGGCGGTCTCGCGGGAGCGGAGGCCGAAGATGGTGGAGCGGATGATCTTGATGGTCTCGTCGAGGTCGTCGACGGCGCGCTGGACGCGCTCGGCGGCCTCGGGGTGGTCGATGAAGCGGTCGGCGCTCTGCAGGGTCATGCCGGTGGCGAAGAGCCGCTGGATGGCGAGGTCATGGAGGTCGCGGGCGATGCGGTCGCGGTCCTCCAGCAGGGCCAGCTGCTCGGTGTCCGAGCGCCGTTCGGCGAGCTCCATGGCCAGGCCGGTCTGTCCGGCGAAGGCGAACAGCGGCTCGGTCTCGCGCTCGGAGAACTCCGCCCCGCCGGCCGCGCGGGCGAGCAGCAGCACCCCGTGGACCGCGTCGCCGGAGGTGACGGGCACGGCCACCGCGGGGCCGGCGGGCGCCTCGCCCGCGGTACGGGCCCGGGCCGGGCGGCCCTCGCTGAAGGCCTCGCCGCTCAGGGTGCCCTCCAGCGGCAGCATGCTGCCCCGCGGGGGCTCGTCCCCGGTCGCCGCCTCGACGGCCAGCGCCGTGCCGTCGGCCTCCGGCAGGGTGAAGACGGCCCGTTCGGCACCGGCGATCTCCCGGGCCAGCCGGGCGATGCGGGCGGTCACCTCGGCGCGCGGGCTGCCGGACATCAGGGCGGTGGTCACCTCCGCGCTCGCCCGCAGCCAGCGCTCGCGGCGCACGGCCTCCTCGTAGAGGCGCGCGTTGTCGATGGCGACGCCGGCCGCGACGGCGAGGGTGGCGAGCACCTCCTCGTCCTCGTCCTCGAAGTCCGCTCCCCCGCGCTTCTCGGTCAGGTAGAGGTTGCCGAAGATGTGGTCGCGGACGCGGATCGGCACCCCGAGGAAGGTGTTCATCGGCGGGTGGCCGGGCGGGAAGCCGTACGAGGCGGCGTGCTCGCAGATCTTCGGCAGCCGCAACGGCTCTGGGTGGTGGATCAGTTCGCCGAGGATGCCGTGGCCGGACGGATACGGGCCGATCGCCTCGATCTGATCCTCCGTCAGACCGACGGTGAGGAACTGCGACAGCGTCCGCCCGTCCGGCCCGATCACGCCCAGGGCGCCGTACCGGGCGTCGACGAGCACGACGGCCGCCTCGGTGATGCCGCGCAGCACCTGCTCCAGCTCCAGGCCGCGCCCGACCGACAGGACGGCCTCCAGCAGGTTGTGCACCCGGTCGCGGGTGCCGCGGGCGGTCTCGAGCCGGGCCTGGACCTCGTCCAGCAGTTCGTCCAGCCTGAGTTGCGGCAGCCGTACCGCCCTGGCCCCGGTGTTCTCCACGCCGCTCCTTGCCCCTCGCGCCCGGCCCCCGGGGGCGGTCGTTCCGCCCCACGACACCGTATCGCCGCCGGTCAGGGCGGTCCGCGCCGGGGGCGTCCGACGCCGCGGGACCCGGACGGTCAGGGCCGTTCCGGCAGCGCCCTCCCGGTCACCGACGCCGACCGCGGCTCCGGGCGCGGGATCCCGGCCCAGAAGCCGCACTGGTGGCCCGTCTCGAAGTCGTCCCGGAGGACGACCGCGTCGGGGGCGAGCGAGAGCGGCCGGTACGGGGCCGGGGCCGTCGCCGGCCAGCCGCCGCCGGGGTCGCCGGTGGCGGCGAAGCGGGACCAGGAGGCCATCATCGCGGCGGACAGCCGCCGTTGGGCCGGGTCGAGACGGAGGTTCCCGGCCGGGCGGTAGTCGAACAGGTAGGGAGTGTCGGATCCGTGGTAGGCGCCCAGGGGGAAGTCCGGTGTCCGGGCGTAGAGGTTGGGCGCGGCCCGGTCGGCGAACTCGTAGGCGAAGGTACGGGCGGGCTCCGCGGTGGCGAACCGGCGCGCCGCTTCCCGCGTGGGGCAGGCGACCAGGTAGTCCCCGTACGCGGCGGCGAACGCGAGGCGGTGGTCGCCGCCGTACGCCGAGGCCGGATAGTGCGCGGCGACCTGCGGGGCGTCCGTCCCGAACAGGGCGGCGAGGACGACCGGATAGGTCACCGCGTCGAGCGGAGTGCCCTGGGCCTCCACGGCGGCGGCGCCGATGGTCCCCTCGTCCAGCGCGCTGCCCGTCAGCACCGGCACCCTGGCGTGCCCGCCCGCGGCGATGACCTCTCCCGGCGGCCGGGGAAGGACGGGTGTGCCCGAGACCTGCCACCAGGGGGCGGCGCCGGTCGTGGGCACCTTCAGCAGTTGGGCGGCCGTCCTGCTCCGCAGGCATGCCAGGACAGCGCCGGAGGAACCGAGGCAGCCCGCGCCGGCCGCGAACGCCCGGCCGGCGGACTCGGCTTCGGCGACCGGGCGGGAGGCAAGGCCGCAGGGGGCGCTGTGGACGAGGGCGCGTGCGAAGAGGCCGCGCGATCCGGGGGCCACCAGGTGGGCGCAGACGCTCAGTCCGCCGGACGAGAGGCCGCCCGCGGTGACGTTCGCCGGGTCCCCGCCGAAGGCCGCCGCGTTGGCCCGGGTCCAACGGAGCGCGGCCTGCTGGTCCATGAGACCGTAGTCGCCGGATCCGGTGTCCGGGGCCTCGGCGGCCAGGGCGGGGTGGGCCAGGTAACCGAAGGCGCCCAGGCGGTAGTTGGCGACGACCACGACCATGTCACCGGCGCGGGCGAGGCGGGAGGCGTCGTAGTTCGCCCCGCTCCCGTACATGAACGCCCCGCCGTGGAACCACACCAGCACCGGCTTCCCGCCGCCGCCCTCCGGCGGGGTGAAGACGTCGAGGTACAGGCAGTCCTCGTTGGTGCTCTCCACGCTCCCCAGCTCGGCACCGGCCGGCTGTGCGCACGCCCCCGCGTAGGCGGTGGCGTCCCGGACCCCGGACCAGGAGCCCACGGGCCCCGGCGGCCGCCACCGCCGCTCCCCCACCGGCGGCGCGGCGAACGGCACCCCGAGGAACGCCCGGCCCCGGTCGGTGACCAGTCCGCGCACCGTCCCCGCGTCCGTGGTGACGACCGCGGAATCGCGCGGCGCCCGCGCTCCCGCCGGGGCCGGAGCCCCGCCGAGGAGGGCGAGCAGGGCGAGGAGGAAAGGGAGGAGCAGCCTGCGCGAGGTGGCCATGGGACATGTGTACCCACGATGCGGACGGGGATCTTCCGCACGGGGCGGGGTACATGCGGTCGGCCGTTCACCGGTGGTGGCAGCCGTGCTCGTCAGGGCGTGCAGCCGCGGCTCGGCCCGGACCCGGCCGGGCAGCCCTTGCCCGACGCACCTGGCGTACCTGGCGTACCGGCCGCCGTGCACCGGTGGTCTCGAATCCGAGCGCACGTCTCACTCCAGGTAGTGAAAGGTCGGCGGCGGATGCATCAGGAAGTCGTGATGCGAGATGTTCCATGCGTAGGCCCCGGCCATCGCGAAGGCCACCCGGTCGCCTGCCCGTAGCGCGGTCACCTCGATCCGGCGGGCGAAGACATCCCTGGGTGTGCAGAGCTGCCCGACCAGCGTCACCGGTTCCCGGTGGACTGCCGGGCGGGGCCGGGCACGTGGCCACCCCTCCATCGGCAGGACGGTGAAGGGGTGGTCGTGTCCCCTGGCTGCCGGGGTGCGCATGTGGTGCGTGCCACCGCGGAGGACTGCGAACGCCTCGCCATGGCTGTGCTTGATGTCGAGCACATCGGTGACGTACCACCCGCCATAGGCGGTCACCGACCGCCCCGGTTCGGCACGGAGCGTCAAACCCTCGTGGCCCGAGAGGAGACCGCGCAGGCCACGGCCGTAGGCCTGCCAGTCGAACCGCGCGTGGGGGCGTGCGTAGTCGACGGCCATGCCTCCGCCGACGTTGACCTCGGCGAGGTCGAAGCCGTGCCGTCCGGCGAATTCCCCTGCCCAGGTGGTGATGTGGCGGGCCACGGCCACCTGCGCCCGGGCGTCGAGCCCGCTGGCCAGGTGTACATGGATGCCGCGCAACCGCACCCGGCCGCCGCCCGGGAGCGGCAGGCAGGATGCCGCGCCGTCCGGGTCGAGTCCGAACGGCGTGGGGCGACCGCCCATGGCCAGCGCGGCGCGGTCCATGTGGCCGTCCGGTACCGGCAGGTTGACGCGGAGGAGCAGGTCCAAGGGGGCGCGGGCGAGAGCGCCGAGCAGCCGGAGCTCGTGCGCGCTCTCCACGTGGACGCGTTCGACGCCGAGTTCCAGGGCGAGTCGCAGTTCCTCCTCCGTCTTGCCGGGGCCGCCGAAGGCCATGGGCGATCCCGGCACGACGCGCCGGACATGGGTCAGCTCACCACCGGAGGACACCTCGTAGCCGTGCACATGGGGAGCGAGGGCGCGCAGGATCTCGGGGGCCGGGTTGGCCTTGACCGCGTAGTACAGCTCGACCCGTTCGGGGAGGGCCGCGCGGATCACGCGGGCGTCCCGGTCGAGGGCGGCGAGATCGTGGACGTAGGCGGGGAGTTGCCCGGGTGCCAGCCGTCCGGCGTGGGCGGCGACGCGGGGCTCGATCACCGTACGGCACCTTTCCGGGGGTGGGGCAGGGGCTCGCGCGCGGCAGATGCGGCCAGGGCGTCCCGGAGCGGCCCGGCCCAGGCTCCGTCGCGCCACTGGGCGGTGGGGCCGTGGAAGCGGTGCGCACCGATCGGCGAGTGCCGCCGCGGGCGGACGCGGAGCAGGACACCGGAGCGGGGCAGCCGCACCGGCACACGCCCGTCGGCCGCCGGTACGTCGGGGACTGCCGGTACGTCGGGGACCGCGGTCATCCCTCCGCCCCCGGGCCCCGTCGCAGCAGATAGTTGGGCCCGTCGACATAGTGCTTGTTGATGTCCGCCGCGCCCGAGCGGGCCTTGGTGAACAGCGTGCCGGCGGTGACCATCGCCTTGACCGGCAGCCGCGGCGCCTCCAGCACCCGGGCGCGCAGCACCGCGGCCGGGCCCGGGGGAAGCCGGCCCGTGGCCGCGGCGAGCCGGGCCCGCAGCAGCGCCAGATGGTCGTCGAGCGAGCCCCGGCCGAGCTCGGCGAGTTCGAAGGCGAGGGCGGCCGCGCAGAGATGGACGGTCACGGTGGTGAACAGATCGGCCAGCGGACCGTCGTCGGCGGCGAAGGCCCGCGGGTCGGTGAAGCCCAGCAGGGCATCGTCGGCGGCCGCCTCGCCGAGCCGCTCGGCAAGGCGGGCGCGGTGCACACGCGGCCCGTCGTTGTCCTTGAACAGCAGCCGCAACCGGGGGCGGCCGCCCTGCTCGTCGAGGACGATCGAGGTGTTCTGCTGATGCGATTCGAGCGCGACGCCGTAGGAGAAGAGGGTGGTGTGCCAGTCCAGCAGCAGCCGGAGGTAGGCGTCGAGCAGTGCGGCCGTCGAGCCGCCGTAGTAGCGCTCGGCGAGCACGTCCACGACGAGACGGCCCCGGGGGTCGGTGGCGAGCAGGGCGGCGACGGGAAGGACATGGGCGTCCTCGAGGCCGTCCGGGTAGCGGCGGACGAGTGCGGCGAGCAGTTCGTGACCGGCGCCGAGGTGGGTGCCCTCGTCGGTGAGGAGCACGGTGCCGGCGAAGCGGGGCTCGCGGGCCGCGATCTCCGCCAGCAGCCGCTGCCCGCACTCCCCCTGGGCCAGCACGCCGGGTTTGATGGTGCGCCGGTTGAGCAGTCCCAAGGTGGCTGTGGGCAGCGGCAGTTTGAGGTGGAGGCCGGGGTCGTCGACGGCGGCGACCGTCCGCATGGAGAGTGTGGGCACCACCTCCAGCCACGACTTCTCGGCGAACCGTGCGCGGCCTGCCGGGCCGGCGGCGTCCGCCGCCCCGGTGAGCACGTCATCGGCCGTGAGCGGGTGGACGGGCAGCGGCAGGCTCCCCTCACCGGCCCCGGTCAGGCCGAGGAAGGCCGGTGTCGGCCACCAGTCCGGCAGCCGGGCGTGCCGCCCGAGGGTCACCGCATCACCTGGCAGCACCAGCCAGCGCAGTCGGAAGCTCTCCCGGAACTCCGGTGCGTAGGAGAGGAGTTGGGATTCGGAAAGCCCTCTGCGCACCCGGCCGGTCGGGTAGACGGGATGGTCCCGGAAGGCCGCCAGCGCCTCGAAGGCGAGCGCGCCCCGCATTCCCGTCCACTCCCCCGCGGGCCCGAGTTCCTCGGCGAGCCGTGCCGTCACGCGCGGTCGTTCCCGTCGCTGGAGCCGCGCCGTGGCGACCGCCTGGTCGCACTCGGCCCGGAAGGCGTCGAATCCCGGCAGGTCCGGCTCGGGTACGGCCGCGCGCAGCCGGTCCAGCACGGCGCCGAGGCCGGGCGTCGGACGGACCCGGATCTCGCACTGGAAGCCGTCGGGGCGGACGGGGATCTCGGCCATGGGGAGCCGGAGCCAGTCGCCGTCGGACCGCCGCTCGACGACCGCTCCGGGGCGCAGGCCGTAGGGATCCTCCCGCAACAGGGCGCCCAGGGCCCGGGCGAAGACGTCGCTCTCCTCCACCCCCTCCGCCACCTCCGCCGTCATACGAGCTCCCAGTGATGCTCTGCGCGGAATGCCGCCACGACACGGCCGATCCGGTCCTGGTCGGGGCCGGTTGCCCGCACGATGCCGAGCTGGTCGCGGTCCGAGTGGTGGAGGAGACGCTCCTCGCCGACCTCGCGCATCGGCCGGTAGACCAGCCGTACCTCGTCCCGTTCATACTCCACAGGCCCGGGCGCCGCCTTGAGCCTTCCGCCGCGTTCGGCGAGCACGGCCTCGATGCGGAGCGCTCTTCGTGCGGTCCGGGCACCGAGGCAGGCCGGGAGCGGTCGGCCGAGGTGGGTGCGGAGGATGTGCTCGAACAACGGAATGGACAGTGCGTCGGCGAGGCCGAGATCGGCGTGGTCCCCGATGGAGCGGTAGTTGACCTCGATGACGCGGGCGCGGTCACCCTGGATCACAAACTCGGTGTGGCAGGACCCGAATCCGACACCGAGGGCCCGCAGCCGCTCGACGACCTGCTCCGTGTGCGGCCGGGGCGTCTCGGGCAGCAGATCCCCGCGCAGCAGGACGAAGTGCGGTGGTGCGACGCCGACTTCGTGGAAGGATCCGAGGATGTGCAGGGCGTGCCCGTCGCCCAGGGTCTCCAGGGTGTGCACGGGCCCGGGCAGATACTCCTCGACGACCAGGGGCAGACCGGGCCGCCGGGCCCACACCTCCCGGCAGTGCCGGAGCAGCCGCCCGCCGTCCTCGACGAGCCCGACGTCCTCACCGGCCACGCCCTCACGGGGTTTGACCACACAGGGGAACGGCGGCCGGATGCTCTCCGCCTCTCCGGGACTGCTCAACTCCGCACTCCATAGGGCCTCCAGGCCCGACTCGGCCAGAGCGCGACGCATGTGCGCCTTGTTCTTGGTCCGCAGGGCGGCCCGCCAGTCCTTGCCCGGCAGCCCGAACCAGTCGGCGGCCAAGGCGGCTTGCACCTGGAGGTGGTCGCTGTTGGTGAACACGGCCTCGGGCCGGCGGTCGTGCGCCGCTATGCGGGCGATCACCTCACGGAAGTCACGCACCTCGCAGGGGACGATGTCGATCCGGGGCCAGGCGTTCCCGGCATTCCCACCGCACCGCTCGTAGGCCCGCCGGTGGGCGTCGGGCGCGTCGGTGAGCAGCATGACATCCAGCCCCAGCCGGGCGGCGGCGGGGAGGTAGCCCTCGGTGACGGAATCGGTGGGAGTCAGCGCGAGCAGATGCATCACGGGGGAGACACTAGGACTGCCGTCGGCGACCCTGTCAATCACCCTGTGGAGGCGCCTGGTTGTCATGGGTGCACGCCGAACGCCGCAAGCCGGTTGCCCCGTAACCTCCGCCCTGCCGCAGCGTTAGCCGACCGGTATGAGGAGCAGATCATTCTGCTTCCGGCTCGCATCGAAGGAGACTGCATGTCCGTACGGTCCTGGTTCGGCGCCGCGATCCTTGCCACCACCACGGTTCTGTCCTGTGCACAAGCCGCGTCGGCCCACGGGGAGCACGGCCCCGGCGAACCGCACGCGACGCGGATCTCCGCCGCGAACGCGGGCGCCAACGTCTTCCCGCCGTCCGTCGGCGTCAGGGCCTTTCTGAACGACGCCGAGACCGGCAAGCCCCTGGCGGGCAAGCACATCGACTTCACCACGCCCGACGGCAGCGACATCTGCCGGGGCGTGACCAACGCCGAGGGCGAGGCCGCGTGCACCGGCCCGCTCCGCCTCGGCACGGCCAGCGTCGGCACGCTGACCAATGGCTATGTCGCCACTTTCCGGGGCGACGAACACTACGGCTCCTCCTATTCGTTCGGCACGGTGGGTGTGCTGGTCCGCCCCTGACCGTCGGCCGCATCGGGGTACCGCCGGGGATCCGCGCAGACCTCGCCCGGCAGGGCCGGAGGCAGCCCTGCCGGGTCCGTCCGGGACCGCGGAGACTACGGGCTGCCTTGCCCGTGGTAGCGTCGCTCTCTTCTCCGGGGCCTGTACCGCCGGTTGACGCCCCGGATCGTCCGTCTCCTCGTCGCCGACAAGCTCATCCACGACACGGTCGCCTCGTGGCTGCTCGCCGCCGGCTGGCGCAACTGGTCGGCGCCGGAGCGAACAGCCTCGGTCACCACGGGCACCCTCACCCCCTGGTTGTCCGCATGGGCCCGGACCCGTACCGATCCGGCGGGCCTGCACCTCGGTGACGCGCTCGACCGGTGGCTCTTCGAGGGCAAACTCGCCGACCTCCGCCTCGGGTTCTACGACGAGGTGCACGCCACACCGGAACTGCTGCCCTGGCTCCTGTCCTTGGAAAAGGGCCGCATCGAAGCCGCTCAACTGACGGAAGTCGAGCGCATCTCAGCCCCGTATCTCCACGATGCCCGGTTGTCCCGGCCCCAGCGGCTTCGCCAGGGCGGGACAACCGGTGTCAGGCGAGAGGCCGCAGCGGCACGATGTTGTCCGGGACCGCCCGCACGGGGCCTCAGCGCCAGGACCGCACCGTGGGATCGGATGAGTCCAAAGCAATGAAGTCGCTGACGCCGACCCCCGGCGAGATGTCCACACCCCACCCGGTGCACCCATCGCCGTGGTACACCGTCCACGACTGGTCGTCATTGTTGAAGACCGAACGCGCCACGATCGGTGTGCTGCCGCAGCTGTGATCCGTGGGGTTCGGATACAGCGACGGTGCGCCCCCGTAGTCGTAGTTGGGGTAGAAGCAGACATTCCCTGAGGGACAGTTCCCGGGGGCTGCGAGGACTCCCGCGGTGGCCGGTGGCGCAGTGATGAACATGCCGGCCAGCCCGAGCCCGATGGCGGCCGCCGCGGTGACCACCCGGTGCGCGAAGTATCCGAAGGCCGACCTGTCTCCTCGGCCGGTGGGTGCTTGCCGTGTCCTGGTGGAGTCCGAGCTTCGCGTGAGTGGCATGAGATGCCTCCTTGCCGGACGTCGCCGTCCCTACGGGGCACGGCGTGCGTCCAGGACAGCGGCGGCCGTCAACACCAGCTATCGCTTTCTGCATAATTCACCCGAGAGGGTGTAGCAGCGCAAGCCCTGGGAGAAGACCACACGCCCCGGCACCGCGCTCACCCCGAACCGCGTCCGGCGGGGGTCCAGGAACATCCGCCCCCGCCCGGGCAGTCCGGCCCGTGCACCCAAACCCACCCGGCCCGGGCCAGGACGGCCACCCAGTGCCTGTTTCTGAACCCCCTGGAGCGTGGGCGGTAGCCGGCCAGCAGGTGGACCGAGGGGGAAGGTGCTGACCGTCACCTTCAGATCGATCAAGCCGCCGGGCTTCTCGGAAGGCTCTAGGTAGCGGCGGTTCCGGTTGACACCACGGCTTTGGTAGAGGCATTCTCCACCGCCTCGGCGACACGGCCGGCCAGGTCCTCCCACGGACGTGGAGCAACGACCGGCACGTCGGCCGCCCGCGCCTGTGCGGCGAGCCATCGGCCGTACAGCACGCTGACGCATGCGCGATGGCGCTGTGGTCCGGCCTCCGGCTCCCGGCGCAGGTAGTTGGCCGTCACCTGCCCCTCGTCGTCCTCGTGGAGGAAGACGGCACGGACCGGGCCTTCGGGCGTCGCCGGTCCGGGCAGGACGTAGTCCCCTTCCAGGATCACCGGGGTGTCGGTGCCCACATGGTTGGCCACCACCGCCTCGATCGCCGGCGCCAGCGTCTCGGCGATCGCGATCTGCCGCTCGACCACCGACTCGGGCGTCCGGCGGGCGGCCTCCGGGTGAGTGCGCCAGAAGTGGACCTCCGGCAGGTGCTCGGGCAGTGTCACCGCAAGAAGGGCCTCGACGATGTCGTCGACCTCCACGACGGGGACGTCGTACCGTCGTGCCAATGCCCGCCCGACACCGGTCTTCCCCATCCCCGACGCGCCCCCGACGATGAGCACCCGCCAGTCGGGAAGACTCCTCACCTCATCCGTACCGTTCACGCGGGCAGAGTACTGTAGCCGCTTCTTTCACTTGGGCCACACCAGCCGCAGCGGTTCCCGTTCGGGGAACGGTCGCGCTCTTGACCTGCTGATACGAGGTACAGAAACAGGCACTCATACAGCTGACAACCCGGTACGGGGATACGGCCGGTGCCGTCGCCCGCCCGTGCCCCCGCTGCCGCGGGAACAGCCGCACCCCATCTCCCGCCCCCGAAAGGATCCTTCACCTCCTGTGCACATGCCCCACCCCGAACACCCGCTCCTCACCGCCGTCCGCAACAGCGACACCGAGGCAGTGGCCACCCTGCTCCTGGACGCGTACGGCACCCCTCAGGCGCACGGCCCGCACGTCGCCGCCGCCCTGCGCCTGGCCGCGGACGCCCTCGACCACCGGGTCCTCGATGCCCTGCTGAAGCAGGCCGACCTCGACGCGCTGGATCTGAACGGCATCGACGCCGACGGCCGCACGCCCCTGCTGCGCGCCGTCGACCGCGGCGCCCACGACATCGCCACCGCACTGCACTTCGCCGGGGCCGACCCCCGGGTCGCGGACCGGGAGGGCCGCGACGCCCTCGCGCTGGCCCGCCACTGGCATACGACCGGCACCGGAGCGGGGGTCCACCGGCGGACCGTGCGCGACGGCGACGGCGCGATCTGCCGCGAGCTGGTGATCGGCGGGCAGACCGTCCGCGACGGCCACACCGCGATCCTCACCCACCTGGAATGGTGCTGCGGAATCGTCACGCCCTTCGCCGAACTGCTGGACCGCGCCATGGCCGAACCCGAGGTCGACCACCCGGTGTGGGGAGCGGCCGTCGTCGCGGCCGCCGGACGCGAGGGCCGTGCGCTGCCGCCCATCTGGGACGCCGCAGCCGCTCTTCGGCACCACCCCGACCCGTTGGCACGCTACTTCGGCGCGGAAGTGCTGCGCTGCATCAACCTCTACGACGAAAGCGGCGAGGACGAGGAGTCCCCCTTCGACACCCCGCTCATCGACCTCTTCCTCCCCTGGGCCGAACAGGAGGAGGATCCCCGCGTGATGCGGCCCCTGACCGCCGGCCTGACCGGTGCCATGGACCCCCGCGCCGAGAAGCCGCTGCCCGCCCTGACCCGTCACCCCGACGCCCAGGTCCGGTCCTGGGCGGTCGGCGGCCTGCATTGGCAGGTCCAGCAGGGGAACGCCGACGCCCTGGCCGCCGTCCTCGCCTGCACCCGGGACGCGAACGCCGGAGTCCGGGAAGGCGCCTGCCGGGCCCTCCTCCGGGCCCGGGCCGACGATCCCGCCCCTTGCGACGCCCTGGCCGCTTGCCTCTCCGACTCCGAGGAGGCCGTACGGGTCACCGCCGCGGTGCAACTGGCCCTGCGCGACGACCCCCGCGGTGACGCACTGCTGGACTCCCTCGACAACACCGTCGACCGGACGTCGCCGTATTACTGGCCGCTGCGCGACGTATGGCGGCACCGCCGGGACTGGTGAGCCGGGACCGGTGGAGAGTCACCACTGCCCCTATGACGGGGCCCTGGCAGTGATGGGCCCGACCAGGTCGAAGGTCTCCCGGGCACGGCGAAGGACGCCTCACCGCGCAGGCGCTCCGGGTTGTCCCCCTCGGTGATCAGCAACGTGACGTCGTGTCCGGGCCGATACCCACCGGGGCGAGCAGCTGCGGGGCACTCGCTCTCCCAGAGGGATGGCCGCCCGCCTCAACGGTCGTCCGGATAACGCTCGGAGAAGGTTTCGACCATGAACCGGGCCATGGCGGTGAGCCGTCGGGGCGGATAGCCGTCGGGGTCGCGCAGGGTGAGTCGGCCGCCCTCTTCCATGGCGGTGAGCAGGAGGTGGGCGAGGAGGTCGACGTCGACGGCCTCGGTGCCGGGGCGGCCGGTGAGGAAGTGGCGGGTGATGTCGGCGAATTGTGTGCGGATGGCAGCTTCGGCCTGCTGACGGTAGGCGCGTACGGGCGGGGGCGCGGCGTCGACGGGAAGGAGGATGGCGCGCCAGCGTTCCGGATGGGTGGTGACGGCGGCGAAGAAGCTCTCGGCGACGTGGGTGAAGACGGCGACGGGGTCGGCGTCGGCGAGGTCGGCCGGGAGGGTGTCGGCGATCTGGGCGAGGGCGCGTTCGCCCTCGCGGCGCAGCAGGTCGCGCAGGATGTGGTTGCTGTCGGTGAACTGGCCGTAGACGACCGGCCTGGTGACACCGGCCGCTCTGGCCACCGCGTCGACGGAGACACCGACCACCCCCTCGGTGTTGATGATCCGCAGTGCGGTGTCCAGCAGTTGCTCGCGTCGTTCGGCCGGGGCCATGCGTGGGGCGTACGGGCGCTTGCGGGCGGTGCCGGGGGGTGTCATGGCCTCAATCCTACCCTTGTGAAGCTACACAGCTGTAGCTACAGTCGCGCAGCAATGAAGGCTACAGCCGTACAGCAATGACGGAGGGAGGGCCGATGACGAGGACCGGCATGCCGGGGCGCCTGTGCATCATCGGTGCGGGCTACGTCGGCAACGGGCTGGCGCGCGCCCTGCGGCAGGCGGGCATCCCGTACGACCAGTTCGAGGCCACCGGCGAGATCGGCGGGAACTGGGCGCACGGGGTGTACGACTCGACGCACCTGATCAGTTCGAAGAAGTCCACCCAGTACGTCGAGTACCCGATGCCGGCCGACTACCCGACGTTTCCCGGCCGGGCGCAGATGCTGCGGTACCTGAACGACTACGTGGACCACTTCGGGCTGCGCGAGCACATCGAGTTCGACACCGAGGTCGTCGAGGTGCGGCCGCTGGACCGCACCGGCATGGCCGGCTGGGCCGTGACGCTGTCGACCGGCGAACGGCGCGAGTACGCCGGGGTTGTCGTGGCCAACGGTCACTACTGGGAGCGCAACACCCCCTCGTATCCAGGTACGTTCAGCGGCCGTCAGCTGCACTCCAAGGACTACAAGCGCCCCGCCGACTTCGGCACCGGCGACCGGGTGCTCGTGGTCGGCGGCGGCAACTCGGCCAGCGACCTCGCGGTCGAGGCGGCGGCCGCGTTCGGCGGCGCCGACCTGTCCATGCGCTCCGGGTACTGGTTCATCCCGAAGACGATCTTCGGGATACCGGCCTCGGAATGGGACCGGGTATGGCTGCCGATGCCCTTGCAACGGCTCGGCTTCAAGGCGCTGTTGCGGCTGTCCTACGGCCGTTACGAGCGGTACGGGCTCCAGAAGCCCGACCACGAGCTGTTCAGCAAGGACGTCACGGTCAATTCCTCGCTGATGTACGCGCTGCTGCACGGCAAGGTCCGGCCGCGCAAGGAGATCGCCCGCTTCGACGGATCCACCGTGCACTTCGCCGACGGCACCAGCGGCGAGTACGACACCATCGTGTGGGCCACCGGCTTCCGCACCCGCTTCCCGTTCCTGGACGAGTCGATGTTCGTGTGGGAGAACGGGCAGCCACTGCTGATCGAGCACGTGCTCGTCCCCCGCTACGCCAACCTCTACATCTGGGGCCTGGTCGCGCCCCGCTCCGGAGCCGGGAAGATCATCTCGCACGGCTCGGACTTCCTCGCCGAAGCGGCCGTCGCGCAGCGGCTGTTCCCGGTCCCGCTGTCCGACCTGGTCGCCCGCCGCATGCCGGCGCGCAGCTCGATCCTGGCCGGGTCGGCGGAGATCCTCACCCGGATCCGCCTGCTGCGTCGCGTCCTTCACGGCCATTGCCGCCGGGCCCGGATGCTCGGCGACGTGGCGTCGTGGGGCGCACGCCGTGGCCCCACCCCCGAACTCGCGCACCGCGGACCTGCCCGCGAACTCCCTTCCCCCGCCGAGGCTTCGGAGACCGTACGCCCCACCGGTGTCGTCGAAACGGAGGTGCCCGTATGAGCCTGCCCGCCCCCACGCCACGGAACCGGGCCGTGGTCACCGGCGCCTCGTCCGGCATCGGCGCCGCGCTCGCCGAGGGCCTGGCGGCCCGGGGCCACTCACTGGTCCTGGTGGCCCGTCGCCAGGAGCGGCTGCGCGAACTCTCCGAGCGGCTGGCCGAGCGATACCGCGTCCAGGCCGAAGTACGCCCCTGCGACCTCGCCGACCGGGAAGAACGGGCCGAGCTGGCCGCCGACTTGGCGTCCCGGGACATCACGGTGCTGTGCAACAACGCCGGCTTCGCCACCTACGGACCGCTGTCCGCCCTCGCGCCGGACCGGGAGCGGCTGCAGGTCGAGCTGGACGTGGTGGCCGTGCACGAGCTGACCCTGGCCGTGCTGCCCGGCATGCTGGAGCGCAGAGCCGGCGCGATCCTCATCACCGGATCCACGGCCGGCAACCAGCCCGGCCCGAACAACACGACCTACGCCGCCTCGAAGGCGTTCGCGAACACCTTCGCCGAGTCCCTGCACGCCGAACTCGCCGGCACCGGGGTGAGCTGCACCCTCCTCGCCCCCGGCCCGGTACGCACCGAGTTCACCCGGGTCGCCGGCGTACCGGCGGTGGACCGCCTGGTCCCGGCGGGGCTCTGGGTGTCGGCCGAGCAGGCCGCACAGCAGGCCATCACCGGCATGACCCGGGGCAAACGGCGCGTCGTACCGGGCCCCTTCGCCAAGGTCCAGACGGTCGGCGGGCAGTACACCCCCCGGTGGTTCACCGGCCGGCTGCTGCGCGCGGCGTACGGGAGGCTGACGTGAGCGACTGGGAACCCACCACCCGCACGCAGGGCCGCGGCCTGGTCTCCGACCTGCGACGCCTGCTCGCCCTGGGCAACCCGCGCCGCACCCTGTACCGCGACGCGCACTACTTCACCGCAACCGTCGAGGTCGACCCCGAACGGATGCGGCCCTGGCTGCCGTTCGGGGTCCGGCTCGCCGAGCCCGCCCGGGCGGACGTGTTCACCGCGTTCTTCCCCGACTGCACCTACGGCTCCGTCTACCACGAGGCCGGGGTGTTCGTGCACATCCAGGTCGGCCGCCGCACCGGCATCCACTGTCCCTGGATGATCCTCGACGACGACGTCGCGCTCATCCTCGGCCGCGAACTGCTCGGCTACCCCAAGAAGCTGGGCGAGATCGACTGGCACCTCGACGGCGACACCATCCGCGCCGGGGCGCGCAGGCGAGGCAGCACGCTGATCACCATGGGCGGCACCCTCGGCGCGAGGATCGACGACCCGCCGCCGATCCTCGGCCGTCCGCACCGCAACGCCATGGGGCTCCTCGGGGCGGCCCTGCCCCGCATGGTCGGCTTCACACCCGGCGAACACCCCCTCGAAGTACGGGAAGTCACCGGCTTCGAGCTCACCATCGGCGGCTCCGAACGCGACCCGCTCGACCAGATGGGGTTCGGCCCGGTCCTTCAGGCCCGCCTCCACCGCGTCGACCTGACCGCCGGCCGCCCGCCGATCCCGCTCCGTCCGCTCTCGCCGCTGTTCACGGCGAGCCGACTCCGACCGAGGGTGCTCTGAGTTGACTTCCTCCCCCTCCTAAAGGAGGGGGATTCCTACGGCTCGCGCCGTGGGAGTTTCTGCTTCCTCGCCGACTGCCCGCCCGGAGTTCTCCGTTGAGGTCTTACACCAGCTCCACAGACTGTCACCGCCAGCCCGGCGGCCTTGAGATTGCATGCCGCGTTCACGTCCCGATCGTGAGTCGTGCCGCAGTTGCCGCACGTCCACTCACGGACATGCAGGGGCATGGTCCCGGCGAGGGTGCCTCAGCGGGAGCACAGCTTGGACGAGGGGAAGAAGCGGTCCACCGCGATCACTTCCCGCCCGTACCAGGCAGCCTTGTACTCCAGCATGCTCCGGAACCCCGCCCACGCGGCATCGCTGATGGCGCGGGCCAGGCTCCGGTTCTTGACCATGTTGCGAACGGTCAGGTCCTCGATCACGATCGTTTGGTTCTCACGAACGAGACGAGTGGTCAGCTTGTGCAGGTGGTTCCGGCGCCGGTCGGCGATCCGGGCGTGGATCCTGGCGACTTTCAACCGGGCTTTGCGACGGTTGGCCCCATCTCCCTTGGCCTTCTTCGCCAGGACCCGCTGGGCCTTGGCAAAGCGGGCGCGGTCGCGGCGTTCGTGCCGGGGGTTGGTGATCTTCTCCCCGGTGGAGAGGGTCAGGAGGTGGTCCAGGCCGACATCCACTCCGACCGCCGCATCCGTGGAGGGGAGCGGATTCACGGACGGGTCGTCGCACAGCATGGAGACAAACCAGCGTCCCGCGCTGTCGCGGGACACGGTCACCGTGGTCGGCTCGATTCCATCAGGCAGGGGCCGGGACCAGGCGATGTCCAGCGGTTCCGCCATCTTGGCAAGAGTGATCCGGCCGTCGCGGAACTTGAACGCCGACCGAGTGTATTCCGCCGATGCCCGGGACTTCTTCCGCGACTTGAAACGCGGGTACCTGGCCCGCTTCGCGAAGAAGCTGGTGAACGCCCCCTGCAAGTGGCGGAGCGTCTGCTGGAGCGGGACCGAGGACACCTCGGACAGGTAGGCCAGCTCCTCGGTCTTCTTCCATACGGTCAGCATCGCCGACGTCTGGTTGTAATTGACCCGCTCCTGCCGCGCCCACGCTTCCGTACGGGCCGCGAGCGCCATGTTGTAGACCTTCCGCACGCATCCGAACGTGCGCGACAGCTCGGCTGCCTGCGCATCGGTCGGATAGAAGCGGTACTTGAACGCCCGCTTCACGTAGGCCGTAGTCACACTCACAAACTAGTAGGACAACAGGTAGAACTCAACTGCGGGCCAGAGCACTGTGATCCGCCCTGACGCCGAACCACAGCCCGCTGCACCGCAGGAGTTTCGATTCCTCCCCCGGCTGAAGCCGGGGGGATCCACGAAGGGAATCCGATGACCGACACCACGACCACCGTGCTCGCCGAACCGCTGCTCCTTCCCTGCGGGGCGGTCCTGGCCAACCGCATCGCCAAGGCCGGCACGAGCGAGCAACTCGCCACCCGTTCCGGAGCGCCCACCGCCGGCCTGCACCGTCTCTACGCCACCTGGGCCCGCTCCGGCGCCGGACTGCTCATCACCGGCAACGTCATGATCAACCGGGACGGGCTCGTCGAACCCCGCAACGCCGTCCTCGACGACGACCGCGCCCTGCCCGCCTTCACCGCCTGGGCCGATGCCGCACATGCCGGCGGCACGGCGGTGTGGATGCAGATCAACCACCCCGGCCGGGTCGCCACCGTCCCCTTCACCCGCAGGCCCGTCGGTCCCTCGGCCGCCCGCGAACCCGTCCCCGGCCTCAACCTTCGCACCCCGCGCGAACTGACCGCCCCGCGCATCCAGGCACTCACCCGCCAGTTCGCCCGCACCGCTCAACTCGCCGTCGCTGCGGGCTTCGACGGCATCCAGATCCACGCCGCACACGGCTACCTGCTCTCCCAGTTCCTCTCCCCACTCGCCAACACCCGCGACGACCACTACGGCCGCGACGCGGCGGGCCGCCGCCGAGCCCTGCTGGAAACCGTGACCGCCGTACGCGAGGCAGTCGGCCCCTCCGTGCCCATCGCGGTCAAGCTCAACTCCAAGGACTTCCAGCACGGCGGCCTGAGCGAGACCGAATCCCTCGACGTCGCCGCCGTGCTCGCCGACACCGGCATCGACCTCCTGGAGATCACTGGGGGCAACTACGCCGAACCCGCCATGGAAGGCGTGCACCACGGCCCCCACCAGGGCCCCTACTTCGCCGACTACGCCGCCAAGGTCCGCGACCGCGTCAACGTGCCCCTCATGCTCACCGGCGGTCTGCGCACCCGCGCCACCATGGAGCGCCTCGTACGCGACGGCGCCGTCGACGCCGTCGGAATCGCCCGCCCGATGGCGTTCGTCCCCGACTACCCGGCCCGCATCCTCGCGGGCGAGCCCGAACCCCTCCTGCCTACACCACCGCGCCCCACCGGCTACCGTCCCCTCGACGGATTCGTCCAACTCGCCTCGCACAACCTGCAGTTCCACCGCATCGCCGCCGGACGCACCCCACAGCCCCGGGCCGGCCTCGGCACCGTGCTGCACGCCGTCGGCAAGCTCACCGCAGCCGCGGCCGGCCAGGCCGTACTGCCCTGATGAGCTCCCGCTCGGCGACCACGCAACCCTGATGCCCATAACCGCGCCGCTCCCCGCGCCCTCATCAGGGCGCGGGGAGCGATCTCACCACAGCGGGCCGACCAGCGCAGTTGACTCTATTTTCGCGCCGGACGCCGTTTCGGACCAGACCCGCTCAAAGCGTCATGCGGCGCGCAGCGCGGTGGTGGGGGGCATGCGGGCGGCGCGCAGGGCGGGGTAGATGCCTGCGGCGGTGGCGACGAGCACGGCGGTGAGGGGGCCTGCGGCAAGGGTGTAGAGGGGGACGCTCGCGGGCCAGCCCTGGGCAGCGGCGTAGGTGTACACCGTGAGGGCGCCGCCGGCGGCTCCGGCGAGTCCTCCGCCGAATCCCAGCAGGACGGCTTCGATGAGGAATTGGGCGGCCACCTGTCCGCTGCGGGCGCCCAGGGCCCGGCGCAGGCCGATCTCGCCACGGCGTTCCATGACGCCGACGACCATGGTGTTGGCGATGCCGACGCCGCCGACGAGGAGGGCGACCGCGGCGAGCGTGAGGACGAGGCCGGTCATGGTGTTCCGGGTCTCGGTGCGGGCCTTGAGGAGGTCGGAGGGGCGGGTGACGGCGACGTCGGTGGGGTGGGCGGGGTTGGCGGTGGCTCCGGCCACGGACTGCACGACGTCGACCCGCTCGGGGTGGGCCTGTACGTATACGGCGGAGGCGGTGCCGTCGGCGCCCAGGTGGGCGGTGGCCTGGGGCCAGCCGACGAGGGCGGAGGTGTCGAGGTCGGGGATGAGTTCGTTGGGTTCCAGGATGCCGATGACGGCGTACCACTGGCCGCCGAGCCAGACCTTCCGGCCGGGTGCGCTGACGCCGAGGCGGCCGGCGGCCTGGTCGCCGAGCACGGTGACGGGGAGGTGCTGGCTGGCGGTGTCCAGCCAGCGGCCGGAGCGCAGTCGGGCGTGCAGGACGTCCGGGAGGTTGAGCCGGGCCGCCTCGACGGCGATGCTGCCGTTCAGCTCGGTGGGCACCAGGTCGCTGCGGTAGACGTGGGCGGTGGTGTCGCCGGTCGCGGTGACCCGCTGGACGGGGGTGATGTTGGCGAGCATCTTCTCGGCCTCGGGGGGCAGGGGCACCTTCTTCTGGTCGGCGTCCTTGCCGGGGCCCACGGTGATCACGTTCGAGCCGAGCCGGTCCAGGCGTTCCAGGAGGTGCGCCTGGTTGGAGGAGGAGATCCCGGTGACCGCGACGGCGGCGGCGATGCCGAGGGAGATGCCGAGCGCCGACAGGGCCGAGCGCAGGCGGCGGGTGCGCGGGCCGAGCAGACCCAGGCGCAGCAGGTCGGCGGGGCTCAGCCGAGTGGGACGCGGTGTGGTGGTGGTGCTGCGACGTTTCAACGGGCCGCCTCCTCAGGGGCGTTGCTCCCACCGGATTCCGGGAGCGTGCTGGTCTCGTCGAAGGCGATACGGCCGTCCTGGATGCCGACACGGCGGGGGAAGGAGGCGGCCAGGTCACGGTCGTGGGTGATGACCATCACGGTGGTACCGGCCGTGTTCAGGCGGCGCAGCAGTTCGACGACCGCTGCCCCGGAGGCGATGTCCAGGGCTCCGGTCGGCTCATCGGCGAGCAGCAGGGCGGGGCGGCCGACGAGGGCGCGGGCGATGGCGACTCGTTGCTGTTCGCCGCCGGACAGCTGGCTGGGGTCATGGTCGAGCCGGTGGCCGAGGCCGACCTCGCGCAGTGCCTCGATGGCGCGTGAGCGGCGCAGCGAGGGGCTGGTGCCGCTGTAGAGCAGGCCGGTGGCGACGTTCTCGACGGTGGTGAGGCCGGGCAGGAGGAAGAACTGCTGGAAGACGAAGCCGATGCGGTGGGCGCGCAGGGCGGCCACCTCCGGCTCCGTGAGGGTGGTCAGGTCGTCTCCCTCGAAGAGGAGTTGACCATCGGTGGGCCGGTCGAGGGAGCCGAGCAGGGCGAGCAGGGTGGATTTGCCGGAGCCGGACGGGCCGACGACGGCGACGAGTTCGCCCGGCGTCACGGTCAGGTCGATGTCGTGCAGGATGCGCAAGGGGGGCGTGCCGGGATGCTTGCCGGGATACTCCTTGACGATGCCGCGCAGTTCCAGCACCGGTGGCGCACCTGTCCGATCGGATGCGTCGAAGAGTGTGCTCATGACGGGATCACCACCTGGTCGCCGGCCTTGATCTCGCCGGTGATCTGGGCCTTGGCATTGGCGACGAGTCCGAGCTGGACGCGGACGAGCCGGGTCCGGCCGCCGCCGGCCACCTGGACGCCGTAGCCGCCGCCGTCCAGCGCGAGCAGGGCGGTGACGGGGACGACGAGGGCGTCGTCGACGCTCCGGCCGGTGACGGTCACGGTCACCGAGGAAGGGCCTGCCTTCGCCGCCTGCTTCTGGCCGTCGAGGGCGACGGTCACGGTCGTCTTGCTCGTGTCGCCCCCTCCGCCGCTGTCGCCGCCACCGCCACCGCCGTTGCCCTGCTGGTTGCCCGGGCCGCCCAGGTTCAGGGTGCGGATGGTGCCGGGAACCTGGGTGCCGTCGGACAGTCGGACGGTCACCTTGCCGCCGGGCTGGAACTGGGAGACCTGGTCGTCGGACGGCTGGAGCCGGGCCACCAGGTCGGTGCCGGTGACCTTGAGCACCGCCGAGGCTCCGACGGCCGCGCCCAATCGGGCGGGCACCTGCTGCACCCGTACCGTTGCCGAGGGCAGGGCCACGACCGAGCCGAGTGTGATCTTGCCGGTCTGCTTGAGCCCGGCGGCCTTCTGCCAGCGCTTGACGGCGGTGACGGTCGCCTTCGTGAACTTCTCGTCCACGCTCAGCCCCAGGCCGTCCGCGTGGCCGAGGTCGACGAGGTTGCGCTTGAGCTCCCGTACGTCCTCGCCGTCGGACACGCCCTCGGCGAGGTCGCGCCAGAAGGGGCGGTCGCCGGTGAACAGGACGACGGGGGCGCCGTCGACCTCGTACAGCCGCTGCCCGGCTTTGATCCGGTCGCCCTCCTTGGGGAGCGCGGTGAGGACGCCGTGCCCTTGGGCGACCACGTCGGTCGGGGTGCCGTAGGAGAGCTGTCCTGCCAGTTTCAGGCCGTCGGCGAGCGAGGTGCGCCGGACCTCGGCGGTGGTGTGGCGGACTGCCGGGTGCCCGGTCTGCGCGGAGCCGCCGTGCCAGGGCTGGAGGACGGCCAGGGTCCCCGCGGCCAGGGCGGCCACCAGGACCGCGGAGACGATCACGGGCCTGCGACGGAGCCGGCTCCGCCGCGGGCCGGCGGAGTCGGCGTCCCCGTCCCCGTCCGGCGCGGGATCCTGCGCGGTCGGTTCGCTGTCGGCGGTCACATCGTTGTCGGTGGCCACAGTCACGACCCCACCTGGATGCCGGGGCCGGGAATCTTGGTGCAGGCCTTCGCGGCCACGCCGAACTTCGCCTTGTCCCACTTCTTGGGGTCGACCACGATCACGCCGGTCTTGGGGTCGGGGTCGGGGGCGTCCGCATAGCCGTTCCCGCGCAGGCAGGCGACGTACTTGCGCGCCTGGTCCACCGCCTTCTGCTTGTCCTGCTCCTGAACCTGCTGCATGCCCGGCACCTTGGCGTTGCAGGTCTTCTCCGCCTGGTCGTAGGCGCTGTTGTCGGCGCCGCCGCCGCTCTTGCCCACGGCCCCACCCGCAGGGATCTGGACCTCGCCCTTGGGGCCCATGATCACTCCGGTCTGCCCCTCCTGGTGCATGCAGTCGACCCACTGCTGCCGGACGGCCCGCTGATCCTTCGGCTTCCCGCTCGCGCTCGCCCCACCGCCTCCGGCGACGTCGGGCGCCTTCTGCTCCGCCGTACAGCCGCTCACGGACACCACGGCCGCGACGGCCAGCGCCGTCATCGTGCTCCACGTGGCCAGAACGGTCCCGGTGCCGTACCCCTTGAAACGCATGACACGCCCCTCCTGTGGTCTGCCGGCCCGCTACGTCCGGACCGGTCACCACAAGAAGTACGGGGCGGGCGGTGAGCCACCGGTGAGAATCCGGCTAACCCGCGGCTAACCCGCGTCAAGGCATCCTGGAGGGGACAGAGCAGGACATGAGGGGCCGGAGTGATGGATGCGCATACTGATCGTCGAGGACGAGGCGGAGCTGGCGGCGATGCTCGCCGACGGCCTCAAGGGCGAGGGCACGGCGTGCGACATCGCCCCTGACGGGGCGCGCGCCCTGGAGATGACGGCCGCCAGGACGTACGACGTCGTCATCCTGGACCGCGACCTGCCGCAGGTGAGCGGTGACACCGTGTGCCGCACCCTGAACGCCACCGGGTACCCGGCCCGCATCCTCATGCTCACCGCCGCGGGCACGCTGGCCGACCTCGTCGACGGGCTCGGCCACGGCGCCGACGACTACCTCGCCAAGCCCTTCTCCTACATCGAACTCGTCGCCCGGCTACGGGCGTTGGGCCGCCGTGCGCCCGCCCCCGCCGCCACCGTCCTGACCCGGCGCGGCATCAGTCTGGACACCGTCCGGCGCACCGCCGAACGCGACGGCACCCCGCTCCGCCTCACGCCCCGCGAACTGGGCGTCCTGGAGATCCTTCTCGCCGCCGACGGCGCCCCCGTGCACCCCGGCGAGCTCTTCGAGCAGCTGTGGGACTCCGCCCTCGACCCGAACACCACCGCGGTCAAGGTCGCCGTCCACCAACTGCGCCGCAAACTCGGCGACCCCCCGGTCATCGCGACCGACCCCGGCTTCGGATACCGCCTGTGAACCCGGCCCCCTCCCCCGCGCCACGCCCGCACCGCGGCCTGACCCTGCGCACCCGGCTCACCTGCACGACGGTCGCCACCTTCGCGCTCCTCGGCGGCGGCCTGCTCCTGCTGAACTGGCTGGGCGTGCGCCGGCTGATCGCCATCCACCGCGACCTGCTCACGCCCGGCGCCATCCCGTCGTCGGTCCCCCGCCCGACCTCGGCACCGGTGATCCCATCCCCTGCACCGACCGGCCCCGCCCACCCGCCGCCGGGCGCCGTCCGCTCCGAGGCCATTGCCGCCAACAGCTTCGAGGACTTCAAACGCTCCGTTCTGACCGGCCTGTTCACCCACTCCCTCGTCCTGCTGGCCGTCTTCACCGCCCTGGCCGCCCTCGTCGCCTGGTGGTTCAGCCGCCGCTCCCTGCGCCGCCTCGGTCACGTCGCCGAAGCCGCCGCCCGCATCAACAACGGCAACCACCTCGGCGAACGGCTCACCCTGACCGGCCCCCACGACGAGGTGGGCCGACTCGGCGACACCATCGACGCCATGCTCGAACGCCTGGAGGCGAGCTTCACCGCCCAGCGCCGCTTCACCGCCCAGGCCTCCCACGAACTGCGCACCCCCCTCACCATCCAACGCACCGCCCTGGAGATCCCCCTCTCCCAGGGCCGCGTCCCCGCCGACCTGGAACCCGCCCTGCGCACCGCACTCGACGCCACCACCCGCAGCGAGAACCTCCTCACCTCCCTCCTCGCCCTGGCCCGCGGCGAGAGCGGCCTGACCACCGCCCGCCCCTCCGACCTCGCCGACACCGCCCGCACGGCCCTCGCCGACCTGCGTACGGAGATCACCGAACGCGACATCCTCGTACGCACCCAACTGAACCCGGCACCCGTCACCGGTGACCCCGCGCTCCTCGCCCAACTCGCCCTCAACCTCCTCACCAACGCCGTCCGCCACAACCACCCAGGCGGCCACGTCCACCTCACCACCGGCGAGACACGATCCGGCGCCTGGATCGAGGTCACCAACACCGGCACACTCATCGACCCGGCCCACATCCCCGCCCTCTTCGAACCGTTCCACCGCGCAGCGGCCACCGGCACCAAGGGCGCCGGCCTCGGCCTGGCCGTCGTACGCGCCATCACCAGCGCCCACCACGGCGGCGTACACGCCCATCCCAACCCCGAGGGCGGCCTCACCATCCGCGCCGAACTCGGCTCCGGGGACCTGTAGATGGAATGTTTTGACGGACCCCCGCCGGAGCAAGCCGACAGGGGTCCGGGGCGAGTAACCGCTTCGTCCACGACATGCCGCACACACCGGGAGTACTCCCGGTCCGACGTCGGCCCGCACCCCGGACAGACCACGGATCGACAACGTCATCGAGAGTCGCCGGCAGGCTCAAGGGCGGCGATGACCCGGTAACTAGTCTCTGCTTCTTGGGTGATGGCGTGGAGCAGTCCGTAGCGCGGCAGGTTGGGCAGGTTGGGCGTGCGGTGGCGTTCAAGGGCGGTTGCCAGTTCGTCCAGTGCCCGGGAGAGCTGGTGGAGGGCGTGGCGGTCGGCGGCGCAGCCTCCGGCGCAGTGTGCGGTGGTGACGGTGATGGCGTCGGCGGTGCGTTCCAGCTGTACGACGACGGGCCACCAGGTGGCGGCCCTGGTGGACATGGGGGGTGGCTCGGAGAAGGTGCGCTGGAGGGCGATGCGCAGGTCGGCGAGGGTGTTGTAGGCGTGCCGGCGGGCGGCGGGGCCGCGTGCGGGGTTGGTTCCCAGTGCGTCGTCGAGGTAGCGGTGCAGGGCTCGGGCGGCTTTGCCGGTGTGGGTGCCGAGGCGGGGGCGCCAGGTGGTGGGCCACAGGAGGTAGCCGGGGACGAGGGCGATCGCGCATCCGATCGTGGTGTCGAGGATGCGGGCGGCGAAGAGGCTTTCCCCGGTTCTGGTGCCGATGTCGATGATGGTGACGACGAGGGGGGTGAGGAAGATGGCGAACATGCCGAAGCTGCGGGCCATGGCGATGGGCAGCATGGCCGCGTAGAGCGTGATGAAGGGCAGCAGCAGTGGGCCGGTGGGGACCAGGTCCAGGACCATGGCGCCGATACCGGTGCCCACGATGGTGCCGAGACAGCGTTGCACGCTGCGGGCGAAGACCGAGCCGGCGTCGGGCTTGAGCACGATCGCGGTGGTCAGCAGGACCCAGTACGAGCGGTACAGGTCTGTGACGGAGCCCACCATTTGGGCCACGGCCATGCACAGGGCCATCCGGGCCACGTGTTCCCATGTCTGGCGTCCGCCCAGCACCCGATCGGCGAGGGCGGTGAGCCGTTGCCCCAGCGGGGGCGGCACCGTGGGGAGGAAGTCCGCGGAGCCGGGTTCTCCCGTCGGCCGGCCCGGCCGGTCCGCGACGGCGGTGCAGGCGTACTGCAGCTGTTGTACGGCGGTGTCCTGGGCTGCCTCGGGTGGTGGCGCGGGTGGAGCTGCGGGTGTCAGCCCGCGCAGGACGGCGTCGGCCGCGCTGTCGGCCCACGCCTGGTAGCCGGGTGGTGCCGAGCTGCGCGTCCGGGCGACGCGCACGGCCGCGTCGGTCAGCACAACGGCGGCGTTGAGCAGGGCGGCCAGGCGGCGGAACTCGACGTCGCGGCCGCCGCTGCGGGCACGCGCCCCCGTCAGGGTGTCCCACGCCGCGCGGCCCGCGTCGACCAGCTCGGACCTGGCCCGCGGCACCCGGTCGGTGCCGGTGGCGCCGACCAGGCGGCCGACGGCCCGGTACACCTCGGCCACCCCTTGCCGTTCCGGCACGCGCCGGCCGTCGACCAGGCACACCAGCACCGACACGGCGGTGGCCCAGGCACCGCCGCCCGCAAAGAGCAGCAGCGCAGGGACCTGCACGAGCGTCAAGTTGCTCGTCCCCATACCGATACAGGCGAAGACCAACAGCAGGAAGCCGCTGGCCGACAGCAGCCCGTTGACCACACTGATCAGCGCACCCACCCCGCCGACCGCCGCGAAGACGACAACGGGGAGCCATCCGGCGGCAGCCGAGACGCGCAGCCCCACAACCCATCCGGCCAGCCCGAAACAGCAGCCCAGGACGTTGTACGTCACCCGCTTGCGCAGCGGCCCCTTCCGGTCGGCGATGTACCCGGCCAAGGCGCCCAAAAACGCCACCGAGCCCTCGGCCACGCTGCCCGCGAACATCCCCGCCGCGAGCGGGAAGACCAAGGCCACCACGACGTGTACCGCTTCCGCCCAACGGATCGGCGCCGACCGCGGCCACACCACGCGCACCAGCCACTCCGGCGCCCACGCCCCCACACCGGCCGTCCCCCCGGGCAGACGCGGCAGCCGACGACGTGAGCCCAACGCACCCTCCACCACCACAACGACCGGAGTCTGTCCCTTGCCCCGCACGCACGGCGGCCCGGCCATCCTGACAGCGCAATGCCGGGCCTCACGGCAGCCGTGACAGTCACGGTGGCACCGGCACCCGAACGGCGCCATCAGCCGATGGCGCACTGCCCCGGCTCGATTGGAGACTCGATTTCGTCCAAGGGGCAGAGTCACAGCACGACCCGCCCTCTGCCTACGTGAACCGCGTCGCCGTGCGGTGCGGTGCGGTGCGGTGCGCATGGTCGCCGAGGTCCTGGGCGATTGCCCGAACGAGTCCGCCGCGCTGAAGGTGGTCGCGGAGAAACTGGTCATCGGCTCGACCGAAACGCCGTACGAAGCGGGTGCGCCAAGACCAGATCGATTCGGGCATGCGGTGGGGGGGACAGGCCAAGGCCCTGGCCGGACCGGACTTCAAGCCCACCTGGTCCGCGACTGGCCGGCCCGCCCAGACGATCGCGACTTCTACGTCGAGGCTGCCGGAACCTGCGCGCTCCACCCGCGCCACCCACAGCAATCGGCAGTGCTCAGCGTGGACGAGAAGACCGCGATGCAGGCTCGCTCCCGCCGCCACCCGACCGCCCGGGTGAAGCCGGGCCGGGCCCTGCGGACCGCCGTCCGCCGCCAACTCCCCTTGACTATCGCCGTCCTCGGCAACACCGAGTACGGCGCCAGAGTTCACCACCCTTTGCAACGTCGACGCCTTCCCCTTCACCGCCGCAGCGCTTCCGCAATGCCCGCCATGAGCAGAAGCACGGTCGGCACCGGCAGAGGACCGTGCCGACGGAGCACCTCGTGCAGCGAGGGAGCCGGCACACAGGCCGTCGCCGGCCGTGGCATCACGGCATCGGCGCCCGCGTCGACGACCTCGGCGGTGTACAGGCCGCGGATCCGCCGGGCGTCGGCGGCCAGAGCCGCCGAGGTACGCGGCGCGCCGGGTCGGTCGGTGATCATGCTGTGATTCCTTCGGGAGGGAACGACGGGGTCGGGCCCGCGGTGGACCGTCCAGGGCGGCCGGATGGGCTGCCGAGCATCAGCGATGCTGACTGAATTTTCAGTCAATGGCCAAAAAGATCGCGAGGCGGGACGGCAGATAAGGTGAGTAACCGTGAGTGACCGTAAAACAGCGATCATGGAGGCAGCCGCGCGGGTCATCGCCCGTCGCGGGGTCCGCGGGCTGCGGGTGGAGGAGCTGGCCGCCGAGGCCGGTGTGTCCACCGCGCTCCTCTACTACCACTTCAAGGACCGGGCCGGCATTCTGCGCCGGACCTTGGAGTTCATCAACGACCGCGCCGCGGACTACACCACCGGCCGCGATCCGGACGCCGCCCCCCTGGAGCCCCGGCAGGAGCTGGAGCAGGCCCTGCTCCTGGAACTGCAGGACGACGAGATGGTCCGGGAGAACAGCACGGCGTGGGGGGAGCTGCGCGCCAGCGCCATCTTCGAACCCCACCTGCAGGAGGACCTGGCCAGGGCCACGCTGATCTGGGTCCAGGAGATCGCCGCACTGCTCGGCCGGATATGCCCCATGGCCACCGCCTCCGGCCTGACCGTCGCCGCGGAGCGGCTGACGGGACTGGTGGAAGGGCTCAGCATGCGTTGGCTCAGCGGCATCCTGCCCCTGGAGCACGCCCGTGAACTGGTACTGGACGCCGTCGACGCCGAGTTGGAGCGGCTGGGGCACCGGTAGGAGCGCACTTCCGCCGTGATGCGTGCCGGCCGCCGCGACGTTCGAGGCCGGAGCGCGAGCCCTGTCGGAGCCCGCAGAGCTTGAGCCCCGGCAGGGCGAGGGGGACGCCACGACAGAGGTTGACTGAAAATCCAGTCAGTGTCACAGTGAGGTGGCCTGACGAGTCTGGGCATGACGCCCCCTCGACCGCTTCGAACGTCTCCGGACGACAGCGACGGGACCACTGCGCCAGCCGGTCCGACCAGGGGCCCGACGGTCGGCGACCGCCCGAAATCATGGATTCGATGTGGAGCCCCCATGAACGACCTCCCCGCAGGCAAGCGGCTGCTCGCCGCCCTCCTCGGTCCGCGTCGGTCGCCGGGGGCCCTGCCCGACGGCCCGCGAGGTGCCGGTTGGCGCGTGCCGGCCGACGATGTTCCGCATGCCCGGACCTGGATGTCATGGCCGTCGCGAAGGTCCGTCTGGGGCCGCCGGCTGGGCGGCGTCCAACAGGACATTGCCCTCATCGCCCGCACCGTCGCGGCATACGAGCCCGTGATCATGTGCGCGCCCGACGGAACCACCGCCGAGGCCGCGAGGGCCGCTTGCGGACCTGGAGTCACCGTCATCGACTCGATCCCCACGGACGACCTCTGGATGCGTGACACCTGCGCCGTCTTCCGGCGCGACGGCCGCGGGAACCTCGATGCCGTCGGTCTCAACTTCAACGGGTGGGGACGCAAGCAGATACATCACGACGACGCCGAAGTGGCCCGGTCCGTCGTCGACTTGAACGGAATCGGCTTCACCGAGGCGGACTTCGTCGGGGAAGGCGGCTCCGTCGAAACCGATGGGGACGGCACGGTGATGGCCACCGAGAGCAGCCTGGTGAACAAGAACCGTAATCGCGGGATGAGCCGGGACGATGTCGAAAAGGCCGTCCTGGCGGCATACGGTGCCGAGAAGATGATCTGGGTTCCCGGTGTGCGCGGCCGGGACATCACCGACGACCACATCGACGTCACCTCCCGTTTCGTCGGCCCCGGCGTCGTCATGGTGCAGGTTCCTCCGCGCGACCGGAACGACGTCTGGGCCGAGGACGCACGCGAGCAGTTCGCCGTCCTGTCCGCCGCGACCGACGCGAAGGGGCGGCGCCTCCAGGTGATCCGGGTGGACGGGCCGGACACCGTACGGTCGCGGAGCTCGGCCTTCGTGGACTCCTATCTCAACTTCCATCTCGTCAACGGCGGCGTGATCACTGCGCAGTTCGGCGACGCGAGGACGGATTCAGCGGCCCGCCGGGCCCTGGCCGCGGCGTTTCCCGGACGCGAGGTCGTCCAACTGGACGTCGACCGCCTCATGGACGGCGGCGGTGGAATCCACTGCTCCACCATGCACCAACCCGTTCCTTAGGCAACTGCACACCCGCACCTGCCCGCACACGTCATATGTCATCACCGCCGGATCCCCTTCATCCTCAGTGGCCACGATTCAGGACCGGTTCCCCCTGGATACGGGCCGTCAGCCGAATTCCGGAGTTCTCCGTGCCCCGTCCCCCCGCATCCCGCCGCAACGTCCTGCGCTCTCTCGCCGGCATTGGCGCTCTTGCCCTCGGCGCAGCGGCTTGCGGTCCGCGCGACACCCCGGACGCCTCCCCCTCCGCCTCGCAGAAGACGACAGGCCGACGGTTCGGCGCCGAATGGGACAGCCACACCCGCACCTTCATGTCCTGGCCGGCCCTGGAGTCGGTCTGGCGTGATCAACTGCCGTCCGTCCGGGAGGACATCGCGCGCGTGGCCCGCGCAATCGCGGAGTACGAGGCCGTGGTGATGATGGCCCGCCCCGGACAACAGGCCGCGGCCCAGCGGGTCTGCGGCTCCCGGGTCGAGGTCATCCCCCTCATGGTGGACGACCTGTGGGCACGCGACACCGTGCCCGTGTTCGTCGAGGACTCCGGCGGCATCCTGGGCGTCGACCTCGACTTCAACGGCTGGGGCAACAAGCAGGAGCACCGCAACGACGCCCGGGTCGGCCGTACCCTCCTCGCGAAGTACGACATCCGGCGCACCCGGGCCCCGCTGGTCGCCGAAGGCGGCTCCTTCGAGACGGACGGCAAGGGCACCCTGCTGGTCACCGAGTCCTCGGTGGTCAACAAGAACCGCAACCGGGGGAAGAGCCGCGACCAGGTCGAGGCCGATATCAAGAGCAGCCTCGGCGTCGAGAAGGTGATCTGGCCGGCCGGGGTGCGCGGCAAGGACATCACCGACGCGCATGTCGACAGCATCGCCCGGTTCACCGCGCCGGGAGTCGTCCTCGTGGACCGCGCCTTTCCCGACAGTCCTCCGGACGTCTGGTCACGCGCGGCCGACCAGGCCAGGTCCGTGCTCAAGGACGCGACGGACGCCCGCGGCAAGCGCCTGGAGGTCGTCGACCTGCCCCAGCCCGACCTCGACAGGATCACCGGCAGGGGCGACGCCTTCGTCTCCACCTACGCGAACTTCTACATCGCCAACGGCGCGGTGTTCATGCCCCGCTTCGGCGACGCCAGGGCCGACGATCGCGCGAAGGGCATCCTGCAGGACCAGTTCCCCCAACGCGACGTCGTACAGGTGAAGATCGACACCATCGCCTCGGGCGGCGGCGGCATCCACTGTTCGACCCACGACCAACCGGGCAAGCCGGCCAAGTAGCCCGGCCAAGTAACGGGGAGCACTACCGCGCCCGGGGCGTCGGCCGCCTCTGCCGCCGGCGTCCCGGCAGCCACCAGGCGGCCGCCACCGCGGTGACCAGGACGACGGCCGCCACGACGGCCGCGGTGGTGGTCATGCCGTCGACGAAGGACCGCCGTGCGGCATCGGCCAGCGCCGTACGCGCGGTCGGTGGCAGGGTGCCGCCGCCCGGATCGAAGGCCCCGGGCAGTCCGGCCGCCCCGGGCCGGTGGGCGCCCGGCACGGACGCGAGAGCGCCCAGCCGGGCGGTGAGGCGGTCGGTGTACACGGTGGCCAGCAGGGAACCCTGGACGGCCACCCCGAGCGCGGCGCCCACCTGTCGGGTGGCGTCGTTGATGGCCGAGCCGAGGGCGGCCCGTTGGGGAGTGATGGCGCTCATCACGGATTCCGTACCGGCGGTCGCAGCCAGCCCGGCCCCGAATCCGGCGACGAACTGGACGACGGCCAGCCGGGAGTACGTCGAGTCGGTGGTGGTGCCGGTCAGATAGGCGAAGGCCGCCGCGATGGCCAACAGGCCCAGGACGACGGGGAGTTTCTCCGCGTACCTGCTCAGCAGCACCGGCGCCACCATGGCGCCGGCGGACATCGCGACGGCCTGCGGCAGGGTGCGCAGGCCGGCCTGCCAGGGAGTGAAGCCCAGAACGCCCTGCAGATAGAGGGTCTGGACGAAGAGGGAGCCGAAGAGGGAGAAGGCCATCAGCGCCAGGGCGGTGGTGCCGCCGCCGATGCGCCGGTCGCGCAGCAGGGAGAGTGGGAGCAGCGGGGCGGGGCCGCGGTGCTGCCACAGGACGAAGGCCCCGAGCAGGACGGCCGCGACGCCGAAGGCGGCGAGCACCCAGGGGCCGGTCCAGCCGAGGGTGGGTGCCTCGATGATGGCCCAGACGAGGGTGGTGAGCGCGGCGGCGGACAGCAGGGTGCCGGCCACGTCGATGCGGTCGGTACGGGGCGCGCG
The DNA here is from genome assembly GCF_041519305.1 of Streptomyces luteireticuli. NCBI lineage: Bacteria > Bacillati > Actinomycetota > Actinomycetes > Kitasatosporales > Streptomycetaceae > Streptomyces > Streptomyces luteireticuli. The sequence continues at coordinate 857,147 of NZ_CP167927.1, forward strand.
GCTCTCGGGGACGAGCAGGAGGGCCAGCACGACGGCGGGGAGGGCGACCGGCAGGTTGATCCAGAACCCGGCGCGCCAGGTGTGCTGTTCGACCAGGGCGCCGCCGACCACGGGCCCGGTGAGGATGCCCAGTCCGGCCACGGCCGTCCACAGGGCGATGGCCCGCCGTCTGAGGGCCGGTTCGGGAAAAAGGTTGGTGAGGATGGAGAGGGTGGCGGGCATGAGGAGGGCCGCTCCCGCGCCCATGCCCGCGCGGGCGGCGATGACCTGTCCCGGGGTGCCCGCGCAGGCGCCCAGGGCGGAGGCCGCCGCGCACACGGTGGTTCCGGTGACGTAGGCGAGGCGGCGGCCGATGCGGTCGGTGACGCCGCCGGTGGCCAGGACGAGGCCGCCGAGGACGAGGGCATACCCGTCGACGATCCACTGCACCTGGGCGGTGGTCGGGTGCAGGCGGCGCTCCAGGTCGGGGACGGCGACGTTGAGCACGGTGAGGTCCATGCCCAGGAGGAACAGTCCGAGGCAGACGGTGCCGGCGGCGGCCCACCGCCGGGCGGGGGCGGGTGGCCGTCCTGTCATGAGGAGTCGTTCTGTCATGAGGAGTTGTTCCGCCGTGGCGGCAGGGCGGCGCTCAGATCGCGGGCGAGTCGCGCGGTCAGCGACTGGGGCTGTTCGACGGGGTACATGTGGCGTCCGGGAAAGAGGACGGGAGTGGCGGGGGTGACGACCAGATCGTTCCACTCCGGTAGTTGATCGGACGGGACGAGGGGGTCGGCGTCGCCTCCGTACAGGGCCAGCGGGACCGGCAGGGGTTCTTCGTCGCAGTGGCGGTGGTGCCAGATGAGCAGCACATCGGCGAGCAAGGGCGGGAGGAACCGGGCGAGTTGGTCGGGTGGACCGGCAACCGACGCGGCCGGAAGGCCGGTCAGACCGAGCAGGTGGGGGACGCTGTGCCCGGCGTCGAGCAGGATCCTGCTGAAGGTGCCCACATAGCTGCCGAGATGGGGGGCGGGCAGGGCGGACACGGCGACCAGGGCCGGTGGGCGGTGCCCGGTGCGGTGCAGGCGGCGTGCGGTCTCCCAGGCCAGCAGGGCACCGATGGAGTGGCCGAACAGGGCGTACGGCCGCCCGTCGTCCTGCCCGGCGACCAGGCCGGCCACCGCCGCGGTCACCCGGTTCGGGTCGGTCCACGAGGGCTGCCCGGCCAGGGTTGCCCGGCCCGGCAGTTCCACGGCGCGCAGGTCCGGTCCGGGCAGATGCCGGGTCCAGGGCGCGTAGAAGCCGGGGCCGTGTCCGCCGGGCGGAAAGCAGTACAGGCGCAGGGCGGCGTCGGGCCGGGAGGCCAGGGGGACGAGTCGGGGGCCGGAATTCATGGGGCTTCCGCGGACCGTTGGGCGCTGACGGCCAGGCGGGTGAGCATGCGGGTGCCGAGGGAGGCGGGGGTGGTGGCTCCGGTGAGTTCGACGGCGGAGATCTCACAGCCCAGGTACTCCCGCAGCCGCCCGGCGAGTTCGGAGGCCATGAGGGAGTCCACGCCCTGCTGGGACAAGGGGCGGTGGAGCTCGACGCGTTCGGGGGTGGTCTGGAGGACCTGCGCGACCAGGCCGGTGAGCGCCTCGTGGAGGAGAGCGGTCGCTTTTTCCGGAGGGGCGTGCCGCAGGCTCTCCCTCAGTTGCACGGTGCCGGTGCCGCTGTCGGCCGGTGCCAGGGTCGCGGTACGCGGCGCGGTCAGGGTGGGCAGCAGGCGGATCCGGGCGCCGAAGTCGAAGCGGCCGACGGCCACCACGTCCGCGTCCGGGCGGGCGAGCAGGAGGTCCAGCTCCGTCAGGGCCTCCCCCGCGGTCATCCCGCCCATGCCCAGTTCGGGCCGTACCAGGCCGGCGCGCCGGGCGTAGCCGGTGTCGCTGATGACGCCCCATTCGACGGCCAGGGCCGGGAGCCCGGCCCGCCGGCGCTCGCGCACCATCGCCTCCAGCGCGAGGTTGGCGGCGGCGTAGGGGGCCTGGCGGACATTGCCCAGCATCGCGGCGGCGGAACTGTAGACGACGAAGAAGTCGAGGTCCCGGTCGCGGGTGAGGTCGTCCAGCAGATGGCCGGCGGTCATCTTGGGGGTGAGGACGGTACGCAGAAGTTCGTCGTCGCACTCGGGGAGTTCGGTGTCCCGCAGGTCCAGGGCCGCGTGGACGACTCCGGCCAGCCGTCGGCCCGAGGCGTCGACGGCCGCGAACACGGCCCGCAGGGCGCGTTCGTCGGACGCGTCCATGGCGTGGACGGTGACCTCCGCCCCCTGCTGTTCGAGGTCGGCCAGCAGGGCGGGGGCCTCGGGTGCCCGGCGTCCGCGGCGGCTCAGCAGGGTCAGATGGCGGGCGCCGCGGTCCGCGAGGTGCCGGGCGGTGGCCGCGCCGAGCCCGCCGAGCCCGCCGGTGATCAGATAGGTGGCCTCCGGGTCGGGTGCGACGTGCTCGGACGGGACGGGCAGGGGCGACGGCCCGTCGAAGGTGATCACGATCTTGCCGGTGTGCCGGGAGTGCTGGAGCCGGTCGAACGCCTCGTGGACCGCGTCGGCGGGATAGGTGCGGTGCATCAGGGGGCGGATGCTGCCGCTGTGCAGGGCTTTGCGGAGTGCTTCGAGGCAGGGACGCGAGCGGAGGGGGTCGGTCAGCACGGCGGTGAGGTCGACGCCGAAGAAGGCGAGGTTCCTGCGGAAGGCGGCCAGCGGGAGGGCGTTGTCGGCCAGGAAGTCCCGCATGCCCAGCTCCACGAAGCGGCCGTGCGGTGCGAGGACGTCCAGGCCACGGATCATGGCCTCGCCTGCCAGGGAGTTGAGTACGACGTCGACGCCCGCGCCGTCGGTGAGGTCCATGATCTGGTCGGCGAAGCGCAGGCTGCGCGAGTCGAGGACGTCGTCGACGCCCAGCAGGTGGAGCAGGTCCCGTTTGGCCGCGCTGCCCGCGGTGGCGATCACCCGGGCTCCGATGTTCCGTGCGTACTGGAGGGCGGCCAGCCCGACCCCGCCGGCGGCGCCGTGCACCAGGACGGTCTCGCCCGCCGCGAGCCGGGCCAGTTGCCCCAGGCCATGGTGCACCGTCAGGAAGGCCACGGGCAGGGTGACGGCCTCGGCGAGGCCCATGTGCCCGGGCACGGGGACGAGGAGGTGGGCGTCGGCGAGGGTGCGCGAGGCCAGGCCGCCGCCGAGGACCGGTCCGCAGACGCGGTCGCCGGGAGCGAGGTGGGTGACGCCGGGGCCCACGGCACGTACCGTGCCGGCGCATTCCCCGCCCGGGGAGGGGCGGTTCGCGTAGGGGGCGGGCGTCATGCCCGTCGCAGTGGTGATGTCGCGGTAGTTCAGGGCGGCCGCGGCCACGTCGAGGACGACCTGCCCCGGGCCGGGCGGGGTGAGGACGGCGGGCCGCCAGGCGAGGCGGTAGCGCAGTCCGGGGTTGCTCAGGGTCAGGGCGTAGGGGGCGTCCGCCGTGTTCCCCTGCGCGGGGAGCGGTGCGGGCCGGGGGCCGACCCGGGGGACGAACCTTCCGTCGGCGGTGAGGAACACCTCGTCGTCCGCCGGGACATGACGCATTTCCCGGAGCAGGTGACCGGCGACGGCCGCGGCCTCCTCCGGGGCGCCCGCCAGGGTCAGGGCGACCCTGCGGATCGTCAGGTCGGAACGCTCGTTGCCCCAGGTCCTCGCCGCACCCCACACCGCCGCGGGGGCGCCGGCCGCCGGGAAGAGGCTCGGGTCCGGGCCTTGGGCGCGGGTGAGGAGCCAGACCGTGCGCCGGGGCGCGGCGTCGTCCACCGGGAGGGCCCGGGCGAGGTCGCGTACCGCTCCCAGGCGTCCGACGGCGTCCTCGGTGAGCCGGAGCGGACCGTCGGACGGCACCGCGGACCCGTCGACCGGGACGACGATGTCCGTGGCCCCGGCGAGTGCGCCCGCGCCGTTCCCGGCCGGTACGAGGCGCACCCTGTCCTCGCCGTGTTCCGCGCGGAGCGCGGCGACCGTCGCCGCCAGCACCTCCCTCAACTCCGGTGCAGCGGGCTCGCCGACGACCGACCAGCGCCGGGTGCCCTCGCCCTGCCCCGGCCCGGTGGCCGCCGGGGCCCGGCCGGAGGTGCCGGTGCGCGGGGAGCGGGCGGCGAGGAACACCGAGGCGAAGTCCCCGTGTTCACGCAGGGCCGACGGCGCGACGATGTCGTGGAAGCCGCAGCTCTTCATGACGGTGCGCCACTGCGCCGGGTCGAGGAAAGGGCCGTCGGGGCGGAGAGCGGGGTCGGCACGTTCCCAGAAGGACGGCAGGAGGCCGAAGATCGGTGCCATGAGCGGCAGATCGTGCTGTTCCAGTGCCAGCAGGTGGCCGCCGTCGGCCAGGAGCCCGGCCAGCCGACGCAGCGCCGACGTGACGTCCCGGGTGGCGTGCAGGACGTTCGCGGCGATGACGATGTCGAACGAAGAGGGCGGGAAGCCCTGTTCGGTGGGGTCCTCGTTCAGGTCCAGGCGTTCGTAGCGGACGAAGTCGAAGGCGGCGAAGCGGTCCCGGGCCGCGGGGAAGAAGGCCGGACTGATGTCGGTGAAGGTGTAGTGCGCCGTCCCGGCCGGCAGGAGGGGAAGGAGTGAGGCTGTCAGCCCGCCCGTCCCCGCACCGACCTCCAGCACGCGCAGCGGCCGGCCACCGGGCCAGCCGCACGTGGCGGCGCGCAGCAGTCGGCGTGCGGCGAGGTTGGAGACGCGCGACTCGGCCGCGGCGTCGTACACCCGGGCCACCAGCGGATCGGCCTCGCCGAACAGCAGGGAGAGCGGATCCGTCGTACCGCGCAGGACGTCGGCCAGGTGGCGCCCGCACACCCCGCTCAGGTACGCGAATGCCGCGTCGCCGGGCGAGTCACGCAGGAACTCCCGGAACAGCTGCCGGGGGCGCGGCTCGCGGGTCCGCCGCCAGCATCCTGGCCCGGTCGCCTCCAGCGGGCCCGTCCGGGCGGCGGTGTCCAGCAGCGTGCGCAGCAACAGGGCGTACCCGCGGTCGACGCCGGCGGCGTACAGGTGGTCGAGGGTGAACTTCCCGGTGCTGGGGAGCAGTTCACCCACTGCCTCGGCGGTGAAGTGCGCCGTGATCTCCAGCAGTCGCCGGCGCCGGTGCGAAAAGTCCGGCCTGCTCCGGCCGTGCGGGGCCGGCTCCTCGCAGGCTTCGAGGACCGCGCTGGGGACGGGCAGCGGGGAGGGTGTCGCGGGGGTACCCGGCAGGGGCGCTGCCCGTACGGCCTCGGTCAGGGAGAAGGGCCGGGTCGGGCGGGCGGCGGTGTAGCGGCGGGCGCGGCAGCCCAGCAGTTCGAGCGCCACCGCTCCCGCGTCGTCGGTCACCTGGACGTCCCAGAGCGCTTCGTGGTCCGTCAGGGCGTGCAGGCGGGCGTGCATCCAGCCGGTCGCGGGCAGGGGCTGCCAGCAGCGGACGGTGGCGATGGCCGCCGGCAGCAGCGGCTCCGGCAGGGACGCGGCGTCTCCCCGGAAGAGGATGGGCATCTGCATCGCGCCGTCGAGCACGGCGGGGTGCGCCAAGTGGCCGTCCTCCCCCGACAGATCGGAGCCGTAGCGGGCCAGGGCCTCGCGGTCGCCGGTGTACAGGTCCGTCAGCACGCGGAATGCCGGGCCGTAGGGGATGCCGAACCGTGCGCACCGGGCGTAGTGCTCGGCGCCGTCGTGGCGGCCGGTCATGCGGGTGGCCAGGGCAGCGGGGTCGAGGGCGGCCGGCCGGTCGCGTTCCAGTCGGCGCACCCGGCCGCGGGCGTGCTCGATCCAGGTCTCCCCGCCCTCCCCGCTGCGGCTGGAGACGGTGATCCGGCCTGCCTCGCCGACGGCGGTCTGGACGCGTACGTCCATGGTCAGGTCGTCCACCGGCACGGTCATCGCCCGGGGGATGACCAGTCCGGTCAACTCGACGGGGCCGTCGAGGATTTCCCTCCCTGCACCCAGGGCCATGTCCACATAGCCGGTGGCGGGCCACACCACTGCGGTGCCGATCCTGTGGTCGGCCAGCCACTTCTGCCGGTGCGGCTCGACCTCCAGTTCCCAGAGCGGGGCGGCGGTCGGCTGCCGGCCGCCCAGCAGCGGGTGGGAGCTCGCCTCCGGGCCGGGCCACCAGCCGGGTTCGCCGTGGAAGTGCCGCTCGCGCTGCCAGGGGTAGGGCGGCAGCTCCGTCACCCGCCCGGGGTCGGGGAAGCACACGTCCCAGTCGATGCGCGCGCCGGCCGCCAGGAGATGGGCCTGGGCGGTGTCCAGCGCTCCGGGGCCGGCAGTGGCCCGACTCATCGTGGGCACGACGGCCCGCCGCAGCCCTCCGTCGGCCGTCATCCGGCGCAGATACGTGCCCAGCACGGGGTGCGGGCCGATCTCCACCAGGATGTCGCAGTCCACGCCCTCGCCGGTCAGTGTGTCGATCGCGGCGGAGAACCGTACGGGTTCACGGACGTTGCGCCACCAGTGCCCGGCGTCCGTGCTCCGCGGCCCGGCCACGTCGCCGGTGACGGTGGACACCAGCGGCAGTCGCCCGTCCTCCGTCTCCAGGTCCCCCAGGGCCGCCTTCAGCGGCTGTTCGCAACCGTCCATGACGGGGCTGTGGAAGGCGTAATCCAGTCCCAGGTCGCGGACGAACACCCCGCGGGCGGCCAGCACTTCGCCGACGCGTTGCAGCGCCTTGGCGTCCCCCGCGAGCGTCACGTCCCGCGCTCCGTTGATGCCGGCGACGACCACCAGGTCCGCCAGCCCTTCGTCGCGCAGGAGTCCGTCGGCCTCGTCGGCACCCAGGCCGACGGCGGCCATCCGGCCCGCTCCGGCCGTCGGGGCCTGGACGCGGCTCCGCGCCGCGATCACCCGGCAGGCCGCCGCGCGCTCCAGCAGACCCGCGGCGTAGGCGGCCGCCACCTCGCCCACGCTGTGGCCGCACACCGCATGGGGGCGGATGCCGCGCGCACCCAGCGCGGCCACCAGGCCCGCCTGCACGGTGAAGAGCAGCGGATGGGCCACCTCCGTGGTCCCCCAGTCGTGCGCGTCGTCGGGTCCGGTGAGCGCTTCGAGCACCGAGAAGCCCATCAGCGGGGCCAGTTGGGCATCCACGGCCTCGGCCTCCGCCCGGAAGGCCGCGTCTTCCGCGAGGAGTTGACGCCCCATGCCGGGCCACGACGCGCCGCTGCCGCAGAAGACGAAGCCGACCCTGCCCCGCTCGACCGCCCGGGCCCGTGCCCCTCCCGGCACCGCCTCCCCCGCGGCGAAGTCCCGCAGCCGCCCGGCCGCTTCCCGCGCGTCCGGGGCGAGGACGGCGAAGCGCTCCTCGCGCCGACCGCGCCGTCGACAGGCCGTGTACGCCACGTCATACCAGGACTGTGAGCCGTCCCCGGCCTCCAGGAAGTCGGCCCACTGCCCGGCGGCCTCGGCCAGCGCGGCCGGGGTCCGCGCGCTGACCACCAGAGGCACCCGTCCCCCGGGGCCGGTGCTCGCGGGCCGCACGGACGGCTGCGGAGCGGCGGCCACGACGACATGGGCGTTGGCGCCCCCGAATCCGAAGCAGTTGACGCCCACGACGCCGCGCCCCATGGGCGTCAACGGCCTGGCGTGCGGCACCGGTTCGAGCCCCAGACCGGCGAAGTCGATGGCCTCGTTCACCGGTTCGCTGTGCAGCGTGGCCGGGATCCGGCCCTCCCGCAGCACCAGCATCGCCTTGAAGAGCCCCGCCATACCGGCTGCGGCCTCCAGGTGACCCAGGTTCGACTTCACGGACCCCACCGGCAGCGGACCGCCATCCTCCCGGTGACGGCCCAGCGCCTCGCCCAGGGCCCGGCACTCCACCGGGTCCCCGGCCTGCGTCCCCGTGCCGTGCGCCTCCATGTACGCCACCTCGCGCGGGGCGATGCCGGCCCTGTCGTACACCTGGCGCAACAGTGCGGCCTGGGCCCGCGCGCTGGGCAGCGCCAGCCCCTCGGTGCGGCCGTCCGCGTTGACCCCGCCGGCGACGAGCACCCCGTGCACCCGGTCCCCGTCCGCCAGGGCCTGCGCCAGCGGCTTGAGGACGACCACCCCGGCGCCCTCGGCGCGTACGAAGCCGTCCGCGGCCGCGGCGAAGGGCCGGCACCGCCCCGTCGGCGAGAGCATGGCCGCCATCGAGAACCCCGCGAAGGAGTTCGGGCTGAGGAGCACGTTGACCCCGCCCGCGAGGGCCAGGCGGCTGCGTCCGGTGCGCAGCGCCTCACATGCCTGGTGCACGGCGCTGAGCGCGGAGGAGCAGGCGGTGTCGACGACCAGTGATGCCCCGTGCAGGTCGAGCGCGTAGGAAATCCTGTTGGCCGCGTTGCAGTTGGCCGCGCCGCTCATCGTGTAGGGGCTCACGCCCCGTGGCCGGTACTGCTGGAGGTCGGCGAAGTCATGGGTGGCCACCCCGATGATCACGGCGGTGTCACCGCCCGCCAGGTGCGCCGGGTCGATACCGGCGTCGTCGAGCGCCTCCACCGCGCATTCCAGCGCCAGCCGTTGCTGGGGGTCCACCCGGGCGGCTTCCCTCGGTGCCATGCCGAAGAACCCGGCGTCGAAGCCGGTCACGTCGTCGAGGAAGGCGCCCGCGGTGGTGTACGACTTGCCGGGCCGCAGCGCCCCCGGCTCTCCGGGCATACAGAACCGCCGTACGTCGAACCGGTCCGGAGGCACCTCGCCCACCAGGTCACGGCCTTCGGCCAGGGCGTCCCACAGCCCGTCCAGCGAGGAGATGCCGCCGGGGAACCGCAGCCCCACCCCGACCACCGCCACCGCGTCACCCGACACCGTCACGCGCCACCTCCGGGTCCGAGCCAGCCAGGCACATGTCGTTCTGTCTGCTCGGCGGAGGACGCATCCATGGCGGGGCGGACCGTTGATCCGCCATCAGCAAAAATTCATATGAACTCCCCAGGGGGAGGCGGTCGAGGCCCCGGTTTCCCGTGGGCGATCCCCGGCGGGGCGCGTCGAGGCAACCCGGCACGTCCGGAACCCCGAGGTGAACCGCCCGGCTGCCGGGCCCGGCGGCGGCGACGCCCGGCCCGGCGGCGGCCGCTCCGACTACCGCGGGTGCGTAGCCGGGTAAGTCCGGCGATCCGTCCACGGCAGCCGTTCCTGACGAAATCCCACTGCGCCCGGCGGTCCTCGTTCGTCGAGTCGGACGGGCCGGGGAGCGTAGCCCGGGTCCGCACGACGGGGGACTTTCCGGAGCCCGAACGGTCCGCAAGCACCCCCCTGTACCGCGCAGCGCAGGCGGGTTCGGCCTGATCCGGCGGGTCACCCCTCCAGCACAACACCACCCATGGGTGGTCGAGAAGTGAACTCCCGGTTCGACATTCGAATTAAGGAGAACTTGCCCTGTCAAAGGCGAAGAGGGTCGCGCGTTCCGTGGCCGTGGCGTTCGCCGCGGCCGCCGCGTTCACCGCGGCCGTGCCGACCGGCAACGCCTTCGCCATCGACCACGTCACCTGCCGCGGTGGCGAGAACTTCTTGAAGATCTGGTCGCACAACAGCGGAAGCCAGAGCGTGGACTGCTACGCGAACGCCGGGAAGACCAACTTCGGCGGCTGGTGGGTCGACAAGATCTCCACGGGGAACAACGACTTGATCTACTACGACGCCAATGGCGACTCGGTGAAAATCGAGCGGTGGCACGAGATCACCTTCCCGAACCGTCCGCCGAAGGTCGACGCCATCGAAATCCTCTGACGGAGCAAGAGGGCGACTGCCCGGGACAGTTCAATTCACCGGCTGTCCGACTCCGGGCACCGTCGATTCCCGGTCGAGCATCGTCATTTCCCGCAATCACCATTTCCCGCAGGGGGATTCCTGTTCGCAGTCGGCCCGCCGATGCCGGCCATGCCTTTCGGGCGTGGCCGGCACCGGTTTGCTTTACGGCCGCTATTGAGACGCTATTGAGGTGCGACCGCCTTGGCCCACTCGTCGATGGCGACCACATCGGCCCACTGCGGGAACAGCCGCTCGACGAGGACCCGGTGCAGCTCCGGGTCGGTGTCCAGGCAGGCGTCGGAGAGGACGGTGAGGCCGAAGTCCAGGTCGTTCGCCTGGCACAGGGTGGACAGCACCACGGCGCTGGTGGCGATGCCGGTGAGCACGAGGCTGTCGATACCGCGCGCCCTCAGCACCACGTCGAGATCGCTGCCCGAGAACGCGCTCGCCCGCCTCTTGGTGACCACCACGTCACCCGGCCGGGGCGCGACTTCGGGGTGGATCCCGGTACCCGGGGCACCCTCGACGAAGAGGCCGGCCCGTGCGATGGCGGCGAGAGGCCTGTTGCGCGTGCCGACCTCCGGGAAGCCGGGACGCAGCGCGATGACCACATAGATCACGGGGATGTCCGCCGCCCGGGCCGCGTCGATCGCCCTGCGCAGACGCGGCAGGTATCCGGAGCCGTCATCCGCGATGTCCACGATGGCCTGTTGGACGTCCATCACGAGAAGGGCGCTGCTCATGTCGTCTCCAGGAACGAAGTCGGTGCGGCGTCGGAACGGTCCGGGTTCCGAACGGCCCGGTTCTGATGTTCGGATCCTACGCGGCACGTCGACGAGCCCGAGGGCCCGTCCATCCGGCATGGCCCCCTCATGGTGCGCGCGATGAGCCATGCGCGTCCGCGGCGCCGGCCTCGTCCAGCAGCCGGGCCAGTTCCTGGTGCCCGGACCTGTTCGCGTCGTCCAGGGGCGTACCGCCCCAGCGGTCCACCGGTCGCGGGTCGACTCCCCTGGACAGGAGGAACTCCACCGTGTCCCGGTGCCCTTCGGCAGCGGCCAGATGCAGGGCGGTGCGTCCGTCGTAATCGGCCGCGTCGAGCGGGACGTTGCAGGCGGCCAGTCGGCGGACTTCGTTGAGATCGCCCCTGCTGGCGGCGAAGCACAGGCCCACGATGCCCTCGGTGGCGCTCTGATGGCGCTTGAGACGGGGATCGCGTCTGCCCGCCTCGGCGCCGACGCCCGTGAGCAGGTCGTAGGTGTGCACGTTGTAGCACTCGACCAGCCTTCGGCAGACCTCGATCCCGCGTACCGAATTCCCGTGGCTGTCCAGACGGGGTGACCAGATGGCGATGCCCATCAGCTGGGGCACGACCAGCATCAGGGCACCCGAGACGCCGCTCTTGGCGGGCAGGCCGATGGTGAAGGCGAACTCCCCGGAGAAGTCGTACATCCCGCACGAGGACATCAACGACAGGCAGTGGCGCACCGTTTGGGCGGAGAACACCGGGTCCTCCGTCAGGGGGCACACCCCGGCGTTGGCCAGGGAGGCTGCCGCGACGGCCAGTTGTTGCGCATCGACCTCGATGGAACAGCACTGGAAGTAGAACTCCAGGGTGGTCAGCAGATCCGTGCCGGGAGGGAACGCGCCGCGTTCCCGCATCGAGTAGCCGAGCGCGAAGTTCCTGTCCGCGGTGTTGCGTTCGGACAGGTACACGGAATTGTTGAAGCCGACACCGCGCCCGCCGGCGAGTCGCTTCCAGGTATCGGCCACGTAGTCGAAGCGGTCCGCGGCGGCCAGACCGCGCCGGATGAGAGCGCAGCTCATGATGGCACCGGCATTTATCATCGGGTTGTGCGGCAGCCCCGCCTTGTTGAAGGTCAGCTCGTTGAACCCCTGGCCGCTGGGCTCCCTTCCCACGTGACGGTGGACGGTGTCGGTCCCGTGCTCTTCCAGGGTGAGGCAGTAGCTGACGGTCTTGGACACCGACTGCAGACAGAAGTTGACGTCCGCGTCGCCGATGGAGAACCGCTGCCCGTCCACCGTGCACACCGAGATCGCGAACTGGTCCGGGTCCACCCGCGCGAGCTGGGGGATGTACGTGGCGACGGCGCCGCCCTGGTCGGCGCGGACCTCCTGGTAGATGCGCCGGAGGTCGCCCACCAGCGCGGGGAAGTCGGGAACGGCGAGTCCCCCGCAGGCGGCCCGCTCGATGATGCCCCGGTTGTGCCGGGTCGCGGCGGTGAACTCCTCCACGGTCAGCAGCGACCGCTCGGCCTCCGGCAACACGGGCCGAATACCGTCCAGTTGGGCGACCGTCTCGGCGATCCGGGGGTCGTCGGGCAGGATGCCCGCCTCGCGCAGCACCTTCAGCAGCCGGTCCGGAGAGAACCGGCCGGACTCCTCCTGGAGGAAGCAGCCGATGGCGTTCGTACGGACTCCACTGCTCCGACTGACAGGCATGGCACCCCTCCGTCGATCTCCGGTCGATCTCCAGGAGCGCACAGACCCCAGAACCCTCCATCGCGCCGATGATTTCCGGCCACAAGCGACGATAATCAGCCTGACGATGGGTCTGCGTACGCAAGTTGGTGGTGCGGATGCAGACACCAGCGCGTGCTGCCTTCCGCGCGCCATACGGGTGCCGGCTCAGCCGGGCGAGTCGAGGGACGTCGGCATCCAGGCCCGTTGGAAAAGGGAAATGTGCGGTCGGCCGGGATGCGGTAGAACCGGCGCATGGAAGGACAGCGTCTGCCCGGCGGGAGAACTGTGGGGGCGGTACGGATCGGGGACGCGGTCCACCGGCCCCTGCAGCCGTGGACGCCCGGCGTGCACGCGGTGCTGCGCCACCTGGAAGCCGTGGGGTTCGAGGGCGCGCCCCGAGTGCTGGGGGTGGACGACCGGCAACGCGAGATCCTGACCCGTCTTGAGGGCGAGACGGTCGGTGAGGACCTGCCCTGGCCTGCGTGGGTGTACTCGGACACCGCGTTGGAAGGCGTCGGCCGGTGGGCCCGGCGGCTGCACGACGCGACGGCGGGGTTCGTCCCGCCGGAGGGCGTGCGATGGCTCGCCGGGCAGACCTGGCGTCCCGGTTTGATCATCGGTCACCATGACGCGGCCCCGTGGAACGCGGTGTGGCGCGACGGCAGTGTGGCCGGGTTCTTCGACTGGGACACCGCCGGGCCCTCGTCGCGCGAGTTCGACCTGGCCTTCATGGCGTTGACCTGGGTGCCCTTGCACGCCCGCCGGTTGGCCGAGAAGACCGGGTTCACGGCGTTCGAGGACCGGTCCCGGCGCCTGCACCTGCTGCTCGACGCTTACGGGTACGACGGTGATCGGGCCGCATTCGGGGCCGTCGTCGCGCAGCGGGCCCGGACCAATGCCCACGTCATCGAGCGTATGGCGACCGGCGGCGACCCGGTCTGCACGGCCCTGCTGCCGGTCGCCGCCGATCTTCGCCTCGCGGCCGTCGAGGTCGAAGACCTGCCCGTGGGCTTCTGGCTCAGGCCGGCAGACGCTTGACGGCCGCCGCACGGACTGCGGCACGAGGATCTTCGGCTGCACTTCTCGGAGGCCGGCCGGAGTACGGCAGAAACAGGCAACAGGCTCCTGAACCGCCGGTGATGCGTCTGCTCAGAGGTTCTTGCGCCGGGCGGCGGGGTCGCGTTCGGCGCCGTGTCGGACGACTGTGCCGACGCCGGGGCGTGCGTAGCGTTCGAGGGACCGATCCGAGCGCGGATCCCGCGCCCTGCGACTTCTGCGCCCGTCCCCTGCAAGCAAGGAGCGAGACCATGAAGGCTGTTGTGATGACCGGCGCGAACAAGCCGTGGGAGGTCCAGGAGGTCCCGACACCGACGGCCGAGCCGGGGCAGGTGCTGGTGAAGGTCCGCGCTTCGGGCATGTGCTACACCGACGTGTGGGCCACACAGGGCTACGGCGGCGACATCTACCCCCAGACCCCGGGCCACGAGGTCGTCGGAGAGGTCGTCGGGGTCGGCGCGGGCGTGCACACCCGCCAGGTCGGCGACCGGGTCGGCACCACCTGGGTGCAGTCGGCGTGCGGCCGGTGCGACTACTGCCGTGAGAACCGGCCGCTGACCGGCCAGACCGCGATGAACTGCGCCGCGCCGCGGACCACCGGCTTCTCGGCGCAGGGCGGCCATGCGGAGTACATCGCGGTCTCTGCCGGGGGAACGGTGCTGCTGCCCGACGGCCTGCCCTACGAGGACGCGGCGCCGATGATGTGCGCCGGCTACACCACGTGGAGCGGCCTGCGGGATGCCGACCCGCAGCCAGGAGAGAGGATCGCCATCGTGGGCATCGGCGGGCTGGGGCACGTGGCCCTGCAGCTCGCCAAGGCGTCGGGCTTCGAGACCATCGCGGTCACCCACTCGCCCGACAAGCACGATCTGGCCACCCAGTTGGGTGCCGACCACGTCGTCGCAGACGGCAAGGAACTGCACGACCTGGGCGGGGCGGACGTCCTGCTCATCACCACCAACGCCTTCGAGGCGGCGGAAGAGGCGATGGCGGGCCTGAGGCCCAGCGGCCGTGTCGTGCTGAGCGGTCTGGACTTCACCCGGCCGTTCTCGATCTCCTCCGAGGGCATCCCGTTCCACATGATGCGCCAGAAGGTCATCGGCTCCACCCACGGCGGCCGGCACTACCTGTCCGAGGTCGTCGGCCTCGCCGGCCGGGGGAAGGTCAAGCCGATCATCGAGACCTTCTCCCTCGACCAGGCCACCGACGCCTACGACCGGCTCTCCACGGGCAAGATGCGCTTCCGCGGCGTGTTCCTCCCGCACGGCGCCTGACCGGTGCACGTCTGCCCGGCCGGCTGACGCGCGGGCCGGGGTGCCGGGCGGCGGACCGCGCCGCCCGGCACCCCGGCGCCTTTCACACCTTCTTCGGACAAGGACCCCGCCATGCGTGAAGCGCAGCACCTGTACATCAACGGGGAGCGGACCGCGCCGGTCGACGGCACCGTCCAGGAGCTGACCGAACTCGGCGGCAAGGCGCCCCAGATCGTGCTGCCCGACGACCTGCCCGGCTCGCTGAAGGTCGCCGTCGCCGAGCGGATGCGTACCGGCTACGTGCTCATCAACGACGCCGACTTCGACTTCAACACCTTCTGGGCGGCTACAAGCAGTCCGGCAACGGCCGCGAGTGGGCCGGCTTCGGCATCGGCGAGTACCTGGAGACCAAATCCATCGTCGGTGTCACCGCCTGATACGCCACCCGCGTCGACGCCGACGCACGCGTCGACGGAACGTCCCGTAACTACGCGCTGTAAGGCAACATCGGCTCATGAGTGACTCCCGGGGCAGCAGCGCCCCAGGCAAAGGCAAGCTCGCACACCGACTGCTGCCGATGGCCGGGCGCGACCCGGACGAGACGCACCGGGTCGCCACGCCGCTGGAGCTGCTGTTCGATCTGACGTTCGTCGTCGCGGTCGGTACCGCGGCCCACGACTTCGCCGAACTGCTCGCCGAGGGGCACCCCGCACCGGCTGTCCTGGCGTTCCTCTTCTCCATGTTCGCGATCAGCATCGCCTGGATCAGCTTCAGCTGGTTCGCCTCCGCCTTCGGCACCGACGACTGGCTCTACCGGGCGCTGACGATGGTGCAGATGATCGGCGTCGTCATCTTCGCGCTCGGCATTCCCGCACTGTTCCACTCCGCCGAAGAGGGCGACCACCTGAACCTGCGGATCATGGTCCTCGGCTACATCGTGATGCGCGTCGCGATGGTGCTCCAGTGGTCGCGGGTGTACCGGGAGTCCCCCGAGTTCCGCAAGGTGAGCAGGGCGGAAGTCATCTGGACCCTGATCGCCCAGGTCTGCTGGACGGTCGTCGCATTCGCCCAACTGCCGTACCTGGCCGTCATCGTCGCCGTCGTCGTGATCGGAACCCTGGAGCTGCTCCTGCCGGTCCTCTCCCAGGGCGGGGCCGGCGGCACCCCCTGGCACCCGCACCACACCGCCGAGCGCTACGGCCTGTTCGCGATCATCGTGCTCGGCGAGAGCGTGGTCGGCACCGCAGCCTCCTCAGGGGATCTCCTCGGCGGCCCGGACGGCACACAATGGACCGTCAACGCCGTCGCCGTCATCGTCGCCGGCATCGGACTGACCTTCGGAATGTGGTGGGTCTACTTCGCCACCCCGTTCGGCGACATCCTCGCCCACCGCCGCAGGCGCGGATACCTCTTCGGCTACGGGCACATCCCCGTCTTCATCGGCATCGCGGGCGTCGGAGCAGGACTGCACGTGGCCGGCCTGTACATGGAACACCACGCACACCTCGGCCCCACCGCCGTCGTCCTGTCCCTGGCTCTGCCGACCGGCCTCTACCTGCTCATGGTCTACCTGCTCCACACCCTGCTCCTGTCGGCGGCGGACCGCTTCCATCTCCTGCTCATCGCCATCACCCTCGCCGTGCTCGCCGCCGCGGCACTGCTGTCGGCCGCAGGAGTCTCCGTCGCCGTGTGCCTGCTCGTGGTCATGCTCGCCCCCTACGTCACCGTGATCGGGTACGAGACGATCGGCTACCGCCACCAGCAACAGATGCTGGACGAGGTGCGCTCCGGACACCGGCGAACCGGCTGACCCCACCCGCCGCCGGCGCGATCTGCTCAGCATGCACGGGGCGGTGTGGCGCTGCCCCTTCCGACCGGTTCGACTCACGCCGCGGCACCGAGCGGCTGCTCGCTCGGCGACTCCCGCGGCGACCACCGGCAGGCCGCGCGGATCCTGGACTCCGCACTGGCCCGCGACGACGCGGTGAGCACCGTGGACCTCGTGGAGGCACTGGTCTACCGGGCCGAACTCGCCATCGCACTGCGCGACGGCGGGACCGCGGACACCCTGCCGGCCCGCGTGCGCGCGACCGCGCTGGACGGCACCGACCGCGAGCGCCTCGTCGAGGCCCTGGACAACGCCGCCGAACTCGAACGCGTCCGCGACACCGAGCGCTGAGCCTCGGCGGAAAAGTCGCACGGGTCACCGGCGGCAGCCGGGCGTCGCCGAACGCCCTGCCCGACAGCCCACCGCCGGGCAGGGCCACAAGGGCCGGACGGCGTCCGGAAGATGAGGCTCCGGATCCGCCCGGGGCCGTGTGCACACGCCCGCTCACAGGGTGGGCAACCGCGCCGCAAGGGGCGCCGCAAGCAAGTCGTCGAACGGACTGCAAGCGCGCTCCAGAATTCTGTGCACATGACAGCCGAAAGCATCTTCGCGGGTCGTTTATCCTCCCCGTTTCCCCCCACCGACACGGGCGACGTGCTGCGGTTCTCCCTGCTCGGGCCGGTGCGCGCCTGGGCCGGGGACGAAGAAGTCGATCTGGGCTCCCCTCAGCAGCGGGCCCTGCTCGGGGTCCTGCTGCTGCGGCGGGACGAACCGGTCTCCTGCGAGCGCGCGGTGCAGGCGCTCTGGGGAGAGGCGGCTCCGCGCCGGGCCGGCGGGACCGTCCGTACGTACATCTGCCGGCTGCGGCGCGTCCTGGGAGAGGCCGTCGGCCCGGGCGGGCTGGAGATCCGGTCGCGCGGAGGCGGGTATCTGCTGACGGCGTACGGGGCGACGGTCGACGTCGACACGGATCGGTTCCGGGAACGGGTGGCGCTGGCGCGCCGGGCCCGCGGGCAGGGTGATCCGGACGCGGCGCTGGGCCACTTCCAGGACGCCCTCGCGCTGTGGCGGGGAACGCCCTTCGCGGAGGCGCAGACCACGTACTTCCTCACCGAGCGGGAGCAGTGGCTGCGGGCGCGGTCGGCGGCGGTGGAGGAGATGGCGGCCGTGCAGGTGCTGCTCGGGCACCACGCGGAGGCGATGGCGGCGCTGGAATCGGCGCTGGCCGCCGAGCCGTTGTGCGAGCGGCTGTGGGAGCTGCGCATCCAGGCGCTGGCGGGGATGGGGCGGCGGGCCGATGCCCTGGCGGCCTATCAGGAGGTCCGCCGGCTGCTCTGCGCCGAGCTGGGGCTGGAGCCCGGTCCCGGGCTCCGGGAGCTGCACCGCGGGCTCCTCGCGCGGGAACCGGAGCGGCAGGAGCCCGCGGTGGCCCCGGGACCGGGGCCGTCGTGGCCCGCGCCCGCCCAACTGCCCGACGCCCCGGAGGGTTTCGTGGGGCGGGCGGCCGAACTGGCGGAAATCGCCGCCCGGCTGGACCGCGGGTCCCCCACGGCGCTGGCGCTGACCGGCCCGGCCGGGGTCGGCAAGACCGCCCTGGCGGTGCAGGCGGCGCACGCCCTGGAGGCGCGCTTCCCCGACGGGCGGCTGTACGCGGCGCTGAGCGGGCCGGACGGCGCCCCGGTGGGACTGCGGACGGTGCTCGCGGAGCTGCTGCGCGCCGTCGGTGTTGCCCGCGCCCGGCCGGACGGGCCGCTGCCGGAACTGGCCGGGCTGTGGCGGTCGGCGACGGAGGGCAAGCGCATGCTGCTGGTGCTGGACGATGTGGCGGACGGTGCCGACGTCCTGCCGCTGCTGCCCCGCTCCCCCGGTTCCGCGGCGCTGGTGACCGGCCGCCGCGCACCGGCCGGGGTGCCCGGCCTGCACAGCATGGTGCTGGACGGGCTCACCCTGCCGGACGCGCTGCATCTGCTGGGTGCCGCGATGGGGCACGAGCGGCTGCGGCGGGAGGCGGTGGCGGCGGCCGGGCTGGCCGATGCCTGCGGTTACCGGCCGTTGGCGCTGCGCGGTGCGGCGGCGCGGCTGCTGGCCGCGCCGGGGCTGGGCGTGGACGAGGTCGTGCGGTGGTGGCGCGCGGGGGCCGGGGTTCAGCCGGCCGACGTCTGTCCGACCAGGGAGGCGGGCCTCATGTCCGTCCAGTGACGCTCGATGTGGTCGAGGCATTCCTGCCGGGGGGCGGGGCCGTGTGCCACGGTCCACCCGGCGGGTACCTCGGCGAATTCGGGCCACAGGGAGTGCTGGTTCTCGTGGTTCACCAGGACCTGGTAGGTGGCGTCCTGGTCCTCGAACGGGTTGGTCGACATGGGGTGGGCCTTTCGGTCGTCTCGGTCGGCAGAGTGGTGGTCGGCGGAGCGTCAGTTGTCGGAGTGCCGGCCGTGGGGGGTGGTCAGCTTGCCGTAGTCCTGGTCTCCCCTGCTCAGTGCTCCGAACAGGCCCGCGTGGAAGCGGAAGTAGGACTTCTCCTGGACCGGGTGCGGGTCGGGCATGGCCCGGTGCAGCTTGTGCAGGTTGACGGAGGCCACCGCGGGGTAACGGTGGTGCTCGGCGTGGTAGTTGGCGTTCCAGACGACGTAGCGGACGAGCCGGTTGGAACGGACGGTACGGGTGTTGCGGGAGATCTCGGGGACGCCCCACAGCCCGTAGTGCTCCGGCAGGCTCAGGAAGACACCGGCCGGCAGGGAGAACACCAGCGGCAGCCAGTAGGCGATCAGCAGCGGGTACGGGAAGAGGACGGTGAGGACGGCCGTCAGGACGATCCAGGCGCAGATCGCCGTGTTGTCCTGGCGGGCCTGGCGCCGGCGGTCCTCGGTGCCGACGCTGGCCGGGAAGTCGTTGCGCCAGGTCTTCCAGATGCGCCGGGGGAAGCCGGGCCAGAAGGGCACCCCGGACAGCGCGTAGAGGTAGGCGCGCAGGGTGGTGAAGGTCTCCTCCGGCTCGGTGTCCCCCTCGACCCCGGTGAAGCGGTGGTGCACCAGGTGCTGGTGACGGTAGATCGTGAAGTTGAGGAGGATGGGGGTGGACCAGGCGGCCCCGGCGACCCGGTTGGCCCGCTTGGAGCGCAGATGGCTGCCGTGGACGCAGTCGTGGGCCGCGTTGATGAACCCGGCGAGCACGAAGCCCAGGACCACGGAGCCGAGCAGCGCCCACCATCCCGAGTCCGCCCACAGGGCGAGCGCGGCCACCACCGCGTAGCCGCCGAGCAGTACGGTCGTGCGGGCCGTGACCCGGCCCCGGTCGGCGGTGGCCAGGCTGCGCAGCAGGGTCTTGTCGATCCCCTGCCGGTGCGTTCGTCCGGTCATCGCCGTACACCTCCCACCGGTACGGCCGGGGCCGTGGCCCGGCGCAGAGCGGCCTCGATCTCGCGTGCCCTGGCCCGTGACGCGGCGATGGCGACGCACTCCAGTGGGGCGCCCAGTTGGGGATCGGTGCCGACGACGACCACGCCCTCCTGGGTGTCCGGGGAGAAGGCGAGGCCCTCGGTGCGCAGGATGTGGAGCGCGTCGGGCAGCGGCAGCGGGGGGATGTCCCGCAGCCCGGAGATCACATGGTGGTCGGCGTAGTCCGGTCCCAACAGGCGTGCGCCGATGGTGTGCAGGGCCAGGCTGCCGCCCCAGCGGGCGTTCACCTCGTTGAAGAGGACGGCTCCGTCGGTGGTGCGGATGGCGTCGATGTTGATGTGGCCGCGGTAGCCGATGGCCGCGGCGAGGGCGACCATGCGGGCCGCGGCGGTCAGGGCGTGGGAGGCCGTGCCGGGCGGCAGGTCGGCGGGGAGTTCGAGGCCCACCCAGACCAGTTCGCCCGCGGCGGGGTCGGCGTCCGGGCGGCGGCGGATGCCGCCGCTGTTGAGGAAAGTGATGCCGCCGTCGTCGGCGATGAGGTATTCGGCGTAGAAGCTGTGGTCGGCCGGGTGGTAGCTCTCCACGACGGCCACCCGGTTGTGCTCGTCGGCGAGTTCGGCCCACAGCGCGTCGGCGGTGGCCCGCGGGTCGGTGACGGCCAGGGTCCGGTGGACCCCGGGCAGGGGGTCGGTGGAGCCGAGGGTGAGGGCGGTGTTGCCCTGCCCGCCGAGGTCGTCGTCGCGTTTGAGGATCACGGTGCCGGTGCGCGGCAGGTGGCGTTCGACCGCGGCGGCCAGGGACCTGGCGTCGGTGACGACCGAGCCGTCCGGTACGGGCAGCCCGGCGCCGACGGCGAGTTGGCGGAAGTGCGACTTGCGGTTGAGGAGGACGGGGCCGCGCTGGTCGGCGAAGCGCAGTCCGGGGACCGGCGGCAGGTCCAGCAGCCGGGCGAGCGCGGCGACGCCCTCGGTGTGGGCGGCGGGCAGCAGCTCCGCGGTGCCCCGGCCGTCGAGCGCGGACCGCAGTCGTCGTACGAGGTCCGGGGCGACCAGGGCCTCGTCGGTCAACTCGCCGTGGTGGGCGACGACCTGGACGGTGTCGCGGTCGACGCCGAGCTCCCCCAGGACGTACCGCAGGAAGGGCTCGTCGAGGGTGATCGGGCTGACGACGATGTCGTGCTCTTCGACCAGCCAGAGCTGGCGGTGGACGGCGCGGGGGGCCGCCGTGCCCACGTTCAGGAGGAGGATCCTCATCGGGTCACCGCACCATCCCGTAGCACTGGGCGCCGCGGGGGCTGGCGGCGGCGAAGACGCCTCCGGTGGCGTCGGGCCCGGTGGCGCAGACCTTGCCGAGGGTCATGGCCGGCGCGACGGTGACCTGGTGGCCGCGGCGGCGCAGTTCGGCCACGGTGGCGGCGGGGATGCCCTCCTCGGCCTTCACGCCCAGGGGGGTGAACTCGCGGGGCGCGAAGGAGGTGGGGACGTGCTCGGTGTGGAACGTGGCGGCCTCCACGGCCTCTTGGGGGGACAGCCCGAAGTCCACGTGGTTGACGAAGAAGTTGAGCGTCCACTGGTCCTGCTGGTCGCCGCCGGGGGTGCCGAAGGCGAGGTAGGGCTTGCCGTCGTCGGTGCTGACCAGGGTGGGGCTGAGGGTGGTGCGGGGCCGCTTGCCGGGGGCGAGGCAGTTGTTGTGGCCCTCGGCCAGCCAGGCCATCTGGCCGCGGGTGCCGAGGGGGAAGCCGAGGCCGGGGATCACGGGGGAGCTCTTGAGCCAGCCGCCGCTGGGGGTGGCGACCACCATGTTGCCCTCACGGTCGGTGGCGCTGACGCAGGTGGTGTCGGACTTGGCGGAGGTCTTGCGGAGGACGGTGCGGAGGACGGTGGGGACGCCGTTGGCGATCTCGGCGCGCCACTCCGGTTCGAGGGGGCCTTCCGTGGCGTCGAGGACCGGGGGGATCCAGGGGGTGCGGCCGTCGGGCGAGCCGGGGCGCAGGTCGGCCGACGCCTCGCCGGTGATGAGGGCGCGGCGGGCGGCGGCGTAGGCGGGGTCCAGCAGGGCGTCCAGCGGGACGTCGGCGTGGTCGGGGTCGCCGTACCAGGCCTCCCGGTCGGCGAAGGCGAGTTTGGCCGACTCGATGACGGTGTGCAGGTGGTCGGGTCCGGCGAAGTCCATGGCGCCGAGGTCGAAGCCGGAGAGCAGGGACAGCTGCTGGAGGAAGACCGGGCCCTGGGACCAGGGGCCGGACTTGTGGACGAGGCGGCCGCGGTACTCCAGGGAGACGGCCGGCTCGGCGGTCGGCCGCCAGGAGGCGAGGTCCTCGCCGGTCAACAGGCCCTTCTGGGGGCGGCC
This sequence comes from Streptomyces luteireticuli, assembly GCF_041519305.1. Lineage (NCBI taxonomy): Bacteria > Bacillati > Actinomycetota > Actinomycetes > Kitasatosporales > Streptomycetaceae > Streptomyces > Streptomyces luteireticuli. The sequence goes on from NZ_CP167927.1 coordinate 879,245, forward strand.
GGTGGAGTCGAGGACCTCGGCGGTGGCGAGGAAGGCGTCGATGGCCTCGGCGACGAAGCCCTCGTGGAAGGCGCGGATCGCGGCGTCGGCCTGTCCCTGCCGGTCGGTGGTGGCGGCGGTGGCCTCGGCGACGATCCGGCGGAAGGTGCGGGCGAGGGCGGGGTTGCGCATCCGGGCACCGACGGCGGGGGTGTTGCCGTGGTGGAGGTAGGTGGCGCCGGACTCGGTCCAGTGCTCGCGGAAGAGGGGGGCCAGGGCCTCGATCATCAACGCGGCCCGGGGCAGCAGCGGGTAGCCGTCCTCGGCGTAGCCGATGGCGGGTTCGAGGACGTCGGCGACGGTGAGCCGGCCGCGGTCGCGCAGCAGGGTCATCCAGGCGCTGAAGGCGCCGGGGACGCTGGCGGCGAGGAGGCCGGAGCCGGGTATGCCGGTCAGGCCGCGCTCGCGGATGGCCTCGACGGTGGCGGCGCGGGGCATCGGGCCCTGGCCGCAGATGACCTCGACCTCGCCGGTGGCACCGTCGTGGACCATGATCGGTACGTCGCCGGCCGGGCCGTTCTGGTGGGGTTCGACGACCTGGATGACGAAGGCCGCGGCGGCGGCCGCGTCGAAGGCGTTGCCGCCGCGGTCGAACATGGCGTTGCCGGCGGCGGAGGCCAGCCAGTGAGTGGAGGCCACGGCGCCGTGGTAGCCGTGGAGTTCGGGTCGGAAGAGCACGGAGGGAAGCCTTTCGGGACAGGACGGGACGGGCCGTACGGCCATGGGGTGGCGGGCGGGGCCGGTCAGGCCGGGCGGGCGGGGGTGAGGACCTCGGCGGCGATGTCCTCCAGCACCGAGAGGCTCCCCTGGTAGGGGAAGTCGGGGCGCGGCCAGTGGACGACGAGGTCGGTGACGCCGATCCCGGCGAACAGGCCGGTGGCGTCCCGGTGGGTCTCGACGGACTCCAGTACGCCGTCGATCATGGCGCCGGTGACCACCAGGCGGCGGACGGTCGCCGGGTCGCGGCCGATGGCCTCGCACTCCTTGTCCAGGAGCGCGGACTGCTGCCGGACGACGGGTACCGCCTCCTGGTACGGGAGGGGTTCGCCGTGGCCGGGCCACGCGATGGTGATCCAGATGTCGGCGTGGCGGGCGGCCAGCCGGATGCCGCGCGGTCCGAGGGCCGCCACGGCCAGCGGGAGGCGGGGGCGCTGGACGCAGCCGGGGTGCAGGCGGGCGCCGGTGGTGGTGAACCACTCGCCCTGGTAGGTGGTTTCGGGTTCGCGCAGCAGCCGGTCGGTGAGTTCGACGAACTCGCCGAAGCGGTCGGCCTTCTGGCGCGGGGGCAGGGCGGGGATGCCCAGGGCGTCGTCGTCGAAGCCGCCGGCGCCGGCGCCGATGCCGCAGATCGCCCGTCCCCCGGAGATGTCGTCGAGGGTCATCATCTCCTTGGCGAAGGCGACGGGGTGACGGATGCCGGGGCTGGCGACCATGGTGCCGAGGCCGATGCGGGAGGTGGCGGTGGCGGCGGCGGTCAGGGTGGGCATGGTGGCGAACCAGGGCTTCTCGCGGAACCAGCGCCACATCAGGTGGTCGTAGGTCCAGGCGTGGTCGAAGCCCAGCTCCTCCGCCCGCGTCCAGACCTTGCGGGCCTCGGTCCACCGCTTCTCCGGCAGGACGATGACTCCGTGTCGCATGTCGTGACTGCTCTCTCTTCGGTACGTGTCGGTCAGCGCAGCGGCGGGCAGCCGGTGGCGAGGGCGGCCACCCGGAGCACGATGTCGGACAGTTCGCTCTCGCAGGTCAGCGTCTCGGGGGTGCACAGCTCCTCCGGGGTGGGCCCGGTGTAGTCGGCGACGCGGGGGTAGAGTCCGTTGGCCGCCAGGTCCATGGCCACCGCCTTGCAGCGGCGCAGGAGTTGGGCGAGCACCTCGTGTCCGGAGACCGGGGCGCGCAGGGTGAGGAAGTAGCAGTCGAAGACGCTCGTCCACACGCGCGGCTGGCGCTCGGGCGGGTTGTCGACCAGGTGCTGGAGCAACGACCGGCCGTCGACGACCAGTTTGGCCGCGACGCCGAGGTGGATGCGCTGGCTGAGCGCGATCTCCCGGGCCAGGGCGTCGGCTTCGCCGTCGGGCACCGGGGGCAGTCTGCGGCCCCGGAAGAGGCCGCGCACGGCGGCGTAGTCGGCGGCCCAGGTGCCGCTGAAGGTGCTGTGCATCCGGTACATGCTGGGCCGGATGGTGTCGTTGTAGATCTCGCGGGTGCTGGAGCCGGTGTAGAGCATCATGGCGCTGTAGGCGCGCACATACTCGGTGATCTCCCGGGCGATGGCGGCGCGGTCGCCGTGGCCGGCCGCGAGCTGTTCCAGGCGGGCGGCGATCAGCCGCCAGATGACGAACGAGATGTGGTGGCCGGTGATCCACCGGAACCAGAACAGGCGCTCCAGTTCGGGCGCGGTGGCGGGCGGGGTCACCAGGGCCCCGTCGGCGGCGGCGGTCAGCAGCTCGCGGCAGGACTCGGTGAGGTCCTCCCCCGCGGTGCCGTCCGCGAGCCAGGGCTCGCCGGGGTGCGGCAGGGTCAGCGGTTCCAGCGCGTAGGGGTAGTCCCCGAAGTCCCAGCCGAGGGCGGTGGGCAGGGACAGGGCGGCGGTGGCGGAATTCCTGCTCATCATGCGCTTTCCGGAAGGTCGTTGGTCGGGAGGTAGGTGGTCGGGAGGTAGGTGAACTCGATTTCCAGGCCGTTGACGTCGAAGCAGTAGAAGCTCTGGACGCCCTCGGCATCGGTGACGATCTCGGTGGGCGGGTCGGTCCGCAGGAACTCGTAGGCACCGGAGGCGTACAGCTCGTGCCAGAGGGCGAGCTTGGCGCGCAGGTCCTCGGGCGAGTCGACGGCGATACAGAGGTGCTGGAACTGGACGCGGTCCTCGGGGCCGTGGCGGCGTTCGCGGCCGGTGCGTTCGATCAGGTGGAGGCGGATGCCGTCGGTGACGATCTCGGTGATGCGCGAGACGCCGGGCAGCCGACTGACGGTGAGGTCGGAGAAGGTCTCCGCGGTCCAGGTGGGCCGGCAGCCGAGGAAGTCCCGGTACCAGGCGAGGGAGTTGTCGAGGTCGAAGGTCTGCACGCCGATGTGGTGCAGGCGGGCCGGGGGCAGGGTGGATGTCACGGGGTCTCTCCGCTGGGGTCGTGGTCGGCCGGCGTGGCGCGGGTCAGCCGCTCGTCGAGCACCGGTCCGACGACGGCGGTCGGGTCCGGCCGGGTCATCTCGCCGTGGGTGCAGTCGACGGGGTGGACGTGCAGGTCGCCGGTGAGGTGCGGACGCCAGAGGTCCGGGGTGTACGGGGAGCCGGCGGGTTTGTCGGCGGTCGCCCGGAACAGCAGCAGGTCTCCCCTGAACCGTCCCAGGACGGGTTCCGCGTAGGTGTGGCTCATCTCCCGGTAGACCCGGACCAGGTCGGACACCTCCACGTCGGCGAGGCCGGCGAGGGTGCCGTCTGGGGTGACGTCCTGGCCGAGGGAGGCGGCGAGCTGGCGCAGGGCCGTGGCCTCGTCGGCGTCCCCTTGCTCGTCCTCTCCGTCCTCCGGTACGCGCGGATAGCTGTCGAAGAGGGCGAGCAGGGCGACGTCCTCGCCCTCGTCCTGGAGGCGGACCGCGAGCATATGGGCAATCAGCCCGCCCACGGACCAACCCGCCAGGGCGTACGGGCCGTTCGGCTGGACCTCGCGGATACGCGCCAGGTAGTCCTTGACCACGTCCTCCGGCGAGCCGGCCGCATGGCCGGGGGTGCCGAGGCCGGGTGCCTGCAGGGCGTACACCGGCCGGCCGGGCTCCAGATGGCGCAGCAGGCCCGCGTACACCCAGCCGATGCCGGCGGCCGGATGGACGCAGAACAGCGGGGTGCCGCGGCCGCCGCGCAGGCGCAGGACGGGTGCCAGGGGGTCGGCCGTTCCGGCGCCGCCGTCGGCGGCGAGCCGCTCGGCGAGGGCGGCCGGGGTGGGCGCGTCCAGCAGGTCCCGGATGTTGACGGCCGTGCCCAGGGCGGTCCTGATGCGGTCGGCGAGGCGGATCACCAGCAGGGAGTGCCCGCCCAGGTCGAAGAAGGAGTCGTCGACCCCGGCCCGGGGCACGCCGAGGACCTCGGCGAACAGGTCGCACAGGAGCTGTTCGCGCCGGGTGCTCGGGGCGCGTCCGGCGCCGGTGCCGGTGGATGCGGGCAGCGGCAGGGCGCGGCGGTCCAGTTTGCCGTTGGGGGTCAGCGGCAGTTCGGGCAGGGCGAGCAGGGCGGACGGCACCATGGGGGCGGGCAGCATCCGGGCGGCGCGCCGGCGGATCACCGTGAGGTCGGGGGTGGTGCCCGGTTCGGGCACCACGTAGCCGACCAGGCGCCGGTCCCCCGCGCCGAACGAGTGCACTGTGGCGGCGGCCCGCGCCACGCCGGGCTGTTCGCGCAACACGCCCTCGATCTCGCCGAGTTCGATGCGGTGGCCGCGCACCTTGACCTGGGTGTCGGCGCGTCCGGCGAACTCCAGGACGCCGTCGGGCAGCCAGCGGGCCAGGTCCCCGGTGCGGTACAGCCGGGCGCCGGGCGGTCCGAAGGGGTCGGCTACGAAGCGTTCGGCAGTGAGCGCCGGACGGCCGAGGTAGCCGCGGGCCAGCTGGTCGCCGCCCACGTACAGCTCTCCGGCGGTCCCGACGGGGACCGGCCGCAGGCGGTGGTCCAGGACGTACATCCGCACGCCGGGGAAGGGACGGCCGATGGGCACCGGTCCGGGGCCCACGGGTTCGCCCGGGGGCAGCCGGTGGTCGCAGCAGTTGACGGTGGTCTCGGTGGGGCCGTAGGCGTTGACGACCGTAACCTGCGGGTGGCGGTCGCGCCAGGTGCGCAGGGCGGCTCCGGTGAGCGTTTCGCCACCGATGACCAGGCACCGTTCGGGCGAGGCGTGTTCGGGCAGCGCGGACAGCAGTTCCAGGTGGCTGGGTGTCACCTTGGCGAAGTCCGGCCGCGTGGTCCCCCGTACGCCGTCCTCGGTCAGCTCACCGATCCGGACGCAGCCGCCGGTGGTGAGCTGGCCGTGGAGGGTGGTGACGGTCAGGTCGAAGGAGAACGAGGAGTGCAGGGCGCCGGTGCCGGGGACGCCGGGGTAGGCGGAGCGGCAGTGCCGCAAGTAGGCGGCGAGCGCACGGTGTTCGGTCACCACGCCCTTGGGGCGGCCGGTGGATCCGGAGGTGTAGATGACATAGGCCGGGTGTGCGGGGTGGAGCGGGCCGTTGCGTTCGGCGTCGGTGACGTCGTGGTCGGCGTGGCCGCGGGTGTCGACGGGGCCGTCGAGCACCACCCGGGGCGCGGCGTCCCCGGTCATGAAGGCGATGCGCTCGGCGGGGTAGGCGGGGTCGACAGGGAGGTAGGCGGCGCCGGCCTTCCAGACGGCGAGGAGGGCCACCACGAGGTCGGCGGAGCGGGGCAGTGCCACGGCGACGCGGTCCTCGGGGCCGACTCCGCGGGCGATCAGCCAGCGGGCCAGGCGGTTGGCCCGACGGTTCAACTCGGCGTAGTCGAGGCCTACTTCGCCGCAGACCACGGCCGGTGCGGCCGGGACGCGTGCGGCCTGTTCCTCGAACAGCCGGTGGGCGAAGGCCGTTTCACCCTCCGGGGCCGGGGCGCCGTTCCACTCGGTCAGCAACTGCCGTCGTTCGTCGGCGCCCAGGACGTCGATGTCCGACAGGGCGGCGGAGGGGTCGGCGAGGACGGCGCCCAGGACCCGGTGCAGGCGTTCCGCGACGGCGACGACGGTGCGGTGGTCGAACAGGTCGGTGCTGTAGTCGATCGCGCCCCACACACCGGTCGGTTCCCCGGCCGGGTCGAACTCCTCGCGGAGGTTGACGGAGAGGTCGAACTTGGCGACGGCCAGCGGTTCCGGTTCGGTGTGCGCCTCCAGCCCGGGCAGGGGGATGCCGGTGTCGGCGAGACCGCTGTTGAAGGGCATCATCACCTGGAACAGCGGGTGACGGCCCGCCGACCGGGCCGGGTTGAGCTCCCTGACCAGGTGCTCGAAGGGGATGTCCTGGTGGGCGAAGGCCGCGAGGTCGGTCTCGCGGGTCCGCTCCAGGAACTCCTCGAAGGTCGGGTCGCCGGAGAGGTCGTTGCGCAGGACGACGGTGTTGACGAAGAAGCCCACCAGGTCGTCCAGCGCCTCGTCGGCGCGTCCGGCCACCGGGGTGCCGACGGGGATGTCGCTGCCGCCGGTCAGCTTGGACAGCAGCACCGCCACCGCGGCCTGGAAGACCATGAAGGTGGTGACCCCGCAGCGGCGGGCCAGTTCCATCAGGCCCCGGTGGGTGTCCGGGTCGACCCGGAAGTCCACGGTGGCGCCGCGGTAGGAGGCCACGGCGGGCCGGGGGCGGTCGAAGGGCAGGCCCATCTCGTCGGGCAGGCCGGCCAGTTCCTGTCGCCAGAAGTCGGCCTGGTCGGTCATGTCGCCGAGGGCCTCGCGCTGCCAGAGGGTGTAGTCGGCGTACTGCACGGGCAGTGGCGCCCACTGCGGTGCGGCGCCGGAGCGGCGGGCCGCGTAGGCGGTGCCCAGGTCGCGGCCGAGCGGGTCGAGTGACCAGCCGTCGCTGGCGATGTGGTGGACCAGGATCATCAGGACGTGCTCGTCCGGGGCCAGTTCGAAGAGCCGGGCACGGACGGGGATGTCGGCGGCGAGGTCGAAGGTGTGCCGGGCCGCCTCGCGCAGCCGCTCCTCCAGCCCGTCGGGCGTGGCCCGTTCGACCGTGAGGACCGGTACGGCCTGCTCGGCCGGCAGGATGTGCTGCACGGGTTCGCCGTCGGTCTCGGGATAGACGGTGCGCAGGGCTTCGTGCCGTGCCACCACGTCCCGCAGGGCCAGCCGCAGCGCCTCCTGGTCGAGCGGGCCCGAAAGCCGGGAGACCAGGGGGTTGTTGTAGGTGGGGCTGGGGCCTTCGAGCCGGTCGAGGAACCACAGGCGCTGCTGGGCGAAGGACAGCGGGATCCGCTCGGGGCGGGGCCGGGGAGCCAGCCGCGGTCCGGCGGCGTCGGCGGCGTCGACGAGTGCGGCGAGCCCGGCCGGGGTGGGGTGCTCGAAGAGCGCCCGGACCGGCAGGTCGGCGTGGAGCCGGGCGCGTATCCGGCTGATGGCCCTGGTGGCGGTCAGGGAGTGGCCGCCCAGGGCGAAGAAGTCGTCGTCGATGCCGGCCACGGGGGCATCCAGGACGTCGGACCAGATCTCGCAGAGCGCCTTCTCGACGCGGGTGCGGGGTGCGCGGGCGGTCGTCTCCGCCACGGGCGAGGGGAGTTCGCGGCGTTCGAGCTTGCCGTTGGGGCTCAGCGGCATGCGGTCGAGGGTGATGAAGGCGGAGGGCACCATGTAGTCGGGCAGGGCGGCGGCGACGTGGCGGCGCAGTTCGTCCGTCCCGGGTGCCTCGCCGGTGGGCACGACGTAGGCGACGAGGCGTTTGGCGCCCGGCCGGTCCTCGAAGGGGATCACGGCGACCTGGGCGAGGCCGGGGTGCTGCCGGAGCACCGTCTCGATCTCGCCGAGTTCGATGCGGAAGCCGCGGATCTTGACCTGGTGGTCGGCGCGGCCGATGAACAGCAGTTCCCCGTCGGCCCGCCAGCGCACGAGGTCGCCGCTGCGGTACATCCGGGCGCCGGGCGGGCCGTACGGGTTGGCGACGAAGCGGCCGGCGGTCTGGCCGGGCCGGTCGACGTAGCCGCGGGCCAACTGGTCACCGGCGATGTACAGTTCGCCGACCACGCCCGCGGGGACCGGCTGGAGCCAGCGGTCGAGGACGTAGACCTGGGTGTTGCCGATGGGGCCTCCGATGGGCGGGTCCGCGGGCCAGTCCTCGGCCCGGGCGGGCATGCGGTAGCCGGTCGCCATATGGGTCTCGGTGGGGCCGTAGCAGTTGTCCAGCCGGCGGCCCTCGCCGGCGCGGAAGATGTCCTGGACGGCGCCGGAGAGGACGAGGGCCTCGCCGCCCTGGCCGACGTGCCGCAGGGCGGGCAGGCTCGTGCCCGCCGTCCGGGCCGCCTCGCACACCGCGTTGAGCACCAGGTTGGGTACCACCGTCAGGTCGCTGATCTCCTGGTCGGCGAGCCAGGCGACGAGCCGCTCCGGGTCCTTGCGGATCGTGTCGTCGGGGACGACGATGCAGCCGCCGGACGTGGTGGCGATGAGCAGTTCCATCGGGGAGACGTCGAAGCTGATGGCGGAGAACAGGGCGATGCGGCGGGGCGGCTCCCAGGTGGCCCACCAGACGACCAGGTTGACCAGGGCGGCGCCGGGCATGGAGACGCCCTTGGGCACACCGGTCGATCCGGAGGTGTAGATGACGTAGGCCGGGTGCGCGGGCAGCAGCGGGGCGGTGCGTTCGGCGTCGGTGAGGTTGCCGTCCGGCAGGTGGGAGACATCGACGGGTTCGGTGAGGACGAGGGTCGGCCGGGCGTCGCGCAGCATGAAGGCGTTGCGCTCGGCCGGGTATTCGGCGTCGATGGGCAGGTAGGCGCCACCGGCCTTGAGGACGGCCCAGATAGCCACCACCAGGTCGGCGGAGCGCGGCAGTTGCAGCGCCACGAGCGCTTCCGGGCCGACGCCGTGGGCGACCAGGTGCCGGGCCAGCTGGTTGGCCCGGGCGTTGAGCTGGGCGTAGGTCAGGGTGAGGTCGCCGGTCTGCACGGCGGGCGCGTCGGGGGTGCGGACGGCCTGGGCCTCCAGGAGGTCCGGGAGGGTGGCGGCCGGGACGTCGAGCGCGGTGTCGTTCCAGGTGGTGAGGATGCGCTCGCGCTCCTCGGGGGCGAGGACGTCGAGGGCGCCGCAGGGCCGGGACGCGTCGTCGGCGACGGCGGTGAGGAGGCGGACGAGCCGGTCGGCGATGTCCTGCACGGTGGCGGTGTCGAACAGGTCGGCGTTGAACTCGACGTTTCCGCCGACGCCGTGGTCCTGCTCATGGAAGTTGACGTTGAGGTCGAAGCGGGAGACGCCGAAGGTCTGCTGCCGGCCGGTCACCGCGAGTCCCGGCAGGGACAGGGCGGTGTCCAGGTCGTTCATGGTGATCGACACCTGGAACAGCGGGTTGCGGGCCAGGGAGCGGACGGGGTTGACGGCCTCCACGACCTGCTCGAAGGGAATGTCCTGGTGGGCGAAGGCCGCGAGGTCCCTCTCGCGGGTGCGCTCCAGCAGGTCCTCGAAGGTGGGGTGGCCGGAGAGGTCGTTGCGCAGGACGACGGTGTTGACGAAGAAGCCCACCAGGTCGTCGAGCGCCTCGTCGGCGCGTCCGGCCACCGGGGTGCCGACGGGGATGTCGGTGCCGCCGGTCAGCTTGGACAGCAGCAGGGCCAGGGCGGTCTGGAAGACCATGAACATGGTCACGCCGCGGCGGTGGGACAGTTCCACGAGCCGCCGGTGGACGTCGGCGGGCACCCGGAAGTCCACGGTGCCGCCGTGGTAGGAGGCCACGGCCGGGCGGGGACGGTCGAAGGGCAGGCCCAACTCGTCGGGTATGCCCGCCAGTTCACGCTTCCAGAAGTCGGCCTGTGCGGTGGTGTCGTCGAGGGCCTCGCGCTGCCAGAGGGTGTAGTCGGCGTACTGCACCGGCAGTGGCGCCCAGTCGGGCTCGGCGCCGGAGCGGCGGGCCGCGTAGGCGGTGCCCAGGTCGCGGCCGAGCGGGTCCAGCGACCAGCCGTCGACGGCGATGTGGTGGACCAGCACCATCAGGACGTGCTCGTCCGGGGCCAGTTCGAAGAGCCAGGCACGGACGGGGATGTCGGCGGCGAGGTCGAAGGCGTGGCGGGCCGCCTCGCGCAGCCGCTCCTCCACCTCCGAGGACGCGACGTGCTCCACGGTGAGCACGGGTACGGCCTGTTCGGCCGGCAGGACGTGCTGCACGGGCGCGCCGTCGGTCTCGGGGAGGATGGTGCGCAGGGCCTCGTGCCGTGCGACCACGTCCCGCAGGGCCAGCCGCAGCGCCTCCCGGTCGAGCGGGCCCGAAAGCCGGGAGACCACGGGCACGTTGTAGGTGGGGCTGGGGCCTTCGAGCCGGTCGAGGAACCACAGACGCTGCTGGGCGAAGGAGAGCGGGATCCGCTCAGGGCGCGCTTCAGGCCGCAGTGGGGCGACGGGCATGGTGGACAGGCCGTCCAGGGCGTCGGCGAGCCCGGCGGGGGTGGGGTGCTCGAAGACCTCGCGGACGGTGGCCCGTACGCCGAGGGCGGCACCGATCCGGCCGGTCAGCCGGATGGCCAGCAGGGAGTCGCCGCCCAGGGCGAGGAAGGAGTCGTCGGGCGCGACCCGGGGCAGCCGCAGCACCTCGGCGAACAGCTCGCACAGCCGGCGTTCCCCGGCCGAGCGCGGGGCCGCCGCGGGGGCGGTGTCGCCGGGGTGCGGTGCGGGCAGCGCGGCGCGGTCCAGCTTGCCGTTGGCGGTCAGCGGCAGGGCGTCCAGGGGGACGACGGCGGCGGGCACCATGTGGCCGGGCAGGTGGCGGGCCGCGTGCCGGCGGACGTCGTCGGGGGTGGCGCCCCCGGCGACGGGGACGACGTAGGCGATCAGCCGCCGGTCGTTGCCGCCGAAGTCGTGGACGTGGACGGCGGCTTGGGCGACGGCGGGGTGCTCGCGCAGCACCGTCTCGATCTCGCCGGGCTCGACCCGGAAGCCGCGGATCTTGACCTGGTCGTCGGCGCGGCCGGCGTAGCGCAGCAGGCCGTCCTCGCCGCGGCGCACGAGGTCGCCGGTGCGGTACATCCGGGTGCCGGGCGGGCCGTACGGGTCGGCGACGAAGCGGTCGGCGGTCTGTCCGGGCCGGTCGAGGTAGCCGCGGGCCAACGCGGCACCGGCGACGTAGAGTTCGCCGGTCTCGCCGGTGGGCACCGGACGCAGGCGCTCGTCCAGGACGTGGGCGGTGGTGTGGCGGACGGGGCCGCCGACGACGACGTCCTCGGCGGCGGTGGACGGGGCCCACAGGGCGTCCACGGTGCACTCGGTGGGGCCGTAGAGGTTGTGGGCGGTGACGCCCGGGGTGTCGCGCAGCTCGCGCCACAGCGGTTCGCCCAGGGCCTCGCCGCCGAGGACGACCAGCCGGGGGCGGGCCCCCGGGTCGCGGATCAGCCCGTACGGAAGGAGCTGTTCGAGGTGGGAGGGGGTGAGGTCGATGACGTCGAGGCGGTGGCGGCGGACGTAGTCGGTCAGCGCGGCGGGGTCGCGGCGGGTCTCCTCGTCCAGCAGGTGCAGTTCGTGGCCGGCGACCATCCACAGCACCGGGTCCCAGGAGGCGTCGAAGGCCAGCGGCGCGATGCCGCCCACCCGCAGCCGCTCGCCGGCGGCCGCGAGGTCGGCGTACTGGGTGTCGGTGTGGTGGTGGAACAGATTGGTCAGGCTGCGGTGTTCGACCACGACGCCCTTGGGCGTCCCGGTGGATCCGGAGGTGTGGATGACGTAGGCGGGGTGGGCGGGGTGCAGCGCGGCGGTGCGGTCGGCGTCGGTGAGGTCCGTGGCCGGGTGGTCCGCGACCGCCGCGAGCGGGGCGTCGAGCACGGCCGTGGGGGCGGCGTCCCGGAGCAGGGCGGCGGTGCGCTCCGCGGGCTGGCCGGGGTCGACCGGCAGGTGGGCCGCTCCGGCCTTGAGGGTGGCGAGCAGGGCCACCAGCGCGTCCACCGAGCGGGGCAGCCGCACGGCCACCCGGTGTTCGGGGCCGGCCCCGAGCGCCACGAGGTGGCGGGCGAGGCGGTTGGCGCGGGCGTTGAGGTCCGCGTAGCCGACCGTCTCGTCCCCGCACACCACGGCGGTGGCGTCGGGGGTCCGGCGGCACTGCTCCTGGAACAGTTCGTGCACGAAGGTCATCGGATCACCGGGGCTCGAGTTCGAAGATGACCTCGTTGGCCACCATGTCGATGGAGTGCTTGCGGCGCAGCTGCCAGCCGCCCTCGGCGAAGACGGACTCCCAGTCGGCGGCGGTCGGCATGAAGGTGTCCATCAGGTCGTGGGCCACCTCGAAGCCGAGGGTGAAGACCCGCATGTCCTGGTCGGCGACGCCCACCGAGCGGGTGGCGTCGCCGAGGAGGAAGCGCCGGACGTTGGGGAAGAGCTGGCGCAGCCGGGCCAGGGTGGCGACGCACTGCTCGCGCGGCCAGAAGTCGTGTCCGGCCATGAAGCAGGTGAGCAGCTCGACCTCGGCGAACTCCGGTCGCGGGTCCATGGCGAGCATGTCGGCCTCGACGAAGGAGATGCGTGCGCCCAGTCCGGCCGCGGCGGCGTCGGTCTCGGCGACCTTGAGGGAGTCGCCGGCGATGTCCACGCCGATGGCCCTGGTCCCCGGGTGGCGGCGCAGGATCTGCAGGAGGCGTTCGCCGCTGCCGCAGCCCAGGTCGGCGGCGACGCGGGGGACGAAGCCCAGGCCGTCCATGGCGGTCCAGAACCAGGCGTCGTAACAGAAGGTGCTGATCTCCTTGCAGGAGCGGGAGATGGCGATCGCGTCGCGCTGGTAGAACGTGCCGTGGCGGTTCTCGTTGCGCAGCACTGTGGGCATCTGGCGGAACAGTTCGCCGCTGCCGCGTACCAGCCAGTGGAAGAGCGAGCGGGTCCGGTTGATCTCGGCGAAGGACTCGGCGGGGGTGATCCGGGTGCCGTCGCGGTGGACGATGCCGACCGAGGCCAGGGCGCGGAACATGCCGAGGGTGGCGGCGGGGTCGAGGTCGTGGCGGGTGGCGAACTCCTGGGTGTCCAGGGCGCCTTGCTCGCCGAGCTCGTCGAGCGCGCCCAGTTCCCAGGCGGCGCTGATGGCCCAGGAGGCGACGGTGGAGTTGTAGATGCGGGCGGCGGTCGTCCAGGAGCCGGCGTCCGTGTCGAGGGCGGTCTCCGTGTCGATGGCGGTCTCTGTGCCGACGGTGGTCTCTGTGTCGATGGTGGTCATCGTCTTCACCTGTTCAGGTCGAGGGCGTGTCGAGGGTGGGTTGTCTGCGGGGGGAGCCGAGGCGGGCTCCGCCGGTGCAGAGGGCGGCGGCCGTCACGAAGAGCAGTCCGCCGATGCCGGAGGCGGCGAAGCCCCAGGCGGGCGTCGACCGGTCGATGACGATTCCGATCAACGGGGAGCTGAGGGCGCCGCCGATCCGGGTGGCCGAGTCCTGCAGTCCCATGGCCGCGCCGCGGGCGTGCGGCGGGGCGAGGTTGCTGACGTTCTCGGAGATGGCGGCCAGCGTCGGCGCGCAGACCAGCTGCATCGGCACCAGGGCCAGGCCGAGCAGCCACCACGGGCCGGTGATGAGACCGACCGGGATCACCAGGACCGCCAGCAGGGTCATCAGGGCGGACTGGGGCAGGGAGCGGCGCACCGCGCCGTGCACGATGCCGCCGACGATGGAGGCCAGGGCCATGATGGCGACGGCGGTGCCGGTCCAGGCGACCTCGCCGCTCGCGCGCAGGGCGGCCATGAGGGCGAGTTCGGTGCCGCCGAGGACGAACAGCACGGCCATGGACACCAGCAGGGTCGCGGTCATCCGGCCGTCGAGCCAGGAGCGCACTCCCCCGGGCACGGGTGCGGCGGGTTCGCGGCTGCTGCGCAGCGGGGGGTTCTGCAGGTGGAGCAGGAGGGCGGTCAGGGCGACCACCGCGCCGATCCCCGTCAGCACGATCCGGCTGGAGAGGTTGGCGGCCAGGAAGAGGGCGACGGCGGGGCCGACGACGAAGGAGGTCTCCATGGCGATGGCGTCCACCGAGAAGGCGGTGCGGCGGGTGTGCTCCGGCACCAGCGCGGTGAGCACCTGGCGGGAGAGCGAGCTGACGGGGATCACCAGGGCGCCGGCCGGGAACGCGGCGATGAGCAGGGCCTCGTAGGGCAGCCAGGGCGTGCCGATCCAGTAGGCGGTGGCCACGGTGCCGCACACCGCGAGGACGGGGCGCAGCCCGTGGCGGTCCAGGGCGCGGCCGACGAGCGGTGCGCCGAGCATGGTGCCAACCGTGGTGGAGGTGGCGACGAGTCCGGCGGCGACGTAGCCGCGGTGCAGGTCGGTGACCACGTGCAGGGTCAGCGTCAGGCCCATGGCGGTGACGGGCAGGCGGGCCACGAACATCAGCAGGATGGAGCGGGCCACGCCGGGGACGGCGAACAGTTCGCGGTAGCGCCCGGTGCCGCTGACGGCGGGTTGCTGTGCGGTCATGGCCGGCCCCCGAGTCCGAGGGTGATCTCGTCGGCCTTCAGCGCGTAGTGCTCGTGGCCGAGGAGGCTGTTGAGGATGACGGCGGAGCGCCAGGCAGCCAGGCCCAGGTTGGGGTCGGCGATGCCGTGGGTGGCGCGGGCGGCGTTCTGCACATGGATCCGGTTGGTGTCGGGGCCGTCCCAGGGCACCCGGTAGTCGGCGGCCACGGCGTAGCCGTCGCCGTCGAGCGGCATGCGGTCCTCCAACGGCGCCATGAAGGAGGGGCGTTGAGGCCGGTAGCCGGTGGCCAGGACGACGATGTCGCTGCGGTGGGGGCGGCGGGTGCCGGTGACGGTGTCGAGCAGCGTGGCCCGGAAGCCGTCGTGGTCCTGCGCGAGCTCGTCCAGCCGGGTGCCGGCGAGGAGTTCGTGCCGGAAGGGGGTGTCGGTGAGGTAGTCCAGCTCGTAGAGACGCTTGTAGACCTGGGCGAGGAGTTCGCGGGTGATGCCGGTGCCGGCGCAGCGCTGCCGTGCGAGCTGGTCCGCCCGTTGCTCGGGCGGCAGGTCGCGGAAGTACTCCACGTAGCGGGGGTTGAACCACTCGTCGGCGAAGGGCGAGTCGTCGAGCGGGGCGAAGCCGCGGCGTCCGGTGACCCAGGTCAGGCGGCGGGGCGTGCCGGCGCGGCCGGACATGAGGTCCAGGGCCACTTCCGCGGCGCTCTGTCCGCCGCCGACGAGCAGGACGTCCCGGCCGTCCAGCGGGACGTCGCGGGTGAGGTGCTCGGCGGCGTGCCACAGGCGGGGGTGGGTGATGTCCCGGGCGCAGTCGGGCAGTCGGGGGGTCTGCCCGACGCCGAGGACGAGGTGGTCGGCGTGGCGGGTGCCACGGGTGGTACGGACCAGGAAGCGGTCGCCGTGGTGTTCGACGGCCTCGACGTGCTCGCCGAGGCGTACGTCCAGCAGCTGGGCGGCCCAGGTGAAGTACTGGTCGAACTCCTTGCGGCTGACGTGGTCGGCGGCCGCGATGAGGTGGCGGTAGAGCCGCCCCTGTTCGTGGAGGAAGTTGAGGAAGCCGAAGCGGCTGCGCGGGTCGACCAGGCTCACGAGGTCCTTCACTCCGCTGACCTGGAGGCGGGAGCCGCTCCAGAGCAGGCCGGGGTGCCAGGTGACGGAGGTCCTGGACTCCAGGGCGGTGACGCGGAGTCCGTCCAGGGGCGCGGCCAGAGCCGCCAGGCTGAGGTTGGCGGGTCCTCCGCCGAGGGCGAGGACGTCGGTGGGGCGGTCGTGGTTCATGCGCAGTCGGATCCCTGTAGTTGCCAGGAGATGTCGGCGGAACGGGCGGTGCTGATGAGGTCGCGCACCGGGGAGTCGGCGAAGGCGGCGCGGACGAGCTCCTCCAACTCGGCCTCGGTGCCCGGTTCGGCGTCCTGGGGCAGGTGCACGGTGCAGGAGACGTCCTGGAGGTGGACGACGGCCGAGGGGACGGCCTGGAGCAGTCCGCCGACGTCCTCCCGGCCGGCGGCGGTCACCTCCCAGGTCAGCGGCCGGCCGGTGGTCTCGCGGCTGCGGCGGCCCAACTGGGCGGCCACATCGGCCGCGAGGCCCATGAGCAGGTACTCCTGCGGGTTGGGCCCCCAGTCGACGCCGGTGAGCTGCTTGGGTGCGTCGATCCGCAGGTCCTCCCCGGCGCCGGGGCCCAGCGGGCGGGAGAGGAGCTGGGTGCCGCTGACCCAGCGCACCAGGCAGGCGGCGGTGCCGGTGGCCGGGACGTGCCCGTCGGCCGCGTCGGCCGCGTCCGGCAGGGGGCGCGAGGCGAACTCCAGGGCCACCGGGGCGTGCTGGGTCAGGGTGCGGTAGTTGGGGCTGAACTGCTCGACCTGGCCGACGAGTTCGGCCACGACGTCGCCGTCCGGGACTCCCCCGATGGCGATCCGCGAGCTGTACGCGCCGTCCTGGCAGGTCAGTTCCATGTCGGCGCTGTCGAAGACGATGCCCTGGGCGCTGCCGCCGCCGACCAGGGTGGTCAGCGCGCAGGAGGCGATGCCGGTGAGCGCGAGGTGCAGGGGCAGCGGGCCGTCCGCGCCCGGGGTGCCGGCCGGGTCCCCGACGTCGACCTGGAAGCGGCGCGCGGACTTGATCGAGCCGAACAGCGCGGGGCCCAGGCTCGCGGACAGGCCGCGGTGGGGCGAGGACCGGGCCTTCGCGGTGTACCAGAAATCGGCCTCGGCGGGGTCGTTGCGGATTTCGTGGACCACTTCGCTGAATCC
Source organism: Streptomyces luteireticuli (assembly GCF_041519305.1). NCBI lineage: Bacteria > Bacillati > Actinomycetota > Actinomycetes > Kitasatosporales > Streptomycetaceae > Streptomyces > Streptomyces luteireticuli. The sequence continues at coordinate 895,636 of NZ_CP167927.1, forward strand.
GGCGGTGTTGAAACTGTTCCTCATGACATGCCCTTCTCGTCCGACGCGTCCTCGGCCGGCGTGTTCTCGTCCGGCGTGTTCTCGTCCGGCGTGTTCTCGTCCGGCGCGCCGAGTGCGTTGTCCAGGTCACGGATCAGGTCCTGGGCGTTCTCGATGCCCGCCGAGAACCTGACCAGTCCGGGATTGATGCCGATCTGGGCCCGCTGGCGTGCGGTGAGCGAACTGTGCGAGGTATTGCTGGGCATGCTCACCAGGGATTCGACACCGCCGAGGCTGGTGGCGACATAGGGAATGCTGAGTTTCTTCATGAAGTCCAGCGCCGCCTCGTCCCCGCCGCGCACCTCGAAACTGACCATGCCGCCGTATCCCGCATAGTCCTCGCGCTCCAGATCCGCATAGCGCGCGCCGCCGATTTCGGGGTGGTGGACGGCGGCTATCCGCGGGTGCCCGGCGAGATGGCGGGCGATGGCGCGGGCGTTGTCGTTCTGGGCCCGCATGCGCAGGGGCAGGGTCTTCAGGCCGCGTTCGAGGAGGAACGCGGTGAGGGGCTCCAGGGTGCCGCCGAAGCGCAGCGCCTGCGCCCAGATCCGGTCGAGGAACTTCCGGCGGCCGACGACGGCACCGGCGGTCAGGTCGCTGTGCCCGCCGAGGTACTTGGTGGCGCTGTGCACGACCACGTCGGCGCCCAGGTCCAGCGGCCGCATGTTCACCGGGGAGAGGAAGGTGTTGTCCACCACCAGCAGGGCGTTGGCCTCCTTGGCGATCCGTGCGATGCGCCGGATCGAGGGGGCCTTGAGCAGCGGGTTGGTCAGGGTCTCGAAGAACAGCAGCTGGGTCTCGGGGCGGACCGCGGCCTCGATGGCGTCGAGGTCGGTGGGGTCGACGAAGGTGACCTCGCGGCCGGCCGAGGGCATGTCCTCGCGCAGCAGGTTGTAGGTCCCGCCGTAGGCGTCGTAGGCGGAGATGATGTGGCTGCCGGCGTTGGTGAGCGCGTAGATGGTGCTGGCGATGGCGCTCATCCCGGAGGAGGTCACCAGGGCGCTGCGGCTGCCCTCCAGGGCCGCGATCTTCTCCTGGACCGACCACTGGGAGGGGTTGCCGTAGCGGGTGTAGATGGGGACGTCGCGCGAGGTGCCGTCGGAGAAGGCCGCGTAACTGGCGTCGTCCAGCAGGAAGGTGCTCGTCTGGAAGACCGGGGTCCCGACCGCACCGGTGACCGGGTCCTCATAGGTGCCGGCGTGCACGGCGAGCGTCTCCGGGGAGACCGAGCGCGACAGGACCCGGTGGTGCGGGGTCACGGGCCCCGCGAACCGCGACCGGGTGAGGTCGTTGAACCATTTCGCTCCTCCGGTACGGCCCTCTTCGAAGCCGACCGCCGTGCGACTCTCTTTCGTCACGTGCTCCCCTAGGTGAAGTCAATCAGGGCCGGAACGGCGTTGCCCTGCCGCCTTCGAAAAAGTTAGGGGAGCGGCGCCGACGAGACGTCAACGCCGTGTCAACGCACTGTCAACGGCGGCGATTCGACGGGCACTCCCCGGTAAATGCGCGGCGGTTCCGGGGACTTGACACCCCGATCCGGACGCACCTAACTTTTGCCGCGGAATGCGACACGGTCCCCCGTCCGGACCATTCACAGGGACCATTCACAGGGAGGTTGCATGAAAACCTCGGAAATCAACCCGGCTGTTTTCGCGGAAATCAGGGACATCAAATCCCGGTACATACGCGACCGGTCGGTCTTCGTCGAGGGCCCGCGGATGGCGGGCATTCTCCGGTCGTTGGGGGCCTCGGCAGCGGATCTGGAGAGCCTGGAACTCGTCAGCGACGGGCTGAGCAGCGATCCGACGCTGCCCTTCCGGAAGTCCCGGAACGGCCGCTTCCGGCTCGATCCGGTGGCCCGGCGGGCCAGTCGGCTGGAGTTCCAGCCCTTCGTGCTGTCCAAGGAGGAGGACTTCGTCCGGCACGACTCGGGCGAGCTGCGCGTCTTCGAGGAGGTGCAGGACGACCTCCAGCTGAACACCGCCTTCCAGGCGCTGCTGGCCTTCAAGCTCCTGGTCGTCGACGGCGTGCGGACGGCTCATCGCCCGTTCCTGGACTACGGGTCGACGGACTGGATCTGTACGTTGTTCAACCTCAGGACGGTCACCGACGCCGCCCTGCTGGGCGAGCCGGCGCTGGAGGGCGTGCACAGCGACGGCGTGGACCACACCATGACCACGCTCCTCGGCAGCACCAATATGACCGAGGACAGCGCGGTGACGTACCTCCACGACATGGGCGAGACCAACGGCGTCCGGTGGCACGAGACCGACCCGGAGCTGGTGCTGGGCCACGTCCGGCACGGCCGCTTCCTGGACACCCTGCTCGTGGTCGACCACGAGCGCAAGCACAGCGTCTCCCCTGTGACCGCCGCCGACCCCGGGCAGCCCTCCACCCGGGACATGCTGATCTTCTTCACCCGCCGGCCGGCCGCCGCGGGTCATGTGTCCCACCACTACGACTCGTTGCGGCCGCACACCGGCCTTCCGATGTCGGTGGACCTGCCGACGCTCGACGCCGAGCCGGCCGGGGCGGAGTGCCATGTCTGAGCCGTCCACCGTGTCTGAGCCGTCCACCATGTCCGAGCCGTCCGCCGTCACCGACGGCGGGATCGAGCGGGTGTGGTACGAGGGCTCCTGCCACTGCCGGGGCGTACGCTTCTCGGCCCGCGCGAGCCGCAACCTCACCCTCACCCTGTGCAACTGCGGGATCTGCTACAAGTCGGGGCACCAGGAACTGATGGTCCCGGAGGAGCGGTTCACCCTGCACCAGGGGCAGGAGTACCTCAAGCCCTACCGGTTCGGCAACCGCATCGCCGACCACACCTTCTGCGCGGTCTGCGGGATCATGCCCTTCTACCGTCCGCGCTCGCACCCCACCGGGTACTTCAGCGTCAACGCCCGCTGCCTGGACCTCTCGGCTGCCGAGAACGTCGAATTCGTCGAATTCGACGGGCAGAACTGGGAGGAGAGCATCGCCGCCGGACAACACGTCCTCAGCGAATGACGCGCCCGCCCGCCCCCTTCCCCGGCCCCGGCCCGGCCGCCCCCGCCCGGCCCACAGGGGACCGGCTCAAGTGGGAGACGGCCGGTCCCGGCGGACTGGGGGCCTGCGCCGCCGAGATGGACTACGGCACCGCACCGGCGGTGACCGCCGCGCTGCGGACCGCCGTGACCCGGGACCAACTGGGCTACCTCACCCCGTCCTTGGCGGCCCGGGCCGGTGCGGCCTGCGCGGCCTGGCAGGACGAGCGCTACGGCTGGCGGGTGGACCCGGAGGACGTCCGGCTGCTGCCCGACGTGGTGCGCGCCTTCCACGTGGCCGTCGCGCACTTCTCCCGCCCCGGCTCGCCGGTGATCGTCCCGGTACCGGCGTACACGCCGTTCCTCACGGTGCCCGGGCTGCTCGGCCGCCCGGTCCTCCAGGTGGAACTCGTCCGCTCCGGCGGCCGGTACGTCTACGACCTGGACGCACTGGACCGCGCCTACGCGGCCGGCGGACACCTGCTGGTGCTGTGCAACCCGCACAACCCCCTCGGCAGGGTCATGGAACGCGGTGAACTGCTGGCCGTCAGCGAGGTGGTGGAACGGCACGGCGGACGGGTGTTCGCCGACGAGGTGCACGCGCCCCTGGTGCTCCCCGGGCACCGGCACGTGCCGTACGCGTCCGTCTCGCCGACGGCGGCCCGCCACGCCCTCACCGCCACCTCGGCGTCCAAGGGCTGGAACCTGGCCGGGCTCAAATGCGCCCAGGTCCTGCTGACCAACGACGCGGACCGGGACCGGTGGACCCGGCTCGGACGGCTGGCCACCGACGGGACGGCCACCCCGGGCGCCGTGGCCGCGGTGGCCGCCTACCGCTCCGGACGCCCCTGGCTCGAATCCGTACTCGCCCAACTCGACGACAACAGACGGCTGTTGGCCGATCTGCTGGCCGAGCACCTGCCGGGGGTGGGATACGTCCCGCCGGAGGGCACCTTCCTCGGCTGGCTGGACTTCCGGGGACTGGGCCTGCCGGAGGACGGCCTGGCGGAGTTCTTCGCCCGCCGGGCCGGGGTGACGCTGGTCGACGGCACCGACTGCGGCCCGCCGGGCCGGGGTTTCGTCCGGCTCAACTTCGCCACCACCCCCGAGGTGCTCACCCGGATCGTGGAACGGCTGGCCGCGGCGGCCGGGTGAGCGGGTTCGGGCAAGCGACGCCGCCGTCAGCGCCGCGGGACCGGGTCCACCAGACCGGGGGGCATGATGTGCGCACCGGCCACCAGCGTCTCGATGAAGACGGTGGCCACCGCGTCCGGGCGGCCGCAGGAATAGGCGGCCAGGGTGCGGCGGATGGGCGGCTCGGGCAGGAAGACGCGGCCGGCGAAGTGCGGTGGAAGCATGTTCGCCGGAATCAGCGAGGGACCGAGCCCGGACAGCGTCAACAGCGGTGCGGCGGCGCTCTGTTCGGTGTAGATGGCGGTGCCGGGACGGAATCCGGCCGCGGCGCAGGCCTCGTCGAGGAAGCGGGCGAGGCCGTTGCGCGGGGCGAGGCGGACCCACTTGCGGTCGCGCAGCGCGGAGAAGGGCACCCGTGTGCCGACGGGCAGGGTGCACGGGTCGTCCGGGGGCAGCACGATGACGAACTCCTCGGTGCCCAGCAGGTGCACCGGGTGGTGCCACATGTCGGGCAGCGGGCCGACGGCCAGGTCGGCCTCCCCGGATTCCAGCGCGGCGTGCAGCTCCCCGGCGTTGATGTACTCGGTGAGGACCAGCCGGATGCCGGGCTGCTCGCGGTTCAGGATGCGCAGGGCGGGCGGCATCACGCCGATGCTGATCGACTGGAGCGTGGCCACCCGCAGCACACCGGTGAGGCGCCGGGGGCCGCCGTCGTCGCCGGGACGGTCCGCCGGGGAAACGTCGTCCGGCCGTACCGCCCCGTGCTGCGCGCCGGACAACGACGGCCCGGGGACCGGACACGGACAGCCGCTCCCCGCCGGCACACCGACCACGTCGACCTCGCCGCGGAACACCTCGCTGCCGCGAACGGGGACCCGCACGGAGACGACGGGCCCCGGGGCCGCGACGGCCGGAACGGCGGTACGACGACGGGACTCCTGCCGCAGGACCGCCGCGTGCACCCGCTTGAGCTCGGCACCGGCGTCCACCCCGAACTCCTCGGCCAGACAGGCGCGGGTCCGTTCGTAGACGCGCAGCGCCTCGGCCTGGCACCCGATGTCCGACAGGGCGGTCATCAGGTGGCCGATCAGATGCTCGCGCATGGGGTAACGACGCGCTTCCGGCGCGAGCTCGGTGGCGACCGCGGCGGCCTCGCCGAGCGTCAGACGGGCCTGGGCCAGCGACTCCACGGCCGTCAGGCGGACCTGTTCCAGCCGGGCGTACTCGTCGGCGAGCACCGGGAGTTCCTCGAACTCCTGGTAGGGGCATCCGTCCCAGAGGGACAGGGCCTCGGTGAGCGCGTTGCGCGCACCGGACGCGTCCTGCCCGTCCAGCAGCCGGCGGCCGGACCGGACCAGCGTCTCGAAGCGGTGGGCGTCCACCTGTTCCGGGGAGAGCTGCAGGATGTAGCCCGGCGCCCGGTAGTTCAGCACGGAGGGGCTCTTGCACCCAGTGACCGGGTCCAGTGCACGGCGCAGGTGGCTGACGTAGGTCTGGAGGGTGGCGACGGGGCGGCGCGGCGGCGCGGCGCCCCACAGTTCCTCGATGAGCAGCCCGGTGGGGACCACCCGGCCCGGTCTGATGGTCAGCAGCGCCAGCAGCGCCCGGTGCCGGCGCGGCCCCAGGACCAGGTCGCTGGCGCCGTACCGGGCCGATATCTGCCCCAGTACGCGCAGCCGTAACGCGGACGGACCGGCTGCGGCCGGCCGGTTCACGGTGCCGACGCCCTCACAACTGTCCAGAGGAATCGTGGTCTCCCGCACGGACATCGTTCACCGTCCCCCAGAACTGTGCCGAAAAGCGCGCCTGTGCCCGCGGCACGCATGTGGGGATGATCTTGGCATATGGCTGTCCGAATCCCATAGGTCTCGGAAGCCGATTTTTTTCACCAGTCGGTCGTACGGATCCTACCCATGGGCTCCCTCTCCTCCCTTGGTGCACCGTACGTCACATATTTCCGCTCCCTGCCCACCAGTTGGAACGGCCCGGGGCGGCTCCGCGGCCGGCAGGTTCCTCGCCCCGGCCGACGCGGTCCCGCTCCTGCGTGGAGTGCTCGATGAGGCGGTCGGCGCGGTCGGCGGTCTCAAGGGCGAGGCGGAGGCTGCTGCCGGACCCGGCCGGTCAGCAGGGACTTCGTGGCTTCATGTATCTCAAACAGGCGCCCAGTGCGACAGTGAGAGCGGCAACGCCATAGGCCCATGCCTGCAAAGGGAATCCGGGCAACAGTCGCCCGGCGAGGTAGAGGACCGTGCCGGCCACGGTGACGGCGAGCCACTCCCAGCGGCCGTCCAGAGCTGCGAGGGCGATGACGAGCAGGGAGTACCAGAAGTAGCTGGGCGAGGACAGCAGCAGAGCCGTGCCGGTCACAAGGAGGGCACCGCTCCAGGGGCGTGTCGGGTCGCCGCGCCACCATACGAACAGGGCCGTCAGGGCGAGCAGGACGACAGCGGCGATTCCGGCGGCCGAGTCCGGCAGGATCAGCCGTAGCAAGGCGAAGCGGCGTACGTTGCCGGGTTCGTAGCCCTCTTCGTTCAGATAGCCGGGGAGATAACCGAGGACACCGGTTCCGGAGGCCAGGACGTAGGGCAGGTAGGCGAGCGCGACCGCGCCGAGGGCGGCTGCCGCCACGCTCCCGATGCGTCGCGCGCCGCGCTGTCCGGACAGAGCGCCGGGCAGCGCCAGTACGGGCAGCAGTTTGACCGCGATGGCCGCGCCGAGCAGGGCGCCGCGACGCGTCCCGGCGCTGACGGTGCCCAGTGCCAGCACGGTGAGCAGGACGCCGAGGGTGTCGATGTGTGCGTTGTTGACGGCTTCGAAGGGGACGGCCGGGCACCAGCCCCACACCGCAGCCCGGGCAGGGGCCCGTTGGGGGTCGCCGCGTCGCCGCAGGACGGCGAGCAGGGCGACGGTGGTGGCGAACGCCAGGACAGCGCCGCCCACTTGGAGCGGCTTGTGACGAGCACCGGGTGGCGAGAGGGTGTGGACGACGAAGAACCAGCCCTCCGCGACGGGCGGGTAGATCGTCGGCACGGCGGGCCGGTTGATGCGGACGCACGCGCCGCTGTCGGTGCGCCTCAGTCCCCAGCCGTCGCAGGCTCCGTCGGCGGGAAAGAGCCACTCGTCCCGAAGACGGGCGAGCTGGGGGGCGGCCGGCGGGTGGGCGTAGGGGGAGACACCAGCCGCCTGCACACGGCCGTCCCAGGCGTAGCGGTACATGTCGTCGCTGGTGCGGGGCGGTGCCGCCAGGCCGGAAAGCACGACGGCGGCCGAGCCCGCGAGCACCAGGAAGGTCGCGGTGCGCGCGGGGACCTTGCGTACGGCCCGGACCCCGGCGGCGAACAGTGCCCAGGCGATGGCGTATCCCACGAGCAGACGGCCCGGGGCGCTCCGGTTGTCGCCGGCGTGGAGGGTGCCGATGACAGCGGCGCTGAGTGCGACGAGCACCGCCACGACCAGGGTGGTCCGCGCACGGCCGGCGCGGCGGTCCACCGGCTCCGCGGGGTGGTCGGGCAACGGCTCGGCGGGCCGGGGAGCCGACCGGCGCGTGGGGGCGCTGTCGGTCATGAGTGATGGGACCTTTCGGTGATCGGGGGCTGTGCATCGGGGTGATGCGCGCGCCTGCGGCGTAGTTCCGCGAACGGGCGCCCCTCGGCCGTCCACCTGCCGGTCAGGATCCAGCCGGCGGAGTCCGCGGCGTTCAGGAGCGCGGTGGTGCCGAGTCTGGCCCAGGGGAAGGGCCGCCCGTGATGGCCGTGGGTGTCCTCGACATGCACGGTGAGACGTTGGTCCACGTCCTGCGGGGCGGCCTCGGCCAGCAGGCGCCCGCCGGGGGCGACGAGTTCGCGCATGCGGCGGAGCAGGGCGGCGGGATCGCCGCCGATGCCGATGTTGCCGTCCATCAGCAGCACGGTGCCCCAGCGGCCTTCGCCCGGGAGGCGGTCGAAGGCCGACCGCCGGACGGCGGCGCCACCACTGCGCCGGGTCCGCTTCACGGCGTCCCGGCTGAGGTCCACACCCAGCGCCGGTACGCCGCGGGCGGCCAGTGCGGCCACCATGCGTCCCGGTCCGCATCCCACGTCCAGGACGGGGCCCGTACATCGGTGCAGCACGCTCATGTCCGCCGCGTCGGGAGGCGCACACCAGCGCTCCATGTCCAGCGGCAGCATGTGCTCCTCGTCGAAGCCGCCGAAGCCGCCGAAGTCGTCGGGGCGGTCGGGGCGGTCGGGGTGCGACAGGCGGCGCAGGAACAGCGGGCCGCGCCCGGTGCGCAGAGCGTGGGCATAGGGATCGCCGACCCACGGAGCGCCCGGTTCCGCGGGCCCGGCGGGGCGGCCGGGGAGCGTCGGCATGCGCTTCCCGGCCCTGACCACCGCCGGGTCCTCCGCCCGGGGCTCCGCCACGGCCGGTTCCGGCCGCTCGGCCACGGCGGAGTCGACGCCGACCGCCGTCCCGCTCATCGGACCACCTCTGCCATCGAGTTGAGGACGGCGGCGAAGCAGGAGCCCCGTGCGCAGCAGGCGGCGACCGCGGCGGCATCGGCCGCGGTGTCCACATCACGCAGTACCGGCAGGTCGGTGACGGTCAGCCCTGCCTCGGCCAGGCGGATGCGCTGGATCGCGCCCGTACGGTCCGTGGACATGGGCACCCCGCGGACCAGGGCACCGGCCCGGGCGGGATCGGCGAGGCCGAGCGCCCAGAAGCCGCCGTCCGCGGCCGGACCGAACCAGGCGTCGCGGCCGTCCCGGCCGAATCCGGCGATCATGTCGGCGGCCAGTTGCGGGGTGTCCATGCCGACCAGAAGCGTCGGACCGTCGCAGTGGGCGAAGGCGGCGACGATCCGCTCGTCCAAATCGCCGGGGCTCTGGGGTACGACGTCGTAGCCGGGCGGCAGCCAGGGGCCGGAGGCGCCGTCGAGAGCGAGCACGCGACGGCGTGCGGGGGCTTGCAGCAGGGTGCGGAGCGTGTCGGTGAGGGCGGCCTCGGCCAGGGCGGCCGCTTCCTGAGGGGTGCAGGGCGGGGTGAGCCGGGTCTTGACGCGGCCGGGCACGGGTTCCTTGGCGATCACCAGCAGGGTCACCGGAGGCAGGGCGTTCATCGTCCGCCTTCCCGCACGCCGGCGACAGCGGTCGTGGCAGTGGGCATCTCGGCGAGCACGGCACGCATGTCGTGCACCGCCTGCCAGGTGCCCCGCCAGGTGCCGGTGACCTTGGAGCGGCCGGTGCGCGGGTGATAGGGCACCTCCGTCTCGCGCACCCGCCAGCCGGCGTCGGCGCCGCGCACCACCATCTGCAGCGGGTAGCCGGAGCGCCGGTCGGTCAGGCCGAGGGCCAGCAGGGCTTCGCGGCGGACGGCCCGCATCGGGCCGAGGTCGTGCAGGCGCACTCCGGTGCGCCTGCGGACGAGCCGGGCCAGCTCCAGGTTGGCCAGGCGGGCGTGCACGGGCCACGCCCTGGGGGACGTGGGGCGCCGCCGGCCCAGCACCAGGTCGGCGGTGCCGCCCAGCACGGGTGCGGCGACGTCCGGCAGCAGGGCGGGATCGAGGGAGGCGTCGCAGTCGCAGAAGCAGACGACATCGGCGGTGGCCGCCATCAGGCCGGCGTGGCAGGCGGCGCCGAATCCGCGCACCGGCTCGGTCACCACGTGGGCGCCGAGTGCGCGGGCGATGTCCGCCGAGCCGTCGGTGGAGCCGTTGTCGACCACGATGGCGCGGCCGCCGGGCGGGATCCGGTCGAGCACCCACGGCAGGGCCTCGGCCTCGTCCAGACAGGGCAGCACCACATCGACCCGGGCGGGAGAAGAGGGGGAAGTCGGGATCACCCCACTCACCCTACGAACGCAAAGGGTACGTAAGGGACTTGAGGTCCTTACGGATCTCTGACGTCGGCGGCAGTCCTTACGAATCCCTGACGTTCGCCACTACTCCCCCTGACGGCCGGGGGACGGTGTGAGACTCGATACCGTGAAACGCGTACTCGTCGTGGACGACGACCCGACCGTCTCCGAGGTCGTCGCCGGATACCTGACCCGGGCGGGCTTCGACGTCGATGTGGCCGCCGACGGTCCCTCCGCCGTGGCCAGAGCTACCGCGCAGCCGCCGGAACTGGTGGTGCTGGACCTGATGCTGCCCGGCATGGACGGGCTGGAGGTCTGCCGCCGTATCCGCGAGACCGGTCCGCTGCCCGTGATCATGCTGACGGCCCGGGGTGACGAGGAGGACCGCATCCTCGGCCTGGAGGTCGGGGCGGACGACTATGTCACCAAGCCTTTCAGCCCGAGGGAGCTGGTCCTGCGGGTGGAGTCGGTGCTGCGCCGCGCGGGGGCGCCGGCGACGGCGCAGGGCGCACCGTCCGTACCACGCCTGACGGGGCTACGGGCCGGACCGCTCACTCTGGACCCCGCGGCTCGCCGGGCCACCCGCTGCGGTCGGGAACTCGCCCTGACCATCAGGGAATTCGATCTGCTGGAGTTCTTCCTGCGCAATCCCGGGCGGGCCACCAGCCGGGAGGAACTGATGCGTCGTGTGTGGGGCTGGGAGTTCGGCGACCTGTCCACCGTCACCGTCCATGTACGCCGGCTGCGCGAGAAGATCGAGGACGACCCGGCCCATCCCCGGCTGATCAGCACCGTGTGGGGCGTCGGCTACCGCTTCGACCCACCTGCGGCGAACGGGGCGGACGATGCTGCGTGACACCTCCCTGATCGCCCTGTACGCGACGATCGGCGCGGGCGCCGCCGGACTGTTCGGTGTGGCCGCCCTGAGGCTGCTGCACAACCGCTCGGTCGCGCTGTCACTGGCCGTGGTCGCCGCCGTCGCCGTGGCCGCGATGCTCGCCGGGACGATGCTCGTGTCATGGGCGATGCTGCTGTCGGATCACGACCTGTGGGTCGTCACCATGGTGTGCTCCATCGCCGCGATCGCCTCCCTCGCGGTGGCGCTCGTCCTGGGCCGCAGTGTCGTCAAGGGCAGCCGGGCCCTCGCCGAGGCCGCCCGCGCCCTCGGCGACGAGGGCCGCTTCACCCCGCCCAGCACCGCCCCGACGGCCGAACTCGCCCAACTGGTCCGCGAGCTGGACGCGACCAGCGCGAAGCTGGCCGCCTCCAGGGAGCGCGAGCGGGCCCTGGAGGAGTCCCGTCGGGAGCTTGTCGCCTGGATCTCCCACGACCTGCGCACCCCGCTCGCCGGGCTGCAGGCGATGACCGAGGCGCTGGAGGACGGCATGGTCGACGACCCGGGCGTCTACCACGCCCGGATCCGCACAGAGGTCGAGCGGCTCGGCGGGATGGTCAGCGACCTGTTCGAACTCTCCCGCATCCAGGCCGGCGTGCTCGCCCTGAAAACGGCCCGTATGTCGGTCTACGACCTCGTCGGCGACGCGATCGCGGGCGTCGGCGCTCTCGCCAGGGAACACGGCGTACGGCTCATCGGCGACGGAGTCGAGCCGGTGCCGATCGAGGTCGACGGCCGCGAGATGTCCCGCGTCCTGGCCAACCTCCTCGTCAACGCCATTCATCGCACGCCCACCGACGGAACGGTCGCCGTCTCCGCCCGGGAGGAGGGCGGCAGCGTCGTCGTCTCGGTGACCGACGGCTGTGGCGGCATCCCGGCCGAGGACCTGCCCCGCGTCTTCGACACCGGCTGGCGCGGCACCGACGCCCGCACCCCGCCCGCCGGTGCGGGCCTGGGCCTGGCCATCGTGCGGGGCATCGTCGAGGCCCACAGCGGCCGGGCCGCCGTCCACAACGTGCCCGGCGGCTGCCGCTTCGAGGTCCGCCTGCCGACAGCCGCCTGAGCCCGCTTTCCCCTTCCGAGAAGGGCTGCCCCTGTGAAGTGCGAAGGACAGCCCCCGAGTTGTCACCGGGCAAGGCTCAACCGGCCCGCAGCGCAGCCTTCGCGAACTCCGCCATTCCCTCGGCGAAACCCACCACCGGCTTCCAGCCCAGCTCGTCGCACAGCCTGCGCGAGGAAGCGGTGATGTGACGGACGTCGCCGAGCCGGTACTCCCCGGTGACGACGGGTGCGTCACCGCCGTGTGCCGCGGCCAGCGCGGAGGCCATCTCCCCCACCGTGTGCGGCTCGCCGCTGCCGACGTTGTACGCCCGCAGGACACCCTCCGGCAGAGCGGACAGCCCGTCCATGGCCGTGAGGTTGGCCCCCGCGACGTCCCGCACATGCACGAAGTCCCGGCGCTGACCGCCGTCCTCGAACACCTGAGGCGCCTCACCGCGCGCGAGCGCGGACCGGAACAAGGAGGCGACTCCCGCGTACGGGGTGTCCCGCGGCATGCCCGGCCCGTACACGTTGTGGTACCGGAGCGCCGCCGCCCGGCCACCGGTCGCCCGCGCCCACGACGCGGCCAGGTGCTCCTGCGCGAGCTTGGTGGCCGCGTAGACGTTGCGCGGATCGGCCGGCGCCTCCTCCCCCACCGGCCCGGCGGCCAGGGGCTCGCCACAGTGCGGACACGGTGGTTCGAAACGGCCCGCCTCCAGATCGACGGTCCTCCGCGGCCCCGGCCGTACGACGCCGTGCCGGGCACACTCGTAGCGGCCCTCGCCGTAGACCACCATGGAACTCGCCAGCACGAGCCGGTGTACCCCGGCCGCGGCCATGCCCGCCAGCAGCACGGCCGTGCCGAGGTCGTTGCAGCCGACGTAGTCGGGCGCGTCCGCGAAGTCCTTGCCGAGACCGACCATCGCCGCCTGATGGCAGACGGCGTCCACGCCCCGCAGAGCGTCCGCCACCGCTCCCCTGTCGCGCACATCCGCATGGCGCCAGTCGACGCCGTCGGGGACGGGCGGCGGCGTACGGTGGACGGCGGGCAGGAGCGCGTCGAGCACCCGTACTTCGTGCCCGGTACTGGTGAAAGCGCTGACGATGTGCGAGCCGATGAAGCCCGCACCTCCGGTGACCAGGATCAACATGCTCCGACGCTAAGCCCGATCGCACGCCTGCGGATGCCGGCGGGGAAATCCGTCAGGGGTTCGTAAGCCTTCCGGACCGGCGGATCCCGTGCCGGCGGTGCGCAGGACACCCGTTGGACGCCGTCGCTACGAAGGTGGACGCCGTCGGCTGCGACGGACCGTCTTCGCCACCACCAGCAGGGCCGTGAACGTGGCCACGGCCACCAGGGTCAGCAGCCAGTTGTGCGGGTAGTCGAGCGGCAGCACCGTCGAGTTGGGGCGGGGCCCCGGTCGCAGCAGCACCGGCAGCGCCACCAGGGTGAGGGCACCCCCGACGAGCAGCGCCCCGCGGACGGGCCCCCGCGCCTGGCCACGGACCAGCGCCGGCCCGACGAGCAGCACCAGCGGCGCGATCAACGCGTCGTGCAACGCCACCGCCCCGCCGAGCCACTCCAGCACACCCACCAGGTCCTGCTGCCTGTCCAGCAACAAGGACGCGCCGACACCCATCAGCGCCAGCCCGGCGGCACCGGCCAGCAGCCGCAGCACCTTGACGCTCATGACAACACCTCCAGCCGGCCGACCCACTTGGTCTGCAGTACGCCCGGACGGTTCGGAGCGATCAGACGCACCGGGTAACCGTGGTCGGGCGACAGTTCCTCACCGTTCAGCCGCAGAGCGAGCAGGGTCAGCGGGTCCCGGGCGTGCTCGTGACCCATCTCGGAGACCCGGTAACCTCCCCGGGTCTGCAACGACACCACCCGTACCCGCGCATGGACCGGGGCTCCCGCCCGCTCCAGCAGGTCCACGACGCGCACCCCCGTCCAGTGCGCCGACTTGCTCCAGCCCTCCACGCAGGCGATCGGCAGCTCGACCTCGTGCTGGGGCAGTGCGCGCAGTTCGTCCAACGTCAGCGTGCAGGACCGCGGTCCGGCGACGGTCAGGCGGTAGCGCTCGGCGTGGACCGGGCCGACCCCGGCCGCGGCGGCGGTCCGGTTGACCGGCAGGCCCTCGGGACCATGGTCGGGGTGGCGGGGTGCGAGGAGGGCCAGGTCCTTCAGCGGGGTGAAGGACTGCCCCACCGTGGTCACGGTGACGACGCCGACCGCCGCTGCCACCGCGGCGAGCAGGGAGCGCCGGTCCGGGGCGTCCTCGGCGGGCAGGGACAGCGTGCCCGCCGAGCGACGGCTCCAATGTGCCGCGATCTCGGGCGCCTTGACCGCGATGTGCAACACCAGCGATCCTGCCAGCAGCCAGGCCACGGCGTAGTGCGCCTCCACGAAGGAGAAGGGCCACGGGTACCACAGGGCGGTGTTCAGCAGGCCGGTCGCCGACTCGAAGAGGGCGGCCGCGACAAGGACGGCCACCGACACCCGTTCCAGGGCATGCCGCACCGAGCGCACCGGGGGCCACGCGAACAGGCGGGGATACACCGTCCACAACTTGGCGAACAGCAACGGGATCGCGGCGATACCGGACGCGACGTGGAGCCCTTGCGTGAACCGGTAGCCCCACACCGGACGGCTGGGCAGCTCGCTCGCGAGCCATCCCGGCGGGTGCTGCATCAAGTGGCTGATCAAACCGGTGCAGAAGCACACCGCGAACGCCAGGCCGAGCCACCGCCCGATCGAGGTCGCCGTACGGGCGTCATGCAGCCGGCCCTTGAACACGGGCGGGAAGAAGCGCGATCTCATGCCTTCCATCCCACCCGGAGGAAGACCGCCATGGAACGTCCGACCGCCTTACGGAACAGGAACGTCTCCCGATGCCGCGATCCCGAGCTGTGCTTGCGCGGCTAGCGTGCCGGGCATGACGAACGCGGAGATCGGTGTCATCGGCGGGTCCGGCTTCTCCTCCTTCCTCGACGAGGTGACCGAGGTCCAGGTCGACACCCCTTACGGAGCACCCAGCGACTCCCTCTTCCTCGGCGCGATCGCCGGCCGGCAGGTCGCCTTCCTCCCCCGCCACGGCCGCGGCCACCATCTGCCCCCGCACCGCATCAACTACCGCGCCAACCTATGGGCGCTGCGCTCCGTCGGCGTACGTCAGGTGCTCGGCCCGTGCGCGGTGGGCGGACTGCGCCCGGAGTACGGGCCGGGCACACTGCTGATCCCCGACCAGCTGGTGGACCGCACAAAGTCCCGGGTGCAGACGTACTTCGACGGGCTGCCGCTCGCGGACGGCACCGTGCCGAACGTGGTGCACGTGTCACTGGCCGACCCTTACTGCCCCGTCGGACGGGCGGTCGCGCTCGAGGCCGCGTGCGGACGGGACTGGATGCCGGTGGACGGCGGCGCCCTGGTCGTCGTCGAGGGGCCACGGTTCTCCACCCGTGCGGAATCCTTGTGGCACCGGGCGCAGGGCTGGTCCGTGGTGGGCATGACCGGTCATCCCGAAGCCGCGCTCGCCCGTGAACTGGAGTTGTGCTACACATCGTTGGCCCTGGTCACGGACCTCGACGCGGGGTCGGTGACCGGGGAGGGCGTCTCGCACGACGAAGTGCTGAAGGTCTTCGCGGCGAACGTGGACCGGTTGCGGGGCGTGCTGTTCGACGCGGTGGCCGCGCTGCCCACCACCGAGGGACGGGATTGCCTGTGCGTGAACCCGCTCGGCGGAATGGCCCCGGGCTTCGAACTGCCCTGACCGCACGCAACACCGGTTCTTACACGCCTTTGCCATCGCTCTGCCGTGCCTGCGAAGTACGCACGGCAACGTGGTGCCCGCACCCGAGGAACACGGGGGATCCGGGAAGTCCGGGGAACCCGGGGCGGAGGAGAGGGCAATGACGTACAAGAGCAGCACGGCTCGGCGCGCGGGCGTGGCGGTCGGCATAACGGCGGTGATGGTCTCGGCACTGCCGGCGGCGACCGCCACCGCCGCCGCGCCCATGAACCGCCCCGAGGCCACGGCGGCGCCCGCCTGGTGCCCGACGGTGAGCGGGCACCGGGTCGACTGCGGCCGGCTGGACCGCCCGCTCGTCGCGGGGAAGCCGAAGTCCGGCACGGTCAAGGTGAGTTACGCGGTCGTACGCCACAGCGCCCCCGGCCCCGCCGAGGGCACCGTCGCCGTCAACCCGGGCGGCCCGGGCGAGACCGCGGTCGACAAGGCCGAGGCGTTCGCCTGGGGCCTGGAGAGCCTGCTGAAGGACCACGATCTCCTGCTCGTCGACCCGCGCGGCACCGGGACGTCGCAGCCGATCCCGTGCGGGGTCACCGACGCCGAGTACCGCTTCGGCACGCGGGCCCAGCAGCGTGCCGCGGTCGAACGGTGCGCCAGGAACCTCGGACCCAAGGTCGCCGGTTACACCTCGGCGGCCACCGCCGACGACATCGACGCGATCCGCGCCCGCCTCGGAGTGCCGCAGCTCAGCCTGTACGGACTGTCCTACGGCACGTATCTGATGCCGGTGTACGCCGCGCGCCACCCCGAGCGCGTGCGCTCCATCGTGCTGTCCGGCGCCTACCCCCTCGCCCTCGACCCGCTGGCGCGGCCCAGCGCCCAGGCGGTCTCGTCGTCCCTGAAGCGCGTGTGCGAGCGCAGCGTCCCCGTCGCCTGTGACGGCGAACGGACCGTGAAGGACCTGGCCACGACGGCCGCGCGGCTGCGGACCGAGCCCATGACGGTGCCGGTCACCACCGGACACGGCGTCCACCAGAAGCGGTTCACCGAGGACAAGCTCGCCAACCTGCTCTTCGAGGCGGCCAGCAGCCAGGTCGGCCTCGAACCGGACAAGCCCTCGCTGCTGGGGCAACTGCCCCGCGCCCTCGACCGCTTCGTGAAGGGCGACGCCGCGCCGCTGCGGAAGCTGGTCCAGGAGGAGGGGAGGACGGGCAGCACGGTGGACCAGGCGCCGTACATCGCGGTCACCTGCAACGACTACCGCAAGGCCTGGCCGAAGGACGCGCCGCTGTCCGAGCGGTGGCGCCAGTACAACGCCGCGCTGGCCTCCGTACGCCCCGGCGCGTACGGGGCGTTCAGCGCCAAGGGCTTCACCGAGGGCACCACGGACGCCGGCGACGTGTGCATCGGCTGGCCGCGGGAGAACACCCCCGACCCGCAGCCCACGAAGGTCGAACTGCCGGACGTCCCGGTCCTGGTGCTCTCCGGGGACCTCGACGCCAACACGCCCGTCGCGAGCGGCAGGAAGGCCGCCCGGCAGTTCCGCGGCAGCCGGTTCCTCACGGTCCGCAACATGGGGCACGTGCCCGAGCTGGAGCAGAGCCGCTGCGTCACCGGCATCTCCTCCCGCTTCCTCCGCACCGGCGAGCTGGGTGACACCTCCTGCCTGCGCGCCCTCCCGCCGATCACCGTCGCCCTGGTCCGCGGCTGACGGCCCGGGCCGGTGCCATGACCGCCTCCACCGCCGACAAAGATGATCACATGATCGATGGAACAGAGAGCCGCCGGACGGTGCTGGTCGTCGAGGACGACCCGGGAGTGCGCAGCACCCTGGACCAGCTGCTGCGCTTCGAGGGCTACCGGGTGCTGATGGCCTGCGACGGCCTGGAGGCCCTCGGCCTCCTGGAACGGGAGCGGCCCGACATGGCGGTGGTGGACGTGGTCATGCCGGGCCTGGACGGCCTCGGCCTGTGCCGGATGCTGCGCAGGCGCGGCGACCGGCTGCCCGTCCTGGTCCTGACGGCCCGGCACGAGATCGGCGACCGGGTCGCGGGGCTCGACGCGGGTGCCGACGACTACCTGGCCAAACCATTCGCGACGGAGGAACTCTTCGCCCGCATCCGGGCGCTGCTGCGGCGCACCGACCCACCGGAGGACAGCGGGACCCTGACGGTCGCGGACCTGGCCCTGGACCCCGCGTCCCGGCAGGCGTTCCGGGGGAGTCGCCAACTCGACCTGACCAAGACCGAGTTCGATGTCCTCGAACTGCTCCTGTCCCACGCGGGCGTGGTCCTCGGCCGGTCGCAGATGTACGAGCGCATCTGGGGCTTCGACTTCGACACCACCTCCCGCTCCCTCGACGTCTACATCGGCTACCTGCGCCAGAAGACCGAACAGGGCGGCGAGCCCCGGCTGATCCACACCGTCCGCAACGTCGGCTACACGATCCGGCCCGCATGACGCTCCGTACGAAGATCACCGCCGTCGTGGCCACGGCCGCCGCGCTCGCCATGTCCCTCGCCGCCTTCATGTCGTACCGGGGCGTGAGCACCTTGGTCGCCGACGAGCTCGACCGGGGCCTGGACGACCGTACGAACACCGTTGTCGCCTTCCTCGCCGCCGGCCTGACCCCGCCCGCCCGGACGGACATGATCGAGCAAGTCGTGTCCGCCCGGGGGACGGTGAAGCCGACGGCGCCCGGCCGCGACACCCTGCCGGTCCCGCCGGACGCGCTGCGGGTGGCCCGGACGGGGAAGGGCGAGAGCCGCGCGGACGTCGTCGTCTCCGGCACCGAGTACGGCACTCTGACCAGGCCCCTGCCCGGAGGCGGGGCGGTCATGGTCGGCCAGAGCTACGAGGGCGCCGCGCGCCTCGACCACCAGTTCCTGTGGCGGATCTCCTGGACCACGGCGGCCGCCGTCGGTTTCGCGGCGCTCGTCGGCTGGCTCGTCCTCGGACGGATCCTGCGGCCGGTCCGCCGGCTGGCCGTCACCACCCGGCGCATCACCACCACGCAGGACCTCGCCACGCCGCTGCCGCCCGCCGGCTCCGACGAGATCGGCCAACTGACGCACAGCTTCGAGCACATGCTCTCCGCGCTGCGCCGCTCCCGCGCCCAGCAGCAGCAACTGGTCCAGGACGCGAGCCACGAACTGCGCACGCCGCTCACCTCGGTGCGCGGCAGCGCCGAGCTGCTGCAGCGGGCACGCGGCAGGCTCGCCCCGGAGGACGAGGAGCAGATCCTCACCACCCTGGTCACCGAGACCGCCGCCCTCGACGCCCTGGTGCGCGAGCTCGTCGAACTGGCCACCGACCGCCACACGCAGGAGGATCCCGAGGCCGTCGACCTGGCCGCCGCCGCGGAGGACGGCGCGCAGCGCCTGCGCCGCCGGACCGGCCGCACCGTCCTCGTCGTCGGGGACGACGCGAACCCGCCGGTGCCGGTACGCGCCCGGCCCCGCGCGCTCCAGCGGTGCATCGACAACCTGCTGAGCAACGCGGTGAAGTTCAGCCCCGAGGGCACCGCGGTCGTCGTGCACATCGGCGGGGGCACCCTGACCGTACGGGATCAGGGCCCGGGCATCGCGCCGGGCGAGCGGCACGCCGTCTTCGACCGCTTCTACCGCGGCCCCCGCACACAGGCGACACCCGGCTCCGGCCTCGGTCTGGCCATCGTGCACGACATCATCACGGCCGACTCCGGAACCGTCTTCGCCACCACGGCGGACGGCGGCGGTGCGGAGGTCGGCTTCCACCTCCCGCCCCACGGCCGTGAAGGCCCGAAGGGCCCGACGGGAGGGAGGCGTTCGCGGAGAGCGGTGTGATCGGGCGAGGCGGGACGCGGCCCGGGGCACTCGGCCTCGCCTGCACGGCTCTCGCCGGGCCGAGGTTCCGCTCCGCGGGCCCCGACTCCGGCGGTTACGGATTCCTCCGGAAGGACGGCAGGACCGTCGGGGCGATCGGCCCCCTCACCGAGAAGGGCGCGAGCCCGGCGTGGACGGAGCACGGCGGGCGGGTGCGCAGCGCGCCGTTCGACGTCTTCGAGGATGATCCGGGCGATACGCGTGCCGCCCTCCGGGAGCCGAGATCGTCCGACTGCTCCAGCGCGGGTCGGAGACTGTTTCCATGAGGAGCCTGACGCCATCCTACGGACAGCCCGCGATACGGCGTATGCGCCGTCTTGTCCCACTGCCATCCCAGGGCTGACCAGCAGTTCCGGACCAGTCACGGCCCAAGCCTGGTGGAGGCCAATTTTTTCCTACCCCGATCAAGTGCCTGCGCACGGCGCGGGCGCGCGCCACCTCTGCAGCGCGGCCTGCCTCCTGTCTGCGCCCCGGCCGGCCGCGCCCAGCGGCGCGCTCGGCGACTGCGGGCACATTGGAGGAGAAACCCTAGGCAGCAACCCAGCCAATTTCGAGACCGCGTACGGGCTTGGGGAACATCGGTACAGCCATTAACGCTAAGCACTTGATCATGGTCGTGAGCTGAGCGTTGTGGCGTCCGAGCGGGGTCGGCGTTCTGGAGTGCGGCGAAGTCGGTGCGGGCCGCCTCGATGGCTTCGGGGTACGCCTGGGTCTTCTCGCGTTCGGCGAGGGCCCGGTAGATGCTGGCGACGCTCGGGCTGAGACCTTTGCGTTTTCCGGTGGGGATCATCAGGTCGGGATCTGCTCGACGGACTCGCCGCCCGCGCGGCGCCGCAGCACGGTGTGCAGCATGTCGTCAGTGATGACCGGCGGCTGGCCGCCGTGCTTGCCCTTGCGGGCCGCGATGTCGAGGCCCTCCATCGTCGATTCGCGGATGTTCTCCCGCTCGGTCTACGCCATCGCGGCGAAGAACGCGAACAGCAGTGGCGCCGCGCCGATGGCGGTCGTAGCGGGGCCCGGCGAGCATCTCCAGGATCAGGCCGTGGGCGGTGAGATGGTCGGCGAGCACCGTGAGTTCGGCGGCGCCGCGGCCTCATCGGAAGCGACCATCGGGAGGGTGGTCAGACTGGGTGGTGATCGGGGACGGCGTTGAGTTCGATGTCGTGTTCGAGTAGGGCCTTCATCGCGCAGAGCGCGGTGGTGAAGCCGCCGACGGTGTCGTTCACCCAGCGGACGGTGTCGTCTCCCGAGCCCTGGAAGCCGGTCTCGGTGGCCTCGACGAAGGTGACCTGTTCCGTGTGCGGGGTGAACTTCAGCTCGACCGTGGTCGGCTGCTCGTAGTTGCCCCACTCGAAATGGCTGCGGTGCGTCGAGGGCGGGGCAGGTGCGTGACCTGCCGGTGTGATCCATCGCTCAGCTGTTGACGCAGGCTTTCGATCTCAAGGTGCTGTGCGGCCAGCTGCTGGGAGGGCCGCACCCTGGCGTGCCGTCCGCTGGAGATGGTGCCCGTCGAGTGCGTGGCCCGCGGCTATCTGACCGGCTCCGGCCTCACCGAGTACGAGCAGACCCGCACCGTCTGCGGGCTCGCCCTGCCCGAGGGGCTCACCGACGGTTCCGAGCTGCCGTCGCCGATCTTCACCCCCGCCACCAAGGCGGCGGTCGGCGAGCACGACGAGAACGTCTCCTACGAGGAGGTGGCCCGGCAGGTGGGCGCGGAGACCGCCGCCCAGCTCCGCCAGACCACCCTCGCCGTCTACGGCCGCGCCCGGGACATCGCCCGCGACCGGGGCATCATCCTCGCCGACACGAAGTTCGAGTTCGGCTTCGCGGACGGGGACCTCGTCCTCGCCGACGAGGTCCTCACCCCGGACTCCTCGCGCTTCTGGCCCGCCGACGAGTGGCAGCCGGGCCGCGCGCAGTCCTCCTTCGACAAGCAGTTCGTCCGCGACTGGCTCACGTCCCCGGCCTCCGGCTGGGACCGGCACGGCGAGCTGCCGCCGCCGGAGCTGCCGCAGGAGGTCGTGGAGCGGACGCGGGCGAAGTACGTCGAGGCGTACGAGCGGCTGACGGGCCTGAACTGGTCGTAGCCGCCGAGCCGTTCGTACGCGCCCGTACGGGGCGGGGGTCGGATCCGGCCTGCGACAACTGCCGGTGGCCCGGTCCGGCCGGCCGCCTCGGGGCCCGCGGCCCCGGAATCAGTGCGAGGGCGCCACGTCCCACACCCAGACGCCGCCCTCCTTCTTCGGCTCCTGCCCCGACAGGGCGGTCACCGCCTCGCGGAGCGGCGCCCCGTTCACGCCCGGGTCCAGCACGAGCGCGTCGGCCTTCCAGAAGCGGAGGTCCGCACGGAACGCGCGGCGCTGCTGCTCCCCGATCTCCGGGAGCTTGCCGGTCTCGTGGACCTTGCGCAGGAGCTCGGACATGAAACGCGGCTCGGGTCCGTAGATACCGATGCGGTCGGGGCCGTAGGGGCCGTTGAAATAGCCGCCCGGGAAGGCGAAACCGAGATCCGCGCGCACCTGCCAGTGCAGCGCCTCCACATCGGCCGGGCTCGGCACGGGCACCGGCACGAGCGTCCGGCCGGGGCGTACGTGCTCACGCCAGGTGCCGTCCGTGATGAAGGCGGGCACCGGGACGCGCTCGACGGTGCGGTACGGCGTGGGCACGAGCGGCAGCACGGCCACGGCGAGCGCGGCCCAGCCGAGCAGCCGGTGCGAGCGCTCGCGTTCGCTGCGCAGGCGGCGCGTGGCGAGCCGGTCGCAGGCGAGGGCGAGGAGGATGCCGAGCGCGGGCACGCAGATCATCGCCACGCGGGACTCGATGACCGACTCGAAGAACGGAAGGTCGCCGATCATCCGCCAGGGGCCGGGAAGCGTCTTGTCCGTACCGAGCAGCGGGATGTTGCGGCCCATCGAGAGGACGGCGGCGGCGAGCGCGGTGAAGCCGAGCGCACGCACCAGGGGCCGCCGCCACATGCGGACGACGACGATGACGGACAGGACGACCAGCGGCCAGCCGAAGAAGGCGTTCTCCTCGGTGCGGTTGACCGACAGCGCGGCCGCCTTCGCGTCGTCACCGGCCAGCGACCGGGTGGCGTACTCCAGCAGCGCCATCGGGTTGTTGCCGACCTCGCCGTGCAGCACGCTGTGGTAGCTCTGCGGCCCGAGGAACTGCCAGCCCACGGGGACGGCGACGATGGGCGCGGCGACGAGCGCGGCGACACCGAGGCCGCGCAGCAGCCGCCCGGAGACGGCGCGCGCGGCGTCCGGGTCGGCGACGGCGTAGCCGAAGGCGAAGAGCAGGAGACCGGTCACGGCCAGCAGCAGCGCCTCCTCGCCGAGGAAGACCTGGTAGGCGAGGAAGAGGCCGAGGAGGACGGCGTTCCGCGTCGGCCGTTCGCCCTCGCACAGCCGCACCGCCCGGTCGATGATCAGCGGGATCATGAACAGGACGAGGAAGTTGGGGTGCGCGTTGCCGTGCGAGATCATCGGCGGCGCGAAGGCGCAGAAGGCACCGCCGAGCGCGGCGGCCCAGCGGGAGCGCACGAAGCGCTTGGCGATCAGCCAGTACCAGGAGCAGGCCGTCACGGCCAGACCGCCGGTCAGCACGATCGCCCAGGTGACGTGCGCGCCGAAGGCGAGCGTCACGGGCGCGAGCGGTACGGAGAGCCCGAGCATGACCGTGTTGGCCATGAGGTTCACGCCGAGCGGGGCGTTCTGCAGGTGGGTGAAGAGCGGGTTCCGCAGGTGCGCGACGTTGTCGGCGGTGACGGCGAAGAACCACTCCCACTGCGTCTGGTCGGAGCCCGAGTCGGCCAGGTAGGCATGGCCGAGGCCGCCCCACAGCCCGCCGTAGAGGACGAAGGCGGCGAGGAGGTAGAGCAGGGGGATCGCCAGGCGCGCGCGGTCGCCGTGGTGCCAGCGGAGCCGGACGAGGTCGGCGAGCACGGTGGGGTAGGCGGACGGCCGGATCTTGGAGCCGGGCTGGTGGGCCCAGCGCACGGGCACCTCCGCGACCTCCCAGTCCCGGCGGCGGAAGAAGTGCAGCAGCTCGACGTCGTAGCTCCAGCCGTCGAGGCGGGACTCGGCGCACGCGGCGCGGACCTTGTCGCCGTCGAAGAGCTTGAAGCCGCACTGGGTGTCCCGTATGCCGGGCACGGCGGCGGCCCGTATCAGCCGGGAGCCGGCGCGCCCCATGAACTCGCGCACGGCGTGCTGGCGGACGGCGATCCGCGAGCCGGGCAGCGCGCGGGAGCCGACGGCGGCGGCCGCGCCCTCGTCCAGACGGCGCGCGAGGAGGGCGAGCTCCTCGATCGGGGTGGCCAGGTCGGCGTCGGTGACCAGGACGCGGCGACCGCGCGAGGCGAGGACGCCGGTGCGGACGGCGTGGCCCTTGCCGCGGTTGTCGGGGGTACGGATGAGCCGCACGCGCGGCTCGTCGGCAGCGGCGGCCTCGGCGATCCGCGCCGTGGCGTCGGTGGAGCCGTCGTCGACGACGATCAGCTCCCAGGTGACCGCTTCTTCCGTGCTGCCGAGGTGGGTGCGGATCGCTTCGAGGGTGGGGGCGAGGCGGTCCTCTTCGTCGTAGGCGGGGACGATCACCGTCAGGTCGACCGCTCGGCTCGCCGCCGGTCGGCTCACTGCCGTGGCTTCGGGGCGCCTTCGCGTCTGCTCGGGAAGGCCAGCGGGCGACTGCGGGTCCACTTGGGTTGCGCGCGCCCCCGCGGCGGAGCCGCATGACGCAGCACTGCCCCGCGCCCCTGATGGAGCGCCCGGCTGCGGGGCGCCCGAGGGTGCGTCATCGGACGGCTGCGCGGTCATTCCTGATCCCATCCCTCGGCCGATGGGTGGTGGTCGGGGACGGCGTTGAGTTCGATGTCGTGTTCGAGTAGGGCTTTCATCGCGCAGAGCGCGGTGGTGAAGCCGCCGACGGTGTCGTTCACCCAGCGGACGGTGTCGTCTCCCGAGCCCTGGAAGCCGGTCTCGGTGGCCTCGACGAAGGTGACCTGTTCCGTGTGCGGGGTGAACTTCAGCTCGACCGTGGTCGGCTGCTCGTAGTTGCCCCACTCGAACCGGATCAGACGTCCCTCCCGTGGCCCCGCCCCGTCCGGATGGCCGTACTGGTTCATTCCCGCTCTCTCTACTTTCTTCCGTCGAGGACGTCGCCCGCCTGTCCCCGCTGAAGTTCAAGAACCTCAACGTCCTGGGCCGCTACAGCTTCACCCCTCCACCCCGACCCAGGGCCTGCGCCCGCTGCGCAACCCCGACGCTCCCGAGCTCGACGACGAAGACGGCGCCGAGGACTGAACCGCCGGGCAGCTCAGCCTGCGTGAACCGCCTCCGTTCCGGTCAGGAGGAACGAAGTTGCGAGCCACTGCACGTCGGTCGTGCTCTGGTGGAGGTGGTGCCCGCTGCCAGGTCAGAGGCCGTGATCGATGACGTCGTGGAGGTACTGCACGGCGAGCTTCTCGGCATTGCGGTGCCGTTCAACGACCGCTGCGTCAGCATCGGACCATCGGCGGTAGAGATCTACAGTGGCGAGGAGCGCCTGTCCGGCCTCGTGGCGGTCGTAGCCGCACAGCGTCGCCTGAAGGTCGCGTGCCTCGTCGGGCGCGATGGACTCCAGGTGGCGCACACCGCGGGAAGGCGCACCCACCCGTCGGGCGGCCAGTGGGCCGAGCACGCTGTCACGCAGGTAGGCGAGGAAGCCGATGGTCTCGAACAGCTCCCCGCGGCCGAGCTTCGTCGCGCCGTAGTGCACCCAGACCCAGAACCGGTCCTCGATCCATTGGAGGTCGAACGCCGGATTGGCCGGCGGCTGCTGGGCGAGGGCACCCGTCAGCTGGCCGTCGCGGTCCCACAGGATCTCCGGGTCCTCGATCCGCTCGGCAAAATCGGAAGCCCGCACGAACTTGAAGTCCACGTGCAGGAGAGGCGGCCCGACGAGCGTGATGATCACACGCGGCTCGCCGACATGCTCCCCGGTGAACCCGGCTACCAGGGAAGCCCAGGAACTGATCAGTACGAGCCGCTCCCGCATGACCGCCTCGTACGCCTCGTCATCGATGGCCAGGATGAGGTCCACATCCGAGTAGACATCGGGGCGGCCGCCCACGAACGACCCGGTGATCGCCACACCGGCCACACGCGCATCCTTTTGGATCCGGGGCAGTACGTCGCTGAGGAACTGGCTGTGCAGGGAGGGGACGTCCATCTGCTTTCCTTCCGGTCGGAGCAAAGCAGATCAAAGTAACACTTAGGTGGGCGAGAATCGCAACCCAAATTTCTCACAAACGGTCCTTTTCTCGAACAAGATCAAAAGTGACTGTGCGGAGATCGCGGACTGCCGGATCGGTTCGCAGAACTCGTTCTCACTCAAAGGTGGGTTCGGGGCACTTCTGAGAATCGTTTGTGACAGCATCCGTGGGCATGATGGCCCCTCAAGAGGCTTCCCCGAGCGACGCCGACGACGTCGAGCGCCACCTCTGTCCCCGCTGCAAGGCCGACCCGGGTTCGCCGTGCCGCTCGCGCTCCGGCGCGGTCGCCAGCACCTACCACACCGGCCGCTTCACCAAGGTGCCCCGGCTCGCCAAGCTCCTGCGGGTGCCGACCCCCGCCGACCGCGGGCCCGGCCAGCCGTGGCGCCCCGGCACCCCGGTCCCGCTCGCTCTCGCGCCGGACACCCCGACCGCTGACATCCGCATCGGGTACGCACGGTGCTCGACGGTCACCCAGGAACTCCAGTCGCAGCTGGACGCCCTCGCCAAGCACGGCATCCCGCGCGACAAGGTGTTCTCCGAGAAGATCAGCACCCGCGTACGCGTACGCCCGCAGTTCGAGGCCGCGCTCGCGCTGGCCCGCCAGATCAAGGCCCACGCCCCGCACTGCCGCGTCATCTTCACCGTCTACGAGATGAAGCGCCTCGGCCGCGACGCCGCCGAACTCACCGCACTCGCCGACCACCTCACCGCCCACGGCCTGGTCCTGGAGATGCTCGCCGGACCCCTGCCCGGGATGTACGACCCGAGCGGCCCCGGCCGCCTGCTGTTCGCGTTCTTCGCGGCGATGGCGGAGACCGAGCGGGAGAACATCCGGGAGTCGACCCTCGAAGGACTCGACGCTGCGGCCCGCAAGGGCAAGCACGGCGGCCGCCCGCCCGTCATCACCGACGACATGCTGCACACCGTGCTCCGGCGCCGGGCGAACGGTGAATCGGTCGAGCAGATCCAGCCCGACCTGATCATCCCCACCGGCAAGCGCAAGGGCCAGGCCCCCAGCGTCGCGAGCATCTACCGCGCGCTCGCCGAGCACGAGAAGACCGAGGCGTACCCCGAGGCCGTCGCTCAGGCGCACGCCGACTTCGCCGACCTCCGGGACGTCGACGACATCCCTCGCCCCCGCCGGGTCCGTATCCGACGCCCTGACGACCCGCTGGCAGCCGACGAAGCCGACCTCCGCCAGCGACTCCAGACCCAGCCTCACCCGCACGCGGAGACCGCCACCCAGGAACCTTGATCGTTCTCGGCGCCAACCGCTGTACCGATGTCCCAAGCGCCGCCAATTGCATCGGATGCGAACTCGCGACGGTTTGCGAAGGACTGCCGAGCGGATGTGGGTGGCCCTGGATGACCAGGGTTCTTCCGCATGGAGATGACGGTGACGGTAGCTGACACCGGGCCGTCGCTACCAGCCGCTGTCACTCGTACGACTGGATGACCTGCGGGATCTTCACGCACTCGCATCTGATGCGGTTTTCTCGCATCGGGTGCGAGTGACGGAGGGTGGCGGGCCAATGGGGTTCGGGACGGTGCCGGGGGCGGCGAGGTTGCATCTGGTGGACGGGGTCGCGTTGCTGCGGCCCGAGGAGCAGGTCTTCTCCGCGATGCTGAAGGGGTTCGCCAACCAGCAGCTCGCGCGGAACCTGGCCCGCTCCACGGTCGAGGGCCGGGAGAACACGGTGAAGGCGTTCACCGCCCGCGTGAACGCCTTCCCCTGGCAGTGGACGCCGGCGATGGTCGACGAGTGGCTCGGGGACCTGCGGTCGCTACGGGACCTGAAACGTTCGACGATCCGCTCCTACTCGGAAGCGGTCCGCGCGTTCTGCCACTTCGCCACCGACCCGCTCTACGAATGGGCCGCCACCTGCGAAGAACGCTTCGGCACTCATCCCGTCCAGGTCGTGCATGAGTGGAACACCGCCGTACACGTCCAGGAGAACGAGTCGGACGCGAAGAAGCGCCCCTTCACCAAGGCGGAGTTGCACGCCTTCTTCTCTTACTGCGATGACGAGGTCGCCCGCATCCGGGCTTTCGGCCGCAAGGGCTGGCTGCCCGCCTTCCGTGACGCGACGCTCTTCAAGACTGCGTACTCCTACGGGACGCGGCGCAACGAGACGCGCATGCTGGACGCCGCGGATTTCGGCCGCAATCCGCACGGGGCCGAGTTCGGCGAGTACGGCCGGTGCCAGGTGCGGTTCGGTAAGGCGAAGAAGGGCTCGCCGCCCAAGCGCCGCAGCGTGCTGACCGTCTTCGACTGGACCCCCGACGTCCTGGACGAATGGTTCACCGAGGTCCGGCCCCTTCTCGGCGCAGACGGAAACCCGGCGGCCTGGCCGTCCGAGCGGGGCTTACGGATCGGCTGCCAACGGCTCAACTCCCGCTTCATCGCCTACCGCGAGGCCCTCGGCCTGGACGAGGGGCTGGACTTCCACTCCTTCCGCAGGTCCTACGTCACACACCTGATCGAGGACGGCTGGGACCCGCGGTTCGTCCAGGAACAAGTCGGCCACGAGCACGCCAGCACCACCTCGATCTACACCTGCGTTGGCTCGGACTTCCGCACCCGCACCCTGCGCCGGCACCTGGACGCCACCATCGCGGCCGCCCTGGAAAGCCAGAACGGGAGGCAGGCATGAAGCGCAAAGTCAGCTACACGTGGAAGCTGCGTGAAGTGATGGCAGCCCACGACATGTTCACCACCACCGCACTTGTCCCGCTGCTGCGTGACCGCGGCATCGAGCTGTCCGCCTCACAGGTCCACCGCCTCGTCTCCGGCACCCCAGAACGGCTCTCGCTCCAGGTCATGGCCGCGCTCTGCGACATCTTCGCCTGCACCCCGGCCGACCTCGTGACCACCACCGCCGTCAACGCCGGTGTCCGCAAGACCGCCTCCGATGACGCCCCGGCCCCACCGACGGCGGTCACAAAGCTCAGGCCCCGCCCCGCCCGGATCCTGCCCGACGCATGAGCCCCTCCTACACCCCTGAACAGCGCGAACGCTGGCACAAGAAGACCTGCTGTCGCTGCGGACGCCACGGCTGGTTCGCCGCCTGCTGGCCGGACGGCTACGTCTGCCGCACCTGCCATGACAAGGCCCTGCGAGTCCGCGGCTGCTGTCCAGACTGCGGCACCGACCGGGCGCTTCCCGGCCTGCGGCCCGGCGACCGCACCCCCGTCTGCCCGGCGTGCGCAGGCTTCACCGTCTCCTACGAGTGCTCCCGATGCGGCTTCGAGGGAAAACTGCACGGCCGACATCTGTGCACCCGGTGCACCTTCGCCGACAAGCTCGCCGAGCTCCTGGACGACGGCTCCGGACGCACCCGCCCCGAGCTCGTCCCGCTGGCCGATTCCCTACTCGCCATGGACAACCCGCTGTCCGGCCTGACCTGGCTCTACATGCGCAAGGGACGCACCGGTTCCGCCGGCGACCTGCTGCGTCGGCTCGGCCGCGGGGACATCCAGCTCACCCACGAGGCATTCCACACGCTCCAGCCCTGGCGAGCCGCCGCCCACCTGCGCGAGCTCCTCATGGACTGCGGCATCCTGCCCGCCATCGACAAGCAGATCTGCTCGTTCGAACGATGGCTCGTCAGCCACCTCGCTACCATCCCCGATCTTGAACACGCTCAGGTCGTCCGCCGGTTTGCCACCTGGGAAGTCCTCGCACGGCTTCGGACCCGCGCGGAGAGGAAGCCGGTCACCCCCGCCAGCCGCCGGTTCGCTGGAGACCAGGTCAAACACGCCACGGCCTTCCTCAACTGGCTCACGGATCACCGCGTCACCCTGATCACCTGCCGCCAGGCTGACATCGACGCCTGGCACGTCGAGCACAACGAACACGCCCGCAACTGCATCCGGGGCTTCCTGCTGTGGTGCATGACCAGCAAGCTCACCCGGCGCTTCCAGCTGCCCACGGCCGCCATCCGCCGGGCGTCCCCGATCACGCAGCACGAGCGCGTGAACCTGCTCGGCCGCCTCCTCGCCGACCACAGCCTTCCCCTGCGGACCCGCATCGCCGGAACCATCGTCCTGCTCTACGCACAACCGCTCAGCCGCGTCGTCCGGCTCACCATCGACGACGTCACCAACGACAACGGCCTCGTGCTGCTACGGCTCGGCGACCCGCCATCCCCGGTCCCCGAGCCGGCCGCGGGGCTCCTGCTCCACTGGATCGACAACCGGGACAACATGAACACCGCGACCAACCGCGACTCCCGGTGGCTGTTCCCCGGCCGCAGGGCCGGGCAGCCGATGCACCCCGACACCCTCGCGGCCCTCATTAACGACCTGGGCATCCCCACCGTCGCCGGCCGCACCGCGGCCATCCGGCAACACGTCCTGGAGATGCCAGCCAGCGTCGTCGCGGAGGCCCTCGGCTACCACCACGTCACCACAACCAGGATCGCCTCCGAAACCGGAGGCACCTGGAGCCGCTATGCCGCTGGAGAACACCTAAAGTCACCATCAGGCTGGACACCACGGACAACACGCGAGCGTTGAATACATAAGCTCATCAGTCGATCTCTCACAAAACGCCCCTGCGCTCCCAATACTGAACCGGAAGGGCATGCGAGTTACGGTATCGCTGCACTAGTTTCTCGAAATTCCGCCCTTCCAGCGGAGACGCTTCGGCCCGACGCTTCCGAATGTACGGCTCGATGGCTTCCCATACTCGTGGAGGTGATCTGTGAAAGCAGGCGAGCACTAAGTTGAATTCCAGCAAACGATGCTCGACGAGGACACCGAGGACTTCCAGCTGATCGTGCAGTTGCCAGAAGCTATGAAAGTCATCAGCACTCAAGCATGCGGGGTCAAATTGCTCTGGAGAGCCGAATTCGCCAGCTAGCAGGCGATGTCGGAAGGTGCGCGCCTCAGGGCTGTGGTATTTGTCCTGGAAGGAAAGCAGTAGATTTATGTGACGCGCGTGGCGCGCTTCCTTAATCTGCGAGTAGGCAAAGAAGCCTGCCACGATCACTACAACGGTGCCGAGAGCGGAACTCACAGCACTGACAACGGACCACACATCCCCCATGGCGGCAAGTACAGCACCACGAGGGGCTAACGAACAGGCCGCCTAAACATACGGTGTCTGTGTGATTCCAGCGCACTGCTGTTGTGGTCAAAATCGGCTACCACCACGTTGCCATGCACCGCCTCACACCAAGGCTGGAAGCACCTGGAGTCGACCCAGGTGATCACTCACGGTTGCCGACGGCGTGTACCCCACGAGGAACTGGCGGCAGTTGAATAGGCGAGCTCACCAGTCCCAAGCCCGGCGTAGCTACAAGGATTGCTGCGTGACCCGTGCGTGCGGGGTGCGTTCATCGGCTACGCGAAAGATCATCGCGTGCGGCCGCTGGATCGGTGTGCTTCGGGAATCGGCATTCTCGGTAGCGTGACCCTCTGTTGTATGGGGTGCCCACGTGTCCGGCTGATCCGTGCGGGGGCTTTCGACGAAGAGTGATGAGGTTGCAATGGGTGAACTGACGAAGCCCGAGGTCGACGTTCCGGAGGGTGCCGCTCCTACCGAGCTGACCATCCGGGACCTGATCGTCGGGGACGGGGCTGAGGTGAAGCCCGGCATGGTGGTCAGGGTCCACTATGTCGGGGTGACCTTCGAGTCCGGGAAGGAGTTCGATGCCTCCTGGGACCGGGGCCAGCCGTTCAAGTTCGCCCTGGGCAGTGGCAGGGTCATCAAGGGCTGGGACCGAGGGGTGACGGGGATGAAGGTCGGCGGTCGACGCGAGATCATCGTTCCCCCACGTCTCGGCTACGGCAAGCAGTCGCCCTCGCCGTTGATCCCGCCGGGCTCGACCCTGGTCTTCGTGGTGGACCTGCTTGACTCGTATTCCAGCACAGCCGGGTGGAGTAATGCCTAGGGAGTGTCGTCAAAGGGCTACGCCCACATGAGAAGTGAGGCGAGGGTGACGGCTGCCTGGTAGCACTCGGCGATCTTGTCGTAGCGAGTTGCGATGCCTCGCCATTGCTTCAGCCTGTTGAAGCAGCGTTCGACGAGGTTACGGCGTTTGTAGATCTGCTTGTCGAAAGCGGGCGGGCGCCCGCCGGAGCGGCCGCCTCGGAGGCGGTTGGCGATCTGGTCCGCTCGTTCGGGAATAGTGTGGGCGATGTTGTGCTGCCGAAGCCAGGCGCGGATCGCCTTCGGACTGTAGCCCTTGTCGCCGATGACATGAGCGGGTCGGGTCCGGGGCCGTCCCGGACCCGACCGGGGCACCCGGATGGCGCCCATCACAGCGGTGAACCGCGTGCAGTCGTTGACATTGCCGCCGGTCAGGACCAGGCCGAGCAGGCGGCCGACTCCGTCGACCGCCAGGTGGAGCTTGCTGGTCAGCCCGCCGCGCGAGCGGCCGAGAGCCTGGTCGCGGAGCCCCGTTACCTTTTTCGTGGCCCCGCAACGGGGTTCCCGGCCTCTGGTCCCGGCATGACTTGCAGCCCCTGTCGATCATGATCGAAAAGGTGGTGTCACCGGGTACCGGAGGCATTGGCAGACCGCTGATTAGGGGCACGAGCGCCGATCCTGTTCCGGGTGAGGCAGTCTCTTCGTAACGTGGATGCCGGCACGCTGATGCCGCAGGTGAGGCCGGGGAGGGCGCGACCGCTGTGGAGAGTGCACGTGATCGACACGGGTGACATCGACGTCTACCTGGGCCTGGACGTGGGCAAGGGCGAGCACCATGCCACCGCCCTGACTCCGGTGGGCAAGCGGGTCTTCGACAAGCGGCTGCCCAACACCGAGCCGAAACTGCGTGAGGTGTTCGCCAAGCTCCAGGCCAAGCACGGCACTGTGCTGGTGGTGGTCGACCAGCCGGCTTCGATCGGAGCTCTGCCGCTGGCGGTGGCCCGTGACATGGGCTGCAGCGTCGCCTACTTGCCCGGCCTGACGATGCGACGGATCGCCGATCTGTACGCCGGTGAGGCCAAGACCGATGCCCGGGACGCGGCGATCATCGCCGATGCCGCGCGGACGATGCCGCACACGCTGCGAAACCTGGCGCCGTCCGACGAGACCATTGCCGAGCTGGAGATGATCGTCGGCTTCGACGACGACCTGGCTACCGAGTCCACGCGGATCAAGAACCGTCTGCGTGGCCTGCTCACCCAGATCCACCCGTCGTTGGAGCGGGTCCTCGGTCCCAGGCTGGATCATCCCGCCGTCCTGACACTCCTCGAACGTCACGGATCCCCGGCCCAGTTGAGGAAAGCCGGGCGACGCCGACTGGTGACCCTGCTCAGACCCAAGGCCCCGCGGCTGGCCGAGCGCCTGGTCGAGGACGTCTTCGACGCCCTCGACGAGCAGAGCGTCGTCGTGCCCGGCACCGACGCAGCCTCGCTGATCGTCCCCAGCCTCGCCGGCTCACTCACCTCCGTGCTCGACCAGCGCAAACTCCTCGCCGCCCGCATCGAGGAACTGCTGGAGGCCCACCCTCTTTCCCCGGTCCTGACCTCCATGCCCGGCATCGGGGTCAGGACCGGAGCCCGCATCCTCATCGACGTCGGCGACGCCAGCGCTTTCCCCACGGCCGGCCACCTGGCCGCCTACGCCGGACTGGCACCCGTGACCAGGAGCTCCGGCTCCTCCATACGCGGCGAGCATCCCTCCCGACGAGGCAACAAACAGCTCAAACGAGCCTTCTACCTCGCTGCGTTCGCATCGCTGTCCCAGCCCGAATCACGCACCTACTACGACAAGAAGCGACGGCAGGGAAAGCACCACGTCGCCGCCCTCGTCTGCCTCGCCCGGCGGCGCATCGACGTGCTCTTCGCCATGCTCCGCGACGGCACCTTCTACGCGCCCCCTACCGCCATCGCCGCTTGACGAAAACCATAGGGGCACCTTTTCGGGCTCCGGCGGCATGCTGGTGGGCTCGGACAATGGTGGAGTCGACCGAGGCGAGCCGGTCGATGTCGCCGGCTGCGTCCGCCTTCGCCTGCGCGGCTTGCAGCATCCGCTCGAAGGTGCCGTCCTTGGCCCACCGGCGGAAGCGGGTGTGCAGGGTGGCCCAGAACCCGTACCGCTCGGGTACGTCCCGCCAGGCAACCCCAGTGCGGAACTGACCGCAGCAGGTCCCACTCGGCATCGGACAACTCCTGGCGACGTGTCACCCAGCCATGGTCCACTGCCCAAGATCACGGGTCGATGCCGTGACGGCCTGAGCGCCAAGGTCTACCTGGCCTGCGTCGGACCGTGCGGGCTCAGACTGCGAAGCCACCGTCCACCGCCAGCTCCGCGCCTGTGATGTATCGAGCGCTCTCACCGGCCAGGTATGAGACGGCGTCCGCGACCTCCGCCGCCGTGCCGTAGCGGCCGAGCGCAGTGAAGCCGCGCTGGAAGTCGGCGGAATCGCCGTCGCCCGGGTTCATGTCGGTGTCGATCGGGCCCGGGTGGACCAGATTGACGGTGATCCCGTGCGGGCCGAGCTCCCGGGCCATGCCCTTGGTGAAGCCGATCAGAGCGGCCTTGCTGGTCGCGTAGAGCGCGCTTCCGGGGAAGGCCACGCGCTGGGCGATGCAGCTGCCGATGCTCACGATCCGTCCACCCTCGGCCAGGTACTGCAGCGCCGCCTGGGCGTAGAGGTAGGGCGCGCGAACGTTCACCGCCAGCACCCGGTCGATCTGGTCGCCTGTCACCGCCTCGATTGGCCCGACGGCGCCGACACCCGCATTGTTCACCAGGATGTCCAGCCGCCCGAACCGCTCGGCGACCGCCGCCACCGCGCCGCACACCGCCTCCGGGTCTGCGCTGTCCGCGCGGACGGCCCAGCCGCTCCGCCCCATCGCGGTGATCTTGGCGACCACCTCCTCGGCCAACTCGGCCGAGCCCTGGTAGGTCAGCGCCACATCTGCGCCGTCCTCGGCCAGCCGCAGCGCGACCGCCGCCCCGATCCCCCGACTGCCGCCGGTAACCAGCGCCACCTTGCCGTCGAGCGCCGTCGCACCCTTCATCGTCATCTCCGTAAAACTCCTTGTTCCGGTCTTGGACACGCTCAATCCAAGACCGGAACGCCCTGCGAGTCCGGCGGCATTCAGACGTCACGTTCAATCTTCAACGACGAATCCGTGCACCCCGGAAGTACGAACCGACCCCGGCTGCCCGGTGCAGTTCGGTCCGCCCGCCGGATCGGCAGCAACGCGGACCAAGGGGCTGGCGGCCGGCCGACCGCCACCGTCCAGCACCGCGCACGCCGAGCTGGTCAACGCCGGTCAGCTCGGCCTCCGCGGGCAGGTCCCGGCCGGACGGCGCGAGTTTGAAGACGTGCCCTAGCTTGATCTTTAACCTGTGCGGCGGGGCTTCGGGGTGGTCGTCTTCTTCTTTTGTCCCTGTGCTGGCTGTGTCTTCTTGGGTGTGTGCACGTCGTGGCGAGGTGCAGGACGCGTGTTTTTTCGGCCCGCCGGTCGTCCGGGGCCAGGGCGGGTGGGTTTCGGTGCTCTGGCCGGGCAGGCGGTCTGTGGGCGGATGTGCCGGAAGTCGCGGCGGACACGCGCGGGAGTGAGCCTGTCCGGAGGGCTGGGTTGCTCCCAGGGACGGCGCCGGTCGGCTGCGAGGGGGCGGACGAGACGCAGTTGGGTGTAGGCGGCGAGGATCAGCCAGGTCCAGCGGTCAGCGGCCTCGGGCGTGCGGATCTTTGGGGAGGTCCAGCCGAGGGTCTGTTTGAACAGTCGGAAGGTGTGCTCGATGTCGAAGCGCCGCAGGTAGGCCTGCCAGAGACGGTCGGTGTCTGCCGCAGTGGCGTCGGTGCCTGACCACCACAGCCAAACTGGCTTTGGTGTTGCGCCGCTGTGAGCTTCCCCCGAGATGCGGAGTCAGTTGACAGAGGGTCAGATGGGACTCATGAGAGGAC
The DNA here is from genome assembly GCF_041519305.1 of Streptomyces luteireticuli. NCBI lineage: Bacteria > Bacillati > Actinomycetota > Actinomycetes > Kitasatosporales > Streptomycetaceae > Streptomyces > Streptomyces luteireticuli. The sequence continues at coordinate 931,346 of NZ_CP167927.1, forward strand.
CTTCGACCATGGCTGCCCCGAGAAGATATCCGCTGGAGTTGCGTGAGCGTGCGGTGCGGATGTACCGCACCTCCGACCCGAGGCCGCAGATCAAGAAACTGGCCGTCGACCTCGGCGTGCATCCGGAGGCCCTGCGCGGCTGGATCCGCCAGGCCGAGGCCGATGCCGGCGAGCGCGACGACCGGCTCACCACCGACGAGCGGGCCGAGCTCACGGCCCTGCGCAAGGAGAACGCCCAGCTCAAGCGGGCCAACGACGTGCTGCGGACGGCCTCGGCGTTTTTCGCGGCGCAACTCGACCCGACCCGGCCCAGGTGACGGCGCTCGTTGACGAGCATCCCCGCCTGGGGGTCGAGTGCGTACTCCGGGAGCTCCACATCCCTTCCGCCACTTACTACCGCTGGCGCCGCGCGGAGAAGGAGCCGTGCGAACGGCGCCGCCGGGACGTCGAGCTGACCGAGCAGATCCGCACGATCCACGCCGACTCCGGCGGGATCTACGGCTCGCCGCGGGTGCACGCCGTCCTCAAACGGGAGGGCGTCCGCGTGGGCCGCAAGCGGGTCGAACGGCTGATGCGCGAGGACGGTCTTGCGGGCGTGAGCCCACGCCGCAAGAGCGGCTTCACGCGCCGGGACCCGAAGGCCACCTTGGCCCCGGACCTGGTCAACCGGGACTTCACCGCACCCGCGCCGAACCGGCTGTGGGTCACCGACCTCACAATGGTTCCGACCGGCGAGGGGCCGCTGTGGCTCTCGGCGATCCGCGACGCGTTCTCCCGCCGGGTGGTCGCCTGGGAGACCTCCGCCCGCGCCGATGCGGACCTGGTGCTGACCACCCTCGAGTACGCCCTCTCGTCCCGCGAGGTCGAGCCGGGCAAGCTCATTCACCACGCCGATCACGGCTGTCAATACACGTCCATCAAGCTCACGACCCGGTTGGTGCGGGCGGGAATTGAGGCGTCCATGGGGTCCGTGGGGGACTCGTACGATAACGCCCTCGCGGAAAATCTGTGGATGCTGATCAAGACCGAGGGCCTGCGCGGCCGCACCTTCGCCACACGTGCCGAGGCGAACCTCGCGCTCTTCGAGTACATCGACGGTTTCTATAACCCCCGCCGCATCCAAGAACGGCTCGGCTACCTCAGCCCGATCGAGTTCGAGGAGAAGCACTACACCGACCAGGCGACGGCCGAACCAGCGAACCTGAACACCCATCAACCCGTCCCGACCTGCTGATCAGCAACTCTCACGCAGCGGGGGAACCTCACTGGGCAGGTGGCCGATGTCCAGGCGGATCACCGTCCCTTCGATGACCGGGAGGGTGCCGTCGTCGGTGGCCCAGGAGGAGCGGTGGGTGAGCCTGGGGTGCAGCCGGTCCCAGGAGCGGGCTCTGGCGGTGCCGTAAAGACGTGTGTCGGTGACAGTTTCGGTGTCCGGGACGCCCCAGGTGTCGGGCTGCCCGAAGACGAATTCGCCGCCGTGCCGGGGTGGGCGGCCCATCGTGTGTGGCTGGCGGGGTGGAACAGCCCGGCGCAGGACTCGGTCGGAGCGCATCCGGGCGAGGACCTGGACCGGCAGGTCTTTGAGGAGGAAGGCGAGACGGGGTGCGTCGTATCCGGCGTCCGCGATGACGAGCACGTCGGGGTCGCCCTCCTGCCACTGCCCGGCGGTGATCAGCCGGTGGAGCAGGTCACGCAGCTGCCGGGCAGTGACGGTGGCGCTGTCGTCCCCGGGGGCCAGGCGAAGCGCGTCCAAAGGCGCGGTCCAGGAACTGCGGCCCGGCTCGAGCGCGCAGATGATCGAGTACGGCCAGCCAGGGACAGGGATGTGCTGGTCTTTGCCCCGGCCGTATGTGTGACACAGGATCCGCTGCGGTGAGGTGTGGGCATCGGGGCGTAGCCAGCAGGTGATGTCGATGGCCAGGACCAGCCGGCCGTCGACAGCCCGCGGCAGTGGCACCGCGGCCAGGGCCCTCCGCAGCCGGCCGGTATCGACCCTGCCACAGGCGAGCGCCGCATAGAGCCCGCCATGACCACGACGGTGTTCGCCGACCAGCGACAGTTCAGCCAGCGACCTCACCGGTCCGTCACCGCACAGAACGGCGTCAGCCAGCTCGAACAACGCATCCGAACGAGCGGTGAGACAGGAGTAGAACTCGCCCCGGAAGCATGACAGTTCCGCCAATGCCTCTTGCCGGGCATCGCGATGCAGCAGAGTCATCCTCACGGCCTTCGTGCTGGACATGTGCGTTCCTTGGTCGGAGCACATGTTCAGGCGAAGGCCGCTTTGGTGTACGGCGGTTACCGAACCGAGTGATCAAGTTCGAGGCACCATTCGACGTCGGCCGTTAAAGATCAAGCTAGGGGCGATCGAGCAGAAATCTCACCCGGGATTAGATGCGAATCCGTTGGGAGGAGCGGCGGTTCGGGCGGCGGTGACGAAAGCGTCGCGGGCGGATTCGGCACTCTCGATGAGGGGGTCCCGGATCCAGCCGCCGATCAGTTGGTTCCAAGTCGAGGGGCACTCGTCGGCGAGAGCGAGGGTCTGGTCCACCTGCGTGCCGGTCAGGATGCCGCTGTCACGGAGGCAGAAGTCCAGCAGGTCCCGGTCATTCCATCTTTCCTCTTCTTCCTTGTTGGCCCAGCCAACAAGGAAGTCCCACGCAAGGTGAGCCGCGTTGTGACGGTCGTCCTCGCAGGTCTCTGCGTCACGGGGGCACCATCTGCGTTCCAAGGCGGCGATTGCGAATCGAAGCACGGCCCGATCAACCGCCACCTTCTCCAGGTACTGACAGCGTTCGCGCAGATGCTCGGCTGCGGACAGGAGGTCTGGAGGGGCCATGAGCTCCAACGGCGCGTACGTATCCTCCACCGCCGTGGCGTATTCGAGCAGGCGCAGCTTGCGCTGCTGTTGCTCGACATCGGGCAACTGCTTCACCGTCCGAATCATGGAATCCGTGGCACGGAGAAACTCCGCGGCCACATCGCCGAGTTGTGCGCGGCGCCGCTGCTCGCGTTGGTTTTGGGCCTGGACCTGCACAGCAGCCAGAGAGGCGACGGCCTGGTGGCGCCCGGCCGTGAGCGCGGCGTCCGCTGCTCGCTCGGCGCCGCGCTTGCTCCACCACGCCGACGCGAAGGCGACGGGAACGGAGAGAAGGGCGGCGATGGCGCCCATGTCCGCCATGTCCATGAGGCCATCTTGCCTGGGCACGGGGCGGCTTGGTGGACGTTTGGCGCAAGCGGTCGGGGTGGCGCCCCCGAGGCGCAGAAGGAGCTTCCTGCTTCCCCGCCGACGGTCACATCACGGAGCATAGATGTTTGCGATTGGCCGGGGCCAAGAGCGCCTGGGGTCCTGTCTCGCCGGCTCCCCCAACGCGGTGTGTGCTGGCGTCGGGGTTGTTCAGATCGGGCTTGGGGTGGTTGCGGGTGAGCGCACGCCAACGCACTACGACTGGATCGTCGAGGTCGTCCATCCGGTGCCCCGGGGCCTCCATCTGCTTGATCCGCCGCTCGCCTATCCGCGGTGCCCCCTACGTTCCGCACGGGATGAGCTCCCGCACGATGGGGAACGCTACCCGACCGGCGAACAGCAAGGTTAAGTAGCGGTGGTTCGCGTGTGGTTGGGTCCTCCATCCTTCGGGGCGTCAGCAGGCATCAAGCTCGGCGACCAACCGAGCGGCTTCTCGGCGCACGGGTCCAGCCGTGGGTCCTGCGGGTGAGCGTGCCGCCCGGCGACCTTCGCGCAGAAGAACAGCGCAATTCAGCCGTCCCGTTCGGGTCTCCAGGTCCTGGCGGCGTTCGTTCCACACGCGCTGGGCCAGTTTCGGTGCGGCGAGGGAGTTCCCCCACAGTGTCGCGGCGTCGAGCCCGCGGGGCGCCGTGCCCCAGTCTTCCCAGTCGATCACGAGCGCGGCCTTCCCGACCGGTGCAGCCGGGGCCAGTTCGAACTCATCGGCCCGCCACATCAGCGGCTCGTCCTGCTCGCGCCAGGTGAAGCCCGCGAACCAGCGCGACATGGCGACGCCGGAAAGCACCGCAGCGGTCTCCGGACCGTTCCACCCTTGGGTGCCGATCCGGTCGAACCCGTGCCGCTCGATTCGCACCCACGTGTGCCGGTCCGTCCGGGCTCCGACGGAGCGGCGCTTACGCACGATCGTCTGCTGGTCGAGCCTCACCTGAAACGACTGCTCGACTCGGTCCAGGACCTCGTCCACCGGCTCACGGCGGAGATCGACACCACGCGACACAGAGAGCGTCATAGCCGGACCGTAGCAACGGCGCGCCCCCGCTCACGGCGGATTCGGCGACCGGTCGCCATGAGGGCGAACGCGGAGCGCGACCCAGACAGGGGCCCGTTCGCCGAAGAGCCGTCGTCGGTTGAGGAAGGGTACGGGCGAGGGGGAACCGGCAAAGGAGAGAGAGAAGCGGTGCCTGTGGCCACAGCAGGTAGCGGAGGCTCGGCGCTCAAGCGGGCACGGTTGGCGCGGAACATGACGCTCGAGGAGGCCGCTGACGCCTTGAACGCGATCACCGGGCTGGCGGCGGACGCGAGCTTGCTCAGTGCTTTCGAGTCGGGTCGGCGCCGTACAGGGAAACGGAACGGCTCCGGGCTGTGCGAGCTGTACCGAGAGCGGCCGGAGGTGCTGTTCGCCCATCAAGACGGGGCTGCCACCAGCATGCTGGAGGTTTCTGGCACGGCGGAGGTCGTCAAGCTGCTGACCCGCTGGACCGACCTGATCGAGGCGATGGTTGGGGTCGCCGCCGGCGCCCGGGAATACCTGGTCGTGACCGGCAGCCGGTCGCGGGAGAAGGCGTATCTGGCCGCGATCGAGACAGCGGTGGCCCAGCACCCGGATCTGGTGCACTACCGGGTGCTGTACGGGACGCCGAGGCACCGTGCCCTAGCCGATCATCTGGTGCGGCTGCTGACGCTGCGAGACCCGACGTCCCGGCGCAACGGAGTGAAGACGTTGCACATCAGGGTGGTCGAGCAGCCGGAGGCACTGGAACGGTTCTTCGTGGCATCAGAGACAGCGGCAGTGGCGCCACTGCCGAGTTTTCACGGGGCGGAAGGGTTCGACTGCGGAGTGCTGCTGGGCCGGGAGGCGGCGGTGGGGCTGGTCCAGCACGGGCGGGAGGCGTGCGCCTCCGCGCGGCCGGTGGAGACGATCGAGGCCGTACGCGCACTGCCTGTACGGCACACCTGACAGCAGGGCAAGGAGAACAGCGTGGGCGAGAACCTTCAAGCAGCGGCTGCCGAGCGGTGCGCGTCCGTGATCGGCCTGGCGCAGGAGTTGATCCGGCTGCCGAGTCGGGGCGGTATCGACGGCTACGGCCCCGTCCTGGGCGTCCTGGAAGGCTGGCTGGCGGGCCGTGCGCTGCCACACCGGCGCCTGTACGACGATACCGGTGCGCTCGTCGGCCTGCTGGTGGAGATCGCGGGCGGGAAGCCCGGCCCGTGGTGGGCCCTGGATGCCTGCATGGACACCGCCCCGTTCGGGGACGAGAGCGCGTGGTCATTCCCGCCGACGGCCGGGGACGTGGTGGACGGCTGGCTGCGCGGACGCGGCGCCGCCGATTCCAAGCTCGCCGCCTCGGTGTTCTGCCACATCGCCGCCGACCTCCACTCCCACGCCGCCGGCCTGCCCGGCGGTCTGGCCGTACTCCTGGACGTGGACGAGCACACCGGCGGCTTCGGCGGCGCCCGCGCCTACCTCAACGACCCCACCGCGCCCCGCCCCGCCGGGGTGATGATCGGCTACCCCGGGCTGGAGGACCTCGTCGTCGGCGGTCGGGGACTGTGGCGCGCCGCTATCGCGGTCCATGCCCCCTCCGGGCACTCCGGGTCCAGCCGCACGGTCGTCGGCGCGATTTCCCGCGCCGCGCACCTCGTACGCCTCCTCGACGCGGCCGACTTGCCCGGCGTCGATGGCGCATCGGGGTTTCCGCTGCCGCCGAAGCTGTCGGTGACCGCCTTCCACAGCGGCCAGGGTTTCTCGGTCACCCCCGACCTGTGCGAGCTGAACGTCGATATCCGCACCACGCCGGCCTTCGACGCCCACGACGCCGAGACGCTGGTGCGCAAGGCCGTGGCTGAGCTCGACGCGGAGCTGCCCGCCCCTCGCCCGACCGGGATCACCCCGGTGGCCAGCTGGCCGCCGTTCCGCCTGGCGACGGACGAACAGCCGGCCGCCGCTCTGCTGAACGCCGCTGCGACCGAGGGGCTGGTGGTGCGACCGAAGACGGCGGGCCCGTCGAACATCGGCAACCTGCTGGCCGGCGAAGGCATCCCGGCCACCGCCGGGTTCGGGCCGGTCTACGAGGGGCTGCATGGCATTGACGAACGGGTACGCCTTGCCGAGCTGCCGCAGGTCTACGCCGTCTACCACCGGGCGGTCCTCGATCTCCTCCACGCAGGCTGACGCCTTCTAAGCGGTCTTGGCGAAGTTCGCTGCGGCCCCCGTCAGGTCCTCACCCGGCGGGGACCGTCTCGTCAGCCGCAAGTGAGTTGCCCTCGGCGATGCTGCCGCAGGAGGACAGGGCCTCCTTGCCGGCGAACCGGGCGCGCAGCCAGGCGAGCGCGGTGGGCACCGTGGCCGTGGGCGCGGTCAAGTGGCTGAGGGCGTCGTACTGCTTGTACCAGACCGCGGCGCCCTCGGCGCAGTACTTCCGTGCCAGCGCCCGTGTGTCCCCGGCGACCGTGATGCCGTCGCCCGAGCCGATGCCCGCGATGTTGCTCGTGGTTCCCTCGAGGGAGCCGGCGTTGCCCTGGCCGATGTAGCCGGGGACGGTCGGGGTCGGTGCCAGGCCGAGGTTGGTCTTGTTGACCGCCTCGACGAGCTCGGGTACGGAGTTCGGGTTCGCGTACTCCGGCTTCGCCATCTTCTTCCACGTCAGACCGGGGTAGTGGCCCAGCGCGTCGGCGATCGAGGCGTGCTGGTGCTCGTCGACCAGCTGCTTGCCGTAGCCGTTCAGGTACTTCTTGAGGTCGAAGTCGTACGAACGCGCTTGCCCGATGAGCAACTCCGGGATGAGCCCGGACCACACCTGACTGCCTTCGATGTACCTGAGGATGTGTGAGGGCTTCACGAGCACCCCGCCCTCGGCGTATCCCACCAGGCGCTTGTTGATGTCGGGGGCGTATGTGGGCGCGAGGGAGGCGGCCCAGTTGGTCGCGACGGCGCCGCCGGAGTAGCCCATGAGGCCGACGCGCGCGTCGGGGCTGATGCCGGTCCTCGACGCCGCGCCGGAAGCGGCACGCAGGGAGTCCAGCGTGTTGTACCCGTACTCGCGGGAGGCCGTGAGGTGGGCGGCCTGCCCCTCGGTGTCAGGGAGGACGACGTCGTAGCCGGACAGCAGGAGCGGCGCCACGAGCGTGGACTCGCCGTTCGCGATCAAGCCGCCGGGCAGCTTGACGTTGCCCGCGACCGCCCGGGACGGACCGTCTTCGGGGTCGAGCGAGTCGTAGAACGACTGGTACGACACGACTTTGCGGCCGTCGCCGCCAGGGCTGCGCAGCACGGAGGTCACGCCTGCGGACGGGTGGCCCTGCTCGTCGGTGGTGCGGTAGAGCAGCTGCGTCGCCTGGAGAGGTGTCGCGATACCCAGGACGTGGTACGGCAGCGTCCGGACCTTGAGCACGTCCCCGGGCCTGTACGAGGACAGCGGCTTGCTGCCGTTGTAGGTGTAGAACGCGTCGCTCCCGGCAGTCGTCGACGAGGACTGCTCCTGAACGCCGGACGCGACAGTGGGCACGGCGGCGACGGCGAGGGCGACGACACCCGCGATCGCGGCGTGCCGCACTCTGAATTTGCGCATGACTCTCCCAAACGGTGTAAGCGGATTCAGAGAGATGACCGCTACGGCCCGAAGGGGGGGAGTGGCCAAAGGTCGGTTCCGGCGCAACCTAACAAAGGCGCACGGCAGTTGACCAGGGGTGCGCCAGAGTCTTCACGGGACGAACGGCGGCTGAGTCAGTGACCCCGCTCCGCCAATTCCCTTGGGGTGCGGCTCTCCTCCGGTGAGGTCGTTGTTCAGGCGGTGAGTTTGTAGTTGGCCTGGTCGGCGGCGGGATGGAGGCCTCGGTGTTCGGCCTGGACGTGGAAGTTCCAGTACGCCGGGAAGTCGTCGTTACTGATGACGGCGCGGAGGATGAGGAGGGCCTCGGCGCCCGGGACGCTCCATCTGCTGCCGGTAATGTCGAGTCTGTCGGTGAGGTGGCGGGCTGCGCCTTCGATGACGCCGCTGGCGATCGGCCGGCCGGCGGCGAGTGCCCGGTCGTAGTGGACGAAGTCGGCGTTGCTGTTGAGGTATTGACAGGCTTTGTCGGCGGCCGTGCGTTAATCACCCGTCAGCTTGCAGTGGTCGGACTCGGCGCGGATCTCGTCGGCGGCCTGCTGGGCGTATCCGCGGAGGATGCGGGCTGCCTTGACGGCGATCCAGCCCTCGGCGTCCGCATCGGCGGGGGCGTGGAAGCAGCGGGAGGCGGCCCACTGGGTAGGCCGCGCGGCGAGGTGCCCGTTGCCGGGTCCTTTTCCGCACGGCCCCCCACCGAACCACGCGGGCAGTTGGGTAGGCCGCCAGCGAGGTGCCTGTGACCAGGCCCTTTTCCGACGGCCCCCACCGAACCCACCGTGCTAAGCGATCTTGAGTATTTGGGCTGTGGCTGGCGTCATCGCAGCAGCCCGCCTGTTCAGGGCACGGTCGACGGCGGTGTGGAGCTCCTTGGCGGTGGTGTAGGCACGGACGGGCATGTCCTGGTACTTGACCGAGCGCCAGATGCGTTCGATGCGGTTCAACTCCGGTGATCTGGGAGGGAGGTAGAACAGATGGACTCCTATGGCGGCCAGTTCCTCGCGACGTCCCTTGAAGGCGTCGGCGTGGTGGATGGAGGCGTTGTCCAGCACGATGGTGCAGGGCCGAGAGCGCTTGAAGCCAACCGGCGACGTACTGAGTCGATCCGCTCCGCCGGGCAGCCTGGCGATGTGGTTGCAGACGAAGTCGAGCACCGTCGCCGCGTCAATCCGGTGCTCGACCGTGGTCCACAGCAGTTCGGGCTCGGGGCCGGTGTCGTTGAGCGCGCCGAGCACGTTGACCCGGCGGTTCTTGGTGTCCTCGCGGTTGACCACGACTCGTGTTCCGGTGCGGGCCCAGGTGTAGCCGGTCGGCAGGGTCGGGGAGAATCCACACTCGTCGAGGTAGTACAGGTCCTCGATGCCGACTTCGGACCTCAGCCGTACAGCCGCAGACCCTCCAGTCGTGCCCATGCGGCAGCCTGGGGCCGGGTCGGCCTGGTGCCGGATGCTGTCCCGAGTGCATTTCCAGCGGAAACCGTCCCGGTGCAGCAGCACTGACAGCCACGAGGAGTCGAGGACGACACCGCGTTCGCGGCGCAGCCACTCGGCCAGTGCCGGCAGCGTCCAGATCTCGCCTCGCACCGCGGCCTCGTCCAGCATCGCCTCCAGGGCATCAAGGTCCTCGCGCCCCCAGCGTGGCGGACGCCCCGGCCGCGCGGCGTCCGCCAGAGCCCCGAACCCTCCATCGAGAAAACGGTGCAGGGCTTTGCGCACCGTGACCACGTGTTTGTCGAGAATCGACGCGATCTGGGGCGCGGTGCGGCCCTGGGCCGCGAGCCGCACGCAGTCCAGCCGCATCCGTTCGTTAGGTACGAGATCCCGGCACTTCAACCGCCGCCGCAGCTCGGCGACTTGCTGCGTCGACAGCTCCAGACCCAGCGGCTTCATCACCATGGCAGCCCCCTCACGAGGTGGCCTACCCAAGCCGCACCACAAATCACCAAGATCGCTTAGCCCGGTTCCAGAAACGTCCCAGATCCGCTCCCAGGAAGTCCCCACTTCTGTCCCTGGGAACGGACCTTCGATCGCGGTGACATGGAGTCAGCACCACCGCACCACCTTCAGGTCAACCGATGCGAAGGAGGGCCGGTCATGGTCCTGAACACGCCCGACACGCACAGTCCCGCCGAGCAGGAGACCGCCGCCGCACCGAGCCGGGGCAGCTTCGCGCCGCGGTTCAGCACCCATGCGGTGGCTGACCTGACCCTGGGCCGCAAGAAGGAGAACGACTCGGACAAGTCGAACTACTTCGAGTGACCTGTCCCAGGGTGTGACCGAACAACCCCGGGGGCACGGCCAGGCCGTGCCCCCCGGGCGCGTCACAGCAGCCGGGAGCCGAGGAGGTTGAGGGATGCAACAGGAGTGGTTGGCGAGCGGAAACGCTGTCGGTGGTGTGCGGGTCGAAGGGCTGGACAGCCTGCGCCGTGGGGCCGGTGCGCAGGTGCGGGTCGTCACCGAGGGGCATGTGCGACTGGCGGTGATGGGCGACTGCCCGGTCGCCGAGAAACAGATGAAGGCCGCGCTGTCGGCGGCGGAGTCGGGCCGGTGGGAGGAGCTGGCATCTTGGCCGGGCTCGTACTGGGTGGTCGCGGACAACGGACTTCAGCGGTTCGTGTGCGGTGACCTGGCCGGCATCAGGCCCGTCTACTACAGCCTGCGCACGGGGCGGGTGGAGTGGTCGACCGAGATCCGACTGCTGGCCGAAGGCATGAATGCCGTACCGGATCTGGGGTGGCTGGTGGCCCGGCTGACCGTGGGCGAGCAGCACTGGCCGCACCGCACCCCGTACGAGCAGATCCGCCTGGTGCCTGGCGGGTACGGGCTGCTGCTCGCCCCCAGCGCGCCTCCTCAGCTCGTGGACGTCAGCGGCGCGTGCCCGGTGGTGGGGCTGCGGGAGGGTGCCCGGCGCTTCGGCCAGGCGCTCACCGAAGCCGTCCAGCTCCGGCTCCACACCACCGAAGGGCCAGTGGGCGCGGACCTGTCCGGGGGGCTGGACTCCTCGACGGCCGTGATGCTGGCGGCCGAGGCGGGTGAAGTGCGGGCGGTGACGTACACCGACGGCTACACCAGCGGCGAGGACATGGTGTTCGCCGCCCACGTCGCCCGCCATCTCGGCATCACGCACACGGTCGCCACCGGAATGGAGGCCGAGCTGCCGTTCTCCTTCCCCTCCCCCCAGCCGGCCGGGAGCGAGCCGGTACTGGAGGCGGCGATGTTCACGGTGGATGCCGCCTACCTGCACCCGGTGCGCGGGCTGGCCCTGCATCTGACCGGGCATGGTGGGGACGTCGTGCTCGACTCCTCCTCGGCCTGCTGGGTGCGGCTGATCCAGGACGGGCACCGCCGGGAGGCCCGACGGCAGGTGGTCGCCTTCGCCCGACTGCGCAACACCGCACCCGGCCCGTACTGGAAGGCCCTCACCCGGGCCGTCACCCTCGGGCGCGTCGGTGCCCTGGCCGAGGCCGCCGACGCGCTCGAACGCGGTCCCGTCACGCCGGGCACCCCTGGCGGGTGGTCCTGGTGCAGTTTGGGCCCGGCCGCCTCGTGGCTGACCACCAACGGGCGCCAGCAGGTTGCCGCTCTCGTCCGGCAGGCCGCGCACACCCGGCAGCCGGAGCGGGCAGACGAGTTCGACCAGTGGGCGGCCCTGCGTTCCGTCGGAGCCTCGGCCCGCGGCTGGGCACCATACGGCGACGCCCTCGGCATCCAGCCGGTCTACCCGTACTTGGACAACCAGGTCGTACGGGCGGGGTTCGCCGTCCCGGCGCCGGCCCGACGGGGCATGGTGGCCTACAAGCCCCTGCCGGCCGCCGCACTCCCCCAGCTGCCCGCGTGGCTGACATGCCGCCGCTCGAAGGGCTCCTTCACCGCCCAGCGCATCGCCGGCCTGGCCCGCAACCGGGGCCGACTCGACGCGCTGATCTCGCACAGCCCCCTGGTGTCCGAAGGGTTCGTCGACCTGGATGTGGTTCGTACGGCGCTGGCCGAGGCGGCAGGCGGGGGCCCGCCTGTTCCGCACCTCATTGTCCCCGGACGACTGGGCACGCTTCCTCACCGTGGCGAAACCGTGGGCCTGCCGCCGGGGCACCGCTCAGGTCACCGAGGGCGGGCCTCAGGTCATCAGCGCCACGAACGTCTCCTTCACCTACCCCGGCGCAGCCGAGCCCGCGCTGAAGGACATCAGCCTGGACCTCAAGCGGGGCGAGGTCGTCGCGCTGGTCGAGGAGAACGGCTCCGGCAAGACCACCCTGGCCAAGGTGCTGACCGGCCTGTTCCTGCCCACCTCGGGCACAGTGGCTTGGGACGGCATCAATCTCGCCGACGCCGACCCGATTGGTGTTCTGGCCCATCTCGCGCTCGTACCGCAGGACTACACCCGCTGGCCGCTGGCCGCCCGCGAGAACATCACCCTCGGCCAGCCCCATGCCGAAGGCGATACCGCCGTCCATGCCGCTGCCGAGGCCGCTGGGGCCGACACCGTCATCGCCGCCCTCCCGGACGGGCTGGATACCTCACTGGCCCGCTCCTGGTGGGGGGACACGACCTCTCCGGCGGCCAGTGGCAGCGCGTCGCCGTGGCCCGCGCCTTCCACCGCGACGGCGCTGTCCTCGTCCTGGACGAACCGACCGCCGCGCTCGACGCCCGTGCCGAGCACCGCATTTTCACCCGGCTCAAAACCTCGCCGGCAGCCGGGCCACCGTCTTCATCACCCACCGCCTGGCCAACGCACGCCTCGCTGACCGCATCATCGTCCTCGACCACGGCCGTATCGCCCAGACGGGCACCTTCGACGAACTCGTCACCCAAGGGGCAGGCATCTTCTTCGAGCTCTACAAACTGCAAGAAGACCGGTAAGGACCTGCTGTGCGTTCCCTCGACACCGCTCTGCTCGACGACCTCGCCAGCGCCGCGGAACGCGATGGCGTCGCCAAGACCGTCGTCGGCGCCGTCCTCGCCGACCACGACGGCAAGGTCCTGCTGCTGCACCCTCCGGCCGACGACTACCTCGGCGGGCTGTGGGAGCTGCCCTCCGGCGGCGTCGACACCGGTGAGACCCTCGTCGAAGCCCTGCGGCGGGAGGTCGCCGAGGAGACCGGGCTGACGGTCACGGACATCAGTGGCTACCTCGGCTACTTCGACTACCGCTCCGGCAGCGGACGCGCCACCCGCCCGTTCAACTTCACCGCCACTGTCACGGGTGAGACGGTCACGCTCACCGAGCACGACGCGCACCTGTGGGCCGAACCGCACCCAGCAGAACCAGGTCTCCAGCGCCGTCCAGACCGCTCTCAACACCCGGCGCCACCAGGCAGCCTGACCAACTCCCCACCCCGACCGCCCCGGTCTCTCTCCCCTCGGAGAGCGACCGGGGTTTGCTTCAGGGCTGAACCCGGACGGCCGGCGGGACCGTACCAATGATGTTGTCCTCGTTGTCCAGCCACACGTGCTGTCCTTACTACATCACTCTCACCCTCGACGGTCGCTGCATCGGCTCTCTCCGCATCCGCGGCCCCGAACTCGACGAGGTGTTCCACGACTTCGCCCGCCCCCGACACGTCCATCTTCTCCGCCGGTCCATCGCCGACAACTTGGCTCATCGCGCCCTCCCCGCGCCTCCCTCCGCAGCTGCCCGACAGAGCGACACTCCTCACGATCCGTTACCTCCGGACAGCGCCGACCCCGTGGAACCACAACTCCTATGACGCCTTCTGATCAAGAACAACCGAATCACCCAAGCCGCAGCCCCTTCCCCGGCGCGGCCAGCATCCCGTACGGTCGGGCCCGAACACTTCATGCGCACTGCCCTCAGCAACGAGGGCGCCGCGGCCGCCGCGCAGCAGCTCGCCTGCGACGTTTACAACGAGCAGGCGGACCCCGAGTCGGACGGCCCCGACGCACTCGTGGGCCTCTTCACACCGCTGGCGTGCTACTCGGTGGTGGCCATCGGGCACATCTCGGAGTCCCACCAGCGGCCGGTAAGCCACCTCTATAGGAAGGGCAGTTGCTGGTCCGGTCGCACAGGGAGCCTGACTTCCACCACGCCGAACAGTCACCCACCAATGGCTGCGCGGCTTCCAGCAGTGCCCGACCTACTTGGAGCAGGTCTGGTCGCGTGCGGGCAGCTTGCCGGTGGCGAGGTAGTGGTTGACCTTGCTGTCGATGCACGCGTTCTCGTAAAGGCCGTAGACCGCGTGCCGGTTGGCGCCTTCGAGGGTGACCAGCCGGGAACTCGGCAGCAGTCCGTGCAGGGCGACGGCGCCCTTGTGCGGAGTGCGCGGGTCGCCGGTGGCCGACACGATCAATACCTCGGCGTCCTGCTTCACTTGGGTGGGTTCCTCTCGGGGACGGTCCCAGAATGCGCACGGGTTGATGTTGTTGGTCAACGCGCCGAAGCGCGGGTACGCGGCGCGGCTGCGTTCGATGTCCCGCCAGTAGACCTCGGGATCACGCGGAGCCGCCACGTCACCGCAGATGATCGAGGACTGCACACTGCCGTGGGGCGACTGCTCGCCGGTCGTCGCGAGCCGCAGGGTCTCCGCGAACCGGGGCGACAGCCGGGTCGGCAGCCCGGCCGCGGCCTTGGCCAGCACGGATATCTGCTCACCGAGCGCCGCCCGGGAGGTATCGGTGTCGCTGTCGACCCCGGCGAGCAGGATGAACGGGATGTGGGTGTCGTCCAGTCGGAAGGTATCCGGGGCGGTGCCGACGGTCAGTGGGCCGCGCGCGGATGCCCGGATGATGCGGTCGACGGTGGCGAGCACCTGGGCACGGGTGCGGCCGAGGCCGTAGGTCCCGTTGCGGGCGGCGGCCCAGGTGGCCCAGTCGGCGAGCGCCCGCTCGTTCTCGCCGACGGCTTCCTGGAGCAGCCGGGGGCCGTACTTCCGCGGGTCGATGGCACCGTCCAGGACCATGCGGTCGGTGCGGCCGGGGAACATCTGGGTGTAGACGGTTCCCAGGTAAGTGCCGTACGAGTAGCCGAAGTAGGAGATCTTCTTCTCGCCGAGCGCACCGCGGATGACGTCCATGTCGCGGGCCGTGTTGCGCGTGTTGACGTGCGGGAGCACGGAGGCGTTGGTGGCGCGGCACTTGGCGGCCAGGTCCTTCTGGAGGGCGACTTGGCGCTCGAAACTCGCCCGGCTGAGACCGGCCGAGAAGAGGTTGGTGCCGACGGGCCAGCCGCAGTCCAGCGGGGTGCTGCGGCCGACGAAGCGCGGGTCGAAGCCGACGATGTCGTACCGCGGGCCGGCCTTCTTCATCCATGGACGGAATTCGGGCGGGGATTCGAGGGCGGTGCCGCCGGGGCCGCCGTTGTTGAGCAGGATCGAGCCGATGCGGTGGCGGGTGTCGGTGGCCTTGAGCCGGGACACCGCGACGGTCAGCGTACGGCCCTGCGGGTCGGCGTAGTCGAGCGGTACGACGACGTCCGCGCACTGCACACCGGCCTTGTCCAGGTCGTGGCCCTCGGTGTCGCCCGGGTTCTTGGCGCAGCTTCCCCAGCCCAAGTGCTGGCTGTAGTAACGGTCGAGCCCCGTTCCGGATTCCGGCGCGGTGGGGGCTGCCGCAGCCGTGACCGTGGGAGCCGTGCCGAGGCAGGCGGCGAGGACAAGGCCGACGATCGAGGTGCGGGGCAAGGCCGGGCTGGGGGTGATCACGAAGCCTCCTTGAGATGCTGAGGGGTGTGGCGGGGAGCGCCTGCCACATGTGCTGCGGGGACGGCAGCCCCGTCACAGCGGACACGGCAGTCACCGTCAGACGCTAAGCGGAGCAGCCGTCCTCACTCACTACCGCTGTCCCCCCAACCCGCAGTGGGGCCACCCCCACCGGCGACCCCGTGCACGCCCGGTCAGGGCGAAGCGCTCAGTTGCTGAGCGTTCGGTCCGGCAAGGTGTCCCAGGTGTCCCCTACCAACCGCAGCGCCAGGTTCCGGCTGTGGAAGGCGTGCACGCCGTCCACGCTGACCATGGCTTCCGCGTACAGCACCGGCTCGGGGCCGGTGGTCAGGCCGCCGACGTGGATCTCGTAGACCATCTGCCGGCTCTGCGGGGTCGCTTGGCTGCGGCAGCGGGACTGGGCGGTGACGCCGGGCAGGGGCTCGAAGCGGGCCGCGTCCCGGTCGATGGTCAGTCCGAGGGCGGCCAGGTGGAAGGCCATGACCTGGTGCACGCCGTGGCCCATCAGGGATCCGGGGAACACGGGGTCGTTCTTGAAGTGGCCCTCGAAGTACCAGCCGTCGGGGCGCAGTCGCGTCTCAGCGCGCAGGTAGCCGCGGCCGAGTGCGCCCCCGGCCGGTTCGAACGCGGTGACCTCGTCGATCAGCAGGAGCCGCCCGCTGTCGATGCGGGGCGTCCGCACGTGGGCGCGGGTGGTGTCCCAGGCGGGTCCGAAGCAGTCGTACGGCCGCCCCTCGGCGAAGGCCCGTACGGCCTCGGCGTCGAAGCGCGCGGTGCTCGTGGGCGGCGTGACGGGGTCGAAGGGAAGGTCGTGGGAGAGGCCTTCGCCCGGGGTCCAGCGGATGCCTCCGGCGGCGGCGAGCTCGGTGTCCGTGAAGAAACCCGCCTGCGCGTTGCGGAGGCTGACGACGAGGTCGTTGCCGGTGAAGCAGTCGTAGCGGAAGAAGAACAGCCGGGTGCCCCGGTGTTCGGCGTGGCCGTCGATATGGATCTCGTAGCGCAGGGTCTGCCCCACCCTGGGGGTGGGGCCGTGGTGCGTGGCCTCGCAGCCGAGGAGCCGGTAGACGCGCTCGCCCCGGTTGAGGAGGTCGACACCGAGCCAGCTGATGAGGAGCAGGTCCGCCTGGCCTGCTTCGACGAGGAGGCCGAGGGGGATGCGCCCCGCGTGGTCGAGGTACCAGGTGTCGGGCCGCAGGTCGGTCTCGGTCCAGATGGTGCCCGTGCCCATGGAGGCCGGTGCCGCGTCGATGCCGGTGACCCGGTCGGCCAACAGCAGCGGTGGCCCGGGGAGTCGGGTCTGGCGTCGGTAGCCGTCCTGGGCGGCGAACAGTGGCCCGAAGAGTTCGGAGACCGGGCCGTCCGCCAGCCGTTCCAGCTGGGCGCGGTCGAACTTGGGCCCGGGCAGCGCGGGTTGCCGTACCGGCGGCGGAACGGCCGGGTGGAGTGGCGGACTTCCCCGAAGCGGGGTGGGCAGAGCGTCCTCCGTGGTCCGTCGGCCGCGCAGGTAGCGCTCGTGCAGTGCGGTCTGTTCCGTCAGGTACTGCCGGTGGAGGGCGGTCACCCGGCTGTGGTGCCGGGCGGCGGCCGCCCTGCGGGCCGCCGCCGTGTCCGGCTCTGCGGCCCGCGGTCCGCTCGCCGGGGTCACAAGGGGCAGGGTGGGCGCGGGAGTCATCACCGTGGCGAGGCGGTCCGGCACGGGCAGCCGGACAGCGGGCGCACGGGCCGGTAGGCGCAGCACTCGCCCGGCCGCCGGTGTGTCGGCCCGTCCCCGGTCGAGCAGGCGCAACAGTGGTGCCGGGTCGCACAGTCCGGCCGCCGCCAGTTGCTCCACCGACCGGCGCAGACGGGGCAGGGCCTGCCCGCCGGGCTCGTCGAGTGCCACGGCGAGATGGTCCCGGCCTGCCAGGGTGCGGCCGATCCACTCGGTGCACAGGGAGCCGGGGCCGTGCTCGACGAAGACGCGGACGCCGTCGGCGTAGGCGCGTTCGATCACCGCCGGGAAGTCGATCGTTCGCGTGGCCTGTGCCGTGATGGCGTCGGCGGCGCTCTCCTCGATCGGCAGGTACGGCTCGGCGGTGTCGCCCCGGTAGAAGCGGACGCCCGGAACGGACAGGGTGGGCCGGCGGTGCAAGCGGTGCCATGCCTCGCGGATCCCCTCCAGTTCCGGGACGTGGGCGGCGATGTCGTAGTCGAGCTGGATCGCCGCGTGGGGGAAGCGGTTCCGTACCAGCGTGTCGCAGGCGTTCTCCTCGCCGCCGACGACGCAGACGCCGGGGGCGTTGATCGCCATCAGATGTACGGCCGGCTGGTCGGCGACGGCCTGTCGTACCTGGTGCACCGGTGCGGTGACCAGGTAGTTCCGCCAGCGGTGGCCGGTGATGCCCCGGGTGTGCCAGGCGTGCCGGGCCGCCCGGTGCTCGCCCGTGATGTCGTGGGTGAACAGCCCGCTGCGCCGGGCGTCCTGGGCCAGGGCCGCGGCGTCGGGCCATGCTTCCAGGGAGATCAGCGCGGAGGTCTCGCCCGAGGAGTAGCCGAGGGCCGCGTCGGGCCGCAGGCCGAGCACGAACCGGGTGATCAGGGTGTGCAGCGCCGCGAGCCGGGTGGTGGCCCAGATCCTGCCGAGCACACCGGTGTCGGTGAAGTCCGGGGGCGGCCAGGGCATGTCCTCGGCGTCGCAGCGGCTGCGGACGACTTCGGCGAAGTCCGGTAGGGAGTCGGTCAGTTCGCGGCCCATGTGGGGGTAGGCGGCCGAGCCGTTGGTGTAGACGAAGGCGACCTGGCCGTCGCGGCGTACGGCCGCGGGGGCCGCTCGCAGCCGGACGCGGCGTTCCGGGCCTTCCAGGACCGGCACGACGACGTCGGCCGTGCGCGGCGGCGCGGTGCGGTCGGCGAATCGTCCCGGGCGGGGGCGGATGCCGTAGCGCAGGGACGCGACGGCGGTGGCGACGGCCAGCAGGCCGGCGGCGGCGTGCGGGGTGCCGAACCATGCGGAGTTGTCGCAGCGGTCCGGCGCGCTGCCGTCGGGGGCGGTGCTCACCCTCAAGTCCGGTGGTTCGTCACCCTCTTCTTCGTCGAGGATCGCCAGGACCGTTTCCCCGGCCCGCTCGGCGTCGGGCAGGCGTTTGAGGACGAGGACGACGGCGGCGTCCCCGGGGGCGCGGCCCGCTCCGAGCTCGCGCAGTGCCTCCTGGTGCACGAGGTCGTGCGCGAGGTCGGTCGCCCCGACGACCACGGCGTCCGCCTCGTGCGACCGCAGCAGGCGGGCGGCCGTGGCGAGGGCCGCGGTGCCGGAGTCCTCCTCGGCGGAGACGGTCCAACCGGGCCCGGACAGGTCGAGTTGGCTGTTGATCCGGTTGGCGACGATGTTCAGCATGGTGCCCATCGCCGTCGCCGGGGTCATCGCGGGAGCGAAGGCGTCCCGGAGCCCGGACGGCGGGCCGGGGGCGGGGGCAGCCCGGCCCGCAGCCAGTGGGCGTCGATGCGCCGCCCCGCGATATGCAGTCCCACCTGCGGGTCGACCCCGGCCCCGACGACGACGGCCGTACGCGGCGGCGGGAGGGTCAGCCCGTGGGCCGCCTCCCGCGCGGCGTCGAGCACGAGGATTTGCTGCGGCAGGGTCTCCCGCAGGTCCAGGGGAGGGAACCGCAGGCCCTTGACGGCGAGTGCGACGGCCTCGCGCGGCTCCCGGCACGGGCGTCCGGTGCAGAGCGCGGCGATGAACTCCTCGGTGCCTCCTTCCCGGCCGACCCGGGCGGCGAGGGCGACGACGGCGAGCGGAAGGGGCGCCGGACGGGACGGGGCCGGGGGCGGGGACGCGAGCGCGTCCCCCGCGTCGAGGACGAGGTGGGCGTCGGTGCCGCCGAAGCCGAACGCGCTGACCGCGGCGCGCCGGGGCCCGGACCAGTCCTCGTGTTCCGTGAGGAGCCGGAGCGGCCCCTCCCCCAGGGCCGCCGGGGTGCCGTCGTGCGGGGTCGCCGGACGGATTCCCGCGTCGAGCGCGCCGATCACCTTGAGGAGCGCCGCCGCGCCCGAAACCGTCAGCGCATGGCCGATGTTGGCCTTCACGGAACCGACCGGCAGGTCCCGGTGGGCGACGAAGACCCGGCCGGCCGACCTGGCCTCGACGGCGTCCCCGACCGCCGTGCCGGTGGCGTGGCACTCCAACAGGCCCACGGATTCCGGGGGAACCCCGGCCGAGGCGTAGGCCGCGCGCATCGCGCGTTCCTGGCCGGTCGCATCGGGGGCGACCAGCCCACCGGCCCGGCCGTCGTTGCCGAGGCCGATGCCGCGCACCACCGCGAGCACACGCCGTCCCTGGGCCAGGGCGTCGCCCAGCCGCATCAGGGCGAACAGAACGGCACCTTCGGCGGGCACCAGACCGTCGGCTTCACGGTGGAACGGCCGACTGCGGCCGGTGGGGCTGAGCGCTCCGAGGAGGGCGAAACCACCGTGGACGAGCAGAGGTTCGGAGCAGGCCACCGCACCTGCCAGCATCAGGTCGGCCGTCCCGTCCTGGAGCCGGTCGCAGGCGAGCTTGACCGTGTAGAGCGAGGTGGCGCAGGCCGCGTCCACGGCGTACGCGCCGGCGTCGAGGCCCAGCGCGCGGGCCGCGAGCAGGGCCGGCATGCCGGAGGAGAAGCGGTTGAGGGCGTGCGGGCGGGGTGCCACCGACTCCAGCAGGGCGTCCCGTACCGAGGGGTCCTGGGCCGAGAGCCACAGGTGTTCGGCGTAGCGGACGGCGGTGGCCGTGGGGTACGAGAGGTTGCCGAGCACCAGTCCGGAGCGGGGCGGTGCAGTGAAGTGCCCTGCCTCGGCAAGGGATTGGCGGCCGACGTGCAGCACCCACTGGAAGAGCGGGTCCAGACGCAGGACTTCGGCGGGGGCAAGACCGTACCCGGAGGGGTCGAAGACCTCGTCGAAACCGTTGACGAACCCGCCGACGCCGGGAGTGAAGCGCTCCGGACGCCCGGTGCCCGGCACCATGCCCAAGCGGTCCGGAGGGGCCGGGCCGAGGCTGACCCGGCGGGCAAGGATGTTGCGCCAGAATTCGTCCGGGCTCAAGGCGTCGGGCAGCACGCAGCCGCGGCCGACGACGGCGACGGGTTCGAACGGCATCTACGCCTCGCCCCCCTCGTCGGCCGCCGCCGGGTCGGGCCGTCGGATCAGCTCCACGTCGAGCAGGTCGGCGAAGGGGGTGCCGTCCTGCCCGGTCAGCCGCACGTGGCACCGGGCGTAGGCGCCCTCGGCGCGCACCGGCAGGACGGCGCACTTCACCGGCCCCGGCGCGGGGCCCCGGTGGTGGGCGCGGAACGTGCCGACCGCCATCGGGAGAACGGCGTGCCCGAGTGCCTCCCGGGCCCAGATCACACCGATTTGCAGGCCGCCGTCGAGCACGGCGGGGTCGCTGTGCCAGATGTCGCCGGTCCAGCCCAGGGCGGTCACGCCGGAGAGAGTGCCGCGGGCGCCGTCCGGTCCCGCCGCCTCCATGGCCGTCACCGCGCGCATCAACGGCCCGTAGGAGAGGACTTCACCGTCGTAGAGGTCGGCCCGCCCCCAGGGCGGCAGGCCGTCGGCGGTTTCCGGCGCACCGAGGGGCGCCGGGTCCGGCGGGGCGTCCCCGGCCCCGGCGCGACCCGTGCAGTGCAGGGTGCCGTCCGCGTGCCGCAGCTCCACGGAGAGCTCGCCCGGGTCCGTCCCCTGGGCCCGGCCGGTGACGGTGAAGTCCGTACCGCTGCTGTCGGACGCGTTCCAGACCGCGGGCCGGAGCACCCGTACGTCCCGCAGCGTCACGGCCGCGGCGCCCGGGGCCCAGTCCCGGACGGCGGCGAGGAACCACTCCAATACTTGGGCGAGCGGCAGAACCGCCCTGCCGCCGATGACGTGGTCGGCCAACTGCGGGTGGGTTTCCCCGGAGACGTGCACCCCGGCGGGCCGGGGGTGGCGCAGGCCGGTCGGCGGCAGGGGCCCCGGGCGGCCTTCCTCCGGCGGTACGGCCAGGAGGAGCACCCTGTGGTGGCCGTCCGCCGCGCCCAGTTCGTCGACGAAGGCCCGCGCGCCGGTGTCGGCCGGCAGCAGAGGCACCCCGGCCGACTCGAAGTGGCCGGCCAGGGAAGGGGTGACCATGCCTCCCCGCCACGGGCCCCAGTCCAGGGAACGGACCCGGCAGCCCGCACGGGCCACCGCCTCGACGGCGGCGGCATGAGCGAGCGTCTCGTTGGCCATGGCGTAATCGCTCTGCCCCGGGTTGCCGAAGCGGCCCGCGACCGAGGAGAACAGGCAGATGGTCCGCACCGGGTCGGCGGCGGTCGCCTCCAGCAGGACGCGCAGCCCGGTGACCTTCGTCCCGAAGACCTGGTCGAAGTCCTCGTCGGTCTTGTCGGCGATCCGCTTGTCCGCCAGCACCCCGGCGCCGTGGACGAGGCCGGTCGCCGGGCCCCACTCCGCGCGGACGGCCTCCAGGGCGGAGCGTACGGCGGCGCGGTCACGGGTGTCGGCCCTGAAGTAGCGCACGGGCGCACCGGCCCGCTCGATCGCGGCGAGGGTCGCCCTGATCTCCCGGACGGCGAGGATGTGGCGGGCTCGCCGGGCGAGGGCGAGCGGCGGTTCCTCGGTGCGCCCTGAGAGGGCGCGGACGAGAGCGGCCTCGTCGGCGTCGGGCGGCAGGCCCGCGGGCTCCTCGTCCAGTTCGGTGCGGCCCAGCAGCGCCAGGTGGGGCCGCCCGGTCCGGGCGAGCGCGGTCAGCGCGGCGGCGGTGACGCCGCGGGCGCCGCCGGTGGCGACGAGGATGTCGTCGGGGCCCGGTCCGACGGAGGTGGTGCCGGGCGGGGAGGCCGGGACGGCCAGGGTCGTCACCCGGCTGCCATCGGCGGGCAGCCCTGCTTCCAACAGGGCCCCTCCACACAGCAGTTCACCGGCCACCGCGGCGGCGACCGCCTGCGGGGAACGGCCCGAACGGGCGCAGTCGACGGCCTTGACGGCCGCCGCTGGCCACTCCGCCGCGAGCGTACGGACCAGCGCCGTCAGGCCGCCGAGCCAGGCCCGCTCCCCGTGGGTGCCCCGTACTCCGAAGTCGCCCCCGGTGTCCTGCGCCGTGACGAACACCCCGCCCTGGTCCGCGAATCGGGGTGCCAGCAGCCGGGCGGTCCGGAAGGCGGCGCGCTGGACCTCCAGTGCGGCCTCGGCGGTCGGGTTCTCCGCGAGGCCGCCCAGCAGCAGCACCGCCCGGCTCTCCGGCGACGGCTCCACGACCGCTTCGGCGCGGACGCCCCGCTCGCCCAGGCACTCGACGACGAGCCCGGCGAGCCCGGAACCCCCGTCAACCACCTGCAGGATGTGCTCCCTCAGGCCCGGCATCGCCAGCCCGCCGGGCGGAGCGGGGACCGTGCGCGTCACGAAGCGCCCCAGGGCCGGCTGCCCCTGATCCGAGCCGGGAGGGAGCTCCGGCACCACGACGGGACCAGGAGCAGGACCGGGGGCGGGACCGGGGAGGGGCACCGTTGTCCCCGAGGCCTCCACCGCACCCCGCAGCCGCTCGACGACCTGCCGGAGTGTCCGCAGGGACGCCAGCTCCATCGGGTCGCCCTGGATGTCGGGCAGTTCCCCCGCCCGCTGCCGCAGCACGGAGAGGATCTCCACGCGTTTGATGGAGTCGATGCCCAGCTCCGCCTCCAGTTCCATGTCCAGGTCGAGCATGTCCGCCGGGTAGCCCGTCCGTTCGGCCACGACGGCCAGCAGCGTCTCCTCCAGCCGCGTCGCGTCGGGCTCCGGTGCGGGTGGCCCGACGACCACTGCGGCGGGAACCGGCGCGAGGGCCGGGGTGGCGGGAGCTGTCGGGGTGTCCGGCCCGGCGGCCGGGAAGGTGTCAACGGGCATCACGGGGGCGCCGTACGGCTCTGGAGCCGGCGCTCCCGGCGAACCCAGCAGTGCCGCGAACGACATCTCCGACATTTTCAGGAAGGCCGTGTGCGCCTCGCTCATGGACCGCAGGAAGACGGCGTGGGCGTCGGCGGTCCGGCGCTGGGCGTCCTCGATGAGGGCGGTCCGCCCGTCGTCCTCCTCCGGCGGCGGTCCGGGGGAAGCCGCCACCGGCGGGACGCCGGGCAGCGGGGGCGCGATGGGCATCTCAAAAGAGACCGGAGGCGGCGCGCCCGGAAGGGGGTCCGCCATGGCGGACGGCGGCGCGGAAGGAGCCGGTGCGGCGGGCGCGCGAGGTGACGGCGGCTCCGCCGGGGCGAGTTCCGTGGAACCGCCGGGCGCGGGAAGCGGTACGGCCGTCGCCCTCCCCCCGTCCGCTTCCTCGGGGAGCGCCGTCCGCGGCGGATAGCGCCGCCCGTGGTTGCCGCCGTCGATGGGTACGGTCATCCTCGGTCGCTGCTGCCCGTCGGCGGGACTCGGCACCGCGAAGTGGCGCCAATAGGGTGCGAAGTCCAGGGGGATGCCGCCAACGGCGAGCCGGGCCAGGGCGTCCTGGAAGGCGGTCACGCCGTGCACACCGCGCCGGTCGAGAGGAACGGCCAGGTGGGGCCGTTCCCCGAGGATCCGGTCCACGAGCGAGGTGAGGACCGTGCCCGGGCCCGCCTCGACGAACGTGCGCGCCCCGGCCCGGTACATGGCCTCGATCTGGTCCGCGAAACGCACGGGCTCGGTCAGGTGCCGTGCCAGGCGGGCGCGGATCCGGTCGGCGTCGGCCGGATAGGGGGTGGCGTCGGCGTGGGAGAGAACCTCGGGTCCGGGGGGTGAGATCACCGCATCCGCCAGGGCCGCGGCGAAGGGGAGACGGGCGGCTTCGACGAGCGGGCTGTGGAAGGCGGCGGGCGCGGCGAGCGGCAGGGTGGCGATGCCCGCGGCCCGCATCCGCTCGGTCGTCGCCGCGATCGCCGCGGGCGTTCCCGAGACGACCGTCTGTCCGGGCCCGTTGTCGTTGGCGATCCACACGTCCGTCGTACCGGCTGCCGCCAGCGCCTCGCACGTCTCGCGGCAGTCCGCGCGCACCACCAGCATCGCGCCCGGGGTCACGGCCGCGGCGTCGCGCATCGCCTTCCCGCGGGCGAGGGAGAGGCGCATGAGCGTGTCCGCGTCGTAGGCCCCCGCCGCGTGCAGGGCGATGAGCTCGCCGAGGCTGTGGCCCGCGACGCAGTCCGGCCGCAGGCCGAGCTCCTCCAGCAGGCACAGCAGGGACAGGCTGTGGGCGGCCAGGGCAGGCTGTGCCCACTCGGTGGCCGCGAGCAGTCGCGTCTGTGCGTCCCGCGCGTCCTCCGGTACCGGCGGGGGGAAGACCACACGGTGCAGTGCGACGTCCCCATGGCCCGTCCCGCCGACCGTGTCCCAGATCGCGAGGGCCCCGGGGTGGTGGCATGCCAGGTCGCCGCCCATGCCGACGTACTGGGACCCCTGGCCCGGGAACAGCCATGCCAGTCGGCCCGGTTCGGGGGTTCCGGTGCCCCAGTGCAGGCCGGACGGCAGCGACGGGCTTCGTCCGGCGTCCAGGGCGGCGGTGGCCAGGTCGAGCCGTTCGACGAGCTGGTCGGTGTCGGCGGCCAGCACGCCGAGCCGCTGGGTGGCACCGGGCCGGAAGTCCTGCTGGCTGCGGCACGCAAGGCCGGCGAGGACCGCGCCGGGCCGCTGCCGGGCGTCGCTCCCCTCCCCCGACCGCCGCAGCTCGGCGACGCGTTCGCGCAGTTCCCCGGTGGAGTCGGCGCAGAGCAGCAGGAGTTCGGTCGGGGCGGCCCGCAGTCGCGGCCGGGAGCCCGCCGGAGCGGAGGCCGTCGGCCGGTGTTCCTCCAGGGTGACGTGGAAGTTGCTGCCGCCGAAGCCGAAGCTGGAGACGGACGCGCGCCGGGGCGTGGCGCCGGGGCGGACCCACGGGCGGGTCCGCGTGCTGAGGTAGAACGGACTGGCCTCCATGTGCAGGGCGGGGTGCGGGCGTTCTGCGTTGATGGTGGGCGGCAGCACCTTGTGGTGCAGGGCGAGGACGGCCTTGAGGAGGCCCACCGCCCCGGCGGCGGTCTTGGTGTGGCCGATCTGGGACTTGACCGACCCCAGGGCGCACCACTGCCGGCCGGCGCGGCCGGATTCCTCGAACACGTCGCGCAGGGCGGTGAATTCGGCCTGGTCGCCCGCCTTGGTTCCGGTGCCGTGCGCCTCGACGAGCTCCACCGTGTCCGGTGCGTATCCGGCTTCCCGGTAGGCCCGGCGCAGGGCGAGGGCCTGGCCCTGCGGGCGGGGTGCGTAGATGGCGGCTCCCCGTCCGTCCGAGGAACTGCCCATGCCGCGGATGACCGCGTACACGCCGTCCCCGTCGCGTTCGGCGTCGACGAGTCGTTTGAGCGCGAACATCACGACCGCCTCGCCCAGCATGGTGCCGTCGGCGTCCTCGGCGAACGGCCGGCACTCCTGGGTCGGGGAGAGCACCGGGGTGGTGGTGAAGCAGCGGAACATGCCGATGTCGTTCGTCACGTCCACACCGCCGCTGATCACCAAGTCGGCGCGGTTCAGGGCGAGTTCGTCCAGCGCGGTGGACAGGGCGGCCAGCGATCCGGCACAGGCCGCGTCGGTGGTGTGGTTGGTGCCGTGGAAGTCGAAGCGGCCCGCGATGCGGCCGACGACGACGTTGGTGAGCAGACCGGGGAAGGTGTCCTCGGTGGGGTCGGGGTAATGCGCCAGGATGCGCTCGCACACCGCCTGGGCCTCCGCCTCGGGCAGGCCGTGCTCGCGCAGGGCCTTGAACCACACCGGCCGCTGGGTCGAGGCGTAGGTTTCCGTGAGGAGGGACAGCCCGGCCGCGCCGAGCACCACCGCGACGCGGTCACGGTCGGGCAGGGCCGATCCGCCGTCCGCGGCGTCCCGCAGCACTTGGTCGGCGACCGTCAGCGCGAGCAGTTGCGCCGTGTCCGTCGACGCGAGGCTCTGCGGCGGGATGCCGTAGGACAGGGGGTCGAAGTCCACGGCGGGCAGGAAGGCGCCGCGGCGGGTGTAGACCTTCCCCGGGGTGCCGGGGACAGGGTGGTAGTGGTCGTCGACCAGCCAACGGGTGGGCGGGATGTCCTGCATGAGGTTTCGCCGACCGAGGATCAGCCTCCAGCTCTGTCCGACGTCCCGGGCGTCCGGCAGCAGGGCGCCGAGACCGACCACGGCAACGGCTGCCCGGCCCGGGAGTTGACGGTCCGACATGGCGTGTCCTCGCGACAGGGGGCGGGTCGGGAGTCGGGGCACGGCACCGGGCCGCGCCGGGCGGGTCAGGCGAGTCGGCGGGGGCGGAAGGCGAACGCGGCGGCGGGGACGGCGACGCCGTGACTGCGCAGCTGGTGGGCGCGCGTGATCACGGCCGCGCCCTCGAGGAAGTTCAGCGCGATCTGGACCACGTCGCGCCGGGCGGGGTCGGCGAGGAAGCTGTCCGCGGCCCAGCGGTTGAAGGCTCCCATGGCCGGGCCGCACCAGATCTGGTAGTCCGCCCGGCGCTCGGTGTGCCCGGTGACCGCCCAGCGGCTGGACATGCCCAGGTACCAGCGGAAGGCCAGGGCCATGCGGTGCCGGGGTTCGCGCCGGGCCCGATCGGCCTGGGACGGGTCCCGCTGCTGCCAGAACCGCAGGGTCTCGGCCCAGACCGTCTCGAACGGGGCCTGGAGGACGTCCTGTTCGACGCGGGCCCGCCGCCGGTGCGGGATGTCCTCCCAGCTCTCGTGGTCGCGGTAGAGCTCGTAGAGCTGGGTGGCGCGGGCGGCGAAGAACGTGCCCCGGCGCAGGACTTGGAGCTTCACTCCGAGCTCGAACATGTCGGCCGCCGGGGCCATGGTCACGTCGGCGATGCCGGCCTGCGCGAGCATGGCCTTCGCGTCGTCCGACAGGCCCGATTCGCGGGCGGCCTGGTTGACGGTGCCGGTGAGTACGTACGCCGCCCCCAGGGCGAAGGCCCCGGCCACCGCGGCGGGAGTGCCGAGGCCGCCGGCCGCGCCGACACGGACGGGGCGGTCGTAGCCGCGCGTGGCGGTGATCTCGTTGCGCAGGTCCAGCAGGGCCGGCAGCAGGACCGTGAGCGGCCGGTTGTCCGTGTGGCCGCCGCTGTCCGCCTCGGCCGTGACGTCCTCGGCGACCGGCACATGGCCCGCCAGTTCGGCCTCGTCCGCGGTCAGCTTCCCCTGGTGCACGAGGACGTGCAGCAGGGGCCCGGGGGCGGGGGACATGAAGGGTTCCGCGACCTCGGGCCGGGACACCTTGGCGAACAGCCGCGCACCCCGCAGGATCCGGCCGTCCGGCCCCCGGCGCAGGCCGCTGGCGGCGATCCGCACCACCGCGGGGGTGAGGGCCATGAACGCCGAGGCGGAGACGGCGGGTACGCGGTGGCGCAGCGCGATGTCGACGACGCGGTCCTCCAGGTCCGGTTCGCCCGGTGAATGGATCAGGTTGACGCCCCAGTTGGGCCTGCCCGCGAGGGCGGAGGCCAGCTCGGCCACCGCCTGCTCGACCCGCTCCGGGCCCAGCCCCGCCGCGCCGAAGAAGCCGAGCATCCCCGCCCGGGCCATGGCGCCGACCATGGCCACGGTGGCGATGCCGCCCGCCATCTCCCCGGCGACGTAGGGGAATCGCACACCGTGCGTCTCACGGAACGACCGCTCTCCGAGCCACTCCGGGTAGAGCGGCGGCAGCGTGCCCAGCAGGGGCAGCCCGCGCCGGCCGACGGCGGGCGGGCCCGTGGAACCGCCGACAGCGACCCCGATATCCCCCCTTCCCGTGGGGGCGGCCACGAGGTGAACCGTTTCCCTGATGCCTGCCGCCACACTCGCGATCTCCGTCGGCGACCAGACGGCCGGGCGGTCGACGGGGTACCACAGCACGGGTGCGGCGCGGCGCGGAGCGGCAGTCGTCATGGCGCGCCCCACGGCACCCGGCACCGCCCCGGGACCGGCCGCGCTCGTCCGGCGCCGACGACCCGGCACCGCCCGGTCCGCCGCCCGGTCCACCGGATCGTCCTGGACGGGGGATCCATCACGATGCACACCTCTCGAGGACACTCACGGGCATCAGGAGAAGGGAGGACCAGGAGAGCAGCGATGGCCCCGCGGCCACGGGCATGAAAGGCCGACGGGGCTTCCCGGATTCGGCTCGCACCGGCCGACAGGGCGCCGGTCGCGTATCTCCCTTTATAAAGCCGTGCACGTCGCGAAAGCCATCACTCACCAGAGTGAGACCGGCGATCCGGCGATCACCGACGACTCGATCGCCACCTTCCAGGGCACCGGGCGGAGAACCTCGCCATGCCGGCCCGTCCGGCACCGGCAAGAGCCACTTCGCCGAGGCCCTGGCCCACAAAGCCATCGATCAGGGCACGCAAGTCGCCTGGTTCAGCCTCGAATCGCTCACGGCCCACGTCGGCCGGGCCACCGTCGACAATTCCGTCGCCAAGGCGATCGCGAAACCCGGGCCCGCCTGACCATCCTGGACGACATCGGCATGCTGCCGTCCGGCCAGGCCGCCGCCGAGACGTTCTACCGGGTGATCGACGCCGTCTACGAGCGCAGGTCCGTCATCGACCTCGAACCTGCACCCAGATAGCTTCGACACGATCATGCCCAAGACACTCGCCACGGCCGCGGTCGACCGGCTCCTGCACCACGCGCACATCGTCCTGACCGAAGGCACCAGCCTCCGGCTCACCCAGGCAACCACGGGCAAGGGCGTCGAGCCCCTCCACTGGCTCCTCAGACAGGCTCCGGAAGGGGACCGAGGTGCTTGATCACGCGTTCGCGCAGGAGGAGATAGTCCTCCCACCGGCGCGGCAGCGGGCCCGACGGGCGCTCGATGACACGGGCAGCCGTGACAGTCTGCCCGTGCTGGAACTGCTCGCGTGTCGGGTCGAGTTCCATCCCGCTGGGCAGCCGGTTCCACCAGTGGAAACCGTGCTGAGACCCGTCATGATGCACCTCGCCGACCACGAGGTCGCCGCCGAAGATGTCGTTGACGACCAAGGCCGTGATGTCGCAGTGCCCCCAGGCCGGGTTGCCTGGCTGCCATTCGGCCTGGTTGTCGGGTGAGCAGGTATCGGCGGCCCAGCTGGCTCGCAAGGCCGTGTCGAGATCGAGAAGGTTCCAAGGGATCACGTCGGCAGCATCGCAGCCGCCACTGACATCACCGACGGGCCAACCCGAACTCGCATAAGCCGCCGAACAGGGGACGAGTAGTCACACCGGACAGGGAGATCAGGTGTCCGCCCGCAAGGATCTGAAATGTCCACCCAGAAGGACGTCAGCGTGTCCGTTGGCAACGAGGACATCGCCCGCCTGTCGCCGCTCAAGCACCGCAACCTGAACCTGCTCGACCGCTACAGCTTCACCGCCTCCACCCCGGCCGCCAGCGCCCTGCGCCCGCTGCGCGACCCGGGCGCCCCAGAACTGGACGAAGACGACGACGGCCGGGCAGGAGTGAGTATCAGGAGCCGATCGGATCAATCCGTGACGGGCAGGCACTCGGCGAGCAGGGCGACGATGTCACGCCAGGCTCGCTGTGCGTGCCGCGGGTGGTAGCCGACGCCGGGAGGCGCGGCGTGGTCGACCGGTGGGTGGTGGAAGGCGTGAAGGGCTCCTCCATAGACCGTAAGGCGCCAGTCGACGCCCGCGGCCTGCATCTCGGCGGTGAACGCCTCCCGTTGCGCGGGCGGCATGATCGGGTCTTCCGACCCGACCCCGGCCCATACCGGGCAGCGAATGCGCGCCGCCTCGCCCGGTCGGCCCGTGGTCAGTGCGTTGACCGTCCCGATCGCGCGCAGGTCGACGCCATCGCGACCGAGTTCCAGGGCGACTGCGCCCCCGGTGCCATAGCCGACGGCGGCAATCCGGTCAGGGTGGGTCCGCGGTTCGGTGCGCAACACGTCTAGCGCCGCGTGCCCGATTCCCCGCATGCGGTCGGGATCGGCGAGCAGCGGCATGCAACGGGCCAACATTTCCTCCGGGTCTTCCAAATAGCGTCCGCCGTGGAGGTCGAAGGCCAGCGCCACGTACCCCAGCTCGGCCAGGGCCTCGGCCCGCCGGCGCTCGACATCGCTGAGCCCCATCCCCTCGGGTCCGATCAGGACTGCGGGCCGGCGCTCGGCACCGGCCGGGAGCGCGAGGTATCCGATCATCGTCAGGTTGTCGGCCGGGTATTCGACCGTACGGGTTGTTACCGTCGTCATGCGACTGGACGGTAATGACCGTTGCGCCCGCTCGGGGTGGTGTTCACCGATGGCAGACAGCAGCCTGTCCCGACTACACCTCCCACGGACGCGTCGTCCGCCTGTCCAATGAACCCGCGCAATCTGGGGGCTCACGGCGCCGCGAATCCAATCAGATCCGATGGTGATTGCTGGCAGGGTTCACGGCGTGTCCGACGGGTCGTGCAGCGAGCTCCGAGACCTCGCGGACCGCCAAGCCTGGTGGGGTGCTCGATGTGTTTTGTGCGCTCTGGGTAGCGCCGGTGCGCCCCTGCACGGGCATATCGATGGTGGGCCGGGCGGGCCGACCATGGCCGGTATTCGACGGGGCCATCGCACCCCGCACCGGACGAAAGAGGTCTGCCATGCGCGCGCTGAAAACCATGAGAACCGCACGTGCCTCGGCGACGGCGCTGTTGCTCGCCGTTGCCTTCCCGCTGGCGGGGCCGGCGACCACCGCGCACGCCGTCACCGTCGACGTCCTCTGCAAGGGCACAGAAGACGGGACCTACACCCCCGGTCTGACACTGGAGCCCCAACTCGTGCACTTCCGCGGGGAACAGCACATGAGCTGCACGTCCACCGACCCCACGCTGACCAGCAGGACAGAGATATTCGAGGGCGACTTCGTCATGTCCTGCCTGACGCCGCTCTTCACCGGTCCCGTCACCCTGACGTTCCACTGGAACAACGGCCGGACCAGCACGGCCGACGGAAAGTACATCGCGGACTCGACCGGCGGCAA
Source organism: Streptomyces luteireticuli (assembly GCF_041519305.1). NCBI lineage: Bacteria > Bacillati > Actinomycetota > Actinomycetes > Kitasatosporales > Streptomycetaceae > Streptomyces > Streptomyces luteireticuli. The sequence goes on from NZ_CP167927.1 coordinate 962,795, forward strand.
CGTGCTCAGCGTCTTCCGAGGCAAAGTGACGGCCGGTGAGTTCCTGGGAGACGCCGTCGAGACCGTCCTCGACGACACCCAGCGGAACATGCAGCAGTGTCTGCGGCCCGAAGGGCTGACCCACGAGACCGGTCCCTACAGCGTGTCGTTCCAGAGACTGTAGCCACAAGCCCGGACGTTGCGTCGCAAAAAAACAGGCGCAACGTCCGGGACCCATCGGACAGGCCCTAGCGGTGGTGCGGCGGGTGGGGCGGCGGTGGCGGGATGGTGGCCGTGCTGGGGGCGGTCTCCGGCCAGACCAGCAGAATGGGGCAGGGGGCGTGGTCGACGATGAAGCGGCTGGCGGGGCCGAGGCTGCTGGGGCCGAGGTGGGTGCGGTCGCCGTCCCGGGCGAGGATGAGCAGGTCGGCGCCTTCTGCGGCGGCCACGACTTCCCGTTCGACGCGGCCCGAGCGCTCTCGCCGGGTACACGGGCGTCCCAGCCGCTCGGCCGCTCTGGCCAGGAGCTGTTCTGCTGAGGCGGCGGCCAGGTGTTCCACTGCGGTGCCGGGGTCGCGGTCGGGGCGTGCGCGGCCCAGCAGTCCGGCGTAGGCACCGTGTGCGGCACCCGGCACCTCGTGGCCGGTGACGTGCAGCAGCACCAGGTCGGCGACTGCGGGCGTGCGGGTGCGCGCGGCGTCGACGCAGGCGGGCCAGGTGCCCTCCACGATCCAGACGATGACGGTCACGGGTGTTCAGCCTCCGATCGATTGGAGCGAGACCCACAGTGCCACCACCGCAAGCAGCAGGGCGGTGGGCACGGCGATCAGGCCGAGCCGGGTGAACTCGCCCAGTTCCACGTCGGTGTCGTGTTCGCGCACGATGCGCCGCCACAGCAGGGTGGCCAGCGAACCGGCGTAGGTGAGGTTCGGGCCGATGTTCACACCGAGGAGCACGGCCAGGACAGCGCCTGGGCCGGTGGGGGCGGTCAGTGGCAGCAGTACCAGGACGGCGGGCAGGTTGTTGATGACGTTCGCCAGTACGGCAGCCAGTGCCGCGATGGCCAGAAGGGCCGCCAGGCCGGTGCCGCCGGGCACCAGATGGCCCAGCGCACCCGCGAGGCCGTTGTCGACGACCGCGCGGACCACGATGCCCAACGCCAGGACGAAGGCGCAGAACGGGAGGGCCGCGGCCCGGACGATCGCCGTAGGAGTGGTGCGGCGCCGGGCGAGGGCGCGGACCGCCAGGACGGCTGCGCCCGCTGCCGCCGCCCAGGCCGGGTTGACGCCGACCGCCGAGGTCAGCACGAAGCCCGCCAGGGTGCCCGCCACCGTGATCAGGGCGAACAGCGGCAGTTCGCGGGGCTCGTCGGCGGGCGGGGACTCGGCGCCCGCGTCCAGGTCGGTGACGAAGAAGCGGCGGATCACCACGTACTCGGCGCCGATCGCGACCAGCCAGGGCAGCGCCATCAGCGCGGCGAAGCGGGTGAAGGTCAGGCCGCTGGCGGCGAACGCCAGCAGGTTGGTCAGGTTGGAGACCGGCAGCAGGAGCGAGGCGGTGTTGGACAGGTGGGTGCAGGCGTAGACGTGCGGCTTCGCGCGGGCGCCCAGCCGGGCGGCGGTGGCGAACACCACCGGGGTCAGCAGCACCACCGTGGCGTCCAGGCTGAGCACCGCGGTGATCAGCGAGGCCGTCACGAAGACGAGGACCAGCAGGCGGCGGGGGCGGCCGGCCGCCCGGCGGGCCATCCAGGCGCCGCAGGCGTGGAACAGGCCCTCGTCGTCGCACAACTGGGCCAGGACCAGGACGGCCGCGAGGAAACCGATCACCGGGCCCAGCCGGGCGGCCTCGGCCGCCGCGTGGTCGAGCGAGATCGCGCCGGTGGCGACGACCACCCCGGCGGCGGGGACGGCCACGACCGCCTCCGACCGGCCCCACGGCCGGATCACCGCGCAGGCCAGCACCGCCAGGAGCAGGACGACGGACAGTGCTTCTGCGAGTGAGGCGTTCAGGGTCGGAGCCTTTCCGGGTGGAGTCCTGGCACGAGGAGTTCGTCGTGCACCTTCGCGCGTACGGTCGCGACGTCACCCACGGGGGGGGGTGCCTGTGGCGTTCGGATGGGGCCGGGCCGGGAGTCGGTCGCGCAGATCGATCTCTTCGAGGGTGAGCGGGTCCTCGGGCCGGCGGATGCAGACAGGCTAGGGCCTGAGCGGCAGGCCGTCGTCCGCTGCGGTGTGCTCGGCTTCGGCGAGGGCCCGGTAGAGGGAGGCGACCGACGGGGAATTGCCCGCGTTCTTGCCGGTCTTGATGGTGAGTTTCTTCGCGATCTCGGGGACGGGGACGCCCTTGTCCCTCAGCGCGACGGCGAAGGTGAGCATGTCTGGCGTACCCGATCCTCACCGGCCGCTCAGTGCGGGGCCCGGGCACGACGGCGAGCGCCGGACCCTGCTTCCAGCGCGGCCGGGCCCGCGGTCGGCATCGAAGCGTCCTACCGCCAAAGCTGCCTGATCAGGCATCACATCCATGATCGGAGTCTCTCAGTGGAGGTTTCATCCTGGGCGTGGTGTCTCATCCTCGGGCGTTGAGGTGCGCCAGGTTTGGGTGGTTTCTCCGGTGATCCGGCGGGCCATGGTGTCGATCATTGCAAGGTAGATCATGGCTTCAGAGCTGGCGGTCAGCGTCTCGTAGTCGCGGGCCAGACGGCGGTGCATCATGATCCAACCGAAGGTCCGCTCTACTGGCCAGCGGTGTGGAATCGGAGCGAATCCCCTGGTCCCGGGCTTGCGTTGGACGATTTCCAGGTCGATGCCCAGCCGGGCGGCGCTCTCGACGAGGTGCTGGCGGTAGCCGCCGTCGACCCAGATCTTCCGCAGCCGCCGGTGTGCCCGGGAGGCCTGCCTGATCAAGGGTGTGCCGGCGGTGGAGTCCTGCACGCTGGCGGCAGTGACCAGCACGAACAGCAGCAGGCCGAGCGTGTCGGTCAGGATGCTGCGCTTGCGGCCGACGATCTTCTTCGCGGCGTCCGTGCCCTGTGTGGCGGACGGGACGGTGTGGGCGGTCTTCACGCTCTGCGCGTCGATGATCCCCGCGCTCGGCTCGGCGTCCCGTCCGGCCTGCTCACGCAGCCGGTGCCGCAGCAGCCCGTTCAGCTTCTCGAAGACTCCCTCGTCACGCCAGTACGCGAAGTAGTGGTAGGTGGTCTCCCACGGCGGGAAGTCGTGGGGCAGGTAGCGCCAGGGGATGCCGGTGCGGTCCACGTACAAGATCGCATCCAGCAGGTCCCGCAGCGCGTACTTCGGTGGCCGCCCACCGGGGATGCCGGCCTGGCGGCGCTTGGCACGCCACTCGCTCAACACCGGCTCCACCAGGGCCCATCGGTCATCGGACAGATCGCTGCCATACGCTCGGCGTTCGCCCATACTCTTGGCGTACCGCGTTGGGGAACCCACCGCCAGGGCCCGGAGGTCCACTCGCCGATTCCTGGGTGAGACCGGGCATCCTTGAATGAGACAGACTCCAAGGCTGATGTCGGAACCCAAAGCGCATAACGCGCCGCAAGTCCGATGCCGTGGTGCACCAACAGGAACGAAAACCACACGTGCCTCACTGACCGCTCTTCAGAATCGGTCTGCCACGGGGGATTCCAGGATGAAACCTCCACTGAGAGGGCGTTTAATCTAGGCGGATTGCCGCTTATGCCCTAGTAGGTTCCTCGCCAGGTTGGTGTGGTCTCGTCCGTTATGCGCTTGGCGAGGTTGTCGATGGACGCGACCTGGATCATGGCCTCGGAGCTGGCGGTAAGAGTCTCGTAGTCGCGGGCGAGGCGTCGGTGCATCATGATCCACCCGATACTCCGTTCCACCACCCAGCGCCTTTTCACGACATGAAATCCGCGAACTCCGGGGTTCCTGTTGACGACTTCGACGTCGATTCCGAGCTTCGCCCCGTGCTCGACGACGGCGTTCTTGAAGCCGGTGTCGACCCAGCTCTTGGAGATGGTCGGATACGTTTCCTTCGCTTGGTCGAGGAGGCGTATTCCCAGGGCGTTCTCGTGGAGGCCGGCGGCCGTGACGGTCACGGCGAGGATGAGGCCGAGCGTGTCGGTCAGGATGCCGCGCTTGCGGCCTACGATCTTCTTGGCGGCATCGGTTCCCTGGCTGGTCACGGGCACGTTGGTGGAGGTCTTCACGCTCTGGGTGTCGATGACGGAGGCGGTGGGTTCGGGCTTGCGGCCTTCCTTTACGCGGGCCAATCCCGTGAGGTCGTAGTTGAGTTGGGCGAAGATTCCCTCGTCGCGCCAGGCCGCGTAGTAGAAGTAGACGGTGCCGTGTCCGGGGAAGTCGTGCGGGAGGTACTTCCAGGGGATTCCCGTGCGGTTCAGATAGAGAATCGCGTTGAACACATCGCGGAGTTCGACCGTGGCCGGCTTTCCGGTGGGGCGACGGTCGAGCCGGGCTTTCCGCCAGGCCGTCAACGTCGGCTCGATCAAGGCCCATCGGGCGTCGGACAGGTCGCTGGGGTACGGCTTCCGCTGGCTCACGCCGTAGCGTGATCATGGTCGAGACGGACGGTGTCGTTCCGCTGCATGTTCGGCGATTCTCCCTGATCTTGAAACCAGACGGACTCCCGGCGTCAGAAGCGAGCGAAACGGACGACAGGTCCCGAGCAGCGACGGGGCACGAAGTCTGCATACCTCGCGAAGCCAAGCAAACTAGGGCAGCGGCAAAGGCCATTTATCGGAACAGAACTAGGTAAACGCCCTCTCAGAGGGCGATTCGTAAGCTGATGTCCGTTCACATGATCGCGAGGTGTTCGAGATGGGTCTCCTGCGTATATGCCAGGCCGGTGGCCGGCTCCTCGCCGCAGGCCAACAGGTCGGCCTCTACCGCCCGACGTCACCCCCGTCGGCCTGTTCGCCCGCGCCAACGCCCTCAGCTGGATCGCCGACCGCCGCGATCGCCTCTTCTGCCTCGTCCTGGACGGCCTTCGGCCGAGGTGATGAGACCGGGCGACGAGAGATCCCCCGGGCGGGGGACGAGGTGAACACTCCAGGCGGATCCGGCGGATGCGGGCCGCTGAACAGGATGAACACCATGAAGACGACAAGCAGCGCCACCATGGAACCGGCCTCGCCCCGCATCCGCCGGATCGCCTACGTGGGCGCGATCGCGTCGCTCCCGTACGCGGCGATGAAGCTGTACTGGTCCCTCGGCGGCACCTGGGGCATCCCGGACGGGTACCCGAACCTGCTGGCGCTGATGGAGCACAACGCGCAGGGCAAGCACTTGGACCCGTTCAACGCCGCGTTGGTGTGGCTGTACGAGCATGGGGTGGACATCACCGTGGTCATGGCCGGGATGGGCATCTTCCTGCTGCTGGGGCTGGTGAGCCCGTGGGGCCGGATCTTCCCGCGCTGGGTGCCGTTCGTGGCCCGCAGGCCCGTTCCTCGGTGGCTGCCGCTGACGCCGGCCTGGATCACCGCCTCGATCATGGCCCCGGTGTTCGGCGTCGCCGCCCTGACCGGCGTGGTGCTCGCGGCCTTCGGCCTCTTCGAATTCAACACCGGCGGGTTCTCGCCCGTCGTGTTCTACATCGCCTACTCGGGCATGGGACCCTACGGCCTCGCCCTCGGCGCCGCCGCCTGGTCCTACCAGCGCCGCACCCGCCGCCAGGCGGCGTGAAGCACTCAGTGGGTGTTCCGCGAGCGTTCGAATTTCAGCTTGAGTCGGGCCTCTGGGGCGCCTGGTGCCGACTTGGCGAGGGTGAACAGGCCGGGCTTAGGTTCGGTGACGATGTCGCGGGTCACCAGGCGTTTCAGCTTGGCCTGGGTGATTTCGGTATGCCGTGGCTCGGGGCCGAGGCCGAGCGCCCGGGAGACCTCCCTGGCACGGAGTCCTTCTTCGGCCTGCTCGAAGAGTGCCAGGATCTCGCGGTATCCGGCGGGCAGCGGCTCAGGTGGCGGGGGGCCGTCCTCAGCGGCCAGTTCCAGGATGGTCTCCCGGGTGGTCTCCGGACGGCTCAGCGTCTGCTCTGCCGCAGCGAGTTGCCCGGTGAGCCGGGCGATCCGGTCACGCAGTCGTCCGGCCGTCTCGCGGACGAGCTGCTGCCGGGTCTCGATCTTATCCAGGAGTTCCCTCATCGGCGCTCCCGCCGGTCGGGGGTACTGCGTGCCAGGCCGGCGGATCGCGCCAGGTCGGAGTGGAGACGCGGGTGAGGCGGCGGAGCATGACGTCGGTCATGGGCCAGTGGATCATTGCCACCGAGCCGGCCGGCCGTGCTTCGTAGTCGCGTGCCGGACACCGGTGGAGCATAAGGGTGCCCCAAGTCTGCTCGGCCACCCACCGCTTGGGCTCCGGCACGAACCCTCGTGCACCGGACTCGCGTCGGACGGTCCCGACATCGATACCGAGTCGAGCGCCGTGTTCGACCACCTGGTTCTTGAACCCGGCGTCCACCCACGCTTTCGTCACGGTCGGCGCGGAAGCGGCGGCCTTGTCCAGCAGCGTGATGCCGATGGCGTTGTCGTGGACACTGGCCGCGACCACCACGGCAGCGATGACCAGGCCGAGAACGTCGGTGGCGATGCCTCTCTTGCTGCCCCGGCTCTTCTTCCCCGGATCCAGCCCGGTCGTCCCCTTCGGTGCGTTCACCGACGCGCGCACGGTCTGGGAGTCCATCACGACCGCGGTCGGGTCCTCGCTCCGTCCGCGGCTTTCGCGGACCTGCCGGCGCAGCAGGTCATGGATGGTTTCGGCGGTGCCGTCGTCGCGCCATCTGCCGAAGTAGTAGTACACCGCGCTCTTCGGCGGCAGGTCGTGGGGAAAGGTAGCGCCACTGGCAGCCGGTGCTGGCCCGGTAGAGGATCGCGTTGACGATCTCCCGCATCGCGTACTGCCCCTCGTGCCCGCTGACCGAGGGATGCCGGGCCTTCCAGGCGGTGGTGACCGGCCGGATCAACTCCCAGGCCCCATCCGACAGATCGCTCGGGTACGCAGGACGCTCACCCACGTCACCAGCACACCGCAGCCGCAGCGAACCGCAAGGCCCCGAACCGGACAACCGGCCGTCAACAGCTCCGAGAACAAACCGAACGCTCGCGGAACACCCACTCAGAACCCCGTCGCACAACACGCAGGTCTTGAGAGGGCTTTTGCGGGCGGTCACCTGCGGAAACGGATCACGTTCCGGGACTCTCGCAGAACTCTCACAGATGGTCATTTGTGAGAGGTGCGGAGCATCATCCTGTTGGCCGGGAGGCGTCCCGCCGGGGGAACATCCGGCGGGACGCCTCCCGGCCAAGCTCGGTGTCACCGTCAACGGCTGTTCGCGGATGCCTTGTTCGGGGTGGTGACCGCATCCGAACCGGCGGAACGTTGCAGCGCCGCGGAGCCTTGCGCGGGCTTGGACTTCGTCAGCCACAGGCCGGTGAACACGGCGGTGGCCAACGTGACGGTGCCGGCAGCGAGGAAGGCGCTGTCGAGGCCGGCCTCGAAGGAGGCGCCGTCGGACTGCCGGGTGCGGACGACGGCTCCGAGTACCGCCACGCCCAGCACCGCGCCGATCTGCCGGGTGGTGCTGCTGATGCCTGATGCGAGGCCGCCTTCCTGCGGGCTGACCGCTTGGATGGCGGCTCCCGTCAGTGGGGACATGGTCAGGGCGAAGCCGATGCCGACGACGCCCAGCCGCCACCACACGTTCCCGTAGCCGGTGTCGGCGTGCACCATGCCGAGCGCCAGCAGTCCCAGGCCGGCCAGGGCCAGGCCGGTGGTGACCACGATGCGGAAGCCGTACCGGGCGGCGAGCCGGCCCGCGTACGGGCTGACGACCACCATGGCGACGGACAGCGGCAGGGTCTGCAGGCCGGCGCGCAGGATCGAGCTGCCCTGGACGTACACGAAGAACTGGGAGAAGAAGAACGACGAACCCATGAGCGCGGCCCCCACCACGACCATGGCGGTGTTGGACACGGTGAACAGGCGCTGCCGGAACAACCGCAGCGGCATCATCGGAGCGGAACGACGTGCTTCGACGGCGACGAAGGCGGCGAGAAGGATCACCGCGGCAGTGAAGCTGCCCAGGATCAGCGGCGAGGTCCAGCCGCGGGCACCGCCCTCGATCAGCCCGTAGGTCATCGTCCCCACCCCCAGAACGGACAGCACCGTCCCCGGGACGTCGATCGCGGGGGCGCCGGGATTGCGGGTCTCTTCGAGGCTGCGCAGACCTACCAGCAGAAGGACCACGCCGATGGGCAGGTTGACCAGGAAGATGGCGGGCCAGCCGAAGGCATCCGTCAGCGCACCGCCGGCCACGGGGCCTGCGGCCAGACCGATTCCGCTGAATCCGGCCCACAGCCCGATCGCCTTGACGCGTTCTTGCGGCACGGGATAGGCGGCGACGAGCAGGGCGAGCGAGGCGGGGCTCAGCGCCGCGGCCCCGATGCCCTGCAACGCCCGGCCGGCGACCAGCCAGCCGACCGAGGGCGCGAGGCTGCACAGCACCGACGCGGCGGTGAACACCGCCACGCCGGTCAGGTACACCCGCTTGCGGCCGAACCGGTCGGCGAAGACACCGCCGGACAGCAGCAGCATGGCGACCAGCAGTACGTACGCGTCGACGATCCACTGCAGACCGGTCAGTTGAGTGTGCAGCCGATGCTGCATATCGGGCAGCGCCGCTCCAACGATCGTGTTGTCGAGCAGGACCATGAATTGGCCCAGGCAGGTCACCGTGAGCAGCACGACCCGGTTCGGTCGACCGCCTACGGCCGCGGGCGATGCAGCCATGGGGATTCCTCTCACTCGTCGGTTGCGCCTCTCCACGGCGGACGCGGGCAGGCTCTGAGCGCTCTAAAGCAGCCAGCGGCTGCGTTAGGAGACTGTAGGGAAGGCCACCCCACAAACGCAAGTCACCACTGCGTTAAAGTGGGGAGCATGAACGAGCGACAGCGAGCCCGGCGGCCAGGCGGGCGCAGCGCCCGCGTCGGCGCGGACGTGCACCAGGCCGTCACCGACCTGATCGGCGAGCGCGGCTACGGCAACTTCACCGTCGGCGAGGTCGCAGCCCGCGCGGGCGTGGCCGACAGCAGCATCTACCGCCGGTGGGGCAACCTGGAAACCCTGCTCACCGACGTGGCGCTCACCCGCCTCAACGCGCGGTCGCCGATGCCCGACACCGGGAGCCTGGCCGGCGACCTGCGCACGTACGCGGCCCAAGTGGCCCGCGAAATCACCGGACCCGACGGTCCGGCGGTGCTGCACCTGGCCGTCGCCCTGTCGAGCAGCGGTCAGCGGGGCCTGCAGGCCGGTGCCGACCTCCGCGCCGAACGCACCCGGCAACTGCAGTCCATGCTCGATCGCGCCCGCGAACGTGGCGAGCACGCACCCGACGCGCTCGTCGTGCTGGACCACGTCCTGGCCCCGATGTACATCCGCGTCCTGTTCGGCATGGGCCCGCTCACCCCGGAATACGTCGACGGGCTGGTCGACCGATTGCTGTGACCTCGACCCGGGCCCCTTGCCCAACTCCTGTTCCAGCAGCGCAAACAGGGCTTCCGCAGAAACCTGTTGGCGGACCACGCCGACCACTGCTACGTTTCCAGAGGCCGTGCGAGAGAACGAGGAGGTGGTACCCGTGAACGCAGTATCGACATGGGTGCTCTCCTTCGGGGTCACGGTCGGGCGATAGGTCGTCCGGGAGCGCCGTCCAGTGCACTCCCGAAAGGCACGACCATGCACTTCACTTCTGAACAACGCCTCGACGACGGCATCCTCCAGCGCGAGTTCACCCTCGGCGAGATCCCCGGCACCCTGTGGACGCCCGAATCCGCCGCACCGCTCCCGCTGATCCTGATGGCCCACAACAACGGCCTGCCCAAGGGGGAATCCCGGCTGGTGGCCCGGGCCCGGCACACCGCGGCGTCCGGCTACGCGGTGGCCACCATCGACGCCGCCGGGTGCGGCGACCGGCCCCGTTCCACCGCCGAGGAGCAGGCTCGCGCCGACCTCCGGCGGGCGTTCCAGGCCGGCGAGCCGGTCGATGAGATCTTCGAGTCCTTCATCGGCCCGCTGGTCGAAAAGGCGGTCCCGGACTGGCAGACCGCCCTGGACGCCCTCCTTGCGCTGCCCGGGATCGGCGGCCCGGTCGGGTACTCGGGGTGGACCGCCGTCGGCATCCGCCTCGCGGCGGTCGAGCCGCGCATCGCGGCCGCCGGCTTCTTCGCCGGGGGTTACGTGCCCCACGCCCAGCGCGCGGAGGCCCGGCAGGTCACCGTTCCGCTGCTGTTCCTGCTGCAGTGGGACGACGAGGGGAACCCCCGGCAGGCGGCCCTGGACCTGTTCGACGCTTTCGGCAGCAAGGAGAAGACGCTGCACGCCAATCTGGGCGGGCACACCGGCACCCCGTGGTTCGAAGTGGAGGACGGGGACCGGTTCTTCGGCCGGCACCTGAAGTGAGGCCGGGCCGCCAGGCCGACGGTAGGCGGTGGGCGGTGCGGTAGCCGTCGGCGCTGTTCCCGCGCCCTGCCAGGGCGTTGCCGAGGGGGCTCATCTCGCGGCGCACGGACACGGATACGAAAGAGGCGGTCGGCGACAGGAACCCCTCGCGCCCTGTCGCCGACCGCCGTGCCGCAGTCCCCGCCTCACCCGATGGGGATACCGGGTCCTCCGGCCGTCAGCCAGACGACCATCCCGGTTACCGCTGTGCTCAACACGGTGATCGCCTTGGTGGGCCGCCGGTCGAGGGTGATGGTGAGGCCACCGATGTGGAGGTGGAGGAACGGCTTGCCGCCGGTCGTCTTCTTGGCGATCGTCATGCTTCGACTCCAGATGACTACGGGACGTTCAAGGCCGGAGGGTGCCCGGCCCATGGGATTCCTATGCCAGGTCCGTGATCCGCCGGGCGAGACGGTTGTCCGGCCGGCCGATGATGGTGCCGCTCGCCGCCGCGGCCAGGCGGTGGATCTCGTCCTTGAGCCCCTCGGTCGTAAGCGGGCCGGTGGTCCCGTGCTCGCGGATGAACTGGCGGGCTTTCTCCGGGAGTCCGTAGTAGTCGGGCGGCAGGGAGGCACGGTGACCACCGGACGTACCGGAGAACTGCTCCAGCCACAGCCACGCTCTGCTCTGTTCGTCGCGTTGGACGTGGTGCAGGTGGAGGCAGTACGCGGCGATGCGGTTGCCCGCGCCGGCCGCCAACTGCCACCAGAACTGGGCGCTGTCGGGGTAGCCGGTGAGCCGGAGCAGACAGGCGAAGACCAGGACGCCGTCCACGTTGACGCGGTCCCCGACGGCGAGGTCCTCAAGCTGTGCGGGTGCTTCGGGACGTGTGACGGTCCAGCGGGACACCATGTCCAGCATCTGCCGGGCTTTGCGGGCCTGTCGGCCCTGCAGGGCTTCGCGGGTCTGCCGGTTACGAGCGGCGTCCGCCGCCAAACGCCGCAGGGCCACGCCCACGTCGAAGCCATGGACAGGGGTGGTGGGGACGGCGGCGTCGGCCAGGAGGTCGTCGATGCCGGGGGGTGTCACGGGTTCTCCTTGCGGGGACGGCGGCGGGGGGTTTCGGGGATGCCGAGCTGGCGGCCGAGCCGTTTCTTGCCCTTGCCCCCGTGGTAGTTGACGGTGTTCTTGTCCAGCCCGAGGAACCAGGCGATCTTGCGGGTGTCGTACCCGAGCAGGTAGCGAAGGACAATCACGTCGAACTGCTGCGGCGGCAGGTCTGCAATGGCCGAGTACAGGCCCATGCCCTCCTCCAGGGCACTGAGCCGGTGGCGGGTCGCGTCCATGGCCAGGGTGAAGGCGCCCTTCGCAATGAAGGCCGGCCGCCGCCGATGGCCGCGCAGCCGCCGGACGGTCGTGTCGCGCAAGATCTCCCAGACGTCCGCTTCGAAGTCCCCGCTGCCGAGCAGGTCCTCCCACGACGCCAAGATCTTGCCGAAGACCTCGTGGATCAGCTCCTCGGCCTCGCCCCGGTCGCCGAGGAGCTCCGTGGCGTAATCGTGATAGAACTCCTGCCGGCTGAGGTAGAACGCCTCGAATTCCAGCGGCAGTTCGAAGGTCTGCTCGTTCTCCTGGGGCTCAGGCGGCAGACCGAGCGGAAGGTTGTCGTTCACCGGGCGACCTCGGGCAGCGCCGGATCCGTGTACATGGGCGGGGGAAGCTGTGCCGCCACCCATTGGCGGGCAACGCGCGCCGGAAGGGCTGCGGAGGGCGTGCTGTCCATCGTTCCTCACTGTGCAGGAGGGCGTTGCCGGATCAACTCACCGGCTTGGTCGGACGGTTGGTGGAGCACCGCCCGCTCACCAGCTAAGCGATTCCGGCCCCCGAAAACCCACGCCCCACCCGACCAATATCCCGCACCGCATCCAGCACATCACCGACCGTGACGCCACCCCCATGGATCACCTACGGCGAACGGCGGCCGTATGCACATCGTCCAAAGCATTTCGAGTAGTCGAACAGCAATGGACTGTAATTTTCGCCCTCTTGAATGTGACGCACGTCATGCGAGGGGGTGCGCGTGGATCACCGAACCCGTGAGCGACCATTCGCAGATCTGTAGGACCGCACGTACCCCCGGCCGTCGCTCCACGTCCGGTGACGCACTGTCATCCCGGTGGGTGCGGCGACTGCCTTGCCCACCTGGTCGGACAGAAGGCGCGTGTCAGCGGCACAGGCCCGCTTTCATGACGTTCTCAAGGTGCTTCATGGCTTCGTTGCTGCGCGGTTCGAGGGTCATCGTGACGCCGACGGCGCGGCCGTCGTCGGTGGCCCCGGCCCAGGTCCCGTAGCCGGGGATGCCGCCGCTGTGGCCCCAGGCAACGCACTTGTCCGACAGCTGCACCCTCATAATCCCCAGTCCCATGTCGTAGCCGTCCCCCACGCGGACGGTGGTGCGCATCTGGTTGAGCTGGGCCGGGTCGAGGAGGATGTTGTCCTTCGCTTTCAGCAGTGCGGAGAAGAAGCGGTCGAGGTCGGAGGTGGTGGAGACCATCGCGCCTGCCGCCCAGGACGCGGAGGGGTCGATCTCGGTGACGTTGCGCGGCTTCGTGCCCGGCCGGTCCTGGCGGTAGCCCTGGGGGTGGCGTTCCCGGATGGTCGTCTCGCCGGGGGCGGGGAAGTAGGTGTGGCTCAGCCCGATCCTCTGGATGACGCGCCGGTCGATCTCCTCGGCGAGGGGACGTCCGGTGACCTTCTCCACCATCAGCCCGGCCGCCAGGTAGTTGGTGCTGCTGTACCCCCAGTCCTTGCCGGGGACGAAGACGGCTTCGCGCCTGAGGGCGACATCCAGGGCGTCACGGGGAGAGAGGTAGCGGCGTTCCAGGATGTCGTCGGTGACGTCGTCCTCGTAGTCGGGAAGTCCGCTGGTGTGCCGCAGGAGTTGACGCACCGTGATGCGGTTCCCGTCGATTCCCTTTCCGCGCACGAGGTTCGGCAGGTAGGTCTCGACCGGCTCGTCGAGGCGGATCCTGCCCTCGCCGACCAGTTGCAGCACAACCACCGCGGTGAACGTCTTGGTGACGCTGCCGATCCGCACCTGCCCGTCCCGGGGCATCTTCGCGTGCGTGTCCCGGTCCCCCTCCCCCGCGGTATAGGTGCGGTCGCGCCCGTCCTTCGTATCCCGCACGCTCGCCAGTGCACCGGGTGCGCCGGTGGAGCGCAGCAGTGTCTCCAGCCCCTGCTGCACGGGGTCCGGCCCGGCGGCGGTCGCGGGTACGGCCAACCCGGCGGTGACGGCGGTGGCCAGGGCGAGGGCGGTGACGGCGAGGCGGGTACGCATCGAGGTTCCTCCGGAACAGAGTTGACAGATCTCGGTGGCAAGATCAACTCTGCTGGGAGGAACCGTCGTTGCCCATCAGTGATCACCCTGACCGGCTCCCTGATTCGCCCCTGAGACACGATCCACCGGCATAAGCGGGTCGGCCCGCCGCGGGGCGTCGGGGCGTCAGTCGAGGTGGCCGCCGGCCTTGGCCCGGTCGTTGGCCCAGCCGCCGAGGAGGAGGCCGATGACGACGATGGCGACGTGGCCACCGAGGGCGGCCGGGAATCCGCCGGGGAGCCAGCCGAGCAGTCCGGGCTTGTCGTGGTCGACGAGCAGTCGGATCACGCCCTGCCCGCCGACGGCCATCATGACCATGCCGAAGATCTGGAGAAGGATGAACTTCACGATGCCCCCTACGGCCCCTGCACAGCTTTTAGCAATGCACTTGCATTGTAATAAACTGCTGACAGCGATGCAATGCGACCGCATTGCATGAAGGAGCAAGATGCCGAAGATCGTGGACCACGAGGAACGCCGACACCGTCTGGCCGAAGCCGTCTGGACACTGACGCTCCACGACGGGCTGGAGTGTGTGACGCTGCGCAAGGTCGCGGCGCAGGCCGGGGTGTCCATGGGGCAGGTGCAGCACTACTACGCCACCCGGGAGGACATGGTCCGCGACGCGATACACCGCGCCGTACAGGCGCTCAACGCCCGGATCGAGTCGTCCATCAAGGCGTCCGGCTCGACGAGTGCGGAGACGACGCTCCGCGAGTGCCTGCGCGCGACGCTCGGCCGCGATCCGGAAAGCCTGCGGCTCCTGCAGCTGTCGGTCGCGGTGGTCGGCAAGGCGATTTCGGAACCGGCCCTGGCCGGCGTGCTGGGGCCGGGTGACGACGAGCTCAAGGACTTCACCGCAGGACTCATCGCCGCCGCCCGACAGGAACGCGGCACTCCCTCACGGGGGGACGGACGTATCGACGCCGACATCTGCTGGACGTTGGCCACGGGCCTGGGCGTCGACGTCGCGTTGGGGCAGCGTTCCCCGGACGAGGCCTTGGGAGTGCTCGACTACCACCTGGACAACCTGCTGGGCTGACGGAACCCGGCGGCGGTCGGCCGCCTCAGCCCCCGACGGGCGGGGGCGGGCCGGCGAACGCCGCCAGCCGGTCCACGACTTCGGCGAGGGGCCGGCGCGTGTCGATCTCCACGGTCGCCGACGAGCGGAGCAGCGGCTCGGCCTCGGCCGTGTCCGCCACGATCCGCTCGCGTTGCTCCGCGGTCTTCCCGAAGGGGTTGGTGTCACGGGCGGCGATGCGTTCGAGCATGACCTCCAAGGGCGCGCTGAACAGAACGATCTCGTCGAACCGGGGGGAGAACGTGTCCTGGTTCCAGACGGTGCCCGCGATGAACAGCGGCTCACCCGATGGGGCTAATCCTGAGATCAGCGGCCCGTATTCGGTGCAGTGCCTGGGCATG
Organism: Streptomyces luteireticuli; assembly: GCF_041519305.1. Classification (NCBI taxonomy): domain Bacteria; kingdom Bacillati; phylum Actinomycetota; class Actinomycetes; order Kitasatosporales; family Streptomycetaceae; genus Streptomyces; species Streptomyces luteireticuli. The sequence goes on from NZ_CP167927.1 coordinate 978,005, forward strand.
GCCTCCTGAGGACCGGAGGCGAACGCGCCGGTCGGCGGAAGGTGGGGTGTCGTGAGCACGGAAGAGAAGACCGTGGAGACCGCAGCCTGCAAGATCGCGGATGGCGAGGAGGAGGTGGACCGCGTAGAGGCGCGGCGCATTGCCGGCGAGGAACTGGCGGAGGCGCGGCGGCTGGCGGAGGAGCAGATCGCGGAGCTTCCGCTGGAGGATCGGGAAGCGATCCGCGAGGCCCAGGCCGAACTGACCGCACAGGGCGTCGAAGTCCACGCGGTGGCGTACTGGTGGGGCTTTGAGATCTATCTGAACGCCGAGGCTGCCAAGCTCGCGGCGCAGATCACAAAGATCATCGGCGCGGTGGTGTCCAAGCTCCCGCCGCTCAAGCCGATCGCGCCGATCATCAAGGCGTACTTCGAGCTCAGGGCCCTGTGGATCAAGCAGGCCGGGGATCCGCACGGCTGCAAGCTGGTCTCTCCCTGGGTCGCTCCGGGCATGCTCATCCCGATCCCTCTGGGGCGGAAGGAGGACACCAGCCTGTGGTGGACGGTCTTCGAGCCCGAGCAGGGCTGGACCAACGACAAGAAGTTCACCGCGCACCACAGCGGCTCGCACCCGGCGCTGGCCGAGTTCCAGGGGCGCCTGTACTGCGTGCACCGCGGCTACGGCGGGGACGACAACCACCTGTGGTGGACCGTCTACGACCCGAAGAAGGGCTGGTCGGACGACACGAAGTTCCCCGGCCACACCAGTGCGGACGGCCCCGCCCTGGCGGTGTTCGGCGGGAAGCTGCACTGCGTGCACCGCGGCGGCGGCAGCGATTCGTCGCTGTGGCACACCACGTTCGACGGCACCGACTGGTCCGCCGACACCAAACTCCCCCACCACACCAGCAACTCCAACCCCGCGCTGGCCGTGTTCGGCGGAAAGCTGCACTGCGTGCACCGGGGCAGCTCCGACACGAACCTGTGGCACACGACGTTCGACGGCGCGAGCTGGTCTTCCGACACCAAACTCACCCAACACCTCGGTATGGAAGGACCCGGGCTCGCCGTGTTCGACAACAAGCTGTACTGCGTGCACCGGGGCAGCGAGGACCAGCACCTGTGGTGGGCCGCCTACGACGGCGGATCCTGGAGCAGTGACCAGCGCCTCCCGGGCCACGCCAGCGTCTCCGGCCCCGCCGTGATCGCCTACCGGGACAGCAACGGCACCCGCGACCAGCTCCTGGTCATCCACCGCGGACACGGCTAGCACCGCTGGAACCGGCATCAGCCCCAGCACGCCGGAAGAGCGCCACGGCAGAGGAACACGCAGAGGCATAAGAAGCCACTCGGAACCCTGCTGAATCAGCCACGCTGGTTCAGCAGGACCGCCCACAGCGAGGGTGCGCTCGCACTGGCTGAACAACACCTGACGCTGATCCCGGGGAAGCGTTCGCGAAAGCGTCCCGCTTCCGGGAGGACATATTCGACTGCCTGACCATGCGCGGGGACGAGCTGTTCGAGCTCGTGGATGCATTGGTGTGCGCGGAGGGTCCGGTGACATTGCCGGTGGGCCTGACGCTGGTGGCCGAGCACCGGCGTGGGCACGGCGCGATGTACGAGGCGTTGAACAGCGGGAACGCGGACGTACCCCGGCTGCGGCAGGTGCTCGCTGGTCTGCCGCGCCCGCAGGCCGCCGACGGACGCCTGGTCCTGGCCGTCGACATCAGCAACTGGCGCCCCGACGCGCCGACCAGCGCGGACCGCCTGTTCTGCCATGTCTACGGCCGCAGCGGCCGGTCCTCGGACCAGTTCATCCCTGGCTGGCCGTACTTGGCACTTCGGCGACCGCGACATCCTCATCGTCTTCGACGCCGGCTACGACGCCCCGCGCATGGCCCACCTCCTCGACGGCCTCCCCGTCGAGGTCCTTGGACGCATGCGCTCGGACCGGGTGATGCGACGGCCGACGCCCTCGCTCAAGGAGTACGCCCCGGCCTGTCCCCGGGGCCGGCGAGCGCTGGACCTGGCTGATCATCGCCGCGCACACCCAGATCCGCCTTCTGCGCGACGCCGCCGACTTGCGGCGCGGCCATGGGAGAAGCCCGCCGAGCCCGGCCGTCTCACCCCAGCCCGAGTCCGCCGGGGGTTTCGGAACCTCCGCCCGAACCTCGTCTGCCCGGCCCGTGCACCCAAACCCTCAACTCCCGGCTCCGGACGGCCGCCCGGAGCGAAGAACCGGCGACCCACCACCCGCTACGACGTGGACAAGACCGCGAAACGCTCAGAATGCATCACCGAACGAAATCGACTCGGATCATAAAGGACAAGCTCAGGCGGAGCGCCGCGCAAGATCCTCCAGTACGGAAACCGCCTGGCCTGCGCGCTCGTACGGCACAAACAGGTGGTCGTGGTGGAATCCGGCGACGACGTTGCAACTCAGGCCCGCGCCGGCGAGTTCGACGGCCACCGCGGCGGTCAGGCCCACTGCCTCCAGGGCCGAGTGGACGCGCAGGGTGATCCACCCTGCCACGTAGTCGTACTCCAGCCCCGCCGCATCGGCGTCCTCCTCCCGTACGACCAGGGTCAGGCCCTCGGGTTCGGCGACCGTGACGACGGGGGTGACGTCCGGCGGGACGACGCCGTCGACCGTCGTGAACACGTAGCGCCCAGGATTCAGTTCCGGACGCATCCCGCTCAGCAGAGTCCGCAGATCGCTCTCACCAGCCATGGTCGGCACACTACGCGACGTCACGGCCTTCGGCCTCAGCCGGGGAACGGCCCCGCCACCGGCGGGAACCACGCCCGTACCACCACGCCCCCGTCCTCCCCGCCGGCGACCGTGCACCGCCCGCCCAGCTCGGCCGCCCGTTCCTCCATGGACCGCAGTCCCAGACCGGCGCCGGTCGAACGGCCCGTCAGTCCGCGTCCGTTGTCGCTCACCTCGACGGTGACGGAGTCGGGGACGACGCGGACGGTCAGCCCGGCGCGGTCGGCGCCGGAGTGGCGTACGGCGTTGTTGAGCGCCTCGCCGCCGATGAGGTAGACGGCGACCTCCACGGCGGCGGGCAGCCGGGGCAGGGGGTCGGGGGTGAAGTCGACGGTGATGTGCGGGGGTTCGGCGAGACGGTCGACCAACTGGCGCAGGGCGCCGCCCAGTCCGCTGCGGTCCAGGGCCGCGGGGGTGAGGCCGGCCGAGATGCGGCGGAGTTCGGCGATGGCCTCGCCGATGCCGGCCGAGGCAGCGTCCAACGACGGCGCGGCGGCCGAGTCGTCCGGTACGGCGTAGCGCGCGGCGTCGATCTGGAGCCGCGCTCCGGAGAGCGCCGGGCCGAGCCCGTCATGCAGGTCGCGGCGCAGGGTGCGGCGGGCCTCCTCGCGGGCGACGATCTCGCGTTCGCGCGCGGCCCGCAGGTCCTCGTAGAACTGCAGCGAGGCGAGCGCCGGGGACGCCTGGTCGGCGAGGAACTGGAGCACCTCCTGGTCCTGGCGGTCCAGGGTCTGGGTGCCGGGCCGGAGCGTGACGTCGAGGCTGCCGATGACGCCGCCCTCGTAGGTCAGCGGGAAGCCGGCCTCCGGCCGTCGTTCGCCGACGGCGGCCAGGACACGGGGGCCGCCGCGCGTATTGACCGTGACGGTGGCGCCGGGGAGGCGGAGGGCCTGGGTGACGGTGTCGCACAGCAGTTGCGGGGCGGCGCCGGGGGCGGCGGCGCGGCTGAGGCGTTCGGCGAGTTCGCGGACGACGTGGTACGGGCGGGCGCGGTCGCCGTAGTAGACGTGGTCCACGATCCGCGCGGCCCCCCGGGCGCAGGGGTAGGCGAGGGCACCGAGGGCCAGTCCGACGGCTCCCGCCACGAGGGCTCCCCGGCCCGGCGGGTCCGGGAGGGCCTTGAGCACCAGCGCGGCCACGACGGTGTACAGGGCGATCAGGGTGGTGGCGAGGACGAGGGAGACCAGGGCCTTGCGGGTGGCCCGGTCCAGCCGTCCGGAGCGGTCCCGGCCGATGCCGTACACGGCGCAGAACGGCCAGACGACCGCCGCCGCGTACGCGACGTACCAGAGGCTCTCCCCCAGCGGGTAGAGGTAGGCGACGTAGACGAAGACGAGCCACAGCACATACGGCAGGAGGGGAACGATCTGGCGCCGGTCGGGCGCCCGCCACCAGCGCACCGTCATGACGGTGAGGCCGATGAGCAGGATGCCGGTCATCATCGGGACGAGCGGGACGTCGGCCTCCAGCGTCGCGCGCAGGCGCGCCCACGTGCCGTGGTCCGAGGGGCGCGGCAGCGTGTAGGTGCGCGAGGGGAAGCCGCCGGGGTCGGTGAAGGCGTGCACCAGGCTCCATACCGCGACGAGGGCCAGGTACGGGCGCCAGAGGCGGTGCCGGGGCAGTTCGCCGCTGGGCAGGTACAGCGGCAGGGCGTAGAAGGCGAAGACGGCCAGGGCGAAGGAGCAGAGGGCGGCGGCGTACAGGACGTCGGTGACGGCGCGCCCGGCGTGGGTGGCGGCGGCGCCGAGCAGCGCGGCCTCCGATGCGACGTGCCCGGCGCCGGCGGCGATCAGCAGCGGGCCGGGGACGCTGTGCGGCCGGTGGACCGTCATGAAGGCCCCGAGCAGGACGAGCCCGACGGCGGCCAGGACCAGGGCCCCGCGGTCGACGATGTACGGGGCCAGCCGTGCGTCGTCGAGGTGGGTGAGGGCGAGGAGGCCCCAGACGACGGCGGAGACGAGCGTCAGTCCGTACGCCGCGAAGGCCGGGCGGATCCGCCGGCCGCGCACCGTCCGTTCCTCGGTCACCCGTCTCCCCCGGCCTCCTCCTCGCCCAGCCCCGCGTCCCGGGCCCGGGCCACGGCCTCGGCGCGGGAGGTGACCTGGAGCTTGTCGAAGATGTGGGTGATGTGGTTGCGGACGGTCTTCTCGGAGAGGACCAGGCGGCGGGCGATGTGCCGGTTGTCCAGGCCCCGGGCGATCAGCGCCAGGATCTCCACCTCGCGCGCGGTGAGCGAGGGGAAGAGCTGTTCCGCGTCGCGCTGCCGGCCGTGGCGGAAGACCGCGGTGAGGCGGGCGGCGGTGTCGGGGCCGAAGACGGCGCCGCCGGCGGCGACCGTGCGGACCGCGTGCAGGACCTCGTCGGCGCCCGCGCCCTTGACGAGATAGCCGCGGGCCCCGGCCTGGAGGGCGGCGAGCAGGCTCCCGTCGTCGTCGGACATGGTCAGCATCAGCACCGGCAGCCCGGGGTGGCGCTCGGTGAGCCGCCGGGTGATGTCGATGCCGGAGGCGTCGGGCAGGGAGAGGTCCATGACGACCGCGTCCGGCCGCTGCCGTGCCACGGCGTCGAGCGCCTCGGCGCCGGTCTCGGCCTCGGCGACGACCTCGGCGCCGGCGCTCTGCAGGGCGGCCTTCAGGCCGCTGCGGAACAGCGGATGGTCGTCGCAGATCAGGACGCGCGGCGAGCGGGCCTCTTCCTCGCTCACGTCCTCTTCCTCGCTCACATCCCCTTCTTCGCTCACACACCGACGCTAACGGCCGTCCGGGGCAATCTCTCGTTGTACCGGGCGTCAGGCGGAGTGGGTCCCGATCATCAGTCCGGCCAGGTCCTCGGGGGCGAGCCAGGACGGCGAGGGCGGCTGGCCCCAGCTGAAGAAGCTCTCGTTGACGTCGAAGACCTCGGGCTCCCAGAGCTGGTCGTCGATGATGCAGTCCATGTCGGAGTAGTACTCGGTGAAGTTGCCGGCCGGGTCCTTGAGGTACCAGAAGAAGTTCGACCCTATGTGGTGCCGGCCGAATCCCCAGATGTGGCGTTCGGGGTGGTCCTCCAGCATGGTCATGGCGCCGCGCCCGATGTCGTCGACGTCGTCGACCTGCCAGGAGGTGTGGTGCAGGAAGGTGAACGGGGCCGCCAGGATCAGGATGTTGTGGTGGTCGGTGGAGCAGCGCAGGAATCCGCCGGCGTCGCCGAGCGAGTCGCTGACCTTGAAGCCGAGGCCGTCGCGGAAGAAGGCCGTGGTCACCGGGGCGTTCGGGGTGCCCAGGACGGCGTGTCCCAGCTTGCTGGGGTGGACGGGGCCGGTGCGCAGGAGGCCGGGGGCCCGGCCGTCGGTGCGTTCGTGGCGCCCGGGTCCGTTGTACGGGGTCGGCGCGGTCGTCGGCGGGGCGGGGCGCGGTTCCACCTGGAGCACGGCCCGTACGCCGGTGGCGGGCTCGGCCGCGGTGAGCGTCCCGGCGTCCCGGGACGGGGGGACGCCGAGGCGGCGCAGGCGGGCGGCGGCCGCGTCGAGGTCGTCGGGGTCGTCGACGCCGATGCGCATCTCGACCAGCCGCCGGGTGGGCGCGGGGACGATGCGCAGCTGGCGGCCGCCGTCCCGGGTGGAGAACCAGCCGTCGGGCTGCGGGCGCAGACCGAGCTGGGTGTAGTAGGGGGCGGTCGCGGCCGGGTCCGGGACGCCGATGGTGACGGAGGAGAGGCGGTGTGCGGGCATGATGAACTCCTTTACCAGGAGGGGCGGTTGATGAGATGAGAGGCCGTGCGCAGGGCCTGGGCGATGATGGTCAGGGTCGGGTTGACGGCCGCGGACGACGGGAAGAAGCCGCCGTCGACGACGTAGAGGTTGCGGACCTCGTGGCTGCGGCAGTACGGGTCGAGGACGGAGCGGGCCGGGTCGTGCCCGGACACAGTGGTGCCGCACTGGTGGCCGGTGTGCTCGACGCCCATGCGGTGGGTGAGGACGAGCGGGTATCCGGCGCGGCGCATCATGCGGGCGCCGGTGCGCACCAGGCGGCGGTGGGCGCGGGCGCCCGCCGGGTGCCAGTCGAGGGCGATGCCGCCGTCGGGCCGGAGCAGGACGCGGTTGCCCGGGCGGGGCAGGTCCTCGGAGATGAGCCACCAGTCGACGCTGCGCCCGGTCAGGGCGTCGAGGACGCGGCGGGGCACATGGGGGTGCGCGGTGGCGACGGCCGCGGTGTGGACCTTGCCCATGAGCTGGAGGTTGCCGAGCGGGTACGGCCCGTGGGGGCCGGCCCGGTAGAAGTCGTTGACGGCGAGCGTCTTCTGGAAGACGGAGGGGTTGGGGCGCCGGGGGGCGACGGCCATGAGCATGCTGTTGTGGTGCAGCATGAGGTTGCGTCCGACCAGCCCGCTGCCGTTGCCGAGCCCCTGCGGATGGGCGGAGGAGGCCGAACGCAGCAGCAGGGCGGCCGAGTTGATCGCGCCGCAGGAGACGACGACGGTGCCGGCGGTGAGGGTGACGGACCGGCCGTTGCGGCGGGCCTCGACGGCGGTGACGGTGCGCCCGTCGGCCCCGGTGCGCAGCCGGGAGACATAGGTGTGGGTGAGCAGGCGGACCGTGGGGGCGCGCAGGGCGGGGCGCAGGGCGCAGGTCTCCGCGTCGCTCTTGGCGCCGACGCGGCAGGGGAAGCCGTCGCAGGTGCCGCAGCGGACGCAGGTGCCGCCGTCGGCCAGGTCGATGCCGAGTTCGAGGGGGTAGGGGTGCAACCCCTGGGCGGCGAGCCGCTGTTCGAGTTCGGCGATGCGGGGGGCGTGGGCGACGGGCGGGTGGGGGTACGGGCCGGAGCGGGCCGGTTCCGTGGGGTCGCGGCCGGGGCTGCCGTGCACCCGGTAGAGGCGTTCGGCCTCGGCGTAGTGGGGCTCCAGGTCGGCGTAGCCGAAGGGCCAGGCCGGGGAGGTGCCGTCCAGGTGCTCGACGGTGGCGAAGTCGCTCTCGCGCAGCCGGGGCAGGCTCGCCCCGTAGACCTTGGTGGTACCGCCGACGTAGTAGTGGGCGGCGGAGGTGAAGGGACGGCCCGAACGGGTGTGCCAGGTCTCGGCGTTGCGGTAGCGGCCGTCGCCGAAGACGGCCCCGGGCGACCAGTTGGCCTTCTCGCGGGGGAGGAAGCCGCCGCGTTCGACGACCAGGACGCGGGCCCCGGTGCCGGCCAGGGCCCAGGCCGTGGTGGCTCCGCCGGCTCCGGAGCCGATGACCACGACGTCGGCGTCGTAGCGGTCGGCGTCGCCCTGCACGACGGGCGGGGTGCCCGGTCCCCAGATGCCGTTCACCGCTCTCCACTCCCCTGCGCGGCGGGACTCCCCTGCGCGGCGGGCCGGAAGAGGCGTACGGCGGTGTCGCGTTCGTAGGGCTGCCGGTCCGGCGCGTGGACGAGTTCGAGGTGCATGCCCCAGGGGGTGGTGAAGTAGACCCACCGGGTGCCCTCGATGGGCCCCTCGCCGACCTGCTGGGGTTCACCGAGCAGGCGCACGCCGGGAGTTGCGGCGAGGCGGCGGACCGTGGCGTCGAAGTCGTCGGTCCACAGGGCGAGGTGATGGCCGCCCCAGTCGTTGTTGCGGGGCATCTCGCGGCGCCGGCCGGGGCCTTCGTACTGGAAGAGTTCGAGGTTGAGGGCGGGGCCGAGGCGCAGCATGGCGATGCGGACGACGGAGCGGGGGTGGGCGCCGAGCTGCCGCTGCATCCAGTCGCCCTCGCGGTCCTCGTACGGCCCTTCGCGGTAGGCCAGTTCGGCACCCAGGACGCCGGTGAAGAAGGCGACGGCCTGTTCGAGGTCGGGGACGGTGTAGGCGACGTGGTGGACGGCGCGGACGCCGGGCACGGTCGGGGCGGTCATGACGGGGTCCTCACGAGTGTCGGGGGTGCGGGGCGGGAGGTGCCGGGTGACGGCCGGGGGCGTCACGGTCAGGCACAGGAGTGCGGCGCCCTCCGGCCCGGCGCGCAGGGCGACGCCGTCGCCCCGGCGGGCCAGCAGCAGGTCGCGGGTGCGCAGGGCGACGCCGCCGGGTTCGGCGGTGAGCGGGCCGCGCAGGACGTACCAGGCCGCTTCGGTGCCCTCGCGCCCGGCGAGGGCGTAGCGGGTCCAGGGGCCCAGGTCCACCCGGTCGGCGGCCTCGCACTCGCTGTGCAGCATGCCGCGCCGGGCGAGACAGCGGATGCGGACGCGTTCGCCGTCGGGGGCCAGGAGGACGGTCGTCGGCCGGCCGGCGTTGGTGATCATCTCGGTGCTCCTCGGGGGACGGCCAGGACGGCGTGGAAGCACTCCAGCCCGTGGCCGCCGGCCGTCAGCCGGGCGGCCGTGCCCAGCGGCAGGGTCAGGGCGGTGCCGGGGGCGAGCGGCACGGTGGTCGGTCCGGTGCGCGCGGTGCCGTCGCCGTCGGTGACGAAGACGGTGTGCTCGACGCCGTCGGCGCGCAGTTCGGCGGTGGCGCCGGACGGCAGCCGGGTGACCTCCACGGTGCGCAGGGGGCCGGTGAGCACGGTGGAGGCGTCCACGGGTCCGGTGCGGCGCAGGTCGGCGATGACGGTGGTCGCGGTGGTGGCGGTGTCACGCATGAAAGGTCCTTTCGGGGCGGGAAGTTCGACGACGAGCCAGGACAGCGGCCGGTCGCCGGTGTTGCGCAGGGCGTGCCGGTGGCCGAGTCCGGTCAGGACGGCCGCGCCCGCGCCCACGGGCCGGGCGACGCCGTCGAGGGCGACCTCGCCCCGGCCGTCGGCGATGAAGTACAACTCCTCGGTACGGGAGTGCAGATGCTCGCCGCTGACGCCGCCGGGCGGCAGCCACGCCCACTCGACGGCCTCCCAGCCGCCGTGCAGCCCGGTGCGCCGGGCCAGGCACGTCCAGCGGGAGTGCCCCTCGGCGGCGTGCACGCCGTGGACGTCGGCGGGGTCGTGGACGGTCGCGACGACGACGGCCTCACGCATGGCCGTTCCCTCCGTACTCCTTCAAGTACCGTGCGGCCTCCGCCAGTTCTCCCGGCATCAGGTCGCCGACGAAGACGGCGTCGCCGATGCCGGAGGGCAGCGGCAGCCGCTGGCTGCCGTCGCGGTGGCGGACGGTGTCGGCGAGCGCCTCCCGAAGGACGTCCGGCGCGCACAGCGGATGCCACACCGGCAGGCCCAGCCTGCGCATCACGTCCAGGACGCGGATGCGTTCTGACGGCTCGACCAGGCCGCGCCGTTCGGCGATGACGGTGGTGAGCGCCATGTCGAGGCAGACCGCCTCGCCGTGCAGCAGCTCGGGCAGGGCCCGCATCTCGATCGTCGGACTGAAGGAGTGGCCGTAGTCGACGATCCGCTCCAGCTCGCTCTCCCACAGATTTCCCTGCAGCTCCTCCAGCATCCCGTGCACGGCCCGGCCCAGGACCTCCTCCGCGACCGGGCGCAGGCTCCGCCCGCCCCGGAAGCGCTCGGTGACGAGCCGGCTGCCGTGCTCGTCGAGCAGCTCGAAGAGGGCGCGGTCCTTGATCAGCGCCATCTTGAGGATCTCGGCCATGCCGTTGCTGAGGTGCCGCCGGTCCAGGGTGACGAGGAAGCCCGGGTCCAACAGGGTCTCGGTGGCCGGGTGGTAGGTGCCCAGCCGGTTCTTGTACGGGCCGAAGTTCACCCCGGTCTTGGCGCCCACGCCCGCGTCGACCAGCCCGATCAGCGTGGTGGGGACACGGACGTAGGGGGTGCTGCGCCGGTAGAGGCTGCAGGCCAGGCCGACGATGTCCAGCAGCACGCCGCCGCCGAGCGCGACGACCGGCTCGCTGCGCCGGGCGATGCCGAACCGGTCCATCGCCTCGACGACGGAGAAGACCGAGTTCATGGTCTTGAGCCGCTCGTGGGCGGCGAGGACGTGGATCCGGTGCCGCAGGCCGCGGGCGGCGCAGTAGGCGCGGATCCGTTCGCCGTACAGGTCGTGGACGGTCGCCTCGACGACGAGCAGCCGGCGCGCGGGGGCGGGGCCGTCGCGGGAGGTCCCCGCCCGGGCGAGCGCGGGGTTGCGGGGGTCCAGCACGTCCGGGGTGAAGGCGACCTCGTAGCGGACGGGTTTGGCGGTGCTGACCGTCCAGGAGCGGACGGGCTCGCCGGAGGTGAACAGGCCGTGCGGGATGCGGGGGGCCAGGGTGGTCACGGTGATCTCCTCACAGAGGGTGGGTGTGCGGCGTCCCTCACCACGCTCGGCGTCCCGGTGCCCCGGGCGCATGAGCGGACGGTCCCGGCCGTGTCCCGGGCGGCGCGGGGCGCCACGGCGTCGAGTCCGGCGCGCAGGAGGGCGGTGCCGACGTCGGTGACGGCGCGGCCGTGCGCCACGTGCGGCTGTCCCAGGCCGTCGAGGAGAACGAGGCCGGCCGTGCCGCCGGGGGCGACGCGCAGGACGTCGTCCGCGGTGACGGGGGACGGCAGGACGGTCGGCGCGCCCCAGCGTTCCAGCAGTTCGCGGTGGGCGGCCTCGCCCTGCGCGTCCAGGAGGCCCAGGAGGCGGGCGCACCGCGCCGCGACGAGCAGCCCGAGCGCGACGGCGTCGCCGTACCGCAGGGCCCCGACGCCGAGCGGCCGCAGGAGATCGGCGACGGCGTGCCCGTACCGCAGCGCCGCGGCCGGGCCGTCCTCGCACGGGTCGTAGCAGGTGAGGGCGGTGCGGGCATCGACGCACAGGGCGATGAACGCGGCCGGGGCGGCCCGGTCGTAGCGCCCGTCGGGGCGCAGCCGGGCGCACACCTGGTCGTAGGAGCCGGGGCAGACGGCCAGGACATTCCTGACCAGGGCGTACAGCCCCGGCCGGAGGGCGCCGGGGGCGAGGGTGGAGAGGAACTCCAGCTGGGCGCGGACGAGGAGGGGGGCGGGGAGCATACGCCCCGCCCGCCCGGCCAGGGACAGCGCCGAGTCGGTCATGGCGGGGAGCGTGGTGGGCAGCAGCACCGGCCCGCGGCCGCCGCGCGCGGCCAGGCGGCGGGCGGCGTCGAGGACGCCCGTACCGCCGAGCGCGACGACCAGTGCGCCGTCGTCGGGAACGCCCTCAAGGACGTCGTCGGAGGCGTCCTCGTGGATGTCCTCGGCGGACAGCGGACGGGCGGGGGCGGCACGCCGCAGGTGCCGCAGCACCCGCTCGGTGTGCACCGCCGGAACGCCGGGTCCCACGACGAGCAGGAACCGCCCGGCATCCAGCGCGCCGACGGTCCGCGTCAGTTCGTCCCAGGTCTCCTCCCCCGCCCGTATCTGGACGGGGAAGGAGACGGGTCCGGCGGTGACGCGCCGGTCCAGGGTCACCGGGGGGTTGTCGGAGGCAGACATCGTGTGTCTCGCAGAACGGTCTGTGCCGGACGGGCCGGATGGATCGGTTGCTTCTTGCAGACCACGCTCCGCGGCCCGACGCCCCAAGGGCATGGGACGACGGCCCCGTCGACGCCTCATACCGATGAGTCGACGCTTCACGCCGACGAGTCGACGCCTCATACCGACGACATGCCGAATGCGGCGGGGCGTCCGGGCTTCCTGCACAGCCTGGACGCCGACGACCGCCGCGCCTACCGTGGCGATACCGCCCGAGCCACCGTCCACCGCGCCCCGGCGGATACCCCGGGACACTTCCCAACCCCGCACGCCCCTCGGCGCGTTGAGCGGACCGCGAGCGTCCGCCGGGCTTCATGCGCCGCGTGTCTTTCCCCCATTCGGACGAGTTGGTCACCGGGTGTCCGCGAACGGCACCTGAACGAGTGGAGGGAGAAACGTGATGACGACGACCGAACGGGCCGGGCAGGGGCTCAGAGGAACAGCGGATCCCGGCCGTCCCCCGATGCCCGAACCCAAGGAAGTCCGATGCAGGAACGCCGGAGTGCGGAACGCGTTCGAGGACGCGTCCTTCCTCCGGCTGTGCGCCCGGATCCCCGCCCTGCTGCGGCAGATCGCCACGATGGCGTGGCGGATCGACCGGCGGGACGTACTGGTGCTGCTCGGCTGCCAGCTGGCCTCCGGCACGGCGGCGGCGGTCGGCCTGGCCGCGACGGCCGACGCGATGGCCCCGGTCCTCGGCGGCGGGCTCGTACCCGACCGCATCCGCGAGGCCCTCCCGGCGCTCGCCGTCGTCGCGGTGGCCGCCGCCGTCGCCCGCGTCACCTACGGCATCGCCTCCTGGGCCGTCGGCCGCCTGAAACCCCGCCTGATGACCGCCGCGGACGTGGCCCTGGTCGAGGCGGTCGTCTCGGTGGAACTGTCCGCGCTCAACCGGGCGGACTTCGCCGACGAGCACGAGGCCGCCGAGACCGGCGCCCTGCGCTGCGACCGGATGCTCTACGACGCGCAGGCGTTCATGTCCGCACTGATCCGGCTGATGGCCGCCTTCGGCGTGCTCACCGTGCTGCACCCGCTGATGCTGCCGGTGCTGGTCCTGGCGGTCCTGCCGTCCGGCGCGGGCGCGGTGGCCGAGGCGAAGATCGAGCACCGCACGCACTACGCCAACGTCTCCAGCCGCAACGTCAAGGGGATGATGCGCTGGCACGTCACCACGCCCCGGCTCGCGGACGAGGTGCGCGCCAACAGCATGAAGGCGTACCTGCTGTTCTGGTACCGCACGATCTCGCACCGCATCGACGCCCGCGTCGTCTCGGCGGCGGACCGGCAGCTGCGCGCCAACCTCGTGGCGGCGGTGGCCGGCGGGGTGTGTCTGACGCTGGCCTGGTGCACGCTGCTGTGGCTCACCGTCACCGGCCGGGTGTCGTTCGCCGTCTCGGCCACCGCCGTCGTCGCGGTGCGCGCCGCACTGGGCAACCTGACCAACGTGGTGCACTACTGCACCAGCCTGTTCCACTCCACGCTCTATCTCGGCGACTGGAAGCGGTTCGTGGACGACACCCGGACCCTGGCGCCCGCCCGGGGCCGCGTCCCGGCCCCCGTCCACCCGGAGACGATCCGCTTCGACGAGGTGAGCTACTCGTACCCGAACAAGGCGCGGCCCGCCGTCGACGGCCTCTCGCTCACCCTGCGGCGGGGCGAACTGGTCGCGGTGGTCGGCGAGAACGGCTCCGGGAAGTCCACGCTGATGCGCCTGGTGACCGGGCTGTTCGTCGCCGACAAGGGGACGGTGTCCTGGGACGGGGTGGACTTGGCGGCCGCCGACCCGGAGACGGTGTGGGCGCGCACCGGGCTCGTCCCGCAGTTCTTCGCCTACTGGCCGCTGACCGCCCGCGAGAACATCACCCTGGGCCAGCCGCTGACGCGGGACGACGGACGGGTGTGGGAGACCGTGGACACGGTGGGGCTGCGCGAGACGGTCGAGGAGTTTCCCGAGGGTCTCGACATGCTGCTGGCACGGGAGTTGTGGGGCGGGGTGAACCTCTCCGGCGGGCAGTGGCAGCGCATCGCCTGCGCCCGCGCCCTGTACCGCAGGCCGCCGGTGCTCATCCTGGACGAACCCACCAGCGAACTCGACGCCCGCGGTGAGCACATGATCTTCCAGGCGCTCAAGGACATGGCCAAGGACCGGATCACGATCGTGGTCACGCACCGCCTCGACAACACCCGCATCGCGGACCGCATCGTCGTCATGGAGCGGGGCCGCATCACGGAGAACGGCACGTTCGACCAACTCGTGACGGCCGGCGGGCTCTTCCAGGAGCTCTATGCGCTGTCGCAGGACCGCTGACGGCGCGGATCGCGCCACCGGGTGCCGTGACCCGCGCCCCGGCCCGGCCGACGGGCCGGGTCACGGCACCCACAGCGTCCGCGCGGCACCCGGTGGATTCCCGCCATATGCGCGGAGCAGTGGTGGCGCACCCGTCCCGTCCTACGACGACGAAGCGCCCGCCCCGTCGTTGTACGACGGGACGGGCGCTCGGCGCGTACGGAACCGCTCAGACCCGCGCGTCGGTCCGCAGCAACCGCCGACGGCGCAGCAGCACGAGCGGGACGGCGCCGGCGATGCCCAGCGCGGCGGGGGCGGTGGCGGCCGCCGCCTTGTCGATGCCCTTCTGGCCGAAGGTGTCCGGCACCGGCAGGGTCGACCAGCGGTCGATCGGCCAGGCGACGACGATCGCGCGGCCCACGACGTTGTCGACGGGCACGAAGCCATTGCCCGGCTCGTCCTGGTGGTAGCGGGAGTCCGCCGAGTTCTGCCGGTGGTCGCCCATCACCCACAGCTTGCCCTTGGGCACGGTGACCTTGAACTGGCCCTGGATGCCCAGGCTGCAGGGGGTGTTCCCCTCGAAGACGTACGACTGCTCGTCCAGCGGCTTGCCGTTGACCTTCACCGGACCGTCGCCCTTGCACTCGACGGTGTCGCCGCCGACGCCGATGACGCGTTTGATGAGGTCCTTCTCGTTGGCCGACGGCATCAGGCCGATCCAGCTGAGGACCTTCTGCACCGCGTTGGGCTGGGGGGTGGGCTCGTCCTTCAGCCAGGTGCCGGGGTCGTGGAAGACGACGACCTCACCGCGCTCGGGCTCGGCACCGAACCAGGGCGTGAGCTTGTCCACCAGCACCCGGTCGCCCCGCTGCAGGGTGTTCTGCATGGAGTCCGAGGGGATGGAGAAGGCCTGCACCAGGAACGTCTTGATGAGCAGCGCCAGCACCAGGGCGACACCGATGAGGAGGGGCAGCTCCTTCCAGAACGGACGCTGCTGCTTCTTCGCCTTGCTCTCCTTCGTCCTCACGGGCTCTTCGGGCCGCTCACCGGGCCCGTCCTGCTCCGACCGCGCACCGACCGCCACGTCCCCCACATCCACTCCTTACCTCGACCACCGTCCGCCCGGTCCGCGGGACGGCCCCGCACCCCCCGCACAGCGGGGAGTGCCGAAGGGGCCACCCTATGCGAAGAGGCTGTGCTTGGTTTCCTCCTCATGGCCACGGCCGGGGGATTCCTCCCCGTGACGCGGGTTCGCCTTTCCCCGGCGCCGGGGTCGGTGGTACAGGGGGGTCGCTCTCGTGGCCGATCCGCGCCGGGCGCTCACGTCCACCGCGAGGGCGGCCGGCGCAGGCTCAGTTCCATGAGCTCGTACGGTACGAGCTCACTCCGCCCGCTCGCGCCACTGCGAGCAGCCGTCCTGGACCCCGGCGATGCTCGGGTGGCGCACGGCGTCCAGCCCGTCGTCGGCGAGGAGGTCGGCGATCAGGGCCGAGGGGCCGAAGACCTCGGTCGCGCTCAGGTCCCAGTTCGTGAGCACGAACCAGGAGCCGTCCAGGGGCCACCAGTGCGCCGGGAACTGCATGCTCGTGGTCCGGCCGGGCCATGCGCAGGCGTCGTGGTGGCCGAGCGCCTCGTCCAGCCGCCCCCTGCGGGCCGGAACCGGGCGGCATGCGTCCTCGATCATCGCCTGGGCCCAGTAGCACTCCGTGCGCGATCCGTCGGGACTGTGGCGGGCGAGGATCTCGACGAGGCGGGCCAGACTGCCGCGGTCGATCTCCCCCAGCATCGGGTGCTCGAAGCCCTCGGGCAGGTCCAGATGCTCGAAGACCCGGAAGGAGGGGGTGTACTGCCAGTCCTCCAGACGTTTGCCGGCATGGGCCAGCGCGTCGTTCCAGCGGGTCCTTCGCCCTCCCACAGCGGCGGCGTGCAGGACCCAGCAGCGGTCGGGGAAGCCCTCCTGGGGCTCGTAGCCCAGGATGGCCTCGACGTCCTCCAGGGCCGGGCGCATACCGCCCAGCGAATCGTCGTCCGGCACGAGCTCCAACGCGAAATCCCTCAACACTTCGATCATGTACGTACGTTCTGTAGTCAATCGAGGTTAAAGGACGAGCCAAGGTGCTCAAAACCGCCCCTGTCGCTGCGCAGGAAGACCGGCCGGCAGGGCACCGAGGGTGCGGGAGCCGGTGCGGGGTGCAGCGATGGCGGACCGCCCCGCCGAATGTGCCCACGGCAAAGGCCCTTTCCTCGTGCGACGGGTCGGTGATGCGGCCGGGACGGAGGTGACCGCAGGACTTCAAGCGCGCTTGAAGTCAAGGAGGGAGATCGGCCGCGGATGCCACAACGACCCTTCCCTTCCGGCACCTTGAGGCGCCCGGCCTGCGGAGGGCCTTGTTCCAGAAACCGTTGCACAGACCGATCGGACCCACTTAGTGTTCCCTTACTTCACCGATGCGACAGTGGGAACCTGACCACTGCGCACCCCGAAAGGAGCCACACGATGGCGTCGGAACGGGAACGGACCACCCACGGCCGGGCCGCACGGTCGGTCATCACCGACCTGATCTGGGGAAAGATGATCTCGTCCCTGCTGTCCAGCACCCTGAGGCTGGGCATCCCGGACGTCCTGGGCGACGAGGCCCGCGGCGCCGCCGAGGTGGCGGAGCGGTGCGGCACCCTGCCGGACACCACCCTGCGTCTGCTACGGGCCCTGGCCGGGCTGGAGTTGCTCGCCGAGGAGCGGCCGGGGGTCTTCCGCCTGACGCCGGCCGGCGCGCTGCTGCGCACCGACAACCCCGAGGGCATGAGCACCCTCGTGCACCTCTACACCGACTCCGTCATCGTCGGTCCCTGGGAACAGCTCGACCACAGCCTGCGCACCGGACTGCCGTCGTTCGACGAGGTCTTCGGCCACGACTACTTCACCCACCTCAAGGAAAACCCGGGCCTCTCCGCGGACTTCAACCGGGCGATGGGCCAGTCCACCCGGCTGACCGCCGAAGTCGTCCCCTCGTGCTACGACTTCTCCCGCTTCCACACCGTCGTCGACATGGGCGGCGGCGACGGCACGCTGATCGCCGGCATTCTCGGCGAACACCCCGGGCTGAACGGGGTTATCTACGACACCCCGGAGGGACTGGCCCAGGCGACCACCCTGCTGGAGCGCGCCGGAGTCGCCGACCGCTGCACGCTGGAGACCGGCGACTTCTTCGCCTCCGCCCCGAAGGGCGGGGACCTCTACCTGCTCAAGAGCATCCTGCACGACTGGAACGACAGCCAGTGCCACGCGATCCTCTCCGGGATCCGCCGGGTCATCCCCGACGGCGGGCGGGTCCTGGCCATCGATCCGGTCCTGGCGGACGTCGTGGACCCGGCGACCGTCCGCGTCCACCACTACCTCAGCGACCTCAACATGCTGGTGAACGCGGGCGGCAGGGAACGCACACAGCAGGACTTCCGGGAGCTGTTCGCCGACGCCGGCTTCGGCCTGGCCTCGGTCACGCCGCTGCCGGAGCCGAGTCCGCTCTCGCTGATCGAGGCCACCCCCGTCTGACCTCCGCACCGGGTCCGGCGCAGTCAGGATCGTGTCAACGTCGCGGTGCGGAACGGCGATCGGGCGCCCGTGACGAGCGACGATGGCTTCTCGAACACCGTTCCGGCACACCGCCGCGCGGCACGGGCTCCCCCTCGTGCCGCCCGGTGGCGTGCCGCCAGGCGTGCAGAGGAGCGACGGGCGATGGCGCAGGGCAGCCTCCCGACCGGGACGGCCGAGGCGACCGGGACCGCCGGGGCGACCAGGACTGCCGAGACGGCCGGGGCACCGGGCCGGCGGCCCGGCCGGCTCAAGGTCTTCCTCGGGGCGGCCCCCGGCGTCGGCAAGACCTACCGGATGCTCGACGAGGGCCGCCGCCGGGCCCGGCGCGGTGCCGACGTGGTGGTGGCGCTGGCCGAGTGCCACCGGCGGCCGCGCACGGAGGCGATGCTCGCCGGCCTGGAGCTGCTGCCCCGCCGCCGGGTCACCCACCGGGGCGCCGCGCACACCGAGCTCGACCTCGACGCGGTGCTGACCCGCCGCCCCGAGGTGGCGCTCGTCGACGACCTGGCGCACACCAACGTCCCGGGCGTCCTGCACACCCGCCGCTGGGAGGACGTCGAGACGCTGCTCGCGGCGGGCATCGACGTGCTGACCACGCTCAACATCGAGCACCTGGAATCCCTCAACGACGTCGTACGGAAGATCACGGGAGTGCCGCAGCGGGAGACCGTGCCGGACGACATGGTCCGCCGGGCCTGGCAGATCGAGCTGGTGGACCTGCCGCCGGAGGCGCTGCGCCGCCGGCTGGCGCACGGCGACGTGTACCCGCCGGAGAGGATCGACGCCGCCCTCTCGCACTACTTCCGGCTCGGCAACCTCACCGCCCTGCGCGAACTGGCCCTGCTGTGGGTCGCGGACCGGGTCGACGAGACCTTGCAGCGCTACCGCAGCGAGCACGGCATAGGGGGCGTGTGGGAGACCCGTGAACGCGTGGTCGTCGCGCTGACCGGCGGTGCCGAGGGCGCGACCCTCATCCGGCGGGCGGCGCGCATCGCCGCCCGCTCCTCCGGCGGCGACCTGCTCGCCGTCCATGTGGCCCGCAGCGACGGGCTCGTCGGCTCCTCCCCCGCCGCGCTGGCCCGCCAGCGCCAGCTGGTCGAGAGCCTCGGCGGCAGCTACCACACGGTGGTCGGCGACGATGTCCCCGCCGCCCTGGTCGAGTTCGCCCGCGCGGAGAACGCGACCCAGCTGGTCGTCGGCGTCAGCCGGCGGGGACGGCCGGCCCGGCTCGCCACCCGCGGGGTGGGCGAGCGGGTCGTCGAACGGTCGGAGGACATCGACGTCCACCTGGTCACCCACGAACGGGCCGGGCGCGGGCTGCCCCGGCCGGCCGGCACCGGACGGCTGACCGGGGCGCGCCGGACCGTCGGCTTCGCCGCCGGGCTCGTCCTGCCCGTCCTCCTCACGGTGCTGCTGCGCCGGCTCTCCCCCGACCTGCACTTCAACCTGACCAGCCAGACGCTGCTGTTCCTGCTCGCCGTGGTCGCCGTGGCCTGCGTCGGCGGGGTGGTCTCGGCGCTGCTGGCCTCCCTGACGGCCTCTCTGCTGCTCAACTACTACTTCATCCCGCCGACCGGCCGGTTCACCGTCCACGGGGTCAACAACGTCCTGGCCCTGGTCGCCTTCGCGCTGGTCGCCGTCACCGTCGCCGCGGTCGTGGACCGCTCGCTGCGGCTGGGGCGCAGGGCCGCCAGCGCCGCCGCCGAGGCCGCGACCCTCTCGTCCCTGGCGGGCGGCATCCTGCGCGGCGAGCACTCCGTCCCCCTGCTGCTGCAACGCACCCGCGAGACGTTCGGCATGGAGACCGCCGAGCTGCGCCCGCGCGGGGAGGGCGGCGGGCGGCCGGACGCGCCCGAGATCGCGGTGCCGGTGGGCGACGACGGCGAACTGGTGCTGCGGGGCCGGGCCCTGCCCGCGACCGAGCACCGGGTCCTCACCGCGTTCGCCGCGCATCTGCGGGCCGCGCTCGACCACGCCCGGCTGGCCGAGGCCGTCGCCGAGGTGGAGCCGGTCAAGGCGGCGGACCGGATGCGCACCGCCCTGCTCGCCGCCGTCAGCCACGACCTGCGCACCCCGCTGGCCGGCAGCTGGGCGGCCATCAGCTCGCTGCGCAGCCGCGAGGTGGAGTTCTCGCCGGAGGACCGCGAGGAACTCCTCGCCACGGCCGAGGAGTCGCTGGCCAAGCTCAACCGGCTGGTGGACAACCTGCTGGACATGAGCCGCATCCAGGCCGGGGCGCTGACCCTGCGGCTCCAGCCCACCGCGTTCGCCGACGTGCTGCCGATGGCGCTGGACACCCTGCCCGAGGCGCCGGCCGCCCCGGTCGCCGCCAAGGGGCTGGACGCCGTGCCGGACGTGCTGGCCGATCCGCCGCTGCTGGAGCGGGTCGTCGCCAACCTGGTCGCCAACGCCACCCGGCACTCCCCTCCCGGGCGCCCCGTCACGGTGGCGGCCAGCGTCCTGGACTCGCGCGTCGAGCTGCGCGTCATCGACCGCGGCCCGGGCATCAGCCCCGCCCATCTGGAGCGGGCGTTCGCCCCGTTCCAGCGCCTCGGCGACACCGACAACACCACGGGCCTGGGGCTGGGCCTGGCGCTGTCGCGGGGCCTGACCGAGGCCATGGGCGGCACGATCACGCCCGAGGACACCCCCGGCGGCGGCCTGACGATGGTGGTCTCCCTGCCGGCCGCCCGGCCTCCGGCGGACTGCCCTGTTCCCGCGCTCTAGGGCGTGTCCGATGGGGCGGTGCGGGCCCTGCGGCGTCTGGTGCGGTGCATCGCAAGGCGGAGCACCACCCGCGTACTGGACGTACTCGGGTGATGCGACAACGCGGCGAGGTGCCGTACCAGGCGTCGCAGGGCCTGTGCCGCCCCATCGGACACGCCCTAGGAACACCCGGGCGGGCACTCACGACGCCGGGAAGGGCGGCGGGGAACCGGAACGAGCCACTTCCCCGTCACCCGCCACCTCGCGTGTTCCTCGGTGCCGCCGCCCAAACCCGCCATTACGGTGGGTTGCTGTGCATGCGCCCGACCCGACGCCCCTGCGTCCGCCCCCGCTGATCAGAACACGTCATCGAACGCAATGAAGAAGCCGTCAAAAAGACGTGCCGGGGCGTCAGAAGACCGCTAAAGGGCCTCGCCACGGCCGCGTCCCGGCGCTTCGCTACGGATGGCTCGAACCCGTCGGTCCACCGTCTCCGGCCCCCGGCACCCCCTCCCCGTTCCGCCCGGCCGGGAGACGCATCCCCCCACTCCTCCGACACCACGGGGTGTATCGCCCATGGCGGATCTGGCATTCATCGGCATCGCCGTTCTGGCGTTCGGTCTCCTCCACTACGCCCTCAAGGGAGTCGAGCGCCTGTGAGCATCGACAACGCCGTCGGGCTGGCCGTGGCCGTGGCCCTCGTCCTGTACCTGGTGTACTGCCTGCTCTTCCCGGAGAGGTTCTGATGGGCGCCACCCTCGCGGGCTGGCTGCAGGTGCTCACGCTGGTGGCCGCGCTCGCCCTGTCCCACCGCCCGCTGGGCGACCACATCGCCCGCTGCCTGACCGCCCCCCGCCATCTGCGTGCCGAGCGGCTGGTCTACCGGGCGGGCGGGGTGGGCGCGGACACCGAGCAGACCTGGGCCGCCTATCTGCGCGCGGTCCTGGCCTTCTCCCTCGTCTCCGTCCTCTTCCTGTACGGATTCCAGCGGCTGCAGGACCATCTGCTGCTGTCGCTGGGTATGAAGCCGGTCGCCCCGGACCTGGCCTTCAACACGGCGGTCTCGTTCGTCACCAACACCAACTGGCAGGCGTACGCGGGCGAGTCGACGATGGGCCACCTGGTGCAGACGGCCGGGCTCGCCGTGCAGAACTTCGTCTCCGCCGCGGTGGGCATCGCGGTCGTCGCCACGCTCATCCGGGGGTTCACCCGCGAACGGGCGGACCACGTCGGCAACTTCTGGGTGGACCTCACGCGCATCGTGGTCCGCGTCCTGCTGCCGCTCGCGTTCGTCTTCGCCCTCGTCCTCGCCGCGGGCGGGGTGATCCAGAACTTCCACGGCTTCCAGGACGTCACCACGGTCGCCGGCGGCCACCAGAGCATCCCGGGCGGGCCGATGGCCTCGCAGGAGGCCATCAAGCAACTCGGCACCAACGGCGGCGGGTTCTTCAACGCCAACTCCGCCCACCCCTTCGAGAATCCCACCGCCTTCACCAACCTGCTGGAGATCTATCTGCTGCTGGTGGTCTCCGTCTCGCTGCCGCGCACCTTCGGCACCATGGTCGGCGACCGGCGCCAGGGCTACGCGGTGCTCGCCGTCATGGCCCTGCTGTGGACCGTGTCGGTGATCGGGGTCACCCTCAACGAGCTGCAGAGCGACGCCAGTTCGGCGGGGCACGCGGCCGGCGGCATGATGGAGGGCAAGGAACAGCGGCTCGGCGTCTGGGCGTCCGCGCTGTTCGCCGTCTCCACCACGCTCACCTCGTGCGGGGCGGTCGACTCCGCCCACGACTCGTACTCCCCGCTCGGCGGCGGACTGCTGATCTTCAACATGATGCTCGGCGAGATCGCGCCCGGCGGCACCGGCTCCGGCCTCTACGGCATGCTCGTCCTGGCGGTGGTGGCCGTGTTCGTCGCCGGCCTGATGGTCGGCCGCACGCCCGAGTACCTCGGCAAGAAGCTCGGCAGCCGCGAGATGCGGTTCGCCTCGCTCTACATCCTCACCACCCCCGCCCTCGTCCTGGTGGGAACGGGCCTGGCCATGGCCCTGCCCGGCGAGCGGGCGGCGATGACCAACGCGGGCCCGCACGGCTTCTCCGAGGTCCTCTACGCCTTCACCTCGGCGGCCAACAACAACGGCTCCGCCTTCGCCGGTCTCCGGGCGGACACCGTCTGGTACAACACGGCCCTCGGCCTGGCGATGCTCTTCGGCCGCTTCCTGCCCATGGTCTTCGTCCTCGCCCTGGCCGGGACGCTGGCCCGGCAGCGCGCCGTCCCCGTGACCGCGGGCACCCTGCCCACCCACCGCCCGCAGTTCGTGGGCCTGTTGACGGCCGTGATCCTCCTCGTCGTCGGCCTCACCTACTTCCCGTCCCTGGCCCTGGGGCCGCTCGCGGAAGGACTGCACTGATGACCCCCACAGCGCCCGCCGCCCGTCCGCCGCACCGGGTCGCCGCCGGCCTCCTCGACCCCCGGCAGCTCCTCACCTCCTTCCCCGGCGCCCTGCGCAAGCTCGACCCGCGCCGGATGGCCCGTCAGCCCGTGATGTTCGTGGTCGAGGTCGGAGCGGTCCTGACCACCCTGTCTGCCGTGCGGGATCCCGGCGTCTTCCCCTGGGTCATCACCGCCTGGCTGTGGCTGACCGTGGTCTTCGCCAACCTCGCCGAGGCGGTCGCGGAGGGCCGGGGCAAGGCCCAGGCCGACACCCTGCGGCGGACCCGGACGCAGACGACGGCACGCCGTCTGGCCGACTGGCGGCCCGGCACCGGGAGCGTGCGCGAGGAGGAGGTGCCCGCCGCCGCGCTGCGGCCGGGCGATCACGTCCTGGTGGAGGCCGGGCAGATCATCCCCGGCGACGGGGACGTCGTCGAGGGCGTGGCGAGCGTCGACGAGTCGGCGATCACCGGTGAATCCGCCCCGGTCATCCGGGAGTCGGGCGGTGACCGCTCGGCCGTCACCGGCGGCACCAAGGTGCTCTCCGACCGCATCGTCGTCGTCATCACCGCCAAGCCCGGCGAGACGTTCATCGACCGGATGATCGCCCTCGTCGAGGGCGCGGCCCGGCAGAAGACGCCCAACGAGATCGCGCTCAACATCCTGCTCGCGGCCCTGACCATCGTCTTCCTGGTCGCGGTCGTCACGCTCCAGCCGTTCGCGGTCTACGCCGACGCCGAGCAGAGCATCGTCGTGCTCGTCGCGCTGGTCGTCGCGCTGATCCCGACCACGATCGGCGCGCTGCTCTCCGCGATCGGCATCGCGGGCATGGACCGGCTGGTCCAGCGCAACGTGCTGGCCATGTCGGGGCGCGCGGTCGAGGCCGCCGGGGACGTCAACACCCTGCTGCTCGACAAGACGGGCACCATCACGCTCGGCAGCCGGGAGGCCGCCGAGTTCCTGCCCGTGACCGGGGTCGGCGCCGGGGAACTCGCCGAGGCGGCCCAGCTCTCCTCGCTCGCCGACGAGACGCCCGAGGGCCGGTCCGTGGTGGTCCTCGCCAAGCGGCAGCACGCGCTGCGGGCCCGCGGCGAGGGCGAGCTGGCGCGGGCGGCGTTCGTGCCGTTCACCGCGCAGACGCGGATGAGCGGGGTGGACGTGGAGGGGCGGCGCATCCGCAAGGGCGCGGCCGGGGCCGTCGCCCAGTGGGTGACCGACGGCGGCGGGACCGTGCCGGAGGAGGTCCACGAGACCGTCGCACGGGTCTCGCGCGGCGGCGGGACGCCGCTCGTGGTCGCCCTGCAGGACGGCCGCGGCACCCGGGTGCTGGGCGTGGTCCACCTCAAGGACGTCGTCAAGGAGGGCATGCGCGAACGGTTCGGCGAACTGCGGCGCATGGGCATCCGCACGGTGATGATCACGGGTGACAACCCGCTGACGGCGAAGGCCATCGCCCAGGAGGCCGGGGTCGACGACTTCCTGGCGGAGGCCACGCCCGAGGACAAGATGGCGCTCATCAAGCGCGAGCAGGCCGGCGGCAAGCTCGTCGCGATGACCGGCGACGGCACCAACGACGCTCCGGCCCTGGCCCAGGCGGACGTGGGCGTGGCGATGAACACCGGCACCTCGGCCGCCAAGGAGGCCGGGAACATGGTGGACCTGGACTCCAACCCCACCAAGCTCATCGAGATCGTCGAGATCGGCAAACAACTCCTCATCACCCGGGGCGCCTTGACGACCTTCTCCATCGCCAACGACGTCTCCAAATACTTCGCGATCATCCCCGCCATGTTCACCACCGCCTACCCGGGCCTGGACCGCCTCAACGTCATGCGGCTGCACAGCCCGACGTCGGCGGTGACCTCGGCGATCGTCTTCAACGCCCTGATCATCGTGGTGCTGATCCCGCTGGCGCTGCGCGGCGTGCGCTACCGCCCGTCCTCGGCGTCGGCCCTGCTCGGCCGGAACATCGGGCTCTACGGACTCGGCGGGCTCGTCCTGCCGTTCGTCGCCATCAAACTCATCGACCTCGCCGTCCAGTTCGTACCCGGCCTGCACTGACGGCCGAGAGAGGCGGATACCGTGCTGCACCTCCCGCCGTCAATGCGGCGGCACTTGTCGGCCCTGCGGATGCTCCTGGTCTTCACCGTCCTCACGGGCATCGCCTATCCCCTCGCCGTCACCGGCATCGCCCAACTCGCCTTCCGGGACGCGGCGAACGGGTCGCTCGTCGAGGAGGACGGCCGCCCGGTGGCCTCCGCGCTGCTGGGCCAGAACTTCGCGCTGCCGAAGCGGAATCCGGGCAACGCCGCGGAGAGGCTCCGCCCCGACCCGAGGTGGTTCCAGCCCCGGCCCTCGGCGGGCGACTACGACCCCAGGGCCTCCGGAGCGTCCAACCTCGGCCCCGACAACCCCGCGCTCATCGCCTCCGTCGAGGAACGCCGCGCCGCCGCGGCCGCGTTCGACGACGTGCCGCCGGCCTCCGTCCCCGTCGACGCCCTGACCGCGAGCGGCTCGGGGCTCGACCCGGACATCTCCCCCGCCTACGCCCGCGAGCAGGCCGCGCGCGTCGCCCGGGCGCGCGGCCTGCCGGTACGGCGGATCGAGGAGCTGGTCGCCGCGCACGTCCAGGGCCGCTTCCTCGGCTTCCTGGGCGAGCAACGGGTCGATGTCGTCGCGCTGAACCGGGACCTGGCGCGGCTGCGGTGACGCTCAGCGGCCGCCCAGCGCCGCGCCGGCCTGGTCGGCGAGGGTGACGGCGACGAGACGCGCCTCCAGCGGCGGGGTGACGCCGGGGGTGGGCCGGAGCATGAACCGGCCGAGATAGCGGCCGTTGCCGTAGGCGCGCAGCTCGATCTCCTCGTCCGGCAGGCCGAGCCGGTCCACGTCCCACTCCCGGCGGCCGACGGCCACGCTCCCGTCGGCCGTAAGGCGCGGCGGATGGCCGATCAGCGTGCCGTACTCGAACCGGCAGCCGCGCAGCGTCAGCAGTTCGACGAGCTGCTCGCGGACGTGGCCGACGACCTCGTCGCCGGACTTGGCGGCCTGCGCGACGTCGGCGGTGGCCCGCAGGCGGGAGAGGTGACCGGCGTCGGTGATCGCGACGACGCGGAAGCGGCGGGCGCGGAAGGCCAGTTGGGACACCGCGATGCCGACGAGGAGCAGGAGGATGTCGATGCGGATGTCCTCGCCCTTGCCGATGGCGAAGCTCTGGTAGGGGCGGGTGAAGAAGAAGTCGAACCAGGCGGCGGCGGAGACCGCGGCGAGCACCCCGGCGGGCCGGTGTCCGTTGGCGGCGACCGCCACGACGACCACGACGAGGACGAGCGCGACCTCCGCGCCGGTGAGCGTGGAGCGCAGCGGTACGAGCGCCGCCGCCACGGCGAGCGGGGCGAGCAGCGCGGCCGCGAGCGCGATGCGGTCCCGGTGGCGCCGCACGAAATCGGGCATGGCCGGACCACCTCCTGGATTCCAGAGTGCCTCGGGGGCGGCGTACCCGCCGACCGGAGCCGGGCGGGCGGTCCGCCGGCCGGGGGCGGACGCGCCGGGGTGCCCACCCGGGCGGTCCGGGGGTCCGCAACCGGGTAGAAGGGTCCCACAGCGGGTTCGTACCGCTCTACACCCGGGAGGTCACGGCACCAGCACCGGACGGCCCCGTGGGCGCCCGTACGGTGTACGACGGGCGAACGGCCGAGGGACCGCCGCAGCGGGCGCGCGGCGCCTCCTGGCCCGTCACCGCACCGGCACGGGCCCGCGCACGGCAGCGGCCCCCACCGCGTAGTGCACATACCCCTGCTCCGGTCTGAAGCCGGCCGCCGCCGCCAGCCGGCGGCTGGGGTGGTTGTCGCGGGAGCAGGTCCAGCTGGGGGTGCGGCCGCGGGCGGTGACGTCCGCGCACAGGGCGGTGACGCAGGCGGCGGCCAGCCCGTGGCCGCGCTCGCCGGGCCGGGTGGCGGCGGCGAGGTCCTCGTAGCGGCTTCCCGTGAAGTAGACGCAGGCGAGGGAGAGCAGCCGGGGCCCGCGGAAGGCGCCCCAGGCGCGCCCGGGCGCGGCGACCCCGGCGGGCCCGCCCCAGCTCTCGGTGATCCAGGCCAGATCGTCGCCAAGGCCCCGTACGGCCGGGGCGTCCAGGCCGTTCAGGCGGCGGATCCGGATGCCCGGGGCGGGCCGTGCGGCCCGCCCCGGTTCGCGGTGGATCCAGATCATCCGTTCCCAGGGGACGATCCGCTCGAAGGCGGCGCCGAGCAGTGGCAGGAAGCGGTCCGGCGCGAGGACGTAGTGGTGGGCGAGGCCGCCCAGGCCCGCGGGGTCGGTCGTGCGCGGGTCGCCGCCGAGGACGGCGTGCCGCGCACAGGTGACGGCGGCGGCCCGGGGGGCCGCCGGATCGTCGACCCACCAGTGGCCGTGGCCGGTGGTCCGGACGTGCTCGGCGAGCGCGCCCGGGCCGGGCCGGCCGGCGGGGAACCAGGACGTCCACGGCCCGGCGGCCGGGACGGCAGCACACCACTCGATCACGGGAGTCCGGCTTTCTCGACGCTGTGTCAGCTGTTCGGTTTCTTGCCGTGGTTGGCGCCCTTCTTGCGGCGCGCCTTCTTCTTGCGGGCCCTCTTGGACACGGTCACACCTCCTCTCTGGTCGTCAACGGGGCCCGTTTCAGGCGGCCTTGGCGACCAGCTGGTCGGCGAGCCTGCACAGCCGGCGGACGGTGCGGTCCTCCATCGCCACGGGGGCGGCCGGGGAGAGCGCGGTGCGGTCGTAGTACGCGCCGGGGACGAGCTCGGTGGCCGGGTCGCACAGCCGCACGACGCGCCGGGCGCCGTCGGCGGCGGACTCGCCCTCGTGCGCGTACATCGGCAGCAGGGCGGTGTCGCACACGCCGGGGTGGACGCTGACCGAGGTCCAGGAGGCCTCGGCGCGGGCGAAGACGGTCAGGGCGAGCTGGGACTGGGCGTAGGCGGCGAGGCGCGAGTAGCGCTTGGCGCGCTGGGGGTCGTTCCAGGCGATCGACGCGGTGCGGTGCATGGAGGACGACACGTTGACGACGCGGCCGCCGGGGCGGGCGCCGAGCGGGCCGGCGAGTTCGCGGGTGAGCAGGTAGGCGGCCAGGAAGTTGACCTGGAAGGCGAGTTCGTTGCCGTCGTCGGTGACGGTCCGCCGTTCGGGGGCGGCGACGGCGGCGTTGTTGACGAGGACGTCGAGGGCCGGGTGCCGGTCGGCGATGTGCGCGGCCATGGCGCGGACCTCGTCGAGGCGGGTGAAGTCGGCGACGGCCAGGTCGAGTTGACCGGCCGCGGCGCCGGATGCCACGAGACGGGCGACGGCGTCCTCGCCGGAGGCCCGGTCGGGCGCGTGCACGACGACGGTGTCGCCGCCCGCGGCGAGCAGCCGGGCGGTCTCCCAGCCGATGCCGGAGGTGGCACCGGTGACCAGGGCGGTCCTGGGGGCAGGGGAGACGGCTGAAGACATGATGATCCACTCCGGGAACGGTTCGATGCGGCAGCGCCCCGCCGGTGCGTTCCGGCGGGGTGCTGCCATGGGGAGGTAGGGAAGGTAACGGTGCGGTTATCGCACCGAGTTGAGCGAACAGCGCGCAGGACCGGGCACCGCCGTATGAGGCGGCCGGTCGTCATGGCGCAGATGGCTGTTCACGCGGACCATCAAAGGGAGCGGGGGGCGCGGGTTCAAGCGACACGCCCGATCCCTGACGCCGCCCTGACGGTCCGGATTCCCGGTGGAGTCCCTCAAGTCCCAGGAGAACCGTGCGGCTCAGCCGTCGCGGGGCGGACGGCAGCCGAGGTGGCGGACGGCGGTGCCGAACTGTTCGGGGGTCAACGGCGGTGCGGGCAGCGGGCGTCCGCCGGAGGCGCGCAGTCCGTCGAGGGACATGGCGAGGTAGCGGCGCCAGGCCCCGGGCGCGGCGGCGGCCGCCGCGGGGACGGCGCGGCCGAGGGCGGCCAGCAGGAACAGCAGGTCCTCGGTGGTGAGGTCGCCGCGCACGGCGCCCTGTCGGCGGGCGCGGCGCAGGAGGGTGTCGATCGTCTCGTAGTTGTGCGGGTGGAGGGCCTCCAGGGAGGGGACGCCCTCGATGGCGGTGGTCATCAGGTCGCCGGCGCCCCGGTCGGAGGCGAGGAGTTCGAAGATGTGCTCCAGGTAACCGGTCAGGCCGGCCCAGGCGTCGGCGTTGCGCCGGGCCTCCTCGCCGGCCTCCAGGACGGCCGTGAGGGAGTCGCTGAAGACGGCCTCGACGAGGGCGGCGCGGCCGGCGAAGTGCCGGTAGAGGGTGGCGTTGCCGACGCCGGCGCGGCGGGCGATGTCGTCGAGCGGGGCGTCGACCCCTTGCTCCGCGTAGACCGCGCGGGCGGCCGCGAGCAGCATGTCCCGGTTGCGCCGGGCGTCCCGGCGCAGGGGTGGGCGCCTGTCCTCGTTGCCGCTCATGGACCGCACTCTACAGGAAACGGGGAGTCATCCCCGGTTCGTGTTAAGGTGATCATGCGTTGTGGGGAGTGGTCCCCGATTCCGCCCCTGCACCTCTCTGTTGGACGAAACCGTTGTTGGACGGGACCGCCTTCCGGTCCCGTCATTCGAGCTAGGGACTACCGCCATGACTGCGTCTCCCGTCGAGGACCTCTCGGCACTCGGCACGCCCTTCGTCTCCGACCCCTACCCCGTCTACGCGCGGATGCGCGCACAGGGCCCCGTGCACCGCGTGCGGACCGACGCGAACGGCGAGTTCTGGATCGTCGTCGGCCGCGAGGAGGCCCGGGCCGCCCTCGCGGACCCGCGGCTGAGCAACGACATACGCCACTCGGCCGGCTGGGAGGACGACGGCGGCAACGCCATCGGCCTCAACATGGTGCAGACCGACCCGCCCCAGCACACCCGGCTGCGCAAGCTCGTCGCCAAGGCGTTCACCCCGCGCCGCATCGAGGCCATGCGCCCCGGCATCCAGCGGATCGCCGACGAACTCGTCGACGCCATGCTGCCGTCGGGCCGCGCCGACCTCGTCGAGGCCTACGCCCTCCAGCTGCCGCTGGCCGTCATCTGCGAGCTGCTCGGCGTCCCCGCCCGGGACCGCAAGGCGTTCCACGACTGGTACCTGGAGAGCAGCGACGTCACCCGCCCCGAGGCCGCCGGGGCGGCCGTCATGGCGATGACCGGCTACCTGGCCGAACTCATCGAGGCCAAGCGCACCGAGCCGGGCGACGACCTGCTGAGCGCGCTGGTGCGGGCCATGGACGACGACGGCGACTCGCTCTCGGCCGAGGAGATGCTCGGCATGGCGTTCCTCCTCCTCGTCGCCGGCTACGAGACCGCCGCCAACCTCATCTCCAGCGGCACCCTCGCCCTGCTGCGGAACCCGGAGCAGCTCGCCGCGCTGCGCGCCGACTGGTCGCTGCTGGAGAACGCCGTCGAGGAGATGCTGCGCTTCGACGGCGCCGTGGAGACGGCCGCGTTCCGCTTCACCAAGGAGCCCGTGGAGATCGGCGGCACCCTCATTCCCGCCGGGGAGTCGGTGGCCGTCGTCCTGGCCTCGGCCTCCCGCGACGGCGCGCACTTCCCGGACCCGGACCGCTTCGACATCCACCGCGACACCAAGGGCCACCTGGCCTTCGGGCACGGCGTCCACCACTGCCTCGGCGCCCCGCTGGCCCGCCTGGAGGGCGGCATCGCCTTCCGCACCCTCCTGGAGCGCCTGCCGGACCTCGCGCTGGACACCGACCCGGCCGGACTCACCTGGCGGCCCAGCCTGATGCTGCGCGGCCTGCACCACCTGCCGGTCACGTTCTGACGGCATGACGAAGGGGCGGACGGCCGGTGGCCGTCCGCCCCTTCACCACAAGGCAGTTCAGCGCGGGCGCGGCACCATCGGCAGCGGTCCGGCGCTCAGGCTCATATGGGCCTGCGGGCGCACGGTCCGGCCCGGGACCGGCCGCAGCCGCCAGCGGGACGCGAGGGCGGCCAGGGCCAGCGTCGACTCCGTCATCCCGAAGACGTCCCCGATGCACTTGCGGCTGCCGCCGCCGAACGGCATGTAGTGGCCGCGCGCGGTGTCCTTGGAGCGCTCGGGCAGCCACCGGTCGGGGTCGAACTCCTCGGGATCGGGGAAGAGTTCGGGGTTGTGGTGCAGGACGTAGGGGCTGATGAGGATGTCGGACCCGGTCGGCAGCCGCCGCCCGGCCAGCTCGGTGGGCTCGGCGGTGGTGCGGGTGTACAGCCAGGCCGGCGGGTACAGGCGCAGGGTCTCGGTGAACACCCGGCGGGTGTAGTCGAGTCGGGGGATGTCGGCGTATCCGGGGGCCCGGCCGCCGAGCACCTCGTCCACCTCGGCATGCAGCTTCTCCTCCACCCGGGGGTTCCGTCCCAGCAGATGCCAGGCCCAGGTGAGGGCGCTCGCCGTGGTCTCGATGCCGGCCATGAGCAGGGTCATGACCTGGTCGTGGATCTCCTGGTCGCCGAGCTTCCCGCCGGTCTCGGGGTCCTCGGCGGAGAGCAGGGCCGACAGCAGGTCGCCCTTGTCGCCGCCGGTGCGCCGGTAGTCCTCGACGATCCGGTCGATCAGGCGGTGCAGCCGCGTCAGGGCCCGGTCGAAGCTGCGGTTGGCCTCGATGGGGAGCTTCTGGAACAGGCCCGTGGGGTCGATGGCCCGGCGGTAGGCGCCGTGCACGACGACCGGCAGGCTGCGCTGGATCTCGGCGATCGCGCCGGTGGCGATGTCGGTGGAGAACAGGGCGCGGGCGGTGACGCGCGCGGTCAGCGCCAGCATGGTGTTGCCGACGTCGATGGTCTTCCCGGCTCCCCAGTTCTGCGCCTCGGCGGCGCACTCCTCCTCCATCACCGTGGCGTAGGTGGCGATGCGGGAGGTGTGGAACGCGGGCTGTACCAGCCGCCGTTGCCTGCGGTGGTCCGACCAGTCGGAGGTGATCAGCCCGTTGCCGAGGATCGGCCGGGCCTTCTCCTTCACCGGTCCGCCCGTGTCGTAGACCCGTGCGTTGACCAGGACCTGCTGGACGAGGTCGGGGTGGCAGGGCAGGTAGGCGGGCTTGGGGCCCATCTTCAGCTCGACCAGGTCGCCATGGGCGGGCAGCGAGGCGACGAACTCCAGTGGCCTGCGCCCCATTTGGAGGGCGTGGCCGATCAGCGGGAGCCCGCCGGGCGCGGCGGCGACCCGCCAGGGGCGCCCGTCGGTTCGGGACGCGGTCCTCATAGGTGAATGTCCTTCGCTCGGAAGAGAAATGGGCCGGACGGCGGGCCCGCGGCCCGCCGTCCGGACACCGTCAGCGTGCCTCGCACACCATGGGCAGCGGGCCGGGTTCCAGCGTCGCCTTGGGCTCCGGCCGCAGCCGGGAGCCGGGGACGGGACGCAGCCGCCACCGGCCGGCGATCGTGGCGACGACGAGGGCGGTCTCGGCGAGGGCGAGGACGTCGCCGATGCACTTGTGACTGCCCGCGCCGAACGGGAGCAGGGCCCCGCGCGGCACGTCCTTGACGCGGTCGGGGAGCCAGCGCTCCGGGTCGAACCGCTCGGGGTCGGGGAACAGTTCGGGGTTGTGGTGGAGCGCGTAGGCGCTGTAGAGGACCATCGTGCCGGACGGGACGCGCCGTCCGCCGAGTTCGGTGTCCACCGCCGCGACCCGCATCGACATCCACGACGGCGGGTACATCCGCAGCGACTCGGTGATGACGGCGCGGGTGTACTCCAGCCGGGGCAGGTCCTCGAAGACGGGCACGCGGCCGTCGAGCACCGCGTCGATCTCGGCGTGCACCCGGCGCTCCACCTCGGGGTGGCGGCCCAGGAAGTGGAAGACGAACGCGAGGGTGGACGCCGTGGTCTCGCTGCCGGCCACCAGGAAGGTGACGACCTGGTCGAGCACCTCTCGGGGGCTCAGACGCCGCCCCGTCTCCGGGTGTTCGGCCCGCAGCAGGGTGGAGAGCAGGTCGCCGTGGTCCTCGGCGGACCCCTGGCGCCGGCGGACCATGTCGGCGACGATCTGCCGCAGCCGGACGTTGGCCCGGTCGTAGCGCTTGTTGTCCGGGGTGGGGAGCTTCTGCATGATCCCCAGCGGGGCGACGGTGCGCTTCTGGATGCCGTGCGAGACGATCCGCAGGCAGTGCCGCGCCTCCTCGATCGTCGCCGCGTCGACACCCGCGGAGAACAGGGTGCGGGCGGCCACGCGCATCAGCAGGGCGTGCATGGTGTCGCTGATGTCCCGGGTCTGGCCGGCCCGCCAGGAGCCGATCACGGCCCGGGTGTCCTCGCCGACCGCCGCCGTGTACTCGGCGATCTTCGTGGAGTGGAACGCCGGCTGGATGAGCCGCCGCTGGTAGCGGTGCTCCTCGCCGCGGGAGACCGAGAGGCTGTTGCCCAGCAGCTGGCGGGCCTTGTCGAAGACGCCGCCCTTGTCGAAGGTGCGCGGATTGAGCAGGACGTGCCGGACGAGCTCGGGATGGCAGGCGAGGTAGGCCGGCTTGGGGCCGAGCCGGAGTTCGACGACGTCGCCGCGGGAGGGCAGGTCCGCGAGGAACTCCAGGGGGCGGCGCCAGAGTTCGAGGGCGTGCCCGGCCAGCGGGAGCGCGCCCGGCGCGATGCCACTGGTCCAGGAACGGTCGGTTTTTTCCGGGGATTTCGAGGTTTTGGCCGGGGTCACGGGGTCTGGTTCCTCACTGGATCCGCGAGTTGACGTCGTTGACCGCGGCCTTGTAGCGCTTGTTGGACGTGGTCCAGACGAAGTTGCCGTGGATGAGGTCCAGCAGCACCGGCCGGGTGACGTCGTCGAAGGACTTGATGACCTCCATGTCCTCGACGATGTCGTCCAGGCGGGCCTGGAAGAAGGCGTCGAACTCGGCGTCGTCCGAGACGTCGCAGAGCCGGAAGCAGTTGGTGATCTGGCCCAGGGACAGCTCGCGGTCGTAGGAGTAGAAGTCGTTGACGATGGCGAGGCCGCGGGTGGTCATCCGGGCGGCGAGCCCCGTCTTGGCGTGCTCGGTGAACTGCGGGTCGGCGTAGATGGGGTAGGACATCTTCATCCAGAAATCGACGCCGACGTCCGTGACGCGGAACCGGAAGTACTGCTCGGGGGAGGTGGAGCAGAGCACCTCCTTGATGGGCGAGCCGCGGAACATGTGGTCGCTGGTGACGAAGGCCCGGGCGGCCTCGTACGCGAACCAGACGTCCTCGCCGCGGTAGTACCTCTCGCACACCTTGCGCACTTCGGGCAGGAACAGGTCGAAGTCGTGCAGCGACGGGTCCATGTCGTCCCACACGAAGGTGATGCAGTTGAGGATGCAGACGGCCTTGAACGCCTCCATGTCCCGGATGTTGGGGGCGCTCTGCGACCAGCGGACGACGTCCATATAGGACACCCAGCGCTCGTCCGAGACCTGCTTGCCGAGGGGTGCCACCGCCGTGTTGCACGCGTCGATGACCTCCCGCAGCTCGGCGTCGGTCATCGGCACGAACTGCGGCTGGTAGCCGATGTGCTTGTCGAAGGCCTCCGCGAACCGGCGGGTGCTCCGCTCCCAGTGGCGCCGCACGCCCCGGTCGGCGATCTCCCGCGGCATGGTGGTGTCGGTGGTGATCACGAGTTCCTCACAGTGGCCAGGTGGGCGATCTCTTCCAGGGCGGCGAGGGCGTCCGGGGCGAACGGGAACGGCGAGTCCTCCAGGGCCGCCAGGGCCTGCCGGTGGCGCTCGTCGATCATCCGCTCGACGGTCGCGCGGGCGCCGGTGGCCTCGAAGATCTCCCGGACATCGGCGGCACCCCGCTCGTCCAGGAGGGGGTTGCCGAGCGAGCTGCGCAGCCGCGCGGTCTGGGCGGCGTCGGCGCCGCGCAGGGCGAGGGCGGTCAGCGTGGTGTTCTTGCCCGCCCGCAGGTCGTCCAGCCGGGACTTGCCGGTCGTCCCCGGATCGCCGTAGATCCCGAGGAGGTCGTCGCGGAGCTGGAACGCCTCTCCCAGCGGCAGGGCGAAGGCGGTGAACGCCGCCATGGCGTCCGCTCCGGCGCCCGCGATGGCGGCGCCGATGTGGAGGGGGCGTTCGATGGTGTATTTCGCGGTCTTGTACCGGTTGACGTTGAGGGTGGCCTCGATGTCGTCCGTCAGTCCGCCGGTGGCGTCCAGGTCGAGGAACTGACCCACCATCAGCTCGGTGCGCATCTCGTTCAGCAGCGGCAGCACGGCGCCCAGTTGGACCGGGGTGAGCCCGGCCTCGTGGAGCAGCTCGTCGGACCAGGTGAGCGCGAGGTCGCCGAGGAGGACCGCGGCGCTGTGGGCGAACCGCTCGAGCTCCTCCTCCCCCCGGCGTCCGGCGCTGTGCTCGGCCAGGGTGCGGTGGACGGTGGGCCGGCCGCGCCGGGTGTCGCTGTTGTCCATGACGTCGTCGTGGATCAGCGCGAAGGCGTGGAACATCTCCAGGCAGGCGGCGACCTGGAACACGGACCGGGGGTCCTCGCCCCCGCCGACGGCGTACCAGCCGGTCGCGCACAGCAGCGGGCGGATGCGCTTGCCGCCGGCCATGAAGTCCTGGAGCAGTCCGGACAGATAGCCCAGCTGCGGCTGGGAGGTGGCGGTGCGGGCCTTGGCCGCCAGGAAGTCCGCGAGCGCGGTGTCCACCGAGCGGCGGACGGCCTCCCTGTCCAACACGTCCCGGACAACGATGGATGGAGCCATAGGACTGGTTTCTCCCCGTGTTTGACTGACGAACTGCGCCGATTGCCTGATGTATGGGAGTCGTCGGCATTTCCCTCGCCGCTGGGGAGGAAAACCAAACCCTGCCGTGACCGTGCTCACAGAATCCCCGCCATGCGAAAGCGGGCGAATTCGGGGCACCGCACAAGTCCCGTGGGAAGTGCGGTCGTTCGGACCACGACCGCGCACTCCCCGGACCAACAGCTACGCACACCCGGCAACCGGGACGCAATGAAAAGCGGGTCAAGAACGTCAAGTTGACACCGACGGCCCGGGAAACGCGCGGCCCGGCATCCGAATGCCGTACCGCACAACGACCGACCGGGCTCGCCGTCGCGCCGCCACCATAACCCCAACCTGACGGACAAGGAAGGGAGTTCTGTATTCCGCATAGCCCCTCACAACACGCAGGAGCGCGCCGGTGACCAGCGGTGATGGCATCAAAGATGCTTGCACCCCGCTTCCGGCGTGGGGTACCTTCCAGCCAGTTGATCTCGACATCATCACCATCCAGCCGAATCCCGGGCGGTTCTCAGATTCGACCCCCTCGGGTTCTCCGTACGGCATTCCGGTCCCTCACCCCATGGTTACGGCCCGTTCCACGGGCCCTGGTTCCGGATTCTCCGCACGGCGGCTGGGATGCACGTTTCAGGATCACGGGGGAGAGTGTTTCTTTTGTCCAGAGTTGCCGATTCGTCGCGCCCTCGTCCGGCCGACGGCCCGATCGCGGATGCCGAGCCGGTCGCGGCCGACGGTCCGGTCACGGCCCATAGTCCGATCGCGGTCATCGGGATAGCCTGCCGCCTGCCGGGGGCGGAAAATCCGGACGAGTTCTGGCAACTGCTCGAAAAGGGCATGAGTGCGGTCACCTCCATACCCGCGGACCGCTGGCCCCGGCCCTCCGGCGCGGAATCCGCCGCGATACCCGGCAAAGGCGCCTTCCTCCGCCAAGTGGACGAATTCGACGCCGCGTTCTTCGGCATTTCGCCCCGCGAGGCGGCCGCCATGGACCCCCAGCAGCGGCTGGTGCTCGAACTGGGCTGGGAAGCCCTGGAGGACGCGGGCCTGACCACCGCCCGCCTCGCCCGGCGGCGCACCGGCGTCTTCGTCGGCGCCATCAACGACGACTACGCCGCCCTGCTCCACCGGCACGGCCACGAGGCCGTCACCCACCACACCCTCACCGGCCTGACCCGCGGCATGATCGCCAACCGGCTCTCCTACCTGCTGGGCGCCCACGGCCCCAGCATGGTCGTCGACTCGGGGCAGTCCTCCTCGCTCGTCGCCGTGCACGCCGCCTGCCAGAGCCTGCGCGCCGGCGAATGCGAGACCGCCTTCGCCGGCGGCGTCAACCTCAACCTCACCTTCGACGGCACCCTCGGCATCACGCGCTTCGGCGGCCTGTCACCGGACGGGCGGTGCTTCACCTTCGACGCCCGCGCCAACGGCTACGTCCGCGGCGAGGGCGGCGGCCTGGTCCTGCTCAAGCCCCTCGACCGGGCCCTCGCCGACGGCGACCGCATCCATGGCGTCCTGCGCGGCAGCGCCGTCAACAACGACGGCGGCGGCGACACCCTCACCACCCCCAGCCGCACCGCCCAGGAAGAGGTGCTGCGCCGGGCCCGCGCCGCCGCCGGCACCCGCCCCGACGAGATCCAGTACGTCGAACTGCACGGCACGGGAACGGCGGTCGGCGACCCCATCGAGGCCGCCGCACTCGCCGGAGCCATCACCTCCGAGCAGTCCGGTGACCACCCCCTGCGGGTGGGCTCCGCCAAGACCAACGTGGGCCACCTGGAAGGCGCCGCCGGCATCACCGGCCTCATCAAGGTCCTGCTCGCCCTCAAGGCCCGCCGCCTCCCGCCCAGCCTCAACTTCCGCACCCCCAACCCGGCCATTCCGCTGGACCGTTGGAAGCTCCAGGTGCAGACCGCCACGACCGACTGGCCGCGCCCCGGCGAACCGCTCGTCGCCGGCGTGTCCGCCTTCGGCGTCGGCGGCACCAACGCCCACGTCATCGTCGCCGAGGCTCCCACGAACGACGCCCCCTCCCCCGCCAGCGCCCCCTCCCCTGCCGACGGCCGGGAACCGGTGCTGCGCACCGACGGCCTCCTGCCGTGGCCCGTCTCGGGCCGCTCCGCGGACGGGCTGCGCGGACAGGCCGCCCGCCTGCGCGGCTTCGCCTCCGACGGCGACCACGCGCCCGCCGACCTCGCCTGGTCCCTCGCCGCGCACCGCACCGCACTTGAGCACCGCGCCGTCGTCCTGGCCGGGACCCCGCAGGAGACCCTGACCGGCCTGGACGCGATCGCCGCCGGCGGCCCCGCCGCCCATGTCGTCGGCGGCATCGCCGACGCAGGCGCCGGTCCGGTCTTCGTCTTCCCCGGCCAGGGCTCCCAGTGGGTCGGCATGGCCGCCGAACTCCTCGATTCCTCACCGGTGTTCGCCGCCTCCGTCGAACGGTGCGCGCGGGCGCTGGAGCCCTACCTCGACTGGAACGTCCTCGACGTCCTGCGGGAGACCGCCGACGACACCGTGCTGGCGCGCGTCGAGGTCATCCAGCCCGCACTGTGGACCGTGATGGTGTCGCTGGCCGAGCTGTGGCGCTCGCTGGGCGTCGAACCGGCCGCCGTGGTGGGCCACTCCCAGGGCGAGATCGCCGCCGCCTGCGTCGCGGGCGTCCTCGGTCTGGAGGACGGCGCCCGGCTGGTCGCCCTGCGCAGCCAGGTCGCCGCCGAGGGGCTGGCCGGCCGCGGCGGCATGGCGACCGTCGCCGCCTCGGCCGAACGGGTCGGCGAACTCCTGGCCGACCGGGACGACGTGTGGATCGCCGCCGTCAACGGCCCCGCCGCCACCGTGGTCGCCGGACGCCACGGGGGACTCGCCGAGGTGACCGCCCGGGCCGAGGCCGAGGGGCTGCGGGCCCGTACCGTCGTCGCCGCCTGGCCCTCGCACTCGCCGCTGGTGACGCACGTCCGCGACGCGCTGCTGGAGGTGGCGTCCACGGTCACCCCGCGGCCCGGCACCGTGCCGGTGTACTCGACGGTCACCGCCGGACCCGTCGCCGGGGAGAGCCTCGACGCCGAGTACTGGTACCGCAACGTCCGCGAACCGGTCCGCTTCCAGGACACCGTCCGCGCCCTGGCGGACGCCGGCCACACCGTGTTCCTGGAGGTCAGCCCGCACCCCGTCCTCACCAACGCCGTCCTGGAGACCGGCCACGCCACCGGCACCCCGCTGGCCGGCACCGGGACCCTGCGCCGCGGCGAGGGCGGCGCCCGCCGCCTCCTGACCTCGCTGGCGCAGCTGTGGACGTACGGCGCCGAGCCGGACTGGTCCCGGGTGTTCGCCGGTACCGGCGCGCGCCGCACCGACCTGCCGGGGTACGCCTTCCAGCGGCGGCGGTACTGGCTCGACGCGTCAACTCCCGTTGTCCCGGCCGTCGTCGCATCCGCCGCACCGGCAGCCGTGCCCACCGTGGACGAGCCCGCCCTGAACGAGCCCCTCGCGGCCGGACCCGACGTGGCGTACCAGGTACGGGCCCACTCCGCGGCCGTCCTCGGCCACGCGACGCCGGACGACCTCGACGCCCGGCGGACGTTCAAGGACCTGGGCTTCGACTCGATCATGCTCGGCGACCTGTGCGGCCGCCTCAACGGCGCGCTCGGCTCCCGGCTCTCCACCACCGAGCTCTTCGACCACCCGACGCCGGCCGGGCTCGCCGAGCATCTCGCGGCCATGGGCAGTCCGGTCCGGCGTCCCGGCCCGGGGGAAGCGGCCACCGCCGCCGTGGCGTCCGTTGAGTCCGTGAAGTACGTGGAATCCGTGGCGTCAGCAGGGTCCGTGGACCCGGTGAAGTCCATGGACCCGGTGAAGTCCACGGACCCGGTCGAGTCCGTGGCCGGTGACGAAGACCCGATCGCCATCGTCGCCATGAGCTGCCGCCTCCCCGGCGGCGTGCGGTCCCCCGAAGACCTGTGGCGGCTGGTCGCCGCGGAACAGGACGCGATCTCGGCCTTCCCCGAGGACCGCGACTGGGACCTGGAACAGCTGGCCGCCGGCGGCACCACCGCCACGGGCGGCGGATTCCTCGACGGCATCGCCGACTTCGACGCCCGCTTCTTCGGCCTCTCCCCGCGCGAGGTCCTGGCGATGGACCCGCAGCAGCGCCTGCTGCTGGAGACCTCCTGGGAACTGCTCGAACGCGCCGGAATCGACCCGGAGTCGCTGCGCGGCAGCCGCACCGGCGTCTTCGTCGGCACCATGGACCAGGAGTACGGCCCCCGCCTGCACGAGGCGCCGGAGGAGCTCGCCGGCCATCTGCTCACCGGCAAGACCGCGAGCGTGGCCTCCGGCCGCATCGCCTACCACCTCGGCCTCACCGGCCCCGCCATCACCCTGGACACCGCCTGCTCCTCGTCCCTGGTGGCACTGCACCTGGCGATCCAGTCGCTGCGCCGACGGGAGACCTCGCTGGCCTTCGTCGGCGGCGTCACCGTCCTCAACACCCCCGGAATCTTCACCGAGTTCAGCCGCCAGGGCGGCCTCTCCCCCGACGGCCGCTGCAAGGCCTTCGCGGCCGCCGCCGACGGCACGGGGATGGCCGAGGGCGCCGGAATGCTCCTGGTGGAGCGGCTGTCCGACGCCCGCCGCAACGGGCACCGGGTGCTCGCCGTCATCCGCGGCTCGGCCGTCAACCAGGACGGCGCCTCCAACGGCCTCACCGCCCCCAGCGGCCGCGCCCAGCAGCAGGTCGTCCGGGACGCCCTGGCGAGCGCCGGGCTCCCGGCCACCGAGGTGGACGTCGTGGAGGCGCACGGCACGGGCACGGCGCTCGGCGACCCGATCGAGGCCCGGGCGCTGCTGGCCACCTACGGCCGGAACCGGCCCGCCGGCCGGCCCGTCCTCCTCGGCTCGGTGAAGTCCAACATCGGCCACACCCAGGCCGCCGCGGGCATCGCCGGTGTCATCAAGATGGTGATGGCGATGCGCGAGGGCGTCGTCCCCGCCACCCTGCACATCGACCGGCCGACCCCCGAGGTGGACTGGTCCTCCGGCACCGTCGAACTCGTCACCGGAACCCGCCCCTGGCCGGACACCGGCCACGCGCGACGGGCGGCCGTGTCGTCCTTCGGCATCAGCGGGACGAACGCCCATGTGATCGTCGAGCAGGCCCCCGCCGGAGGCCCCGCGCCGGAGGAAGCCGTACGGGAAACGGCCGCCCTCGACACCGGCGAGGTGCTGCCGTGGGTGGTCTCCGGCCGGACGCGGGCCGGGCTGCGCGGACAGGCCGAGCAGCTACGGGAGTTCGCGGCCGCGACCGGCCACCGGGACGCCGACGTCGCCCGCTCGCTGATCGACGGCCGGAGCGCCATGGAGCACCGCGCCGTGGTGGTGGCCGGGGACCGCGAGGGCTTCCTCTCGGGCCTGGCCGCGATCGCCGCGGGGGAACCCGCCGAGCACGTGGTCGACGGGACGGCCGCCGAAGCTCCCGGAAAGGGACCGGTCTTCGTGTTCCCGGGGCAGGGTTCGCAGTGGGCCGGCATGGCCACCGAACTCCTCGACGCCTCAACGGTGTTCGCGGACTCGATCGACCGGTGCGCCCAGGCTCTCGCCCCGTACGTCGGCTGGGATCTGCACGAGGCGCTGCGGGACGAGGAACTGCTGCGGCGCGTGGACGTCGTCCAGCCCGCCCTCTGGGCCGTCATGGCCTCCCTCGCCGCACTCTGGCGCTCCCTCGGCATCGAACCCTCGGCCGTCATCGGCCACTCGCAGGGCGAGATCGCCGCCGCCTGCGTCGCAGGCGCACTCGAACTGACCGACGGAGCACGGCTCATCGCCCTCCGCAGCCAGATCATCGCCCGCGAACTCGCCGGACACGGCGGCATGCTCTCCCTCGCCGCGTCCGAGGAGCGCACGGGCGAACTCCTCGCAGGCCACGACTGCGTGTGGATCGCCACGGTCAACGGCCCCGCTTCGACCGTCGTCGCAGGCGACCCGGATGCACTCGCCGCCGTCACCGCCGAGGCCGAAGCCGCCGGTCTCCGCCCCCGCACCATCGCCGTCGACTACGCCTCCCACACCCCCCACGTCGAACGCATCCACAACGAACTCCTCACCCTCGCCGCCGAGATCGAGCCCCGCGACGGCGACATCCCGCTCCACTCGACGGTGACCGGCGAGCCCGTCCCCGGCTCCGGACTCGACGCCGCGTACTGGTACCGCAATCTCCGCGAGCAGGTCCGTTTCGACGAGACCGTCCGCGCCCTCGTCGCGGCGGGCCACACCTCGTTCCTGGAGGTCAGCCCCCACCCCGTCCTCACCACTCCGCTCCAGGAAACCGCCCACGCCACGCAGAGCCGGCTCCGCGCCACCCCGACGCTCCGCCGCGGCCACGGCGGCCCCGCCCAACTCCTCGCTTCCCTGGGCGCGCTCTGGGCGCAGGGACACACTCCCGACTGGAACCGCGTCCTCACTCCCGGCGCCTCCGTCCCCGTCGACCTGCCCACCTACGCCTTCCAGCGCGACCGCTACTGGCTCTCCACCACGGGCCCCGAAGCCACGACGAAGGTCGAACTGCCCTCTGCCTCCGAGGCGTTGGACGGGTTCCCGCGGCGCGTCGCCGATGCCGCGACCCCCGCCCGGCAGCGGCGTGTGGCGCTGGACGAGGTGCGGCGGCACGCGGCCGCGGTGCTGGGCTGGCCCTCGGCGGACGACGTCGAGGCGGGCGAGGTCTTCCGGGAGATCGGCTTCGACTCGCTGACCGCCGTCGAGCTGCGCAACCGCCTGGTCGCCGCGACCGGAGCGGCGCTCTCCCCGACCGCCGTCTTCGACCACCCGACCCCGGCGGCACTCGCCCGGCACCTCCTCGGCCTGGTCACCGGCACGGACACCACCGTCGCGTCCGTCTCCGGCGCCCCGGCGCCCTCGGACGAGCCGATCGCGATCGTGGCGGTCAACTGCCGCTTCCCCGGCGACGTACGGTCGCCCGAGGACCTGTGGCAGCTGCTCACCTCCGGGCGCGACACGCTCTCCGGCTTCCCGGAGGACCGCGGCTGGGACCTCGGCGCACTGCTCCACCCGGACTCCTCGCGCCCGGGCAGTTCCTCCGTCCACCGGGGCGGATTCCTGCACGACGCCGCCGACTTCGACGCCGGGTTCTTCGGGATCGCGCCCCGCGAGGCGGTGGCCATGGACCCGCAGCAGCGCCTGCTGCTGGAGACCTCCTGGGAACTGCTCGAGCGCGCCGGGATCGACCCGACGTCGCTGCGCG
Source organism: Streptomyces luteireticuli (assembly GCF_041519305.1). Lineage (NCBI taxonomy): Bacteria > Bacillati > Actinomycetota > Actinomycetes > Kitasatosporales > Streptomycetaceae > Streptomyces > Streptomyces luteireticuli. The sequence goes on from NZ_CP167927.1 coordinate 1,021,055, forward strand.
GCAGCCGCACGGGCGTGTTCGTCGGCGTCGTCCAGCAGGGCTACGGCACCGGCGCCGACACCAAGGGCTCCGAGGGCTACCTCTTCACCGGTTCCACCGGCAGCGTGGCGTCCGGCCGGATCGCCTACTCGCTCGGGCTGACGGGCCCCGCCCTCACCGTGGACACCGCCTGCTCGTCCTCACTGGTCGCGCTCCACCTGGCCGTTCAGTCGCTGCGCAACGGCGAGTGCGGCATGGCGCTCGTCGGAGGCTCCAGCGTGATGTCCACGCCCGGCATCTTCACCGAGTTCAGCCACCAGCACGCGCTCGCCCCCGACGGCCGCTGCAAGCCCTTCGCAGCGGCGGCCGACGGCACGGCCTGGGCCGAGGGCGTGGGCGTGCTGCTGGTCGAGCGGTTGTCGGACGCCCGTCGCAACGGGCACCAGGTGCTCGCCGTCATCCGCGGCTCGGCGGTGAACCAGGACGGCGCGTCCAACGGCCTCACCGCCCCCAACGGGCCGTCCCAACAGCGTGTCATCCGCGAGGCGTTGGCGAACGCGGGCGTGGTCGCGTCCGAGGTGGACGTGGTGGAGGCGCACGGCACGGGCACCGCGCTCGGCGACCCCATCGAGGCCCAGGCCCTCCTGGCCACCTACGGCCAGGACCGGCCGGAGGACCGCCCTCTGCTACTGGGCTCGATGAAGTCCAACATCGGCCACACCCAGGCGGCGGCCGGCGTCTCAGCCGTGATCAAGACGGTGCTGGCCCTGCGCGCGGGCATGATCCCCGCCACGCTCCACGTCGACCGGCCGACCCCGCACGTGGACTGGAACTCCGGTGCCGTAGAGCTCGTCACCGACACCGTCGAGTGGCCGGTGAACGACCATGTGCGCCGCGCCGCGGTGTCGGCGTTCGGCGTGAGCGGTACGAACGCGCATGTGATCCTGGAGGCGGCCCCGCCCGTCGCCGAACCCGAGACCGTCACCCCGGCCGGCGGAGCGGTGCCGTGGGCGATCTCCGCCCGATCGGAGGCGGCGCTGCGCGAACAGGCTGCACAGCTACGGGAGTTCGCGGCCGACGACACTCACACCCCTGCGGACGTCGCCTGGGCCCTGGCCACTCAGCGTGCCGCTCTGGAACACCGGGCGGTCGTGGTCGCCGAGGACCGGGACACCCTGCTCGCCGGACTCGACGCGATCGCCACCGGGGAGCCCGCTCCCCACGTCGTCAACGGCACGGTCACCGACGCACCCGACGAAGGCCCGGTCTTCGTCTTCCCCGGACAGGGATCCCAGTGGCCCGGCATGGCCACCGAACTCCTCGACACATCAAAGGCGTTCGCGGACTCGATCGACCGGTGCGCCGAAGGTCTCGCCCCGTACGTCGACTGGGATCTGCACGAGGCACTGCGGGACGAGGAACTGCTGCGACGCGTGGACGTCGTCCAGCCCGCCCTCTGGGCCGTCATGGTCTCCCTCGCCGCACTCTGGCGCTCCCTCGGCATCGAACCCTCGGCCGTCATCGGCCACTCGCAGGGCGAGATCGCCGCCGCCTGCGTCGCAGGCGCACTCACCCTCGACGACGGCGCACGACTCGTCGCCCTCCGCAGCCAGACCATCGCCCGCGAACTCGCCGGACACGGCGGCATGCTCTCCCTCGCCGCATCAGAGGAGCATGTGAACAAGCTGCTCATGGGCCGCGAGAACGTGTGGATCGCCACCCTCAACGGACCCGCTTCGACCGTCGTCGCAGGCGACCCGGACGTACTCGCCGCCGTCACCGCCGAGGCGGAGACCGCCGGCCTGCGCCCCCGCACCATCGCCGTCGACTACGCCTCCCACACCCCCCACGTCGAACGCATCCACAACGAACTCCTCACCCTCGCCGCCGAGATCACGCCCAAGGCCGCCGACGTCCCGATCTACTCCACCGTCACCGGCCGGCCCATATCCGGCGACGCGCTCGACGCGGACTACTGGTACCGCAACCTGCGCGAGCAGGTCCGTTTCCACCCCACCATCGAGGCCCTGACCGACGACGGCCACACCACCTTCCTCGAAATCAGCCCCCACCCCGTCCTCACCCACACCAACACCACCACCATCCCCACCCTCCGCCGCGACCACGGCGGACCCACCCAACTCCTCACCTCCCTCGCCACCCTCTGGACCCACGGCCACACCCCCAACTGGCACCACACCCTCACCACCGGCACCCCCCTCAACCTCCCCACCTACCCCTTCCAACGCAGCCGTTACTGGCTGGACGCTCCGGCCCCGCTCCCCACCACTCCCCCGGACGCCCACGCCGATTTCTGGGAGCTCGTGGAGCACGGGGACTTGGAGGAGCTGGCACGTACACTCCGGCTCGATGCCGACGCCCGGGACGGCCTGGCCTCCGTCGTCCCCGCCCTCTCCGCGTGGCATCACCTCCGCACCACCGCCTCCGCGCTGGACGCCTGGCGGTACCGGGAGGACTGGAAGCCCCTGCCCGAGAGCCCGGCGGCCCGCCTCACCGGCACCTGGCTGGTCGTGGTCGCCCCGGGCCAGGCGGACGGCGAGATGTACGAGGCGGTCACCACCGGCCTGCGCGAGCACGGGGCCGCGGTGGAGACGGTCGTGGCTCCCGAGCGCGCGGAACAGTGGCCCGGCGTGCTCGCCGCTCATCCGGACACCGCCGGCGTGCTGTCCCTGCTCGCCCTCGACGAGACGCCGGTCCCCGACGCCCCGGCGACCCCGGCCGGTCTGCACCGGACGCTGCTCCTCGTCCAGGGGCTGGCGGCGGCGGCCGTCCCGCTGTGGTGCGTCACCCGGGGCGCGGTCTCCGTCGGCGACCACGACCCGCTGACCGCCCCGGCACAAGCGCTGGTGTGGGGCCTCGGCCGGGTCGCGGCACAGGAACTCCCGGACGCATGGGGCGGGTTGATCGACCTTCCGGCCTCGGCGCCGGACGGGCGGATGACGGCCGGGCTGTGCTCGGTGCTGGCTTCCGGCTCCCACGAGGACCAGGTCGCGGTCCGGGAGTCCGGCGTCCTCGGCCGCCGGCTGGCCCGGGCGGCGCGACGTGACGGCGCACCGGCCGGCGACTGGACGCCCGGTGCCGGAACCGTGCTGATCACCGGTGGCACCGGTGCGCTCGGCGGTCAGGTGGCCCGTCGGCTGGCGGAGCGCGGCGCCGAGCACCTGCTGCTCGTCAGCCGACGCGGTGCCGACGCACCGGGCGCGGCGGAGCTGGCGGCCGAACTGACCGCAGCGGGCGCCGGGGTGACCCTGGCGGCGTGCGACGTCGGGGACGCCGAGGCGCTCCGCGACCTGATCGGGGCGATCCCGGCGGGCCGTCCCCTCACCGCCGTGTTCCACACGGCCGCGGTGCTGGACGACGCGGCGCTGGAGTCCCTGACACCCGATCAGGTGGACCGTGTGCTGCGGGCCAAGGCCGCCTCGGCATGGCATCTGCACGAGCTCACCCGGGACTTGGACCTCTCGGCGTTCGTCCTGTTCTCCTCCCTGGCCGGCACCGTCGGCATGACGGGGCAAGGGAATTACGCCCCCGCGAACGCCTACGCGGACGCGCTGGCCCGCTATCGTCGCTCGCAGGGGCTGGTGGCCACGTCCATCGCCTGGGGCGCCTGGGCGCAGGGCGGTATGGCCGACCGCGACGCGGTGGCCGACAAGCGGGTCCGGCACGGCGTACCGCCGCTGCTCCCGGAGTCCGCCGTCCTCGCCCTGGAGGCGGCGCTGGAGCAGGACGACACCGCTCTGGTGATCGCCGACATCGACTGGGACCGGTTCGCCCACGTCTACACCGCCACCCGGCCCAGCCCCCTCCTCGACGGCATCCCCGAGGCCCGCCAGGTGCTCGGGGACAGCACGGACCGGGTGGCCGAGGCCCCCGGGGGCGCCACCCTGCGCGACCGGCTGGCCGACGCCGACCCGCGCGAGCGCGCACGGCGGCTGCTGGAGGCCGTACGCGCCCAGGTGGCGGCCGTGCTCGGCCACGACTCGGCCGAAGCCGTGGAAACCAAACGGCAGTTCCTCGACCTGGGCCTGGACTCGGTCACCGCCGTGGAGCTGCGCAACCGGCTCGGCGCGGTCACCGGTCTCCGGCTGCCCGCCTCGGTGGTCTTCGACCATCCGACCGTGACCGACCTCGTCCGCCACATCACCGCCGAGCTCTTCGACGACACGGCGGCGGACACGGACACCTCCGGAGCGGCCGAACTCGACAGGCTGGAGGAGCTGTTGACGGCTCTTCCGGACGACTCCCCCGCCCGGGGCGACATCGCGACACGCCTGCGCCGCCTCCTGCGGACCGCGACGGCCGACGACGCGCCCGCGGCCGAGGAGCTCGAAGCCGTCACCGACGACGAGCTCTTCGGCTTCATCGAGAAGGAATTCGGGATCTCCTGAGCCCTCCCGATCAGGGGCGGCCCGTGAAGAGGCCGCCCCTCCCTCCGCCGTACCCGGCCGACGGCCTTCCCTTCGCACCACCGAACTCATCGCATGGAGCACGTACATGGACGACGCCAAGAAACTCCGCCGCTACCTGACCAGGGTAACCGCCGAGCTCCAGGAGACGCGGGCGCAGCTGCGGGCGGCGGAGTCTGCGGCCGGTGAGCCGGTGGCGATCGTCGGGATGAGCTGCCGCTACCCCGGCGGCGTCACCTCGCCGGAGACCCTGTGGGACCTGGTCGCCGACGGCGGCAGCGGCATCTCCGGGTTCCCCGGCGACCGGGGCTGGGACCTGGCCGGGCTCCTCGACCCGGACGGCGAGCGGCCGGGCACCTCGTACACGGCCGAGGGCGGATTCCTGCACGACGCGGGCGAGTTCGACGCCGGGTTCTTCGGGATCTCGCCGCGCGAGGCGCTGGCGATGGACCCGCAGCAGCGGCTGCTGCTGGAGACCTCCTGGGAGCTCTTCGAACGCGCCGGGATCGACCCGACGTCGCTGCGCGGCAGCCGCACGGGCGTCTTCATCGGCGCCAGCTTCCACGACTACGGCAGCCGGCTGCCCGCGATCCCGGCGGAGATCGAGGGCCACGCCCTCACCGGCGTGGCGGGCAGCGTCCTGTCCGGGCGCCTCTCCTACACCTTCGGGCTGACCGGTCCGGCCGTCACGGTGGACACGGCCTGCTCGTCGTCCCTGGTCGCGCTGCATCTGGCGATGCAGTCCCTGCGGCAGGGCGACTGCTCCCTCGGCGTGGTCGGCGGTGTCGCCGTGATGTCCACGCCGGACCTCTTCACCGAGTTCAGCAGGCAGCGGGGGCTGGCGCGCGACGGCCGGACCAAGGCGTTCTCCGGCGACGCGGACGGCATGGTCGCCGCGGAGGGCGTCGGGCTGCTGCTGGTCGAGCGGTTGTCGGACGCCCGTCGCAACGGGCACCGGATCCTCGGGGTGATCCGCGGTTCGGCGGTGAACCAGGACGGCGCCTCGAACGGCCTCACCGCCCCCAACGGACCGGCTCAACAGCGCGTCATTCGCGAGGCGTTGGAGAGTGCCGGGCTGTCGGCCGCCGAGGTGGACGTGGTGGAGGCGCACGGCACGGGCACCGCGCTCGGCGACCCGATCGAGGCCCAGGCCCTTCTCACCGCCTACGGCCAGGACCGGCCGGAAGACCGCCCCGTCCTCCTCGGCTCGGTCAAATCCAACATCGGCCACACCCAGGCCGCCGCCGGTGTGGCAGGCGTCATCAAGATGGTCATGGCCATGCACCACGGCCACGTACCGGCCACGCTCCACGCCGACGAGCCCACCCCGCACGTCGACTGGACCACCGGAGCCCTCGAACTCGCCACACATGCCCGCCCCTGGCCCGAGACCGGACACCCGCGCCGCGCCGCCGTCTCCTCCTTCGGCGTGAGCGGTACGAACGCGCACATCATCGTCGAGGAGACCCCGCCTGCGACCGCCCCCGAGACCACCGCCGCTCCGGTGGTCGGGGTCATGCCGTGGGTGCTCTCCGGCCGCACGGAGGCCGCACTCCGCGAACAGGCCGCGCAGTTGCGGGAGTTCGCGGCCAACGGCGATCACGCATCCGCCGACATCGCCTGGGCCCTGGCCACTCAGCGTGCCGCTCTGGAACACCGGGCGGTCGTGGTCGCCGAGGACCGGGACACCCTGCTCGCCGGACTCGACGCGATCGCCACCGGGGAGCCCGCTCCCCACGTCGTCAACGGCACCGTCACCGAGACTCCCGACGAAGGCCCGGTCTTCGTCTTCCCCGGACAGGGATCCCAGTGGCCCGGCATGGCCACCGAACTCCTCTCCTCTCAGCCCGTGTTCGCCGACTCCATCGACCGGTGCGCCGAAGCACTCACCCCCTTCATCGACTGGGATCTGCACGAAGCGCTGCGGGACGAAGAACTGCTGCGACGCGTGGACATCGTCCAACCCGCCCTCTGGGCCGTCATGGTCTCCCTCGCCGCACTCTGGCGCTCCCTCGGCATCGAACCGGCCGCCGTCATCGGCCACTCACAAGGCGAAATCGCCGCCGCCTGCGTCGCAGGCGCACTCACCCTCGACGACGGAGCACGACTCATCGCCCTCCGCAGCCAGACCATCGCCCGCGAACTCGCCGGACACGGCGGCATGCTCTCCCTCGCCGCCACCGAAGAACGCGCCACCGAGCTCCTCGCAGGCCACGACGACGTGTGGATCGCCACCGTCAACGGCCCCACCTCCACCGTCGTCGCAGGCAACCCGACCGCGCTCGCCGCCCTCACCACCGAAGCCGAAGCCGCCGGTCTGCACCCGCGCACCATCGCCGTCGACTACGCCTCCCACACCCCCCACGTCGAACGCATCCACAACGAACTCCTCACCCTCGCCGCCGAGATCACGCCCCGCGACGGCGACATCCCGCTCTACTCCACGGTCACGGGCGGCCTCGTCCCCGGCCGGAGCCTGGACGCCGCGTACTGGTACCGCAACCTGCGCGAGCAGGTCCGCTTCCACCCCACCATCGAGGCCCTGACCGACGACGGCCACACCACCTTCCTCGAAATCAGCCCCCACCCCGTCCTCACCCACACCAACACCACCACCATCCCCACCCTCCGCCGCGACCACGGCGGACCCACCCAACTCCTCACCTCCCTCGCCACCCTCTGGACCCACGGCCACACCCCCAACTGGCACCACACCCTCACCACCGGCACCCCCCTCAACCTCCCCACCTACCCCTTCCAACGCGAGCACTACTGGGTCCCGTCCACCGGTGGCGTCTGTGACGTCGCCGGGGCCGGGCTGTCGGTCGTCGGGCATCCGCTGCTGTCGGCCGGGGTGAGCGTGGCCGGTGGCGGGTTCGTGTTCACCGGGCGGCTGTCGACGGGTTCGCACCCATGGCTGGCCGACCACGCGGTGGCGGGCCGGGTCCTGGTGCCGGGCGCCGCTCTGGTGGAGCTGGCGCTCCGGGCGGGTCAGCAGGTGGGCGCGGAGCGGCTGGAGGAGCTGGTCCTGCACGCCCCGCTGGCCGTACCGGACGACGGTTCGGCCGTCGACCTCCAGGTGGGCGTCGACACACCGGACGAGCACGGAGCGCGCGCGGTGCGGCTGCACTCCCGCCCGCACCGGCCGGGGCCGGAGGACGACCAGGCCGACTGGACCTGCCACGCGACCGGTCTGCTGACCGTGGCGCCGTCGTCCGACGGCGCCGGGGAGTCCGACGCCGCCGGGGAGCCGGAGACCGTGTGGCCGCCGGCGGGTGCCGTCCCGGTGGAGACCGAGGGCTTCTACGAGCGGGCGGCGGAGCACGGTTACGCCTACGGGCCCGTGTTCCAGGGCGTCCGGGGCCTGTGGAGGCGTGGCGACGAGTTGTTCGCCGAGGTGCGGCTGCCGGAGTCGGCCGTCGGCGCTGCCGCCCGGTTCGGGGTGCACCCGGCGCTCGTGGACGCGGCGCTCCAGACCCGTCTGCCGGACCTGTTCGCGTCCGGCGCGGAACGGATGATGCCGTTCTCCTTCACCGGGGCCCGTCTCCACGCCACCGGTGCGACCGGCGCCCGCGTACGGGTGTCACCGTCCGGTCCGGACACCGTGTCGGTGCTGATGACCGACCTGGCCGGGCTGCCGGTCCTCACCCTCGACGGCGTCGTCTCGCGTCCGTTCGCCGCCGACGCCGCGCCCGTCGCCGGGCCGGTCGCGGACTCGATGTACGAGGTGCGGTGGACGCCACAGCCGGCCGGCGCCCCGGAGGGGCCGGTGGCGGTGCTCGGCCGTGCCCTGCCCGGGCTGGACGCACCCGTGCACACGGACGTCGCGGCGCTGCTGGCCGCCGTACGGGCGGGCGAGCCGGCCCCCGCGACGGTGCTGTTCCCCTGCCCCGCGGACGAGGCGCAGGAGGAGCAGGGCGACGACGTCCCCGCCGTGAGCCGTACCCTCCTCGCCACGGCACTCGCCACGGCCCAGGAGTGGCTGGACTGCGCCGAACTCTCCGAAGCACGCCTGGTGTTGGTGACCTCGAACGCCGCGCCGGTGCTGCCCGGCGAGCGGGGCGGCGTGGCCGTCTCCGCCGTCCGCGGCCTGTGGCGCACGGCGTGTGCGGAACACCCGGACCGGTTCGCGCAGGTGGACCTCGACGCCGATCCCGCGTCCGCGCGGGCGCTGCCGGGTGCGGTGGCCGCCGGGGAACCCGAACTCGCGGTGCGTGGCGGTGCGGTGTCCGTGCCGCGGCTGGCGCGGGTGGCGCCGTCGGACCCGGCGGTGCTGGCGGTCCCCGCGGGGACCCGCGCCTGGGGGCTGGACCTCGGCACGGCGGGGACGATCGAGGGGCTGCGTCTGGCGCCCCGTCCCCGTGCGGAGGAGCCTCTGGCCCCCGGACAGGTCCGCGTCGGCGTCCGCGCCACGGGGGTCAACTTCCGTGATGTGCTGGCCTCGTTGGGGGTCGTCCCGGACCGGGAGTCGATCTTCGGCAGCGAGGGCGCCGGAGTGGTGCTGGAGGTCGGTCCCGGGGTGGACGGCCTCGCGGTGGGCGACCGGGTGATGGGGCTGCTGTCGGGCGCGTACGCGGGTCCGGTGGCGGTGGCCGATGCCCGGATGGTCGTGGCGATGCCCGACGGCTGGTCGTTCGCGCAGGCGGCGACCGTTCCGGCGGCCTTCCTGACCGCCTATTACGCCCTGGTCGACCTGGCGGACGTCCGGCCGGGCGAGTCGCTGCTGGTCCATGCGGCCGCCGGCGGTGTGGGCATGGCCGCGGTGCAGCTGGCGCGGCACCTCGGCGCCGAGGTCTATGCGACGGCGAGCGAGCCGAAGTGGCCGGTGGTGCGCGCCTCGGGCGTTCCGGCCGGGCGTCTGGCCTCGTCCCGTACGCCGGAGTTCACCGAACGGTTCCTCGCGGAGAGCGGCGGGCGCGGTGTCGACGTCGTACTGAACTGTCTGGCCCGTGAGTTCGTGGACGCCTCGCTGGCGCTGCTGCCGCGCGGCGGCCGGTTCGTCGAGATGGGCAAGACGGATATCCGTGACGCCGACGAGGTGGCCGCGGCCCGGCCGGGCGTGCGGTACCGGGCGTTCGACCTCGGCGAGGCCGGTGCGGACCGGCTGGGGGCGATGCTCCGCGAGCTCAAGGAGCTTTTCGGGCAAGGGGTGTTGTCTCCCCTGCCGGTGACGGCCTGGGACGCGCGCCGGGCCCCGGAGGCGTTCCGGCACATGAGCCGGGCGCAGCACACGGGCAAGGTGGTGCTCACCGCTCCCCCGGCGGCGCTCGACGGCACGGTGCTGGTCACCGGCGGTACGGGCGTGATCGGGTCGGCGGTGGCCCGCCGGCTGGTGACGGACCACGGGGTGACCGACCTCGTCCTGGCGGGCCGCAGGGGCACGGAGGCTCCTGGTGCCGAGGAACTCGCGGCGGAGCTGGCCGAGTTGGGTGCCACGGTCCGCGTGGTGGCCTGCGACGTGTCCGACCGGGACGCGCTCGCCGCTCTGGTGGACGGCCTGCCGCGGCTGCGGGGCGTGGTGCACGCCGCCGCCGTGCTGGACGACGGTGCGGTCCCGTCGCTGACCCCGGAGCGGCTGGACGCCGTGCTGCGCCCGAAGGCGGATGCCGCCTGGCATCTGCACGAGCTGACCCGGGGCCGCGATCTGGCGCTGTTCGTCCTGTTCTCGTCGGCGGCCGGGGTGTTCGGCTCGGCGGGCCAGGGCAACTACGCGGCGGCCAACGCGTTCCTGGACGCCCTGGCCCGGCTGCGGCGTTCCGAGGGGCTGCCGGCGCACTCCCTCGCCTGGGGCCTGTGGTCCGAACGCAGCGCCTTGACGGGTGACTTGGGGACCTCCGACCTGGGCCGGATGCGTCGTCTGGGCGTGCGTCCGCTGTCCTCCGCCGAGGGCCTGGCCCTCTTCGACGCGGCGGTGCGGGCGCCCCGTGCGCTGGCGGTTCCGCTGCGGCTGGACGTGGCGGCGCTGCGCGAGCGCGGTGAACCCGCCGCGCTGCTGCGCGGGCTGGTGCGGCCGGTGACGCGGCGCGGCGCGGTGAACGCGGCGCCGGGCGCGGCGGGCGGGCACCGCGAGCGGCTGGCCGCGCTGCCCTCGGCGGAGCGCGAGCGCGCCCTGACCGGGCTGGTGCGCGCCCACGCGGCCGTGGTGCTGGGGCACGCGGACGCCGGGGCGCTGGCGGAGGACCGGTCGTTCAAGGACCTGGGCTTCGACTCGCTGACGGCCGTGGAGCTGCGCAACCGGCTCGGCACGGCGACGGGTCTGCGGCTGCCGGTGACGGCGGTGTTCGACCACCCGACCGTGGCCGCGCTGGTGGCCGAGCTCGGCCGGCTGCTCGTACCGTACGGGGGCGACGCCGCCCCCGTACGGACGGAGCGAACGGCGGCGGCCCCGGACGACGACCTGATCGCGATCGTCGGGATGAGCTGCCGTTTCCCCGGCGGGGTGCGCACGCCCGAGGAGCTGTGGCGGCTGCTGGCGGACGGGCGGGACGCCATGGGGCCCTACCCGGACGACCGCGGCTGGCAGGCCGATCTGGACGGCGCGTTCGCGCCCGTCGGCGGTTTCCTGCACGACATGGCGGAGTTCGACGCCGAGTTCTTCGGGATCTCGCCGCGCGAGGCGCTGGCGATGGACCCGCAGCAGCGGCTGCTGCTGGAGACGGCGTGGGAGGCGTTCGAGTCCGCGGGCATCGATCCGGCCGCCCTGCGGTCCACGTCGACGGGTGTCTTCGCCGGGCTGATCTACAACGACTACGCGGCGCGGTTCCCGCGGCTGCCGGAGGGCTTCGAGGGGTACCTCGGCAACGGCAGCGCCAACAGCGTCGCCTCGGGCCGGGTCGCGTACGCGCTGGGCCTGGAGGGTCCGGCGATCACGGTGGACACGGCGTGTTCGTCGTCCCTGGTGGCGCTGCACCTGGCCGCGCAGGCGCTGCGGCAGGGCGACTGCGCGCTCGCCGTGGCCGGTGGTGCGACGGTGATGTCGACGCCGCGGCCGATCGTCGAGTTCAGCCGGGTCGGCGGACTGGCCCCCGACGGCCGGTCGAAGGCGTTCGCCGCCGACGCGGACGGGATGGGCTTCGCCGAGGGCGTCGGCATGCTGGTGGTGGAGCGGCTGTCCGACGCGCGCCGCAACGGGCACCGCGTCCTGGCGGTGATCCGTGGCTCCGCGCTCAACCAGGACGGGGCCTCCAACGGCCTCACCGCACCCAGCGGACCTGCTCAACAGCGAGTCATCCGGCAGGCGTTGGAGAGTGCCGGGCTGTCGGCCGCCGAGGTGGACGTGGTGGAGGCGCACGGCACGGGCACCGCGCTCGGCGACCCCATCGAGGCCCAGGCCCTCCTCGCCACCTACGGCCAGGACCGGCCGGAAGACCGCCCCGTCCTCCTCGGCTCGGTCAAATCCAACATCGGCCACACCCAGGCCGCCGCCGGCGTCGCCGGAATCATCAAGACGGTCCTGGCCATGCACCACGGCCATGTTCCCGCCACCCTCCACGCCGACGAGCCCACCCCGCACGTCGACTGGACCACCGGAGCCCTCGAACTCGCCACACACGCCCGCCCCTGGCCCGAGAGCGGACGCCCGCGCCGCGCCGCCGTCTCCTCCTTCGGGATCAGCGGCACCAACGCCCATGTGATCCTGGAGCAGGGCCCCGTGGCGCCCCCCGTTCCCGGTGTCCCGGATGTGCCGGTGCCGTGGGTCCTCTCGGCGAAGAACGCGGAGAGCCTGCGCGAGCAGGCCCGCCGCCTGCTGGAGCGGGTGACGGAGGACCCGGCGCTGTCCCCGGTGGACGTGGCGCGTTCGCTGACGGCCCGTTCGGTGTTCGCGCACCGCGCCGTGGTGGTCGGCCGGACGCGTGCGGAGTTCCTGGACCGCCTGGCGGCCCTGACCCGTGACGAGCCCGTCGCGGGCGTGGCCGAAGGGGTGGCGGGCGGACCGGCCGGGCCCGTGTTCGTCTTCCCCGGGCAGGGGTCGCAGTGGGCCGGGATGGCCGTCGATCTGCTCGACGCGTCACCGGTGTTCGCCGAGTCGCTGCGCGAGTGCGCCGAGGCGCTCCGGCCCCACACCGGCTGGGACCTCCACGAGGCGCTGCGGGACGAGGAGTTGCTGCTCCGTGTCGATGTCGTGCAGCCCGCGCTGTGGGCGGTCATGGTGTCCCTGGCCCGGCTGTGGCGGTCCCACGGGGTCGAACCGGCCGCCGTGGTGGGGCACTCGCAGGGCGAGCTGGCGGCGGCGTGCGTGGCGGGGGTGCTGTCCGTCGCGGACGCGGCCCGGATCGTCGCCCTGCGCAGCCGGCTGATCGGCCGTGAACTGGCGGGCCGCGGCGGCATGGTGGCGCTCTCCATAGCGGCGGACCGGGCGGAGGAGCTGCTGGCGCCGTGGGGCGAGCGGATCGCCGTGGCGGCGGTGAACGGGCCGCGGTCCATCGTGGTCGCCGGTGACGCGCCGGCGCTGCACGAACTGCTCGCCGTCTGCGAGCGGGACGGGGTGCGGGCCCGTCGCGTCCCGGTGGACTACGCCTCGCACACCGCGCAGGTCGAGCGCCTGCGCGAGCCGCTGCTGGAGCTGGCCGGGCCCGTCGTGCCCCGGTCCGGCGACGTGCCGATGCACTCCACGGTGACCGGCGCCCTCCTCGACGGCGAGGGTGCCGACGCCGCGTACTGGTACCGCAACCTGCGCGGGACCGTGCGCTTCGAGGAGGCGACCCGCGCCCTGGCCGAGGCCGGGCACCGGGTGTTCGTCGAGGTGAGCCCGCACCCGGTGCTGCTGCCCGGGCTGGAGCAGACCCTGGAGGAGGCCATGGAGAAGGCCGGGGACGGCCGGGCGGCGGTCGTCGGGACGCTGCGCCGCGCCGAGGACGGCCACGAGCGGTGGCTGACCGCGCTGGCCGAACTGTTCGTGGCCGGTGGCCCGGTGGACTGGACGGGCACCTTCGACGGCGGCCGTCCGGTGGACCTGCCGGCGTACGCCTTCCGTCGGCGCCGGTACTGGCTGGACGCCCCGGACCGCTCGGGCGGCGCGGACTCCACCGGGCTCTCCGCCGTGGACCACCCGCTGCTGTCGGGTTCCGTCTCCCCCGCCGGGAGCGACACCCTGCTGTTCACGGGCCGGCTCTCCCGTACGGTCCGGCCCTGGCTCGGCGAGCACACCGTCATGGGCGGCGTCGTGCTGCCGGGCAGCGTCTTCGTCGACTGGGCGCTGTACGCCGGGCGCGCGGCCGGCTGCCCGCAGCTCGCCGAACTCGCCCTCCAGGAGCCGCTGTTCCTGGACGCCCCGGGCGGCGTGGACGTCCAGGTCCACATCGGGGCGCCCGATGCCGCGGGGCAGCGGGAGCTGACGGTGCACTCCCGCCCGGAGTCCGCGGGCGACGGCGACGACTGGACGTGCCACGTCCGGGCGGTCGTCACCCCGGTCGTCACCCCGGAGGAGGGGGCGGACGGGGACTTCGGCGGCCTGTCCGGCGCCTGGCCGCCGGCGGACGCGTCCGCCGTCGCGCTGGACGGCCACTACGACGTACTGGCGGAGCGCGGCTTCGCCTACGGCCCCGCCTTCCGCGGGCTGCGCGCGGCGTGGCGCCGGGGCGAGGAGGTCTTCGCCGAGGTGGTGCTGGGCGAGGAGGCGGGCTCCGCGGACGGGTTCGTCCTGCATCCGGCGCTGCTGGACGCGTCGTTGCACGCGCTGGGCGCGGGCGGGGCCGCGGACCCGGAGGTGCGTATGCCGTTCTCCTGGTCCGGGGTGCGGGTGCACTCCGCGGCGCCCGGCGCCGTCCGGGTGCTGCTGTCGCCCACCGGGGCCGACGCCGTCGCCGTCCGCGTCGCCGACGGCATGGGCGAACCCGTCCTCTCCGTCGAGGAGTTGACGCTCCGCCCGGTGGACACCGACCGGTTCCGGGAGGCCGCCGGGGCACGTCCCGCACGGCGGCGGGCACCGGTCGACCCGTCCGCGGGCCGCCGCGTCCTGGACGCGGCGCCGCAGGAGCGGCCCGCGCTCCTGGTCGAGCTCGTCCGCGAACAGCTCGGCGCGGTGCTCCACCACGACGACGCGGCGGGCATCGGCCCGGAGGTGGAGTTCCTGGACCTGGGGATGGACTCGATCGGCGGCATCGACCTGCGCGACCGGCTCGGCCGGCTGCTGGGCCTGCGGCTGCCGGCGACGACGACGTTCGAGCACTCGACCGTCGCGCAACTCGCCGCCCACCTCGCCGGTCTCGTGACCGAACAGCCCGTCGCCGAGACGAGCATCGAGGCGGCGCTCGCCTCGGCCATGGCGCCGTCGTCGGCCTTCGACAGCATCGCGGCGCTCTACCACCAGGCGTACGCGCTCGGCCGGGCCCAGTCCGACGGCATGGCGCTGATCCAGGCCGCCGGGCGGCTGCGGCCCTCGTTCACCGCCGCGGACGCCGCGGACCACACGCTGCCGCCGGTGCGGATGGCGTCCGGTGACGGGACGCGGGCCATGCTGATCTGCCTGCCCGCCATCACGGCGACGGCCGGACCGATCCAGTACGGCATGATGGCCCAGATGTTCGGGGGCAGGCGCGACGTCCTCTCGCTCGTCAACCCGGGCTACAACGAAGGCGAGTTGGTCGCCGACAGCTTCGCCTCCCTCGTCGAGCTGCATCTGCACCAGCTGCGCACGACCGTGGGCGACAGGCCGTTCGTCCTGGTCGGGCACTCGATGGGCGGGCTGATCGCCCACGCGCTGGCGGAGCTCGCCGAGCGGGAGGGGCCGGCGCCGAGCGCCGTCGTCCTGCTGGACACCTTCCAGGCGACGCACCAGTTCTCCGAGAAGACCATGATCGCGATGAACGAGGGGCTGGACTCGCGCGAACAGCTCCTCGGCCCGCACGCGCTGACCGGGACGAAGCTCACCGCCAGCGGGCGCTACAACGCCCTGCTGATGGAGGAGTGCGTGCCGCAGCCGATCGCCGCCCCGACGCTCTTCCTGAGCGCCGCCGACCCGATGCCCCATCAGGACGAGGGGTTCGAGGACGGCGGCTGGCGGGCCGAGTGGCCGCTGCCGCACACGGGCGTGGCGACGCCGGGCGACCACTTCACGCTCATGGAGCACAACCTCCCGCTGACCGCCGAGGCCATGGAGAGCTGGCTCTCCGAGCACGGTCTCTGACCCCGTTCCCCTTCCGCACCACGTTTCCTACCGATCCCACCATCAGGCAAGGAACCCATCATGACCATGCCCGCCCTCGACCGGGTGGCACCCCCCGGCACGGACCTCGTCTCCGACCCCTTCCCGCTCTACGCGCACCTGCGGGAACAGGGCCCCGTGCACCGCGTGCCGACGTACGACGAGGGCCATGTGTGGCTCGTCGTCGGACACGAGGAGGCGCGTGCCGCGCTGACCGATCCGCGGCTGCGCAACGACATCCGGTACTCGTCCTCCTGGCAGGACGACGGCGGCCACGCCATCGGGCTGAACATGCTCCAGACCGACCCGCCGCACCACACGCGGCTGCGGAAGCTGGTGGCCCGGGAGTTCACCGCGCGCCGGATCGAGGCGCTGCGCCCGCGGGTGCAGCAGATCACCGACGAACTCCTGGACGCCATGCTGCCGGCGGGCCGGGCCGACCTCGTCGAGGCGTTCGCGGCGCCGCTGCCCATGGCGGTCATCTGCGAGCTCCTCGGCGTCCCGGCCGAGGACCGCAAGCAGTTCGGCGCCTGGTCGAGCGAGATCGTCTTCCCGAGCTCCCCGGAGGCGGCGGGCGCCGCGGTGATGGGCATGACCGGCTACCTCGCCGAGCTCATCGAGGCCAAGCGGCAGGGGGACGCCGACGACCTGCTGAGCGCGCTGGTACGCACCATGGACGAGGACGGCGACTCGCTCTCGCCCGAGGAAATGCTCGGAATGGCGTTCCTGCTGCTGGTCGCCGGGCACGAGACGACCGTCAACCTCATCGCCAACGGCACGTGCGCGCTGCTGCGCCACCCCGGGCAGCTGGCGGCGCTGCGGGCGGACATGACGCTGGTCGACGGGGCGGTGGAGGAGATGCTCCGCTACGACGGCCCGTCGCAGACCACGGCCCACCGGTTCACCGCCGAGCCCGTGGAGATCGGGGGCGTCACGATCCCGAAGGGCGACCCGGTGATGGTCTTCCTGGCTGCGGCCAACCGCGATCCGAAGCGCTTCCCGGAGCCGGACCGCTTCGACATCCGGCGGGACGCGCGCGGCCACCTCGGCTTCAGCCACGGCGTGCACCACTGCCTGGGCGCCCCGCTGGCCCGGCTGGAGACGACGATCGCCCTGCGCACCCTGCTGGAGCGGTGTCCCGGGCTGGCCTTCGACACCGATCCGGCGGAGCTGGCCTGGCGGCCGAGCCTGATGCGCGGCCTCTTCCACCTGCCGGTGCGGTTCTAGCACCGGTGTGTGCCCTCGACGCTCCGGCACCGAGGGCACACACCGGCCCCTTCCCATCACCCTCCGTGAGGCCGTCGTCCGCATAACGGACGTATCTGCGCACCCCTGTCCGAGATCGCATACTCATGGTCTTCCGATCTCGCATATTGGACAGGTAACGCCCATGAGCCGGACACTCACCTCACCGCCCCCGACGCCGACGGGGAGCCCGTCTCCGCAGCACACCCCGCTGTCGAACGGGCTCAAGCAGCGCCACCTCTCGATGATCGCCCTCGGCGGCGTCATCGGCGCCGGCCTCTTCGTGGGCTCCGGCGCGGGCATCGCCGCGGCCGGTCCGTCGATCGTGCTCGCCTACGCCGTGTCCGGCCTGCTCGTGATGTTCGTGATGCGCATGCTCGGCGAGATGTCCGCCGCGAACCCGTCCTCGGGCTCGTTCTCCGTCCACGCCGACCGGGCCATCGGCCCCTGGGCGGGCTTCACCGCCGGCTGGATGTTCTGGACCCTGCTGGTCGTGGGCGTGGGGATCGAGGCCATCGGCGCCGCCCACATCCTGCAGGGTTGGTTCCCCGGCACCCCGTCGTGGATGTGGGTGCTGATCCTCATGGCGCTGTTCTGCGCCACCAACCTGGGGGCGGTCGCCAACTTCGGCGAGTTCGAGTTCTGGTTCGCCGCCCTGAAGATCGGCGCCATCGCGCTCTTCCTCGTCCTGGGCGGACTGGCCATCTTCGGCCTGCTGCCCGGCACCCACGCCCCCGGGGCCGCGCACCTGGTGCACGACGGCGGCTTCATGCCCGCGGGCGCCAACGGCCTGCTCGTCGGCCTGCTGGCCTCGCTCGCCGCCTACGGCGGCCTGGAGACGGTGACCATCGCCGCCGCCGAGTCCGAGGACCCGGTGCGCGGCGTCGCCAAGGCCGTCCGTACGACGATGTGGCGCATCGCCATCGTCTACGTCGGCTCCATGCTGGTGATCGTCACGCTGGTCCCGTGGAACGACAAGGCCGTCACGGAGTCCGGCCCCTACGCCGCCGTCCTCGACCGCCTCAATGTCCCCGCGGGCGGCCAGGTCATGAACGTCGTCGTCCTCATCGCCCTGCTGTCCGCGATGAACGCCAACATCTACGGCTCCTCGCGCATGGCCCACTCGCTGGTCTCCCGCGGCCAGGGCCCGAAGATCCTCGCCAAGGTCTCCGGCCAGGTCCCGCGCCGCGCGGTCCTCGCGTCCTGCGCCTTCGGCTTCTTCGCCGTGCTCCTGTCCTACTGGTGGCCCACCACCGTCTTCGCCTGGCTGCTCAACATGGTCGGCGGCGTCGTCCTCATCGTCTGGGGCTTCATCGCCGCCTCGCACCTCCTGCTGCGCCGCCGCCTGGAGCGCGAGACCCCCGGCCAACTGGTCGTCCGCATGTGGGGCTTCCCCTATCTGACCTGGCTGACCCTGGCCGGAGTCGTCGGCGCCCTGGCCCTGATGACCCTCCAGGCCGACACCCGCGTCCAGCTGTACTCCACGGGCGGCCTGGCCATCGCCCTGGCCGTGATCGGCCGCCTGCGCCAGCGCACCGCGGGCTGACCCCCGCCCGTCCCCGAAGGCCCCGCCGACCTCGCGTCGGCGGGGCCTTCGGCTTCGGCAGCGGCGAACTGCCGGCCACCGCCCGTTCTCGCCTGCGTGTGCGGCGAGCACATCCGCCTCGCCCGTCATGCACAGCGCTGCCGACGTGATGTTCGCGCAGCGGCCGCACCAGGCCCGCTACGGCGCTATGTGCCTCGGTGGACGCCGCCTGCCCACGACCGCGGGCCGGCCGTCGCGCCGCTCCCTGCTTCCCGGCCACGGGACTCCCCGGCCGCGCGCCCGCCCGAACGGGGCGACCGCCAGGGCGGCAGCCGCCGCGAGGCAGGTCAGGCCGCCGAGAATCAGGCTGTAGCGGGCCCCGAGGGCTTGGGCGGTCCAGCCGGCCAGGGGGGCGCCCAGGGGGGTGCCGCCGAGCAGGACCAAGAGATACAGGGACATGATGCGGCCCCGCATCACGGGCGGAGCATGGCATTGGGTCATGGCGTTGGCGGCCGTGGTCACCAGGACGGCGGCAAGACCGGTCGGGACCAGCAGGGCCATGAAGGTGCCGTAGGTGGGCATGACGCCGACGGCGGCTTCGAGCAGGCCGAAGGCCGCGACGCGGCCCAGCAGGACGGGTGCGGTGACCGGGCCGCGGCGGGGCGCACCGAGCAGCGCGCCGAGCAGGCCGCCCGCGGCATAGGCGGTGGTCAGGGCGCCGAAGGCAGTGGCGTCGGAGTGGAACACGGCCTTCGCGGCCATGGGGATGGTGACCTGGAAGTTGAGACCGGCGGTGCCCACCACGGCCGCGGCGGTGATGGGCACGAGCAGGTCCGGGTCGGTCCGGACATGGCGCAGGGCCACCGATACCCGAGTGGTGCGCCGTTCGGTGCCCGGTGCGGGCGGCTCGTCGTACCGGCGCAGGGTGGCCAGGACGGCCACGACCGTGAGGTACGAGGCGGCATTGAGCAGGAAGACCGGGCCGGTACCGGCCGCGGCGATCAGGACGCCGGCCAGGCCGGGGCCGAGCAGCCGCGCGGCGTTGAACTGGGCGGCGTTGAGGGACACCGCGCGGGGGATCCCGTCGCGGCCGACCAGCTCGCCGATGAAGGCGTGGCGGGCGGGGCCGTCCAGAGCGGTGGCCGCTCCGAGGGCGAAGGCGAGGCCGTAGACGTGCCAGAGGTGCGCCGAACCGGTCATCGTCAGGATGCCCAGCACCAGTGCCTGCAGGCTCATCGAGGTCTGGGTGACGAGCAGCAGCCGGCGTTTGGGGCGGCGGTCGGCCAAGGCGCCGCCGTAGAGCCCGAACAGGGTCTGCGGCAGGAACTGCAGGGCGACGACGATGCCCAGGGCGTGGCCGCTGTCGTGCGTGAGCCGGAGCACCAGCCAGCCCTGGGCCGTGCGGTGCATCCAGGTGCCGACGTTGGACACCGCCTGTCCGGCCAGATAGCGCCGGAAGGCACTGCTCCCCGGCGCGCGGACCGCACCGTCACGCCGGCTCACCGGGTCGCCTCCTGGGTGAGCGTCCGTCCCAGGGGGTGAGGCAGTGCGACATAGCCGGCATGCCGGTCGGCCTCACGGGCCCAGCGCAGCAGCAGGTTGGCCTTGGCGGGCAGGGGGACGCCCGAGAGCAGGGCGCGCAGCTGCGGCGGGTTGCCGACGTGCCGGGCGTACTTGTCGAGGTGATCGCGGACCCGCGCCCACAGCTCCGGTTCCAGGGCGGGGTGCAGGTCGGCCAGCGCGGCGAGCATCTCCGCAACGTGGTTGACCAACAGGCAGTACGCGACCCGGTTCCAGCCACGGGCGGCGTCGTAGGTCAGTGGCTCCCGGACGTCGGCGGGCAACTCGGCCAGGGTGCTCCGATGGTGGCCGGGCAGCAGTTTGACGCCTTCCAGGTCGCGGAAGAGCACCTGGGCCGGTGTTCCGTCCGCGTGCACCCCCACGACGACATTCTGCAGGTGGGGCTCCAGGACGACGCCGTACTCGAAGAAGGCGGCCAGCACCGGTGGCAGCAGCAGCCCGAGATAGGTGTCCCACCAGGCCAGCGCGTCGCCGTCACCGAGGGCCAGCAGCCGGGAGACCTGCGCCGCACTGGTGGGGTACTCATCGGCGACCGCGGCGGCGAGCAAGGGAGTCACGCCGGGCAGCAGATGGGAGCGCAGGCCCTCGCGCACGATCACCCCGAACCCCTCCACGACATCCCTGTCGCCGTACAGGTCCAGGCTGCGGTAGCCGAATTCGGCCAGTATTCCGCAGCCGGGAAACCGGAGTGCCAGTTCGACGAAAACCGGCTGCACGATCCTGTTCAGCACGACCGCCCCGGACAGTTCGTAGAGCGCATTCCTGCGGACGCAGTTGGTGAGCCGGACATCGAGGCTGAACTTCAAGAACACGTCCAGCGTGGGCTGGTACAGCGTGCGGACCGAGGCGGTCGCCGCGAAAACGGGACCGCCACTGCCCAGGTCCCGTATCTGGCCGCGCTCCAATGCCCGTCTGAGACCCGGGTGTTCGAGCAGCATCCGGTACTGCCAGGGATGTGCCGGCAGGAGTGCGGCCTCCCGGTCCGGCAACGGGTGCAGGCGGTCCAGCATCCGGTGGTCGCCTTCGCCGGTCAGCAGGTCCGGGCGGACGGCCAGGTAGCGCAGCGGAAACCGTGCACCGGTCTCCGGCCCGTGGAGCAGCCACCTCCGGGCGTCTCCGCTACGTGCCTTGGGGGTGGGGTGGAACCGGTGCCCGTAGATCAGCGACTGCTCGGATTCCAGATACGGCTGCCGTGGCGGACTCCGACGCGCGCGTCCGGCCACCGCGATGCCGATCACCTCGTGGCTGTTGGCCACTTGGTCCAGGAATTCCTCGTTGCCCGTGCCGGTGCGCACTTCGAGCTCGTCGCGGACGCAGCAGGCCAGTTCGTGCCAGCCGATGGGTCTCCACGTCAGACCGTCATGCCGCTCGACGGGCCCGGAGAAGCGGTGTGCGCCGATCATCGAGGCCCGGCGCACGGCGACCCGCAGCAGCACGCCGCACCGGGGCAGCCGCAGCAGAAGGTGCCGCCCGGCGATGGCGGTCTGGCCCTCGGGGGCACACACCTCACGCACCAGACAGTTGAGCAGGGTGTGTGCGGTGACGAGGCCGGCGATCCCGGCCGGCATGCCGGTGACCGGTCCCGTGGTGGGCGCGGTCATGCGTCCTCACCCCCGCCGGTCGCCCGGCCCGGCAGCGGGTTGGGGATCGCCGCCCACTGCGCGGGGCGCGGATCGGGGGCCAACCGCATCGCGGTGGTCGCCTTCAGCGGCCAGGTGGCACCGAAGAACGCCTCGGCGTCCCCATTGGCGGGCAGCGTGGCGAAGACGTCCCGGGCGACGGCGGCCACCACCGCCCACAATGCCTCGGGCTCCCTGCGCCGCGCTCTCGCCAGCGCCGTGACCAGTTCGCTGAACAGCCCGCTGAGCAGCGACCCGAACAGTTTGACCCGCAGGGCGTGCACGTCCTTGCCGACGCGGTCGCCGGCCAGCGGCGGCAGCGTGATCCTGTGCTCCGCCAGACGGTGCGGGTTGAGCCGCAGCCCGTCGAGATCCCGGTAGAGCACCCGCACCGGCCGGCCGTCGCGCAGCACGACGAGGGTGTTCTGCCCGTGCGCCTCCAGCGCGATGCCCAGGGACAGCAGCGTCAACGCGGGCGGCAGGACCAGTTCGGCGAACTCCGCCAGCCAGCCGGCCGCGTCGCCGGCCACCCACGCCGCCCCGGTGGCGTAGACCGCGGTCAGCGGTGCCGCGACCTCTCCCCCGGCGAGATCGTGGTCGCTGGACTGCCGCAGCATGACCGCCAGACTCGGGCTCGGCCGCCCGTCGACGTACACCGCGCCGCCGCCCACCTCGTGCAGAACACGCAGCCGGTCGCCGTATCCGGCCCGGTCGACGACCTCGGCGAGCAATGCGGACAGTGCCGGCCCGTCGGCGACCTCGACCGGCGAGATCGTGCGCCTGCGGCTGGTCATCTGCACGTCCAGGGCCGTCTTGATGTGATAGCCGTGCAGTGTTTCCCGCGGTGCCAGGGTCCGGAACGACAACAATGGCCGGGCGGGAATCGTGCGACGGGTGACCACGAGGCCCGGGTGACCGCCGACGACATGATCACGCTGCCAGGGATGCACTGGCACCAGCACCGTTCCTCCCTCGCGCAGTTCCTGTGGCCAGGTGCCGCTGCTCCGCCACAGAGCGGCGGGTACCGCCAGCACGGCGAGATCGACGACCGGATGGTGTTCGGGGGCGTAGGCCAGGACCTCGGCCACCGACAGACCGCTGCGGGTACGGCAACAAGGATGCTGCGGGTGACCGTCGGTCACCACCTGCTCGGCGGCCACGGAATCGGCCACCGCGGCGCAGGTGCCATCGGCCGCGGTGCGGGCGAGGGCGAGGTTCACGACGCTGTTGTCCAGCTCCTCGGCGAGCCGCAGCGAGCCCGGGGTGCCCAGCTCCAGCGCCTCCAGCAGCCGGGCCGGCTGTTCCACCGGCCCGCCCGGGCCCATGACGCCGAAGTCGGCGGGCACTTGGGCGAATCGTGCGGCAGCGCTCGCCGGACCGACCAGCCGGCCGCCGTTGGCAAGGGTCACCACCAGTTCCTCGCCGCACCGACGCCGTCGTGCGATGCCCGGTAACCGCTCCCGGGCGAACGCCCCCCATAATCGGCCCAGCACTGCCGCCCGCGCCCCCGGCAGTGCCGCCGTGAACGGCCCGACCAGATCAGGACGTACCGAACACAGCTCGTCAACGGTGTTCGGCGCAAGGTTCTTGCTCAATGGTTCGCCGACCTCCCCATGCAGACCCTGCCGATCAGGGGATGTGACTCTGCGGGAAGTGTTGTCCGCATGACGTGAAGTGCCGGTGAAGACAAGGGGAGTTGGATATGATGACGGCCGGTTTTTTTGCCCCGGGTTCCCGCCCGGTCGCGGGCGGACCGGTTTCGGCCAAGAGAATGCTTTCAAACAGCAATGACATAGATATGTGAAATCCGTTCTCGCGGCGCTCAATGGCCGGATCGGCGCAGCCGGGGCTCCGCGGCCAGGGGGCGCAGCCGGTGGGCGTCGTCGAACAGGGCCTGTTCGGCGAAGCGGGCGGCGGTGAGTGCGGCGAGGGCCGCTGCGGCGAGGAACATGTACATCACGACGATCTGGTAGCGGATCGCGGTGAGCGGGTCGACACCTGCGAGGATCAGGCCGGTCATGGCGCCGGGGAGACCGATGAGGCCGGCGGTCTTGGTGGAGTCGACGGCGGGGATCAGGGCGGTGCGCAGGGTGTCGCGCAGGTGGGGTGCGAAGGCTTCGCCCGCGGGGAGGCCGAGGGAGAGGCGGGCCTCGATGGCGGACCGTGCGGTGCGGGCCTCGTCCCGGAGGCGGATCAGGACGAGGGCGGTGGCCTGCATGGCGCCGGAGACGACCATGCCGCCGACGGGGATGACCACACGCGCCTGGGCCGCGATCACGCCGAGTACGAGCAGGGTGCCCAGCGTTGCCGCCGTTCCGGCCACCACGGCGGCGGTGGCGATGGGCAGGGCGCGGGGCAGGCCGGCGGCGCGGTGGGCGGCGACCCGGCCCGCGATGAGCACCATGACGGCCAGCCAGCCCGCGGCGCCGGCCAGTCCGGTGTGGCGGAAGACCAGCAGCAGGAGGGCGCCGACGGCGGCGAGTTGGACTCCGGCGCGCAGGGCGGCGACGGTGATGTCCCGGGACAGGTGCAGGCGTCGGCGCCGGACCGCGGCCACGGTGAGCGCGACCAGGGCCAGGGAGGCGGCGACTCCGGCCCAGGTGGGGACGGCGGGGTTCATGTCCCCTCCTTCAGATAGGAGATCCGGTCGACGGGGCCGGAGTCGGCCAGCCGTCCGCCGTCCAGGACGAGGACCTGGTCGGCGACGCGGCGGGCCTGTGGTGAGTTGTGGCTGACCAGGACGACGGCCAGGCCCGCGGCGACGAGGTCGCGGACCGTGTGCTCGACGGCCCGCGCGCTGGCGGCGTCGAGGGCGGAGGTGGGCTCGTCGAGGAGGAGCACCTCCGGGTCCAGGGCGAGGGCCCGGGCCAGGCAGACGCGTTGGGCCTCGCCGCCCGACAGCCCGGCCGTGGGGCGGTCGAGCATCGCCGGGGAGAGACCGACCCGGCCGAGGAGGCCGGCTGCCCGGCGGTCGTCCAGATCCGGGCGGCCGACGCGCAGGTCGTCCGCGATGTGGGTGGTGAGCAGCACCGGTTGCTGGCTGAGCAGTTGGACCCGGCGGCGCAGGGCGAGGACGTCGGCCCCGGTGAGCGGTCGGCCGTGGAAGCGGACCGTGCCGGAGCTGGGTTCCTCCAGGCGGTTGAGCAGCCGCAGGAGTGTGGACTTGCCCGCGCCCGAGGGCCCGACCAGGGCGGTGCACGCGCCGCCCACGATCCGGCAGGACACGGCGTCGAGCAGCAGCGCGCCCCCGCGCCGTACCGTCACCCGGTCCAATGTGAACACGGGGCTGTGCTCATGGGCATCCGTGATGTCCGCCTCCATCGGTTGCAGGATCACATGAATGGCCATTGTGGGGTTCCGGCAGAGGCGGACGCCGACGGTCGGGGCGGGGCGGGGCCGGTGGCGTCCGGGGCGGGCCGGAGGGCCCGGGCGAGGGCGACGCCGTCGGCGGCGGCCCAGAAGTGCAGGTAGAACAGGCGCGGTTGCTCGGTGAGGCTGTGCTGGTGAAGCTCCACGACATCGATGTGGCCCTTGCGCAACGCCTGGATGACCTTCTGCACTTCGGGTGCGGTCATGACGAAGTCGCCGTTGACGGCGGCCTTCCTGTCGCCCACGGAACGCAACTTGAAGTTGACGCAGCGGCAACCACTACCGTCCACGCCATGAAAATCATCGTTCATGACACCGCGTCCGCCATGCTCGACCTCCTGCAACGCCCTCGGGAACAGCGTCCCGACGCCCTGCGCGACATGCTCGCCCCGCTCCAGGACGTCATGTCCCGGGTGGGCATCCCCGACCAGGTCGAGATGCACCGGCAGGGCTCCGGCTTCCGGCTCGACCGCGAGGACCCGCGGTACGCGGACGCCGTGCGGCGGATGCGGGACGCGGGCGTGTGGAGCAGGGTCGAGGACTCCCTCGCCGCCGCCTGGGAACGGATCGACGGCGCGGTCCCCGGCGTCCGGCACGCCGACACCGTGCACGTCGTCCTGGTCCTCGGCGACCCGGACGACCACCATCTGACCGTCCGCAGCGGCGGCTACCTCGGCATGGGCGGGATCCCCGGCGCGATCCACCTGCTGATATGGCCCACCGACACGGCCCTGGAGAAGATCGGCCACGCCGCCGCCCACGAACTCCACCACAACGTCCGCTACGCGAACGTGGCCTGGAACCCCATGACCGTCACGGTCGGCGAACAGGTCGTCGCCGAGGGCCTGGCCGAGGCCTTCGTCCGCGAACTCTCCGGTGAACAGGCCATGGGCCCCTGGGCCACCCGGCTCACCGGCGCCGAACTGGACACCGCCCACGAGAAGATCACCGCCGCGATCGACGTGGCCGGGATGCAGAACCTGCCCCCGTACATCTACGGCGACGACAGCGCGCGCCTCATGGGACACGAGCCCGTGGGACTCCCCGACTTCGCCGGCTACGCGGCCGGACTGCGCATCGCGGACGCCCACCTGGCCGCCACCGGCCTGACCGCGGCCGCCAGCGTGGCCCTGCCTGCGGGGGAGGTCCTCGCCAACGCGGGCGTGCCGACGGCCGGTTGACGGCTGCTGGTCGTACGCATGCGCGCGACCGGCCTTTCGGTGCCCGCGGTGAAGAAGTCACCGACTGTAACGGCGTGGCCCTCGGAGAGAGTCTGTGGGCCGCTGCCGATCCGGCCACGTCCCATCCGACATCATGATATGCGGCGCCTCGCCACATGATGACGCGACAGGACCTGACGAGGGAACACATGGATCAACTGCTGAGAGTCATGAACTTCAACGTCTCGAGTGACGGAATCGGTGCCGGTGAGCACCAGAGTCTCGAGCGGCCGTTCGGCCAGGATCATCCCGAGAGGCTGTTCGCCTGGGCCGGAGCGACGGCGAGTTGGCCCATGCGCACGGACCCCGGGGGGAGCCGGGGCCTCGACGACTACTTCACGCGGGACTTCGCACGCAACATCGGCGCCGAGATCATGGGCCGCAACAAGTTCGGGCCCCAGCGCGGGCCCTGGCAGGACCATGAGTGGCGCGGCTGGTGGGGTGAGGAGCCCCCGTTCCGCACGCCGGTGTTCGTCATGACCCACCACACGCGTCCGTCGTTCACGCTCTCCGACACCGCATTCCACTTCGTCGACGGCGCCCCGGCCGTCGTCCTCGAACGGGCGCGGGAAGCGGCACAGGGCAAGGACGTCCGGCTCGGCGGCGGGGTCACCACCATCCGGCAGTTCCTCGACGCCGACCTCGTCGACACCATGCATGTGGCGGTCTCGCCGGTCAAGCTCGGGTCCGGACTGCGCCTCTGGGAGTCCCCCGACGAGCTGCTCGACCGGTTTCACCTGGAAGTCGTGCCCAGCCCGAGCGGCGTGACGCACCACCTGTTCTGGCGAAGGTGACGCGAGGGGACATCCGTCCCATCGAACGCCCTTCCCACCGCGGATGCGGGCACGTTCCTTGCACGGGGCGGCGATCCCACGTGCCGTCGATCACTCGTCCCCGGAGGGGATGGACTTACTAGGACGTCCAACTATATCGTCGTGACCAAGGCCCGCGGTGCAGGGAAGCCGGTGTGAATCCGGCACGGTCCCGCCACTGTGACCGGGGAGCGCACCGTCGCGAACACGCCACTGGCACAAGGCTGTCGGGAAGGCGGACGGGGCGCGGGGATCCGGGAGTCAGGATACCGGCCGCGGGGTGTTCCGTGTTGTCCACGAGGATGGAGCAGACACGCATGGCACCGGTCCGCACCCACGACCCGGGTGATCCGACGGAGCGCACGCGCCCCCGCGCGTTGTCGTAACGCTCCCCCGGCCCTTCGGCCTTCGCGTCCCACGGCCCGCCCCGCAGGGGCTCTGCCGTGCCGTCCCCTGGATCTCACCCGACGAGAGCAGGCTCCCCTTGGTCCGCGAACTGACCCACTTCATCGGCGGCGTGCGCACCCCCGGAACATCGGGGCTCCACGCCGAGGTGTACGACCCCAACACCGGTTCCGTACAGGCGCATGTGCCCCTCGCCTCCTACGAGGAGACCGCGGCCGCCATCACGAACGCGGCGGCCGCGCAGCCCGCGTGGGGCGACTGGAACCCGCAGCGCCGCGCCCGCGTCCTGCTGCGCTTCCTCCAGCTCGTGGAGGACGAGCGCGACTCCCTGGCCCGGCTGCTGTCCGCCGAGCACGGCAAGACCCTCGCCGACGCCCATGGGGACCTCCAGCGCGGTCTGGAGGTCGTCGAGTTCGCGGCCGGAATTCCGCACCTGCTCAAGGGCGAGTTCACCGACAATGCCGGCGGCGGGATCGACGTGCACTCGCTGCGCGCCCCGCTCGGTGTCGTGGCCGGGATCACGCCGTTCAACTTCCCCGCGATGATCCCGCTGTGGAAGGCCGCGCCCGCCCTCGCCTGCGGCAACGCCTTCGTCCTCAAGCCGTCCGAGCGCGCCCCCTCCGTCCCGCTGCGGCTGGCCGAGCTCTTCGCCGAAGCCGGGCTGCCGGCGGGTGTGTTCAATGTGGTCAACGGTGACAGGACCGCGGTGGACGTGCTGTTGGAGGACGCGCGGGTGCAGGCGGTGGGCTTCGTCGGGTCGACACCGGTCGCGGCGCACGTCTACGCCACCGCCGCCGCCCGCGGCAAGCGCGCCCAGTGCTTCGGCGGCGCCAAGAACCACATGATCGTGATGCCGGACGCCGATCTCGACCAGGCCGTCGACGCTCTCGTCGGCGCCGGCTACGGGGCGGCGGGCGAGCGCTGCATGGCGATCTCCGTCGCCGTCCCCGTCGGCGAGGAGACCGCCGACCGGCTCGTCGCCAGGCTCAAGGAGCGCATCGGCGCGCTGCGCGTCGGCCGTTCCGACGACCCCGGGGCCGACTTCGGCCCGCTGGTGACCCGCGACGCCCTCGACCGGGTGCGCCGCTACGTCGACATCGGCGCCACCGAGGGCGCCGAACTCGTCGTGGACGGACGCGGTTTCACGCTGCCCGGCCACGAGAACGGCTTCTTCATCGGCCCGACCCTCTTCGACCGCGTCTCCACCGGCATGCGCGTCTACCGCGAGGAGATCTTCGGCCCGGTGCTGTCCGTGGTGCGCGCCGCCGACTACGCCGAGGCCCTGCGTCTGCCCAGCGAGCACCCCTTCGGCAACGGCGTGGCGATCTTCACCCGCGACGGGGACACGGCGCGGGACTTCGCCCGCCGGGTGAACACCGGCATGGTCGGGATCAACGTGCCCATCCCGGTGCCCGTCGCCTACCACACCTTCGGCGGCTGGAAGCGCTCCGGCTTCGGGGATCTCAACCAGCACGGCCCGGACGCCGTCCGCTTCTACACCCGGACCAAGACCGTCACCTCGCGCTGGCCCTCCGGGGTCAAGGAGGGCGCGAGCTTCTCCATCCCGACGATGGAGTGACGGCCCCATGACCACCACCACTCTGCTCTCGGACGAACAGGCCGCCATCGCGGAGACCGCGCGGGACTTCGCCGCCGAGCACCTCGCCCCGCACGCCGTCGCCTGGGACCGCGACAAGCACTTCCCCGCCGACGTCCTGCGCAAGGGCGCCGCCCTCGGCCTCGGCGGCGTCTACGTCCGCGAGGAGCACGGCGGTTCGGGCCTGACCCGCTCCGACGGCGTGCTCGTCTTCGAGGAACTGGCCACCGGCTGCCCGTCGATCGCGGGCTACTTCTCCATCCACAACATGGTCGCCTGGATGATCGACCGCTACGGCGACGACGCCCAGCGCGCCCGCTGGCTGCCGGGCCTGTGCGCGATGGACGACTTCGGCAGCTACTGCCTGACCGAACCCGGCGCCGGGTCCGACGCCGCCGCGCTGCGCACCCGTGCCGAGCGCGACGGCGACCACTACGTCCTGACGGGCGTCAAGCAGTTCATCTCCGGCGCCGGCACCTCCCGGGTCTACGTCGTCATGGCCCGCACCGGTGGGCCCGGGCCGCGCGGTGTCACCGCGTTCGTCGTCGAACGGGGCGACGCCGGGCTGTCGTTCGGTCCGGACGAGCGGAAGATGGGCTGGAACGCCCAGCCCACCCGGCAGGTGGTCCTCGACGCCGTCCGCGTCCCCGCGGACCGCCGGCTCGGCGCCGAGGGCGACGGCTTCCGCATCGCCATGCACGGCCTCAACGGCGGCCGGCTCGGCATCGCCGCCTGCTCCCTCGGCGGCGCCCGCAGCGCCCTCGCCCGCAGCCTGGCCTACCTCGCCGACCGCGAGGCGTTCGGCGCCCCGCTGCTGGACGCCCAGGCGCTGCGCTTCCGGCTGGCGGACATGGAGACCGAGCTCGCCGCCGCCCGGGCCCTGGTCCACCAGGCCGCCGAGGCCCTGGACCGGGGGCTGGAGCAGGCCGCGCAGTGGTGCGCGATGGCCAAGCGGTTCGCCACCGACACCGGCTACGCGGTCGCCGACCACGCCCTGCAGCTGCACGGCGGTTACGGCTACCTCAACGAGTACGGAATCGAGAAGATCGTCCGAGATCTTCGCGTGCACCGGATCCTGGAAGGAACGAACGAGATCATGCGCCTCATCGTGGCCCGCGGGCTGACGGGAGCCGGCCGATGACGACGGCCGCCGACGAGCACGTACTCCTGCGTACCGAGGGACGCGCGGGTTACATCACGCTCAACCGCCCCAAGGCCCTCAACGCCCTCACCCATGACATGGTCCGTGCCCTCGACGAGGCACTGGCCCTGTGGGAGAAGGACCCCGCCGTCGAGACCGTGGTGATCGCCGGAGCCGGCGACCGCGGCCTGTGCGCCGGGGGCGACATCCGCGCCATCCACGACGACGCCCGCACCGGCGGCACCGCGTCGGCGGACTTCTGGCGGGACGAGTACCGGCTCAACGCCCTGATCGCCCACTACCCCAAGCCCTACGTCGCCCTCATGGACGGCATCGTCATGGGCGGCGGCGTCGGCGTCTCCGCCCACGGCAGCGTCCGCGTCGTCACCGAGCGCTCCCGCGTGGCCATGCCGGAGACCGGCATCGGCTTCGTCCCCGACGTCGGCGGCACCTATCTCCTCGCCCTCGCCCCCGGCGGGCTGGGCACCCACCTCGCGCTCACCGGCGCCGCGGTGGGCGCGGCGGACGCCCTGCTGTGCGGGCTCGCCGACCACTTCGTCCCCTCCGGCCGGCTGCCCGCCCTCGCCGCGGAGCTGGCCCACGCCCCCGTCCACGACGTCCTCGCCCGCCACGTCCGCCCGGCCCCGCCCGGGCTGCTCGACGGGCAGCGGGCGTGGATCGACCCCTGCTACGCGGCCGGCTCGGTCGAGGAGATCGTGGCCCGGCTGCGGGCCCGGGACGAACCGGCCGCGCAGGAGGCCGCCGCGACGCTCCTGGCCAAGTCCCCCACCTCCCTCAAGGTCACCCTCACCGCACTGCGCCGGGCCCGGGAACTCGGGCCCCTGGAGCGGGTCCTGGAGCAGGAGTACCGCGTCTCCTGCGCGGCCCTGTCCTCCCCCGACCTCGTCGAGGGCATCCGCGCCCAGGTCGTCGACAAGGACCGCGACCCCAAGTGGTCCCCCGCGCGGCTCGCCGACGTCGAGGCGGAGGACGTGGCCCGGTTCTTCACCCCGGTCCCGGGGCGCGAGCTGCGCCTGGCCGGCCCTGGTGCGCCGCAGGAGGTGCCGTGGTGAGCGGGACCACCGTCGCGTTCATAGGGCTGGGCCGCATGGGCGGCCCCATGGCCGCGCGCCTGGTGGCGGACGGACACCGCGTCGTCGGCCACGACCTGGTGCCGGAACTGCTCGACGCGGCCGCCGGACGGGGCGTCGAGCCCGCCGCGTCCGCGGTGGCGGCGGTGGCGGGCGCGGACGCGGTCGTCACCATGCTGCCGACGGGCCGGCACGTCCTCGCCCTCTACCGGGACGGGGGGCTGCTCTCCGCGGCCCGGCCCGGCACGCTCTTCCTCGACTGCTCCACCATCGACGTCGCCGACGCCCGGACCGCCCACGAGGCCGCCCGGGACGCCGGCCACCGGGCGCTCGACACCCCGGTGTCCGGCGGCGTGGCGGGCGCCGAGGCCGGCACCCTGACCTTCATGGCCGGCGGCGACGCGGAGGACTTCGCCCGCGCCGAACCACTGCTGTCCGCCATGGGGGCGCGGTCCGTGCACTGCGGGGCCGCCGGTGCCGGACAGGCCGCCAAGATCTGCAACAACATGATCCTGGGCATCTCGATGATCGCCGTCAGCGAGGCGTTCGTCCTCGGCGAGAGCCTGGGGCTGAGCCACCAGGCGCTCTACGACGTGGCCTCCACCTCCTCCGGCCAGTGCTGGGCGCTCACCGCCAACTGCCCCGTCCCCGGCCCCGTCCCGGCCAGCCCGGCCAACCGCGACTACCGGCCCGGCTTCTCCGCCCCGCTGATGGCGAAGGACCTGCGCCTGGCGGCGGACGCGGCGCGCGCGGGCGGGGTGGCCAGTGAACTGGGGCTGCGTGCGGCCCAGTTGTACGCCGAGTTCGCCGGGAGCGAGGGCGCGGAGCAGGACTTCTCCGGCATCGTGCGCACCGTCCGGCAGCGCTCGGCCCCGCCCACCGATTCGGCCCCGCCCACCGACCCGAACGGAACCCCCGCATGACCACCACCGCGTACGAAACGATCCTCGTCGAGCGCAAGGGCCGCACCGCGCTGCTGACCCTCAACCGGCCCAAGGCCCTCAACGCGCTCAACCTCCAGGTCATGGACGAGGTCGTCCGGGCCGCCGAGTCGCTCGACCGCGACCCGGACGTGGGCTGCATTGTCATCACCGGCTCGGTGAAGGCGTTCGCCGCCGGGGCCGACATCAAGGAGATGCAGCCGCGGAGCTACATGGACATGTATCTGGAGGACTGGTTCGCGGCCTGGGACCGGCTCGGCCGCGTCCGCACGCCCACCGTCGCCGCGGTCGCCGGTTACGCGCTGGGCGGCGGCTGCGAACTGGCCATGCTCTGCGACATCCTGCTCGCCGCCGACACGGCCGTCTTCGGCCAGCCCGAGATCAAGCTCGGCGTCATCCCCGGCATCGGCGGCTCCCAGCGCCTGACCCGCGCCGTCGGCAAGGCCAAGGCCATGGAACTGTGCCTCACCGGCCGCACCATGGACGCCGCCGAGGCCGAACGCGCCGGTCTGGTCTCCCGGATCGTCCCGGCCGACGACCTCCTCGCCGAGGCCCTGGCCGTCGCGGAGACGGTGGCCGGCATGTCCGCCCCCGTCGCGATGATGGCCAAGGAGGCCGTCGACCGCGCCTTCGAGACCACCCTCGCCGAGGGCGTCCGCTTCGAACGCCGCCTGTTCCACGCGGTGTTCGCGACCGCGGACCAGAAGGAGGGCATGTCCGCGTTCGTGGACAAGCGTCCGCCGGAGTTCACCCACCGCTGACGGACACCGTCGGCTCATGACAGGCAGGCCCCCGGGCAGCGGCAGAACGAGGCGTGCTCCCTTCCGAGAGGAGCGCGTTACACCTCCGAGAGGAGCGCGCCACACCCCGTACCGCGCACATGACACCGGCACGCGCCCCCGTCTCCCCGCCGCGGAAGCCTCCTTGACCCCTCCCGGGCCCACACCTAGCCTTACCAGGGTGCGCCGAAATCGAATTCGGCCAACACCTGTGCGTGGAGCAGCAGTTCGCCAGGGATTGAGACCCCGGTGACGACTGCGCGCGAACGCTCCGCCATCGATGGCCGTCCCCGGCCGCGGCCCCCGCGACAGGCCGCTACGACAGCGCCGTCCCCCACCGCCGAAGGAGAATCGGCATGGATGCTGAGCCCATTGCGTTAGTAGGGATCGGGTGCACGCTTCCCGGTAAGGTGCACGGCCTCGACGACATCGACACGGTCCTCCGCGAGGGCCGTGACTGCGTCGAGGAGATCCCCTCCAGCCGGTGGGACGTGGACGCGTTCTACGATCCCGATCCCCTGGCCCCGGGCAAGACCTACATCCGTCACGGCGGGTTCGTCGACGACGTCGACCGCTTCGACGCGGCGTTCTTCGGGATCTCGGACGCCGAGGCCGTCCGCATGGACCCCCAGCACCGCCTCCTCCTGCAGACCGTGTGGCACGCCCTGGAGCACGCCGGGCAGAACCCCGACGAACTGCGCGGCAGCAACACCGGTGTCTTCCTGGCCCAGATGAACAGCAACAACTACTTCCTCCTCAAGCACGACCGCGAGGGCCTCAAGGGCATCACGGCGTACGACGCGATGGCCGACGCGATGAGCATCAGCGCGGGCCGCATCGCCCACTTCCTCGACCTGAAGGGGCCGACGTTCACGGTCGACACGGCGTGTTCCGGGTCGCTGGTCGCCCTGCACCTGGCCCGGCAGTCCATCCTCACCGGCGAGTGCGACTCGGCGATCGTCGCCGGGATCAATCTGGTCCTCAATCCCCAGGTCCACATCGCCTTCTGCAAACTGGGGCTGTTCTCCCCCAGCGGGCAGTGCCGGGCCTTCGACGCGAAGGCGGACGGCTATGTCCGCAGCGAGGGCTGCGTGGCCGCGCTGCTGCGCCGCCAGTCGCTCGCCGAGGAGCGCGGCGACCCCATCCTGGCCGGCATCATCGGCACGGCGATCAACCACGACGGCCGGACCCCCGCGCTGACCGCCCCCAACGGCCGGACGCAGGAGCAGGTGATCCGCACCGTGCTCTCCCGCACCGGCGTCGACCCCGCCGAGGTCGACTACATCGAGGCGCACGGCACCGGGACGCCGGTCGGTGACCCCATCGAGATGGGCGCCATCGCCCAGGCGTACGGCACGTTCCACACCGCGGAACGGCCGCTGTACGTCGGCTCGGTGAAGAGCAACTTCGGGCACACCGAGGCCGCCGCCGGGCTCCTCGGCGTCGTCAAGGCCGCCCTCTCCCTGCACCGCGAGACCATCTACCCCAGCATCCACCTGGACCGGCTGAACCCCAAGATCGACCTCGCCGGCGCCGTGGTGGAGATCCCGACGGAGTCCGTGCCCTGGCCGCGCGGGGACGCGCCGCGGCTGGCCGCCGTCAACTCCTTCGGCTACAGCGGCACCAACGCCCACGCGATCCTGCGGGAGGCCCCGCTGCCGAAGCCCTGTGATCCCGGGGCGAAGCCACGGCCCGCCGAACTGCTGGTGCTGTCCGCCAAGTCGCCCGCGAGCCTGGACGCCCTGGCCGAGCGGTGGGCCGAGCACCTCTCCCGGACCGACCGGGAGACCCTGCCGCCGGCCGTCTTCACCGCCGCCGCCGGACGCGCCGCGCACCGCCACCGCCTCGCGGTGACCGGCCGGGGCGGCATCGAGATCGCCAATGACCTCCGGCTGTGGCGGACCCGTCGCACGCCTCCGTCGGTCACCGCCGGCCATCCCGCCAAACCGGCCCGGACGGCCTTCGTCTTCACCGGCCAGGGCGTGCAGCACCCGGGCATGGCCCGTGAACTGTACGAGAACGAGCCGGAGTTCGCCGCCGCCGTCGACCGGTGCGCGGACGTGCTGGACGGCGAACTGCCCGTACCGCTGCGGCAGGTCCTCTTCGAGGACCGGTCCCCGGAGGCACTGGACGACACCCGGCTGGCCCAACCGGCGCTGTTCGCCGTCGAGTACGCGCTCGCGGCCCTGCTGCGGTCCTGGGGCGTCGTCCCGGACGCGGTGGTCGGGCACAGCATCGGCGAGATCGTCGCCGCGTGCGTCGCCGGCGTGCTCCCCCTGGAGGACGCGGCCCGCTTCGCCGCGGTGCGCGGCCGGCTCATGGGCGAACTGCCGCGCGACGGCGTGATGCTGGCGGTCGCCGCGGACCTGCGGACCGTCGAGGGCTTGCTGTCCGGGCGGGAGTCCGACGTCTCCGTCGCCGCGGTCAACGGCCCGCGCGCCGTGGTCGTCTCGGGCCGGGCCGGGGCCGTGGACGAGGTGGCGCGCCTCGCCGGGGAGCAGGGCTGCCGGACCACGCGGCTGCGCACCTCCCACGCCTTCCACTCGCCGCTGATGGACCCGGTCCTGCCCGAACTGGGCAAGGCGGCCGCCACGCTCCGTCCGGCCGCCCCGGACCTGCCGGTGTTCTCCGGCGTCACGGGCGAGGCCCTGACCGGCGCGGAGGGACCCGAGTACTGGAGCCAGCAGGCCCGCCGGCCGGTCCTGTTCCACGAGGGCCTGCGCGCGGCGGCCGCCCTGGGCTGCACCGCGGTCGTCGAGATCGGCCCGCACCCCGCCCTGGGGACGTACGTCCCGGAGGCGTTCGGCACGGCCGTGACGGTGATCCCCACCCTGCGGCGCGACGGACGGGACGTACGCAACCTCCTCGCCGCCGCCGGCGCCCTGTTCACGGCGGGTGCCGCCGTCGACCTGACCGCGCTGCACCGGGGTCCGCGCCACCGCCGCACCTCGTCCGCCCCGCAGTACCCGTTCCGCAAGGACCGGTACTGGCTGACGCCCGCGCCGGACACCGGCCGCGACGAGCCGGCGGAAGCCGCTCCGCGCCGGAAGGCGGAGCCGGACGGGCCGCAGCGGCCGCCCGCCCGGACCGTCCACCGGCACGAGCTGCAGCCGGGCACGCCGTGGGCCGACCACCGCATCCTCGGATCCACCGTCTTCCCCGCCACCGGCTACCTGGAACTGGCCGTGGACGCCTACGCCTCGGCCGACGGCGACGGCTCCGCCCCGGCCGGCTCCGCACCGGTCGAGCTGACCGACGTCGACTTCGTCCGGCCGCTCGTCCTGCCCCCCGCCAGGGCCAGCCGCGTCCGGGTGGACCTGGAGGAGGACGCCGGTCCCGCGCGCTTCCGGTTCACCGTGGCCGGCGGCGACGGGGACGGCCCGCCCCGGTACTGCCACGGGAAGGTCGGACCGGCCGCCGCGCAGAACGGCTCCGGCGAACGCCCCGAGGAGCTGCGGGCCGCGATGCCCACCGCGCTCACGCCCGGGAAGCTCTACGGGCTCCTGCGGGAGGACGGCATGGAGTACGGCGCGAGCTTCTCCACCGTCCGCGAGCTGTGGCTGGACGAGGCCGGCGGCCGGGCCCTCGGCCGGATCACCGCCGCTCCCGACGGCGCGCAGCGGGTCGGCCACCCGCACCGGTTCGCGACCATGCTCGACGGCTGTCTGCACCTGACCGCCGCCGCGGCGCGCGAGGGCGCGGCCAAGGGCGCCTACATCCCGGTCGGCGTGGGCCGGATGGTGCTGCGCGGCCCGCTGCCCGAGCAGGTCTGGGGCCATGTCCGCCTGCACCCCAACGACGAAGGGACCGCGTTCACGGCGCAGTTGAGCGTCCTGGACGACACCGGCCGCATCCTCGCGGACCTCGACGACATCGAGTTCCGGCGCATCGCCTCGCTGACCGACACCTCGGCCGTTCCGGCCGCGCCGCCCGGCGGCCGCTCCCGGGAGGGCGGCGACTCCCGGCGGGAGCTGCGGGAGCGCATCGAGCCGCTCGCCGCCGGGGAGCGCCTCGGGGCGGTCATCGGCTGGCTCACCGACGAGATCGCCGACACCCTCGGACGGATGACGACCGAGCTGGAGATCGACATCCACGACCTCGACCCCTCCCTGGCCCTGCTGGAGATCGGTCTGGACTCGCTGAGCATCACCGAACTCCAGCGGCGCATCCAGGAGAAGCTCGACTTCCGCTTCAAGGCGATGGAGGCACTGGAGTACCAGAGCATCGAGGAGCTGGCGGAGTACCTCCTCCACCAGGTGATCCTCGCGGACCCCACGGACTCCTGAGCCCCGCCCCACCCCCACATCCGGCAGATCCCACCCAGAGGGGAAGTGCCCGCGACGTGTTGAGTACCGACTACGTCAACAGCTACCTCGACAGCCATCTCGGCGAACGCCAGGTCAACAAGATCCAGCACGGCTTCCCGTCACCGCGGTTCTGGAACGAACTCTCCGTCCCGCTGGAGGAGATCGGCGAGGACCGCCGCCGCCTGCGCGACGAGCACGGCAAGTCCCCGGTGTTCCTGTACGTCGGCGTCCCGTACTGCATCCAGACCGACCCCGGCAAATGCGGCTACTGCCTGTTCCCCGTCGAGGAGTTCCAGGGCAACGCCGCCCTGGAGAACTACTACGGCTACGTGGAACGCGAAGCCGAGATGTACCGGGAACAGATGAAGGACAGCGTCCTCGCCGGGGCGTACTTCGGCGGCGGCACCTCGAACCTCTACAAGGCCCCCGTCTACCACCGCCTGATGGACATGACGCGGCGCCTGTTCCCGGAGATCTCGGAGGCGGCGGACCTCACGCTGGAGGGCATCCCCCAGCTCTTCTCCCGGGAGAAGATGCAGGCGATCGCCGATTCCGGGTTCAACCGGATCAGCATGGGCATCCAGCAGGTCAACGAACGGCTCAACAGCCTCAGCGGGCGCAAGCAGACCACCAAGCACGTCATCCAGAGCCTGGAATGGGCCCGCGAGCTCGGGCTGGCCGCCAACGTCGACCTCATCTTCGGCTGGCCCCAGCAGACCGTCGAGACCATGCTGGAGGACCTGGAGACCCTGGTCTCCTGGGACGTGTACGACATCACCCACTACGAGCTGAACGTCGGCGGCCCGACCGACTTCGCGCTCAACCGCTT
This sequence comes from Streptomyces luteireticuli, assembly GCF_041519305.1. Taxonomy (NCBI): domain Bacteria; kingdom Bacillati; phylum Actinomycetota; class Actinomycetes; order Kitasatosporales; family Streptomycetaceae; genus Streptomyces; species Streptomyces luteireticuli. Next base: position 1,059,065 of record NZ_CP167927.1, read on the forward strand.
CCACGAACTGCCCAGCACCCTGGCCAACCTGGAGATGTACCGGGCCGGACGCGACTTCCTGCTCGACCGCGGCTACGAGCAGCTGTCCACGTACAACTTCCGCCGCCCCGGCGACCCCGCGGCCCGAGACTTCCGCGAGGGCTACACCACCCGCTTCGACCACCTGGACACCCTCGGGCTGGGCTACGCGGCGATCACCTTCTTCGGCAACCCCTCGCTGCCGTCCGGCCGTTCCTGGTCGTTCATCAACCAGCGCAGCCTGCCGCAGTACAAGGCGGCCGTCGACAACGGCCGGTTCCCGGCCGAGCGGGGCTTCCGCCACACCCCCGAGGACTTCCTGCTGATGCTGCTCTTCCGCAGCCTCATCAGCACGGAGGTCGACCGGACCCAGTACCGCACCGCCTTCGGCATCGACGTGTACGAGAAGTTCGCCACCATCTGGGACGTACTCGCCGGACGGGGCTACGCCGAGATCACCCCCGAGCGGATCAGGCTCGTCGGCGACGGCCCCTTCTACGCCCCGATGTTCTCCACCCTGATCGCCGAGGAGCGCTACCGCGAACTGCGCGAGGAGGCCGCGCAGCGCAAGAAGGAGTCCCGCCTCGCCGCTCAGGCGTCCCGGAGCGACCGGTGACGGACGACCTCCCCCTGGCCGGCCGGGGCGTCGTCGTCACCGGCGGGTCGCGGGGCATCGGCGCCGCGGTGGTACGGCTGGCACTGGCGCAGGGCGCCGACGTCGTCTTCGGCTACCACAGCGGGGAGGAACGCGCCCGCGCCCTGGCCGACGAGTTGCGCGCCGCCCACCCCGGGCGGCGCTGCACCCCGCTGTACGCCCACGTCGCCGACACCGCGGAGGCCCAGCGCTTCGCCGCCGCGGCCCTGGACCGCCTGGACCGGCTCGACGTCCTCGTCAACAACGCCGGCATCACCCGCGACACCCTGTTCGCCCGCATGGGCCCGCAGCAGTGGCACGAGGTCATCGGCACCAACCTCGACAGCATGTACACCGTCACCAAGCCGCTGCTGATGCCCCTGGTGAAGCAGCGCAGCGGCGCCATCATCAACATCGCCTCCTCCTCCGGGCTGCACGGCATCCCCGGCCAGACGGCGTACTCCGCCGCCAAGGCCGGGGTCATCGGCTTCACCAAGGCGCTGGCCAAGGAGATCGGCGCCCGGGGGGTGACCGTCAACGCGGTCGCCCCCGGGCTCATCGAGACCGACATGACCGCCGACATACCCAAGGACAAGGCGGAGTTCCTCAAGTCGCTGATCCCGAGCCAGACCTTCGGCACCCCGGAGGACGTGGCCCACCTGGTGTGCTTCCTCGCCTCCGACCGGGCCCGCTACATCACCGGACAGGCCATCGAAATCGCCGGCGGCCTGGTCGTCTAGGACACCTCCTGACGGCCCGGCCGTCCCGGCGGACCGCACACACCCACCGAAATCCCGCGGACCGCCCGCACAGTACGGAGAAACGGGGGACAACCCATGAGCGCCGACGACGCCATACCCGGACACCCGACGCCGCTCCAGGTCTTCGGAGCGGCGACCGTCCCGGAGGCACTCGCCCTCGCGGCCGCCGGCCCCTCGGGCATCACGGTCATCGACCGCGAACTGGCGGAACAGAACCTGCCCTACGCACAACTCGCCTCGTCCGCACGCCGGGCGGCCGCCCTCCTGGCCGCGCACGGCGTCGGACGCGGCGACCGGGTCGCGCTGGTCTCCTCGACCTCACCGGCCATGCTGGTGTCGCTGTTCGGCATCTGGCACGCCGGTGCCGTACCGACGATCCTGCCGCCTCCCCACCGGATCGACGAACTGCCCGAGACCATGCGCGAACTGGACCGGCGGCTCGACTTCGTCGGCGCCCGCTGCGTCGTCGTCGCCGACGCCCTCCACCGCTTCGTCACCCGCCGGCTGCGGGACACCGGACGGCCGGTCCTCACCTGCGGCGAACTGGCCGCGGCACAGGCTCCCGGAACGGAGAAGCCCGCGGCCGGGCCCGACGACCTGGCCCATCTGCAGTTCACCTCCGGGACCACCGGCCCGGGACGGGCCGTGCCACTGACACACCGTCAGATCCTCACCAACGCCGCCGCCTCTTGGGACAGACTCGGGGCCCGCACCGGCGAGAGCGTCCTGGTCAACTGGCTCCCGCTCTACCACGACATGGGCCTGGTCTCCTTCCTCGGCATGGTCGCCGGCGGCGGCCGCGCGGTCCTCCAGCCCCCGGAGGAGTTCCTGCGCCACCCGGACTCCTGGGTCGACGCCCTCTCCGTCCACCGGGCCACCCACACTGTGGCGCCCGACTTCGCCTACGGGCTGGCGGCCCGCAGCATGACCGAACGCCCGCGCCCCCTCGACCTGTCGGCGCTGCGCATGTGCGGCGACGGGGCGGAGCCGATCCGGCTGGGCAACGTCGAGGCCTTCACCACGGCCGGTGCCCGGTACGGGCTCCGCCCCGAAGCGCTCACCCCCATGTACGGCCTCGCGGAGGCCACCCTCGCGGTCGCCCTGCCCCGCTTCGACGAACCCCTGCGGTGCGACCGCGTCTCCCGCACGGCCCTCACCGACGCCGCCGTCGCGGAGCCCGTGCCCGCCGACGACCCGGACGCGCGCGACCTCGCCGTCTGCGGCGGACCCGCCCCCGGCGTCCGCATCGCCATCAAGGACGAGCGGGGCACGGACCTCGGGCACCGCCAGGTCGGCGAGATCTGCGTGACCGGACCGTCCGTCATGCGGGGCTACTGGAACGACCCCGAAGCGAGCGAACAGGCGCTCCGTGACGGCTGGTTGCACACCGGGGACCTCGGCTACCTCACCCCCGAGGGACTGGTTGTCTGCGGACGGCTCAAAGACATGATCATCGTCGGCGGCCGCAACCTCTACCCCGAGGACTACGAACAGGTCGCCGGCGAGGTCGAGGGCGCCGGCCGGCTCTGCGCCGCCTTCAGTCTGCCCGACCCCGAACGCATGGTGCTCGCCGCCGAGATCGGCCGGACCGGCACGCCCCCCATCGAGCTGGCCAGGAGCATCATGACCCGCACCCGCGAGCGGCTCGGCCGCGCCCCGGACACCGTCCTGGTCGTCCCGCGCCACTCGCTGCCGCGCACCTCCTCCGGAAAGCCCCGGCGCGACCACTGCCGTACGGGCTTCCTGAGCGGCCGGCTCGGCGAGCTGGCGAGCGTCACCCGCCCCGGCGCCCGGGCACCCCGCCCGCGGACCGGGCCCGCCCGCGAGGATCCGTCAGGCCGTCCCGGCATGGCCCCCACGTACGCGGAGTAGCCCCTCCTGGGCGAGGGTGGCGACCAGACGTCCGTCCCGGCCGAAGACCCGCCCCAGCACCAGCCCTCGCCCCCCGGAGGCCGCCGGGGTCTCGTTGGCGCACAGCAGCCAGTCGTCCGCACGGAAAGGGCGGTGGATCCAGACACTGTGATCGATGCTGCTGCCACTCGCGTGGCTCCAGGAGGCCCCGTGCCGGACCATGACCGTCTCGAGCATGGTGACGTCGGAGATGTACGCCAACAGGCAGGCGTGCAGGAGCTGTTCATGCTCCCCGCCCGCCCCGGCGGGCAACTCGCCCTTGGTGCGCACCCAGATCCGCGTCCGGGGCGACGCCAGCGAGGGGTCCTTCGCCGCGTCGAAGCTCAACGGGCCGACGAAGCGCAGCTCGTAGGGATTGCCCAGGGAGTGCACCACCTCGCCGAACGCCTTGGTCAGCCGCTCCTCGTAGGTGGGCAGCCCCTCCGGGCCGGGCACCTCCGGCATCGGGTCCTGGTGGTCGAGACCCGGCTCGGAGCGGTGGAAGGAGGCGGTCAGGGAGAAGACCTCCCGCCCGCGCTGCGTCGCGTACACCCGCCGTGTGGCGAAGGCGACGCCGTTGCGCACCCGCTCGACCCGGTACTCGAAGGGCGCCGTCGGCAGGGCGGGCCGCACGAAGGAACAGTGCACGGAGTGCACCGGCAGACCGGCGGACACCGTACGGCCCGCGGCGGCCAGCGCCTGGCCCGCGAGATGCCCCCCGTACACCGGGGAGGACTGCTCCACCGGCGGACGCCCGACGAAGCGCTCGCCGTCGCCCCGGTCCGGTGGCGCGGGGTCGAGATCGAGATGGCCGAGCAGGTCCAGCAGCGCACGTTCCCGATCCATCGGCCCACTCCGCCCCTCGGTCCCGCCGGGTGGCAGCCAGTATCACCACCGCGGCTCGCGAATATCAACCAACTGCCGGGTATCCGTGGCCGAGTTGCCCCCGTGACAGCACGCGCCGCCGTGCGGTACCTCGGAACCACACCCGACGATCGTCATGGACACGGCAGCCGTGCACGGCCCACCGGACGGGTGGGCGCGCGGCGAAGGAGGCCCCCTCATGTTCGACCGCCTCGGCGCGGTGCTGCACCGGCGGCGCACCGTCGTCCTGTGGGTGAGCGCCGTCGCCCTCGTCCTGGCCGGGATCGGCGGTCTGGGCGTGGAACACCGGCTGGTCCACGGCGGGTTCTCCGATCCCGGCGCGCAGTCCACCCACGCGCAGCGGCTGGTGACCGAGCACTTCCCCTCGTCCGGCGACGACCTGGTGCTCCTGCTGCGCGGCGACGGCCCGGTCGACTCGCCGGCCATGGTCTCCGCCGGCACGGAACTGACCCGGCGCGCCGCCGGGACCCCGGGTGTACGGGCCGCCACCTCCTACTGGACGGCGGGCCGGTCACCGGCGCTGCGCTCCCGGGACGGCTCCCTGGGGCTCGTCGCCCTCTCCCTGAGCGGTGACGAGGACGACCGGGCGCGCACCGCCGAGCGGCTGGTGCCGGACGTCCGGCGGCACGCGCGGGGGGTGACCGTGATGGCCGCCGGGCCCGCGCAGGTGCAGTCGGAGGTCGGCAAGCGCACCGGGGACGACCTGCTGCTGGCCGAGGCGATCGCCCTGCCGGTCACCCTCGTCCTCCTCCTGCTGGTCTTCGGCAGCGCCGTGGCCGCCGCCCTGCCGCTGGTCATCGCGCTGCTCTCGATCCTGACGACGCGGGCCGTGCTCAACGCCCTGGCGGGCACCGTGTCCGTCTCGGTGTACTCGATGAACTCCACCACCGCGCTCGGCCTCGGACTCGCCATCGACTACAGCCTGTTCATCCTCGCCCGCTTCCGGGAGGAGCTGCGCACCGGCGCCACGGTGCGCGAGGCGCTGGGCCCGACGGTGCGCAGGGCCGGGCGGACGGTCGCGTTCTCCGCGCTGACGGTGGCCCTGTCCCTCGTCGCCCTGCTGGTCTTCCCCCAGTTCTTCCTGCGGTCCTTCGCGTACGGCGGCATCGTGGTGGTCCTGTCCGCGGCGGCGGGGGCGACCCTCGTCCTGCCCGCGCTGCTGGCCGTCCTGGGCCACCGGGTCGACCGCTACGACGTCTTCGCCCGGCTGCGCGGCCCCGCGCGGCCCGCGGCCTCCCCGGAGAGCGGACGCTGGTACCGCTTCGCCACGGCGGTGATGCGCCGCCCGGTGCTCTGCGGCGGGGGCGTGATCATCCTGCTCCTGCTCCTCGCGTCCCCGTTCACCCGCGTCTCCTCCGGCCTCTTCGACGACCGCTCGCTGCCCGCCGACTCCCAGGTGCACCGCGCGACACAGCTGCTGCGCGACCGGTTCGACGCCGGTGCGCTGGGCGCCGTCCCGGTGGTGGTGCGGGGCGCGGGTGACGGTCTGGACGCCTACGCCCGCGCGCTCTCCGCCGTACCCGGCGTCCGGCAGGTGACCACGGCCACCGGCTCCTACGCCGCCGGACGGCGGGTGCGGGAGCCGGGCCCGGCCGGTGCGGCCCTGGCGAAGGGGGACTACGCGCTGCTGTCCGTGGTCTCCCCGGTGGAGCAGGACTCCGCCGCGGGCACCCGGCTCGTCCGCCGCCTGCGGGAGACCGCCCCGCCGGACTCCGCCCGCGTGTGGGTGGGCGGCCGGGCCGCCGAGGTCGAGGACAGCACCTCGGCCATCGCCCGCGCCACCCCGGCGGCCGTCGGCATCGTGGTGGGCTCCTCCCTGGTGCTCCTCTTCCTCTTCACCGGGAGCGTGCTGATGCCGGTGAAGGCGCTGGTGCTCAACACCCTCAGTCTCAGCGCCACGTTCGGGGCGATGGTCTTCGTCTTCCAGGAGGGCCATCTGTCGTTCCTGGTCGGCAGCCCCCAGCACACCGGCACGCTCGACGCGACCATCCCGATCCTGACCTTCTGCGTGGCCTTCGGACTCTCCATGGACTACGAGGTGTTCCTCCTCTCCCGGATCCGCGAACGCCACCTCCGCACCGGCGACAACACGGAGTCGGTGGCCTTCGGCCTCCAGCACACCGGCCGCATCATCACCGCCGCGGCCGTCCTGGTCGCGGTGGTGCTGTTCGTCTTCGCCATCTCCGGCGTCACGCTGCTGAAGCTGCTGGGCGTGGGCCTCGCCCTGGCGGTGGTCCTGGACGCGACCCTCGTCCGCGCCGTGCTCGTCCCCTCCTTCATGCGCCTGGCGGGGAGGGCCAACTGGTGGGCGCCCGGGCCGCTGCGGCGCCTGCACGACCGGGTGGGGCTGCGGGAGGAGTGAGGGCCGGTCGTACGGACGCGGCGGCGGCCGCCGCGCCGCCGTGCGTTCAGAGCGCGGCGAGCGCGCCTTCCACGACGTCCTCGATTACCCGCCGGTCGTCGTGGGCCCTGCTGAGGACGTGCAGGCCGTAGTAGGTGCTCAGCACCTGGCGGGCCAGGCCCGCCGCATCGCGGTCGGTACGGATCTCGCCGGCCCGCTGGCCACGCGCGACCGTATCCTTGAGCGCCTCCTCCACCCTGGCGAAGTGGCGGTGCACCTGCTCCTTGACGTCCGGGTCCGAACTGGCCATCTCGATGGCCGCGTTGATCGCGAAGCAGCCGACGGGGCGCCCGGTGCCGGAGGTGTCGGCGCCGACGCCGATGTCGCGGAGCATCAGCTCGCGCAGCCGGTCCTTGACCGGTCCCGGCCGCTCCAGGATCTCGATCTGCGCGTCGGTGGCCGTCTCGTAGTACCGGCGCAGGGCACGCAGGTACAGCTGCCGCTTGTCGCCGAACGTGTTGTACAGGCTCGACGGGCCCAGCCCGGTGCCCTCGCTCAGGTCGCGGGTGGAGGTCGCCTCGTAGCCCCGGCGCCAGAACGCGTCCATCACCGCGCCGATGACGCGGGTCTCGTCGAACTTCCTCGGCCTCGCCATACCCAGCACATTAGAGGTTTTGAAGCGATCGTCCAAAAACCGGGGACCTGACAGAGTCCTCTCCCCCGTGCGCGGGGCGGGCCGGACGCTTCGCATGTTTTGAAGCACTCGCTTCAAAACATGCTAGCGTCCTGCCCGTGGAGTCGAGGGCGCCGTACGTCCGGTTCGTGAACCCGACTCAGAAACCGCTGAATCCCCAAGCGTTGGAGGGCCTTTCATGGCAGTCGACTCGAAATCCACGGATCCCGGGCGGGCCGGGAAGATGCCACTCGCCGTCCACATCCTCGGACTTGGCATCTTCACCCAGGGCACCTCGGAGTTCATGCTCTCCGGCCTGCTGCCCGACATGGCCGACGACCTGGGCGTCTCGATCCCCGACGCCGGGCTCCTCATCTCCGCCTTCGCCATCGGCATGGTCGTCGGAGCGCCCCTGCTGGCCGTCGCCACGCTGAGCTGGCCGCGCCGCACCGCGCTGGTCGCGCTCCAGGCCGTCTTCATCGCCGCCCATGTGGTCGGCGCGGTCGCGCCCGGCTACGGACTGCTGTTCGCCACCCGCATCGTGAGCGCGCTGGCCTACGCGGGATTCTGGGGCGTCGCCGTGGCCACGGCCGTGAGCATGGTGCCGGTGAGCGCCAAGGGCAGGGCCGTCGCGGTCGTCGCCGGCGGACTCACCCTCGCCACCATCGTGGGCGTCCCGGCCGGCACCGTCCTGAGCCAGTTCGCGGGCTGGCGCGCGGCGTTCTGGGCCGTTGCCGTCCTCACTCTCGTGAGCCTCTTCTGCTCGGTGCTCGCCATTCCCGGCGGGAAGGGCACTCAGGAGGAGACCCGTACGCTCACGTCCGAGCTGCGCGCCATGGCCCGGCCGCAGCTGTGGCTCTCCTACGCCATCACGGCCTTCGCCTTCGGCGCCGTCATCGTCACCTTCAGCTACCTCGCCCCGGTGCTCACCGACGTGACCGGCCTCTCCGAGGGCTGGGTCCCGGCCGTCCTGTCGCTGTTCGGCGTCGGCGGACTGATCGGCATGACGATCGGCGGCCGCGTCGCCGAGTCGCACCCGATCCGCACCCTCGTCCTCGGCCTCGGCGGCCTGGTCGTCGCCTCCATGGTGCTCGCGCTGGCGGCGCGGAACGTGACCGTCTCGGTCGTGGCCGTCTTCTTCCTGGGCATGGCCGGCTACGTCACCAACCCGGTCCTGCAGTCCCGGGTCTTCACCGTGGCCCCCGGCGCCCCGACCCTCGTCGGCGCCGCCAACACCTCCGCCTTCAACATCGGCAACACCCTGGCGCCGCTGCTGGGCGGCCTGGCCATCGGCGCCGACTGGGGCTACGCGTCCGTGGCGTGGGTCGGTGCCGCCCTCGGCGTGCTCGGCCTCCTGGGCACGCTGTGGGCGGGCGTGCTCCAGCGCCGCACGGACAACGCGCCGGCCGCCGCGCCGGACCTGCGGCAGGAGCTCACCGGGGCCGACGTCTGACACCGCCCGCGCGGGACGATACCCGCGCCCTCGCGGCGCCGACCTCGTCGACCCGACCCCGCTCGGCCTCCTCCTCCGGCCGCTCCTCCAACTCCCGGCCGCGGCAACGTCAGTGACGACCAGGGCATGTCCGATGGGTCGGCGCAGGTCCATCGGGCAAGCCCTGGGCGCGGGAGCCGCCGGAGCGCGCATCCTGGCGCTCTGCGCAACGCCGACCGTCAACCACACGTTGACGACAGGCGGTTGTCAACTTAGAGTTGACGCATGAGCCCACTCGACATCAGCCTCGCCGACCTGATCGCCCGGCTCGACGAGGAACTCCCCGAAGCCAATGAGCTGGACCGCATCAGCGAGGCGCGACTCCGCGCCCAGACGCTGTCCGACCTCGGTGACCAGCTCATCGACCACTACGTCAGCAAGGCCAAGCAGACCGGCGCGTCCTGGACCGAGATCGGCGACGCCATCGGCGTGTCCAAACAGGCCGTCCAGAAACGCCACGCACCCGCCCCGTTCGAGCGGTTCACCCACCTGAACCGGCACAGCATCGTGCTGGCACAGGAAGCCGCCCGGACGCACAAGCACGACTTCATCGGCACCGAACACATGCTGCTCGGCCTGCTCGGCGAACCGCGGGGCCTGGCGTACGAGGTGCTGATGGCGAAAACCGAGTCGGAGCAACGCATCCGGGACGCGATCGAGGAAGCGATGCCGCCGGCCGGGGAGAAGGCGCTGCGGGGGCACATCGCCTTCCGGCCGGAGAGCAAGGAGGCCATCGAGCAGGCGCGCCGCGCGGCGGCCGACCTCGGCCACGACTGGGTCGGCACGGAGCACACGCTGCTCGGCCTGATCCGCGCCGAGAAGAGCCCGGCCGCGCGGATCCTGCGCAACCTCGGCTTCACGTCGGACGAGTTGCACGAGACGGTCAGGACCGAGATCGCCGAACGGGTCACCGAGCGCGACGAGCAGTAACGAAACGATCGGTCACCGCAGGGGACCGGTCCGGCACGGGGGCGGTGCGCTCGCGCCGCCCCCACTCCCACCCACCCGACGTCGTCAAAAACCGTCGGTCAGCGGACCCGTGGGAGGGATCTCCGGGTGATCGGGAAGTCGAAGTACGTGTCCGGGAAGGTCTCCGGCTTGCAGGTGTAGTGCCACCACTCTTCTGGCAGGTTGACGAAACCCGCCTTCTCCAGACCGTTCTTGAGCAGCAGCCGGTTGCTGTGCTGCTTGCCGACGACCCGCGGGTCGAGGGTGTGCGAGAGGGTGTCGAAGCAGTCGAATCCGGTTCCCATGTCGAGGGAGTTGTCCGGGAAGCGGTCCCGCTTCGGGCCGTAGCACGAGGTGAGCGGCTCGCCGGGGATGTACGGACGCGTGGGCCACGCGGGCAGCCGGACGAGGGTCAGGTCCACCGTACTGCCCCTGCTGTGGCCGGACTTGGCGGCGATGTACCCGTCCTCGAACAGCCTCGTCTTGTCGACGCGCGGATAGAACTCGGTCTTCATCCGCTGGTCGTCGAGGTCCTTGGCCCAGCGCACGAAGTGGTCGACGGCGCGCTGCGGGCGGTAGCAGTCGTAGACCTTCAGCGTGTAGCCCTGCCGGAGGAAGGTCCGCTGCGCCCGGCGCAGGGCGTTCGCCGCGTCCCGGGTCAGGATGCACAGCGGCTGACGGTAGCCGTCGATGCGCTCGCCGGTGAAGTTGTGCCGGGTGATGTAGCGCATCTCCTGGAGGATGGTGGGGTCCGCGTCCCGGAGGGCGACGAACTCCGGTGGTGCCTTGGGCTCCGTGTCGGCCCTCGCGGTGGTGGCGGGTACGGCCAGCAGGGCGGCCGCCGCGCCGGCGACCAGGCTGCGGAGAAGTCTTCGCATCGGATCGGGCCCCTTCGCGCTCCGGGGACGGGATTGTCCCTCGCAGGCGGCATGGTGGCGGAGTCACGGCGGATTCGTCCAGCGCCTCTGCGCCCGCCGGGCGCAGAGGCGCTGGAACACGACGGACGGACGACGGCCGCCGGCCGTCATGCGCGCCGGGCGTGGAAGATCCCCCAGCGCAGCCGCCCCCGCCGGGCCGCGTCCGTCCACAGGGGCAGGTTCACCAGCAACTGCTCCACATAGTCCGGGCTGATGACCTTGCTCAGCCCGGCCTTCCGGGCCTCGGTCTCCTCCGTCAGCCGGACGTAGTGGTGCACCAACTGCTCGCTGTGGTCGTCGAACCCGATCCCGTCCGCCCCGAGCCCGGCCAGTCCGTCCCGGTAGAAGGAGGGCGTGGCCAGCGCGTCGACCCCGAGCCGGGCGACGACCGGGCGCAGCACCTCGGGGGGTGTGTCCTCGGCGGCCATGACGTCGGTGAACGCCAGCGTCCCGCCGGGCTTCAGCACCCGCAGCGCCTCGGCCAGCGCCCGCCCCCGGTCCTCGCTGTGGCAGAGCGCCTCCAGCGAGCACACGGCGTCGAACTCCCCGTCGGCGTACGGCACGTCGTGGAACGAGCCGGTGACGACCTCGACGAGCCCGTCGAGCCCGCGCTCGGCGTTGGTGCGGCGGTGCCGTTCGTTCTGCGCCTCGCTGAGGTTGAGCGCGACGACCCGGCAGCCGAACCGTCCCGCCAGGTACCGCGCGGTTCCCCCGTATCCGGAGCCCAGGTCCAGCACCCTGGTCCCGGGCCCCGGTCCCAGCCGGGCGGCCAGTCGCTCGACGGTCCTCCGCGACGCGTCCGCGACCGGTTCCCCGGCCCGTTCGTAGATCCCGGTGTGGATGTCCTCCCCGCCCCAGACCTCGTCGTAGAAGGCGTCCACGTCGTCGGACTCGTAGTAACGCCGCGTCGCGTCCTCGCTCATGCGCACTTTCCTCCCTCGCCTGTCCCGTCGGATCCAACCTGTCCGTTCCGCACCGGTGGGAAACAGCGGGCGGAACAGAGGGCGGATCGGCCGGGTTTCAGCGGTGGGCGGACGGGGGCCCGTCCCAGAGGGCGGTGCTGTGGGCGCCGACGAGGGCGCCGACGCGGCCGAGGAACTCCTCGGCGGGGCAGGGCTCCAGACGGCGGCCGTCCCGCAGGCGCACCGCCACCAGGCCGTCCGCGGCCTCCTTGGGGCCGATCACGACCTGGTAGGGCACGAGGCGGGCCTCCCGGATCCGTGCTCCCAGGCTGCCGCGTTCGGGCCCGGCGGTCCCGGCCCGCAGTCCGAGTCCTTCGCAACGCCGCGCGAGCGCCTCGGCGTCCGGCCGCTCGCCGTCGGAGACGGGAAGGATCACCAGTTGGGTGGGGGCGAGCCAGGCGGGGAAGGCGCCGCCGTGCTGTTCGACGAGGTGGGCGACCGCGCGTTCGACGCTGCCGATGACGGCGCGGTGCACCATGACGGGGCGGTGCTTGGCCCCGTCCGGGCCGGTGTAGTGCAGGCCGAACCGCTCCGGCTGGTGGAGGTCGACCTGGACGGTGGAGAGGGTGGACTCCCGCCCGGCGCTGTCGGCGACCTGGACGTCGATCTTGGGGCCGTAGAACGCGGCCTCGCCCTCGGCCGCCTCGTAGGCCACCCCGGAGCGGTCCAGGACGTCGGTCAGCAGGGCGATGGAGCGCTGCCAAAGCTCCGGCGCGGCCACGTACTTGCCGTCGGCGCCCGGCAGGGAGAGACGGTAGCGGGCCGGGACGATGCCGAGCGCCCGGTACGCGCGGCGGATCATCTCCAGCGCGCCCCGCGCCTCCTCGGCGACCTGGTCCAGGGTGCAGAAGATATGGGCGTCGTTGAGCTGGATGGCCCGGACGCGGGTCAGCCCGCCGAGCACGCCGGACAGTTCGGCGCGGTACATGCCGCCCAGTTCGGCCATCCGCAGGGGCAGCTCGCGGTAACTGCGGTGACGGGAGCGGTAGATCACCGCGTGGTGCGGGCACAGACTGGGCCGCAGGACGACCTGTTCGCCGCCGCCCAGGTCCATGGGCGGGTACATGTCGTCGCTGTAGTGCGACCAGTGCCCGGAGATCTCGTACAGCTCCCGTTTGCCGAGCACCGGCGAGTACACGTGCCGGTATCCGGCGCGCCGTTCCTCGCCGCGGATGTACTCCTCCAGGGCGTGACGTACGGCGGCCCCGTCGGGGAGCCAGTAGGGCAGTCCCGCGCCGATGAGCGGGTCGGTGTCGAACAGGTCGAGCTCGCGGCCGAGTTGTCGGTGGTCGTGCACGGTGGTCTCCTCGTCTGCGGTGCGGGCGAGGACGCCGTGACGAAAGCCCCGGGGCGCTCGCCCCGGGGCTTCGGACTCATCTCATGGGTCAGCGCGCCGGGACACTCTCCGGCGTCGTCGTCACAGCGGCGCGCTTGGTCATGGCGGCGACCGTAGCAGAGATCCGGTGGACTCCTCACCGCCTTTTGCCGGTGACTCAGGTCTCCTCCTCCATGACGCTGGCGCAGTCGTCGCAGACCCTGTCGGCGTGCTCCGACGGGTACCACGGCGACCCCGGTTGCCCCGAGGGCTGCCACGAGGCCCGGGCCATGGCGAAGGTGTCCCGGCCGCAGACGGTGCGCGGGCCCGGCGAGGAAGGGGCACCGGGGGCGCCGGGGGCCGCGTGCACCCGGCGCACCGGGGTCCTGGTCCCGCCGCCGGGTCCGGTGCCGGCCGTGCCCGCCGACGGGTCGAGCTCGTACACCACGATGATCTCCATGCACCGACCGTAGTCCGCGGGCGGGCGTGCGGGCGGGAGCCGACCCCGAGGTGGTGTCGGGGGAACACCGGGTCCGGGATCAGGGGGACGCCGGGGACGGATGGGGGCCGTTCCCGGATGGCGGGCCGGACCCTCGCCGGAATCATGATCAACATGACCTCGACATTCCTGTCCCGCCGGGCCCTCGTGGGCACCGCACTGACCGCCGCCCTGTTCGCGGGCGCCGCGGCCCCCGCCTCCTTCGCCGCCACCGCACCGCCCACGACCACGACAACGGCTCCCTCCCTCCCCCCGCTCGACCCGGCGGCCCTGCGCGCGGCCATCTCCGACCTGGACCACCCGCAGGCGACCGGCGCGCAGCTGCGGGTCGGCGGCTCGGCGGGACACTGGTACGGCACGGCGGGCGTGGCGGACCGGAGGACGGGCGCGCCGATCCGGCAGGACGACGCCTTCCGGGCGGGCAGCATCACCAAGGTCTTCGTGGCCACCGTGGTGCTGCAGCTGTCGGCCGAGGGCCGGGTGGACCTGGACAGGCCCGTCCAGGACTATCTGCCCGAGCTGCGCGCCAAGGGGTACGCCCCGATCAAGGTCTCCCAGCTCCTCGACCACACGAGCGGTCTGCCGAGCGAGAACGGTCCGGAGAAGAACACCCCGGAGCAGATCCTCCAGCACCGCTACGACCGGTGGACGCCCAGGACGATCCTGGCCACGCTGCCCGACCGCACGATGAAGTTCACGCCGGGCACGAAGCAGGAGTACCGGGGCATCAACTACGTCCTGGCGTCCATGCTGATCGAGAAGGTGACGGGCAAGCCGTACGGCAAGGCGATCGGCGAGCGCGTCCTGCGCCCGCTGGGCCTGCGCCACACCTCCTTCCCCGGCGACGACCCGAGGATCCACGGTCCGCACGTCCACGGCTACCAGGCGATGTCGGACGGGACGCTGAAGGACGCGACGGAGTACAACCAGTCCGAGGCGTGGGGCGAGGGCGAACTGATCTCCACGACCGGCGACCTGGAGCGCTTCATCACGGCCCTGTTCACCCCCGGCAGGCTGCTGCCGAAGGCGGCGCTGGAGAAGATGTTCACGACTCCCGGCGACGACGTGCGGATGACGAACGGCTCTCCGGCCTCCTACGGCATGGGCCTGCAGAAGGTCACGGTGAACGGCGTGACCATGTGGGGCAAGACGGGCGAGCGGTACGGCTACAACTCGGCGGTGACCGCGACCAAGGACCTGCGGCGCACGGTGGCGTACTCCTGGAACCCCACGCACCGGGACGACAGCCAGGGGCGGATGATCCTGCGCATCGCGAACGCGGTCACGAAGCCGGCGGCACACCGGTAGGCCCGGGCGGCGCGTGGGGGCTTGGCCGTCCCCTCCGGTCAAGCCCCCACGCCTGCAAAGGCGTTCAGCCCGCCATGGTCTTCCGCATGACGAGGTCGTACGTCGCCCGCAAGGACGTCGCCTCGCCCAGGTCCGCCTCCGTGAGCTGGACGCCGTACTGCTCCTCCAGGGCGATCTGCATCTCCAGGGCCAGCAGGGAGTCGACGCCGAGGTCCTCGACATAGCGGGCGTCGTCCGTGACCTCCTCGGGGTCGAGTTCGAGGACCTCGGCGATGGTGGTGCGCAGGTGCTCGAGGTCGACGGTGGTGCTGTTGGTGTTCATGGCGAGCAACTCCTAGAGGTTGTCTACGTGTTGTCGGGGAGTCGGCGGGGGTGGGCCAGTGTCACGGCGCAGGCGCCGTCGGGACTGCCGGTGGCCAGGAGGCGGGGGTGGCCGGGGCGGGAGAGCGTGCGGGCGAGGTGGAGCACCGGGAGGAGGGTTCCCGCGGCGGCCGGGGCGGTGTCGGTGGGGATGCCCAGGTCGTCGCGCAGGTGACGGGCCAGGGTCGCGGCCACGGGGGACGCGTCGGCGATCACGAGGGCGGCCTCGGGCGTCGGGGCGTCCTTAAGGAGGCGGATCAGCGTCTCCTCCAGCTGCGGCTCGGCGGCCGGGAGGGAGAAGGTGACGGTGCGGCACGTGCCGTAGTGGTCGGCGCGGGACCGCGAGCGGGGCTGGAGCACGAACACCGCCGCCCCCGCCTCGGAGTCGGCGTGGGCCGGGTGGTGCGCGGGGAGGGCCGCCTCCGTCGAGCCGGCCAGCAGGAGCGTGGAGCGGCCGGCGGCGACCGCGCGCGAGCCGGCGAGCAGGCTCTCCAGGCCCGCCGTGCGCGGTGAGGTGAGGGTGAGGTTCCAGCCCTTGACGCCGTGGTCCATGGCGACGCGGCCCGCGAGGGTGTTGATGGAGAAGTACGGGGCGGTCGCCGGGCTGAGCCGCTCGGCGCCCGGGCCGGTGACGGTCTCGTCCATGGCGTCGATGAGGGCGGCGATCCCGCTGTTGGTGCCGAGGGCCATGCCGCGCTCCGTCTCGGGCACCCCGGCGAACGGGTCGCCCGCGTCCGCGACGGCCCGGCGCGTGGCGGCGAGCAGGTAACGGCACGACGGGGGAACGTACTTGTAGCCGCGGGCGCCCAGCTCGGCCGCGACGTCGAACCACGCGTCGTCGGCCCCGGCGGCGCCGTCCAGGACGAGGGCGGCCGGGTCGCAGCCGCGGGGCGAGACGACACCGATGCCGGTCACCACCAGATCGATCACGTTCATATCGATCGCCGTCACGGCGTCCGCCCTTCCAGGACCAGCGACACGTTGTTCCCTCCGAACGCGAAGGCATTGACCATCACATGACGGCCCATCAGGGGCTCCGGGCCGTCCTGCGGCAGATGGACCGGGCACTTGGGGTCCTGGTCGGCGCCGAGCGGCACATTGGGCGGCACCGTGCCGCGGTCCAGGACGAGGGCCGCCGTGACGGCGCCGAGCGCGCCCGCGGCTCCCGCCGTGTGGCCGATCAGCGCCTTGAGGCTGTACAGCGGCAGGCGGGCGAGCCGTTCGCCGAAGACGGCGCCGAGGGCCTCGCTCTCGACGACGTCGTTCAGCCGGGTGCCCGTGCCGTGCGGCACGACGCACCCCACCGACTCCGCCGGCGCCCCGGCGTCCGCGAGCGCCTCCGTCATGGCCCGCCGGATCTGGACGCCGTCCGGGTCGGGCGCGGTCAGGTGATGCGCGTCGCAGCTCCAGCCGCAGCCGGCCAGCGTCGCGTAGGGGCGCCGCGCGCCGCGCCGCCGGGCGTGGCCGGCCGACTCCAGGACGAGGACGGCGGCGCCCTCGCCGAAGACGGTGCCCACGCGGTCGCGGTGGAACGGGCGGCAGGCGTACGGGTCGACGGCCCGCATGCGGTTGAAGCAGCCGAGCGCGACCCGGCTGTACGCCTCCGCTCCCCCGGCCACGACGACGTCCGCCTCCCCGGAGCGGATCATGTCGGCCGCGATCCCGAGCCCGAACCCGCCGGCCGAACAGGCGTTGCTGACGCACGTCGCACCACCGCCCGCGCCCAGGTCCGCGGCGACCAGCGAGGCGACCGTGAACGCCGGGGCGTCCGTCCGGCCGGGGTCCAGCGGCCGCTCCCAGAGGTCGGCGTTGCCGCCGCCGGTGCCCATCACCACGGCGCTGCGCGCCCGGTGCGCGGCGTCGAGCCCCGCGTCGGCGACCGCCTCCCGCGCGGCCGTCAGGGCCAGCCGCGTGGTCCGGCCCTCGGGGCCCTCCTCGGCGGGAGCCAGGTGGATCAGTGGCAACGGCATCCGGGCGCCGGGGTCGGGCGCCCGCTGCGGGGGGCTGTCGGGCGGGGCGCACAGGGTCCGCCACATGGCCTCCGCTCCCGTTCCGAGGCCGGACACGGCCCCTACTCCGGTGATCAGGACCTGCGTCATCCGTCTCCCTCCGATTCGCCCTTCGATACGCCGTCGTACGGTGCGGCGGCGGTGAGCAGGACGGCCGACGCCGCGTCGTCCGCGGCGCCGCCGCCCGCCACGGCGAGCGCGGTGGGCGGGACGCCGTCCGGCGTCCCGGCGTCGAACCAGGCGGTGGCGGCCAGGCATTGGAGCACCCCGAAGGCGCCGGAGGCCGGCGGGAGGGTGCGGCCGAGGTCGTGGACGACGGCGGGCGGGGGCGGTGCGGCGGCGTCCGCGCCGGACTCCGGCGGCAGCCACAGCCCGGGCCCGGCTCCGCCCGCCGCCCTCGCCGCCGCCCCGGCGGCCGCCGCCCCGTCCCGCCGCCGCGCGTAACCCGCCACCACCGCCCGGGCGCGGCGCCCCCGTGCGGCGGCGGTCGCCGCGCGCTCCAGGACGAGCGCGGCCGCGCCGTCGAACGCCCCGTCCCCTCCGGCCGGTTGACGGACCGCACCGTCGGCGGGCTCCACGCCCACGACGAGCACGTACCGCGCCCGTCCCGCCGCCAGGGCCAGATCCGCCCAGCCGACCGCGTCCAGCCCGGACGTGGCGCCGTTGCAGAGCATCAGGTTGATGCCGCGCAGACCGAAGCGGATGGCGACGTTGGAGGCGGTGGCGTTGCTGCACGCGTTGGGGAGGTCCACGGCGCGCAGGGCGGCGGGGCCGTCGCGGTCGAGGGCCGCGGCGACGCGGCGGACGGTGTCCAGGGTGGCGAGGTTGGAGCTGACGACGGTGCCGACGTCCGTCCCGGGCACCGTCAGCGCGCCGTCGGCCAGCAGTCCCGCGTCGGCCAGGGCGGCCTCCGCCGCCGCGACGGCGAGCCGCGTCGCACGGTCCTTGAAGCGCAACGCGCGGTCGTCGTGGGGATGTTGCACCGTACCGGTGCCGGTGACGACCGTCATGCCGCCCTCCCCAGGACCGCGACGGCGTTGACCCCGCCGAAGCCGAACGAATTCACCTGGGCGTACACCGGATCGGCCGACTCCCCGACGCTGAAGCGCAGTCCTTCCGCCGCCGCGATGGGCTTGTCGAGTCCGACGACGGGAGGCACCCGCCCGCTGCGCAGGCACTCGACCGCCAGCACCGTGTTGAGCAGCCCCGAGCACCCGGAGGTGTGCCCGGTCATCCCCTCGACCGCGGCGATCAGCGGGCCGCCGCCCTCCCGGCCGAAGACCCGGCCCAACGCCTCTGCCTCGGCACGGTCGTTGTGGGGCGATCCGGTGCCCTGGGCGTGGACGAGGCCGATGTCGGCGGCCGTGACGCCGGCGCCTGCGTGGGCCCGGCGCTGGGCGGCGACGAGCCCGTCCGCGGACGGCGCGGTGACGTGGCCCGCGTCGCAGTGCAGCCCGACGGAGCGCAGCACCGCGCGGGCCGGGCCCGCCCCCGGGCGGCGCAGGACGAGGGCGGCGGCCCCGTCGCCGAGCAACTGGCCGCCGCTGTCGCGGTCGAAGGGGCGGACCTCGCGCGGGGCTGCGGGCTGGGCGCGGTCGAGCAGGGCGTACATGCTGGCGGTGACGGTGTCGACGCCGGCGACCACCACGGTGTCCGCGCGCCGGGCGGCGAGGAGGTCGGCGCCGAGGGCGAGCGCGTAGAGGGAGGCGGAGCACGCGCCGCCGAAGGTGTGGGTGTCGCAGGCTCCGAAGCGTGCGCGCAGGGCGGCGCCGAAGTGCGGCTCGGACGGGCGGTTCTGCTCGGCCCCGCGCAGGTCGCGCAGGGCGCTGCCGACGAGCACGGGCACGTCGGAGAGGTCCTCGGACAGTCCCGCCCCGGCGAGGGCCTCGGCGACGGCCGCGCAGAGCCAGGCCGCCGGCCGCCGCGGGCGGCCGGTGATCTCGTACCCGTGCCGGGTGCGGAGCCGGGAGGTGTCGAAGGAGCGTACGGTGCGCGGTGCGCCGCGTCCGGCGCACAGGGCGGTGAAGAGCTCGGTGGTCCCGGCACCGGCGCCGGTGACGACGCCGGTGCCGGTGACGGTCCAGCCGGTCACGGCCTCGTTCATCCCTTCCGCCAGGAGGCCGCCACCTGATCGGCGAGGCCGCGGAGGGTGGGCGGGTCGTCGAACGAGGTGGTGAGGGCCAGGTCCAGGGCGGTGCCGAGGGTGGCGACGATGTCGATGAGGATGAGGGAGTCGGCGCCGAGGTGGAAGAGGTTGTCGTCCGCGCCGGGGAGCCGCCCGTCCTCGGGTTCGAGGAGGCGGGCGGCCAGCGGGCGCAGGAACTCCTGGAGGATCGCGCTGCGTTCGGCCGGGCCCGCCTGCTCGACGCGGCGGCGCAGGTCGTCGGGGGCGTCCGTGGCGGTGCGCCGGGACGGGGGCTCGATCCAGTGGCGCCGCGGCTCGTACGGATAGGTGGGCAGGGGGACCCGGCGCCGTCGGCCGGGCCCGTACCAGTGCTCCCAGCGGACGTCGGCGCCGTGGGTCCAGGCCCGGGCGAAGACGTTCAGCAGGACCTCGGTGGCGCTGCCGTCGGCGGGGTCGAGGACGAGGGGGACCAGCCCCTCCTCCTTCAACAGGGCTTCCGCCCGCGCCCGGTCGGCCTCCCCCGTCGCGGGCCGGGTCCAGGTCCCGGGGTCGGCCGCTTCGCCGGGCCGCAGCCAGCGCGTGCCGGGGCTCACGGGGACCTCCGGAGCGGCGCACGCCGGGACGACGGGGCGTCCGGCGCTCAGGGCCAGCGCGTCGTCGGGCCCGAGCACCCCTGCCAGGCAGCCGGCGACGGTCCGTCCCGTGCCCCAGCCGACGAGCGCGGCGGGCCGTACGCCCCAGGCGCGGCACACGCGGGCCAGGGCGTAGGGCACGACGAACGCGGCGAGGCGGCGGTCGGCGAGTACGGCGGCGGGGTCGGTGCCGAGCGTCCCCGCGCAGGTGTCCACGATGTCCCGGAAGTCGCCGAGTCCGTCGTACAGTTCGACGGCTCCGGCCGTGCGGGAGGCGTCGGGCAGGACGAGGGCGAAGCCGTCCGGTTCCTGGTCGCCGCGCCCGGTCCAGACCCGGCCGGGGTCGAGGATGGCCAGGGAGAGCGCGGCGTCGCGGGTGCCGGTGCAGACGACGGCCCGCCGGTGGAGGTGGTGGCGGCGGCCGGCGGCCAGGGTGTGGGTCACCGCGTCGAGGTCCAGTCCGGGGCGGCGGCGCAGATGGCGGGCCAGGTCGCCGGTGGCGCGGGCGAGGGCCCCGGGGGTACGGGCGGACACCAGCAGCGGCTCGGCCGGGCGCGGCACCGGAGCGGGCCCGGCGGCGGGCGGCTCCTCCAGGACGACATGGGCGTTGGTGCCGCCGACGCCGAACGAGCTGACGCCGGCCCGCCGGGGTCCGTCCCTGTCCGGCCAGGGCACGGTCTCCGTGCCGACCCGGAAGGGGCCCGCGGCGAAGTCGATGTCCGGGTTGGGGGTGCGGAAGTGGAGGCTGGGCACGAAGGTGCGGTGGCGGAGCATCAGCGCCGTCTTGATCAGTCCGGCCATGCCGGCGGCGGCGTCGAGGTGCCCGATGTTGGTCTTGACGGAGCCCAGGAGGGTGCGGCCCGCTCCGGTGGGGCCGAACGCCCGGTTGAGGGCGGCGACTTCGACGGGGTCGCCGAGCGGGGTCCCGGTGCCGTGGGCCTCGACGTAGCCGATCGTCTCCGGCGGGCAGCCGGCGACGCGCTGGGCCTCGCGGACGGTGGCGGCCTGGCGTTCGACGCCGGGCGCGGTGAAACCGGTCTTGGCGGAGCCGTCGTTGGTGACCGCCGTGCCCTTGACGACGGCGTGCACGGTGTCGCCGTCGGCCAGCGCGTCGTCGAGCCGCTTGAGGACGACGACGCCGACGCCGCTGCCGAGCACGGTGCCGCGCGCTCCGGCGTCGAAGGCCCGGCAGTGCCCGTCCGGCGAGAAGATCATCCCTTCCTGGTACAGGTACCCCTCGTCCTGCGGCAGACGCAGATGCACCGCGCCGGCGAGGGCCGTGCCGCACTCCCCCGCGAGCAGGCTCAGGCAGGCCAGGTGGACGGCGACCAGCGAGGTGGAGCAGGCGGTGCCGACGGTGACGCCCGGGCCGCGCAGGTCGAGCTTGTAGCAGACGCGGGTGGCCAGGTAGTCCTTGTCGTTGGCGAGCATCAGGCGGTAGCGGCCGAGGGTGGAGCCGGCGGCGTACCGGTCGGCGAGGTTGCCGGGCAGATAGGTGTTCATGCCGGCGCCGGCGAAGACGCCGATCTCGCCGGGGTGGGTACCGGGGTCGTAGCCGGCGTCCTCCAGGGCGGCGAGCGCGCACTGGAGGAAGTGCCGGTGCTGGGGGTCGAGGAGTTCGGCCTCGTCCTCGGGGATCTGGAAGTGGGCGGCGTCGAACAGCTCGACGCCGTCGATGGCCTGGGCGGCCCGGACGAACCCGGGGCGGGCCAGCTCGGCCGGGTCGGCGCCGGCGGCCAGCAGTTCGCCCTCGGTGGGGAAGCGCACGCTCTCCCGGCCCTCGCGCAGGAGGTCCCAGAAGGCCTCCACGGTGGGGGCGCCGGGGAACCGGCAGGCCATTCCGATGATCGCCACATCGCAGTCCGTCATGTCTCCGCCCCAGTGCTCCGCAGGGTGATGCCGAGGTCCGCAGCGGTCTTCCGCATGGCGAGGAATCCCTGCGCGACGAAGCGCGCCGCGTCCTCGGTGGCGTCCAACCGCTGGAAGAGTCCGATGAGTTCGCGTTCCTGCGCGGCGGGGTCGCCGCGGTTGCCCGCGATGTCGAGGACGACCTTCTTCAGCCGCTCCTCGATCAGCGGGAGGTCGGCCGCGCGCGGGAAGGTGATGCTGAAGGTGGACCGGGAGTGGTTCTCGTCGCGCCGCACCGAACGCCGGTGGCTGGCCGCGTTCAGCTTGTAGAACATGCAGTCCCAGTTGGCGAAGGAGTAGTAGTTGAGCAGCGGGAAGAGGGTGCAGTGGGTCTCCAGCGGGGACGAGGTGTACAGCCCCTTCGCCTTGAGCTCGGCCACGATGCGGTCCGGGTCGTAGGCGTAGCGCATGGCGATGAACGGGAAGACGATGCGGGGCAGTTGCTCCTCGTCGGCGAAGAGCAGCTCCTCCAGCACGCCCCCGAACAGCTCCCCGGTCAGCTCCCGTCCGAAGGTCCGGTAGAAGCCCCGGACCACCTCGCGCACGTCCGATTCCATGGTGAGGATCTGCTGGGGGTCGGCGCACAGCACGATGTAGGGGATGCGGTGGCGGAAGGCGTAGAGGATGGCCCGGATGACGAAGAAGGAGCGGCACGAGACGCAGGGCAGCTTCTCGTCCAGGTACTTGCCGGGTTTGGCGGGGGTCCGGTTGAAGACCTCCCGCATCATGGCCTTGATGTTGTCGTCGTCGGAGTCGACGACGAAGGTGGCGGGGATCCGCTCCCTGGCCAGCTTGATGTTCTCGGCGGCGTGCGCGCTCTCGAAGGGGACGTCGAAGGTGTAGGAGAGGACGCGTTTGCCGTATTCTCCGGCGAACTTGTCCAGCATGTAGGTGCTGTCCTTGCCGCCGCTGTACATGAAGAGGCAGTCGTGGTCGCCGTGCGGGTTGGGGCCGCTGCGGGTGAACTCCTCGAAGACCCGGCTGGTGTAGGCGAAGTTCTCCATCAGCTCGCCGGCGAAGTCCAGGGTGCACAGGCTGCAGACGCCGTCGTCGCCGATGGTGATCCCGGGGTGGTTCTCCTTGAGGGCGCAGACGGTGCACGCGCGCATGGCCGTTCTCCCTTCCCCGTCCTGGTGGCGGGTGTCGGTGGTTCAGTCGTGGCGTCGCCGGCGCAGCTCGCCCAGCGCGGTGCGCCCGCCCGTGCGGCGGGCGGGTTCCGGCGGGCCCGGACGGGGGGCGTCGGGCGGTGCGAGGCGGCGGGCCAGTGAGCGGACGGTGGGGTACATGAACATCTCCACGCGGGTCAGGGGCTGCCGGGTGCGGTCCCGCAGCCGGGCCATGACGCGCATCAGCAGCAGGGAGTCGCCGCCCACCTCGAAGAAGTTGTCCTCGACGCCGACGTGGTCCAGGCGCAGCACCTCGCGCCAGACCTCGGCGACGAACCGTTCGGAGCGGTCGGGCGGCCGGGCGTCGGCGGTGGGCCGGGGCGGTACGGGGGCGGGCAGGGCGGCGCGGTCGGTCTTGCCGTTGGCGGTGAGCGGGATGCGGTCCAGCGTCACGAAGACCGAGGGGATCATGTAGCCGGGCAGGCCGCCGGCCAGATGGGCGCGGAGCTCCCCGGCCGTGGGCGGGGTGCCGTGCGGGACGACGTAGCCGACGAGCCGTTCGTCGCGCAGGGCGACGACGGCGCGGTCCACCGCGGGGTGGGCGCGCAGGGCCGCCTCGACCTCGCCGGTCTCGACGCGATGGCCGCGGATCTTGATCTGTCCGTCGGCCCGGCCGAGGAACTCCAGGTGTCCGTCGGGGCGTTGGCGGACGATGTCGCCGGTGCGGTAGACGGTTCCGGGGTCCTGGGGCACGGTCACGAACCGTTCGGCCGTCAGCTCCGGCCGGTCGAGGTAGCCGGCGGCCACGCCCGCCCCGCCGATGTACAGCTCGCCGGGCACGCCGGGCGGCAGCGGGCGCCGGTCCCCGTCCAGGACGTGGAAGCGGGTGTTGGCGATGGGCGGACCGATCAACGGCCGTCCGTCGGGCGGCACTTCGGTGACGGCGGACCAGATGGTGGTCTCGGTGGGCCCGTAGAGGTTCCACAGCCGGCCGCCCCGGGCGAGCAGGTCCCGGGCGAGGTCCGGGGGCAGCGCCTCGCCGCCGCAGAGCATCCGCAGCGGGGCGTCCTGCGGCTGCCCCCGCCAGCCGGCGTCGATCAGCATGCGCCAGGTGGCGGGCGTGGCCTGCAGGACGGTGGGGCGGGAGCCCTCCAGGAGGGTGCGCAGCCGGAAGCCGTCGGCCGCCGTCCCGGCCGGGGCGATCTCGACCTGTCCGCCGGTGGCCAGCGGGACGTAGAGCTCCAGGCCGGCGATGTCGAAGCAGAGGGTGGTGACGGCGAGCAGCCGGTCGCCGGTGGTGAAGCCGGGCGTCCGGGCCATCGCGCACACGAAGTTGGCCAGGGCCCGGTGGCCGACGCGGACTCCCTTGGGGCGGCCGGTGGAGCCCGAGGTGAAGATGACGTACGCGTCGCCGCCGGGGTCGACGTCCGCGCCGTCCACGGGTTCGGCGGCGGCGCGCTCGCGGTCCAGGACCAGGACGTCGGTGCCCGTCGCGGGCAGCGTCCCGGCGAGGCGTTCCTCGGTGACCAGCAGGGCCGGGGCGGCGTCGGCCACCATGGCGGCGATGCGGGCGGGCGGGTAGACGGGGTCGAGCGGGACGTACGCGGCGCCGGACTTCATGACGCCGAGGAGGGCCACGAGCAGGTCGGCGGAGCGGTCGAGGTACACGCCCACCCGCTGCCCGGGCCCGGCGCCGAGGGCCCGCAGGTGTCCGGCGAACTCCGAGGATTCGCGGTCGAGTTCGCCGTAGAAGAGAGTCCGCCCGGCGCAGGTGACGGCGGGCGCGTCGGGGCGCAGCCGGGCCTGCCGGGCGACCATGCGGTGGACGGTGGTGCCGAGGGCGAGGGGGGCCGCGGTGTCGTTCCGGGCGGCCATGGCGCGCCGGGTCTCTTCGGTGCCGAGCGGGACGCGGGCCGGATCGGCGCCGGGTGCCCGGTGCAGGTCACGCAGGTAGGCGGCGGCGTAGGAGGCGGGCGGCCCGTCGGGGCCGGTCCACTTGCAGGGGCCCGCGCCCCGGGGGATGCGGATCAACAGGCCGGTGCCGGGCGGGGGTTCGGCCTCGTCGTCGAAGGTGAAGCAGACGGGGAGGGTCCGGGGGGCCGTGCGCAGCCGGGGGTGGCGGGACCACAGGTCGTACGGGATGGGCCCGCGGCCGGTCGCCTCGCGGGCGGCCTCGTCGCGCAGGGCGGCCATGCCGCGCCCGTCGAGGGCCGGTACGCGCAGCGGGATCCAGTCGGCGTAGAGGGTGTCGACGGCGGGGTGGCCGGTGTCCGGGGCCGGGCGGTGCAGCCGTACGTCCGTCCCGGGGGCGACTCCGGCCCGTACGAGGAAGGCGAGGAGCGCCGCCAGCACCCAGTGGGGGTCCTGTACGCCCTCGGGTACGGGGATGTCGGACTCCGTGAGGGCGTCGTCGCTCCGGTGGGGCAGGTCGGCGGGCTCGATCCGGCTCAACCGCCGTACCCAGTAGGCCTCGTGGGGCAGGCTCGCGGCCTCGGCGCGGCCGGCGGCCTCCAGCAGGGCGGCGCCCGGCACGGGGAGCCGGTCGCCCGGGCGCAGGCCGTGGCCGGGGGGTGCGCCACGCAGGGTCAGCCGTATGTCCCGTCCGGCCGTGGCGACGTCGACCGTACCGTCGACGGCGAGCACCGTTCCCGGGGCATGCCCAGACCGGCCGGGCAGAACGGTCAAGTCGCCGACGACAAGAGCACGTTCGCCGATGACGGCCTTGGCGGATCCGAAGGTGTTGGCGTGCGGCCCGAAGTCGCGGGCGCGCACGGCGGCGTCCAGTTCGCCGTCGGGGCGGTCCCAGCGCAGCAGGCCGCCGCCCGGCGGCCGGTCGTGGCGGCCGTGGTAGGTGCGCCGCGCGAGGTCCTGGGGGCGGCGCCGGACGCGGCCGGACGCGAGCGCGTCGGCGAGTTCGCCGAAGGCGTCGATGCCCGCCTCCAGGCACTTCACGTTGAGCGTCGCGCTGGTCTCCCCCGGCGCCACCGGCACCTCGCGGTGCACCAGGACGTCGCCGGTGTCGGCCTCCTCGGTCATCACGTGCCAGCTGACGCCGTGGACGTCCGCGCCCTCCAGGAGGGCCCAGGCGGTGGCGTGCACCCCGGCGTGCCGGGGCAGCGGGCCGTCGTGGAAGTTGACGGGCAGGCCGCGCGGCAGCTCCAGGATGCGCCGGGGCAGCATGCGCAGGTTGGCGACGCTGAAGAGGTGGTCGAACGGCTCGGCGGCGAGCCGGTCCTCCAGGTGCGGGCCGAAGGCGAGGGCGGGCAGTCCGGCCCGGACGGTCCAGTCGCGGACCCCGGGGTCGGCGGAGACCACTCCGAGGACCCGGTGGCCGCGCTCCAGGAGGAGTTCGGCGCAGGAGGCGACCATCGCGTTGCCGCCGACCAGGAAGCAGCTGAAGCACGTCATCCCGGTCATCCCAACCCCAGCCTCGTCATCGTCCGGCGCAGCGCGGTGAGCCGCTCGGTGTGGCGCTCGGGGTCGGCTCCCGGGCGGGGGTCGAGGACGTCCGCCCGGGCGCGGGCGACGACTTGGAGGTCGGTGTACTGCAACAGGCCGCCGGGGCCGTGCCGGTGGCCGGTCCCGGAGTGGCCTCGGCCCCCCATGGGCACGGCGTAGGAGACATAGGCGGTGCGGAAGCCCTCGTTGATGTTGACGGCACCGGCGGAGAGCCGGGCGGCGAGCGCGGCGGCCCGGGCCGGACTGCGGCTCCAGACGCTGGCGTTGAGGCCGTACGGGCCGTCGTTGGCGAGCGCTATGGCCTCCTCGTCGTCGCGGAAGGGACGGACGGAGACGACGGGACCGAAGGTCTCCTCGCGGTGCACGGCCATGCCGGGGGCGACCTCGGCGAGGACGGTCGGTTCGTGGAAGAGCGGGCCGACGTCGGGGCGCGGACGGCCGCCGCACAGCAGGCGGGCGCCCTTGTCGAGGGCCTCGCCGACGTGGAAGGCGACGCGGTCGAGCTGGCGCCGGGAGGTGAGCGAGCCCATGTCGGCGCCGAAGTCGAAGGCGGCGGAGAGGCGGAGGGCGGTGACGCGGTCCAGGAAGCGGGCGAGGAACCGGTCGTACAGGGAGATGTGGACGAGGATCCGCTCGGCGGCCATGCACAGCTGCCCGGCGCTGGTGAAGCAGGCCCGGACTGCGCCGGCCGCGGCACGTTCGACGTCGGCGTCGGCGAGGACCACCAGGGGGTTCTTGCCGCCGAGTTCGAGCATGCAGCCGATGATGCGGTCGGCGGCCATCCGGCCGAGGACCCGGCCCGCGGCGGTCGAGCCGGTGAAGGCCAGATGGTCGGCTCCGGCCAGCAACGCGGGCCCGACGTCGGCGGGTTCGCCCACGACGATCTGCCAGACCTCCTCCGGCAGCCCGGCCTCGGTGCACAGGGCGCGCACCCACAGGGCGGTGCAGGCGGTCTGGGTGTCGGGCTTGTGGACGACGGCGTTGCCCGCGAGCAGGGCGGGGACGACGTCGGCGACGCTGAGGCTGAGCGGGTAGTTCCAGGGGGTGATGACGGCCACGACGCCCTTGGGGTGGCGCAGTTCGCGCACCGCCGTCAGCAGCGGCAGCGCGCCGGGGCGGCGGCGCGGGGCGAGGAGCCGGGCCGCGCGGCGCGCGTAGTGGCGGCAGACCCCGGCGGCGTCCACGACCTCCTCGAAGGCGTGGACGCGGGCCTTGCCGGTCTCCCACTGGAGGAGGTCGAGGGCCTCGTGCCGGCGGTCGAGGAGCAGGTCGTGCACGCGGCCGAGGACGCGGGCCCGTTCGCGCACGTCCCGGGCGGCCCAGTGCCGCTGGGCTGCGCGGGCGCGCTCGTGGGCCAGGGCGACGTCGTCGGGGGTGGCGCCGGGCAGGCGGGCCGTGACGTCGAGGGTGAAGGGCGCCCGGGGGGTGAACTCCGGTCCGCTCGCGGTCAGTTGTCCGGCCAGCCGGGCGGTCGTGGCGGCGACCGGCGGGGCGGGCCTGGGGGTGTTCGTCAGGGGCCGCATGGGTCAGTCCTCGAGGGGGGTCAGGCCGCCGCCGGCGTAGAGGGTGTCGATGAGGTCCCGGTAGTGCCGGCCGATGGTCCGGCGCCGCACCTTGAGGGTGGGGGTGACCAGTCCGCTGTGCGGCGTCCAGGCGTCCTGGACGACGGCGAACCGCCGCACCCGCTCGGGCCGGGACAGGTGCCGGTTGCCGCGGGCGACGGCGCGGCGGATCCGCTCGGTGCCGGGGTCGGCATCAAGGCCGGTGCCCGGGTCGCCGCCGAGGGTGATGAGGGCGACGTTGTACGGGCGGCCGTCGCCGATGACGCAGACCTGGTCGATGAGGGGGTCGCCGTGGCCGATGCGGGCCTCGATGCGGGCGGGCGCCATGTTCTTGCCGTAGGCGTTGACGATGATGTCCTTCTTGCGGCCGGTGATGCGCAGTGCGCCGTCGGCGGCCAGCTCGCCGAGGTCGCCGGTGTGCACCCAGCCGTCCGCGTCGAGGACTTCGGCGCTCTCGCGGGGCCGTCCGCGGTAGCCGAGCATCGCGTTGGGGCCGCGGACGAGCACCTCGCCGTCGGCGGCGGTGCGCACCTCGACGCCGGGCAGGGGCGGTCCGATCCAGCCCACCCGGTGCTCGCCGGGGACGGTGACGCAGGCGGCGGCGCAGAGTTCGGTCATGCCCCAGATCTCGCCGACGGGCAGGCCGAGGGCGCGCAGGAAGGCCATGGTCGCGGGGGCCACGGGGGCGGCGCCGACGTGGACGAAACGGGTCGCGTCGAGCCCGAGCAGGCTCCGTACCGGGGCCAGGTGGCCGGGCTCCAGGCGCGCGTACTCCGCCCGGGCGTCCGCGTCGTCGGCGGTGGCGAGCGCCTCGCCGAGCTCCAGGGCGCGCAGGGCTCCGCGGCGGAACTCCTCGGGCGCCGCGTCGAGTTCGGCGAGCAGCCGGGTGTGCAGCTTCTCCCACATCCGGGGGACGGAGAACAGCCAGTGCGGGCGGACCTCGGGCAGGACGGAGAAGAGCCGCTCGGGGCCGGGGCAGCAGGTGACGTCGGCGCCGAGGACCATGGGCAGGTAGTGCGAGCAGCAGCGCTCGGCGATGTGGGCCATGGGCAGGTACGAGACCAGGCGGCTGCCGGCCGGGAGGGGGACGCGCTCCAGGAAGGCCCGTCCGGTGGCGCGGACGGCGCCGTGGGTGAGCTCGACTCCCTTGGGCGGTCCGGTGGTTCCGGAGGTGTAGACGACGGTGAGGACGTCGTCGGGGCGCGGCCGGTGGTCGTACGGGACGGTGCCGTCGGCGTCCGTCAGCGGTCCGGGCCCGTCCCCGACGAGGAGGGTCTCCCGCAGCCCCGGGCAGTGGCGCCGCAGGTCCGCGGCCCGTTCGGGGTCGTCGGTGACCAGGACGGCCATGCGCGAGTCGTCGACGAGGTGGCGCAGTTCGTCCCGGGGGGAGGTGGGGTAGAGCGAGCAGGTCGTCACCCCGATGGTCATGGCGGCGGCGTCGGCGATGTGGAACTCGGGCCGGTTGCCGAGCAGCAGGCCGAGGGTGTCGCCGGGGCGCAGTCCGAGGCGGGCCAGTACGGCGGCGCAGCGGTGCGCGGCGTCCCGGTAGGCGCCCCAGGTGTACGTCCGTCCGTCGGCTCCGTGGAGGGCCGGGCGGTCGGCGTGCGCGGCGGCGGTCAGCTCGAAGGCCTCGGCCACCGTGGGTGCGTCCAGGGCCTGTTGGAGTGCACGGCTCATCGGGCACCTCGCCGGGCGCTGGGGGATTCGGGCAGGCAGCGGTACTCCAGGGCGGCGAGGGCGAGGCGGGCCCGGGGGGCGGCGACGCCGAGGAGTTCGCCGAGGGTGCCGAGCC
Source organism: Streptomyces luteireticuli (assembly GCF_041519305.1). Lineage (NCBI taxonomy): Bacteria > Bacillati > Actinomycetota > Actinomycetes > Kitasatosporales > Streptomycetaceae > Streptomyces > Streptomyces luteireticuli. The sequence goes on from NZ_CP167927.1 coordinate 1,088,661, forward strand.
GGGTGGAGACCCGGGGGCTGCCGGTGACGAGCGCGGTGCAGACCATGCGGGCGGCCTGGCGCGGGTCGAGGGCGGGCAGCCGGGCGAACGCGGTGGTGGGCGCGCTCATCGGGGTGCGGACGAGGGGCAGGTGGACGGTGCTGACGCGGATGCCCTCGCGGCGCAGCTCGGGGGCGAGGGACTGGCCGAAGGCCTCCAGGGCGGCCTTGGAGGGGTTGTAGGCGGTGAAACGGCCCATGCCGAGCTGGAGTCCGATGGTGGCGACGTTGACGATGTGCCCGTGGCCGCGTTCGCGCATGCCGGGGAGGAGGCGCAGGGTGAGGTCCACGGCGCCGAAGTAGTTGACGGCCATGGTCCTGCGGTAGTCGTGGGGGCGCTCCACGGCGCGGTCGGCGCCGCGCCGGATGGAGCGTCCGGCGTTGTTGACGAGGATGTCGGCGCCGCCGCACTCCTCGGCGAGCCGGTCCGCGAAGCGGGCGATGTCGGCGGGGACGGTGAGGTCGGCCACCTGGACGCGGACGGTGCCGGTGCCGATGGCGGCGTGCCGGGCGGTCTCGGCCAGGGCCCGCCGGTCGCGGCCGAGCAGGACGAGGTCGGCGCCGGCCTGCCCGAGGAGGACGGCGAGCTGCCGGCCGATGGCGCCGGAGGCGCCGGTGACCACCACCCGGCGGCCGCCGGCCCGGGCGGCCAGCCGGGCGGTGAGGCGGTCGGCCCGGGCGGGCCTGCGCCTGCGCGGGCGGGGGCCCGGGGGCGCGGCGGCCGCCGGCCGTTCCGGGGCCGGCCGCTGCCGCTCCTGGTCGCACGGGGTGCGCATGGTGTCCATTCCTCCGGTTCCTTCGGCCGGGAGCGGCCCGGGGTCAGGCGGGGATCACACGGGGGTGGGGCGGGAGCCGTCGGTGACGACGGACACGCCCTGCAGGTGGGAGGTGCGCAGGATCGGGTAGTTGAGCTCGCCGTACGGTCCGCCGGTGCGGCCGGTGCCGCCGTGCGTGCCGAGGTAGGGGACGAAGCCGATGTGGGAGTCGTTGACCTTGAGCAGGCCGGCGTTGGTGACCTGGCGGGCGAAGGTCTCCACGACCTTCTCGTCGCCGGACCACAGCGAGTTGCGCAGCCCGTACTCGTTGTCGTTGACGAAGTCGACGACGGCGCCGAGGAGTTCGCGGGTGTCGTCGCGCTCGTCCGGGACGACGACGGGCAGCAGCGGGAAGAAGGTCTCCTCGCGCACGGCCCGGACGCGGCGGGCGTCGCGCAGCCCGTTCACGCGGACGACGGTGGGCTCCAGGAACGTGCCCGTCAGCGACGGTTCGCCGTCGACGTCCACCCGCCGGCCGCCGCACAGGACGGCGCAGCCCTGCCGTTCGGCGTCGGCGAGCACCTCGTGGAAGCCGCCCATCTTCAGCACGGGGCTGAGCAGGACGTCGGGGTCGTCGGGGTAGCCGGGGCGCAGGGCGCGGCAGCGGGCGGTGAGCTTCTCCAGCAGGGCGTCGGCGATGTCGGGGTGGACGACGGCGCACTTGGGCACCATGCAGATCTGCCCGGAGCCGTAGAAGCACTCGGTGAGGGCGTCGACGGCGCCGTCCAGGTCGGCGTCGTTCCAGACCACCAGGCTGTCGTTGCCGGAGAGTTCGAGGACGGGCTTCTTGCCGTGCGCGACGCACTCGCCGCCGAACTCCAGGCCGGTGTCGCTGTCGCCGAAGAACATGATGTCGTCGACGTGCGGGCTGTTCAGCCACTGGCGGAGCATGGGGCGGGTGGCGCCGGAGACCAGGTTGACGGTGCCGGGCGGGGCGCCGAGCCCGTCGAGGATCGGGGCGACGATCTCCCGGTAGAGGAAGGCGACGCCGAGCGGGGCGGTGCGGGGTGCCTTGACGACGAGGGCGTTGCCCGCGCCGAGGGTGGCGGTGCCCAGGAAGGAGTTGGAGGCGGCCGCGTTCTGCGGCGGGTTGAGGCAGACGACCCCGTCGGGCTTGCGCAGCAGGGCGATGGAGCGGCCGGGGCTGTCGAAGCGCTGCTCCAGCTGGCTGCGGTAGAAGGAGACGGTCTCCGGGCTGCTGCCCATGAGCATGCCGGCGATCTCCCACTCGGCCAGCCGGCGCGGGTGCCCCTCGGAGATCAGGATGTCGAGCAGTTCGTCGTGGCGGGCCTTGAGGGCGGCGTGCAGCCGGGGGCCGAGCTCCATGCGGGTGTCGAGGTCGGTGCGGCCCCACTCGCGGGCGGCGGCGTGCGCGGCGCGCAGCGCGTCCGCGACGTCGTCCGGGCCGCTGAGCGCGACCCGGCCGGTGATGCCGGCGGTGTCGGCGTCGGTGCCGGGGGCCTCGCCGCCGGCCCGTTCGAGGCGGCGCTTGCGGCCGAAGGTGCCCCTCGGGTCGGCGAGGAAGGCGCCCGCGTCCAGGCAGTAGGTCCAGGCGGTGCCGGGACGGTCCTGTCCGTCGATGTACTGCGCGTAGGAGTACAACGGGTCACCTTCCGGCCGGGACGACGAGGGAGGGGTCGCCGGCGGCGAGAGCGGCCTCGTACGGCTCGGTGTCGGCCATCTCCCCCGCGGTGTAGGAGCCGTAGGCCCCGAGGTCGAGCAGTCCGTGGCCGCTGTAGCAGAAGACGATGACGGCCCGGCGGCGCTGTTCGCGGCACTCGATCGCGAGGTCCATGGCGGCGCGGATGGCGTGGGCGCTCTCGGGCGCGGGCAGCAGTCCGTGCAGCCGGGCGAAGAGCGTGCCCGCCTCGAAGACGGACTTCTGGGCGTAGGCGCGCGAGTCCAGGATGCCCTCGTGCTTGGCGAGTCCGACGAGCGGGGCGGCGCCGTGGTAGCGCAGGCCGCCGGAGTGGATGGGCGGCGGGACGAACTCGTGCCCGAGGGTGTAGGTGCGGGCCATCGGGCCCAGTCCGCTGGCGTCCGCGAAGTCGTAGCGGTAGGTGCCACTGGTCAGGGTGGGGCAGGCGGCCGGTTCGGCGGCGAGGATGGTGATGTCCTGCCCGGCCATCTTGTCGCCGACGAACGGGAAGGCGAACCCTCCCATGTTGCTTCCGCAGCCGACGGAGGCGACGAGGAAGTCGGGCTGTTTGCCGAGCTCTTCGAGCTGTTCGCGGGTCTCCAGGCCGACGACGGTCTGGTGCAGCAGGACGTGTCCGGCGAAGGCGCCCATCGAGAAGCGGTCGCCCGGGTTGAGCCGGACGGTCTCCAGCGCCTCGGAGACGGCGGTGGCCTCCGAACCGGGGTGGTCCGGGAACTCCTTGAGCAGGTTGCGGCCGAACTCGGTGTGCGGGCCGGGGCTGGGCAGGACCTCCTGGCCGAAGGTCTCCATGAAGTGCCGCCGGTAGGGCTTGCTCTCGTAGCTGGCGCGGACCATGTAGACGAGCGCCTTGATGCCGAACAGGCTGCACGCCATGGACAGGGCGCTGCCCCACTGGCCGGCCCCGGTGTCGGTGACGAGCCGCTCGCAGCCCTCCAGCCTGGCGTAGTACGCCTGTGCCAGCGCGGAGTTGAGCTTGTGCGAGCCGGAGGGGCTGGCCCCCTCGTACTTGAAGTAGATCTCCGCGGGCGTCTCTAGGTGGCGTTCGAGGGCGAGGGCCCGGTAGAGGGGCGTCGGCCGCCAGAGGCGGTAGGCCGCGCGGACCTCCTCGGGGATGGCGATCCACCGCTCCGGGGAGGTCTCCTGGGCGACCAGGGCCTTGGGCAGCAGACGTTCCATGAACTCGGTCTCGACCGGTTCCCTGGTGTCCGGGTCGAGGAAGTCGTCGGGGGCGCGGGGGAGGTCGGGAAGCACGTTGTACCAGCGCTTGGGGATCCTTGCGACCGGAAGGTCGTGGCGCTCCAGGGAGTTCACCGGGCTCTTCTTCCTTTCGTGCTGTCGTGCGTCCCGAGTTGCTCAGGGAGCCGGCAGGCGGCAGTGGTAGGTGAACGCGGCTTCGGCGACGGGTTCACCCTCGGCGTCGTGCAGCAGGGAGGTGGTCGTGACCTCGAACCGTTCGCCCGGGGCCAGTTGGGCGGCCCTGGCCGGCAGGTCCGCGTCCGGGACCGCGGCCACCGCCCGGATCTCCCCACGGGCCTTCCTGCGGTAGGAGATCTCCGACGCCCGCAGGACGAAGGAGATCTCGGCGATCCGCTCGCGCAGCGCCCCCGCGAGGGCGGCCCCCGAGGCGGCCTCGGCCACCAGGAAGAGGGCGGCGGCGTGCCGGGTTCCCACATGGTTGAGGGTGTCGCCGGAGTCCGGCAGCGTGGCGACGGCACGTCCGGCGGCGATCTCGGTCACCTCGACTCCGGCGAACTTCTGGAAGGGCACAAGGTCGTTGACGACCGTGCGGATCTCCTCGAGGGTCGGGCCGGGCGACGGATCCGGTCCGGGAGACGGGGAATTCAGGGCGGGCTCCGATCGGCACAGGGGTGCAACGGATGCAGGGCAGGGAGACGTTACGGGCCGTCAGGGCGGTTCGCCCGATGCGGTCGTCTCGTCACCAACGGTCCCGACTTGGGCAGTACGCCGTCAAGAGAGCCCTGAAAAAACAATGCGTACGCTTATATGACTACTTGCTTCACTGTTCGTCCTTCCCTACCGTTGTCGCGTTTATGGGACCACCCGGAGGGGGGATGCGGAGCTCCCATGCTGCAGAACAAGACCGGACACGCGGTGTCCGAGGAGACCGCGGCCGAGCCGCGGCGCTGGCGGATCCTGGCCTGCCTGGTGGTCAGCCTGGTGCTGGTGGTCCTCGACACCTCCATCATCAGCGTGGCGCTGCGCGCCCTCGCCCTGCCCGCGCCCGACGGACTGGGCGCCTCCTCGGGCGACCTGCAGTGGTCCGTCGACTCGTACACCCTCGTCTTCGCCACCCTGCTCATCACCGCGGGCCTCGCCGCGGACCGCTTCGGGCGCAAACGGGTGCTGTTCGCCGGGCTGTTGGTCTTCGGGTTCTTCTCGGCCATGGCCGCGTACGCGCACGACGCGTCCCAACTCATCGTCTACCGCGGCGGGATGGGCATCGGCGCCGCCCTCGTGGTGCCCGCCACCCTCGCGATCATCAGCCATGTCTTCCCGCCCGCCGAGCGCCCCCGGGCGATCGGCCTGTGGGCCGCCTCGGCCGGACTGGCCGTGGCCATCGGGCCGGTCACCGGCGGACTGCTGCTGGAGCACTTCTGGTGGGGCTCCATCTTCCTCATCAACATCCCCGTGGTGCTGGTGGGTTCGGCGGCCGTCGCCCTGGTGGTGCCCGAGTCCGCCGACCCCGCGCCGCGCCGCTTCGACCCCGTCGGCGTGCTGCTGTGCGTCGCCGGCCTGGGACTGCTCGTCCTGGGCATCGTCGAGGGCGGCGAGCTCGACGACTGGGCCTCGCCCCGGGTATGGGCGAACTCCCTGGGCGGCCTGCTCCTCCTGGGCGCCTTCGTCCTGTGGGAACGCCGCAGCAGCCACCCCGCGATGGATCTGCGCTGCTTCCGCGACGCCCGCTTCTCGGCGGCCACGGCCGTCGTCGGCATCGCCTTCTTCGGCCTGCTCGGCTCCTCCTTCTACATGATCTTCTATCTCCAGAGCGTGCGCGGCTACTCGTCGCTGCAGGCCGGCTGCTGCCTCCTGCCGCTCGCCGTCGCCCAGCTCGTCGCCTCCCCCAACAGCACCGCCGCGACCCGCCGTTTCGGCGTCCGGGCCGTGTGCACCGCCGGACTGACGCTGACCGCCCTGACGTTCTTCGGCGTCGGCCTCATCGACCAGCACTCACCGATCTGGCAGTGCGAGGTGCTCTTCTTCCTCATGGGCGGGGCGATGGGCCTCGCCATGCCCGCGGCGACGGCCTCCGCGATGTCGACCCTGCCCCAGCGGTCGGCCGGCGTCGGGGCCGCCATGCTCAACTCCCTGCGCCAGGTGGGCGGGGCACTGGGCGTCGCGGTGCTCGGCTCCCTGCTGTCCTCCCACTACCGCGGCCGCATCCGGGACGCGCTGCGGCCGCTGCCGGCGGCACTGCGGCCGGTGGCGGAGGAGTCGGTGGAGGGGGCGCTGACGGTCGCGGCCCGCCTGGGCGGTACGGGGGGCGATGCGCTCGCCGCGCGGGCCGTGGACGCGTTCGTGTCCGCGATGCGGGTCACGTCGCTGGTGGCGGGCGGGGTGACGTTGGCGGGGGCGGTGGTGGTGTGGGTGTTCCTGCCGCGGAAGGGTTCCGCGGCGTAGGGGGTGGCCCCTGCCCCTCCCCGGAGGGGCACCCCCCACGCCGTACCCCCACTCATCCGCACGCCGACCCCGCCCTGGACGCCGCCGACCCCACCGTCTCCCCCATGGGCCGTCCCCCGCCCACCCCCAACCGGCCCGGCCGCCCCCATACGGCACCCCCGTAGTGGCACACAGGATCCCGCCCGACGATGCTGGAGCGGAGCACACGCACGAGACACCGGGAGCAGGCTGGTGAGGACACCGGGCACAGGGGGCGTCCTGATGCCCTGGTTCCTGCGCCACCTCCGGCTCGTGCCCGTCCTCCTGCTGGTCGCGGGCCTCCTCACCGACTTCTACACCCCCGCGCGCTTCAGCCTGGAGGCCCTCTACGTCGCCGCGCCGATGACGGCCGCGGCACTGCTGTCCCTCCGCGCGACGATCCTCGCGGGGATCGGCGCCTGCGCCGCCGACGCCGCGATACTCACCCACTTCGGCTTCATCGGGGACTCCAGCGGACACAGCGAGCTGGCGGCGGTGGCGACCGTCTCGGCCCTCGCCGTCGTCGTGAACCGGCTCATGCGCTACCGGGACGTCCGGCTGCAGTCCGCGCGGGAGATCGCCCTCGCGGTCCAGCGCGCCGTGCTCCCCCGGCCACCGGCCTCCATCGGCCCCCTGCGGATCGCCGTGCGCTACCAGGCGGCTGTGAAGGAGGCACAGATCGGGGGCGATCTCTACGGCGTGCAGGACACCCCGTACGGCGTGCGCTGCCTGGTCGGCGACGTCCGGGGCAAGGGCATGGAGACGATCAAGGCGGTGGACGTCGTGCTCGGCGCGTTCCGGGAGGCCGCCGAGGACGAGCCGACGCCCCTCGGGATCGCGGCCAGACTCGAACGCGGACTGCTCCGCGAGGCGGCCGGACCCGCCCGGACCGAGGACTTCGTCACGGCCGTCCTGGCCGAGATCCCGCACTCCGGCGGCGAACTGCGCCTGGTCAACCGCGGCCACCCGGCCCCGCTGCTGTACGAGCGGCGGGGCCGGGTACGCGGCCTGGAGCCGTCCGAGCCGGCCCTCCCGCTGTGCCTGGGCGGACTGGCCCCCCGCGAGGACGTGTCCGACACTGTGCCGTTCCCTCCCGGAGCGACCCTCCTGCTGTACACCGACGGCCTCACCGAGGCCAGGGACCGCTCGGGGACCTTCTTCGACCCCGTCGCCACGCTGGCCGGGCACGACTTCCCGGGGCCGGACGAGCTGCTCGACACGCTTCTGGACGGCGTCCTCCACCACACGGGCGGCCGTATCACCGACGACATGGCACTACTGGCGATCACCCGCGGCACGGAACACGAAGCCCCTTGATCCGGCGGGCCGTTCGCCGCCGTCCGTCACCAGGACGACTTCGTCACCCCCGGCAGCAGCCCGGCGTGCGCCTGCTCCCGCAGCCTGATCCGGGAGAGCCCGAACCGCCGCAGATGGCCGCGCGGGCGGCCGTCGACGGCGTCGCGGTTGCGCACCCGCGTCGCACTGGCGTCACGCGGCTGCCGGCGCAACTCCCGCACGGCGGCCGCCCGTTCCTCCTCCGGCGTGGACGGCCTCCGGATGATCTCCTTGAGCTCGGCGCGCCGCGCCGCGTGGCGCGCGACGACCTCCCGCCGCTTCTCGTTCTTCGCGATCTTGCTCTTCTTCGCCATCAGACCCTCACTCCCCGGGCCCGGATGCGGGCGACGGCCGCCTCGACGCCGATGAGGTCGACGGTCTTGATCGCCCGGGCGCTCAGCGTGAGCCGGACGTACCGGCCCTCGCTCGGCAGCCAGTAGCGCTTGCGCTGGATATTGGGGTCGAAGCGGCGGGAGGTGCGCCGGTGCGAGTGGGAGATGGTGTTGCCGAAGCCCGGCCGGGCGCCGGTCAGTTGGCAGTGGGCGGACATGGGGTGACCTGCCTCTCTTTGGAGCCCTCCCAGGGGAGGGCGTAAATGGAAATGATTTCCATTGCCGTATAGTAGCGCCCATGGCACGCAACGAACTGCGCCCGGTCATCAAGCTCCGCTCCACCGCGGGCACCGGACACGTCTACGTCACCCGCAAGAACCGCCGTAACGACCCGGACCGGCTGACCCTGCGCAAGTACGACCCCGTCGCACGACGACATGTGGACTACCGCGAAGAACGCTGACCCACGCACAGCCCGGCCCCCGCCCGCCCCCGGAGAAGGACACCCACCATGAAGCCCGGAATCCACCCGCCGTACGGCCCCGTCGTCTTCCGCGACAAGGCCGCCGACTTCGCCTTCCTCACCCGGTCCACCATGACCAGTGACAGGACCGTGGAGTGGGAGGACGGCAACACCTACCCCGTCGTCGACGTCGAGATCTCCTCCGCGAGCCACCCCTTCTACACCGGCAACGCCCGGGTCGTGGACACCGCGGGCCGGGTCGAGCGCTTCGAGCGGCGCTACGGAGCACGGAGGGCCGGCCGATGAGGAACCCCTCCGCACTGGCCGTCGCCCTCGTCGGCGGCCTGCACGCCGACGCCCGCCGCGCGGCGGTGGAAGAGCTGCTGCGCACGGTGCCCGGGAGCGTCGCCCTGCACCACGACCTGTCACCGGCCGCCGAGGGCCGGGTCCTGCGCACCGTGCGCGACGCCGCCGGTGTCACCGGCTCCGGCGAGGCGCCGCTGGTCAACGACTGCGCCTGCTGTGCGCTGCGGGAGGATCTCGTCCCCGAACTGGAGCACCTGGCCGCCGGCGGCTCCGCCCGGCTGGCCGTCGTCGAGCTGTGGGACTCCGTCGAGCCCAAGGCGATGGCCGAGGTGGTCGCGGCCCACGCCGGTCCCTTCGAACTCACCGCCGTGATCACGGCCGTCGACCCCGCGCTCGCCCTCCCGTACCTCGGCGACGGGGACGACCTCGCCGAGGCCGGCCTCGCGGCGGCGGCCACCGACCGGCGCACGGTGGCGGACACCTGGGCGCGGCAGCTGGAGTACGCCCCGGTGCTCGCGCTCGTCGACGACGGGAGGGCCGACGACGAGGACCGCGCGCTCCTCGCCCAACTGCACCCCACCGCCCGCCGGATCCGCCTCGGCGCCGGGGAACTGGCGGCCGCGGCCTTCGCCGGGTTCGACGCCGGGGCGGCCGCCGCGGCCCAGCACCCGTCCTGCGCCCTCCTGCCCCAGGAGGCGGACGAGGCGGGGGTCGCCACCCTAGTGTGGCGCCGCCGCCGGCCGTTCCACCCCGGGCGGCTGCACGCCGCGCTGGAGGACCTGAGCTGCGCGGCGGCCCGGAGCCGCGGGCGCTTCTGGCTCGCGGACCGGCCCGACACGCTGCTGGGCTGGGACTCCGCGGGCGGCGCCCTGTGCGTGGAGAGCGCGGGCCCGTGGCTCGCCGCGCTCCCGGACGCGGCCTGGGAACTGGTCCCGGCCGAGCGCCGGGCCGCCGCCGCGCTGGACTGGGACGCCGAGCACGGCGACCGCTGCCAGCACCTGGTCTTCACCTCGCCCGGACTGGACCGGGACGGCCTGGTGCGGCTGCTCGACTCCTGTCTGCTGACCGACGCGGAGTACGCGTCCGGCCGCGCGGGGTGGAAGCGCTTCCCCGCCGCCTTCGGCCCCCTCCTCGACCCCGTCCGCTGACCCCTTTCCCCCTCCGGAAGGAGCCCCCATGACCCGCCACCGCACCCCCCGCACCCCGTCGAGGACACGCCCCAACCCCCTCGACGCGGCCGGGATCACCTGCGTCGACTACAAGGACACCGACCTGCTGCGGAAGTTCCTCTCCGACCGCGGCAAGATCCGCAGCCGCCGGATCACCCGCGTCACGGCACAGCAGCAGCGGCAGCTGGCCGCGGCGGTCAAGAACGCCCGGGAGATGGCGCTGCTGCCGTACCCCGGCCGGTGACCCACGGCGGGAGCCCGCCACCGTTCCCGGTGACGGGCTCCCGCCGGACGCACCGGCGTTACTGGCTCAGCGGGCCCGGGGCCTGCGTCAGACGCAGGCAGCGGTGGCTGCCTTCCATGTTGCGCCACTGCCACTTCATCTTGTCGCGGGTGTTGGGCCCGTAGACGCCGTCCGCGTCGAGCCCGAGGGCCGACTGGACGCGCCGGAGGGCGTTCTCCGTCTTGGCGCCGAAGTCGCCGTCGAAACCGCCGACGTCCTGGCCGTAGCAGCCGTTGAGGGCGATCTGGAGCTGGTACACGGCGTCGCCCGACGCGCCGCGGCGCAGCGTGCAGAAGTTGCTGCCCAGGGAGCTGGTCGTGGGGACGTCCACGTAGTAACCGGCGGTGTCGTAGTACTTGGTGGAGCCGCCGCAGACGGTGGCGGCCTGGGCCGACGGGCCGGTGACGACGAGGCCGGCGGTGATGGCCGCGGCAGCTCCCAGGCAGGCGAGGAAACGCTTCATGGGTGGGTGGAACTCCCCCGAAAAGATGTCATGAACAGGACCACCGAGCGGTGGCGAGCGGAAACCTACCAGAAGCGGAGCCCTTCATGATCACTTCGCGGACGCCTCGGGCCGCGAGGCGTTCCACGGCCTCCCGCAGCGTCTTCCCCGCCCCGCCGACCAGGGGTGCGCCGTGGCCGAAGCACGCCACGTCCACGTCCAGCTCCGCCTGCCGCCGGAAGGAGGCCACGGCCCGCGACCGGTCGAGGTTGAAGGGGCCGAGCATCACCTCCGGGTGCCGGGCGACGGTGTCACCGGTGAACAGCACGCGCGCCGCGGGCAGATGGAGGGCGATACTGCCGGGCGTGTGACCCGGCACGCCCACGATCCGCACCTCCCGCCCCCAGTCCAGGACGTCGCCGTCGGCCAGTTCCCGGTCCACCCGGCAGGGCGGCGGGGGCGGCGCGCCCGCTCCGGCGATGACGCCCTGGACGGACTCGAACACCGGGACCTCCCACTCCTCCAGGACGGGCGGCGCCTCCGGCGCCTCACCCCGGATCACGGCCGCGTCGCCCGCACCGGCCAGCACCCGGGCGCCGGTCGCCCCGGCCAGGGCCGCGGCGTTGCCCCGGTGGTCGAGGTGGCAGTGGGTGAGCACGATCTCCCGCAGCTCCCCGGGGCCGGGGAGGGCGGCCAGCGCCTCGAGCACCTCCTCCGCCCGGCCGGGGCCGCCCAGGCCCGTGTCGACCAGCGCCCAGCCGTCCGGCAGGCGCACGGCGTAGGCCTGGCCGACGGGGAACTCCAACATCCATATGTCCGGCGTCACTTGCCGCACCTGAAGCTTCGTCATGCGATCACGCTAGGCAGGACTCCCCCGCGCGCCGACGGTTTGCGCCCTGGGCGGATTGAGCGGCGGGCGAACGGGGGCTTCCGGGTGAACCGCCGGGGCGCCCGGTGTCGCGGCGCGGCCCGGGAGGAACACATCGTCGGACGCCGTTGCCGGGCCGTCCGCGCCGTTCGAGCCGCCGGAGGAGCATCACATGGACATGCCGCAAGTAGCCGTGTGCGAGGTGGACGCCTGCGCCTACAACCAGGACAGCGCGTGCCATGCGCTGGCCATCACGGTGGGGGACGCGACGCACGCGCGGTGCGACACGTTCTTCACGTTCCCGACGAAGGGCGGCGACGCGGGGGCGACCGGCCGTGTGGGGGCGTGCAAGATGGCCGGGTGTCTGCACAACCGGGGCCTGGAGTGCCAGGCGCCGGGGATCACGGTGGCCGCGCTGCAGGACACGGCGGACTGTCTGACGTATACGGCGCGGTAGGCGGACGACCGAGGGCCCCGACTCCTCGCCCCCTCATGCGCCGCCGTCCCCGTCTCCCGTGAACAGCCTGTCCAGGTACTGGTCGACGGCGGCGAGCACCTCCCGGGGCTCGATCACGTCCAGTTCGAGGAAGGTCGTGAAGCCGGTGAGGGCGAGGAGGAGGTTCGTCTCGGTCACCGGGTCGCGGTCGGGCCCGATATAGCCGTCCTCGATGGCCTGGCGGACCAACTGCTCGACCAGGGAGCGCCCTTGGGCGAGGCTGTCGCGCGCCCGTGCGTGGATCTTCTTGTCGTGCAGTGCCTCCAGGACGTAGGCGGCGCTCATCCGGCTGGTCGCGCGGGCGTCGGCGTACAGGGGGAGCATCTCTATGAGCATGAGCCGGAGGACATCGCGGGGGTGCGGGTGCTCCCCGAGCTCCTCCAGCCCCCGGCCGACGCGCTGCGCGGTCTGCTCGGACGCGAAGTCCATGGCGAAGGAGAGCATTTCCTCCCGGGAGGCGAAGTAGTGCTGCACATGCCCGTGGGAGAAGCCCGCCTCCCGGGCGACCTCACGGACGGTCAGATGCATCACTCCGCGCTGTCCCACCACCCGCCAGAGCGCCCGGGCGATTGATTCGCGGCGTTCACGGTGGTCCACCTGCTTCGGCATCGTCGGGCCTCCTGACACTTTTTTACATTACGGTTGACATAATACAACTGGCCTATAACCCTGGGAGTCTCCTGAGGAAGCCTCCTGAGAAGGAAGGAAGCCACATGCCCGAACAGCCGAGGGTGCGTACGACGGAGGGCCTGGTCGAGGGCCGCCGGCGACTGGGGAACGCGGTCTTCCGCGGCATCCCCTACGGCCGACCGCCGGTGGGAACGCTCCGTTTCGCCGCCCCCGCTCCCCCGCACCCCTGGGACGGGACACGGCAGGCGGCCGAGTTCGGCCCCGCGGCCCCGCTGGGGGACGGGAACTGGCTGACCCTCAACGTCTGCACCCCGGACCCGGGCGCGGCAGGGCTGCCGGTCCTCGTGTGGATACCCGGGGGCGGCTACCTGACGGCGGACGCGAGCGATCCGATGTACGACCCGTCGACCCTCGCCGCGGCCGGGATCGTCGTCGTGAGCGTCAACTACCGGGCGGGCGCCGAGGGTTTCGCGTTCCTCGACGGGGCCCCGCCCAACCGCGGCTTCCTCGACCAGCTCGCCGCGTTGCACTGGGTGCGGCGGAACATCGCCTCCTTCGGCGGGGACCCCGCCCGGGTCACCGTGGCCGGACAGTCGTCGGGGGCGGGGTCGGTCGCCGCCCTGCTGACGATGGAACGGGCCCGGGGCCTGTTCCGACGGGCCGTCGCACACTCCGTGCCGGGCCTGCACTGCACCCCCGAGCTCGCCGAACGGACCGGCGCTGAGCTCGCGGCCCGGCTCGGCACGGTGCCCACGGCCCGGGCCCTCTCCGAGGTCGGCCCCCAGCGCCTGTCCGAGGAGCTGATGGCGCTCTGCGCCGACCTCCCCGCCCACCGGGAGAGCTGGGGACGGCTCTCCCACGCCGGCATCGCCGCCTGCCCCGTCGTCGACGGCGAGATCCTCCCCGAAACCCCCTGGACCGCGCTGACCGGTGGCCGCGCGAACGGGACCGAGCTCCTCGTGGGCCATACCCGCGACGAATTCCGGCTGTTCAGCGTCATGACCGGACGGCACGGCACCTTCACCGGGCAGGACGCCCGTACCGCCCTGGACGTGTTTGCCCCCGCGCCGGACGGCGCGGACGCCTACCGTGCCGCCCACCCCGGTGCCACCCCCGAGGAACTGCTGGAGACGGTGTACTCCGACGCCCTCTTCCGGATGCCCTCGCTTCTCCTGGCCGGGTCGAACACCACGGCCGGGGGCACCTCGTACCTCTTCGAGGTGGCCCTCGACGGGGTCCTCGGCGCCTGTCACAGCCTCGATGTCCCCCTGGCGTTCGGCACGTTGGACAGCCCCACCGGCAGACAGCTCGTCGGCGACCCGCCCTCCCCCGGGGCCGTCGCGGCGTCCCGGGAGCTCCAGCAGGCGTGGATCCGCTTCGTCACCTCCGGCGACCCCGGCTGGGCGCCCTACACCCCGGACCGCCGGCTCACCCGCGTGTTCGACGCCGGCACGAGGACGGCGCCCTACCCCGAGGACGCCTCCCGCCGCATCTGGGAGGACCGGCCCCCGGCCCCGTTCGGCCTCGTGCGGGACGGCCGCGTCCGGTCGTAGCCCGTCAGCCGCACTGCCAGGTGAACATCGCCCGGTCGAAGCGCCGTTCGGCCAGGTCCTCGGGGCGTATGAGCCAGTACAGCACGCCCGCGTCGCCCCACATCATGTCGGCGTCGTCGTCCGAGCCGAACTGGGCGAGCAGCGTCCAGCGCAGGGCCTCCTCCTGGATACGGGGATCGTCCCAGGGCGGGCCGCCCAGGGCACCCCGGGCGACCTCGGCCTCCACCTCGTCCTGCACCGGGTCCGCGTGGCCGCCGACGCGGTGCTCCGTGCCCTCGGAGTGGTCCCACAGGGCCTCCCGGAAGTCCTCGTCCCACACCGGGTGGTCGTCGGGCATCGGGGCGAACTCCCGGTACACGACGGGGTGCCAGGGATAGGGAGCGGTCGCCTCCGGACGTGCCGTCAGCGGCACCTCGAGGTAGGGCCGGATCCCCTCCGGCGCCTCCCGCTCGGTGACATGGACGCCCGCCGGTATGTACAACACCCGTGCTCCCGGGCGGCTGTCGGGGTCGTCGGGCTCGACGAGCGCGCAGCCGTCGTCCAGTTGACCGTCGAAGTAGAAGAAGGCCAGGGTGCCGTCGGCCGGCAGGGCGATGTCGAGGGCGGCGGAGGGGAGGGCCGCGCAGTCGAGCGAGGCGACGAAGGAGAGCGCGCCGTTCCCCTCCCACACCGGCCACTCCTCGTCCTCGGGCAGCTCGGGGAGGCCGCCGAGCCGGCCGACGATCGGGCCCGTGCCCGCTCCCGTGGCCTTCTCCAGGCGCAGGCCCGGCCGCAGCAGTCCGATCCAGCGCTCGGCGATGTCCTCGGGCAGGTGCTGATGGGCGAGCGCGTGCAGCGCGTCGGTGATGCTCCGTGTCATGGGAACGATGATGCACGGCCCCACTGACAACGGGCCGCGCGCACCGTAACCGCCGGGTCAGGCGCAGGACGCCGCCGCGTAACAGCGGACGGCCACCGTCCGCCCCGGGCCCCACCGCTGCTCGACCGTGGCCATCAACTCCCAGCCCAGCCGCTCGTACAGCGCCACCGCCGCGGCGTCGGACGCCACGACGTCGAGCACCGGCTGCAGACCGCGGCGCCGCGCCTCCCGGACGGCCCGGCCGAGCAGCAGCGCACCGGTCCCGTACCCCCTGGCCCGCGGGGAGACGAACAGCCGGCCGACGACCGCGGTGAGTTCCCGCCCCGCGCCGTGCCGTTCGCTCCACAGCCCGGGGGCGAGGTCGCCCTCGCCGCTCGGGAACAGGCCGGCATGGCCGACGACACGGCCGTCGCGTTCGGCGACCCACGCCCCCAGGGCGGTGGATCCGGAGATCCAATCCCCGGGCCGCTCGGGCCAGTTCACGGGGTAGCCGTCCTGCCGGTGGACCTCGGCGAGGACCCGTACGCACTCCTCGATGTCGCCCTCCGCCCTGGGGCGGACCGGGCTCCCGGTGATCACGCTCATCCCGGAAGGAAAGCACAGGGGAGAGCGCGGGGGAGAGCACGGGCGCCGCCGGGCAATCACCCCATCGACGCACCGAAGTCCGGCGACTTCTCCCTTCCATGTGTTTATGTCGGATCTGATCATCTGTGAGGGAGTGACGCATGAGACGGCTTTCGGTGATTTCGTCCCTGGTGCTTCCGCTGACGCTCGCCGCGTGGCTGTCCCCCGCGACGGCGGCGGGCGGGCACCACCCTCCGGCGGCCGCCAAGGACCCCTCCGTGGCGTGGGGGGCGTGCCCCCGGCTGTCCGAGGGCGCCGTCCCGGCGGGCTGGCAGTGCGGGTCCCTGGAGGTCCCGCTCTCCTGGTCGGCCGGCGGCCGGCAGACCGTAAGGCTCGCGCTGGCGCGCCGCCCGGCCCGCGGACCGGGCCGGAAGCTGGGCGTCATCTTCGGCAACCCCGGCGGCCCCGGCGCCGACGGCCTGGGCTTCACCGGGCTCTTCCAGGCCGTCGTGGGCAGGGCCGCCGACCGCTACGACCTCGTGACGTGGGACCCGCGCGGTGTGGGGCACAGCAGGCCGTCGCTGCGCTGCGGCCCCGAGGAGCGGATGGAGGAGCTCTACACCCACCAGTCCGACACCCGCGCCGACCAGGGCGTGCGGGAGAAGGTCCGCACCGATCAGGAGGCGGCCCGGCTGTGCCGGGCCAACGCCGCGGCGCTGGTGGCCAACATGTCCACGATGGACACCGTCCGCGACCTCGACCGGCTGCGGCAGGCCCTGGGCCGGCCGAAGCTCGACTACATCGGGTTCTCCTACGGGACGGTGATCGGCGCCGTCTACGCCAACCGCTTCCCCGGCAGCACCGGGAGGATGGTCCTGCACGGCGTGGTCGACTCACGCCTGTGGTTCGACGACCTCCCCGCCTTCATGCACAGCGACACCGTGGAGGGGGAACGCACGCTCCGGGCGGCGCTGAGGGCCTGTGACGACCACCCCGGCGACTGTGCCTTCGCCGGCGGGGCGAACCGCAAGTTCGACCGTCTGACCGACCGGCTGCGGCCCGCCGGGGCCCGGGTGCCCGACGCCCGCATCACCTGGCGCCGTCTCGTGCACGACGCGCTGGTGGTCTCCACCCCGGGCACCACGGCGCGGCAGGCGGCCGAGGACCTCCAGGCGATGTACGGCGCGCTGTTCCACAACCGGCCCTACCGCCAGGCCCAGGCGCTCCCCGAGATGGAGGTCGGGCTGCCGCCCTGGGGGCTCCCCGCCCCGTACCGCCGGGACGCGGACGGCTACTCGTTCAACATGTACGACAGCCGCAACGCCACGCTGTGCCTGGACTTCCCGGCCGCGCCCGCCGATCCGGGCTGGTGGCTCCGGCAGGTCCGGGGCGCGGAGCGGGCGAGCAAGGTGTTCGGGGCGTTCCGCGTCCTCGACAACGCCGTCTGCGCGGGATGGCCGTCCCGCCAGCCCCGCGGCTACACCTACACCGGCCCGTGGAACCGGGGCTCCGCGCACCCGCTGATCGTCAACGAGCGCTGGGACAACGCCACTCCGCTCGCCTGGGCCCGGGCCATGCGGGCCGCGATGGGGCCGGGGGCGCGGCTCGTCGTCAACGAGGGCTTCGGCCACGGTGCCGTGACGCGGTGCAGCGTCGGCCATGTGGCCACGTACTTCCTGACGGGCCGGCGGCCGGCGGACGGGACCGTGTGCCGCGGCGGGCACGGCAGCCCGTTCACCGACGGCTGAGGCCGGGGATGAGCAGCCCGCCCGTCTCCCGGCGGGAGTTCGACGCGCTCTTCGGCGGGGTCCGTTCCTGGGGCCGCTGGGCGGACGCCGGGCGGGGGGCCTGGAACCGGGTCACGCCCGGGCACGTCCTGCGGGCCGCCGCGCTCGTCCGCACCGGGAACGTCGTCCCCCTGGGCCGCCCCTGGGACACCGCGTCCGGTCCGGACAACGCCAGGCCCGCGCTGCACTACATGTCCGACCTCGGCGACGTCGAGCCGCCGGAGCCTTCGACGCACAAGGACTTCATCGGCGCCGACTACCACGGCAAGGCGGTCAGCCACCTGGACGCGCCGGCCCATGTCGCCTACCGGGGGCGGCTCTTCGACGGCGGTCCGGCGCGGGAGCTCGTCGGCGCGGGCGGTGCCCGGTTCGGTGACGTCGCGGGGCTGGGCCCGCTGGTGACGAGGGGGGTACTGCTGGACCTGCCGGCCGTGCGGGGGACGGCCTGGCTGGAGCCGGGGGAGGCCGTGCACCCCGCGGACCTGACCGGCGCGGAGGCGGCGCTCGGGGTGACGGTCGGCGAGGGCGACGCGCTGCTGCTGCGGACCGGCCGCTTCCGGCGCCGCCGGGAGCGGGGCGCCTGGGATCCCGGCGCCGCGAGCGCGGGCCTGCACGTGCGCAGCGTGCCCCTGCTGGCCGAGCGCGGCATCGCGCTGCTCGGCGGCGACGGCGACAGCGACGTACGGCCCTCGCCGGTCGAGGGCGTGCACTCCCCCGTCCACACCCTGGCCGTCGCCGCGATGGGTGTGCCGCTGCTCGACAACCTCGATCTGGAGGCGCTGTCGGCCGCCTGCGCCGAGGCGGGCCGTTATGCGTTCCTGCTGGCCGTGGCGCCGCTCAACGTTCCGGGCGGGACGGGTTCGCCCGTCAATCCGATCGCGGTGCTGTGACGGCCGTCCGTTCCCCGGACGTCACGTCCCGTGCCGGGCGGCCACGCTCCGCAGCCCCTGCTCCTACTAGGACATAGTTCTAAAATGGAACACCAGTAGCACGGCTCCGACGCTCGGGAAGTGATCCGGATGGGGCTCGTGGCGGACGAGTTCGGCCCCGTGATCGCCCGGGAGCACTTCCTCCTCGGCGAGACGGTCGACGGGGTGCGGAACCCGATCCTGAGCTCATGGGAGCGCTCCCGCTCGCTGGGGCTCTCCCCCGACGGCTGCGAACTCCCCTACACCGAGGACCTGGACCTCGACGGCCGCCTCATGCATGCCGCCGCGCCCGTGCTGGACCGGCTGGAGGCCAGGTTCGCGGGCGCCAGCATGAACATCAGCCTGGCCGACAGCCGGGGCGCGGTGCTCCAGCGCCGCTTCGGCGACCCCGTGTCGGCCCGGCGGCTCGAACCGATCCAGAGCGTCCCCGGCTTCGTCTTCGCCGAGAAGTTCGGCGGCACCAACGGCATCGGCCTGGCCCTCGCCGAGCGGCGGCTGGTCAACGTCTACGGGGCCGAGCACTTCGCCGAGCGCTCGCAGTCCAACGCATGCTCCGCGATTCCCGTCCGGGACCCGCTCAGCGGCCGCATCGAGGGCGTGCTGTGCTTCGGCTACCCCCGGGACCGGGCGGACGTGGCCCTCGACATCGTCATCAGCAGGGCGGCCGAGGCCATCGAACGGCGGCTGCTGGAGGAGAGCTCGGCCCGGGAGCGCGCCCTGCTGCGCGCCTACCTGGACCTCAGGAACCATCTGCCGGCCGCCCCCGCCGCGGGCGGGCTGGGCGCGGAGGACCGGGTGCTCCTGGAGGAGCGGGCCACCGAGCTGATCTCGTCGGCCCGGCGGGCCTCCGTCGAGGTGGCCCTGCCCGGCGGCCGCCGGGTCACCCTGCTCAGCCGCCCGGTGACCAGCGCCTCGGGGGTGGAGGGCGTCGTCGTCGAGGCGGCCTTCCCCGAGCGGCTCCACCTCCTCGCCGCCACCGGCACCGACGTGGCCGAAGGCGCGGCCCGGGAGCCTCCGGACCTGCACGCCCCCGCCCCCGGAGCCGCCGCCCGGCCCGGGGAGACCGTGCCCCACGGACCGGAGGCCGAGGCACTGGTGCTCGTCGGGGAGCCGGGCGTGGGCCGGTTCGCCGTGGCGGCCCGCCGCCGCCTGGAGCTGCTGTCCGAGGCCAGCACCCGCATCGGCACCACCCTGGACGTCACCCGCACCGCCCGCGAACTGGCCGAGATGGCCGTCCCGCGCCTGGCCGACTACGTCACCATCGACCTGCCCGAGGCGGTGCTGCGCGGGGACGAACCGGCCTCCCCGGCCCGGGACCTGCACCGCGCGGTCGTCCACGGCATCCGCGACGACTGCCCCTTCTACCCCGCCGGCGAGCGCCTGGACCTGCAGCCCACCACGCCCCAGCTCCCATGTCTGACCGGCGGACGGACCGTGCTGGAGCCCGACCTGCGGTCCGCCGCGGGCTGGATCGCCCAGAACCGGGTGAACGCCCAGCGGATCCTGGCCCACAACGTCCACTCCCTCATCGCCGTCCCGCTCCTGGCCCGGGGCATCGCCCTGGGCATCGCGAGCTTCTACCGCGCGCGGGACCCCGCCCCGTTCGGCGACGACGACCGCGCCCTCGCGCAGGAACTCGCCACGCGCGCCGCCATCTGCATCGACAACGCGCGCCGCTACACCCGTGAACACGCCATGGTCCTCGCCCTCCAGCACAGCCTGCTGCCGCAGGGCTTCCCCGAGCAGAACGCCGTCGAGGTCGCCCACCGCTACCTGCCGGCCGAGTCGGGGGTCGGCGGCGACTGGTTCGATGTCATCCCCCTCTCCGGCACCCGCGTCGCCCTGGTCGTCGGCGACGTCGTCGGCCACGGCCTGCACGCCGCCGCGACGATGGGGCGGCTGCGCACGGCCGCGCGCAACTTCGCCGAGCTGGATCTGCCTCCCGACGAGGTCCTCACCCATCTCGACAACCTGGTGGCCCGCCTCGACCGCGAGGAGTGCGGCGACGACCCCTTCTCCGGCATCACCGGCATCATCGGCGCCACCTGCCTCTACGTCATCTACGACCCCACCTCGCAGTGGTGCACCATGGCCCGGGCCGGCCATCTGCCGCCCGCCCTCGTCCGCCCCGACGGCACCGTCACCTTCCCCGACCTGCCCGCGGGCCCGCCCCTGGGGCTGGGCGGACTGCCCTTCGAGACCGCCGAGTTCCACCTCCCCGAGGGCAGCCAGCTGGTCCTGTACACCGACGGGCTCCTGGAGGACCGCGACCGCGACTTCGACACCGCCGTCGAGCAGCTGCGCGCGGCCCTGGCGCACCCCAGCCGCCCGCCCGAGGACACCTGCCGGGAGGTCGCCGAACGTGTGGTGCCCCGGCACCCCGCCGACGACATCGCCCTGCTCGTCGCCCGCACCCACGCCCTGGACCCGCACCGGATCGCCTCCTGGGACCTGCCCGCCGACCCGGCGCTCGTCTCCTCCGTCCGCGGCGCCGTCACCGGCCGGCTCACCGCCTGGGGGCTGGACGAGATCGCCTTCGACACCGAACTGCTGCTCAGCGAGCTGGTCACCAACGCCGTCCGCTACGGCACCGGCCCCATCCGGGTGCGTCTCCTCTACGACCGCGCCCTGACCTGCGAGGTCGCCGACCACAGCAGCACCGCCCCGCACCTGCGCCACGCCGCCACCACCGACGAGGGCGGCCGCGGCCTGTTCCTCGTCGCCCGGCTCTCCCAGGCCTGGGGCACCCGCTACACCGACGACGGCAAGGTCATCTGGGCCGAGTGCCCCCTGGAGATGTCCGCCGGGAGGAGCGCCGCGGCGGAGATCTCCCTGGACGACATTCCCGCGATCTGACGGCCCGTCCGTCCGGGGCGGGAGCACCGGAGCGGCCTAGCATGACCCCGACCGACGGGAAGAACCGCACTCCCGGAGAAGTCCGTGCACCACACTCCTGCACCCGGCGCCCGGCCCGACTCCGCCGGGCCGCTCGTCCGCGTGCGCGGCCTCACCAAGCGCTTCGGCGGAACCCTCGCCCTGGACGCGGTCGACCTCGACGTCCGCGCCGGCAGCGTCCTGGCCCTGCTCGGCCCCAACGGCGCCGGAAAGTCCACCCTCATCAAGATCCTCGCCGGCGTCCACCGCGCCGACGCCGGCGAGGTGACCGTCGCCGGCCACCCGCTCGGCACCGGGGCGGCCTCCCGCGCCCTGTCCTTCATCCACCAGGACCTGGGACTGGTCGGCTGGATGACGGTCGCCGAGAACATCGCCCTGGGCACCGGCTACCCGCGCCGGGCGGGCCTGGTGTCCTGGCGGGACACCCGCCGCCGGGCCGCCGGGGCCCTGGACGCCGTCGGTGCGCACCTCGACCCCGGCGCCCCCGTCGCCGGCCTCTCCCGCGCCGAACGCTCCCTCGTCGCCCTCGCCCGCGCCCTGGCCGCCCGGGCCCGGATCGTCGTCCTGGACGAGCCGACCGCCAGCCTCCCCGCCGCCGACTGCGCCCGGCTCTTCGCCGTCCTGCACTCCCTGCGCGACCGGGGCCGCGCGGTCGTCTTCGTCACCCACCGGCTCGACGAGGTGCACCGGGTCGCCGACGCCTTCGCCGTCCTGCGCGACGGCCGCGTCGTCGACCACGGCCCGCTCGCCGGCACCTCCCCCGAGCGGCTGGTGCACGACATCGCCGGCGGCACACCGGCCGCCCACCGCGCCGCCTCCCCCGCACCGGGCCCGGTCGTCCTCCGCCTCGACGGCGTACGGACCGAGGACACCGGACCGGTGGACCTCCGCCTCCGCGCCGGCGAGGTCCTCGGACTGGCCGGCCTCACCGGCGCCGGGCACACGGCCCTGGGCCGCGCCCTCGCCGGCGCCGCCCCGCTCCTCGGCGGAACGGCCCTGCTCCAGGGCCGCCCGTACCGGCCCGCCACGGTCGCCGCCGCCGTCGCCGCGGGCACCGGCCTCGTCAGCGCCGACCGGCAGGACGAGGGCTGCGCCCCCGAACTGACCGTCCGGGAGAACCTCCTGGCCAACCCCGGGGCGGACCCGTCCGGCCCGCGCTGGATCCGTCCCGGGCGCGAACGCGCCGAGGCCGCCGCCCTGATCGACCGGTTCGCCGTCCGCCCCCGGGACACCGAGGCCCCCATCGCCACCCTGTCCGGGGGCAACCAGCAGAAAGTCGTGCTCGGCCGGTGGCTGCGGCTGCCCCGGACCCTGCTGGTCCTGGAGGAGCCGACCGCCGGCGTGGACGTCGGAGCCAAGGCCGAGGTCCACCGCCTGCTCCGGGACGCGCTGGCCGGGGGCCTGGCCGTCCTGTACGTCTCCGGCGACTTCGAGGAGATCGCCGCCGTGTGCCACCGCGCCCTGGTGTTCGCCCGCGGCACGGTGACGCGGGAGCTGGGCGGCGCGGCCCTGACCCCCGCCGCGCTCACCCGCGCCGCCTCGGCCCTTCCCCCGCTCACCGGGACGCCGGGGTGACCCCCTCGCCGGGCCGCCGGGCGGGCCGACTCGCCGGTGCCTACGGCCTGTTGACCCTCGCCGCCCTGCTGTTCCTGGCCTTCTCCCTCGCCCTGCCGGACACCTTCCCCACCCTGGACAACGTCTCCGCCGTCCTGTCCACCGACGCCATCCCCGCGCTCCTCGCACTGGGCGCCACGATCCCCATCGCCACCGGCAAGTTCGACCTGTCCCTCGGCTACGGCCTCGGCCTCGCGCACGTGGTGACGATGCGGCTGATCGTCACCGAGGGCTGGCCCTGGCCGTCCGCCTGTGCGGTCGTCGTCCTGGGCGGGGCGGCCGTCGGCGCGCTCAACGGGACCGTCGTCGAGTTCGCCCGGATCGACTCCTTCATCGCCACCCTCGGCACCGGCAGCGTCCTGTACGCCTGCACCGGCTGGATCACCGGCGGCGCCCGCGTCGTCCCCGGCCCGCACGGCCTGCCGGCCGCCTTCACCGACCTGTACGACTCGCGGTTCCTGGGCCTCCCGGTGTCCGCCTTCTACGTCCTGGCGCTCGCGGCCGCCCTGTGGGTGCTGCTCGAACGGCTGCCCGCGGGGCGCTACTTGTACGTCATCGGCTCCAACCCGCGCGCCGCGGAGCTGGTCGGCATTCCCGTCCGGCGCCATGTCGTGCGCGCCTTCGCGGGATCGGGTCTGGTGGTCGGCATCGCCGGTGTCCTGCTCGCCGCGCAGCAGCGGATCGGCAACCCGAGTGTCGGCATGGACTACTTGCTGCCCGCCTTCGTCGGCGCGCTGCTCGGCTCGACGGCGGTCCGGCCCGGCAGGGCCAACGCGGCGGGCACGCTCGTCGCCGTCACGGTGCTCGCCGTCGGCCTCGCGGGCATCGGCCAGCTCGGCGCCCAGTTCTGGGTGACGCCGCTGTTCAACGGCTGCACGCTGCTGATCGCCGTCGGCCTGGCCGGTTACGCAGCGCGCCGGCAGGTGCGCAGGCGCCGGACGGGACCGCCGTGAGGCGCGCGGCCGTCGTGGCCCTCGCCTGCGCCCTCGCCGCCTCCGCCCTCGTCGCCTGCGAACGCGGCTCGTCCACCGGCCCGGCGCCCGGCCTCCCGGAGCCGACGAGGGCGGGCTGCCCCGCCGGACTGGCGCGGGCCGAGGCGGCGGTGCGGCGGGCCGAGCGCACCGATACGGCCTGGGACGGCCCCGTCGCCGGCCCTCCCGCCGTGCCCGGTGAACGGATCGTCTATGTCGCCCAGACCATGACCAACCCCGGTGTCGCCGGAATCGCCGGTGCCGTACGGGAGGCCGCGCGCGCGATCGGCTGGGGCGTGCGGGTGATCGACGGCCAGGGGACGCCCGCCGGTGTCCAGGGCGCCTTCGCCCAGGCCGTCGCCCTCCGCCCGTCGGGCATCGTCCTCGGCGGCTTCGACCCGCGCCTGACCTCCCAGCAGGTCGCCAAGGCCGTCGGCCGGCGGATCCCGCTCATCGGCTGGCACGCGGTCGCCTCCCCCGGACCGAGCCGGACCCCCCGGCTCTTCACCAACGTCACCACGCGCGTCGAGGACGTCGCCCGGATCAGCGCGGACTGGGTCGTCGCCGACTCGCACGGCCGGGCCGGCGCCGTCCTGTTCACCGACGCGTCGATCCCGTTCGCCCACCACAAGTCCGACCTGATCAGGCAGCGGCTCGCCGCCTGCCCCGACGTCCGGCTCCTGTCCGTGGAGAACATCCCGGTCCAGGACACCGGCACCCGCACCCCCCAGGAGGTCTCCTCGCTCCTCGCCCGCTTCGGCCGCCGCTGGACGCACTCCGTGGCCATCAACGACGTGTACTTCGCCGACGCCGCCCCGGCCCTGCGCGCCGCCCGCCGCAAGGGCGCCGGGGCGCCCTTCAACATCGGCGCGGGCGACGGCGATCCGTCGGCCTTCCAACGCATCAACAGCCGCCAGTTCCAGACGGCCACCGTCCCCGAGCCCCTGTCCCAGCAGGGCTGGCAGATCGTCGACGAGTTCAACCGCGCCTTCTCCGGGGCACCGCCCAGCGGCTACACCGCCCCCGTCCGCATCGCCACGGCCGCCAACAGCGCGGGCGCCACCGCATGGGACCCGCCGGGCTTCCGGGCGGCGTACCGGCGGATCTGGGGCGGCGGATGACGCGTCACCCCCCGGCGGCCACCCGCCGGCGCCACCATTCCACCGTCGCCCGGAACTGTTCCCCGACGGGCGTCGCGGCGGATCCGAACGCGGCGGTGTACGCGGCGGAGTCCACGACGAAGGGCCGGTCGAACTGGTACTGGATCTCCCGGAGTTCACGTATCAGGGGCGAGAAGAGCCCCAGGACACGCGATGCCGCCGGAGGCAGCCGGCGTACGCGCACCGGTGCCACCCCGGCCGCCTCCGCGAGCCCGTCGGTCATCTCGCGGACGGACAGCGGGGGCGCCGTGGGGACGTGCCAGGCGCGCCCCCAGGCCCGCTCCTCCTCCGCCGCGTCGGCCAGGGTCCTGGCCACGTCGTCGAGGTACGTCCAGCTGTGCGGGACGCCGGGGTCGCCGAGGGCGAGGACCGGCCTGCCGCGCAGGAGTTGCGGGACCACCCGGGCGGCCAGGTGCCCGCCGTCGGTGACGCCGGGGCCGAAGAAGTCGGAGGCGCGGACCTCGACCGCCCTGATGCGGCCCTGCTCGTGCAACGACCGGGCCTGCTCCCACAGACCGGCCCGCAGGCGCCCCTTGGGCCCGGTGGCCGCGAGCGGCAGGGACTCGGTCATCGGGCCCCGGACCGGTCCGTAGCCGTAAAGATTGCCGAGCATGACGAGCACCGCACCGCTCGCCTCCGCCGCCGCGTTGACCGACGCGGCCAGCGGCGGCCAGTCGTCCGCCCAGCGGTGGTACGGCGGCGCGGCGCACTGGTGGATGGCCCGCGCACCGCGCACGGCCTCGGTCAGCCGCCGGGTGTCCGTCGCGTCCAGTGCGACGCGCTCGATCCCGGGCTCCGCGCTCCCGGGTGACCGGGTGATCACCCGTACCGCTTTCCCCCGCTCGGCCAGGAGCCGGGCGGTGGCCGCCCCCGCGGGCCCATGGCCGATGACTACATGAAGATCCATACGCGCAGGCTAGCGGCACCCTCGGACATCGAAGGAGTCGCGGCCCCGCGCGCCCCGCGCACCCTACGCCCCCATGCTCTGCGTGACCCCGCGGACGTAGTGGCGCTGCAGGAGGAGGAAGAGGGCCAGGACGGGCAGGGTGCTGAGCACCAGGGAGGCCATCAGCAGCGGCGTGGTGCGCTGCGGGTCGAGGCGGCCCTGCAGGAGCTGCATGCCCACGGGCAGCGTCATCAGGCGGGGGTCGGCGGTGGAGATCAGCAGGGCCCAGATGTATTCGTTCCAGGTGGCGGTGAAGGTGAGGAGGGCGAGGGTCACGACGGCCGGTGCGGTCTGGGGCAGGACGACGCGCCACCACAGCGTGAGCTCCCCGGCACCGTCGAGACGGGCCGCCTCCAGGATCTCGTCGGGGATGGCCGCGATGAACTGGCGCATCAGGAAGATCCCGAAGGCCGAGACCGAAAAGGGCAGGGCCAGGGCGGCGATGCTGGTGGTGAGACCGGAACCGCCGTGCCCGTAGAGGTCGTTGCCGCCCGCCAGGGGCCAGTGCGCCAGGATCAGGAAGTGCGGGATCAGGAGCAGGAACGGCGGCAGCATCATCGTCGCCAGGACGAGCCGGAAGAGTGGCCCGCGGCCGGGGAAGCGCAGTTTGGCCAGGGCGTATCCGGCCAGCGAGGAGGTGCACAGCACCGAGACGGTGACGGCGAGGGACGTGAGGACGCTGGTGCGGGCCAGCGCGGGCAGGTCCAGCCGGTCCACCGCGTCGCGGTAGTTGGCGAGCCCGAAGGACGAGGGAAGGAAGCGATAGGGCAGCCGGGCGTAGTCGCCCGGCCCCTTGAACGAGGTGAGCAGCATGTCGGCGTACGGCAGCGCCATGACGAGCGCGCCGGTGACGGTGACCGCCCACGGCAGCACGGGAGCACGGCGCCGATCCCTCCTGCGCCTCATGCGTCCCCTCCCCCGGGTTCGAAGAGCCGCAGCTGCGCCAGGGTGATCACCAGGGTGACGAGGAAGAGCACGAAGGCCGCGGCCCCGGCCGTTCCCCAGTCGCCGTAGGTGAAGGCGCGCCGGTACATCTCCAGCGCGGCGACGTCGGTCGCGTCGCCGGGCCCGCCGTTGCCGGTCATGACCGCGATGAGGGCGAAGGACTGGAGTCCGGCGAGGAGTTGGGTGACGCAGACGAAGAGCAGGGCGGGCCGCAGCAGCGGGAGCGTGACGCGCACCAGGACCGTGAGCGGTCCCGCGCCGTCGAGTGCGGCGGCTTCCAGGCAGTCCCGGGGGACGGTGGTGAGCCCGGCGGTCAGGATGAGGACCGCGCTGCCCAGGGAGGCCCACGACTGGACGACCACCACGGCGGGAAGGGCGGCGGAGGGGTTCTGGAGGAAGCCCACGGAGTCCAGGCCGACGGCGTTGAGGGCGGCGTTGACGGGCCCGTCCGGCCGGTAGAGGTGCTTCCAGGCGTTGCCGGTGGCGACGACGGTGGTGACCACGGGCAGGAAGTAGAGCGTGCGCCAGAGCCCCTGGCCCGGCAGGCGGACCAGGCACAGGGCCGCCACGAGGCCGCCGCCGGTGGTGAGGACGACGGTCCCGGCCGCGTACAGCAGGGTGTTGGTGAGGACGGGGAACAGGAAGGACGAGTCCGGCGCGAACAGGGCGGTGAAGTTGTCCGGTCCCGCGAACGTCATGCCGGTGAGGCCGGGGCGGGGCCCGGTGGACAGGGCGAGCACCCCGGTGAACAGGACCGGCAGGACGATGAAGACGGCGTAGAACAGCAGGGCCGGGAGGAGGAAGAGGAGGGCGACGGCGGCCTGATGACGGTGTGGTCCGGTATGCCGTGCGACGACCGGGAGTTCTCGGATCCTCATGGGTCAGCCCGGGCGGGAGAGTTCCCTGTCGACCTGCGTGCAGGTGGCGTTCAGGGCTTCGGCGGCCGACAGCCGGCCGTTCCACATCTCCTCGATGTTCTTCCGCAGCACGGACTTGGCCTGTTGTGCGCGCGGGCCGTTGGGTTCGGGGGTGGCGTGGGCGAGGGCGTCGAGGAAGGGCACGGCGTTGGGGTCGCCGTGCGCGCCGAGCAGGGCGCGCATGTCGGCGGTGCGTCCGGTCATCGAACCGGCCGCCCATTGCAGGGCGCTCATCCTGGTGACCCGCGCGCCCCCGCCCCCGGGCGGGGCCACGGCATCGGCGTTGAGCCAGCGCACGAACTCCCAGGCCGGACCGGGGTGCCGGCACTGGGTGTTGACGCCCATGAGGAACGCCGTGGCCAGAGTTCCCCGGTCGCCCGCGGCAGGGCCGGGCAGTGCGGCGGTGACGACGTCGCGGTACCGCTCCCCCATCGACGCGGTGAGACTGCCGCACCACCAGCCGCCGTTGACGGCCATGGCCGCCCGGCCCGCGGGAAAGGCCGCGTACATGTCGATCGCCGGATCGCCGGCGCCGGTGCGCACCAGCCGCCGCTGGAGACCGAACACGGCGTCGCCGGCGGGAGACCCGAGGGCGCACCCCCGTCCGTCGGCGGTGAGGAAGGCGCCGCCCCCGGAGGCGAGGAGGGCGAGCACCGGGTTGACGGTCTCGGAGTCGTCCACGCGGGACAGGGCCAGCCCTTGGACCACGGTGTTGCCATGACGGTCCTTGCGCGTCGCGGCGCGGGCGACGGCCTCCAGCTCCCGCCAGGTGCGCGGCGGCCGGGCGGCCCCGGCCGCGGCGAGGAGACGGCGGTTGCAGTACAGCCCGTACGTCTGCACCTCGGTGGGGTAGCCGAAAGGAACGCCGTCGACGCCGACCGCCCCGGCGACGGCGGCGGGGAACCCGTCCCGTACGCGTACGGCGTCGCCCGGCGGCACGGGACGCAGCACTCCGGCGCGCACCAGCTGCCCCGCCCACAGCGCGTAGAGGTGCAGGATGTCGGTCCCCTGCCCCGCCGCCTGCCGCACCACGACGGTGGTGAGCAGGTCCTCGAACCGGACCGCCACCGTCTCCACCCTGCTGCGCGACTGCCCGGCGTTCCAGTCGTCGACGGCGCGCCGCAGCCCTGCCTCCAGGGGCCCTTCCCCGTAGTGCGACAGCAGCTTCAGGTCCACGGGACCGCGCCCACCGCCCCGGTCCGGACGCGCCGTGCAGCCTCCGGCGGCGAGCCCCGCGATCCCGGCCAGCATCCGGCGCCGTCCCACCCGGTCCGGCATCGGCGATCAGTCCCTCCGGGACGGCCCGTCGGAGCGCATCCGGCGCCGGGGACGGGCGAGTGGTTCCCCGGCCTCTTTGTACCGGCCCGGCCCGGCCGTTCCCGGAAGGCACGCGGTGACGCCCGGCACCTGTCAACGGGGCAACAGGGGCCGCCGATCGATCATTTGACGATCCGGTGGTAGTCCCCCGGCGGCGGAGCGCGGGCCGTGGATCAGTCGCCCCCGACCACCGGATACGGCACCTGCGTCCGCCGGTCCGCGTCCACCGCCAGGCGTCCGCCCGCCGGCGGGCGGGCCCGCTGTGCGCAGTCGCGGCGTTCGCAGATGCGGCAGCCGAGGCCGATCGGGGTGGCGGCGCGGGGGTCGTCGAGGGCGATGCCCTCGGCGTAGACGAGGCGGTGGGCGTGGCGGAGTTCGCAGCCGAGGGCGACGGCGAACTCGGCGCGGCGGGCGCGGTGACCGAAGCCGCCGCGGGTGACGGTGCGGGCGGTCCAGAAGTACCGCTTGCCGTCGGGCATTTCGGCGACCTGGGTGAGGATGCGGCCGGGGGCGGAGAACGCCTCGTAGACGGTCCACAGGGGGCAGGTGCCGCCGAGGCGGGAGAAGTGGAAGTCGGTGGCCGACTGGCGTTTGGAGATATTGCCGGCCCGGTCGACGCGCAGGAAGGAGAAGGGGACGCCGCGCCGTCCGGTGCGCTGGAGGGTGCTGAGACGGTGGCAGACGGTCTCGAAGCCGACGCCGAAGCGGGCCTGGAGGAGCTCGATGTCGTAGCGGAGTTCCTCGGCCGCGGCGTGGAAGGCGGTGTACGGCATGAGCAGGGCGCCGGCGAAGTAGTCGGCGAGGCCGATGCGGGCGAGGGCGGCCGACGGGCCGGGGCTGACGTCGGCGCGGGCGACGAGCGCGTCGAGCAGCGGGCCGTGTTCCAGGAAGGCGAGCTGGGTGGCGAGTTGGAAGGCCCGCCGCCCGTCGTCGAGCCGGGGCGAGAGGAAGAGCAGCCCGCGGTCCGGGTCGAAGCGCCGGACGTCGGCCGCCCGTTCGGGTGCGGCCCGGACGACCGTCACCCCGTGGCGGTCGGCCAGGCGGCGGGCGAGCGCGTCGGCCGCACGGCCCGCGGCGGGCAGGCCCAGGGCGTCGGCGGTGCGCTCGGCCGCGGAGTCGAGCGGTTCGAAGTGGTTGTGGTGGGCGTAGAAGAAGTCCCGTACGTCGTCGTGGGGTTCGCCCGGCGGCAGGGCGGCGTCGGTGTCGCCCGGCGCGGCGAGGGCGGCGGCCCGCTCGGCCGCGTCGCGGTAGCGGCGGTGGAGGGCGACCAGGGCACGGGCCACCTCGGGGTGGTCGCGCGCCACGTCGGCCACGTCCTCGGCGGGCACCGTGACCCCGCAGGCCTCGTCGCCCAGCGCCGCGCGCAGATCCGTGGCGAGGCGCTCCTCCCCGGCCTCCGAGAAGAACTCGGCGTCCACGCCGAGCACTTCGGCCAGCCGCAGCAGGACGGGCGCCGTGAGCGGGCGCCGGCTGTGCTCGATCTGGTTGAGGTAGCTGGTGGAGATGTCCAGCCGGCGGGCCAGCTCCACCTGGTTGAGTCCGTGCTCGCGGCGCAGCCTGCGCAGCTTGGCGTGTGCGTAGACCTTGCGGCCCTCGGGGCGTCCCATGCGGTGTGCCGCTCCTCTCCCCCGCTCTTCTCCCCGTCCCTCTCCCCCGTTCCTGCGAAGTTACCATTCGCAGCTTTCGCAGAATTCGCAGTTTCGCACCGCCGGTCTGGACGGATTCCACAGAGTGGACCTCTCGCGGACCGGGCCGCGACGGGGAAGGCTCGTCACGACAAACCTTCCTTGAGGCCCCGAGGAGCCCCGTGATCGCCCATCAGGTACGCGTCCACCCCAGCTCGGCCCGGCTCCCCCGCGAGGAGCAGCTCGCCTGGAAGCTCGCGTCCGTCGCCACCGCGACCCAGGAGGCACCGGACCTGGACCCGGCCGCCACGGCCACGGCCGTCGACCGGGTCGTCGACAACGCGGCCGTCGCCGTCGCCTCGCTGCTCCGCCGCCCGGTCGCGGTCGCCCGCGCCCAGGCCCTCCCGCACACCGCCGCGCCCGGCGCCTCGGTCCTCGGCACGGCGCCCGGCGTCCGCGTCTCCCCGGAATGGGCGGCGTGGGCCAACGGCACGGCGGTCCGGGAGCTGGACTTCCACGATGTCTATCTGGCGGCCGACTACTCCCACCCCGGCGACAACATCCCGCCCCTGCTGGCCGTCGCCCAGCACACCGGCCGCTCCGGCGCCGACCTGCTGCGCGGCATCGTCGCCGCGTACGAGGTGCACGTCGCCCTGGTGAAGGGAATCTGCCTGCACGAGCACCGCATCGACCACGTCGCCCACCTGAGCGCGGCCACCGCCTGCGGCCTCGGCGCCCTGCTGCGGCTGCCCACGGAAGTCGTCCACCAGGCCGTGCAGCAGGCAGTGCACACCACCACCGCCACCCGGCAGTCCCGCAAGGGCGAGATCTCCAGCTGGAAGGCGTTCGCGCCCGCGTTCGCCGGGAAGGCGGCGGTCGAGGCCGTGGACCGCGCGATGCGCGGCGAGGGCGCCCCGTCGCCCGTCTACGAGGGCGAGGACGGCTTCCTCGCCCGGATGCTGGGCGGTCCCGGGGCCACGTACACCGTCACGCTCCCCGGGCCGGACGAGCCGCGGCGCGCCATCCTCGACACGTACACCAAGGAGCACTCCGCCGAGTACCAGGCGCAGGCGTTCATCGATCTGGCCCGGCGGCTGCGGGAAAAGGCCGGACCGCCGGACCGGGTGCGCTCCGTCGTGCTGCACACCAGCCACCACACCCACCACGTGATCGGGTCCGGCTCCGGCGACCCGCAGAAGTACGACCCGGCGGCGTCCCGCGAGACGCTGGACCACTCCGTGCCGTACATCTTCGCGGTGGCCCTGGAGGACGGTGTCTGGCACCACGAGCGCTCGTACGCGCCCGGGCGCGTCCGCCGTCCGGAGACCGTTGCGCTGTGGCGGAAGATCACCACCGTCGAGGACCCGGAGTGGACCCGCCGCTACCACGACCCCGACCCGGCGCGGCGCGCGTTCGGCGGCCGGGCCGTGATCACGCTGGACGACGGGGCGGTCGTCGAGGACGAACTGGCCGTCGCCGACGCCCATCCCAACGGGGCGCACCCCTTCGACCGCGCCGGGTACACCGCCAAGTTCCGCACGCTGACGGAGGGCCGGGTCCCCGCGGCGGCACAGGACCGCTTCCTGGCGGCCGCCGCCGGACTGGCCGGCCTCGACACCGCCGGCCTCGCCGCGCTCTTCCCCGCCGTCGACACCGGCGAGGTCACCGCCTACGACGCCGGGCTGCCCGGAGGGCTGTTCTGATGCTGCACACCCGCACCACACCCGTCGAACGCCGCCGCTCCTTCCGCGAACGGCTCGCCTCCGGGCGCCTGTTGCGCGTCCCCGGAGCCGTCAACCCGCTCTCCGCCCGGCTGGTCGAGGAGACCGGCTTCGACGCCGTCTACCTCTCCGGTGCCGCGCTCTCCGCCGACCTGGGGCTGCCCGACATCGGACTGACCACCGCGGGCGAAGTCGCCGACCGCGCCCGGCAGATCGCCCGGGTGACCGGCCTCCCGCTGCTCGTCGACGCCGACACCGGCTTCGGCGAGCCGCTGAACGCCGCCCGGACCGTGCAGCTGCTGGAGGACGCGGGCGCGGCCGGACTGCACCTGGAGGACCAGGTCAACCCCAAGCGGTGCGGCCATCTCGACGGCAAGACGGTGGTGCCGCGCGCGGAGATGGTCCGCCGGATCCGGGCCGCCGCCGATGCCCGCCGCGACCCGGACCTGGTGCTGATGGCCCGTACCGACGCCCGCGGCCCCGAGGGGCTGGCGGCGGCGATCGACCGCGCCAAGGCGTACGTGGACGCGGGCGCCGACGCCGTCTTCCCCGAAGCCCTCGCGGACGAGGCCGAGTTCGCGGCGTTCCGCGCGGCCGTGGACGTACCGCTGCTCGCCAACATGACCGAGTTCGGCAAGGGCCCCCTCCTGGACGCCCGCACCCTGGAGAACCTCGGCTACAACATCGCCCTCTACCCCGTCACCCTGCTGCGCCTGGCCATGGGCGCGGTCGAGGACGGCCTGCGCACCCTGGCCGCCGAGGGCACCCAGGCCTCGCTCCTCCCCCGCATGCAGACCCGCTCGCGGCTGTACGGACTCCTCGGCTACGAGCAATATGCGGCCTTCGACACGGCCGTCTTCGACTTCACGCTCCCGCCCGGCGCCTGACCTCTCTCCCTTCCGGAGGCACTCCCATGACCACCACCGCGCCCGAGATCCACCGCGGGCTCACCGGCGTCGTCGTCGACAGCACCACCATCTCCACTGTCATCCAGGAGACCAACTCCCTGACCTACCGCGGCTATCCGGTGCAGGACCTCGCCGCCCGCCGCTCGTTCGAGGAGGTCGCGTACCTCCTGTGGCACGGCGAACTGCCCGGCCGTGAACAGCTCGTGGAGTTCCGGGCGCGGGAACGGGCCCTGCGGCCCCTCGACCGCAGCACGGCCGAGCTGCTGGACCGGCTGCCGCGCACCTGCCACCCCATGGATGTCCTGCGCACCGCCGTCAGCCTGTTCGGCGCCGAGGACCCGACGGAGGACGACGGCAGCCCTGCGGCCCACCGCGCCAAGTCCCTGACCCTGCTCGCGAAGCTGCCGGTGGTCGTCGCCGCCGACCACCGCCGCCGTCAGGGCCTCGCGCCGATCCCGCCCGACCCGTCCCTCGGGCTGGCCGAGAACTTCTTCCACATGTGCTTCGGCGGCGTCCCCGGCCCCGAGGTGGTCCGCTGCTTCGAGACCTCCCTCGTCCTCTACGCCGAACACAGCTTCAACGCCTCGACGTTCACCGCCCGCGTCGTCACCTCCACCCTCTCCGACCTCTACAGCGCGGTCACCGCGGCCATCGGCGCACTGAAGGGACCGCTGCACGGAGGAGCCAACGAGGCCGTCCTGCACATGCTCCACGAGATCGGTGACCCGCAGCACGTCGACCGCTGGCTCGA
Organism: Streptomyces luteireticuli; assembly: GCF_041519305.1. Classification (NCBI taxonomy): domain Bacteria; kingdom Bacillati; phylum Actinomycetota; class Actinomycetes; order Kitasatosporales; family Streptomycetaceae; genus Streptomyces; species Streptomyces luteireticuli. The sequence continues at coordinate 1,122,617 of NZ_CP167927.1, forward strand.
CGAGGCGCTCGCCGCCAAGCGCAGGATCATGGGCTTCGGCCACCGCGTCTACAAGCACGGCGACTCCCGCGTCCCGGTCATGCAGCAGGCGACGGACCGTCTGATCGCCCTGTCGGACGCCCCGGACACACCCCGCCTGGCCGCCCTCCACGCCGCCCTCCGCACCGCCATGCTCCACCGCAAAGGCCTCCACCCCAACCTCGACTACCCCGCCGGTCTCGCCTACCACCTGATGGGCTTCGACGTCCCCACGTTCACCCCCCTCTTCGTCATGGCCCGCATCACCGGCTGGACGGCCCACATCACCGAACAGCTCGCCCACAACGCGCTGATCCGCCCGCTGGGGGCGTACACGGGGCCGGGGCAGCGGGCGGTCCCGGCGTAACGGGCCGATGGGACGTCCTGTCCCTCTTCCTCAACAGCAGCCGTCGCACCTCTCGCGCTCGTGGGAGGTTGCGGCAGTGAGGCGCCGGTAGCCGGCGAGGAGATGCGTACAGCATCTTTCCGTGGCGAATTGGGCGGCGTCGAGGCGTGCTTGGCCGGTGACGCGACCGTTGTCGTCGAAAGCTGCGCGGAGGGCGCCGAGAAGTGCGTCGGGGTTGTCGGGCTGGAAGAGGTAGGCGTTGCGGCCGTTGGAGAGGATGCTGGTAATGCCCCCGCTGGAGGGGGTGACCACAGGAATTCCGGAGGCCATCGCTTCGACGACGGTACAGCCGAAGGTCTCGTAGGGGCAGGCTGTACAGAACACGTGGCAGGAGGCGTAGAGGGCGCTGCGGTCGGCGCCGCGGACGAAGCCGAGGAGATGGATCCGGGGCGAGGCCGCGGCCAGTCGTGCGATCCGGGCGGTGATGTCGGGCGGGCCGTCACCGGCGATGAAGAGGGAGAGGTCTTCGTTGCCGGGCATGGCGCTCAGTTTGAGAAACGCCTCGACGATGAGGTCGAGGCGTTTCTCACGGGCAAGTCGGCCCAGGTAGAGCATGCGTTTGCCGCGGCCGTCGTAACCAGGTGCCAGCCTGGAAAGAACGGCAGGGTCGGCGCGGTCGGTGCCGAAAGAGTCGATGTCGACGCTGTCGAAGGGAACTTGTTCGATCCGCACGTCGCTGAGTCCGCTCAGGGTGTCCGCAGCATAGGGGGTCGCACAGATGGCGGTGTCGAAATGGCGGTACACGTGACGCATGATGGGCGGGAACATCGAGGTCACCAGATGACGCAGGACCGGGTAGCTGCGGGCGGAGTTGAAGTGGTCGCCTTGATACTGAGCCACATAGGGCACACCGTGCCGCCGTGCGTAAGCGTGTCCCGGTATCCCCCACGAGCCGAACACAAAGGACCGTTCAGGGTCGATGACGACCACCAGGTGCGGCGCGATCTTCTCCAGCGCAGCGTCGATCTGCGCGAGTGCGGCCCGGCGCGGGGTGCGCAGCATCGGATAGGGCAGCCATGGCTTGGAGTCATAGGGGAGCAGTTCCAGACCGGACACGCCCGCACCGGTCGGAAGACTGTCATGGGCGACTTCGGGGACCAGCAAAAATAAACGCACATTCGGCTGCGAAGCGAACCACCGAGCTCGCTCGATATTCCCCAGCGAGATGCCGCTCACCTCGGGTGGAAAGCTTGCGGTGATCCACGCCACGGTCTTCGGGGATGATTCAGCACGTGGAAGCAACTGAACAACCTCTCCATCAGAATGAGGACTCTCCAGAATTCACGGAGCAAGCTTCTCCGGGTTCGTTCGACGACATTGGCAGCGAGCGATGAAACCCCAATGAAGCCCGGGGCCCGCCCCGGGGCGGTGCGGGCCCAGCAAAGCCCTTTCCCTAGGAGATGACCTTGCCCGGGCACAGCCGCTGAGCCGTCTTCCCCCTCAGCCGGGCGTCCACGCAGCCGCCCGGCAGCCCCTCGTGGGCCTTGGTGCCGAAGTTGGCGGTGACGGTCAGGGTGCCGTCGCCGAAGACCGTGCGCTGGACCAGGTGGTCGCCGGTCAGCCAACGGAAAGAGGTCAGCTGCCGGGTGCCCGCAGCCTGGTGCAGGGGGGCGAAGTACTTCTGCAGGGCCGCCAGTTCGCGCAGGTTCTGCCGGTCGCGCTTGTCCTTGTCGCTGAGCACGAAGTTGAGCGGGGTGTTGTAGAGCATGGCCAGCAGGGCCCGGTCCCGCTTCTGGTCGGGGAGCTTGCCGAAGGGGAGTTCCCAGCGTTCCGCGTTGACGAGCGAGCCGTGGAGGGCCGTCCCGTACAGGGGCACGCGGTACGCCGGGTCGTACATGGCCTTGAGCGTGTGGGCCACGGCGGCCCGGTGCTCCGGCTTGAAGTCGCCGACCCGTACGGGCTTGAAGAAGGTGGCGGCGGCGTCCTCCGGCATGTAGCCGCCCCAGGCGTCGTCGTCCTTGGGGTCCTCCGGCCTGCTGTCGAAGTGGCCCGTCTCCATGCCCCACAGCCGGCCGTCCACCGGGGTGCCGGCACCGTGCTCGAAGGCCAGTACCTGATTGGCCCAGGCGGAAGCGGACTCCGAACCCAGGACCAGCGGATTGCGCTTCTTCGTGGTCGGGTCGTACGTGCCGTCCGCCAGGCGCTTCATCCGGGCGAGCCGGTTGGTGCGGTCCTGGGCCTTGGTCATGGGGTGCTTGGGGTCGAAGTCACGGAAGAGTTCGCCCGCCGCGTCCACGTCGAGGAAGTAGCTGTCGGCGCCGTTGGCGACCAGCGGGCGGGTGCGGTCGGCGAGGTAGTGCTTGACCGGCTCGGCCTGTTCGAAGGCTTGCGAACTGAGGTAGCAGCCCTTCTTCCGGAAGCCGGGCTGGGGCGTCCCGTCGGCCCGCTGGACGCAGAAGGTGGGGTAAACATCGTCGGGCCAGATGGTGTTGGGCGAGGATTCGGGCGTCTTCCGCTGACCGTCGGCGAAGGAGTCGTACGGGCCCACCAGGTAGCCGGCGGCCTTGGCGGCGTCGGCGTCCGCCTTCTTCATCGGGGTGTCGTCCGAGTCGTAGCCGAGCCAGAGGCGGGAGACGCCCAGGTCCTTGAGGCGCTTCACATAGGAGGCCCGGCGGGCGCCGCCCCAGGCGTAGGCGTGGAACGCGCCGAGCAGCCTGCCCGTCGCGGGGTTCTTCCTGATCTTCTCGCTCAGGCTGCCCAACTGTCCGTGCTCGGAGAGCCAGTTACGGTAGTCCACGGCCGGGGCCACCGGGGAACCGTCGGTGAGGGAGAGCGCCACAGTGTAGACGCGGGTGTCCTGCCGCCGGGAGAACTCGTGCCGGGCGGTGGCCCGCAGTCGTCCTCCCCGGGAGGCGAAGGTCAGCGAACTGCCGATGTCGGTCGGGGTGATGTAGCTGACGCCGCCGTGGCCGGAACGGAGCGTATGTCCCCATACCGGCAGGGAGAACTGGGAGCTGATGTCCTGTTCCTCGCCGACCAGTCCGCCGTCGGCCGAGTTCCAGAAGGGGTCGGCGACGGGCACGGAGAGCCCCTCGCCGCGCGGGAACTGGAGGGCCTCGACGGCCGGGTCGGTGGCGGTCACCGGCCACTGCAGAGAGGTGTCGCCGCCGGTGGCGGTGAAGGTGACCAGCAGCCGCCCGTGATCCGCGCGGGCCTCCGCCTTCAGCCCCTTGCCCGGGTACGACCAGGTGGCGCCGCGCTTCGTCCGGATCGGCCCCGCCGGCTTCCCGGGGGCCTGCGGCGCGGGGGCGGACAACAGGACGGTACGGCCGTCGCGGGTGCGGGCCTCGGTCTTCAGAGTGGCGGGGTCGACGGTGACGGTGCCACCCGGCAGCGGGATGTCGACCCGGCCGTCGTGGATGCGCACCTCCGCCGGGGCGGTGGCACCGGCGGCCGGCACCGGGGCGGTGGCCGCCTCCGCGGTGGTGGCCGTGAACGCGGTGGCGATGGCGAGGGCGAGGACGGTCTGCCGGGCGTACCGGCGGGACGGTTCTGCGCTGGGCGTGTTCCGGATGGCGGTGTGCATGACACAGTGATACGGAACGTTTCTAAACGATCTTTACGAGGGCGTTTACCTAGTTCTGTTCCGATAAATGGCCTTTGCCGCTGCCCTAGTTTGCTTGGCTTCGCGAGGTATGCAGACTTCGTGCCCCGTCGCTGCTCGGGACCTGTCGTCCGTTTCGCTCGCTTCTGACGCCGGGAGTCCGTCTGGTTTCAAGATCAGGGAGAATCGCCGAACATGCAGCGGAACGACACCGTCCGTCTCGACCATGATCACGCTACGGCGTGAGCCAGCGGAAGCCGTACCCCAGCGACCTGTCCGACGCCCGATGGGCCTTGATCGAGCCGACGTTGACGGCCTGGCGGAAAGCCCGGCTCGACCGTCGCCCCACCGGAAAGCCGGCCACGGTCGAACTCCGCGATGTGTTCAACGCGATTCTCTATCTGAACCGCACGGGAATCCCCTGGAAGTACCTCCCGCACGACTTCCCCGGACACGGCACCGTCTACTTCTACTACGCGGCCTGGCGCGACGAGGGAATCTTCGCCCAACTCAACTACGACCTCACGGGATTGGCCCGCGTAAAGGAAGGCCGCAAGCCCGAACCCACCGCCTCCGTCATCGACACCCAGAGCGTGAAGACCTCCACCAACGTGCCCGTGACCAGCCAGGGAACCGATGCCGCCAAGAAGATCGTAGGCCGCAAGCGCGGCATCCTGACCGACACGCTCGGCCTCATCCTCGCCGTGACCGTCACGGCCGCCGGCCTCCACGAGAACGCCCTGGGAATACGCCTCCTCGACCAAGCGAAGGAAACGTATCCGACCATCTCCAAGAGCTGGGTCGACACCGGCTTCAAGAACGCCGTCGTCGAGCACGGGGCGAAGCTCGGAATCGACGTCGAAGTCGTCAACAGGAACCCCGGAGTTCGCGGATTTCATGTCGTGAAAAGGCGCTGGGTGGTGGAACGGAGTATCGGGTGGATCATGATGCACCGACGCCTCGCCCGCGACTACGAGACTCTTACCGCCAGCTCCGAGGCCATGATCCAGGTCGCGTCCATCGACAACCTCGCCAAGCGCATAACGGACGAGACCACACCAACCTGGCGAGGAACCTACTAGGGCATAAGCGGCAATCCGCCTAGATTAAACGCCCTCTGAGTGGAGGTTTCATCCTGGAATCCCCCGTGGCAGACCGATTCTGAAGAGCGGTCAGTGAGGCACGTGTGGTTTTCGTTCCTGTTGGTGCACCACGGCATCGGACTTGCGGCGCGTTATGCGCTTTGGGTTCCGACATCAGCCTTGGAGTCTGTCTCATTCAAGGATGCCCGGTCTCACCCAGGAATCGGCGAGTGGACCTCCGGGCCCTGGCGGTGGGTTCCCCAACGCGGTACGCCAAGAGTATGGGCGAACGCCGAGCGTATGGCAGCGATCTGTCCGATGACCGATGGGCCCTGGTGGAGCCGGTGTTGAGCGAGTGGCGTGCCAAGCGCCGCCAGGCCGGCATCCCCGGTGGGCGGCCACCGAAGTACGCGCTGCGGGACCTGCTGGATGCGATCTTGTACGTGGACCGCACCGGCATCCCCTGGCGCTACCTGCCCCACGACTTCCCGCCGTGGGAGACCACCTACCACTACTTCGCGTACTGGCGTGACGAGGGAGTCTTCGAGAAGCTGAACGGGCTGCTGCGGCACCGGCTGCGTGAGCAGGCCGGACGGGACGCCGAGCCGAGCGCGGGGATCATCGACGCGCAGAGCGTGAAGACCGCCCACACCGTCCCGTCCGCCACACAGGGCACGGACGCCGCGAAGAAGATCGTCGGCCGCAAGCGCAGCATCCTGACCGACACGCTCGGCCTGCTGCTGTTCGTGCTGGTCACTGCCGCCAGCGTGCAGGACTCCACCGCCGGCACACCCTTGATCAGGCAGGCCTCCCGGGCACACCGGCGGCTGCGGAAGATCTGGGTCGACGGCGGCTACCGCCAGCACCTCGTCGAGAGCGCCGCCCGGCTGGGCATCGACCTGGAAATCGTCCAACGCAAGCCCGGGACCAGGGGATTCGCTCCGATTCCACACCGCTGGCCAGTAGAGCGGACCTTCGGTTGGATCATGATGCACCGCCGTCTGGCCCGCGACTACGAGACGCTGACCGCCAGCTCTGAAGCCATGATCTACCTTGCAATGATCGACACCATGGCCCGCCGGATCACCGGAGAAACCACCCAAACCTGGCGCACCTCAACGCCCGAGGATGAGACACCACGCCCAGGATGAAACCTCCACTAAGAAGCGTCGGCGTCGCTTCCGTCCTCGTCCGCCCCCGGCCGCAGGCACTGCGCGTTCCGCAGCAGCCCCTCGATGACCTCGTCCATGTCGAGCCGTTTCTCGACCCGTTGCACATCGGGGACGCGGGCGCGGGTGGTGACCCGTTCCGGGGCGAGGAGCTTGCAGCAGTCCTCGTCGGGGAGGACGGAGACGGCGGCGGTGCCGATGGCCCGGGCCTCGTCGATGATCTCCTGTTTCTCCCAGCCCAGGAGCGGGCGGAGGACGGGCAGGGAGGCGGCCTCGTCGATGGTCGCCATGTTGGCGAGGGTCTGGCTGGCGACCTGGCCGAGGCTGTCGCCGGTGACGACGGCCTCGGCGCCGGTCCGCCGGGCGAGGGCGCTCGCCGTGCGGATCATCAGGCGCCGCTGGGCGATCACTTGGAGCTTGCCGGCGCCGGCGACGGCCAGCTGCTTCTGGGCCGTGCCGAGGGCGACGACATGGAGCCGGCCTCCCGGCTGGTAGCGGTTGAGTTCGCGGGCGAGGGCGTATGCCTTGTAGACGGAGGAGGCGTTGGTGTACGGGGCGCCGGTGAAGTGGACGAAGTCGCAGCGCAGGCCGCGGCGCATGGCGCGGTAGGCGGCGACGGGCGAGTCGTAGCCGCCGGAGAGCAGGACGAGGGCGCGGCCGCCGCTGCCCACGGGCAGGCCGCCCTGTCCCTTGTGGCGCTCCCACGACAGGTAGGTCTCGTGCCGGCCGACCTCGACGGAGACGCGGACGTCGGGTGTACGGAGGTCGACCGGCAGCCCGAGGGTCTCGTGGACAACGCCTCCGACGTGGCGTTCGAGCTGGGTGGAGGTGAGGGGGAAGTCCTTGTCGCGGCGGCGGGCGCGGACCGCGAAGGTGAGGCCGGGGCGTCCGGCGCGGAGTCCGTCCAGGGCGTCCAGCACGGTCGCGCCGATGTCCTCGACCGTGCTGGGCACCCGGACCGCGGGTTCCACGACGCTGAACCCGATGACGCGGAGGGCCCGTTCGACCAGTTCCGCCACGGGGACCTGCCCGCCGAGCACGGTCACGCTCTGGGTGGTCCTGATCCAGGTGGATCCGCCGACGCCGCGTAGGGCGTACCGCAGGTTGTCCTGCAGCCGCTGCTCGAAACGCTCCCGGTTGCGGCCCTTGAGGAACGTTTCGCCGGGCTTGAGGAGGACACAGGGGGCGGGCCGGGGGGATTCCCCGGTGGGGGCGGTCGGCTGCCGGGGCACGGAGTTCTCCTTCGCGCGTCGCGTCGCGGGCCCCGGGCGGGCGCGGAGGGCCCGGCGCGCGGTGCGGTGCGTGCCGGTGTGTTCCCCGCGTCGCCCTCCCTCGGGGCCACCGGTCGGACCGCGCGTGGCGGTCACGCGCGGGCAGCGGCAGGTCTTCGGACTCGCGGGCATCCTTCACTGACCTACTGGCCGTCGCTTCCCGGGGGCCTCGCGGATCCCAGTGCTCATGACGGCGGTCGTTCCCGCTCACCGCTGCGGGGCAGTCCCGGATTCCCACCGGGTTCCCTCTTGCGACGCGCCTGCCTGGCGGGCAGGGCGAACCGGCTGCGTCCTCCAGGTTAAGTCACAGCAGGCGTCCGCTGCCCGGTGTGTCAGTCGGCGACGGTCACCCGCTCGGGCCGGACGTGCGCGCTCCACTTCTCCTCGATGCGGGCGGCCTTCCACACCACCAGGGCGAGGATCCAGGTCGCCAGGAACAGCCCGACGACGACGAACCCGACGACGTTGAGGTCCAGGCCGGCGATCCAGTCCCAGAAGGGCCCGTGGAGACCGAGCTTGTCGGCGAGGAGGCCCAGGAGTTCGACGGTGCCGATGAGGAAGGCGACGGCGACGGACAGGCCGGTGACGGTGAGGTTGTAGTAGACCTTGCGGACCGGCTTGGAGAAGGCCCAGCCGTAGGCGAAGTTCATGAACGTGCCGTCGACGGTGTCCAGCAGCGTCATGCCCGCCGCGAACAGTACGGGCAGGCAGAGGATCGCGTACCAGGGCAGGCCGGAGGCGGCGCCGGAGCCCGCCAGCACGAGCAGGGCGACCTCGGTGGCGGTGTCGAAGCCCAGGCCGAACAGCAGGCCCAGCGGATACATCTGCCAGGGCCGGGTGATCGCCTTCGTCACCCGGCCCAGCAGGCGGTTCATCAGGCCGCGGTTGTTCAGCTGCTCCTCCAGCGCCGCCTCGTCGAAGTGGCCGGAGCGCATCCGCCGGAAGACCTTCCAGATCCCGGCGAGGATCACCATGTTGATGATCGCGATCGCGTAGAGGAAGGCGCCGGAGACGGTGGTGCCGATCCAGCCGGTGACGGCGTGCAGCCCGGAGCCCTCGTCCGCCACCGGCCCGGCCAGCTGCCGGACGCCGAGCGAGAGCAGGAAGGCGAGGGCGAAGACCACGCTGGAGTGGCCGAGGGCGAACCAGAAGCCGACCGACAGCGGCCGCTGTCCGGCGTGCATCAGTTTGCGGGTGGTGTTGTCGATCGCGGCGATGTGGTCGGCGTCGAAGGCGTGCCGCAGTCCGAGGGTGTAGGCGGTCACGCCGATGCCGATCCCGAAGGACTTCGTGCCCAGGCTGTAGTGCCCGGGGGCGACGAGCGCGACGAGCGTGAACCAGCCGACGATGTGCAGGGCGACGACGACGGCCGCCATCCCGCCGAGCCGTCGCCATTCGTGGCGCGATATCGCTCCCGAGACCCGGTGCCAGCGGGACGGTCGCAGGCCCGTGACGGTGGAAGAGCCAGTGGTCATCGCGGGTTCCCTTCCTTGGGCGTACCAGGAAGGGCACACCGTAGGCGCGGCCGATTTCCACCTGCAATACCTATGCAACAACGCATGGGAGCGCGCGGCAAGTGCGGGCGTGCGGCCGCCCGTTCGCGCCGGTGCACGGCAGTGCGAGGGGTCAGCCGCCCAGGCTCCAGGAGACGGTGTGGTCCGCCAGGGTCAGGGCCAGGAGGACGAGCAGGTCGGCTGCGCCCAGGGTCAGGCCGAGGAGGGCCCGGCCGCGGCGGGCCGTGCCCCGGGCGAGGGCGAGGCCGCCGAGGGCCAGGGCCAGCGGGCCGAGCACCACGTTGAAGACCAGCAGCCCCATCAGGCCCAGGACGAAGGCGGCGACGGCCATGCCGTCGGCCTGCGTACCGCGCGGGGGGCCGCTTGGTGCGCTTTGCGCACGGGGACGCCGGTCCGTCGTCGATGTCGTCATGTCAACGCCCCTCCGTCCGCGCCCGGTTGCGCTCGCGGAGCGCGAAGACCAGCAGCCACAGGGCGACGACGGCGGCGGCCGGCAGCAGGACCGGGAGCGGGGTGTGGGCCGCCGCGCCCATCAGGACGCCCATGACGAGGATGGCGGCCATGAGGAAGAACACGGGTCTGCACCTCCTTGAGTGAACAGTTGAAGAAACAGTCGTTCACTGAAATCAGCGTACTCGCGACTGGCAGGCCCTGGCAAACAGTTGTTTACTGACTCCATGAGCAGCAACACCCTCGGAACCCGCCAGGCACAGAAGTTGAGGACGCGTCGGGCCCTTCTGGACGCCGCTCTGCGGCTGTTGGAGGAGCAGAGCCTGAGCAGCCTCGGGCTGCGCGAGGTGACCCGCGTCGTAGGGGTGGCACCCGCCGCGTTCTACCGGCACTTCAGGGACATGGGCGACCTCGGCGTGGCCCTCGTCGAGGAGTCGCTCCACAGCCTGCACGGCATGTTCCGGAGGATCCTGGCCGGACAGGAGGACTCCGAGGAGCTCATCGACCGCTCCGTCGAGGTGGTCGCCGAGCACGTCCGCGCCCACCGGGCGCACGTCCGCTTCCTCGCCCGCGAACGCCACGGCGGCGTACGGGCGGTGCGCGAGGCCATCGCGGCGGAGCTGGAGCGCTTCGGCGACGAGGTCGCCGAGGCGCTCGGCGCGCAGGAGGCGTCGCGCGGCTGGAGCCGGGAGGACGTCCGGATGCTCGCCGGCCTCTACGTCGACCATCTCGTGATGACCGCGTCCGCGCTCCTGGAGGCGGCGCCCGGGGGCGAGGGCCGGATCGCGGACACCGCACGGCGGCAGCTGCGGCTGATCAGCCGCGGCCGCCGCCACTGGTAGGCGCGGGCGCCGCCGGGCTCAGCCGGTGAACCTGCCGAACTCGGCGCTGAATCCGTAGTCCTTCTGGTCCGGGATACTGGAACAGTTCAGCTCGACCTTGGCGCTGGCGCACGGGTGGTCGCGCTGGATCTGCCACATGGCCAGGCGGCCGATGTGCTTCTCGTTCGCCCACGTGGTCAGGCGGGCGGCGTCGTCGATGGTGAAGGTCTCCTCGGGCTGGTCGTTCTTCCCGAGCATCGGGGTGATGCCGACCTTCTTCCACAGATCGGCGTCGGAGGCCCCGGGGTGGAACGGCTTCAGCTGGTCGTGCAGGGCGGTGCCCGCCGATATCGCCGCCGCACCCATGTCCTTGACGGGGTGCCCGTAATCCATGGTCATGACGTTCCAGGTCCCGATCCTGAGGCCCTGGGCCACCGCGTCCCGGACGACCGCCAGGCCTTCCGCGGTCAGGCCGTCCTCCATGACGGGGAGGGTGTAGGAGATGTGGAGGGGCTGCCCCTTCGCGTCGTACTCCCGCTGGAGCGCGGCGAGGGCCTGGGCCCGGCGGGTGTTGGCCCGGGCGTCGAGGATGGCCGTGCCCTCGATGTCGAAGTCCAGCTTGGTGGCCTTGAGGCGCTCCACCACGCCGCGGTAGGCGGCGGTGAGCCGGTCCGTGTCGCCGATGGTCAGGGCGAGTTCCTGGTTGCTCGCGCCGCCGAAGGACACGACCACGTCGCCGCCGGCCCTGCGCAGCTTGTTGATCTGCGGCACGAGGAAGTTGCCGGAGACGGGCTGCGAGTGCTGCCCGGACCAGACGGGGACCGAGCCGTCCTGGGGGTCGGCCACGATGAAGGCCGTGGTGAACTGCCGGGCGCCGGAGGCCTGGTGGAGGGCCTCCAGGTCGGGCGTCGGATAGAGGCCGGCGTCCGCGTAGGGGGCGAACGGGGCGGCCTCCTTGGGGTCGCCGGGAACCGCGTCGATCAGCCGGTCGTCGGCCTTCCACTCCAGGACGATGCCGAGCCCGGCGGCCGGGACGTTTCTGCGGTAGCCGTCCTTGGGGGTGATCGTGACGGAACTGCCGTCCTGCACCACGGAGTCCTGCTCGTACTCCTGGGCGAGGATCTGCCCTTCGGGCAGGGTGAGACGGAGCTTCCAGCCGACGTCGGAGGTGTCCTTCCCCGGGGTGGGGAGGATCCTGTAGTGGTAGTTGCCGCCGGTGGACCAGTCCCTGTCCGGGGAGCCGGTCTGGTCGCCCACCCACTGCACGGACACCTTGTCGGCCCCCTCCAGCAGCACGGCCCGCAGCGGGTCGGGGGCGGCGGCCGGTCTCACGGCCTCCGCCCGGACGGTGTGCTCCGCCGTCGCGGGGGCGGCGGCCGACGGGCCCGCCGTTCCCGCGACGGCGGCCAGCAGGACGGGGGCAGCGGCCGCGGCGGCCAGAACCGGGCGCACTCGCATGGTTCCTCCTCGTGGGGGGTGGCACGGCACGGCGGCATCCCGCCGGCCGCGGATTCGGTTCCCCGTTCAACATGCTGATCACCCCCGGGGGAGGCCGATTCCCGCCACGAGCGGGCCGTCCGCCGCCCCGAACGCGCCACATGCCCCACAGGAGCCTCCCGAGGAACCGGAGTTGCCCCGGGATTCGCAAACAGGCACCCTTTCCGGCCGACCCGTTCCGGACAGCGTCCGGGCCCTGGCGACGGTATTGGTATAGACCGCAGCCCCCGGGGTGCGACGGGGGCTTCGCTTCCGGAACCCTTCCGGAGGGAGTCCGAAGGGAACGGGGGCCGCCGGCCCGGGCACGGCACCGGGCGGGCGCACAGCGGATCGGCACCCCGGCGGCGGACCGTCAAACCACGGCAAGATCAGCAATAAGGGTGCAACCGAACCCTGTGCGAACGAGAACAGATATTGGCCGAAAGTCAGGGCGAACAAGGGAAGTTCGCGCGATCGTCGGACCGTCCGTGACGGACCGCCCCCGTCACGCGAACAGGGCCCGGACGCGCCGGACGGGAAAGGTCGGTACGACACTTCCCGCCGGCGCGGCCGGGCCCCGGGCCGGGCGCACATGCCGTCACACGAGCCCTCGACCGGTCGTCGTCCGGTCGCGGGGGCGCGGAACAGGCTTCAGCGCTCCCTTACTGGGGACACGAGTCGCCACAGTGGCAGGCGCGACCCTGCTGGCAGCCACAGGTGCAGCCGGGGCCGCAGTTGCAGCTGGCGCTGGGCGTGGCGATGTCCGTCAACTGAGCACTGTTCACCATGAGTTGATCCTCCTTCCGGCCGGCCGGACGCCGGCCTGCGACGATCTTGGCTGAGCTCGAAGCCCTCAGTCTGCAATCGATCTCACGGGACTGGCTGCACGTTTTCCGGCCATGCGCGCGGTCCCGTGCGGAATCCATCCCTCAGCACCACCGGTCGCGACCGCCCGCGACACCGGTGAACCACCGCCCCATCAGGGCATCCGCCGCGCCGGACAGGACCTTCCCTCCCCCGCGCGCATGCAGCGAGTAACCGACTACACACACTTCGCCCAAGAGCGCGAATCAGCCATCTCTTACCTCCGAACTTTCCACGCATAGCCGGAAACTGACTACTGAATGCGAGCCTCCACTCTTCGGAGGCCGTCCGGCGGCGACCCCGAGAGCCCTCTCCACCGCCCTCCGCACCTCAGGAAACAGCGGCCCCGACCAGCCCTGAGCTGCCCGGAAACCCCGGAATTAAAGATTCCGTCATGATCGATTCACGCCAACTCGCAGCGCATTACGGTCCGTTTGGCAACGGTAATCGGGGACAGTCCGATAATCGGTGCCCAGGCTGGCCGAAGATCACCGCATGAGTCAGAATCCAGTTCGAGCCGTACTCCTTACAGGTGACTCACTGTGCGTGGGGACCTGTCAGCGGACGGCATGGATGCAGAGGGGCCGCCACCACGCCACCCACTTCACATGGGGCGCGTGACACGGGGATCCACTATGCACAGGTTCAGTGGGTCAAGGGGGAATTTCCGCACATGCCTGGATTAAAGTCGCCGAGCGCCCCTGCGCGCACGCGACTTGGACTGGTCCTGCTGGTCCTCGCCACCGCGCAGCTGGTCATCTCGCTCGACTTCAACATCGTCTACGTCGCCCTGCCGAGCATCGGCTCGGGGCTGGGCTTCTCCGGTCAGGACCTGCAATGGGTGGTCAGCGCCTATGTGGTGGCCACCGGAGGGTTCCTGCTGCTGGGCGGACGGGCGACGGATCTGCTCGGACGGCGCCGGGTCTTCGTCGTCGCCTCGCTGCTGTACGCCGTCTCGTCGCTGATCGGCGGTCTGTCCGGCTCGGCGGGCGTCCTGGTGGCGGTCCGCGCGGTCCAGGGCATCGGCGGGTCCCTGCTCTTCCCCGCCACCCTCTCCCTGATCAACACCCTCTACGAGGAGGGCCCCAGCCGTAACCGGGCCCTGTCCGTCTGGGGTGCCGCCGGCGCGGGCGGGCTGTGCTTCGGCTCGCTCCTGGGCGGCGTCCTGGTGGACGCCTTCGGCTGGCCGTCCGTCTTCGTGGTCAACGTCCCCCTCGCCGGCGGCCTGGCCCTGGCGGGGTGGCTCCTCTTCCCGCCGGACGAACCCCTGGCCCGCCGGGGCGACTTCGACCTCCTCGGCGCCCTGACCGCCACCGGCGGCATCACCCTGCTGGTCTTCGTCCTCGTGCACGGCCCCGAGGCCGGCTGGGGCAGCAGCACCGTCCTGGTCAGCGCGGTCCTGGCCCTCCTCCTGCTGGTGCTCTTCGCCGTCGTCGAGAAGCGCACCCGTGACCCGCTCACCCCGACCCGGCTGTTCCGCAACCGCGGGCTGCTCGGCGCGATGGCGATGACCGCACTGTTCAACGCGACGTTCAGCTCGGTCCCCTACTTCCTGACCGTCTACTTCCAGACCGTGCGCGGCTACAGCGCGATCGGCACCGGACTCGCCTTCCTGCTGCCCGCGGTGGTCGTCGCCGTCGGGACGCAGGCCGGGGAGAGAGCCGTGGCCCTCCTCGGAGTGCGGACCATGCTCGTCGGCGGCCTGGCCGTCGGGGCCGTGGGCGTGCTGACGCTCGCCCTGTCCTTCGACGACCACGGTTCCTATCTGCGCCTGGTGCCCGGCATCGTCCTCATGAGCCTCGGCCAGGGCGCCGCCTGGACCGGCATGTGGATCACGGCCTCGGCCGGGGTCGAGCCGGGCGATCAGGGCGTGGCCTCCGGCATGGCGTCCACCACGATGCAGGTGGGCGGCGCCGTGGGCCTGGCGGCCCTGATCGCCGTGGGGGACGTGGGCAACCACGGGCTCTCCCCGGACGAACTGCTGGACGGGGTGCGCGCCGCCGTCTATGTGATCGCGGCGGGCATCGGTGCCGGTGCCGTCGCGGTCCTGGCCCTCCGCGGGCGTCCCGGCCGGTAGGAGTGCCCCGGTCCGCCGCCGTACCCGGCGGCCCCTTCCGGTCCCGGCTTCCGCGTACCGGCATCCGCAAGCAGAGCGTGTGATTTCGAGGAGACACCGTCGTGCCCAGCCTGCCCCCCACCCCTCCGTCCGTACTGTCCTCCCCCCGAACGCCGCAGGGCCGGGCCGCCGTCCTGTGCGGGCTGGCCGGGTGGGTCCCGCCGCGCGTGGTGACCAACGAGGAGCTGTCCCGGCGGCTCGACACCAGCGACACCTGGATCCGTACCCGTACCGGGATCGGACAGCGGCACTTCGTCGAGCCCGGCCAGGCCACCTCCGACATGGCGGTGGAGGCGGGCCGCCGGGCCCTGCGCTCGGCGGGCACGGACACCGTGGACGCCGTGGTGGTCGCCACCACGACCCCGGACCGGCCGTGCCCGGCGACCGCTCCGGTCGTCGCCTCCCGGCTGGGCCTCACCGGGGCGGCCGCGTTCGACGTCAGCGCCGTCTGCACCGGCTTCGTCTACGGACTGGCCTCGGCCGCAGGTCTGATCGCGGCGGGGGTGGCCGAGCGGGTCCTGCTCATCGGCGCGGACACCTACTCGGCGATCGTCGACCCCGACGACCGGACCAACGCGATCATCTTCGGGGACGGGGCGGGCGCCGTGGTGCTGCGCGCCGGCGACCCCGACGAGCCGGGCGCCGTGGGCCACTTCGACCTCGGCAGCGACGGCGCCAACGAGGAAATGATCATGGTGGCGGCGGGCGGCTCCCGGCAGCGCACCTCGGAGGCCGAACCGAGCCGGGCCGACCGGCACTTCTCCATGCGGGGCAAGGAGGTCTTCCGGCACGCGGTCACCCGCATGGCGGCGTCCGCGCGGACCACGCTGGAGCTCGCCGACCGCAAGGCCGAGGACATCGACCACTTCGTGCCGCACCAGGCCAACCTCCGGATCCTGCGCTCGGTGGCGGACGACCTCGGACTCCCGGCGGACCGCTGTGTGTCCAACGTCGAGTCCGTGGGCAACACCGGCGCCGCGTCCATCCCGCTCGCCCTGTCCGACGCTCTCGCCCGCGGCACGCTCCGCCCCGGCGACAACGTCCTGCTCACCGCTTTCGGCGGGGGCCTCACCTGGGGCTCCTGCTTCCTGACCTGGCCTGCCCTCCCTGAGCCGGGCCCGTCGTACGACCAAGGAGAAGAACCCGCGTCATGAGCACCACCTACGACCAACTGGTCGGCATCGTGAACACGTTGCACGACGCCCCGGCCGAACTGATCGCCCCGGGGGCGACCTTCGCACAGCTGGACGTCGACTCGCTCACCCTGGTGGAGATCAGCATGCGCATCGAGCGCGATCTCGGCGTCACCATCGAGGACAACGAGCTTCAGGAGGACCTCACTCTTGACGCGACGGCCCGGCTGATCGACTCCAAGCTCGCCCAGTAACCGCACGTCTACGGAACGGAAAAGGAACCATGGAGATCAAAGCGCAGTCCGGCGCCTTCGGGGCCACGGTCGAGGGATTCGACCACACCGTCGCCACGGCCGAGGACATCAAGGCGATCAAGGAGACGATCTACACCCAGAAGATCGTCGTGCTGAAGGGGCAGGACCTCACGCCCCCTCAGTACCTGGAGCTCGGCAAGATGTTCGGCCGCCCCGAGGTCTACTACGAGCCCATGTACAAGCACCCCGAGGTCGAGGAGATATTCGTCTCCTCGAACGTGCCCAAGGACGGCAAGCAGATCGGTGTGCCGAAGACCGGCAAGTTCTGGCACGCGGACTACCAGTTCATGCCCGACCCCTTCGGGCTCACGCTGATCTACCCGCAGGTCATCCCCCAGAAGAACCGCGGCACGTACTACATCGACATGGGCAAGGCCTACGAGGCCCTGCCGCAGGACCTCAAGGACGAGGTCGCCGGCCTCGTCGGCGTGCACTCGGTCCGCAAGTACTTCAAGATCCGGCCGCACGACGTCTACCGTCCGATCTCCGAGATCCTCACCGAGATCGAGGAGCACACCCCGCCGGCCCGCCAGCCGCTGACCTTCAAGCACCCGCTGACCGGTGAGACCGTCCTCTACATCAGCGAGGGCTTCACCGTCGGCCTGGAGCACGCGGACGGCACGCCGGTCGAGTCGGACCTGCTGGACCGGCTCTTCGAGGCCACCGGCCAGCTGGACAACACCTTCACCCACGAGAACATCCACCTGTTCCACCCCGAGCAGGGCGACCTGCTCATCTGGGACAACCGCAGCCTGATCCACCGCGCGCTGCACACCACCACGCCCGAGCCCGTCGTCTCCTTCCGCGTCACCGTGCACGACGAGCACAAGCTCTACGACGGTCTGACGGCATGACCGCTCAGCAAGACACCGCGCCCCGGGAGTTCGGGAACGACGCCGAACTCCTGGAGCGGGTGCTCGTGCCGTACAAGGCGCACTGCAAGTACCTCACGTCCGCGACGGTCTCGGTCAAGGACGGCCGGGTCACGGCCCGCTGCGAGTTCGGCATCCCGGAGTCGTGCTACATCGACGACACCGGCCACCTCAACGCGGTCGAGGTCAACATCAGCTACAACCAGATGATGTACTACGCGGTCGCCAAGTCGGTGAAGGAAGGGCTGCTGGAGGAGTTCGGCAACTGGACGCTGGAGGACTACTGGCGTCACCAGCTGCCCGACATCCTCATCGCGCGGTTCGGCGGCAACTTCCGGCGTCCGATCAACGCCCGCGCGTTCTCCGGCGAGTTCACCTTCACCTCGGTGGAGCGCCGCTCGCCCGGCGGGTCCGCCCCGATGATCCTCGCCGACACGCAGTACCGGTACTGGGACGAGGCGGGCGGGCGCTGCGACGGCGAAGTGAAACTCGCCTTCGTCAACGCCGAATAAAACGCCGAATAACCCGCCGAACAGCAGGACCCCTGTCCATGGTGCGCCGCCGCCTCCCGGCGGCGGCGCACCGACGAACGGCCGAGAGCGGAGTGGCCTGGGAATGGCCGAATTCACCAACAAACAGACCACTGGCGAAAAGCTGTACCACCCGGAACTCCGGACCCTCGTGGAGACGGCACGCTTCCACGCGGAGCGGCAGCCCGGGACCCCGGCGATCCTCTTCGAGGGCCGCAGCACCACCTACGGGCAGCTGCACGTGGAGAGCAACCGCATCGCCCACGCCATCCGGGCCGCCGGTGCCGCCCCGGGCACCCGGATCGCCTACCTCGGCAAGGAATCCGCGCACTACTACGAGATCCTCTTCGGCTGCGCCAAGAGCGGGACCGTGCTGGTGCCCATCAACTGGCGGCTCACGGCCCACGAGGTCAGCCACATCCTCCAGGACTCCGGGACCGAACTGCTCTTCCTGGAGGAGGAGTTCGCTCCGGTCCTCGACCGCCTCCCGGCCGGCCCGCCGGCCACCGTGGTGCGGCTCGGCGTCCCCGAGGGCTTCGAGGCCTGGAAGGCCGCCCACCCCGGGACCGAGCCGGAGGCGGAGGCCGGACCCGACACCCCGGTCGCCCAGATCTACACCAGCGGCACCACCGGCCTGCCCAAGGGCGTCGTCCTCGCCCACCGCAGCTTCTTCGCCATCCGCGACGCGCTGGCGAGCGAGGGCCTCGACTGGATCGACTGGCGGAGCGGGGACGTCGCGCTGGTCGGCATCCCCGGCTTCCACGTCGGCGGTCTGTGGTGGGCCACCCAGAACCTCAACGCCGGCACCACCCTCGTGGTGATGCGGGCCTTCGCCGCCAACGCCGCGGTCGAGCTCATCCGGGACCTGGGGGTGACCACCGCCTGCGTGGTCCCCGCCATGCTCCGGCTGATGCTGGCCGAACCGGACGTCGCACCGGAGCACTTCACCGCGCTCCGCAAGATCGTGTACGGCGGCTCGCCGATCTCCGAGGCGCTCCTGGAGGAGAGCCTGGCGATGTTCGGCAGCGAGTTCGCGCAGATCTACGGACTCACCGAGACCGGCAACACCGCCTGCTGTCTGCCGCCGTCCGCCCATGTCCCGGGCAGCCCGCGGATGAAGGCCGCCGGCCACCCGTACCCGGGCGTCCGCGCCAAGGTGATCGACGACGAGGGACGGGAACTGCCCACCGGCTCGGTCGGCGAGGTCTGCCTCCACACCCCGGCCCGCATGGTGGAGTACTGGGGCCTGCCCGACAAGACGGCCGAGACCCTGGTCGACGGCTGGATCCACACCGGGGACGCCGGATACGTCGACGAGGACGGCTACGTCTTCATCAGCGACCGGATCAAGGACGCCGTCATCGTCGCGGGCGAGAACGTCTACCCGGCCGAGATCGAGAACGTCCTGGAGGCGCACCCCGGCGTGGCCGACGCCGTGGTCGTCGGTGCCCCGGACGAGCGCTGGGGCGAGACCGTCCACGCCTTCATCGTCCCGGCCCCCGGGCACGAGCCCACCCCCCGCGACCTGCACCGCTTCCTCGTCGGCCGGCTGGCCGCCTTCAAGCTGCCGGCCGCCTACGAGTTCATCGACGAGGTGCCGCGCAACCCCAGCGGGAAGATCCTGCGCCGGGAGCTGCGCGAGCGCTTCTGGAGCGGTTCGGACCGCAAGGTCAACTGACCGGCCCACAGCTACCACCCCGCAGCTACGAGAGAGAACGACAATGGCTGAGCCCCTGACCCCGGCGGTCTTCCGCGCCGACCTGGCGGAGTTCCTGCACCAGCGACCCGAAGAGGTCGATCTGGACGAAAACCCCCTGCTCGCGGGCCTGGACTCGCTGCGCATCACCACCCTGGCCGAGCGCTGGAGGGCCGCCGGTGTCCAGGTGAGCTTCCTGGAGCTCGCCGAGCGCACCTCCTTCGCCGCGTGGTGGGAGCTGCTGTCCGAGCGCCAGTCGGGAGCCTCCCGTGGCGACGTCTGAGCAGGGGACCGGGCGCAGCCCGCTGCTGGCCGCCCAGGAGGGCATCTGGACCGGCCAGCAACTCGACCTGGACAGCCCGGCGTTCAACACCGCCGAGTACGTCGAGATCCACGGCCCGGTGGACACCGCGGTGTTCGAGCGGGCCCTGCGGGCCACCGTCGCCGAGACGGAGGCGCTGAACGTCCGCTTCGTCGTCGACGACGGGCAGCCGTGGCAGCTCACCGAGCCCGTGACGGACTGGCAACCGCACACGGCCGACCTCACGGGGCTCGCGGACCCGCGCGCGGCGGCCCTCGACTGGATGGCCCGTGACATCGACCGCCCGGTCGACCTCACGCGCGAACCGGTCTTCGGCCACGCGCTGTTCAAGATCGCCGAAGACCACTTCCTGTGGTACCACCGCGTCCACCACATCGCGCTCGACGGCTTCGGCCTCGCCCTGGTCGCCCGCCGCGTCGCCGAGACCTACACGGCCCTGGCGGAGGACGCACCCCTCGGCCCGAGCGGCTTCGGCACCCTGCAGTCGGTCCGGGACGAGGAGAGCGCCTACCGGGAGTCGGAGCGCTGCGCCAAGGACCGCGCCTACTGGACGGAGCGGTTCGCCGACCGTCCGGCGGTGGCCAGCCTCACCGACCGGCACGCCCTGCCCGCGCGGACCTTCCTGCGCCGCGTCGTCGACCTCGGCCCCGCGGACGTCGAGCCGCTGCGCGCCCTGGCCCGCGAGCTCTCGGTGACCTGGTCCGACGTGATGGTGGCCGCCACCGCGGCCTACATCCACCGGGTCTCGGGGGCGCGGGACATCGTCCTGAGCCTGCCGGCCATGGGCCGCCTCGGCTCGGTGTCGCTGCGGGTGCCGAGCATGGTCCGCAACGTCCTCGCGCTGCGCGTCACCGTCGAGGACGGGGACGGCCTGCGCGAGCTCGCGCTGCGGGTCTCCGGCGAGCTCCGCTCCGGGCTGCCCCACCAGCGGTACCGCTACGAGCAGTTGCGGCGCGACCTGAAGCTGGTCGGCGGCAACCGACGGCTGTCCGGCCCGGGCGTCAATGTGATGCCCTTCGAGTACGACCTGCGCTTCGCGGGCCACCGGAGCACGGTCCACAACGTGTCGGCCGGTCCCGTCGACGACCTGTCGGTCAATGTGTACGACCGGGCCGAGGGCGCGGGCCTGCGGATCGCCGTGGACGGCAACCCCGACCTCTACACCGAGGCCGAACTCGCCGCCCACCAGCAGGGGTTGCTGGACCTGCTGCGCGAGGCCGTCGCCCGCCCCGACGAGGCGCTGGGCGAGCTCCGGCCGCTGACCGTGCTCGACGGCGGGCCGCTCCCCGGCCCCGTCCGCCCGGTCCTGGCCCACATCGCCGGGCACGCCGCCCGGCGCGGGAGCGCCACGGCCGTCGAGCACGACGGCCGGAGCATCACCTACGCGACGCTGTTCGGCAACGCGCGGGCCGTCGCCCAGCGGCTCGCCGACCGCGGGGCCGGCCCCGGCGACCTGGTGGCCGTGGCGCTGCCCCGGGGCATCGAGGCCGTGACCGCGATCCTGGGCGTCCTGCTCTCGGGGGCGGCGTACTGCCCGCTCGACCCGGCCGCCCCGGCCGCCCGTACCCAGGCCCTGCTGGCCGACGCCCGGCCGTCCGCCGTCCTCACCTCCGCGGCGCACGCGTCCTCGTTCGACGGCCACGCCGTCGTCCTGATCGACGGGGACGACGAGGCCCGCGCCGCGCTCCCCTCCGCCGGGGCGCCCGACGACCTGGCGTACGTCATCTACACCTCGGGCTCCACCGGCAAGCCCAAGGGCGTCGAGATCACCCACGGCGCGCTGGCCCACTTCGTCACCGGGGCGGCCCACCGCTACGGCCTGCAACGCGAGGACCGCGTCCTGCAGTTCGCCCCGCTGCACTTCGACGCCAGCGTCGAGGAGATCTTCCTGACCCTGTGCACCGGGGCGACCCTGGTCGTGCGCACGGACGACATGACGGAGTCGGTGCCCCGGCTCCTGGACGCCTGCGGGCAGTTGGGCATCAGCTTCCTCGACCTGCCCACGGCCTACTGGCACGAGCTGGCGTACGCCGTCTCGACCGGGGCCGCGGCGCTGCCCGCGGGGCTGCGGACGGTCGTCATCGGCGGCGAGGCCGCCCTGCCCGAGCGCGTCGACCGCTGGCGCGGTGCCGTCGGCTCCTCCGTGCGGCTGTTCAACACCTACGGCCCGACCGAGGCGACCGTGGTCGCCACCGTCGCGGATCTGCACGACCCCGCCCTGCCCGCCGGCCACGTCCCCATCGGGCTTCCGCTGCCGGGTCTGCGGGCCGCCGTCCTGGACGGCGAACTCCACCTCGTCGGCGACGCGCTGGCCCGCGGCTACCGCGGCGGCCGCGAGGCGGACGAGGCGCGCTTCGCCCCGTTCCACCGGCTGACCGGAAGCCCGCGCGCCTACCGCACCGGCGACCTGGTGCGGCTCGGCGACGACGGACAGCTGTACTTCGCCGGGCGGGCGGACGACGAGTTCAAGATCAGCGGCCACCGGGTGCAGCCGGCCGAGGTCGAGACCGTCCTCCTCGCCCACCCCGGCGTCCGCGAGGCGGCCGTCGTGGGGCAGGTCCTGCCCGACGGGACCCGCCGGCTGGTGGCGCACGTGGCGGCGGACGACCCCGCGCCGGACGCGTCGGCGCTCCGGGAGTACCTGCGGGCGGCCCTGCCCGCCGCGATGGTCCCGTCCGCCGTCGAGTTCACCGACCGGCTCCCCCGCAACGCCTCCGGCAAGATCGACCGCAATGCGCTGCTCGCGGTACGGACCCCGGCACCGGCCGCCGCGGCGGACGTGGCGGACGACTCGGTCGAGCGCGTCATCACGGGCATGTGGGAGCAGGTCCTCGGGCTGGAGAGCATCGCCGCCGGCGACGACTTCTTCGACCTCGGGGCCCAGTCGCTCCAGGCGATCCAGGTCGCGAACCGGCTCGGGGTGGAACTGGGCCGGGAGGTGCGCGTCGCCTGGCTGTTCCAGTACCCGACGGCCGCCGAACTCGCCGGTTTCCTGGACCGGGAGGCGCGGCAGAACGCGGCACCGGAGCCGCCCGCCACCGGCCTGCCGGCGGCCCTCCTCGCCGACACCGTGCTCGACGAGGACATCCGGCCCGGCAACGGCCCGCGCCCGTCCGGCACTCCGCGCAGGATCCTGCTCACCGGTGCCACCGGCTTCGTCGGCAGCCATCTGCTGGCCGAACTGCTCGCCGTGACCGACGCGGAGATCGTCTGCCCGGTCCGCGCGGCGGACGGGGCGGAGGCCACCGAGCGGCTCCGCCGGTCCTTCGCCGAGCAGCGACTGCCGTGGCCGGCGGACGGGAAGCGGATCACCGCCGTCCCGGCCGACCTGTCCCGGCCCCTGCTCGGCCTGAAGGACGGGCTGTTCGCCGAGCTGGCCGCGACCTGCGACGCGATCTGGCACAACGCCGCGACCGTCAGCATCATGCGGGACTACTCCAGCCTGCGGGCCGCCAACACGGAGGCCACCCGGCAGCTGCTGCGCATGGCGGCGGAGCGCTCGGTCCCGCTGCACCTCGTCTCGACCCTGTCCGTGGCCCCTCCGCGCAGCCACAGCCCCGAGGTGCCGGAGGCGTTCCTGCCGGCGCACCCCGGGCTGGTCTACGGCTACCAGCAGAGCAAGTGGGCCTCGGAACGGCTCCTGGAGCAGGCCGCGGAGCGCGGGCTCCCGGCCACCCTGCACCGCCTGGGGCGGGTGACCGGCCCGGCCGGCACCGGCTTCGTCAACCAGCGGGACTTCCTCTGGAGCGTCCTGCGCTCCGGGATCCCGGCCGGCATCGTGCCGGAGCTGTTCGAGGCGGAGGTCTGGACGCCGGTCGACTACGTGGCCCGGGCCGTCGTACGGCTGTCCCTGACGGCGGCATCCGGAACGGTGTTCAACCACGCGCCCGTTCCCCAGGTGCGGCTGAACGACCTCTACGACTGGGTGCAGGAGTACGGGTACGCCGTGAAGCGGCTGCCGCTCGGGCGGTGGCGCGAGGAGCTGCCCCGTTCCGCCGACGTGGCGGCGACGACCGGCGCCTTCTTCGACTCCTGGACCGACGGGGGCGAGGACGACGGCGACGGGCCGGACCTCGGGCTGGGCCGGGTCAGGGCGGACAACGTCCTGCGCGGCCTGGACGGCACCGGGATCGCCTGCCCGGAGGCCGACCGCGCCCTGATGTTCCGCTATCTCGACCACTGTGTGGAGGCGGGTGTGCTGCCCGCTCCCCCGGAGAAGAAGTCGCCGGAGGAGAAGTCGGGCGTCGCGGGGAACTCCGACGGGTCCTCCTCCGACTACTGAGAGGAAGTCAGTCCCCGTCCTAGGAGCCCGAATTGCCATCGAAACGGTCCGTAGCGGGAGCAATCCTGGCAGGGTTGCTCTGCCTGGCCACCGCGGCCTGCGGGTCCTCGTCCTCGTCGAACGACAGAGCGTCGTCGGCGGGGACGGGTGGCCCGGGCTATCCGGTGACCCTCACCAACTGCGGGCAGACCGTCACGATCCCCAAGGCACCCAGCCGTGTGGTCCTGATGAACGGCGCCTCCGTCGCCGAGGTCTCCTCGCTGCTGGCACTCGGGCTCGGCGACCGCGTGGTCGCCAACACCCAGTCCTACGACCGTTCCGAGGTCAAGGGCAGGGCCGACGCCATCAAGGCCCTGCCCACCGGGAACGTCAAGCTCAACGACGCCTCCGACATCCCGCGCGAGACGATGCTGGGCCTGCGCCCGGACCTCGTCCTCACCCCCACCTCCTACGGTCTCGACGCCAAGAACGGCGTCGCGACCCGCAAGGACCTCTCCTCCGTCGGCGCCAACGCGTATGTGTCCCCGCAGGGGTGCGACCAGGACACCTCGCACGCGACGATCGCCGACAGCTACCAACTGCTGCGCGACCTGGGCAGGATCTTCAACGTGGGCGACCGCGCCGAGAAGATCATCACGGCCTCGCGGAAGGCGATCGACGCCACGTCCGCCAAGGTCCGGGGGAAGAAGGTCCCCCGGGTCCTGGTGGGGTTCTCCAACACGGGTGACGACTTCAGCTACATCGCGGCGAACGGGGTCTTCAACGACATCCTCGCGAAGGCGGGCGGCAGCAATGCCTTCGCGTCCGCCTCCAAGGGGCCGTTCGCCAACGTCAGCAAGGAGAAGGTCGCCTCGGAACCGGTGGACGCCCTCGTGGTGATCAGCTACAAGGACGCCGACCCCGCGGCCTACGCCCGTAAACTGTTCAAGGAGTTCCCCCAGTGGCCAGCCGCGAAGAACAATCGCTTCGTCGTCCTGTCCGACTCGATCTACCAGGGCCCGAGCAACGACGTGGCCGTGGACCGGATCGCCAGGATGCTGCACCCCGAAGCCTTCACCAACGGCTGAGCCCCGCACTGGTCCTGATCGTCCTGCTGGCCCTGCTGCCGGCCGTCATGATGGTGGCGGTCAGCATCGGGGCCGTCGACGTGCCGCTGGGCGACGTCTGGCGGATCGTGCTCAACCATGTGACGGGCGGCGGCGCGTCCGGCGACCCGGCCCTTGACCAGATCGTCTGGAACTTCCGGGTCCCCCGCGTCGTCCTGGCCGCCCTGGTCGGCGCCGGTCTCGCGGTGTCCGGGGTGGTACTGCAGGCCGTCGTCGCCAATCCGCTGGCCGACCCCTATGTCATCGGCGTCTCCTCCGGCGCCTCGCTGGGCGCCGTGCTGGTCATCACCCTCGCCGGCGGCGCCCTCGGCGGACTCGGCGTCTCCGGCGCCGCGTTCCTGGGGGCCATCGCGGCGGTGGTCCTGGTCTTCCTCCTCGGCCAGCGCCGGGGCCGGCTGGCCCCCACCCGGCTGGTGCTGTCCGGCGTGGCCGTCGGCTACGTCTTCCTCGCCGCGACCAGCTACCTCCAACTCCAGGCCACGCCCACCGAGTTGCGGCAGGTGGTGTTCTGGCTGCTGGGCAGCGTCTCCGGCGCCCAGTGGAGCCAGCTCCCGGTCGTCACCACGGTCGTCGTCGCCGTCACCGCGGTCCTCTCGCTCTTCGGGCGGCGGCTCAACGCCCTGCTCGCCGGGGACGAGTCGGCCACCGCGCTCGGCGTCGACGTCAACCGGCTGCGGGCAGTGCTGCTGCTGCTCGCCGCCCTGCTGACCGGCACCGTCATCGCCGTCGCCGGGGGCATCGGGTTCGTCGGGCTGATGATCCCGCACCTCGTCCGCCTCACCTCCGGCGCCGACCACCGGCGGCTGCTCCCCCGGGCCGCGCTGGTCGGCGCCATCTACCTGGTGGTCGTCGACCTGCTCTCGCGCACCGTCAACAGCCCCAACGAGCTGCCCATCGGCATCCTCACCGCCCTGTTCGGCGCGCCCTTCTTCCTCTGGCTCCTCCGCCGCAACAAGAGCCTGGACACCGCATGAAACTCACCGTGGACCGGCTCCACATCGCCCTCGACGGCCGGCCGATCCTGCACGACGCGTCCCTGGACGCCGGCCCCGGGGACATCGTCGGTCTCGTCGGCCCCAACGGCAGCGGAAAGTCCACCCTGTTGCGCGCCGTCTACCGCTCCCTGCGGCCGCAGCAGGGTGTGGTCCGGGTCGGCGGGGACGACGTGTGGGCCCTGTCGCCGCGGGCCGCCGCGCGCCGTACGGCCGCCGTCCTCCAGGACGGCGGGTCCGGCCCGGCCGGGCTGTCCGTCACCGAGGTCGTCGCCCTGGGCCGCACCCCGCACCACGGCCTGCTCGGCCGGGACGGGGCCGACGACCACGCGGCGGTCGAGGGGGCGCTCGACGCGTGCGGGGCCCGCCCGCTGGCCGGGCGGGACTTCACCTCGCTCTCCGGCGGCGAGCGCCAGCGCGTCCTGCTCGCGCGGGCGCTGGCCCAGCAGCCGGAGCTCCTCGTCCTCGACGAGATCACCAACCACCTCGACATCCGCGCCCGCTTCGAACTCCTCGCCCTCATCCGCTCCACCGGCATCACGACCCTGGCCGTCCTGCACGACCTGGACCTGGCCGCCCGGCTCTGCGACCACCTCGTCGTGCTGCACGAGGGCGTCGTCGTCGCCGCGGGCCCGGTCCTGGACGTCCTGACACCCGGCCTCCTGCGCGAGGTCTTCGGCGTGGCGGCGACCGCGGACCGTCACGCCGACGGCGTCATCCGCATCACCTACGGGGCCAACCCGCTCGGCCTGGACGTGGTCCCGGAGAGCGCGGCCGGCTGACGCAGCCGTCCGTTCCGCGGTCCCGTTCCGCACCACCCGTTCCGCACAACCTGGAGAGATCCCCATGACACCGGAGATAGAACTCGCCTTCGCCGCCATCCGGGACGAGTACGGCCGCGACTCGCTCGCACGGGTCGACGAGATGCTGGAGCCGCAGAAGCAGCAGCGGCACCAGCGGCACCCCCTGCAGAAGGACGCGAAGTGGATCCTGCCGGGGATCTCCCAGCAGCCCTGGCACGACCCCCACGGGCACCCGGAACTGGCCCCCGTGGTCGACGCGTTCGAGACGGCGCACGCGGCGATCAAGGAGGAGCTGGAGACCGCCTGGGCCGGGCGGCGCAGCGCGTTCTCGGACTACGAGCACTACCTGCAGCGCCAGGAGGACTGGCAGGCCCTGTACCTCTACCGCAAGGGCGGCCTCGTCGAGGAGTCGGCGGCCACCGTGCCGACGGCGTACCGGGTGCTCAAGGAGTCGGCCGTCGACACGGAGCTGCTCTGCCCGCTCCTGGAGTGCCACTTCTCGACCCTGCTGCCCGGCGCCTCGATCGCCCCGCACTGCGACCTGTGGAACTTCAGCATCAACCTGCACCTGGCCGTGGACATCCCCGAGGACTGCGGCATCACGGTCGCCGGGGAGACCCGGGCCTGGGAGGAGGGGAAGACGCTGCTCTTCGACTACTCCTTCGAGCACGAGGCGTGGAACCGCGGTACGCGCCCGCGCACCTGCCTGCTGATGGACCTCTGGCACCCGGAGACCACGGTCCCCGAGCGCAAGGCCCTCACCACGCTCATCACCGAGATCCGCAAGATGATGGGCGAGGGCTGAGGCGGGACGGAGCGGGCCCGGCCGGGCCCGCTCCGCGGGAACTACCGGGCCGTCGTCCCCGGGGCGCGCCAGACGGTGCCGCGCCGCTCGTACTCCAGCATCAGCTCCAGCGAGGTGGGGATGGTGGAGTTGTCCAGTTCCCGCTGGACCAGATAGAGGGCGAGATCGAGCCCCGAGGTGATCCCGCCGGAGGTCACCAGGTCGCCGTCGTCCACGATGCGGCCGTCACGGACGACCCCGCCCTGGTTGCGCAGTTCGTCCTTGACCTTGTGGTGCGTGGTGCAGTTGCGGCCCTTGGTCAGCCCGGCGGCGGACAGCAGCATCGCCCCGGTGCAGATGGACGTCATGACGAGGTCCGGGCGCTTGGCGTCCGCCAGCGCCTTGGGCAGGGCTCCGCGGCGGATCTCCTGCGGGACGCCCCCGGTGGGGGATCCCCAGCCGCCGCCGGGCACCACCAGCAGGTCGGCCGACTGCGGCTCCCAGCCCTTGCCGACCACGATCTTGGTTCCGTAGGCGGACTCCACGGTGCGGGGGCCGTCGAGCGAGACGTACGACGTCTCGACGGCACCACCGATCTTCTTCGCCGCGGAGAAGACCTCGAAGGGCGCGATGTAGTCCTGCTCCTCGACCCCGTCGAACATCACGATCTGCACCCGCAGCGGCCCCGAACGGGCCGCCGCCCCCCGCTTCCTGTCCTCCGGCGCCCGCGCCGGCCGCTCGGCGGCCGAGGCGATGCCCCCGGCGCCCACGGCCCCCACGGCCGCCGCCGCGGCCGGGGCCATCGCCGACTTCAGAAGATTCCTGCGACGCACTGAGTTCCCCCCTGTTGTTCCTGTAGCAACACCGGGACAGCGTCATCGCTCAGTTGGCCGAAAAACAGTAACTCCAGCGCCACGAGTGATCAACTTCTGGCCAGAATCGACCACTTGTGGCCGGAATCCCATCTTCCCCTCCTTGCCGGGGCCACCTTGCCGTCCGACCAGTGCTCTCGTAGCCTCCCTTCGACGTTCCAAGGACCACTCGTCCGATGACTGCGGGGCGGCAGCGCCCCGGGCAGAGGGGGTGCGCGCCATGAAGTCCGTCGCCAAGAAGTCCGTCGCCGTGAGACCCGCCGCGG
Organism: Streptomyces luteireticuli; assembly: GCF_041519305.1. Taxonomy (NCBI): domain Bacteria; kingdom Bacillati; phylum Actinomycetota; class Actinomycetes; order Kitasatosporales; family Streptomycetaceae; genus Streptomyces; species Streptomyces luteireticuli. The sequence continues at coordinate 1,151,320 of NZ_CP167927.1, forward strand.
TCCGTACGGCCGCCGCGGCCCTGGCCGTGATCGTGGCCGTGGGGCTCACCACCGCGTGCAACCGCGGGAGCGACAACGGCCGGGCCGGGAAGGCCGGTCCACCGGTCGGCGTCGACCTGCCGCGCTCCGACTCCGACTTCTGGAACGCCTACGCCAAGTACCTCCGCGCGTCGGAGCGCAGGGCCGAGGTCGAGCTGCTGCCGGCCAGCAACTCCCAGAACGACATCGGCAAACTGGTCTCCAACGCCCTGGTGTTCGCCAACACCGGCGCGAAGGCCGTCGTGATGGCGCCGCAGGACACGGGCGCCGTCTCCGGAGCGCTGAAGAGGCTCGCGGACCGGAAGGTTCCGGTCATCAGCGTCGACACCAGGCCCGACGCGAAGGCGGGACCGGTCTACATGGTCGTACGCGCCGACAACCGGGCCTACGGCACCAAGGCGTGCGCGTTCCTGGGCCAGCGGCTGGGCGGCAAGGGCAAGGTCGCCGAGCTCCAGGGCGATCTGAAGTCCGTCAACGGGAGGGACCGTTCCGAGGCCTTCGCCGACTGCATGGCGAAGGACTTCCCCGGCATCACCGTCTTCCCGCTGCCCACCGACTGGAAGGGCGACGTCGCCTCCCACAAGCTGCAGACCCTGCTGACCCAGCACCCCGACATCGACGGCATCTACCTGCAGGCCGGCGGGGTGTTCCTCGACCCCACCCTCGCGCTCCTCCGGCAGAAGGGCCTGCTCAGACCGGCGGGCGCGCCGGGGCACATCAGCGTCGTCTCCAACGACGGCATCCCGCAGGAGCTCGACGCCATCCGCAGGAGGGAGATCGACGCCACGGTCTCGCAACCCGCCGACCTCTACGCCGAGTACGCCCTCTACTACGCCCGGGCGGCGGCCGAGGGCAGACGGTTCAGCCCCGGGAGAACCGGCCACGGATCGACCGTCGTCAGCATCCCCAACGGGCTGGAGGACCGGCTCCCCGCGCCCCTGGTGACCCTGGAGAACGTCGACGACGCCTCGCTCTGGGCCAACGGCGCCAGGTGACCGGCGCCCGCGCGGCCTCCCCGGTCCCGGTGGCCGAGGCGAAGGGCCTCTTCAAGCGCTTCGGCGCCACCGTCGCACTGCACGACGCCCGCATCACCGTCCTGCCGGGGGAGGCGCACGCGCTGGTGGGCCGCAACGGCGCGGGCAAGTCCACGCTCGTCTCCCTCCTCACGGGGCTGCGGAGACCGGACGCCGGCACCCTGGCCTTCGGCGGCGAGCCCGCCCCCGCCTTCGGCGACACCGACGCCTGGCGGTCCCGCGTGGCCTGCGTCCACCAGCACTCCACCGTCCTCCCCCACCTCACGGTCGCCGAGAACCTCTTCCTCGGCCGCGGGAGCGCCTCGGCCCTGCGGCCCATCCGCTGGCGGGAGTTGCACCGCCGGTCCGCGGAGCTGCTGGGCGCCTACGGCGTGGACCTCGACCCGCGGCGCCGGGCCGGTGATCTCACCGTCGAACAGCGGCAGTTCGTGGAGATCGCCCGTGCGCTGTCCTCCGGGGCCGCGTTCGTCGTCCTCGACGAGCCGACCGCCGCTCTCAACGCCCAAGGCATCGCCCGGCTCTTCGCGAAGCTGCGCGAACTCCGGTGCCGGGGGGTGGCGTTCCTCTTCATCTCGCACCACCTGCGGGAGGTCTACGACCTGTGCGACCGCGTCACGGTCTACCGGGACGCGCGCCACGTCGTGACCGCGCCGGTGTCCGAACTCGGCCACGCGGCACTGGTGGAGGCGATGACCGGAGAGGCGGCGGCCGCCGCGCGGGACCGGCCCGCGGCCGCCCGCACGGCCGGACCGGAGGTGCTGTCGGTCGACGGGCTGACCCTCCCCGGCGCGTTCCACGACCTCTCCCTCACCGTGCGGGCCGGAGAGGTCGTGGGCCTGGCGGGCTCCGCGTCGAGCGGCGCCGTCCGGGCCGCCGAGACCGTCGCGGGGCTGCACCGCGCCCGGGCCGGGCGGATCGTGGTGGCGGGCCGCACGGTGCGCGGCGGCGATGTGCCGGCGGCGCTGCGGGCGGGCGTCGGCCTCGTACCGGAGGACCGGCATCTGCAGGGCCTGGTCCCCGGCCGCAGCGTGGCGGAGAACGCCACGCTCACTCTGCGGGGCCGGCTCGGGCCGTTCGGCACCGTTCTCCCGTCCCGGGCCCGGGCGTTGACCGAGCGCATGATCAGGGACCTGGACATCACGGCGCCGGGCCCCTCGGCGCCCGTCGCGGCCCTGTCCGGCGGCAACCAGCAGAAGGTCGTCGTCGCCCGGGCGCTGGCCACCGGCCCGCGTCTGCTCGTCGCGATCCGCCCCACGGCCGGGGTCGACGTCAGGGCCAAGGAGTTCCTGCTCCGCAGGATCCGGCAGGCCGCCGACGAGGGCGGGGCCGCGCTCGTCGTCTCCGACGAGCCGGACGACCTGCGGGGGTGCGACCGGGTCGTGGTCATGTTCCACGGCCGGGTCGTGGCCGGGTTCGGACCCGGCTGGAGCGACGACCAACTGGTCGCCGCGGTGGAAGGCATGACCGGAACGCACGAGGAGGGACGCTGATGGCGGCCACCGTGGACGCTCCCCCGGCGGCCGGGCCCGGGCGCAGGGGTTCCGTCCTCGCGCACCACCGGGGCCTGTCCCTGCTCCCGGTGCTGCTGGTCCTGGGGGTGGCGGGCTTCGTCGTCTCGCCCGCGTTCCTGACCTCCGACAACCTCGTCGATGTCGCGCAGAGTTCCACGGAGCTCGGCCTGCTGGTGCTGGCGGAGTCGCTCGTCCTCGTCGCCGGGCGCATGGACCTCTCCCTGGAGTCCACGGTCGGCGTCGCCCCCGTCGTGGCGATGTGGCTCGTCCTGCCGTCCGCCGACGGCCGGTTCGGCACCGCAGGGCTGCTGCCGGGGGCGTTCTCCGTCCCGCTGTGCCTGCTCGCCGGGGCGCTGATCGGCGGCCTCAACGCCTTCCTGATCCTCGTTCTGCGGCTCAACGGCTTCATCGTCACCCTCGGCGGGCTGACCATGTGGCGCGGCCTGCAGATCGCCGTCTCCGAGGGGCAGTCCGTCGTGGACCTGCCCGGGTCGTTCACCTACCTCGGGCGGGCCGACTGGCTCGGTGTGCCCGCCGCGATCTGGATCACCGGTCTGCTGTTCCTGGCCGGCGGAAGCGCGCTCGCCTGGTTCCGGCACGGGCGCGCCCTGTACGCGATCGGCGGCAACGCCGAGGCCGCGCGCACGGCCGGCATCCGGGTCGACCGCGTCGTCTGCGTCGTCCTGGTCCTGGCCGGAGTGCTCGCGGCCTTCGCCGGCGTCCTGTACGCCGGTCACTACGGGGCGGTCTCCGCCGGCCAGGGAAGCGGCTGGATCTTCCAGGTGTTCGCCGCCTGTGTCATCGGCGGGGTGAGCCTCGACGGCGGGAAGGGCACCCTGTTCGGGGCGCTGACCGGGGTGCTCACCCTTCAACTGGTCGTCAACATCATGACCTTGGCCGGTGTCCCCCCGCTGTGGAACCAGTTCCTCAACGGGGGGATCATCATCGCCGCCCTGGTCGTCTCGCGCTTCGCGTCCGGCGAGAAGCAGGAGTGAGACGGCGGGTGTACGGGGCCGTCCGGGTCACCGCGTCCGGTAGGCGTCGACGACGGTCTGGGCGAGGGTGTTCCCGGCGGTGTCGGTCAGCTCGGCGCGCAGCGAGACTCCGGTGCCCGCGCGCGGGTTGCGGACCGTCACCGCGTCGCGCTCGACCGGGACCCGGGTCCAGGACTTGCCGCCGTCCATGGAGACGGAGACCTTGAGCGACCGGACGCGTCCGCCCGCGGCGGCTCCCTCCACGGCGACGGGGATGCGGAGGTCGCCGCCCGCGACGGCGGTACCGCCCGGGGCGAGCCGGGGTGAGAACCGTACGACGCTCACCGGCAGCGGGGTCGGGCGGGTGGTGGCGCGCGAGACGAAGGTCCACGCGGCGGTCACGCGGGTGGCGGCGCCGGAAGCACCCTTGCGCTGCGCGGTGCTGGTGACCCGGTAGGACGCGCGCCCCGGCGGCACGGTGAACTCGGCGCGCCCGGGGGCGCCGGACCGCGTCCCGACGGGCTTGCCGTCGCGGTGCAGCGTGGTCGAGGCCGTGGCGTACGCCGATGCCGACGGCGCATGGCCACTGCCGTCGGCGAGCAGCGGCACGTCGACGGCGAGGCGGTTGCCGGAGCGCACGACGCGGTGACGGCCGGTCAGGGTGGGGCCGAGGACGGGGTTGTCGAAGGCGAGCGTGGTCGTGGAACCGGCGCGCACGGCGAGGGGGCCGGCGGTGTAGCGGGTGGCCGGGGCGCCGGGCGCGGTGGGGGCCCAGTAGACGAACTCCCAGGGGCCGCGGCCGGGCGTCACGAGGAAGGTGGTGGCGCCGGGGACCGGGAACTTCCGCGAGGCGCCGATGGAGAGGCCGGCGGGCTGTACGTCGGCGGTGGCGGACCCCTGGGCGCCCGGCCGGGCCGCGCCCTGGACGCGCACCGTGGCCAGGTCCTTGGCGGCGGGGTGCCGGGTGAGCCCGGTCAGGGCGCGGTCGCCGGTGACGCTGTCGCCGAGTGCGTAGGTGGTGTTCTTGGTCGTCCAGTACGCGTCGTACCACTGCTTCACCGAGCCCGCTTCGGCGGCGGGGCCCAGGTGGCCGACGCGCAGCCGGGGCGAGCCCGCGAGCCGGTTGACGACCCGGGCGGTGCCGCCGTGCGTGACCTGGACGAACATCGCGCCCTGCAGGAAGTCCGCGGAGCGGTCGGGCGGGCTGACGTCGACGGGGGCGGTGGTCCGCGCGTCGACGGTGACGGTGGTGTTCCGGTCGAGGTCGAGGCGCGGCTGCACGACCCAGTCCGCACCGGCGGCGGCGCTGCCGCCGGGCAGGTAACTGTCCAGCAGATAGCGGCCCTTGGGCAGGCGCACGGTGGTCGTGCCGGAGTCGCCGTGCGGCTTGACGGCCCGCCCGGCGCCCGGCCCCGAGAGGCCGGTGACGGTGGTCTCGTAGGACCCCGTCGAGCGGCCCGCGCGGTCGAGGTGGCGGACCGTGAGCGTGTACGTCTCCGGCCCGGCGGCGTGGGCGGCAGGGATCGCGCCGTCGGCCAGGGCGAGGGTGAGCGTCAGGGCCGCGAGGACGCTCCGGCGGGATGCGGAAGAGCGGGATACGGAAGAATTGATCATGACCTGCACTGCACCGTCGAGCACCGGAGTTCCCGTGAGCCACGTCACACCGCCCGGGCGGGTGTGGCGCACGTCACCGGAACCCGGGGGACGGATGTGGCAGAGCAGAGAGTGGAATCACTGTTGAGGAATCGCTTCCGCCGCGGGGACCGCGACGCCCTGGGCGAGCTGTACGACGAGCACGCCCAAGTGCTGTACCGCTATGCCCTGCGGGTGACGGGCGACTGGGCGGAGGCCGAGGACGTCGTCTCGGCGACCTTCCTGGAGGCGTGGCGCAGCCGGGAGGGGGTGCGGCCGGAGGGCGACGGCCTGCGCCCGTGGCTGCTGGGCATCGCCACCAACATCATGCGCCGCAACGCCCGGGCGCGCCGGCGCCGGGAGTTCGCGCTCGCCCGCGTCCCGGAGCGCGGCACGGTTCCCGACTTCGCCGACGACCTCGTCACCCACCTCGCGGACACCGAGCAGCTGCGCGCGGCGCACGCCGCCCTCGCCCGGCTGCGCCGCCGCGACCGGGAGGTCTTCACCCTCGTGGTGTGGGCGGGCCTGGACTACGCGGCGGCGGCCGAGGCGCTGGGCGTGCCGGTCGGCACGGTCCGCTCCCGGCTGTCCCGGGCCCGCACCCGGCTGCGCGAGCTCGCCGACGCCGAGGCGCGCGCCGCCGGTTCCCGCTCACGGCCCCCGCGGGCCGGGACGGGGTCCGGACGGCCACCCGCCGCCGGCACGCCGGTTCCGGGCCGCTCCCCCGTGGCCACGTCCTCGTCGACCCAGGAGAAGCACGGATGACCACCACCCCGCGCCGCCGCCCGTTCCGCCGCTCCCGGCCCGACGGGTCCGAACTCCCCGGCCCCGGCGATCTGTTGCCCCCGCCGCCGGTCCCCGGCCTGGACCCCGGTCGTGAACGGCTGCTCAAGGACGCGCTGTTGCGCGAGGCCGCGCGCACCGGGCCCGCCGACGGCCGCACCGCCCGTGCCGCACTCCCCCGCCGGCCGCTGCTGCGGATCGCCGTGCCCGCCGTCGTCTGCGCCCTGGCGGCCGGCGGCGTCGTGGCGGCGAACCTCACCGACCCGCCCGCGCGCGGGCGCGGCACGATCGCCGACGGCGTCCCCCGGGAGGCGCCCGAAGCGGTGCGGCTCCTGGACCGTATCGCGCTCGCCGCCGCCCGGGAGCGGCAACAGGCCGTCGGGTCCGGCCAGTTCGTGTACATCGAGAGCAAGGTCGCCTACGCCGCGCAGAGCGCCGCGGGCGGCCCCGCGACCGTACCCCCCGCCCATCGGCGGCAGGTGTGGCTGTCGGCCGACGGCAGCCGCCCCGGCCTGCTGCGCGAGGCGGGCGGGCCCGACACCCCGCTCGGCGCCGACGCGCCCGTCTACACCCTCGACCGCCCGGGGGCCACGCCGAAGCGGGTCTCCCCGCGGGCGGAGGGTCCGTCGGTCGTCGACCCGACCCCCGCGTACGTCGCGTCGCTGCCCACCGACCCCGACGCCCTGCTGCGGCTGATCCGGAAGGAGACCCGCGGCCGGGGCCAGGACCCGGACCAGCAGGCCTTCACCACGATCGGCGACCTGCTCGCCGAGAGCTGGGCGCCGCCGCGGGTGGCCGCCGCCCTCTACCGGGCCGCGGCGAAGATCCCCGGGGTGACGGTGGTCCGCACGGCCGTCGACGCCGCGGGGCGCGAGGGCGTCGCCGTCGCCCGCACGGCCCGCGGACAGCAGACGCAATGGATCTTCGACCGGAGCACGCACGCGTTCCTCGGCGAACGCACGGTGCTCACCGCGTCCGGCGGGGCGGGCCCGGCCGGGACCGTGGTCGGCTCCTCCGCGGTCCTCACCAGGGCCGCGGTCGACCGGGCCGGCGAGCTGCCGCGCCGGTGACGGACGGGGTCGACGACGGTCGGACGACCGTCATCGGCCCTGCTGTCCGAGTCCGGGGGACGGATCAGGTGTCCTCTTCCCCGCGTACCACGCACAGGCCCCAGATGACGAAGGCGCACAGCGCCATCACCACGATCGACCAGAGCGGGTAGTACGGCGCGGAGAGGAAGTTGGCGACGAGGGTCAGGGCCGCGATGGCGACCCCCAGGATCCTCGCCCACAGGGAGACCCTGAACAGCCCGACGCCGATCATGATGGCCGCGATGCCCAGGAACAGATGCACCCAGCCCCAGCCCGCCAGGCTGAACCTGAAGACGTAGTCGGGGGTCTTGAGGTAGACCGCGTTGTGCAGAATGCCCATGATGCCGCGGAAGAGGTTCAGAAACCCCGTGATCAGTATCATCACGGCCGCGAACACCGTGAGACCGGCGGCCGCCTTGGACTTCCCGCCGGGGGATTCGGGAGCGGTGACCATGGGCGTCCTCCTTTGCCCGCATGGTGCCCCAGGCATGGGGAGTGTCCCTTCCATCGTCGCTCCCCGCCGTCCCTGATCGCACGCGGGCGGCGGGGACGTCACCCCGGGGGAACGGCCACGGACACACCGTGACCGCCCGTCCCGCGCCCGAGGTGCGCGCCGGCGGCGGTGTCGGCACGCTGGAAGGACAGCTTCGGGCGTACGACCGGACGGGAGTGGGCCATGCTCTCCGCCACCGCATCCGCACCACCGGAGGACCGGTGATGGCCAGGGCCGGGATCTTCGCGGTCCTCCCCGAGGGCCGCCGCGAGCCGCTGCTGGCCACGGCGCGCGAGGTGTCGTTCCCGATCGGCACCCGGATCTTCGAGGAGGGCGGCCACGCCGACCGCTTCTGGATCCTGCACACCGGCACGGTCGCCCTCGACCTGCACGTGCCCGGCCGCCGCCCCGCCGCCATCGAGACCATCGGCACCGGCGAACTCCTCGGCTGGTCCTGGCTGTTCGCACCCCGCCAGTGGCACCTGGGAGCCGAGGCCACCGGCCCCGTACGCGCCTGGGAGTTCGACACCGAGAAGGTCCGCGAACTGTGCGCGGGCGACCCGGAGCTCGACCACGCGCTCCTCCTGTACGTCGCCGAGACCATCGGCAAACGCCTGAGGTCCGCCCGCACCCGCCTCCTCGACCTCTACGGCCCGGCCGGGAGCGGACCGCCGCGCTAGGACACGCCCTGACGCCGCATCAGACGGGCCCAGGCGTCCCGGTCGTACGGGCAGCGGGCCCGCAGCTGGATGCGTTCGCTCAGCAGCGTGCGCGCCAGGTCGTGGCGCCCGGCGTGCAGGGCCGCCTCCACGAGGGTCCTCTGGAGGGCGTCCCGCTGCGCGTGGCTGCCGCCGAACTCCTGGAAGCGGCGCCGCAGGGGAAGCAGCAGCTCGACCGCGTCGGCGTACCGCCGCCGCCCGTACGCCACGAGCGCCCGGCACACCGGCAGGCCGATCCCGGCGGTCATCGCGGCGTTGGAGAGCTCCGGAGCGGCGTCGCGCAGCCACATCTCCCGGTCGCGGACGAGCCGTTCGGCCTCGGGGATGCGGCCGGCCCCGACGTAGGCCATGACGGCGTGGGCGTCGTTGAAGGCGTAGTGGGCGCCGTCGCGCCGCTGCGCCCAGGCGTCGGCGAGCGCGGACCAGCGGCCTCCGGTGTCCGCGCCCGCCAGGTGGAGCCGCCACAACAGCGAGGCGGCGTCCAGGAGTTCCATCGCCGCACCGGCCGAGCCGTCGTGGTGCAGGGCGGCGTCGTAGACGGCCAGGACCTCGTCGGTGCGGCCCGTCTCCAGCAGGTACAGGGCGTAGTGCCACCAGTTGTGCACGTTCAGGGAGTTGCCGGACGCCCAGTCGTCCGTGCGGGCGTCGAGGTAGCGGATGCCGTCCTCGTGGCGGCCCTGCATCTCGTAGGCGTGCACGACCGCGTGGATGCCCCACACGTCGCGGGCGTCGCGTTCGACGGCCTCCAGGCCCGTCCGCTCGGCGAGGGTGTAGTGCCCGGCCTCCTCCAGGCCGAACGCGTACATGCCCTGGAGCAGGCCGTAGTGCGGATCGTCCCGGTCCCAGGCGGACAGCGCACCGCCGATGCGGTCGCGCAGCAGCACGGCGTTGCCGGTGAAGAAGTCGATCTGGTGGCCGACCGCGAGGGCGAGGGCGTCCTCGGGATGCGCCACGACGAGCTCGGCGAGGAGGTGCCCGGCACGGTGCATGTCGCCGTCCAGCCAGGCGGAGGCGGCCTCGACGTGCATCCGCTCCCTCGGGGTCGGGCCGGAGCCGGGCAGGTCCCGGAGGTACGCCCCGAACGCCGCGGCCGCCTCCGCCGCGTCCCTCTCCTCCGTGCCCAGCAGCCCGAGGTACGCCCGGAAGACGTGGCCCATGACCGACCGGGGCGAGTCGTCGAGCAGCGCCCCGACCTCCGCTCCGGTCTCCTCGCGGAAGTGGAGGAGGGCGTCGAGGGCCTTCTCGTAGTGCCGCACGGCCTCGGCACCGGTGTGCGTCATCGCGTGGGCGTGCCGGTCCGTGATCACTCTGACCTCCTGCCGGGTTGCCGCGTGCCGCAGGGATGCCTGCCCCGCGGCGGCGGGAGGGACACCCCGGCCGGTGCGCCGACCGCGCTCACGTACTCACGCGCTCACCCGGAGCGGCGGGAACCGCCGGTGCCGAGACTCCCGATCAGCTCCGCGAGCTGCCCGGCGTAGTGCTCGACCAGCTCGGGGGAGCGTCCGTCGGCGCCGAACAGGCCGCGGGCGAGCTGGGGGTAGACCGCCAGCGCGTTCGCCGCGCTCATCTGGATCAGCAGCAGTGCGGCCGGGTCGAACCGGTCGTCGAGCTCACCGGCCGCCTGGCGCCGCCGGATCAGCTCCACTTCCTGTCGCAGCCGGGCGTTGCGTTCGGCCACCCCCTCCTCGTCGTCCTCGCCGGTGCCGGCGAGGCCCTCCCAGGCGAGGAGGCGCCCGCCGAAACGGGGGTCGAGGCTCGCCCGCACATAGCTCTTGATCATCTCGGCCTGGTCCATACCGTCGGGGAACGCCCGGGCCTCGTGGGTCCGCCACCGCCGGCCGATCTCCCGGTACAGACCCTCCTTGCCGTCGAAGTAGTACGTGATGAGCTGCTGGTTCACCCCGGCGCGCGCGGCGATCTCCGACACCCGGGCACCGGCGAAACCCTTGGCGGAGAACTCCTCGGTCGCGGCGTCGAGGATCAATGCCTTGGTGCGCTCGGGGTCACGCCGCCGCTCGTGCGCGGCGGGCGTCCGGCGCGGCGCGCGGCGGGCGTCCTTGTCACTCTTCTTCGTGGTCACGGCCAGGATTCTGCCATCCGTCCGGCCAACTCAATCATCCAAACGTTTGACAGACTCATCCGTACGCCTGATTCTGGCGTCATGGACCGCAATGAGACCCACGTGCTCATCGTCGGGGGCGCCCTCACCGGGCTGAGCGCCGCCGTCTTCCTCGCCCACCAGGGCATCCGGGCAACGGTGTTGGAGCGCCACCCCGATCTGCTCATCCACCCCAGGCTGCGCGGCATCACGCCGCGGACCGTCGAGGTCCTCCGCCAGGCCGGGCTCGGTCCGGCCCTCCGCGCGGAGAGCTTCCACAACGAGGGCAGGCCCTTCGTGCCGCTGCGGGCGGACACCCTCGCGGACGCGTACGAACCGGTGACGGAGGTCGTCGACGAACCGTTCGTCGATCCCCGCACCTACAGCACGTCGTCCTACGTGATGATCGACCAGGACCGGCTGGAGATCCTGCTGCGCGACCGGGCCCGCCAACTCGGCGCCGACGTCCGGTACTTCACCGAGGCGACCGCCCTCGACCAGGATGCCGACGGCGTCGGGGTCACCGTCCGGGACCGCGCGAGCGGCGCCGAGGAGACGATCCGCGCGGACTACGTCGTCGCGGCCGACGGTTCGAAGAGCCGGATCCGGGCGTGGCTCGGAATCGCGTCCGACGGACCGGGAGTGCTGTTCGACACGGTCACCGCGATCGTCGACGCGGACCTCTCGGCCACCGTGCGCGGCCGGCGGATCGGCATCGCCTACCTCCAGAAGCCGCGCCCGTTCACCTCGATGATGCCGTACGACGACCATGGCTCGCGATGGCTGTTCAGCACCGGGTACGACCCGCGGCACGAGTCGGTGGCGGACTTCACCGCCGAGCGCGTGGCGGACATGGTGCGGGACGCCGCCGGAACGGAGGGGGTCGACGTCTCGCTGCGGCCCCAGATCCCCGGCACCGACGTCACCGTGCTCGGCTTCCCGATCGGCGCCCAGGTCGCGCGGTCGTACCGCTCGGGCCGGGTGTTCCTGGCCGGGGACGCCGCCCGCACGCAGCCGCCCACCGGCGGGTTCGGCGGGAGCACAGGGATCCAGGACGCCCACAACCTGGCCTGGAAGCTCGCCGCCGTCCTCACGGGAACCGCGGGCCCCGGACTGCTCGACACCTACGACGCCGAACGGCGGCCCTACGGCAGGCTCGCGATGCAGCAGGCGTTCGCCCGTTTCGGCGACCGGATGGCCGATGGCGCACAGGTGGAGCTGCTCGACTTCCCCGCCCTGACGACGGGCTTCCGGTACGCCTCGGCGGCCGCGCCCGGGAGTCATGGAACCGATCCGGTCCCGGTCGGCGAACTGCGCGCGCAGCCCGGCACGCGGGCTCCGCACCGCCCGACCGCGGACGGCGGTTCCACCCTCGACCTGTACGGCAGGACCTTCGTCCTCCTGGCCGGTCGCGAAGGGCGGGAGTGGGCGGAGGCCGCGAAGGAGCTCGGCACCGCCCTGGGCGTGGGGATCCGGCCCTGCGTCCTCGGCACGGACATCGACGTCGAGGCCGGCGAAGAGGCGCACGGCATCGGGGCCCGCGGAGCGGTGCTCGTCCGTCCGGACGGCTTCGTCGCCTGGCGCAGCCGGGCCGCCGCGACGGAACCGGCCGCGGTGCTCGCCGGAGTCCTCCGTACGGTTCTCGCCAGGCAGGACTGACATGCCCGGCGGGGCGGCCGCCCGCCGCGCGACCCTCGTCGCCGGCGGGCGGCCGCCCGGCCTTCGTCCCCCGGACCGACCGGTCGGGGAGACCCTGCTCGGTCGTGGTGACCGCTCAGTCGTGGTAACTGCTCAGTCGTGGTAACCGGGGTTGGTCCACCGGCTCGGGCTGGCCTGGATGTCGTTCCACATCTCGGTCCACCACCGCCGGCCGTCCTTGCCCGTGATCGTGGTCAGCACGCGGTCGCCGTCGGCGCCGAAGCCCTGCGCCCGCACCTCGTTGTTGATCTTCTGGATGATGCCCTCGCCCGACGGGTGCTTGTGGGCGATGTAGTTGAGGAGGAAGGCGGTGGAGTCGTAGCCCCTGTTGTAGTCGGTGCCGCGGATGCGGTCGACGCCCGGCTTCTCCTTCACGTTGTAGACGTACTTGCGGTAGTAGTCGGCCTGGCCCTCGTTCAGCCATGCCCCGTTGGCGGCGTCCTGCACCTGGTGGGTGAGCTCATGGATGAGCGATCCGATGTCGCCGGGGTTCTTCATCACGTACTCGGGGCGCAGGACGATCGACTTCTCGTTGTTGTACTGGGGCTTCGCGTTGGGCTCGAAGAGGGCCGCGACGCCGGGGTTCTTGAAGGCCTCGTGCCCGGCGTCGTAGACGACGTTGATGCCGGGCTTGATCTCGTACGCGCCGCCGGTCATGAACTGCCGGATCTTCCCGTACTGGTCCTGGAGGAGGCCCTTGTTCTTCTCGAACCAGGCGCGCAGGGCGTTCGGGTCGTAGCCGCCGGCGTCGACCATCTGCAGGGTGACGGGGACGGAGGGGGACGGTGTGGTGGTGACCTTGTCGAGCTTCCACTGCTGGGATTCGAGGCCGTCCGTGGTGGCGCAGGAGGCGACCGTCAGCGAGCCCTCGCCGTCGGGGGCGCCCAGGCACTGGTCGCCCCGCTTGCTGCGGATCGTGTACCAGCCCGGGCGGCCGGGAGTCGCGCGGAACTTCCAGAGCTGGTTGTCGGAGCCGCCGTTGCCGTTCACCCGGTGCGAATAGGCGGTGCCGTTGGAGAAGTTGTAGTCGAGGACGCGGGCCTCGGAGCCGCTGAGGCCCTGCTGCTCGGTGTAGCGGTTCTCGATGAGGAAGTAGCCGTCGCCCTTGTCCCACAGATGCCACTGCTGGTTCTGGCCACCGGTGTTGTGGTAAGCGTAGACCGGCACGCTGTTGTTCTTGTTGTACTCGTAGAGGTCGGCCAGGTTGCCGTTGGCGTTGGTGAGCGTCGTGACCATGTCGTGGGCCGGGCCCTGGCCCTGGTCCTGCAGGGAGCGGAAGACGGCGTAGGCCGCGTCGCGCCAGACCGCGGCGGCGGCGTCCTGCAGGTAACTTCCGGAGTAGTCGCCGATCTGGACGGGACCGCTGTCGAGAGTGTCCCCGTTGAGCAGCGGGCCGCCGCTCGCACCGCCGGAGAGGTCGCTGTCGCCGGTGCAGGGGCCGCCCTTGCCCAGGATCTGGGGCGGGTTGTCCGGACCCCAGTAGGGCTCCTTCGCACAGGTGTGGAACTGGTTGGAGCTGGCGGGTATCCCCGCGAGCACCACCCGGTTCGGCAAGGTGGAGATGCCGAACTGGAAGCCGGAGGCACCGACCTTGTCCTGGATGTGCACGCCGTCCTGGGTGTTGAGCGTCAGGAACGCGGAGTCGGAGGTCTGCAGGGAGCTGGAGTCGTCGACGACGCCAAGGGAGCGGAAGGTCCACTTCCCGTACGGGGTGTGCTCGGTGCCGTCGGCGTCCTTGGAGTAGCCCGGCATGAACTCGTACTGGGCCGGGATGATCCGGTTCTGCTTGTCGTGGGGGATGCAGTGCCGGGCGGTGGCTATGGTGTCCTTGCTGTCACTGGTGATCACATTGGCGGTGCACGAACCGACCCACCATACGCTGGGGTTGTTCTCGTCGGGCCAGGCGATCCGGAGACGGCCGGTGGTGCCGCGCAGCCAGTTCTCGCCCGAGGAACCAGCCGCGAGCCGGCTCCTCCCCTTCTGCCGGGGCGGGGTGGCGGGCGCCTTCGCCGCCACCTTCGACTTCCCCTCCGGCTTCGCCTTCGACTTCCCCTTCGCGGGCTCGGACTTCGGCTTCCAGTCCTTCAGCTCCCCCTTGAACTCGCGGAGGGTGCCCTTCTTCTCGTGCTCGATCCAGAAGGCACGCTGCTGGGCGTCGGTGGCCGTGGCCCGGACCTGGACGCCGCCGTCCGCCGCGCGCGGCGCGGAGGTGGCGGGACCGGCGGCCGGGGTGGCGGCGTACGCCTGGGCGGTGGGGAGAGCGGCGGTCAGACTCGCTGCGGCGAGCGCCAGCGTGACGGCATGTCTGCGCAACGGGATGCTCCATCCATCTACGGGTGCGGGTGGTGATGCCCGGACCGTAGGCGGAGGAGTTCACCGCTCGATTGACGGCCGGTCAACGACCGGCCGTCGGATGCCTCAGGGAGCGAGGGGCAGTTGGCGCTTGTGGTCGGTGAGGCGGTAGCGGCGGACGATCGTCCCGAAGGCCCGCTCGTCCACCGGCTTGCCCTCCAGGAAGTCGTCGATCTCGTCGTAGGTGACCCCGAGCGCGTCCTCGTCGGCCTTGCCCGGGTCGAGGGTCTCCAGGTCGGCCGTCGGGGTCTTCCACACCAGCTCGGCGGGCGCGCCCAGCGCGTCCGCGACGGCGCGCACCCGGCGCTTGGTCAGGCCGGTCAGCGGGACGAGGTCGGCGGCGCCGTCGCCGAACTTGGTGAAGAAGCCGGAGACCGCCTCGGCGGCGTGGTCGGTGCCGACGACGAGGCCGTCGTGCGCGCCGGCCACCGCGTACTGGGCGATCATGCGCTGCCGGGCCTTGATGTTGCCGTGCACGAAGTCCTGGTGGTGGGCGTCGCGGAAGGCCACGCCGGCGGCCAGCGCGGCCTGGAGCGCGGCGTCGCTCGCGGGCTTGACGTCCACGGTCAGCACCCGGTCGGCCGCGATGAAGGAGAGCGCGAGCTGGGCGTCGCGCTCGTCGGCCTGGACGCCGTAGGGCAGGCGCATCGCGTAGAAGTGCGCCTCGTGCCCGGCCGCCCGGGCCCGCTCGACCGCGAGCTGGCACAGCCGGCCGGCCGTGGTGGAGTCGACGCCGCCGCTGATGCCGAGGACGAGGGAGCGCAGACCGGTGGAGGTCAGCCGCTCGGCGAGAAAGGCCACCCGGCGCTCGATCTCCCGCTCGGCCTCGAAGATCTCGGCGACCTGGAGTTCCCGGGCGATCTCCTGCTGCAGGGCCATGGACGCCGGCTCGCTCACGTCTGCTCCTCGTACTTGTCCTACTGATGTGCTGTTCGCGCCCCACCCTACCCAGGGCGGTGACCGGCCCGGTCCGGCCGGTCCTGTGCTCCGGCCTGCGCTCCGGTCACAGCCGGAAGAGGGCACCGCGCCAGGTCCACCCCGCGCCGAGGACCGCGTCCCGCAGCGGGCCCTTGATCTCCGCGGAGTCGAAGCGGGACACCTCCGTCATCCGCAGACGGCCCTCGGCGTCCCGCCCGACCGTCCACTCGCGGGAGACCGTGGTCATCTGCCCGCGGCCGTACTCGCGCGACAGCACCACCCTGGGGGTGTCCCCGATCCACTTGACCTCCCGCTCCTCGTCGAGGGCGCGCACCTCGTGGCGCGCCGGGACCAGGCGCATCCGGGTCTTCACGGTCCGGCTCATCCTGGCCCCGGCGAAGAAGGCGTGCCAGGCGGGCTCCCGGATCCGCCACTCCGCCACCAGGTCGGCGCCCTCGGCGGGGGTGCCGGTGCGCACGACGTACGGCACGTCCGGCCCGTTGAGCCCGAGGAGCGCCGCCCGGACGTCCCCGGCCGGACGGGGTGCGACACCGCTGCCGGGATGCGCGGTGCCGGTCAGTCTGTCGAAAAGGCCCATCGGGGCAATCTAGGGACGGGCGGTGGGCAGCGGCAAACCCGCGGGGAGCCGCCGTGAAAAGCCTTGGCGGCGTGGACGTCCGCCCTCCTAGAGTGAACGGCGTCCGGACGCGATGAATTCGGTGGATTCGGGGGGAATTCATATGGCGCGCTTCAACACCCGTACATCCGGGGCGGTTTCCCCCGTCTCGCCCGTGACCACGGCGGGGCGGACCCGTACCCACCTCGGCGGCGAGGGGTACGTACGGGACGACCGCTCCGAGCTGTTCCTGCTCGCGGTCGCCAACTTCGTCTCCCAGCAGACCTTTCACGAAGGCGCGGCCGAGCGCGACGACCGGTTCGCCGCGCTCGTGCGCAAGCTCGCCGTCGAGGACCCCGTCTGGACCGCCGGTCTCCTGCGGTGGCTGCGCGGCGACGGCGGGATGCGCACCGCCTCCCTCGTCGGCGCCGCCGAGTACGTCAGGGCCCGCCTCGACGCCGGTGCCACGGACGGCCCGGCCAACCGCCGGGTCGTCGACTCGGTGCTGTGCCGCGCCGACGAGCCCGGCGAGATGCTGGCCTACTGGACCTCCGTCCACGGGCGGAACGTGCCGAAGCCGGTCAAGCGCGGCATCGCCGATGCCGTACGGCGCCTCTATACCGGGCGCAGCCTCCTGAAGTACGACACGGCGTCCAAGGGCTACCGCTTCGGTGACGTCCTCGACCTCGTCCACCCGACGCCCGATCCGGACAGGCCGTGGCAGGGCGCCCTGTTCCGGTACGCCCTGGACCGCCGCCACCACCCGGACACCGCCGTGCCGCCCGCCGCGGAGCGTACGCTCGCCGCGCACCACGCGCTGATGGCCGTCCCCGTCGAGGAACGCCGTGCCCTGGTCACCGGGGACGGCGGTGCCGAGCGGCTCGCCCGGGCGGGTATGACGTGGGAGGCGCTGGCGGGGTGGCTGCAGGGCCCGCTGGACGCGGCGGTCTGGGAGGCCGTCATCCCGTCGATGGGCACCATGGCCCTGGTCCGCAACCTGCGGAACTTCGACGAGGCCGGGGTCGGTGACGAGGCCGCCGGGCGCGTGGCGGCCCGTATCTCCGACGCCCAGGAGGTCGCCCGGTCCGGGCAGTTCCCCTTCCGGTACCTGGCCGCGTACCGGCACGCGCCGTCGTTGCGCTGGGCGTATCCGCTGGAGCAGGCCCTCGGCCACTCGCTGGCGAACGTGCCCGCGCTGCCCGGCCGGACCCTGGTCCTCGTCGACCGCTCCGGCTCCATGGGGGCGCCGATGTCCGGCCGTTCGCGGCTCGACCGCGCGGATGCCGCCGCGGTGTTCGGCACGGCCGTGGCGCTGCGCGCGGCCGACGCCGACCTCGTCCAGTTCGGCACGTCCAGTGCGCCCGTGGAGCACCGCAGGGGCGAGTCGGTCCTCAAGGTGCTGGAGCGGTTCGGGGACCTCGGCGGGACCGACACCACCGAGGCGGTGCGCCGGCACTACCGCGGTCACGACCGGGTGCTGATCGTCACCGACGAACAGGCCTCGTTCCACTGCGCGGGCGACCCGACCGGGCAGGTCCCGGCCGACGTCCCGGTCTACACCTGGAACCTCGCCGGCCACCGGCCCGGCCACGGCCCGTCGGGGTCCGCGCACCGGCACACCTTCGGCGGGCTCACCGACGCGGCGTTCCGCATGGTGCCGCTGCTGGAGGACGGCCGGGACGCCCGCTGGCCCTGGGAGGGCTGAGCGCCGGGGGTGAGTACACGTACTCATGACGCCCGCCGGGCGGCGGGAGAGGATCGGGGCATGAAGGCGATCAGGACGACGAGGCCCCGCACCGGGATTCCGGCGGTGGTGGTGCTGGCTCTGCTGGCGGCGGCGGGGTGCGGGACGCAGCGGCCGGGCGCCGCCGCCGCGGCCGGGTCCGCCCGGACCCCGGTGGCGGCGCCGAGCACCCCGGCGGACGCCCCGTGCCCCGGCGAGAGCACCGCGCCCACCCCGCCCGCGCGGCCGCCGGCCGCGCCGCCCGGCGACCACTACGCCGAGAACCACGGCTTCAGGGTGCCCATCCCGCTGCACGGCCCGCTCCGCTGCGAGGGCCTCGCCGCCGTCAAGCGCGTCGAGGACGCCCTCGAACCCCTGCGCAGACGCGGCGACTTCACCACGGCCGGCACCCGCGGCGCACTCACCGGCCTCGGCTACGCCGCGGGAAAGGTGCGGGTGTACGAGAACGGCCCCACCGGGGTCGGTTTCCTCGTCGAGGCCCCCCGGATGTGCCTGGAGGGCACCTGGGACCAGGACGCCACCCGGGCCGAGGCCTTCGGCGGCTACCCCGACCACTCCGGCTGCGAGGTTCCTTCCGGCGGCCATTGAGCGGATCGCGGCGGGAGGGCGGCAAGGGCCCGCCGGCCGGGCCGGAACCATCCCGTCCGTGACATTTGTCAGCGCGCACCGGTGACGCGGGACTCTGCCGCCCGGCGGCCGCCCCGCGAGAAAGTGATCTTGCATCACCGGATCGCGAGAGGAACTGCACCATGTCGAAGCGCGTCATCGCCCTGGCCGCCGCTGCCGCGGCGCTGGCCGGGCCGGTCGCGGCGCCCGGCGCCACCGCCGCGGAGGCACCGGCCCGGGTGGACGTCACCGTGGGCCGCGCGGTGGCCAACACCGTCTCCCCGACGGCCGTCGGCGTCAACACCCCCTTCTGGAACGGGCTCCTGACCCGCCCGGACACCCCGGAGCTGATCCGCAAGGCCGGCATCAGGACCCTCTCCTTCAACGCCGGTGGCCCCAGCGACCTCTACCACTTCGAGAAGGGCGGCTGGCTCAGCCCCGACCCCCACGGGCCGGACAACGGCAGCTACGAGAAGCTCACCCCGGAGTTCAGTTTCGACCGGTTCGCGAGGACCGCGCAGGCGGCGCACGCCGGCATGCTGGTCCACGTCAACTACGGGACGGGGCCCACCGCCACCAAGGACGCCCCCAGCACCCCGGAGCACCCCAAGCCGGGCGACCCCCGGGAGGCCGCCGCCTGGGTCCGTTACGCCAACCGCACCCACCACTACAACGTCCGCGACTGGGTGATCGGCGAGGAGACGTACTTCAACGGCTGGCACCCCATGCCCCCGGGCATGCCGCTCAATCCCGACGCGCACACCGACAAGTCCCCGGCGGCGTACGCCCGCAACTCCATCGCCTACGCCAAGGCGATGAAGGCCGTGGACCCGGGCATCCGCATCGGCATAGAGCTCGGGACGTACGACCCCGCGAAGACGGACAAGCCCGGTCCCGACCGGAACGCGAAGCTGTGGAACGACGCCGTGCTCGGCACCCCGGGGCTGGCGGCGGCCGTCGACTTCGCGGACATCCACTGGTACCACGCGGCCCGCACCGGCGGCTCCGACGCCGCCGTGCTCGCCGACACCGCGTCCGTCGGCCCCGCGCTGCGCACCCTGCGCAAGGACCTGGACCGCGCCTCGGGCCCCCGGCACCGCATCGCCGTCGTCGCGGGCGAGAGCAACTCCGCCGCCGTGCCCGCCACCCGGCAGCAGGACACCGCGGTGGGCGCGCTCTATCTGCTGGACGACAACCTCACCCTGCTGGAGAACGGCGCCTCGGCCGTGGACTGGTGGGCCCTCTACAACGGCCCCAACTCCACGGCCGACGGCGGCTGGGGCGACCTCGGGCTGCTCTCCTCCGGCACCTGCCCGGGCGAGAAGCCGGGCACGACGGGCAGGACGAAGTGCGAGCCGCCGGCCGGCACGCCCTTCGCCCCCTACTACACGATGCAGTTGCTCACGACCGCGCTCAAGGGCGGCGGCAGCCTGCTGACCACCACCGCCACCGGCGACGGCACGCTCTCCGCCCACACGGTCCGCCGCGCCGACGGCACGCTGGCCGTCGTCCTGGTCAACAAGGACCCGAAGCAGGCCCGGAACGTGCACCTCACCGTCCCCCGCGGCTACCGCGCCACCCGCACCCTCTCCTGGCGGCAGGGGCAGGCGGCGCCCACCGCCCGCACCGGCCCGGCGCCGACCGCGCTCGCGCCGTACTCCGCGGCCGTCGTCCTCCTGACTCCCGCGAAGTAACAACAGGAGGTCTCAGCGCATCGCAAGGTCCACGATGCGCCCGATCAGATCGGGGTACGTCCATCCCGCCCCGGCCGCCGCCAGCGGCAGCAGGCTCGTCGCCGTCAGGCCCGGAAGCGCGTTCGTCTCCAGGCACATCGGCTCGCCTGCCGCGTCGCAGCGGAAGTCGGTGCGGGAGTACGCCCCTTCGCCGAACCCGAGCACTTCGTGGGCGCGCAGGGCCAGTTCCTGCAGCCGTGCCGCGAAGCCGTCCGGCACCCGCGCCGGGCAGACCTCGTCGACGGCCCCCGGCTGGTACTTGGCCGTGTAGTCGAACAGCGGTGTCGTCAGTTCGATCTCTATGACGGGGAGCACCCGGTCGCCCACCACCGCGACGGCGAACTCCCGCCCCGGCAGGAACGGTTCCACCAGCAGCTCGGCCCCCTCCGACGCCCTCGCCACCTCGGCCAATCGGGACAGCGACTCGACCCGGTGGACGGACACGCTCGACCCGTCCGCCACCGGCTTCGTCACCACCGGCCCCGCCGCCACCAGCCGCTTCACCTCCTCCGGCACCTCGCCGGCCCCGGGCCGCCACAGCACCCGCTCGGCCACCGGCAGTCCTGCCGCGCCCAGCGCCGCCTGCGCGCGGCCCTTGTGCCAGGCCGCCGCACAGGCCGCGCCGTCCGCGCCGGTGAACCGGACACCCGCCTTCCGCAGGAGGTCCTGCACCTGCCCGTCCTCGCCCCAGCCACCGTGCAGCGCCAGGAACACCAACTCCGCGCCGCGCAGCACCTCCAGCACCGGCCCCCCGGTCAGGGCGGCGTGCATCCGCCGGCGCAGCGACTGCCGGTCCAGGAGGGCCGGCGGTTCCTTCCCCACCTCGAACCCGTCCACCGCGTCACCGGGACGCAACGGCCCGGCCGCCACCGGCACTTCGGCGGCCGGATCGACCAGCACCACCTCGTGCCCCCGCTCCAGCAGCGCCCGGGCGACCGAGCCGCCCGAGGCCAACGAGACGTCCCGCTCCGGGCTTTCGCCACCGCACAAGATCACTATTCGCATGAGGGGATTGTGGCGCACCACGGATTCCTCCCGCGCTCCACCACCCGGGCGCGCGGCCGGTGTTCCACGCCACCGCGCGCACACCGGACCATATGGTGCGCGCCTGACGCTCCCGGTTCACCACCCACGCCGGGGCGGAAGACCGGCGAGCGGCGTACGTCACCCGCGCACGACGACTAACCTGTCACTACCCAGAGCGATGACGCATTGACTGCGGGGCGGGGTATATGGCGCTTCCGGAGGCCCGGGACGGCACACGGCAGGCGGCGGGAGCAGGCGGCGGGGACGAGGCGCGGCGGCTCTCGGTCCACGAGCTGGCGGGCCTGGCCGTGGGAGGCATGATCGGCTCCGGCTGGCTGTTCGCCTCCCTCGAGTCGCGGCACCGCGGCCTCGCCGCGCTGTGGGACTGGGGCCTGTGCGGCGCGATGATGGTCGTGCTGGCCGCGGTGATGGTCGAGTTGGGGACGGCCCGGCCGAAGACCGGCGGACTGATCTTCCTTCCGCTGCAGAGCAGCGGAACCCTGGTGGCCACGGTCATGGCAGCCGGGTTGTGGATCTTCTACCTGACCAACGGGGTCAGCGAGTCCCTCGCGACGACGAAGGTCTTCGCCCTCTCCTTCCCCGGCCTCCTGCACTCCCCCGGCAAGGAGCTCAGCGGCTGGGGACTGGCCTGCGCCACGGCCCTTCTCGCGGTCATCGCCGCCGTGAACCTGCTTCCCCCACGGCCGTTCGTCAGGATCGTCCTCGGTCTGGCCGTGTGGAAGGTGCTCGCCCTGGTGCTGGTCGTCGTCGCGCTGTTCCGGGCCGGGGAGTACCACCGGGCCGAGCTGTACCCGGCGGCTCACGATCCGGGCCCGGGGGACGGCGGCGCCCTGCCGGCCCTGGTGAGCTCCAGCATGCTCTTCGCGTACATCGGCTTCCAGGGGCCGCTGGACTTCGCGGGGAACGTCAAACGGGAGGGGATCGGCGAGGCGGCCCGGCTGCGCAGGGCGGTGTACGGGACCCTGGCCGGCGCCACCGCGCTGTACTTCGCCGCCCAGGTCGCCCTCCTCGGCCACCCGGAACTCTCCGGATACCCGGCCGGTGACCCGCACGTGCTGACGGGCATCGTGGACAGGGTGGGCTGGCCGGGGTACGTCCTCCTGGCCGACGCGGTGGTGGCCCCGCTGGGGACGGGGCTCGTCTACGCGCATGCGCTCACCCGCGAGGTCGACACGCTCGCCAAGGCCCACCTCACGCACCGCGGGCTGCAGACCGCCTCGGGAAGGTCCCTCACGGTACGGGGCCGCCCGTACGAGGTGTACTGGAAGGTGCTGCTGGTCAATTTCGTCCTCGGTTCGGTGATCCTGCTCGCGGTGCGCGGGACGTGGGAGACCATCACCTCGGTCAACGGCATCCTGACGCTGGTCGTCTACGCCATGCCCGGCGTCGTGCTGGTCGCGCTGGGCCCGGCGTGCTCCCGGCGCCGGGAGGCGGTCCGCGGAATCCTGGCGCGCACCGGCTTCCTGACCATCGCACTGGTCCTGTACTGGGCCGAGAGCTCCCGGCTGTGGTACGGGATGGCGGCCCTCATGGCCGGCTTCCTCCTCCTGCTGGGGCTGCCCGCGCTGGCCCGCACGGGCCTGCCGCTCGTCGGGCGGGGCGCCTACGACGCCAAGGAGCAGCTGACGCTGTTGCGGCAGTGGCGCACGAACCCGGCCGCCGGGGCGGCGGTGCTGTTGCTGGGCTATCTGGCCGCCCTGACGGCCCTGCACTCGCTGACCCAGCAGTGGCCGTCCGACGCGAGGGCGGGGACGAGCCTGTTCGTCCTGGTGCTGGCCGCCGCGGTCTTCGAAGGGCTGGTGAGGCTGTCACGAAGGCACAGGCGGCCGGAACCCGCCCCCGAGCCCGGTCCGGCCGACCCGGTCAGCCGGTGACCGCGGCGGCCTCCGCGTGGAACCCCGCCTCGCGGAGCTGCCGGACCGCGCCGTCGCGCAGATGGGCGTCGGTCCAGCGGCCCACCGTCGCCGACAACAGGGCCAGCCAGCCGGCCGGTTCCGCCATGCCGCTCCGGAGGCGTCCGACGACGAGCCGGACGTCCTCGGGGGTGATCCGCTGCTCGTTCTCCAGACAGCGCTCCAGCAGGTTCGCACCGTCGGCGGTCAGTCCCGACCGGTACAGCCGGTCGGCGACCTCGGTGATCAGCGCGACCCACGCCCGGTGGTCGTGCCCGGAGTGCGGCTCCGCGTGCGAGGAGTCGGCGACCTCCTTGAGGGTCGTGTCGATGGTGTGCGTGTCCCGTGCCGCGCGGAGCGCCTCGACGTAGCCGACGATGACGCCGCCGACCTCGCCGTCCGCGCCGAGGGCACGGGCGGTGAGCCGCTCGGCGATCGTCCGCGACGCCCGCCAGCGGTCCCCCCGCCGCTCGACCCGGTGGAGCAGGGCGGCGAGTTCGGCCCCGGAACGGCCTTCGACGTGTTCCGCGGCGACGATCCGGAGCATGCGGCCGCACTCCGGGTCGGCCCCGACGTGGCGCAACTCCCCGGCCAGGTCGTCGAGATCGTCGAGCGACCGCGGCCCGTCCGCCCGTGCGGTGCCCATCGCGACGACGTCCCTCAGCAGGTCCCGGACCGTCTTCGTCAGCCTCTCCGAGCGCCGCCAGTCGGTGATGATCTCCGCCAGCTCCCGCAGGCGGCGGCGGGACGCGGCGCACTCGCGGACCGTCCCGCACTTCTCCGGCGCGTGTTCGCTCAACTGCTCGCAGAGCCGGATGAGTCCGTATCTCTCCCAGCGGAGGCCGATGTGCGCGGTGAGGGGGTCCGGGTCCGGTCCCGGGGGAAGGGCGGCGATCAGGCGTACGACGAGCCGGATGGTGTCCGGTACGCGCTCCACATCGGCCAGTTGCCCGTCGATCCAGTCCTCCAGGATCCGTTCGGAGGGGCTGATCTCGTGCAGGGCCCCGACCAGGTCGTCGAGTTGCTCCGCGGGCCCGGTGCCGGGGGCGCACCCGGACGCGTCGTCGTCGATCGCCGCCAGCGTCCGGCGGAGCAGTTCGGCGGCCTCCTCGGCACAGTCCTCGTCGCGCAACGCGACGTAGAGCAGGGCCTTGTCGAGGTTCCTGCGCCCCGAGCTGCCGTGGGTGAAGGCACCGAGCGTCTTGGTCACCAGCGGGGTCCCGTCGAACCGGCGGCACTCCCGGACGAACGCCGCGACGTCCGGAACGGTCCGCTGACGGGCGATGTCACGGATGATGTCGTCGGTCTGCGGGGTCTCTCCGCCGTCGCCCTCCCCGCCTTCCGGGCCCGATTCCGCCTTCCACTGGAGGTGCGTCAGATCGGCGGCCTCCTTCACGCTCCGGCACAGCGCGGCGGTCGCCAGGACGTTGACGGCGTCGCGGTAGCCCAGGTGTCTCTTCTTCGCGGCCTCGATCAGGTCGGGGGTCTTCCGCCTGATCGCGAAGGCGTGCAGGGCCCTCAGGGCGGCGGCGGGCCGGGGCGGTTCGCTGGTGCCGGTGACGGGACGCTCGCCCTCCCGGATGGCCTGCACCCTCCGTGCGAACTCGCCGATCCCGCACTCCGTCACCCAGCTGTAGGTGAAGTCCGGCCAGTCGCCGGACCCGTTGGCGGCGTTCCGGGCGTCGGGGTCGTGGCTCATGGGCGCGGTGCCCGCTCCGCCTTGTTCCAGTACCGGGCGAAGTCACCGGGCTCGGTGAACCGTTCGGACGCCTCCTTGTCGATGCGCCGCGCGATCGAGGCGGCGCCGTCCCGTGAGGAGGCCCGCAGCCGGGCGACCACGTCGCCGGTCCTGCGGGGGTCCTTCAGCAGTTCCCTCAGGTCGCAGTCGTTCCCCTGCAACAGGGCGGTGACCCATTCCCCGGTTCCGGCCGGGACGTCGGGGCGCGGAGCCCGCTTGGCGGGGTCCATCCGGTTGGTGAACAACGCGCGGCTCTCCCGGGCGTCGTTGAGGAGCATGCGCGGCCTGTCGTGCTGGATCGGGCAGAGGCTCATCTCCTCTTCGACGGCGTCACGGAGCAGTCCCAGGGTGAGCTCGGGCCGGTGATCGGTGGTGCCGTTCCCGAGGACGTTCAGCAGGTGCCCGCTGAAGGGGGTGCAGTGGGCCAGTCGGCCCGGCAGCCGCTCGCAGCCGTGGGGCCAGGCCCTGACGTTGTCGTCCTTCAGGGCGGTCAGCACACAGGTGCCCTGGCCGGCGTCGTCGAGCACTCCCGGGAGGCTGCGGATGCCGTTCCCCAGGTGGGGGAGCATATTGGAGTAGCAGCAGTCGGCGATGAGGACCTTCAGGCCGGCCCTGCACAGGCGCATCGCCCGGTACAGGTACCAGCTCGACAGCCAGGTCCACGGCTTGTCCTTGTACGACGAGCCGACGGAGAAGTGCACTTCGGCGCCCGGCACGTCGTTCCAGTAGGCGCCGTGCCCGATGTAGACGACCATGAAGATGTCGTCCGGTCCGGTCCGCCCGGCCTCCTCCTCCAGCGCCGCCATCACATCCCCGGCGGTCATGACCTCGTCCGGGCCCAGCACCCGGCAGCGGTCCCCGCCCCACATGGGGTTGCCGGCCAGGACCTCGCCGTACTGGACCGCGCTCACGCCGATCTCCGTGTACGCGCGGACGCCCGATTCCCCGGCGTACTCGGCGGGCCCGATCACCAGCGCCCGGGAGGTCATCTCAGCCGCCGGTGCCGTCGGGTCCGGGCTCGTCGGCGGAGGAGGTCCGGACGTCCATCCGCGGTGGATCGAGCCGTTCGGCGCGCCAGCGGCCGATACACCGCCTCACGGCCTCCACCGCGTACTCCACCGACATCTCCACGCCCTTGCCGATCACGGCTTCGAGCACGATCTCCGGGACCCCGCCCAGGGCGGGCTCCCGGTCGGCCTCCTCCCGGCGCCAGGACAGCCGTGTGGCCTGCTCCAGCTCCCGGAGCATCCGGTCCGGATCGTCCAGCCCCAGCCGGCCCTCGACGGTCACGCTCACCCTCGTCGCCAACGCCCGCGCCCCTGTCCCCCGGGCCGGCCCCGATGCCGGCCACGGCGAGTATCCCACCGGGCGATCGGCCTCAACGGGCATACGAGGGCACGCGCACAGCGCAGAGGGGGCAGAACAGGCGCGCGGCGGCTGTGCACACGCCCTGGCGCTTCCGCGCCAGGGGGCGGGTCCCGGGGATCAGCCGGGCGGCAGCCGGAGGGCGAAGACCTTGCCGGACCCGTCGAACAGTGCGGTGGTGCCGGCGCCGTCCACGGAAAGGGAGTTGGGCGACCAGGAGAGGTTCACGCCGTCCTCGCCCATGCCGATCCGTTCGATCCGGCCGGTCCGCAGGTCGCGTCGGAAGATGTCCACGGCCTGATCGGTGTCGCCGGGCACCAGGTTGTCGGCGCCCGAGCCGAAGACCACCCGGCGGCTGTCCGCCGTCATGGCGCCGCGGTACGCGTCGTGGACGGTGCGGGTGCCGGGCAGCGGGGGGCCGGCCTTCGTGGTCGTGCCCTCCCGCAGATCACGGACATAGAGCTCGGCGTGCGTGCCCTCCGCCTCCGTCCCGTTGGGCTCGAAGACCCTGAACATGGCGTACCGTCCGTCGGGGCTCAGCGTCGCGTACGGGAACGCGTCGCGCAGCACACCGGCGGGGTCGACGGAGGCGGCCTGGATCCGGCCGGTGCGCGCGTCCCATACGTAGGACGGGAACGTGTGGCGCGCCGTAGGGGGCTTGGACCCGGCGACGGCGGAAGCCCGGTGCGGGGGAAGCAGGTTGGTGGCCTTCGAACGGAAGCCGACGGTGCCGCCGTCCGCGCTGATGACCGGGTCGTCGGAGGCGTTGTCGGCCCGGGAGCCGTCCGCACCGGCCGTGACCAGGCGGGTGGTCCCCGACCGGCGGTCGGTGACGTGGATGTCGCGCCGCTCCGAGGTGTAGGCCACGTACCGGCCGTCCCCGCTGATGGCGGGCCTTTCGAAGTTCCCGCCACCGGCGGTGATCAGCTCGGTGTGCCCGGTCCCGCGGTCCCGGACGAAGATCTTCGAGCCGCCGTTCGCCGGCTGTCCCGGCACGACGTCGGCCGCGTCGGAGCCGAACGCCACGTACCGGCCGTCACCGCTGATGGCCGCCGTGCTCGTGGACGCGTTCAGCTGCGATCCGTCGTCGGCGACGCTGACCCGCTCGGTACGCCCGGTGCGCAGGTCCCGGACGAACACGTCGTACAGGCGATTGGTGTCGCCGGGCACCAGGTTGGACGCCAGGGAGGTGAAGAGGGCGTATCTGCCGTCCGCGCTCAGCCCGCGCGCTTCCGACCAGTTGTCGGGCTGGGCGCCGTCGGGAGCGAGGTCCACCTGTACGACGTCGTCCCGCTCCGGTTCCGCCTGCGCCGGTGACGCCGTTCCCGCCAACAGCCCGGCGGCGGCGAGCGCACAGGCCCCGCGCACCAGCCACCGTCTTCCGTCCCGGGTGTTCGTCCGTCTCACGATGATCGGTCCTCCCCTGTCGTCGGGCCGGCCGCGTCCGCGGCTCCGGCCGGTCGGCCGGGAAGAGCCAATCGGCGACGGCCCGCCGGGTCAACGACACCGGCGGGTCACGGCGGAAACGCGCCAACGCCACGGCCTCACAGGGGAGTCGGCGACCGTCGTGGCGGAGGATCCGCCCCTCAGAAGCCACCGGCGCCGGCCGCCGCGTCCGCGGATTCCCGGACGTGGCCGGCGCAGGCGAGGGCGAGGAAGAGCCCGGCGAGGGCGAAGAGCGGGACCAGCGGTCCCCACCGGTCGGCCATGGACCCGACCACCGTGGTGAAGGCCCAGTTCAGGCTGCGGGCCGCCGTCATCATCGTCATGGAGATCCGCCCCGTGAGCCGTTCGGGGACCGTCCGGACCATGTACTCCATGAAGGACACGTTCACGGCGGGGGTGAGGAACAGGGCGCCGGCGTAGGCGAGTCCGCCGAAGGGGGCGGAGAGGGGAACGGCCATGGCCACGGTTCCGGCGAGCAGTATCCACGACGCCGCCCTCAGCAGGCGCGCCCCGGTCGTGCGCGCGGTCAGCCGTTCGCACGCCCACGCCCCCAGTACGGCCCCCGCGGAACCGACGGCCTGGGTGAGGCCCACGGCCGCGGCCGACGCGCCCCGGGCGTGGCAGAGGACGACGAGCAGCAGTCCGAGCCCGGCGAACGCCCCGTTGACCAGGGCGAACCACACCAGCATGTACCGCAGGAAGGGGCTGGCGCGCACATGGCGCAGCCCGGCCAGGGGAGTTGCCCTTCGGGGGGCGTCGCCGGGCGTGGGTTCCCGGACCGGCGGTCCGAGCGGGGCGCGGAGGGCGAGGGCCGCCCCGGTGACGCCCAGGAAGCACAGGGCCGCCGCCGCGAAGGGCGCCCCGGGCGACCAGGAGAACAGCAGGCCGCCCAGCGGCGGCCCCGCCAGCTGGGCCGTCGCCTTGCGCGACTGCTCCCGGGAGAGGGCGGACCGCCGCTGTTCCTCGGGCACGATCCTTCGCAGGAGCGGCAGTTCGGTGGCGGTGTGCAGGGAGTATCCCAGCCCTTCGACCGCCGCGGCCGCGACCAGGTGGGCGAGGCCGATGTGGTGGCGCACGGCGGCGCCCAGGACGGACGCGGCCGCCAGGAGTTGGAGCGCGGAGGCCGTCAGCAGCAGGGCGCGCCGGTGGCAGCGGTCGGCGAGCGCTCCGGCGGGCGACGACCCGACGAGTTTGGCCACGGCCGCGGCCCCTGCCACGAGTCCCGCCCGGCCGGCGGATCCGGTGGTCTCCAGGACGAGCAGGGGGACCGCCGTGGCCAGGAGGCAGCTGCCGGTGCCGGAGACCGCGGCGCCCGACCACCACACCTGGTAGTCGCGGTTGCGGCGGAGCGGCTCCCGGGCCGTGCGGCGGGCGACGCCGGAGGTCAACGGAGCACCTGCCGGGTGCCGGGCGTGAGGGTCAACAGGCTTGCGGGTGGAGGGAGAGGGCGGCGGCGACGCGCCGGGCCCGCTCGCGCGGCCCCAGGGCGGAGACGTCGAGGACGAGGTCGAAGTCGTCCGGGGCGCAGACGTCGTAGTGGCCCCTGCTGAGACCGCGGAACCTCTCCGGATAGCGCTCGGCCTCCCTGCTCTCCAGGGTCGCCAGAGGGCCGGTCAGATGCACCCACAGCACGCGCCGCCCGGCCAGCGCGGTCCGCCACGCCGGCATGACCGACGCGTCGATCGGCATCTCGTCGACGATGACGTTGTTGCCCTCCCGGAGGAGGGCGGCGACCGCCCGGCGCATCCCGGCCAACAGGCGTGCGCCCACGGGTCCGTAGTCGATGCGCAGGCGGGTGTGCCCCTCCGCGTCGGTGTCCCTGACGTAGGAGAAGCCGTCGGCGCTGTCGGCGCCCTCGCTCGTCCAGCGGTGCGGGAGCGTGCCGAAGAAGGTGTCGAGGCCCAGGGCGAGGAACGGTTCCGGGAGGATCTTCTGGAGTTCCGCGGCCGTGGTGCTCTTGCCCACGCCGGAGGTGCCCGCGAGGAAGACGGCCTGTCCTGGTTCCCGCATGCGCGTCGCTTCCCTTCTGTCACGTCCGTGTCCGCGGACGGACTGGGAAGCTTACGCCGGTGGTCAGGAGTCGAGCCCGAGCGCGGCGATCGCGCGGCTCGTGATGTCGTCCGCCGGACGGGTGTACGACGTGCCGTCGTCCGCGATGGCGGGGCGGTGACGCAGGACGGGCGGGAGGCCGGGCACGGTGTTCCCCCACAGCACCGACTCGTAGGCGTCCGCCAGGGCCCGCATCTGCCGCGGGTTCTCGTGGGGTTTGCGCCGGCGGTCGCGCTTGGCGAGGTTGGCCAGCGCGGTGTCCGGCGGCACCTCGACATGGATGATCAGGTCCGGCAGGCGGACCCCGTGCCGGCGGTAGAGCGCGAACGTCCCGGCGGCGGGGATGCCGTCCAGCACCTGGAGGTAGACCATGTCGCTGACCAGGGACCGGTCGCCGATGACGGGGACCTCCCGCAGCACGCGGGAGAGGATGTGCTCGCTCTGCGTCTTCCGGTCGTCGAGGAAGGCGAGGCGGACGCGCTCGGGCGGGTGGGCGCGGCGGCGTTCCTTGACGTCGAGGATGATCCGGGCGGCACCGGGTGACTGCCAGGAGTGCTGGCCGATGGTGTAGACGTTCGTGCCCATGGCCCAGAAGGACTGTTCGAGCCGGTTCCTGAGGGTCGACTTGCCGGCCCCGTTGAGTCCTTCGAGGGCGATGTAGGGGAACCTCCCCGGGGCGCTCCGGCCGGCGAACGGAGCGCGGCCGCGCGCGCGTTCGGGGCGGGTCGTGCCGTCGTCGTCCTGTGCCGGTCGCACGTCCGTCTCCTTTTCGCACGTGTCGTTTAGAGTGAACCGAGCCCGTCGAAGGGCGAGTCGAGGCAGAAGCGCACCCGGTCCCACAGCGGGTAGGCCAGGGAGAGGAGTTCGTTGACGACGGATCCCTGGACGCCGCCGGGCAGCCGGTCCCGCAGCGCGGCGGGGGGCGGCAGGGCTCCGGCGGCCTCGTCCAGCAGTTCCCCGGCCTCGTGCCTCCGGGCGGGGGCGTGGCCGGGTTCGTCGCGTACCCTCCGGCAGAACTCGTACCGGACGGAGAGCGAGAAGATCTGGCGCGCCCAGGCCGGCGGGGGGAGCGGATACGCCTTCGCGGACTCCCCCGCCTGGTGGTGCGCGTCGTACCACTGGGAGAGGAGTTCGCGAGCCGTCGACGCCAGCAGGGCGGCGGCCCGGCCCACCGGCGCACCGTCCTCGGGGAGGAACGCGGTGAACGGGGTGCGGCTGCCCTGGTCCGGATGGTACGGGGCGCCGGAGCGGACGATGCCGACGGCCAGCTCGCACAGGTATCCGCTGTGGGTCCGGCGGATGAGCTCGAAGGCCTCGTCCTCCGGGTCGGCGCCCACCGCGTCGGCCGCCCGGGCGGGCAGGGCCGAGGCGGCCGGCACCAGCGGTGCCAGCGGCCTCGGGACCGGTGCGCCGGGGGGCAACGGGCAGAGGCGCAGGGCCCGTTCGCGGTTGACGCCGGGGTCGTGGCGGTCTCCTCCGTACCGGCGTTCCAGCTCGGGTTCGATCCACAGGACATGGGCCCAGGTGATGCGTCCGGACACCCCGCGGGAGCGGCGGGCGTTGCGCTCCAGGACGGGTGCGGTCAGCAGGTCGCCGCGGCTGTCCTGCGAGGGGTGGTAGGGGAAGGCGGTCTGCACGGGCGTCCATACCTCCGGGGGTGGGGGGTCAGGATCCGAGGAACCCGATGAACTTGCCGTTCCGGCCGGCGGATACCGGCTCGGTGCCGTGCACGAGCTGGGTCCCCCAGCACAGCGCGTCCCCCGCGGCGCAGGTGACGCGCCACCGGGTGCGCCGCATGCCGGCGAACCAGGGGCTGTGGACGTTGGCGTTCTCCTTGATGCCGCCGTCCTCGGTCCACAGCGCGTCCCCTCCCCCGGTCTCCACGTAGAACTCGCCGCCGGATTCCGCCTCGTGGAGGACGATCCCGATGGCGGCGACCTTGGGCCTGCCGGGGGCGATCTCGTTGTGCGGGTAGTCGACGTGCGGCGTGACGTACTGGCCGGGGCCGTACTCGACGTACAGCCAGTCCATGGAGCGCCGGGCGCTGGGGAAGGTCCTGCGCAGGTCGCCCATGCGGCGGGCGACGGCCGCGTCGAGCATCCCGGTGACGTCGGCGGGGAGTTCGTCGTACTCGACCCGGCCGCGCGGTTCGTACACCTCCTTGACGCGCTCCAGGCCCTCGCCCGCGACGGAGTGCACCGAGCGGGTTCGTCCGGCGACGCTGTAGCGGTTCCCGTCCCCCAGCTCCTCGGCGATGCGGGCGGTCAGGTGGTCGATCTCCGCCGCGCGCAGGAGCCCCTCGACGCTTCCGATCTTCAAGGAGTCGTGCAGCAGCACGGGTTGTCCCTTCTGACGGTCCGTCGGTTCCCGGGTCATCGGCCGTCCGGCGGCTTGCGGAACTCGGCGAAGGCCAGGTCCCCCGCGCCGACGAGCACCCGGCGCCGGGCCGGGACGTCGGCGAAGAACGCGTCGCAGGCCTTCTTCACCCCGGGCAGGCCGTCCCAGGCCCGGGGGCTGAGCCGCCGGTCGCAGTAGTCGTCCACGATGACGGAGCCGCCGGGGGACAGCCGGGGCCAGACGTGGGTCAGACTGGTGAGGATGGACGCGTAGAAGTCCCCGTCGAGATAGGCGAAGGCCACACGGTCGGGGAGGTGCCGCGGCAGGGAGTCCTCGAACCATCCGGCGTGGATCTCGGGCCGCCGGAGGCCCCGGCGCGCGAAGGCCGCGAGGACGTCCGCCTCCGTCGCCTTGCAGTCCCCCTGTTTGAGGTAGCGGTCCGCCGCCGAGGGGGCGGGGAGGCCGTCGAACGAGTCGTACAGATGCAGGGAGCGGTCGGTCTCCCCGGCCTCTTCGGATGCTTCGGACACTTCGGCCTCCAGGACCATCTCCAGCAGCACGCTGGTGCGTCCCGCGTTGCAGCCCAGTTCGACGACATCTCCCGGTGTTCCGGCTCTCAGGACGGAGCAGAGGGACCAGTAGAGATTCGTGAGCCGGTCGAGGTCCGTCATATCGGGGTTCTCCGCGGCGAGTTCGTACATCACCGCGTTGGAGGCGGCCAATTGCGGCATGGTGCTCCCCTCGCACATGCGCTGTTCCGTCCTGGGAAACCTTCCCCTCGGCAGCGGGGCCGAAGCGGAGTGCCACGGCTCGTTCCCGCCATGGTCCCTCCGGTGCGAGCTGCAGGAATCCGGACGACCTGGCACCGTCTTCGGCCGAAAGAATGCCTGGCCGCATGTCTAAGTGCGGCATACATTAATTTTCGCCACCCCTGTCCGGCATCACCACGCGGACCCCTCCGCCGGAGCGCCGGACTCCTTCACCGGCTGTCGCTCTCACGACAGTTCGCCTTTCGCGATCCCATTCCCCCCACGCACCAGGAAGGATCGCCCCACGAGGTTGTTCACGCCCCTTTCCGAGTCCGGAACATCAGGGATTTCCGAGGCCGCAGGGAGGCGAGCCGATGAGCCGCAGCGCCGCTCACGGAGAGAAGTTCGACCACATGTACCGGAGTCTCGATCCGGGCGACACCCGGCACGCCGTCTCGGTGATCATGAAGCTGCGGGGCGAGACCTGCGACATCGACTGCCTCTACTGCTACGAGAAGCGCAAGGAGGCCCCCGGCGGGGCCCGCATAGGGCCGGGCCAGGTGCGCGATCTCGCGAGGATCTTCCACGGCCGGCCGCTGGCCGTGGAGCTGCACGGCGGGGAGCCGCTCACCGTGGGCAGGGAGCGGATGGCGGAGATCCTGGCGGAGCTCGCCCGCCAGCCCTCGGTCCGCCGGGTGACCCTGCAGACCAACGGCGTGCTGCTGGACGCCGCGTGGCTCGACCTCTTCGACGCGCACTGCCCGGACCTCCGGATCGGCATCTCGCTGGACGGGGACGCCCGGGGCAACGCCTGGCGGGTGGGCTACGACGGCAAGCCCGTCTACCCCCGCGTGGCGGCGGCCCTGCGGCTCCTGGCCACACGCGGCCGGCGGGCGGGGGTCATCGCCGCCGTCACCCCGGCCGTGCTGGGCAGGGCCGAGGCCGTGCTCGACCACATCGCCGGCTTCGGCTCGGTCGACGCCGTCAGCTTCGTCCCCTGCTTCGACGCGGGCGTCCGGCGCGCCACCGCCTCCACGGGACGCCGCGCCACCGTCAGCCGACGACTCCAACGGGCCGGCGTCGCCGAGGACCGGGCCCCGAGCTGGGCCGTCCACCCGTCCGACTACGCGGACTTCGTCCTGGCCACCACCGCGCACTGGATCTCCGCCGGGCACTTCTCCCGGATGAAGCTCGAACCGGCCGTCTCGACGATCCGCCGGATCAGGGGCCTGGACACCGCTTTCTGCCACTTCTCCGACATGAAGTGCGACCACGTCTTCACCCTCTACCCCGACGGCCGCTTCGGCAGCTGCGACGAACTCCCCTGGCCGCAGGCCCGGTTGACACAGCTCGACCGCACCGCGGACCAGACGGCCGTGGCCGCGGCCCAGCACTCCAACCGCCTCCTCTCCCAGGGCAGATCCCTGATGGAGCGCTGCACGACCTGCGACTACCGGGACACGTGCGGCGGCGGCTGCGTGGCCACCCGGTGGCGCCACGACCTCGCCGGCGAGCAGGACGCCTACTGCGACCACCGCATGCGCCTCGTCGACGGCATCGCCGCCCTGCTCGCCCAGCCCTCCGCGCCCCGGGGGGCCTGGTGCCGCACCCTGCGGTGGCGCCCCCGCGACCCCAACTCCATGGCCGATGTCGGGGGGTTCCTCGCCCGCTGGCACGACCCGCACGCGCCCCGGCCCCCGGTCCGGCTGCGCACCAGCGCCCACGGCAACATCAACACGGCCGGACTCCCCGGGACCCACGAGGCCGACGACCTCGACCCCCGGCACCCCCAGTGGGACCGGGCCATCGAGCCCGGGGTCCGCCCCCTCGTCGCCGTCTGCACCCGGCAGTGGGGATGCGTGACCTACGACAGCTGCCAGGGGCACGAGTACCGGGGGACCGCTCTCGACCCCGTTCCCCGCCGCGTCGGCCTGCTGCCGCGGAACAGGGACGAGTACGCCGCCGTCGCCGCCGCGCTGTGCCGCGCGCTCCACGCGGTCTCCCCGCTGCTCCCCCCGGCGGTCACCGCGGAGGCCGGCCGGTCCGACCTGCTCTGCCGCACGAGCGGGCGCACGACACCGGTGCTCGACCTCGTCCTGCGCCCCGCGCCCGGGCGGCCGGTCCAGGAGTTCTTCGCGGAACTCGACGCCGCCACCGCCCTGTTGACCGACGCCCTCGCCGCCGAGGACCCCGCCGGGGACACCGTCTGCGCCTGTCCCGTCCCCGCCGACGCGCCGACGGCGGCGGCCCTGCCATGACGCCGCCGGACCCGCCGCGCCCCGCCGCCGGACGCCCGCCGGACAGCGCACGACTGCCCCGGGCGCCTCCCGGGGGCACCGCGCGCCCCGCCGCGGCCCCACGGCACGGGCCGGGAGGGGCGTCCCCCGCACACCCGCACTCACCTGGAAGGGCACGGATATGAGCACCAACGACCGCTTCGCGGACTTCCTGTCCGCCGTCGACGAACTCCGGGCGGACGACGAGACCGTACGCAGCACCGCCCACACCTCCAGCGTCTCCGCCGAGGGCTGGCCGAGCGCCGACGAGTCCCGGACCGAGGACTGACCGAGGACCGACCCGAGCACCCGGCACGCCCGGGTCACCCAGTACACCCCGGGGCCGGATCGCACCGCGGCCCGGTCCCGGCCTGCCGCGGAGGTCCCCCGTGCAACCCCTGTGCCCCGTCCTCGACTTCGCGCCCCTCCGTACGCTGCACCGTGAACGCACCCGCCGGATGGGCGAGCTCGTCTCCCCCGGCGCGCCCCCGCCCCCGGGGGACGGTGCCCGGCAGTACGCCCTGTCCCACCACGTC
Source organism: Streptomyces luteireticuli (assembly GCF_041519305.1). Lineage (NCBI taxonomy): Bacteria > Bacillati > Actinomycetota > Actinomycetes > Kitasatosporales > Streptomycetaceae > Streptomyces > Streptomyces luteireticuli. The sequence continues at coordinate 1,186,796 of NZ_CP167927.1, forward strand.
TTCGAGGGCGCCGAGGCGGCCGCCCGGGCGGGGGACGCGGAGACGTTCACGTGGTACCGCACGCATCCGGACGCCGGCGCCGCGGACCTGGGCGCCCCGGCGGACGGCCGCCTCCCGGTCGTCCTCGCCCCCGGCACCGGCGGACTCGTCCGCTCACCGGTGTCCGAGACCCCGTACTACGTCCTGGGGCCCGGCACCCGCCCGGCACCGGCCGCGGAGCGCGAACTCACGGCCGCGGCGGCCGCCTTCGCCGCCGGCGCCGACGAGGGTCTGGGCCGGCTCGTGACCGACCACGCCGTCGTCCTCTGCCTGCTGCGGCGCAAGCGGCTCGGCGAGACCCTGGACAGCTGGTCCATCACCCGGCTCCCCGGAACCGTCTTCTGCGACTACACCGACGAACCCGCCGTACTGGCGCGGGATCTGGTCCACGAGGCCGGGCACAGCTGGCTCAACGACGCGCTCGCCGCGGTCCACGCGAAGATCGACGACGAGGTGCGCTTCCCCTCGCCGTGGAAACGCGCCCCGAGGCCCGCCTACGGATTCCTGCACGCCTGCTGGTCGTTCCCGCTCATGATGCTCTACACGGCCGCGGTGCTGGACCGTTGCTCCGGCGACGTCCGGCGCTTCCTGCGGGCCTACCTCGACGAGCAGCGCGAACTGCTGGCCCCCACCGCGTCCGACCACGCCGCGGCGCTGTCCCTGGTCCCCGACGCGGGGCTGCGGGACCGGCTGCGCACCGTGCACCGGGAGGCCCTCGCCCTGTGACCTCCCACCCTTCCTCACGTCCGATGGCACGGCCGGGCGTCGCCCTCCTCGTGCAGCGGCCCGGGATGCCCGACGCGCACGTCCACACCGGTACGGCCGCCCTGGAGCAGCCCTCGGCCGTCGACGCCACGACGGTCTTCGACACCGGCTCCGTCGGCAAGCAGTTCACCGCCCACCTGGTCCTCCTCTCGGCCCGGCGGAAGCTCCTCCGCCTGGACCGGCCCGTGTCCGCCTTCCTGCCCCGCTTCCGGCTCCCCTCGGTCACCGTCGAGGACCTCGTCCGGCACCAGGGGGGCGTGCGCGACGCCGAATCACTGCTGTCCCTGGCCGGTTTCCGCGACCTCGACCACTACACGGCCGACGACCTGCTGCAGCTCGCCTACCGCCAGTCCCGCCGCTGCACGGAACCCGGCACCTTCCTCTACAGCAACACCGGCTACCTGCTCCTCGCCGCGATCCTGCGCACCGTCCACGGCACGGAGCTCCAGGACCTCGCCGCGCACTGGGTGTTCGGGCCGCTCGGCATGGCGTCGGCCCGCTTCGTGTCCGACCCGCGCGAAGTGCTGCCCGGGGCGGCGAGCAGTTACGCGCCCACGGCACACGGGTGGATGCGGTGCCAGCGCCCGGTGGCCCTGCCCGGCCCCGGATCCCTCTGGTGCTCGGCCACGGACCTGGCCCGCTGGCTGACCCACCTGTGGACGTCCTGGCCGGCGGCGCAGCGCCTCGTCCACGAGGACGAGATCCCGTACTGCGCCGGCGACCACGCCCCGTACCTCTACGGGCCGGGGCTGTACGGCGACGGGCGCAGGCCGGGCGACGAATCCGTCTTCCACTACGGGCACGAACAGGGCTTCTCCGCCGCCGCCCTGCTCTTCCGGAGCGGCCTGCGGGTGATCTGCCTCAGCAACCACGCGTCCGTCCACGCCGACCGGGTGGCGGACGGGGTCGCCACGGCGCTCAGGCGCCCGGCCCCCGGCGACGTGCGCGACCTGCTCCCCCGGATCGTCGACGACGCCCTCGACCGGTCCCGGGCACCGCGGACTTCCGCCCCGGACCGGTGCCGGGAGGCGGACCACACCGTCCTGGGCACCTACGCGTGCGAGGACGTCCCCGGCACCCTGCGGCTCTCCACGGCCGGCGGGTCCCTCCACCTGTGGCGCCGCGGCACCTGCTCGCCCCTCGTGCCGACGGGGCCCGTCGACTTCCGCGGGGACGGGCTGCGCCTCGTCCTCCCCGGCACGGCGGCGTCCCCGCACACCGGCGTCGAGCGCTTCACCCTGCACCTCGACCGCGCCCCGGACCTCCGCTACCGCCGCACCACCGGCTGAGAATGCGCGGTCTCCCCTTATGTCAGGATTCATCCATGGATCATGTCGAGATCGTCCCCATGCAACTGTCCCATCTGGAGAGCGTCCTCAACCTCGGCTACCGCGCCTACGACGTCGACGCGATGCCCTACACCTCATGGTCGCTGTCCACCGTCGCGGTGCACTGGGACGCACAACCGGAGGCCTGCTGGGTCGCCATGGACGAAGAGGGACTGCTCGGATTCGTCCTCGGTTCGCTCTCCTACGACGAGCGCGAGGACTGGGGCTATCTGGAGTGGATCGCCCTCGACGAGCGGGCCCGCGGCAAGGGCATCGCGAGCGGGCTCGTCGAGCGGTGCTGCGCCGCCCTCTTCGCGGCGGGCGCCTCGCGCATCATCACCGACGTGGAGTCCGACAACAAGGCGTCGGCGGCCATGATGCGCCGCAACGGATTCACCGAGGGCGTCACCGTGACCCTGTTCGTACGCTCCAACCCCGACCGGCCCGCTCCCCCGGCCGGCCACCCCGCGCGGGACCCGGCCCGCGCCCGCCTCCGCCGCGCGGCCCGCACCACGTCCTGAACCACGGGGCCGGGCAGGGGCGTTGACGCTCACGGCGGCGCCTCCGCGGAGGCGCCGCCGTGCGGTCACCGGCTCAGAACCCGCAGAAGGGCGGGATGATGTTCTTGTGGGCCACCCAGCCCCGGGCGCCCTTGGACAGCCCGCCCTTGCTCCTGGCCTTCAGCTGGACGTAGTCCCAACTGCCGGACTTCTTCAGGATGCGGATCGGGTCCCCGAAGTACAGCTGGCCCTTGACCGCGCCGGACGTGCTCGCCTTGGCGCGCAGCCGGGTGCCGTTGGTGTAGATCATGGCGTTGTCCTCGTGGCACGCCTTGGCGGCGGCGCGAGGGGCGGCGGGCGCGGTGGCCGCCTGGGCCGGGACGGCCAGGGCGGCGGTGCTGCCGATGAGGGCGGCGGTGGTGAGTGCGAGGGATATGCGTCGCACGGTTCCTCCGTTGATGGTTCTCGTGGGGGGTGCGGCGGGACGCCGCGCGATCACCTTAAATGCCGCCCGGCGGCGCTCCGCCGGAGGGCCCCGGTCGCATTACGGGCGAACCGGAGATCGCCGACACATCGGCCGCCAAGGGCGAGGGGAAGCGGAACGGCGGGGTCAGGCCAGGCCGCCCAGGGTGTACCGGTCGAACGCGTCGTACAGGTCCTCCTCGTCGGGGACGGCGGCGTCGACCGAGGGTGCGGCCGCCGAGGCGAGGAGGGTGGTGAGGCGGGCGAGCGCGGGGAAGCGGGCTTCGGCGTCGGGGTGCACGGCCCGGGCGGCGGCGAGGAAGGGGGCCGTCGCCGCGTCGCCGACGGGGTGCCCGCCGGTGACGTACACGGTGTACGGCTGTGCGGCGACCACGGCGAAGGAGCCGCCCTCGGCCAGACTGCGCAGGCAGTCGGCCAGGGGGGAGGCGGACCGCGCCGGTGCGCGGTCGTGCTCGGTGTGGTCGACCGCGTAGTGCGGCACCGAGCGCACCCGGGTGACGACCTCGCGCCGTACGGACGGATCCAGGCCGGGCCAGGCCGCGTCGGGCGCGAGTCCCGCGAGCGCCGCCGCCGCGCGTTCCTCGGCCTCCTCCAGGCGTCCGGTTTCCACGGCGAGCGCGGTGAGGGCGAAGGCCGGCTCGGTGAGACCGGTCCGGTCGGTGACCGCGAGGAAGAGGGTGTACCCGTTCATGGTGTCCGCCTCGGTGCTGGAGGAGCGTGGCCGGCGGGCCGCGATGGCCGGACCGGCCACGGCGGACGCCTACTTCTTGATGCAGATCTTGCCCTGGCTGTGGTTCTCCAGGGTGGTGGTGTGCGACTTCCCCCCGGCCTTGATCGTAAAGGTCGCCCTGGCCGAGTAGGCGTGGCACTCCCCCTTCGGAGGGGGCCAGTTGGCCACGACCCGTGCCTTGAACTTGTTCTTGCCGGAGCCGCTGTTGTGCGCGACCTGGGTGCCTTCCTTGTAGAGGGTGACGGAGATCGAGTACTCCGGCATCTTCTGCTTGCAGCCCTTGAGGTCGGCGTGGACGTTGATGACGTCCGGGTTGGTGTGCGACTCGTGCGGCGAGTCGAGCGCGGCCTCGCACTTGTCCCACAGGGCGGACGCCGCCTGCGGCGCCGGGGCCGACGGTGCGGCGGCCTGTGCCGCCTGGAACGGTATGAACAGACAGGCAGCGGCGATCGTGCCGGTGAGGATGTACTTTCTCATGGCGCACCTCCGGAAGGCGGGGAACACCGGGCGAACCTATGCCCCGGCGCGGAGCATCACCATGACGTATCAGGCCAGTTGGGATCGCCGCCGCATCCTCGTACGGCGTACACCGCCGCAACTCCCAAAAGTTCAGCTGCACTTCATCAGCCCGACAGACGGGTCGGCGCATCCGGCCGAAAACATGCCGGCCCCCACGGGGTCGTTGACCGGAATCCGCAGGAAACACCGACCGGAACGTTTCCTCATACGCTTCCGCGGCTGACGCAAAACGGCCCGTCGACTCCGGCGCACTCGTCAACTCACCCTGCGCCGCACAGCACTTGAGGCCGCACTCCAGATGGATCGGTGAGCGATTTTAGATCGGTTTGTACACTCTTGAGAATGAAGGTCCGCGTGGCCTCACGGGTTCGCCGGACGGCAGGGGTGTCAACTGGGGCCGACGAGAACACCGAAGTCGGACCGGACCGTCATCCGTACGGATCCGGTCTTTCGAAGGGACTGGTATGGCAAGCACCCGCAAGGCCCGCACCCTCACGCTCATGGCTGCTGTTCCGTTCGCGGCAGCACTCTTCATGACGGGAGCGGGAGCCGCTTCGGCCGCCGATTCCACCTCCGCCGACGCCCGGTTCGGCAACACCGCGGTCACGCCCCCGTGCGACCACGACCGCGACGGCGACCACCAGCGGCAGGACGACCACGGGCGGCACGACGACCGCGGCCGGGGCGACGACTGCGACCACGGCCACGGGCGTTGGGACGGCGACCACCACCACGGCCGGGGCGAGAACTGTGACCACGGCCACGGCAGGGGCGACGACCGCGACCGCCACCACGGCCAGGGCGAGGACCAGGACCGCCACGAGCACGGGCACGGGCACGGGGAGGACGGCGACCACCACGAGTAAGTGACGTGAACTGCCGCGCGGCGGCTCCCGGACATGTCCCGGGTGCCGTCGCGCGGATGCGTCCCGGGCTCCTCGAAGCGGTGCGGCCCCGGCCCTCCGGCCGCTCACCCGCCCGGCACCGTCCACCCCAGGACCGGCGTCGACTGCAGCCACGCGAGCAGGCACAGCACGGCCAGCACGCCCAGGCTCCAGCCGATCACCCGGCGGAGGATCTCGCCCTCGCGCCCGGAGATGCCCAGCGCGCCGGCGGCGATCACCAGGTTCTGCAGGGCGGCCGCCTTGCCCTGGACGCCGCCGCTGCTGTTGGTGGCGGCCATGAGCAGGGGGGACAGGCCCGCCTGCCGGGCGGCGGAGATCTGCATGGCGCCGAAGAGGGCGTTGGAGGAGGTGTCCGAGCCGGTCAGAGCGACGCCGAACCAGCCGAGGAAGCCGGAGAGCAGGGCGAACGCGCTGCCGAGGCCGGCCAGCCAGGTGCCCAGGGAGACGGCCATGCCGGAGAGGTTCATGACGTAGGACAGGGCGAGGACGCACGCGACGGTGAGCGCGGCCCGGCGCAGTCGGCACAGGGTCTGCGCGTAGCAGCGCACGGCCCTGCGGGCCGGTACGCGCAGGACGACGGCGGTGAGGACGCCGGCGATCAGCAGCAGGGTGCCCGAGGCGCCGAGCCAGCCGAAGTCGAAGACGGTGACCTTGGCCGGGCGGCCGTCGGCGTCCAGGACCCCGAGGCCGGGCCAGGAGAAGGTGATGTCCTGGGAGTCGACGAAGCGCCGGACGGGTCCGTGGGACGAGGTCAGGGCGAACAGGGCGATGAGGAGCGCGTACGGGGAGAAGGCCCGGACGACCTCGGGGAGCGGGTCGGGGCGCTCCTGCTCCGCGGCGGCCGACGGGGCGGAGCGGCGGTGCCGTGGTGTCCAGACCCGCAGGAGGGCGACCACCGCGGCCGTCGAGAGCAACGCGGCGACGGTGTCGGTCAGTTGGTAGGCGAAGTAGTTCGAGCACAGGAACTGTCCCGCGCCGAAGCCCGCCCCGGCGGCCAGTGCCGCGGGCCACGCCTCCTTGAGCCCCCGGCGGCCGTCGAGCATGAGGAGCAGGACGAACGGTACGAGCGCGGCGATGACGGCGGACTGCCGGCCGACCATGGCGCCGAGGTCGTGCGCGGGGTACGCGGTCACCTTGGCCAGGGCCTGGATCGGATTGCCGACCGAACCGAAGGCCGCGGGCGCGGTGTTGGCGAAGGTGGCGACCGCCGCGGCCTTGAGCGGCCCGAGGCCGAGGGCGAGCAGCAGCAGGGAGGTGACGGCGATCGGCGTTCCGAAGCCGGAGAGGGATTCGACCATGGCGCCGAAGCAGTAGGCGATGAGGATCGCCTGGACGCGCAGGTCGCCGGAGAGCGCGGAGAAGGTCCGGCCGACGACGTCGAAGTGGCCCCCGACGTGCTGCAGCCGGTTGATCCAGACGGCGTTGAGGACGATCCAGACGATGGGGAAGAGGCCGAAGGCGGCTCCTTCGGCCGCGCCGTCGGCGATCTGGGACGGCGGCATGCGGTAGACGGTCGCGGCGATCAGCGCGGCCGTGGCGAGGCCGCCGAGCGCGGCGCGGTGCGAGGCCGTGCGCAGGACGCCGAGCAGGGTGAGGAGCACGAGCAGGGGGAGAGCGGCGAGGAGCGCGGTGAGGGCCGGATGCCCGAGGGGGTCGGGGACTTGTCGGAACACGGATGCGTCTCGCTTTCTCCGGCTCCCGGGCATGCCGAGGAGGCGGGCGGGACTGAATGGGCGTGCGCGACCGGAGAGTTCCGCCATACGGAAGCGGGGTGTCGGTAGTCGGCAGCATGGGTCGCCGGTGCCCCGGCGTCAAGAGCCCCGCTCCGCACCGTCCTTCACTCCACCGCCCCTTCGACGCGCCGTCCCTCAACAGCCCTCCAGCGCGGCGCCCAGCGCCTTCGCCGCCTCCACGACCAGCGCGCCGAAGGCCGTCCGCGAGGTCTCGGTCATCCGGCTCGTGGGGACGTTGACGCTGATGCCGGCCACCGGCAGCCCGGCCCCGCCGACGACCGCCGCCGCGACCGCCGAGACGTCCGACCGCCACTCGCCGCCGTTGGTCGCGTAGCCCCGCGCCCGGATGACGGCCAGTTCCGCCCGCAGCCGTTCCGGGTCGGTGATCGTGGTGTCGGTGTAGCGGGGCAGGCCGTCGGCGAGGTAGCGCTCGACGGCCTCCGGCGGGCTCGCGGCGAGGACGGCCTTGCCGTTGGAGGAGGCGTGCAGCGGCAGGTTCTGCCCCAGGGGCAGGACGATGCGCACGGGCCGGGACGTCTCCAGCCGTTCGATCAGCACGACCCTGCCGCCCTCCGGCACGGTCAGGTGGACCGTCTCGTCGGTGCGCCGCCGCAGCTCCTCCAGCACCGGGACGGCGACGTCCCGCAGCCCGAGTTCGCCGGTGGCGCTCCGGCCGACCCGCAGCGCCTTGGTGGTCGGGACCCAGCGGGTGACCGGTTCGCCGGTGGGCCGGATCCAGCCCGCCTCGTGCAGGGTCAGCAGGGCCCGCTGCACCGAACTCTTCGGCAGACCCAGCGCCCTGGCCAGTTCCGCGACGCCGACGGGCCGGCGGGCGGCGACCTCCTCCAGGGTCCGGAGCGCGTTGAGGACGTTCTGCATCCGTTGACTCCTTCCGCCGGCCGGGCCTACGCTCCGGCATGCCTCATCACGGTACGGCGTGCCGTAACACGGCACAATCCCCTGGGAGTTGACGCCCATGGCCTCCCGCATCGGACAGCACTTCCTCCAGATCCCCGGCCCCACCAACGTCCCCGACCGGGTGCTGCGCGCCATCGCGGCTCCGACGACCGACCACCGGGGGCCCGAGTTCGCCGCGCTCACCCTGCGGTTGCTGGACGCCCTCAAGCCGGTGTTCGGCACCGAGGGCCCCGTGGTGATCCACCCCGCCTCCGGCACCGGCGCCTGGGAGGCCGCCCTGGTCAACACCCTCAGCCCGGGCGACCGGGTGCTCTTCTGCGAGACCGGCCACTTCGCCACTCTCTGGCAGGAGATGGCCCGCTCCCTCGGCCTCGACGTCCTCTTCCTGCCCGGCGACTGGCGGCACGGCGCCGACCCGGACGCCGTGCACCACGAACTCGCCGCCGACAGCCGCCATTTGGTCAAAGCGGTGTGCGTCGTGCACAACGAGACCTCCACCGGGGTCACCAGCCGCGTCCCCGAGATCCGCCGGGCCATGGACGCCGCCGGCCACCCGGCCCTGCTGCTCGTCGACACCGTCTCCTCGCTCGCCTCGATCGACTACCGGCACGACGCCTGGGGCGTCGACGTCACGGTCGCCGGCTCGCAGAAGGGCCTGATGCTCCCGCCCGGGCTCGGCTTCAACGCCGTCGGCCCCAAGGCGCTCGACGCCGCGCGCACCGCCCGGCTGCCCCGGTCCTACTGGGACTGGCGGCCCGTCATCGAGGCCAACCGGCAGGGCCGCTTCCCCAGCACCCCCGCCACCAATCTCCTCCACGGGCTGGAGGAGGCCCTGCGCCTGCTGTACGCCGAGGGCCTGCCGCAGGTCTTCGCCCGGCACGCCCGGCACGGCGCCGCCACCCGGGCCGCCGTACGCGGCTGGGGACTCGAGGTGCTGTGCGCCGACGAACGCGAGCACTCCGCCACGCTCACCGCCGTCGTCCTGCCCGACGGCCACGACGCCGACCACGTACGCGCCGTCGTCCTGGACCGCTTCGGGATGTCCCTGGGCGCGGGCCTGGGCCGGCTCGCCGGACGCGTCCTGCGCATCGGCCACCTCGGCCGGCTCGGCGACCTGACCCTCGCGGGCACCCTCGCCGGGGTGCAGATGGGACTGCAGCTCACCGGCGTCCCCGTGGACCCGCGCGGCCTCGACGCCGCCCTCGACCTGCTCCGCGCCCCCTGAAGGGACGCACCCCCCTGAAGGGAGACGCCCGTGCCCCCGACAACTCCCGGCAGCCGCACGGCCGACGGCCTCGCCCGCCGGCTGCGGCACGACCTCGACGGCGAGGTCCGGTTCGACGACTACACCCGCCACCTGTACTCCCGCGACGCCAGCATGTACGCCATCACCCCGCTCGGCGTCGCCTTCCCCCGCCACGCCGAGGACGTCCGCGCGGCCGTCGCCGCGGCCGCCGGACACGGTGTGTCCGTCACCGCCCGCGGCGCGGGCACCAGCCTCGCCGGACAGACCGTCGGCCCCGGCCTCGTCCTGGACCTCTCCCGCCATATGCACCGCATCGTCGCGCTCGACCCCGGGGCCCGTACCGCCGTGGTGGAACCCGGAGTCGTCCAGGAGCAGCTCAACCGGGCCGCTGCCACGCACGGGCTGATGTTCGGCCCCGACACCTCCACCGGCAACCGGGCCACCGTCGGCGGCATGATCGGCAACAACTCCGCCGGCAGCGGCTCCCTGCGCCACGGCATGACCATCGACCACGTCCGCGCCCTGGACGTCGTCCTCTCCGACGCCACCACCGCCCGCCTCGCCCCCGTCACCGAGGACGAACGCGCCCGCCGCGCCGGCCCGCCGACCCTCGAAGGCCGCATCCACCGCGAGCTCCCGCGTATCCTCGCCGCCAACTCCCGTGCCGTCGCGGAGGACTTCCCCGCCTTCTGGCGGCGCGCCTGCGGCTACCGGCTCGACCGCCTCGGCCCCTCCGCGGGGGACGCCTCCTTCGACCCCGCCGCGCTCCTCGTCGGCTCCGAGGGCACTCTCGCCCTGACCACCCGCGCCGAGGTCACCCTCGTCCCCGCCCCCGCCCGTACCGCGATCGCCGTCGGGCACTTCGCCTCCGTCGCCGCCGCCGTCGAGGCCACCGGGGACGCCCTGGCCTGCGACCCCGCCACCGTCGAACTCCTGGACCGCACCATCCTCGACCTCTCCCGGCAGAAGATCGAATACGCCTCCCTGGGCGCCCTCCTCGAAGGCGACCCCGGTGCCCTGCTCTTCGTCGGCTTCACCGGCGACGACGAGGAGCAACTCCGCGCCCGCCTCGGCGAACTCACCGCCCTCTGGGCCCGCCACGGCCACGGCTACCACACCCTCCACGCCACCACCCCCGACCGGCAGGCCGCGCTGCTCAAGGTCCGCCAGGCCGGGCTCGGTCTGCTGATGTCCGCCGGCGAGGGCACCCGCCGCCCCCTGGCCTTCGTCGAGGACACCGCCGTACCCCCCGAGCACCTCGCCGAGTACACCCGCCGCTTCCGCGCCGTCCTCGACCGGCACGGCCTCACTGCCGGCTTCTACGGCCACTGCTCCGTCGGCTGTCTGCACATCCGGCCCTTCGTCGACCTCGCCGACCCCGCCCAGGTCCGCACCATGCGCGCCGTCGCCGAGGAGATCAAGGACCTGGTCGTCGAGTACGGCGGCGTCAACTCCAGCGAGCACGGCGACGGCCTGGCCCGCGGCGAGTTCAACCGCGAGCTCTTCGGCCCCCGTCTGTACGGGGCCATGCGCGAGGTCAAACGCCTCTTCGACCCCGACAACCGGCTCAACCCCGGCAAGATCGTCGACTCCCCCGCCATGACCGACCACCTCCGCGACGCCGCCCTCCCCCCTGCCGCGCCGCTCCCCACCCGGCTCTCCTTCCCGGTCGTCGGCGGCATGCGCGGCGCCGCCGACCGCTGCATGAACATCGGCGCCTGCCGCAAGACCGGCAGCGGCACCATGTGCCCCTCCTACATGGCCACCCGCGAGGAGCAGGACTCCACCCGCGGCCGCGCCGGCGCCCTCGTCAAGGCCCTCTCCTCCCCCGACCCCCGGCGCGCCCTGGGCGACGAACGCCTCCACGAGATCCTCGACCTGTGCCTGATGTGCAAGGCGTGCAAGAGCGAATGCCCGCTCGGCGTCGACATGGCCGCCCTCAAGGCCGAGACCCTCTCCCACCACCACGACCTGCACGGCGTCCCGCTCCGCTCCCGCGTCTTCGCGGCCGTCCGCACCCTCAACCGGCTGGGCTCCGCCACCGCGCCGCTGTCCAACCTCCCCGGCCGGATCCCCCTGCTGCGCACCCTCCTCGACCGCACCCTGGGCATCACTCCGCACCGCCCGCTGCCGGTCTTCGCCCGCCGCAGCCTGACGCACTGGTCCGGGCGCCGCGACCGCGCCCTGCGACCCGCACCCCAGGGCCAACTCACCTTTCTCGCCGACTCGTTCACCACCTACACCGAACCGGGCATCGGCCGCGCCGCGATCGAGCTGCTGGAGCACTGCGGCTGGGAGGTCCACCTGGAGAGCGGCGGCTGCTGCGGCCGCGCCGCGTTCTCCAAGGGCCTGCTGGACGACGCCGCGGCGCAGGCCCGCACTCTCGCCCATCGCATCGCCGCCGCCTCCGCCCCCGGCTCGCCGGTCGTCGGCTGCGAACCCTCGTGCCTGATGACCCTGCGGGACGAACACCGCTCCCTGCACCCCGACGACCCCGTCGTCCAGGACATCGCCGGACGCGTCCGCCAGGTCGAGGAACTGCTCCTGGCGGCAGTCGCCGACGGCCGTCTCCGGCTGCGCCCCGACTCCTGGCCCGCAGGCCGCCGTCTGCTCCACCACGGCCACTGCCACCAGAAGGCCGAGGTCGGCACGGCAGCAACCGTCGCCCTCCTCAAGGCCGTTCCCGGCACGGAGGTCGTCGAACCGGACACGGGCTGCTGCGGCATGGCGGGCTCCTTCGGCTACGAGTCGGAGCACTACGCCCTGTCGATGACCGTGGGCGGGGACCGCCTCTTCCCGGCGGTACGGGCCGAGCCCGACGACACCGTGGTCGTCGCCGCCGGGACTTCGTGCCGCCAGCAGATCCTGCACGGGACGGGGCGGAGGGCCTGGCATCCGCTGGAGATCGTGCGGGCCGCCCTGTGAAAGCAGCAACCTCAGGCCGTTGTCGTGCCTATGCCAAAACTTAACCTTCCGCATCTACCCGCGTAAACTCCGCCGGTCGCATCATGGGCTGTACGCGCCCCAGGCGCACCGCAATCCCCCCACCACCCGTGCGTGCGAACGGAGTTCGGCATGCCGTTACCCTCCACCGCCCACCGGGCCGCCCTCTCGGCGGCCGCCCTGCTGCTGTCCTCGGCGTCCGTCCTGGCAGGCGCCGGCGGCGCCCTGTCCGCCCCCGCCTCCGCCCTCCTCGTCTTCCCCGGCCAGGACCACTCCGCCGTCCACGACTTCATCGGCTCGGCCACCAAATCGGTGGACATGACCATGTACGAGCTGCGCGACGCCAAGACCGTCGACGCCCTGGTGGGCCGCGAGAAGGCCGGCGTGAAGGTCCGCGTCGTCCTGGACGCCAAGCACACCTCCGTCAACGGCTCGGCCTACAAGGCGCTCAAGGCCGCGGGCGTCGGCGTGGTCTACTCCTCGTCCGACTACGTCTACACCCACCAGAAGACCGTCACCGTGGACGGCGCCAAGTCCCTGATCCTGACGGGCAATCTGGACTCGAAGTACTACGCGAGCAGCCGCGACTACGGCGTCTTCGACACCGACGCCGCCGACGTCGCCGCCATAGAGAAGACCTTCGACGCGGACTACGCGAGAACCGCTGTCACCCCCTCCGACGGCGACCACCTGGTCTGGTCGCCCACCGACTCGGAGGAACGCCTGCTGGGCCTGATCAACGGCGCGCAGCACTCCCTGGACCTCGAACAGCTGGAGTTCGGCGACAAGACCCTCGTCGACGCCGTGGTGGCGGCGGAGGGCCGCGGCGTCGCCGTCCGGGTCGTCGGCATGAACCCCGACAGCTACGGCGGCTACTTCGACCAGGTCAAACAGGCCGGCGGCAAGGTCGTCACCTTCTCCTCCACCGAGGGCCTCTACATCCACGCCAAGGCGATCGTCGCCGACCACGGCACCGCCACGGCCAAGGTCTTCGCCGGCTCGGAGAACTTCTCCGACAACTCGCTCAACAACAACCGCGAACTCGGCCTGATCGTCAACAGCCCCGAGGTGCTCGACGGCATCGAGTCCACCTTCGCGACCGACTTCGCCGACGGGACCCCGTACTGACGGCCGTCAGGGCCGGGGTTCCAGGAATTCCAGGCGGTTGCCGACCGGGTCCCGGCTGTAGAAGCGGCGGTACCCGGGGAGGAGTTCGTCCCGGACGACGGGCGCGCCGTGGGCCGTGAGGCGGGCGGCGAAGGCATCGATGTCCCGGACGCGCAGTCCCGGGTGGGCCTTGGCGGGCGGCCGGAAGGACTCCTCGATGCCGAGGTGCAGTTGGACGCGGTGGTCCTTGTCCGTGAACCAGCAGCCGCCCCGGGCGGCCAGGGCGGGCGGCTTGGGAATCTCGACCAAGCCAAGGGCGCCGACGTAGAAGGCCCGCAGGAGGTCCTCGCTGCCGGCGGGGGCCGTCAGGTGGACGTGATCGAGCGCGATGATCATGTCGTTGGCTCCTCGGGGACGGGTACACATGCGTCAACGGTTCGACAGAACATGCTAGTTGTGTCGCTCCGGCACGTGACCCTCCGGCGTGGACGCCGGATCCGTCAGCCACCCCCGGGGCCGGTCAGCGCGTCGTTCACCAGACGCAGACCGGCGAGGGCCTGGGCCCGGCCGCGCGCCTCGTCCGTGTCCAGCGTGAACACCGCGGCCGCCGCGGCCCGTTCGCCGTCCGGGGTGACGCCGCTCTCGGAGACCACGCCCAGATGGGTGCCGCCGTGGAACCAGATGCCGGAGGCGCTGCCGGCCACCGGGCGCCAGGCGATGCCGAGGCCGTACCGGACGCCGGGGGCGAGGATCCAGCCGGGCGCGGGCACCGTCCGCCGCATCGCCGCCAGTTGCGCGGGGCGCAGCACCCGGCCCCCCATCAGGGCCCGCAGGAAGGCGGTCAGATCGTGCGGGGTGCTGATGATGCCGCCGTCGGCTCCGCCCGGTGCGGCGAGGGTGGTGTCGGTGGGCCGTGTGTCGCCGGGGAAGCGGGTGTACGCGGTGGCCGTGGGCTGCGGCACGTACGGCGAGGTGCCGGCCGTGAACGTACGGCGCAGGCCGAGGGGTTCGACGACGCGGTCGTGGAGGAGCTCGGCCCAGGAGTGCCCGGTGGCCTTCTCCAACAGCATGCCGAGGACGACGTAGTTGGTGTTGGAGTAGGCCCAGCGCCGCTCACCGGCGGGGTCGTCGCGGCCGGGCAGCCAAGCGGGCGGTCTGCGCAGGGCGGCCGCCACCTGCTGCTCGGGGGTGTCCGGCGGCCGGAAGCGGGTGGCGCGGTAGGCGGCGGCGGTGAAGTCGGGCAGCTCGACGTAGTCGTTGAGTCCGCTGGTCTGCCGCAGCAGGTTGACGACGGTGATCCGGCGGCCGTCGTTGCCGTTGCCCCGGACCAGCCCGGGAAGCCAGTGCTCGACGGTGTCCGTGAGGTGGATCCTGCCCTCGCCGACGAGCTGGAGCGCGAGTGCGGCGGTGAAGGTCTTGGTCTCGCTGCCGATGCGGTAGTACGCGTCCCAGGGCACCGGGCCGCCCGTACGCAGGTCCGCCACTCCGGAGCAGGCGGCCGCGGTGCGGCGCCGTCCGTTCCGCAGCACGGCGAGGACGCCGGTGGCACCGGCGTTCCGGATGGCGTCGGCGCCGCGTTGCAACCGGCCGTCGGCGGGGGCCGCGGCCGCCGTTCCGCCGGGAAGACCGCCCGCGAGGATGGCACCGGCGGCCGCTGCCACGACCGCCCTCCGGCCGGGCCTCATCGCCGCCCGCCCGGGGCGGGGCAGGTGACATCCGCGGCGGGCAGGGCTCCGCCGCCCAGGTATTGCGTCACCGCCCGGTCGGCGCACGGCACCGCCGTCCGGTGCTCGGCGCCGCGCCCGAAGACGCCGTGCGAGCGGATGTCCGCCGTCACCAGGCGGGATCCCCGCAGCTTCCGGTGCAGCGCGAGTGCCCCGTCGTAGGGGACGTTGTTGTCCCTGCGGGCCTGGAGCATGAGCACGGGCACGTCGTTGCCGATGCGGACGGCGGGCTCCCGGGGCGTGGTCCGCCAGAACGCGCAAGGTGCGGTCATGTCGTTGACGAGCGGCCCGAAGACGGGCTGGTCGCCGCGGCTGCGCTCCATGTTCCGCCAGTACGTCTCCGGGTCCCGCGGCCAGCCGCCCGCCGGCCAGCCGGCGTCCCCGCACATGAAGACGGCCCCGCCGGTCATCGAGTCGGCGATGTCGGGCGAGTTGAGGAAGTCCAGCATGCCGGCGAGTTCCGGATTCGGCCGGGCGTCGTGGCCCGCGGCGGCGTCGGCCAGGGTACGTACCGTACGGGCGAGCGCCACGTTGTCCTCCTGGTGCTGCACGAACTGCCGCAGGAACAGGCGCAGCAGCGGTGCGCCGAGCCGGGTGCCCGCGATGGCGACGGGCCGGTGCTCGGCGCCGTCGAGCAACTTCTGTACGGTCGCGCGTACTTCGGGGCCGGTGCGGCCGAGCCGGTAGGTGTCCGCGCGCCGGGCGGTCCAGGCCGCCCACTCGTCCAGCCCCTCCTCCAGCGGCCGGCCCGCCCGCCGGAACAGCTCGTACTGGGTCGCGTCGGGGTCGGTGGAGGAGTCGATGACGATGCGGTCGGCCTGCCGGGGGAACATCTGGGTGTAGACGGCGCCCAGGTCGGCTCCGTAGGAGACCCCGTAGTACGACAGCTTCCGCTCGCCGAGCGCGGCACGGATGGCGTCCATGTCGCGGGCGACGTTGCGCGACGAAGCGTGCGGCAGGAGCGCCGCGTTGCCGTCGTGCCGCGCGCAGCGCAGGGCCGTCGACCGGGAGCGCCGCACGCCGTCCTCGAAGTCCAGGCGGGGCGAGGTCGTCGTGCGGGGTGGCTCGGGGGTGCCCGCCGGATCACACCGGACCGGGGTGCTCCCGCCCAGGAACCTCGGGTCGAATCCGATCAGGTCGTACTGATCGGCCACCTTCTCCAGCGTCGCGCGCAGCCCCACCGTGGTGGCCAGCCCTGCTCCTCCCGGCCCGCCGGGATTCGACAGCAGGATGCCCCGCCGGTGCGCCCGGTCCTTGGCCTTGACGCGGGAGACCGCGATGCGGAGGGTACGGCCGCCGGGGTCGGAGTAGTCGAGGGGGACCGTCAAGTGGGTGCATTCCGCGCCGGCTTCGACGAGTTCCTTCTGTTCCCCGGGGCAGGGGCCCCAAGTCAGGGCGGAGGATGTGGGGGGTACGACGGGCTTCGCGACGGCGGGGACGGCACCGGCGAGCAGGCCGCCGATGCCCAGCCCGACGGCGAGTACGGGCGCGAGACGCATGTGGTTCCCAGGGCTGAAGTGATGGACAGCCCGACCGTAAGGAACAGCTCCGGCCGGGAACCATCCGGCCAACAGCAGGTCGGAGAAGGGGGTTTACCCCATGGACGCCGCCGGAAGTTCGACGGGGTACTCCGCACCGAAGTCGGCGGAGACGGAGACGGCCTGCCAGGCCTCGGCCTCGGCGGTCTGCCGCCGCGAGTGATCGAGCGCCATCCGGGCCGCGTTCTCCCCCAGGAGCAGATGCGTGGGGAGGTGGTCACCCTTGACCACGCGGACCAGGATCCCGGCGGCGCGGTCCGGGTCTCCGGCGTGCACGCTGTCGCGGCGCCTGTCGTTGAAGGCGGCGACGGTCCCCTCGTACTCCGGCGGGACGTCCTGGACCTCCATGGAGGCACCGGCCCAGTCGGTGGCGAAGCCGCTGGGCTCGACGACCAGCCAGCGGATGCCGAACGGCGCGGTCTCGGTGGCGAGTACGCGGGTGAGGCCGTCGATGGCGAACTTGGCCGCCTGGTAGGAGCCCAGGCCGGCACTGCCGCCCACCCGGCCGCCGATGGAGGAGAACTGGACGACGATGCCGCCGCCCTGCGCCCTCAGCACGGGCAGCGCCGCCTTGGAGACGTTGTACACGCCCCAGAAGTTCGTCTCGAACTGGCGGCGGAAGTCGTCCTCCGGAGCCGTCTCGACCGGGGCGAGGTTCGCGTAGCCGGCGTTGTTGACGACCACGTCGATGCGGCCGAAGCGGTCACGGGCGGCGTCGAGCGCGGCGGCGGCCGCGGCGGCGTCGGTCACGTCGAGTGCGACCGGGAGGACCTTGTCACCGAACCGCTCGACCAGGTCGGCGATCTGTTCCGGTTTGCGGGCGGTGGCGACTACCTGGTCGCCCGCCTCCAGGGCGGTGATCGCGAGGGAGCGGCCGAAGCCGCGGGACGAACCGGTGATGAACCACGTCTGGATTGCCATGGGCGATAGCAAAACACGGTTTCGTTAATACCGCAACCTGGTTGCGTTAGAATGCGGCATGGCCACCCGCAGTCAGTCCACAAGAGCCCGCAGCCCCGAGGCCAAGCGCGCCCGAGAAGCCACGATCCTCGCTGCGGCGGCCCGTCTGGCCACGGCGAACGGCATCCGGTCGGTGACCCTGACCGACATCGCCACCGAGGTCGGCATGCACAAATCGGCGATGCTCCGCTACTTCGAGACCCGGGAAGAGATCTTTCTCCGCCTGGCCGCCGCCGGCTGGATGGAGTGGTCGCAGGCGGTGCGCGACGCCCTGGACGACGCGGGACAGGAGCCGCACCTGCACGCGGTCGCCGGCCTGCTGGCCGAGTCACTGGTGGCGCGCCCCCTCTTCTGCGACCTCCTCGCCCACACGCCGATGAACCTGGAGCGCAACGTCTCGCTGGACAGCGTCCGGTCCTTCAAGGTCACCGCCATCGCCGAGGTCGCGGCCGTGGGCGAGGCACTGCGCCGGGTGGCCGCACTGAGCCCGGCCCAGGCCGGCGACGTCGTCGCCACGGCCACCGCGATGGCCGGAGCACTGTGGCAGATGGCCGCCCCGGGGACCGAACTGCGCCGCCTCTACGAGACGGACCCGGACCTCGCCCACGCCGTCGTCGACGTCGCCCCCCGGTTGACCGGCATCCTGGGCGCACTGCTCCAGGGCTACAGCGCCGGGGGCGAAGCCGCGTAGCGTGTCAGCGGTTCATGCGTGCGGGGCCCCGGTCTCGGTCAGTTCGCCGTCGGCGACCCGCAGCCACCGGTCGACGCCGATCCGCGCGAGGAACCGCTCGTCGTGACTGACCACCACGAACGCACCCCGATAACACTTCAGGGCACTCTCCAGCTGACCCGCGCCGACCAGGTCGAGGTTGTTCGTCGGCTCGTCCAACAACAGGAGCTGCGGAGCCGGTTCCGCACACAGGACGCAGGCCAGGGTGGCCCGCAGGCGTTCCCCGCCGGAGAGGGCCCGCACCGGCAGATGCACCCGCGGGCCCCGGAACAGGAAGCGCGCGAGCAGGTTCATCCGCTCCGCCTCCGACCGGTGCGGAGCGAACACCGCGAAATTCCCCGCCACCGTCCGGCCCGGATCCAGCAGGTCCAGGCGCTGGGACAGGGAGGCGATCCGCCCGTCGGCACGCCTGATCTCCCCGCCGTCCGGGGCCAGTTCACCGGTCAGCAGCTTCAGCAGGGTGGTTTTCCCGGCGCCGTTGGGTCCGGTGAGGGCGATGCGTTCGGGTCCGCGGATGGTGAGATCGACGCCGTCGCCCGCGAACAGGTTCCGTTCGCCGCGGCGGATCTGCAGGTGTTCGCCGAGGATGAGGGTGCGTCCGGCGGGGACGTGGGTGTCGGGCAGGTCCAGGACGAGCCGCTGCTCGTCGCGCACGGCGCGTCCCGCCTCGTCGAGGCGGGCCTGCGCGTCGTGGACGCGGGTGGCGTGCATCTGGCCCGCGCGGCCTGCGGATTCCTGGGCGCCGCGTTTCATGTTCCCGGCGAAGATCCGCGGCAGGCCGGCACTCTTGAGGTTGCGGGCCGCGTTGCTCGCGCGGCGCTCGGCCCGCTCGCGGGCCTGCTGCATCTCGCGCTTCTCCCGCTTCAGCTCCTGCTCGGCACTGCGCACATTCTTCTCCGCAACCTCCCGCTCCGCCCGCACCACCTCCTCGTACTGCGTGAAGCCGCCCCCGTACAGGCGCAGTTCACCGCGGTCGAGCTCGGCGATACGCTCCATCCGGTCCAGCAGGGCCCGGTCGTGGCTGACCACCAGCAGACTGCCCTTCCAGTCCGAGAGCACGTCATAAAGCCTGTGGCGGGCCCCGAGATCGAGGTTGTTGGTCGGCTCGTCCAGCAACAGGACATCAGGGCGCTCGAGCAGCTGCGCCGCCAGTCCGAGGCTGACGACCTGACCACCGCTGAGCGTGCCCAGCGTCCGGTCCAGGGCGAGACCGTCGAGGCCGAGCCGGTCGAGCTGGGCACGGGTGCGCTCCTCGATATCCCAGTCGTCCCCGATGACCGCGAAGTGCTCCTCGCCCACGTCACCGGACTCGACGGCATCGATCGCACGGATCACCGCATCGACACCCAGGATCTCCGCCACCGTCGGCTCACCGGCCAGAGGGAGAGTCTGCGGGAGATAGCCGACCGCACCGTTCACCGTCAACGAACCTGCGCTGGGACGGAGTTCACCGGCAATCAGCTTCAGCAGCGTACTCTTCCCGGAACCATTCGGCGCCACCAGACCCGTACGACCCACACCCACGGTGAAGGACAGGTCCTCGAAGACCGGAGTGTCGTCCGGCCAGGAGAAGGACAACTGAGAGCAGACGACAGAAGCATCGGACATGGAAATGACCTCACGAGGGAAAGACGGCAGGCCACTCCACAGGGAAACCGCTGAGTGAAGGGCGCTGCACCTGAGACAGGCGAAAGGGAACGACGAAGTGACCACAACGGCGGCACTGCCAAAGGTGCGCCCACCGGTGGTCGATCACATCCGGGTATCACCCGGAGATGTCGTCGTCACTCACCATGTCTGAACTCCTCAACGAAAGATCACCAACACGGCAACCGTACCAGGCCCCCCACAGCCACCCGCAAGCCCTTTTCGCCCCATGGGCGACTGACTGCGGTCGCACGCACAACCGGAGCCGCTGTGTGCACAGTTCGCACCCCCGGCAGTCCGCCGATGCGCCGCCACAGGAGTGGCGACGGAATCATCCGTCCCGCCGACACTCGTATCCCCAACACAAGGGAGGCGCATGATGCACGGCATGACCATGGCCAGGCGACTGGGCATCTGGGCGGGTTCCGCAGCCCTGCTGGCCGCAGCGGCGGTCACAGGGCCCGCGGTGGGCCGGGCCCAGGCCGCCACCGGTGACCTGAGCTGCTCGGGGCAGTTCAAGATGACGTTCGCCCCGGGGCTCAAGCCCGGCGGAAGCTCGGCGATCAGCGTCGTGGCGTCACTGGGCAACTGCACGTCGGCCAACGGAAAGTACACGAACCTGACGTCCGCCACCGGGAGCGGCACCGGCTCGGCCACGGCCAATGGAAGCGGGCCGGGGCCCTGCGGCCTGCTGTTCCGGGGTACCGGCACCGGAACGATCAAGTGGGCCGGTGCCGGGGTGCCGGACAGCACGATCTCGTTCACGGTGAACACCGATCCCTCCACCGGTGCGGTCACCTTCAAGTGCGTCATCACCGGCGGAACAATGAACGGCGACGGGGACGTCGTGGCACCCGTCATCACGAGCACCACCTGCTCCACGGGCAACGGCATGGGGACGATGGGCGCCAACATCGCAGTCAGCTTCAGCTGAGGCGATTACCGCGGAATGAGCGACCGGGTGCTGCTGTCGATCCGGTTCGACAGCAGCGGGCCCGCGCACAGGAGCGTCCCTGAGCGGTGCGTACGCCGAGCGCGTCCCTGCCGCCGCGGACAGAACTCCGCCCCACCGGGGGCACGCATGAGGGCGGACAGGCCCGAACCACTCGCCGCCTCCTTTGACGCTGCCGCCGACGGCCCCGTGTTCCTGGCCCCCCGCCCAGGCGCCCGCGCACCTCTCGTCGCGCGCTCTCGCCCCTCCAGGAGCGACACAAGAGCCCGCCGTGCGGGCCCTTGTGATCGGCGGCACCCCGGCTGGAAGGGCGCTCATTTCAATCTCTCGTGGCCCCCGCAGGCCACAGCACGCGCACAGGGACCCCCATACGTTCGGCGTAGGCCACAACGTCCGCAGTTCCCCCGTAACCACGGGCGGGATTCCCGTCCCAGACCGCGATGAGTTCGTCAACCAACCCCACGAGTAGTTCGCTGCCGGCCATGTGGGCCGAAGAGGTTGATTCCACAAGGTTGGTGTGGTGCACGTCTGTGGCCCTTTGAATCAATTCGTCGTATTCCGGATGGTGCCACTGGGGTAGACCCTCGCGGTACTCATGTGCCGGGATGACCACTTCGATGCAACCTCCGTGATCGAGCACGGCCCGCGCAAACCACGAGTCCGGACCGTCGGCCACGCAGCTGACACCAATGAGGTCTTCGGGCCGTACCGCCCCCACCGCACCCCTCAGCGCATGCTTGACCTTTTCTTCAACGGGCCTCGGCAGCCCTCGGTGACCAGTGATGCCAACTCGCATGCTTCTCTCCTCCCTCAGAGGTACGCATCCCTCGATAAGGCGTCGAACTCTCGCACGACTGCCAGGGAGTTGAGGACTCCTCGCCGCCCCCATTGTGACCTCACAAGTCCCCCTCTGTCGGTCCGAAACCGGCACCTCGGTGGGCGGAGTCGGCGCAGCGCAGCGCAGCACGTCAGCCTTGAACAGAGCCCAGACAACGGTTCACCCAAAACAGGGAGGACCGGCCCTTATGTTCGAAACAGTAGCGAATACATGGATCGGTGCTGACCCATCGGACACGCCATGGCACTGCCGATCCGATGACGGCAATGGCACAGCGGATGAGAGGGTTCGTCAACCAGCCGATAAGCGCTGTCGGTTCGACCCTCGGCCCCTCTGGCGGATGCGCGTACCCTCGTGCTATGACGAGCGCTAGCGACCGACTCAAGTCCACTCGAAAGCGACGTGACCTGACGCAGCGGGAGCTGGCCGAAGCGTCGGGCGTATCCCTGTCGTTGCTCCGAAAGATCGAACAAGGTGAGCGGGAGACAGCCCGCCTTGAAACGTGGCGCAAGCTCGCCTCTGCCCTCCGGGTGCCCACGATGTCCCTCGTGACAGACCACGAAGAGGAGGGGGCAGTCGAAGGGACGGCCGAGACCTGGGCGGGGGTCAGGAAGGCTCTCAACGCCCCATCGGGCTTGCGGGAGGAGCTTGACGAGCCTCCGACCATTGAGGGGATGACTTCGGCTCTCGACGCCATGATCCCGCTGTTCGTCGGGGACCGGTTCGCAGAGCTCGCCACCGTCCTTCCCCCGCTCATCCGTGATGCCGATGCCCTCGGGCCGGAGGGGCGCGATCTACGCGTACGGCTCCTGCAACGAGTCGGGTGGCTCATGATCCAGGTCCGGCAGTTCCAGGACGCCGAGGACGCGCTCAACAGGGCCAAGGACGAAACACGTGATCGGCTGCACGCCACCGAGACCGTCAATCACTTGTGCTGGATGATGCTCCGCATGGGGCGCCTTGATGAAGCCCGCGAACTGGCCACTGTCTGGGCGGACGACGCCGAGCCGGTACGGATCTCCCGAGCAACCCCCACCGAACTCTCCCTCTGGGGTTGGATGCTGCTCCGCCTCTCCGCTGCCTGTGTCCGGGACAACCGGCCCGGGGAGGCCGAGGACGCTCTCCGTCTGGCTCGTGCCGCGGCCGAAGCGGTCGGCCGTGAGTATCAGATCCCCCAGCACCTCAGCGGGAGGACCTTCGGTCCGCTCACCGTCCTGATGAAGACCGCTGAGAACGCCCAGATCATTGATCGGCCTGACGTGGTGCTCCGACTCGGCGCCAAGGTCGAAAGGATCACCAAGAGCAAGTCGAAGCGCCTGCGCGTACGCCCTACATCGAACAACTGGAACCGTCATCTGCTCGACCTGGCAGACAGCCACGCCAAGACAGGCAACTACGGCCAAGCTGTCGAGAAGTTGACGGACATCCTGCGCCGTTCCCCGGAGTGGATGCCGAACCAACGGTTCGCCCGGGACATCGTGCGCCGGGTGATCGAGGAGCGCCGTACGTTGACGCCTGAGATGCACGACCTGGCTACGGCGGTGCGTCTCCCCATCTGAACGATCTCGTGTGGCACTCCCGCGGCAGGGAAACCGGAAGTGCCACAGACACTGCGCCACAGCCCTCCTAGCGTGTCTCGGCACAGCCAACAGGAGGGGAAGGCGAGAGAGTTGACGGATGCTCCCGCGCGCCGCCGCAACATCGCGAACGCGGCCAGCTACCCGAACAGGGTCAGCGTCGTGCTCTATGCCCGCGTAGGCGGGGACAGTTGCCCGGACGTGGCTCTTGCCCACGCCCGCCGGTTCGCCGAGGCACAGGACTGGGACGTGCACAGCGCCTTCTTCGACGTCTGCGGTCCCACCACGCCCGGGGCCGGGCGCCAGTTCTGGCCCAAGGTGGAGCGCCTGCTCTTGGATCGTGAAGTTGAGGGCGTCGTCGCCCTCAGCGAGGACGAAATCGCCGGTTCCCCCGAGGACAAGGCGCAGTTCAAGGAGCTGCTGCTGACGCAGGCGGCCTTCGTTGAGTACGTGGGTGAACCGCCGTTCGGGTCCGCGGCCGGAGAACCCCCGGCCGAGGTCGTTCGATGACCTACCGCAGAGAGACCTTGCTCAAGGAAGCGCAGCCCGAGGAGGCCCGTCCCACCGTCGCCGAGGAGAGGCGGGAGTCAGAGGTGCCCCCGTTGGAACCCGTTCTCGTCTGCAGCCGTGTGCCATTCGTCGTGAACCGGTACGGCGGCATCACGAGAGGAGCGAACGTATGAGCAGGAGCACGCTTCCGGCTCCCATGTGGGATCTCCCTGCACTGGATGCTCCCGAGGGCTGCACGGGCTGTCGCCGGTTCGACATCGCCATCGAGCGGGCGCGCCGGGACGGGGACGCCGACCTCATTGCCGTGCACGAGCGGAAGAAGAGGGCCCACCTTGTCCAGCACAAGCACACGAAGGCCGAGTGACATGGCAGGGGACAGCCCGGGAGGGGCCTTGGAGAAGCACATGGCAGTCGGCAAAGACGACATCGGAAAGTGGGTCCGGGACAGCGCCGGCCGTGAGGGGGTCCTCAAGCGTCTGACGCGCTGGGAGGACAAGGCTGCCCCGTCCTGGGAGCGTCGCCGCTCCAAGGAAATGGCCATCATCCGGCCCGCACAGAGCGGCGTCGAGCGGGCGGTGCCTGTGGACGAGGTGACCATTGTCCGCACGGTCCCGTCGTCCGACGGCCGCCTGAGACGTCAGTGAGGCGGACCGGGCAAAGGTTACGCCGCTGATCGCCTTACCCCGGTCGTGTCCCGTGCTGCGTATCCCGTCGGCGAGGGCGGAGAAGGTCGTCGCGGGCATCTTCCGCGAGGGGAAAGTCCGAGGCACCGAAGCCCACTTGCAAGGGCTGACGGCGATCTCGTGGAGCAACGCCCGACCGGCCACGCTTCGCTTTCACAGTCGGCCGGGCGCCCCTTCCGACTGCACGGGGAGCCGGAACATTCCGAGACTCCGTCCCCTGCCAGGTGTGCTGCATCCCTGGCAGGGAGTCGGGCAAGACGCCGGCCCAGCCGTCACGGTTGGGAAGGCGAAGCAGTTCCAGTCCGCGAATCCAGGAGGTTCCCGTGAGCGAGAGCTTGATCCCGTTCGGCGCTCAAGTACTGGCACCCTGCTACGAAGTACACATCGACCAATCGTCGTTCGCTTATGACGATGACCGTCAGGTGAACGTCACCTCAGGCGGCGGCCTCTGGGCCGACACACCCATGGCGGCGTCCTCCACGGCCACGAACAACGACACCTCGCCCGGCAACCCCCCGGACGAGCAGGCCGACCCGTACGCGTTCCCCGAGATCAACCCTCAGCAGGTTCCGGCGTCGAGTCTCGTGCTCGCCGGCCCGGCCGCCGCGTAGTCACCCGCTGTGCCGCGCAAACAGGTACTGGTCATCGCCGAGCGACTCGACGCCACCGCGGACCTCGTGGTTCACGCATTGACCGAGCGCAAGGTCCCGGTACTCCGGTTCGACATGACCGAATTCCCGCAATCGCTCGTCCTCTCCGCCGAGCACCGGGGGAACACCCCGGGGTGGAGCGGTAGTTTGAGGACCGACCGGCGCGCGGTGCAACTCGAAGAAGTCCGGGCCGTCTACTACAGACGGCCCGGACTTCCGATGCTGTCACCGCGCGTGGACCCCGCATACGCCGACTGGGCAGTCTCACAAGCGCTGGTCGGCATGGTGCAGATCCTGACATCCCTACCGGTCACATGGATGCATCACCCGGACGTATACCGCGCAAGCGCCCACAAGCCCGGACAGCTGGTCACCGCCACGGCATCCGGCCTCGAAGTGCCTCGATCATTGGTCACGAACGACCCTGATCAGGCACGCACTTGGGGCGCAGGACTGGGGGCTCCCATGGTGTGCAAGCCGATTGCCGCTGCCTCCATCACCCTGCCGGACTCCGCGCCCGCCATGCTGCCGACGCGGCTCGTTTCCCTCTCCGACCTGGATGAGTCGGTCACCCTGACCGCTCACTACTTCCAGGAGTGGATCCCGAAAGCCTATGAGGTCCGCCTCACCGTTGTAGGCGAGGAGATGTTCCCGGTGGCGATCCACGCCGGCAGCGATCAAGCCCGGGTCGATTGGCGAAGCGACTACGACGCCTTGGAGTACGCGCCCACGGTCATCCCCAACCGCGTGGCCGAGGGCGTTCGACGCTTCATGCGCCACTACGGGCTCAATTTCGGCGCCTTCGACTTCGCCGTGACCCCGGACAGGAGATGGGTGTTCTTCGAGTGCAACCCCGCAGGCCAATGGCAGTTCATCGCCAAGGCCACCTCCCTGCCCATCGCCGAGGCCCACGCCTCTCTTCTCCAAGGAGCGCTCGCTTGACTCTCCTCGACACCGGCGCGACAAGGGCTCTGCGTGCCGCGCTGGCCCAACAGCTCACAGATCAGGGAGACATCCAGTCCGATGCCTGGCGCCGGGTGGTCGAAGACGTTCCCCGCCATCCCTTCGTGCCCCTGTTCTACCGGCAGGTCGGAGCGGACTGGGAGGAGGTCACTCCGCGCCACCCGGAGTACCTCGATGCCGTGTACTCGAATCGCGCCCTGACCACGCAAGTCACGGACGGCACACCCACGTCGTCATCCAGCGAACCCGGGCTCATGCTCCAGATGCTTGAGGCCCTGGACGTTACCGAGGATCACAGGGTGTGCGAGATCGCGACGGGCACCGGATACAACGCCGCGCTGCTGAGCGCACGAGTGGGCAGCAAGAACGTGGTCACCGTCGAAGTGGATACGAACCTTGCGCAAGCCGCCCAGGAACGACTTGCGCAATGCGGGTACAAGCCCACGGTCCATGCCGGTGATGGGCGACAAGGCCATACAGCCGGCGCACCGTACGACCGCCTCATCGCTACGTGTGGCTTCAGCACCCTCCCCTACGCATGGGTTCAACAGATGCGGCCTGACGGCATCCTGGTCTGTCCGCTGGGATGGGGCAATGCCCGATTGACCGTGCAGCGGGACGGCACAGCATCGGGCAGGTTCCTCCCCGGAGGGTCATGCTTCATGAGCGTCCGGGAAGAGGGGAGCAGCGGCGGGGTTCCCTACCCGGGTACCCCTTCCGCACCCCAGGAAAGAGCGACGCAGATCGATCCAGCGCTTCTGACCGACGAGGGCGTTCAGTTCCTCCTGTCGGTGGCGCTCCCTGATGTGATTGGAGCCTCGGAACAAGACGGCAACGGCAGCCTGACAGGGCATCGCCTCTGGTCACGTGACGGCTCGTGGGCCCATGCATCAGAGGGTCGAGTGAAGCAGTCCGGACCCACGCGGCTGTGGGATGTCGTGGAAAACGCCCACGCCTGGTACGTCTCGCACGGGATGCCCCAGCGGGGCAGGTTCGGAGTCACCGTCACTCCGACCGGTCAAACCATCTGGCTCGACAGCCCGGACAACCCCGCTCCGGCAATCCGAGGAGCGGAAAGCCGCAAGGCGTAGGAGAGAGCGGTGAAGCCCTGGCCGTCGCCGGGGCTTCACCCTTGATCGATCCCTCGCCGCCCGAAGCGAAGGTTTTTCAACGACTCGATGTCGTCCCTGACGGCGTCGCGCCCCAGGCCGTCAGACGTCTCAGGCACCATGGGTGCGTTCCCGGCGTCGAGGCGCCTGACGATCTTCGGGAGAGCCTGTTCCTCTCCCCCAGTGATGCGGAAGTCCACATCTCGCCTGGCCGCTCGCGTCTGCACCCACAGCCGCCGCACACGCAGCAACCGCAAGAGAGCGGCGCAGCCCCCGGCCGCGCCGCTCCCCCGCCCCGCCTGCCTCAGCCCGCCGTCCAGGCGCGCCAGATGCCCACGCAGCCGCGGGACGTCAGCTGGAAGCGGTCGAAGTGCTGGGTGAGTTGGTCGCGGAGGTCCTCGTAGTTGTCGTCCTGGTTGTGGAAGTCGCCGCGCTTGTTGAGGTAGTTCATGGTCCAGCGGCCGCGGGCGCTGACGGGGACGCCGGAGGAGAGGACGGTGGCGCCGAAGACGACGCCGCCGGGGCGGACCACGGCCGCGGCATGCTTGAGGGCGATGCCCTTCTCCTTGATGCTGCCGGGGACGCAGTGGAGGAGGTAGCTCATGCCGACCGAGTCGTAGGTGCGCTCCTCGAGCGGGAGGGGCTCCAGGACGTTGGCGCGGACCGTGGTCACGTCGTAGCGGCGCAGGCGGTGGGCCGTGTGGGCCAGGGAGTTGGGGTTGAGGTCGACGAGGGTGATCCTGGGGGCCGCGACCGGGAAGGTGGCGTTGTCGAGGAGGTAGCCGGTGCCGACGCCGATCTCGACGTGGTTGGCCCCGAGGCAGGTGTCGTACATCTGCCGGGACGTGTCGGGCGAGCAGTGCCAGGCGAGGGGGGCGGTTCCCTTGAACACCGCGAAGTCGTAGATGTTGAGGAACGACTTGGTGTAGCCGGCCTGGCCGTCGATGACGCTCTGGTCGATGCCTGCGTTGCTGATGGTGGTCATTTCATTCCTGTCGTGTTCGGGACGTCGTTCCTCGGAGGAGGCCGTCGAGCCAGGTGTGTATCGAGCGGAGCGCGGGGCCGCCGTGCTCGCGAATGAGGGAGAAGTGGGTGCCTTCCGTGTCGACGGCGGTGTGCGGGAGGGGCCACTGCGGCCGCCAGTCGTCCGGCGCCCCGTCGAAGGGCGGCTCACCGGCGCGGACCAGGAGGGTGGGGACGTCCGTGTCCTCCGGGGTCCAGGAGTGGAAGAGGCGGGCGTAGTGGGCCATGGCGGTGAGGTACGCGTCGTCGCCGGTCCCTGCGGTCCAGAGGACGTCCTCGCGGGCGCCGTCGATGTGGGCGTGGAGGTGCGGGAGCATCGCGCTGTCCGGGCGGTGGCTGTCCAGGAGGACGACGGCGGCGGGGGCCGCGCCGCGTTCCCGGAGGACGGCCGCGGTGGCGTGGGCGATCCAGCCGCCCGCCGAGTAGCCGACCAGGACGGCCGGGCCGCCGTCCGCGCACGCCTCGACGCTGTCCGCCTGGAGGCGGGCCAACGCATCGACGGAGGCGGGGAGTTGTTCCTGCCAGGTGAAGCCGGGGGCCGGGAGGACCCAGATGTCGCGTTCGCCGCCGGACGCGGCGGCCAGGCGCGCGTACTGGTGGGCCCCCGAGCCGCCGGCGAACGTCGGGAAGCAGATCAGCTTCGCGCTGTCGGTGCCGCGCGCGAGGCGGACGTGCGGGACGCGGAACCGCTCCTCCGGGGTGTCGAAGGTGGGCCGGAACTCCGCTATGCGGTGCACCAGTTCCTGGAAGTCCTCGCCGCGGCCCAGCTCGCCGGCGCGGGCGAAGAGCGGGGCCAGGGTGGAGGGGGCGGCAACGGCAGCGGGTTCCTCGGTGGCCGTGCCCGTCGCCGTCCACTGTTCGGTCAGGTGCCGGGTCAGGTCGGCGACCGTCGGGTACTGGAAGACGAGGGACGGGGGGAGGCGGAGGCCGGTGTCGGCCCCGAGCCGGTTGCGCAGGTCCACCGCGGTCAGCGAGTCGAAGCCCAGCTCGGGGAGGGGCGTCGCGTCGTCGACGGACGCGGCGTCGGACAGGCGGAGCACCTTGGCGACGTGCTCGCGGACGAGTCCGGCGACGATCTCCGTCCGTTCGTCCCCGGCCGCCGCGGCCAGGCGCTCGCGGAGCTCCCGGCCCCGCCCGGTGCCTCCGGGACCCGGACGGCCGTCGTCCTGGGGACGGGCCGAGACCCCCGCCAGCTCGGGCCAGTACCGCTCGTGCTGGAAGGCGTACGTGGGCAGTTCCACCAGCCGCGCACCGGAGTCGGCGAGCATCCTCGCCCAGTTCACCGCTGCTCCCCCGACGTGCAGGCGGGCCAGTGAGGCGAAGAGGGCGGACTCGTCGTCGGTGGGCAGCAGGGCGGCGGCGTCGGAAGTCCCGTGCTGCGCCGGGCCGATCAGCAGGATGTCGCGCACGCCCTCGGAGGCGAGCCATTGCAGGCCGTCCTCCTGCTCCGGGCGGGCCCAGTGCTCCGGGGAGCGGAGTTCCTCCCGGGTGACGGGGCGGCCGGTCCGGTCGGAGAGGAGGGGGACGGCCGGTGCCCGGACCGTCAGCGTGGTGATGTCGGTTTCCGGGTCGGCGACGAGCGTCACCGCGTCGGCCAGGGACAGCGCGCCCGCGCAGTGCGCGGCGGCCGGCTCGCCGTCGGCGCGGCCGTGGACGAAGGCGGGGGTGACGCCCCAGTGCTCCAGCAGCCGGAACAGCGCCACGCCTTCGGTGAAGCGTGCGGCCCGCAGGAGGAGCGGGTCGTCGCCCGGCTCCAGGATCTCGCCCAGCGGGCGGCCGAGGTGGGTGGCGAACGCGGCGGCGACCTCGTTCACGGCCTCGGCGAAGGCCGGGATCCGGGGGTACAGCCGGCGTCCGATGCCGGTGCCGGTCCCGTCAAGGAAGGAGGGGAAGGAGAACGCGACCGTGCCCCGTGAACGGGCCGTGCCCCGCACCAGGTTGGCTGCCTCGCCCTCCTCCGCCAGCAGGGACAGTGCCGCCAGGGCCTCGTCCCGGTCGCGGCCGAGGATCACGGCGCGGTGGTCGAGTCCGGTCCTGGTGGCCGCCAGCGAGCGGGCCACGTCGGCCGGTTCGAGGGCCGGACGGTCCTCGACGAAGCGGCGCAGGCGGTCGGCCTGGTCGCGCAGGGCCTGTTCCGTGCGGCCGGAGAGGACCCAGGGGACGGTGGGCAGGGAGGCGCCTCCGGTCGGCCCGTCCGCCGGGGCCTCGTCGTCCGGGGCCTGTTCCAGGACCACGTGCGCGTTGGTGCCGCTGATGCCGAAGGCCGAGACGCCGGCCCGCCGCGCGCGCCCCGTGTCGGGCCACTGCCGGGCCTCGGTGAGCAGTTCCACGCCGCCCGAGGACCAGTCCACGTGCGGCGTCGGTTCGTCGACGTGGAGGGTGGGCGGCAGGACGCCCTCGCGCAGGGCCATGACCATCTTGATGATGCCGCCGACACCGGCCGCGGCGGCGGTGTGGCCGACGTTGGACTTCAACGAGCCCAGCCACAGGGGCGCGTGGGCCGGGCGGTCCTGGCCGTAGGTGGCCAGCAGGGCCTCCGCCTCGATGGGGTCGCCGAGGGTGGTGCCGGTGCCGTGGGCCTCGACGGCGTCCACGTCCCGGCCGGTGAGACCGGCGTTGGCCAGCGCCTGGCGGATCACGCGGCGCTGGGCGGTCCCGTTGGGCGCGGAGAGGCCGTTGCTCGCGCCGTCCTGGTTGGTGGCGGTGCCGCGGATGAGGGCGAGGACGGGGTGGCCGTGGCGGCGGGCCTCCGAGAGGGGTTCGACGAGGATCGCGCCGACGCCCTCGCCCCAGCCGGTGCCGTCGGCGGAGGCGGCGAACGCCTTGCAGCGTCCGTCGGGTGCCAGTCCGCCGGCCTGGCTGAACTCCACGAACGCGCCCGGGGTGGAGAGCACATTGGCCCCGGCCACCAGGGCGGCCGTGCAGTCGCCCTGGCGCAGTGACTGGATGGCCAGGTGGAGGGCGACGAGGGAGGAGGAGCAGGCGGTGTCGACGGTGACGGCCGGGCCTTCGAGGCCGAAGGTGTAGGCGATGCGGCCGGAGGCGACGCTGGTGGAGGTGCCGGTCATCAGGTGGCCGGCGCCGTCCTCCTCGGGGGCGGTCTTCATCAGCGGCAGGTAGTCCTGGCCGGCGATGCCGACGAACACGCCGGTGCGGCTGCCCCGTACGGACTCGGGCGACAACCGCGCCCGTTCGAAGACCTCCCACGCCACTTCGAGGAGGTGGCGCTGCTGCGGGTCCATGGCGAGGGCCTCGCGCGGGCTGATGCCGAAGAGGAGGGGGTCGAACCGGTCGGCGTCGCGCAGGAAGCCGCCGCGGTTGACGTACGTCCGGCCGAGCCGGCCGGGCTCCGGGTCGTAGAGGCCCTCGATGTCCCAGCCGCGGTTGCGCGGCATGGACGAGGTGGCGTCCCGCCCCGAGGCGACGAGGTCCCACAGCTGCTCGGGGGAGGCCACGTCGCCCGGGTAGCGGCAGCCCATGGCGACGATGGCGATCGGCTCGTCGGCGACGGGCACGGTCCGCGCGGGTTCCGCGGGGCGGTCGTCGGTGTCCGTGAAGTGGGCCAGCAGGTGGGCGGAGAGCTTCTCGGGGGTCGGGTGGTCGAAGGCGGCCGCCGGGGAGAGGCGGACGCCGGTCGCGGTGTCGAGGCGGTTGCGCAGCTCCATGGCCGTCATCGAGACGAACCCGAGGTCGGTGAAGGGCTTGGCGATGTCGACGTCCGCGGCGGAGGCCAGGTTGAGGACGGCGGCGGCGTGCTCGCAGACCGTCTCCAGCACCAGGCGTTCCCGCTCGGCGGCGGGGAGGTCTGCCAGGCGCCGCCGGAAGCCGGTGGACGCGCTGTCGGCCTCCGTCTCCTCCCGTGCGGAGGCGGCGAGTTCACGTGCGGAAGCGGCGGAGGCGGCGGAAGCGGCGGGCGCCGCGTCCAGCCAGTACCGGCGGCGCTGGAAGGCGTGGGTCGGCAGGTCCACCACGCGCCGCCGCGGCCCGACATGGGCCGACCAGTCCACCGGGACGCCGCGGACGTGGGCCTCGGCGACGGAGGTCAGAAAGCGCTGGAGGTGTCCTTCGTTGCGGCGCAGGGAGGCCAGGACGACGCCGTCCGTGGCGGTGTCGTCCAGGACCTCCTCGACCGACACCGCGATGACCGGGTGCGGGCTCATCTCGATGTACGTGCGGTGCCCGGCCGCGACGAGCGCGCGGACGGCGGGGTCGAAGCGGACGGTCTGCCGCAGATTGCGGAACCAGTAGGCGGGGTCGAGGCCGGAGGTGTCGACGAGGGCGCCGGTGACGGTGGAGAAGAACGGGATCCTGGCCGTCCGGGGGGTGATCCCGGCGAGCAGCGGCGCGAGTTCGGCCTCCAGGGAGGCGACCTGGGCCGAGTGGGAGGCGTAGTCGACCGCCACACGGATGGCCCGGACGCCGTCCTCCTCGGCGGCGGCCAGCAGCTCGTCCAGTGCCCCCGGTTCGCCCGAGACCACCACGGAGGAGGGGCTGTTGACGGCCGCGACGGACAGGCGCTCGCCCCACTGCGCGAGGCGTTCCCGGGCCCGGTCGGCGGGTTCGGCGAGGAAGGCCATGCCGCCCTGCCCGGAGAGGCGTTCGGCGACGAGGCGGGAGCGCAGGGCGACGATCCGGGCGCCGTCCTCCAGGGAGAGCGCGCCCGCGACGCAGGCGGCGGCGATCTCGCCCTGGGAGTGGCCCACCACGGCGCCGGGTTCGACGCCGTAGGAGCGCCACAGTGCGGCGAGCGAGACCATCATGGCCCACAGCGCGGGCTGGACCACGTCCACGCGCTCCAGCGACGCGGCTCCTTCGGCGCCGCACACGACGTCCACGAGCGAGAAGTCGGCGTGGGCCTCCACGGCCGCGGCGCACTCGTGGAGCTTGTCGCGGAAGACGGCCGAGTCGCGGTACAACTCCGCTGCCATGCCCGCCCATTGGGCGCCCTGGCCGGGGAAGACGAACACGGGCCGGCCCGCGTCCGCCGCGACGCCCTCGACCGCGCCGGGGGCGCTCCGGCCCTCGGCCAGGGCGGCGAGGCCGGTGAAGTAGTCGTCGTGGTCCGCGCCGAGGACGACGGCGCGGTGGTCGAAGAGGGTCCGGGACGCCAGCAGGGAGTGGCCGACGTCGGCCGGGGAGAGCTCCGGGTGGTCGAAGGTGTGGTCGCGCAGCCGGGCCGCCTGCTCCCGGAGCCCGCGGGCGCTGCGGGCGGAGATCACCCAGGGCCACGGGGCGTCGGCGCGCGGCGGCTCGCCGGCCGGGTCCTCGACGGCGGGGGCGGGCGTCTCCTCGGCCTGCTCCAGGATCAGATGGGCGTTGGTGCCGCTGATCCCGAAGGACGAGACGCCGGCCCGGCGGGGGCGGCCGGTCCGGGGCCAGTCACGGGCCTCGGTCAGCAGCTCGACCGCGCCCGAGTCCCAGTCGACGTGCGGGGTCCGCTCACCGGCGTGCAGGGTGGGCGGCAGGACGCCCTTGCGCAGCGCCATGACCGTCTTGATGACGCCGCCGACGCCGGCGGCGGCCTGGGTGTGGCCGATGTTGGACTTCAGCGAGCCCAGCCACAGCGGTTCCCCGTCGGCCCGCTCCTGGCCGTAGGTCGCCAGCAGCGCCTGGGCCTCGATGGGGTCGCCGAGCGAGGTGCCCGTGCCGTGCGCCTCGACGGCGTCCACGTCGGACGGGGCGAGCCGCGCGTTGGCCAACGCGGCCCGGATGACGCGCTGTTGGGACGGGCCGTTGGGGGCGGTCAGCCCGTTGGAGGCGCCGTCCTGGTTGACGGCGGAGCCGCGGATGACGGCCAGCACCGGGTGCCCGTTCTTCCGCGCGTCCGAGAGCCGCTCCAGCAGCACCATGCCGACGCCCTCGCCCCAGCCCGTGCCGTCGGCGGACGCGGAGAACGCCTTGCACCGGCCGTCCGCGGCCATCCCGCGCTGCCGGCTGAACTCGGTGAACATGCCGGGCGTCGCCATGACGGCCGCCCCGCCGGCCAGGGCCATGCCGCACTCGCCGGAGCGCAGCGCCTGGACGGCCTGGTGCATGGCCACCAGGGACGCGGAGCAGCCCGTGTCCACGGTGACCGCCGGTCCTTCGAGGCCGAAGGTGTAGGCGATGCGGCCGGAGAGCACACAGGCGAGGAAGCCCGTCGAGTAGCCCTCCAGGTTCTCCCGGGCCTCCCGGACCAGGTAGGCGTACTCCTGGCTGCTGGTGCCGACGAAGACGCCGGTGCTGCTGCCGCGCAGGGAGGCGGGGGTGATGCCGGCGCGTTCGAAGGTCTCCCAGGACACCTCCAGCAGCAGGCGCTGCTGCGGGTCCAGGGCCAGCGCCTCGCGCGGGCTGACCCCGAACAGGCCCGCGTCGAAGGAGGCGACGTCGGCGAGGAAGCCGCCCTCCTGCGCATAGGTCCGGCCGGGCACGTCCGGGTCCGGGTCGTAGAGGTTGTCCAGGTCCCAGCCGCGGTCGGCGGGGAAGGGCGTCACCGCGTCCTGTCCGGTGACGACCAGGCGCCACAGGTCCTCCGGGGAGCGGACGTCGCCGGGGAAGCGGCAGCCCATCGCCACCACCGCGACCGGCTCCGCGGCCGCCTCCTCCAGCTCCTTCAGCCGGCCGCGCGTCTCGTGGAGGTCGGCCGTCACTTTCTTGAGGAAGTAGCGGATCTTGTCGTCCGTAGCCATCAGTTGCCACCTCGTGTCGAAGTCACCGTTGTCCCCTCGCATCCGGGATGCGACACGGGGTCAGGAGATGCCGAGTTCATTGCTGATGAAGTCGATGACTTCGTCGTCCGTCGCCTCGTCGAGCTCGTCGGCGACCGAGGTCGCCTCCTCGTCCTGCCCGCCCCACTGCCGGGCGAGTTCGCGGAGCCGGGCCGCCACCTGTTCGCGTCCGTCGTCGTCGAGCGCGGTCGCGGCGAGTCCCGCGGCCCAGTCGTCGAGGCGGGCGAGGAGGGGGTCGGCCGGCGAGCCCAGTCCGGCCAGGAGCACGCTCTCGACGTGGCCGGTCAGGGCGGCCGGTGTCGGATGGTCGAACACCAGCGTGGCGGGCAGGGTCAGTCCGGCCGCCGCGTTCAGGCGGTTGCGCAGTTCCACGGCGGTGAGCGAGTCGAACCCGAGGTCCTTGAAGGCGCGTTGGGGGTCGATGCCGTCCGGTGCGCCGTGGCCGAGGACGACCGCGACCTGGCTGCGGACCAGGTCCAGGACGGCCTCGTGGCGCTCCTCGGGCGCGAGCGCCGCCAGGCGTCCCCGCAGGGCGTCCGCGGCCGGGAGCGGTCCGCTCTCCGCGGCGGGGACATGGACCAGGCCGCGCAGCGGGGCCGGGAGGGACCCGCCCTCGGCGGCGGTGCGCAGGGCCTTCGCGTCGAGCCGCACCGGCAGCCACACCGGGCGGGCGGCGGCGAGGGCCACGTCGAAGAGGGCGAGCCCGTCCTCGGTGGAGAGGCCGGTGATGCCGGAGCGCCTCATCCGGTCCAGGTCGGCCTGGGAGAGGTTGGCCGCCATGCCTCCGGTGCCGGCCCACATGCCCCAGGCGAGGGAGGTCGCGGGCAGGCCGTGGTCGCGGCGGTGGGCGGCCAGGCCGTCGAGGAAGGCGTTGGCGGCCGCGTAGTTGGCCTGGGCCGCGGCGCCGAGGGTGCCGGCGACGGAGGAGCAGACGGCGAACGCGGCGAGGTCCAGGTGGCGGGTCAGCTCGTGGAGGTGCCACGCGCCGTCGGCCTTGGGCCGGAAGACCCCGTCGATCCGTCCGGGCGTCATCGTCTCCAGGAGTCCGTCGTCCAGCACGCCCACGGTGTGCACCACGGCGGTCAGCGGGTGGCCGTCCGGGACGGAGGCCAGCAGATCGGCCACCGCGGCCCGGTCGGTGCAGTCGCAGGCCACGACCCGGACCGTCCGGGCGCCCGACTCCCGCAGCTCGGCGACGAGTTCGTCCATGCCCTCGGCGTCGGGCCCGCGGCGGCTGGCCAGCAGCAGGTGCCGCGCCCCCTGGGTGCGGACCAGGTGCCGGACCAGATGCGCGGCGACGCCTCCGGAGGCGCCGGTCACCAGGACGGTCCCGTCCGGGTCCCAGGCGGGCGGCACCGTGAGGACGATCTTGCCGACGTGGCGCGCCTGGGCGAAGTAGCGGAAGGCCTCGGGGGCCTGGCGGACGTCCCAGGTGGTCACCGGGACCAGCTGGAGCTTCCCGCCCTCGAAGAGCGCGAGGAGCTCGGCGAACATCCCGGCGATGCGCTCGGCCCCGCCGTCCATCAGGTCGAACGCGCGGTACACGACGCCCTCGTAGGCGGCCGCGACCTCGTCGGCGTCCCGGATGTCGGTCTTGCCCATCTCGATGAACCGGCCGCCGGGCCGCACCAGCCGCAGCGAGGCGTCCGCCATCTCCCCGGCCAGGGAGTTGAGGACGACGTCGATGCCCCGGCCGCCGCCGGCGGCGAAGCGGGTCTCGAACTCGCCGGTGCGCGAGGAGGCGAGGTGCGCGTCGTCGACACCCAGCGCGCGCACGGCGTCCCACTTGGCGGGGCCGGCCGTGGCGAACACCTCGGCGCCCAGGTGCCGGGCGAGCTGGACGGCGGCCATGCCGACGCCGCCCGCCGCCGCGTGCACCAGCACGCGGTCCCCCGGCCGGACACCGGCCAGGTCCACCAGGCCGTAGTAGGCGGTGAGGAAGGTGACGGGGACGGACGCGGCCTGCGGGAAGGACCAGTCCTCGGGGATCCGGGCGATCAGGCGGTGGTCGACGACCGCGACCGGTCCGATGCAGCCGTCCGCGATGCCGAACACCCGGTCGCCCGGGGCGAGTCCGGTGACGTCCGGGCCCACCTCGGTGACCACGCCCGCGATTTCGCCGCCCAGCGCCCGCTGGTCGGGCACCATGCCCAGGGCCATGACGACGTCGCGGAAGTTCAGCCCGGCCGCGCGCACCGCGACGCGGACCTGTCCCGGCGCCAGCGGGCCGGCGGCCTCGGGGTACGGGGTGAGGGCCAGGTCGTCGACCGTGCCCCCGCCGGTCAGTCCGAGATGCCACTCCCGTGTCCCCGGCGGCACCACGAGGCTGCCCGCCGGGATGCCGCGGGCCAGCTTCGGCACCAGCACCGCCCCTTCCCGCAGGGCGAGTTGGGCCTCTTCGCCCGAGGCGGCCCCGGCCAGGATCCCGGGGAGGGCCGCCGTCGATCCGTCGGTCCCGTCGATGTCGGCGAGGACGAACCGTCCCGGGTGCTCCGCCTGCGCGGAGCGCAGCAGCCCCCAGACCGCAGCGGCGGGCAGGTCGGTGATCTGTTCCCGGTCGGCGACGGACACGGCGCCCCGGGTGACCAGGGCCAGCCGGGTGCTGCCCAACCGGCCGTCGGACAGCCAGCGTTGGAGCAGTTCCAGCACGCGCGCGGTCAGGGCACGGGCGGCACCCGCCCGGTCCTCGGCGTCGTCGCCGTGGCAGGGGTGGAGCACCAGGTCCGGCACGGGCTCACCGGCGTCGATCGCGGCACCGAGCGCGCCGAGGTCCGCGAAGCCCGGCACCGACAGTTCGGCAGCGAGGGCGTCGTCGCCCAGGACGACGCAGCGCGCGGCGGACGCCGTGATCGCGGTCTGCTCCCAGTCGAGGCGGAACAGGGTGTCGTGGGTGCGGGTGGCCCTCAGCTGCCGGGCGGAGACCGGGCGGCTCACCAGCGATCCGACGGACGCCACCGGGGTGCCGTGCTCGTCCCACAGGGCGAGGGACACCGTGTCCGTCCCGGCGGGGGTCAGCCGGGCGCGCAGCACCGGGGCGCTACCGCCGTGGAAGGACACCTCGTGCCAGGCGAACGGGATGCGCACCTGCGAGGTGTCGGCCACGTCCGCGTCGAGGAGGGCGGTGTGCAGCGCGGCGTCGAGGAGGGCCGGGTGGACGCCGTAGCGGTCGGCGCCGGACCGCGCCCCTTCGGGGAGGGCGATCTCCGCGTGGATCTCGTCGCCGAGCCGCCAGGCCCGGGTCAGTCCGCGGAAGGCGGGGCCGTAGGCGAAGCCCTCGGCCTCCAGGCGCTCGTAGAACCCTTCGAGCGGCACCGGTTCGGCGCCGGGGGGCGGCCAGGCCCCGCCGGGGGCGGCCGGTACGGGCGCGGGACCGGGGGCGAGGACGCCGCGGGCGTGGCACGCCCAGGGCTCGTCCGCCTCCGCGTACTCGGGCCGGGAGTACACGCCGACCGGGCGGTCGCCCTGCTCCCCCGCCGGCCCGACCCGCACCTGGAGGTGCACGGCGCCCTGTTCGGGCACGGCCAGCGGGGCCTCCTGGGTCAGCTCGGCGAGACGCCCGCAGCCGGTCTCGGCACCGGCGCGGACGGCCATCTCGACGACGGCGGTGCCCGGGACGAGCGGGGAGCCGAGAACGACGTGGTCGGCCAGCCAGGACGCGGTCCGCCGCGACAGCCGGCCGCTGAGGGCGATGCCCTGGGAGTCCGCGAGGTCCAACGAGGCGCCCAGCAGCGGGTGTCCGAGCCCGGCGAGACCGGCGGCGGTCACGTCGGCGTCCGGCGCCGCCTGGGCCCAGGGGAAGGTGCGGCGCTGGAAGGCGTAGGTGGGCAGGTCGATCCTGCGGGCGCCGGTGTCCGCGAAGAAGCGGTCCCAGTCGACGCGGACGCCGTGGACGTACGCCCCGGCCACGGCCGCGAGCGCGGCGTCGGCCTCGGGGCGGCCGCTGCGCGACACCGCGGCCGCCACCACGCCCGGTTCGTCCGCGAGGCACTCCTGGGCCATGGCCGTCAGCACCCCGGAGGGGCCGACCTCCAGGAGCACCGAGGCGCCCTCCGCCACCAGCCGGCGCACCCCGTCGTGGAACCGCACCGCTTCGCGGACGTGGCGGACCCAGTACTCCGGCGAGCACAGCTGCTCCGCGGTGGCGATCCCACCGGTGACGTTCGAGACGACGGGGATCCGGGGCGGGTGGAAGGCCAGCTTCTCCGCGACGCGGCGGAACTCGCCCAGCATGCCGTCCATCTGCGGGGAGTGGAAGCCGTGGCTCACCCGGAGCCGTTTGGCCTTCCGCCCCTCCTTCTTCCAGTGCTCGGCGAACTCCAGCACGGCGGGCTCGGCGCCCGACACCACCACGGAACGCGGCCCGTTGACCGCGGCGACGGACAGCTCGTCCGCGTGCTCCGCGACCCACGGCAGCACCTCCGCCTCGGTCGCCTGCACCGAGACCATGGCGCCGGCACCGGGCAGTTGCTGCATCAGCCGGCCACGGGCGGCGACGAGGGCGCAGGCGTCCTCCAGCGACAGGACACCGGCGAGGTGCGCGGCGGTCAGCTCGCCGATGGAGTGGCCGAGCAGCAGGTCCGGGGTGATCCCCCAGTGGGTGAGCAG
This sequence comes from Streptomyces luteireticuli, assembly GCF_041519305.1. Taxonomy (NCBI): domain Bacteria; kingdom Bacillati; phylum Actinomycetota; class Actinomycetes; order Kitasatosporales; family Streptomycetaceae; genus Streptomyces; species Streptomyces luteireticuli. The sequence goes on from NZ_CP167927.1 coordinate 1,226,228, forward strand.
GTGGTGGAGCGCCACCTCGTGGGCGAAGAGAGCGGTCTGGGTCCAGGCGGTCTGCTCCAGCAGCGCGGCCTCGGGCGTTCCCCCGTCGGCGAACAGGAGCTCCCGCAGCGGACGGTCCAGATGCCGGTCCAGATGGCCGCAGACCTCGTCGAGCTTCGCGGCGAACACCGGGAACGCCTCGGCCAGCTCCCGTCCCATGCCGGGGCGTTGGGCGCCCTGGCCGGAGAAGAGGAAGGCCAGGCGGCCGTCGGTCACCGAGCCCTGGACGAGGCCCGGGGCGGGGCGGTCCGCGGCCAGCGCGGCGAGACCTTCGAGGAGGCCGTCCCGGCCGTCCGCCCACACCACGGCCCGCTGGTCGAGGGCCGCGCGGGAGGTCGCCAGCGACCGGCCGACGTCCACCGGCCGCAGCTCCGGCCGGTCCTGGACGGCGGCCAGCAGCCGCTCCGCCTGGGCCCGCAGGGCCTGTTCGCCGCGGGCGGCGAGCACCCACGGGATGCGGGCGGGCGTCGCGCCGTCGGATTCCGGCTCCGACTCCCCTTCCTCGGGGGCCTGTTCGAGGATCAGGTGGGCGTTGGTCCCGCTGATGCCGAACGAGGAGACGCCGGCCCGGCGCGGGCGGCCGTTCTCCGGCCAGTCGTGGTTGCCGGTCAGCAGCCGGACCGCGCCGGAGTCCCAGTCCACGTGCGCGGAGGGCTCGTCGACGTGCAGGGTCATCGGGAGCACTCCGTGCCGCACCGCCATGACCATCTTGATGAGTCCGGCGACGCCCGCCGCGCCCTGGGTGTGTCCCAGGTTCGACTTGACCGACCCCAGCCACAGCGGCCGGTCCGCCGGCCGGCCCCGGCCGTAGGTGGCCAGCAGCGCCTGGGCCTCGACCGGGTCGCCCAGCCCGGTGCCCGTGCCGTGCGCCTCCACGGCGTCGACCTCGTCCGCCGACAGGCCGGCGGCGGCCAACGCGGCCCGGATGACGCGCTGTTGGGACGGGCCGTTGGGGGCGGTCAGCCCGTTGGAGGCGCCGTCCTGGTTGACGGCGGAGCCGCGGATGACGGCCAGCACCGGGTGCCCGTTGCGCCGCGCGTCCGACAGCTTCTCCAGCAGCACCAGGCCGACGCCCTCGCCGAACCCGGTCCCGTCCGCCCCCGCCGCGAACGCCTTGCACCGCCCGTCGGGCGCCAGTCCGCGCTGCCGGCTGAACTCGGTGAAGACGCCCGGCGTCGTCATGACCGTGGACCCGCCGGCCAGCGCCAGGGAGCACTCGCCGGAGCGCAGCGCCTGGACGGCCTGGTGCACCGCCACCAGGGACGCCGAACAGGCCGTGTCCACAGTGACCGCGGGGCCTTCGAGGCCGAACGCGTAGGCCAGGCGCCCGGACAGCACGCTCGCCGCGTTGCCGGTCATGTGGTAGCCCTCGGCGCCCTCGGCCACGCCGGCCCCGTTGCCGCCGGCCACGAAGAGGGAGCCGACGAAGACCCCGACGGGCCGGCCGCGCAGGGAGGCGGGGTCGGTCCCGGCCCGCTCGAAGGTCTCCCACGCGGTCTCCAGCAGCAGCCGCTGCTGGGGGTCCATCGCACCGGCCTCGCGCGGGCTGATCCCGAAGAGGTCGGCGTCGAACTCCGCGGCGCCGTCGACGAATCCGCCTTCGAGGGCGTACGTCCGGCCGGGCCGGTCGGGGTCCGGGTCGAAGAGGTCCTCGGCGTCCCAGCCGCGGTCGGCCGGGAACGGCGCGATCGCGTCGGTCCCGTCCGCCACCAGCCGCCACAGGTCCTCCGGCGAGGACACCCCGCCCGGATAGCGACATCCCATGGACACCACCGCGACCGGCTCCCGGTCCGCCGCCTCCGCGGTGCGCAGGCGCTCACGGGTCTCCAACAGCTCGGCGGTGAGGCGCTTGAGGTATTCCAGCGTCTTGGCGTCGTTGGTCATGTCGAACGTGCTGCCCTTCGAAGCAGATTCAGGCGAAGGAGATTCGGGGCCTCCGGGGCCCGCCGCCGACGGCGGGCCCCGGAGGCCGGGGAACGTCAGGCCGCGCCGAAGCGCAGCGGCATGGTGTCCGGCCCGGCGACGCCGAGCTCGTGCCGCCAGGAGATCTCGCCGGTGAGCTGCGGCGGGTCGAAGCGGGCGGCCAGCGCCGCGACGGCCTCGGTGAGTTCGAGCCGGGCCAGCGCGGTGCCCAGGCAGAAGTGGGGGCCGCCGCCGAAGGCGAGGGACGGCGCCTCGCGCTTGACGGTGATGTCGAAGGTGTTCGCGTCGGCGAAGACGCGGGGGTCGCGGTGCGCGGCGTGGGCGCACATGAAGACGGGGGTGCCGGTGGGGATGCGGACGCCGTTGACCTCGAAGTCCTGGGCGGCGGTGCGGGTGGCCGTCACGGGCAGCGTGGGGCTCCAGCGCAGCACCTCCTCGACGGCCTGGGGGGCCAGCTCGGGGTTCTCCTTGAGCTTCATCCACTGGTCGGGGTGCTGGGCGAAGTCGTACATGGCCAGGGCCAGCTGGTGGTTGGTGGTCTCGTAGCCGGCGACCAGCACGGTGGCGACCAGGGTGCGGAGCTCGTAGTCGTCGAGGACGCCGTCGTGGAAGGCGCGGACGATGTCGGAGGTCAGGTCGTCGCCCGGCTCGACCTTGCGCTTCTCGATGGCGGCCACCAGGTAGTCGAACATCCGGCCGAGGCCCTGCTCGACCTTGACGAGCACGTCCGCGTCGTTGGAGAGCGCCAGTCCCAGGTTGGTCTCGACGGACAGGCGGCCGACGGTGTCGTAGTCCTCCAGCGGGAAGCCCAGCAGCTGGCACATGACCATGGCGGGCAGCGGGTGGGCGAAGTGCTGCACGAAGTCGAAGTCGCCCTCCGGCAGCCTGTCGACGAGCTGCTGCACGGTGGACCTGACGAAGGGCTGCACCGCCGTGATGCGGCGGGGGGTGAACGGGTGGGTGGCCAGCCCGCGCAGCCGGCGGTGGTCCGCGCCGTCCAGGCTCTGCAGGAAGTCGACCATGAAGTCGCGCACCGGGCCCTCCGGCGTCCCGACCATGTCCACGAGGCCGCGGAATCCGGAGATCAGCCGCTTGTCGCGGGCCAGTTGGTCGGCCTCCTCGTACCGCAGCACCAGCAGGGCCAGCGGGGTGCGGGCGATCCAGGACTTCTCCCGCGCCTCGGCCACCTCGGCGGAGTTCCAGTCGAAGGCGGGGTCGGTGAAGTCCAGGAACGGCAGGTCCGCCCAAGACGGCTCGGTGTGAGCGGTGGTCGACATGTTCGATCCTTCCCAGGGGGTACGGGCGCGCTGCCGCCCCGCATTCTGTGCGACGGAACTTGATGCGATCTTGAAGCCCGTGGATGGTTTTCGGCCGGGGGCCCGGGGGGGTGCCCCCGGGGAACCGCCGTACGGGCCGGACGGCGGGCTACGGGGCTTCGCCGGTGCCCTCCAGCAGCCCGTGGGCCCGCACCAGCGCATGGCCCTTGAGCAGCACCTCGTCGAACTCCTCGTCCGGGTCCGAGTCCAGGACGATGGCGCCGCCGGTGCCGATCACCGTGCCCGAGGCGGTGCTGACCGCGGTGCGGATGACGATGTTGAGGTCCGCGGCGCCGGAGAGCCCGAAGTAGCCGATGGTGCCGGAGTAGATGCCGCGCGCCTCCTGCTCCAGCCGGTCGATGATGGCCATCGTCCGCAGCTTCGGGGCGCCCGTCATCGAGCCGCCGGGGAAGCAGGCCCGGACGCAGGCGACCGGGTCCACGTCGTGCCGCAGGCGGCCGCGGACCGTGGTGACCAGCTGGTGCACCGTGGCGTACGTCTCGGTCACCATGTAGGCGGGGACATCGACGGAGCCCACCTCGCACACCCGGCCGAGGTCGTTGCGCAGCAGGTCGACGATCATGAGGTTCTCGGCCCGGGTCTTGGCCGAGGCCGCCAGCGAGGCGCGGAGCTCCTCGTCCCGCTCGGGGGTCGCGCCGCGCGGCGCCGTCCCCTTGATGGGCCGGCTCTCCACGACGCCGTCCCGGCCGATCCGCAGGAACCGCTCCGGGGAGGAGCACACGACGCTCACGCCCTCGTGGCGCAGGAACGCGCCGTAGGGGGCGGGGTTGAGGCGGCGGAGCAGGAGGTGGTAGCCGAGCGGGTCCTTCAGCTCGGGCAGCCGGATCCGGTTGGTCAGGCAGATCTCGTAGCTCTCGCCGCTGTGCAGTTCGTCGAGGCAGTCCTTGATGTCGCCGACGTACTGGCTCCGGTCGCGGGCGATGTCCAGCTGCTCGGAGGGGGCCGTGGCGGGCGGGGCGGGCGCGGTGTCCGGTTCCGGGTCGGGCAGGTCGCGGGCCCGGCGGGCCGTCTCCCGGGTCCAGGCCCGGGCCTTGTCCTCCTCACCGGGCCCCGTGCCGGTGATGGCCACGACGTAGGTCTTCTCCTCCAGGTGGTCCACCGCGATCAGCCGGTCGGCGAACGTCCATACGGCGTCCGGGGTTTCGGACCGGTGGACGTTCGGGCTGCCGCAGTCGCCCTTGAGCTCGTAGCCGAAGTAGCCGACGTAGCCGCCGTTGAGGTCGAAGGGCAGCTCCGGGGCGGCCAGCCGGCGGGAGCCCAGCCGCTGCTGGAGCACCTCGAAGATGGTGCCGGGCTCGGTCCGTCCGCCGGTGGCGTCGCGGACCGCGACCGCGTTCTCCCCGGTGCGGTACGTCAGCGTCTCGGCGAGGGGGCCGGAGTCGTCGCCGAGGAAGGAGAAGCGGGCCGGGCCGATGCCGGGCGCGCTGCTGTCGAGCCAGAAGCAGGTGGCGCTCTCCGCGTACAGCGCGGTGAAGAGCGCCGCGGTGTCCACGGCCCGGTCGAGGACCTCGACGACCGTCCGCAGCTCCGGGGCGTCGGCGGGGGCCGCCTCCAACGGGGCGGCCCACCGGGCCGGTTCGCGGCGCGCCGCGGCGGCGTAGTCCGCGCCGACGAGCTTCGCGAAGTTCTGGAGCAGCTGGGCGCCCCACTCGCTCGCTATGGACTCCGGGTGGAACTGCACGCCCCAGCGGGGCAGCGTGCGATGCCGCAGCGCCATGACGGTGCCGTCCTCGGCCCAGGCGGTGGCCTCCAGGTCCCCGGGCAGGGGCTCGGTGGCCTTGAGCGAGTGGTAGCGCACCGCCGTGAAGTTCTGCGGCAGTCCGTCGAACAGGTCCCGGCCGCTGTGCCGGACCCGGGCCAGGTGGCCGTGCTTCGGGATGCCCTCCACCACGTTCGCGCCGTGGTAGTGGGCGATCGCCTGGTGTCCCAGGCACACCCCGAGGACCGGCACGTCGTGCCAGCGGTCCAGGACCTCCTGGCAGAAGCCGAGGTCGGCCGGGTGCTGGGGGCGGCCCGGGCCGGGCGAGATCACGACGCAGTCGAACATCGCCGGGTCCAGCCCGGACCAGGACGGGTCGTCGTTGACGAGGACCGTCGGTTCCTTGCCGTACACCTCGGAGAGGAGCTGGAACAGGTTGTAGGTGTAGGAGTCGTAGTTGTCGATCAGCAGCACACGCATCGGGAGCCTCCCTGTCGGTTCGAGCGGGGTCGGCTACTTGCCGAGCTGGTCGTCGAGGAGGTCGAAGACCTCTTCCAGGGAGGCCGCGGAACGGAGCTGTTCCATGGCCTCGTCGTTCCCCTCCGGTGCCGCGGGGGGCGGCGTCGCCGCGTCCTCGGCGTCCCGCGCCGACGGCGCGTCCGGCACGAGCAGGGTCCGCAGATGGCGGCCGAGCTCGACGGGGGTGGGGTGGTCGAAGACCAGCGTGGCCGGAAGGCGCAGTCCCGTGGCGCCGTTGAGCCGGTTGCGCAGTTGCAGGGCGCGCAGCGAGTCGAAGCCGATGTCGGTGAATGTGCGGCGCTCGCCGACGGTCCGCGGGTCGTCGTAGCCGAGCACGGACGCGACGTGGGTGCGGACCAACGCCAGCATCCTGGCCTCCTGTTCGGCCTCCGGGAGGCCGGCGAGGGTCTCCGCGGGGGAGTCGCCGTCGGCGGGCCGCTCGTCCCCGGTGCGGACGGTGGCGCGCCGGACCGGGGTGCGGGCGAGTCCGCGCAGGACGGGCGGGACCTCGTCCGGGTCTCCCCCGCCGAGGGCGGCGGTGTCCAGGTGCAGCGGGAAGACGACCGGGTCGGCACCGGCGCGGGCGAGGTCGAACAGGGCGAGTCCCTGGTCGCTGGAGAGCGGCTGGACGCCGGACCGGGCCATGCGCTTGAGGTCCGTCTCGTCCAGGTCGCCCGTCAGCCCGGACCGGGCGCCCCACAGGCCCCAGCCCAGGGCCACGCCCGGCGATCCCGCGGCGCGGCGCCGCTCCAGCAGGGCGTCCACGAAGGCGTTGGCCGCCGCGTAACTGCCCTGGCCGGCGGGGCCGAGCACGCTCGACAGCGAGGAGAACGCCAGGAGCGGGACGTCCGATCCGGCGGTCAGCTCGTGCAGGTGCCAGGCCGCGTCCGCCTTGGGGCGCAGCACGCGGTCGGCGCGCTCGGGCGTCAGCGACGTCAGCACGCCGTCGTCCAGCACACCGGCCATGTGGACCACGGCGGTCAGCGGGCGTTCCGCCGGGATCGAGGCCAGGGCCCCTTCCAGCACGGCGCGGTCGGCCGCGTCGCCGGTGACGACGGTCAACTCGGCGCCCATGGCGTGGAGTTCCCCGGCGAATTCGGCCACGCCCTCGCCGGCGCTCCCCGAGCGGGACACCACCGCGAGGTGCCGGATGCCGTGCGCGGCGGCCAGGTGGCGCACCACGAGCCGGCCGAGCACGCCGAGTCCGCCGGTGACCAGCACGGTGCCGTCGGTGCGCAGGGCCGCGGCCGGGGTTCCCCGGTCGGCCACCCGCGCCAGGCGCGGGACCAGCAACGCTCCGTCCCGCACGGCCAGTTGCGCCTCCCCGCTGTCCACGGCGGTGGGCAGCGCGGCCAGGGACTCGTCGTGCGCGTCGAGGTCCACGAGGACGATGCGGCCGGGGTTCTCCGCCTGGGCCGACCTGACCAGGCCCCACACGGCGGCGAGGACGGGGTCGGGCACGGCCCCGGCCGCGGTGGCGACCGCGCCGCGGGTGAGCACCAACAGACGCGATCCGGCGAGCCGTTCGTCGGCCAGCCAGTCCTGGACGGCGGCCAGGACGCGGTGGACGGCCCGGTGGGCGGCGGCAGGCGCGTCGGCGTCCCCGTCGGCCGGGGGCTGCGCGAGGACGACGACGTCGGGCGCGGCGGCTCCGGCATCCAGGCCCGCCCGCAGGCCGGCGAGGTCCTCGTGGCGCTCCATCTGTCCGCCGGGGGCGCCGTCGCCGACCCACACCCAGCTCACCTCGTCCGCGGCGCCGGGCTCGGGCCGCGCCGCCGGCTGCCACTCCAGGCGGAGCAGCGAGGTCCCGGCGGAGGCGGCGGCCCGGTGCAGGGCCTCGGCGGTCACCGGGCGCATCCCGAGGGAGCCGATGGAGAGGACCGGCCGTCCGGTGGGGTCCGTGGCGGTGACGGACAGGGAGTCCGGGCCGGTGAAGCGGATCCGGGCCCGCAGCCGTCCGGCGCCGTCGGCGTGCAGGGCGACGCCGTTCCAGGAGAACGGCAGCCGGGTCACGGCGTCGTCCGCGGCCGCGCCGGGCAGGCCGACGAACGCCGCGGCGTGCAGGGCCGCGTCGAACAGGGCGGGGTGCAGCCCGTAGCCGCCGGCGTCGCCGCCGCCCGGGGGGAGCTCGACCTCCACGAAGACGTCCCCGTCGAGGCGCCAGCCTCGCTTCAGCCCCTGGAACGCGTCCCCGTAGTGCAGCCCGCTCTTGGCCAACTGGCGGTAGCAGTCGTCGAGTTCGATGACCTCGGCACCGGCGGGCGGCCAGGTGGCCGGGAGGCCCTCGAAGCGCTCGCCGCCGCGGGCCAGGGTGCCCTCGGCGTGCAGGGTCCACGGCTCGTCGGCCCCGGCCCCGCCGGACCGCGCGTGCACGGTGACGGGGCGCCGTCCGGAGTCGTCCGGTGCCCCGAGGGCCAACTGGACGCGGACGGTGTCCTGTTCGGGCAGGATCAGCGGGGCCTGGAGGACCAGCTCCTCCAGTACGTCGCAGCCCGTCCGGCCGCCGGCGTGCAGCGTCAGGTCCACCAGCGCCGTGCCCGGGACGACGAGGACGTCGGCGACGCCGTGGTCGGTGAGCCAGGGGTGGCTGCGCGCCGAGAGGGTCCCGGTGTACAGGATCCCGCCGTCCGGCAGGTGGAGCGCGGCGCCCAGCAGCGGGTGGTCGACGCCGTCGAGTCCGGCCGACGCCAGGTCGGCCTCGGGGGCGGCCGCCTCCTCCAGCCAGTAGCGGCTCCGCTGGAAGGCGTAGGTCGGCAGGTCGACCGCCCGGGCGGCGGGGCCGAAGGCCTGCGACCAGTCGACGGCGACGCCGTGCGCGTGGGCCTCGCCGAGCGCGGCCAGCAGCCGTGCCGGTCCGCCCTCGTTGCGCCGCAGCGAGTCGAGGGTCAGGATGTCGGCCGCCTTGTCGTCGGCGGTCTCCTGGATGCCGACGGTGAGCACCGGGTGCGGGCTCGTCTCGACGAAGCCGGTGAAGCCGTCGTCGATGAGCCGGCGGACGGTGCGGTCGAACTGGACGGTCTCGCGGAGGTTGGTGATCCAGTACTCGGTGTCCAGGACCGTGGTGTCGACGGGCTCGCCGGTCACCGTGGAGTAGAACGGGACGTCCGACGGGCGCGGCGCGATGCCGGCCAGCGTCTCCCGCAGGGTCTCGCGGATCTCCTCGACCTGCGCCGAGTGCGAGGCGTAGTCCACCGGGATCTTCTTGGCGCGCAGGCCGTCGGCGGTGAACGCCTCGATCGCCCCGTCCAGTGCCGCGGGCTCGCCGGAGATGACCACGGAGCGCGGCCCGTTGACCGCCGCGACCGACACGGACCCGTCCCAGCGCTCCAGTTCGCGCAGCACCCGCTCGACGGGGGCGGCGACGGAGACCATCCCGCCCCGGCCCGACAGCACCCGCAGCGCACGGCTGCGGACGGCGACGATGCGGGCCGCGTCGTCCAGAGAGAGGGCGCCCGCGACATGGGCCGCGGCGATCTCGCCCTGCGAGTGGCCGATGACGGCGGCCGGTTCCACGCCGTAGGAGCGCCACAGCGCCGCGAGGGAGACCATCACCGCGAACAGCGCGGGCTGGACGACGTCGACGCGCTCCAGGGTCGGGGCACCGGACCTGCCCCGCAGCACCTTCGTCAACGACCAGTCGACGTAGGGGGCGAGGCTCTTCTCGCACGCCTCGATGGACTCCCGGAACACCGGGGAGGCGCTCATCAGCTCGGCGGCCATGCCCGGCCACTGGGACCCCTGCCCGGGGAAGACGAAGGCGAGGCGGTCGTGGTGCGCCGCGACGCCCAGCGCCACCTGTTCGCCCTGTTCGCCGTCGGCGAGGGCGGCCAGGCGCGCCATGGCCTCGGTGCGGTCCGCGGCCACCACGACGGCCCGGTCGGGCAGGGCCGCCCGGGTGGCGGCCAGCGAGTACGCCACGTCCGCGGCGGGGAGTTCGGGGTGGTCCGCCAGGAACTCCCGGATCCGCGCGGCCTGGGCGCGCAGGCCCTTGGGGCCGCGCCCGGAGACGGGCCAGGGCAGCGGACGCGCGTCGCCGTCCGCGGCGGACGGCTCGGGCTCGGCCTCCGCCTGCTCCAGGATGACGTGGGCGTTGGTCCCGCCCACGCCGAAGGAGGAGACGCCCGCCCGGCGCGGCCGGTCCCTCTCGGGCCAGGGCCGGGCCTCGGTGAGCAGTTCCACGGCGCCGGAGGTCCAGTCGACCATCGGTGTCGGCTCGGTGATGTGCAGGCTGCGCGGCAGGACGCCGTTGCGGATCGCCATCACCATCTTGATGACGCCGGAGACGCCGGCCGCGGCCTGGGTGTGGCCGATGTTGGACTTCAGCGAGCCGAGCCAGAGCGGCTGTCCGTCGGGACGGTCCTGGCCGTAGGTGGCCAGCAGCGCCTGGGCCTCGATCGGGTCGCCGAGCCGGGTCCCGGCGCCGTGCGCGTCGACGACGTCGACGTCCGCCGTGGAGAGTCCCGCGTGGGTCAGCGCCTGCCGGATCACCTTCTGCTGGGCCGGACCGTTGGGCGCCGTCAGGCCGTTGGAGGCGCCGTCCTGGTTGACCGCGGAGCCGCGCAGCACGGCGAGGACGCGGTGCCCGTTGCGCCGGGCGTCGGAGAGCCGCTCCAGGACGAGCACGCCCACGCCCTCGGACCAGCTGCTGCCGCCCGCGTCCGCGGAGAACGAGCGGGCCCGCCCGTCGGGGGCGAGGCCGCGCTGGCGGCTGAACTCGATGTAGCCCCAGGGGGTGGACATGACGGTGGCGCCGCCGGCCACGGCGAGCGAGCACTCGCCCTTGCGCAGCGACTCGGCCGCGAGGTGCATGGCGACCAGGGAGGAGGAGCAGGCGGTGTCCACGCTGACCGCGGGGCCCTCGAAGCCGAAGGTGTAGGCGAGGCGGCCCGAGGCGACGCTGGGCATGCTGCCGATGACGCGGTAACCCTCGGCGGCCGGCGGCACGTTGCGGATTCGGGCGCCGTACTCGCTGTACATGAGGCCGACGAACACCCCGGTCTTGCTGCCGCGCAGCGAGGTCGGGTCGAGCCGGGCCCCTTCGATGGCCTCCCAGGTGGTCTCCAGGAGGAGCCGGTGCTGGGGGTCGATCGTCACGGCCTCGCCCGGGCTGATGGCGAAGAAGTCGGCGTCGAAGTCGGGGGCGTCGTAGAGGAAGCCGGCGTGCCGGGTGACGGTGGTGCCGATGCGGTCCGGGTCGGGGTCGAACTCGACGTCCCAGCCGCGGTCGGTGGGGAACTCGGAGATCGCGTCCGTCTCGGAGCGGACCAGCTCCCACAGGTCCTCGGGGGACTTCACGCCGCCGGGCAGCCGGCAGCCCATGCCGACGATGGCGATCGGCTCGTCCGCGGCCGCCGCGCCGTGGCCGGCCGCCGACGGGGCGGCGGTGCCGTCGCCGAGCAGCAGGTGGGCGAGGTGCTCCACGAGCGCGCGCGGGGTCGGGTAGTCGAAGACGACGGTCGCGGGGAGCGCGAGGCCGGTCGCCTCCGACAGCAGCTCCCGCAGCCGTCCCGCGGACTTGCCGCGGACCCCCTGCTCGCCGAAGGCCCGCCCGGCGTCGAGGGACTTGGTCCTCCCGTCCGTGGCGGCGGCGGTGTGCGTGCGGATCAGGTCCAGCAGCAGACGGTGGCGCTCCGCCTCCCGGGCGGCCGCCAGCCGCTGACGGAGCGGCCTCCCGCCTCCCTCGTGCAACTCCATCATCGCTTCCTTCCTGGCAGGGTGAGGCGGCCGGTGGTCGTGTTCTGCACTGCGCAAGGCTGGTTCTCCGCCGCGTGGTTCGGTAGGGGTGCCGGGCCGGGGGGCGTCAGCGCTGGGTTCCGCTGTGGGGCGACCAGTCGGGCCGCTCCGGGAAGTCGAAGTCGACGGCGTCGTCCAGCCCCAGCTGCTCGACCATCTTCCGGGCGCCGGAGAAGTCGCGGACGAGCCGCTTCCCGCCGGCCGTCGCCCGCAGATCGCCGACGATCTCCTCCGCACCGCGGACGCCCGCCGCGTTCAGTTCGAGGAGCAGCGCCGACAGGTCCTGTTCGGCGAAGGCCTCCAGCGCGATCGGCAGACAGCGGACGAGGGCGCGGCGCTGCTCCTCGTTCATCCGGGCGTACAGCTCGCGGACGACCTCGATGACGATCGAGCCGTGCGCCGTCTCGTCGCGCAGGTGCAGGGTGGTGATCAGGGCGTGCATGGGCTGGATCGTCGTGTCCCGGGCCAGCAGCGCCAGCAGGGCGTTGATGCAGGTCTCGGCCACCGCGCCCCAGACGAGGACGGCGATGTCCCGCTCCCACTTCTCCGGCATGTCCGCCAGGACGCGGCGCAGCCGCCGGTAGGTGACGAGTTCGGGCTGGGGCGGCCGTTCGCTGATCTTGCGCAGCTCCCGGGTGCGGTCGATGGCGAGCATGTGCATATAGGTGTGGAAGCTCTCGTCCACGACGGCCTGTTGCACGCTCTTGCGGATGAGCGGGTCGTCGCTGCCGGGGAACACCCCGTGCATCACGAGGTCGAAGGCGGGCTCGGCGATGAGCTGTTCGGTGGCGATGACGCGCTCGTTGTAGCCGATCCACATGCCCGTCAGCACCCGTTGCCGCTGGTGCGGTTCGGCCGCGAGGAACAGGGGGTGCTCGGCGAACGGCACGATCTCCAGCGGGTAGTCGGGGACGAGGGTGTCGTAGTCGGCCCACTCGTCCAGGATGTCCGCCTTGTTGACCACCGCCGCGCGGCGGGGCCAGGCGCGCACCAGCCGGCCCAGGGTGGCGCTGCCGATGCCCTCCTCCTCGACCCACCCCCGGGCGGCCCAAGTGGTCGCCAAGTGCGGCTGCTCGTCTCGCATCATCTCTCCCGACCTCGTCGCCCGTGCCCACCGCGGAACCGGCGGGGACCGGCCCTTCCCGGTGCTCCGAGCACGCTCGGTGGAGGGACGGCCCGCGGTGTGTTCGCATCGTCGCCGACCGCTCTTGATGCTTTCTTGGACGCAACTTGGCGCCGAAAGATCGAGGCTTTCTGGATGGCGACCGGGAGTGCCACTATGGGCGTCTGAAGCGATGGCGCGGCCTCGGGCGACCGGAGCGTCCGCTGCGCACGGGGCGCACCCGCCCCCTTTCTGTTCGCCCCTTCTCCCGGTACTCCCGTCGGAGGACACCTCATGCTCGTTCCGCTCACCACGGCCGACTTCCTCGACCGCGCCGAGGCAACGGCCGCCTCCCGCACCTCACTTGTCGACGAGCCGCACCAGCCGGCCGCCGCGCTGCCCACCGCCACGTACGGCGAGACGCTGCGGCGCGTACGGGCCTGGCAGGCCGGCCTCGACGCGCTGGGGGTCGGCGAGGGCGAACGGGTCGCCGTCGTCAGCCCCAACTCCTCCCGGCTGCTGGAGCTGCTCTACGCGGTCACGGCGAGCGGACGGATCTGCGTCCCGGTGAACTACCGGCTCACGCCCGAGGAGATCTCCTACATCCTGCGCCAGTGCGACGCCTCCGTCGTCTTCGTCGACCCCGACGTCGAGGCGGCCCTGGGCTCCGTCGACGTGCCGAAGCGGTTCGTCCTCGGCGAGCAGACCGAGCGGGAGGTCATGCGCTTCGACGTCGCGCCCCGCCCCTGGTCGCGGCCCGACGAGAACGCGGTCGCCACCCTCAACTACACCTCGGGCACCTCGGCCCGCCCCAAGGGCGTCGCGCTCACCCACCGCAGCATCTGGCTCAACGCCATGACCTTCGGCGTCCACGCCCGCATCTGGGAGGGGGACGTCTACCTCCACACCCTGCCCACCTTCCACTGCAACGGCTGGGGCGTGCCGTTCCTCCTCGCCGGGCTGGGCGCCAAGCAGGTGCTGATCCGCCGGATCGACGGCATGGAGATCCTGCGGCGCGTCGAGGAGCACGGTGTGACGCTGGCGTTCGGCGCCCCCGCCGTGTGGGACGCGGTGCTCCAGGCCGCCCGCGACTGGCCGGGCGAGATACCCGGACGCGGCCGGGTCCGCGTGGTCTGCGCGGGCGCGCCCGTCGGCGAACAGCTGGTCTCCCGCGTCGAGAAGGAACTGGGCTGGGAGTTCCTCCAGGTCTACGGTCTGACCGAGACGACGCTCCTCACCTTCAACCGCCGCCTGCCGGGCGCCCCCGGGGACGGCGGGCTCACCCGGGCCGGCGCGCCCGCCCTGGGGGTGCGGCTGCGGACCGGCGAGCGCGGCGAGGTGCTGGCGCGCTCCAACATGGTGCTCGACAGCTACTGGCGGGACGAGCGGGCGAACGAGGCCGCGGTGGAGGACGGCTGGTTCCGCACCGGCGACGTCGGCTCCTTCGACGACGAGGGGCATCTCGCCCTCTTCGACCGGGTGAAGGACGTCATCGTCACCGGCGGCGAGAGCGTGTCCTCGGTGGAGGTCGAGGACTGCCTCCAGAGCCACCCCGGGATCGCCGAGGTGGCCGTCGTCGGCGTGCCGGACGAGCGGTGGGGCGAGACCGTCAAGGCGGTCGTCGTGCCCGCCGCGGGCACCCCGGTCACCGAGGAAGAGGTCATCGCCTACTGCAAACAGCAGCTGGCCCGGTACAAGGCGCCCACGTCCGTGGACTTCCGGGACGCCCTGCCCCGCACCAGCAACGGCAAGATCCAGAAGGGCCGCATCAGGGAGCCCTACTGGGCCGGCCATGACCGGCGGATCCACTGAGAACGGTCCGGATGCCGCCAAGGGCGTGTCCGCCGGGCCCGTACCGGCCCGTCGGACATGCCCTGGGGCTCGCCGGGGGGCGGTTGGAGCGTCCCCCGGCGGCCGTCAACTCTGCAGGCAGGCCCGTCCGACGCATTCGTCGCGCAGGATCCGGGCGAACAGCGACCGCAGCTCCCGGCCCGGGTCCACGCCCAGCTCCTGGGCCAGCGCCTTGCGGATGCGGTTGTACACCGCCACCGCCTCGGCCTGCCGGTCCACCTCGCACAGGGCGACCATCAGCAGCCACCCCAGCCGTTCACGGGTGGGGAACCGGGCGCTCAGCGCGGCCAGTTCGGCGATGGCGGTGACATAGTCGTGGCCCCAGGCCAGCTCGGCCTCCCACAGCGCCTCCATCGTGGCCAGGCGCAGCTCCTCCAGGCGTGCCGCCTCGCACACGGCGGGCTCGTAGTCGCCGAGTTCGGCGTAGGGCGCACCGCGCCACAGCTCCAGGCAGGCCCGCAGGGCCCGGCTCGCCTCCGGGTAGCGACCCTCCCTCAGCAGCTGCCGCCCTTCGCGCAGCAGGCCCTCGAAGCGCCGGGCGTCCACCCGTTCCGCCTCGACGGCCAGGACGTACCCCTGCGGCTCCCGCCGCAGGATCCGGTTCCGTCCCCAGGGCGGGCAGTCCGGCTCCAGTTGGCGGCGGAGGTGGGAGACGTAGCTGTGGAGACTGGCGACCGAGTTGCCGGGAGGGCCCGCCGGCCATATCGCCTCTGTGATCCGCTCCGCCCCGACCACCTGCCCCGGCGCGAGCAACAGCGCGGACAGCACGGCGCGTTGGCGGGCCGGGCCCAGCGGGAGCGGACCCTCGGTCGACGACACCGCCACCGGCCCCAGGATGTTGAAGGATAACTCGGTCGGTAGGTTCGCAACGGCATTCACCAGGAAAACGCCCTCTCTCGCAAACTGTTGGTCAATGACCACGGGTTCATCGCCCGTGACGGACAGTGGCACCTTTGCCGACGGACACGGTTCTCCCCCGGGTCCGCGGCGGAATTCCCCCCGATTCTGTGATCTTCGTCATCCGGGCGCGGGCGGCGACCGCCGGGGCGGGGGCGGGCCGCGCGCCGGATCACCCACGGGCCCGGAACGGGCCGCGCGCCGGGGGACCCTCGGACGCATCGTCGTGATTCACCGCCCAACCTCGAACCGCGGCGGCCGACTTCACACCCTCCGCACCGCACACGAGCGGACGGGCCACGCCGCCACGGACCCACCGATGATGGCAATCAATTCGCCCCCCGGCGTGACGGAGCAGTGAACAGCGCATTGCGCACCGCCCACCGGGCCGCACCCCGGGCGCCCGCCGCCCGCCGGTCTCAGACGACGGGCTTCCCCCTGTACACGAGAACGGCCGCCGTCCGGTTCGCCGATGCGTTGCATATGGGCCATACGTAGATCACGGCGGGATGCTTGCACGCCACCCACTGTGCGTCCAGCGCCGACCACGGCCACTGGCGCGATACGGAGCGGCGCGCATCCACCGCCGCAAGCCACGTCACCCGCATGAGGGCCGTTCGGCATGTTTGACATTCCGAATCCCCTGCTGACCTCGGGTTACCGGCAAGTACAGAGAGTGACCCGACGGCAGGGGCGGCAAGGACCCTTCAGATGACAGTGCGCATTTCGGCCATTCACCCGGACCGCGAAACGACGCCGACCACCGGCAAAGTGGCCCGATATCACCGTTTGAATGACCGAAACCCTACAGCAGAGGAGTAATTACCAGCCCGTCACCAACAAGGACAGAGCAGGCCTTCTCGCCTCAATCACCCTCATGCACGGTGTCCGGACCTCGACCATGAAGTGCGTAATCTGACAGCTCTTCCGACGGACAACGACCCACCCCGCGCGGCGAATCGCCGGACCGCCGGGACGGCAGGAGTGATGCGCGTGAAGCTGCGGGAACGGCTGCGGTACTGGTTCGACAGCACGATGGACCGCGGCACCCCGGCTCTGATCGGCTGGCTGGGCCTCGCCTCGGTGGTGCTCATCGCGGTCACGGCGACGGCCGTGACCCTGTTCACCGACTCCGACACCGAGGCCAACGGCGGCTGGCGGGGCGTCGCCTGGATGAGCCTGCTGCGCACGCTCGACCCGGGCACGATGGGCGGCGACACCGGGGGCCCGGTGTTCCTCGGGCTGATGCTGACGGTCACGATCGGCGGGATCTTCATCGTCAGTTCGCTCATCGGTGTGCTCACCACCGGCCTGGACCACCGCATCCAGCGGCTGCGCAAGGGGCGTTCGCGCGTCCTGGAACGCGGGCACACGATCGTGCTGGGCTGGTCGGACCAGATCTTCACCGTGATCGAGGAGCTCGTCGAGGCCAATCAGAGCGAGCGCCGCTCGTGCGTGGTCGTCCTCGCCGACCGCGACAAGGTCGACATGGAGGAGCAGATCCGGGCCCGCGTGCCCGAGACCGGCCGCACCCAGGTCATCTGCCGCTCCGGCAACCCCCTCAAGCAGGCGGACCTGGAGCTCGCCAGCCCCGACACCGCCAAGGCGGTCATGGTGCTGCCGTCCTTCGGCGAGGAACGCGACACCCTGGTCATCAAGGTCCTGCTCGTGCTCAACAACCGCGCCTGGACCGGGACCCGGCCCCCGGTCGTGGCCTCCGTGCAGGACTCCGGGAACCTGGCCGCCGCCCGGCTCGCGGCCGGCGAGGGCGGACTGGTCGTCGACGCCGAGGACCTCGCCGTCCGCCTCGTCGTGCAGTCGCACCGCCAGTCCGGGCTGTCCGCCGTCTGGAACGAACTGCTCAGCTTCTTCGGCAACGAGATCTACCTCCGCCCCGAACCGGCGCTGGCCGGCCTGACCTACGGCGAGGCCCTGCACCGCTACCGCCGCGGCATCCCCGTCGGACTCCGCACCGACGACGGCCGCATCCTGGTCAACCCGCCCATGGACACCGTGATCTCCGCGCGGGACGAGATCATCCTGATCGCCGAGGACGACGTGCTCATCGAGCTCGCCGACGCCCCGCCGGCGATCGTCGAGTCCGCCGTCGTCCTGTCCCCCGGCCGCCCCGCGGCCCCCGACCGCACCCTGCTGATCGGCTGGAACTCCCGGGCACCGAAGATCATCGACCTGCTGGACGACTTCGTCCGGCCCGGCTCCGCCCTCGACATCGCCGCTCCCCGCCGCCCCGCCACCCGCTGGACGACCCCGCTCGACAACCTCACCATCGGCCACAAGCGCTGCTCACCGACCAGCAGGCCCTCGCTGGAGTCCCTCGACCCCGGCGACTACCAGCACATCCTCGTCCTCTCGGACGAGACCGTCGACCCCGAACGGGCCGACAACCGCACCCTGGTGACGCTCCTTCACCTGCGGGACATCGAAGTCCGGCTCGGCGACCCGTACTCGATCGTCTCCGAGATGAACCACGACGGCAACCGCGAGGTCGCCCAGGTCACCAAGGCCGACGACTTCATCGTCAGCAACCGGCTCGTCAGCCTGCTGCTCACCCAACTCGCCGAGAACAAGGACCTGTACGGCGTCATCAGCGCCCTCTTCGACCCCGCCGGATCGGAGATCTACCTCAAGCCCGCGCCCCACTACCTCCGCCCGGGCGTCAAGGCCGACTTCGCGACGGCCGTCGAAGCGGCCCGCCGGCGCGGGGAGACGGCCATCGGCTACCGGCTCGGCCACGACCGCGACACCCCGCCCGGATACGGCGTGCACCTCAACCCGCCCAGGACGGCACCGCTCGCCCTGGGCGACGGCGACCACATCATCGTCGTCGCGGAGGGGCCCTAGGGCGCGTCCGATGGGTCGGCACAGGCCCTAACCCGTACCCGGTGGTGGGAGTCCCGCCGGCCCGGAAGGGACTCCCACCCCGGCCTCACACCCGCACGGCCCCGGGCGGCGTCAGCGAAGCCCGGGTGTTCAGCTTCTCCGCCTCCCCCGCCGCCCTGCGGTACGCCTCCGTGACCTTCTCGATCGACTCGCCCGAAGGCCCGCCCGGGGCGGCCGACCTGTTGCGGCCCACCCGGTCCATCTCACGGTTCGCCAGCACGATCGCCGACGTCGCCGCACGGCGCTCCGCCTCGTAGGCGGCCAGCGCCCCGACGACGTCCGGCCCGGCCGCCAGGTGGTACGCCAGCACCCGCGCGTCGATGATCGCCTGCGTGCCGCCGTTGGCGCCCGACGGATAGCCGGGGTGCGCCGCGTCGCCCAGCAGGGTCACCCGCCCCCGGCCCCAGAACGGCAGCGGGTCGCGGTCGACCATCGGGTATTCCAGGATCTGCTCGCTGCGCGCGAACAGCTCGGGCAGGTCCGTCCAGTCGAAGTGCCAGTCCGCGTAGTGCGGGAGCAGGTCCTCGATCGTGCCGGGCGCGTTCCAGTTGACGCCCGTGCCCAGCGCGCCGGGCTCGCCCGTCGGCACCAGACAGACCCAGTTGACGAGGGTCCGGCCCCGCTCCAGGGCCGTGCCGGAGATCTGGTACGCGACGAACTGGGTGTTCTTGTCGTCCGCCGCGATCACCACGGAGTTGCCGGGGGCGAACGACTCCGTCTCCGTCACGCCGCGCCACATCGTGACGCCGTTCCACCGGAGCGGCCCCTGGTCGGGGTGGAGGAGGGAACGGAGGGTGGAGTGGATGCCGTCGGCGGCGACCAGGGCCCCGGCCGAGAAGTCGAGGGAGTCGCCCGTCGACCGGTCCGCGGCGTGCACCCGGACCCCGTCGCCCGTCTCCTCGAAGTCCACGGCCCGGACGCCGGTGCGCACCGCCCCCGGGCCCAGCCGCTCGACGACCGCGTCCAGCAGCATCAGCTGCAACTCCCCGCGGTGAACGGAGAATTGCGGCCAGTTGTAGCCCGCGGCCGTGCCGCGCGCCTCACCGAAGAGCGTACGGCCGCGACTGTCCGCGAAGACGTGCTCGACGGCGGGCACGCCGAGCTCGGCCAGCTCGTCGAGGAGGCCGAGCTCGTCCAGCTCGCGGACGGCCGCCGGCTGGAGGTTGATGCCCACACCGAGCGGCCGGATCTCCCGGGCGGACTCGAGGACGAGCGGCTCGATCCCGGCCGCGTGCAGGCTGAGGGCGGCCGTCAGACCGCCGATGCCGCCGCCGCCGACGACGACATCCGCGGAGTGTGTTGTTGCCATGGTTCCTATCCAGAGCGAAGGAGGTGCACCGGGGCGCGAAGGGTGGGCGCGCCGCGGCGGGGGCGGAGAGTTACGCCGGGGTCTTCTTCAGGATCAACGCCGTGTTCTCGCTGGGCAGTTCGACACTGCGCTCGATGGTCAGCCCCGTCCGCGCGAACAGGTCCCGCGTGCTGTCGAGCGTCCGCTGCCGGCCGCCGTTGAGCACATACAGGTGCAGGTCCCACAGCGCCGGCAACAGGCCCGTGCCGTCGTCGCGGGTGAGCCGCTCGACGACGACCAGCCGCGAGTCGTCGGACATCGCCGAACGGAGGTTGGCGAGCAGGCGCAGACAGTGCTTCTCCTCCCAGTCGCCCAGCACGCGCGACAGCAGATAGGTGTCCGCCCCCTCCGGCAGCTGGCCGGAGAACATGTCGGTGACGACCAGGTCGACCCGGTCGGCGCCGACCGTCTGCTCGAAGTGCGCCCGGGCGATGGGCATGGTGTGCTCGAGGTCCACGAGCGTGCCGCGGGCCTGCGGGGCCGCGCGCAGGACCGTGGAGAGCAACTGGCCACTGCCGCCCGCGATATCGACGATGTGCCGGTCGCCGGAGAAGTCGATCTCCCGCGGGACCGAGTCGAAGTAGAAGTTGCTCGCCTGCATGGCCCGCTGGAAGCGGCCCGCCGCCTCGGAGTTGGCGCGCAGGTAGGGGATGAGCGGCTGGCCGTGCACCTTCTCGAAGCCGGACGCCCCGGTGCGGAACGACTCCTCCGCGTGCCCCCAGGCCGAGTAGAACTCCTCTCCGTACAGCAGGCACATGTCGCGGAGCGACTCCGGGCGGTCCCGCAGGAGTTCGCCGACCTCGGTGGTCCTGTAGTCGTGGTCCGAGGCGAACACGCCAAGCAACACCAGCAGCCGCATCAGGCGGTGGACGACGTCCTCGTCCATCCCGGTGGCCCGGGCGAGCGAGGCGTCGTCGGTGTTGCCGGCGGCGACGAGGTCGGGCAGGCCGAGTTGGGCCGCGGCGTATACCGCCTGGGTCCTCCAGGCGGCGGTGATGAGGTCGACGGTGGTGCGCGAGGCCTCTGCGCCTATGGCCATGTCTCCTAAGTCCTTTGCTGTGATAGGGCTTCGGGGGATGTTCGGAACTGCTGGCTTCTGAGCCGCTAGTGGTCCGTCGGGATCCAGTCGCGGTTGATGTGCGGCGTCTCGATGCTCAGCGACCGCATGTGCTCGATCGGATTGGCGTACTCGCGGCTGGACTTGATCCTGCCGTCCTCGAGCGTGAAGCCGTGGATGAAGTGGTTGCGGTAGTGACCTTCGGGGTACTGGGGGAAGCGGATCGTCCCCTCCCCGTCGCACTCCACCCAGATCACGTTCGGGTCCTGGGTCTCGTAGATCCGGACGTCGATCCACTCCCAGTCGGGCAGGACCTCCAGCGAGAGCTCGTTGTGCCGCCGGAGACGGTCCCGGCCCTTCACCACGATCGGCCGGCCGATGTCGGTGTAGAACAGGGCCGTCTCACCGTCCTCGGTGTAGAGCGTGTACCGCTCCAGGCGCGCCTCGGCACCCGTCCGCAGATACTTCTCCACCGCCTCCCGGTTGCGGGCGCGCAGATCGAGGTCACTGGTGAAGACGGACGGGGCCACGGTCGTCGATGACATGCTGTCGCTCATATCGTCTCGCAAGGGGCGTCGGGGTACGGGAGTCCTGATGGTCCGGGACGCGGTGAACGCACCCGGTGGCGCCGGTCGTCAGGCGTTCACGGCGGATCGGGTCTTCCAGGAGGAGACGACGCTGACGGCCTGCCACGGGTTGAGCCGGGGGTCGCAGTAGGACGTGTACCGCTCGCCGACCCCGGACAGCCCGGACGCGTCGACGACGCACTCCGTCACATCGTGCGGCGTGGTCTCCAGATGCAGCCCGCCGGCCACCCCGCCGGCCGTCGTGACCGCCTCCAGGAACCGCGCGACCTCCAGCGACACGGTCTCCACCAGACGGGTCTTGTAACCCCCCGGCGCGGACACGGTGTTGCCGTGCATCGGATCGGTCAGCCAGATCACCGGATGACCGGCCGCCCTCACCGCCTCGACCAGAGCCGGCAGCCGCTCCGCGACATTCTCCGCACCCATCCGGGCGATCAGCGTCAGCCGCCCCGGCTCCCGGTACGGATCCAGCCGCTCGCACAGCGCGAGGAGTTCGTCAGGTGTCATCTTCGGACCGACCTTGCACGCCACCGGATTGCTCACCTCGGCCAGCAGCGCCACATGCGCCCCCTCGACCTGACGGGTCCGCTCCCCGATCCACGGGAAGTGCGTCGACCCCAGGTAGAGCCGGTCCTGCTCGTCGGTGCGCAGCATCGGCACCTCGTAGTCCATCAGGAGGGCTTCGTGGCTGGTCCAGACGACGGGCTCGATCACGTCGCGGCCGGCGGCGCGTTCGCGCCAGCCCAGGTGCTCGACGATGTCGCCGGCGGCCATGTAGCCGGTCAGGATGCGCAGGGGGGCGGGCCACCGGCTGTCCGCGTCCGCCTCCGGGCCGTTGACCATGTGGCCGCGGAACGAGGGGAGTTCGACCCCGTCGACCATCTCGGTCGGCTTCGAGCGGGGCTTGGCGAACTGCCCCGCGATCCGCCCGACCCGGATGACGGGCCGGTGCGCCACCAGGCGCAGGGCACCGGCCAGCAGGTCCAGCAGCGCCGCCTTGCGCGCCACATGCGCGACCGTGCACTCCTGGGGATCCTCCGCGCAGTCACCGGCCTGGACGATCAACGCCTGCCCGGCGGCGACCTTGGCCAGATGCCCGCGCAGCGTGGCCACATCCGAGGCCTGCACCAGCGGCGGACGCGTCATCAACGCGTCCCGGACACGACTGACCTGCAGAACATCACCCCACTCGGGCTGCTGCAGAGCATCACGCATCCTGATGTCTTCTAAAACGTTATCCATGATCACGAACTCGAACTCCAATCCGGCGATGGGGAGCGGTGGATCGAGAAGAGGTGGGGGGTGGCGAAACGACAGGCGAGACAGTCCCTGGTCCGGCCTCGGGCCGGCGGGACCGTCGGACGGCTTCGGGGCCGTCGGACGGGAAGGCTCTCGCGGTTGACCTCCGGGAGCGGGACGCCCGGAGCGCACAGCGGCTCGAACGGCACGCCGGTGTCGGCGGCCCCTGCAACTGCGCAGAATCAGACACTAGTGCCCTTCCGTGGGTGGTCGATGAAATGCGGATGTACGGACGATGCAATCCGTCAGGTCGGCCCGGGACCCGCTCCCCACCCCAACGACGCATCACTGAACGGAACTTGACGCGCCGGGACGCTCGTGCGCACGGCTGGACGCGTACGGACGGACGCGTACGGATGGATGAGGCGGCCTGGTGGACGACGGACCGGCAGGACGGGTCGGCTCGGCTGGGCATCATGGAGCCGACCGGGGCGACACGGTCGCACACGGGTCGGCCCACGCCGACCGGGTTCTCTAGCGCGAAGCTGTCGCGACACCCGCTCGACGGGCAACGGCAACGGCAGCGCGGAGCGCGCTGCCGGGCGGCACAGCCATGGATGGACACAAGGTGGCGCTCATATGGATCCCCCGTTCGGGAGTGCCCTTGCGTAGCCACAACGCCGGCACCCCTGGATACACCTGTCCCGTTGGCTCCACCGGAACCAACGACCCGGTCGATTCTGCCCCACGCCGAGGCGTCAGACAACGGACATTGATGTACACCGCACGAGGAATATTTGACACGCAGGGGTCTTGACTCGCAAACGCCTTGGGAACAATCGGGACGCACATCGGACGGATGCATTCAAAATCACGGCCCCCGCAGGGTGGTTCGTCCCTCTGTAATGGCCGCCACGGGCAACTCCCGGCCCTCCGTCCAGCCTTGGCGCACCCCTCGGGAATCCGCCATGGCTCGATTTCACCGGCAGGCGGGAAAAGCCGTTCGCACTCCCGTTATTCGTTTTCGATATGACCCCCATACTCCCTTCGTATTGGCACTCCGCCCATAGTTGGGGGAAGCTCGAACCACCGGCCTAGGTCCCGGGACGGATCTTGGTCCCGAGATGGATCTACGCCGGAGCAACGGGGACCAACGGGGGAAATCAGAAAATGAACGTCTTCGCGCCCGGGTGCGCGTTTACGTGGTGTCACCGCGGCGGCCCGCGCGACTGCGCCGGCCGCGCACGAGGAGCGCCACGCAATGGCCGGCCCTCCGGAGAACGACCGCGGCCCCGCCGCCGCCCCTCCGGTTCTGCCCTCGCCCTGGGGCAGGTCTTCCCGTCTGGCGACCCGTTCCGCGACGCGATCCCGCATCAGCGTCGCAGGACCATCCCTCGGCTCGACAGGAGGCAGCTGTCCATGACCACTTCTTCCCGGAGCACGTCGACCACGGCCGCCACGCACGACGCACCCTCCCGTACGGAGCTCGTCGCACGGGCCGCCGCCCTGCGGGACCGGCTGTGGGCGGACGCCCCGCAGGCCGACCGCGACCGCAGGCTCGACGAAGGCACCGTCGCCGCCATCAAGGACGCGGGGCTCTTCCGGCTGCTGACGCCCCGGCGCTTCGGCGGCTACGAGACGGACGCCCGCACCCTGCTGGACGTCGTCACCGAACTCGGCCGCGGCTGCGGCTCGGCCGCCTGGGTCACCGGCGTCCTCAACGCGGGCAACTTCGTCGCGGCGCTCTTCCCGGACGAGGCGCGGGAGGAGGTCTGGGGCGACAACCCCGACGCCGGGGCCGCCCTGGTCCTGGGCCCCGGCGCCCCGGCCCGGAAGGTGGAGGGCGGCGCCCTGGTCACCGCCAAGTGGCCCTACTCGTCCGGTGCGTGGCACTGCGACTGGGCCGTGGTCGTCCTCCCGGTGCAGGACGGGGACGCCGCGCCCGAGCTGTTCCTCGCGCTCGTCCCCATGCGGGACACGACCGTCGAGGACACCTGGTTCATCACGGGCCTGCGGGGCACCGGCAGCAACACCATCGTGGTGGACGGGAAGACCGTCCCCGACCACCGGCTGATCCCGCTGGCGCAGGCACTCGACAGCGCGATCCCGCCCCGCCACCCCGAGGAGACCCTCTACCGCAGCAGCTTCTCCGGCATGCTTCTGACCTCACTGCTCGGCGCACAGCTCGGCGAGGTGAGGACCGGCCTGGAGCTGGTCCTGGAGAAGGCGCCGAAGCGGTCGATCAACGCCTCCAACTACACCAGCCAGGTCCAGTCGGTGACCTTCCAGACCACCGTCGCCGAGGCGGCCACGAAGATCGACACCGCGCTGTTCCACGCGTACCGGCTCACCGGGGACATCGACGCGCACGCCCGCCGCGACGAGGCACCGGACGTGCCCACCCGCGTCCGCGTCCGCACCGACTCGGCATACGCCAGCAGGCAGTGCCGCGAGGCGATCGACCTGCTGGTCAGTGCCCATGGAACGTCCGCCTTCGCCGAGTTCAACCCCCTCCAGCGGATCTGGCGGGACGTCAACGTGGCGAACCGGCACGCGGGATTCGGGGCCGGAATCCCGGAGGAGATGTACGGCCGGGTGCTGCTCGGCGAGGACCCGCAGGCCGTCAGCTTCCTGCTGTAACGGTTCCCCGGGCCGCCGCCCTCCGGGGCCGCTGTCCGGGCACACCGCGCACCATCACCGGCCGGGCAGCGCCGGCGGACGGCCGCGGGACGGCGGCCCGGTCCGCCGGTGCTGCCCGACGGCCTTTCCACGGCCTTTCCGGTGTTCCGCGCCCGCCCCGGCGGCCGCGGACCCCCTCACATCCGAACGGGAGAACACATGCTGGAGCAGCGCTCCTTCCGCGACATCCTCGGCCGGTTCGCCACCGGCGTCGTGCTGGTCACCGCGCAGACGCCGCACGGTCCGGTGGGCATGGCCGTCAACTCCTTCATGTCCGTGTCGCTGGAGCCACCGCTGATCGCCGTGTGCGCCGCGCGCTCCTCGACCACCTGGCCGGCCGTCCGGTCCGCCGGGGGCTTCGCGGTCACCGTCCTCGGGGGACAGCACGAGGACGTGTGCCGGGCGTTCAGCACCCGGGGGGCGGACCGGTTCACCGGCGGGGAGTGGGGGTTCACCCGGGGCGGGCACCCGGTGCTGCGCGACGGGCTGGCCTGGCTGGACTGCCGGATCTCCACCATCCAGCCGGCGGGCGACCACGAACTGGTCGTCGCCGAGGCCCTGGAGGGCGGGCTGACCGGCCGGGAGGGCCCGCTGGTCTTCTACGCCAGCCGCTACACCGAGCTGGCTTCCGCCCCCGAGTGCGTCTGACGCGGGGCGGCGCCGCGAGGACGCGGAAATGCCCACGGCCGGTGGGCGGCCCCTGGATGGAGGGGCTGCGCACCGGCCGTGGGCCGTTCGCCTCGGGCGTCCGGTCAGGACGTGACGGCTGCTTCCTGCGCCGGTTCGGCGGAGCCTGCCACAACGGCCGCCTTGCGCTGGGTGAGGCGGTGGGCGAGTTCGGAGAAGGCGAGGCCGAGGACGGCGATGACCGCGGCGATGTAGCCGAGGCTGCCGGAGCCGCCGATGGACAGTCCCGCACCGCCGATGGCCCCGGCCAGGGCGATGGCCACGTACAGGATCGAGGAGTGCAGCGAGACCAGCACCGAGGCCAGCGGCGGGTTCAGCCCGATCAGCCGGTGCTGCTGCGGGGCGCTCATGCTGAAGCAGGCCACCGCGAAGACCGCGATGAAACCGACCGACGCCGGGAACGACCCGCTGAACACCTGCACCAACGCCAGGCACACCGCGACCCAGACCAGGCAGATCGCCATCACACCCCGGCCCCCGATCCGGTCCGTCACGATCCCGGCCAGATAACTGCCCACGATCGAGATCACCCCGAGCACGAACATCAACGTCGCCGTCCTACCGCCCGAACCACCCGTGGCACCGTCGAAGATGTCCGCAATGTAGGTGTAAAGGACGTACACCGACGTGAACGCCAACGCCGTCGTCGCCAGCGTCGTCAGCACCCGCGGATCCGCCAGCGGCACGAACCGCCTCCGCAGACTCTCCGCCGGCGGCACCGGAATGTTCCGCGGCACCAACGTCAACAGCCCCACGATGCCCACCACGGCCAGAGCCGCCACGAACCACATCGTCCCGCGCCACCCGAACCGGCTCCCGAACGCCGTACCGATCGGAGCACCGAACGCCGTCGCCGCCGTGAACCCGGTAAGGACCGTCGCAATGGCCCGCCCCCGCTTCTCCGGCGGCACGAGCGAGGCGCCCGAGGAGGCGCCCACGGGCACGAACAGACCGGTACCGGCGGCCGCGACCGCCTGGGCCACCAGCAGCAACGCATAGTTCGGCGCCACAGCAGCACCCACCGTACCCACCAGATACACCAACGCGGCCCCCAGCAGCACCACCCGCCGCGACCACGCCGCCGTCACCGTCGCCAGCACCGGCCCGAGGATCGCACACGCCAGCGCGTAGACCGTCACCACCTGACCCGCGGCCGCCGTCGAGACATGCAACGAGTCCTCAAGATGCGGCAACATCCCCGCCAGCACGAACTCGTTCGTGGCGACCGCGAACACGCCAAATCCCAGGAGCGGAACGCTGAACCGGGACACCTGCCCCAGTCCTGCGTCAGTGGCATTTGACACTTACTTTCCTCCCATGCAGAGTCCACTTTTCAGCGGGCGTAACAAAAGGTCACCTCACGCGCATTTCCGGGCCGGACACTGCGGGGAACAACGGCGTCCGGGGACGCGGAAGTTGGCGACGCCGTCGGCAGCGCACCCGCCGCGGTCACTGGCCGGCATGGAGGACGGACGCGCGGCGGGTAAGACCTGCGCATCCCAGCACCGAAGATCAACACCCCTGCTACGCACGGCGTATGCATGCCGTCCGATGTACCGGCACAACTGGTGGCATCACGCCAGAAGTACCTGACTCGTATCGTCCAGGACCTCTGTTCACAAGTCCAATACGGAGTCGGTCTGACCGGCATAACGGATCCTTATAAGGACCTGAATTCACCCGATCGGAAAAGAAAACGAAACAGAGGACTTTTCCGGACAGAGGACTTTTCCGGACCGAGCCGGACGCACGACGTCGCCACAAGGGCCGGGCCGGACCGCCTTCGATCCGGCCCGGCCCGTCGGACGTCCCGGGCGGCCGTCAGGCGTCCGGGGTCTCCGGCAGGAGCGGAGGCGCGGAGAGCGGGGCGGGAACGGGACTGAAGAGGACGGCCCGGAGGACCTTCGGGGTGAAGAGCCTCGTGTTCGGGGCCGCGAGGGAGCCGACCTCCCGGAAGGCGTCGCCGACGACGGGGTTGCCGGGGACGCGCCGGATGACGCGGTCGAGGTACCAGGCGACGGGACGGTCGACCGCGCGGGGCCGCACCGCGTTGCCGGTGACGCCGGGGACGGCGCGGTCGCCTCCGGTGGAGATGTCCCACGCCCGCCGGGCCACGGCCGCCATGGCGCGCTGCACGCGCCGCGTGGTGGGGGTGCGGCGGGGGTCGCCCAGGGTGTCGCGCAGAGCGACGGCGCACAGCGCGGCCACCGACATGCCCTGACCGTAGACGGGGTTGAAGGCGCACAGCGCCTCGCCGGTGGCGAGGAAACCCGCCGGGCGGCGGCCCGGGAGGTCGTAGCGGCGGCGGACGTTGGACGCCTTGCGGAAGCCGTGGATGGAGCCGAGGGGTTCGGCCTTCTCCAGCCACTCGCGTATCACCGGGTGCGGGAGGCTGGCCGCGAAGTCGAGGTATCCCGCCTCGTCCGTGGGCGGTTCGTTCCCCCTGAAGCCCGACATGAGCACGATCCACCGGTCGTCGCCCTCGACGGGCGCCAGGATTCCGCCGCGCGGCTGTCTGCCGTCGATCGCCATGTAGACGGCCCTGTAGGGCAGTTCACCCGTTCCCGGTCCGGACCGGTAGAAGCGCGTGGCGTAGGCGAGTCCCGCGTCGATCGTCTCCTCGTGCGGCGGCTCGGCACCGATCGCCCGCAGCCAGGCGGGGGCCCGCGAGGAGCGGCCGGAGGCGTCGAGGACCAGGTCGGCGGTGAGCGTGCGGGTCTCCTGACCCGCGCCGCGGGCCCGGACCCGGACGCCGCGTATGCGCGCGGCGTCACCGACGAGGCCGGTCACCTCGGTGCCCTCCAGGACGGTGATCCGGGGGTCGGCGAGGACACGGCGGCGGACCACCCACTCGGGCAACGGCCGGGAGCCGGTGAGGACATGGGTGCTGGCGGCGGTGCGCCGGTACCAGTCGCCCCCCTGCCACTGCAGGATGTCGGTGGGCATCGCGAGGCGGGGGGCGCCCTCCTGGAGCAGCTCCTCCGACAGGCCGGGCAGCAGCTTCTCCAGCGCGTCCACCCCGCCTTTGAGGAAGAGGTGGGCGTGCCGGTCCTGGGGCACGCCGGGGCGGTGCTCGGGCCCGTCGGGGTAGCGGTCGCGCTCGACGACGGTCACGGAGTCCGCGTGATCCTTGAGGACATGGGCCGCCAACAGCCCCGCGAGGCTTCCTCCGATGACGACCGCGTGCCGCTTCGCTCGGTCGGGTCCCTGGGTGCGCTCGGCGCGCGGTAAACCGATTCCCATGAGTCGATCCCCTCTTTCCGGCCCGCCGCGTCCCGGCGGCGGTCCCTGTTCCCGGACGTGATCAACCCTACTGATCGATCACTTACTTCAACGGGGCGGGTGATTTCCTTGTCAGGTCCGGGGGGAGATGACACCGGAAATCCGGACTCGCCCGGCAAGGGGCCGGGCGAGCGGGTCGGGGCGAGCGGGCCGGGCCCGTCGGTATCGGGCCCGTCGGTAAATGCCTCGACACCGGCCGCGGCGATCGGGAACGCTTCGCGCGATGACCAGAATCGACGACACACCGCCCGCGTGGGACGAGCGCACCCAGCTCGCCACGTTCCTCGACTACGCACGCGACACGGCCCGCGCCAAGTGCGCCGGCATCTCCGCGGAGAACGCCCGCAAGGCGCTCCTGCCGAGTTCGCCGCTGATGACCGTGAGCGGAGTGATCAACCACCTGCGCTGGGTGGAGTACCACTGGTTCCAGGTGGTCTTCCTCGGCGAGGAGGACCGGGGCCCCTGGACCGAGGAGGACCCCGACCGCGAGATGCGGATCGCCGTCGACTTCCCGCTCGCGCAGCTGCTCGACGAATACGCCGAACAGAGCGCCCGTTACCGCGAATTGGTCGCCGGGAACGACCTGGACACCCGGGCCCGACGGGCCGTCCGCAACGGCCTCCGTGTCGACCTGCGCTGGATCCTCCTCCACCTCACCGAGGAGACGGCCCGCCACAACGGCCACCTGGACATCCTGCGCGAGATGCTCGACGGCACGACCGGCGGCTGAAGTCGCGTCCGGTGCGGCCCGATCCACGCGCAGCACGGGACCCGGCGAACAACTCCCCTTCCGGCGTCAGGGCTTCCAGGGGAGGCGGAGGGCTTCGAGTCCGGGATGACCGAGGAGCGCTTCGATCAACGGGGTGGGGCCTGCGACCTTGGTGCCGTGGAGGTCGAAGTGGGTGAAGGTGACCCAGGACCGGTCCACGGGCCAGATGTTGGAAGGGCTGTAGGCCATCAGGTCGGGGTGGTAGGAGAGGTCGTGGGCGTCGCCCAGGCGGCCGGTGAGCACCGTGGGGACGTGGTAGTAGAACATGTTCCGGCAGAAGTGGACCAGGCAGCGGGTGTCCGGGCCGTCCGGGCTGTATGCGATGAGCAGGTCCACGAGTTGGTGCCAGGTCTCCGCGTCGAGACTGCCCTCGTCCGACCACAGGATGTTGTCCGGCCAGCGGCGGTCCGCGGAACGGCATGAGGGCAGTTGGTGGCGGTCGGGGTAGGCGCCTTCCTCGACGACCGGGTCGCCGGTGCGCCGGGCCAGCTCGGACCAGCGCAGGCGCTGCCAGTCCGGCCCGGGGCGGGTGGCCCAGCTCGATTCCTCGTCGTCCCCGTCATCCCCGTCATCGTCGGCATCGTCGGCATCGTCGGCGAAGGCCGGGCGGCGCGGGTCCTCGTAGAGGGCGTGCAGGATCCAGGCGCTGTCGGGAAGGGCCGGCGGTTCGAAGCCGAGGAGGCCGTCGTCGCCGGACAGTTCGGCCGGCCAGCGCGTCTCGGCCCCGGCGGAGACACGCGTCCAGGCGGCGAAGGCCGCGGCCTCCTCGGGGGTCAGGACCCGCGCCGCCCGCTCGGCCTTGTCCTTCGCGAGGATGTCCCGCATGACGGGGGGCACCTCGTCGATGTCGGGATAGCCGTAGATGTCTTGCATACGACCATTGTCGCAAGCTCCGGGACCGGTCCGCCTTCACCACGGCTGTCCCGGCGGCGGGGCGCGCGTACTCTCGGAGCCATGAGCGATCTCCCGGCGCTTCTGGCGGTCTTCGGTGGCTTCGCCGCGGTCCTCGCCGGTTTCGTGTGGCTGGCGGCCCGCGTCCGCCGCCGCGGCACAGCAGGCTCGGCCGTCACCGCAGCGTTGGCCTCATGGGAGGAGGCGTACCGCGTGACCTCTCATGCGTCCTACTGGGAGATCAAGGCGCAGGAGGAGCGCCGGGCGCCCGTTCTGTCGCCGGACGGCCACTGGCGGCCGAGCGGCGGCCCCGGAACGGGGCGGGTGGGCGGGAGGAGCCGGGCAGCCCTTCCGCCGCGCCCCCGGCACCACCGTGCGGGCCTCCGGCGCCCGGCACGGCGATGGCGTCGGCGGCACTGACCGGAGCGTGCTGATCCCGGTGAACTCCGCACCGAACGTGCGGCGTTGAGCCGGGGCACATCTGCACGCCCGGCTCAACGCCGCTCCCGCCCACGGGCCAAGGGACGGGCTCAGTCGTCGAACGCCTCATTGAGCAAGGCCCCGCCGACCAGACCCGCCGCTCCCGCGGCGGCCACGCCGCCCCATCCGGGTCCCTGGCGCCGCTGCTGCGGGTTCGGGTAACCCTGCTGCGGCTGGGGCTGTCCCTGCGGCATCGGCTGCGGAGCCGGCGCCTGGGGCGGCGCGTAGAAGGGCGGGGCCGTGGTCTGCACCCGCTGTGCGCAACCACCGCAGGCCTGGACCGGGCGGGGTGCGCCCCACTGCGGGGAGTAGGTGACCGTCGTCATGCCGGGGCCGTGGCCGGGGTCGAAGAAGCACGGCACGGTAGGGGCCGCGACCGGGGCCGCCGCCATGACGGCCGGGGCCTGCGGCGGCATGACCATGGTCGGGGTCGGTGCGGGAGGGGCGGACGGAGCGGGCGGCATCTGGGCCGCGGCGGGAACGGTCTTGCGGAGCTGCCCGGGCGCGGGCTGCTGCGGCGCGGCACCGCCCGGGTCCGGCGTCTCGCGCAGGACGTCGACGCCGTAGTCGGTCGCGATGCCCGCGAGCCCGGAGGCGTAACCCTGCCCCACCGCGCGGAACTTCCACTCCGCGCCGTGCCGGTACAGCTCGCCGAAAACGAGCGCCGTCTCGGAGTCGAGGCCGCCGGCCGCGAGGTCGTAGCGGGTGATCTCCTGGCCGTCGGCCTGGTTCACGACGCGGACGAACGCGGCGCGGACCTGGCCGAAGCTCTGGTGCCGCTGCTCGGCCCCGTAGAGGGAGACCGGGAAGACGATCTTCGCGACCTCGGCCGGCACCGCGGCGAGGTTCACCTGGATCTGCTCGCCGTCACCGCCGCTTCCCGCGTGCCGGACGGAACCGTCCGGGCTGGTGAGGTTGTTGAAGAACACGAAGTGCCGGTCGGACAGCACCTTCCCGGACGGGCCGCACAGCAACGCGCTGGCATCCAGGTCGTACCCGGGCCCGGCCTGCCAGCCCAGCCCGACCGTGACCGCGGTCAGACCGGGCGCCTGCCTGCTCAGCGAGACATTGCCGCCCTTGGTCAGGGGCACACCCATCGACTTCCTCCGCAACTGCTCCGTCCGCGGCCACGCCTCACGTGGCCACCTCACATGCCATTTTATTGCTTGCGCAATACCCGAACCATACGGGCAAGGAGAACCGGACGCCCTGACGTACCGTGAACGGTGATGATCAGCGTGTATCGAACTTACAGGTACTAATGGCCCATTGACCCCCATTGCTAGCATCCCCCATCATCTGTTGTGGATCATGTAGGGGAGCGATGAACGCCCACGACGCCCTGGCAGACCTGGTCATCAGCAGCAAGCTCGTCCCGCCGGACGTCTCGCACGCGATCCACCGGCCCCGTCTCACCGAGCGGCTGGACCAAGGCGTCACCGGGCGGCTCACGTTGGTGATCGGACCGGCCGGGTCGGGCAAGAACTGGGCGCTCTCCTCCTGGGCCGGGCGGAGCGAGCGGCTGCCCGGGCCACTGGCCTGGCTCACGCTCGACGAGGAGGACAACGATCCGCTGCGGCTGTGCGCCCATCTGATCGCGGCGCTGAGGGGCGCCGTGGCACGGACCGGGGGCGCGGCGCCGCTGACGGTGAGCGTTCCGCCGCTCGCCTCGGCCGATTCGGTGGGCAGCCTGGTGACCCAGCTGCTCAACCAGCTCTCCGGGCTGCCGTCGCCCGTCGTCCTCGTCGTCGAGAACCTCCACGAGCTGACCGCGGGACCGGCGTCCGCGCTCCTCCTCCGGCTCGTCCGGCACGCGCCGGACCGGCTGCGCGTGGTCCTGTCGGCACGGACCGTCCCCGAACCCGCCCTGCGCGACGCGCGCCTGCGCGGGGAACTCACCGAAATCCGCAGCGCCGAGCTGGCGTTCCGCATGCCGGAGCTGCGCGAGCTGCTCGCCGCCAGGTCCGTCGAGCTCTCCGGGGCGGAGGCCGGCCGGCTGCTGTCCGGCACGGGCGGACAGCCTCTGGCCCTGCGGCTGGCGCTCGCCACCCTCCCCGAGGGCGATGACGGCGGCACCCGTTCCTGGGCCGCCATGCCCAAGCAGCTCGACCTGGTCCACCTGCGCCGGGAGGTGGTCGACCGGCTGCCCGAGGAGTGCCGCGAGGTGCTGCTGCGCACCAGCATCGTCCGCGAGGCCTGTCCGTCCCTCGCCCAGGCGTTGTCCGGCCGCAAGGACGCCGGTGCGATCCTGCACCGCCTCGCCGCCGAGTACGACCTGGTGACGGCCGTCGACCCGCAGGAGCCCGGCGGTCCCGTCCACTACCGGCACCACCCGATCGTCCGGGAGCTGCTGCGCGGCGAGTTCGCCGAGCGGACGGAGCGGCGCGGCGTCGAGGCCGTGCACCTGGCCGCGTGCGACTGGTACCGCCGCGACGGCCAACTCCTGCAGGCCGCGCGGCAGGCCGTCGCGGCGGGCCGGTACCGTCTGGGCCTGAGGCTGGTGCGTTCGGTCGGCTACCGGCTGTGCGTCAGCGGCCGGGCCCGCGCCGTGCTGGACGTCCTGGAGTCCGTACCGGCCCGCCGGCTGGAGGGCGACGCCCACGCCGTCCTGCTCGGTGCCGTGGCCCGGATCGCGGTCGAGCCCGGAACGGACGTCTCGGAGCGGCTGCGGCGGGCGGAGGAGCTGTTCGAGCGGGCGGCGTCCGCGAAACCGGCATCGGCGAAACCCGCGTCGGCGACGGCGTTGATCGCCTTCTGCCGCATGGTCGGCGACCAGTACCACGGGCGGGTGGAGGCGAGCCTGCGCCATGCCCGGGAGGCGGAGGAGCACCTCTTCCTGCCCGACCGGCCCTACCAGCTGGACGACGACACCCGGGCCGCCTTCTTCCTGCCGTACTTCGGCGAGTTCCAGTGGTGGAACGGACGGACCGACGAGGCCCGCGAGTCCCTGCGGCGCGGCCGGGCCGGGGCCGAGCGCGCGGGGGTCGAGTTCGCCGCGCTGCACAGCCGGCTCGTTGCACTGCGGATGGACATCGGGACGGGGCGGCCCGGGGGCGACGACTGCGTGCGCGAGCTGCTGCGCACCATCGAGTCCCGCGGCTGGGCCCACCAGCAGCCGCTGTGCGCCGTCTATCTCGCGGCCGGGTGGTGGGCATGGTGGCGGCACGAACTCGCCGAGGCCCGGGCCATGCTGGGCGCCTTCCGCTCCGCGACCGGCCGGCCGGGCTACGGGCAGCTGCTGGAGTCCGGCCTCCTGGAGGCCGAACTCCTCCTGGCGGAAGGGCAACCGGGGCGGACGCGGGACTGCCTCGCCGTGCTCCGTGCCCGGCTGGAGCACGGCGAGCCACCGGCGGCCTACCGTTCCCGGCTGCTGGCGACGGAGTGCCGCGCCGCGCTGGCCCTGGGCCTCGTCGACCAGGTACGGGCCCGGCTGCGCGGTGCGGACATCGGCCCGCCCGCGTCCGCCCGGATAGCCGTGGTCGCGGCACGGGCCCGGACCCTCGGCAAGGAGCCGCACGGGGCGCTCGACATCCTGCGCCTCCACTCCTCCGCCAAGGGCGCGCACAGCGCGCTGCGCGCGGACGTCTTCGTCGAGGCCGCCTACGCGCACTGGACGCGAGGCTCCCGGCACGCGGCGCTCGACGCGGTGGAGCGCGCTCTCGAAACGGCGGAACCCCTCGCCTACCACCGGCCGTTCGCCGACAACGGGACCTGGCTGCGCCCGCTGCTGCGCGCGCACCGCGCGGAGCGCCGGACACACGCCCGGTTCGTGGACGGGCTGCTGGGCGGGGACGACGTGCCGGCGGCCGCGGCCCCGGCCGCGGCCACGACCGTGCTGCTCACCCCGCGCGAGGCGCAGGTGCTGGCGGCCCTGCCGAGCCATCTGAAGCTCGCGGACATCGCGAAGGGCCAGTACGTCACGGTCAACTCCATCAAGACACAGGTGAAATCGCTGTACCGGAAGCTGGGCGTGTGCAGCCGCCGGGAGGCCGTCGAGGCGGCCGAGCGGCTCGGGCTCCTCGAATAGAGTCCTTCGCATTTCGGATGGAGCGCTTCAAGCGAATCGATCTTTTCACCCGCTTCGGGTGAAGCCCCTTCACCCGGGCTCTGGTTCCCTCGGAGGAACAAGATCCGTCATTCGCCTGAAGGGCCGTTTCGCATGACCGCCGTGTGCGCGTTGTTTCCCGGGCAGGGGAGCCAGAGCGTGGGCATGGGCCGTGACCTGTGCGCGTCGTTCGCCGAGGCCGCCGCCGTGTTCGACGAGGCGGGCGACGTCCTGGGGCTGGATGTACGGGAGTTGTGCTGGCGGTCGTCCCCGGCGGTCCTGGCCGCGACGGAGAACGCCCAGCCGGCGCTGCTGACCTGCTCCGTCGCGGCGTGGCGGGCACTCGGCACCGGCGGGGTGACCGCCGCCTCGGCGGCCGGGCACAGCGTCGGGGCGCTCGGCGCCCTGGTCGTCGCCGGGTGCCTCGGCTTCGGCGACGCGGTCGCGCTCTCCCGGCTGCGCGGCGAGCTGATGGCCGCCGCGCCCGGCGAGGGCGCCATGTGCGCGGTGCTCCTCTCCCCCTCGATGCCGCGCGAGCGCGTCGCGGAACTCGCCGGGGACTGCGGTGTGGACCTGGCCGCGGACAACAGTGCGCGTCAGGTGGTCTACTCCGGCGACCGGGAGCGGATGCGCGACTTCTCCTCCCGGGTGGGCGCCCGCGCGAAGGCCCTGGACGTCTCGCACGCGTTCCACAGCCGCTTGATGAAGCCGGTCGAGGAGGACTGGCGCGCCGCGGTGGACCGCGTCGGCATCCGGCCGCCGCGCATTCCGGTGGGCCTCATCAGCCGGGGCGTCTTCGGCACGGATCCGGCGGCCGTCCGGGCCGACCTGGTCGCCTCCCTGTGCGCACCCGTGCGCTGGCGCGAGGTCATGGCCGCCGCCGGGACGCGTCCGCGCGTGGCCCTGGGACCGGCCCGTTCGCTGGCCGGCATGGAACGCGGGGCGCACACGGCCGCGCCCGTCCGGGCGGCCGACACCTCCGCCGCGGTACGGGCCGCCCTGGCGGCCCTCCGCCCGCAGGCGGACCCCCACATCAACGATCGAGCCGACAGGCAAGGAAGTTGGGCATGAGCTCCTTCGGGTGTTTCCCCGATCCGTCGGTGGCCCTGGTCACCGGTTCGTCCAGAGGGATAGGCCGGGCCTGCGCCCTGGCCCTGGCCGAGGCCGGGTGCGACGTCGTCGTCCACTATGTGACGCAGCGTCAGGCCGCCGAGGACACCGCCGGGGAGGTCCGTGCGCTGGGCCGCAGGGCCCTGGTGGTACGGGCCGACGTGGGTGTGGAGGACGAGGTCCGTGCCCTGTTCCGGGAGATCCGCGGGGAGTTCGGCCGGCTCGACGTGGCCGTCGTCAACAGCGGCATCGTCGCGGACGGCCTGCTCGCCGCGATGAGCCTGGACAAGTGGCAGCGCGTCCTGACCACCAATCTCACCGGCGCGTTCCTCACCTGCCGGGAGACGGTCAAGCTCATGCACCGCACCGGTGGCTCCCTCGTGCTGATCGGTTCGACGAGCGGTCTGTCCGGGACGCCCGGCCAGGCCAACTACAGTGCCAGCAAGGGCGGTCTGCACGCCTTCGCGGCGAGCCTGGCCCGCGAGGTCGCCGACCGCGGGATCCGGGTGAACGCCGTCGCCCCGGGGTTCACCGAGACCGACATGCTGCGGGCCGCCGCGCCGGTCGTCCGCGAGAAGTACCTCCGGCTCATCCCCGCCGGCCGGCCCGGCACCCCGGCCGAAGTGGCCGCCGCCGTGCGCTTCCTCGCCTCCCCGGCCGCCGGTTACATCACCGGGCAGGTCGTGGTGGCCGACGGCGGCCTCACCGCCTGACCGTCCGCCCCCGCCTCCCCCTTCTCCCCCCGCCTCAAGGAAAGGTGCCCATGTCCACGACCCATGCCGACCTGCGCAAGCGCGCCGAGGCGCGCACCGCGCTCAACCAGCGGCTCAAGAACCTCCTCGTCGACAACCTCGAACTCGCCACCCCCGCCGGGGAGATAGGCGACGACCAGCCCCTGTTCGGCCGCGGTCTGGAGCTCGACTCCCTCGACACCCTGGAGATCGTGGTGATGGTCGAGGAGAACTTCGGCGTCTCCATCAGCGACGACGACTCCGGTGTCTTCGGGTCGGTGAACAAGCTCGCCGATTTCATCGTCGAACAGGGCGGCACCATTGAACAGAGCGGCATTGTCGAACAGGGCGGCATCGTCGAGCGGTCCGGGGAGATCCCCGCGGTGGAGAACGCCTGATGCCCGACCTGCTGTCCTTCGACGCGGACCGGATCCGCGCGATGCTGCCGCACCGGTGGCCGATGCTGCTGCTGGACCGCGCGTTCGACGTCGACCCCGGCCGCAGCGGCTCGGGCATCAAGAACGTCACCGTCTCCGAGCCGTTCTTCGCCGGGCACTTCCCCGCACAGTCCGTCATGCCCGGCGTGCTGCTGATCGAGTCGATGGCCCAGCTCGTGGCCGTCATCTACGGCGCCCAGCACCCCCAGGACGGGTCCGGCGGGGCCGCGGAGCGCGTCGGATACCTGGGCGCCATCCGGCAGATGAAGTTCTCCCGGCTCGTCGTTCCCGGAGACCAACTCCTGCTGCACGCCCGGCTCGGCACGAAGTTCGGCGCGCTGACGGAGGTCTCCGTCCGGGCGAGCGTGGGGTCCGAGATCGCGGCGAAAGGCTCCCTGATCGTCAGCGAGCGCCCGGGGGCGGATGCGGCGTGAGCGAGGTCCGTGCGTTTCGCCGCGGCGACGCGGAGCAGGTCGCCGGCCTCTTCCACCGGCAGCAGGTCGGTCCGCACACGGCACGCGAGCACCCCATGGACGCGGCGGGGCTCCTCGCCGTCCTCGACGAGCGGGGCGTGCGCCGGATGCAGGTCGCCGAGTCCGGCGGGAGCGTCATCGGCACGCTGGGTTTCTTCCGCACCTCCGGGCAGCGGGTGGCCGCGCCGGACGAGGCGTTCGCCGGCATGTTCGTCATCGACGCACGCCACCGCGGCGGCCTGATGGCGGGACGGCTCTTCGCCGAATCGATCCTGCCGCTGCTGGACGACGGGGTGGATGTGCTGCGCACCGAGGTGCGCCCCACCAACCGGCGGGCCGCCCCGCTCTACGAACGCGTGGGATTCGTCGCCCTCGACGGCCCGGCCGCCGACGAGGACGGCTACACCGAGCTGGTCAGCTTCCTCCCGCGCGTGCTGCGCGGGCTCCGGGAGCGCTACCCCGACCTGGACTGGAACTCCCTTGCCGTGGGCGCCAGTTGGCGCAGCCTGATCAACCGGTCGGACCCGGACGCCACGCGCGTCGAGACCGTCGACGGCCGCGCCGTCGTCCGCTACCGCTTCGCGGTCGGCGACGCCTCGGTGTCGGCGGCGGTCGACGGTCCGACGGGCACGCTCACCGAGCTCGACGTCACCGTCGCCGGGGCCGTCACCCGCAACCGCGCCGTCCCGCCCCACCCGGAGCCCCCGGCCCCCGTGCACCGCCACAGCGACGGCACATGGAGCCTCGCCCTCGACGGCGGTACGGGCCTGGTGACCGTCCACCACGACGCCCACCTCGGCGCGCTGCTGCTCGACCCGTGGCCCGTGCTGGGCCCGCCCTTCCTGACCGGCTGGCGCCGTCAGGCCCGGCGGCGGCTGACCGTCCGGGAGACCGACGGCGGCTGGCACGTCACCGAGGGCGACGGCCGGGCGAGCCTGCACCGGGAGACGGTGCTCCGCGACGGCGTGCTGCACCAGCGCGTGTGGTGGCAGGGCCCGACCCCGCCCATGGACTCACTGCTGGCCCTGCCCTGGCACCAGTTGCGCCAGGCCCGCCTGGTCACCGGCGACGGCGTCCTCCCGTCGGTCCGCGGGCTCTGCCCCGAGGACCTCACCGACTACGAGGCGCTGTCCGCCGCCCGCCCCCATCCGCTGTGGGGCGGGCGCGTCGCCCGGGGCATGGCGTGGTGGGACCCGGCGAGCGGGCTGACCCTGCGGCCCGAGTGGGACGCGGACACGGAGGCGCGCTTCGGCGGCGCGGCCCTGCCCGCACTGCGCCACCGCCTCGCGCAGGGACCGGAGTTCGGCTACCGCGTGCGGCTGTCCCGGACGGGGAGCCCGGCGCTGCCGGCGCCCGGAACCGTCCCCGCCGCGCTGCCGGGCCTGCGCCCCTGCGCACCGGCCCCCGAGGCGGCTCCGTCCCGGGCGCCGGCCCATGTCGCCTTCGGGCGGCGGACGGTGGCCCGCCGCACCGTCGCCACGGCCGCGACGCCCGACGGCGAGCTGCTGCTGAGCGCGCCGGACGGAGGTGTCGTGGCATGGCGCGACGCCGGCGGACGGATCCTGTCGAGCCCCTTCCCGCGCCGCCGCCCCCTGGGGTCCCTCACCGAGTGGCGCGCGGGACTGTGGATGGACCGGCAGGGCCCCCGGGAGAATCCGGAGACGGGTCTGGGCTGGGGCGAGACCACCCCCACGACCTGGGAGCCGGACGGTGGCTTCGGGCTCACCGCGCACCATGCGCACTGGTCGATGTCCCCTTACCGTGACGGGAGTTGGGCGCTCCAGCTGACCGGCGCGCCCGCCCCGGCGGACGGCGAGGCCGTCGTCCACCTCACTCCCGCCGCACCCTCCTCGCCCGAGCTGCTGCTGGCCGGTGCCGACGGCGCCGTCTGGCACACCACGCCGCCGCCCGCGGGGCGGCTGTGGGCCTCGGCCCTCGCCGTGCGGCTGACGGACGGCCGCTGGCTCGCCTGCCGCCCCGCGGGCGGTACGCACCAGGAGGTGCTGTGCCGAATCCTCGACGGCGGCGTCCTGGTCAGTCTGGTCGGCCGACACGCGGCGGGCCGCGAACTGGCCGCCGCGTGGACGCTGACGGTGGCGTCCGGCGAGCAGGAGGCGGCACTCACCCTCACCCACCGGACCGCACGGGAGGCCGTCGGCACATGCGCATCATGATCGTCTGCCCCGGCCGGTTCAGCCTGGGCGAACTGCACAACGCCATGCTGCTGGCCGGGCAGTTGCGGCGGGCAGGGATGTCCCCGCTGCTGGTGGTGGCGCCGCAGAACGCGGCGTACGCAAGCGCCGCCGGCGTACCCGTACGCGAGTTCGCGCCGCGCCTGACCCGGCAGGACGCACAACTCGCCGCCATTGCCGAGGAGTTCGGCCCGGACGGCGTCATCCTCGCCGACCACCACCTGCTCACCCTCGAACCGGCCCCCGTCACCCTGGACGGCCTGCGCGCCCTGGGCCGGCCGCTCGCCGCCGTCGACTCCCTCGCCCTGGGCGCCGGCGCCCCCGGGATGACCATGGAGATCGCCCGGCTGCCCGGCGCCGAGGCCGTACGCCGCTGGTACGCGCCCCGGATCGACATCCCGCCGCTGCCGGAGGACGTCACCCCGCTGCGCCCGGTGCCGGTCGCCCCGCCGAGCCGGACCGACGGGGCGTTCCGGCTCTACGACACGCCGCCCGTGGTGGACCGCGACCGGGCCCTCGCCGTGCGCGCCGCCCATGGGGTGGGCGAGGACGGGCTGCTGGTGGTGTTCCCCAAGTCCGCCTGGGCGTCGACCGCGTTCGACTACATCGCCAAGGCCACCGGCTCGCGCTGCGACCACCGCGGCCTGTTCCGGGCCTGGCTGGCCCGGATCCTGCGGCGGCTGGACCGCCCGGTCACCGTCGTCGGCGTCGGCCGCGGCCCGGTAGCGTCCGGTCCGGCCGACGACGCGGTGCGGTTCGTGAACAGTGCACCGCTGCCGCTGCGGGACTTCACCGAACTGCTGGGCGCAGCCGATCTGTTCCTCACCGACAACATCACCTCGTGCGCGATGGCCCGCGCGACGCTGTTGGGCACCCCGGCGGTCGCCCTGCTGCACGAGGGCGGCACGGTCCCGCCGCAGGACCCCGCCGACCGGGCCGTCCTCGACGCCTTCGAGGAACATCTGCCGGGGGTGCTGTTCCCGTACGCGGTGTTCCCCTACGGCTGGCGGGCGGAGCTGGCGCCACTGCTCACCGGCAACCCGTTCCTCGACGCGGTGGCCCGCGCCCCCGTCTACCACGCGGCCGCCGCGGCGGAGCGCATCGCCGAGGTCCTCGCCGCATCCGGGCGGGGCCGCGTCCCGGGCCGCGACGAGCTGCTCGCGTCCATGACCCACCTCCCCGACGGCCCGCAGGCCGTCGCCGCC
Organism: Streptomyces luteireticuli; assembly: GCF_041519305.1. Taxonomy (NCBI): domain Bacteria; kingdom Bacillati; phylum Actinomycetota; class Actinomycetes; order Kitasatosporales; family Streptomycetaceae; genus Streptomyces; species Streptomyces luteireticuli. The sequence goes on from NZ_CP167927.1 coordinate 1,267,441, forward strand.
TGGCTGCACACCCGCCGCTGAAGACCCCCCGCAGCCACCGACCCACCCGGCACAAGGAGCCACCCCATGACCACCGTTGACACCGACTACCACATGCTGCGTACGACCGTGGGGGTCTACGAGCGGGCCGACGCCCTCCTCGAACTCACCGGCCTGGAGCGGGCCGAGCTGCTCGCCCGCGTGCTGGCCCGCGACACGCAGTACGTCGAGCCGCTGACCGTCTCCGACAGCCTCGTCCTCACCGAGGACGGCCTGCCGCAGGACATCGTCGGCCACCTCGAACTCGACGAGTCCACCTGGCTGTTGGCGGGCGATGCCCGGCTGTCCGACGTGCTGCGCGAGGAGGCGGCGACCGCCGGTCTCACCGACGTCACCGTCACCGACCGCACCGGCGCGTACGAGGCGGTCGCCTTCGAGGGCCCGCTGGCCTGGCGGATCGCGGCCCGGCTGACCGACTTCGAGGTCTCCAGCCTCGTCCTGGGCGGGGTGTGCGAGGTCCAGGCGCCCACCGGCTCCGCCCCGGCGCTGCTCGCCCGTACGGGCACCACGGGCGAGTACGGCTATGTGCTGCTCGCCCCGGCGGGCCTCGGCATCCGCGCGTGGGCCGAGGAGGCCGCCGCGGAGCTGGCGGGCGGGCCGGTCGGGTCCGCCGCGCTGGAGCGGGCGCGGCTGGAGGTCCGGCACCCCTGGGTGTCGGCGCGCGGCGCGGGGCTCTCGGCGCGCGAGGCGGGGGTGCAGTGGCTGATGACCGCGGGCCGCGAGGATCCCTTCCGCGGCGGCGAGGCACTCGCGACGCTGCCCGTTCCGCGGCGGGGCACGGTGCTGCTCGCGTCGGACGGGCCGCTCGCCGAAGGGGCCGACGTCTTCGCGGGCGGCGAGAAGGTCGGCACCGTACTGTTCACCACGGCCGCTCCGCAGGGCGGGCCGGAGCTGGCGATGGGTCTGCTGGAGCAGCCGTTCGCGGTGCCGGGCCTGGATCTCACCGCGGGCTCCGGCGACGCCGTGCGGACGGTGTCGTCACCGGCCGTCGTGCCGGTGTCCTGGTCCCGCCGCATCGGGGAGTGACCGTGCGCGCCAACCTGCATGCTCCCGGGGGCCGTTGCGGTGCGAGGCCGACCGCGGTCATCACCGGTGTCGGCATGGTCTCGGCCCTCGGGTCCGGCGTCGAGGAGTCCTGGGACAACCTCGTCGCCGGCCGCGGCGGCATCGTCGAGGCCGACCGGATCGATCTCACGGGCCTGTCCACCGGATTCGCCGGACAGGCCCCCGGCCTGCCCGCGCCCGAGGGCGGCGACCGCCCCGACCGGGCCGTCGAACTCGCCCTCGCCGCGGCCGGGGAGGCCGTGCGCCGCGGCCGTCTGGCCGGGGCCGGATACCGGCCCGGGCGGCTGGGCCTGGTGGTGAGCACCTCGCTGGGCGGCACCCCCACCGGCGAGACGTTCCACCGCGCGTGGCTGGCCGACGGGCTGGCCGCCGCCGACCCGCGACCGCTGTCCGCCTACACCCTGCACGCCTGCGCCGACGCGGTGGCCACGGCCCACGGTCTGCACGGGCCGCGGTCGGTGGTCTCCAACGCCTGCGCGGCGGGCGGCGTCGCCATCGGCTACGCCCTGGAGCTGCTGTGGGGCGGGGACGCGGACGCGGTGCTGTGCGGCGGCGTGGACCCGCTGAGCCTGGTGTCCTTCAACGGCTTCAACTGCCTGGGCGCGCTGGACGAGCACCCCTGCGCCCCCTACACCCGCTCGCAGGGCCTCACGCTCGGCGAGGGCTCGGGCTTCCTGCTGCTGGAGCGCGAGGACCGGGCCCGCGAGCGCGGCGCCGAACTCGTCGCCGCGGCCCTCGGATACGGGCTGACGGCGGACGCCCACCACCCGACCGCCCCCGACCCCGGCGGAGCGGGCGCGGTCCGGGCGATGGCCGTGGCCCTGGCCGAGGCGGGGCACGAACCCGCCGAGGTGGACTACGTCAACGGCCACGGCACCGGGACCCCCACCAACGACGTGGTCGAACCCAAGGCCATCCGCGGCCTGTTCGGCACTCCCCCGCCGGTGAGTTCGACGAAGTCCCTCATCGGCCACACCCTGGGCGCGGCCGGCGCCATCGAGGCCGTGTGCTGCGCGCTCGCCGTGCAGCGCGGCGTGCTGCCGCCCACCCTCACCGACGGCCCCTCCCCCGGGGACCTGGACATCGTCCCGGACCGCGGGCGCCCGGGACCGGCCGCGCTCACCCTGTCCAACTCCTTCGGCTTCGGCGGCAACAACGCCTCCGTCGCCATCGGCGCCCCCGCCCGCCCCCGTACCGTCCCCGCCCGGGACGAGCCCGCCCGGCGGGTCGTCGTCGCCGGGGCCGCCGGGCTGGCCGGCAACGCCGTGGACGACGCGGGCCTCGCGGCCGCCTTCGACACCGCCTCCCCGCTCTACGGCGGCGAACCGGTGACCCTCGACGGCTTCGGGCCGTATCCGCTGGGACAGCCGGATCTCAAGGCCATCACACGGGGCATCAACCCGGCCGTGCTGCGCCGCATGGACCCGCTGGGCCGGCTGGCGGCCGCCGCCGTCAAGCAGTTGCACGACCGGTGCGGGCGGCCGGGCCGCGCGGAGGCCGAGCGCACCGCGCTGCTGTTCGCCACCGGCACCGGGCCGATCAGCACGGTGGAGCGGTTCCACCGCGACGTCGTTCTGCACGGCCCGTCGGCGGCCGACACCCGGCTGTTCCCCAACACCGTGATGAACGCGGCCGCGGGCCATGTCGCCGTGCTGCACCGCTTCCGCGGCGCCACCGCGACCGTCTCCAGCGGCGGCACCAGCATGGCCGGCGCCCTGCACTACGCCTACCGCCTCGTCCGCCGGGGAGCGGCCGAGCGGGTGCTGGTGCTGGGCGCGGACGAGGCGCCGGACGTGCTGCTCGCCGGCTACCTGAAGCGGCGCGGCTACCTCGGCCGCGAGGGCGTCCGGCCCTTCCACGGGGGCGGCACGGTGCTGAGCGCCGGGGCCGTGGCGGTGCTGGTCACCTCCCAGGCGGAGGCGGAGCGTTCGGGGCTGCGACCGCTCGCGGAGATCACCGGGTTCGGGCTGACCGGCGACTCCAGCGGGATCGCCGGGATCGACCGGTCCGGGACGGCCTGGGCGGACGCCTTCCGCACGGCGCTGGACGCGGCGGGCATCGGCCCGGACGAGGTGGACCTGGTCTCGGCCGCCGCCATGGGACATGTCGTGGCCGACCGGGCCGAGTTGTCCGCGCTGCGCCGGGCGGGCCTGGACTCCCGTCCGGTGGTGGCGTCCAAGTCGGTCGTGGGCGACGCGGGCGGGACCGCGCCCGGGCTCGCCCTGCTCGCGGCCCTGCGGGCCATGGACACCGGCCGGCTGCCCGGCACCTGGGGCGTGGACACCGCGCCGCGCACGCTGCCCGGGCTGGTCCCGGCGGCGGGCCGGGAGTACGGAACGGTGCGGCATGCGCTGGTCTCCGGCTTTGCGTTCGGCGGCAGTTACCAGGCCATGACCGTCTCCCGGTGGCCGGCATGAGCGCGGTGCAAGGACTGATACCGCAGCCGTCGGGCCTCGACCGGGAGGACGACGTCCTCACGGCCGAGGGGCTGACGAAGACCTTCGGCACCCGCACGGTCGTCGACGGCCTGTCCCTGCGGGTCGGCGCGGGCGAGATCCTGGGCTTCCTCGGCCCCAACGGGGCGGGCAAGTCCACGGCCATCGCCATGCTCACCGGCATCCTGCCGCCGGACCGGGGCGCCGTCACCATCGACGGACTCCCCCTCGGCGGCCGGACGGCCCGCACCGCCAAGTCCCGCATCGGCGTGGTGCCCCAGGAGATCGCCCTCTACCCGAGCCTGACGGCCCGTCAGAACCTGCGCTTCTTCGCCGGGGTGCAGGGACTGCGGGGCGCCGCGCGGGACGGACGCGTCGACTGGGCACTGGAGGTGACCGGGCTGACCGACCGCGCGGCCGACACCGTCTCCTCCTACTCCGGAGGCATGCAGCGCCGCCTCAACATCGCCGCCGGGCTCCTGCACCGGCCCAGGATCGTCTTCCTGGACGAACCGACGGTCGGCGTCGACGCCCAGAGCCGCGGCCTCATCTTCGAGACCGTGCTGCGGCTCCGCCGCGAACTGGGCATGTCCGTGGTCTACACGAGCCACTACATGCCCGAGGTCGAGCAGCTCTGCGACCGCATCGTCATCATCGACCGGGGCAGGCTGCTCGCCGAGGGCACCCGGGACGAACTCGTCGCCCCGCTCGGCGACGGCCTGCTGCGCTGGGAGCTCCCCGGCGGCGCCCCCGAGGCCGTGCGCCGCGAACTGGCCGCCCACGGACGGGTGGAGAGCGAGGACGTACCCGGCGGCACGGCCCTCGTCATCACGGCGCACGACCTGGCGCGCGCGCTGCGTGCCGTCACCGACCTGGCCGTCCGGCACCGACTGCCGCTCACCGGGCTGCGCCTGGACCGGCCCGACCTCGAATCCCTCTTCCTCCATCTCACCGGCCGCGCGATCAGGGACGGTTCCTGAATGTTCACCGTGATCCGCAAGGAACTCGCCGTCGTCCTGCGCGACCGGGCGGCGATCCTCACGCTGTTCCTCTCCCCCCTGCTGTTCATCACCGTGATGAGCCTGGCCCTCGGGCAGGCGTTCGCCGGCCTCGGCGAGACCGCCAAGGTCAAGGTGGCCGTCGTCGACCACGACGGGAAGGAGGCCGGCCGCGCCCTGATCACCGCCCTCAAGAGCGGCAGGGACCTGGAACTGGTGACGGGAGGGATCGACGAGGCGGACGCCGACCGGCTGGTCCGGACGGGGAAGAGCACGCTCGCGATGGTCATCCCCGCCGGATTCTCCCGGGACACGGCCGCCGGGCGCGTCCCCCGGGTCGGCTTCGTGGTCGACCCCGCGGCCTCCGGCCAGGTCGTCCAGCCCCTGGAGGCCGCCCTGAAGGCGACCGCAGACCTCGTCGCCACGAAACAGCACGCCGTCGCCGCGCTCTCCGCACAGCTCGCGAGGACCAAGGACCCGGCAGCACAACGCAAGTTGAGCGCGGACATCGAGGCACTGCGCAAGCAGCAGGCGGGCGCCGCCGCCAAGACCCGCTTCCCCGCCGGCACCGAGCAGACCGCCTACCCGACGGTCTTCCAGCAGAACGTCCCCGGCTACACCGTCATGTACGTCTTCTTCATCGTCACCACGATGGCCGGCTCGATCATGACGGAGCGGCGCGAGGGCACCTTCCGGCGCCTGCTGTCGACACCGCTGCCGCGCTCACGGCTACTGCTCGGCAAGATCCTGCCGTACGTCCTCGTCACGATCGTCCAGGTCGTCCTGCTGACGGCGTTCGGTCGCCTCGCCTTCGGCATGTCCCTGGGCGACCATCCCCTCGCCCTGATCCCCGTCACCCTCGCCCTGGCGTTGTGCGCCTGCGCGCTGGGCGTCCTGCTGGCCGCCTGGGCCCGTACGGACTCCCAGGTCAGCGGGCTCGGCACGATCGCGGTCCTGGTGCTGGCCGCCCTGGGCGGCTGCATGGTGCCGCTGGTCTTCATGCCGGACTTCATGAAGTCCATCGCCCGATTCACGCCGCAGGGGCAGGCATTGACGGCCTACCAGGACGTCCTGGTGCGCGGCGCGGGCGTCACGGACGTGCTGCCCGCGACCGGCATCCTCTGTGCCCTGGCCGCCGTCTTCGTGGCCCTGGCCGTGCCCAGGTTCCGGTTCCTGCGGTGAGCGTGCTCCTGCTGGCCGACGCGCCGGGGATGCCGGCCGACGACTTCGGGCGCGCCCGCAGCCCGGCGGGGCGCACGCTCGTCGACGCGGCGGCCGGCCAGGTGCCCGCGCTGGACGGGCTGCGCGCGGTCCGGGACGAACGGGGCTGGCACTGGCCGGGCACGTCCTGGCGGGCCGGCGTCTCGCACACCGGCCCGGCGGGGGCGGTCCTGCTCGCCGAGGGCACCGGCATCGGCGTCGACCTCCAGCGCGAGTGCCGCCGCCCGGCGGCACTGCGCTGGCTCGGGCGCGTCCTGGCCGCCGGGGCGGCCCCCGGCGAGGACGTCCCGGCGCCGGACCTGCGCACCTGGGCCGAGGTGGAGGCCCTGCTCAAGGCCCGGGGCACCGCCGGGCGCCGCCCCGACCGCGTCCCGCCCCCGCCCGCCCGGCGGCCGGGCTGGCGCGAGTGCCACGACGGCCTGTGGCTGCTGAGCACCTCCGCCGCCCCGGCCCCGCCCGGAACCCACCTCGCCGTCGCCGCCGACCGCCCGCTCGCGTTCCGCGTCCGGATCCAGCCCCACCTCTCGCACCGCAGGAGCGTCCGCCCATGAAGGCCCTCGTCCTCGCCGGCGGCACCGGCAGCCGGCTGCGCCCCATCACCCACACCGCCGCCAAACAACTCCTGCCCGTCGCCAACAAACCCGTCCTCTTCTACGGCATCGAGGCCATCCGCGACGCGGGCATCACCGAGGTGGGCGTCGTCGTCGGCGACACGGCACCCGACATCCGGGCCGCGCTCGGCGACGGCTCCCGCTTCGGGATCCGCGTCACCTACATCCCGCAGGAACGCCCCCTGGGGCTCGCCCATGCGGTCCTGATCTCCCGCCGGTTCCTCGGCGACGACGACTTCGTGATGTACCTCGGCGACAACTTCGTCGTCGGGGGCATCGCCCCACTCGTCGACGAGTTCCGCGCCGAACGCCCCGACGCCCGGATCCTCCTGACCGAGGTGCCCGACCCCGGCGCCTTCGGCGTCGCCGAACTCGACGCCGAGGGACGGGTCGTGGGCCTGGAGGAGAAACCGGCCGCGCCCCGCAGCGACCTCGCCCTCGTCGGCGTCTACCTCTTCACCCCCGCCGTCCACGCCGCCGTCCGCGCCATCTCCCCCTCGGCCCGCGGCGAACTGGAGATCACCGACGCCCTCCAGTGGCTTCTCGACACCGGCCACGAGGTGCGCTCGACCCGCATCACCGGCTACTGGAAGGACACCGGCAACGTCGACGACATGCTGGAGGTCAACCGCTCCGTCCTCGACACCCTCGCCACCCGCGTGGACGGCACCGTCGACGCCGCCTCCGAACTCGTCGGCCGTGTCGTCGTCGAGCCCGGCGCGCGCGTGACGGCCTCGCGGATCGTCGGCCCCGCCGTCATCGGCTCCGGCACGACGATCACCGGCTCCTACGTCGGTCCGTACACCTCCATCGCCGAGGACTGCGAACTCCGCGACAGCGAGATCGAGTTCTCGATCGTGCTGCGCGGCGCCCTCATCGACGGCGTGCGCCGCGTCGAGGCGTCCCTCATCGGCCGCGAGGCCAGCGTCACCCCCGCCCCCCACGTCCCCGCCGCCCACCGACTGGTGCTCGGCGACCACAGCAAGGTCCAGATCCACGCATGACGTCCACCGCTCCACGCCTCCTGGTCACCGGCGGCGCCGGTTTCATCGGCTCCGCCTACGTCCGCATGCTGCTCGGCCCCGAGGGGCCCGGCGACATCGCCGTCACCGTCCTCGACAAGCTCACCTACGCGGGCTCCCTCGGCAATCTGGAACCCCTGCTGGGCGACCCGCGGCTGGAGTTCGTGCGCGGCGACGTCTGCGCCCCAGGGCTCGTCGGCCGGCTCGCGGCCGGGCACGACGGGATCGTGCACTTCGCCGCCGAGTCCCACGTCGACCGCTCCATCGACGGCGGCACCGGCTTCGCCCGCACCAACGCGCTCGGCACCCAGACCCTCCTCGACGCGGCCGTGCGCCACGGCGTCCGCACGTTCGTCCACGTCTCCACCGACGAGGTGTACGGCTCCATCGACCGGGGCTCGTGGGCCGAGGACCAGCCCCTGGCCCCCAACTCCCCCTATGCCGCCTCCAAGGCGGCCGCCGATCTCCTCGTCCTCGCCGCCCACCGCACCCACGGCCTCGACGCCCGCATCACCCGCTGCTCCAACAACTACGGGCCGCGCCAGTTCCCCGAGAAGATCGTCCCTCGCTTCGTCACCCGCCTCCTCGACGGGCACGACGTACCGCTGTACGGCGACGGCGCCTGCGTGCGCGACTGGCTCCACGTCGACGACCACTGCCGCGGCGTCGAACTCGTCCGCACCCAGGGCCGTCCCGGCCGCGTCTACCACCTCGGCGGCGGCACCGAGCTCACCAACGAGGAGCTCACCGGGCTGCTCCTGGACGCCTGCGGCGCGGGACGGGAGCGGGTGCGCCACGTCCCCGACCGCAAGGGCCATGACCGCCGCTACTCCCTCGACTGGACCCGCGCCCGCGACGAGCTCGGCTACCGGCCGCGGACCGGCTTCGCCGCCGGGCTCGCCGCGACCGTCGCCTGGTACCGCGAGAACCGCTCCTGGTGGGAGCCGCTGCCGCGATGACCTGTCTGATCACCGGGGCGCGCGGCATGCTCGGCCGCGACGTCGCCGCCGCACTGCGGGCCGCCGGCCACGACGTCGTGCCGCTGGGCCGCGACGTCCTCGACATCTCCTGCCCGTCGTCCGTCCGTTCCGCCCTCGCCGCCGTCCGGCCGCGCACGGTCGTCAACTGCGCCGCGTACACCGCCGTCGACGCCGCGGAGCACGACGAGCCCACCGCGTACCGCGTCAACGCCGACGGCCCCCGCCACCTCGCCGAGGCGTGCGCCGACAGCGGCACCCGGCTCGTCCACATCTCGACCGACTACGTCTTCGCGGGCGACGCCGCCAAAGGCGCGTACGACGAGAGCGCACCGACCCGTCCCCGCACGGTCTACGGACGCACCAAACTGGCCGGGGAACGCGCGGTGCTGGAGACCCTGCCGGAGACGGGCACCGTGCTGCGCACCGCCTGGCTCTACGGCGCCCACGGCCCCAACTTCGTTGCCACCATGGCCCGGTGCGCGGCCGGGGAGGGGACGGTCGACGTCGTCGCCGACCAGTACGGACAGCCCACCTGGACCGTCGACGTCGCGGCACGCGTCGCCCGGCTGCCGCCCGTGCCGGGCGTGCTGCACGCCACCTGCGCGGGCGAGACCACCTGGTACGGCCTCGCCCGCGAGGTCTTCGCGCTGCTGGGCGCCGACCCCGGCCGCGTACGCCCCGTCACCACGCGGGACATGCCCCGCCCGGCACCCCGCCCGGCCCGCTCCGTCCTCGGCCACGCCCGCTGGGACGCCGTCGGGCTGCCGCCCCCGCGGCACTGGCGCGAGGCCCTGCACGCCGCCTGGCCCGCCCTGGGCCTCCCCGGGAGGACCGTGTGAAGCCGCTGTCCATCGAGGGGGCCTGGCTCCGGACCCCCACCCTCTTCCCCGACGACCGCGGAACCTTCCACGAGGCGTTCAGGGCCGAGGAGTTCACCCGTCACCTCGGCCGTCCGCTGGACCTCGCGCAGATGAACGTCTCGGTCTCCCGGCGCGGGGTCGTGCGCGGGGTGCACTTCGCCGACGTGCCGCCGGGGCAGGCGAAGTATGTGACGTGTCCGCGTGGGGCGGTCCTCGACGTCGTGGTCGACGTCCGCACCGGATCGCCCACATACGGGAGTTGGGAGGCCGTCGAACTCGACGAGCGCAACCACCACGCCCTCTTCCTCGCCGAGGGCCTCGGACACGCCTTCGTCGCCCTCACCGACGACGCGACGGTGACGTATCTGTGCTCGCAGGGCTACGCCCCGGGACGCGAGCACGGTGTGCACCCCTTCGATCCGGCACTGGCCGTCGCCTGGCCGGACGGCATCGTCCCGGTGCTCTCGCCCAAGGACGCCGCCGCGCCGACCCTGCGGGAGGCGGAGGAGGCGGGGATCCTGCCGTCGTACGAGGAGTGCGTGGCCTACGCGACGGGCGGGCGCGCCTTCTGACGGCCGCCGGGAACCCAGTTGCCGTGGAGGCCGAGAGGAACCCGCACGGGAAGGTGGATACGGGCGACCGGCTCGCCCGTGAAGTCCTGGGCGGACAGGATCACCAGATCCGCCGCGCCGCGCACGGGGTCGTGCGCGTACGCCATCACATAGCCGTCGTCCTCCGCGGTGGGCGACTCGGCGGGCACGAACACGCCCTCCCCGACGGCCCCGAACCGGCCGAACTCGTGCGTCTCGGTCGTGCCGCGGACCAGGTCGTGCTTGAGCAGCGCACTGGTCAACTTGACCCGGCCGTGAACGGCCGGACTTGGAGGTAGCGCCCAGCTGGCCGCTGGGTGAACTCCCCCGTCCAGACACCCCTATGGGGTGGCAGGGACGCGTGACTCACGCCCCGTTCTCCACACAGCCTCACCCTTGCGGGCAAGGTTGCGGGAAGCATTCCGGTCCGCGTGGGCAACGACCCCGCAATTCCGGCAGATGAAGAGGGCCTGGCCTGCCCGGTTCTTCTTGTCGATGCGGCCGCACTCGCTGCACTGCTGCGAGGTGTAGGCAGGATTGACGAAGACTACGGGCACGCCCGCCCGCCTGGCCTTGTAGACGATGAAGTCTCCGAGCTGGGCGAAAGCCCAGGAATGGAGCGCGACCCGTTGGGGCTTACGGAGCCGTACCCTCTGCCGGATTCCCCTGAGTTCTTCCAGGGAGATCCCGCACGAGGTGCGTTCAGCCTCGGTCACGATCGTCTTGGCGATGATGTGGTTGGTGTTGGCAGCGTGGCGCTGCTCGCGCCGACTGCGCTTCTTCAGGAGCCGTTTGGCGGACTTGGTGCCCTTACCCTGGAGTTTCCTGCGCAAGTCGAGCTGCCGCTTGCGGTGCCGGGTCAGGCCGCGCCCAGCGGCCAGATAGCCGGTGGACGTAGTGGCGATGTTGACGATGCCGAGATCGACGCCGATGAAGCCATCGGGCTCGTACTGCTCAGCCTCCGGGACGTCGCAGGTGGCGATCAGGTAGAACGCGCCGTCGCGTGCGATCAGGTCGGATTCACCCTTGCGATACGCCTGGAGCGTCTTGAGCGCATCGGCGGAGCAAGCGAAGCGGACGTTCTTGATGCGCCCAGCAGTGGTCCAGATGCTCACAGTTCGAGCGTCGTACTGCCACGACAAGCACCGGTCGTCGTACGGCTGCGCGGCCTCGGGCCGGAACGTCACCGGCTTCGCCCCGGCCTTCCGGCGCCGCTTCGAACCCGGCCTGCCGAGGTTCCCGGCCTTGATGTTGGCCTTGAGCGTGGTGTAGGCGTCGCGGGTCTTCTTGATCACATGCTGGGCGGCCTGCGATCCCAGCCCCCGCGCCCTCAACTCGGCGTAGGTGTGCTTGCGCAGCTCGTACTCACGCGGGACACCCCGCTCGAACGCAACCGAAGACACCCAGTTCGCGGCCTCGTTGACGGTGCGCAGGGTCGCCAATAGCGCGGCGGCCTGCCCGGCCTCCGGCATCACCTTCACCTGCACGACGATCCTCACCCATGCAGTCTATCGAGAGGCGCTGACAACAGGGCGCAGATCCGTGAACACGCGTAGATGAGAACAGTGTTGGGGAACCATTTCTCCCCGGGCCTGAACACCCGGGAATCCTCAATAGGTTCAGCTGATCCCCGCGTCCGGCCGTGTGCCCCCGGGCCGGCGGGCGGCGCGTACAGCGCGGCGACGACCACGTACCCGTACCGGTGGGGACGCCCCACGCACAGGGAGTGGCCCGGGGGGGAACTCCTGCGTGCGGTCGTCGAGGCGCCTTTCCTTGCGGCAAGGTCGATCCGCCAGCGATCCGGGGTGGGGCAGCTGGCGCCGAAGTTCCTGATGCCCAGGCTCTCAGGGTGTCGGATGATGCCGACGGCGCTCTCCGCTTCGCCTCGTAGGCGTTGAGGTCTGACGCCGCAGGCCCGGCGTGACCTCGAACCAGCGCACCGCGCCGCCTTTCAGGGGCATCACGCCCACCCGCGCCGAGTGGGACGCGTCCCAGACGAAAGACACTCCGATGGCCAGGTGCGTGGCACATAACACGACGAGCGTGCCAAAAAGGACCATATAGACGCCCTTTCCACCGACTTTGTCACGGAGCATCCCGTTCGGGTGAGGAAGCAACCGATCCCGGGACGCGACGAAAGGCCCCGGCTACGGTCGAGCGGTCGGGTGGGCCGTGATGCCGGGGGGCAGGCATGGAGCTGAAGCGCTGGCTGGAACGCGGGGTCGACGCCTTCGAGGCGTGGACGGGTTCCTACGAGGAGTACGCCGCCCATCCGGCCACAGCGGTCGACGAGGACGCCTGTGCCGCCGGGTTCGACGAGCTGGTCGCCCGGCTGCACGGCAGCTACCCCTTCTTCCACCCCTGCTACGCGGGGCAGATGCTCAAGCCTCCGCACCCGGCCGCCGTCGCCGGATACCTCGCCGCGATGCTCGTGAACCCCAACAACCACGCCCTGGACGGCGGCCCGGCCACCTCCGTGATGGAGGAGGAGGCGGTACGTCAACTCGCCGACATGATCGGCCTGGAGGCCTCTCTCGGGCACCTCACCAGCAGCGGCACGATCGCCAACCTGGAGGCACTGTTCGTCGCCCGGGAGAGCCGTCCCGGCCGCTCCGTCGCCGTCAGCGCCGAAGGCCACTACACCCACGCCCGGATGTGCCATCTTCTGGGCCTGCGGGTGCACCGCGTACCGGTGGACGACCGGGGGCGCATGGACCTCTCCGCGCTGGAGTCCCTGCTGGCCACGGGTGACGTGGGAACGGTGGTCGCCACCACCGGGACCACCGCGCTGGGCGCCGTCGACCCCGTGCACCGCATCGTCCCGCTGGCGCGCCGCCACGGCGCCCGCGTCCATGTGGACGCCGCGTACGGCGGCTTCTTCGCGCTCCTCGCCGACGACCCGCTCATGGACGGGGCAACGGGCCGGGCGCTGCGGGCCGTCGCGCACTGCGACTCCGTGGTGGTCGACCCGCACAAGCACGGCCTGCAACCCTACGGCTGCGGCGCGGTGTTGTTCGCCGATCCCGAGACGGCCCGGTTCTACCGGCACGACTCCCCCTACACCTACTTCACCTCGGACCGGCCGCACCTGGGCGAGATCAGCCTCGAATGCTCCCGCTCCGGAGCGGCCGCGGCCGCCCTGTGGCTGACCCTGCGGCTCCTGCCGCTCACCCGGCGGGGCCTGGGCGGCGTGCTCGCCGCCGGGCGCAGAGCCGCCCTGCGCTGGGCCGGACTGATCGGCGGCTCCGAGCTGCTGGGGCTCTACCAGCCCCCCGAGCTCGACATCGTGACGTACTTCCCGCGCACGGAGCCCGCCGCCCTGTCCCGCATCGACGCGGCGTCGCGGGAGATCCTGCGGCAGGGGATGGAGGACGGGAGGAACCCGGTGTTCCTCAGCGTCGCGCGCGTGGGCGCCGAGGCCTTTACCGGCCGCCACTCCTCCGTCGTCCCGGACCTCGATCACACCCGCGTCCTGCGCAGCGTCCTGATGAAACCGGAGAGCGAGCCGTATCTGGACACCCTGCACCACCGCGTGGAGGACCTCGCGAAGGCGGCCCGGTGACCGTCCACGACGCCGCGTACGACCGGTACTTCGGCCTGCTGAGGACACCGGGGCGGCTCCTCACCGCTCCCGTGGTCGCGGCCGTGACCGGCGACCTGCCGCACACCGGCCTCACCGGGGACCGGCGCGGCGCCCTCGCCGAGGGGATGTGCCTCGCCTCCCGCATCGTCGCCGCCGGGCACTCCCGCACGCCGTTCGGCACGGAACCCGTCGACGGCCTCCCGGACCCGCTGCGCCGCTGGAAGCTCGGCCACCAGGTGTTCCATCTGCTGCTTACGGCCATGAACTCCGGCCTGGACGACGCCCTGGCCGCGACGCGGACCGCCGCCTGGCCGTCGCTGCTCGACGGCATGGAGCAGCTGCGCCTGCTGTACGACGCCGCCACCGCCGCCATGGAGTACGCCTCGGACTTCCCCGCCGCCGTCTACCGGGACGAGGTCCGCCCCACCATGGCGCCTCCGCATCTGCCCCCGGGATTCTCCGGAGTGTTCAACCGCGACCACCGCGTCATGGTCCGCCGCATGCGCGGCCTCGAACACGCCGTGCGGGCCCTGTCCCCGGACGTCCCGCCGCTCGCGGCGGTCCACCGCGGGGCGGCCGCCCTCCACAGCGCCCAGCGGCGCAACCGCCGTCATCACGTCCGGATCTGCCGTCGCTGTGTACCGGACGGCGCGTCCCTGCTGCAACTCCACCTCGTCCGGGAGGACTCGGCGTGCGACACCGACTGACCGACCGTCAGAACGTCACCGCACCGGCCGTCGACGCGATCGAGGGCATCGACGCCCGGACGGGCCTGCGGCTCCTGGACGGTCTGCTCGACGAGGCCGTATGGCTGGACCACTGCCCGTTCGTCAGCGCGTCGTTCGGCCCGGCACCGCCCTGGCTCCGCCATGAGCCGGTCTCCGCCTGGCACCCCGTGCCCGCGCCACCGCCCGGCGCGCCACCGGGTGTTCCGGGCCCGCGCCGCGTCTGCGTCTCGTTCGCGCCCGAGCACGGCACGAACGTCCACGACTGGGCCCGCGCCCACGGCTATCTGCTGCTCGCCCCGGAGCCCGGGATCACCGACCGGGCCGCGGACAAGATCCGTGTGCTGGAGCTGTTCTCGGCGGCGGGCGTGCCCGCCCCGGACTCCGTGCTCGTCCCGGCGGCCGGCCGGGCACCGGCCCGGGCGTACTGGAACGACCGGTGGCCCGGGGCGGTGGTCCAGCGCCGGCAGAACAATCTCATCGGCCGGGGCACCGCCTCCGTCGACTCCCCTGCCGAACTGGAGCGTCGGCTGGCCGCCTGGCCGGACGAGGCCCTGCGGCTGAGCCGTCGCGCCTCCGGGATCTCCCTGACCGTCACCGCGTGCGCCGGGCCGGACAGGACCGTCGTCTCGGCCGTGTCCCATCAACTGGTGGGGCTGCCCGAGCTCGCCGCCTCCTGGGGACAGCACTGCGGCAACCGGCTCGTGCACCCCGGCGACCTCCCGGAGGGGCTGTACGCGCAGGCCCGCGACGCGGCCCGCCGCGTGGGCGAGGTGCTGCGCGCCCAGGGCTTCCGGGGCGTCTTCGGCCTGGACCTCGTCGAGGACGGCGGACGGCTCCTCGCCGTCGAGGTCAACCCCCGCTTCCAGACGGTCGTTTCGCTCGTCCACGCCGCCGAGCGCGCCACGGGGCTGCTGCCGTCCCTCGGGCTGCACCTCCTCTCCTTCCTCCTGCCCGCACTGCCCGTGTCCACGTCCCGGTCGCTGCCGTCGGGCCTTCGCCGGCCGAGCCAACTGGTCGTCCACGCCGCCGAGGACACCACGGTGCGCGTGCTCCCTGCGGCCGGGCGCTACCGCCACGACGGCCGGACGGCGAGCGGTCCGCTCGCCGCGCCTCCCGACCTCGCCGGGCTCGGCGACGACGAGGCCCTGTGGTGGGTCATCGCCCGGCCGGGCCCGGTCACCGCCGGCCAGGAGCTCGCCCTGCTCCAACTCCCGCTCCCCGTCGCCCCCCTCGCACCACGGCCCCGCCTCCACCCCGGCGCACGGGCCTGGACCACCGCCTTCCGCGAGGGGACCACGACCGGGGCGGCGGAGCCGCCTCCGCCCCCGCTCCGCCTGCCCGAGGGGCTCATGCGCGAGGCGGGCCGGCACGCGATCGACCTCGTCGTCGACCGGTTCACGGGCGCGCGCGACCGCCCGCCCCTCCGCGTCCCCCCGCCCGACGCCCTGCGGGCCGCCCTGGACGAGCCCCTGCCCGAGGACGGCACCGGCGACCTGTGCGCCCTCCTCGACCGCGTCACCCGGGACGCGCTGGGCGAGGCCACCCGGCTGGACCACCCCCGCAGCTTCGCGTTCACCCCCGCCACGGGCAACTTCCCCGCCGTGCTCGCCGACGCCCTCGCCTCCGCCCACCTGTCGGTACCGGGGGCATGGCTCGTGGGAGCCGGACCCACCCAGCTCGAACTCACCACCCTGGACTGGCTCAAGACGCTCCTCGGACTCCCCGGGGAGACCGGCGGCCTCTTCGTCAGCGGCGGCTCCGTGGCCAACCTCACCGCCCTGGCCGTCGCACGCGACCAGCTGCTCGGCGACGACCGGACCGGTGCCCGTCTCTACTGTTCCGCCCAGGCCCATCCCTCGGTCGCGCGCGCGGCCCACCTCGTCGGCCTCACCCACGACCGGCTCTCCGTCGTCCCGGCCGACGACGACCTCCGGCTGGACCCGGTGGAGCTCGCCCGGCGCGTCCGCCGCGACCGGGCCACCGGCCTGCGGCCGTTCGCCGTGGTCGGCACCCTCGGCACCACCGGGACCGGCGCCGTCGATCCCCTCGACGCCCTCGCCGACCTCTGCGCGCGGGAAGGGCTCTGGTTCCACATCGACGGCGCCCACGGCGCGGCGGCCGCCGCCACCGTGCGGGGCCACGGGCTGCGTCCCGCGCTGCGCCGTGCCGACTCCCTCACCGTCGACCCGCACAAGTGGCTCTTCCAGCCCTACGAGATCGGGTGCGTGCTGCTGCGCCGCCCCGAACTGCTGCGCGCCACCTTCGATCTGGCCCGCCACGCCCTGGACAGCGGCTATCTCGGCCCCACCGTTCCCCGGGGAGCCGAGGTGAACCTCTCCGACCACGGCCCCCAGCAGAGCCGCGGGCTGAGGGCCCTGAAGCTGTGGCTGTCGCTGAAGACCTTCGGCGCGCGGGCCTTCCGGGAGGCGATCGACCGCGGCATGGACCTGGCGGAGCACGCTGCCGCCCTGATCGCGGACCGCCCCGAGCTGAGGCTGGTCACACCGCCCAGCCTCGCCGTCCTCACGTTCCGCTACCACCCGGAGGACGTTCCGCCCGGCTGGGACGCCGACCGCGCACAGGAGTACATCAGCCGGGCGGTCTGCGCACAGGGCGAGGCCCTGTTGCTCACCACCCGGGTGCGCGGTGCCGCGGTGCTCCGGATGTGCACCGTCAACCCCACCAGCACCCGGGACGATGTCGCCCATGTCATCGGCCAAGTGGCCCTCCATGGCCGCCGTTTGCTCATGGAGGTCAGGGAATCAGCAGCGCCGAAGGACCCGTGATCCGCCGCACCCCGTGCTCCGTGGCACACGCCGGGACGTCGAGGGTGAGCTGGAGGCCGGGGGAGGCGACCGCTCCGCCCCGGAACTTCCCCGACACCACCTTGCCCATGACCAACACCACTGCCTGACCGGCTACTTGCCGCACATCCCCCAGGGGGTAGACGATCACGCTCCGCTCACCGGTGTTCCAGGTGACCGTCTCCACCGTGGTGGCCTCGGAGGTGAAGCAGCCGTTCGTCCCGCCGCCATGGATCACGGACCGCCCCGAGGTGAGGCCGGGAACGGTGGACGCGCAGTGGTAGGTGCCCGAGCCGCCGATCCGTGTCCTGCGAGGCAGAAGGCTCAAGCCCGGTGAGAAATCGATCGAGTTGGTGCCGAGGCAGCTCACCGTCGCCTTCTCCTCCCGCTCCCGCGCCGACGCCTCCGTGGCCCCCGCCGCCATCAGTCCCATGGCCAGGGCGAGACTCGCCCACCTCCGCGCCCACAACCTCAACCGCTGCATGTTTCACGCCCCTTGGTCACTCCGGCCCACCGCCGGCACCCGCATCCTCCCGGACGCCCGGGCCCCCGGCGGCCCCATGGCGCGTGTCCCCCGGACGGCCGGGTGCACGGACGCACCGAGGGGGCGCGTGCGTCACGTCCACCGCCTCTCCCCCGGACGGCCGCCCCGGGGCCACACTGGACAGCCACACACCCCGCGGGGAGGATCCGTGAAGGTCAGTTCCTGGAACGAGTGGGACCCGCTCAAGCACGTGATCGTCGGCCGCGCGGACGGCACCATGGTGCAGGCGCCCGAACCGGCCGTGTACCGCGACTGGCCGCAGGAGGGCTTCCCCCGCGGCACGTACGGCCCCCTGCCCGCGGAGATGACGGCCGCGGCCAACGGGCAACTGGACGCCTTCGCCCGCGTCCTCGAAGGCCGCGGCATCCGGGTCGACCGGCCCCGGCCGCTGGACTTCGGCCGGCCGGTCGCCACCCCCGAGTGGTCGCAGCCGACCATGTTCGGCGCCATGCCGGTCCGGGACGTCCTCGTGACGATCGGCAACGAGCTGCTGGAGGCGACGATGTCCTTCCGCAGCCGCTGGTTCGAATACCTGGCCCACCGCCCGCTGATCGAGTCGTACTTCCGCGCCGACCCCGGCATGCGCTGGGAGGCCGCCCCCAAGCCCCGGCTGACGGCGGCCTCCTACCACGACGGCTTCTGGGACGTCTACGACTCCCTGCCGTTCGAGGAGCAGGTCGCGCGCGTCAAACGCGGCGAGCTGCTCCTGACGGAGACCGAGCCGCTCTTCGACGCCGCCGACATCGCACACTGCGGCAAGGATCTCTTCGTCCAGCGGTCCCTGGCCACGAACCGGGCGGGGATCCGCTGGCTGCGGCAGCACCTGCCCGAACACCGCGTCCACGAGGTCGTGTTCGGGAACGCCCACCCGATGCACATCGACGCCACATGGGTGCCGCTCCGCCCCGGGCTCGTCCTGCACTGCGCCGAACGACCGGCCGAAGAGGAGCTGCTGCACCACTTCAAGGTCAACGACTGGCAGGTCGTCCAGGCCGCCGCCCCGCGGCGGACGGCCGCGCCGCCGCTGTCCGCGTGCAGCCGCTGGCTGTCCATGAACGTGCTGGTCCTGGACCCCGGCACGGTCTGCGTGGAGGCGAGCGAGACCGCCCAGATCGAGCAGTTGGCCGGTCTCGGCTTCGAGGTCGTTCCAGTGCCGTTCTGGGACGTGGCCCCCTTCGGCGGCGGACTGCACTGCGCCACGCTCGACGTCCACCGCGAAGGGGCCCTGGAGGACCACTTCCCCAGGCGTACCGGCCGGTTCTGACGGTGCGTCAGCGCCTGAGCTGGATGTCCTCGGTGTGGCAGGTCGCCTCGGCGAACACGGCGCCGTTGGGGTTGCCGCAGTTGTTGCTGTGCCCCGTCGCGTTCCAGGTGGCGACGTGGGACAGCGGCCCGCCGACCACGTGCTCGCCGCCCGGCCGTTCGCCGTCCTGGTGGACATGCCGGGTCCCGCACGTCGACTTCAGGCCGGCGCTGCCGATGGGGGCCCCGCACTGATTGGCGTGTCCGGTGCTGGTACTGCTGCCGACCACCGACAGGACACCGCCCACAATGTCCTCGCCTCCACTCGCCGAGGCCGCGCTCGCGCCGCCGCACACCGTGATCGCCGACAGTGCCAGCACGGCCAGGACCCTGGAGCCACGAATCATGAACGACCGACCTTTTCCTCGTGGTTGCGTCCTTCGGACGCGGACCGCCCCGCGCGGTCCGCCTGCATCAACCTCCGAAGACAGGAAAAGACACGCCCGTTCTCCTGTGCGGAACGCCCTTACGGCGCCATCTCGTACGCCCCCGACAGCGCCTCGACCCGCTCCCACACCCGTGCCGAGCGGGCCTCGTCGACGACCGGGCGGCGCACCGCGCCGAGCGCCCAGGTCTGCTGCTGCCCGGTGGCGGAGTCCTTGCCGTGGAGCTCGACCGCGTAGGCGGAGAAGTCGCGGACGAGCACGGCGAACAGCTCGTCGAGGACGTCCTCCTCGGCCCCGGTCAGGGCGGCCTGCTCAAGGATCAGCTGGCCGTGCACGACCAGGGCGAAGAGCTGGCCGACGGCCAGGAGCAGGTCGAGGTCGCGGCTCTGCTCCTCGTCGGGGGCGGCCGCGGTGACGAACGTACAGAGTGCGTCGGCCTGTTCGCGGAAGCGGGCGACGTTCGGCAGGTGGGCGTAGCCGTCGTAGGCGGGGCGCCAGTCGTGGAAGCGGACGGAGCCCAGGCCGCGGGCCGGGCCCTGGCGGAAGAGGAAGGTGTCGTCGGCGGCGTCGAGGCGCGTCGGCACGGGCGGGTAATCGGCGGGGGCCAGCAGGTGGTTGGCCATGAACTTCAGGATGAGCGCGAGGTTGACGTGGACCGTGCCCTCCAGCTTCGGCAGGCCGCGGATCTCGGTGGCGGCCTGGGCGAAGTAGGTGTCCCTCTCGAAGCCCTTGGCCGCGATCACGTCCCACATCAGGTCGATGACCTTCTCGCCCTCGGTCGTCACCTTCATCTTCGTCATCGGGTTGAAGAGGAGGTAACGGCGGTCGTCGGGGCCGGCGGTGCGGAAGTAGTCGACGGCGCGGTCGCTGAACAGCTTCATGCCGGCGAGCCGGACGTACGCGTCGGTCAGCTCGCGGCGCACGTGCGGGAAGGCGGTGACGGGACGGCCGTAGAGGATGCGGTGGTGGGCGTGGGTGACGGCCTCGTACATCGCGTGCTCGCAGATGCCGATGGAGGCGGTGCAGAGGTTGAACTTGCCGACGTTGACGGTGTTCAGGGCGGCGTCGAAGGCGGCGCGGCCGGTGTGCAGGACGTCCTCGGCGCGGACCGGGTAGTCCTCCAGCCGGAACTCGCTGACGTACTTCGACGAGTCGACCACGTTCTTCACCAGGTGGTACGCCTCGTGGCGGCTGTCGGCGGCGAAGAAGACGTAGCCGTCGGGTCCCTCGACGTCGGTGCGGCGGCCGAAGACGGAGACGAGCCCGGCGGCGTTGCCGTTGCCGATGTAGTACTTGGAGCCGGTGGCGCGGAAGCCGCCCTCGCCGTCGGGCTCCAGCAGCATGTCGGTGGAGTAGATGTCGGCGCCGTGGGTCTTCTCGGACAGGCCGAAGGCGAACACCTCGCCCTGGTCGAGGAGTTCGGCCGCGCGCGCACGGGCGGCGGCGTTGTCGCTCTGCCAGACGGGGCCGAGGCCGAGGATGGTGACCTGCCACGCGTACCAGTAGTCGAGCCCGTAGAAGCCGAATATCTCGTTGAGGGCGGCGATGCGGGCGGTGTCCCAGCGCTTGTCGGGCCGGCCGGACGCGTCCGCGGAGGGGGTGAGGAAGGTCGCGAACAGCCCTTCCTTGGCCGAGAATTCGAGGAAGTCCGCCAGCCAGGCGCGCGACCGGTAGTCCTCGATCAGCCGGCGCTTGCCGCGGCTCTCGAACCAGTCGACGGTGGCGCGCAGCAGCCTGCGGGTCTCGGGGTCGAAGTGCGCCGGGTCGTAGGTGCGCGGGTTGAAGAGGAGCGGGTCGGCCATGGCTGTCCGCCTTTCCTGCTGCGGGTCGATGGGTGGGATGGGGTGCTCAGTGGCCCGTGCGGGCGTGGATCCGGTGGAGGGTGGCGAGGACGTCGTCGAGCCAGGCGAGCGTCATCCGCTCGTAGGCGATGCCGCCGCGCAGCACGACGTGCTGCAGCTCCCCCATGCCGTCCGGCTCCGCGGGTGCGTCGGGCCCGGTGAAGTCGCGCAGTTCTCCCGCGAGATAGTGCGCCAGCCGCTCGGAGTGCACCTGCCGGTAACGCTCCACCTGGCGCATGAGGGCGGACGGATCCCCGAAGGCCGCGCCCCGGATCTTCACGGCGAGGTCGTGCCGGACGCTCTCGGGCTCGATCGGCTCGTGCAGCCACGCGTCGAGCACGGCGTGCCCGGCGGCAGCGACCGCGTAGTGCTTCTTGTCCGGCTTGCCCTGCTGCGGCACCTCACGGGCCGCGACCCAGCCGTCGCCCTCCATCCGCTTGAGGACGCGGTAGATCTGCTGGTGGGTCGCGGTCCAGAAGTACCCGATGGACCGGTCGAAGCGCCGGGCGAGCTCATAGCCGGACCCCGGCTTCTCCAGCAGTGAGACGAGGATCGCGTGCTCGAGCGCCATGCGTCGGATCCTCTATGCAACTCGTTTCATAGGCAAGGGGGGGCCGGGGCGGTGAGACGCGGGTCACGCCGGGGCCGTCCGTCCGGTCAACGGGTGCGGCGCCGGTCCGGGGTGACCAGCCGCCCCGGGCGGCGGTCCGTGAACGCCGTGGTGCCGGCGGGCTGGTCGGCGGCCAGGGCGGCGGCGCCGGTTCCGGGCCAGTGGCCGGTATCGAGGCGGCGGACCAGGGCGTGCAGGGCCGCGAGGATCTCCTGGGGCGTGAAGGCGCAGTGCCCCGGGCGGGCGGCGAAGGCCTGCCGCAGCAGGCGGTCGTCGCCGTGGGCGCGGACGCGGGCGGCGAAGGCCGTCTCCTGTTCGGCGGGGACGAGCGGGTCGGCCGTGGTGTGCAGGTCGAGCAGGGGTACGCCCAGCCGCCCGCCCGCCGTGGAGGTCCGGGCCGTCCAGCGGGTCGCGGCGGGGTCGGCGCGGTGGGCGGGCGTACGGGACAGGGCCCCGAGGTCGGTGTCCAGGTCGAGGCCGGCCGCCCGGTAGAGGGCACGGACCTCGCCGCGCCGGGACGAACGGGCCAGCAGAGCCGCCCAGTTCACTCCCTCGGTCGAGCCGCTGTCCCCGCCGGCGGCCTGCTCGACGGCGTAGCGTGCGCTCATGATGAAGCCCAACTGCCCGGACGCCAGCCAGCGGTACTGCTGTGCCTCTTGTCCGGCCGGGTCGCCGGCGCCGGGCGGGTCCTGGCCCGCGGCCCAGGACGGCAGGTTGAGGTAGGCGGATGCCAGGGCGATGCGGGCGCGGCCCTGCGGAGTCCGCTGGGCGGAAACGACCGCGGCGGTCAGGGAGTTCGCGGCCGCGGTGGCCGCCGCGGCGTCGGGGTAGCCGGTCAGGGGGATCCGCTCGTCCGGGGCGAGCAGTGCGGCGAGGGCGGTCTCGCCCGCGAGTTGGTAGTCGTTCAGGTCGAGGCCGCCGGCGACGAGTCCGCAGAGCCCGAGCGCGCCGGCGATCCGGCCGTGCGGGCGGGCGGCGATCCGGGCGTTGACCAGGCCACCCATGGACTGGCCGACCGAGAGGGTCCGCCGGGGGCGGCCGAGGTCGGCGGTGAAGGCGTCGAGAGTGGCGAACTGGTCGCGTACGGCGCTGCCGAGGGCCCACTGCGAGCCGTGCGGGTCGTAGGAGGAACCGGCGAGCGCGTAGCCCTCGGCGAGCAGGGCGGCTCCGGTGGCGGGGTCGGGGGCGTCCTGGGCGCGGGCGGGTCCGTAGCCGTGGGCGAAGAGCAGCAGCGTGCCGTTCCAGTGCGCGGGGACGTCGGCGACCCAGGTCGCGCCGTCGGCCAGGGTGCCGGTGCGATGGACCCCGGCGGTCGCGGCGGGGGCGGTGACCGCCGGGGCGATGGTGAGCGCAAGGGCTGCGCAGCCGATGGCGAGGTGGCGTGCGAGGCGTCGTACGGGGCGGGTGCGCATGAGGGAGTGCTCCCGGGGGCGGTGGGCGGGAGGAGCAGTACGTACCCCGGCGGTGCGCCGGCGCGGCCGGGAGCCCGTCGAATGTAGGGCGGCTTGGCGACCGCGGTCAAGAAGATGTCGAGGGATCGGGTGCCGGAACGGTGTCGAGGACCCGTTCCGCCTCGGCGCGGGCGGCGGTCGCGCAGCGCCGGGCCAGCGTCTGGAAGAGCCGTTCGGCGCGGATCGCGGGCCAGTCGGCCGGCAGGTGCTCGGCCGGCAGGCGGGGATCGGCGCGGACCAGGTCCAACCAGTCCGTGTGCAGCAGCAGTTGCTCGCCCAGGGGGTCCGCGCCGATGACTCCGGGCCGGTCCCAGCGGTCCAGGAAGGCGCGGTACCGGTCGGCGGTCGCGGCGGTGTCGAAGGCGGACTCCATCACCTGCCGGGCCTCCGTCGGGGCGAGCACCGTACCCCGGAAGACCCGCAGATGAGCATCGAGGGAGAGGTCGCCGAGCAGCGCGGCCACGTCCACCACGCCGGGCGCCACCCACAGTCCGTTCTGCAGCGGCCCGAAGCCGCCCCAGGTCAGCCGGGAGCGCAGGTCGTGCCGTTCGCGGCGCCAGGACTCCGGCAGGGAGAAGCCGACCAGGGTCCACTGCCCGTCCCAGTCGCGGTTGACCGCGCCGGTGCGCCAGACCCGGTCGTGCCCGTCCCGCAGGACCGTCACCGCCCGCGGGGTGAGGGCGAAGTACATCCTGCGGCCCCTGCGGTGGCGTTCCAGGAGTCCGCGGCCGACCATGCGGGACAGCGTCGAGCGGACGGCCTCCTCGGTGACGCCGACCCGGGCGAACACGTCGATGACGCTGCCGGCGGACAGGGCGGTGTCCCGGCCGAGCACATGGATGCCGAAGAAGTTCAGCATCAGCGACTGGGGGCGCGGGGTGGGATCGAGGCTGGTCACGCGCACAGCGTAGGGGGCGTGGCGGCCGGTGCGCGGAGTCAGGGCAATATTCGGCACTCCATTGACGGCCTACAAGATTCCTGCCTAACGTGAATGCGTCCCTCCACCCCAGCCGAGGAGCAATCCCATGGATCTGAGCGGGAAGGTGGCCGTCGTCACCGGCAGCGGACGCGGGCTCGGGCTCGCCTACGCCAAGGCCCTCGCGGCCGCCGGAGCGGCCGTCGTGGTCAACGACGTGGACCCCGATGCGGCGGCCGCCGCCGTCGAGGAGATCGAATCGGCAGGCGGCCGGGCCGTGGCCGAGGCCGCCGACGTCGGCACCACCCGGGCCGCCACGGCGCTGGTGACCCGCGCCGTCGACGCCTTCGGACGGCTCGACGTGATGGTCACCAACGCGGGTGTGCTGCGCGACCGGATGCTGTGGAAGATGACGGACGACGACTTCGACACCGTCGTCCGCGTCCACCTGCGCGCCACCTTCACCTGCGTGCGCGCGGCGGTCCGCCGCATGCGCGAGCAGAACGAAGGGGGCCGGATCGTCGTCGCCGGCTCCCCCGCCGGACAGCGCGGCAACGTCGGCCAGACCAACTACGCCGCTGCCAAGGCCGGCATCGCGGCGATGGTGCGCACCTGGGCCATGGAGCTGGCCCGGGACCGGATCACCGCCAACGCCGTGATACCGGTCGCCGCCACCGCCATGACCCGTACCATCCCTGCCTTCGCCCCGTACGTCGGCGCCCTGGAGCGGCACGGCACCCCGCTGCCCGACGCCCTGCGCAAGGGCGAGGGCTTCGGCACCCCCGAGGACGTCGCCCCGCTCGTCGCCTTCCTCGCCTCGGACGCCGCCGCCGGGATCACCGGCCAGTGCGTCGGCATCGGCGGCGACCGGCTCGCCCTGTGGTCGCACCCGAGGGAGACCGCCGTCGCCTACGCGGACGGCGGCTGGAGCGCCGACGCGATCGCGGCGGCCTGGCCGGTCTCCGTCGGGCGCGTCCCGGAGGACTACGGCATCCCCGCGCCCTCCTTCGCCGGGGAGTCCGGGGAGTCCGGGAAGTCCGGGAAGTCCGGGGAGCCCGCCCGGTGAACGTGGAACGGCTCGTCGCCATCGACATGCACACCCACGCCGAGGTCTCCTCCGACGGGCGGACCTCCCTCTCCGGGGAACTGGACGCCGCGGCCGGGGCGTACTTCGGTACGGAGCACCGCCGCCCCACCCTCCCGGAGATCGCCGCCCACTACCGCGAACGCTCCATGGCCTGCGTCGTGTTCACCGTGGACGCCGAGGCCGCCACCGGCACCCCCGCCGTCCCCAACGAGGAGGTGGCCGAGGCCGCCCGGCTCAACCCCGACGTCATCATCCCGTTCGCCAGCGTCGACCCGCACAAGGGACGGCTCGGGGTGCGTCAAGTGCGCCGCCTGGTGGAGGAGTTCGGGGTCAAGGGCTTCAAGTTCCACCCCAACCTGCAGGCGTTCCGGCCCAACGACCGGCTGGCCTACCCGCTGTACGAGGCGATCGAGGAGGCGGGTGCCGTCGCCGTCTTCCACACGGGCCAGACCGGCATCGGCGCCGGAGCGCCCGGGGGCGGCGGCATCCGGCTGAAGTACGCGAATCCCATGGACGTCGACGACGTCGCCGCCGACTTCCCCGGCATGCCGATCGTCCTGGCCCACCCCTCGTTCCCCTGGCAGGACGAGGCCCTGGCGGTCGCCACCCACAAGCCGCAGGTGCACATCGACCTGTCCGGCTGGTCCCCCAAGTACTTCCCGCCACAACTGGTGAAGTACGCCGACAGCCTGCTCCAGGACAAGGTGCTCTTCGGCTCCGACTACCCGCTCATCAGCCCCGACCGCTGGCTCGCGGACTTCGCCGCGCTCCCGCTCAAGGACGAGGTCCGCCCGAAGATCCTCAAGGAGAACGCCGCCAGGCTGCTCGGCCTGGGCCGAAAGGAATGAGGCCGACCGGGCATGAACGACCAGGAGTGAAGCCGACCAGGGGAGTTACGCGTTGCAGAACCACGGCATCGGTTCCTGGCCCGCCCGCCGGGCCCGCTCGACCCCGCACCGCACCGCCCTGCTCCACGAGGGGCGCGCCACCGGCTACGCCGGACTCCACGACCGCGTCACCCGGCTCGCCCACCTGCTGCGCGCGCACGGCGTGCAACGGGGCGACCGGGTCGCCTTCCTCGGCCCCAACCACCCGGCGTTCCTGGAGGCCCTGTTCGCCGCCGGTCTGCTCGGCGCGGTCTTCGTCCCGCTCAACACCCGCCTCGCACCACCGGAGCTGCGCCACCAACTGCGGGACTCCGGCAGCCGATTACTCCTGACGGTACGTCACCCCGGAGCGCCCGGGCTCGACGACTGCGTCGAGGTACTGGAGGCCGAGGGGGAGACGTACGAGACGCTGCTGGCCGGATCCCCGGACGACCTGGTCGACCAGCCGGTGGGGCCCGACGACCTGTGCATGATCATGTACACCTCCGGGACCGGCGGCACTCCCAAGGGCGCCGCGCTCACCCACGGCAACATCCTGTGGAACAGCCTCAACGTCCTCGTCGACGCCGACCTCACCGCCGACGAGATCACCCTCGTCAGCGCACCGCTCTTCCACACCGCCGCGCTCAACATGACCTGCCTGCCCACCCTCCTCAAGGGCGGCACCGCCGTCCTGGAGTCCGCGTTCGACCCCGCCCGCACCCTGGAGCTGATCCAACGCCGCGGGATCACCTGTCTGTTCGGCGTCCCCGCCATGTACGACGCGCTGGCCGACGCGCCCGGCTGGGACGGGGCCGACCTCGGCAGCCTGCGGACCCTGATCTGCGGCGGCGCGCCCGTGCCGGCCCGGACCGTCCGCCGCTACCTCGACCGCGGCCTGGCCTTCCTCCAGGGCTACGGCATGACCGAGGCGTCGCCCGGCGTGCTGCTGCTCGGCCGGAACGACGCGGTCTCCCACGCCGGTTCGGCGGGCGTCCCGCACTTCTTCACCGACGTCCGCCTCCTCGGCCCGGACGGTGCGCCGGCCGGTCCCGGGGAGCCGGGAGAGGTGCTGGTCGCGGGGCCGAACGTCACCGCCGGCTACTGGGGCCGCCCCGGGGAGACCGCCGCCGCCTTCCACGACGGCCACTGGTTCCGCTCCGGCGACCTCGCCACCGTCGACGCCGACGGCCGCTACCGGCTGGTGGACCGGCTCAAGGACGTGTACATCTCGGGCGGCGAGAACGTCTGCCCCGCGGAGGTCGAGGAAGCCCTCCTGGACCATCCGGCCGTCGCCGAGTGCGCCGTCTTCGGCGTCCCCGACGCCCGTTGGGGCGAGGTCGGCCGCGCCGTCGTCGTCCTGCGTCCCGGCCGCACCGCGGACCCCGGCGAGCTGCTCGCGCACCTGGACGGCCGGCTCGCCCGCTACAAGATCCCCAAGTCGGTGGTCCTCGCCGACGCCCTCCCGCGCAACGGCGCGGGCAAGCTGCTCAAGTCCGCGCTGCGGAACGCCCACGGGCAGCACTGACCCCCCGTTCCGGTCCCCCGTCCCCATCCCCCGAGAGGCCCCGCCATGCCCCGTACCGTCAACGGCATCGCCGAACTGCTCGCCCTCACCGGCACCGACCTCGGCCGCAGCGACTGGCTGGAGATCGGCCAGCCGCGCGTCGACGCCTTCGCCGACGCCACCGACGACCACCAGTGGATCCACGTCGACGTCGAACGCGCCAGGAAGGGCCCCTTCGGCGGCACCATCGCCCACGGCCACCTCACCCTCGCCCTCCTCATCCCGCTCTGGAACCGGCTGCTGGAGGTCCGGGGCGTCGGCATGGCCGTCAACTACGGCCTGAACAGGGTCCGTTTCCCCGCCCCCGTCCCCGTCGGCTCCCGGATCCGCGCCCATGGCGTCGTCGCCGGGGCGAAGGAGGTCGGCGGCGGTGCCGAGGTCGTCGTCGACCTGACCGTCGAGATCGACGGCCGGCCCAAACCCGCCGCCGTCGCCCAGGCCGTCTACCGCTTCTCGGCGTGAACGGCGTGAACGGCGTGAACGGCCCGGACAAGACGGTGTCCACCGCCGCGGAGGCGGTGGCCGACATCGGGCACGGCGCGTCGGTCGCCGTCGGCGGCTTCGGCCTCACCGGCGTGCCGGGCACCCTGATCCGGGCGCTGTACGAGCAGGGCACCGGCGGACTGGACATCGTCTCCAACAACTGCGGGGTGGACGGCGACGGCCTGGGCATCCTGCTCGCGGCGGGCCGGATCCGCCGCGTGACGGGCTCCTACATCGGCAACAACGCGGAATTCGCCCGCCGTTACCTGTGCGGCGAGCTGGAGGTGGAGCTCACCCCGCAGGGCACCCTCGCCGAACGCCTGCGGGCCGGCGGCTGCGGCATCCCCGCGTTCTTCACCCCGGCGGGCATCGGCACCCAGGTCGCCGACGGCGGACTGCCGCGGAGCCACACCCCCGACGGCCGGGTCGCGGCCGTCTCGCCGCCCAGGGAGATCCGCGTGTTCGACGGCCGCCCCCACCTCCTGGAACGCGCCCTCACCACCGACTTCGCCCTCGTCCGCGCGGCCCGGGGCGACCGCCACGGAAACCTGGTCTTCGCCAAGACCGCCCGCAACTTCAACCCGCTCGCCGCGATGGCCGGCCGCATCACCGTCGCCGAGGTCGAACGCCTCGTGGAACCAGGGGAGTTGGACCCCGACCAGGTGCACCTTCCCGGTGTGTTCGTCCAGCGCGTGGTGCCCCTGACACCACGTCAGGCGGCGCACCGGCCCGTCGAACGCAGGACGGTGCGCACCCCATGAGCTGGACCCGCCACGAGATGGCGGCGCGCGCCGCCCGGGAACTGCGCGCCGGCTCGTACGTCAACCTCGGCATCGGACTGCCCACGCTGGTGGCCGCCTTCCTGCCGGAGGACGCCGGTGTCGTCCTCCACTCGGAGAACGGGCTGCTCGGCGTCGGCCCGTACCCGTACGAGGACGACGTCGACCCCGACCTCGTCAACGCGGGCAAGGAGACCGTGACGGCCCTCCCCGGCGCGGCCTTCTTCGACTCCGCACTCTCCTTCGGCATGATCCGCGGCGGCCACCTCGATACGGCCGTCCTCGGCGCGATGCAGGTCTCGGCCCACGGCGACCTGGCCAACTGGGCGGTGCCCGGACGGACGGTCAAGGGCATGGGCGGTGCCATGGACCTCGTCCACGGCGCACGCCGGGTGATCGTGCTGACGGAGCACACCGCCAAGGACGGCTCCCCGAAGATCGTCGAAACGTGCTCGCTGCCGCTCACCGGACGGGCCTGTGTGCACCGGATCATCACCGACCTCGGTGTCCTCGACGTCACCGCGGAGGGTCTGGTGCTGGCCGAGGCCGCACCGGGCGTCGGCGCCGACGAGATCGCGCGCCGGACGGCGGCGCCCGTCGCCCTCCCCCCGGCACATCCGGCGGCACGCCCGACCGCACGCCCCGAAAGGTGACCCTCCCCATGCACCCCGCCCAACAGGCCACCCAGCAGGACATCTCCCGGGAAATCGACCGGCTGGACCGGGAGTACGCCGCCTCCGGCGTCCCCCGCCACCACCCTCCGCGCGACTACCCGCCCTACCGCAGCAGCCTCCTGCGCCACCCCCGGCATCCGCTCACCGCCGTCCAGGACCCGGAGGCGGCCGAACGGTACGGCCCCGTCTTCGGCGCCGCCGACGTCGAAGCGTCCGACGCCGATCTGACCCGGGGGCACCCCGGCGCACCGCTCGGCGAGCGCATCACCGTCACCGGCCGCGTCCTCGACCGGGCCGGACGCCCCGTCACCGGCCAGCTCGTCGAGATCTGGCAGGCCAACGCCTGCGGCCGCTACGCCCACCGGCACGACCGCCACCCCGCCCCGCTCGACCCCAACTTCACCGGCGCGGGCAGATGCCTGACGGACCGTCAGGGCTACTACCGCTTCACCACGATCAGGCCCGGCTCCTACCCCTGGCTCAACCACACCGGCGCCTGGCGGCCCGCGCACATCCACTTCTCGCTCTTCGGCACCGCGTTCACCCAACGCCTGGTCACCCAGATGTACTTCCCGGGCGATCCCCTCCTGCCCCTCGATCCCATCCTGCGGTCCGTCACCGACGCCGGTGCCCGGGCCCGTCTGATCGCCGGCTACGACCACAACCTGTCCGCCGCGGGTGACGCGCTCGGCTACCGCTGGGACATCGTCCTCGACGGCCCCGCCGCCACCCGTACCGAGGAAGGCCGCCGATGACCCTCCCGCCCACGCCCGCCCAGACCGTCGGCCCGTTCTTCGGCCTCGCCCTGACCGCCCCCGACGGCCACCTGGTCGCCCCCGCCGGACATCCGGAGACGCTCACCGTCCACGGCCGCGTCCACGACGGCGCCGGGGAGCCGGTCCCCGACGCGCTGCTGGAGTTCTGGCAGCCCGCCCCGGACGGCGGCCGCACCGGCGCGCCCGGTTCGCTGCGCCGCGACGGCACCGCCTTCACCGGCTTCGGCCGCGCCGCCACCGACG
Source organism: Streptomyces luteireticuli (assembly GCF_041519305.1). Taxonomy (NCBI): domain Bacteria; kingdom Bacillati; phylum Actinomycetota; class Actinomycetes; order Kitasatosporales; family Streptomycetaceae; genus Streptomyces; species Streptomyces luteireticuli. The sequence continues at coordinate 1,297,902 of NZ_CP167927.1, forward strand.
CCGACGGCCACTACACCCTGCGCACCCTGCCGCCCGGCGGCGTCCCGTACCTCTCGGTGTGCCTGTTCGCCCGCGGCCTGCTCCACCACCTCTTCACTCGCGTCTATTTGACGGCATGTCAGGAAGACGATCCCCTCCTGTCCGCGCTCCCTCCCGAACGCCGGCGGACCCTCCGGACCGTCCCCGAGGGCGGCGGCACGCACCGCTTCGACATCCACCTCCAGGGGGAGAAGGAGACGGCGTTCCTTGCCTTCGACTGAGCCTTCGTCGCCTGAGCCTTCGTCGCCTGAGCCTTCGTCGCCTGAACCTTCGTCGCCTGAACCTTCGTCGCCTGAACCTTCGCCCGAGCCTTCGACCGGCGGCCTCCTCCACCACCGCGTCGACGGCCCCGACGACGCCCCCGTCCTGTTCCTCGGCCCCTCCCTGGGCACCTCGCTCGCCGTATGGGAACCGCAGCTCCCGGACCTGGCCCGCGGCCACCGGACCGTGCGCTGGGACCTGCCCGGCCACGGGGGCTCGCCCGCCTCCCTCCTCGCGCCCGACGCCACCGTCGCCGACCTCGCCCGCCTGGTCCTCGACCTCGCGGACGCGCTCGGCGCCGGGCGCTTCGCCCACGCCGGGATCTCCCTCGGCGGCGCCGTCGGCGCCCACCTGGCCGCGCACCACCCCGAACGCGTCGCCTCCCTCGCCCTGGTCTGCTCCTCCGCCCGGTTCGGCACGCCGCGGATCTGGCACGAGCGCCGGGACCGCGCCCGGGAGGAGGGCCTCGGCGCGCTCGCCGCCTCGGCCCCGGCACGCTGGTTCACCCCGGCCTTCCGGCAGACCCCCGCCGCCCGGGCCCTCGTCGCGGACCACCGCTCCGTCGACCCGGCCGGCTACGCCGCCTGCTGCCACGCCCTCGCCGCGTTCGACCTGCGCACCGGGCTGTCCCGCATCGCCGCCCCCACCCTGGTCGTCGCCGGCCGCGACGACCGGGCCACTCCCCCGGCCGACGCCCGCGAACTGACCGACGGCATCCCCCACGCCACCCTCGTCGAACTCCCCCACGCCGCCCACCTGGCAGGCGTCGAGCAGCCGCGCCCCGTCCTCGCCGCCCTCCTCCGCCACCTCGCCGGAGCCCCCGCCCCCACGGCCGCCGCCGCGGGCACGGCGGTCCGCCGCGAGGTCCTCGGCGCCGGCCACGTCGAGCGGGCCGCCGCCGGAACGACCCCCTTCACCGCCCCGTTCCAGGACTTCGTCACCCGCTGCGCCTGGGGCGAGATCTGGACCCGCCCCGGCCTCGACCGCCGCACCCGCAGCTGCGTCACCCTCACCGCCCTCGTCGCCGGCGGCCACCACGACGAACTCGCCCTGCACGTCCGCGCCGCCCTGCGCAACGGACTCACCCCCGCGGAGATCGCCGAAGTCCTCCTCCAGACCGCCGTCTACTGCGGCGTCCCCGCGGCCAACGCGGCCTTCGCCGTCGCCCAGCGGGTCATCGACGGGCCCGGCGCGGGCTGACGGCGGTCAGGCCCGGTCGTACCAGGCGACCGCCACGATCCGCCAGCCCTCCGGAGTGCGCACGAACTGGATGTTCTTGGTCCCGCCGCCCTCGAACGGCTCGCCGTCCAGGGTCCCGGACTTGTGGTACTCGCTGAACCGCGACGCGATGTCGCCCACGACCTCGGTCCGTTCGGAGGTCTCCCACTCGGAGAACTCCACCAGCCGGCCGTCGGTCAGCAGCCGCTCACGGGGCTCGATGAACTCCTCCACGGTGTAAGTCGTCGATTCCGAGCCAGTCTTGGCGATCACTCCGCCGGGCAGCAGCAGCCTGCGGATCCGTGCCACGTCGGCGGCCCTGCCGCCCCGGTTGTCGAACGCGCCGTAGAACTCGGCGGTCACCGCGTCTATTTCGATCTTGGACATGGGGCGACAGTACCCCCGGGCCACGCCGACCGCGACGGCCGGTCAGCCGCTCTCCTTGGGAGGGATGCAGTCGGTGGGCGGCCTGCCCTCGGGCCAGGAGATCCTGACGAACACCGGGGTGCCGTCGGCGGACAGCTCCATGACGGGTACGGCCTTGTTGTACGGGTTCCCGTGCACGTCCAGGCAGATCCACCCGCCGGCGCCCTCCACGCGCTGGGGTCCCATCAGCCGGGGCCACTCGTTGGCCACGCTGACCAGCCGGGGCACATGGCCCGGGTCCGGTGTGCGGATGCCCTGCACGGCGGTGGCCATCGCGTCGTAGGCGACGATGGCCTGGCCGTCCGTGAGGTCGCCGCGGGCGAGGGTCCCGATCCCCAGGTCGTCGCCCTTCGCGGCCAGCCGGGCGAAGGTGTCGTAGGCGTTCCGGGAGCCGCCCGCGGCCGGTGCCGGGGCGCCGCGCCAGGCGTCGGGGTGGGCGAGGGCCGTGTAGCGGACGGTGACCTTGTGCTTGACCGCGTTCCTGTCCAACCGGGCGTCGCTGCCGAGGTACGAGCCCTCGTCGCCGGTCAGGACGGTCACCGGCCGGTCCTGGCAGGGGCGCGCGCTCAGCGCGTTGACGAACTCGCGGAGCTGGGTGTGCCGGCCCGCGAAGAAGACGTTCTCCGCGTCCTTCGCCCCGCAGACGAACAGCGCGATCTGCCGGGCGGTGCTCGCCGTGCTGCCGGCGTCCGTGGAGTCGATCGGCTGCGGCTGGTACGGGGAGTCGGCCAGGAGCCGGTCGAACACGTCGCGCAGGGTGCGGGCGTAGCGGTCGTCGGGGTTCCTGTCGTGGACGAGCAGCGACTTCCGGGGGTCCGTCCGGCCGAAGTGGGTGAGGGCGCGGGCCTCGTCGCGGTTGGTGGGGACGACGCGGGCGAGGCCCGGAAAGGGCTCCTGCCGCTCGCTGTTGGCGATGTCGTCGGCCGTGATGGTCGTCCCGACCACGGGAACGTGCTTCCCGGTGAGTGCGGTGACGGCGTCCTTCGTCGTCTGCCCGCTGGTGGAGACGCCGGTCACGGCCCGCAATCGGTCGGGTCCTTCGGCCATGGCGACGAGCCGGTCCACGACCGGCTTCCAATACGCGCTCTCCTTGCCGGTGTTGGCCAGGACCAGGCGGATCGGCGGCCGTTCCCCGTTGGACTCGTGGTTGGCCCGGTACTGCTGGAGGAACGCCCCCTGCACCGCGTGCACGATCGTCGGGCGGCGGGTGGGGTCGTCCGAGAGGAACGGCATCATCACGGCGACGGTCGCGTACGTACCCGGCTCCAGGGTGGCGTTCTCGCGCGCGATGGCCTCCCCGACTTTCCTCAACTCCTCGTTGCCGAAGACGAATCCGTCCCCGGACACCCCGACGCACTCCTGCTCCGGCCCGGTCTTCTCGACGCCCTCGGCGCACGAGGTGTCGGGGTGGAGGAAGCCCCAGCCGAACCAGGCCGCGGCGCCGAGGACGGCCAGGGCGGCGGTCACGGCGACGATCCGGGTGAGGAGGTTGGGGGCGAACAGGTTGCGGAAGGCGTCCACCAGTCTGTGCATCGCGCGCTCTCCGGTTTCGGAAGCGGATGGGGGGAGGTTTCAGAACGTGCACTGCTGCCCGGCGCGGAGCGCCCATTCCCTCGACGCCTGCCAGAGCACGTCGCTGCCGGTCCGGTGCAGGTCGGAGAGGCGCGCGAGTTCGTGGGCCATGCGCTCGGCGACCTCGGCGTCATGGAGCGCCAAGGGGTCCCGGGTCAGCCACACGGCGTGCAGCAGCCGCCGGATCCGGAAGTGGAGGACGGGGTCGTCGCCGTGGTCCTGGGGCGGCTGCCGGGGGTCCACGGCTCCCAGGGCGATCGCCCGCCGGTGGTCGGGGACGGCGAAGTACGGGGCCGAGGTGATCGCGAGCAGTTCGTCGAGCCACTGCCGGGCCGGCACCTCGGGCCGCCGGAAGGACTCCCGCAGATGCACCACCGCGGACTCGGCCCGTCCCAGGGCGAGTTCGTGGTGCAGCCGGAGCGGCTCGGACGGGGCGTGGCGCTGTCCGCGCCACTCGCCGCTCGCGTGGTAGTCGCGCAGGGTGTGGTGGACGGCCCGCCAGCTCGCGGAGTCCGGGTCCTGGCGGTGGAGCCGGTGCAGGAGCGCCGACCGCAGGAGGAGGTCGGCGACGAAGAGCTCCGGGTCCTCGTCCCAGCCCTCCCGCCGCAGCAGGTCCCTGGCCCGGTGCATCCCGTTGACGCCGCCCCGGTCCCGCAGCCGGACCGCGGCGAGGGCCTCGGCGGAGCCGGGATCGCGGGCGGCCGCGAGGATCACCAGGCCCTCCAGGCAGTCCGCCGGCACCAGCCGGTGGAGGAGTTCCGCCCCCGTCGTCCGCCCGGTGGCCCGGACGGGCGCGTCCAGGAGGGCGCCCGGGGTGGGCTCCCGGCCGTCCGGTATCCGGTGCACGGCCTCGGCGAGCAGGCCGACGGCGAGCGGGTGGCCGCCGGTGAGGTGGTGCACGCAGCGGTACAGGCCGGCGGGGACGCCGGGCGCGTCCTCCGCCCGGTCGAAGACGCGGCGCACGTCCTCGGCCTCCAGCGGCGGGAGCGCCGTGGCCAGGGCCCCGGATCCGGGCTCCTGGCCGCGGCGCCAGCGGCCCGGGCGGGCGAGTTCCGCGAAGCGGACGCGCACCGCGTGCTCCGGTGCCGCGCCGTCCCCGCCGCGCGGGGCGGCGATCACCACGGTCCGGTCGTGGACACCCTCGTGCCGGTCGTGCAGCACGGACTCCACGATCAGACGCCCGGGCCCGGCCTGCGCGTTGTCGAGCAGGACCAAGGGGCGGCCGAATCGTCTGAGGCGGCCGGGGCCGGTGTAGGCCGCCGTCAGATCGGCGCGCAGAGCGCCGACGAGATGGCGTTCGGCGACGGCCCGGTGCCCGTCGCCCCGGTGGAAGTGCCGGCCCAGGAGGACCAGACCGCGGGCGGCGTTCCCGCCCGCGTTGGGGTAACTCCCGTACCAGTCGGCGGCCTTGCGCTCACTCCGGTCGAACAGCTCCTCCAGGAGCGACTCGACGGTCGCCTCGACGACGATGTCGACGGCGGGTATGCCGGTGGCGGCCAGGTCGCTCAGCCTGGTGACCACCTTGCCCAGCCAGGCGCGGCCCCGCTTCTCCCACCGTGACTCGGGCGCGAGGAGCGTGCCGAGCCGGGCCGCCTCGGCCTGGATGCGCTCGTTCTCGTCCGGCCCCCATCCGCTGCTGGCCACCGCCAGCAGACCGGCGGCCAGCCGGGGGAAGCGCATGTCACCGGCGCCCGGCACCCTGGGCACCAGCTGTTCGGCCAGGACGTAGAGCGCCTCGGTCACCGGCGTCCACGACACGTCGTTCCCGTGCGGCGGGTCGGTGAGCTCCGGCGACTCGCAGTCGAGCAGGGCGACGGGGACGCACCTGCGGTGCGTGTTCCGCAGCCGTTCGAGCAGAACGGTCTTGCCGAGTCCGCGGGCGCCCGTGAGGATCACCACCGGCAGGTCCTCGCCGTACTCCATGCGGACGCGATGACATTCCGGCGTCACCCCGACGAGCCGGGGCACCAGCCCCTTGAGCAGAGCATCACGTCCGTACATGCGTCCCCCCGGCATGTCCGACCCCTCGGCCGCCACGACGGCCCGGCCGCCCCGGCAGCACCCGCAGAAAGAGCTTCGCGGTGGATCGAGGGTAGTCACAGCAGGGCCGGTGGCCCAGGGGTTTCACGGGAATGACATCCCGATTCCCCGGTGAAGAAGGGGAGTTCACGGCTCCCGTGCCCGCCGCGCGTCCCGCGTCCTTGGCACATGCCGTCCGCCTGTGCGACGCTCGCCGCCCGCCGCGGTGACACCGCGGCCGGGGAAGCCCGAGGAAGCCCGAGGAAGCCCGAGGAGGTCCGCATGACGACCGCTCCACGGCACGACCACGAACACCACGCGCACGACCACGACCACAACCACGACCACGCCCCCGACCCGACGATCTACCGCACCCCGGCCGACGCCGCCGCCGCGCCCCCGGAGAAACTCGCCTATCTGGTCGGCTTCGACCGCACGGCACAGCGCCCGGACGCCCTCTTCACCCTCGACACCGACCCCGCGTCCGCCTCCTACGGGCGGGTGCTGCACGTGTCCGAGGTGCCGGGACTCGGCGACGAACTGCACCATTTCGGCTGGAACGCCTGCTCCAGCGCGCTCGCCCACGCCGGCCACCACCACGCGGAACGGCGCTGGCTGCTGGCCCCCGGGCTGCGCTCCTCCCGCATCCACGTCTTCGACACCCACCCCGACCCGGCCCGCCCCCGCCTGGTGAGGACGATCGAGGCCACCGAACTCGCCGACAAGGCCGGCTACTCCCGCCCGCACACCCTGCACTGCGGCCCCGACGGCGTCCTCCTGTCCTGCCTCGGCGGAGCCCACGGCGCCGACGGCCCCGGCGGCGTCGCCCTGCTCGACCACGACACCTTCGACGTCCTGCGCGCCTGGGAGACCGACCGCGGGCCGCAGCGGCTGGCGTACGACGTGTGGTGGCACCTCCGCCACGACATCGCGGTCACCAGCGAGTGGGGCACGCCGTCCATGATCGAGGACGGTGTCGACCCCGAGCTGCTGCTCGGCCGCAAGTACGGCCACGCGCTGCACTTCTGGGAACTCGGCACCGGCCGCCACCTCCAGCGCGTCGACCTGGGCGACGCCCACCAGATGACGCTGGAGCTGCGCCCGGCGCACGACCCGGAGGCGTCCTGGGGGTTCGTGGGCGTCGTCGTCAACGTCGAGGACCTGTCGGCGTCGGTGTGGCTGTGGCACCGGGAGGACGGCGGCCGGTTCGCCGTGCGCAAGGTGATCACGATCCCCGCGGAGCCGGCGAAGACGGACGATCTGCCGCCCGCGCTGCGGCCGTTCGGCGCGGTCCCGCCACTGATCACCGACATCAACCTGTCCGTCGACGACCGCCGGCTGTACGTCTCGGCGTGGGGGACGGGCGAGTTGTTCCAGTACGACGTGAGCGACCCCTTCCACCCGCGGCGCACCGCGTCCGTGCGCCTGGGCGGCGTCGTCGACCGCGCACCGCATCCGGCGGCGCCGGACCTGCCGCTGTCGGGCGGGCCGCAGATGGTCGAGATCAGCCGCGACGGCCGCCGGGTCTATGTGACGAACTCGCTGTACGGCTCGTGGGACGACCAGTTCTATCCGGACGGCGTCGAGCCGTGGCTGGCCAAGTTCGACGTGGACCCCGTGCGCGGCGGGCTCGTGCCCGACCCGCGGTTCTTCCCGCACGGCGCGGAGTTCCAGGGCCGCCGCGTCCATCAGGTGCGCCTGCAGGGCGGCGACGCGTCGTCCGATTCGTACTGCTTCATCTGAGCCGCCATTACAGGGGACTTGTCCTCAACAGCCCTGCGACCAGGGCCGTTCGGCCCCTTCCGGCCGGGCTCCGCACACGGTCTTCTGGCGGGGCGGCCGGGTGCGCCGCCCCTGCATCGGCGGCCCGGGCCCTCCGGGAGGCGGGCGGCGCACCCGGCACGTGTCCTGTGCCGAGGGTGTGACGAAGGTGAACGGAGTCGACTGGTGATCGCTGTGGTGGGCCATCCGGACCTGGCCGTGGGCGCCTCGCTCGCGGACGGACTGCGCGATGCGCTGGAGGGGTGCGCCACGGGGGCGTCCGTTCTCGTACGGGCCGGGGCGGGCCTGCCCCTGCTGGTGGGGCAGGCCGTGCGCGAGGCGGGCCGCAAGCTCGTCGTGCTGCTGCCCCGGCCGTTCCCCGGGACGGCCACGCTCCCCCCGCGGGACCGGGCGGCGGCCGGCGAACTGCTGCTGCTCGCCGAACACGTACGGCTGCTCCCGTACGACCCGGCCGACCGCGACGCCTCCGTGAGCGCCGACGAGCAGCTCATCGCGTCCTGCCGGCAGGTGGTGGCCGTCTGGGACGGGTCGCCGTCCAGCGGACGGGACGCCACCGCGCATCTCGTGGCCTTCGCCCGCGGCCGCGGCATCCCGGTGACCGTCCTCCGGCCCGCCGGCGCCGCGCCGGTACGCGTCCGGGACGGCAAGAGGCAGGAGACCGACACCTATGTCGCACCCAGTGGTTGACCCGGCGAGGACCGAGGACACGCCCCGGGGCGGTGCCCGGTCCCGCGCGGCGGGCGGACCGCTCGGGGCCGGGCGCGCTCTCGCCTGGGCGCTCGTCGTCACGGGCGCGCTCGGTGTGCTCGCCTCCTTCGTGATCACCGTCGACAGGTTCCGCCTGCTGGAGGACCCGGGGTTCCGGCCCTCGTGCAGCGTCAACTCGGTGCTGTCGTGCACGGACGTGATGAGCAGCCCGCAGGCGTCGGTGTTCGGCTTCGCCAACCCGCTGCTGGGCCTGGCCGGTTACGCCGGTGTCGTGTTCATCGGCTCGGGCCTGCTGGCCGGGGCCCGCTACCGCCGCTGGTACTGGATCGGGCTGAACCTGGGCACCCTGCTCGGCTCCGCGTTCTGCATGTGGCTGATGGCCCAGGCCCTCTACTCCATCGGCGCGCTGTGCCTGTGGTGCGTGCTGACCTGGGTCGCCACGATCGCCATGTTCTGGTGCACCACCCTGCACAACCTCAGGCACGGCGTCGTCCCGGCGCCCCGCCGGCTGGTGGCCGCGCTGCTGGAATTCCCCTGGGTGGTGCCGGTCGTCTGGTACTTCGTCGTCGTCCTGCTGATCGCGACGCGGTTCCGGGCCTTCTGGCAGTCCCTTCTCTGAACCGGGACCTTCTCTGAACCGGGACGTTTTCCGGCCCGGGCTGCTCTTCGGCCCGGGCTGTTTCCGACTCGGACTGTTTCCCACTCGCGACTCGGCAGGGAACAACGGCCCCTGTTCCCGGGACTGACCGGCCCATCTGGTCCCTTTCCGCCACGGCCGATCATGTGAACGCGGCACGGCCGGGAAGGGATTCCCCCCTCACGCGAATCTCGCACGAATCCCTTCCCGGCTGCCGTCTTCAGCAGCACGAGAACGGAGGTCACCGGCCAGTGGACGCGGTGGGAACGAAGGACAGGGTGCCCGTAGAGGGTCGCCCCGCGGCCGGCGGAAAGGCCGGGGAAAGGGCCGGGGGAAAACCTCGCAGCCCCATGGTGGAGTGGCTGACGACCACCGACCACAAGAAGATCGGGACGCTTTATCTGGTGTCGGCGTTCGGGTTCTTCATCGTCGGCGGGCTCATGGCCCTGCTGATGCGTGCGGAACTCGCCCGCCCGGGCACGCAGATCATGTCGAACGAGCAGTTCAACCAGGCCTTTACTATGCACGGTTCGGTCATGCTGCTGCTGTTCGCGATGCCGTTGTTCACCGGGTTCGCCAACTGGCTCATGCCGCTGCAGATCGGCGCCCCCGACGTGGCGTTCCCCCGGCTGAACATGCTGTCCTACTGGCTCTTCCTGTTCGGCTCGCTGATAGCGGCCGGCGGGTTCCTCACACCCCAAGGCGCTGCGGATTTCGGCTGGTTCGCCTATGCACCGCTCTCGGACGCCACGCACTCCCCCGGCCTCGGGGCGGACCTGTGGATCATGGGTGTGGCGCTCTCCGGATTCGGCAGCATTCTGGGCGCCGTCAATTTCATCACCACCATCATCTGCATGCGCGCCCCCGGCATGACGATGTTCCGGATGCCGATCTTCACCTGGAACGTCCTGCTGACCGCCCTGCTCATCCTGCTGGTCTTCCCCGTCCTGGCGGCGGCGCTGTTCGCCCTGGAGATGGACCGCAAATTCGGGTCGCACATCTTCGACCCGGCCAACGGCGGCGCGCTGCTGTGGCAGCACCTCTTCTGGTTCTTCGGCCACCCCGAGGTGTACGTCCTGGCGCTGCCGTTCTTCGGTATCGTCTCGGAGGTCATCCCGGTCTTCTCCCGCAAGCCGATGTTCGGTTACTGGGGTCTGATCGCGGCGACCATCTCCATCGCCGGTCTCTCGGTGACGGTGTGGGCGCACCACATGTACGTCACGGGTGGCGTGCTGCTGCCGTTCTTCTCCTTCATGACCTTCCTGATCGCGGTCCCGACCGGGGTGAAGTTCTTCAACTGGATCGGCACCATGTGGAAGGGCTCGCTGTCCTTCGAGACCCCGATGCTGTGGGCCGTCGGCTTCCTGATGACCTTCACCTTCGGTGGTCTGACCGGCGTCATCCTGGCCGCCCCGCCGCTGGACTTCCACGTCTCCGACTCGTATTTCGTGGTCGCGCACTTCCACTACACGCTCTTCGGCACCGTCGTCTACGCAATGTTCGCCGGATTCCATTTCTGGTGGCCCAAGTTCACGGGGAAAATGCTGGACGAGCGCCTGGGGAAGGTCACATTCTGGACGCTCACCGTGGGCTTCCACACCACGTTCCTCGTCCAGCACTGGCTGGGCGCCGAGGGCATGCCGCGCCGTTACGCCGACTATCTGGCGGCCGACGGCTGGACCGTGCTGAACACCGTCTCCACGATCGGCTCGTTCCTGCTGGGCCTGTCGCTCCTGCCGTTCTTCTACAACGTCTGGAAGACGGCGAAGTATGGCAAGAGGGTCGAGGTCGACGACCCCTGGGGCTACGGCCGTTCGCTGGAGTGGGCGACCTCCTGCCCGCCGCCGCGGCACAACTTCCTCGCGCTGCCGCGCATCCGCTCGGAATCCCCGGCGTTCGACCTGCACCACCCCGACATCGCCGAGGCCGAGGCGGCGTCCCTCTGAGAGGCGGGAGGAAGCACATGTCCCATGTCGCTCTCGCGCTGGGCGCCGCGATGATCTGCGCGGCCGGCTGCGTCTGGTATCTGCCGGCCCTGGAGGACCTGCGCTCCGGCGACGACCGGCCGCGCTCCGTACGGACCGCCGCCTCCGCCTGCCTGACCGGCTGGGGAACCGGGGCGGCGCTCGCGGTCCTGCTGTTCGCCGCCGCGCCGTGGTGGGCCCTCGGGCTCACCGCCGGGACGGGCGCGGCGGCCGTGGCGGCGGTGTCCGTACGGGCCCGGTCGCACCGGCGGCGCGAGGCCGCCGACTGCTGGACGGCGCTGCTCGGAGGGGCGCCGGACGGCCGTCCCGTCCGGGCGGGCCGCATCGCCTGGGCGTGGGCGCTGTCCGGGCTCGTCGTCGTGTCCGCGAGCGCCGGGGTCCTGCTGCTGGTTCCCGCCCCGTAACAGGGGAGCCGTGGTCCGGACATGAAAGCGGCGAGGCCGATGACATCGGCCTCGCCGCTTTCATGTCCGGACTCTCACACCAGTTCGGGCTGTGGTTCCGGCTGCCGCACCGGTACCGCCTTCGACTCCCACTGCCTGGTGGTCCGTACATAGCCGTAGATCACCGATGCCATCGCCAGCAGCAGAAGCGGCCCGAACACCCACGGATATTCGGCCATTTCCATCGGCAGCCAGCGATACGACACCAGGAGCGCGGTGAAGACCGCCGCGCCGTGGACGACGATCCGGGTTCCCGACCGGTCCCAGCCGCGGGCGAGCGAGCGCAGACCCGCCTCGATCGTGAGCGTGAACACCACACCGGCGACGAGGTCCGCGCCGTAGTGGTAGCCGAAGCCCAGCGTCGCGCTGAGCGTGGCGATCAGCCAGAACGTCCCCGCGTACCGCAGCAGGCGGGGGCCCTTGCGGGTGTGAATGAAGATCGCGGTGGCCCATGCCGTGTGCAGGCTGGGCATGCAGTTGCGCGGGGTGATCCCGTCGTACAGCACCGGGTGCGGGACGGAGACCGGCGGCAGCGTGTCCGGCCACAGGTTGGCCACCGCCCACTGCACGCCGCCGGTGCCGGAGGCGCCCGGGCCGTAGGCGAAGACCGGTCCGACCACCGGGAAGATCATGTAGATGGCCGGCCCGAGGAGGCCGATCACCAGGAAGGTGCGCACCAGATGGTGCTTCGGGAAGCGGCGCTCGGCCGCCACGTTGCGCAGCTGGTACAGCGCGACGGCGACCGCGGCGACCGCGAGCTGGGCGTAGACCAGGTCGAGGACATGGGTGCCGATCGGGCCGGTGGCCTCAAGGATCCGGCCGGCGAGCCACGACGGGTTGCCCAGCGCGTGATCGGCGACCGCCACGTACGGGTCGAGCACCGTGGGGCGGGTCTTCGCCGTGATCAGCAGCCAGGTGTCGCCGATCTTCCGGCCCACCAGCAGGAGCAGGCCCAGGCCGACGCCCTTGAGCAGCAGGGTGCGTTCCCGGCCGGTGCGGCGTGTGACGGCGATGGCCGCGCAGCCCAGCATCACCCACAGCGCACCGTTGCCGAAGAAGTGGCCGTCGGGCACCTCGGCGTCGATCGCCCACCGCACCAGCACGAAGACGGCGTCGATGCCGATCGCAGCACCGGCCGCGACGAACCGCTGCCGCCAGGTGAGCACCACCATCATCAGCGCCAGGCCGCCGTAGAGCGGCCCCGGTTTGGGGGCGAGGATCACCCCCTCCGCCAGGTCGGTCATCGGCCCCGGTACACCGGCGCAGCGACGCGCGACCACCTCCAGCGCGACGAGGAAGCCGAGGGCCACCACTCCCGCCGCGGCCCACAGCATCGTCCGCGGCCGACGCCATGCGGCGAAGGAAATTCTGGCGTTTATTCGCGAAAACACCCGCCACACTATAGATGTCGGTCGCTTGACAGATTTATTGGCCGTTGGTTATCGAGGTCACTTTCCCCGGCACCGTTACCGGTCCGTCCCGTCGGCCAGCGCCTGCTCGTACCGGTGGAAGCCGTCCTCGACGCCCAGGAAGATCTCGCCGAAGGTGAGGTAGCCCCCGGCGACGACGGGGGTGTCGCGCAGCGCCTCGATCAGGAAGTAGTAGGCGCCGAGGTCCTCGGTCTCCAGCACGACGAAGTCCGAGATGCGGCCGCTGAACGCCTCGGCGTCGAAGAAGCGGGCCCGGACCCGGTCGGCGTGGGCGGCGAAGGCGGGCTCCAGGTGTGCCTCCCGCATCGCGTTGCGCTCCTCGCGCGACAGGGCCAGCCACCGCTCGGTGACGGTGTAGGTCAGGACGATGCCGTACTTCATGACGAGCTCCCCCGAAGAGATTGCTAACGGTGTTAACTTTCGGGAGAAGCTAAAGTGACAGGCGTTAACTTTGTCAAGGGAAGGCAGGCCAGTCCCCATGTCCGGCACCGCGGGAACCCCTACCGGCCGCCGTCACCGGGTGCGCGAGGAGGCGCTCGCGGAGATCCTGCGCACCGGCCGGCGGCTGCTGGTCGAGGACGGGCCCGGCGCCGTCACGCTGCGGGCCATCGCCCGCGAGATGGGCATGACCGCGCCCGGCCTCTACCGCTACTACGCCGGGCACCGGGAACTGGTCCAGGCGCTGGCCTCGTCCCTCTACGACGAGCTGGCCGCCGCCCTGGCCGCGGCCCGCGACCGCCACCCCTCGGCCGGGCCGGGGCGGCAACTGCGCGAGGCGGGCCGCGAACTGCGCCGCTGGGCGCTCGCCCATCCCCGCGAGTTCGGGCTGCTGTTCGCCAAGCCGGTCGCGGACGCCGACACCGCTCCCGGCAGCGTCGCCCACGACTCCGGCTGGCGCTTCGGCGGCGTCGTCCTCGACCTCATGGTGCAGCTGTGGCGCGACGGGACGGTCGTCCCGCCCGCCGGTCTCGACCCCGTCTGGACGGCGCAGTTGGAGGAGGTGCGCGAGCATCTCTCCGGAGAACCGGTGCCGTTGGAGGTCATCTATGTGTTCGTCGCCTGCTGGGCCCGGCTGTACGGGACGGTCGCCGTGGAGGTCTTCGGACACCTCGACTTCGCCCTCACCGACCCCGGACCGCTCTTCGAGCACACCCTCGACGAGATCCTGACCGCCCTGGGCGACACCGACCGCCTCACGGAGCGATGAGCACGGCGAGCCGGCGGGGGCCGTGTACGCCCCGGACGCGGATCATCTCGATGTCGGCGGTCGCGGAGGGCCCGCTGATCCAGGTCAGGGGGCGGCGCGGGTCGAGACGGGGCATCGCCTCCGGCAGGGCGGAGACGACCTGGTCCTCGCGGACGACGCACACATGGAGGTCGGGCAGGAGGGTCGGGGCGCGGCGGCCCTGACCGGGGCCGCCGTCCAGGACGAGGGTGCCGGACTCGGCGACGGCGACGGCACAGGTGGTCACGACGGCATCGACGGCGGCGAGCTGATGGTGCGTCAGGGGCGGTTGATCGCGATGGAGTTCGCCGTCCCACCCGGCCGTCCAGTGCTCCGGCAGGCCGTCGGGGACGACCGCACTGCGGGCGGCTTCCAGGGCGCGGGTCACGGCGGCGGGCAGCCCGGGCGCATCGGTGCGGCGCACCTCGGCCCCGTACTCCTCCAGCCGCTCGACGAGCAGTGCGACGGCCCCCTCCCGGTCGCCCGGGGCGACCGTCGGGGCGTGGCGCAGATAGGAGCGCGGGACGGTGGTCCGGGTTCCGGACAGGTCGGCCGTGGCCCGGCGGATGCGGCTCAACACGGTGTCGCGCGCGTTCACTTGGCGCCTCCTTCGGTCCGCTTCCACCAGGCGCGGAAGGACTCCTTGGGGATGTCGGGCAGGGCGCGGCTGTCGGTCCAGCCGTGCAGGGGCCCGGGCAGCTTCATGCCCTTGGGCACGGCGGCGCCTACGGTCCCGGCCGCCCTGACCGCCGCGTTCCACAGCGGACCGTGGTCCATCACGGCCCCGACGGCCTTCAGGGCCGCCTTCTCGGCGCGGTGCTTGACCTTGGCGTCGCCCTCGGCGACGTCGGAGCGCAGCTTCAGCAGGACATCGGTGAAGCGGATCCTGACGGGGCAGACCTCGTTGCAGGCGCCGCAGAGCGAGGAGGCGTAGGGGAGGGAGGCGGTCTGGGGGTCGTCGGGGCCCTTGAGAAGGGGGTTGAGGATGGCGCCGATGGGGCCGGGGTAGACCGAGCCGTAGGCCTGGCCCCCGGTGCGTTCGTAGACGGGGCAGATGTTCATGCACGCTCCGCAGCGGATGCAGCGCAGCGCCTGCCGGCCGACGGGGTCGGCGAGCGCGCGGGTGCGGCCGTTGTCGACCAGCACCAGGTGGAAGGTGCCCGGCCCGTCGCCGTCGGTGGTGCCGGTCCAGGTGCTGGTGTACGGGGCCATGCGCTCGCCGGTGGCGCTGCGGGCCAGCATCTGGAGGTAGACCTCCAGGTCGCGCCAGGTGGGGACGACCTTCTCGATGCCGACGACCGAGATGAGGGTGTCGGCCAGGGTCAGGCACATCCGGCCGTTGCCCTCGGACTCGACGACGCACAGGGTGCCGGTCTCGGCGACCACGAAGTTGGCGCCGGAGACGGCGACCTTCGCCTTGAGGAACTTCTCCCGCATGTGCAGCCGGGCCGCCTCGGCCAGTTCCCCGGGGTCGTCGGTCAGCCCCTCGGGGGCGGGGCGGCCGTGCCTGCCCATCTCCCGTACGAAGATGTCCCGGATCTCGCTGCGGTTGCGGTGCAGCGCCGGGACGACGACGTGCGAGGGGAGGTCGTCGCCGAGCTGGACGATGGTCGCGGCGAGGTCGGTCTCGCGGGCGCTGATCCCGGCCGCCTCCAGGGCGTTGTCGAGGCCGATCTCCTCGGTGAGCATCGACTTGACCTTGACGATCTCCGTCTCGCCCGTGTCCCGGACGAGCCGGGTGACGATGCGGTTGGCCTCGTCGGCGTCCACCGCCCAGTGCACGGTCCCGCCCGCCGCGGTGACCCGTTCCTCCACCTGTTCCAGATAGGTGTCGAGGTGGGCGAGGACGTCGTCCTTGAGCGCGGCCGCCGCGTCCCGCAGGTCCTGCCAGTCGGGCCGCTCCTCGACCAGTGCGGCGCGCTTGCCGCGGATGGTGTGGGTGGCGCGGCGTACGTTCGTCCTCAACTGCTCGTCGGCGACGGCCGTTTCGGCGGCCCTGGGGAAGGCGGGCCAGCCCATGAAGGTCTTGCTCATCGCAGGACTCCTCCGCTTCGTGCGACGGGGATGCCGGCCAGCGGTCCGTCCGCCTCGGTCCGGGCCAGGATCTCCACCAGGTGCAGGGTGCGCACCGCGTGCCCGTCCTTGGCCAGGCGGCCGCCGATGTTCATCAGGCAGGAGTTGTCGACGGCGGCCAGGACGGACGCTCCGGTCTCCAGGACGTGCCGGGCCTTGTCGCCGTTCATGGCGCCGGACACGGCCCCGTTCTTGACGGAGAAGGTGCCGCCGAAGCCGCAGCACTCGTCCCGGGCGGGCAGTTCGACGACGTCGATCCCCTTGACGGCCCGCAGCAGCCGGTAGGGCCGCTCCCCCAGGGGCGTCGCGCGCAGGCTGTGGCAGGTGGGGTGGTAGGTGACCCTGTGCGGGAAGTAGGCGTCCACGTCCTCGCGGCCGAGGACGTCGGTGATGTACGAGGTCAACTCGTGGACCTTGGGGGCGAGTTCGCGGACGTCCCGCAGCAGCCCGGCGTCCCCGGCCGCCTCGGCGGCGATCTCGTACGCCTCGGAGGGCAGCCCCCCGCAGGAGGCGGACGGCACGACGATCTCGTCGTACTCCCCGAAGACGTCCACGAAGTGCCGGGCCAGCCTGGCCGTTTCCCTGCGGTAGCCGGTGTTGTAGTGCATCTGCCCGCAGCAGCTCTGCCCGTCCGGGAAGTCCACCTCGACCCCGAGCCGGCGCAGCAGCGTGACCGCCGCCTTTCCCGTGCCGGGATGGAGCGCGTCGTTGATACAGGTCACGAAGAGCGCGGTCGTGCGCATCGTGCCTCCTTGATCGTGGGGGACAGCGACCACATGATGGATACAACCATAGACGGAAGCTTGGACGGATGTCGGCCCGACCTGCACAATGGGGGGCATGACACACCCGAAGCCCACGGCCGAACGGGCCTACGCCCATGTCCGGGAGCGCCTGCTGGACGGCCGCTACCCGGGCGGCGAACTGCTCTCCGAACGCGGCGTCGCCACCGAGCTGGGCCTGTCCAGCACCCCGGTCCGCGAGGCGTTCCTGCGGCTCCAGGCGGAGGGCTTCCTCCGGCTCTACCCCAAGCGCGGCGCCCTCGTCGTGCCCGTGGCCCCGGACGAGGCGCACTCCGTCCTCCAGGCCCGGCTGCTGATGGAGCTCTTCGCCCTGGACTCCCTGGCCGCGCGCGGCCCCGAGGCGATGCGCGCGGCGGCCGAGGAGCTGCCGCAGGCGGGCGGCGGGGAGGGCGCGGACCCCCGGAAGGCGCTGGACATCGCCCGCGAGTTCCACACCCGGCTCATGCGCGCCGGCGGCAACCCCACCCTCGCCACGCTCCACGAGCGCCTGTGGGACCAGCAGGTCCGCGTCGCCGCCGCCTCCACGACGGGCCCCGGCCACGCCGCCGACGACATCGGCGAGCACGCCGCCATCACCGACGCCCTCCGCCGCGGCGAGGGCGCCCGGGCCCGCGAGCTGCTCGCCCGCCACATCTCGGCCGTGCTCCGCCGCACCGGCCTGGGCGGGGAGCCGACGCTGCCGCCGCCCGCCGCCTGACCGCCGGGGGACGCGTTCGCCCGCCGCCCTGCTCGATCGGGTGAATCGGGCTACGGCACCCGGCCCAATGGCCTCCGGGACCCGCGCGGCACGCTTGGATGGCCTGCGTGATCATCTCAGCAGCCGCAGGGGTGCCCGTACCCCTCGACCGCAGGGCCGACGGCCCTCTGCCCGTTCACCGCGCCTTCGCCGCCGCCGCACGGCGCACGCCGGACGCGACGGCCGTCGTGGAGGAGACCGGGGGACGCCGGTCCTACCGCGAACTGGGCTCCTGGGCCGCCGGGACGGCGGCCGGACTGCGAGCGGCGGGCGTGGGCCCGGGGGCCACGGTCGCGGTACGGCTGCCCCGTTCGGCGCGGCTCGTGGCCGCGCTGCTGGCCGTCTTCGAGACCGGTGCCGCCGCGGTCGTCCTCGACCCGCGCACCCCGGCCGGGCGGCTGGCGGCCATCGAGGCGGACGCGGGCTGCGCGGCCGTGCTCGTCCCCGCCGAGGCGCCCGGCGGGCCGGGCGGCGGCCCCGTACCCGTGCCCGTACCGGCTTCCCCCGGTGGCACGGACCCCGGCGCGATGCTCGCCGCAGCCGGTCCGGACGGCGAACTCGACCGCGTCGCCTGCGTGTTCTACACCTCGGGCTCGACCGGCCGCCCCAAGGGCGTCCAGGTCACCCACCGCAACCTGGGGCGCTTCGCCGCCGGGCCGCACTGGGACGGGCCCGGCCACCGGGTCACCGCGCTGGTCTCGGCGCTGGGCTTCGACGCGCTCAGCCACGACCTGTGGGTGCCGCTCACCCGGGGCGGCAGCGTCGTCGTCCCCGCCGAGGACCGGGTGGACGCGCACCGGCTGGCCGCCCTGGTCGCCGCCCACGGCGTCACCGGGGTCTTCCTCACCACCGCCTGGTTCGACCAGATCGCCGCCGACGACCCCGGCGCACTGCGCGGGCTGCACACCGTGCTCGTCGGCGGCGACGCCGTCGATCCCCGGGCCTTCGCCCGGGTCCGGGCCGTATGCCCGGAGTTGACGCTCGGCAATGGCTACGGTCCGACCGAGTGCACCACCTTCACCACCCGCCACATGCTGCCGCCGGGGAGGCCGCTGCCCGGCGGCCGGGTGCCGATCGGCACCGCGCTGCCCGGGGTCGTCGTGCGACTGCTGGGCCCGGATCTGACCGAGGTCCCCGACGGCGGGCCCGGCGAGGTGTACGTCGCCGGGGAGCAGGTCGCCCGGGGGTATCTGGGTCTCCCGGCGCGGACGGCCGAACGCTTCGTCGCCGACCCGCACGGCCCGGCGGGCTCCCGCATGTACCGCACCGGTGACCTCGCCGTACGGGGGCCCGACGGGGCGCTGGAGTATCTGGGCCGCGACGACGACCAGGTGAAGATCCGGGGGCACCGGGTCGAGCCGGGCGAAGTGCGCACCGCCCTGGCCGCCCTGCCCGGTGTGGCCCGGGCGGCCGTGGCGGTGCGGGACGGGCGGCTGATCGGCTACGCGGTCCCCGAGCAGGGCGGCGCCTGCGGAACCCCGGACCAACTGCGCGACCGGCTCGGGCAGTTGCTGCCGGAGTACCTGGTGCCCTCCGCCGTGGTCCTGCTCGACGAGCTCCCGCTGACCGTGAACGGCAAGGTGGACCGGGCGGCGCTCCCGGCGCCCGCGGCCGCACACGCCGGGACGGGTGTGCCGCGCACCCCCGCCGAACGGGCGCTGTGCGCCGCCTTCGCGGAGGTGCTGGGCCTGCCCGGGGCGGGCACCGAGGACGACTTCTTCGCCCTCGGCGGCGACAGCATCACCGCGATGCGCCTGGTCAGCCGGGTCCGCCGGGAGAACGTGGCGATCAGCTCGCAGGACGTCTTCCGGCTGCGCACCCCCGGGGCCCTGGCCGGAGCCGGGGCCCGGGCGGCGGTTCCGTCCGCGGACCTGCTGCACCGGTCGGCCACCGGTGCGCTGGGGCTGCCGCCCATCGCGCTGTGGCTGCGCGAACAGGGCGAGGGGACGGCCGAGTTCGTCCAGTCGGTACTGGTGGAGACGCCCGCCGGACTGGAACGCGAGGCACTCGTCGCGGCCTTGCGCACGGTGCTGGACCGCCACGACGCCCTGCGCACCCGGCTCCCCGACCCGTCCCCCGGGGCCGTGTGGCAGCCCGAGGTCCTGCCGCCGGGCGAGGTGGACGCGGCGGGGCTGCTGGACGTCGTGGACGTACGGGCCCGGCCCGGTGTGCCGTCGCCGCGCGGCGTCCAGGAGGCGGTCCGGCACGCCATGCGGTCGCTGGACCTGCCGGCCGGACGGACGCTGCGCGCGGTGTGGTGGGACGCCGGTCCGGCGCGGGCGGGCCGACTGCTGCTGGCCGTGCACCACTTGGTGGTCGACGGGGTCTCCTGGCAGGTGCTGCTGCCCGACCTGGCACGCGCCGCCGAGGACCCGCGCGCACTGGATGCCTGGGGAGCGGCCACCCCCTACCGCCGGTGGGTGGAGACGCACAACGCCCGGGCCGGCAGCCCCGATGTGCTGGCGACCCTGCCGCACTGGCGGGCAGCCGTCGCCCCGGCACCCACGCCGTGGCCGGCGCGCGGACCGCTGGTCCCGGAGCTGGACACCGTCGCCACCTCGCGCACCCTGGAGTGCGTCCTGCCGGCGGAGGTCGGCCGGGCCCTGCTCACCACCGCCCCCGCACACTTCGCCGTCACCACACAGGAGTTGCTGCTGACCGCGCTGACGGTGGCCGCCGCCCGCCGTGGCGGGCCGCGGACGCTGGTGCTGGACACCGAGGGGCACGGCCGGGACGCCACCGGGCCGTCGGCCACCGACGTCTCCGCCACGGTCGGCTGGTTCACCTGCCTGTACCCGCTCCGGCTGGAGTGCCCCGAGCGCGCAGCCCGCCGCCCGGACGGTCCCGCCGAGGAGGACGCCGCCCTGGCCGAGGCCGTCCGCGGGATCCGGTCCCAGTGGCGACGCCTGCCGGAGGACCGCTCGTCCTACGGGCTGCTGCGCCACCTGCACCCGCAGACCGCCGCCCTGCTGGCGGCCGCGCCGGGCCGGCCGCTGCTCTTCAACTACCTGGGCCGGTACGCCGGTCCGGGCCGCGACCCATGGCCGTACGCCGCCGAGGCCCCCGTCCTCGGCATCCACCGGGCCGCCCGGCAGCCGCTGTCGCACCCGCTGGAGGTCAACGCGGTCGTCGACGAACGCACCGGGGAGCCCGTCCTCACCGCCGTCTGGCGCTGGTCGGCGCGGCTGGTGGACGGGGACGACGTGGCGGGCCTGGCCCGGGAGTGGGCCGGCGTACTGACCGCACTCGCCCGCGCCTCGGCCGCCGGCGCGCGGAACCGGACCGCCGCACCGGCCGTACCCGCTCCGCGGGAGCAGGAGGGGGAAGGGGAGCAGTGGCCCTGCTCACCGCTCCAGGAAGGGCTGCTCTACCACGCCCACCGCGGCGAGGGCGCCCCCGACCCGTACCATGTGCAGACCGTGCTGGACCTGGAAGGGCCGGTGGACACGGCCGCGCTGCGCGCCGCGCTCTCCGCGCTCACCGCCCAACACCCGGCATTGCGCGCCGGGTTCCGGTGGAACGGCCACGGGCAGGCGGTGCAGACCGTGCCCGGGAGCGTGGAAGTCCCGCTGCGGGAGGCCGACTTGTCGCATCTTCCGGAGGAGGAGCGGGAACGGGCCGCCGACGAGGCGGCCCGCCGGGACCGCGACGAGCCGTTCGACCCGGCCGTTCCGCCCCTGCTGCGGGCCGCGCTCCTGCGCCTCGGCGGGACGCGGTCCCGGCTGCTGCTGAGCTACCACCACATCCTCATGGACGGCTGGTCGATGCAGGTGGCCCTGGCCGACCTGGCCGGACTCTACGGGCAGGCCGCGTCGGGCGCCGCGCCGAGGCCCGCAGCACGGCCGTCCGCACTCGCCTATCTGCGCCATCTGGCCGACCAGGACGCGGAGTTGGCGGTCAAGGCGTGGCGGGCGCTGCTGGACGGAGTGACCGAGCCGACGCTGCTGACCTCGCCGGGCCGCGAGGAGCGGGGCCGCCCGCGGACGGTGCTGCTGGAGCTGCCGCCGGAGCGCACGGCCGCCCTGCGGGCCCGGGCGCGCGAGCGGGCGCTCTCGCTCAACACCCTGATCCTGGGGGCCTGGGGGCTGGTGCTGGCGCAGCTGACCGGCCGCGCCGACGTGGTGTTCGGCACGGTCGTCGCCGACCGTCCGCCGCACCTGCCCGGGGTCGAGTCCATGGTCGGGCTGATGAACAACGCGGTGCCGGTGCGGGTGGACACCGCGTCGTGCGACGACCGGGGCGGTCTGCTCGCAGCCCTGCAGGAGCAGCGCACCGCGATGATGCCGCACCAGCACCTCGGCCTGGCCGAGATCACCCGGGCCGCCGGGCTGCGCGAACTCTTCGACACCGTCGCCGTGCTGGAGACGTACACCGATGCCTTCGCCACCACCTGGGGGACGGACCTGCGGGTGGCGTCCAGCAGGGTGGAGAACGGCACGCACTACCCCCTGTGCCTGTTGGTCTCGCCCGGCGAGCGGATCGCCGTCCGGGTGCAGTACCGGCCGGGGCGGCTGACGGAGGAGGGCGCGCGGGAGGTGGGCGAGCGGCTGCTGGAGGCGCTGGACGCCCTGGCCGGGGAGCCGTCCGTGCCCGCCGCGTGCCCGGTCGGTGCGGTGCGGCGGCCGGCCGCGGCGGAACCCGGCCGACCGGCTGCGCCCGTACCCGTGCTGGAGCGTTTCGCGGCGCAGGCGCGGGCGGTGCCCGCCCGGGCCGCGGTGGTGGACGGCGCCGGGGTGCTGGACTACCGGGGCCTGGACGCGGCCTCCGACCGGCTGGCCGGGGAGCTGGCCGCCCGGGGCGTCGGGGCGGAGGACGTGGTGGCGCTGTGCCTGCGGCGCGGCCGGGACGCGGTGACGGCCATGCTGGCCGTGCTCAAGGCCGGTGCCGCCTACTTGTGGCTGGATCCGCGCCATCCCGCGCGGCGGGTGGCGACGCTGGCCGCGGAGGGGCGTCCGGCGCTGCTGGTGCGGCACGCGGAGTTCGACGACGCCCTGGCGCTGGTCCCCGCCGAGGTGCCCCGGATGCTGCTGGAGCCGCGGCACGTGGCACCCGAACCGCCGGTGGCCGCCTGCCGGGCGGGGCGGCTGCCCGGCCATCCGGCCTATGTGGTGCACACGTCCGGGACGCAGGGCGTGCCGAAGGCGGTGATGATGCCGGGCGCCGCCCTGGACCGGCTGGTGGACTGGCACGAGCGGCGTTTCCCGGCCGAACCGGGCGCGGTGACGGCCCAGTTCACCTCGATGGCGTTCGACGTCGCCACCCAGGAGGTCCTCACCGCGCTGTGCACCGGGCGGACGCTGGCGGTGCCGGACGCGGACACCCGTGCCGACGTCGCCGCGTGGGCCGCGTGGCTGCGGGAACACCGGGTGACCGAGCTGTTCGCCCCCACCCCCGTGCTGGAGGCGCTGTGCGAATGCGCCGACGGGGAACGGGAGTCGCTGCCCGATCTGCGACATCTGGTGCAGGCCGGCGAGGCGCTCGTGGTCGGCCCGCGGCTGCGTACGCTGTGCGCACGCGGCGGCAAGCGGCTGCACAACCACTACGGCCCGGCCGAGACGCATGTGGTGACCGCGGGCGAGGTCGCGGGGGATCCGGCCTGCTGGCCCGCGCGCCCCGGCATCGGCGCCCCGGTGCCGGGCTCGCGGGTGATGCTGCTGGACTCCGGCTTGCGGCCGGTTCCCGACGGGCTGACCGGGGAGCTGTACCTGGCGGGCGACCAGCTGGCCCGTGGCTATCTGGGCCGGCCGGGGCCGACCGCCGCGCGGTTCGTCGCCGACCCGTGGGGGCCGCCCGGCTCGCGGATGTACCGCACCGGCGACCTGGCCCGCCGACTCCCCGACGGAACGCTGGAGTTCGCGGGCCGCAACGACGACCAGGTCAAGATCCGCGGACACCGGATCGAGCCGGACGAAGTACGCGCCGCCCTGGCCGCCCTGCCCGGTGTGACACAGGCGGCGGTGGTGGCCCGTCCGGACGGACACGGCGGCAAGGAGCTGACCGGGTACGCGGTGGTCCCGGACCGGTCCGGGACCGCGCCGGACGGGCCCGCCCTGCGGGAGGCGCTCGCCCGCGTCCTCCCCGACTTCATGCTGCCCGCCCGGGTGATGGTGCTGGACCGGATGCCGCTGACCGTCAACGGCAAGGTGGACCGACGGGCCCTGCCCGCGCCCGGGCGCGGGCCCGCCGGGCGCGAACCGCGCTCGGCCGCCGAGCGCGTGGTGGCCGGGGCGTTCGCCGAGGTGCTGGGCCTGGAGCGGGTGGGCGCGGACGACAACTTCTTCCACCTGGGCGGGCATTCGCTGCTCGCGGCCCGGCTGCTGCAGCGGCTGCGGGAACGGCTGGATCCCGCGGTCACCCTGGCCCAGGTGATGGAACGGGCCACCCCCGCGGCCCTCGCCGCCGCGCTCGCACCGGCACCGGCCGGCGGACCGCCGCCGGCCCGCCGCCGGCCGCAGTAACCGCTCCCCCCTCCGAGGAGACCCGTGAACCCCTTCGACGACCCCGACGGCGTCTTCGTCGTGCTCGCCAACAACGAGGACCAGCACAGCCTCTGGCCCGCCCGCCTCACCGTCCCCGACGGCTGGCGCGAGGTGCACCCCCGCGCCGACCGCGTCACCTGCCTCGCCTGGATCGAGACGGCCTGGACCGACCTGCGGCCGCGTTCGCTGCGCACCGCTCCGCCGCGCACCCCCGGGAGCGTCCGGTGACCGCCCCGGGGACCGCGCGGGACGTCCCTCCCCTGCGGGTCGCCGTCGTGGCGGCGCTGCCGCAGACGGCTCCCCCGCTGGTCGAGGCGGTGCGGGCGCTGGGGCACGAGGTCCCGGTGGTGATCGGCTCCCGGCGCCCGGCCGACTGGCCGGGGCATGTGCTCGGCGAGCAGGACCTGCCGCCGGGGGTGGACCTGGCCGTCCCCTCCCGCCCGGAGGCGGTCGCCGCGCTCCTGCGCGCGTACGCCCCGGACGCGGCCGTGAGCTACGGCTACCCGAGGAAGCTGCCCGCCGACGCCGTGTCCGCCCCCCGCCTGGGAACGGTCAACTGCCACCCCTCCGCCCTGCCTTCCTACCGGGGACCGAACCCGGTGGGGTGGGCGGTGCGCAACGGCGAGCGCGAGATCGGCGTGACCTGGCACCGGATGGACGCGGACCTGGACACCGGGGCCGTGCTGGCCCGTACGACGATCCCGCTGGACGACGCCGTGTGGTCGTTCACGGGCGTCAACGCGCGGGTGCTGGAGGCGGCTTCGGCCATGCTGCCGCAGGTGCTGCGACGGCTGGTGCGCGGGGACGCGGGCGAACCGCAGCCGCAACGGGACGGCAGCTGGGCCGGGTTCTTCGGAGCGGACTACGCCGCGGTGGACTGGTCGGCCCCGGCCGTACGGATCCACACCCAGGTGCGGGCCTGGAACATCGCCGGCCATCACCCCCGCATCGAGGGGCCGGTCGCGGTGATCGACGGGACCCGCTGGCGGCTGCGCCGCACCGCGCTGGAGCAGCCCCCGGCGGGTACGGGCCGCAGGATCGCCTGCGGCACCGGCGACCTGTGGGTCCTGGCCGCCGACGCGCTCGGCTGAGCCCGGGCATGGCCTTCGAATTGCAGGCACATATCCACATAGATACGCTCTGGCTACACACAGTGACGCCAAGGAGGCGAATCATGGGCAGCCAGGCAACTTCCCCTCGTCGGTCGCTCCCCCGGTTCGACGAGGCCCAGGGGCTGGGTCCGCAGGACGACGCGTTCGTGCGCGATCTCGTGGCCGTACTGGACAAGCACGGGAACCTCGACCGGTTCGGCCTGTGCCTGCTGCACGACCACTTCCCCCTCGCCCCCGGCGAAGTGCTGGTCGAGACCCATGACATCGACGCGCGCACCCTGCACGTCAAGGTCGAGAAGGCCGCCACGACCACGCACACCAGACCCTCGCAGTGGCGCTTCGCGAAGGCCTCCCGCAAGGCCGGCGGGGTCGACGTCGAGGACCATGTCCACCAGGCGATCCTGCAGTGCAGCCTGATCAGCGGATGTCCGGGGAAGCCGGGGCAGAAGAGCAAGCGGCGGTGAGGGCGCGGGCCGTCCCGGGCGGTCACCGGCGGTGAGGACCGCAGGCGTCCGCCGGGCGGGGCGGTGCGCGGCACTGCTGCTGGCGGGGCTGGTGTGGTGGTCGGGCGCCTGCGGGCCCGCCCACGCGGAAGTCCCGGCCGGGACCCGCGCCGCCTCCGCCGACTGCCACACGGAGCGGCTCACCGCGGCCCGTACGGAGGCCACGCTCCGGATCGACAACCATGCCCAGTCCCTGGTCGACGCCGTCGGCACGATGACCGTCCGGGTCCCCGTCTCCTGGCCGTACGCCAGTGCCCTGCTGCTGAGCGAGAACTCCGCCGACCATCAGCGCGCGATGCGCTGCCTGTTGCGGTCCCCCGGGGCCGTCCTGCGCCCCGCCGAGTACCGCCCGCACAGCCCGCAGGTGACCGCCGAGGCGTCCTGGGTCAAGGTGCAGTACGACACGCTCTTCGAGTTCCAGAACAGCGGAACGTTCCCGGTCGGGCCATGGGTGATCAACGTGCAGTCCAAGCGCTGGACCCTGACCCTGGCCCCGCCCCGGGCACTGGAAGGCGCGCACTGGGACCGCGTCGAGATCGACCCCGGCGGTCTGGACACCTCCCAGGTGACCCCACGGCCTTCGCTGGCGGGGGGCGGGCACCTGGTGTGGAACGGCCTCGCACCGCCCGGAACGGCGGGTCCCGAAGTGACGGTCCAGCTGATGCCCCCGTGGCAGCGCGCCTGGGTGGCGAGGTTCGCCAGCAGCGCGCCCTGGGTGACGGCCAACGCGGCCGGGATGACCACCTGGTGGCTGGGAACGGCCGCCATCATCGTGTTCGCCGCGCTCCGGGCCCGCCGTCAGCCCGTCGGCCCCGGGCTCACCGCCCTCGAGGAGAGCAGCAGCACCTCCCTGCTGCGCTGGGGAGTGATGAAGGCCGTCCTGGGCGTGCTGATCCTGCTGCTGTACAGAATGGTCATCAGCAGCGCCAAAGCCCTGAAGATCGCGCCGACTTGGCTGCTGGACAACTTCCGCTGGCCCATCCTCATCGGTTTCCTCGCGGGCTGGGCCCTGGCCGTCACCGCCCGTCCCAGGAAGAGCATGCTGGCGGCCACGACCGTGGTGACCCTCGCCGGAGGGCTGGTGGCCGCCGCGCCGACCCTGTTCGGGCTGCCCCCGCAACTCCTGCCCAAGAACCCGGCCTCCTTCAATGGCGCGCTGGTGGTGATGGCCGCGGCCATGCTGTGGCTGTGGCTCGCCGGGATCGCGCTCTGGTCCTGGACGCTGACCCACGACGGCGGTCTGCTCCGGCCGACGGCGTCCCCCCTGCGGCTGCGCCGGGCGGGGATCTGGCTGATCGTGCCCACCGCGCTGCTCCTGGGGTGGGCGGTCTGGGCCGCCCAGCGCCACTGGCAGCGGATCAGCTGGCTCAGCGACCGTCACGCCCCGGGCTACGACGCACAGTATCTCGCCTCCTTCAGCAAGGACTTGGTGAACTACACCGGGGAACTCGCCACCTGGTGCTACTCCCACACCTGGGTGCTGACGGGCATCGCCGTCGTGGCCCTGCTCAGGGCGCGGGACCTGGCACTGCCCGTGCCGTACGCGAGCCCCGCCAAGCTGGACCGGCTGCTGCTCGCCGTGTTCTTCGCCGTCGTGGTGGCCTGGCGCCAGGGCTCGTACGCGGGCAGTCAGTTGCTCGCCAGTCTCTGGCTGGCGCTGGACATCGCCGCGCTGTACGGGCTGCTGGCGGTGGGACAGCGGCGGGCGGTCCTGGTCCAGCGCTTCGAGGGCGGGCCGCACGCCCCGGCCCTGGGCGAATCGATCACCGAGACGGGCCTCACCGACCTCATCGCGCGCGCCCGCCGTTACCGGGAACTGATCGGTGTCCTGCGCGGCCTCGATCAGGGCCAGCACCCCGACACCACGAGCACCCGGCACGCGGTGGAGAAGGAACTGAGCCGGCTGCACCACTGGCGGCCGCAGGGCGGAGCACGCGGAGCCCCGCGGTTCTGGCTGCCGGGCGAGATCACGGTCGTGGACGTCGCCCTGAGCTGGGGACCGTACGCCAAGTGGTGGGACAACGCCCGGCGGGCCGCCCTCCTGGCGGCCGGCTTCGGCCTGCCCGGCAGCATCGTCCTCGTCTGGTCGCTGTACGGATCGGAGCGGGTATGGATGCGCCAGAAACAGTACTTCTTCGGCCTTCCGGACATCGTATGGGCCTTCTTCTCCTGGGAGTTGGCGTGGGCGGGCGCGGGCCTGGTGCTGGGGGCGCTCTGGCGGCTGCTCCCCGGCCACCGGGGCCCGGCGCGCGCCCTGGGGCTGGTGATCGCCTACACCCTGCTGGTCGCCCTGGGCAGTCTGGGCAACCTCGTCACCTACCAGGGCATCGGCAACGTGGCCATCGGGGTCTCCCTGATGCTCCTGGTGCTCACGCTCACCGGCATCGCCATGGACCTGGAGACCTTCCGCTCCGAGCGGCGCCTGTGGCCCAGCCGCGTCCAACTCCTCCTGTCGATCTACCAGATGCGGAGCTTCTCCGCACAGATCGCCTATCTGCTGGTGCAGGTGGTCGCGTTGCTGACCGTCCTGCGCTTCTTCATCAGCCCCGAGGGCCGGATGCTCAAGTGAACCGGGCATGATTCCCTCCATGACCCACCCGCACCTGCCGACCACCGAGGCCGCCGTCGCCGCCGTCCGCGCGATCGCGGACGCGCACGGTGTGCACATGTCCGTCACGGACGACATCGGCGCGGACGCGACCTCGCGGCGTTCGTCGGCGGCCCTGTTCACCGTCCTCGACCCGGACGGCTCGCTGCCGCACGAGGCGTTCGTCGAGCTGGCGGGGTCGCCGTCGGTGAGCGTCCGGATCTTCCCGGAGGACGACGCGAGGATCACCGTCGACGGGGTGGAGTTCCACGACATCCCCCGCGACGCCGTCCCGGCCTTCCTCCGGGCCGTCTACGGCGGTCTCGCGTTCGTCAAGGGCCGGTTCTTCCCGCCGGGCCGGTGGCTGGTCGTCCCGCTGCCCGGCGACGAGACGTACAAGGAGCCGATCACGCACTCGACGCTCACGCCCTGGCTCGGCCGCAGCGTCCGCGGGTAGCGGGCTCTCCTACTGCTCCGTGTGGTCCCGGTGCCCGTGATGGCGCAGCCGCATCCAGACGTCCCGGGCCCGGCGTCCGGCCTCGACCCGGCTGCGGGCGACGAGTTCCCGGGCCTCCTCCTCGCTCTCCACCATCGGCCCGGAGCCGCGCAGCGGGCGGCCGGCGGTCTCGTACAGGTAGAAGGCGGAGACGAAGCCGATGGCGCCGGCGGCCATCAGGTAGTAGGCCGGGACCATCTGGTTGTGGGTGTTCTCGATCAGGGCGGAGACCACCAGCGGGGTGGTGCCGCCGAAGAGCGAGACGGAGATGTTGTACGAGACGGAGAGCGCTCCGTAGCGCAGCCGGGTGGGGAACAGCGCGGGGAGGGTGGACGCGGCGGTGCCCGCGAAGCAGACCAGCAGCAGGCCCAGGATCAGACACCCGACGGCCTGCAGCGCGACCGCCTGGGCGCGGATGAGCAGCAGGGCGGGTATGGCCAGGGCCACCAGGGCGGCGCTGCCCGCCATGAACATCGGCCGGCGTCCCCAGATGTCGGAGTAGCGGCCCACCGTGGTGATGGTGAGCGCGACGACGATCATGGTGCACAGGATCAGCAGTTGCGAGGTGGTGGAGTCCCGGCCGAGCGTCTCGGTCATATAGGTCGGCAGGTAGGAGGTGACCAGATAACTGGTCACGTTGTAGACCACCACCAGGCCCATGCAGATCAGCACCGCCTGCCAGTGCCGGGTGAAGGTCTCCTTCAGCCGTCCGTGCCCGGACTGCCGGCCCTCCTCGGCGTGCTGCGCCAGGGCGTCGGGCGAGCGGTCGGGGTCCTTGGCCATGCCGGCCGTGCCGGCCGAGGCGGCGGCCCGGAAGGCGGGCGTCTCCTCCAGCCGCATCCGCATGTAGAGCCCGATCAGGCCGAGCGGACCGGACAGCAGGAAGGGCAGCCGCCAGCCCCAGTCGACCATGGTGCCTTCGCCCAGGGTCGCGGTGAGCACGGTCACCAGCGCGGATCCCAGTGCGTATCCCACGAAGGTGCCGAAGTCCAGCCAGCTGCCGAGGAAGCCCCGGCGCTCGTCCGGGGAGTACTCGGCGATGTAGGTGGTGGCTCCCGCGTACTCGCCGCCGGTGGAGAAGCCCTGCACCAGGCGGCACACCAGCAGCAGGACGGGCGCCAGCAGGCCCACCGTTCCATAGCCGGGCAGCAGGCCCACGGCGAAGGTGCTCACCGCCATCATGATCATGGTGGCGGCCAGCACCCGCTGCCGCCCGATACGGTCGCCCAGCGGCCCGAAGGCCAGCCCGCCCAGCGGACGCACCAGGAAGGCCACGGCGAAGGTGGCGAAGGACGCGATCACCTGGATGCCGGGGGAACTGCCGGGGAAGAACACCTTGCCGAGCACGGCCGCCAGATAGGCGTACACCCCGAAGTCGAACCACTCCATCATGTTGCCGAGCGCCGCCGCCGAGACGGCCCTGCGCACCTCGGGCCGGTCGGTGACCATGATCTCTTCGCGGCTCAGCGGACTCTTGCGGCGGCGGAGCACGATGCGCACCAGCCGGTCGGTCGCGGGAGTGCCCTCCCGCGGCGGCCCTGGCCGGCCGGACCTCGGGGGCTTCCTGCGGTCGGAACCCATAGGACTATTCAACCCTCATGTTCGATGTGGCGCTTTCTGTGGCCGAGCGGAGTGGGCCGGGCACGCGCGTACCCGGACGGGTCGGCCGCAATCACTTCCGGAACACGGGATTCCTGCAGCACCACGCCGAGGACGCGGGCCGCGGCGCAGGACGGCCGCCGGGGCCGGGCGATGTCCGACCCCCTTGGCACACTGACGGAAAGATCCACCGCACTGCGTCGAGAGGTCCCATGCTCACCACCCTCGCCGTCGAGAACTACCGTTCTCTGCGCCGTCTGATCGTCCCGCTGGGCCGGCTCAATGTCGTCACCGGCGCCAACGGCACCGGCAAGTCCAGCCTCTACCGGGCGCTGCGGCTGCTCGCCGAGTCGGCCCGGGGCGGCGCGGTCGCGGCGCTGGCCCGGGAGGGCGGGCTGCCCTCCGTCCTATGGGCCGGCGAGCGGCGGGGCGAGGGCCGGGCGGCGCCGGCCGGCCTCCGCCTCGGCTTCGCCGGGGACGAGTTCGGCTACGCCGTCGACTTCGGGCACCCGATCCCGACCGCGGGCGGCACGGGCGCACCGTCCATGTTCAACCTGGACCCCGAGATCAAGCGGGAGTGCACCTGGGCCGGTCCGGTGCTGCGCCCGGCCGCCCTGCTCTCGGACCGCTCCGGCCCCGCCGTGCGCACCCGCACCGCGGACGGCACCTGGCACAGCACGGTGAACGGCATCCGCCCGTACGACAGCATGCTCGGCGAGCTCGCCGATCCGCAGCTCGCCCCCGACCTGCTGCGCCTGCGCGAGCACCTGCGGTCCTGGCGGTTCTACGACCATGTGCGCACCGACGCGCAGGCCCCCGCCCGCAGCGCGCGGATCGGCACCCGTACCCCCGTGCTCGGTCACGACGGCGCGGATCTCGCGGCGGCGCTCCAGACGATCCGCGAGACCGGCGACCACGACGGCCTGGACGCGGCGGTGGACGCCGCGTTCCCGGGCAGCAGGGTGGAGATCGACGGCGGGAGCGGCCGGTTCGAGCTGCGGCTGCGCCAGCCCGGTCTGCTGCGCCCGCTCGGCGCGGCGGAGCTCTCCGACGGCACCCTGCGCTATCTGCTGTGGACGGCGGCGCTGCTCACCCCCCGCCCGCCCGCGCTGCTCGTCCTCAACGAGCCGGAGTCCAGCCTCCATCCGGAGCTGCTGCGTCCGCTGGCCGAGCTGATCCTCACCGCGACCCGGGACACCCAGATCGTCGTGGTCACCCACGCACCGGAGCTGGCCGGCGCCCTCGCCGAGGGGGCCCGCGGCCACCGGCTGGACGTCACCTCCCTCACCCTGGTCAAGGACGCCCTCGGCCGGACGGAGGTCGCGGGCCGGGAGAGCATGCTGGACGAGCCGCTGTGGCACTGGCCCAAGCGCTGACGGGCCCTGCGCCGCGGCGCGTTCCGCACGGACCGGTTCGCGCCGGATCACCGGCTTCCGCCTCCGCGGCGCGCCGCACGGTGGTGGGATGTGAGGCGGACCGGCGAGGGGAAGGGGCGTCATGCCGGACGAGGAGCTGATCTTCAGGACGGCACGCGAGCTCGTGCTGCTGATGGTGACCCGCCAGGTCTCCGCGCGGGAGGTCCTGGAAGCCCATCTCGACCGGATCGGGCGGGTGAACCCGGCGGTCAACGCCGTGGTGACCCTCGTACCGGACCTCGCGCGGAAGAGGGCGGCGCAGGCGGACGCGTCGATCGCCCGCGGCGTGCGGCTGGGACCCCTGCACGGTCTGCCGGTGCTGCACAAGGACCTCGCCGCGACCCGGGGCATCCGCACCACACGGGGTTCGGTGGTCTTCGAGGACGATGTGCCCGGCTCCAGCACCCTGGTTGTCCGACGCCTGGCCGACGCGGGGGCGGTGACCCTGGGCAAGACCAACGTCCCCGAGTTCGGCACGGGTTCGCAGACCTACAACCGGGTGTTCGGCGTCACCAGGAACCCGTACGACACCGGTGTGACGTGCGGTGGTTCCAGCGGTGGTGCGGCCGTGGCGCTGGCTTGCGGCATGGCCCCGATCGCCGACGGCTCCGACATGGCCGGCTCGCTGCGCAACCCGGCCTCGTTCTGCAACGTCGTCGGGCTCCGGCCGTCCGTGGGGCGGGTGCCGGTGTGGCCGTCGCCCCAGCCGTACTTCACGCTCGCCACGTACGGCGCGATGGCCCGGACGGTCGGCGACGTCGCCCTGCAGATGCAGGTCATCGCCCGCCCGGACTTCCGCGCCGCGCTCAACGCGCCCGTCGCCGACTTCGACCGGCCGTTGGAGGGCGGCGTGGCGGGGACCCGGGTCGCCTGGTCCACCACGCTCGGCGGGCTGCCCGTCGACCCGCGGATCACGAGGACGCTCGCACCGGCCGTGCGGGTCCTGGAGGAGCTGGGCTGCCATGTCGAGGAACGCGAGCCGGACTTCAGCGGTGCCGACGAGTCCTTCTCGATCCTGCGTGCCGCCTACTACCGGCAGACGTTCGGACAGTTGCATAAGGAACGGCCCGGGGATCTCGGCGACGAGACGACCTGGGAGATCGAGCGCGGACTCGCGCTCACGGTCGACGACCTGGGGCACGCGGAAGTGCTGCGCTCGCAGGTGTACGACCGGATGTACGCGTTCCTGACCGAGTACCGCTTCCTGATCGCCCCGGTCACCCAAGTGCCGCCGTTCGACGTGGACGAGCACTGGCCGCGATGGGTGGCCGGGGTGGAACAGACCTCCTACCGGGAGTGGATGCGCATCTGCTCGCGCGTCACGCTCGCCGGACTCCCGGCGATTTCCGTGCCCTTCGGCTTCACGGAGGAGGGGCATCCCACCGGGCTGCAGATCATCGGCCGCCAGGGCGACGATCCGGGGGTGCTGCGGATGGCGGCCGCGCTGGAGGCCGCGACGGGGACGTGGCGGCGGCATCCGCGGATCGCGCGCTGAATTCGCGGCCATTCCGCTTATCCCGCAAGCGCTGTTTGCCCGTGCCATCTATCAGTCGATCCGGGCGATTACGGGAGCAGGATCACATTCGAGCGATCAACCATTGACAGCCGCAATCGGGTGATCAATCATCGCCGTACAGCTCGGACTCCGACATACGGCGACCGTCGTCCTGCGTTTGTCACGGCCCATGGCGACCGGTTCGGCCCGGAGTTTGTCCTGCCCTGACGACGCCTACCGGAGCCCGACGCAAGAACCACCCTCCCCCGAGGAGAAGAAACAGCCTTGCCCGCGCAGCAGACTCCCAGCGCCCCCCGATCCGAACCGCCCCCCGTGGCGCGGGACCGCGTTCCGGCGTCGTTCGCCCAGCGGCGGCTGTGGTTCCTGGCCCAACTGCCGGGGGCGAGCGAGGCGTACCACGTGCCGCTCGCCTTCGAGGTGCGCGGCCCCCTCGACCGCGTCGCCCTGGCCCGTGCGCTGGACGCGTTGACCGCCCGGCACGAGGCGCTGCGCACCCGGCTGTCGGCCGTGGACGGCGAGGTGTTCCAGCATGTGGACCCGGTGGACACCGGGTTCGCGCTGTCCGTGGACGACCTCTCGGGGACCGCCGGCACCGACCTGGAGCGGCTGCGGCGGGAGGAGGCCGCCGCCCCCTTCGACCTGGCCCGCGGTCCGCTGGCGCGCGGCCGGCTGGTCGTCCTGGGCGCGGAGCGGCACCATCTGCTGCTGACGTTCCATCACATCGTGTACGACGGCTGGACGGAAGTCCTGCTGATGCGGGAACTCGGTTCCCTCTATGCGGCGTTCCGGCGGGGCGAACCCGATCCCCTGCCGCCGCTCCTCTCGGGATACACGGATTACGCCGTGCGGCAGAAGCGCGAGTGGGAGGACGGAACGTTCGCGGAACAGGCCGCGTATTGGACGGAATCCCTGGCGGATGCGCCGCCGTTGCTGGAACTTCCCACGGACCGGCCGCGCCCGGCGGAACAGGATTACCGCGGCGGCGAAGTGCACTTCGCTTTCGACGCGGAACTGACGACGGCGGTGAAGTCGCTCGGCGAGCAGCACGGCGCGAGCGTGTTCATGACCGTGCTCACCGGCTGGTCCCTGCTGCTCTCGCGGATGTCGGGGCAACGGGATCTCGTGGTCGGCATTCCGGTCGCGAACCGCCGGCGGGGCGACGTCGAGGACGTCGCGGGCTTCTTCGTCAACACCCTGGCGCTGCGGATCGGCCTGTCGGGGGAGCCGACGGTGGCCGAGGCGCTCGACCGGGTGCGTACGGTGGCGCGGTCGGGGCTGCGCCGTCAGGACCTGCCGTTCGAGCACGTGGTGGAACTGGTGAAGCCGGTGCGCAGCCCGGCGCACACCCCGCTGTTCCAGAACATGCTCGCGTGGCAGTACACGGACGGCGGTGCGCTGGAGCTGGCGGACGCGGAGGTGTCGCCGCTGCAACTCCCGGCGCCCGGCGCCACGTTCGACCTGACGCTGATGGTGGCGGAGAAGGACGGCCGGCTGACCGGCAGCCTGCGCTACGCCGAGGCGCTGTTCGACGAGGTGACGGCCGAGCGCTATGTCGGCCGGCTGCGGCGGGTGCTGGAGTGGATGGCGCGCCACCCGGACCGTCCGGTGGCGGACCTGTCGCTGCTCGACGGGCAGGAGCGCCACCGGGTGCTGGAGGAGTGGAACGACACCGTTCTGCAGGGCAGTTCGGCGGGTCTGGTGGAGCGCTTCGAGGCGCAGGCGCGTACGCGTCCGGACGCCCCGGCCGTCGTGGACGGTGAGGTGCGGCTCGGTTACGCGGAACTGGACCGGCGCGCCAACCGGCTGGCCCGGGCCCTGATCGCCCGGGGGGTGCGGCGCGGCCAGGTGGTGGGCCTGCATCTGCGGCGTTCGGCGGAGCTGGCGGTGGGCGCCCTGGGCGTCCTCAAGGCCGGTGCCGCCTGTCTGCCGCTGGACCCGGACCTGCCCGGGGAGCGACTGGCCGGGATGGTGGAGGACGCCGCTCCGGCCGTGGTGCTGACCGGTGAACCGGCGCCGCCCGAGGAGTGGTTGCCGCTCGCCGCGGTCGAGGCGGAGGCGGAGCGCGAGGACGCGCCCGGCGTCCCGGCGTCCCCCGACGACCTGGCGTATGTGATCTACACGTCCGGTTCGACCGGCCGCCCCAAGGGCGTGGCCGTGCCGCACCGCGCCGTCCTCAACCTGCTGGACCACTGGCTGGCACGGTTCGGCGCGCTGCCCGGCGAGCCCGCGGCCCAGTGGGCGAGCACCGGATTCGACGTCGCCCAGCAGGAGTTGCTGCTGCCGCTGACCACCGGGGGCGTGCTGTACCCGGTGCCGGACGAGGTGCGCCTGGACCCGGCGGCGCTGCTGGACTGGATGCGGGAGCACCGGGTGGCGCAGGCGTTCCTGCCGCCGGCCTTCGTCCGGTGGATCGACGAGGCGCCCGGGGAGCGGCTGAAGGGCCTGGAACTGCGCCAGTTGCTGACGGGCGTGGAGTCGCTGCCCGAGGGGGCGCTGCACCGCTTCGCCGAGGCGGTGCCGGGCCTGCGGATCCTGTACGGCTACGGGCCGACGGAGACGACGGTGTACAGCACCGCGTACTTCACGCCCCGGCCGCTGGAGCGGCAGAGCCCGATCGGCCGGCCGATCGCCAACACCCGTGTCCATGTGCTGGACGAGCGGCTGCGGCCGGTGCCGCCGGGTGTGCCGGGCGAGGTGTATGTGGCCGGGGCGGGCCTGGCCCTCGGCTATCTGGGCCGCCCGGGGCTGACGGCCGGGCGGTTCCTGGCCGACCCGTTCGTGCCGGGCGGGCGGATGTACCGCACCGGCGACCTGGCCCGGTGGCTGTCGGACGGCGCCCTGGAGTACGTGGGGCGCCGGGACGACCAGGTGAAGCTGCGCGGGTTCCGGATCGAGCCGGGCGAGGTGGAGGCCGCGCTGCTGGCCGAGCCCGGCGTCGGCGAGGCGGCGGTGCTGGTGGACCGTGCCGCGCGGGGCGGTCCCGTGCTGGTGGCGGCCGTGGGACGGGACGCCGTGGAGCCCCGTCCGGCGACGGAGTGGCGGGCGGCGCTGGCCCGGCGGCTGCCGGACTATATGGTCCCGCAGGTCTTCGTGGAGTTCGCGCGCCTGCCGCTGACGGCCAACGGCAAGCTCGACCGTGCGGCGGTGCTGGAGCGCGCCGCGGCCCGCGGGCCCGCCGCCGTCAACCAGGCTAGCCCGCGCGACGACATAGAGCTGACGCTGTATCAGATATGGCAGGGGTTGCTGCTGCACCCGGACATCGGGATACGGGACGACTTCTTCGCCCTCGGCGGCACGTCGATCTCCGCCATCAAGCTGGCCCACGCCGTCCGCGAGGCGTTCGGCGTGCCCCTGCAGGTGCGGGATGTCCTGCTGCACCCGACGATCGAGGCGCTGGGCGGTCTGGTCCGCGAGGGCGCCGCGGAGCGCCGTCCCGGGAGCCTCGTCGAGTTCCGTCCCGGCGACGGGAGTTCGCGGGTCCTCTGCGTCCATCCGGCCGGCGGCACCGCCTTCTGCTATCTGCCGCTCGCCGGGCTGCTGCCCGGCGAGGTCGGGGTGACCGGCATCCAGGCGCCGGGCCTCAACGAAGGCGAATCGTTCCTCCCGTCCATCGGGGAGATGGCCGAGGAGTATCTGCGACTCGTCGGGCCGCTGCCCGAGGGGCCGCTGGTGCTCACCGGGCTGTCGTACGGCGGCCTGATCGCCCACGAGATGGGCCGCAGGCTGGCGGCGGCCGGCCGCACCGGCGTGAGCGTGGTGCTGCTGGACACCCACGGCACCGACGACCCGGCCGAACGGGCCCTGATCGAGCCGGTGGAGCTGGCCGAGTTCCGCGACAAGCTCGTCCGCTTCAACGGGATGTACCCGGGCATCGACGACGAGCAGATCGAACGCTACTTCCACGTCTACAACCACAGCAGGCTGACGACGCGGGACCACGAGGTGCAGCCGACGACGGCCCGCACGGTGCTGGTACAGGCCGAAGGCGCGGACGACGACCGCGTGGACCCCGGACACCTGCGTCGCCAGCGGGAGTTCTGGGCCCGGCGGACCGGAAACGGCCTGACCGTCGAGCCGCTGGCCTGCGGCCACTGGGACGTGCTGGAGGGCGAGGGGGTCGGCCGGGTGGCCGCGGTGATCGAGGCCGAGCTGTCCCGCCCGCCGGCGCCCCCGTCCACCGAACCGACGGCTGCTGACGCGGGCGAACCGACGAACCGATGAACCGAGGCCGAGAGCACCATCCCATGAATCCCTACCAGTCACTCCCGCCCCGCTCCTTCTGGCGGACGGCGGTCGCCGAGCCCGCCCGGTCGGACATCGACGGCCTGTGGACCCCGAAGTTCCCCATCGGCCAGGACGACGTCCTCCTCACGGCCGGGTCCTGCTTCGCCCGCCACATCGGCCGCGCCCTGCGCGACCGGGGCATGAACTGGCGCGACACGGAGCTCGCTCCCCCGGGCCTGACCCCGGAGCAGCGCCGCGACCGCCACTTCGGCGTCTCCTCCTTCCGCACCGGCAACATCTACACCGCCGCCGTCCTGCGGCAGTGGTTCGCCTGGGCGCTGGGCGCGGAGGAGCCGCCCCGGGAGGTCTGGCAGGAGGACGGCCGGTACCACGACCCCTGCCGCCCCTCGGTCGAACCGGCCGGACACGCCTCGGCCGAGGAGCTGTTCGCCGCCCGTGCCACCACGCTCGCCGCGATCCGCGAGGGTCTCGCCGAGGCGGACTGCCTGATCTTCACGCTGGGGCTGACCGAGGCGTGGCGCGACCGCGCCGACGGCACGGTGCACCCGGTCTGCCCGGGCACCGTGCGCGGCGCCTTCGACCCCGGGCGGCACGTCTTCCACAACTTCACCTTCGACGAGGTGCGCCGGGACCTGACCGCCGCCCTCGACCTGGCCCGGTCCGTCAACCCCGGGCTGCGGGTGCTGCTCACCGTCTCGCCGGTGCCGCTCACGGCGACCGCCACCGGCGGCCACGTGCTGACCGCCACCACCCACTCGAAGTCGGTCCTGCGGGCCGTCGCCGGCCAACTGGCCACCGAGCACGACCACATCGACTACTTCCCGTCGTACGAGATCGTGACGGGCGTCCCGTTCCGGGGCGCGTTCTTCGAGCCGAACCTGCGCACGGTGACACCGGAGGGCGTCGCCTTCGTCATGAACCGCTTCTTCGGCGCGATCGCTCCGCAGCAGGACCCCGCCCCGGCTCCCGCCGCCGCACCCGCTCCCGCCGCGACCGCCCCCGACCACCACGACCGGCCCGCCGCCGGAGAGGACTTCTGGTGTGACGACGCCGTACTCGACTACTACAGCCCCCGCTAGGTTCCTTCTGCTGGGCGACTCCCACGCCGGTCCCGTGGGCCGGGCGGCGCAGGCCGCCCGCGTGCCCTTCGCGGGCGGCCCGGTCGGCGCGGGACGGGAGTTCACCGCCGGGTTCTACGACCCGCGCGGCGACGACGTCGTCTTCCGCGGCGAGGAGGCGGAGTCCCGGTACCGCTCGTTCCTCGACGAGCTGGGCGTCCCGGGCCTGGACCGGGTGACCGTGCCGCTGGTGTGCACGTTCGGCTTCAGCGCCCACTTCGTCGCGACGACGGAGAACTGGCGGATCTACCGCACGCGCGACGGCGGCTTCCCGCCGGGCTTCCTCGGCGGTCCCCTCTTCGACGCGCTCGTCCGGGCCGCCGTCCGCGACGCGCTGGCCTTCTACGCCCACGCCCGCCGCCTGGGACTGCGGGTGCTGGCGGTGATGCCGCCGCAGCGGGTGCCCGGCATGTCGGACCGCGAGGTGTTCATGGCGGCGCAGGAGAGCGTCCGCCGGGCCGTCGCCGAACTGGGCGTGGAGATCGTGGACCTGCGCGCCCGCACCACCGACGCGTCGGGGCTCCAACGGCCCGAGCTGTGCGAGACCGACGACATCATCCACGGCAACCTCGCCTTCGGCCGCATCATCCTCGCCGAGCTGCTCGACCGCGGGCTGTGAAGGCCACTCCCCCAGGAAAGGTCATGGAAGACTACGCACTCGACGCCGTGAAGGCGCTCACCACCCGCCCGAAGCCCGCCTACGGGACGATCGCCCTGGACCCGCTGACCCCGGTCCTCGGTGCCGAGGTCTCCGGCGTCGACCTGTCGCAGGAAGTGACGGAACGTCAACTCGCCGAGATCAAGGACGCGTTCCTCGCCCACCACGTGCTGGTCTTCCGCGACCAGGACATCACCGCCGAGGACCACAAGCGGTTCGCGGCGCACTTCGGCCCGCTGCACCCGGTGGCGCTGGCCGCGCCCGACAGCGACCCGTACGTGCTGGAGATCAGCGCCTCGGCCGAGTCGAAGAACGTGGCGGGCAACGGGTGGCACGCCGACGGCACCGCCGACGCCGAGCCCTCGCTCGGCTCGATGCTCCACATCACCCGCATCCCGGAGGGCGGCAGCGGCGGCGACACCATGTTCGCCAACATGCACCTCGCCTACGAGCTGCTCTCGCCCACCATGAAGACGTTCCTCGACGGCCTCACCGCGATCCACGACGGTGCCCAGCCGTGGGGCGAGCAGGGCCCGCCGGCCGACTACGAGGTGCCGGTGAACGAGCACCCGCTCGTCGTCCGCCACCCGGACACCGGCCGCAAGCTCCTCTTCGTCAACCGCCCCTACACCAAGCGCATCCCCCAGCTCTCGGCCACCGAGAGCAAGGCCCTGCTGGAGATGCTGTACCAGCACATCGCCGGTACGCCGCTGCTCGTCGCCCGGGTGCGCTGGCAGCCGAACACCCTGGTGTTCTGGGACAACCGCTGCCTCCAGCACCACGCGATCTGGGACTACTACCCGCACAGCCGCTACGGGCGGCGGGTCGCCATCGACGGGACCCGGCCGCACGCCTGATCTCCCGTACGGGCCGCCCGCCCCCTCCCCCGCGGGGACGGGCGGCCCGTCATCGGCCGGTGCCCCGGTCAGGGCCCGGTGTCCCCCGGGTGGGAGCAGAGCCCGCCCTGGTAGGTGCTGTCGTACCAGGCGCCCGTGGCGTCGAAGTCCAGGTTGGTGCGGCCGGGTCCGACGCAGCGGTGGTAGTCGCCCCGGGGCCACCGCTTGACCTGGATCCACACGTTGGTGTTGGTGGCGCAGTGCTCGTAGTAGGCCCGTTCTCCGCCCCTGCTCTCGTTCCAGCCGCAGCCCTGGATCCGCTCGGGGGCGGCTGTCGCCGGGGCGACCGTCCCGCAGGCGAGGGCACCGGCCAGGGCGGCGGCCGCGAGGCCGAGCCGGACCGCGGTGGCGGTGAGTGATCCACGGATTTTCATGCGTCGTCTCCTTCGCCGGAGGATGGTGCCGGGACCGTCCCCGCACCGCTTCCGACGACGCCAGAGTGGCCTGGCGGGAGCCGAGTCACCAGGGGTTTCGACGGTGGTCGAAGGGGGTGGAACGGCGTTGCCGGGATCGAACTCCCGTCCTTTTCCCGGCCCTTCCGCCGGCATCACCTTCCGGCGGCCCGCTCCAGGCTGTCGGCCAGGCCGTCCCCGAGCCGCCCGCAGGCCGCCCCGAACCGCTCCTCCCCGCCGTCCGGCACGTCCTGCCCGGCGAGCGCGAGGGCGTAGGCGTTCGCCGTCGCGAACGGGTAGCAGGCCGCGTAGGCGGCGGCGTCCCCCGTGGCGAAGGCCGACGCCAACGCCCGTGCGTGGACAAGGGCGTTGGCGTCGGCGTAGGACGTCACATTGGCCCCGGTGTTCAGCCGGGCGTAACCGTCCGCGAACTCCTCGGCCTCGGCCTCGCCGTAGTCGTTCGTCCTCGCCCAGGCACGGGCGTTGGCCGCGGCCGTGGCGAAGGCGTCGGCGTACGGGTAGGCACGTCGGTGGACGTCCCGCAACGCCGGTTCCAGGGCGGCGGCCCAGGCGTCCGCCGTGACCTGCTCGCCCTCCGACGCCCGGAGGTGCAGCGCCCGTACGCCCTCCTGCCCCTCCCCCAGCAGCGGCGCGACGGTGCGGGCGTGCCAGTCGTGGACGACGGCGAAGGGCACCCGCCCGTCGAGACGCGCACAGGCGTCGTACGTCCGCCGGGCCCACTCCCCCGCCGCGTCCGGGTCCTGGCCGCCCCACAGCGCGCCGGCCAGCTGGACGAGCCACTCCGGCAGGTCCGGTCCCTGCGCGGGCCGCTCCTCCCAGCGGCCGGCCGCGGCGGCGTCGAGCCGGGCGAGGAAACGCGGGAGGGCCTCGGCGGAGGGCGCGGGACGGCTCACGGTTCTTTCTCCTGTTCCGCTGTACTGCTGCGTGGTACGGACCGGTTGCGCTCCGGCCCGTCACGCCATCCTGACGTGCCGGGGCGCCCGGCGCGATGTCGCGATGATCACGTTCCGGGAGGGCGGCGGGGGCGTCAGCCGCCGATCACGTCCGCGGCCGGGCGGGGGTGCTCCTCGGCTGCGGCCGCCTCCGCGTCCAGCATGTGCAGGATCGGGCCGGCCACCGCGGCACCGACCACGCAGGCGAAGGAGATCGCGCTGACCAGCAGGACGGTGGAGAGCCACACCATCGTCTCCACGGGCAGGACATAGGCCAGGACGACGCGGGCCACGCACTCCGCGATCAGGGACAGGGCCCACACCAGGGTGGTCCGCCGCTCGACCTGCCGGAAGCGGGGACGGACCGCTATCCGGTCCCAGGCGGCCAGCCGCACGGCGTCGCCACGGGTGAAGAAGGGGCGCAGCCCCTGCGTCATCATCGGCTTGGTGGTGAAGACCGACC
Source organism: Streptomyces luteireticuli (assembly GCF_041519305.1). Classification (NCBI taxonomy): domain Bacteria; kingdom Bacillati; phylum Actinomycetota; class Actinomycetes; order Kitasatosporales; family Streptomycetaceae; genus Streptomyces; species Streptomyces luteireticuli. The sequence goes on from NZ_CP167927.1 coordinate 1,339,691, forward strand.
ACAGGACGGACAGGCCGACGATGCCGCTGCCGAACGAATCCTTGGCGATCATGAAGCGTTCGCTGCCGCTGACCACGGACAGCCCCATGCCCGCGAGGCTGCTGACCGTCACCACCACCGGCAGCGTCTCCAGCCGCCGGTTGACGAGCAGTTCGTAGAGGCCGTGCACCGCGCTCACCCCGCCGCCCGCGGCCAGCGACCAGAACGAGGAGACGCCGAAGCCGAGGTGCAGGGTGTAGTAGAGGCTGAGGGGCAGGACGACGTCGATGAGGATCGGCAGCAACGTCCTCAGCAGGGAACCCTGTGTCCCGCCGTCGTTCGCGCGCGTGCTTGCGGTGGCCATTCCACACCTCGTTCTTCTTCGTTCGGTACGACACCAGCCTGGTGGACCGGGCCCCGGACCACCTCGGCGATTCCTCACGACCGGCCCATGACATCTGTCATGGGCCGGACCCGGGCCCGGCCTCCCCGCGCAGCAGGAACCCGCCCTCCGGCAGCCGCCGGGCGGTCAGCGTCCCGCCGGCCGCGTGCAGCCGGCCGGACAGCCCGGACAGCCCGTGCCCCCCGCCGGACGGGGCGAAGGCCGGGGACCCGGTGCCGTCGTCGCGGACCTCGACCCAGGACGCGCCGAGCCGCACCGTGCAACGACGGGCCCCGCTGTGCTTGATGACGTTGGTGATGCCCTCCCGCACCACATACGCGAAGGCCTCCCGGAGCCCGGCCGGGACCTCGTCCACGGCCTGCGGGAGATCGGCGGCGATCCCGGCGGCCGCCAGGGCGCGGCGCGCCCCGGCCAGTTCCCCGGCCAGCGTCACCTGCCGGCAGTCGGAGACGGTCGCCCGCACCTCGGTCAGGGCCTGGCGCGAGAGTTCCTCGATGTCGAGCACCTCGGCCCGCACCCGCTCCTCGTCGGCGCCGCTCTCCAGCAGCCGGCGCAGCAGCCCGCTCTTGACGGCGATGACGGTGAGGCTGTGCCCCAGGACGTCGTGCAGGTCCTGGCCCAGCCGGGACCGTTCCTGTGCCATGGCCAGCTCGGCGATCCGGGCACCGGCCTCCTTGAGCTGGACGAGCGCGTCGATCAGCAGGAAGGTCGAGGTGACCGACAGGGCCGCGAGCAGCAGCAGCCCCGAGCCCAGCCACTGCGGGCCGCTCGCGGTGGACGCGGACAGGGCCAGCCCCGCGGCCGCGGTGCCCGCCCCCAGCGTCGGGCCGGCCCAGGGCGGCAGCAGCAGCATCGCCCCCACCAGCGCGTACCCCAGGAAGAACAGGGCGTTGAACGCCCCGGTGACCGCCACGATCCCCGACCCCAGCAGCACCAGCCAGCCCACCATCGCCACCCGGCAGGCGCGCCGGGCGCGTGAGCCGAACCAGAACACCAGCAGGAAGCTCAGCCCGTAGAGGAGGACGCAGATGAGCAGCAGCGCCGACCGGCCGGGCCCGTACCTGCCGTCGAGGGCGGCGACCGCCGGCAGGGCGAGGAAGCCCAGGAAGCTCACGGACAGCGCGCCGCCGCCCAGGCGCGCGGCGGGGGTCAGCCGCCGCTCCCGGCCGCGCCGTGCCGGCCAGCCGGTGAGGTCGAACCGATAACCGTGGTGGCGTGAGAGATCGTCCATGCACTGCGGGGGTACGGAGCGCCCGGCCCCCGTCTCCTTCCGTTCGGCACCGCCGGGGATGCCGGCCCCGGGCCGGCGTACGCGCGCACGCCGGAGGCCGGCTCCCGGAATTCTCGCACCGGCCGGTGCGGCGGGCCGCCGCGCCGGCCGGTGCCCGGCCGCTACAGGTCGAGGTCGCCCTCCAGCATGGTGTCGAGCATGCCGAAGACCTCGTCGGCGGTCGCGGCGCTCAGGTCCTGCTCCTCCTCGGCCTCCGGCGCGGCGGCCCGGGTCCACCGGTTCAGCAGGGCCCTCAGCCGGCCCTCGACGGCCGTGTGCTCGGGGTCCCCGGCGCGCGTGGTCCCGAGGGCGCCGTCCAGGGCGGCCTCCAGCCGGGCCAGCCCGGCCGCGAATCCCTGCTCCTCGGGGGCCGGTTCCTCGATCAGTTCGGATCCCAGGTACTTGGCGAGGACCTCGGGGTTCGGATAGTCGAAGATCAGCGTGGCGGGCAGCCGGAGTCCGGTGGCCGTCGCGAGCCGGTTGCGCAGCTCGACCGAGGCGAGCGAGTCGAAGCCCAGCTCGGTGAAGCCCCGCGAGGGCTGCACGTCCTCCGCCGCCGCGTGCCCCAGCACGGCCGCCACATGCGTACGGACCAGGTCGAGCAGCGCCCGGTCCTGTTCCGCGGCGCCGAGCCGGGCCAGGCGCCCGGCGAGCGTCGTCTGCTCCTCCTCCGCCGCCCGCTCCCGGACGGCGGCCCGCCGGACGGGGGTGCGCACCAGGCCGCGCAGCAGCGCCGGGACGCCGTCGGCGCGGTCCCGCAGCGCGGCCCGGTCCACCCGCATCGGGAACAGCACGGGCGAGGTGCCGCTGATTGCCGCGTCGAAGAGGGCGAGCGCCTCCGGCGTGGCGAGGGCCGGGAGGCCGGAGCGGGCGATCCGCCGGAGGTCGGCGCCGGACAGCCCGGCGGCCATGCCGCCGCTCTCCGCCCACAGCCCCCAGCCGAGGGACACGGCCGGCAGCCCGAGAGAGCGCCGGCGGTGGGCCAGGGCGTCCAGGAAGGCGTTGGCGGCCGCGTAGTTGCCCTGCCCCGCGCCGTGCAGCGTGCCGGCGACCGAGGAGAACAGCACGAAGGCCGACAGCCCGAGGTCGCGGGTGAGCTCGTGCAGGTGGAGGGCCGCGTCGGCCTTGGGCCGCAGCACGGTGTCCACGCGCCCGGCGTCGAGGGACGTCACCAGCCCGTCGTCGAGGACGCCGGCGCAGTGCACCACTCCGGTCAGCGGACGGTCCGGCGGGACGTCCGCGAGCACCGCGGCCAGCGCCTCCCGGTCGGCGGCGTCGCAGGCGACGGCCGTCACCCGGGCGCCCAACGCCTCCAGTTCCGCGCACAGTTCGGCGGCGCCCGGTGCCTCAGGTCCGCGCCTGCTGGTGAGCAGCAGGCTCCGCACCCCGTGTTCCGTCACCAGGTGACGGGCCATGACACGGCCGAGCCCGCCCGTGCCGCCGGTGACGAGCACCGTGCCCTGCGGGCCGAAGGCGGCCCCCGCCCCGCCGGCCGTCGCAGGTGCCAGCCTGGGCACCCTCAATCGACCGTCGCGCAGGGCGAGTTGCGGTTCGCCGGAGGCGAGGGCCGCGGCGATCGCACGGTCGTCCTCGGAGCCGTCCGCGTCCAGGAGGACGAGGCGGTCCGGGTTCTCCTCCTGCGCCGCCCGCACCAGTCCCCACACGGCCGCGTGCGCCGGGTCGGCCACGTCCTCCCCCTCGGCCGCCGGGACGGCGTTGCGGGTCAGGAGCAGCAGCCGGGAGGCCGCGTACCGTTCGTCCGCGAGCCACGCGCCGACCACGGCCAGGGCCCGCCCGACGGCCTCACGCACTGCCTGTGCGGACAGCTCGCCCGAGGCGTCGTGGCAGCGCACCACGACGGCCTCCGGCGCGGTGTCGCCGGGATCCGGCAGCCTGCCGCCCGGCGCGCACTCGGTCCACCGCACGGCGGCGCCGGTGGCCCCGTCCGCGGCGAACTCCGGCCACTGCAGCCGGAACAGCGACTCGTGGGCACCGCCACGGGCGGCGGCGATCCGCTCGTCCGACACCGGTCGCAGCACCAGCGACCCGACCGACGCCACCGGGGCGCCGGTGGCGTCGGCGAGGGCGAGGGTCACCCCGCTGTTCCCGGCGGGCGCGACGCGCACGCGCAGCGCCGACGCGCCGGCGGCGTGCAGGGTCACCCCGCTCCAGGCGAAGGGCAGTTCGGCCCGGCCGTCCCCGGCCGCGGTGCCGACGCCGATGGCGTGCAGCGCGGCGTCCAGCAGCGCGGGGTGCAGTCCGTACGTCTCGGGGGCGTTGCCCTCCGGCAGCACGACCTCGGCGTACACCTCCTCGCCCCGGCGCCAGGCCTTTCGCAGGCCCTGGAACACCGGGCCGTAGGCCAGGCCGGTGGCGAGGAGGTCCCCGTAGAGGCCGTCGGTGTCCACCGGTTCCGCTCCGGCGGGCGGCCACGCGGACAGGTCGAAGGTCGGTTCCCCGGCCTCCGGGGCCAGTCGGCCGACGGCGTTGCGGGTCCACGGCGCACCGGCTCCCGCGTCCTGGGCCCGCGAGTGCACGCTCAGCGGGCGCCGCCCGTCGGACTCGGCCTCGCCCACCAGCAGTTGGAGCTGGACTCCCCCGGCGGGGGGCAGCACCAGCGGTGCTTCCAGGGTGAGTTCGTCCAGCGTGCCGCAGCCCACGCCGTCACCGGCCCGGACGGCCAGTTCGACGAGCGCGGCGCCGGGCACGAGCACCGTTCCGGACACCGCGTGGTCGGCGAGCCAGGGGTGCGTGTCCAGCGACAGCCGCCCGGTGAGGAGCAGCCGGTCGCTGTCGGCCGGGGCGACGGCGGCCATGAGCAGCGGATGTTCGGCCGGGTCCTGTCCCAGGCCGGTGGCGTCACCGCCGGGCGGCGGGGCGATCAGCCAGTACGGACGGTGCTGGAAGGCGTAGGTGGGCAGGTCGACGCGGCGGGCGCCGTGCGGCGCGAAGAACGCCCGCCAGTCGACCGTCGCACCACGGGTGTGGAGCCGGCCGAGCGCGTCGACGAGAGTGCGCTCCTCGTCGCGGTCCTTGCGGAGGGCGGGTACGAACGCGGCGCCGGCGGTCGCCGACTCCTGACCCATCGCGGACAGGACGGCGTCCGGGCCGAGTTCGAGGAACGTACGGACGCCCTCGCCCTCCAGGGTGCGGACGGCGTCGGCGAAGCGGACGGTGTCGCGGACGTGGGACACCCAGTAGTCGGGGGACGTCACATCACCGGTGGTGACCACGGGGATCGCGGGAGACGCGTACGACAGGCCCTCCGCCACCCGGCGGAAGTCCTCCAGCATCGGCTCCATCAGCGGGGAGTGGAAGGCGTGGGACACGCGCAGGCGCTTGGTCTTCACACCGTCGGCGGCCAGGACGTCGGCGATGTCGAGGACGGCGGTCTCGGCACCGGAAATCACCACGGACAGCGGGCCGTTGACGGCCGCGATGCCCACCTCGTCCTCGCGACCGGCCAGCAGCGGCAGGACCGTCTCCTCCGACGCCTGGACGGAGACCATTGCGCCACCGGCCGGCAACGCCTGCATCAGACGCCCGCGAGCCACCACCAGACGAGCAGCGTCCGCGAGGGAGAACACCCCGGCGACGTGCGCGGCAGCGACCTCACCGACCGAGTGCCCGGCCAGGAAGTCAGGACGAACACCCCACGACTCGACCAGACGGTAGAGCGCGACCTCGACCGCGAACAGCGCGGCCTGCGTGTACTCGGTGCGGCCCAGCGCCTCCTCGTCCCCGTCGATCACCTCGACAAGCGACCGCTCCAAGTCCAACTCGGCACAGACCGCATTGAAGGCATCCGCGAACACCGGGAACGCGGCACGCAGTTCACGCCCCATCCCGACCCGCTGCGCACCCTGCCCCGTGAACAGCACCGCCAGCTTCCCCTTGACGGCAGCATCCCCGGCAACCGCCCCCAGCGCCTCCAGCAACTCCTCACGGCCCGCACCCGACACCACCGCACGGTGCTCCAGCACCGCACGCGACGTCGCCAGCGACAACCCCACGTCGGCCGGGGACAGTCCGGGACGCCCGTCCACGAACTCCCGCAGCCGCTCCGCCTGTTCCTTCAGCGCCGCCGCAGACTTCGCCGACAGCACCCACGGCACCACACCCCCGTCACCGGGGACGTCGCGCACCGGATCATCGGCGACCGGCGCCTGCTCCAGGATCACATGGGCGTTCGTCCCGCTGATGCCGAACGACGACACGCCCGCGCGCCGCGGCCCGTCCGTCTCCGGCCAGTCCATCGCCTCGGCGAGGAGCTCGACCGCGCCCTCGGACCAGTCGACGTGCGGGGTCGGCGCGTCGACGTGGAGCGTCCGCGGGAGGACGCCCTCGCGCATCGCCATGACCATCTTGATGATGCCCGCGACACCGGCGGCGGCCTGCGTGTGGCCGAGGTTGGACTTGATCGAGCCGAGCCGCAGCGGCCGGTCCTCCGGCCGGTCCTGGCCGTAGGTGGCCAGCAGGGCCTGTGCCTCGATCGGGTCGCCCAGGGTCGTGCCCGTGCCGTGGGCCTCGACCACGTCCACGGAGGCCGCGGGGACACCGGCGTTGGCGAGGGCCTGGCGGATGACGCGTTGCTGGGAGGGGCCGTTGGGGGCGGTCAGGCCGTTGCTCGCACCGTCCTGGTTGACAGCGCTGCCGCGGACGACGGCCAGCACGGGGTGTCCGTTGCGCCGCGCGTCCGAGAGCCGTTCGACGAGGAGCATGCCGACGCCCTCCGACCAGCCGGTGCCGTCGGCCGCGGCCGCGAACGGCTTGCAGCGGCCGTCGCGGGCGAGGCCGCGCTGGCGGCTGAAGTCGATGAAGGTGTCGGGGGTGGCCATCACGGTGACGCCGCCGACCAGGGCCAGGGTGCACTCGCCGCTGCGCAGGGCCTGCGCGGCCAGGTGCAGGGCGACCAGGGACGAGGAGCACGCCGTGTCCACGGTGACCGCCGGGCCCTCCAGCCCGAAGGTGTAGGAGACGCGGCCGGAGACGACGCTGCCGAGGCTGCCGTTGCCGAGGTAGCCCTCCATGCCCTCGGGCACCTGTCCGCCGAGGCGAGCGGCGTAGTCGTGGTACATGACGCCGGCGAAGACACCGGTGCGGCTGCCGCGCAGGGACGTGGGGTCGAGACCGGCCCGTTCGAGGACCTCCCAGGTGGTCTCCAGCAGCAGGCGCTGCTGGGGGTCGGTGGCGGTGGCCTCGCGGGGGCCGATGCCGAAGAAGTCGGCGTCGAAGGCGGCGGCGTCGTGCAGGAAGCCGCCCTCGCGGGCGTAGGTGGTGCCGGGGGTGTCCGGGTCGGGGTCGTAGAGCCCGGCCAGGTCCCAGCCGCGGTCGGCGGGGAAGCCGGTGATGCCGTCGCCGCCGGTGGCGACCAGGTGCCACAGGTCCTCGGGCGAGGTGATGCCGCCGGGGTAGCGGCAGCTCATGGCGACGACGGCCAGGGGCTCGTCGTCGGCGGCCGCGCGGACGGGGGCGGTGTCGGCGGCGCGTTCGGCGGTGCCGGTCAGGCCGCGGGCGACGAACTCGGCGAGCGCCTGCGGGTTGGGGTAGTCGAAGATCAGCGTGGCGGGCAGGCGCAGGCCGGTGGCGGTGTTGAGCCGGTTGCGGAGTTCGACGGCGGTCAGCGAGTCGAAGCCGATGGCCTGGAAGGCGCTCTCGGGGTCGATGGCGGCGGAGTCGACGTGGCCGAGGACGGTGGCGACCTGGCTGCGGACCAACTCCAGGACGGTTTCGGTGCGTTCGGCCTCGGGGAGGCCGGAGAGGCGGTCGCCGAGCGGGGTGGCCGGGCCGGGGGCGGGGGTGCCGGGGCCCAGGGCGCGGCGGGTGGGAGCGGCGGCGCGGACGAGGCCGCGCAGGACGGCGGGGACGCCGTCGTCGGCGGCGCGGCGGCGTACGGCGGCGAGGTCGAGGCGCATCGGCAGCAGGACGGGGGCGTCCATGGCCAGGGCGGCGTCGAGGAGTTCGAGTCCGTCGGCGGTGGGCAGGGCGCCCTGGCCGGAGCGGGCCATGCGCCGCAGGTCGGCGTCGGAGAGGCCGTCGGTCATGCCGGTGCGCTCGGCCCACAGGCCCCAGCCGAGGGCGGTGGCGGGCAGACCCCGGTCGTGGCGGTGCCGGGCGAGGGCCTCCAGGAAGGCGTTGGCGGCCGCGTAGTTGCCCTGTCCGGCGCTGTCGAGGGTGGCGGCGGCCGAGGAGAACAGGACGAAGGCATCGAGGTCGAGGCCGCGGGTGAGCTCGTGCAGGTGCCAGGCGGCGTCGGCCTTCGGGCGCAGGACGGTGTCGAGGCGCCCGGGGGTGAGCGAGGCCACCAGGCCGTCGTCGATGACTCCGGCGGTGTGCACGACGGCGGTCACCGGGTGTTCTTCCGGAACCGTGGCGAGGAGGGCGGCCAGTGCGTCACGGTCGGCGGCGTCGCAGGCGGCGATGGTGACCTCGGCGCCCGACTCGGTGAGTTCCGCGTGGAGTTCGGCGGCGCCCGGCGCCTCGGGCCCGCGCCGTCCGGTGAGCAGCAGGCGGCGGACGCCGTGCCGGGTGACGAGGTGGCGGGCCACGACGCGGCCCAGGCCGCCGGTGCCGCCGGTGATCAGGACGGTGCCGTCGGTGCGCAGCGCCGGTCCGTCGGCGGGGGTGACGTCGGCGGGGGTGACGTCGGCGCGGACGAGGCGGGGGGCGTGCCAGGTGCCGTCGGCGTGGACGAGTTCGGGTTCGCCGGTGGCGAGGGCCGCGGCGAGATCGTCCGGGACGGCTGCCTCCTCGGTGGTGAGGAGGGCGAGGCGGCCGGGGTTCTCCAGCTGGGCCGAGCGGATCAGGCTGCGGACGGGGGCCCACGCCAGGTCGGCGTGGTCGTCGATGCCGCCGGTGCCGTCGGCGCCGGGCAGGACGAGGGCCAGCCGGGAGGCGGTGAACCGGTCGTCGGCGAGCCAGGTGTGGACGGCGGTGAGGGTCCGGGCGAGGGCGGCACGTGCCTGGTCAGGCGGGGTGGCGCCGCCCTGTGCCGGGAGCGGGCCGCACAGGAGGGCGACGGTGGCGGGGGCGTCGGCGGCGAGGGCCGCGAGGCCGGGGTGGACGTCGTCGGCGTCCCCGAGGCCCCAGGCCGCCGGGTCGCCGGTGACGAGGACCGGGGCGGGGGCGTCCCCGGCGGGGAGGGCGACCGGGGCCGGGGCGAGGGTGAACAGGGAGTCGCGGACGGCGGTGGCCTGTTGCGGGGCCAGGGGCCGCAGGACGAGGCCGTCGACGGTGGCGACGGGGGTGCCTGCGGGGTCGGTGGCGGTGAGGGAGACGGCGTCGCCGTCGGCGGGGGCGATGCGGACGCGCAGGTGCGCGGCGCCGCTCGCGTGGAGGGTCACCCCCGTCCAGGCGAAGGGGAGTTCGAGGCCGCGGTCCTCGTCGAGACCGATGGCGTGCAGGGCGGCGTCGAGCAGGGCCGGGTGCAGGCCGAACGCCTGCGCCCCGGCGTCCTCGGGGAGGGCCACCTCGGCGTAGGTCTCGGGGCCGCGCCGCCAGGCGGCGCGCAGGCCCTGGAACAGCGGCCCGTAGCCGTATCCCTGGCCCCGGAGGCGCTCGTAGAGGCCGTCCAGTTCCAGGGGTTCGGCGCCGGCGGGCGGCCAGGTGCCGTCGGCGTCCGGGGCGGGGGCGGCGTCGGGGAGGAGGTAGCCGGCGGCGTGTGCGGTCCACGGCTCGTCGTCGGGGGCGTCGGCGGGCCGCGAGTGGACGGCGAGGGGGCGGCGGCCGGTGTCGTCGGGTTCGCCGGCCCAGACCTGGATCCGGACGGCGCCCCGCTCGGGGAGGACCAGGGGGGCCTGGAGGGTGAGTTCCTCGACGCGGGAGCAGCCGGTCAGGTCACCGGCGTGCGCGGCCAGTTCGACGAAGGCGGTGCCGGGCAGCAGGACGTCGCCGGAGACGGCGTGGTCGGCGAGCCAGGGGTGGGACCGGAGGGAGAGCCGGCCGGTGAGCAGGAGTCCGCCGCCGGCCGGGGTGACCGCGGCGGCGAGCAGCGGGTGGGCGGTGGTGCCCAGGCCGAGCGCGTCGGCGTCGGTTCGGGCGGGGGCCGTCAGCCAGTAGTGGCTGCGCTGGAAGGCGTAGGTGGGCAGGTCGACGGTGCGGGGGGTGTGCCGGGCGAGCAGGGCCGCCCAGTCGGGGCGCACGCCGTGGGTGTGCAGCCGGGCCACGGCGGTGAGCAGGGTGGCCGGTTCGGGCCGTCCGGCGCGCAGGGCGGGGACGAGGACGGAGCGTTCGGCGTGCCGGGGGGTCAGGCAGTCCTGGGCCATGGCGGTGAGGACGCCGTCGGGGCCGAGTTCGAGGAAGGCGCGGACGCCGTGGCGTTCCAGGGTGCGCACGCCGTCGGCGAAGCGGACGGCGTCGCGGACGTGCCGCACCCAGTAGTCGGGGGAGCACAGTTCGGCCTCGGTGGCCAGGGCGCCGGTGACGTTGGAGACGACCGGGATTGCAGGCGGCGCGTAGTCGAGGGCCTGGGCGATCTGCCGGAACTCGGTGAGCATGGCGTCCATGCGCGGCGAGTGGAAGGCGTGCGAGACGCGCAGCCGCTTGGTCTTGCGCCCGAGTGCGGCGAGTTCGCCGGCGACGGCGGTGACGGCGTCCTCGTCGCCGGACAGGACCAGTGCGTCGGGGCCGTTGACGGCGGCGACGGTCAACTCGCCCTCGCGGCCGGCGAGCAGGGGGGCCACGTCGTCCTCGGCCGCCTGCACGGCGATCATGGCGCCGCCGGGCGGGAGTTCCTGCATGAGGACGCCGCGGGCGGCGACGAGCAGGCAGGCGTCCTGGAGGGAGAGGACGCCTGCGGCGTGGGCGGCGGCGAGTTCGCCGACGGAGTGCCCGGCGAGGAAGCCGGGGCGCACGCCCCAGGACTCCAGGAGGCGGAACAGGGCGGTCTCGACGGCGAAGAGGGCGGGCTGGGCGTAGCCGGTGCGGTCGAGGAGGGCGGCGAGCGGGCTGCCCTCGTCGGCGAACACCACGTCGCGCAGCGGGTGTTCGAGCTGGAGGTCGAGGTGTCCGCAGGCGGCGTCGAAGGCGCGGGCGAAGACGGGCTCGGCGGCGTACAGTTCGCGCCCCATGTTCAGCCGCTGGGCGCCCTGGCCGGTGAAGAGGAAGGCGAGTTCGGCCTCGGCGGGGGCGGTTCCGGTGACGAGCGCGGGCGATGGGCCGCCGGTGGCGAGGGCGTCCAGGCCGGCGAGGAGTGCGCCGGTGTCCGTGCCGAGGACGACGGCCCGGTGGGCGAGGGCGGCGCGGCCGGTGCCCAGGGAGTGGGCGACGTCGGCGGGGCGGAGCCCGGGGGTGCGGTCGAGGTGGGCGCGCAGGCGCTCGGCCTGGGCACGCAGGGCGGACTCGCTGTGGGCGGACAGCGGCCAGGGGACGAGGGCGCCGGAGTCGTCGGCGGGCTCCTCGGCGGGGTCCTCGGCCGGTGCCTCCTCCAGGATGGCGTGGGCGTTGGTGCCGCTGATGCCGAAGGAGGAGACGGCCGCGCGGCGGGGCTCGTCGGCGCGTGGCCAGGCGACGGGCCCGTCGAGGAGGGCGACGGCGCCGGAGTCCCAGGCGACGTGCGGGGTGGGGTCGGTGAGATGCAGGGTGCGGGGCAGCAGTTCGTGCCGCAGGGCGAGGACCATCTTGATGACACCGGCGGCGCCCGCGGCGGCCTGGGCGTGGCCGATGTTGGACTTGATGGAGCCGAGGCGGACGGGGCGGTCGCCGGGGCGGTCCTGGCCGTAGGTGGCGATCAGGGCCTGGGCCTCGATGGGGTCGCCGAGCCGGGTGCCGGTGCCGTGCGCCTCGACGGCGTCGACCTGCCCGGGGGTCAGTCCGGCGTCGGCGAGCGCGGCGCGGATGACGCGCTGCTGGGCGAGGCCGTTGGGGGCGGTCAGTCCGTTGCTCGCGCCGTCCTGGTTGACGGCCGAGCCGCGGAGGACAGCCAGGACGCGGTGGCCGTTCCTGCGGGCGTCGGAGAGCCGCTCCAGCAGGAGCATGCCGGCGCCCTCGGCCCATCCGGTGCCGTCGGCGTCGGCGGAGAACGCCTTGCAGCGGCCGTCGGGAGCCAGGCCCCGCTGCCGGCTGAAGGCGACGAAGGTGCCGGGGGTGGACATGACGGAGACGCCTCCGGCGAGGGCCATCGCGCACTCGCCGCGGCGCAGCGCGGCGGCGGCCAGGTGCAGCGCGACCAGGGAGCCGGAGCAGGCGGTGTCGACGGTGAGTGCGGGGCCCTCCAGGCCGAGGGCGTAGGCGACGCGGCCGGAGACGACGCTGGTGGCGTTGCCGGTCAGGAGGTAGCCCTCGTAGCCCTCGGGCGCCTCGTGCAGCCGGGGCCCGTACTCCTGCGGTTCGGCGCCGACGTACACGCCGACCCGGGTGCCGCGCACGGCGGCCGGGTCGATGCCGGCGCGTTCGAAGGCCTCCCAGGCGGTCTCCAGGGCGAGCCGCTGCTGCGGGTCCATGGACAGGGCCTCGCGGGGGGAGATCCCGAAGAAGGCCGCGTCGAACTGTCCGGCGTCGTGCAGGAATCCGCCCTCGCGGACGTACGCGGTACCGGGCCGGTCCGGGTCCTCGTCGAAGAGCCCGTCGAGGTCCCAGCCGCGGTCGGTGGGGAAGCCGGAGACGGCGTCGCGGCCCTCGTCGACGACCTGCCACAGCTCCTCGGGGCTGGTGACGCCGCCGGGGTAGCGGCAGCTCATGGCGATGACGGCGACGGGGTCGTCCTCGTCGGCCGGCCGGGGCGCGGGCGCGGGCGCGGCGGCCGGCACCGGGACAGTGCCGGTGCCGGTGCCGGTGCCGGTGAGCACGCTCCTCAGGTGGGCGGCGAGGGCGCGGGGGGTGGGGTGGTCGAAGACCACGGTGACGGGCAGGGCGGCGCCGGTGGCCGCGGTGAGCCGGCCGTGCAGGGCGACGGAGGCCAGGGAGTCGAACCCGAGGTCCTTGAAGGACCGTTCGGGCCGTTCGGCCACCTCGTCCGCGCCGGGGGTCTCCCCCGCCCCGCGCCCGGCCTCCCGCGCGAGGCCCGCGAGGACCCCGGCGGTCTCGGCGGCGACCAGGACGGACAGGATCCGTTCCTGCTCGACCGCCGGCAGTCCGGCCAGCCGCGCCGCGCCGGCGGGCGGTTCGCCCGCCCCGCCCCGCGTGCCGGCCGTGGTCTCGACGACGCCCTGGGACCCGCTCATCCGCACTCACCGCTCCTGCTGCGACAGTTCATGGTTCTCGGCCCCGGGGCGCGCCGCCCCGGGGCGTGTTCAGTTGCCGGGGCCGACCGGCGTGCGCCGGGCCACCAGCCGTGTGACGGAGACGGTCTCCGTGCCGCGGACGACCGCCTCGACGGGTGCCGGGCGGCTGAGGAACAGCAACAGGCTCGCGGTGGCCCCGTAGGCGCCCACGTTGGGCACGGTGACCAGGTCGCCCGGTGCCGGGTCGGGCAGTTCGACGTCCCGGCCGAGGATGTCGCCGGGCGTGCACAGCGGGCCCGTCAGGCTGGCGGTGCGCGTCCCGCGGCCCTGCTCCTCGCCCTGCTCCTCGTCGAGCCGTACGGCCAGCGGCAGCAGCCGGCCGAGGCCGGCCATGCCGCCGAGGGTGTTCACCCCGCCGTCGGCGACGGCGAAGGTCCTCCCCCGGCTCTCCTTGACGTTGGTGACCGAGAGCACCAACTCGCCGCAGTCGCCGACCAGATAGCGGCCGGACTCGCAGGCGAGGTGGATCTCCCCGGTCCGCCACTGGGGCAGATGGGTGTCGAGGGCCTCCTCCAGCGCCGCCCGCAGCCTGCCGTAGACGGGCCGTTCGCCGGGGACGGCGTAGGGGGCGGCGAAGCCGCCGCCCAGGTCCAGGGCGCGCAGCGGCAGCCCGAGTTCGGCGTGCAGAGCGGCGGCCGTGGCGATGCTCTGCCGGAACTCCCCGATGAGACCGTCCTCGTCGCGGGCGTTGCTCAGCGGGTAGAAGTGCAGGCCGACCAGGCGGGTGCCGGGGACGGCGGCGAGCTCGGCGTACTCGTCGGCGAGGGTCTCGCGGTCGATGCCGAACTGCGAGGGCGCGCCGGTCATGCGGAGGCTGGTGGCGCCCGCGGAGGAGGTGTCGTTGACGCGCAGCAGGCAGTCGGCGGTCACGCCGTGGCCGCGGGCGATCGTGCCGACGCGGCGCAGGTCGCCCGGGGACTCCACGGAGAAGGTGCGCACGCCCGCGGCGACGGCGCGGGTGATCTCGCCGTCCGTCTTGCCGGGTCCGCCGTAGAGGATCTCGGCGGCGGGGAAGCCGGCGGCGAGGGCGGAGTCGAGTTCGCCCTCGGAGCACACCTCGGCGCGGCACGGCCCGTCGGGTATCTCGCGCAGGGCGCGGGCCAGTTCGGGGTGCGGGTTGGCCTTGAAGGAGTAGTAGACGGTGAAGCCGTCCGGCAGCGAGCTCCGCAGGTCCCGCTGGGCGGCGACGACGCGGTCCAGGTCGTAGACGTACAGCGGGGTGCCGTAGCGCCGGGCGAGCCCGGCGGCGGTGGCGGTCATCGGGCCTCCTCCTCGACGAGGGCGGCCAGCCGGTCCTTGGCGGTCTTACCGTTGGGGGTGAGCGGGAAGGCGTCGAGGACGCGGCAGACGGAGGGCACCTTGGCGGCCTCCAGGCGCTTGGCCAGTTCGCGCAGGACGACGCCCGGGGCCAGGTCGGAGACGACGCACAGCACCAGATCGCGGTCCTCGGTGGGCTGGAGCGCGGCGGCGTTGCGCACCCCGGGGATGTCGGTGGCCGCGGCCTCGATCTCGATGGTGCTCATCCGGATGCCCTTGCGCTTGAACATGTCGTCGCGCCGGCCGTCGAAGTAGAGGTAGCCGTCCTCGTCGAGGTGCCCGAAGTCACGGGTGTGCAGCCGCACTTCGCCGGTGTCGGGGTCGGGCCGGAAGGTGCGGGCGGTCAGCTCGGGGGCGCGCCAGTAGCCTGCCATGACGTGCGGGCCGACGGGCACGATCTCGCCGGTGCGGCCGGGCGGCAGCGGGGTGCCGTTCTCGTCGAGGATCAGCACCCGGGTGCCGGACAGCGGCAGTCCGACCGAGCCGGGGCGCTCCCGGTCCCGGTCCGGGGGCATGATGCTGACGCGCTTGCACTCGGTGATGCCGTACATGCGGGCCACCTTGGCGCCGGGGAAGACCTCGCGGAGCGCGTCGATGGTGGCCTGGGGCAGGGCCGCGCCGGTGTTGGTGATGAGCCGCACCGCGCTGGGGCCCGGGTCGCGCCGGCCGAGGACGACCAGGAGCGAGGCGAGGGCGGGCACCACGGGCAGGACGGTGGTGCCGCTCTCGCGGATCCGGTCCAGGAGCGTGAACTCGGGCTCGGAGCCGGACAGCACCAGCTCGGCGCGGGCCTCGGCGCTCAGCAGCAGCTGGAAGAGGCCGTAGTCGAACGGGAGCGGCAGCCGGACGTAGAAGACGTCGTCGGCGGTGTGGCCGAGCATCCCGCCGATGCCGCGCACGGCGAAGGAGATCTGCGCGTGCGGGCAGGCGACGGCCTTGGGCGCGGCGGTGGAGCCGGAGGTGTAGATGAGGACGGCCAGGTCCCCGGGGCCGACGGCGGTCGCGTCGCGCGGCGGCTCGGGCAGGCGGGCCCCGACCTTCGCCCACACCTCGTCCGCCCCGTGCACGGGGGCGTCGGTGAGCTTCGCCATCGCGGCGGTCTGCCGGTCGTCGACGATCACCACGGAGGGTGCGCTGTCGGCCAGGACGGGGCCCAGGTGGTAGTCCTTCATGCCCGGGTTGATGGGCACGAAGACGGCGCCGCGCCGCGACGTGCCGTACAGCATGGCCGCCATCTCGCGCCGGTTCGGCAGCCGCACCAGGACCCGGTCGCCCGGGCCGACGCCCTGCTCGGCGAGCCAGCCCTCGAAGGCGCGGCTGAGCTCCGCGAGTTCGGCGTAGGTCCAGGCGCCCTGCGCGTCGCGGACCGCCCGGGAGCCGGGTGCCGCCGCGGCGGCCTCGTCCAGGAAGCCGTGCACCGGCTTTTCCAACGTCACTGTCCTGTCTCCGATCGTTGCCCGGGACCGGGTGGGTGCCGGTGCCCGTCCCCGCGGCGGGCGCTGCCCGTGCGGGAGTTCAGCGTGCGGCCGGCCGGCGCCCCACCAGGGCCTCGGCGCGGGTGGTGAGACCGGTCCGGTCGGTCTTGCGGTTGGCGTTGAGGGGGAGCGCCGGCAGGTGCTCGTAGTGCCTGGGCAGGGTGCCCGGCGGGAGCACCTGCCGCAGTTGCCGGGCGAACTGGGCGGGCGGCCGGGCCTCGCCCGTGTAGAAGACGACCAGTTCGAGGGCGTCCCCGTCGCGGGTGGCGACGGTGACCGCGTCCTCGACGCCGGCGCAGCCGCGCACGGCGTGGTCGATCTCGGCCAGTTCGACGCGGATGCCCTGCACCTGGACCTGGTGGTCGATGCGTCCCAGGTAGGTGAGTTGGCCGTCGGGGGCGCGGCGCACCCAGTCCCCGGTGCGGTACCAGATGCGGCCCGCGTGCCGGGGGAAGCGGTCGGCGTCGTCGGCCCGGTGGAGGTAGCCCCGGGTCAACTGGGGTCCGCTGACCCACAGTTCGCCTTCGACCGCGTCCGGGTCCCCCGGTGCGCCGTCTTCGTCGGCGAGCAGCCAGTCGTGTCCCTCGTGCACCCGGCCGATGGGCACCGCGCCATGCACACAGGCGTCGGGCGAGGTCGCCGGGTCCCAGCGGTGGGCGGTGATGGTGATGGTCAGCTCGGTGGGGCCGTAGAGGTTCTCCACGGTGGCGGCCGGGGCCGCCCGCTGCCAGTCCGCGACGTCCTCGGCCTTGAGGGCCTCCCCGGCGAACAGGCTCCAGCGCAGCGCCGGCAGGGAGCCCGGGGCCAGTCCGCCGGTGCGGCGGACCAGCCGGATCGCGCTGGGGGTGGAGAACCAGACGGTCACCCGCTGTGCGGCGAGGAAGTCCGGCAGCGCGAAGAGCGCACCGGGCTCCACGGCGACCAGGGTCCCCCCGGAGCCCCACGCGGTGAACAGGTCGAACATCGCGCAGTCGAAGGTGAGGTCGAAGGTCTGGGAGAAGACGTCCTGCGGCGTGAAGTCGTAGCGCTCCTCGACCTGTCGGAAGTAGAAGGCGCAGGAGCCGTGGCTGATCGGCACGCCCTTGGGGCGGCCGGTGGAGCCGGAGGTGAACAGGATGTACGCGGTGTCCCCGGGTTCGACGGTCCGGGGCGCGTCCAGGGCCTGTCCCGGCCGCAGTTCGACGGTGCCCGCGCCGGGGACCTCCGGCACCAGCACCGGCAGGGAGCTGTCCGGGCCGAGCAGCCCGGGCAGCAGCGGGGCCGCGTCGGCGGCGGCCACCAGGGCCGTCACCCCGGCGGCCCGCAGCGTCCGCCGGGTGCGGGCCTCGGGGAAGCCGGGGTGCAGGGGCACCACGGCGGAGCCGGTGTAGAGCGCGGCGAGCGTCGCGGTGTAGGCGTCCACCGTCTTGTTGCCGAGGACGCCGATGACGCCGGGGCGCCCGCCGGTGGCCTCCAGCAGCGCACCGGCCCAGGCGAGCGCGGTGCGGTGCAGCTCCCGGTAGCCGACACTGCGGCCGTCGGCGCGCAGCGCCTCGCCGTCACCACCGGCCCGCGCGAGGCCGCGCAGAAATCGTCCGTGCAGCCCGTACGCCGCGCCGTCGGTCATCTCGTCCCTCGTTCCGCCCGTGCGTCCCGTCCGTCCCGTCCGTGTCGGCCGGTCAGCCGCGGGCGCCGTCGGCCAGGCCGGACAGGGTCTTCCACAGGATTCCGGCCGTCTCGAAGTTCGAGACGGTCAGCGCCCCGTCGCGGAAGCTCACCTCGTACGCGTCCTCCAGGGCGCCCACCAGCTCGACGATGCCCAGGGAGTCCAGGCCGTGGTCGCGCAGGTTCAGGTCGGCGGCGAGCTCCTCGCCGGGCGTCAGGAACGGCAGGCGGCCGCGGAGGATCTCCTCGAATCGCTGGTCCCACATGGTGTCCACAACCCCTCTTGTCGTGTCGGTGTCTTCAGGTGCTGCCGGGCCGCCGCGTCGGGGCGGCCGGAAGGCGGGGGACGGCGCCGGCGCGGTCAGGCCGGCAGCGGCGCGGGGGTCCTGGGCCGCAGCGCGGCGCGCGGGTCCGCGGCCAGGACGTCGAAGGTGTTCACGGTGCAGCCGACCCGGCCGAAGAGACCGTCGGGCCCGGCGACGCAGACCCGGCCCACGCCGAGGCCGCGCAGCGTCCGCACCACGTCGGGCCAGCGCACCGGCCGGACGATGCCGTCGAGGAGCAGGGTGCGCATGCCCTCGGCCGTGTCGACGACGGTGCCGTCCTGGTCGGCGACGACCGGCAGCCGGGGGTCGGCGAACCGGTACCGCGGCAGGACCTCCTCCTCGACGGTGCGCCGCAGCGCTCCGAAGGCGGCGGAGTGCATGGGCGGCCGCATGGTGTACAGGGGAAGTCCGCCGAGGGACCTCAAGCGCCGCTGGAAGGCGTCGAGTTCGCCCTCGCGCAGCGACACCATGAAGAAGTCGTGGTCCAGGTGGCAGGAGATGTCGTACCACGCGCCCCGGTCGTCCATCTCGGCCAGGACGGGCGCCAGTTCGTCCTCGGGCACGCGGACGAACGACAGGGTCACCACGTCCCGGTGCTCGCGGGCGAAGTAGTCGGCCTCGCAGCGGGCCAGCCGCGCGGTCAGGTCGACGACCTCCGGGAAGGGCAGGGCGCCGCTGAAGGCCGTCACGGCTTTCTGCCCGAAACTCGGTCCGGCGCAGGCGACGGGTTCCACCCCGTGTCTTTCCCTTGCCCATTCGGCGAGGGCCAGACAGTTCACCAGGAAGACCACCTGGGCGACTTCCGCGTAATCCTCCTCGGATTCCCGGTACCGGTCGGCGAGGGAATATCCGAGCACCTCTTCCGCGGCCTTCCGCAGCCGCCGGGCGTGCGGACTGGTCAGCAGGAAACGGCTGACGTCGGCGTATTTCACCGGCCCCATTCCGGGAAAGACCATGGCCGTTCCCGTGCGCCGCTCCTCGGGGGCGTCCTCTGCCGCCGGGGGCGGGGCGGCCGTTCCGGGTGCCATGTCAGCTGATCACGTCGTAGTGCCAGCAGTCCTCGGCCACGGGCACCGGCTTCTCGAAGGTCTCCAGCGGGCGGCGCGGGTCGAAGGCGCCGCGGTGCCGGTGGGCGAGCAGGGTGCCGTCGTGGCGCAGGGTCAGCAGGTCGGGGCGGCCGTCGAGGTCGATGTCGGTGCTGACGATCAGGCGGTACTCGTTCCAGCCCCGGGCCACGGTGTACCAGGTGCCCTCGCCCGCGCCCTGCGCGGTGGCGAAGTCGTGGTCGTCGGCGAACACGAAGACGTCCAGGTCGCCGTTGCTGCGCAGCACCACCAGGTCGAGCCTGCCGTTGCCGGAGACGTCCACCATGGCGACGGGGAAGTCGTCCACGTCGACGGTGGTCAGCCGGCGGGGGGTCTTGTCCCAGGTGTCGTGGGGCAGGACCTGTCCGACGTGGCGGAACCAGTCGACGTGTCCGGCGTCCTTCTCCCGGCTGACGGTGTCGTCGCAGCCGGTGCCGCTGACGTCGGCGGCGGCGAGGGTCTCCCACTCCTTGTCGTCCCGCTTGCCGGAGATCCGCAGCGGTTCGCCCAGGGTCTGAAGGCCGTTGAGGCCGTTGTTGCGGAGCAGGTAGAGGCCGTGCTCGTGGTGCTCGCCCTCGCCCGGGTTGATCTCGGCGATGCTGAACGCCAGGAGGTCGGCGCGGCCGTTGCCGCTGTCCAGCGGGCGCAGGAAGAAGAACCGGGGCCAGCCGAGGTTCTCGGCGATCTTCACCGGGGGCAGGAAGGTGTCCAGTCCGTCGAAGGCACCGCTGTGCTGCCGTACGAACACGTCACCGGACTCCTGGTCCCGCAGGAGCAGATCGGGCCTTCCGTTTCCGGTCCAGGAACGGCAATTGCCGTTCGCCATGTTTGCCGCCATTTCCTCCACGCTCCCCAATGTGCGCGCGGCGTCCTCGCCGCACCGTCGTGCTCCGGATTCCCGGCCGGCCGCGGCAGCGTCCACCACGGCGCTGCCGGTCACCCGGGAATCCATCGCCAAGTGTTGTGCCGGTGAGGGCACGAACAAACCCCTAAGGGCCCCCTATTCGGGGTCCGGGGATTCCCCGGCCGCCCTTCGGGGTGCCAGTTCCCCGAGCCTGCGGGCGAACGCCGCGGGCTGCGGGTTGTCGAACAGATCGGTCAGCTTCAGCTTGACGCCGAAGGCGGCCTCCAGCTTCATGACCAGGGTGGCCCCGAGCAGCGAATGGCCGCCCGCGGCGAAGAAGTTGGTGTCCCCGTTCACGTCCTCGCGTTGCAGGGTCTCGCGCCACAGGCCGGTCAGCCGGGCCACCACCGGGTCGCCGGGGTCGGCGCCGGCGGGACCGGTGTCCGCGGCCGCGGCGCGGCGCCGCGCCACCTCCCGGGTCAGGGCCGGGTAGTCCACCTTGTCGTTGCCCGTCATCGGGAAGGCGTCCACGACGGCGTACTCCTGCGGCACCGCGGACAGCGGCAGGGCGCCGCGGGCGTGCGCCCACAGCTCGTCCGCCGCCTCCGGCCGGTCCGGTCCCACCACGAACGCGGCCAGTACCGGCTCCCCGGCCGCGTCCTCGGCGACGACCACGGCCGCCGCCCGGACGTCGGGGTGCTCCAGCAGCACGGCCTCGACCTCGCCGAGCTCGATGCGGTTGCCGCGCAGCTTGATCTGCCGGTCGAGGCGGCCGAGGATCTCCAGGGTTCCCTCCGGGAGCCAGCGGGCCAGATCGCCCGTGCGGTAGTGGCGCCCGTGCACCGGGTGGACGCCGAAGCGCTCCGCGGTCAGCCCGGGCCGGTCGTGGTAGCCGGCCGCCACACCGGTGCCGGCGATGCACAGCTCGCCGCGGACGCCGGGCGGCAGCTCGCGCCCGTCCGGACCGGCCACGAAGACGCGGGTGTTGGCGATCGGGGTGCCGACCCCGACCCGTCCGGTGCCGCCCGGGCGGACCCGTCCGGCGGTGGACCAGACGGTGGTCTCGGTCGGCCCGTACACATTGCGCAACTCGCAGCCGATGGCGGCCAGTTGTGCCGCGAGCGCGCCCGGCAGGGGTTCCCCTCCGCTGAGCACGCGCAGCCCGGCCAGCCGGCCGGCGGCCTCCGGCAGCACCAGCCGCCAGGTCGTGGGCGTGGCCTGGACGACGGTAACGCGGTGCCGCTCCAGCAGCTCCCGCAGCACCGCCCCATCGGTGCGCGCCTCGTCCGGGGCGACGGCCAGCCTGCCCCCGGTGACCAGCGGCAGGTACAGCTCCAGGGCGGAGATGTCGAAGCTGAACGTCGTCAGCCACAGCGTGGTGTCGTCCGGCCCCGCCGCCAGCTCCGCCGCGAAGTGCGCGACGAGGTTGGCGAGCGCCCCGTGGCCGACGAGGGTGCCCTTGGGGCGGCCGGTGGAACCGGAGGTGTAGATCAGGTAGGCGAGGTCGCCGGAGCCGGCCAGGGCGGCGACGGCCGCCGGGTCGGGCAGCGCCCCCACGCCCTCCGGTATCCCGGGCACCGGCAGCACCTTGCGCCCCTCGCCGGGCACGGTGACGCCGGGTCCGGCGAGCACCACCTTGGCGCCGGAGTCGGTCAGTTGGTAGGCGATCCGCTGCTCGGGGTGGTCGGGGTCGACCGGCAGATAGGCGGCGCCCGCCAGCCACACGCCGAGCACCGCGGCCGCGGTCTCCGCCCCGCGCCGGCCCGCCAGGGCGACCACGTCACCGGCACCGACGCCCTCGTCGGCCAGCAGCGCGCGGGTGGCCTCGGCGGCGGCCCACAACTCGCCCCGGGTGACGCGTCGTTCACCGTCCTCGACGGCCACCGCGTCCGGGCCCCCGGCCACGGCACGGGCCACGGCGGCGGCCACGGTGGGCCACGGCACCTCGCGCCCGGTGGTGTTGGCGGCCTCGACGGCCCGCCGGTCCCGCTCGCACCAGACCGGGACGCCGCCCACCGGCCGGTCGGGGTCCTCGCCGAGGGCCAGCAGCAGCTCCTCGTAGCGGCGCACCATCAGCTCCACGTCCGCCCGTTCGAAGACCTCGGTGCAGTAGGCGGCCCGTACGGTCAGCGCGTCCGGGTGGGCGGTGACGAAGAACTCCAGGTCGAACTTGCTGGACCCGTTCTCCACGGTCAGCTGCGTGGCCCGCTGTCCGTCGAGCGCGAAGTCCGCGGGGGCGGCCAGCGGGGCGTAGTTGAACACATGCCGGAACAGCAGGTTGCGCCAGGCGGCGTCCGACCGCCCGACGGTGCTCAGCAGTTCGTCGACGGGATGGGCGGCGTGCGTCATGCCGCCGAGGAACACCTTGCGGGCCCGGGCGACCAGCTCGCGGAAGCTCTCCCCGGCGTCGACGGCCAGCCGCAGCGTCAGCACGTTGATGTGGTAGCCGAGCGCGCCCTGCGCTCCGCGGTCGCGCAGGCTCACCGGCGAGCCGACCGTGAGGTCGGGGCCCGCGCCGTGCGCGGCCAGCAGCAGGTAGTAGGCGGCCAGCAGCACCACGGCCTCGGGCGCCCGCAGCTCCCGCTGCAGGCGGGCCACGACCTCCTTGACGCCGGGCGCCAGCCGGACGGTGACCTCGTCACCGGCCAGGGTGGTGACCGCGCCGCCCTGCCGCTCGTTGGCCAGCCCCAGCCCGTCGGCGCGGAACCCGGCCAGCTGCTCCCGCCAGTAGGCGGCGGCGCCCTCCCCCGCCTCCGGCTCCCGCCAGGCGGGCACCTCGTCCCGCAGCTCCGGCGGTGGCCGGTGGCCGGAGACGAACGCCTCGTAGAGGGCGGTGAATTCACCGAGGAAGAGCTGCGCGGACAGCCCGTCGAAGACGGAGTGGTGCACGGCCACGCACAGCACGTCGCCGTCCGCACGGCCCAGCAGCCGGGCCCGCACCAGGAGCGAGCCGTCCTGGCGGAAGGGCTCCGCGATGAAGGGCCGCAGCTCCTCGGCGACGGGACCGCCGGCGGAAGCCGCCTCCTCCAGCTCGACCCGGGCCCGTCCCGGCTCCAGCGTCCGGGCCCACAGGCCGCCGTCGTCGTCGAAGACGGTGCGCAGCACGGCGTGCCGGGCGAGCAGGTGGTCGAGGGTCTCCCGGACCGCGGCGGGCTCCAGTTCACCGTCCACCTGGAAAACGACCGACAGATTGTTGACCCCGGTCCCGGGGACGAACTTCTCGAGGAGCCACAGGGCCTCCTCCTTGCGGGTGGCGGGGCGCCGCATGGCTCTTCCTTACCTCGTTCCGGTTCTGCAGCGGTTACTTCTGCAGCAGTTCGCGCACGGTCGCGGCGACGGCGTCCGAACGGAGCAGCTGGGCGTGCTCGGTGTCGAAGCGGATCTCCCGGGCGACCAGCGGGGAGTCCCCGCCCTCCGGGGAGCGGTCCGCGTTGAGGCCGCTGCGCGGGCTGGACGAACTGACGGCGGTGGCCCGCAGCCAGGTGTCCCGCACGTCCAGCCGGGCGGCGACGGACAAGTAGGAGATGAACGAGGAGAACAGCCCGATCATCTCCTCGGTGCGCTCCGCGTCGAGGCCGAGCCGTCCGAAGGCGTCCACGGCGACGGAGCGGAAGACCCGGTGGAGACCGGCGGCGTAGCCGCCCACGTCCTCGCCGTGCTCCTGCATCAGGGCGAGCGAGGTGTCGCGGACGCGGGTGATCTCCTCGGCGGACAGCACGGTCGCGAGGTTGCCCAGGAGCTTCTCGAACTGCCAGTACAGGGTGGGGACGGTGGCCTGCTCGGGGTCGAACAGCACCAGGACGGGCGGCCGTTCCTGACGGCGGGCCGCCTCGTCGGCGAGCGCGGCCGCGTAGACGCCGCCGACGCAGAAGCCCAGCACGCCGCGGACGACGAGCCCGCTGTCGGCCAGTTCGGCGCCCCACCGCGCGATGTAGTCGGCGCCGCTGACCGCGTCCTCCGGGGAGACGACGGGCGGCACGGTCTGCCAGAAGGAGCGGGAATCGCCCAACAGCGGTGCCAGGTCGGTGAACTGCGCCTCGGGGCGGCCCGTGGCGGGGAAGTCGGCGGCGATCACCACCTCATTGCTGTCGGCGCTGGTGACGATGTTCCACGAGGTGGGTGTTGCCATGGGGTCGTTTCTCCCGGGAAGGCGCACTGGACGGAATGACCGGCTTGTGGAGGCTAAGGCCGGTGGTGACGGCGGGGAACCCCTAGGGGGCCGCACGGGCCCCCTAGGCCGCCCTTACGCGGCGTCGAGGCCGGCGAGGAAGCCGCGCATGACGGCGTCGAACCGCTCCGGCTCCTCGACGTGCGGCATGTGGCTGGACTCCTCGAAGACCTCCCAGAGCACGTCCGGGATGTGGTCGAAGAACGGCTGCACACAGCGGGCCGTGGCCTCGTCGTGCCGCCCGGAGATCAGCAGGGTGGGCACGTCCACGGCGGGCAGCCGGTCGATCACCGAGTGGTCCTTGAGGGTTCCGGTGACGTGGAACTCGGTGGGCCCGTTCATGGTGTGGTACACGGTCGGGTCGTTGTAGATCTCCATGAACGACGCGGCGACCTCGCGCGGCCATGGGTCCAGACGGCAGACGTGCCGGCCGTAGAACTCCAGCGTGGCCTGCCAGTACTCGGCGCTGCCGGTGGTGCCGGCCGCCTCGTGCCGGCGCAGCGTCTCCTGCACGTCTGCGGGCAGGGCGGCCCTGAGGACCGCCATCTCCTCCAGCCATACGGGGTACGAGGCCGGGGAGTTGGCCAGGACCAGGCCCCGCAGCCCGGCGGGGCGCGCGGCGGCGTGCTCGGCGGCGAGCACGCCGCCCCAGGACTGGCCGAACAGCACATAGTCGTCGGCGATGCCCAGATGGTTCAGCAGGTTGTCCAGCTCGTCGAGGAACAGCCCGAGGGTCCAGAAGTCGGCCCCGCGGTGGGGCAGATGGGTGGATCCGCCGTTGCCCAGCTGGTCGTAGTGGACGACGGGCCGGCCGTCCTCGGCGAGGGCGGCCAGGCGCAGCAGGTAGTCGTGGGTGCTGCCGGGGCCGCCGTGCACGAGGACGAGCGGGGTGCGGCCGGAGGCGAGGTCGCCGGTGACCCGGTACCAGGTCCGGTGGGTGCCGAACGGTGCGTGTCCCTTGGTGGTGGGCGGAATAGACACGGGGTTCAACTTTCGTAGGGAAGTGTGCGGGAGGCGGGAGGCGGGAGGCGGTCAGGCCGCGGCCTGCCGGAGGTGCTCCACGAGGGCCGCCGGGCTCGGGTGTTCGTACATCACATCGGCGGCCAGCGCGGTGCCGAAGACGGCGCCGAGCCGGTTGCCCAGTTCCACGGCGGACAGGGAGGACATCCCCATGTCGAAGAACTGGCTGTCGCCCTCCACCTCCTCGGCGGAGGCGTGCCCGAGGGCGACGGCCGTCTCCGAGCGGACGATCTCCAGGGCGGCAGAGGTCCAGTCGTCACCGGCCAGCCCGGTAAGCCGTCGGCGGGCGGCCTCGATCCGCTCCGTGTCCCCGCTCCCGGCCGCCTCGTCCCCGTCCCCCTCCGGGGACCCGGCGGCGGCCCGCTCCCGGAGCCGCCATGCGGCGAGCAGCGGCAGCACCTCGGCGAGGGAGTCCTGGCCGGACGTGCTGTCCACCTCCAGGGCCTTGGCGAGGGCGGCGAGGTCGCCGGTGTCGACGGCCTCCCAGAAACCCGCCTCGGCGGGCGTACGGCCCGCCGCGCCGGGCACGGCGGCGGGCCGCTCCGGGGCGTCCGGCCAGTAACGGCGGCGCTGGAACGCGTAGGTGGGCAGATCGACGCGACCGGCACCGGCGGGCCCGTGGAACGCGGCCCAGTCGACGCGGACGCCCCGGTTGTGGAGCTGGGCCAGGGCGGTCACCAGGGCGCGCCCCTCGGCCCGGTCCCGGCGCAGGGCGGGTACGAACGCGGCGCCGGCGGTCGCCGACTCCTGTCCCATCGCGGACAGGACGGCGTCCGGGCCGAGTTCGAGGAACGTACGGACACCCTCGCCCTCCAGGGTGCGGACAGCATCGGCGAAGCGGACGGCGTCGCGGACGTGGGACACCCAGTAGTCGGGGGATGTGATGTCGCCGGTGGTGACGACCGGGATGGCGGGAGCGGAGAAGGTGAGGTGGGAGACGACCTGGCGGAAGTCCTCCAGCATCGGCTCCATCAGCGGGGAGTGGAAGGCGTGGGAGACGCGCAGGCGCTTGGTCTTCACACCGTCCGCGGCAAGCGCATCGGCGATCTCCAGGACGGCGGTCTCGGCACCGGAAATCACCACGGACAGCGGGCCGTTGACGGCCGCGATGCCCGCCTCGTCCTCACGACCGGCCAGCAGCGGCAGCACCGTCTCCTCCGACGCCTGCACCGACACCATCGCCCCACCGGCCGGCAACGCCTGCATCAGACGCCCACGAGCCGCCACCAGACGAGCAGCATCAGCGAGGGAGAACACCCCGGCCACATGCGCGGCAGCGATCTCGCCGACCGAGTGCCCGGCCAGGAAGTCAGGACGAACACCCCAGGACTCGACCAGACGGAACAGCGCGACCTCGACGGCGAACAGCGCGGCCTGCGTGTACTCCGTACGATCCAGCGCCTCACCATCCCCGTCGATCACCTCCCGCAACGGCCGCTCCAGATGACGGTCCAGCTCCGCGCATACCGCGTCGAACGCCCCGGCGTAGACGGGGTAGCGACCGTACAGCTCGCCCCCCATGCCGACCCGCTGGGCGCCCTGCCCGGTGAACAGGAACGCGAGCGCGCCCTGCACCACCTCGCCCTGGACGACATGGGCGGTCGGTGCGCCGGAGGCGAGCGCCTCCAGCCCGGCGAGGAGTTCCTCGCGGTCCCGTCCGACGACGGCGACACGGTGCTTGAGCGCGGCGCGGGTGGTCGCCAACGCCCGTCCGACCGCAGCGGGTTCGGCATCGGTCCGCTCGGCGAGGTGGGCGCGCAGCCGCTCGGCCTGGGCCCGCAGACCGCGCCGGCCGCCGGCCGACAGCAGCCACGGCACATCACCCACGGCCCCGGGAGCGACCGTGACCGGCCCGGCGATGTCCGGCGCCTGCTCCAGGATGGTGTGGGCGTTGGTGCCGCTGATGCCGAACGACGACACCGCCGCCCGCCGGGGGCGTCCGGTCTCCGGCCACGCGCGGGCCTCGGTCAGCAGCCGTACGTCGCCCTCGGCCCAATCGACGTGCGGGGTCGGCTCGTCGACGTGCAGGGTCCGCGGGAGGACGCCCTCCCGCATCGCCATGACCATCTTGATGATGCCCGCGACACCGGCCGCGGCCTGCGTGTGACCGATGTTGGACTTCAGGGATCCGAGCCACAACGGCCGGTCCTCCGGCCGGTCCTGACCGTACGTCGCCAGCAGCGCCTGCGCCTCGATCGGGTCGCCCAGCGTCGTACCCGTACCGTGCGCCTCCACCGCGTCCACCTGGTCGGCGGAGAGCCGGGCCCCGGCCAGCGCCTCCCGGATCAGGCGCTGCTGCGCCGGACCGTTGGGCGCCGTCATGCCGTTGCTCGCACCGTCCTGGTTGACGGCGCTGCCGCGGACCAGGGCGAGCACGGGGTGGCCGTGGCGGCGGGCGTCGGACAGCCGCTCGACGAGGAGCACGCCCACGCCCTCCGACCAGCCGGTGCCGTCGGCCGCGGCCGCGAAGGACTTGCAGCGGCCGTCGGGGGCCAGTCCGCTCTGCCGCCCGAAGTCGAGGAACGCGCCGGGCGTGGCCAGCACCGTGACACCGCCGGCGAGGGCCATCGTGCAGTCGCCGTTGCGCAGCGCCTGCACGGCGAGGTGCAGGGCGACCAGGGAGGAGGAACAAGCGGTGTCGACGGTGACGGCGGGGCCTTCGAGGCCGAAGTGGTACGAGACGCGTCCGGAGAGGACGCCGCCGGAGGTGCCGGTGCCGATGAAGCCGCCGACGTCCGCCTGCGCCCCGGTGAGGTGCGAGACGTAGTCGTGGTACATCAGGCCGCCGAACACACCCGTCCGGCTGCCGCGCACCGCGTGCGGGTCGATGCCCGCGCGCTCGAACGCCTCCCAGGCGGCCTCCAGGAAGAGCCGCTGCTGCGGGTCCATGGCCAGTGCCTCGCGCGGCGAGATGCCGAAGTGTCCGGCGTCGAACTGGGCCGCCTCGTAGAGGAATCCGCCCTGCTTGGTGTAGCCGTCGCCCATGGCGTGCAGCTCGGCCAGCGGCCAGTTGCGGTCCTCCGGGAAGCCGGAGACGGCGTCACCGTTCTCGGCGACGAGCCGCCACAGGTCCTCCGGGGAGCTCACACCGCCGGGGAAGCGGCAGGCCATGGCGACGATCGCGATCGGCTCGTCGGCCGCCGCCCCCGCCGTGACGCGCGCGGTCCGCGCGGTGCCCGTACCGGTGAGCCGGCCGTCCAGGTGGGCGGCGACGGCAGTCGGGTTGGGGTGGTCGAAGACCAGGGTGGCGGACAGCCGCAGCCCGGTCGCGGCGGCCAGCCGGTTGCGGAACTCGACGGCCGTCAGCGAGTCGAAGCCGATCTCGCCGAAGGCGCGGTCCGGCTCGACGGCGGCGGGCCCGCTGTGCCCGAGCACCGCGGCGACCTGGGTGCGCACCAGGTCCAGCAGGATCCGGCCGCGCTCCTCCACGGAGGCTCCGGCCAGGCGCTGTTCGAGGAGCGACGCCGAGGCGGCACCGGTCTCGGCCCGGCGGCGGACGGGCGTCCGCACGAGGCCGCGCAGCAGCACCGGCAGCGTTCCGGCGTCGGCCGGGTCCCGGTGACCGGCCAGGTCCAGCTTGGCGGGGACGAGCAGGGCGTCGCCGTCCGCGAGGGCGGCGTCCAGGAGCGCCAGGCCCTCAGCGGATCCCAGACCGCTCAGACCGGACCGGTTCATGCGCTCCACGTCGGCCCCGTCGAGCTGCCCGGTGAGCCCGCTGCGCTCCTCCCACATGCCCCAGGCGAGGGAGACGCCGGGCAGGCCCAGTGCGCGGCGGTGCCGGACGAGGGCGTCCGCGTAGGCGTTGGCGGCCGCGTAGTTGGCCTGACCCGCGGGGCCGAAGACCCCGGCGGCCGAGGAGAACAGCACGAACGCCGTGAGTTCCAGGCCGAGTTCACGGGTGACCTCGTGCAGGACGCGCGCGGCCTCGGCCTTCGGCCGCAGGACGGTGTCGAGCCGCTCGGGGGTGAGGGACTCGATGACGCCGTCGTCGAGGGCACCGGCCGTGTGCACCACACCCGTGACGGGGTGGCGGCGCAGCAGGCCGGTGACCGCCTCCCGGTCGGCGGCGTCGCAGGCGACGACGGTCACCTCGGCACCCAGGGCGGCGAGTTCCTCGCGCAGCCCGTCCGCGCCGGGGGCGTCGGGGCCCCGACGGCTGGCCAGGACCAGGCTGCGGACACCGTGCTCGGTGACCAGGTGCCGGGCGACATGACCGCCGAGCGTGCCGGTGGCTCCGGTGATCAGCACCGGGCCCGGCCCCCAGGGGGCGGCGGCCGGCTCCTCGGACCGGGCCACCCGGTCCAGCCGTGGTACGCGCACCGCGCCGTCGCGCAGCGCCAGTTGGGGCTCCTCGGACGCCAGGGCCGCACCCAGCGCATCGTACGAGGCGGCCGCGGCGTCCAGGTCCAGCAGGACGAACCGGCCGGGGTGCTCCGACTGCGCCGAGCGCACCAGGCCCCACAGAGTGGCCTGGGCCGGGTCGGCCAGCTCGGCGTCCTCGTCCACGGCGACGGCCCCCCGCGTCACGACGACCAGACGGGACGACGCGAACCGCTCGTCGGCGAGCCAGGTCCGCACCTCGTCCAGGCCCCGGTGCGCCGTGTCGCGCAACCCGGCACCGGACGCGGGGAAGACGAGCACGTCCCCGGCGGGCGCGAGGCCGTCGAGGCCGCCGTCCCGGACATCGAGCTGTGCCCGGAGGGCCGCGGGGACGTCACCGACGGCCACGGGGCGGGCAACCTGTCCGGCGGGCAGGGGCGCGACGGGGACGGCGGGCCAGGCGATGCGGAACAGCGCGTCGTGGTGGACCGTACGGGCCGCGGTGAGGGCGTCGGCGGACGTCCGGCGCAGGGTGAGCGCCTCGGCGGACGCGACGACGGTGCCGGTCGGGTCGGCGACGGTCACGGCGACGGC
The DNA here is from genome assembly GCF_041519305.1 of Streptomyces luteireticuli. NCBI lineage: Bacteria > Bacillati > Actinomycetota > Actinomycetes > Kitasatosporales > Streptomycetaceae > Streptomyces > Streptomyces luteireticuli. Next base: position 1,369,355 of record NZ_CP167927.1, read on the forward strand.
GTCGCTGCCGACGGGGGCGAGGTGCACCCGCAGCGCGGTGGCGCCGGAGGCGCGCAGTGCCACGCCTTCCCAGGCGAACGGCAGCCAGGGCCCGTCGGCGGCGCCCTGCCGGGTACCGGGCAGGACGATGCCGAGGGTGAGCGGGTGGAGGGCGGCGTCCAGCAGCGCCGGATGCAGGCCGAACCCGGCCGCGTCCACGCCGTCGGGCAGGACGACCTCGGCGAACACCTCGTCACCGCGCCGCCATGCCCGGTGCAGGCCCTGGAAGGCGGGACCATAGGTCATCCCGGCGCCGGCGAGCCCTTCGTAGAAGGAGTCCAGGGCAACCGGGTCGGCACCGACCGGCGGCCAAGTACCTTCCTCGAAACCGGCCTTGGGCACGGCGGGCGTCAGGACGCCGGTGGCGTGCCGGATCCATGGCTCGTCGGCGGCGGCGTCATCGGCCCGGGAGTGCACGGTGAACGTGCGGTTCCCGACGGCGTCGGGAGCACCGGTCGCGACCTGGAGGTGGATTCCGCCGCGTTCGGGGAGGACGAGGGGTGCCTCAAGGGTCAGCTCCTCGACGAGCCCGCAGCCCACCTCGTCGCCCGCGCGGACGGCGAGTTCGACGAAGGCAGTGCCCGGGACGAGGACCGCGCCCGCCACCTGGTGATCCACCAGCCAAGAGTGAGTCGCCCGCGAGAGGCGTCCCGTCAGCAACACGCCCTCGCCGTCGGCCAGTACGACGGCCGCACCCAGCAGCGGGTGCCCCGTCGAGCCGAGTCCGGCGGACGTCACGTCGCCGGCCGAGGACATGATCTTCGGCCAGTAGCGCTCACGCTGGAACGCGTAGGTCGGCAGGTCCACGCGCCGGGCGGTGCCGAACACCGCGGTCCAGTCGGGGGCGATGCCGCGGGTGTGGGCTTCGGCCAGGGAGGTCAGGAAGCGCTCCAGACCACCCTCGTCACGACGCAAGGTGCCCAGCACCACCGCGTCCGTACCCTCCAGAGTCTCCTGCACCGGGACGGTCAGAACCGGATGCGCGCTCACCTCGATGAACGCTCCGAAACCCTGGGACGACAATGCAGCTACTGCATCGGCCAGTTCGACGGTCTGGCGCAGGTTTCGGTACCAGTAATCGGCGTCGGTCACGGCGTCCGACAGCCACTCCCCCGTCACCGTCGAGAAGAACGGCACCCCCGGCTTAAGCGGCACAACAGGAGCCAGAACCTCCAAGATCCGCTCCCGGATCTCCTCCACGACGGCGGAGTGCGAGGCGTAGTCCACGGGGATGCGACGGGCACGGATCTCGTGGGTCTCGCAGTGGGCCATCAGCTCGTCCAAGGCCGCCACTTCACCGGAGACCACCACCGAGGTCGGGCCATTCACGGCCGCCACCGACACCCGGCCGTCCCACCGCCCGATCAGTTCACGCACACCATCCACCGGCAGCGGAACCGACACCATCCCACCCCGGCCCGCCAAAGCCTCAATCGCCCGCGAACGCAACGCCACCACACGCGCACCATCTTCGAGCGACAGCGCACCCGACACCACGGCAGCGGCAATTTCACCCTGCGAGTGCCCGACCACCGCCGACGGCCGCACACCATACGAACGCCACACCTCAGCCAGCGACACCATCACCGCCCACAACACCGGCTGCACCACATCCACCCGGTCAAAACCAGGCGCACCCTCCACACCACGAAGAACACCGGTGAGAGACCAGTCCACGCAGGACGCCAACGCCCGCTCACACGCCGCGATCCGCTCCGCAAAAACAGGACTCTCATCCAGCAGACCAACCGCCATCCCCACCCACTGCGACCCCTGCCCCGGGAACACAAAGGCGACCTGGCCCGTGTCACCGGAGGCAGTGCCCTCGACCAGTTGGGGAGCAGGGCGTCCCTCGGCGAGCGCCTTGAAGCCCTCGATGAGCTGCTCGCGGTCGGAACCGATCACGACGGCCCGGTGGTCGAGCGCCCCGCGGGTCGTGGCGAGGGAGAAGCCGGTGTCCGCCAGGTCCAGCGACGAGCGGGCCTCGGCGAACTCCACCAGCCGCGCCGCCTGCGCCCGCAACGCCCGCGCACCACGCGCCGACAACACCCACGGCACCACACCGTCGGCCTTCGACCCCTCGACGGCAGCGGGCTCCTCTGAGGCCGGAGCCTCCTCCACGATGAGGTGGGCGTTGGTCCCGCTGATGCCGAAGGAGGAGATACCGGCCCTGCGCGGCTCGCCGCTCGCCGTCGGCCACGCACGCTCCTCCGTCAGCAGCTCCACGGAACCGGCCGACCAATCCACGTGCGAGGTCGGGGCGTCGACGTGCAGGGTCTGCGGAAGGACGCCGGCGCGCATCGCCATGACCATCTTGATGACCCCGGCGACACCGGCGGCGGCCTGGGCGTGGCCGATGTTGGACTTCAACGAGCCCAGCCACAACGGCCGGTCGGCGGGCCGGTCCTGGCCGTAGGTGGCGATCAGGGCCTGGGCCTCGATCGGGTCGCCGAGCTTGGTGGCGGTGCCGTGCGCCTCGACGGCGTCGACATGTTCGGCGGAAAGCCGGGCGTTGGCGAGGGCCTGGCGGATGACGCGCTGCTGGGACGGACCGTTGGGCGCCGTCAGACCATTGCTCGCACCGTCCTGATTGATCGCCGAACCCCGCACCACCGCCAGCACCCGGTGACCGTTCTTCCGCGCGTCCGACAGCCGCTCCACGAGCAGTACGCCGACGCCCTCGGCGAAGCCGGTGCCGTCGGCCGCCTCGGCGAAGGCCCGGCAACGGCCGTCGGGGGCGAGGCCGCGCAGCTTGCCGAAGTCCATGAACTGGCCGGGGGTGGAGACGACGGTGACGCCGCCGGCGAGGGCCATCGTGCAGTCGCCGTTGCGCAGCGCCTGCACGGCGAGGTGCAGGGCGACCAGGGACGACGAGCATGCCGTGTCGACGGTGACCGCCGGGCCCTCCAGGCCCAGCACGTACGACACCCGGCCCGAGACGACGCTGCCGCCGACGCCCGTCATCAGATAGCCCTTGGCGGCCTCGGGGGCGCGCTGGATGACCGTGACGTAGTCGGAGCTGTTGGCACCCACGAAGACGCCGGTGCGGCTGCCGCGCAGGGTGGCGGGGTCGATGCCGGCGTGTTCCAGGGCGTGCCAGGACGATTCGAGCACCAGGCGCTGCTGCGGGTCCATGGCGAGGGCCTCGCGCGGCGAGATGCCGAAGAACCCGGCGTCGAACTCGGTGGCGTCGTGGACGAATCCGCCGTTGCGGACGTACGCGGCGCCGCCGCCGGAGCCGACGTCGTACATCTTCTCCAGGTCCCAGCCGCGGTCGGCGGGCAGCCCGGATATGCCGTCGGCGCCGGTGGCGACGAGGTCCCACAGCTCCTCGGGGGAGGTGATGCCGCCGGGGTAGCGGCAGGCCATGCCGACGATCGCGATGGGCTCCCGGCCGCGGTCCTCGACCTCGCGCAGCCGCTGCCGGGTCTGGTGCAGATCTCCGGCCACCTTCTTGAGGTAGTCGACCAGTTTCTCTTCGTTGTTGGTGGTCATGTTCCGTCGCCCTCCCTGTGAGCGTGTGGCGGTGGTCAGGAGATGCCGAGCTCGATGTCGATGAAGCTGAGGACTTCGTCGGCGGTGGTCGCCGCCGAGAGCTTGGTGCTCGCGTCCTCGGTACCGGCGGGGGCGTGCCGGTCCTTCCATTCCGACAGCAGGGCTTGCAGGCGCGAGGTGATCTCCGCGTGTGCGGTGGCGTCGTCCGCCGCGCCGGTGGACGACAAGGTGACCGCCAGCCGGTCCAGTTCGCCGAGCACGGCGCCGGACGGGTCGGCCTCCTCCTGCGGCGCCAGCTCCTGCCGCAGGTGTGCGGCGAGGGCGGTGGGCGTCGGGTAGTCGAAGACCAGGGTGGCGGGCAGCCGCAGCCCGGTCGCGGCGTTGAGCCGGTTCCGGAGTTCGACGGCGGTGAGCGAGTCGAAGCCGATCTCGTTGAAGGCGCGCCCGCCCTCGACGGCCTCGGCTCCCGAGTGGCCGAGCACGGCGGCCGCCTGGGTGCGGACGAACGTCAGCAGGACGCGTTCCCGCTCGGCCTCGGGCGTGGCCGCCAGCGTCTGCCGGAAGCCCTCGGCCGCCTGCGCACCGGCCTCCAGCGCCCGGCGGGAGGGGCCGCGGACCAGGCCGCGCAGCAGCGGCGGGACCAGGTCCGCGGACGGCACCCGGCGGAACGCCGCCAGGTCCAGGCGGACCGGTACGAGCAGCGGCTCGTCGAGGCCGGTCGCCAGGTCGTACAGGGCGAGTCCGGTCTCCGAGGCGAGCGGACGGACGCCGGAGCGGCGCATCCGCAGGACGTCCGCCTCGTCCATCCGACCGGTCATGCCGCTGCTCTCGCCCCACAGGCCCCAGGCCAGCGAGGTGGCCGGCAGGCCGAGGGCTCGCCGGTGGTGGGCGAGGGCGTCGAGGAACACGTTGGCCGCCGCGTAGTTGCCCTGGCCGGGGCCGCCGAAGATGCCCGCCGCGCCGGAGAACAGCACGAAGTGGCGGAGGTCCAGGTCGCGGGTGAGCTCGTGCAGGTTCCAGGCCGCGTCGACCTTCGGGCGGAAGACGGTGTCGATCCGCTCGGGGTCGAGGGACTCCAGGACGCCGTCGTCCAGCACGCCCGCGGTGTGGACGACGCCGGTGAGGGGGTGCCCGTCGGGGACGGAGGCGAGCAGCGCGGCCAGCGCGTCACGGTCGGCGGCGTCGCACGCGGCGATGGTCACCTCGGCGCCCAGCGCGGTCAGTTCGGCGTGCAGTCCGGCCGCGCCCGGCGCGTCGGCGCCGCGGCGGCTGGTGAGCAGCAGGTGGCGGACGCCGTGCTCGGCCACCAAGTGCCGGGCGAGCAGCCCGCCGAGGGTGCCGGTGCCGCCGGTGACGAGCACGGTTCCCGACGGTTCGGCGGTACCGGCGGGCATGGTCAGGACGACCTTGCCGACGTGCTGGGCCTGGGCCAGGTGACGGAACGCCTCCGGCGCCCGCCGCACGTCCCAGGTGGTCACCGGGAGCGGGCGCAGCCCGGCGGAGTCCACCAACTCCACGACCTCGGCCAGCACTTGACCGGTGACCTGGGGTCCGGCCTCGCTGAGGTCGAACGTCCAGTACTCGACGCCCGGGTACCAGCCGGCGACGTCGTCGGCGTCACGGACGTCGACCTTGCCCATCTCGACGAACCGGCCGCCGTGGGGCAGCAGGCGCAGCGAGGCGTCGACGAACTCGCCGGTGAGCGAGTCGAGGACGACGTCCATGCCCCGGCCGTCGGTGGCGGCCAGGAACTCCTGCTCGAAGTCCAGGGTACGGGAGTTGGCGATGTGCGCCTCGTCCAGCCCGGCGGCCCGCAGCGCGTCCCACTTGCCCGGGCTCGCCGTGCCGAACACCTCGGCGCCCAGGTGCTGGGCCAGCTGCACGGCCGCCATGCCCACGCCGCCGGCCGCCGCGTGGATGAGGATCCTCTCCCCCGGCTGCAGGTCGGCGAGTTCGACGAGCGCGTGGTACGCGGTGGAGAAGACGATGGACGCGCCGGCGGCCTCCTCGAAGGTCCAGCCCTGGGGTACGGGGGCGAGCATCCGGTGGTCGGCCACGGCGACGGGGCCGAACGCCTTCGGGAAGATGCCCATCACCTTGTCGCCGGGCCGGAACCGGGTGACACCGGGACCGGTCTCCAGAACGGTGCCCGCGCCCTCACCGCCGACCGAGCCGGAGCCCGGGTACATGTCGAGCGCGATCAGCGCGTCGCGGAAGTTCATGCCCGCCGCGCGCACCGCGATCCGCACCTGTCCCTCGGCGAGCGGGGCGACCGCGTCGTCCGCGGGGACGAGCGCCAGATTCTCCAGCGTGCCGCGGGCGGTGAGATCGAGGCGCCAGGCGGGTGCGCCCTCGGGCGGCGTCAGTTCCTGGGCGGCCGCCGGCCGCGCCAGCCGCGGCGCGTAGGCCGCGCCGTCGCGCACGGCGATCTGCGGCTCGTCGACGGCGGCCAGCGCACCGGCCAGAGCGGCGGCCGAACCGTCCGCACCGTCGAGGTCGAGGAGCGCGAACCGGCCCGGATTCTCCGTCTGGGCCGACCGGATCAGACCCCAGACCGGGGCGTGCGTCAGATCGACGGCCCCCTCCCCCGGCAGCACGCCGACGGCGCCCCGGGTGACGACGACCAGCCGCGCGTCGGCGAACCGCTCGTCGGCGAGCCACTCCTGCGCCACGGCGAGCACCCGCGCCACCGCGGCACGCGCCGCCTCGGGCTGGCCGGTCACCGGCTCGTCCAGGGGCGGGCAGCTCAGCAGCACCGCGTCGGGGACCGGGGTTCCGGAGCCCACGAGCTCGCCCAGGGCGGCCAGGCCGTCGTACGTCCCGGCGTGCACGCCCGACGCCTTCAGGGCGGCGCCCAGGCCGAGTTCGTCCGCGCCCAGCAGGGCGTAGCGGGCGGAGGACGCCGTCCGGTCCGCCGTGATGCCGCTCCACAGGAGCCGGAACATGGCGTCCGCACCGGCGGAGCGCGCCGCGTCGAGAGCGGCGGCGGCCAGCGGCCGCAGGTTCAGCGATGCCGCGGAGGCGACGACGGTGCCGGTCGGGTCGGCTACGGTCACGGCGACGGCGCCGGTGCCCGCGGGGGCGAGGTGCACCCGCAGCGCGGTGGCGCCGGACGCGCGGAGCGCCACGCCCTCCCAGGCGAACGGCAGCCACGGCCGGCCGCCGTCCTGCTGCGCCTCGGGCAGCACGACCCCGAGGGTGAGCGGGTGCAGGGCGGCGTCCAGCAGCGCCGGGTGCAGGCCGAACCCGGCCGCGTCCACGCCCTTCGGGAGGGCGACTTCCGCGAAGAGTTCGTCACCGTGCCGCCAGACCGTCCTGACGCCCTGGAAGGCGTGGCCATAGGTCAGGCCGACCCCGGCGAGCCCGTCGTAGAAGGAGTCCAGGTCGATGGGCTCCGCGCCGGCGGGCGGCCAGACACCGGCCGCGGCGAAGGGGGCGACGGCGCCACTGTCCTCGGCGAGGACACCGGTGGCGTGCCGGGTCCACGGCTCGTCCTCGGCGGAGTCCTCGGCGCGGGAGAACACGTCGAGCGCGCGCCGGCCGGTGCCGTCGTCCCCGCCGACCTTCAACTGGATGTGGATTCCGCCTCGTTCGGGAAGGACGAGGGGTGCTTCGAGGGTCAGTTCCTCGACGAGCCCGCAGCCCACCTCGTCGCCCGCACGGACGGCGAGTTCGACGAAGGCAGTGCCCGGGACGAGGACCGCGCCCGCCACCTGGTGATCCACCAGCCAAGAGTGAGTCGCCCGCGAGAGGCGTCCCGTCAGCAACACGCCCTCGCCGTCGGCCAGTACGACGGCCGCACCCAGCAGAGGGTGCCCTGCCGAGCCGAGGCCCGCGGAGGTGACGTCGCCGATGGACGACACGGTCTTCGGCCAGTAGCGCTCGCGCTGGAACGCATAGGTCGGCAGGTCCACGCGCCGGGCGGTGCCGAACACCGCGGTCCAGTCGGGGGCGATGCCGCGGGTGTGGGCTTCGGCCAGGGAGGTCAGGAAGCGCTCCAGGCCACCTTCGTCACGGCGGAGGGTGCCGAGCACCACCGCGTCCGTACCCTCCAGGGTCTCCTGGACGGGGACGGTCAGGACCGGGTGCGCGCTCACCTCGATGAACGCGCCGAAGCCCTGGGACGACAATGCAGCTACTGCATCGGCCAGTTCGACGGTCTGGCGCAGGTTTCGGTACCAGTAATCGGCGTCGGTCACGGCGTCCGACAGCCACTCCCCCGTCACCGTCGAGAAGAACGGCACCCCCGGCTTGAGCGGCACGACAGGAGCCAGGACGTCCAGGATCGTCTCCCGGATCTCCTCCACGACGGCGGAGTGCGAGGCGTAGTCCACGGGGATGCGCCGGGCGCGAATCTCGTGGGTCTCGCAGTGGGCCATCAGCTCGTCCAAGGCCGCCACTTCACCGGAGACCACCACCGAGGTCGGGCCATTCACGGCCGCCACCGACACCCGGCCGTCCCAGCGGGCGATCAGTTCACGCACACCATCCACCGGCAGCGGAACCGACACCATCCCGCCCCGGCCCGCCAGAGCCTCAATCGCCCGCGAACGCAACGCCACCACACGCGCACCGTCCTCAAGAGACAGCGCACCCGACACCACGGCAGCGGCAATTTCACCCTGCGAGTGCCCGACCACCGCCGACGGCCGCACACCATACGAACGCCACACCTCAGCCAGCGACACCATCACCGCCCACAACACCGGCTGCACCACATCCACCCGGTCAAAACCAGGCGCACCCTCCACACCACGAAGAACACCGGTGAGAGACCAGTCCACGCAGGACGCCAACGCCCGCTCACACGCCGCGATCCGCTCCGCAAATACGGGGCTCTCATCCAGCAGACCAACCGCCATCCCCACCCACTGCGACCCCTGCCCCGGGAACACAAAGGCGACCTTGTTCGCCTCGGCGGAAGCGTTGCCCTCAACGAGGTGCGGAGCCGGACGGCCCTCGGCGAGTGCCCGGACGCCGTCGAGGAGCCGGCCGAGGTCCGAACCGACGACCACGGCCCGGTGATCCAGCGCGGCACGCGTCGTAGCCAGGGAGAAGCCGATGTCCGCCAGGCCCTGCGAAGGCCGGGCCTCGGCGAACTCCACCAGCCGCGCCGCCTGCGCCCGCAACGCCCGCGCACCACGCGCCGACAACACCCACGGCACCACACCGTCGGCCTTCGACCCCTCGACGGCAGCGGGCTCCTCGGAAGCCGGAGCCTCCTCCACGATGAGGTGGGCGTTCGTCCCGCTGAAGCCGAAGGACGAGACACCGGCCCTGCGCGGCTCGCCGCTCGCCGTCGGCCACGCACGCTCCTCCGTCAGCAGCTCCACGGAACCGGCCGACCAATCCACGTGCGGCGTCGGCTCGTCGACGTGCAGGGTCCTCGGGAGGTGGTTCTCGCGCAGGGCGAGCACCATCTTCATCACGCCCGCGACACCGGCGGCGGCCTGGGTGTGACCGATGTTGGACTTCACCGAGCCGAGGAGCAGCGGCCGGTCCTCCGGCCGGTCCTGGCCGTAGGTGGCCAGCAGGGCCTGCGCCTCGATCGGGTCGCCCAGGGTGGTGCCCGTACCGTGCGCCTCCACGACGTCGACATCGGCCGTGGTGAGGCGGGCGTTGGCGAGGGCCTGGCGGATGACGCGCTGCTGGGACGGACCGTTGGGCGCCGTCAGACCATTGCTCGCACCGTCCTGGTTGATCGCCGAACCCCGCACCACCGCCAGCACCCGGTGACCGTTCTTCCGCGCGTCCGACAGCCGCTCCACGAGCAGCATGCCCACGCCCTCGCCCCAGTTGGTGCCGTCGGCCGCCCCGGCGAACGCCTTGCAGCGGCCGTCGGCCGCGAGGCCGCGCAGCTTGCCGAACTCCACGAAGGTCCGCGGGGTGGCCATGGCGGTGACACCGCCGGTGAACGCGAGGGAGCACTCGCCCTGGCGCAGGGCCTGCACCGCCTGGTGGAGGGCCACCAGAGAGGAGGAACAGGCGGTGTCGACGCTGACCGCCGGGCCTTCCAGGCCCAGCACGTACGACACCCGGCCCGAGACGACGCTGTACGCGTTGCCGGTGCCGACGAACCCGTCGGAGCCCTCCGCGTCGTCCGTGAAGTAGAAGGTGTAGTCGTTGTTGTTCGTGCCGAGGTAGACGCCGGTGCGGCTGCCGCGCAGGGCCTCGGGGTCGATCCCCGCGTCCTCCAGGGCCTCCCAGGCGGTCTCCAGGACCAGGCGCTGCTGCGGGTCCATGGCGAGGGCCTCGCGCGGCGAGATGCCGAAGAACCCGGCGTCGAAGTCGGCGAGCCTGTCGACGAAGCCGCCTTCCCGGACGTAGCTGGTGCCGGCGTGCTCGGGGTCGGGGTCGTGGAGCCCGTCCAGGTCCCAGCCCCGGTCGTCGGGGAACGGGCCGATGGCGTCGGCGCCGTCGGCCAGGAGCCGCCACAGCGCCTGGGGCGAGTCGACTCCTCCGGGGAAGCGGCAGGCCATGCCGACGATGGCGATGGGCTCGTCGTCCACGGCCGTCACCACCACCGGTGCCGAGCCGTCGGTGCCGGTGCCGCCCAGCAGTTCGTCCCGCAGGTGACCGACGAGCGCGAGCGGGTTCGGGAAGTCGAAGACGAGGGTGGCCGGGAGACGGAGCCCGGTCACGGCACCGAGCCGGTTGCGGAGCTCGACGGCGGAGAGGGAGGAGAAGCCGAGGTCCTTGAAGGCGCGGTTCGCCGGAACCGCGTCCGGGGACGCGTAGGCGAGGACCAGGGCGATCTCCGTCCGCACCAGGTCGAGGAGGATCCGCTCCTGCTCGGGCGCGGCCATGCCGGAGAGGCGGCGGCGCAGCCCGGCCGCCCGGTCGGTGCCGTCGGCCGTGGACGCCTCCTCCAAGAGGCGGCGGACCTCGGGCAGTTCACCGAAGAGGGCGCTGTTCCGGGCGGCGGTGAAGACGGGGTGGTAGCGCTTCCAGTCGATGTCGGCGACGGTGAGCGTCACCTCGTCCTGGGCGAGGGCCCGTTCGAGGTCCTCCAGGGCGGGCGCGGCGTCCATCGGCGGCATGCCGGCCTGACGCAGCCTGACCTCCAGCTCCGCGTCGCCGCCCATGCCGTCACCGGCCCAGGGGCCCCAGGCGACGGCGGTGGCGGGCAGGCCGTCGGCGTGCCGCTGTTCGGCGAGTGCGTCCAAGTAGGCGTTGGCGGCGGCGTAGTTGGCCTGCCCCGCGTTGCCCAGGACACCGGCGGCGGAGGAGAAGAGGACGAATGCCTCCAGGTCCAGGCCGCGGGTGAGCTCGTCGAGGGTGCGGGCCGCGTCGGCCTTCGGGCCGAGGACGGTGGCGAACCGCTCGGGGGTGAGCCCGTCGAGGACGCCGTCGTCCAGCACTCCGGCGGCGTGCACCACACCGGTGACGGGGTGCTCGGCGAGGAGCGCGGCCAGGGCGTCGCGGTCGGCGGCGTCGCAGGCGGCGACGGTCACCTCGGCGCCGAGCGCGGCCAGTTCGGCCTGCAGCTCGGCCGCGCCGGGCGCTTCGAGGCCCCTGCGCGAGGCCAGGACGAGCCCGGACGCGCCACGGCCGATCAGCCAGCGCGCGACCTGGGCGCCGAGCGCGCCGGTGCCGCCGGTGACCAGGTACGTCCCCGTGGCCGTCCAGCCGCCCTCGGGGAGGGCGGACGGGCCCGTCGCGCGGACGAGGCGTCGGGCGTGGACGCCGGACGGGCGCAGCGCGATCTGGTCCTCACCGCCGGAAGCGGCCAGGACGTTGAGCAGACGGGCCGCCGTGCGGTCGTCGGGGGTTTCGGGAAGGTCGACGAGACCGCCCCACGACTGCGGGTACTCCAGCGCGGCGACCCGGCCAAGACCCCACACCTGGGCCTGCATCGTGCTGTTCACCCGCTCCGAGGCGCTCACGGACACGGCACCGCAGGTCGCGGCCCACAGCCGCGCACCCACACCCACCACGCCCAGGGCGTTCACCAGGGCCGACGACAACAGCAGACCCGACGTCTCGTCCAGACCGACGAACGACAGCACCCCGCCGTCCACCGCACCCGGCTCCACACCGGCCCGCAGCAGAGCGGCGTCCAGCCGCTCCGCCAGCACCTCGGACTCCACGCACTCCGCGTCCACCTCGGCGCGCACCACCCGCACACCGGCACCTTCGAGCGCCGCCACGGCGGCACCCGCCCAGGCGTGCTGCGCGGCTTCGGACGACACGACCACGAGCCACGTGCCGTCGGACACGGAACCCACGGGGTCGGCGACGGGCCGCCAGGTGACCCGGTAACGCCGGCCGGCCTCCTCGGCGGGCGCTGCCGTGCCGTAGAGCGCGGCGGTGCTGTCCAGCCAGTAACGCTCGTGCTGGAAGGCGTAGGTGGGCAGGTCGACGCGGCGGGCGCCGCTCGGTGCGAAGAACGCCTGCCAGTCGACCGTCGCTCCACGGGTGTGGAGTCGGCCGAGGGCGTCGACGAGCGTGGGCTGTTCGTCGCGGTCCTTGCGCAGGGCGGGGACGAAGGCAGCGCTCCGGTCGTCGGTGAGGCAGTCCTGGCCCATGGCGGACAGGACGGCGTCCGGGCCGAGTTCGAGGAACGTACGGACGCCGTTGCCCTCCAGGTCGCGGATGGCGTCGGCGAAGCGGACGGCATCGCGGACATGAGCCACCCAGTAGTCGGCGGACGTCACGTCACCGGAGGCCACGACCGGGATCGACGGCTCGGAGAAAGTGAGCTGCGAGACGACCTGACGGAAGTCCTCCAGCATCGGCTCCATCAACGGCGAGTGGAACGCGTGCGAAACCCGCAGACGCTTCGTCTTCACGCCATCGGCCGCCAGGGTCTCGGCTATCTCCAGGACGGCCGACTCGGCGCCCGAAATCACCACCGACAGCGGGCCGTTGACGGCCGCGATACCGACCTCGGCCTCACGACCGGCCAGCAGCGGCAGCACCGTCTCCTCAGCCGCCTGCACCGACACCATCGCGCCACCGGCCGGCAACGCCTGCATCAGACGCCCACGAGCCGACACGAGGCGGGCCGCATCGCCCAGCGACAGAACACCCGCCACATGCGCAGCGGTTATCTCGCCGATGGAGTGTCCAGCGAGGAAGTCAGGGCGAACACCCCAGGACTCCATCAGACGGAACAGCGCAACCTCGACGGCGAACAGCGCGGCCTGCGCGTACTCCGTACGGTCCAGCGCCTCGCCGTCCTCGTCGATCACCTCGACCAGCGACCGCTCCAGATCCAGCTCGGCACAGACGGCAGCGAACGCGTCCGCGAACACCGGGAAAGCGGCACGCAGTTCACGCCCCATCCCGATCCGCTGAGCACCCTGCCCCGTGAACAGCACCGCCAGCTTCCCGCCCACGGCCTCGTCCACGGTCACGCCGGGAGCCGACTCGCCGCATGCGACGGCCCGTACGCCCGCCAGCAGTTCGTCGGTGTCCGTTCCCGTGACGGCGGCCCGGTGTTCCCAGGCCGTGCGCGAGCAGGCCAGCGAGAAGGCCGCGTCCGTCGGGAGGGCGCCGGACGGGGCCGTGCGCACCCACGACAGGAGGCGCTCGGCCTGGGCCTTCAACGCCGCCTCGGTACGCCCGGAGAGGACCCACGGCACCACACCGCCGTCGCCGGGGTTCCGCACCGGTTCGTCGGCGGCCGGCGCCTGCTCCAGGATCACGTGCGCGTTCGTCCCGCTGATGCCGAAGGACGACACGGCGGCACGCCGCGGCCTGTCGGCGGCCGGCCATGCCACGGCCTCGGTCAGCAGCTCGACGGCACCGGCGGACCAGTCCACATGGGTGGACGGCTCGTCCACGTGGAGCGTCCGCGGGAGGACGCCCTCGCGCATCGCCATGACCATCTTGATGATGCCCGCGACGCCTGCTGCGGCCTGCGTGTGACCGATGTTCGACTTGATCGAACCCAGCCACAACGGCCGGTCCTCCGGCCGGTCCTGACCGTACGTCGCCAGCAGCGCCTGCGCCTCGATCGGGTCGCCCAGCGTCGTACCCGTACCGTGCGCCTCGACCGCGTCGATCTGGTCGGCGGCGAGGCCCGCGTCGACGAGGGCCTGGTGGATGACGCGTTGCTGGGACGGGCCGTTGGGGGCGGTCAGACCGTTGCTCGCACCGTCCTGGTTGACGGCGCTGCCGCGGACGACCGCGAGCACCGGGTGGCCGTTGCGCTGCGCGTCCGACAGTCGCTCGACGAGGAGCACGCCCACACCTTCGCCCCAGCCGGTGCCGTCGGCGGCGTCGGCGAAGGACTTGCACCGGCCGTCGGCGGACAACCCCCGCTGGCGGCTGAACTCCACGAACGTGCCGGGCGTGGCCATCACGGTCACGCCGCCGGCGAGGGCGAGCGAGCACTCGCCCTTGCGCAGTGCCTGGATGGCCAGGTGCAGGGAGACCAGGGACGACGAGCACGCCGTGTCGACGGTGACCGCCGGGCCCTCCAGCCCGAAGGTGTAGGCGATGCGGCCGGAGACGAGGCTTCCGGAGCTCTGGTTGCCCGCGTAGTCGTGGTACATGAGGCCGGCGAAGACGCCGGTGCGGCTGCCCTTGAGCGTCGCCGGGTCGATACCGGCCCGCTCGAAGACCTCCCAGGACGTCTCCAGCAGCAGGCGCTGCTGGGCGTCCATGACGGGTGCCTCGCGCGGGCTGATCCCGAAGAACGTCGGGTCGAACTCGGCGGCGTCGTGGAGGAATCCGCCCTGGCGGGTGTAGCTGGTGCCCTCGCGCTCCGTGTCGGGGTCCGGGTCGTAGAGGGTCTCCACGTCCCAGCCGCGGTCGCGGGGGAACTCGGTGATCCCGTCCGTTCCCGAGGCGACGAGCTGCCACAGCTCCTCGGGCGAGGAGACCCCGCCCGGGTAGCGGCAGCCCATCGCGACGACGGCAATCGGCTCGTGCTCCTTCTCCTCGGCCTCCCGCAGTCGCTCACGGGTCTGGTGCAGGTCGGTCGTGACCCGCTTGAGGTAGTCGCGGAGCTTGTCCTCAGTCGCCATGTAAAGCCGTCCTCCTCGGGGCAGCCGCTCGTTTGCGTCAGCCACGTCAAGAAATCCCGAGTTCGTTGTCGATGAACGCGAAGACTTCGTCGTCGGTCGCAGAGTCGATCTTCTCCGCGACCGACACGTCGTCGGCCGCGTCCTGTGTGCCGGTGAGCTTCGTCAGGAACTCCTTCAGACGGGCCGAGACGCGGGTGCGCGCGGCGTCGTCCTCCGTGATCCCGGAGAGCAGCGTCTCCAGCCGGTCCAGCTCGGCGAACGCCGTGAGCACGGTCGTCCCGCCGTCCTCGGAGCCGAGGAGTTCGGCCCCGAGGTGGGTGGCCAGCGCGGTGGCCGTGGGGTGGTCGAAGACCAGGGTGGCGGGCAGCCGCAGGCCGGTGACCGCGTTCAGCCGGTTGCGGAACTCGACGGCGGTCAGTGAGTCGAAGCCGAGTTCACTGAACGCCCGCGCCGCCTCGACCTCTTCGCGGCTGTCGTAGCCGAGGACGGCCGCGACCTGGCCGCGGACGAGGTCGAGGAGCTCCTGCCGCCGCCCGTCCTCGTCGAGCCCCTGCAGGCGCCGTACGAGATCCTGGGCGGCGACGGCGGCGACGGCCGCCGCGCGCCGGGCCGGCACCCGGACCAGGCCGCGGAGCAGCGCCGGCACCGGCCGGTCCTGTTCCCGGGCCGAGGCCGCCAGGGCGGCCGGGTCGAGCTCGACCGGCACGAGCAGCGGCTCGTCGGCGGCCAGCGCCGCGTCGAACAGCTCGCGGCCCCGGTCGGCGGTGAGGCTCCCCATCCCGGAGCGCGAGATCCGCCGGTTCCCCGCGTCGCCGAGCGTGTCGCCCATGCCGCCCGTCTCCGCCCACAGGCCCCAGGCGAGGGATACGGCGGGGAGGCCGGTGGCGCGACGGTGCTGGGCGAGGGCGTCCAGGAAGGCGTTCGCCGCGGCGTAGTTGGCCTGGCCCGCGTTGCCGAAGACACCGGCCGCCGAGGAGAACAGGACGAACGCGGAGAGGTCCAGGTGCCGGGTCAGCTCGTGCAGGTTCCAGGCCGCGTCGGCCTTCGGGCGCAGGACGGCGCTCATCCGCCCGGCGTCGAGCGACTCCACCACGCCGTCGTCGAGGACACCGGCGAGGTGGACGACACCCGTCAGCGGACGCCCGGCCGGCACGGCCGACAGGAGTTCCGCCAGGGCCTTGCGGTCGGCCGTGTCGCAGGCCGCCAGGGTCACCTCGGCGCCCGCCGACGCGAGTTCGGCGCGCAACGCCTCGGCGCCGGGCGCCTCCGCCCCTCGTCGGCTGGCCAGCAGCAGATGGCGGACGCCGTGCTCCGCCACCAAGTGGCGGGCGAAGAGGGCGCCGAGGCTGCCGGTCGCGCCGGTGAGCAGCACGGTCCCCTCGGGGCCGAAGGCTCCGGGGAGGGCCGGGGCGGACTCCCGTGCCGGGACGCGCGCCAGGCGCGCGGCGTGCAGGACGCCTTCCCGCAGGGCGAGTTGCGGCTCGTCCGTGGCGAGGGCCGCGCCGAGCCGCGCGTACGAGGACGGGGCGTCGTCGAGGTCGAGGAGGACGAACCGGCCGGGGTTCTCCGACTGCGCCGAGCGCACCAGGCCCCAGGCCACCGCCTGCGCGGCGTCCACGCCGTCCGGGCCGTCGGGGCCGTCAGGGCCGACGGCGACCGCGCCGCGCGTCACCACGGCCAGCCGCGCGTCGGCGAACCGCTCGTCGGCGAGCCACTCCTGCACCAGGCCGAGCGTCCACGCGGCCACCGCGTGGGCGGCCTCGCCGGTGTCGGCCGTCTCCAGCTCCGCCACGGCCGTGGGGAGGAACACCAGGACAGTGCCGGGGACTTCGTCGATCCCCGCCAGGTCGGCATACGTTCCCGCGGTGCCGCCGAGTCCTCCCGGCAGCGTTCCCACGGCGGCGTAGGGAGCGGGGCTTCCGGTGGCCGACGCCGACAGCTCGGGCCAGTCGACCCGGTAGAGCGCGTCCTCGTACTCCCGCCGCGCGCCCTTCAACTGCTCGGCGGAGACGGGACGTACCGCCAGGGCCTCCACGGACGCGACGGGCGCACCCGTACCGTCCGCGATGCGCAGGGAGACCGCGCCGTCTCCGGCCGCGGCCAGGCGTACGCGCAGTTGCGCGGCGCCGGTCGCGTGCAGGGAGACCCCGCTCCAGGAGAACGGCAGCACCGCTTCCCCGTCGCCCTCCACCAGGCCGCCGAGGCCGATGGTGTGCAGGGCGGCGTCCAGGAGGGCCGGGTGGAGGCCGAACGCCCCGGTCGCGCCCTCGGTGTTCTCCGTGTCGGTCAGGTCGTCCGGGAACGCCACCTCGGCGAACACCTCGCCGTCGCGGCGCCAGGCCGCCCTGAGCCCCTGGAACACCGGGCCGTAGCCGAGACCCGTCCGTGCCAGCTCCGGGTACAGGCCGTCGAGGACGAGCGGCTCGGCACCGGCCGGCGGCCACGCCACCAGGTCGAAACCGGCCGGCCGGTCCTCCGGAGCCAGGACGCCGGTCGCGTGCCGGATCCAGGGCTCGTCGGCCGCCGCGTCCTCGGCACGGGAGTACACCTCCAGCGTCCGGCGGCCGGACTCCCCGGAAGCGCCCACGACGGCCTGGAGCTGCACCGCACCCGACTCCGGCAGCACCAGCGGCGCCTCCGTCGTCAGCTCTTCGAGCAGCGCACAGCCGACCTGGTCGCCGGCCCGCACCGCCAGCTCGACGAACGCCGTCCCCGGCAGCAGGACCACGTCGGAGAACGAGTGCTCCGCGAGCCAGGGATGGGTGCGCAGGGAGAGACGCCCGGTGAGCAGCAGACCGTCCGAACCGGGCAGCGGCACCGCCGCGCCGAGCAGCGGGTGGTCGGCCGCCACGAGCCCCAGCCCCGCGGCGTCCCCGGCGGACGGAGCGGCCTGCGGCCAGTAGTGGCGCTGCTGGAAGGCGTAGGTGGGCAGGTCGACGCGGCGGGCGTGGTGGGGTGCGTAGAACGCCTGCCAGTCGACCGTCACGCCCTGCGTGTGGAGTCGGCCGAGGGCGTCGACGAGCGTGAGTTCCTCGTCGCGGTCCTTGCGGAGGACGGGGACGAAGACGGCGCTCTGCTCGTCGGTCAGGCAGTCCTGGCCCATGGCGGACAGGACTGCGTCGGGGCCGAGTTCGAGGAACGTACGGACGCCGCGGCTCTCCAGGTCACGGATGGCGTCGGCGAAGCGGACGGCGTCGCGGACATGAGCCACCCAGTAGTCGGGAGAGGTCACGTCACCGGAGGCCACGACCGGGATCGACGGGGACGAGAAGGTGAGCCGGGAGACGACCTGACGGAAGTCCTCCAGCATCGGCTCCATCAACGGCGAGTGGAAGGCGTGGGACACGCGCAGACGCTTCGTCTTCACACCGTCGGCCGCCAGGGCATCCGCGATCTCCAGGACGGCGGTCTCGGCGCCCGAAATCACCACGGACTGCGGGCCGTTGACGGCCGCGATGCCGACCTCGGCCTCACGACCGGCCAGCAGCGGCAGCACCATCTCCTCGGCCGCCTGGACGGACACCATCGCACCACCGGCCGGCAACGCCTGCATCAGACGCCCACGAGCCGACACCAGACGGGCCGCATCGGCCAACGACAGAACACCCGCCACATGCGCGGCAGCAATCTCACCCACGGAATGCCCGGCGAGGAAGTCAGGACGAACACCCCACGACTCGACCAGACGGAACAGCGCAACCTCGACCGCGAACAACGCAGCCTGCGTGTACTCGGTGCGGCCCAACGCCTCCTCGTCCCCGTCGATCACCTCGACAAGCGACCGCTCCAGATCCAGCTCGGCGCAGACCGCATTGAAGGCATCGGCGAACACCGGGAACGCGGCACGCAGTTCACACCCCATCCCGATCCGCTGCGCACCCTGCCCCGTGAACAACACCGCCAGGGCTCCGCCTGTCACAGCAGCGCCGTTCATGCCCTCGGCGACGGAGTCGAGACCGCGCAGCAGTCCTTCACGGTCCCGGCCTGCCACCACCGCGCGGTGGCTCAGCGCCGCCCGGGAGGTGGCCAGCGAGAACGCCACGTCCACCGGCGACAGTTCGGGGCGCGCAGTGAGGAACTCCCGGAGCCGCTCCGCCTGCTGCGCCAGTGCGGGTGCCGTACGGCCGGAGAGGACCCACGGCATCGCGCCTGCGTCGCCGGGGTTCCGCACCGGTTCGTCGGCGGCAGGTGCCTGCTCCAGGATCACGTGCGCGTTCGTCCCACTGATGCCGAACGACGACACACCCGCACGGCGCGGTTGACCCGTCTCCGGCCAGGTCTCATTGTCGGCCAGCAGGGACACGGCGCCCGCCTCCCAGTCGACCTGTTGTGACGGCCGACCGGCGTGGAGGGTCTGCGGGAGGACGCCCTCGCGCATCGCCATGACCATCTTGATGATGCCCGCGACACCGGCGGCAGCCTGCGTGTGACCGATGTTCGACTTGATGGAACCCAGCCACAACGGCCGGTCCTCCGGCCGGTCCTGACCGTAGGTGGCCAGCAGGGCCTGCGCCTCGATCGGGTCGCCCAGCGTCGTCCCCGTACCGTGCGCCTCGACTGCGTCCACCTGCGACGGCGACAGACCGGACGCGGCCAGGGCCTGGCGGATGACGCGTTGCTGGGAGGGGCCGTTGGGGGCGGTCAGACCGTTGCTCGCACCGTCTTGGTTGATGGCCGAGCCACGGACGACGGCCAGCACCGGGTGTCCGTTCTTCCGGGCGTCCGACAGTCGCTCGACGAGGAGCATGCCCACGCCCTCGGACCAGCCGGTCCCGTCCGCCGAGTCCGCGAAGGACTTGCAGCGGCCGTCGGGGGCCAGTCCGCGCTGGCGGCTGAAGCCGACGAAGGTGCCCGGGGTGGCCATGACGGTCACGCCGCCGGCCAGCGCCATCTCGCACTCGCCGTTGCGCAGGGCCTGCATCGCCCAGTGCAGTGCGACGAGCGACGAGGAGCAGGCGGTGTCCACGGTGACGGCGGGGCCTTCGAGTCCGAAGGAGTAGGCGACGCGTCCGGAGGCGATGCTCGCCGAGCTTCCCGTGCCCACGAACCCTTCGGCGCTGTCGATGGCCTGACCGACGACCTCGGCGTAGTCGTGGTACATGACGCCGGTGAACACGCCGGTCCGGCTGCCGCGCACGGCGTGCGGGTCGATGCCCGCGCGTTCGAACGTCTCCCAGGTGGTCTGGAGGAGCAGGCGCTGCTGCGGGTCCATCGCGACGGCTTCGCGTGGCGAGATACCGAAGAACGCCGGGTCGAACTCGCCCGCGCCGTGCAGGAATCCGCCCTCACGGGTGTAGGTGGTCCCGTGGTGGTCGGGGTCCGGGTGGTAGAGGCCGTCGAGGTCCCATCCGCGGTTGTCCGGGAAGCGGGTGATGCCGTCGGTCCCGGTGACGACGAGGCGCCACAGGTCCTCGGGCGAGGAGACCCCGCCGGGGTAGCGGCAGGCCATGCCCACGATGGCGATCGGTTCGTCGTCGGCCGCCCTGGACACGGTGGTCGCCACGGGCAGCGTGTCGTCGTCGCCGAGGAGTTCCGCGCCCAGGAACTCGGCCAGGGCGGCCGGGTTGGGGTAGTCGAAGACGAGGGTGGCGGGCAGGCGCAGACCCGTGGCCGCGTTGAGCCGGTTGCGGAGTTCGACGGCCGTGAGCGAGTCGAAACCGGTCTCGCTGAAGGCACGGTCCGGTTCGACGGCCTCCGGGCCGGTGTGCCCGAGCACCGTGGCCACATGGCCGCGGACCAGGTCGAGGAGCGTGCGCTCCCGCTCGGCCGTGCCCAGCCCCGCCAGTCGACGGGTCAGCGCCTCGGCGTCGCCCGAGCCCGAACCGGCAGTGCGCCGGGTCGTCGTGCGGATGAGTCCGCGCAGCAGGGCGGGCACGGTCTCGGCCGTGGGACGCGCGCCGAACCCGGACGCGTCGAAACGCATCGGCACCAGGGCCGCCGAACCGCCGGCCACACCGGCGTCGAGGAGGGCGAGGCCCTCCTCCGCCGTCAGTCCGCTGAGCCCCGAGCGGTTGAGGCGCGTCCTGTCCGCGTCGGCGAGAGAACCGGCCATGCCGTGTGCGTCGGCCCACAGTCCCCAGGCGAGGGAGGTCGCGGGGAGACCGGCGGCGCGGCGGTAGTGGGCGAGGGCGTCCAAGTAGGCGTTTGCGGCGGCGTAGTTGGCCTGGCCCGCGTTGCCGAAGACGCCGGCCGCCGAGGAGAAGAGGACGAAGGCCGTGAGGTCCAGGTCCTTGGTCAGCTCGTGCAGGTTCCGGGCGGCGACGGCCTTCGGGCGAAGGACGGCGTCCAGACGCTCGGGGGTGAGCGATTCCACGACCCCGTCGTCCAGGACACCGGCTGCGTGGACGACCGCCGTCACCAGGTGCTCGGCGAGCAGAGCGGCCAACGCGTCGCGGTCGGCCGCGTCGCAAGCGGTGACGGTCACCTCGGCACCCAACGCGACCAATTCGTCGCGCAGTTCCGCAGCACCCGGAGCCTCCGGGCCACGACGACTCGTCAGCACCAGGCGGCGGACACCGTGCTCCACCACCAGATGACGAGCCACGAGCCCACCCAGGCTGCCCGTCGCACCCGTGATCAGCACCGGGCCCTCGCCCCAGACGGCGGCCGTGTCCCCGGCAGCGGTCGCCCGGGTCAGACGCGGCGCGTGCGCCGCCCCCTCGCGGAGGGCGATCTCCGGCTCGTCCAGGGCGAGGACGGAGGCCAGCGCCTCGTACGAGGCATCAGTGCCGTCGATGTCCACCAGGACGAAACGGCCGGGGTTCTCCGACTGCGCCGAACGCACCAGACCCCATACAGCGGCCAGAGCCGGATCGGCGACCACATCGCCCACACCCACAGCGCCGTGCGTCACCATGACCAGACGCGACTCCGCGAACCGCTCATCCACCAGCCACGACTGCACCAGGGCCAGCGCCTCGTGCGCGGCCTCCCGGACATCGGCCCGAACCGGCAGGAAGGCGAACACCGCATCCGCCGACCCGACGGACGCCACGTCCGCGTGAGCGACAAAGCGGCCCGTCACAGCGGCAGGCACCGCACCCACCGCCGCCGGCGAACCCTCCAGAGCCGCCTCGGCAGCAGGCACCGCCGACCAGGCCACCTGGAACAGCGAGCCGCCCGGGCCACCCCGTACACCGGACAACTGCCCGTCCGCCACGGGGCGGAGCACCAGAGAGCCCACGGAGGCGACCGGGGAGCCCTCGGCGTCGGCGACGGCGAGACGTATGCCTTCGCCGACGGCACGCGAGACCTTGACCCTCAGCGCCGAGGCACCGGCCGCATGGAGGACCACGTCACCGAACGCGAACGGAAGACGCACTTCTTCGGCCCGTTCGAGGAAGCGCCCGAGGCCGATGGCGTGCAGGGCCGAGTCGAGCAGGGCCGGGTGCAGGCCGAACGCACCCGCGCCCGCCGCCTCCGGCAGCACCACCTCGGCGTACACGTCCTCGCCCAGCCGCCAGGCGTTGCGGAGCCCCTGGAAGACCGGCCCGTAGGTCAGCCCGCCGGCAGCAAGGTCGTCGTACAGGTTCTCCGTGCCGACCCGTTCGGCACCGGCCGGCGGCCACACCGCGAGGTCGAAACCGGCGGGCGGGGCGCTCGCGGTCAGCACACCGGTGGCGTGCCGGGCCCACGGCTCGTCCGTCAAGGCGTCCTCGGCGCGCGAGAACACCTCCACCGAACGGCGCCCGTCCTCGGCCGCCTCTCCCAGCGAGACGCGCAGTTGAACGCCGCCGCGCTCGGCGAGGACCAGCGGGACCTCCAGCGTCAGCTCCTCCAGGGCACCGCAGCCGACCTGGTCGCCCGCGCGGATCGCCAGCTCGACGAACGCCGTACCCGGCAGGAGGACCGTTCCGGCAACTGCATGATCCGCCAGCCACGGGTGCGTGCTCAGCGACAACCGGCCGGAGAACAGGAACCCGTCCGAGTCGGGCAGTGCCACCGCGGCGCCCAGCAGCGGGTGATCCGTCACACCCAGACCCGCCGAAGCGACATCCCCGACCGACGACGCCACGTCGTCCAGCCAGTAGCGCTCGCGCTGGAAGGCGTAGGTGGGCAGGTCGACGCGGCGGGCTTGGTGCGGTGCGAAAAATGCCTGCCAGTCGACGGTCACGCCGCGGGTGTGGAGTCGGCCGAGGGTGCCGACGAGCGTGCGCTGTTCGTCGCGGTCCTTGCGGAGGGCCGGGACGAAGGCAGCACTCTGGTCGTCGGCCAGGCAGTCCTGGCCCATCGCCGACAGCACGGCGTCGGGGCCGAGTTCAAGGAACGTACGGACACCGCGGCTCTCCAGATCACGGATCCCGTCCGCGAAACGGACCGCGTCGCGGACGTGAGCCACCCAGTAGTCGGGGGACGTCACGTCGCCTGTGGTGACGACCGGGATGGCGGGGGCGGAGAAGGTGAGGTGGGAGACGACCTGGCGGAAGTCCTCCAGCATCGGCTCCATCAGCGGCGAGTGGAAGGCGTGGGACACGCGCAGACGCTTGGTCTTCACACCGTCCGCGGCAAGCACATCGGCGATCTCCAGGACGGCGGTCTCGGCACCGGAAATCACCACGGACAGCGGGCCGTTGACAGCCGCGATGCCCACCTCGGCCTCACGACCGGCCAGCAGCGGCAGCACCATCTCCTCGGCCGCCTGGACGGACACCATCGCACCACCGGCCGGCAACGCCTGCATCAAACGCCCACGAGCCACCACCAGACGAGCAGCATCAGCGAGGGAGAACACCCCGGCAACGTGCGCCGCAGCGATCTCGCCGACCGAGTGCCCGGCCAGGAAGTCCGGACGAACACCCCACGACTCGACCAGACGGTAGAGCGCAACCTCGACCGCGAACAGCGCGGCCTGCGTGTACTCGGTGCGGCCCAGCGCCTCCTCGTCCTCGTCGATCACCTCGACCAGCGGCCGCTCCAAGTCCAACTCGGCACAGACCGCATTGAAGGCATCCGCGAACACCGGGAACGCGGCACGCAGTTCACGTCCCATCCCGATCCGCTGCGCACCCTGCCCCGTGAACAGCACCGCCAGCTTCCCCTTGACGGCAGCATCCCCGGCAACCGCCCCCAGGGCCCCCAGCAACTCCTCACGGCCCGCACCCGACACCACCGCACGGTGCTCCAGCACCGCACGCGACGTCGCCAACGAGAACGCGACATCCACCGGAGACAGCCCGGACCGGCTCGCGACGAACTCCCGCAGCCGCTCCGCCTGTTCCGTCAGCGCCGCCGCAGACTTCGCCGACAGCACCCACGGCACCACACCGGCGTCGTCACGCACCGGGTCGTCGACGACGTCGACGGGAGCCTGCTCCAGCACCACATGCGCGTTGGTGCCGCTGAAGCCGAAGGACGACACACCCGCACGGCGCGGCTCGCCTTCGGCCCGCTCCGGCCAGGGCATGGTCTCGGCCAGCAGCTCCACCGCGCCCGCCGACCAGTCGACGTGTGGGGTCGGCTCGTCCACGTGCAGCGTCTGCGGCAGGACACCCTCCCGCATCGCCATCACCATCTTGATGACACCACCGACACCCGCCGCCGCCTGCGCGTGGCCGATGTTGGACTTCAGGGATCCGAGCCACAACGGCCGGTCCTCCGGCCGGTCCTGACCGTACGTCGCCAGCAGCGCCTGCGCCTCGATCGGATCGCCCAGCGTCGTACCCGTACCGTGCGCCTCCACCGCGTCCACATCGGCCGTCGTCAGCCCCGCACTCTCCAGCGCGGCCCGGATGACGCGCTGCTGGGACGGACCGTTGGGCGCCGTCAGACCATTGCTCGCACCGTCCTGGTTGATCGCCGAACCCCGCACCACGGCCAGCACCTGGTGGCCGTTGCGCCGCGCGTCCGACAGCCGCTCGACCACGAGCATGCCGACGCCCTCGGACCAGCCCGTCCCGTCCGCCGCACCGGCGAACGCCTTGCAGCGGCCGTCGCGGGCAAGGCCCTGCTGACGGCTGAACTCGACGAAGGTGCCGGGGGTGGCCAGAACGGTGACGCCGCCCGCGAGGGCGAGCGAGCACTCTCCGTTGCGCAGGGCCTGCACTGCCAGGTGCAGGGCGACGAGGGACGACGAACACGCCGTGTCCACCGTCACCGCCGGGCCCTCCAGCCCGAGGGCGTAGGAGATCCGGCCGGAGAGCACGGCCTGGGAGGTGCCGGTGCCGAGGAAGCCCTCGACCTCCTCCGGGACGCCGGTCAGCCGGGAGCCATAGTCGTGGTAGGTGACGCCTGCATAGACGGCGGTGTCGCTGCCGTGCAGGGCGTTGGCGTCGATGCCGGCCCGTTCGACAGCCTCCCAGGTGGTCTCCAGCAGCAGGCGCTGCTGCGGGTCCATGGCGACGGCCTCGCGCGGGGAGATGCCGAAGAATCCGGCGTCGAAGTGGGCCGCATCGTAGAGGAAGCCGCCCTGGCTGGTGTAGGACGTGCCGTGGCGGGTGGCGTCGGGGTCGTAGAGGTGGTCGAGGTCCCAGCCGCGGTCGGTGGGGAACTCCGAGACGGCGTCGCCGCCTTCGGCGACCAGGCGCCAGAGGTCTTCCGGGGAGCCGACGCCGCCGGGGAAGCGGCAGGCCATGCCGACGATCACGATCGGTTCGTCGTCCACCGCGGCTGCTGCCGCGCGGACGGTGCCGCGGGACGCGGCGGGCGCCTCCAGGTCACCGAGGAGTTCCGTGCGCAGATGCTCGGCCAGCGCCTTCGGTGTCGGGTAGTCGAAGACAAGGGTGGCGGGCAGGCGCAGGCCGGTGGCCGCGTTGAGCCGGTTGCGGAGTTCGACGGCCGTGAGCGAGTCGAAGCCCAGCTCCTTGAAGGCACGGCCGCCGTCGAGCAGTTCGGTGGTGGCGTGCCCGAGGACGGTGGCCACGTTGGCACACACCAGGTCCAGCAGGGTCCGTTCGCGCTCCGTGGCGCCGAGGGCGGCGAGGCGGTCGCGGAGGGTGTCGGCCGAGCCTCCGGCCGTGGACTCGACGGCCCGGCGGACGGGGGTACGGACGAGGCCGCGCAGCAGCGGCGGTACGCCGTCGGGGCCGGCGTTGGCGCGGAGCGCCTCCGTGTCCAGGTGCATGGGGACGAGGACCGGGCCGGCGAGGCGGGTGCCCAGGTCGAGGAGGGCCATGCCCTCGTCGGCGGTCAGGGCGTCGCCGCTGCGGGCGATGCGGTCGATGTCGGTCGTGTCGAGGGCGCCGGTCATGCCGCTGGTGTCGGCCCACAGGCCCCAGGCGAGGGACGTGGCGGGCAGGCCCAGGCTGCGACGGTGAACGGCGAGGGCGTCCAAGTAGGCGTTCGCAGCCGCGTAGTTGGCCTGGCCGGGGTTGCCGAAGGTGCCCGCGGCGGACGAGAAGAGGACGAACTCGGTGAGGTCGAGGCCGAGCGTGAGTTCGTGGAGGTTCCAGGCGGCGTCGGCCTTGGGCCGGAGGACCGTGTCGATCCGCTCGGGGGTGAGGGAGGCGACGATGCCGTCGTCCAGGACGCCCGCGATGTGGAAGACACCGGTGAGCTGGCGCTCCGCCGGGACGGCGGCGAGCAGGTCGGCCAGCGCCTCCCGGTCGGCGGCATCGCAGGCCGCGATGGTCACATCGGCGCCCAACGTCTCCAACTCGGCGCGTAGTTCGGCTGCACCGGGCGCGTCCGCGCCGCGGCGGCTGGTGAGCAACAGGTGGCGGACGCCGTGCTCGGCGACCAGGTGCCGGGCGACGAGCGCACCCAACGTCCCGGTGGCACCGGTGACCAGCACCGTCCCCTCGGGGCGGCGGTTCTGCGGGACGGTGAGGACCAGCTTGCCGGTGTGCCGGGCCTGCCCGAGGTAGCGGAAGGCCTCCAGGGCGTCGCGGACGTCCCAGTGGGTCAGGGGCAGGTGCCGGAAGGCGCCGGCCTCGAAGAGGGCGATGATCTCCAGGAGCATGTCCTGGATACGGTCGGGGCCCGCCGCGGTGACGAGGTCGTAGGCGGTGTACGCGACGCCCGGATACGCGGCGGCGACCTCCGCCGCGTCACGGATGTCGGTCTTGCCCATCTCCAGGAAGCGGCCGCCGTGGGGCAGCAGGCGCAGCGACGCGTCGACGAACTCACGGGCGAGCGAGTCGAGGACGACATCCATGCCCCGGCCGTCGGTGGCGGCCAGGAACTCCTGCTCGAAGTCCAGGGTGCGGGAGTTGGCGATGTGGGCGTCGTCCAGGCCCTGGGCGCGCAGCGCGTCCCACTTGCCCGGGCTCGCCGTGCCGTAGACCTCGGCGCCCAGATGCTGCGCCAGCTGCACGGCGGCCATGCCCACGCCACCGGCCGCCGCGTGGATCAGCACCTTCTCGCCGGAGCGGAGGGAGCCCAGGTCCATCAGGCCGTAGTAGGCCGTGAGGTAGACGACGGGGACCGCGGCCGCCTGGGCGTAGGTCCAGGAGCCGGGCATCGGGCCGATCATGCGCTGGTCGGCGACGGCCACCGGGCCGAAGGCGTTGCCGAAGAGACCGAAGACGCGGTCGCCGGTCTTGAATCGCCGTACGCCGGGCCCCGTTTCGAGGACGACGCCGGCGCCTTCCAGGCCGAGGGGGGACTCGCCCGGGTACATGCCGAGGGCGTTGAGGACGTCGCGGAAGTTGAGGCCCGCCGCATGGACAGCGATGCGGACCTGCCCCTCCTCCAGCGGGGCGTCCGCCTCGTCGCCCGGGGCGAAGTAGAGGTTCTCCAGGGTGCCCCGGCCCGAGGTCTCCAGGTGCCAGGCCGCAGCGTCGGCCGGCGGCAGCAGGGCCGGGCGGTTCACCCGGGCGAGCCGGGCGGTGTGCAACGTGCCGGCGCGCAGGGCGATCTGGGGCTCGTCGGTGACGAGGGCGGCGGCCAGTGCCGCGTACGAGGCCGGGTCGTCGTCGAGGTCCACGAGCACGAACCGGTCGGGGTTCTCCGACTGCGCGGAGCGCACCAGGCCCCAGACGGCGGCCTGGGCCGGGTCGGCGGTCTCCTCGGTGCCGACGGCGACCGCACCTCGGGTGATCAGGACGAGGCGGGCCTCGGCGCACCGTTCGTCGGCGAGCCATGCCTGGACGAGGTCCAGGGCCCGGTGGGTTGCGGTGCGTACCGCCTCGGGGTCGGCGGTCCGCCGGGCGTCGCCCGGCGTGGTGCCGGACACGGCAACGAGACCGGCGACCGGGCCGGCGGCGGCGAGGGAGGCCAGGTCGGCGTGGTGGACGGTGGTGAGGCCCGTCCGTCCGGCGAGATCGTCGAGGCCCCAGCCGAGGACGGCCACATCGGTGGCGGGCGCGGGGCCGGAGGGCAGCGGGGGAGCGGGCCAGTCGAGCCGGTAGAGCGATTCCAGGCGGGTGCCGCCGTCGGCGAGTTGCCGAGCCGACACGGGACGCAGGGCGAGCGATTCGACGGACGCCACGGGGGCGCCGGTCGTGTCGGCGACGTCGATCGTCACGGAGTCCGCGCCGGCCTCGGCGATCCGCACCCGGAGGGCACCGGCGCCCGTGGCGTGGAGGGTGACTCCGGCCCAGGAGAAGGGCAGATGGGTGCGGTCGGCCTCGGTGACGAACGCCCCCAGGCCGATGGCGTGCAGGGCGGAGTCGAGCAGCGCGGGGTGGAGACCGAAGCCCTCGGTGTCCGTGCCTTCGGGCAGGGCGACTTCGGCGAGGACCGCACCGTCGTGCCGCCATGCGGCGCGCAGGCCGCGGAAGACCGGACCGTAGTCGAGACCGCCGTCGCCGAGGCGCTCGTAGAGGACGTCGACCGAGTCGACGGGCTCGGCCCCGGCCGGGGGCCAGGCGGACAGGTCGAAGGCGGGGTTCGTGGCACCGGCCGCGAGGGTGCCGGTGGCGTGCCGGACCCACGGTTGGTCATCGGGGGCGGACTCCGGCCGGGAGAAGACGTTCAGCGGCCGGTGCCCGGCCTCGTCCTCGGAGCCGACGGAGATCTGCAGCTGGACGCCGCCGTTCTCGGGCAGGACCAGGGGCGCCGAGAGGGTGAGGTCGGCGACCCGGCCGCAGCCCACCTGGTCGCCCGCACGGACGGCGAGTTCGAGGAAAGCGGTGCCGGGGAGGATGACCGTGCCGGAGACGGTGTGCTCGGCGAGCCAGGGGTGGCTGTCGCGGGACAGGCGCCCGGTGAACAGGAATCCGCCGGACTCGGGCAGCGGCACGGCCGCGCCCAGGAGCGGGTGACCCACGGAACCGAGGCCCGCGGAGGTGACGTCGCCGGTGGCCGTGAGGGGCTTGGGCCAGTAGCGCTCGCGCTGGAACGCATAGGTCGGCAGGTCGACTTGGGGGGCTTGCCGCTCAGGGACGAGCACGGTCCAGTCGAGGGCGATGCCGCGGGTGTGGGCCTCGGCCAGGGAGAGCAGGAAGCGCTCCAGACCACCCTCGTCACGACGCAAGGTGCCCAGCACCACCGCGTCCGTACCCTCCAGAGTCTCCTGGACCGGGACGGTCAGGACCGGATGCGCGCTCACTTCGACGAAGGCGCCGAAGCCCTGCGCCGACAACGCAGCGACAGCATCGGCCAGTTCGACGGTCTGGCGCAGGTTGCGATACCAGTAGTCGGCGTCGGTCACGGCGTCCGACAGCCACTCCCCCGTCACCGTCGAGAAGAACGGCACCTCCGGCTTGAGCGGCACGACAGGAGCCAGAACCTCAAGGATCCGCTCCCGAATCTCCTCCACGACGGCGGAGTGCGAGGCGTAGTCCACGGGGATACGACGGGCGCGGATGGACTCGGCCTCGCAGTGGGCCATCAGCTCGTCCAAGGCCGCCACTTCACCGGAGACGACCACGGAGGTCGGGCCATTCACCGCCGCCACGGATACCCGGCCGTCCCAGCGGGCGATCAGTTCACGCACACCGTCCACCGGCAGCGGAACCGACACCATCCCACCCCGGCCCGCCAAAGCCTCAATCGCCCGCGAACGCAACGCCACCACACGCGCACCGTCCTCAAGAGACAGCGCACCCGACACCACAGCAGCAGCAATCTCACCCTGCGAATGCCCCACCACCGCCGACGGCCGCACACCATACGAACGCCACACCTCGGCCAGCGACACCATCACCGCCCACAACACCGGCTGCACCACATCCACCCGATCCAACCCCGGCGCACCCTCCACACCACGCAACACACCAGTCAACGACCAGTCCACATACGACGCCAACGCCCGCTCACACGCCGCAATCCGCTCCGCAAAAACAGGACTCTCATCCAGCAGACCAACCGCCATCCCCACCCACTGCGACCCCTGCCCCGGGAACACGAACACCGTCTTCTCGACGGGGTTGGCGGTAACTCCCGTGACGAGCCCGGGGGTAGGCCGGCCCTCTGCGAGAGCCGTGAGGAGTTCCTCGGAGCGCGTCCGGTCGGTGGCGAGGAGGACGGCGCGGTGCTCGAAGCGGGCGCGCCCGAGTGCCAGGGAGCGGCCGATCCCGGACGTCGACGCCTCGGGGTGGTGGCTCAGGTGGTCGAGCAACTGCCGCGCCTGGGCGGCCAGTGCGCGTTCGCTGCGGCCGGACAGCACCCATGGCACAGGGTGCCCTGGAGCAGAAGCGTCGGTGGCCGGGGCAGCGGGCTCGGGGGCCTGCTCGACGATGACGTGGGCGTTGGTGCCACTGAAGCCGAAGGAGGAGACGCCGGCGCGGCGCGGCCTGCCGGTCTGCGGCCACTGCTGGGCGGAGCCGAGCAGACGGACGGCACCGGCGGCCCAGTCCACATGCGGGGTCGGCTCGTCGGCGTGCAGAGTCTGCGGGAGGACGCCCTCGCGCATCGCCATGACCATCTTGATGATGCCGCCGACACCGGCGGCGGCCTGGGTGTGACCGATGTTGGACTTGATGGAGCCGAGCCACAACGGCCGGTCCTCCGGCCGGTCCTGGCCGTAGGTGGCCAGCAGGGCCTGGGCCTCGATCGGGTCGCCCAGGCGCGTACCCGTGCCGTGCGCCTCCACCGCGTCCACGTGCTCGGCGGAGAGCCGGGCGCTCGCCAGGGCCTGGCGGATGACGCGTTGCTGGGACGGGCCGTTGGGGGCGGTCAGTCCGTTGCTCGCACCGTCCTGGTTGATGGCCGAGCCGCGCACGACCGCGAGGACGCGGTGGCCGTTCTCCCGGGCGTCGGACAGCCGCTCCAGGAGCAGCATGCCGACGCCCTCGGACCAGCCGGTGCCGTCGGCATTCACCGAGAACGCCTTGCAGCGGCCGTCCTTGGACAGGCCCTGCTGGCGGCTGAACTCGATGAAGGTGCCGGGCGTGGCCATGACGGTGACGCCGCCCGCGAGGGCGAGCGAGCACTCGCGGTTGCGCAGGGCCTGTGCCGCGAGGTGGAGGGCGACCAGGGACGACGAGCAGGCGGTGTCGACGGTCACCGCCGGGCCTTCCAGCCCGAGGGTGTAGGCGACCCGTCCGGAAGCGACGCTTCCGGAGGTGCCGGTGCCGACGAAGCCCTCGTTGTCGGCGTCCTGGCCGACCAGTTCCGCGTAGTCGTGGTACATGACGCCGGCGAAGACGCCGGTCCGGCTCCCGCGCAGGGAGGCCGGGTCGACGCCCGCCCGCTCGAACGCTTCCCAGGAGGCTTCCAGCAACAGGCGCTGCTGCGGGTCCATCGCCACGGCTTCCCGCGGCGAGATCCCGAAGAAGGCGGGGTCGAACTCGGTGGCGGCTTCGTGGAGGAAGCCGCCTTCCCGCGTGTAGGACGTACCGGGAGTCCGCGCCTCGGGGTCGTAGAGGCGCTCGATGTCCCAGCCACGGTCGGACGGGAACTCCGAGACGGCGTCCCGGCCTTCGGCCACCAGCTGCCAGAGGTCCTCCGGAGACCGCACGCCGCCCGGGTAGCGGCACGCCATGCCGACGATCGCGATCGGTTCGCGTGCCGCGGCGGTCAGCGCACGGTTCTGCTCGCGGAGACGTTCCTGCTCCTTGAGCGAAGCACGGAGGGCTTCAAGGACCTTCTCCTGGGAAGCAGCCATCAGAGCCTCAGCCTCATCCTTCTCGCGTCACATCGTCGTCAAAGCCGGCGCCGCCGAGCGCCATCTGGATCAAGCTGTCCGCGTCCATCGCGTCGATCGAGTCCTTCTCCTCGGTCTCGTCCGGCGCGGAGGGTTCGCCACGGAAGTCGGCGAGTTCCAGCAGGGTTTCCATCAGTCCGGCGTCACGCAGCCGCGCCGGCGGGATCGACAGCAGGATCCGCCGGATGCGGTCGCCTTCGGAGTCGCCGTCCGGCTCGTCCGCAGGTGCCAGCTCCGACCGCAGGTGGTCGGCGAGAGCGCGCGAGGTCGGGTAGTCGAACATGAGGGTGGCCGGGAGGCGCAGGCCGGTCGCCGTGTTGAGCCGGTTGCGGAGTTCGACCGCGGTGAGCGAGTCGAATCCGAACTCGGAGAACGCCCGGTCGGGACCGATGGCTTCGGGCCCCGCGTAGGACAGCACGGACGCCGCCTGGGCCCGCACCAGATCCAGCAGGAGGGAGTCCTGCTCGACCCGGGACAGCCCGGACAACCGCTGCTGCAGGGTGGTGGATGGGTCGGCATCCGTCACGACGACCCTTCGGGCCGGCACACGGAACAGACCTCGCAACAGCGCGGGCACCTGTCCGCTTCCGGCTCCGAGTGCCGGGAGGTCCAGATGCATCGGCATCATAACCGCGCGGCCGATGCTCTCCGCCAGGTCGAACAACCCCAGACCTTCCTTCGCGGACAGGGGTGCCACCCCCGACCGGGACATGCGGACCCGGTCGTGGTCGGCCAGCTCACCGGCCATGCCGGCCTCGTCGGCCCACAGGCCCCAGGCGAGGGAGGTCGCAGGGAGACCGGCCGCACGACGGTGCTCGGCGAGGGCGTCCAGGAAGCTGTTCGCGGCGGCGTAGTTGGCCTGGCCCGCGTTGCCGAAGACACCGGCCGCCGAGGAGAAGAGGACGAAGGCCGTGAGGTCCAGGTCCTTGGTCAGCTCGTGCAGGTTCCAGGCAGCGACGGCCTTCGGACGAAGGACGGCGTCCAGACGCTCGGGGGTGAGCGACTCCACGACTCCGTCGTCGAGCACACCCGCCGCATGGACGACCGCCGTCACCGGATGCTCGGCCAGAAGCCCGGCCAACGCCTCCCGGTCCGCCACATCACAAGCGACGACGGCCACCTCGGCACCCAACGCAACCAGCCCGTCGCGCAGTTCCGCAGCACCCGGAGCCTCCGGACCACGACGACTCGTCAACACCAGACGACGCACACCATGCGCTGTCACCAGATGACGAGCCACAAGCCCACCCAGACTGCCCGTCGCACCCGTGATCAGCACCGGGCCCTCGCCCCAGACTGCGGCCGTGTCCCCGGCAGCGGTCGCCCGGGTCAGAC
Organism: Streptomyces luteireticuli; assembly: GCF_041519305.1. Taxonomy (NCBI): domain Bacteria; kingdom Bacillati; phylum Actinomycetota; class Actinomycetes; order Kitasatosporales; family Streptomycetaceae; genus Streptomyces; species Streptomyces luteireticuli. The sequence goes on from NZ_CP167927.1 coordinate 1,402,166, forward strand.
GGGGCGCATACGCGACACCCTCACGCAGCGCGAACTCCGGCTCGTCCAGGGCGAGGACGGAGGCCAACGCCTCGTACGAGGCATCAGTACCGTCCACGTCCACCAGGACAAACCGCCCGGGGTTCTCCGACTGCGCCGAACGCACCAGACCGCGCACCGCCGCCAGAGCGGGTTCCGTGACCACGTCGTCGCCGTCCACGGCGACGGACCCGGACACCACGACGACCAGGCGCGACTCCGCGAACCGCTCCTCCGCCAGCCACGACCGCACCAGGCCCAGGGCCCGGTGAGCCGCCTCGCGGACGGCGTCCGCGCCGTGCCCCTCGGCCGCGGGAACGGCGGCGAGGACCGTCGTCGGCACCACACCCGCCGACAGCAGAGCCTCCAGCTCCGTGGCGACGGCAACCTTGGCGCCCGTGCGCTCCAGGGCGGCGTGCAGCACTCCCCCATCGGTGTCGAGAACGGCCCGGGAGCCGTCCTCGACGGACCCGGCATCCGGCGCGACCATGCGCCAGTCGACGACGAACATCGACTCGATGTGCTGCGTCCGTCCCGCCAGGGCCAGTTGCCCGGCCGAGACCGGGCGGACCGCCAGCGATCCGACCGACGCCACCGCGGAACCCGCCGCATCGGCGAGCAACAGCGACACCGCCGTACCGCCCGCAGGCGAGACCTTCACCCGCAGCGTCGAAGCGCCCACCGCGAACAGGGCCACGTCCGACCATGCGAACGGCAGGTGTGGGCTTCCCGTCTCCGCGACGAATCCGCCCAGGCCGATGGTGTGGAGCGCGGCGTCGAGGAGGGCCGGGTGCAGGCCGAACGCCCGGGCCTCGACGTCCTCGGGGAGCGAGACCTCGGCGTAAACCTCCTCGCCGAGCCGCCATGCCTTCCGCAGCCCCTGGAACACCGGGCCGTACTCCAGCCCGCCGACGGCGAGACCCTCGTACAGGCCCTCCGTTTCGAGCGGTTCGGCACCGGTCGGCGGCCAGACCGCGAGGTCGAAACCGGCGGCCGGAGCGTCCCCGGCCAGCAGGCCGGTGGCATGCCGCAGCCACGGGGTGTCGGGGCCCGCGTCCTGCGGACGGGCGTGGACGCTCAGGCTGCGCCGGCCCTCCTCGTCGGGGGCCCCTACGGAGACCTGGAGCTGGACGCCGCCCTGCGGGGACAGGACCAGCGGCGCCTCCAGGGTCAGTTCCTCCAGCAGTCCACAGCCGACCCGGTCGGCGGCCACGGCCGCCAGCTCGACGAACGCCGTTCCCGGAACGAGGACCGTGCCGGAGACCGCGTGATCGACCAGCCAGGGGTGGGTGCCGAGCGAAAGGCGGCCCGTGAAGAGGTAGCCGTCCGAATCGGCCAGCGGGACGGCTGCCCCGAGTAGGGGGTGGTCCGCAGCCCCTAGTCCGGCCGAGACCACATCCCCTATCGCCGGGGCGGCCTCGTCCAGCCAGTAGTGCTGGTGCTGGAAGGCGTAGGTGGGCAGGTCGACGCGGCGGGCGTGGTGCGGCGCGAGGAACGCGTGCCAGTCGACTGTGACGCCATGGGTGTGGAGTCGGCCGAGGGCGTCGACGAGGGTGCGCTGTTCGTCGCGGTCCTTGCGCAGAGCGGGAACGAAGATGGCGCTCCGGTCGTCGGACAGGCAGTCCTGGCCCATCGCCGACAGCACGCCGTCCGGACCGAGCTCCAGGAACGTACGAACGCCCTCGGCCTCCAGGTTACGGATGGCGTCGGCGAAGCGGACGGCGTCGCGGACGTGAGCCACCCAGTAGTCGGGAGACGTCACGTCACCGGAGGCGACGATGGGAATCGACGGCTCGGAGAAGGTGAGCTGCGAGACGACCTGACGGAAGTCCTCCAGCATCGGCTCCATCAACGGCGAGTGGAACGCGTGGGACACGCGCAGACGCTTGGTCTTCACACCGTCGGCCGCCAGGGCATCCGCGATCTCCAGGACGGCACTCTCGGCGCCTGAAATCACCATGGAACGCGGGCCGTTGACGGCCGCGATACCGACCTCGGCCTCACGACCGGCGAGCAGCGGCAGCGCCATCTCCTCGGCCGCCTGGACGGCCACCATCGCACCACCGGCCGGCAACGCCTGCATCAGACGCCCACGAGCCGACACGAGGCGTGCCGCATCCGCCAGCGACAGAACACCCGCCACATGCGCAGCGGCAATCTCACCCACGGAATGTCCGGCCAGGAAGTCGGGACGAATGCCCCACGACTCGACCAGACGGAACAGCGCGACCTCGACCGCGAACAACGCAGCCTGCGTGTACTCCGTCCGATCCAGCGCCTCACCATCCCCATCGATCACCTCGACCAGCGACCGCTCCAAGTCCAACTCGGCACACACAGCCTCGAAGGCATCCGCGAACACCGGGAAAGCGGCACGCAGTTCACGCCCCATCCCGATCCGCTGCGCACCCTGCCCCGTGAACAGCACCGCCAGACGGCCATCGGCCGCCACGGTCCCGTTCTCACCGGCGGCGACAGCCTTGAGGGCCGACAGCAGCTCCTCACGGCTCGTACCCGTCACCACCGCGCGGTGCTCCAGCACCGCACGCGACGTCGCCAACGAGAACGCCACGTCCATCGGCGACAGTTCAGGGCGATCGGTGAGGAACTCCCGGAGCCGCTCCGCCTGCTGTGCCAACGCGGCCTCGGACTTCGCCGACAGCACCCATGGCGCCACGCCGCCGTCCGTGTCCCGCACCGGCTCGTCCTCGGCGGCGACCGGAGCCTGCTCAAGAATCACATGCGCGTTGGTGCCGCTGAAGCCGAACGAGGAGACACCGGCCCGACGCGGTCCCGCGGCCTCCGGCCAGGGCGTGGCCTCGGTCAGCAGTTCCACAGCGCCCGCCGACCAGTCGACGTGCGGCGTCGGCTCGTCCACGTGCAGGGTCCGCGGGAGGACACCCTCCCGCATCGCCATGACCATCTTGATGACGCCACCGACACCGGCGGCGGCCTGGGTGTGGCCGATGTTGGACTTCAGGGATCCCAGCCGCAACGGCCGGTCCTCCGGCCGGTCCTGGCCGTAGGTGGCCAGCAGGGCCTGGGCCTCGATCGGGTCACCCAGGCGCGTACCCGTGCCGTGCGCCTCGACGGCGTCGACGTCGGCCGCGGTCAGGCCGGCACTCTCCAGTGCCGCGCGGATGACGCGCTGCTGGGACGGACCGTTGGGCGCCGTCAGACCGTTGCTCGCACCGTCCTGGTTGACGGCACTGCCACGGACGACCGCCAGCACCTGGTGACCGTTGCGCCGCGCGTCCGACAGCCGCTCGACCACGAGCATGCCGACGCCCTCGGACCAGCCGGTCCCGTCCGCCGCCGCGGCGAACGGCTTGCAGCGACCGTCAGCGGACAGGCCGCGCTGACGGCTGAACTCGACGAACGTACTGGGGGCCGACATGACGGTGACACCGCCGGCCAGTGCCATGTCGCACTCGCCGTTGCGCAACGCCTGCGCCGCCAGGTGGAGAGCGACGAGGGAGGACGAGCACGCCGTGTCCACCGTCACCGTCGGGCCCTCCAGCCCGAACGAATAGGCCAGCCGGCCGGACACGACACTGCCCGCGCTGCCCATCCCGACGTAGCCCTCCAGCTCGTCGGGGACGGCCTTCAGACGGAGCGCGTAGTCGTAGTACATGACTCCGGCGAAGACACCGGTCCGGCTCCCGCGCGCCGAGGCCGGGTCGATGCCCGCCCGCTCGAACGCCTCCCAGGTGGTCTCCAGCAGCAGACGCTGCTGCGGGTCCATGGCGACGGCCTCACGCGGCGACACCCCGAAGAACTCCGGGTCGAAGTCCGCCGCCCGGTGCAGGAAGCCGCCTTCGCGGGTGTAGGAGGTGCCGTGGTGGTCGGGGTCCGGGTGGTAGAGGGCGTCCAGGTCCCAGCCGCGGTCGGTGGGGAACGCGGAGATCGCGTCGCCCTCCCCTGCGACCAGACGCCACAGGTCCTCCGGGGAGGCGATGCCGCCGGGGTAGCGGCAGGCCATGCCCACGATCGCGATCGGCTCGTCGTCCGCCGGGCCGACGACCGGCCGGGCCGGGGTGCTCAACGCGGGCCGTACGCCGGAGAGTTCCTCGCGGAGGAACGCCAGCAGCGCCGCGGGGGTCGGGTAGTCGAAGACCAAGGTGGCGGGCAGGCGTACGCCCGTCTCGCTGCTCAGGCGGTTGCGCAGTTCCAGTGCCGTCAGCGAGTCGAAGCCCAGCTCGCTGAACGCCCTGCCGAGCTCCACCGCGCCCGAGGCGGCGTATCCCAACGCTCCGGCCACCTGCGCCCGTACCAGGTCCACGAGGGCCCGTTCGCGCTCGGCCTCGGCGAGGCCGGTGAAGCGTCCCTTCCAGGAGCCCGCCGCCTCGGTCGCGCCGGTGGCGGCGGTACGGCGCTGCGGGCCTCGCACGAGGCGGCGCAGCAGCGCGGGGACCGGGCCGTCCGAGGCGAACCGCGCGGTGAGGTCGAGGTGTACGGGGACGAACAGCGCCTCGTCGGAGCGGACGGTGGCCGCGTCGAAGAGCCGCAGCCCCTCGTCGGCCGCCAGCCCGCGCGATCCGGCCCGCTCCAGACGGTCCTGTTCCGCCGCGCCCAACTCACCGGCCATACCGGCGCCGTCGGCCCACAGACCCCAGGCGAGGGAGGTCGCGGGAAGACCGGCGGCGCGGCGGTAGTGGGCGAGTGCATCCAAGTAGGCGTTTGCGGCGGCGTAGTTGGCCTGGCCCGCGTTGCCGAAGACACCGGCCGCCGAGGAGAAGAGGACGAAGGCCGTGAGGTCCAGGTCCTTGGTCAGCTCGTGCAGGTTCCAGGCAGCGACGGCCTTCGGACGCAGGACGGCGTCCAGACGCTCGGGGGTGAGCGACTCCACCACACCGTCGTCCAGCACACCCGCCGCATGGACGACCGCCGACACCGGATGCCCGGCCAGAAGCCCGGCCAACGCCTCCCGGTCCGCCACATCACAAGCGACGACGGCCACCTCGGCACCCAACGCAACCAATTCGCCGCGCAGTTCCGCAGCACCCGGAGCCTCCGGACCACGACGACTCGTCAACACCAGACGACGCACACCATGCGCTGTCACCAGATGACGAGCCACAAGCCCACCCAGACTGCCCGTCGCACCCGTGACCAGAACCGGACCCTCACCCCAGACCAGGGCGGTATCCACGGAAGCAGCCGCCCGGGCCAGACGAGGCGCATACGCGACACCCTCACGCAGCGCGAACTCCGGCTCATCCACAGCAAGAGCAGAGGACAGCACCTCGTACGAAGCATCGGCCCCGTCCACATCCACCAGGACAAACCGCCCAGGGTTCTCCGACTGCGCCGAACGCACCAGACCGCGCACCGCGGCCGCGGCAGGCTCCGTGACCGCATCGCCCACACCCACTGCGCCGTGCGTCACCATGACCAGACGCGATTCCGCGAACCGCTCCTCCGCCAGCCACGACTGCACCAGGGCCAGCGCCTCGTGCGCCGCCTCCCGGACATCGGACCCGACCGACAGGAAGGCGAACACCGCATCCGCCGACTCCACGGACGCCACATCGGCGTGGACCACGAAACGATCCGCCGACCCGGCGGGCACCGCACCCACCGCCGCCCACGTACCGTCCACGGCGGAGACGGGCACCACCGGCCAGTCGACGCGGTACAGCGACTCCGTGCCCCTCGAAGCCTCCAACTCGTCGGTGGACACGGGCCGCGATGCCAGCGAGCCCACCGAGGCGACCGGCTCGCCCGCCGCGTCGGCGAAGACCAGGGACGCCGCACCGGACTCCAAGGTCGTCATCCGCACCCGCAGGCCGGACGCGCCCACCGCATGGAGCACGACGTCGTCGAACGCGAACGGAAGCTCGGGGCCGGACTCCGCGGCCTCTCCCCTGCTCAGGCCGATGAGGTGCAGCGCGGCGTCGAACAGCGCCGGGTGCAGGCCGAACTCCTTCGCGTCGGCACCCTCGGGCAGGGCGACCTCGGCGTAGAACTCCCCATCGAGCCGCCAGGCGTTGCGCAGTCCCTGGAAGACCGGTCCGTAGTCCAGTCCACCGGCCGCGAGCCCCTCGTACAGGCCCTCCGTGTCGACCGGCTCGGCACCGGCCGGCGGCCACACCGAGAGGTCGACGGCGGTGTCGGCTCCCCGGCCTGGAGCGAGCAGACCGGAGGCGTGGCGAGTCCACGGTTCGTCGGACGGGGCGTCCTCGGAGCGCGAGAACACATACAGCGCCCGGCGGCCGGACTCGTCGGCCTCTTCCACGGAGACGCGCAGTTGAACGCCACCGCGCTCGGGGAGGACCAGCGGGACCTCCAGCGCCAGCTCCTCCAGGAGGCCGCAGTTCGCCTGGTCACCGGCGCGCATGGCCAGTTCGACGAAGGCCGTGCCCGGCAGGAGCACCATGCCGCCCACGGCGTGGTCCGCCAGCCAGGGGTGCGTGCTCAGCGACAACCGGCCGGTGAACAGGAACCCGTCGGAACCGGGCAGTGCCACCGCAGCGCCCAGCAGCGGGTGATCCGCCGCTCCCAGACCCGCCGAGGCCATGTCCCCGGGACGGGATCCGGTCGGCTGCAGCCAGTAGCGTTCGCGCTGGAAGGCGTAGGTGGGCAGGTCGACGCGGCGGGCGCCGCTCGGTGCGAAGAACGTCTGCCAGTCGACCGTGACACCGCGGGTGTGGAGCCGGCCGAGAGCGTCGACGGCCGAGCGCTCCTCGTCGCGGCCCTTGCGCAGGACCGGGACGAAGACGGCGCTCTGCTCGTCGGCCAGGCAGTCCTGGCCCATCGCCGACAGCACGGCGTCCGGGCCGAGTTCAAGGAACGTACGAACGCCACGACTCTCCAGGTCACGGATCCCGTCCGCGAAACGGACCGCATCGCGGACATGAGACACCCAGTAGTCAGGAGACGTCACGTCACCGGAGGCCACGACCGGGATGGACGGCGCGGAGAAGGTGAGCCGGGAGACGACCTGACGGAAGTCCTCCAGCATCGGCTCCATCAACGGCGAGTGGAACGCGTGCGAAACCCGCAGACGCTTCGTCTTCACACCATCCGCCGCCAGAGCGTCCACGATCTCCAGGACAGTCGACTCGACGCCCGAAATCACCACGGAAAGCGGGCCATTGACGGCAGCGATACCGACCTCATCCTCACGACCGGCCAGCAGCGGCAGCACCGTCCCCTCGTCGGCCTGGACGGACACCATCGCCCCACCGGCCGGCAACGCCTGCATCAGACGCCCACGAGCCAACACGAGGCGTGCCGCATCAGCCAGCGACAGAACACCCGCCACATGCGCAGCGGCAATCTCACCCACGGAGTGCCCGGCCAGGAAGTCCGGACGAACACCCCACGACTCGATCAGACGGAACAGCGCAACCTCGACCGCGAACAACGCAGCCTGCGTGTACTCCGTACGGTCCAGCGCCTCACCATCCCCATCGATCACCTCGACCAGCGACCGCTCCAGATCCAGCTCGGTACACACGGCACCGAACGCCTCCGCGAACACCGGGAACGCAGCACGCAATTCACGCCCCATACCAACCCTCTGCGCACCCTGCCCCGTGAACAGCACCGCCAGCTTCCCGCCCACGGCCTCACCGCTCGCCGGCGTCGCGAGTCCGGCCAGCAGTTCTTCGCGGCCGGTACCGACGACCACCGCGCGGTGTTCCATCGCCACGCGCGATGTCGCCAGCGAGAACGCCACGTCCACCGGCGACAGTTCAGGATGCTCGGCAACGAACTCCCGGAGCCGCTCCGCCTGCTGTTCCAGTGCAGCAGGAGACTTCGCCGACAGCACCCACGGCACCGCGCCGGGAGCATCGTGCACCGCCGCCCCGTCCTCGTCGACGGCAGGCGCCTGCTCCAGGATCACGTGCGCGTTCGTCCCGCTGAAGCCGAACGACGACACCGCGGCGCGCCGCGGCCGGTCCTCGGCCTCCGGCCAGGCCACCGCCTCGGTCAGCAACTCCACAGCGCCCGCCGACCAGTCCACGTGCGGCGTCGGCTCGTCCACGTGCAGCGTCTGCGGCAGGACGCCCTCCCGCATGGCCAGCACCATCTTGATGATGCCCGCGACGCCCGAAGCGGCTTGGGTGTGGCCGATGTTGGACTTGAGGGAGCCCAGCCACAGGGGCCGGTCGTCGGGCCTGTTGCGGCCGTAGGTGGCCAGCAGGGCCTGGGCCTCGATGGGGTCACCGAGGCGCGTGCCCGTGCCGTGCGCCTCGACGGCGTCGACGTCGGCGGTGCCCAGACCGGCGCTCTCCAGCGCCGCGCGGATGACGCGCTGCTGGGACGGACCGTTGGGCGCCGTCAGACCGTTGCTCGCACCGTCCTGGTTGACGGCCGATCCCCGTACCACGGCCAGCACTTGGTGACCGTTGCGCCGCGCGTCCGACAGCCGCTCGACGAGCAGGAGGCTGACGCCCTCGGCCCAGGCGGTGCCGTCCGCCGCGCCGGCGAAGGCCTTGCAGCGGCCGTCGGGGGCCAGGCCGCGCTGGCGCGCGAAGTCGACGAAGGTGTCCGGCTTGGCCATGACGGTCACGCCGCCGGCCAGCGCCATCTCGCACTCGCCGCTGCGCAGCGCCTGGATGGCGAGGTGCAGGGCGACCAGCGACGAGGAGCACGCCGTGTCCACCGTCACCGCCGGGCCCTCCAGCCCGAAGGTGTAGGCGATGCGGCCGGAGGCGATGCTGTTGGAGTTGCCGGTGACGAGGTAGCCCTCGACCTCTCCGGGCAGGGCGGCCGTGTGGGAGCCGTAGTCGTGGTAGCTGACGCCGGCGAACACGCCGGCCTTGCTGCCCTTGAGAGAGGACGGGTCGATGCCGGCGCGTTCGAAGACCTCCCAGGCGGCTTCGAGCAGGAGCCGCTGCTGGGGGTCGGTGGCGAGGGCCTCGCGCGGCGAGATGCCGAAGAAGGCCGGGTCGAAGCCGGCGACGTCGTGGAGGAAGCCGCCTTCCTTCGTGTAGCTGGTGCCCGGGCGGTCCGGGTCGGGGTCGTAGAGCGCGTCCAGGTCCCAGCCGCGGTCCGCGGGGAAGCCGGAGATGGCGTCGCCGCCGTCGGCGAGCAGGCGCCACAGCTCTTCGGGGGAGGCGATGCCGCCGGGGAAGCGGCAGGCCATGCCGACGATGGCGATGGGCTCGTCGGCGGGGGCCGCGGCCCGGGCCGGGCCGTTGATGGCGAACTGTGCCTGTGCGCCGAGGAGTTCGCCGCGCAGGAACTCCACCAGGGCGGTCGGGTTGGGGTAGTCGAAGACGAGGGTCGCGTGGAGCCGCAGGCCGGTGGCGCCGTTGAGGCGGTTGCGGAGTTCGACGGCGGTCAGCGAGTCGAAGCCGAGTTCCTTGAAGGCGCGGTCGCCGTCGACGGAGTCGGCGCCGGTGTGGCCGAGGACGGCCGCGACATGGGTGCGGACCAGGTCGAGCAGGGTCTGCGCCTGTTCTGCGGGGGCGAGGCCGGCGAGGCGCTGGGCGAGGCCCTCGGCGGAGCCGGCGCCCGGCTGGACGACGCGGCGGCCGGGGCTCTGGACGAGGCCGCGCAGGAGGGCGGGCACGCCTTCGGCGTCGGCCCGGAGCCCGGCGATGTCCAGGTGCAGGGAGACGAGTGCGGGCCGGGCGAGGCCGACGGCGGTGTCGAGGAGGCCCAGGCCCTCGGCGGTGGTCATGCCGGTGAGGCCGGAGCGGGTCATGCGCCCGCGGTCGATCTCGGCGAGGGCGCCGGTCATGCCGCTGGCCTCGGCCCACAGGCCCCAGGCCACGGAGGTGGCGGGCAGGCCGGCGCGGCGGCGGTGCTGGGCGAGGGCGTCCAGGTAGGCGTTGGCGGCGGCGTAGTTGGCCTGGCCGGCGGCGCCGAAGACGCCGGCGACGGAGGAGAAGAGGACGAAGGCGGCCAGGTCGAGGCCGCGGGTGAGGTCGTGGAGGTGCCGGGCGGCGTCGACCTTCGGGCGGAGCACGGCGTCGAGGCGGTCGGCGGTGAGGGCGCCGACGACGCCGTCGTCCAGGACGCCGGCGGTGTGCACGACGGCGGTGAGGGGGTGCTCGTCCGGGACGGCGGCCAGCAGTGCGGCCAGGGCTTCGCGATCGGCGGCGTCACAGGCGGCGAGTGTCACCTCGGCGCCCAACGCGGTCAGCTCGTCGCGGAGTTCGGCCGCACCGGGTGCGTCGGGGCCGCGGCGGCTGGTGAGCAGCAGGTGGCGGGCGCCGTGCTCGGTGACGAGGTGGCGGGCGAGGCGGCCGCCGAGGGTGCCGGTGGCGCCGGTGACGAGGACGGTGCCGTCGGGGTCGAGGGCGGTGGGCAGGGTCAGGGCGACCTTGCCGATGTTGCGGCCCTGGCCGAGGTGGCGGAAGGCGTCGGGGGCGCGGTGCACGTCCCAGGCGGTGACGGGCAGCGGTCGCAGGGCGCCCGTCTCGAAGAGGGCGAGGAGTTCGGCGAGGATCTCGCGGATGCGGTCGGGTCCGGCCTCGATGATGTCGAAGTTGCGGTAGTGGACGCCGGGGTGCAGCGCGGCGACCTCGTCGGGGTCGCGGATGTCGGTCTTGCCCATCTCGGCGAAGCGGCCGCCGTGGGGCAGCAGGCGCAGCGAGGCGTCGACGAACTCGCGGGCGAGGGAGTCGAGAACGACGTCCATGCCCTGGCCGTCCGTCGCGGCCAGGAACTCCTGCTCGAAGTCGAGGGTGCGGGAGTTGGCGATGTGGGCGTCGTCGAGTCCGGCGGCGCGGAGGGTGTCCCACTTGGTCTCGCTGGCGGTGCCGAAGGTCTCGGCGCCTATGTGGCGGGCGAGTTGGACGGCCGCGGAGCCGACGCCGCCGGCGGCGGCGTGGACGAGGACGCGTTCCCCGGCGCGGAGCCCGCCGATGTCGAAGAGGCCGTAGTAGGCGGTGAGGAAGGCGATGGGGACGGTGGCGGCCTGGGCGTGGGTCCAGCCCCGCGGCATGGGGACGACGAGGCGCCGGTCGGCGACGGACAGGGGGCTGAAGGCGCCGGAGAGCAGGCCCATGACGTGGTCGCCGACGGCCAGGTCGGTGACGTCGGGGGCGGTCTCGACGACGACGCCGGCGCCTTCGAGGCCCAGGAAGCCGGACTTGCCGGGGTACATGCCGAGGGTGTTGAGGACGTCGCGGAAGTTGAGGCCGGCGGCGCGGACGGCGATGCGCACCTGTCCGGGCTCCAGGGGGGCGGCGGCTTCCGGGTGGGCGGTCAGGTGGAGGTTCTCCAGGGTGCCGCGGTCGACGATCTCCAGGCGCCAGGGGTCGGTGCCGGGCGGCGGGACGAGTCCGCCGTCGGCGGTGACCCGGCCGAGGCGGGGGACGAGGGCGGTGCCGGTGCGCAGGGCGAGTTGGGGTTCGTCCGTGGCGAGGGCCGTGCCGAGGGCGGCGGGCAGGGCGCGGTGGGACGCGTCGTCCCCGTCGAGGTCGAGGAGGAGGAAGCGGCCGGGGTTCTCGGTCTGGGCGGAGCGGACCAGGCCCCAGACGGCGGCGAGGCCGGGGTCGGCGAGGTCCTCGCCGTCGCGGGCGGCGACGGCGCCGTGGGTGACGAGCACGAGCCGGGAGTTCTCGAAGCGCTCGTCGGCCAGCCAGTCCTGGACGGCGGCCAGGACGCGGCGGACCTCGGCGCGCACCTGTTCCGGGGCGGGGCCTTCGGTGGCGCAGGGAAGGAGGACGGCGTCGGGCATCTGTGTGCCGGCGGCGAGCGCGGCGAGGCCGTCGTGAACGGCGGGCCGTGCCGGGCCGTCGCCCAGGACGCGGGCGAGCCGTGGGGCGAGGTCGCCCTGTGCGGCGAGGAGGGCGACGGCGGGGGCGGCCGGGCCGGTGACGGCGGGGGCCGGGATCCAGTCGATCTGGAACAGCGAGTCGAGGTAGGCGCCGGTGCCGGCGGTGGTGAGCTGTTCCGCCGAGACCGGGCGCATCGCCAGGGAGGTCACGGAGGCCACGGAGGCGCCGGTGGCGTCGGCGATCTCCAGGGACATGGCGTCGGCGCCGGCGGGGGTGGCCCTGACGCGCAGGGCCGCGGCGCCGGTGGCGTGGAGGGAGATGCCGTTCCAGACGAACGGCAGCCAGGGCTGTCCGGTGTCCTCGACGAAGCCGCCGAGACCCACCGCGTGCAGGGCCGCGTCAAGCAGGGCCGGGTGGACCCCGTAGCGGGCGGCCTCCTCGGCGGCCTCCTCGGGGAGCGCGACCTCGGCGTACACCTCGTCGCCGCGCCGCCAGGCGGCGCGCAGACCGCGGAAGAGGGGGCCGTAGGTGACGCCGTTGGCGGCGAAGCCGTCGTAGAGGCCGGTGAGATCGACGGGTTCGGCGCCCGCGGGGGGCCAGGCGCGCAGGTCGGTGGAGGCGGCGCGGCCGGTGGTGGTGAGGACGCCGGTGGCGTGGCGGGTCCACGGCTCGTCCTCGGGGGCGTCCTCGGCGCGGGAGTACAGGCCGAGGGTGCGGCGGCCGGAGTCGTCGGGGCCGGTGACGGAGACGCGCAGCTGGACGCCGCCGCCCGGGGGCATGACGAGGGGGGTCTCCAGCGTCAGTTCCTCGACGCCGGCGCAGCCGGCCTCGTCGCCCGCGCGGACGGCGAGTTCGAGCAGGGCGGTGCCGGGGACGACGACGGAGCCGAGCACGACGTGGTCGGCGAGCCAGGGGTGGGTCTGCACGGAGAGGCGGGCCGTGAGGAGGTGCCCCTCGGGCAGGGCCACGACGGCGCCGAGCAGCGGGTGGTGGGCGGGGCCGAGGCCGAGGGCGCCCGCGTCGCCGGCGGAGCCGGTGGCCCGGAGCCAGAAGCTGTCGTGCTGGAAGGCGTAGGTGGGCAGGTCGACATGGCGGGCCGGGCGGCCGGCGAGGACGGCGGCCCAGTCGGGGCCGGTGCCGCGGGTGTGCAGTGCGGCGAGGGCCGCGAGGAGGGCCGGGGCCTCGGGGCGGTCCTTGCGGAGGGCGGGCACCAGGGCGGTGGTGTCGTCGTCGAGGCAGGCCTGTCCCATGGCGGAGAGCGTGCCGTCGGGGCCGAGTTCGAGGCAGGTGCGGACGCCTTCGGCGTGCAGGGTGCGGATGCCGTCGGCGAAGCGGACGGCCTCGCGGACGTGGCGCACCCAGTAGTCGGGGGAGGTCAGTTCGCCGGTGGTGGCGAGGGTGCCGGTGACGTTGGAGACGAGGGAGAGGGCGGGGGCGTGGAAGGAGAGGCCGGAGACGACGGCGCGGAACTCCTCCAGCATCGGTTCCATCAGCGGCGAGTGGAAGGCGTGGGAGACGCGCAGGCGCTTGGTCTTCACGCCCCGGTCGGCGAGGGTTCCGGCGATCTCCAGGACGGCGGTCTCGGTGCCCGAGATCACCACGGCCTCCGGGCCGTTGACGGCGGCGATGCCGGCCTCGTCCTCCCGGCCCGCGAGGAGCGGCAGGACCGTCTCCTCGTCGGCCTGGACGGAGACCATCGCGCCTCCGGCGGGCAGGGCCTGCATCAACCGGCCGCGGGCTGCGACCAGTTGTGCCGCGTCGGCGAGGGAGAGGACTCCGGCGGCGTGGGCGGCCGCGATCTCGCCGACGGAGTGTCCGGCGAGGAAGTCGGGGGTGATGCCCCAGGATTCGACGAGCCGGAAGAGGGCCACCTCGACGGCGAAGAGGGCGGCCTGGGTGTAGGCGGTCTCGTGGACGAGGTCGCTGTCCAGCGCTTCGGCGAGCGGCCGGTCGAGGTGCCGGTCGAGTTCGGCGCAGGCCGCGTCGAAGGCGGCGGCGAAGACCGGGTGGGCCGTGTGGAGTTCGCGTCCCATGCCGGGGCGCTGGGCGCCCTGGCCGGTGAACAGGAAGGCCAGCAGCCCGTCGGAGACCCGGCCGCGTACGGTGCCGGCGGCGGGTTCCCCGGCGGCCACGGCGGCGAGCCCGGCGAGGAGTTGGCCCCGGTCGGTGCCGGTGACGACGGCGCGGTGCTCCAGGGCGGCGCGCGTGGTGGCGAGGGCGTGGGCGATGTCGTGCGCGTCGTGCCCGGGCCGCTCGGCGAGGTGGGCGTGGAGGCGTGCGGCCTGGGCGCGCAGGGCGGGTTCGGTCCGGGCGGAGAGCACCCAGGGCGGAGCGGTGCCGTCGGCCGCCCCGGTGCCGCCCTCGGGGGCGGCGGACTCGGGAGCGGCAGGCTCGGGAGCGGCAGGCTCGGGAGCGGCAGGCTCGGGAGCGGCAGGCTCGGGGGCCTGCTCGATGATGGTGTGGGCGTTGGTGCCGCTGACGCCGAAGGAGGAGACGGCGGCGCGGCGGGGCTCGCCGGTCTCGGGCCAGGGCATGGCCTCGGTCAGCAGCTCCACGGCGCCGGAGGACCAGTCGACGTGCGGGGTCGGCTCGTCGATGTGCAGGGAGCGGGGCAGGACGCCCTCGCGCATCGCCATGACCATCTTGATGACGCCGGCGACACCGGCGGCGGACTGGGCGTGGCCGATGTTGGACTTGATGGAGCCCAGGCGCAGCGGACGGCCGTCGGGGCGGTTTCGGCCGTAGGTGGCGAGGAGGGCCTGGGCCTCGATGGGGTCGCCGAGGGTGGTGCCGGTGCCGTGGGCCTCGACGGCGTCGACCTGTCCGGCGGTGAGGCCGGAGGCGGCGAGGGCTTCGCGGATGACGCGCTGCTGGGCGGGGCCGTTGGGGGCGGTCAGGCCGTTGCTGGCACCGTCCTGGTTGACGGCCGAGCCGCGGACGACGGCGAGGACCTGGTGGCCGTTCTTCCGGGCGTCGGAGAGGCGCTCGACGAGGAGCATGCCGACGCCCTCGGCCCAGCCGGTGCCGTCGGCGGCGGCGGCGAACGGCTTGCAGCGGCCGTCGGCGGACAGGCCGCGCTGCCGGCTGAACTCGACGAAGACCAGCGGTGAGGCCATGACGGAGACGCCGCCGGCGATGGCCATCGAGCACTCGCCGTTGCGCAGGGCCTGCACGGCGAGATGCAGGGCGACGAGGGAGGAGGAGCAGGCGGTGTCGACGGTGACCGCCGGGCCCTCCAGGCCGAGGGTGTAGGCGATGCGGCCGGAGAGGACGGCCCCGGAGCCGCCGGTGAGGAGGAGCCCTTCGAGCTCGTCGGGCGTCTCGACGACGTCGGAGGCGTAGCCGGAGGTGGAGGCGCCGACGAAGACGCCGGCCTTGCTGCCCTTGAGGGAGGACGGGTCGATGCCGGCGCGTTCGAGGAGTTCCCAGGCGGTCTCCAGGAGCAGGCGCTGCTGGGGGTCGGTGGCGAGGGCCTCGCGGGGCGAGATGCCGAAGAAGCCTGCGTCGAAGCGGTCGGCGTCGTGCAGGAAGCCGCCGTGCCGGGTGTAGGCGGTCCCGGCGTGCTCCGGGTCGGGGTCGTACAGGCCCTCCAGGTCCCAGCCGCGCTCGGTGGGGAACCCGGAGACGGCGTCGGTGCCGTCGGCGACGAGCCGCCACAGCTCGTCGGGGGAGGTGACCCCGCCCGGGTAGCGGCAGCTCATCCCGACGATGGCGATCGGCTCCTGGTCCCCCGCCTCCAGTTCGCGAAGGCGCTGCCGGGTCTCGTGCAGGTCCGCCGTTACCCACTTGAGGTAATCCCGGAGCTTGTCTTCATTCATGATGCGAGCCTTGCCTGTGCGAATGGGTTCACGAAGTGTTGTGCCGGGGCCTGGCCCCGGGCCCCGGCCCTCAGTCCCCGGGCGCGCCGAAATGTGCCTGGTCCGGCGGAATTTATGGCCGGACCAGGCGGGAGATCAAGACATTCAGGTCGAATTGAGGGGGGTCGTAGGGGCTCCCCGGACTTCCGGGAGGGACGGCGTTAGGGGAGCCCCCGACACGGTCTAGGAACGCCCCAGTTCCTCGTTGATGAAGGCGAACAGTTCGTCGTCCGAGGCGCTTTCCAGTTGTTCCCGCGGGCTGGTGGCGGCGGTGGTGGCGGTGGCGTCCGGACGGTTGATCCGGGCGAGGATCGTCTGGAGTCGCGAGGAGACCATCGCGAGGGTCCCGTCGTCCGAGGACTGCGAGAGCACCGCGAATTCCAGCGCGTCGATCCGGGCGGACAGCGTGTCCCGTCCGCCGCCGCCCCCGCCGCCTTCGGTGAATTCGCCGTCCAGGAAGGCGGCGAGCTCCTTGGGCGTGGGGTGGTCGAAGACCAGGGTGGCGGGCAGCTGGAGTCCGGTGGCCTCGCCGATGCGGTTGCGCAGGGCGACCGCGGTGAGCGAGTCGAAGCCCAGCTCCTTGAACGCCTGCCCGGCGCCCACCGATTCGGCCCCGGCGTGCCCGAGGACGGCGGCGGTGTGCCCGCGGACCAGGTCCAGCAGGGCCCGGGTGCGCTCGGCACCGGTCATCCCGGCGAGCTTCCCGCCGAGGCCCGGGTCCGCCTCGTCGGCACCGGCGGTCAGCACCACCCGGCCGCCGCCCGGGGCGTCGTCCGCGACCCGCTCGGGCCAGATCCGCTGCCGGCGGAAGGCGTAGGTCGGCAGGTCGACGCGGCGGCGGGCGCAGTCGCCGAGGACGGCGTCCCAGTCCGGGGTCACGCCGCGCACCTGCACCTCGGCGAGGGAGGTCAGGAACTGGCGGAGGCCCCCGAGGTCCCGGCGGAGGGTGCCGGCGACGGCGACCGGCTCGTCGCCCGCCGCCTCGGCCGTCTCCCGCAGCGGGACGGTCAGGACGGGGTGCGGGCTGACCTCGACGAAGCAGCGGAAGCCCTGCTCGGTCAAGGACCGTACGGCGCCCTCCAGTTCGACGGTCCGGCGCAGGTTTCGGTACCAGTAGTCGGCGTCGGTCGCGGCGTCCGTGAGCCACTCCCCCGTCACCGTCGAGAAGAACGGCACCTCCGGCTTGAGCGGCACGACAGGGGCCAGGACGTCCAGGATCGTCTCCCGGATCTCCTCCACGACGGCGGAGTGCGAGGCGTAGTCCACGGGGATGCGACGGGCACGGATGTCCTCGGTCTCGCAGTGGGCCATCAGCTCGTCCAGAGCCGCCACTTCACCGGAGACGACCACCGAGGTCGGGCCGTTCACCGCCGCCACGGATACCCGGCCGTCCCAGCGGGCGATCAGTTCACGCACACCGTCCACCGGCAGCGGAACCGACACCATCCCGCCCCGGCCCGCGATCTCCAACAACGCCCGCGAACGCAACGCCACCACGCGCGCACCGTCTTCGAGCGACAGCGCACCCGACACCACGGCAGCGGCGATCTCACCCTGCGAGTGCCCCACCACCGCCGAGGGCCGCACACCGTACGAACGCCACACCTCGGCCAGTGACACCATCACCGCCCACAACACCGGCTGCACCACATCCACCCGATCCAGCCCCGGCGCACCCTCCGCACCACGGAGAACACCGGTGAGAGACCAGTCGGTGAAGGCGGAGAGGGCCTTCTCGCACTCCGTCATCCGTGCCGCGAACGCCGGTGCCGTGTCGAGGAGTTCCTGTGCCATGCCGGCCCACTGCGACCCCTGTCCGGGAAAGACGAACGCCGTCTTGCCGGGGCCGTGGGCGACGCCTTCGACGACGTTCGCCGCGGGCTCGCCCGCCGCGAGGGCGGCCAACCCCGCCAGCAGTTCGCCACGGTCGCCACCGAGGACGACGGCCCGATGACCGAAGGCGGAACGGGCGGTCACCAGCGAGTGCGCGATGTCCACCGGCGCCACGTCCGGCCGGGCCTCGACGTGAGCCCTGAGGCGGGCGGCCTGCTCCCGCAGGGCGGTGTCGTGCTTCGCCGACAGCGCCCACGGCAGCACGGCGGGCGCCGCGCCGACGCCGGTCGCACCGTTCTCCGGCCCGCCGCCCTCCGGCCCGTCGTCCCCGGGCTCCGGGGCCTGCTCGACGATCACATGGGAGTTGGTGCCGCTGACACCGAAGGAGGAGACGGCGGCCCGCCGGGGCCGTCCGGTCCCCGGCCACTCCCGGCTCTCCGTCAGCAACTCGACGCCGCCGGACGACCAGTCGACGTGCGGCGTCGGCTCGTCGATGTGCAGGGAGCGGGGCAGGACGCCCTCGCGCATCGCCATGACCATCTTGATGACGCCGGCGACACCGGCCGCCGCCTGGGTGTGCCCGATGTTGGACTTGACCGAACCCAGGTACAGCGGCCGTCCGTCGGCACGCTCGCGCCCATAAGTGGCCAGCAGGGCCTGCGCCTCGATCGGGTCGCCCAGCGTCGTGCCCGTACCGTGCGCCTCCACCGCGTCGACCTCGTCGGCCGCGACGCGGGCGTTGGCGAGCGCGGCACGGATGACGCGCTGCTGGGACGGGCCGTTGGGGGCGGTCAGGCCGTTGCTCGCACCGTCCTGGTTGACGGCCGAGCCACGGACGACGGCGAGGACCTGATGGCCGTTCTTCCGGGCGTCCGACAGCCGCTCGACGAGCAGCATGCCCACGCCCTCGCCCCACCCCGTGCCGTCCGCCGCGGCCGCGAACGCCTTGCACCGGCCGTCGGCCGACAGGCCCCGCTGCCGGGCGAAGTCGATGAACGCGTTGGGCGTGGCCATCACGGTCACACCGCCCGCCAGGGCGAGCGAGCACTCACGGCTGCGCAGCGCCTGCACAGCCAGGTGCAGGGCGACCAGGGACGACGAGCACGCCGTGTCCACGGTCACCGCCGGGCCCTCCAGCCCGAAGGTGTAGGACAGCCGGCCGGAGGCGACGCTGGCCGCGCTGCCCGTGCCCAGGTGGCCCTCCAGCTCTTCGGCGCCGGTCAGCAGCAGCGAGCCGTAGTCCTGGCCGTTGGAGCCGACGAACACACCGGCCTGCTCGCCCTTGAGGGAGGCGGGGTCGATGCCCGCCCGCTCGAAGACCTCCCACGAGGTCTCCAGCAGCAGGCGCTGCTGCGGGTCCATCGCCAGCGCCTCGCGCGGCGAGATCCCGAAGAACGCCGGGTCGAACTCCGTTGCGCCGCTCAGGAATCCGCCGTCGCGCGCATAGCTCGTACCGGGCTTGTCGGGGTCCGGGTCGTAGAGCCCCTCCAGGTCCCAGCCCCGGTCGTCGGGGAACGGGCCAATGGCGTCGGCGCCGTCGGCCAGGAGCCGCCACAGGTCCTCCGGGGAGCGGACGCCGCCGGGAAAGCGGCACGCCATTCCCACGACGGCGACGGGCTCCTGCTGCTCCGCCTCGATGTCGCGCAGCCTTCGGTGGGCCTGACGCAGTTCGTTGGTGACCCACTTCAGGTTCTCGAGCAGCTTTTCTTCATTCGCCATGGGAAATCAGCCCTTTGGGACCGTGGGGAACAGTCGTCACATGTGCGGTCGGCAGTTCGGTAAGCAATTCGGTCGGCACTTCGGTCGGCAATTCAGGACTTTCCGAACTCGTTCTGGATGATGTCGAAGATGTCGTCGGCCGAGGCCGCCGCGAGGTCGTCCTCGCCGTCCTCCGCCTTCCGGAGGTCGTTCCAGTGCGCCAGCAGGGACTGGAGGCGAGCGGTGATGCGGTCCGCGTCCGGGTCGCCCGGCCCCATGGTGGTGAACAGCTCCTCCACCCGGTCCAGTTCGGCGAGGAGCGGCGCGCCCTCCGCCCCGTCGGCCCCGTCGGCTGCGGCGCCCTCGACGCCGAGGAGCTCGCGCCGCAGGAAGCCCGCGAGGGCGGCCGGGGTCGGGTAGTCGAAGATCAGCGTCGCCGGCAGCCCGAGGCCCGTGGCGGCGCCCAGCCGGTTGCGGAACTCGACCGCGGACAGCGAACTGAAGCCGAGGTCCTTGAACGCCCGGCCGTCCTCCACCGAGGCCGCGGAGGCGTGACCGAGCACCGCGGCGACCTGCTCGTGCACCAGGCCGAGCAACGCCTGCTCGCGCTCCTCGCCCCGGAGCCCCGCCAGCCGCTCCCGCAGCACCTGCGCCGGGTCGCCCCCGGCCGCGGCCGTGACGGCCACCGCCGCGGCGGCCTGTCCGCGCACCTCGGGGAGGTCGCCCAGCAGCGGGCTGGGACGGCCCGTGGTGAACGGCGGGACGAACCGGTCCCACCGCAGATCGGCGACGGTCAGCCCGCTCTCGTCCGCGGCCAGCACCCGGGCGAGGGCCGACATCGCGTACTCCGCGTCCATCGGCGGCAGACCGCCCTCGCGCAGCCGCTCGGCGAGCCCTTCGCCGTCGCTCATGCCGTCACCCGTCCACGGACCCCAGGCGACGGCCGTCGCGGCCAGGCCCTCGGCCCGGCGCTGCTGCGCCAGGGCGTCCAAGTAGGCGTTGGCTGCGGCGTAGTTGGCCTGCCCGGGGTTGCCGACGGTGCCCGCGATGGACGAGAAGAGGACGAAGAGCGACAGCTCCCGGCCCCGGTCCCGGGTCAGCTCGTGCAGATGCCGCGCGGCCTCCGCCTTCGGGCCCAGGACGGTCGCGTAGCGCTCCGGCGTGAGCGTCTCCAGGATCCCATCGTCCAGCACACCGGCCGCGTGGACCACACCGGTCACCGGGTGGGCGTCGAGGAGCGCCGCGAGGGCGTCCCGGTCGGTCACGTCGCAGGCGGCGACGGTGATGTCCGCTCCCGCGGCGGCGAGTTCGTCCCGCAGCCCGGCCGCGCCCGGCGCGTCGATGCCCCGGCGCGAGACCAGCACCAGACGGCTCGTGCCGCGCTCGACCAGCCAGCGGGCGATCCGCGCGCCGAGCGCGCCGGTGCCGCCGGTGACGAGCACCGTCTCCGGCGCCGACCAGTCCCGCGATGCCCCCGCGCCCTCCGGCGCCCGCACGAGACGGCGGGCGAGAACGCCGGACGGACGGACCGCGATCTGGTCCTCGCCGCCCGCGTCGGCCAGCAGGCCCACCAGGCGCTCCAGCGCACGGTCGTCCAGCGCACCGGCCCCGGGCAGGTCGATCAGACCGCCCCACAGGCGCGGGTACTCCAGGGCCACGACCCGTCCCGCGCCCCAGACCTGGGCCTGGGCCGGGCTGCCGGGCCGCTCGTCGGCGGAGACGGCGACGGCACCCGAGGTGACGGCCCACACCGGCGCCGTCAGGTCCGCGTCGCCCAGCGCCTGGACGAGCGCCGAGGTCAGGAGCGTGCCGTGCTCCTCGTCCAGCGCGAGGAGGGAGACGACCCCGGCCGGCGGGGCGGAGAGCCCCGCCGCGGCCACGGCATCCCTCAGCCGCGCGGCCAGCACCGTACGGCCCCGGCAGTCCGCGTCGGCCGTCACGGGCACCAGCCGGACGCCGGAGGCGGCCAGCGCCTGCCGCACGGACTCGCCCAGGGCCGTACCCGCTGCGGGCGCCGTGACGAACAGCCAGTCCCCGGACGGCAGTCCGGCGGCCGGTTCCGCCACCGGCTGCCAACTGACGCGGTAGCGCCAGCCGTCGACCGTCGCACGCTCCCGGCTGCGCACCCGCCAGGCCGACAGCGTCGGCAGGACCTCGCTCAGGGGGGCGTCGCCGTCGAGCCGGAGCGTCTCCAGCAGATCGGGCAGGTTCTCCTGCTCCACGGCCTCCCAGAACGCGGACTCGGCGGGGTCGGCGGCGGCCGCAGCGGCAACGCCGGCGGCCTCGGGCGAGGCGTCGTCCAGCCAGTAGTGCCCGCGCTGGAACGCGTACGTCGGAAGCTCCACGCGGCGCCCCGCCAACGGGGCCAGGAACGCGGCCCAGTCCGGCGTGACACCCCGGACGTGCAGCTGTGCGAGCGCGGCCACCAGGGCCTCCGCCTCGCCGCGGTCCTTGCGGAGGACGGGGACGAAGGCGGCGCTCCGGTCGTCGGTGAGGCAGTCCTGGCCCATCGCCGACAGGACGGCGTCCGGGCCGAGTTCGAGGAACGTACGAACGCCCCGGCTCTCCAGGGTGTGGATGGCGTCGGCGAAGCGGACGGCGTCGCGGACGTGAGCCACCCAGTAGTCGGGGGACGTGACGTCACCGGAGGTGACGACCGGGATGGCGGGAGGGGAGAAGGTGAGCTGCGAGACGACCTGGCGGAAGTCCTCCAGCATCGGGTCCATGAGCGGCGAGTGGAAGGCGTGCGAGACCCGCAGACGCTTGGTCTTCACACCGTCGCCCGCCAGGGCATCCGCGATGCCGAGGACGGCCGACTCGGCGCCCGAAATCACCACGGACAGCGGGCCGTTGACGGCGGCGATACCGACCTCGGCCTCACGACCGGCGAGCAACGGCAGCACCGTCTCCTCGGCCGCCTGGACGGACACCATCGCACCACCGGCCGGCAACGCCTGCATCAGACGCCCACGAGCCACCACCAGACGAGCAGCGTCGGCCAGCGACAGAACACCCGCCACATGCGCAGCCGCTATCTCGCCGACCGAGTGCCCGGCCAGGAAGTCAGGACGAACACCCCACGACTCGACCAGACGGAACAGCGCAACCTCGACCGCGAACAACGCGGCCTGCGTGTACTCCGTACGATCCAGCACCTCGCCGTCCTCGTCGATCACCTCGACCAGAGAACGCTCCAGATCCAGCTCGGCACAGACGGCAGCGAACGCCTCCGCGAACACCGGGTAAGCGGCGCGCAGTTCACATCCCATCCCGATCCGCTGCGCACCCTGCCCCGTGAACAGCACCGCCAGTGCGCCGTCCTCCACCCGGCCCTCGTGGACTCCGGTGGCGGACCCGCCCGTGGCAAGGGCCGTCAGACCCGCCACGAGCTCGTCACGTCGCGTACCGGTGACGACGGCGCGGACGTCTAGGGCCGAGCGCGAGGTGGCCAGGGAGTGGGCCACGTCGACCGGGGACAGGTCGTCGTGGGCCCGCAGGTGCGTCAACAGGCGCCGCGCCTGCGCCCGGAGGGCGTCGGCCCCCTGGGCGGACACGACCCATGGGAGCGGCGTCCCGTCGGTCTCCGCCGTCACGGTCGGTGCCTGCGAGGGAGCCTCCTCCTCGGGTGCCTGCTCGACGATGACGTGCGCGTTGGTGCCGCTGAAGCCGAAGGACGACACGCCCGCACGCCGCGGCCCGTCCGTCTCCGGCCAGGCCATCGCCTCGGTCAGCAGCTCCACCGCGCCCGCCGACCAGTCGACGTGCGGGGTCGGCTCGTCCACGTGCAGCGTCTGCGGCAGGACGCCCTCGCGCATCGCCATGACCATCTTGATGACGCCACCGACACCGGCGGCAGCCTGCGTGTGGCCGATGTTCGACTTGATGGAACCGAGCCACAACGGCCGTTCCTTCGACCGGTTTTGACCGTACGTCGCCAGCAGCGCCTGCGCCTCGATCGGGTCGCCCAGCGTCGTCCCCGTACCGTGCGCCTCGACCGCGTCCACATCGGCCGTCGTCAGCCCCGCGCTCTCCAGCGCGGCCCGGATGACCCGCTGCTGGGACGGGCCGTTGGGTGCCGTCAGACCATTGCTCGCCCCGTCCTGATTGGTGGCCGAACCGCGCACTACAGCCAGCACCTGATGGCCGTTGCGCCGCGCGTCCGACAGCCGCTCCACGAGCAGCACGCCCGCGCCTTCGCCCCAACCCGTGCCGTCGGCCGCGCCGGCGAACGGCTTGCAGCGGCCGTCGGCGGACAGACCGCGCTGACGGCTGAAGTCGATGAACGTCCCCGGGGTGGCCATGACGGTCACACCACCCGCGAGCGCCATCTCGCACTCACCACTGCGCAGCGCCTGAACCGCCAAATGCAGCGCGACCAGCGACGACGAACACGCCGTGTCCACCGTCACCGCCGGACCCTCCAGCCCGAACGTGTAGGCCACGCGTCCCGAGACCACACTGCTGGAGCTGCCGGTACCGATGTAGCCCTCCAACTCGTCGGGGACGGCGCGCAGCCGGGACCCGTAGTCGTGGTAGGCGACCCCGGCGAAGACGCCGGTCCGGCTCCCCCGCAGCGAGGCGGGGTCGATGCCTGCCCGCTCGAAGACCTCCCACGAGGTCTCCAGCAGCAGGCGCTGCTGCGGGTCCATCGCCAGCGCCTCACGCGGCGAGATCCCGAAGAACGCCGGGTCGAACTCGGCGGCGTCGTGCAGGAATCCGCCCCGGTTGGTGTACGAGGTCGCGGGGTGCTCGGGGTCCGGGTGGTAGACGGCGTCCAGGTCCCAGCCGCGGTCGGTGGGGAACTCGGAGATCGCGTCCGTGCCCGAGACGACGAGCTGCCACAGCTCCTCGGGGGTGCGGGCACCGCCCGGGTAGCGGCAGGCCATGCCGACGATGGCGACGGGATCGTCGTCCACCGGGGCGGCTACGGCCCGCGAGTCGGCCATCCGCTGCTCCGTGCCGAGGAGTTCGGTACGGAGGTGGTCGACCAGAGCGGTGGCGGTCGGCCAGTCGTAGACCAGGGTCGCGGGCAGGCGCAGGCCGGTGGCCGTGCTCAGCCGGTTGCGGAGTTCGACGGCGGTCAGCGAGTCGAAGCCGAGTTCCTTGAACGCGCGGCCCGTCGAGACCGCTTCCGGCCCGGCGTAACCGAGGACGGACGCGATCTGTGTCCGGACGGCATCCAGCAGGATGCGGTTCTGCTCGCCCTCCGGCAGGCCGGCCAGCCGTTCGCGCAAGGCACCCGCGGTGGCGCTCTCCACGGCCGCCGCGAGGTCGCGCGCCTCGGGCAGATCGGCGAAGAGCGCGTGGGGACGCGTCGCCGTGACGGCCGGAAGGAAGGTGTCCCATTGGATCTCGGCAACGGTCAGCACCGGTTCGGCGGTGCCGTTCAGCGCCCGGTCCAGGGCGGAGTCGACCGACTCGGGTGCGAGGGCGGGGATGCCGACGCGCCGGAGCTGCTCGTCAAGGGTGCCGCTACGGTGACCGGCCTCGTCCGGCTCGGACAGCTCGGACAGCTCGGCTGTCGGGGCCCAGGGGCCCCAGGCGACGGCGGTGGCGGCCAGGCCGTCGGCGCGGCGCCGGCGGACCAGCGCCTCCAGGTGCGCCGTGGCCGCGGCGTGGGTGGCCTGTCCGGCGGTGCCGATGGTCCCGGCGAGAGCGGAGAAGACGACGAAGGAACGGAGTTCCAGGCCGAGTTCACGGGAGAGCTCGTCGAGGTGGCGAGCGGCATCGACCGTCCCGGCGAGGACGGCTGCGTAGCGCTGTGGCGTCAGCGACTCGACGATTCCGTCGTCGGGCGCGCAGGCCGCGTGGACCACGTCCGTCACCTGATGCGCCGTCAACAGTGCGGCGAGGGAGTCACGGTCGGAGGTGTCACAGCGGACAAACTCGATCTCGGTACCGAGTCCGGCCAGTTCCTCACGCAGGTCACCCGCGGAGGCGGCATCGCCCGCCATCACGACGTGCCGGGCTCCCCTGGCGGCGAGGCGGCGCGCGGCGCGACCGGCCGGACCGCCGGGCTCGCCGGTGATCAGGACGGTGCCGGACGGGGTCCAGGCGGGGCCGTCGCCGGCCTCGGCGGCGCGGACGAGGCGTCGGGCGTGGACCCCGGACGGGCGCAGTGCGACCTGGTCCTCGCCGCCGGAAGCGGCCAGGACGTTGAGCAGACGGGCCGCCGTGCGGTCGTCGGGGCTTTCCGGAAGGTCAACGAGACCGCCCCACAACTGCGGGTACTCCAGCGCCACGACCCGGCCAAGACCCCACACCTGGGCCTGCACCGTGCTGTTCACCCGCTCCGAGACACCCACGGACACGGCACCGCAGGTAGCAGCCCACAGCCGCGCACCCACACCCACCACACCCAGGGAACTCACCAGAGCCGACGACAACAGCAGACCCGACGTCTCATCCAGACCGACGAACGACAACACCCCGCCGTCCACCGCACCCGGCTCCACACCGGCCTCCAGCAGCGCGGCACTCAGCCGATCCGCCATCGCCTCGGGCTCCACGCACTCCGCACCGGCCTCGGCACGGACCACCCGCGCACCCGCGCCCTCAAGCACCGCCGCAACGGCGGTCACCCAGGCATGCTCCGCAAACCCGGACGGCACCACAACAGCCCACGTCCCACCGGGAACCGCGGTCGATATGCCGGTGAGCGGCTTCCAGATCTCCCGGTAGCTGCTGCCCTCCACCGCGACCGCGGCCCGACGACGGGCGCGCCAGGCGGACAGGGCCGGCAGCACCGCGCTGAGCGGAGCTTCATCATCGAGGCTCAGGGTGTCGGCCAGGGCAGGCAGGTCCTCGCCGTCCACGGCTTCCCAGAACGCGGCCTCGACGGGGTCGAGTTGGGAAGCCCCTCCCGAAACCCGGTCCGTGGAGTCCTCCAGCCAGTAGCGCTGGTGCTGGAAGGCGTAGGTGGGCAGATCGACGCGGCGCGCCCGGTGCGGCGCGAGGAACGCCTGCCAGTCGACGGTTACACCACGGCTGTGGAGTCGGCCGAGCGCATCGACGAGCGTGAGCTCCTCGTCGCGCCCCTTGCGTAGGACCGGGACGAAGACGGCGCTCCGGTCGTCGGCCAGGCAGTCCTGGCCCATCGCCGACAAGACGGCATCGGGGCCGAGTTCAAGGAACGTACGAACGCCACGGCTCTCCAGATCACGGATCCCGTCCGCGAAACGGACCGCGTCGCGGACGTGAGCCACCCAGTAGTCGGGGGACGTCACGTCACCGGAGGCCACGACCGGGATCGACGGGGCCGAGAAGGTGAGCCGGGAGACGACCTGGCGGAAGTCCTCCAGCATCGGCTCCATCAACGGCGAATGGAAGGCATGAGACACGCGCAGACGCTTCGTCTTCACGCCATCCGCCGCCAGGGCATCCGCGATCTCCAGAACGGCGCTCTCGGCGCCCGAAATCACCACGGAACGCGGTCCGTTGACGGCCGCGATACCGACCTCGCCCTCACGACCGGCGAGCAGCGGCAGCACCATCTCCTCGGCCGCCTGCACCGACACCATCGCGCCACCGGCCGGCAACGCCTGCATCAGACGCCCACGAGCCGACACGAGGCGAGCAGCATCTGTAAGGGAGAGAACACCGGCAACATGCGCAGCGGCAATCTCGCCCACGGAGTGCCCGGCCAGGAAGTCCGGACGAACACCCCACGACTCGACCAGACGGAACAGCGCAACCTCGACCGCGAACAACGCGGCCTGCGTGTACTCCGTACGATCCAGCGCCTCACCATCCCCGTCGACCACCTCGACAAGCGACCGCTCCAGATCCAGCTCGGCACACACGGCAGCGAACGCCTCCGCGAACACCGGGAACGCAGCACGCAATTCACGCCCCATCCCAATCCGCTGCGCACCCTGCCCCGTGAACAGCACCGCCAGCTTCCCGCCCACGGCCTCACCGGTCAGCGCACCGCCGTCCGCCAGGGCGGACAGTCCCGCCAGCAGTTCTTCGCGGCCGTTGCCGACGACCACCGCGCGGTGCTCCCATGTCGCCCGGCTCAGCACCAGCGAGGACGCGACATCGACAACCCGCAGTCCGGGCCTGCCGTTCACATGGGCGTGGAGTCGCCGCGCCTGCTCCCGCAGCGCGTCGGCGCTGCGGGCGGACAGGATCCACGGCATGGCGCCGGTGACGGGCCCGGCGTCCGGCGTCTCGGAGGTGTCCGGGGCGCCGGGCGCCTGCTCGATGATCACGTGGGCATTGGTGCCACTGAAGCCGAACGACGACACGCCGGCCCGGCGCGGCCCGTCCGACTGCGGCCATGCCGTCGCCCCGGTCAGCAACTCGACCGCACCGGCGGCCCAGTCGACGTGCGGCGTCGGCTCGTCCACATGCAGGGTCTGCGGGAGGACGCCCTCGCGCATCGCCATCACCATCTTGATGATGCCCGCGACACCGGCGGCAGCCTGCGTGTGACCGATGTTGGACTTCACCGAGCCGAGGAGGAGCGGCCGGTCGGCCGGGCGTTCCTGGCCGTATGTGGCGAGGAGTGCCTGCGCCTCGATCGGGTCGCCCAGCGTCGTCCCCGTACCGTGCGCCTCGACGACGTCCACGGACTCGGCGGGGACCTGGGCGTTGGCCAGTGCCTGCCGGATGACGCGCTGCTGGGCGGGCCCGTTGGGGGCGGTCAGTCCGTTGCTCGCGCCATCCTGGTTGATTGCCGAGCCGCGCACGACCGCCAGGACCTGATGGCCCTTGCGCTGTGCGTCGGAGAGCCGCTCGACGAGCAGCATGCCCACACCCTCGGCCCAGGCCGTGCCGTCGGCCGCCCCGGCGAACGCCTTGCAGCGGCCGTCGGCGGACAGACCGCGCTGACGGCTGAAGTCGATGAACGTCCCCGGGGTGGCCATGACGGTCACACCACCCGCGAGCGCCATCTCGCACTCACCACTGCGCAGCGCCTGCACGGCAAGGTGCAAGGCCACCAGCGACGACGAACACGCCGTGTCCACCGTCACCGCCGGACCCTCCAGCCCGAACGTGTAGGACAGCCGGCCGGAGACGACTCCGCCGGAGGTTCCGGTGCCCAGGTAGCCGTCGACGTCCTCGGGGACGTCCGTGACGCGCAGCCCGTAGTCGTGGTAGATGACGCCCGCGTACACGCCCGTGCGGCTGCCGCGCAGGGACGTCGGGTCGATGCCCGCCCGCTCGAACGCTTCCCAGGAGGCTTCCAGCAGCAGGCGCTGCTGCGGGTCCATCGCCACGGCTTCCCGCGGCGAGATCCCGAAGAACACCGGGTCGAACTCGGCCGCCTCGTGCAGGAATCCGCCCTGCCGGGTGTAGCTGGTGCCGGGACGGCCCGGCTCCGGGTCGTAGAGAGCCTCGACGTCCCAGCCTCGGTCCGTGGGGAACTCGGTGATGGCGTCCCCGCCCGCCGTCAGGAGCTGCCAGAGGTCCTCGGGCGAGGCGACGCCACCCGGGAACCGGCAGGCCATGCTGACGATCGCGATCGGTTCGTCGGCCCCCACGGCGGTGGCGAGGCCCGTGGGCGCGGCGGTGGCCGGTGCCGGCTCGTCGTCGCCGACGAGGTTGGTGCGCAGGTGCTCGGCAAGGGCGACGGGGGTCGGGTAGTCGAAGACGAGGGTGGCGGGCAGGCGCAGGCCGGTGGCCGTGCCGAGCCGGTTGCGGAGTTCGACGGCCGTGAGCGAGTCGAAGCCCAGCTCCTTGAACGACTTGTCGGCGTCCATGGTGTCGGCGTCGGCGTGGCCGAGGACCGCGGCGACGTGCGTACGGACGGCGTCCAGCAGGACGGCGTCTCGCTCGGCCGCGGGCAGGGCGGCGAGGCGCTGCTGGAGCGAGGCGCCCGGGGCCGCGCCCGCGGCCTCGGCGGTGCGCCGGGCCGGGGTGCGGACGAGTCCGCGCAGCAGTGCCGGGACGCCGTCCGCTCCCGCGTCCGCCGCGAGTGCGGCGGGGTCCAAGTGCATGGGCACGTGGAGGGGTTCGGGGTGGCCGAGGGCGGTGTCGAGGAGGGCCAGGCCCTCCGTGGCGGTGAGCGCGGCGGCGCCGGAACGTGCCATGCGCTGCAGGTCGGTCTCATCGAGGGCGCCGGTCATGCCGCTGGCGTCGGCCCACAGGCCCCAGGCGAGGGACGTGGCGGGCAGGCCCAGGGCGTGGCGGTGCCGGGCGAGGGCGTCGAGGAAGCTGTTCGCCGCCGCGTAGTTGGCCTGGCCGGGGTTGCCGAAGGTGCCCGCGGCCGAGGAGAACAGGACGAAGGCGGAGAGGTCCAGGTGCCGGGTGAGTTCGTGGAGGTTCCAGGCGGCGTCGGCCTTGGGCCGGAGGACCGTGTCGATCCGCTCGGGGGTGAGGGAGGCGACGACACCGTCGTCCAGGACACCGGCGACATGGAAGACACCGGTGAGCGGACGCCCGTCCGGAACGGCCGCCAGCACAGCGGCCAACGCCTCACGATCCGCCGCATCACACGCCGCAAACGTCACCTCGGCACCCAACGCCACCAACTCGGCGCGGAGTTCGGATGCACCGGGCGCATCGGCACCACGACGACTGGTCAGCAACAGATGACGCACACCATGCTCGACCACCAAATGCCGGGCCACCAAAGCCCCCAACGTCCCGGTAGCACCGGTGACCAACACCGTCCCCTCGGGGGCGAGCGCGGCGGGTACGGTCAGGACGACCTTGCCGACGTTCTGCGCCTGACCGAGGAAGCGGAACGCCTCGGGGGCGTTGCGGACGTCCCAGGCCGTGACCGGCAGCGGCCGCAGCGCGCCGGACTCGAAGAGGGCGAGGAGTTCGGCGAACATCTCCCGGATGCGCTCCGGACCGGCGTCGACGACGTCGAACGCCCGGTAGGTGACGCCCGGGTATGCGGCGGCGACCTCCGCCGCGTCACGGATGTCGGTCTTGCCCATCTCGACGTAGCGGCCGCCGTGGGGCAGCAGGCGCAGCGAGGCGTCGACGAACTCGCGGGCGAGCGAGTCCAGGACGACATCCATGCCCCGGCCGTCGGTGGCGGCCAGGAACTCCTGCTCGAAGTCCAGGGTACGGGAGTTGGCGATGTGCGCCTCGTCCAGCCCGGCGGCCCGCAGCGCGCCCCACTTGGGGGTGCTCGCCGTGCCGTAGACCTCGGCGCCCAGATGCTGCGCCAGTTGCACGGCCGCCATGCCCACGCCGCCGGCCGCCGCGTGGATGAGGATCCTCTCGCCGGCGCGCAGGCCGGAGAGGTCGGTCAGTGCGTAGTACGCGGTGAGGAAGACGATGGGCGCGGCCGCGGCCTGGGCGAACGTCCAGTCGGAGGGCATCCGGGAGACGAGTCGTTCCTCGGCGACGACGAGCGGGCCGAAGCCGCCCGAGAGCATGCCCATGACGCGGTCGCCCACGGCCAGCCCGGTCACACCGGGACCGGCCTCGACCACGACTCCCGCGCCTTCGAGGCCGAGCAGCCCCGCGTCTCCGGGGTACATGCCGAGCACGTTGAGGACGTCGCGGAAGTTCAGGCCGGTCGCGCGCACGGAGATGCGGACCTGGCCGGGCTCCAACGGTTCCTCGGCCTCGGGGTGGGCGATGAAGTGCAGGTTCTCCAGCGTGCCCTTCTCGGTGAAGTCGAGACGCCAGCTGTCGGTGTCCTCCACGACGGCCAGTTCGCCGCCCGCGACGGAGCGCGCGAGGCGTGGCGTGTGCAACGCCCCGGCCCGTACGGCGAGTTGGGGTTCATCCGTGGCGAGCACGGCGGCGAGGATCTCGTACGAGGACGGGTCGTCGTCCAGGTCGATCAGGACGAACCGGCCGGGGTTCTCGGCCTGCGCGGAACGCACCAGGCCCCAGACGGCGGCCTGCGCCGGGTCGACGGCGCCCTCGCCGCCCTGGACGGCGACGGCGCCGCGCGTGAGCAGGGCGAGGCGGGAGTCGGCGAAGCGTTCGCCGGCCAGCCAGGCCTGGACGAGGTCCAGCGCCCGGTGGACGGCCTGCCGGGCCGCGTCGGCCCGGTCGTCGCCGCACGGGGCGTCCGGCGCGGGGACGAGCGACGCGAGCACCACGGCGGGGATGCCGTCGGCTTCAGCGGTCTCGGTGAGACCGGTGAAGGACGTGACGGGACCGGACCGCTCGTGCAGGGCGGACGGTACGGGTTCCAGGGCGGCGATGCCGTCCGAGAGGGGCTCGGCGGCGGGCACGGCGGGCCACTCGACGTGGAAGAGGGAGTCCACGTGGGCGGGTGCGGCGGCACCCGCCAGGTCCCCGGCCGAGACCGCACGCAGGACGAGCGAACCGACGGTCGCCACGGGCGCGCCGGTGGCGTCGGCCACGGCGAGGGACACCCCGTCGGCGCCGATGGGTGACAGCTTCACCCGCAGCGTCGAGGCACCGACGGCGTGCAGGGCAACGTCGCTCCAGGCGAAGGGGAGTTGGGGACCTTCGGCCGAGCCGTCCTCGGCGTCGAGGGCGACCGCGTGCAGGGCGGCGTCGAGGAGGGCCGGGTGCAGGCCGAACGCCTGCGCCCCGGCGTCCTCGGGGAGAACGACCTCGGCGTAGACGTCGTCGCCCAGCTTCCAGGCGCTGGTGAGCCCCTGGAAGACGGGACCGTACTGCAGCCCGCCCGCGGCCAGCCGCTCGTAGAGGCCGTCCGTCGCGAGCCGCTCGGCACCGGCCGGCGGCCAGGCGGAGAGGTCCAAGCCGACGGCCGGGGCGGCCGGGGCGAGGGTGCCCATGGCGTGGCGGGTCCACGGCTCGTCCGAACCCGCGGACTCCGCCCGCGAGTACACCTCCACCGGGCGGCGGCCCGACTCGTCCGCCGCGCCGACCATGACGCGGAGATGCGTTCCACCGCGCTCGGCCAGGACCAGCGGCGCGGCGAGCGTCAGTTCTTCCAGCGCGCCACAGCCGGCCTCGTCACCGGCGCGCACGGCCAGCTCGACGAACGCCGTGCCGGGCAGCAGCACCACACCGGCGACGGCGTGGTCGGCCAGCCACGGGTGGGTGTCCAGGGACAGACGGGCGGTGAACAGCACGCCGTCCGGCAGCTGCACGGCGGCACCGAGCAGCGGGTGACCGGCGGTCCCCATGCCCAGCTCGGCCGCGTTCGCACCGGCGAGGGCGGCCTTCGGCCAGTAGTGCTGGTGCTGGAAGGCGTAGGTGGGCAGGTCGACGCGGCGGGCGCGGTGCGGCGCGAGGAACGCGTGCCAGTCGACGGTGACACCACGGGTGTGGAGTCGGCCGAGGGCGTCGACGAGCGTGCGCTCCTCGTCGCGCCCCTTGCGCAGGGCGGGGACGAAGGCAGCACTCTGGTCGTCGGTCAGGCAGTCTTGGCCCATCGCCGACAGGACGGCGTCGGGGCCGAGTTCGAGGAACGTACGGACGCCGTTGCCCTCCAGGGTGCGGATGGCGTCGGCGAAGCGGACGGCGTCGCGGACGTGAGCCACCCAGTAGTCGGGGGACGTCACGTCACCGGAGGCGACGATGGGAATCGACGGGGCGGAGAAGGTGAGCTGAGCGACGACCTCGCGGAAGTCCTCCAGCATCGGCTCCATCAACGGCGAGTGGAAGGCGTGGGACACGCGCAGACGCTTCGTCTTCACACCGTCGGCCGCCAGGGCCTCGGCTATCTCCAGGACGGCGGACTCGACGCCCGAAATCACCACCGACAGCGGGCCGTTGACGGCGGCGATGCCGACCTCGGCCTCACGACCGGCCAGCAGCGGCAGCACCGTCTCCTCGGCCGCCTGGACGGACACCATCGCCCCACCGGCCGGCAACGCCTGCATCAGACGCCCACGAGCCACCACCAGACGAGCAGCGTCGGCGAGGGACAGAACACCCGCCACATGCGCGGCAGCGATCTCGCCGACCGAGTGCCCGGCGAGGAAGTCCGGGCGAACACCCCAGGACTCCATCAGACGGTAGAGGGCGACCTCGACGGCGAACAGCGCGGCCTGCGTGTACTCCGTACAATCCAGCGCCTCACCGTCCTCGTCGATCACCTCGACAAGCGACCGCTCCAAGTCCAACTCGGCACACACCGCCTCGAAGGCATCCGCGAACACCGGGAAAGCAGCACGCAGTTCACGCCCCATCCCGACACGCTGCGCACCCTGCCCCGTGAACAACACAGCGATCCGACCGTCGAGAACACGGTCCTGCGCGGTACCGCGCACGGGCTCGCCCTGGGCCAGTCCGGCGAGTGCCGTGAGCAGTTCCTCGCGTCCGGCGCCGAGGACAACGGCGCGGTGGGGCATGGCCGACCTGGATGCGGCGAGCGAGAACGCCACGTCGGGGACGGCAAGTTCAGCGCGTTCCTCGACGTAGGCGTGCAGCCGCTCGGCCTGGTTCCGGAGGGCTTCCGCGGACTTCGCGGACAGCACCCACGGGACCGCGCCGCCGCCATGGACAGCGTCCCGCTCCGGCTCATCCTCAACGGGCGCCTGCTCGATGATCACGTGCGCATTGGTCCCGCTGATACCGAACGACGACACGCCCGCGCGACGCGGCCTGTCCGTCTCCGGCCAGGCCATCGCCTCGGTCAGCAACTCCACAGCACCGGCCGACCAGTCCACGTGCGGCGTCGGCTCGTCGACGTGCAGGGTCTGCGGGAGGACACCCTCGCGCATCGCCATCACCATCTTGATGATGCCCGCGACGCCTGCCGCGGCCTGCGTGTGACCGATGTTCGACTTGATCGAACCGAGCCGCAGGGGACGGCCCTCGGGACGGTCCTGGCCGTAAGTCGCCAGCAGGGCCTGGGCCTCGATCGGGTCGCCAAGGCGCGTACCCGTGCCATGTGCCTCGACGGCGTCCACACCGGCCGCAGTCAGGCCCGCGCTCTCCAGTGCCGCGCGGATGACGCGCTGTTGGGACGGGCCGTTGGGGGCAGTCAGCCCGTTGCTGGCGCCGTCCTGGTTGATGGCCGAACCCCGCACCACGGCCAGCACCCGGTGCCCGTTCTTCCGGGCATCGGAGAGGCGCTCGACGAGGAGCATGCCGACGCCCTCGGACCAACCGGTCCCGTCCGCCGCCGCGGCGAACGGCTTGCAACGGCCGTCGGCCGACAGGCCACGCTGACGGCTGAAGTCGATGAACGTCCCCGGCGTTGCCATCACCGTCACACCGCCGGCGAGCGCCATCTCGCACTCACCGCTGCGCAGCGCCTGAGCCGCCATGTGCAGAGCCACGAGGGACGAGGAGCATGCCGTGTCCACGGTCACCGCCGGGCCTTCGAGCCCGAAGGTATAGGCCACGCGCCCGGACGCGATGCTTCCGCCGGTGCCCATGAAACCCTCGACCGGATCGGCGGCCCGGCCCACGACCTCCGCGTAATCGTGGTACATCACACCCGCGAAAACACCGGTCCGACTTCCCCGCACAGCGTCCGGATCGATACCGGCCCGCTCGAAGACCTCCCACGACGTCTCCAGCAGCAACCGGTGCTGCGGATCCATCGCCACCGCCTCACGCGGCGAAATCCCGAAGAATCCAGGATCGAACTCACCAGCGTTCCCCAGGAAACCGCCACCGCGTGCGTAGAAGGTTCCCGCACGGTCCGGATCCGGATCGTACAGACCCTCCACATCCCAGCCACGATCCGCAGGGAACGCCGACACGCCGTCCCCGGCACCCGCCACCAGACGCCACAGATCCTCCGGCGAAGAGACACCACCGGGGTAACGGCAGGCCATCCCCACGATCGCGATCGGCTCATCATCCACCACCGCAACCACACCGACACCGGACGACGACTCCAAAACGACATCGCCCAGCAACTCACCCCGCAGGAAAGCCGCAAGAGCCACAGGAGACGGATAGTCGAAAATCAACGTCGCAGGCAGACGAAGCCCCGAAACCCCACCCAACCGATTCCGCAACTCCAACGCCGTCAACGAATCGAAGCCCAGCTCCGAAAACGCACGGCCGCCTTCGATGCCGTCGACCGACCCATGACCCAACACGTCGGCGACGTGCGACCGGACGAGGTGAAGAAGTGCGGCGTCCTGCTCCTCGGCAGTCAGCCCGATCAGGCGCTGCCGCAGGGTTTCGGCGGCCTTCCCGGCACCGGAATCAGCGGTACGCCGGGCCACCGGGGTACGGACAAGACCGCGCAGTAGGGCGGGCACGTCCTCGGAACGGAGGCCGGCAGCATCCAGGTGGATGGGTACGAGCAGTGCCTGCCCGTCCGAACCGGCGGCAGCGTCCAGGGCCTTGTCGAAGAGGGCGAGTCCTTCGGCGGCGTTCAGGCCGCGCGTACCCGAGCGGGACATACGGGCCCGGTCGTGGTCGGCCAGCTCACCGGCCATGCCCTCCTCGTCGGCCCACAGGCCCCAGGCCAGGGAAGCTGCGGGAAGACCGGCGGCGCGGCGGTGCTCGGCGAGGGCGTCGAGGTAGCTATTGGCCGCAGCGTAGTTGGCCTGGCCCGCGTTGCCGAAGACGCCGGCGGCGGAGGAGAAGAGGACGAACGCGGAGAGATCGAGGCCCTCCGTCAGCTCATGCAGATTCCGGGCCGCGTCGACCTTCGCACGGAAGACACCGTCGATCCGCTCCGGAGTCAACGACTCCACCACACCGTCGT
The DNA here is from genome assembly GCF_041519305.1 of Streptomyces luteireticuli. NCBI lineage: Bacteria > Bacillati > Actinomycetota > Actinomycetes > Kitasatosporales > Streptomycetaceae > Streptomyces > Streptomyces luteireticuli. Next base: position 1,437,790 of record NZ_CP167927.1, read on the forward strand.
CCAACACACCCGCCGCATGAACGACCGCCGACACCGGATACTCGGCCAGAAGCCCGGCCAACGCGTCGCGGTCGGCCACATCACAAGCGACGACGGCCACCTCGGCACCCAACACGACCAATTCGTCGCGCAGTTCCGCCGCACCCGGAGCCTCCGGACCACGACGGCTCGTCAGCACCAGACGACGCACCCCGTGCTCCACCACCAGATGACGCGCGACCAGCCCACCCAGACTGCCCGTCGCACCCGTGACCAGAACCGGACCCTCACCCCACACAGCCGCAGGGCCACCGGAAACGGTCGCCCGGGTCAGGCGTGGCGCATGCGCCACGCCCTCACGGAGCGCGAACTCCGGCTCGTCCGCGGCGAGGGCGGAGGCCAGCACCTCGTACGAAGCATCGGTCCCGTCGACGTCCACCAGGACGAAACGGCCGGGGTTCTCCGACTGCGCCGAACGCACCAGACCCCATACAGCGGCCAGAGCCGGATCGGCGACCACATCGCCCACACCCACGGCACCACGCGTCACCACCACCAACCGCGACGAAGCAAACCGCTCCCCCGCCAACCACGACTGCACCAGAGCCAACGCCCCAAGCGCCGCCTCCCGAGCACCGGACTGAGCAGGCAGGAAGGCAAACACCATATCCGCCGGCTCCACGACGGATTCGAGATCGGCGGCTACCGCAAAGCGGTTGTCCAGGCGGGCAGGCACCGCGCCCACGGCGACCCGCGTACCGTCCACGGCGGAAACGGGCACCACGGGCCACTCGACGCGGTACAGCGACTCCACAGAGGACGAAGCCGCCAGCTCACCCGCCGACACCGCCCGCAGCACCAGCGAACCCACCGACGCCACCGGCACACCAGCAGCATCGGCAACCGCCAGAGACACACCACCAGCAGCCACCGGAGACACCCGCACCCGGAGCTTGGACGCACCCACGGCGAACAGCGCGATGTCACCGAAGGCGAACGGCAGCTCGGGGCCGGACTCAGCGGTGCCGTCCAAACGGAGAGCAATCGCGTGCAGAGCCGCGTCGAGCAGGGCCGGGTGCAGGGCGAAGGCCTCCGCGTCGACCTCCTCGGAGAGCGAGACCTCCGCGTACACGTCGTTGCCCAGACGCCAGGCCCGGTCCAGTCCCTGGAACACCGGACCGTACTCGAGCCCGTCCTCGGCCAGAGCCTGGTACAGGCCCTCCGTCGCCACGGGCTCGGCTCCGGACGGCGGCCAAACGGAGAGGTCGAAGTCGGGGACCGCAGTGTCGGCGGTCAGCACACCGGAGGAGTGCTGGACCCAAGGGACGTCGTCAGAAGCGTTCTCGGGACGCGAGAACACCTTGACGGAGCGCTCCCCGTTCCCCTCCGGACCACCGATCCACACCTGGACCTGCACACCGCCGTGCTCCGGCAGCACCAGAGGTACGGCCAGCGTCAGATCCTTCAGCAGGCCACAGCCGACCTGGTCACCGGCGCGCACGGCCAGCTCGACGAACGCCGTGCCGGGCAGCAGCACCGTACCGGCAACCGCATGGTCGGCCAGCCAGGCGTGCGTCTCCAGGGAGAGACGGCCGGTGAAGAGGAAGCCGTCGGATTCCGGCAGGGGTACCGCGGCGCCGAGCAGCGGGTGCTCGGTCATCGACAGACCCGCGGCCGCGACATCGGCAACAGCCGGTGCGGGCTTCGGCCAGTAGTGCTGGTGCTGGAAGGCGTAGGTGGGCAGGTCGACGCGGCGGGTCCGGCGCGGTGCGAAGAAAGTCTGCCAGTCGACCGTGACACCACGGGTGTGGAGCCGGCCGAGTGCGTCGCCGAGCGTGAGTTCCTCGTCGCGGTCCTTGCGGAGGACGGGGACGAAGACGGCGCTCTGCTCGTCGGCCAGGCAGTCCTGGCCCATGGCGGACAGGACGGCGTCGGGGCCGAGTTCGAGGAACGTACGGACGCCGCGGCTCTCCAAGTCACGGATCCCGTCAGCGAAGCGGACGGCGTCGCGGACGTGAGCCACCCAGTAGTCGGGGGACGTCACGTCACCGGAGGCGACGACCGGGATGGACGGCGCGGAGAAGGTGAGCTGCGAGACGACCTGACGGAAGTCCTCCAGCATCGGCTCCATCAACGGCGAGTGGAAGGCATGAGACACGCGCAGACGCTTCGTCTTGACGCCATCGGCCGCCAGGGCATCCGCGATGCCGAGGACGGCCGACTCGGCGCCTGAAATCACCACGGAACGCGGGCCGTTGACGGCCGCGATACTGACCTCGCCCTCACGACCGACGAGCAGCGGCAGCACCGTCTCCTCGTCGGCCTGGACGGACACCATCGCGCCACCGGCCGGCAACGCCTGCATCAGACGCCCACGAGCCGACACGAGGCGTGCCGCATCGGCCAGCGACAGAACACCCGCCACATGCGCGGCAGCGATCTCGCCGACCGAGTGCCCGGCGAGGAAGTCGGGACGGATGCCCCACGACTCAACCAGACGGAACAGCGCGACCTCGACCGCGAACAACGCAGCCTGCGTGTACTCCGTACGATCCAGCGCCTCACCATCCCCGTCGATCACCTCGACCAGCGACCGCTCCAAGTCCAACTCGGCACACACAGCCTCGAAGGCATCCGCGAACACCGGGAAAGCGGCACGCAGTTCACGCCCCATCCCGATCCTCTGCGCACCCTGCCCCGTGAACAACACAGCGATCCGGCCGTCGAGAACACGGTCTATCGCGGTGTCCCGGGAGGACTGCCCCTGTGCCAGTCGATCGAGCCCTGTCAGCAGTTCGTCGCGCCCGACGCCGAGGACAACGGCACGGTGGGGCATGGCCGACCTCGTTGCAGCGAGCGAGAACGCCACGTCGGAGAGTGGGAGTTCCTCATGCTCCTGTACGAAGGCGTGCAGCCTCTCGGCCTGCCCCTGGAGTGCCTCCTCGGTCTGTGCCGAGAGCATCCATGGCACCACGCCACTGTCGTCGGCGTCCCGCACCGACTCGGCCTCGGCTGCAACGGGCGCCTGCTCGATGATCACGTGCGCATTGGTCCCGCTGATACCGAAGGACGAGACGCCGGCGCGACGGGGCCGGCCGGTCTCCGGCCAGGAGACGGACCCGGTCAACAGCTCGACGGCGCCGGCCGACCAGTCCACGTGCGGCGTCGGCTCGTCGACGTGCAGGGTCTGCGGGAGGACGCCCTCCCGCATCGCCATCACCATCTTGATGATGCCCGCGACACCGGCGGCAGCCTGCGTATGACCGATGTTCGACTTGATCGAACCCAGCCACAACGGCCGGTCCTCCGGCCGGTCCTGACCGTACGTCGCCAGCAGGGCCTGGGCCTCGATCGGATCACCCAGTCGCGTACCCGTACCGTGCGCCTCGACCACGTCGACGGAGTCGGCCGACAACCGGGCGTTGGAGAGGGCCTGGCGGATGACGCGCTGCTGGGACGGGCCGTTGGGCGCCGTCAGACCGTTGCTCGCACCGTCCTGATTGATCGCCGAACCCCGCACCACCGCCAGGACCTGATGCCCGTTGCGCTGCGCGTCCGACAGCCGCTCCACCAGGAGCATGCCGACGCCCTCGGACCAACCGGTCCCGTCCGCCGCCGCGGCAAACGGCTTGCAACGGCCATCGGCCGACAGACCACGCTGACGGCTGAAGTCGATAAACGTCCCCGGCGTCGCCATCACCGTCACACCACCGGCAAGCGCCATCTCGCACTCACCACTGCGCAGCGCCTGAACCGCCATATGCAGGGCCACCAGCGACGACGAACACGCCGTGTCCACCGTCACCGCCGGACCTTCCAGCCCGAACGTGTACGCCACACGGCCCGACGCGATGCTTCCGCCGGTGCCCATGAAACCCTCGACCGGATCGGCGGCCCGGCCCACGACCTCCGCGTAATCGTGGTACATCACACCCGCGAAAACACCGGTCCGACTTCCCCGCACAGCGTCCGGATCGATACCGGCCCGCTCGAAGACCTCCCACGACGTCTCCAGCAGCAACCGGTGCTGCGGATCCATCGCCACCGCCTCACGCGGCGAAATCCCGAAGAACGCCGGGTCGAACTCACCAGCGTCCCGCAGAAAACCGCCCCCGCGAGCGTAGAAAGTCCCCACGCGATCCGGATCCGGATCGAACAACCCCTCAACGTCCCAACCGCGATCCGTCGGGAACGCCGACACGCCGTCCCCGGCGCCCGCCACCAGACGCCACAGATCCTCCGGCGAGGAGACACCTCCGGGGTAGCGGCAGGCCATCCCCACGATCGCGATCGGCTCATCATCCACCACCGCAACCACACCAGCACCGGACGACGACCCCGAAACAGCCTCCTCACCCAGCAACTCACCCCGCAGGAAAGCCGCAAGAGCCACAGGAGACGGATAGTCAAAGATCAACGTCGCAGGCAGACGAAGCCCCGAAACCCCACCCAACCGATTCCGCAACTCCAACGCCGTCAACGAATCGAAGCCCAGCTCCGAAAACGCACGGCCTCCCTCAACACCGTCGACCGACCCATGACCCAACACCCCGGCCACATGCAACCGCACGAGATCGACCAGGAAGGCATCACGTTCGTCGGCGGGAAGGGAACGCAGCCGTGCCTCCAGAGAGCCTTCGGCAGCGACGGGGGAAGCCGATGAGACAGCACGCCGGGAGGGCGTACGCACGAGACCGCGCAGCAGGGCGGGCGCGTTGTCGCCGGAGAAGGCCCGTACGTTCAGCCCGATCGGCACAAGGGCGGCTTGACCGGAGCCACAGGCCGCGTCGAACAGGGCGAGCCCCTCGGCGACCGTCAGCGGCAGGTAGCCCTCCCGCTCCATACGGCGGAGGTCGGCAGCCCCGAGGGATCCGGCCATGCCGGCCTCGTCGGCCCACAAACCCCAGGCGAGGGAGGTCGCGGGAAGACCGGCGGCGCGGCGGGACTGGGCGAGAGCGTCCAAGTAGGCGTTGGCAGCCGCATAGTTAGCTTGTCCGGCGCTGGCAAAGACGCCGGCGGCGGAGGAGAAGAGGACGAACGCGGAGAGGTCGAGGCCCTCCGTCAGCTCATGCAGATTCCGGGCCGCGTCGACCTTCGCACGGAAGGCACCGTCGATCCGCTCCGGAGTCAACGACTCCACCACACCGTCGTCCAACACACCCGCCGCATGGACGACCGCCGACACCGGATACCCGGCCAGAAGCCCGGCCAACGCCTCCCGGTCCGCCACATCACAAGCGACGACGGCCACCTCGGCACCCAACGCGACCAATTCGCCGCGCAGTTCCGCCGCACCCGGAGCATCCGGGCCACGACGACTCGTCAACACCAGACGACGCACACCATGCGCTGTCACCAGATGACGCGCGACCAGCCCACCCAGGCTGCCCGTCGCACCCGTCACCAACACCGCACCCTCACCCCACACGACGGCAGCGTCGGCAGCTACGGCCGCCTTGGCCAGGCGCGGGGTGTGCACCACGCCGTTGCGCAGGGCGAACTCCGGCTCGTCCAGGATCAGAACGGAAAGCAGCGCCTCGTACGAAGCGTCGCTGCCGTCGACATCGGCGAGGACGAAACGGCCGGGGTTCTCGGCCTGCGCCGAACGCACCAGGCCCCACACCGCCGCAGCAGCAGGCTCCGTGATCGCATCACCCTCGTCCACACCCACGGCACCGCGCGTCACCACCACCAACCGCGACGAAGCAAACCGCTCCCCCGCCAACCACGACTGCACCAGAGCCAACGCCCCAAGCGCCGCCTCCCGAGCACAGGACTGAGCAGGCAGGAAGGCAAACACCACATCCGCCGACTCCACGGACGCCACGTCCGCGTGGACCCCCAGACGTTCGGCCAGCGCGGCGGGCACCATGCCCACCGCCACCGACGATCCGTCCGTCGGCGCACCGGCGGCAACAGAGACCACCGGCCACTCGACCCGGTACAGCGACTCCACAGGGGACGAAGCCGCCAGCTCACCGGCCGACACCGCCCGCAGCACCAGCGAACCCACCGACGCCACCGGCACACCAGCAGCATCGGCAACCGCCAGAGACACACCACCAGCAGCCACCGGAGACACCCGCACCCGGAGGGCCGAAGCGGCGCTCGCGTGAACCACCACGTCGCTCCAGGCGAACGGCAGTTCCGCTCCGGCCGCGGGAACGCCGATGCCGATGGCGTGCAACGACGCGTCGAGCAGCGCCGGATGCAGGATGAACCCGTCGGCGTCCACGCCTTCGGGCAGGGTGACCTCGGCATACACCTCGTCGCCCAGGCGCCAGGCACTGCGGAGACCGCGGAAGACCGGGCCGTACTCCAAGTCACCGGCGGCGAGGGTCTCGTACAGACCCTCCGTCTCCACCGGCTCGGCGCCCGCCGGCGGCCATGCCGTGAAGTCGAAGTCGGCGGCCGGTGTGTTCCCGGCCAGGGTGCCCATGGCGTGGCGGGTCCACGGCTCGTCCGAGCCCACGGACTCCGCCCGCGAGTACACCTCCACCGGGCGACGGCCGGACTCGTCCGCCTCGCCCACCATGACGCGCAGCTGAACGCCATCGCGCCCGGGGAGGATCAGCGGGGCAGCGAGCGTCAACTCCTCCAGCGTCCCGCAGCCCGCCTCGTCCCCCGCGCGCACCGCCAGTTCCACGAAGGCGGTGCCCGGCAGGAGCACTACGCCGCCCACGGCGTGGTCCGCCAGCCAGGGGTGCGTGCTCAGCGACAACCGGCCGGTGAACAGGAACCCGTCCGAGCCAGGCAGTGCCACCGCAGCGCCCAGCAGCGGGTGATCCGCCGCTCCCAGACCCGCCGAGGCGACATCTCCGACCAACGTCAGTTCGTCGTCCAGCCAGTAGCGCTGGTGCTGGAAGGCGTAGGTCGGCAGGTCGACGCGGCGGGCGCCGCTCGGTGCGAAGAACGCCTGCCAGTCGACAGTGACACCGCGGGTGTGGAGCCGGCCGAGCGCGTCTACGGCCGAGTGCTCCTCGTCGCGGCCCTTGCGCAGGACCGGGACGAAGACGGTGTTCTGTTCGTCGGTCAGGCAGTCCTGGCCCATCGCCGACAGCACGGCGTCGGGGCCGAGTTCGAGGAACGTACGGACCCCACGGCTTTCCAGATCACGGATCCCGTCCGCGAAACGGACCGCGTCGCGGACGTGAGCCACCCAGTAGTCAGGAGACGTCACGTCACCAGTGGCAACGACCGGGATGGACGGCGCGGAGAAGGTGAGCCGGGAGACGACCTGACGGAAGTCCTCCAGCATCGGCTCCATCAACGGCGAGTGGAACGCGTGCGAAACCCGCAGACGCTTCGTCTTCACACCATCCGCAGCCAGGGCATCCGCGATCTCCAGAACGGCGCTCTCGACGCCGGAAATCACCACGGACAGCGGGCCGTTGACAGCCGCGATACCCACCTCGGCCTCACGACCGGCGAGCAATGGCAGCACCATCTCCTCAGCCGCCTGCACCGACACCATCGCCCCACCGGCCGGCAACGCCTGCATCAGACGCCCACGAGCCGACACGAGGCGTGCCGCATCGGCCAGCGACAGAACACCCGCCACATGCGCAGCGGCAATCTCACCCACGGAATGTCCGGCCAGGAAGTCGGGACGGATGCCCCACGACTCGACCAGACGGAACAGCGCGACCTCGACCGCGAACAACGCAGCCTGCGTGTACTCCGTCCGATCCAGCGCCTCACCATCCCCGTCGATCACCTCGACCAGCGACCGCTCCAGATCCAGCTCAGCACACACAGCCTCGAAGGCATCCGCGAACACCGGGAAAGCAGCACGCAGTTCACGCCCCATACCAACCCGCTGCGCACCCTGCCCCGTGAACAGCACCGCCAAGCGTCCCTCGACCGCCGCCGCCCCGTTCTCACCGGCGGCGACAGCCTCAAGCCCCGACAGCAGCTCCTCACGGCTCGCACCCGTCACCACCGCACGGTGCTCCAGCACCGAGCGCGACGTCGCCAGCGAGAACGCCACATCCATGGGAAGCAGTTCCGGGCGTCCGGCCGCGAACTCCCGCAGCCGCTCCGCCTGCTGCTCCAGCCCAGCCGCTGTACGACCGGACAGCACCCACGGCACCACACCGCTGCCGCCGTCGGCAGATCGCACCGGCTCGTCCTCGGTGGCGACGGGCGCCTGCTCGATGATCACGTGGGCGTTGGTGCCGCTGATGCCGAACGACGACACGGCGGCGCGCCGCGGCCGGTCCTCGGCCTGCGGCCAGGTCACCGCCTCGGCCAGCAGCTCCACCGCGCCCGCCGACCAGTCCACATGCGGCGTCGGCTCGTCCACGTGCAGGGTCCGCGGGAGGACGCCCTCCCGCATCGCCATGACCATCTTGATGATGCCCGCGACACCAGCCGCGGCCTGCGTGTGACCGATGTTCGACTTGATCGAACCCAGCCACAACGGCCGGTCCTCCGGCCGGTCCTGGCCATAGGCGGCAATCAGCGCCTGGGCCTCGATCGGGTCGCCGAGGCGCGTGCCCGTGCCGTGGGCCTCGACGATGTCGACGGAGTCGGCGGTGATCTGCGCGTTGGCGAGGGCGGCGCGGATGACGCGCTGTTGCGAGGGGCCGTTGGGGGCGGTGAGGCCGCTGCTCGCACCGTCCTGATTGATCGCCGAGCCCCGCACCACCGCCAGGACCTGGTGACCGTTGCGCTGCGCGTCCGACAGCCGCTCCACCAGGAGCATGCCGACGCCCTCGGACCAGCCGGTTCCGTCCGCCGCCGCCGCGAACGGCTTGCAGCGACCGTCGGCCGACAGACCGCGCTGACGGCTGAACTCGATGAAGGTGTCCGGGGAGGACATGACGGTGACGCCGCCCGCGAGCGCCATCTCGCACTCGCCGTTGCGCAGCGCCTGGATGGCCATGTGGAGGGCGACGAGGGACGACGAGCAGGCCGTGTCGACGGTGACGGCCGGCCCTTCCAGTCCGAAGGTGTAGGCCACGCGCCCGGAGGCGATGCTGCCGGAACTGCCGTTGCCCAGGTAGCCGTCGAGGCCGTCGGGCATGATGTGCAGGCGCGAGGCGTAGTCGTGGTACATGACGCCGGCGAAGACGCCGGTGCGGCTGCCGCGTGCCGAGGCCGGGTCGATGCCCGCGCGCTCGAACGCCTCCCAGGTGGCCTCCAGCAGCAGGCGCTGCTGCGGGTCCATGGCCAGGGCCTCGCGCGGGGAGATGCCGAAGAAGGCGGGGTCGAAGTCGGCGGCGTCGTGGAGGAATCCGCCGTCGCGGGTGTAGCTCTTGCCCGGCCGGTCGGGGTCGGGGTCGTAGAGGTTCTCGATGTCCCAGCCGCGGTCCGTGGGGAAGCCGGAGACGGCGTCGCCGCCTTCGGCTATCAGGCGCCAGAGGTCCTCGGGGGAACGGACGCCGCCGGGGTAGCGGCAGGCCATGCCCACGATGGCGACCGGCTCCGCCTGCCCGGCCTCGATCTCCCTCAAGCGCCGGCGGGCGTCCCGCAGATCCGCAGTCGCACGCTTGAGGTAGTCGAGAAGCTTGGCTTCGTTCCCGTCCCCCACAATGTCACCTCATTTGAACCGGTCTGGGGCATGATTCGGGCCGGGGAATTCCGGGAGCGGTGTGGAGACCGTCGAAATTCGGGCCGACTGGCGGCCGGCCGCCTTTCGTCCACCGGGCGACGGCACTTGTGTGCGCATGCGTCCGGGAATTACCGAGTCGGCTGGTCGCCGTCAGGTTATGGAGGCGGCTTCGGGGCGAACACCCCTAACCGGCCCCTATCAGTGATCATCCGGCAGGTGCGGGGTCGGCCGGACCCCCGGGAGAGGATCCCGCCGCACCGTACGGGTGGGGTGGTGGCCGGGGGTCGGGTACGGTCGGGGCGGAGCCCGGCCGACAGGAAAGACATGATCAAGGTATTGCTCGCCGACGACCAGCGGCTCGTCCGCGGGGCGCTGTCGGCCATGCTCGGCCTGGAGAGCGACATCACGGTGGTCGCCGAGGTGGGTTCGGGCGACGAGGTGGTGGAGGCGGCGCTGCGGACCCGGCCCGACGTGGCGTTGCTGGATGTGCAGATGCCGGGCAAGGACGGGCTGGAGGCGGCGGCGGAGCTGCGGTCGGCGGTGCCGTCCTGCCGAGTGGTGATCTGCACGACGTTCGGGCGGCCCGGGTATCTGGCGCGGGCGCTGGCCGCGGGGGCGGCCGGTTTCATCGTCAAGGACGCGCCGCCGGAGCATCTGGTGGACGCGGTGCGCCGGGTCCACGCGGGGCTGCGGGTGGTCGATCCGGAGCTGGCGGCGGAGTCGCTGGCGAGCGGCGCGAGTCCGCTGACGGACCGGGAGCGCGATGTCCTGCGCGCGGCGAGCGACGGGCGGACGGTGGCGGAAGTGGCGCGCGGACTGCGGCTGTCCGAGGGGACGGTCCGCAATCATCTCTCCGCGGCGATGCGCAAGACCGGGGCGGGCACCCGGGCCGAGGCCGTGCTGCTGGCGGAGAACCAGGGCTGGCTCTGAGGTGCGGGAGGCCTGCCCTCGGGGTGGCGGCCCCGGTAGGGGGAGTTCCCCACTTCGTCCGTGGTGCGGCCCCTAATCGGGCCGACGGGCGGGAGCGGGCGGCCGGAGCGTGGTTAGGGTGTCCGGGTCCGGCCTCGTTGCCGTGCCGTTTCCTTGCCGTGCCGCGTCCGGATTCGTCCGCGGCGGTGTCTTTCGAATTCCGCCGAACGCACCCGTACTTCAGGGAGCTGTTTTCATGGAAAATCCGGCGCAGGCCGAAGAAGGAACGCCTGCCTCCCCGTCTCCGCCCACAAATCCCGCCGCGCCGTCGCCCGTTTCCCCTTATACGCAGCGGCAGGTTCTGCTGATCACCCTCGGGCTCATGCTCGGGACGTTCCTGTCGGCCCTGGACCAGACGATCGTCGCCACCTCGATGGCGACGATCGCCAACGACCTCAAGGGGGTGGACGCCCAGGCCTGGGCCAGCACGGCGTATCTGGTGACCGTGTCGATGACGACGCCGCTGTACGGGAAGCTGTCGGACATCTACGGGCGCAAGTCGCTCTTCCTCGGTGCGACGTCCGTGTTCCTCGTGGGGTCGGTCGCCTGCTCCTTCGCCGGGTCGATGTACCAGCTGGCGGTCTACCGCGGTGTGCAGGGGCTGGGCGCGGGCGGACTGGTCATCACGGGATTGATGATCATCGCGGATACGGTTCCGGCGGCGGCCCGTCCCAAGTACCAGGGCGCGTTCATGTCGGTGTACGGGCTGTCCAGTGTGGTGGGTCCGCTGCTGGGCGGCTTCTTCTCGGGGCAGGGGTCGATCCTGGGGGTGACCGGCTGGCGCTGGGTGTTCCTGGTCAACGTGCCGACGGGGCTGGTCTCGCTGCTGCTGGTGGCGGTGGTGTTCAAGGGCTCCAGGAGCCGGGGCCGGCAGCGGGTGGACTGGTGGGGGACGGCGCTCCTCCCGTTCGCCGTCGTCCCGGTGCTCATCGTGGCCGAGCACGGCGGCAACTGGGGCTGGCTCTCGTCGCGGTCGCTGGCCTGCTACGGGCTGGGGGCGGTGGCCCTGATCGCCTTCCTGATGGTGGAACGCGCCATGAAGCTGGAGGCGTTGATCCCGCTGAAGCTGTTCGGGCTCCCGGCCTTCCGGACGACGATGGTGACCGCCGCGCTCAGCGGTGTGGGGATGTACGGCGGCATCGTGCTCGTTCCGCAGTACCTGCAGATCGTGCGCGGCCAGTCGCCGACCGAGGCGGGGCTGATGACGATTCCGCTGATGGTCGGGATGATGGCCGCCGCGGTGTTCACGGGCGGGGCCGTCTCGCGGACCGGCCGGTACAAGGGGCTCACGGTGGCGGGCATGGCCCTCACCGTGGCGGGGCTGGCGCTGTTCGCCACGGTGGACGTGCACACCCCGCTGTGGCAACCGGTCCTGTACATGGTCGTGTTCGGCATCGGTCTGGGCAACTGCCTGCAGACGCTGACGGTCTCCGCCCAGAACTGCGTGCCGGAGGAGGCGATGGGGCTGAGCACGTCGCTGGTGACGTTCTTCCGTCAGATCGGCGGCTCGCTGGGGCTGGCGGCGCTGATGTCGGTGCTCTTCCGTCCGTTGGCGGGGAACATCCACGACGCCTTTGTGAAGGCCCGTCACACACCGGAGTTCGCGGCGGCCTTGAACGACCCGGCGGTGCGGTCCGCGCCGGAGAACGCTCCGTTCTTCACGGCGCTCAAGGGCGACGTCGGTCAGGGTGCGCTGACCGACATGTCGTTCCTGCACCGTCTCGACCCCCGGCTGGCCGGCCCGTTCAAGGAAGGGTTCGTCACCTCGCTCGCCCTCTCCTTCCTGGTCGCGGCCTGTGTGGCGGCCCTGGGGTGCGTCGCGGCGGCGCTGCTCGTCGAGAAGCGGGCACCGCACACACAGACTTCGGAGGAGTGACACCGCGTCAGAACACCTGCTCAGAACACCTGCGGGGCCCTCGCCGTTGGCGGGGGCCCCGCCCTTTGACGTTTCTTTGACATAGGGCGTGCAATCCCCCACAAACCGCCCATCACTCGATCGTTCGGCAACTCCAACGCAAACATCCGGCCAACTCCCGGGAAACGAACGGAACCAGAGATTCCGTCGCATCGTCACCCAGATTGACGGACCGGTGAACGATCCCGACAGGAAGCCGTTCACAACCAGACGGTCATGTTCCAGATATGACCCGATGCGATAGATTGCACGAAGAACGGGTTTGGGAGCGTCAATCATTGAGCCAGGTAAAAAGTTGGGCAAGGATTGCCCAAAATTTGGCCAGGTGTGGCGTGAATGCTCCCCAAGTACGTACGGGGGTGACGGCGCATGATATTTGCGGAGCGCGGCAGTGAAATCGCTCTCCTGAGAGAACTCTTCGCACAGGCCCAACGGCAGCGGGCACAGGTAGCGCTCATCGAGGGCGCGGTCGCCAGCGGGAAAACCGTCCTTCTCCACACGTTCGGCGAGGAAGCCGCCGGAGCCGGTGCACTGGTCCTGACCGCCATGGGCTCCCGGGCCGAACGGAGCCATCCGTTCGGTGTGCTCAGCCAGTTGTTCCACGACCTCCACGACCGGAAGCTGCAGACCTGGGCGGACGACCAGATCAGCGCCTTCCTCAGCCAGCCGCCGGGAGAGAGCGCACCGGACCAGGATCCGGTGGCGATGAAACAGACCACGGCCCACATCGCCCGGGGCCTGTGCACGGCACTGCTGGAATTCGCCGCCGACCGGCCCATCGTGATCGGCATCGACGACGTGCAGTACGCCGACACCCCGTCGCTGCAGGTCCTCCTCTATCTGCTGCGGCGGCTGAAGACCGACAAACTGCTGGTGGTCCTCACGGAATGGACCATCTCACCGCTCATGCACCCGGCCTTCCGGGCCGAGTTGCTGCGCCAGCCGAACTGCCACGGCATCCGGCTCCGGCCGCTCTCCGTCGGGCAGGTGGCCGAGGTCCTCACCGAGTACCTCAACGCGACGGCGGCCGAACTCCTGGCCCCCGCCTACCACGACGTCTGCGGCGGCAATCCCCTCCTGCTGCGCGGCCTCATCGAGGACGGCGTCCTGCGGCCGATGGACGACGCGAACGCGCTGCCCGCCGCGCCCAGCACCGAAGAGTCCTTCCGGCAGGCGGTGTTCGCCTGTCTGTACCGCTGGGACCAGAGCGCCATCGACGTGGCACGGGGCCTGGCCGTGCTCGACGGCCCTGCCGAGCCCCGGCTCCTCGGCCAGCTCGTCGGCATGGAGCGGCCGCGCGTCGTCAAGATCCTCGACTCGCTGGCCGGCTCCCGGCTCCTCCGCGACGGCCAGCTGCGCCACCCGGCCGTCCGGACCGCCGTCCTCGACACCCTGCCGCTCGACGACCAGGTGGGCCTGCACCTCCGTGCCGCCCAACTGCTGCACGACGGCGGCGCGGACGCCGGCGCCGTCGCCCGCCACCTCGTGGCCGCGGGCAGCGTCCCCGGCCAATGGGCGGTGGGCGTCCTGCAGGACGCCGGCACCCAGGCCCTGGCCGAGGCCAACCTGCGGTTCACCCTCAGCTGTCTGGAACTCGCACAGCGCACCTGCGAGGACCCCGTCCTGCGCGCCTCGCTCACCCTGTCCCTGACCGAACTCCTCTGGAGCTGCGACCCGTCGGCCGCCGCCCGCTACCTCACCCCCCTCAAAGAGGCGGCGGTCCAGGGCGACCTGGAGCGGAGCAAGGCGCTCACGGTGGCCTTCCAGCTCTTCTGGCACGGCAGGACGCAGCAGGCGCACGAACTCATCGGCTGGTTCAAGGCCTCGGCGGGCACGGCCGGCGCCCAGGGCGGCTCCTCGTCCTGCCCGCTCAAGAGCCTCCAGCACTGGCTGCACCTGGGATCCCAGCCACCCCACAACGGGCTCGACACTCTGGACGCCCTCGAAGGACCGGGCGGTCAAGGCACCGCCGCGCCGCGCTCCGCACAGGCGGCCCTGCTCACCGCGCTGCACGAGGGGATGCGCGGCCGGGTGGCGGACTGGGCCGAGAACGCCCTGGCCACGACGCTGCGGCTGTCCAGCAAGACCATGGGCGAGGTGCAGTTCGCGCTCTCCACCCTCATCCACACCGGCCGCACCGGCCGGGCCGCGACCTTCTGCAGGAAGTTCGTCGCCGAGGCCCGCGCCCAGCAGACCACCACCTGGGAGGCGCTGCTCACCTCGTTCCTGGCGGAAGTCTCCCTGCGGCAGGGGGCGTTGGACCGGGCGGTCGAGCAGGCGCAGGACGCCCTGCAGCTGATCTCGGCGCGCGGCTGGGGCACGGCCATCGGCCATCCGCTGTCGGTGCAGCTGTTGGCGCTGACCGCCCTGAGCCGCCACGAGGAGGCGGCGCGGGTGCTGCGGCAGGCGGTGCCGGAGGGCATGTTCCAGAGCCCCTCGGGGCTGCGCTACCTGCGGGCGCGCGGCCACCACTACCTGGCCACCCACCGGCCGGGCGACGCGTACCTCGACTTCCACCGGTGCGGCGAGCTGGCCCGGTCGTGGTCGCTGGACCTGCCGGAACTGGTGCCGTGGCGCACCGACCTGGCCCTGGCCCACCTCGCCCTGGGCCGCGGCAAGGCGGCACGGGAACTGCTCGTCGAACAGCTCGCCATGCCGGGGGCGCACGACCCGCGGGTGCGCGGACTGTCCCTGCGGGCGCTGGCGGCGGCCGAGGACGGCAAGCGGCGCACGGCGCTGCTGCGCGAGGCGGTGGACCTGCTGGGCACCTCCGGCGACCAGACCCAACTGTCCTTCACCCTGGCCGAATTGAGCCGCGCCCATCATGAGTCGGGAGAGTTCAGCCGGGCCCGTCTGCTGGGCCAGCAGGCCCTCCAGCTGGCGGAGGACTGCGGCGCGCAGCAGCTGTGCCGGACGCTGCTGTCCACGGGCGACGCCGCGAAGAGCCTTGAGGACAGCGGTGCGGACGGGGTCGAGGCGCTGAGCGACGCGGAGCGGCGGGTGGCGGCGCTCGCGGCGGTGGGGCACACCAACCGCGAGATCGCCCGCGAGCTGTACATCACGGTGAGCACGGTCGAGCAGCATCTGACCCGGGTCTACCGCAAACTCCATGTGAAACAGCGGGCGGACCTGCCGCTGCGCCTGAAGGAGAGCGGCGACCACGGCAGCCCGGAGCTGGCCGCGGCCGGCACGGGGTGAGCCCGCCCCGCCGCCGGACAGGGGGCCGATAGGGGTTGTCCCGGGCGGCGTGCGATGCGAGGTTGGATCACCGGGCCCTCTCCCCCCACGGCCTCTCCCACGGCCTCTCCCACGGCTTCTCCACGGCGGACGACAGGAACGAACGGTGACGACGACGACCGCGAACCAGCGCGAGTGGCTGCGCAGTTTCCACCCGGCTCCCGGAGCCCGGGTGCGTCTCGTGTGCTTCCCCCACGCGGGCGGATCGGCCAGCTACTACTTCCCGATGTCGGCGTCGCTGGCCCCGGACGTGGACGTCGTCGCCGTGCAGTACCCGGGCCGGCAGGACCGCCGGAACGAGCCGTGCATCGACGACATCGGGCAACTGGCCGACCGGATCGACGAGGTGCTGACCGCCGACGGGCTCGGCTCCGGTGCCCCGTACGCCTTCTTCGGCCACAGCATGGGCGCGGTCCTCGCGTTCGAGGTCGCGCTGCGCCGGGAACGGCGCGGCGAGCCCGGCCCGGTCCGGCTGTTCGCGTCGGGGCGGCGGGCACCCGGCCGGTTCCGGGACGAGCGGGTCCACCGGGGCGACGACGCGGCGGTCATCGCGGAGATGCGGCTCCTGGGCGGCACCGACTCCCGGTGGCTGCAGGACCGGGAGCTGATGGCCATGGTCCTGCCGGTGCTGCGCGCCGACTACCGGGCGGTGGAACGGTACCGCGCCGGCGCCGGGGCCCGGATCGCCGCACCCGTCACCGTACTGACCGGCGACACCGACCCTCGGACCAGCGCCGAGGAGGCCGACGCCTGGCGGGAGCACACGAGCGGCGGGTGCGCGGTGTCGACGTTCTCCGGCGGGCACTTCTTCCTCGAACAGCACCAGTCCGCGGTGCTCGACATGGTCCGCCGGGGACTCGCGGGCGTCCGCTAGACCGCGGCCGGTTCGAGCGCTTCACGCGGACAGAGGTTTCCCCACAGCTCCCTCTGTCCGCGCGAATGGTGCCGGAATGCAATCGAACGTCACGGAAGCATCCCGGCCGATACAACTCCCCATACCCAGTCCTACTGGGCAATTCCCCTCGGGCCGCGCACTGCAATCGCAAATATCTTGTGCGTCATGATCAACCCAAATACCGTGTGAAGAAGAGCCGCGTCACTGGCTCGACTGGGCATAGGTGCACGCCGTGATCGCGACGGACGAGCGCACCCCCGTTGCCTCCAGCCCGAACCGGCACGCCTGGGCGTTGATGCCCTTGTCCATCATGCTGGTGTAGTGACCGGCTATGGAACAGTCGTTGACCCTCTCGTTGGTGGGCGAGTAGCTCTGGCTCTGCAGGTACCTGACGCACTGGGACGTCACCGCCGAAGCGGGAGCAGCTGTCACGACAGAGACCACGGAAGCCGCGACGAAAACGCCGACGGAAGCCACTGCACTCGCTATTTTACGGTTCATTTTTCTCTCTTGTTGATCTCGGGTTGCGTCATTGAATAAGGGCCGCAGGTCCTGAAGTGGATTTCGGCTCCGGGGAGCGCGACGAGCATGCCGCCGCACAGGAAATCGACGAGCGGACTCATGTGATGTCTGCACGCGCGGCTCGCGTGACGTTGCCTATCCCGTTCACCTTCACGAATCAGCCCTGTCGGTTCTCAAGGGCCCCAGCGAATGGTGACTGCCACGACGGTGCCGTTTCCGTGCGGATACCGGCCCGTTGGCGCTGCCCAGGACACGTGCTTTCCCTGCAGGGACGCTCACCCGTGCCGTGTCGTTGCGGCCCACGCCCACTCTGCACGCCCGAGATGTCCTGATCAACACCCAGATCATCTACGATCGGTGCGCCACACTCACCAATCAATGACGACCGGGAGGGCCGACGGTGGAACGGCATGAGATGGAGGCTTTTCTGACGTTGGCCGAGGAACTCCATTTCCGGCGCACCTCGGAGCGGCTGGGCCTGGCCCAGGGCAGGGTCAGCCAGACCATCCAGAAGCTGGAGCGGCGCATAGGGGCGCCGTTGTTCGAGCGCACCAGCCGCAAGGTGTCCCTGACTCCGGTGGGCGAAAAACTGCGCGACGATTTGCTTCCCGCCTATCAGCAGGTGCAAAGGGCCGTCGCCGACGCCGCGGCCGCCGCACGGGGTACGCGCGATGTGCTGAGGGTGGGCTATTCCAGCCCCATGGCGGCCGGGCTCGTCCTCAAGGCCGCCGACAGGCTCGCCGCCCGCTGTCCCGGCGCGGAGGTCCGGATCCAGGAGATCCAGCTCTCCGACCCCCTGGGGCCGATCCGCAGCGGCCAGGTGCACCTGCAGATCACCGAACTCCCCGTCGAAGAGCCCGACTTGGCCGTCGGCCCCGCCCTCATCGCCGAGGACCGCAGGATCCTGGTCCACCACGAGCACCCGTTCGCCCGCGCCGGCGCGGTGACGCTGGAAGACCTGGCCACCACCACCCTCATCACCTTCACCGGGGCCATACCCTCGTACTGGCGGGAGTACCACAGCCCCTGCCGGACCCCCTCGGGCCTTCCCATCCCGCAGCTCGTGGCCGGCTACTGGCAAGAGGCCCTGGCCATGGTCGGCGCCGGCAAGGGCGTCACCTTCGCGTCCGCGCGGGCCGAGCAGTACTACGCCCGCCCCGACACCGTCTGGCTGCCCTTCCCCGACCTCCCCCGCTTCGAGTACGCCCCGATCTGGCCCCGCATGAGCACCGCTCCCCTCGTCCGGCCGTTCCTCCGGGCCGTCGTCGAGGAGGCTCCTCGCCTCGCCGCTCACAGCCTCTCCCGGTGATCGGGCCGGCCCGACCGCTCTGCGCCGTGGCCGCCGTCACGACTTCCCCGAGCCGGGCCGGATCAGACACATGGCCGGATATCGCCCCATGTGATGGGTTGGCCGGTTTTAAAGCCACGATGTTGCCGGGGAGTTAACTCGAGGACATGATCACTGCTCGTATCAACCTGATCACTCGTCAGGAGTCGAGAAGTGATAGGCAGAACCGCTCTCCGCACCCTCACCACCATCGCCGTCACCGCAGCCCTGGCCCTGCCCCTCGCCCAAGGGGCCCAGGCGGCCGCGCCGGAAGCGGCCGCCCCGGCGACCGCCATCACGGCTGCCGCGGTCAACCCGGATGACGACAACCCCTTCCGCTGGATGGAACTGGACGGCCTGCGGGCCGACTTCCGGTTCATGTGTCCCGCCGGCCGCTGTGTGGGCTTCTGGTCCCTGGTCCTGACGGAGGACCTCGCACAGCGGGAGTTCAGGGGCGGCAAGTTCTTCGCCTACGCCCCGGCCACGGGTGAGTTCGGCTTCTTCCTCGACACGGACATCGCCGTGCACACGGTCGACCGTCCCGGCCAAGTCCGCCTGGTCGACAGCCCGTTCATGCGCTCCCACCCGCGCGTCGAGGTCCGCTACGGCGACCCCGCCCACCCGGACCGGGCCCGCGTCGTCGCCTCGGCGACGACCCTGATGTAGCCGGTCACCGGCCCACCCGCGCGACTGAGTCGCACCCGGCACGCCCGGCGGCCACCACGGTCATGACCGGCAACGCCCGCGCAGCCGGCGCAGCCGCGCACAACGGCGCGGCCGGGGCCCCTGAGCGGCGGCTCGCCGCGCATCCCTCCATTCCGCAATGCACTCGCATGCCCTCGCATGCCCTCGTTCACGAGGTTTCACCACAAGGGAGTTGTCGACTGCCATGCAAAAAAGTCGGAGATTTTTCACCTTCGCCACGGTGAGTGCGGTCGTATGCACCGCCGGATTGATGCCGTCGGTCAGCCAGGCCGCCGGCAACCGCGAGGGGGAGGAGAAGCCGTCCTACGCCGAAACGCACGGCCTGACGGCGGCCGATGTCGAGAACATCAACGCGCTCAACGAAAGAGCCCTGACTCTGGGCCGGCGCGGCGCCACCCCGTCCTTCCGGGCCTCCGATTCTGCCAATGTCAGGGAAACCCCTCCCGCCGAGCCGCTCGACAGGATGCCCGACGCATACCGGGCCCGCGGGGGAAGGGCCACCACGGTCGTCAACAACTACATACGCAAGTGGCAGCAGGTCTACAGCCAACTCGACGGCAAGAAACAGCAGATGACCGAAGAGCAGCGGGAGAAGCTGTCGTACGGCTGCGTCGGCGTCACCTGGGTCAACTCGGGCCCCTACCCGACGAACAGACTGGCGTTCTCGTTCTTCGACGAGGACAAGTACAAGAACGACCTGAAGAACACCAGGCCCCTGGCCGGTGAAACGCGGGCGGAGTTCGAGGGCCGCATCGCCAAGGCCAGCTTCGACGAGGGGAAGGGTTTCAAGCGGGCGCGTGATGTGGCGTCCATCATGAACAAGGCCCTGGAGAACGCGCACGACGAGGGGGCCTACCTCGACAACCTCAAGACGGAGCTCACGAACAACAACGATGCTCTGCTCCACGAGGACAGCCGCTCGAACTTCTACTCGGCGCTGCGGAACACACCGTCCTTCAAGGAGAGGGACGGAGGCAACTACGACCCGTCCAGGATGAAGGCGGTGATCTACTCGAAGCACTTCTGGAGCGGTCAGGACCAGCGGGGCTCCTCCGACAAGAGGAAGTACGGCGACCCGGAAGCCTTCCGCCCCGACCGGGGTACCGGCCTGGTCGACATGTCGAAGGACAGAAACATTCCGCGCAGTCCCGCCAACCCCGGTGAAGGCTGGGTCAATTTCGACTACGGCTGGTTCGGCGCCCAGACCGAGGCGGATGCCGACAAGACCATATGGACCCACGGCGACCACTATCACGCGCCCAACGGCGACCTGGGTCCCATGCACGTGTACGAGAGCAAGTTCCGTAACTGGTCCGCCGGTTACGCGGACTTCGACCGCGGAACCTACATGATCGCGCTCATACCCAAGAGCTGGAACACCGCCCCCGCCAAGGTGGAGCAGGGCTGGCCGTGACGGAGCCGCGCAGGGGGGCCGGGTCGCCCGGCCCCCCTGCCGCACTCGCACCGCTCACCCTCGCGACATGATGTCCCGGAGGCGGGCGAGATCCCGGTCGGTGACGCCGGAGGGGCGCAGGACGGCGTTCCAGCCGTCGGCGTACTCGGCCCGGTAGGTGTGGCCGTGGCCGTCGGGTACCCCGGTGGCGAACGGGAGGTCGGCGGTGACCTGCCAGAACGTCACGAACGGGACCCAGAACATGCTCTCCAGTACGTCATCGCCCGGAGTTTCGCCGATCCAGTCCGGCTCGTCGTACACCAGCTGCGGGCTCCACCAGACGATCGGGTCCGAGGCGTGCAGGAGGTACAGCACCCGGGTGCCCTCCCACGGTGTGCCCGACGGCGGGACGGCCGCCGTGGCATCGGAGGCGAAGCGCACGGTGCGCCCGTTCTTGTAGACGGGCCGGATCTCGGGGCTGCCGGCCTCGCGGTGATCGCTGAACCGCCGGAACAGGGTGTTGAAGTTGGGCGGGCCGGCGAAGAGCGTGCCCCGGGTGCGGTTGCGGAGGTCGTACTCACCGCTGAAAGCGGTCTCCCCGCCGAAGGACCCCAGGCTCTCTCCCGCGACGTACAGCCGTGGCCTGTTGTCGGCCGGAAGCCTCGACCAGGCGTCGTAGACCGCGTCGAAGAGTTCGCGGCCCGCCTCGCGGGCCTTGGACTGGTCGACGAGGTACGACATCCACGACGGCAGGTAGGAGTACTGGAGCGTCACGGTCGCGCAGTCGCCGCCGGTGAGGTATTCGAAGCTGTCCACCGCGGCGGGATCCACCCAGCCGCTGCCGGTCGTCGTCATGACGAGGAGGTTGTGGCGCCGGAACCCGCCGGCGCGGCGCAGGTCGGCGACCGCGCGGGCGGCCCGGGACTCCGTGTCGTCCGCCGTTCGGAGCCCCGCGTACGAACGGACGGGCTCCTGTGCCGGGTTGTGGGTGAACCGCTCGATCTCGACGGCCGAAGGGCCTCCGGCCGCGAACGTGCGCCCGTTCCTGCCCAGCGAGTCCCACGGCACGGACGAGCCCGGACCGCCCGATCGCAGGGCGGTCACCGGTCGGCGCACCCCCTCCTCGGTCTGCGTGTCGCGGAGCGAGAAGGCCTGGTTCGCGGCGGCGACCAGACCGTCGACGAGCAGACCGCTGAACAAGAAGACGAGCACGACGGCCACGAGGATTCCGCCGACCGCCTTCGCGGCCCGCTCGCCGGTCCAGCGGCGAAGGAGGCGGGCCGTCCAGCGGTAGGCCCGGCGGATCCCGCGGGCGGCCAGCAGGATGATCCAGAACAGCACGAGCGCCACCAGGGGCATGGCGATCGTCTGGAGCACGCTGTAGTCCGTGACGCCCAGCAACTGGCGGATCCGGTGCTGCCAGTACTGCCCGAGGCCGAACGCGGTGCCGAGCAGGACGAGCGCGACGACGAGGAAGACCTGCCAGGACCGGCGGCGCGCGGGACGCGGTCCCCGGTCGGCGAAGGCCCGCCAGATCCATGCGGCGGTCACACCGAGCGCGTAACCGATCGCGGCGAGGATCCCGGAGATCACCCCTTGGAGGATCCCGGCGCGCGGGAGGAGCGACGGAGTGAAGGACAGGCACGCGAGAAGGAGCGCTCCGCAGGCACCGGGCAGGGTGGCGTGCCACGTCGCGGACGGCCCGGCGGTTGGCGGCGTGCCCGGTGCCGTCGGCGGCTCCTCGTTCATGAACCCTCCGGATCTTCCGGGTCTTCCAGATCTTCCGGGCAGATCTTCCTGTGCGTCAGGTCCGCCCGGTCGCCGGCCTGCCGTTCCCGTCGGGCTGCCGGGGGGTGCCATCGGCCCCGCCCGCCAGTGCCGACGGCACGAACACCCGGTAGCCCCGCACCGGGTCGTACCCGTGGATCTCCTTGGTGTCCAGGGCGTCCATGAAGTCGAGGATGTCCTTGCTGAACTCCTGGCCCGGGACCAGGATCGGGAAGCCGGGCGGGTACGGGGTGACGAAGATGGCCGACACGACCGGCAGCCCGGCGTTGACCCGGCGTCGCGCCTCGTCGGCCGACACGAACTCGCACAACTCCTCCCGGTACGCCATGTAGTAGGCCCTGCGCATGTCCCCGTCGGCCGCGGCACCGGTGGGGTCGGCGCGGAACGCGGCGTGGAACCGCGAGAAGTCCGGCAAGGGAGGGTGGTCGTGGGCGAGTTCATCGGCCCGGAGACCGAAGGCGCGCTTCTGCTCGGGCGTCATCCGGCCGGTCGCGGACTCCAGTTCCTCCGCGATCCCGATCAGCGCCCTCAGCAGATGGGCGACGGCGGTGCGGGTCGTGCCGATGTTCGTCATCGCGAGGACCGTGTTGCGTGTGGTCTTGTTGACCTGGATTCCCCAACGTTCCATCAGCTGCACGCGTTTGAACGTGTCGCCGTCGATGCCGGTCGCCGAGATCTCGATGGTCACCCGGCACGGGTCGAGGACGAACTCGTCGACGCCCCAGGCCTCGTCCATCGCCACCGGCCCGGCACGGACGGGGCACTCGGTGCCCCACGGCCGGTACTCGTCCGGGATCAGGTCGCTGCTGGAGAGCACGCGGAAGTACTTCGCGAGGAGGGGGTGTTCGGCGATCCGGTCACG
The DNA here is from genome assembly GCF_041519305.1 of Streptomyces luteireticuli. Lineage (NCBI taxonomy): Bacteria > Bacillati > Actinomycetota > Actinomycetes > Kitasatosporales > Streptomycetaceae > Streptomyces > Streptomyces luteireticuli. The sequence continues at coordinate 1,460,938 of NZ_CP167927.1, forward strand.
GAGCGACATGGCCAGTTCGACCTGCCGCAGGACCAGCTCGAAGCCTTCCAGCTCGACCTGTCGCCGGCCGACGTCGAGGGATGCCAGTACCTGGTAGTTCGGAGAGGTCGAGGTGTGGGTCATATAGGCCTCGTGGAACGCCTCCTCGCTCCGTCGGGCGAAGTCGTCGTCGTGGACGTGGATCATCGATCCCTGGCGCAGTGAGGTCAGGGTCTTGTGCGTCGACTGCGTGGCGTACGCGCGGATCCGCACCTCGTCCGGATCCGGGAGCAGCGGCTCGCGCATCAGCTCGTCGTCCGTCATGCCCCGGATCCGCTCCCGGTGCCGCTCGTACTCCCTCCTGTAGTCCGCCGTACCGAAGCGTTCGGTCAGCCGGGCCGCGGCCGCCATGGCGGTGCGCCGCCGGTAGACCGGGTGGAAGCGGGCGAACGCGAACCAGGCCTCGTCCCAGAGGAACACCAGGTCGGGCTTGATCGCGAGACACTCGGTCATCACCCGTTCCACGTCGTAGACGACGCCGTCGAACGTGCAGTTGGTGAGCGAGATCAGGGCGACCCGGTCGAGTCTGCCCTCGCGCCGGTACGTCAGCAGGGTCCGCTTGATGTCGGCCAGCGGGATCGCGCCGTACATGGAGTACGCGTCGATCGAGTAGCTGTCGAGGTAGGCGACGTTCGAACCGGCCATCACCTGCGCGTAGTGGTGCGACTTGTGGCAGTTGCGGTCCACCAGGACGACATCGCCCGGGGCCACGAGGGCCTGGGTGACGATCTTGTTCGCGGTGGAGGTCCCGTTGGTCACGAAGTAGGTCCGCCGCGCACCGAAGGCGCGCGCGGCCAGGTCCTGCGCCTCTTTGATCGCGCCTTGTGGTTCGAGGAGCGAGTCCAGTCCACCGGCGGTCGCCGAGGTCTCGGCCAGGAAGATGTTCAGTCCGTAGAAGTCGCACATGTCGTGGATCCACGGCGAGCGGACCACCGAGTTCCCGCGCGACACCGGCATCGCGTGGAACACCCCGGCCGGCTTCCGGGCGTAGTCGAGGAGAGCCGAGTAGAAGGGCGTCCGGTACCGCCGGCCGACCCCGCGCAGGATCGTCAGGTGCAGATCCAGGACGTCCTCCTGCTGCAGGAAGACCGCGTCGAACTCCCGCCCGACCTGCGCCGCGAGCTGTTCGATCGAGGCCTGCTCGACGAGGTGGAGGTCCACCTCCGGCCGTACCTCGCGTACCTGCCGGGCCAGCACACGGGCCCGCTCCGCCGCGGTGAAGTAGTCGAGGTCCGGATGTCCGGCCGGGGGCACGAGCCGGTGCAGCAGGGTCAGGTCGACAGCCGAACGGTTGCGGAAGTCGGGCCTGACGACGACCGCCTGGATCCACGGGTTGATGAGGACCGCCACCGCCGCGTCGACGAAGCTGGGCACCGTGACGATGTCGTAGACGAACGCGTCCTCGCGACGGCGCACCGCACGCAGTTCGCGGAGGATCCTCGTCTCCTCCGCCTCGGAGAGATCGGCGACCACCAGCACGTCGAACCGGGGGCGCCTGTCCTGGGCGGGGTGCGTCGCGTCGGCGCTCCCGTCCTCCCTCCCCGTCACGGCGGCCGTCGAGATCGGCACGTCGCCGATCAGGCCGCGGCCGATCCGCTCCGCCGTGCGGCTCAGTTCGAGGTACGACTCGGACGCCTGCCCGCGCAGCGTCTCGGCCACCTGCCGTCCGGGATGGCTGAAGTAGAAGGCGAGTACCTCGATGTCCGCGAGCGTCCGGTCGAGGACCGCCGCCGCCTCGGCCCGCTCGGCGGCGCCGAGGCCGGGCGTCGCCAGCCTGCGGGCGGTGTCCGCGATCGACCACCAGAGATCCGTCTGCAGTTGCGCGACGCTGTTGTAGGCGGAGACTCCCTCCCCGGCCGCGGTGCGCTCGATTCCCTGCGCCGCAGGTCCAGTGGATGCCGTCGACGGTTCCATGAAGGTGAACTCCCTGGCCTCGGCGTATACAGGGCGATGCTAGGTTCCCCCGCCCGCGGCCGCATTCCGGCCGCCGTGGCCGCGCCGTGGCCCGTGGCCGCTCTGCCTGCCGGTGGCAGTGTCAGTGCCCCGGGACGTCGGTACGGCCGAATGCCAGGTCAAGGATCCGTCGCCAGTTCACCGGTGGCGGAGGGACGACGACGCCCGGACGGTCGCGTGGCACCAGGACCCTCAGGGCGCCCCGGCGCAGCGTGCAGACGACCGGGGTGGGCAGGCGCAGCGCCTCCCCGTCGACCGCGACGGGGATCTCGTCCGTCTCCGCGGTCACCTCGACCCTCTGCGCGGTGATCACCGTCAGCCCTGCGGACCGGGAGCCCCGTACGGCCAGGTCGGCTGCTTGCGCCGCGTCCTCCACCCGGATGCCGATCACCCCCAGCTCGCCGCCGTCCAGCCGGGGCCGGCGGCCACCGCCGCCGAGCGCGTCGGGTGAGACGTACGGGTTGTTGCTGACGAGCAGCGCCTGCTGGGACGAGAGCTCGATGCCGCCGGCCCGTGTCTCCAGGCGTCGCACGCCCTCGCCGAGCAGGAGGTCCGGCATGAGGGCCAGCGCCGTGCCCGCCTTGTCGTCGCGGTACTCGGGCCGTTGCACGACGTCGGCGTACACCCCGAAGGACACGGTGTTGACGAAGGCCCGTCCCGCGACGTCGCCGAGGTCGATCCGGAGCTCCTCGCCGTCGGTCAGGGCGTCGAGGCAGCGGGACGGGTCGGAGCGGTCGAGGCCGAGGTCCATCGCGAAGTGGTTGCGGGTGCCGGCACAGACCACGAGGAACGGCAGGTCGTGCTCGGCGGCGACCGCCGCGACCAGGGCCTGGGTGCCGTCGCCGCCCGCGACGCCGAGCAGGTCCGCGCCGTCCGCCACGGCCCCGCGGGCCAGCTCGGCGACGTCGGCCGGTGCCGACGGGTCGAGCAGGATCACCCGCGCGCCGAGCTCCTCCGCCCGCTCGACGAGGGCGAAGCGGCCGACCTTCCCTCCCCCGGACTTCGGGTTCATGATCAGGACCGGTCGTTCCGGCCGGGACGCGGCAGCCGCGCGCATCGGCCGCTCCCGACGCGATCTGCGCAGCGCCTCCCGGGCGCAGGCCAGGGCCGCGCCCCAGCACAGGAGCAGGACCAGCGCCGTCAGCCAGAGACCGTCGTATGTGAAGAGGACGAGGACGGCGGCGGGTGCGGCGACCGCGAGGAGTGCCCCGAGCAGCCGTGCCGGGCCATGGTGTGCCACGAACCACCACACGCCGACGGCGCAGACGACCAGTCCGAGGAGCCCGGCCCCGACGACCACCGGCCCGCCCTCGTCCAGTGCCAGTACGAGGACGGCAAGCGAACCGACCGCCGCGAGCACCGCCAGGCGCGCGAGGAGTCGCGCGGGCCCGCCCGCGCCGGGGCCGGTCTCACGTGTCCTGCTCATGGGATGCCCTTCGCGCCTTGTCCGGCCGTGGCCGGTCCGAGGCTCCAGCCTGCACACTCCCGCACCGGAGGGCATCCCCGCGGGGCCGTCCGGCAGCGCACCGCTCCTGCGTGGGATCAGGCCGCCGTGGCGAGGGCCCGGGCGGGCTGGGTCTGCTCGTAGGCGTGGCCGACCCGCAGGAGTGTGGGCTCACCGAGGGGGCGGCCCAGCAGTTGCATGCCGATGGGCATGCCCGCCGCGTCGTGGCCGACCGGAACGGTCAGGGCGGGGACTCCGGTGATGTTGGCGGGAGAGCTCAGGCGTACGTAGGCGTCGGAGACGCTCTCGACCGTGCCGTCGGGCCAGGTCACCGTCTCCTGGCCGGCCCGGACCGCCGGCATCGGGACGCTCGGGGCGACGATCACGTCGACGTCCTCCAGCATCCGTGCCCACTCGGCGCGCATGAGCGTGCGGGAGCGCTGAGCGCGCACATAGTCGCCGGCGCTCATCAACTCGCCCGCCTCCAGGAGGATGCGGACGTCCTCCTCGTACAGACCGGGGGCCGTGCGCAGGCTGCCTTCGTGGTAGGCGCCGGCCTCCGGCATCATCAGGCCCCACTGGGTGGCCTGGATGTAGCGGGTCATCGGGATGTCGACCTCGACGAGCCGGGCGCCCAGGGCTTCCAGCTCCCCGATGGCGTGCCGGACGGCGGTTTCCACCTGCGGGTGGACGTGGTCGAAGTAGTAGGTGCGCGGCAGACCGACGCGCAGCCCTGTCAGGTCTGTGCCGGCACCGGGCCGGTAGTCCACGGGGGGCAGCGCGAGCGAGGCGGGGTCGCGCGGATCGTGTCCGGCCAGCGCGGTCAGGACCAGGGCCGCGTCCTCGACGGTGCGGGTGATCGGGCCGACGTGGTCCAGTGACCAGGACAGGGAGGTGACGCCGTGACGGGGGACGAGACCGTAGGTCGGCTTGAGGCCGACGACGCCGTTGAGCGCGGCGGGCACCCGGATCGACCCGCCGGTGTCGGTGCCCAGGGCGAAGGTCGCGGTGCCCGACGCCACGGCGACCGCGGAGCCGCCGCTGGAGCCACCGGCGACCCGGCCGGTGTCCCAGGCGTTGCGGGTCTGAGGGGTGGTCAGGCCGAACGCGAATTCGTGGGTGTGGGTCTTGCCGAGCAGAATCGCGCCGGCCGTGCTCAGACGCGCGGCGACGGTGCTGTCCGCCGTGGCGCGGTGGTCGGCGCGGACCCGGGAGCTGGCCGTGGTGGCCATCCCGTCGACATCGATGAGGTCCTTGAGTCCCATCGGGATGCCGTGCAGTGGTCCCCGGTAACGGCCGTGCGCCGCTTCGTGTTCGGCTTCGCGTGCGGTCCGGCGCGCCTGCTCCGCGGCGACCGTGACGTAGGCGCCGAGGTGCGGCTCCGCCTTGTCGATCCGGTCGAGGACCGAGTCGACCAGTTCGACGGGGGACAGTCGTCGGTCCCGTATCGCGTCCGCGGCGGCGGCGAGGGACAGCTCATACGGCTGCATCGTGCTTCTCCTGTACGGGGTGGTAGGCGGCGGCGGGCGGGACGTCCGCGAAGTCCAGCTCGCGCAGGACCGAGACGACGCTGTGGATGTGGTTGGCGACCGCGGCGACCGCGGCATGGCGCTCGGCGGGCAGGTCGAGTCCGGCGCGGGCGGCCCAGCGGGCGGCCTCGGGCGGTGTGAGTTCGACGGCGGGCATGGATGTTCTTCCTGTCGGTGGGGGTGGGGGCGGCGGTGTGGCCGACGCGCTGAAGGCGGAGGTCTCGCGTGGGGCGGCCGAGGACGCCGCGGCGGCCTGTGCGGGTGCGGCCGATGGCGCGGTCAGGCCGCGGTGGCCGGGAGCTCGGCGGCGTGCTCGGCGAGCAGCCGGTAACGGCCGTTCTCCCGGCGGACGGTGCCGGCCGTGGGCTGCGGGAAGTGGGTGCCCAGGAGCAGCGTGTCGGTGTCCGCCAGGGTGTCGAGCAGCCGGGCGCGGGTGCGGATGGCCTGGGCGGGGTCGATGTCGACGCAGCTGTGCACGTGGGGGTGGGAGAGCTGCACGGGGTGGTGGATGCTGTCGCCGGTGATCAGCGCGTGGCGGTCGCTGCCGCGCAGTGCGACGGCTACCTGTCCCGGGGTGTGGCCCGGGGCAGGGATGAGCAGGACGCCCGGCGCGACCTCGTGCCCCTGCTCGGGCACGTCCACGAGGTCGTACTGTCCGGCGTCGCGTACGGGGGTGACGGAGTCGCGGAACATCTGGCGTCGGGCCTCGTCCAGGTCGGTGGCGGCCCAGTGGTCCCATTCGGTGCGGCTGGTGAGGTAGCGGGCGTTGGGGAAGGTGGGAACCCAGTCGTCACCGGAGAGGCGGGTGTTCCAGCCGACGTGGTCGGTGTGCAGGTGCGTGGTGATCACGAGGTCCACGGACTCGGGCGGAAAACCGGCCGCCGCCAGGCGCTGCAGGAAGTCGGTGTCGAGTCCGTTCCAGGCCGGGTTGGCGCGCGGCTTGGCGTTGCCGATGCCGGTGTCCACGACGATCCGCAGCCCGCCCGCCTCCACCGCGAAGCTGTGGCTCGCCAGACGGGGGACGTCGGCGTCGGCGAAGTCCGGGCGCAGCCACGACGCCTCGTCCAGCACCTCTTTGGTGGCGTCCGGCAGCAGCCAGGGTCCGGTCGGGCGCGGCAGTTCGATCTCGTCGACACGGCGTACGGCGATGTCGCCGAGGCTCCATCCCGTGCGTGCGGGTGAAGTGGCCTGACGGGGCGCGGTGGTGCTCATCGGGAGGGCCTTTCGGGTGGGGCGCTGCGGTGCGGGACGGGAGGATCCGGTCAGCCGGTGGTCGGCTGCCGCACGGAGCGGACGAGGCCGGTCAGGGTCAGCAGGATGACCGTCGCGGCGTAGAGGAGGACGGCGGTTCGCAGGCCGTAGAGGTTGGTCAGGAGGCCTGCGAGGACGGCGGGGACGCTCATGGCCAGGTAGCTGAGGACGTAGTAGGCGGCGAGGGTGCCGGCGCGTTCGTCCGGGGCGGCAGGTGCCAGCAGCAGGCGCAGGGCGCCCTGGGTGACGGCGCCGAAGCCGGTGCCCGCGAGGGCGGTGCCGGCGAACAGGGCGGGCAGGCTGTGCAGGTGGGGCGCGCTCAGGGTCAGCAGGGCCCCTGGGATCAGGACCGCGGCGCCGACGGAGCTCGCCGTGCGGGCGGACAGGGGCCGCGCGGTCAGGACGGCGAGGCCGGCTGCGGCCGTCAGGGTGAAGAAGACCAGGCCGCCGGTGGCGTGGGACGTGTGCGGGGCGACGAGCCGGGCGAGCGAGGGACCGAGGGAGGAGTAGAAGCCGCCCAGCGCCCAGGCGGCGACGACGCCGGGGGCGAGCAGTCTCATGGCCGGGCGGGAGGCGGGGGCGACGGCGATGCCGGGACGCAGGGAGCGCCACGCGCCGGAGTGGGGGTGTGCGGTCTCGGTGGTGAGCAGCACCGCGGCCGCCTGCGCGGTGAACAGCAGGAGCAGCAGGAGGTAGGTGGTGTGTGCGGGAGCGGGGGCGTACTGCACGAGGGCAGTGGAGGCCAGGACGCCGACGGCCATGCCGGCCACGGGGGTGATGCCGTTGGCGAGCGTCGCCCGTCCTGGGCGGCCGGGGTCCTCGAAGTCGAGCAGGGCGGCTCCGGCGGCGCTGGTGGCGACGCCGGTGGCCAGGCCTTGCAGGATCCGGGCGGCGATCAGCGCCGCGACGCCCTGGGCGGTGGCGAAGACGGCCATCGCGGCGGCCTCCGCGAGCAGCGCACCGATCAGGACGGGGCGCCGGCCGAGGTGGTCCGAGAGAGTGCCCGCCGTCAGCAGGGCGCCGAGCAGGGCGAGTGCGTAGGCGCTGAACACGACGGTGAGGGTCAGCGCCGTGAAGTGCCATTCGGCCTGGTAGAGGGCGTAGAGGGGGGTCGGCGCGCTGGAGGCGGCCAGCAGGGTGACCAGGATGGAGGCGTGGAGGGGGAAGGCGCTGCGGCGGCCCGGAACGGGCAGGCGACGGGAAGGGGACGGCGGGGCCAGGACGCTGAGCACGGAGCACCTCTCATGCCTAAAGGCAAACGCTTTGCGTTAGACAAATTAGGCCGCGCACGCCCCAAAACGCAAACCCTTAGCTTTTAGCTGCGGAGGGAGCGGCACCCCGGCCGAGCGCCGACGCCACAAGCCAGTCGGTGTAGGCCTCCGACAGATCCGAGGGGCGGAACAGAATGCGGTACATGAGGGGGGCGACGAGGATGTCCATCAGGGTCTCCACATCGGGCACACCCTCCCCGCGCCCGGCCGCGCGCACCCCGATGGCCTTCAACTGCTCGGCGGCGTAATCGGAGCAGCGAACCGCATTGCCCTGCTCGGGGTCGCCCAGCAGGGCGTCGCGGATGTACGTGCGCCCCACCGTCGAGGCCATCTCCTCCGCGAACTGCACCGCCCACGCCTCCAGGTCCGCCCGCAGGCTGCCATGGTCGGCCGGCGGACCGTCGGGGCGCAGCCGCTCGACGGCGACATCGGACAGCAGTTCCCGCAGGTCCCCCCAGCGCCGGTAGACGGTTGACGGCGTCACCCCCGCGCGGGCGGCGATCAGCGGCACGGTCAGCGCGTCCCGCCCCACCTCCGCCTCCAGATCACGGACGGCCTGATGCACGGACTGCTGGACGCGGGCGCTGCGCCCGCCGGGGCGTGTGGTCGCTCGGGCACTCATGCCTCCAGCTTAATGCGAAAGAGTTGCGTCCGGCCGACTGAGCCTCCCCGGTGGAACACGAAGGAGACCACGGCCTCACCGCTGGACTCCCTCGTCTCCCGGCCGCTGAGCGCATAACGACACGCAAGCCGCGGGCCGCCCCGACCGCCCGGCGCTCGGGGCAGCTCGACGCACAGCCTCTCCCGGCTTCTCGGTCCTGCCCCGGTCAGCCGAAGAAGACCGAGGAGATGTCGTTGTCGAATCCGATGGTCGCGAGGTCGGCCACATCACCGTTGACGACCTTGGACCTGCCCGTGCAGTTCCGCTCGGACCAGATCTTCAGACTGCCCTGGACCTGGAGGGAGGAGGCGACGTTGTCCCGGGCCACGTTCTGGCACCCCTTGCCGGACAGGCCCTGGGACGGGTCGCCGAAATTCCGGTTGTCGAAGAGGGTGACGCTGGTGGCGGGCTTGGGCTGCGGGCTGCCACTGCCGGTGTTGCCGCCGGCGCCACCGCCCGCCTTCCTGCCGTCGGGGGCGACACCGAACCAGGTGCCCCCGACGCCCTGGCCCTTGGTCTCGCCGGGCTTGGTGTCCTTGCCGAAGCGGTAGACGGGCCGGCCCCCGACCGTGACCTGAAGCGTGCCGTCGTCCCGGTTGACGGTGCCGACCTTCGACCTGTCGACGCCGTCGAGGAAGATCTTGCCGCCCGGTGCGACGACGACCGGGGGCCAGGTGGAGGCGCACTCGCCGTTGCACGTGGACTTCGACGGGTTCGCGCTGTCCTTGTCGAACCGGTAGAGGGTGAATCCGGCACCGTTGACCACGACCGGGTTCAGCGCACCGGCCTGCGACGCGGACAGCTGCACCCACCGCTGCGCCTCCGGCTTCACCGCCGGCTTTCCGGGCTCGTTCGCCCAATCCCCCGTCTTCGCCCGGGCGTTGTTCGACTTCGCGGTGCCGCCGAGCAGGCTCGGGCCCTGCCCGGCCGGCGGACTGCCGACGGCGGCCCTGCCCTGGCCCGCCGCGGTGGCGGCCGCCGAAGTCGCGGGCGCGGAGCCGTCCTTGTTGTCTCCGCCGCAGGCGGAGAGCAGGAGCGCCCCGGTCGTGGCGACGGAGACGATCAATGCGGTGCGCTTACGGATCACGGTCGCTCCCCCAGGTTCACGCTCCGGTCCGCCCGAAGCCGTCACCGGCCCACACGCGCCGGGCCCCAGGACAGCCTCGCCCGATTACCGGCCCGCTACGCCTCCGGTACGAAGTAACAACGCCGGACGGGAGCTACGAGCCGGCTTTCGCGCGGCATGCGCCGGAGCGGCTCCCGAACGGCCTCGGCCGGCGCACCCGGTCCGGCAGAACAGGACCCATGAGTTCCGCTGGCGTTGCGGACGAGGGTTGTGGTGTGGTCCGCGGGGCGGCGGTTTCGCTCGCCTCGAAGCCGGATGGGCGGGGATGAAATGACGGAGATCCGCGGCGACTTGATCCGCCCGCTGCCAGGTGCCCTGGACGCCCATGCGGCCCGGGCGGACGTCCCCGGCGACCACTGGAGCATGACCGAGGAGCACGCCCGCACGACCGCGCAGGCGATCACGGCAGGGCTCGGCACGCGGCTCACGACCACGGTGGACGCCCCGGCCTGACGGGGCGCCCGCGTTGAGGGGCGGCGCCGCGCTTCATGCAGCCCTCCCACCTGCCCGTATTCAGCGCCGCACAAAGCATCGGCCTCGCAGCGGCAGACTGTCAGGTGCGGTCATCGCGCCGATCTCCTGTGAAGACTTGGCGACTTGAAGATCAGCCGGTGGCCGTTTGCGCTGCTTGCGACATGCGGTTCTGATGCCATCAGACGATGTTCTCGGCCTCTTCGATCTGGTCGTGGGCGTTCGCCGTGCTGAATCGGGGCACTCCGTAGGAGCGGCGTCCGAAGCGCCACCACAGGGCGGCCATGGCGAGGGCCACCAGCAGGGCGACGGGTGTGTAGTTGAAGCTCCCGGCGGTGACCGGGCTGGACTGCGGCAGCAGGAACAGCGCGGTGACCGCGGCCGCCCAGAGCACTGCCACCCAGCCGATCGGCCGGCTCCAGCGGCCCAGGTGCCAGGGTCCGGGGGTGAACCGCTCCCGATGGCGCAGTCGCAGCAGCACCGGGATCGCGTAGGCCGGGGTGAAGCCGACCACGGAGATCGCGGTCACCGCCGAGAACGCCTCGGCGGAATACAGGGAGGGCAGGGCAAGCACGAAGGCGACACCGACCGCGAGCCGGACGGCGTTGGCCGGGACGGCTGTACGGCGGCTGACCTTCTGCCAGCGTGCCGAGCCGGGCAGGGCGCCGTCCCGGGCGAAGGCGTAGATCATGCGGCTGGCGGCGGCGGTGTAGCCGCACAGGAACTGCGCGACGATGATCACCAGCAGCAACGCCTTCGCCGCCGCCACGCCCAGCGAGTCCAGGAAGATCTGCGCCACCGGCACCCCGGTCTCGCTGCCCAGCGTTCCGGCGTAGTCCTGGACGGCGAACAGCAGGGCGGCCAACAGGATTCCGCCGGCGATCCAGGACACGGCCACCGAGCGGATGATCCCGCGCGCCGCGGCCACGGAGGCCCCACTGGTCTCCTCGCTCAGGTGGGCCGAGGTGTCGTAGCCGGCCAGGGCGAAGCACGGCAGCAGCATGCCCAGCAGGATCACGTACACGGGGCTCGACCAGCCGGTGTTGTTGGTGAACTCGGAGAACACGAAGCCGGCCGGCTGGTGGTGGGAGGGGACGAGGGTCAGGGCGCCGATGATGACGACGGCCCCGGCCAGGTGCCACCACGCGCTCAGGGAGGTCAGGATGTTCATCAGCCGGGTGCCGAGGAGATTCAGGACCGCGTGCAGTGCGAGGATGACCGCGTACACGACCAGCAGGGACCCCGGTGTCGGCGCGTAGCCGAACTGCAGGTTCGCCCAGGCGGCGGTGAAGGTCGCGATCCCGTAGTCCTGGGCCGCGATCCCGCCGAGCAGCCCCAGGAGGTTGAGCCAGCCGGTGTACCAGCTCCACCGCTCACCGCCGAGCCGGCGGGCCATGTAGTACAGGCCGCCGCTGGTGGGGTAGCGGGAGGTGATCTCCGCCAGCGCCGCGGCCAGGCACAGCACCAGCGGCCCCACGGCGAGCCACCCCCACATCACCACTGCGGGTCCACCGCTGTTCAGGCCGTAGCCGAAGAGCAGCAGCGTCCCGGACATGATGGAGATGACCGACAGAGAAGCGGAGAAGTTGCCGAAGGCGCCCATCCGCCGGTGCAGTTGCTGGGTGTAGCCGAGCTCCTTGAGTATGCGCTCGTCGTCCAGCGGCTCGGACATTCACGGTCTTCTTCCCACGTTGGGTTGCGACTTGAACCACCGCAGGCAGTCGCTGCGGGTCGCCTCGAACTCCTCCCACCACCGGTCCGGGTCGTGCGTAATGTACTGCCGCATACCCTGTCGGCCTCGCACGCCCAGGGCACCTACGTCCTCCTCGGAGGCCGGTCGGGAACGGTGGCGACCGACAACTTCCGGGCGATGCGACGGGCGTTGGCCGATCATGGCGAGCCGCACGAGATGGTCGATCCCCTGGACGTGGAGGGCCTGGCACCGCGCAACCAGGCCCGTCCGCTGCTCGTCCTGTGTCTGGAGCGCGAGGGGTACGTCGACGCCCGTGCCCTCCTGGCCGCCCTGGAAGCGGCCGCCCTCAATCTGGGCGTGCGCATGGTGCCGGACACCGCACGCGAACTGCTGGCCGGTCCCGGGGCGGTGACCGGGGTGCGGCTGGCGGACGGCAGCACCCTGCCCGCCGGCACCGTCGTCCTGGCCGCGGGCGCCGCCGGCGCCTCCCTGGCCGACGGCGTCCTGCCCCCGGGCGCGGTACCGCCCATGCTCCACGGCACCGGCGTATCCCTGCACGTGACGCGCACCTCCACCAGCGGCCCCGGACCGCGCCACGTCCTGCGCACCCCCAACCGGGCCGCCACCTGCGGCATCCACGTCATCCCCCTGGCCACGCCCGGCCACCACTACATCGGCGCCACCAACCTCATCACCACCACCCCCATCACCGGACCCGAACTCGGCTCCACCCACACCCTCATGCGCGAGGCGTGCGAGCAGATCGACCACACCCTGGCCTTCGGCCGCATCCAGCACCTGATGTCGGGCTCCCGCCCCATCCCGCTGGACTGCTTCCCCCTCCTGGGCACCTGCTCCCTGTCCGGCCTGGTCTTCGCCACCGGTACGTACCGCGACGGCTTCCACTACTCACCCGTCGTCGCCCGCCACCTGGCCGCGGCACTGCTCGGATCTTCCGGGGCCGATGCCGTCCCGGACGCGGAACTCGCCGCGGACATGGCCCACTTCTCCCCCGAACGCCCACCCATCCAGATCATGACCCGCGCCGAGGCGATCACCGACACCGTGCAGCACACGGTGGACACCATCCAGGAACAAGGCATGCATATGCCGTTCTGGCTCGACTGCACCCCCATGGAGGACTGGGTGCGCGGACGGGTCGAGAACCTCTACGACCGGCTCGGCGACGGCGCCGTCCTGGCACCGGAGCTCATCTACCGTTCCTAAGGACTGAGCCGGGAGTGGGTCCTGTGGCCGGAACCCATGCTCAGCCGAACGCCCCGAACGGTCTTGGGCGTTCTGGTCCACCGCGTTCCTGCCGCATCCAGCGCCATCGGATCGTGTCCGTGGTCCGGGTGTGCGGGGGCGGTTTCCCTCACGCCTTCGGTCACGTGGTTGGGCCTGGGCGGTCCGATGCCCGCCGGCATCGCTCTGGTGCTGGCGGGGCGGTGCCGTCCGTCGCCTGATCCGGTGGCCGAGGGCGCGTCGTCCGATCGCCACGCTTGCCGCCTGGTGACGGCTGGCGGGACGTCGTGGTGTGGTGAGGGGCTGCTGCCAATGCCGCGCGCCCCACATCGAGGTGTAGGCGGGATCGACGGCGATCACGCCGATACCGGCTTCGGCGCACATCGACAGCAGCCGTGCGCGGAGTCTGCCGGTGGGGATGCCGGAGATCAGCTTCCGGAACTTCTTCCTGCGGCCGTGTTTCTCCCGGGTTTTGGATTCGGTGAAGTCGAGGTCTTCGACCGCGATGGCCTGCACGCCGGTCTTCTTGGCCCAGTGCAGGAGGCGGGTAAGGGCGTGACGGAGCTGCGCGTCGCGGTGAGCGGCAGTGCCGGACAGGTCATAGTCGAAGCGGCGCGGCGAACCCATCGGGTTGCCGTGCTCGTCGAGTCGCCACGCGGCCAGGTGATCGGCGTTCGTGTCGACGCCGATCACGCCGCCGGCACGCAGCGCTTCCAGGGGTATCACGGGCAGGTCTTTGCGGGTCCAGGACGCGTCCAGGTACCAGCGGCCGGAGGCGGCGTCACAGTGGATGCGGTAGGCGACGGCCCGGTTCGCGGTGACGCGGTCGCGCCATTCCTCGCCCCGGTGCGGGAAGGTCACCTTCGCCGTGAGGATGTACCGGCCGTGCCGGGCGTTCGCCGACTCCGCGAGTGGCGCGGGCAGCTTGATGCTGACCTCACCATCCGGGCTGATGCGGATGGTCTCGTTCCCGTACCGCTTGCCGGACTCGCCGTCAGCGGTCAGGAACCAGCGGGACGCCTCCCACTCCGCACGCCATCGCTCGGAGGTCTTGTTCGCCGCAGCCAGGTTGTGACGCTGCTTGAGCAGTCGACGGCCTCCTCGCACCACCGATACCCGACCGGCCTCACGGTCGGCCCGGACGCGCTCGTACTTCCTCTCAAGGCTCGCCAGCCTACGGGCCTTGACGAACCATTCGTGCCTGGAGCGGTACCCGCCTGGCGTGCCCCGGCTGCCCTTCTCCCCGATGGGCAGGGACAACCGGTGCCGGACCGTGCGGATACCCACGTCCAGCGACACGAGATGCTGCCACTGGGCGCGGCGCGAGAGGCCCCACTGGTCATGCGTGTTCGCGGTCACCGAACCGGCCCACCGCGACGACGACTCGGCGGTCAGCTCGCGCTTCCGCGCCGCCCATGTGCCGGCGGAATGGTCCAGGCCATCGGCGCAGCGCCGGGCCAGGTCTCGCGATGCGAGACGGCCCATGTGCTCACCGACCAGGCGCAGCACTTCCCCGTCCTCGGCGGTGAGGCCTTTGAGCCGGTCCCGGATGCTGACGCCGGACGGCCCGTCGGCGACGCATGGCCTGGCGATCCGCCGCAGCGGTTTCCTGGTCGGCTCAGCCATGCTCAGCCGCCTCAAGAGCCTTCTTCGCCCGGTTCTTTGCCGACCGGCGGCCATACAGCCGGGCGCAGAACGAGGTCAGTACCTCCGCCATGTCCCGCACCAGGTCGTCTTCGGCCTCGCCCTCGTCCAGCACCACCAGTCGACGGCCTGTCGCGGACAAGGCCGCCTCGACCAGTTCGGCGTTCATCCGGCCCAACCGGTCCCTGTGTTCCACGACGACCGTGGTGACGTCCGAATCGGCCAGCAGCCGACGGGCCTTGGGCCGTGAGCCGTTCATCCCGGAGCCGGTCTCCAACTCCACCCGCACCACACGGTGACCTGTGCCAGCTGCCCACCGGATCAGCCGGGCGACCTGACGCTCAAGATCTGCCTTCTGGTCACGCGAGGACACGCGGGCATACAGGCCCAGACCGCCAACGGCTTCCGGTGCGGCGTTCGCCTCGATGTTGACCAGGATCGTGCGCGGCCCGACCCGCTGAGCCGGTACCGGCAATGTCCCCTCACGGAACCAGCGATACGCGGTCTGCGGATGCACACCCTGCGCTTTCGCCCACTCCGTCAGATTCACACCATGACAACGACACTCACTCGTGCATGGTTACGCTCACCTACCCGATCTCAAGAACCGGCAGGTGAAGTCCCCGTGAACACCGGCAGGGCCTCCAGGCCCCGCATGAGTCGCGTGCGACGCCACCGGAGCTCTTCAGCTGCTACGGCAAGACGCAGTCCAGGGAATCGGGTCAGGAGTGCCCGGAGGACGATCTCCGCCTCGGCCAGGGCGAGCGGCGCCCCCAGGCAACGGTGGATTCCATGGCCGAATGCCAGGTGTCCCCTGGCGTCGCGGTCGGCGTCGGGGAGATCGGGGACCGGGTATGGGGCGGGGTCGCGGTTGGCTGCGCCGGGCGAGATGAGAACGGGGACGCCGGCGGGGATTTCGGTCTCGCCGAGGGTGATCGGTCGGGTGCTGTAGCGGAAGGTGGCGATGCCGACCGGTGAGTCGTAACGAAGCAGTTCGTCCAGCATGTTGCTCCTCCGGCAGGATCCAGTCCGTGCGCGGTCGAGGAGTTCGGGATGCTGGAGGAGCGCGAGGACGGCGTTGCCGACGAAATTCGTGGTGGTCTCATGCCCGGCGACGAGCAGGAGAACAGCGAGGGAAACGAGCTCGTCCTCACCGAGCTGTTCGCCTTCGTCCCGGGTGGTGATGAGGTCGTTCAGGAGGCTGTCGTCCGGGGTGCGTCGCTTTGCCTCGATGAGATCGGCCATGTAGCCGGCCACAGCGTGGGAGGCTGCATCGATCCGCTGCGGCTGTCCGGCGGCGAAGAGATCGTTCGACCAGGTACGCACCCGTGCCCGATCGGCCTC
Source organism: Streptomyces luteireticuli (assembly GCF_041519305.1). Classification (NCBI taxonomy): domain Bacteria; kingdom Bacillati; phylum Actinomycetota; class Actinomycetes; order Kitasatosporales; family Streptomycetaceae; genus Streptomyces; species Streptomyces luteireticuli. Next base: position 1,476,609 of record NZ_CP167927.1, read on the forward strand.
GGGAACGCCGAGCAGCTGGCAGATCACCGTGACGGGGAGCGGGACGGCCAGTCCGGCGACGAGGTCGGCTTCGCCGTCCTTCGGCAGGCTGTCGAGGAGTTGGTCGACGGTGCGCTCGATATACGGGCGCAGGCGGGTGACCGCGCCGGTGGTGAAGGCTTTGGTCACCAGGCGGCGCAGCCGGGTGTGCTCGGGAGGGTCGGTGGCGAGCATGGTGTGAGCGACTGCGGGGTGGAGGTTGCGGCCGGAGGGGCGGCCGGCGAAGAACCGGGCGGTGTCCTTGGACAGGTCCGGATGCGTGAATGCCGCCTTCGCTTCGGCGTAGCCGGTCACAAGGTAGCCGGTCCTGCCGCCGGTTCCAGTAGTCACCTGCTGGACAGGTGCTGCTGCCCGGAGTTGGCCGTAGAAGGGGTAGGGGTTCTGGAAGAACTCCGGGCACGACAGCGGGTCGTTCATGGTGTGGGGACTGCTTCCTTTTCCTGGGCGGTCTCGGTGGTGGCGCGCACGACGTCGCTGTTGCCGTATCCCTGGGCGACGAGCAGCTGCCACTCTCTTCTCTCGGCCCTCATGTTGCCTTCTCGCTCGTCGGTGCCGCGTGCGGGCCGGGCGATGTCGCCGTTCGGTTTCAGGCCGCGGTGCTCGGCCCGGACAGCGTCTTTGAGGACGGCCGCGTCTTTGAAAACGGCCGCTTCCACCGCGACATTGCCACGGAGCGTGTCCGCTTCGCCGGAGTTGGTCGTGGTGAGCCGCTGCGTTCAGTCACCGCCGCCGATGATGTCGTCGCCGCCCCTCTCGCCGTCGGACCACCCGTCGGAAGCCGCACCCCATACCTGGCTACCCACCAGGTAAGTCAGCAATGAGTCAGCATCGGACCCGCCGGAACCCGCCGCGGACCGCCCCTGACCGCCAAGATCGCGCGATCACCCGGCAGCACCTCAGGCGCTTCACCTGACACCGAAGCCCATGGATGCAGACCTGCGCCCACTCCACGCATTGTCCGGGTCACACAAACGAACCACAGGGGCGGACGTTTCCGGGGCGAAGAAGGCGACAGACCCAAAGCCACCTCCAGCGCATACCCGGCCGCCTCCGAGCACCCGTGCGACGATGACCGGGCGACGCCCGGCTGCCCGAGGGGAAGATCTTCACCCCCTCCGACGTTGACGCCTCGCACAACTCTTCGACGCATGCGACAGGAGTGGAAGACCGTCATGCCCGACACCACCGCCACCGCCCAGATCGGCGTCACCGGACTCGCCGTCATGGGCAGCAACCTCGCCCGCAACTTCGCCCGCCACGGCCACACCGTCGCCGTCCACAACCGCACAACGGCCAAGACCCAGGCCCTCATTGACGAGCACGGCCACGAAGGGAACTTCGTCCCCGCCGAGAGCCCCGAGGCATTCGTCGCCGCCCTCGTCAAGCCCCGCCGCCTCATCATCATGGTCAAGGCCGGCGACCCCACCGACGCCGTCATCGACGAGTTCGCACCCCTCCTCGACGAGGGCGACATGATCATCGACGGCGGCAACGCCCACTTCCTCGACACCCGACGACGGGAGAAGGCACTCCGCGAGCGCGGCATCCACTTCGTCGGCACCGGGATCAGCGGCGGCGAGGAAGGCGCCCTCCACGGGCCCTCCATCATGCCCGGCGGATCGGAGGAGTCCTACAAGGCACTTGGGCCCCTGCTCGAATCGATCGCCGCCAAGGCGCCCGACGGAACGCCCTGTTGCACCCACATCGGCCCCGATGCCGCCGGGCACTTCGTCAAGATGGTGCACAACGGCATCGAGTACGCCGACATGCAGCTCATCGCCGAGGCGTACGACCTGCTGCGCACCGTCGCGGGCTACGAACCGGCGCGGATCGCCGAGGTGTTCCGGAGCTGGAACACCGGACGGCTCGACTCCTACCTCATCGAGATCACCGCCGAGGTGCTGGCGCACACCGATGCCGCGACCGGGCGGCCCTTCGTGGACGTGGTGGCGGACGCCGCCGAGCAGAAGGGGACCGGGCGGTGGACCGTGCAGACGGCGCTGGACCTGGGGGTTCCGGTGTCGGGGATCGGGGAGGCGGTGTTCGCCCGGTCGTTGTCGGGGAGCACGGGGCTGCGGGCGGCGGCGCGGGGGCTGCCGGGGCCGGAGGGGGCGGCGCTGTCGGGCGAGGAGGCCGAGGCGTTCGCGGCGCGGGTGGAGGAGGCGCTGTACGCGTCGAAGGTCGTCTCGTACGCCCAGGGCTGGAACATGATCGGCGCGGCGGGCGCGGAGTACGGCTGGGACATCGACCCGGGCGCGGTGGCGGGCATCTGGCGCGGCGGGTGCATCATCCGGGCCGCGTTCCTGGACCGCATCCGGGCCGCGTTCGCCGCCGACCCGGCGCTGCCGACGCTGCTGGCGGACAAGGGGTTCGCGGAGGAGGTGGGCCGGGCCCAGGAGCCCTGGCGCGAGGTGGTCGCGACCGCCGTGCGGCACGGCGTGCCGACGCCGGGGTTCTCGGCGGCCCTCGCCTACTACGACGGGCTGCGCGCCGAGCGGCTGCCCGCCGCCCTGACGCAGGGTCAGCGGGACTTCTTCGGGGCGCACACCTATCGGCGCACCGACCGGGAGGGGTCGTTCCACACGTTGTGGGGCGGCGACCGTTCCGAGGAACGTACGGACTGAGCCTCTTCCCGCAGGGCCGGTGCGGCGCACAATGGCCCGTATGTCGTATGAGCAGTCGTATGGGCAGGAGAAGCGGACCGACCCGCTGTGCCGGCTGTCACTCGCCGAACTGCGGCTCCGTACGAGCGCGAAGTGGCGCGTCCACCCGCCGGACGTGCTGCCCCTGTGGGTGGCCGAGATGGACGTGCCGCTCGCGGAGCCCGTGGCCCGGGCGCTGACCGAGGCGGTGGCGCTCGGGGACGCCGGATACGCGATGGGCACCGGGTACGCGGAGGCCGTGGCGGAGTTCGCGCGGCGGCGCTGGGGCTGGGACGGCGTGGCCGTGGAGCGTACGGCGGTGGTGGCGGACGTGATGACCGGCGCGACCGAGGTGCTGCGGCTGGTGACGGGGGACGGGGACGCGGTGGTGGTCAACTGCCCCGCGTATCCGCCCTTTTACGCGTTCGTGCGGAACGCGGGGCGCCGGGTCGTGGAGGCCCCGCTGGACGCGGCGGGGCGGCTGGACCTCGCCGCGCTGGAGGCGGTGTACGGGCGGGCCACGGCCGGCGGGCGGCGCGCGGCGCACCTGCTGTGCAGCCCGCAGAATCCGACGGGCGCGGTGCACACGCGCGCCGAACTGGCGGCGGTGGCCGCTCTGGCGGGGCGGTACGGGGTGCGGGTGGTGGCGGACGAGGTGCACGCGCCGCTCGTGCTGCCGGGTGCCGCGTTCGTGCCCTATCTGTCGGTGCCCGGCGCGGAGGACGCCTTCTCGCTGATGTCCGCGTCCAAGGGCTGGAATCTGTCGGGGGTCAAGGCGGCGCTGGCCGTCGCGGGCCCGGCGGCGGCCGGGGACCTGGCCCGGCTGCCGCCGGAGACGAGCCACGGCCCGAGCCACTTCGGGGTGATCGCCCACACGGCCGCGCTGCGGGAGGCCGGGGGCTGGCTCGACGAGGTGCTCGCGGGGCTGGACGCGAACCGGCGGCTGTTCGCGGACCTGTTGGCACGGCATCTGCCACGGGTGCGGTACCGGCAGCCGGAGGGCACATACCTGGCGTGGCTGGACTGCCGGGAGGCGGGGCTGGGCGAGGATCCGGCGGCCGTGTTCCTGGAGCACGGGCGGGTGGCGCTCGGCGCCGGGGCGAGGTTCGGCACGGGCGGCGCGGGACACGCCCGGCTGACCCTGGCGACGTCGCCGGAGGTGCTCACCGAGGCGGTGCGGCGGATGGCGGACGCGGCCCGGCGGTACACCGGCTGAGCCCGCGCCGCGGTTGCTCCACACGGAGCAGGCACTGATCTCCCGCCTCCGCGAATGGATACCTGTGGGCTGACGACCACAGGACATCCGAGGAGAGCAGTCATGGCCGAGGTCAAGCTGACCGCCGAGTCGCGCACCGAATTCGGCAAGGGCGCCGCCCGCCGCATCCGCCGGGAGAACAAGGTGCCCGGGGTCATCTACGGCCACGGGGCCGACCCCCAGCACATCGTCGTCGAGGGCCACGCCCTGATGATGGCCCTCAAGACGCCCAACGTGCTGCTGCGGCTGGACATCGACGGCAAGGGCGAACTGGCCATCCCCAAGGAGGTGCAGCGCGATCCGCTCAAGGGCCACCTCGTGCACGCGGACTTCCTGGCGGTGAAGCGGGGCGAGAAGGTCACCGTGGAGGTGCCGGTGCACACCGAGGGCGCGCTGGCCCCGGGCGGGAACCTGCTGGAGTACATCCTCAACGCGCTGCCGGTCGAGGCGGAGGCCACGCACATCCCGGAGGGCTTCACCGTCTCGATCGAGGGGCTGGAGGCCGGGCACACCGTACGGGCGGGGGACATCGGGCTGCCGCGCGGGGTGTCGCTGGCCGTCGAGGAGGACGCGGCCGTCCTGCAGGTCGTCGCCGCGCAGGCGGAGGAGGTCCCCGAGGAGGAGGAAGAGGCGGAGGAGGAGGCCGCGGAGGCGCCCGCCGCGGAGGGCGAGGCGCCGGCCTCCGAGGGCTGACGAGGCCGGGCCGGTCCGGACTCGGTTCCGGACCGGCCCGGACCGGCTCAGGCCGACAAGGGCTCGTGCCCGGCGTCGGCCTGAGCCGCGCAGGTCGCCGCCAGGTCGTCCATGGACAGGTCCAGGGCGACGGCCAGGGCCGCCACCGTGAAGAAGGCCGGTGTCGGCGCCCGGCCGGTCTCGATCTTGCGCAGGGTCTCCGCGGAGACTCCCGCCGCCGCGGCGACCTCCACCATGCTGCGCTCGCCGCGCGCCCGGCGGATCAGGGCGCCGAAGAGCTCGCCGCGCTGCCGTTCCCAGGGGGTCAGAGGGGTCCTCACCATGCCGCGATCCTAGCGCCTCGACGCCAATAACAATACCGTGATACTCATACCGGTATAAGAATTGGCCCCATCGATGGGGCCCTCGGCGAGGGGAGCGTCAGCCCATGGTGGAGATCAAGACCGACGGGGAGCTGGAGGCGATGCGCGAGGCCGGCCGCGTCGTGGCCCACGCCCTCGCGGCGGTGCGCGAGGCGGCCCGGATCGGTGTGAGCCTGCGGGAGCTGGACGAGGTGGCGCGCGGGGTGCTGGACGAGGCGGGGGCCTCGTCGCCGTTCCTCGGCTACCGCCCGTCCTTCGCCCCCACCCCGTTCCCCGGCGTGATCTGCGCCTCCGTCAACGACGCGGTGGTGCACGGCATCCCCGGCGGCCACCGGCTGCGCGACGGCGACCTCGTCAGCATCGACTGCGGGGCGCAGCTGGACGGCTGGACGGGAGACGCCGCGATCACCTTCGCCGTCGGCACCCCGCGGCCCGCCGACCTCGCGCTGGTGGACGCCACGCAGCGGGCCCTGGACGCGGGCATCGCCGCCGCCCTCGCCGGCAACCGGATGGGGGACATAGCGCACGCCATCGGCACGGTCGCGGACGCGGCCCGCTGCGGAATGCCGGCGGACTTCGGCGGCCACGGCATCGGCCGCACCATGCACGAGGACCCGCACGTGCCCAACCGCGGGCGCCCCGGCCGCGGTTTCCCGCTGCGCCACGGGCTGGTGCTCGCGATCGAGCCGATGCTGATGGCCGGCGGCCGCGACGCCTACCGCGCCGACGCGGACGGCTGGACCCTGCGCACCACCGACGGCAGCCGGGCCGCGCACATCGAGCACACCGTGGCGATCACGGACGACGGGCCCAGGATCCTCACCCTGCCGTGACGCCGTGACACTTCATCCAGTCGTGACACTTCATCCAGCCGTGACGCCTCGTCCCGTCGTGACGTCTCATCCCGTCGTGACGCCGCCGAACTCCCGCAGCGCATCCTGGACGATGGCCTCCAGACGCGCGTGGTGGGCGCCGCGCCAGTAGACGCGGTCGCAGGAGGTGCACTGGGCGAAGACGTCGTAGGTGTGGCGGGTGCCGTGCTCCAGCCGGTCGCCGACCGTGTCCTTGTCGGCGTCGTGGAGCTCCCCGTTGCAGGCGGTGCAGCGCGTCCACGGCGCGAGGACGGGGGCGAAGCGGCCCAGGACGTCGCGGAGTTGCTCGTCGGGCCTGTCGCTGTAGACGTAGGCGCCGGCCCACAGTTCACGCCGGCGCAGCAGGCCGCGGTCGCGGGAGAGCATCACCCGGCGTTCGGCCGCGGAGCGGGCCGCGAGGGCCGGGTCGCCGATGTCCTCGCTCTCGTAGGCGGCGTCGACGCCGAGCAGGCGCAGCCGGCGCGCCAGCGTCCCGAGGTGGACGTCGAGCAGGAAGCGCAGGGGCGCCCCGGGCACGCGCTGCGGCCGTTCGACGGGGCGCACCTCCACGGTCTCGCCCGCGACCGGGACATGGGAGACGGGCGCCTCTCGGCCGTCGACCAGCAGGCGGCCCACCTCGGTGAGCGGGATGCCGAGCGACTCCACCACGTGGCCGAGGGATGACGACCCGTCGGTCCGGACGGCCAGCCGCTCGCCCCGCCGTTCGGAGGGGATGAAGATCCGCAGTTCGGGGGCGGACGTCACGACGATCTCGGGTCGGTTCACCCGTTCAGCATGCCATGGGGCACCGGAGCGGGGTCCGTCACCCGTATGCCGGAGACGAACACAACCTTGCAAAGTTGCGCAATCACGCAACCGATGGGGCGGGCGACTCGTCAAACGGACCAGAGGACCGTACGACGATCGAAGGCACCCAGTCATGGCTGAACACCGGGCAACCGCCCCCGCGGCGCCCCGCATACGGGCGTCCCGCGCGCCCGCGCGCACCGGCACCCGCATCCGCGGCGGCGTTCCCACCGCCGTCGCCCTCCTGCTCCCGCCCGCGCTCGGGGCCTGCGCGGACGCCGCGCGGGGTGCCGGTCCCGGCTGGGGCGTCGCGGTGGGCGCGGTGGCCGGGGCGCTGTGGGCGACCCTCCTCGCGACGGCGCGCGGCGGGCTCGGCTGGGTCGTGCCGGCGCCCCCGCTGGTGGTGGCCGCGGCGACGGTGGCGACCTCGCTGCCGCCGGGCGACGGCCCCCTGGCCACCGAGGCGGTGCGCTGGGCGCTGGACGGCTTCCCCGTGATGGCGGCGGCCGAGGGCGCGGTGCTGGCCGTGCTCGCCGTCCACGGCGTCCGCGTCCTGCGGGGGCGGCGCACCGGCGGGAAGGACCTCCGTGACTGAGCCGCGACACCGCCGTCCCCGCCGGCGCAAGGAACGCCCCCCGATGCTGGTCCGGGCGGTGCGCTCGGCGGTCTGGGCCACCTCGGCTGTCGTGCTGATCGCCTCCGGCGCCACCTGGGCCGCGTACCGCACGATCACCGACGGCCTCACCACGTCCGACGCGCTCGACACCGCCCGCAAGCACGCGCCCAGACATCTGGACAGCTCGGTCAACCTGCTGCTGATCGGCCTGGATTCGCGCAAGGACATGGACGGCAACGACCTGCCCAAGGAGTTCGTCCAGGACCAACTGCACGCCGGTTCCAGCGAGATCGGCTACTACAACACCAACACCCTGATCCTGATGCACATCCCGGCCGACGGCGGCAAGGTCACCGCCTTCTCCGTGCCCCGGGACGACTATGTGGAGACCCTCTACGGCGACGGCACCTCCCAGGGGCATCACAAGATCAAGGAGGCGTACTCCTTCGGCTACACCAAGGCCCACGACAAGCTGTCCGCCGACGGCGTCAAGGGCCCCGAGCTCGAACACCGCAGCCGGGAGGCCGGCCGCGAGGCGACGCTGACCACCGTCCAGCGCTTCCTGGGCGTGCCGGTCGACCACTTCGCCGAGGTCAATCTGCTCGGCTTCTACGACATCGCCAAGGTGCTCCAGCCGATCGAGGTGTGCCTCAAGCACCCGGTGCGCGACCGCTACTCCGGCGCGGACTTCCCGGCCGGACCGCAGAAGCTGAACCCCAAACAGGCCCTGGCCTTCGTCCGCCAGCGGCACGGACTGGACGGCGGCGACCTCGACCGCACCCGCCGCCAGCAGGCGTTCATCGCCTCGGTCACCCACCGGCTGAAGTCGCAGGGCGTCTTCGACGACCTGGGCAAGCTGCGGGAGCTGTTCGACGTGGTGAAGAAGGACCTCGTCCTGGACAGTTCCTGGGACGTGCTGGACTTCGCCCGGCGGGCGCCCGATCTCACCGGGGGCCATGTGGAGTTCCGCACGCTGCCCATCACCAGGTTCGCGACGCGCGGCGGCGAGTCGGTGAACCTCGTCGACCCGGAGCAGATCCGGCGGACGGTCGCCTCGCTGACCACCGGAGGCGGCTCGCCGTCGCCGGGCGCGTCCCCTTCCGGTTCCGCCGACGCGAAGGGCGCGGCAGGGGAGAAGGGCACGGCGGGGGCGAAGGACACGGCGGGGGAGAAAACGAAGAAGCCCGCCCCGTCCGGGGTGCCGTCCTCCACCGCCCCCTCCCCCACCGCGGACGACGGATCCGACGCCACGGTGAAGGCCGGCGGCGTGCCCTGCGTCGACTGACGTGGTGACGGCCCGGTGTCGACCGACGCGGCGACGGCCCGGTACGGCACGCTGTGTACGGTCGGGGGAGCCCCCGGGCGGCGGCGGATCAGGCGGACAAGGCGGAGCAGGAGGAAGTACGTGAGGAACCAGCGCAGGACCGCATCGCGGCTCGCCGCGGCGGTCGCCCTGGCGGCCGTCGGTCTCACCGCATGCGGAAGCGGCGACTCCGGCGGTGCCGCGGACACCAAGGCGGACAGGAAGGCCGACCGGCCGGCGGCCTCCGGCACCGCGTCGCCGGGCGCGAGCACGGGGCCCGCCGACGGGTCGTCCCGCAACGACACCGCCCGCTTCGCGCCGCAGGCCGACCGCTACGCCCGCGAGGCCGGGGTGAGTCCGCGCCTGGTGATGGCGATCCTCTACAACGAGGCGTACAAGCCGCACGACCCCGAGTTCGAACGCTCCTGGCAGAAGATCAAGCCGGACTCCGCGTTCGGGATCGCCAACATGCACCGGGCCGCCTTCGACGAGACCAAACGGGGCCGTCCGTTCGCGGACCGCAGCTGGTTCGACCTCCCGGACGACCCCGCCCTGGCCGTCCGGGCCGCGGCCTGGTACCTGCACGACCTCGACCGGCAGCTGCCGAAGCAGCTGCCCGACGGGTACACCCGGGACGAGCTGCTCGCCCTCGGCTACAACACCGGCGCGGGCAACATGGCGGCCTTCGCCCGCGGCGCCCGCCCCGGTCCGCAGGCCAGGACCTACCTCAACACCCTGCGCGGGAACTGGGACAAGGCCGCGGAGGCGCTCAAGCGCTGATCCGGTCCCCCTCCGCCCATGACCCCCGGCCGCCCTCCGGCGTTGCTCAGGGTGCGCCCGCCCGCCGGGCCCCCGCCGCCGAGAGGGAGTACGCCAGGATGCGCCGACGTCCGCCCCCGTCCCGCCCCGATCCGGACGGTACGAATCCGTCCGCCGGAATCCCGTCCCCGCGCCCGTCCGCGGACGACGGCAGCCTCTGGTCCTATCTGCGCGGCGGGGCGCTCCGCCGCGAGGAGGCCCGGCACGGCTTCGAGTGGGCCACCCCGCACCACAAGCGCCTCTCCAAGGCCCACCCCACCGACTGGCTCACCAATCACGGCACCACCGGCGGCACCCTGCGCGTCAACCTCACCTGGAGCATGCACACCGGTCCCGTAGGGGACCGCCGCCCGGGCCTGCTGCGCGCGCTGTTCTCCCCGCTGGGCTCGTCCGTCCAGATGCACGGCCCGGCCGTGGTCTCCGTCGACCTCGACCTGGCCTGCCTCTACGAACTGACCGACGGCACCAAGGGCGTCGTCCAGCCGCTGGGCGACTTCCACGGGGACCTCTACCGCCCGCCGTACATCTCGCTCAGCGGCGACAGCCGGTTCGGCGGGCCGACGGGCGAGACGCTCTTCATCAACCTGGACAAGCGGGACGAGTTCCGCAGGATGCTGGTCTTCGTCTACAACGTGGACCGCACCCCGGTCTTCGGCCGGATCGACAGCGTCCTGACCTTCTACCTGCCCGACGGCCACCAGTTCGCCGTCGAGCTCAAGGAGCGGATGCCACAGGCCCGTTCGTGCGCCGTGGCGCTCATCGAGAACCGGCACGGACACCTGACGGTGCGCCGCGAGGCGACGTACGTGTACGGCTACCAGTCGGACCTGGACCGGCTGTACGGGTGGGGGATGCGCTGGGCGCGGGGGCACAAGCGGCCATGACGGCCCGTCGGTCACCGGTACGTGTCCGACGCGTGAACTCCTCGGCGGAGGTGGGCCGGACGCCCGGGTAGCGGCCGTTGTCCAGCGTCAGGGCGTTTGCCTCGCGGGTAAGGACCCTCACACCCACCGCTCCCGGCCCACCGGGGATGATGCCCCTGGGACCTGACGCGACATCGACAGCAAGGAGCGAAACATGTCCTTCCACGACGTGGAGATCGACGCCCTCACGGGCGGGCCGGCGAACCTCGCGCAGTACCGGGGCAAGGCCGTCCTGGTCGTCAACGTGGCCTCGCGGTGCGGGCTGACGCCGCAGTACGCGGCGCTGGAGAAGCTGCACGGGCAGTACGCGGGGCGCGGTTTCAGCGTGCTGGGCGTGCCGTGCAACCAGTTCATGGGCCAGGAGCCCGGGACGGCCGAGGAGATCGCCGCGTTCTGCTCGGCGACCTACGGCGTCACCTTCCCCATGACGGAGAAGACCGACGTCAACGGCGAGCACCGGCACCCGCTGTACGCCGGGCTCGTCGGCACGGCGGACGCCGAGGGGCACACCGGTGACATCCGCTGGAACTTCGAGAAGTTCCTGATCGCGCCGGACGGGACGGTCGTGGCCCGGTTCGGTCCGCGCGTCGAGCCCGACGCACCCGAGGTCGTCTCGGCGGTCGAGGCCGCGCTGCCCGCCTGACGCGGCGCGCGCGTACGGGGGTGGGGGCGGGGCCGGGTGCCCCGCCCTCAGTCTTTTCCGGAGTCCTTTCCGGCCTCGGCCCGTCTCCGCTCCCGCAGGGCCCGTACGCGGCCCCGGCTCGCGCACGCCGGTGACGGGCACCAGCGGCGCCGTCCGGTCGGGTTGGCGAAGACGCCCCGGCAGTCGTGTTCGGGGCAGACGGCGAGCGACTGCCGTTCGGCGCCGGTGAGGTGGTCGACCGCCTGCCGGACGATGCGGGCCAGGGCGGCGCCCGTGGTGGGCGGCGGTTCGCGCAGCAGCCGGCCGGCGGCGGTGAGCCGGACCGGGTCGGACTGCGCGTCGAGGAAGCGCGCGACGTCCGCGGCGGCCCGGGGCGGCGGCGGTTCCCCGCCGGCCACGGCCAGGGCGAGGGTGCGCAGCGTCTCGCGCAGGGCCCTGACCTGCCGCAGGTCGTCCTCGTCGGGCGGCCGGACGGGTGTCATCTCGCTGCGGTCCAGCCACTCGGCCAGGCGCTCGGGCGTGGCGATGCGTTCGACCGGGCGCGCGCCGAACGCGCTGCCGCGGGTCGCGAGGAGGTTGAGCCAGGTCGCGCCGCAGTCGAGGCGGAAGGCGAGGCGTTCGTCGTCACCCATGATCGGCATCGTAACGCCTCATGCGTTACATTGAGCGCGGCGTAACGGCTCAGGCGTTACGAATCGAGAAGGGGGAACGCCGCAATGGATCTGCGGAAAGTACGGTTCGACCGCGCCGAGGGGTGCCGGCCACTGCGGGTCGCTGCGGAGGCGCTCGCATGAGCCCCGCCGTACGGACCGTGCTCGGCGACGTCCCCGCCGCGGAGTTGGGCGCCGTCGACGCCCATGACCACCTCTTCCTGCGCAGCCCCGCGCTCCCCGGGGAGGAGCTCGACGATCCGCGGGCCGCGGAGGCCGAGTTGACGGCCTTCCGGGAGGCGGGCGGCGGGACGGTCGTGCAGTGGACGCCGCGCGGGATGGGGCGGCGGCTCGCGGACGCCGCCGCCGTCTCCCGGGCGACCGGCGTCCACGTCGTCGCCGCGACGGGCCTGCACCAGGCGCTCCACTACCAACCCGCCCTCCTGGAGCGGGACATGGACCGACTGGCCGAGCTCTTCGTCGCGGACCTGACCACCGCCCCGGTCCGCGCGGGGCTCGTCAAGGTCGCCGGTGGATTCCACGGCCTCGACGCACACGCCCGGCGCACGATGGCCGCGGCGGCGGAGGCGCACTGTGCGACCGGGGCGCCGGTCGCGGTCCATCTGGAGCTGGGCACAGCGGCGTTGGACGTGCTGGAGCTGCTCTGCGGCGGGCTCGGGATGCCCCCGGCATCGGTCGTCCTCGGCCACCTCGGACGGTCGCCCGACGTCCGTGTCCAGCTGGAGGCCGCGCGGGCGGGCGCGTACCTCGCCTTCGACGGGCCGTCGCGGCGCCATCACGCCACGGACTGGCGGCTGTTCGACCAGCTGGCGGCGCTGGTGGAGGCGGGCCACGCGGGGCGGATCCTGATCGGCGGGGACACGACGACGGCGGGTGCGCGCCGGGAAGGGCCCGGGATGCGCTTCCTGCTGCGGGGGCTGCGGCCGCGGCTGGAGCGGGAGTTCGGGGCGGAGGTGGGCAGGACGGTGTTCGTGGAGAATCCGGGGCGGGCGTTCGGGTGGGTGCAGGGCCCCCTCGCCCCGGGCGGGTAGGGCTCCGGGGCAGGGCTTTGGGGTACGGCGGCGCGGCTCACCGCCGGTGTCGGCCGGGGCGCACACCCGCGCGGCGCGAGCCCTGCCGGCGCCCCGGCACAGCGGGGCGGGCAGCGCCGCGGTGCGGCTGCGCGTCTCGCCGGAGGCCGTCTGGATCGCGGTGCGCGACGACGGGCGGGGCGGCGCTACGGAGGGGGCCGGCAGCGGGCTGTCCGGCATCCGGCGGCGCGTCGCGGCGTTCGACGGCCACACCGAGCTGTCCAGTCCGCCCGGCGGACCGACCCTTCTTCGAGTGGAGCTGCCGTGCGGATCCTGATCGCCGAGGACAACGCCCTTCTGCGGGAGGGGCTTTCGCTCCTGCTGACCAGTGCGGGGCACGAGGTCTGCGCCGCCGTCGAGGAGGGCGACGCGCTGCTGCCGGCGCTGCTGGAGCACCGCCCGGACGTCTCCGTCCTGGACGTACGGCTGCCGCCGGGGTTCCGGGACGAGGGGCTGCGGGCGGCGGTGGCGGCCCGGGAGCGGATCCCGGAGCTTCCGGTGCTGATGCTGTCGCAGTACGTGGAGCAGGCGTACGCGTCCCGGCTGCTCGCCCGCAGCGCGAGCGGGGTGGGATATCTGCTCAAGGACCGGGTCGGCCGGGTGGAGGAGTTCCTCGACGCGCTGGAGCGGGTGGCCGCGGGCGGGACGGCGCTGGATCCCGAGGTGGTCTCGCAGCTGATGGTGCGCGGCACCCGCAACGACCCGTTGGCCGGCTTGAGTTCGCGCGAGCGCGAGGTGCTCGCGCTGATGGCCGAGGGGCACGGGAACGCGGCCATCGGGCGGCTGCTGTTCATCGCGGAGACCTCGGTGAACAAGCACATCGGCAACATCTTCGGCAAGCTCGGTCTGCCCGCGGCGGACGGCGGGCACCGGCGCGTACGGGCCGTGCTGGCCCACCTCCGGTCGGGTGGCGGCGCCTGAGGGTGCAGAAAACTGCACCCGGGGCGGGCAGTCCACGCCCGTTACACGGCCCGGGGCCCTGCCTAGGGTCGGTGGTGGCGGACGGCCCCGCGGCCTCCGTCACCGACCCGTACGGACGGAAGGACGACGCCCATGCCCCAGCGCCCCGACTGGACCCCGCCGAAGGAACGCCCGCTGTGGCCGTGGGTGCTGCTGGTGGTGATCGCCGTGGGGGTCGCCGTCAATGTCTCCCTGACGGTCTGACGGCCTGACGGCCTGACAGACCGCTCGCCGGACGGCCTGGCGGGCCGGACGACCCGTTCGGCGCAGCCGGGCTTGCGGGGCCCGATGCGGGGTCCGTCGGGCCGGAGTTCACGGGCGGGGCCCGGAATCGGCGGGACGGCGGCTGACGATTCGTCGACATTTCGAGCCGACGGGGCGTCAGTTGACGTTCCGTCCGCCGCCGCCCTCCGATTGCGGGCCGCGCGGACCGGCCGCAGGGTGGCGTCAAGATCCCCTCTCGCAAGGAGCATCCGATGGACGCACCACGCCGGACCGGCCTTCTCCTCACCGCCGCCGTCTGCGGCTCGCTCGCCCTGAGCGCCGTCCCGGCCGCCGCCGACGCCCCACCCGCGGCCCCCGTACCCGCGCCGGCCGCCCGGCCGCTGTTCGGACCGGTGCGGGCCACCGCCCCCGACGAGCTGCGCCGGGTCTCCGCCGACGCCGTGCGGGCGCTCGACCACGACGCCACCGGCCAGCGGGCCGCCGAGGCGGTCGTCGCCTGCGACTCCCTGGCCCGGCCCACCCCCGCCCAGGGCATGGTCTGCGGCGCGGTCCGCGAGCGGCTCGGCGTCCTGGCCGGCGCCCGGTCCGAGCTCCAGCAGCAGGCCACGTCCCCCGCGCCGGACGGGGCGAAGGTCGACTGCGCGATGGGCGACGCCCGGCGGGCCCGGTCGGAGCTGGACCCGTACGACGACGACCCCGACTCGTACCGCGAGTCCGACCGGCGCCACGAGTCCGACTCGTACCACGAGCGCGAGTCCGGCTGGCACCACCACGACTCGGACCCGCGCCACGAGTCCGGGTGGCACCACCACGACTCCGGTCCGCGCCACGACTCCGGCTGGGACCGCGATTCGTACCACGACTCCGCCGGCGCCAACGGCGGTCTGCTGGGCCTGCTGGGCAGGCTGGGGAGCATGACGATCGACGGCGCCGGGAAGGAGATCTCGCGGCTGGCCAAGCTGTTCGGCATCCCCGCCCCCGGGCGCTGAGCCGCCGAGGTGCCGAGCCGCCCCATACCCCCGATCGCCCGAAAAGCACACCGCCATATGGCCGGAGCGGTGGCGTCCCAGGGGCCGCCGGGCCGGGGCCCGGTGCATTGTTCAGCTCCTCGGGGGGCGCGACCGGCGCCCCCCGGCCGGGCCCGCGTCGCCGCGGCGGCGCGGGCCGACGACGAACGGAGCAGCGAAAGATGCGTATGCGACACCGGGTCACGACGGCACTGGCGGTCCTCTCCCTGGTCTCGGCGTCGGCGGGAACGGCGCTGGCCACCGACTCCCGTGACGACTCCTTCCTGGAGACGGTGCACCAGGGGAACATGGCCGAGATCGCCGCGGGCGGCGACGCCCAGAAGAACGCCGTGTCCCCGTGCGTGCGCGAGACCGGCAGGGTTCTCGTCCGCGACCACACGGAGCTCGACAAGGGGGTCAGGGAACTGGGCGGCAAACTGGACGTGGCCCTGCCGCGGAAGGTCAGCGACGAGCAGGACAAGACCCTCAAGGAGCTGCGGAAGAAGGCCCACACCCCCGCCTACGACAACCTCTGGCTCCGCAACCAGGACACCGCGCACGTCCTGACGCTGGACCTGCTGAAGGACGAGGCGGTCAACGGCAGGGAGGCGGACGTCCGGGACACGGCCCGGAAGGCGCAGCCCGTCGTCGCCAAACACCTGGACCTGATCCGCGACTGCATGATGCGGTCCGCGGACCGCCCGGCCGCCCCGGACCGGCACTCCTCACCGGGGCACCACAGCAGCACCGCGCATCACAGCGTCCCGGCGCGCACCCAGGCCCTGCCGGTCCGCCGCCCCTGACGGGGAGTCCGCTCCCCTCGGTTCAGTCCACGCACGTGATGCCCCCCATCCGCACCGACCGGCCCTGGAAGGCGTCGGACGTCCCCCGGGAGTCCCCGCCGGGGGCGGCGGCCGGGTGGGGGGACGGGGTCCCGCCGGGCCCGGGCGCCCGGAAGCCGGACCCCAGGGTGACGACCACCCGCCGGGCGGGGACGGCGGAGCTCCGGGTCGCGTCCACCCCCAGCCGGGCGGCGATCTGCCGGGCCGCGGCCGCCGCCCCGCGGCCGTGCACCACGCTCGTCCCGCCCCCGCCGGGGGCGTTGGCGATGTGCCCCGGGGCGTAGCCGAGGGCGGACAGGGCCCGGGACTCGGCCGCGGCGGCGCCGTGGACGCCGGAGGCGTTGTGCACGTCGACGATGGTCGAGGAGGCGTCGGCGGGGACGGGGGGCGGTGTGCTCGGCGGCGCGGCGGGGGGCACGGACCGGCCGGGACCCGGGTGGCCCCCGTCGTCGGTGCGGCCCGCGCGGCCGATCATCTCCTGCACGAGGCTCCTGACCCTGACCGGGTCGACGAGGTTGACCGCCTCCCCCTTGCGGGTGGCGAAACCGGCGATGGGCAGGGTGTGGAACTCGGCGTTGCCGCCGGTGAGGTTGGGGGCCTGGCGGGCGAAGTCGAGCAGGTCCCACCGGTCGTCGAGGACGACGTCCTTCTTGACGACGTCGAGCAGTCCCTCCAGTTTGTCGAAGTCCCTCCAGGCGCCCTGGGTGGCGAGCTTGTGCCCGACCGAGGCCAGGAAAGCCTGCTGACGGTGCGTCCGGTCGAGGTCGCCGCCCTCCAGGCCGTGTCGCTGGCGGACGAACGCCAGGGCCTGCCGGGCGTCCAGCTCCTGCTGTCCGGCGGGGAAGTCCGCACCGGAGAAGCGGTCGTGGACGGCCTGCCGCAGACAGACCGGGACCGGCTGGACGACCTTGGCGATGTCGTAGAAGCCCAGCAGGTTGACCTCGGCGAAGTGGTCGATGGACACCCCGAGGAAGTCCTGCACCGTGGCCAGCGTGGCCTCGCGGCCGGCCTCCCGGCTGCGGTGCTCCAGCTCGGCGCCCTTGAGCCCCTGGGCGGCCAGCCGGTCCTGGGCCTCGGCCTTCGCGATCCCGTACGCCTCCTTGATCTTGTGCTCGCCGCGGCCGCCCGCGACCTGGACGTAGTCGTCGCGCGGGATGGAGAACGCGGTGACCTTCCCGCCGTCCGCCGGGATGTGCATCAGGATCAGGGTGTTGGTGTTGTAGCCGCCGATGCCGCTCGATCCGGCGTGCAGTTCCTGCTGGACGAACTCCTTCGGCAGGTCGTCGCCGTTCATGTCCTTGCGGCTGTCCAGACCGATCAGCAGCAGGTTGACCGAGTCGTCGGGCTTCCTGGGCGCGCCCCTGCGCAGGGCCTCCAGGGCCCGTGAGGTGGTCAGGCCCTTGGTCAGCCAGTGGCCGGCCAGCCAGCCGGTCCCGGCGACGGCCAGGATCACCGCCGAGGAGAGGCAGACCGCGATCCGGGCGAAGTGGCCCGGACTGTGCCGGGGTGCGTCCGCCCGGACCGCGGCGGGCTTCCCCGTGGAGTCCCTGGCGGGACTCCTGGCGGAACTCCTGACGGAGCCCTTGGCCGAGCCTTTGACGGAGCTCTTGACGGGGCTCCTGGCGGCACCCTTCGTGGTGCCCCGCTGTCCGTCCCTGCCGCGGGGGTCGCGCATCGCCCGCCCTTCCTGCCTTGCCCGTTCCCGGCGGGCGTGCCCCGAGGACACCTCCCCCACCGGAGGCCTCAACGAGCCATGGCGGGGTGCGGTGACGGGGACGGGACGAGATGCGTCACGGCCGGGGACGATCCGGCAGGTGCCCGGGGGGACCGGGTTCGCGGACGTCCTCCGTCCGGGCTAGTTTCGGAGACGGCGCCGTGCTGTTCCCCGTGCCGCCCGGGCCCGTGCCGAGGAGGAGTCCATGTCCCGACGTCCGGCCTCCCCCCACCCGTCCCGTACGCGGACGTGGCCGGCGGCGCTGACCGAGGAGCGGCCCCGGCCCCGGCGGATACGCGAGCGGCCCGGCGCATGGCGGCTGGCCGTGGCCACGGTGTGCTTCGGGGCGTTCATGGGACAGCTGGACGCCAGCATCGTCACGCTCACCTACCGCAGCCTGAGTGCCGAGTTCCATGCCTCGATGGCAGCCGTGGAGTGGGTGTCGCTCTCCTATCTGCTGACGCTGGTGGCCCTGCTCGTGCCCGTCGGCCGGATCTCGGACGCCCGTGGGCGCAAGCTGCTCTACCTCTACGGCTTCGCCCTGTTCACCGCCGCCTCGGCGGCCTGCGGGCTGGCGCCCTCGCTGGCGGCGCTGGTCGGCGCCCGTGTCGTCCAGGCGGCCGGGGCCGCGATGATGCAGTCCAACAGCGTGGCCCTGGTGACCACCAGCGCACCGCGCGGCCGCATGCGGGCCGCGCTCGGGGTGCAGGCGGCGGCCCAGGCGCTGGGGCTCGCGCTCGGCCCGACGGTCGGCGGGGCGCTGGTCTCGGCGGCCGGCTGGCGCTGGGTGTTCGCCGTCAATGTGCCGGTGGGCGTCGTCGCCCTGGTCGCGGGGCAGTATCTGCTGCCCAGGACCCGCAGCCGGACCGCCGCCGCCCGCTTCGACCGCGTCGGCCTGGCCCTCCTGGCCACGACGACCACCGCGCTCCTGCTGGGAGTCTCCGGCGCCTCGGGTCTGCCGTTCCCGCTGTGGGCGGTCGTCGCGCTCCTCGCCCTGGCCGCGGCGTCCGGCGCCGTGCTGTGGCGGCACCTCGATCGCAGCGAACGGCCCTTGCTGGACCCGGCGTTGCTGCGCTGCCGGGCGGTGGTGACAGGGCTGGGCGGGGCGCTCTGCTCGTATCTGGTCCTCTTCGGTCCGCTGGTGCTGGTGCCGACCGCCCTCACCGCGGCGGGCTCCTCCGAACTGGTCGCCGGCCTCGTCCTCACCGCCCTGCCGGCCGGCTTCGCGCTCGCCGCGACCGGTGCGGACCGGGTGCTGCCGCGCGGCATGTCCGACCGCGCGCGCTGTCTGCTCGGCGCGGGCGTCTGCACGGCCGCGCTGGCGGCCATGGCCGCCCTGCCGCTGACCGCGGCGGCGCTCGTGCCGCTGCTCGTCCTGCTCGGCCTGGGTCTCGGCTGCTACACGCCCGCGAACAACGCGGTCGTCATGACCGCGATCCCCACGAGTTCCTCCGGTACGGGCGGCGGGCTGGTCAACATGGCCCGGGGGCTGGGGACAGCGCTGGGCATCGCCCTTGTGACGCTGACCCTGCACCTGTCGGGGGCGGGGGGTGCGCGGTGGGCGGTGGTGGCGCTGATGCCGTTCGCGGTGCTGGCGGGAGTGGCGGCGGGCGGCGGCGCGGGGCGGCGCTGAGGTGGACTGCCCCGGCCCCGCCCTCACGCCCCCCGCAACCGCTCGATCTCCCGCCGGTCCCGCTTCGTCGGGCGGCCCGTGCCGCGGTCGCGTACGCCCGCGGCGGCGACGACCTCGCGCGGCGGGGCGGGCGGGCTGTTGTCGACGAAGCACTCCGCCGCGACCGGGGCGCCGACGCGCTTGCGGACCAGGCGGGAGACCACGACGATGCGTTCGCGGCCGACGTGGAAGAGCCGTACCTCGTCCCCGGTGCGGATCGTCTGGGCGGGCTTGGCGCGCTCGCCGTTGACGCGGACGTGTCCGGCGCGGCAGGCCGTCGCCGCCAGCGAGCGGGTCTTCGTCAGCCGCACGGACCAGATCCAGCTGTCGACGCGTACGGGGCCTTCGTCCTCAACCATGTCCCCGACTCTAGCCAGAGCGGGTCAGGAGGCCAGGGAGAGGGCCTGGACAACGAGCCCCACGTGCAGCAGCAGACACATCGCCCACCCCTCGCATACACGCCGTGACGGCCCGTGCGCCATGCCCCGGTCCCGGCGGCACGGGGGACGGGCGCGTCCCCCGGCCGGTCCACCGATCGGGGGAACGCGGGCGCCGCGCCGCCTTCCTAGCCTGGGGAACCCGCGACCGGGACCCGACGGCCCCGGACCGAGAACGGAGAACCAGATGCCCGAGCACCGAGCCCCCGTCGGCAGCACGGCCACCGTGCTGAAACTCCTGGCCCGGCAGCCGGACCGGGGCGTGACCTTCCACGAGCTCACCGCCTCCCTCGGACTGCCCGACCGCACCGTCGGCGACCTGCTCAGCGGGCTGCGCGCGGAAGGACTGGTCGAGTACGAGGCCGACTCCGGGGTGTGCCGCCCCGGCGAACCCCTCCGCCCGCCGCCCCGCCCCGGCGGACGGCCGGACTGCAACGATGTCCGCGCCGCGGCCATGCCCTGGGCCGACACCCTCGCCGCGCACAGCGGCATGAGCGTCCTGCTGGCCGTGGCCCACCCGCGCGGGGCGCAGATCATCCACCATGTCTTCCGCCCGGACAACTCGCCCCAGCGGCTGGTCACCGGGGACGTCGTCCCGGCCGGCAGCGCCCTGGCCCGGGCCCTGGGCGAGCCGTACGACGGACGGTGCGTCCGCACCGTCGACGGCCCGGGCGACGGCACCGTTACGGACACGGCGTCGCTGGCCACGGCCGTCCCCGCGCCGGACGGCGGCCGGCCCGTCGCCGCCCTGTGCCTGACCGGCCCGGGCGCCATGCTGCGCCCCACGGGCGAACGGACCCGCCACCACGAGGAGTTGCTGCGCGAGGCCGCGTGCGCGATCTCCGCGGACCTGGCGGCGGCACCGGCGCGCTGACGGGGGCGCCGCCACTTCACCGGCGTCACTCCGGTCCGGCCTCACTCCTTCAGCCCGAGGAACGAGTACCGCCCCCACGGCCGGGTCGCGGGGTGCGCCGTGCCGCTCGCCGCGTCGGCGACCATCGGCGTCATCGTCCCGTCGGCGCGCACCAGCCAGCACAGCACCGTCGACTGCGCCACGACGTGTTCCACGTCCGTCCCCCACTCCGCGACCCACCCGCCGCCGGGCACCGCGGCGACCACGGGATTGTCGGTGTCCGTCACGCCTGGGCCTCCCACTCTGCCGGTCGGCCCATGATCACGGCAGCCGGGAGCGGGACCGGGGCCCTGCTCCCTCCGTGGGCGCGTCGGTGGACTCCGGTTGCGGACGCACCACCCGTCCCTAGGGTGGAGAGCAGTCATGAAGCGCGTCCCCGGTCACGACGGCCCGCCGCAGGCGCCGGCTATCCCCCGCCCTGCCCGCCGGCTCGTCGTCGCCGCCTGGGCCCTGCTCGGCGCCGCCGTCGCCACCGACCTCGCCGACAACCCCCGCGTGACGCTCTCCCCGGCGCTCGCGACCGTGCCCGTCCTGGCCAGTATCGGGACCCGGCGGGCCCGGGTCCCCCTGCTCGCCGGCCTGGCCGCGCTGCTCCTCGTCGTCCCGCTGGCCTTCGCCGACCCGGACGTGCCGCTCGCCATCCATGTGACGTCGGCGTTCACCGTGCTGGCGATCAGCTGCATCAGCACCGCCAATGTGGTGCTCATCGCGACCCGCGAACGCGAACTGCTGCGCTCGCGCTCGGTGGCCGCCGCGGCGCAGCAGGCGCTGCTGCGTCCCGTGCCCGAGCGGATCGGCGGGCTGCGGGTGGCGGTGCGCTATCGGGCAGCGGCCGCCGACGCGCAGGTGGGCGGCGATCTGTACGAGGTACTGGAGACGCCGTTCGGGGTGCGGCTGCTCATCGGGGACGTCCGGGGCAAGGGGCTCGGCGCCGTCGAGACGGCGGCCGATGTGCTCGGCACCTTCCGGGAGGCGGCCCAGGTGGAGGCCGATCTGGAGGCGGTGGCCCGGCGGCTGGACGCGACCGTGCGGCGGCGCGGGATCGGCGAGGAGTTCGTCACCGCCGCCCTGCTCGACGTCCCGCGGACGGGCGGCCCGGTCGAGCTGGTGAACTGCGGGCACCTGCCGCCGCTGGTGCGGTCCGGCGGCGAGGTGACCGTGATCGAGGCGCCGCCGGACGGCGGCACGGATCCGCCGCTGGCCCTGCGGGAGCTGGTCGGCGGTCCGTATCACTCGGACCTCTTCCTGTTCGGCAGGGGTGACCTCCTGCTGCTGTACACCGACGGCGTGACGGAGGCGAGGGACGCGTCGGGCCGCTTCTACCCGCTGGAGCGGCGGTTCGCGGCGCTGACGGAGAGCGCGCCCGGGGCCCTGGCCGACCGGCTCCTGTCGGACCTGCTGGCCTATGCGGGCGGGGAGCTGGCGGACGACGCGGCGCTGCTGGTCATCCGCCGGGAGCAGAACACTTAGCGCAACACTTAGCAAGGAAGCCTTGCAAGTTTTCCTGATAAACAGCTAGCCTTCTTTCATGGGGCGAAGGCGCGGACGCGCGCGCCCGTCGGAAGGAAGGTGTGCTCATGAGCCACAGCGCCGGTGAACCCGTCGACGTCGCCGTCCGGACGGGTCCGGGGTCGGGGCCGGAGTCAGGGCCGGAGTCGGGGTCGAGGTCAGGGCCGGGGCCGGGCGGCGGCACCGGTTTCGGCGCCCGGTTCACCGCGGCGGTGATGATCGGCTCGATGCTCAACCCGGTCAACTCGACCATGATCTCCACGGCGCTCGTCCCCATCGGCCGGGCCTTCGGCACCGGCACCGCCGCCACCGTATGGCTCGTCGCGGGCCTCTACCTGGCCAGCGCGGTCGCCCAGCCGGCCCTGGGCCGGATCGCCGACCGGCTGGGCGCCCGCCGCGTCTACGTCGCGGGGCTGGTCGTCGTGGGACTGGCGGGGCTGGCCGGGCTGTTCGCGGACTCGCTGGGGCAGTTGATCGCGGTGCGCGTGCTGACCGGCGTCGGCACCTCGGCCGCGTACCCCGCGGCCATGGCCATGATCCGCAACCGGGCGGCCGGACCGGGCGGTTCCGGCGACCGGCCCCCCGGCACCACCCTCGGGGCCCTGACCATCGCCGCCCTGGGCAGCGCGGCCGTCGGCCCGGCCCTCGGCGGGCTGCTGACCGGGCTGGCCGGCTGGCGGGCGGTCTTCGCGGTGAACATCCCGCTCGCCGTGGCCGGCCTCCTCATGGCACTGGCCTGGCTGCCCGCGGACGGCCCGCGGAACGCGGACCGGGAGTCCCTGTGGACGGCCCTCGACCCGCCGGGCGTGCTGCTGTTCACCGCCGCCCTGCTGCCCCTGATGTTCTTCCTGACCGGCCTCGACCGGCCCGACTGGCCGCTGCTCGCGCTCGGCGCGGTCGCCGCCGGGGCCCTCGCGGTGTGGGAGCGCCGGGCCCGGCGGCCCTTCATCGACCTGCCGATGCTGGCCGCCAACCGGCCGCTCGTGCGCACCTACGCCCGGTACGGCGCCTCGTACCTCGTCATCTACTGCGTGCTGTACGGCTTCACCCAGTGGCTGGAGGAGGAGCGCGGGTACTCCGCGGCCCTCACCGGGGTCCTCATGCTGCCCATGTGCGGGGTGGCGGCGCTGAGTTCATGGGCCGGCGCGCGCCGCGGGACCGTCCGCGGTCCGCTGCTCGCCGGGACGGCGGCGATGATCGTCGGCGCGGCGGCACTGGCGTTCACCGGGCCGGGCACCCCGGTGACCGTGCTCGTCGTCATCGGCATCGTCTTCGGCCTGCCCAACGGGCTGAATTCGGTGGGCAACCAGACCGCGCTCTACGCCCAGGCGCCCGCCGGACAGACCGGGACGGCGGCCGGGCTGTTCCGCACCGCGCAGTACGTCGGCGCCGTCGCGTCCACGAGCCTCATCGGGCTGGTGTACGGGGAGCGGGCCACGACGGCCGGTCTGCACACGGCGGCGATCGTGCTGTGCGGGCTGGGGGTGCTGCTGCTCCTGGCGACCGTGGGGGACCGGGGGCTGGGCGGCGGACGGTCCCGTGGGCGCGGGGCCGGGGCAGGTCGCTGACCAGCGGCGGGGCGGGGTCGGCGGCGCCCGCGGCGGGTACGCTGGCCCGGTGACGGCCCACGAACACCAGCCCCCCTCCGCCGACGAACTGCACGACGCGGCGTCGAAGATCCGTGCCCTCGCCGGGCAGTTGACCCGGCGGCTGCGCGAGGCGTCCGAGGGCGCGGACGTGACGATGTCCCAGGCCGCCGTCCTCAGCCGGCTCGACCGTCGTGGCCCGGCCACGACGGTCGAACTGGCCCGGGCGGAACGGGTCCGGCCCCAGTCCATGGGCGCGACCCTGGCCGCCCTGGAGGACGCGGGCCTCGTCGAGCGCTCGCCCCACCCGACGGACCGCCGCCAGACGCTCATGTCCCTGACGGCGGAGGGCCGTCGGCAGCTGACGGAGGTGCGCCGGACGCGGGAGGGGTGGATCGCGCAGGCGCTGCGGGAGGGGCTGGACGACCGGGAGCGGGCGGTGGTGGTGGAGGCGGTGGATCTGCTGGCGCGGTTGGTGGAGGAGGGGTGAGTTCTGCCCCACCGGGCAAAATCACCCGGCAGCGGCCAGCAGCCGCGCCTCCATCTCCTCCCCGATCCCCACCGCCGGCCAGTCCCCCCGCAGCGGCGGGCGTCCGCCGACCGACCGCAGCCACGCCCACGTGTCCGCGACCGTCTCCTCCACGGGCCGGCACCGCAGCCCGGCCGTGTGCGCCTTCTCCGCGTTCCCCTCGTAGATCCCCTCCCGCGTCGGCCCCTCCGGGAGCCACAACGGCAGCCCGGTCCACGGCTCGACGCCGGCGGACAGGACCGTCTCCGGCCGTATCCAGCGCAGTTGGGCGTCGGAGCCGGTGACGCGGACGCACGCGTCCAGCAGTCGGCCCATCGTCGCGTGGCCGGGACGGCTGATGAGGCTGTACGGGCCGCCGAGCCCGCGCGCGGCCGCGTCCAGGCTCCAGGACGCGAGGTCGCGGACGTCGATGTACTGGAGCCCGGCGTCGCGCGGGCCGGGCACCGGCACCGGGCCGCCGCGCGCGAGGCGCAGCAGCCACCAGGGCAGCCGGCCGATGTTCTCCCAGGGCCCGATGATCAGTCCGGCGCGCAGCAGCAGGGCCCGGTCGCCGAAGGCGTCGAGCGCGGCGAGTTCGCCTCCGCGCTTGGCCTGCGGGTAGGGCACGTCACCGGCGTCGGGCGAGCCCTCGACGACGGGGGCGTCCTCCGTCGCCCCGGCGGCGACCGGCTCGGGGTGGACCGAGCGGCTGGAGACGTACGCGTAGCGCCCCGCCCGTCCGGCCAGCAGCCGCGCCGCGTCGCGGACCGCGCCCGGCGCGCCCGACCAGGTGTCCGCGACGATGTCCCACTCCCCGTCGGCGAGGGCCGCCAGGCCGCCCTCGGCCGTCCGGTCGCCGTGCAGGACGGCCGCGCCCGGCGGCGCCGGGTGGCGGCCGCGGTGGAAGACCGTCACCTCCCAGCCGCGCGCGAGCGCGTCCTCCGCCAGTGCACGGCCCACGAATTCCGTTCCGCCAAGGATCAGCAGTTTCATGCCCCGACCTTGCACGACGTCCGTCCCGGCCGGAAGATCCGCATGCTCAGGGCGGAATCCGGGGAGGGGTGATATCCGGGAGAAGGGCGGGGAATCGTGACGGAACGACGCGTGGTCGTGATCGTGGGGGCCGGGGTCGCGGGCACGGCAGTGCTCTGGCATCTCGTGGACGCGCTGGGGGGCGCGTCCGGGCGGCGGCCGGAGGTCGGCTCGGTCGTCGTCGCCGACCCCTCCCCCGCCGGCCGGGGCCTCGCCTTCGGCGAGGACGATCCGCTGCTGATGTGCAACAGCGCCGCCGACGCCAACTCCCTGCTCCCCGACCGCCCCGATGACTTCGTCGACCATCTGCGCGGGCTCGGCTGGACGGGCAAACCGGACAGCTGCGTCCCCCGGGCGCGGATGGCCGACTACTGCCACGACCGCTGGGCGCGGGCCCGCGACCTGGCCGGGGAGCAGGGCGTCGCCGTCCGGCACGTACGGGCGGCCGTGCGCTCGGTCCGCCCCGGCCCCCGGCCGGTCGTCACGCTCGACACGGGTGAGCGGGTCGTGGCGGACGACGTCGTCGTCGCCACGGGCGTGCACCGGCCGCGCGTCCCGGACGGCTTCGCGGATTTCACCGCGCACCCCCGCTACCTCGACAGCCCCTACCCCGTCGAACGGCTCCGCGCGCAACTGGGCACCGGACGCCGGGTGCTGGTCCTCGGATCCCGCCAATCGGCCGTGGACGCGGCCCTGTTGCTGTGCCGCGACGGCCACCGCACGACGATGGCCTCCCCGTCCGGCACCCTGCCCGCGGTGCGGACCTCCCTGCACGCTCCCGCCCGCGACTTCCCTCCGCTGGAGCGTCTGGCCCGTCTCGACCCCGCGGACCCGCTGCTGGCGGAGCGGATGACGCGGTGCGTCGTGGAGGCCGTCCGGCTGCTCGGGGGCACGCCGTTGCGCCGGCAGACCTCGCGGGCGGCCGACCCCGTCCGGCGCCTGGCCGAGGAGACGGCCCTGGCGGAGGCCGGGGCGGTCCAGTGGCCGGGGGTCGCCGCGGCCGTGATCGAGGCGTTCACGGCCTTCGCGGAGGGCCTTCCCCCGGACCGCCGACGGACGCTGACGGAACGCTTCGCGTGGTTCACCGACCGCTACGTCACGGCGCTGGCCGCCGTCAACGCACGCCGGCTGCTCGTCCATTTCCACTCGGGGGAGCTGGAGTTGGCCGCCACGTACCCCCGTTCGGTGTCGTTCGGGAACGGAACATGGCGGGTGGAGTGGCCCGGATCCCGATCCCCCACCGGCGTCTTCGACCACGTCGTCAACGCCACCGGTTTCCACCCTCCCGAGCTGTGGTGGGCGGACGGGGGCGCCGAGCTGCGGCTCGTCCCCCACGGCACGGATACCGTACGGCACTTGGGCCCGGACCTGCGCGTGCGCCGGGAGCCGGGGGCGCCGCCCGAACGCGTCTGGGTGGCCGGCGTCGGCACGCACCCGCGCGTCCCCTTCTCCAACTTCCTTCCCACGGTGGCCCGGCAGGCCCGCGCCGTGGCCCGGCAGGTCGCGGCAAGTGGCGGGTTCGAGTCCTTGTGAGGGCCGCCGCGGCCCGGTGGATACTGGCGCCGCGCCCGGTGTTCCCGGCGTTCCCGTTGCTGCCCATGGAGGGGTGACCCATGGCGATGGTCCGGACGAGAACCGGCAGAGGCGACGGCAGGGGCGGGGTCCTCAACCTGCCGCGGACGGCGACCGGCATCGACCAGTTCTTCCACGCCGTGCGGGCCAGGAAGCCCCGGCGCGGGCACGGGCTGCCCGGGGAGCCGCGCTGGCGCGGCGACTACGTCGTCCCGGACGCGGACGGGCCGCGGGTCGCGCTCCAGGAGTTCGGCTACGCCTCGCGGGAGCTCGGCCGGGCGCACGGCCGGGTGGACGACACGGCGCTCGTCGGCCCGTTCCGGCTGCTGACGCCGGAGGGGCTGGACTGTCTCGCCGAGGTCTGCGACCGCCTCGAACCGGCCGCCGGGGCCAGCCGGTTCATCGCCACGCGGCGGGTGCGCAGCGCGGACCTGATGTCCCCCTTCATCAACAACATGATCCGCGACCGGGCCTTCCTGCTGGCCTGCTCCCGGATCGTCGGCGTCCCCCTGATCCCGCACCCGCTGCGGATCCCCACGGCGCAGATCAACTACTTCGAGGGCCACGGCGGCACCCCGGAGATCGTGCGCTGGCACCGCGACGGCATGGACTACGTCTTCACCATCCAGCTCAGCGACGGGGACTCCTACGAGGGCGGCCGCTTCACCTACTTCCAGGGCCGCACCGGGGAGTTCGACGACGTGACCGGGCACGACCCACGGATCCGCGAGGCGGACTGCCGGGCACGCGGGGCGACACTGTTCCTCCACGGGAGCCGGATCTTCCATGCGGTGACACCGGTGACCCAGGGGCGCCGGGTGACGCTGGTCGTCTCGCTGTTCTGCCCGTACTTCGCGCGGCAGGACTCCAACACGTTCTGGCACCTGGCGGGGGACGACGGGATTCTGGCCACGGTGCCGGGGTGGGTGCGGCTGAAGTGGCCGGTCGAGGACGCGGCGATGGACTTCGCGCTGCGGGCGGGGAGTCCGGTGGTGACGTGGGAGGACGTGCGGGGGTAGGGGGCGGCGGGGCGCGGCAGCGTGTCGGAGGCGGTGGTCACGGCCGCTGTTCTGCATGACATCGGCTACGCGCGCGAGGCGACCGCCACGTACTCAGCGCAGGTCCAGCAGCATCACGTCATGCAGCACAGCGCCCTCCCACGGCCTCGCTTCGCCGACCTTGCGATACCCCCACGCCTGATAGGCGGCCGACGCTGCCTTGCAGTCCTGGCGCACGTTGAGCAGCGCCCGCTCGGCGTCGGTGCCCTCGAGCAGGGCCTCGTGCAGACGGCGCGCAATCCCTTGCCGACGCCATGGTCCGCGTACGGCGAGTTCCATCAGGCCGAAAGTGCGGCGTCCGTCCTCGCGGCGCATGTCGTCGGTTACGGGCTCGGTCAGTTGGTCCCACCAGCCCGTGCCGGGGCCGAGCGGATAGCCGTACGCCATGCCGACGGGCTCGTCGTCCTCAGTATGGGCCAGGGTGGCGCGGAAGGTCGGTTTGCGCGTCTGGGACCGGAAGCGCCGGAAGGTGGCCGCAACGTCGTCCGCGGTTTCGTTGTACGGCGGATCCGCGAATACTTCCGCGTAGATCAGCCTGAACGCGGCCTCGACCCGCGCAGCGGCCATCCCGTCCATGCGTCCTACCGTGATCGTTCCTTGCTGTCTCACATGACGCTCCCTCGGATACGCTCTCCGCACTCGCGGGCAGTGACGCTGTCGACGCCGGCAGCCGCCCGCTGGAACTCCCGGATCTTGCCCAGCAACCGCGGCGAGGCGATAGCGCCGCATGCGTCGAGCACGGCGGTCATCTCCGCGCATGCTTCTTCGACTTCCCCGGCCTCCAGCAGTACCCGCGCGAGCTTCACCCGGTACGAGGTGCTGTTGCGGGCGAGGTCGTCACCCATGGCGCGCACGGCGGCCCGGAGGAACGGAACAGCACGTCCGGGCTGCTGGGCCCGTACATACATGTCCGCCGTCGCGTAGTCGATCTCGAACGGGCCGACGAACCGGGCCCACTTCGGCACCTCGACGTCCGCGTCTGCGCGCCCCTGGTGATTGACGGCCCGACTCAACGCCCGCCTTGCTCCGGAGAGGTCTCCCGCGTGGGTGGTCACGTTGGCATCCCGCAGGGCGATCACCAATCGCACGGTGTGCCCGGCTCCCGCCCGCACGGCGATCCGATAGGCGTTCTCGACCGCGCTCGCGGCCTCCCAGACCCGGTCTCCCTTGATCGCGAGGAGTACGAGCGTCTCCAGCACGGAGACCTGCAGCAGGGAGTCATCGACGAGCTGTGCCGCTGCGAGGGCTTCCATGCAGGCGGCGCGCCCTTGACCGATACGTCCGCCGTCGTAGCCGTACCAGGCCCGGTGACCGTGCAGTTCGGCGAGCATGGTCTGCAACTCACGACCGATCCGGCCGGTGTACGAGGCGTCGGCGAGGGTGCCCATGATCTCGCCCTCGATGCGGTCCGCCTGCGTCATGGCCGGCACGCTGCCGACCGTGTGGTCCGTCTTGTACAGGCCGTCGAGTCTCGTACGCAGTCGAGCAGCATCGGCCGAGCCGAAACGCGGGCCCGGTCGGGTCGGCACCAGGGCCACCGCTGCGAGGGCGCCGGCGTCGGCCACGAACGTCCTCCGTCCTACCTCCCCAGGGTCGCTGACCGGCGCCGAGACAGTGACGCGATGCCGGGGGACGTCGAAACCCATCTCGACGAGCGGGACGCCGAACATCGCCTCCAGCACGATCTGTTGGCCCGGGTGAGGGAGCGGAGGAGCCTCGCCTTCCCATCGGCGCAGCTGACGCACGCTGACGGAGGCGGCGATGCCGATACGCGCGGCTTCCTTGGCGAACGCCTTCACAAAGGACTCCTGTGTATATCCGGCATCCTGCCGTAACCGCGACAGCCCTCTCACGGCCTTGCCCGTCATGAGCTTCCCCTCACACCGGTTGTCGTCCCCTCTCACCGTAGCCACATGGCTCCCTTGGCGGGCGAAAACGTCCGCCTAAACGTCCGGTCCTCCGGCCCCCGGAGCGCCCGCCCAGACGGTGCACTGGGTGATGCACGACGCGACGGGTGCAACTACTCCAAGGAGATAGCCGGTGGATGAGGAACGCCTTGCCGTGTTCACGGTGGGCCCGTCGGGCACGGCCCGATGGGCGCCCGCGCCCGACATTCCGGTCGAGGATGCCTCATGCGACCGCTGAATCCCGCGCCGCCCTTGCAGCATGCAAGCGGCCCGCCCGCCTACCCCACGCGGGACGAATGCGGCATCTGTGGACGGTTCCGGAGCGCAATCAACGGAGCCGTCGGACGCACCCAGTGGGCCAAGGTATCCGGCGCGACCACCGAACTCCGCGCGGCTCAGAAACAAGAAGCGGAGTACCGGAAAGGGTGGGCCGACCACCTCTCGCAACTGTCCCACAAGGATGGGTGACAGCCACCCCCAAAGCCCCTGCCTCTCCGCCGAACCGCCAACACGTGACAACTCCTCGACCGGCGAGAGGCAGGCCGGCCGCTTCACAGATCAGCGGCCCGCGCGGGCAGTTCGTTCTCTCTCCCCCCGTCGCCCTGCATCCCAAAACCGTGACTGAGAAGGAAGACAACACCAGTGACGAAAGCCGATCGACCGGACTTGGAGAGGGCATGGAGACACGTGGTGACCACCCCGCTGGGGCCAGGTCCCGGCCCCGACTACGCCGTCCCGCCCGACGCGCCAGGACCGTACTGTCCGTTCTGCCGCCGAATCGACACCGGCCTCGCGCAGGCCGTACAGAGGGGCGATGTTACGGCTGAGACGCGGATCGCCCGGCAGCGCGCGGCGCACTGGTCGAGTGCGCATCCGACGGTCCAGTGGTGAGCACGGCCTGGTCCGGCCTCCGGACCGATGACATGCTCTGCCCCCACGGCGGTCACAGTCTCAGACCACTTCACGCGGGCGTGTACTGGTGCAACGAGCACGGGGTCACGATCGTCCGCAAAACCCTGTGCTCCTTGTCCGTCCTCGCGCCCGTTCGGCCCGACAACGCGCCCCTCGCGCTCTCGCAGACAGCCGATTGACCGACCTCCATGAAGGAGGCAGTGAAGGTGAACGACCTCACCACCTGGGCTTCCACACTGGTGTCGGCCGTGGACGCCGACAACCTCGCCCGCCCCGAAACATCCTGTCGGGACGCCCGCACTCCGCGTGCCCTGGCCGGTGCTCCTGCCGACATCCTCGACCATGTCGCCCTGGTCTACGAGGACTTCCAGCGCTGCAGCGCCTTGCCACTGGGCCGACTGCGCTCGGATACGGTCGCCCACCGGCTGACCGTGCACGAGGACGGCGGCAACATCCTGGTCGCTCGCATGGTGGTCCCTGGCGGCCCCTGGCCCGGGCATTACGGTCTGGAAGCCGTGGCCTTCACCGCGGAACGCGCCGTGATGCCCGGTGCATTCCCACCCTGCGAGGACCGCGGCCAAGTCCTCACGTTCGGACGGATCATGGCCGCGTCGAAGGCGTACACCGCCCGCGCCTCCGGCGGCGCCGTTCTCTTTCCCGAACAGCTCGCTGTCACCGAGCGTCCTGCCCGACAGTCCTTCGGGGTCGTCTTTCTCGACCGGTTGACCACGCTGTTCCGTGATCGAGTCCTTCCGCTCATCGACGACCGGCATGAAGGCATGCATGCTTTCCCTCTCCGCACGCTCCGGCAACTGGCCTTCCTCGCCCACGAGTGGGGCCACCGCCAGGGGCCCGGCGCGGAGCCGGCCGTCCCGGCCCGCAGCCGGCGCTTGGCTGCCGTAATCGCCGAGCTCCGCGCCGACCTCGAAGCCCTCGCCATGCTGGAGACCTGCTCCGAAACCTGGGCGCCATGGGCAGCCGGCGTCCTGATCGCCGATCGCATCGCCCGCGAGGCATGGCTCCGCCGTCCGCAGGCGCAGGTGGACGCCATCGCCGCCCGCCATTTGCTCGCCCTTCTCCTGCACCACCGAGCCGTCACCCTGACCTCCGACCACCGCATCGTGCTCCACCTCGGACAGGCAACTTCCTTCCTGCATCAGGAACTGAGGACAGTGCGACGCGTTGTGGAAGAGCTTTCGGCGGGAGAGACGAAGGCAGTGGACCGCTATCTTTCCAAGTGCGGCTGGGCCGTCACCGACAGGGCCACGTGCTACCGCGAGCTGGAACAACCCATCGCCCGATACCTCGGCTACCAAGCCTCCATGAAGGAGACCACCAGTGCGTGATCAAGCGATTGAGACGTATCTGAACGAGCTTGCGGCCAAAGTCCCGGCGCCGGGCGGAGGTGCCGCAGGGGCTCTGCACGCCGCCCAGGCCGCCGCCCAGGCCGCCATGGTCGCCCGCTACAGCACCGGTCCGAAGTACGCCGACCATGAGGAGGCAGTCGCCCGGGTCATGGAGCAGGCGGACGTTCTGCGCGAGCGGGCACTCCAACTCGCCACGGAAGACGCCGCCGCGTTCGGCTCCGTAGCCGACGCCTACAAACTCCCCAAGGACACCGACGAGGCCAGGGCCACCCGCTCGACCGCCATCGCGGACGCCCTTCTCGGCGCCGCCCGCCCGGCCGAAGCCACCATCACTTGCGCCGCCGACATCGTGGCCCTGGCCGAGAAGCTGCTGCCCATCGGCAATCGCAACGTCATCACCGACATCGGCGCCGCAGCCGAAGCCGCACGGGCGGCAGCCGCAACCGCCCGCCTCAACATCGAGATCAACCTCTCCGGTATCAAGGACCCCGACGCCCGGACCGCGCTGCTGCGCTCCGCCGCCCTCGTGGACGCGTTGACCGACCGTGCGGAACACATCACCGCCACCGTGCGCAAGGAGATCGCCAGGTGACCGCCAAGCCCCTCTCCGGCAAGGAACTCGCCGTAGCCATCCGCGCGGACGTCAGTGCCCGGGCCGCCCGTCTCGCCGAGGCCGGCTTCCCGCCGCGTCTGACCGTGGTGACCGCCACCGAGGACGAGTCCTCGGCCTGGTACGTATCCTCCATCGCCAAAGCCGCTGCCAAGGCCGGCATCACCTGTGACGTCCTCGACCTCGGCCCCGACGCCGGCGCCGACAACATCCGTCACACGCTGCGGGAGCTCTCGGCGGACCCAGCGGTGCACGGCATCATCATGCAAACCCCGCTCCCCGACGGCGTCCGGCTCGACGATGTCGCCGAGGCCATCGGCATCGAGAAGGACGTGGACGGCGCCAACCCCGCCTCCCTCGGCCGCCTCGCCGTCGGCCACCCCTCTTTCGCCCCGGCCACCGCCGAAGCCGTGATCGAACTCCTCGACCACCACGCCGTCCCACTCTCCGGCTCCCATGCTGCCGTCGTCGGCCGCTCTGCTGTGGTGGGCAAACCCCTCGCCCATCTCCTGCTCAACCGCGACGCCACCGTGACCGTCTGCCACTCGCGCACCCGCGACCTGCCTGCCATCACCGAACGCGCCGACATCCTCGTCGCAGCCGTCGGCCGCGCCGGTCTCATCACCCCCGTCCACATCGGCAAGGACGCCGTGGTGATCGACGTCGGAACCAACGCCACCGACGACGGCCTCGTCGGCGATGTCGCCCCCGAAGCCGCGGAGACAGCCTCGGCGCTCACGCCTGTGCCCGGCGGAGTCGGCCCCGTCACAACTGCCCTCCTTCTCCGGCACACTGTGCAGGCCGCGGAGCAACAATGCGCTTGATCCCCAGGGAAGAACTCCGGTGACGAAGGGCATAGTGCCGTTCTAGGGTCCGGTTCATGACCTCTACGGACAGCACCATGGACGAGCGGGCGGATGTGACCATCCGCTGCCAGGACACCCCGTCCGTCGGTGTGAAGTTCTGCGACCGGTTCAGCTACGACAGGGACTCGGTGCACTACGCCGTCGAGGCATGGGCCCCGGGGCTGACTGCTCGCGTCAACGAAGCGGTGGCCTGGGTGTGGGACAGCGATCTCGCGCCCTTCCTGGAGGAGTTGGCCGCGGACTATCGGGGGTGGGACGGCGAGCGGACGTGGCGGACCGATGACCGGGCCCTGGCTGTCTCGGCCGTTTTCCGGTCCGGTGGGCACGTCGGTCTGACGTGGACGCTGCGCCCGTGGACGAACGCCGCGGGTGGATGGGACGCCTCGGTGACCACGTGGCTGGAGGCCGGGGAGCAGATGTCGTCCTTCGCCGCCGATGTACGGCACTTCCTCGCGGGGTGAGCGCCGTGTCCGACGACTTCCGGATCACCTGGACGCTGTCCGGGCGCGGCTGGGCCGACTGCACGGTGATGACGGACACCGCGGAAATCCCGCTCACCGTCTCGTACATCAGCAACGCGCCCGAGGATCTGCTGACTGCCGTGGCCCGTCTTACCGCCGGTGGGACAGAGGCGCGTGTGGAGTTCGAAGCGGAGCCGACGGTGTTCCGGTGGGTCTTCTACCGGGAAGGCGACACCGCGTGGCTCCGCCTGCTGGAGCTGCGCGCATACGGGGAGCACGACAACGCCGGAACCGAGCTGTGGTCCGGAGCGCTGAGTGTGGGCGACCTTGCCCATGCGGTGGTCCGTTGTTTCGACGAGGTCGTGACGATCTACGGCGAGAGCGGCTACCGGGGCAAGTGGGGCGATCACTTCCCCCGGGAGGAACTCGAAGCACTCAGGCGCGGTCTGCGGGCGCATCGCTCGGCCGATGATCGGTGATTCGGCCGACGGCGGGCAGGACGGGGCACTCTCAGTGCCCGCCCGTCACCCGCAACCCCCGCGGCACCAGCCACACCACCAGCACGGTCACCACCACCACGATCCCCGCCGACACATACGCCGTCGTCGTCAGCGCGTCGTCGAACGCCGTCCGTGCCGCCGCGAGGACGAGGCGGCCCGTCTCCCCGCCGATCCGGTCCGCCACCTCCACCGCGCCGCCGACCGACCCCCGGGCCGTCGTCAAGTCCCCGCTGTGCAGCGGGAGTCCGGTCATGTGGCGGGTGAAGACCGCTCCGTGGATGCTGCCCAGGAGGGCGACGCCCAGGCCCACGCCGAGTTCGTAGGCCGTCTCGGAGACGGCGCCTGCCTGGCCGGCGCGTTCTGCCGGGACCGAGGAGACCAGGACCGAGGCGGCGGCGGTCATCGCCAGGCCGTCGCCGAGGCCGAGCATGGTGAGGACGACGGCGACGACGGGGTAGGAGTTCGGCTGCGGGGTCAGGGCGAGGACGAGGAACGCGGCGACCAGGGCGCCGAGGCCCATGGCCAGGACCGCCCGTACCCCGAGCCGGTGCATGATCCATGGTGAGCAGAGCGAGCCGGCCAGCATCGCCACGGCCGACGGCAGTGTGCGCAGCCCCGCCTGGGAGGGCGAGTAGCCGTGGACGTACTGCAGCCACAGGGACATCAGGAAGAGCGCGGAGCCGATGGCGAGCATGGCCAGCAGCGTGGCCAGGGCCGCGGCGAGGAACGGGCCGTTGCGGAACAGCCGTACGTCCAGCAGGGGATCGTGCGCCGCCAGCTGCCGGCGGGCGAAGAGCGCCAGCAGTACCAGGCCCAGGAGCAGGACGATCACGTCCACGGCGCCCGGGGTGCCCTTGGCGACGTGTTTGATGCCCCAGGCCAGGGCCACGATGCCGGCGACGGAGAGCAGGGCGGCGGACCAGTCGAGCGGACCGGACTGGGGGGCGCGGTACTCCGGCAGCAGGCGGATGCCCGCGAGGACGGTGACGACCACGACCGGGACGTTGACCCAGAAGGCCGCCGCCCAGCCGTAGTGTTCGACGAGCACCCCGCCGATCAGCGGGCCCACGCAGGCCCCCGCGCCCGCCACCGCCGCCCAGATGCCGATGGCCAGGGCCCGTTCGCGGGGGTCGGTGAAGACGGTGCGGATCAGGGAGAGGGTCGAGGGCATCACCATGGCGCCGCCGATGCCCAACAGGACGCGGCCGGCGATCAGTTGGGCGGAGCTGTCCGACGTGGCGGCCAGGACGGAGGCGGCGCCGAAGAGCACGAAGCCGGCCAGGAAGAGCCTCTTGCGGCCGAAGCGGTCGCCGATCGCGCCGCAGGTGACCAGCAGTCCGCCGAGGACGAGTCCGTAGATGTCGATGATCCAGAGCTGGGCCATGCCGCCGGGGCGCAGGTCGGCGATGAGGGAGGGCAGGGCCACGTTGAGGATGGTGGCGTCCATGGCCACCAGAAGGAGGCTGGCGCAGAGGACGGCGAGCACGGCCCATCGGCTCGCGCCCCGCGCGGGAGAGGTCATTCCAGCAGGCCGCGGCGCATCGCCTCGGCGACGGCGGCCGCGCGGTCGGACACCCCGAGCTTCTCGTAGAGCCGCTGGGTGTGGGTCTTGACGGTGCTCGCCCCCAGATAGAGCTCGGCGGCCAGCTGCGGGATGCTCTTGCCCTCGGCGAAGCCGCGCAGCACCTGCCGCTCGCGCTCGGAGAGGATCGCCTCGTCGCGGTCGGCGCGCAGCCGGATCTCGTCCACCAGCCCGTCGGAGAGGTCCTCGGAGACGATGTGCTTGCCCCGGGCGACCTTCAGCACCGCGTCCACGATCTCCGACCGCTTGGCGTCCTTCGCCAGATAGCCCGCGGCGCCCTCCTGGACGGCCCGGTAGACGACGGCGCCGTCCGTCGTCGCCGACAGCAGGATGGTCCGGGTCGGCAGACCGTCGCGGACGGTGGCGTGGATGACGGCGATCCCGTCCATCTTGGGGATCCGGTAATCGATGAGGGCCACCTGGGGCTTGTGCTCGCGGATGGCCTCCAGGGCCGCCGCGCCGTCCTCGACCTCGGCGACCACCTTGATCCGCCCGCTGAGCTGCAGCCCCCGGGTGATCCCCTCGCGGTAGATGGGATGGTCGTCGGCCACGACGACGGTCACCTGTGTTCCGGAATCGGACTCCATGTCCTCGTCACTTCCGTTTTCCGCTTTATCCCCCCATTTAGCCCCCTGCGTCGAGCATAAGTGCGTTCGGCCGGACGGGCCGCTCCGGGCGGCGGCGGACGGCTCCCCCACCGGACCGGCCGAAAGGGGGACCCGTCCGGTTCCGTGCCTCTCCTAGCGTGGAGTTTTCGTGCACCGCTTCGTGCACCGCTTCGTGCATTCGCCGAGGTGGGAGGAGTTGTCATGTTCGACGTCACGGCCGACCGGGCGCCCCGCGTCGTCGTCGGCGTGGACGGTTCGCCGAACAGCGTCGTCGCCCTGCGCGCGGCACTGACCGAGGCCCGTCGCCGGGCGGCCGAGCTGTACGCGGTCACCGCGTACCTTCCGGCGGACGGCGCCTGGGCCGTCGGCCCCGGCCCGTATCCGGACCCGGACCGGCGCAAGGCCGCGGCCGCCCTGGAGCGGACCTGCCGGACGGCCCTGGGCACGGGCCCCGAGGCCGCGCCCTTCTCCGCGGTCGTCGTGCGGGGCCGGGCCCGGTGCGTCCTGACCGCCCTGGCCGACCGTCCGGAGGACCTGCTGGTCGTCGGCGTCGGCCGGCAGGGACCGGTCCGGCGGCTGCTGCGGCCCTCCCTCGCCCGGGACTGCGTCCGGCACGCCCGGTGCCCGCTGCTGCTGGTGCCGGCGCCCGGCCTGGCCCGCGACTACCGCAAGGGGCTGCGCCGCTGGAACGGCTGGCTCGGCCGGCAGGCGGACGACATGGTCCGCACCGCCCTGGGCGACGGCGCGGCACGCACCTGAACGACGGCCGGCCGACCCCGCCGTCCACCGGAGGACCGCCCGGCCGCCCGATCCCGGGCCCCGGAGGCGGACGCCACGGTGGCGGGAGAGGCCGATCGAAGCGATCGATGAGCGATGAGAAGCAGTGAGGAGTGAGCGGGATGTCGGAGACGATCGAGCGGGTCGTCGTGGGAGTGGACGGTTCGGCGGGCAGCATCGCGGCCCTCAGGCAGGGCGCGCGGGAGGCCGCCCGGCACGGCGCGGTCCTGTGCCCGGTGTTCGCCTGGTCGCCGCCCGGCGGGGAGGCCGCGGACGCGGTCAACCCGGCGCCGGCCGACGTCCGCGCCCACTGGGAGCGGGCCGCGGAGCGGCGGCTGCGCCGCACCTGCGAGGCGGCGCTCGGCCCGGCCCCGGCCGGTGCGGAGGTCCGTCCCCGGACCGTACGCGCGGACGCCGGGCCGGCGCTGGTCGCCCTCAGCCGTCACGACGCGGACCTGCTGGTGATGGGCGCCGGGAGCCACGGCGTGCTGCACCGGTTCCTCCGCGGTTCGGTGACCCGGCACTGCCTGAAGCACGCGAGCTGTCCCGTGCTGGTCGTCCGGCCCGAGCCCGAGGCGGCCGACGGCCGGATCACCGTCACGGCGGGGCCGGGCCGATGACCCGGCCCCGCCGGAGGTCAGGCCTGGCTGCCGGCCAGCTTGTGCTCGTACGAGACCTTGGGGAAGTCCCAGGTCTTGTCGAGGACCTTCGTCCCGAAGACGTTCAGCCTGGCGAAGAACGAGCCGGTGAGCTCGCCGCCGCCGTACAGGGCCCAGTCGGCCTTGGCGTCGTTGAGGGTCTTGTTGATGGACTTGGGGTCCTGAACGCCCTTGGGGTCCTTGGGCTGTTCCCCGCCGGCCGTGCCGTGCACGGTGGCCTTCAGATACGGCATGACGTCGGCGGCGACGCCGACCGCACCGTACAGACCCAGTTCGGCGTGGGTCCCGACGCCGCCCTTCAGCGTGGCCGAGCCCTCGACACGGGTCGGGGTGCCGGTCGTGGTGGGCTCGGTTCCGGAGAGTGCGCTCCAGCCCTTGTCCGCCTCGTACTTGGCGCCGACCTCCAGACGGCCCTTGGTGTCCTGCTCGGCGTCCAGCGTGACCTTCCCGTCGGCCGAGATGTCGTAGAAGTAGTTCACCTTGAGGTTGAGCACGATCGGCACCGGGCCCACCCACACGGTCTTGTTGACATCGACCTCGGCGGCCGGGATATGCAGCGGCTTGTGGCCGGTGTCGTACGAGGCGGTGCCCTCGGCGTGGGCGGCGAAGCCGTAGTCGTAGTCGGCCGCCAGGCCGATGGTCGCCTTCGACGGCTGGACCGAGTACCAGTGGGCCCGCTCGTAGGCGAACAGCATCTCCGGCTTGAGGTCCAAGTGGCCCTTGAGTGCGGAGGAGTGGCCCTCGGTGGGCTTGACGCCGGACGGCATCGGCACGTCCACGTCGAAGCGGATGCCCTGTCCGCTGCCCTGCGGGGCGGACTGCGGGGCGGACACCTTCCCGCCGCCGTCGGGGGACTTGACCTTCAGGTCGGCCGCGGTCAGCGGGACATGGACGTCGGCCTTGCCGTCGCCCAGCGCGTCGGCGAGCGTCGCCGACTCGGTGTCGACGGAGACCGAGCCGCCCGGCTGCGGGTGCACGGCCTTGACCTTCACCAGCACGCCCTGCGGCGTCACCGCCGTCGCGGGGCCGGCGATCACATCGCCGGCGCGGAGCTCCGCGGGGCTGCCCTTGACGCCGTTGGACGAGGAGCCGGCCGACAGGACGGCATGGCCGCCCGAGGCGTCGTAGCCCGTCAACCGGGCTCCTCCGACCTGCACTTGGCCGGTCTTCCCCTCGGCGTTCGGCCGGACGACGGTCACGGACTGCTTGTCGGACGGACCGTCGCCCAGCGACAGGGACGGCGGGGTCCGGTCCCCGTCGGAGCCGCCGGTGGCGGCGGACGCGGGGAGTGCGGCCAGCGGTACGGCCATCCCGGCCAGCAGCACGGGAACGAGCAGGGAACGGCGCGAGAACTTCATGGACTTCCTTCCGGGCGGGGCCGTTTCGAGCACCTCCCCCGGACCCCGCTGTCTCCTCGCGGGACCGCCCCTCGGCCACGGGTTCACTGAAACCCGGCGGCGGGGCGGGGATCAAGAAGAATTCACCGAAGCACAGATAGGCAAGAGCTATGGCACAGGCCACGGAACCGGAGCGCAGCGCGAGCAGCCTGTCCCTGCGCCAGCTGGAATACCTCGTGACCGTGGTGCACGAGGGCCGGCTGACACGGGCCGCCGAGCGGCTGCATGTGACGGAGCCCACGGTCTCCCAGCAACTGCGCACCCTGGAACGGGCGGTCGGCACCGCCCTCCTGGAACGCCGCCCCGAGGGCGTGCGCCCCACGGAGGCGGGCGCGGCCTTCCTGCCCTACGCGCGCACGACCCTGCGCTGCGCGCAGGAGGCGACCTCGGCGGCGCGCTCGGCGGCCCGCGGCAGACGGCGGGCACTGCGCATCGGCACGGTGCACGCGGCGCTGCCCGCCGCGCTGCTGCCGGGCGTGCGGCGGTGGACCCTGGCCCACCCCGCGGCGCCGGTCTGCGTCCGTCCGCACGGCAGCCGCTCGCAGCTCCAGGACTCCGTCGCCGCGGGCGCGGTGGACCTGGGCGTGGGGCCGCGGCCCGTCGGATGGGACGGGCGGGTCCTGACGCTCGGCACCGAGGAACTGGTGATCGTCTGTCCCGAGGACGACGAACTGTGCGGGCGCACGGCCCACTTGGAGGACCTCTCCGGCCGGCGCTGGATCGGCCACCAGGGGCACGGCCCGGGCGAGGCGTTCGCCGAGGCGTTCCGGGCGGCCGGTTTCCATCCCCGGATCGCCGTGGAAGTACCGCAGGCCGAGGCGGCCGTCACCCTGGCACGCCAGGGCGTGGGCCTCACCCTCGTCCCCGCGGACGCCCTGCCCCCGGACCTGCGGAAGACGGCGGCGCACCCCGCCCCCCGGCTGGTGCGCGAGCTCACGGTCTACACGGCGGCGCACCCGCGGGACGAGGCCCTCGCCTGTGCGACGGCGCTGGCGGACGGGGCGGGGGAGGGAACGAGGGACGGCGCCGCGGACTGACGCCTCCCGGCGCCCTGCCCGGCGACCCCTTTCCGGAAGCCGTCCGGGCTCAGCGGCGGCCGATCTCGCCCTGGCCGACGGAGAAGATGGGCATCTGGAGGCCGAAGAGCGCGTAGTTTCCCTGGCCGTTGGCGTTCCCGTTCCCGTTCCTTCCTCCGTTGTGCCCCCCGAAGAGGGGGTCGAGGGGCCCGTCGTGGGCACTGGCGGGGCCTGCGAGGACAGTGAGGAGCGCGGCTGCTCCGAGGAGGACGGCGGCGATACGGCGACGCATGAACGTCCTTTCCGTACGGGGACATCGGGTCGGCCAGACCCTGCCCGGCACTGCCGGGGCGCATGCGACGGGTCCCTCGTGTGGGGGGCGATGTAACGATCCGCCGCCTCTGCGTTCGGAGTTGGGCGCGGCGGTTCCACGCGTCACGCGGTCCGGGCCATGCGTCACGCGGTCCGGGCCACGCGTCACGCGGTCCGGGACCGCACCCGTTCCGCCGCCTCCGCCGCTCCCGTCAGCCACGCCTCGGCGTCGGCGGTCAACAGGGCTTCCTCCGGGGGCATTTCGCCGCCGCGCTCCGTCACGTACCGCAGCGGGGGTGAGCTCCCCGCGGCGCAGCCGGGCAGGGTGTCGGCCGCCTCCCACCGCCCCTCCCGGACCGCCGCCGCCGAGCGCAGGTACGCGCGGGCGACGTCGTCGGCGAGGACCGTCAGCCGGCCGGCGGCCCCGGCGGGGAGCGGGGCCGCGGTGCCCGAACCGTGCCGGTGCACCATCACCTCGCCTCCGTGGAGCGCCTGGTAGGACGCCGCCAGGGCGTCGCCCCAGACCGGTTCCGGGGCGCGCCCGGGACGGTGCTCCGTGCGGTACTGGCAGTAGGTGGCCTCGGCCCGCAGCACCGCGGCGCGGGCCGGTGCCAGGCTCACGGGGCCGCCGCCGGTGCACAGCAGGGCGGTCACGGACCGGCACAGGGCGGCCGACTCGGTCAGGACGTCGGCGACCGCGTTCCGCAGCTGCCCGTGCCCGCCGCGCGGCCAGGCGAGCAGCCCGGCCAGCGCCCCGGTGGAGCCGCCGATCACGACGTCGAGGAGCCGTACGCCCGGGAGGTGCCAGTCGGGCACCGAGAGCTGGGTGAAGATCAGGAGGAAGGTCAGGGTCATCGCCGCCTGCATCCAGGCCGGGCCCAGCACCGGGCCGATGCCGAACCCCACCAGCGCGGCCACCGGCAGCAGCACCCCGTACCAGACGGGCCGGTCGCCGATGCCGTAGAGCAGGGCGGCGGCGAGCGCGGCGCCGGCGGCCGTGCCGAGGAAGGCGGGGACGAGGGCGCTGCGGGTGTCCGCCGCCGAGGTGCGCATGAAGCTGAGCGTCGCCAGCAGCACCCAGAACCCGTGGGAGAGGCCGAGCGCCCCGGCCAGCAGCCGGGCGGCCGCCAGCGCCACGGCGGTCCGCACGGCGTTCTGCAACAGGACCGATTCCGGGGTGAGATGGACGCGCAGCCGACGCCACCAGCGGAGGCGGACGGGCAGGAAGGCGTAGCCGAAGGGTTCGGACACCGGCGGCACGGGCCGGGCTCCCAG
Source organism: Streptomyces luteireticuli (assembly GCF_041519305.1). Taxonomy (NCBI): domain Bacteria; kingdom Bacillati; phylum Actinomycetota; class Actinomycetes; order Kitasatosporales; family Streptomycetaceae; genus Streptomyces; species Streptomyces luteireticuli. Next base: position 1,518,587 of record NZ_CP167927.1, read on the forward strand.
CGCGATCCGGGCCGATTCGGCGGCGAACCGGGCCCCGTCGGCGGACGCCCTGACGAGGGCGTCCTGGCGCAGTCCGGCGACGGAGACCCGGTCCAGCATCCGGGCCCGGGCCCCGTCGAACGTGCCGAGCGCGGTGGCCAGTTCACCGGGCGGCGGGGGCCCCGGCGGACCGGCGCGCAGCGCGGCGGCGGCCGGGCGCAGGGCCGCGGCGACCCGGCGCAGGAGCGCGGCCGACGCGGGGTGGGGGACGTCCTGGCAGGCGGAGATCCGGTCGAGCTGGTCGCGCGTGTAGCGCAGGGCGGCGTGGGTGTGGTTGAGGGCCCGGTCGGGCACGGACGGCGAGGTGGGGCGTTCGGCCGCCGGTACCCGGGAGAGCCGTGCGGCCTCCAGGGCGCGGTCGGCCGACCCTTGGAGGCCCGCCAGTCCGGTGCCGGCGGCGAGCGCCCCGGCGGTCCGCTCCGCGTGGCCCGCCACGGCGTCGGCCGCGTCGGCGAGGACGGCCCGGTAGGGCACGGGCGTCGGGTCGGGCCATACGAGGCGTTCGGCCAGGACGGTGCAGAGGATGCCGACGGTCAGGCCGGTGAGCCGGGCGCCGAGCGTCTGCGGGGCGTAGGGCGGGAAGCACGGCAGCACGTAGTAGAGCTGGAAGGCGATGGAGAGGGCGGCGGCGCGGGGGCCGCAGGCCGCGCAGAAGGAGACCAGGAAGCCCACGGCGAGCATGCCGCAGGCCGCCGCCCAGGAGCGCACCGCGAGCAGGGTGCCGGCCGTGACCAGCAGCCAGCCGACGGGCAGGGCCGTCAGCAGCGTTCTGGTGCGCCGCCGGGGCGGGCCGGGCACGCGGCAGAAGAGGACCAGCGGGAGCGTCCCGAAGATCGCGTAGAGGGCTTCCACCGGCCGGTGGAAGCCGTACAGCAGGACGGCGAAGGGCAGGCACCCGGCCAGCACGGTCCAGACCGCGCGCCGCAGGGCGGGCGGCCCGTCCTCGTGCCGCGGCAGCCGGCGGATCATGGTGGATCCACCCTTGGGCGCCCCGGCCCCGGGCGCAACCGGAAGGCCCACCGACCGGAAGAACCAGCACGGTGTCCACCGATCGGCCGAGGCCCTCCCCCGCCTCTCCAGCCGGATGAGGGATCCGCAGGTGGAGGGGGCTTCCTTAGCGTGGTGGGCACGGCCTCGCGCCAGCGGGCCGGACCCGAAGCGGAACGAGGAAGGGACCGGGAGATGAACCACTCCGTACAACGTGTCGTGGTGGGGGTCGACGGCTCCGCGGGCAGTCTCGTCGCACTCCGGCGGGCCGCGGCCGAGGCCCGTCGGCACGGCGCCGAGCTGCGTCCGGTCTTCATCTACTCCTCGCCCCAGGGCGACTACATCGACATGCTGTGGCCGCCGGACGAGCGGACCGCCCGGGAACTGGCCCACCAGGCCCGTGACGATCTGCACGAGGCGTGCGTGTGCGGCCTCGGCGGCGAACCGGACGGCCTGCGGTACTCGGAGGCCGTGGTGCGCGGGCAGACGGGGCCTGCGCTGGTGTCGAGCGCGGCCGAGGACGGCGACCTGCTCGTCGTCGGCGGCGGCTCGCACGGCGCGGTGCACCACTTCTTCACCGGTTCGGTGACCCGCTACTGCCTGCGGCACGCCCGGGGCCCCGTCCTGGTCGTCCCGCCGACCGGCGCACGCCACCGGGAGCCGGAGCAGGAGCGGGAGCGCGCCGCCACGGCCCGCCGGGACAGGTGATGCGCGGCGGTCGGCGGCACGGATGCGCTCTGCTGGTCCTGCTGCTGCCGGCCGTCGCCGGTCTGGCCGCGCTCCTGCTGAGCTTCGGCCGCCCGGGGCCCGCCCCGCCGTCCCCCGCCCCCTCGGGCCGACCGGGCGGACCGGACGCCTCGGCACCGGTACGGGTGACCGCGCCCGCCGTGGGGATCTCCGCGCGGGTGGTCCCCCTGGGCCTGGCGCCCGACGGGACCGTCGCCGTACCGCCGGTCGGGCCGGACGCGCCCGTCGGCTGGTACGAGGGCTCGCCCGTCCCCGGCGCCCCCGGCGCGTCCGTCCTCCTCGGGCACTCGACCGTCGGCCGGTACGGCGAGGGTGCGTTCTTCCGCCTCGGCGAACTGGGCCCCGGGCAACGGGTGTCGGTACGGCGGGCGGACGGCGGCACCGTCGCGTTCACCGTGCGGCGGGTGGCCGAGTACCCGAAGGCGGACTTCCCCGCGGGCGAGGTGTACGCGGGCGCCTCGGGACCGCCCCGGCTGCGCCTGGTCACCTGCGGGGGACCGCACGACCCGGCGGGCGGCTACCTCGACAACATCGTCGTCTACGCGGATCTGACCAGGGGCCGGTGAACGGGGGACGGCGAGCGGGGGACGGCCCGGCGGGGCCCGGTCGGGGGACACGCCCCGGCCCCGGTGGTCCCCCCACCGCCCGATCCCCGCCGGGCCGCCTCCCGGCCAGGCTGGGGCAAGACCACTCGAAACCCCTCGAAACCATCCGGAAGGACGTGGATCCCATGCGTCGCATCCTCTGCGCTGCCGGTTCCGCCGTCGTCCTCGGCGGAACCCTGGCGGCGGCCCCGGCGGCCCTGGCGGACCCGCCGCCCCAGCCGCCCCGCCCCACCCCCGTCGTGGGCGCCGCCACCATCGACATCAGCCCCCACGAGACCCGCACCGGACGGACGGTGTCGATCACCGGCGCCTGTGCCCCGTACCCCGGGGCGAGCGTCCGGTCGGTGTCCTCGGCCGCCGGGACGGTGAGCCTGACCGACATCCGCCCCGAGCACATCCGCGGCACCCTGCTCGTCACGGCCGGGGAGGGTACGTACCCGGTACGCCTGGTGTGCAGCAACGGCAGCGCGCAGACCCAGCTCAGGGTCGACGCCCCGGCGCCCGGACCGGCGCCCAAGCCGCAGCCGCGGCCCGCACACCACGGCGGGTCCCACCGCGGCCTCGCCCCGGTGAACCGGCAGACCACCGGCACCGGCACCAGCACCGGCACGGGCACGCAGTCCGGCACCGTTCCCCAAGGAGCCCCCCGCACCGGCGTGGCCGCCCCGGACAACGACGCCTGGGACACCGACCTGTTCCTGGCCGGCGTCGGCGTCGCCGTCGTCGCCGGGGCGATCGTCGTGACCGTCCGCCGCCCTTCCGGCCGGAGCGGCACCCGATGACGGCCCCCACCGCGGCCCGCCCGTTCCCGGAGCCCCGCACGGCCCCGGGAACGGCAACCGGCCGCGCCCGTCCGCCTGTTGACACCATCCGGACCCTGGCCGAGGTGTTCCTCGACGCCCCGGTGGGCCTCGCCGTCCTCGACGCCGACGGGGTCGAGTGGGCGGCGAACGCCCGCTGGGAGCAGCTCCTCGGCCGGCGCCGCGCCGAGGGCGCGACGGTCCCCTGGACGGACCGGCTGCCCGAGGCCGAACGCGAGCGCGCGGCCCGCGCGGTGGCCGAGGCGCTCGCCCTCCCCGGCCGGGACGCCGTGACGGCACGCCTGCCCCGGCTGCGCCTGGCCGTCCGCGCCCTCGGTACGCCCGGGCTGTGCGCGGCCACCGTCGAGCAGGACGACGGCACCCCCGACGAGGAGCACACCGAGCGGGACGCCCAGCTCCGGCTCGCGCTGGAGATGGCCGACCTGGCCGCCTGGAGCGTGGACGCGGAGACCCTGCGGCACCGCTGGTTCGCGGGCTCGGAGAAGCTCTACGGCATCACACCCGGCCCGATGGGCGAGGGCATCGTGGAGGTCATCGCCCCCGAGGACATGGAGGCGGCCACCACGGCCTTCCACCGCGCCCTCGACGGCGTCGAGCCCCTGGACATGCGCTTCCGGCTGGCCACCGGGGACCGGGCGGGCCGCTGGCTGCGGGTCAAGGCCCGGTCGCACACCGTCGGCACCCCGCCCCGCCGCACCCTGATCGGCATCACCCGCGACGTCACCGACGCCGTCCACCACCAGGACCGGCTCCGGGAGCGGGCCGACAACGCGGCGGACCGCGCCGACCGGATCCAGGACCTGGCCACCGCGCTGCTCTCCGCCACCACCACCGACGAGGTGGCCCGCGCCGTCGCCGACCACTTCTGCGACTCGACGGACGCGATCGGCGCGCTCGTCCTCGTCCCCGAGGAGGGCAGGCTGCGCACCGTCGCGGGCTCCGGCACCGGGGTGCGCATGGGCGAGCTCATCGACGGCACACCGCTGGACGAGGCCGGGATCCCGGCCCTCGTCATGCGGGAGGGCAAGGCGCTCTACGTCCGCTCCCGCGCCGAGGTGCTCGCGCTGTCCGGCGGCGACCCGCACGGATGGCTGTCCCGCACCCGGGCGCGCTCCTGGGCACTGCTCCCGCTGTCCCACGGGGCCCTGCTCTTCGGCTACGCCCGCGAACACGACTTCCCCGTCGCCGACCGCACCCTCCTCCTCGCCCTCGCCGGGCTCACCAGCCAGGCCATGGAGCGCTGCGGCCTGGTCCAGGCCCGCATCGACCTGGCCGGTGCCGTCCAACGCGCCCTTCTGCCCGAGGAGTTGCCCCGCCTGCCGGGGCTGCGGCTCGCCGCCCGCTACGCCCCGGCCCGCGACGGCGTCACCGTCGGCGGCGACTGGTACGACGCCACCCGACTCCCCGACGGCCGCTGCGCCCTGGTCATCGGCGACGTCGAGGGCCACGACGTGGAGTCCGCCGCGACGATGGGCCAAGTGCGCACCGCCGTACGCGCCTACGCCCGCACCCGCCTCGACCCCAGCGCGGTCCTGGCCCACGCCAACGCCCTGCTCTGCTCCCTCGACATGACCCTCTTCACCACCTGCACCTACGTGGTGGTCGACCGCGAGCACGGCGAACTGACGGCCGCGACGGCCGGCCATGTCCCGGCCCTCCTCGGCCGGTCCGACGGCACGACGCGCGTCCTCGCCCCGCCGCCGGGCCCGCCCCTCGGCGTCCTGCCGACGGCGACGTACCCGGCCGTGCGGCTGCCGCTCCACGGGGCGCGGTGGCTCGCGCTGCTCACGGACGGGCTCCTGGAGGGCCCGGACCTCGAACTCGACGCAGGAGTCGAGCGGTTGCGCCACTCCGTCCCCGCCGGTGCCGGTGACGACCCGGCCCGCCTGGCCGACGCCCTCCTGGAGGCCGCCGCCTCCACCGGCCACCGCGACGACGCGGCGGTCCTCACGGCCTGCTTCTGAGACCTGCTTCCGAGGAGCCCTCATGCCCCGCACCCACACCCGCGACGGCGTCGCCGCGCTCGCCGTCGTCGTTCTCGTCGTCCTGGAGGCGATCGCGCTGCGCCTGTCCCCGGCACGGGACTGGCCGCTGGTCACGGTGGTGCTGGTGGCGGCACTGGCCGGGGTGGCGATGGTGATCGCCCTGAGCAGCCGCCGGGGGCGGGGCTGAGGGACACTCGTCCCCCTTCACCCCCCGAACTGCCGCATCAACCGCACCCCTTGCCCCGCCGTCATATGCGGCAGATACGCCTTCCCGATCGCCCGGGTGATCGTCGCCAGTGCCGCCGGGTCCGGGTACACCATGTACATCGGCCGGTACTCCGGCTGGAACTTCGCCTTGAAGTTCAGCAACGAGCGGAATCCGTAGACCGGTTCGAGGACCTTGCCCGCGTAGTCCAGCATCCGCTGGAGCGCCGCCGGGGGCTCCCCCGTCGCCTTCCGGGCGAGGGGGGCGCCGGAGAGGCTCAGGAAGCGGGCGCCCTCCTCCTTGAAGCCGAGGGCCGCCGAGGCGATGAGGAACTCCATGGAGCCGCGGAAGCCGCTCGCCCGGCGGCGCATGAAGTCCAGGGTCCAGCCCACGGGTTGTCCCGCCTCGTACACCGGCATCCAGCTCGTGATGCCGTGGACGGTGCGGTCGGCGTCGACGGCGATGAGGCAGCGCACCGCCGGGTCGTCGAGCTCGTCGAGGCCGCCGAGGGTGAAGCCCATCTCGGGGAGGCCCTTGTCGGCGACCCATTCCTCGCTGATGCCGCGGATCTGGTCCGTCAGGGCGACGGGCGCGTCGCGGAAGGCCCACCACTCCGCCGAAATGCCCTCCTTTTTGGCCTTGTTGAGGGCGGTGCGCACGTCCTGCCACTTCTTGCCGGTGAAGGCGAGGTCGGGCAGGGGGACGACGGTGTCCTCGGCGACCTGCACCGAGCGCCAGCCCAGGGCCTCCGCCTCGGCCCGTGTCTCCTCGCCGACGCTGTAGAGGCAGGGCGTCCAGCCGTGTTCGTCGCAGAAGCGGGAGAAGCCGGCGACGGCCTCGGCGCGGGGTGCGGCGGCGCCGAAGGGGTCGGTGGTCGTCAGGGCGATGGTGGTGATGACGCGGTAGGCGACGGCGGCGCGGCCGCTCCCGTCGAACCAGTAGTAGTTGCCGTCCCAGGTGGTGATGAAGCCGAGACTGGAGGGGCTGCCCTCCGCCACGAGCAACTCCCGTGCGCGCACGGCCGCGTCGGCGTCGGTGTGCAGCCGTGGACGGCGGAGGGTGACGAGGAGGGCGATCAGCGTCACCAGCCAGAACAGCAGGCCGCAGTACTGGTGGAGCGCCTTGGCCGTCCCGCCCGCCGGCACCGGCCAGTCCGCGAAGTAGCCGAGGAACGCGGGCGGGAGGAACTCGGAGACCAGCCCGCCGAACAGCAGCCCGGCGCTCGCCGGGGGCGAGTACTGGTCGCGGACGGCCAGGCCGATGCCCACGTACGCGGCGCACGCCAGCAGCAGTGTCCCGCCGACGACCAGCGCCAGTTTCCGCGTCGCGGACCTCGGCAGCCGCAGGTCGAAGCGGGCGCGGGTGACCAGCAGGAGCACCAGGACCAGGAACGGGAGCAGCATCTGTTCGGCGAAGTACTGGATGTAGTCGGCGTGTTCGGCGGGCAGCGCGCCGTAGGAGGTGGGGTTGGCGAGGAAGTCGTGCAGCCAGTAGGCGAAGAGGGCCATCCAGGCCAGGTGCAGCAGCACCGCCAGTGCCCAGGCGAGGCGCCGGCCGCGGCGCAGTCCCTCGGCGAGGACGAGCAGGATGACGGGGACGAGGACGGACATGGCGACGGCGGGCGAGTCGTAGAAGTCCCGCAGGGCGTGGGCGGCGTCGCAGTCCAGGACGGACTGGGCGCACGCCTCCTTGATCTCGTCGGCGCCGGGCCGGGTGGAGACGTAGAGCTCGTTGAAGGTGCTGAACGGGCCGTAGGAGTCCTGGTAGAGGATGGCGACCATCGGCCCGACGGCGGAGGCGGCGACGACGAGGGCGACGAGCACCCGCGCCTCGGTGTGCGAGGCGTTGCGCGGCCACAGGGGTCCGCGCCGCCGGTGGAGGGCGGCGCCGATCGCGAGGCCGACGACCGCGCCGCCGAGGCGCAGGACGCCCTGGAGGTGGCCGACGTACAGCGACATGACGAGCGCGAAGGCGACGATCCCGAACCGGGTGCGGCGTCGCCACAGCGCGGTGAGCCGGTAGCTGAGGACGCCGCCGACGGCGAGGGCGCCGATGGTGGGGGTGACGGTGAGGTCCTCGGTGAGGCTGGCGAGCCACTGTTCCCCGGCGGCGGAGCCGAGTTCGACCATGCCGATGCCGAGGAGGGTGCCGAGGATCTGCCCGCCGAGCAGGGTGGCGGCGGTGCGGGCGACGCCCAGGCGCCGCTCGGCGGGGGTGACGAGCAGCAGGACGAGGACGGTGGCCACGAGGTAGCCGCCGAGGCCGGGGCACCACAGCAGGGAGCTGGCGGGGGTCCACCAGCGGCCCTCGGTGAGCGCGGGGACGCCGGCGCCGACGTTCTCCATCCGGTGCCTGCTCGGGCCGGAGCCCAGGGAGTGGGTGACGGCGCCGACGATCCACAGGACGGCGAGGAAGGCGAGGGTGAAGGGGGCGTGGCGGACGGGGGCGAGGAGGCGGTCGAGGGTGATCCGCCAGCGGTGGCGGCGGTCGCCGACGGCGGGCGCGGGCGCGGGTGCGGGTGCGGGTGCGGCGCTCATGGGATCATTCCCGTCTGCCGGGCGATCCAGGGGAGTTGCCGCTCCAGCCCGGGCCGCCAGACCTGCCAGCTGTGGCCGCCGGGGAGTTCGACCCACTCGGCCTTCATCCCCGCCGCGACGGCGGCCTCGTAGACCTTGCGCTGCTGCGGCCCGTAGGTGCTGTCGGAGCGTCCGGCGATGAACGCGGCGCGGGTGTCGGGGAAGCGTTCGCGGGCCATGACGTCGAGGGGGTTGACGCGTTCGAAGGCCGCCGCGTCGCCGCCGAAGGCCTTGTCGATCGTCTTCTTGCGGCTGCCCAGCGTCGGGGCCTCCTGCCCGGAGATGTCGTTGATGACGCCGTACACCTGTGGCGCGTTGACGCCGAGCTGGAGGGAGCAGGTGCCGCCGAAGGAGATGCCGGAGATCACCCAGGAGGTGCGGGGGGCGGCGACCTGGAGGTGGGCGCGGATCCAGTCGGGGACGTCGGTGGCGAGGTAGGTCTGGACGTTGCCCAGCCGGGAGTCCATGCAGAGGGTGTTGGCGAACTGCGAGCCGAGGGGGTCGGCGACGACGACCACGGGGGCGAGTCCGCGGTGGGCGGCGGCGAAGGTGTTCATCATGTCCACCAGGCGGCCGGAGTTGATCCAGTCGTCGGGGGAGCCGGGCTGTCCGGCCATGAGGACGATCACGGGGAGCAGGGGGCGCGGGGTGGTCCGGTAGGCGGGCGGCAGGTAGACGTACGCGTCGCGGGCGCGGAAGCCCGATCTCGTCCCGGGGATCGCCGACCGGGAGAGGGTGCCGTCCTTCGGCAGGTCCGGGGGCGGGCGCCAGACGTCGGAGAGGGCCTTGCCGGGCGGTACGGCGAGTGTGGGACCGGCCGTCCCGGTCGCGTCGCTGAGCTTGGTGGTCTTGGTGAGCCAGGTGTTGAGGGCGGAACGGGCCGTCGGGTACTGGTCGAAGTGGCGGTTGATCTGCGAGGCGCCGAGGAGGACGACGAGCAGTCCGCAGAGCACGGCCCCGGCCCAGTACCGGGGCCGCAGCAGCGGGATCCGGAAGAGGGCGAGGCAGACGCCGAGGACGGCGACGCCGGTCCACAGGACGACGTCCGCGGGGAGGGGGTCGGGGAAGGGCTGGAGCCAGTCGTCCACGGCCCACCGCAGGGCCAGCGTGACCAGCACGGCGAGGAGTACGGCGGCGGGTGCCCAGCGGGTCCACCACCGGCGCCGGCGGGAGAGGAGGAGCGCCGCCAGGGCGGCGAGGCCCAGGACGATCAGGACGACCGGTATCCATCCGGTCACCAGGGACCAGTCCAGGGGGCCCGCCGCGATCACCGTGTACGTGATCACCATGTCAAGCAAAATGCTACGGACCCGGGCACGACCGGCAACTCGGCCGCCGCGGTCCCACGTCCCCGGCCTCCCCCGGCCCGGCCGAAAACGGCCGTTCCCATCGGTCGGGATCATGCCGGAACCCTTTCGTCCGGCCGCGTTCCCGACAGAATCTCGGGCATCGCACGAACCGCACGAACCACAGGGAAACAGGGATCCTGGAGACCAGGGGGGAACGAACCATGCGACGCAACGGAATGAGCCGCAGAGGCGTGTTACGCGCGGGACTGGGCATCGGTGGCGCGGCCTGGGCGGCGGGCGCGCTGCCGGGCCTGCCGGCGGCGGTGTCGAAGCCGCTGGGGATCGAGCAGGCCGCCTGGGCGGCGCCCGCCGTCAAGCAGGGCGTCTTCCCCGACTGGGCCCGCTTCGCCCGCATCGCGGACGGCACCTTCGACGAGGACGCCGACGCCGCGCAGATGAAGCCGGTGATCAACACCCTCAAGGCGCAGAACGTCAGCGTGATCGAGCTCGACACCGTCCTGTCGAACTGGCTGACCCAGGCCGACTTCGACGACCACATGAAAAGGGTCAAGAACTTCACGGGCCTCGCGCACGCGGCCGGGATCCGCGTCGTCATGTACTACCCGTCCCTCGAACTCATCAGCGTCGGCGGCGAGAAGGGACGGTCCTTCTACAAGGACGACAACGGCAAGGCCTGGGTGCAGCGTTCCCTCGACGGCCAGGACAACGTCTTCTACGGCAGCCTCGTCGTCTGGGTCGACCCCGGCGACGAGAGCTGCTGGCTCAGCCCCAACTCCCCCTGGCGGGACTACTACCTCGCCCGCATCAAGTCCCTCGCCGCCACCGGCGTGGACGCCATCTGGCCGGACGTCCCCATCTACTTCGACGGCAAGGCCAGTTGGTGCGACGCCTCGGTATGGGCGGCGAACGCCTTCAAGGCCGACACCGGGCTCCCGCTGCCGAAGAAGGCGGACTTCGGCGACCCGACCTTCCGCCGCTTCGTCGAGTGGCGCCACCGCAACCTCCACCAGTGGCAGCTCGACATCGCCGCCACCGGCAAGTCCGTCAACAAGGATCTGGTCACGTTCGTCGAGACCGTGAGCATGGACTACCAGTACGCCACGTCCATCGGCCTCGACGGCGCCTATCTGCGCAACGTCGAGGGCGTCAGCCACGCCTGGGAAGTCGACATCCTCGGCAACTACGACGGCATGCGGCACGCCACCGCCTCCGACTGGACCTGCCTCATCTCCATGTACAAATACGCCCGGGCCGCCAGCGGCACCAAGCCCGCCTGGGCGTTCTCCTACGGCTGGAAGGCGGACGACGCCTCGCTGGTGATGGCCCAACTGCTGGCCGCGGGCTGCAACCCCTACGAGGTGAAGAGCCCGTTCAAGAACGCCACGACCGACGCCAAGATGCGCACCCGCATGTACGGCTTCGTCGCCGCCCACCAGGAGAAGCTCTTCAACTCCTCCCCCGCCGCCGAGGTCGCCGTCTACCACTCCAGCGCCTCGCGCGACTTCGTCAGCCCCCAGGCCGGCACCGGCATGTACGTCAACAACAAGAAGCCGTCCGGGGTCAAGGAGTGGTGGAGCGAGAGCACCCCCGAGGACAGCTGCGCCACGATGCCCTGGCTGGGCGAGTTCCGGGGCACGGTGAAGGCGCTGGTGTACGGGCACGTCCCGTTCAACACCGTGGTCAGCATCGGACTTTCGGCCGCCGACCTCGCCCCGTACAAGGTCGTGATGCTCCCCAACCTCCAGGCGGTCTCGGACGCCGAGGCGGAGGTGCTGCGGGGGTACGTGGCGGGCGGCGGCACGGTCGTCGTCACCGGGCCCGCGCCGACGGGCCTGGACGAACTCGGCGCCGCTCGTGCCGAGTTCGCCCTCGCCGACGTCCTCGGCTTCCGCAGGAAGGACCCCGTCCCGGCGACCTCCCAGAACCGCTTCGGCGCGGGCACCTGCTGGTACTTCAAGGACCTCCTCGGCAAGACCTTCCTCACCGCCACGGGCCAGGCGGACGCGACCCAACTCCTCGCACCCGTACGACAGGCGGCCCCGCCTGCGGTCACCCTGTCGTCCGGCGACCGCCGCATCTACCTGGAGGCGGGCCGCCTCGGCAACGACACGGTCGTCCAGCTGGTCAACTTCACCGGCTTCGGCGACAAGCCGGCCGCGTTCGCGACGACTCCCGCGGCGTGTTCGGTCTCGGTGACCGTCCCCGACGGCAAGCGCGTCACGGCCGCGGCGGTCGCCTCCCCGGACGCGGCATCCCCGGCGCCCCAGCCGGTGACGTGGACGACGGCGGGGACGACGGCGACGATCGCGGTGACGGTGGCGCAGTACGCGGTGCTGACGGTCACGGTGGAGTAGGGCCTCGGGCGCGGGTCAGGGGGCGGGGATCCCCCCGTCCCCTGACCGCGCCGAACCCAGGTACTGCACCGCTGCCTGCGCCGGCGCAACGCCAACGCCCGCAGCCCCGGAGCGCCGGAGCGCCGGAGCGCCGAAAGGGACAAGTTCACAAGAAGGACGACTCAGGAGGCGGACGGCCCGATCTCCCCCGCAAAGACGATGACCTGGTCGATGAGGCTCCGCCGCAGATGGACGACGTCCGTTCCCGCCAGACGAGGGCCTCCGTCCGGCGTGGTGAAGACCCACCGGTACCGGGCCCACTCGTCGGGCATGTCCACCGCCGAGCAGCGCACCATCGTGCCGGTCCCCGCCGGGTGGCGCCGGATGTCCAGCACGAACCGCTCGACCGCCGCGATTCCTTCGATGCGACCCAACGGCCCCCAGAAGACCACGTCCGAGGTCAGGGCCTGGGAGAGCAGGGCAGTCACATAGCTGTCGTCCGAGGCGTTGAACGCGGAGATGAACGTGTCGATCGCGGAGCGTGCCGTCTCTTCCTCCATGCCCCAGTAATACCAGCCGTTGCGCGTACGCTCGTCCCGCGGGCCGCCTTCCGGTCACGGTGGACCCTCCCGGTCACAGCACTAGACGGCCACGAAGCGGCGGTCACCATCCCCCACGACGACGCGCCCGAAGCGCATGCCCGGGAAGTGCGCGGCCACCAGCAGATCGTCCGTGTCCGCCGCCTGGTCCGCAATCCGGTTGCGCACCGCCGAGGCGGCGGCAGGGTCGACGTCCCAGATCACCTCCCAATCCCGTTCGCCGAACTGGACGACGGAGTGCACCACGTCCCCCAGCAGGACGGCCCGACGGCCACCGGACGAGACCACGTACACCGTGGAGCCGGGGGTATGGCCCGGCACGTGGCGCGCATCGACACCGGGCGCCACCGTGAAGTCCTCGTCGAACAGCTCCAGTCGCGTGCCGAGCGGAGTGAGCTTGTCGACCGCGCTCGGCTGTGCGCCGTCGCCGGTGACGAAGTACTCCCAATCGGCCCGGTGCGCACGGTAGGTCGCCCGGGGGAACACGGGCACGCCGTTGTGCGTGACCCAGCCGATGTGGTCGAAGTGCAGATGGGTGAGGACGACATCCGTCACATCCGCCGGGGTGATTCCGTAGTCGGCCAGGGAGGAGAGCAGGTCCCCTCCCACGTACCGGCCGTCGTCGAACGCGCCCACACCGGTGTCGACGAGTACGGTCCGCTCTCCGGTGCGGACGCAGAAGCCGCCGAGCGGGAGACGCAAGGTGCCGTCCGCTTCCAGATGTTCGGCGTGGCAGGCCCACGGATCCTCCACGCCGGGACGGGACAGGATGTCCGCCCCGATCTCGACCCCCACCCCGTCCCACACCGGCAGAACCTGTATGTCACCGATCTTCACGCGCACTCTCCCCTGTCGGGCAACCGCCTGATGGCAACCGGCTGCAACCGCCCGGGGCGCCAGATCATTCCGGAACGCTCAGCGCTCGATCCGAGCCTCTTCGGCATTGGGCTCGGCCCTGCCCGCCGCTGCCCGTTGGCGTCCTGCACGGCTCCTCGACCGCCCGGACGGGCGGTCCCGGCCGCGCAGGGCAGCCCCGGGGCTCCGGGGCGGCCCCGACGGGTTCCCACCGGCCGTCCCTGCCGCGGCGGGAGCTGCGGGCCCCCAACTCCCGGAGCCGGTCCGGGAACTTCGTCTGCTTGAAGTCCCTCGTGTCGACGACGGTGCCGAAGCCCAGAAGCCGGGTCGGGGTGCCGGGCGGCGATGCGGACGGGCCGCTCCGTGACGGGGCGGTGCCCGCCTCCCCGCAGCCGGGGAGAGGCGGGCATCGCGCCGGGCGCGAGGGCTAGGGGGTGTCTGACGGATCAGTGCGGGCCCTGCGGCGTCTGGCGCGGTGCATCGCAAGGCGGAGCATCACCCGCGTACCGGGCGTACTCGGGTGATGCGACAACGCGGCGAGGTGCCGTGCCAGGCGTCGCAGGGCCTGTGCTGATCCGTCAGACACCCCCTAGCGCAGGCTCATGCCGAAGTCCTGGTTGCTGAAGGCTACCGGGGCCGGGCCGCACTCCCAGAGGCCGACCGGAGTGCCGTTGTCCGTGCGTCCGTCGAGCGCGTCCCAGCACATGTTCTTGCCGTTGGCGGCCTTCTGCTGGCTGACGATCTGGCCGCTGGTCCACGCCCACTTCTGGTTCTTTCCGCCATTGCAGTCCCACATCTGAAGGTGGGCGCCATTTTGGAAGTTGTTCCCCGGGGCATCGATACACATCGTGCCGTCAGCATTCTTGAGCTCGCCCGTCGAGTTGTCCAGCTGCCACTTCTGGGCGTCCGTTTTGTTGCAGTCATGGAACGTGACCGGCGCGCCGCGATACGCGTTGCTCCCGGGAACGTCAACGCATTTGTACGCGCCCATTTTCACGATCGTCACGGACGCGGTGGCGGCGGACGCGCTCGTGGCGGACAGTCCGATGGCGGCGAGGACGGTGACGCCGATCGTTGCTGCGGTCTTTGCGGCCATGGAGAGCTTCATGGGTTTCCTTTCGTTGGTCTGATCAGCCGTGCTCGCGGTCAGCAGTAGAGGTTGCCGCCCGTGCTGGTGCCGAGGATCTGGGCGAAGCGCTGGTAGCTGCTCACGCGGCTCTGTACCTGGTCGGGGTGGGCGCCGCCGCACTCGATGCCGTTGATGATGCGGACCGTCTCACCGAACCCGCGGCCGTTCACCATCACGTCGTGGGGGGTCGGGCCGTTCCACACCGCACCCTTGGAGGTGTGCCAGAACCACAACGCCACCTTCCAGGCGATGGCCGGGTTCTGCTCCACCAGCCACGGGTTGTGCAGCAGGTCGACGCCGATAGCGTTACCCGCATCCCGATAGTTGTAGTTCCACGACAGCTGCAAGGGTCCGCGCCCGTAGTAGGCGTCCTGGCCGGCCGGGCAGCCGCCCGCACTGTCCCACTGGCAATAGTGGGGGTAGTTCGCGGTGTTGATCTCCTTGATGTAGACCAGGCCGCCGGTCTCGTGGTTGACGTTGGCGAGGAACGCCGCGACTTCCTGCTTGCGGGTCTCGTCGCTGCCCGTTCCGGCGAACTGCGGGAACGCCTTGACGGCCTCGACGAAACCGGCATAGGTGTAGAAGGCGTTCCGGTTCGGGAACATCTGGTTGAACTGGGCCTCGCTGACCAGGTTGTTGCCCTGCTGTGCGCTGCCGTTGAAGTTCCACTTCTGGTTCGCGCCGCCCGAGCATGTCCACAGCTGCGTGTTGGTGCCGTTGCCCGAGTTCCAGCCGGCCACGTCCAGGCACTTGTTCGCGTTGTAGTTCACTACGTCGCGCGTGCCCGCGTTGTACGTCCAGCGCTGGGCGCCGGTGCCGTTGCAGTCCCACACCTGGACCTTCGTGCCGTCGGCGGTGCCGTTGGCGTTCGCGTCCAGGCACTTTCCGAGGACCTTGATCTGGTCGCCCTCGATACTCCAGTTCTGGTTCCCGCCCCCGTTGCAGTCCCATATCTGCACCGGGGTGCCATTGGCAGTGTTCCCGTTCGGCAGGTCCAGGCACTTGCCGTTCAGGCCTGTGAACGATCCGGAGGAGGCGGCATGCGCGACCGGGGCCGGGCCGGTCAGGACGATCCCGGCCAGGGAGAGGGCGGCCACCGGCAGCGCGGCGATACGTCTTGTCTTCATCAGGTGTGTGACTTCCATGCGTGGTGTGCGGGCGGTCGGACATGCGGGTGGGGCGGGGTGCTCGGCAGAGCGCTCCGCCCCGGCGTGACGGCTAGGAGGCGAGGTTCCACTTCTGGTTCGGCTTGCCGGTGCACGTCCACAACTGCGTCGGGGTGCCGTCGGCGGAGTTGTTGCCGGTGATGTCGAGGCACTTGTCGGCGTTGACGTTCACCACGTCGTGCGCCGCGTTGTAGGACCACTTCTGGGCGGCGGTGCCGTTGCAGTCCCACAGCTGCACTTTCGTGCCATCAGAGGTGCCGGCCGTGTTCGCGTCCAAGCACTTGCCGAGCGACTTGACGGTGCCGTCGTCGCCGATGGTCCACTTCTGGTTCCCGCCGCCGTTGCAGCCCCAGATCTGTACGGGGGTGCCGTTGCCGGTGTTGCCGCCGGGGACGTCCAGGCACTTGCCGTCCAGACCCTTCAGCGCGCCGCTGGGGCTGTTGGACGTAGTGACGCGGACGTGGTCGACGACCATGCGGGCCGGGAACTGCGTGGCACCGTTCGGGGAGCCCGGCCAGTTCCCGCCGACGGCGAGGTTCAGGATCAGGAAGAACGGCTTGCTGAACACCCACGGCTTCCCGCCGAGGTCGGCGGGGGTGCGGCGCTGATAAACGGTGCCGTCGACGGACCAGGTGATCGAGTCGGGGGCCCAGTCGACGGCGTAGGTGTGGAAGTCGTCGGACAGCTTCTGCCCACCCGGCAGGGTGTAGGTGCCGGTGATGCTGCTGCCGCCGGAGTAGCCGGGGCCGTGCAGGCTGCCGTGGACGGTGCCGGGCTCGAAGCCCACGTTCTCCATCACATCGAGCTCGCCGCTGTTCGGCCATGGGTTGGAGCCGATGTCGTTGCCGAGCATCCAGAACGCGGGCCACATGCCCTGACCGGCCGGGATCTTCATGCGGGCCTCGGCGCGCCCGTACTGGGCGGTGTAGCGGCCCGCGGTGTTCAACCTCGCGGAGGTGTACTCGCAACGCCCGTACCAGCACTGGTAGTTGCCGGGGTTCTCACGGCGGGCCTCGACGACGAGGTGGCCCTGGCCGTCGAGCTTGGCGTTGTTGTTGCCGGACGTGTAGTACTCCAGCTCGCTGTTGCCCCAGCCGCCGCTGCCGCCACCGACATCGTTCTGCCACTTCGAGGCGTTCGGCCCGGAACCTGCCGGGCCGTCGAACTCGTCGGCAAAGACGGCAGCGGCAACGGCCCGCGACCGGGGCTTGAAGTCGGTCGCGGCGTTCGCCGGTGTGGCGGCGGCGAGGGCCGCCAGGGCTGTGACGGCGAGCGCGGCGGCGCGCAGGGATGGGCGTATTCGCAAGTGCATGGCGATGCCTCGGTGCAGTAGTGAGGTGGATGGTGCGAGCGGCCGGGCTCATCATGTCCGTTCCCCTCCACGAAATGAAGATCGTTAACGCGATCGTGTTCCCGCACAGAGGCCCCGATCCAGCCCATCGCCGTCAAAAGTCGGGTATTCGCGTCATTCTCTGCGCGCAAAGAACCCGTGAAGGGCCCAACTCGACAGCTCGGCACCGGAATCGGGCATACCGTGCGTTGGTCCAGACCACACGCCCACCGCGCCCGATCCGGAACCCGTCAGGCCTACGCAGCACACCCGACTGCCCTGCACTGCCAGATGATCCGTTTCGGACATTCCTGTTCTGGGTGGGTCTTGTGGAGCTGCCATGACTTGTGACACTCATGTGCCCATTGCCCGATTCACCGCATCCCGTCCGGCATACGGCCGGACGCAGTGCGTGCGACCCCACCAGGAGATCCGTTTCCATGCGCATATCCCGTCGTACCGGCATAGCCGCCGGCGTCCTGACCGCCGCTCTGGCCGGCGTGACCCTGCCCGCCCCCTCCGCCTTCGCCGCCTCCAGCGGGGCGCTGACGGGTCTGGCGGGAAAGTGCCTCGATGTGCCGGGCGGGAACACGGCGAACGGCACTCGGGTAGGGATATGGAGCTGTAACGGCGGCGGCAATCAGACCTGGGCCATCGGCGACGACGGCACGATCCGGGCGCTCGGTAAATGCCTCGATGCGAACGGGGCCGGTACGGCGGACGGCACCCGGGTTCAGCTGTGGGACTGCAACGGGACTCCCGCCCAGCGCTGGACGTACAACGCGGGCACGCACGACGCGGTGAACCTGAATGCGAACAAATGCCTGGACGTGGCGGGTTGGAACTCGTCCGACGGCGCCACCACGCACCTGTGGACGTGCTCGGGTGGCGCGAACCAGAAGTGGAACCTGTCCTCGGGCCAGGACCAGGGCGGCCAGTGGCAGAACGGGAAGATGACCTACTACAACGACAAGGGCTACGGCGCCTGCGGCACCCAGATCGACGCCGGCTCCCAGGACCTCGTAGCGGTCTCCTCCGCCTGGTGGACGTCGGCGAACACCAACAACGACCCCCTGTGCTCCGGCGTGCAGGTGCAGGTCACCTACGGGGGCCGGACCATCACCGTCCCCGTCAAGGACAAGTGCCCCACCTGCGAGCCCGGCCACATCGACCTGTCCGAGTCCGCGTTCCGCAAGCTCGTCCCGCCCGGCACCGACATGGTTCCCGACGTCAGCTGGAAGTTCGTCCGCTGAACCGTACCGGCGCAAGGGCCCCGGTACAGCGTGGTCCGTGCCGGGGCCCTCACCGTGCCCCGGCGAGGAGCGCAATTCCCCCGCAGGGTCATACACGCGGCCAGTCCGAGGAGTGCCCGGCGCAGCAGGCCCGGCCGGCGGCCGACGAGGCGTAGCCGTGCGGGCCGCACCGACCCCGCCCGCGCCACGACGGCGGCCGAACCCCGCATCAGTGCCGCGGTCTTCGGCCTGCACTGGCCCGACCGCCTGGCCGAGGCGGCGCGGCGGATCACCGTACCGGTCGAGTTCGCGATGCAGTGGGACGACGAGCGCATCCCGCGCGCATCACGACCGCGACGGTCGTGGTGACGGTGACCGTGGAGTAGGGCCTCGGGGCCGGGGTCAGGGGGCGGGGATATCCCCGTCCCCTATCTGCGCCACGAAGGCGGCCCAGGCCGGGGCGGGGAAGGACAGGTGGGGCTTGTAGGGGGCCTTGCTGTCGCGGACGGGTACGACGCCGGGGAAGTCACCCGACACCTCGACGCAAGCCCTTTCAGCATTGCTGTAACTGGACTTGAACCAGCGTATGCGACCCTTGTCAATTTTCTGCATGATGCCCTGCCCATTCGATGATGAGGCGCCGCGACTCGCTCGCGTCCAGCGCCGAATTCCAGATACTCCCGAACACCGACTCGTATTGCTCCAACTCGACGGCTCTGTCCAGGTAGAGAGCACCCGTGAGCCCTTCGGCATACACGATGGGCGGCTCGACTTCTTTGCCGTCACTGGTCCGAGGGAACCTGAGAATTCCGAACGGCCCTGACAGAACGCCCAGATGGAGCCCCGTGTCGCTCGGCACCACTCTGACCGTGACGTTGGGCAAATCGGATGCCTCTGCCAAGTGATGCAGCTGTCCAGCCATCATGGTGCGCTCGCCGATGGGACGGCGCAACACCATTTCACCCAACACGACGCTGCATTCAACCGGGTTGGTGTACCTGGTCAGCAACCTCTGCCGCGCGACGCGAAGCTGCACTCTCCGCTCGATCTCGTCCGGTGCCTCATCAGGCAGGCCTGCCCGCATGATGGTGCGTGCATATTCCTCGGTCTGAAGCAGTCCCGGTACAAGTTCGCTCTCATACCAGTACAGCCTTTCAGTGGCCTCCTCCAGCCCGATGAACACGTCGAACCCATCGGGGAGGATGTCGCCGTACGCATGCCACCACCCCTTCGCCTTCGTCTCCTTGGCCAGCGCCTTCAGCGCCCGCATGACCTCGTCCGGAGCGCCGTACAGGCGGCACATGATCTCGACGTCGACGCTGCGCATCGACGTCTGCCCGGTCTCGATGCGCCAGATAGTCGCCTCCGCCCGCTCCAACTCCCGCGCGGCGGCACGCACCGTCAGCCCCGCCTGGTTGCGCAGATCGCGCAGGTACCGCCCGAGCTGCCGACGCGGCACGGTTGACCCCGTTGGCCCGTCCACCAAGGCCCGCCCCTTCCACTCACCTTCATATGAAGGACTTCCTTTCGGCGAAATGTAGGGCTCGGACCACCCGTCTCGCAACGGGCGTCAAATTGACGTGAGTTACACGATTAAGTCTTGCGACCACTGGCCCTGCACGGGCAATCTGAACGCCCCGACCCCCGCCACGTGCAACGGAACCCGGGAGGATCCGTCGTGAACACGCCTGCATTTTCGCCCACTTACCTGCCCGGAACTTGGCTGGTGGACATGAGAACGAACAAACTCGGTCGCTGCATGGACAAATGCGGCCCCCACATCCAACTCCGAGCACCACGAGGCGGTCGCGAATGGGACGCCCCTCCGAACGCCCTCCGCCCGGCCCACGCCGACGAGCTGCACCGCGAAGGGATCGCCTCATGCTGATCCCGCCACTGATGTCCAACCTCCCCGAGGTCATCCCGCTCCCCCACAGCAGCGGCCCACCCGCGATGCCGGCCCCGGCGAAGGACTGTCGCATCTGCCACCACCTGGACAAGGCCAGACGGGCAGCAAGACCGAACGAAGACCCGGCAAGGGCCCAGCGCCTCGGCGAGGCGTACATGAGCCACTGGCTCACCCGGCATGCGACCTCGAGGGGGCTACCGCCACAGCACCCGCAACCGTCAAGCTGACGGCTCAACCCCGGCGGTGGCCTCACCGGCGCTGCGCTGCAACTGCGCCTCGGCTCTCTCCGAGTCCGGGCAGTTCGGCGCCCTTTGGGCCCGCAAGACCTTCTCGCGCGGACGGACACCGGGGAAAACACCGGTACCCACCGACGCCCGCAATGTCGTCACCGCCGCCGCACCCTGCCCCCAGCGGACAGGGTCTGCACGGAGACCGCTCCCGCAAGGGGGGACGCTCCGCATGGAACCGGACGGGCTCCGCCTGGTGCACCTGGGTCACCCCGGTGCTGCTGACGGCCGCCGACTTCATCGCCCGGCGACAACCAGGGATCACCGCGTGCCCGCTTCGAGTTGATGGGGGGGCGGAGGTGATCGAGCAGTTGGGGCCGGCAGGCAGGCTGCCGGCCCCTGCCCGCTACACGAAGCTCCATTGCTGGTTGGCGCCGCCGGTGCAGTCCCACTGCTGAATGGTCGCCCAGCTCTCCTTGTTCCAACCCGCAACGTCCATACACTTGTTGCTGTTGACGTTCACCAACTCGAAGCGGCTGCCGCCCATGTCGACCAGACTCCACTGCTGGTTCGCGCCGCCATGACAGGTCCACTGCTGGACGACGGCCCAGTTCTCCTTGTTCCAGCCCGCGACGTCAGCACACTTGTTGCTGTTGGAGTTCACGAGCTCGAAGTGACCGCTGCCCACGTCGACCAGCGTCCAACGCTGGTTGGCGCCACCGGTGCAGTCCCACTGCTGCACACGCGCCCAGTCCTGGGTGTTCCAGCCCGCGACGTCCAGGCACTTGTTGCTGTTGGCGTTCACGACCTGGGCATTGGCAGTACCCAGGAGCCGCATCCCCTCCGATTCGGCGGACCCGGCAGTCCTCGTCGCCGAGTTCGGGGACACCAGCACACCGGCATGCGCAGGAGCCGACAGCGCCAGGGCGGCCACCGGCACGACGCCGACGGCGATCCGTCTCACCCGGCGCCGAGCGCGAGGGCCAGTGGCACGACGCGACTTCCCCTGTGCACGACGTAACTTCATGTGCTCCCCTTCTTGTTGCTGGTTGGCGCCGATGCTTGCATTGATCGCCCCGCTCGCCTATCCCCAGGTGTGACTTTCCAGGAGTCCGGCCAAGGTGAGCCGAAAAGGTGCCGTCGCGAAGCATGGCGAAGAGCACGTCGATGCGTCGCCGGGTGGGGCGGACCAGAGCGGCCGATGTGAGCTACGGCGGCGGTCAGGCGTCCGTTCGGCAAGCCCGGTCCAGCACTCGCGTGGCGCGACGGCGTCCGGGCCTTGCCGAAAAGGGAAAGAGCTTGTGGCTCCGCGGCTGCATCCATAGGCCGACGGGACATCCGCCTGGGTCAGCGACGCTTACCCGTACGCGGCGTGCCGTCGCTCCGCGAGGAGCTTGTCAGTTCCGTCGGGCAGCAAAAGGTAAAGGCAAGGAGAACTCTCCTTGCCACTCTCAACATATAGCGCACCGGGGGGCTTGCCGCAAGGCCCGGGTCAGGGCGCAGAATCGTCGGCCGGTGCCACAAGCTACGGAAACGGGGAGCACGGCGTGCGTGTGTTGTTGTCGATGTATGCGGGATGCGGCTTGCCGGAGGCGCCGGTGATTCGATCTGCCGGTGCAGTGCAGCCGCACGCGACTGCCCCGGAGGTGTCGCGATGATCGAGCAGTACGTGTGGGATCTCCACGAGATCGACGAGACGCAGGTCGCGATCGTCGGCGGCAAGGGCGCGCACCTGGGCGGGCTGTCGCGGATCGAAGGCGTCCGCGTGCCGCCCGGCTTCTGCGTGACGACGGAGGCCTTCCGGCGGGTCATGGCGGAAGAGCCGTCGATCGGGGAGCAGCTCGACCGGTTGTCGCGCTTGAGCCCGGACGACCGGGAGGCGATCGGCACGCTCAGCGCGCAGATCCGCCGGACCATCGAGGGGATCGCCATCCCGGGTGATCTCGCGGCGGCGATCACCCGCGCGCTCGCCCGGTCCGGCGGGCAGGCCGCCTACGCGGTCCGTTCCAGCGCGACGGCGGAGGACCTGCCGACGGCCTCCTTCGCCGGCCAGCAGGACACGTATCTGAACGTCGTGGGGCCGACGGCGGTCCTCCAGCACATCAGCCGGTGTTGGGCCTCGCTGTTCACCGAGCGGGCCGTGACCTACCGCCGGCGGAACGGCATCGACCACCGTACGGTCCACATGGCCGTGGTCGTGCAGCAGATGGTCTTCCCGCACGCGGCAGGCGTTCTGTTCACGGCCGATCCCGTCACGGGCAACCGGAAGGTCGCCACCGTGGACGCCGGGTTCGGCCTCGGCGAGGCCCTGGTCTCCGGCCTGGTGAACCCGGATGTCTTCACGGTGCGGGACGGCGAAGTCGTCGCCAAGTCAATCGCCGCCAAACAGCGTGCCGTTCACGCCCTGCCGTCCGGCGGTACGCAGGAGGTGGCGATCGACGCGCGGCGGCAGGGGCGACCGGCACTGACGGACGCGCAGGTCGTGCGGCTCGTACAGCTCGGGCGGCGGATCGAGGCGCACTTCGGCCACCCGCAGGACATCGAATGGTGCCTGGTCGACGACGACTTCCGGATCGTCCAGAGCCGGCCGATCACGACGCTCTTCCCCATCCCCGAGACCGGCGACCGGGAGAATCACGTCTACGTCTCCGTCGGTCACCAGCAGATGATGACCGACCCCATGAAGCCCCTGGGGCTCTCCATGTGGCAGCTGACGGCCATGGTGCCGATGCACGAGGCCGGCGGGAGGCTGTTCGTCGACGTCACCCGGCGCCTGGCCCCGCCCGCGGGCCGTGCCGCCCTCCTGGACCTGATGGGAAGGGGCGATCCGCTGGTCAGGGATGCGCTGGAGACCGTCCTCGACCGCGACGACTTCGTCCCGACGCTCCCGGACGCCCCTCCCGGCGGGCCGCCGGCCGGCGGTGCGTCCGCCCCGGTCGAGACCGATCCGGCCGTCGTCGCCGGGCTGATCGAGCGCAGCCGGGCGTCCGTAGCAGCCCTGGAGCGCGACATCCGGACGAAGACCGGACCGGCGCTGTTCGACTTCCTGTCGGAGGCCTTCGAGGAGCACAAACGAGTCCTCCGCGACCCGTTGAGCATGTCGGTGATCATGGCCGGGATGGAAGCCACATGGTGGCTCAACGACAAGCTGTGGGAGTGGCTGGGCGAGCGGAACGCGGCCGACACGCTCACGCTGTCCGCCCCCGACAACGTCACGTCGGAGATGGGCCTGGCGCTGCTCGATGTCGCGGACGTGATCCGCCCGCATCCGGAAGTGGTGGCGTTCCTGCAGGACGTCGAGGACGAGGGCTTCCTGGACGAGTTGGCGAAGCTCCCGGGCGGGACCGAGGCGCGCGACGCCATCGAGACCTACCTCGACCGGTACGGCATGCGCTGCGTGGGCGAGATCGACATCACGAGGCCGCGCTGGCGCGAGCGCCCCACCACGCTCGTGCCCGCGATCCTCGACAACGTCAGGAACTTCGAACCGGGCGCCGCCGGGCGGCGCTTCGAGGAGGGCCGGCGGAAGGCGCGGGAGAAGGAACAGGACGTGCTGTCACGCCTGCGGGCCCTGCCGGACGGGGACGAGAAGGCCGACGAGGCCAAGCGGATGATCGACCGGGTCCGGACCTTCATCGGGTACCGGGAGTACCCGAAGTACGGCATCGTGAGCCGCTACTTCGTCTACAAGCAGGCTCTGCTGGCGGAGGGCGAGCGCCTCGTGCGGGCCGGTGTGCTTCCCGAGCGGGAGGACATCTTCTACCTCACGTTCCAGGAACTCCACGCCGTCGTGCGCTCGCACCGGGTGGACGACCGGCTCGTCCGGCAGCGCAAGGACGCATTCCGGTCGTACCGCGCGCTCACACCGCCCCGGGTCCTGACATCGGACGGCGAGGCCGTCACCGGGGCGTACCGGCGCGACGACGCGCCCGCCGGAGCCCTGATCGGCCTGCCGGTCTCCGCCGGGACCGTCGAGGGAAGGGCCCGCGTCGTCCTCGACATGGCGGAGGCCGACCTCGAGGCGGGCGACATCCTGGTCACGACCTTCACGGACCCCAGCTGGTCACCGCTGTTCGTCGGAGTCGCGGGCCTGGTGACGGAGGTGGGCGGCCTGATGACCCATGGCGCGGTGATCGCCCGGGAGTACGGCTTGCCGGCCGTCGTGGGCGTCGAGCAGGCCACTCGGCTGATCCGGGACGGGCAGCGGATCCGTGTGCACGGAACAGACGGGTACGTCGAGATCCTTTGACTTGCTCCTCGGGCTGAAGCCCGAGGATTCTGGCCTTCTCGTCCGTTGCTGTGCCGCTACGCGGCACGGGGTTCGGGGGAGAATCCGTGGCTTCCTGCTTCGTCGCGCTGCGCCAGGACGCGTCCTGGTCCTACCTGCGCTCCACAGGCTGTAACCGCCAGTCCGGCGGCCGTTTTGATGTTCTTCGCGGCGTTGTGGTCCCGGTCGTGGACCGCACCACAGGCGGCACAGGTCCAGGTCCGGATGTGCAAGGGCTTGGGGCCGTCCTTGGCCCCGCACTGTGAGCAGACCTGGCTGGTCGGCTCGAACCGATCGGCCTTCACCAGGGTCCGCCCGTACCTGACCGCTTTGTACTCCAGCATGTGTGCGAACTGCGACCAGCCCGCGTCATGCACACTCTTCGCCAGCCTTGTGCGCGCGAGTCCTTTGACCGCCAGGTCTTCCACGGCGATCGCTTGGTTATCGCGGATCAGCTGTGTAGAGATCTGGTGGTGGAACTCACGGCGCTTGTCGGCCACTTGTGCGTGGGCGCGGGCGACCTTGAGCCGGGCCTTCTGGCGGTTCTTGGATCCCTTCTGTTTGCGGGACAGCTCGCGCTGGGCCTTCTTGAGTTTCTTCTCCGCGCGGCGCAGGAACCGTGGGGAGTCGACCTTCGTACCGTCGGACAGGACGGCGAAGTGCGTTAGTCCAAGGTCGATGCCGACCGCCCGGTCGCTGTCGGGCATCCGGGCGGCGTCGGCGGCCGGGTCGGTTTCGATGACGAACGAGGCGAAGTATCGCCCGGCCGCATCTTTGATCACGGTGACCGAGGTCGGGGTGGCGGGCAGGGCGCGAGACCACTTCACCTTCACCGCGCCGACTTTCGGCAGGTTCAGCCGCCCACTGTCAGTGATCGACCAACGGGCATTGGCCGTGAACCGGATCGACTCCCGCTTGTCTTTACGGGACTTGAACCTCGGCACACCTGTTTTCGGCCCCTTGCGGGTGCCCTTGAGAGAGGCGAAGTAGTTGCGGTAGGCGGCCTCCACGTCGCGCAGGGCCTGCTGGAGTACCACGACGGAGACCTCTCCCAGCCAGGAACGCTCTGCGGTCTGCTTGGCCTGGGTGATCAGCTTTTTGGACAGCTCACCGGCCGTCGGGAACGCTGCGCCCGCCTTCCGGGCGTCCTCACGGGCGCGCACCGCGTCGTTGAACACGACGCGGGCGCACCCGAACGCCCGGGCCAGCGCGGCGCGCTGGGCGGTGTCGGGGTACAGGCGGAAGCTGTACCGAAGCTGCATGACGGCCACGATACGTACTTGGGTTATGGGCGAGATGCAGAGGATCAGAACTGGCCGGTACTGTGTTTTCGTGACGCATGTGCACTTGGTCTTCGTGGCCAAGTTCCGGCACAAGGTGTTCACGGATGCCCATCTGACGCGCATGGAGGAGATCATGCGGTCGGTGTGCGGGGACTTCGAGTGCGAGCTGGTGGAGTTCAACGGCGAGGACAGTCATGTCCACCTCCTGGTGAACTTCCCGCCTAAGAGCTCGTAACAGGATCTTGTTGAGGTGTCCTGGTCGGGCGTGACCGGTGTGATGATTTGGCCGTTCGTGATGTGTGAGCACTCGGCCGTGGATCGTGGACGACGACTTGTGGGCGCTGATCGAGCCGCTGCTGCCACCCTGGCCGG
The DNA here is from genome assembly GCF_041519305.1 of Streptomyces luteireticuli. Lineage (NCBI taxonomy): Bacteria > Bacillati > Actinomycetota > Actinomycetes > Kitasatosporales > Streptomycetaceae > Streptomyces > Streptomyces luteireticuli. The sequence goes on from NZ_CP167927.1 coordinate 1,544,564, forward strand.
AGAAGGCGCCAGGGCCGCGGCCGGTGGCGGACCGGCTGTGCCTACAGGGCATCCTGCACGTCCTGCACAACGACATAGCCTGGCAACTCCTGCCTCTGGAGCTGGGGTTCGGCTCCGGGCAGGCCTGCTGGCGGCGTCTGGAGCGGTAGCAGCAGGCCGGGATCTTCGAGCAACTGCACCGCATTCTGCTCGCCGAACTGAACGCGGCCGGCGAGCTCGACTGGTCCCGCGCGTGCGTGGACGGCTCCCACATCCGTGCGAAAAAGGGGGAGCCGACACCGGTCCGTCGCCGGTCGACCGGCGGAAGACGGGCAGCAAACATCACCTGATCTGCGACGGGAAGGGCACCCCTTACAAGGTCATCACTACCGCCGCCAACGTCAACGACGTGACCCAGACCCTCGCCCTCGTCGACGGCACCCCGTCCGTGGCCGGACGGCCCGGACGCCCGCGCCGCCGCCCCGACTCGCTCCTGGGCGACAAGGGCTACGACTCCAACCCCAATCGGCGTGAGCTGCGCAAACGGCGGATCCTGCCGGTCATCTCCCGCAAGGGCGCCCCGAACATCGAAGGTCTGGGCAAACTCCGCTACGTCGTCGAGCAGACCTTCGCCCTGCTCCACCAGTTCAAGCGCCTCGCCGTCCGCTGGGAACGACGAACCGAACTCCATGACATGTTCGTCTCGTTGGCCTGCGGCCTCATCTGCTGGAGGCGCCTCAAGAAGGCCCACTCGTGATCCTGTTACGAGCTCTAAGGTCGCCGTCACCAAACTGGTCAACTCCCTCAAGGGTGTCTCCTCCAGCCGTCTGCGGCAGGAGTTCCCCGACCTGGTACGGCACTACTGGCGGGCCAACAAACTCTGGTCCGGGTCCTACTTCGCCGGAACCGTCGGCGGCGCCCCGCTCTTCGTGGTCAGGCAATACATAGAGCAGCAAAACCGGCCCGTTTGAGCATCACCCAGTTCTGCCGCGACCCGGCCATCGCGGCGCTCCGCGCCACTGGTGGTGAACACGCGAGGCCCGGCTCCGCCGGCCAGGCATCCGCGACGCTCCGCGTCGTCACGACAAGATTCGCTTCACCACCGGGCTGAAGCCCGATGTACTGCGAATGAATCCCGGTAGCCGAGGTCAAGTCGGCCTCGGAACGGAACCTCCCGAAACGGCCGCGGCCGACAACCGACTTCCCGCTCAGTCCCACCCGGGGGATCCTGAGGCGCGCAATCCACCCACGCACCACACATCGATCGCACGGCGGGAGTGGATCATGAAGAAGTCGCAACGGCTGGTGACGCTGCTGGCAGGTCTGGGGCTCGTGGCCGGCGGGGTTCTGGTCTCCGGTCCGGCATCGGCGGGCGCGGAAACACCGCGCCCGACACCCAAGAAACCCACCCTGGTCAGCCAGAGATCCTTCAGCGCGACGTCGTTGTCGCAGACCCTCTGCTGGACCGGGGTCAACGACGGGCAGATCATCACCTGGTACGGCGCCCCGGTCACGGCCTCGCAGCCCGTCGCGGCCTCGGCATCCGAGGGCGTCATGAACGCGGAGGGCACGGGCGACGCGCACGTCTACGCCGAGAACACGACCGTTCTGAACAGTGCGATCCAGGTCCGGGTGCACACCGGCTGGGGCGCCCCGCTCAGCGTCTGCATCCACTATGTCGGCGTCTGACACCGGCCGTTCCACGACCCGTGCCGGGCCGAAACCGAACCTTGCGAGGGCGCTGAGGCGGGCGTGACGATGGCGGCATGACGCAGCCGGGTGAGAACGCGGGCAGCAGATCCAACGGGCGGGGCGCGGCACGGCGTACGGTGCTCGGCGCGGCCACGGTCGGCGCGGCGGCCCTCGGGCTGCCGTCGGCAGTGGCCGAACCCGCACAGTCCGGGCCCGCCCGCCACCGGCCCACCGGGCAACCGCCCTCGCCCGAACTCCGCGCACTGCTGCGGGAGATCAGCCCGCGCCGCATCGAGGCGACCGTCCGCAAGCTGGTCTCCTTCGGCACCCGGCACACCCTCTCCTCCCAGGAGGATCCCGTACGCGGCGTCGGCGCGGCCCGTGACTGGCTCCTCGCCGAGCTGCGCCGCTCCGCACGGGTCTCCGGCGGCCGGATGACCGTGGAACTCCAGTCGTTCATCCAACAACCCGGACCCCGCGTCCCGGTGCCGACCAGGATCACCAACGTCGTTGCCACGATCCGGGGTTCGGTGACACCCGACCGGATCTATGTGGTATCGGGGCACTACGACACACGGTGCAGCGACCCCATGAACGCGAGCGGCGACGCGCCCGGCGCCGACGACGACGCCTCCGGGGTGGCCGTCGTCCTGGAGCTGGCCCGGGTCTTCGCGACCCGTCGGCCGGCCGCGACCGTGGTGTTCGCGGCGGTGGCGGGCGAGGAGCAGGGACTGTGCGGGTCCGGGCACATGGCCAAGACTTTCCATGGCCAACAGGCCGACATACAGGCCATGTTCACCAACGACATCGTGGGGAGCCCGACCGCCGAGGACGGTTCGCGCGACCCGTACACGATCCGGCTGTTCGCCGAGGGGGTGCCGACCTCGGAGACGCCGGAGCAGGCCGAGGTGCGGCGCTCGGTGGGCGGCGAGAACGACTCGCCCTCGCGCCAGCTGGCCCGGTTCGTCCGGGACACCGCCGAGAACGACGCGACGGGGATGCGGGTACGGGTGATCTACCGCCGCGACCGCTATCTTCGCAGCGGCGACCACATCCCGTTCCTCCAACAGGGCTATCCGGCGGCCCGGTTCACCGAGCCCGCCGAGAACTACGCGCACCAGCACCAGGACGTGCGGATGGTGGACGGCAAGCAGTACGGGGACCTGCCCGAGTTCTGCGACTTCGGCTTCATCGCCCGGGTGGCCCGGGTGAACGGAGCCGCCCTGTGGTCGCTCGCCCAGGCCCCCGGCACCCCGCGCGGCGCGAAGATCCGCACCGCCGCCCTCGGCAACTCCACCGAGCTGGTGTGGGAGCGCGGCCCGGAGCCGGACCTCGCCGGGTACGAGGTGGTGTGGCGGGAGACGACCGAATCGGAGTGGACCCACGTCATCCCGGCCGGGAACGTGACCCGGCACACCGTCGACATGTCCAAGGACAACGTCTTCTTCGGCATCCGCGCGCTGAACCGCTCCGGCCTGCGCAGCCCGGTCGCCTTCCCCGCGCCCCAGGCGTGAAGCCCTGCGGCCGGACCCGTTTCCCCAAGACCAGCCGCTGGACGGCCGGCTGGAACTGTTCGGCATCGACAGCGGCGGGGGCATGTTCCACCGCCGGGCAGACGAATCCCGGTGGCGGCTGGGCCGACTGGGAGAAGCTCGACGGTGTGTTGAGGTCCTGAGCGGGCGTCATCGATCTCGGCACGTAAGGGTGGTATTCCTCGAAGTCCCTGATGCGGTAGGTGTGTCGGTGGTACTCCGTGCTGGGTAAGGCATGCGGATGGGAGCAGGCCGACCGCTGGGGCCGTCAGCGCCGGGAGGCGGTGCGGCTGCGGGCGGCGGAGCTGTTCGCCCAGAACATCAAGCCACCCGAGGTCGCCCGGCGTCCTCGGGTGAGCCTGAAATCGGCCCATTCACCATGGTGCAGCCGACGGCCTCCCGACGGCCGAGCACATGTACTCCACCACCTTCAAACTGCCGCTGACCACACCGCGGCCATCGCCAAAGCCGTCCCCCACGCGAAGGACCTGCTGTGACCTTCTCGCCCACCACCCCCGCGCTCCTGGTCGATCTCGCCCGCGCCGCAGAGCGCGACGGCATCGCCAAGACCGTCGTCGGCGCCGTCATCGCGGACGGCGACGGCAAGGTATTGCTGCTGCGCCGGCCGGCCGGCGACTATCTCGGCGGCCTGTGGGAGTTGCCCTCGGGCGGCGTCGACGGCGGTGAAGACCTGGCCGAGGCGCTGCGGCGGGAGGTCGCCGAGGAGACGGGGCTGATGGTCAGCACCATCGGGGACTACCTCGGGTACTTCGACTACCGCTCCGGCAGCGGACGCGCCACCCGCCAGTTCAACTTCACCGTCGCCGCCACAGGTGAGGCGATCAAGCTCACCGAACACGACGCATACCGGTGGGCCGACAGCGCCCAGCACCACCGAACCTCCACCGCGGTCCGGGCCGTCCTCGACGCATGGCGCGCCGGGACGGCACGTTGACCGCCCGGACGGAAGCGATCACCCGCGCCCGCCCACCGTCTCGCGGATCCATCCCGCATACGCGGGCACGCTGCTGTACAACCCCGGCCCCGCCGCGCACGGCAGGTCCGGAGCACCGGGGCCCGAGGTGACCCCGATCAGCTCCCACCGGCCGTCCCTGCCGCGCTGGAGCTGCGGTCCGCCGGAGTCCCCGAAGCACGCCATGGCGTGCGGGACCCGGCTGATCGTGCACAGTCGGGTCTCCCCCGCGTAGCCGGGGGCGCATTCGGCGTCCGCGCCTCTTCGGGCCTCCAACTCCCGGAGCCGGTCCGGGAACTTCATCGCCTTGTAGTCCCTCGTGTCGACGACGGTGCCGAAGCCCAGGAGCCGGGTCGGGGTGCCGGGCGGCCCGGGCCGGGCGGCGATGCGGACGGGCTGCTCCACGACCGGGCGGTCCAGCCGGACCAGCGCGACGTCGTTCCGGTTGGGTCCCTCTCCTTCGCCGAGGCGGAAGCCCGTGTGGACCACTGTCCGCGCGATGGAACGCACCGTGCCCCCGGACAGCCGGTGCGGGCTGCCGATCCGGACGATGCCGTCCGGGGTCACGCCGCTCGCCGGGTCGACGCAATGGGCCGCCGTCAGCACCCACTGCGGGTCGATCAGCGACGCACCGCAGGTGCCGTCGTCGCGAATCGTCCCGATCGGCAACGGGATGGTGGCCATGAAGGGGTAACGCTCCTCCGACGCCTTCCCGTTGACGATCGCTCCTGCGCCGGAGGTCATCGCGGTGGCGCACACCGCGACGGCCAGGGCGACGGTCGCGGCACGTGCTGTACGACGGCGTGCGGGCTTCGGACCGGCAACACTGGACATGATGGACGCCTCCGGTGATCGGGGATGCGGGTCCGTTCATCCTCCGCGTCTGCCGCCCGCCGGACCATCCGGGCAGCCGGACCGGGGAACGGGGGGTTATCCTCCCGCCGGGCGTCCGCCCACCCGGCCCCCAAAACACCTCTTAAAACCCTCTTAGGGCATTTCTCCATGCTGTGGCCATGGCTACAGCACACGACACCCTCTCGGTGGTCGTCGGAGCGGGTGGTACCGGCGGCCACATCTACCCCGGCCTGGCCGTCGCCGAGGCGCTGCGAAGAGCCGTGCCGGACGCGGTGATCAGCTTCGTCGGGACCGACCGCGGGCTCGAGACGCGGCTGATACCGGAGGCCGGGTACCGGCTGCACACAGTCGACATGATCCCCTTCGATCCGTCGCTCGGCGCCCGCAGATTCCTGCTGCCCGCCGATCTGCTCCGCTCGGGGCTCCAGGCGCGACGGGTGATCGAGGAGCAGGGCGCCCAGGTCGTCATCGGCATGGGCGGGTATCCGAGCGCGCCCGCCGTGCTCGGGGCACGGCTGGCGGGACGGCCCGCGCTGGTGCACGAGTCCAACGCGGTGCCGGGGCGCGCGAACCGCTTCGCGGCCGCGCTCACCCCGCACGTGGCGCTGGCCTTCGACCGTACGCGCCGCCATCTGCCGGACCGCACCGCCGAGCGGGCGCGAACCGTGGGCATGCCCCTGGCCGGGGCGGTGGCAGGGCTCGACCGGACGGCCAGGGAAGCCCTGCGCGGCACCGCCCGGCACGCGTTCGGCGTGCCGCCCCACGCACGGACGGTGCTGTTCAACGGCGGCAGCCTCGGCGCGGCCCGGCTCACCGAGGCCGCGGTCGGCCTGGCCCGGCGCTGGAAGGCCCGTACGGACGTCCACTTGGTGATCAAGACCGGTCCGGCGGCGCTGGACGACGTCCGGGCCCGGCTGGCCGCGGACGGGTCCGCGCACGTCGCCACGGCCGTCGGCTACCTGGACCGCATGGACCTGGCCTACGCGGCCGCCGACCTCATGGTGTGCCGGGCCGGTTCGGCCACGGTGGCGGAGCTGGCGGAGCTCGGGATGCCCGCCGTGCTCGTCCCGTACCCGCACGCCCCGCACGACCACCAGACGCACAACGCCCGGGTGTTGAGCGACACCGGCGCCGGGCTGCTGCTGCCGGACGCGGAGACGGACGGCGAGCGGCTGGCGGAGCTGATCGGCCCGCTGCTCGCCGATCCGCGGCGGCTGGCCGCGATGGGCGCCGCCGCCCGCCCCGGCACCCATGCGGCGGCCGCCGACCTGATGGCGGCGTGGGTGCTGCGTCTGGCCGGCCGCCGCACCCCTGCCCTGATGACGAGTTGAGGAGCACGACATGAACGCGAACGACGTCCGGACCGGTTGGCACGACCGGACCGTCCTGGTCACCGGCGCCGAGGGGTTCATCGGCTCCACGCTGGTGGACCTGCTGGTCGAGCGCGGGGCGCGGGTGCGCGTGCTCGCGCACTACAAGCCCTACGCCGAACGCGGCCATCTGGCCCGCCACTTCGGGCCCGGCTCCCCCGTGGAGATCCTGGCGGGGGACGTACGGGACGCGAACCGCGTGACGGACGCCGTCGCCGGATGCGACACCGTCTTCCATCTGGCGGCGCTCATCGGCATCCCGTACAGCTACGCGTCCCCCGAGGCGTACGTCCAGACCAATGTGGCGGGTACGAGAACGTGGCCGGGGCCTGCCGCCGCCACGGCGTGCGCCGCATGCTGCACACCTCGACCAGCGAGGTCTACGGCACGGCCCGGACCGTCCCGATCCGCGAGGACCATCCGCTCCAGCCCCAGTCGCCGTACTCCGCCTCGAAGATCGGCGCGGACATGCTGGCGCTGTCGTACGCGCACTCCTTCGACCTCCCCGTCACGGTGGTGCGCCCCTTCAACACCTACGGCCCGCGGCAGTCCGCCCGTGCGGTGATCCCCACGATCCTGGCCCAGTTGCACTCCGGCGCCGACGAGATCCGGCTGGGTTCGGTCTCTCCCACCCGTGACTTCACCTATGTCACCGACACCGCGGAGGGCTTCCTGGCCCTCGCCGACTGCGACCGGGCGGTCGGGCACGCGGTCAACCTCGGCACCGGGCGCGAGATCTCCATCGGCGATCTGGCCGCCTCGCTGATCCGCGCCTCGGGCCGGGACGCGAAGGTCGTCGTGGACGAGTCGCGGCTGCGGCCGTCCGGCAGCGAGGTCGAGCGGCTGCTCTCGGACAACTCCCGTGCCCGCGAATGGGCCGGCTGGACCCCGCGGGTGGACCTGGAGGAGGGCCTGGCCCGCACCTCCGACTGGGTCAGGGACAACCTGCACCTCTTCGCCCCCGACCGCTACCAGGTCTGAGAAGGAACGACGACATGACGACGACCAAACGCCGCCCCATATGGGCCGTGGCCTGCGTGGCCGCCCTGGCCCTGATCGCCTGGCCGGTGCTGAAGTTCACCGGCGCCTTCTCCGACGAGGGCGACCCGATCACCTTCGGCAAGGACGGCGGCGGGGCGGGCACGGGAGCCCATGGCACCCTCATGCCCACCGGCCCGAAGGCCGACTTCCGGGTCGCCAACACCGTGCAGGACGGCACCAAGATCGGTGTGGTCACCCTGGACGGCAAGAAGTCCGGCTTCAAGGGCAAGGTGTGGGTCTGGGCCCCGAAGCAGTACGACGACCCCAAGTACGCCAAGTCCGGCTTCCCCGTCCTGATCGCCCTGCCCGGCGGCAACGGCTACCCGGTCAACTACTGGATGGGAACGGACCTCAAGCTCCAGTCCTCGATCGCCCAGTGGTCGAAGGAGGGCAAGAGCCTGCCCTTCATCGTGGCGATGCCGGTGCTCAACCCGGACGACAAGAACTACTACGACGGCAGCGACATCCCCGGGCAGCCCAAGATGGGCACCTGGCTGACCGAGGACGTCCCGGACCTGATCAAGGCCAACTTCCGTACGCTGAAGCAGCGTGACGGCTGGGCCTTCATGGGCTCCTCCTCCGGCGCCTTCGCGGGCCTGAAGGCGGTGCTCCAGCACCCCGACAAGTTCAAGGCCGTGATCGCCTCCGGCCCGGACATCGTCCCCGACTCCCCGCTCTGGGCCGGCCACTCCGAGGAGAAGGCCGCGAACAACCCGGAGGTGCTGGCGAAGCGGCTGATCGACGGCAAGGGCCCGGACGTCTACCTCGCCTTCCAGGTCGGCACGAAGGAGCGGACGTCGATGAAGAACACCAAGGACTTCATCGCGTCCTACGGCAACAAGGGACCGGTGCACACCACGCTGCGGGAGATCCCGGACGGCGAGCACAACGCCAAGACCTATGTGCCGAGCATGGGCATGGGACCGATCCAGTGGATCAGCGAGCACATGACCGGGCCGACGCCTTGAGACAACAGCCCACGCGATGACGGCCGTTATCGCGTGGGCGCGGCGCCGTCCGGCCCGGTCGGCCGCCGGGGGGCGCCGGGTGCCCGATGGGTGCGGGCGAGGTGTTCCTGGAGGCGGGCGTGGCGGAACTGGTAGACCGCGCCGGCCTGGCGGAGGACGCCGCGCCGGTAGGCGTCCTCCAGGAAGGCGACGACGGGCCAGGGCAGCCGACCGGTCAGCGGCAGCCAGATCCGGGAGAAGACCACCCACTGGCCGTAGGCGGTGAAGGAGAGCAAGTAGCTGAGTACACCGCCGAGACCGCTGGTGACACCGACCTGGACCAACGACGAGAGCTCCCAGCTGATCGGCCCCAGGACCACCGACATGGGACGCATCATCACCAGGGCCCCGGAGCCGACCAGGAGCCCGAAGGCAGGGGTCCAGAGGAGGAACTGGGCAGTGATCGTCCGGCGGTTCGTGCGCAGCAGGCCCACCGGATTGACCGCCGACTGGACGTCGAGCGGGGTTTCGAGGAAGGCCTGGAGGCCGAAGGCGGGTCCGGCTCCCAGGGCGAAGACGACTCCGAAGAGGATGCCGTCCCTGAAGCCGATGTCCAGGAACTCCGGGAAGCCGATGCGCAGGAGGAAGCAGTTGAGCATTCCCCAGACGAAGCCGTAGCCGAAGCCGTAGGAGACCCCGCAGGCCAACCCGATCATGAGCCGGGAGGGGATGCTCCGCCCGGCCCTCCGGGCCCCGCCGAACACCCTCACGCGCATTCCGGAGGGCGGCACGGCGGTGTCCTTGGCCGCGAACATGAACCAGTACGCGGTCCCCAGGGCGAGCCCGGTGAAGAGCCCTGCGGTCGCCACGTTCACGAACTGGATCGCGACGTTGTGCCAGGAGCCGGTAAAAGCGCCGCCCGAGGCACCGGCCGTCCCGATGACGAGCCCCATGGTCAGACAGACCGCCGTCGCGGCCACCAGTGCGGTCACCAGCGCGCGCGTACGGCGGCGCAGCCCCGAACCGAGGCGCCACCACTCCAGGTCGGGGGTGCCGAGCCGGGTCAGGTGATCGGCGAGGTGGCCGAGCCAGTACCGGGCGCGTTCCGGGTCGATGTCCGGTCGCGGCCCGCTGCGCGGCAGGTGTTCCGGCCGGGGCCGGTAGGCGGCGGTGACGAAGTTGTCGAGGAAGTGCTCCTCCAGTTGCCCGGGGCCGTCGAACCGGCGGGTGTCCAGGAGCGAGGCCGGGTCGTGGCCGGGAGTGTCGCTGTAGACGGCGCGGGCGATCGTGACCATCAGCGGGGTGGTAAGAACGGTGGCGAGGTCGGCGCAGGCCCGGCTGTCCGGCCGTTCGCGCAGTGCGGCCAGGACGGGATCCCAGGCGGTTCCCCCGGGGTTCGCGCCTCGGGCCTTGCGCGTGCTGCGCGGCAGGTAGTCGGCCAGGTCGTCCAGGGTGAGATCGGTCAGCTCCACCGCGGCGGCGGAGGTGAGCACGTCGGTCTCCGCCACGGCGGCCGCGTACTCCGCGGGACGGCTCGTCAGCAGCAGGGGCAGGGTCGTGGCGTTGAGCGCCTCCAGCGCGGGGCGGCGCAGACCGTCGGCGATCTCGTCGAAACCGTCCAGCACCGGGAGCACCCATCCGGACTCCACCAGCGCGGCGGCCAGAGGGGACCCGCCGGGGCCCGGGGCGGTGAGACCCGGGTGATCGCGGGTCAGTTGGGCGGCGAGCCAGTCCCGGAAGGTGAGGGCGGAGGGGTCCCACGAGCCGATGCTGAAGATCACCGGTACGGCCTCGGTCAGGGCTCTCGACTTCAGGCGGTCGAGGACGAACCGCACGGTGAGGATCGTCTTCCCCGAGCCGGACCGGCCCAGCACCACCAGCCGCCCGGACGGGATCCGCCGGTACACACCCACGATCTCGTCCAGCCGCCCGCTCAGGTCGAGCGGGCCGTGCGCGCTCCCGGCGGGCAGGCGGAGGATGTTGGCCCAGTGGTCGGTCAACTCCTCGGGAACCGGCCGCCAGCGCACCGGCAGCGGATACGGGTCGTGGACCTGCCGGTGCTCCTCCTCGCGCTGCCAGCGGGTGGTCACCGACTGCGCAAGCAGCTCGGCGACCTCGGCCAGGGGCTCGTACCACGCCGAACCCGGCTGCCCGGCGGCGGATTCGACATGGTCGGCCGAGCCGTCGGGCCGGTCCCCGGGCCCGGTCCGGCGGACGGCGGCCGCCAGCAACTCCTCGCGTTCCGCGGGCCGCAGTCCGAGTGCGTCGGCGAGCAGCCGCACCGTGGCCACCCTGGGGTCGGCCCGCTCTCCCGTCTCCAGCCCCCGGACGGTACGCACGCCCACTCCCGCGCGCTCCGCCAGGGTCTCCTGGGTCATTCCCCTGTTGTGCCGCAGTTGCCGTAACAGGGTGCCGAACTCCATGGCCACAGGTCACGACCTCTCCCTCGGACACGCGTTTGCCGAGGCGAGGACTCTAGCGCGGCGGGACGCGCGGCATCCTGGGGGCGGCGGCGCCCCTTCCCGCTTCTCCCGGTCCCGCTCCTCCCGGTCTCACTTCTCCCGGCGGTGTTCTCCCGCGGCGTGCGACAGGAGCGGGGCGGACCCGGGCCGCCGGGGCGGTGTCGACCAGAGGTATGCGTCGGGCGCGAAGGAGCGCAGCCGTTTCACGAGCCGGCCGGTGGACCAGGGCCAGCAGAAGGTGTTCACCCCGGGAAGGCCGAAGTAATAGCCGGACCCGTCGGCGGTGTTGTAGACGGTGGTCCGCAACGCCGCCTGAAGGGCCGTGTGGTGCGCGTCCTGGACCTCCGGCCGGACGTCGAAGGAGGTGTATCCGCCGGCGCGGAGGTGGACGAGGGCGCTGACGATGTAGTGGAGTTGGGCCTCCACGGCGGTGGGGACCGCGGTGGTGCCGGAGAACAGGTTCGGCCCCGGGAGCAGGAAGAGGTTGGGGAACCCGCTGACGCTGGTGCCGAGGTAGGCACGGCGGTCGCGCTCCCAGCTCCGGGCCAGGGTGGTGCCGTCGGCGCCGTGGAGGGCGAACGGCGCGGCGCCGACACGGAAGCCGGTGGCGAGGACGACGACGTCGGCGCGGACGCGGGTGCCGTCGGCGCCGATGACCTCCCGGTCCTGCACGGAGGCGACCCGGGTGGGGTGGAGCCGAACGTTGGGCCTGGTGAGGGCCGGATAATAGGTGTCGGAGGCGATGATGCGGCGAACCCCGAAGCGGTAGCGGGGAGTCAGCGCCTGGCGCAGGGCCGGGTCGGGGACGGACCTGCGCAGATGGAGCCGGGCCATGGCCTCGAGGGGCGGCAGCAGACGGGGGTGGCGCAGGAGGAGGCCGATGGCCTCCTGGGTCCAGTAGTGCTGGCCGCGGAAGGCGCGGCGCACGACCGGGTGCCGGTGGAGGGCCGGCGGCAGGGCGTAGTCGGGCTTGGGCAGCACCCACTGCGGGGTGCTCTGGAAGACGTCCACGCGCTCCGCCCGGGGCTGGATCTCGGGGACGAACTGCACGGCGGACGCCCCGGTGCCGACGACGGCGACACGGCGGCCGGTCAGGTCGACGTCGTGGTTCCAGCGGGCGGAGTGGAAGACGGGGCCGGGGAAGGTGTCGAGGCCGGGGATGTCCGGGTAACGGGGGCGGTGCCAGGGGCCGGTGGCCACGACGACGGAACGGGCGGTGCGGGTGCCGGCGGTGGTCCGTAGGACCCAGTGGTGCGCGGCCGCGTCCCACCGCGCCTCCAGCACCTCCACGCCGTGGTGGACGGCCCTGTCCAGGCCGTGGTCCGAAGCGGTGGTCCGCAGGTAGTCCAGGATCTCGGACCGGGGGGCGAAGCACCTCTTCCAGGCGTGGGGGGCGAAGGAGTACTCGTACAGCATGGCGGGGACGTCACAGCCGCAGCCGGGGTAGGCGTTGTCGCGCCATGTGCCGCCCGTGTGCGCGGACTTCTCCAGCACGACGACGTCGTCGAAGCCGGCCCGGCGCAGGGCGATCACCGCGGCGATGCCGGAGAGACCGGCGCCGATGACGGCGACTTCCGTCGCTCCGTCGGCCATGGCGTCTCCCCCCTGGTAGTCCGCCGAGGTGGTGAACGTACCAATTGGCGATACCAGAACAAGGGGTGCAACGAGAACGCAACTCATATGAGTGACTCGCCCCCGCTAAGGGTGTATCGATCACCTTTCCGGCGAAAACTCCGCGTCATGACGGTGGAGGTGGATCCATCGGACCGGGAACTCCCCTACCCGAGCGGCTGGTTCTTCCTGGCGCTCTCCCGCGAGCTGGCCCCCGGCCGCGTCCTGACCCGGCGGCTGGCGGGCGAGGACGTGGTCCTCTACCGCACCGACGACGGAACGCCCTATGCGGTGCACCCCTACTGCCCGCACCTCGGCGCCCACTTCGGCGCCGGAGGCACCGTCGAGGGCCTGAACCTCGTATGCCCCTTCCATCACTTCGCCTTCGCCCCTGACGGCACATGCGTCGCAACGCCCGACGGCAGGCCCCCGCGTGCGCGGGTGGAGCACCATACGATCCACGAACGCAACGGCATGGTCTTCGGCTGGTACGCGCCCGACGGTACCGGGCCCACCTGGGAGGCCCCGGAGACGGCCCCGGGCGGAGTCGTTCCGACGGCCCTCTGGAGCATCGAGGTCCACGCCCCCGCCCAGGAACTCCCCGAGAACGCCTGCGACTACCGGCATCTGCCGGTCGTGCACCGGGTGACCCTGCGGGAACTGGATCCGCCGAAGGCGGAAGGCCCGTACCTGCGTTATCGCCTCAGGCTCGGCCCGGCCCGGCCCGCCGCTCTGCGCAGGTTCCAGGTCGACCACTCCTTCCTCATGGCCGGGCTGGGGTGTCTGCGCGTCGAGGCCGCCCTGCCCCGGCTCGGACTCGTCACCTACCTCTGGGCCCTCCATACGCCGACCGCGTCCGGGCGCACGCTCCTGACCGTCGCGTCGGCCTGCTCGGGCAGCCGGTCACCGCGGTCCGCGAGCACGTCGCCCCTGCACCGCGCCGTCGCCCACGGGTTGCTGCTGGGCGCGACCCGCAAGGTCCTGCAGGACGTGACGATCTGGAACACCAAGCGCTATGAGCCTCGCCCCCCGCCTCACCACCGGCGACGAGGCCATCGGCCTCTACCGCCACTGGGTCCGCCAGTTCTACCCGCCCCCGTGAGGCCGTCCCATGATGCTCGTGATCCCCCTGATGCTGGCGCTGTTCATGGCCAACCTGGACCAGACGATCGTCGCCACCGCCCTGCCCGGCATCGGCGCGGACCTCGGCGCGGGAGCGGACATCTCCTGGATCGCGACCGCCTATCTGCTCACCGGCTCGGTCTCCACCCTGCTCTCCGGCAGGCTCGGCGACCTCTACGGCCGCAAGAAGGTCCTCCAACTGACCGTCGTCGTCTTCCTGGTGGGCTCCTTGCTCAGCGGAGTCGCCCGTACTCTTCCCCTGCTGGCCGCCTCGCGAGCGCTGCAGGGCGTCGGCGGCGGGGCGATCACCTCGCTGGTCATGGCCATCACCGGCGACCTGGCCTCCCCGCGCCGCCGGGCCAGGCTCCAGGCCGCCCTCGGCGCAGTCGCCGCCGCGGCCCTCATCGCCGGGCCCCTGTGCGGCGGCGCCTTCTCCGACGGGCTCTCCTGGCGCTGGATCTTCTACGTCAACCTGCCCATCGGCGCCCTCGCGCTCGTCGCGGTCGCCGCGAAGCTCCGGCTGCCCGGCCCCGCGGGCGAGGGCCGGGTCGACATCCTCGGTGCCGTCACCGTCACCGTGTTCACCACCAGCGTCGTCCTGTTCACCACCTGGGGCGGACACGACCACCCCTGGTCGTCCCCCGCCGTCCTCGCTCCGGCCGGGCTCGCCGTCGTCTCCCTGGGCGGATACCTCCTCGTCGAGCACCGGGCGGCCGAGCCGATCACCCCGCTGCACCTGTTCCGCTCCACCGACTTCAGCCTGGTGGCGGTCCAGTTCCTGCTCGCTTCCCTGGTGTTGATGGCCGGCATGCTGTACGCGCCGATGTTCCTGCAGACCGTGCAGCACACGTCCGCCTTCACCGCCGGGCTCTACGTCATCCCCCTGCTCCTCGGCCTCGTGGCCGCCGCGGTGCTCTCCGGCCTCCTCATCGGCCGGACCGGCCGCTACAAGCCCTATCCCGTCGTCGGCGCGGTCCTCGTCGCGGCCTCGATGACCGTCCTCGGCCATGCCGACCGGAACACCGGCGCCGTCGCCCTGATCGTTCCGCTGGCCGTCACCGGTATCGGCATCGGCTTCTTCGTCCAGGTCTGCATCCTCGTCGGCCAGTTCTCCGTGGCCCACGACCACATCGGCACTGCCACGGGCGTGCTGAACTTCTTCCGCTCGCTCGGCGGGGCCTTCGGCGCCGCCCTCTTCGGCGCGATCCTCGCCGCCGGGACGCACGGCCCCGTCCCGGACGCGGCGGCGTTCCGCTCCGTCTTCGCCTGGACGGTGCCCTTCATGGCGCTCGCCCTGGCACTCGCCCTTCTGCTCGGGAAGCAGCCTCTGCCCGAGGCTTCAGTCCAACAGCCGGGCCAGTTCGACGCGTGAGCCGATGTCGAGCTTCCGGAAGATCTGCCGGAGGTGGTAGTTGACGGTGTGCGGCGAGCGCCCGAGGCGGGTGGCCACCTGCCGGTTCGTCATGCCGCCGGCCACCAGGTGGGCAATGCGGAGTTCGGCCTCCGTGAGGTCGTCGAGCGGGACGGCGGCCGGGGAGGCCGGGTTCGACCGGGGCGGGAAGAATCCGGTGCCCAGCTCGCGGAGGACGGATTCGACCCGGGTGGCGGCGGCGCTGGCGCCGATGGAGCGGTAACGGTCCCGGGCCGCGCGCAGATGTCTGCCGACCGATGCCTCGCGGTCCCCGCGTCTCATGAGCAGCATGCCGAGGTCCTCGTCCGCCGCGGCCGCCGCGAAGGGGTAACGGTGCTGCCGGACCGCGCACTCCAGGGCCTCCACGTTGTCGTGCAGCAGGGCCCAGGCGTGCAGCGCCGCCGCCGTGTACGCGGGGTCCGCGGCGGACGGCTGCGCCAGCCGCTCCACGGCGCGGACGGCGGACGCGGCGAGCGAGGTGTCCTCGGCCCGCCGGGCCAGCCGTACGAGCCAGGCGGCCGCCGCATGGTCGCGCAGGAACAGGGAGGGCTCGGTGACGAGTTCGGGGTAGCGGCCCACGAGCAGCTTCACGGCGTTGCGCGGATCCGCGTGCTCGGCGGACACCCGGACGTCGGCCCACTGGTGGGCGACCAGCGCCGCGCGGGGTCTCCCGGCGAGCTCCGTGCCCGCCCGCCACACCTGGTCGGCGGCCCGGCCGTTCTCGCCCCGCGCCAGGGATATCAACGACATCAGTGCCAGCCCGTGGGAGGCGGTCGTGCTGTCGCCGAGCCGCCGTGCCAGGGAGACGGACGAGGCGAGTTCGGCCTCGGCCTGGGCCATGTGGCCCCGGCCCATCAGGACCCGGCCGTTCGCGATCATGGAATCGGTGATCGCCCGGTGGTGGTGCAGCCGTTCGGCCAGCGCACGTGCCCGGCCGATTTCGGTGGCGCTTTCGCAGAACCGCCCGAGCTGATTCAGCTTGGCCCCGAGTGCCAGCGACGGATAGGGCCGCCAGGTGACGGGAAGGGCGTCGTTCGCCAGGCGGAGCGCCTCACGGCCCCAGTGCAGTCCTTCGTCGAGCGAGCCCGCGGCCCATTCGAGGTTCGACAGCACGATTGCGGCGATAGCAGAGACGGGCGTGGCCCGGTGGACCCGCAGGATTTCCCGGGCCCAGTCCTTGCGTCCCCGTGCATCGTCCTTGAAGAGCCGGACGACCAGATCCGCCTCGTTCCCGGCCGCGGCGGCATCGGTCGATCCGGACAATTGGCGGGTCAGCTCGGTGCGCAACTCGTCCTCCGCGGAGGACGACAATCGTTCCCCCGCCGAACTCTCCGCCCGGAACAGCCCGGACAGCAAATCCTCGGCGACACCCGAGGAGTTGCCAGTGGAGTTGCCAGTGGAGTTGCCAGTGGAGTTGCCAGTGGAGTTGCCCGAGGAGTTTTCCGGGGAAAACACGGCCTCTTCCCCGGGAACGGCCGGACCGGCCGCCTCATGCAGGTGGGAGGGCGAGACGCTGTGGAGAAGCATGCGCCCCACCCGGCTGGGGACTTGTTCCCGGAGGGCCCGGTGGACCTCCGCCGAGGCGAATGCCAGGCGGTCGCCGGCGAAATCGACCACCCCGGCGGCGAGGGCCTCGTCGAGCAGGGGCAGCAGACTCAGCGTGGTCACCGACTGCAGCTGGGCGACCTCCTGCAGCGTGAAACCCTCCCCGACGAGGGCCGCCGCCTGGACGAACTGCCGCGCGCCGGCGGAGAGCTCGTCGAGTTCCGGATAGGAGAGGGAAAGCATCTGGCGCGAAGTGATGACGTTATCGAGCACTTGACACCCATTAGTGTGTAGCGGCCGATTTCGAAATTCAGTTGACCGGGCGATACAGAGCCGGAAAATCCGTCACCGGCAAATCCACTCACCCCGATCCGAGTTACCCACGAGTACGACCGGCAGAGCGCCACGGTACATCACCCGAGCACGCACCCGACAGCCGCCGGAAGCAACGCACGCGATGGTACTCCACGTCGCACTAACGGCCGGGCAAAACTATGTTCAGCTACCAACCACTACGGGAACGTGGGAATATTTTGCCCAACGGGCGGCCGTGGAGGGATATTTCACGGCGGGCGGAGCCCAAGGGAACGGCCGGGGAACGCCGGGCCCGCCCGCCACCGGGCGGGCCGGACGGCCGGGTTCGTGATCGCGACGGCTCGTGATCGGTCCGCACTTCGTCCCGGAAATGTCACCTCCGGGAGCCGGGCCTCGGTGTGCGTCGCGCAAACGACAGGAGCGGGAACCGGGTGGGGATCCGGCTCCCGCTCCTGGGTCCGAGCGGCGGTGCGGCGGTGCGGCACGAGGCTCAGGCGACCGCCCCTGCCCGTCCGGCGCCCCGGCCGTCCAGGGCCGCGCCGGAGCAGACGAGTACGGCCCGTGCGATGGCGTCGGAGTCGGTGAGAGTGACGGAGTTGACCCCGGGACGGATGCCGGCCGCGGTCACCCAGTGCACCGACTCGGTGGGCACGCCGAAGGCGAAGCGCCGCGGATGCGCGCGGCCCCGGACGTCCACGAGCCGGAAGGGGCGGGGGGTGACGGAGAGCCCGTCGGTCTCGTACCACCCACCGTCCCTGGTCCTGATCCGGTACGGGGCGCACTCCCCCGCGTCCAGCAGGCCCCGCAGCAGCGCGTCATCGGTGTCGCGCAGCGTGATCCCCGGCAGCCGGGCCTCGACGACGGCTCCGGCGCGGACCTCGGAACCGGGCACCACGGGCGAGTGCGCGGTGAGGACACCGGTCGCCTCGTCCACGTCCACCCGCATCCCGGGACCGACCACGGTCAGGACACGGGCCTCGATCAGGGCGGTCATCTCCTCGATGCGCCGCGTCGGCGGACCGATGGACAGGAACGCGTTGAGCGGGGTGAACCAGCCGTCCAGACCGTCCCGGTGCGAGTCCCCGTGCAGCCCGCCGTGGTCGACCAGCTGCCGTATCTCGTTGCGCAGGTCGCGCAGCACGTCCAGGGCGGCCTTGCGCGGACCGTGCACGTTGCCGGCCCGGGCCTCGGCCACGTCCTGGCGCAGCCGGTCGAGCAGCCAGCACTCGAAGGCAGCGGGGCCGCTGAACTCCTCGTCGCGGTACGGCCGGGCGAGCAGGTCCCAGTCCCATCGCTCCTTCTCCCCGATGTCGTGGGCGTCGAGGATGCGCTGCTCCTCGTCGGTGCCCCACGGGGCGTTCACATATGCGCTCTCGAAACGCCGTGCCCGCAGGGTGAGTTGCCGGGAGGCGAGCAGGGTGCGGTAGTAGACCGTCTCCACCTCCTTGGCGACCAGGGGCCAGATGTCGCTCATGAAGTCGAGGCCGGATTCCAGGACGGCGCGGGCCTTCAGGGCGGCGATGCGCTCCGGGGTCAGCAGCAGCGGCTCGTGGCGGCCGTGCGGTCCCTTCTGGTTCTCGCCGCGCGCGTGGTACGGGATCCCGCGCCGCGAACCCGCGTACAGGCGCGGCTCGTTGCCCGACGCCCGGTAGACGAGCCGCCCGGCGGACCGGGCGAAGGAACCGCCCCGGCCGACGGTGAACAGTGCCATGTAGTCGAAGAAGTTCAGCCCCAGCCCCCGCACGATCACCTCCTGGCCGGGACGGATCGCGCCGAGGTCGACATCGGCGGGGTTGGCCGGCGGGACGTGGTGGATCCCGTGGCGCGCCGTCTGCGCCGCCCGGGCGCGGTCGGCCCGCGAGAGGCGGGCCGGCAGGTGGCCCTGGGCGAGGACCACGGCGTCGAGACGGCGCAGTTCCGTGCCGTCCGCCAGCGTGACGGCCTGCCGGGGGACGTCCGTGACGCCGTCCTGCTCGTCCCGCAGGGCCACGGCCCGGGTGCGGTGTTCCGTCACGGTGACCGAGGACGGGGCGCCGGCCACGATCCGTGCGTGGACCCAGCGCAGGTACTGCCCGTAGAAGGCGCGGGTGGGATAGCTGTCGGGCCCGAGCTCCCGCGCCTCCGCGAGGACATCGCGGCGCAGCCCGTCGGGGCACGTGTCGTCGGCCTCGCCGGCGAGCAGCGACTGCGCCCACTCGTACAGGCTCGGCCCGGGCTCCAACGGCCCCTCCAGATCGACGCTCGGGTCGGTGAACACCGAGATCTGTCCGGCCACGGTGTTCATCAGCAGCAGGCGGGACTGGCCGGTGCGCCACACGCCGCCCGCTCCGGGGGCGTACGGGTCGACGACGTGGATGTGGATGTCCGTGCCGGCGGGTACCCGGCGGGCGTTGGCGCAGATCCGTTCCAGCACGGACAGGCCACGCGGCCCCGCGCCGACGAGGCATATGGTGTGTGGTCTGGCGGTCACGGCCGGAACTCCTCCTGGGTTGCCTGTTGCGGTGGCTGAATCGGGGTGTGCGGCACTGACGGGGCATACGGAACCAGACCCACGGGCGAGGTGGGCCCGGTTCCGGGCGGTGGACGGCGGAAGGATCGGAAGGGACGGAAGGAATCTGCTGACGGAACGTCAGTTCTCGGCAGGGGCCGGGCGGCCGGCTATCCGGCGGAAGATCGCCAGCATGCTCATCACGACGAGGCACATGAGCAGGCAGACGGACGCGGCCCACACCATCGCGTCCACATACGAGGTGTCGGGCGCGCGGTCGCCGGCGACGGCGAAGAACAGCGCGCCGACGGCGGCGACGCCGGCCGAACTGGCGAACTGCTGCGCCGTGGTGAGTGCCCCGGACGCCATACCGGCCTTGTTCGCGGGAACTTGCAGCAGGGCGGCGCCGATGAGCGAGGGCAGCACCACGCCGTTGCCCAGACCGACCAGGCACAGAGACCCGCAGATCCAGGCCACGCCGGTGTCCTCACCGGCCGTGTGCAGCCGCAGGACGAGGACCAGCAGGCCGACGGCCGTCACCGCGCTGCCGGCGATGAGGGCGTTCATGCCGTAGCGGGCCGACCACTTCTTGCCCGCGATGGACGTCACCATGTAGGCGACTCCCATCGGGGTGAAGGCGAGGCCCGCGCGGACCGGGCTCAGGCCGAGGCCGCCCTGCAGGAGCAGGGTGAGCGTGAAGATGAAGCTGCCGAAGTAGACGTAGAAGGCGCCGCTGGCGACGATGCCCGCCCGGAACGACGGGCCGCGGAACAGCGACAGGTCGAGGACGGGATCCCCGCCCCGCGTGCCGAGCCGCTGCTCCCATCCCAGGGTGAGCGCCATGAGCGCGGCCCCGCCCGCCATGCACAGCCAGGTCCAGGCGGCCCAGCCGGACGAGTGTCCCAGGGCCAGGGGGACGAGGATCATGCCGAGCGAGATGCTCAGTCCCAGCGCCCCGACCGGGTCGAGGCCGGTGCCGCGGCGCGGCTCCGAGGCGGGCAGGACCCGGGGGGCGAGCAGCGCGACGACCGCGCAGATCGGGACGTTGACCAGGAAGATGGCCCGCCAACCGAGCCCGGCCACATCGGCGTTGAGCAGCAGGCCGCCGAGCAGCTGGCCCGCGATCGAGCCGATGCCCGCCGTCACCCCGTAGGCGGCGATGGCCCGGGGGCGCTCCGTGGGAGCGAAGGTCGCGGTGATGGTGGCGAGGACCTGCGGTGCCATCGCGGCGCCGGTGAATCCCTGCACGAGCCGTGCGGCGATCAACTGCCCCGGTGTCATGGCGATTCCGCACAGCAGCGAGGCTATGCCGAACCCCGCCATGCCGATCGCGAACATCTTCCGGTGGCCCAGGAGGTCACCGAGCCGGCCGCCGGTGACCATGCCGCTGGCGAGCGCGAAGGCGTAGCCGCCCACGATGAGTTCGAGCGCGGTGCCGCCCGCTCCGAGGTCGTCCTGGAGGGACGGGGCCGCCACGTTGACCACGAAGAAGTCGAACTGGGTGATGAAGGTGCCCGCTAAGAGGACCGCGAGCACCGCCACTGTGGACACGCCCTGCACCGCTTTCGGTTGCCCCGAACTGCCCTTGCCCGAAGGGATCGAAGCGGGCGCCCGGGAATCAGCATCTGTCATTTCTTTCCTCGTTGCATGCGCTGCGGAGTGTTCGGAGCGACTGTAATCCGCGCTGTGCACGTGCGATTACCCGCCTCGTCGAAGACGGCCACGTCGTACGAGGCCGTGGCCGGCCCGAGGTTGAGGGCGGTCGCCACCCCGGTGACGATGCCTCCGCGCACCGCGCGGTGGTGCGTGGCGTTGATGTCCACGCCCAGCGCTATGTGGCCGCCGCCAGCGTGCAGGGCCGCGCCGATGGACCCCAGCGTCTCCGCGAGGACGACGGCCGCGCCGCCGTGCAGCAGGCCGTAGAGCTGTTTGTTCCCCGCCACCGGCATCGTGCCGACCAGGCGGTGGGGCGAGGCCTCCAGGAGCTTGATGCCCATGCGCGCGGCGAGGGTCTCCGGGGCGCCGGGTCTGACGATCCAGCGGGCCAGTTCGTCCGGGTCCGTAATCGGTTGCGGGTCGGTGATCGGTTGCGGGTCGGTGATCGGTTCCGGGCCGGTGATCGGTTCCTGGTCCGTGATCGGTCCCGGCTGCGGGGAGGTCGGGATCTCGGTCATCGGGAGGCAGCGCCCCCGACACCGGCGGTGGCGAAGGCCGCCGTGCCGGTGGCCGCGTAGTCGGCAAGGTCGGCGTACTTCTCGCGCAGCATGCGCTTGAGGACCTTGCCGGTGGGCCCGACCGGGATGCCCGACGCGTCCTCGGCGATCTCCAGCAGGGCCAGCGCGGGCTGACCCGCCGCCGCCAGCGCCGCGTTGGCGCGCCGCAGCAGGTCCCCGGGGTCCGCCGCCCCGTCCGTCCTGACCACGGCCACCGGCGTCGGGGTGCCGCCGAGGTGTCCGGCGGCCACCGCGCAGTCCCGGACCTCGGCCAGGTGCATCAGGAGGATCTCCTCCATGAGCACCGAGTAGCCGTCGCCGTCGGGCGTGCGGATCGCGTCCACGGCCCGGTCGACGTGGAAGAAGTCGTCCCCCTCGCGGTACACCAGGTCGCCGGAGAGCCAGTAACCGGCCAGTTTGCTGCGGTAGTAGGTGTCCGCGTCGTTCCAGTAGCCGGGGATGACGGACGCGCTGCGCAGGCCGAAGAGGCCGACCTCGCCGTCCGCGGCCTCGGTCCCGTCCTCCCTCAGCACCGCCACCTCGCCGGCCGGAACCGGGTTGCCCAGGAAGCGCGGCCGGGGCGGGGTGTCCCGGTCGACGTAGCGGCGCAGGGTCGCCCACCCCAGCTCCGAGGAGCCGAGGCCGTCGCTGAAGACCGAACCGGGCCTGCGCTCGCCGTCGACGAGGTGGTGGCCGTGGCGGAGCAGCTTGCGGATGTGGGCGTCGTGCGCCGCGTCACCGGTGTTCTGCCACTCGCGCACCGAGGTGAAGTCCTCGGGGTCCAGCTCCATGGCCGCGAGTTCGGAGTAGGTCTGGTTGAACGCCAGGATGCGGGTCGGCCGGTGCTCCCGGGCGCCGCGCGCCACTCCGGCGCCGGTCTGGTCGGAGAAGGAGATCAGCGGCAGTCCGCACAGCAGCGAGTAGAAGGTGTACGCGATCGCGGACGAGTGGGACTGGGGCGCCGCCGAGAGCAGCACGTTCGGGGCCTCGGGCACGGACAGCCGCCAGCCCGGGCCGTGCAGGCTCTGCCGGTGCGCCCAGATGACGGGCTTGGGGTTGCCGGTCGTGCCGGAGGAGTGGCACAGGAAGACGGGGTCCTCGTCGGCGTGCCGGTACAGCGCGCCGTCGGGGAGGGTGCGCCGGCCCGGGCCGCGCGCCTCCTCGTCGGTGACGGTCCAGCGCAGGCCCGCCAGCTTCTCGTGCCGGCCGTCGAGCAGCGCCAGGCGGTCCGCGTCGGTGTACAGGCCGACCGGGTCCACCCGGGCCATCAGGCCGAGCGCGAGCGCGGGGTCCATGCGGCCGTTGATGAGCAGGGGAATGGCACCGATCCGGGCCAGGGCGGCCAGCTGCACCTGGTCGTCGAAGGAGTCCTCGACGTAGACCACGACGCGGTCGCGTGCGCGCACGCCGCGGTCCCAGTGGAACGCCGCCCATCCCTCGGCGAGTTCGTCGAGCTGGACGAGGCTGAATTCCGACTGCCGCGCCCCGTCGAGGTCGTACACGGGGCGGTCGGCGACCAGACAGGTCGCCTCCGGGTGGGGGCTCAGTTCAAGAGCCTTGCGCCAGGCGTTCCCGCCGCCCACGGAGGGGTCCTCATGAATGCGCGTTCGGGTCTCCTGGTCGAGCATGGTTCGCGTCGTGAGCGGCATCTTCACCTGGCCTCGATCGGGATCCGGTGCGCCTGATGTGTCGCACCACGTCTGCGGACGACGTTAGTTCGGCGCATTGACCTGCGGCACTACCTGATCGAGTAGGTGGGCCGGGTGGCGGCCTACCTCTTCACGCGGTTCCCGCGACGGCCGGCGCCGCAATAGCTTTCTGGCCACCGGCAGGAAGGGAAGCCACCAGTGACCACGGAAGCCCCACTGACTACACGAGCGAGCGCCGCACGCGCTCGCCTCCGCGAAATCGTGGCGACGGTTCTCGAGATGGAAACGGCCGAAGTCGGCGATTCGGACCGGTGGGTGGACGAACTCGGCATGGACTCCCTGGAGAAGGTGGAGACCGTCACCCGCATCCGGGAGGAGTTCGGCCTCGCCCTCCCGGCGCGGGAGGCGTCGCGCATCGGCTCCGTGGCCGACGTCCTGCCGCTCCTCGACGCCCGGGGGTACGACCTCGTCGAGCGCCTGGTGGGCCGTCAACTGGCGGCGGGGCGGGGCGATCTGCTCTCCTACGCGGACCCGGACGTGGGCGCGGTGTCCTACGCGGCCCTGTACGAGGCGGCCCGCGGCTACGCGGGCGCCCTGGCGGAGGCGGGCGTCATGCCGGGCTCGCGCGGCGTCGTACTGGCGGAGGACTCGGTGGCCACCGTGGTGGCCGTCCTCGGGCACTGGTGGAACGGGTCCGTCCCGGTCATGGTCAGTCCCCTGCTCGGCGACGGCGACATCGCCTTCGCGGTCGAGGACTGTGCCGCCCGGATCGTCCACCTCGACGGCGGCGACGCCAAACGCTCCTCCCTGCGGGCGGAGTTGGCCGGCCGCGCGCTCGTCGACGGCGAGGACGTCCGCCGGGACCTCGCCGGGACACGGCCGCCGGCCGTCCTGCGGCCCGCCGCGGCCGGACCGGCGCACGTCTGGCCCGCCGACGGCGAAACGCTGGTGCAGTACACCTCGGGCAGCACCGGCACGCCCAAGGGGGTCCGGCACTCCGCCGCCGGCATCATCGCCATGATCGACGGATTCGGCGAGGTCCTGGGACTGCGCCCCGAGGACCGCTTCCTGACCACGGCACGCCTGTCGTTCGGCTACGGATTCGGCAACGCCTTCCTGTGCGTCCTCGCGGCCGGCGCCAGTGCCGCCCTCGTGCGGGGCACCGTCGACCCCTACGTCACCGTCGACGCGCTGCGCACGCACCGGCCGACCGTGCTGTCCTCCGTCCCCCGCCTGTACGCCGCGCTGCTGGCCCTCGGCGAGGAGGAACGGGACGCCTACGGCCCGGTGCGGCTGTGCACGACCGCGGGCGAGCACTGCCCCCCGCAACTCGCCGACCGCATCCGGGAGATGACCGGGGCCGACCTGGTCGACTGCTTCGGCGCCACCGAGGTCATGCACGTCGCCCTGACCACCCCGCCCCGGGGCGGGACGGACGGCCCGCTGGGCTTCCCCGTGCCCGGCGTCCGCGCCACCGTGCGCGACGCCGCCGGCGCCGGGCTGCCCCTCGGGCAGGACGGCCGGCTGCACATCGCGGGCCCCACCGTCGCCCTCGGCTACGTCAACCGGGAGGGGCTCGACGCTTCCTCGTTCGCGGACGGCGGCGTGTACACCGGCGACCTCGTCCGGCAGGAGGCCGACGGGTCCTTCACCTATCTGTGCCGGGCCGACGACATCATCAACCTCGGCGGCTACAAGGTCGTCCCCGCCGAGATCGAGAACGTGGTGCGCGGCGTCGAGGGCGTCGCCGCGTGCGCGGTCGTGGCCGCCCGTGACGACAGCGGTCTGGAACAGGCCGTCGCCTGCGTCCAGGTGGCCGAGGGATTCGACGCCGGGCGCACGCGCAGACAGGTCGTCGCCGCCGCGCGCAGGCAACTGCCCGCGCACAAACGGCCCTCGCGCGTCGAGCTGTTCGACTCCTTCCCCACGACGACGAGCGGCAAGGTCTCCGTCCGCCGTCTCCGGGAGCGGGTGACGGGCGCATGACCTGGGACATCACCGGGCTCGCCGCCATCACCGCCCTCGGCGGCGACGCAGAGGAGAGCTTCGCCGCGATGCGCGCCGGCCGCGAAGGGCTCGCCCCCACCCGGATCTTCGACTCCGGCAGGTACCGGGCCCGGCACACCTACGCCATCGACGACCTGCCCGCGGACGGCCGCGACGTACCGCTGCGCGCCACCGGCTGGCTGCTGACGGCCGTCGCCCGGGCACTCGCCGACGCGGGACTCGGCGAGGACCTCACCGACGTCCCCGTCCTCGTCGGCACCACCCTGCGCGAGCAGCGCAGCCTGGAGATGTGGTGGCGCGAGGGCGCCGAACTGACCAATGACGACCTGTACTTCGGACCCGCGCTGCGGCGCCGGTTCAACGCCGTCACGAGCTACACCTGCGCCAACGCCTGTGCCGCCTCCCTGTACGCGCTCGGGCTCGGGGCGGACATGCTGGAACTGGGGCTCGCCGACATCGTGGTCGTCGCCGGCGTCGACTCGATCGCCGAGTCCACCTTCGCCGCGATGGACCGCGCCCAGACCCTGGTCCCGCACGCCGTGCGCCCCTTCGACCGCACGCACAAGGGCATGGTGATGGGGGAGGGCGCCGTCGCCGTCGTCCTCAGGAGGCCCGGCACCGGCGGCGGGCCGCCCGTCGCGCGGCTGCGGTCGGTGGCGCTCAACTGCGACGCCGTCCACCCCACGGCGCCCGACCCCGCGGGCATCACGACCGCCGTGCGCGAGGCGCACCGCCGGGCCGGGGTGCGCCCCGCCGACATCGACCTGGTCATGCTGCACGGCACCGGCACCGCCCGCAACGACGAGACCGAGGCCACGGTGATGGCCGAGGTCTTCCCCGAGGCCCCCGGCCCCCTCATGACGGCCGCCAAGTCCTCGGTCGGGCACACCCTCGGCGGCTCCGGCCTGCTCAGCCTGATCACCGCCGTGCTGGGAATGCGGCACGGCGCCGTGCCGCCCGTGGCCGGGCTGACCGACCCGATCGAGGAGGCGGCCGGGCTGCGGCTGGTGCGCGGCGCCGCCGCCCCGGCGAAGATCCGCCTGGCCCAGGTGAACGCGTTCGGATTCGGCGGGATCAACGCCGTGGCAGTGGTGGAGAAGGCATGAGCACCGACCGCGCGCACACCGTGTTCGTCACCGGGACGGGGCTCGCCGTACCCGGACTGTCCGGCGCGGCCGACCTGTTGGGGACGGCGCCGGCCGAAGGCGGCTTCGATCCGGAGACCGGTCTGACCGGCCGCGATCTCAGGCACAAGGACCGCGCGACCCGGCTCGCCCTGCGGGCCGTCGGACCGGCCCTGGAGGACGCGGGACTCCACGACGCGGACGACGGCTTCACGGCCGATCCCGCCGCCACGGCGGTGGTCGTCAGCTCCAACACGGGCAACTACGACAGCGTCTGCGGATACGTCGACACCGCCGCCCTGCGGGGCTCCCGCGCGCTCAGCGCGACGGGCCTGCCACAGACCTCCACGAGCGGCATCGTCGGCTGGATCGCCATCAACTACGGCCTGCGCGGCCCCACCGTGGGACTCGGCAACGGCCCGGCCGGCGGTCTCGACGCCCTGCACTGGGGCCGCAACCTGATCGCCGTGGGACGTGCCGGGATCGCCGTCGTCGTGGGGGTCGAACCGCACAACGACGTCGTGGCCAGGCTGCTGGGCACCACGGCGGTCGACGGCGCGGCGGCGGTCGTCCTCGAATCGGCGGAGCACGCCGCCCGGCGCGGGGCCCGGCCCCGCGCGGTCCTGCGGGGATACGGCCGCGCTCCCGGCCTCGACGGCGCCGTACGCCGCGCGGCGGCCGACGGCCCGGACGGAGCAGGGCTGTTGCTCGTCGACCGGCTGCCGGACGAGCCGCCCGGGACGGGCCGCGTCCTCGATCTGCAGGCCCGCCTGGGGCACTGCTCCGGCGCGCTCGGCGTGCTCCAATGCGCCGCCGCCACCGCCTGGTTCGACCGGGGCGGACGCGGGCCGGCCCTGGCCACGGCCGAGGGGACCGACGCCTCCGTGGCGCTCCTCCTCGCACCGCCGGACGCCTCCTGACCACCGCCCCACCACGCCCCCGCACCTCGTAACGCCCCGTAGATCACAGAGCCGAGAGGAAACACGATCATGTCCGAAACCGCCCCCGCCGTCGTCGACCTGGAGGAACTCCGGCAGCTCCTGGCGGTCACCTTCGACCTGCCCGCCGCGGAGATCACCGACAAGGCCCACTTCGTGCAGGACCTGGGCATGGACTCGCTGATCACCCTGGAGATCGCGACCCGCCTGGAGGACCGCTACGCCATCGAGATGAGCGACGACGAGCTCAAGGCCATCAGCACGCTCCTGGACGTCCGCGACCTGCTCGAGCGCAAGCTCGCGGACGCATGACCGGGCCGGCCGCCCCCGCCGCCGGCGAGCGGCGGGTGGCCCTCGTGTCCGGCGGCTCCCGGGGCATCGGCCGCGCCGTCGTGTCCCGCCTGGCCGAGGACGGTTACGACGTGGCCTTCTGCTACCGGTCCGACTCCGCGGCCGCCGACGGGACGGTGAAGGCGGCGCGCGAGGCCGGAGCGCGGGTGTACGCCGCCGCCGTCGATGTCTCCGACCCCGGGCAGGCCCGCCGGTTCGCGGCGGACGCGGAGCGGGAACTCGGCACGGTGCACACGCTCGTCAGCGCCGCGGGCATCACCCGTGACCGGCCGCTGGCCTTCATGACCGACGAGGAATGGGACGCCGTCCTGACGACCAACCTCGACGG
This sequence comes from Streptomyces luteireticuli, assembly GCF_041519305.1. Lineage (NCBI taxonomy): Bacteria > Bacillati > Actinomycetota > Actinomycetes > Kitasatosporales > Streptomycetaceae > Streptomyces > Streptomyces luteireticuli. The sequence continues at coordinate 1,572,517 of NZ_CP167927.1, forward strand.
CACCTACGCGATGTGCCGGGCGGTGATCTCCCGGATGGTGCGCCGCAGGAACGGCTGTGTGATCACCCTGTCGTCCGTGGCGGGGGTGCACGGCAACGCCGGCCAGACCAACTACTCGGCCTCGAAGGCCGGAATCATCGGCTTCACCAGGGCCCTGGCCAAGGAGTGCGGTCCCTATGGAGTGCGCGCCAACGTCGTGGCCCCCGGCTTCATCGACACGGACATGACCGCGGTCCTGCCGCAGAAGACCAGGGAGCAGCTCAGGGGCCGCATTCCGCTGGGCCGGTTCGGGGAGGCGGAGGACGTCGCCCATCTGGTCTCCTTCCTCGCCTCGGACCGCGCCGCGTACATCACCGGGCAGGTTCTCGGGGTCGACGGCGGTCTGGTCGTCTGACCGGATCCGGCCGGCCGCGGTGCCGGAACGGGGGAGCCCTGTCGATCGCACGGTTCGCGAGCACACAGTCGACTCAACATGGAGCAGTGCAGCGATGCAGGAAACGATGGAAAACAGGACGGCCCTCGTCACCGGCGCGGCCGGCGGCATCGGTGCCGCCGTGGTCGCGGAGCTGTGCGGGCGGGGTGTGCGGGTCGCGGCCGTCGACCGCGACGCCACCGCGCTGGAGAAGCTCGTCGCCGAACTCGGCGGGAGCGGCGAGGGGGAGGGGGCCGTGGCCGTCTTCACCGCCGACATCACCGACGCCTCGGCCGTCGACGACGTGGTGGACGCCGTCGAACGGCGTCTGGGGCCGCTCGACTACCTCGTCAACGGGGCCGGCGTGCTGCGGGTCGGCGAGGTCGTCGGGTTCACCACGGAGGACTGGGCCGCGGTGTTCGCCGTGAACACCACCGGCGTCTTCCATGTGAGCCGGGCGGTCGCCGAACGGATGGTCGCCCGCCGCCACGGCGCCATCGTGACCGTCGGCTCCAACGCGGCGAACACCCCGCGCGCCCAGATGGCCGCCTACGCCGCGTCCAAGGCCGCCGCCGCCCAGTTCACCAAGTCCCTGGGCCTGGAGGTCGCCCGCCACGGGATCCGGTGCAACGTCGTCGCCCCCGGCTCCACCGACACCCCGATGCTCGCGTCCATGCTGGACGGCGACTCCGGTCGCGCGGCGACCGTCCGGGGGCGCCCGGAGGTGTTCAAGCTCGGCATCCCGCTCGGGAAGCTCGCGCGGCCCCAGGACGTGGCCGAGGCCGTCGCGTTCCTGCTGTCGGACGCGGCCTCGCACATCACCCTGCACGAACTCACGGTCGACGGCGGGGCGACCCTGGGCGCCTGACCGGCGCGCGCCCCGTCCCGCCCCCTCCCCCTGTGAAGGATCACCGAAGTCATGAGCGGAATACTCGACGGCAAGCGTCTCCTGATCACCGGCGTCCTCAGCAAGGACTCCCTCGCGTTCCATGTGGCCCGTCTCGCACAGCAGGAGGGCGCCGAGGTCGTCCTGACCGCCTACGGGCGGCGCAGCCTGGTCGAGTTGATCGCCAGGCGGCTGCCCCGGCCGGCGCCCGTCGTGGACCTCGACGTGACCGACCGGGAGCACCTGGACACCCTGGCCGACCGCGTCGCCGAGCACCTCGGCGACGATCCCGCACTCGACGGCGTGGTGCACTCCATCGCGTTCGCCCCGCAGGACGCCCTCGGCGGCAACTTCCTCAACACCGGCTGGGAGTCCGTGGCCGTCTCCCTGGAGATCTCCGCCTATTCGCTCAAGTCCCTCACCAAGGCGGTGCTCCCGTTGCTCTCCCGGCGCGGCGGTGCCGTCGTCGGCATGGACTTCGACGCCCAACTGGCCTGGCCCCACTACGACTGGATGGGGGTCAGCAAGGCCGCGCTGGAGGCCACGTCCCGCTATCTGGCCCGGGACCTGGGCCCCCGGGGCATCCGCTGCAACCTGGTCTCCGCGGGGCCGGTGCGCTCCACGGCGGCGAAGAACATCCCCGGGTTCAAGGAGCTCGCGGACGCCAGCGTGGGACGGGCGCCGCTCGGCTGGGACCTGGAGGACCCGGAGCCCGCGGCCCGCGGCGTCGTGGCGCTGCTGTCCGACTGGTTCCCCCGGACCACCGGCGAGATCGTGCACGTGGACGGGGGCGCGCACGCGGTGGGCGCGTGAGGTCGTTCCCGGGGCCGTTCCTCGGGCCGTTACCGGGGGCCGGTCTCACCTCCGCGGCGCCGCCACCCGCCACAGCGTCGACGGCCGGTCCTCGTCCCCCGGGTGCGACTCGAACGCGATCCACTTGCCGTCCGGCGACCAACTGGGCGCGCCGTCGTAGGACTTCGCGTCGCGGGTGACGCGCACCGGCGTGCCGCCCGTCGCCGGGATCACAAAGATCTGCGGCAGGTCCAGGCCGCCGGCCGTGGAGGAGAAGACGACGGACTTCCCGTCGGGGGACCAGCTCGGGTCGGTGTGCTCCCCCGCGACGCCCGTCAGCCGGCGCAGTCCGCGGCCGTCCGCGTCCATCACGTACAGCGCCCAGTCGCCGCCGCGTTCGCGCCGCTGGAGGACGAGGCGGTCGCCCTTCGGGGACCAGTTGGGCTGGCGGTTGTCGGTGTGGGTGGCGGGGCCGTCGAGGAGGCGGGTGCGATGCGTCCCGTCGCGGCGGACCTTCCAGATCGACCCCTCGCCGCCGCTGTCGCCGGAACGTTCCACGCTCTCCTGGAAGGCGATCCACTGCCCGTCGGGAGAGAAGCTGGGCTCCAGATAGCCGGTGTCGCCGTCGTGTTCGGTCACGCGCTCCGGCTTCGCGCCGGAGCCGGGCTTGAGGGTCCAGACCTCGTCGTGGCCGGCGCGGTCGGAGGTGAAGGTGAGCCCGGCGGAGGGGTGCCAGCTGGTGCCGGGGAGGTTCACGGCGGCCCGGTCGGACTCGTCCAGGACGGTACGGGGCTTCTCCCGCTCGGCGCCGCCCCGGAACGGGAGGGTCCGCAGGGCGGCCGCGCCCTCGTTGTAGCCGTCGTGGAAGACGGTGAAGAGGAGGGACCTGCCGTCCGGGGAGAAGGCCGGGTTCTGGGCACTGGCCTTTCCCCCTGGGCGGTGGAGGAGTTCCGCGCCGTCGGCACGGGTCGTCCCCCGCCGCGCGGTTGCGGATGGCGGGGCCGGGGTGCCGGAATCGTCCGGGCCGTCCGAGCCGGAGGAGCCGCACGCCGTCAGGGCGAGTGCGGCCAGCAGAAACGTCACGAGCAGGCGACTGCGCACCGGCCGACCCTAACCGAAGCAACTCGCCGGGAACAACGGCCACTTGAGACACATCCCGCACGGCACCGCATCACTCGATCCGGTGATTGCCGGGCCACCCTCGCTGACCCACCCTGGAAGTCACCGCACCGCACAGGGGGATCCGATGTCGAACGACCGGCCCGCGGCCCCGCCGCGCCCGTCTCCGCCCGCGCCCGAGCGCCCCGTCTGGCGCGCCCCCGCGTTCACCGACGTCGCACTCGGGGCCGAGGTCACCGCCTACGCCGCCGCCCGACGCTGACCGGACGGCGACCGGACGATGACCGAACCGGCCGCGGCCGGCGCCGAGGAGTTCGCCGCCGCGCTGCACGCGCACGCCGAGCGGTACTGGGACCGTCACCCGTTCCATCTGCGCCTGCACCGGGGCGAGTTGCCGCCCGACGAGGTGCGCCGCTGGATCGCCAACCGGTGGTACTACCAGAAGTGGCTGCCGCAGAAGGACGCCGCCGTCGTCGCCAACTGCCCGGTGCCCGGGATCCGCCGCCGCTGGCTCCAGCGGATCGCCTACCAGGACGGCACGGCGGAGGGCCGCGGCGGCAACGCCCAGTGGCTCGACCTCGCCGAGGCCGCCGGCCTCCCGCGCGCCGAGGTCCTCGACGAGCGGCATGTGCTGCCCGCCGTCCGCTTCGCCACCGACGCGTACGTCTCCTTCGCCCGCACCCGGCCGTGGACGGAGGCCGTCGCCGCCTCGCTCACCGAGCTGTTCTCCCCCGGCCTGATGCGCGAGCGGCACTCCGCGCTGCGCACCCACTACCCCTGGATCGACCCCGCCGGGCTCGGCTACTTCGCCGCCCGCCCCCGGGCGGCCACCGGCGACGCACGGCACGCGCTCGGCGTCGTCACCGCCTACTGCACCACGCACGCACAGCAGCGGGCCGCGCTCGACGCCCTGGCGTTCAAGTGCGACGTGCTGTGGAGCATGCTCGACGCCCTCGACCACGCGGGCGGGACGGAGGGGGGACGGGCATGACGGACACCGACGGGATCCGCTGGCGGCTGCGCGGCGGCGTCCGGCTGCGCCACGACGCGGTGCGGGACACCGGCGTCCTGCTGCACCCGGAGGGCGTCCTCCTGCTCAACGAGACGGCGGTCGCGGTGCTGCGGCTCTGCGACGGCGCGACGGACGTCGACCGGGTCACGGACGCGCTGTCGCGGACGTACGCCGACGTGGCGGCCGCCGACGTCCGCTCCTTCCTGGCGGCCCTGGCCGAGCGGCGGCTGATCGAGCCGGCGGCCCGGGAGGGCGGGGCCCCCGATGGATAGGCCCCTGGACAGGCCCCTCGGGCTGCTCGCCGAGCTCACCCACCGGTGCCCGCTGCACTGCCCGTACTGCTCCAACCCGGTCGCCCTCGTCGGCCGCCGCGCCGAGCTCCCCCTCGGCCACTGGCGCCGCGTCCTCGACGAGGCCCGGGAACTCGGCGTGCTCCAGGTCCACTTCTCGGGCGGCGAGCCGCTGCTCCGCCGCGATCTGGCGGAGCTCGTCGCCCACGCCCACGGCCTGGGCCTCTACACCAATCTGATCACCGGCGGCCAGGCGCTGTCGGAGCGGCGGCTGGACCTCCTGGTCGCGGCCGGCCTCGACCACGTACAGCTCAGCGTGCAGGACGCGGAGGCCGCGGGCGCCGACGCCGTCGCGGGACGCCCGGCGCACGAGCGGAAGCTGGCGGCCGCCGCCCGGGTGCGGGCGGCCGGGCTGCCGCTGACCCTCAACGCCGTGCTGCACCGCGCCACCATCGGACACGCCGCGGCGCTGATCGATCTCGCGGAGCGCCTCGGCGCCGGCCGGCTGGAGCTGGCCAACGCCCAGTTCTACGGCTGGGCGCTGCTCAACCGCCGCGCCCTGCTGCCCACCCGGGCCCAACTCGCCCGCGCCGAGGCCGTGGTGGCCGCCGCGCGCCGCCGCCTGGCCGGCCGGCTGGAGATCGCCTACGTCCCGGCCGACTACCACGAGGAGTGGCCGAAGCCCTGTATGCACGGCTGGGGAAGCCGCCAGCTGACGGTCGCGCCGGACGGCGACGTCCTGCCCTGCCCGGCGGCGGGCCGCATCCCCGGCCTGGGCATCGTCAACGTCCGCGACGCCCCGCTGGCCGAGATCTGGTTCCGCTCCCCGGCGTTCAACCGCTTCCGGGGCACGAGTTGGATGCGCGAGCCCTGCCGCGGCTGCCCGCGCCGGGAGATCGACCACGGAGGCTGCCGCTGCCAGGCGTTCGAGCTCACCGGCGACGCCGCCGCGACGGACCCCGTCTGCCGGCTCTCCCCGCACCACGCGCTGGTGACCGGGGCCGTACGGGACGCGGAGCACGCGCCGCTGCACATCGTCCGGAGGACACCGTGACCGACCCCCCGGGCCCGCCCCCGGTCACCACCCAGCACAACGACAACCGGCGCACCGGCGCCAACCTCCTGGAGACGGCGCTGAGTCCGGCCACCGTCGGCCCGCGCACCTTCGGCCTGCTCTTCAGCAGGCCCGTGGACGGGCAGGTGTACGCCCAGCCGTTGTACCTCCCCGGTCTCGAACTCCCCGGCCGGACCGTCAGGAACGTCGTCTACGTCGCCACCATGCACAACAGCGTCCACGCCTTCGACGCGGACGACCCCGCCGCACAGGCCCCGTTGTGGCGCGCCTCGCTGGGGCCGTCCGCCCCGCTGCCCGACCCCGACATCGGACCGCGGGGCTACGGGGACATCACGGCCGAGGTGGGCATCGTCAGCACTCCGGTGATCGACGCCGAGCGGCGCGTGATGTACGTCGTCGCCTTCACCAAGGAGTCCGACGGCCACCACCACACGCTGCACGCGCTGGACGTGCGCACGGGGCGGGAGGTGCTGGGCGGGCCGGTGCGGATCGCCGCCACCGTTCCGGGGACCGGTGACGGCAGCGTCGACGGCCGTCTCGTCTTCACCAGCCACCGGCAGCTGCAGCGCGCGGCGCTGACCCTGGCGAACGGCCGGGTGTACGTGGCCTTCGCCTCCTACGGCGACAAGTCGCCCTACCACGGCTGGGTGTTCGGCTACGACGCGACGACCCTGCGGCGCACCGGGGTGTACGTCACCACCCCCGGCACCGGACTGGGCGGCATCTGGCAGGCGGGCCAGGGCCCGGCCGTGGACGACGCCGGCGACCTGTACCTCATCACCGGCAACGGCGGCTTCCGCGAGGACGGTTCGGAGCTGGGCGACTGCATCGTCCGGCTCCGCCCGGACCTGACGGTCGCCGACTGGTTCTCGCCGTTCGACAACGCGGCGCTCGACGCGGCCGACCTCGACCTCGGTTCGGCCGGCCCCCTGCTCGTACCCGGCACCCGGCTCCTGCTGGGCGGGGGCAAGACGAGCAAGTTCTATCTGCTCGACACCCGCTCCCTGGGCCACTTCCACGCCGGGTCCGACAGCCAGATCGTGCAGAGCTTCCCGGTCGTGCCGCCGGACGGGAACCGGCACCACATCCACGGCGGGGCCGTGCACTGGACGTTCCCCGGCGGACCGTGGGTGTACGTGTGGCCGGAGAACGCCTTCCTGCGCGCCTACCGGTTCACCGGCGGGAAGCTGGTGACGACGCCGGCCTCGGTGAGCACCACCACGGACCCGACGGGCGTGCCCGGCGGTTCGCCCGGGATGCCGGGCGGCTTCCTGTCCGTCTCCGCGCACGGGTCCGATGCGGAGTCGGGTCTGCTGTGGGCCTGCCATCCCTGGAAGGCGGACGCCAACCAGGCCGTGGTGGAGGGCGTCGTCCGGGTCTACCGGGCGTCCGACCTCACCCAGGAGCTGTGGAACAGCAGGATGGAGGCGGCCCGGGACGACGTCGGGCTCTTCGCCAAGTTCGTCCCGCCGACGGTGGTGAACGGGAAGGTGTACGTGGCGACGTTCTCGGGGGCGTTGCGGGTGTACGGGCTGCTGGGGTGACTCACTGCCCGACGGGCAGGGGCGGCAGCGGTGCCGGCAGCCCGCCCGGGGCCACCTTGGGCACGTCCGTCAACATCTTGGTCAGAATGGCCAGCACCTGGGTGACGTCGGCCGTCACCGCGGCGACGTTCCCCGCGGCGAGGTCGCCGAGCAGCTTGGTGACGGCCTGGGTGAGCTGGTCGAGATCGGCCTTGACGTCGCCGGCGGCGTCCTTCTTCTTGTTCTTCGGATTGGCGGGCGTCTGCTGGGCCTCGGCCCGGGCGAAGCCGTGCAGCCGGGTGCCCTCGTCCGAGAGCTGGCGCTGCATGGTCTTCAGCTTCGCCAGGTCCGGCCTGGCGGCCCGGGCGTCCCTGACGATTCCGGTGGCCAGGGCCAGCGTGTTGCCCAGACTGCCGAGCAGGCCCAGCCGCGCGGTGACGTTCGGGGAGGGGGCGGCGACGGGTCTCGGCTTCGGCGCGGCGACCGGGTCCACGGCGAGGGCCGTGCCGGTCAGGCCGAGCGCGAGCGAGCCGCAGAGGGCGAGGGCGACGGTGGTGGACTGGTTCACGGGCATGCGGGCACTCCGTTCCTTCCGGTTCGTGCCCACCGTGTGCCGGGCGCGGCCGGGCCCGCAACCGCGGCACTTGGCCGAGTGGGTGCGGGTGCGGGGGTGCTGACGTGCGGTTTCCCTGACGGGTGGACGGATGTCGGCCGGGGCGGCCCCTGCGCCGAAAGGGTTCGCCCCGGGGGACAATCGTGTCGTGTCCAAGAAGACCGGGAGCATCACTCCCACCTCGCCCTGCCCCTGCGGCCTGCCCGCCTCGTACGCCGGCTGCTGCGGCGCCTTCCACACGGGTGCGTCCTCCGCCCCGACCGCCGAGCGCCTCATGCGCTCGCGCTACAGCGCCTTCGCGGTCGGCGACGTGCCGTACCTGCTGCGCACCTGGCACTCCTCCACGCGGCCCGCGGTGCTGGACCTGGATGACGGGGTCCGGTGGACGGGGCTGGAGATTCTGGCGACGTCGGGCGGGACGGCGTTCCACCAGGAGGGGACGGTGGAGTTCCGGGCGCACTGCCGGGTGGGGGGCCGGGAGGATTCCCAGCACGAGCTGAGCCGGTTTGTGCGGGAGGGGGGGCGGTGGGTGTACGTGGACGGGGTGTGATCCCGGGTCCAACCGAGGCCCGGCGCGCGGGCCCGCCCATCCGCCGGCGGGCCCGGACCGGCCACGTCCCACCGAACCGGACTCCCGTTCCGCACCCGCCGGACGCGGCCTCCGCGGGACGGACCCGTCAGCGGCCCGTGCCCGCGGACTTCCCCAGCAGCCACAGCAGATACGGCCCGCCGACCAGCGCCGTCACCGCCCCCACCGGGATCTCCAGCGGCGTGAGCACCGTACGCGCCGCGAGGTCGGCCACGACCACGACCACCGCTCCCGTCAATGCCGAGCAGAGCAACGGCAATTGTGGTGTGCGGGTGATCCGTCTGGCCAGTTGGGGGCTGGTGAGGGCGACGAAGCCGACCGGTCCCGCCGCACCGGTGGCGCTCGCCGCGAGGACCACTCCGAGGACGGTCAGGCCCAGGTGGACACGGCGGACGCGGACGCCGAGCGCGGCGGCCGTGTCCGCGTCGAGGCCCAGCGGCCGCAGCACACGGCTCGCCCACAGCAGGGCCGGCAGGCACAGCAGCAGCACACAGCCGAGCGGCCCCGCCTGCTCCCAGCCGCGCCCGTTGAGGCTGCCGGTCAGCCACAGCTTGAGCTGCTCGGCGGCTTCGAGATCGGAATCGGTGAGGTAGAGGTGCACGACGGCGGAGAGCGCGACGCCCATGCCCACCCCGGACAGCACGAACCGGCCCGGCTGCATTCCGTGCCGCCAGGCCAGCACGTACACGAGCCCCGCCGCGGCCAGCCCGCCCGCCACGGACACGGCGGGCAGCGCGCCGGGCGCGGCGACGGTCCCGGTGGTCAGGGCCAACACCGTTGCCGCCGCCGCGCCATGGCCGACGCCGATCACGTCCGGACTGGCGAGGGGGTTGCGCGTCACGCTCTGGACGAGGGCCCCGGCGGCCCCGAACGCGGCGCCCACCATGGCCCCGAGCACGATGCGCGGCAGGCGCAGCTCACCGACCACGAGCGCGTACGGGCCCGCGCCGCCGCGGACGACGTGCCAGACGTCGTACGGCGTCACCGCGGTCCGCCCGAGGCAGGCCGAGGCGAGCATGGCGGCCGCGAGGACCGCGAGCAGCACGCCGGCGACGGCCGCCGAACGGCGGTGCAGCAGAAGGGAGACGGGGCGGCGGCCGGGCAACGGGCGCAGCCGCAGGGCGGACAGACCCGCCGAGCGGGGATACGGGTACGCCGGTTCGGCGGTCACGCCGGGACCCCCTTGCGACGGACGAGCACGATCAGCACCGGCGCCCCGATCAGCGCCGTCATCACCCCGGCCGGTACCTCCGCCGGGGCCCGGACCACCCGCCCCACCACATCCGCCGCGAGCAGCAGCGCCGCGCCGAGCAGGGCGGAGAGCGGGAACACCTGCCGGTGGGCGCCGCCGACGAGGCGGCGGGCCAGGTGAGGTGCGGCGAGTCCGATGAACGCGACCGGGCCCGCGGCGGCGACCGCGGCCGCGGTGAGCACGGTCGCGCCGAGCGCCGCGCCGCCCCGGACGAGGGGCACCCGCTGGCCCAGCGCGCGGGCCGTCTCGTCGCCGAGGGCGAGCGTGTCCAGGCCCCGCGCGCACGCCAGGACCAGCAGCGCGCCCCCGATCAGAAACGGCAGCATCCGTACGACGGTCTGCGGGTCGCGTCCGCTCAGCGAACCCGCCTGCCAGAACCGGAACTGGTCCAGGGCCGCCGAACTCGACGTCAGGACAACGGTGGTGGCCCCGGTCGTCATCGCCGCGAACGCCGTCCCGGCGAGCGCCAGCTTGACGGGTGTGGCCCCGCCCCGGCCGCGCGAGGCGATCGCGTACACGACGCACGCCGCGAGGCAGGCCCCGGCGAAGGCGTACCAGACGTAGCCGTCGAAGCCGTTCGCCAGGCCGAAGGAGATGGCCAGCACCACCCCGGCCGCCGCGCCCTGGCTCAGCCCGAGGATCCCCGGATCGGCGAGCGGATTGCGGCTGACGGCCTGCAGCGCCGCTCCGGCGATCCCGAGGGCGGCCCCTGCCGCGAGACCGGTCTCCGTACGGGGGACGCGCAGGGAACGCACCACGAGCACGTCCGGATCCGCCGGACCCGCGCCGTGTGCAAGGGCGTCGAGGACGGCGGGGAGCGGCACGGGCCGGGTGCCGACGGCGAGGCTGAGGGCGGCGGCCGCCGTGGTGAGGGCGAGGGCGGCGGCGAACCAGCCGGTCCGGCGGGTCACTTGCCGAGGTTCCCGGCGAGCTCGCCGACGACCAGACGCGCGGCGGCCGGACCGGCGTTGAGGTACCACGGGTCGTCGTCGACGCGCACCGCGTGCCCGGACTTGACCGCCTTCATCGACTGCCACAGCGGCCCGGCGAGCACCTTCCCGGCGTCGGTCCTCGCCTCCTTGCCCTGCACCGAGTAGAAGATCCAGTCCCCGTCCGCACCGTCAACGCTCTCCGCCCCGATGTCCTGCGAAATCGCCGTGAACTGCTGGGACTTGGGCCGCGCGATTCCCATGTCGGCGGCGATGGAGCCGGTGAACGACGACACTCCGAACATCCGCGTGCGGTCGGGGGTGAAGCGCACCATGGACACCGTCATGCCGGCGCCCTTGGCCTCCTTGAGCCTCTTGCCGCGCGCCCTGGCGTCGCCGGTGACGTCGTCGAGAAGCTGCTGCGCCTGCTTCCCCTTACCGACGGCGGCGCCGACGAGCAGCAGGTCCCGCTTCCAGTTGATGCCCTGGCCCTTGGTGACGACGGTGGGCGCGATCTTCGACAACTTCGGATACAGCTCGCCCAGCGAGTCGTTGGCGAGGATCAGGTCCGGCTTGGCGGCGGCCAGGGACTCCAGGTCGGGCGCGGTCCGGGTCCCGACGTCGGTCATCCCGGCGAGCCGGTCCTTGTACCGCGGGAATGCGTCGCGCAGGTAGTCGGGCACGAGCCCGGCGTCCTTGGCCCTGGTGGAGACCGTGGGGACGAGCCCCAGGGACAGCAGGTCGTCGAGCTGCCCGGTGCTCAGTACGGCGATCCGCGCGGGCGCGGCGGCGAGCTTCGTCCTGCCCTTGTAGTGGGTGACCGTACGCGGGAACTGTCCGTCCTTCGCGGTGTCCGAGCCCAGCCCGTCGGCCAGCTTGTCCGGCGCGGTGGACGGTCCCGCGGACGCGCCCGCCACGAGGTTGCGGGAGCCCTGCTTGTTCTTCTCGTTCTTCGACGCGGCCTCGCCTTCCGCCGGGCCGGACGAACATCCGGCGAGCAGACCGCCGACGACGGACACGGCCAGGACGGCCTTCAAGCCCAACGCACCCACAGTACGCACAACAACCGCTCCGATCACTCACAAAGGTAAGCCTTACCTTAGTTGTTCTGTTTGTGAGTGTATGCACGGGGGTGGGGGGACGACGTCGCCCTCACCCGGCTACATGGAAGAGATCCTCGACGGCATGGGTGACACCCCCGGGCGCGAAGCGCCGACCCAACCGGCATCGGGAGCACGGCGCACGGGGCGTTCACGCTGCTTCCAGAACGGTTCGGGTACGGTAACGCGCCGTCTCCGACGACCGGACCGGGTTGCCGTTCATCCATGAGACGACCGTGTCCGGCATCGCCTCCAGGGCCCGCCGTTCCCCGGGGCCCACGCGCGGGAGGAGCCGTCCCCGGATCTGCGCCTCGGCCTCGTGGAACCGCGCGGTCTGCTCCGTGATGAGGGCGGCGACATACGCGGCAGCCTCCTGGGCCGAGCAACGTCGCTCGTACCGCGGCACGGACACGTAGTTGCACAGATCTCCCCGCTCCAGTTCCTTGGGCGCCGAGTAGAGGTCATTGGCCCAGGCGACGACGTTGTTGGCGCTCTCGCGCGCCGCCTGGACGGAAGGGTGGACGCAGAGCGTCTCCGGCACCGGGTGTCCCGACGCGGCCTCGCCGATGCCGAGGGAGACATGGACCGCGCTGGAGAGAAGCCGGTGCCGGCGGTAGTGCTCCTCCGCGAGCGGAGCCTTCCGGCGTTCACCAGGGCCTGGGTCCGGTAGGAGTTGGCGTATGCGGCCAGGTCACCGGCGAGGCGCCGGGTCCAGGCGGGCGGCATGCCCGCCGTGGTGCGTCGCCACAGCTCCTCCAGCGCCTTCCGGTACGGCTCCACGCACGGGTGCGGAGCCGGGCAAGCGGCCTGTCCGTGAACGGAGTTGAGGGTGTCCGCGACGAACACGGCGAAGTCCTGGTAGCGCCCTTCCGCCGTGTCGTCGAGGATGTCGTCGAAGGCGAAGAACCAGCATCCAGTCGGTGGCCGGCAGCAGTCCGTCCGGGGTGGCGTTCGGGTACGTCCAGGCGGCCGGCCGGTCCAGCAGGGCCGCGTCGAAGCGCTCGCCCTCGGGACCGTCGGCCACCAGGCCGGTGGCCCGCGTCGAGGGATGGAGCCGCGCGGTGCCGGGTGTGGCGAAGGGCGGCACGAGCAGGTCCACGGCTGCGCCCCCGGCTAGCCGGTGGAGAACATGCCGGCGCAGACCCCCAGCGAGTCACCGCTCTTCGCCGTGCCCGCGCCGAAGGTGGAGTTGAGGGTGGAGATGAGCTCCGGGGTGAAGTCCGCCCGGAGACCGGCCATGGTGACGGTGAGCGCGGGAACCGGCAGGAGCGACGTGATGGACGGCGAGAAGGTGGACGGCAGGCCGTACGAGTAGACGGGGATGCGGACACCGTCCGGGCTGGCAGGGCTCTTGACCAGGTAGGTGGTCGTCCCGGTCGGCAGGGGGCCCTGGGGGGCCGATGCCTCGACCTTCCTGCCCTGGGCGTCGGAGAAGGTGAATCCACCGGTCGCGTCGAGGGTGAGGGTGACGGCGGAGGCCAGCTTGGCCGGGTCGTCGATGACGTCGGTCGGGGTCGCGTCGAGATTGAGCGTTCCCGTGACATCGGTGTACGCGACACTCGGCCCGGTGGCGCCCTGCACCGGCGTCTGCGGTGTGAACGTGATGCCCGGCGCCTGCCAGGAGACGGAGCACTGGGCACTTCCGGACCCCACGGGGAGGGGCAGCGAGTCGACGGCGTACGCACTCGTGGCGAGCGCGGCCACGAACACGGCGGATATCCCGACTATGGTTCTGCGGCGCATGGAGAGGCACCTTTCGGGGTGCTTGCCTCCCCTCATGCTTCTTGCGAGCACCCCCGCCGGCCACCCCGGTACCGCTGTCCGGGGGAAGCATGCGCGGGCGGGCCTGGGCGGTCATCCGCCCCGGCCCGCCCAGGCCCCCATTGGGGGACCCATGTGCTCTTCGCGCGCGTCAGCGCACGCGCCCGTACCACACACTGTTCGTCCAGATCTTCTCCAGACGGACCTTCTTCCCGGTGCCCGGCGCATGCCAGATCTTGCCGCCACCCGCGTAGATACCCACGTGGTAGACGTTGCTGCCGGAGTGGAAGAAGACCAGATCACCCGTGGTGCGCGAGCCGCGCGAGATGTGACGGGTCGCGTTGTACTGGTCGGCCGCGACGCGCGGCAGCTTCTTGCCGGCGCCCTTCTTGAAGGAGTACTGCGTCAGGCCCGAGCAGTCGAAACGGTTGGGGCCGGTGCCGCCCCACTGGTACCAGGAGCCCTTCTTCGAGGCCGCGACCTTGACGGCCTTGGCGCCGGGCGACGTGGCCGCCTGGGCCTCGCCGGCCAGGCCGGGGAGGAGGACGGAGGCCGCGACGGTCGCGGCGGTGAGGGCCGATGCGGTACCGGCCCGGGAGATGAGCGCGGGTATTCGAGGCAGCGCAGACATGCCGATAAGCCCTTCGTCATCCGCCTGCGAAAGATGACCTGTCGGGTTCGGGCTGACAAAGTTGCCCGGCCACCAAGTGGCTTCACCCCTAGAACCACCGCCTTCGTGGTTCGTCCTGCCTGGGTCTCCCGCTCCTGCCGATCCGCGAAATCAGGTCCGCACCCGGAGCGGCGGCAGGACTCGGCGTCCGCCCGGGTCGCCCGCCTCTGTGACGGGGTCTTGGTTGTTCGGTGCATGATCCTGCACCATCCGCCACCGAAAACCGGTGCCGAAACGGTGTTCTGTGAGGTTCTTCACGCACCGTGCGGTGAACTTCCGTCACGTTACGTCCCGTTTCGGGACGCCACGTCAGCAGGCCCTGCGCCAGGAGTTCAGCCCCAGCTTCTTCTGCATGGAGGACAGCCCGAGTTCCTTCGCCTCGCCGCAGAACTCCCCGGGCGCCATCTCGTACTCGACATGGAAGACGGCCTTCCCCTTGTCCACGAAGGGCTTGAGCCGCTCGCACTCGCCGTACTGCGCGCACTGTTCGTTGACGGCGAAGTCGAAGTCCCGGACCAGCTCGGGTATCTGCTCCAGGTCGTTCTTGAGGCCGACGGCCATGCCCCGCTCATGGGCGAGGGAGGCGATCATCCGGTTGAACGCCAACTGGTGGGCGGCGGTGAGCGGAAAGCCCGTCTTGTTGCGGAACCCTTCGGTCAGATCGGGCTCGACCGCGTCGAACCCCTTCTTCCGGCACATGTCGAAACGTTCCGCCATGATGGGCCGCAGGACGTCCAGGCGCCGGATGTCGAGCCACTTCTCCCCCTTCCACCCCTCGTTCTTCGCGCCCAGCACGGACGCCGGGAACTTCCCCTGGTCCGGACGCCAGTCCTCGTACGCCCCGACGTTGATGTAGCAGATCACCTTGCGCTTCTTCGCGTGCAGCTTCGCCACGGTCGCCGCGTCGTTCTCGAAGCCGTCGATGTCGTAGACGGGAACGTCGACGGAGGTGTCCACGGCGCCGTCGAGCTGCCACTGCCAGCGGGTGCCGGGCTTGGGCTGCCAGCGCGTGCCGGGGCGCGGATGCGCGGAGGGCGGCGAACTCGGCGCGTTCGAGGCGTCGTCGGACGCGTCGTCGGAAGGGGATGTCGTCACCGAACAGCCCGTCGCGACCAGCAGCGCGGCCGTCGCCAGGACTCCGCCCCGAAGCCATCTCACGGTGCGGTCTGCCATGGATTCTCTCCGTTCCCCGGAACGGCGCAGTGCACCGCGGCACCGCGTCTTCCGGCCGTGCGGGCCACCAGTCCGGCCCACTCCTGGGGCACACCGTAGACCAAGTGACAGAAGCGCGAGGGGAGATGGTCGGCCGTCCAGCCGGGCACCCGCGCGGTGCGGTACGCCTCCCAGGGCCCCTCGAAGGTGACGAGCAGGTCGGCGACCTCGGCGTACCCGGGATCCGGGTGGGTGCCGGGGTTGAGCACGACGGTCCGCGCGCCCAACGCGCGGGAAAACAGGGCGAGTCGGCGGTAGTGCGGCAGCAGCGCCGCCTCCACGGCGACCCGGTCGCAGAAGACGCCGTCGACCTCGTACCAGCGCCGGTGCCGGCGCAGGTCGGCGACGGCCGCGCGCAGGGGGCGGCGGCCGTAGGCGGTGTCGACGTACCCCAGCACGGGCACGCCCGCCGCGCGCAGCCGCACCGCGGCGGCCCGGAAGGACGGGTCGGGGAACTGCCCCGGCCCGTCCGCCGCGTTGAGCACCACGCCCCGCAGGGCGGGCGCGGCCCGTACGAGCCGTTCCCATGGGCCCGGTTCGGCGCCGGGGTGCACGTACAGGGGGACGAGCAGCGACGGCTCCGTCACCGCGCGGCCCACAGATCGGCGAGCGTGGTGCCGAAGGCGTAGGACGGCTTCCAGCCCAGCACCCGCCCCGCGGCCGTGATGTCGGCCTGCTGCCAGGGCAGCGCGGCCGAGCGCGGCGACCCGGCGCCGTCCTCGGCGATCCGGCCGTGGAACCCGGCGGCTCCCGCCAGCCCCTCGGCGACCTCGCGGGCCGTACGGGCCGTGCCGCTGCTGATGTTGAGGACCCCGGTGACCGGCTCGGGCGCGGTGACGGCGAGGACGACCGCCCGTGCCACGTCCCGCGCGTCGACGAAGTCGCGGTGCGCGGAGAGGTCACCGGTGCGCACGGTGCCCTCGGGCCCGGCGTCCGCGATGCCCCGCACCAGCCGCCCGGCGAGGGAGCCGTCCGGCGCCCCGGGGCCCAGCGGGTTGAACACCCGCAGGACGAGCGCGTCGAGGCCGGAGCCGGTGACCGCCAGCGTCCCGGCCAGCTTGGTGGCCCCGTAGAGGCCGAGCGGCGCGGCCGGGTCGGTCTCGGCAAGGGAGTGCGGCGCGGCCGCCGGCCCGTACTCCGCGGCCGAGCCGAGGTGCACCAGCCGGGCGCCGGGCACCGCCGCGCGCAGCGCCTCGCAGAGCACCGCCGGGCCGCGGGCGTTGACGGCGGCGAGGACGGCGGGACTGCCGGCGGTGGCGCCCGCGCAGTTGACGACGGCGTCCGGGGCCGCCGTGCGCAGCGCCCCGGCCAGCCGCTCCGGGTCGGCGGTGGCCAGGTCGCAGGGGACGGCGCTGCCGGGCGTCCGGCCGCCGTCGAGCACCCGCGCGCCGGGGAGGGCGCGCAGCTGCCCGGCGGCGTGCCGGCCCAGGAAGCCGGTGGCGCCCAGGAGGAGGATGCGCATGCGGGCCGGTCACGCTCCCTTGATCAGCAGGTCGCGGCGGTGGGAGAACTCCGCGTTGGCGCGGTCGTAGTCGTCGGGGCGTCCTATGTCGAGCCAGTATCCGCCGAACTCATAGGCGTTGGGCGGGGTTCCGGCGGCGAGCAGGTCGAGGACGAGCTCGTCGAAGCCGAGCGGGAGCCCGGGGGTGTAGCGGGCGAGCGCGTCGCGGGTGACGCCGTAGACGCCCATGGAGACGCGGTAGTCCATGCTGGGCTTCTCGGTGAAGCCGGTGACGCGGCCGGCCTCGGTGGTCAGGACCCCGAAGTCGATGCTGACCTGACGGGGGTAGGTGGCGATGGTCAGCGGGGCGCCGGAGCCGCGGTGGGAGCGCAGGACGTCGGCGAAGTCGAGGTCGGTGAGCACGTCCCCGTTCATCACCAGGAAGGTCTCCGGCAGCCGGTCGGCCATGGTGAGCAGCGGGCCCATGGTGCCGAGCGGGCTCTCCTCGGTGGTGTAGTCGACCTCGAGGCCCCACTGGGAGCCGTCGCCGACGTAGGCGCGGATGATGTGGCCGAGGTGGCCGATGGCCAGGGTGCAGCTGGTGAATCCGGCGCCGGCCAGCTGGCGCATCACGATCTCCAGGATGGCGTGCTGGTCGCCGATGGGCACGAGGGGCTTGGGCAGGGCGGTGGTGTAGGGGCGCAGCCGGATGCCCTTTCCTCCGGCGAGGATGACTGCGTGCATGGGACGTTCCTCTCTTCGGAACGATCTGCGGGTCGGATGGCGCGCGACGGATCGGATGGCGCGACGGATCGGGTGGCGCAGCGGATCGGGTGGCGCAGCGGATCGGACGTGCGGCGGATCGGACGTGCGGCGGGTCAGACGTTGTAGATGCCGGTCTTGTAGCGGGCGAGGTTGGCCGGGTCGCGGAAGAAGGCGACGGTGGCCGCGAGTCCTTCCTCCAGGGTGTGGGCGGGCGCCCAGCCGGTGGCGGCGCGCAGCCGGGAGGCGTCGCAGACCAGGCGCATGACCTCGGAGGCCGCGGGGCGGACACGGTCGGTGTCGGAGCGGATCTCCAGCTCGGCGCCCATGAGCTTGCCGATGACGGTCACCAGGTCGCCGACCGAAATCTCCTGCCCCGTGCCGGAGTTGAAGGTGCGGCCGACGACGCGTTCGGCGGGTGCGGTGCCCACGGCGCGGAAGGCGGCCACCGTGTCCTTGACATAGCTGAAGTCACGGGTGGGGCGGAGGTCGCCGAGGGTGATGGTGCGTTCCCCGGCGGCGACCTGTCCGATGACGGTGGGGATGACGGCGCGCATGGACTGGCGGGGGCCGAAGGTGTTGAAGGGCCGCAGGGTGACGACGGGCAGGCCGAAGCTGGCGTGGTAGCTGTCGGCGAGGCGGTCGCCGCCGGCCTTCGAAGCCGCGTACGGGGACTGGGTGTTGATGGGGTGGTCCTCGCCGATCGGCACGGTCTGCGCGGTGCCGTAGGTCTCGCTGGTGGAGGTGTGGACGAGGCGCGGGATGCCCAGGTGGCGTACGGCTTCGAGGATGTTGAGGGTGCCGGTGACGTTGGTCTCCACATAGCTGTGCGGGGCCCGGTACGAGTAGGGGATCGCGATCAGGGCGGCCAGATGGTAGACGGTCCCGGCGCCCTTGACGAGGTCCTGGACGGAGCCGGGGTCGCGGACGTCGCCGAGGACGATCTCGACGGAGTCGAGCACATCCGCCGGGAGGGTCTCCAGCCATCCGTAGGAGGAGAAGGAGTTGTACTGGACCATGGCGCGGACCCGGTGGCCGTCGGCGACGAGGGCCTCGGTCAGGTGCGAGCCGATGAACCCCTCGGCGCCGGTGACGGCGACGGTCGTGGTGGCGGGCATGCGGGATCTCCTTGGACGTACGGGATGTACGGGACGTGCGCGGGGTGTGCGGGGTGCGCGGGGTGTGCGGGCGGACAACGGGAGCGGGACGTACGGTGGGCGCCGGATCAGCGGTGCGCGGTGATCCGGCCGAGGAGCGCGGTGGCGGCGGCCACCAGGGCCGCCGTCGTCCCGGCGCAGACGGTGAGCTGGACGGCGGCCGGCGAGGGGAGCCGTACGGCGAGCGCCGCCGCCTCCGCCGCACCGGCCACAAGACACAGGAGCGCGGGCGGCCACGCGACGCCGTACGCCTGGAGCAGCAGGCCGGTCCACAGCACGGCGCCGAGGGCCAGCAGGCCCGCGGTGTGCAGGACCGTGGGCATCGCCCCGCCCGGCCAGACCGCGTCGGCGGCCAGCGCCAGGACGGCGAGCGCGGCGAGGTAGGCGGCCAGACAGCCGCCCAGGACGCGGGCGATGCCGGCGAGCAGTCCGGCGGTCGTGGCGGTATGGCCGAGGGCCTTGAGGGCCCGGCTGCGGAAGCGGTAGAGCAGCCACTCGGCGGCGCCCATGCTCAGGGTGAGCGCGATGACGGCGGGTCCGGCGGGCGCGGCGTCGGCGCCGTGCCGCAGGACGTCGCCGAGGGCGGCGACCGCCGTCAGGACCCCGCAGCCCAGGCCGAACAGGCCGTAGGGCAGCGAGGCGAGCGGCGACAGGTCCGGCGCGCCCGCGGCGGACTTCTCGCGCCAGGCCAGGACGCACTGGTACGAGGCCGTCGCGAGCACCCCGGCGAGCGTGGCCAGCAGCAGCCCGGCGGCCAGGGCCCGCGGCGGATCGGTGACGAGGGCGGCCCCTCCCCCGGCGGCGACGGGCAACAGCGTGTACAGGAGCAGCCGTTCGCGGCCGAGCACCAACAGCACGGTGGCCGCCGAGAGGTAGAGCGCCTGCCCGACGGCGAACGCGACCGCCCCCGCGGGCCCGCCGCACACCACCGCCGCGGCGGTGGCCAGCAGCCCGCCCAGCGGGGCGCCGGTGCGCAGGCAGCGCCCGGCGGCGGCCCGCCCGCCGGACGCCAGGCGCAGATAGGCCCGGTGGGCGAGGCCCTGGTTCCAGGCCCAGGCGGTCAGCGCGGCGGCGACGAGGGCGGCGGTGCCCTGCGGCAGCCCGGCGGGGCCGCGGCCGCCGGACATCAGGGGCGCGCCCAGGGCGTAGCCGAGGCCGGGCAGGGTGAAGACCAGCGAACGCAGCAGCACCAGACCGGGTTTGACCCGCCAGGGGTCGGGGGCGGGCGGGGGTTCGGGATACCCGCGCGGGACCCGGTCGTAGAGCGCGGCGGCGAGCTCGAAGGAGTCACGGAGTCCGTAACGCCCCGCTATCTGCTCACTGGTGAGGCCGTCGGCCTCCAGGACGGCGGCGATCTCGTCGGGGTGGACGGCCGCCGCGCACACCTCGGCGAGCTCGCGGGCGAGCTCGCCGACGGCGGCGGCGTTCCCCGGCGGCCGGGCGGCGGGCAGCTCGTGGACGGCTTCGGGGTCGGGCGGCACCAGCCGCAGCGGGCCGCTCATCCGGCACCGCCCGCGGCCAGGGCCATCGCGGGCATCTCCCGCACGGATATGGGCGCTTCGGCGGCGCGCCGGGTGCCGGCCAGGTCGTGGTAGATCTCCCGGAAGGCGCTGATGGTCTGCCGCAGGGTGAACTGTTCGATGACCCGCAGCCGCGCCTTCTCCCCCATGTCGGCGCGGAGCCGGTCGTCCTTCAGCAGCTTCAGGGCGGCGTCGGCCATGCTCCGCGGGTCGCGGGGCGGTACGACGAGCCCGGTGTCGCCGACGGCCTCTCTGACGCCGCCGACGTCGGTGGAGACGGTGGCACGGCCGCAGGACATGGCCTCGATGAGGGTGAAGGGGAAGCCCTCGCTGATGCTGGAGAGCATCACCACATTGCCGGCGGCGTAGGCGTCGCGGATGTCCTCGACGCGTCCCTCGAAGGTGACGGCGTCGGCCGCGCCCAGTTCGGCGGCCAGGTTCTCGCAGGCGGTCCGGTAGCCCTCGCCGCCGCGCGGGGTGCCGCCGAAGAGCCGCAGGCGCGCCTCGGGTATCTCCTCGCGGACCAGGGCGAAGGCGCGGATGAGCGTCTCCAGCCCCTTGATGGGGTCGACGCGCCCGGCCCAGCTGAGGGTCGGCACGCCGGGCTCCGGCCCGGCGGGCGGGAAGGCGGCGGGGTCGACGCCGTTGTAGACGGTGCGGATGCGGTCGGGCGGGGTGCCGCCGTGCTCCTCCCAGCGCCGGTTGTAGCGGTTGCCGGGGGTGACGAGGGCGGCCACCCGGTAGGTCTCCTCGGCGAGGAGCCGGAAGAGGCCCAGCATCAGGGCCTTGACGGGCCAGCGGTAGGGCTCGGTGCGGAAGCCCAGGTAGCGCTCGCGCAGATAGATGCCGTGCTCGGTGAGGAGCAGCGGGGTGCCGTGCCGGTGGTGGGCGAGCAGTCCCGGGACGGCGGCCAGGCCCCCGCTGACCGCGTGGGTGATGCCCTCGGCGGGGGCGTTCGCGGCGAGCGGGCGCAGGGCGTGTTCGAGCAGGTCGGTGGCGGTCAGGGCGTCGCGCAGGGTGGGGCGGGACCCGGCCGTGGCCAGCGAGGGCCGCTTCCACAGCCGGGCCAGGGTGCGCACGGCGGCCTCGCCGCGCAGGGCGGGGATCAGGGTGCCCTCGGCGGCGTGGTCGGCGAGCCGGTAGAAGGTGCGGGCGAAGTCGTGCTCGTGCCGCGGGTCGAGGAGGGCGAGCAGGAACTGTTCGTAGCAGGTCAGGAAGGCGCGCAGGTGACGGCCGCGGGGTGCGCGGCCGGCCGGGGCGGGGCCCCACAGCGGGAGGGTGTCCACGCCCTTGACATGGTGCGGGAGTTGCCAGGCGAGCTCTTCCCGGCCGGTGCCGGTGACGGCGATGATCCGGAAGCTGATGTCGGGCATGCCCTGCACCAGTTGGTCGCACCAGACGCTCACCCCGCCGTGGCTGTGGGGGTAGGTCCCCTCGGTGAGCAGGGTCACCGATGGGGCGTCCGCCGCGGGTGCGGCAAGGGGTCCGTGCATGGAGACTCGGTTTCTTCGTGGGAGACGGTGTGGTGTGTGGTGCGCACGGAACTTGCGGGCGGTTCAGCGCTTGGCGGTGTTCCCGGCGCCGAACGGGATGCGGTGGCCGGCGCCGTAGGGCACGGGCAGGGCGGACGCGGCGGCCTGGACGCGGGCGGCCGCGCCCTTGGCGTGCGGGGTGGCAGGGGCGGCACCGGACGGCAGGGCGAAGACGGTGCTGCTCTCCCCGGCGGCGGGCAGGGCCCAGCCGGACTGCTCCCCGGCGTAGGGGCTGCCGAACGTCTCGGAACTGCCGCTCTTGACCTGGGTCGTGCCGGTCGGCAGCGTCAGGGGCGCGTCGGTCCCGGCGGGCGCGGTGACGGTGACGGCGGTGCCGATGCGGTACGCGGTGACCTTGCCGGCGCCGACGGCGGCGTTCCAGGCGCCGCGCTTGGCGAGCTCGCTGCCGACGTCGCGCATACGGAGGTTGACCAGCGGCGTGTTGTCGGCGAAGAGCGCGGTGTGGTCGGCGAGAACCTTCTCCAGGATGCTGTAGCCGATCCGCTCCTCGGCGAGGTTGGACTGGTGCATGAAGTGCGGGCGCGGGTCGTTGGAGAGCACATGGCTCAGGGCGATCCGGGACTCCAGCGGCGCGATGTAGGAGTTGAAGCCGGTCCTCACATCGAGCGGGGCCTTGAGGCAGGTGGTGACCTTGGAGTTCTCGCAGATGCCGCTGCCGCCGTCGGCCTTCTTGGTGTAGAGCCAGTTGTACTCGTCCGTCTGCTCGGTGGCCTTGCCGACGTTGTAGTAGACGTTCATCGGGAAGCGGGAGACGGTCAGGGCGGGGCCGACCTTGCGCTGCTGCGGCTCGCGGGAGGTGTCGCTGGCGATCCACTTGACGCCGGTGCGGGTGAGGGACGGGCCGAGCTCGGGGTTGTCGTCCTGCTGCTGGGGCAGCATCCGCAGCCCGGAGTGCTCACCGGTGACCAGCTCGTCCGCGTCGACCTTCAGGTTCTGGGCGGCGGCCCAGCCAAGGTTCCGGGCGATCTCGTCGGTGATCTTCGCTCCGCTGACCCAGCGGATCCGTCCGAACAGGTCGGTGGCGCACTTCCAGGGGACGACATTGGTGTTCTGCTCGCAGCCCAGGAAGGCGTGCGTGTAGGTGTGGTTGATCCAGCGGAAGGACTGCTGGTCGGCGACGAACTGGTCGAGCAGCGGGTCGCGGGCGCCGCCGTGGGCGGCCCGGTACTCCTCGCTGCCGACGCCGTTGTAGGCGAAGTCGATCGGCAGGTTATGACTCTTCGACCAGTCCTTGGCGTACTGGGCGTCGGCCGGCGTCATGCGGATCGGCGGGGCGTCGGGCGACGGGTTGCCGGGGCAGTCGACGTCGCCGGGGGTGCACTTGCGCTTGCTGTCCCAGCGGTCGTCGGAGGCGAAGAGGTCGTCGACGTGGACGCCGAAGTAGTCGCGGGAGGCGCCCAGATGGACGCCCTGGGTCAGCCACTCGACGATGCCGCGGGAGACCAGCCGGAACTGGGTCTGGTACTGGTTGGCGACGAAGGTGACGACCAGTTCGCTGCGGCCGTCGTGGGTGTACTGGCCGATCAGCGAGCCGCGGCCGGAGCCGCCGGGGACGGGCGCGTCGAGGAACGTGGTGAAGGCGGCCCCGTCGTTCTGCTTGTCGAGCGGGGCGGAGAGGTAGCCGTAACTCTCGTTGACCTCGGGATCGTTGTCCTCGAAGGGCACGCTCTTCCTGAGGTAGCCGAAGGGCCCGGCGGCGCCCGCGGCGGTCACCTCGGCGGCCTTCCCGTCGAGGACGCCGCTCCAGCCCTCCTCCTTGGCGGCCTTGAGGCCGACGGCCGGCCGGGCGTAGGTGTAGGCGTCGACCTGGCGGATGCCGAACCGTTTCTCGTACGCGGCCAGGGCCGCCATCTCCGGCGAACCGTCGCCGAAGGGATTGTCGTTGGGCAGCACGACGCCCTGGAACTTGGCGCGCGGCCGCCCGTCCACCGTGTCGCTGAGGAAGGCCGCGTCGATGCGCTGGCGGCCGGAGTCGGCGAGGCGGACGGTGGTGTACGGCGTTCCGGCGGCGGTGAGTTCGGCGCCGATCGCCTCGGTCGCGGGCCCGCCGTCGTCGACGACCAGGACCCGCAGGTCGACCCTGGGTATCGGGTCGTCGGCTCTGGCCCCGGTGACCGGCAGCGTCAATGCGAGCAGGCCCGCGGCGGCCCATGCCGCGAGCAGACGTGTGGTGCGCACCATGGTGCTACTCCCCCCTGCTGGGACGGCAACGCACAGCGCTGCGGCGTCCGTTCGGAATCTGTCGCGCGGGATGGCCGGACCCCGGCGCGCACGGTGGATCAACCCCCGGCTGTGCGGTCGCACTCGGCCGGATTCCCCGCTCCGGCCGCACTCGTCCCCCGCCGGGCCCGGTCTCCGGGCGCGGGAGCGAAGGGGTCCCGGGAGGCACAACCGCCTCTCGAACGCCCAGCCCATATAGTGCGGCATGGTTGAACGCCCCGTGGGTCGCACGGCCCAGGAGGACGCGGATGTTTACGTATGCCTGGCCGGAATCTGCCGCACCGGGCCCAAGTCCCCGGCACGCGGGGCACGTTCCGCTCCGGCCGCCGACGGCTCCGATGACCTGGGCCGATGCCGGGACCTCCCGATACCGGACACCAGTCTTTCGTGCATTTGATCGCATCCGATGCGACGAGGAGATCGTCCCGAGATCGGCCTGATGACGGCCGTCGGATTTGCCGGAGATGTTCGATGTACGGCGGGCGACCCCCGGGGCGTCCGGGGGTGCGGAACCCTTGACGGTTTCAACGTTGTCATGGACATTGCGCATGCTTGGTATGGGCCATTGGCCCGGCATCGGCCCGGAAGGAGTCCCATGAGCGGACGCGCACACGGACGCGCACACGCCTTCGTGAACAGATACCGGTCCCTTCTGGTGGCGGCACTGCTCCTCGTGCCGGCGGCCCTCGGGACCGCACCGGCCGTCGGCGACACCGGCGGCGGTCACGCCCCCGACCCCCGCGCCCCGCACCGCGGCACGGTGGCCGGCGCCCGGACGCCGGGCCACTCGCCCGGCCGCGACCGGGCCGTCCGCGCCTTCGCCGAGGGACGCGCCGAAGGACGCCGCCTCGACGCCGACCTCACCCACAACTGGTGGGGCGTCTTCCCTCAGCCCGGCACGCACGACGGCATCACGGCCACCCACAGCGTGGACACCTCCTACCGGGTCTCCGACCCCGACAACTTCACCTACGCCCCCACCACCAAGGCGGAGAACTCCTGCATGGAGGTGGTCACGGCGTACTGGAACAGCGGCAACGAGCTGTGGGCCTGGGACTGGTGCGGCTCCCCCGGCGGGCCCGCGAAGGTGGTGAGGATCGACGCCGACTTCCTCGCCACGTACTCCGCGGCGTACGGCGTCCAGCTCGTGCGGGACGACGCGGCCTCCAACACCTGGTCCGCATACCTCTACAACCGGCGCACCGGAACGTGGGAGCTGCTCTACCGGAATTCCGGCACGGACCGGAGCGGGCTCTCCCACGGGTGGGACATGTTCGAGATCTATGCGAGCGTCAACCCCGCGACGGGCGTGGGCTGGTACTGCACCGAGGCGCGGAAGACGGTCTTCGACAGCTCGGCGATACAGCTGCGCAAGGGCGGTGCGTGGCGGCCGGCGGGACCGGCGGAGGCGCCGTGGACGGACACGAATCCGCAGGGGCGCGACTTCCTGTGTCCGGGGCTGAAGTTCGTACGGGCGGGGGCTAATGATCATTGGACCGTCCGGCAGTAGCGGGCAAGGCCCGGCCGCTGTGGAGAAGCGGCCGGGCCGGTACGGGGGGTGTCAGCTGAGGGCGGAGGCGCAGGTGGTGGGGGTGGCGTGCGCCGGGTCCAGCGCGTTGGCCACCTCATGGAAGGCAATCGTGTCGATCGTGCCGATGGCGGCGTGCTCGGAGATGTCCCACTTGCACAGGTTCTGGAGCTCGATGTTGCGCACGTTCGGGCCCGACAGGAACTGGGTCTTGTACGGGGTGACCACCTCGTCGTACTTGGTCGCGATGACCGTGTACTTCACCCCGGGCACGGTGTCGCCGCCGGCGTTGAGCTTCTTCATGAACTCCGAGCCCACCAGCTGGTCCTCCGCGCCCGGCATCGCGAGAGAGACGGCCTTGCGCGCGCCCGGCAGGATGTCGATGAGGCGGGACAGGCCCGAGGCGGTGGTGCCGTGGTTGGACGGGGCGATGCCCACGAGCTTGTCGACCTTCGCCGCGCCGCCCAGGAACTTGAGGTAGTAGCGCGGCAGGGCGCCACCGCCCTGGGAGTGACCGACGATGTCCACCTTCTGCGCACCGGTCGACTGCCGCACCTTGTCCACGAACGCGGAGAGCTGGTCGGCGGACTTGGCGATCGGCCCGATGCCGTAGAAGAGCGGCACGCCGCCCTGCCCGTAGTCCAGGGAGTAGACGCAGTAGCCGCGCTTGACCAGGTACGGGGCCGCCACGAGCCAGTTGTCCCACGAGTTGGCGAACGTACCGTGGGCGAGGACGACGGGGTTGGGGTGGGCCGCGGACGGCTTGCAGGACCAGTTGTTCCAGCCGCTGGTGACGGTCTTGGCCGCCGTCGTACCGGCCGTGGCCGCCGACGCGGAGGGCGCCCCGAAGGACAGGGCCAGTGCCAGAGCCGAGACGGCACCGGCGAGGACGCGGAGGGTTCTCTTGCGTACGGACATGGGGACACCTCGCAAGTGGGGGGTGGAGGACCGGACTTCGTGCCGGGCTACGGGGTCAGCCGAAACAGGGTCAGCTGAAGACGGAGGCGCAGGTGGTGGGGGTCGCGTGCGCCGGGTCCAGGGCGTTCGTCACCTCGTGGAAGGCGATCTTGTCGATCGTGCCGATGGCGACGTGCTCGGAGACGTCCAGCTTGCAGAGGTCCTGGACCAGGACATTGCGCACGTTCGGGCCCGAGAGCCGCTGTGTCTGCCAGGGCGTGGCGATCTCGTCGTACTTGGTCGAGATGACCGTGTACTTCACACCCGGCACGGTGTCGGGCTTGGAGTTGAGCTTCTTCAGGAACGCGGAACCGACCATCTGGTCCTCGACGCCCGGGACGGCGATCGACATCGCCTTGCCCACACCGGGGACCATGCGCCCGAGGGTGGCCAGGCCCGAGGCGGTCGAGCCGTGGTTGTCGGGTGCGATGCCCACGAGCTTGTCGACCTTGGCGGCGCCGTTCATGAAGTTGAGGTAGTAGCGCGGCAGGGGGCCGCCGCCCTGGGAGTGGCCGACCAGGTCCACCTTCTTCGCGCCGCTGGACTTGAGGACCTTGTCCACGAACGTGGAGACCTCACCGGCCGACTTGACGATCGGCCCCTGGCCGCCGATCCCCGGCGTATAGGGCAGCTGGCCGTAGTCGAGGGAGTAGACGCAGTAGCCCTGCTTGACCAGCGTGGGCGCCAGGACGAACCAGTTGTCCCACCGGTTCTCCCAGGTGCCGTGGAGGAGGACGACGGGGTTGGGGTGGGCGGCGGACGGCTTGCAGGACCAGTCGTTCCAGCCGCTGGTGACGGTCTTGCCGGCCTTTCCGGTCTTCGCCTCGGCCGGTGCCGCAGACGCGGAGGCGGCGCCTGCCGTCACGGCCAGGGCCAGTGCCGAGGCAGCGCAGGCGAGGGCCCGGAGCGGTCTCTTGTGCGCGAGCATGGGAGTACCTCACAAGGTGGGGGGGTGGGTAAATGAGATGGGGAGCTACTTGACCAGGGACTTCCAGTCCGGCGACTGGGCCGGGTCCAATGCGCGCATTTTCGCGAGCACTTGGGGGTCCTGGACGTCCAGCCAGTCGGCGAGCTGCTTGAAGGTCACACAGCGCACGCCGTCGCGTTTGCACACCGACTTCACGACGTCCTCGACGGCCTTCATATAGATGCCGCCGTTCCAGTCCTCGAAGTGGTTGCCGATGAACAGCGGTGCGCGGCTGCCGTTGTAGACGCGCTCGAAGCCGTTCAGATAGCTGGTACGGGTCAGCTCGCGCCATCGCTCGTACTGCGCCGGATCGCCCTGTGTGCTGTCACCGGACTGGTTGTAGAGGAAGTTGAAGTCCATCGAGAGGACCTGCTGCTCGGTCCCGGGGTAGGGGACGAGTTGCAGCGGGAAGTTCCAGATGCCGTCGGTCTTCGACGGCCAGATCTGGAAGTCGCCGGGCGAGCTGGCGTCGTAGCGCCAGCCGAACGACTTGGCGGCCTTGAGCAGGTTCTTCTGGCCTTCCAGGCAGGGGGCGCGGCCGCCGGCCAGTTCCTTCTTGTAGTCGAAGGGCAGGGGAGGGAGGTCCTTGTAGCCGGTGTTGGTCTTCCAGTTCTCGACGAAGGAGTAGGACTGGTCGATCTCGCTCTTCCACTCGGCGGGGCTCCAGTCGCCGCCGCCCTTGGCGCCGCAGAAGTGCCCGTTGAAGTGCGTGCCTATCTCGTTGCCGTCCAGCCAGGCGCCCCGCAGCTGTTCCAGCGTGTCCCGTATGTGCTGGTCCGTTGCGTAGGAGATCGCCATCTCGCCGCGCTTGTGCCGCGGCGGACGGTACTTCGACGCCTCCGACTTGGGCAGCAGATAGGTGCCGGTGAGGAAGAACGTCATCTGGGCGTTGTTCTCCTTGGCCACCTCACGGAAGTGCGAGAACTGCTCGTCGTCGCCCTGGAGAGCGCCGTCCCAGGAGAACACCACGAACTGCGGCGGGCGTTCACCGGGTTTCAGCTTCCGCGGTGTCGGCTGGTGGGGCTGGGGGCCGGTGGAGGACGTCGATCCGTCACCCAGCACCCGGACCTTTCCGTCCCCTTTCTCCTCCGGTTCACCGGACTTCGACGCGGACGGCGCAGGGGAAGAGGAAGGGGAAGAAGAAGGGGAACGCGAGGGAGCCGAAGGGCGGACGGAAGGAGATTCCGCGTCCATCCTCCCGACCCCAACCCCGGCTCCGCTCCCGCCGGAGCCCGAGCCGGAACCGCAGCCCGACAGCAGCCCGAGGACGAGGGCCGTCCCGGCCGTCAGAACCACCGCGCCGGGCACGGCCCTCTTGGACATGGTCGATTCCCCTGTGATGGTCGCGCGTCAGGTGCGGTAGGCGTACCACTTGGTGAGCGGCAGCATCACCGAGAGGCTCAGCATCGACCGCCGGTAGGTATCGAAGGAGTGGTAGGTCAGATACGGAATTCCGAGGCTGTCCCGGTAAGTGACCAGCATGGTGTGGTCCTTGGACCCGTCACGGTCGAAGTCCGCCTGGAGGACGTCCCCGACTTCCATCTGGTAGACGTTCTTCAGCGGCTTCACCCGCTTCGAGTTCTGGGCGAACCAGGACCACTCGTTGACGCCGGTCCACGAATCCGACTGGGTGTCGGACCCGTACCACCACTTGCCGTAGTCACCGGCCTTGCCCGGGGCGTGCTTCCAGCCGCCCGCCTTCAGCGCCTGGCTGACGAAGTTCGTGCAGTCCCCGCCGTTGCCCAACGGGTACTTCCGGTAGGCCGGGTTGTAGTTCTTCCAGTACTTCTCGGCGTACGCGGCCATCGCCTTGTAGTCGAGGCCGGTCTTCGTGTCCTTGGGCAGCCGCTTCACGAACGGCCAGACGCTCGCCTCGGGCGCGTTCGGCATGTCCCCCGCGCCGGCCTCGGCCTTCGCCCTGGACACCGTCGGCGCGGGCGCGTTGATCTGCGGCATCGCGTCGAGGGATTTGATGCCCGCCAGTTCCCACCCCCCGCCCCGGACGGCGTCGAAGGTCAGCTCGTGGTGGGCCTGGAAGCCGGTGGTCCCCGGCTCGTCGCCGCGGATCTTCCGGTAGGTCAGCTCGGTGGTCTCGGTCACGCGCAGCGTGGCACGGCCGCCGGACGCCCGGGCACCGTCCACGGCGACCTTCGTCTCGCCGGCGGAATACGCCTCGCCCAGGGACTTGAGCTTCTTCCTGCGCTGCTGCAGTGAGGCGACGACGGACTTCTCCGAGCGCTCCGTCGCGGACGAGAGGTGCACCGTCTTCGCGGACGGCGGGGTGACGCGCTTCTTCACCCGGCCGTCGACGATCGCCGCGGTGCGGTCGGTGAGCACGACACCCGCGATACGGCCGAAGGATTCCGCCGTCGCCTTGTCCACGCCCCCGGGACGCGCCGCCGCCCCCGCGGCGGACGCGGGCACCAGCGCGGCCGACACCGCTATGGAGGCGACCACCCCGGCGGCGGATCTGAGCGTCAATGATTTCACAGGACTCCCTTCGTCGCCCCGCCCCTTTTCGGGCCGGGCAGCAGGAATCCTTGCACAAAGATTCGGAACAACAACCCTTGCCGAAGGAAAGAATTTCCGCACCGAATCCAGCCGTGGCTCACGGTCCCGGAACTCCCCATCGCCCCAAGGAAGTTGAACCAGGCCCCGCATTTGGTACGGACAATTCCTGCGGAAATTCCACACCCTTCTGCGGGAACTCCGAATTCCCTTGCGGAACACCCGCAAAACCCTGCGGGATTCCCGCAACCAGAACCCGGAGGAAGGTGCGCGCAACCGCTCTGTCACACTGGGGAGCGGCCCGGCCGCAGGAAGAAGCGGCAAGAAGGGCGCGGGCCCCGGAAGCGGCCCGGGGATGCGGTGCGAGCCCTTCGGAGCGATGGCCTCCGCAAGCAAGGCGAGGCACCCCGAGATAGCATGAAATCACAGCCCATACGGGGAACCGCCCCCGGTTCTCGCCCCTCTCTCACGGGAGAACACCCCCCGAAGAGGAGTTACCACTGTGGGCCTCACGTCCCAAAACCTCGTGCTGTTCCTGGTGTGCATCGCGGTGGCGATATGCGCCCTGGTGCTGTGGTTGTGGCCACGTGTCGCCCGCAAGGGCGTGCTCGCCGTCGCCTCGCGCCTCGGCCTGCTGCTCGTCTCGCAGGTCAGCATCCTCGCCGTCCTCCTCGTCGTGGCGAACAACGAGTTCGGCTTCTACTCGACCTGGAACGAGCTCTTCGGCCGCAACTCCAGCCACCAGGAGCTCCAGCGCACCGAGGGCGGCAAGCGTCCCCCGGCCCTGGTGGTCAAGGGACAGGAGTCCGTCGGCCTCGGCCCCAAGGAGAAGGCCGGCCGGGTGGACCGGATCCAGATCCACGGCCCCGTCTCCGGCTTCTCGATGGACGGCTACGCGTATCTGCCGCCGCAGTACTTCCAGAAGGAGCACGACAAGGAGCGCTTCCCGGTGATCGTGGCCGTCACCGGCCAGCCCGGCCTCTCCAAGAACCTGATCACCCAGATCAAGGTCCCCCAGGCCGCCTCCGCCGCGATCGTGAAGAAGCAGATGCGGCCGACGATCGTCCTCATGGTCCGCCCCTCGGTCGTGGCCAACCGCGACACCAACTGCACCGACGTGCCCGGCGGCCCGCAGGCGCTGACGTTCTTCAACCAGGACCTGCCCATCGCCGTCAACGACGTCTACCGCGCCGACAACTCCAAGGGCTCCTGGGGCGCGGTGGGCAACTCCACCGGCGGCTACTGCGCGCTGAAGATGGCCATGACCAACCCGGCCCGCTACGGCGCGGCCGCCGGCCTGTCCGCCGACTTCTTCGCACGCCAGGACCGCGACACCGGCGACCTGTACGCCGGCAACAAGCAGATCAAGAACGAGGCCGACCTCGTCTGGCGCCTCGACCACATGCCCCCGCCGCCCGTCTCCCTCCTGGTCGGCATCAGCAAGAAGGGGGAGGAGAAGTACTTCAAGCAGGCCATGCACTTCGCGCAGAAGGCGAAGGCGCCGACCAAGGTGGACAAGCTCGTGCGGGACGAGGGTGGCCACAACTTCCAGACGTGGCGCGAGGAATACCCCGAGGTGCTGCGCTGGCTCGACAAGGAGCTGGCCGCCGGTCACTGAGCCGGTCCGTCCGTTTCCACCCGCGAAGACCCGGGAACGGCTTCGCCGACCGTCACGTCCCAGCCGGTGTGGCCTGATTGCGCGAGGGCTCCGGGGATCCCCCCGGGGCCCTCGCGCGGAACGGGGGACGGACGGCGGTGGACACGGACGGCGGGGACGGGCGGGCCGCGCTGCTGGCCGGGCGGTACCGGCTGGTGGCCCGCCTGGGCAGCGGCGGCATGGGCGTGGTCTGGCGGGCCTTCGACGAGGTGCTCGGCCGCGAGGTGGCGGTCAAGGAGGTCAGGGCCCCGCAGCATGTCGTCCGCGAGGCCGACGTCCGGGTGCTCTACGCGCGGCTGGTCCAGGAGGCCCGGGCCGCCG
The DNA here is from genome assembly GCF_041519305.1 of Streptomyces luteireticuli. Lineage (NCBI taxonomy): Bacteria > Bacillati > Actinomycetota > Actinomycetes > Kitasatosporales > Streptomycetaceae > Streptomyces > Streptomyces luteireticuli. The sequence goes on from NZ_CP167927.1 coordinate 1,604,343, forward strand.
CCCGGATCGCCCACCCCTGTGTGATCACCGTGCACGACGTGGTGGAGCAGGAGGGCCGCCCGTGGATCGTCATGGAGCTGGTCCGCGGACGCTCGCTCGCCGACGTCCTGGAGCGCGAGGGCACCCTCGACCCCCGGGAGGCGGCCCGGGTCGGGGCCGCGGTGCTGGGGGCGCTGCGCGCCGCGCACGCGTCCGGCGTCCTGCACCGTGACGTCAAGCCCGGCAACGTGCTGCTGGAGGACGAGGGCCGGGTCGTCCTCACCGACTTCGGCATCGCCCTCGTGGAGGGCACCGGCACCCTCACCCGCACCGGCGACGTGATCGGCTCGCCCGACTACCTGCCCCCCGAGCGGGCGTTGGGGCAGCGCCCGGGGACGCCCTCGGACCTGTGGTCGCTGGGGGCCACGCTCTACGCGGCCGTCGAGGGCGTCTCCCCCTTCCACCGGACGTCGGCGCTCGGCACCCTCCAGGCCGTCGTGCACGACCCGCCGCCCGCCCCGCGCCGGGCCGGCCCGCTCGCCCCGCTGCTGATGGGGCTGCTCGTCAAGGACCCGCACACGCGCATGGGTTCGGCAGAGGCACAGCGGCTGCTCGACGCGGTGGCGTCGGGGCGCGGACCGCAGGGAACGGACACGCCCCGGCCGCCGGACGGGTACGTCCCGACCGCTCTGGACGCCGGCTCCACCCCGCTCCCCGGCACGCCCCGCACCCCGACGTACGTCCCGCCACCGCCTCCCGTGTCCGGGCCGGCGGCCAACGGCGCGGCGGGCTACGGCACTCCGGCCTCCGGGTCGCCCCCGGTGCCCCCCGCCGGCCCGGCCCCCACGGCCCCCGGATACGGACCGGCGCCCGCCGGGACCCCGGCCGGCGGCCTGCCGACCCGCCCCGTCCCGGACTCCCCCGCCGCCCTGTACGCGGCGGGCATCACCGCGACTCCCCCCGTGGGCACACCCCCCGTGACCGGCCGCCGGCCCGTGTGGCGGCTCCTCGCCCCGCTGCTGGCCCTGCTGATCGCGGGCGGCGGGATCGCCGCGGCGCTGGTCTCCGGCGACCACGGGGGCACGGGGTCGGGCCCCTCCGGCGGCGGCTCCAGCCGCTCCGCCTCCCCCGCCCCCAGCACGGCCGGCTCCCCCACGAACGCCTCCGACAGCCCCACGCCCGCCCCGACAACTGCCGGGCCCACCACGCCGTCGGCCCGGTCCCCCGAGGAGACCCCGGGGGCCACGGCGACCTGCCCGGGCGGCTGGGTGGCCACCTGCAGTCCGTACTGACCTTCTCCGAAAACCGGGGGTGCGCATGCGACCGAAACCCGTTCCCTTCGCAACGGCCCGGCGGCGGCGCCGGGCCGCCGTCTGGCTGACCGTTCCCGTGCTGGCCGCCGCGGGGCTCACCGGCTGTACGTCGTCGGGAGGTTCCGGGGAGGGGAGCGGGAGGAACGACGGGGACAACAACGGAGTCCGGGTCGTCACGCTGGAAGGCGTGGGGAAGCCCGGCGACGCCCCGTTCCTCAAGGCCCCCGACGCCGATGTGCGCGGCGTCAGTTCGGCAGGCGGCGGCGGGCGCACGGACGCCACGGCGCCCGGCGCGTTCGGCGGCACGCGGCAGGCCACCCGGTGCGACAAGGAACAGCTGCTGAAGGAGCTGGCGTCCGACGCCGAGAAGGCCGCGGCGTGGGCGAAGGCCCGGGGCATCGCGGCACAGGACATCCAGCAGCACGTCACCGGGCTGACGGCGGTGGTCCTGCTGCACGACACCCTCGTCGTCAACCACAACTACGTGGGCGGGGGCAGGACGCGTTCCTACGACTCCGTCCTGCAGGCGGGCATGGCGGTGCTGGTCGACGCGTACGGGAAGCCCGCGGTCAAGTGCAACTGCGGAAACCCGCTGCGCCAGCCGGAGGCCAAGTCCGAGGCGCAGCAGGCGCGGTACGAGGGAACCCGCTGGGAGGGTTTCGCCGCGGCGGTGGTCACCGTCGTCGAGCCGCGGCCGGAGTCGCAGGGGCCCATGAAGCGCATCCCGCTGGCCGACGTCGAGGACCGGAACAAGGCGTTCGTGCGCGAGGTCGGCGACGACGGGAAGCGGGACTCGCAGCCGATGCCCATGCCGACGCCGACATCCAAGCCGACACCCACGTCCAAGCCGACGCCGACGGACAAGCCGCCCACGTCGCCCCCACCGTCTCCGTCATCCCCACCGCCCACGTCGTCCCCGAAGATCCCCTCCCCGGGGACCCCTTCCCCCCGGCCCACGCCGACGGGTCCCGCACCGACGACACCCAAGCCCACGGTGCCGTCCCCGACCCCGCCGTCGCCCAGGGGCAGTTCGCCGACGGCGATCCCGCCCCGCACCGCGCCGCCCGGCTCGCGGTCCGCCTCACCGACCGTCGGCCGGCACACCCCGACGGGACACGCCCCGACCGAGTACGCCCCCACCCACCACGCACCGGCGACCACCCACGCGGCGCCGATGCCCACCCACGCGCCGCCGAGCCCCGCGGCCACCGCCCCGCACGCCCCCACCCACCAAGCCCCGCACACCCCTTCGCAGCAGCAACAGCTGCACACCCCGTCAGAAGAACGCCAGTCCCACCCCGAGCGCGGCGAACGCACCGGCGAACACCCGTCGGATCCACAGCGTCACCCGGGGACTTGAGACCACCCGGTCCCGGAACACGGCGGCGAAGCGCCCGTACAGGACGAAGACAAGAAAGGTGAGGAGGACGAAGACGGCGCTCAACTCGGTCATGCGCCACAGCGCGTGCGGCTCGTCCCCGCTCACGAACTGCGGGAGGAAGGCGAAGAAGAAGAGGGTGAGCTTCGGATTGAGGAGGTTCATCAGCACCCCGGAGACGATCACCTTGCGGACCGAGCGGGGCGTGGTGTCCTCGTCCGCCGTGAGCGCCCCTTCGTCCCGGAGGGTGACCCAGGCCATCCGGAAGAGATAGGCCACGCCCAGCCAGGTCAGCGCCTTGAACGCCAGGGGGCTGGCGTGCAGCAGCGCGGCCAGTCCCGTCACGGCCGCGGCCATGTGCGGCAGTGTGCCGAGCGTGCAGCCGACCGCCGCGACGAAGCTCGCGCGGGCGCCGCGCGCGAGACCGGCGGCGATGGTGTAGAGCACACCGGTGCCGGGTGTGGCCACGACGACCAGAGAGGTCACAAGGAATTGGATGCTCACAACGTCCCGTCCGTCAAAGGGTTTCCGTCCGTTCCCATCCCCCGACCCTGCCGTCACAATGGTCCGGTGAACAGGTCCAAAGAGAGCGCCTCCGACCGGTCCATACGCTCCGTGCCCCCGGGAACCCCCGGCTCGGACTTCCTCCGGCTGGACGCCGCCGAGGCGCCGCCCGGCGGCCTGGCCGACTGGCTGACCGAACGGCTGCGGGCGGCGATCGCCGACGGCAGGCTCCCGGTGGGCAGCCGGCTGCCGCCCACCCGCGTCCTCGCCGCGGATCTGCGGCTGTCGCGCGGGGTGGTCATCGAGGCGTACCGGCGGCTGGGCGAGGACGGGCACACGGCCGGGCGCGGCCGCAACGGCACGTTCGTCGTGGCCGCCCCGGCACGGGCGCCCGCGCCGAGGCCCGGACTCCCCCGCGCGGACGTCCACTTCGCCACCCCCGGCACGGATGTCTACGACGCCATCCGCGGCGCCCCCGCCCGCGTCGACCTGTCCCCCGGGCTGCCGGACCTGTCCGCCTTCCCGCGCGCGGCATGGCTGGCCGCCGAACGCGCCGTGCTCGGCGGCCTCGCCTCCCGCGCGTTCGGCTACGGGGACCCGCGCGGGGAGCCGGAGTTGCGCCGTGCCCTCGCCGACTGGCTGGCGCGCACCCGGGGGATCAGGGCGGACGCGGACGACGTGGTCGTGGTCGCGGGGGTGGCCCAGGCGATGGGGCTGGTCGCCCAGGTGCTGCGGAGCGAAGGGATTACGGATATCGCGGTGGAGGACCCCGGGTCCCTCGGCGCGCGGCAGCACTTCCGCTACTGGGGGCTCGGCACGCCCCCGGTCCCGGTGGACGCCGAGGGCGTCCGCGTCGACGCGCTGCGCGCCACCGGCGCCCGGGCCGTACTCCTCACGCCCGCCCACCAGTTCCCGACGGGGGTGGTGCTGGGCGGCGGCCGGCGGCGCGAGCTGCTGCGCTGGGCCGCCGAGGGCGGGCTGGTCTTCGAGGACGACTACGACGCCGAACACCGCTACGACCGGCCGCCGGTGGCCCCGCTGAGGTCCCTGCTCACCGACCGGGTCTGCTACGCGGGGAGCGTCTCGAAGCTCTTCGCCCCGGCCCTGCGCGTCGGCTGGCTGCTGGCCCCGCCCCGGTACCGGGAGGCGCTGGTGGAGGCCAAGCGGTTCAGCGACCTGGGCAATCCGGTGCTGCCCCAACTGGTGCTGGCGCGGCTCCTGATGAGCGGCGAGCTGGAGCGCCACCTGCGCTTCCTGCGCCGGCGCCACCACCGGCGGCGCGACGCGATGATCGAGGCAATCGCGGCGCATCTGCCCGGCGCGGTGGTGCACGGCGCCGCGGCCGGGGTCAATCTGATGGTCACCTTCGCGTCCGGCCCCGCCGACACGGAGGTGGCGGCGGCCGCGCTGGAGCGGGGCGTGAAGGTGCAGCCGCTGTCCTGGCACTGCCAACTCCCCTACAGCCAGGGGTTTGTGCTCGGCTACGCGGCGTGCCCGACGGCCGGGATCACGGAGGGGGTGGCGGTGCTGGGCGACGTGCTGTCCCGCCGCCGGGCCGTCAGCTGACGGCGAGCAGGGCCCGCGCCGCCTCCCGGGCGTGGAGCGCGGGCTCCGGGCTGCCGGAGATCGCCGCCGTGGTGATCGCCCCCTCGGCGAGCAGAACGAGCTGGTCCGTGAGCACGTCGGCGGCGCCCGCCCCGGCCACGAGCGTGGCCAGGTAGCCCCGGAAGGCGTCCTTGTGGGACCGGGCCGCGGCGGCCACACCGGGGTGGGCGGCGCCCAGTTCCCCGTAGGAGTTGACGAAGGCGCAGCCCCTGAAGTCCGGCTCCTGGAACCACTGGTGGAGCCAGTCGAAGACGGCGAGGATCCGCTCGCGGCCGGCCGGGTGCTGCCCGGCGAACCGTTCCAGCGCGGCGCGCCAGCGCCGGTCGCGGCGGTGCAGATACGCCTCCACGAGGGAGTCCTTCGACGAGAAGACCTGGTAGAGCCGTTTGAGGGACACGCCCGAGGCGGCCCGGATCGTGTCCATGCCGACGGCCTGGAGGCCCCGGCCGTAGAAGAGCCGCTCGGCCGCGTCCAGGACCCGGACCTCCACCGTCTCCGCTGTCTCCATCGTTCCCTCTCCTTGCGCGAGAACCATCGTTCTCATACGCTACCGCACACCAAGGAGAACGTACGTTCTCCATTCGCGGAAGGAGCCGCCCATGCCCCCTCTCCCCGTCTTCACCGCCGAGACCGCCCTGGCCAAGGTCCGGGCTGCCGAGGACGCCTGGAACAGCCGCGACCCGGAGCGGGTCGCCCTCGGCTACTCCGAGGACTCCGAGTGGCGCAACCGCGACGTCTTCCTCACCGGCCGGACCGAGATCGTCGCGTTCCTCCGCGACAAGTGGCGCCGCGAACAGGACTACCGGCTGCGCAAGGAGCTCTGGGCGTACACCGGCAACCGGATCGCCGTGCGCTTCGCGTACGAATGGCACGACGGGGCGGGCCAGTGGTACCGGAGCCACGGGAACGAGAACTGGGAGTTCGACGGGGAGGGGTTGATGCGGCGGCGGTACGCGAGCGTGAACGACGTCCCGATCGAGGAGGGGGAACGGCGGATCACGAGCTGATCCGGCCCGTCCCGGCCCACGGGCCGGGACCCCGCCCGGGGCCCCCTCCCCCATTCGCCGCAACCGCGCGCGTCGCGCCCCCGCCCGCCCCCGCCCCGCCCCCATCCTGGCGCCGTGCACCGCCTCCTCACCACCGCCCTCGCGGTCACCCTCACCGCCGCGGTCACCCTGACCACCACCGCCGGAACGGCGACGGCCCACGGCACCGGCCACCGCCCCCGCGGCCGCGCGACCTCCCCCACCCCCATCGCCACCGCCGACCAGGCGACCCGCTCCGTCCACGTCCTCAAGGCGAGCCAGCGCACCTGGGACACCGACGACCGCACGGCGGGCGGGGTGCTCTGGTCCTGGACCGCGGACGGACTGGAGGAGCTGGCGGACCTCGATCCCGCCTCGTCCTGGAAGAACCCGAGCGAGGCCAAGCTCCGCACCCTCGACGGGCGCCGCTATCTGCTGGCCACCGCCTCCGGCGGCCTGGCCGCCGTGGTCGGGTACCCCGGCCGCGAGATCTACTGGGCGGCCCGCACCGGCACGGGCAACGCGCACAGCATCGACCTGCTGCCGGACGGCAACGTCGCGGTGGCCGCCAGCACGGGCGGCTACGTACGCCTCTACGCCGCCTCGACCGGCAGACGCGCCACTTGGCACACGGAAGTACCCCTGCCCGGCGCGCACGGCGTGCACTGGGACCCGGGCACCCGGCTGCTGTGGGCCCTGGGCAGCCGCGACCTGATCGCCCTGCGCGTCGGCGGACCGTCCGACGACCCGGACCTGACGGTCGTCCACCGCACGCCCCTGCCGACCCGCAACGGCCACGACCTCGCACCCGTCCTCGGGCACCGCGGCCGCCTGTGGGTGACGACCGGCTCGGCGGTCTACCAGTACGCGACGGCCCGCCACGGCTTCGTCGACTACCCGCTGCGCTCCCGGATCAGCGCCCCGGGCGTCAAGAGCATCGGGGACGACCCGGCGACGGGCCGGATCCTGGTGGCCCGGCCGGAACCGGGGCACGCCTGCGAGTGGTGCACGTCGGTCCTGACGCTCTACCAGCCCGACGGCACACGGCGCCTGTTGCACGGCGCGATGTACAAGGCGCGCTGGTGGACGTCGCGCCGCGACTGACCGGACAGGAAACGGGCATCAGCGCGCCGGGGCCCCGAGCCGCGCCCGTACGTCCGCCGCGGCGTCCGGGTTCCCGGGCACCTGCTCCCACAACGCCAGCAGGGCGGGCGCCAGTTGGTGGGCCCGCTCCCCGCTCTGCTGCCAGCAGTAGTGGGCGCGCTTGAGCGCCGCGACGACCTCGTCGTCCGAGGGCCCGCTGCGGGCCAGCCGGCCGGCAGCGGCCGACATCCACAGCTCGGCCGCCCGCGGGTGGTCGCCGGCCAGCCGCGCGAGGTCGGCGCGGACCTCGACCCACAGCCCGGCCTCGGCGCTCTGCGGACCGTGCCGGCGCAGCACCTGCTGCTCCCAGGCGGCGGCCATGGCGGCGGCCTCGTTGTGCCGCCCGGCGTTGGCGGCGGCCAGGATGCGCGGCAGCGCGTCCTCCTCCTGCGGAGCCTCCTCGGACGCGAGGGGGGCGAGGGGAGCGGGAGGAGTGAGAGGAGCGACAGGGGCCGGGGTGCCGGAAGAGACCGCCGCGTGCGCCGGATTGGCCAGCACAGGCCCCGCCGTACCGTACTGGAGGGCCAGCATCCGGTCGGGCAACACCGCCTGGCCGAGCGCCAGATGGTGCAGGAGGGCCGGGTCGAGGACGGGCCCGGCGGTGGGGTGGCCGACGCTCAGCGCGGTGAGGAAGGCCCGGGTGTAGGGCCCGGCCTCCACGGCCGGCCGCTCCGGGCCGGGCGTGACGACGCCGCACACCGGCAGGCCGGCGGTCAGCCGGCCGTCCTGCGCCGCGGCGGCGACGGCGGGCCAGGACCGGGCGTCGGCCTCGGCGTCGATCACCAGCAGCGTGGGTCCGGCGTGTTCGTGCAGGACGCGGGTGAGCCACTCCCAGGGCAGGCCGTTGTAGCGGACGGTGGACGGGGTGCTCTCGCGGAGGGCCAGATGCACCTCCTGGCCCTTGCGGGCCGGGACCATCAGATGACCGGTGACCCACACCAGCAGCGGCCCGGGGACGGTGACGGCGTCCTGGAGGTGGGCCAGGACGCTCTGCGGCCCGGCCATCGCGGGCAGCTGCACCACGTCCGCCGTACCGGCGGCGAGGAAGCCGCGCGGCCGGGCGCCGGCGACGGCGTGGGCCGTCGGGTTGGGCAGCAGGCCCCGCCGCCGGTCGGGGGTGCCGTCCAGCAGCAGAACACAACCATGGGTCAGGTGGTCCAACGCGTTCTTCCTTCCGCACGGTTCGAGTGCTCGCACCCCTGGCGTGGTGCCCGGTGTCGGATCCCACATCTGTGAGTACCCACATCTGTGCAGTACCTGAGGCAACTGTAGGCGCCACCATCGCACTCGACTCCGGTAACCACCGGGTACGCACACGAGGCGGGCCCCGTCCGATGCACCGGACGGGGCCCGCACAGCGCCCAACGGGACGGTCAGCCCATGGCGTTGCGCGACTCGACGCTCTGGTCGACGGCGCTGCGGGTGAGGCTGCGGCAGAACGGGACGTCCCCGGCCCCCTCGATGTACTTCGCCGTCACCCAGGTGGTGCGGTCCCGCAGCTGGTACCAGAGGTTGTTGCCGGAGACGTCCTGGGCGCGGACCTTGCAGCGGAGCCCGATCTGGACCCGGTGTCTGAGGACGCCGCGCACCGAGGAGTCGGTGCTCGGGTGCATCCGCTCGTTGACGCCGGTGACGGCATTGACCGTGCCGAGGGGCCGGCCGGGGGCGTCCGGCGACGCCTGCGCCTGGGCCTGGGCGGCGAACAGCGAGCCGCCGAGGGCCGCCACGACGAGCGCGCCTGCGGTCATCCGGCCGGCGCGGGTCACGAGTGTCCTGGACATGGAACTCCCTTGCGTGGTGTGAAAGGTGGAACAGGGCAATTGCCCAGGTTCCACATGACATCCCCCAATAAACGGGGACAAGTGAGTGAAGGACCCTGTGGGACACCGCCGTTCGGCCGAGCCTCAGCCTCCGCCATCTGGCCGCTTCCTGGCCCGGCTCGGCTGGACGCGCGGCGGTTCGCCCTTCATCTTGGGATGTTCGGGCGGATACGGCAGATCGCCCAGGCCGTGCTCCTGCTCGTCGCGGCGCGCCAGTTCCAGCGCGGCGTCCAGGACGCAGCGGTGGTCGTCCATGGCGGCGTGCACGTCGCCGAGCTCGGCGTAGCGGGCGGGCATGGTGACGATGTCGAAGTCCTCGGGGACGGCGCTCTCCAGCTCGTCCCAGCGCAGCGGGGCGGAGACGGGGGCATGGGGGCGGGGCCGTACCGAGTAGGCGCTGGCGATGGTGCGGTCGCGGGCGGTCTGGTTGTAGTCCACGAAGATCCTGGCACCGCGCTCCTCCTTCCACCAGGCGGTGGTGATGCGGTCCGGGTCGCGGCGCTCCAGTTCGCGGGCGACGGCGATGGCGGCGCGGCGCACCTGGACGAAGGTCCAGCGCGGGGCGATGGGGACGAAGACGTGCAGCCCCCGGCCGCCGGAGGTCTTGGGCCAGCCGGCCAGGCCCAGCCCGTCGAGGACGTCGCGGAGTTCGAGCGCGGTCCGCACGGCGTCCGCGTACCCGGTGCCGGGCTGGGGGTCGAGGTCGATGCGGAGCTCGTCGGGGTGGTCGGTGTCGTCGCGCCGCACGGGCCAGGGGTGGAAGGTGAGACAGCCAAGGTTGGCGGCCCAGAGCACGGCCGCGGTCTCCGTGGGGCAGATCTCGTCCGCGTACCGGCCGCTGGGGAAGGAGATCCGGCCGGTCGGGATCCACTCCGGAAGGTTCTTGGGCGCGCGTTTCTGGAAGAACGACTCGCCGTCGACGCCGTCGGGATAGCGCTCCAGCGTCGTGGGGCGGTCGCGCAGCGCGCGCAGGACGCCGTCGCCGACGCTCAGGTAGTAGCGGGCGACGTCCTCCTTGGTGAAGCCGCGCTCCGGGAAGTAGACCTTGTGGGGGTTGGACAGCCGTACCGTCCGCCCGCCGACGGTGAGCTCCAGCGTCTCTGCCATGCGGCCACGCTAGGTTCTGCGGGGTACGGCCGCCCGCCGGACAATCGGGATCATGGACCTTCCGGTGATGCCGCCCGTCGCCCCGATGCTGGCCAGGCCCGCCGCGGCGATCCCGCCGGACATGCAGTACGAGGCCAAGTGGGACGGCTTCCGGGCGGTCGTCTTCCGGGACGGCGCCGAGATCGAGATCGGCAGCCGCTCGGGCCGCCCGCTGACCCGCTACTTCCCCGAGCTGGTGACAGCGTTCACCGAGCACCTGCCCGCACGCTGCGTACTGGACGGCGAGATCGTGATCGCGCGCGAGGGCCGCCTCGACTTCGACGCACTGCTGGAGCGCATCCACCCGGCCGCCTCCCGGGTGCGTCACCTGGCCGAGGTCACCCCCGCCGGCTTCGTCGCGTTCGACCTGCTGGCCCTGGGCGACGCGGCGCTGCTGGAGACCCCGCAGCGCGAGCGCCGCACCGCGCTGGAGGAGGCGCTGCGCGACGCGGAGGACCCGGTGTTCACCGCGCCGGTCACCTACGACCTGGAGGTGGCCCGCGGCTGGTTCGAGCGCTACGAGGGGGCGGGCCTGGACGGGGTGGTCGCCAAGCCGCCCGGGCTGCCCTACCGGCCGGGCGAGCGCGTCATGGTCAAGGTCAAGCACGAGCGGACCGCCGACTGCGTGGTGGCGGGCCTGCGCCTGCACAAGAGCGGTCCGGTGGTCGGCTCGCTGCTGCTGGGCCTGTACGACGCGGCCGGGCGGCTCCAGCACGTCGGCGTCTGCGGCGCCTTCCCGATGAAGCGCCGCGCGGAGCTGATGGACGAGCTGGCGCCGCTGCGCATGCCCACCGCCGAGGGGCACCCGTGGCAGGACTGGGCCGACGCGGACGCCCAGGCGGCGTCCCGGCTGCCGGGCGGCCCCAGCCGGTGGACGGGCAAGAAGGACCTCTCATGGCTCCCGTTGCGCCCGGAGCGGGTCTGTGAAGTGGCCTACGACCACATGCAGGGCGACCGCTTCCGGCACACGGCCCGGTTCCGCCGCTGGCGGCCGGACCGGGAGCCCGGCGAGTGCGCCTACGCACAGCTCGAGGAGCCCGTGCGCTACGACCTCGCGGAGGTGCTCGGCAGCTGACCGCCCCCCGTACGGCGCAGCCCCCGACCCGTACAGCCGAACAAAACAAAACCTGACGACCCGCCATATTTGAGGCTGGTGTGGACCCCTGTTGCCCAGGTGAAGGGTGGAGTCCATGCACAGGCCGCGTACGGCCCGCATTTTCGTCGGCGCCCGGCGGACCGTCGTCCTGCTGGCGAGCGCGGGCACCATGTGCCTGCCGATCTTCGCCGTCCAGGCGGACGCCACGGGTGCCGGCCCGAATCCACCGTCCCCGTTCTGGGTGGAGCCGCTCGGCCGCGCGGCCCGGCAGGCACGCGTCTGGCGGGAACGCGGCCGGGAGGACGACGCGGACGCCCTGCGCCGCATCTCCGACCGGCCGACGGCCGTGTGGCTCACCGGCGACGACCCCCACGACCAGGCGGAGGAGGTCACCCGCCAGGCGGCCCGGAACGGCCGTGTGCCGCTCCTGGTCGCCTACAACATCCCGCACCGCGACTGCGGTCTGTACTCCTCCGGCGGGGCGTCCGACGCCGACGCCTACCGCGACTGGGTCGCCCGCGCCGCCGAGGGCATCGGCCCGCGGCGGGCCTGGGTCGTGCTGGAACCGGACGCGATCGCCCACCTGGCCTCGGGCTGCGTCGCCCCCGCCGAGGTCGCCCGGGAACGCCCGGAGCTGCTGGCCGAGGCCGTCCGCACCTTCAAGTCCCTGCCCCGCACCTCCGTCTACCTGGACGCGGGCAACGCGGGCTGGATCTCCGACCAGCGGCAGCTGGCCGGCCTGCTGAAACGGTCCGGGGTGGAGGAGGCGGACGGCTTCGCGCTCAACGTCTCCAACTTCCACACGACGCCGGTCACCCGCGAGTACGGAGGCCGGCTGTCCGCCCTGCTGGGCGGGGCCCACTACATCATCGACACCAGCCGCAACGGGAACGGGCCGCTGCCGCCGTCGCCCGGTGACAGGGAGACATGGTGCAACCCGCCCGGACGGGCGCTGGGCGCACCGCCCACCACCGTCACGGGTGACCCTCTCGTCGATGCACTGGTGTGGGTGAAACGACCGGGGGAGTCCGACGGGGCCTGTCGGGGGGCGCCGCCGGCGGGGCACTGGTGGGCGGAGTACGCGCTGGGGCTGGCGACGACGACGCCGTCACCGGTGGCGGAACGGCTCCCGGCGCAGCCACCGGCACCGTCCGCGGCCCCCGCGGCCCCCGCGCCGACGATTCCGACGCCCGCCGCTCCTCCTGCGCCCGCTCCGGTGCCGGCGCAGCAGCCGGCACCCGCGCGGGCGCCGGGGGCGTGAGAGACGCCCCTGGCCCGCCGGACGGGCTGAACAGCCCGTCCGGCGCTTGAGGACTAACGCGGCGAAGCCGCGTTGCGGGTCCGGGCGGAGCCCGGAAGAAACGGTGAAAGGGCGGGCCAGGGGCAAATCCCCCCCCCGCCTCACACCCGCGTCCGCTGCCCCACCGGCCGCACCGACTCCCCGTCCGCCCCCGCCCCCGCAACCGCCCCCTGTCGCCGCAGCGCCAGCAACTCCCCCTGCCACACCGCCAACGGCAACAACGTCGTCGTCAGCCCCAGCAACGCCCACACCCGCATCGCCGTATGCGCATGGCCGAGCACCACCGACGCGACCAGCGACAGCGTCAGCACCCCCGCCCACGTCAAGTGCGTACGGAACGTCACCACCCGGTCCGGGCTCGCGGAATCCCCCTTCGGGGTCACGACGAACCGCGAGCGCCGCCGCAGCAGCGCCTGGCTCAGGGAGCGGGCGTACACGGGCGCGGACAGCGCGGACATCAGCATGCCCGCCGTGCCGGAGGAGCCCGCCGGCTCGTGCGGGCTCACGTTGTGGCGGCGGTTCCAGACGTACAGCCCGATCTGCAGCGCCGCCGCGTCGCCGTAGAGCATCAGCCACACCTGCGACTCGACGTTGATCCCGGCCGCCCCGAGCCCCAGGAACAGGACGCACGACACCGCGCCCAGCACCCAGTTCATGGCCGCCATGGGGTAATAGGCCACCATCAGGCAGTAGTTGAGCACCCGTCCGGGCGACATGCTCCACACGGCCCGCCAGTACTGCCGCAGCAGCGTCTCGTACGTCCCGCGGGACCAGCGCAGTTGCTGGGAGAAGAAGTCGGTCCAGGAGGACGGGCCCTCGCCCACCGCGAGGACGTCGGGGGTGTAGACGGAGCGCCAGCGCCGGCCCGTCGCGGGGTTGCGGCGCCGGTGAATCTCCAGGCCGGTGGCCATGTCCTCGGTGATGGAGTCGAAGAGGCCGCCGATCTGGCGGAGCACGCCGACGCGGACGCAGTTGCTGGTGCCGACGAACATCGGCGCCCCGTAGGCGTTGCCCGCCCGCTGGATCAGCGCGTGGAAGAGGAACTGCTGGCTCTCGGCCGCCTTGGTCACGGCGGCCGTGTAGTTGCCGTAGACCTGCGGCCCGACGACGAACGCCACGTCGGGGTCGCGGAAGTAACCCAGCATCCGTTCGAGGAAGTTGGGCAGCGGGACGTGATCGGTGTCCACGCAGGCCATGAACTCGTAGTCGTCGCCGTGCGCGTCGAGCCAGGCGTTGTAGTTGCCGTGCTTGGTGCGGGCGCGGAAGCACCCGGACGGCTGGTTCCACCGCTCGATGCCCTTGCGGGTGAAGTGGCGTACGCCGAGCCGCTCGCAGAGCCTTTTGACCTCGGCGTCGTCGCCCTCGTCGAGCAGCCAGACGTCCAGCAGCCCCTCGTGCTTCACCTGCACCGCGCCCTCCAGGGTGGCGCGGACCATGGAGAGCGGCTCCTTGCCGGGGACGAAGCTGGTGAGGAACGCCACGCGGGTGCCCGGCTGGGCCCGTACGGGGACGGGGTCCCGCGCCACCCAGGTCGCATGCGCGTTGGAGACGACGTTGACCAGGCGGAACGTCTCGATGAGGCCGATGGAGACGATCAGCAGGACGTCCCCGGCGCGTTCCCAGCCGCTGATGAACGGCCGGGCCGCCCAGTGGTCGGGCAGCATCAGCCACACCAGCAGGACCAGGGACACCAGGGGCGCCGCCGTCACCAGGAGCAGCGCGCCCGCCTGTCCGCGCAGACCGCCGCGGACCAGCCGGCGGTAGCGCACCCGGTAGATCCCGGCGGGCGGCTCGGTCAGCTCCCCGGCGAGCCTGCTGAAGGTCGCGTAGTCGTAGTCCGGCCGGGCGCCCTGCGGGGACGGGGCGACGGGTCCGTCGGGACCGCCCGCCCCGGGTCCGCCGGGACCCTTGGAGCCACCGCCCGAGCCGGGGGAACCGGGGCCTCCGGGCGCCGATCCACCTCCGGGCCCGGGCACGCCATCGGCTGACGCTCCGTCATCTTCCGCCCTGCCCAGGGCTGTTCCCCCGGCCGTCCGGCCCGCGGCCCCTTCGCCGGGCGCCCGTGCCGCGGCGGGCTTCTCACGAGCCGCCGCCCGCCGGGCCTCACGTGCTGGAACCGCCACCACTACACCCCCAGCCACAAACGGACGAACAGGAAAGAGCGGAGAAAAACTAACAAAAAGGACCTACGATCATGTGACAAATTCACCGGACACACCTCGGCATCACCCACATGGCCCACACGTCGACGTACAACGCCCATGAGCCCTGGAAGTCATCGGTGAACTCGGACGGCCCCGATCCGGCCCGGCACCCTCCCGGCGCCGTGTTCTACGATGAGCGGATGGCGTTCGACGACCGGCCCACGGCGTCGGCGGGAACGACCGGCGACGGAAGAGCGGTAGGACAGTGAGCGGCGACGACGAGAAGTACGCCGAGAAGGCGATCGGCTGGCGCGTGCTGATCTACATCGTCCTCGGACACCTGCTGGCCGGCTTCATCTGGCTGCTCTTCTACCTCGGCTCGCACGCCTCGCACTGACCGGCGCCTCAGGGGCGGCCCACCTCCGGGGATCATCCCCATTCGCCCCATATTTGCCCGGAATTCCCAGCGCCCGGCGCCCTGCCGCACCACTGCCGCGCGCTATCGCATTTCACAAGGACAGGTGATTTCGGGAATCGCGGAATCCGGCCATGGGTATCCATGGATGCCACTCGGAATACCCGTCTGTCCTATGCCAGCGGAGATAACCGCGGCCGGGGCCCGGAGGCACGCCGCGCACGGCCGCGGGCACATGCCGAGGCGAACCGTACACCCTGGTCAACTCGCAGGTCAGCACTGCGGATCCATCCCCTCGAACCGGGGGCGGGGGCGGCCTTCCGCTGCTACTGTCCCCGGTCATGGAGGAGCTGTTCACCCCGGACGAACTCGACCGTATTGAAGCAGCGGCACACCGAGTGGGCCGTTCCCCGCACGATTGGGTCCGCGATCTCGTACTCAAACGTCTCTCGGGAGACTCGGAGCAAACGCATATTTCCCATCGCCGAACAATGCGCCCCGATTTCGAGGACGCGATCTGGCCGGTGACCCTGCACCGCCGCTCCGGTGGCGTCCTGCAGGAGCTGCACCACGCCGGATGCTGGGTGCCCAAGGGCGGCGAGGCCACCCTGACGACCGCCGAGGCCCGGGTGCAGATGGCCACGCACGATGTCCGCCCCTGCGACGCCTGCCAGCCGGAGCGTTTCCTCACCCCCTACTCCTGAGGCACCCTGCGGGCCTCCCCGGCCCACCAACTACGCTGTCCACGTCAAGATCATCAGACGGCGGGCGGGGTAGCGGGGCATGAGGGCAGGGACGCGGTTGACCGGGTGGGCGACGTTGCTCGTCGGGTACGCGACCGTACTCCTCGGCGCCCTCCCCGACCGTGAGCTGCCCCTCAAGCACGACCTGCCATGGTTCCTCGCCGCGACCGGGCTGTGCGGCCTGGGCTGGATCCTGGCCTCGGTGCTCGTCCGCGCGCAGCGGCGGGCCAGGCTGCGGAAGAAGACCTGGCGGCGGCGCTACGAGCCCTGGCCCGAACCGCGCGGGTCCCATGCACTCTCCTGGGCCCTGGGCCTCGGCATCGCCCTCGCCAGCGCCGCCGCGCTGACCCAGGGCGTCGGTCCCGACGGCGCCGACGGCAAGTGGCTCTCCGAGGTCACCCGGGCCGGCGGGCACACCCAGCAGCTGCGGGTGGCGAAGGTCGTGGGCCAGCCCGAGACGACCGGCTCGCGCACCGACGACGTGGAGGAGTTCAGCTCGACCATCGTGGTCACCGTCCCCTTCGACTCCGGTCCCCGGCAGGTGGCCGTGGAAGGGGTCCGCACCCAGGGCGAGCTCGAACAGGGCCGCTCCATCGAGCTGTTGTACGCGCCCTCCCGCCCCGACCTGGGCGTGCGGCCCCCCGTGGACAAGGACATCTCGTCCACCGTCGGCCGCCTCATCGCCCTGCCCGTCATCTGGATCCTCACCCTCACCGCCGGGCTGAGCAGCGCCGTCGCCATGCACCGCCGGGAGGCCGCCGTGGCCCGGGCCCGGCGCTTCGAGCCCTGGGTGCACCTGCCCGCGGCACTCCTGCTGCTGTGCGGCGCCCTGCTCGTCCTCCCGCTGCTCACCGGCTTCCCCGACACCGGCACCGGCTGGAGCCTGGCGATCGGCTCCGCGGCCACCCCGTGGCTGGCCCTGGCCTGGGTCACCCGCACCAGCTGAGGACGGAGACACGAAGCCGGAGACACGAAGAGGGCCGCCGGACGGCGGCCCTCTTCTTTCATGCGTGCCTGCGGTCAGCGGCGCCGGAACGCCTTGCGCACGAAGTGAACGATCAGCCAGATGACGGCGATGACGATCAGGATGAAGATGATCACCAGCACGATCAGGAAGATGCCCAGCTTCTTGAAGAAGCCCTTCTTCTTTTTCTTCTCCTTCGCCAGCGTCACCTGGCCGGCGTCCGCCTGCCGGACCTGAGCGACCGGCCGAACGCCCGTCTCCTGTGCTGCGGCGGCCGTGCCGCGGGTCTCCGTGCCCGTTACCGCCGCCGTCGCATGCTGTGCCGTACGGGCCGACGGGTGTGCGCTGACGGCCGACGCGGCGGGCGCGGCCAGCAGAGCGGTACCCAGCGCCAGAGCCACGACGGCGGAGAACCGGCGGGCCAGGCGCCCCCGGTTCCGTCCCTCGTGCTGCTGCTCGCTCTTCATCGACGCCCCCTGTATCTGGTGCTGATTGTCTGTCGGGTGCCCCGCGGCGCACGGCCGCGGTGCAAACCCCATTATCGGCACATCAGCACCGCCCCCAGCAGGGCGCACGGCTCCCTCAGCCGCTCTTGCGCCGGAACGAGCGCTGCCCGCCCGCCTTTCCATGGGTGCTATGGACCTTGGAGCCCTCCTGGCCCCGGCCGCCGGCGACCGCGTCGGCCGGCCGGCCCCGCTTGCGGTCCAGCGCCTCGCGGAACTTGCGCTTCACCTCGTCCTCGCGGGCCGCTCCTGCCTCGGTGCCGCCCTGCTCACCCGGCGTCGATTCGGGCATCAATACCTCCTGGGCCTACCGGTGTTCGCCACAGCTTGGCACAGACCGGGCGCGGAGGTCCCGTGCGAGGCGCCGTCAGACCGCCGACGCGTCGGGGCCGAAGCGGTCGACGGCCGCCGTCTGCACCTCGGCCTCCTCCGCCGGATCGGCGGCGAGCCGGCGCAGCTGCTCCACGACCCGGGCGTCCGCCGTGGTCGCATGGCGCGCCGCGAGCTCCCGGGTGGTCTCCTCGCAGTCCCACAGGCACTCGACGGCGAAGCCGGCGGCGAAGGAGGGGTCCGTCGCCGCGAGGGCGCGCGCGGCGCGGCCCCGCAGGTGCGACGAGGAGGTCTCGCGGTAGACGTGGCGCAGGACGGGGGCGGCGCAGCGGATCGCCAGGCGGCCCGTGCCGTCGACGAGGTCCCACAGCACCGGGGCGTCGGGCCCCTCGGTGCGCACGGTGCGCCGGAGGGCGGCCAGGACGAGGGCGGCGTCGTACTCGGCGCCCCGGCAGGCGAGCATCCCCGCGGCGGCGGCCCCGAGGCCGTCGGCGCGGTGGACCCAGAGGCGGGCGCGCTCCAGGGCGGCCGGTCCCCGCATGCGTTCGAAGGCGGTGACGGCGGACTCGGCGACGAAGGCGGAGACCTCGGCGGCGGCGTTCTCGATGAGGTCGAGGGCCTGCGGGTCGTCGTGCTCGGCGAGGTAGCGCAGGGCGGTGGCGCGGGCGGCCTCGGGGCCGAAGGCGGCGGCCTCGATGATCTCCAGCCGGTCCTCGGGGCCCGCCACGGCGTTCAGGCACCGGGCGCCGGCCGGGTGGCGCCACTGGACGGGGTGCAGGGCGAGGCCCTCCTGGACCCAGTCGAGCACCTCGCGCACGCTCCAGCCGGGCCGGGGCCCGGTGGGGCGCAGCTGGCGCTGCCAGCGGTCGAAGGCGCCCTGCTCCTGGGCGGCGCGCACCCGGGCGGCGGTGGCCGGGGCGTACTGGTCGTCCGCCCAGATCCGCCAGGGGCGCGGCTCGAAGGCGTCGCGCACGGCGGCGGCGAGCTGTGCCTCGCCCTCGGGGGTGCGCGGGAAGCGGGCGACGATCCGCTCGCCGAGGGCGGCGAGGGCGGCGTCGTCGTCGCGCAGCGCCAGCTCGTCCAGGGCCCACTGCCAGTTGCCGCCGGTGGCGGCGTAGCGGCGGAGCAGCAGCAGGGCGTCCTCGCGGCCGTAGGAGGCGAGGTGGCCCAGGACGGCTAGGGCGAGGCCGGTGCGGCCCTCGTCGGGGTCGAGGAGGTCGTCGGGGTGGAAGAGGTGCTCCTCGATCTCCGTCAGGCCGCCGTCGAGATCCAGATACAGGCGCGCGTAGTACAGGGACCGGTTCTCGACCTGCCAGTCGTGGCGGGGGTCGCTCCGGACGCACTGGTCGAGCGCCGCGAGCGCCTCGGCCCGCGGCGCCGCGAGGGCGTGCAGAGTCCCGTCGCCGCGGCCTCGCTGCAGGAGGCCGAGCAGGGTGCCGCTGGGCGCTATGTCTGGATCGAACATGAGGTCAGCATCCGGTGCGGGAGTCGGCGGGGCAACGGGATTTCCGTCGTCCGGCATTCTTGCCGGTGTCCACCGGGCTATGCCTGGTGAACTGGGAACTCGGCGGACCGAGCGCCCGCAGCCTACCCGGAGTCGGACGTTCCGCCGACCCCTCGCCCGATATGCCCCTTCACGCCTCCGGCATATTCCCATGTCACCACCGAACCGGGTATGGCCAAACGCCTTACGGGCAGTCGCCCACTGTGCAAGAGTCATCACGCAGTCCTCCCGGCCGCCCCGCGGGCCCGACCGGCGTCGGCCGCGCCCGCACCCCCACGGAGTACCTGATGCCGTCCCCTTCTTCTGCCTCCCCCGCGGAGTTCCCAGCGGACCACGCCCCGGGCGGACCGCCCGCAGGCGTCCTCGACGAGCTCATCTCGCAGACCCGGCGGCTGCGGGGCGGCATCGACGCCGTGCGGCGCGTGACGGCCGGCCCGCACGCCACGGAGGACCCGCTGGGCCGCTGGCAGCGCGCCCTGTGCGACCTCGCCACCCACCATCTCGACGACTTGGACGTCCACCTCGGCCAGCTCCGGGACGGCCCGCCCCTCCCCGACGCCGCCCCGGCCCCCGGGCCCGCCCCGGACCCGGGCCTCGGCGGCAGCGCCGAGTGGAACCTGCTCACGGACGAGGTCACCTGGTCCGAGGAGCTCTTCCGGCTCTTCGGCCGCTCTCCGCAGGACGGCGCCCTGACCCTGGACGAGCTGCCCTCCTGCCTGGTCGAGGAGGACCGGGAGCTGCTCGCCGCCCTGGTCACCGACTGCCTGGTCGACGGCAAGCCGATCGACGGCGAGTTCCGCATCGTGCACCCCGACGGGCCACGCACGGTGCAGATGCGCGGCGAGCCGGTGCTCGACGACGACGGCTGCACCGCCGCCATGTGGGCCGTCCTCCGGGACGTCACCGAGCTGCACCGCGGCCGGGACGCCGTGGCCGCCTCCGGGGACTCCCTGCACCACCACCGCCGGCTCGCCCGGGCCGAGCAGCAGCTGGCGGCCGGGCTCCAGGAAGCCGTGCTGCCGCCCTGGCAGGGCCCGCTGCCGCGCGCCGCGGGCCCCGGCGCCGCCCTCGACGTCGCCGGGCACTACCTCCCCTCCGCCGACAGCGCGCCCGTCGGCGGCAACTGGTTCGACGCCCTGCCGCTGCCCGACGGGCGGACCCTGCTCGGCGCCGGCGGTCTCACCGGGCGCGGAGTGGCCGCCGGCGCCACCATGGCCGTCCTGCTCGGCGCCGTACGCGGCATGGCCATGACGGGGACCGAGCCGGGCCCGCTGATGGGCTGCCTCAACCAGCTGGTCGACGCCTCCGGACAGCCCGCCCTGGGCAGCGCCGTCTGCTGCCGCTACGACCCCCGCACCCGCACCCTGGACTGGGCCCAGGCCGGACACCCCGCCCCGCTGCTCTTCCGCGGAGGCACGGCCCGCCCGCTGCCGCGCCCGGACGGAGTGCTCCTGGGAGCCATCGCCGACGCGCGCTACGAGCAGGCCGAGGAGCAGCTCCTGCCCGGCGATGTGCTCCTGCTGCACACCGACGCCTGCGCCGGGTCGAGCCTGCTTCCCGGACTGGCGGCCCGCTTCACCGAGGCGCGCAGCGCCCAGGAGTGCGTGCGCTCCGTGCTGGAGGCATGGAGCGGGGAGCGGCGGCAGGACGACGCCTGTGTGCTCGTGGCCCGCATCGGCGACTGAGCCCCGGCGGCCGGCCTCGGCCGGACCGGCCGCCCCGCGCCGGGCTCAGGCCATCGCCGTCCGGCTCTTGGCCGGGCCTTTGGGCAGCGCCCGCTGGATCTCCTGACGCAGGTCGGCGATGCGGGCGTACCCCGCGTACTTCCCGGTCAGCCGGTACATCTCGCGCAGCCGGTCCCAGGTGCGGTGGGAGGAGGTCTCCCCGATGGAGACCAGCGCCAGGCGCGCATAGGTGTCCGCCTGCTCCGGGTCGTCGCTGATGAAGCACGCCGAGGCCATCGAGATGTAGTCGAAGACCGTGGAGCGCTGGTGTCCGCCCTTCCGCAGCCGCAGCGCCTCCTTGGCGTGCCGCTGGGCGACGGCCGCCGCCCCGGGGTCGTGCTCCGCGAGCGTGCGATAGGCCAGGGCCTGCATCCCATGCAGGTCCGCCTCGTCGAAGTGCTGCATCCAGCTGGGCGGCGGGACGTCCTGCTTGTCGGAGACGAAGAGCTCCTCGGCCTGGCCCAGCGTCCGCCGCATCGCCTGCCCCTTGCCCATCGACGCCTGCGCCCAGGCCTCGATGGTGTAGAGCATGGCGCGGGTGCGCGGCAGGGTCTCGCTGCCGGAGCCGGACTTGGCGAGCTTCATCAGGTCCAGCGCGTCGTCCGGGCGGCCCAGGTGGACCATCTGCCGGGCGGCCCGGGAGAGCGCCTCGCCGGCCCGCGGCCGGTCGCCGCCCTCGCGGGCCGCATGGGCGGCGATCACGAAGTACTTCTGGGCGGTGGGCTCCAGGCCCACGTCGTGGGACATCCAGCCGGCCAGCACCGCCAGATTGGCCGCCACTCCCCAGAGCCGGCGCTGCAGGTGCTCGGGGTGGCGGTAGGCGAGCATGCCGCCGACCTCGTTGAGCTGGCCGACGACCGCCTTGCGCTGGAGCCCGCCGCCGCGGGCCGCGTCCCAGGCGCGGAAGACGTCGACGGAGCGCTCCAGCTCGTCGATCTCGGTGGAGCCCACCGGGGCCGCCTCGTACCGGTCGTAGCCGGCCTGCTCGGCATAGCCGGCACGGACCGTCTCCCGGTGGAGGGGATCGTCGAAACGGGGGGCGTCGGCCACGAGGACCGGATCGGTGTGCAGCCAGTCGTGCATCGCCCCGCTGAGTGCTGAGCCTGCGGCGAGCGCGGCGCCCGCGCCCACCAAGCCGCGTCGGTTGAGCATGAGGTCCATTCCCGTGAATTCGGTGAGGACCGCGGCGGTCCGCTCGGGCGGCCAGGGCAGTCCGTCGTGGGACTGTCCCCTGCCGGCGCGCCCGCGCCGGCCGAACCCGAGGTCCTCGATGGTCACGACACGGCCGAGGCGCTCGGTGAAGAGGGCGGCCAGCACCGTGGGCACCGGATCGCGGGGGGACTCCCCCATGTCGATCCAGCGCCGCACCCGCGAGGTGTCGGTCGCCAGCTGCGGATGGCCCATGACCGCCGCCTGCCGGTTGACCAGCCTCGCGAGCTCGCCCTTGGACCATCCGGCCAGGCCGAACAGGTCCGCAAGGCGGGTGTTGGGTTCCCTCGTCACGTCAAGCCCCCAGGTTCCTCGGCTGACTTGAAGGTATCGGTCGCTCAGGGGCCAGGCGAGTATTCGCCAGGGTTCGCCAGGGTCCGCCAGATGGTGTGCCACCCGCGGACGGGTGTGATGTAGGAACGCGCCACCCCGGCCACCCGGCGCGCATTCCCCAGGGTGCGCGACGACTGCACGCACGACCTGTTCCACCGCAGTCCCCGCACTCGCGGGGGGTGATCCGCGGGGGTGGCCCCTCGACGGCACACGAAGGGATCTGTTCCGCCCATGTATGCAGCATCGACCTCCGTGTCCGCTCCGCTCCGGCCGTTGCGGCCGCCCCAGCAGAGCGGCGGACCGTACCTCGATCCCTCCCATGCCGTGGGAGCCGCGTTCGGGGGCGGCCGGGCCCGGCGGGGCCCGGGGATCGGCGCGCAACCCCTCAG
This sequence comes from Streptomyces luteireticuli, assembly GCF_041519305.1. Lineage (NCBI taxonomy): Bacteria > Bacillati > Actinomycetota > Actinomycetes > Kitasatosporales > Streptomycetaceae > Streptomyces > Streptomyces luteireticuli. Next base: position 1,626,910 of record NZ_CP167927.1, read on the forward strand.
CGGAAGACTGGATCTGTCGGGCGCTCAGGGAGCCGAGCTCCGCCCGCTGATCGCCTCGGTGCACCGCATCTGCCCGGAGTTCAACCCCGTGCAGGTGCTGCGCCGGGGCAGCCGCTCCGTGCTGCTGGTCGGCACCGCCGGGCGGAACACCGCCGTGGCCAAGTGTTTACTCGACCACTCCCCCGCCTCCGCCGAGCGGTTCCAGCACGAAATAGCGACATACCGCGCGTTCGTGCGGCACCGCCCGCCCGTCCGCGTCCCCCGTCTCATCGCCGCCGACCCGGACAACGGCACCCTGGTGATCGAGCGGATGCCGGGCCGCCCCGCCGCGGCCCAGCGCCACCCGTCCGCCACCCCGCCCCGCGCCGACGTCCGGGTGGCGCTGGGCGCACTCTGCCGGGTCAATCTGTGGCGGCCCCCGGCCGGCATGTTCGACATGCCGCTGGACTACGGCCGGCGCATCGCCCGCTACCACGAGCTGGGCCTGCTCACCGACCGCGACCTGGGCGACCTCCAGAAGCTCCTGCACGGACTGGCCCATGTCCAGGGCCAGTTCTGCCACGGCGAGGCGGTCCTCTCCAACATCCTGCTCTCCCCCGCCGGCCCGGTCCTGGTCGACTGGGACCACGCCGGCTGGTATCTCCCGGGGTACGACCTGGCGACGCTGTGGGCCGTCCTCGGCGACGCCCCGGCGGCCCGCCGGCAGATCAGCCAGCACGCACAGGCCGCAGGGCCGACCTCGCGTGACGCCTTTCTGGTGAATCTGATGCTGGTCCTCACCCGGGAGATCAGGACGTACGAGACGGCCGTCCAGCGCTCCCTGCAGGAGCCGGCGCCCCCGGGCGCGCCCGACACCGGCGAGGAGCAGCGGCTGTTGCTGCGCCGGCTGCACGACGACTGCGCCATGGCCCGTCGTGCCGTACGAGCTGCGGTGGGCACCCGGTGAAGGGCCGCTGAAGGGCCGTCCGCCATCCGTCGACACGCCGCGCCCCGAGCGCGGCGTGTCGGCGTTCACCCCCACGGCGCAGCCTGCTCGGAAGTTGCCCCAGCCCAGGCCGTTGACGTGGACATAACACCCCGTCCAGTCTGTTTGACGGATCGTCTACTCGGCTTCTGCGCTTGGTAGTTTCGGGGCCCCGTCACTGCCCCCGCCACTCCGGCGCATGGCACGGCCCGCCTAGAGGAGGCTGCATTGCGTGGACCAGCCCCGGCATTCCGGATCGCAACGAGAACCGCGCGCCGCACCGGACGGGCGGCCGGGGCGGTGGCGTCGGCCGCCCTGCTGCTGCCCCTGGTCGCGGCCCCGCCCGCCGCCTCGGCCGCCCAGGCCACCGACGCGCTGCAACGGGAGTTCGCCGAGGCCGCCGCGGAGTACCACGTACCGCAGAGCGTCCTGCTCGCCGTCTCCTATCTCCAGTCCCGCTGGGATGTGCACGGCGGGGCCCCCAGCGTCACCGGCGGCTACGGCCCGATGCATCTGACGGACGCCGCCACGGCCCTGGCCTCCACCGCCCCGCCCGCCGAGCCCGGCGGCGACGCCCGCGGCGACTCGGCCGGGAGCGGAGCCCCCCGGCACGAGGCCGCGCCGCCCGCCCCTTCGCCCTCCGCCCTGCCGGAGCGGCTGCGCACCCTGCCCCGGGCCGCCGCGCTGACCGGTCTTCCGGCCGCCGCGCTGCGCGAGAGGACGGCGGCCAATCTGCGCGGCGGCGCCGCCCTGCTCGCCGACGCGCAGAAGCGGCTGGGCCTGCCGGCGAGCGGCAGCGCGAACGACTGGTTCGGGGCGGTGGCGAGCTACTCCGGCGCCTCCGACGCCGCGGCCGCCCGGTCCTTCGCCGACGACGTCTTCGAGGTGATCCGCTCCGGCCAGGAGCGCACCAACGACGCCGGCCAGCACCTGGTGCTCGCCGCGAGCAAGGCGCTCGCCCCCCGCACCGACCAAGTGGCGCGGCTGGGCCTGGCCACACCGCCGCCCTCCGGGGCGGAGTGCCCCCCGTCGGTGTCCTGCGAGTCGGTCCCCGCGCCCTACCAGAAGCTGGAGGGCTCGGACTACGGCAACCACGACGTGGCGGACCGGCCCTCCTCGCAGAAGGTGGAGTTCATCGTCGTCCACGACACGGAAGGAACGTGGGAGACGACCCTCCGGCTGATAAAGGATCCGGCGTACGTCTCCTGGAACTACACGGTCCGCTCCTCCGACGGGCACATCGCCCAGCACGTGCCCACCAAGGACGTGGCCTGGCACGCGGGCAACTGGTACGTGAACAGCAAGTCGGTCGGCATCGAGCACGAGGGCTTCCTGGCCCGCCCGGACGCCTGGTACACGGAGGAGATGTACCGCACCTCGGCCCGCCTGGTGCGCTACCTGGCCCAGCGGCTGGACATCCCGCTGGACCGCCAGCACATCCTGGGCCATGACAACGTCCCCGGCACGACCCCCGGCACGATCAAGGGCATGCACACCGACCCGGGCCCGTACTGGGACTGGGCGCACTACTTCGAGCTGATGGACCGGCCCTTCCACCCCACCGCCGGCCCGTTCGGCGGCCTGGTCACGATCCTGCCGGACTACGAGGTCAACGAGCCCGTCTACACCGGCTGCGAGAAGCCCGGGCAGAAGTGCCTCCCCCACGGCTCGGGCGCGGTCCGGCTGCACACCGCCCCCGGGGAGAACACCCCGCTGGTCAAGGACGCGGGCCTGCGCCCCGACGGCTCCCCTTCGACGACGGACGTCAACGACACGGGAGCGCGCGCCTCCACGGGCCAGCAGTTCGCGGTCGCCGACCGGCTGCCCGGCTGGACGGCCGTCTGGTACCTGGGGCAGAAGGCCTGGTTCCGCGACCCGTGGTGGTCGCCGGTCGCGGTGGGCGCGTACGGGAGGGCCGTCACCCCGCGCGCGGGGCTGAAGGAGATCCCGGTCTACGGGCGGGCGTATCCGGAGAAGGAGGCGTACCCGCCGGGCGTCCCGGTGCAGCCGCTGGTCCCGCTGCCGTACAAGCTGTCCGCGGGGCAGGCGTACGTGGTGGGCGCGGAGACCCCCGGCGAGTTCCTGTGGGCGGGCAACTTCGACGCGGCGGCCCACAGGGTGGTGCGGGGCAAGGAGCGGTACTACGAGATCCAGTTCGGCCACCGGGTGGCATTCGTCCGGGCCTCGGACGTGACGGTCCGGCCGGCCGGCCATTAGGGCCCGTGCCGACCCATCGGACACGCCCTAACCGGGGGCGGTGGCCCCGGGCGACCGGGGCCACCGGGCCTCAGCCCGCCTGGAACATCTCCGCGGGCAGCGGCTTGAGCAGCTGGTAGAGGTCGTCGGTGATGGGCCGGTCCCAGCTGGCGATGGTCACCAGGACGCCGTCGCTGCGGTCGAACTGGGTGCAGGAGATCCGGCTCTCGGAGCACTTCAGCCGGCGCACGATCAGCAGGTTGTCCTCGTGCATGACCGGCATGTCCTCGGTCTCCAGCACCTCGACCGGCTCGTCGTTGCCGAGCGCGGCCAGCAGCTGTGCGACCTCGAAGGGCACCTGCCCCTCGGCCAGCTCGCGGGCGGGCGAGCCCTCGGGCAGATTGCCGATGATCATCGCCGGGCCGCGGCCGCCGAAGAGGTCGTAGCGGAGGAAGACGCCCTGGCAGCTGCCGTCGGGCGCGGGCAGCAGCCCGGCCCCGAGGTCGCCCGGCCAGTCCCCGGGGTCCATGGCCAGGACGTCGAAGTCCGGCCCCGTGGGAGTGGCGGCGTTGCGGCGGCGGAGGAAGGACATGCGCACATCGTACGTGCCCGGCGAGTGCGGACGCCCCCGGGGCGACCCCGTGTAAACGGCTGGTACGGTCGCCGCTTCCCGGGAAACCGGGGGATTTGGGGAGAGGGGCAACGGGGGATGCCGGAGCGCACGCTCGACTACTGGAGACAGGGGCGGGGCCGGGTGCCGGACGAGGTCTGGGAGACGCCCGGTCTGCGGGTGCTGGTCCTCGCCGACAACGGCCTGACCGCGCTGCCCGCGCGCATCGGCGGGCTGACCGCCCTGCACACCCTCGACCTCGGGCACAACGCGCTGACCGCCGTCCCCGACGAGCTGGGCGCCCTCACGGGCCTGAGCCGCTGCCTCTATCTGCACGACAACGCGCTCACCGCACTCCCGGAGGCGCTGGGCCGGCTGACCCGGCTGCGCTACCTCAACATCGGCGGCAACCGCATCGGCCGACTCCCCGACGCCATCGGGGACATGACCACCCTCGTCGAGCTGCGGGCCCAGCACAACCGCCTCGCACGGCTGCCCGACACGATCGGCGGCCTCGGGGCGCTGCGCGAACTGTGGCTGCGCGGCAACCTGTTGGAGACCCTCCCCGCGTCCACGGCCCGGCTCCGCGAGCTGCGCGTGCTGGAGCTGCGCGAGAACGCGCTGGCCTCCGTACCCCCGGCGCTGCGCGGCCTGCCCCTGTTGCGCCAACTCGACCTGCGCGCCAACCGGTTGACCCGGCTGCCCGACTGGCTGGCCGAGCTGCCCTCGCTGGAGAAGCTCGACCTGCGCTGGAACGCCGTCGAGCCGGCGCCCCGGCTGCTGGAGGCGCTGGCGGAACGGGGCTGCGTCACCCTGTTCTGACCACGCACCCGGATCAACGCACCCGGATCAGGTGAGGTCGAACTCGCCCTCCCTGGCGAGCTCCACGAAGGCGCGCCACTCCTCCGGATTGAAGATCAGCGCGGGCACCTCGGGCGTACGCCGGTCGCGCATGGCGACGTACCCCTCGATGAAGCCGATCTGGACGTCACCCTTGCCCTGACTGCCCGACTGCCAGGTGGCGTTGGCCAGGTCGAGCCGCCGCCTCATGTCGCCCGCCAGGTCTTCGGTCGTGCTCTTCGCCACGTCCGCCGCTCCTCCCGGTTCGCCTTCTCCCGCCACCCTAGCGAGCGCTCCCCCGGACGGACAGGCCGCGGTCCGCCCCGGCGCTTCACCCGGACGGGCGATCGACGGCGACGGCGGGGCGGGCCCGGGAGCCACCCCTTGACGCCCGCCCCGCGTGCTGATTACTTGATCGCACACGGAACTACCGAATGATCGGTCGGCACACGGGGGTGTGGACGATGACGGATCCCGTCCTGGACGCGGCGGAACGCCTCACACGCGGGCAGCTGGCGGAGCTCCAGCGCGAACGGCTGCGCACCACCCTCCAGCACGCCTACGCCAATGTGCCCTTCTATCGCCAGGCGTTCGACGCGGCCGGGGTACGTCCGGAGGACTGCGCCGGCCTCTCCGATCTCGGCCGTTTCCCCTTCACCACCAAGGCGGACCTGCGCGCCCACTACCCCTTCGGGATGTTCGCCGTGCCCGGGGAGCGCATCCGGCGCATCCACGCCTCCAGCGGCACCACGGGGCAGCCGACGGTCGTCGGCTACACCGACCGCGACCTGAGCACCTGGGCCGACGTCGTCGCCCGCTCGCTGCGCGCGGCGGGCGCCCGGACCGGCGACAAGGTCCATGTCGCCTACGGCTACGGCCTGTTCACCGGCGGCCTGGGCGCGCACTACGGCGCGGAGCGGCTCGGCTGCACGGTGATCCCCGCGTCCGGCGGCATGACGGCCCGTCAGGTGAGGCTGATCCAGGACTTCGGGCCCCGCGTCATCATGGTCACCCCGTCCTACATGCTCACCCTGCTCGACGAGTTCGAGCGCCAGGGCGTCGACCCCCGGTCCACCTCGCTGCGCGTCGGGATCTTCGGCGCCGAACCGTGGACCGAGGGGATGCGCCGGGAGATCGAGGACCGCTTCGCCCTCGACGCCTGCGACATCTACGGCCTCTCGGAGGTGATGGGCCCCGGCGTCGCCCAGGAGTGCGTGGAGACCAAGGACGGGCTCCACATCTGGGAGGACCATTTCTACCCGGAGGTCGTCGACCCGGTCACCGGCGAGGTGCTGCCCGACGGCGAGCACGGCGAGCTCGTCCTCACCTCCCTCACCAAGGAGGCCATGCCCGTCGTCCGTTACCGCACCCGCGACCTGACCCGGCTGCTGCCCGGCACCGCCCGGGTCTTCCGCCGGATGGAGCGGATCACCGGCCGCAGCGACGACCTGATCATCCTGCGCGGCGTCAATCTCTTCCCCGCGCAGATCGAGGAGATCGTCCTGCAAGTGCCCGGCGTCGCGCCCCACTTCCAGCTGCGGCTGACCCGCGAGGGCCGGATGGACCGCCTGACGGTGCGCGCCGAGGCCCGCCCCGGCACCACGCCGGAGCGGCGGGCCGGGGCCGCCGGGGAGATCGCCCGGCGGGTCAAGGACGACGTGGGGGTCACGGTGGCCGTCGAGATCGTCGAACCGGAGTCGCTGGAGCGGTCGGTGGGGAAGATCAAGCGGATCGTGGACCTCCGGGAGCGGCCCGCCATGTGACCGGTTTTCCCTCAACCCCCGGAGGAATCAAGGGAGTCCTACTCCCACAGTGGAGTCCTACTCCCACAGTGGAGTCCTACTCCCACAGTGACCTCCGAACATCGAGGAGAAGAGGAGAACCGGTCTTGCGTCTGCGACATCGTCTGCGCGCCGCCACCGTCGGCGCGCTCGTCCTGCTCACCGGCGCCGGCGCCCTGCCGGCCGCCTCGGCGGCGGCCGCCGCCCCCGGGGACAGACCTTCGGGCAACGGCCTGTCCGCCACCATCCGTTACACCGAGTACGGCATCCCGCACATCCTCGCCGAGGACTACGCGGGCCTCGGTTTCGGCGACGGCTGGGCCCAGGCCGCCGACCAGGTCTGCACGCTGGCCGACGGGTTCGTCACCCTGCGCGGGGAGCGCTCGCGCCACTTCGGCCCGGACGCCGCCCCCGGCAACGACCTGTCGAACGCCTCCACCAACCTCTCCAGCGACCTGTTCTTCCGGGGCATCCGCGACGCCCGGACCGTCGAGAAGCTCCTCGCCCGGCCCGCCCCCGAGGGTCCGTCGCGTCAGGCCCGGGAGCTGGCGCGCGGCTGGGCCGCCGGTTACAACGCCTGGCTGGAACAGCACCGGATCACGGACCGGGCCTGTGCCGGCGCCTCCTGGGTCCGTCCCGTCACCGGCCTCGACGTGGCCCGGCGCGGCTACGCGCTCACCGTCCTCGACGGCCAGGGCGGCACCGTGGACGGCATCACCGACGCCCACCCGTCGTCCGGCGCCGCGCCGCGCGCGGCCGTGCGGAACGATCCGGTGGCCGCCGCCAGGGCCCTGTTCGCGGCCCGCGCCGGTGACATGGGCTCCAACGCGGTGGCGTTCTCCGGGGCGGTCACCGCGAACGGTCGCGGTCTGCTGCTGGGCAATCCGCACTACCCCTGGCAGGGCGGACGCCGCTTCTGGCAGGCGCAGTTGACCATCCCGGGCGAACTCGACGTGTCGGGCGCCTCCCTGCTCGGCATGCCGGTCGTCGAGATCGGCCACAACCCGTACGTCGCCTGGAGCCACACCGTCGCCACGGGCGTCCCGTTCGGCCTGTACGAGCTGAAGGCCGCGCCCGGGAATCCGCACGCCTACCTGGTGGACGGCAGGCCGGAACGGATGACCGAGCGCCGGGTCACCGTGCCCGTACGGGGCGAGGGCGGCCGCGTCACCGAGGTGACGCGCAGCCAGTGGTGGACGCGCTACGGCCCGGTGGTCACCTCGCTCGGCGGCGGGCTGCCCCTGCCCTGGACCGAGGGCACGCTCTACGCGATGACCGACCCCAATTCCGCCCAACTGCGCTTCACCGACACCTCCCTGGCCTTCGGCAGGGCCCGTGGCATCCGGGACATACAGTCGGCGCTCCGCCGCACCCAGGGCCTCCCCTGGGTCAACACGATCGCGGCCGACTCGTCCGGGCACAGCCTCCTCACCCAGTCCCAGGTGCTGCCCCGCATCACCGACGACCTCGCCGGACGCTGCTCGACGGAGCTCGGCAAGCGGCTCTACCCCGCGACGGGCCTGGCCGTGCTGGACGGTTCGCGCCGCGCCTGCGCGCTCGGCCGGGACGGGGACGCGCTACAGCCGGGCGTCTTCGGCCCGTCGGCGATGCCCACCCTGGTCGACGCCCCGTACGCGGAGAACTCCAACGACAGCGCCTGGCTGTCCAACGCGGACCGGCCGCTCACCGGTTACCCGCGCGTCTTCGGCGACATCGGCACACCGCGCTCGCTGCGCACCCGGGGTGCGGTCGAGGACGTCGCGGCCATGGCGCGGCGCGGCCGGCTGACCGTGGCCGACCTGGAGAAGCAGCAGTTCGGCGACCGGGTGCCGACCGGCGCCCTGGCCGCCGCCGACACCGCGGCCGCCTGCGCACAGTTGCCCGGCGGACGGGCAACGGGCAAAGACGGCAAGGTGGTTGACGTATCGGGGGCCTGCGGGGTGCTGAAGCGCTGGGACCGGACGGTCCGTAAGGACAGCAGGGGCGCCCTGCTCTTCGACCGCTTCTGGCGCGGGCTCGGGAACGACGTGCGGTGGCGCGTGCCCTTCTCCGCCGACGACCCGGTGCACACGCCCCGTTCGCTCGACACCGCGAACCCGGCCGTGGCCCGCGCCCTGGCCGACGCCGTCGCCGAGCTGCGGGCCAAGGGCACCGCGCTCGACGCACCGTGGGGCGAGGGCCAGTTCGTCGAGCGCGGCGGCAAGCGCCTCCCCGTCCCCGGCGGGGCGCACCGGCTGGGCGTCTGGAACGTCGTCGAGGGCCGCTGGGACGCCGCACGCGGCGCGTACACGGACGTGCGGACGGGTTCCAGCTACCTCCAGGCCGTGGGCTTCGACGGCGGCGCCTGCCCGGTGGCGCGCACGCTGCTCACCTACTCCCAGTCCTCGGAGCCGGGTTCGCCGCACTCCAGCGACCAGACGGAGCTGTTCTCGGCGGGACGGATGGTGAAGGGCCGGTTCTGCGAGAAGGACATCCTCTCCTCGCCCGCCCTGCGGGTGGTGCGGGTGGGCGAGCGCTGATCCGCCGGCCGGCCGCGGGGGCGACGGGATTCCGCCGCCCCCGCGGTCCGTTTTCCGTGGCGGTCGGTCCGTTTCCGGTACGGGAGACAGGATCACGGGAAGCGGGATCACGGAAGCGGGATCACGGGAAACAGGATCAACGGCCCGAGTATTGCGGAGGCTCAATCCCCTCGGTTACGCTCCCGAACACTCAATCGGAGACCCGTCGAAGATCCCGGCCATTTTCCGATCTGTGTCAGCCCCTCCCGACGACGGAAAGCGGGTCGGTCATGTCCGGAGAGCGGAACTCCCCCTATTCCTCAGGGAATTCACGGCGAAGAAACCACGGGGAAACCTCGATATGACCGACAGGGAGTGCGGATTACGCACCGGAACCGAAGCCGTTCCTTCCGGCGGGCCCGACCGCGCCGCCCGCGCCCGCCGGGACTTCCTGGTCTTCTGGATCTCCGGCGCCGTGGACGGACTGGGCACCCACGCGTCGTCCCTCTTCCTCCCCCTGATCCTGCTGGCCGCGGGCGGCCCGCCCGCCCTCGCCGGCGCCGTCGCCTCCGTCTCGCTCGTCGGCCATCTCGTGGCCTCCCCGTTCGCCGGGGTCCTGGCGGACCGCGCGGACCGCCGGACCCTGATGGTCCGTTCGGCCCTGGTCGCCTCCTGCGCCATGGGATCCGTCTTCGCCGCGGTGGCCTGCGGACGGATCAGCGCCGTGCACATCCTGCTCGCCGCGCTCGTGGAGCGTGTCGCAAGTGCCCTGTACGCGGCGGCCGGTCAGGGCATGATCCGCAGGATCGTCCCGCCCGGCCGCTACGCCACCGCCGTCTCCCGCCTCCAGGCCCGCGACGAGGGCGTGCAGATCGCCGGCCCGTCCCTGGGCGGGGCCCTGTTCCAGCTCGCCCGCTGGCTCCCCGTCCTGGCCGACGCGCTCTCCTTCCTCTGCGTCGCCGCCCTCACCCGCGCCCTGCGCACCGACGGCGCCCCCACGGGCCCCGCCCGCACCACCCGCTTCACCGACGACCTCCGCGAAGGGCTGCGCTTCGTCCGCCACGAGCCGTTCCTGCGCTTCGTCGCGCTGTGGTCCTCGGGCGTCAACGGTGTGGTCGGCGTGCTGTACTTCGCGGCCGTCCTCGCCGCGCAGGAACGGGGCGCCGGCGGTGCCGCTACCGGCCTGATCCTCACCGTCAGCGGCCTGTGCGGACTGGCCGGGGCGCTCGCCGCGCCCTGGGCGGTACGGCGACTGGGCCCCGCCCTCATCGTCGTCTCCGGCTCCTGGCTCATGGTCCCGGCCGCGGCCGGGCTCGGCCTCGTGACCTCGACGTGGGCGTACGGGCTGCTCCTGGGCAGCGTGAGCTTCACCGCCCCCGCCGCGGGCGTCGTGCTCCGCGCCCGCGTGGTCCTGCTGACCCCGGACCGCCTGCAGGGCCGGGTGAGCACCGTGCTGGGCACCGCGAGCCGCGCCGTGGCCGCCCTCGCCCCCGTCACCGCGGGCCTGCTGGCCTCGGCGGCCGGCGGCCGCACCGTCGCCTTCGGCAGCGCCGGGGCGCTGGCCGTCCTCGCCGTCTACTGCACGCTGCGCGGCGACCGCACCCAGGGCGCCGCCGTACCCCGGGGAGCGGCCGGATGAACGGACCGCTCCCCCACAGACGTCCGGACGGCGCACACCGTCCGGCCGACCGGCACCACCCCGTCCGTACAACTCCGTACGGCTCCACAGGGATTCAAGGGCTCCGTACGGCTCCATACAGCCGAGGAGGCGAACTCCATGCACAAGGACGTCATCCAGCACGACCCGCTGAGCGCGGGCGAGGCGAGCCGCGCCATCCACATCTCGGTCATCATCAGCGCCGACGCCGGTGAGGGCATCACCGAATAGCCGGTCCGTCCGCATCTCATCCCTACCCAGGAGAGGCATCCCATGCACAAGGACGTCATCCACAACGACCCGCTGAACGCCGACCAGAGGCACCGCAGCATCTACATCGACATCGACTTCGCCTCCCACTCCGTCGAGGACGCCGACGAGTAGGCGGAAAAGGGTGCCGGGCCGCCCGAGCGCGGCCCGGCACCCGCTCCCACGCATGCACGCACCCGTCAACGGACCGGAGGAGAGCGACACCGTGCGCGTCATTCTGGTGAACATGCCCTGGGCCCCCATCGATCTGCCCTCGCTCGCCCTGGGAATTCTCAAGCGCTGCATCGACGACGACGTGCCGGGGGCCCGGGCCGAGGTGCTGCACGCGAATATCGACTACGTGGACTGGATCAACGCGCGGAGCCGTGAATTCTCCCCGGCCGATTACTCCTACTACGCACTCGACTCCTATTTCCTCGGCTGCGGCGACTGGGTGTTCTCGGCAGCGCTCTACGACGACGACACCTGGCGCATACCGGAGTTCACGGCGGCAATGGCCCGGAAGGTCGACGGCCCACGTATGGAGACCACGCTCCAACTCCACGCGAACGCCGCCGCGTTCGTCCGGGAGACGGCCGAACGCATCGCCGCGGCCCGGCCGGACGTGGTGGGCTTCACCTCGACCTTCCAGCAGAACACCGCCGCCCTCGCCGCCGCCAGGTACGTCAAGGCGCTCGACCCGTCGATCGTCACGGTGCTGGGCGGGGCGAACTGCGACGGCAAACAGGGCGAAGCCGTGCACCGCAACTTCCCCTTCGTCGACTTCGTGGTGCGCGGCGAAGGCGAGCGCACCTTCCCCGCGCTCGTCACCGCCCTCAAGGACGGCACCGGGCTCGACGCCGTACCGGGACTGTGCCGGCGCGACGCCGACGGCACGTCCGTCGCCCACCCGATGAGCACCCGGCCCCTCCCGCCCGCCGCGATCCCCCGCCCCGACTACACCGGCTACTTCGAACGGCTGGCCGCCTCCTCCGCCCGGTCGTGGGTCGAGCCCAAACTCGTCGTCGAGGGGGCGCGCGGCTGCTGGTGGGGCGAGAAGCACCACTGCACATTCTGCGGACTCAACGGCTCGTTCATGCAGTTCCGCAGCAAGAGCCCCACGGTGTTCCTCGACGAGATCACCGAACTCGCCGAGCGCCACCGGGTGCTGGACATGTACGTCGTCGACAACATCCTCGACATGGGCTATGTGACGTCGCTCCTCCCCCGCATGATCGAGAGCGGCTACGACCTGCGGCTGCACTACGAGATCAAGGCGAACATGCGCGGCGGCCAGCTGCAGACCCTGGCGGACGCGGGCCTGATCTACGTCCAGCCCGGCATCGAGAACCTCAGCACCAGGGTCCTCACCATCATGGACAAGGGGGTCAGCGGCTGCCAGAACGTCCGCATGCTGCGCGACGGGGCCGCCACCGGACTCTCGGTGTCCTGGAACTACCTCCACGGCTTCCCGGGCGAGGAGGCCGCGGACTACGACCGCATCACCGCCCAACTGCCCGCCCTGGAACACCTCATGCCGCCGGGCGGCGGCTCCGCGCGCCTCGCCGTCGAGCGCTTCAGCCCGTACTTCGACAACCCCGGACTCGGCTTCCGCGACCTGCGCCCGGCCGAGCCGTACCGGCTCATCTACGACCTGCCGGAAGAGGAACTGTACGACCTCGCCTACATCTTCGACGCGCCGCCGATGGGCATCGGCCAGGACGTGGTGCAACGCCTCGACGACGCGCTGCGCCGCTGGCGGGAGTCGTATCCGGAGAGCCGGCTGACCCACTGCGACCTGGGCGACCGGATCGTCCTGGTCAGCCGGCGGCGGGCGTTCGCCTGGCGGACGCTGGAGCTGACCGGCCCGCTGGAGACCGGCCTCTTCCGGCTGCTGGAACAGCCGCGCACACCCGCCTCCACCGCCCGGAAGCTCGGCGCACCGCAGGAGGAGATCGAGGAACTGCTGCTCCTCTGGCGCTCGTTGGGCCTGGTCTTCACCGACGACGGCCAGTACGTCCACGTGGCCCCGCCCGCGGTCAACGGGGAGCTGCTGCGCATCGACCACAAGCGGCACGAGGAGGACGGGGCCGGGGCCGACGACCCGGCGCCGGAACTCCAGCCCACCACTGTCTGACGACCCCACCGACCCCATGACGGAGTCCTCGTGACGCTGACGCTCACCCTGTGGCGCGACCACGACCCCGACGCCTGCGCCCTGCCCGGCATGCGCATCGGCACCGAGCACCTCGACGACCCGGGCGCCCACCACGCGCAGCGCCTCTTCGACGCCGGCGCCCGGCACGTCGTCCTCCGCCAACCCGTCGACCTGACGGGCCCGTTCGACGACGGGCGCGCCGTTCGCACCGTCCGGACGCTCAACCTGATCGCCGCGCTCACCGCCCTCGCGGTGAGCGTCGACTGGACCGTACGGCCCGGCCCCGGACCGCGGGACTGGCTGCGGCTCGCCCATCTCGCCCCGCCCACCGCGGTCCTCGGCGTCCCCGACCCGGCCTCCGTGCTGCGCACCTGGCGGCACGACCACTACATCTGCATGTGCATGTACCGGCGCGGCCCGGGCTTCGTCCAGGTCCGCGACCGGCGGTACCGGGAGCTGCGCCGCTTCACCATCGACGAGCCGCACTACCTGGCGGCCATCACCGCCCTCGAACAGGGCGCCCCGCGCGCCGAGGACCTGCCGCCGGACGCGCTGGCGGACTTCCTGGCCGAGGAGTTGGCGGTACGCGTCGGCGACCGCGCCTGGTGGGCCCCGTACCGGGTGCGCCGCTGGCCGCAGGGGCACACGATCATCTGAGGCCGTGCCGCTCGCGCCACACCCGGGCCGAGATCCGGGCCAGCAGCCGGGCCGCCGGGTCGTCTACGTCGTGCCCGGAGGCGAGGGGCCCGCTGTAGCAGGCGGCGACGGCGTACGGGCGGGCGTCCTCGGGGTACACCACGGCGGCACAGTGCCGTACGCCCTCGATCCAGCCGTTCTTGCTCGCCAGCCGGGTGCCGGGCGGCAGGCCCGCGGCGAGGTCCACCCGGTGCGCGTTGCGCTCCAGCAGGGCGAGCACCTCCGGCTCCAGGGATTCCAGCAGCCGGACCAGGTCGCGCGCGGTGACCACATTGAGCAGCCCGGCCGCCCGCGCGGCCAGGTCCTCGATCCCGCGCGGACTGGTGCTCCCCGTCGCCCCGGCCCGCCGCCACACCTCGGCCACGGCCTCGTGCCCCACCTCGGCAAGGCAGAGATTGGTGGCGAGGTTCGACGAGTGCGTGACCATGCGCCCGGCCAGCCAGCGCAGCGGGGCCGTACCGCCCAGCCGTTCCCAGGGCAGCGGGTCGCTGTCCTCGGCGGGGTCGATCGCATACATCCGGCCGCCCGCCGCCGAGACGAACGCGTTGCGCACGGCCACCGGCCGGTCCAGGTCCGTCCCGCTCCGGTACACCGCCGCGAGCACCGCCACCTTCATGGTGCTCGCGGCGGTGTGCGGCACATCGGGACGGCGCAGGACCACGGGAGCGCGCCCCCAGGGCGCGACGACGAGGGAGAGCACCCCCCGACTGTAGCCGTCAGGCGTTCTTGGGCGCCGCGCTCTGGACGACCTCGAACGCCCTCAGCTGCGCCCCGGTGGCCGCCGGCTTGCGCTGCTCGCCGTCACCGCCCTGGTGCCCCTGCCGCATCGTGCCGCTGAACCAGTTCTGGTAGTCCTCCTCGCTGCGCCAGCGGGTGTAGACGAAGTACTCGTCCGTCCCGTCCACGGGCCGCAGCAGTTCGAAATGCTCGAACCCCTCCGCCCCCTCCACGAGCCCGGCACGGGCTCCGAAGCGCTCCTCCAGGAGATCACGCTTGTCGGCGGGAACGGTCAGGACGTTGATCTTCACTACGCTCATGCCCCAATGGTGCCCGATGTCCCTTGTTACCGCCGAGGCGGGGTGGCACCCGCGCGGCGGTCGGCGAACGCCGGCGGCGCGACGGACCGACACCGGCCGTTCACCCGGCGCCCCTGGTCCGCACCCCCTCCGAGTGCTGACATGTCCATATCGGCATGTCCCAACTCGGAGCCCCCCATGCACCCTTCCCACCGCCTCGCCGCCGTCGCGGCCTCCCTCGCCCTCGCCGCCACCGGCCTCGCCGTCGGCGCCGCCCCCGCGACCGCCGCCGGCGTATGCAGCCGGTCGCACCTCCCGCTGCCCGACCCGTCCTGTCAGCCCGGGGCCTACAACCCCGACGTCACCCAGCGCACCATCGGCTCGACGATCTGCGTCCCCGGCTGGACGAAGACCGTCCGCCCGCCCACCTCCTACACCAACCGTCTCAAGGTCCGGCAGATAGCCGAGTACGGCTACAGCGACACCGACACCTCGGACTACGAGGAGGACCACCTCGTTCCCCTCGAACTCGGCGGCGCCCCCAAGGACCCCAAGAACCTCTGGCCGGAGCCGCGTTACGGCGACAGACCGGCCCAGGACAAGGACGTCGTCGAGAACCGGCTCAAGCGGGCCGTCTGCGACGGGCGCGTCGGTCTGGAGCCGGCCCGGTCCGCCATCGCCAAGGACTGGACCACGGCCTTGGCCAAGTTCGGCCTGAACGGCTGAGGTTCCCTCATCACCGCGCGGTCCGCCCGGGCGCACTCCTCCGGCGACGGAGCCACCACCTGCGGCACCTCCGGCGGGCGCAACGCGCCGTAGTCCGTGAAGCGGCGCGTCCCGCAGCGTGTGCAGCGCTCCTCGCCGTTCCCCGATTCCCAGCCCTCACGGTGCGGGCAGTTGTCCATGAGCCTGCCGACCGAGAACGTCACTGTCCCTCCTTTCTTGCGACCGGAAGGATCGCTTCCCGCAGTGGGGTGGCCGGAACCGTCTCAACCGGAATCCATCCGGCATCCGCTACGGCCGACGGGGCCTCGAAGAGGTACCAGAAGCGGAGGCGGTGGGGCGGCTGTTGTTCGAGCCACAGCGGAGGCGCTGCGGCAGGGGCGAGGAGCAACCCCGTTCCCGCACCGGCGACACGGGCCGCCGCGCCTGGCAGCGAGGCATCACGCGGCGACAATCCGCCCTGCGTCAGCCGCACTCTGCCGCCCGCGTGCACCACGGATCCGACGGCCACCCGTAGGCAGCGGGAGGTGCAGCGTCGCCCCGCCGACCGGTGGTCGCAAGCGCGGCGCGTGAGGCGTACGACGTCGGCCAGGCGCTCGGGGCGTGCGATCCCGTAGCGGAAGATCTCGCGGACGACGTCCGTGCCGTTGACGGCCGGGGCCGCGCGCGGGAGGTCCAGCAGGCAGTGGACCTCCTTGCCGCCGTCGGCCGTCGGCACGACGTGCCAGCGTTCACGCGTGAGCGCGCCGACGAGGGCCAGGCCGCGGCCTGTTGTGCCGGTGGGCGCGTGGCGCCTTACAGGGAGGGCGCGGTGGCTGTCGCGCACGCTGATGTGCAGCGTGTGCGTCCGGCGCTCGACGCGGAGCGTGCAACGGGGGTCGGGGGTGTGGCCGACGACGTTGGCCAGGAGCTCATTGACGACGGTCAGCACGTCGTCGACGAGGGGGCCATGGAGGCCCCAGTCGTGCAGTCGGGTGCGGACGAGGTGGCGCACTATCCGCAACTCCACGGGCTGGAGGACCAGTTCGAGCGTGAGCCCTCGATCGGTGTGGGCGGTGCGGATTGCCATGTCCCCCTCCAGGGAGCGCAGGCCGACTGGACGTCGGCGATCCTGGCCTCAGGGACTTCGCTTAGGCAAGTATTTCTGGATGGAAGTTCACTATCGAGTGAACGGGCAGGCATGGGGCCCCTGTGTCAGTACGGTGCGTCATCATGCAGCCATGGCTCAGAGCGACATGCCCACGATGCGAAGCAGGCGCCTCGGCAACGAGCTGCGGCGCCTGCGGCTGGCGAACGACCTCAAGGTGGCGGAGGTCGCCGAAATCCTGGAGTGCGGCCAGCCGAAGATCTCGCAGATCGAGAACGGGAAGCGGGGGATTCGTCAGATCGATCTGACGTTGCTGCTCGACCGGTACGGGGTCGAGGACGACCAGTATCGGGTCAGCCTCAAGCAACTGGCCCGGGACATCCACAAGGTCGACTGGTGGTCTTACCAAGGCCCCCTGCTGGGGGACACGTTGCGTGACTACCTCACGTTGGAGTCGGACTCCGAGGTGATGCGTAACTACGAACCGGCCCTCGTGCCCGGGCTTCTGCAGACGGAGGCATATATGCGTCAGCTGTTCACAGCGGTGCTGCCCGTCGAGCGCGTCGAGATGATGGTGACCACACGCCTCAAGCGCAAGGAACTGATCGAGAAGCAACCGGACTTCCGGCTGCGTGCCATCGTGGATGAAACGGCACTTCGCCGACTTCCCTGGCCGGGGGACCTGATCAGGGAGCAGCTTCAGCATCTTTGCGACGTCGGCCACCTGGCCAATGTGACTCTGCAGGTTCTCCCGCTGAAAGCAAGATTCATCAACCATCAGATGCAGCCCTTCGTACTCTTCAGCCTTCGCGGGGAGCCCGCCATCGACGTGGCATGGCTTGAGCACATGACCGGAGGTACGTTGCTGGAACAGCGGACCGATGTGCGGGCCTACGCCCAACTGTGGGCCGAGCTCACGGCCTACGCTCTGTCGCCACACGAATCGCAACGGCTCATCGAAGACATTGCCAAGGAATACACATGATGACGAGCAGAGCTGCCGCCTGGCACACCAGCAGCTACAGCGGTGAGGACAACAACTGCATCGAACACGCCCTCTTAATGGGCTCTCGGCAGGCCATAAGAGACACCAAAGACCCCGCCCGCCGCACCACCCTCCTCTTCACCTCCACCGCTTGGCAGGCATTCGTGGACGCCCAGAAGGGCCGTTGACGCCGAGCCCACTGTCCATAAACACCCGAAGGAGGCAGTAACTGCACATAATTTCCCAATACACCGGGGCATCCGGCCCCCAATACGCTCTTCCCGACATCCTCGTCGGGAACACGTACGGGAGGCCCCGTGTCCGCTCCCCGCCCCCGCCCTCACCTCCGCGCCCTCCTCTCCCTCGCCGCCGCGACCCTCGCCCTCGCCGTGACGGCCGTCGGCTCCACCCACGCCAACCCCTCCGACGATCAGGACGACCGGTCCGACGCCCGCCCCTCCACCGCTCCGTACGAGGCCCAGGGCATCCAAGGCGTCGTCCACAGCACGGACTTCGCTCAGCTCTCCTCGGCCGAGGACCAGGTCCAGGACGGCTCCGTGAAGACCGTACGGCTGGAGCAGGACGACGCGCACCACGGCGTCAAGGTCACCGACGACTCGGTCACGGTCGAGCACGCGGGGACGTACCTCATCGTCGTCGCACCGCAGGTGCTGACGGACAAGGGCGGGGTGCAGCAGGGGAAGGACCCGACGGAGGGGTGCGTGGACACCTGGTTCACGATCAACCATCAGGCCCTGCCCAACAGCGGCGTCCGCCTCTGCCAGGCGGCCGCGCACAGCACGCACGTGGTCGTGTCCCAGTCGGCCGTGCCGCTCAAGGCGGGGGACACGGTCCAGGTCAGGGCGAAGGGCGACAACGTGCGCTTCAACGCCGTCCAGCCCTCGGAGGGTCCGCTGATCCCGAGCGTGATCCTCACCCTGGCCCGGCTCTCCTGATCGGACGGCCGGACGACCGGACAGCCGGACGACGCGACGAGGGGGCGGCCGGTGGTCGTACCACCGGCCGCCCCCTCGTACACCCGCCCTACTCCTCGTTGAGCGGCGAGACGAACTCCAGGGTCCACGTCTCCTGGAACTCGGGCTTGGGCGCGACGAGTTCGATCTGAGCGCCCCGGTGCCCGGCACGCAGCGCGAGCCCCTTCTCCGACAGGATCTTGACCCCGCCGATGACCCGCTCGAAGGTGAACTTCGCCCACTCGGCGGGCGGAACGCTGTTGACCCAGAGCTTGTCCTCGGGGATCACCAGGCCCGCCGCCTCGTGCTGCGCGAGGTGGATGGTGTACGGAGCGCCGGGCACCGGCTCGACGGGCCGGACGATCCACTCCTGCTCGATCGGGAGGGGGTTGAGGCGGTCGGTGATGACGGGAGCGCCGTGCTTGACCGCGTACTCGGTGGCCGTCAGCAGGCTGGTCGGGCCGATGATGTGGGCGTGGATCTTGTAGATGCCAGGCTTGACCGGGATCGGAGGCATGTACGGGTCTCCCTCTCTCACGGTTCACATCCGCTGGTGGCTGGTCGCCGCCGGCGCAGGCCCCACCCTTCCGGCGCATCCGGCGCCGCGTAAGGGCCGGATGCGGCCATCGTCATGACGGCGCGGACCGTTCGGTCACAGGTGCGAACCGAGCGGTCCCGGCCCGGCCCGCCACCGCCGCAGCCGGTCCGCGCCACGGGCGATCTTCTCCAGGGCCTGCGCCAGATGGTCCTCGGCGCCGGGCCGCAGCATCGCCGTATGCGGGACGACCACCGACGTGCGGTGCAGGGCGGCGCAGTTGGGGAGGTCGGAACGCGCCGGGTCGATCGCGTTCCAGTACGCGGCCGACAGCCAGTGCTTGCGCTTGGTGCGGGGCCGGTAATGGGGGGAGTCGCCGAGCGGCTGGAAACAGGGGCCGACGGGAACGGAGAGTTCCGCCGCGAGGGCGGCGCGGAAGGTCTCCACGGGGACGCCGTCCAAGGCCCGTTCGTCGTAGGAGAGGGCGAGCGCGTGACCGGGCGGGCGGCGGACGCCGGGGAGCAGCCGGGCCGGGCGCAGGAAGCCGCTGCCCTCGGCGGCCTCGCGCCAGACGGCGGCGACGCGCTCCCGGCGCTCGCGCTGCTCCTCGAACCGGTCCAACTGGGCGAGGAGTACGGCCGCTTGCCACTCGGTCATCCGGTGGTTGCCGCTCTGCACGGGACGCCAGAACGGGGGCGGGGTCCCGGAAGGGGGCCGTCCGCAGTCGCGCAGACTGCTCAACTGGTCGGCCAGGACGGCATCGTCGGTGGTGACGCATCCGCCCTCCCCCGCGGTGAGCGTCCGGCCCGCTCCGAAGCCGAAGACGGACAGCGTGCCGATCGCGCCCGCTCCGCGCTCGCCCCACCGGGCGCCGTGGGCATGGGCGCAGTCCTCGATGAGCGCCAGGCCGTTCTGGGCGGCGACGAGGGCGGCGAGCTCGGTGAGGTCGGGCATCGCCCCGTACAGATGCACCGCGATCACGGCCCGGGTGCGGTCGGTGATCGCGGCGGCGACGGCGGCCGGGTCGAGGCACCAGGTGTCGGGCGAGACGTCCACGAGCACGGGGACGGCGTTGGCGTCGAGGACGGCGCCGGCGGTGCCCTGTTCGGCGAGGCCGGGGACGACGACCTCGTCCCCGGGGCCGAGGCCGAGCGCCTCGCAGGCCAGTTGGAGGGCGGTGGTGCCGCTGGTGACGCAGCGGACGTGGGTGAGCCCCTGGAGCTCGGCGAAGCGGCGTTCGAAGCGGGCGGTCCGGGGGCCGGCGGGGGCGGACCATGCGCCGTCGAGCAGGACCTCCTGGAGGAGGCGGGCCTCCTCCTCGCCCCGCTCGGGCCAGACCGGGGGGTCGGGCGCGACGGGCCGGCTGCCGCCGGTGAGGGCCGGGCCGGCCGCGACTGCGCGTTCCACGGTGTCGGGCATGAGGCACCTCCAGCGGCTCTCTTCGGCTCCTTCGGCTCCTTCGGCTCCTTCGGCTCCTTCGGCTCTCTTCGAACGTCGCAAGGAGCGCCGGCGGATGTCCAATAGTTCGCTCCATAACGTGGCGGCATAAAAGGGCCGAGCCCGCGCGGGCCGAATTGCGGCGCGGCCCGGTGGGCACCCGCTGGGCAATTCGGGCCCGCCGGCTACCGGTCCCGCTCCGCCGTCTCCACGCACGCCGTCACGAAATCCGCGACGATCCGCCGCTGGTCGTCGGCCCGCCAGGCCACCACCACTTCCGTGGGCGTGATCCTGTCGATCGGCCGGTACACGACGCCCGGTCTCGGGTAGTAGCGCGCCGTCGACGCCCCCGTGAGGCACACGCCGAAGTTGTTGGCGAGGGCCTCCATCCACTCGTCCGAGGTCTTGACCTCGGCCCCGACGACGACGGGATGGCCGCCCCGGTGGTCGAGGGCCAGCCAGAAGTCCCGCCAGGCCCCCGCCTCCTCCGGCAGCGCGATGAACGGTTCGTCCAGCAACTGCTCGAAGCGGATCACGTCCTGGCCGGCCAGCGGATGGGAGGCGGCGAGCGCCAGCCACCGCTCCTCCGCGAACAGCACCCGCGTACGGATCCGCACGGCCCCCTCGGGCAGCGGGGGCCGCAGCAGGGCCACGTCCACGTCCCCGTCGGCCAGCCCGGCCGTCGCGTCGGTCCAGGGGACCTGGAGCATCGCCACCCGCCAGTCCGGGCGCGCCCGCGCGAACTCGGCGAGGATCCGCGGGGTCAGCTCGCACGCCGCGTTCGCGATGAAGCCGACGCGCAGCGTCCGGGCCTCGGAGGCGGCCGCCTCCTGGACCTCGCCCAGCAGCCGGTCCCAGGTGTCGAGCAGATCGCGCGCGCCGGGCAGCAGCGCCTGCCCGGCCGGGGTGAGGGCGACCTGGCGGCTGGAGCGTCTGAGCAGCCGCACCCGCAGGTGCCGTTCCAATTGGTCGATCTGTTTGGACAGGGCGGGCTGGGACACCAGCAGACGCTCCGCGGCCCGGGTGAAATGCAGCTCTTCGGCGACCGCGACGAAGGATCGCAGGACCCGCAGATCCACATCCATGCAAAAAGGTTATCAACGAATCTATTGGACATGCTCGGCGAGCCGCTGCCACATTCGAATTGCCGGACATCGAGCATTCCGTGATTGGGGGTTCTCATGACGGACCGGACGAGAAATCGCAAGCTACTGGTGAGTGTGTTCAGCCCCCAGGAAGCGCGCGAGGCCGTGCTCGGCGGCGCCCGGATCGTCGACAGCGAGGATCCGCGCAGCGCGCTGGGGAACATCAAGCCCCAGCAGATCATGGCCATCAGCGACGCGGTGCTCGACTACCGACGGGACCTGGACGTCCAGCTGTCCACCAACATCGGCGAGGACCAGCTCCTGTTCCGCCGCTCGGCGACCGGGCAGGCGATCGAGAAGACCCCGTACGAGATCGCGGGGAAGGCGTCCCAGGCGGCGCTCGGCGTCGCGCTCTCCATGGGCACCCGCGTCCACCCGTGCAACATCGTCAAGGTGGGGCTGGACGGCATGCCGCTGGACCTCCTCACCCAGGTGCTGGGCGAGTGCGTCCTCACGCTGCGCCGGACCGAGCAGTTCCCGCACTCCCAGGTGATGTCGGTGCTGTTCGTCCAGGACCTCGACCTGTGGCGGGAGCGGCGGCCGGTGCCCGCGATCCGGCGAGCGCTGGTGGAGCTGCGCGAGTACCAGCCGTGCGAAGCGGGCGCGGCGGACGACGTCTTCGACCTGGCCGACTACGCGGTCGGCACGCTGCGCGCCCCGGACGGCGGTCCGCTGTTCACCGATCCCGGCCAGGTCGACCTGGACTCCCTGATCGAGAAGGGCGCGCTGCCCGCCGGGGCCACGTGCACCACCGTCGCCCTCAACGACCTCTTCCCGCACGCCCGTTACGGCCTCACCGACGATCCCGCGTGCCGTCGTACGGACCGGAAGGTCATCGCGAACATGGTGGACGCGACGGCCCGGGCCGGGGCGAACGCGATCATGCTGGACACCAGCATCCTCCTCAAGACGGCCCGGGTCGGCCTCGTCGCCACCGAACGCAGCCCGGAGATGGCCGACTTCGACTCCCTGGACGTCGACGAGGCCACGGGGCTGGAGCGCAGGGGCATCCTCTCCCTCGACGACATCCGGTTCTTCGTCGACTACTGCCACTACCGGGGGCTGGGGGCCAATCTGGCGGGCTCGATGACGAGTTACCAGGCACAGCAGCTCTGGCGGCTCGTGCCCGGGACCGACCAGATGTCCACCCGCGGCTATGCGTCCGCCGTCTCCGAGGACCCGTCGCACCCCGGCGAGACCGGAGCCGACTCCCGGCAGGACCGGGTGATCGTACGCGACCTCGTGCGCGGGCTGGTCCCGCCCGAGCAGGGCGGCTATCTGTGGCTGCCCGAGGAGATGAAGCCCACGGCGACCGAGGCGGCCCGCGCGCTGGTCGGGCAATGGCCCGGGCTGGTCGGCCACTGGGCCGACAAGCGGGGCCGTCTGAGGCCCTTCGACTGAACCTGCCGAGGAAGCGAGTGAGTGCCATGTCCGATCTCATCCAGCCGTCCGCCCCCGGTTCCCGGGTGCCACCGATGCCCATGGACCACGCCGACCCCTACGTCGTCACGGAGTTCGACAAGAGCGCCCGCACCTGGGGCATACCGAACAATCTCTTCCGCACCATGGCCTGGCAGACCGGCCTCGCCCGGACCGAGGTCGACTACGCCAACTCGTTCATCTTCGACCCGCCGCGCTACGGGAACGTGCCGCGGCCGTCCGGTGACGTCCTCTTTCCGCAGACCGGCCTCGTCGACCGAGTCGCCAAGGAGCTGGTGATCAACCTGGTGAGCCTGCTCAACCGCAGCCGGTATTCCGTCACCCACCACACCTTCATCGGTTTCACGACGCTCTGCCAGGACCTCCCGTACGGCGATCCGGCCGAACGCGCCCGCCGGGCCGAGGAGATGCTCTTCCATCTGGTGGACTGCACAGGAAAGCCCGACTTCGAGAACCAGGCGTACGACAGCGGGCCGCTCTACACCGAACCGCAACTGCTCTGTCTGCGGCTGGCCGAGGCGATCCAGCGCGATCCGCACTCCGTGACGGACGAACAGTTCGCGGCGCTCCGCGCGGCGTTCCGGGACCGGGCCGAGGAGACCGTCGCCAAGGGCCCTCTCGGCGGGCAGCCGGGCACCGGGACGGACGGCTATCTCGACGCGTACGTCAACGCCATGCTGGTCGAACTGACCTGGTGCATCGCCCACTTCAGCGGGCTGCTGAACACCTGGTTCACCGTGCTGAAGGTGATGGACGAGACCGACCCGCAGCAGGACGGCACCGACTTCGTCGCCACGTACAACCAGCGGGTACCCGAACGGATCAAGGTCCGCAACAACAACCTGCTCGGCGCGACCGGCTGGGGGCGATGACGATGGACGACACCCTCGCCACCGCCGGCTGGCTGATCCTGCGGCTGGGCATGGGCGGCCTGTTCCTCAACGCCGCCTGGGCCTGCGGCAAGGACCGCGCGGCCTTCCGGTGGACGCGGGACATGGTCGCCGTCATCGCTCCGCGACACGCCGTCCCCCTGGCGGCCGCGGGCGTCGCGATGATGGGCCTGGGCGGGCTGTCGGTCCTGCTGGGCGGGTACGGACGGATCGGCGCCGCCCTGCTGGCGCTGTTCCTGGTGCCGGGCACAGCGGTCCACCTGCGCAGCCGGACCGTGGCCGGGGCCCTCGCCGCCCGGCTGTCCCCCGCCCTGCCCGCCAAGCTCCGGCCGACGCTGACCGAGCTGGACGTCTCGGCCCGTATGGCCCATTACAGCTCGGCGCTGAAGAACGTCACGCTGCTCACCGTGTCACTGTTCCTGGTCGCCGTGGGCACCGGCCCGTACAGCCTTGCCCCGTTCTGAGAGAGGGGGTGCGTCGCCGTGACCGCCGCCACCGAGACCGGCTACCCGGTCCCCGACCGGCCCGTCATCCGTTTCACCTGGCACACGGGCGACTGGTTCGAGATCTTCCAGAAGCACACCGCCCTGATCCAGTCGGACATCGCCCGCGCCCGGGCCGAGGACCGCATGGTCGTCTACCTCAGCTGCCCGGTCAGTTCGCGCGGGGGCAGCCACGCGCGCACCAACACCGAGGTGGCCAACTTCGTCACGCGCCGGCTGGCCGACCGGTGGGGCGAGCGGTTCTTCGTCCTCAACCCGGCGGCGTACCAGCTGGAGTCCAGGGAGGGCACCGGCCTGATCATGCGTCATATCGCCGAACTCGCCTGGGAGACAGGCCGGGACATCACGCTGGAGACGCTGAAGGCCGAGGCCGAGCCGGGCGGCGGGGACTACATGCGGATGTGGACGCGCGTCATCACGGAGGACGGATACCTGGAGGACGGATATCCGGGCGATCCGCCGGACCGGACGCGCCGTGGGCGACAGCTCGCCGGGCTCTTCGACGCGGTCTACTTCCTGGGGCCGGACGACGTCCACGCGTTCTTCGACCCGGGCGGTACGGGGTCCCTGGTGCGGGAGGTGGAGGAGTACTTCGCCCGCAAGTCGGCTGTGGACCCCGGATTCTGCGCCGACTTCGGCACGGTGCCGAGCGGGGGGACGCCCCGGCTGCTCTGTCTCACCGACCCGGCGGATGCGGCGGTGTGGGAGGAGCGCCGGAAAGAGTTCGTCCGCTACTACACCGTGCGGGCGGGGGCGGCGTACAGCCGCGGCTCGCACGACGAGTGGAACATCTTCGTACGGCTCAACCGGCTGCGGACGGCGGACCCGTGCTACGGGCCGGGCGAGCAGGTCGCGTTCTACTTCGCGGGGCGGGCGCGGGGGATGGCGGAGGCGGAGCTGGCGGTCTCCCCCGGGTACGAAGTGCCCGCACCCGCCGGGTGATCACGCCGCGTCAGCCGTCCTCGCGCAGCACCAGACCGAGCAGTCCCGGAAACCGCGCCTCGAACTCGGCGCGGCGCAGCCGGTTGAGCCGCCTCGCGCCCTCGTCCCGCTGCTCGACCAGTCCGGCCGCGCGGAGCACGGCGAAGTGGTGGCTGCACGCGGCCTTGCCGACGGGTACGTCGAAACTCCCGCACGTCCGCGTCCAGTCGTCCGTCTTCGCCAGCTCCCGCACGAGTTGGAGCCGCACGGGGTCGGCGAGGGCGGCGAGGGCGGCCTGCACGGCGACGTCGTCGGGGTGGGTGTGCGCGGGCGCCGAACGGTGACTGG
Organism: Streptomyces luteireticuli; assembly: GCF_041519305.1. Classification (NCBI taxonomy): domain Bacteria; kingdom Bacillati; phylum Actinomycetota; class Actinomycetes; order Kitasatosporales; family Streptomycetaceae; genus Streptomyces; species Streptomyces luteireticuli. The sequence goes on from NZ_CP167927.1 coordinate 1,652,563, forward strand.
TGCGTGCTGCCATGTCGTTGATCCCCCTATGCCCTATGCGCCGATGCACGCTTGCGAGTGTTCGATGCCGATCTTACACTCCAAAGTGTTCGCTCTTGATTGAACACTCTCGGGAGGGGAGCACGGCCATGCGTGCCATCGAGTTCCAGAAGTACGGCGGCCCCGAGGTCCTGCGGGTGGTGACGGCCGAGCCACCGGAGCCGGGCCCGGGGCAGGTGAGCATCGACGTCGCCTACGCCGGCGTCAACTTCGCGGACGTCAAGGCCCGGACGGAGGGCTACCGCGTCCCGTCCCTGCCCTTCCGCCCCGGCCTGGAGGCGTCCGGCCGGGTGCGCGCCGTCGGCGAGGGGGTCCTGGGCTTCTACCCGGGCCAGCCGGTCGCCGCCTTCACCCCCGGCGGCTCGTACGCGGAGGTGGTCGTCGCCGACGCGACGGCCGTCTTCGCCCTGCCGGAAGGCCACTTGCGCGTCGCCGCGACCGTCCCGACGGTCCTGCCCACGGCCCACGCCCTCCTCCACGAGGTGGGCCGGATCCGCCCCGGCGACTCGGTCCTGGTCCAGGGCGCGGCGGGCGGAGTCGGCACGGTGGTCAGCCAGTTGGCGAAGGCGGCGGGCGCGGGAGCGGTCTACGGCGTCACCTCCTCCCCCGCCAAGGCGGACTACGCCCGCCGCTACGGCTACGACGAGGTCTTCACGACCGCGTCGTTCGCCGACGACGTCCGCCGTGCGACGGGCGGCCGCGGCGTGGACCTGGCCCTCGACCCGGTCGGCGGCGACTCCTTCCGGCAGTGCCTCGCCTCCCTGGCGACGTTCGGCCGCATCGTCTCCTACGGCAACGCGAGCGCCGCCGACCCGTGGCAGGTGGGCCAGTCGGAACTGTTCCCGAAGACCGCCTCGGTGGCGGGCTTCTCCCTGTTCACCCTGGCCCGGGAAGCCCCGGACGCGCTGCGCGAGTTGACGGCCCGGGCGTTCCGCACGATCGCGGACGGCACGGTGAAGCTGCCGGTGACGGCCGAGTTCCCCCTGACGGACGCCCCGGACGCGCACCGCCTGCTGGGGAGCAGGACGAGCACGGGGAAGCTGCTGCTGCGGGTGGGTGATTGAGGCCGGCGGCGGGCAGCCGGTGAAGGTCAGGGGGCGTCTCCGTGAGGGGTCCTCGTCCGGCGCAGGGCGGCGACCTGGCGGTAGAGTTCGGCCGCCTCGGCGGTGCGGCCGAGTTGTTCCAGGCAGTGGGCCTCGTCGTTGCGGCTGGCGAGCGCGTCGGGATGGTCGGCGCCGAGGACCCGCTGGCGGGCCTGGGCGACGTCGCGGTAGACGGCGAGGGCGTCGGTCCAGCGGCCCAGCCAGCCGAGGCCGACGGCCACCTCGCGGCGGCTGACGAGGGTGTCGGGGTGGTCCGCGCCCAGCACCCGGGCGCGGATCGCGCACACGTCGCGGGCCTCGGCGAGGGCCTCCTCCCAGCGGCCCAGGCGGCCGAGGTTGACGCCGAGGCCGTGCCGGGCGCGCAGGGTGTCGGGGTGGACGGGGCCCTGGACGCGGGTGCGGTCCTCGATCAGGGTGCGGTAGAGCTCCAGCGCCTCGGCGCTGCGGCCGAGGCGGCCGAGGCAGATGCCGGCCTCGTAGCGGGCGGCGAGCGTGTCGGGGTGGTCGGCGCCCAGCACCCGGCCACGGGCCGCGGCCACCTCCCGGTAGGTGCTCAGGGCCTCCTCCCAGCGGTCCAACTGCCCGAGCGCGTAGGCTACTTCGTAGCGGGTGACGAGCGTGTCGGGATGGCCGGGGCCCAGCACCCGCGCCCGCGCCTCGGCGACGTCGCGCGCCATGCGGTACGAATCCTCCTGCCGTCCCAGTCTGCTGAGGCTGAACGCCAGGTTGTGCCCGCAGCGCAGGGTGTCGGGGTGGTCCGGGCCCATGATGCGCTCCCGGGCGGCCAGCACGTCGGCGTACACCTCCCGCGCCTCGAAGTGGCGGCCCAACTGCCCGAGGACGTACGCCGTTTCCTGGCGCGCCGCGAGGGTGTCGGGGTGGTCGGCGCCCAGCACCCGGCTCCGGGCGGCCGCCGTGCGCACGAACTCGCGGAGGGCCTCCTCGGGGTGGCCGAGCCGGCTGAGCGAGAAGGCCACCTCGTAGCGGCTGGCCAGGGTGTCGGGGTGGTCCGGGCCGAGCAGCCGCTCCCGTTCGGCGACCACGGCCCGGTGTGCCTCGCCGGCCTCGGCCCAGCGGCCCGCGCGGCCCAGGCGGAGGCCGCCGCTGTGCCGGGCGGCGAGTTCGGCGAGCTGTTCCGGGGAGGGGGACGGGGAGGGCAGCGGGGACGGCGGGGGGCGCTCGGCACCGGCGGGCCGGGGCGCGGGCCGGCGCGGATCGGCGGCGTGCGCCGGGTGGGGCACGCCCGTGACGCGGCGGGCCGTGGCGGGGGACGTCCGCGCCGACACGGCCGTCCGCCGCTCGGGGACGGACGGCGGCCAGCCCGTGTCCGCCGCCCCGCCCGGGACCGGCTTCCGCGGCGCGGCGTCCGGCCCGGACGTCCCGTTCGGCGGGGGCGGCCCGTCCTGCCGTCCCCACGGCGTCGTCCACGAGCCGGTCAGGCCCGCCGCCGGATCCGGCGGCGCCTGCACCGGGCCGGTGCCCGCCGCCTTGGACCCGGTGGTCATGTGCTGGGCCCAGGCCGGCAGCCGTGGCTGCCCGTCCGGCCGGGAGACGGTCTCGCGCGGCTGGCGCGGCAGCCCGTCGGAGAGCGAGAGGAGGGGGCGCGAGGCCGGGCCCTCGCGGCGCGGCCAGGTACCCGTGACGCGCCGCACCAGCTCGGTCGCGTCGTCCGGCCGGTCGTCGGGGTCCTTGGCCAGCAGGTCGAGCACGACCTGTTCGAACGCCTCGGGCAGCTCGGGGCGCAGCTCGCGCAGGGGCCGGGGCGCGGTGTCGCGGTGGCCGACGAGCACGGCCCAGGCGTCGTCCATGTCGAACGGAGGCGCGCCGGTGGCGATCTCGTACAGCACACAGCCCAGCGAGTACAGGTCGCTGCGGTGGTCGACGCTGCCCGCGCCGATCTGCTCGGGCGACATGTAGTGCGGCGTGCCCATGGCGATGCCGGTGCCGGTGAGGCGGGCGGTGAAGCCGATGTCGTGCCCGAGGCGCGCTATCCCGAAGTCGCATATCTTCACGGTGCCGTCGGTGACCCGCATGATGTTGGCCGGCTTGAGGTCCCGGTGGACGATGCCCTGCCGGTGCGTGTAGGCGAGGGCGGCGCCGACCTGTTCGGCGATCTCGACGACCTCGGGGACGGGGAGCGGGTGCTGCTTGTTGTCCTCCAGCAGCTGGCTGAGGTTGCGCCCGTCGAGCAGCTCCATCACCAGGTAGAGGACGCCGTCGCTCTCGCCGAAGTCGTGGACGACGGTGATGCCGCGGTGCTGGAGCGAGGCGGCGACCCGCGCCTCGCGGCGGAAGCGCTCGCGGAGCACCCGAAGGTAGGACGGTTCGTGCTGCGGTCCGAGCGGTTTGAGGCATTTGACGGCCACATGCCGGCCCAGGGACTCGTCGCGGGCGCGCCACACCTCGCCCATGCCGCCCCGCCCGATCCGGTCGAGCAGCTGGTACCGGCCCTGGATCAGCCTGGTCTCCGCCATCCTGCGCCGCCGCCCCCGTCGATTCGCCGTGCTCCCCCGGCCCCCTCAAGTATGGCGGGCCGCCGGAGCCGCTTGTAGGGCGACGGGAGCGGCTCACGGGGGCGCGCGGCGGGCCCTGGCACATTCCGTTCCCGCTCCCCATCGATGTCCCGGGGCCGGGGTCGCCCGGCGTACGGCGACGGCCCGCCGCTCCGGGGAGTCGGCGGGCCGTCGGGGTACGACGCGTCCGGGGTCAGCGGGACGCATGCCTGCGGTGGCGGCCGGAGCGGCGCGGGCCGCCCGGGCCCGGTACGCCGCCGTACGCGCCGCCGCCCTGCTGCGCGGCCAGCTCGGCCTGCTCCTCCTCCAGCCCGAACCGGTTCAGGAGCGGGCTCACCACCGGGATCCGGTCCAGCCTCGGCAGCAGCCAGGCGTGCCAGACGCCCGTCATGAAGAGGATCGCCGAGCCGGCCACCAGCACCGAGCCGAAGGTGTCGGTCGGGTAGTGGGCGCCGATGTACATCCGGGAGAAGGCGACCAACAGCACGGCGCACACGCCCAGGACCGCGACGGTGCGGCGGTGCCGGGAGTTGCGGAAGAGGAAGTACGCGGCGACGACGGCCGCGACGGTGAAGGCGGTGTGGCCGCTGGGGAAGCTGTTGGAACCGATCTCGGGGTCGAGCGAGAACTGCCGGGGCGGCCGGTTCCGCGCGACGATCGCCTTGGCGATCTGGGTGCTGTTCCAGCCGACCGCGACCACGAGGAAGGTGGAGACGGCCGTGACCGGCCGGCGCCGGACGAACAGCAGCCAGCCGCTCCAGACCGCGAGGATGATCACCCCTGCGACCGGGGAGGCCAGGTAGCTGACCCCCTTCATGACGTCGTTCAGCCAGCCGGTGCGGGTGTTGGTCTGGATCGTGCGGTCCAGGTCCAGGTCGTGCGGCTGGATCAGCGACGTGTGCGCGGCGACCAGCCCGAGCACGATCGCTGCCGCGAACAGCAGGACGGAGTTGCGCAACCAGTGGCGCACGTAGGGCATGGGTGGGGCGTCCTTCGTATCGGCATGGCGGCGCCGGGGCGGCTGCACGCACGGGATGACGAGCCGGTGCCGCGCCACAGCGGTGACCGGCGCGGTCCGTACATCAAAAAGTACACGCGAGGACGGGTGAGCTCCCAAGCCCGTCGGCCGCGGGTCGACAGCGGGTGCCCGGTCCGTCACCGGGTGTGATCGATCATGGCGGGTTGTGCGGTGGCCGCCGGGGGCGGGGGCGCGCCCTGGTCGCGCCGCTAGGGTCGGGCGCATGCGACTGCTCGTCCTCGGCGGCACCTCGTTCGTGGGCCGCGCCATCGTGACGGAAGCCCTGCGGGCCGGCTTTTCGGTGACCTTGTTCAACCGCGGCCGGACCGGCGCCGGCCTGTTCCCCGGAGTGCCGCGGCTCTTCGGCGACCGGGACAGCGGGGACTGCGCCGCGTTGCGCGACGGGGGCCCCTGGGACGCAGTCGTGGACGTCAGCGGCTTCCTGCCGCGGCACGTCGGGCAGGCGATGGACGCGCTCGGCGACCGGGTCGGCCGGTATCTGTTCGTCTCCAGCCACGCGGTGTACGCGACGGAGGGACTGGAGCCCGGTTCGGACGAGTCCGCGCCGCGGCGGCGGCCGGTCCGCGACACGGAGGTCCTCGACGGGTCGACCTACGGCCCCCTCAAGGTCGCCTGCGAGGACGACGTCCTCGCGCGGTACGGGGAGCGGGCGACGATCGTGCGCCCCGGGAAGGTCGTCGGGCCGTACGATCCGATGGACACCTTCCCGTACTGGGTACGACGGGCCGCCCGGGGCGGCCGGGTGGCCGTGCCGACGGATCCCCGGCAGCCGGTGCAGGTGCTGGACGTCCGCGATCTGGCCTGCCTGGTCGTGCAGTTGCTCGCCGACGACCGGCCCGGCGCGTTCCAGGCCGTCGGGCCCGAGGTGCCGGTGACGCTGGGCGGCCTGATCGAGACATGCGCACGGGTGGCGGGGTCCTCGGTGGAGGTGGTGCGGGTGCCTCCGGAGGTGGCGCCTCCGATGTTCCCGCTGGTGCGGGGGTGTTGGGCGGCCCAGCGGAGAAGTGCGGCGCGGGCACGGGCGGTTGGGCTGCCGACGACGCCGTTGGGTGTGACGGTGGGGGATGTGTTGGCGTGGGATCGGGGGCGGGGGGAGCCGGGGTTAGGGGTGGGGTTTTCGGTGGAGGAGGAGCGGGTGTTGTTGGGTGGGTGATTTTGCCTCTGGGGGAGGGCCAGAGGCAAAGCCCCCCTCACCCCACCACCCGCACCACCACCTTCCCCGAAACCCTCCCCTTCCCCAAAAACGCCTCCCGTACCTCCCCCAACTCCCGCACCGCCCCCACCCGCGGCATCAGCCTCCCCTCCCGTACCCACCCCGCCAACTCCGCCAGTTGCTCACGGTTCGACTCGACCACGAAGAAGACCGCGCGGCCGTCCGCCGGCCGCACCTTCGGTGGTGCGGCGATCGTGACCAGCGTCCCGCCGGCGCGTACCAGCGCCGCCGAGCGGTCCAGGATCTCCCCGCCGATCACGTCCAGGACCACATCCGCCCGGCCCGTCTCCTCCTCGAAGCGGCCGTCCAGGGGGACGAAGCGCTCGGCACCGGCCTCCAGGGCGACGGCCCGGTCGCGTTCACGGCCGGTTCCCACCACGCGCGCCCCCGCCGCCCGGGCCAGCTGGACCGCCATCCGTCCCACCGCTCCCCCGGCCCCGTGCACCAGCACCGTCTGCCCGGCCCGCAGGCCGCCGTGGTCGAACAGGGCCTGCCGGGCCGTCAGTCCGGCCATCGGCAGAGCCGCGGCCGTGACGTGGTCGATCGTCGCGGGCAACGGCGCCAGGTTGCGCGCCTCGACGGCCACGTACTCGGCGAGCGTGCCGTCCCGGGTCCAGTCCGTGAGGCCGAAGACCCGCTGCCCCACCGTCAGCCCGGTCGTCCCGTAGCCGAGTTCGGCCACCTCGCCGGAGACCTCGTGGCCGGGGACGACGGGGGTGCGGTCCCGTCCCGCCCGGTCCTGCCAGGTGCCGGGCCAGTCGAGCTCGCCGGGGGTGAACGACGCCGCGTGCACCCGGACGATCACATCGTTCTCGGCCGCCGTCGGGTAGGGGGCCTCCTCCACCACCAGCGCCTCGGCCCCGGCCCGTTCGTGGATGCGTACCGCCTTCATGCGTATGCCTCCTTGGGAATCCCCCTCGAAGATCGCTTGCGGTCAGCATGACACCCGCCGCAGGCAGTGGGCCGGGTCGCCACGCCCGGGGCAACGCCCCGGGCCGTTCAGGGTTCAGTAGGAGCCCCGCGTCCCGTCCGTCCCGTCCCGGACGCGGCGGCGCTCCCGCTCCTGCTCCGCGAGCGCCATCATCTCCCTGACCTCCTGCGGCGGTTCCTCGTCCTCGCCCTCGTCGTCCTCGCGGAGCAGGCCCTGCTCCTTCAGCCGGCGGTCGTGCACCATCACCGGCGGCTGGGGGTCGGGGTCGGACGGGCGCGGTCCCTCCGGGCCGTCCGGGCCCACGCGGACGAGCCGTTCGACGCGGACGACCCGGAACAGGCGGTCCATGACGCGCAGTTCGCTGCCGCGCTCCTCGTCCAGGAGGTCGGCGGCCCGCGCGTACTCCGCCCGTTCACGGGCGTCCAGCCGCCGCATCACCGGGGCCATCACCCGCAGGTCCGTCGTCAGGGTGTCGCGGGCCGCCTGCGGGTTCTTGCTGCCGCTGGTGACGGGCTCCCACTGGCTCCCCACCCGCTCCGCGATCATGAACGTGGCGGGCAGCAGAACGCCGCCGGGGTGCGTGTGCGCCGCCCTCACGGAGTCGTCGCGGACGTCGGCCGGCACGGTGCCGGGCCTGCGCACCAGGGAGAGCAGCTCCGCCTTGAGGATCCCCTCCGACATGCCCGTGGCCGTGACCGTGTCGATGACGAAGCCGTCCACCGGATCGGGGACCCGGTGCCCGTGGCCCGGTCTCGCCGGGTCCGGGTCCGAGGGGCGTGGGGGCTCGGGGCCGTCGGGCCCCATGCGGATGAACCGCTCCCCGCGCACCACCCGGTAGCGGCAGCCGCCGACGGTCAACTCGTCGATGGCCTCCCAGTCCAGGAGCTCGTACGCGGCGGCGCACTCCTCGCGCAGGGCGCGGTCGCCGGCCGCCCGCGCGTCCTGCTCGAGCTTGCGGAAGTGCGAGGCGAGGGTGTCCCTGGCGTCCTGCGGGGCGTGGTCCCCGAGGTGGGAGAGGATCTCCCAGCCGCCCTCCTCGCGCTCCCGGGCCATCCCGAACACCGCGCCGCCGGCGCCCAGGATGTCCGGGTAGCCGTCCCGCGCCCGCCAGGCCTCCTCGTCGGCCAGGGCCGCGACCGGCGCGGTCGGCACCGCCATCCTGATCTGTCGGTAACCCGGCACTTGCTCACTGTGATCGGACATGCACCCAGCATGTCGGGCGCGGCGGGGCGCGCGCAGCAAAACGGAACGGACGGACCGGGGTTGGGGACGGCGGGACGGCGGGAGGGCGACGCGGCGGTGCCGGTTCGGGCGGTGACCGGTCCGGGCGTCGACCGGGGCGTTCCCCGCTGACATCATGAGCCGCTGCTCACCGTTGCGGAACAGCCGTTGCGGAACGACCCGTTGCGGACGATCCGCAGCACTGACAGGAGGTTCACCGTGCCCATACGCATACGCGCGCTGCTCACGGCGTTGGCGGTCACCGCGGCCATCGCCCTGAGCACCGGTCAGGCGGCCCACGCCGACCCGCAGAAGCGCGTGTACAACTCCCTGCAGATCATGTTCGGCCCGTCCGACACCGCGCACTTCTGCACGATCGGCGCGGTGGGCTCGGACAAGTACGGGCGGAAGATCGCCATTTCGGCGGGCCACTGCCTCGTCCGGACCCCGTACTCCGACCGCGAGGTCCCCGAGGACGCCATCCCCGTCTACGACCGTCAGGATCCCGCGTTCGGCCCGATCGGCCACGTCCGTTACTACAAGGACCCCGAGGGGTCCATGGTGGGCCATCCGACCAAGGACTACATGGTCATCGAGCTGACCGCCGGAACGATCCCCTCGTCCCAGGGACCGTGGCTGAAGCAGACCGGGGAACTGGAGGTTCCCGGAGGCAAGGCCGGCCCCAACGCGACCGCTCCCGCCCCGGACAACGAGCGCCTGCTGGGCGCCGGCCTCTTCGACAACAACGAGCTCGTCGTGTCCGGCCAGTTGGGCGTCTGGTACGGGCGCGTGACCAACAACGACCGGGGCATCTACCAGTCCCACGCGCCGCACAAGAGGGGCGATTCGGGCGGGCCCGCGATCTGGCACGTGCCGGGCAGCGCCTATCCGTCCGAGGCCAACGGCTACCGGGCGGAGGGCCCTTGGGCCGGCATCACCAAGGCGATCGCGCTCGGCCTCCCGCCGTACGTGTACACCAGCTCGGCCAACATCCTCGCCGACCTGCGCGCCCGGGACGCGGCGACGCCGGGCGGCGTGTACGGCGCCGGGTTCAGGGTCACCGCCAATCCGTGACGGCCGCCAACCCGTGACGACGGAAGGTGCGGGCGGAAATCCCTTGGACGCCACGGGCGCACCGTGACTAGTCTGCCGTCCGTGTCGAGCCCCGAGTCGTCCAGACGCCGGCCACCGGTCATCCGGTGGCCAGGCCCCTGACGTCCCGCCCGCGCCTTCCGCGCCCGGCGTCGACGCTCCCTGCCACCGGATCACCGGAGTTCACCCTTCCGTGATCCCTCCTTGTGTGGCTGTGGAGTTCTGCTGTGCCTTTTGCCCTCTATCTGCTCGGACTCGCCGTGTTCGCCCAGGGGACGTCCGAGTTCATGCTCTCCGGACTACTCCCCGGCATCGCCCGCGACATGGAGGTGTCCCTCGCCACCGCGGGCGGACTGACCTCCGCGTTCGCCGTGGGCATGGTCGTCGGAGCGCCCCTGATGGCGGTCCTGGGCCGCCGTTGGCCGCGCCGGAACGCCCTGCTGGTCTTCCTGACCGCCTTCCTGCTCCTCCACGTCCTCGGCGCCGTCACCACGAGCTTCGGCGTCCTGCTCGCCACCCGGTTCGCCGGTGCACTGGCCAACGCCGGTTTCCTGGCGGTCGGTCTGGCCACCGCGACGGACCTGGTCCGTCCGGACGCCAAGGGGCGGGCCGCCTCCGTCCTGCTCGGCGGCGTGACGCTCGCCTGCGTCGCGGGAGTTCCGGCCGGTGCCCTGCTCGGCCGGGTCTGGGGATGGCGGTCGGCCTTCTGGGCCGTGGCGCTGCTCTCGCTCCCGGCCCTCGTCGCGATCCTGCGCGCCGTGCCGGCCGGTGCGCCCGGCGCGGACGGCGTCCGCGTCCGCGCGGAACTGCGCGTCCTGCGCCGCCCCCGGCTCCTTTTCGTCCTGCTCCTGGCCGCCCTGGTGAACGGCGGCACATTCTGCGCCTTCACCTACCTGGCGTCCGTCCTCACCGGCGTCACCGGCTACGCCCCCGCCTGGATCCCGGCGTTGCTCGCCCTCTTCGGCCTGGGGTCGTTCGCCGGTGTCACCCTCGGCGGACGGGTCGCCGACACCCGGCCGCTCCCCCTCCTCGTGGGCGGCGGCGCGGCCCTGTGCGCGGGCTGGGCCCTCTTCGCGCTGACGGCCGGCGACCGCGCGGCGGCGCTCGTCCTCGTCCCGCTCCAGGGGACGCTCGCGTTCGCCGTCGGCTCCACCCTGATCACCCGGGCCCTCTACGCGGCGGCCGGCGCCCCGGCCCTCGCCGGGGCCTTCGCCACCGCCGCCCTCAACACGGGTGCGGCGGCCGGTCCCTGGGCCGGCGGCGCGGCCCTCGACGCGGGTCTCGGCGAGCGCGCCCCGCTGTGGACCGCGGCCGTCCTGGTGGCGCTCGCCCTGGTGACGGCCGCGCTCACGCCGTCGCGTGTCCGTGTCCCGGTCCGTACCGGTCCCTGATCCCGTCCAGGCCGGGCTCCCCGAACCGCGCGCGCAGCGCCTCGAACGCGGCGGCCTTCTCCGCTCCGAACCGGCCGATGTGCGCGCTGTAGGCGTCCGCCGACACGAACGAGGGAGGGGTGGACTTGGTGTGGAACTTGTCCGCGTACATCACCAGTCGCTCCTCCCCCGTCTCGGCCAGGTAGTCGGCGACGGGCAGGTCCAGGCCCTGCCGGCCGATGTCCTCCCGGGTGATCCCGACCCCCGTGTGGCAGGAACAGAACCGGCACAGCCGCTCCGGGAACCCCTCCTCGCGCAGGATCTCGTGCCCGAGGACGCCGTGGCGGAGGTAGCGCTCCTTGTCCAGCCGCCTCCCGTCCGCGTCGAAGAGGCGGTAGACGCCTATGTCGTGCACGAGGGCGCCGACGCGGACGAGTTCGGGATCCAGGGCGTGCCGGTCGCCGTTGACGGAGAGGAGTTGCAGGGCGATGTCCCGGACGATCTCGCAGTGCGTGTGGACGAGTTCGAAGGCGGCCTGCGAGGGGGCGTACTTCTCGTGCAGGGCGCGGAGGTCGGCGTCGGTGGGGAGGGAGGTCACCGGGGAAAGGTATCCGGTGCCCGGCGCGCCCTGCGCCCCCGCCCCAGCAACGCCCCCGCCACCGCCGCCTGCACCGGGTCCAGTTCCGTCTTCCCGTCCTCCACGTCCCACAGCACGTTCTGCAGCACCCGCCCCAGCGTCCATCCCACCGCCCGCTCCCGCTCCAGCCCCAGCATCTCCGTCAGCAGGTCGAACCGGCGCCGTACCGCCCGTGCGACATCCCCCGTCGCCACCACCGCGTCCCACCGGTTGTCCAGCGCGGGCAGCAGCTCGAAGCCGGGGTCGCCGGCCAGTGGTTCGGGGTCGATGGCGAGCCAGGGCTCGCGGTCCGCGGCGAGGACGTTGTCGTAGTGCAGGTCCCAGTGCAGGAGACGGTCGCCCGGCTCGCCGGCCAGTTCGGCGACGGCGGCGGCGCAGGTGCGTATCAGTTCCCGCCCGGCGGGGTCCCGGAGCGTTCCGAGTGCCCGGGGCGCCCGGTCCAGCATCGCCCCGGCGACGGCGGACAGCCGCCGCAGGCCCGGCGGCGCGGGCACGGAGGTGAGCCGGGCCAGCAGTCCGCCCAGGATCCTCACGGCCGTGTCGTCATCGTCGGCCGAGGACAGGGGCCGCCCCGCGTCCAGCCGTTCCAGCAACTGCGTCCCGGTCCGCTCGTCGTGGTCGAGCAGGCGGACGATCCCGTCGCCGTTCCACGCCCGCAGTCCCGCGGCCGCGCCCGCGGTCTCCTCCCGGAGCTGCTGGAGCTTGAGCACGGCGGGTGTGCCGTCGTCCCGGAGGACGGGCAGGACGAGCGAGGCCATGCCATGGGCGGACGGGCCGTCGGGCCGCAGGCCCCAGCGGTCCAGGAACGCGGCGCCGAGGCGGGGCAGCCGGGCGAGCCAGGCGCGTTCCCCGGCGCCGTGCGCCCCGTAGGACGCGACGAAGGCGTCGGGGACGTCGATCAGGGTGGTGGAGGTGTGCACGGAAGGGCTCCTTCGGAGGGCCGGAGGTCGGGAGGACGGGACGCGGCGGACGAAGGAGTTCTCGGAGGTGCCCGGCTGCCGGACGTGCGTCAAAGCATGCTCCCACCCTAACCACGTGGGGCGGTGGGGCGCCCGTGAATAATTCCCGGGTGCGGAAGGGGCGTTACCGGGTGCGGGCCCGGGAGGGGGTGGGCCCGGTGAGGCGGGTGGGCCGGGCGTTACGATCGGGGTATGCCGCAGGAGGCCCCGGACCCGCTCGTGTCCGTCGATCACGTCGATGGAGGCGAACCGTTCTCTCCTGAGCCGTCCTGTAGATCCTATAGAATCGACGATTTGAACAGCGGGCAGCGGGCAGCGGGCAGCGGGCAGCGGGCAGCGGGCAACCGGCAACCGGCAACGCACCGTCCTGCTCGCCTTCCGGTCCGCGGGGGCCCTGCACCGGCTCCTCGACGTGCTCCCCGTCTTCGACGGCGACGAGCGCGTCGACAGCCGCTTCACCCTGGTCCCGGGCTCCTCGTTCGGCACGGACGCCCTCACCTCCCTCGAACGCTCCGGCGCCCGTCTCCTCCCCTGGGACGAGGCCCGCCGCCGCACCCACGACCTCGTCCTGACCGCGAGCCCCAAGGGCGAACTGCGGGCCCTGCGCGGCCCGAGCGTGCTGCTCCCCCACGGCGCGGGGTTCAACAAGGCGCTCGCGTACGAGGGTTCGCCGGCCCTCCCCTCCGGGCTCGACCCCGGCTATCTGCTCGACGACGGCGAGCCCTGGGCCGCCCTGCACGCGCTCGCCCACGGCAGCCAGCTCGACCGCCTCGCCGAGCACTGCCCGCCCGCCGCGGCCCGGGCGACGGTGGTGGGCGACCCGACGTTCGACCGCCTGCTCGGCTCGCTGGGCCACCGCGACGACTACCGGGCCGCCCTCGGCACCGGCGGACGCCGCCTCGTGGTGCTCACGTCGACGTGGGGACCGGAGTCGCTGCTGGCGCGGCGGCCGGGGCTGCCCGCCGGACTCGTCCACGGACTCCCGCACGACGCCTACCAGTTCGCCCTCGTCCTCCACCCGAACGAGCACAGCGACATCGGCGGGTTCGACCTCGGCCGGCGGCTCGCGCCCGCCATGGACGCGGGTCTGGTGCTCGCCGGTCCCCACGAGGAGTGGGCCGCCCTCCTCGTCGCCTCCGACGCCGTGGTCACCGACCATGGCTCGACCGCCCTGTACGCCGCCGCCCTCGGCCGTCCCGTCGTCGGGGCGTACGACGGCGGGCAGGAGCTGATACCCGGCAGTCCCATGGCCGAAGTCCTCGCCCGCGCACCCCGGTTCACCGGAGCCGCCGGGCTGCCGGACGCCCTGGCCGCGGCCGGCGCCCGCGACTGCCGCACGCCCGCCCGGGCCGCCTTCGCCCTGCCGGGCCGCGCACTGGCGCGGCTGCGCGCCGAGTTGTACCGGCTGCTGGACCTGGCACCGCGGCCCGGACGGCCGGAGGTCTGGCCGCTGCCCCGCCCGGCGCCGCGGGACCACCGCCCCCACGCCTTCGCGGTCCGCGCCGAGGTCTCCGGTCCCCGGGTCGCCGTCGAGCGGTTCCCCGCCGCCACCCCGCTCGTCGCCCATCACCTCGCCGCCGAACTCCCCGGCGCCGGCCGGGCGGCGCAGAGCGCGGCCGTGCTGTGGCGCCGCGCGGCGCCCCTCCCCCGTACGCCCCACACCAGCGCCTGGACGGCCGCCGGGTGGACGGCCCGGGCGCTGGAGGAGCACCCCGGCTGCCGCACCGCCGCCGCGCTCCTCACCCCGGAGCGCCTCCTGGTGCGGCACCGCTCCGCCGGTGCCCTGAGCGTCCGCGTCGAGCCGTGCGCCGAGGGCGGGCGCGTCCTGCGCACGGACCCGGCGGCGGCGCTCTCCGCGGTCCACGCCTGGCTGGGCACGGCGCCGGGGTCTCCGGCCGCCCCGGTGACCCTGGTCTGCGCGGTCGGCCCGCTGGGCGTCCGGGTGCGCGTGGGCCCGGCCGACGACGCGGACCTCGGCTACGAGCTCTGACCCGGCCCGGGAAGACCAGGAAGACCGGGAAGACCGGGAAGACCGGGAAGACCTCCGTACCGTTCCGTCAACCGTCCGGCCAGGGCACGGAGTTCCTCCGCCTCGTCCGCCCCGCCGGTCTCCTCCGCCAGGGCGGCGAGCTCCTCCAGGATCCGGACCTCGTCCGAACCCGAGCCCCGTTCCCGGGCCTTGTCCAGCGCGGCCCGCACGAACGGCAGCGCCTCCCCGGCGCGCCCGGCGGCCCGCAGCGCGCGGCCGAGTTCGAAGCCGGTCCGCGCGGTCATCCGCTCCCGCCGCTGCTCCCGGGCCATCGCATGGGCCTCGGCCAGCAGCTCGACGGCGCGCCCGGGCTCGCCCATGTCGAGCGCCGTCCGCCCGAGGAGATGGGTCTGGAGCAGGACGCCGTAGGCGTTCCCTATGGCCCGGTGCTGTTCGCGGGAGTCCGCGAAGTCCTCGGCGGCGGCCTCCCATTGCCCCCGGACGGACTTCAGCTTCCCCCGGAACTCCGTCACCGACGCCTTCAGCTTCCGCTCCGCCGTCGAGTCCCCCAGCGCCCCGGCCGCGGCCACGGCGCGCCGCAGTTCTTCCTCGGCCTCGTCGTGACGCCCCTGCTCCCACAGGGGCCTGGCCAGCTGGCACCGCATGCGGATCAGCGCGGGCAGGTTCCCGTCGCGCCCGGCGGCGTCCGCTCCGGCGCGGAAGGCGTCCACCACGTCCGCGTAGTGCTGGTGGTCCAGGAAGTGGGTCCACAGCGGCTCGCACAGCGCCCAGGCGTGGCCGTACAGGCCGGAGTCGACGGCGGTCCGGACGCAGCCGTACAGGGCGAGCCGTTCGGTCTCCAGCCACCGCAGCGCGTCCGCCGCACCGGCGAACTCCACGTCGGGAGCGCCATGGACGGGCGGTTCGAGCACCGCGAAGGTCATCCGGGTCCCGGCCGCGAGCAGGTCGGCCCGCTGGGCCTGGCGCCGGTACCAGCGGACGATCCGGTGGCGCGCCCCGGTCCGCAGCGTCCCCTCGGGGTCCGCCCGGCGGGCGCACCGGGCGGCGTGCCCGCGCAGGAGGCCGTGCATCCGGTACCGCTCGCCGTCCCCGTCCTCGCCGCCCTCCAGCAGGCCGGCCGTTCCCAGTTCCTCGAGCGCGTCCCCGGCCGGCGCCGGCCCGTCGCCCAGCAGTGCGGCGGCGGCCGACCCGGTGAGGACCGGGGCGGGGAACTCCGGCAGCAGGCGGTAGAGGTGCGCGGCCCCGGGGCCCAGTCCGGCGTACGCGGCGTCCCATACGGCCTCGACCATCGGGATCCCCTTCTCCCGCAGTTCCGCGGTGAGTTCCGCGACCAGTCTGCCCAGGCTGCGGCGGGGATATCGGCGGATCCAGCGGCCGGCCACCGTGAGCGCGGCGGGCAGGCCGCCGCAGCCCTCGGCCAGGGCGACGGCGGCATCCGGCTCGGCGGCCAGCCGCGGGTCGTCCACGATGTGCCGGAGGAGTCGTACGGCGTCGTCCGCCGCGAGCGGTCCCATCGGCACCTCGGCGGCGACCGCGCGGTCCAGGTCGTACAGCGGTCCCTGGCTGGTGACGATGGCCAGGCTTCCGGCGGAGGCCGGGAGGAGGGGCACCGCCTCCGCCCCGTAGCGGGCGTTGTCGACGACCACGAGCAGCCGTCTGCCCCGGGTCCGGGTCCAGTACTGCTTCGTCCGCCCGGCCAGGGAGCGCTCCAGCCACTCGGCCGTCACGCCCAGCCCGCCGAGCAGTTCGGCGAGCGCGTCGGCGATCTCCACGGCTCCGTCCCGGCGGAGGTCGTCGAGGTCCACGTACAGCACCCCGTCCGGAAAGCGTCCGCCGAGCCGCCGCGCCATGTGGAACCCCAGCGCCGTCTTCCCGACCCCGCCGATCCCGGTCAGGGCGACGACCTGCGGGCCCTCGTGCCCGGATCCGGCCTCGGCGGCGCGCAGAATCCGCTCCTGTTCGTCCCTGCGGTCCTCGAAGTGCGGGAGTGCGGCCGGGACTTGGAAGGGGACTCCGGGGTCCGGCGGGGGCGCGGCGTACAGGTGCAGGTGCTCGATCGAACCGCTCTGGACGAGCGCACCGATGTGCGGCTGTCCGCTCACGGTGTTGTGCGTCTCATCGGCCACGTCCCCACCTTACGGCCCGTCAGATGGGTGGTACGGCCGGGCACCGGGAGCGGCGGGCTTCACTAGCACCCTTCATCCGTCCCGGGACACAGTCCGCCCTCTCTCCCCTCAACTGACCCGATGCCGATCGACTCCGACCGCTCAACCTCGAAAACCAGCCGGATTATTGATCGATCTTCTTCTGCACGTCGGCGGCCCTCCCGGACGTTCCTACAGGTGAGAAAGCCGTGCCCCGGCGGCCCTCCCCGGCCGCCCGACAACTTACGGAGAGCCCGTGCGACAAAGCGCTGCGGCGTGGTTGATCGAGATCGTGCTGACCGTCCGCGTCTTCGGCCCGGACGCCGTCCGTGGTGTCAGGCGGCTCCTCGTCGCCCTGGTGCGCATGGGCATCGCGACCCCGGGCGGTACCGCGCGCCGCGCCCCGGCCGGGCGGGAGGACGACCGCCCCGAGGTGAAATGGTGAAGGACGCCGGGCCGGAGGAGACCGGCGGAGCGGTGGGAGGCCTGCCCAGCCCCCGGCAGCCCACGCCCATGCGCGAGTGGAAGCCCGCCGACCAGGTCTCCTTCACGGCCTTCTACACCGACCGGCACCGGCCGTATCTGCGGTTCGCCTATCTGCAGTTGGGGTCCGACGCGGACGCGGAGGAGGCCGTGGACCGGACCTTCGACGCGGTCATGGATGCCTGGCAGCGCATGCTGGAGATGGACCACCCGGAGAAGTACGCCTGGACCATCCTCAAGCACCGGATCGTCGACCAGCGGCGCAAACGGAAGCTGCGCCCCCGGCCGATGGACCTCATGGCCTTCGAGGCCGCCGTGCGGAACTCCGGTGCCGATCCGTACGAGGTCCTCACCGACACCATCCAGTTCTGCGCCGCCGTGCGGGGGCTCACCGAGCGGCAGCGCGACGCGGTGGTCCACGTCTACGGCCTCGACTTCACCGTCCGCCAGACGGCGGCGGTCATGGGCATCGAGGAGTCCTCGGTCCGCTCCCTCCTCCGCCTGGCCCGCAACCGCCTGACCCGGCGGCTCAACCTTCCCCGTGGGGACAAGAAAGCAGGATGATGAGGGACCCCCAGCTCTCCCGGCGCCGGGACGGCTTCGCGGCCCGGGCCGCGGCCGAGGGCCGGTGCCTGGACGACTTCGCGGCCCGGGCGAAGGTCGCGGAGCGGTACGCCCCCGACGACGCGTCCGCCGACGCGTCCGCCGCCCGGCGCCGCCCGGACACCCGCCCCGCGCGCACCGCCGCCCGGACCGGCCGGCAGCCGGACCCCGGACCGGACCGCGCGTCCGGACCGCGGGAGTGGCTCGACCCGCGACGGGACCCCCTCGTCGACGCCGAGGACGCCTGGCGCAACCTGAACGCGGTCGCGCTGCTCGTCCTGCGCTCCCCCGACGCCGCGGACGGGCTCGGCCGCCTCGCCGCGCACGGGCCGGTGGACGAGGCCGGCGTCCTCGTCCTGGCCTGTCTGCTCTATCTGCTCGGGGAGCACGAGGGCGCCCGCTTCTGGTGGCAGCTCGCCGCCGGGGCCGGCTGCGACCGGGCCGTCTACTGCCTCTTCCTCGACCACGCCCGCGAAGGCGCCTACGACGACGCCGAGTTGTGGGCCCGGCGCCTGGCCCCGTCCGGCGCCTCCCCCGGGGACCTCTTCGGCGAGCAGCCCCCCGCCCCGGCCGCGACGGCCCTCCCGCCGGACCTGCTCGGCCACCTCGCCCCGCACGACCACGAGGACCTCGGAGCGGTCCCCGTCCCCGGCGACGGCCTCCCGGCCGCCGTCCGGGAGCTCACCCGGGGCCCGTCCGCCCCCGGACGGCCCTGGCCCGCCCTGCCCCTCGACTCCCCCGGCGCGCCGTCCCCCTGGTCCGCGCTCCCGCTCCGGCACCCCGGTCTGACCGCCGCCGGCCGGCAGGGCGCCGCCCCGGCCGCCGGGAGCGAAGCCCTGGACCGGGCCCGCCGCGCCCTCGACGTCCTCACCGTCCTCCAGCGCCACCGCCGGGGTGTCGGCGGCGGCCAGCTCGCCCGCGAAGCGGGGCTCACCCCTCACCAACTCGCGCCCTTCCTGGACATGTTGTGCGAGGAGGAGTTCGCCCGTCCGCTCTCCGACGACGTCTACGCCCCCGGCGCCGCCGTCGACAGACTCGCCTCCGCCGACGGGACCGCCCGCCAGCTCCGGCGCACCCTCGCCCTGGCCCGCGACACCCTCGGCGCCGCCGTCTACCTCGGCCGCTACGCCGACGGCGACGTGCACATCACCCAGGCGGTCGGCGGACCGCTCACCCCGGCCGTCCGCCCGTGGGTCGACCTCCGCCTGGCCGCGCACGCCAGCGCCGTCGGCAAGTGCCTGCTCGCCCAGCTCGGCCCCGAGCGGCGGACCGACCACCTCGCCCGGTACGGACCCGCCCCCCTCACCCCCCGTACGGTGACCGATCCCCGGGTCCTCTTCGACGCCCTCGACCGCCTCTCCCCCGGCGAGCCCGTCCTCGACCTGCGCGAGTACTCCCGCCACGTCGTCTGCTCCGCCGTCCCGCTCCCCCTCGGCACCGGGGCCGGCAGCCTCGCCCTGTCCCTGCCCGCCGCCCGCGCCGGACGGCTCGGGGCCTCGGCCGGGGCCCTGGCCCGCCGGTCCGTGCCGGTCCTGCTCACCCTGCTGCTGGCCGGGGCGATCCCGGCCGAGGGCCCGGCCGGGGGCGCCGGAGGGCTCCTCGACCCGGTCGGCAGCGGCACCGTGCCGGGCGTCGGCTCCCTGCTCCGGGCCCCGTTCGCCACCGCGGAAGCCGTCCGGCGGACGCCCCGGCCGCCGGCCCCGGCCGCCCATCTGGCGGCCGATGTGTCCGGCTCGGCCCTGTACCTCTTCGAGGTGCCGCCCACGGACGAACCGGCGCTCGCGCTCCCCCGCGCCTACCCCGCCGTCCCGCCGACGCCGGCGGAACTCCCTTGCCCGTCAAGGGGGTTCCCCTCCGGCGCGGCGGACGCCGCGAGGCTCCTCGTCTACCGGATCTGAGCGCCCCGCCCGGCGGCGGACGCGGGGACGGACACGAGGCCGGACACGAGGCCGGACACGACCGGCGCCCGGAAGGAAAGACCCGTCGAACTCTCCTCGAACGCCGACGTCCGTGCCACCATGTCGAGTTATGGCGCAGGGCGAGGACGAGGACGACATACGGCACGGTGTGCGCGTCACGGCCCCCGGGGACGTCCGCGAGGAGGACCTCACCTCCCTGGAGGCCTGGCTGCGGGACGAGCCGGAGCTGACGCACCGGGTGCGGGTCGGACGGATCGCCCGGCGGGCGGGGCCCGGCGTCGCCATGGGCCCCCAGCTGGAGGTCCTCCTCGAATGGCTCGGCGGCGCCGCGACCTCCGAAATCGTGCGGCTCGCCACGGAGTCCATCAAGGAATGGCGCACGAGCCGGCGGGCCCTCGGGGATCCGGATCCACCCGATTTCCGGGCACGGCCGGACGACGAACGGGACTAGTCCCGTGTCCGGACCCGAGCGGCCCCGGCCGGTCAACCGCGCCCTGCTCGTCTGTGTGTCGCGCTACGCCCGGGAAGGGCCGCACGAATGGGCCGACGTCCTGGGGGACATCGCGGCCGCCGAACGCAACCTCACCGTTCTGGAAGGGGTGTTGCGCGCGGGCGGGGTCTTCGCCGAGGTCGTCCTCCTCTCCTCGCCCGACATCAGGGAGTTCGAGCAACGGCTGGGCGAGGTGCGGGACTCCACCGACGGGCTGCTCCTGGTCTATTTCGCCGGGCACGGCATCGTCGACACCTGCACCGGCGAACACAGCCGGCTGCTCCTCGGACTGGGAGGAGCCAAGGTCGAACACGGTCCCGCGTTCCCGGGCTGGATCCACTGGGAGGACAAGGTCCTCCACCGGCTGCGCGCCGGCGAGCACCGGCCCCGCCACACCGTGGTCGTGCTCGACTGCTGCTACGCGGGGAACGCGGCCGCCGCCTGGGACCGGCTCGAACCCCATGACCAGCGGAGGATCTCCCTGCTGCTGGCGGTGCAGCGGAACCAGCGCATCGACGCGGGCGACCCCGCGACGCCGACGCCGTACACGGCGCTGCTGGCTGAGGCCCTGACGCCGGGGCGGGGGGCGCCCGAGGGGGACGTGACCGTCGAGGTGCTGCACCGGCGCCTGGTGGACGGGCTGAGGGCCGCCCGGACCGTGGCCGGCAAGGAGTGGCTGCCCCAGCGCCGTTGGCAGGACACGGGCGAGAAGGTCGTCCTCCTCCCGGAGCGGGCCCCCGTGCCGGATCCCGCCCCGGACCCCGGCCCCGTCCCCCCGTGGTGGCACCGCCCGCTCCCGCCCGGGCCCCGCCGCCGTCTGATCGCCGCGGCGCTGGCGGTGCCGGCCGCCCTCGCCCTCCTCCTGTGGTGGATCGCCTCCGGCGCCTCCGACGGCCCCGGCCCCTCGCCCTCCTGCGCGCACCACCCCCCGCTGGAACTGCGCCTGCTCACCGACCCGGATCTGGCACCGGCCGTCCGCAGGGCCGCGGATGGCTTCGTCGCCTCCGGGGCGAACCGGGACGGGGACGGCTGCCGCCGCACCGGCGTCACCGTCTACAGCGCCGGGTCCGCCGACACCGTGGAGGCGTTCCGCACCCAGTACGGCGAGTGGGCCCGCGGCAGTTCGTCCGGTTTCAACCCGGTCGGCAGCGTCGGGCCGCAGCCGGACGTCTGGATCCCCGCGTCCTCGGCGAGCGCCCGCCGGGCCCAGGACGAGACGAGCAACCAGCAGTCCGTCCTGTCCCTGGAGTTCGACGACGGACGGCCGCTGGCCCGGACGCCCCTGGCCCTGCTGGTGCCGGAACCGCTCGCCGAGCCGGAGGGCGACCGCGCCGGGCGCAGGCTCGCCGAGCTGACGAAGGCGATCACGGGGAAGGCCAAGGGGGCGGAGTTCCGCCGGGCCGACCCCCGGTACACCGACGCGGGGCTCGCCGCGACGGCCGGGCTCTACCGGGTGGACGCCCCGCGCGCCGTCGAGGAGCGGCAGCGGTCGGCGGCCCGGTCGTCCGGCCGGGTGGGCGGCAGGGATCTCGTGTGCGGGCTGGCCCGGGGCGACCGGGACGCCGACCGGCGCACCGCGGTCCTCGTCGCGGCGCCGGTCCTCGGCCAGTACCGCGGCTGCGCCGGGCGGACCGGGGTGGCGCGGGTGGCCGAGTACCCGGACGACGTGCCCGCGCTGGACCCGGTGTTCGTCCACATCCGCTGGAACGACGCGCGCCGGGACGAGGACGAGCGGGACCGGGCCGTCCGGCGCTTCGGGGACTGGCTGGCGTCGGAGGACGGCCGGGCGGTGTTCCGGGAGGAGGGGCTCCGGCCGGTGGCGGCCCCCTCGTCGTCATCCGGCCCCTCGCCGTCACCCGGACCGTCGGCGGAGACCGGACCGTCGGCGGAGACCGGACCGCTGCCCCGTCCGCTCTCCGCGGGCGAGGCGGCCGACACGCTGGAGAAGTACCGGCAGGCCAACGCCGCCGGCCGGGTGCGGTTCCTGCTCGACAGCTCCGGCTCCATGAACCGGTGGTGGGACGGGGCGAACGGCGCCCGCGAGATCGTCGAGCGGGCCATGACGCGCTTCGGCCCGGAGGACAGCTACGGCGTGTGGGGCGTCGCCTCGGAGGGGACGGGCCCGCCCTACCGCGAACTGCTCCCGTTCGGCACCCATGGCTCCTCGTCGAGGACGGCCGGGAAGGACGACCGGGACAAGGCCGCGGCCGCGGCGGGGAAGGTGGACGCCGCCGTGCCCGCGCCGTCCCTGGAGGCCGACGTCGGGGGCGCGCTGCGGGCGGCGCTGGACGGCATGCCGCACGGCACCGAGGACGACGGGCACCCCCAGCTCGTCGTCCTCCTCACCGACGACGAGGACAACGACCGGCTGGACGCGGCCCGCCGGGACGAGCTGGTGAAGTTCGTGGCGGACCGCAAGGTGCCCGTGGTGATGGTCTCGTTCGACTCCGGCGGCTGTCTGGAGGGCCGGCTGGACCTGCGGGTGGCCGAGGCGAGCGGCGGCAGGTGCCTCGACTCCCGCGGCGACCTGGCGGGGGACCTGGCCGGCGAGGTCGCCAAGGTCGCGCAGGGGCACGGATAACGGATGACGGGCAGCGGGGCGGGCAACGGTACGACGGGGGCGACGGGATGGAACGTTCGCTGTGGGCACGGTCGCTGGTCTGGTGCGCCGCCCTGCTGCTGGGCGCGGCCGCCTGCACGAGCCGGGGCGGGTCCGGGCCGCGGGCCACGGAACGCCCGGTCACCGGAACACAGTTGGTGATCGCCACCGGCCTGGACGTGACTGGCAAATACGGCATCCGCAAGCGGCTGGTCGACGCGTGGAACGCGCTCCAGGAGAAGCAGGGCTCGCCCTGGCGGGCGCGGGCCGTCCTCCTGCCCGGCTCCGCCGACCTGCAGCGCAGCCAGCTCCTGGCGGCGCTGCAGTCGGGCAGCGCGGCCTACGATGTCGTGAACCTCGACGTCACCTGGGTCCCGGAGTTCGCCGCGGCCGGTCTCGTCGGGGAACTGCCCGCGGAGTACGCCGACGACGGCGACGTCCTCCCCGGGGTCGCCGCGACCGCCCGCTGGAAGGGGAAGGTCTACGCCGCCCCCTACAACAGCGACGTCGGCCTGCTCTACTACCGCCGCGACTACCTGGTCCCCGGCGCGGGGATCGACGAGGAGAAGATCAAGGCGCTGTCCCGCCGGGGCACCCCGTGGGACGAGCTGGCGGGGCTGATGGACACGGCGGACGCCTGGGCGCGCGCCGAGAAGTCGGACCGCAAGGGCAACTACCGCAACGCGTGGACGAGTCAGCTCGCCGCCTACGAGGGGCTCACCGTCAACGCCGTCGAGGCGTTCGCCTCCGCCGGCGTCCGGCTGACCGACGACGGCGGCGTCTACCGCGCCACGCCCGGGGAACTGGCCAAGGGCGTGGCGGAGTTCCGGCGGCGCACGGAGAGCGCGCACACGCTCGACGGCGCCTTCGAGTCCGACGAGGCGGGCACGCTCAAGGACTTCGCGGAGGGCCGCACCGCCTTCCTCCGCCACTGGCCCTACGCGTACCGCACGCTCCACGCGGCGCTGGGCGAGGAGAGGCTCGGCGTCGTGCCGCTCCCCGGCACCGCCGTGCTGGGCGGCCAGGACCTCGCGGTGGCCGCCGGTCCGGCGATGCCCGGGGCGCGGGTGGAGAAGGCCCGGGAGCTGGTCCGGTTCCTCACCGGCCCGGCCAGTGAACGCTGTCTGCTGGACGCCGGCTTCGCCGCGACCCGCCGGTCCGCCTACACCGACCCGGGCGTCGTGTGCGACGACCGTCGCGCGGCCCCCGCCGCGGGCGCGCCCTCGGAGGGCGGCGAGCGCGACATGCCGCGCGACGCGGACCACCGTCCGCGGTACGCCCGGACCACCTTGCTGCCGGCCCTGGAGTCGGCGGCCCTGCGCCCGCGCACCCCGCTCTACGGCGCGTTCACCCAGGCGTTCACCGGGGTGCTGAGCCGGCTGCACTCCTCCGCGGCGGCCCGGCGGGAGGCGGACGGGGAGGTGGCGGAGGAGCTGGACGCGGCGTTGCGGGGGGTGCTGCCCGGGGGTTGAGGGAGCGCGGGGCCGAGGAGGCGCGCGGCCAAGGCGGCCCGGGGCCCGCCTCACCCCCGGAGGCGCTGGGCCATCTTGTCCCAGAAGTCGTCCAGTTCGGTGACGCGCATGCCCACCCAGTTGGGCGTCTTGCGGTGGCGGCCCCGTGGCAGATGGCGCGTCAGGCGTCCCGGCAGCAGGGCCTGTTGCTGGCGACAGAAGGGTTCGCGGAGTTCGGCGCGGAGCCGGGCGCCCCGGGGCGGGTAGGGGCAGAGCTGGAACCGGCAGCTGGGCAGACAGCCGCTGCCCGGCATGGGCGGGACCGACGTACCGGTCCTGAGCCGGGGGGCCAGCGGGGTGCGGTCGGTGGTCATGCAGGGCGGGAGCTGGGCGTTCGCCTGCTGGGAGCGGCCCAGCCGGTCCTGGACCTCGTCCGGCTGCCCGTCGCGCTCGATGAGGTTCAGCATCACCAGCACGTCGGCGGCCAGCCGTTGGGCGCGGGCGTCGAGGGTGCTCCAGCCGACCGAGGGCGGAATCCACAGATGGTGCTTGCGGTGGAGCTGGGGGCCGCTGTTGCGCGAGCCGATGTTGTCGGCGACGCCCTTCTCGTCGATCCACAGGAAGCGCTCCGGCCTCCTGGTCTCCAGGGCGAGGGCCGCCAGGTCGCCGGCCTCGGCGACGAACGGGTGCAGCGGCGTGCGCGGCCCGGCACCGTTCCCCGCGACGCGGACGGCCGACGCGTGCTCCGTTCCGGCCGTGGACAGCCAGCGCCGGACGGTCTGCACCGCGTTCGCCGGGCGGGTGCGCGTACCGTCGTCCCCCCGGTCCGCCGCGGCGGTGTCGGGCAGTTCCCACAGGCACAGGGCCTGGAGCAGGATCAGCTGCGTGTACCAGCAGCGGCTCCGGCGGAGCATGGTCTCCGCGTGCCGGATCAGCTCCTTCCGCCCGCCCGGGACGGCGAGGGGGTGGCGTTCACGGCGGTTGGCCGCGTACTTGAACCCCTGGGCCAGGGCGTTCTCCAGGGACAGCGGCAGGTCGACGGGTTCGGCCGGGTCGAGGTGACGCAGCCACAGCGTCAGACGGACGCGGGCGTCCTCGCGGAGCTCGTCGCTCACGGAGCCGAGCAGCATGGGGATCATCCAGGCCCGCATGATGAACTCGGTCAGGAGCTTGACCTGTTCGTCCCGGTATTCCTGGAAGATGTCCGGGCGCTCGCGGGGTCTCCGGCCTCCCTCGCCGGAACGCCGCGCCGGCCGGGGCATCGTCGCCCGGCGCCGCTGCTCCCTCTCCCACTCGTCCAGCTCCGCCCTCTTCCTGCCGACCAGTCCGGCCTTCCGCGTCTCGTACTCCTCGACCGGGTCGCGGTCGACGTCGATGATCTGCCGCCGGATCACGGCGAACGCCGAGTCGCCGCCGTCGCCGATCTCCTGGGCGGCCGCGAGGCGGACGGAGTAGGAGGGTTCCGCTATGCCGAGCTCGAAGAGCTTCTGGTACAGCGACGTGACGTCGATCCCCTTGGGATGCTTGCTGTCGGCAGTGCGCAGGGCCTCGCCCAGTTGTCTGACGACGCGGAGCTTCGCGTCCTCGAGGGTGCGTGGATCACCGTCGATGCCGGCCCAGCGGGCCCTGATCCCGGAGACGATCGCGCCCAGTTCCTCCGGCACGTCCCGGGCGCTCTCTACCTCCAGGGCGGCCGCGTAGAGTTCGAGGGCCTTGGGGTCCTCGCGCTGCTCCGCCGCACGGTTGAGCGCATGGGCGAGCGGTCTCTGCCCCAGGGCGGTCCGCCGCCACGTCCGGAGGTCTTCCTTCAGCCCGGCCCGCACGCCGGGTTCCGGTGCTGCGGTGCGGACCGAGACGTCGCGGGAGAGCAGGACGAGGGCGATGAGCAACTCACGGCTGGGGCCGGGTGGTTGGAGTGCGGTCCGGACGAGTTCGCGCGTGGGGTCCGCGCCGAGGTGACGGAGCATGCGGAAGCCCAGGTACGCCTGGAGGATGCTGTGCGGGAAGCGGACCTTCTTCTCGAATCCCTCGACCAGTTTCAGGGCACCCGCGTGGGCCACGCACCGGGCGAGCACGGCGTGGCGCTCCTCCGGGGTCCCCGTCCGCAGCCGGCGCCCCGCCCCGGAGCCGAGGTTCTCGCACAGCTCGTCCCAGATCCGGCCGCGATGCCACTGGGGCAGGGCTCCCGTACGGGCGCCGTCGAAGGGCGTGCGGGTGCTCCACAGATACCCGGCCTTGATCTTCGCCCGCCGTGCGGAGTCGGCGTCGAGGTGCTCGCCCTGGAGATCCTCGAACTCGACCTCCAGCTTATCCTGGAGCAGACCGACGCAGGCCAGGGCGGAGACCACCTCGACCGCGTCGCGGCGCTCCTCCTCGGAGAGCAGGACGTCCTCGCCCAGCCGGCCGGCCACCAGCGCGTCCAGCCAGGTTTCCAGCAGCCAGAGCCGCAGTTCGGAGCGGTCGCGGCTGCGGGTGTTGAGCGGCCGGGCGTCACGCTCCGGTCCGCCGTGGCCGAGCAGGCCGTGCCTGCTGAGCTCCCGGGCCACCTGCAGATAGATGGGCGATTCGGTCACCTGGGCCGTCTCGACGATCCAGTCGAGCCGTCGCTCGTCCGCCTCCGATGCCTTTTCCTGCACGAAGTCGAGCGCCGACTCCTCGCTCAGGGGCTCCAGTTCGATGATCGCGGCACAGGTCGTCTCCAGGGGCGTGTGCGGCCGGGAGGCGATGACCAGGGGCAGTTTCTCCTCCTCGGCCCGCTCGATGGCCCGGCGGATGATGTTGTCCCGGTCCTCCTGGAGGCCGGGGGCCAGCACCGCCTCCTCCAGCCCGTCGGCGATGACGACCGGTTTGTCGTCCGCGAGCAGTTGCTGCCAGACCCGCTCGGTCTTGCCGCGCGCCAGGATGCCCTGGGGAGCCTCCTCGCAGAACCGCCGCTTGGCCATCTGCTCGAAGTTCAGATCGGACAGGCCGGCGGCGTCCCGCAGCCGGATGGGCACGGGCACGGCGCCCTGCTGGGCCAGCAGTTCGGTGAGCCGCACCAGCACGGCGGTCTTTCCGGTCCCCACCCCGCCGACCAGTATGTACGGCCTGCGGGTGGCGCGGTCCCGCAGCCGCTGGGCGATCACCTGCGCGATCTCCTGCCGCCCGACGACCTCCTTGGTCTGCGGCCCCGCGGTGAGGACCAGATCGTGGGGCTCCCTGCACGCTTTCGTCAGGTACCGCCGCTTCGTCCAGCCGTACCAGAAGAAGAGGAAGATCGCGGTGATGAGCCCGCCGAAGAGGACGGGACCGATGAAACGGAGGGTGTCGTCGAACCCGGGGTGATTCTTGTCCCACTCCTCGAGCCCTGTCTTCGATCCCACGGTCATGTTGTAGATCGCCTGGCCGAACCAGTAGAGCAGGGCGATCGTGGCGACCGTGCAGAACGCACGGATCCAGCCGGAGTAGGAGAACCAGCGCCGCCACTTCTTCGGCCGCGTGATCCCGCCCCGGGCCTCCCGCCTGACCGTCAGCCCGTGCCAGAAACCCAGCACGGCCCCCCTGGCCTTCGTCCACAGCCACCGCGGGAACAGACTCGCCATGGGGGCGTTGCCCGGCCGCTTCTTCCCGGGCGGGCGCCGTACCAACTTGGTCATCGCCCTTCCCTCCTCCGAGAAGAACCGCACTCGGCACGGGGACGGGACCGTGCGCGCACAACGGGCCCGTGCCACACGTACTTCCATCGAACCACTCCCGCGTCCCGCCGCAACCCGCGCCCACGGCGTGCGGCCCCGCCCCTCCCGGAGTTGGACGGTCCCCCGGGGAGTCGGACGGTCAGGAGTCGAACGGTCAGGAGTCGTACCAGACGACGCCCTCGCCGCCGTCGTGGCCGATGGTCCGCGTCATGATGCCGCCGTCCCGCCCGTACGTGGGGTGCTCGGTCAGGAAGCCCGCGACGGACCGCAGCGAGGTCGCGTCGCACACCCCGTCGGTGCGGATGCAGAACCGCTGCACCGGAACGCCCTCGAACTTCTCCGGGCCGGCGCCGGGAGAGGTGATCCCCAGAGCGCTCCACCCCTTGGGCAGCAGGGACCAGATGCCGGTGCCGGGCTGCATGGGGTCGGCGTAGAGCATGCCGTTCACCTGCGAGCGGGGGATGCCGGTGCCACCGTCGGAGATCGTCCGGAGCACCTGGTCGGCCACCTGCGCGCCCTGGGAGTAGCCGACGATCGTCAGCCGGGCCCCCGGATCGCGCCGGTGGGTGTCCTCGGCGGTGGCCAGCAGCCTGCGGTACCCCTCGCGCACGCTGGCGTCGAGGCTCGGTGCCGTCAGGTCCGGGACGTTGCGGCCGTTGAGCAGGGGTCCGATGCTCGCCGGGTAGCAGACCGGTATCGGAATGCCCCCGTCCAAGTGCTTGTTGGCGAACGTATAGCTGTGGGTGCAGTCGGGTGCGGGCTCCGCGGCGCCCGTACCGCCGACCTCCAGGTAGTAGTGGTGCTGCACCGGATCGGCGTGGGCGACGGTGGGGGCGACGGCCGTCATGGCCATCATCGCCACGGCCGCACCGGCGGCGCCGAGCGCCTTCTTCCCTCTGCCGGCCAGAATCATCGCTCTTCTTCTCCCCGAGTCGAGTGGATGCGTCGAGTGCATGCGTCGAGTGGACGCGCAACTTCCGTGCCGGGCCGTGACCTTAGCCACGGCCGGTGACACGGCGATGAAACGATCGCCGTCAGGGGGCCGCGCCGTCCGTCCCGAGGTGCCGGACGAGCGCGCGGAGGACGAAGGGGTTCGGGATCCCGGACACCGCGCGGCCCCACACGTGCCGTTCCCCGGCGATGTCGACCTCGACGGCCCCGTTCCGGATGTCCACCCGCCGCACCTGCGACCACCGCGCGGACACCTTCCCGGTCCCGGCCCCGGTCCCGATCCCCTCCCCGGTCAGCCAGACGTCCCCGAAGGCGAGGCGCCCGCCCTCGTCGAGAGCGGCCAGGGCCCGGGGCAACTGGGCCCGGGTGACGGCCCGTTCGATCTCGGCCCCCCACTCCTCCGCCCCGCCGTGCCCCGGCCGGTCCCGCAGCGCGATCCGTTCCCCGTCGACGTCGGTGAGCGTGCAGACCGTCCCGGAGCGGGCCGGGCCGTCCGGGCCGTCCGGGCCGTCCGGGAAGACGGAGGTGGTGTCGTAACGGACGACGTGGATCCGCCCCTTGACCGCCACCGTCAGTCCGCGCTCGTACAGGTCCAGCCGCGCCGCGGCCGCCCTCTTCACGGCGAACCTCCGCACGGAGCACCTCCTCGCCGAGATCCGGACGTACCGGGCGAAGGCCGGCAGGCCGCGGATCCCCCCGGCCGGGCGGGAGTCGGCGGGGACCGCGTGCGCGGCCGCTTCGTATGTGGCGCACCGCCTGCCGATGCGCTCGCGGCCGGCCGCCGCCGAGACCTTCGCCAGCAGCAGTTCCTCGCTCCGCCTGCGTGGCACCGGTCCGCTCACGACGTGGTTCCGGTTCCGACGATGCCGAGGCCGGCGTCGTCCCCCCGCAGGATCATCTGGTGCGTCCGCCGGAGCGCCGGGCCGGGGGTCACCCCCAGGTCCTCGTCCAGGCGGCGGCGGGCCCGGCCGTACACGGCCAGCGCGTCGGCCTGCCGGCCGCTCAGGTAGAGCGCGCGCATCAGCGTCGCGGCGACCGGTTCGTTCAGGGGCTGCGCCACGGCCAGGGCCGACAGCTCGGCGATCGCCTCGGCGTGCCGGCCCAGCCTCAGCTGCCAGTCCAGCATCCGCTGGGCGAGGACGGTCCTGCGCTCGGAGAGCCGCAGCCGTTCCAGCTCGGCCGCGGGTCCGGGGAGACCGGCCAGGGGTTCGCCGCGGAACAGGTCCAGCGCCCGGGAGGCGAGCCGCACGCCCTCGTCCGGTTCGCCGGCCCGCTCGGCCCGGACGGCCGCGTCGGCCAGTTCCTCCATGCGCGTCACGTCCACCTCCACCGCGCCGGGGAGCAGCCGGTAGCCGCATCGGTGGCGCCCGATCACCTGGTCGGGGCCGTCCTCGTCGTGCAGGATCTTCCGCAATCGGTAGATGTACACCGGCACCACATTGGTGAGCGGCGGCTCCATCCCCCAGACGCCGTCGAGGAGTTCGTGCTGGCAGACCGCCCGGTCCGGGGACAGCACCAGCGCCGCCAGGACGGCCTGCTGGCGGAGGTGCCCCAGGTCCACGGGCTGTCCGTCGCGCCATGCCTGCAGCGGTCCGAGCACGGAGATCCGCAGCCGCGGTGCGGGCGTCCGGCGGACGGCGGTCCGCGGCTGCGGGTCCGCCGCCGGGCGGCGGGGGCCGCGGCCGGGGGTGACCAGCCCGCTGTCGAAGGCGTGGACGATGGCGGCGGCCCGGTCGCGCAGGCCGAGGGCGGCGAGGATCCGTACGAGGTGTCCGGCCACGACGGCCTCGGGGAGGGCGAGGGCGGCGGCGATCTCGTCGTTCCTCAGGCCGCAGCCGACCGCGTACAGCACGTCGCGCTCCTGCTGTCCGAGTGTGGTGACGGGCGGCCGGACGGTGGTCGCGGTCACGGTCGTGGTCGCGGTCGCGGTGGGCGGCATGGTGACTCCCCGGGTCGTGGCCGGACGGGTCCGGCGGATGCCGTCGATGCTGGTCCGGGCACCGGACGGCCGACAGGCCAGGAGACCGGCCGTTTGCGGCCGGTGGCCGCGCTAGAGTCCCTCACCTGGGGCGATGACACGTTCGGGGGGAGACCGTGACCTGTGGCCAGTGAGTTCAGCGTGCTGTTACGGCGGCTGCGGCACGAAGCGGGGATGACCCAGGAGGCGCTGGCGGAGCGCGCCCGCGTGGGCGTGCGCACCATCCGCGGACTGGAGACCGGCGAGCGGGCCGACCCCAGGGTGACCACGGTGCGGCTGCTGGCCGACGCCCTCGGGCTGGTGCCGGAGCAGCGCGAGGAGCTGCTGGCGGCCGCCGTCCACCGGACCGCACCGGGGGAACGGCCGGACGGCCCGGGCGACTTGGGCAACTCGGCCGACTCGGGCGACTCGGGCGACCGCCCCGGACCCGGACCCGTGGCCACCGCACATCCGCCGGATTCACCGGACTTGCCGGACTCGCCGGACTCGCCGCTGAACGAGGCCCTCGCCCGCATCGCCGAGCAGCTCGCCCACTCGGTCGCCACCCGCTGGCAGCGCGAGGAGGAGCACCGGCAGATCCACGACCCGTACCCGCTGCCGGTGCGCTGGCGGCCGGCGCCCGAGGAGTTGACCGACCACTGGGCCAACATCCGCCGTCTGCCCGCCGGGGGGACCCACGGCCCGCTGGACCTGTGCGGGCGGCTGGACGACATCGTGGGCGTGTACCGGCGAATCCCGTCCGGGCGGCTGGTGGTGCTGGGCCGGCCCGGTTCCGGGAAGACGATCCTCACCGCCCGGTTCGTCCTGGACCACCTGAAGTCGAGGGCCCGCGCCGAGGCCGTACCGGTGATCTTCAGCATCGGCTCGTGGGATCCCACGGCCCTCACGTTCCGGGACTGGCTGACCGCCCAGTTGACGCGGGACCACCCGGGTCTCGCCGTCCCGGGGGCCGGCGGGGCGAGCCTGGCCTCCGCCCTGGTCGAGACCGGCCGGGTGCTCCCGGTACTGGACGGCTTCGACGAGATCGCCCGCGGTCTGCGCCGTCCCGCGCTGGAGGCGCTCAACGCCACGACCCTGCCCCTGCTGCTGACGAGCCGTCCCGCGGAGTACGCGGCCGCCGTGGCGGAGACCGACGTGCTCACCTCCGCCGCCGCGGTGGAGCTGACCGATCTCACCCTGGACGACCTGGCCGACTACCTGCCGCGCACCACGCGCAAGGGCCACGGCGGGGACCCCTCGGGCACCTGCTGGGACGCCGTGCTGGCCGAGCTGGCCGAGCAGCCGCGGAGCCGGGCCGGTGACAGCCTCGCCGCGGTGCTGACCACTCCGCTGATGGTCACGCTCGCCCGCGCCGTCTACAGCGACTCCGCCGGCCAGGACCCGTCCTCGCTGCTGGACACCCGGCGCTTCGACGGCCCCGAGGAGTTGGAGGAGCACCTCCTGGAGAACTTCACCACCACCGTCTACCGGCCCCGGCCGGATCACCTCCCGGGCGGCGGGCCGCGCCCCGGCGTCGACGTCGATCCGGAACGCGCCCGCTACTGGCTCGGCTACCTCGCCGACCACCTGACCCGGCTCGACACCCCCAACCTGGAGTGGTGGCGCCTGGGTTCGGGGCTGCGCCGCCCGGTGCGCGCCCTGGTGACCGCACTGGCGGTCTGCCTGACGATGGGGGTCGTCGACCTGGCGGTCGGGGCCTTCACCGATCCCCTCCGGTACCAACTGGCGGACGGGGCGGCCGCGGGACTCTTCTCCGGGCTCGTCTTCGGGACCGCGTACTGGTTCGTGTTCGCGGCCAGGGACGCCGCGGTGCCGCCCGCCGGTGTGCGGGTGAACCTGAAGGTGTTCGGCAGGGCGGGGAGGGCGGGGCGGAGCGCCTCCCCCCGGCTGGTGATCGGGCTGGTGTGCGGGCTCGCCTACGGCTTCGGCTACGGCTTCGCCCACGGAATGCTCAACTGGGGCCTCTGGCGCACCGGCTTCCCGTACGCCCTGGAGAGGGGCCTCAAGGACGGCGTCATCTTCGGAGTCGTCTTCTCCCTGGGAACCGGCCCCGCCTTCGGCCTCCGGGCCCTCCTCGAAACCCCGCTCGACATCCGGTCGGCCGTCAGTCCGACGGGCCTGCTGCGCACCAACCGCCGGACGATCACCGCCCAGTTCCTCCTCTGGGCCCCCGTCTTCGGGCTTCTGGTCGGCTTCGGGGCCGACCTGCTGATGGGCCCCCTGTCGGCGCTCCTGGGCCCGCTCGCCTGGACCCTCACGGCCGCGGTCAAGCTGGGCGTCACCAGCGGGCTCGGCGGCGTCCTCGGCTACGGACTGGCCCTGACCGCCTGGGGCCAGTGGCTGGTCCTCGCCCGCGTCTGGCTGCCGCTGACCGGCCGGCTGCCCTGGCACGTCGTCGCCTTCCTGGAGGACGCCTACCGGCGCGGCGTCCTCCGCCAGGCCGGCGCGGTCTACCAGTTCCGCCACGCCCGCCTCCAGGAACACCTGGCGCGGGCGTACCGGGCGTCGCGCCCACCGCGGTAGGACGTCAGGGCGTCAGAACGTCAGGGCGTCAGAACGTCAGGGCGTCAGGGCGTCAGGACCCACTTCTGGTTGGGCAGGCCGTTGCAGTCCCAAATGCCCAGCTGCGTACCGTTCGTGGTGTCGAAGCCCAGGTCGTCGAGGCACTTGCCGGTGAGGACGTTCTTCAGCGAACCGTCGGCCTGCGGGACCCACTGCTCGCCCTGGCTGGAGGGGATGCAGTCGTAGATCTCCACCTTCGTCCCGTTCTCGCTCCGCCCCCAGACGACGTTGAGGCACATGCCCAGGGCGCGGACCGTGCGGTCCGAGCCGAGGGTCCACCATTGCGCCCCGGTGCCGTTGCAGTCGTAGATCTGCACCGGGGTGGCGATCGTGGTGCTGCCGTGGCGGATGTCGACGCACTTGTTGCCGTAGCCGACGAGGCGGCCCTGCTGTCCCGTCACGCCCACGACCACGGGGCGGATCGTCTTGGTCGCCCAGGACCGGGGGCGGTTGCACAGGGCCGACGAAGTGCCGTCGCCGGTGACGACGTTGCCCGTCACCCAGTAGGTGACCGGCTGGTCGCCGATGAGGTAGAAGCAGGCGACCTCGGCGCGCCACATGGTGCCCGGCGACACTCCGGTACAGCTCGCGAAGCCGGCCGGGCCGTCGTGGTGGGTCGTGCAGTTGCCGGGGGCGTCGGCCTGCGCCGCGGAGGGCAGGGCGAGGGCGGCGAGCAGGGCCAGCAGGGCCGTCACCAGGGTTGCGGCGGTGCGTCTCACGGTGGTGCTCCTTCCGTTCGGGGGAGTCGACCGGTCGGTCTCCCGGACCGAGCCGAAGCCTGCTCGCCCCCACCGGGACTGTCAACTGCTGTGAAGAGAAAGGCCGGTTCATTCATCTCAGCTGTGTTCGGTTACCATGCCCGTGCGAACGGAGGTGGGGCCGTGTCCGAGGCCGTGGAGCAGTCGCTGGCGGAACGCATAGAACGCCTTTTCCGGACGGTCCGCCGCCCGGACCGCACCCCGTACAGCAACGAGGAAGTGGCCAGGGCCTGCCGCGAGTCGACGGGCGAGACCTTCTCCGCCACCTATCTGTGGCAGCTGCGCACCGGCCGCCGGGACAATCCGACCAAACGTCATCTCGAGGCCCTGGCCGCGTTCTTCGAGGTGCCGGTCGCGTACTTCTTCGACGACGCGCGGAGCGCACCGGTCGCCGAGGAGGTCGCCCTCCTCTCCGCCATGCGCGACGCCGGGGTGCGCGACGTCGCCCTGCGCGCGGTCAATCTGTCCCCCGACGGGCTGGGCACGGTGCGGGACCTGATCGACGCCATCGCGCGCCGCGAGGCCGAGCGGCGGCGGTCCGCCCCGTGACACCGCGGATGTGGAGCGCGCTGCGGACCCGCCGCCGCTGCCGGGCCATCGCCGCCGGGCTGGACCTGCCCGTACCGTTCGACGCGGCCGAGCTGGCCGCGACGGTCGCACGGCGGCGCGGCAGACCCCTCGAACTGATGCCGACCGACTGGCGGTCCGGCCTGCCGTGCGGCCTGCTGGTCACCGCCGAACAGGCCGACTACATCGTCTACGTGGCCGACATCCCGCCGCTGCACCGCGAGCACATCCTCGTCCACGAACTGGCCCATCTGCTGTGCGCGCACCACGGCACGGCGTCCGGGGAACTGCTGCCCCACCTTCCGCCGGGACTGGCGGGCCGCGTCCTGGGCCGGACCGTCTACTCCGAACCGCAGGAGCGGGAGGCGGAGTTGCTCGCCTCGCTGATCCTCCAGCGCGCGGTGTGGACGGGCGCCTCCGCGGGGCGGCGGCCGGACCCCTTCCTCGGCCCGTCATGACCGACGTCCCCCTCATGACCGACGTCCTCGCCTGCCTCGGCGGACTGGCCCTGATCGCCCTCGGCCTCTACCGCAGGGCGGCGCTGCGCGGTCTGCGGACCGGGCCCGCCCTGCGCCAGGCGCACCGCTTCGCCCTCTGCCTGGGCACCGCCCTCCTCGTGCTCGCCCCGGCGAGCGCCCTGGCCGTCGAACGGGCGGTCGACCTGCCGGGACTTCCCATGCTGCTGGGGGACGTCCTGCGGATGCTCGCGGTCTCCTGCCTCGGCCTGCTGACCGCCGGGCCCGTCCGGCGCCAGGGGGCGGCCGCGACGCTGGTCCTCCTGGCACTGCCACTGCTCTTCGCCGCCGCGCACCTCCGCCACGCGGACGGTCTGCTCCTCGTCGACGACCGGCACCGCCCGGCCCTGGCCGCCTACGACGCGACGCTGGTGCTCTATCCCGCCTGGCAGTTGACGGCGCTGTACCGCACGATCACGCGACGGGCACGCCGGACGAAAACGCACCGCGCCGGCCTGCGCCTGCTCACCGCCGCCACGGCCATGGGCCTGGCCTGGACGCTCTGGGGCCTCGACGACGTCCGGCTGGCCCTGGCCACCGGCCGGCAGACGGACGGCGACGACACCGTCTCCATGGCCCTGGGCCTGCTGTGCGCGGCCCTGGTGGCCGGCGGGGGCGGCGCGGCCGCGTGGCCCGCCGTGCGGCACTGGTGGTGGTGCCGCCGCACGTACCGCGCGCTGGCCCCGCTGTGGTCGGCGCTGCACCGCGCCTTCCCGGAGACGGCCCTCCCGGGAAGCCGCCGCGCCCTCTCCCCGCACCGGCTCCGCTTCGCCCTCTACCGCCGGGTCATCGAGATCCACGACGGCCTGCTGCTGCTCCGCCCCCGCCTCCCGGCGGCCGCCCCGGGCGACGACGCGCCGCACACCGCGGCCGCCCGGATCGCCGGGGCCCTGCGCACCCCCGCGTACACCCCCGCCCCGGCGACCGGCCCCCCGCCCGCCGGGATCGCCCTGGAGCCCGCCGTCGGCCCCGACGCCGCGGCGGCCCAACTGGCCGCCGTCTCCCGCGCCTTCGCCCGCCTGCCCGCCGTATCCCGGCCGGAGGCGGCCGACAGGTGACGCCCCCCGTACCCCCGCCTGCGGCCGGCCGCGCCGCCGATGGGTCAGCATGAGGTCAGCAGCAGTCCCGCACGGAACCGTCGCCCGAGGAGCCCCGCATGAAAATGCTCATCAATGTCCCCGAGACCGTCGTCCCCGACGCCCTCCGCGGCATGGCCGCCGCGCACCCCGAGCTGACCGTCGACGTCGAGCGGCGGGTGATCGTACGGCGGGACGCGCCCGTCGCCGGGAAGGTGGGGCTGGTGTCCGGGGGCGGATCGGGGCATGAGCCGTTGCACGGGGGGTTCGTGGGGCCGGGGATGCTGGATGCGGCGTGTCCCGGGGAGATCTTCACCTCGCCCGTTCCGGACCAGATGGTGCGGGCGGCGGCCGCCGTGGACAGCGGGGCGGGGGTGCTGTTCGTGGTGAAGAACTACACGGGGGACGTGCTCAACTTCAACATGGCCGCCGAGCTGGCGGAGGACGAGGGGATCCAGGTCGCCAGCGTGCTCGTCAACGACGATGTCGCGGTGACGGACAGCACGCACACCGCCGGGCGGCGTGGGACGGGGGCCACGCTGCTCGTGGAGAAGATCGCGGGGGCGGCGGCCGAGGCGGGGGCGCCGCTGGAGCGGGTGGAGTCCCTCGCGCGGCGGGTGAACGCGGCCTCGCGGAGCTTCGGGGTCGCGCTGTCGGCCTGCGCGACCCCCGCCAAGGGCGGCCCGACCTTCGATCTCCCGCCGGGCGAGCTGGAGTTGGGGGTGGGCATCCACGGCGAGCCGGGCCGGGAGCGGCGGGCGATGATGACGTCCGGGGAGATCGCCGACTACGCCGTGCACGCCGTGCTGGAGGACCTCCGGCCGGGCGGGCCGGTGCTGGTGCTGGTCAACGGCGCGGGCGGGACGCCGCTGCTGGAGCTGTACGGGTTCGCGGGCGAGGTCCACCGGGTGCTGCGGGAGCGCGGGGTGGCCGTGGCGCGGACGCTGGTGGGCAACTACGTCACCTCGCTGGACATGGCGGGCGCCTCGGTGACGCTGTGCCGGGCCGACGACGAGCTGCTGCGGTGGTGGGACGCCCCGGTGCGGACGCCCGCGCTGCGCTGGGGGTGCTGACCGGCTACTTCGCGTGCCAGACCGTCGTCACGTTGCAGAACTCCCGGATGCCGTGGCCGGACAGCTCCCGGCCGTAGCCGGAGCGCTTGACGCCGCCGAAGGGGAAGGCCGGGTGGGAGGCGGTCATGCCGTTGAAGAAGACGCCGCCCGCCTCCAGGTCCCGGGCGAAGCGCCGCTGTTCGTCCTCGTCGCGGGTCCACACGTTGGAACTCAGGCCGAAGGGCGTGTCGTTGGCGAGCCCGACGGCCTCGTCGAGGCTCGCGACGGGGTAGACGGTGGCCACCGGGCCGAACGCCTCCTCGTGGTGGATGCGCATCTCGGGGGTGACGTCGGTGAGGACGGTCGGTTCATAGAACCAGCCGTGGGCCAGCGGCCCGGGCAGGGCCGGCCGGCCGCCGCCGCAGCGGGCGAGGGCGCCCAGGCGCACGGCGTCGTCGACGAGTTCCTCCACGTCGGCCCGGCCCTGCGCGGTGGCGAGCGGGCCGACATCGGTGGCCTCGTCCAGCGGGTCGCCGACGGCGAGGCCGTCCATCAGGGCGGTGAAGCGCTCGGTGAAGGTCTCGTACACGTCGCGGTGGGCGATGAAGCGCTTGGCGGCGATGCAGGACTGGCCGTTGTTCTGGACGCGGGCGGTCACGGCGGTCCGTACGGCGCGGTCGAGGTCGGCGGAGGGCATCACGATGTACGGGTCGCTGCCGCCGAGTTCGAGGACGGTCTTCTTCACCTCGTCGCCGGCGACAGAGGCGACGGCGCGGCCGGCGGGCTCGCTGCCGGTGAGTGTGGCGGCGGCGACGCGGGGGTCGCGCAGGACGGCCTCGACGGCGCCGGAGCCGATCAGCAGGGTCTGGAAGCAGCCCTCGGGGTAGCCGGCCCGGAGGAAGAGGTCCTCCAGGTAGAGCGCGGTCTGCGGGACGTTGGAGGCGTGCTTGAGCAGCCCGGTGTTGCCGGCCATGAGGGCCGGGGCGGCGAAGCGGACGACCTGCCAGAGCGGGAAGTTCCACGGCATGACGGCGAGGACGGGTCCCAGCGGGCGGTAGCGGACGCGGACGGCGGCGGCCCCGGAGTCCTCGACCGCGGCGGGCGCGGGGTGCTCGTCGGCGAGCAGGGCCTCGGCGTGCTCCGCGTACCAGCGCATGGCCTTGGCGCACTTGGCCGCCTCG
Organism: Streptomyces luteireticuli; assembly: GCF_041519305.1. NCBI lineage: Bacteria > Bacillati > Actinomycetota > Actinomycetes > Kitasatosporales > Streptomycetaceae > Streptomyces > Streptomyces luteireticuli. Next base: position 1,690,673 of record NZ_CP167927.1, read on the forward strand.
GCGCGGGCGGCGGCGAGCGGCTTGCCCATCTCCAGGGTCATGGTGCGGGCGATGTCGTCCCGGTCCTCGTCCAGCAGGTCCGCGGCGCGGCCCAGCAGCCGGGCCCGTTCGGCGAAGTCCGTGGTGCGGTGCCGACGGAACGCGGCGGCGGACGCGGCGATCCGGCGCCCGACCTCCTCGGGCGTCAGCGCGTCGAAGGTCTTGAGGGTCTCGCCGGTCGCGGGGTTCACCGTGGCGATGGGCATGGGCGTCCTTCCTCGACGGGCCCGTCCTTCCCCGACGGGCCGGAGCGGGGCCGCGGGGCCCGGGGCCTCCAGACGACCTTGCGGCGCGTCGCCCGCCCGCGCAAGACGGACGGGCGACGTTCCCCCTCCCCCGGCCCCCGGCTTCAGCGCGGGGGCTGGTCCGTGGCGTCGTCGGCGGCGCGTACGGGGCCGGGCAGCCGGGCCCGGTCCCGGTGGCCGACCTCCCACGGGCCGACGGCCTCCGCTCCCGGGCCGGCCGGCCCGGGGGCGGCCTCGGCGGTGGCGTGCGTCCGCTCCGGCGGGCCCGGCCGGATGACCGTGCCCTCCACCACCGGCACCCCGCCCCGCTCGGGCAGCAGCCGGGTGCGGTGCAGCACGGCGACGGCCAGGGCGGAGGAGAGTCCGAAGGCCACGCAGCCGGTCCAGGGCAGCCAGGGGCAGTCGAAGCGCTTGGCCGTGTCCATGGTCCAGCCGACGACGGCGTTGCCGCCGGCGGCCGTCAGGCCCGCGAAGACGTAGAAGAGGCCGAAATAGGTGCCGGCCAGCGTCTCGCGGCCGAACCGGGGGATCATCTCCAGCACGGCGGGGTGGGCGACCATGGTGCCGAGGTACAGCAGCAGCGAGCCGGCGAGCATGACCAGCATCCTCGGCACGACCTCCCGCATCCCCTCGGGCGGGCCGTCGGCGCAGATCAGCAGCGGGGGCAGGAAGCCCAGGCCCATGACGACGAGTCCGGCGCCGACCCAGCGCTGGCCGCCGCCGTGCCGTTCCAGGGCCCGGGTGACGGGCATCTGGAAGAGGTTGGCCACGGCCCCGGCGCCCAGCAGCACCCCGGCCGCGCCCTCCCAGCCGGACGCCTGCCGGGCACCGGCCGGCAGCAGCAGGCACAGCTGGTTCTCGACGGTGAACATCCCGGTCGTCGCCAGGGAGAACAGCAGGAACCGGCGGTTCCCGAAGACCTCCAGCCAGTCGCCGAGGACGGTGGTGCTCCGGACGGCGGCGGGCGGCTCCCGCTCCGGGAGGACGAGGGCCTGGCCCACGGTCATCAGCCCGTAGACGCCCGCGGCGGCCACGGCGCACACCCGGAAGTCGGTGCGGATCAGCACGCTGCCCAGCAGCAGACCGATCAGCGAGCCGATGGTGGCGTAGGCGTTGAGCAGCGCGAACACCTCGGCCTTGCGGTCCTTGGCCTCCAGGGCGGCGTAGGCGCGGGCCGCGGGGTAGAAGAGGCCCGCCGCCAGCCCGTTGAGCAGGGACGCGCCGAGGACGACCGGGAGGGTGCTGCCGAAGGCGAAGAGGGAGAACCCCAGGGTGCGCAGGGCGCACCCGGCGATGATCACGGCGCGCGGGCCCAGCCGGTCCGCGGCGGAGCCGCCGAGGAGGAAGAGTCCCTGCTGGCCCAGGTTGCGCACGCCCAGCACCAGGCCGACGAGCGCGTCCGACATTCCGAGTTCCTGCCCCAGATATGCCGCCAGAAATGGCACCAGGATATAGAACCCGATGTCGATCCCAAACTGGTTGATCAATAGCAGTCGCAATGCGAGAGGAAACTCGCGAGTGACCCGAAAGGCTTTCATGCGCATCCCTGCATTTAGCTCGGGCAGGAGGACATCAACTCCCGGCACCGAGGTGGGCAGCTGGCCCGAGGGGTTGACAGTGCGCAGAGCGATACGGACGGCTACCTTGCCTGACCTCGCACTTATTCCTGATCAACAGAGGTGATCAGGGGTCGGGGGCACCCCCGCCGTCCGGTGCGCCGACCCGCCGCCCGCCCGGGCAAAACCCGGGAAGGGGAAACCGCCGGCCGACGCGGAACGAGCGGTCGATCATATGCTTTTGCGGTGCATCCTCAATGACTCCCGACTGCGTTCGGAAGAATACGCACCCCATACGTTAGCAAAGCACTTGGATTCCGGATAGAGCGGAGTACGGGCCTTTCAAGTGACACGGCCGAAGAATGGCCGAATTTGTTTCCGCCTTTTCCTTCGAGTGCTGGAACTCGCGTACTGGGAACTGGCCTTTGGCGGCCGTGGCACGCGGCGGCAGCGGGCCCGCGGACCGCGGGGACGTCACACGCAGGGGGCATTCAGGACCGCGCGGCGGCCCGGGTGCATCGGCGTCAGGCGGAGGCCGGGCGTCCCGCGCCGAGCGCCAGCCGGTCGCGGATCACCCGCACGGCCGCCTCGGCGTCGTCCACGGTGACCGTGAAGGACCGCCCGTCGCCGAGCCGCACCACGAAGCCCTCGCCGCGGCGCACGACGACACCGGTGCCCTGGTCGGGCCGCCAGCGGTAGCCCCAGCCGCCCCACTGGCGGGGGGTGACACCGGGGACGAAGTCGGCCCCCACCACATGGGCCAGCGGGATACGGGTCCGGGGCAGGCCGATGTGGCCGCAGCGGATCTCCAGCGTCTCCTTGTTGATCCGCACGGCGACGTGGACGAAGGCGACCGTGCCGTAGAGCATCAGCAGGCCGGCGGCGACACAGCCGACCACCGACATCATCAGCGGGATGGCCCCGGAGGTCCAGGGATTGGCCACGGCCAGCTCGATGCCGAGCGCCATGCACGCGGCTCCGGCACCGGCCAGCAGCCACTGCACACGATTGGTCGCGCGACCCGTCCAGACCTCGGACTCGCCGTCCTTGTGTCCGGCGTCCTTGCGACCGCTGTCCTCGTGACCCTGCGGGGCCTGGGGCTGGTCCCTCATACCAGGCAGCGTACAGAGCTTCCGCCGGGGCGGCAGGGTTCCCGGGCCCGCCGTTACGGGCGGGCCGCGCCCACCGCCACCAGCGAACGGCCCTCGGGATAGGAGAGCGCCGCCTGTCCCAGGGCTCCCTCCCGGCCGCTGAGCAGCACGGTGAGCCGGCCGGCCGGTGCGGCGTCCGGGGCCGGGGACACCCCGATCCGGCGCAGGGCCTGCGCGGCCACCGCGCCCGCCGAGCCGTGCAGCGCCACGGGCGGCGCGGAGGGCCGCCGCACCGCGGCCCGGATCCGCTCGGCGACCAGTTCGTAGTGGGTGCAGCCCAGGACGACGGCACGGACGTCGTACGGGGTGAGCGCGGCCGCGGCGGCGATCGCGGCGTCCACGGCCGCGTCGTCGGCCCGCTCGACCGCGTCGGCCAGACCGGGGCAGGGCACCTCGGTCACCTCGACGCCGGTGGCGAAGTCACGGATGAGCCCGCGCTGGTAGGGACTGCCGGTGGTGGCGGGGGTGGCCCAGATGGCCACCGGGCCGCCGCCGGCCGCGGCGGGCTTGATCGCCGGGACGGTGCCGATCACCGGGAGGCCGGGCTCCAGTTCGGCCCGGATGGCGGCCAGCGCGTGCACGGAGGCGGTGTTGCAGGCGACGATCAGCGCGTCCGGGCGGTGCGCGGCCGCGGCGCGGGCACAGCCGAGGGCACGCGCGGTGACGTCCTCGGGGGTGCGGGGGCCCCAGGGCATGCTGGCGGGGTCGGAGGAGAGGACCAGCTCGGCGTCGGGCCGCAGCCGGTGCACGGCGGCGGCAGCCGCCAAAAGGCCGTTGCCGGAGTCCATGAGCGCGATCTTCACCCGGTCACTTTAATGGACGGCCATGGACCGGAGCCGCCGGGCGGGGGCCTTTGTGACACTCTCCGTACCGTTCTGGCCAGTGTTGGCCCCGCCCCCGGCGCCCGTGCGGCAGACTGCGGCGGGTGAACGCGATGACGTGGATCTCCGTCGGTTCGCTGGCCGCGTGGCTGTGGCTGCTGCTGGGCCAGGGCTTCTTCTGGCGCACGGACGTACGGCTGCCACCGCGCACGCCGCCCGCCGTGTGGCCGGCGGTGGCGATCGTGGTCCCCGCCCGGGACGAGGCCGAGGTGCTCCCGCTGAGCCTGCCGTCGCTCCTCGCCCAGGACTATCCGGGCCGGGCCGAGGTCTTCCTCGTCGACGACGGCAGTACGGACGGCACGGGCGAGGTGGCCCGCGCGCTGGCGGCGGAGCACGGCGGGCTCCCGTTGACCGTGGACTCCCCCGGCGAACCGGGCCCCGGCTGGACCGGCAAGCTGTGGGCGGTGCGCCACGGCATGGCGCTGGCCCGCGCCCGCACCGACGCCGAGTACCTGCTGCTGACCGACGCCGACATCGCGCACGCCCCCGACAGCCTGCGGGAGCTGGTCGCCGCCGCCCGCTCGGGCGGGCTCGACCTGGTCTCGCAGATGGCCCGGCTGCGGGTGGCGACGGGCTGGGAGCGGCTGGTCGTCCCCGCCTTCGTCCAGCTCTTCGCCCTCCTCTATCCCTTCCGGTGGGTCAACCGCCCGGGCGCGCGGACGGCCGCGGCCGCCGGCGGCTGCGTCCTGCTGCGCCGGGAGGCCGCCGAGCGGGCCGGGATCCCGGACGCCGTCCGGCACGCGGTGATCGACGACGTGGCGGTCGCCCGCGCGGTCAAGCGCTCCGGCGGCCGGATCTGGCTGGGTCTGGCCGACCGGGTGGACAGCGTCCGCCCCTACTCCGGGCTCGCCCCGCTGTGGCGGATGGTCTCGCGCAGCGCCTACGCCCAACTGCTCCACAACCCGCTGCTGCTGGCCGGGACGGTGGCCGGGCTCGCGCTGGTCTATCTGGCCCCGCCCGCGGCAGTGGTCGTGGGGGCCGTCACGGGCGCGCCCGTGACCCTGGCCGCGGGGGCGGCGGCGTGGGCGCTGATGGCGGGGACGTACGTCCCGATGCTGCGCCACTACCGCCAGCCGCTGTGGCTCGCGCCGCTGTTCCCCTTCATCGCCCTGCTCTACCTGCTGATGACCGTGGACTCGGCGGTGCAGCACTACCGGGGCCGGGGGGCGGCCTGGAAGGGACGGACGTACGCCCGTCCCGAACCCGCGCCCCGGCCCGGCGAATGACCCACCCCTACTTACGGCCGGGCGTCCAGTTCATGCCCCAGCCGTAGGCGTGGTCGAGGGTGCGCTGCGGGCTGACGCCGCGCTCGGGCACCAGGTAGCGGGCCTCGCGCCGGACGACGAGGTCGCCGCCCTCGTTGGTGATGAGGGCGAGGGCGCAGACGTTGGAGGCGACCGTGCACTCGTCGAGCGAGAAGTCGACGGGCGCGCCGTGCTGCGGCTGGAGGGTGACGGTCGCGTGGAGGCCCGCGAAGCTGCTGGCCCCCTCGTAGACGGTGACGAAGACGAGGATGCGCCGGAAGTCGCTGCTGCGGTCGAGGTTGATGGTGAGGTTCTCACCGGCCGCGGCCGCGCCGGTGCGGTCGTCGCCGTCGAGGTGGATGTAGGGCGGCCGGTGCAGCGAGCCGAAGGAGTTGCCGAGGGCCTGGACGACGCCCTTGGTGCCGTCGTTGAGCTCGAACAGCGCCCCGAGGTCGAGGTCCAGGTCCGCGCCGCCGCCCTGCAGGGCCTTGCCGATCCGCCGTCCCCAGCCGCCGCCCTTGGCGGGTTCCTGGTGCCGCATCTGCCAGTTGAGGTTGACGCGCATCGTGCCGGAGGTGCCGCCCTGCTTGGTGAGGGAGACGGCGGGGGCCTCCTTGGTCAGCGTGACCTTGCTCAGGCTGACGGGGGCGGGGGCTGGGGCTGGCGGGACGGCCGCGGCGGGCCGGGACACGGGTGCGCCGGGTGCGGCCTGCGGGGCCGGGGCCGGCGGCGCGGCGGGCGGGACCGGGGCGGCGGCCTGCGCGGCCCCGGCCGTCACGGGCGGCCCGGCCGGGGCCGGTTCGTCGACCGAGATGCCGAAGTCCGTCGCCAGGCCCGCCAGTCCTCTGTCGTAACCCTGGCCCACCGCCCGGAACTTCCACTCCCCCTGCCGCCGGTACAGCTCGCCGAGCACGAACGCCGTCTCCACCGTGGCGTCCTGGCTGTCGAAGCGGGCCAGCTCCGCGCCGCCCGCGGCGTCCAGGACGCGCACATACAGCCCGGGCACCTGCCCGAAGGCCCCGCCGTCGGCGGAGGCCGCGAGCACCACCGTCTCCACCTCGGGCTCGACGGCCGCGAGGTCGACGGCGAGGGCGTCGGTCACCGCGTCCCCCGCCGGGACCTTGCCCTCGTGCCGCACCGCGCCCGAGGGGTGCGCCGCCTGGTTGTAGAAGACGAAGTCGGCGTCGGACCGGACCCGGCCCCCGGTGAGCAGCAGCGCGGAGGCGTCGACGTCCGGCACGCCGGGGCCGGTGCGCCAGCCCAGTTCTATCCGCACCGCCGGTGCGGCGATCCGGACGTTGGTGCCCTTGAGCATCCCCATCTTCTCTTCCACCTCTGCTGACGCCTCCGCCGGCGCTTCACCGGCGCTTTCGCTGAACGATCTTGTACGGTCCCTCGGACGGGCCGCGAACGATCCGTTCATCCAGCCGAACGAACCGGTCCTTTACACCGTTCCAACACAACGCGACCACCGAATTCTCCGACTTCGCCCCGATTGGTCGCGCCCGGCCGCCAAGCCCCCGTAATCAACCCAGGTACCTGACTCCCCAACCGGCACAGCGTGGGCTTAACTTAAGGGCTATGACCTCCCCCCGCAGTGCCTACGGCAGCGGCTATTACGCCGCGTCGTCCTTCCCGGACACCCCCATTTACGACAGCCTCGTCGCCGAGCGGGGCACCCCGCAGATCGCCCCCATCCGGGTGTCGGCGCCGTTCGACGGCGGCAGCAATCTGCCGGCGCTGCCCGCCCTGCCCTCGGGCCAGGGCATGACGCCGGCCGCGGCCCCGCAGATGCCGCAGCACCCGCAGGGCGGGTATGTGCCGCAGCCCCCGCAGTACGGCCAGCCGGCCGCCGCGCAGCCCGGCGGGCTGCAGCAGGCGCCCGCCCCGTACATCCCGCAGCAGGCGTCCGCGCCGCGCGGCTACCCGGGGGCGCAGCAGCCGTACCAGCAGCGTCCGGGGACGGCGGGCCCCGGCCCGGCGGGCTACGACGCGATGCGCCCGGTCGCGCCGCGTCCGGCCGCGCCGTACGAGGATCCGTACCAGCGCCCGTACCAGGGCCAGGGAGGGTACTGAGCCGACGCGCCGAACACCCGGTCCGGCGGGGCGACTTGCCGGACCGGGCTGGCAGGATGGGGCGCATGCCCATCCCTGTGCTCACGGCGGTCCGCCGCTACCCGGTCAAGTCGATGGCGGGGGACGCTCCCGGGGAGGCGGCCGTCGAGCCGTGGGGGCTCGCCGGGGACCGCCGGTGGATGGCCGTCCGGCCGGACGGCCGGTTCCTGACCCAACGGCAGCTGCCCCGGCTCGCGTTGGCCTCGGCGCGGCTCCTGCCCGGCGGCGGCGTGCGGATCACCGGCCCCGGGGCGGGGGCGCTGGAGGTGCCGGTGCCGGACCCGGCGGAGCGGGGCACGGTCCGGGTCACGCTGTTCCGGGACGGGGCCGAGGCAGTGCCCGCGGGGCCGGACGCCGACTCCTGGCTGAGCGACTACCTCGGCACCTCGGCCCGTCTGGTGCACATGGACGACCCGGCCGTCCGGCGTCCGGTCGATCCCGACTACGCACGCCCGGGGGACCGGGTGAGCTTCGCCGACGGCTTCCCCCTGCTGCTCACCGCCCAGTCCTCGCTGGACGCCCTCAACGCCCTGATCTCCGCAGGGGATTACGCGCCGGAGGGGCCGCTGCCGATGAACCGCTTCCGCCCCAACGTGGTCGTCGACGGCACCGACCCCTGGGCCGAGGACGGCTGGCGGCGGATCCGGCTGGGCGAGGTCGCCTTCCGGGTCGCCAAGCCCTGCGGCCGGTGCGTGGTCACCACCACCGACCAGCGCACGGGCGTCCGCGGCCGGGAGCCGCTGCACACGCTCGGCCGCCACCGGCACCGGGACGGGGGCGTGGTCTTCGGGCAGAACCTGGTGCCGGAGCACACGGGAGTGCTGCGGGTCGGCGACCCCTTCGAGATCCTGGACTGACGGCCGCCCCTGGACTGACGGCCGCGGACTCCGGTCCGGGCTCCCCCGTTCCCGCCCCGCACGCCCCCGCGCACGTCAACGCGCCGCAACCGGACGCCCTTCGGAGGTGCCGTCCTCCGGAGTGATGGCGCTCTCTCCTCCGCACCGTCCCGCATACGGGGCCCCTTGTGAGGTAATGGGACGCAAGGGGGTGAGCACCATGGGCGCTACGTCCTGGGTACGGCGGTCCACCTGGCGCTGGCGGCGCAATCCACTGCGCCGTCCCACCGATGTCCTGGAGTCCTGGGTGTGGGCGGCGGCCGTGGTGGTGATGCTGGCGGCCGCTTCACTGGCCGGCTGGCTGACCGGTTCCGCGGCCCATGCCGCGCTGCGGCAGACCGTGCGCGAACAGGCGCTGCACCGGCACCTGGTGAGCGCCACGGCACTGCGCACGGCGGGCCGCGGCACCGGTGCGGACCGGGAGGCCACCACCGGGCGCGAGGGGTACCACCGGGTGCTCGCCCGCTGGCCGTCCCCGGACGGCACCTGGCGCACCGGCCTGGTCCCGCTGCCCGCCGCCGCGGTCCCGGGCCACCGCTTCCCGCTGTGGACCGACGACCACGGGCGGCTCGCGGGCCGTCCGCTGGACGCCGCCACCGCCTCCGTGCACGCGGCACTGGCCGGCGCCGCGGCCGCGGCGGCCGCCGCGGGGGCGGTTCAGGGGCTGCGCGTGCTGGCCGTCCGGCGCATCATGCGCTGGCGCCACGGGCAGTGGGACCGCGCCTGGGAGCGGGCCGGGCAGACCTGGGGCCGGGCGGACGCCGGCAACTGACGCGGACGGGCCCGGTCCGAGGGGTGTGAGCTGCGGCGGACGGTCAACTGCCGTGTCCCGCGCACGCTACGGTGGAGCGGCCGGGCAACGCACCGGTCCCGGACGGCCCGTTCGTCCGGGCGGGCACACGCACGAGGTGGGGGCGCAGCAGCACCATGGCACAGGGCTCGGTCCAGGTGACCCACAGCGGCCCGTCGCGCTGGCGGCGGCGCACCGGGGAGTACGACTGTCTCGCCGCGGCGCTGGAGGCGGCCACGGACGGGGACGTGCTGTCCGTCGCCCCGGGCACGTACCGGGAGAACCTGGTGGTGGCCCGCGCCGTCACCCTGCGCGGCGCCGACGGGGCGCCCGGCTCGGTGCGGATCGCCCCGGCCGAGGGCGTCGCGGTGACCGTCCGGGCCTCGGCGGCCCTGCTCGACCTGCACGTGGAGGGCCACGACGCGGCCGCCCCCGCGCTGCTGGTGGAGGACGGCGCCCCGGAGCTGGCCGGGCTGCGGGTGGTGACGCGCTCCTCGGCGGGCATCGAGGTCCGCGGCGGCGCCCGGCCGACGGTGCGCCGGTGCACGGTCGACAACGTGGCGGGCACCGGCATCAGCGTGCTCGACGGCGCGGGCGGCGTCTTCGAGGAGTGCGAGGTGGTCGCCGCCGGCCAGTCCGGCATCGCCGTGCACGACGGCGGCGCGCCCCGCCTGGAGCGCTGCCGCGTCCACCACGCGCGCGGCGCCGGGCTGTCGGTGACGGGCGAGGGCAGCACGCTGGAGGCCGTGGGCTGCGAGGTGTACGAGATCAAGGGCGCCGGGGTGCGGCTGGCCGCCCGCGCGGCCGGGCGGCTGACCGAGTGCCGGGTGCACCGGGTCGCGGCGGACGGCGTGACCCTGGACGGGGAGGCCGTGCTCGACCTCGCCGACTGCGACATCCACGACGTCCCGGAGAACGGCGTCGACCTGCGGGCCCGTTCGGTGCTGACGATGGCCCGCACCACGGTGCGGCACTTCGGCCGCAACGGCCTGTCGGTATGGGACCCGGGCACCCGCGCCGAGGCCGACCGCTGCGAGATCCAGGACAGCACCGGCGACTACCCGGCGGTGTGGGTGAGCGACGGCTCGACGGCCGTCCTCACCGCGTGCCGGGTGCACGACGTGCCGGACGCGCTCTTCGTCCTCGACCGCGGCTCGTGCGCGGAGGTCGCCGACAGCGATCTGTCCCGCATCCGGGGCACGGCGGTCTCGGTCAGCGGCGGCGCCGTCGCGAAGCTCGACGACTGCCGCATCCGGGAGGCCACCACCGGCGCCTGGTTCCGCGACCACGGCAGCGGCGGCACGCTGACCGGCTGCTCCGTCGACGCGACGGCGACCGGCGTGATCGTCACCAAGGGCGCGGACCCCATCTTCGAGCAGTGCTCGGTGAGTTCGCCGCTGGAGGCCGGCTTCTACGTCTCGGCGGAGGGCCGCGGCACCTTCCGGAACTGCCGGGTGACCGGCAGCGGCGGCTACGGCTTCCACGTCATCGACGGCTGCCGGGCCACGCTCAGCCACTGCCGCACCGAGCGCTGCGCCCGCGGCGGTTACGAGTTCGCGGACGGCGGGGCGCAGGGGCCGGTGAGCGAGGGCTGCACGAGCGACGAGTCCGTCGTCCTGCCCGCCGTGGAACGGGCCCCGCTGCCGGCCCCGGCCGCGCCGCCGCCCGTCGTGCCGCCGCAGCCGGCAGGTTCCGGCCGCCCGGCCACGGCCGTCCTCGGCGAACTCGACAGGCTGGTGGGCCTGGACAGCGTCAAACGGGAGGTGCGGGCGCTCACCGACATGATCGAGGTGGGCCGCCGCCGCATGGAGGCCGGCCTCAAGGCCGCCTCCGTCCGCCGCCACCTCGTCTTCACCGGCTCCCCCGGCACCGGCAAGACCACCGTCGCCCGCCTCTACGGCGAGATCCTCGCCTCCCTCGGCGTCCTGGAGCGCGGCCATCTGGTCGAGGTCTCCCGGGTGGACCTGGTGGGCGAGCACATCGGCTCCACCGCCATCCGCACCCAGGAGGCGTTCGAACGGGCCCGCGGCGGCGTCCTGTTCATCGACGAGGCCTACGCGCTGGCCCCCGAGGACTCCGGCCGGGACTTCGGCCGGGAGGCGATCGACACCCTGGTGAAGCTGATGGAGGACCACCGGGACGCGGTCGTCGTGATCGTCGCCGGCTACACCGCCGAGATGGAACGCTTCCTGACCGTCAACCCCGGTATCGCGTCCCGCTTCTCCCGCACCATCACCTTCGGCGACTACACCCCCGAGGAGCTGCTGCGGATCGTGGAACAGCAGGCGGAGGAGCACGAGTACCGCATCGGCGAGGGCGCGGCCGAGGCGCTCCTCGGCCACTTCCGGGCCGTGCCGCGGGGCCCGGCGTTCGGCAACGGCCGCACGGCGCGCCAGACGTTCGAGGCGATGGTGGAGCGGCATGCGGGGCGGGTGGCGCAGATGTCGCATCCGAGTACGGATGATCTGACGCTGCTGTATGCGGAGGATTTGCCGGCGTTGTCGTGAGGGGTGGGGTGGTGGGCAGCCCCGGTCCCGCCCTTTTCCCGAAGCTCCGGACCAGGTCTCGGCGTCGAAGATCAGCCCGTTCGACCGGGCCATCCGGTCCATGGCGGACATGCACGAGCTTGCGAAGCGGGCCCGCGCCCACCGCAAGATCCTCGGGTTCGCCGAAGGGGTCGGCGGGGGTCAGGCTCCGTACGGCTACATGCCCGCTCCGATGCCGAAGGAGCACGGCAGCGTATGCCCCGTGCGGACAACAGAATGCCCCGGCCCATGCGAAATGGGGCCGGGGCTTCCTGATGATGCGCGGGCTCCTCTTTGGCCGGAGCGGCCCGTGCACCTTTGTTCTCACCGGATGGTTCGCGCTGGAAGCGCATGTCCACCGATGCGCCGCACCCCGGCGGAGCGTGCGGTTCGACTTCAACCAGGCAGCAAGTAGGCGTAGTTCCCTGCCTATTCCCAGTTCATCAGTCCACTCGCGCGGTTACTGCCCGCCGAGTCATAGAGCCGCTGCGACGGCGCTGACCAGCGGACTGAACAGGACGCCGAAGGCGTGCACGGCGTGTACCACGAGTCCCAGAGGGGTCGTAACGAGCATCAGCATGATCTCTCCCTGAGCGCCGGCGGATTGGTGTCGGTCAGGCTGCCACGAGCCTCGTCACTCCACACGCCACCTCCCTCGTGTGGGGTGTGCTGTATCGATCCCCCGCCCTCTTGTTCGGAGGTACCCCCATGCCGCGCAGACCCCGCCCGCGTGCTCGATCTGTACGCGCATCCGTGGTGTGTACTATGCGGCAGGCAGGCGACGGTTGCTGATCATTTCCCGGTGAGCCGACGGCAGTTGGTTGCCGATGGCGTTCCGGATCCGGATGCGTGGTCAAGGGCTGCGCCCGCTGTGCGCGACGTGCCACAACCGGGAGACGGCGCGGCTTCGGCCTGGCGCGCAGGAGGCCGGCGAGCCCCTCGCATCGGAGGACCGGGCGGGTCCCCCTCGTCGGGCGCAGACAGCCGGCAGGGGGTAGAAGTGAACGGCTCGCAGAAGGGACGCCGCCATGGGTTCAACGCCCTGTTCGACCTGTAACGGGACTGGGTACACGACCACTGCCGAAGGGTTGGTAAACCAGTGCTCCGACTGCAATGGGACCGGACGTGTAGAGCACAGCCAGCCGGACTCGCAGAGCACAACCAGGAGGGCGAGATGTGCAACAAGTGCAACGGGGTTGGCTACACCAACGAGTATCTGCAGAACGGCACGAAGCTGGTTCACGCGTGCCCTTCATGCGACGGCACCGGTAGGGCGGGCGCGCCGGACAGTCGGCGCGAGGAACCGCGCAGGATGCCCCGGTGGATGCGCCGGGAAGGGAACTCGGCGAGCCTGACGTCCAGCCAGGACGAGAGATAACAGGGTCCAGGCCCCGGGGCCCGCACCGCGCTTCGCGCGGTAGGGGCGGGGATGCGCCCCCTCCACCCCTGCTTCCGGGGCTCAGAACAACACCGGCGGCTCACCCGCCGGCTCCTCCCCCCACTCCACCTCCACCGTCATCCCCGCACCTTCCCCCACCGCCCCCAACTCCCACCCCGCCAGCCGCCGCACATCGACGACAACCAGCCGGTCCTCCCCCTCCAGATACACATCCGGCCCGGCCACGGCCGTCACCCGCCCCGCGACGACCCGTCCCGCCGCCGGCACGGCCGCCCCCGCCCGGGACCGGATCCCCTCCAGGTGGAAGACCTCGTCGTGGTGGACGGGCGCGAAGGCCCGTACGGACAGCGACTCGGGCAGTCCGGGCACGGCGCACGCCCGCGCGTGGAGCGCCGCGAGCTCGGCCGTGCGCAGATCGACCGGCGGCACCGGACACCGCGCGGCCCGCTTCGCCGCGTACGGGAAGCGGTCCGGGACCGACAGCGCGACCCCCAGCACCGCCTCCGCCCGCCGCGCCGCCATCAACGGCCCGCGTCCGAGCGGCGCGTACGACAGCGCCGCCTGTTCGAGGAGCCGCACACCGCCCCGTTCGGCGGCGGTGATGCCCGCCTTCACCAGCCCGGGGGCGAACCAGGCGAGATAGACGTCGTAGGGGCGCGGGTCGTCGGCCATCGTGTCGGCCGCGACGGACCGCGAGCGGTCCAGCCGGGCGCACTCGGCGCACTGCGCGGAGACGGCCGCGGCGGGCACCGTCGCACCCGTGGGGCACGGGGTGCGCCGTCCGCCCCGCCGCACCCCGACGCAGTGCCGCGCGGACTCGTTGGAGGACCCGATGGCGAAGCCCAGCCGCCGCCCCGGGGACAGCGGCGAGAGCCGCTCCCCGTGCCGCGGGTGGTGCCAGACCGCCGAGGGCCCGGCGGCGCTCCAGCGCAGACCGGTGCAGAGCCACTCCACAGGGCCCTCCTCGCTCAGCGGGTCATCTTCCGTGTGCTCCAGGCTATGCACGCGCCGCCCGCGGCGAGCAGGGCCACCGTGGTCAGCGCCGTGGACAGCGTGAAGCGGTCCGCGAGCAGCCCGATCGCGGGCGGGCCGAGCAGCATGCCGCCGTAGCCGAACGTGGACGCGGTCGCGACGCCGGACGGCCCGGCGAGCTCGCCCGCGCGGCCGATCGCGACGGGGAAGGAGTTGGCCAGGCCGAAGCCGGTGATCGCGTACCCGGCGAAGGCCATCCACGGCGCGGGGGCCAGCGAGCCGAGCAGCATGCCGGCCGCGGCGATGGCCCCGCCGGCCACCAAGGTGCCGGTGCGGCCGAGGCGTTCGAGGAGCAGGGTGCCGCAGAGGCGGCCGAAGGTCATGAAGAGGGCGAAGAGCGAGTAGCCGATGGCGGCGGCGCCCGCGCCGGTGCCGAGGTCCTGCTGGAGGTGGAGCGCTCCCCAGTCGGCGAGCGCCCCCTCGCCGTAGGAGGAGCAGAGCGCGATCAGGCCGAAGACGGCGACCAGGCCGGTGCGGCGCGCGGTGGACGGCGCCGCGGCCGGGTCGCCGGCGGCGGCGCGTTCGGCCCGCGGTGCCGGGTGGGCGAGCAGCACCCGCCCGGCGGCGACGCCGACCACCAGACCGATCGCGGTGAGCAGCAGCAGGTGGCGGGTGGCCGAGAGGTGCCCGGCGAGCAGTCCGCCGAGCCCGGCGCCGAGCATGCCGCCGACGCTGTACGCGGCGTGGAAGCTGGGCATCACGGGCCGCCGCAGGGCGGTGACGAGGTCGACGGCGGCGCTGTTCATGGCGACGTTGATCGCGCCGTAGGCCGCGCCGAAGACGAGCAGGACCAGGCCGAGCGCGAGCGCCGAGTGGGTCAGCGGGGGCAGGGCGATGCCCAGGGCCAGGCAGATGCCGGCGACGACGGTCACCGGGTGGCTGCCGAAGCGCCGGCACAGGCGCCCGGTGAGCATCATGACCGCGACGGAGCCGGCGGACACCCCGAGCAGGGCGAGCCCGAGCGCGCTCGGGGAGGCCCCGGTCTGGTGTTTGATGGCGGGGATGCGGACCACCCAGCCCGCGAAGAGGAAGCCGTCGAGGGCGAAGAAGACGGTGAGCGCGGCGCGGAGGCGGCGGAGTACGGGGTCGGCGGGGGGAGAAGCGGGAGGGGGACTCTGCCGGCGAACGGCCGTCCTTATTTTGTTTAGCGTCGGCACAAAGTCAGAATAGGGGCGTGACCCAGACTCGGACAACACGTTTGGAGCGCGGCCGCTCCGCCCTCGGCCCCGCCTTGGAGCTCGTCCACACCGGCCGCGCCCCCACGCGCGCCGTGCTCACCGCCGAACTCGGCGTGACCCGGGCGACGGCCGGCGCCGTGGCCGCGGAGCTGGAGGCGCTCGGCCTGATCACGGTCGACGCGCACCCGGCCGCCGCCGCGGGGTCGCAGGGCCGCCCCTCGCACCGGCTGTCCGTCGCCCCCGACGGGCCCGTGGTGCTGGCCGCGCAGATCCACGCGGACGGCTTCCGGGCCGCCCTGGTGGGCCTCGGCGGACGGCTGGTCGCCACCGCGCCCGGCTGCATGACCGTACCCGCCGACCCGGCGCACATCATCGGCACCGTCGTGGAGGCGGGCGCGCGGCTGCTGCGCGAGACCGGCCGGCAGTGCCTGGGCGCGGGCCTGGCCGTGCCGTCCGCCGTCGCCGAACCGGAGGGAACGGCCCTCAACCCGCTCCACCTCTCCTGGCCGGCGGGCGCCCCGGTGCGCACGCTCTTCGCCGAGGCGCTGGCCGGGGCGGGCCTGTCCGTCACCGGCGTGGCCGGCAACGACGTCAACCTCGCCGCCCTCGCCGAGCACCGGCACGGCGCCGGGCGCGGCGCCCGCCACCTGCTGTGCGTGGCCACCGGGCACCGCGGCGTCGGCGGCGCGCTGGTGCTGGACGGCCGCCTGCACAGCGGGAGTTCGGGCCTGGCCATGGAGGTCGGCCACCTCACCGTCAACCCGGCAGGGCTGCCCTGCCACTGCGGCTCCCGCGGCTGCCTGGACGTCGAGGCCGACCCGCAGGCTTTCCTCACCGCGGCGGGCCGCGAACCGGGACCCGCGGGCTCCCTGCTCCACCAGGCCACGGAACTGATCCGCACCGCCCACGAGAACGACCCCGCCGTCCACTCGGCAGTGGAACTCCTCATCGACCGGCTGGGGTTGGGCCTCGCCGGCCTCGTCAACATCCTCAACCCCGACCGCGTCGTCCTCGGCGGCCTCCACCGCGAACTCCTGGCCGCGGACCCGGACCGCCTGCGCGCCGTCGTGGCGGACCGCAGCCTGTGGGGCCGCAGCGGCAGCGTCCCCATCCTGCCCGGGACGCTGGACCACGGCAGCCTGGTCGGCGCGGCGGAGGCGGCGTGGCAGCCGGTGCTGGACGATCCGCTGGGGGTGCTGGGGTAGGGAGCACCCCCAGGCGTCAGTAGAAGCCGAGCATGCCGGGCGAGTCGATGTCGACGGTGACCGTGCCGGGCGGGTAGGCGTCCTCCTCGGCCGTCAGCAGAATCGACTTCCCGGAGAAGTCAGGGCGCGGTAGAGCGCAGTACAGGGCATGACAGGTATCCGGTCCGCCATAACCGTCTCGGATCATTTTGCCGACAGAGATCGCTGCACCCATGTTGAGATCGTCGATGTCGACGGACGAGAAGCGCAGCACGTGCCGGGAGGCCCCCTCGTCCGCCGACTCGGCCTGCATCAGGCAGAGAGCGGGGACGATCAGCCGGTCGCCCGGGGTCAGGGCCATGTTTCCGGCGAGCAGGCTCAGCGTCTTATGACTCTGGGCGAGCGCCATGACAGCACTGGTGTCAAGGATGATCACGCGGCGGAGCTCCGGGCGGCGAGGGCCTTCTCGGCGGCAATCCGGTAAATGTTGCCGAGCACGTCGGGCGCCTGGTCGAACTCCTCATCACTGATGTCCAGACCGATCACTTGACGCACCACTTCCCGGTCCGCCGCGAGGCGCTCCGCCCGCTGCGCAGCGGTCAGCTGCTCGGCCGCGAGCGCCTCCACCAACTGCCCGATGTTCAGCCCCCGTTCCTTCGCGAGCTCCGCCAGATGATCACGAGTCGCCTTGGAAACCTGAATCGTTGTCGTCGCCATGTGGACAATGTAGCGCCGCTACAGCGCAGAGGCTCGACCCATAGGATCAACCGTTCGTTCCGGCGACCCCTCAAACAGGCGTCCGCTCCCGGACCACCGGCACCGGCGCCACCACCGCCGGCTCGAACGCCACCGCCGTCCCGCCCGCCCGCTCCCCCCAGACGTCCGCCGCCGCCGGCACCCGCAGCGTGAACCACACCGCCTTCCCCCCGTCCGCCCGCCGCTGCACCCCCCAGCTCGCGCTCAGCGCCGCGACCAGCGCCAGCCCCCGGCCGTGGAGACTGCCTCCGTCGGCCGCGCCCACGCACGGCACCCGCGGATCGTGGTCCCGGACGGACACCGTCAGCCGGTCGAGCACCAGGGTGATCTCGACCGTGCACCGCTTGTCGGGCCCCGTGTGCTGATGGACGTTGGTCAGCAGTTCGGTGACGCCGAGCGCGGCCGGGTCGATGAGCGGATCGAGATGCCAGTAGCGAAGCTGCGCAGATACGATTCTGCGGACCTGGCCGATCCGCTGCGGAAGGGCCTGGAGCTCGACGGAGCAGTGCTTGTTCACTCGGCTGATCACGGCTGCGACTCCCCGGAGAAGTAGGGCTGGCCTGACGCAGATACGTGCCGCGGTGCGCGTCCGTCCCGGCCTCCGTCCGGGCGGCGGCGACCCGCAGCCCGTACGCGACGAAGGCGCCGATCCGGAACGCGACCGCCGATGAACCCTCGGTGAGGCGGTACGCACAAGAGTCCGCCCTGTGCGCCGCCCCCGCAACTCGTACCCCTCAGTCCGGCCCGGCCTCCCGGGCCACCCGTACCGCCTCCAGGAAGCGGCGGACCTCGTCCTCGGAAGCGGGGCCGCCCTCCCCCAGCGCGAGGACGTAGCGCGTGCCGTTCACCGTCGCCGTCGCCCGCGCCCGGTCCCGGCCGGCGAACCACGGCCGCCGGGCCTCCACCGAGTCCACCGGAGCACTGTCGATCTCCGCCCCATAGCTGGTGAGGAGCTCCAGCCGGCCGTCGCGGATCTTCACCTGACCGGCCCGCGTGAGCGAGCGCAGGGAACGGTCGATCCGTACCCCCTTCGCGCTGAACTCCGGGAACTCCGGTTCCGCCACGGCGCACCGCCTCTCGGACGCAGGAAGCAGGAAGGTGTGCAGTTCGTCTGCTGCGCAGTGTGCCCGTGCACCGCCGCCCGCACCAGGGGCCGTTTCCGAGCGCACAGGCGAAAATGCCGGTGAGGCCGGTGCCCCCGTGCGCCGGTGCCGTAAGGAGTGGTGCGCCGTGAACAGCCCAGGAGACCCCGGCGGTCCCACCGCCACCCTCGACGTGGACCGCAGCGATCCGGCATACCGCGCGTGGCTCAAGGACGCCGTCCGCAAAGTACAGGCCGACGCCAACCGCTCCGCCGACACCCATCTGCTGCACTTCCCGCTGCCCGCCGAATGGGACGTCGATCTCTATCTCAAGGACGAGTCGACCCACCCGACCGGCAGCCTCAAACACCGGCTCGCCCGCTCGCTGTTCCTGCACGCCCTGTGCAACGGGTGGATCCGGCCCGAGGCCCCGGTGGTCGAGGCGTCCAGCGGCTCGACCGCGATCTCCGAGGCGTACTTCGCCCGCCTCGTCGGGGTGCCGTTCATCGCCGTCATGCCGCGCTCCACGAGCCCGGAGAAGTGCCGGCTCATCCAATTCCACGGCGCGCGCTGCCACTTCGTGGACGACCCGCACACCGTGTACGAGGAGGCGGCCGCGCTAGCGGAGCGGACCGGCGGCCACTACATGGACCAGTTCACCCACGCCGAACGCGCCACCGACTGGCGCGGCAACAACAACATCGCCGAATCCGTCTACCACCAACTGCTCCGCGAACGCCACCCGGAGCCCACCTGGATCGTGGCCACCGCGGGCACCGGCGGCACCTCCGCGACCTTCGCCCGCTACGTCCGCTACCTCCAGTACGACACCCGGATCTGCGTGGCCGACCCGGAGAACTCCTGCTTCTTCGACGGCTGGTACGACCACGACCCGCTCGCGCGCAGCCCACGCGGCTCGCGCATCGAGGGGATCGGCCGCCCGCGCATGGAACCCAGCTTCCTGCCCGGCGCGATCGACCGGATGATGAAGGTCCCGGACGCGGCGAGCGTCGCCGCCCTGCACACCCTGGAGGAGGCCCTCGGCCGCAAGGCGGGCGGTTCCACCGGCACCGGCCTGTGGAGCGCACTGAAGATCGTCGCGGAGATGGTCTCCGAGGGCACCCCCGGCAGCGTCGTCACGCTGCTGTGCGACCCGGGCGAGCGCTACCTCGACAAGTACTACTCCGATACCTGGCTCGCGGCGGAGGGGCTGGACGTCGCGCCCTACGACGCCGTGCTCAGCGAGTTCCTGTCGACAGGCCGCTGGCGGGGCTGACGGGGCCGACGGGCCGCTCGGCGAGGTACCGGTCGAGGCCCCGCATCGCGTCCCGGAAGCCCGCGCTGAACACCGGCCGGGCGAGCCGCAGGGCCCGGCGCACGGGCGCGGGCGCGTCGACGGCGACCGTCCAGCGGACCACGGTGCCGCGGCCGGCCGGCGACAGCCGCCAGTCCTCCAACAGGGCGCGCGGGCCCGGGACGTTGGTGACGTCCACGCGGTACGCGTAGCGGCACGGCGCCTCCACCGCCATCACCGTCTCCACGAACCGGGCCCCGCCCACGAGCCGGATCTCCCGCCGGCTCCGCCCCGCGCCCGCCACCGGCCGGGCCAGCGTCACCGCCCGGAACCAGCGGGACCAGCCCGCCACGTCCTCGGCGAGCGCGCGGTGGACCCGCTCGGGGTCGGCCGCGGTCCGCGCGGCGAACGTCATCCGCAGCGGTGCGCCGGCGCGGGCCGGTCCGTCGGCGAAGTCGGCGCCCACGGGGCGGAGTCTGCGTGGCATCTGTGCCCCCAGGCGGTCGGTCGATCGGGCGGGCGGGCGGGCCGCGGTGCGCGTGTCGGCGGGAAGGGCAACTTTAGCCCGTGGGGCGGGGGGTGTCTCCGGGGTCGGGCTCGGGTGCGAGTGCGGGGCCGGAGGGTTGTGCCCCGGCCCCGCCCTTTTCCCGAAGCTCCGGACCAGGTGTTCTGGAGTGATCACACGTGGCGGCATCGCCGCAGGTCATAGAGGCGCGGAACGCCTCCCCCTCGCGGGCCGCGAGATGGTGCGCCAACTCGGCGGCAGGTACGGGGTGTTCGGTGCGTCTGGGGACCGAACACCCCGTGGTACGGGCGGCCGATGGAGTCAGGCCCGTCGTTAGTCGAGATCCTTGATGATCTTCAAGGCCGCTACGGGTACTTGGCTGACGGTCTGCCCCGCGCCGACGACCGCATTGTCCAGAAGACCGGAGTCGGGGTCGGGGGCTGCGCTGGCTGCGGAAGTCACGAGCCCGATGATTGCGACGATTCCGATGACGACGGAGGCTGCTCGGCCTGCATTGCGACGCATGAACTACCCCTTCGATTTGGGGAGTTGGACTGGTGCGTGCTCCTGTTTGTGCCCCGGTTGTGCGCGAGCATGCGGCCCACCACTCGAATGGGTACGACGAAACGATTACCCCCCTGTTTGTTCGGAGGTCCCCCATGCCGAGTAGAACCCCACCCCCGTGCTCGATCCCCAGGTGTCCGGAGATACCCCGGGCCGGCGGACGCTGCCCGACCCACGAGCGGCAGGCGGATCAGCAGCGGGGAACGAGCACTCGTCGGGGGCTACGACACGCGGTGGCAGCGCATCCGCAAGCGCTACCTGTACGCGCATCCGTGGTGTGTGCTGTGTGGTCGGCAGGCGACGGTGGCTGATCATTTCCCGGTGTCCCGACGGCAGTTGGTTGCCGATGGCGCGCCGGATCCGGATGCGTGGTCGCGGCTGCGTCCGCTGTGCGCGACGTGCCACGACCGGGAGACGGCGCGGCTTCAACCGGGCGGCAGCCCCAACGAAAGGCTTCATGACATGAAGAGGAGGTTGCATGGCCGACAGGCACCGGCCGACACCTGCATTTCAGCAGGTCCGCGAGGGTAATTCCTCAAAGGTTGCGATCAAAGAAGGCGTGATCATGCCGCGCGCAGTCCTTGCTGAACCGAACTGGTCCGAGGTGTTCAAGTCCTCGCCCGATCCTGCTGTTGAAACAGCGAACATCCAGTGCCGGGAAGTGGCTCCGGAGGAGTGGCGACGAGTCGTCCCTGTCCTGGAGGTCACGGCCGGTACGCGAGTTGGGGCTGTCTCCAAGCCCCCACACCGCTATCCCTGCGCCAGACACCGAGGACGAAGAGTCGGATATATGGGACTGAGCACCAGGGGCCTTCGCTGTCATGAGATTTCGCACGGGTCTTCCTCTAGTACGGATTCAATGTGAGCCAGCGCGTCCCGTAGGTTATCCGGGGCCGCATGCATGGACTTCCCGTTTTGCGCAGCATTGCTGAGCAATCCAAGCGTGCGGGCAGACGATGTCTCACCAATAATGGGGATGATCGACACGGCCAAGTCTTCAGCATCCCGCCACGCATGCACCCCCAGGAAGCATTGAAGAAGGCGAACAGCAGAGATGGCTCTATACCCTACTTCCGCCCCCGCTTCCTGGCGCGCAGCCCTTTGAAGGTAGGGGATCCCCTTCTTCCACTGTCCAGATTCCTGGAAAGCAAATCCCTGATGTCCGTCAATCTCATCTGCCGTAACCCACCATGCCCAAGCCGGATCACTGCTACGCTCGCCGTCCTGGAGGAGGGAGCGGGCGAGACCGAAGGACCGGACGGATTCCGATTCTTGTCCCGACCCGGCCAGTCCTTTCGCTTCGCGAACCCTAAAAATGGCTTCAACGCGGGGGGAGATTCGCCCCCGTTCGATAACGGACCGAGCAATCGCTAATTCTTCACGGGGGCGCCCTACCCACCCCGCCTGCATTGCCATGTTCTGCATGACCAGTAACTCAATGGCTCGATCCCCTGAAAGCTTCGCCAGGAACAGGGCTTCTTGATTGAATCTGCGAGCAGCGCTCTGCTTCTCGGCGTCGAACAGCGCCCATCCTGCAACTTCGGCCAACTCGGCTGCCGCTGCCTGGATATCGTGTTCCACTTTCCGATCGTAGTCACCTTCCCCTAGACGGCGGTGAACCTTCTTGAAGGAACGTGCAGCCGCGTCTGCAATTGGTAAGCCGTTCATTTCGTTGTCCAGCACGATAAGGCTCTGCGACATTCCACGGATGGCGAGCGTAAAGCCGTCTCCCCTGTCGCTGTTGAGAGCGGGTAGCGCCAGGGTGTCAGGCGTCAGCAGTGTTTCCAGCT
This sequence comes from Streptomyces luteireticuli, assembly GCF_041519305.1. Taxonomy (NCBI): domain Bacteria; kingdom Bacillati; phylum Actinomycetota; class Actinomycetes; order Kitasatosporales; family Streptomycetaceae; genus Streptomyces; species Streptomyces luteireticuli. The sequence goes on from NZ_CP167927.1 coordinate 1,712,899, forward strand.
CTTCGGGCTCAACTTGCAGAAGTCTCGCCACCCTTGGCCGCTGGTGCGGTTGGGGTTCAACCTCCCCACGCTCCCAGCGCTGCACCGTGCTGCGATCTACCCGCAGAGCTTCAGCAAACGACTCCTGTGTGTAGCCGCACGTCTTCCGACGCTGTGCTAGGCGCTTCCGCCTGCCTGCCATGCCCGCACTCCGTCCGGCTGCTGTCTTCCCTGGTCAGGGTACTCCGTGCAGCCAACGTGCTGCCCAGGTGCGGCAGTTCTGCCGTGGTCCTGCTCACCGCGCTCCGGTTAGGTGGCCAGACGCAAGCGCCCCCCGCGACGCAGCGAACGTCCGGGGGCATGGACCACCTGAAAGAGGCAGGCAGCCATGACAAAGCAAAGGCAAGAGCCGCCCAGAACTGGGCACTGGGGCACGCCCATGACTGACCTACGCCCCGTCTACCAGTACCCCCGCCCCTTGGTCGGGGTCACCCGCCCGCCGGACACCAACCGCACGTGCCCGACGTGCCATCGCACCCACCGTGACACCGATCCCGCCGACTGCCCGTCGCCGGACACCGGCCAGCGCAAGGGGAACGCCCCGTGATCCCTCTGCCGCACAGCAGCGGACCCCCGGCCATGCCGACCCCGGTCAAGGGCTGCGCCCCCTGCGTACGGCTCGACGCCACGTGGCGAACGGCGCGAGCGAACGGCGACGAAACGAAGGCGCAGAAGTTCTCGGGCACCTACATCAAGCACCACACGACCCGGCACCCGGGGGCGTGGTGACCACCGGAACGAGTGACCGGTACGCCCGGCGCACCGTCGCCCCGGCGCTCATCGTCGTCGGGGTCACCGCCGTGGTGACACCGCTCGCGCTCATCCAGACCCCCGCCGCTGCTGGCTGATGCAGGGCTTTGCCCAGAGCCCCTGTGTCGGTGCCGCCAGCAGAGGCGGGCGCCTGGTCGGCCATTGCCCCTGCGCGGCCGGCCGGGCTTCAGGGGACAGCCAGAAGGCTCCCAAGGCTCCGTCCCGTCGGGTGGCAACCAGGCCTCGGCGGGACGAGAACGCCCCCTCCCGGTTGGGCTCGTGGATGAACGTCAGCCGGGCGGGTCACGCCGCACCTTGTTGGACGTGACGAGGGGCCCAGTTCCACGCTCCCGGGCTTCCCGGCAAGGTGCCAGGCACACTGCCCCGACCATGAACCCGAACAAGCCGTGGCCTGGGCGGGTCAAACAAGAACGCACATCCCGAAGAAGGAGAGTGCAGTGGAACGATCCCCCAACCTCCCCGACCCGACACGGGTTGCAGAGCGTTCCAAGGAGATCCTGTCGGCAATCAAGGCCGACGTCGAGTTCCCCGCCTTCGAGGCGGCGTCTCTGAAGTACGACGAGGACTGGTCATGCTTCGCCGGCGCCCCGGTCATCAGCAAGTACGACCAGGAGGCCGACAAGACGCCGCTCCTGGAGGAAGGGCTCCGCGCCCTGTCCCTCAAAGCGGCCGTCTACGAGATGACCGACGACGAACGGGTATCGGAAATCCCGGTCGCGATCCCGGTGGACGAGATGACCCACGCCATGATCGCTCAACCGCAGTTGCTCGCACGGATCACGGCACGGACCGGGGTGCAGGTCATCCACCAGACCGACCAGGAGCACACGGACTACCGGACGGGCGACTACACGCACCAGGTGTACACCCTCGCTTGGGGTGCCCCGCCGGAGCGCTACTGGATCGATCACACCGAGGCACAACGCCGACTCGATATCCTCCGCGCGAAGTACGAGGAGGCGGGCTTCCTCAAGATGGGGCAGGCCCACGTGATCGACTTCGGCGAGCCTGTAGCCGTCTGACCGGCTAGCCGAGAGCGCGGCGCAGCGTCGCCACCACATCCACGGCCGGGAAGACCCGGGGAATCTCGGCCGTGGCCTGCGCGATCAAATCATCGAGCAGGACGGGCGCTGCGCCGTACAGCACATCGTGCAAGTATGGGACCAATTCCGCCTCGCTGTTGGGGAGTTGGAGCTTCACTTGCAGCGCCGTGCCGTCGGTCTTGTACTTGCCGACGGGGAGTCCGACCTTGTGCGGATGGACGCAGACCGGGACCCCGTCGGCCGTGTAGCGGTAGCCGTCCGCAGGGTTGAACGGGCAGTCCCGGGTCGGTCGCTCGTTGACGTCGAACTCGCCGAGCGGAAGCCGACGCGACGGGCAGACACCGCACGCCAAGTGATGGACGTCGTCAGCAATGAACGCGTCAGCCATGGCGGGAGCCTAGTGCTGCTCGGTGTCCCCGAGCGCCGGCTTTACCGGCAGGTGCACGGGAGCCAGTTCACTTTGGGGGCGTCGCTCTGATTGCGGACGTACGTACCGCGCTGCGGGACCGTGTAGAGGTACCCCTCGTCGAGAAGGAAGCGCACGGCGTTCCTGGCGGTGTTCCGCGCAACCCCGTACGTCTGCATCAAAGACGCCCCTGCCCGCCCCGGTCCCCGTCCCCCCTTGGCGCAAGGGCTGGTCCGGCCCGAGCAGTGTGGACTACCCGGTGAGGTACGAGGGCGACCAGTTCGAGCAGTACGAGCGCATGACGGGGGTATCCGCGTGAGCCTCGCCAACCCATTCCCCGTGACCACCCCGGATGTTCACCCGGCCGTGCGCTGTTCCTCCTGCCCGGCCACCACGACAGTGCCCACCGTCGTGCGTCGCATCGAGCGTGCCAGCGGGCCGACCGTCATCCGGGCAACCACGGCCCCGGCGCCGACGACATCCCGCCCGCCCGGCTTACGAGCTTCGGGATTCACCGTTTCCTTGGGGCTGCGCCCCGGACCCCGTTGTCGCGGCTCCGCCGCTCGTCCTCAAGCGCCGGACGGGCTGGTTTATGCGCCCGGGCCGGATTTCCGGCGTGAGGTTTTCAGGCGCGGGCGCGTACTTCAGCCCGTCCGGCGCTTGAGGACTGGGGGTGCCCCCTCTGGGGGAGCCCGAAGGGCGCTTCGGGGGCCAGGGGGCGAAGCCCCCGGTGGGGCGCAGGGGCGAAGCCCCGCCCACCCGCGCGAAGCGCGGCCCCCGCGCGCGGCAGCGCGCAGCGGGGTGCCGCAGGGGCGCAGCCCCTGCGGGAAACGGCGAAAGGGCGGGCCAGGGGCAAACCCCCGCCTACTCCACCCGCGCCGGCAACCGATCCGCCGCCGACACCACCCGCCGCGCCACCGGATGCGCCCGCACGATCTCCGCCAGCGTCGTCTGCCCCCGCGTCACCTTCGCGAACGCCCGCCACGCCGGCCCGAACCCCGTCACCGCCGCGTGGAAGACGCCGGGCTTCCGGCTGAAGATGGCCAGGACGCGACGGCCGACCCCCATCTCGACGCCGAGCCCGGCCTTGATCGCGAAGGCGTAGTTGAGGGCCTGGCGACGGGCGTCGACCGCGTCCTGCGCCTCGGCGATGCGCACGGCCCACTCCCCGGCCAGCTTCCCGGAACGCAGGGCGAAGGAGATGCCCTCGCGGGTCCAGGGCTCCAGCAGCCCGGCCGCGTCGCCGCAGACGACGACCCGCCCGCGCGACAGCGGGGAGTCGTCGGAGCGGCAGCGCGTCAGGTGCCCGGAGGAGATGCTGGGCTCGAAGCCGGCCAGCCCGAGACGGGCGATGAAGTCGTCGAGGTAGCGCTTCGTCCCGGCGCCCTCGCCCCGTGCGCAGATCACGCCGACGGTGAGGGTGTCGCCCTTGGGGAAGACCCAGCCGTAACTGCCGGGCAGCGGGCCCCAGTCGATGAGCACCCGGCCCTTCCAGTCCTCGGCGACCGACGGCGGGACAGGAATCTCGGCCTCCAGGCCGAGGTCCACCTGGTCGAGCTTCACGCCGACGTGCGCCCCTATCCGCCCGGCGCTGCCGTCCGCGCCGACGACCGCGCGGGCCAGCACCGTCGTCCCGTCCCCCAGGACGACGGCGACCGTGCGCCGGTCGGGCACGGCCGGCCCGTGCTGCTCGACGCGCGAGACGGTCACCCCGGTGCGCACCTCGGCGCCCGCGGCCCGCGCCGCCTCGACCAGGCGGGCGTCGAACTCGGGCCGGTTGATGAGCCCGAAGAGCATCTTCTTCGACCGGCGGGTGCGGGTGAGCTTCCCGTCGAGCGAGAAGGTGACGGCGTGCACCCGGTCGCGCAGCGGCAGTTCGAAGCCGGGCGGCAGGGCGTCGCGGGACGGGCCGATGATGCCGCCGCCGCAGGTCTTGTAGCGCGGGAGCTCGGCCTTCTCCAGGAGCAGCACCCGGCGTCCGGCGCCGGCCGCGGCGAGGGCGGCGGAGGCTCCCGCGGGGCCCGCGCCCACCACCACGACGTCCCAGACCGGCTCGCTCTCCCCCGGCACGTCCCGCCCCGCTTCCCGCGCTGCGTTGTCGCTGCTCACCTGTGCTTCCACTCCCGCTTCGTGACCGACTTCGTGACCGACCTGGGCCTGACGCCCGCATCCTACGGCCCGCCGCGGAGGCCTCCGGGACCGGAAGCCCCGGACCGGAAGCCCCGGACCGGAAGCCCCGGACCGGAAGTCCCGGACCGGAAGCCGCCGGGGGGACACGCGGGGACCGCGGCGAGGGGCCATGAAAGGATCGAGGGCGTCATCGTCCGTACGTACGACCCAACGCCGTGCCCCCGAGGAGCGTTCCCATGGAGACCCGTCCCCGTCCGGATTCCGCCGCGCTCGCGGCGACCGTCGCCGCCCTGCAGCCCCGCGCCAAGGCCGAGCTGACCGAACTGGTCGCGTTCCGTTCCGTGGCGGACGAGGCGCAGTTCCCCAAGAGCGAGTGCGAGGGCGCGGCGAACTGGGTGGCGGACGCGCTGCGCGCCGAGGGCTTCCAGGACGTCGCGCTGCTGGACACCCCGGACGGCACGCAGTCCGTCTACGGCTACCTGCCCGGCCCCGAGGGCGCCCCGACGGTGGTGCTCTACGCGCACTACGATGTGCAGCCGCCGCTGGACGAGGACGCGTGGCTCTCCCCGCCGTTCGAGCTGACGGAGCGTGACGGGCGCTGGTACGGGCGCGGCGCGGCCGACTGCAAGGGCGGCTTCATCATGCATCTGACGGCGCTGCGGGCGCTCAAGGAGCACGGCGGGGTGCCGGTCGGCGTGAAGATGATCGTCGAGGGCTCGGAGGAGCAGGGCACCGGCGGCCTGCAGGACTACGCCGAGGCGCACCCGGAGCTGCTGACCTCCGACGCCATCGTCATCGGCGACGCGGGCAACTTCCGGCTCGGCCTGCCGACGGTGACCGCCACGCTGCGCGGCATGACGCTCGTCCGCGTCCAGGTGGACACCCTGGAGGGCAATCTGCACTCCGGCATGTTCGGCGGCGCCGCGCCGGACGCGCTGGCCGCGCTCATCCGCACCCTCGACTCGCTGCGCGCCCCCGACGGCTCCACCGTCGTCAACGGCCTGGAGCCGGAGGGCACTTGGGAGGGCCTGCAGTACCCGGAGGAGAACTTCCGCTCCGACGCGAAGGTGCTCGACGGCGTCTCGCTCATCGGCGCCGGCACGGTGGCCGACCGCCTCTGGGCGCGCCCGGCCGTCACCGTCCTGGGCATCGACTGCCCGCCGGTGGTCGGCGCCACCCCGTCCGTGCACGCCAGCGCCCGCGCGCTGATCAGCCTGCGGGTGCCGCCGGGCATGGACGCCGCGGAGGCGACGAAGCTGCTGCGCGCGCACCTGGAGTCGGCGGTGCCGTGGAACGCCCGGGTCACCACGGAGCAGATCGGCCAGGGCCAGCCGTTCCAGGCCGACACCAGCAGCCCGGCGTACGCCTCGATGGCCGAGGCCATGGGCGTCGCCTACCCGGGCGAGGAGATGCAGACCGCCGGCATGGGCGGCTCCATCCCGCTGTGCAACACCCTGGCCGCGCTCTACCCGGAGACCGAGATCCTGCTCATCGGCCTGAGCGAGCCGGAGGCCCAGATCCACGCGGTCAACGAGAGCGTCTCGCCGGAGGAGCTGGAGCGGCTGTCGCTGGCGGAGGCCCTGTTCCTGGTGAATTACGCGGAGAGCCGGGCCTGACGGTCACATTCGGCGGACCGGCTTCGTCAGGGTGGTGAGGGGCGCGTCCGCGCCCCCGCCGCACCGAGAACGGAACATGTACGGATGACCAGCGACAGCGACCTCCTCGCCCGGCGTTTCGAGGGCCACCGCCCGCACCTGCGGGCCGTCGCCTACCGCATGCTCGGCTCGCTCAGCGAGGCGGACGACGCGGTGCAGGAGGCGTGGCTCAGGCTCAGCCGGTCGGACGCGGACGCGGTGGAGAACCTGGGCGGGTGGCTGACGACCGTCGTCGGCCGGGTCTGCCTGGACATGCTGCGCTCGCGCACCGCCCGGCGCGAGGAGCCGGTGGACGAACCGGCGCGGCTGCCCGACCCGGTCATCAGCAGCGCCGACGGCGTCGACCCCGAGCAACAGGCGCTGCTGGCCGACTCGGTGGGCCTGGCCCTGCTCGTGGTGCTGGAGGCGCTGGCCCCCGCGGAGCGGCTGGCGTTCGTGCTGCACGACATGTTCGCCGTGCCGTTCGACGAGATCGCGCCCGTCGTGGGGCGCACTCCGGCCGCGGCCCGGCAGCTCGCCAGCCGGGCCCGCCGCCGGGTCCAGGGCGCGGCTCCGGCCGCCGAAACGGACCCGGTCCGTCAGCGCACGGTGGTGGACGCGTTCCTCGCGGCCGCGCGCGGGGGCGACTTCGAGGCGCTGATGGCCGTCCTGGACCCGGACGTCGTGCTCCGCGCGGACGGCGGCGCGCTGCGCCCGTTCAGCGTGGTCCGCGGGGCCGAGGCCGTGGCCTCCGGGGCGATGACCTTCTCCCGCATCGCGGGAGCGGCGCGCCCCGCCCTCGTCAACGGTGCGGCGGGCGTCGTCGCGACGGTGGACGGCGAGCCGTTCTCGGTCCTGGCCTTCACCATCGCGCGGGGCAGGGTCGTCGAGCTCGACATCCTGACCGACCCGGAGCGGCTGGCGCGGCTGGATCTGACGGTGCTGGACCGCTGAGGCCGCCGCCGGCGCGCGTCCGGGGGCCCGCCCCTGCCGTCGGCTCCCGCCCGGTCCGCGCGGCGGCCGGCCCGTCCCCGGACGCGCGCCGGGGCGGGTCCGGCACGCCGCCCCGGTACGGGCGGGAGCCGACGGCGGGGACGCCCCGGGGCCCGACCGGCTGCCGCGCCCCTGCCCTGCCCTGCCGACTCCCCTACTACGTCCGGGGATTCGGGCGGCGGACGACGGACCGGCGCCCGTCAGCCCACCGGCACCCCCGCCTCCAGGTTCAGCGGCCGCCCCCGCTCCCGCGCCCGCAGCGCCCAGCGCAGACGGTTCAGCCGGACCGGCGGCAGCAGGGCGCTCGCCTCGTCCTCCGTGACGAAGCGCCAGCCGCGCAGTTCCGCGCCGGGGAGCAGCAGCCGCCGCGCCTCGGCCTCGGTGAGCCGTCCGCCGTCGAAGAGGAAGCGCAGCCCGCCGAAGCCGGGGGGCCGGGGCGGCTCCCAGTCGACCACCAACAGTCCGGGCACTTCGGGGAGTTCGATGCCGATCTCCTCGGCGACCTCCCGCATCCCGGCCCGGGCCGGTGCCTCCCCCGGCTCGACGACCCCGCCGGGGAACTCCCAGCCGGGCTTGTAGGTGGGGTCCACGAGCAGCACCCGGTCGTGCTCGTCGAAGAGCAGCACCCCGGCGGCGAGCGTCTCGGCCTTCGGCTCGGGCGTCTCGACGATCTGGCACGGTGCCGCCGTGCCGTCGAGGACGGCCTCGGCGACCCGTGCGGCGACCTCGCGCGGGGCGAGCGCACCGGTGTCGACGACGAACGCGTCGCCGCGCAGCCAGGACAACGCCTCCTGGTAGGGCGCGACATGGTCCCGCGCCCACTGCCGGACGGACTCGCTGCGGACGGGGTCGCCGGGATCCTCCACCCGTTCCTCGATCCGCGTCCGCAGTATCGTTTCGTCAACGGTCAGCAGCACATGCCGGACCCGGATCCGGCGCGCGGCCAGGCCCCCGAAGATCTCGTCCCGGTACTCCTGCCGCAGCAGGGTCATGGGGACGACGAGCACCCCGCCCACCTCGGCGAGCAGCGCCGCCGCCGTGTCGACCACCAGCCGCCGCCAGACCGGCAGGTCCTGATAGTCCCCCACCTCCCGCATCCTCCCCGGCGGCAGGAGGTGACGCAGGGCGCCTCCGATGACCTCGGGGTCGTAGAGGTGGCTGTCCGGTATGAGCCCGGTCAGCTCCTTCGCGGTGCTGGTCTTGCCCGCACTGAACGCGCCGTTCAGCCAGACGATCACGGTTCCCCCCTCCTCCGTAAGGCCCCCTTGCGGTGCCCGGAACACCTTGCCACGGGAGTGTCCACGAGCGGGATGGGGCCGTTGGGTGTGCGCGGTCCCGACGTTGTGACTGCCCTGAACCGGCTCCGTCACTCCCGGCCGGAGGACTTCCGGGGCGGCGGAGGAACGTCACTCCGCGGCCGGTGCGGGCTGCCGCGGGGCCGACGTCCGGTGCCGGATGCCCGAGCGCACCGCCCAGAAGAAGACACCCAGGGCGAAGAGCGCGACGGTGAGGGAGTCGTAGGGCGCCGGGAGACGGCCCGAGCCCTTGAAGGTGCCCAGCCACGACAGCAGGGTCAGCCCCGACAGATAGCACAACAGCCATGCACCGTCGCGGAGTTCACCGGCGAGCGGCCCGTCGTGGACGGAGCGCCGCATGCCGAGGAAGATCAGCAGCCCGGCCAGGACGAGGGGCAGCGCCAGCCGCAGGTCGTGCCAGCCCGACCAGTACACGAACTCGCTGGCCACGACGAAGCTGAGCGGAGCGATCCAGTGCAGACCGGGCACCCACCCCGCCATCCGCGTGCCGGGGTCGGCACGGAAGACGGCGACCGCCACGGCCGAGGCCGCGTAGATCAACAGGTACATGTCGCCCATGATGCTGACGATGCTCTGCCACTCCCCGAACGGCAGCAGGAAGACCACGATCACGCCGAGGTTCAGCAGCAGCGCCCGGTGCGGGATGCCGGAACGCCGGTCGACCTTCATCAAGGCCCGCGGCAGGGTGCGGTTCTTGGCCAGCGCATAGGTGTGACGGGCGTTGAGGGCCACCCCGACGTACGCCGAACCGCCCGGCGAGAGCACCGCGTCGGCGTAGAGCAGGCTGGAGAGCCAGTGCAGGTTGAGGATCAGGGCCAGCTGTCCGAACGGCGACTCGAAGTTGACGCCCTTCCAGCCGTCGCCGAGCAGCCCCTCGGGAACGGTGAAGAGGAAGGCCAACTGGAGCCCCAGATACATCAGCAGCGCCAGACCGATGCCCGTGAGCACGGAGGCCGGAATGGTACGGCGGGGATTGCGGGCCTCGCCCGAGAAGTCGAGGGGCGCCTGGAAACCGTTGACCGAGTAGACGATGCCGCCGCCGGCCAGGGCGGACAGACAGGCCGCGTAACCGTACGGCGCGAATCCCCCGTGGTCGGTCAGCCGGCCGGAGTGCCAGCCGGAGGCGAACAGGGCGATGACCGTGACCACCGGCACGGCGACCTTGAAGACGGACACCAGGTTGTTCAGCCGCGCGAACATCCGCACCGCGAACCAGTTCAGGGCCGTCAGCAGGACGCTCAGGCCGACGGCCACCCCCAGGCCCGTGGGGGTGAGCAGGTGCCCGCTGTAGAGGTCCGGCAGATAGTGGTCGGCGTACTGCATGATCGCGCTGATCTCGGCCGCGGTACCGCCCACCGACAGCAGGACCGACCAGCCCACCAGCGTCCCGACCAGACGCCCCGAGGCGTACAGCGGCCAGCGCACCGTACCGCCGCCCTCCGGCCGCGAGGCACCCAGCTCGATCATCACCAGGGCGACCAGCCCGCACAGCACCCCGGCCCCCACCCACGTCAGCAACGACGCGGGCCCCGCCGTCCGGGCCGCGTACATCGCCGCGAACAGCCAGCCCGACCCCACGATGTTGGAGAACCCGATCGCCGTGAGCGCCCAGAACCCCAGGTCCCGCCGGAGCCGCCCCTCCTGAACAGCCGCATCCCCCGCACCGGTGTCCGGCACTGCCGCCTGATCCGCTGACACGTTGTCCCCCTGTCCGAGGCGCCTCGACGGCGCACGCGTGCATGGACCACTCAACCTAGGCGACGGGTGATCACTTCCCGCGGCTTTGCACCTGCGGAGTTGCGGAGGGCGGGACGGACTGATCCCCGCCCGGGGCAGGGCGGAGTCCCGTCCCGGACAGGGCGGAGTCCCGCCCCGGGCACGGGAGTCGCGCGTCCCCGGGACGCCTCCCCGGGGCCTGACGGCACGTGCCGCCGTCCGCCGCTCTGGCGCGATCTTTTCTGACGGTGTGTCAGCTGGCTCGCCTCCTGCCCCACATCCCCACCTGCTCCGCCGCCGCGGCCGCCGCGCCCACCAGGCCGGCGTCGGAGCCCAGCATCGCCGGGACGACCTCGACGTCTGCCGTGAACGACAACGCCGCGTAGTCCCGCAGGTGTCGGCGCAGGGGCGCGAGGAGGACGTCCCCCGCGCCCGCCACACCACCGCCCACCACGGCCACCCCGATCTCGACCAGCGCCGCCGTCGCGGCGATGCCGGCCGCCAGCGCCCGGGCGGCGCGGTCGAAGGAGGCGAGGGCCAGCGGGTCGCCGGCACGGGCCGCCGCCGCGACACCGGCGGCGGTCGCGTCGCCGTCCGGCCCGGGCCGCCAGCCCGCGTCCAGCGCGCGGCGCGCGATGTTCGGCCCGCTGGCGATGCGCTCCACGCATCCGCGGCTCCCGCAGGGGCACGCGTCACCGTCCAGATCGACGCTGATGTGCCCGATGTGCCCGGAGTTGCCCGTGGGACCGGAATGCAGCCTGCCGTCGAGCACCAGGCCGCCCCCCACCCCCGTGGAGACCACCATGCACAGCGCATTGGCCCAGCCGCGCGCCGCCCCCTGCCAGTGCTCGGCCGCCGTCATCGCGACGCCGTCGCCGACGAGGACCACCGGGTGGCCGCCGGTCAGCCGTCGCACCTCGTCGACCAGCGGAAAGTCGCGCCAGCCGGGGATGTTGACCGGGCTGACCGTGCCGCGCGAGGCGTCCACGGGCCCGGCGCTGCCGATGCCTGCGGCCCGTACCCGGGGCCACTCGGGCGCGCCCCTCAGCTCGTCGAGGACCTCGGCCACCGCGCCCGCCACCGCCGCCGCGTCCTTCTCGGCCGGCGTACGGCGCCGCGCGGTCCGCAGGCGCGCGCCACCCGAGTCCACCAGCGCCCCCGCGATCTTCGTACCACCGATGTCCAGGGCGGCGACGAGGTCGCCGGAGAGGCTTCGCATACCGGACGGTTTCTCCCATTCGACTCGGTTCCGACGCCGTCGTTTTCCCGCCAGTCTCCCCACTGTTGACAACGTTGTCCAGGTTCTATGCTCGACGTCACCGCCCACCGAAGGCACACAGAAGGACGCACCGCCCGTGTCCGACCGGACCCGCAGCCCCCTCTCGATTCCCCTCCCCCGCCCGCGCTACGGGGCCCGGCCGACCATGAAGGACGTGGCGGCGCGCGCCGGAGTCGGCCTCAAGACCGTCTCCCGGGTGGTGAACGGCGAGCCGGGAGTGACCGCCGAGACCGAGCACCGGGTCCAGGAGGCGATCACCGCCCTCGGCTTCCGCCGCAACGACAGCGCCCGCGTGCTCCGCAAGGGCCGCACCGCCTCGATCGGCCTGGTCCTGGAGGACCTCGCCGACCCCTTCTACGCCCCGCTCAACCGCGCCGTCGAGGAGGTCGCCCGCGACCACGGCGCCCTGCTCATCAACGGCTCCAGCGCCGAGGACCCGGCGCGGGAGCGGGAGTTGGTCCTGGCGCTGTGCGCCCGCCGCGTCGACGGCCTGGTCGTCGTCCCCGCCGGCGACGACCACCGCTACCTCGAACCGGAGACGGCGGCCGGGCTGGCCACCGTCTTCGTCGACCGCCCCGGCGGACTGACGGCCGCCGACACGGTCCTCTCCGACAACTTCGGCGGCGCCCGCGAAGGGGTCGCCCACCTCATCGCCCACGGCCACCGCCGCATCGGCTTCATCGGCGACCAGCCGCGCATCCACACCGCCACCGAGCGGCTGCGCGGCTACCGCGCGGCGATGGCCGCCGCCGGACTCCCCGTGGACGAGTCCTGGGTCTCGCTCGGCCCCACGTCCCCCGACCGTGTCCGCGCGGAGGCGGAACGCATGCTGACCGGCCGCCCGTCCCCGGTCACCGCCCTCTTCACCGGCAACAACCGCGTGACGGCGACGGCCGTCCGCGTCCTGGCCCGCTTCCCGCGCCCGGTCGCCCTCGTCGGCTTCGACGACCTCGAACTGGCCGACCTGCTCACCCCCGCCGTCACCGTGATCGCCCAGGACGCCGCCCAACTGGGCCGCACCGCGGCCGACTTGCTCTTCCGCCGCCTGGAGGGGGACGACAGCGCACCGCAACGCGTGGAGCTCCCGACGCGGCTGATCGTCCGGGGGTCGGGAGAGCTGCGCCCGGCACCCGGAACGGCCCTCTGATCCGTCGGCGCACTCACGAGCGAGCCGGCTGCACAGCCGTCACCGCCCGGCGAGAGCGGCCACCGACCCTCCGCCCCCGTCAGCGCCGCGCGTACCACGTGATCGTCACGCCGTTCCCGAACGACTTCCGCTCCGTCACCACGAACGCCGTGGGGTCGAACTCCCCGTCGAACGCCGGGATTCCGGCCCCCGCCACCACCGGATAGCTCTTGACGACCATCCGGTCGATCTCCGGCAGCAGCGCGCCCGCGAGCCTGCCTCCGCCGCACAGCCAGATGTCCTTCTCCCCCTCCTCCTTCTTCAACTCCCGGACCAGGGCGAGCGGGTCGCCGTCCACCACCGTCACCGCGGGGTCCGGGCTCGCGCCGAGCGTGCTCGACACCACGTACTGCCGCAGGTGCGCGTACGGGCTGGTGATGCCCGCGTCCAGCGCGGGCCGGTACGCGCCCAGCCCCATCAGCACGGTGTCGACGTGCCGGTTGGGGGCGTCGGCCAGGCCGACGACGGACCGGAAGGCCGTGGGGAGGAACTCGGGGTAGCGCTCGTTGACCCAGCCGCTGTAGGCGGCCGCCTGCCGCTCGTCGCCCTGGGGGTAGAAGTCGTACTCGCCGCCCGGCCCGGCGATCCGGCCGTCGATGCTGACGCCGACGAAGTACACGAGTTCACGCATTCTCTTACCACTCCACCCGTAGTAGTCTGACCGACGAACGGAACCGTAGTACTACACCTGGAGTGGTGTCAACGATGCGCAGGAACGACGAACGAAGGGCGGCCCTCGTCGACGCCGCCATCGAGGTCCTGGCCCGGGAGGGGGCGCGCGGGCTGACCTTCCGCTCGGTGGACACCGAGGCCGGCGTGCCGAACGGCACGGCCTCCAACTACTTCGCGAACCGCGACGACCTGCTCACCCAGGCCGGCGCCCGCGTCTACCAGCGGCTCCAGCCCGACGAGGCGACGATCGCCCGGCAGCGGGCGGCGGCTCCCGACCGGGAGACGTACGCCGTGCTGATGCGCGAACTGGTCGGCCGCGTCAGCACCTTCCGCACCGGCTACCTCGCCCTGCTCGAACTCCGCCTGGAGGCCACCCGCCGTCCGCAGCTCCGCGCCGTCCTCACCGAGCGCGTCCGCGCCGACGTCGACGCCAACGTCGCGTACCACGAGGAGTCCGGCCTGCCCGGCGACGCGACGGCCGTCCGGCTGCTCCACCTCGCCCTCAACTGGCTGATCGTCGAGCAGCTCACGCTCCCCGACGTGTTCCCGGAGGAGGAGCGCGAACGGCTCGTGCAGGCGGCGGTCGAGCGGATCGTCTGAGGAGTGCCGGTCAGGGGCAGACGATCACCAGCGAGAACGGCCGGTCGTCGTCCACGCTCGACGGCGTCGCGGTGCGGACGAAGAGCGTGTTGGAGTACACCTCGCCGACCAGCACCGAGGAGTTGCCGGGACCCGGGTCCTGGCCGCCCTTGGTGTTGAGCGTGCCGGTCAGCGCGCAGGAGTCGAGGCCGAAGCTGGTGTAGAGGTTGTACCGGCCGCCGCCCCAGTGGTTCACGCCGGTGATGCCCGACCCGCCGAGCAGGGTCCCCTCGGCGCTGACCTTCGCCCAGTAGGTGGTGCCCGACAGCGTACGGGCGCCCGGACCGGCCTCGGCCGTCGCCGACGACACGGCGAACGCGCCGCCGGTCGCGAGGACCAGCGCCGCCGCGCCCACGATCAGTCTCCCGGGTCTCTTCATCGCTGCTCCTGTTCCGGAGGGAGGAACACGCGGACGGCCGTCATTATCCGGGCGGCCGGGAAGGCTCCATGAAGCCGTTTTTCGGCCGGTGTTGGGCCGGGGTGCGGCCGAACGCCCGCCGGAAGACGTCGATGAACGCGCTGCTCGACGCCCACCCGCACCGGTGGGCCACCGCCGTGACCGTCAGCCCCTCCGCCAGCAGGCGCAACGCGTGATGCAGCCGCACCTGCGTCCGCCACTGCGGGAAGCTCATCCCGAACTCGGCCTGGAAGAGCCGGGTCAACGTCCGCTCGCTGACGCCCGCTTCGGCGCCCAGCCGCGCCAGCGTCCGCCCGTCCGCCGGATCCTCCCGGAGGACCGCGCACACGGCGGCGAGCCGTGGATCCCTCGCGGCGGGCACATGGACCGGCTGCTCGTCGGAGTGCCGCAGCCGGTCCAGCAGGACGCCCCTCAGCCGGCGCCGCTCTGCGCTGCGGTCCTCCGGCTCCCCCGTGTACGCGATGATCAGCTCGCGCAGCAGCGGCCCGACGCCCAGGACCGCGGGGCGGTCGAGGCCCAGGGGGTCGGCCCCGGCCGGGAGCCCGACGAGGTGGACATCGGTCTCGCCGTACGCGCGGTGCTCGTGGACGGTCCCGGCAGGGACCCAGATGGCGCGGGTGGCCGGGGCCACCCAACTGCCCGCGTCGGTCGTCACGGAGAGCACTCCGCGCGCGGCGTAGACGATCTGGTGCTCGTCGTGCCAGTGGGCGTCTATGCCGTCACCGGAGCGGAGCGGACGTATACCGGTCATGGCGCGCGGGGTGTGGCGGATCCTCGACATCACCCCTCACCGTACGCCGCGGGTCCGGGCGCTCATCCGCGTACCCCCGGCGCGAAGTACGCCCCCGGCGGCACGCCCACGCCCCGCCGGAACGCCGCCACGAACGCGCTCGGCGAACCGTAGCCGACCCTCCGGGCCACCGACGACACCGTCGCTCCCGCCGCCAGGAGCGGCATGGCCGTCTGCAGCCGCAGTTGTGTGCGCCACTGCCCGAACGGCATGCCCGTGTCCGTCGCGAAAGCCCGCGCCAGCGTCCGCGCGCTCGCGCCCACCGCCGTGCCCCACTCCGCGAGGGTCCGGCCGTCCGCCGGGTCGGAGCGCAGCGCCTCCGCCACCCGGCGGGCCCGGGGATCCCTGGGCATCGGCGCCCGTACGGTCGTCACCTCGACCGGCTCCAGCAGGTCGAGGACGACGCGCTCCGCGCGCTCCCGTTCGGCGGCGCCGAGCCGGTCCTCGTCCTGGGCGAGGTGTCCGATCAGCTCGCGCAACAGGGCGGAGACGGGGACGACTCGGGGCTCGTCCCAGGTGAGCGGGCAGCGGTCCGGCCAGAAGTACAGGCTGCGGAGCAGGGCGGAGGCCGTCGCCCCGGTGGAGTGCGGGGTGCCGGCCGGTATCCAGAGGGCGACGGTCGGCGGCAGCACCCACGTACGGCCGTGCGTGCGGACGGCCAGCACCCCGTCGGGCGCCCACGCCAGTTGGTGGGCGTCGTGCCGGTGGCGCCCGAACCACTCGCCGCCGTCCAGCGGGAAGCTGGCCACGGCGACGGCCCCGCCGGGCGGGTTGACCAGCCGGGGTGCGGGCCTGCGGATCCGGTGCGGCTGTCCGTTCGGCGACATGGGTTGGCCTCCTGGTGCGTATACGACACAGCTCCCCCCTTCCTAACCTCGGGGCATGCCGATGAATCTCGTCCACCGCCGCCTCTGCTCCTCCGACCGCTGGGCGCGCTCCGTCCGCGACCAACTCCTGCCCTGGGCCCTGGAGGACGCCCGGCTCGGCCCCGACACCCTGGAGATCGGGCCCGGTTACGGCGCCACCACCAGCGCGCTGCTCCGCCGGACGGAACGACTGACCGCCGTCGAGTCCGATCCCTCCTACACCGTCCGGCTGCGCCTGCTGTTCGGCGACCGGGTGGACGTCGTCCACGGCGACGGCGCCGATCTGCCGCTGGACGACGGCCGGTTCGACTCCGTCGTCTGCTTCACGATGCTCCACCATGTGCCGTCGGTCGCGGCCCAGGACCGGCTCTTCGCCGAGGCCCACCGGGTGCTCCGCCCCGGCGGTCTTTTCACCGGCTGCGACGCGCTGAGCAGTTGGGGCTTCCGGGCCATCCATCTCGGCGACACCTGTGTGCCCGTACCGCCGGAGACCCTGGAGGCGCGCCTGCGGATGGCGGGCTTCGAGAAGTGCTCCGTCACGGTCGGGGAGGGGAGCTTCCGTTTCGCGGCGCATCGGGCGGCCGCATGACGAGCCCCTCCAGCTCCCCCCGTGTCAGCCCCGTCGCCCGGGCCGCCTCCTCCGCTCCCACGGCTCCGCAGTCCACCCCGCGGAGCACATATCCGGCCAGCGCCCGCGCCGTCGCCGGCTCGTCCAGCATGCGGCCGCCGACCCCGCCTCCCGTGTACGCGACCAGCCGCGCCGCGGCCGCCTCCAGGCCCTCCCGGTAGAACGCGTACACCGCCGCGTAGCGGCTCACCAGGTGCCCCGGGTGCATGTCCCAGCCCTGGTAATAGGCGCGGGCGAGCGACCGGCGGACCAGGTCGTGGTGCAACCGCCAGGCGGCGCCGACCTGTTCGCCCGTCCCCACCGGCAGGACGTTCGTCGAGCCGTCGGAGAGGCGGACGCCCGTCCCGGCCACGGCGGTCTGCATCACGGCCTTGGCGTGGTCGGCGGCCGGGTGGTCGGGGGACTGGTGCGCGGGGGCGACGCCGCAGGCCGCGCTGTAGTCGAACGTGCCGTAGTGGAGGGCCGAGACACGGCCCTCGCCCGCGTCCAGGAAGCGGGCGACCGTGGCACGGCCGTCGGGGCCCAGGATCGCCCGGGTGGTCTCGATCTGGACCTCGAAGCGGAGGCGTCCGGGGTCCAGGGCGTGGGCCTTCTCGAACTCCCCGGCCAGAGTGGCCATCGCGGCGACCTGTTCGGCGTGGGTGACCTTGGGGAGGGTGAGGACGAGGCCGTCGGGCAGACCGCCGGCCGCCGTCAGCGCGGTAAGGAAGACGTCGAGGGTGCGGATGCCGCGGTCGCGGACGGCGGCATCCATGGACTTGGCGCGGATGCCCGCGAAGGGGGCGCCCGTCCCGGCGGCCACCAACCCGGCCGCGTGGAGCGCCGCTTCGTCCTCCTCGGCGTCGGAGCGGCGGCCGTAGCCGTCCTCGAAGTCGATGCGCAGGTCCTCGACCGGCTCGGCGGCGAGTTTCGCCCGTACGCGGTCGTGGACGGGTCCGGCGACGTCCGGGGACAGGCCGAGGGCGGACGCCAACGCGTCGGCGGAGGGGGCGTGTTCGTCGAGCGCGGCGAGGGCGCGGTCGCCCCAGGAGCGGACCGTGCCGGCACGGACGGCGTCCGCCGGGACGTAGACCGTGTGCACCGGCTGCCGGGTGCCCGCGTCGCCCGGGTAGCGGCGGGCGAGCTCCGCGTCGACGTCCGCGAGGGACGCGCCGAGCCGGGCCGCCAGAGCGGGACCGAACGTCGTGGGATGCCGCGTCATCGCCCCATCACCCCTTCCTCAACGGTTTGTTGAAGCTACACCGGGGTGCGGGCCGTACGGAAGCGGTCCATACGGAATCGGTCCGAATCGGTCCGTACGAAAGGGGTTCCCGCGCGCCGCCGCGCACGGGAACCCCGTCGTCCGTCGGGAGTCTCAGCCCTTGCGGGCCTTGACCTCCTCGGTCAGCTGCGGGACGACCTCGAAGAGGTCGCCGACCACGCCGTAGTCGACCAGCTCGAAGATCGGCGCCTCTTCGTCCTTGTTGATGGCGACGATGGTCTTCGAGGTCTGCATGCCGGCCCGGTGCTGGATGGCGCCGGAGATGCCCGCCGCGATGTACAGCTGCGGGGAGACCGACTTGCCGGTCTGGCCGACCTGGTTGGTGTGCGGGTACCAGCCGGCGTCCACGGCGGCGCGGGAGGCGCCGACGGCACCGCCGAGCGAGTCGGCGAGGGCCTCGATCAGCGGGAAGTTCTCGGCGCCGTTGACGCCGCGGCCGCCGGAGACCACGATCGCGGCCTCGGTCAGCTCGGGGCGGCCGGTGGACTCGCGCGGGGTGCGGGAGACGACCTTGGTGCCGGTGGCGAGCGCGCCGAAGGTGACGGAGAGCTGCTCGACCGTGCCCGCGGCCGGAGCGGCCTCGGGGGCGGCGGAGTTGGGCTTCACGGTGATGACCGGGGTGCCCTTGATGACGCGGGACTTGGTGGTGTACGAGGCCGCGAAGACGGACTGCGTGGCCACCGGGCCCTCGTCGCCGGCCTCCAGGTCGACGGCGTCGGTGATGATGCCGGAGCCGATGCGGACGGCGAGGCGGGCGGCGATCTCCTTGCCCTCGGCGTTCGAGGGGAGGAGGACGGCGGCCGGGGAGACGGCCTCGTACGCGGCCTGGAGCGCGTCCACCTTGGGCGCGACCAGGTAGTCGGCGAACTCGGGCGCGTCGGCGGCGAGGACCTTGACCGCGCCGTGCTCGCCCAGGGTCTGCGCGGCCGCGTCGGCGCCGGCGCCGAGGTGCACCGCGACGGGCTCGCCGATGCGGCGGGCGAGGGTGAGCAGTTCGAGGGTGGGCTTGCGGACGGCACCGTCCACGTGGTCTACGTAGACGAGGACTTCAGCCATGGCGTTGCTCCTGCGGGAAGTTGAAGACGGTTGAGGGAGGGGTCGGGGCTCAGATGAACTTCTGACCCGCCAGGAACTCGGCGAGCTGCTTCCCGCCGTTGCCCTCATCCTTGACGATCGTGCCGGCCGTGCGGGCCGGGCGCTCCGTGGCCTCCTCGACCTTGGTCGAGGCGTTGTCGAGGCCGACCTCGTCCGCCTCGATGCCGAGGTCGGACAGGTCCAGGGTCTCCACCGGCTTCTTCTTGGCGGCCATGATGCCCTTGAAGGACGGGTAACGGGCCTCGCCGGACTGGTCGGTGACGGACACGACGGCCGGGAGGGAAGCCTCCAGCTGCTCGCTGGCCGCGTCGCCGTCGCGGCGGCCGGTCACCTTGCCGCCCTCGACCTTGACCTCCGAGAGCAGGGTGACCTGCGGGACGCCCAGGCGCTCGGCCAGCATCGCCGGGACGACGCCCATGCCGCCGTCGGTGGAGGCCATGCCGGAGACGACCAGGTCGTAGCCGACGTGCTCGAGGGCCTTGGCCAGCACCAGGGAGGTGCCGAGCGCGTCGGTGCCGTGCAGGTCGTCGTCCTCGACGTGGACAGCCTTGTCGGCGCCCATCGACAGGGCCTTGCGGAGGGCGTCGGTGGCGTCCTCGGGGCCGACGGTCAGGACCGTGACCTCGGCGTCGTCCGCCTCCTCCTTGATCTGCAGCGCCTGCTCGACCGCGTACTCGTCGAGCTCCGAGAGCAGGCCGTCCACGTCGTCGCGGTCGACGGTCAGGTCCTCGGCGAAGTGCCGGTCGCCGGTGGCGTCGGGCACGTACTTCACGGTGACAACGATCCTCAAGCTCACGCCGGCTCTCCTACTGCATCGTCATTTCGTAGCTGCCTTGTGCCTTGACAGGCAGCATAGGCGCCTTCGGGGGGCGGATCCCGGTCTTCGGGCGATGCCCCCGACCAGGATGTTACTCGTCAGTACAGCGATCGCTTTCCCCGAGCGCAAGGCCGCTGAACTGTGATTTGTCCAACGCGCGGCCGGGGCGCGGGGCGGGGACGGATCAGTCGCGCAACGCGTTGAAGCGCCCCTGGCGGTACAGAAGTGGACGACCTGCTTCCGCAGCATCGCCCACCACGGCCTCACCCGCCACGTCACCCGCCACGGCCTCGGCGAGGAAGACCCGGTGGTCGCCCGCGGGCACCCGGGCCACCACCCGGCACACCAGCCACCCGAGCACCCCCTCCAGCAGGGGCACGCCCTCCGGGCCGGTGGTCCAGCGGGTGGGCGGGGCGAAGCGGTCGGCGCCGCTGCGGGCGAAGGTGGCGGCCAACTCCCGCTGGTTCTCGGCGAGTATGTGGACGCCGACGTGGACGGCCTCGGCGAGCACGGGCCAGCTGGACGAGCCGGTGCCCACCCCGAAGGAGACGATCGGCGGCTCGGCGGCCACCGAGGCGAGCGAGGTGGCGGTCAGGCCGACGGGGCGGCCGCCCCGCGCCGCCGTTATCACCGCGACGCCGGCGGCGTGCCGGCGGAAGACCGCGCGCAGCAGCTCGGGTCCTGCGAGGACGGTGCCTGGGGTGCCGAGTTCGGGCGAGGCCGACATGGAGCGGTCCTTTTCGGGAGTGGGCCGGAACGGGCGGGCGCGGTCGCTCAGGAGCTCGGACAGCGCCGGGGCGCGGGTGTGCGTCCCCGAGCGGGGGTTCCAGGCGTTCCAGGCCACATGGCGCCACCTTGACGAGCGGCGGGGAGGGGCGTCAAGGCCCGGGGCGCGGATGGGAGACGGATCACGGAATGGATCACTGGGCGGACCCCTGGGCGGACCCCTGGACGGATCACGCGGAGACGACCGCGCCCAGCGCGGCGATGACATGGGCCGGGCGCGGCTCCCCCACCGCCCGGCGCACGACGCGCCCTTCGGCGTCGAGGACGAGCACGGTCGGGGTGGCGGCGACGTCCAGCCGCCGGACGAGGCCGAGGTGCGCCTCCGCGTCGATCTCGACGTGCGCGACGCCGTCGACCATCGCGGCCACGTCGGCGAGCACGCGCCGCGTCGCACGGCAGGGCCGGCAGAAGGCGCTGGAGAACAGGACGAGCGTGGCCCGCTCCCCCAGCTCCGCGCCGATCTCCTCGGCGCTCAGCCGCGCCGTGTCGTGATCACACACATGCCCAGGATGCCCCCGTCGCCGACGGCCGTATCGGGCATAACGGGCCACGTGACGAGGATCTCCCACTCCGGACCGTCCCCCGACTGGCCCGCGGGCCGGACATTCAGGCACGATCTGCCGGAAGCCGCCACCCTACGACCGCGTAACTTCAGCGGTGTCTTCACCGGTAACTTCAGCGGGAGCACTCTCCCCAGGCCCCCCGAAGGATGTCCCCTCCATGGCAGAACTCGTCTACCCCCCGGTCATCGGCGCGGTCCGCACCCTGTTCAAGGCGGCCGACCTGCGCATCGACCTCCAGGGGACCGAGCACGTCCCCGAGCGCGGCGGGGCGGTTCTGGTGAGCAACCACATCGGGTACCTCGACTTCGTCTTCTGCGGCCTCGCGGCACGGCCGGCGAAGCGGCTGGTGCGCTTCATGGCCAAGGAGTCGGTGTTCCGGCACAAGGTGTCCGGTCCGCTGATGCGGGCGATGAAGCACATCCCCGTGGACCGCTCGGCGGGCACGGGTGCGTACAACCACGCGCTGAACGCGCTGCGTTCGGGCGAGATCGTCGGGGTCTTCCCCGAGGCGACGATCTCGGGCTCGTTCACGCTGAAGACCTTCAAGTCGGGCGCGGCCCGGCTGGCCCAGGAGGCGGGCGTGCCGCTGGTGCCGATGGCGCTGTGGGGAACACAGCGGCTGTGGACGAAGGGGCGGAAGCGGGATCTGGGGCGCAGCCATCTCCCGGTGTCGATCCGGGTGGGGGCTCCCATGCCCACCGACGCGGACGAGCCGGCGGAACACATCACCGAGCGACTGCGGGCCCGCGTCCAGGAACTCCTGGAATCGGCCCAGCGCGCCTACCCGATGCGCCCCAAGGGGCCGGACGACTCGTGGTGGATCCCGGCACACCTGGGCGGGACGGCGCCGACGCCGGAGGAGTTGGTGACGCGGGCGTAGTGGGGCGCGCGGTGGGATGTGCCCCGGTCCCGCCCTTTCACCGTTTCTCGCCGCGCTCCGCGCGGGTTGTCCTCAAACGCCGGACGGGCTGAAATTCAGCCCGTCCGGCGTTTGAGGACAGCGCCCGAAGGGCGCTTGGGGTCCGGGGTCTCCCCGGGAAACGGTGAAAGGGCGGGACCGGGGCACATCCCACCGCGAAGCGGCTACCCCCGCGCCATCTCCTCCCGCAGCGCCCCCACGAACCCGTCCACATCCTCCTCCGCCGTGTCGAAGGCGCACATCCAGCGGACATCGCCGGCCGCCTCGTCCCAGAAGTAGAAGCGGTATCGCTTCTGCAGACGCTCCGAGACGTCGTGCGGCAGCCGCGCGAACACCGCGTTGGACTGCACGGGATGCAGCACCTCGACCCCAGGCACGCCACGCACGCCCTCCTCCAGCCGCCGCGCCATCGCGTTCGCGTGCGCCGCGCTGCGCAGCCACAGGTCCCCGGCCAGCAGGGCCTCGAACTGCACCGAGACGAAGCGCATCTTGGAGGCGAGCTGCATGGACAGCTTGCGCAGGTGCTTCATCGCCTTGACCGCGTCCGGGTTCAGGACGACGACGCACTCGCCGAAGAGCAGGCCGTTCTTGGTGCCGCCGAAGGACAGCAGGTCGACCCCGGCGTCGGTGGTGAAGGCCCGCAGCGGCAGGCCGAGCGTGGCCGCGGCGTTGGCGAGCCGGGAGCCGTCGACGTGGACCCGCATGCCCCGCTCGTGGGCATGGTCGCAGATCTCGCGGATCTCGTCGGGGGTGTAGCAGGTGCCCAGCTCGGTGGTCTGGGTGAGCGAGACGACCTGCGGCTGGGCGCGGTGCTCGTCCTCCCAGCCCCACGCCTGCCGGTCGATCAGCTCGGGGGTGAGCTTGCCGTGCGGCGTGGGGACGGTGAGCAGCTTGAGGCCGCCGACGCGCTCGGGGGCGCCGCACTCGTCGACGTTGATGTGGGCGGTCTCCGCGCAGACGACGGCCCCCCACCGCTCGGTGACGGCCTGGAGCGCGACGACGTTGGCGCCGGTGCCGTTGAAGACCGGGTAGACCTCCGCGGTGGGCCCGAAGTGGCCCCGGAACACCTCCTGGAGGTGCCCGGTGTAGGCGTCCTCCCCGTAGGCGACCTGGTGGCCCCCGTTGGCGAGCGCGAGCGCCGCGAGGATCTCGGGGTGCGCGCCGGCGTAGTTGTCGCTGGCGAAGCCGCGGGAGTGCGGGTCGTGCCGGCGTATCGCGTCGGTCGCGGTCACGGTCGGGGAGTCAGCCACTGACGGGTTCCGTTCACTTCCTGGGCGGGCTTGTCCCAGACGCCGACGATGGCCTCGGCCAGGTCCGTGACGTCGGTGAAGCCCGCGAACTTCGCGTTCGGGCGCTCGGCGCGCATCGCGTCGTGCACCAGTGCCTTGATGATCAGGACGGTGGCGGCGGCCTTCGGCCCGTCCTCGCCGCCGGCCTTGCGGAAGGCGTCCCCCAGGGCGAGGGTCCACGCCTCCGCGGCGGCCTTGGAGGCCGCGTACGCCGCGTTGCCCGCGGTGGGCTTGCTGGCGCCGGCCGCGCTCACCAGCACGAAGCGGCCGTCGCCGCTGCGGGCGAGCGGGCCCTCGAAGGCCAGTGAGGTGTGCTGCACGGTGCGGATCAGCAGCTTCTCCAGGAGCGCCCAGTCCGCCAGGTCGGTCTCGGCGAAGGTCGCCGAGCCGCGCCAGCCGCCCACCAGGTGGACGAGCCCGTCGACGCGGCCGAACTCCTTCTCCGTGCGGTCGGCCCAGGCGCGCGTGGCCTCCAGGTCGAGCAGGTCCACGGTGTCGCCGGTGACCGTGGCGCCGCCGTGGGCGTAGCGGGCCGCGTCCACCGCCTCGGCGAGGCGGGCCGCGTCCGCGTCGGCGGCGACGACCGTCGCGCCCGCCTCGGCCAGCCGCAGCAGCGTGGCCCGGCCGGCCGGACCGGCCGCCCCTGCCACGGCCACGACGCGGCCTTCCAGCGGACCGTTGCCGTTGGTCGCAGTGCTCATGGTCGTCGCCTCCTCGTTCCCCTCGCTCACGCCGCCGCCTTCTCGGCGCCCTGTGCGGTGATGCCCTTGGTCGAGGCGATCACGGTCCGCAGCTTCTTGGCAAGTGCCTCGAAGAACATGCTGAGCGGGAACTCGTCCGGAAGCACGTCGTCCACGAGCTTGCGCGGCGGGAGACCGAGGTCGAGGGCCTCGGGACCCTTGGCCCAGGTGGAGCCGGGGTGCGGGGCCAGATACGTCGAGACGAGCTCGTAGGCGGCGAACCAGTGGACGAGCTTGGGGCGGTCGATGCCGTCCCGGTAGAGCTTCTCGATCTCGCCGCACAGCTGATTGGTGACCTGCGGGGCGCGGTCCCAGTCGATGTGCAGGGTGTTGTCCGTCCAGCGTACGACGTCGTGCTTGTGCAGGTAGGCGAAGAGGAGCTGGCCGCCGAGGCCGTCGTAGTTGCGCACCCGGTCGCCGGTGACCGGGAAGCGGAACATCCGGTCGAAGAGGACGGCGTACTGGACGTCGCGGCCGTGCGCGTTGCCCTCGGCCTCCAGCTTCACGGCCTCCTTGAAGGCGGTGAGGTCGCAGCGCAGCTCCTCCAGGCCGTACATCCAGAACGGCTGCCGCTGCTTGATCATGAAGGGGTCGAACGGCAGGTCGCCGTGGCTGTGGGTGCGGTCGTGGACCATGTCCCAGAGGACGAATGCCTGCTGACAGCGCTGCTGGTCGCCGAGCATGTCGGCGATGTCGGCGGGCAGTTCCAGGCCGAGCGCGTCCACGGCGGCCTCGGTCACGCGGCGGAAGCGGGCGGCCTCGCGGTCGCAGAAGATGGCGCCCCAGGTGAAGCGCTCGGGGGCCTGGCGGACGGCGACCGTCTCGGGGAAGAGCACCGCGGAGTTGGTGTCGTAGCCGGCGGTGAAGTCCTCGAAGGTGATGCCGAGGAACAGCGGGTTGTCGTAGCGGGTGCGCTCCAGCTCCGAGAGCCACTCGGGCCACACCACCCGCAGCACGACCGCCTCGAGATTGCGGTCGGGGTTGCCGTTCTGGGTGTACATGGGGAAGACGACCAGGTGCTGGCGGCCGTCGGTGCGGTGGGCGGCGGGCTGGAAGGCCAGCAGCGAGTCGAGGAAGTCCGGGACCCCGAAGCCGGAGTCCGCCCAGGCGCGCAGGTCGGCGACGACGGCCGTGTGGTAGTCGGCGTCGTGCGGGAGGAGCGGCGAGAGCTGCCCGACGGCGGCGGCGACCCGCTCGACCTCGGCGCGGACCGTCTCCGTCGGCGGTGCCCCGTCGGCCGCGAGGTCGATCGACCCGTCGGCGGACTGCCACGGCCGGATGGTCTCCACGGCGTCCTTGAGCTCCGCCCAGGCGGGGTGCCGGGTGACGCTCTCGACCGCCGTCTCGGACGACGATTCGCCGGTGGCTATGGCCCCCTGCGCAAGAATTTCCGTCATGACTACCCCTCCTCGGGAGAACCTGGCGTTAAGACACCGTATCCATGCGAGGTTCTTCTCCTCAAGGGGTGCTGCTGCAAATTATCCTGCGGACCCCCGGGTCCGGCCGTGGTTTTTCCTGTCGGCCGCTGCCGAATGACAGCCGGGGGCCACGGGGGGCACATCCCTCAGCCGAGGTCCTTGATCAGCAGCTCGAACTCCAGGTCGTCGCGGCGCGGTATGCCGAAGCGCTCGTCGCCGTAGGGGAACGGGCTCATCTCCCCGGTCCGCCGGTAACCGCGCCGCTCGTACCAGGAGATGAGCTCCTCCCGCTGCCGGATGACCGTCATATGCATCTCCCGCGCGCCCCACTCGGCCCGCGCGACCCGCTCCGCCTCGGCCATCACCGCTCTGCCCAGACCGCCGCCCTGCCGCTGCGGACGGACGGCGAACATGCCGAAGTACGCGTGCGCGCCCCGGTGCTCGATGTGGCAGCAGGCCAGGATCTCGCCATCGGCCTCGGCCAGCAGCACCCGGCTGCCGCCGTCGCCCACCACGGCCCGGACCCCGTCCTCGTCCGTCCGCTGGCCGTCGAGCAGGTCCGCCTCGGTGGTCCAGCCCGTGCGGCTGGCGTCCCCGCGGTAGGCCGACTCGATCAGGGGGACGAGCTGCGGGACGTCGGCCTCGGCGGCGAAGCGGAACACCGGCGCCGAGTGCGTGCCGGGGCCTGCGGTCTCCATGGCTTCCATGCTGGTCCGGAACCTTTCCGTGCGGTTCATGGGCCGGGTTCGGCCGGTTCGAGCCTAACCGCCCGCGTCCGGCGGCCCGGCTGCGTACAGTCGGGCGGCATGGTGCACGTACTGAGCAGCAGGGTGCTGTTGCGGCCCACCGATCCGGAGCGGTCGCGGGCCTTCTACGGCGGGGCGCTGGGGCTCGCGGTCCACCGCGAGTTCGGGACGGGCCCGGACCGCGGCACCGTCTACTTCCTCGGCGGCGGGTTCCTGGAGCTCTCCGGCCGGTCCGCGGCACCGCCCGCGCCGGGGCTGGAGCTGTGGCTCCAGGTGGCGGACGCCGCGGCGGCGCACGAGGAGCTCCTGCGCCACGGCGTGGAGGTGCTGGAGCCTCCGGAACTCCGGCCGTGGGGGCTGGTGGAGATGTGGATCGCCGATCCGGACGGGGTGCGCATCGTCGTGGTGGAGGTGCCGGAGGGCCATCCCCTGCGGTACCGGCCCGGCATCTGACCCACCCAACTCCCCTTTCCCGCCGGGCACTTCACCCTCTTTGCGGCGGCGCGCGGGCGCGTGATCCCGCCCGCACCGTGCGCCCGTGCGCTCCCGTGCGACGCCCGCGGGGCGGGCATGCTCCCCCGGGGTCGACAGGCGTCGTACGTCGGGGGAGGTGTGCCGTGCACGGACCGCCGCTGGTGGAGTGGCTGCTCGTGGCACTGTCCGCCGCCACCGGGGCGTACGGCCTGCACCGGGCGCGGGCCGGCGCGGCGGGGGAGCGCCGGGCGGCGTGCGGGGACGCCCTGATGGGGCTGGGCATGGCGGTGATGGCGTTGCCGGCCGTGACATCGGCGGGGCGGCCGTGGGGCGCGGGGGTGTTCACGGCGGTGTTCGCGGCGGCGGGGCTGTACGCGGTGGGGTCGTATGCGACGGGGACGTGTGCGGCGGGGCGGCGCGCGGCGGGGCGGGTCGGCCGTCCGTACCGCCGCGCGGCTGATCCGCACCATGCGGTGGGCGCCTTCGCCATGGCCTACATGGCTCTCGCGATGGCCGGCGGCCACCACCACCGCGCGGGGACACCGCTGCTGACGGGGCTGCTGCTGGTGTACTTCGCGGGGGATGTGGTGCGGTCGGCCACCGCGCTCGTGCCGGCCCCCTCTCCAGGCCCTCCCCCGCACCCCCTCCCGGTCCGTCCGACCGTCACCCGGCGGGAGCTCACCCGCGCCTGCCGGATATCCATGGGAATGGGGATGCTCACGATGCTGCTGATGATGTGAGCCTCTCTGTGAGCCCGCGGCCTTCGAGGCTATGAGCCCACGGTCTTCGAGGAGCCCACAGCCTTCGAGCACAGCCCGTCGGCACGGACAAGCCCCGTGCACGGGCCGCCCGCGTGTGGAGGGCCACTGCGCGACGGCCCCCGGTCCGACTACGCTCTGAACCCACAGAACCCCACGCTGTCGTGGATCACTCTGAGGGGAAGGGCACCCATGCTGGTCCCGCTGGCGCTGCTGGCCCTCGGCGGGCTGCTCGCGTCCCTGGCACCGCGCGTGCTGGCCCGGGCCGACTGGCCCGACCGCGAACCCGTGCTGGCCCTGTGGATGTGGCAATGCGTCGTCGTGGCCGTGCTGTTGTGCTGCGTCCTGGCCATGTCGCTGAGCGCGGCCGCCGCCTGGGAGGCCGTGCGCGGCAACGTCTTCGCCGCGGCACCGCATGAGGTGGTGGAGGCCTACGCGCTCGGCGCCTACGGCTCCTGGGCCGCGCCCATGGCGGTCATCCTGGCCTGTGGAGCGGTGTGGACCGCCGTGATGCTGACCCGCGAGATCCGTTCCTCGCGCGCCTCGCGCCGGAAGCGCCGCGCCGATCTGCTCGTCCGCTCGCCCCGGCTGCCCGGTGAGGAGCCCGGCGACGGACGGCTGGTGCTCCTGGAGTCCGAGCGGCCGGACGCGTGGCTGCTGCGCGGCGACCGGACGCCGCAGCTGGTGATCACCACGGGTGCGCTGCGCCGGCTCAACGGCTCCCAGCTGGACGCCCTCCTGGCACACGAGCAGGGCCACCTCCGGGCCCGCCACGACTGGCTGCTGCACTCCTCGGGCGCACTGGCCAACGGCTTCCCGCAGGTGCCGGTCTTCGCCGCGTTCCGCGACCGGGTGCACCACCTGGTGGAACTGGCGGCCGACGACATGGCCTCCCGCCGCTTCGGCCGGCTGACCACGGCGCTGGCGCTGGTCGAACTCAACGAGAGCCGTGGGGTGTTCGATCCCTGCGCGGGGCGTGCGTCCCAGGTGCCGGGGCGGGTGCATCGGCTGCTGGCGCCGGGGCCGCGGTTGACCGCGGCGCGTCGGCTGCGGCTGACGGCTGCGGCGGCGCTGGTGCCGGTGGTGCCGGTGTTGGTGGCGTTCGTGCCGGGGTTGCGGGCGTTGGGTTAGTTGCCCCTGGCCCGCCCTTTCACCGTTTCTTCCGGGGAGACCCCGGACCCCATTCGCCCTTCGGGCGAAGTCCTCAAGCGCCGGACGGGCTGATATTCAGCCCGTCCGGCGCTTGAGGACACCCGCGCGGAGCGCAAAGAAACGGTGAAAGGGCGGGCCAGGGGCAAACTCCTCACACGCGCCCCCTCACCTCACCCCCGTCAACTCCTCGATCCGCTCCGGAAAGTCCGGCTGCGGCAGCGGCAGATCGACCTCCTCCACAAACCCCAACGCCCCCGGCACATACGCGATCACCGCCGTCGCCGCCGGCGAGAACGTCTCCCCGTCCCGCAACCCGTCCAGCATCTGCAACGCCATGTTGAGGTCATTGCGGTCGATCTCCTCCGGCGTCTCCGGCATCAGCGACTCCAACCCGGCCTGGCGGCGCCACAGTTCCGCCTCCCTGCGCTCCCCGAGCGCCATGTGGTGCAGGTACAGGCAGCAGGCGGCGCCTGTGTCGTCCGCCCCGGCGCCGAACTGCCACCAGAACCGGGCGCTGTCCTCGCGGTCGGCCAGCTGGAGGACGCAGCCGAGGACGAGCGCGCCCTCGGGCTCCAGCAGCCGGTCGGCCAGGAGGGTGCCGAGCTTGTGGAGGTCGTGGGCGACCACCGTCTTGCACAGGCTGCGCAAGTGGCGGTAGAAGGCGCGGTGGGGAAGGTAGTTGCGCTGGGCGGCGCGGACGGCCGCGGTGCGCGCCGGCTCCATCTGGTCGTCGAAGTTGAGGGCCCCGTGCCACATGCGCTCGGTCAGCCGGGCGGCCAGCCGGGCCTCGGCCCGGTCCACCTCCACGACCGGGTAGGGACGCCGGTCCAGTCGGGCCTTGGCCAGCACGTGGTCGAGTGTTCCGGTCACCGGTGCTCCTCTTCTCTCTCCAGTCCGAGCGCGTCGTGCAGGCGGTGTCGGGCGTGCCGGGCGGTGGAGCGCACCCCGCCCTCGGTGATGCCCATGATGTCGGCGGTCTCGCGGACGCTGTAGCCCAGGCAGTGGTGCAGGACGATGACGTCGTGCTGGCGGGCGGGCAGGGCGCAGATCGCCTCGTAGATCGACATGCTGAGCTCCAGCTCCCCGATGGGGTCGGCCGCCTGCCGCAGGGCGACGGTCTCGAAGGCCGCGGTGTCGATGACGGCGGGGCGCCGGCCGCGGGCCCGTGCGCAGTCGATCGTCCGGTGTCTGACCACGGCCCAGGCGTAGGCGTTGGGGTTCTCGGTGCCCAGGACCTCGCTCCAGGTGAAGTACAGGTCCTCGAAGGCCTGGTCGACGGCCTCCTCGGCGTCGTGCCGGTTGCCGAGGTAGAGCTCGGCCCAGTGCACATAGGCGGCGCGGTAGAGCTGGTGGAACGCCCGGTAGTCGGCGGGCAGTCCGGTCACGGGAAACGTGCTCGCTCGGGAGGGTGGCGTCACCTTTCGCCTCCCCGCCGCCGGCGGGGGCCGCGCCGCAGTGCGCTGGTTCCGGTGCGGACGCCGGCGGCCGCGGTACCGCGCGGCAGGGCGGGGGCGTCGCCGCCGAGGACACGCGCGCGGACCGCCGCGGTCGGCAGGTCGGCCGTGTGGTGTGGGTTCACGGAACTGGTGGTCCCTCCGGTCGCTGTGATCGTGTAGCCGAGCGCGACGGCCGTTCCCCGAAGTCCGCCGCACCGTGGAGGAAGGCAGGCCGCGACGGGCACGCCCCTCTTCGCCGGTAATGGCGTTCCTGGAGGGTCTTTTGTGCAGCGGGCGATCGTAAAGACTTACGGAATGTGGCACTCCGGCTACGGGGTGGACGGCCGGGAATCCCCCGCGCCCCGGGGGCGGTTGCCCCCTGGACGATCACCTGCGCGATCAAAGGCATACCACCGGAGGGGACTTCGATGACCATCCTGCTCACCACGCCGAACGGTACGGTCGGCCGCCATCCGACCGATGCCCTGCGCGACCGGGAGGACGTCCGCCACCTGGTGCGTTCCGCCTCCGCGGCGGCGGCGCTCGGCCCGGTGCGGGGCGAGGTCGTGTACGGGGACGCCACCGACGCGGCGGCCGTCCGGGCCGCCGTCGCGGGGGTGGACCGCCTCTGTCTCGCGCACCCCTTCACCGAGGACCAGGCCGCCGTCGAGACGGCGCTCGGCCTCGCGGCCCTCGACGCGGGGGCGCGCCGGATCGTCAAGCTGGGCGCGCGTCCTTTCACCGGTTCGGGGACCGCCCCCGATGCCGTGACCGGTGCCCACGACGCCGTGGTGGAACGGCTGTCGGCCGCCGGCGCCCCGGAGCTGACCGTCCTGCGGCCCGACCGCTTCCTCCAGAACTTCCTGCCCTCGGCGGCGGACATCGCCGGCGGCACGCCCGCCGATCCGGCCGGCCCCGGCGCCCGGGGCTATGTGGACGCCCGGGACATCGCCGCCGTCGCGGCCGCCGAACTGCTCGCGGAACGCCCCGTCGGCGGCCATCTCGACCTCAGCGGCCCGCAGGCGCTGACGCTCGCGGAGCTCGCGGGCGTCTTCGGCGCCGCGCTGGGCCGGCCGGTGCGGTACGCCGACATCCCCCTCGACGACGCCTGGCGGGCCGGGCTCCTCGGACGCGGCATGACCCCCGGCGTCGTCGAGGGCCTTTACGGCCTCTACGCGAACTACCGCCGCGAGGGCGTGGCGGGCCTCGGCGACGGCGTCCGGAGGGTCCTGGGCCGCCCGCCGCTCCCGGCCGCGCGGTTCGCGGCCGAGGTGCTCGTCCCGGCCGCGTCCCGTACCCGAGCCGTGTTCGAGAACCACCGCGGACGAACCCCGCCCCGCACCTGACACACCGCCACCCCCGCCCCCTCACTCCCGATTGCCGACCCCCCGCCCTGGGCACGGAATTCGAAAGCATGCGGGACCGGATCGTCCGGATCACCCTCGGTACCCGGTGATCCTGAGTAGGGTGTACCTCACTGGCCGTGAGCTTGCCTGGCCAAGCGGCGGCTCCATCCGCCGCCCGGCACGGGCGAGTTGCACGATTCCCTTTCCATATCCATGGCGCGGCACGGCGACATGGCGGCATCTATTGCGACGGGTGGCAGGTCAAGATGGTCGCTGGCTCGTTCGAGGGTCGGTACGTGTGGCATCCGGCCGCCGACGACCACGAGTTGGCCCAGGCGTGCGTCGACGTCCAGGCCGGCCGGTACCAGAGCGCGCACGCCGTGCTCCACGACGTCCGCACCGACTTCGCGACGCGCGCCCACCGCTCCCTCGTGCTGGCCTCCATGGCAGCCGACTCCGACCTGGCCGAGCGCGGCCTGGCGGAGGCGCCGGGCCCGGACGCGGCCCTGCTGTGGGCCCGCGTCGCGATGCTCCGCGCCCTGCGCATGGCCGGCACCGAGGACCGGCGGACCGCGTCCCTGATACGAATAGCCGAGGCGGCCTGCGACCAGGCCGCCCGCATGGCCCCCGAGGACCCCACCCCTTGGGTGGCCAGGCTGGCCCTCGCCCGCACCGGACCGGTCCACGACCAGGACCCCGCGCCCCGCGGCATGCTGACCGCCCCGCGCGGCCCGTGGGCGCTCTTCTCCCGGGCCCTCGCGCTCGACCCCTGGAACCGCGAGGCCCACCACCGCTTCCTCTCCTTCTACTTCGCCCGCCACGGCGGTTCGGCCAGCGCCCGCTGGGACGTGGCCGAGTTCCTCGGCAACCGCGCCCCGGCCCACTCGCCCCTGCGGCTGCTGCCGCTGGTCACCCTCGTCGAGGACTTCGACCCCAAGGCCGATCCGTTCGCCATCCGCGCCTGGCGGCAGCGCCGTTGGCGCACCCTCGCGCTGGACGTCTACGCGCACTGGTTCCCCGACGTCCCCGGCTACCGCTTCACGCCCGTCCTGGACCTGGCCTATCTGGCCCACGCCCTGTACCTGGCGGACTGCCAGGCCGAGGCGTGCAAGGTCTTCACCGCCATGGGCCCGTACGCCTCCCGCATGCCGTGGAGCGCCTTCGGCGCGCCCGAGGACCAGCTCAGCCGGGCGCGCCGCCGCTGCGGACTGCCCGTGCCGCCCTGACGCGCTCCTCTCGGCCCGCCATGTCCCTGTCCCGTCTCGCAGAAAGAGCCGCCGTCCGTGTCGGAGCACTCCTCTCCCGCTCACGCCCGCAGACAGGCCGCCCACGTCGCGCTGGACGACGACGCGACGCTGCACGCCATGGGCTATCCGCGCAAACTCACCCGCCGTTTCCGGGCGTTCGACAACTTCGCCATCTCGTTCACCATCATCAACATCATCTCGGGGATCTTCTCCTCCTTCGGCTTCGGCATGGGCGCCGGCGGCCCCCGCGTCCTGGTCTTCGGCTGGATCGGCGTCTCGGTGATGGTGCTGTTCGTCGGCGCCTCGATGGCCGAGATCGCCTCGGCCTACCCGACCAGCGGGGCGCTGTACTTCTCCGCCGGCAAGCTCGCCAAGCGGCACAAGGGCGCCTGGTCCTGGTACACGGGCTGGCTCAACTTCATCGGCCAGGTGGGCGGTACGGCCGCCACCGACTTCGCCGCCGCCACCTTCATCCAGTCCTTCGTGGCGCTGCAGTGGCCCTCCTACCACCCGACGGCGCCGCAGACCGTGGGCATCACCGCGGTGATCCTCCTGCTCCAGGCCCTCGCCAACACCTATACGGTGCGCCTGGTCGCCATCCTCAACCGGATCTCGGTGTGGTGGCTGCTGATCGGCCTGGTCGTCATCGTCGCCGCGCTGGTCGCGGTGCCCGCGGACCACCAGTCCGCCGGTTTCGTCACCCACTTCGTCAACAACACCGGCTTCTCGAACGCCGTCTACGCCGGGATGCTCGGACTGCTCGTCACCAGCTGGACGTTCACCGGTTTCGACGGCAGCTTCCACATGTCCGAGGAGACCGTGCAGGCCACCGTCAACGCTCCCCGGGGCATCGTGCGGGCCGTCGGCTTCTCCGCCCTCACCGGGCTGGTCCTGATGCTCGCCCTGGTCTATGCCATCCGCGACTACGCGGCCGAGGCCGCCGCCGAGGCACCGCCGGTGCAGATCCTCATCGACGCGCTCGGCCTGTCCACCGCCAAGCTGCTGCTGCTCGTCGTCATCGGCGCCATGCTCTTCTGCGGCCTGGCCAACATGACCAGCAACACCCGGCAGATCTTCGCCTTCTCCCGCGACGGGGCGATGCCCGGCTCCCGGCTGTGGCACTCCGTCTCCCCGCGCACCCGCACCCCCGTCAAGGCCGTGTGGCTGGCCGCCGCGTGCGCCCTGGTGCTGGTGGTGCCCGGCTGGTGGTCGCACGTCGCCTTCACCGCCGTCGTCAGCATCAACGTCGTCGGCCTCTTCCTCGCCTACGGCGTGCCGATCTTCCTCCGGCTGCGGCTGGGCGACGACTTCCGGCCCGGCCCCTGGAACCTGGGCCGCTTCGGCCGGCCGGTGGCGGCCGTCGCCGTCGTGTGGATCGTCCTGAGCAACATCCTCTTCATGCTCCCCCAGGCGTCCCCCATCACCGCCGAATCGTTCAACTACGCGCCGATCGCCCTCGTCGTCGTCCTCGTCATCGCCACCGTCTGGTGGTTCGCGGCAGCCCGCCGCCGCTTCAAGGGGCCGGTCAGCTACGGCAGTCCGGACGAGGTGGCCGCCATGGACCTGATCTAGACACGGAACACCCGGAATACGGAATACGCGGAACACATGGAACACGCGGAATACGGAGTCACGGAATGAGCATCACCCTCGCCCCCGCCACCCTCGACGACTGGCAGCAGATCGTGGCCTGGACGAACGCCGAGGGCTGGAACCCCGGTCACGGCGACGCGGCCTGCTTCCTGCCCACCGACCCGGCCGGCTTCTTCGTGGGCCGCGACGACGACGGCCGCATCCTCTCCTCCATCTCCATCGCCAACCACTCCCCCGACTTCGCCTTCCTCGGCTTCTACCTCGTCGCCCCCGGCCACCGCGGCCGCGGCCTGGGCCTCGCCACCTGGCGCTCCGCCTTCCCGCACGCGGGCACCCGGACCGTGGCCCTCGACGCCGTCCCCGCCCAGCGGGAGACGTACCGCCGCTCCGGCTTCGTCCCCGCCCACACCACCGTCCGCTGGACCGGCCGCCCCTCGGGCGCCCCGGCCCCCGCCGACGTCGTCCCCTTCTCCCCCGACCACCTCGACGCGGTCGCCGCCTACGACCGC
Organism: Streptomyces luteireticuli; assembly: GCF_041519305.1. Taxonomy (NCBI): domain Bacteria; kingdom Bacillati; phylum Actinomycetota; class Actinomycetes; order Kitasatosporales; family Streptomycetaceae; genus Streptomyces; species Streptomyces luteireticuli. The sequence goes on from NZ_CP167927.1 coordinate 1,747,574, forward strand.
CGCTCCTTCCCCGCGGACCGCCGCGGCTTCCTCGCCCGCTGGCTCACCGCCCCCGGCCGCACCGCCCGGCTGCGCCTGCGCGACGGCCGCGTCACCGGCTACGGCACCCTCCGCCCCGCCCAGGACGGCCACCGCGTCGGCCCCCTCTGCGCCGACACCCGCGACGACGCCGAGGCCCTCCTCGACTCCCTCACGGCCCACCTCTCCCCCGAGGAAACCGTCCACCTGGACATCCCGGAACCCAACACCTCCGCCACCGCCCTGGCCCGGGACCGCGGTTACGCCCCGGGGTTCTCGACGTCCCGCATGTACGCGGGACCGGCACCGGCGACCCCGCTGGAGGGGGTGTACGCGGTGGCGAGCCTGGAGCTGGGGTAGGTGTCCTCACCCGGCCGCGAACGTCCCCCGCACCGCGTCCGCGACCTCCGGCAGCCGCCAGTACGCCGAGTGCGTCCACAGGCCCGCGCTCGCCGTGTGCGGCAGCGGGACGTCGACGGGCGGCGTGCCGTCGGCGAGGCGGAAGACACGGGAGGCCGCGAAGGCGAGGGCGTCGAGGGGCTGCCACAGGTTGGTCCAGCGGGCGAGGGAGCGGGGCAGGGGGACCGGCTCCTCGCCTGCGTAGGGCGGCAGTTGTCCGCCCCGGGGGTCGCACAGGTGGAAGTAGGCGGGCTGGGAGCCGAAGGTGAGGAGGGACGACGTCCACAGCGGGTCCGCCGCGGTGGCCATGTCGACGGCGATCACTCCGCCGAGGCTGTGCGCGGCCACGCGCACCGGGTGCTCCGGGTCGCGGCCCAGCCCCGGGGCCACCGCGTCGATCCGTTCGCGCACCCGGGCGTGGATCGCGGCGCGGTGCCGCTGGTAGACCAGCACGTCGCCGAGGAAGCGGGTGGCTCCCGGCCCGTAGTGGGCGCGCAGTTGATGGTTGACGCGGCCGGCGACGGCCTGGACGGCGGCACCCGCGACGCGGTCCAGGTCGTGCAGTCTGCGGCGGAGGAGGGGGCGGAGCCCCTTATCGTCGCCTGGGCCGCGCAGTCCGGCCCAGGAGTCGTCGGTCCCCTCCTCCAGGACGGCGGCGGCGAGGGCCGTGCCCGTCGCCCGCAGCAGACCGGGGTCGTCGACGAGGGCCAGCCACCGGGCCGTGGGCCAGAGTTCGGCCAGGGCGGCCAGGACGTCGTCGGGGTCCGGGTGACCGCCGGGGCCCCGCAGGCCGTCGTCGGCGGCGCCCATGGCGGCGCGGAGCGCGTCCGCCAGCGCGGCCGGTGGTTCCCCCTCGTCCCGGAGCAGAGCGGAGACGGGGGTTGAAGCGGAGGGGCCGAAGAGGGACTCCAGCACGGCCATGGACTCCTCCGCGTCCGGCGGTACCTCCTCCACGTCCCTCAACCCGGTGTCCCGCGCGGGCCGTTGGCGCGGCAGCGCCAGGTCCACGAAGCGGTCGTCGGCCCCGAGGTCCCCCCAGTACACGGGGACCAGGGCGAGGCCGGTGGCGGTCCGGAGACCGGCGACCGTCCGGGCGAAGTCCGCCTCGTCGCGGTTGCCGACGCCGTGGATCACAAAGACGGGCTCGTCCATGTCGCTCCTCATGTCCGGGGGTTCACGCGGGCCGCGGGACTGCCGTACACCGCGTAGGCCAGCCATGTCGGATCGCCGCCCGTCCGGTCGCGGACGGACCGGCGGGCCTGGATCGACGCCTGCCCGAGCGTGAGCCGCTGGGACACCAGGCCGAAGTAGAAGATGTCCGCGAAGGCGAGCGCCGAGTCCGAACGCACCGGCCACAGCGAGCCGATGAACGCGCCCGCGCCCGCCCGGAGGAACTGCGGCGCCCACCCCAGGCTGCTGGAGAACCAGTCGATCCCGCCCGCACTGCGGCAGGCGTTGAAGAACACCAGCGGGCGCGTGCGGCGCAGGGCGCCCGACTGCGTCGCATAGGCGAGGTCGATCGGGTCGAACGCGCCGTCGCTCATCTTCACGGACGAGCCGGCGTCGGTGAAGGAGTTGTGGCAGGCGAAGTGCAGGAGACCGGCGAGCCCTTGGTCGATCAGGCCGGTGACGGCCGACTGCTCGGCCAGGACGCCGCCGTCGGCGACCCCGCGGCCGAGCGTCCGCCGCACCTTCTCGACCTCGCGCGCGGCGTCGACCGGCGACCCGGGCGGTACGACATAGGTGGCCCGGGGCAGATCGAGCTCCCGGATCCGCTCCTGCCCGAACACCCGGCGCACCACCGGCAGCCACTCGGCGAGGAAGCCGTCGCCCTCGCTCGCGCCGTCCAGCGGGTACAGCAACTCCCAGGGGACGAGGTCGTGTTCGCCGAGCACGGTGAACGACGAGATCCGCCCGGCCTCGGCCCAGAACTGCCGCCGCACGGCGTCCGGAACGGCCGCCGACCACAACTGCACGCCCAGATTGCGCAGCCGTCTGCGGGCCGCGTCGCCGTCCCCCGGCCCGGCCTTCCCGGCGGCGGCCGCCATCCTGCGCAGCTCCTCGTAGATCCGTTCCGTCGGCCCCCGGGGGTCGCCCGCGAGCAGCCGGAAGGACTCGGGCGCGTAGCAGCGTTCGCTGAGCAGCTGGAAGCTGTACGAACCGTCCGCGCCCCGGAGGACCTGGAGGGTCACCTCGCCCGGGTCGAAGGCCACGGTCGGCAGCCGTACCTCGCGTGTCGGTCCGTCCCGGGTCGGCGTGTCGTCCTCCACGGAGATCTGGGTGCGCAACTCGCCCAGGAATGTGCCGCCGTGGAAGGCCCGTACGGTGACGGTGTGCAGCCCGGTGCGGGTGGTGCGCAACCCGAAGCGGAGGACGTCGGAGTCGCGGCCGGGCGTGACGAGCAGCTCCTGCTGGAGGTCGCCGAGCGCGAGCAGCGCGGGCGCGTGCACGGTGATCAGCAGCCGGGCACCGTCGGGCGGGACGGCGAAGGCCCGGAGGGTGACGCCGGGCGCGGCGAGGTCGCGGACGATCCGCACATGCAGGGGGACGTCGCGGCCGGGGGACGCCTGTTCGGCGAGTTCGACGGTGAGGCGGTGGGGTTCGTCGGAGGGAGCCGGGGACGGGAACGGCCGGGGCCTGGACCGGATGCTGCGGACGGAAGTCCGGTACTGTGCCGAGAAGCTCGCCTCGTCCTGCCCGGGATACGGAGTGCTCGCCGTCGGCAGGCCCCCCAGGGAATCCGCCGACGGGGATCCCGACGAAGGAGGCGAGGCGCTCGCGGGACGTGGGGGGCGGCTCCTCGGGGGAGCCGAGTGCGGGACGTCCCGCTCCGGCCGGGCCGGCTCGTCCAGCACGTTTTCGAGGTAGGGAAGAACGCCCGACCGCATCAGCTCGTCCAGCCACGCCCGGCGCGCCGCGGCCACCGACTCGGCGTATTCCGCGGCCGGTTCCGCCGTGTCGGACGCGGCACGCCGCTCCCGCACGAAGCGGGGCAGGGACACCGCCCCCACCGCCACACCGGCCGACAGCACCCCGACCCACGTGGACCAGTGAACCCCCCGCGCGGCCCCGTCGACGACCCCCGCGACGACGGCCCCCGCGACAGCGACCGGCACTTCTCTCAGCGCCCTGGGCCGGCCTCGGGGCTCGGGACCGCGCCCTGCGGCCGTCCGCACGTCCACGTACCGGCGGTACTGGGCGTCCGCGCACGCGGCGATCTCGTTCCGCGCGGCATAGGCCCGGACGCGCAGCGCCGCGGCGGTCGGCCTCCGCCTGCGCGGGACGGCCAGCACCACCCGCAACGCCTCGTCGAGAACGCTCTCGAACTCCGCCCGGTCCTCGGGCCGCAGCAGTTCCCCGTTGCCCAAATCGGACCCCCCGTATCCTCGGTCCCGGCCTCCGCAGCGTACGCCGCGCTCCCCACGCGAACGGCGAATTCCCCCAACTCACGGAATCCGGAACCCGATAAACCGGTTGCCGCGATCCGTAGCATCGAATTCATGACCGACACAGATGCCTTGCTGGCCGCCTACGACGCCCAGATGCGCGGCACCCCGCCCGCCCTCCCCGCCGGTGTCCGCTGCGAACAGGACGGTCCCGTCCTGCGCGTCGTCGGCGACGTCCGCGGCTTCGTCGCCGCGCCGCGCGACACCGGGCTGCGCGGCACGGATCTCGACGAACTGCTCGCCCGGCAGCGGGACTTCTACGGAGCGCGCGGCGAGCCCGTAGAGTGGAAGCACCACACGCACGACCTCCCGGCCGACCTCCCCGAGCGGCTCCGCGCCGCCGGCTTCGAACCCGAGGAGCCCGAGACCGTCCTCATCGGCCGCGCCGCCGACGTGGCGGCACCGCCCGTCCTGCCCGAGGGCGTCGTCCTCCGCCGGGTCACGGAGGACGCGGACATGCGCCGCATCGCCGCGATGGAGACGGCCGTCTGGGACGAGGACTGGTCCTGGATCGGCGACGACCTGATCGCGCGTACCGCCGCCACTCCGGACGACCTCGTCGTCATGGTGGCGGAGGCGGGGGACGAAGTGGTCTCCGCCGCCTGGCTCGTCCACCACTCCGGCAGCGACTTCGCGAGCCTCTGGGGCGGTTCGACGCTCGCCGCCTGGCGGGGGCGCGGGATCTACCGCGCGCTGGTCGCCGCCCGCGCGCGGCTTGCCGTGGCGCGGGGCGTCACGTACCTGCAGGTGGACGCCTCGGACGACAGCGCGCCGATCCTGCGGCGGCTGGGGTTCACGGCCGTGACGACGACCACGCCCTACGTCTGGTCGCCGCGTACCATGCGGGCGTGATCGCCTATGCACCAGCAGTCCTGTTCCTCGTCCTCTTCGCCGTCGGCGTGCTGCGCGACCGACGGCGCTTCAGCAACGCCGTATATCTGGGACTCGCCTGCATATCCCTGCTGTTCACGCTGGCCGCGGTAGCGCACCGCGGCCACCCCGGGGTGGGGTGGTTCCTGGCCGCCCTCGTGCTGCTGGTCCCCTTCCTCGGCGCCTTCGTGCTCCCGGCGTTCCTGGTCGCCAACGGCGTGAAGATGATCCGCAAGGAGGGGCGCAGCCCGGCGAACCTGCTGTCGTTCCTCGTCGGCATCGGCATCTTCGGCCTCATCGGGCTGATGGTGGCGGCCGTCTTCACCCGGTCCGCCGGTCTGGCCGCGGCGACCGGCACCCTGCTCCTGATCGCCGCCTATGTCTCGTTCCTCTTCTTCTGCTTCATCGGCTACGCGTTCCTCTACGGGCGGCTGCGGCCGCGCCGCGACGCCGACTTCGTTGTCGTCCTCGGCTCCGGCCTGATCGGCGGGGAGCGGGTGCCGCCGCTGCTTGCCAGCCGGCTGGAGCGCGGCCGGAAGGTGTACGAGGCGCAGGCGGCGCGCGGCAGGGCGCCGATGCTCATCACGTCCGGCGGCCAGGGCCCCGACGAGAAGCTGCCCGAGTCCCACGCGATGGCGAACTACCTCACCGAGCGCGGTTTCCCCGCCGAGCACGTGCTGCGCGAGGACCGCTCCCGTACCACCGAGGAGAACCTCGAGTACAGCAAGGCGATCATGTCGGCCGCCGTCCCCGGCTACAAGTGCGTCATCGTCACCAACAACTACCACGCCTTCCGGGCCGCGCTGATGGCCCGCAAGACGGGCGTCAACGGCCAGGTGGTGGGCTCCCCGACGGCCGCGTACTTCTGGCCGAGCGCGACGATCCGGGAGTTCGTGGCGGTGTTCCTCCAGCACAAGCTGGTCAACTTCTCGATCTGCGGGGTGGTCGCGCTGTTCGGCGTGCTGGGCCGGCTGCTGGCGCGCTGACCGGTTCTTCCGCCGCATGGCGGAGGTGGCTCCGCCCCGGGGACGACGCCCTGGGTGGAGCCGCCGTCGAGGCTGGGACTCCTCGGACAGGAAGAGGAGTTCTCCGTGGGACGACGGGCTCGGGTGGGCCGACGGGATCTGGTGGGCCGCGCGGGTGCGTACGGAGCGGCCCTGGCGATGGCCCCCTATCTATTGATCAAGGTGACCTGGGTCGTCGGCTCGCCGGCCGGCCTGCTGCCCGTCGGTGCCGGGTTCGACCTTGCGGGGTGGGTGGTGCTCAACGCGGTCACCATCGGTATGGCGGGCCTGGGAATCGCGGTGGCCCTGGCGCTGGTGCGGCCGTGGGGGATGCGGATCCCGGGGCCGCCGGTGGTGTTCGTGGCGTGGGTGGGGACGGGCTTCCTCGTCCCGATGCTGCCGTACGCGATCGTGGACCTGCTCCTCGGAACCCCCTCGGGCAGCGGCGACGACGCCGGCGCGTCGATGCCGGCCTGGGAAGCGACCCTCGTCCAATGCAGCTTCGTCGGCATGGGGTTGGGTCTGCTCGTCGCCCTCCCCGCATATCTGCGGCGCCGCCGGCCGCACGCCTTCGCCGGTGGCCGGCGGAGCGCCCCCTGGCCCGCCGTCGCGGCCGCGGCGGTGGGCGCGGTGTGGCTGTACTGGGCGGCGGGCGGCACGGCGGGCGTCGCGCACCCCGGCGAACGCGGCGCCAACTGGCATGCGCTGAACGCCGTATGCGGCACCTGGGCCGCCCTGGCCGCCGCGGCGGCCACCCTCCTCACCGGCCGTACCCGGCTGGTCCTGGGCTGGCTCGGCTCGGGATCCCTCTTCGCCTGGAGCGGCTGGAAGCTGCCGTTCACGCTGTACGTGGCGGCGGCGGGGCGGGCGGACGCGTCGCTGCCGGAGGATCTGGCCGTGGGCGGATCGCTGCACGTGGCGGCGGTGCTGTCGGGCGTGGCCCTGCTGAGGGCCCTCGTGCGCCCCGACCAGGCCCCGGACAGCTCATGGTCCACCCCGGCCGACCGCCCCGACGACCGTCCGTCACCCGCCCACTGATCACACAGCCCCGGATCACCAGGGGCGCGGCTCCCGGGCGCGTGAGGGCCTCGTCGTTCCTTTCCTTGCCGGATCACCCTCCCGGCGGCCGGAGCAGAAGCCGTCAAAGCCGGGCCCCCGCCGCCCCCTTTGGCAGAGTTCTCCCATGAGCAATCTCGACCTCAAGCCCTCCCCCACCCTCTGCGGCGGCCGGGAGGACGTGACCGCGCGGCCCGTCCACGAGCTGCTGCCCTCCAAGAACGTGCCGCTCGGCGAGAGCACCGTCGTACGGAGGCTCCTGCCCAGCATCAGGCGGCGCATGATCGGGGCATGGTGCTTCGTCGACCACTACGGGCCGGACGACATCGCCGACGAGCCGGGCATGCAGGTGGCACCGCACCCGCACATGGGCCTGCAGACGGTGAGTTGGCTGCACGACGGGGAGGTGCTGCACCGGGACAGCCTCGGGAGTCTGCAGACCGTGCGGCCGAAGGAGCTGGGGCTGATGACGTCCGGGCGGGCCATCGCGCACTCGGAGGAGTCGCCGCGCGAGCACGCCCGGCTGCTGCACGGGGCGCAGCTGTGGGTGGCGCTGCCGGACGCGCACCGGCACACGGAGCCGACCTGGGAGCACCACGCGGAACTGCCCCGGGTGACCCACCACGGCATCGACGCGACGGTCGTCCTCGGGGAGCTGGACGGCGCCGCGTCCCCCGGTACGGCGTTCACGCCGATCGTCGGCGCGGATGTCACGCTGCCTGCGGGGGCGTCCGGACGCCTGCCCATCGAGCCGGACTTCGAGTACGCCGCGCTGACGATGTCCGGCGAGGCCGAGGTGGACGGCGTCCGGCTCGCGCCCGGCTCGCTGCTCTACCTCGGCTGCGGACGGCGTGAACTCCCGCTGCGGGCCGACGTGGACAGCTCGTTCATGCTGCTCGGCGGCGAACCGTTCGAGGAACACCTGGTGATGTGGTGGAACTTCGTGGGGCGCAGCCATGACGAGATCGCGCAGGCGCGGGAGGACTGGATGACGGGGGAACGGTTCGGGGAGGTCAGGGGGTACGACGGTGCCCCGCTGGCCGCTCCCGCGCTTCCGCCGGTGCCCCTCAAACCACGAGGACGGGCCCGCTGACCCACGCCGGGGCGCTATTCGGCACGAGGACGCAGCCCCGCCTCGAAGCGCCCGCGCACCGTCGCGACGAACAACTCGTGTATCTGTTCCGGCTCCAGGTCGCCGAGGCCGGGCGGTACGGGCACCCCGGCGAGGGCGAGGACGTCGGCCGGGGGCATGGCGCCCTTGGCCTGGTTGCAGGGTTCGCAGGCCAGGACGACCCCGCCGGACGCCCCTTTGGGGCGTATGCATATGGGCACGACGTGGTCGAGGGTCATCTGCGCCTCGCGCAGAAAGATCATGCCGCAATAGAAACAGGAGTTGCCGTCGCGGCGGAGGATGCGACGACGCTGGAACAGTCGGCCCATGCCCGGATCGTAAACCCGTGGCCGGCTCCGGCCGGCCCGCTTCTGCGGCTCCGCCCGCCGCGTGAGCGAACATTGATCGAAGATGAACGGCACTGATCTGTCGGCGGGTTCGCGCGACGCATGAACATACCGCGGACGGTACGCCCCCACCGCCCGGACGTCGACCGGAGCCCCCGATTCACTTCCGTACCGCAGGAAGGGAATTCATTCATGTTTGGCCGGGGCCCTCCATGATTCCCCCTGATCCGGCGCGAGTCGCTCCCGAGAGAAACGAATCTCCGCACCTTTCACATGGCGCACGCCCCCGGGGCGCAACGCTTCACGCGCCGGAGAAAAGCGCCGAACGCGCACCCACGGCGCACTCTTGCCCTCCCCGCATATTCATTGCGTTGTTGCGATTGTCCTACTTACTTTGGGTGCTGCGCGGGCCACCCGCTCAAGGCCCGCAGCACAGGCGCCTGTTGATCGTTTCGTCCCCACGAGAACGAAGGAGAACGCCATGACGTACGAGCGTCCCACCATCGCCAAGGCCGGCAGCTTCCGCAAGGTGACCGGTATCAAGAACACCGGCCCGAAGGACGTTCTCGGCGGCAAGCAGCTCCTCTGACCTCCGACGCGGGCTGAGCACCACGGGCCCTAGCCGAGAGGGCCCGTAAGACCGGGTGGCGGCGTCCGGCCGCCACCCGGTCCCCTGTCCGCGCACCGCCGACCGAAGGCCGAGACCCATGGAGCAGCAGTCCCTGTCCCTCCGGACCGTCCCCGCCTGGTTCGTCGTCCTGCCCGACACCGACGCGGCCGCGCCCCTCGCCCGCGCGGCGCTCCCCCACGCGCACCGGACCCTGTGCCACGCCTCGGGAAGGCCCTGGATCGTGGGGCGTTGGGCACCGGACGCCATGACCGTGGGCGGACACGGGAGCACGCGCGTCGCGGTGACCGGCGAGCACGCCGTCACCCCGCGGCAGGCCGCCCGGGCCGCCGCGGCCGTCACCCGCGCCGGCTCCCTCGGCGCGCTGGACCGCGCCGCCGACTGGCCCGGCAGCTTCCATCTCATGGCCAGCGGCCCCGGCGGCGTCCGCGTACAGGGCTGCGCGGTGGGCCTGCGCCGGGTCTTCCACACCACCGCCGGGCGGGTGGGCGTGGCCGCCGACCGCGCCGACGTCCTCGCCGAGCTCGTCGGCGCCGGACTGGACGAGGGCCGCGTCGCCCTCACGATGCTGACGCCCGGCACGCCGTACCCCTGGGCGGGGAGCCCCCTGTGGCGGGGCCTGCTGGCCGTCCCGGGCGGCCACAGTCTGACCGTGTGCCCCGACGGGCGGGCCCGCACGGCGCGTTGGTGGTCGCCGCCCGATCCGGTCCTCTCCCTCGCCGAGGGGGCGGTCCTGCTGCGCGACGCGCTCGCCGAGGCGGTCGCGATCCGCACCCGGGGGCACGGTCCGGTCAGCACGGACCTGGGCGGCCTCGACTCGACGGCCGTGTGCTGCACGGCCGTACGCGGCGGCGCCGAGGTCGTCGCCTACACCGCCGCCCTCCACGACACGGCCGGCGACGACGTGTACTGGGCCGAGCGGACCGTCCGGGCACTGGACGGCGTCGAGCACCACGTCGTACCCGCCGGCGATGTGGCCCTGACCTTCGACGGGATCGACGCCCTCACCGACATCCTGGACACGCCCAGCATCATCACCGTCGACCGCAACCGCCGCATGGGCATCGTGGAACGGGCCGCGGCCCGTGGATCCCGCCTGCACTTCACCGGTCTCGGCGGCGACGAACTCCTGGCCGGCACACCCGCCCGGCTGCACGCGCTGCTGCTCACCCGCCCCCGCACCGCCGTCCGTTCCGTCCGGGGATACGCCGCCAAGTACCAGTGGTCGCGCCGGGGAACGCTGCGCCAGCTGCTCGACCGGCGCCCGTACCGGTCCTGGATCGACCGGGTCGCCCGCGACCTGACGGCACCACCGGCCGCCGAGGACGAGCCCCTGCTCGACTGGTCGGTCCCCCCGCGCATGCCGCCCTGGGCCACGGACGACGCCGTGGCCACCGTCCGCGAACTCCTGCGCGCCGACGGGCCTGTACGCCCGCGCGGCAGGAACCACGGCGAGCACCGCGAACTGGTCGCCATGGACGGCATCTCCCAATGGGCCCGCCACATCGGGCAGATGGCGGCCCCGCTGGGCATCGCCGTCTCCGCCCCCTACTACGACGCCCGCGTCATCGGTGCCGCCCTCGCCGTCCGCCCCTCGGAACGCATCACCCCCTGGCGGTACAAGCCGCTCATCGTCGAGGCCATGCGCGGCATCGTCCCCGAGACCAGCCGCACCCGCGCCACCAAGGCGAACGCCACCTTCGAGGAGGAGGCCGGGCTGCGCGGCCACCGCCGGTCCCTGCTGGCCCTCTGCGAGGACGCGCGGCTGGCCCGGCTCGGTCTCGTCGATGGACGCGTCCTGCGCGACTGGTGCCGCCGCTTCCTCCCGGCGGAGACCGAGAGCGGTCTGCTCCACCCGACGATCTCCTGCGAAGTATGGCTGCGCTCCCGGGAGCTGACCCCCAGCCCCGCGACCGTCAAGGGAAGGTGACCGACATGCTCACGCTCAAGCCCGGTGTCCTGCTGACCGAGACCGAGTACGGCATGGCCCTGCTCGACGAGAAGAGCGCCGAGTACTGGACGCTCAACCCGACCGCCGCGCTCGTCCTGCGCACCCTGCTCGACGGGCACGGCACCGAGCGGGCGGCCGAGCTCCTGACCGTGCGGTACGAGGACGTGGACCCGGACACGGCCGCCGAGGACGTCCACCGCGTCGTCGAGGACCTGCGCTCCGCCGGGCTCGTCGCCCCCTGACTCCCGCCGGAGGTTCGCGTGTCGACGCATGAAGCACTCCCCTACGACCCCCGCTCCGTCCCCCTCGGCCGCCGTCTCGTGGCACGGCTCGCCGTGGGAGGCGCCCGGCTGCTGACCCTGCTGCCGCCGCACCGGATCCGCGCCGTCCTCGCCCGGCTGCGCGGCGACGTACCGCACGCCACGCTCACCGAGGCGAGTGCCGCACGGGAGACGGTGCTCGCCGTGAGCCTGACGGCCGGCGGGCAGAAGGGCTGTCTGACCCGGTCCCTCGCCACGGCGCTGCTGTGCCGTTGGGACGGCCGGTGGGTCACCTGGTGCGTGGGCGTGCGCACCCGGCCGCCGTTCGCCGCGCACGCCTGGGTGGAGGCCGACGGCGTGCTGGTCGGCGAGGGCGCGCCGGCCGATTACTTCCAGCGGTTCTTCGGCGTGGAGTGAGCGATGACCGTCGCGCCCCCCGTCGAGGCCGCTCGCGCGAAGCCGGCCGCCCCCGCCCGTCCGGGACACCGGGCCCTGCTGGCACTCCTGCGCCCGCAGCGCGGCCGCATGGCCGCGGGCGTCGTCGTCGGCCTGGCGGGCAGCGTCCTGGGTCTGGCCCAACCCCTCGCGGCAAAGCGCGTGGTGGACGACATGGGCCGGGGGCACCCGGCCGCAGGGCCCGTCCTGCTCCTCAGCCTGCTGGTGGTCGCCGGGGCCGTGCTCGCGGGGCTGGGGTACTACGTCCTGCAGTGCTCGGCCGAGTCCGTCGTCCGCACCGCCCGCGGCCGGCTGGCCCACCGTCTGCTGCGGCTGCGCGTCCCCGTGGTCGAGAACACCGAACCGGGCGATCTCATCGCCCGGTTGACCTCCGACACGACGCTGCTGCGCCAGACCGCCCCGCTGGCGGTGTCCGCCGCGGTCAACGGCACGCTGGTGACGGTGGCGACCGTCGTCATGATGGGGCTGCTCGACCCCGTCCTGCTGTGCGCGACCCTGGCGGTCGTCGCCTTCGTCGGCGTCCTCGTCGCGGTCGTCGCTCCCCGGATCGGCCGGGCCACCCGTGACACCCAGGACGCGGTGGGGCGCCTCGGGGCCGCGCTGGAACGGGCGTTGGGCGCCTTCCGTACGGTGAAGGCGTCCGGCGCCGAACGTCAGGAGACCGAGGCGCTGGAGCGCGCCGCCGAGCTGGCCCGGCGCACGGGGGTACGGGCCGCCGCCTGGGAGTCGGTCTCCGCCACGGCGACGGCCGTGGTGCTCCAGATCTGCTTCCTGGTGGTGCTGGGGCTGGGCGGCGCCCGGGTCGCGTCCGGGGCGACCGGCGTCTCCACGCTCGTCGCGTTCCTGCTGTACCTCTTCGCGCTCGCCCCGCGGATCGGCCAAGTGGTGGAAGGTTTGAGCCAGTTCCAGGTGGCGTCCGCGGCCGCGGCCCGCCTCTCGGAGGCGGAGGGGCTGGAGGCGGAACGGGTGGAGGGTGCCGCGGATCCGGGCCCGCCCGTCGCCGTGGCCTTCCGGGAGGTCTGTTTCGCCTACCCCCGGTCCGGGGCGCGCCCCGTCCACCGCGGGGTCTCCTTCGAGATTCCCGCCCGCGGGCTGACGGCCTTCGTCGGGCCGTCCGGCGCGGGCAAGACGACGCTGCTGTCGCTGATCGAGCGCTTCTACGAGCCGGGTTCGGGACGCGTCCTGCTGGACGGCGAGGACGTACGGCACTGGCCCCTGGCCCGGCTGCGGGCCCGCATCGGCTACGTCGAGCAGGACGCCCCCGTGCTCGCCGGCACGCTGCGCGACAACCTGGCGTTCGGCACGGCGGGTTGCTCCGAGGCGGACATCGCCCGGGTCCTGCGCCTGACCCGCCTGGACGAGGTGACCGCCCGCCTGCCCGAGGGGCTCGGCACGACGGTCGGCCACCGCGGCTGCCGCCTCTCCGGCGGTGAGCGCCAACGCGTGGCGGTCGCCCGGGCGTTGCTCCGCCGCCCCGGCCTCCTGCTCCTGGACGAGGCCACGTCCCAGCTGGACGCCGCGAACGAGGCGGCGCTCCGCGACACGATCTCCGCCGCCGCCCGGGACACGACGGTGCTGGTGGTGGCCCACCGGCTGTCGACCGTGACGACGGCGGACCGGATCGTGGTCATGGAGGAGGGCCGGGTACGGGCCGTCGGCCCGCACCGGGAGCTGATGGCCCGGGACGAGCTGTACGCGTCGCTGGCGCGGACGCAGTTGCTCAAAAGCTGAGGCTCAGCTGCTCAAAAGCTGAGGCTCAGACCAGTGTGCGGCCGAACAGGTCCAGCAGCGCCACCCAGTGGCGTTCGGCGGCCTCGGCGTTGTAGGCGGCGGTGTCGGCCTGGGTGAAGCCGTGTTCGGCGCCGGTGTAGACCTCGCAGCGGTGGCGCACGCCCGCCGCGGTGAGGGCCTCCTCCAGGCGGTCGATCTGCTCGGGCGGCAGGGCCTCGTCCTGGTCGGCGTGGCCGAAGTACAGCTCGGCGGCGACGCGGCCGGCGAGCAGGTGCGGGCTGTCCGGCGCGGCACTGGCCAGGTAGGCGCCGTGGAAGCCGGCCGCGGCGGCGACCCGGTCCGGGTAGGTGCCCGCGGTGCGCAGGGCGAGACCGGCTCCCATGCAGTAGCCGGTCACACCCACCGGACCGCCCGTGGTCAGCGGGGAGTCGGCCAGCCAGCGCAGATAGGCGTCGGCGTCGCGCATCGCCAGGTCCGGCGTCAGGGACAGGAAGACGGGCCCGATCTTCTCGAAGATCTCCGGACGGTCCTCCGGGCCGATGAAGTCGGGCAGTTCGACCACCGGTGCCCGCCCGTGGCGGTGGTAGAGGTTGGGCACCAGGACGGCGTAGCCGGCCGAGGCCAGCCGGTCGGCCATCTTCTTCAGGTGCGGGCGGAGCCCGAAGGCGTCCATGTAGAGCAGGACGGCGGGGTAGGGGCCGGGGCCGCCGGGGTGCGCGAGATAGGCGTCGGCGGTGCCGTCGGGGGTGGGAATGTCCACCATCGATCCATGTGCAGTGATCATCTGCAGCTCCCTCTTCGCGGTGAATTGACGTAGGTGCCCAGGGGAAGCGCCCCGGAACCACGGCCAGGGTCAAGATCGTAGTAGGTGGGCACCCGGCGGTTCCCGGGAGAGCCCGGGGATCCGGCCACCGCGCCCCCGCGCGCCTCGCGCACCGTTCCCCCGGCGGCCGTTCCGGTTTCCGTCCGCTTCCCCGGGCGCAGGATCGTAGGGGGGCCGCGCGGCGGAGGGGGAACGGCGATGACCGTGATAGTCGGACTCGTGCACGACGGACGGGTGCACCTGGGCGGGGACTCGGCCGGGGTCTCCGGTCTCAGGATCACCGTCCGCCGGGACCCGAAGGTCTTCCGCAACGGCCCCTACGCGATGGGCTTCACCACCAGTTTCCGCATGGGGCAGTTGCTGCACCACGCGTTCGAGGCGCCCCGGCCCGAGGGCGACTTGGACCGGTTCATGACCACCGTCTTCGTCGACAGGCTGCGCGCCTGCCTCAAGGCGGGCGGGTGGGCGCGCAAGGACGAGGAGCAGGAGCAGGCCGGGACGTTCCTCGTCGGGGTGCACGGCCGGCTGTTCGCCGTCTACGACGACTACCAGATCGCCGAACCCGCGGACGGCTACGCGGCCGTGGGGTGCGGCGGCGAGTTCGCCCTCGGCGCGCTGCACGCCACCGCGGGGCTGGACCTCAAGCCGCGCAAGCGGCTGGGGCTGGCGCTCGCCGCCGCGGGCCACCACAGTGCCGGGGTCGCGGGGCCGTTCGGCTATGTCACCGCGCGGAAGGGCACTGCCTAGAGGACGGCCTGGTCCGGTCCCGCCTCCAGCCTGGTGATCGCCGCACGGCAGGCCGCCGTGAAGCGGCGGAACGTGTCGTTGGTGCTCTTCGCCCGCCCCTGGCGGGTGAAGGAGCCGAACATGCCCTGCCGCAGCTCCGTGGTGAGCTCCAGCTGGCCGCCCTTGCCCAGCAGGGTGCGATTGCAGATGTTGTCGGGGTCGTCGCCGCCCAGGTCGGGGACCTCGGCGCCGTCGACGGTCCGGAATCCCGCGGCGCGGAGCTCCTCGTGCAGATGGCGCCGGAAGTCGGTGTTGCGCCCGCCGACCACCACGGCCTCGGGGCGGGAGGCGGGGGCGCCGGCCTGGGCGGCGGTGCAGCCGTGCAGGCTGAGGACGTTGAGGCTGCCGGCGGCCAGGGCGAGGGCGACGCGGTCGTCGCAGTGCCGGGAAGTGACGTGCAGCTCGCGGTTGTCCGCGTTCCGGATGCCCTCGAACATCCAGTAGTCGTGGACGGGCCCGTCGGCCTGCGCCCGTTCCAGGGTGGCGGGGTGGTAGCCGGCGATGGCGAGGCAGAGTTCGGACGTACCGGCCTCGATGCCGCCGCCGTGCGGGGCCAGGACGGTCGTGCGGTGGAAGGGGAAGCGCGCTTCGGCGCTCGCGTCGGCCATCTCGTGCCGCTTGTAGCGGCGGGCGTAGTCGGTGCCCTCGCCGTCCGGGAGCCGGGTGTACAGGTCGGTGTTGGACGCGTAGACGTCACCGGCGGCCGTGGCGCGGGCGGTTCCCGCGCCGAGTGCGGAGAGCAGGGGCGTCGCCGCGAGGGCGGTGAGGAGGGTTCTGCGGCTGGTGCGGGGGCGCTGCGGCGTCGACGGGGACATACGGTTCCATTACGTTTGCTTGACCGGTTGTTGACCGTCAAGTCTCCCCTCGGAAGCGGCCGGAGGTCAAAGCCGGAGGTCGAAGCCGGAGGTCAAAACACTCTCTCAGCGGCCCAACCACCGCACCTCGTACGGGCTGAGGGACAGCGACTGCCCGTCCACCCGGGCCGCGACGGGCCGGCGCTCGGTGTTGACGACGAGCACGGCCGCGTCGTCGGCGAGGGCCCGGATCCTGGCACCGTGCCCCGCGGTGGCGGACACCGGCCGGAAGGCGCTGCCCGGCGGGAACTCGCGGGCGAAGCGGCGGAGCAGCCGGGCCATGGGCAACTCCTCGCCCCCGTCGCGCAGATGGGTGCTCCGCCAGAGGCAGCCCGGGCAGTCTCCCCCGGTCCGCTGCGGGTTCCAGTAGAAGGCGGCCGACGCCCCGCCCGACGCCAGCTGCATCAGGGCGGTCGCCTGCACGGCGGTGCGGTGCTGCTCGCTCCAGCCGTCCCGGCCGCCCGGCCGGTCGTCCTCGGCGGGCGGCTCGACGTACCACTCGGCCCACCACACCGGAAGGCCGGTGACGCCCCTCAGCCAGCGGGTGACGTCGGCGAACTTCCCGGTGGCGGCGAACTCGTCGGGGATCGTCCGGTGGCCCTCGCGGGTGTAGCTCGCCCCGTCGACGACGACGAAGTCGGCGCCCGCCTTGTGCGCGTTCCAGTAGCGGACGACGTCGGCGGAGCGCCGGTCGAGCCCGCCCCAGGGGCCGCGCAGTTCGGGCGAGCGGTCCTCGTCGCCGGGCGGGTCGTGGTCGACGACGACGTACGGACCGCCGACGAGGCTCCGCGGGTTCTGCTTCTTCAGCTCGGCGAAGACAAGGTTGTACAGCTCGGTGTACCCCTCGTAGTTCCAGCGGTTCCGGCGGTCGTCCCAGAAGCCCTTGAGCTCGTTCCACACGAGGAAGTGCCGGATGTCCGGATAGCGGCGGGCGATCGTGCCCGCGAGCCGGGCGAAGTCCTTGTAGTGACGGCGGTCGGGGGCGGTCTCCAGCCGGGACCAGTCGGTGCGCCCCTTCCGCCCGCCCTTCATCCAGTCCGGGGCGCCGCACAGGGTGAGGACGGGGACGGCGCCGGTGGCCCGCATCAGGGCGACGCGCTCGTCGAGGGCCTCGAAGTCGTACCGCCCGGGCGCCGGTTCGGGGTTCTCCGCGCCCCAGCCCATGATGTGCTGGTTCTGCGGCAGGGGCCGCAGGGAGAGCAGGCCGGCGGCCCTGCGCGTGGCCTCCGGCGCGCCGTGGTCCGCGCTGTGCTGGGTGTGGGTGAAGCCCCATCCCGGCCGCACGTCGTCGTCGTTCCGGACCCCCTCCGGCGACGCGCCGCCGCCCGGCCGGCCCGAGGCCACCGTCAGCGGCAGGGCGGCCAGGGCCACCGCGCCGCACGCACCGAACAGGGCCGTGAACGGCCGTCGCCCTTTGCCCTCGTGTCGTCCCACGGCATCCAAGAATAGGCGGCATCGTCCGGATTTCCCCCGCGCACGCGCCCCGGACCGGAGCGAACATCCGTACGCGCGGCGGGACTTGTGGTGCGCGCGGGCGGTGCCCCGCTCACTCGGAAGTCGGCTCCTCCTCCTGGAGGGTGCGGTGGCGCGCCCACGCCCGCAGTTCCGCCCGCGTGGAGAAGCGCGCGACGTTGCGGTCGATCCCGCCGTCGATGTCGTACTGGTGGAACGTCCACGCGTGCCGCACCCCCGGCCGGCCCGCCGCGTGCTCGGGGTCGGCGATCCACAGGCCGTCGCCCGCGTTGCTCGTGGTGTCGCGGTGGAACCAGAAGTCGCGGTTGCAGTAGAGGACGACGCGGTGGCCCCGGGCCCGGTCGCGGACGTGGGCGATCCAGCGGTCCTTGTCGGCACAGGGGACGCCGGTGTGCTCCCAGTCGAGGGCGAGGATGTCGCCCTCGCGTAAGGCGATCTTCCCGAGGAAACGATCCGCCTGGGCGGACATCGAGCCCGGGGTCACGAAGTGGTAGTAGCCGACGACGAGACCGGCCGAGCGCGCGTGCTCGCGCTGCGCGACCCAGCGGGGGTTGGTGTACGACATGCCCTCGGTGACCTTGACGAAGGCGAAGTCCTGGCCCTGGACGGGGTAGTTGCTGCTCTGGTAGCTGCTGACGTCGACGCCGTGAAGCATGGCGGACCCCTTATTGCCTGCCGATGTTTGCGTGTACATGACGCAGTATCGACGTGCGGCCGCGCTTCGGCGAGCCCCCTGGCAGACTGGCGACCGTGACGGTCAAAGGTGTGCTCTTCGATTTCTCCGGGACCCTGTTCCATATCGAGTCGCCCGTATCGTGGCTGGGGGCGGCCGTCGCGCGATGCGGCCTCGGCGGCACGCTCGGCGAGGACGAACTCCACCGCGTCGCAGGGGAGTTGTCCACTGCCGGAGCGCAGCCGGGCGGGGCACCGCCACGCGAGGTGCCCGCGCACCTGACGGAAGTGTGGGCACAGCGCGACCGCAGCGCGGCGGAGCACCGTGCGGCATATCTCGGGCTGGCCCGGGAAGTGTCCCTGCCTGCGCAGGAGCTCTACGAGGCACTGTACGCACGGCACATGGAGCCGGCGGCGTGGCACCCGTACCCCGACGCGGCCGCCGTGCTCACCGCCCTGCGCGGGCGCGGCGTACGGATCGCCGTGGTGAGCAACATCGGCTGGGACCTGCGCCCGGTCTTCCGTGCGCACGGGCTGGACGAGTTCGTGGACGCGTATGTGCTGTCGTACGAGCACGGTGCGCAGAAGCCGGATGCGCGGCTGTTCGCGGCGGCGTGCCGGGAGATCGGGTTTCCGCCCGGGGATGTGCTGATGGTCGGGGACAGTCCGGAGGCGGACGGGGGTGCGGGGCGGTTGGGGTGCGCCGTGCATCTGGTGGAGCCGTTGCCGGTGACGGAGCGGCGGGAGGGGTTGGGGGCGGTGCTGGGGTTGGCGGGTGCGGGTGGATAGGGGGCGCGGTGGGCCGTCGGGCCGGGCTGACGCGACCCGGGTATGGACGATGGAACCATGCGGCCCTCGTGACCGGCCGGTACCCGGGCGACCAGCATCGGGTCACACCCTGCGGCGCTCCCGGGAAGTGGCTGGTGGCGGACTCTGTCCGTAAGGGCGGATGGCCTCCATGCCCGTAGTGCCCTTTCCTCCGCTGCTGTTCGAGCCAGACCGGCCCCAAGGCGGAACCCTTGGCGATCAAATCCCAACTGTCCTGTTGCCGAGTAAGTTTGACTATCAGACGAGATAGTTCGCACGCCCCATGTCGTCGATTTCGAGGGGGCCTTCAGGGATGATGCAGAACTCATTGCCCTCGGGGTCCGCCATCACCAGGAACCCGCCGCCCGCGTACTGCTCCAGCCTGCGGCCGCCAAGCATCTCGACCCGTTGCTGCTCGACAGCGGGATCGGGAGAGGTGACGTCAAAGTGCATCCGATTCTTACTCGACTTGGGTTCGGCGGTTTGCTGAAAACCCAGCCCCAGGCCGTCTTCCCGCCGCAGCCAGACGTACGGGCCCATACGGGCCACGATCGGCCTACCAAGCAGTTCAGACCAGAACGTAGCGAGCCGCTCGGGATCCGTGGCATCAACGATGAGGGTATTGATCCGCATAGGTGAGTGCGTCATGCCCCGATCCTCTCAAGCGGGCCCAGCGCCACTCAGCGGCGGCCTTGACCGGCGGAAATCAAGCTCGGTTGCATCCGCCCAGGTGCGACGGCACAGGACACCAACGATAAGAAACAAGCCTTATCCTGTGCCTGATGATCTGTGGGAGCGCATAGCCCCGCTGCTCCCGGGGGGAAGGCGGCAGTCTGCATCTACTCCCGGCAGAAGGCCGAAACCCTGGCGACCAGATGAGTTCTGGCTCAGTCCAGGTCGGCAAGGGCGTCCACGAGCGTGCGCCCCTCATGGGCTCTGCGTCGAAGCAACAAGGCGGCCACGGTATGCAGCTCGCCCCATGCGTGCGGCCTGCCGATCTCTGACGCGTCGATGATGATGTCCAGTGCCGTTTTGAGCGCCGCTTCGGCTTCCCCCGCACCTGCGCAGGCGTGCGCCAGACACGCTCCGTACCAGGCTCGATCACGCCGGAAGGCCATCGGGAAGCCGGCCAGACCGGTCTTCAAGTTATCGATGGCGCCCGCCCAGTTGCTCAAGTGCACATCCGCCATGCCTCGCTGCGCCGCCAACCACGACTCCCCGTAGAAGTACAGCCAGGGCGGGGCATCGGATGCGTTTTCAATGATCTTCTGCGCTTCGTCCAACTTGCGGTACGCGTCGCGGGTATCACCGTCAAGAGCGTGGCCCCGTCCGGCCATCTGAATCGCCATGGCTCGTGTCGCGTCACTCGCCCCTGCTGTGGAGGCTGCGGCTTCCCCAAGCCGGACGCAACGGCGGCCATTCCCTTTCGACCACGCCAAGTGAGCCTTCATGCTCATGGTGGTGGCCGCCATGTCACCATAACCGGCCTCCAACGCCCAGTCGTACGACCGGTCGAACCATCCCAACGCCGCCGGGGCGTTGTCCTGGTCCTGCGCCATCCATGCGAGGAACTGCGCGTACTCCGCCAACAGCTTCACGAGCCGGTCTGCGAGCGGCCCGCGGGCTTGGTCGTACAGGCCGGCCACTTTCTCGAACTGTGCGGTCACTACACCGTTCATCACCCGCGAGCCAAGCGTGTCCTCGGCCCGGCGGTGTGCGGCCAGCAAACCCTCCATTGCTTCCAGGGAATCCACGTCCAGACGCATGCCGTCCCCATGGACGCGTCGCAGTCGGTCCATCGCCGGGTCCGCAACCACCTCAGGAAGCACCAGTGACGGCAGCGGCACGGGTTCCTTGGTACCCCCGAGGAGTTCCACCGGAATCCTCAGGCCGTCAACGAGCCGCTGCCGTACCTCTGTCGAGGTCACAGTGCGGCGCCTGTTCTCGATCGCAGAGACATCCGGTTGCGAGAGCCCAACGAGCGCCCCGAGCCTGCTCTGATTGATGCGGGTCAAAGCCCGCCAGGTCTTCAACACCGCGGGCCAGTCCTCAGCGGCCGTAGCGGCCCGCAGCCCAGGGTGCGCCCACACGTTCGGCTCCGGCTCCATCCCAGAAATATACGGCGGCCGTATATGACCCGGCAGTGGATCAGTCCGGCTGCCGACCGACATCGTGAAGGCTCACGGGGGCCGCACGCCCCCTGGCAGCGGGCACCGATCCGTCAGCGTGATGTGCCCACTGTCCACTGCATCCCGTCGCATCCCTTCGGAGAACGCGATCACCCATGACTGACCTGCACCCGGCCTACCAGTTCCCCCGGCCCCTGATCGGCATGACCCGCCAGCCCCCGCCCGCACACCGAAGGGGTGATGCGGTGCCGGTCGAAGACCGGGACACCGCTCGATTCCCCGCGGAACCGGACCAGCACGAGCAGACGGAACGGCCCGGGGAGAACGCGCCGCCGCACAGCAGCGGACCCCGCGCCATGCCGGAACCGGTCAAGGGCTGCGCCATCTGCGTCCGGCTCGACAAAGCATGGCGAGCCGCACGGAAACGTGGCGACCGGACGTCGGCCGACAAGTTCGCGGGCGCGCTCATCAAGCACCACAAGTCCCGGCACCCGGGGGCGTGGTGACCACCGGAACGAGTGATCAGCAGCCGCAGGTTCAGTACCTCTGGGACCTGAGTTGTGACAAGTGCCGCACGTTCCTCGCAGTCATCGGCGCGGCGCGGCTCGTCGCCCGAATGGATGTGGAGGTAAGCGCGAGGATGTTGCTGGATGGGCACTGCGAACACGATCACCGGGAGCGGGGGGAAGTTCGACCCTGTCGCTGGGGGACGCGCCTCACAGTGCCGGGCGGGTCAGTGAACCTCTTTCATCCTGTCCCAGGAGGGTGAGGACGTCGGCGCCGCTCCAGAAAGAGCGTCTCAACTGCTCCGCAGCACTCGCGCTGACCACCGGACGCAGCGGACGTCTTTTCTTCAAGGGCGCCCGTGAAGCCGATGGTGAAGCCGTCACGGCACTCGGCCGGGAAGCACGCATCAACGCAACAGTGCAGGGCGTCAGCCCGATCGTCCGTCATCGCTTCCGGATTGGGGGATGGTCCTGCCTGGCGTTCGCGCACATTGCAGGCCGGCACGCCGACCTGGGCCCCGGAACCGATGATCTGGCGTCAGTGGGATCCGTCCTACGGCGCATGCAGGCGCTCAGCGAGTCCGCGTTCCCCGCACCGCCCCTCGCCGACCGGTACGTGCCGTATCTGCTGCCCGGTGAAGCCGAGCGCCTGAGCGGAACCGGCTTGCTGCACACCGACACGAACCCGCACAACATCCTGATCAGCGACGGCGACGGCACCGCCTACGTCGTCGACTGGGCCAGAGCCGCAACCGGCCCCGCATGGGTGGACCCGGCGTGCACGGCCGTCCGGCTCATGGAATGCGGACAGGCACCCGCCGACGCGTTGGCGTGGCTCGACGGGTTCGCCAGTTGGCGGACCGCGGACCCGAGATCGGTGGAGGCGTTCGTGAACGTCACGTGCCGACGCTGGACGGCAAGGGTCGGAGAGCGAGGAGCGGAGCAGAGCAACACCAGGTTTCGGCATCTGCTGAGCTACCCGCGCGAAAGCGCCTGACCGGGACTCACTCGCCCCGGAACACCGACAGGATCCGCTCCGCCGCCAGCGTCGCTGTCAACGTCCCCTCCCGAAGCCGCCGTTCGAGGTCGGGTGCGACCTCGCGCACCCCCGCGTGCCCCCGCAGTTCCCCCAGCAACTGGTCGCGCACCATCGACCACGCCCACTCCACCTGCTGGTCACTGCGCCGCCGCGCCAGCTCCCCCGTGACGTCGAGGATCCGGCGGTGCTGCTCCAGCCGCTCCCAGACCTCGGTCAGGCCGGCGCCCTCCCGCGCGCTGCACGTCAGCACGGGCGCGTTCCAGGCCGCGTCTGGCGAGCGCATCAGCCGCAGCGCGCCCGCGAGTTCGCGCGCCGCGGACCGCGCGTCCCGTTCGTGCGGCCCGTCGGCCTTGTTGACGGCGACGACGTCGGCCATCTCCAGGACACCCTTCTTGATGCCCTGCAGCTGATCGCCCGTGCGCGCCAGGGTGAGCATGAGGAAGCTGTCCACCATCCCGGCGACCGCCGTCTCGGACTGGCCGACGCCGACCGTCTCGACGAGCACCACGTCGTAACCGGCCGCCTCCATCACGACGATGGTCTCCCGCGTGGCCCGGGCGACCCCGCCCAGGGTGCCGGCCGTCGGCGAGGGCCGGACGAAGGCGGCGGGGTCGGTCGCGAGGCGTTCCATGCGCGTCTTGTCGCCGAGGATGGAGCCGCCGGTGCGCGAGGACGAAGGGTCCACGGCGAGCACGGCGACCCGGTGGCCGAGCCCGGTGAGCAGGGTGCCGAGGGCGTCGATGAAGGTCGACTTGCCGACGCCGGGCACGCCCGTGACGCCGACCCGCCGCGCCGCCCCGGAGTGCGGCAGCAGCTGGACCAGCATCCGCTGGGCGAGCTCGCGGTGGTCGGCGCGGGTGGACTCGACGAGGGTGATGGCGCGGGCGACGGCCGCGCGCCGCCCGTCGAGCACGCCCTTGACGACGGCGTCCAGATCGATGGTCCGGGCCACGGCCATGGGCCTACAGCTCGTGGCCGAGGACCCCGGCGAGGGTCTTCAGCAGATCGTGGGCGGCGTCGGGGATCACCGTGCCGGGCGGGAACACGGCGGTGGCACCGGCCTCGTGGAGCGCCGGGACGTCCTGCGGGGGGATCACCCCGCCGACGACGATCATGATGTCCTCCCGGCCCTCCTCGGCGAGGCACTCGCGCAGCGCGGGCACGAGCGTGAGGTGCCCGGCGGCCAGCGAGGAGACGCCGACGACGTGCACGTCGGCCTCCACCGCCTGCCGGGCGACCTCGGCCGGGGTCTGGAACAGCGGGCCGACGTCGACGTCGAAGCCGAGGTCGGCGAAGGCCGTGGCGATCACCTTCTGGCCGCGGTCATGGCCGTCCTGGCCCATCTTGGCGACCAGGATGCGCGGACGGCGGCCCTCCTCCCGCTCGAAGGCCTCGACCAGTTCACGGGTACGCTCCACGCCGGACGACGGTCCGGCCTCCTGCCTGTACACACCGGAGATGGTACGGATGCGGCCCGCGTGGCGCCCGTACACCTTCTCCAGGGCGTCCGAGATCTCGCCGACGGTGGCCTTGGCGCGGGCCGCGTCCACCGCGAGGGCCAGCAGGTTGCCCTCCAGGCCGGGGCCGGGGCCGGACTCCGCCGCGGCCGTCAGCGCGCGCAGCGCGTCCTGGCAGACGGCCTCGTCGCGTTCGGCGCGCAGCCGGCGCAGCTTGTCGAGCTGCCGTTCGCGGACGGAGGAGTTGTCGACCTTGAGGACCTCGATCTGCTCGTCGCTGTCCACCCGGTACTTGTTGACGCCGATGACCGGCTGCCGGCCGGAGTCGATGCGGGCCTGGGTGCGGGCCGCGGCCTCCTCGACGCGCATCTTGGGGATGCCCGCGTCGATGGCCTGGGCCATGCCGCCGGCCGCCTCGACCTCCTGGATGTGTGCCCAGGCGCGGCGGGCGAGGTCGTGGGTGAGCCGCTCGACGTAGGCGCTGCCGCCCCAGGGGTCGATCACCCGGCAGGTGCCGGACTCCTGTTGGAGGAGGAGCTGGGTGTTGCGGGCGATGCGGGCGGAGAAGTCCGTGGGCAGGGCCAGGGCCTCGTCGAGCGCGTTGGTGTGCAGCGACTGGGTGTGGCCCTGGGTGGCCGCCATGGCCTCGACGCAGGTGCGGGTGACGTTGTTGAAGACGTCCTGGGCCGTGAGCGACCAGCCGGAGGTCTGCGAATGGGTGCGCAGGGAGAGCGACTTGGTGTTCTTCGGCTCGAACTGTGCGACCAGCCGCGCCCACAGCAACCGCGCCGCGCGCATCTTGGCGATCTCCATGAAGAAGTTCATGCCGATCGCCCAGAAGAAGGAGAGCCGGGGCGCGAAGGCGTCCACGTCGAGCCCGGCGCCGAGCCCGGCCCGCAGGTACTCGACGCCGTCCGCGAGGGTGTACGCCAGCTCCAGGTCGGCCGTCGCACCCGCCTCCTGGATGTGGTAGCCGGAGATGGAGATGGAGTTGTAGCGCGGCATCTTCTGCGAGGTGTACGCGAAGATGTCCGAGATGATCCGCATCGAGGGCCGGGGCGGATAGATGTAGGTGTTGCGGACCATGAACTCCTTGAGGATGTCGTTCTGGATGGTCCCGGCCAGCTTCTCGGGCGGTACGCCCTGTTCCTCGGCGGCGACGATGTAGAGCGCGAGCACCGGCAGCACGGCGCCGTTCATCGTCATCGACACGCTCATCCGGTCCAGCGGGATGCCGTCGAAGAGCTGCCGCATGTCGTAGATGGAGTCGATGGCGACGCCCGCCATGCCGACGTCGCCGGTGACGCGCGGGTGGTCGCTGTCGTAGCCGCGGTGGGTGGGCAGGTCGAAGGCGACGGACAGGCCCTTCTGGCCGGCCGCCAGGTTGCGGCGGTAGAAGGCGTTGGACTCCTCGGCGGTGGAGAATCCCGCGTACTGCCGGATGGTCCAGGGCTGGTTGACGTACATCGTGGGGTAAGGGCCGCGCAGATAGGGCGCGATGCCCGGGTAGGTTCCCAGGAAGTCCAGGCCGCGCAGGTCCTCGCCGGTGTAGAGGGGCTTGACGCCGATGCCCTCGGGGGTCTCCCAGGTGAGGTCGGCGGCGCTGTGGCCGGTGTTCTCCTTGAGGGCGGCCTGCCAGCGGCCGGCGTCGGCGGCGGCCTCTCCCGGCCCCAGGTCGATGCCGGAGAAGTCGGGGATCATCGCGCCACTCCCAGGTGATCGAGAACGGAAGTCAGGACGGCGGTCGCGTCGCCGCCCGCGTGGACGAACTCGTCGACGTCCGCGGGTGGTTGGTCGCCCCGTCGGCCCGCGAGGAGGATCCGTCCGGCCCCGGCCGCCTTCAGCGCGGCGGCGACGGCCCCGGCCTGCTCGGCGTAGACCGCGTCGGAGGAGCACAGGCACGCCACCGTGGCACCGCTGCGGCGGAACGCCGCGGCGGCGGTGTCCGCGTCGACGGAGGCGGGCTCGTGCACGGGCTCGATCCCGCCCGCCTGGAGGAGGTTGGCGGCGAAAGTGGCCCGCGCGGTGTGGGCCGCGGGCGAGCCGAGGGCGGCGAGGAAGACCCGGGGGCGGGCGCCGGTGGCGGCCAAGTGGGCGTCGGAGCGGGCGCGCAGCGCCTCGTACGCCTCGTCGCGGCGCACCCTCGGCAGCCCGCCCGACGGCGGGCGGGGCGCGGCCTCGCGCTCGACGGGCTGCTCGGCCAGGTGCGGGAACTCGCTGACGCCGGTGACCGGTTCGCGCCGGGTGGCCAGCCGGGCGGAGCGCTCCGCCCAGGTGGCGGCGAGCCGTTCGGCGACCAGCCCGGAGCGCAGGGCGGCCTCCTGGCCGCCGGCGCGCTCGATCTCCTGGAACCACGCCCAGGCGGCGCGGGCGAGTTCGTCGGTGAGCCGCTCGACGTACCAGGAGCCGCCGGCCGGGTCGATGACGCGGGCGAGGTGCGACTCCTCCAGCAGGATCGAGGAGGTGTTGCGGGCGATCCGGCGGGCGAAGGCGTCGGGCAGGCCGATGGCGCTGTCGAAGGGCAGGACGGTGACGGCGTCCGCGCCGCCGACGCCCGCGCCGAGGCAGGCGACGGTGGTGCGCAGCATGTTCACCCAGGGGTCCCGGCGGGTCATCATCACCGGGGAGGTGACGGCGTGCTGGCGCTGGGCGCGGGCGGCCGGGGAGGCGCCGCAGACCTCGGTGACGCGGGCCCACAGGCGGCGGGCCGCACGCAGGGTGGCGATGGTGAGGAACTGGTCGGCGCCGGCGGCGTGGCGGAACTCCAGCTGGGCGCAGGCGTCGTCGATGCCGAGGCCGGCGTCGGTGAGGGTGCGCAGATAGGCGACGCCGGTGGCCAGCGCACAGCCGAGCTCCTGGGCGGCGGAGCCGCCGGCCTCGTGGTACGGGAGGGCGTCGACGACGAGGGCGCGCACGCCGGGCCGGTCGTCGAGGCACGCGGTGGCGAGGGCGGCCGTGTCGACGTCGGGGGCCGTGCCGGTGCGGGCGAGGGTGCCGAGCGGGTCGGCGCCGAGGCTGCCGCGGGCCTCGGTGCGGGCGGTGCCGCGCTCGTCGTACAGGCGCAGCAGGGCCCGCGCGGCGGCCTCGGTGTCGTGTCCGGCGTCGAGGACGACGGGCGCGAGGTCGAGGAGGACGCCGTCGAGGGCGGTGCCGAGGTCCCGGGCGGGGAGGCCGGTGGTGCCGACGGTCAGCCAGAGGGAGGTGACGCCGTTCTCCAGGTCCGCCAGGACGGCTTCGTTGGTGCGGCGGGCGTCGGGGTGGGCGTGGAGCTGGCGCACGTCCCAGCCGGAGACGGCCGTTCCCTCGGGCCGTCCGCCGCGGACGAACGGCGGGAAGCCCGGCAGACCGGGGTCGGGTGACGCGTCGTCGGCCGTGTACAGGGGCCGGGTGCTCAGCCCGTCCTGGAGGGCGGTGGCCAGCGCGTCCTCCGCCGCCGTCCCCGCCGCCTCGGTGCCCGCCTTGCGCAGCACGCCCTCGACGAGGCGCTGCCACTGCTCGCGGGTCGCGTCCGGGAATTCGGCGGCCAGGGAGAAGCCTTCTTCGGGCAGGACCGTCATGGGGGGAAGGCTAGGCGCTGCACTGCTTCCGGAAGAGGGGATTCGGCTGTGACCTTGGCCTCTTCCCGATGCCGGAGGCCGTTGCCCCGCCGTCCGGGGCTCACTCCCCATCCAGAACGAACTCGCACCACACCGACTTCCCCCCGCCCCGCGACTCCACCCCCCACCCGTCCGCCAGCCGGTCCACCAGCAGCAGCCCCCGCCCCGACACCCCCGACTCCCCCGGCTCCCTGCGCCGGGGCAGCGCGCTGGAGCGGTCCTCCACCTCCACGCGCAGCCGCCGCCCGGGCCCGGCGAGCATCCGGATCGTCACCACCGCGGCGCCGTCCGTGTGCAGCAGCGCGTTGGTCGCCAACTCGTCGGCAGCCAGCTCGATTTCGTCCGAGCGGTCGCGTGCGCCCCAGGCCCGCACGGCGGTGCGGATCATGTGCCGGGCGGCGGAGAGGGCCTCGGGGTCCGCGGGGGCGATGTGCTGCTGGAGGCGCCCGCCCGGGCGTGCGGGCGCGGTGCCCTGACGGCGCAGCAGCAGGACGGCCATGTCGTCCTCGCCGACGCGCTCCTCGACCATGTCGCACAGCCGGTCGGCGAGCTCGTGCAGGTCCTCCGGCCCGCAGGCGATCGCCTCGGAGAGCTGTGCCACGCCCTCGTCCAGGTCGGATCCCGGCTGTTCGACCAGGCCGTCGGTGAACAGCAGCAGGGTCTCCCCCGCGTCCAGCTCGACGCTGGTCACCGGGTAGTCGAGCCGCCCGAACTCGGCGGACAGGCCCAGCGGGAGCCCGCCGGCCACGGGCAGCCGGCGGGAGGTTCCGTCGCAGTGCCGCAGCAGGGGGTCGATGTGCCCGGCGCGGACGAGCTGCACCACGCCGGTCGACAGGTCGGCCTCGGCGTACGAGCAGGTGGCGAAGCGGTCGGTGTCGAGGTCGTGGAGGAAGGACGAGGCGCGGGCCATGACCGTGGCCGGGGCGTGGCCCTCGGTGGCGTAGGCGCGCAGGACGATCCGCAGCTGCCCCATCACGGCGGCGGCATGGGTGTCGTGGCCCTGGACGTCGCCGATGACGGCCCCGACGCGGCCGCCGGGCAGCGGGATCACGTCGTACCAGTCGCCGCCGATGTCCCGGCCCAGCCGGGCGGAGCGGTAGCGGACGGCGATCTGCGCGCCCGGCACGTCGGGGATGCGCCGGGGGAGCATGGACTGCTGGAGCCCCTCGGCCAGGTCGTGCTCCTGGTCGAAGAGCATGGCGCGGGCGATGCTCTGCGCCAGGCTGCTGCCGAGGGCGATGAAGAGGTTGCGCTCCTGCCGGTCGAAGCCACGGGCCTCGCGGTAGAGCAGGCCGAGCGCGCCGATGGGCTTGGCCTGGGCGATGAGCGGGAGGTAGGCGGCGGAGGCGATGCCGATGTCCTCGATGCGCTCCCACAGCCAGGGGTAGCAGCGGGCGAACTCCTCGCGGGACTCGATGAACCGGGGGGTGAGGGTGCGGATGACCTCGCTCAT
The DNA here is from genome assembly GCF_041519305.1 of Streptomyces luteireticuli. Lineage (NCBI taxonomy): Bacteria > Bacillati > Actinomycetota > Actinomycetes > Kitasatosporales > Streptomycetaceae > Streptomyces > Streptomyces luteireticuli. The sequence goes on from NZ_CP167927.1 coordinate 1,776,446, forward strand.
CGGGAAGTTGTCGTCGATCCGCGTGTAGCGGGTGCCGGGGATGAAGTGCTCGGAGGGGCCCTCCGCGACGAGGTGGATGCGGCCGGACTCGATCAGTCCGAGGACGAGCAGGTCGGAGCCGAGGTGTTCGACGGCGCGGGCGTCCTTGAAGAAGTCGATCACGTCCTGGACGGTCCTGGCGTGGGCCAGGGCGGCGGTGATGGTCTCCACGACGGTGGTCTGGTGGCGGCGCTCGCCGTTGCTCCCGACGGGCCGGTCGGCGAGGGCGAGCTCGGCGTCGGCGTCCCGCAGCAGGCCGAGGATGCGGCAGGGGCGCCCGGCCGCGTCGCGCTCGATGCGGCCCTGGGTGTAGGCCCAGTGCAGCGAGCCGTCGGGCCCGCGGACCCGGTGGTAGGCGCCGTAGCTCTCACTGCCGTCCTTCAGCGCCCGGGCGACCAGGGTGTCGAGCCGGGCCCCGTCGGCGCGCGGCACCCGGCCGGACAGATCGCCGATGCGGCCGCCGAAGTCCTCCGGGGGCATGCCGAGGATGCCCAGGGCCGTGCGGTCCAGGTGCAGGCGTCCGCTGATGAGGTCCCAGTCGAAGGTCCCGACCCGGTTGCGGACGAGGATGGGCTCCGGGCGGGCGGGCCAGTCGTCCGGCAGCGCTCCGGAGGCAGGCGTCGCTCCCCGATCAACCACGGATCCACTCTGCCACCTTTTGCCCGTTTCTTCGATTTCTTGACCGCAGCAGCGGGGTCCCGGGACGGCTGGGGGTACAGATACCCGAGTGGAGTGGTTCACGGCATCCGGCTCCTGGCTGAGCAGGCTGGTCGTCCAGCGCGGGCTGGCCGCCCTCTACCTGGTCGCGTTCGCCTCCGCCGCCCTCCAGTTCCGCGCCCTCATCGGGGAGCGCGGCATGCTGCCCGTCCCCCGCTACCTGGCGTACGTCCCCGCGAAGCGGGCGCCGACCCTGTTCCGGCTGCACTACTCGGACCGCTTCTTCGCCCTGTGCGCCTGGTCGGGCGCCCTGCTCTCGGCGGGGATCCTGGCGGGGGCCGCCGACGCGGTGCCGCCCGCCGCCGCCATGGCCTGGTGGGCGGTGCTCTGGGGGCTCTACCTCTCGATCGTCAACGTGGGACAGACCTGGTACGGCTTCGGCTGGGAGTCCCTGCTGCTGGAGGCCGGGTTCCTCGCCGTCTTCCTGGGCAACGCGCGCACCGGCCCGCCCGTCCTGGTGCTCTTCCTGATGCGCTGGCTGGTCTTCCGGGTCGAGTTCGGCGCCGGGCTGATCAAAATGCGCGGCGACCCCTGCTGGCGCGATCTGACCTGCCTCTACTACCACCACGAGACCCAGCCGATGCCCGGCCCGCTGAGCTGGTTCTTCCACCGCCTCCCCCGGCCGCTGCACCGGGTGGAGACCGCGGCGAACCACATCGCCCAGCTCGTCGTGCCCTTCGGGCTCTTCGCCCCGCAGCCGGTGGCGAGCGTCGCCGCGGGGCTGGTGATCGTCACCCAGCTCTGGCTGGTCGCCTCCGGCAACTTCGCCTGGCTCAACTGGCTCACCGTCGTCCTCGCCTTCTCCGCCGTGGACGGCGACGCCATGGCCGAACTCTTCGGCCTGCCCGCGCACGGCCCCGGGCCCGCCACACCCCTGTGGTTCATGGCCCTCGTCCTGTCCGCGACCGCCCTCGTCGCCGTGCTCAGCTGGTGGCCCGTGCGCAACCTGCTCTCCCGCGGCCAGCGCATGAACATGTCCTTCAACGCCTTCCACCTGGTCAACACCTACGGCGCCTTCGGCAGCATCAACCGCAGCCGCTACGAGGTGGTCGTCGAGGGCACCGAGGACCGGACCCTCGGCCCGGGGACGGTCTGGAAGGAGTACGGCTTCAAGGGCAAGCCCGGTGACGTACGGCGGACACCGCGCCAGTACGCCCCCTGGCATCTGCGCCTGGACTGGCTGATGTGGTTCGCCGGGATCTCCCCCGCCTACGCGCGGGACTGGTTCGGCCCCTTCGTCGAACGCCTGCTCCTCGGCGACCGCGACACCCTGCGGCTGCTGCGCCACAACCCCTTCCCCGACGCCCCGCCCGCCCATGTCCGCGCCCGGCTCTACCTCTACCGCTTCACCACCTGGCAGGAGCTGCGCGCCACCGGTGCCTGGTGGCACCGCACCCTGGTGCGCGAGTACCTGCCGCCGGCCGCCCTGCGGAGGCCCTGATGGACCCCGTCGATGCCCTCGAACGCATCGCCTTCCTCCTCGAACGCGACCAGGCGCCCACCTACCGCGTCCAGGCGTTCCGCACGGCCGCGGACGTCGTCTCCGCGATGCCGGCCGACGAAGTGCGCCGCCACTCCGAGGGCGGCTCCTTCACGGACCGCAAGGGCATCGGGCCCAAGACCGCCGCGGTGGTCGCCGAGGCGCTGCGGGGCGAGGTGCCGGGGTATCTGGCACGGCTGGAGGACGCCACCGACTGGCCGCCGGTCGAGGGCGGGCACACGCTGCGGGCCGCCCTGCGCGGCGACTGCCATCTGCACTCCGACTGGTCCGACGGCGGCAGCCCGATCGAGGCGATGGCCCGCGCTGCGGCGTCGCTCGGCCACGAATGGGCCGTGCTCACCGACCACTCGCCCCGGCTCACCGTCGCGAACGGCCTGTCGGCGGAACGGCTGCGGCGGCAGCTCGACGTCGTCGCCGAGGTCAACTCCCGTATCGGGGACGGCTTCCGGCTCCTCACCGGCATCGAGTGCGACATCCTCCCCGACGGCTCGCTCGACCAGGAGGAGGAGCTCCTGGAACGGCTCGACGTGGTCGTCGCCTCCGTCCACTCCCAACTCCGCATGGACGCGGGGAGCATGACCCGACGGCTGGTCATCGCCGTCGCCAACCCGCTGGTGGACGTCCTCGGCCACTGCACCGGCCGCCTCGTCGGCGGGAAGCGGCCGGAGTCCTCCTTCGACGCGGAACTCGTCTTCGCCGCGTGCGCCCGCTTCGGCACGGCCGTGGAGATCAACAGCCGCCCGGACCGGCTGGATCCGCCGCGGCGGCTGCTGCGGCTGGCGGTGTCGGCGGGGACGCTCTTCGCCGTCGACAGCGACGCGCACGCGCCGGGGCAGTTGGAGTGGCAGATCCTGGGCTGCGCCCGGGCGGAGGAGTGCGGGGTGCCGGTGGATCGGGTGGTGACGGCGTGGGGGGAGGACCGGTTGCGGTCGTGGACCGCGGGGGGTTGAGCCCCTGGCCCGCCCTTTCACCGTTTCTTCCGGGGGAGACCCCCGGACCCCCATTCGCCCTTCGGGCGAAGTCCTCAAACTCCCCGGAGGGGGCAACCCCCAGACGGGCTGATTCAGCCCGTCTGGGGGTTGCCCCCTCCGGGGAGTTTGAGGACACCCGCGCGGAGCGCAAAGAAACGGTGAAAGGGCGGGCCAGGGGCAAATCCCCTCCGCCGCACCCACGTGCGCCTACGGCACCCGCCCCCGCACCCCCTCCCCCAACAACCCCGCCAGCAGATCCCCCCGTTCGGCAGCCCGCTCCACCACCGCCTCCGGCGTGAACGCCAGATCCGACGGCGCCCGGCACGCCGCCACCTCGTCCCAGGTCACGGGGGCCGCCACCCCCGGAGAACCCTCCCGCAACCGCACGGTATAAGGCGCCGCCGTCGTCTTCGCGGACGCGTTCTGGCTCCAGTCGATCAGCACCCGCCCCCGCCGCTCCAGCTTCGCCATCGACGCCACCACCAGCCGGGGGTGCTCCACCGTCATCCGCTCCGCCAGCCCCTTCGCGTAGGCGCTCGCCCCGCGCCCGGACACCGCCTCGACGGGCGCGTACAGATGCAGGCCCTTCGAGCCGGAGACGACCGGGCACGCCATCAGCCCGTCCTCGTCGAGGAGTTGACGCAGCCGCTCCGCGACGCGGCAGCAGACGACGAGGTCCGCCCCGGGCCCGGGATCGAGGTCCAGGACGAGGCGGTCGTGCGCGTCCCGCCCGCCCGCGGCCGTCCACTGCGGGACGTGCACCTCGTACGCGCCCAGGTTCACCATCGCGGCCAGCGCGGCCGTCGAATCGACGACGACCTGTTCCGTCACCCCGTCGCGGTGCTCGACCGGCACCAGCGGCACCCAGTCCGGCACCCCGGGCGGCGGGTTCTTGGCGATCCAGCTCTCGCCCTCCGGCCCCTCGGGCGCCCGCACGAAGGACGCGGGGCGTCCGGCGACGTGCGGGAGCATCACGGGGGCGATCTGCGCGTAGTAGTGCAGCACATGGGCCTTGGTGTGGCCGGAGGCCGGGAAGAGCACCCGCTCCAGGTGGGACAGCGACAGCCGGTGGCCCTCGATCTCGACCGTCTGCCGGCCGCCGGCCGGTCCCCCGTTCAGGACGCCCTCTTCAGCGCCTCGACCAGCTCGTCACGGGTCATATGGGAACGGCCGGGGACACCGGCGTCGGCGGCGCGCCGGTAGAGCTCGTTCTTCGTGAGCTCCTCCAACTCACCCGCCCTGGCGCGCTTCCTGGCCGCTTCCTTGATCGGCGTGGGTGGCCGCACCTTCCGCTCCGTTTCCGGCGCGGCCTTCCCCTTCGCCTTGTCGATGCTCGCCTGCAACGCCCCCATGAGGTCGATGACGTTGGTCGACCTCGGCGCCGGCTCGCTCTTCTCGACCGTGCTTCCGGCCTGCTTGGCCCGGACGAGGTCGAGGACCTTCTCCTGGTACGTGTCGTGGTAGGACTCGGGGTCCCAGTCCGCGCTGAGCGCCTCCACCAGCTGGACGGCGGTGGCCAGTTCGCGCTCGGCCACCTCCGTCCGTTCCCGCAGCGTGCCGACCTCGACGCGCGGATCGCGGATCTCGTCGGCCCAGTGCAGGGTGTGCAGCGTCAGGATGTCGCCCTCCGCCTTCACCGCGACGAGGTACTCCCGGTTGCGCATCACGAGGGTGGCGAGCCCGGCCCGGTGGGACCGGTGCAGTGCCTCGCGCAGCAGGGCGTAGACCTTGGCGTACTCCTTGCTCTTCGGGCCGAGGTAGTACGTCTTGTCGAAGTAGATCGGGTCGATGGTGTCCAGGTCCACGAACCCGCTGATCTCCAGGGCCTTGGAGCGGCCCGGCGCGATGTCCTCCAGCTCGCCCGGCTCGACGACGACGTAGTCGTCCCCCAGGTCGTAGCCCTTGACGATCTCGGTGAGCGGGACCTCCTCGCCCGTGCGCTCGTTGACCCGCCGGTTGCGCACCCGGTCCGACGTGCCGCGCTGGAGCTGGTTGAACCGGATCGTGTGACTCTCCGTCGCCGCGAACATCTGCACCGGAAGGGTGACCAGCCCGAACGAGAGGGCACCGCTCCACACCGCATGCGCCATGACGTCCTCCGCCCAGTGGTCCCTCCATGGGACCCCGGCGCGACGGAGATCGCATCCCGGCGGCGGCCGGGCGCCCGCCTCAGGGCGTGTCCGCGGCACCCACCAGCGCCAGCGCCTCGCGCGCCCGGCCCGCGAGCCCGTCCGCCCCGCACTCCCCGGCGATCCGCAGGCCCTCGCCCAGCGGCCCGGCGGCCTCGGCCGCGCGCCCGGCCCGCTCCAGGGCCCGGCCGTGGTCGACCAGGGCCAGGGCGTACTCGTGGCGGCACGGGGAGCCGGCCAGGTGCCGGACCGCCTCCTCCAGCCGGGAGAGGGCCTCCGCCGGCTCCGCGAGGGACGCCGCGCGGCGCAGCGCCTCGCCGATGGCGGTATCGGTGCCGAACCGCAGGGCGTAGCGGACGGCGCGGTCCGCGAGTTCGCGGGCGCGCTCGGGCTCCTCGGGGGCGACGGCGGCGGCCAGGTCCAGGGCCCAGGGGGCCCACAGGGTGTTGTGCCGGCCGCGCTCCTCCAGGCGGTGGCCCGCGGCCTCCAGCTCGGCGACGGCCTCCTTGGTGCGGCCGAGGGCGAGGAGCAGGCGGCCCACCACACAGGCGGCGTCGGGCATGACCATGGCCGGGGGGTAGGGCGGGCCGAAGGAGTACTTCTCGGCGATGGCCTGGGCCTCGTCGAGGCGGCCCCGGGCCAGCAGGGTGTCGATGAGCAGACAGGTGCCGTCCCATTGGATGGGGACGCCCGGGCCCAGCCGGTCGGCGAGCCGCAGGCCCTCGCGGAGGAAGCCCTCGGCGCGGTCGAGGTCGCCGCGGCGGCGGTGGACGAGGCCGAGGAACTCGTGGGCGAAGGCGAGGTGTCCACCGCGCCAGCCGGAGATCTCGAACTCCCGGACGGCCTCGGTGAAGAGCTCCTCGGCCCGGTCCAGCCGGTCGGTGTAGGCGTAGGTGATGCCGATGATGCTGGGCAGTTCGAAGCCCCACTCGGTGTTGGTCCAGCCCATGCCGTCGGCGAGGCGGCCGTCCACCAGGGCGCGGTCGGCCAGTTCGGCGACCTGCAGGGCGTCCTCGGCGTGGATCATGGCGTCGAAGGCGCGGAGGGCGAGCAGCGCGCGCTCGGCGTTGTCCCGCCCGTCGAGGTGCCGGGTGAGCTCGGCGACCTCGCGGTAGCGCTCGTGGGCGCCCTCCTCCTCCAGCTGGATGCCCTTCCAGAGGTAGTGGGCGGCCTGGAGCCGCATCCGGCCGGGGCCGTCGGGGGTGCGGACGGCGTGTTCGGCGACCACCTTGGCGGCCTCGCTGAGCTGGCTGTTGTGCGCGTACGCCTGGGAGAGCCGGTAAGTGGCGTCCACCCGCAGGTCCTTGGGGAGACCGGCGAGGGAGAGGGCCGAGCGCAGATGGTTGATGGTGGTGGGCGGCGAGGTCAACAGGGCGGAGCAGCCCAGCTCGTAGAGGACGGCGGCACGTTCCTCCTCCGGGGGCGGCTCGGCCAGCGCCCGTTCGAGACAGCGCTGGGCGGCCTCCGGGGCGCCGACGGCGAGGTGTTCGCGCGCGGCGTCGCGCAACTGCCGTACGAGGTCGGCGTCGCCCTCGGGGTGCACCTCCAGCAGGTGCCGGGAGGCGGCGGCCGCTCCGTGGCCCGCGTTGGTGACGGCCCAGGCGGCCAGGCCGTGCATCGCGGTGCGGGCGGCCGAGGGGACGGCCTGGTAGATGGCGGTGGCGATGAGCGGGTGGACGAACTCCAGGTCGGCGGCGCCGGTGAGGATGCGGGCCTCGCGCAGCCGGTCCGCGCACACGGCGCCCTCGGCCGGGCTCATCCCGGCGAGCATGGCGGCCACCCGGACGGAGATCTCCGTGCCCAGCACGGAGGCGCCCCAGGCGAAGCGGGTGGTGGCGTTGCCCAGCCGCTCCAGCCGGGCGACGAGGCCGCTGCCGCGCGCGGCGGCGCCGAGCTCGCGCAGCAGGGCGGCGGACTCCTCCAGGGGCGCCAGGCTGCGGTCGCGGGCCTTGGCGACCAGCTCGACCGCCTCGTAGGGATTGCCGCCGGTGACGGCCCAGACCTCGCGGCAGAACGGGTCGTCGGCCTCGCGGCCCATGGCGGTGCGCACCATCTCGGCGACGGCGCCCGGGGTCAGCGGGTGGAGCGTCACCGGACGGTTGCCCCGGCCGGTGACCAGATCGTGGAACGCCGGTGAGTGCTTGGGGAGTTCCGCGGGCCGGTAGGCGACCACGAGGAGGATCGGCAGGTCGGCCAGGCGCAGGGCGAAGGAGGTCAGCCAGGAGAGCGACGCCGCGTCGACCCAGTGCACGTCGTCGACGACGAGGAGCAGCCGGCCGCGGGCCATCGCCAACTGCATGACGAGCCAGTCGATTCCGTCGCGGACGCCCTGGGGGTCGGCCTGCGGTCCGGTCGGCGGCGCGATGCCGAGGGCGGGTCCGGCGATGTCGTACCAGTCGCCGAGCATCCGCCGCCGCTCCCGCTCCTCCATGGGGGCGAGGGCGGGTTGCAGCAACTGCCGTACGACGTGGAAGGGAACGGACTGCGTCTGCTCGCTGCCGCGCGCGGAGAGCACCGTGCAGTCGCCGTGCTCGGCGGCGAGCCGGCGGGCCTCGCCGAGCAACGCCGTTTTCCCGACGCCCGCTTCGCCGCTGAACAGCAGCAGCCCTCCGGTCGCGGGGCCGTTGCCGTCCGTCCCGCCGCACAGGTCCGTGACGGCCCGCTGTGCGGTGGCCACCTCCTGGTCGCGCTCGAACAGGGCGGTGTACGGGCGCCGTTCGTGCTGTTGCCCCGTCATGACGTGTCTCCCGTATGAGTGTGGTGGGGCGAGCCTAGCCCTACGTGCGGAGGGCGGGGGAAGGGTTCGCCGGACAGAACCACCCGCGAGCATGACCCGTCGATCATCACGAACGCGATCCGGACATTCAAAAACCCTTTCGATAAACACACCTCGGGGTCATTGTGATGCCTTTCGAATTCCCTCGTCAGCCCTTTCCGCGAATATGACAACTTCGCGCCGGAGGGTCCCGCAACCGGCTACGCTCCTTCCCCGCAGCGGGTCGTGGCGACTGCGGCACGCTGCCGCCCACCGCCGTGCCGACGCGACCGGAGAACCCCGCGACCCCGGGGCGACCCCTGGGGAACCCGGGAACCCCCGCAGCCCTCTCCCCCGCGCGCCGACGGCGCCCCCTTCCCACGTCGCCCCCGCAAGCCCCGAGGAACTCGATGGTTGGTACTGGATCGTCACCTCACGTCAGGCGGCCCGCCCCCTCCCTCATATGGCTGGTTCCCCCCGTGCTGCTGGCGGCCTGCACCGCGGCCGCCGCCCTTCTCGCGCCCCTGGAGGCCCGTACCCCGGCGGTCTGGTGCGGGACGGTGGCCACCGTGGCCGTCGCCCTGGCCTCGTCGGAGGCCGCCCGCCGGGGCCGGGTGATCCATGCGCTGCGCCGCCGGTGCGACCAGCAGGAGGCGGTCCTCCGGCACCAACTGGCCCGGCAGCAGGCGGAGACCACCAGGCTGGCCAAGGAGCTGCTGCCGACCGCGGTCAAGATGCTCCAGCAGGGTGCGTCCGCCGACGAGGTGCTGGGCGAAGTCGCCCCGTCGCCCTCGCACGGCTCCCCGTTCGCGGCCGAACACCGCTCCGTGCTCCAGAACGTGGTGGAGGCGGTGCAGGCCGAGGAGGGCCTGCGCGACTCCACCCACCGCGCCTTCGTCAACATCGCCCGCCGGGTCCAGGCGATCGTCCACCAACAGGCCACCGACCTGCGGGAGATGGAGGACCGGCACGGCAACAACCCCGAGGTCTTCAGCGACTTGCTGCACCTCGACCACGGGACCGCACTGATCGGCCGCCTCGCCGACAGCATCGCCGTGCTCGGCGGCTCCCGCCCCGGCCGCCAGTGGAAGAACCCGATCCCGCTCTACAACGTGCTGCGCGGCGCCATGTCGCGGATCATGGACTACCGCCGGGTCGACCTCCACTCGGTCGCGGACGTCGCGGTGACCGGCCCCGGCGTCGAGCCGGTGATCCACGCCGCGGCGGAGCTGCTGGACAACGCCACCCGCTACTCCCCGCCGGAGACCCGGGTGCACCTGACCGCCGTGGAGATCCAGTCCGGCGTCGCCATCGAGATCGAGGACGCGGGCGTCGGGCTCACCGACGAGACCCGGCGCCGCACCGAGCAGGTGCTGGAGCTCGCCGACCGCGGCTTCGACCTCAACGACCTGGGCGAGACCCCGCGTCTGGGCCTGGCCGTCGTCAGCAGGCTCGCCCGGACCTACGACTTCCGGGTCTCCCTGCGCCCCTCGGCCTACGGCGGCGTACGGGCCGTGCTGATCATCCCGTCCCGGCTGGTGACCGCCAGCGCCACCCCCGGCGGCGAGATCGCCCGGGCCGCCACCCTGCCGCCCCCCAAGGTCAGGAAGAAGCCCGGCCGTCCGCTGCCGGACCCTCCGCAGATGCCGGACCTGTCCGCGGCCGAGCACACCGCCCACGGCCTTCCGCAGCGCCGGCGGCGCGCGCTGGGCATGGCCGCCCGGGCGGCGGCCGTCGCCCCGGCCGAGTCGGCCCGGACCCCCGAGCCGGAGGCCGAGCCCACCCAGCCGGGCATCTGGCTGGCCGCCTTCACCACCGCCCTCAAGGGCGACGCCCCGGCGGCCCACCGGAGCCCGACCACTGATGACCCGTCAGACGAGAAAGAGTAGCCAAGTGACGCAGCAGCGGTTCAACATGGACTGGATGCTCAAGGATCTGGCATCCAGCGTTCCGCAGACCCGCCACGTGATCGTGCTGTCCTCGGACGGCCTGCGCATGGCGCAGCACGGCACGGACACGGACGCCGCGGACCGGCTGGCCGCAGCCTGCGCGGGACTGCAGAGCCTGTCGACCGCGATCGCGGCCGAATTCCCGCACGGCGACGGGCAGATGAGGCTGGTCGTGATCGAGGTGGACGGCGGGTTCTTCTACCTGATGGCGGCCGGCGCCGGCGCCTATCTGGCGGTGCTCGCCGACGACGACGTGGACGCCGGGCTGATGGGCCAGCGGATGCGGGACCTGGTGGCCCGCATCGGCGAGCACCTCACCAGTCCGCCGCGCGTCAGCGGGCCGGTGGCATGAGCAAACCCGAAAGGGCATGGGATCCCGGCAATCCGGACCGGCTGTACATCGTCACCAAGGGCGGCGAGGAGACGGAGAAGAGCGACACCGGGCTCGACCTGGTGACCCTCATCGTCTCCCGCACGGAGACCGACCCCGGTCTCCAGCCCGAGCACGAGACGATCGTCCGCATGTGCGACTACCCGCTGTCCGTCGCCGAGATATCCGCTTATCTCACGCTGCCCGTCAGTACCGTGACCGTTCTGCTCGACGACCTCCTCTCCCGGGGGCACGTGGAGGCCAGACCCCCGGTCCCGGTCGCTGCCCTTCCTGACGTAAGCCTCCTGGAGGCGGTGATGCATGGACTACAAAACCTCTGACCCCCACACCGGTCCCAGGAGGGAGGACATCCTCCCGGCCACCGCCGCGGCGGCGGTGAAGGTCGTGATCGTGGGCGGGTTCGGGGTGGGCAAGACCACCCTGGTCGGCACGGTGAGCGAGATCAGACCGCTCACCACCGAGGAGACGATGACCCAGGCCGGCGTCGGCGTGGACGACCTCGCCGGGATCGAGCAGAAGATCGAGACCACCGTGGCCATGGACTTCGGCCGCATCAGCATCAACGAGCAGTTGGTGCTGTACCTGTTCGGCACCCCCGGGCAGGAGCGGTTCTGGTTCCTGTGGGACGGCCTCTTCGAGGGCGCCCTGGGCGCGGTGGTGCTGCTCGACACCCGCCGCCTGGAGGTCAGTTACGAGGTCGTGGGCATCCTGGAGGAGCGCGGCGTGCCCTTCGTCGTCGCCGTCAACACCTTCCCCGGCGCCCCCGTCCACCCCGTCCCGGAGCTGCGGGCCGCGATGGACCTCCCCGAGTCCGTACCCATCTTCGCCTGCGACGCCCGCGACCGGGCGTCCTGCCGCGACGCCCTGATGACCCTCATGCGCTACCTGTACCGCCTCGCACACAAGACCCCGGAGCCACAGTGACCCCACCCGACGAGCACACCCGCGCCGACTCCGCGCAGACCGCTCCCCCGCCCGAGTGCCCGGCCCACGCCTACGGTTCCGGGGGCGTCGCCCGGCTGTACGGGACGGCCGCGGAGGAGGACCCCATGGGGCTGTACGAGCAGCTGCGCGAGCGGCACGGCGCCGTCGCCCCCGTCCTGCTCAGCGGCGACGTCCCGGCCTGGCTGGTCCTCGGCTACCGGGAGAACCTGGACGTCACCCGTACTCCCTCGCGCTTCTCCCGCGACTCGCGCAACTGGCACGCCATCCGGAGCGGCGAGATCGACCCCCGGCACCCGCTGGCGCCGATCTCCACCTGGCAGCCGATCTGCTCGATGGCCGACGGTGCCGCGCACGAGCGCTGGCGCGGTGCCATCAACGACTCGATGAACCGGTTCGACCGGCGCGGGGTCCGCCGGCACATCACCCGCTTCGCCAACCGGCTCATCGACGAGTTCTGCGCCTCCGGCGGCGCCGACCTGGTGCACGCCTTCGCCGAGCCGCTGCCGATGATGGTGATGACCCAACTCCTGGGCATGCAGGAGGAGTACAGCCCCCGTCTGGTACAGGCCGCCCGTGACATGATCAAGGGCACGGAGACCGCGGTCGCCAGCAACGCCTTCGTCCAGGAGGTGCTGGCGAGGACGGTGGCGAACAAGCGCAGGGAGCCCGGCCCGGACTTCACCAGCTGGCTGCTGGAGCACCCCTCCCAGCTCTCCGACGACGAGGTCCAGCAGCACCTGCGGCTGGTGCTCATCGCCGCCTTCGAGACCACCGCCAACCTCATCGCCAACACGCTGCGGATGGTCCTGACCGACCCCCGGTGCCGGGCCAACCTGGCCGGCGGCCATATGACCCTGCCCGACGCGGTCGAGCAGACCCTGTGGGACGAACCGCCGTTCACCACCATCCTCGGACGCTGGGCGACCCAGGACACCGAGCTCGCCGGCCAGAAGATCAAGGCCGGGGACGCACTCGTCCTCGGGCTCGCCGCGGCCAATGTGGACACCGCCATCCGCCCCGACCCCACCGCCCCCGTCCACGGCAACCGCTCGCACCTGGCCTTCAGCGGCGGTGCCCACGAGTGCCCCGGCCAGGACATCGGCCGGGCCATCGCGGACACGGGCATCGACGCCCTGATGACCCGGCTCCCCGATGTCCGCCTGGCGGTGGCCGAGTCGGAGCTGTGCTGGGTCTCCGCCCTGATGTCACGTCATCTCGTCGCGCTGCCCGTGGCGTTCACCCCCGGGGCCCCTCAGCCGCCCGCGCCCCTGGTGCCGGCCGCCCCGGCGACCGTCGGCCAGGACACCGCCGACGATCCGGCGACGGCCGGCGAGGGCACGGCCCGGATCCCGGCGCCGCCCTCCTCGGAGTCGCGCCCGCGCGCCTCGTGGTGGCGGTCGCTGACCCGGTGGTTCCGCGGTGAGTGAGCCGGCGGGTCGAGCTGCTCCCACCACCACGCCGCGGACGGTATGGGCAGCGGGTCGGTCCGGGGGTCACTGGGGGTGTCCCGCCAGGTGATCCCGTACGTCGCCCCCGGGACCGGAAGCGGATGGCGGTTCCGGGGGCTGGCGTAGCGGGGGGCGTCGTTCATCCACCGGATGCAGCCGGCGATGTAGTGGCCCAACGCCTCCAGATAGCGGGCGAGTTGCGGGCCGGCGGTGCGGGCGAGCCGGTCGCGCAGGGCCAGGAAGAGGGTCATGGAGCGGTCCCGTATGGCGACGGCCTCCGTCAGGGCCCGGGTCAGGGAGGTGCCGTTGTGGTACGCGAGCACATTGACGAGGTTCTGGTCCATGGTCTCGTGGTCGTCCTCCTTGGCGTAGGAGAACAGGTCGTTGTCGCAGCTGACGATGAACCCCGCGGCTTCCGTGAGGGCCTGGACGGGGGGTGCGGAGAGTTCCTCGTCCGGGACCTCGATGCCGCTGGCGATCTGGTTCCAGGCCAGCGAGAAGCGCGTTCCGTTGATCGACGGCCGCAGGGCGACATAGTCGGAGAGCGTGGGCATGACGCGCCGTTCGATGTTGCTGACCTGCCATGCCGCGCCGAAGAGCCAGTCGCGCATCCCCTCGGCCACCCGGCGGAGCTGGACGGGGCCGGCGAGGGCCCGGGTCCGGGCCGCGAGGTCCTCCAGCGCGCGGTCGAAGGGGGAGGTGCCGAGCATGGCGGAGCCCGGCGCCTCCAGGCAGCGGGAGATCCGGGCGTTGAGGTCGACGATCCGGGCGGTCTTGATGTCGGCGGCGCCGGTGTCGTGCCAGAGGTCGTCGAGCGCGAAGGCCCAGTGGTTCCACTCGATGAACAGCAGCAGTGGTTCGTCCCGCCCGTGGGGGATCATCCGGCAGCTGAAGTCGGTGCTGTGGGTGGCGATGCTCCAGGCCCGTTCGGTGGCGTCGCGGAAGATGCCGCTGCGGTCCAGCCAGGCGACGGCCCGCTCCTCCAGCTCCGCCCGCCGGGGGTGCACGGCGGGCTCGATCGGGCAGTAGAACGGCGGCAGCCGCCAGCCGATCGCCGGGGCCCGGGAGGCCTCACCGGCGGAGGACGTCGTTTCGGCAGGGGAGGAAGACACGATCAGTCGCCCTCCATGCGGAACAGCAGCATGCGGGTCTCGACCGCGTGATCCCGCCAGGCCCGGAACAACTTGCCGTGCGTGAGCGCCGATTCGAGCAGCCGGTCGGCGGCGATCGGGGACTCGGTGCCGGTCCGGTGCACCTTGTCCAGCTCGGCCGTCGTCCAGGCCATGGACTGCACCCAGAACTCCGCGACGCGGTCGGTGATGTCCTCGTCCTGCTCCAGTTCGAAGCCGGCGGCCCGGGCGGCCGCGATGTACTCGGCGAGGGTGCCCAGGCGGGTCTTGTAGTAGCCGTCGATGAACGTGGTCCACTCCGGCCGGCACAGGAAGTGCTCCTGGATGCCGAACCAGCCGCCGGGCTTGAGCGCCTTGGCGACCACGGAGAAGAGCCGCTCGCGGTCCATGTAGCCGGAGCTCTCGATCGCCACGGCCGCGTCGTAGGCGGTCTCCTCGCGCAGGTCGTGGATGTCCCCGAGGACGGGGGTGACCAGGTCCTCCACGCCCGCCTCGCGGACGAGGTCGGCCATCACGGGCACATGCTTGGCCGTGACGGTGATCGCGGTGACATGGCAGCCGTACTCCTGGGCCCAGTAGATGGAGCCGCCGCCGATGCCGCAGCCGATGTCGAAGAGCTGCTCGGGTGGGTCCTCCGCCACGCCCCAGGTGCGGGCGGCATGGTCGAGGGCGGCCTCCTGCGAGGCTTTGAGGCGGTTGCGCAGGACGCGCTGCGAGACTGTCGTGTTGGGACTGAGCCCGGGCTCGAACATGCCCACGTGGAAGTGGATCCGGGGCCCGGGGCCGTACTTGTGAAGGATCTCGGCGGTCTTCCTGGAGTAGTAGGACGGTACCGGGGTCTCTTCGGACACCGCATCCGTAGCAGCGGTCACTTCCGCAACAAGGTGGTCCATGGGATCCCTCCGAGACTTCGGCTGTCGGTGGACAGACGGACGAGGAGCCGGGTCCCGGATGGGCTGCCCCTCCGGTGACGACTGGATTGCCGTTCGATCACATGCGCGAGTCACGCCGCCCCCCAGCAACAAGCGACCAGCATTCCTGTCCAGTTTTGCCCGGTACCTGCCCAGGGCGGGACAGCGATAACCCGTGATACGTACCGCCGTGCGCCTTTCTGGCAGACCCTCCCGAGATCACTTCCTTTCGCTTTAGACCGCATCGAACCGTTTCTGCACTGCGTAGCGACCAGAAAGGCTGAAAATTGCGCGCTGTTGTCGGGGTTTTGGCCTCGGTGCGGACCGATAACCGGACGCCCGGCGGATGGCCGGATCCCGCTCATGCGTGTGGTGTGCAGGCGATCGAAGGGGGCGCTAGCACTTGTGCGCATGCGCCCTTTCACGGCGTCCCCCGGTTTCCGGCCCGTCCCAGTGTGTCGCATACGCACCGGCCCGGGCGTGTCCCCGGCTCTCGCGCACACTGGAATCCGGCCGCACGACGCACCCGAGGAGGCAGGGCGTGATGACGGTGACGCCACCGGCGGGGACAGCCGGACCACCCGCCGCCGCACCCCGCTGGCGGGCGCCCGCGGCGGTGGCCGCGGGCGCCCTGCCTGCACTGGCCTTCCCCGAACCCGCCCTGTGGTGGCTGGCGTACGGGGCGCTCGTCCCCTGGCTGCTGCTGGTGCGCTCGGCGGGATCCGCGCGCCGCGCCGCGCTGGAGGGATGGCTGGGAGGCGCCGGTTTCCTGCTGGCGGTGCACCACTGGCTGCTGCCGAGCCTGCACATCTTCATTCTGGTACTGGCGGCGCTGCTGGGGCTGTTGTGGGTGCCCTGGGGTCTGCTGGTGCGGCGGCTGCTGGGGGGCGACCCGGGACCCGGCCGGGTGGCGGCGGCGCTCGTCGTCGTGCCGGCGGGCTGGATCCTGGCCGAACTCGTGCGTTCCTGGGAGTACTTGGGCGGACCCTGGGGGCTGCTGGGCGCCAGTCAGTGGCAGGTTCCGGCGGCGCTCCGGCTCGCGTCGGTGGGCGGCGTGTGGCTGGTCGGCCTGCTGGTGGTCGCCGTCAACACGGCGCTGGCGGCGCTCGTTTCGGCCCCGCGCGCCCGCCGGGCCGC
This sequence comes from Streptomyces luteireticuli, assembly GCF_041519305.1. Lineage (NCBI taxonomy): Bacteria > Bacillati > Actinomycetota > Actinomycetes > Kitasatosporales > Streptomycetaceae > Streptomyces > Streptomyces luteireticuli. Next base: position 1,792,469 of record NZ_CP167927.1, read on the forward strand.
CGCTGCGGGGCTGCTGGTGTGCGCCGCGGTGGCGGCGGGGACATGGTGGTGGGCCCCGCTGCCGCGGACGGCCGGGACCGTACGGGTCGCGGTGGTCCAGCCCGGCGTGGTCCCCGGGGAGGCCCGGCGCTTCGACCGCGAGGAGGCGCTCACCCGCGGACTGGCGGGCCGGCGGGTGGACCTGGTGGTGTGGGGCGAGAGCAGCGTCGGCACCGACCTCGGCCGGGACGCCGCGCTGCGGGACAGGCTCGCCGCGCTCTCCCGGACCGTCGGCGCCGACCTGCTGGTCAACGTGGACGCGCGGCGCTCCGACCGGCCCGGGATCTTCAAGAGCTCCGTCCTGATCGGACCGGACGGCCCCACCGGGGACCGCTACGACAAGATGCGCCTCGTCCCCTTCGGCGAGTACGTCCCCGCCCGTTCGCTGCTCGGCTGGGCCACCTCCGTGGGCAGGGCGGCGGGCGAGGACCGCGGGCGCGGCGCGCGGCAGGTGGTGATGCGGCTGCCGTCGGGGGCCGGGGCCGGGCTGCGGGTGGGCCCGCTGGTGTGCTTCGAGTCCGCCTTCCCCGACATGAGCCGCCATCTGGCCCGCGACGGCGCCCAGCTGATCGTCGCGCAGTCCGCGACGTCCACGTTCCAGCACAGCTGGGCCCCGGAGCAGCACGCCTCCCTCGCGGCGCTGCGGGCCGCCGAGACCTGGCGGCCGGTGGTGCACGCGACGCTGACCGGGGTCAGTGCGGCCGCGGACGCGCGCGGCCGCACGGTCGGCCGGTGGGTGGGCACCGACCGCAGCGCCGCGGTCGTCTACGACGTGCCGCTGGCCGAGGGCACCAGCCCGTACGCGCGCTTCGGCGACTGGGCGGTGTACGGCGCGCTGGCGGCCCTGCTCCTCTACTCCCTCTCCCTCATGCGGCCTGCTTCTCCAGGGCGTTGACGACCCGCTCGCACAACTCATGGGTGCGCAGGGCGTCCTCGGCGTCGATCGCCTTGCCGGCGCGCACCGCGTCGAGGAAGGCGTCGGCGCACTGCTCGATCCCCCGCTGGCGGGCGACCGGCACCCAGTCGCCGCGACGGCGCACCGTCGGCTGGCCCTTGTGGTCGATGACCTCGGCGAGGTTGACGACCTGCCGCTTGGAGTCCTGGCCGGAGACCTCCAGGACCTCCTCGGTCGAGCCGCTCGCCCGGTTCATGACGCCGAGGGCGGTGAAGCCGTCGCCGGAGAGCTGGAGGACGACGTGCTCGACGAGCCCGTCGCGCCCCCGTCCGCGCACGTCCACGTGCTCGACCGGCCCGGGGACGAGGAACCGGAGGGTGTCGACGACATGGATGAAGTCGTCGTAGACCAGGGTCCGGGCCTCCTCGGCCAGCCCCAGCCGGTTCTTCTGCAGGAGGATCAGGTCGCGCGGGTGGTCCAGGCACTGGACGTAGCCGGGCGCGTAGCGGCGGTTGAACCCCACGGCCAGCGGTACGCCGCGCTCCCGCGCCAGCCGCACCAGGCGCTCGCTCGCGGCGAGGTCGGAGGCGAGCGGCTTGTCCACATAGACCGGGATCCCGGCCTCCAGCAGCCGGGAGACGATCTCCGGGTGGGCGGCGGTCGGGGCGTGCACGAACGCCGCGTCGAGCCCCGCGGAGAGCAGCGAATCGAGGTCGGCGTGACGCCGGTCCGCCGGGACGTGGTGGGCGTCCGCGACCCGGGTGAGGGTGCTCTGCGTGCGGGTCTGGAGGTGCAGTTCGACGCCGGGCCGGGTGCCGAGCACGGGCAGGTACGCCTTTTGCGCGATGTCGCCGAGTCCGATGCAGCCGACCTTCACGGGTCCTCCTTGGTGGTGTCCGTCCGTGGCAGCATACGTGCGCCCCGGGGGCACCCTCGGGTGTGCCCCTGGCCCGCCCTTTCACCGTTTCTTCCGGGGCTCCGCCCCCTCGGCCCGGCACCGCGCTGCCGCGCGGTGGGCGGGGCTCCGCCCCTGCACCCCGGCGGGGGCTGCGCCCCCTGCACCCCTGCTCCCGGGGCTCCGCCCCTGGCCCCCTTTTCGGGGCTCCGCCCCGGACCCCGTTTGTCGCGGCTCCGCCGCTCGTCCTCAAACGCCGGACAGGCTGGGTTTCGCGCCCGGCCGGATTCCAAAGCCCAGGCGGGCACTTCAGCCCGGGCGCGCGCTTCAGCCCAGGCGCGCACTTCAGCCCAGTCGCGTACTTCAGCCCGGGCGCACACTTCAGCCCGTCCGGCGCTTGAGGACTCCGCCCGAAGGGCGGACGGGGCCCGGGGTCTCCCCGGAAGAAACGGTGAAAGGGCGGGACAGGGGCACACACCCAGCCCGTCCGGCGTTTGAGGACAGCGCCCGAAGGGCGCTTCAAGGGGGCCAGGGGGCGAAGCCCCCGGTGGGGCGCAGGGGCGAAGCCCCGCCCACCCGCGCGGCAGCGCGGGACCGCCCCCACCGCGCGCCAGCGCGCAGCGGGGTGCCGCAGGGGCGGCAGCCCCTACGGGAAACGGCGAAAGGGCGGGCCAGGGGCAAAACCTCCCCCCACCACCCAAGGGGGCACGGGACAAACAGGGGGCGCACCCCCCACCCCCCCACCCCCACGTCACCCCCACAGGGCGTTCCCAACCCACCCCGCCCACCCCAGAGTTGGGAGAATGCCCCGTCGCCCCGCAGCCACCCTCCTGATGGCCCTCACCGTCACCGCCACCGCCGGCTGCGTCTCCCTCTCCGCGCATCCGTCCCCTCCCCATCCACCCCGCTCCGCCGCGGACCAGCGCGCCATCCTCCCGGGCCGGGACCGCGAGTCCCTGGTGGACACCGGCCCGGGCGGGGCGGGCGCGACGGCCACGGCCGACGCGACCACGGGCACGTCCCACGGCCCGTCCCCCGGATCTCCGGGCGCCCTCTCCGAGAACGGACACCGCGAGACACCCCGGACATCCGCCCCGGACATCCGCACGGACCCCGGCACCCCTTCGCTCCCCTCAATCCCGACTATCCCATCCATCCCGTACGCCCCGTCCATCCCCTCCGCTCCGCGGGACTTGCCCACCACCCCCCGCGAGCCCCTCCCCCGCGAACCCGAGGCCCCCCGCCCCCCGGATCACCACTCGGAGGCACCCCCGCCCCGGGAGGCCCCGGCACCCCCGCCGCAGCACCACACCACCCCTCCCCCACCACCGCCTCCTCCCGCCCCCGAGCCGCCTCGCACCCGCCCCGCACCCGCCCCGCCGCACCCGGCGCCGGCGCCCCCCGCCCGCGGCGGCACCTGTGCGCTCGGCGAGCGCTACGGCCGCTGGCAGCCGGGCAGCGACGCCTCGCGCATCTGCCGTCAGGTGTACGGCGGTTGATACCGGGCGGCCAGCGCGGCGGCGGCCTCCGCCACCGCCGCCCGCAAGGACGCCGGTCCCAGCACCTCCGCCTCCGCCCCGAGCCCCAGCAGGTCGTGGACGGCCACCTTCGGCGCCTCGACGGCGAGCGTCACCGTGGCCCACCCCTCCCCATCAGGCTCACCCGCTCCTTCCACCGCAAGCCGCCCCACGGCCCCGAACTTCGCGGGCAGCAGGGCCAGTCCCGCCGGGCTCAACCGCAGCAGCGCCTCGCCCTGCAGGCGCATGTCCTCCAGCCGCCGGGCCGACCGGCGCCAGTGGTCGGCGAGATCGAAGCCCGCCGGCCGCTCGAAGCGTCCGTCCAGCAGCTCCGCGGCGAGGACCCGGCCCACCCGGTATGTACGGATGTCCGCACCGGACCGGGCCACGAGGTACCAGATGCCGCCCTTGAGGACGAGCCCCAACGGCTCCAGATCCCGGCGCACTTCGCCCTTCCACCGCCGGTAGTGCACGCGCAGGAGGCGCTGCCGCCACACGGCCCCGGCGAGGGTCGCCAGGTGCGGAACGGGCTCGGAGTCCCGGAACCACGCGTCGGCGTCGAGGTGGAAGCGCTCGGCGACCCGGCGCGCCCGGTCGCCGAGCCCGGCGGGCAGGGCCGCCTCCAGCTTCAGCCGCGCGGTGGCGAGGTCGGCGCCCAGCCCCAGTTCGGCGGCGGCACCGGGCACGGTGGCCAGGGCAAGGGAGCCGGCTTCGTCCTCGGTGAGGCCGGTGAGCCGGGTGCGGTATCCGTCGAGCAGGGAGTAGCCGCCGTCGGGGCCGCGGTCGGCGCGGACGGGGACGCCGGAGGCGCCGAGCGCCTCGATGTCCCGGTAGACCGTGCGGACGGAGACCTCCAGTTCCGCGGCGAGTTCGGGGGCGGTCATGCGGCCCCGGTTCTGGAGCAGGAGGAGCAGCGAGAGGAGACGGTCGGCGCGCACCCCGGCATTTTCCCGGACCCGCCCGCCGTACCTGACAGAAGGTGTCAGGTACGGGCGACAGAGTGGTCCCGCACCGCACGAGCGAGAGGACCCCTCATGACCACGACCACGACCACGCACATCACCGGCGCCTTCACCTCCGACGGCTGGGACGAGGAGGAGCTCTCCCGGACCGGGGACGGGACGCGCCTGGCGCGAACCGCGGTGCGCAACACCTACACCGGCGTCATCGAGGCGGCCGGCACCCACTGCGCGTACACCATCGTCTACCGCCCGGACGGCACCGGCTCGTTCACCGGCCACCAGCAGTTCGACGGAACCGTCGGCGGCCGGCGCGGCTCCTTCGTGGTGCACGAGAGCGGCACCTTCGACGAACGGGGCACGGTGCACTGCGCGTTCGAGGTCCTGCCGGAATCGGGCGGCGGGGAGCTGGCGGGGCTGGCGGGCAGCGGCTCGTACACGGCGGAGCACGGCGTCAAGGCCGTGCCCTACCGTTTCGAGCACACCGCGGGCTGAACCGCTCAGACCTCCAGGTCCGGGATGCGCCAGTCGACCGGCTCATGGCCCTGGGCCAGGATCGCCTCGTTGATCTGGGTGAAGGGGCGGCTGCCGAAGAAGCGCTTGGCCGACAGCGGCGAGGGGTGGGCGCCCTTGACGACGACGTGCCGCGATTCGTCGATCAACGGCAGCTTCTTCTGGGCGTAGTTGCCCCAGAGGACGAAGACGGCCGGGTCGGGCCGGGAGGCGACGGCGCGGATGACCGCGTCGGTGAACTTCTCCCAGCCCTTGCCCTTGTGGGAGTTGGGCTCGCCGCCGCGGACCGTCAGCACCGCGTTCAGCAGCAGGACTCCCTGCTGGGCCCAGGGCAGCAGATAGCCGTTGTCGGGGATGTCGTAGCCGAGCTCCTCGCGCATCTCCTTGTAGATGTTGCGCAGGGAGGGCGGGGTCCGCACCCCGGGGCGGACCGAGAAGGACAGGCCGTGGCCCTGGCCCGCGCCGTGGTACGGGTCCTGGCCGAGGACGAGGACCTTGACCTTCTCGTAGGGGGTGGCCTCCAGCGCGGCGAAGACCTCGCCGCGCGGCGGGTACACCGGGGCCTTCGTCCGCTCCTCCTCCACGAAGTCGGTGAGCTCCTTGAAGTAGGGCTTCTCCAGTTCCTCGCCGAGGACTGTGCGCCAGGACTCGGGCAGCACGTCGGTGACCGTCACGTCAGCAACCTCCGGGGTCGTTCTTGAACTCGGGGAGAACATACCGGGGGCCACTGACAACGCCGGTCCGCGCCGGGAGGGCGGAAGCCCCGGCCCGGCCCGGACCCGCCTCGCACATGCCTCGGACCCGCCTCAGATCCCGGCGTTGAGGAACAGCCCCCCGTCCAGGACGAGCGTCTGCCCGGTGATCCACCCGGCGGCGTCCGAGAGCAGGAACGCGGCCGCCCCGGCCACGTCCTCCGGGACGCCGAGGCGGCCCAGCGGGTAGGAGGCGGTGGCCTCCGCCTCGCGTCCCTCGTAGAGGGCGGCGGCGAACTTCGTCCTGACCACGGCGGGCGCGAGGGAGTTGACGCGCACCTTCGGGGCCATCTCGTGGGCGAGCTGGAGGGTGAGGTTGGCCATGGCGGCCTTGCTCATGCCGTAGACGCCGACGAAGGGGGAGGCGGCGAGGCCGGCGATGGAGGTGACGTTGACGATCGCCCCGCCGTTCTCCTTCTGCCAGGCGTGCCAGGTGCGCTGGGCGAAGCCGAGCGCGGAGACGACGTTGGTCTCGAAGACCTTGCGGGCGACGGCGAGGTCGGTGTCGGCGATGGGCCCGAACACCGGGTTGGTACCGGCGTTGTTGACGAGGTAGTCGATGCGGCCGAAGCGTTCCATCGCGGCCTCGACGGCGGCGGCCTGGTGGGCCTCGTCGTGCGCCTTGCCGGGCACGCCGAGCGCCCGCCCCTCGCCGAGCGAGGCGACGGCCTCCTTCAGCGCCTCCTCGTTGCGGCCCGTGATGACGACGCGGTCGCCGCGGGCGACGAGGGCCTCGGCGATGGCGTGGCCGATGCCGCGGCTGGCCCCGGTGATCAGCGCCACTCTGCCGGTGCCGGCGGGCTCCTGTGCGGTCATGCTGGTGCTCCCGTTCGGTCGAGCGGCGTTCAGTCGAGCGGCCCGCCGGCCACGTACAGGACCTGGCCGGAGACGAAGCCGGCGTTCTCCCCGGCGAAGAAGGCGATGGCGTCGGCGACGTCCTCGGGCCGGCCGACCCGGCCCACCGGGATCTCCTTGGCCGCCGCGGCCTGGAGGTCCTCGAAGCCCACACCGATCCGCGCCGCGGTGGAGGCGGTCATGTCGGTGGCGATGAAGCCGGGGGCGACGGCGTTGACGGTGACGCCGAACTTGCCGAGCTCCTTGGCGAGGGTCTTGGTGAAGCCCTGCAACCCGGCCTTGGCGGCGGAGTAGTTGACCTGGCCGCGGTTGCCGAGGGCGGAGCTGCTGGAGAGGTTGACGATACGGCCCCAGCCGGCGTCCACCATGTGCTTCTGGCAGGCCCGCGCCATCAGGAACGCACCGCGCAGGTGCACGTTCATGACGGTGTCCCAGTCGCTGTCGCTCATCTTGAACAGCAGGTTGTCGCGGAGCACCCCGGCGTTGTTGACGAGCACGGCGGGGGCGCCGAGTTCCGCCGTCACCCGGGCGACCGCGGCGGTCACCTGATCGGTGTCGGAGACGTCGCAGCCGACGGCGAGGGCGGTGCCGCCGGCCGCGGCGATCTGCTCCACGGTGCCGGCGCAGGCCGCCTCGTCGAGGTCGAGGACGGCGACCGCGTACCCGTCCCGGGCCAGCCGCAGGGCCGTCGCGGCGCCGATGCCTCGTGCCGCGCCGGTGACGACGGCCACCCGTCGCTCGGTGGTGGACATGCCGTATCTCCTCACCTCGTTGGCGGCTCCCCCGCGCGGGGAGCAGCGGGTGAGCAACCGCTTAGTAGCTTCGGCCGATCAGACGCTAGAAGCCCGGCCACCCGCTGTCAACGCCCCCGCGCACCACGGTGTCTCACCTGACCAGCAGGTCGAGCAGGCGCTCCGGTTCCGCCCGGGGATCGCCGGTCAGCCCGGTGTGCACCGGTCCGGGCTGGACGACCGTGCTGCGCGGCGCGATCAGCCAGCGGAAACGGCGTCCGGCGTCGTCGCAGGCGGCCTGGCCCGCACGCGCCCCGCCGGCGCAGATCCCCTCGACGGCGTGCAGCGCGGCCCGGACGCCCGCCACGTCGGCCGTCGGGTCGAGGGCCAGCAGACGGCGCTCGTCCAGGTGGACGCGGGCCTCGACGTACGACTCGGCCTGGCAGTAGACGACCACGCCGGCGTTGATCTGCTCCCCGCGCTCGACCCGGGGGACGACGCGCAGCAGCGCGTACTCGAACACCTCACGCTCTTTGGGATCCATGCCGCCTCTGGGATCCATGCTGCCCTTGGCGCCCATGCTGCCCTTGTGGTCCGTCACTTCCCGGCCTTCCTGTCCAACCTGACCCGCACCCACTCGGGCGCTTCCGAGGGCTTGTCCGCGCTGCGTTCGCCGATGGTGATCCGCTCGCCCACGGTGGCGGCGCGGTCCCGCAGCGCCTCGACGTAGGCGCGGCGGACGGCGTCCGGACCGGTGAACCCCGGCTCGTCGGCCAGCCATTCGTCCGGGACGTCGGCGAGGACCTCGGTCAGCAACTCCTCGGTCACCCGCGGGGCCAGTGCGGCGGCGGCCCCGGCGAGGTCCGGGGCGAAGGTGGCCAGGACGTGGTCGGAGGCGTCGTACGGCTTGGCCGCGGCGGCCGGCGCGGACGGCCAGTTGTGATGCCAGATCATCGTCGCGCCGTGGTCGATGAGCCACAGGGCGCCGTGCCACACCAGGAGGTTGGGGTTGCGCCAGGAGCGGTCGACGTTGCCCACCAGCGCGTCGAACCACACCACGCGCCCCGCCTCGGCGGCGTCCGTCTCGAAGGCGAGCGGGTCGAAGCCGAGGGCGCCGGGGAGGTAGTCCATGCCGAGGTTGAGCCCGCCGCTGGCCTTGAGCAGCCCCTGCACCTCCGGGTCGGGCTCGGCGCGGCCGATGACCGGGTCCAGCTGGATGCCGACCAGCTCCGGGACGCGCAGCCCCAGCGCCCTGGCCAACTGACCGCAGATCACCTCGGCGACGAGGGTCTTGCGGCCCTGCCCGGCCCCGGTGAACTTCATGACATAGGTGCCGAGATCGTCGGCCTCGACGATGCCCGGCAGCGAGCCGCCCTCACGCAAGGGCGTGACGTAGCGGATGGCGGTGACTTCGGGGAGCATCGCCCCAGGTTACTGCGGGGGCGCGGGGGTTTCGCGCGCCCCCGGCCGCGGGCCCCGCCCCGCCGCCCCGGCGACCGCCCGGCCGACCGCGCACAGCGCCCCGACGGCGGCCCGCACCGAGGGCCGGTCGCCGGCCCCGGTGCGCCAGACGGCGAAGACGTGCCGGCACATCGCGTGCCGCACGGGCACCATGCGCACCCCGTCGGGAACGGGCCCGCGGCCCAGCCGGGGCGAGACGACGACCCCGAACCCGGCGGCGACCAGGGCGAGCTGGGTGTGGTGCTCGTCGGCCAGGTGCGAGATCCGCGGCTCGATGCCCTTGCCCCGCAGGGTGCACAGCAGCCAGTCGTGACAGAACTCGCCCTTGGGCCAGGAGACCCACTCGTCGGCCGCGAGGTCCTCCAGGACGATGTCGTCGCGCCCGGCGAGGCGGTGGCCCTCCGGCACCGCCACGTCGACGGGGTCGTCGAGGATCGCGGCCTTCGACAGCCCGGCGGGCAGGGTCGTCGGCCGGTTGTCCCAGTCGAGGACGACGGCCAGGTCCAGGTCGCCGCGCTCCACCCGGCGCACGGCCTCCTCGGGCCGCATCTCCTCCAGGCTGACGGTCAGCCGGGGATGTTCCGCGCGCAGCCGGGCCAGCGCCGCCGGCAGCACCCCGCGGGCGGCGGTCGGGAAGGCGCCGATCAGCAGCTCGCCGATGGCCTGGCCGCGCTGCGCCTCCAGATCCGCCCGGGCGAACTCGACCTGGGTGAGAATGCGCGCCGCGTGGGCGGCGAGCAGCCGGCCCGCGTCGGTGAGGCGCACCCCGCGGCCCTGCTTGGCCAGCAGCTGCTGGCCGGTCTCCCGCTCCAGCTTGGCCAGCTGCTGGGAGACGGCGGAGGTGGTGACGTGCAGTCCGTCGGCCGCTCCGCCGACCGAGCCGTAGCGGGCGACGGCGTCGAGGGTCCGGAGGCGTTCGAGGTTCAACACCTCAGCGATGCTACGCGATTGCGCCAACCATTAATTGCTTGTCCTAACGGGATGGGCGCGACATCTTGTGTGCTCATGACGACCGTCACTCCACGCTCCTCCTCTGCCCCACCTCTTACCCCCACCGCTGACTCCCCTTCCAGCACTCCGGCTTCCGGCGCTCCGGCCACGGCCGGCCCGCGCTCCTCCTCCCTGGACTGGCGCATCCGCTTCGGCGCGCTGGCCCTCGTCTGGGGTTTCAGCTTCCTGTTCATGCGGCTGGGGACGGACGGCTACGCCCCGCTCTTCGTCTCCTTCGGCCGCATGCTCTTCGGCACGGCGGTGCTCGCCCTGGTGCTCGTCCTCCGGCGGGGGCGGCTGCCGCGGGCCCGGCGCACCTGGGCGCATCTGACGGTCGCGGCATTCCTGCTCAACGTCCTGCCCTTCTCCCTGTTCGCCTACTCGGAACTGACGATCCCCTCCTCCCTCGCGGGCATCTGCAACGCCACCACGCCGCTGTGGGGGATGGTGCTCTCCCTCGTGGCGCTCTCCGAGGACCGGCCGACCCGCCGCCGGTTCGCGGGGCTCCTCCTGGGCTTCGCCGGGGTGCTCATCGTGCTGGGCGCCTGGAAGGGGTTCTCCGGGCAGGACCCCTGGGGCACGGCCATGGCCCTGACGGCGTCCGCCAGTTACGCGGTCGGCTGGATCTATGTGAAGCGCACGCTCTCGGGCACGGGCGAGTCCCATCTGTCGCTGTCCACGGGCCAGTTGCTGGTGGGCACCGTCCAACTGGCGGTCATCGCGCCGCTGGCGGCGCCGCTGCCCTCCTCCTTCCATCTCGTGCCGGTCCTGGCGATCGCCGCGCTGGGCGCACTGGGCACCGGCCTGGCCATGCTCGTCCAGTACGGCCTGGTCGCCGAGGTCGGCCCGACGACGGCGGCGCTGAGCACCTACTTCATCCCGGTCGTGGCCACGGCGGCCGGCGCGGCCCTGCTGGGCGAACGGCTCAGCTGGAACACCCCCGTCGGCGCGGCCGTGGTCCTGGCCGGAGCGGCCCTCACCCAGACCGGGGCGTCCCGCACCGGCAGGCCCCGGCGCACCCGCACCGAGGACGCCGCGCCCCCGCCCGGCAAGGCCCCCCGGCCCGAGCACGTCCGCCCCTAGGGGCCGGGCGAAAGCCCCCCGGAGAGCCGCCGCCGCTCAGCCGTAACGGACCGCCCGCGCCGGGCCGGTCACGGACGCCAGCGCGTCCGCGACCGGGCCTATGTCGTCCGCGGTCAGCGCCGAGACCGTGACCCGGACGCCGGGAGGCGAGGCCACCCGGAACCGGGCGCCCGGCGCCACCGCGTACCCGGCCTGGAGCATCCGGGCCACCGCCCCCGTCTCGTCGGGCACGGGGATCCAGACGTTCATCCCGCTGCGGCCGCGGGCCTCGACTCCCCGCTCGCGCAGGGCCGTTATCAGTGCGTCGCGGCGGCGGCCGTAGGAGGCGGCCGTGGCCGCCGGGTCGACCGCGCCGGTGCGCCAGAGGTGCACCACGGTGTCCTGGAGGAGGTGGCTCACCCAGCCGGGGCCCAGCCGCTGCCGCCCCCGGACCCGGTCCACGGTGACCGGATCGCCGGTGAGCACCGCGAGCCGCAGATCGGGCCCGTAGGCCTTGGCCACCGAGCGGACGAACGCCCAGCGCCCGGTGGCCCCGGCGAGGGTGTGCAGGGCATCATCGACGATGCCGTGGCCGTGGTCGTCCTCGACCAGCAGCGCCTGGGGGTGGTCCGCCAGGACGGCGCGCAGCGCGCGGGCCCGCTCCGCGCCGATCACCGCCCCGGTGGGGTTCTGCGCACGGCCGGTGACCAGGAGGGCCCGCGCCCCCTGCGCCAGCGCGCGGGCCGCCTCGTCGGGCAGCGGGCCGTCGTCGTCCACCCCGACGGGGACGGGGCGCAGCCCGAGGGCCGGGACGAGGTCGAGGAGGGCGCCCCAGCCGGGGTCCTCGACGGCGACGGCGTCGCCGGGGCGCAGATGGGCGCCGAGCACCCGCTCGACGCCGTCCAGCGCGCCCGCGGTGACGGCCACGGGCCCGGCGGGCACGCCCTCCGCGTCGAAGGCGGCCCGGGCCAGCCGCTCCAGCTCGGTGTCCACCGGCGGGGCCCCGTAGAGAACGGGTGCGCGGGAGGCACGCCCGGCGGCCGCCGCGAGTGCCGCGCCGAGCGGCGGCAGCAGGGCGGGGTCGGGATTGCCGGCCGCCGCGTCCAGCACACCCTCGGGGACGTCGACCTGCACGAGCTCGCGCGACGTACTGGACGGCCGCGGGCGCACCCGGGTGCCGCGCCGCCCGGCCGTCTCGATCACCCCGCGATCCCGCAGGATCCGGTAGGCGGACGCGACGGTGTTGTGATTGACCCCCAGCTCGACGGCCAATTCCCGCATGGGCGGCAGCAGTTGACCGGGGGCGAGGTCGCCCTCCCCCACGGCGCGCTCCACGCTCGCGGAGATCTCCGCCGCACGGCGGCCCGTGATCCGATACTCTCCTAGCACAAAGAACACTATGCACTAGTGCAATGGAGCGCGCAATGTCCTCTCCGGCAATGTCCTCTCCCGCGTCCCCTTCCCCGCCCCCGCCCCGGACCGGTCCGTACGAGCGGACGCGCCGCACCACTCCCACCCGCTACCGCGACCGCGTCTCCTACGACCGCGAGCTGGTCCACGCGATACTCGACGACGGCTTCCTGTGCCACCTCGGCTTCGTCCGCGACGGCGCCCCCGTCGTCCTGCCCACCCTCTACGGGCGCGTCGGCGAGCGGCTGTACGTGCACGGCTCCACCGGCTCCGCGCCACTGCGCGCGGCCGGCCGGGCCGGGGAGCCAGGCATGCCCGTCTGCCTGACGGTCACCCATGTCGACGGGCTCGTCCTGGCCCGCTCCGCGTTCAACCACTCCGTCAACTACCGCTGCGTCGTGGTGCACGGCACCGCCCGCCCGGTCACGGACCCCGAGGAGCTGTCCACCGCCCTGGACGCCCTGGTCGACCAGGCCGTGCCCGGCCGGGCCGCCGACTCCCGGCCGGCGTCGGCGAAGGAGCGGGCGGCCACGGCCGTGCTGCGCGTCGACCTCGACGAGGTCTCCGCCAAGGTCCGCGCCGGCGGAACGGACGACGACCCGGAGGACCTCGCCCTTCCGTACTGGAGCGGCGTCGTCCCCGTGACCGCGGTGCGCGGCACCCCGGTCCCGGCGGACGACCTGGTGCCCGGCATCCCCGTGCCGGGCTATCTCACCGGCCGCTGACCGGGGCCGGAGCCGGGGCGGGGGCCGCGGCGCTCCGCGCCTCCGCCAGGGCCAGCGCGGCCACCGAGCCCATCAGCACGGCCGTGCCCGCCACGGTCGCGGCGGTCAGCCGCTCCCCGAGGAGGGTGACGGCGATGACCGCCGCGGTGACCGGCTCCAGGAGCGTGATCACCGTGGCGGTGGTGGCCCGCACGGCCTGCAGCCCGGTGAAGAAGAGGGCGTACGCCAGCGCGGTGGGCACCGTCACCAGATACGCCATCAGCCCCAGGGTGACGCCCAGTTCACGGGTGTGCGGCAGCAGCCCCTCGGCCGCGGCGAGCGGCAGGAGGGCGACCGTGCACACGCCGAAGGACGTCAGCGTCGTGCCGAACGGGTCCGCCGCCCGGCCCGTCCGGCCGAGATGCCGGGTGTAGACCGTGAAGAGCGCGTACCCCGCGCCGGACAGCAGCGCGAGCGCCACCCCCGCGGGGCGCACCGTGCCCGCGCCGCCGCCGAGGACCAGCACCGCCAGCCCGGCGATCGCCCCGCCGGTCGCCAGCCGGCCGCCGGTGCCGAGCCGTTCGCCCATGAGCAGCCGCCCGGCGGCGGCCGCCAGCACGGGCGCCGCCCCCAGGGTGACCACCGTGCCGACCGCGGTGCCGGTGGCCTCGACCGCCGCGAAGAAGGCGGCGTTGAAGACGGTCAGGCCCACGCCGTTGACGAGGGCGGGCACGATCCGCCGGCGCAGCGGCCCGGCCGCGCGGCCGCGGCGCGCCCGCCGCCGGGAGGGCGCGAGGAGCCGTACGGCCAGCAGCAGCGCGAAACCGCCCGCGCCGCGCCAGAAGGTGAGCGCGACGGGCCCGAGTCCGCTGCTGGCGAGGGCCAGGGTGGCGGTGGCACCGGTGGTGCCCCAGGAGAGGGCGGTGAAGGTGACGTAGAGCAGGCCGCGTGCGGCCGAAGGGGCCGCGGATATCGGGGAGTTGTCCTGCGCGGGGCAGGACGGGGCAAGGGTGGAGTCGGACATGACTGTTCTCCCGCAGAAGACGTGAGGGGATCGCGTGGTCCTCTGTGCGGGCAGCGGCGACCGTCCCCGGGCGCATCGCAGCGCACGCCGGGGCGCGGTGTCCTCAGGAGGCTTCTCAGGAAGCGGCGGCCGCCCGCGCTACGCGGCGGGAGGCGGCAGAACAGCAGTCGTGGGCATGATCGGAACCTTATGCCGGGAGCGAGTCGTCGGACAACTCCCGGCCGCCGGGCGACTCCCGGCCGGCGCCCGCCGTTGCGGCCCCCTGGGCGACCGGTTCCGGGCGGGCGGCCCGGGGCGTGGACGTCTGCGCGATAAAGGCACCGGCCAGCACCAGGGCGCCGCCCACCGCCTGCGGCGCGGACAGTCCCTCGCCGAGCAGCACCCAGGCCAGCACGACGGCCACGAGCGCCTCCAGGAAGGCGACGACGCAGGCCACTTGGGAGGAGAGGCGGCGCACCGAGACGACCCCGGTGAGATAGGCCGCGACGGTGGCGACCAGCACGAGCCAGGCGAGCAGCAGCCCGGCGGGGACGCCCGTGCCGTCCATCGCCGCGCGTCCCGCGAGCAGGTGCCAGTCCAGGGTCCAGGGCCGGGCGACGACGGTGAGGACGAGGGCGCCGACGAGCAGTCCGTGGGCGGTGACGCCCACCGGGTCCGCGGCGTCCTCGCCGTCGGCCCCGTGGTCGGCCAGGACGAAGTAGCCGGCCTGGCAGCAGGCCCCGCCCAGCGCGATGACGAGGCCCAGGGCGTCGAAGCGCAGCCCGGACCACACCTCGACGACGCAGGCGAGCCCGCCGACGGCCAGCACCACCCCGGCCGCGGCCGCCCGGCTCACCGGCCGCCGCTGCACGAACCGCACCCAGCCGAGCAGCAGCGCGGGACCGAGGTACTCGACGAGCAGGGCGACCCCGACGGGGATCCGGGAGATGGCCGCGAAGTAGCAGGTCTGGACGCCCGCGACGCCCAGCAGTCCGAACCCCGCGAGCAGGGCGGGACGGCGGCGCACCAGCGCGCGGTGCCGCCAGGCGACCGGCAGCAGGACGAGCGCGGCACCGGTCGCCCTCAGCCAGACCACGTGCAGCGGGTCGAGCCCCGCCTCGATCAGCGGCTTGGCCGCGACTCCCGAACCGCCGAACGCGAGCGCGGAGACCAGGGCGAGCCCCAGCCCCACGCCCCTCCCCTGAGACGTCTGCATCGCTGCATCATGCCAAGGCCACGTCAGGAGTGTCAGCCACTTTGTGCATGGCGGACCGCGGGCTCCAGCCGGGCGTCCAGGGCCGGGAGGTCGACTCCGGCCCGGCGCAGCACGTCCACCGCGCGGCAGCGGGGGTCATGGGCGAGGGCGGCGAGCAGGTCGGTGCCCCCGACGGGACCGGCGCCGCGGGCGGCGGCCCGGGCGGCGGCCGCGGTCATGGCGGTGGCGGCGGCGGGCGACCAGCCGGGCGCCCCGCCCTCGGGCAGCCGGGGCAGGGCCTGGGAGTCCTCCACGGTGGCGGACCAGCGCAGCCCGTAGCCGATGGAGCGCTGGACGAGGTAGCCGAGCAGCCGGGCGACCTGGGGAGGTCCCCCGGGCAGCGCGTGGCGGGCGTCGGCGTCGGCCTCGAGCAGGGAGTGCAGGAGGTGGGCGGTGTCGATCTGCCGGTCACCGTCGCGCTGCGCGCGTCTGCGGGCACCGGCGACCGCCGCGGCCAGCTCCGCGCTCAGCGGTCTCTCGCCGGGGGTGCTGTGGTCGGAGGTCCGGCTGTACACCCTCCCACCCCATCAGTCCCGGGCCGCGGCGGCATCCCCGGGGGGAACCATTCGTACATCCGACGCGAGTTGGGCGCGTTCGAACACGCGCTCCTCCTTGAGGAGGAGACGGGAGCGCGCCCTCTCGGGGTCGCGCCCCCGCCCCCGGTCCTCCTCCCCGGCTCCGGCTCACCCCTCCTCGGCGAGGATCAGGTAGAGCTTCTTGCGGGACTCGTTGATGACGGCGAGGGCCTTCTCCCGCTGTTCGGGAGTGCCGGTCTTCCAGACCTGGCCGAAGGCCTCCATGAGCCCGAAGCCCGCCTGCCGGATCTCCCGCATGGCCTCCAGGTCGATGCCCCCGCCGACCTCTTCCCACGGGGTGGGCGACCCGGCCGCGGCCTCGGCGCGGCCCTCGTCGGTGAGGGTGAAGAGCTTCTTGCCGCCCTCGCTCTCACTGCTGATCAGGCCCTCGTCCTCCAGCAGTTGCAGGGTCGGGTAGACCGACCCCGGGCTGGGCTTCCAGGCGCCGCCGCTGCGCTCGGCGATCTCGCGGATCATCTCGTAGCCGTGCATCGGCCGGTCCTGGAGCAGCGCCAGGATCGAGGCCCGTACGTCGCCGCGGCGGGCCCGGCCGCCCGGGCCGCCGCGCCCGCGGCCGCCGAAGGGCGGCCCGCCGAACGGAGGACCGAACGGCCCGAAGGCGCGCCGTCCGCCGCGCTCGCCCCAGCCTCGGCGGCGGGGGCCCTGGTGTTCGTGTTCCTGGTGGGAGTACATATCGTTCCCTCCGATCATCGATCGTTCACGATGCTTCGACGATATATCGGAAACACTCGTACGACAAGCCCCCGGCCCCCGATGCTTCGCGGATTCCCCCGGACACGGATCCACTTCTCCCCCATTGGCCGTGTACGCCGCCGCGCCACCGCGCCTACGGTCACGCCATGCGCATCCGAATCGTCGACGCTTTCACCGACCGTCCCTTCGCCGGCAACCCCGCGGGCGTCCTGCTCTTCGGACCCGAGGGCTTCCCCGACGACGAGCGGCTCCAGAGGATCGCCGCGGAGGTCAACCTCTCCGAGACCGCGTTCGCCCATCCCCTGCCCGACGCCGCGGAGGCGGACTGGGCGCTGCGCTGGTTCACCCCGACGACCGAGGTGGACATGTGCGGGCACGCCACCCTCGCCACGGCGCACGTCCTGCACACCACCGGTACGGCCACGGGGACGGTGCGGTTCGCCGCCCGGTGCGGGGCCCTGGTCACGACCGCGGCGGAGGACGGCTCGATCACCCTGGACTTCCCGACGTCCTCGCTCACCCCGGTCGCCATTCCGGAGGGACTGGCCGACGGCCTGGGCGCCCGGCCGCTGGGCGTGCACGACACCAGCGGCCACCTCGGCGACCTGCTGGTGGAGCTGGCCGACGAGAAGACCGTCCGTGCGCTCGCCCCCGACCTGCGGGCCCTGACCGGGCGGTCCCGCAGGGGCGTCATCGTCACCGCGCCGGCCGAGGACCCGGCCCGCGGCTACGACTTCGTCTCGCGCGGCTTCTTCCCGAACGCGGGCATCGACGAGGACCCCGTCACGGGCAGCGCCCACACCGCGCTGGCCCCGTTCTGGTCCGCACGCCTGGGACGCACGGAGCTGACGGGGCTCCAGGGCGGGGCCCGTCAGGGGCTGGTGCGGGTCTCCCTGCGCGGGGAGCGGACGCTGCTGACCGGTGACGCGGTCACCGTCATCGACGGCGAACTGCTCGTCCAGGACTGACGCGCCCCGAGGCCCGTCGGTCCGCGGCCCGTCAGCCCGTGGGCAGCCAGCCCACGCGGCCGGCGAGCAGCGCGTAGCCGACGAAGGCCACGATGTCGATCAGGGCGTGCGCGGCCACCAGCGGACCCACCCGGCCCCAGCGCCGGTAGAGCAGGACGAAGAGCACGCCCATCGCCATGTTCCCGACGAGGCCGCCGATGCCCTGGTAGAGGTGGTACGAGCCGCGCAGCACCGCGCTCGCGGCCAGTGCCGCCGCCGGCGACCAGCCCAGCTGCCCGAGCCGGCGCAGCAGGTAGCCGACGACCACGACCTCCTCCAGGACCGCGTTCTGCACGGCGGAGGCGATCAGCACCGGGAACTTCCACCAGACGTCGGGCAAGGACTCCGGCACCACCGTCAGGTTGGCGCCGAAGGCCCGGGCCCCGAGGTAGAGGAGCAGGCCGGTGCCGCCCACCACCGCCGCGACGGCGGTGCCCCGGGCCAGGTCGGAGCCGGGGCGGCGGCGGTCGAGGCCGATCGTCCGCAGACCGGCCCCCTCGCGCAGCAGCAGGTGCGCGACGAGGAACACGGGCACCAGCGCGGTGGCGATGCCGAAGACCTGCCAGGCCAGGTCCAGCCAGGGCCGGCCGGGCGCGTGCGAGGCGTTGAGCCGCGCGGCCTGGTCCTTGAGCCCGCCCGGCCGGGTCGCGGCGCCGATGAAGCTGATCAGTGCGGAGACCGCGCTGGCGCCCAGCGACAGGGCGAGGACCAGCAGGGTCTCGGTGCCCAGGATCCGCCGCGACGGGCCGGGGCCGGCCATGGGTTCCGCCACCGGGGTCTGTGCCGTGTCCCGGGCGTTCTGCCGCACTCCACCACTCCCGCGTCCGTCGTCCGGTCACTCGTCCGTGACCAGCTTGCCCGACGGCCCGACGGCCGGACGACAGGGGGTACGGCCGTGTCAGCCGATGCCGACGGGCCAGGTGTGCACCGGGTCCCCGGTGGCCATCAGCTCGCAGTAGCGGCGCGTGGTGGCGGCCAGCGCGGCGTGCCGGTCCAGGCCCTTGTCCCGCGCCAGGTGGTAGGTGGCGGTCTGCCAGGACGCCCCGTTGACCCGCCAGCGGCAGCGGCCCTCGATGATCCCCAAGTAGCGGTCGCGGTCGGCCGGTTCGACGCCCCAGGCGTCCAGCCCCGCGGCGGCCAGCGGCAGCAGCTCCTCGCGGACCAGCCGGACCGCCGGCACGGGGACCACGGTGCCGCCCCGCCCGGCCTTCGGCCAGCGCAGCACGGCGTCGATGCCGTGCCGGCAGGCGGCGTCGAAGTTGTCGGCGGCGACGGCGAAGGGCAGCCGCGTCCAGACCGGGCGCGGCTCCTCGGCCAGGGCCCGCACCAGGCCGTAGTAGAACGCGGTGTTGGCCAGGACGTCGGCCACGGTCGGTCCGGCGGGCAGCACCCGGTTCTCCACCCGCAGGTGGGGGACGCCGTCGGCGATGCCGTAGACCGGGCGGTTCCAGCGGTAGATCGTGCCGTTGTGCAGCGTGAGTTCGTCCAGCCGCGGCACCCCGCCGCCGTCCAGCACGCGCAGCGGGTCCTCGTCGCCGCTGATGGGCAGCAGCGGCGGGAAGAACCGCAGGTTCTCCTCGAAGAGTTCGTAGGCGGAACCGATCCAGCGCTCGCCGAACCAGGTGCGCGGCCGCACCCCTTGTGCCTGCAGCTCCGGCGGGCGGGTGTCGGTGGACTGGACGAACAGCGGCGGCCGCGACTCGCGCCACAGCTCCCGGCCGAAGAGGAAGGGCGAGTTGGCGCCCACCGCGATCTGCGCGGCCGCGATCGCCTGGGCGGCGTTCCACACGGCGGCGAACCGCCCGGGGGTGACCTGGAGATGCAGCTGGACGGAGGTGCAGGCGGCCTCGGGACAGATGGAACCCGCGGTGCACACGAGCCGTTCGACGCCCTCGATGTCGATGGCGAAGTCCTCGCCGCGGGCGGCCACCACCTGGGCGTTGAGCAGGGCGTAGCGGTCGGCCGCGGAGAAGTTCGCGGGGACCAGGTCGGCCTGGCCGAGCGTCGGCAGAATGCCGATCATCACTATTCGGGAACCGACTTCCCGGGCCTTTCGGTCGGCATACCCGAGGCCGGTGCGCAACTCCTCGGCAAGCTGGTCGAGAACCGCTCCCGACAACTGGTGCGGAACAATGTTTACTTCGAGGTTGAACTGACCGAGTTCGGTCTGGAAATCATGGCTCGCGATCCGCTCCAGCACCTTGGCATTCATCATGCTCGGCATGCCGTCGGGGCCCGCCAGATTCAACTCGATCTCCAGCCCCATAAGATTGCGGGGACGATCGAAACGCCGCTCCCGGAGTAACCCCGCCAACGCTTCCAGGCACTGCCGGAGCTTGTCCCGGTGGCGCTGGCGGTCGGTCAGGTCGAACCCCGCGGCCGCGACCTTCTCACCCATGGAAGCCCTTCCCTCCTCAAGCGGGCCGCCGCGGCGCCGGCCGCCGTCGTCACGGACGATGATGCCCAGACGGCGCGATCGAAACGCCTCGCAACGACCCCATAACCGCTAGGCTGGAGGCGGAGCGCACTCCGGCACATTCCGTTGGCATGACGGCAGCTGAGGGCACCGGGGATTGCGCTGGTCATAAACACCGACGAGTTTCGGCCTACCGTCCCCGGGAAAGAAACCGAGGTCAGGTGTGTGCGGCTCGGAACGAAATAACCGAAATCCACCCCGCAGGCGGCCCTGATATCCCCTTGCCGGAAATACCGGCGACAGGTACCCGAAACACCATGTGAACATGTGTCGTATAAACTCGGGTTGAGGCAGAGAGTAGGCCCCGGCAGTCGGTCCCGGCTCCCCCTCTGACCCCGCACACCGACAGCGTCGTCACTGCCCAGCACCGCGTGTCTCCGAAGTGAGAGGCGAACCGTCATGCCCCTGCATGTCCCCCCCGCACCCGCGCCTGCCCTCCGCAGCATCCGCACGGCCCTCGGCTCCCCCACCGCCGTCCGCGAGACCCGTACCCCGTCCCTCAAGGCCGCGCAGGGCGTCCTCAGCTGCGAACTCCCGCTGCCCGTCCATGTGCTGGAGCCCGTCTCCCCGGCCGGCGGTGCCCCGCGCACCCGGCTGACGGGCTGGCGCTTCCTCATCAAGGAGGACGAGCGCGCGATCGCCGCGGGCGAGACGATGCTGACCCCGGACGGCTGGGCGTTCTCGCACTTCTTCGAGGGGCCGTACGTCGCCTCCACCGAACTGGCGCTGCACCAGGCCGAGTCGCTGTCCACCCCGTACCAGCCCCGCCTGCTGACCGTCCCCGGGCTCTACATGTGCACGCTCTGGCTGCACGGCGACATCGCCGCCGACGCCGCGTCGGGCCTGCCGGCCCCCGGCGATCTGCTGGTGCCGCTCGCCCCCGCGCCGCCGGGCATCGCCGCGCACCGCCCGCACCGCTTCGCCGACCTGCTGCCGGTCCTCACCCTCCGGCTGACGGCCGCGCCGCTGCTGCAGAAGTCCGCCTGACGCGCTCTTCCGTGGCGCCCTGCGGCCGGACGGCGGGGCGCCGCGCGCGTCCTCACCCACTCGGGGGACCCCTATCGACGCCGACACGAACCGACCGAAGCGACAGCCTTGTTGACAGCAACCGTCCGCATGGGTGACGCGTCCTCCTCCGTAGAGGACCGCTGCCATGAAATCCCTGCGGAATCCCGCCCGTAGGGCAACACTGGGACCGACCGACCGAATTGCAACGGGGGGCGGCATGACCACCGCATCGAGCCGCAGCACAGCGTCAGCATCACCGACATCCCAGCGAAAGAACCCTCCCATGTGCCAGCACCAGCCCGCGTGCCCGTCAGCCGACTCAGCCGACCGGGAAGCCGCGCATCTCGTGGCCCACTTCCCGCAGCAGGGCTGGAGCCTGCTGTGCAACGGCGTCCTCGTCTTCGAGGACACCGGTGAACTCCTGCCCGACGGGCAGATCATCGCCCCGCACCGGCCGCTCGGCACGGGGCAGATCGTGACCGCGGCCTGACGGCACGTCCGGCACACCGGAGGACGACGCGAAGGGGCCGGCCCGGCGCACCGCCGGACCGGCCCTCTTTCCTGTGCGGATCAGCCCTCGTACTCGTCCAGCGGCGGGCAGGAGCACACCAGGTTCCGGTCGCCGAAGGCGCCGTCGATCCGGCGCACCGGCGGCCAGTACTTGTCGGCGGCCGAGGTCCCGCCCGGGAAGACCGCCTCCTCACGGCTGTAGGGGTGCTCCCACTCCCCGGCGACCGAGGCCGCGGTGTGCGGGGCGTTGCGCAGCGGGTTGTCGTCCTTGTCCCACGCGCCCGAGCCGACCTTCTCGATCTCGGCGCGAATGGCGATCATCGCCTCGCAGAAACGATCCAGCTCGACGAGGTCCTCGCTCTCCGTCGGCTCGATCATCAGGGTGCCGGCCACCGGGAACGACATGGTGGGCGCGTGGAAGCCGTAGTCGATCAGGCGCTTGGCGACGTCGTCCACGCTCACGCCGGTCGCCTTGGTGAGCGGCCGCAGGTCGATGATGCACTCGTGCGCGACCAGGCCGTTCGGGCCGGTGTAGAGCACCGGGTAGTGCGGCTCCAGGCGCTTGGCGACGTAGTTGGCGCCGAGCACCGCGACCTGGGTGGCCTTCTTGAGGCCCTCGCCGCCCATGAGCCGGACGTACGCCCAGGAGATCGGCAGGATGCCGGCCGAGCCCCAGGGCGCGGCCGAGACCGGGCCGACGCCCGTCTCCGGTCCGGCCGACGGCTGCAGCGGGTGGTTGGGCAGGTACGGCGCCAGGTGGGCGCGGACGCCGACCGGGCCGACGCCCGGGCCGCCGCCGCCGTGCGGGATGCAGAAGGTCTTGTGCAGGTTCAGGTGCGAGACGTCGCCGCCGAACTTGCCCGGCTTCGCCACCCCCACCAGGGCGTTGAGGTTGGCGCCGTCGACGTAGACCTGGCCGCCCGCCTCGTGCACCAGGGCGCAGATGTCGCTGATGTGCTCCTCGAACACCCCGTGCGTGGACGGGTAGGTGACCATCAGCACGGCCAGCTCGTCGCGGTGCTTCTCGATCTTGGCGCGCAGGTCCGCGGCGTCGACCTCGCCGTCGTCACCGGTCTTGACGACGACCACCCGCATGCCGGCCATCACGGCGCTGGCCGCGTTGGTGCCGTGCGCGGAGGACGGGATGAGGCAGACGGTGCGCTGCTCGTCCCCGTTGGCGCGGTGGTAGGCCCGGACGGCGAGCAGGCCGGCCAGCTCGCCCTGCGAACCGGCGTTGGGCTGGAGGGAGACCTTGTCGTAGCCGGTGACCTCGGCCAGCCGCTCCTCCAGCTCACGGATCAGCGTGAGGTAGCCGGCGGCCTGCTCCTCAGGGGCGAAGGGGTGCAGCGCGCCGAACTCCGGCCAGGTGATGGGCTCCATCTCCGTGGTGGCGTTGAGCTTCATCGTGCAGGAGCCGAGCGGGATCATGCCCCGGTCCAGCGCGTAGTCCCGGTCGGCGAGGCGGCGCAGGTAGCGCAGCATCGACGTCTCGGAGCGGTGCTGGTGGAAGACCGGGTGGGCGAGGAAGCCGGAGCGGCGCAGCAGCTCCTCGGGAAGCGCGTCGGAGGTGGCGGCGTCGAGCGCCTCGACGTCGGCCTCCACCCCGAACGCGGCCCAGACAGCGGCCAGGTGCTCGCGGACGGTGGTCTCGTCGCAGGCGATGCCGACGGTGTCGGCGTCCACCTTGCGGAGGTTGACCCCGCGCTCCAGGGCCGCCGCGAGAACCGCGTCGGCCCGGCCGGGGACCCGGGCGGTCACGGTGTCGAAGTACGCACCGTGGACGACCTCGACGCCGCCCGCGCGCAGCCCCGCGGCGAGCAGCGCGGCGTAGCGGTGGGCCCGGCGGGCGATGGTCGTCAGGCCCTCGGGGCCGTGGTAGACGGCGTACATGCCGGCCATCACGGCGAGCAGGACCTGCGCGGTGCAGATGTTGCTGGTGGCCTTCTCGCGGCGGATGTGCTGCTCGCGGGTCTGCAGGGCCAGGCGGTACGCCTTGTCGCCGTCCGCGTCCACGGAGACGCCGACGAGGCGGCCGGGGAGGCTGCGGGCGAACTGCTCGCGGACGGCCATGTATCCGGCGTGCGGGCCGCCGAAGCCCATGGGGACGCCGAAGCGCTGGGTGGTGCCGACGGCGATGTCCGCGCCGAGCTCCCCGGGCGGGGTCAGCAGGGTGAGCGCGAGCAGGTCGGCGGCGACGGTGACGATCGCGCCCAGCTCGTGCGCCTGCTCGACGACCGGCCGCAGGTCGCGTACGGCACCGGAGGCGCCGGGGTACTGGAGCAGGACGCCGAAGACGCCGCGCCCGGCGATCTCGTCGGGGATGCCGGCGGAGAGGTCGGCGACGACGACCTCGACCCCGGTCGGCTCGGCGCGGGTCTCGATGACCGCCACGGTCTGCGGCAGGGTGTCGGCGTCGACGAGGAAGACGCCGTCCTTGACCTTGCCGACGCGGCGCGAGAGCGCCATCGCCTCGGCCGCCGCGGTGCCCTCGTCGAGGAGCGAGGCACCGGAGGTCGGCAGCCCGGTGAGGTCGGCGACGACGGTCTGGAAGTTGAGGAGGGCCTCCAGGCGGCCCTGGGAGATCTCCGGCTGGTAGGGCGTGTAGGCCGTGTACCAGGCCGGGTTCTCCAGCACGTTGCGCAGGATCACCGGCGGGGTGAACGTGCCGTGGTAGCCCAGCCCGATCATGGGGACGAGCACCTGGTTGCGGTCGGCGAGGGTGCGCAGCTCGGCGATCACCTCGGACTCGCCGCGGGCCCCGGGCAGCCGGAGCGCCTCGGCACTCTTGATCACGTCCGGTACGGCGGCGGCCGTGAGTTCGTCGAGCGAGCCGAAGCCGACCTGGGCGAGCATCTTCGCCTGGGCCCCGCTGTCGGGGCCTATGTGGCGGTTCGCGAAGGGAGTGCCGCGCTCCAGGTCGGAGAGGGCGATGCGGTGGGCTGTCATCTGCGGGGGCCTCCTGGTCATACGACCTGCGAGGGGTACCACGGCGCGGGTACCCGGACGGCCTCCCCCTCTGTCAACTGGACCTGAGAGCTTCACCGGGCCCCTACGGGCAGCCCGGCTTTCACCGTCGGTGAGGGGGGCTCGGCATGGTGCGAGGACCGGGGCCCGACCTGCTTTCCAGAGTGACCTCGTCCGCGCGGTACGTGTGCCTGAGAGATTCCGGGGAGGAGTTGCTCCTTCGGCGCCCCCGTCGAACCCTTCCAGGTCGGTACCTGTCCGGGTCCCAGGGGGACTCTCCCGCGCGGGGTCAGCGGCCAACCGCCAGCCTACCAGCGGCGATGTCGCGGGCGGATCTCCCGAGAGCTCCTTCCTCCTTTGCGGCTTTTCATGCCCCCCAAGGGTTTTCATGGGCTTTGCGGCAGCCGTACCAGGGAACCCAGTGGGACGGACGTGGCCCATGGGAGGAACCGTGCAGACCGACATCGACCCCCGGAGCCTGATCGGGCGCAAGGCCTACGACCGCGACGGCGCGCGGATCGGCACCGTGGACGAGGTCTACCTCGACGACGCGACGGGCACGCCGGAGTGGGCGGCGGTACGCACCGGGCTCTTCGGCCGCGACGCGTTCGTCCCACTGAAGCCGAGCGCGCTCGTGGGGGACACACTGCGCGTCCCCTACGAGCGCGCGCTCATCAAGGACGCCCCCGACCTGGGCGTGGGCCGCCACCTCTCCCCCGAGCAGGAGCTGCGGCTGTACCACCACTACCGCCTGGACGTCCCGGAGGACCCGCCGCCCCCGCCCGAACGGAACCCGGGCCCCGACGCGGCCGAGGGCTCCGGGCCCTGAACGCAGCACGGGGCCCAGGGGCGGAGCCCCGGTGGGGTGCAGGGGGCAACGTCCCGCCCACCACCGAAACCCACCGGTCACGCAGCAGAAGCACCACCCTCCCCCGACGACGCCCCCGCATCGCCCCCGTACGGAAGCCCACCCGGCCGCAACAACGGCACCGGCTCCGCCGGCTCCAGCCCCGGGTCGCCCACGGCGAACGTCCGCACCCGCCCCGGGCCCGGCGACCACGGCTCCTCGAAGCGCACGGTGACCCGGCCGAGGCCGCTGCCCTGGACCCAGCCCCGCCCGAGCTCCGCATGGACCACGTCCAGCCCCGGCAGCCACTGCCGCGGGCGCGCCCCGGCGTCCGGCCGCTCCTCGGGCTCCGCGACGGCGTCCGCCTCCGGTGCCCGGGCCGCCCGCGCCTGGGCGAAGAGGTCCTCCTGGGTGTAGTCGGCGAGCCCGCTGACGCCCACGCCCAGCAGCCGGACGCCCTCCGAGGTGTCCACCCCCTCCAGCAGCCGCGCGGCGGCCTCGCGCACGACGGCGGGGTCGTCCGTCGGCCCCCGCAGCGTCTCCGAGCGGGTCAGGGTGGAGAAGTCGTAACGGCGGACCTTGATGACGACGGTGCGCCCGGACCGCCCGGCGCCCCGCAGCCGCTGCACGCACCGGTCGGCGAGGCGCGCGAGCTCCAGCCGGACCCGGGTCCGGTCGGTGAGGTCCTCGGCGAAGGTGTCCTCCACCGAGACGGACTTCGCGTCCCGCTCCGCCACCACGGGCCGGTCGTCGTGGCCCGTCGCCAGCGCGTGCAGGGACGCCCCGTGGGCCTTGCCGATCAGCCGCACCAGCTCCGCCTCGCCGGCCTCGGCCGTCTCGGCCACGGTGTGGATGCCGGCCCTCCGCAGCGCCTCCGCGGTGGCGGGCCCGACGCCGGGGATGGTCCGCACCGGCATCGGCCCCAGCAGCTCCAGCTCCGTGCCGGGCTCGATGATCACGAGCCCGTCCGGCTTCGCCTGTTCCGAAGCGATCTTCGCGAGCATCTTGGACCCGGCGAGCCCCACCGATCCGCTGACCCCGGTCGCCGCCCGGATGTCCCGGCGCAGTCGCTCGCCCACGGCCCGGACCGCCGCCGAGGAGCCCTCGACGCCGCCCGCCTCCAGGTCCACGAACGCCTCGTCCAGGCTGAGCGGCTCGACCAGCGGCGACAGCCGGCCGAGCAACTCCATGACGATGTCGCTGATCTGCCGGTAGAGGGTGAACCGTGGATGCAGATACGCGGCGTTGGGGCACAGCCTGCGCGCCTGGGCCGTCGCCATGGCCGAGTGGACGCCGAAGACCCGCGCCTCGTACGAGGCGGTGGCCACCACGCCACGGGGGCCGACGCCGCCCACGACCACCGGCTTCCCGCGCAGGCTGGGCTTGGCCGCCTGCTCCACCGAGGCGTAGAAGGCGTCCATGTCCAGATGCAGGATCGTCGGCGAACCTCTCACACGACAGATGCTGCCGCACACCACTGACAATCGCACCGATGTACGAGCGGAGTGTCGGTGGAGGCGACCCGCGGCCCCTCAGCCGGCCCTGTTGCGGCGGCGCGCCAGCTCGTCGGTCGGGTTGTGGCCGATGAGCGTCTCCCCCGTGTCCACCCGCTCCCCGTGGAGCTGGGCCAGCGCGCTCTCGACGTCGCGCCACACCACCCCGACCGCGATGCCGAAGACGCCCTGCCCGCCCTGGAGCAGGCCGACGACCTCGTCGGGCGAGGAGCACTCGTAGACCGTGGCCCCGTCGCTCATCAGCGTCATCTGCGCGAGGTCGGCCATGCCGCGCGAGCGCAGGTGCTGGACCGCGGTGCGGATGTTCTGGAGCGAGACCCCGGTGTCCAGCAACCGTTTGACGATCTTCAGGACGACGACGTCCCGGAAGCTGTAGAGGCGCTGGCTTCCCGAGCCGTAGGCGGGCCGGACGCTGGGCTCGACCAGCCCGGTGCGCGCCCAGTAGTCGAGCTGCCGATAGGTGATGCCGGCCGCCGCGCACGCGGTCGGCCCCCGGTAACCAATGGTGTCGGTGCCGGTCGTGGTGTCCCCCCCGGTCGTCTCCGCGCCGGCCGGGCCGCCGGCCCGGTGTCCTCGCTGCGAGGTGACCGCTGCCGCGGCGGGGACGGGGGTACCTCCTGTGCCGTTCAGGCTGTGAGGGAGGGTCACCGGTTCGACCGTTCCCCCATGCAGCGGATACGGACTGCCGACCGCTGTACCGTCGCCCGTGCTTCTCACGCCGACCTCCGTCCTTGACCTGCCTTCTCGACGGTAGGCAGTCGCTCGGGGTGCGTCAACGATCGCCACACTCGGCACGCCGAGTGATAATCACCCTGAGAGTGGTTTTACGTATCCCCGTAACGGGAAAGGCTACTTGAATGGGCCCGGACCACCCTTTTTCGGGCCCGGCCCGCGCCTCACCGGCCGTCCGCGACCGTCGTCCGCGGACCCCCCGCCGGCTGTCGGACCCTCACTGGTTGCTGGTGCCGAAGTCCTCCGGCGAGATCTGGTCGAGGAACTCGCGGAACTTCTCCACCTCGTCCTCCTGCTCGTCCGGGATGGCGATGCCCGCGTCGTCCAGCACCCCGTCACTGCCGTAGATCGGCGTGCCGGTGCGCAGCGCCAGCGCTATGGCGTCGGACGGCCGCGCGCTGACCTCCACCCCGCTGGCGAAGACGAGCTCCGCGTAGAACACACCCTCGCGCAGGTCCGTGATCCGGACCTCGGCGAGCTGCTGGCCCACCGCGTCCAGCACGTCCTTGAACAGGTCGTGGGTCAGCGGCCGGGCCGGGGCCATGCCCTGCTGGGCGAAGGCGATGGCCGTCGCCTCCCCCGGGCCGATCCAAATGGGGAGGTACCGGTCGCCTCCCACTTCGCGCAGGAGCACGATCGGCTGGTTGGACGGCATTTCCACCCGGACACCCACGACATCGAGCTCGTTCACACAGCAACCCTAGGACGTGCCCGCCGGGTTTGGGTAGTCGGGACGCCCCGGTCACTGCCCGCGCTGCTGGAGCGCGGACTGGACGAGGGCCGCGTGCAGCCGCACGGACAGCCCGGCCAGCTCCCGCGCGGTCGCCTCGGCGTGCGCCCGGGTCTGCGGATTGCGGTGCCTGCGCAGCGGTGCGACCACCTGTTCGACCAGGCCGGCCTCGCGGTCGGCCGCGGCCTTCATCGCCCGCAGATGACGCGGCTCCAGACCGAACCGCCCCAGATCGGCGACGAGCCGGGCGACGGCCACGGAATCGGCGGCGAATGCGCCGTCCGGGTGGGGCGCGACCAGCCCGTAGGACTCCCATTCCGCCAGCTCCGCCTCGGTGACGCCGGTGGCGGCCAGCAGCTCGTCCCGGCCGATCCGCGCGGCGGGTGCGGAGGCCTCGGCCTCCACCGCCTCGCAGGCGTCCTCGGGCAGGCCGAGGGCGTCCCGGGGCTGCCCGGGTGCCGGGAGCGGGATGCGCTCGCCCCGCTCCAGCGCGTCCAGGTGCTCGCGGATGACCTTCAGCGGCAGATAGTGGTCGCGCTGCATCCGCAGCACCTGGGCCAGCCGCTCCACGTCCACCGGGCGGAACTTCCGGTAGCCGGACGGCGTGCGCTGCGGCTCCACCAGCCCCTCCGCCTCCAGGAAACGGATCTTGGAGATGGTGACCTCGGGGAACTCCTCGCGCAGCGCGGTGAGCACCGTGCCGATGCTCACCGGCCGGCCCTCCGCACCGGCGGTGCCGGAGGACCCGGCGCCGCCCGACGGTGTCTGAAGCATGGCTCTTCCTTGGAGTCCCTCCGGAGCCCGGGGGACGGTCAGATGGCCCGCTGGCTGCCGAAGAAGACCAGGCGGTACTTGCCGATCTGCACCTCGTCGCCGTTCGCCAGCACCACGGAGTCGATCTGCTCCCGGTTCACATACGTGCCGTTGAGGCTGCCGACGTCCGTGACGCCGAAGCTGCCGTCGTGGGCACGGCGGAACTCCACGTGCCGACGGGAGACGGTCACGTCGTCGAGGAAGATGTCGCTCTGCGGGTGCCGGCCCGCGGTGGTCACCTCACCGTCCAGCAGGAAGCGGCTGCCCGAGTTCGGGCCGCGCCGGACGACCAGCAGCGCCGAACCCGCCGGCAGCGCCTCCACGGCGGCCTGGGCCTCCGGGGAGAGCGACGGGATGGGCGTCTGCCCGGTGGTCTCCGAGTCGTACGCCTCCAGACCGGAGATCGAGATGGTGGAGGTGGTCTCCGAGGCCCGCTCGGCCACGGCACCGGGCCGCAGCGGCGCACCGCAGTTGGAACAGAACCGGCTGTTCTCGCCGTTCCGGTGGCCGCAGCGCGAACAGACCGGACCGGCGCCTTCCCCCGCTCCCGGCGGAGTGCCGAAACCTATGCGACCCGTCGCCGAGGGGTCCACGGGAGCAGCTCCCTGACCACCCGTCTGGTCACGGAACAGGGGACGCCCTTCCTGACCCTGCTCCTCGCCTTCCACCGGACCCGCGGCCCGGTGCCGGGCGGCACCACTGCCGCCGCTCTGGCGTGCGCTCTTGCCGAACAACTTCGCAAACAACTTCACGGGCGATTCCCCTTGACCGAAACAGACCCGCCCGTGGGGCAGGACAAACCCTCGATGCACACACCGTCCGACCTGGACATCCTTACAACGTCCAAGGCCAACAGACAGTTTCCATCACGCACCCCGTTCTTGGTGCGCCGACCCCCCGCAACTTCCCGCCCTCCCCGCAGAGCTCCTGCGTGCGCCCGTCTCACTGCGATGACGACCGAGCGTAGTCAGGCCGCTTCGCCGGACGCAAGGCGTCGACAATGATCTTCTCAGACCGGGAGATGTCCACCCCCGCCTGTTCCTTCTGCAGAGTCTGCACCACACCGCCGGGAATGTTGAGCGCCGGCTTCAGATCGTCGGGCTTGCCGATGACCTTGAACTTGTACGGCTGGGAGATCTTCTTGCCGTCGATCTCCACCTTCCCCGCACCCCCCGAGAAATATGTGCCGGCGACCACACGGACATCGTTGATCTGGATCGCCTCGGCCCCCGCGGCCCTCAGCTCCTGGATGGCGTCCAGCAACGAGTCCGGCTCGACCGCTCCCTTGGAGTCGCTCACCGTGAGCACGATGCCCGGCCCCTGGGCAGCCACCGTACCCGCCAGCACGCCGAGCTGCTGCTCCTTCTGCGCCGTCTGCTTGCGGGCCTCCGCGGCCTGGTTGGAGCTGCTCTCCAGCTCCGTGCGCTGGTCCTCCAGGCGCCGCTTCTCGTCGTCCAGGCGCTTGGTGCGGTTGTCCAGTTCGTCCAGGATCCGCACCAGGTCCTCCTGGCGCGCCCCGCGCAGCACACTGCTCTCGCTGTTGGACCGCACCTGGATCGCCAGGGCCAGCCCCAGCACGCACAGCAGCACCGCCATCGTCAGCTGCGCCCGGGTGAACCGGGGCGGCCAGAGCGCGTGCAGCAGCCGCTGGCGCCCCGTCAGGGGCGGGAGCGGAGGCTCCGCCTCCCGGGCCGCCCCCACCGGCTCCTCCGGCTTCCCGGACGGCTCCTCCGGCCGCTCGGAACCCCCGGCCCCCTTCGACTCCTCGGGCTTCGGCTCCTCGGGCGTGTCGTCGGCGCTCATCGGCCTCACGCCCGGAAGACGTGCCGCCGGATGGCAGCGGCGTTGGAGAAGATGCGGATGCCCAGGACGACCACCACACCCGTCGACAGCTGCGCCCCGACGCCCAGTTTGTCCCCCAGGAAGACGATCAGGGCCGCCACGACCACGTTGGACAGGAACGACACCACGAAGACCTTGTCGTCGAAGATGCCGTCCAACATCGCCCGCAACCCGCCGAACACGGCGTCCAGCGCGGCCACCACGGCGATAGGCAGGTAGGGCTCGACCGCCGTCGGCACCACGGGGCGGACGACCAGTCCGACCACGACTCCCACGACGAGGCCCAATACGGCGATCACGATGTGCCCTTCCCTGTGTCGGCGGCGCGGTCGGCCGCGCCGCCCTCCTTCGCGCGTGCGGTACGGACGATCAGGCTCGGCGCGGCCGGCAGCCGGAGCTCCTCCTCGACGGAGATGTTCGCCCTGACCCCGTAGTTCTGCTGGAGGACGTGCAGGTACTGACCGTCCACACTGTCCTGGAACGCCGTGTTCATCCGCTTGCCGTCACCGATCGCCAGCACCGTGTACGGCGGAACCAGCGGCTTGTTGTCGACCAGTATGGCGTCCCCGGCCGCCCGGATCGCCGACAACGACGTCAGACGCTGGCCGTTGATGGCGACGGCCTCCGCGCCCGCCTGCCACAGCCCGTTGACGATGCGTTGCATGTCACGGTCGCGCACCCGGCCCGTGTCCGAGAAACCACTGCTCTCCCGCGGACCGCCGCCACCGGTCTTGGCCTGCTTGGCGTCGTCGACGACCACCTTGAGCCCGGGGCCCTTCACCGGGGTCGCCCCGGCCAGCAGGGAGACCAACTCGGCCTTGTCCCCGCCGTGTTTCTCCAGGGCCTCGCGCTGCCGCTCGCCGACGGACTCCCGCAGGGAGTCGACGTTCTTCTGCAGCGCGTCCGCCGCCGAGGTCTCCGACTCGATGCGGTTGATGAGCTGTTCGCGCTCCTTGGCCAGCGTCGGTGCCGATATCCGCGCCTGCGCCGCGCCGAGCGTCACCACGACCGCGGCCAGCAGCAGCGCCCCGGCGAGCCCCAGCTTGGCCCGCAGCTTGCCCGGCAGGCCCGCGCCGCCCTCAGCCCGTCGGGCCGCCGCCTCCGCGTACCCGTCGTCCAGGCTGTGGTCCATCACATTGTTCAGCAGCGACATGGAGGCATCGGGGCGCGGAGGCGGCGCGGACCTGCTCCGAACGGGGGGCTGCTGCGACATGCCGCACATCGTCGCACGTCGGAGGCGCCGTCTCCCAATGGCCCCACCGGCGTGCCGGATCCGGACCGGGAAGACGGCGCCTCAAGTGTCCGCGGAGGCAGCTCAGCGCCCGGCGCCGTCCACGACCGCCGACCACTCGTCCAGCAGGGCCTGGGCGGACGCGTCGTCAGGCCCCTCGGCCCACAGGTGCGTCACGGCCTCCGCCGGGTCGGGCAGCACCATCACCCACCGCCCGTCGGCCTCCACCACCCGGACGCCGTCGGTCGTGTCGACGAAGCGGTCACCGGCCGCCTCGACCACCTGCCGCATCACCAGCCCCTTGACCGCCCAGGGCGTCGCCAGATCCCGCCGCAGGACGTGCGCCCGGGGAATACGCGCATCGATCTGACTGAGCGTGAGCTGGGTACGGGCCACCAGACCGGTCAGCCGGACGAAGGCCGCCGTACCGTCGAAGACGCTGCTCGACTCCGGGACGATGAACCCGCCGCGCCCGTCCCCGCCGAAGATCGTCGAATCCACCCGGCCCACCCGGGTCAGGTCGTCCGGCGACGTCGTCGTCCACTCCACCTGCGTACCGTGGTACGCCGCGACCTGCTCGGCGATACGGGTCGTGGTCACCGGCAGGGCCACCCGGCCGCTGCGCCGCTCGGCGGCGACCAGGTCGAGCAGCACCAGCAGGGCACGGTCGTCCTCGACGATGCGGCCACGCTCGTCCACCAGGGAGATCCGCTCCCCCACCGGGTCGAATCGCACGCCGAACGCCGCACGCGCGGAGGCCACGATCTCCCCGAGCCGCACCAGCCCCGAACGGCGGGTGTCCGCGGTCTCGGTGGGACGGGCCTCGTCGAGCCCGGAGTTGATGGTGAGCGCCTCCACGCCGAGCCGGCCGAGGAGGCTGGGCAGAACGAGGCCGGCGCTGCCGTTGGAGGCGTCCACGACGACCTTGAGCCCGGCCTCGGCGACACCCGAGGTG
Organism: Streptomyces luteireticuli; assembly: GCF_041519305.1. Lineage (NCBI taxonomy): Bacteria > Bacillati > Actinomycetota > Actinomycetes > Kitasatosporales > Streptomycetaceae > Streptomyces > Streptomyces luteireticuli. Next base: position 1,825,428 of record NZ_CP167927.1, read on the forward strand.
TCGATGGACCGCAGCAGCGCGCCCGAGTACGAGTCATAGACGCTGGAGGGGAAGGAGAGGTCGCCGATCTCCCCGGGGAACGCGCGCCGGTACTCCTGACGGGCGTACACCCGGTCCAGCTTCCGCTGGCCCGCCTGCGAGAGGTCCGCGCCGCGCTCGTCGAAGAACATGATGTCGACGGAGTCCGGCACCCCCGGAGTGGTCCGGATCATGATGCCGCCGGCGCTCCCCCGGGCGGTCTGCTGACGGGCCACCGGCAGCGGTACGTTCTCCAGGTCGCGCACCTCAATCGCGCTGGCCTGCAGCGCCGAGATCACAGCCCGTTTGAGGGCGCGCGCGCCGCGCGAATGGTCGCGCGCCGTGGTGACGGTCGCGCCCTTCTTGAGTGTCGTGGCATACGCACCCGCGAGCCGTACGGCGAGTTCGGGGGTGATCTCCACATTGAGGATGCCGGACACCCCGCGCGCGCCGAAGAGGTGGGCCTGACCACGCGACTCCCAGATCACCGAGGTGTTGACGAAGGCACCGGCCTCGATGGTCTTGAAGGGGTAGACCCGGACATTCCCCTGGATGATCGATTCCTCACCGATGAGGCACTCGTCGCCGATGACGGCTCCGTCCTCGATCCGGGAGGCCCGCATGACATCGGTGTTCTTGCCGATGACACAGCCGCGCAGATTGCTCTGCTGACCGATGTAGACGTTGTCGTGGACGACGGCCTTGTGCAGGAAGGCACCGCTCTTGACGACGACGTTGGAACCGACGACGGTGTGCTCGCGGATCTCCGCCGCGGCCTCGACCTTGGCGTAGTCGCCGATGTAGAGCGGACCGCGGAGAACGGCGTCGGGGTGGACCTCGGCGCCCTCGGCGACCCAGACACCGGGTGAGATCTCGAAACCGTCTATCTCGACGTCCACCTTGCGTTCGAGAACGTCGGCCTGGGCCTTGACGTAGCTCTCGTGGGTGCCGACGTCCTCCCAATAGCCCTCGGCGACATAGCCGTAGACCGGCTTGCCCTCCTTCATGAGCTGGGGGAAGACGTCCCCCGACCAGTCGACGGGGACATCGGGGGCGACGTACTGGAAGACCTCGGGCTCCATGACGTAGATGCCCGTATTCACGGTGTCGGAGAAGACCTGGCCCCAGGTGGGCTTCTCCAGGAAGCGCTCCACCCGGCCGGCCTCGTCCACGATGGTGATGCCGAATTCCAGCGGATTGGGGACCCGGGTGAGGCAGACGGTGACCAGGGCGCCCTTTTCCCGGTGGAACCTGATCAGGTCCGTCAGGTCGAAATCGGTGAGGGCGTCACCCGAGATGACGAGGAAAGTGTCGTCCTTCAGGGCCTCTTCAGCATTCTTGACGCTGCCTGCCGTGCCGAGTGGCTTTTCCTCGTTGGCATAGGTGAGCTCCATCCCGAGCTCCTCGCCGTCGCCGAAGTAGTTTTTCACCAGCGAGGCGAGGAACTGGACGGTCACCACCGTTTCGGTCAGCCCGTGCCGCTTGAGCAGCCGGAGAACATGCTCCATGATCGGGCGATTGGCCACCGGCAGAAGCGGCTTGGGCATGCTTGAGGTCATGGGGCGAAGGCGGGTGCCTTCGCCACCGGCCATCACGACGGCCTTCATGTCGGAAGCGTCCTCCTCGAGAGATGACGGACCGCCGACCAAAACGCCCGGGTCGAACGTGGGACTTACACGGGGATCAGTCGGCCGTGGTATCCGCGGTATCCGCCTTGACCAGTCGGCGGACCTGAACCACGTAGAGGATCCCTGCCCACCAATAGAGGGTTGTACCCCATCCGGCGAACGCCCATCCGAAAATGGTGGCCGGTGTATCCAGCCAGGTCCCGCTGTCACTGAGAAGCAGCAGCGGGAAGGCGTACATCAGGTTGAACGTCGCGGCCTTGCCGAGGAAGTTCACCTGCGGCGGCGGATAGCCGTGCCGCCTCAGAATCCACACCATGACCAGGAGCATCGCCTCACGCGCCAGGAGGGCGGCGGTCAGCCAGAGCGGAAGGATCTCGCGCCAGGTGAGGCCGACCAGGGTGGAGAGGATGTAGAGCCGGTCGGCGGCCGGGTCGAGGAGCCGGCCGAGGCTGCTGATCTGGTTCCAGCGCCGGGCCAACTTGCCGTCGAGGTAGTCGCTGATGCCGCTCAGGGCCAGTACCAGCAGGGCCCATCCGTCGCTGTTCGGGCCGTCGAAGACGGGCCGGAGGATCAGCCACAGGAAGAGTGGTACGCCGACGAGGCGCGCCATGCTGAGGATGTTGGGGATGGTGAGGACGCGGTCGGTCTGGACGCGCGTCTCCTGGACCTCCACCCGGGGGCCTCCTGTGGGGAACGTGCCTGTTGATGCCTTCTTGACCTTACCGGTAACGCCGGAAGGAACGCGCAGAGGGGCCGGTAAACACAAGTAAGCCCTGGCAGGAAACAAGTTCCCACCAGGGCTTACTGAATAATAGTTCGGCGGCGTCCTACTCTCCCACACGGTCCCCCATGCAGTACCATCGGCGCTGAAAGGCTTAGCTTCCGGGTTCGGAATGTAACCGGGCGTTTCCCTAACGCTATGACCACCGAAACACTACGAAACACACAACCGGCAATGGTTGTTCGTGGTTTCAGAACCAACACAGTGGACGCGAGCAACTGAGGACAAGCCCTCGGCCTATTAGTACCAGTCAACTCCACCGGTTACCCGGCTTCCATATCTGGCCTATCAACCCAGTCGTCTACTGGGAGCCTTACCCCATCAAGTGGGTGGGAGTCCTCATCTCGAAGCAGGCTTCCCGCTTAGATGCTTTCAGCGGTTATCCCTCCCGAACGTAGCCAACCAGCCATGCCCTTGGCAGAACAACTGGCACACCAGAGGTTCGTCCGTCCCGGTCCTCTCGTACTAGGGACAGCCCTTCTCAAGACTCCTACGCGCACAGCGGATAGGGACCGAACTGTCTCACGACGTTCTAAACCCAGCTCGCGTACCGCTTTAATGGGCGAACAGCCCAACCCTTGGGACCGACTCCAGCCCCAGGATGCGACGAGCCGACATCGAGGTGCCAAACCATCCCGTCGATATGGACTCTTGGGGAAGATCAGCCTGTTATCCCCGGGGTACCTTTTATCCGTTGAGCGACGGCGCTTCCACAAGCCACCGCCGGATCACTAGTCCCGACTTTCGTCCCTGCTCGACCCGTCGGTCTCACAGTCAAGCTCCCTTGTGCACTTACACTCAACACCTGATTGCCAACCAGGCTGAGGGAACCTTTGGGCGCCTCCGTTACCCTTTAGGAGGCAACCGCCCCAGTTAAACTACCCACCAGACACTGTCCCTGATCCGGATCACGGACCCAGGTTAGACATCCAGCACGACCAGAGTGGTATTTCAACGACGACTCCACACACACTGGCGTGCATGCTTCACAGTCTCCCACCTATCCTACACAAGCCGAACCGAACACCAATATCAAGCTATAGTAAAGGTCCCGGGGTCTTTCCGTCCTGCTGCGCGAAACGAGCATCTTTACTCGTAGTGCAATTTCACCGGGCCTATGGTTGAGACAGTCGAGAAGTCGTTACGCCATTCGTGCAGGTCGGAACTTACCCGACAAGGAATTTCGCTACCTTAGGATGGTTATAGTTACCACCGCCGTTTACTGGCGCTTAAGTTCTCAGCTTCGCCCCACCGAAATGGAGCTAACCGGTCCCCTTAACGTTCCAGCACCGGGCAGGCGTCAGTCCGTATACATCGCCTTACGGCTTCGCACGGACCTGTGTTTTTAGTAAACAGTCGCTTCTCGCTGGTCTCTGCGGCCACACCCAGCTCAGAGTGCAAGACTCATCACCGGACATGGCCCCCCTTCTCCCGAAGTTACGGGGGCATTTTGCCGAGTTCCTTAACCATAGTTCACCCGAACGCCTCGGTATTCTCTACCTGACCACCTGAGTCGGTTTAGGGTACGGGCCGCCATGAAACTCGCTAGAGGCTTTTCTCGACAGCATAGGATCATCCACTTCACCACAATCGGCTCGGCATCAGGTCTCAGCCTTAACGTGTGACGGATTTGCCTACCACACGGCCTACACCCTTACCCCGGGACAACCACCGCCCGGGCTGGACTACCTTCCTGCGTCACCCCATCGCTTACCTACTACAAGTCTGGTCCGTCGGCTCCACCACTTCCCTTCACCCGAAGGATCCAGGACGGCTTCACGGACTTAGCATCGCCTGATTCGATATTGGGCGTTTCAAAGCGGGTACCGGAATATCAACCGGTTGTCCATCGACTACGCCTGTCGGCCTCGCCTTAGGTCCCGACTTACCCTGGGCAGATCAGCTTGACCCAGGAACCCTTAGTCAATCGGCGCACACGTTTCCCACGTGTGTATCGCTACTCATGCCTGCATTCTCACTCGTGAACCGTCCACAACTCGCTTCCGCGGCTGCTTCACCCGGCACACGACGCTCCCCTACCCATCCACACACCCGTTAGGGCTGTTGTATGAATGACACGACTTCGGCGGTACGCTTGAGCCCCGCTACATTGTCGGCGCGGAATCACTTGACCAGTGAGCTATTA
>NZ_CP167927.1:1835000-6077500 GCF_041519305.1 Streptomyces luteireticuli
TCTTCCTCGACGACAGTGCGAAGGCGCCGTCCGAGGAGAAGCAGGTCGAGGCCTACCGCAAGGTCCTGGAGGCGTTCCCGGAGGGCCGGGTCGTCGTGCGCGTGCTGGACGCGGGCGCCGACAAGCCGCTGGACTTCCTCACGCCGGCGGACGAGCCCAACCCGGCACTGGGCGTGCGGGGTCTGCGGACGCTGCTGGACCACCCGGAGGTGCTCCGCACCCAGCTCACCGCGCTGGCCAAGGCCGCCGAGGGGCTGCCGGTCTACCTCGAGGTCATGGCCCCGATGGTGGCGGACCGCACCGACGCCAAGGCGTTCGCGGAGGCCTGCCGCGAGGCCGGGCTGCAGGCCAAGTTCGGCGCGATGGTGGAGATTCCGTCCGCCGCGCTGCGGGCCCGCTCGATCCTGCAGGAGGTCGAGTTCCTCTCGCTGGGGACCAACGACCTGGCGCAGTACACCTTCGCGGCGGACCGTCAGGTCGGTGCCGTGTCGCGCCTCCAGGACCCGTGGCAGCCGGCGCTGCTCGACCTGATCGCGGCGTCCGCGGACGCCGCGAAGGCCGAGGGCAAGAGCTGCGGCGTGTGCGGCGAGGCCGCCTCCGACCCGCTGCTCGCCTGTGTCCTGACGGGTCTCGGGGTGACCAGCCTGTCCATGGGCGCCGCCTCGATCCCCTACGTCCGTGCCACGCTGGCCAAGCACACGCTGGCCCAGTGCGAGCGGGCCGCGGCCGCGGCCCGTGCGACGGACACGGCCGAGGAGGCCCGGCTCGCGGCGCAGGCGGTACTGTCCGGCGAATGAGCCGGTGCGCCACGTGAGTTGAGCACGTCGTGTGAGTTGAGCACGTATGCGAGTCGAGGGGTGCCCCGCCGGATCGGCGGGGCACCCCTTTCGCGTTCACGTCCCCCGGGTGTCCTCCTCCGGGTCGAGGGCGATGCCCGCCTCGTACTCGACGCCGGGCTCGGGCGGGACGGGCTCACCGGTCACCGGGTCGGTGCAGTACGCGGAGAAGACCTCGGCCTCGTTCAGCGGGCGGGGCCGGCCGCGGCGCAGGCTCCAGCCCCTGACCGCGTCCGGCTGCCCCGCGCGGTGGGTGCGGGCGACGACACCGCCGGGGCGGTCGGTGGCGATGCCCGCGGCGAGGACCGTGCAGAAGAGCAGGGCGTCCGGCTCGTCCAGCCGCAGGCCTCCCGTGTCGTCGCAGTGGGCCCGGAGCAGGGCGACCAGCGGGACGTCCCCCTCAGTAGGGACGCTGCACACCAGGTGGTGCGTCCCCGCGCCCAGTGCTTCGAGGATCCGGCGCAGGGCGCGCGAGGCCCGGGCGAAGGGCTCCCGCCCGGGGTCGTCCCCGCAGCCGGCGCAGCCGTGGCGGGTGAGCAGCTGCGTGGCGTGCTCCCAGGTGGCCTGCTGTCCCGCGGCGTCCAGGAGGCGGGGCAGCAGGCGGGCGACGGGCTGGCCCTCGTAGACGACGGTGCTGCCCGTGGCGGCGATCTCGGCGGTGTACCGGGTGCGGCTCGTGGCGCTGTCGGGGTCGAGGCCCGACCGGTCGCAGTAGTCGGCGTATTCCACCGGGTCGAACAGGGCGACGCTGGTGTGCGTGCCCCGGGCGGCGAGGGCGCGGAGCAGGCCCTCCACGTGCCGCAGATAGGCCGGGTGGTCGTCGAAGCCGAAGCTCGGGTATCTCCGCATCGTGGCGAAGTCCCGCTCGTCGGCCAGGACGGCCACCGTGCTCGGCGCCTCCCTGCGCAGCTTCCGGCGTGCGCTCTGCCGGTTCCGGATGTCGTCGGTGCGCGCCATCTCTTCCACTCCCCCTCGCGGTGTGCGACCAATGCTCACTCACCGTAACCGGGGGCACTGACAATGGCGGTCGGCGGAGGGTTCAGGCGCGGCCGCGGGCCTTGGCGAGGTCCTCGTAGAAGCGCAGCAGCTCGACGTCGTCGACCGAGCCGGGGTTGACCGCCTTCTCCAGCGGGGTGCCCTGGAGGATGCGCTTGACGGGGACTTCGAGGCGCTTGCCGGTGAGGGTGTGGGGGACGGCGCGGACCGCTATCACCTCGTCGGGAACGTGCCGGGGGGAGAGTTCCGCGCGGATGGTGCTCTTGATGCGGCCGAGGAGGTCGTCGTCGAGGGTCGCACCGGGGGCGAGGTGGACGAAGAGCGGCATCCAGTAGCCCCCGTCTGGTTCCTCGACGCCGAGGACGAGGGACTCGCGGATCTCGGGGAGCCGCTCGACGGCCTCGTAGATGTCGGCCGAACCCATGCGCACGCCCTGCCGGTTGAGGGTGGAGTCGGAACGGCCGTGGATGACGACGCTGCCGCGCGAGGTGAGGGTGATCCAGTCCCCGTGCCGCCAGACGCCGGGGAACACCTCGAAGTAGCTCTCGCGGTAGCGCTCGTCGCCGGGGTCGTTCCAGAAGCGGACCGGCATGGACGGCATGGGGCCCGCGACGACCAGTTCGCCGACCTCGTCGGTCACCGGCTCGCCCCGGTCGTTCCAGGCCTGGAGGTCCGTGCCGAGGCCCGGTGCCTGGAGTTCGCCGACGTACACCGGCAGCGTGGGGACGGCTCCGGCGAAGCAGCTGCACACGTCCGTGCCGCCGCTGACGGAGGCGATCCACATGTCCTCGGCGACCTCGTCGTGGATCCACCGGAATCCGTCCGGCGGCAGCGGCGAGCCGGTCGTCGCGACGCACCGCACGCGGGAGAGGTCGAAGTCGCGGCCCGGGTGGATGCCGGCCTTGCGGCAGGCCATGACGTAGGCGGCGGAGGTGCCGAAGAGCGTGGTGCCGGTGCGTTCGGCGACGCGCCACTGGGCGGCGGTGTCGGGGTGACCGGGGCTGCCGTCGTAGAGGACGACGGTGGCGCCCACCAGCAGGCCGGAGACGAGGAAGTTCCACATCATCCAGCCGGTGGAGGTGTACCAGAAGAACCGGTCGCCGGGGCCCAGGTCGCAGTGGAGGGCGAGCTGCTTGAGGTGTTCGACGAGGATGCCGCCCTGCGACTGGACGATGGCCTTGGGCAGGCCGGTCGTGCCGGAGGAGTAGAGCACCCACAGCGGGTGGTCGAAGGGCACCTGCTCGAAGACGGGCTCGGTGTCGCCCGTGGTGAGCGCGGACCATTCCAGGGCGCCCTCGGGGGCGGGCGTGCCGAGCAGCGGGATGTGCACCACGGCGCGCAGGGTGGGCAGTTGCTCGCGGAGCTCGGCCACCACGTCGGCGCGCTCGTGCCGCTTGCCGCCGTAGGTGTAGCCGTCGACGGTGAACAGGACGACGGGTTCGACCTGCTGGAAGCGGTCGAGGACGCTGCGGGCGCCGAAGTCGGGCGCGCAGGAGGTCCATACGCCGCCGACGGCCGCGGTGGCGAGCAGGGCGACGACGGCCTCGGGGATGTTGGGGAGGTAGCCGCTGACGCGGTCGCCGGGCCGGACGCCGAGCTCGCGCAGGGCGGCGGCCAGCGAGCCGACCTGGGCGCGGAGTTCGGCCCAGGTGACGGGTCCCGGCTCGTGGGTCTCGTCGGTGTGGAGCAGGGCGGGCTCGTCGGCGCGGGCGGGGTCCTCGGCCGCGCGCAGGGCGTGCTCGGCGTAGTTGAGGGTGGCGCCGGGGAACCAGGTGGCGCCGGGCATGGAGCGGTCGGCGAGCACGCGGGTGTACGGGGTGGAGAAGCGCACGTCGCACCACTCGGTGACGGCCTGCCAGAAGCGCTCGGGCTCCGTCACGGACCAGCGGTGCAGCGCGGCGTAGCTCGCGGCGGGGTCGCCGGGTACGGGCGCGGGGGCGCCGTGCTCCTCGGCGGCGTGTGCGTGGAAGCGGGTGACCTGGGCGCGGGCAACGCGGTCGGCGTCCGGCCGCCACAGGGGCTCCGGCTGGTCGGCGGGCTGCGGTGCGGTGGTCATCGGCTGCTCCCGGCTCTGCGCGTCGTGTGCGGGGGCCGCGCCGCCCGATGGGTACAGGCGCGCGGCTGACCAGGACGATGCCATGTGATCGACGCGCGCACCAGGGGTGTTGGCTCACATCGGCGGAGGCGCGTCCTTCCACGGGTGAACGGCGGCCGAAGGCGCTCCGTCCGGTGGTCCGCCGGTGGCAGGGTGAGCGCATGGATGCGCATGACCTGGAACGGTCGGTCAAATGGGTGACATCGTTCAGGACGGTGGGGGCGGCGCGGGTGCTGCGTTCGGTGCGGGCCGCGTGGTGGCGGCGGCGCGTGGACGCGGCGGGTCTCGCGGGGCCGGGGGCCGAGCGGGCGCGGGTGCCCGGTGCGGCGCGGGGTGCCGAGCCGGAGCCCGGCGGGGGGCTGGTGCGCTTCGCCCGGTCGTCGCTGCGGGTGCGGGTGGCGGCGGGCGGCGCGGTGTTCTGCGGCTGGGACGGGGCGGTGCCGGAGCCCTCGTACGCCCTGGCCGGTCCGGTGCCGGAGGCGGACGAACGGGCGGTGCTGGAGCCGGACCGGGACGGCGGCTGGCGGGTGGTGTCCGAGCGGGTGCTGGTGGCGGTGTCCCGGCACGGGGCGGTGGAGGTGCGCACCCCGGGCGGCGTGGTGCTGCGGCGCGACCATCCGCCGCGCTGGTGGGACCCGGTGGAGGCGGCGGCGGACGGGGCGGGGCCGCGCTGGGCGCAGCGTTCCGAAGTCCCCGCGGACGCGCGGTTCTTCGGCCTGGGCGGCCGGTCGGCGGGGCCGCGGCTGCGGGACGGGGCGTACCGGCTGTGGAACGAGGACCCCGGCGGCTCGTTCGGCCCCGGGGACGATCCGCTGTACATCACCATGCCGGTGCAGCTGGTGGTGGCCGACGCCGGGACGCACCTGGTCTTCCACGACAACCCGTGGGACGGGCGGGTGACGCTGTGGGAGGGCGAGGAGGGCGCCGGGTCGGGGCACGACCGGCCGGGCCGGTGCGAGGTGCGGATGGGCGGCGGGCCGCTGCGCTCCTGGGTGATCACGGGTCCGCCGGCGCGGGTGCTGCGCGGCTGGGCGGCGCTGACGGGCGGCGCGGCGGTGCCGCCCGCGTGGGCGCTGGGGCCGCAGCACGCGCGCTGGGGGTTCGGTGACGAGGAGGAGGTGCGGCGGGTGGTGGCGGGGTACCGGGAGCGCGGGCTGCCGCTCTCGGCGGTGCATCTGGACATCGACCACTACCGGGGACACCGGGTGTTCACGGTGGACCGCGAGCGGTTCCCCGATCTGCCCGGGCTGGCGGCCGAGTTGGGCGGGCGGGGGGTGCGGCTGGTGTCGATCGTGGATCCCGGGGTGAAGGCGGAGCCGGGGTGGGAGGTGTTCGACGGTGGGCTGGCCGCGGACGCGTTCGTCCGCGACGCGCGGGGGCGGGTGGTGCGCGGCGAGGTGTGGGCCGGGACGTCGGTCTTCCCCGACTTCACCGATCCGCGGGCGCGGGAGTGGTGGGGCGGGCTGTACGCGGAGCGGCTGGCGCAGGGCTTCTCGGGGTTCTGGCACGACATGAACGAGCCGGCCGCGTTCACCGCGTTCGGCGAGCAGACGCTGCCGCGGTCGGCCCGGCACGCGCTGGACGGCGCGGGCGGCGACCACCGCGCCGCGCACAACGTGTACGCGCTGGGCATGGCCCGGGCGGGGTACGAGGCGCTGCGCGCGCTGCGGCCGGACGAGCGGCCGTTCCTGTTCTCGCGGTCCGGCTGGGCGGGGATGCAGCGGTACGGGGGGACGTGGTCGGGGGACGTGGTGACGGGCTGGCCGGGGCTGCGGGCCTCGCTGGCCCTGGTGCTGGGGCTGGGGCTGTGCGGAGTGCCGTACTCCGGGCCGGACGTGGGCGGCTTCACCGGCTCGCCGTCGCCCGAGCTGTATCTGCGCTGGTTCCAACTGGGCGCGTATCTGCCGCTGTTCCGCACGCATTCGGCCATTTCGGCGGGGCGCCGGGAGCCGTGGGAGTTCGGGCAGGAGGTGCTGGAGCACGCGGGGGCGGCGCTGCGGGAGCGGATGCGGCTGCTGCCGTACTTCCTGACGCTCGCGCACCTGGCCCGGATGACGGGCGCCCCGTACGTACGGCCGGTGTGGTGGCGCTCCCCGGAGGACCGGGCCCTGCGGGACTGCGAGGACCAGTTCCTGCTGGGGGACGCGCTGTTGGTGGCGCCGGTGCTGGAGCCGGGGGCGGAGCGGAGGGCGGTGCGGCTGCCGCGGGGGCGGTGGTACGACGTGGCGACGGGGCGGGCGTACGAGGGGCCGGGGCAGGTGTTGGTGGATGCGCCGTTGTCGCGGATTCCGGTGCTGGCGCGGGCGGGGGCTTTGATTCCGGTGGCGGGGGCGTCAGTTTGTGCGGGCGGTGCGTCCGGGGTCGAGCTGGAGGTGTGGGCGCCGGCGGTGGGGCGCAGTGGGGGTGGGGTGGTGGTCGTCGAGCGGTCGGTGGGGGATGTGGAGGTGGTGCGGTTTGCCACGGGGTGGCGGGACGGTGTGGTGGTTGTGGAGCGGGAGGGTGGGGGTGAGGTGGGATATCCGGTGCGGGTGCGGGGGGTTTGAGGGAGGGGGGTGTTGCCCCTGGCCCGCCCTTTCACCGTTTCTTGCGCGCTGCCGCGCGGGGCAACGCGGCTGCGCCGCGTTCGTCCTCAAGCGCCGGACGGGCTGATTCAGCCCGTCCGGCGCTTGAGGACACCCGCGCGGAGCGCAAGGAAACGGTGAAAGGGCGGGCCAGGGGCAAAAACCCTCCACCCCCTCACAGCGCACGCAAGCCCGCTATCACCAGCCTCAGCACGCTCTCCTCCGGCAGTTCCGCCGGCGGGATCGGGCGGTCCACGCGGACGACCCCCGCCTCCAGCAGGTCGCCGACCAGGACGCGCACCACCCCGGGGGGCAGCTCCAGCAGGTCCGCGAGTTCCGCGACGGAGCGCGGGCGGGGAGCCGTGAGCTCAGCGATGCTCACGTGCTCGGGCCCGAGACGGTCGTCGGCCCCGCCGACGGTGCGCTCGGCGATGACGAACGCCGTCCGGTCGAGCCGGTGTTCCGCCCCGCCCCGCGTCCGCCCCCGCGTCATCGCGTACGGCCGGACCACCGGCCCGGCGTCGTCGTCGTACCAGTGCCCGTCCGTCCGGTCCGTCATCCGCCGGCGGCCTCGCCGGTGCGCGGTGCGCTGGCCAGGTGGGCTCCGACGCGCTTGACGAGCAGCGTCATCTCGTAGGCGATGAGCCCGATGTCGGAGTCCGCGGCGGCGAGCACGGCGAGGGCGCTGCCGTGCCCGGCGGCGGTGACGAACAGGAAGGCGCCGTCGAGTTCGACGACGGTCTGGCGGACCTCCCCGGCGTCGAAGCGGCGTCCCACGCCCTTGGCGAGGCTGTGGAAGCCGGAGGCGACGGCGGCCAGGTGCTCCCCGTCCTCGCGGCCGAGGTCCTTGGAGGCGCCGAGGGCCAGTCCGTCGCCGGAGAGGACGAGCGCCTTGCGGATGTCGGCCACGCGGTCGACGAGGTCGTCGAGGAGCCAGTTGAGGTTGCTGCTGCCGGTGCCGGCCGTGGTGGCCGTGGTGGCTGTGTCTGCCGATGCGTTGCGTATGGCGGTCATCGACCGTCCCTTTCGTCGGTGGTTCCGGTGCTGTCGTGCTCGTGCTCTTGTTCAGTGGCGGCCCGGCCGCGGCGCCAGCCCCGCTGGAGGGAGGCCATGCGCGCGCGGACGTCCTCGGCGTCGCGCACCGCTTCGTGCGTGGTGGTGTCCGCCGGCCGCGGCACGGGCCCGGCGCGGCGGATGCGCCGGGGCAGGACCGGGGTGTCCTCGTCGTGGTCGAACGGGCGGGGCCGGGGCTCCGGTTGGGGCGGCCCGACGGGCACGACGGGCGCCGTCGCGGGCTTGGCGGGCACGTCCCCGAGGAGCGCGGCGGGGAGGAGGACGACGGCCGTGGTGCCGCCGTAGGGGGACGGCTGGAGGGAGACGCGCACGTCCTGGCGCCGGGCGAGCCGGCTGACGACGAACAGGCCGAGCCGGTCGGTGTCGGAGAGCTCGAACTCCGGCGCCTCCGCGAGGGCGAGGTTGGCCTCCAGCAGGACCTCGGGGGCCATGCCCATGCCGCGGTCGTGGATCTCCAGGGCGAAGCCGTTGGGCACCCGCTCGCCCACGACCTGAACGGTGGAGTGCGGCGGGGAGAACACCGTGGCGTTCTCCAGGAGTTCGGCCAGCAGGTGGGTGAGGTCGGCGACGGCGGGGCCCCGGACGGCCAGCGCGGGCAGCCGCCGCAGTTCGATGCGCTCGTACGCCTCGACCTCGGCGACGGCGCCGCGGACGACGTCCGTCAGCCGGACGGGCTTGCGCCACTGCCGGGAGGGGGCGGCGCCGGAGAGGATGACCAGGCCCTCGGCATGGCGTCGCATGCGGGTGGTGAGGTGGTCGAGGCGGAAGAGGGCGGCGAGTTCGTCGGGGTCGTCGGTGCGCCGTTCCATGGTGTCCAGCAGGGCGAGCTGGCGGTGCAGCAAGAGCTGGGAGCGGCGGGCGATGTTGACGAAGACGGCGGAGACGCCGCGGCGCAGGTCGGCCTGTTTGACGGCGGCCTCGACGGCCGCCCGCTGGAGGGTGTTCAGGGCCCGTCCGACCTGGCCGAGTTCGTCGTCCGTGTGCTCCAGGCGGGGCACCTCGGTCTCGACGTCCACCGGTTCGCCGGCGGCGAGGCGGCGCAGCACGGCCGGCAGGCGCACGCCGGAGACCTCGTGGGCGTCCCGGCCGATCTGCCGCAGGTCGCGGACGAGTCCGCGGCCGGTGCGCCAGGAGACGACGACGGAGGCGACGAGGGCGGCGAGGCCGAGGACGCCGGCGAGGGCGGCCTTGGTGAGCACCCAGGTGGCGACGGGGTCGAGCCGGTCCTGGTGGCGGCGGTTGGCCTCGGCGTCGAGCCGGGCGAGGTCGGCGAGGACGGTGCTCGCAGCGGCCTGCCAGCGGGCGGCGTCGACGGCGCGGGCCGCGCGGCCGGGCCCGGCGAGGACGACGGCGTTCTCGGCCGTCTCCAGGGCGCGGGCCTCGGTGCCGCGCCAGTAGTCGTCGAACATCTTCTGGTCCTCGACGGGCAGGACGGCGACGTTGGTGCGGTAGAGGACGGTGCGTTCGGCGATGTGGTCGGAGAAGGCGCGGAGTTGGCGCGCGTCCATGCCGTCCCCGGCGGAGGCGGCGGCGAACAGGGCGTCCTCGCGGGAGAGGGCCTCGCGGGAGGAGCCGAGGCCCACCAGGGCGCGTCGCTGCTGTTCGAGGCCGGCGTCCCGGACGGAGCCGAGGAGGGTGAGGAAGTCGATGTGGGCCTCGATGGCCTCGTCGTACGTCCGGACGGCCTCGTCGGGCGGGACGGAGCCGGCGCGGGCCCGGTAACGCAGGGCCGGGAGGCGGTCGAGCCGGCGTTCCATGGCGGCGAACCAGTCCGCGGCGGCGGGGCTCATGTCGTCGCGGACGTCGCCGTCGGCGCCGGAGCGGAGGGCGGCGCGGGCCTTGTCGGTGGCGCGTTCGGCGCCGTGCAGGGCGGTGAGCGCGGCCGTGCGGGTGCGGGAGGGGGCCGCGCCGGGGCGGGGGCGGGGGGTGGCGAGGACGACGAGGGCCTGGCGGCGTTCGGTCTGGAGGGCCGTGATCACGTCCTCGGCCGGGTCGCCGATCTTGCGGGAGACCTCGGCGGCGGTGAGCAGTTCGGCCGCTTCCTGGCCGGTGATCGCCGTGGCGAAGGCCCACAGCACCGTCAGGCTCAGCAGGGGCACCAGCAACAGCCCCACGATCTTCCGGCGGATCGACTTGCCGCGAAAAGGCACGCTCCCGTGAAAAGGCACGCTCCCGCGAAAGGGCACGTTCCCGCGAAAGGGCATGGCCTCCCCCACTGCACCCCGCGGCCCGGGGGTGGTGCTCCGACAGTGCTGCGGTGCGTGAGCCTACTACTGCGGGGATTACGGCTCGAAGGGCTGTACGCCCCTGCGGAGCAGGGGTGTTGAGCAAGTCGTCCGACTTCTCCCGTGATTCCCGGACTTCTTCCGTCCGCATCCGGTGCGGCCACTCCCTGGAACGGGTGATTCCGGTTCTGTCGGGGCGACCGTCCCCGCCGTACGCCCAGGTGGCCGCTCAAGTGACCGGAATCCTGCGCCGGTTCGGGGCGGGCCCGGCCATCGCCGCCCGTACCGCCGGGCGGAGACCCCGGGCCACGGCCCCGCACCGGCGCACGCGGGCCCGTCGTCCGGGTTATTTTGGGCACACCTGCGGGAAAAGCCCGAGCGCGGGCAGCCACTGGGGGAGGTGAGCCGCCATGGACGGGACACGGCGCGTGGAACGGCCCGGGGCGCGCAGACCGTTGTGGGTCGACGAACCGGTCCACCGGCCCCGGATGCCGGACCCGGTGCGCGCCGCGGCGGTGCGCGCGGTGCTCTTCGTGGCGCTGACGCTGCTCCAGGCGATGATCGTGCTGCTCTTCACCCTCGCCGGTTCCTGGTGGGCCTTCCCCATGGTGCTGGCCACGGTGGCCAGCACCGTGGCCACGACGTGGTGCGTGCTCGACGTCTGGGTCACGCGGCAGGTGTGGCGGCAGCGGCACGGGGTGGTGTCCGTGCCGAGCAGTACGGCGCGGGAGGTCCGGCGGGTGGGGCGGCCCCGGTATCCGTGACCGGTCGCGGATACCGGGGCCGCCCCGCCCTCAGACTCCCCGGAGGGGGCGGCCCCCGGACGGGACGGCCTCCCCTTCCGGCCGGCGGAACATCCGCGTCGCCGTGATCTCGCCGTGCACCGGCTCCGACTCCGGGTCCTGCTGGGGCAGGCCCGGCCGCAGGTGCTCCTCGACGCTGATGTACTTCAGGCCCGCCCGCAGGTCGGCATCGTTGCGCAACCGGATGACCAGCGGGAACTCGGCCAGCGCCGTGGTGTCGAACAGACCGGTGGTGTAGAGCAGCTGGACGCCCAAGGCGTCGGCCACGGCCCGCTGGAGCTCCAGCAGATAGGTGGCGTTGGCGCGGCCGATGGGGTTGTCCAGGAACAGCGTGCCCGCGTGCTTCTGCCGGTCCCGCCCGCGGTCGTTGCTGCGCAGGGCGGCCATGGTGCAGTAGAGGGCGATCGCCGCGGTCAGCAGCTGGCCGCCGGAGAACACGTCGCCCATCTGTCCGACCGGCACCCGCTCGGCGCGCAGCACCGCGTCCGGCTTGAGGATCTCGACGGCCACGCCGCGCGGCAGCAGCGCCGCCCCGACGCCGCGCAGCAGCAGCGACATGCCGTCGCGGCGCAGGTCGGAGTTCTTCCTGACGGCGGAGCGGGTGGCCTCGTCGATCACCTCGCCCAGCCGCTCGGTGAGGGTGCTCTGGTCGGGGTCCTCGAAGCGGATGCGCAGGAACTCCTGGCCGGACCACTCCCCCAGCCCCTCCGGCAGCCTCGACAGCCGCTGGGCGGAGCGCAGCGTGGTGAGCGAGGACTCCACCAGGCCGCGCAGCCGGTCGACGATGCTGTCGCGGTTGCGCTCCAGCTGCTCCAGCTCGTCGGTGAGCACGCGCAGCCGGGGCGCGAAGGCGTCCGCCCAGGCGGCGGCGTGCTCCGGCAGGGCAGAGGCGGGCAGTTCGCGGATCTGCTGGCGGGCGGGGGTGCGGACCTGCTCGTAACGGGTGGCGTTGGCGTGGCGGACGAGGATGTCGCTCGCCTCGCGGACGGCCGCCTCGGCCGTCGACAGGTCGCCCGCGCAGCCGCGCAGCGAGCGCCGGGCCTCGGCCGCCGCCTGACGGGCCTCCTCCAGGGTGCCGGTGTACGGCTCGGGCTGCTCCTCGGCCTCCTCGGGGGCGTTGTCGCGCAGCAGGTCGCGCAGGAGGGCGGCGGTGTCGTCGAATCCGCCGGCCGCGTCCTCGGCGGCGCGGTGGGCGCGCAGCAGGTCGGCGTGGGCGGTGCGGGCGCCGTCCAACGCGTCGGTGCGGGCGGCCAGTTCGGCGGTGGCGGTGCGCAGCAGCTCCTTGGCCTGCTCCGCGTCGGCGGGCTCGCGCTCCTCGGGGAGCTCGGCGTGCGCGTCGCCGTCGGCGGGGGCCAGCCGCTCGGCCTCGCCGCGCAGCCGGCCGAGCTGCTCGCTGGCCGTGGACGCGCGGCCCTCCAGCAGCTGGACCAGGGCCTCGGCGCGGGCGGCGGCGGCCTGGCGGGACGGGCCGTCGGCGCCGTCGGGGCTCTCCAGCAGCTGGGCGGCGCGGGTGCGCACCTTGTTGGTGAGGCGGTCGAGTTCGGCGCGGGCGGCGCTCTCGTCGCTCTCGGCGCGGGCCTGCTCGGCGCGCAGGTCGGCGCCGACGCCGACCTTCTCGTAGACCTGGGAGGCGGCGCGGTAGGCCTCGCGCAGCGCGGGCAGGGAGTCGCCCGCCCCCGGCCCGTCCTCGACGGCCTCGTCGGGGGCGCCGGCGATCTCCGCGCGCTCGGCGCGCAGCGCACGGGCCGTACGGCGCGCGTCGTCGGCCGCGCGCTGGGCGGTGCGGCGGTCCTCGTCGGCGGCGCGGGCGCGGTCCACGCAGGCGGCGGCGCGCTCCTCCGACTCGGCGGCCTCCTCGGCGAGTTCGCGCAGCCGGGTCTGCCAGCGGGAGCGCTCGCGCAGCCGGTGGGCGAGACCGGCCAGCGCGTCGGCGACCCGGCGGGCGCGCTGGGCGGCCTCCTGGCGCTCGTCGCGCACCGCGGCGGTCCGCGCGGCGGCCTCCTCGGCCTCGGCCCGGGCGGCACGGGCCGCGGTCAGCACCTCCTGGGCGGCGTCGGCGACCGTGCGGCAGCGCCCGGCCTCGGCGGCCAGCTCGGCGAGCCGGCCCTCCGGGCAGCCGGCGCGCCAGGAGGACAGCCGGGCGGCGAGGGTGCGGTCGGCCGCCAGCCGGGCGGCGACGGCGCGGATCTCCTCGTCGCGGGCGGCGGCCCGCTCGCGCAGGGCGTGCCGCTCCTCGTCGGCGGCGCGCTCGTCGTGCATGGCGGGGTTCGGCGGCACCAGGAAGACGTCGGAGACGCCGCTGTCCCCGCCCTCCGGAGCCGGGGCCAGGAGGGCGGCGGCGGTGCCGACGGCCACGGCGGAGCGCGGCAGCAGCGAGGCCGCGCCCAGCACCTCGCGGGCGCGGAGGTGGGAGTCGGGGTCGGTGATGACGACGCCGTCCACCAGCTCGGGGCGGCGCGCGAGCACGGCGGCGTGCTCGGCCGGGTCCACCGACTGGGCGAGGTAGCGCCAGCCGGGGAGCGCGGGGATGCCGTGCTCGCCCAGGAACTCGACGGCGGCCAGGACATCGGGGCCGGCGGGCAGCAGGCCGCCGTCGCCCAGCGCGCCCAGGATCCGCGAGTCGTCGGCGGCGGCGGTGCGCAGGTCGAACAGGTTCCGCTCGGCGGCGGCGACGTTGTCGTCGAGCAGCTCGCGGAGCGCGTCCGCGTTGCGGTCGAGCTCCTCGGCGGACAGGGCACCGCCGTGCGGGGCGTCGCCGGAGCGCTGCCCCGGGACCGGACCGGGCGCCGACTGGCCGGGCAGGCCGAGGAGTTCGGCGATGCGCCGCTCCGCGCCGAGCGCCTCCGCGGCGCGGCGCTCGGCCCCGTACGCCGCCTCGGCGGATGCCGCGGCGTCGGCCGCGCGGGCCGCCGCCAGCTCGGCGCGCGACTCGGCGCCCGCGGCGTCCTTCGCCTGCGCGGCGGTCTGGAGGGCGGCCTCGCGGACCGTCTCGTACGCGGCCGACGCGGCCTTCTCCGCGTCACTGGCGGCGAGCGCGGCGCGGGCCGGGTCGGCGTCGGGTGCCGAGTCGTCGAGCCAGCCGGCCCGGACGGCCTCGGCGGTCTCCTGCTCGACCTCGGCGAGGCGCTGGCGCAGGTGCCCGCCCTCGCTGCGGGCGCGCTGGGCCTCGGTGGCGGCGGTGGTGGCGTCGCGGTGGGCGGCCTCGCCGGTCTCCTGGAGGACCGCCGAACGCTCCTCCTGCTCGTTGGCGAGGCTCTCGGCGCCCTCCGCCGCGCCGTTGAGCGCGCGCACCAGGGCGGCGGCCGCGCGGGAGCGGGCCTCCAGCGCGGGGGCCGCGTCGCGCTCGGCCTCGTGGATGGCGGCGGCGACGCGGGCCGAGCGGTCGGCCGCGGCGCGGTGGCGCAGCACGGTCTCGGCCGCCTGCCACGCCGAGTGCAGCGTACGGGCGTCGTTGAGCTCGCGGCGCTGGGCGGCGGCGGCCTTCTCGGCGGCGGCCAGCGCCAACGAGGCGTGCCGGTAGGCGAGTTCGGCGGAGACGGCGGCGCTGCGGCCGCGCGCGGTCTCGGCGTCGGTGACGCGGTGCGCGGCGGCGGCCACCTGCTCGGCGAGCTCGGCCGCGCGCCCGCGCTCCTCGGCGGCACGGGCCGTCAGGCGGCGGGCCAGGACGCGGGTGCGGCGCTCGGCCCCGGCATGCACGCCGCGGGCCGTCTCCCGGCGGCCGCCGGCCTCGACGATGCGGGAGAGCAGGTCCAGGGAGCCGGCGGTGAAGTCCCGCTCGGCGGTCAGCTCGGCGCGGCGGCCGAGCTTGTGGGCGAAGCCGTGCACGAGGTCGGCCAGGCCGTCGGTGTCCCGGGTGTCGGTGACGGCGCGCAGCAGCAGGTCGGTGAAGTCGGAGTCGTTCTTCACCGCGAAGAGGCCGGCGGCCTCGCCCTCGTCGGCATTCATCTCCCGCTGGTAGCGGAAGAGTTCGGGGTCCAGGCCGAGCTCGCCGAGGTGCTCGTTCCAGCGCTCGTGGATCTCCTCCCACACCACGTCCAGGTGCGGGTATGCCTTGCCGGCCTCGGTGAGGGCGTCGCGGAAGCCCTTCATCGTGCGGCGGCGGCCGCGGGCGCCGGAGCCGCCGTCGGCCGAGGGGCGCATGGCGGTGGACTCGGCGACCGGCAGCGCGTCCAGGCTCATCCCCGGGCCGGGGCGGAACGAATACCACGCCTCGGCGAACTTGCGCGGGTCGCTGGAGACCTGACGGCCGCGCCACTCGCTGACCTTGCCGACCACGACCGTCTCGCCGGTGAGGACGTGCTGCCACTCCAGCGCGACATGGCCGCAGTCGTCGGCGAGGAGGAACTTGCGCAGCACGCCGGAGCTGGCGCCGCCGAGGGTGTTGCGGTGGCCCGGCAGCATCACCGAGAAGATCAGCTTGAGCAGGACGGACTTGCCGCCGCCGTTCTCCAGGAACAGCACGCCCGCCGGGGCGGGGCGGCGCGGCGGGCCGACCGGCTCGTCCTCGAAGAACTCCGCCTGCGTGGGTGCGGGCGTGGGCACGGGCGCACCCACCCCCCGCAGATCCAGCACGGTGTCGGCGTAGCGCGCACCGGCGGGCCCGATGGAGTAGAGGCGGACCCGGGACAGCTCGTACATGGCGGCGGACTCTCGTTGCTCGCGGTTCGTGGTCAGTTGGCGTGGAAGGGCAGGCCGGCGTCGGCGACCAGCTCGAGGTCGTCGGCGTCGTCCGGCGGCAGCAGGCTGGGCAGGCCGTCGCCCACCGGCACGACGCCCAGCTCCAGCAGCTCCGTCATGGCGGCGCTGCCGGCCATGTCGCGGACCTGGAGCTGGTAGCGCGGGGTCGTGCGGAAGGCGCCGCCCGCGTCGTCGCCGGTGCGCTGGAGGAAGCCGGAGTCGACGAGGAAGGCGACGGCCTTGGCGATGATCCCGGTGGTCGAACCGGCCAGCCGACGGGCGTCCTTGGTGGCGCCGGTGGCGCTTCGCCGCGCGTAGACCCGCCAGGCGGCCTCCAGGCCGGGGGCCTCACTGACCGGGTCGGTGTTCTCCCCGCCCTCGGCGGCCCGCTCCTCCAGCCGGCGGCAGGCCTGGCGGACGAAGGCGTCCACGCCGTTGACGGTCACCCGGCCGATGTAGCCGTCGTCGGCGAGGTCCTCGGGGCGAGGGAAGGCCATGGCCGCGACGGCGAGATGGGCCAGCCCGTGCAGGAAGCGGTCCCCGGAGTCGACGGTGGCCCGGCGGGCGTAGTCGCCCATGCGGACGGCGAAGACCGAGTCCTCGGCGGCGGTGACGGCCATCCCGGCCCGGGTGGACACCTCCAGCACGACGAGCCCGAGCCCGGCGGCGACGGCGTCGGCGAGCCGGGCGAACGCGGGGTCCTCGCGGTGGCGGCGCAGCAGCTCGGTGTACTCGGCGTCGCGGGCGGGCTGGAGCTTGGGCTGGAGGCCGAAGGCGATGAGCCTTGCGGCGTCGGCGGCGTCGGCGGGGGTGAGGGGGGCACCGCCGGACCGCTCCGGCTCGGCGCCGGGGGCGTCCGGCGTCTCGTCGACGAGGTCGTGGTCAGTCACGGGTGTGGCTCCTGTTGCGTGGTGGCTGCGGCTGCGTGGGGGGATGGAGTGTGCCCCGGTCCCGCCCTTTCACCGTTTCTCCCGGGGCTGCGCCCCTCGGCCCGAAGCGCCCTGCGGGCGCTGTCCTCAATCGCCGGACGGGCTGATTCGTGCGCCCGGGCGCGAGATTCAGCCCGTCCGGCGCTTGAGGACGAACGCGGCGCAGCCGCGTTGCCCCGCGCGGCAGCGCGCGAGAAACGGTGAAAGGGCGGGGTAGGGGAAGCCACTACGCCCCCTCCGAACGATCCGCCGCCATCCCCGCCGCGTCCAGCAGCGCCGTCCCCACGATGAGGTCGGCGCCGCCGAACCCCGGGTCGTCGAGCGGCGTGCCATCGTCGACGGCGAACAGCAGCGAGGTCTCGCCCTGGCGGTAGGCCGTGCCCACGGCCGGACTCGCCGCGTGGACGGCCAGCAGCGCGACGAGGTACGGCAGTTCGGGGTCGCGCAGGCGCGCGTCCGCGAGCAGTCCGGACAGCCGGCGCGGCGCGTCCGCCGGCAGCGTCAGCAGCTCCATCGCGCTCGCGAGCTGCTCCTCGCTGAAGCGGCTGTCGTCCGGCGTCGCGATGAGGTCCGGCTCCGGCATCTCCGCGCCCAGGTGCTCCCGCTCGGCGGGCGGGGTCAGCAGCAGCTCGACGAGGTCGCCGACGCGCACGGACGCGGGGGTGCGCAGCCCCGCGCCCCGGGCGAAGAAGGCCTCCGTGACGCGTCCGGCCTGCTCCAGCGGCAGCGGCAGGACGGGGGCCAGCAGCTGCCCGTACAGATCGAGGCCCGACCGGGCGGCCGGGGTGGCGAACGCCTGCCGGTCCTGCTCGGCGCGGAACAGCGGCCCGGCCTCCAGCAGCCGGGACTGGAGCTGGGTGTGCCGGCGGATGCAGTCCTTGACGATGTCGACGAGCTCGGCGGCGCGCCGCTTGTGCTCGGGGTCGCTGCCGGAAGCCGCCTCGTCGCGCACCTTGCGGATGTTGGTGAGGATCGCGTTCTCGTGGCGGTAGCGGTCGGCGACGTGGTCGAGCGCCTCGGCGATCATGTCGGGGACGGCGTTCAGCCAGTCCACGGCGCGGACGTTGCGCCGGGTGGCGTCGAGGGTCTTGCGGAGGGTCTCCGCGTACTGGACGGTCCGGTAGCGGGCCTGCTCGGCGGCGAGCTGTGCGTCGGCGAGGCGGCCGCGGCTGACGAGGACCTCCAGCTTGACCTCGGCGGCGATCTGGGCGCTGGTGACGTCCGTGTCGAGCGCGCCGACCAGGACGTTGACGGCCTCGTCGGTGGCGCGCAGGAAGACCGTGCCGCCGGGGCCGGGGACCTCCTCGATCAGCTTGAAGTCGTAGTCGCGGCGGACGTAGGCGCCGTCGGTGCCGAAGGTGCCGTAGACGACGCGGAAGCCGCGGTCGGCGCTGCCGACGTTGATGAGGTTCTCCAGCACCCAGCGGGCGACGCGCTCGTGCTCGGACTGCGGGCGCCCGGGCGCCTGGGCGGCGACGCGGGGCAGGAGCCTGGTCACTATCTGCTCATGGTCGGCGCCGGTGTCGAAGTCCATGTTGAGCGTGACGAGGTCGATGGCGGCCAGGGCCACCTCCGCCATCGCGTACACCCCGTACTCGCCCGCGAGGTTGGCCTTGCGCGCGTCGAGGTCGTGCAGGGGCGCCGTGCAGGCGAGCGCGCGCAGTCGGCGGGCCAGGCCCTCGTCGGCGGCCGGGCCCGGGGCCGGCCGCGCGAGGGGACCGTTGAGCTGGGGCGGAACGGCCGCCGGGGCTGGAGATGTCACGTCGCACAGAGTAAGCGGTCGCACTGACATCGGCCGAAACGGCACGTTCCGCGGGCGCCGGGCCCGCCAACTCAGACGGCAAAAAGGAACATAATGGCCATATTGCATCCAAGAAGGATGAAAGCCGTGGGCAGTTGGGCCTTGATGGGACCGTACCGGTCGCCCAGCTCCAGCAGAGCCGCCGGAACGAGGTTGTAGTTGGCGGCCATCGGCGTCACCAGCGTCCCGCAGAAACCGGCGAGCATCCCCAGCGCGAGCACGGCCGGGGCGTTCCCGTGGGCCTGTTCGACCAGGACGGGCCAGCCGACGGCGGCCGTCATCACCGGGAAGGCGGCGAAGCCGTTGCCCATGACGACGGTGAACAGGAACATGCCCGCGCAGTAGACGACGACCGCGAGGAAGACCGAGCCGTCGGGCAGCACGGCCGCGGTGATCCTGCGGACCTGGTCGCCGACCCCGGCGGCGGCGAAGATCGCGCCGAGGGTGGCGAGCAGCTGGGGCAGGAGCACCGCCCAGCCCATCGACTCCAGCATCGAGCGGCCCGCGTGGAGCGGCGTGGCGAGCCGCTTCTCACGGAGCATCACCATGCCGACGACCAGGGCGACGACCGAGCCGATGCCGAGCCCGAGGACGGTCTCGCTGCCCTTCTGCAACAGCGGACCGCCGTCCCAGTGCACCTTCTTGAGGCCGACGGCACAGGCCAGGGCCACCGCCGGGACCGTCAGGGCGGGGACGAACAGCCGCCCGCCGAACCGCCGGGCGCCCGCCGCACGCCGTTCCGCCGCCCCCTCGGGCGGCGCGCCGCGGCCGGTGCGGCCGAAGCCCGCGAGGCCGGCCATGACGAGGACGGCGGCGCCCAGCGGTTCGGCCGGGGCGCGGTGGTCGGCCACCCACGTCCCGTAGATGAAGCCCAGGCCGAGCAGACCCCAGAAGAGGGCACTGCCGTGGCGCCTGGGGTTGGTGCGGTCGGTGAGCATCTGGGCGGCCAGCACCAGGAAGAGCCCGCCGACGAGCCAGTAGAACCACTCCGCCTTGATCACTTCACCGCCGCCTTCCGGTCCGCGGGCGGGGCGACGAGCAGCCCGCGGTCCAGCCTCAGCAGCCGCCACCCGTGCACGGCGAGGGCGCACACGGCCGTCGGTATCGCCCACAGCGCGAGCTCCAGCGGTTCGAGACGGGTGTGGTAAGTGGTGTTGACGAAGCCGGTGATGAGCAGGATGGAGCCGACCGCCAGGAAGACGTCCTCGCCGAAGAAGAAGCCGACATTGTCGGCGCTGGCGGCGAACGAGCGGATCCGTTCGCGGGCCTTGTCCGGCAGCGGGCCGTGTGCCCGTTCGGCCGCGGCCTCGGCCATCGGCGCGGCCAGCGGCCGCACGGTCTGGGCGTGCCCGAGGACCCCGCCCAGCCCGACGGCGGAGGTCAGCTGGCGCAGCAGCAGATAGAGGGCGAGGAAGCGGCCGGCGGTCAGGGAGGCGAAGCGGGCGACGAGCCTGCGGGCCTGCTCCTGGAGGCCGTGGTGTTCCAGCAGGCCGATGACGGGCAGGGTGACGGCGAAGATCGTCACGCCCCGGCTGCCGGCGAATCCGGTGCCGAAGGCGGCCAGCACCTCGCGCGGCGACAGGCCGCCGAGCAGGCCGGTGACGATGCCCGCCACACCGACGACGAGCAGGGGGTTGCGCCGCGCGGCGAACCCGGCCACGACCACGAGGACGCCCAGAAGTACGAGCATGCGCCCCGCCTTTCGCATCTCGGACCTCACTCGACCGGGTGAGGTGACTGGCGAGGAGGCTAGGATGTTGTTCAACAATCCTCAAGGGTTTGCGCCCGGTCACCTCTCCTGAGGAGATGTCATGACCCGTTCCACCGCGCAACGTCTCGCCGCCGCACTCCGCGAGCGGATCGAGCGCGGCGCCCTGCCGCCCGGGACCCAGCTCTCGGAGGAGGCGCTCAGCCTGGACCTCGGAGTCTCGCGCAACACCCTGCGCGAGGCGTTCCGCCTGCTGGTCCACGACAGCCTCGTCGAACACCAGGTCAACCGCGGGGTGTTCGTCCGCGTCCCCGGCCCCGACGACGTCACGGACATCTACCGGATGCGCGGCGCCCTGGAGACCGCCGGCGTGCGCGCCGCCGAACACGCGCCCCCCGCACTGCTCGATGCGGTGACCACGGCGGTGACGGAGGCCGAGTGGGCCGCCGACGACGGCGACTGGCCGGCGGTCGCCACCGCCGACCTGGCCTTCCACCGGGCGCTGGCCGGGCTCTGCGCCAGCCCGCGCGTCGACACCGCCATGGACCGGCTGCTCGCCGAACTGCGCCTGGCCTTCCACACGATGCCCTCGCCCCGCCGCTTCCACGAACCCTTCCTGGTCCGCAACCGCGCCATCGAACAGCTCCTGGCCAAGGGCGAGTACACCCGCGCCGAGGCCGAGCTGACCGCCTATCTGGACGACGCCCGGCGGCTCATCGTCGACACCATGCCGGAGGAGCGCCCGTGACCGTCCTCGACCTCAACGCCGATCTGGGCGAGGGCTTCGGGCGCTGGCGGCTGACCGACGACGAGGCCCTGCTCTCCGTCGTCACCAGCGCCAACGTCGCCTGCGGCTTCCACGCCGGCGACCCCTCGACCATGCGCCGCGTGTGCGAACTCGCCGCCGCGCGCGGGGTGCGCATAGGGGCCCAGGTCTCCTACCGCGACCTGGCCGGCTTCGGGCGGCGCGCCATGGATGTGCCCGCGGACGAGCTCGCGGACGAAATCACCTATCAGATAGGCGCGTTGCGCGTCTTCGCCCGCGCGGCCGGGACCGACGTGGCCTATGTGAAGCCGCACGGCGCCCTCTACAACCGCACCGTCGCCGACGCCGGGCAGGCCGCGGCCGTCGTGGCCGGCGTCCTCGCGGCCGGGGCCCCGCTGCCCGTCCTGGGCCTGCCCGGCTCACAGTTGCACGAGGCCGCCGGGCGGGCCGGACTGCCCGTCGTGGCCGAGGCGTTCGCCGACCGCGCCTACACCTCCCTCGGCACACTCGTCCCGCGTGGCACCGAGGGCGCCGTGATCACCGATCCCGACGCCGTGGTGGCCCGCTCGGTGCGCCTCGCCCGCGAGGCGTCCGTCACCACTCTGACCGGCGAGGACGTCACCGTCCGCGCCCGCTCGCTGTGCCTGCACGGCGACACGCCCGGCGCGGCGGCGCTCGCCCGGCGGGTGCGGGAGGCGCTGGAGTCCGCCGGGGTCCGGCTGGAGGCGTTCGCATGACCGCCGCGCCGCGTCCCCTGCGCGTGGGGCCGCACGCCCTGCTCATCGAGGTCGCGGACACCGCGGCGGCCCAGGCGCTCCACGCCGAACTGCTGCGCCGCCGGGAGGCGGGCGCGCTGCCGCCCGTGACGGAGATCGTCCCGGCCGCGCGCACCGTCCTGTTGGACGGCCTCGCCGATCCCGGTTCCTTCGCCGCCGAGATCGCGGCGTGGACCGTGCCTCCGCCGCCGCCCGCCGAGGGCGAACCGGCGGTCATCGGCGTGCACTACGACGGCGCCGACCTGGCCGAGGTCGCGGCCCTGTGGCAGGTCCCCGAGGAAGAGGTGGCGCGCGTCCACTCCTCGCTCGAATTCCGGGTCGCCTTCTGCGGGTTCGCGCCCGGCTTCGGCTATCTGACCGGCCTGCCGGAGGAGTTGCACGTGCCGCGCCGGGCCACTCCGCGCACCTCCGTGCCCGCCGGCTCGGTCGCGCTGGCCGGCGCGTACACCGGCGTCTACCCGCGCTCCTCCCCCGGCGGCTGGCTGCTCGTCGGCCGTACGGACGAGGTGATGTGGGACGCCGGGCGGGAACCGGCGGCGCTGCTGGTGCCGGGCCGCCGGGTGCGGTTCGAGGTGCTCCGGTGAACGCCCTGACGGTCGTCCGGGGAGGGGCGCTGACGACCGTGCAGGACCTGGGCCGTCCCGGCCACGCCCACCTCGGCGTCCCGCGCTCCGGCGCCCTCGACGGGCCCGCCCACCGGCTGGCCAACCGGCTCGTGGGGAACCCGGCCGGCCGCGCGACCCTGGAGACCACGGTCGACGGCTGTGCCGTGCGCGTCTCCTCACCGGTGACGGCGGCCGTGACCGGCGCCCCCGGCCCGGTCCGGGCGGACGGCCGTCCGGTCGCGTGGGGCACCCCGGTGCGGCTGCCCGCCGGCACCGTCCTCGACGTGGGGCCGGCGACCGCGGGGCTGCGCAGCTACGTCGCGTTCGCGGGCGGGGTGGACGTACCGCCCGTGCTCGGCAGCCGCTCGCGCGATCTGCTCTCCGGCCTCGGGCCCGAGCCGCTCGCCGACGGCGCGGTCCTCCCGCTGGGCGCTCCCTGCGGGCCGCCCGTCGCGGCGGACGCGGTCCCGTGGGCGGCACCGCCCGCCCGCGAACTCGTCCTGCCGCTCGTGCCCGGCCCCCGGGACGACTGGTTCGCCCCCGGGGCACGGGCCGCCCTCGCGGCCGGCCGCTTCCGGGTCTCGCCGGCGAGCAACCGCATCGGCCTGCGCCTGGAGGGTCCCACGCTGGAACGCCGGCCGGGCACCGGCGAACTCCCCAGCGAAGGAATGGTGCTGGGCGCGGTACAGGTCCCGCCGGACGGGCGCCCGGTGGTCTTCCTGGCCGACCATCCGACGACGGGCGGGTATCCGGTGATCGGCGTGGTCGCGGAGGAGGCGCTGGCGGGGGCGGCGCAGGCGGGGCCGGGGGTGCGGGTGCGGTTCGTGGTGGCGCGGGGGTGACACGGCCGGGGGCCGTGTCACCCCACGGACACCCCCACCACCTCCCCGTAATACCCCAGCAGTTGATCCCCCACCACCTCCCACGTCCGCCCCGCCACCAACTCCCGCCCCGCCAACCCGAATTCCGCCCGCCGCCTCCGGCCCGACTCCAGCGTCAGGACCGCGTCGCGCAGCGCCTGTGCGTCGCCATGGCGCACGAGCAGGCCGGTGCGGCCGTGACGGACGGGGTCGCAGGGATCGCCGGTCGCGGGGGCGATCACCGGTACGCCGCTGGCCAGCGCCTCACGGACGCCCAGGGAAGAGGCCCGCGGCGGTCCGGGATGGACGAAGACGTCCAAGGAGGCGTGGATCCGGGCGAGTTCGTCCCCCGTACGGCAGCCGAGGAAGCGCGCCCCCGGCAGCAGCCCGCGCAGCGCCGCCGCGTACGGGCCGTCGCCGGCGATCACCAGCCGCACGCCGGGCAGCGCACAGACCGGTGCCAGCAGGTCCAGCCGCTTCTCGGCGGCGAGCCGGCCGACGTAACCGACGATCAGCTCCCCGCCGGGCGCCAGCGCACGGCGCAGTTCGAGGTCGCGGCGGCGGGGGTGGAACCGCTCGGGGTCCACCCCGGGCGGCCACGGCCGCACCCGCGGCACTCCGCACTCGGCCAGGGCGCGGGCCGCCGCGGGGGACGGCGCCAGGGTCCGGTCGGCGGTCCGGCGCCCGCCCTCGGCGGGGCCCGCGGGGACGGTCCGCCGGACGGCCACCACGGGCACGCCGAGCCGGCCGCCCGCCGCCACGCCGCGCGCCCTCAGCGCATCGGACCCCGTCACGTGCACGAGGTCGGGGCGGTGCGCGGCGAGCGCCCTCGCGAGGCGCCGGCCGCCCGGCCAGACCGGTGCGGGCAGCCGCACGACCGCCGCGACGACGTCGCTCCGGCACCGGACCCGGCGGCGCGCGGGCGCCAGGACGAGCGGTTCGTGACCGTGCCGCTCCAGGTGCCGGACGGTCTGCCAGGCCCAGTGGGCGGCGCCGTCGATGTCGGGCGGAAACGATTCGGTGACGATGGCGACACGCATATCGCTGTTGTCCACAGCGGGGGCGTGGCGCGGGCCACGGGGATCTTTCCGCCCGGGGAACGTCGCATGAGCGTTGGGGCGGCCCCTCGGAACCGTCCCCGGCCGCGCGGTCAGTCGATGCCGCGGACGATGTGCGGTTCGTCGTCCTCGTCGCCGAAGGCGCGGAAGGCGTCGAAGACGTCGACGCCGTCGGGCACATGGGGTCCGGGCTCGCCGCGCGCCGGGGCCCGGAGGGCGGGCGCGGGGCCGGCCGGCCCGTCACCGGGGCCCGGTAAGCGCTCCGGCAGGAGTTCTTCCTGTGCTGCGGGCTGTTCCATGAGGTGGTACCTCCCCCTGACGAGCCGTGCGGTGTCGTTCCGGGGACACGGGCCGGGTACGGCACCGGCCCCTGGAAGAACACCCTTCCCCGCACACCCGTCCGGTACGCCCTCGACGCCTCGCACGTCATCAGATCGGACCATTCACCCCATTCAGGTGAATTAAGGCTCAATGAGGTTAAAATACAAGAGGTCCGACTCTCCTGTTCCCCGTGTGGAAAGAAGGTGGCCGACGTGACCGCCCCAACGTCACCCCGGATCGAGCACCACCCGGACATCATGGCCCTCCGCGCCCATTCGGAGGAGACGACGGCGCTCCCCGCCGCCCAGGCCGTCGAGGCGCTCGCCCTGCTGTGCGGCGTCTACCTGGCCGCCTCCGCCTGGATCGTGGGCTTCAACGGAGCGACCACCCTGACCGCGAACAACCTCATCACCGGAATCGCCTTCGCCCTCCTGGCCGGTGGCTTCGGCTCCGCCTACGAGCGCACGCACTCCATGAGCTGGGCCGCACTGGGCGTGGGCGTCTGGACGATCGTCTCGCCCTGGGTCGTGGCCGGCCACTCCTTCGGCACGGCCGCCACCGTCAGCAACGTCATCGTGGGCGCCGTCTGCTGCGTGACCGCGCTCGCCCTGGCGGGACTGGGCGTGGACCGGGCCCGGACCCGGCGCTGACGGGGCGCCCCCGCGCCGCCCGCCGCGCGCGTCAGCGCGGGCGGACCGCCGCGGGTCCCTCGTCGGCCGGGCCGGGAACGACGGTCCCCGCGGCGGCTCCGGCCGCCGCGGGCTCGTCCGGGCCGACGGCGGCCCAGCCGGACCGGTCCGCCCCCTCGCCGAGCGCCCGGCGCGCTCGCTTGCGGAGCTGCGAGTCCATGTCACGGCGGATCCGTCCGATGATCTCATCCATGTCGGGCATGCGGGCGAGAGTAGATCATCGGACCCCAACACCGCATGGGATCACGGGCATTCACCCGTGGGGATGACGGAAGGATCACGGAGGACGACGGAGGGCCGGCACCGACGGGCCGTCAGCCGCCCTGCGCCCCGACGAGCACCCCGGCCCCGCTCCGCGCGTACCAGCGGTCGCCGCGCTGCTCCGCCAGCCCCTGCCCGGCGAGCCCGGCGACGTGCTTGAGGATGGTGCGCGGCTGGTAGCCGACCGCGGCGCACAGGTCCTCGACGGACGCGCCTCCCGCCCCGTAGGAGCACAGGCCGTCCCAGGTCCTGGCCGTGTGCCGGCCCAGGTCGGGGGCGACGGTCCGCTCCGGCTCGGGGCGGGTGCGCGGGCGGGACGGGCCGACCGGCCTCGGGGTGCGGTTGACCCTGCGGTGCCTGCGGCCCTTCTGGCGCTTGCTCATGAACCACTCTCCTGTTCCGGTGTGCAGCGGGGCGCGTTGCCGTGAGGTCAACTCACCGCACCCCCGGGCGGTTACGGACCTCACCTTCGGCGGTCGCGCCATGACGCACCGCTACCACGGAGTGCCGGACAACAGTCCTCCATGTCGGATATGTGACGCTGGTGGCGTGCAGATATCGAATGTCGAGGATGAGACGAGACGCACCGGATTGCCGAGAAATCTTGAACCGGCCCGGGTTTTCCATGGCCGGAGCCGATCAACATGACGGGTGTGACCGTGGAACCCGTGCGCACGCAGGACGACGGCGGCGAGGCGCCCGTCCCGCCCCCCGCGGCCCGCGGACGGCGCCGTCTGCGGGAGGCCGTGCTGCTCTGCCTCGCCGTCCTGATCAGCACGTTCGGCTACCTCTACGCGGGGCTGGCGACCACCGGGGAGATCCCGCCGCAGCTCGCGGGCTTCGCGGGGAGCATGGTCTGCCTCGCCCTGGTCCCGCACCTGGTGCTGCGCCGCTGGGCGCCCGACGCCGACCCGCTGATCCTGCCCCTGGCGACCCTGCTGTCGGGCATCGGGCTGGTGCTGCTGTTCCGGCTGGACTTCGCCTACGCCAAGCGGTACGAGTCCCCCGGCACCGCCTCCGGCCAGCTGCTGTGGACCGTCATCGGCGTCGCCGTCTGCGTGGGCGTCCTGCTGGTGCTCCGGGACCACCGGCGGCTCCAGCGCTACATCTATCTGACGATGGCCGTGGCCCTGGTGCTGCTGATGGCGCCCGCGGCCTTCCCCGGGGACACCTACGGCGCCAAGCGGTGGATCTTCCTCGGGCCGCTGTCGTTCCAGCCCGGCGAGTTCGTCAAGACCATGATCGCGGTCTTCTTCGCCGGCTACCTGGTCACCCACCGCGACGCCCTCGCCCTCACCGGACGCAAGGTCCTCGGCGTCCGCCTCCCGCCCGGCCGGCAGCTCGCCCCCATCCTCGCGGTGTGGGTGCTGAGCCTGATGGTCCTGATCCTGGAGCGCGACCTCGGCACCTCGCTGATCTTCTTCGGGCTGTTCGTGGTGATGCTCTACGCGGCCACCGAGCGCACCAGCTGGGTCGTCTGCGGCCTGCTGATGGCCGCCGTCGGGGCCGCCGCCGTCGGTTCGACCGAGCCGCACGTCAAGGGGCGCATCGTCGCCTGGCTGCACCCCTTCGACATCTACCTGCCCAAGGGACAGCGGCCCCCGGGCCTGATCTCCGACCAGGCCGCGCAGGCCCTCTTCGGCTTCGGCAGCGGCGGGGTGACGGGCACGGGCCTGGGCCGGGGCCACCCCGAGCTGATCGGCTTCGCGGGCCGCAGCGACTTCATCCTCACCACCGTCGGCGAGGAGCTGGGGCTCGCCGGGGTGATGGCGATCCTGCTGCTCTACGCGCTGCTCGTCCAGCGCGGTCTGAGCGTGGCGCTGCGCTCGCGCGACCCGTTCGGCAAGCTGCTCG
Source organism: Streptomyces luteireticuli (assembly GCF_041519305.1). Taxonomy (NCBI): domain Bacteria; kingdom Bacillati; phylum Actinomycetota; class Actinomycetes; order Kitasatosporales; family Streptomycetaceae; genus Streptomyces; species Streptomyces luteireticuli. The sequence goes on from NZ_CP167927.1 coordinate 1,861,896, forward strand.
CCGTGGGCCTCGCGGCGGCGCTGGCGCTCCAGGTCTTCGTGGTGGCCGGCGGTGTGCTCGGGCTGATCCCGCTGACCGGCAAGGCCCTGCCCTTCCTCGCCAAGGGCGGCTCCTCGCTGGTGGCCAACTGGCTCATGGTCGCCCTGCTGCTCAGGATCAGCGACGCGGCGGGGCGCGAACGGGCGCCCGCGCGCCCGGAGTAGCCCGGGGCGGTGCCGGCCGCCTCGCACCGCTGCGCCCCTCCGGGGGCGGCACAGGGCGTGAGCCCGGTGCACCATAAAAGCGTGCTGCTGGACGCTCTGGCCCGGGTCTCCGCGGAGGTCGCCGCGGTGCGCTCGCGGACGGCCAAGACGGAGCTGCTGGCCGGGCTGTTCCGGCAGGCCGAGCCCGCGGAGGCACCGCTCGTCGTCTCGTACCTGGCGGGGCGGCTCCCGCAGCGCCGGACCGGCGTCGGCTGGCGCACCCTGCAGGACCCGCCCGCCCCGGCGGCCGTCCCCTCGCTGACCGTCCCCGACGTGGACGCCGCGCTCACCGCCCTCGCGGCGGTGGGCGGGCAGGGCGCCCAGGCGGAGCGCAAGCGCCTGGTCGACGCGCTGCTGGCCCGCGCCACGGAGCGCGAGCAGCGCTTCCTGCTCCGGCTCATCGGCGGCGAGCTGCGCCAGGGCGCCCTGGACGCGCTGGCCGTCGAGGGCGTGGCGGCCGCCACGGGCGCGGACCCGGACGAGGTGCGGCGCGCGGTGATGCTCGGCGGCTCGCCGGGCGCCGTCGCCCGGGAGCTGCTGGCGCACGGGCCGGCGGCGCTGACGGCCTTCCGGCTCCGGGTGGGGCGCCCGGTGCTGCCGATGCTCGCGCAGACGGCCGAGGACGTGGACGAGGCGCTGGACCGGCTGGGGCCGTGCGCGGTGGAGGAGAAGCTGGACGGCGTCCGCGTCCAGGTGCACCGGGACGGCGCGGACGTGACCGTCCACACCCGCACCCTGGACGACATCACCGCCCGCCTGCCCGAAGTGACCGCCGCGGCCGCCGCGTTGCCCGTCTCCTCCGTCGTCCTCGACGGCGAGGTGATCGCCCTGGACGCCGACGGGCGGCCGCACCCGTTCCAGGAGGTCGCCGGGCGGGTCGGTTCCCGCTCCGGCACCGGGCTGCCCCTCTCGCCGGTCTTCTTCGACGTCCTGGCCGTGGACGGGCGCGAGCTGCTCGGCCTGACGACGGCGGAGCGGCACGCGGAACTGGCCCGGATCGTCCCGGAACCGCTGCGCGTCCGGCGCCTCGCCGTCCCCGACCCCGCGGACCCCGCCGCCCGCGCGGCGGCCCGGGAGTTCGCGGCGGAGGTGCTGCGCCGCGGTCACGAGGGCGTGGTCGTCAAGGCCCTGGACGCGCCGTACACGGCGGGCCGGCGGGGCGCCTCCTGGCTGAAGGCCAAGCCCGTCCACACGCTGGACCTGGTGGTCCTGGCCGCCGAGTGGGGCCATGGCCGCCGCACCGGCCGGCTCTCCAACCTGCACCTGGGCGCGCGGCGTCCGGACGGCACGTTCGCCATGCTCGGCAAGACGTTCAAGGGCCTGACGGACGCGGTGCTGGAGTGGCAGACGCGGCGGCTGCGGGAGCTGGCGGTGAGCGACGACGGGTGGGTGGTGCGGGTGCGGCCGGAGCTGGTGGTGGAGATCGCGTACGACGGCCTGCAGCGGTCGTCGCGGTATCCGGCGGGGGTGGCGCTGCGGTTCGCGCGGGTGGTGCGCTACCGGGAGGACAAGCGTCCGGAGGAGGCGGACACGGTGGACGCGGCGCTGGCGTCCGCGGGGTGGGGCTCTCCCCCGCCCCACCCCCTCCCCTGACCGGGGCACCGCCCCGGGCGCCGCGTCGGCGGACGGGGCGGGCGTGACGCACGGCAGGTGACCGCGGGGGCCACGGCGGCGGCACGGACGACGCGACGTCAAGTAGTGGTGCGCATGGGGGAGTTGAGGTCGGCCGGACGCAAGAGGCTTCCGCGTCCCCGTCAAGTCCCCCTTTTCCTGCCTCCGGTCACTTCCCCGCGAACAGCTCCAGCAGGTCCTGGCGCCCGAACATGCCGGCCGTCTCGACCGCCGACGGCGTGCCCGCGGCCGGGTCCGCGCCGTGCTCCAGGAGCAGCCGGACCACCTCGTCCTCGGACTTGAACACGGCACCGGCCAGCGGCGTCTGGCCGCGGTCGTTGGCCCGGTTCGGATCGGCGTCGCGGGCCAGCAGGACCTCGACGGTGTGCGGATGGCCGTGGTACGCGGCGAGCATCAGCAGGGTGTCGCCCCGGTCGTTGGTGAGGTTGACCGGAACTCCGGCGTCCACATAGGCGGCGAGGGTGTCGGTGTCGCCGTGGCGCGCCAGGTCGAAGACCTTGGCCGCGAGCTGGAGCACCTCGGGGTCGTGGGCGGGCTCGGTCTCGGGGGTGGGCTCGGGCATGGGCTGCGTCCTCGGGGATCGGTCGGTCGGTTCCTGTCGTTCCGGCCCCACCCTACGTAGCGCCGCCGCGTGACGGACACGCCCCGGGGAGGCGGGCCGGGTCCGACCGGGTGACCCGGGCGGCGCGTCACTCGTGTGCCTCTTCCCGGATGTCGGGGTTCCTGCTTGCTGTGACTCTGGAGGGACCCATGGTGACCGTGGTGACCGCCCCACCAGTCAGGAGACCCTCCATGATCCTCTCCATCTCCGGCGTCGTGCTGCTGGGCATCGTCGTATTCCTGTTCTTCCGCAAGGACGGGCTGAAGGCGTCCCACGCGCTCGTCTGCGCCCTGTTCGGCTTCTACCTCGCGGGCACGGCCATCGCTCCCAGCATCAAGGCGGGCGGCGCCAGCCTGGCGGGGCTGCTCGGCGGCCTGAGGTTCTGACGGCCTCGGAGCCGCACCTCGGGGTCCGCACCAACGTCGTCCACAGGAGGCCGTCATGGGCCGGCGAGGAGTCTCCCGCACCCTGTCCGACCGCACCGGGTCCGGCCGGGAACGGCTGCCCCACGGGCGGGAGTTCGCCCGGAGCGTCACCGACGGCGCCCGGGACGTGCTGCATCCGGTGATCACCGTCGCGCGCGGCTGGCGCTCGCTGGCGGCCGCCGGGCGGCGGGGCTGGGCGCGCACGCCCCGGGAACAGCGCGGCGCCGCGCTGCTGCTGGCCGCCTCGTGCGTCCTCATCGTCGCCCTCGTGCCGTACGGCCCGCCGCTCGCCGCGGCCGCCCTGCTGGCGGCCGGGGCATGGCGCGGACGCGACCGGGCGCAGGAGCCGACGGGCCGCCAGGACCCGCTGGCCGCCCGGCTGCAGTCGCTGTACGAGGCGCTGGTGCCCTACTTCTCGTCCCCGCTGGACCCCGCGCCGCTCTACCGCCACGGGGGCGGCTGGCGGGAGGCCTTCGACGACCACGGCTTCGACCGGGAGGGCCGGCTGGTCACCCTGCGGCTGCGCTACCCGGCGTACTTCACCGACGGCGAGAGCGACGCGCGCGCCAGGGTCGAGCACCTGCTGCGGATAAGGGCGGGCCGGGATCGGGAGTACCGCTTCGCGTGGGACGAGGAGGAGGGCACCCTGGAGGTGACCGCGCTGCCCGCGCTGCCGGCCGGCATCGGCGCACAGCGCTTCGTGACGGCGCCGGGCGAGATCGTCCTCGGGTTCACGGACCCCGGCACCGTCCGGCGGACGCTGCCGGTGACCGACGGGGAACGCACCCACGACGTCCCGCCGGTCGTCTGGCGCACCGGCCGGCAGTCCACGGAGCCGCACCTGCTGGTGCTGGGGACGCCCGCGGCCGGCGTCACGACGCTGCTGCGCTCGGTCCTGCTGCAGGCGCTCCCGCACGGGGACGCGGTCGTCGTGGACGGCGGCGGCACCGGCGAGTTCAGCTGTCTGGCCGGCCGCGAGGGCGTCCTGGCCGCGGAGTCGGGGCTGTCCGGCTGCCTGGCGGCGCTGGAGTGGGCCGAGCAGGAGACGCAGCGGCGGCTCGTGGCCACCAACACGGCGCGGCAGCAAGGGCGTCCGGCCCCCGAGGACGTCCGCCGCGCACTGTGGATCGTGGTGGACCGGCCCGCCGCACTGGGTGAACTCGCCGCCCGGCAGGGGCTGGCGGACCCGCAGGAGCTGCTCCAGGTGCCGCTGCGGCACGGCCGGGCCGCGAACGTGACGGTCGTCGTCGGCGAACAGCTGGAGAACGCCCGGCTGCTGGCCGAGGCGGTCCTCGCGCACACCCGGGCCCGGGCGGTGCTCGGCCCGGTCCCCGTCGAGCAGGTGCGCGCCGTGCTCGGCGGGCCGCCCGACACCACCCCCGTCGAGAACGTGCCGCCGGGCCGGGGCTGGGCCCGGCTGGGCACCGGCCCCGTGCACCGCCTCCAGGTGCCGGCCACGCCCGACCCGTACGACGAGGACGCCCCCGACGCGCAGCGCCGCGCGGTGCTGGCGCTGCTGCCGGAGTGGCCGCCGTCCGTGGCCGCGGCCCCCGCCCCGGACGGCTCAGGCCACGAAGGTCCGGGGGGCGTCGACGGCGACGGGGGCGCCGGTGGCCACCAGGCGGGCGGCCTCGGCGAGGCGCGCCACCGCCTCGTCGGCGACGGGCGCGGCGACGGTGAAGGGCAGCCGTACGTACCCCTCGAAGGCCCCGTCGACCCCGAACCGCGGTCCGGACGGCACGCGTACCCCCAGCCGCTCGCCGACCTGGGCGATGCGCGAGCCGGAGAGCCCGCCGGTGCGCACCCACAGGGTGAGCCCGCCGCGCGGGACGCCGAACTCCCAGTCCGGGAGGCGCCGTTCGAGGGCGTCCACGACGGCGTCCCGGCTGACGCGGACCTCGTCGCGGCGTACGGCGACGGCGGCATCCCAGCCGCCGCCGTCCAGCAGCCAGGCGACGGCGAGCTGTTCGAGCACGGGCGTGCCGAGGTCGGCGTAGGGGCGGGCGGCCACGAGGCTGCGGATCACCTCGGGGGCGGCGCGCACCCAGCCGATGCGCAGCCCGGCCCAGAAGGACTTGCTGGCCGAGCCCACGGTGACCACGGTGCTGCCGGCGGGGTCGAAGGCGCAGACCGGGCGGGGCATCTCCAGCCCGGGTTCCAGCACGAGGTCGGCCATGGTCTCGTCGGCGACGAGTACGGTGCCGGCGGCCCGGGCCGCCTCGACGAGTTCGCGGCGCTGTCCCTCGGGGGCGAGGGAGCCGGTGGGGTTGTGGAAGTCGGCGATCACGTAGGCCAGGCGTGGGGCGGCGTCCCGCAGGACCTGGCGCCAGGCGGGCAGGTCCCAGCCTGCGAGCCGGTCGGCCATCCCGACGGGCACGAGCCGGGCGCCGGCCTCGCGCATCAGCTGAAGGACATTGGCGTACGACGGTGACTCGACGGCGACCCGCTCGCCGCGCCCGGCCAGCAGCCGGCAGATGGCGCCGACCGCGCCCATCGCCCCGGTGGTGACCATGATCTGCTCGGGCATGGTCGGCACGCCGCGCGCGGTGTAGCGGTCGGCGAGCGCCTGCCGCAGCGCGGGCAGCCCCGCGGGGTAGTCGCCGTGGGTGTGCGCATAGGGCGGGAGTTGCTCCAGCGCGCCCCGGAAGGCGTGGGTGAGCCAGGGCTCGGGGGCCGTCAGGGCGGCGCAGCCGAGGTCGATCATCGAGCCGGTGGCGTCGGGCGGGAGCGGGTCCAGCGCCCGGCTGGGCAGCGGGCTGCCCGCGGGCACGGCGGTCCAGCTGCCGGCGCCGCGCCGGGATTCGAGGAAGCCCTCGCCGCGCAGCGCCTCGTAGGCGGCGGCCACGGTGGTGCGGCTGACGGAGAGCGCGGCGGCGAGCTCGCGCTCGGCGGGCAGCCGGGCGGCCACCGGGACGCGGCCCTCCAGCACGAGCAGCCGGATGCGGTCGGCGAGGGAGCGGTAGGCGGGCACCCGGCGGCCGCCCAGCGGCGTCACCGCGCCGTCCCCGCCCTGGGCGTCGAGGAGCCGGGCGAGCTGCTGTGCCCCTACCGAGGCGGTCCACTGACTCATCGTTGCAGTCCACCTTTTCAGAATTGGCCATGGATCTTCGGTGCTTCCAGTCCACAGACTGCCACGAGACAGGCCACCCGCACCACCGTCGGGGCCGGCCGAGAACATCGGGGAGGGGTAGTGCCGACACCGACACCAGCCGGGACGCAGCAGATCGCCGGCCGTCTCGTCCGGCTGTACGCCGGACTCGCTCTGTACGGGGCGAGCGCGGGGCTCCAGTTGCGGGCGGGGCTCGGGCTGCCGCCGTGGGACGTACTCAACCAGGGGGTGGCCCGGCACGCCGGGCTGTCGATCGGGACGGCCTCGATCCTGATCGGCGCGCTGGTGCTGCTGCTGTGGATCCCGCTGCGCCAGAAGCCCGGGCTCGGCACGGTCTCCAACGTCCTGCTGATCGGGCTGTCGCTGGACGCCACGCTCTCGCTGGTGCCCGCGCCCTCCTCGCTGTGGGTCCGGATACCGCTGCTCGTCCTCGCCGTGGCACTGTGCGGGCTGGCGACCGGCCTGTACATCTCGGCCCGCTTCGGGGCGGGCCCGCGCGACGGACTGATGACCGGGCTGCACCGCAGGACGGGACGCTCGGTGCGGCTCGTGCGCACCGGCATCGAGCTGGCGGTGCTGGCGACCGGCTTCGCGCTGGGCGGCTCGGTCGGGGTCGGGACGGTGTTCTTCGCGGTGGCGATCGGACCGCTGGCACAGTTCTCCCTGCGTCTGTTCGGCCCGTCCGGGACGGCTCCGGAGAGCCGGACCGTGGCCGGGAACACTCCCGCCCCGGCCGTCGCCGCCGTATCCATGGAGGACCCCGGTGCACGGTCCGGAACGGCGAGCCGGTAGTGTACGCCTCTGACCCACCGATGAACCGTTACTGCGCGCTGAAGCGCCAGAAACGCTGGGTGACATCTGTTGTCAGATGTGACAAACCGGGCGCCGGTGGGTACAACAAGGGGCGGCACGACGGGCGACGCATGTCCCTCAACGGGGAATCTTCACCGCCGACCGGACGTTGACCGGATGACGACGACAGCGACACCTGTCCTGTGGGCGACAAGCCCGGGAGGCACGAATTCATGAGTGAGCGAGCTCTCCGCGGCACGCGACTTGTGGTGACCAGCTACGAGACCGACCGCGGCATCGATCTGGCCCCGCGCCAGGCGGTGGAGTACGCATGCCCGAACGGCCATCGATTTGAGATGCCGTTCTCTGTGGAGGCGGAGATTCCGCCGGAGTGGGAGTGCAAGGCGTGCGGCGCCGTGTCACTCCTGGTCGATGGCGACGGTCCCGAGGAGAAGAAGGGCAAGCCCGCGCGTACGCACTGGGACATGCTCATGGAGCGGCGCACCCGCGAGGAGCTGGAGGAAGTGCTGGCCGAACGGCTGGCGGTCCTGCGCTCCGGCACCATGAACATCGCAGTGCACCCGCGCGACAGCCGCAAGTCGGCCTGACGGCCGCGGCGCACGACAAGGGCCCGGCCACCGCTTCCGCGGTGGCCGGGCCCTTTTGTGCTTCCTCTTGTGCTTCCTCGCTAGCGGGGGAGCTGCGGGTCGTCGGCGCGCGGCGCCGGGCGCTCGTCGTCCCGGATCACCTGGCCCTGGACCACCTTGCCGTCCGGGGCCTGCATCCGGGCCTGCGCGAACGCCCGGCCGCCGGCGGAGCGCCCGAAGCGGCGCCCCACGGCCTTGCGGATCATCGAGCGGGTCGGCGGGAAGAGGCACAGCAGCCCGGCGGCGTCGGAGAGCAGGCCGGGGACCATCAGCAGGAGGCCGCCCAGCATCGTGAGGGCGTTGCCCCCGCCGGACGCCCCGGTCGCGGTCGGGGCCTCGGCCCCGGTCGCGGGTCCGCCGGGGGGCTGGAGCGACTCGGTCAGCCGCTGCCAGGCCCGCCGGCCGGCCCTCTTGATCACATACGAGCCGGCGGCCACCCCGGCGACCAGCAGCGCGAAGACGGCCCATCCGCCGGCCGCGTCACCGACCAGGATCAGGAGCCAGATCTCCAGGACCGCCCAGACGGCGATGGCGAGCGGGATCAGCTTGCGCGGCCCTCCGCGCAGGGGCTGTCGGCTGTTCACGGGCTGCTGTGGCGTTCCGAACGTCATGCCTCAAGTGTGCCTGGGCGGTGGAGTGTGCCCCCGGCCCGCCCTTTCACCGTTTCTTCCGGGGCTCCGCCCCTCGGCCCGGTGCCGCGGCTCCGCCGCGGTGGGGCGGGGCTTCGCCCCTGCACCCCACCGGGGGCTTCGCCCCCTGGACCCCGCTCGGGTTGCGCCCGCCGGGCCTTGACCGGGGCTGCGCCCCTGGCCCCCTGAAGCGCCCTGCGGGCGCTGTCCTCAAACGCCGGACGGGCTGAGATGGCACGCCGATCCAGCCTGTCCGGCGTTTGAGGACGAGCGGCGGAGCCGCGACAAACGGGGTCCGGGGCGGAGCCCCGGAAGCAGGGGTGCAGGGGGCGCAGCCCCCGCCCACCGTGCGGAGCACGGTGCCGGGCCGAGGGGGCGGAGCCCCCGGAAGAAACGGCGAAAGGGCGGGACCGGGGCAAACCCCTACCCCCGACGCCCCAGCGCCTTCGACACCCGCGCCCCGACCCCCCAAGACGTCACCCGCCACAACGCCTCGGCCACAATGTCCCGGCTCATCTTGCTGTCCCCCAGCTCCCGCTCCACGAACGTGATCGGCACCTCCACCACATGGAAGCCCGCCTTCACCGCCCGCCACGCCAGGTCGACCTGGAAGCAGTAGCCCTGCGAGGCCACTTCCTCCATGCCCAGCCCCTCCAGCGTCTCGCGCCGGAAGGCGCGGTAGCCGCCGGTGACATCGCGCAGCGGGACGTCGAGCATCAGCCGGGAGTAGGTGGAGCCGCCCTTGGAGAGGAACTCGCGGGACTTGGGCCAGTTCACCACCCGCCCGCCGGGCACCCAGCGGGAGCCCAGCGCCAGGTCGGCGCTCTTGAGCGCGGTGAGCAGCCGGGGCAGTTCCTCCGGCTGGTGCGAGCCGTCCGCGTCCATCTCGACCAGGACGCCGTAGCCCTGGTCCAGGCCCCAGCGGAAGCCGGCCAGGTAGGCGGCGCCGAGGCCCTCCTTGCCCTTGCGGTGCAGCACATGGACGTGGTCGTCGTCCTGGGCCAGCTCGTCGGCGATCTTGCCGGTGCCGTCGGGGCTGTTGTCGTCGGCGACGAGCACGTGCGCCTCCGGTACGGCGGCCCGCACCCGGCCGACGATGGGCTCGATGTTCTCCGCCTCGTTGTAGGTCGGAATGATCACCAAGGTCGTACCGAGCGGACCGAATTTCCGCTGACCGCCGTCTGTCACTGCTGGCCCTTCTTGTTCATGGTCTCCTCCGGTCGTTTCCGACGGCCGATCAGCAGTGCGGCCGCGCAGGAGAGGAGGCCCACGATAGCGAGCGTCCATTCGGGCGCCGCACCGGCTCGGTCGGCGACGGTGGTGCCGTCCCGCAGCGGGATCGTGGCGCTGATGACCTGGCGCGTGAACTCGGGGGCGCGCTGCTCCACCGTGCCGTCCGGGCCGACGACCGCGCTGATGCCGCTGGTGGCGGCCGTCACCACGGCCCGGCCGTGCTCGACGGCCCGCAGCCGGGACATGGCGAGCTGCTGCTCGGGCTGGTCGGTGCGGCCGAACGTCGCGTTGTTCGTCTGCACCACCAGCGCCCGGGCGCCCGCGTTCACGGTCTCGCGGACGATCTCGTCGTAGGCGACCTCGAAGCAGATGACGTCGCCGAGGCGGGCCGGGCCCACCTTCATGACGCCCGTGTGGTCACCGGGGTAGAAGTCGCGGGGCACCCGCTGCAGCCGCGAGATGACCTTGCTGAGCTCCTCGCGGAAGGGCACGTACTCGCCGAACGGCACGGGGTGCTGCTTGGTGTACGAGGCGCCGGGCCCCGTCTTCGGGTCCCAGACGATGCCCTCGTTGTAGACGTAGCCCGCCTTGGTGGGGTGGTCGACGAGCGCGCCGACGAGGACGGGCACGCCGATCGCCCTGACCGCCTGGTCGATGCGGGCGTAGGCCGCCTTGTCCTGGAAGGGGTCGAGGTCGGAGGAGTTCTCCGGCCAGATGACCAGGTCCGGCTTCTTCGCCCGGCCCGCCTTCACGTCCCGGGCCAGGTCCAGGGTCGCGTTGACATGGTTGTTGAGGATCATCATCGGGCGGCCCAGGAAGTCCATGCCCGGCTTCTGGACGTCGCCCTGGACGACGGCGATGTTCACCGTGTCGTCGGCCTTCGTCGGCACGGGGACCGCGTACCCGGCCAGCGTCACCGCGACGGCGACCGCCGCGGCCTCCACCGGGGGCAGCAGCGGGCGCACGCCCCGCGGCGCCCCGCTCCCCCGCAGCCGCAGCGCCGCGAGCACCGCGAAGGCCAGCAGCCCGCCCGTCAGGGCCACGGCGAAGGAGACCAGCGGGGCACCGCCCAGGGCCGCGAGCGGGGTGAACGGCGAGTGGGTGTTGGCGAAGGCCAGCCGCCCCCACGGGAAGCCGCCGAACGGCATCCGGTCGCGCGCCCACTCCTGGGCCACCCACAGACAGGCCGCCCACAGCGGCCAGCCGCGCAGCCGAGAGACGACCGCGAGGCAGGCCCCCAGCGCGGCCACGAACAGCGCCTCGGCGGCGGACAGGCCGAACACCACGTCGTAGCCGACCACGTTCAGCCAGCGCAGCAGCAGGAAGAAGAACGGCAGGGCGAGGACGAAGCCGGTCCAGGCGCCCTGGCGGGCGGTGCGCCCGTGCGTCAGCAGGGCCAGCGCCGCGACCGCGAGGACGGACAGCGGCCACAGGTCATACGGCGGGAAGGCGAAGGCCAGCACGGTGCCGGTCGCGGCGGCCAGGCCGGTGCGCGCCGCCTCGCGGCGGGCCAGCGCGGCCAGCCGGGCGGCCCGGCCGGGGCGCGGCAGCGCACGCGGGGGTGCGGAGTCGCCGACGGCTGCGGCGGAGGTGTCGGAACCCGGGGGCACGGTCGCGCCTTCCTGGAGGTCGTTCAGGGGTCACGTGACCGTACCTCGGTCCCGGGACTGCCTGCTCCCAGGGTGCGGAATGGCTCGGGGAAGCGGGGACGGCGGGTGGGGCGCGGTGTCCTTCGGGCCGGCCGGGGAACCGCTGGCTGCGGTTTCCCCTGGAACCGTTGTCTACTGAACGTCCGGGCCCCACCCGGGTCACACCTGCCGGCCCGGCGGAACTCCCCCGCCCCCGTGCGCTGGACCTGGCTCCCGGTGGCGGTGCGCGGTGGCGCCCCGCCTCGTGGCCCAGCGGCGTTCGACGACTGCGTGGAGCTCTCCGGTCGGACGTCCTGTGGTGGACCCGGCCGAACCTACCGGCCACGGCCCGCACCCTGTCAACAGCCGTTTGACCTGCGTCGTTGCCTCAAATCACCAGGTCAGTACGGAGGGCGTCACACAGGGCGACAGGCCGAGGGCACGTCGTTCGGCGGTACGCCGTGCCGGTGCGTCACTCGTTCGGCCGCTCGTGGACGGTCCGGCCGCCCACCACCGTCCGGACGCAGACGGGCAGTTGGCCGCCGGGGGTGAGGTCCGGCAGGCCCGGCGTGCCCGAGCGGGGGTCCGTGGACCAGTTGGCCACCCGGGTGTCCGGGACCTGGACGACGAGCTCCCCCGCCTCCCAGACCGCGTAGTCCGCCGGCGCGCCCGGCACCAGCACGCCCGCGTCGTCGCGGCCGATGGCCCGCCAGCCGCCGCGGGTGTGCGCGGTGAAGGCGGCGCGCACCGAGACGCGGTGCTCGGGCGTGCGGTGGAAGGCGGCGGCCCGCACGGTGCCCCACGGGTCGAGCGGGGTCACCGGGCTGTCGGAGCCCAGCGCCAGCGGTACGCCGGCGCGCAGCAGGGCCGCGTACGGGTTGAGGGTGCGGGCCCGCTCGCGGCCCAGCCGGGCGGCGTACATGCCGTCCTCGCCGCCCCAGGCGGCGTCGAAGGCCGGCTGGACGGAGGCGGTCAGGGCGAACTCGGCGAAGGCGGCGATGTGCCCGGGGGTGAGCATCTCGGCGTGCTCGATCCGGTGCCGGGCCGCGCGCACCCGGTCGAGTCCCAGCTTCCCGGCCGCCGCCCGGACGCCGTCCACGACGGCGGTCAGCGCGGCGTCGCCGATCGCGTGGAAGCCGGCCTGGAGGCCCGCCTCGGTGCAGGCGGTGACATGGGCCGCGACGGCGGCCACGTCGAGGTGCGCGGTGCCGGTGCTCCCCGGGGCGTCGGCGTACGGCTCGTGCAGGCACGCCGTGTGCGAGCCGAGCGAGCCGTCGACGAACAGGTCGCCGGCCGCGCCGACCGCGCCGAGTTCACGGATCCGGGCGGCGTCGTTCGCGGATGCGACGGCCTCGGCCCAGTAGCCGACGACCCGGGGCCCGGGCTCCTCGGCCGCCAGCCGCAGGAGGCCGGTCAGGTCGTCCTCGCCCGAGATCTGCGGGCCGGCGCACTCGTGGACCGAACCGATGCCCAGCGAGGCCGCCCGGGCGAGCACGGCGCGCTGCGCCGCGGTGCGCTGCGCGGGCGTGACGGCGGCGTGCGCCGCGGTGCGCACCGCGTGGTGGGCGGCGTCGGTCAGCGGCCCGTCCGGGCTGAAGCCGCGCAGGTCGCGGAGGTGGGGGACGAGGTCGAGGAGGGCCGTGGTGACCACCGCGGAGTGGACGTCGGCCCGGGTGAGGTAGAGCGGCCGGCCACCGGTGGCCGCGTCGAGCTCGGCCCGGGACGGCGCCCGCCGCTCGGGCCAGCGGTCGGCGTCCCAGCCGTGCCCGAGCAGGATCCGGTCCGCCGGGCGGGCGGCGGCGTGCGCCCGCACCCGGTCGAGCGCCTCGGCGAGCGTCGCGGCGCCGGTGAGGTCGAGGCCGGTGAGCGCGAGGCCGGTGGCGGTGGTGTGCACATGTGCGTCGGTGAACGCCGGGGTGACGAGGGCGCCGTTCAGGTCGATCACCTCGTCGACGCCGTCGGCGAAGGAGTCGGCGGCGCCTTCGGAGCCGACCCAGGCGATGTGGCCTCTCTCCACGACCATCGCGGTCGCGAAGGGGTCTGCGGGGCTGTGCACCTCGCCGTTGCGCAGCAGGATGGTCGTTGTCTGGTCTGGGCGCTCGCTCATGGCACCAGTTTGGCGGGAGGGGGTTGTGCGGGGGGGCTCGGGGGTGAGTTTTTGCCCCGGTCCCGCCCTTTCACCGTTTCTTGCGCGCTGCCGCGCGGGGCAACGCGGCTGTGCCGCGTTCGTCCTCAAGCTCCCCGGAGGGGGCAACCTCACCCCACCCGCGGCGGCCTCGCCTCATACGGCGTCGACAGCACGATCGTCGTCCGCGTCGACACCCCCGCCAACGACCGGATCCGCGCCAGCAGATGCTCCAGCTCCAGCGGCGTCGCCACCCGCACTTTGAGGATGTAGTTCTCGTCGCCCGCCACGCTGTGGCACGCCTCGATCTCCGGGATCTCCGCCAGGCGGTCGGCGATGTCGTCGGGGGCGCTGGGGTCGAAGGGTTTCACCGAGATGAACGCGGTCAGCGGCAGGCCGACCGCCTCGGGGTCGACCACCGCCGCGTAACCGCGGATGACGCCGCGCTGTTCGAGCCGGCGCACCCGCTGGTGCACCGCCGAGGTGGACAGGCCGGTGGCCTTGCCCAGGTCGGTGTAGCTCATCCGCCCGTCCTTGACGAGCAGTTCCACGATCTCTCTGTCCAGCTCCTCCACGCCGGTCAACCTACTGGGTCCGGGTGCGCCCGGCACAGTCGGCATCACCGCAGGCGTACGTGACGCGTGACGAACACCACAGGTCCGCGCCCGTGTCCCCCCGGCCTGGGCGATTACCTCGCAGTGCCCCAGGGAAGTGCTTGCTGTGGCCGGGGCCGAGACGCCCCGGCCGGGCCCAGCCGAGGGGGAGAACGACGATGACCGGCCTGGAACGCCTCGAGAACGACGGCGACAGCAGCGCGTACGGCAGCACGGACGACATGACGGATCCGACGGACCTGACGTCGATGTTCCGGGTGACGTGCCCGGACTGCGCGCGCCCCATCGCGCTGCTCGCGGACGAGGAGGAGCTCCCGGAGCACGCCCTGTGCCCGTCCCCGTGGAATCCGTTCGGGCTCACCGTCTGCCCCGGCTCCGGGCGGGCCGCGGAGGACGCGGAGCCGGCCGACGCGTCGGGGGGCGCCCAGGAACTGGACACGGCGCTGCTGCTCACGCTGCCGGAGAGCCTGGACTGGCGGCGGCAGCCGTTCTCGCACATCGGCGGCCCGGGCTCGCGGCCGCTGCGGGTGCCGGGGGCGCGCCGCCGCGCATGAGCGCCGGAGGGGGGCGGGGCCGGTGGCCTCGCCCCTTTCCGCTACTGCCCCTCGGGGCCCGCCAGATGGCGCGCGATCACCATGCGCTGGATCTGGTTGGTGCCCTCGACGATCTGCAGCACCTTGGCCTCGCGCATGTACCGCTCCGCCGGGAAGTCCGCCGTGTAGCCGTAACCGCCCATGAGCTGCACGGCGTCGGTGGTCACCCGCATCGCCGCGTCGGTGGCGAAGAGCTTGGCCATGGCGGCCTGGCGGGAGAAGGGCAGGCCCTGGTCGCGCAGCCGGGCCGCGGTCAGGTAGAGGGCGCGGCCCGCCTCGATCTGGGTGGCCATGTCGGCCAGCATGAAGCGCAGCCCCTGGAAGTCCACCAGCGGACGGCCGAACTGCCGCCGTTCGGAGACGAAGGCCAGCGCCGCGTCGAGCGCCGCCTGGGCGACGCCGACGGCGCAGGCGGCGATGCCCAGGCGCCCCGAGTCGAGGGCGGACAGGGCGATGGTGAAGCCCTGTCCCTCGTCGCCGAGGCGGCGGGCGTCCGGCACCCGCACGCCGTCGAAGTGCAGTTGGGAGGTGGGCGAGCCCTTCATGCCCATCTTGCGCTCGGGCGCGGCGGCCGAGAGGCCGGGGGCGTCGCCGGGCACGAGGAAGGCCGTGATGCCGTGGGCGCCCTCACCGCCGGTGCGGGCGAGCACCGTGTAGAAGTCGGCGATCCCGCCGTGCGTGATCCACGCCTTGGTGCCCTCCAGGACCCAGTCGTCGCCGTCGCGGGTGGCCTTGGTGCGCAGGGACGCGGCGTCGGAGCCGGACTGCGGCTCGGAGAGGCAGTACGCGCCGAGCAGTCCGCCGCCGAGCATCGCGGGCAGGTGTTCCGCGCGCTGCTGCTTGGTGCCGTAGCCGGCGAGCGCGTGGCAGGAGAGGGAGTGGACGCTGACCCCGAGGCCCACGGTCAGCCGGGCTGCCGCCAGCTCCTCCAGGACCTGGAGGTAGACCTCGTACGGCTGGTCGCCGCCGCCGAACTCCTCGGCGTAGGGCAGTCCGAGCAGTCCGGACGAGGACAGCAGCCGGAACAGCTCCCGGGGGAAGCGTCCGGCCTCCTCCTCCGTCGCGGCCTGCGGCACGATCTCCCGCTGCACCAGCTCGCGCACGAGCGCGAGCAGATCGCGGGCCTCCTCCGTCGGCAGCTGGCGCTCCACCGGCTGCGGGCCGTGGTCGGTCATGCGCGGCTCTCCTCCCTGTCGGGCGCGGGGCGGCGGCGCCGGAGGGTGTCGGCCCGCCACCGGTCCTGCCCAGCCGATGGTCCCCTGCCGGGTCGCGGAAACCGGGTGACCTGCGGCTGTGGCGCTTGGAGTATGCCCGATCGGGGGCTCCGCGTCACCGGTTGACAGATCTTGGTCCGGCTGCATACCGCGGGGAACCCCCACGGGCGCACCGTTCGTCAACTGGGCCCTCGCACACGTCATTTCGCCCCACACTCCCCCACTTCCCTTGATTCCGGGGAAACCACCGCACACCGGGTCTACCGTGCGTGCCATGACGCTCTCGCGCCGCACGCGTGGCGCCCTCGCCGCCGTCGTCCTGACCGCCGTCGCCCTGACCGCCGTCGGCCCGGCCGTCCCGCCCGCCACGGCCGCGCCACCGGTCTGGAGGAGCTGCGTCCGCGGCCCGGACGACACCCCGGGCAGGGCATTGGAGGCGGTGGGGGCCCGCTGCTCGGAGGTGACCGTTCCGCTGGACTGGGCGCGCCCCGGCGGCCGGACGGTCGCCGTCGCCGTCGCCCGGATCCCCGCCACCGACCCCGCCCACCGCATCGGCACGCTCGTCGTCAACGAGGGCGGCCCCGGGGACCCGGTGATCGACTATCTGACGGACCGTCATACGGCGCTCGGCGCGACCGCCGCCCGCTTCGACCTGGTGGGCGTCGACCCCCGGTTCGTCGGCCGCAACTCCCCGCTGGACTGCGGCTGGAGCACGGGGACGTACTTCCGCTCGGCGGGGTCCGGCCGGGCCGGCTTCGAGCGGACCGCCGCCTTCGAGCGCGACCTCGCCCGGCGGTGCCGCGAGCGCGCCGGGGGCCTGCTGCCGTACGCCTCGACGCGCAACGCGGCCCGGGACATGGACGCGGTCCGCGCCGTGCTCGGCGAGGAGCGCCTGTCGTTCCTCGGCGTCTCCTACGGGACGTACCTGGGCGAGGTGTACACCACGCTGTTCCCGGGCCGTACGGACCGGATGGTCCTCGACGGCGTCCACGAACCCCACCATCTCGCGCCCTGGCCCGAGTACGGCACGGAGCGGGTGGCCGAGGACGCCCTGCGGCACTGGGCCGGGTGGGCCGCCGCCCATGACGGCGCGTACGGCCTGGGCGCGACGCCCGACGCCGTGCTCGCCACCGTCGCCGGGGTCCAAGCAGCCGCGGAGCGGCGTCCGTTCACGGTCGGCGGCTACCGGCTGGACGAGCACGTCCTGCCGCTCCTGGTGTACGGGGCCCTCGGGGACGACCGGGAGGAGACCGACGCCCAGTTCGCCACGATGGTCCGCACGCTCCGGCGCGCCGCGGAGGAGGGCAGCGCCGACCCGGATCCCGCGCTGGCCGAGGTCCTGCCCTTCCTGCTGTCCGCCGAGGGCTCGGCCTACGGCAGCACCCAGACCGCCTATCTGTGCGCCGACACCCCCGGTCCGCGCGACCCGGAGGTCTTCCGGCGCGAGATCGAGCGCAAGCGCGTCCGCCACCCGCTGTTCGCCCCGCTGCTCAACAACCCCACCCCCTGCCTCTTCTGGCCCGCCCCTCGCGAACGGCCCACCGAGGTCGTCCCCGACGCACCGGCGCTCATGGTCAACGCGACCGGCGATCCCCGCGTCCCCTACGCCGAGGCGAGCGCCATGCACGAGAAGTGGCCGGGTTCCCGGATGGTGACGGTCACGGACTCGTTCCGGCACGCGGTCTACGGCACGGGCTACGCCGATGCCTGTGTCGACGAGGCGGTCAACTCCTATCTGGCGAGCGGGCGGTTGCCCGTGTCGGACCTCCGGTGCCCGGGCCGCCGGTGAGGCCTCACAGCTCCGTGCGCGAGGGCGCCGGACATCCCGGTTCATGGTCCTCGACCGCCCGCAGTGCGTCGCCCAGGGCGCGGACCAGCAGGGAGCAGACCACGTCGCGCGGGGGGCCGTCGCGGTCCAGCCAGTCCAGGGTGACGCCCTCGACTGCGGACAGCCAGCCGACCAGGGCCGTGCGCGCCACGGGCGGGAGGTCCGTACGGCCCCAGGCGGCGCGGGCGATGGTGGCCAGCAGGTCCTCGCGGACGCGGTCGCGGATCGCCAGGACCTCCGCGTCGAAGCCCACGCCGCCGGTGGCTATGGCGCGGTAGGCGGCCCGGTGGTGCCGGGCGTAGCGGAGGTAGCCGTCCACGGTGCGGCGGACGCGCTCGGCGGGCGGGAGGTCATGGGTGGTACCGGCCCGGAGGAGGAGTTCGGCGACCGACTCCTCGATGATCGCCAGGTAGTAGCCCCGCTTGCTGCCGAAGTAGTAGTAGACCAGCCCCTTGGCGACGCCGGCCTGCCGGGCGATGTCGTCCATGGACAGGGCGTCGTAGGAGGTGTCGGCGAACAACGTCCGTCCCACGGCGAGGAGTTCGGCGCGGCGGATCCTGCCGCGTCCGGTGCCGCGCTGTTGACTATCGTTCAAATCCGGTCCTACTCTCCAACTCCACGTGGACATCGGCAGTATCACACCTCGCACTTCCCCGGTCATGGGAGGACGCAGTGAGTGGATCGGACCGAAACCTGCCGGAAGGCCGGACCGCCTGGAAGAGAACGGCACTCGTCGCCCTGCCCGCCGTGCTCGCGGTCGGCGCGATGGGAGTGGGCATGGCCCAGGGGGCGCTCGCGGCCTCGTTCGCCGTCTCGGGCACGCACTTCCAGGTGGCGTCGAAGCGGCTGACGAGCGACGGGCTGGCGTCGTTCGTGCAGACCGACCGCTCGGTGGACGGCAAGGGCCATCCGGTGGCCCTGCTCGGCATCGGCAACGCCCGGCTGAGCGACATCTGCCAGGCGGCGGTGGTGAGTACGCCGCTCGGCAAGGTCGTCTTCAAACTGACGGCGGGCGGCGACGCGGGCGAGGTCACCGCCAGCGACCTGGTGATCGACGGCGAGGACCTGGTGGGCGACGCGGAGTTCGGCACCGCGCAGATCGGGCGGGACGCGTCCGCGCTGGACGCGGTGCCGGGGGTCAGGGGCGAGGCCGGGAAGTTCGGGCTCCAGGCCGGGAAGGTGACGGTCGCGGGGGTGCGGTCACACGCCTGGTCGGCGACCGGCGGGAACTTCCGGCTGAAGGGTCTGAAGCTCCAGGTCGCCCTGGAGGGCGACCAGTGCTTCTGAGGAGCCGTTTCCGGGGCTGGCGCAGGACGCGGCCCTTCTGGGCCGGCGCCCTCCTCGTCCTGGCCGGGGCGGAGTTGCTGGTCGTCCCGCTCTCGCCGGTGACCGTGCTGGTCAGCCTGGGGCTGGGCGGCCTGGCGGCGCTCGGGATCGGACTGGCGCTGATCGCGGCCGGACTCTTCCTGTGGTTCCTGCCCTCGGCGCGGCACTACGTGAGCGTCAACGCGCTGATCCTGTCGGTGCTGTCGTTCGCGGCGACGAACCTGGGCGGGTTCCTGGTGGGGACGGGGCTGGGGATCGCCGGGAGCGCGATGGGTTTCGGCTGGACGCCGAGGCGTACGCCGCCCGGGGGCGGCAAGGCGCTGGCCGTCGCACTGCTGCCCGTCCTGCTGGTGACGGCGCCGCCGTCGGCCGGGCGGGCGGAGGCGGCAGGCCGCGCACCGGCGGCGGCCGTCCCGCCGTCCGTGACGGCGACCCGGTTCGCGCCCCGGGGCTTCACGCTCGCCGGGGTGGGCGATGTCCCCACGGCGGAGGGGCCGTTGAAGGTGCTCGTGCTGCGCATGCGGGCCGCCGAGCTGAGCGACTACCGGCTGACGACGCACAACGGCCGCGGCGAACTCTCCCTCGCGGCACGCTCCTTGGAGCTGCGGGGACAGGTCACCCTCTACCTCACCCGGTTCCGGGGGTGCCTGGAGGGGGTCCTGTGCCTGACCTTCTCGCCCGACGCGCTGCCGGTGCCGCCGGTGGTGCCGCCGTTCGTCTTCATGACGGAGGTGACGGCGGAGCAGGCGCTGGTGACGGCGGATGTGATCCGGGCGGACGGGCTGGGGTTGCGGGCGCTGCCGGGGGTGTGAGGGTTCCCCCCTCCACCGGGTAGCACCCCCTACGTCACCGTCGTGGACACCGGTACCGCCCCCCGGTGGTCGAACGCGATCAACGGGTCACCCGTCAGCGGGTGTTCCACCACAGCGGCCCGTACGCCGAAGACGTCCGCCAGCAACTCCGGCGTCAGCACCTCCCGCGGCGTCCCCGAAGCCACCACCGCCCCCTCGTGCAGCACGTGCAACCGATCGCACAGCGACGCCGCCGCGTTGAGGTCGTGCAGCGACAGCACCGTCGTACGGCGCTGCTCGCGCAACAGCGCCAGCAGCTCCACCTGGTGACGGACGTCGAGGTGGTTCGTCGGCTCGTCCAGGACCAGGACCTGGGGATCCTGCGCGAGCGCCCGGGCGAGCAGGACGCGCTGGCGTTCGCCGCCGGACAGGGCGGAGAAGCGCCGGTGTCCGGCGCCGGACAGGCCGACGGACGCCAGCGCCGCCGCCACGATGTCCGCGTCGGCCCGGTCCTCGCCCGCGAACGCCCGCTTGTACGGCGTGCGTCCCATGGCCACCACCGCCCGGACCGTCAGTTCGAAGTCGCTGCCGCGCTCCTGCGGCAGGGCCGCGACCCGCCGGGCGGACTCGGCCGCCGGGAGCGAGCGGATGTCCGTACCGCCCACCAGCACCCGCCCGGCGTGCGGCCGCAGATAGCGGTAGACGGTGCGCAGCACGGTCGACTTGCCGCTGCCGTTGGGCCCGACCAGGCCCGCGATCTCGCCGTCCTCCGCGATCAGCCGGACGCCGGAGACCACGGACCGGCCGGACAGGACGACCTCCAGGTCCTCGATGGCGATGCGCACGGCTAGCCCCTCTCCAGGCGGCGGTCGAGCAGATAGAGCAGGGTCGGGGCACCGACCAGCGCGGTGACCACGCCCACGGGGAGCTCCTGGTCCGGCAGCGCCGTCCGCGCCACGAGGTCGACCACCACCAGCAGGACCGCGCCGAACAGCGCGGCCGCCGGCAGCAGCCGCCGGTGTGCGCCGCCGACGACGAGCCGGCAGACGTGCGGGACCATCAGCCCGACGAAGCCGATCGCTCCGGACACCGACACCAGCACCCCCGTGAGCACACTGGTCACCACGAACATCTCGCGGCGCAGCCGGGCCACGTCCACTCCCAGCCCGGCCGCCGTCTCGTCGCCCATCAGCATCGCGTCGAGCGCCCGGGCCCGGGCCAGGAGCGCGGCCAGGCCCAGGGCGACGGCCGCGAGGGGCACCGTCAGGGTGGACCACTCGGCGCCGCCGAGGGAGCCCATCAGCCAGAACAGGACGCCGTGCGTCTGCTGGTCGTCCCCGGCCTGGAGCACCAGGTAGTGGGTGAAGCCGGACAGGAACTGCCCGATGCCCACCCCGGCCAGCACCAGCCGCAGCGGGGAGAAGCCCCCGCCGCGCCGGGCCAGCGTCCACACCAGGGCGAAGGAGGCCAGGGCCCCGGCGAACGCCGCCGCCGACAGCCCCAGCCCGAACAGCCCTCCGGTGCCGGCCCCCAGGACGATCGCGGCGACCGCGCCGAGCGAGGCGCCGCTGGAGATGCCCAGCAGATAGGGGTCGGCCAGCGGGTTGCGGACCAGGGCCTGGGTGGCCGTGCCGACCAGGCCCAGGCCCGCGCCGACGACGGCCGCCAGCAGGGCCCGGGGCACCCGCAGCCGCCACACGATCAGATCGTGGGTGCCGGGCACCGGCGCCTCGCCCGTCACCCCGCGCACCACGGCCGACCACACGTCGCCCAGGGGCACCCGGGTCGAGCCCAGGCACACGGACGCGACCAGGGCCCCGAGCAGGACGACGACGAGCGCGGCGGCCACCGGTACGGGACGCGGCTCGCGTACCGGACGCGCCTCGTCCGCAACCTCCGTCATCTACTTGACCCGGTCGGGGTGCAGGGTGTGCGCGATCTCCTGCACGGTGTCCGCGCTGCGCACCCCGCCGATGGTGGTGCGCTCGGAGCCGATGCGCAGGAAGTGGCCCTCCTTGACGGCCTTGAGGTCCTTCGTCGCGGAGAAGGTCTTCAGGAAGTCCGCCGCCTCGTCGAACGCCTTGCGGTTGGCCTCCTCGCTGCCCCGGTTGCGGACGGCGAGCTGGATCCAGTCGGGGTTCTTGGCCACGACGTCCTCCCAGCCGACGGGCTTGAAGTCGCCGTCGCAGTCCGCGAAGACGTTGCGGCCGCCGGCCATGGTGATCACCGCGTTGGCGACCTGCCGGTTGCAGACCGCCATGGGCTGCTTGGTGCCGGCGTCGTAGTCGAAGAGGAAGTAGGACGGCCGCTTGTCCTGCGGCACGTCCTTGAGGGCGTCGCGCACGGCGTCCGTCTTCTTGCGCATCCCGCCGACGAGTTCGCCGGCGCGGGCGGAGGTGCCGGTGATCCGGCCGAGCTCCTCGATGTCGGCCGTCACGCCCGAAAGGTCGGTGCGCGGGGCCTTGTTCATGGCGGCGCACGCGGTCGACTTCAGGAAGACGTGCTTGATGCCGGCGGCCTTGAACTCCTCGGGCTTGGGGGCGTCGCCCATCCCGCCCATGTTCTTCATCGAGGAGAAGGAGTCGATGTAGACCTCGGTGCCGGAGCCGAGCAGCTTCTCCTTGGGGATCACCGTCTTCCCGAGGACCGGCACCTTCGCCGCCCGGTCCGCGAACTGCTGCGGCACCGCGCCCTTGCCGGGCGGGAAGCCCGTCCCGACGACCTTGTCACCGGCCCCCAGCCACATCAGCAGCTCCAGGGCCGCCGCGTTGCTGGTGACGATCTTCTTCGGTGCGGCGTCGAAGGTGGTCTTCGCACCCATGCAGTCCGAGACGGTCACCGGGAAGCCGGACCCCGATCCCGTGCCCTTCGCCGCGTCGGTCTCCTTCGCGTCGGAGCCGCCACCGCCACAGGCCGTCGCCGACAGGGCCACCGCGGCCAGCACACCGCACCACGCACGAGGGCGCATCAGGAACTCTCCAGAACTCGTCTTGAACTCGTCTTGCCAGGGGCTGAAACTCCGTGCCCCGATCAGTAGTCGGACGTCGGCCCGGAGGAGTTCCCGGCCCGCACGAAGATCTCCCGCGTAGGCTGCGGACGACCAGCGGACATGATCATGAGGAGAGCGCGATGACCGGCCCGCAACTGCAGGAGATGCCCACCGACTGGCGGCGCGCCCTCGCGGTCGTCGCCCACCCCGACGACCTGGAGTACGGGGCCGCGGCGGCCGTCGCCACCTGGCTCGACGGCGGTCGCGAGTGCGTCTACGCCCTCGCCACCAGCGGCGAGGCGGGCATCGACACGATGGCCCCCGAGGAGGCCGGACCGCTGCGCGAGCGCGAGCAGCGGGAGAGCGCGGCGGCGGTCGGCGTGCGCACCGTGGAGTTCCTCGGCCACCGCGACGGCGTCGTCGAGTACGGCACCGCGCTGCGCCGCGACATCGCCGCCGCCGTCCGCCGCCACCGTCCGGAACTGGTCATCACCCTCAACCACCACGACACCTGGGGCGGGGTCGCCTGGAACACCCCCGACCACCGGGCCGTCGGCCGGGCCGCGCTCGACGCCGTGGCCGACGCGGGCAACCGCTGGATCTTCCCCGAACTCGCCGGGCAGGGCCTCCAGCCGTGGAACGGGGTGCGGTACGTGGCCGTCGCCGGCTCCCCGCAGCCCACCCACGCGGTGGACGCGCGCGCCGGCCTCGACCGCGCGGTGGCGTCCCTGCTGTGCCACCGCACGTACATCGAGGCCCTCACGGACGAGGAGCCGGAGCGCTACTGCCGCACGTTCCTGGAGGGCGGCATGGCGGCGGTCGCCGACCGGTTCGGCGGGCGGCCGGGCGTCGCGTTCGAGCTGTTCACCCGCTACTGATCCTCCCGGGGGACACCCCCCGAACCCCCGGCCGGAACCACAGGTCCGCGGGGCGTGCTGGATCGGCGACGCGAGGCAGGCCCCGGTGACTCAGCCGGTGACCTTGCGATAGGTCCGGGCGTCCTCGGCCGCCGCCAGCACGGCGGCGAGGTCGCCGCCCGCCGAGGCCGTCACGACGGCGGCCACCGCGCCCTCGACGAACGGCGTGTCGGCGATGCGGACCCCTTCGCCGGTCAGGCCCTTGGCGGTCAGCACCGCGCTGCCCATGTCGCAGACGAGCACCACCCCCGCGCCCTCGTCCGCCTCGCCGATCGCCCGCCGGATCAGCTCGGCGCTGGTGCCGACGCCGCCGTCCGGCCGGCCGCCCGCGGGGACGGCCGGGGCCGGATCGCCCCCGCCGTACAGGGCCTCGGCGAGCGCGGCCGTGGCGGCGGCCACCTCGCGGCTGTGCGAGACGAGGACGACGCCGACACGGCCGGGCGCGCTCTTCTCCTCCGCGGCCGGCCGCTCCTCGACGGGCGGTTCGGGCGCGACCGCGCACAGGGCCGGGTCGGTGGCCTCGTAGAGGGCGGTGATCAGGAGGGCGGTCGAGGTGGCGCCCGGGTCCTGGTGGCCGATGCTGCGCTCGCCCAGGTAACTGGCCCTGCCGCGCCGGGCCTGGAGCGGAATGGTCGCTTCCGCGCCGGTCCGGGCGGCCTCGGCGGCCGCCTTCAACGCGGCGGCGGTGTCCCGCCGTTCGCCCAGGGCCGTGATGTACGCGTCGGTGGCCGGCTGGAGGGCGTCCACCATCGTCGCGTCGCCGGGCGCCGAGTCGCCCAGCCGCCGGACGCTCGCCACGGCCGCGGCGAGCGCCCGCCCCAGCGTCTCGGGCGCCACCTCGGCGTCCTCGCCCAGGATCTTGCCCATCCGCCGGAACACGGTTCCGTACAGCGGCCCCGAGGCGCCGCCCACGGTATTGGTCAGGTGCACCCCGACGGTCGTCAGCAGCGCCCCCGGGGTGGTGGGCCCGGCGTCGGCGACGGCCTGCGCGGCCGAGCCGAAGCCGCGCTTGAGGTTGCTCCCGTGATCGGCGTCGCCGATGGCGGCGTCGAGGTCCGTCAGATACGCGGCGTGGGCGACGAGGACGGTGGTCGCACGGTCGAGGAAGCGGCGGAAGAAGGGGAGGTCGAGGGTGGTGCCGGTGGTCGTCGTCATGGGGCTCAGGGTAGGGGTGGGGAGGGAGTGCACCCCGTTACCCCTCGGGATGAAGGACGAACTCCCCCGCGGACCCCGGGTCCCTCAGCCCTCCGCCTCGAAATGGCTCGGCGCCCCGCCCCGCCGCACCAACCGCCCCCGCCCCTCCGCCTCGTCCCGCCGCATCAGCCGCGCCACTCCCCCGGCATCGCGCAGCACAGCCGTGTGCCACGGCGTCGCCCACGCGTCCCCCGCCTCCAGCAGGCGAATGCCGAACTTCGGAGCCCCCACCGGCTGCGGATGGATCGACAGCCGCACCGACCGCGGGAAATGATCGGCGATCAGATCGCCCCACGCCCGGCTGCGGGCGATCACCTCGTACGCCCGCAGCCGGCACTCCCGCTGCAGAGCCGACCGGCTGCCGGTGAAGTCCGCGGTGTCCTCGACGAGGAAGCGGGTGATGCCGCGGTAGAGCCGGGCCGTCTCCTCGTCCGCGCGCACCTGCTCGCGCAGGACGTCGAGGGAGGGCGCGTACGCCTCGGTGACCAGCCGCCGTTTGGTGTCGTGGTCCGCATCGCCGTGCACCGACCGCAGGTCGAACGTGTCGAGGTGGGACAGCCCCGCGTCCCGGATCAGGGCGCGCAGCCCGTCCCCGTAGGCGTCGATGTGCGGGTCGGGGACGTGGATGACGTCGCCGAAGATGTGGCCGTCGGAGCAGATGACCAGCCGCGCCCCGGGCTCGTACACCTCCGCGATCCGCGCGCAGAGCCCGTTGAGGAACTCCAGGGAGAGCCGCTCGCCCTCGTCGGGGAGGTGGCCCAGGACCTTGGCGGGGTTGGGGGACTTGCAGGGGAAGCCGGGCAGGGTGAGCAGCACGGGTTCACCGGCGTCGGTGAACGTCCGTATCTGGTCGAGCTGTTCGGGGTGGTCGGCGGGGTCGGGCGAGCCCGGCCCGGTGGTGCGGTGGTACGGGAGGAGCAGCCGCAGGACGGCGGCGGGGACGGCGGTCCGTACGGGGGCGGCGGTGGTCATCGGCCCTCACCCCGCGCGTACGGGCAGCCGTCGAAGCGGACCGGGAGCGCGGACGTGCCGCGGCCGAGGACGGCCGGGATCCACGGCAGCTCCTCGTCGGACCCGGCCGCCGGGCGCAGGCCGGGCAGCCGGGCGAGCAACGTCCCGAGCGCGACCTGGAGTTCGACCCGGGCGAGGGCGGCGCCGGGGCAGTAGTGGGCGCCGTGCCCGAAGGCGAGGTGGGAGCCCTGCGCCCGGTCGAGGTCGAGGGTGTCGGGGTCGGGGAAGCGCTCGGGGTCGCGGTTGGCCGCGCACAGCGAGACGATCACCGAGTCGCCGGCCGGGACGCGGGTGCCGTGCAGCTCCGCGTCCTCGGCGAGGAAGCGCCAGGTGGTGAGCTCGAAGGCGCTGTCGTAACGCAGCAGTTCCTCGACGGCGGACGGCATCAGCCCCGGTTCGTCGCGCAGCCGCGCCAGCGCCTCGGGGTGACGGAAGAGGGCGACGAGGGCGGTGGTGATCTGGTTGGTCACCGGCTCCTGTCCGGCCACCAGCAGCTGGAAGATCATGGAGGACAGTTCCTCCGGGGTGAGTTCGCCCGCGTCGTGGGCGGCGACCAGCCGGGCGAGCAGCCCGTCGCCGGTGCCGCGCCGGTCGGCGACGACCTCCGCGATGTACTCCTCCAGGCCGCGCAGCAGCGCCTCGTAGGCGGGGCGTCCGGGGTCCTCGGGGCCCACCGGCGCGACGACCTTGCCCCATTCCCGGCGGAAGCGCGCCGCCAGGTGCGGGGGCAGGCCGATGGCCTCGGCGAGGGCGAGGAAGGGGAAGCGGGCGGCGAAGTGCTCGACGAGGTCGACCGGTTCACCCTCCGCGGGGAGGGCCGGGAGGGCGTCGACGAGCGCGTCCGCCAGCTCCTGGAGGCGCGGGCGCAGTTCCTCGGCGCGACGTGGCGTAAAAGCGTCGGCGACCATCCGGCGCAGGGCGGTGTGCCGGGGGGCGTCCTGGTGCAGCAGATGCACCTGGAGCCGGGAGTGCTGGGGCTCGGGCATGATCGAGGCGCGGGCGCGCCAGCGGTCGTTGCCCAGGGAGTGGTTCTTGCCCAGGCGGGGGTCCGCGAGGGTGCGCTGCGCGGCGGCGTGCCCGGTCACCAGCCAGGCGGTGACCCCGCTGGGGAAGAGCACCCGGTGCACGGGACCGGCCTCGCGCATCCGCGCGTAGAGCGGATAGGGATCCCGCTTGTACGCGGGGCCATGGAGGGGTACGGGGTCGGGCAGGGACACGGTGGTGCTCTCCTCGGGAGTCGTGGACCCCCAGGAAGTCGTACGGTGGGGATGGCTGGTTCCCGACCATCGTGTCCGGATTCCGAACAGTCCTTCCCGACCGCTCGATCTCCAGGTAGTCGTCCGCCGGCGGCCGTGGGTTCCCGGAAGCGGAAGGGACAATCCTCACGCGCCGGGCAGCCGGATTACGGGGTCCCGCGCGCCCCGCGGCGTGCCACGATGCGACGATGACCGCACGTCAATCCCTTGCCCCTTACGCCGCGCTCTGCGGCTTCGTCCTGTTGCTGGCCGCCCTGTTCGGCGTCGCGTACGCCGCCGGGTCGGCGGCCGGCCCCGTCTCCCCAGGGCTCCACCGCAGCGGCGGCGGCCCGGGCTCCGACGGGGGCTCCGGCGGCGGCATGGACGGCATGCCCGGGATGGGCCACTGATGGCCGCCCCGACCACGGCCGAGGCGGCCGAGACCGAGATCCTCGTCGGCGGCATGACCTGTGCCGCCTGCGTGGCGCGCGTCGAGAAGAAGCTCGGACGGCTGGACGGGGTGACCGCGAGCGTCAACCTGGCCACCGGACGGGCGAGGATCAGCCACCCGTCGGCCGTCTCCGCCGAGGAGCTGATGAAGGTGGTGGAGGGCGCCGGCTACACGGCGGCCCTGCCCGAGCCCCCCGAGGCGGAGGACGACGGCTCCGCGGGCGCCGCGGACGAGCCCTCGCCGCTGAACCGGGTGCTGATCACCGCCCTGTTGTCGGTGCCGGTGCTGGTGCTGTCCATGGTCCCGGCCCTGCAGTTCCGCAACTGGCAGTGGCTGTGCTTCGCCCTCGCCACGCCCGTCGCCGCCTGGAGCTCCTGGACGTTCCACTCCCGGGCCCTGCGCGGGCTGCGGCACGCGACGGCGACGATGGACACCCTCGTCTCCCTCGGCGTCCTGGCCTCCTACGCCTGGTCGGTGTACGCCCTGTTCTTCGGCGGCGCCGGGGACCCGGACATGCGGATGCCGTTCAGCCTCTGGCCCTCGGCCATGCCCGGCACCGCGGACGTCTACCTCGAGGCGGTCGTCGCCGTCCCGCTGTTCGTCCTGACCGGGCGGCTGCTGGAGTCCCGGGCACGGCACGGCACGGGTTCCGCGCTGCGGGCGCTCGCCTCGCTCGCGGCCAAGGACGTCGTCGTGCGGGCGGAGGACGGCTCCGAGCGCCGGATCCCCATCGGCGAACTGCGGGTCGGCGACCGGTTCGTCGTCCGTCCCGGCGAGCGGGTGGCCACCGACGGCACGGTGGTGTCCGGCAGTTCGGCACTGGACCTGTCCCTGGTCACGGGCGAGAGCGCGCCCGTCGAGGCCGGTCCGGGCACGGCCGTGGTCGGCGGCGCGGTCAACTCCGGCGGCCTGCTGGAGGTACGGGCCGGTGCGGTCGGCGCGGACACCCAACTGGCGCGCATCGCCAAGCTGGTGGAGGACGCGCAGACGGGCAAGGCCCGGGTGCAGCGGGTCGCCGACGCGATCGCGGGCGTCTTCGTCCCCGCGGTCCTGGCCGTGGCCGTGACGGTGCTGGGCTTCTGGCTGGGCGCCGGCGCCACCCCCGAGGCGGCGATCACCGCGGCGGTCGCGGTGCTGGTCGTGGCCTGCCCCTGCGCCCTCGGCCTGGCCACCCCGACCGCCCTGCTGGCGGCGACGGGCCGGGGCGCGGGCCTGGGCATCCTGGTCAGCGGACCGCAGGCCCTGGAGGGGCTGCGCCGGGTGGACACCGTGGTCCTCGACAAGACGGGCACGCTGACCACCGGTTCGATGACCGTCACGACGGTCACCGCCCGTCCCGAGGGCATCGGGGCCGAGGCCGCGCTGCGCCTGGCGGCGGCCGCGGAGGCGGGCTCGGAGCACCCGGTGGGCCGGGCCGTCCACGCCCACGGCACGGCACAGGCGGGCACCGAACCGCTGCCGCGCGCCGAGGAGTTCACCGCCACGGCCGGGGTGGGCGTCCGGGCCACGGTGGACGGGCGCCCGGTGGAGGTGGTGCGCGCGGACGGCGCCGACCTGGCCGCCGGCCCCCTCGCCGACGCCGCCGAGGAGGCGGACCGGCACGGCCGCACCGCCGTCCTCGTCCGGGTCGACGGCACCGCGGAGGCCGTGATCGCCCTCGGCGACACCGTGCGGTCCGGCAGCTACCGCGCCTGCGACCACCTCAAGCGGCTCGGGCTGCGACCCGTGCTCGCCACCGGTGACAGCGAGGCCGCGGCCCGGTCCGTCGCCGCGGAGCTGGGCATCGACGAGGTGCACGCCCGGATGACCCCCGAGGGCAAGGCCGGGCTCGTCCGCGAGCTGAAGGCCAAGGGCCACCGGGTCGCGGTCATCGGCGACGGGGTCAACGACACCGCCGCCCTGGCCGGCGCCGACCTCGGCATTGCCATGGGCAGCGGCACCGACGCGGCCATCGGCGCGGCCGATGTGACGCTGGTGCGCGAGGACATGGGCGCCCTGGCCGACGCGGTGCGCCTGGCCCGGCGCACCTCGGTGACCGTACGCGCCAACCTGGCCTGGGCCTTCGGCTACAACATGGTCACCGTGCCGCTGGCCGCCGTCGGGCTGCTCAGTCCGATGGTCGCGGCGGCCGCGATGTCCGCCAGCTCCGTCCTCGTCGTGGGCAACAGCCTGCGCCTGCGCGGCTGGCAGCCGGCGCCGGCCCCGCGGCGCCGTCCCTCGGCGGCACCCGGGCAGCGGTCCGCCCGCCCCGGATCCGCCCCCCGCAGCAGCGCCGCTTCCGGCAGCACCGTTTCCGACAGCGCCACTTCACGAAAGGCCGCGCGATGAAGGACTCGACGAAGGACTCCCTGCTCCGCTCCGCCAAGGCGGCACTCGTCCCCGCCGTCGCCTGCGCCGTGACCCTCGGCGGGCTCGGCGCCTGGACCGCCTCGGGCGCCGCGGGGCGCCCGGCGGAGGTGTCGGTGTCGGACGCGCGCGTCCTCGTCCCGTTCGACACCGACGACACGGCCGCGTTCCTGCGGATCCGCAACGACGGCGACGGCGACGACGTCCTGCTGTCCGTCGAGGCCCCGACGGCGGGCCGCGCCATGCTGAGCCGGACGGTGACCAAGCAGGGCGCGGGCAAGATGTCGATGATCTCGTCGGTGGAGGTGCCCGCCAACAGCACGGTGGAGATGTCGCCGCACGACACCGACATCATGATCTCCGCCCCGCCGCGCATGCGGGCCGGCGAACGCCTTCCGCTCGTCCTGAAGTTCCGTGAGAGCGGCACCGTCAGGACGGAGGCCGTGGCGGTCCCGGCGGGCAGCGCGGCGCTGCCCCCCAAGTGATGCGGACCCGTGGATGAACATGTGCAAGGGGCCGCGGGGGAACATCCCCCGCGGCCCCTTCGCCGTCGACCCGGTCATCGGCCCGGGCTCAGCCGGCGAGCGCCGGCACCCGTGCCGCGGCCTCCCGCTCGGCCGTCTCCAGCTGGCCGATCAGCGATTCGCGGGCGCGCGCCACGCGCGAGCGCACCGTGCCGACCGGGCAGCCCGCCACCAGCGCGGCCTCCGCATAGGGCAGGCCCAGCATCTGGGTGAGCACGAACGCCTCGCGGCGCTCGCAGGGCAGCCGGTCCAGCAGCTGCGACAGGGCCACGCCCTCGTCGAAGCCGGGGAGCTCGGCGCGCTGGGTGCGCTCGGCGGCCGACTGCCAGTCGTCGGTGTCCGACAGCCGCGGCCGGGCCGCGAGGAACCGCAGCCGGTCGACGACCGTGCGGCGGGCGATGGACAGCAGCCAGGTGCGGGCCGATGAGCGTCCCTCGAAGCGCGGCAGGGAGCGCAGGGCGCGCAGATACGTCTCCTGGAGAAGGTCGTCGGCGCCCTGCGGGTCGCCGCTCAGCCGGGCCACATACCGCCGGACGTCGCTCTGGGTGGCGCGGATGAAGCGCTCGACGGCGTCGGCGTCCCCGGTGCGCGCGGCCAGCGCCCAGGCGGTCACGGTCTCGTCGTCACGCACGGCGGCCTCCCGCGCGGGGGCCGGTGCACCCGGGCGCACCGGCCCCGGGGACGATGGCGGGGTGCATTGCAGAGACGTACGTAGCGCCGTATCCGCCCGCATCGACGGCGAGGAACCGCCGCCGGGCGTCCGTGCCGTGGCGGTGGAGACGCATCTGCGGGGCTGTCCCGAGTGCGGCCGGTGGGGCGAGCGGGCCCGTCGGCTGAGGGCGCTGGCCGCGGTGCTCGACCTCGGCTGACCGGATCGGCGACCGGGTCGCCGACGGGGGGACGTGCCGTCGCGGCACGCGAGAAGTGCGGGCAGGGGTCATTGCCCGGGGTCCTTCCTGGAGTCCGGGCGCGCGGCCGCGCAGGGTGGCGGGCGCCCGGTGACGTCGTGAGCCTGTCCGTCCGCCGTCGGCGCCGGGCACGCCGGACCGTCGGTCCAGCAGGCGGGACCGGGTACGGGCGGGCTCAGCAGCAGACGGCGCCCATGGCCGGGGGACCCCTGGTGACCAGGACATGCGCGTACAGCAGCTGCCGCAGCCGGTGCGCGGCGCGGGCCAGGCCGGCGCGGACGCGCGGCGGCCCGGGGGCGGGCAGCGGCCCGTCGAGCAGGACGAGCAGCGGGGCGACGAGCCGGGCGCACGCGGCCCGGCCGACGCGGAAGACGGCCTGTTCGCCGCCCGAGAGCCAGATGCCCAGGACGAGCGCGGCGAGGAGGTGCGCGGACCACATGCCGACGGCGCCGTGGCTGCCGTGCATGCCGAGCATGTCCATCGGCATCCCGCCCGACGCGGACATGTCCATGTGACCGGAGTGGCCGGACGTGCCCGCGCCGGCCATGGAGTCCGTCATGGAGTCCGTCACAGGCGACGGCCCGCACAGCCAGGGAGAGCGGGCGGCCGGGCCGGGCCCCGCAGCGGCGGAGGCTCCGGCCGCTCCGGCCGCCCCGGACGCTCCGGCGAGGGACACGTTCTGCGCCAGGGTGAAGAAGAAGTGCAGACCCGTCTGCGCGCCCACGGTGGCCAGCGTCACCAGCAGCGGGCCGCGTTCGCGGCCCGCGAGGAACCACGCGCAGCCGCCCGTGCCGGACAGCGCGGCGGCCACCGCCCACCAGGGGACGTCCGTCCCGGACATGAGCGCGTGGCCCAGGGCGGCGAGCAGCACGCAGACGGCCGCGAACACGGCGGCTCGCATCGTCCGCGGTACCTGCCCCGCCTGCTGTCCTGCACTCATGACGTGCACATCGTTGCACCCGCTCCGCGGGAAGCAACGGCGGGGTGCGGGTCGTCGCCCGGACGGCCCCGTCCGTACCACCTGCGCGCGGGGCGCGGCTCCGCTTCACGCCGTCCGCCCGGCGGCGTGAAGCGGCGGGCCGCCGGCTCGGGGGGAAGACCGGGAGGCCCGGTCCCGTCGCGCCAATGGGACTCGCGGTGCTCAGTCTTCCGGGGCGGCGGGACCGCCGGAAGCGTGTGCGGGGCGCGGGCGCGGGTGCGCGGACCACACCCCGTGTGAAGCCGTGGGTTCCGCTTCCGGCGCCGGAGATTTGATCGATCATCGATCATTACTCACCAGTAACCGTTGACCCGACCTCCCCACGCCTCCTAGCGTCGTAAGGACGGAAGTTTTGTTCCGCGAGGCGGAACCTCAGGACGGCCCGGCCACCCGCACCGGGCGAGGCGAAAGGGGATAACGGTGTCCCAACTCGACCAGCTGCCCGACCAGGACCCGGCGGAGACCGCCGAGTGGCTGGAGTCCCTGGACTCCGCCGCCCGGACCGGCGGTCCGCACCGCACCGCCCATCTGCTGCGGCGGATGGCCGAACGCGCCGGGCACCTCGGGGCGGACCTCCCGCCGCTCCTGGAGACCCCCTACGTCAACACCGTCCCGACCGCCGAGGAGCCCGCCTACCCGGGCGACGAGGAGCTGGACCGCCGCATCACCGCCTGGAACCGCTGGAACGCCGCCGCCATGGTCACCCGCGGCAACCAGCGCGGCGGCCTCGGCGGCCACATCGCCACCTTCGCCTCGGCCGCCTGGCTCTACGAGACGGGCTTCCAGCACTTCTTCCGCGGCAAGGAGGCCGACGGGAGCGGCGACCAGCTCTACCTCCAGGGCCACGCCTCCCCCGGCATCTACGCCCGCGCCTTCCTGGAGGGCCGGATCGACGAGGCGCGGCTGGACCGCTTCCGGCAGGAGGCCGGCGGCGACGGCCTGCCCTCGTACCCCCACCCGCGCCGGCTGCCCTGGCTCTGGGAGTTCCCCACCGTCTCCATGGGCCTGGGCCCGCTCTCCGCGATCTACCAGGCGCGCTTCAACCGCTACTTGGAGCACCGCGGCATCAAGGACACCTCGCGCTCGCGGGTGTGGGCCTTCCTCGGCGACGGCGAGATGGACGAGCCGGAGTCGACCGCCGCCCTCGCGCTCGCCGCCCGCGAGCGGCTGGACAACCTCACCTTCGTCATCAACTGCAACCTCCAGCGCCTCGACGGCCCCGTACGCCCCAACTTCAAGATCGTGCAGGAGCTGGAGGCCCAGTTCCGCGCCGCCGGCTGGAACGTCGTGAAGTCCTTGTGGGGTTCGGCCTGGGACGCCGTCCTCGCCCGCGACACCGACGGCGCGCTGGTGCGCCGGCTGCGCGCGGTGCCCGACGCCCAGTTCCAGACGTACGCCACGCGCGACGCCGCGTACGTCCGCGACCACTTCTTCGGCACCGACCCCGCCCTGCGCGCCCTCGGCGCCCAACTGCCCGACGCCGATCTGCTGGAGCTCTTCCGCACCTCGCGCGCCGGACACGAGCCCCGCAAGGTGTACGCCGCCTACCGGGCCGCCGTCGAGCACGAGGGCGCGCCGACCGTCGTCCTCGTGCAGACCGTCAAGGGCCACACCCTCGGCCCCGGCTTCGAGTCCCGCAACGCCAACCACCAGATGAAGAAGCTGACGGGCAAGGAGTTCCGCGCCCTGCGGGACCTGCTCGAACTCCCCATCCCCGACCGCGCGCTGGACGACGGCCCCGTCCCGTACGCCCACCCCGGCGAGGACTCCCCCGAGGTCCGCTACCTGCGCGAGCGCCGCGCGGCGCTCGGCGGCCCGGCCCCCGCCCGCAAGGTGACGCCCAAGCCGCTGCCGGAGCCCTCCGCCAAGCCCTTCGAGGCCCTCCAAAAGGGCTCGGGCACCCAGGAGATCGCCACCACCATGGCCTTCGTCCGGCTGGTGAAGGACCTGCTGCGGGAGAAGGAGACCGGCCGCCGCTGGGTCCCCGTCGTCCCCGACGAGGCCCGCACCTTCGGCATGGAGTCCCTCTTCCCCACCGCCGGCCTCTACTCCCCCGCCGGGCAGACCTACGACCCGGTCGACCGCGACCAGCTCCTCTACTACAAGGAGGCGAAGAACGGCCAGATCCTCAACGAGGGCATCACGGAAGCGGGTTCACTGGCCTCCTTCACGGCGGCGGCGACCTCCTACGCCACGCACGGCGAACCGATGATCCCCTTCTACATCTTCTACTCGATGTTCGGCTGGCAGCGCACGGCCGACCAGTTCTGGGCGCTCGCCGACCAGTTGGGACGCGGCTTTGTCATCGGCGCGACCGCCGGCCGCACGACCATGACCGGCGAGGGCCTCCAGCACGCCGACGGCCACTCGCACCTGATCGCCTCCACCAACCCGGCGGCGATCAGTTACGACCCGGCGTTCGCGTACGAGATCGCGGTGATCGTCCGCGAGGGCCTGCGCCGCATGTACGGCCCGGAGGCCGAGGACGTCTTCTACTACCTCACCGTCTACAACGAGCCCAAGGTCCAGCCGGCCATGCCGCCCGGCGTGGAGGAGGGCATCCTCAAGGGCCTCTACCGCTACCGCGAGGCTGCCACCGGATCGCCGTCCGACGCCCCCCGCCTGCAACTCCTCTCCTCCGGCACGGCCGTTCACTGGGCCCTGGACGCCCAGCGGCTGCTGGCCGAGGACTGGGGCGTGGCCGCCGACGTCTGGTCCGCGCCGTCCTGGACCGAGCTCCGCCGCGACGCGCTGGCCTGCGACGCGGCCCGGCTGCGCGGCGAGGACCGCGTCCCGTATGTGACGCGCGCCCTGCACGGCGCACCCGGTCCGGTCCTGGCGGTCAGCGACTGGATGCGCGCGGTGCCGGACCAGATCGCCCCCTGGGTCGAGCAGGACTGGACGTCGCTGGGCACGGACGGCTTCGGCCTCTCCGACTCCCGCGAGGCGGTCCGCCGCCACTTCGGCGTCGACCCGCAGTCGGTGACGGTGGCCGCGCTGGCGGCGCTGGCCCGCCGCGGGGAGGTCAAACCGGAGACGGTCCGCGAGGCGACGGCCCGTTACGCCCTGGACTTCTGAGGCGCCTTCCCGGTCCTGCGCCGCGGAATCCACGCCGCGCTGTCCTTGTCCCCCACGTACCGGCCGAGGGCGCCCTTGATCACCGAGAGGGCGGCGGGCAGCGCGGCGATGGCGGCGGCCTTGAGGGCGGAGACGCTCGTCAGGTCGAAGCCGTCGGCCAGCAACAGACCGATGAAGGTGGTCAGATAGGCGGCGACGGTCCGCTCGGCGATGTCGACGAGCACCTTCTTGTTCATGGGGGTCCCCCGCTTCCATAGGTTCGGCGTGTACTGATGTGTACACCACACCCGTAGGGCCTACGGCAAGCGGTCCCTGGGTAGCGTCCAGCCGTTCGCCGCCCGCGACGGAGCGGGCGGCCGTGCACAAGGAGGCACCCCCATGACCCGCTATGCGTCCCCGGGTTCGCCCGACGCCGTCGTCTCGTACCGCCCGCGCTACGACCACTGGATCGGCGGCGCGTACGTACCCCCGGCGCTGGGCCGCTACTTCGACAACCCGACCCCGGTGAACGGCGAGCCCTTCACCGAGATCGCCCGCGGCACGGCCGAGGACGTCGAACGCGCCCTGGACGCCGCCCACGCCGCGGCCCCCGCCTGGGCCCGCACCTCCCCCACGGACCGGTCCGCCGTCCTCCTCCGCATAGCCGACCGCATGGAGGAACACCTCGAAGCCCTCGCCGTCGCCGAGTCCTGGGAGAACGGCAAGCCGGTCCGCGAGACCCTCGCCGCCGACATCCCCCTGGCGATCGACCACTTCCGCTACTTCGCGGGCGCGTTACGCGCCCAGGAGGGCAGCCTCTCCGAGATCGACGAGGACACCGTCGCCTACCACTTCCACGAACCGCTCGGCGTCGTCGCCCAGATCATCCCCTGGAACTTCCCCCTCCTCATGGCCGCCTGGAAGCTGGCCCCGGCGCTGGCGGCGGGCAACGCGGTCGTCCTCAAACCGGCCGAGCAGACCCCGGCCTCCATCCACATCTGGCTCGACCTGGTCGCCGACCTCATCCCCCCGGGCGTGGTCAACATCGTCAACGGCTTCGGCGTGGAAGCCGGCAAACCTCTCGCCTCCTCCCCCCGCGTCGCGAAGATCGCCTTCACCGGCGAGACGACGACCGGCCGCCTCATCATGCAGTACGCCTCCGAAAACCTGCGCCCCGTCACCCTCGAACTCGGCGGCAAGAGCCCCAACATCTTCTTCGACGACGTCTCCGCGGCCGACGACGACTTCCTCGACAAGGCCCTCGAAGGCTTCACCATGTTCGCCCTCAACCAGGGCGAGGTCTGCACCTGTCCGTCCCGCGCCCTGATCCAGCGCGGCCACTACGCCGACTTCCTCGCCGCGGCCGTCGCCCGCACCGAGGCGATCCTCCCCGGCCACCCCCTCGACACCGACACGATGATCGGCGCCCAGGCCTCCAACGACCAACTGGAGAAAATCCTCTCCTACCTCGACATCGGCCGCGCGGAAGGCGCCCGCGTCCTCACCGGCGGCCACCGCGCCGACCCCGGCGGCGAACTCAAGGGCGGCTACTACGTCGAGCCCACCATCTTCGAGGGCACCAACCGCATGCGCATCTTCCAGGAGGAAATCTTCGGCCCGGTGGCCGCCGTCACCTCCTTCACCGACTTCGACGACGCCATCACCCTCGCCAACGACACCCTCTACGGCCTCGGCGCCGGCGTCTGGACCCGCAACGGCACCACGGCCTACCGCGCCGGCCGCGCCATCCAGGCCGGCCGCGTCTGGACCAACTGCTACCACCAATACCCGGCCCACGCCGCCTTCGGCGGCTATAAGCAGTCGGGCATCGGGAGGGAGGGGCACAAGATGATGCTGGGCCACTACCAGCAGACGAAGAATCTGCTGGTGAGCTACTCGGCGAAGAAGCTGGGCTTTTTCTAGGGGGGTTGGGAGGGCCGGTGACCTGCGCGGGTGCGGGGCGTCGGCCCTCCGGTCGGTCCTCGGGTGCCGTGATCGCCCAACCCGGCGATATGCACGGGTTGTTGCAACCCGTCTCACCCGAGAACCAGTCCTGACCGGCATTTCCGGGCCATACGCGGACCAAGCCCGGCTACTTGTAGCCACCGAAGTCCCACTTCCACCTTGCGAGTCAGCAGCAATGCCCGCCCCGCCCTGAATGGAGATTCGATCTCAGCCCCGCAGGATGACGGGAAGGGCTGTCAACCGACTGCCCTGCAGTCCACCCAGGGTGCGCTGGCGGAGTTCGGCGAAGGGCACGGCAAGGCGGGCATCGGGATAGTCGGTGCGCAGCACCGTGGCCACTGCCCGCAGTTCGAGCTGCGCGAGCTGGGCTCCGATGCAGTAATGCGGGCCTGCACCAAAGGTCAGGTCCGGTCCGGGCGAGCGGTCGGGGTTGGTATTGATCCCCTGGATGTCGACGAGCACGGGAGCCCGCTCAGGCAACCGCATCCCGGCGAGTTCGAGCTCAGCGGTGGTGAACCGCCAGAGGGTAAGGGGAGCGGGTGGGTGCTGCCGGAGCGTTTCACGGACCAGTTCTTCGGTGTCCTCCGTGCCGGCGCCACGCTGGGGGCGTTCCGCGAGGGTGTACGCGATCAGGGCGCCGAGGGAGGCGTCGGTGGTGAGCTGTCCCGCGAAGATCAACGCGAAAAGGTGGTACCGAAGCTGCTCCCGGGTCGTGTGCGCCGGGACACGTTTCCGAAGCTCGACGGCGAGGCCCCGGCCGGTGTCGTCGAGTCCGGCTCCGGCAAGCTCCGCGAGGTCAGCGATCGCCTGGGCCTGCCCTGGCCCGCCGTCGAGCATCCGTCGACAGGCGTCGGCAGCCTGGTCGACGAGGTCGAGAGGTATGCCGAGCAGGTCGAGCAGGACAGTGAGCGGGTAGCGGGTGGTGAACCCGGCCATCAAGTCGATCGCCCCATGCTCGATGGCGAGTTCGGCCAACAACGTCCGGGCGATGGCATGGACGCGGTCGGACTGCTCGCCGATCCGCTTGGCGCTCAGCAGTGGGGCATGGGCACGTCGCAGCTCGGCATGGTCGGGGCCGTCGAGGGTGGTGAGTGATGGCTGTTCGGCGGCGGTCTGCTCGAGTCCGGCGGTGTGCGGGTTCCAGCCGGGGGGTGCGAATGCGGGATCCTTGGCGATGCGAGGGTCGGCGAGCACCTGGCGCGCCAGCACCTCATCGGTCACCACCCAAGCCCGGCCCCCTGCCGGGGCGTCCACTTGGACGACGGGGCCGCCGGCGCGCAGGGCGGCGTGGACCGGGTCGGATTCGGCAACACCACGGACGGCTGCGGCGAAGAGGTTGACGTCATCCAGATAAGGAGCGGGTTGCATCAGAACTCCACATGCCGAGGAGACAAGGCAGAGCGGCGCAGGGGGACTTCCGGCCCCACGGGCACACCACCTTCACCATGAAGTATCTTTATGATGAAGCTACTTCATGGGTAAGCTAGATTGGAGGGTCCAAGTTGTCAACCTGCCCGCCAGCGGGGGCACTTGTCGGCGACCAGGAGCAGAGGGAGGGCCCAGTGGAGAAGACGGCAGCCGGTGACGTCGCAACTCAGCGCGAGCGGCTGACAGAACAACTCATGGCTTACGGCGCGAGCTTCACCGAGCTGGGCCGCCGATTTGCCACCCGGCTCGGTGTACATTCCACGGACGCGTTCGCCTTGCTGGAGATTTCCTCCGCCGAAGAAAGTGGTGCCCCGCTGTCGCCGGCACTGCTCAGTAAGCGCATCCCCCTGTCCTCAGGAGCCATGACCGCGCTCCTGAACCGCCTGGAGAAGGCCGGCTACATCAGCCGTACTCGCGAGGAAGCAGACCGACGAGTCGTCACTCTGCGCACCGATCCGCAGGTCAAACAGCTCGCCGATGAGTTCTTCACCCCCGTCAAACAGCGACAGGACGCTGTCCTCGATCGCTACCCTTCCGAGCTTCTGCAGCAGTTCGAGACCTTCCTGATCCAACTCCGCTCCACCATGGACGTACAACCCATCGACAGCGCATAACAGCATTCCCGACGCACCGCGCGGCAGTAGCCTCCCGGGGCCTCCCGTTCCTCGGACGATGGGTCCATCCGCACCCCCTCCTCCACCGCCACGGTAGGGGCGAGCCGCCTCGTGCACAGCCCCGGCCAGCGTCCTCCCGGCGCAGCCCCCCCTTGCCGTTCCAGGAGCACTGTCAGTGCTCTGGTGCACGATCGAGGTGCCACATCGTTCACCGACCAGGGGCGGGAAGCAGCATGCCCATCAGCAATCAGCACGTGACCGCACACGCCTTTCTTCGGGGGCTGTACGAGGACGACTACTACCCCGATCACGTGGTGGACCGGGGAAAGGCGGTTCTGCTGCGGCTGTGCGAGAACATCGAAGCGGATGCGCCCGTCGATCTGGCCGCGCTCTACGCTCTGACCCGGGCCGCCACCGAGGAGTTCAACGGCCTAGAGGCCGAGTTCGAGGCCGCCGGCAGCGAGATCGAGACCATGGCCCGTGACGAGATAGCCAGGGACTTCTGGTTCATCGCCCGCGTCTACGGCTTCACGAACGCGGACATGGAAGAGCTGATCGCCACGCGGGAGTGGTGAACCCGCCATCTCTCGAAACGAACCGCACCCAGCAGAGATCCCGTTCATCGACGGCTCCCGCCCCAGCCGGGAGCGCACCCGCCAATGCGGGAAATGCACCCTTGTGAACGCACCTGTCCTCCTTCACGGTCATACCAGGGCTGCACTTCAGCAGGCCATCGAGGGGGAGGTAGCCATTCATGAAGGGACCAGAACCGTCCTCAGCCTGGGCACGCCGGGTCTTCGGTGAGTTGGTCGGCCCGCTGACCCAGGCCATACCCGAATGCCTGGTACGTGCACATGAGCGGGCAAGGGACGGTCACCAGGGTGTGCACACGCAGACGCTGGAGGCATACGGCCATGGCCTGTACGCCGTGCAGTACGAGGAACTGCTCGCCGGCTTGAGGGACTTGCCCAGCGCCCAGCCCGTGCGGTTGGGATCCCGAACCGTGACGATGGTCGGCGAGCACATGCTCTACCCCCTCCGCTACGCGAAGACCGACGTCCCTGTCACGGAAGCCCGGTTACGCCGGGCCACCGGCCTACGGGCGGACCTCATCCGGCACTACGGTCCCGAACCGCTGCAGGGAGAGCTGGATCTTGAGTGGGATGAAATGCCGGAACCGGAAGTCCACCGGGATCTCACCCGGCTTCCTCCGGGCACCAAATTGATCCTCCTCGCGTACGCGTGCTCCATGGAGCGCGGCGTGATCCGTCTGGAGTGGGGGGAGGCAGAACTGCGGGCCGAGGACAGGTACTTGATCTGGCACCACCACGAGCCGCTCCCGCTGGGCAATCAACAAGGCAGCAGGTGATGGGAATCAGCCCCTCCGCCGAGCAAGATCCGGACCACTCACGGATCGCTGCCCGGGATCCTCGACTGCGCAGCGGGCTCCGCGCAGGCCAGCACGGCAAGGAGCCGTGAACCCCCAAGCAGACGAAGATCTGCTGGTGAGCCACTCGGCAGCTTCTTTGTCAGGTTCCCTGCTTCCGGGCTTCCGAGGGATGACATGCCGGGGCGACGACGGCCGCCGCACAGGTCCCAGTCCGTGCGGCGGCCGCTGTGTGCGTCGGGGGGCAGGTCCAGGGCCCTGCCCCCGGCGACTACTTGCCGTACTTCTTGAGGAAGGCGGCCCGGTCGGCGGCGGAGCCGTTCAGCGCTTTCTGGGCGGCGTCGGAGGCCTTCCGGTCGAGCTTCTTGCCGGCGAGCATCGTGAGGATGGCGACGCTGTTGTCCTCGTCACGGGCGACGTACTGGGTCTTGGTGAGGAATGTGACACGGTCGGCAGCCGTGCCCTCCAGCGCTTTCCCGGCCGCCTCCTTAAGGGCCTTGCCCTTGCTGGATGCGATCACCCTGAAGATTTCGACGGTGTTGTCCTCGTCCCGGGCGAGGTACTGGCCCGTCTCCAGGAACCGGCGCAGGTCCGCGGCCGTGCCGTCGAGCGCCTTATTGGCCTCACGCTTGAAGCCCTCGCCCTTCTCCGTGGACAGCATCCTGAGGATGGCGATCCGGTCTTCATCCTCCTGCGAGGCGGCGCTCCTGGCAGTCGTCGCAGCGGCGGGAGACTGGGCAACGGCGGCGACCGCCGGAGTGGAGAGCAGGATGGCCGGCGCGACAACGGCGACCACAGCGGAGAGTCGAGTCAGTTTCACGGAAGGTCCCCCCATTTTCATCAGACAAATCCGAAAACTTCTTGATCACCATACGTCCATGCCGCGCCCGCCTGCCACGCCCCCCGTACCGGGGCCTGTTCATTCCCGCTCCACCGTGATCGACCACTTGCCCCGACAGGCGATCGCCAGCCACGACTGCTGCCGGGGCATCGCCATGGAGCCCCTCCCGGGCCCGACGGCCCCGTACCCCTTGAGCAGGCGCTGCGCCGGCTGGAACTGCGGGCCGAGCTGCTCCACGCACACCTCGCCCCTGCCCTCGTGCAGGAACTGCGCCCACGCCGTGCCGCCGCCCGTGTAGCGCACGATCTCCCAGCCGTTGCCCGTGATCGACGTCTCGAAGCACCGACAGCCTTCGGCGGACTCCAGCCACGCTTCCCAGTGCGTCTTCCCGCGCACCTCGAACCACGCGTCGGGCCTGCCGTCCTCCCGTACGGGGACGGCGAAGCGGGCCGTGAAGTCGCCCGGGATCCTGAGAAGTTGGTCCTTCGGCTTCACGGTGGCCGAAGGCCGGTTGCGCCTTCGTACCCGCCGCAAGGCGGTCTCCTTGCCGGGGTTGTCGGCCGTGACCCGGAAGACCAGGATCGCAGGCGCTGTCGGGTCGGGCCGCAGCAGCCCGAACTCGCGACGGCCCACACCGGAGGCCCGGGCCTCGGCCTCGGCCGGTGGCTGGTTCACCGGGTCGGCCACCGGCCGGGACACGGGAGCGTTGGAGACGCACCGCTCGCCCAGCCGTACGGCGTCGGCCGCGCAGACCGCGATCGTCCGGGCCGCTCCCTCCGGCGGTGACCACCGGACCTCGGCCGTAGAGGGGCCGTGACGCGGGTCGAAGAAACAGAGGGGGTGGCGTCGCGGGAGCGGCCGCCCCGCCAGGCGCGCGTCCACACAGGCGAGGGCGTGCCGCCCTTCGTCCAGGGCACGCAGGACGTCCTGGGCGTCTTCGCGGTTACGGTCGCCCACGAAGTCCCGCTTCGCCTGCTCGTACGCATCCAGGGCCCGCTCGTAGTCGCCTATCAGCTCCGGGCCGTGTTCGGCGTTCGGCACGAAATCGTGTGCGGCCAGCGCTTCACCGAACGCGGTGATTTCGGCACGGATCCGGGACAGGGCGGCGTCGTCGCGGCGACGCAGGCGGCTGCGTATGGCGTCGAGCA
This sequence comes from Streptomyces luteireticuli, assembly GCF_041519305.1. Taxonomy (NCBI): domain Bacteria; kingdom Bacillati; phylum Actinomycetota; class Actinomycetes; order Kitasatosporales; family Streptomycetaceae; genus Streptomyces; species Streptomyces luteireticuli. The sequence goes on from NZ_CP167927.1 coordinate 1,904,319, forward strand.
TGGGCGGGGCAGACCTCGGCGGTTCGTATGACACAGCGACCACCCTGTCATCGCCGTGCTGGACGGCCGTCATGGTGTCGGCGATCTCGGTGTGCTTCGCCGTGAGTTGCAGGGTGCGGCCGAGGCCGCGTCGGGCGAATGCGGTGGTGTTGTCGGGCTGGTCGGCGAGAACGCCCATGCCCAGGGCGGGGGTTTTGCCCTGCACCGCGGCGAGCAGGGATGCGCGGCCTCCGTGTGTGACGAACAGGTCGGCGCGGTGCAGGAGCGCGGGCTGTGGGGCGCGTTCGACGACCTTGATGCGGGGGGGCGACGCGGGCGCGATGTCGGTGTCCCAGAGGTCCAGGAGCGCCGGGCCCAGGCCGTTGCCCGCCGCGACCACGGGCAGGTCCAGGACCTTCGCCGCGAGGTGCGCACCGAGATCGCTGCACTCGGCGATCACCAGGTCGGGCCGCGACCGTGTCCATGCGGCGATCAGGTCACGGGCTTTCGCCTCGGCCCGATCCGGCCGGAGCCGACCGAAGACATAGCGGTTGAACGGCGCGTTCCCGGATTCCTTCCAGATCTCACTTGCCGCTTGCTGAACGGCGGGGTCGCAGGTCCAGTCCGTTCCTGCCCTGTGGAACTCCACTCCTCTCCGCCATGCTTCGCGGCGGAACATGAGGGGGGCGTACAGCGCGACCTCGTGGCCCTGTTCAAGGGCCGGGCCGGTGACGTAATCGAGCGCGGCCCTGGGAACGCTCCGACCGGGAAAGGGCTTGTCGAGCGAACTTTTCCGATGGTTTTCGGGAGTCTCTTTCCGGCCGGGAACGCCCCCTGCGGAAGGGCGGATCACCCGTACCTGAATTGGCGTCAACTACCCTTGTTCCACTAGAATTTAGGCACACGCCAGCGCAAAGGAAGGGCGCCATCCATGGGCACCAAATTCATCGAGGTAGACGAATCCCACAAGGGTCAGCCCAACGTGGAAGAAGGAGTGAAGACGATCGAGGTCGGCAGTCAGACGATCACGACGCCGATTTACGTCCAGCGGATCGACTTCGACGACCTCGCCCCCGAGGTGACCGACAGCCTGACCACGGTCAAGTTCGCCGTGACGGTGGCCGAGGAAATGGAGGACCTGACGGGGGAGGTGGACGAGGACGGTTCCCCCGTGATGGAGATCAAGGAGATTCAGGTGCCCAAGTGGCTCGAAATCGACCTGGGGCCCGAATCCCTGAAGCAGTACGAGGAAGTGATGGCGCCCTTCTTCGCCGCCGCCCGCGAGACCGAGGCGCCGACCGTTCCTGCGCCCCGTAAGCGCCGGAAGAAGTGATCTCGTGCCCCTCTCCTGCCCTCAGGAGAGGGGCTTCGTTTTTCAGCTTTCGTGCTTCAGGTTTCGTGCTTCAGCTCTCGTGCTTCAGTTTTTCGTGTTTCAAGGTTTCGTGTTTCAGGTGAGGACGCGGCGCAGCCAGCGGAAGCGGGCGTTGCGGGCATCCTGGCTGAGGGACGCATGTGGTGCGAAGGTGTCGAAGCCGTGGAAGGCACCGGGCCATACGTGGAGTTCGGCCTGGCCGCCGGCCCGCCAGATCGCGTTGGCGTAGGCCACGCCCTCGTCCCTGAGGGTCTCGGCCGAACCGACCTCGATGTAGGCCGGGGGCAGCCCGGAGAGGTCCGTGGCACGGGCGGGGGCCGCGTAGGGCGGCAGGTCCGGGGCTCCGTACCGGTCGCCCAGCAGCGCCTGCCACGCGGTGGCGTTGGAGGTCCGGTCCCAGACGTCGAGGCCGGCCAACTGGTGGCCGGAGAAGGTGTTGTTGCGGTCGTCGAGCATCGGGCACAGGAGCAGTTGCCCGATCGGGGCGGGCCCGCCCCGGTCACGCGCGAGCAGGGCCAGCGCCGCGGCGAGTCCGCCGCCGGCGCTCTTGCCTCCGATGACGAGGCAGTCCGCGTCGATGCCCAGGTCGGCCGCGTGGGCGACCGCCCAGGTGAGTCCGGCGTAACAGTCCTCCACCGGTCCGGGGTACCGCGTCTGCGGTGCCAGTCGGTACTCGACGGAGATGACGGCCAGTTCGAGGGGGAGAGCCCACTCGCGGAGCAGCCTCGGCAGGACGGACCAGGCGTTGCCCGTGATCATTCCGCCGCCGTGCAGGTAGTAGAGCAGGGGCAGTGGCCCGGTGAGTCCGGCGGGCCGTGCGCTCACGAGCGTGACGTCCGGCCCTCCCGGTGCTCCCGGCACCCGCAGTTCGTCCACCTCGAACCGGCCGTCGGCCCGGAGCTCCCGGAGCGTCGGCCTGGGCCGGGCCGCGGCGTCCCGTTCCTGCAGGGCGGCGAGGTTCTCCGGGGTGACCGGCTCCCTCACCCCGTCCCCCAAGGACGCCAGTGCCGCCTTCAGTTCGGGGTCGAAGGGGGGTGGTGCGTCCCGAGGGGGCGTCGGGGCAGGGTTCGTCGCGGGGGCCATGTGCCGCAGTCAATCATCCGTCGGCCACGGCAGGGCAGGGCGCCCCGTTGTACGAGGCGCCCGCTCGTCATGCGGCGGAGACCGCCGCCGTCCGGCACTCGTCGAGGAAGTCGACGATATGGCCGAAGACGTCCAGGGCGGCGTTGCGGCCTATGAAGGTGTCGAGATGGCCGTAGCCCGGCACCTCGACGTAGCGGACGTCCAGGTCCGGGTGGCGGGTGGTGAGGAGCTCGTGGCAGAGCTTGTTGGAGTCGTACCAGAAGCGGTTGTCGCTGCCGGAGAGGAGGAGGAGCGGGGCCTCGATGCGGTCCGCGTCGTCGAGGGCGTTCTTCGGAAGGGCGTCGTAGCGGCCGTCGGCATCGTTGTGGCGCATCATCGTGTGGGCCAGCTCGATCTGGCGCAGGTGCGGGAGGATCCACATGGGGACCGTGCCGTAGAGGTCGGCTAGGCGGTCGTGGGTGCGGGTGTCGAGGTTCTCGTGCTCGAAGAGCGAACCGCCCACGCCCCACGAGTCGTTGTGCAGGATCTGGCAGGTGGGGTCCTTGCACTCGGCGCCTAGGGAGACCTCGGCGAAGATCAGGGAGTGCTTCGACCAGAGGCCCACCTTGCGGAAGTCGGTGGGGATGTTGACGAGGCGCGACCGCAGGAGCTCGCCGCCGAAGTGCAGGCGCATCCGGGTCTTCCAGGACATCTTGGGGGTGAGGAAGACGCCCTGCGCGACGACGCCGGCCAGTCCGGGGACGAGCCCGGCCGCCATGCTCAGGGAGAGGCAGAGCGCACCGATGCAGTGGGCGACGACCTGCAGGGGCTTCCCGCCGGTGCGTTCGCGGACGAGCGCCACCGCCTCGGGGATGTCGTAGAGCGCCACGTCGTCGAAGGTGTAGCGGACGCGGCCCTCGTTGTAGGGCAGGCGGCAGCTGCCGCGCCAGTCCAGCAGCCACGGCTCGTAGCCCGCGTCGAGCAGGACGTCGACCAGGTTCCGCGTCTCCGGCAGAAGGAACATGTCGGAGGACGCGGTCAGTCCGTGGAGGACGAGGACGGGCGGCCGGTCGGCGCCGTCGCCGGCCGAGACCCGGCACAGGCCGAGCTCGGTGCCGTCGGACGCGGTGAAGGGGATCTGCTCGATCGCGGCGCCGAGCCGTGAGTGGAGGGGCCTCGGTGTCAGGGGACTCGGTGTCAGGGGCCTCAGCGTCATCGGATCTGCTCCCTCTGCCTGATCAGCTTGCGGAATTTGCGCTGCATCTTGTCCTTGTCCCGGTCGATCGCGTCCCGGCGCAGGTCCAGCAGTTCGGCGCCGGCCCGCAGGGACGGCTCGGCCAGCCCCATGCCCATCTGCACGAAGAACCAGGACAGCCACGAGAGTTTGGCGAGCCGCTGCTCCTGCGAGGACAGCCGGGGGTCGACGCGGATGCCGTCGATCTGGTCGGGGAGGAAGCTCTTGCCGGGCACCTGGACCACCCCGGCGTAGCAGGCCGGTTCGCCCTCGCGGCCGATGGTGATCTCCAGAGTGCGGGTCTGCTTCCACAGGTCGCGCCGGGCGCGGGCGGTCTTCCAGCCCTCCAGCCACCACCGGCCGCCGTCGCGGTCCACCAGGACGAGCCGGTAGCGCAGCAGCGGGTGGTCGTTGCCGTGCCGGAGCGGGACGCCCTCGTCGGGCCGGACCCATATCTCGCCGTGGGTCACGGTCAGCGGCTCCGGGTGCACCCGCTCGCAGACGACCTGGCCGCGGACGTCGACCCGGCGGTGCTGGGCGACCTGGTACATGCTGGCGATGGAGAGGGTGAACGCCGTCCTGCACCGGGTGTCGGGCTCCTGGCCCACCGGTCCGACGAGGCCGCGCATCCGCTCGTCGAACTCCAGGTAGGGCGGGTCCTCGCGGCTGGGGAGCCGGGTGACGCCGTCCTCGGCCATCCGCTCGAAGGTCTTCAACTGGGCCTTGGCGTCGTAGCGTTCGGGGGCCGGGAGGCCGTGCCGGGCGAGGAAGGCCTCCGTCCGGTCGGCCGCGGCGGCGGGGCCGAACATCAGCGCCTCGAAGAGCTTCAGCGCGGTCGGGCTGCGCATGATGCGGACGATGGAGTCCAGCGCGGGGACCGGCTCGGCCTCGTGGCGGGCGAGCAGGTCGTCCTTCCAGTCCCGCCAGTTGGCCACGCGGACGTTCATCCCGGCGAGCTTCATGTCCTTGACGAGCTCGGGCAGCGTCTCCGCGCGGCCGGTGAGGTTGTAGTTGTGGCCCCACGCCTGCGGGTCGAAGACGATGGCGGCGGCGGTGCGGCTGACCCAGTCGACCGGCGCGAGGTTCATGTACTTGAACGCCGGGACGGTGCGGTAGCGGGAGATGGCGCCGATCAGTCCGGTGCTGAGGTCGCTCGGGTTGTACACACCGGTGCGGGTGTGGCCGCCGATCGCGCCCGGCCGCAGGAACGTCGCCGTCAGGCCGTGCTCGCGGGCCCGGCGCAGCGCCGCCTCGGCGGCCCACTTGGACTTGTCGTAGCCGGCGACCAGCCGGTCGATGTGGGCGACCGGGTCGTCCTCGCCCATCCTGGCGATGCCGATCTCGTTGAACACGGCGACGGACGAGACGTGGTGCAGGGGCTTGGGCCGGCCGGTCATCGCCAGCTCGGCCAGCTCCAGCGGGCCGCGGACGTTGGTCTGGCGCAGCGACGGGTAGCCGCGCAGGAAGTCGACCGCGGCGGCGACGTTGACGATCGCGTCGGTCTCCCGGGCCAGGGCCTCCCAGCGCTCCCCGGTCAGCCCCAGGCGGGGCTGCCTCAAGTCCGCCGCGAGGACGGTCACCCGCCGCCGGACCTCCGAGGACCAGGACTGGCCGAAGCTCTCCAGGGCCTCGCCGAGGCGCCGTTCGGCGGCCCGGTCGTCCTCGGCGCGCACCAGGCAGACCACGTGGGCGTCGCCCTGTCGCAGCAGGTCGAGCAACAGATGGCTGCCGAGGAAGCCGGTGGCGCCGGTGAGCAGGATCCGGCGGGGCGGTACGGGCTCGGGCCGGCTGCTCCAGGGCAGCCGGTCGGCCTGGGAGAGGTCGGCGAGGATCAGGTCGAGGTCCTCGTCCGTCCCGGCGGCCACCACGGGCAAGGTGGTCGCCGATGGGCTTTCCGCAGCCGCCGCTCGGTCGGGCAACCCGGCGGCCTTCGCCCAGCGCTGGGCGAGGCGGCGGGGGCGGGCGTCGGCGAAGACGTCGTCCAGGCTGACGGCCACGTCCAGTTCGCGGGCCATGACCGCGACGAGCTCGACGGCGTCCACCGAGGACATGCCCGCGTCGAACAGGTCCGTCTCGACGTCGGCCACGGGGCCCGCCAGGAAGCGGGAGGCCCGCTCCGCGATGGCCGCGGCGACCTGGTCGACCGTCCGGGGGCGCGCTTCGTGGCCCGCCGCGGGGGCGGCCGGCCGTCGGAGGCGGGCCAGCAGGTCGGACGCCTGGGCCCGGCCCGGGCCCCGTCCCTCGATCATTTCCTCCTCGGGCCGTCGGTCGACGTTCCGGTTGCGGCTGGTACCGCTTCCCTCAGGCGTCGCTGTTCCCTCAGGCATCGCTGTTCCCTCAGGCATTGCTGTCCTCCGCAGCCGAATTCGTTCCGGGGTCCCAGGAGCGGAACTCCCGCAGTCGTGCCGGTGTCACCGCCGTCTCCAGCCGCGGCGCGTCGGTGTCGCCGCCGCCGAGGCGGGAGACGAGGCGCCGGGCCGGGATGTTGCGCGGCGTGTTGTCCGCGATCAGGCGGACCGTGGTGCGGCCGAGGGCCTCGGCCCGGTCGGCCAGCCACTGGAGCAGCCGGTCCTCCACGCCGCGCCCGAGGACGCGGCAGCTCATCATCCAGGCGACCACCTCAAGGGCGTCCCCCTCGGGCCGGACGGCCAGGACGCCGATCTGTCCGTACGCGCCGAAGCGGTCGCGGGCGGTGGCCGTCCACACCTCTCCGCCGTCCCGCGTCAGTTGCTCCAGCCGGTCCGGGTCGAGCGGGAGGGGCCGCAGGTTGAACTGGTTGGTCCGCCGGCTCAACTGGACGGTGCGCTCGGCCGATTCGGCGGAGACGGGCTCGATGTCGAGTTCGAGCCGCAGGTTCTCCAGGAACTCGGCGAAGCTCGCCCCCTCGCGGGCCCGGCTGCGCACCTTCTCCTGGCGGTAGAACTCGGCCCGGGCGGCGTCCTCGGCCGTCGCGGCGCGCGGGACGGCGGGCCACAGCCGGGTGATGAACGCGGCCAGTTCGCCGGGCTCGGGGCAGGTGAGGGAGAGCACCTCGGGCAGCTCGGCGCGGACCGCGGCGATCTCCACCGGGTTGTCGTCGAGGAACAGGAAGCTGTCCAGTCCCAGCCCCAGCTCCTCGGCGATCCTCAGGATCCGGGTCCACTTGGGCTCCCACGCGGCGGAGACCGCCGCGAAGTGCTCGCGGTGCAGCGGGCTGTCCGGCCGGTCGAGGACGGCGTGCACCGTCTCCTCGTCGTTGTTCGAGACGAGGGCCAGCAGCACACCGGCGGCGCGCCATTCCAGCAGGCGCCGGGCGAGCAGGGCGCGGGGCCCGGTCAGGTCGACGGCGTCCGGCCCGATCTCGCCGGCCACGCCGCTCCACAGCGTGTGGTCGCCGTCGACGACGATCACCTTGGGCGGCCGGCGGCGGAGGGTGCGGACGACGTCGGCGAGGGTCAGGGCGACCACGGCCTGGAACTCCTCCCGGAACGGCAGGTGGGCCATGGTGTCGGTGTGCTCGTCGAACATCTCGTCCGCCGAGGCGTCGTCGGCCCACCGGTCGGAGGGCAGGACGGCGATGCCCGGCCTGTCGCGCAGCCGCTCGGTCACCGACTCCTCCCAGCGGCGGGCCCGTTCGCCGGCCGCGCGCTCCGGCAGGAAGGCGACGACGAGCGGGGCCTTGCCGCGCTCGGCGAGGGCCAGCAGGGCGGCCGGATACTCGTCGGCGAGCTCGGCGAGCAGGCCGTCGTCCTCCGGGGCGAAGCGGGTCAGGTCGCCGGCGCGCAGCAGGACGAGGCCGGCGGCGGTGGACGGGTCGGCGAGGACGCTGCCCGGGTCGTGCAGGCTCGCGAGGACCTGGTGGTAGGGGGCCTCGGCGACCTCGAACGGGCCGCCCTCCACCTCGGCGTCCTCCAGGGCGACCGACAGCATCGCGGGCAGGTTGCCCAGGGCGAACGTGGCCGCCACGGCGATCTGTCCGGCCGGACGCGCCCCGTCGGCAGGGGCCGCGGGGGCGGCGGGGAGGGCCGGGACGGCGGGGTCGTCGGCGAGCTCCGCGACGAGCGCGAGGTAGTCGCGGCCGAGGGCGGCGCAGCTCGCCTCGTCGAGGACGTCGAGACTGTGGTCGAGCCCCAGCTTCCCGAGGCCCGGCATCACGGTGATCATCAGGTCGAGGTCGGACCAGCCGGTGCCGGCCGGGAGGATCTCCAGGCCGGGCGCCGAACCGGTCTGCGGCGGCATGTAGTTGAAGTACACCTCGACCAGGGGCGCGTCCTTGCGGTACAGCCCCTCCGCGACGAGGGCCGGCATCGCGTCGAAGAAGGTGACGCCCCGCTCCAGCACCGCGCCGAGGCGGCCGTCCGTGCGCCGGAGGACGTCGTCGGCGGCGTCGCCGGGCTCGATCCGGGCGGCGAACGGGATGGGGAGGCCGAAGTAGCCGACCGCGTCGAGCGCGCCCGCGTGCATCCGGGTGTCCACCGGGACGGCGAGCACGAACCGGTCCCGCTCGCGGAGCCGGGCGAGGTGAACGGTCAGGGCGCCCAGCCAGAACGCGGCCGGGGTGATCCCGAGGCGGGTCGCCCGCGCCGCCACCCGCTCCTGGAGGTCCGCCGGCAGGTCCAGCAGGAGCATCGAGGAGCGGAAGGTCCGCTCCGCGGGCCGGGGCCGGGCCAGTTCGAGGTCGAGGCGCCGTGCTCCGGCGAAGTCGGCGCCCGGGGAGGGCGCTTCGCCGTCGGAGCGCGCGGCCTGGGCCCGCAGCAGCAGGTCGATGTCGCGGTTGGTGACGGCGTCGGGCCGCGGGGAGCCGCCGAGTTCGTCGCCCAGGGCGTGCGCCACCAGCATCAGCGACGCCAGGTCGGAGACCGCGTGGTGCGCGCCGAAGACGAGCACCTGGTCGCCGGAGGGCCGGGCGAGCAGCTCGAACCGCCACAGCGGGGAGACCGCCAGATCGAAGGGCGGCTCCATCAGCTCCCGCAGCCGCAGGTCGGCGTCGGTGTCCTCGGCCACCTCGGACCAGCGCAGCAGCTCGCCGGCCGGGGTGCGGCGGACCTCCAACTGCTGGCCGCCGTCGGCGTCCTGGACGATCGCGGTGCGCAGGGCCGCGTGCCGGGCGGCGAGCCGGGCGACGGCCCCGGCGAGGCGCTCCGGGGTTGTCGGGGCGGTGAGCCGGAGGGCCAGTCCGATGTGGTGCGTGACGGCCGGCGTGCCGTGCTGCTCGGCGCGCAGCAGACGGACGACGTCCCGCGTGGCGGGGTGGCGGACGACGTCCGCGACCTCCTCCGCCCCGGCGTCGTCGGACTCCTCGGCGGGCGCGGCCTGTTGGCCGTCGGCGCCCTCGATGAGGTGGTCGGCGATGCTCTCGACGCTCGCTCCGTTGAACATCAGGGCGACGGGCAGGGTCCGGCCGAAGTCCGCCTCGATCAGGCCGCGGGTCTGCATGGCCATCACGGAGTCCAGGCCCTGGCCGACGAGCGACGCGGTGACGTCGATCTCCGCGGGGTCGAAGCCCATCGCTCCGGCGAACCGGTACCGCAGCCGCTCCACCACCTCGTCCCTGGAGTCCGGGGACAGACGGGCCGCCGTCCCGGCCGCGGGGCCCGGCCGCCCGGACCGGGCGACGGCTGCGCGGCGGCGCGGCGGGACCAGCCCGGCCAGCAGCGGCGGCAGCAGGGCCGGGTCGGTCGTGCGCAGGACCGGAAGGTCGAGCCCGAGGGCGACGAGCAGCGCGTCGTCCGTCCGCGCGGTGAGCGCGGCGTCGAGGAGCGCCAGTCCCTGCTCGGTGCCCAGTGCGGTGACGCCGCTGCTGTTGATGCGGTCCACGTCGGTGCGTGCCAGGTGTCCGGTCATCCCGGTGGCCTCGGCCCACAGGCCCCAGGCGAGGGAGAGTCCGGCCAGGCCGTTCCGGCGGCGGTGCTGCATCAGCGCGTCGAGGAACGCGTTGGCGGCCGCGTAGCCGCCCTGGCCCGCTCCGCCGACGGTGCCGGAGACGGAGGAGAAGGCCACGAACGCGGACAGGCCGGCTCCGGCGGTCAGTTCGTGCAGATGCCATGCGGCGTCGGCCTTAGGCCGGAGCACGGTGTCGAGCCCCGCCGCGTCGATCGACTCGACGACACCGTCGTGGAGCACGCCCGCGGCGTGGACGACGGCGGTCAGCGGGTGCTCGGCGGGGATGTCCCGCAGGACGCGCTCCAGTTGGCCACGGTCGGCGGCGTCGCAGGCCCGGACGGTGACCTCCGCGCCGAGGGCGGTGAGCGCGTCCAGCAGGGCCCCGGCGCCCTCGGCGTCGGCGCCGCGGCGGGAGAGCAGCAGTAGGTGCCGGGCGCCGAGCCGGGCGGCGTGCCGGGCCACATGGGCGCCGAGCCCGCCCGTTCCGCCGGTGATCAGGACGGTGCCCGTGCCCAGGGCGGCGGCCGTGCCATCGGTGCGGTCGGCCGGGCGGCGGCGCAGGACGGGGGCGTACATCCTCCCGTCGCGGACGGCCAGTTCGGGCAGGCCCGAACGCAGGGCGTCGCTCAGCGCCGACCCGTCGGTGTCGGGGCCGTCGAGGTCGACGAGGACGACGCGGCCGGGGTTCTCCGTACGGGCGGCCCGGGCCAGGCCCCACACCGGGGCCTGGACGAGGTCGGGCTCCGCGCCGGGGCCCTCGGCGCCGGTCAGCACGGCGCCGCGGGTGACCACCACCAGCCGCTCCGCGGCGGGGCGGTCCTCCGCCAGCCACCGCTGGATGCCGTGCAGCGTCTCGTGGAGGACGGCCCGGGTGCGGGTCACGACGTCACCGGCGCCGGGGCCGGGGTCGGTGACCCCGAGCACCGTCGCCTCCGGCGGCGCGGCGGCCGGAGTCCCTTCGAACTCCGCCCATTCGACGGCCAGCAGCGCCTCCGTCCCGCCGTCCGCGGCGGCGAGGTCGCCCGCCGTCACCGGGCGCACCAGCAGCGCGTCGATGCGGGCGACGGGTGCTCCGGCGGGGTCGGCCGCCTCCACGGTGAAGGTGTCGTCCCCGGCCGGGGCGATGCGCACGCGCAGCCCGGCCGCGCCCCGGGTGTGCAGGGCGACCGCGCCGAAGGAGAACGGCAGCGGCGCCCGTCCGTCGGTGGCGTCCACCGCGGCGGCCTGCAACGCGGCGTCCAGCAGCGCCGGGTGGAGTCCGAACCGCGGCGCCTCCTCGGCCTGCCGTCCGGGCAGGGTGACCTGGGCGAGGATCTCGTCGCCGAGCCGCCACACGTCGGACAGGCCCTGGAACGCCGGGCCGTAGTCCAGGCCGAGTCCGGCCATGGCGTCGTAGTGGCCCGCCGCGTCCAGCCGGACGGCGCCGGCGGGGGGCCAAGTGGCGTCCCTCAGGGGGCTGTTCTCGCCGCGCTCGGGGGCGTCCTCGGTGAGGACGGCGCTCGCGTGGTGGGTCCACTCGGGCGTGCCGTCCGGCCCGCGGAGGGCGGCGTAGACGTCCAGCGGACGGGCGCCGTCCTTCCCCGCCGCCCCCACCTGCACCTGGAGGTCCACCTCTCCGTGCTCGGGGAGGGACAGCGGCGCATGCAGGACCAGGTCCCGTACCGACGGGCAGCCGACCTCCTCACCGGCGCGCAGGGCCAGTTCGACGAATGCGGTGCCGGGGAGGATGACGGTGCCGAAGACGGCGTGGTCCTCCAGCCAGGGGTGCGTGCCGCGCGACAGCCGTCCCGTCAGGACGGTGTCGTCACCATTGGCCAGCCGCACGGCCGCACCCAGCAGGGGATGCCGTACGGCGCCGAGCCCGGCCGAGCCGACGTCGGCGGTGGCCGCGCCGGCGGGCAGCCAGTAACGGCGGCGCTGGAAGGCGTACGTCGGCAGGTCCACCGGGCGGCCGCCGGCCACCCGGGACGACCAGTCCACGTCCACGCCCGCGACGTACACCTCGGCCAGACTGCACAGCAGTTGGGCGCGTTCGTCCTCTCCACGGCGCAGCGTGCCCACGGCGACCACGCCGGGCCGGGCCAGCGCGCCGGTCAGCACCGGGTGCGGGCTCGCCTCGACGAAGACGCGGTGGCCGGTGTCCAGCAGGTGCTGGAGGGCGGTGTCGAAGCGGACGGTCTCGCGGAGGTTGGTGAACCAGTACGCGGCGTCCATCTCCGCCGTGTCGACGATCCCGCCGGTGACCGTGGAGACCAGCGGGATCCGGCCGGACCGCGGCTCGATTTCCCCCAGGAGGTCCAGGAGTTCGGCGCGCAGGTCCTCGACCTGCGGCGAGTGGGAGGCGTAGTCGACGGCGACGCGGCGGGCCTGGACGCCGTCGGCCTCGCAGCCGGCCAGGAAGGCGTCCAGCTCGTCGGAGGCGCCGGAGACCACGACCTGCTCGGGGCCGTTGACCACCGCGATCTGAAGGCCGCCGGACAGGCGCCCGGTCACCTGCTCCGGCGGGGCCAGGACGGACACCATGCCGCCGCGCCCGGCGAGCCGCAGCAACGCCCGGCTGCGCAGCGCCACCACACGCGCCGCATCCTCCAGGGAGAGACCGCCGGCAACGCAGGCGGCGGCGATCTCGCCCTGGGAGTGACCCACCACGGCGGACGGGCGGACGCCCAGCGACTGCCACAGCTCGGCCAGCGACACCATCACCGCGAACAACACGGGCTGGACGACGTCCACCCGCTGCAACAGGGCTTCATCGCCGTCCCGGACGACATCCAGCAGCGACCAACCGTCCGCATACGGCTCCAACGCCGCCGCGCACTCCGCCATCCGCCCCGCGAACACCGGCTCGGACTCCAGCAGTTGGCGAGCCATCCCCACCCACTGGGAACCCTGCCCCGGGAACACAAAGACCGTGCCACCGGAACCAGCACGACCCTCCACCACACCCGCAACCGACCGCCCGGCAGCGAAGTCCCGGAGTTTTCCGGCCATTTCGCCACCGTCGTGCCCCAGCACCACGGCCCGGTGCTCCAGCACCGCCCGCCCGTGCGCCAGCGAGAAGCCGACGTCCACGGGCCGCAGCCCGTCCGCCGCCCCTGCCAGGCGATCGGCCTGGGCCCGCAGCGCGGCCTCGCTCCGCGCCGACAGCACCCACGGAACGACGCCGTCGGCCACCGGCCGGTCGTCCTCCACCGTGGGAACGGACTCAAGAATCACATGCGCGTTGGTCCCGCTGTAGCCGAACGACGAGACACCGGCCCTGCGCGGACGGCCGTCCTCGGGCCACGGCGCGTTCTCCGTGAGCAGCCGGACCTGCCCGGCGCTCCAGTCGACGTGCTCCGACGGCTCGTCGACGTGCAGGGTGCGCGGCATGATGCCGTGGCGCATCGCCTGCACCATCTTGATGATGCCCGCGACACCCGCCGCCGCCTGGGTGTGCCCGATGTTCGACTTCACCGACCCCAGCCACAACGGACGGTCGGCGGGCCGGTCCTGGCCGTAGGTGGCCAGCAGCGCCTGCGCCTCGATCGGGTCGCCCAGGGTCGTCCCCGTGCCGTGTCCCTCGACGACGTCGACGTCGGCGGTACCCAGCCGGGCACTGGTCAGGGCGTCGCGGATGACCTTCTGCTGGGCGGGGCCGTTGGGCGCGGTCTGTCCGTTGGAGGCGCCGTCCTGGTTGACGGCCGAGCCGCGTACCACCGCCAGGATGCGGTGGCCGTTGCGCTCGGCGTCGGAGAGGCGCTCCAGGACGAGCATCCCGACGCCCTCGCCCCAGCCCGTGCCGTCCGCCGCCGTGGCGTAGGACTTGCAGCGGCCGTCCGCGGCGAGGCCGCGCTGCCGGGAGAACTCGACGAAGACGCCCGGCGTCGCGAGCACCGTGACCCCGCCGACCAGGGCGAGGGAGCACTCCCGCGACCGCAGCGACGCCGCCGCGAGGTGCACGGCCACCAGGGACGACGAGCACGCCGTGTCGACCGTGACGGCCGGGCCCTGGAGGCCCAGCGTGTAGGAGACGCGGCCGGAGATCAGACTGCCGACGCTGCCGCCGCCGGGGTCGTAGTCGTGGTGGAACGAACCGGCGAAGACGCCGGTGCGGGTGCCCTTGAGGGTCTGCGGGTTGATCCCGGCGTGCTCCAGGGCCTCCCAGGACGCCTCCAGCATCAGCCGCTGCTGGGGGTCCATCACGGACGCCTCGCGCGGGGCGATGCCGAAGAACGCCGGGTCGAAGTCCGCGGCACCGCGCAGGAATCCGCCGGAGCGGGTGTAGGTCCTGCCCGGGTTGCCGGGCTCCGGGTCGTACAGCGCCTCGACATCCCAGCCGCGGTCGGACGGGAAGTCGCCGATGGCGTCCTCGCCCTTGAGGACCATGTCCCACAGGTGGTCGGGCGAGGAGACGTCACCGGGCAGCCGGCAGCTCATGCCGACGATCGCCACGGGCTCGTTGCGCTCGCCCTCGGCCGCCTGCAGGCGGCCGCGCGTGACGTGCAGTTCCTCGGACACGGCCTTGAGATATTTCAGCAGCTCGTCTTCGGTGGGCATGAACTCCCTCTCAACTCGGGTCCGTGGGCGACGAGTCGCCGTCGATGGAGATGCCAAGGCTGTTGGTGACGAAGTCGAGGACTTCGGACGCGGTGGCGGTTTCGAGGCCGGGGGCCTCCGGGGCGGCGGATCCGCCGGGCCCCGTCGGCTCGGCCAGACCCCGCAGGGTTTCGGCCAGTTCGGAGCGCTGCGCGCCGGTGAGCTCCAGCGCGGCGAGGCTCTCGCCGAGCCTGCCGAGGTCGGCCAGCACCTGCTCGTAGGTCGGCCGTCCGGGGCTCGGTGGTGCGGCGGGGGCCGCCGGGGCGAGCCGGTCCAGCAGGTGGTCGGCCAGGGCGCGGGGGCTCGGGTGGTCGAACACCGCGGTGGCGGTGAGCTTCAGACCCGTGCGGCCGCCCAGCCGGTTGCGCAGCTCGACCGCGGTCAGCGAGTCGAAGCCCAGGTCGCGGAACGCCTCGTCGGGGGAGATCCCGCGCGCGTCGCCGTGCCCGAGGACCAGGGCGACGTCCGTGCGGATCAGGTCGAGCAGGAACTCGCCCCGCCGCTCGGCGGGCAGCGCGCCCAACTGGTCCCGCAGGGACCGGTCCTGTGCGTCCTCCGCGACGGCCGCCGTCCGCCGGTCCGGGCGGGGCGCCAGGTCCCTCAGGAGCACCGGCGCGGTGTCCGCGCGGAGCGCCGCGGGATCGAGGCGCAGCGGGACGACGAGCGGCAGCGGGCCGGACAGCGCCCGGTCGAAGGCCGTCAGGCCCTCCTCGGTGGAGGTGGGCAGGAATCCCAGGCGGGCGATCCGGTTCCGGTCGGCGGCGCCGAGCCCGGCCGTCATCGTGCTGCCCTCCGTCCACATGCCCCAGGCGACCGAGACCGCCGGGAGTCCGGCCGCGTGCCGCCGGGCCACGAACGCGTCCAGGAAGGCGTTGGCGGCCGCGTAGTTGGCCTGGCCCGCCGATCCCAGGACGCCGGCGGCCGAGGAGAAGACCACGAAGGCGGCCAGGTCGGCGTCGGCGGTGAGCTCGTGGAGGTTCAGCACCGCGTCCGCCTTGGGGCGCAGCACGGTGTCGAGCCGTTCGGGCGTCAGCGCGTCGAGGACGCCGTCGTCGAGCACACCGGCAGTGTGGATCACGGCGGTCGGCGGGTGCTCCGCCGGGACGCGGGCCAGCGCGCGGGCGAGTTGGCCACGGTCGGCCACGTCGCAGGCGACGGAGTCCACGTGGACGCCGCTCTCCGCCAGGCCGTCCGGTGCCCCGGCGCCGCTGCGGCTCAGCAGGAGCACCCGGCGGACGCCGTGTGCCGAGACGAGCCGCCGCAGGACGAGTCCGCCGAGGGTGCCGCTCGCGCCCGTGACGATCACGGTGCCGTCCGGGTCGAGCGGGCGCGGGAGGGTGAACACCGTCCCGTCCGCCGGGAGGGCCCCGGTCGCCGTCCGTATGTCGACGGCGCGGACCGCGGGCCCGGCGGGCGCGGGCCCGGCGTGGGCCGGGTCGTACGCCCCCGCCGCGGCCGCGGCTTCGCCGGGGGTCCAGCCGTGCGGTACGCGGACGACGGACCGGTGGTCGGTGACTGCCGTGCTGCCGAGGGCGTCCCCGTGCGGGAATGTGCCCAGGACGCGGTCGCCCACGGTCACACCGGTGACCGCCGCACCGGCCCCGGTCACGATGCCGGTGCCCGCGCTGCGCGTCGCCGCGGCCCGCATCGACACCCGGATCTCCTCGGGCCCCAGCGGCCCTTCGGGGGCCGGGGCGGCGACGAGGACGGCGTCGTCGCCGTCGTCGGACGGCTCCAGCCGCCACGCGGGCGCTTCGGGCAGCGCCAGCACGGCGGGCCCGGAGCGGGTGAGGCGCGGGACGAGCACCCGCCCGTCGCGGACGGCGGTCTGCGGCTCGCCGGAGGCGACGGCCGCGGCGAGCGCCTCGGGCGACCGGACGTCCACGTCGACGAGGAGCAGCCGGCCGGGGTGTTCGGCCTGGGCCGAGCGCAGCAGGCCCCACACCGCCGCGCTGACCGGGTCGGGGTCCTCCACCAGCATGCCCCGGGTCACGACGGCGAGCCGGGCGTCGGCGTCGGCCTGGTCGTCGAGGAACTGCCGGGTGAGGGCGAGGACTTCGGCCAGCCGTGTGCGGACGTCCCCGCCGGGCTCGACGTGGGCGATGGTCACCTCGGCGTCCCCTGTGTCTCCCGCCTCGTCCGCCCGTGCCTGCCAGTGCAGGTGGAGCCCCGTGTCCTGCGCGGTGGGCGCCGTGGCGGACAGCGGCCGCAGCGCCAGCGAGTCGACGGTGACGACGGGCCGGCCGGCGGCGTCGACGCCGGCCAGGGACACCGCTCCGTCGCCCGCGGCGGCGATCCGCACCCGGACCGCCGTGGCCCGGGACGCCTCCAGCGTCACGCCCGACCAGGAGAAGGGCAGCAGCGGCCGCGGACCGTCGGTGCCCGTGGCGGACGGCACGCCCAGGGTGATGGCGTGCAGGGCGGCGTCGAGCAAGGCCGGGTGGATGCCGAACGCCCCTGGCTCGGCGGGCAGTTCGGCCTCGGCGTACAGCTCGTCCGCCGTCCGCCAGGCTGCCCGGAGCCCCCGGAACGCGGGCCCGTAGCCGTAGCCGCGGGCGGCCAGGTCCTCGTAGAGGCCGTCCACCGGCACCGGTTCGGCCCCGGCCGGCGGCCACTCCTGCGGGGCGGCCGGCCGCGGGGCCGACGCGGACAGCAGGCCCGTCGCGTGCCGCGCCGCCGGCTCGCCGGTCCCGGCCGGGGTGGCCGTGGAGTGGACGGCGAGGGAGCGGCGGCCCGCTTCGTCCGGTGCGCCGACGACGACTTGGAGGTACACGGTGCCGTCGGCCGGCAGGACCAGCGGGGCCTCCAGCGTCAGCTCCTCGACGAGCGGGCAGCCGACGGCGTCGCCGGCGTGCAGCGCCAGGTCGAGGAAGGCGGTGCCGGGGAGCAGCACCGTGCCGTTCACCGCGTGGTCGGCGAGCCAGGGGTGCGAGCCGGACAGGACGCGGCCGGTGAGCACCGCGCCTCCGTCGGGCAGGAACACGGCCGCGCCCAGCAGCGGGTGACGGGTGGCGCTCAGTCCGGCGGCCCGGACGCCGGCCGGTGAGCCGGACGCGTCCTGCCAGTAGCGCCGGCCCGCGAACGGGTAGCCCGGCAGTTCGACGAGCCGGCCCCCGGGCAGCAGCCGCTCCCAGGCGGCGGGCGCGCCCGCCACGAAGGGCAGGGCGAGGGCCCGCGCGACCGCCTGCGCCTCGGGACGGCCCGGCTTCAGCAGCGCGGTGGCGACGAAGTCGGCGTTCTCCTCGTCCAGGGTCGCGTGCACCATCGGGGTGGCGACGGCGTCGGGGCCGACCTCCAGGTAGGCGGTGACGCCCTGCCCGGCCAGGGAGCGCACGCCGTCGGCGAAGCGCACGGCCCGGCGGACGTGCTCCACCCAGTACCGCGGGGTGCAGAACTCCTCGGGGTCGACGGGGCCGCCGGTGACGTTCGACACCACGGGGATCCGCGGCGGCCGGAACGTCAGACCGGCCAGCAGCTCCCCGAACTTGTCGAGCATCGGCTCCATGTGGTGCGAGTGGAAGGCGTGCGACACCGGCAGGCGGTGCGTCCGGTGCCCGGAGGCCCGGAAGTGCCCGGCGACGGCGAGCACGGCCGCCTCGTCGCCGGAGACGACCACGGCCTGCGGTCCGTTGACGGCGGCGATGCCGACCGCGTCCGCCAGCGATTCCCGCTCGATGAACGCCAGGGCCTCCCGCTCGTCCACGGCCAGCGCGACCATCGCGCCGTCCGCGGGCAGGGCCTGCATCAGGCGGCCGCGCGCCGCGACGAGCGCACAGGCATCGGACAGCGTGAACACGCCCGCCGCATAGGCCGCGGTGATCTCGCCGAGGGAGTGGCCCATGACGTGGCCGGGGGCCACCCCCCACTGCCGCAGCAGCTCCAGGAGCGCGACCTCCAGGGCGAACAGGCCGGTCTGGGTGTACATGCTCTGGTTCAGCAGCGGTGCGAGCGGGGAGTCGGCGGGGGCGAACACCACGTCGCGCAGCGGGTGTTCGGCGTGGCCGTCGAGGTGCTCGTCGACGGCGGCGCACACGGCGTCGAACGCCTCGGCGAAGGCCGGGTACGCCTCGTACAGCTCCCGGCCCATGCCGGGGCGCTGCGCCCCCTGGCCGGAGAAGACCAGCGCCAGTCCGCCCGCGCCGGCGTCGCGGACCGCTCCGGCGACGACGGCCGGTGCCTCCCGGCCCTCGGCCAGGGCCGCCAGGGCGCCGGTCAGTTCGTCGCGGTCGGCACCGAGGACCACGGCCCGGTGCTCCAGGAGCGCCCGGCCGGTGGCCAGGGTGAACCCGACGTCCCGCGGGTCGGGTCCGGGCTCGCCGGTGACGCGGGCGAGCAGGCGGGCGGCCTGCCGCCGCAGCCCGGCCGGGGACTTCGCCGAGAGCACCCAGGGAACCACCGGAGTGGGCTCGCTCCCGGCGGCGGATTCCTCGGGCGCGGTCTCCTCGGGCGCGGCTTCGAGGATCACATGGGCGTTGGTCCCGCTGATGCCGAAGGACGAGACCGCGGAGCGGCGCGGGCGGTCCAGCTCGGGCCAGTCGCGCTGTGCGGTCAGGAGGCCGACCGCGCCGGACTCCCAGTCGACGTGGTGCGAGGGGGTGGAGGCGTGCAGGCTGCGCGGCATGATGCCGTGGCGCATCGCCTGCACCATCTTGATGATGCCCGCGACACCGGCGGCGGCCTGGGTGTGGCCGATGTTCGACTTGAGCGAGCCGATCCACAACGGCCGGTCGGCGGGCCGGTCCTGGCCGTAGGTGGCCAGCAGTGCCTGGGCCTCGATCGGGTCGCCGAGGGAGGTGCCCGTGCCGTGCGCCTCGACGGCGTCGACATCGGCGGCGCCCAGCCGGGCGCCGGCCAGGGCGTCGCGGATGACGCGCTGCTGGGAGGGGCCGTTGGGAGCGGTCAGGCCGTTGCTGCCGCCGTCCTGGTTGACGGCGGAGCCGCGGACGACCGCGTGGACCCGGTGGCCGTTGCGCCGGGCGTCGGAGAGCCGCTCGACCACCAACAGACCGACGCCCTCGGACCATCCGGCGCCGTCGGCGTCGTCGGAGAACGGCTTGCACCGACCGTCAGGGGCCATCGCCCGCTGACGCGAGAACTCCACGAACGTCGTCGGCGTCGACATCACCGTCACACCACCGGCCAGCGCGAGGGAGCACTCGCCGTTGCGGAGGGCCTGGGCCGCGAGGTGCAGCGCGACGAGGGACGACGAACACGCCGTGTCCACCGTCATCGCCGGACCCTCCAGACCCAGAAGGTAGGAGATCCGTCCCGAGGCGACACTCGACGAACTGCCGAGCATGCGGAATCCGTCCATGCCCTCGACCGGCTCGTGCAACGGCGGCCCGTACTCCATGGCCATCAGGCCGGCGAACACACCGGTCCTGCTGCCGCGCAGGGACGTCGGGTCGATACCGGACCGCTCGAACGCCTCCCACGCCGTCTCCAGCAGCAACCGCTGCTGCGGATCCATCGCCGTCGCCTCGCGCGGGCTGATCCCGAAGAACTCCGGCTCGAACGTCCCGATCCCGGGCAGGAATCCGCCGTGCCGGGCGTACGTCGTGCCCTCGCGGTCGGGGTCCGGGTCGTAGAGGCCGTCGAGGTCCCAGCCGCGGTCCGTGGGGAACCCGGTGATCGCGTCGATGCCGTCCAGCGACAACTGCCAGAGCTCCTCCGGGCTGTTGACGCCGCCCGGGTAACGGCAGGCCATGCCGACGATCACGATCGGATCGTCGTCCGCGGCAGACGCGGCCGCCGGTGCCGGGAGGGCGGGAGCGGCGTCGGCGCCCAGCACCTGCTCGCGCAAGTGGTCCGCCAGCGCCATCAGGGTCGGGTAGTCGAAGACCAGGGTGGACGGCAGCCGCAGCCCGGTGGCCTCCTGCAGACGACGCCGCAGCTCCAGACCCGTCAGCGAGTCGAAGCCCATGTCACGGAACGCCCGGGCCGGATCCACCGAACCGGCCGAACCATGACCCAACACCAACGCAACCTGCGTACCGACCAATTCGACCAGCGCAGCCCGGAGAGCAGCCTCGTCCAGGGCCGCCATGCGGGCGATCCAGGAGGTCCGGTCCTCGGCGGCGACCGGGGCCGCCGTACGCCGTGCGGGCGCCCGGACCAGCGACTTGAAGATCACGGGGAGGTCGTCATGGGTGCGCAGTGCGGTCGTGTCGAAGCGGGCGGGGACCACGGCGGCCCGGTCGGCGGCGAGCGCCGCGTCGAACAGAGCCAGCCCCTGGGCCGCCGACATCGGCGCCAGACCGTTGCGCGAGAGGCGGGCGAGGTCCGCGTTGTCCAGATGCGCGGTCATGGAGCTGTCGCTGCTCCACAGACCCCACGCCATGGAGACGGCCGGCAGGCCCTGGGCCCGGCGCGACTGCGCCAGAGCATCCAACCAGGCGTTGGCGGCGGCGTAGTTGCCCTGTCCTGCCGTACCCATCACCCCGGCTGCCGAGGAGAAGAGCACGAAGGCGGCCAGGTCGGCGCCGCGCGTCAGCTCTTCGAGCAGAAGCGCGCCGTCCACCTTGGGGCGCATGACGCGGTCGATGCGTTCGGGGGTCTGCGCGGTCAGAACGCCGTCGTCGAGGACGCCCGCGGCGTGGACGACGGCGGTCAACGGGTGCTCCCCGGGGACCTGCGCCAGCGCGGAAGCCAGGGCCTCACGGTCGGACACGTCGCAGGCGGCGAAGGTCACCACCGCGCCCAACGCCTCCAGTTCGGCGGCCATCTCCTCGGAACCGGCACGCCCACGGCGGCCGAGCAGGAGCAGATGCCGAACGCCGTGCTCGGTGACGAGGTGCCGGGCCAGCAGGGTGCCGAGAGCTCCCCCGGCGCCGGTGATCAGAACCGTGCCCTCCGGATCCCAGCCCTGGGGCTCGGCCGCTTCGGGGGCCACCGTGGCCAGCCGCGGTACGAAGAGCCTGCCACCGCACGCCGCCACCTGCGGTTCACCGGAGGCGAGCGCCTGAGCGACATCGTCCGGGGACGTCACGTCGGCGATCACGATCCTGCCCGGGTGCTCGGCCTGGGCCGAACGCACCAGACCCCACACCGCCGCCGTCACCGGATCCGGCTCCAGCGTCATGTCGCCACGCGTGACCACAACGAGCCGCGAGCCGTCCGACTCCCCGTCGCCGACGAAGCGCTGCACCAGGGCAAGCACCTCACCGACCCGCGTACGGACATCACCACCCGGCTCGACGAACTCGACCACAACCTCCGGAGCCACCTCGTACGGGCCCTCCGGCAGCGGCACTTCGGTCCACCGCACCTCGTACAGAGGATCAACGGCCGCCGACCCCAGCTGCTCCCGCGACATCCGCTGCAGACGCAGCTCGTCGACGGTCACGACCGGCAGTCCGGCGCCGTCGAACGCCGCCACGCGCACCGGGCCGTCCGCCTGCCGCGACAGCCGGACCCGCAGGGCCGAGGCGCCGACGGAGTGCAGCCGCACACCGTTCCACGAGAACGGCACCCACAGGTCGCCCGAGGGAAGCGGGTGCAACGCGGCGTCGAGCAGCGCCGGGTGGATGCCAAAGGCATCCGCCTCGGCCGGCAACCGCACCTCGGCGAACAACTCCCCACCCGCACGCCACACCGCACGCAGGCCCTGGAACACCGGACCGTAGGCATACCCCAGGCCCGCCAGCACGTCGTAGGCGTCGGTCACGTCGACCGGCTCGGCACCCTGCGGCGGCCACTGCCCGCCCATGGGCTCCACCGCGCCCACCGGGGCGACGGCGAGCATGCCCACGGCGTGCCGCACCCATTCCCCGGCCGATTCCTGGTCGCGCGAGTGCACGGCGATGGTCCGGCGCCCCGCGTCGTCCGGTGTCCCCACCGAGACCTGCACCGCCACGGATGCATCCTCGGTGAGCACCAACGGGCGCTCCAGCGTGAGCTCTTCGAGCAGATCGCAGCCGACCTCGTCGGCGGCCCGGAGGGCCAGTTCGACGAATGCGGTGCCGGGGAGGATGACGGTGCCGAAGACGGCGTGGTCCTCCAGCCAGGGGTGCGTGCCGCGCGACAGCCGTCCCGTCAGGACGGTGTCGTCACCATTGGCCAGCCGCACGGCCGCACCCAGCAGGGGGTGGTCCGCAGGGTTCAGCCCGAGCCCGGCGGCGTCCAGGGCCGGCCGCCCGGCGGGCAGCCAGTAATGGCGGCGCTGGAAGGCGTACGTCGGCAGGTCCACCGGGCGGCCGCCGGTCACCCGGGACGACCAGTCCACGTCCACGCCCGCGACGTACACCTCGGCCAGATTGCGCAGCAGTTGGGCACGTTCGTCCTCACCACGGCGCAGCGTGCCCACGGCGACCACGCCGGTGGTCCCGCTGCCGTCGGCGGCCTGGGTGACGGCGCCGGCCAGGACGGGGTGCGGGCTGACCTCGACGAAGACGCGGTGGCCGGTGTCCAGCAGGTGCTGGAGGGCGGTGTCGAAGCGGACGGTCTCGCGGAGGTTGGTGAACCAGTACGCGGCGTCCATATCCGCCGTGTCGATCGGTTCACCCGTCACCGTGGAGAACAGCGGGACGTGACCGGACCGCGGCTCGATGCCGCCCAGGATCTCCAGCAACTCCTCGCGCAGTTCGTCGACCTGGGCCGAATGACTGGCGTAATCGACGGCAATGCGCCGCGCCTGGAAGCCATCGGCCTCACAGCCTGCCATCAAGGCATCCAGCTCCTCCGGCGCACCGGAGACCACGACCTGCTCGGGGCCGTTGACCACAGCGATCTGAAGCCCGCCCGAAAGACGGCCGGTCACCTGCTCCAGCGGAGCCAGAACGGACACCATGCCACCCCGACCGGCGAGTCGGAGGAGCGCCCGGCTGCGCAGCGCCACCACACGCGCCGCATCGGCCAGGGACAGACCACCCGCCACGCAGGCGGCAGCGATCTCGCCCTGCGAATGACCGACCACGGCGGACGGGCGGACGCCCAGCGACTGCCACAGCTCGGCCAGCGACACCATCACCGCGAACAGCACCGGCTGGACAACGTCCACCCGCTGCAACAAACCCTCATCGCCCTCACGGACGACATTCAGCAGCGACCAGCCATCCGCATGCGGTGCCAGTGCTGCCGCGCACTCCGCCATCCGCTCCGCGAACACCGGCTCGCTCACCAGCAGTTCACGGGCCATCCCCACCCACTGGGAACCCTGACCCGGGAACACGAAGACCGTGCCACCGGACCCGGCCCGGCCGTCCACCACACCCGCGACCGGATGCCCGGCAGCGAACTCCCGCAGTTTCGTGACGAGCTCGTCACCGTCGTCGCCGACCACCACGGCCCGGTGTTCCCAGACTGCACGCCCATGGGCCAGCGAGAAGCCGACGTCCACGGGCCGCAGCCCGTCCACCGCCCCTGCCAGGCGCTCCGCCTGATCCCGCAACGCGGCCTCACTCCGCGCCGACAGCACCCACGGGACGACGCCGCCATCGGCCACCGACCGGCCGTCCTCCGTCACCGCCGGAGCGGCTTCGAGGATCACATGCGCATTGGTCCCGCCGATGCCGAAGGAGGACACACCGGCCCTGCGCGGACGACCGTCCTCGGGCCACGGCCTGTTCTCCGTGAGCAGCCTGACTTCTCCGGCGCTCCAGTCGACGTGGTGCGAGGGGGTGGAGGCGTGCAGGGAGCGCGGCAGTACGCCGTGGTGCATCGCCTGCACCATCTTGATGATGCCCGCGATACCGGCAGCCGCCTGGGTGTGCCCGATGTTCGACTTCACCGACCCCAGCCACAACGGCCGGTCCTCGGAACGGTCCTGACCATACGTGGCCAGCAGCGCCTGCGCCTCGATCGGATCACCCAGCGCCGTGCCCGTGCCATGCGCCTCCACGACATCCACGTCAGCAGCACCCAGCCGCGCACTCGCCAGCGCATCACGGATCACCCGCTGCTGCGACGGCCCGTTCGGCGCCGTCAGGCCGTTGCTGCCGCCGTCCTGGTTCACCGCCGAACCCCGCACGATCGCGAGAACCTGGTGGCCGTTGCGCCGGGCGTCGGAGAGCCGCTCGACCACCAACAGACCGACGCCTTCCGACCATCCGGCGCCGTCGGCGTCGTCGGAGAACGGCTTGCACCGACCATCCGGAGCCATCGCCCGCTGACGCGAGAACTCCACAAACGTCGTCGGCGTCGACATCACCGTCACACCACCGGCCAACGCCAACGAGCACTCACCATTGCGCAACGCCTGCGCAGCGAGATGCAGCGCGACAAGGGACGACGAACACGCCGTGTCCACCGTCATCGCCGGGCCCTCCAGGCCCAGAAGGTAAGAGACCCGGCCCGACGCGACGCCGCCGCTGTTCCCGGTGATCAGCAGGCCCTCGATGCCCTCGCCCGCCTCCGGCAGCCAGGAACCGTAGTCGTGATACATCAGGCCGGCGAACACACCGGTCCTGCTGCCGCGCAGGGACGTCGGGTCGATACCGGACCGCTCCAGCGCCTCCCACGCCGTCTCCAGCAGCAGCCGCTGCTGCGGATCCATCGCCGTCGCCTCGCGGGGGCTGATCCCGAAGAAGTCGGCGTCGAACTCACCGGCTCCGGCGAGGAACCCGCCCCTCCGGGAGTAACTCGTCCCTAGGCGGCTCGGGTCCGGGTCGTACAGCCCCGCCAGGTCCCAGCCGCGGTCCGTGGGGAACTCGGACGTCGCGTCCACACCGTCGACGACGGCGCTCCACAACTGCTCCGGCGATTCGATCCCGTCGGGCATCCGGCAGGCCATTCCCACGATCACGATCGGGTCGTCGTCCACCGCCGACGCGACCACCGCCGGGACGGCGGGACCGGCACCGGTGCCGAGCACCTGCTCGCGCAGGTGGTCCACCAGGGCCGTCAGCGTCGGGTAGTCGAAGACCAGGGTGGACGGCAGCCGCAGCCCGGTGGCCTCCTGCAGACGACGACGCAGCTCCAGACCCGTCAACGAGTCAAAGCCCATGTCACGGAACGCCCGGGCCGGATCCACCAAGTCGGCCGAACCATGACCCAACACCAACGCAATCTGCGTACCCACCAGCTCGACCAGCGCGGCATCACGTCCCGCCTCGTCCAGAGCAGCCATGCGGACAGCCCATGGGATGTCGTTCTCGGCGACGGGAGCCGCGGCCCGCCGCGTCGCCGGGGTGCGCACCAGGGACCCGAAGATCGCGGGGAGTTCGCCCCGGGCCGCCCGGCCGCGGAGCGCAGCCAGGTCGAGCCGGGCGGGGACCACAGTGGCCCGGTCGGCAGCGAGCGCCGCGTCGAACAGGGCCAGCCCCTGGGCCGCCGACATCGGTGCCAGACCACTGCGCGAAAGACGGGCCAGATCCGCGTCGTCCAAGTGCGCGGTCATGGAGCTGTCACTGCTCCACAGACCCCACGCCATCGACGTGGCGGCCCGTCCTGCGGCACGGCGCGACTGGGCCAAGGCGTCCAACCATGTATTGGCGGCGGCGTAGTTGCCCTGCCCTGCCGTACCCATCACTCCGGCCGCCGAAGAGAAGAGCACGAAGGCCGCCAGATCGGCGTCACGCGTCAGCTCGTCCAGCAGCCACGCGCCGTCCACCTTGGGGCGCATGACCCGGTCGACGCGCTCCGGCGTCAGCGCGGTCACGACGCCGTCGTCGAGGACACCGGCGGCGTGGACGACGGCGGTCAACGGGTGTTCCGCCGGGACCTGCGCCAGGGCTGCGGCCAGGGCCTCACGGTCGGACACGTCACAGGCGGCGAAGGTCACCACCGCACCCAACGCCTCCAGTTCGGCGGCCATCTCCTCGGAACCGGCACGCCCACGGCGGCCGAGCAGAAGCAGATGCTGCACCCCGTATTCCACGACCAAGTGCCGGGCCAGCAGCGTGCCGAGGGCTCCCCCAGCACCGGTGATCAGGACCGTGCCCTCCGGATCCCAACCCGTCGATCCGGGCACCTCGGAGGCCATGGCGGACAACCGCGGTACGTACAGTCGACCGTCGCGCACTGCCACCTGCGGCTCGCCCGAAGCAACGGCCGGGGCCACATCGTCCGGAGAGGCCACATCGGCGATCACGATCCGGCCCGGGTGCTCGGTCTGGGCCGAACGCAGCAGACCCCACACCGCCGCCGTCACCGGATCCGGCACCAGGGTCATGTCGCCACACGTGACCACGACCAGCCGCGAACCGTCCGCCTCCGCATCACCGACGAAGCGCTGCACCAGGGCGAGCACCTCACCGACCCGGGTCCGCACATCACCGTCCGGCTCGACGAACTCGACCACGTCCTCCGGAGCGACCTCGTACGGCCCCTCGGGCAGCGGTACTTCCATCCACCGCAGCTCGTACAGCGGATCAACGCCCGCCGACCCCAGCTGCTCCCGCGACATCCGCTGCAGACGCAGCTCGTCGACCGTCACCACCGGCAACCCGGCACCGTCGAACGCCGCCAACCGGACGGATCCGTCGGCTCGCCGCGACAGCCGGACCCGTAGCACCGAGGCGCCGACGGAGTGCAGCCGCACACCGTTCCACGAGAACGGCACCCACAGGTCGTCCGACAGCAGTGCGTGCAAGGACGCGTCGAGCAGCGCCGGGTGGATGCCAAAGGCATCCGCCTCGGCCGGCAACCGCACCTCGGCGAACAACTCCTCACTCGCACGCCACACCGCGCGCAAGCCCTGGAACACCGGACCGTACCCGTATCCAACCGCCGCCAACTGCTCGTACGCGTCCGCGAGCTCGACCGGTTGCGCACCGGCCGGGGGCCATTGCCCGTCCATGGACTCCGCAGCGCCCACCGGGCCCGCCGCCAGCACACCCGCCGCGTGGCGCACCCACTCCGCGCCCTCGTCTCCGTCCCGCGAGTGCACGGCCACCGCACGCCGGCCCGCGTCGTCCGGTGCACCCACCGAGACCTGCACCGCCACCGAAGCGCCCTCGGCGAGCACCAACGGCCGCTCCAACGTCAACTCTTCGAGCAGATCGCAGCCGACCTCGTCGCCGGCGTGCAGCGCCAGCTCGACGAACGCGGTGCCGGGCAGGATGACCGTGCCGAAGACGGCGTGGTCGGCGAGCCAGGGGTGGGCGTGCAACGACAGTTGGCCGGTGAGGACCAGCCCGTCCTGGGACGCGAGCCGTACGGCGGCGCCCAGCAGGGGGTGGCCCGCGGGGTTCAGCCCGAGCCCGGCCGCGTCCAGCACCGGCCCGCCGGCGGGCAGCCAGTGGCGGCGGCGCTGGAAGGCGTACGTCGGCAGGTCCACCGGGCGGCCGCCGGCCACCCGGGGCGACCAGTCCACGTCGACACCCGCCACATACACCTCGGCCAGGCTCTGCAACAGCCGCGCCTGTTCGTCCTCGCCGCGCCGCAGAGTGCCCACGGCGGACACCTCACGGCCCTCGGCGATCTGGGTGACGGCGCCGACCAGGACGGGGTGCGGGCTGGTCTCGACGAAGACCCGGTGCCCGGTCTCCAGGAGCCCTTCGATCGCCGTGTCGAAGCGGACGGTCTCGCGGAGGTTGGTGAACCAGTACGCGGCATCCATCTCCGCCGTGTCGACGATCTCGCCGGTGACGGTGGAGAACAGCGGGATCCGGCCCGTCCGGGGCTCGATGCCGCCCAGGATCTCCAGCAACTCCTCGCGCAGTTCATCGACCTGGGCCGAATGACTGGCGTAATCGACGGCGATACGCCGCGCCTGAACACCATCGGCCTCACAACCGGCCATCAAGGCATCCAGCTCCTCCGGAGCACCGGACACCACAACCTGCTCCGGACCGTTGACCACCGCGACCTGAAGCCCACCGGAGAGGCGCCCGGTCACCTGATCCAGCGGAGCCAGAACGGACACCATGCCACCCCGCCCGGCAAGCCGCAGCAACGCCCGGCTGCGCAACGCCACCACACGCGCCGCATCCTCCAGGGACAGACCACCCGCCACACACGCAGCAGCGATCTCACCCTGCGAATGACCCACCACGGCGGACGGACGGACACCCAGCGACTGCCACAGCTCCGCCAGCGACACCATCACCGCGAACAACACCGGCTGGACCACATCCACCCGCTGCAACAGGGCTTCATCGCCCTCACGGACGACATCCAGCAACGACCAACCATCCGCATACGGCTCCAACGCCGCCGCACACTCCCCCATCCGCCCCGCAAACACCGGCTCGGACTCCAGCAATTGGCGAGCCATCCCCACCCACTGGGAACCCTGCCCCGGGAACACAAAGACCGTTCCACCGGAACCAGCACGCCCCTCCACCACACCCGCAACCGACCGCCCGGCAGCGAACTCGGCCAGCTTCTCGGCCAGTTCACCCGCGTCGTCACCGACCACGACCGCCCGGTGTTCCATGGAGGCCCGGCCCGAGGCCAGGGTGAATCCCACGTCCCGGAGGCCGAGTCCGGCGTCACCCGTGACGCGGGCGGCCAGCCGTGCGGCCTGCGCCCTCAGCGCCTGCTCGTTCCTGGCGGACAGCACCCAGGGGACGACGCCGTCGGCCACCGGGCGATCGTCCTCCACGGCCGGATCGACGGCCGGAGCGGCTTCGAGGATCACATGCGCATTGGTCCCGCTGATGCCGAAGGCGGACACCGCCGCGCGGCGCGGACGGCCATCCTCGGGCCAGTCGCGCCCCGCCGAGAGCAGACGGACCTCTCCGGCGCTCCAATCCACGTTCTGCGACGGCTCGTCGGCGTACAGCGTGCGCGGCAGTACACCGTGGTGCATCGCCTGCACCATCTTGATGACGCCCGCGACACCCGCCGCCGCCTGGGTGTGCCCGATGTTCGACTTCACCGACCCCAGCCACAACGGCCGCTCCGCAGAACGGCCCTGGCCGTACGTGGCCAGCAGCGCCTGCGCCTCGATCGGATCACCCAGCGTCGTCCCCGTGCCGTGCGCCTCCACGGCATCCACATCGGCAGCGCCCAGCCGCGCACTCACCAGCGCATCACGGATCACCCGCTGCTGCGACGGCCCGTTCGGCGCCGTCAGACCATTACTGCCACCGTCCTGATTCACCGCCGAACCCCGCACCACCGCCAGGACCCGGTGGCCGAGCCGCTCGGCGTCCGAGAGCCGCTCGACGACCAGCAGGCCGACGCCCTCGCCCCAGCCCGTGCCGTCGGCATCGGCGGAGAACGGCTTGCAGCGCCCGTCCGGGGCGAGGCCGCGCTGCCGGGAGAACTCGACGAACATGCCGGGCGACGACATCACCGTCACACCACCGGCCAGCGCCAGCGAGCACTCGCCATTGCGCAGCGCCTGAACGGCCAGATGGAGCGCCACCAGGGAGGACGAGCAGGCCGTGTCGACGGTGAGCGCCGGGCCCTCAAGGCCCAGGAGGTAGGAGATGCGCCCGGAGGCGACGCTGGTGGTGTTGCCGGTCAGCCGGAAGCCCTCGGTGCCGTCGGCCGGGGCGTGCAGCCGCGGTCCGTACTCCATGTTCATGGCTCCGACGAACACCCCGGTGCTGCTGCCGCGCAGCGATGCCGGGTCGACACCGGACCGCTCCAGCGCCTCCCACGCCGTCTCCAGCAGCAGCCGCTGCTGCGGATCCATCGCCGCCGCCTCGCGCGGGCTGATCCCGAAGAAGTCGGCGTCGAAGTCGCCCACGTCTTCCAGGAATCCACCGCGCCGGGCGTAGGTCGTGCCGGGATGGGCGGGGTCGGGGTCGTACAACGCCGCCAGGTCCCAGCCGCGGTCCGTGGGGAACTCGGAGGTCGCGTCCGCCCCTTCGGCGACGACCCGCCACAACTGCTCGGGCGAGTCGATGCCGTCGGGCAGGCGGCAGGCCATGCCGACGATCACGATCGGGTCGTCGTCCACCGCCGACGCGGCCGCCGCCGGGACGGCGGGACCGGCGTCGTCCAGGACGCCGACGATCTGCTCGTGCAGATGGGCGGCGAGGCGGTCCGGGGTCGGATGGTCGAAGAGCACGGTCGTGGGGAGGCGCAGACCGGTCGCCGAGACGAGGCGGTTGCGCAGCCGCACGGAGAGCGCGGAGTCGAGGCCGAGGTCGCGGAAGGTCGCGTCGGGGTCGGCGGGTGCGTCACCGGTGACCTCCGCGAGGTGGCCGGCCAGCCACCGGCCGAGGAAGCCCTCCGGCTCGGTGCGGACGCGCTCGCGCAGGGCGAGGGTCGCCGAGCTCAGGTGCTGCTCGGCGGCCGGGGCGGCGGGGCGTTCGTCGAGCCAGTAGCGCTCGCGCTGGAAGGCGTAGGTCGGCAGGGCGACGATGTGGGCGTCGCCGGCCGGGCCGGCCCAGTCGACGGGAACACCGGCGGTCCACGCCTCGGCGAGGCCGGTGAGCAGGGCCTCCGGCTCGGGGCGGTCGCGGTGCTGGAGGGCGACGACGAGATCCGTCTCGCCGGGGGCGACGAGCGGCGACAGGATGCTGTCGGGGCCGAGTTCGAGGAACCGGGTCACGCCGTGCTCGCGCAGGGCGACGACGGCGTCGTGGAAGCGAACGGTGGCACGGACGTGCTCGACCCAGTAGTCCTCGGTCATCTCGGTGCCGGTGCGTCCGGTGACGGTCGAGACGATCGGGATGCGGGGTGCGGCGACGGTCAATCCGCTGATCCGGTGGGCGAATTCACCGAGGATGGGGACGGTCAGCGGGGAGTGGGCGGCGTTGGGGACGCGCAGCCGGGTCGTGCGACGGCCGTCGGCGCGGAAGCCGTCGGCGATCCGGGTGACCGCCTCGTCGGCGCCGGAGAGCACGATCGCGCGCGGGCCGTTGATCACGCCGATGGAGACGTCGCCGGTGCCGTCGAGGGCCGCGAGGGCCTCGGCCTCCGTGGCCTCGACGGCGATCATGGCGCCGCCGGGCGGCAGTTCCTGCATGAGGGCCCCGCGCGCCGCGACGAGGGCGGCCGCGTCGGCCAGCGTGAGGGAGCCCGCGACATGGGCGGCGACGATCTCGCCGAACGAGTGGCCGACGAGCAGGTCGGGGACGACGCCCCAGGAAGTGACCAGGCGGTACAGGGCGACCTGGAAGGCGAACAGCGCGGGCTGCATCAGGCGGAAGCCGTCGAGGGCCTCGGCGCTGTCCTCCCGCTCGCCGAACAACGCCTCGCGCAGGCCGGGTTCGAAGTGGCCGAGGACCTCGTCGAGCGCCTCGGCGAACACCGGGTAGGCCGCGTACAGCTCCCGCCCCATGCCGACGTGCTGGGCGCCGCCGCCGGGGAACAGGAAGGCTGTCTTCCCCGTCACGCCGGTCGCACCGGTCGTGCCGACGACGCCGGTCACGGCCTCGTCGGTGAAGCGGCGCAGGCTCGCCGCGAGTCCGGCCCGGTCCGTGCCGAGGACGACGGCGCGGTGTTCGAGCGCGGACCGGGTGACGGCCAGCGACCGGGCGATGTCGCGGGCGTCCGCGTCCGGGTGCTCCTCGACATGGGTGAGCAGGCGCGCGGCCTGGGCGTCCAGGGCGCGGCCGGTGCGGGCGGAGAGCACCCAGGGGACGGGACGGGACGCCGCGGGGCGTTCCGGATCACCGGCGGGGCGCCCGGTGTACGGCCCTTCGGCGAGGACGACGTGGCAGTTGGTGCCGCCGACGCCGAAGGAGCTGACGCCGGCGAGGAGCGGGGCGTCGGGGTCGGGCCAGGGCTCGAGCTCGGTCTGGACCCGGAGGTTGAGCCCGTCCAGGGGGATGGCCGGGTTCGGCGTCCGGAAGTGCAGGCTCGGCGGCAACTGGCGGTGACGCAGCGCGAGCGCGGCCTTGAGCAGGCCCACGATGCCGGCGGCGGCCTCCAGGTGGCCGATGTTGGTCTTCACGGACCCCACGCGCAGCGGCGGGCGGTCCGCGGTGCTCCGGCCGATGACGGCGGACACGGCGGCGGCCTCGACCGGGTCGCCGACCGGGGTTCCCGTGCCGTGCAGTTCGACGTACTGGACCGCTTCCGGGCCGACGCCGGCGTCCGCGTAGGCGCGGCGCAGGACGTCCTGCTGGCCGCGGACGTCGGGGTCGGTGAGGCGCTCGCCGCCGCCGTCGTGGTTGACGGCACTGCCGCGGATGACGCAGTGGACGGGGTCGCCGTCGGCGACGGCGGCGGCGAGGGGCTTGAGCAGGACGACGGCGCCGCCCTCGCCGCGGACGAAGCCGTCGGCGCTCTCGTCGAAGACCGCGCAGCGGCCCCGGACGGACAGGGCGCCGAGGCTCGCCGTCCTCACCATGCTCTCCGGGGAGAGGTTCAGCTGCACGCCGCCGGCGAAGGCGAGGTCGGACTCGCCGCGGCGGAGGCTCTCGCAAGCCAGGTGGACGGCGACCAGCGACGAGGCCTGTGCCGCGTCGACGGCGAGGCTCGGGCCGGTGAGCCCCAGCGTCCAGGAGACGCGGTTGGCGACGACGGCGCGGTGCGTCCCTGTGAAAGCGAACGGCTCGCCGCTGTCGGCGAGTTCGGAGCGGGAGGCGAGGGCCGCGTAGTCGTCGGAGGCGACGCCCACGAACACTCCGGTGCGCGAGCCCCGCATCCGGTCGTCGCGGACACCGGCGTCCTCCATCGCCTCCCAGACCAGCTCCAGGGCGAGCCGCTGCTGCGGGTCCATGGCGGCCGCCTCGTCGGGTCCGACGCCGAAGAACGCGGCGTCGAAGCCGGCGACGTCGTCGAGGAAGCCGCCGCGCCAGGCGCGGCCCGGGCCGCGCCCCTCGGGCCATGGCCCGACGGCGTCGGTGCCCTCGGTCAACAGGCG
This sequence comes from Streptomyces luteireticuli, assembly GCF_041519305.1. NCBI lineage: Bacteria > Bacillati > Actinomycetota > Actinomycetes > Kitasatosporales > Streptomycetaceae > Streptomyces > Streptomyces luteireticuli. The sequence goes on from NZ_CP167927.1 coordinate 1,937,058, forward strand.
CCAGAACTCGGTGGGGTTCGATGCCGACGGCACTCGGCACGAGATCCCGATGACGGCGATGGCGGTGTCCTCGGGGGCACCGCTCGCGGGCTTGCTGGAACCGGACTGTGACAGCGTCATGTGTGCCTCCCCCGTTGCGGCTTGAAGTATTGCCCGGGGGTCTGACAACGGACTTCCGCCAGAAGTCGGGGACGACCGGCCGGACTTCGGTCGGGCCCGCCCCTCCGGTCAGGACTTCCAGCGGGGAACGCCGAGGTCGGAGGGGGGATCCACCGGTGGCGCGGGGTCCTGGACCGGGGACCTGGCGAGGGCCCGGTGCGCGGGTGAACGACCGCCGGAGCGTTGACGTTCCGGGCGTACGGTCACAGGCCCGGGACTTCGCGTACGCGGGCACGCCGACGGGCCGGCGGGCGGCGCCGCGGGGGCGCCGCACCGGCCGGCCCGGTGGGACGTTCAACGGATCGGATACCCGCTCAGGCCGACGCCGCCGAGGCGATGAGCTGTGCCCGGGACGCCATGTGCGCCTTGGCGAGAACGTTGGAGACGTGGAACTTGACCGTCTTCTCGCTCAGGCCCAGCCGCCGCGCGATCTCCTTGTTCGCCAGCCCCCTGCGCACCAGTTGGAGCACCTCGGCCTCGCGGGACGTCAGCGGGGTGTGGGTGGGAACGGGCCGCAGCGGGCGCGGCAGTGTCGTGCGGACCAGCCGCATCAGTTCGCCGCTGAGGCCGGGCGAGATGTACCCGGAGCCGTTCGCCGCCCGGCGGACGGCCTCCACCAGCTCGTCCTCGGGATCGTCGCCGTGGACGACGGCGCGGATATTCGCCTGGGTGAAGCGGATCCAGTCCCCGGCGCTCTCCGCGTCCGCGACGACGACCACCACCGCGGCGTCCACATGCGTGAGTTTGTCCAGGTGCTGCGCCTGCGCCTCCAGCACCACGACATCCGGGTCCCGCGCCTCCGCGACCGAGATCAGCTCGACGATGTCCGCCGCCTCGCCGACCACCTCGATCGCCGGATCCCGTCTGAGGGCGCCCCTAATGCCCAGCCGTGCGTACGGATGCCGGTCGCATACAACGACTCGTGTGTGAATGTCACTGTCCAACGTGCTTTCCCCCGTGCTTTTGATGCGAAATTCATCTGCGGGCGGGAAACGCTATTGAGCGGCCGGTCGCCGGTCCGCCGACAATCCCCGCCCTTCGACCAGGTTTCCGCCCCCGAATACCGCGGAATTGGCCGATCATGCAGGACCTGTGCAGGACTTAAGTCCAGGAAGGACCGCGGCAGGCGCTCCCTCCTTCCCGCCTCACCGCCGTTCCGGCTCCTTCCGGCGCCTGAAGGCGATCGCTCCGACCGGGCAGAGCTGGACGGCGCGTTCGACCGAGCCCGTCAGCTCCTCGTCCGGCCATTCGTTCCGCACCAGCACCAGGCCCTCCGTGTCGTCCTGGTCGAAGACCTCCGGTGCGGCCATCACGCAGTTGCCCGACCCGGCGCAGAGCGGACGGTGGACCCTGACCTGCCCGCTCACCAGGTCACCGGCAGTTCGTCCAGCCCGAACGTCACCGCCAGGGGGCGCGTCGGGATCTCGGCCCGGGTCTTCACGGAGCGCAGCGTCGGGAAGCGGCGGGCCAGCTCGACCAGGGCGATCCGCAGTTCGGCGCGGGCCAGCGGCTGGCCGATGCACTGGTGCAGACCGAAGCCGAACGCCATGTGGCGGTGGGCCTCCTGGCGCAGCGGGTCGAACTCCTCGGGGCCGGTGAAGACCGAGCCGTCCCGGTTGGCCATCGCCAGCATCGCCACGACGCCCTCGCCCGCACGGATCCGCTGCCCGCCGATCTCGGCGTCCTCCAGCGCGAGCCGGGGCAGGCCGGTGCGCACGACGGTCGCGTAACGCAGCAGCTCCTCCACCATGTTGGGCGCCATGGACGGGTCCTCGCGGAGCGCGGCGAGCAGTTCGGGGCGCTCCAGCAGGGCGAGGGCGGACATGCCGATCATGTTGGCGGTGGTCTCGTGGCCGGCGACGAGCAGCAGCATGGCCATGCTGACGAGCTCGTCCTCGCGGAGCTCGCCGGTGTCCACGCGCTCGGCCACCAGCCGGCTGAGCAGGTCCTCGCCGGGGTCGGCGCGCTTGATCCCGATCAGTCCGGCCAGGAAGCCGGCCAGCGCGCCGAGGGCGGCGCCGATCTCTTCCGGACCCGACTTCCGGTCCATGATCACCTGACTGTGGTGCTGGAAGAAGTCGTGGTCGGCGTACGGGACGCCGAGCAGATGACAGATGGTCATCGACGGGACCGGCAGCGCGAACGCGGAGAGCAGGTCGACGCCCGGGCCGGCGGCGCGCATCCGCTCCAGCGCGTCCACCACGGTCTCCTCGATGAGCGGTTCGAGCCGCCGGATGTTCTTGATCATGAATTCGGTGGTCAGCATCCGGCGCAGCCGGCTGTGCGCGTCACCGTCCATGAAGATGAACAGGCCCGCGGCGTCCTTCTGCTCGGGCGGAATCGGATTCAGGACGGGGAAGCCCGGCCGGTACTGGTCGGAGCTGAAGCCCGGGTGCCGCAGCAGCTGCCGCACGTCGGCGTGCCGGGTGACCAGCCAGGCCCAGCCCCCGAAGGGGAGCCGCACCTTGGAGACGGGCCCGTCGAGGCGCGCCAGATCGGGCGCGTCCACCGGGACGAACGGATCGGAGTCCGGTCCGATGAAGGGAAATGCCGGGAGGTTTGAGGCAATCGCGGTACCCACGTCAACACCTCACAAAACTCGGTATTGGAAAGTGGGTTCAAGTTAGCAAGAAATGATCGCACGCAAGATCGAACAGTGGTGCAGCTCACAGAAGTTGCGGTTCCCGCTGCTCAAGGCTGTGCAATTCGGAATTTCGACGTCCGGCTGCACCGGACTTCCTTGCCGAGAATTTGCCCGCCAATGACCGCCCGGGGAAACGGCTTTATCTGGATTTGCCGGTCGCGGATTACGGACAGGGGGCTCGCGGCAAGCCCCGGCACTCCCGGGCACGTCGACGGCCGACGGGGTCAAGCCCCGTGAACCGCGGACGCGTTACCCGCCGGGGCCCGGCCCTCGGCGAAGCCGTGCGGGGCGCGGCGCCCCCGGGAGAACTCAGCCCCGCCGCTCGACGGCGTCCAGCGCCGGGGCGACGACGGCGAAGGCCCGGTCGGTGAGCCCGGCGGGATCCTGGGCACCGTCGCTGCCGCTCCACCGCTGGAGCACGACGTCGAACGCGGTCAGCGCCATTCCGGCGGCCAGCTGCGGATACAGGTCGGTGCCGGAGTCCAGGCCGAGGCGGCGCGCCAGTTCCTCCGCCAGGTCGTCGCGCCACTGCGCCTGGCGCTCCAGGAAGCGGGCGAGCAGGGCGGGCGTCCCCAGGATCAACTGCACCACGCGCAGCGCCCGTTCGGACTGCCCGGCGCAGGCGTTGACCGAGGCCCACACGGCGTTCCGCAGGGCGACGGAGGGCGATTCGGCCGGCGGACGGGCGGCCAGCTCGGCACGCATTCCGGCGCCCAGGTCGGCCAGGAACTGGACGACGACGTCCTCCTTGGACGCGAAGTACCGGAAGAAGGTGCGCTTGGACACGCCCGCGGTGCTCACGATCTCGTCGACCGTGACGGCGTCGAAGCCCTTCAACGCCAGGAGCTGCAACGCCGCTTCGGTCAGTTCGTCGGAGACGAGCTGACGCTTGCGCTGGGCCAGGCTGACTTCGGGACGAGGACTCACCCCACCATGGTAACGCCATGCCATGCATGGCACTTGGGTGCAGGTTGGCACTCAGGTACGTCTTGACACTCGGTGCCACCGACAGCAACATGTGCCGCATGACGCAACAGCAGCGCTGGACCGCCGCACAGATCCCGGACCAGACCGATCGGGTGTTCCTCGTCACCGGGGCCAACAGCGGCCTCGGCCTGGCGACGACCCGGGCGCTCGCCCGCAAGGGCGGGCAGGTGATCCTGGCGGTGCGCGACGAGCGGAAGGGCCGGCAGGCGGTCGCGGAGATCACCGCCGGGCAGCCGGACGCCCGTCTGGAGGTGCGCCGCCTCGACCTGGCGGACCTCGACTCGGTCCGCTCGTTCGCCGAGCGGCTGCGGGCCGACCATCCGCGTCTGGACGTCATGGTCAACAACGCCGGGGTGATGGCGCCCCCGCGCACGCTCAGCGCCCAGGGTCACGAGCTGCAGTTCGCCGCCAACCACCTCGGCCACTTCGCCCTCACCGGGCTGCTGCTCGACCTGCTCTCCGCCGGGCGCGACCCCCGTGTGGTCACGGTGAGTTCGGTCAACCACCGCAAGGCGCGCATCTTCTTCGACGACATCGACGGCGCGCGCAAGTACTCGCCCATGGGCTACTACAACCAGTCCAAGCTCGCCAACGCCGTGTTCGGCTGGGAGCTCCACCGCAGGCTCTCCGAGGCCGGCAGCCCGGTGCGCAGCGTGCTCGCCCACCCCGGCTTCACCGCCACCAACCTGCAGTTCAACGGCACGGTCGGGCTGGTGAAGCTGATGTTCGGCCGGGTCCTCAGCCCGCTGGCCCAGGCCCCCGCCGACGGATCGCTGCCCCAGCTGTACGCGGCGACCGCCCCGGGCGTGGAGGGCGGCCACTTCATCGGCCCGGACGGCAAGGGCGAGTTGAAGGGGGCGCCGACCCGGGTGGAACTGGGCGGCACGGCCTCGGACCCCGAAACGGGGCGTCGCCTCTGGGAGTTGTCGGAGAGCGCGACCGCCGTGTCGTACGCGTTCCCGACGACCGTCTGAACTCTCCTCCCCCGGCAGGAGGGTCGCTGTCCCCCTCCTGCCCCTCGTGTCCGCGGGCCGTCACCCCCGAGGCGGCCTGCGGACACGGCCTCAGCGGCGCTGCTTGCCCGCCGGCTTCCCGTCCTTCGCCCCGGCCTTCTCGTCCTGCTCCTTCAGGCGGGCCTTCTCCTTGACTCGGGCCCCTTCCTTGCGGACCTCGGCCTGAGTGGCGCGCTCCTTCTGGAGCCAGTCGGGGTTCTCCTGCTTCAGGGCCTCGATCTGGTCGGTGGTGAGGGCCTCGGTGACGCCGCCGCGGGCGAGACCCGAGATGGAGACGCCAAGCTTGGCGGCGACCACCGGGCGGGGGTGCGGGCCGTTGCGGCGGAGCTCGCTGAGCCACTCCGGCGGGTCGGCCTGGAGCGCGTTGAGTTCGTCGCGCGAGACGGCACCCTCCTGGAACTCCGCGGGGGTGGCCTCGAGGTACACACCCAGCTTCTTCGCCGCGGTCGCGGGCTTCATGGTCTGGGTGCTCTGGTGCGACTTCATGGGGTCCAGGGTATCGGGCGCGTGGGCCGGCACCGACCATGCCCGGTGCCGCATCGCCCCGGGGGACACCCCGGCCCCCCGGCCGCTCCTCGGGCCGCACCGGCGATGTGCGGGAGTCCCGTAATCTGGCCAGGTGACAGGCTCGGAAGCTCTCCCCTCGTTCCGGCTCGGGTACGTCCCGGGCGTGACCCCCGCCAAGTGGGTGCGGATCTGGCAGGAGCGGCTGCCCGACATCCCCCTGGAGCTCGTCCAGCTCCCCGCCGCCGACGCCCCCGGCGCGCTGCGGCGCGGCGAGCTCGACGCGGGGTTCGTACGGCTGCCGATCGACCGGACGGACCTCAGCACCATCCCCCTCTACACCGAGACGACGGTCGTGGTGATCCCCAAGGATCACGCCGTGGCGGCGGTGGACGAGGTGGCCGCCGGGGAACTGGCCGACGAGGTCGTCTTCCATCCCCTCGACGACACCCTCGACTGGGAGCACCCGCCGGGGCGGGCCGCGATCGAGCGCCCCGCCACCACCGCGGACGCGATCGAGCTGGTGGCCGCGGGCGTGGGCCTGCTGTTCGTGCCGCAGTCGCTCGCCCGGCTGCACCACCGCAAGGACCTCACCTACCGTCCGGTCACCGGCGTCCCGCAGTCGCGCGTCGCGCTGTCGTGGCCGGAGGAGGCGACCACCGACCGGGTGGAGGACTTCATCGGGATCGTCCGCGGGCGGACGGTCAACAGCACCCGCGGCCGTCAGCAGGAGAAGAAGCCGACGGCCCGGGAGAAGGCCAAGGCGAAGGAGCAGCGGAAGCGGGCCGGGACGCCCGCCCGCCCCAAGGGGGACCGGCGCGGCAAGCCGTCCAAGCGGCGCTGAGCTCCCGCGGGGAGCCGGTGGCCCTCCCGAAGAGCTCGGGAACGACCGCCGGGGCGACCCGGCCCGTCGCCACGGCGTACGCCTGCGCCGCCGCCCGGCCGGCACGCCCGGCCCCGACGGCTGAGAGGGGGTCAGGTCGGCCCGGACCGAGGCCGGGCGCGGCCCCGACTCCGTCCGGTGGACGGCCCGCCGAGCCCCGTTGACACCCCGCGCCACACCGCAGACCCCCCGATTTCAGTCGAAATCCACGGGCGTGCCCACTCGGTCGGCCCATGTTCCTTACCGAATGGAGCAACAGAACTACTCTGCGGATGCTCCGCCCGGGGTGCCGGGTGAACCTCGGATCAAGGAGGTACACCCAATGAAGTCAATTCGTACCGCTCTCTGCGGCACCCTCACGGCAGTCGCCGTCTGCGCGGCTCCCGCAGCCGCCTTCGCCCTCGAGGCATCACCCACAACCGGCCAGGTCGTCAAGCACTGCGACCGTGACGACCACGGCTGTGGCCACGACGGCTGGGGCCGGGACGACCACGGTCGCGACGACCACGGCCGGGACCACGACGGCCGGGACGACGACCACGGCCGGGACCACGACGGCCGCGACGACGACCACGGCCGTGATGACGGCTGGGGCCGGGACGACCACGGTCGCGACGATCACGGCCGGGACGACCACGGGCGTGAGGACCACGGCCGCGATCACGGCCGGGACCACGAGGACCACGGGCGCGACCACGACCACGGTCGCGACCACGGCCGGGACCACGACCACGGCCGGCACCACGGCGACCACGACCGGGGCGACCACCACGGCCGTCCGCACGGCTGGTCGCACGCCGGCGGCGGCGCCACCGCGAAGGTCGCGGCGGCCGAGGACTCGTCCTCCATGGGCACCCCGGTCCTCATCCTCGCGGGTGCCACGGCGGGCATCGCCGGTGGTCTGATCTGGTCCCGTCGCCGCGCGGCCCACACGGTCAAGCGCTGACGGAAAGCGACCGGAATCATGTCAGAGAAGCGCACAGGTGGTTTCGGCCGCCTGCTGACAGGGGCGGCCTGGCTGGCACTGCTGCTGGCCCTGTGGCTATGGGGCCACGGCATCACCGAGGAGCCGATATCCACGGCTCCGCTCACCGGTGACGTCAAGCCTTCCGGCCGCCCTCCCGCGCACGGCCTGCCCCCGGCACTTCCCCCGCTGCCGGGGGCGGGCCCCCAGGCCCTGGCCATCAGGGCCCTGGGCCTGCGGGCCCCCATCGAGGGACACGGGCTCGACCCCCAGGGCGGGGTCGAGCCCCCCGCGTTCAACCGGCCGGGGGCCGTCGCCTGGTACAAGGACGGGCCCGAGCCCGGCACATCGGGGGCCGCCGTCCTGGTGGGGCACGTGGACACCAAGACCTCGCGCGCCGTCTTCTACGAACTGAGCTCCGTCCGTACCGGGATGAAGATCACCGTGAGCCGCGCGGACGGCACCACGGCCGAGTTCACGGTCAGCGACGTGTCCGTCGTCCCCAAGGACCACTTCGACGCCGACCGCGCGTACGGCCGCACGGACACCAGACGGGCCGAACTGCGCCTGGTCACCTGTGGCGGCGAGTACGACCGCCAACGGCACGAGTACACCGCCAACGTGGTGGTGTCCGCCTACCTCACGGGCGCCGGGAAGACCCCCGCCCCCGCGAACACCCCCGTGCCCGCCCCGGTGAAGAAGCCCGCGCCACAGCCCGTGCAGCCCGTGCAGCCCGTGCAGCCCGTGCAGCCCGTTCCGGACGCGGACGACGACGGCAACGCCGGGGACGCCGACGGGTCATGACGGCCGCCGGGCCCGCAGCGCGAACATGTGCGGCACCTTCGGCTCCGGTTCCGGCAGCCGCCACCAGCCGCTCGCGCCGTCCCTGACCATCCGCTCCAGCCGGGGCCACGGCAGCAGGTCCGTCTCCCGCAGCAGGTCCACGGCCAGACCGGCCCCGACGACTGCGGTGACGACCGCACCGAGGCCGTGCCGCCACTCGTAGCAGGTCGTGTCGGCCGTGAGCGGCGGACCGTCCGTGTACGTCCGGGAGCTGTCGCGGCGCAACGCGCCCCGTCCCTCCAGGTAGTCGTGGCGCAGCAGCAGTTCGCCCTCGCCGGGACCGGGCACCGGCCCCAGCGCGTTGAGCAGCGGGTGGAACTCGACCACGTAGAGCGTGCCGCCGGGCCGCAGCAGCCGGGCGACGGTCCGGGCCCACGCCGTGAGATCCGGCAGGTAGCACAGCGCGCCCTTGCCGGTGTAGACGACGTCGAACCGCCGTCCGTCCAGCGCCTCGACGGCCCGGTGCACGTCGGCGCGGACGTACTCCACGTCGCGTCCGCGGGCGGCGGCCAGGCGGCGGGCCTCCGCGACGGCGGCGGCGGAGAAGTCGAGGCCGACGGTGCGGGCGGCGCCCCGCTCGTCGAACGCCTGGGTCTCGGTGCCCAGATGGCACTGGAGGTGCAGCACGGAACGGCCCGCCAGGTCGCCGAGGTCGTCCCATTCGAAGGGGGCGAACCAGTCGTCGGCGGACCGGGAGCCGTCCAGTCCGTAGAAGGCGCTGGCGATGTGCACGGGTGTCCGGGCGTCCCAGTTGCGCTCGTTGACCCGCAGCATCTCCTCGGTGGGCGGGGGCTCTGCCGTCATGCGGGACTTCCTATCATTCCCGGCCCGGTGCCGGGAAGGCGCTGCCGGCCGCGCGCCGCCAGCGGTTGCCGGGCAGCGCGGGGCGCAGCGCCGCGAAGGCGCCGCAGTATTTGGTGAAGACGGCGGGCCGTATCCCGTGGGCGTGCAACACCCGGTCGGCGTCGGTGAGATGGCCGGCGCTCTTGGTCTCGACGAGGACGATCCCGGCGGCGCAGCGCGCGGTGGCGCCGGTGCGCAGGTCGGTGCAGAGGAGCCCGGCGTCGCAGGTGACGCGCTCGCCGTCGGCCACCAGGGTCGCCCTCAGATAGTCGGTGCTCAGGGAGGGGGCGAGCTCGCGGGGCGCGTCGATGCCGTAGCCCTCGCGCAGGGTGGTGGCGAGGTAGGCGCGGTACGGGGCGTCGAGGGGGGTGTCGGCGCCGGTCAGGGGGCGGCGGTGCTTGACGGTGTCGCCGCGCCGGCCCTTGAGCTTGATCTCGAACTGCCGCTCCCCGCTGTCCTGGTAGACGCGTTCACGGATCTTGAAGCGCAGCCGTCTGCCCTGCCGGTGCTCGTGGAACGAGCGGAGCTGCGGGGTGTCGTAGTAGACGGAGTGGTAGCGGAAGGCACGCCGCTCGTCGATGGTCAGGGCACGGAAGGGGCCCCCGGGTCTGCGGGGGTCGGTGAGGCGGGCGACGAGGTCGGTGAAGACGGGGGCGGGGACGAGGTAGCTGCGGTCGAAGCGGGTGAGCAGTTCGGCGCGTTCGTTGACCTCGGCCAGGGTGATGGGCCGGGCGGCGCCGACGGTCCGCGCCAAGGGATGGGCGGCCGTGGGGACGGCGGTGCTCATACGGTCTCCCAGGTGTGCGTGCCCGTGCTCGTCCCCGTGCTCGTGCCGGTGCCGCGGTGCAGTGCGCCGGCGGCCTGCTGCTCGACGAGGACGCCGGGCGGGAACTCGCGGTAGCGGACGTCGACGACCATCAGGTCGCGGACGTAGTCGATCTCCATGACCGTCCAGTGGAGCGGTTCGCCCAGGCGGCGGGCCAGGTCGGCGCGCAGGGCCGCGGGGTCGGCGTGGACGGCGTCCAGGGTGACGAGCGTACGGCGCGAGCGCGGGATGAGCCGGGGGTGGTCGGCGACGTAGACCACGGCGAGCAGGACGGCGCTGAGCGCGGCGGCGTACGCGAGGCCCAGGTTCGGCAGCCCGCACAGCAGGCCCAGGACCAAGGTGCTGAAGTAGTAGGCGACTTCCTCGTGCTGCACGGCGTCGGAGCGGAGCCGGATGATGGACAGGACGCCGAAGAGGCCCAGGCCGAGCGCCGTGCCGCCCGACTTCCCCACCTCGGTGAGGGCCGCGACGACCGCGAACAGCGCGACGTTCAGGGCGAGATAGGCCGGTATCAGGTCGCGCCGGCGGTGGCGCGGATGATAGATGGCGAAGGTCAGCAGGCCGACCGCGAGCAGGTCGAGCCCCAGGTGGGCGGCGAGGTGTCGCACGGATTCCACGGTGTCATTCCTCCCTCTGCGTCTGCGGCGATCACAGACACCAGGGAAACGGTGGGTGAACAGCTCTCCCATTCGAGCGAACCATGCGGATCCTTGACGGAGTTGTGCAGGAGCTGTCCGGATCCTGTGGAAGCCCGTCGCGTTCGGCCTCCTTGCGCGGGCTGCGACGCCTGTGCTGTGTGAGGGACGGGGAACGACGGGTGGCGCACTGCGTCCGGTTCCCGCCGCTGGACGTCCGGTGACCCTCTGGTGCCCGGACCATGGCCCGGGCAATCTGAAGGGAACCGCGGCGGACCCGTCATCGGAGGGAGGCCCCATGGACCCGGCGCACCCGCGCCCCGCAGGCGCCCCGTCCCGGGTGGCGCTGACCCCGGCGGCGGCCCTTCTGCTCCGCCGGCTCGGCGAGGAGCACGGGCCGCTGATGTTCCACCAGTCCGGCGGCTGCTGCGACGGCAGTTCGCCGATGTGCTTCCCGCGCGGCGAGTTCCGCACCGGCGGCTCGGACGTCCTCCTGGCGGAGCTGGCCGTGGCGGGCCTGGAGGAGCCGGTCGGCTTCTGGATGTCGGCGGACCAGTTCGCCTACTGGCGCCACACCCACCTCACGGTGGATGTGGTGCCGGGCCGGGGCGGCGGCTTCTCCCTGGAGGCACCCGAGGGGGTGCGCTTCCTGATCCGCTCCCGGCTGCTGACGGACGAGGAGGCGCGGCAGGCCGTCGCGGGTGTGCGGCCGGACGGTGAATGACGAGGCGTCAGTTCCGCGGGCAGGACGCGGCGTCGGCCAGCGAGAGCGTGTGCAGCCGCTCGGGCGGGCCGGGGCGCGCGTAGTACCAGCCCTGTCCGGTCTCGCAGCCCAGTATCCGCAGCCGGTCCGCCTGCGTCCCGGTCTCCACGCCCTCCACCGTCACGGACAGGTCCAGGGTGTGGGCCAGGGAGACGATGCCCTCGACGATCTTCACATCGACGGGGTCGGCGGGCACGCACTGCATGCCGCGGGTGAAGGAGCGGTCGAGCTTGAGCGTGCTCACCGGCAGCCGGCGCAGATAGGCGAGGTTGGAGTAGCCGGTGCCGAAGTCGTCGAGGGCGATGTCCACGCCCAGGTCGGCGAGTTGGCGCAGCGGGCGGAGCTGCTCCTCGTCGGCCCCGATGAGGGCGCTCTCGGTGACCTCCAGACAGAGCGCGGAGGGGTCGAGCCCGGCGTTGTCGAGGACGGCGACGGTCTCGGCGACCAGGGCGGGGTAACGCAGCTGCGAGGGCGAGAGGTTGACGTTGACGCGCAGCGGGACCCGGCAGCGGCCGTCGTTGCGCCAGGCGCGGGCCTGGCGGGCGGCCTCCTCCAGCACCCAGCGGCCGAGGGGGACGATCAGGCCCGTGCTCTCGGCGAGCGGGATGAACTGGTCGGGGCCGAGCACCCCGTGGACCGGGTGGAGCCAGCGGACGAGCGCCTCGGCGCCGCGCACGGTGCCGTCGGAGAGGCGGACCAGCGGCTGGTACTCGATGAAGAACTCGCCGTTCTCCAGGGCGCCGGGCAGGCAGTTGGTGAGGTCGTGGCGGGCGATGGTGCGGGCGTCGGAGTCGGCGTCGGCCAGCTCGTAGCGGTTGCCGCCGGCGGCCTTGGCCCGGTACATGGTGATGTCGGCGCTGCGCAGCACCTCGGCCGCGTCCGCCTCGCCCGCCCGTCCGGCCACGATGCCGATGCTGGCCCGCACGGACAGGTCACGGCCGTCGAGGCGGATGGGGTCGGCGAGGGCGGTGAGCATCCGCTGGGCGAGCGCGGTGACGTCCCGCTGGGCGGCGGGTCCGGTGGTCAGCGCCACGAACTCGTCGCCGCCCAGGCGGGCCACGAGCTCGTGCGGGGCGGTGGCGCAGCCGCGCAGCCGCTCGGCGACGGCGACGAGGAGCTGGTCGCCGACGGCGTGGCCGAGGCTGTCGTTGACGGCCTTGAAGCCGTCGAGATCGAGGTAACAGAGGCCGAAGTGGCCGTGGGGGCTGCCGGGTTCGAGGGAGCTGCCGAGGCGCTCGAAGAAGAGGGTGCGGTTGGGCAGGCCGGTGAGGTCGTCATGGGTGGCCTGGTGGCGCAGCCGCTCGTGCAGCAGGCGGCGCTCGGTGATGTCCTCCATCATCGCCAGCTGGTACTGGGGGTGGCCGGCGGCGTCGCGGAGCAGGGAGACCGTGAGGTCGGTCCACAGGACGCTGCCGTCCCCGCGGTAGTAGGGCTTCTCGACGCGGTAGTGGTCGCGGTCGCCGCGGACCAGCTCGGCGTAGAGGCCCCAGACCTCGGGCGCGTCGTCGGGGTGGACGAGCTCGCCGACGTTGCGCCCGGCGATCGGGGCGTCCAGGGTGCCGAACATCCGGACGAGGGCGTCATTGACGTCCGTGATGTTGCCCTCGACGTCCGCGATGCCCACGCCGATGGCCGCGCCCTCGAAGACCGCGCGGAAGCGCGCCTCGCTGGTGTGCAGGGCCTGTTCGGTCTCGGCCCGGGCGGCGAGCGCGGCGCGGGAGATCGCCTCCTGCTCGGCGAGGGTGCGCTCGCGCAGCTCGCGGGCGAAGCCGGCGGCCAGGGAGTGCTGGAGCCGGGTGCAGCGGGCGCGGCAGTCGTCGGCGGGCACGCCGCTGTCCGGCGGGCAGTAGAGCACCAGATAGGCGTCGATGGCGCCGAGGATCAGGGGCAGGGCCTCGGGGTCGGTGCAGTGGCCGCGCACCAGCTCGGCGCCCACTCCGGCGCCGGGCGCCGGGTCGAAGGGCTGGGCGTGCAGCGCGTCGCGCAGCCGGCCGGCCAGCGGCAGCAGGTACTGCTCGAACTCGGCCCGGCCCAGCGGCGCCGAGGTCGCGGGGTGGACCGCCCGGCTCCACAGCGCGGCGAACCGCCGCAGCCGCTCCTCCTGCACCGCGCTGTCGTCGACGGGCGGGACGGTGAACGGGAGCGGCTCCGCACGGCCGCGCAGGACGCGGCCGTGCCGCATGCCCGTCACGGCTTGCGCCCCACGCCGGCCACCCCGGCGAACCCCGCCGCCAGGACGGGGTCGGCGCCGCCCGGTCCGTGCACGGGGCCGTCTCCCGGGTCCGGCCGCCACAGCGGCATCGGCACCAGCCCCGGCTCGACCATGGTGAAGCCGTCGAAGAACCGTGCCACTTGGGGGTGGTCACGGGTGCACAGCGGCGACCCGATGGTGCGGTAGACGTGCTGCACCTTCTTCACCTTCTCCCCTTCCTCGGGCTTCGCCTGCCCGGCGTCGGTCGATGCGTGGGTGAGGACGAGGAGGCTGCCGGGGGCGAGGGCGTCGCGCAGCTCGGCCACGAGCGCCCAGGGATCGTCCTCGTCCGGCACGAAGTGCAGGACGGCGACGAGGAGCAGGGCGACGGGCCGGTCCAGGTCGAGGAGGCCGCCGACCTCGGCGCTGCGCAGGATCTCGGCCGGTTTGCGCAGGTCCGCGGAGAGGACGCCGCCGTGCTCGTTGCCCTCCAGGACGGCGCGGCTGTGGGCCACGGCGACCGGGTCGTGGTCGACGTAGACCACCCGGGAGGCGGGATCGGCCTCCTGGGCGGTCTCGTGGACGCTGCCGAAGGTGGGGATGCCCGAGCCGATGTCGAGGAACTGGGTCACGCCGTGGCCGACGGCGTGGCGCACGGCGCGCCGCATGAACGCCCGGTTGGCCTGCATGATCTTCGGCATGCCCGGGAACGCCCGGATCGCCCGCCGCCCGGCCTCGCGGTCGACCTCGAAGTTGTGCGAGCCGCCCAGGTAGTAGTCGTAGATGCGGGACACGCTCGGCACGGACAGGTCGATGCCCTGAGGGGCCCAGCCGGGACGCTCCATCACTCTGTCTCTCCAGCTCATCGCAGGGGGTGTAGAGGGGTCTGAGCAGAGGCTACTGATCGTTCGTTCGAATGGTAGAAGCAAGCGGAAATGGGCGGTCCGCATGTGACCGCTGTTTCCTCTTCGACTCCAGCAGGTCTGCGGTTCGGCGTCGTTCAAAACCACTCGTTCGCGTGAGATGCGTCTCTGTTTGCCGTAGCAGATGATTCCGTCTTCACGACCGCGCCTCGGCCATCGCGTCGGCGTACACCCCTCCGTCCGCCGGCCCGTACGGAACGGGACCATGTCTCGCATTATTGATCACATCATTGCCGACTACAGCAAATGATCATGGACTGCCGCCCCCTGCGCAAGGGGCGCGTCCCGGTTCGCGAGGGCGCGCGGACGCGCGGCGGGGACCGCCCCGGGCGTCTGACGCCGGGAGTGCGGCCCCTGTCGCTACCTGTGATGCGGACGGGAGGTTTACCACGCCGCACCCCGGGATGCGCCGGACCGGCGACGGGCGGCGCATCCCCGGCGGAACTATGGGACCGGCGCGTCCGGTCCGGCCACCGCCCCGGCCACCCCGGCCGCCCCGGCTGCGTTCCTGGGGTGGTGCGGGTCGAGGAACCACCGCCGGGCCGAGACCAGCCACCACAGCCCCGCGGAGCCGAGCACCACGGCCACCGCCACGGGCGCGTAGTTGAAGGTCTCCAGGGTGACGGGATGCACCTGGGGCAGCATGAACAGCACGGTGATAACGGCCACCCAGCCGACCGCCACCCACCCCACCGGCCGCGACCAGCGCCCCAGGTGCCAGGGACCGCGCTCGAACCGCCCGCCCAGCCGCAGCCGCAGGAAGGTGGGGATCACATACGCGATGGAGAGCCCGATGGTGGCGATGCTGGTGACGGCCGCGTAGGCGGTGGTGTTGATCAGATACGGCAGGCCGAGCACGAACGCTCCCCCGGCCGCGAGCCACACCGCGTTGGCCGGTGTGCGGGTGACCGGGTCGAGCCGGTGCCAGACGCGGGAGAACGGCAGCGCGCCGTCGCGCGAGAAGGCGTAGATCATACGGGAGTTGGCGGTGACCGACGCCATCCCGCAGAACAGCTGGGCCCCGATGATCACCAGCAGCAGCGCCTTGCCGAGCCCCGCCCCCACCGCGTCCAGCAGGATCTGGGCCGGCGGCACCCCGGTGGGCGACGCCAGCGCGCCCGGATAGCTGTCGATGGCGAACGTCACCGCGAGCAGCAGCACGAACCCCGCGATCCATGACGTCCAGATGGACCGGACGATGCCGCGCGGCCCGGCGACGGCGGCGTCCCGGGTCTCCTCGGTCATGTGCGCCGAGGCGTCGTAACCGGTGAAGGTGTACTGGGCCATCAGCAGGGAGAGCAGCCCCACATACACCCCAGAGTCCCAGCCCGTCCCGTTGACGAACGTGCCGAAGACGAACGACGCCGGCCGGTGGTGGTCGGGGACGACGGTCAGCGCGACGGCGATGACGAGCACGCCGACGACGTGCCACCACACGCTGACCCCGTTGAGCACGGCCACGATCCGCACGCCGAAGGTGTTCAGCACCGCGTGCAGCAGCAGGATGACGCCGAACAGGGCGATGGTGTGGCCGGGCGTGGCCGCCAGCCCGAACTGCAGGTCCAGATAGGCGTTGAGGAACGAGGCCGCGCCGAAGTCCACCCCGGCGGTCACCCCGATCTGCCCGAGGACGTTGAACCAGCCGGTGAACCACGCCCACGCGGCCCGGCTGCGCTCCGGCGCCATGCGGTGCGCCCAGAAGTACAGCCCGGCGCTGGTCGGGTAGGTGGAGCAGACCTCGGCCATCGCCATCCCCACGAAGAGGGTCATCAGGCCGACCCCGACCCACCCCCAGGAGATCATCACGGGTCCGCCGGTGGTGAGCCCGTAGCCGTACATCGTCATGCAGCCGGACAGGACGGAGACGATGGTGAACGACACGGCGAAGTTGGCGAACCCGCTCATGCTGCGGGCGAGGGTCTGCCGGTAGCCGAGCTGGGCGAGGCGTTCCTCGTCGGAAGGGGCGTCACGGGTCACGGGCATCTCCCTCTCGCTGCACTCACTGCATTTGCCAGAGACATGACAATCGATCATTGCCCAGACCCACGGCGCGTACACCCCTGCCCGCCGCGTCTAGACGATCCCGAGCTGCCGCAGCACCCTGCGCTGCTCCCCCGAGAGGGAGAGGGGGAAGTAGAGGTAACACACGCCCCCGGAGCCGCTCTTGACCCGGCCCTGGGCGTCGTGCCGCTTGGTCCGCAGCCAGATGTTCTCGAACTGCCGCCGTTTGTAGATCCGTTGGACGGCGTCGTCGGACGGGGACGCCGGATCGTTGGCGACCACATCACCGGTCCGGGTGAAGCCGACGACGCACATCAGGTGCCCCGCGGTGCCGTAGCCCGCGCCGTCGAGCTCCGAGGCGAGGAAGGACTGCGAGGTGATCACGGGGATGCCCGCACGGATCAGCCGCTCGGCGTCGGCCAGCGAACGCAGCCTGGTCACGACCCCCTGGAGGTCCTGGTACGTGGCCGCGTAGGCCGCGTTGAACGGCCAGTTGCCGCACCCCTTGTACTGGTGGTCGTAGGTCATCCGGGCCGCGTGGCAGACCTGCGGGTCGGCGTAGTCGGGATCCACCCAGTCGAGGTCGGCGCGGCTGGGCCGGCGCCCCCAGTACTCGACGACCATCTCCGAGGAGGTCGGACTGCACCACGCCTCGCCGCCGTTGTCGTACTCCGGGTACTGCCCCTTGTGGATCTCCTGCGAGTAGCGCGGCACGGCCAGCCGGTGCCCCGCCCCCTCCCCCGGCCGCGAGGCGGGCACGGTGAAGCGGTCCGGGAGGTCGGACCCCATGGCGCCCAGCCGCCAGACCATGGGCGTCAGCGAGGTGCCCGGCCGCCGGAAGAGCGTCAGACGCAGGACGTACGAGGCGATGCGGACGCCCGCGGCCGGGTCGACGGCGACGGTGTCCGTGGACACCGAACTCCTGCCGTCCTTCTGCCCGTCCACGGAGGTGCGCCGGATATCGCCCCTCCCGTCGCCCGAGGTCCAGCGGCCCATCACATACCAGGGGCTGTGGCTGTGATCGGTGTACGCGGCCCGCACCTCGGCCTGGATCCAGGTACCGGCCGGCGTACGGGCGTTCCAGGAGACGACGAGCTCGGTCGCGGGGGCGGGGAGGGTGTGCACCGGGGAGACCCAGGTGGCGTACTCCCAGCGGGACTTGGCGCCGCCGGCGTGCGGGTCGGCGTACTCCAGGGTGCCGGCGGGGCGGTCGATCACCACCCCCGGCCGGTGCCCCTCGCGGACCGCCACGCCCTCACGGGTCCCGGCCTTCCAGTCGGCGAGCGTGGTCCAGGCGTGGTAGCCGACCGCCCCCGAGGCGGAACGCCTCCGCCCGCCGGGCGCGGCGGACGCGGCTTCCTCGGGGAACGCGGCGGTGGCGGTGGCGGTGAGGGCGAGGGCTGCGGCGAGGACGGTGCGTCTGCTGGACATGGCGTGGTCTCCCGGTGCGACGGCACGACGGACCACTATCCCGGTGCGGGCGCCTCGGGGCCAGCGTCGTGAAGGGTGTTGCCCCGGGCTGATTTGCCCCCGGCCCGCCCTTTCACCGTTTCTTCCGGGGGCTCCGCCCCGGGGCCCGGCACCGCGCTGCCGCGCGGTGGGCGGGGCTCCGCCCCCTGCCCCCCGGCGGGGGCTGCGCCCCCTGCACCCCTGCTCCCGGGGCTCCGCCCCTGGCCCCCGTTGTCGCGGCTCCGCCGCTCGTCCTCAAACGCCGGACGGGCTGAAGTGGCGCGCCCCTGCCTGAAAACCTCACGCCGGAAATCCTCACGCGGGAAATCCGGCCCGGGCGCACAAACCAGCCCGTCCGGCGCTTGAGGACTCCGCCCGAAGGGCGGACGGGGCCCGGGGTCTCCCCGGAAGAAACGGTGAAAGGGCGGGACCGGGGCACACACCCAACCCACCCGGCACCTGAGGACAACGCCCGCAGGGCGCTCCAGGGGCGAAGCCCCGCCCACCCGCGCGCAGGCAGCGCGCAGCGGGGTACCGCAGGGGCGCAGCCCCTACGGGAAACGGCGAAAGGGCGGGGTCGGGGAGAACCCACCCACCACCCCATAGGGTGAAGCCGTGCACGACCCCACCACCCCCACCACCCCCCTAACCCCCCTCGCCCACCACATCCGCACCCACCCCCCCACCCTCGGCCCCACCCGTCTCGTCGCCATCGACGGCCACGCCGGCTCCGGCAAGACCACCTTCGCCGCCCGCCTCTCCGCCGCCCTGGGCCGGGCGCCCGTCCTCCACCTGGACGACCTCGCGACCCACGACGAGCTGTTCGAGTGGACGGACCGCCTGACGCACTGGGTCCTGGACCCGCTCTCCCGTGGCGAGCCGGCGCGTTACCGCACCTACGACTGGGTGGCCCGGCGCTTCGGCGAGGAGCGCCGGCTCCCCCCGGCCCCCGTCGTCCTGATGGAGGGCGTGGGCGCGGGCCGCCGCGCCCTGCGCCCCCATCTCGCATGCCTCCTGTGGATGGAGTTGCCCCGCGAGGACTCCTGGGACAGGGGTCAACTCCGCGACGGTCCGGACCAGGCCGAATTCTGGGACGGGTGGATGCGGGCGGAGCACGCGCATTTCGCGGCGGATCCCACACGCCCGTACGCCGAACTCCTGGTACACCAGGGAAACATGGGGTACGAGTGGCTGCCGGGACCCCACAGGACCGGCTGAACCCCCCCTCATCCCTACGCTCCGTAGCCGGATTCGCCGGCACCGGAAGGCGACGTGTGTCCGATACCCGCCCACGCCCCCAACTCGGCTTGACCCCGGGGCCGTACAGGACTTACGTTCTGAATGAGCGGCCCGGCAAAGCCGCTTGTGGACACGAAGCCCCCGGTTGTTCCCCCGTGACCGGGGGCTTCGTACTGCCCACCGCCGCCCGTTCCGGGCGTTTTGTCCCCACCCGACCCCGCCCTCGGCGACCGGCGCACATCACCCACCGTGACCGGATCGCGGAGCGCACCCCGGCCGCCCGGAGCCTCCCCCGCCCCCGCGAACGACGGTACGGCACCCTACGGCCGACGCCGATCGCGCAGGTACCATGCGAGTCGGCGCACCCGTCGTCGGCGTGCGCCGGCAACACTGGTCAACTCCCGCCCACAGAACAGTGGTTCGAATGAAGCGGCCGGGTACCCGCCCGGCGGCGGCACCGCACGGGGGCAGGGTTTGTGGGGGATGCGATGGACTTCGGCACACAGGGCCCGCCCGCCCCGGCAGATCTCGCCTGGCTGCGCGGCGTCGACGCCTGCACGATGGGCGCCTACGACCGGGCGGAGGAGGAGTTCCGCACCGCGGTGCGCGTCGATCCCGGCATGGCCGATGCCTGGCTGGGACTGCACGCGCTGCGCGCCGAGACGTCCACCGCGCTGCTGCGCATGTACCGCCACCGCGAGCGGTTCGGCCAGCAGCGCGCCCGGCACCGCCGCGCCCTCAACTCCTGGTACTGGCTGGGCTGGTGGGTCCAGCCCGTCCTGGAGACGCGCCGCGACCTGCTGCTCGCGCACGCCTCCCACTGGCTCGACGGCCGCCACGTGCCCGAGCTGGACCGGGCGCTCGCCGAGTGCCCGCCGGTCGACGCCGACCCTCAGGTCCGCTTCCTGCACGCGTGCCGCGCCTACCTCGTCAAGGACTGGGACCAGCTCGTCCGGCACACCGAACCCTTACTCGACGACTCCCTCCTCGGCATCGAGGCCGGACTGTTCGGCGGCATGGCACGGGTGCGCCTGGAGATGTACGGACAGGCCGAACCGCTGCTCGCCACCGCGCTGATGCGCTGCCGCAGCGAACAGCCCCAGCGCAAGGAGCTGCGCTACTGGCTGGCCCGGGCGCACGAGGGCACCGGCCGCAGCGCCGCGGCGCTCCCCCTCTACCGCGCCGTGCACCGGGTGGACCCCACGTTCATGGACACCTCGGCCCGGCTGACGGCCATCTCCGCCGGCGACGGCCTGGACGAGCACACGGACCTGACCGGTCCGCTGCCGCTGCCCGGCACCGGCCCGGAGGCCGGGGAGACGACGGACGCCGTGGCCGATCCGGAGGAGCGCACGGGCGACGTCCTCACCGGTACGGGTCCGGCGCCGGCCGCTCCGGTCCCCCCGACCCCCGCCGTGGCCGACGGTCCGCGGGAGAAGGCCCGCGTGCCCGCCCAGCCGTCGGCGCCGCCCGTGCCCGGCCCCTCCGATCCGGCCCTCCTCGCGAAGGCCCTGGCCGAGCTGGAGCGGATGGTCGGCCTGGATCCGGTCAAGCGCCAGGTGCGGGCGCTGTCCGCGCAGTTGCGCATGGCCCGGCTGCGGGCGGGCCAGGGGCTGCCCGTCCAGCCCCCCAAGCGCCACTTCGTCTTCTCCGGCCCCTCCGGCACCGGCAAGACCACGGTGGCCCGCATCCTCGGCCGGGTCTTCTACGCCCTCGGGCTGCTCGGCGGCGACCATCTGGTCGAGGCCCAGCGGGCGGACCTGGTGGGCGAGTTCCTCGGCCAGACGGCGGTCAAGGCGAACGAGCTGATCGATTCCGCGCTGGGCGGGGTGCTCTTCGTCGACGAGGCGTACAGCCTCTCCAACTCCGGCTACAGCAAGGGCGACGCGTACGGCGACGAGGCGCTCCAGGTGCTGCTCAAGCGGGCCGAGGACAACCGCGACCGGCTGGTGGTGATCCTGGCCGGCTACCCGGAGGGCATGGACCGCCTCCTCGCGGCCAACCCGGGCCTCGGCTCCCGCTTCACCACACGGGTCGACTTCCCCAGCTACCGGCCGCTCGAACTCACGGCGATCGGCGGGGTGCTGGCGGGTGAGAACGGTGACGCGTGGGACGAGGAGGCCCTGGACGAACTCCGTTCGATCAGCTCCCATGTCGTCGCCCAGGGCTGGATCGACGAGCTGGGCAACGGGCGCTTCCTGCGCACGCTGTACGAGAAGAGCTGCGCGTACCGGGACTTGCGGCTGTCGGGGTACCCGGGTACCCCGACGCGCAACGACCTGGCGACCCTGCGCCTGCCGGACCTGATGCAGGCGTACGGCGAGGTCCTCTCCGGACGGGGACCCGCGTAGGACTCCACTCAAGCGCCGGACGCGCATCCAGCCCGTCCGGCGCTTGAGGACAATGCGGCGCAGCCGCATTGCGGGGCCCGGGGCGGAGCCCCGGAAGAAACGGTGAAAGGGCGGGCCAGGGGCAAACCCCCTATCCCGACACCACCTCCCGCTCCCGGGGCACCGGAACCACCGCCGCATCACCGGAGCCGGAGGCAGCGGCAGACGCGGACGACACCCCCACCCGGTGGGAAGGATCCCGCACCTCCCCCACCAGCATCTCCAGCACATCCTCCAGCGCCACCAGCCCCAGCACCTTCCCCGACGCGTCCGCGACCGCCGCCAGGTGCGCGGCGGCCCGCCGCATCACCGTCAGCGCGTCGTCGAGCGGCAGTTCGGCCCGGAGGGTCTGGATCCGGCGCCAGACGTGCTGCGGCACGGGCCGCTCGCGGTCCTCCAGGTCGAGGACGTCCTTGACGTGGACATAGCCCATGACGGCACCGTCCGGCGCGCACACCGGGAAGCGGGAGTAGCCCGTGCGCACGGTCAGCTCCTCGACCTCCCGCGGCGTGACCGACGTCGTGACCGTCACCAGCGCGGCCGGGTCGAGCAGCACGTCCGTGACCGGCCGGCTGCCCAGCTCCAGCGCGTCCTCCAGCCGCTCCTGCTCGGCCCGTTCGAGGAGCCCCGCCTGGCGGGAGTCCTCGACGAGGTGCGTGAGCTGCTCACTGGTGAACACCGCCTCGACCTCGTCCTTGGGCTCGACCCGGAAGAGCCGGAGCACCCCGGTCGCACAGGCGCCCAGCAGCCGCGTCACCGGCCGGCACAGCCGGGCGAAGGCGACCAGGCCGGGGCCCAGCCAGAGCGCCGCCCGGTCGGGAGCGGACATCGCGAGGTTCTTGGGCACCATCTCGCCGATGACCAGGTGGAGGAAGACCACCAGGGCCAGCGCGATGACATAGCCGAGTGGATGGATGAGCCCGACGGGCAGCCCCGCCGCATGGAAGACCGGCTCCAGCAGCTCGGCGACGGTCGGTTCGGCGACCGCGCCGAGCGTCAGCGAGCAGACGGTGATGCCGAACTGGGCGGCCGCCATCATCTGCGGCAGGTTCTCCAGACCGGTCAGCACGGTCCGGGCCCGCCCGGAGCCCTCCGCGGCCCGCGGTTCGATCTGGCTGCGCCGCACGGAGACGAGCGCGAACTCGGCGCCCACGAAGAACCCGTTGGCGAGCACCAGCAGCACGGCGAAGACGAGTTGCAGCACGCTCATCGTGCCTCACCCGCCACAGCGGCCACGGCGCCCACGGCCACGGTCCGGGTGAAACGGACGCGTTCGGCCCGGTGGTGTCCCACCCGGCGCACCGACAGCCGCCAGCCGTCGGGCAGTTCGACCCGGTCGCCGGGGACGGGGATGCGCCCCAGCAGGTCCGCGACGAGACCGGCGACGGTCTCGTAGGGCCCGTCCGGCGCGTCGAGTCCTATGCGCCGCAGGGCGTCGACCCGGCAGCCGCCGTCCGCCTCCCAGACGGCGCGGCCGTCCTCGCAGGGCAGCGGAACGAGGTCCGGCCGGGCGGCGTCCGCGTGGTCGTGCTCGTCGCGGACCTCGCCGACGAGCTCCTCGACGATGTCCTCCAGGGTGACCACCCCGGCCGTGCCGCCGTACTCGTCGACGACCACGGCTATCGGCTGCTCGCTGCGCAGCTGCTCCAGCAGGGGCTGCACGGGCAGGCTCTGCGGAACGAGCATCGGGGCGACCGCGATCCGGGTGACCGGGGTGCGCAGCCGCTCCTCGCCGGGGACGGCCAGCGCGTCCTTGAGGTGGACCATGCCGACGACCTCGTCCAGCCGCTCGCGGTAGACGGGGAAGCGGGAGAGGCCCGTGGCGCGGGTGAGGTTGAGGACGTCCTCGGCGGTGGCGCCCGCCTGGAGGGCGCTGACCCTCACCCGCGGGGTCATCACCTGCTGCGCGGTGAGGTCGCCCAGCGAGAGGGTGCGGACGAACAGGTCGGCGGTATCCTGCTCCAGGGCGCCGGCCAGGGCCGAGTGCCGGGCGAGCGAGACCAGTTCGCCGGGGGTGCGGGCCGAGGCCAGCTCCTCGGCGGGCTCCACGCCCAGGGCCCGTACCAGCCGGTTGGCGACCGCGTTCAGCAGCGTGATCACGGGCCGGAAGAAGTGGGAGAAGACGCTCTGCGGGCGGGCGACGAAGCGCGCGACCTGCAACGGCCGGGAGACCGCCCAGTTCTTGGGCACGAGCTCGCCGATGACCATCTGCACGGCGGAGGCCGCCAGCATGCCGGTCACGACGGCCGCGCCCGCCGCGGCGCCCGACGGCAGCCCGGCCGCGCCCAGGGGGCCGGTGAGCAGCCGGCCGAGGGCGGGTTCGGCGAGCATGCCCACCACCAAGGAGGTGATGGTGATGCCCAGTTGGGTGCCGGAGAGCTGGAAGGAGAGTTCGCGCAGGGCCGCGACGACGGTCCGGGCGCGGGGGTCGCCGCTCGCCGCGGCCCGCTCGGCCTCCGGCTTCTCGACGGTCACCAGGCCGAACTCGGCGGCGACGAAGAAGCCGTTGGCGAGGATCAGGAGCAGGGCCGCCGCCAGGAGCAGCAGCGAAACGGTGATACTCATCGCGCCGCCTCGCCCGCAGGGGCAGCGGCGCAGGTACTACAGGACGGTCCGTCCATCCCGGAGGGGATCACTCCTCGGTTCGCAGGTGTCCCGCGGGGCCGTGCAGTGGGCACGACGGGGTGTGCGGGGCGGGGCAGGTATGTGCCCGTGGCACCAGAGTAATCAAGGAATCCGGGTCGGGGGCGGCCGACCGCCCTCAGATGGCGGCCCGGGCCGCGCCGTGTTCGGCGACGAGCGCGTTCAGGGCGCGCGCGTCGGAGATGGCCTTCTCCTTGGCGAAGCCGGTCTGAATGCCCATGGCGGGCAGGGATGTTCCGTCCGAGAGGTCGAGGTGGACCCAGGAGTCGCCGGGGCGGAGATTGACCCGGACGATCTGCGCCCAGGCCAGCCTCCGTACGGTGGTGAGGTTCACCACGGTGACGCCCTCCGGCGT
Organism: Streptomyces luteireticuli; assembly: GCF_041519305.1. Taxonomy (NCBI): domain Bacteria; kingdom Bacillati; phylum Actinomycetota; class Actinomycetes; order Kitasatosporales; family Streptomycetaceae; genus Streptomyces; species Streptomyces luteireticuli. The sequence goes on from NZ_CP167927.1 coordinate 1,961,313, forward strand.
GGCGACCACCTTCGGGCGGCTGAGCAGGGCGAGGACGCCCAGGCCCAGCAGCCCGGTGCCGATGAAGGTGATGCGGTCCCCCACGGTGAACGTCGTCAGCAGGAACGACACCAGCGTGAGCACGGCGACGAGCGCGAAGCCGATGCCCAGCAGCACCACCCGGGTGCGGGTGGGGCGGAAGGTGACGGGGAGGGGCGTCGCGGGGGTGCTCACGGTGGCGTGCTTCTTCCGTTCTCTTCCTGCTTCTTCTTCCGGCTTCTTCCTGCTCAGAGGCGGCAGGCTGCTCAGAGGCGGCAGGCGTGGATGCCGGTGGTCAGGATGGCGCGGGCGCCGAGCTCGTAGAGCTCGTCCATGATCCGCTGGGCGTCCTTGGCCGGGACCATCGAGCGGACGGCGACCCAGCCCTCGTGGTGCAGCGGGGAGACGGTGGGCGACTCCAGGCCGGGGGTGAGTGCGACGGCGCGCTCGACGTGCTCGACGCGGATGTCGTAGTCCATCATCACGTAGCGGCGGGCGACCAGGACGCCCTGCATGCGGCGGAGGAACTGCTGGACCTTGGGGTCGTCGGCCGGCGCGCCGGAGCGGCGGATGACGACGGCCTCGGACTCCAGGATCGGCTCGCCGATGATCTCCAGTCCGGCGTTGCGCAGGGTGGTGCCGGTCTCGACGACGTCGGCGATGACCTGGGCGACGCCCAGCTGGATGGCGGTCTCGACGGCGCCGTCGAGGTGGACGACGTCGGCGTCCACGCCGTGGTCGGCCAGGTGCTTGGTGACCAGGCCGGCGAAGGAGGTGGCGATGGTCACCCCGCCGAACTCGGAGACGTCCTGGGCCGTGCCCGGGCGGGTGGCGTAGCGGAACGTCGAGCCGGCGAAGCCGAGCTGCATGATCTCCTCGGCCCGGGAGCCGGAGTCCAGCAGCAGGTCGCGGCCGGTGATGCCGATGTCGAGCTTGCCGGAGCCGACGTAGACGGCGATGTCGCGGGGGCGCAGGAAGAAGAACTCGACCTCGTTGGCGGAGTCGACGAGGACGAGTTCCCTGCGGTCCTTGCGCTGCCGGTAACCGGCCTCATGGAGCATCTCCGACGCAGGCTCGGAGAGAGAACCCTTGTTGGGGACGGCGATGCGCAGCATGAGGTCGGTTTCCTTAGAACGTCGGGGTGGTGCGGAGGGGGTGGATCGAAGCGGGGGGTGGATCAGAGATGGGAGTAGACGTCGTCGAGCGAGATGCCGCGGGCGATCATCATCACCTGAAGGTGGTAGAGGAGCTGGGAGATCTCCTCCGCCGTGGCGTCGGCGCCCTCGTACTCGGCGGCCATCCACACCTCGGCCGCCTCCTCGACGACCTTCTTGCCGATGGCATGGACCCCCTTGCCCACCAGTTCCGCGGTGCGGGAGGTGGCGGGATCGCCGGTGGCCTTGTGCTGGAGCTCGGCGAAGAGCTCCTCGAACGTCTTCCTGTCCATGGTGGTCCTACCCTACGGTGTCCGCTCCCCCGCTCAGTGCCAGGGCTCGGACAGCGAGCGCAGGACGACCGCCGTGGCGACGGCCGCGGTGACCGCCTCGTGGCCCTTGTCCTCGGCCGAGCCCTCGAGTCCGGCCCGGTCGAGGGCCTGCGCCTCGTCGTCGCAGGTGAGCACGCCGAAGCCGACGGGCACACCGGTGTCGGCGGACACCTGGGTCAGACCCTGGGTGACGCCCTGGCACACATAGTCGAAGTGGGGGGTGCCGCCGCGGATGACCACACCGAGGGCGACGACGGCGTCGTAGCCGCGTCCGGCGAGCACCTTGGCGGCCACCGGCAGCTCCCAGCTGCCGGGGACGCGCAGCAGCGTCGGCTCGTCGATGCCGATCTCGTGCAGGGCGCGCAGGGCCCCGTCGACCAGGCCGTCCATGACCTTCTCGTGCCACTGGGCGGCGACCACCGCCACCCGGAGGTCCCGACAGTTCTTCACACTCAGCTGGGGGGCGCCCTTGCCGCTCACGTTGCTCCTAGGAATGCCGATGCAGGAATGGTTCTTCGGTGGTGCCGGGTCGTGGTGCCGGGTCACTGGTTGCCGCAGGGGGACACCTGGCCGTCGTCCAGCCAGGGCAGGTCGTGCCCCATCCGGTCCCGCTTGGTCCGCAGGTACCGCAGATTGTGCTCGCCCGCGGCCACGGGCATCGGCTCCCGGCCGGAAATCTTGATGCCGTGCCGTTCCAGGGCGATGGTCTTGTCGGGGTTGTTGGTCATCAGCCGCACCGAGCGCACACCGAGGTCCGCGAGCATCTGCGCGCCGGCGGCGTAGTCGCGGGCGTCCGCGGGGAGGCCGAGTTCGAGGTTGGCGTCGAGCGTGTCGTGGCCGGCCTCCTGGAGCTCGTAGGCCCGCAGCTTGGACAGCAGGCCGATGCCGCGCCCCTCGTGGCCGCGGAGGTAGACGACCACGCCGCGGCCCGCGTCGGCGATCCGCTCCAGGGACGCCTCCAGCTGGGGCCCGCAGTCGCAGCGCAGCGAGCCGAAGATGTCGCCGGTCAGGCACTCGGAGTGGACCCGCACCAGGACGTCCTCGCCGTCGCCGACGTCACCGGCGACGAGGGCGACGTGCTCGACGCCGTCGCGGACGGAGCGGTAGCCGTGCGCCGTGAACTCCCCGGCGGCGGTGGGCAGTCGGGTGGTGGCCTCCCGCTTCACGGTGGGCTCGGCGGAGCGCAGATGGCTGATGAGGTCCTCGATGGAGATGATCGACAGGCCGTGCCGGCGGGCGAACGGGACCAGTTCGGGCAGGCGCAGCATCCGGCCGTCCTCCCCGGCGATCTCCACGATCGCGGCGGCCGGGCGCAGTCCGGCGAGGCGCGCGAGGTCGCAGCCGGCCTCGGTGTGGCCGGGGCGGACGAGGACGCCGCCGGGCCGGGCGCGCAGCGGGAAGATGTGGCCGGGGCGGACGAAGTCGGAGGGCACGCTGTCGGGCGAGGCCAGCAGCCGGATGGTGGTGGCCCGGTCGGCGGCGGAGATGCCGGTGCCGACGCCGTGCGCGGAGCTCGCGTCGACGGTGACGGTGAACGCGGTGCGCATGGTCTCGGTGTTGTGCTCGACCATCTGCGGCAGGTCGAGGCGGTCGACGTCCTCGGCCTCCATCGGCATGCAGATCAGGCCTCGGCACTGGCTCATCATGAAGGCGACGATCTCGGGGGTGGCCAGTTCGGCGGCGATGACGAGGTCGCCCTCGTTCTCCCGGCCCTCGTCGTCCACCACCACGACCGGCCGGCCGGCCGCGATGTCGGCGATGGCGCGCTCCACCGGGTCGAGGGTCAGGTCCTCGGGGGCGGACCGGCGCTGGGGGGCGGTCATGCTGTCACTCCTTGGTGATCGGTGGGGAAGGTGCCGGGGCCTCAGGCGGCCCGGGAGAGGGCCGGCTCACGGGCCGGGGCGGCGCGGTCGGCACGGCGGGAACGCAGCCACCAGTCGCGCAGTCCCCACAGGACGATGACGAGGTAGACGACGTAGACCAGGCCGGCGAAGGCGAGCCCGCTGGAGAAGGCGAGCGGGATGCCGACCGCGTCCACGAGCAGCCAGGCGAACCAGAACTCGACGAGCCCGCGGGCCTGGGAGACCATCGCGGCGAGGGTGCCGACGAAGATGTACGCGTCCGGCCAGGGATTCCACGACAGTTGGGGCACGGCGGTGAAGAGCGCGCCGACGGCGAGCGTGCCCGCGGCGGTGCCGCCCAGCAGCACGGCCCGCTCGCGCCAGGTGGCGAAGCGTACGGTCAGGTGGCCGCCCTCGGTGTCCCGGCGGCCCAGGTGCCACTGCCGCCAGCCCCACAGGGAGACGCCGATGACCAGGAGCTGCTTGCCCACCCCGCCGCCCAGGTGCGCGGTGGCGTAGGCGGTGACGAGGATGAGGCCGGCGAGGAACTGGGCGGGCCAGGTCCATATGGAACGGCGCCAGCCGAGGGCGAGGGCGCCCATGCCGATGGTGTTGCCGATCATGTCGGACCAGATGACGTGCTGGCCGAGGGCGGTGAACGCCTCGTCGCCCAGCCAGGAGAGCGCGCTCATTCCTGTACCCCCGCCCGGTGCCCCAGCAGCCGTTCCGTGTACTTCGCGAGGACGTCGACCTCGAGGTTGACGACGTCGCCGGTCTTCTTGATGCCCAGGGTGGTGAGGGCGAGCGTGGTGGGGATGAGGCTAACGGTGAACCAGTCGTCGCCGGCCTCCACCACGGTGAGGCTGATGCCGTCCACGGTGATCGAGCCCTTGTCCACGACGTAGCGGGCCAGGCCGTCCGGCAGCGAGATCCGCACGGTCTCCCAGTGCTCGCCGGGCACCCGCTCGGTGATGGCGCCGGTGCCGTCCACATGCCCCTGGACCAGGTGCCCGCCGAGCCGCCCGCCCAGCGCCATGGGCCGCTCCAGGTTGACCCGCGAGCCGGGGACGAGGGCGCCGAGGCCGGACCGGTCGAGCGTCTCGGCCATGACGTCGGCGGTGAACGCGCCGTCGGCGGTGGTGACCACGGTCAGGCACACGCCGTTGACCGCGATCGAGTCGCCGTGCCCGGCGTCCTCCGTGACCAGCGGGCCGCGCAGGGTCAACCGCGCGGAGTCGCCGCGGCGTTCGACGGCGACGACCTCACCGAGCTCTTCGACGATTCCGGTGAACACTTCTCAGTTCTCCTCTGCGGCGGTGGCGGGGGCGCTGGGCAGGTCGGGCGAAGCCCATTGCGGTTCGGGAGCGCCCCGAAGGGGCGCGGGGCTGTGACACGGTGCGGCTCCGCCGCGTGGGCGCGCGACCGGCCACGACGGCGCCGCAGCCGATCGACGCTGCGTCCGATCGACGACTGTCGCGGCACCTTCGGCGGAGCGCCTGGGCACGGCGGTGACGCGCAGGTCGGGGCCGAGCCGGGCGACGTCGGTGACGTCCAGGCGCAGCGCCTGCGCGATGGTGCCGATGCCGGCGTCGCCGAGGGCGGCCGGTCCGGCGCCGAGCAGCGCGGGGGCGAGGTAGCCGACGACGCGGTCCACGGCACCGGCCGCCAGGAAGGCGCCGGCGAGCCGGGGGCCGCCCTCCAGCAGGACGGAGCGCACGCCGCGGCCGTGGAGTTCGGCGAGCAGGGCGGTGATGTCGAGGCCGGCGGGTCCGGCGGGCAGCCGGGCGATGTCGGTGCCGGCGGGCAGGTGCCGGGTGCCGGCCTCCTCGCCGACGGCGATCAGGGTCGGGGCCGCGTCGTCGAGGACGCGGGCGTCCGGCCGGACGGTGGCGTGGGTGTCCACGACGACGCGCAGCGGCTGGGTGGCCCCGTCCCGGCCGCGGACGGCCAGGTGCGGATCGTCCGCGCGCAGGGTGCCGGAGCCGACGACGACGGCGTCGGCCTCGGCGCGCAGCCGGTGGACGTCGGCGCGGGACTCGGCGGAGGTGATCCAGCGGCTGGTGCCGTCGGCGGCGGCGCTGCGGCCGTCGAGGGTGGCGGCGTACTTCCACAGGACGAAGGGGCGGCCGCGCAGGACGGAGGTGAGCCAGGCGGCGTTGCCCGCCGCGGCCTCGTCGGCCAGCAGCCCGCCCTCGGTGTCGACCCCGGCCGCCGCGAGGGTGGCCGCGCCACCGGTGGCGACGGGATCGGGGTCGGAGACGGCGTAGACGACACGGGCCAGGCCGGCGGCGATGAGGGCCTGGGCACAAGGGCCCGTGCGGCCGGTGTGGTTGCAGGGTTCCAGAGTGACGACGGCGGTGCCGCCCCGGACGTCGTGCCCGGCCGCGGCGGCCGCACGGAGCGCCTCGACCTCGGCGTGCGCCGCTCCGGCGCGCCGGTGCCAGCCCTCGCCGACGACACGGCCGGCGGCGTCGAGCAGGACGCAGCCGACGACGGGGTTGGGGCTCGTGGAACCGAGGGCGCGCGCGGCGAGCGCTATGGCGCGCCGCATCGCGTCTGCTTCGGTCGCGGTGGCCACCGGGGTCCTCCTGCCTCTTGGGCGTGGACTCCGGGGCTGTCGTCAGGGGACAACGAAAAGCGGGACAAACACTGCCGGACCTCCCGGCCGTCGCGGGACCGCCCCCTGAGGGGAAGCCTCCGTACGGCCACGGCGGGAATGCCGGTGCCTGCCCGCCGCGCACTGCCTCCCATCCGGACTTTAACCGTCGGTCCAGGAATTTCACCTGGTCAACCGGCCGCTGGCGGCGGACGGGTCGCGGACTGTAACCGCCGGTTCGGACTTTCACCGACCCCGGAGTGCGCTGCGTGATGTGATCTTGTCTGGTGTGCGGGCCATGGGTTGCTTGAAACCTTCACAGCTCCGACGCGTCCGAGCGTACGCCGGACCGCGGCGCGGTGTCCACGGCACTTGACAGAGCGTGTGACAGCTCACGTGGCCGCCGCGTAGCGTGCTCCGGGGGGGCGGTGACGGCGGGGGAGGCGCGCATGGACGGCACCGGAGGGCCGGAGGAAACGCCTCCGCGCCGGGCCCGGCGGGCCGTCGCCCTGGTGTTCGCCGTCCATGGCGCGGTCACCGGGAGCTTCGCCACCCGCATCCCCTGGATCCGGGACCATCTCTCCCTGGAAGCGGGCGAGTTGGGACTCGCCCTGGCCTTCCCGGCGATCGGCGCCGCGCTGGCGATGCCCCTCGCCGGCCGGTTCGCCCACCGCCTCGGCTCCCGGGCGGCGTTGCGGCTGCTGCTCGCGCTGTGGTGCGCGTCGCCGGCGCTGCCGGCCCTCTCCCCCGCGCTTCCGGCGCTCTGCGCGGCGCTGCTGGCCTACGGGGCGGCGTCGGGTCTGGCGGACGTCGCCATGAACGCGCTGGGCGTGGAGACCGAGGAGCGGATCGGCCGTCCGATCATGTCCGGGCTGCACGGGATGTGGAGCGCCGGGGCCCTGGCCGGTTCGGCGGCGGGCACTCTCGCGGCCCAGTCCGGTACGGACGCCCGGCTGCACCTGGGCATCGCCTCCGCCGTGCTGACCGTCCTCGGCGCGTTCGTCTGCGGCGGGGTGCTGGACCTGCGCCCCCGCGCGGAGGAGCGGCCGCCGCCGCGGTTCGCCCGGCCGCCGCGTGCCGCGTTCGTCATCGGGGCCGTCGGGTTCTGCGCGGTGTTCGCCGAGGGGGCCGGCCTGGAGTGGTCGGCGGTCTATCTGAGGGACGTCCTCGGCGCGGGCGCGGGGCTCTCGGCCGCGTGCACCACGGCGTTCTCCTGCGCGATGGCGGCGGCCAGGTTCGCCGGGGACGCGGCGGTGCACCGGTTCGGCCCGGTGCGGACGGTCCGGGCGGGCGGGGTGCTGGCGTGCGCCGGCGGCCTGGCGGTGGTCACCGCCCCGCACGCGGCACTCGCCATCGCGGGCTTCGCCCTGCTGGGCCTGGGGATCGCGGTGGTGGTCCCGCTGGCCTTCGCCGCGGCGGCCCGCAGCGGGCCCGAGGCGGGCCAGGCCATCGCCGGGGTCGCGACGATCACCTATACGTCCGGGCTGATCGCCCCGTCGGCCATCGGCCGGATCGCCGACGCCACCTCCCTGACCGTCTCGTTCGGGCTGGTGACCGCGCTGGGCGCGGTGCTGACGGCCGCGGCGGGCGCGCTGCGCGTACCGGCCGGTTCCGCCGGGCGCCCCCGGACCGTACCGGTGGCGAAGGGCTGACCGCACGCCACCGCGGGCCGCGGGACCGGGAGTTCCGGTCGCACGGCCCGCGGTGGAAGGGGGGACGTCAGAGGGCGAGCGTGGGATCAGAGGCTGATGCCCAGCAGGTTGAAGGAGTTGTGGCAGTGACCACCGCGGCCCCAGCCACCTCCCCAGCCACCGTGGTGGCCCCAGCCCTCGTTGTCGTCGCAGTCGCCGCGGCCACGGTGCTTCCAGCCACCGCCGTCGCAGTCGTCGCCCCGGCCCCAACCACCGTGGTGGCCGCCACCGTGGCCCCAGCCACCGTCGCAGTCCTCACCGTGGCCCCAGCCGCCCCCGCCCCAGCGGTGGTGGCCGCCGCCGTGGCCCCAGCCACCCCAGCCGCCCCAACCGCCCCAGATGTTGATGTTGCCCCAGCCACCATGGCCGCCACCGTGGTGACCCCAGCCACCGCGGTCGCAGTCACCGCGGTCGCGCCAGCGGTCGCAGTCCCGGTCACGCCAGTGGTGGTCACGGTCGCAGTCCCGGTCACGCCCGCGGTCGCGGTCGCAGTCCCGGTCACGGTCGCGGTGGTGGCGACCACGGTCGCAGTCCCGGTCACGGTCACGGTCCCGGCCCTTGTCCCTGTCGCGGCCCTTGTCGCGACCCTTGTCCCGGTCACGGTCCCGGTCGCGGTCACGGCCGTGGTCGCGGCCGTCGTGGTCGTCGTCCCAGCTCACCGCCTTGGGCACGGACGGGGACTGGGGCGCGGCCATGGCCGCCCCGGCAGCCGGAACGATGACGCCCGCGGCGAGAACCGCGGCGACCGCTGAGCGGCCGACGAGCTTACGCATGTATGTCTCCTGGTTTGCAGGAAATCGGACAACTCACGCTTACCTCTCACCGGCCGGGGATCAGCCGCGGCGACCGGGCATACAGCCTTACGAGGTGTTAATTGCGCCGATCGCAGCAGCCCTTCGGCAGCACGCCGGGCCGAGGACGTCGTACGGGCCACTCCTCACGCCCGCTTAACATGTTGCGGATCCCATTCGGATCACCACATCGAGCACATTTGGAGCAGTCATGGGCCTCGGCGTGCGCTGGACCCTGCACGGTGACGGGCGCACCCCCGAACCCGGGGCGGTCGTCCGGCCGGACGAACGGCTTTCCTGGCCCCGGACCGCGGGACTCGGCGCACAGCACGTGGTCGCCATGTTCGGGGCGTCTTTTGTCTCGCCCGTGTTGATGGGGCTCGACCCCAACCTCGCCATCATGATGTCGGGCGTCGCGACGATCCTCTTCCTGCTCGCCACCCGCGGCAGGATCCCCAGCTACCTGGGGTGCAGCCTCTCCTTCGTCGGGGTGGCGGCGGTCATCCGGGCCCAGGGCGGCGACAGCACGGCCGTCACGGGGGCGATCTTCGTGGTCGGCGGGGCGCTGTTCCTCAGCGGTCTGGCGGTGCGCCGGTTCGGCGCGCGCATCATCCACGCGGCGATGCCGCCCGTGGTGACGGGCGCGGTGGTCATGCTCATCGGCTTCAACCTGGCCCCGGTGACGGCCTCCACGTACTGGCCGCAGGACCAGTGGACGGCGCTGCTGACCATGCTCTTCACCGGGCTCGCGGTGGTCTGCCTGCGCGGCTTCTGGTCGCGCGTGGCGATCTTCCTCGGCCTGCTCTTCGGCTATGCGCTCTCCTGGGTCCTCGACCGGGTCTTCGGAAAGATCCACTCGGTGAACGGCGGCCCGGAGGCCGTCGACCACTGGCGGCTGGACTTCTCCGGCGTCGGCAAGGCCGACTGGATCGGCCTGCCCTCGCTGCACGCCCCGTCGTTCGGCTGGTCGGCGGCGCTGGTGGCACTGCCGGTGGTCATCGCCCTGATCGCCGAGAACGCCGGACACGTCAAGGCGGTCGGCGAGATGACCGGCGACAACCTGGACGACCAGCTGGGCACCGCGATCTCCGCCGACGGCGCGGCGACGATGCTCTCCACGGCGGTCGGCGGCCCCGCCAACACCACCTACTCCGAGAACATCGGCGTCATGGCGGCCACCCGGGTCTACTCCACCGCCGCGTACTGGGCGGCGGCCGTCTTCGCCCTGCTCTTCGGCGTCTGCCCCAAGTTCGGCGCGGTGGTCGCGGCCATCCCGGGCGGGGTGCTGGGCGGCATCACCGTCATCCTCTACGGCATGATCGGCCTGCTCGGCGCGCAGATCTGGGTGCACAACAAGGTCGACCTGCGCAATCCGCTGAACCTGGTGCCGGTCGCGGCGGGCATCATCATCGGCATCGGCGGCGTCAGCCTCAAGATCAGCAAGAACTTCGAGCTGAACGGCATCGCCCTCGGCACGATCGTCGTCCTCACCGGGTACCACGCCCTGCGCTTCCTGGCACCCGCCCATCTGAAGGAGCAGGAGCCGCTGTTGGACGAGGGGACCAGCGGCTACGACAGCGTGGCGGAGCGGGAGAAGACCGGACGGGACGACGAGGGGCACACGCCCCGGACCTGAGCCGCGACCGGGGATGCCGTCACACTCCGTCACCCGTTCCGGTTAACCCGTCGGAGATTTTCCCTACTCTCCGTATCCATCTGTCACTCTGCGTATATGACAACGACTGGGGTGCGGCCGGCGGCTCCCGCCGGCATCGACGGAGTGATCGTCCGGATGCGCGAGCTGGCGGCCGGTCTGCCACCGCGGGACGGGGTGGCGGTCTTCAACGGGGTGTATCTGACGGTCACCGAGGAGGTCCGGCGCCGGGTGACCGCCGGCGCCTTCCGGGACCGCGCGGCCACCACCACGCTGGACGTCCTGTTCGCCGGCCGCTATCTGACCGCGGTGGACGAGGCGGCGGCGGGGCGAAGACCACCGGCCTGCTGGCGGCCGCTGTTCCAGCTCCGCGGCCATCCGGCCGTCCGGCCCGTGCAGTTCGCCCTCGCGGGCATCAACGCCCACATCGGACACGACCTTCCGCTCGCCCTCGCCGACACCTGCCGGGACACGGGCACCGAACCACGGGAACTGGAGGGGGACTTCCACCGGATCGGCGAGCTGCTCGTCTCCCTGGAGGAGCGGATCCGCGAGACCCTGATGCCGGGGCCGGACGTGCTGGACGTCGCCGATCCGCTCACCCATCTGCTGGGGTCGTGGACCCTGGAGGCCGCCCGTGCCGCCGCCTGGGCCGCCTTCCGCGCCCTGTGGGCACTGCGCGAACGGCCGGATGTGACGGCCGAGTTCGAGGAGCGGGTCGACGCGAGCGTGGGACTGGTGGGGCGATGTCTGCTCACGCCGCTGGGATGACACGGGCGACGGCCGCGCGGGGGACGACGCTCCGCCCCGCGCCGCCGCGCCCGGTCACACCGAGATCAGTCCTCCGGCAGCTCGACGGGGGCGATCTCGTCGTAGACGTCGCCCGGGCCCGGGTTGACCGGGTCCGTGGCACCGCCGAAGTGGTGCATGACGCCCCAGACCGCGTTGAGCGCGGTCTGCACGGCGCCCTCGGCCCAGCCAGCCGTCCAGGAGATGTCGTCGCCCGCGAGGAAGATGCCGCGCTTGTCCTCGGGGAGGCGGTCCTGCATGAAGTGGGTGAACAGCCGCCGCTGGTAGCGGTAGTGGCCGGGCAGGTTCGCCTTGAACGCGCCCATGAAGTAGGGCTCGTTCTCCCAGGAGACGGTCACCGGGTTGCCGATGATGTGCTTACGGATGTCGACGCCCGGGTAGATCTCGCCGAGCGACTTGAGCATGACCTCCATCCGCTCGTTGGCCGACAGCGGAAGCCACTTGAGGCTGTCGTCGCACCAGGTGTACGAGAGGCAGATCACCGCGGGCTTGTCCGGTCCGTCGTCCAGGAGGTAGGTGCCGCGCGTCATCCGGTCGGTGAGCGTCATCGACATGACGTCCCGGCCGTTCTCGTCCTTGTCCAGCCAGAAGGGCCGGTCCACCGGGACGAAGAGCTTGGACGACTCCATGTAGTGGGTGCGCTCGACCGCGGTCCAGTGGTCGATGGGGAAGAGCTCGTCGTCGCACTCGATCTTCGACAGGAGCATCCACGACTGGGCGGTGAAGACCGCGGCCGCGAAGGTGCGGATGTCGCCGCTCGCGTCGGTGACCGTGATCCGGTTGCCCGCGGTGCGGTGCAGCCGGGTGACGGCCGGCCGCGGCGCGCCGCCGTGCAGGGAGGACAGCGAGGTCCCCGGCGCCCAGTGGACGATCTTCTCCGGCTCGCGCTCCCACAGGCGCAGCGGCAGCTGCTGGCTGCCGCCGACGATCCCGCGGTGGTGGTCGTCGGCCTCGGTGTAGACGACGCGCAGGATCTCCAGGATGGAGTTGGGGAAGTCGGTGTCCCAGCCGCCGGTGCCGAAGCCGACCTGGCCGAAGATCTCCCGGTGCCGGAAGGACTTGAACGCCTCCGACTCGCAGAGGAAGCCGTAGAAGGTCTGGTTGTCGAGCTTCTCGACGAGCTTCGCCCAGATCTCGCGGATGCGCGGCACGTCGCGCTCGCGCATGGCGCGGTTCATGTCGGAGAAGTCGGCGCCCTCCTCCAGACAGGCGTTCCACGCGTCGGCCACGTCGCGGTAGACCTGCGGCAGGTCCTCGACCGTCTCCGCGTAGTGGGACTCGCCCTTGAGGTCCACGACGGTGGACGGGGTGCACGGCGCCAGCGGGTTGGGGAACGGCTTGGTCTCCAGGCCCACCAGGTCGATGTAGTGCTGGAAGGCGGTGGAGGACGGCGGGAAGCGCATCGCCCCCATTTCGGCGGTCAGTTCGCCGTCGCAGCCCTCGAAGCCGACCGTCCGCAACCGGCCACCGATCTGGTCGGCCTCGTAGACCACGGGCTTGAGACCCATCTTCATCAGCTCATAGGCGGCCACGATGCCCGAGAGCCCGCCACCGATGACCGCGACCTCGGTGCCGTGCTCGGTGGCCGGAATCTGGCCCAGGCCCGCCGGGTGCTCGAGGAAGTCGTCGTAGGCGAACGGGAAGTCCGGGCCGAACATGGTGATCGGCGGGTCGTTCTGGGGGACCTGCTCGTCGTGGACGGCGGTGGGCACCGTGGACGTCATCGGCGGGACTCTCCTGATCGCGGGGGGATGGCGGGGAAGAAGGGTGGTGCGGGCTCAGACGAGCCGGGTGTAGAGCTCGGGACGGCGGTCGTCGAGATAGGTGTTCTCGGCGCGCGAGCTCCGGAGCAGGGCGGGGTCGGCCTCGGTGACCAGCAGGTCCTCGCCCGCGCCGGCCCGGGCCCGTACGAACCCGTCCGGGGCGGCGAGGCAGGACATCCCGGCGAAGGTGAACTCCCCTTCGTTGCCGCACCGGTTGACATAGGCGATGTAGAGCTGGCTCTCCCAGGCCCGGGCCGGGACGATCGTCCGCGGGACGATCTCGTAGGGCCGCATCAGGGCGGTCGGTGCGAGCAGCAGCTCGGTCCCCGCGAGGGCGTGCGCCCGCACGGTCTCTGGGAACTCGACGTCGTAGCAGATCAGCAGTCCGAGCCGGACGCCGTCGAGCTCCGCCTGGACGACGGCCTCGGCACCGGGCGAGAAGTACGTCGTCTCGTAGTCGCCGAAGAGGTGCGTCTTGCGGTAGTGGGCGAGCGGGGTGCCCTGCGGGCCCATCAGCTGGAGGGAGTTGAAGATCCGGGCGCCGTCGCGCTCGGGGTAGCCATAGCCGACGGCCAGTCCGTGCGCGGCCGCGATCCGGGCCACGGCCTCGGCGCCGGGGCCGTCGGCGGGCTCGGCCCGGTCCAGGACGGAGGATCCCAGTGCGTACCCGGTCAGATACAGCTCATTGGTGAGCAGCAGCCGGGCACCGGCCTCCGCAGCCCGCCGGGCCGCCGTCTCCAGCGCGTCGAGGGACTCCGCCGTGGAGGAGGGAACGCCGCCGGGGCCTTGGTACAGCGCGATACGCAGCGGGTTCATGCGTCCTCTTGAGGTCGGAGTGGAGGAAGTTCAAGGAGCTTTCAGACAAGGTTTCGTTAAACGCCTTGACGGTACGGCCCGGTAACTCCACGCGACAAGGGACGAATGTTGCGCGCTTCCGAACGATTCGTTGCGCCTTTTCCCGGCGAGGCGGCGATTCGTTGCACGCTGCCGCTCAGCGGGCGGAGGCAGCCTTGGCGTTGCCCGCCATGCGCGCCAGGGCCGCGGTCAGCACCGCACGCTCCTCCGCGGAGAGCCCCTCGGTGAGCGGCTCCTCCAGCCCGGCCAGGACCTGCCGCATCTCGGTCAGCATCCGGCGCCCCTCGTCGGTGACGTGGAGCGCGGCGGTGCGCCCCCGCCCTGCGGGGGTGACGCGGGTCACCGCGCCGGCCCGTTCCAGCTGCCCGACGGTGGCCTGCATGCTCTGCGCCGTCACTCCGGCCCGCCGGGCCAACTCACTGTAGGACAGGCCCGGTTCATGGACGAGATGACCGAGCGCGCCCATCAGGCGCATCGAGTAGTCGCCCCGCTCCGCGAGGGCGCGGTGGGCCGCCTCCTGGGCGAACCGGCCCACGCCGATGAGCAGCAGCGGCAGGGGTGGCACCGCCATCGGCTCGCCACCGCTCATGCCCGTGTCTCCTCGCCCGTCGTCCTGCGCGTCCTGTGCTCCGGAGGGGATGCTAGCGTGTCACCGCCTTGTTTAAGTCTGACTGAAACTCCGAGAGCGGACCCGTCATGACCAAACTCCTGCTCAGCCTGCACGTGCTGGGAGCGATCATCCTCATAGGACCGTCGACGGTGGCCGCCAGCCTGTTCCCGCGCTACGCGCGGCAGGTCCTGGCCCCGGACGGCGACCGCACCCCGGCGGGCACCTCCGCCCTGCGGCTCCTCCACCGCGTCACCCGGGTCTACGCGGGCGTCTCCGCCTCCGTCCCCCTCCTCGGCCTCGCGACCGCGATGAAGATGGGGGCCCTGGGCGACACCTGGCTGACCGTCTCGATCGTGCTCACCGTCCTGGCGGCGATCCTGCTGGCCTTCGCCGTCTTCACCCAGGACTCGGTGATCGACGCCCTCGACGACACCGACCGCGACCCCGCCGAGGTCACGAAGCTCTCCTCGGTCCTGCCGCGCCTGGGGATCACCACGGGCCTGTTCTCTCTGACCTGGGCGATCGTGACGGTACTGATGATCATCCGCCCCGGCTCGACGACGGGCGCCTGAGCGGCACTTGGACGACCGGCGGCCCGCAACCGCGCTCCGCGCGGTTGTCCTCGAGCGCCGGGCAGGCTGGCTTTCCCGCGCCCGGGCGCGCAATCCAGCCTGTCCGGCGTTTGAGGACTGGGGGTGCCCCCCTCGGGGAGTCCGCAGGGCGCTTTGGAGGGCCAGGGGCGCAGCCCCAAGCGAGGGCCCAGGGGCGTAGCCCCGGTCGGAGCACAGCGGGCGGGCGCAACCGGGCAGGGGCCGGGCGGACGCAACCCGAGCAGGGACCCGACGGGCGCAACCCGAGCGGGGGCCAGGGGGCGAAGCCCCCGGTGGGGCGCAGGGGCGAAGCCCCACCACCCGCGCGGCAGCGCGGAACCGCCCCCACCGCGCGAAGCGCGGCCCCCGCGCGCGCCAGCGCGCACCGCGGGGTCGCGCAGGGGCGCAGCCCCTGTGAAAACGGGATTAGGGCGGGGCGGGGAGCAAACACACACACGCCCCCTACGACGGCGCCCCCGAGCTGAACCGCCGCAGCAGCGGCGACAGCACCAGCACCGACTTCGTCCGCTCCACGAACGGCTCCCCCGCGATCCGCTCCAGCACCCGCTCGAAGTGCCGCATGTCGGAGGCGAAGATCTGCACGATCGCGTCGGCCTCCCCGGTCACGGTGGAGGCCGACGCCACTTCCGGATACCGCGCGAGCCCCCGGTGGATCGCCTCCGGCGACGTGTTGCGTCGGCAGTAGAGCTCGATGAACCCCTCGGTCTCCCAGCCGAGCGCTCCCGGGTCCACCCGTACCGTGAACCCGGTGATGGCCCCCTCGGCCCGCAGCCTGTCCACGCGCCGCTTCACCGCGGGCGCGGACAGGCCGACCTCGGCGCCGATGTCGGCGTAGGAACGCCGGGCGTCCTCGGCCAGGGCGTGGACGATACGTTCGTCGAGCTCATTGAGTCGCACTGCGGGTGAATCACTTTTCTCGGGTACCTGCTCTTCCTACGAGCAGTAGATCACGTACCCGGGGGTCACTCCGACCCGCAGGGCGCGATCAGGCCTCCGCGGGGGCCGGGTCGGCGGCCGCCTCCCGCGCCAGGCGCGAGGAGCGCATGCCGTAGGCGAAGTAGATGACGAGACCGACGACCATCCAGCCGCCGAACACCATCCAGGTCACCGTGCGCAGGTTGAGCATGTTGTAGACGCACATCGCGAAGCCCAGGGCGGGGAAGAGCCAGCCGAGCGGCACCCGGAAGTTGCGCTTCATGTCCGGGCGGGTCCGCCGCAGGACGACGACGGCGACGTTGACCAGGGCGAAGGCGAAGAGCGTACCGATGCTGGTGGCGTCGGCGAGCTCGTCCAGCGGGACGGCCGCCGCCAGGATGCCGCAGAACGCCGAGACGATCAGGGTGTTGGACCGCGGGACACCGCTCTTGGGGTGGACCTTGGCGAAGGTCTTGGGCACCAGGCCGTCGCGGGCCATGGCAAAGAGGATGCGGGTCTGCCCGTAGAGCACGGTGAGGACCACGCTCGCGATGGCGATCACCGCGCCCGCGGCGAGCAGCACGGACCAGAAGCCCTGCCCGGTGACGTCCTTCATGATCCCGGCCAGCGCGGCCTCGGCGCCGTCGAACTGCTTCCACGGCATGGCACCCACCGCGACGGCGGCGACCAGGCAGTAGAGCGCGGTGACGATGACCAGCGAGAGCATGATCGCCCGCGGCAGGTCGCGCTGGGCGTTCTTGGCCTCCTCGCCGGCCGTGGAGGCGGCGTCGAAACCGATGTAGGAGAAGAAGAGCGAGGCGCCCGCGTGGCTCATGCCCGCGAGGCCGAGGGGCATGAAGGGCGAGTAGTTGCCGGCCTTGATGCCCTGGAAGGCGACGGCGCAGAAGAGCAGCAGCGCGGCGATCTTCACCACGACCATGATCGTGTTGGCCCGGGCGCTCTCCTTGGCCCCGCCGAGCAGGAAGGCCATGCAGAGCAGGACCACCAGCAGCGCGGGCACGTTGAAGATGCCGCCGCCCGCGCCGGGCGGGTTGGCCAGGGACGCCGGGATGGTGACGCCGATGGTCCCGTCGAGCAGCTCGTTGAGGTACTGGCCCCAGCCGACGGCCACGGCCGCCACCGAGACGCCGTACTCCAGGATCAGGCACCAGCCGCAGACCCAGGCGACGATCTCGCCCAGGGTCGCGTAGGCGTAGGAGTACGAGGAGCCGGAGACCGGGATCGTGCCCGCCAGCTCGGCGTAGGACAGCGCCGAGAAGAGCGCCGTGATGCCCGCGATGACGAACGAGACGATGACCGCCGGGCCCGCCTTCGGCACGGCGTCGCCGAGGACGACGAAGATGCCGGTGCCCAGGGTGGCACCGATGCTGATCATCGTCAGCTGCCACATACCCATCGAGCGGCGCAGGGTGCCGCCCTCGCCCTGGCCGCCCTCGGCGACCAGGCGTTCGACCGGCTTGCGCCGCATGAGGCGGGAGCCCAGTCCGGCGGGCGGCTGCGGGTTTCGCTTGCCGTTGCCGGCGGCGGGGGGCGCTGTGCCTTGATCCAACACTGAGGTCGCTCCGTTCATCGCTGCCGGTGGACACACCGGTACCGCAGCGGTCACCCGCGGGTGCATCGGCAGGATGAGCAACCCGGGAAGGAGGGGGACCGCGAGCAAGCGGTACCCGCCACTCCACGTACTGCGCGGAACCCTACGAGGTGAGGACCCGCGCTCGTAATGCACCATTCTTGCGCATGCCCGTACGATCATTGCGTCTGCATGCCAAGAATGGGCGTTCGTTGCATGTCACCTTACGAATCGGTACATGTAGGCGTCAACCACAGCAGGTCCCGGAACGACGAAAAGGGGCGCGGCCATGACGGCCGCGCCCCTTTTCCGGGCTGGTGGGGAACTACTGCCAGCTGGCGTGCAGCGGCTTGCCCTCCGCGTAACCGGCGGCGCTCTGGACGCCGACGACGGCCCGCTCGTGGAACTCCGCGAGGGAGCCGGCACCCGCGTAGGTGCAGGACGAACGGACGCCCGCGATGATCGAGTCGATCAGGTCCTCGACGCCCGGGCGGGCCGGGTCGAGGAACATCCGCGAGGTGGAGATGCCCTCCTCGAACAGGCCCTTGCGGGCGCGGTCGTAGGCGGACTCCGTGGAGGTGCGGTTCTGCACGGCACGGGCCGAGGCCATGCCGAAGCTCTCCTTGTACAGCCGGCCGTCGGCGGTCTGCTGCAGGTCGCCCGGGGACTCGTAGGTCCCGGCGAACCAGGAGCCGATCATGACGTTGGACGCGCCCGCGGCCAGCGCCATGGCGACGTCGCGCGGGTGACGGACGCCACCGTCGGCCCAGACGTGCTTGCCGAACTTCTTCGCCTCGGCGGCGCACTCCAGGACGGCGGAGAACTGCGGGCGGCCCACGCCGGTCATCATGCGGGTGGTGCACATGGCGCCCGGGCCGACACCGACCTTGATGATGTCCGCGCCGGCCTCGATGAGGTCGCGCACGCCCTCGGCGGCGACGATGTTGCCCGCGACGATCGGGACCTGCGGGTCCAGCCCCCGGACGGCCTTGACCGCGGCGATCATGCCTTCCTGGTGGCCGTGCGCGGTGTCCACGACGATGGTGTCCGCACCGGCCTCCAGCAGGGCCTTCGCCTTGCCGGCCACGTCGCCGTTGATGCCGACCGCGGCGGCGATGCGCAGCTTGCCGTCGGCGTCGGTGGCGGGGGTGTAGAGGGTCGCGCGCAGGGCGCCCTTGCGGGTGAGGATGCCGGCCAGGCGGCCGTCCTTGTCCACGGCGGGGGCGAGCTTGCGGTGCGCGGCGTCGAGCTGGTTGAACGCCTCGCGCGGGTCGATGTCGGCGTCGAGGAGCAGCAGCTCCTTGGACATGACCTCGGACAGCTGGGTGAAGCGGTCCACGCCGGTCAGGTCGTGCTCGGTGACGACGCCGACGGGGCGGTGGTCCGCGTCGACCACGACGCCGGCGCCGTGGGCCCGCTTGGGCAGGAGGCTGAGCGCGTCGGCGACGGTCTGAGTGGGGGCGAGGACGATCGGGGTGTCGAGGACGTGGTGACGGCCCTTGACCCAGGAGATGACCTCGGTGACGACCTCGATCGGGATGTCCTGGGGGATGACGACGATGCCACCGCGGCGGGCGACGGTCTCCGCCATGCGACGGCCGGCGATCGCGGTCATGTTCGCGACCACGAGCGGGATGGTGGTGCCCGTGCCGTCGGGCGAGGAGAGGTCGACGCCCTGGCGCGAACCGACCGCGGAGCGGCTGGGCACCATGAAGACGTCGTCGTACGTCAGGTCGTACGGCGGCTTCTGATCGTTGAGGAAACGCATACTGGCTCTCTCACCTGCGAAATTGATCTACAGAGCGGGTGGGGAGTCAGCTCGAACCAGCGCCGGATCGGGCTGAGGTTCCTGGACCCATCATCCACGATGAGACGGGGTGATGGCGAATGATCTGCGCATTCTGTGGCTTTGGCCAGGGGGTGCGGGGGGTGCCTGTGGTTTTCGCCGAGGGGGTTGCCCCTGGCCCGCCCTTTCACCGTTTCTTCCGGGGCTGCGCCCCTCGGCCCGCCGCAATGCGGCTTCGCCGCATTGTCCTCAAGCGCCGGACGGGCTGATTTTCAGCCCGTCCGGCGCTTGAGGACACCCGCGCGGAGCGCAAAGAAACGGTGAAAGGGCGGGCCGGGGGCTCACCCCTCCCCGAACCGTCAGACGTCCGGATCCGCCCGATCCAGAGCCGGCCGCGCCCCCGGCGTGAACTCGTTCAACAGGAAATCCGCCGCCGCGGTATCCGTGACCAGGCTGGTCACCAGACCGGACCGCAGCACCGCACCAATGGCGGCAGCCTTCCGCTGCCCGCCCGCGATCGCCACGACCTCCGGTATGCGCCGCAGCCGGTCCGCCTCGACCGTGATGCAGCGCTCCCCCAGGTCACGGCCGATCCGCCGGCCCTCCGCGTCGAAGAGGTGGGCCGACATCTCGGCGGCCGCGCCCAGCGACGCGTAGTGGGCCCGCTCGTCCTCCGACAGCATGTCGTACACCGTCGAGATGCCCGGCTCCCAGGAGCCGATGGAGACGGCCGCGACGGTGACCTTGTCGAAGTAGTCGAAGGCCCGCGCGATGCCGGTCTGGCCGCGCAGCGCGGCCGCCGTGGCCGGGTCGGGCAGCAGCATGGGGGCGTAGATCGGGTGCGCCTCGCCGCCGGAGACCTGGGCCGCCCGGCGGACGGCCTCCACCGAGCCCCGCTCCGCGGTGCCGGCGTCGTAGACGCCCGTGAGCTGGACGACCGTGCACGGCGGCAGCCGGTGCAGGGCGGCGGCCATGTGGATGGTGGACCGGCCCCAGGCCAGGCCGAGCACATCGCCCTCGTGCACCAGCTCGCCGAGGAGGCCGGCCGCCACCTCGCCGAGGTTCTCCGGGTCGGGGGCGTCGTCGGCCGCGTCGGCCGGGGACTCGACGACGACCGCGTGCCGCAGCCCGTAGCGGGAGCGCAGCGCGTCGGAGCGCTCCGCGTCCAGCTCGGCGGGCACCCGGATCTCGATGCGCACCAGGTCGCGTTCGAGCGCCGTCTCCAGGACCCTGGCCACCTTGAAGCGGCTGACGCCGAACTCCTCGGCGATCTGGATCTTGGACTTGCCCTCCAGATAGAAGCGGCGGGCCATGGCCGCCGCCTGCACGAGCTCGGCGGGCCCCATCGGCGTCACTGAACGGCCCGTCGACACCGCGTTCTCCTCACTGCTGTCTTCCGCTGTGGACTCGACCGTCATCCTGTCAGAAAAGGCGGGTCCTCGATCTCGCCCCGGCCCCCGGGCCGGTGGGCCTCAGTGGGCGCAGGCCCAGGATGCGGCCGCGGTGGCCGTCTCCGCGAGCTCACGCAGTGAGCGTACGGCGGCCTCCGGGTCATCGGTACCGTAAACGGCCGATCCCGCCACGAACACGTCGGCGCCCGCGTCGGCGCAGCGCTCGATGGTCTCGGCCGAGACGCCGCCGTCCACCTGGAGCCAGAGCTCCAGCCCGTGCCGGTCGATCAGCTGCCGGGTGCGGCGGATCTTGGGCAGCATGATGTCGAGGAACTTCTGGCCGCCGAAGCCGGGCTCGACGGTCATGATCAGCAGCATGTCGAGCTCGGGGAGCAGGTCCTCGTAGGGCTCGATGGGCGTCGCGGGCTTCAGCGCCATGGACGCCCGCGCCCCCTTGGCCCGGATCTCCCGCGCGAGGCGCACGGGGGCGTGGGCGGCCTCGGCGTGGAAGGTGACGGACCCGGCGCCCGCCTCGACGTACTGCGGGGCCCAGCGGTCCGGGTCCTCGATCATCAGGTGGCAGTCCAGCGGAGTGTCGGTGGCCCTGCTGAGCGACTCGACGATCGGCACCCCGAGCGTGAGGTTCGGGACGAAGTGGTTGTCCATGACGTCGACATGGAGCCAGTCGGCGCCCTTGACGGCCTCCGCCTCGGCGGCGAGGCGGGCGAAGTCCGCGCTCAGGATGCTGGGGTTGATCTGGACGGTCATGCCCCAAGCCTGCCATGCCGCGGGGCCGTGCCTCGCACGGCCCCCGGCCGCGACGGGGGCCGGCCGTCAGGCCGTACGACGCAGAAGTGCCAGGTACATGGCATCGGTGCCGTGCAGGTGGGGCCAGAGCTGGACGTCGGGGCCGTCCCCGAGCGCCGGGACCCCGGGCATCAGCGGGCGGGCGTCGATCCACTCGGCCTCGACGCCCTGCCGCTTGAGGACGTCCTCGACGACGGCCCGGGTCTCCGCCGGGTGCGGGGAGCAGGTCGCGTAGCCGACGACGCCGCCGACGCGGACGGCGCGCAGGGCCTCGCGCAGCAGGTCGCGCTGGAGGGGGCCGAAGCCGGCCACGTCCTCCGGGCGCCGCCGCCAGCGGGCCTCGGGGCGGCGGCGCAGGGCGCCCAGCCCGGTGCAGGGCACATCGACGAGGACGCGGTCGAAGGTGCCCTCGCGCCACGGCGGGCGGGTGCCGTCCGCGGTGACCACCTGGTACGGGCCGGGGTTGCCGGCCAGGGCGCGGCCGACCAGGCGGGCGCGGTGCGGCTGCCGTTCGGCGGCCAGCAGCGCGGCGCCGCGCTGGGCGGCGAGGGCGCCGAGCAGGGCGGCCTTGCCGCCGGGTCCGGCGCAGCCGTCGAGCCAGCGGGCATCCGGTCCGTCCACCGGGGCGGCGGCCAGCGCCAGGGCGACCAGCTGGCTGCCCTCGTCCTGGACCCCGGCGCGGCCCTCGCGCACGGCGTCGATCGCACCGGGCTCGCCGCCCTCGGCGAGCCGCACGGCGTGCGGCGACCAGCGGCCGGGCAGCACATGGTCCGCGCCGAGGCCGGCCAGCAGCTCGTCGGCGCCGATGCGGCCGGGGCGGGCGACCAGGGTCACCTCGGGGCGCTCGTTGTCCGCCTCCAGCAGGTCCTCGATCCCCTCCCGGCCGCCGCCGAGCGCGTCCCACAGGGCGGAGACGATCCAGCGCGGGTGGGAGTGGACGACGGCGAGGTGCTCCTCGGGGTCCTCGTCGTAGGGCGGGGCGACCCGCTCCAGCCAGCCGTCGAGATCGTGCGCGGTGACCTTGCGCAGCACGGCGTTGACGAACTTCGCCCGGCCGTCGCCGAGGACGCACCGGGCCAGTTCGACGGTGGCGGACACGGCCGCGTGCGGCGGGATGCGGGTGCCGAGCAGCTGGTGGGCACCGAGGCTGAGCACGTCCAGCACCGGCGGGTCCACCTCGCGCAGCGGGCGGTCGACGCAGGCGGCGAGGACGGCGTCGTAGGTGCCCTGGCGGCGCAGCGTGCCGTAGACCAGTTCGGTGGCGAGCGCCGCGTCGCGGTGGTCGAAGCCGTCCTTCTCCCGGGCCTTGCGCAGCAGCGGCGGGAGCACCAGGTTCGCGTACGCGTCCCGCTCGTCGACGGCCCGCAGCGCCTCGAAGGCGAGGATCCGGACCGGGTCCTTCTTGGGCCGGCGGTGCGGCTTCGCGGGGCGGCCGTTGTTCCGACGAGGCGGCTGATCGTTCACTAAAGGTGCTCCGGAGCTGGGATGACGAAGGGCTCCAGCCTACGCGGCCGCCCCGTCGCCGACCTTCTCGCCCGGGGCGATGCGCACTCCGCGGGCCCAGTCGGCGGCCTTCATCGGCTTCTTGCCCTGCGGCTGCACCCACAGCAGCTCGACGGCGTGCGAACCGGTGCCGACGTGGACGGAGTTCTTGCCGGCCGCGAGCTCGCCGGGCGCCAGACCGGTACGGTCCGCGGTGAGCGCCACCGACATCACCTTCAGCCGCTCGCCGCGGAAGACCGTCCAGGCGCCGGGCGCGGGGGCGCAGCCGCGGACGACGCGGTCGCAGCGCAGGGCGGGGGCGGACCAGTCGATCCGGGCGTCCTCGACGCTGATCTTGGGGGCGAGCGAGACGCCCTCGGCGGGCTGCGGGACGGCCTTCAGGGTGCCGTCCTCGATGCCGTCCATGGTGGCGGCGAGCAGTCCGGAACCGGCGAAGGCCAGCCGGGTCAGCAGGTCACCGCTGGTGTCGGTGGGGCGGACCTGCTCGGTGAGGACGCCGAAGACCGGGCCGGAGTCCAGCCCCTCCTCGATGAGGAAGGTGGAGGCCCCGGTCACCTCGTCGCCGGCCAGCACCGCGTGCTGGACGGGGGCGGCGCCGCGCCAGGCCGGGAGCAACGAGAAGTGGAGGTTGACCCAGCCGTGGACGGGGATGTCCAGGGCGGCCTTGGGCAGCAGGGCACCGTAGGCGACGACGGGGCAGCAGTCGGGCGCGATCTCACGGAGGCGGGCGAGGAAGTCCTCGTCGCGCGGCCGGTTCGGCTTGAGCACCTCGATGCCGGCCTCCGCCGCGCGCTCGGCGACGGGGCTGGCGACCATGCGGCGGCCGCGTCCGGCGGGGGCGTCGGGCCGGGTGACGACGGCGACGACCTCGTGGCGGTCGGAGGCGAGCAGGGCGTCGAGGGCGGGGACGGCGACCTCGGGAGTACCGGCGAAGACAAGCCTCATGGGTGGCGAACACTACCTCTCACGCGCCGAGCGGGACGGCGCACCAGTCTAGGGGCGGGCCCTCGCGCGAGGGGCGCGCGGGGCAGTGCACGCCTCATTCCGGCGGATGTGCGCCCCCATACCGTGACCCGTCCGGCCTTGGCGCGTTGGGTCAATCGTTGGGTCAAGAGAGATTGACCGCCCGGCAGCGGGCCGCGGCCGCCGCCCGCTGCCGCCGGTCGTCAACTCGCCTTCCCCCACGTCCCGTTCACCGCCGGTCCGAGAGGCTTGTTGATGCCCGACCACGCCACCCACGACGCCCAGGCGCGAGCCAGTCTGCATCTTCTGGTCCGGGACATCGAGCGGGTCCGCCGACAGGTGGACGCGCTGCGTACCCTGACCGCTCAGCTGGGCAATGTCTACCGTCCACGCCGTACGGGTCCCTCCGCGGGCTTCGTGGTCTACGGCCGGGCCCCGGCGCCGACCGTCCGGCTGGCCCAGGAGCTGCGGGACAGCGTCGAGACGCTGGTCACGGCGGCGGTGGACTTCGACCGCTCGCTGGGCTTCTCGTGGGACGCGGTCGGGTCGGCGCTGGGCGTCACCAAGCAGGCGGTGCACCGCCGTTACGGAGCCCGCCGGGCGAACGGCCAGAACTCCGCGGACAACGCGACGGCGGAGCAGAACGCACCGGTCCCCGCGGGGGCGGTGCCGGTGGTGCCGGCCGCCCGCTCGGTCCCCGGCCAGCCCTCCGGCTCGCACCGCGAGGAACCCCGCCCCACCGCCTTCCCCGGACCGCGCAACGGCTGAGCCGCGGCCGAGGCCGCCGACGGCCCCGGCCGCCGCGCCTCAGCCGATGTCCGGCGGGTCCATCCGCAGCCGCACGGGGGCGCCCTCCCGCCGGGTCAGCCGCACCGCCTGGGCGGTCTTGAGCGCGGCGGCCAGGGCCGCCCCCTGGCCGGGGCGCACCCGCACCAGCGCGCGCTCCCACCGCTCCCCCACCGGCGCGTCGCCGGGCCGGCGCGGCCGCCCCGCGACCGCCGCGGGCACCGGGACGGGACCGAGCACATCGGCCCCCTCCGGCAGCTCCGCGAGGGCGAGGAAGTCCGCCACCGCCTCCTCCGTGCCACTGACGGAGGCCATCCGCGAGACGGGCGGGAACCCGAGCTCCTCCCGCTCCGCCAGCTCGCGCACCGCGTGCCCCGCCGGGTCCCAGCGCACCAGCGCCTGCACGGGCCGCAGCGTGGGCTCCGCCACGACGACGACCTGGCCCCCCGCCGCCTGTCCCCGCACCAGCGCGGACGCCGCCAGCCAGCGGCGCAGCGCCTCCTCGCCGGCGCGCAGGTCCGGCAGGTTCAACAGCGCCCAGCCGTCCAGCAGCAGGGCCGCCGCGTAACCGCCCTCGGCGACCGGCTCGGCGCCGGGCGTGGCGACGACCAGGGCGGGCGTGCCCGGCACGGTGTCTAGCACATGGTCGCGCCCGGAGGTCCGCACGGGCACGGCGGGGAACGCCCGGCCCAGCTCCTCGGCGGTCCGGTGGGCGCCCACGACCTGGGCACGCAGCCGGGCGCCGCCGCACTCCGGGCAGTGCCAGTCGCGGGCCTCGGCGCCGCACCAGCCGCAGTGCAGCACGCCGTCGTCGCCCCGCGCCTCCAGCGGGCCCGCACAGTGCCCGCAGCGCGCGGGCTCGCGGCAGCGCTCGCAGGCGAGGCGGGGAACGTAACCCCGGCGCGGCACCTGGACCAGGACCGGCCCGTGCTGCAACCCCTCACGGGCCGCCCGCCAGGCGAGCGAGGGCAGCCGGGCGGCCCGTGCCGCCTCGTCCCGCGCGAGGTCCCCGTCGCCGACGGTACGGACCAGGGGCGCGGCGGCCCGTATCCGCTCCCGGTCCGCGGCGAGCGGCAGGGCCCAGCCGGTGCGGACGAGCTGCGCCGCCTCCACGGTGCACCCGAAGGCGCCGAGCAGGAACGCCGCCTTCTCCTGCGCCGCACGCAGCAGCAGCACCTCGCGGGCGTGCGGCTGGGGCGCGTGCTGCTCGCTGTGGCTGGAGTCGCCGTCGTCCCAGATCGCGGCGAACCCCAGGTCGCGCACCGGCGCGAACATCGCCGCGCGGGTGCCGACCACGGCCCGCACGGCGCCGCGGCTGACCGCGAGCCAGCGCCGGTAGCGCTCCTCCGGCCCCGTGTCGGCGGTGAGCAGCACATGCCGCCCCTCGCCGAGCAGCCCGGTCAGCGCCGCGTCCACCCGGGCGGCGGCCCGGCCGTCGGGCACGACGATCAGCGCGCCGCGCCGCGAGGCGAGCGCGGCAGCGGCGGCGCGGGCGAGCTCCTCGGCCCAGTGGGGGCCGGGCAGCGCCGTCCACACCGCACGCGGGGAGTCGCCCCGGGCGAGGGCCTCCAGATACGCCCGGCCCGTCGGATAGCGCTCCCAGCTGCCGGCCTCGGGCGCGGCCGGAGGCGGCAGCAGGGCGGGCGCGGGCTCCGCCTCGATGCGGGCGTGCCGGGGCGGCACGGCCAGCTGCAGCACGTCGGCGAGGGAGCCCGCGTACCGGTCGGCCACGGCCCGGCACAGGCCCAGCAGCTGCGGGCCGAGCACGGGCTCGGGCGACAGCACCTGGGCGATGGCGGCGAGCGGCCCGCGGTACTCGGACTCGTCCACCCGCTCGACGACGAACCCGTCGAGAAGGCCGCCGCCCTCCCGCCGCCCGTCCCTCACATTGCGCGTCCCCGCACCGAAGCGGACCCGGACGCGGACGCCGGGACGGGCCTCTTCGTCCAGCTCCGCCGGAACCGCGTAGTCCCACAACTTGTCCAGGTGGACCGGCCCCTTGTCCACCAGCACGCGGGCAACGGGCAGCTCCTTGGCGAGCTCGGCCCCACGCCAGGTCCGCGGCTTCGCGCGGGGCGCCTTGGCCTTGGCCTTGCGCACGCTCTCCCGGATCAGGGCGAGCTGCTCCCCCTGCGCGTCGTTGTTGCTGCTCACGACTTCAGTCTTAGCAGAGGGCTCTGACAGGTGCGGGTGAGTGGGCGGAGGGGGTGTGTGCCCCGGTCCCTCCCCCAGAGGGGGCACCCCCATTTCACCGTTTCCTTGCGCTCCGCGCGGCAGCGCGGCGAGAAACAGTGAAAGGGGGCCCCTCTGGGGGCGGGACCGGGGCAACCCAAAAAACGCGAACGGCCCAGGGCGCCAAACGCACCCCGGGCCGTCCACAACCCCGAAAGGACTACAGCCCCGCCGCCTTGCGCAGCGCCTCCACCCGGTCCGTGCGCTCCCACGTGAAGTCGGGGAGCTCACGGCCGAAGTGGCCGTACGCGGCGGTCTGGGAGTAGATCGGACGCAGCAGGTCCAAGTCGCGGATGATCGCGGCCGGCCGCAGGTCGAAGACCTCGGCGATGGCGGTCTCGATCTTCTCGGTGTCGATCGTGTTCGTGCCGAAGGTCTCGACGAACAGACCCACCGGCTCCGCCTTGCCGATCGCGTACGCGACCTGCACCTCGCAGCGCGCGGCCAGCCCCGCCGCCACGACGTTCTTCGCGACCCAGCGCATCGCGTAGGCGGCCGAGCGGTCGACCTTGGACGGGTCCTTGCCGGAGAAGGCACCGCCGCCGTGGCGGGCCATGCCGCCGTAGGTGTCGATGATGATCTTGCGGCCGGTGAGGCCGGCGTCGCCCATCGGGCCGCCGATCTCGAAGCGGCCGGTCGGGTTCACCAGCAGGCGGTAGCCGTCGGTGTCGAGCTTGATGCCGTCCTCGACGAGCTCCTTGAGCACGTGCTCGACGACGAACTCGCGGATGTCGGGCGCGAGCAGCGAGTCCAGGTCGATGTCGGACGCGTGCTGCGAGGAGACGACCACGGTGTCGAGGCGGACGGCCTTGTTGCCGTCGTACTCGATGGTGACCTGGGTCTTGCCGTCGGGGCGCAGGTACGGGATGGTCCCGTTCTTGCGGACCTC
The DNA here is from genome assembly GCF_041519305.1 of Streptomyces luteireticuli. Taxonomy (NCBI): domain Bacteria; kingdom Bacillati; phylum Actinomycetota; class Actinomycetes; order Kitasatosporales; family Streptomycetaceae; genus Streptomyces; species Streptomyces luteireticuli. The sequence continues at coordinate 1,988,902 of NZ_CP167927.1, forward strand.
GGTCAGACGGCGGGAGAGCCGGTGCGCCAGGCTGATGGGCAGCGGCATGAGCTCGGGGGTCTCGTCGCAGGCGAAGCCGAACATCAGGCCCTGGTCGCCGGCGCCCTGCTTGTCGAGCTCGTCCTCGTCGCCCTCGACGCGGGTCTCGTAGGCGGTGTCGACACCCTGGGCGATGTCCGGGGACTGGGCGCCGATGGACACCGAGACGCCGCAGGAGGCGCCGTCGAAGCCCTTCTTCGACGAGTCGTAGCCGATCTCGAGGATCTTCTCGCGCACCAGCTGCGCGATCGGCGCGTAGGCCTTGGTCGTGACCTCACCGGCGACGTGCACCAGACCGGTGGTGATCAGGGTCTCGACGGCGACGCGGGACGTCGGGTCCTCCCTCAGGAGGGCGTCGAGAATGGTGTCGCTGATCTGGTCAGCGATCTTGTCAGGGTGACCCTCGGTGACGGACTCCGAGGTGAACAGGCGGCGGGACACATCGCTCCCTGGGGTTGCAGCGGCTGCTGGCTGATCATTTGACGGCCCGGCCGAGAGCTGCGCTCGACGCGGGACCGGTGTCAGTTTATCCGGCCTCGGCTCGCCGCGAACCTCCCGTCCCGGATCACTGGCGCCACAGCCTGTGACACTTGCCACTGCTCCCCCAGGAATACTTGCGATCTTGGCGGTTCTGAGGTTCGCCCGGCGTCAGCCCAGACGTCCGGCGACCAGGTCCCATACGACGTCGGCGAGGGCCTCCTTCGGGCCGTGCGGGACCTCGGTGGCGCTCCCGTCGGCGGCGAGCACCACGGCCTCGTTCTCGGTGGAGCCGAAGGTGCGGTCCTCCCCCACCTCGTTCACCACGAGCAGATCGCAGCCCTTGCGGGCGAGCTTGGCTCGGCCGTTGGCCAGCACGTCGTCGGTCTCCGCGGCGAAGCCCACGACGACCTGGCCGGGGCGCGCCCGCCCGGCCGACAGCTCCGCGAGGACGTCCGGGTTGCGGACGAGCTCCACCGGCGCCGGCTCCTCGCCGTCCTTCTTCTTGATCTTCCCGGGGGCGTAGTGGGCCGGCCGGAAGTCGGCGACGGCGGCCGCCATCACCACGGCGTCCGCGTCCGCGGCGGCCTTCAGCACCGCCTCGCGCAGCTGAACGGCGGTGCCGACGCGCACCACGTCCGCCCCCGCCGGATCGGCGAGCTCGCTGTTGGCCGCGACGAGCGTCACCCGCGCGCCCCGCGCGACGGCCGTACGGGCCAGGGCGTACCCCTGCCGCCCCGAGGAGCGGTTACCCAGGTAGCGCACCGGGTCCAGCGGTTCCCGGGTGCCGCCCGCGCTGATGACGACGTGGCGCCCGGCCAGGTCGGCGGAGTGCGTCCCCCGGGCCAGCACCCGTCGGCAGACCTCGAAGATCTCGCCCGGGTCGGGCAGCCGGCCCTTGCCGGTGTCCACGCCGGTGAGCCGGCCGACGGCGGGCTCGATCACCACGGCGCCGCGCCGGCGCAGCGTGGCCACGTTCTCCTGGGTGGCCTGGTTCTCCCACATCTCGGTGTGCATCGCGGGTGCGAAGACCACCGGACAGCGGGCGGTGAGCAGGGTGTTGGTCAGCAGGTCGTCGGCGAGCCCGTGGGCGGCCTTCGCCAGCATGTCGGCGGTGGCCGGGGCGACCACGACGAGGTCGGCCTCCTGCCCGATGCGCACATGCGGCACCTCATGGACCGACTCCCATACCTGGGTGACGGCGGGGTGGCCGGAGAGCGCGGACCAGGTGGCCTCGCCGACGAAGTTGAGGGCGGACGCAGTGGGCACCACGCGTACGTCGTGCCCGGACTCCGTCAGTCTGCGCAGCAGCTCACACGCCTTGTAGGCGGCGATCCCGCCGCTGACCCCCAGGACGACCTTCGGCTTGTCCATGCCGGTTGCTCCCCGCACTCTCGTTCCCTGCAAGCCCTACAGGCTCTATGACACACCAAGGGCCCGGCAGCCGTGCTGCCGGGCCCTTGGTGAAGACGATCGCTGCTTACGCGGCCGGGGCCTCGATGGCCTCGGAGGTGAGCAGACCCGCGTTGATCTCGCGGAGCGCGATGGAGAGCGGCTTCTCGTGGACGTGGGTGTCCACCAGCGGGCCGACGTACTCCAGCAGGCCCTCGCCGAGCTGCGAGTAGTACGCGTTGATCTGGCGCGCGCGCTTGGCGGCGTAGATCACGAGGCTGTACTTCGAGTCGGTGGCCTCGAGCAGCTCATCAATCGGCGGGTTGATGATGCCCTCGGGCGCAGTGATGGAAGAGGACACTCTCTAGCCTTCCGATGGGGGTGAAGAAAGATGTTCAGCGCAGCAAGGCTAGCAGCTCACGGGCCACGTCCTCGACGGAGGTGTTGACGAGCGTGGTGTCGAACTCCGACTCCGCCGCCAGCTCCGTCTTGGCCGCCGCCAGCCGCCGCTCGATGACCTCGGGCGACTCGGTGCCCCGGCCGGTCAGCCGGCGGACCAGCTCGTCCCAGCCGGGCGGGGCGAGGAAGACCAGCTGGGCGTCCTCCATGGAGGAACGGACCTGCCGGGCGCCCTGGAGGTCGATCTCCAGGAGGACCGGCTCCCCGGCCTCCAGACGGTCCAGGACGGCCTGACGCGGGGTGCCGTAGCGGTTGCCCGCGAACTCGGCCCACTCCAGCAGCTCGCCATTGGCGACCAGCTTGTCGAACTCCTCGTCGTTGACGAAGAAGTACTGGACACCCTCCCGCTCGCCGGGGCGCGGCTTGCGGGTGGTGCAGGAGACCGAGAGCCATACCTCGGGGTGGGCCTTGCGCATGTGGGCGACGACCGTGCTCTTGCCGACCCCGGAGGGGCCGGAGAGCACGGTCAGCCGCGGGCGTCTGGCCGGGGGGACGGGGGACGTCCCCCGGGAGACTGCGTTACTCATGGAGCGATTATCCCGGTTTCCGGGAGTGCCTGGGAAATCAGGCCGCGGTGCTGCCGAACTCCCGCTCCAGGGAGGCGATCTGGTTGGAGCCGAGGCCGCGGACCCGGCGGCTCTCGGAGATCCCGAGCCGCTCCATGATCTGCTTGGCGCGGACCTTGCCCACGCCGGGGAGGCTCTCCAGGAGGGCGCTGACCTTCATCTTGCCGATGACGTCGTTCTCCTGGCCTTGCTTGATGACCTCGTGCAGCGAGGCGCCGGAGTGCTTGAGCCGATTCTTGACCTCGGCGCGCTCCCGGCGAGCCGCGGCGGCCTTTTCGAGCGCGGCTGCGCGCTGTTCAGGGGTAAGGGGCGGAAGAGCCACGCCTACGTCACCTCGGATGTCGAACTGTCGGATAAGGACCGGTGAGAACCTAGTCGGCCCACACCTGGGGAGCAACGAGCAACGCGCTTGCACGTTCGCTCTTGTCGGAGACTAGCGGCCGATCCCGCTCCAGTCAGCGAGAACAGCGGAAAAGTCCTGGTCAGCCTTGCCCGACCAGGACTTTTCCAGACATACCGGCCATCAATTTCCCGGCAGGACGCTCCCCGGAGCCCCTCAGGCGGCCCCGGCCACGGCCTCGCGGACCTCGTCGGCGAAGCGCTCCGCGCTCGCGCGCAGGGCCGCCGCGTCGGGCCCGTGCCGCAGCACGCCGCGGCTGACGTTGGGGACGACGTCCCGGACGGCCGCGCCGAAGACCTTGGGCAGGTCCGCGGCAGTGGCGCCCTGGGCGCCGATGCCGGGGGCGAGCAGCGGGCCGTTGATGGCCAGATCGGCCTTGGCCGCGGCCAGGCTGCCGGAGAGCGTGGCGCCGACGACCGCGCCGTACGAGCCCATCGGCGCGGCCCCCGCGTTCTCCGCGCGCAGGTGGCCGAGCATCGTCGCCGCGACGCTCGCGCCGTCGGCGCGCACGGCGTGCTGCACCTCGGCGCCCTCCGGGTTGGAGGTCAGGGCGAGGACGAAGACGCCGGTGCCGCTCTCGCGGGCCAGGTCCAGCGCGGGGCGCAGCGAGCCGTAGCCCAGGTACGGGCTGACGGTCACGGCGTCGGAGAACAGCGGGGAGGCCGGGTCGAGGTAGGTCGCGGCGTAGGCGGCCATGGTGGAGCCGATGTCGCCGCGCTTGGCGTCCATGAGCACCAGGGCCCCGGCGGCGCGGGCCTCGGCCACGGTCCGCTCCAGGACGGCGATGCCGCGCGAGCCGAAGCGCTCGAAGAAGGCGGACTGCGGCTTGAGGACGGCGACGCGGTCGGCGAGGGCCTCGACGACGGTGCGGGCGAAGCGTTCGCAGCCCGCGACGTCGTCGTCCAGGCCCCAGGATTCGAGCAGGGCCGCGTGGGGGTCGATGCCGACGCACAGGGGGCCGCGGTCGTCCATGGCGGCGCGCAGGCGGGCGCCGAAGGGTTCGGCGGGGGGCTTGGTGGTCACGGGGGGTTCCTCCGGGGGACTGGGGAGCGGGTGGGCGGGTGCGGGCCGGCGGCCGGGTTGTGCCCACCCGTTCCGCCCTGCGGAACGACTGCCCACAACCCGGCAGAGGTCACCGGGCGGCAGCCCCCACCGCCTCGGCCAGCGTGGTGTACGGGCTGGCGGCCAGCTTCTCGGCGAGGCCGCGGTGGATGCGGCGGCACCAGAAGGGGCCCTCGTAGATGAAGGCGCTGTAGCCCTGGACGAGCGTGGCACCGGCCAGGATGCGCTCCCAGGCGTCGTCGGCGGTCTCGACGCCGCCCACGCCCACGAGGGTGATCCGGTCGCCGACGCGGGCGTACAGCCGGCGCAGGACCTCCAGCGAGCGCTCCTTGAGGGGGGCGCCCGACAGCCCGCCCGCGCCGATGGCCTCCACCGTGCGCTTGGGGGTGCGCAGCCCGAGGCCGTCGCGGGCGATGGTGGTGTTGGTGGCGATGATGCCGTCGAGGCCCAGCTCCACGGCGAGGTCGGCGACGGCGTCCACGTCCTCGTCGGCGAGGTCGGGGGCGATCTTCACCAGGAGCGGTACGCGGCGGCCGGTGACGGTGCGGTCGGCGGCCTCGCGGACGGCGGTCAGCAGCGGGCGCAGGTGGTCCACGGCCTGGAGGTTCCGCAGCCCGGGCGTGTTGGGCGAGGAGACGTTGACGACCAAGTAGTCGGCGTGGGCGGCCAGGCGCTCGGTGGAGGCGACGTAGTCGGCGACGGCCCCGTCCTCGGGGACGATCTTCGTCTTGCCGATGTTGACGCCGACGGTGGTCCGGAAGACCGCCTTCCGGGCAGCGAGGCGGGCGGCGACGGCGGCCGAGCCGTCGTTGTTGAACCCCATGCGGTTGATCAGGGCCCGGTCGGCGACCAGCCGGAAGAGCCGCTTCCGGGGGTTGCCGGGCTGCGGCTGGGCGGTGACGGTGCCGACCTCGACATGGTCGAAGCCGAGCATCGCCATGCCGTCGATCGCGGCGGCGTTCTTGTCGAAGCCGGCGGCCAGGCCGAAGGGGCCGTGCATCCGCAGGCCGAGGGCCTCGGTGCGCAGCTCCTTGTGCCGGGGCGCGAGGACGGCGGCGGCGAAAGTGCGCAGGACGGGGATCCGGGCGAGGGCGCGGATCCAGCCGAAGGCCAGGTGGTGGGCCTTCTCGGGGTCCATGCGCTTGAAGATCAGGTCGAAGAAGAGTCGGTACATGTCCAGCCTTCGGGGTCATGCCTTCGGGGTCATGGAGAGGGGGACACCGTCCGGTGTCCCCCTCCTCGGCCTGCGCTCCGTTACGCCCGGCGGGCGGCGGTGAGCTGCTCCGCGTGCTCCTGGAGCGAGCGGACGCCCACCTCGTCGCGGGTCAGGGCGTCGATGCCCTGGACCGCGGCGGCGAGGGCCTGGACGGTGGTCAGGCAGGGCACCGCCCGGGCGACGGCCGCGGTGCGGATCTCGTAGCCGTCGAGGCGGCCGCCGGTGCCGTACGGCGTGTTGATGATCAGGTCGACCTCGCCGTCGTGGATGAGCTGGACGATCGTCCGCTCACCGTTCGGGCCCGTCCCCTCGGACTGCTTGCGGACCACGGTGGCGTTGATGCCATTGCGCTTGAGGACCTCGGCCGTGCCGGAGGTGGCCAGCAGCTCGAAGCCCTGGGCCGCCAGCTCACGGGCCGGGAAGATCATCGCGCGCTTGTCGCGGTTGGCGACAGAGACGAACGCCCGGCCCTTGGTGGGCAGCGCGCCGTAGGCACCGGCCTGCGACTTGGCGTACGCCGTGCCGAAGACGTTGTCGATGCCCATGACCTCGCCGGTGGAGCGCATCTCCGGGCCCAGGACGGTGTCCACACCGCGCCCGGAAGTGTCCCGGAAGCGCGTCCAGGGCATCACGGCCTCCTTGACGGAGATCGGCGCGTCCATCGGCAGCGTGCCGCCGTCGCCCTCCGCCGGGAGCAGGCCCTCGGCGCGCAGCTCGGCGACCGTGGCGCCGAGCGAGATCCGCGCGGCGGCCTTGGCCAGCGGCACGGCGGTCGCCTTGGAGGTGAAGGGCACCGTGCGCGAGGCGCGCGGGTTGGCCTCCAGGACGTAGAGGATGTCCCCGGCCATCGCGAACTGGATGTTGATCAGGCCGCGGACACCCACGCCCTTGGCGATCGCCTCGGTCGAGGCGCGCAGCCGCTTGATGTCGAAGCCGCCCAGGGTGATGGGGGGCAGCGCGCAGGCGGAGTCGCCGGAGTGGATGCCGGCCTCCTCGATGTGCTCCATGACGCCGCCGAGGTAGAGCTCGTGGCCGTCGTAGAGGGCGTCCACGTCGATCTCTATGGCGTCGTCGAGGAAGCGGTCGATGAGGACCGGGTGCTCGGAGATGAGGCCCGCGTGCCGCTCCAGGTAGCCGGCGAGCGAGGGCTCGTCGTAGACGATCTCCATGCCGCGGCCGCCGAGCACATAGGACGGGCGGACCATGACCGGGTAGCCGATCTCGGCGGCGATGTCCTTGGCCTCCTCGAAGGAGAAGGCCGTGCCGTACTTGGGCGCCGGCAGCCCCGCCTCGCTGAGCACCCGGCCGAACGCGCCGCGCTCCTCGGCCAGGTCGATGGCCTCGGGCGAGGTGCCGACGATCGGCACACCGTTGTCCTTGAGCGCCTGGGCCAGGCCCAGCGGGGTCTGCCCGCCGAGCTGGACGATGACACCGGCGACGGGGCCCGCCTGCTGCTCGGCGTGGACGATCTCCAGGACGTCCTCCAGGGTGAGCGGCTCGAAGTAGAGCCGGTCGGAGGTGTCGTAGTCGGTGGAGACGGTCTCCGGGTTGCAGTTGACCATCACGGTCTCGAACCCGGCGTCGCTGAGCGCGAACGAGGCGTGGACGCACGAGTAGTCGAACTCGATGCCCTGGCCGATGCGGTTGGGGCCCGAGCCCAGGATGATCACGGCCGGCTTCTCGCGCGGGGCGACCTCGTTCTCCTCGTCGTAGGAGGAGTAGAAGTACGGGGTCTTCGCGGCGAACTCGGCGGCGCAGGTGTCCACCGTCTTGTAGACCGGGCGCACGCCCAGGGCGTGCCGGACCTGGCGGACGACGTCCTCGCGCAGGCCGCGGATCGCGGCGATCTGCGCGTCGGAGAAGCCGTGCCGCTTGGCCTCGGCCAGCAGGCCGGGCTCCAGCTCGGCGGCGGCGCGCAGCTCCTCGGCGGTCTCGTGGATCAGGAAGAGCTGATCGACGAACCAGGGGTCGATGCGGGTGGCCTCGAAGACCTCCTCCTGGGTGGCCCCGGCGCGGATGGCCGCCATGACGGTGTTGATCCGCCCGTCGGTCGGCACCGCCGCCTTCTCCAGCAGAGCCGCCTTGTCGCCCGGCGCGGAGACGAAGTCGAAGGACGAGCCCTTCTTCTCCAGCGACCGCAGCGCCTTCTGCAGCGCCTCGGTGAAGTTGCGGCCGATGGCCATGGCCTCGCCGACCGACTTCATGGTGGTGGTGAGGGTGGCGTCGGCGGCCGGGAACTTCTCGAACGCGAAGCGGGGCGCCTTGACCACGACGTAGTCGAGCGTGGGCTCGAAGGAAGCCGGGGTCTGCTCGGTGATGTCGTTGGGGATCTCGTCCAGCGTGTAGCCGACGGCCAGCCGGGCGGCGATCTTGGCGATCGGGAAGCCGGTGGCCTTGGAGGCGAGCGCGGAGGAGCGGGAGACACGCGGGTTCATCTCGATGACGATGACCCGGCCGTCCTCGGGGTCGACCGCGAACTGGATGTTGCAGCCGCCGGTGTCCACGCCGACCTCGCGGATGATCTCGATGCCGATGTCGCGCAGCACCTGGTACTCGCGGTCGGTCAGGGTCATCGCCGGGGCGACGGTGATCGAGTCACCGGTGTGGACGCCCATCGGGTCGAAGTTCTCGATGGAGCAGACGACCACGACGTTGTCGTTCTTGTCGCGCATCAGCTCCAGCTCGTACTCCTTCCAGCCGAGGATGGACTCCTCCAGGAGCACCTCGGTGGTCGGGGAGAGCGTGAGGCCCTGGCCGGCGATGCGGCGCAGCTCCTCCTCGTCGTGGGCGAAGCCGGAGCCGGCGCCGCCCATGGTGAAGGAGGGGCGGACGACGACGGGGTAGCCGCCGAGCGTGTCCACGCCGGCCAGCACCTCGTCCATGGTGTGGCAGATGACCGAGCGGGCGGACTCGCCGTGCCCGATCTTGGCGTTGACGGCCTCGACGACGCCCTTGAACAGGTCGCGGTCCTCGCCCTTGTGGATGGCCTCGACGTTGGCGCCGATCAGCTCCACGCCGTACTTCTCCAGCACACCGTTCTCGTGCATGGAGATGGCGGTGTTGAGCGCGGTCTGGCCGCCCAGGGTGGGCAGCAGCGCGTCGGGGCGCTCCTTGGCGATGATCTTCTCGACGAACTCCGGGGTGATCGGCTCGACGTAGGTGGCGTCGGCGATCTCCGGGTCGGTCATGATCGTGGCCGGGTTGGAGTTGACCAGGATGACCCGCAGGCCCTCGGACTTCAGGACGCGGCAGGCCTGGGTGCCTGAGTAGTCGAACTCCGCGGCCTGGCCGATGACGATCGGGCCGGAGCCGATGACCAGAACGGACTGGATGTCGGTGCGCTTAGGCACGCTGGCCCTCCATCAGGGAGACGAAGCGGTCGAACAGGTACGCGGCGTCGTGCGGACCCGCTGCTGCCTCGGGGTGGTACTGGACGCTGAAGGCCGGCCGGTCGAGCAGCCGGAGGCCCTCGACCACGTCGTCGTTCAGACAGACGTGGGAGACCTCGACACGGCCGTAGGGGGTCTCCGCCGGGCCGTCGAGGGGGGCGTCGACGGCGAAGCCGTGGTTGTGGGCGGTGATCTCGACCTTGCCCGTGGTGCGGTCCTGCACGGGCTGGTTGATGCCCCGGTGGCCGTACTTCAGCTTGTAGGTGCCGAAGCCCAGCGCGCGGCCGAGGATCTGGTTGCCGAAGCAGATGCCGAAGAGCGGGGTGCCGCGGTCGAGCACCTCGCGCATCACCGCGACCGGGTGGTCGGCGGTGGCCGGGTCGCCGGGGCCGTTGGAGAAGAACACGCCGTCGGGGTTCACCGCGTAGACGTCCTCGGCGGTGGCCGTCGCCGGCAGCACGTGGACCTCTATGCCGCGCTCGGCCATCCGGTGCGGGGTCATGCCCTTGATGCCCAGGTCGATCGCGGCGACGGTGAACTTCTTCGCACCGATGGCCGGGACGACGTAGGTCTCCTTGGTGGCCACCTCGGCGGAGAGGTCGGCACCGGCCATCTCGGGAGCCTGGCGGACCTCGGCCAGCATGGTGCCCTCGTCGGGCAGCGCGTTGCCGGAGAAGATGCCGACGCGCATGGCGCCGCGCTCGCGCAGGTGGCGGGTGAGCGCCCGGGTGTCCACCCCGCTGATGCCGACGACGCCCTGCTTGCGCAGCTCGTCGTCGAGGGAGCGGCGCGAGCGCCAGTTGGACGGGATCCGGGCGGGGTCGCGGACGACATAGCCGGAGACCCAGATCCGCGCGGACTCCGGGTCCTCGTCGTTGACGCCGGTGTTGCCGACGTGGGGGGCGGTCATGACGACCACCTGGCGGTGGTACGACGGGTCGGTCAGGGTCTCCTGGTAGCCGGTCATGCCGGTGGAGAACACCGCCTCGCCGAAGGTCGCCCCCACGGCCCCGTAGGCACGGCCGCGGAACGTGCGGCCGTCCTCCAGGACGAGTACGGCGGGGATCCTGCTCCCCGGGGTGGAGGTCGTCATCGTGCGCCTTCCGTAGTGCTGTTCGAAGTGGTGCCGGTCGAGGCGGTGCTGCTCGAAGCAGTGCTGTTCAAAAACGTGGTGAGGGCCTCGACCCAGGCGGCGTGCTCCGCCGGGTGGTCGGCGCGGAAACCGGAGTCGATCTCCTTGTCGCCGTGCCGCCAGGTGACGATCAGCAGGCCGCCCTCGGTGAGGACCTTGCCCGCGATGCCCTTGTCCAGGCGGGCGCCGCGCAGGGCGGCGGCGGGGACGAGGAAGTCCTGGGCGCCGGGCCGGACGACGGCCAGGCCCTGGTCCGTCAGGGTGAGCTCCACACGGCTGCGGGTGCCCAGACCGCGGGCCACGATGCGGTCGAGCCACTGGCCGGCGGTGGTGGAGCCGTGGTAGCGGCCGGCCATCGTCAGACGGGCCTCGCCCGGCTCCTCGGGAACGGCCGGCAGCTCGGGCAGGTCGCCCTGGAGCGTGCCGCGCCACTTCCAGCCCTCGCGCATCAGCCAGTACATGAGCGCGACGAAGAGCAGCAGGCCGACGACCCAGCCGGCCCTGGCCGCCCAGTCGGTGACCGCCTGCGACTTCTGCTCGTCCGCCAGGTGGGTGATGAAAGCTGTCACGTCAGATTCCCGTCCACGACCGTTGCCCGGCCCCGCAGGAAGGTGTGGGTGACGCGACCCGGCAGCTCGCGGCCCTCGTAAGGGGTGTTGCGGCTGCGGGAGGCGAAGCCCGCGGGGTCCACGGGTCCACGGTATGCGGAATCGAGGAGGGTGAGGTTGGCGGGCTCACCGGGGGCGACGGGGCGGCCGTGGCCGGCGAGGCGGCCGATGCGGGCCGGGGCGAAGGACATCCGGTCGGCGACGCCGGCCCAGTCCAGCAGGCCGGTGTCCACCATCGTGTGCTGGACGACGGAGAGCGCGGTCTCCAGGCCCACCATGCCCATGGCGGCGGCGCCCCACTCGCAGTCCTTGTCCTCGTGCGGGTGCGGGGCGTGGTCGGTGGCCACGCAGTCGATGGTGCCGTCGGCGAGGGCGGCGCGCAGGGCCATGACGTCGGCCTCGGTGCGCAGCGGCGGGTTCACCTTGTAGACGGGGTTGTAGGAGCGCACCATCTCGTCGGTCAGCAGCAGGTGGTGCGGGGTGACCTCGGCGGTGACGTTCCAGCCCTTGGACTTGGCCCAGCGGACGATCTCCACGGAGCCGGCCGTCGAGAGGTGGCAGACGTGCAGCCGGGAGCCGACGTGCGCGGCGAGGAGGACGTCGCGGGCGATGATCGACTCCTCGGCGACGGCGGGCCAGCCGCCCAGGCCGAGCTCGGCGGAGACGACGCCCTCGTTCATCTGGGCGCCCTCGGTGAGCCGGGGCTCCTGGGCGTGCTGGGCGACGACGCCGTCGAAGGCCTTCACATACTCCAGCGCGCGCCGCATGATCACGGCGTCGTCCACGCACTTGCCGTCGTCGGAGAAGACCCGCACTCCGGCGGCGGAGTCGTGCATCGCGCCGAGCTCGGCGAGCTTCTTGCCCTCCAGGCCGACGGTGACGGCGCCGATGGGCTGGACGTCGCAGTAGCCGGACTCCTTGCCGAGCCGCCAGACCTGCTCGACGACGCCGGCGGTGTCGGCGACGGGGAAGGTGTTGGCCATGGCGTGGACGGCGGTGTAGCCGCCGACGGCCGCGGCGCGGGTGCCGGTCAGGACGGTCTCGGAGTCCTCACGGCCGGGCTCGCGGAGGTGGGTGTGGAGGTCCACCAGGCCCGGGAGCAGGACCTTGCCCGCGGCCTCGATCACCTGGGCGCCCTCGGCGGACAGGCCTGCGCCGACCGCCTCGACGGTCTCGCCGTCGATGAGGACGTCCTGCGGCTCGCCGCCGAGGACCTGCGCACCACGGATCAGGATCTTGCTCATGGTTACTTCGTCTCCTCGGTGCGGGTGTTCGTGGCGACGGCGGACTCGGAGCCGCCGAGCAGCAGGTAGAGGACGGCCATGCGGATGGAGACGCCGTTGGTGACCTGCTCCACGGCGGTGCAGCGGCCGGAGTCGGCGACCTCGGCGGTGATCTCCATGCCGCGGTTCATCGGGCCGGGGTGCATGACGATGGCGTCCTCGGGCATCCGGGCCATGCGCTCCCCGTCGAGGCCGTAGCGACGGGCGTACTCGCGCTCGGTGGGGAAGAAGGCGGCGTTCATGCGCTCGCGCTGGACGCGCAGCATCATCACGGCGTCGGACTTGGGCAGCACGGCGTCGAGGTCGTAGGAGACCTCGCAGGGCCAGTGCTCGACGCCGAAGGGCACCAGGGTCGGCGGGGCGACCAGGGTGACCTCGGCGCCCAGGGTGGTCAGCAGGTGGACGTTGGAGCGGGCGACCCGGCTGTGCAGGATGTCGCCGACGACGGTGACCCGCCGCCCGGTCAGGTCCTGGCCGAGGCCCGCGTCGGGGCCGACCAGGCGGCGGCGCAGGGTGAAGGCGTCCAGCAGCGCCTGGGTCGGGTGCTCGTGGGTGCCGTCGCCCGCGTTGACCACCGAGCCGTTGATCCAGCCGGAGGTGGCCAGCCGGTGCGGGGCGCCCGAGTCGTGGTGGCGGATGACGACCGCGTCGGCGCCCATCGCCTCCAGCGTCAGCGCGGTGTCCTTGAGCGACTCGCCCTTGGAGACCGAGGAGCCCTTGGCGGAGAAGTTGATGACGTCGGCGGAGAGCCGCTTGGCGGCGGCCTCGAAGGAGATGCGGGTCCGCGTCGAGTCCTCGAAGAAGAGGTTGACGACGGTGCGGCCGCGCAGGGTCGGCAGCTTCTTGATCGGCCGGTCCGCGACCCGGGCCATCTCCTCGGCGGTGTCGAGGATCAGGACGGCGTCGTCACGGGTGAGGTCGGCGGCCGAGACGAGGTGGCCGCGGGTACGGGGGCTCCCCCCGGAGAGGTGCAGCATCCGGTGCTCCGTGGTGTGAGGGTGTGCGGGAGGCCGGGTCGGGGCAGGCGGAACCGCCGCCTCGCCCCGAGGGCTCGCGGAAGGGGGCTACTGCCCGTCGGCCGGGGCGGCCGCGCGCACGCCGAGGAGCACGCTGTCGCGCCCGTCCTCCTCGGTGAGCTGGACCTTGACCGTCTCCCGCAGCGACGTGGGGAGGTTCTTGCCGACGTAGTCGGCGCGGATCGGCAGTTCGCGGTGGCCGCGGTCCACGAGGACCGCGAGCTGGACGGCACGGGGGCGCCCGATGTCGTTCAGGGCGTCGAGCGCGGCGCGGATGGTGCGGCCGGAGAAGAGCACGTCGTCGACCAGGACCACGAGCCTGCCGTCGAGGCCCTCACCGGGGATCTCGGTGCGGGCGAGCGCCCGGGCGGGGCGCAGGCGCAGGTCGTCCCGGTACATGGTGATGTCGAGGGAGCCCACGGGCACGCTGCTGCCGGTGATCTCGGCGAGCTTGGCGGCCAGTCGGTGGGCCAGGAAAACGCCTCGGGTGGGAATGCCGAGGAGGACCACGTCGTCGGCGCCCTTGGCGCGTTCGACGATTTCGTGGGCGATGCGGGTGAGGACCCTGGCGATGTCCGGTGCTTCGAGCACCGGGCGCGCGGGACCTGCCGCGGATACGGTGGTGTCCATACGAAACGGACCTCCTTCTCCGCCTCACGGGACGGACATTAAAGGACGTCGGAATTGCGGGGTCCACCCTACCAGCACCGCCGGAGCGCTCCGGCCCCACCCCCTGACGGCGGAAGCGGTGGACCATTCGGCTTGACGAAGGCAGATTACGCTGCGTAACCTCACAGTGAGTTACCAGCCGCGCGGCAGTCGAAGAACCGCCGCACGTCGATACAGCGTCCGGGAGCTTTATGTCCAGCGAATACGCCAAACAGCTCGGGGCCAAGCTCCGCGCCATCCGCACCCAGCAGGGTCTCTCCCTCCACGGCGTGGAGGAGAAGTCGCAGGGTCGTTGGAAGGCCGTGGTAGTGGGCTCGTACGAGCGCGGCGACCGTGCCGTCACCGTGCAGCGCCTGGCCGAGCTGGCCGACTTCTACGGGGTGCCCGTGCAGGAGCTGCTGCCCGGCACGACGCCCGGCGGCGCTGCGGAGCCCCCGCCGAAGCTGGTCCTGGACCTGGAGCGCCTCGCCCACGTCCCGGCCGAGAAGGCGGGCCCGCTCCAGCGTTATGCGGCGACCATCCAGAGCCAGCGCGGCGACTACAACGGCAAGGTGCTGTCGATCCGCCAGGACGACCTGCGCACCCTCGCCGTGATCTACGACCAGTCGCCCTCGGTGCTCACCGAGCAGCTCATCAGCTGGGGCGTGCTGGACGCGGACGCGCGCCGCGCGGTCCAGCACGAGGACGCGTAGCGCCCCTCTTCCCGGCTTCTTGTGAGACGCCACTGAAACGCCCGTGGGGCGGGAAACCTTTCGGTCTCCCGCCCCACGGGCGTTTTCGGCGTCATGCGCGGCGAAGGCCGGGCTTCAGATCCTTGAAGCGGGCCAGCAGGCCATTGATGAAGGCCGGCGACTCGTCCGTGGAGAACTCCTTGGCGAGCTGCACCGCCTCGTCGATCGCCACGGCGTCCGGGGTGCCGTCCTCCCAGATGAGCTCGTAGGCGCCGAGCCGGACGATGTTCCGGTCGGCGGCAGGCATCCGGTCCAGGTCCCAGTCGACCGCGTAGGTGGCGATCAGCTCGTCGATCCGGGCCACGTGCTCGGCGTACCCCTCGACCAGCTGCATCGTGTACTCGTTGACCGGCGGCTGCCGGTCGTCCGAGCGCGAGTGCCGGACCCAGTCGGCGAGGACGTCCAGCACGGTCGCCCCGCGCTGGTCGGCCTCGAAGAGGATCTGGAAGGCACGCTTCCGGGAGTTGCTGCGAGCGCCCACGGTTAGCTGTTCACCCGGCCGAGGTAATCGCCGGTACGGGTGTCGACCTTGATCTTCTCGCCCGTGCTGATGAACAGCGGGACCTGGATCTCGTAGCCGGTCTCCAGCTTGGCGGGCTTGGTGCCACCGGTGGAGCGGTCGCCCTGGACGCCCGGGTCGGTGTGCTCGATGGTGAGCTCGACGGCGGCCGGCAGCTCGACGTAGAGGACGCTGCCCTCGTTCTGCGCGACGACGGCCTCGAAGCCCTCGATCAGGAAGTTGGCGGCGTCACCGACGGTCTTGCGGTCGATGTGCAGCTGGTCGTACGTGTCCATGTCCATGAAGACGAAGTACTCGCCGTCCATGTACGAGAACTGCATACCGCGCTTGTCGACGTTGGCCGTCTCGACCTTGACGCCGGCGTTGAAGGTCTTGTCGACGACCTTGCCGGACAGCACGTTCTTGAGCTTGGTGCGCACGAAGGCGGGGCCCTTGCCGGGCTTGACGTGCTGGAACTCGACGACGGACCAGAGCTGGCCGCCTTCGAGCTTGAGCACCATGCCGTTCTTGAGGTCGTTCGTGGAAGCCACGGTTGCGGAATCTCCTGGACTGAAGCTTGCGACCCCGAAGAGGCACGCGCTACAGCGCGAGCAGCTCCTTGGTCGTGATGGTGAGTAGCTCGGGACCGCCGTCCGCCTCGGGGCGGACGACGAGCGTGTCATCGATCCGGACGCCGCCCCGCCCCGGGAGGTGAACCCCCGGATCTACGGTGACCGGCACGCAAGCGTCCAGTTTACCCATGGCCGAGGGCGCCAGCCGAGGGTCCTCGCCGTTTTCGAGTCCGACGCCGTGGCCGACCCATGGACCGAGCCGTTCGGCGTGGCCCGCGGCGTCCAGCACCCGGCGCACCGCGCGGTCCACTTCACGGTACGGCGTGCCGGGCACGAGCGCCTCCCGCCCGGCCCGCTGGGCCGCGAAGACCTGCTCGTACAGCTCGATCTGCCACTCCGCGGGGGACGTCCCGATCACAAACGTGCGGGCGACCTCGCTGTGGTAGCCGCGGTAGTCGGCGCCCAGGCAGACGGTGAGGAAGTCGCCCTCCTCGACCCGGCGGTCGCAGGGCACATGGCCCATCAGCCCCGAGTCCGGCCCCGTCCCCACCGAGGTGGCGAACGCGGCCCCGGTCGCCCCGTGGTCCACCAGCCGCCGCTCCAGCTCCAGGGCCAGATGGCGCTCGGTACGGCCCACCAGGATCGACTCCAGCAGTTCCCCCAGCGCCTGATCGGCGATCTCGGCCGCGATGCGCAGACAGGAGATCTCCTCGTCGTCCTTGACCAGCCGCTGCTGCTCCACGGCCGGGCCCAGGTCGTCCAGCCGCAGCCCGGGGGCGACCGAGCGCAGGGCCCGGTGGCGCAGGACGGTCAGATGGTGCTCCTCCACCGCCACGGCACGGGCCCCGGCGGCCTCCGCCCGCTCCGCGGCCGCCACGGCCGGGTCGCCCTCGACGCTCGGCAGGACGAAGATCCGCAGGTCCCCGGCGGGCCGGCCGTCCCCACCGGCGTCGAACGGGTCCGCCACGCACAGCAGCAGGTCGTGCCCGGGCCCGACGAGCAGGGCCGACCCGGCCGGCACCCGGCCCGCGAGGTAGCGCACATTGGCCCCGCCGGTCACCAGGGCGGCGTCACTGCCACCGGCCACGCACCGCTCCAGCAGCCGTGCGCGCCGCTCCGCGTACACGTCGGACATGCTCCGAGCGTACGTTCGGCGGCCCGAACCGGCCTCTCCGGAGCATCCGGCCGGGCCGCTACCAGCGGGGCGGGGCGGCCAGGGCGCGGGCGACGATCTCGTCCAGGAGCCGGGCCGTGGTGGGCACGTCCTGCTGGGAGTTGTCGATGATGGGCAGCCCCGAGCCGTACCAGCCGGCCATCCGGCCGTGGATGCGGGCGACCTCCTCGTCGCCCAGGCGGCGGTTGCCGGTGCGCTCGGCGTTGCGCTCCAGGACCACCTGGAGACCCGGCAGCAGCACCACGGGCAGCAGGCCCGGGCCGATGTGCCGCTGCCAGCCGCCGAGGCCGACGGCGGGCAGATCGGGGAAGACCGCGTCGTCGATGATGCACGAGATGCCGTTGGCGACGAAGTTGCGCGCGGCGAAGCCGCAGGTGCGGCGGGCGAGGCGGTACTGGGCCTCGGAGTGGTCGTTCCAGCCCGACTGCGGGTCGGCGAAACCCGCGCGCACCCATTCGCGGACGTCGTCGAGGCTGATGTGGGCGGTCGGGGTGTGACGGCTGTCGGCCCAGTGACGGGCCACGGTGGTCTTTCCTGCACCGGCGGGGCCGATGAGAAGGACGGCGACGGGAGGCACGCCGATGACGGGGGCGCTGGGCGGAGGTGGCACGGCCGGCATCGGTGGGTGCTGCGGGTGCTGCATCCGGTGGTACTCCGTCTCGTGCGGGTGGGTGGCCGTCGGGGGCTTAGTTTGCCCCAGCCCCGCCCTTTCACCTCCCCCAGAGGGGGTGCCCCCCACCGGGGAGACCCGGACCCCGAAGAAACGATGAAAGGGCGGGACAGGGGCACAATCCCCCCAACGCCCAACCTCAGCCCGCCAGTTCCTCCGCCAGCGCCCGCAACGCCAACCGGTACGAACCGATGCCGAAACCCGCCACAGTCCCCGACGCAACCGGCGCGATGACCGACGTATGCCGGAACTCCTCCCGCGCATACGGGTTGGAGATATGCACCTCGATCAACGGAGCCGTCCGCTGCGCCGCCGCGTCCCGCATCCCGTACGAGTAGTGCGTGAACGCACCGGGGTTGATGACCACCGGAATCCGCCCGTCCGCCGCCTCGTGCAGCCAGCGGATGATCTCGCCCTCGTCGTTGGTCTCCCGGACCTCGACCGCGAAGCCGAGCCCGGCGCCCAGCTTCGTGCACTCCTCCACCAGCCCGGCGTAGGACGTGGCCCCGTAGACGTCGGGCTCGCGGGAGCCCAGCCGGCCGAGGTTGGGCCCGTTCAGGACGAGCACCTTCCGCGCGCTCACGCCGCGATCTCCGCATGCGCGGCCAGCAGCATCGCCGGGTCCGGAGCCTCCAGCACCACCGGCTTCGCCAGCCCGTCCAGCACGATGAAGCGCAGCCGGTCGCCCCGGGTCTTCTTGTCGATCCTCATCGTCTCCAGCAGCTTGGGCCACTGGTCGCCGCGGTAGGTCACCGGCAGGCCCACGGACTCCAGCACCGCACGGTGCCGGTCCGCCGTCGCGTCGTCCAACCGCCCCGCGATCCGGCCGAGTTCGGCGGCGAAGACCATGCCGACGGAGACCGCCGCACCGTGCCGCCAGTTGTAGCGCTCGTTCTTCTCGATGGCGTGGGCCAGCGTGTGGCCGTAGTTGAGGATCTCGCGCAGGCCCGACTCCTTGAGGTCCTGGGAGACGACCTCGGCCTTGACCCGGATCGCGCGCTCGATCAGCTCGGCCGTGTGCGGGCCGGCCGGGGTGCGGGCGGCCTCGGGGTCGGCCTCGATCAGGTCGAGGATCTCCGGGTCGGCGATGAAACCGGCCTTGATCACCTCGGCCAGGCCGCTGACGTAGTCGTGGACGGGCAGCGACTCCAGCGCGGCCAGGTCGCACAGCACCCCGGCCGGCGGGTGGAAGGCGCCGACGAGATTCTTGCCCTCGGCGGTGTTGATGCCGGTCTTGCCGCCGACCGCGGCGTCCACCATCGCCAGCACGGTGGTGGGCACGGCGATCCAGCGCACCCCGCGCAGCCAGGTGGCGGCCACGAAGCCGGCCAGGTCGGTGGTGGCCCCGCCGCCGACGCCGACGACGACGTCGGTGCGGGTGAAGCCGGACTGGCCGAGCGCCTTCCAGCAGTAGGCGGCGACCTCGGCGGTCTTGGCCTCCTCGGCGTTGGGCACCTGGATGGCGATGGCCTCGTAGCCCTCGGCCGCCAGGTCCGAGCGCAGCACCTCACCGGTCTCGGCGAGCGCCTCGGGGTGCAGCACGGCCACGCGCCGGGCGTCGCGGCCGATGAGGCCGGGCAGCTCGCCCAGCAGCCGGTGGCCGACCAGGACCTCGTACGGCGCGGTGCCCGCGCTGCCGGCGACCTGGATACGGGTGGGGGCGTCCGTCATGCGTTCCTCACTGCGTGGTGTCCGGAGTGTCCGGTACGGCGATGGTGCCGGTGGTGCGGGGCAGCCCCAGCGCCTCGAGCACGGCCTCGGCGACCTGGACGGGCGTCCGGTCCCCGGTGGCCACGACGGCGCGGGCGACCTCGTGGTAGAGCGGGCGGCGCGCCTCCATCAGCTCCCGCCACCGCTGGCGGGGGTTGACGGCGAGCAGCGGGCGCGGCCTGTCCAGGCCCACCCGGCGTACCGCGTCGGCCAGTTCGACGTCGAGGAAGACGACGGGCAGGCCCTTGAGCAGGGCCCGGGTGTCCGGGTCCATGATCGCCCCGCCGCCGAGGGCGAGCACTCCGGAGTGCTCGGCCACGGCGGTGCGGACGGCCTGTCGCTCCAGCGCGCGGAAGTGCGGCTCGCCCTCGTCGATGAAGATCTCCGGGATGGGCTTGCCGGCCGTCCGCTCGATGTCGGCGTCGGTGTCCCGGTAGCCGGTGCCCAGCCGTTCGGCGAGCAGGGCGCCGATGGTGGACTTGCCCGCGCCGGGCGGGCCGACCAGGACGGCGACGGGACCCTGGGGAACGGTCACTTGATCGCCAGGTTGTCGAGGTAGCCCCGCACGTTGCGGCGGGTCTCGGCGACGCTGTCGCCGCCGAACTTCTCCACGACGGCGTCGGCCAGGACGAGCGCCACCATGGCCTCGGCGACGATGCCGGCGGCCGGCACGGCGCACACGTCGGAGCGCTGGTGGTGCGCCTTGGCCGCCTCGCCGGTGGCGACGTCCACGGTGGCCAGCGCCCGGGGCACGGTGGCGATCGGCTTCATCGCGGCGCGCACGCGCAGCAGCTCACCGGTGGTCAGGCCGCCCTCGGTGCCGCCGGAGCGGCCCGTCGAGCGGCGGATGCCGTCCTCGGTGCCCACGATCTCGTCGTGCGCCTGCGAGCCCGGCACCCGGGCCAGCGCGAAGCCGTCGCCGAGCTCGACGCCCTTGATGGCCTGGATGCCCATGAGGGCCGCGGCCAGCCGCGCGTCCAGCCGGCGGTCCCAGTGCACGTGCGAGCCCAGGCCCACCGGGACGCCATGGGCGACGACCTCGACGACGCCGCCGAGGGTGTCACCGGTCTTCTGCGCCTGGTCGATCTCGGCGACCATCGCCTTGCTCGCGTCCGGGTCGAGGCAGCGCACCGGGTCCGCGTCCAGCCGCTCCACATCGGAGGGCTGGGGGACGAGGCCGTAGGGGGCCCTGGCCGAGGCCAGCTCCACCACGTGCGAGACGATCTCGATGCCGGCGGCCTCCTTGAGGAAGGAGCGGGCCACCGAGCCCAGGGCCACCCGCGCCGCGGTCTCGCGGGCGGAGGCGCGCTCCAGGATCGGCCGGGCCTCGTCGAAGCCGTACTTCTGCATGCCCGCCAGGTCGGCGTGGCCCGGACGGGGCCGGGTCAGCGGGGCGTTGCGGGCCATGCCGTCGAGCTCGGCCGGGTCCACCGGGTCGGCCGCCATGACCTTGTCCCACTTGGGCCACTCGGTGTTGCCCACCATGACCGCGACCGGGGAGCCCAGCGAGAGCCCGTGCCGGACGCCGCCGAGGAAGGTCACCTCGTCCTTCTCGAACTTCATCCGGGCGCCGCGGCCGTAGCCCAGCCGACGCCGGGCGAGCGCGTCCGCGACCATGTCGGTGGTGACCGGAACGCCTGCGGGCAGCCCCTCCAGCGTCGCCACCAGTGCCGGGCCATGCGACTCCCCGGCCGTCAGCCAGCGCAACCTGCTCAACGGAACTCCTCCTGCTCGCGCCTCGGTACGTGCGGCGGCACGACCGACCCGCGGTGCGGGCCGCCATCCCCGATCCTCCCATGTCCCGGGCGGATTCCCGGAGGCCGGTCCGGTTCTGGCCCTTTCCTGCCGATCTTCGGCGGGCGGGAATGCGACGGGACGGGACCGGTGGGAACCGCGGGACGTCAGCGGGCCGCCAGGGCCGCCTCTCCCGCCGCGCGCATCGCGGCCAGCGGCGCCCGGGCCGCCCCGGTCATCTGCTCGACCTGGAGCACCGCCTGGTGGACGAGCAGGTCGAGACCGCCGAGGACAGTGCCGCCGCGCCGGGCCCAGGCCGCGGCCAGCGGGGTCGGCCAGGGCTCGTAGAGCACGTCGAAGAGGGTGCCGGCGTGCTCGGGGACGGCATCGGCGAGGGCGTCCGTGGCCCCCGCGGGGGTAGTGGCGATCACCAGCGGCGCCTCGAACGCCTCGGCGGCGCGCGCCCAGTCGGCGACGCGCACGTCCACCCCGAGCCGCTCGCCCCACTGCCGCATCTCGGCGGCCCGCTCCGGGCTGCGGACGTAGGCGGTGACCTCGCCGGAGCAGATCCCGGCGAGGGCGGCCAGCGCCGAGGAGGCAGTGGCGCCGGCGCCCAGGACGGCGGCGGAGGGGATCTTCTCCACGCCGCGCTCGCGCAACGCCGCGACCAGGCCGGGGATGTCGGTGTTGTCGCCGACCCGGCGGCCGTCCTCGGTGAACACCACGGTGTTGACCGCCTCGACGGACCGCGCGGTGGCGCTGACCTCGTCCAGCAGCGGGATGATCGCGCGCTTGAGCGGCATCGTCAGCGAGAGCCCGGCCCACTCGGGGCCGAGCCCGGCCACGAAGCCGGGGAGCCCGGCCTCGTCGATCTCGAACCGTTCGTACGTCCACTCCCCCAGGCCCAGTTCGGCGTAGGCGGCCCGGTGCAGGACCGGGGAGAGCGAGTGGACGATGGGCGAGCCGAGTACGGCGGCACGCTGGCGTGTGATCATTGGCCGGCCTTCTTGTGCTCCTGGTTGTACCGCTCCCGGTTCTTGTTGTGCTCCGCGTTGGTCACCGCGAAGAGCGTCTCGTTCTCGTTGATCGAGACGAAGTAGTACCAGGGGCCGGAGGCGGGTTCGAGCGCCGATTTCAGGGCGTCCATGCCGGGGTTGCTGATTGGGCCCGGCGGCAGCCCCTTGATCTTGTAGGTGTTGTACGGGTCGTCGAACTTGCGCAGGTCGTTGACCGAGCCGGTGTCCAGGGTGCTCTGGCTCTTGGCGTAGTTGACCGTGGAGTCGAAGTCGAGGAGGCCGTAGGTCTCCTTGTTGTCCGGCTTCAGGCGGTTGTAGACGACCCGGGAGATCTTGTCGAAGTCGTGCTTGTACTTGCCCTCGACCTGGACGAGGCTGGCGACGGTGATCACCTGGAGCGGGGACTTCAGGCCCAGTTCCCTCGCCTTGCCCTCCAGGTCCTGCTCGCCGTAGTTCTTCACCGCGCGGGCGACCATCTGCCGCAGGATCTCCTCCGGCTTGGTGCCCTTGCCCGCGTTGTACTGCGACGGGAAGAGGAAGCCCTCCAGCGGATCCTTGACATCGGACGAGGCGGTGGCCCAGGCGGGCAGGCCCAGGTTCTTCGCCTGGCTGTGCGCGACCCCCTTGGTGGTGCCCGGGCTGAGCCCCAGCTTCTGGTCGATCGCGGTGTAGACGGCGGCGGCGCGGATGCCCTCGCGCAGCGTCAGCAGGTTCTTGGTGTCCGTCATCATCGTGACGGCGGAGGCGGCGGACATCTCCTTGTTCAGGGTGTACGTGCCCGGCTGGATGAGCTTGCCGTTGGCGGCCTCGGTGAAGGCGCGGGCGCTCTTGACGACGCCCTTCTTCTGGAGGGCGTCACCGATCTGGGTGAGGCCGCTGCCCTTGGCGACCTCGACCTGCACCTGGCCCGAGCCCTCGCCCTCGTAGTCGGGCGCGGGGCCGTAGTTGGTCTGCCAGTAGTCGTAGGCGAGGTAGCCCCCGCCGCCGACGACGCCGAGGAGCACGACGGCGACCACCAGACAGGCCGTTCCGCTGCGGCGCTTGGGCGCCTTCTTCCCCTTGCCGACGCGGCGGCCGCGACGGGGCTCGTCGTCCTCGTCGTCGCCCCCGCCGCCCGGCAGGAGGTCTATGGCCGGGGAGGACACCGGGGCGGCCTCCGTCTTGGAGAGGAGGGGCTGTGTGCCCGTGGAGGAGCCGTCCGCCCATTCCTCGTGCGGCTGTTCCCCGGCCGGGGCCGGCTGCTGCGGGAACTGCTGTCCCTGCGGGACGGGATGCTGGCCGGTGTCGTAGGTCTGCTGCCCCTGAACGTAGGGGTGCTGTCCCGTGTCGTACGGCTGCTGACCCTGCAGGTGCGGCTGCTGCCCCGTGTCGTAGGACTGCTGACCCTGGACGTGGGGGTGCTGGCCGGTGTCGTAGGGCTGCTGGCCCTGCGGGATGGGCTGCTGACCGGTGTCGTACGCCTGCGGATACCCGCCCCCGGCGCCGTAGTAGCCGCCCGGGGCGGCGTGGCCGCTTCCGTCCTGCGCCGCGTCCCAACCGTACTGCTGCTGTTCGGGGTGCTGCTGCTGCCCGTAGTAGGGCTGCTGCTGAGCGTGCTGAGAGGGGTGTTGCGGGGGGTACTGCCCGCCCTCGTATCCCTGGTCCCCGTAGTGGGGGTCGCCGGGATTCCACGGTTGGGAGCCGGAACCCCGGCCGTACTCAGTCATCTATCCCCTAGAGCCGCACAGCGGCAGCCGGGCGCCCCCGGAGGGGCGCGGGTCCGATCGTCTGGTCCGGAATGGATGGCGTTCGAACAGCTGCCATGTCGCGCGGAAGGTTACCGTATCGCGATTAGATGACCACTTCGACGGGTTCGCCCGGAGGGCGACCAGACACCCGTTCGGTCTCCAGCGCGTTCTGCAGGATGATCACGGCCGCCGCCTGGTCGACGACCGAACGGCCCTTCTTGGAGTTCACCCCGGAGGCGCGCAGCCCCTGGGCCGCGGTGACCGTGGTCATCCGCTCGTCCACCAGCCGGACCGGCACCGGGGCGACGCGCCGGGCCATCTCCTTGGCGAACGTGCGCACCTTGGCCGCCGCCGGCCCCTCTCCCCCCTTGAGGGAGCGGGGCAGGCCGACGACGACCTCGATGGGCTCGTACTCCGCGACGATCGCGGCCAGGCGCTTGTGCGCCTGCGGGATGTCCCGCCCCGGCACGGTCTCGACCGGGGTGGCGAGGATCCCGTCGGGGTCGCACGAGGCGACCCCGATCCGGGCGTCCCCGACGTCGACGGAGATGCGTCTGCCTCGTCGCACGCTCAGGCCGCTTCCCCGACGAGACGCTCCACGGCGGCCATGGCCTCGTCCACGGCCTCCGGGTTCTGGCCGCCGCCCTGGGCGACGTCCGGCTTGCCGCCGCCACCGCCGCCGAGCGTCTTGGCCGCGGTACGCACCAGGTCACCGGCCTTGAGGCCGCGGTCGCGCGCGGCGTCGTTGGTGGCGATCACGGTCAGCGGACGGCCGCCCGCAACGGTGAACAGGGCGACGACGGCCGGACGGCCGCCGTTGATCCGGCCACGCACGTCGAGCACCAGCTTGCGCAGGTCGTCGGCGCCCGTGCCGTCCGGCACCTTGCCGGTGACCAGGGCGACGCCGCGGACGTCCTTGGCGCCCTCGGCCAGCCCGGCGGCGGCCTGGAGCACCTTCTCGGCGCGGAAGCGCTCGATCTCCTTCTCGGCGTCCTTGAGCTTGGCGAGCATCCCGGAGATCTTCTCCGGCAGCTCCTCCGGACGGCCCTTGACCAGCTCGGTGAGCTGGGCGACGACCGTGTGCTCCTTGGCCAGGAAGTTGTACGCGTCGGCGCCGACGAGGGCCTCGACGCGGCGCACGCCGGAGCCGATCGAGGACTCGCCGAGGAGCTTGACCAGGCCCAGCTGGGCGGTGTTGGCGACGTGCGTACCGCCGCACAGCTCCTTGGAGAAGTCGCCGATGGTCACCACGCGGACCCGCTCGCCGTACTTCTCGCCGAACTCGGCGATGGCACCGGCCTTCTTGGCCTCGTCCAGGCTCATGATCTCGGCCTCGACCTCGAGCTCCCGGGAGAGGACCTCGTTGATCCGCTGCTCGACGTCGGTGAGGACGGCGCCGGGGACGGCGGCCGGGGAGCCGAAGTCGAAGCGGAAGCGGCCCGGGGCGTTCTCCGAACCGGCCTGGGCGGCGGTCGGGCCCAGGGCGTCGCGCAGCGCCTGGTGGGTGAGGTGGGTGGCGCTGTGGGCGCGGGCGATGGCGCGGCGGCGCTTGACGTCGATGACGGCGTAGGCGGAGGCGCCCACGGTCACCTCGCCGACCTGGACGACGCCCTTGTGCACATGCACGCCGGGGACCGGCTTCTGCACGTCGCGGACCTCGATCACGGCACCGGTGTCGAACTTGATCCGGCCCTGGTCGGCCTGCTGGCCGCCGCCCTCGGCGTAGAACGGGGTGCGGTCGAGGACGACCTCGACCTCGTCGCCCTCGGTCGCGGCGGGCGAGGGCACGCCGTCCACGAGCAGACCGACGACCGTGGACTCGCCCTCGGTGGTGGTGTAGCCGGTGAAGTCGGTGGCGCCGGAGGCGTCGGCGACCTCGCGGTAGGCGGACAGGTCGGCGTGGCCGGTCTTCTTGGCCTTGGCGTCGGCCTTGGCGCGGTCCCGCTGCTCCTTCATCAGGCGGCGGAAGCCGTCCTCGTCCACCGAGAGGCCCTGCTCGGCGGCCATCTCCAGGGTGAGGTCGATCGGGAAGCCCCAGGTGTCGTGGAGCAGGAACGCCTTCTCGCCGGCGAGGACCGTGCCGCCGGCGGCCTTGGTCTCGGTGACGGCGGTGTCGAGGATGTTGGTGCCGCCCTTGAGGGCCTTGAGGAAGGCGGCCTCCTCGGCGAGCGCGACGGTCTCGATGCGCTTGCGGTCGGAGACGAGCTCCGGGTACTGCTGGCCCATCGTGTTGATGATCACGTCGAGCAGGTCGGCGACGACCGGGCCGGTGGCGCCCAGCATCCGCATGTTGCGGATGGCACGGCGCATGATGCGGCGCAGGACGTAGCCGCGGCCCTCGTTGCCGGGGGTGACGCCGTCGCCGATGAGCATCACGGAGGTGCGCATGTGGTCGGCGACCACGCGCAGCGAGACGTCGGAGGCGTCGGCGGCGCCGTAGGCGACCCCGGTGAGCTCGGTGGCCTTGTCGATGACGACGCGCAGGGTGTCCGTCTCGTACATGTTGCGCACGCCCTGGAGGATCATGGCGAGGCGCTCGAGGCCGAGACCGGTGTCGATGTTCTTGGCGGGGAGGTCGCCGAGGATCGGGAAGTCCTCCTTGCCGTCACCGGCACCCCGCTCGTACTGCATGAAGACCAGGTTCCAGATCTCCACGTACCGCTCGTCGTTGACGGCCGGGCCGCCCTCGGGGCCGAACTCGGGGCCGCGGTCGTAGTTGATCTCGGAGCAGGGGCCGCAGGGGCCCGGGACGCCCATGGACCAGAAGTTGTCCTTCTTGCCCAGGCGCTGGATGCGCCCGGCGGGGACGCCGACCACATCGCGCCAGATCCGCTCGGCCTCGTCGTCGTCCTGGTAGACGGTGATCCAGAGCTTCTCCGGGTCCAGCCCGAAGCCGCCGTCGGCCACGGGGCTGGTCAGCAGCTCCCAGGAGAGCTTGATCGCGCCCTCCTTGAAGTAGTCACCGAAGGAGAAGTTGCCGCACATCTGGAAGAACGTGCCGTGCCGGGTGGTCTTGCCGACCTCCTCGATGTCCGGCGTGCGGACGCACTTCTGCACGCTGGTGGCACGGCTGAACGGCGGCTTGACCTCGCCGAGGAAGTACGGCTTGAAGGGCACCATGCCCGCGGGGACCAGGAGCAGCGTCGGGTCGTCCGCGATGAGCGACGCCGACGGCACGACGGTGTGTCCACGCTCTTCGAAGAAGCGCAACCAGCGGCGGCGGATTTCGGCGGACTCCATCAGTGGTCCTCTTTCCGGGTGAGCGAGTGGTGGGAGTTCTGTGGTTCGACGACCACGAGGTGCGGCCGCTGTCCGGGGAGCGCCCGGGGCTCGGGCTCCGGCGCGGCCGCCAGACCGAGCGCGTCCTTGAGCGCCGCCTCGCGGTGTGCCATGCCGTCGCGGATGTCGAGGGCGAAGAGCTTGACGCGACGGCCGGCGAGCACGGCACGATCGGCGGCCTGGAGCGCCAGGCTCTCGGGCGTGAGCTTGTCCAGGGTGCGGTTGACCTTGGTGGTGGCCCACACACCGGCGGCCACACCGGTGGTGAACCAAAAAGCACGGCGGAACATTTCTGGGTCAACCCTTCCCACGGGTACGGCGGCCGCCGCGCCGGGCGGACGGCAGTTTCTTGCCGACGGTCCTGCCGGTGAACACCCTCTGCTCGGTCTCCGCCGGGCCGCCCTTGCGGCCGATCGCCCGCCGCACCCCGTAGCCGAAGGCGGCGACCTTGACCAGCGGGCCGCCGAAGGCGGAGGAGACGGTCGAGGACAGCGCGGAGGCGTTGGCCGTGACCTCCTGGACGTCCGCGGCGATCGAGTCGACGCGGGCGAGCTGGGTGTGGGCGGAGCGGACGGTCGCGGAGGCGTCGGCGAGGAGCGGGACGGCCTGTTCGGTGACGTCGGCGACCAGCTTGGTGGCGGCCTTCAGCGTCTGGGCCAGACGGACCAGGACCAGGGCGATGAAGGACACCAGGATCGCCCAGAAGACGGCCACGAGGATCCCGGCCACCTCTCCACCGGACACTGCACCGCTCCCTGCTCGTCGTCGCTGGTCACACAGCTGGTCACATACGTAGAACGTCGGATACCGACCTTATCGCGCCGGGGGTGACCTCCCGTACTCGGTTTCGGCCCCGGCCGCACCGGAAAACAACGGCGGCCCGCCACCTCGCCCGCCAGAGGGCGGGGAGACGGCGGGCCGGCCGGAGAAGGAGGCGCTATGTCCGACTTAGCGGGCGTAGTACTCGACGACGAGCTGCTCGTCGCAGATCACCGGGATCTCCTTGCGGTTCGGCTCGCGGTCCAGGCGGAAGGCCAGCGCGGCCAGGTTGACCTGGAGGTAGCGCGGGGTCTCGCCGTCGGCGGCGAAGCCACCGGCGCGGGCCGTCTCGAAGAGGGTCTTGGAGCGGCTGCGCTCGCGGACCATCACGACGTCGTCGGGGCGGACGCGGAAGGACGGCTTGTCGACCTTGCCACCGTTGACCTCGATGTGGCCGTGGACGACCATCTGGCGGGCCTGGTAGATGGTGCGGGCGATGCCCGAACGCAGGACCAGGGCGTCGAGACGGCGCTCGAGCTCGACGACCAGCGCCTCGCCCGTCTTGCCCTCGGCCTTCTTGGCGCGGTCGTAGGCGCGCGCCATCTGGCGCTCGCTGATGTCGTACTGGGCGCGCAGACGCTGCTTCTCGAGCAGACGGACCTTGTAGTCCGAGTTCTGCTTGCGGCCACGGCCGTGCTCGCCCGGCGGGTAGGGGCGGGCCTCGAAGTACTTGACGGCCTTCGGCGTCAGCGCGATGCCGAGCGCACGAGACTTCTTGACCTTGGGACGCGACTGGTTAGGCACGTTCTCCAGACCTCCGAAATAGGTTAGGTTAGGCTCACCTTACTCAAGGAGATCGCATGTCTCGCCCGGGGAACACCAGTCACATCACGGACAACACGAAGAAGGCCGACGCTCTCGATGGCGCCGACGTGACGGAGGTCCGATCAGATCGTGGTCAGCCGCGTCCCAGCGGACTTGAATCCGCCCGGATGCCGTCAGCAGCCGAGCGCACACGAACTCTCGTACAGAGTACATGCTCCGCGGTGCTGCTCGTGCCCGGGCTGGAGAACACCCGCCCCGAGCAGATCTCCCCCGAGACCCGCAGCGTGGGCCGCGACGGCGACGTCCACCTCCTCTTCCCGGCCGACTCGCCGGCCGTACGGGCCGCGACGCACGCCCAGGACGGCGACCTCCCGGCGGTCCTGGAGCTCACCGACGTGGCCCCGGTCTCCGTCCCCAACCGCATCCGGGGACGCGCCTGGCTCTCCGGGTGGATCACCGTCGTCCCCGGCGTCGCCGAGCCCGGTCGCGTCATGGTCCGGCTGGAGCTGGGCGAGGTGTCCGTGGACGACCTCTGGGGCGCGGAGGGCGTCGACCCCGACGCCTTCGCGGCGGCCTCGCCGGACCCGCTCGTCGACTACGAGACGGAGCTGCTGCAGCATCTGCACTCCGGCCACGGGGACCAGGTGCACCGGCTGTGGCGGCTGCTGGGCGAACACCGCACGGCCGCCGGGCCGGACGACCGGGCCGTGCCGCTGGCCCTGGACCGCTTCGGCCTGCGGGTCCGCTTCACACGGAGCGGCGACGAGGGGTCCCGGACGGACCGCTCCTTCGACGCGCGCTTCGAATTCCCGGAGCCGGTGCGCGACGTGGCGGGCCTGCGGAGGGCGATGCACCGCCTCTTCGACGCGACGGAGGATTGACTCCCGCCCTGCCCTTTCGCCGGACGGGCTGATTCGTGCCCGAGCACGCGCTTCAGCCCGTCCGGCGCTTGAGGACGAACGCAGGGGGCGGGCCGACGGCTCACTCCCCCTTCAAACGCTGCCGCACCCGCTCCACCACATCCGCGTACCGCGCCTCCGCCCCGTACCGCGTCGGCTCGTAATACCGCTTCCCCTGCACCGCATCCGGCGCGTACTGCTGCGCGGCAACGCCCCCCGGCAGATCGTGCGGATACACATACCCCTGCGCATGCCCCAGCTTCTCCGCCCCCTTGTAATGCCCGTCCCGCAGGTGCGCCGGCACCGCTCCGGCCAGCCCCGCCCGCACATCGGCCAGCGCCGCGTCGATCGCCAGATACGCCGCGTTGGACTTGGGCGCGAGCGCCAGGGCGATGGCGACCTGGGAGAGGGTGATCCGCGCCTCGGGGAAGCCGATCATCGCGACCGCCTGTGCGCCCGCGACCGCGGTCTGGAGCGCCGTGGGATCCGCCAGCCCGATGTCCTCGCTCGCCGAGATCATCAGCCGCCGGGCGATGAACCTCGGGTCCTCGCCCGCCTCGATCATCCGGGCGAGATAGTGCAGCGTGGCATCCACGTCCGAGCCGCGGATCGATTTGATCAGCGCGCTGGCCACGTCGTAGTGCTGGTCCCCGTCGCGGTCGTACTTCACCGCCGCCCGGTCGACCGTCTCCTCCAGCGTCTGCAGGCCGATCTCCGCCTCGCCCTTGGCGATCGCCGCTCCGGCGCCCGCCTCCAGGGCGGTCAGCGCCCGCCGTGCGTCGCCGCCGGCGATCCGCAGCAGGTGCGCCTCCGCGTCCGCGGCGAGCGTGACGGCCCCGCCGAGGCCGCGCTCGTCCGTGAGCGCACGGCGCAGCAGCCCCCGCAGGTCGTCGTCGGTGAGCGCCTGGAGGGTGAGCAGGAGGGAGCGGGAGAGCAGGGGGGAGATCACCGAGAAGTAGGGGTTCTCCGTGGTCGCCGCGACGAGGGTGACCCAGCGGTTCTCGACGGCCGGGAGCAGGGAATCCTGCTGGGCCTTACTGAAGCGGTGGATCTCGTCGAGGAAGAGGACGGTCTCCTGGCCGTAGCCGCCGGAGGCGCGGCGGGCACCGTCGATGACGGCCCGCACCTCCTTGACCCCGGCCGTGATCGCGGAGAGCTCGACGAAGCGCTTCTTGGTGGCCTGGCTGACGACGTATGCCAGCGTCGTCTTGCCGATGCCGGGCGGGCCCCAGAGGATCACCGAGGAGGGCCCGGCCGGGCCGCCGCTGCCCTCCCCCACCAGCCTGCGCAGGGGCGAGCCCGGCTTGAGCAGGTGCTGCTGCCCCACGACCTCGTCGAGGGTACGGGGGCGCATGCGGACGGCCAGCGGACTGCTCGCCGGATCCTTCTCCTGGCGGTCCTCTGCGGCTGCGGTGAACAGGTCGGGCTCCACACCGAAACCCTAAGCCCTCCCACTGACAGCGCTTCGAACCGCCGATCGGATCAGGACCGGCCCGTGATCAGGACTGACCCGTCCAGAACGACCACCAGTTGGTGAGGATCAGCAGCCCGATGACGCCGATCCACAGCACCGGCAGCACCCAGTGGAACTCCAGCACCGCGCGCCGCGCACCGTCCGGCAGCGGGATGAAGCGGTGCCGGACGTTCTGCACCAGCACGTAGCAGAACATGACGATGGTCGCGACCCAGGCCAGGCAGCACCACAGGCAGAGCGAGCCGATGACGTAGAGCGACTGGTACTGGAGCCAGCTGCAGAACGCGACGCCGAAGAGCGTCCCGGCCTGCATGCCGAGCCAGTACCAGCGCGGGAGGCGGGCCCCGCCGAGCAGCGCCAGACCGATGGCGATGATCACGCCGTAACAGACCAGGCCCAGCCACGGGTTGGGGAACCCGAAGGCCTGTGCCTGCTTGCTCTCCATGATGTTGCCGCAGGAGACGATCGGGTTGAGGCTGCACCCGGGGGTGTAGGTCTTGCCGTCCGCCTTGGCCTCGAGGATCTTGTTCTTGTCGAGCGTGATGACCCAGGCGGCCAGCAGCCCCATCGCCCCGGTGACGACCAGCAGCAACGCGAACGCACGGCTTCCGCCCACCGTGCCCGGGGCGGGGCCGCCCCGCTCCGAGCCGTCGGTGTCGGAACGGTCAAGTGCCGAGGTCGTCATGTGGCGTAGTTCCCATCAGTCGGTCGCGGTGCCGCCCATTCTGCACCAGGGCGGGCGCAATCAGCCCTGCTTGGCCAGGAGTTCACTCACGACGGTGTCGAGCGCGACGGCGGTCTGCTCGCTGCTCTCCAGGTCCTTGAGCTGCACCACGCCCTCGGCCAGGTCCCGTTCGCCCGCGACCAGCGCGAAGCGGGCGCCCGAGCGGTTGGCCGACTTCATGGCGTTCTTCAGGCCCTTGCCGCCGAAGGCGAAGTCCGTGGCGACGCCGGCCCGGCGCAGCTCGGTGACCACGCCGAAGAGGACCCGGCGGGCCTCGTCGCCCAGCGGCACCGCGTACACCTGGGTGGGGGCGGGCAGTTCGAGCTCGATGCCC
Organism: Streptomyces luteireticuli; assembly: GCF_041519305.1. NCBI lineage: Bacteria > Bacillati > Actinomycetota > Actinomycetes > Kitasatosporales > Streptomycetaceae > Streptomyces > Streptomyces luteireticuli. The sequence goes on from NZ_CP167927.1 coordinate 2,020,737, forward strand.
TCGGCCTTGAGCGCCAGCACCGTGCGGTCCACGCCGAGCGCCCAGCCGACGGACGGCAGCGCGGGGCCGCCGATCATCTCGGAGAGCCCGTCGTAGCGGCCGCCGCCGCCCACCGCGGACTGCGAGCCGAGGCCGTCGTGGACGAACTCGAAGGTGGTGCGCGTGTAGTAGTCGAGGCCGCGGACCAGCTTCTCGTCGTCCTCGAAGGCGACGCCCGCCGCGGTCAGCAGCTCGCGCACCCGCTCGTGGTACTCCTTGCACGCCTCGCAGAGGTGGTCGCGGAGCATCGGGGCGCCGACGAGCTGCTTCTGGACGGACTCGCGCTTGTCGTCGAGGACCCGCAGCGGGTTGATCTCGATGCGGCGGCGGGTGTCCTCGTCCAGATCGAGCCCGCGGAGGAACTCCTGGAGCGCGGCCCGGTAGGCGGGGCGGCACTCCTTGTCGCCGAGCGAGTTGAGCAGCAGCCGGAAGTTGCGCAGGCCCAGCGACTTGTACGCGTCGACGGCCAGGATGATCAGCTCGGCGTCCAGCGCCGGGTCCTCGGCACCGATGGCCTCGGCGCCGACCTGGGAGAAGTGGCGGTAACGGCCGGCCTGCGGGCGCTCGTAGCGGTAGTACGAGCCGGAGTACCAGAGCTTGACCGGCAGGTTGCCGGCCTTGTGCAGGTTGGCCTCCAGCGCGGCGCGCAGCACGGAGGCGGTGCCCTCGGGGCGCAGCGCGAGCTCGTCGCCGCCGCGCGTGGTGAGGGTGTACATCTCCTTGGTCACGATGTCGGTGGACTCGCCGACGCCGCGGGAGAACAGCTCGACCTGCTCGAAACCGGGGGTCTCGACATAGCCGTAACCGGCGCGCCGCAGCGGCGCGGAGATCGCCTCGCGCACGGCGAGGTAGGTCGCCGAGTCGGGGGGCAGGAGGTCGTAGGTGCCCTTGGGGGCCTTGAAGGTGCTCACGGAAGCTTTCGTCACATTCCTCGTCGCGGAGCCGGGGATCCGGCTCCCTGGCCGGCGGCCACCTCGCGGAGATACGGGTTGGCGGCGCGCTCTTGGCCGATGGTCGTCTGGGGGCCGTGGCCGGAGAGGACCACGGTCGAGTCGTCGAGCGGCAGGCACACGCGGGCCAGCGAATCGAGCATCTCGGCGTGGTCACCGCCCGGCAGGTCGGTGCGTCCGATGGAGCCGGCGAACAGCAGGTCGCCCGAGAAGAAGACCGAGGGGATCTCGGAGGTCTCGGGCATCCTGAAGGTCACCGACCCCTTGGTATGGCCGGGCGCGTGCGCGACGGAGAACTCCAGCCCCGCCAGATGGAGCGTGCTGCCATCGGAGAGCTCCTTGAGGTCGTCCGGCTCCCCCACCGTCAGCTCCCCCAGGAGCTGTGCCCCGATGGACCGGCCGAGCGCCTTCTCGGGGTCGCTCATCATGTAGCGGTCGGCGGGGTGGATCCAGGCGGGGACGTCATGGGCGCCGCACACCGGCACCACCGACGCGACGTGGTCGATGTGGCCATGGGTGAGGACGACGGCGACGGGCTTGAGCCGATGCTTCCTGAGCGTCTCCTCGACTCCCTGGGCGGCCTGGTGGCCCGGGTCGATGATCACGCACTCCTCACCGGCGGCGGGGGCGACCAGATAACAATTGGTCCCCCAGGCCCCGGCGGGGAACCCGGCAATCAGCACGTTCGTCCTTAAATGTCGGCCTGTATCGACGCGGCGGAGGCCCGGCGGGCGCGCCCGTTCCGTACCTCGGCCGGTTCAGAGCCTACCGGCGGCGGGTACGGAGCCGCGAACCCGTATACGGTACGGGCACACTCGCAACACGCAGCTCACCACGGACGAGCGACGGACGAGAAGCACGAGGAGACGACCCGGTGGTCAGTAACGAGCAGCGGCGGCGGCAGCTCGCCCGGGAGAAGTTCGAGCGGCAGCAGCAGCGCCGCGAGGAGATGCGCCGCAAGGCGCGGCGCCGCAACGCGGTGATCGCGGCGGGCCTCGCCGTGGTGATCGCCGCGGGGGCCACCGCCTACGCGAGCGGCGCCCTGGGCGGCGGGGACGACGGCAAGGAGACCTCGGCCGACGCGACGCCGAGCGATCTGCCCACTCCCACCAAGGGCCCGGACCCCTGCGCCAAGCCCGCCCCGGGCTCCCCCGCCACGAAGACGTGGAAGTCGGAGCCGGAGATGAGCGTCGACAAGTCGGCGTCCTACGCGATGAACCTCAAGACCACCTGCGGCACCATCGACATCACGATGGACGCGGCCAAGGCCCCGCACACGGTCAACTCCTTCAACTTCCTGGCGGCCCAGGGCTTCCTGGACCACACCAAGTGCCACCGGCTCACGGGCGCGGAGGCGGGGATCTCCGTCCTGCAGTGCGGCGACCCGAAGGGCACCGGCCAGGGCGGGCCCGGCTACACGCTGGCCGAGGAGAACCTCAAGGACCCGGCGCTGAAGGAGCCTTCGGACCCGGAGGCGAAGAAGGCGGGCATGAAGATCTACCCCGCCGGCATGGTCGCCATGGCGAAGACCCAGGCGCCCCACTCCACCGGCAGCCAGTTCTTCCTCGTCTACAAGGACAGCCCGTTGCCGCCGGACTACACCCCGCTCGGCACGATCGGCGCCGAGGGCATGAAGACCCTGAAGAAGATCGCGGACGCCGGTGTGCAGGGCGGCGGACCCGACGGTCCGCCCAACGCGACGACCGTCATCGACAAGGCGACGGTCGCCAAGTCCTGAGCCGGGCGCGGCGTTCCGCACCCTCGGCCGGAGGCGAAATTTCGGTCGCGGGATACGGACAGCCGGGCCACCGTTCGCCTATGTTGGCGTTGTGCAGGGTGCCTGGTCTCGGCGGCTGCGAGGCACCCGGACAGCACCGATCGGCAATCAATGGATCAAGCCGCCGGACCGGCGGGGCGCGGCCCTGCCGGGACAAACTGTGGACGATGCGCGAGGGCCGCGAACCGGCCCCGGCATCATGTGGAGGAGGCGCTGTGAGCAGCGACCCGTGGGGCCGCGTCGATGAGACGGGGACGGTGTACGTGCGTACCGCCGACGGCGAGAAGGTCGTCGGCTCGTGGCAGGCGGGGAGCCCCGAAGAGGCCCTTGCCTACTTCGAGCGCAAGTACGAGGGCCTGGTCGTGGAGATCGGCCTCCTCGAACGCCGTGTCAGGACCACGGACCTGTCGGCCAAGGACGCGATGACCGCCATCGAGCACCTGCGGACGCAGGTGGACGAGCACCACGCGGTCGGCGATCTGGCGGCGCTCGGAGAGCGGCTGGACAAGCTGGTCGCCACGGTCGACGCGCGCCGCGAGGAGCGCAAGGCGGCCAAGGCGAAGCAGTCCGAGGAGGCCCGCACGGCCAAGGAGGCGCTCGTCGCGGAGGCCGAGGAGCTGGCGGCCAGCGAGCAGTGGCGGTCGGCCGGCGAGCGGCTGCGGGCCCTGGTCGACACCTGGAAGGGCCTGCCCCGGCTGGACCGCAAGACGGACGACGAGCTGTGGCACCGCTTCTCGCACGCCCGCTCGGCGTTCTCCAAGCGGCGCAAGGCGCACTTCGCGTCGCTGGACGCGCAGCGCGAGGACGCCCGCAAGGTCAAGGAGAAGCTGGTCGCCGAGGCCGAGGCGCTGTCCGGGTCCACGGACTGGGGCGCGACCGCGGCGCGGTACCGGGACCTGATGACCGAGTGGAAGGCCGCGGGCCGTGCCCAGCGCGAGGCGGAGGACGAGCTGTGGGCCCGCTTCCGGGGCGCGCAGGACGTCTTCTTCCAGGCGCGCAGCGAGGTGTTCGCGGAGCGCGACGCCGAGCAGCAGGGCAACCTGACGCTGAAGGAGGAGCTGGTCGTCGAGGCGGAGAAGCTGCTTCCGGTCACTGACCTCAAGTCGGCCCGGGCGGCGTTCCGTTCGGTCAACGAGCGCTGGGAGGCCATCGGTCATGTGCCGCGGGACGCCCGGCCGAAGATCGAGGGGCGGATGCACGCGGTGGAGCGCGCCATCCAGGAGGCCGAGGAGGCCGAGTGGCGGCGGACGAACCCTGAGGCGCGGGCCCGTGCGGCCGGCCTGACCGGGCAGCTCCAGGACGCGGTGGACAAGCTCCAGGACCAGATCGCCAAGGCGCGGGCCGCGGGCAACGACTCCAAGGCCGACAAGCTCGCCAAGGAGCTGGAGGGCCGCAAGGCGCTGCTGGACCAGGCGCTGAAGGGCCTGGAGGAGTTCGGCGGCTGACCGTCCGTATGCGAGAAGGGCCCCCGGCGTGCTCGCCGGGGGCCCTTTCGTACGCCGTGCTACGGCCTGCGGGCCGAGGTCACACGGTAGACGTCGTAGACGCCCTCCACACCCCGGACGGCCTTGAGGACGTGGCCGAGGTGCTTGGGGTCGCCCATCTCGAAGGTGAACCGCGAGGTCGCGACCCGGTCGCGGGACGTCTGCACGGCCGCCGAGAGGATGTTGACGTGCTGGTCCGACAGGACCCGGGTGACGTCCGACAGGAGCCGCGAGCGGTCGAGCGCCTCCACCTGGATGGCGACGAGGAAGACCGACGACTGGGTGGGCGCCCACTCGACGTCGATGATCCGCTCCGGCTGCTGGGAGAGGGAGTCGACGTTGACACAGTCGGCCCGGTGGACCGAGATGCCGTTGCCGCGGGTGACGAAGCCGATGATGGGGTCGCCGGGAACGGGCGTACAGCAGCGGGCCAGTTTGACCCACACGTCGTCAACGCCCTTGACCACCACGCCCGGATCGGCACTGGACCGCCGCTTGGAGCGGCCGCGGATCGGCGCGGCCTCCTCGATGTCCTCGGTGGCCGCGTCCTCCCCGCCGAGCGCCTGGACGAGCTTCTGCACCACGCCCTGGGCCGCCACATGGCCCTCGCCGATGGCCGCGTAGAGGGAGGAGATGTCGGGGTAGCGCATCTCGTGCGCGAGGGTGACCAGCGAATCGCCGGTCAGGATGCGCTGGATGGGCAGGTTCTGCTTGCGCATCGCGCGGGCGATGGCGTCCTTGCCCTGCTCGATCGCCTCGTCCCGGCGCTCCTTGGAGAACCAGGCCCGGATCTTGTTGCGGGCGCGGGGGGACTTGACGAAGCCCAGCCAGTCGCGGGAGGGGCCGGCGCCGGGCGCCTTGGAGGTGAAGACCTCGACCAAGTCACCGTTGTCCAGGGTCGATTCGAGCGGCACCAGCCGTCCGTTGACCCGGGCGCCTATGGTGCGGTGGCCGACCTCGGTGTGCACGGCGTAGGCGAAGTCGACCGGGGTCGCCCCGGCCGGCAGCGCTATGACGTCGCCCTTCGGCGTGAAGACGAAGACCTCGTTGCGCGAGAGGTCGAAGCGCAGGGACTCCAGGAACTCGCCCGGGTCCTCCGTCTCCTTCTGCCAGTCGAGCAACTGCCGCAGCCAGGCCATGTCGTTGACGGTGTCCTGGTTCTTGCCGGCGTTCTTCGGCACATCCGTACGGATCTTGGAGGCGCCCGCGACGGCCTCCTGTTTGTACTTCCAGTGCGCGGCGATGCCGTACTCGGCGCGGCGGTGCATGTCGAAGGTGCGGATCTGCAGCTCGACGGGCTTGCCGCTGGGCCCTATGACCGTCGTGTGCAACGACTGGTACATGTTGAACTTGGGCATCGCGATGTAGTCCTTGAACCGGCCGGGGACCGGATTCCACCGCGCGTGCACCGTGCCGAGGGCCGCGTAGCAGTCGCGGACGGTGTCGACGAGGACGCGGATGCCCACCAGGTCGTAGATCTCCGCGAAGTCCCGGCCGCGGACGATCATCTTCTGGTAGACGCTGTAGTAGTGCTTCGGCCGGCCGGTGACGGTGGCCTTGATGCGGGCGGCGCGCAGATCGGCCTGGACCTCGTCGGTGACGATCGCCAGGTACTCGTCCCGCTTGGGGGCGCGCTCGGCCACCAGACGCACGATCTCGTCGTACATCTTGGGGTAGAGGATCGCGAACGCGAGGTCCTCCAGCTCCCACTTGATGGTGTTCATGCCCAGCCGGTGCGCCAGCGGGGCGTAGATCTCCAGCGTCTCGCGGGCCTTCTTCTCCTGCTTCTCCCGCTTGAGGTAGCGCATGGTGCGCATGTTGTGCAGGCGGTCGGCGAGCTTGATGACCAGGACGCGCGGGTCCTTGGCCATGGCGACGACCATCTTGCGGACCGTCTCCGCCTGGGCCGCCTCGCCGAACTTGACCTTGTCCAGCTTGGTGACGCCGTCGACGAGCAGGGCGACCTGGTCGCCGAAGTCGCGGCGGAGGGTGTCGAGCCCGTACTCGGTGTCCTCGACGGTGTCGTGCAGCAGTCCGGCCATCAGGGTGGCCGGGTCCATGCCGAGCTCGGCGAGGATGGTGGTGACGGCGAGCGGGTGGGTGATGTACGGGTCGCCGCTCTTGCGCTTCTGGCCGCGGTGCCAGCGCTCGGCGACCTGGTAGGCGCGCTCGATCTGGCGGAGCGTGCCCGCGTCGGCCTTCGGATCGTTTCCGCGGACGATGCGCAGCAGCGGCTCGAGGACCGGGTTGTACGGGCTCTGCCGCTGGACGCCGAGGCGGGCCAGGCGGGCCCTGACCCGGCTGGAGGAGGCGGAGCGCGCGGGGGCGCTCGGCGGGGGCGTGGGGCGGGGAGCCGCGGGCGCTTCCCGGACCGCGTCGCTCCCGGGGGTCGGCGCCTCGGGCGCCTTGGAGCCGGGCATGCCCGTGGCCGCCGCGGCCTCAGGTGTGTCGGGCTGTGCGGCTGGGGGTTCCCCCGGACGGAGTCTGGGGGAGAGCGGCTGGGCCTTGTCTGGCAAGAGCACTCCTCATGCGGGGTCCGGCCCCCCGATCAGGTCCGGACTGCCATGGTATCGATCCGGGCCGGGGAGGTGCCTCCCGCCCGGCGGCGTCAAGGACGCACGAAGCGGGCCCCGGGGTTCTCCCGGGGCCCGCTTCCTGTGGCTCGCTCTGGGGTCAGACGCGGATCAGGGCGTCCAGCGGGGCCCCGCCCAGGGCGTCCGCCAGGCGCGTCCGGCCGTCGAGGAAACCCAGCTCCATGAGGACCGCGACGCCCGCCACCTCGGCGCCGGCGCGGCGGATCAGCTGGAGGGACGCCTCGGCGGTGCCGCCGGTGGCCAGGACGTCGTCGATGACGAGGACCCGCTCGCCGCGGCCCAGGGCCTCGGCGTGGATCTCTATCTCGGCCGTGCCGTACTCCAGCTCGTACCCCTGGCGCAGCGTGGCGCCGGGCAGCTTGCCGGCCTTGCGGACGGGGACGAAGCCGATGCCGGCGCGGACGGCCACGGGGGCGGCGAGGATGAAGCCGCGCGCCTCCAGGCCGACGATCTTGTCCACGCGGTAGCGCTCGCACAGGGCGGCGAACGCGTCGGTGAGCGCGGTGAACGCCTCGGCGTCGGCGAGCAGCGGGGTGATGTCCTTGAACACCACGCCCGGCTTCGGGTAGTCCGGGACGTCGTGGATCCGGCTGAGCAGCAGCTCGCGCAGGGCCCCGTCGGCGCTCTCGGTGTACTGGACGGTCATCGGCGCTTCCCCTTGCGTCCCTCGGGCTGACGGCGCTGGCCCACGACGCCCGCCGGGGGCGCGTCCTGCGTCTCGTCCTCCGCGGTCTCCTGGTCGTCCTGCGCCGAGTCCGCCTTGGCGGACTGGGCGGCCCGCTTGGCCTTGATCCGCCGGGCCAGGGCCTTCATCTGCGGGTCGCGCTCCTTGAGGTCGGCGACCAGCGGAGTGGCGATGAAGATCGAGGAGTAGGCACCGGCCGCGAGGCCGACGAACAGGGCGAGCGAGATGTCGTTGAGCATGCCCGCGCCGAGGAAGCCGCCGCCGATGAACAGCAGGCCGGCGACCGGCAGCAGCGCGACGACCGTGGTGTTGATGGAGCGGACCAGGGTGCCGTTGAGGCTGCGGTTGGCGATCTCGCTGTAGGTGAAGCGGGTCTGCTTGGTGATGTCCTTCGCGCTCTCCTTCAGACCGTCGAAGACGACGACAGTGTCGTAGAGCGAGTAACCGAGGATCGTCAGCAGACCGATCACGGTGCCCGGGGTGACCTCGAAGCCCACCAGGGCGTAGATGCCCACGGTGATGGTGAGGTCGTGGATCAGCGCGACCAGGGCGGCGATCGCCATGCGCCACTCGAAGGCGATGGCGAGGTAGATCACCACGAGGAGCATGAAGATGGCGAGGCCGGTCCATGCCTTGTTGGCGATCTCGTCACCCCAGCTGGGGCCGACGATGTCGGTGTTGATCTTGTTGGTGGAGACGTCCAGCTTCTTGGCGAGGGCCTGCTGGGTGGTGCGGGACTGTTCCGGGGTCAGCTCGCTGACCTGGATGCGCAGCTTGCCGTCACCGGTCTTCTGGACCACTGCGGTGTGGCCCGAAGCCTGCTGCGCGGTCTCCTTCGCCGCATCGGCGGAGACCGACGTCTTCTCCGTGTTGAAGATCGCGCCGCCGGAGAACTCGATGCCCATGTTGAGGCCGCGCACCGCCAGGCCGACGATGGCCGTGATGGTGATGAGGATCGAGATGCCGTACCAGATCTTCCGTTTGGCGACGAAGTCGTAGCCGACCTCGCCTCGGTAGAGCCGGGCGCCGAGAGTGCCGAGTCGTGACATCTCAGGCCTCCTTCGGGTCGGCGCTGGCGGAGGGGCGGCGGCGGGAGGACCGAAGCGGCGGCTTGACGCCGAGCCGCTTGGGGTCCAGGCCGGACCAGGGGTGGCCGCTGGCGAAGAACTTGCGGCGGGCGAGGATCGTCATCAGCGGCTTGGTGAAGAGGAAGACCACGACGACGTCGAGCAGCGTGGTCAGGCCGAGGGTGAAGGCGAAGCCCTGGACCTTGCCGACGGTGACGATGAAGAGCACCGCGGCGGCCAGGAAGGAGACGAAGTCCGAGACGAGGATCGTACGGCGGGCACGCGGCCAGGCACGCTCCACGGCGGGACGCAGGGTGCGGCCGTCGCGGACCTCGTCACGGATGCGCTCGAAGTAGACGATGAACGAGTCGGCGGTGATGCCGATCGCGACGATGGCACCGCACACGGCCGGCAGGTTCAGCGCGAAGCCGATGGCCGGGCCCAGCAGGACCATGATCGTGTAGGTGAGGACCGCCGAGCACGCAAGGCTGGCGAGGGCGACGAGGGCGAGGCCCCGGTAGTAGGCCACCAGGTAGATGACCACGAGCGCCAGGCCGATGGCGCCGGCGATCAGACCGGCACGCAGCTGCTCACCACCGAGGGCGGCGGAGACGGTGGTCTCGGTGACGATGTCGAACGAGAGCGGCAGGGCGCCGTAGGACAGGATGTTGGCCAGGTCCTGGGCGCTGGACTGGGTGAAGTTGCCGCTGATCTCGGCGCTGCCGCCGGGGATCGCCGCGCTCAGCTGGGGCGCGGAGACCGACTCGCCGTCCATGACGATCGCGAAGCGGTTCTGCGGGGGCGCCTTCGCGGCCAGCTTGCCGGTGATGTCGGCGAACTTCTTGGCACCGCTGCCGTTGAACTTCAGCTGGACCTGCCAGCCGGTGGCGCGCTGGGTGTCCAGGGCGGCCTTGGCCTCGGTGACGTCCACGCCCTCGACGCCGACCGGGCCGAGGAGCATCTTCTCCTGGCCGTCCTTGTCGCAGACGACCACGTTGTCGGTGGCCTTGGCCCGGTCGGCGGCCTTCGCCGCGTCCGAGCGCGCCGCCGGGGTCGAGCAGTCCAGCGTCGCGAACTGCTTCTGCAGGTCGCCCGAGGAGCCGCCGGACGGAGTCGGGGTCGGGGTGGGCTTGGGTGCCTGCGGGGCCTTGAGGGCCTCGGTGACGGCACGGCCCTGGGTGTGCTTGCCGGACGGGGTGGCCGACGGGGTGGAGCCGGAGGACGCGCTGGGCGTGCCGGAGGGCTTGTCCTTCTTGTCCTTGTCCTTGCCGCCCGTCGAGGCGCTCGGCGTGGGCTCGGGGAGCTTGCCGCTGGGAGCCGCCATCAGCACCGGCCGGAAGGCGAGCTGGGCGGTGGTGCCGACCTGCTCCCGGGCCTGCTTCGCGTTCATCCCCTTGGGAATGTTCACGATGATGTGGTTCTTGCCCTGCGTCTGGACCTCGGACTCGGACACTCCGAGACCGTTGACACGACGCTCGATGATGCCGACAGCCGTGTTCATATTGGTCGTCGTGATCGCGTTGGGCTTGCCCGGCTGGTTCTTCGCCTGGAGCGTGAAGCTCGTACCGCCCGCGAGGTCGATGCCCAGTCGCGGTGTGGTGTGCCCGGAGGCGAACATCCCCCCGGTGAGCGCCACCATGGCGATCAGGATGAAGGCCAGGACTCTGCCCGGCCTGCCCTGGCCGCCCGGGGACCTGCGGCCCTTCTTCGGTGCTGCCACCTTGTCGTTTCTCCCTGTCCAACCGCCGGGCGTCAGGTGTTCGCCGGCGGCCACGAAGTTTGTGGGGACGTGCCCCCCCCGCCGGAGCCTAGACCGTCGGCGGACCGTGACGCACCGAGCGGTGGTGCGTCACGGTCCGCCGATTGGGGCTACTTCGCGTCGGAGCCGTCGTCCTTCTTGGCGTCCTTCGGCCCGTCCGCCGGCTTCTCGGCCTTGGCGTCCTTGGTCTCCGCGTCCTCGGGAGCGGTCTCCTTGCCGAGGTCGATCTTCTTCTCGCCGGCCGCGGCGGCCTCGCCGCCCTCGGTGAGCGAGGAGATGTCGTCCGGAACGGCCGGGGCCTCGTCGGAGCCCTCGATGCCGTGGATGATGCGGTTGTACTCCTCGTCCGGCAGAACGGCGCCGATGGAGTTCTTCGCATAGATCGCGTGGACGCCGGGGGCGACCTCGAGGAGGACCGAGTCCTCGCTGACCTCCTTGACGGTGGCGTACATGCCGCCGATCGTCCGCACACCGGTGCCCGGCTGCATCTGGTCGCGCATCTGGGCAGCCTGGCGCTGCTTGTTCTTGGCCGACCGGGTCATCAGGAACATGGCCCCGATGAGCACGATGAACGGCAGAAGAGTCACGAGATTCACGGGACGGGGTTTCCTTCACACGACCGCTTTGGGGGTGCGGCCTGGTCTACGGGGGTGGTATGCCGCCGGTAGGGACGGCATCGGCGGAGTCTAAGCGAGTCCGCGCCTATGGAACAACGCCCAGCATGGCACCCGGGTTCCTGACCCGACCAGTCCCCGCGCCGTCACTCCGTGAACAGGCCGCCCTGCCCTCCGCCTGCGCCCCCGGCGCGGCCCGCACCCCCGGTGACCTGCTGCGGCGGCACCATCCCCAGGTGATCCCAGGCCGCCGGGGTCGCGATCCGGCCCCGGGGCGTGCGGGCCAGCAGCCCCTCGCGCACCAGGAAGGGCTCGGCGACCTCCTCGACGGTCTCGCGCTCCTCGCCGACGGCCACGGCCAGCGTGGACAGCCCGACGGGGCCGCCGCCGAACAGCTTGAGCAGCGCGGTGAGCACGGCCCGGTCCAGCCGGTCGAGCCCGCGGCCGTCCACCTCGTAGACCTGGAGGGCCCGGGCGGCGATCTCGCGGGTGATCAGCCCGTCGGCCTTCACCTGGGCGTAGTCGCGGACGCGGCGCAGGAGGCGGTTGGCGATGCGGGGCGTGCCGCGGGAACGGCCGGCGATCTCGGCCGCGCCCTCCTCGTCTATGGCCACGTCGAGCAGGCCGGCGGAGCGGTGGATGACGCGCTGGAGCTCGGCGGGGGCGTAGAACTCCATGTGGCCGGTGAAGCCGAAGCGGTCGCGCAGCGGCGGCGGCAGCAGGCCGGCGCGGGTGGTGGCGCCGACCAGGGTGAAGGGCGGCAGCTCCAGGGGGATGGCGGTGGCGCCGGGGCCCTTGCCGACGACGACGTCGACCCGGAAGTCCTCCATCGCCATGTAGAGCATCTCCTCGGCGGGCCGGGACATGCGGTGGATCTCGTCGAGGAAGAGGACCTCGCCCTCGGTGAGGGAGGACAGGATCGCCGCCAGGTCGCCGGCGTGCTGGATGGCGGGACCGGAGGTGATGCGGATGGGGGCGCCCATCTCCGCGGCGATGATCATCGAGAGGGTGGTCTTACCGAGCCCGGGGGCGCCGGAGAGCAGGACGTGGTCGGCGGTGGCGCCCCGGGCACGGGCGGCGCGCAGCACCAGGTCGAGCTGCTCGCGGACGCGCTCCTGGCCGACGAACTCGCCCAGGTCCTTCGGCCGCAGGGCGGCTTCGACGGCGTGGTCGTCGCCGTCGGCGGTGCCGCTGACGACGCGGTCGGCGGCCATGGGTCCGGCGGCGGAATCCTCGTCCCAGTTCACGGGTGAGACCTCACGGTTGTTTCGGGAAGGGGACGGGCCGCCGGTCAGCGGGCCCGGTTCAGGGTCTGCAGGGCCGCCCGCAACAGCCGGCCCACCTGCGGGGTGCCGCCGTCGGCGACCACGGCCTCGGCCTGCGGCGCCACGGCCTCGACCGCGCCGTCCGCCTCGCGGGGCGCGTATCCCAGGCCGACGAGGGCGGCGTGCAGCTGCTCCTGCCAGCCGGAGGCGGCGGCCGGAGCGGCCGCCGGGGTCCTCGCGGCGGAGCCCGTGGGCGCGCCCAGCCGGTCCTTGAGCTCCAGCAGCAGCTTCTGGGCGCCCTTCTTGCCGATGCCCGGGACGGCGGTGAGCGCCTTCTCGTCACCGGTGGCGAAGGCGCGGCGCAGCGCGTCCGGCGCGTGGACGGCGAGCATCGCCTGGGCGAGGCGGGGGCCGACGCCGCTGGCGGTCTGGAGCAGCTCGAAGGTCTGCCGCTCGTCGTCGTCGGCGAAGCCGTAGAGGGTCAGCGAGTCCTCGCGGACGACGAGGGAGGTGGCGAGCCTGGCCGGCTCGCCGACCCTGAGCCGGGAGAGGGTGTCGGGGGTGCACTGGACGGCCATGCCGACGCCGCCGACCTCGACGACGGCGGTGTCGGGGGCGAGGGCCGCGACGGGACCGGAGACAAAGGCGATCATCGGGTGCCCTTCGGGAGGCGTACGGGGGCGGTGGCGCGGCGGTGGGCGGCGACGGCCTGCTGGAGGCGGCCGGTGGCCGGGGCGCGCCAGATGTGGCAGATGGCCAGGGCGAGCGCGTCGGCGGCGTCGGCCGGCTTCGGGGGCGCGTCCAGCCGCAGGATGCGGGTGACCATGGAGCCGACCTGGGCCTTGTCGGCCCGGCCGGAGCCGGTGACGGCGGCCTTGACCTCGCTGGGGGTGTGCAGGGCGACGGGCAGCCCGCGGCGGGCGGCGCACAGCATGGCGACGGCGCTGGCCTGGGCGGTGCCCATGACCGTACGGACGTTGTGCTGGCTGAACACCCGCTCCACGGCGACGTATTCGGGCCGGTGCTCGTCCAGCCACTGCTCGATGCCGCGCTCTATGAGGACCAGCCGCTCCGCGATCTCGGCCTCCGCCGGCGTCCGGACGACCCCGACCCCGGCCATCCGCAGCGGCCGCCCCGCCGTCCCCTCGACCACACCGACGCCGCACCGCGTCAGCCCCGGGTCCACGCCCAGCACGCGCATCGCGCCCCTCCCTTCGGTCAACTGTTCCGGCAGGCTATCGGCCGGCACTGACAACGCCCGGAACCGACAGCGCGACGGGCCGACGGGAAGCGTCCCGTCGGCCCGTCGCGATCGGCTCGATCCGCTTGATCAGGCGTCGACCTTGGCCATGACCTCGTCGGAGACGTCGAAGTTGGCGAAGACGTTCTGCACGTCGTCGCTGTCCTCCAGCGCGTCGATCAGCTTGAAGATCTTGCGGGCGCCCTCCTCGTCCAGCTCCACCTGCATGGTGGGGACGAAGTTGGCCTCGGCCGAGTCGTAGTCGATGCCGGCCTCCTGGAGGGCGGTGCGGACCGCGACCAGGTCGGTGGCCTCACTGAGGACCTCGAAGGACTCGCCGAGGTCGTTGACCTCTTCGGCACCGGCGTCCAGGACCGCGCCCAGCACGTCGTCCTCGGTCAGCTCGCCCTTGGGGACGATCACGACGCCCTTGCGGTTGAAGAGGTAGGACACCGAGCCCGGGTCGGCCATCGAGCCGCCGTTGCGGGTCATGGCCACGCGGACGTCACCGGCGGCGCGGTTGCGGTTGTCGGTGAGGCACTCGATGAGCACCGCGACACCGTTGGGGCCATAGCCCTCGTACATGATCGTCTCGTAGTCGGCGCCGCCGGCCTCGAGGCCGCCGCCGCGCTTGACCGCGGAGTCGATGTTCTTGTTCGGGACCGACTGCTTCTTCGCCTTCTGGATGGCGTCGTAGAGGGTCGGGTTGCCCTCGATGTCGACGCCGCCCATGCGGGCCGCGACCTCGATGTTCTTGATCAGCTTCGCGAAGAGCTTGCCGCGCTTGGCATCGATCACGGCCTTCTTGTGCTTCGTCGTAGCCCATTTAGAGTGGCCGGACATCCGCCTGTCTCCTTCGCGTAACCCATTCTTGGACGAACGACTGAGATCCTACCGGGATCTCACGAGCGCACCGCGCGCACCATCTCCACGAACAGACCGTGCACCCGGTGGTCCCCGGTCAGCTCCGGATGGAAGGACGTGGCCAGCACGTTGTCCTGGCGCACGGCGACGGTGTGGCCGTTGTGCACGGCCAGCACCTCGGCCCGGGCCCCGACGGACTCGACCCAGGGGGCCCGGATGAAGACGCCCTCCACGGGGCCGCCCCCGACCCCCGCCATCTCGACCGCCGCCTCGAAGGACTCGTTCTGCCGGCCGAAGGCGTTGCGGCGCACGATCATGTCGATGCCGCCCAGGGTCTCCTGGTCCTCCCGGCCGTCGAGGATCTTGTCGGCCAGCATGATCATGCCGGCACAGGTGCCGTAGACCGGCATCCCGGAGCGCACCCGCGCGCGCAGCGGCTCCAGCATCCCGAAGACCACGGCGAGCTTGGACATGGTGGTGGACTCGCCGCCGGGTATCACCAGGCCGTCGACCTCCGCGAGCTCCTCGGGCCGGCGGACGGGGCGGGCCACCGCGTCGGCGGCGGCGAGAGCCACGAGGTGCTCGCGGACGTCGCCCTGCAGGGCGAGGACACCGATGGTGGGGGTGGACACGGGGGTCACGGCCTCTCTGGTCGTACGGGGGCGTGCGAGGGGGGAACGGGCCGGTGGGCGGTCCGCGCCTGTGCCGCGGACCGCCCACCGGGGAACGGACGGATCACCAGCCGCGGTTGGCGTACCGCTCGGCCTCGGGGAGGGTGTCGCAGTTGATGCCGACCATGGCCTCGCCCAGGTTGCGGGAGGCATCCGCGATGATCTTGGGGTCGTCGTAGAAGGTGGTGGCCTTCACGATGGCCGCGGCCCGCTTGGCCGGGTCGCCCGACTTGAAGATGCCGGAGCCGACGAAGACGCCCTCGGCGCCGAGCTGGCGCATCAGCGCGGCGTCGGCCGGGGTAGCGACGCCGCCGGCGGAGAACAGCACCACCGGCAGCTTGCCGAGCTCGGCCACCTCCTTGACCAGCTCGTACGGGGCGCGGAGCTCCTTGGCCGCGGCGTAGAGCTCGTGGTTGTCGAAGCCGCGCAGCCTGGCGATCTCGTTCTTGATCTGGCGCAGGTGACGGACGGCCTCGACGACGTTGCCGGTGCCGGCCTCGCCCTTGGAGCGGATCATGGCCGCGCCCTCGGCGATGCGGCGCAGGGCCTCGCCGAGGTTGGTGGCACCGCAGACGAAGGGGGTGGTGAACGCCCACTTGTCGGAGTGGTTGACCTCGTCGGCCGGGGTGAGGACCTCGGACTCGTCGATGTAGTCGACGCCGAGGGACTGCAGGACCTGGGCCTCGACGAAGTGGCCGATGCGGGACTTGGCCATCACGGGGATGGAGACGGCGTCGATGATGCCCTCGATCATGTCCGGGTCGGACATGCGGGCCACGCCGCCGTCCTTGCGGATGTCGGCGGGCACCCGCTCCAGGGCCATCACCGCGACCGCGCCGGCGTCCTCGGCGATCTTGGCCTGCTCGGGGGTGACGACATCCATGATCACGCCGCCCTTGAGCTGCTCGGCCATGCCGCGCTTGACGCGCGCGGTGCCGGTCTCGGGGTTCGGGAGCGTGCTGGGGGTGGACACGATGCGACCTCACTATCCAGAGCGGTGATGCTGCGGCATCCAAGGCGGTGACGCCGCAGCGTCATCAAAGCCGCCCGGCCGGTGGGGGAAAAGGGCCAATTCGGGGCCGGTGGCCTGTCCGGTGGCCCGCCCGGCCGACTCCCCGCGATCCGCCCGCGACTCCCCCGCGATCCGCCCGGCCGACGCTCAGTGACCTGCCCGGTCGGCGAGTGCCGCCGGCTGCTCGTCGTCCATCTCGAAGGCCATGGGGAAAGGGGCGTGCCCGGCCAGCCGGAACCAGCGCACCACCCGGTGCCGGCGCACCGCGCGCGCCGCGCGCACCGCGTCGTTGTGGAACCGCCGCGCCATGGGCACCCGCCGCACCGCCTGGTCCAGTTCGCCCAGTGACTCCTCGCCGCCGGGCGCCTCCCGGACGGCCGCCGCCTGTGCGCTGTCCGCGAACACCGCGCGCAGCGCCTGGCTCAGCTCGCTCTCGGCGACCTCCCGCTGCTCCTCCTCGGCCTGCCGGGCGGCGTGCGCGGCCTGGTAGAGGACGATCGAGGCGGCCGGGTCGAGGACTCCGGCGGTGGCGAGCTCCTGGGCGACCGAGGCGCGGCGCAGCAGCTGGGCGTCGAGGGCGGCCCGCGCGGCGTCGATGCGGCTGTGCAGCCGGTCCAGCCGGCCGGCGGTCCAGCTGAGGTAGACGCCGACGAGGACCAGGGCGGCCACGATCCAGAAGGAGACCCACAGAGAACCTGTCACGCCGGGTCACAGTACCGGCCCGGACATCGCGCCTCCCGGCCCGTCCACCCGCGGGTGGAGGCCGGGTGGACGGCGGCCGGAAGATTCGACCCTGGCTCCGATCCGTCTCCACCCACCCCGTCCGTAGCGTCGTGGGTGGCAGGTCACGGGCCGTCCCCGAGGGGGGAAGGCGGCCGGTGGCCACCGGCGAGGCGAGGGGAAGTCCTACCGTGCAACCGACCGTGCAAGCCGATGCGTCGCGCGCCAGGCGCGCCACGCTGACCACCGTGCTCACCACGCTGTTCCCGACGCTGGGCATCGCCGTCGCACTGCCGCTGGCGCTGTACTACGTGCTGCGCTGGCAGGGCGTCGCCCAGTGGCAGGCACTGATGCTGAGCAGCATCCCGCCCGTCATACAGGCCCTCGTCGAGGCCGTCCGCCACCGGCGGGCCCGGTTCTTCGACCTCCTGGTGGTCGTCCTGCTCCTGGTGTCCGCCGTGACCTCACTGATCAGCGGGGACCCGAGGGTTCTGCTGCTCAAGGACGCGGCGCTCCCGGCGGTGCTGGGCCTGTGGATCGCGGGCACCCTGCTCGCGGCCCGGCCGTTCGCCTTCCAGTTCGGCCGGCAGTTGCGTACGGGGCCGGCGGAGGAGCTGGCCGAGCGGCGCTGGCGCCAGGACCCGGAGTTCCGGCGGGCGTTGCGCTCGCTGACCCTGTTGTGGGGAGCGGCGCAGCTGCTCGACGCGGCACTGAGCGTGGTGGAGGCCCTCGCCCTGCCGGTGGATGTGGTGCCGGTGATCGGCAGGTTCCAGTCGCTGGGAATCCTGGGGCTGGTGGTGATAGCCAGCGTCCGGCACAGCCGGCGCTTCCGGGAGCGTCACGGAGCCCCGTTGTTCGGCCTGACGGCGGCCGGGGAGCTGCCGGAGCAGGGGAAGGTGCCGGGCCCGGCGTGAGCGACGGGCCGACCGGCCGACGGGCACCTTCCGCGGGCACCGGTCCCGGTCCGAGGAGGGAAAGGCCGGGCGGGAAAGAAGGGCCGGGTGCGGGGTCAGTCCCGCGCCAGCCCCCACCGCGCCCACAGCCCCGTCCGCTCGTCCGTGGCGACGGACGCGGCCCCCGCGGTCACCGTCTCGTACACGGCCAGGATGTCCGACCCGACCGTGGTCCAGTCGAAGCGCCGCACATGGGAGCTGCCCCGTTCGCTCAGCTCGGCCCGCCGGGCCGGGTCGCCGAGCAGCCGCAGGGCCGCCGCGGCGAGCGCATCGGCGTCCTCGTTGGCGAACAGTTCACCGGCCGCGCCCCGGTCGAGGACCTGGGCGAAGGCATCCAGATCGCTGGCCAGGACGGGCGCCCCCGCCGACATGGCCTCGACCAGGATGATCCCGAAGGACTCGCCGCCGGTGTTGGGCGCCACATAGACGTCGACACTGCGCAGCAGACGGGCCTTGTCCTCGTCGCTGACCATGCCGAGGAATTCGACGGCGCCCCGTGCCTCGGGGGGCAGCGCGGCGACGGCCTCCTCCTCGTCGCCCCGGCCGGCCACCAGCAGCCGGGTCCCCGGGCGCTCGGCGAGGATCTTCGGCAGGGCACGCATCAGGACCGGCAGACCCTTGCGGGGCTCGTCGATCCGGCCGATGAAGCCGATGGTCGCCGGGCGTCCGGGGTCCGCGGGGGCACCGGGGCCAAGGCCATGGCCCGTCCACTCGGGCCGGGGTGTGGCCCGGGCGAAGAAGTCCACGTCGACGCCGTTGGGGATGACCACCGCGTCCCCGCCCAGGTGCTCGACCAGGGTCCGGCGGGCGTATTCGCTCACGGCGATCCGCGCGCTGATCTTCTCCAGGGCCGGCTGGAGGATCGGATAGGCCGCGATCATCGCCCGGGAGCGGGGATTGGAGGTGTGGAAGGTGGCGACGATGGGGCCCTGGGCGGCCCAGCAGGTGAGCAGGCCCAGCGACGGGGAGGTGGGTTCGTGGATGTGGATGACGTCGAAGTCGCCCTCGTGCAGCCAGCGGCGGACGCGCGCCGCCGACAGGAAGCCGAAGTTGAGCCGGGCCACCGAGCCGTTGTACGGCACGGGCACGGCCCGGCCCGCGGAGACGACGAACGGCGGGAGCGGCGTCTCGTCGTCCGCCGGGGCGAGCACCGACACCTCGTGCCCCAGCCGGATCAGGTGCTCGGCGAGGTCCCTGATGTGGAACTGGACGCCGCCCGGCACGTCCCAGGAGTACGGACAGACGATCCCGATCTTCACGGCGCCGTCCCCGTCCCGGCGCCCTGCCCGGCTTCCTCGCCCTGCCCCGCCCGTCCCACAGGACCCCGGCCCTGTGCCGGGAGGTCGGCGAGCCAGAGCCGCTGGAGCATGTGCCAGTCCTGGGGATGCTCGGCGATCCCCGAGGCGAAGGCGTCGGCCAGGGCCTGGGTCATCACCGCGGCCTTCTCCGGCCGGGTGCCCGTGTCCGGCACCTCCACCGGCGGGTGCACCCGCCCCTGCATCACCGACGAGTCGTCGTACCAGAGGGTCACCGGCAGCAGCAGGGCCCCGGTCTGCACCGCCAGCCGGGCCGGGCCACCGGGCATCTTGGCGGCCTCGCCGAAGAACTCCACCTCGATGCCGTGCGCCGACAGATCCCGGTCCGCCACCAGGCAGACCAGCCCGCCGGCCCGCAGCCGCCGCGAGAGCGTGCCGAACGCGGATCCCCCGGCGTGCGGCAGGACCTCCATGCCCAGCCCCTCGCGGTAGGCCACGAACCGGTCGTAGAGCGATTCCGGCTTCAGCCGCTCGGCGACCGTCGTGAACGGCACCCCCAGCCGGGAGGTGACCCAGGCACCCGCCATGTCGTAGTTGCCCATGTGGGGCAGCGCCAGCACCACCCCTCGGCCGCTGGCCAGCCCCTCCTCCAGATGGTGCAGGCCCTCGGGTTCGAAGCAGGTCCGCAGGCGCTCCCGGCTCCACGCCGGCAGCCGGAAGGACTCCATCCAGTAGCGCATGTACGAGCGCATGCCCAGCCGGGAGAGCCGGGCGAGCCGGGGCGGGGAGGCGTCCGGGACGACCCGGGCGAGGTTGGCCTCCAGACGCAGCACGCCCTTGCCCCGTCGCCGCCAGGCGATATCGGCGATCTCTCGCCCCAGCCGCGCCGCAGCCGGTTCGGGAAGCCGCTTGACCGCGCCCCACCCCAGCCCGTACAGCGCGTCGGTCAGCTCGTCCTTCACCGGCTGTCGCCCCCTCCCACCAGGGTTGCCGCGTCCGCCTCCGCCGCCTCACGGCGCACGGTGACCACACGCTGGATCAGAGTGATCAGGCTGCCGACCGCCACGATCCACAGGGCGATGGGCAGCAGCACCTGGATCCCGGGCACACCGAACGCATGCAGCCCGGAGAGACCGCAGGCCACCAGCGAGATCACCAGACGCTCGGCCCGCTCCACCAGACCATTGACCTTCACCGGGAGCCCGATGCTCTCGCCGCGCGCCTTGGTGTACGACACCACCTGCCCGCTGGCCAGGCAGAAGATCGCCACGGCGCAGAGCGCGATGTCGTGCCCCTCGTAGGAGGCGTACCACAGCGCCAGCCCGCCGAAGATCGCCGCATCGGCGACCCGGTCGAGCGTGGAGTCCAGGAACGCCCCCCAACGGCTGGACCGGCCCAGCTGCCGCGCCATGTTCCCGTCGACCAGGTCCGAGAAGACGAACAGCGTGATGGTGACGGTGCCCCAGAAGAACTCCCCCTGGGGATAGAAGACCAGCGCTCCCGCCATCACACCACCGGTGCCGATGAGGGTCACCGCGTCGGGGCTCACGCCCAGTCGGATGAGCAGGGCGGCGAACGGCGTGAGAACACGCGTGAAGAACGCACGCGCGTACTTGTTCAGCATGGCCTTCCCGGAGGGTCGTGTGCGGGCCGGGGGTCGATCAGCCACCGGCTGGCCCATCGTAGCCAGGCCGCGGGTGCCGCCCGCGCGCACACCGCACCCCCGCGCCCCCGGCACCGGCCGCACCCGCCCACCGGCCGCCCGCCGGGCACCGCCACCGGCGCCGCGCCACCCGGATGGACCTGCCCCGCGGGGGCGCCCGGCGGCCCTGCGCGCCGGGGCGGACGGTTGCGCCTGCGTGTGCGACGTATGGACGCAGCGTGACCGCGGTGGAAAGCTCGAAGGACCGCAGGTGTCAACCGGAAGGCGGGATACATGGGCGACAAGACGACCACCCATCCTGGAGCCGCCGGCAGAACAGTGGCGGCCGACCGGCCCGGCAGCATACGCAACGTGGTGCTGGTCGGCCACAGCGGCTCCGGCAAGACGACTCTCGTGGAGGCACTGGCCCTGGCCACCGGCGCGGTCACCCGCGCGGGGCGGGTCGAGGACGGCGGCGCGGTCTCCGACTACGACGAGATCGAGCACCGCCAGCAGCGTTCGGTCCAGCTCTCCGTGGTCCCCGTGGACTGGGCCGGCATCAAGATCAACCTGCTCGACACCCCGGGCTACGCCGACTTCGTCGGCGAGCTGCGGGCGGGACTGCGGGCGGCGGACGCCGCGCTCTTCGTCGTCTCCGCGGCGGAGGGCCCGGAGGGCGTCACCGGCGCCACCCGCACCCTGTGGGAGGAGTGCGCGGCCGTGGGCATGCCGCGCGCGATCGTGGTGACGCACCTGGAGGCGGCCCGGGCGGACTTCGGCACGATGACGGAGACCTGCCGCGCCGCCTTCGGCGGCGACTCCCCCGACAGCGTGCTGCCGCTCTACCTCCCCCTGCACGGCCCCGAGGGACCCGACGGGCACCGCCCCGTCACCGGCCTCATCGGCCTCCTCTCCCAGCGCCTCCTCGACTACTCCACCGGCGAGCGCGCCGAGACGGCGCCCGGCCCCGACCAGCAGCGGCTGATCGACCAGGCCCGCAACCGGCTCATCGAGGGGATCATCGCCGAGAGCGAGGACGAGACCCTGATGGACCGCTACCTCGCCGGGGAGGACATCGACGTCAAAACCCTCATCGAGGACCTCGAACGGGCCGTCGCCCGCGGCTCCTTCCACCCCGTGCTCGCCGCCGCCCCGGCCCCCGAGGGCTCCCGCCAGGGCCTGGGCACCGTCGAGCTGCTGGAGCTGATCACCGGCGGGTTCCCCACCCCTCCCGAACGCACCCCGCCCCCCGTCACCGCACTCGACGGCACCCCCCGCACCGCACTGGCCTGCGACCCGGCCGGTCCGCTCGCGGCCGAGGTCGTCAAGACCTCCTCCGACCCCTACGTCGGCCGGATCTCCCTCGTCCGCGTCTTCTCCGGCACCCTGCGCCCGGACGAGACCCTCCACGTCTCCGGCCACGGCCTGGCCGACCGCGGCCACGAGGACCACGAGGCGGACGAGCGGGTCGGCGCCCTCTCCTCCCCCTTCGGCAAGCACCAGCGCCAGGTCCCGCAGGCCGTCGCCGGCGACATCGTCTGCGTCGCCAAGCTCTCCCGCGCCGAGACCGGCGACACCCTCTCCTCCCCCGCCGACCCGCTGCGCATGGACCCCTGGTCCCTGCCCGACCCCCTGCTGCCGGTCGCCATCGCGGCCCACAGCAAGGCCGACGAGGACAAGCTCTCCCAGGGCCTCGCCCGGCTCGTCGCCGAGGACCCCACCATGCGCCTGGAGCACAGCCGGCACACCCACCAGGTCGTCCTCTGGTGCCTCGGCGAGGCGCACCGCGACGTGGCGCTGGAGCGGCTGCGCACCCGCTACGGCGTCCAGGTCGACGTCGTCCCGCACAAGGTCTCCCTGCGCGAGACCTTCGGCGGCCGGGCCGCCGGGCGCGGACGGCACGTCAAACAGTCCGGCGGACACGGCCAGTTCGCCATCTGCGAGATCGAGGTCGAGCCGCTCCCGGAGGGCTCCGGCATCGAGTTCGTCGACAAGGTGGTGGGCGGCGCCGTGCCACGGCAGTTCATCCCCTCCGTGGAGAAGGGCGTGCGCGCCCAGGCGGCCAAGGGCGTCACCGCCGGATACCCACTGGTCGACGTGCGGGTGACGCTCCTCGACGGCAAGGCGCACTCGGTGGACTCCTCGGACGCGGCCTTCCAGACCGCCGGAGCCCTCGCCCTGCGCGAGGCGGCCGCCGAGGTCCGCGTCCATCTCCTCGAACCGGTCGCCGAGGTCCGGGTGCTGGTGCCCGACGAGTACGTGGGCCCGGTGATGAGCGATCTGTCCGGGCGCCGCGGCCGGGTGGTGGGCACCGAGCAGTCCCCGGGCGGCCGCACCCTGGTCCGCGCCGAGGTGCCCGAGCTGGAGATCGGCCGGTACGCGGTGGACCTGCGCTCCCTGTCGCACGGCACCGGGCGGTTCAGCCGCTCGTACGCGCGGCACGAGCCCATGCCCCCGCAGCTCGCCGACCGCATCCGCGAACAGGCCGAGAACGGGGCATAGTTCACAAGCCGCCCGTCCCAACTCTCTTGGGACGGGCGGCTTTCGGATCTCCCGCCCCACGCGGCGGTCCGCACCGATACGCTGGACGGGCGGCCCCCGGCAACTGCCCCGGCAGACCACCGGAGTCGGGCCGCCGCAGCGGCAACACGCGGCCTGGGGGGCAGCAGTGACAGACGGGTTCGACTTCAGCCCGGGCGCCCAGATCCCCATCGCGGGCGGAGCCGGCCAGACCGCGGCGACCCAGGCCCTCGCCTCCGCCGCCTACCGCGACGGCCCCGTGGACGAGCTCCTCAAGGCCAACTCCGACTGGGCCACCTCCTCCGTCAAGGCCCCCCGCATCTCCCTCTTCGAGCCCAACCTCGGCGAGGCCTTCTCCCGCGCCGTCCAGCAGCGCATGCTCGGCGGCGGCCGCAAACCCCTCATCCAGGCCTTCGGCATGGAACCCCAGGTCATCGTCGAGCACTGCCTCGCCGCCAGCCGCATCCGCAAACAGCGCGACGCCCGGCTCACCGTCATCATGGCCGTCTTCGGCCTGCTCTTCCTCCCCGGCGTCCTGCTCTGGCTCGGCGTCTTCCAGCTCCGCCGCACCATCGCCGGCGCCCAGAACAAACGCGCAGGAGCCCTCGGCACCGCCCTCCTGCTCGCCCTCGGCGTGTTCGCCGTCATCTTCATGATCAAGCTGCCGTTCACCGGCCTCCTCGGCATCTACCTGCGCGCCATGCTCGTCGCCCCCGTCATCGGCTGGGCCTGGGCCAAGACCATCTGCGAGCGCACCGCCAAGGACCTCCGCAGCCGCTGGACCGGCCTCCTCGACGGCGGCGGCATCGGCGCCAAGATCCCCGAAGCCGTCCCCAAGAACCCCGGCGAGAGCGCCGCCGAACAGCTCCGGCGCAACCTGGAACGCCTCTCCGCCGAGCAGAAGAGCAACATCGTCTTCTACGCCGGCCCCAAGGGCATACTTGGCATGGGCACCCGCTGGGGCAGCTGGCAGCTCGCCGAGGACCTCGTCCCCGCCGACCCCGAGAAGGACATCGACCCCTTCCGCAGCTGGGACATCATGCGCGCCGTCCAGAACGAACTGCACCTGCTCGAGCGCACCCCCATCCACACCGGCGGCCTGCCCACCCCCTTCGTCGAGAACTGGGTCGTCTCCCCCATCGGCGAGGGCGCCGGAGCCGTCTCCCGCCCCGCCGGCAGCGAGGAGACCTTCCAGATAAGGGGCGCGGCGCTCCAGAAGATCTGCGACGAACAGCACTTCGGCAGCGGCAACCGCCACTACCTCGGCGTCCAATGGGTCCTGTGGGACGGCCAGTTGGTCATCACCCTCCTGGTCAACGTCACCGTCCTCCACAAGACCCTGCGCATCGAGGTCACCGGCCACGCGATGGGCCCCATCCACCCCGTCTTCAACGGCAAGCCGAAGAACCGCACCAAGACCTTCCGCAAGGGCCTCAAGTTCTGGGAGACCTGGGAACGCCAACTCCCCGTCGTCGAGGCCCGCGAGGTCGTCCGCCTCGCCGCCCGCGCCCCCCTGACCTACTACCCGCCCCTCCTGGAGTACTGGGGCGGCAAGCTCAACCTCCCCGAGCCCTTCGGCCTCCGTCACGCCTGGGCCGACAAGCCCTGGCGCCACCGCTTCATGGCCGACGACGCCCTACGGGCCGCCACCCCCGTCCTCCGCGCCGTCCACACCGCCGCCCTGCGCTTCCTCGCCGAGAAGAACGTCAACACCGAACGCTTCGCCGGCCGCGCCGGCAACCTCAGCGGAGCCGTCCAGGACCCCGCCCCCCGCCAGGCCGACGTCTACAACGCCTGAACCACCCGCCTAGCGGAAGATCCCCGTGTGGCCGAGCGAGTACCGCCCGGGCTGCGGATAGACCGCCAGCCCATGCGGCCCCGCCCCCACGGGGATCTTCGCGATCTGATGCCCGTCCGTCGTGTCGATCGCATACACCTCGCTGTTGTAACGCCCCGACAGCCACAGCACCTTGCCGTCCGCCGACACACCCCCCATGTCCGGACTGCCGCCCTCCGGCAGCTCCCACTTGTGCACCAGCTTCCGGCTCGCCAGATCCAGCACCGAAATCGACCCCTCGCCCCGGTTCGAGATGTACATCGACTTCGAATCCCGGCTCACATACAGCCCATGCGCCCCCTTGCCCGTCGGCATCAGCCACGGCTCGGTGAACTTGTCCCCGTTCAGCACCCACAGCCCGTCGGCCATCATGTCCGCGATGTACCAGGTCTTCCCGTCCGACGCGATCTTCACATCCTGGGGCATCGCCCCGTCGAACGGCAGCTTCTGCTGACCGATCACCCTCATCCGCGCCGTGTCCACCTTGAGCAACTCCCCCGAGAACTCACAGGAGACGATGAAGTACCGCCCGTCCGGCGAGAAGTCCGCGTGATTCACCCCCAGACAACTCACCGGCACCGTCTTCCTCCGCGCCATCGTGTGCGCGTCCCGGAAGACCAACTCCCGGTCCATCGACGCCATCACCACCGCGTACTTGCCGTCCGGCGTGAAGTAGAGGTTGTACGGATCGTGCACCGGCACCGTCCGCCCCGCCTTCCCCGTGGCCGGATCGATCGGCGTCAGCGTGTGCCCCCGGTCATTGTTCACCCACAGCGTCTTCAGATCCCACGACGGCACCACGTGCTGCGGCTGCGACCCCACCGGAATCGTCTCGACGACCTTGTACGTCCTCGGATCGATCACACTCACCGTGTCGGACTCCGTATTGGGCACATACACCCGCGACGGGAAGTCCTTCACCACCGGCGACAGCATGTTCGGCCGGTCCGCCGCATACACGTCGTTCGGATCCAGCAACGGCGGCATCCCCGGCAGCCCCTGCGGCACACCCCGGGCCGCCCCCTGCCGCTGCTTCTGCGCCTGCGGCCCGGCCGCCTCGTCACCACTGTCACCACCACAGCCGGACACCGCCAACAGCACACACCCGGCAGCCAGCAACGCGATACGGCGGAATCGTCTGTAAGGGAACCGAGTCATCAGGTCAGCAGCTCCGAAGTCGTCACCGCGCGCAGACCGCGGCGGTGCAGGCCGTCGAGGATCGCGGGCAGCGCGGCCACCGTGCCCGCGTGCCCGAAGTGCAGACTCACCACCGAACCCGGCCGCACCCCGTTGAGCACGGTGCTCCGCACCGCCGCCGCGCCCGGATCGGTGAAGTCGAGGGAGTCCACGTCGTACGACAGGACATGCGGGTACCCCGCCCTGCGCGCCAGCCGCACCACCCGCTCCGTGGCCAGCCGCGCCTTCGACGGACGGAACCAGCGCCCCGCCCCGCCGGTCAGCCTGCGCAGCCGGTCCGCGCACTGGACGATCTCCGCGTACGCGGCCTTCGCGTCCATCGCGCAGATGTCGAGGTGCCGCATGGTGTGGTTGCCCAGCTCGTGCCCGCCGTCGAGCACCCGGCGCGCCAGCTGAGGCTCCGCGTCCAGCCAGTCCCCCACCGCCAGCACGGTCACCCGGGCCCCTGCCCGCTCCACCTCCGCCAGACAGCCCGTCGCCGTCTCCGCGGCCCCGCGGCCGTGGAAGGTGAGCGCCACCGCCTTGCGGGCGCGCGGCCCGTGCTCGATCTGCACCGGCAGCCCGGCGGGCAGCGGGGGCAGGGCGGGGACGCGCCCGACGGGTGCGGGCCGGACCGACACCTTCGCCGTCGGCCGCCCCGAGGGCGACGCGGCCGGCCGCTCGTCGTCACAACCGACGAGCGGTGCCCCCGCCACTGTGGCAAGAGCACCGCTCGCGGCTGCACGCAGCACGGTTCGGCGGTGAAGAAAGGTCACCGCACCATTAGAGCCTTTTTGTCCGATTTAGGGGTGATTTCCCTGACTTTACGGTTCGCGTGTCACACGCTCTCGGGCCAGGCGTCGGCCAGCATCTTCCGGGTGTCGGCGAGGAGTTGGGGCAGGACCTTGGTGTGACCCACGACCGGCATGAAATTGGTGTCGCCACCCCAGCGGGGCACCACGTGCTGGTGCAGGTGGGCGGCGATACCCGCGCCCGCGGCATCCCCTTGGTTCATACCAATGTTGAACCCGTGCGCCCCGGAGGCCTTCCGCAGGGCGGTCATGGCCGCCTTGGTGAACCCGGCGAGCTCCAGCGTCTCCGCCTCGTCCAGCTGCGTGTAATCGGCGACGTGCCGGAACGGGACGACCATGAGGTGCCCGCCGTTGTAGGGGTACAGATTGAGCACCGCGTAGACACGCTCGCCCCGGGCGACAATCAGCCCGTCCTCGTCCGACTTCTCCGGAATCGAGCAGAACGGGCAGCCGTCGCCGGCACCGGGGCCGCTGGGCTTGTTCTCTCCCTGGATGTACGCCATCCGATGGGGCGTCCACAGCCGCTGGAAGGCGTCCGGGGACCCGACTCCGATCTGCTGCTCCGGCTCACTCGTCATGGTGAGCAGCATATTCCGTGGCGGGGATGCGGTGAGGGGCGGCCCTGTGGGACCGCCCCTCCGTCAACCCCGCTGATGCGGGGACCACGGCACCTTGGCCTTGTGGTGATTCCGCATCTTCGGATCACCCCCGCTCATGCGGGGACCAGAATCAAACCTGGACGCGGCGCTCTACCACGTCAACGAGCTCGGCGATGGCCTGGTCACGCGGAATCCCGTTCTTCTGCGAGCCGTCCCGGTAGCGGAACGACACCGTGCCCGCTTTCATGTCATCGTCACCAACGATGACCATGAAGGGCACCTTGGACTTCTGCGCGGTGCGGATCTTCTTCTGCATCCGGTCCGAGGACGAGTCCACCTCGACCCGCAGGCCCTTCTTCCGGGCCTCCGCCGCGAACTCCTCCAGGTACTCGACGTGCCCGTCACCGATCGGGATGCCGACCGCCTGCACCGGGGCAAGCCACGCCGGGAACGCACCCGCGTAGTGCTCCAGCAGTACGCCGAAGAACCGCTCGATCGAGCCGAAGAGCGCCCGGTGGATCATGACCGGCTGCTGGCGCGAGCCGTCCGCCGCCGTGTACTCCAGGCCGAACCGCCGGGGCTGGTTGAAGTCCACCTGCAACGTGCTCATCTGCCAGGAGCGGCCGATCGCGTCGCGCGCCTGCACCGAGATCTTCGGGCCGTAGAACGCGGCCCCGCCCGGGTCGGGCACCAGCGGCAGGCCCTGCTTCTCGGCCGCCAGGCGCAGCGCCTCGGTGGCCTCCTCCCACTCCTCGTCCGAGCCGATGAACTTGTCCGACTCGGGGTCGCGGGTCGAGAGCTCCAGCTCGAAGTCGGTCAGGCCGTAGTCGCGGAGCAGGTCGAGCACGAAGGTGAGGAGCGTGTCGAGCTCGTCCGGCATCTGCTCCTTGGTGCAGTAGATGTGCGAGTCGTCCTGGGTGAAGCCGCGGGAGCGGGTCAGGCCGTGGACGACGCCGGACTTCTCGTAACGGTAGACCGTGCCGAACTCAAACAACCTCAAAGGCAGTTCACGATACGACCGCCCGCGCGACTTGAAGATCAAGTTGTGCATCGGGCAGTTCATGGCCTTGAGGCGGTAGTTCTGCCCGTCGAACTCGATGGGCGGGAACATGCCCTCCGCGTAGTGCGGCAGGTGGCCCGACGTCTCGAAGAGGTGTTCCTTCGTGATGTGCGGGGTGTTCACGAACTCGTAGCCGGAGGCCTCGTGCACCTTGCGCGAGTAGTTCTCCATCTCCTTGCGGATGATGCCGCCCTTGGGGTGGAACACCGCGAGGCCGGGGCCCAGCTCGTCGGGGAAGGAGAACAGGTCCAGCTCGGCGCCGAGCTTGCGGTGGTCACGGCGCTCGGCCTCGGCGAGGAACTCCAGGTGCGCCTTGAGCTCGTCCTTGGTCGGCCAAGCGGTGCCGTAAATGCGCTGGAGCATCTTGTTCTGCTCGCTGCCGCGCCAGTACGCACCAGCGGGGCGCATGAGCTTGAACGCCGGGATGACCCGGGTCGTCGGCAGGTGCGGGCCGCGGCAGAGATCGCGCCAGCACAGCTCGCCGGTCTTGGCGTCGAGGTTGTCGTAGATGGTGAGCTCGCCGGCCCCCACCTCGACGCTCGCGCCCTCCTCCTGCGCCGCCGAGCCCTTGAGGCCGATCAGCTCCAGCTTGTACGGCTCGTCTGCGAGCTCCTCGCGGGCCGCCTCGTCGGTGATCACGCGGCGGGAGAACTTCTGGCCCCGCTTGATGATCTCCTGCATCTTCTTCTCGATGAGCTTGAGATCTTCGGGAGTGAACGGCTTCTCGACGTCGAAGTCGTAGTAGAAGCCGTCCTTGACCGGCGGGCCGATGCCCAGCTTGGCCTCGGGGAAGAGCTCCTGTACGGCCTGGGCCATGACGTGCGCGGTGGAGTGGCGCAGGATGTCGAGGCCGTCCTTGGAGGTGACCTCGACGGGCTCGACCTCGTCGCCCTCGGCGAGCTCGTACGCAAGGTCCTTCAGCTGGCCCGTGACACGGGCGGCGACGATGCTGCGCTCACCGGCGAAGAGGTCGGCGGCCGTAGTGCCCGTCGTCACCACGCGCTCTTCCCGCTCGGAATCGCGTTGGATGATCACACGGACGTCTGACACCGGACTCTCCTGACTCAGGGAACGCTGCAGCGGACGCTGCGCGTGTGAATCGTACCGAGCCGGGTGGCCTGGTCGCGAAACAGTTACCCGCCGGCCTCCCGGTCGCCGAAGATGTCGAGGGACTTGAGCAGCCGCTCCCGTTCGGCCTCGTCCACCCGTACGGGGAGGACGCCGCCGGCCCCGGTGAGCCTGCGGAAGCCGCCCCTGCTCTCCAGCCGCCCGCCGATCCGCACCGGCAGCCCCATCAGATGGGCGTGGCCGGCGACCCGGTAGTCGTCCTCGTCGACCTCGGCGCGCACCTCCGTCACGTCCGCCCCGTCGACCACTCTGAGCTGCACCGTTCCGGAGCCGCCGGGGGCGTCGCGCCACAGGTGGACGACGGTTCCGGTGAGCCGTACCGGAAGGGACGGCTCCTCACGCAGGTAGCGGGCGCCGGCCTCGCGCAGGACGGGGAGGTCGCCCGGGGAGAACTCCACGGGTTCCGGCCGTGCCCCGAATCCGGGCGGCGGGCCCGCGGCCGGGGCCCACTCCAGCCGGACGCGGATCCCCTCGGAGCCGCCGACGAGGGCGACGAGGGCCTCGGTGAGCTCGCGGCACACACCCGCCTCGACGGCGGCGGCGAACGCCTCGGGCCTGCCGGTGGCGCGCTCGTAGTCGGTGGCGTCCCGGGCCGCGTGCAGCGCCCTGAGCAGCGCGCCCACGGCCGGCCGTCCGTAGGGCTCGTCGGGGCCGACGGGGGCGAAGACGGTCAGGTCGCGGGCGCCGTGCTGGGGGCCGACGAGGAGGTGGTCGAGGGCGGCCTCGGCGGGACGGCGGTGCCGGGCGCCGTGGTAGCCGGCGGTGCCGCGGGTGGCGAGGGCGCCGGTGAGCAGCAGGGCGCGGGCGCCGGAGCGCAGTCGTTCCTGGGCGGCCCAGACGGCGGCGGGCGGGCCGGGTTCGGGGATGCGCCGGTGCCAGTGGATCTCGTCGCTGGGGGTGCGGAGGGCGATGAGGACATGGCAGGCGGAGGGGGCGGCACTGTGTTCGAGTGCGGCGAGGGCCTCGGCGAGGAGGTCGGCGCTGTCGGGGAAGGCGGCGGTCTCGGGTACGAGGAGGCTGGTGCCGGCGGTGTCGGGGGGTGTCCAGCGGCCGTAGCGGCCGCTCGCCCCGCCCTGCCGGCGCCAGCCGTGGCGGGCGAGCAGCACGCCGAGGACCGCGGGGTCGGGGGTGTCGGCCGGCGGTCGCATCAGGGTCTCCCTCCCGCCCCGACGCGGGTCATGATCTCGCAGAGGGCGTGGTCGTCGAAGACGTGCGAGGTGGGGATCCGCACGGTGGTTCTGCGCCGGCCGGTCACGGGGTGTCCGGCGAGGTTGGCCCAGTAGCAGCAGTGCCGTACCTCGAGCCGGTCGGGGCCGGCGCGCAGCCAGTCGGCCGGGGTCCGGGGCACGAGCATCACGACGAGGATCTTGTGCACCGCGGCGGGGGTGCGGGCGAGTTTGGCGAGGTGGTCGTTGTCGAGGGTGAAGGGGAAGGTCATCCCGGTGGGGCGGGGCCCGAGTTGGTAGGTGCATTTGAGCTGCACCTTGATGGTGACCTCGTCGTCGGTGGTGTGGCCGGGGGCGCTGTGGCTGATGTGCCAGTCGATGCCGTGGTCGGGGAAGGGCTGGGCCAGCGAGCAGCCGGCGGCTGCGGCGACGGCGTGGAGGTAGCCGATCTGGAGGGTTTCCATGCAGGCGGTGACGGCGAGGGCGCCGCGCCGTGGCGGGGGTCCTGCGGGCAGCTCCCCGGCCGGGGCGGCCGGTTCGGGCTGCGCGAGCGACGGCATGTCCGAAACACCTTCCGGGGGGCGCGTCGATTGGTCCCTACACCGGTGTTGTCTCCACCCGAACTCCTTCGCAAACAAGGGCGGTTCGGGCCGCTCGGGTAGGGGGTATCACTCGACGGAGGGAGGGGAATCACGCCATTTTCCGCGCAAGCGCGAGGAGTTGTGACATGCCGTGCTGGTTCGAGGGGCCGCTCGCGGCGTTCGACACGGAGACCACGGGGGTCGATGTCGAGCGCGACCGGATCGTATCCGCGGCCCTCGTGGTGCAGTCACAGGCGGGGGCCTCGCCGGTGGCCACCCGTTGGCTGGTCAATCCGGGGGTGCCGGTGCCCGAGGGCGCGACGGCGATACACGGCCTGACCGACGTTCACCTCCAGCGGTACGGGCGGTGGCCCGCGCCGGTGATGGAGGAGGTGGGGAGGGCGCTGGCGGAGCAGTCCGCGGCGGGCGTCCCGCTGGTGGTGATGAACGCGCCGTTCGACCTGACCCTGCTGGACCGGGAGTTGCGCCGGCACCGGGCGTCGTCGCTCTCGGCGTACCTGGGGACGTCATCGCTGTGCGTGCTGGATCCATGGGTGCTGGACAAGCATCTGGACCGGTACCGCAAGGGCCGGCGGACGCTCACGGACCTGTGCGCGCACTACGGGGTGGAGCTGACGGGGGCCCATGACGCGGCGGCGGACGCGGCGGCGTCGATGGAGGTGGTGCGGGCGATAGGCCAGCGGTTCGCGGTGCGGCTGGAGCGGTTGAGCGCGGCGGAGCTGCACGCGCGGCAGGCGGTGTGGCACGCGGCGCAGGCTCGTGGCCTCCAGGCGTGGTTCGCGCGCAACGGTTCGGAGGAGGTGTGCGATCCGGCATGGCCGGTGCGCACGGAGCTGCCGTCGGCGGCCTGAGGGGTCAACGCACAAGGCCGGTCCGTCTGTTGACGGACCGGCCTTGTCGATGTGGGCGATACTGGGATCGAACCAGTGACCCCTTCGGTGTGAACGAAGTGCTCTCCCGCTGAGCTAATCGCCCGGGATTCCCCGGGGTTTCCCCCGGCGACACACTGAACAATACAGGCCGCGGCGGTCCGCCATCAAATTCCGGCCGCAGGGCCCGCCAGCCGGCGCCGCAGACCCCGGCGGCCACGGCACAGGACCCAGTCGTGGGAGACGCGGAAGACGGGACGGCCGACGAGGGCCCACCGGCGCATCCGCGGATTGCGCAGCTCCACCTCCTGCTCGAAGCGGGCGCGGGCGCCGGGGCCGTGCGGCAGGACGGTCCAGCGGATCCAGCCGGCCAGGTCGCCGTCGACGGCGATCTCCAGGACGCGGGCGCCGGGATCGCGGCGGCGTTCCCGGGCGGCGAGGCGGAGCTCGTAGCGGAGGAAGGAACGGATGCCGAGGGTGCCGCTGTGCCGGTCGATGCGGGCGAAGGACAGCTGGGGCCACCAGGAGGGGTAGTCGTCCACGGCCTCGAGGGCCGCGTAGACGGCGTCGGGCGACGCGTCGAGGTCCCAGTGCTCGCGGAAGCGGTAGAGGTGGCGGCGGGAGGTCATACGGCCAGCGGACAGCAGAAAACCCTGGATCCGCAAGGTTTGCCTTGCGGATCCAGGGTCCGTGGTGGGCGATACTGGGATCGAACCAGTGACCTCTTCGGTGTGAACGAAGCGCTCTCCCGCTGAGCTAATCGCCCGGGCGCACCGCAAACATTACCGCATGTCAGAGGGTGCGCCGAACCGCGTTTCCGGCCGTCGGGCACGGAGAGCCGGGCGCGGGTCCCGGCGGGGCGCGCAGCGCGACCGCCCGTCACCCTCCGTGGTGACGGGCCGGGGGGCGGTCGAATTGACGGAACTCACCGGTACGGCCGTATTCACGCGGGAAGGAGTCGGCCGTACGAGGTATCCGAAGAGCCTCAAAACGGTCAGAGGGGTTTACAACGGCACCGTAGGTGGCATGTCGATTTCGCCGACGTGCGAATCCCCGAGCGCACACTGAGCGAAAGGCCCTGGCGCTTATGAACACCACGGTCAGCTGTGAGCTGCACCTGCGCCTCGTTGTGTCGAGCGAATCGTCACTGCCTGTACCCGCAGGTCTGCGGTACGACACTTCCGATCCTTATGCCGTACACGCCACCTTCCACACCGGAGCCGAAGAGACGGTCGAGTGGGTCTTCGCCCGGGATCTGCTCGCCGAGGGCCTGCACCGGCCCACCGGCACCGGCGACGTCCGTGTCTGGCCGTCCCGCAGCCACGGTCAGGGCGTCGTGTGCATCGCGCTCAGCTCCCCCGAGGGCGAGGCCCTCCTGGAAGCCCCGGCGCGAGCCCTGGAGTCGTTCCTCAAGCGGACCGACGCCGCCGTTCCGCCCGGCACCGAGCACCGGCACTTCGATCTGGATACCGAGCTCTCCCACATCCTGGCCGAGAGCTGAGGCCACGAGGTTCCGGCCCGGCGCGCCGCCCACTCGGGGAGGCGGCGCGCACCCCGTCCCGGCTCCACATTTCTCGCACATCTCGCACCGGGCGTTCCGGCAGCGCCGTCCTCGCGGATTCCACCGCGGTGACGGCGCTTTCGTACGTGCGGCACGCGGAGCCAGTAAGGTCGGGCCCGCAGTCGAACAATTGCCGCCCTACCGGCCGGGCCAGGGAGCGAACGAACCGTGCTGATCAACCACGACACCCGGTGCGCGCTCGACGCCGTCGTCGCCCTGCTCAACACCGCCGTGGACGCCCCCGCTCCGGCCGGGGACGCCCTGACGGACGTGGCGGCGCTCGGGGTGTTCGTCGAGCAGCACGCCATCAGCGGGGTCGGTGAGCTGGGCGAGGGCGATCTGGTGGCCGTGCGGGCGCTGCGGGAGCGCTTCGCCCGGGTCTTCGACGCGGGGGCCGTGGCGGAGGCGGCGGAGCTGCTCAACGCGCTGGTGGCGGAGGCGGGCACGACGCCGCGGCTGACGGATCACGACGGCTACGACTGGCATGTGCACTACTTCGCGCCGGGGGCCTCGCTGGCCGAGCACCTGGCGGCGGACGGGGGGATGGCGCTGGCTTTCCTGCTGGTGGCGGGCGAGCTGGAGCGGCTGCGGCGATGTGGTGCGCCGGACTGCGGGCGGGCGTTCGTCGATCTCTCCCGGAACCGGTCGCGGCGCTACTGCGACGGCCGCACGTGCGGGAACCGGCTGCACGTGGCCGCGTACCGGGCGCGCCGGCGCGGGGCCGGGGACTGAGCGGGCCGGACGGGCCGGGAGGCACCGCGGGTCACCACCGGTAGAGGTCGTGGACCGCGGTCCCGAGTATCAGGGTCGCCACGAAGGCGAGGAAGAGCATCAGGGGTGGCTGGGAGAGCGCGAAGAGACAGCCCCTCGGCTCGTCGGACAGGTCTGCGGTCAGGTCGGCCGGTTGTTCGTCGTTCATCTCCGGCAGATCATGGCGCAGCGCGCGGCCTCAACAGGCCGTCCGTGTGGAGGTGTTCGTCAGATCCCGTGCTTTTTGAGGATTGCCTCGATGTCGGAGAAGTCCTCCCCGCTATCCTTCCGCCCCTTCGGTGCGGCGGGCTTGGGGGTGCGGGCCGGGCCCAGGGAGGGGGCGGAGGCGGCGGGGGCGACGGCCTCGGGGCCGGTGGCGCTCCCGCGGTCCTTGCGGCCGGTGCCGCGGCGCTCGGCGGCGCGGACGACCAGGAAGAGCAGGGCGGAGAGCGCGAGGACGCCGAAGCCCGCCCAGACGGTGGGCTTGAAGACCAGGCCCACGACCCAGTCGATGATCCCGGTCATGACGAG
This sequence comes from Streptomyces luteireticuli, assembly GCF_041519305.1. Taxonomy (NCBI): domain Bacteria; kingdom Bacillati; phylum Actinomycetota; class Actinomycetes; order Kitasatosporales; family Streptomycetaceae; genus Streptomyces; species Streptomyces luteireticuli. Next base: position 2,055,940 of record NZ_CP167927.1, read on the forward strand.
CCCGATGGGGATCAGGGCGTAGGCGGCGATCCGTGCGGCGGCGAGGAAACGCTTGCGCCAGGCCGTCAGCAGGGCGATCCCCAGGCCGCCCGCGGACACCGCGGCACATACGGTCGAGGTCAGCATCCGGTCCTCCTGACGATGGGGTACTGCGTCCATCCTGCACCGGCCGTGTGCGCGGGTGCCACGGCCGGGCGGCGGATCCGGGAGAACTCCGGGTCGTCTCGGGGCGCCCCTCCTCCCCAGGTCAGAGATCCCCGGTCCGGGATCTCCTCCGCGGGGCGGGGCTGGGAGACTGGTCCCATGAGCGAGACCAACAGCCCTGCCACCCCGTCCGCGGTCCTCGACGTCTGGTGCGACCTGGCGTGCACCGACTGCCGCACCGCCCTGGAGGACCTGCGCGCGCTGCGCGCCCGTTACGGCGGCCGGATGGAGATCCGGCTGCGGCACTTCCCGCTGGCGAAGCACCCGCACGCCTACGCGGCGGCGCAGGCCGCCGAGGAGGCCGCGGTCCAGGGGCTGGGCTGGCCGTTCGCGGAGGCCGTGCTGGCCCGGGCCGAGGAGCTGGGGGCGCGCGGCGAGGACGTGCTGACCGCGGTGGCAAAGGAGCTGGGGGTGGACGCCGAGGAGGTGGACACCGCGCTGATCGACGGGCGGCACATGCTGATCGTGGACGCCGACCAGGCCGAGGGCAAGGCGATCGGGGTGACGGGCACGCCGACGTATGTGATCGGCGGGGAGCGGCTGGACGGCGGGGAGTCCCAGGAGGGGCTGCGGGAGCGGATCGAGGAGATCGCCGACCGGCTGCTGGCGGCCTGAGCCGGGCCCGGCGGACCGGGTCTAGAGCAGCGGTTTGGACAGGTTCAGGACGAAGGGCCGGTAGCCCAGCGAGGCGTAGAGCCGCCGGGCCGGGGTGTTGCCGGCGGCCACGGAGAGGTGGAGCCTGCTCAGCTTCATGGCGAGGGTCTCGCGCTCGGCGGTGAGCATCAGGGTGCGGCCGTGCCCGTTTCCGCGGTGGCCGGGGGCGACCCGTACGACGACGACGTAGCCGGACTCGCCGCGCTGTTCGAGCCAGAGGGTGCCGACGTCGGTGCCCTCGTGGGAGAGGACCCGCAGGACGGGGCCGGGGGTCGCGTGTCCCCGGGGGAAGGCCGTGGCGTGGGCCCGGGCGCTGCGGGCGGCGGCCTCGTCGGGGGTGAGCCCGCGGGCGGTCCAGGTCTCGGCGTACGCGGCCTCCTCGGCCGCCAGCCAGGCGGGGAAGGCGGCCTCCTCCAGCGGACGCACCGTGCTGCCCGCCGGCAGGGCGGGGGGCAGGGTCAGGCGCTTGGTCAGCACCCGGGCATGCTCGGTGTACCCGAGGGCCGTGGCCAGGCCGAGCGCGGTGCGGGCCTCGGCCGGGATCGCGGTCTCCACCCAGCGGCACCCCCAGCCGCGCAGCACCTCCTCGGCGGCGAGCGCGGCGACGGTGCCGCGCCCGCGGTGCCGGTCCCGCGGGTCGACCTCCAGCCGGTCTATGCGCCCGGCGGGGCCGTCGGCGTACGGGTCCGTGGTGAGGAGGACCCTGCCGACGGGCCGGCCGTTGACGCAGATGTCGTAGAGACGGGACCGGGCGCCGTCGTCGGTGCGCCGCTCCGGCGCGGTGGGCCGCAGGGTGGTGGTCACGGAGGTGTTCTACCCACCCTTTCCCCGGCATGTCCCGCGCTTTACGGGTCGTTGTCCGCGGCCGAGCGCTCGTCGAAGATCCGCATGGCCTTGGCGGTGACCGGGCCCGGGGCGCCCGGCAGGGTGCGGCCGTCGACGGAGCGGAGGGCCTGGACGTCGCGGAGGGTGGAGGTCAGGAAGACCTCCTCGGCCCGGTCGAGGGCGTCCAGGGGCAGCTCGGTCTCGTGGGCGCCGGTCCACTCGGCGACGAGGGCGCGGGTGATGCCGGCGAGGCAGCCGGAGGCGAGGGGCGGGGTGTGCAGCTCGCCGTCGAGGACGACGAAGACGTTGGAGCCGGTGCCCTCGCAGAGCGCGCCCGTCGTGTTGGCGAACAGGGCCTCGGTGGCGCCCTGTTCGCGGGCGCGGGCCAGGGCGACGACGTTCTCGGCGTACGAGGTGGTCTTGAGTCCGGCGAGGGCGCCGCGCTCGTTGCGGGTCCAGGGGACGGTGACGGCGGCCGTGGTGTCGGGCCGGCGCGAGGACTCGGCCAGGGCGACGACGAGGGTGGGGCGGCCGTCGCCGCGCGCGGAGCCGAGCGGGGCGATCCCTCCGGTGTAGGTGATCCGCAGCAGGGCGAGCGGTGCGGGCCCGGCAGCGAGGACGGCGGCGCAGGCGCGGCGGACCTCGTCGCGGTCCGGCTCGGGCAGTCCCAGGCCGCGGGCGGAGCCGGCGAGGCGGTCGAGGTGGCGGGTGAGGGCGAAGGGGCGGCCGTCCACCGCCTTGAGGGTCTCGAAGACGCCGTCGCCGACCGTGAGTCCGTGGTCGAACGCCGAGACGCGGGCGTCCGGGCCGGCGCGCAGGGATCCGTCGATCCAGATCGTCATCGTTGCCTCCCTGGGGACGAGCCGCTTTCCGACCGGGTTCCCGACGCTATCGCCAGGAGGCGGGCGGCCTTGAGTTCGGTCTCGGCCCACTCGTCCTCGGCGTCGGAGCCCCAGGTGATGCCGGCGCCGGTGCCGAACTTCAGGGCGGGGCCGCCGGGCTCGTCCCGGTCGATCCAGAACGTGCGGATGCCGACGGCGAGTTCGCCGGTGCCGCGGTCGGCGTCGACCCAGCCGATGCCGCCGCAGTAGGGCCCGCGCGGTGCCCGTTCCAGTTCGTCGATGATCCGCAGGGCGCTGCCCTTGGGGGCGCCGGTGACGGAGCCGGGCGGGAAGGTGGCGGCGAGCAGCTCGGGCCAGCCGGCGTCGGGGGCGAGTTCGCCGCGGACGGTGGAGACGAGGTGGACGAGGCCGGGGTGCTCCTCGGTGACGCAGAGGCCGGGGACGGTCACGGAGCCGGTGTCGCAGACGCGCCCCAGGTCGTTGCGGACCAGGTCCACGATCATCACGTTCTCGGCGTGGTCCTTCTCCGTGAGGTCGGCGGTGGTGCGGCCGGTGCCCTTGATGGGGCCGGACTCCACGGTGCGGCCGTTGCGGTGCAGGAAGAGCTCCGGGGAGGCGGTGGCCACCTCGATGCCATGGGCGGGCAGCCGGACGGTGCCGGCGTAGGGAGCCGGGTTGCCCTCGGCGAGGCGGGCGGTGAGGGCGTCGACGTCCGCGGCGTCCGGGTCGGGCAGCCGGGCGCTCAGCACGCGGCAGAGGTTGACCTGGTAGACCGTGCCGTCCGCGATGTGCTCGCGCACGCGGGCGACGCCCGCGAGGTAGGCGGCGCGGTCCAGGGAGGTCGTCCAGTCCTCGGGGGCGGGGCCGTGCCAGCGTGCGGGGGCCGGGGCGGGGGCGGGCCGTACGTCGCCGAAGCGGGCGCACCGGACGCCTCCCCCGAAGTCCGCGACCACCGCCCACCAGCCTCGGGAGTCCAGTGCCGCCGGGTCGCTCGTGACGTCGCGCAGATCAGTGGCGAGGAGGCCGCCGAAGCGGGCCATCGGGGGGAGGTGATGCACGTCAACGAGTCTATGGCGAGGTCGCCGCGGGGGCGCGGGGCCGAGTCGGAGCGGGGATCACGGCAGCACGCTGCGGAAACGGAATTTGAGCTGGCGCCGGAATCCGCTAGAGTTCAACACGTCGCCGGGACGCGGAAGCGAAACGGCGGGGCAGCTTCCGGATCAAGGTCCGGGGGATGCATGCGGACATAGCTCAGTTGGTAGAGCACCACCTTGCCAAGGTGGATGTCGCGAGTTCGAGTCTCGTTGTCCGCTCGAGTGGGGGATCTTCCCGAACCCCCGCACTCCTGGTGGAGTGGCCGAGAGGCGAGGCAACGGCCTGCAAAGCCGTCTACACGGGTTCAAATCCCGTCTCCACCTCCAAGGACGATTAGCTCAGCGGGAGAGCGCTTCCCTGACACGGAAGAGGTCACTGGTTCAATCCCAGTATCGTCCACTCGGGATCCACATGGATCTTGCCCGCGCGATTAGCTCAGCGGGAGAGCGCTTCCCTGACACGGAAGAGGTCACTGGTTCAATCCCAGTATCGCGCACGAGGTGTTCGCACCTTCCCGGACGATTAGCTCAGCGGGAGAGCGCTTCCCTGACACGGAAGAGGTCACTGGTTCAATCCCAGTATCGTCCACTCGGGATCCACATGGATCTTGCCCGCGCGATTAGCTCAGCGGGAGAGCGCTTCCCTGACACGGAAGAGGTCACTGGTTCAATCCCAGTATCGCGCACACAGTCGGCCGAGGGGCCGGGGCTTCGGCTCCGGCCCCTCGGCCGTTTTCCTGCCGCCTTCCTGCCGCTCTCCGACCGCCGTCGGGGCGCATACGTACGGCGGGCCGGGCACCTCCCCAGGTGCCCGGCCCGCCATGCCGTCCGCCGCACCCCCGTCCCCACGGGGCTGTTGACCGGCTCGTCCCCGACCCGGGCCGCTCTCCCGGGTCCGGGGCGCTCAGCGCCCCAGCATTCCGGCCACGGACGACGCTTGTGCGACGGCGGTGTCCCAACCGCCGAAGACGACGGCCAGCACGGCCGCCACGGGCAGCACCATGGCCAGGGCGACCAAAGGGTGCCGGGTACCGGAGGAGAGGTCGCCGAAGACGTCGGCGGTGGGGTGGCTCCGCTCCCGGACCGCCCGTCGTCCCGACTGCTCCATCGCCCTCTCCCTCCCGTCCCTGTCCGCCCGGCCGGTGCCGCGATGCCGACGGCGGCGGGCGTCCTGCCTCGGGGGACGAGTGATGCGCCCGCCGCTCGTCCTCCACGGTAGGCGGCGGGGCCGCTCGGGGGCGTCATGCCCGCGTACCCCTTGCACCGCCTTCCCGAGGAGGACGCCGGAGGGGGTGGGTACTCCCCTGGGTGGAGAAGGGCGCACCGGATCCCGGGGTCTTCCCCGAGGGGTCGCTCCGGGGTGACTTCGATCACTTCCGCCGCGCGACCGTGCGCCGTCCCCGTGCGCCCCCGGCGAGGTCCGCCGGACGCTGCGTCAGGTGTCCGGAGCCGGCGCCCGGGGTTCAAGATCGCCCCGGGAAGGCGGTCCGTCGCGCGGTCAATCCCCCTGTGGAACGGGCCTCTTGACGGTGCGGAGGAAACGGGGGCCTGGGCCGCCGCCCGGCCGGGACGGGCCGGCGCGGACCGTGTCCGGCGCCCGCAATCGTCCCGCCGACGCATGCGCGGCCTCGCAGCGCGGCCGCCCGTCTATCCGTAAGCTGTGGCTCGTCAGCAGGACCGGCAGCGGGGATGAAGATGACGATGATGCGGCTCCGGCGCGAGGACCCGCGTGTCGTCGGCTCGTTCCGGCTCCACCGCCGGCTGGGCGCGGGCGGCATGGGCGTGGTGTACCTGGGTTCGGACAAGCGCGGCCAGCGGGTGGCGCTGAAGGTGATCCGGCCGGATCTCGCCGAGGACGAGGAGTTCCGCTCGCGGTTCGCCCGCGAGGTGTCGGCGGCCCGGCGGATCCGCGGCGGCTGCACGGCCCGGCTGGTGGCCGCGGACCTGGACGCGGAGCGGCCGTGGTTCGCGACGCAGTATGTGCCGGGGCCCTCGCTGCACGACAAGGTGACCGAGGAGGGTCCCCTGTCGGCGGCTCAGACCGCCTCCATCGGGGCGGCGTTGGCCGAGGGGCTGCTGGCCGTGCACGACGCGGGGGTGGTCCACCGCGACCTGAAGCCCTCGAACATCCTGCTCTCCCCCAAGGGCCCCCGGATCATCGACTTCGGTATCGCCTGGGCGACCGGGGCGAGCACCCTGACGCACGTCGGGACGGCCGTCGGTTCCCCGGGGTTCCTCGCGCCGGAGCAGGTGCGGGGCGCGGCCGTGACGCCGGCCACGGACGTCTTCGCGCTGGGCGCGACCCTCTCCTACGCCTCGACCGCGGACTCCCCCTTCGGGCAGGGCAGTTCGGAGGTCATGCTCTACCGGGTGGTGCACGAGGAACCGCAGCTGACGGGCGTTCCGGATGCGCTGGCCCCGCTGATCCTGGCATGCCTGGCCAAGGACCCGGAGGAGCGGCCGAGCACGCTCCAGCTGTCGCTGCGGCTCAAGGAGATCGCGGCGCGTGAGGCCCATGGGGCGCCCGAGGCCCGCCGGGTGCCCTCGCGCCGGGAGCCGGAGCGGCCGTCGGCCCGCCGGCCCGCGGAGTACGCCCAGCAGTCCACCGAGCCCCGTCCGTCCGCCGGGGTCGCCCCGACGGCCCGTCAGCCCGCGCCCCCGCGCCCCGCGGGGCCCAGGCGCCGCCCGGGGCAGCAGAAGCCCGTGCGGCCGGGCGCGGGCGTACGGCGCCCGGACCCGCGGCTGCTGCGTCAGCGGCTGATCGTCTTCGTCGTGGTGACGCTGCTGGTCGCGCTGGGCATCGCGGCGGCGCAGGGCTGTGACGGGCCCAAGAAGTCCGCCGGGCTGGAGCGGCGGGCGTGCGCGACCGCCGCGGCGGACCCTCAGTCCTGCGGACGTCCCGACGCCACCGCGTAGAACGCGACGGCGGCCGCCGCGCCGACGTTGAGCGAGTCCACTCCGTGGGCCATGGGGATGCGCACCCATTCGTCCGCCGCCCGCAGGGCCTTGGCGGACAGTCCGGTGCCCTCCGCGCCGAGCATCAGGGCGACCCGTTCCATGCGGTGCGGCGCGGCCTCGTCCAGGGGGACGGCCTTCTCGTCCGGGGTCAGGGCCAGCACCCGGAAGCCCGCCGTCCGGAGCGTCTCCAGGTCCTGCGGCCAGCTCTCCAGGCGGGCGTAGGGGACGGAGAAGACGGCGCCCATGGACACCTTGACCGACCTCCGGTAGAGGGGGTCGGCGCAGTCCGGGGAGAGCAGGACGGCGTCCATGCCCAGGGCCGCGGCGCTGCGGAAGATGGCGCCGATGTTGGTGTGGTCGTTCACGGCCTCCATGACGGCGACGCGGCGCGCGGTGCGCAGCAGGTCGGCGGTGTCCGGCAGCGGGGAGCGGTGCATGGAGGCGAGGGCTCCGCGGTGCACGTGATAGCCCGTCACCCGCTCGGCGAGCTCGGGGGTGACGACGTAGACGGGCGCGCCGGAGGCGTCGATGACGTCGCGCATGACGTCCGCCCACTTGGGGGTGAGGAGCATCGAGCGCATCGCGTAGCCGGCCTGGAGGGCGCGGCGGACGACCTTCTCGCGCCCTCGGCGATGAACAGCCCCTCGGCGGGCTCGCGGCGGCGGCGCAGCTCGACGTCGGTCAGGCCGGTGTAGTCGGCCAGCCGCGGGTCGTCGGGGTCGTCGATGGCAATCGTTTCGGCCATGGGGTGAACTGCCTTGCTCGTGTGGGGTGTGGGGTCAGCGGCCGACGGCCACGACATCGCCTATGACGATGACGGCGGGCGGGCGTATGCCCTCTTCCTTTATCCGCTCCCCCACCGTGGCCAGCGTCGCGTCCACCCGGCGCTGGGCGGCGGTGGTGCCCTCCTGGATGACCGCGACGGGGGTTTCGGCGTCCCGCCCGTGGCGGACGAGGGTCTCGGCGATGGCGCCGATCTTCTCCACCGACATCAGCAGCACGAGGGTGCCGCGGAGCTTGGCGACGGCCGCCCAGTCGACCAGGGAGCGCGGGTCGTCGGGGGCGACGTGACCGCTGAGGACGGTGAACTCGTGGGCCACGCCGCGGTGGGTGACGGGGATTCCGGCCGCGCCCGGGACGCTGATGGAGCTGGAGATGCCGGGAACGACCGTGACGGGGATGCCGTGCTCGGCGAGCGCCTCGGCCTCCTCCTTGCCGCGGCCGAAGACGAACGGGTCGCCGCCCTTGAGGCGGACGACGGCCTTGCCGGCCTTGGCGTGCTCGATCAGCGCGGCGTTGATGGCCTCCTGGGCCATGAAGCGGCCGTACGGGATCTTCGCCGCGTCGATGACCTCGACGTGCGGCGGGAGTTCGTCGAGCAGGTCGCGCGGGCCGAGCCGGTCGGCGATGACGACGTCGGCCGCGGCGAGCAGCCGGCGGCCGCGGACCGTGATCAGGTCGGGGTCGCCGGGGCCGCCGCCGACGAGGGCGACACTGCCGGGGCGCACGGCGGGTTCGCGGTGGTGCGGGGCGGCGATCGTGCCGTCGCGCAGGCCCTCGACGACGGCGTCGCGCACGGCGGCGGAGCGGCGCGGGTCCTGGCCGGTGAGCACGGCGACGGTCACGCCCTCGCTGCGGCCGGTGGCCGGGGTCCACGCGGTGGCGGCCTCGGCGTCGTCGCTGCGGACCGCCCAGACGCGGCGGGCCTCGGCCTCGGCGGAGGCGGTGCGGTTGGCCTCGGGGTCGTCGGTGGAGATCAGGGCGTACCAGGCGCCGTCCAGGTCGCCCTCGCGGTAGCGGCGGCGCTCCCAGCGCAGTTCGCCGGCCTCGGCCATGGCCTCGACGGAGGGGGTGGCTGAGGGCGAGACGAGGAGGACGTCGGCGCCGGCCGCGATCAGCGACGGGAGGCGGCGCTGGGCGACCTGGCCGCCACCGAGGACGACGACGCGGCGGCCGGCGAGCCGCAATCCGACGGGGTAGGCGGCGAGGGCGGGTTGCTCGGCCATGGGGTGCGGCTCTCCTTGCTGGTCAGGGGGTTGGTCATACCCTACGCGGCGGGGGGTGCGGGTGGTTGGGGGGATTGTGCCCCTGACCCGCCCTTTCGCCGTTTCCGCAGGGGCTGCGCCCCTTCGCAACCCGCTTGCGCGCTGCCGCGCGCGGGGGCCCGCGCTCCGCGCGGTGGGGCCGGGCCCGCGCTCCGCGCGGGTGCGGGGCTTCGCCCCTGCGCCCCACCGGGGGCTGCGCCCCCTGGCCCCCGCTCGGGTTGCGCCTGCCGGGCCCCTGCTCGGTTGCGCCCGCTGAGCCCTGACCGGAGCTGCGCCCCTGGGCCCCGCTTGGGGGCTTCGCCCCTGGCCCCCGAAGCGCCCTTCGGGCTCCCCCAGAGGGGGCACCCCCAGTCCTCAAACGCCGGACGGGCTGAATTTCGCGCCCGGGCGCGGAAACCAGCCGCCCGGCGTTTGAGGACGAACGCGACCTGCGGCGTGCCGCAGACCCGCGGAGCGGCTACCCCTTCTCCGCCACGCCCGCGCTGTCGAACGTCGCCACCTCGTGCATCGCCCGTGCCGCGCTCTGCACCACCGGCAGGGCGAGCAGGGCGCCCGTGCCCTCGCCCAGGCGCAGGTCGAGGTCCACCAGCGGGCGGAGGCCCAGCTTGGTGAGGGCCGCGACGTGGCCGGGCTCGGCGCTGCGGTGGCCGGCGATGCAGGCCGCCAGGGCCTCGGGGGCGATGGCGCGGGCCACCAGGGCGGCGGCCCCGGCGCTCACGCCGTCGAGGATCACCGGGGTGCGCAGCGAGGCGCCGCCCAGGATCAGGCCGACCAGCGCGGCGTGTTCGAGACCGCCGACGGCGGCGAGCACGCCGATCGGGTCCTCGGGGTCGGGGCGGTGCAGCTCCAGCGCCCGGCGGACCACGTCCACCTTGCGGGCGTGCATCTCGTCGTTGATGCCGGTGCCGCGCCCGGTGACCTCGGCCGGGTCCGCGCCGGTGTAGACGGAGACGAGGGCGGCCGACACCGTGGTGTTGGCGATGCCCATCTCGCCCGTCAGCAGCGCCTTGTTGCCGGCGGTGATCAGGTCGCGGGCGGTCTCGATGCCCACCTCGACGGCGCGCAGCGCCTCCTCGCGGGTCATCGCCGGGCCGATGGTGAAGTCGGCCGTTCCCGGGCGGACCTTGCGCGGCAGCAGACCGGGACGGCTCGGCAGGTCGCCGGCCACACCCACGTCCACCACGCAGACCTCGGCGCCGACCTGGTTGGCGAAGGCGTTGCAGACCGCCCCGCCGCCCAGGAAGTTGGCGACCATCTGCGAGGTGACCTCCTGGGGCCACGCGGTGACGCCCTGGGCGTGCACGCCGTGGTCGCCCGCGAAGATCGCGACGGCGGCGGGCTCCGGGATCGGCGGCGGGCACTTGCGCGACAGGCCGCACAGCTGGGCGGAGATGATCTCCAGCATGCCGAGCGCGCCCGACGGCTTGGTCATCCGCTTCTGCCGCTCCCACGCCTCGCCGAGCGCCTTGGCGTCCAGCGGGCGGATGCCGCGCAGCGTCTCGGCGAGCAGGTCGTGCGGGTCCTCGCCGGGCAGCGCGCGGCGGCCGTACGTCTCCTCGTGCACCACCCAGGACAGCGGACGGCGCTTGGACCAGCCTGCCTGCATCAGCTCGGGCTCGTCCGGGAACTCGTCCACGTACCCGACGCACAGGTAGGCGACGACCTCCAGGTGCTCGGGGAGGCCGAGTTCGCGCACCATCTCGCGTTCGTCGAAGAAGCTGACCCAGCCGACGCCGAGGCCCTCGGCGCGGGCCGCGAGCCAGAGGTTCTCGACGGCGAGGGCCGACGAGTACGGGGCCATCTGCGGCTGGGTGTGCCGGCCCAGGGTGTGCCGGCCGCCACGAGTGGGGTCGGCGGTGACGACGATGTTGACGGGCGTGTCGAGGATGGCCTCGATCTTCATCTCCCTGAACTGCTTCGCCCGCGCCTTCGGCAGCGAGTCGGCGTACGCGACGCGCTGCCGCTCGGCCAGCTCGTGCATCGTCCGCCGGGTCTCGGCGGAGCGGATGACGACGAAGTCCCAGGGCTGGGAGTGCCCGACGCTCGGCGCCGTGTGCGCGGCCTCCAGGACGCGCAGCAGGACGTCGTGCGGGATGGGGTCGGGGCGGAAGCCGTTGCGGATGTCGCGGCGCTCGCGCATGACCCGGTGCACGGCCTCCCGCTCGGCGGCCGCGTAGCCGTCGGCGGGCGGGCCCAACGGGAGGGCGGGCTCGGCCTGTTCCACGGCGGCGGGCCCGTCCTGGTCGGCCTGATCGGCCTGATCGGCCTGGTCGGCCTCCGCGGCCGGGGGCTCGTCCTCGACGAGGGCGAGGAGCGGGGCCGCCTCGGCGGCGGGCCCCTCGGGCTCCTCGGGGGCCTCGGCGGTTGCCTGCGCCGGCTCCTCGGCGACGGGCTGCTGCGGGGCGGGCTCAGCGGCCTCGGCCGCTTCGGCCTGCGGCTCCGCCTCGGCGGGGGCGGCTGCCGGGGCCTGGGGCTCCGGCTCGACGACGGCGGGCACCGGGGCGGCGGGCACCTGCGGCGCGTCCGCCACGGGGGCCTGCTGCGGGGCGGGTTCGGCGGCGGGGGCCGGGGCCGGTTCGGCCACGGCGACGGGCTGCGGCTGAACGGGGGCCTCGGGTACGGCCGTCGGCGCCTCGGTGACCTGGGGCTGCGGCGGCGCGGGCTCGGAGACCTGGACCGCCTCCTGGACGGCCTCCGGTGCGGCGGCGGGCACCGCGGCGGTGACGGGGGCCTCGGCGGGCGCCGGAGCCTCGGCCGGGGCCGGAACCGGGGCCGCCTCGGCGGAAACCGGTGCGGCCGTCTCCGCCGGGGCCTCGGCGGGCGCAACGGCGGCGGCGACCGGGGCCGCGGGTTCCGCGGCCACGGACGGCTCGACGGGCGCGGACGGCTCGACGGGCGCGGACGGCTGCTCCTCCACCGCCGCGGGAGCGGCCGCAGGCGCGGGCTCCGGCTGTGCCACCGGTGCATGAGCCACCGGCTCGGCGGCGGCAACGGCCTCCGCGGCCACGGCGGCCTCGGCCACGACCACCTCGGCCACGACCGGGGCAGCGGGCTCGCCGACCATGGCGGCAGCCGGCTCGGCAGCAACCGGGACAGCCGGCTCGGCGACCACGGGAGCAGCGGGAGCAACAGGCTCGGGCGCAGCCGGAGTCATGGGCTCCGCGGCCACCGGGGCAGCGGGAGCAACCGGCTCCGGAGCGACGGCAGCCTGTTCGGCGGGCGCCGGTGCCGGGGTCTCCTCGGGCGCGGGCGTACGCGCCGGCGGCACCGTCTCCGGCTGCGGCCCGGCCTCCGGCTGGACGAGGTCCACGGGGGCGAGCTGCGCGGGCACGGACGGCACCGGCTCGGCGGCGGGGGCGACGTCCGACGGTGCGTCGGACGGGACCTCGGCCGGGCCTTCGGACGGGGCCGCCGCGACCGGCGGCGCGCCGGTGCTCTGCGGCGGGACGAAGGCCACGACGGGCTCGGCCACGGGCCCGTCCGCCGGTGCCGCGGGCGTCTCCGGCTGGGCGTCCCATATGCCCGGCTGCGCCACCGGCCCGTCGGGGCGCGGCACTTCCTCGGCGCGCGGCGCGTCGAGGTACTCGGGTCCGGGGGCGGCCGTCGGCGGCTGCGGGACCGGCGAGCCCACCGGCTGCTGGGGCGCGGCCGGGCCGCGGTCGGCCAGCGAGCGCACGAGGCCGTTGGAGGACGGGTCGGGCGGGCCCATGTGCAGGGGCCGGCGGGGCGCGGCGGGCGCCGCCGGCGGGGTGCGGACCTCCTCGAAGACGGCCGCGCCGGTGTCCCGGCCGCCCGTCTCGTGGGTGCCGCCCTGTGCGGAGGGCTGCTCCATCCAGGCGCCCTGGGCGCCCGGCATCAGCAGCAGGTCGTCCTCGTCGGTGCCGTCCCCGTCGGCGAGGAACGCGTAGGTGGAGGGTCCCGTCATCGGCGCCTGAGGTGCCTGAGGCGCCGGCGGGACGGTGGGGACTGTCGGGACTCCGGTGTCGGCAGGAGCCGCGGCGTCCGCGGTGAGCGGGTGCCCGGGTGTCGCGCCTGCGTTCTCCGGCTGTCCCTCTCCCGGGAACCGGCCGGTGTCGGTCATGCGTACCCCTCGCCCATCGGTAGTGCTCCTTCCAACCGCTCACGCCCATAGCAAGAACGAGCGTCCATGTCTCGCGGCACGTTGGCGTACCGTCCCGGTGCCACCCTGCCGTGCGCGCCGCCAAAAAGGTGGCGCGTCCGGGACATTGGTGCCTGTGGTGTTAGACACCGGGCCGCCGCACAACGATCCGCCAGCCTACCGCCCGCCCGGCCGGTCGGGATCACGGGTGCGGGATCAGAGGTGCGGACGACGGCCGCTCAACAGGAAGGTAACGGCCCGTTCGCGCTCCGCCCAGGCCTCGGTGTCGAGTTCCACGGCCTGGAGCAGGGTGCAGTCGACCGCGTATCCGCGCTCGGCGAGGACCCGGCCGACGGCCTCGGCCTCGTCGCGGGTCGCGGCGTGGGTGACGATCGCCTCGGGGCGGCGGTCGGCGCAGGCGGCGACGACGGGCGCGCCACCGCCGCCGACGCGGACGACATCGGGCTCGGGGAGGTCCTCCAGGACGACCGGGGCGGTGCCGTGGACGACCTGGAGCTGGACGCCGTAGTGACGGGCGACGGCGGTCGCGCGTCCGCAGGCGTCCGCGTCGCGGTCGACGGCGATGACGGCCGCGCCGAACCGCGCGGCCTCGACGGCGGCGGCGCCGTTGCCGGAGCCGATGTCCCAGACGAGGTCGCCGACGCGGGGCCCGAGCCGGGCGAGTTGGGCGGCGCGCAGCTCGGCGCCCTCGCCCTCGCCGGGGGCGCTCCCATAGGCGTCGGCGGGCAGCGCCCAGCCGCGCGGGCCGGGGAGCCGGCCGGGGTCGCGGCCGGCGATCCAGCCGCCCGTGGCGCGCCCGCCGGGTGCGCCGGCCGGGTCCTCCGTGCCCTGGCCGCCGATGACGATGACGACGTTGGGGTCGCGCCAGGCGTGGTCGGCGACCTTGTCGGAGGTGAGCACGGTGACCCGTTCGCGGGCGGTGCCGAGCTGTTCGCAGATGACGAAGGTGCGGTGCACGGGGCCGAGCAGCAGCGCCAGTTCGGCGGGGCCGGCGCCGGGCGAGGTGAGGACGCAGACCTTGGGGTGGGCGCGGCAGACGTTGACGGCGCGGCGCAGGTCGCGGCTGTGGGCGACGACGACCTGGGCGTCGTCCCAGGGCATGCCGGCGCGGGCGAAGGCGGTGGCGACGGAGGAGACGGCGGGCACCACCTCGACCTCCAGGCCGTGTTCGGGGGCGCGCAGGGTGCGGACGACGCCGAAGAAGCCGGGGTCCCCGTCGGCGAGGACGACGGCGGTGCCGCGGTGCCGGGCGATGCGCCGGGCGGCGAGGTCGACGCTGCCGAGGCGGACGCGCTCGGCGGCGGGCGGGATCTCGGGCAGCGCCAGGTGGTGCGCGGCTCCGGCGACGAGGGTGGCGGCGCCCACGGCGGAGCGGGCCGCGTCCGTCAGCGGTGAGCCGTCCCATCCGATCACCGTGACCCGGTCGGCCATCGTCGTCTGTCTCCTGGGCTCGTCTGGGTCTTCGGGGCCCGCCGGTCGGCGGGCATGGTGAGAGTACCCCGGCAGGTCCGGACCACCGTCCGGCCGCGGGGCGCACGGGCGCGCGCGGGGTCGTCCGCGCCGGCTGTCGTCAGCGCCAGCTGTGGAACGCGGCGGCGTATCCGGTGCTGCCGGTCTGCGGGGCGCGTACCTCGTCGAGGTCCTCGGGGAGCAGGCTCCAGACGATGAGGTCGCTGCGGATGTCCGTCCAGCCGCCGTCCTCCGTGCGGCTGCGGGCTATCCAGGCGTTGCGCAGGACGCCCTCGCTGATGCTGCCGATCTTCTGGGCGACCTGCTGGGAGGCGGTGTTGTCGGCGGCGGTGCGCAGTTCCAGGCGTTCGAACTTCTGGTCGCGGAACAGCCAGCGGGCGACGGCCAGGACGGATTCGCAGGCGTAGCCCTCGCCGCGGGCCCAGGGGGCGGTGACGTAGGCGACCTCGGTGGACAGGGTGCGCCAGTCGGTGTGGTGGAGGCGCACGGTGCCGACGAGGCGGTGGGTGAGGAACTCGGTGACCGCAAAGACGATTCCGCGTCCCGAGAGGCGTTCCGCGGGGGCGGTGCGCAGGGCCCAGTCGCGGGCGTCGGCGGTGGTGAAGGGGTGGGGGGCGGACGTCCACGCGGTGATGAGCTCGTCGTTCATCATCTCCGTGAGCGCGGGGACGTCCGTCGCGTCGAACGGGCGCAGCACCAGCCGGTCCGTACTGATGGAGATGTCCGGAAAGGTGGAAGTCATGCGCTGCTCCAACGCCGGGGGCGGGGTGGGCTCGGTGCCGTCCGGGCGACCGGGCCGGTCTCGGGGCACCCAGCATGCCGTATGACCTTATGGGTGCGCCGAGCGCGGCGGCCCCGCGCACGCAGCGTGGCGTGTGCGGGGCCTGCGGCCGCCGAGACGGCTGAGGTTACAAGGTGTCAGCTCTTGACGGCACCAAAGGCGGGGATGACGGCGCCGTTGCTGAACTTCTCCTCGATGAACTTCTTGACCTCGTCGGAGTTGAGCAGCTTGGCGAGCTTGACGATGCGCGGGTCCTGCTCGTTGCCCTTCTTCACGGCGAGGAAGTTGGCGTAGGGGTTGCCGTCGGCCTTCTCCAGGGCGAGGGAGTCCTTGGAGGGGTTGAGCTTGGCGCCGATGGCGAAGTTGCCGTTGATGATCGCGGCGTCCACGTCGCCGAGGCGGGGCGGGATCTGGGACGCCTCCAGCTCGGTGAACTTGACGCCCTTGGCGTCCTTGATGTCCTTGAGGGTGGCGGAGGAGCCGACGCCGTCCTTGAGCTCGATGATCTTGTGGTCGGCCAGCAGCTTGAGGGCGCGGCCCTCGTTGGTGGCGTCGTTGGGCACGGCGATGGTGGAGCCGTCACCGAGCTCGGAGAGGTTCTTGACCTTCTTCGAGTAGAGGCCGAGCGGCTCGATCTCGACGTTGACGACCGGGACGATGTCGGTCTTGTTCTTCTTGTTGAAGTCGTCGAGGTACGGCTTGTGCTGGAAGAAGTTGCCGTCGATCTCACCGCTCTGGACGGCGGTGTTGGGCACGTTGTAGTCGTTGTACTCCTTCACCTCCAGCTTCAGGCCGTTCTTCTCCGCGAGGTGGTCGCGGACGAAGTTGAGGATGTCGCCGTGCGGGGTGGGGCTGGCCGCGATGACGAGCTTGGCGGTGGGGTCGGCGTCCTTGCCCTTCTTGGTGGAGGACGCGGAGGTGTCGGAGGGGGCGCTGCAGGCGCTCAGGCCGAGGGTGAGCGCGGCGGCGGCCGCGAGGGCGGCGGAGAGCTTGACGGTGGTACGCACGAAGAGTGCCTTTCTTGTTCTCACGAGGTGTTGCCACCCGGCAAAGGGTCCGGGCTCGTGGTGTTTCCTCGGGGCCGGCGAAGGGCCCCGGCGGTTCAGGGGGTTTCGACGGCCGCCTTCGGCTCGTCGGCGCTCCGCTGCGCGGGCACGGCGGCCTGCTTCGCGGGGCGCAGGCGCCGCAGTCCGGCCGGTGCGGCCTGGCGGCCGGTGCGGCGGGCGAGGCGGCGTACGGTCAGGTCGCCGGCGAGCTGGACGATCGCGACGAGGACGACGAGCAGCACGATGGTGATGTTCATCAGCCCGTGCTCCTGGCGCTGGTAGCCGTAGTTGATGGCGACCTGGCCGAGCCCGCCGCCGCCGACGGCACCGGCCATCGCGGAGTAGCCGATGAGGGCGATGACGGTGGTGGTGAGGCCGGCGACCAGGGAGGCCAGGGCCTGCGGGAGCAGGACCTTGAAGATCACGGTCCAGGTGCCGCCGCCCATCGACTGCACGGCCTCGATCAGCCCGTGGTCGACCTCGCGCAGCGAGGTCTCCACCAGCCGGGCGAAGAACGGGATGGCGCCGATGGTCAGGGCCACCACGGCGGCGCTGGGGCCGATGGAGGTGCCGATCACCATCCGGCTGAAGGGGATCAGCCAGACGATCAGGATGATGAAGGGCACGGACCGGGCGATGTTGACGACGACGCCGACGACCTTGTTGACCACGACGTTCTGCAGCAGGGCGCCGCGGTCGGTGAGGTAGAGCAGGACGCCCAGCGGCAGGCCGCCGATGACGGTCCACACGGCCGACCACCACACCATGAAGAGGGTGTCGAGACAGGCGTCGCGCAGCAGTGGCTGCATCTCGTTCCAGGTCACTTGGCACCTTCCTTGAGGAGGGCGTCGGCGGTGGCCGCCTCGCCGGTGTGCACGGGCGCCACCTCGACCTGGAGGCCCTGCTCGCGCAGGAAGCCGATCGGGACGACGTTCTCCTCGAAGCGGCCGGGCAGCTCGATGCGCATCCGGCCGACCTGCTTGCCGCCGACGGTGTCCATGGCGGCGCCCAGGATCGAGATGTCGATGTTGTACGTGCGGGACAGCTGGGAGATGACCGGCTGGGTGGCCGCGTCGCCGTGGAAGGTGACGTCCACGACGGTGCGGTCGGGACCGGAGGGCTCGCCGCCCACGGGGAAGAGCTCGGCCGCCAGCTCGGAGCCGGGCTGCGCGAGGAGCTCGGCGACGGTGCCGTGCTCCACCACGCGGCCGCCCTTCATCAGCGCCGCGGAGTCGCAGATGGTCTTGACGACCTCCATCTGGTGCGTGATGAGGAGGACGGTCAGGCCGAGCTGCTGGTTGAGGTCGCGCAGCAGCTGGAGGATCGAGCGGGTGGTCTCCGGGTCGAGCGCGGACGTCGACTCGTCGGAGAGCAGCACCTTGGGGTCGCCGGCCAGGGCGCGGGCGATGCCGACGCGCTGCTTCTGGCCGCCGGAGAGCTGGCCCGGGTAGGCCTTGGCCTTGTCGGCGAGGCCGACGAGGTCGAGGAGCGCCAGGGCCTTGCGGGAGCGCTCCTTGCCGGAGAGGCCGAGGATCTCCAGCGGCAGCTCGACGTTGGACTGGACGGTCCGCGAGGACAGCAGGTTGAAGTGCTGGAAGATCATGCCGATGCTGCTGCGTGCCCGGCGGAGCTCGGCTCCGGCGCGTTGGCCCCGGCCGGCGAGCGCCGTGAGGTCCTGACCGGCGACGGTGACCGTGCCGGAGGTGGGACGCTCCAGGAGGTTGACGCAGCGGATGAGGGTCGATTTGCCGGCGCCGCTCTGTCCGACGACGCCGTACACCTCGCCTTCGCGCACGTGCAGATCGACGCCGTCGAGGGCGGTGACCTCGCGGCCGCGTGAGCGGTAGACCTTTGTCAGGCCCTTGGTGGTGATCACAGGGGATTCCGTCACTGTCGAGTGCGCGGCAGTGGGGTGCCGACGCACGGGAATTCATTGCGGAAACGCGGCATTGGGGATCCCCGGGGCGCCGATGGCGCGCGGCTCGGGGGTTCCGGTGTCGCGGAGGGAGGAGAGCGCGCCGTCCTTCGTCGGACGCGGGCTCTTCGGGTCTCGCTTCGGGGCGCGAGGCTCAGAACGGGGGCCCTCAGCGGTCACACATTCGACACATGCAACGAGCAGCACCGGGCGTCGTCATCGCCTCGGTCGCAAGAAAGCGGGTGCTCGTCGTGGTCATGCGGGCAAGTAAAACAGACACGTGAGCGAATGAGTAAAGGTTGTCCGAATGATGGACATGGATGGCTGAAATGTGGACGCCCGGGCCGGGGGCCGGACTGTCACAGGCGCGGTCTAAAGTCGTTCCATGCCTGTCTCGTCCGCACGTGCCGCACGTGCCGCCCGGGGGTCACGGTGATCGACGCCCTGACGCTCGTGGTCGGTCTGGCCGCCCTCGCGCTCGCCGCCTGGTGCGGCCACGCCTTCTACCGCGACCAGTCCACCAAGGACTGGCACTTCATCGGCATGGCCGTCGTCTCCGTGCTCGCCCTCGTGCAGCTGGTCATCGGTGTGGTGCAGCTGAGCCGCGGCGAGCAGCCCGCCAAGGGGACGGCCATCTTCGTCGCCTATCTGCTGGGCGCGGCGGCCTGCGTCCCGGGCGCCGGCTTCGTGTCGCTCACCGAGCGGACCCGCTGGGGTTCGGCCACGGTGGCGGCCGGCGCGGTGGTGCTCGGTGTGCTGCAGGTGCGGCTCTACGACATCTGGGGAGGGTGACGACTGTGACCGAGTCCGTCGAGAGCGGCGCGGGTCTGGGGAAGGGGCCCGGGCGGCTGCTGGTCTGGGTGTACGGGGTGTTCACGGTGGCCGCGGCGTCGCGGTCGATCGTGCAGATGGCGCTGCACTTCGGGCATGCGCCGTTGGCGTACTCGCTGTCGGCGGCGGCCGCCCTTGTGTACGCGTTCATCACGTACTCGCTCGTACGCGGGGGCGAAACGGCGCGGCGGGCGGCCTTGGTGTGCTGTGTGCTGGAGCTGCTCGGGGTACTGACCGTTGGCACGTGGACGCTGGTTTCGCCGTCGTCGTTCCCGGATGCGACGGTGTGGTCGGACTACGGCATGGGCTACCTGTTCATCCCCGTGATCCTGCCGGTGACGGCGATGGTGTGGTTGCGGAAGGCGGCTGCGGCCCGGTAGGGCCGCGTTGGGTTTTTGCCCCGGTCCCGCCCTTTCACCGTTTCTTCCGGGGAGACCCCGGACCCCAAGCGCCCTTCGGGCGCTGTCCTCAAGCGCCGGACGGGCTGAATTTCAGCCCGTCCGGCGCTTGAGGACACCCGCGCGGAGCGCGCAAGAAACGGTGAAATGGGGGTGCCCCCTCTGGGAGAGGGACCGGGGCACACTCCATACGGCGATCAGCCCGCGTACGCCGGGGCCTCCACCGCCTTCTCCAGCGTCACCAGGCCCTGCTCCGCGCCGGCCGTCGCGGCATACCCCCGCCCCCGGCACAACCGCAGCGCGACCTCGCTACGGCGGCCGACCGACACGCGGAAGTGCTGTGCGGAGTGCTCCGCGGCCAGGCGCTCCTCGACGGCGGCCAGCAGTCGGCCCCCAAGACCGTGCCGGCGCAGCCGCGGGTGCACGATGAGGGCGGCGAGCGTCGCGACCCCGGACGTGTCGACGGAGGCGCGGACCGAGCCGACGACCTCGTCCCCGAGCCGGGCCACCAGGACGCATCCGGCGGCCAGTTCGGCCCGGAGCGCGGCCAGGCTCTGGGTGAGCGGCGCGATGGAGTAGTCGCCGTAGAGCTCCGCCTCCCCTTGGTAGCAGAGGTACTGGAGCTTGAGGATCTGTTCGGCGTCGTCCTCGCCCGCCGTCGCGATGGTCACGCTCATGCCCATGTGCGCATGCCTCCCCTGGTCGCCTTCCGTGGCGCGTGTTGCCCAACGGCCCAACGGGCCTATCGCTCCTTTCCCCCGGGGTCAGGAACCGCAATCGCCGCCGTGAGCATTCTGCGCAGGCATCCCAGGCATCGGGAACGGATGGGCCCCAGAGATCCTTGTGAGATACCCAACTCCCCTGCGATTTCTCGGTAGGTCGGGTCGCCGGAGGAGAGCAGTGCCCGCATCAGGCCGGGGCAGCGGCCGGGCAGCCGGCGGACCGCGGCGCGCAGTTCGCGCCCCGACTCGGCGGCCAGGACGGCCCGTTCCACCCCGGACTCCGACGCCGCGGCCGGGCCGGCCGGTTCGTCGGCGGTCGGGTCGTAGGGCACCTCGCGCCGGGTGTGCCGGCGCGCGGCGCGGGCCTCGGCCCGTACCGCTGCGCGTAACCGCCGCCCCCGGTCCCGCTCCACCGGGGCGGCGCATCCCTCGCTCAGCAGCCGGACCCAGACGGCCTGTTCGAGGTCGGCCGCGTCCACGCCGGCCGCCGGGGCCTCCGCGGCGCATTCCGCGGCCAGCAGCGGGCGCAGCGAGGTGAGGAGGTCGTTCGGTGTCATGTCCGGCGGGACGTGGGCCCGTGATCCGCCGGTTGCCGACGCGGAGGGGCATCACCCTTCCGTGTCGGCAACCGTCGTGAGCTGACTCGTCAGCCCTTGCGTCCTGCCAGGAACGCGTCCCGCGCGAGCACCGCGGTGTCGCAGTTGTCGGAGAAGATGCCGTCGATGCCGGTGGCGAAGTACGTCTTGAAGGCGCCGAAGGCGTCGCCGTACGCGGCGGGGTCGGTGCCGCGCCGGAAGTCGGCGGGCAGGAAGTTGTTCTCGTTGCGCATGGTGTACGGGTGGAGGATCAGCCCGGCGGCGTGGGCGTCGCGCACCAGCGTGGTGGGCTTGGTGAGCCTGCCGTCCTTGTCCCGGGGGATGATCGTGTCGAGCCAGGGGCCGATGCCGTCGGCGAAGCCGGCGACCCACTTCAGGCCCTTGGGCGTGATCAGGTCGCGGGTCGTGCGCGGGTCCTTGGCCTCGACGAAGTCCCAGGGGCGGACGGGCAGGTCGTCCAGGAGAAGGATCTTGGGACCGTCGACGCCGAGGCGGCCCAGCCGCTGGAGGCTGCTCGGCTCGAAGGACTGGAGGAAGGTGTGGCCGTCGCGCCCGGCCCGCCCGTACCGGCGCAGCAGCTTGGCGAGCCGCTCCTCCAGGCCCAGGCCCAGCTTGCGGAAGTAGGTGGGGTGCTTGGTCTCGACGTGCAGCCAGATACGCCGGCCGCGCTTGCGGCCCTGCTGTTCGGCCCACTTGAGGACCTCTTCGAAGGTGGGCACGGACCAGCGGCCGTCGTACATGGTGTTGTGCTGGCGGAACTGCGGCAGACGCTCCTTGGCGCGCAGGGTCTTCAGCTCGGCGAGCGTGAAGTCCTCGGTGAACCAGCCGGTGTGGGCCTCGCCGTCCACGGTCTTGGTGGTCTTGCGGGAGGCGAACTCGGGGCGGGAGGAGACATCGGTGGTGCCGGTGATGTCGTTCTCGTGGCGGCAGACGAGGTGGCCGTCCTTGGTGGGGACGACGTCCTGCTCGATGACGTCCGCGCCGTTGTCCAGGGCGAACTGGTAGGAGCCGAGGGTGTGTTCGGGGCGGTAGCCGCTGGCGCCGCGGTGGCCGATGACGGTGGGGACCGGCAGGTCACGGAAGTGACCGCCGTGTCCGCGCCCGCGTGCGGCGGCCGGGGCCGCCGCGGCCGCCGCCGTGCCGGCGCCGCCGCCGAGGGCGACGGCTCCCGCGCCGAGAGCCGCCGCGGCCCCCAGTACCATCCGCCTGCCCGGCCGCTGCTCCTGCTGCATGTGATGTCGCTCCTCGTGATGCGGAGCCGGTAGTTCCGGCTCCTGTTCGGACGCGCAGATCGTAGGTGCGTCCGTCTTTCGTACAGAAGGCCTGTGCCGAAACGGAGTGAAAACTCACGTCAACACTGCGTATCGAGTCGGTTAACCCGGCGTGCGGCGCACTCGTACCCGCGAGTATCGTCCTCAAGCGCCACCCGGCCCGTCCGCCCGCACACACCGACCCGGAGGATCCGTTGTCCCGCATCCTGCTCAAGGCGTTCCTCGGACTGCTCATGCGCGTCCTGTACCGCCCCACGGTCGAGGGCATGGAGCGCATCCCCGGCAGCGGACCGGTCATCCTCGCCGGGAACCACGTCACGTTCATCGACTCGCTCTTCCTCGCGCTGGTGGTCAAGCGCCAGGTGTTCTTCATCGGCAAGGACGAGTACGTGACGGGCAAGGGCCTCAAGGGACGGCTGATGGCCTGGTTCTTCGGCGCCTCCGGGATGATCCCGGTGGACCGGGACGGCGGTCACGGCGGCGTCGCGGCCCTGATGACGGGCCGCCGGGTGCTGGACGAGGGCAAGATCTTCGCCATCTACCCCGAGGGCACCCGCTCCCCCGACGGCCGGCTGTACCGCGGCCGCACCGGCATCGCCCGGCTCGCGCTGATGACCGGCGCGCCGGTCGTCCCGTTCGCGATGGTCGGCACCGACAAGGTGCAGCCGAGCGGCAAGGGCCTGCCGCGCATCGCGCCGGTGACGGTGCGCTTCGGCGAGCAGCTGGACTTCTCCCGCTACGAGGGCATGGACCGCGACCGCTATGTGCTGCGCGCCGTCACCGACGAGGTGATGAGCCACGTGATGCGGCTGTCGGGCCAGGAGTACGTGGACGTCTACGCCACCAAGGCGCGGGCGTCGAAGGCCGCCTGACCCGACGGTTCGCGAGGGATCGCGAGGGATCACGCCCCGCCGAGGCACCGCGGCTGGAAGCCCGGGTCGGCGGGGCCCTTGTGCTCCAGGGCGTTCAGCACCCACTGGTGGACGACCGGGTCCTTGGTCGCCTGGTCGTGCATGAACGGGTCGAGCGGACACTTGTCCTGGAGCACGACGTTGGTCAGGTGCTCCTTCGGGCCGCTCAGCAGGGCGCTGGTGTAGGGGATGACGACCTCGTCGTGCCGGGTGGTGATGACGGTGTAGTCCGGCCCGGCCGGGGTCTCCTCGCCCTCGTTGAGCTTCTTCAGCAGGTCGGAGCCGACCCGCTGGTCGAGGCAGGACGGGCAGAAGGTGTAACCGGCCGGGATCGCCAGCGGGTTCTTGGTGCCGTGGTTGGAGGGGACGATGCCGATGAGGTCGTCCACCTTGTCGGCGCCGCCGAGGAACTTGACGTAGTAGCGGGGCATCATGCCGCCCTGGCTGTGGCCGACGATGTCGACCTTGGCCGCGCCGGTCGCGCCGCGCACCGCCTCCACGAAGTCGCGCAGCTCGGCCGCCGCCTGCGGGATGGGGTCGGTCTCCATGTGGCCGTAGTTGAAGGCGAAGACGCAGTAGCCCTTCTCCTTCAGCTTCGGGGAGAGCTTGGCCCAGTTCTCGGCCATCAGCTTGAAGGTGCCGTTGACCAGCACAACCGGCTGGGGGTGGGCCGAATCCGGCTTGCAGGACCAGTCGTTGGCACCCTTCGGCGGGATGTCGAGGATCGAGGCGGAGGCCGTCGGCGCGGCCGACATGCCCGTGAAGGTGAGGGCGGCGGTGGCCGCGGCGGCGAGCAGCAGCCTGACTCTGGCGCGCAGACGCATGAGGGGGTTCCTTCCGCACGAGGAATCTCAAGGATCTTGTCGAACCGCGTTCGGCAATACCGACCGGTAGCCGCGATATTTGCGCCCGCATAAGGATGCCGTCAAGAGAACTTGCTCTCGGCAAATGTCACAGGGGCCGGGGCTTGCCGCCCCGGCCCCTGTGGGGTTAGCTCATCTGAGCCCTGTGCCGCTCAGCGCTCGGTCAGTACTCGGTCAGTGCTCGACCGTGCCCTCTTCGAGCCGCTGCCCGCGCAGCAGGAACCACGCCGCCACCGCCGTGCTCAGCAGCACCGCCGCTCCCACGCCGGAGGCGATCCGCAGCCCGTCGACGAAGGCGTGCTGCGCCGAGGAGAGCAGTACCGAGCCCGTGTCCGCCGGCAGCGTCACCGCCGCCTTGACGGCGCCGCCCAGCGACTCGTGCGCCGCGGACGCCTGCTCCTCCGGGACGCCCGCGGGCACCGTGAAGCCGCGGTAGACGCCGGTGACGATCGAGCCGAGCAGGGCGATGCCCAGCGCGGCGCCCAGCTCGTACGCCGTCTCGGAGACCGCCGAGGCGGCGCCCGCCTGCTCCTTGGGCACGCTGGAGAGGATGACGTCGGCGGTGACGGTGAAGGAGAAGCCCGCGCCGACGCCGACGACCAGCAGCACCGCGCCCAGCAGCGGATAGGCGGTGCCGGTGGAGAGCCAGCAGAGCACCGCGAGCGCGGTGCCGATCGCCGCGAGGCCGCCGGACACCACGCCCCGCACCGACCAGCGGCGGGCGGCCTGCCCGGCGAGCAGACCCGCCGTGACCGCGCCGATGGCCGCCGGGAGTTCGGCCAGGCCCGCCTCCAACGGGTCGCGGTTCTGCACCAGTTGCAGGAACTGCGAGAGGAAGAAGACCAGCCCGGACAGGCCGAGGACGGTCAGCAGGTCGGCCAGCACCGCGCCGGAGAAGCCCCGGTTGCGGAAGAGGCGCATGTCCAACAGGGGTGCGGGCAGCCGCAGCTGGCGCCGGACGAACCAGGCCAGGGCCCCCACGCCGATCACCGCCGCGACGGCGACCTCCGGGCTCGCACCGGTCGTCGCCCCCTCCTTGATCGCATAGACGACGGCGATGATGCCGGCCATCGACAGCGCGACGCTCAGCAGGTCCCAGGGGCCGGGCGCCGGGTCGCGCGACTCGGGCAGCAGCTTGACGCCCACCAGCACCAGCACGGCCATCACCGGCAGATTGATCAGGAAGACCGAGCCCCACCAGAAGTTCTCCAGCAGGAACCCGCCGACCACCGGACCCACCGCCGCGCCGGCCGAGGCCATCGCGCCCCAGATGCCGATGGCGAGGCTGCGCTCGCGCGGATCGTGGAAGAGGTTGCGGATCAGCGCCAGCGTCGAGGGCATCAGCGTCGCGCCCGCCACGCCCAGCAGCGCCCGGGCCGCGATCATCATCTCCGGGCTGGAGGCGTAGGCGTTGAGCACCGAGACCGCGCCGAAGGCCACGGCACCGCTCAGCAGCAGCTTCTTCCGCCCGATGCGGTCGCCCAGGCTGCCCATGGAGACCAGCAGACCGGCGATGACGAAGGAGTAGACGTCACCGATCCACAGCAGCTGGGTGCCCGAGGGACGCAGGTCCTCGCTGAGGAACGGCGTCGCCAGGCCGAGGACGGTGGCGTCCACGGCCACCAGCAGTACGGCCAGGACCAGGACGGCGAGCGCGAGCCAGCGCCCCCGCCCCGGTGCGTCCGGCCCCTTGGCCCCGGGCTCCCGTGTGATCGTTTCGCTGCTCACCGCTCCATCCTCCGCCGCGCGCCGCCGAGCAGCAGCTCGGAGACCATCCGGGTGTGGTCCTTGGCGGCCACCCGGCCGTCCTGCACGGCCCAGGCCCCGGCACCGATCAGCCCGTAGAGCGCCTCGGTGAGCCAGGCGGGCGAGAGGTCGAGGCGGAAGACGCCCTCCTCCTGGCCGCGCCGGAAGAGTCCCTGGACGCGGACGTCGAGCCGGTTCCAGCCCTCGTTGATGCCGGCCTCGTAGAGCTGGTTCTCGGTGAAGAGGAAGGCGAGGAAACCGGCGACGGGCTCGGAGCGCGCGATCAGCCGGCGTACGGCCTCGTCGGCGTCGCCCTCCTCCGTGCGGGCCTCGTCGAGGGCCCGCTCGAACTCGGCGATGCCGTGGTCCTCCAGGGCGCGCACCAGGGTGTCGCGGCCGGAGAAGTGCCGGTGGAGGGTGGCCCGGCTGACCCCGGCGGCCTTGGCGATCTCGTCCATGGATGCCGTGGCCTTGCGGGTGAGCAGGGCCGCGGCGGCCCTCAGTACGTGTTCACGGTCGAGGCTCATGAGACGACGATAACCCGAATGAGACAGTGATGTCTCATTCGGGTTATCTGTGTCGCGTACGCGTCAGCCGCGTCGCGCGTCAGGACCGCTGTGCGTCAGGACCGCTGTGCGCCGGCCCACTCCCGCTGGACGGCCAGGTCCGCCTTGACCTCCGTGAGCTGCACCGCGACCGCCGAGGGGGCGGTGCCCCCGCGTCCGCTGCGGGAGGCGAGCGCCCCGGGCACGTCCAGGACGGTGCGGACCTCGGGGGTCAGGTGCGGGGAGATCGCGGCGAACTGCTCGTCGCTCAGCCCGTCGAGCTCGATGCCGTGCTTCTCGCACTCCTTGACGCACTCCCCCGCCACCTCGTGGGCGACGCGGAACGGCACGCCCCGCCGCACCAGCCACTCGGCGATGTCGGTGGCCAGCGAGAACCCGGCGGGGGCCAGCTCCTCCATCCGCTCGCGGTGGACGGTGAGGGTCGCCATCATCCCGGTGAAGGCCGGGAGCAGGACCTCCAGCTGGTCGCAGGAGTCGAAGACGGGCTCCTTGTCCTCCTGGAGGTCGCGGTTGTAGGCGAGCGGCAGGGCCTTGAGGGTGGCCATGAGGCCGGTGAGGTTGCCGATCAGCCGGCCGGACTTGCCGCGCGCCAGCTCGGCGATGTCGGGGTTCTTCTTCTGCGGCATGATCGACGAGCCGGTGGAGAAGGTGTCGTGGAGGGTGACGAAGGAGAACTCCTTCGTGTTCCAGATGATCACTTCCTCGGCGATCCTCGACAGGTCGACGCCGATCATCGCCGTGATGAAGGCGAACTCCGCGACGAAGTCCCGCGCGGCCGTGCCGTCGATGGAGTTGGCGGCCGAGCCACGCTCGAAGCCGAGGTCGGCGGCGACCGCCTCCGGGTCGAGGCCGAGGCTGCTGCCGGCCAGGGCGCCCGAACCGTACGGGGAGACCGCCGTCCGCCCGTCCCACTGCCGCAGCCGCTCCGCGTCCCGCGACAGCGCCTGGACGTGCGCCAGGACGTGGTGCGCGAAGAGCACCGGCTGGGCGTGCTGGAGGTGGGTGCGGCCGGGCATCGCCACGTCCGCGTGCGCCTCGGCGAGGCCGACGAGCGCCTCCTGGAGGTCGGTGATCAGCCCGCCGATGATCCGCGCGTGGTCGCGCAGGTACATCCGGAAGAGCGTGGCCACCTGGTCGTTGCGCGAGCGGCCGGCGCGCAGCTTGCCGCCGAGCTCGGGGCCGAGCCGCTCCAGCAGGCCGCGCTCCAGGGCGGTGTGCACGTCCTCGTCGGCGATCGTGCCGGTGAAGGTGCCGTCGGCGACGTCCTTCTCCAGCCGGTCGAGGCCGTCGAGCATCCGCTCCAGCTCGTCGGCGGTCAGCAGGCCCGCCTTGTGGAGCACGCGGGCGTGGGCGCGGGAACCGGCGATGTCGTAGGGGGCCAGGCGCCAGTCGAAGTGGACGGACGCGGACAGCTTGGCCAGTGCCTCGGCCGGGCCGTCGGCGAAGCGGCCGCCCCAGAGCCGGACGTCGTCGGTGGTGCCGTTGCTCACTTGCGTGCTCCTCGGGGGTGGTGGGGGAGGCGACCGACCGCCGTGGGCGGGCGCAGCGGCGGCCGGTCGCTCGTCAGGCCAGGTCGCGCTTGGCGGCGATCTTCGACGACAGGCCGAAGATGTCGATGAAGCCCTTCGCCGCCGACTGGTCGAACGAGTCACCCGTGTCATAGGTGGCGAGGTTGAAGTCGTAGAGCGAGCTGGCGGACTTCCGGCCGGTGACGACGGCCCGGCCGCCGTGCAGGGTCATCCGGATGTCGCCGTTGACGTGCTCGTTGGCCTCGGCGATGAAGCCGTCCAGGGCCCGCTTGAGCGGGGAGAACCACAGGCCGTCGTAGACCAGCTCGCTCCACCGCTGCTCCACCTGCCGCTTGTAGCGGGCCAGTTCGCGCTCGACGGTGACGTTCTCCAGCTCCTGGTGGGCGGTGATCAGCGCGATGGCGCCGGGCGCCTCGTAGATCTCCCGGGACTTGATGCCCACCAGCCGGTCCTCGACCATGTCGATCCGGCCGATGCCCTGGGCGCCGGCCCGCTCGTTGAGCTGCTGGATCGCCTGGAGGACGGTGACGGCCTGGCCGTCGATCGCGACCGGGACGCCCTTCTCGAAGGTGACGACCACCTCGTCGGGGTCCCGGGGGGTGGCCGGGTTGGCCGTGTAGTCGTAGACGTCCTCGATCGGGGCGTTCCAGATGTCCTCCAGGAAGCCGGTCTCGACGGCCCGGCCGAAGACGTTCTGGTCGATGGAGTACGGCGACTTCTTGGTCGTCGCGATCGGGAGGCCCTTGGCCTCGCAGAAGGCGATGGCCTTGTCCCGGGTCATCGCGTAGTCCCGGACGGGCGCGATGCACTTCAGGTCGGGCGCCAGCGAGGAGATCCCCGCCTCGAACCGCACCTGGTCGTTGCCCTTGCCGGTGCAGCCGTGGGCGACGGTGGTCGCGCCGTGCTTCTGCGCCGCGGCGACGAGGTGCTTGACGATCGTGGGCCGCGAGAGGGCGGAGACCAGCGGATACCGGTCCATGTACAGGGCGTTGGCCTTGATCGCCGGGAGGCAGTACTCCTCGGCGAACTCGTCCTTGGCGTCGGCGACCTCCGCCTCCACCGCACCGCAGGCGAGCGCGCGCTTGCGGATGACGTCCAGGTCCTCGCCGCCCTGGCCGACGTCCACGGCGACGGCGATGACCTCGGCGCCCGTCTCCTCGGCGATCCAGCCGATGGCGACGGAGGTGTCCAGGCCGCCCGAGTAGGCGAGTACGACGCGCTCGGTCACGGGATTCTCCTTACGTGCATTGCATGCGGTGATGGGTATAACTATGCAGTGCTCCGTATGTTTCGTCAATGACTCGGGAGAGTGAACCTCGCGGAACCCCGTGGGCGCCCCAAAACCGTTCGATTCCCGGACCGCCCCGGGCCTACGATCACCACACACGCGATCGAACCGACCGAAACGGGACGCACCTCCATGAGCCGCGAGCACGACCTGGCCCATACCGCCCTGCGAGCCGCACGATCGGGGTCCGGCCTTCCGCTCGACGTCGTCGATCCGCGCGATTGGGTCGCCCTCGACCACGGCGTGCGGGAGCACCTGATGTGGGAGGAGTTGCCCACGGCCTGGCTGCACGCGGGGGAACCGGCGCCCAACGACGCGGCCTTCGCGATCGCCCTCTGCCACCCCAGCGGCCACGTCCGCGAGACCGCGCTGCGGCACCCCGGGGCCGCCGCCCTCCTGCCGCTCGTCGTCCTGCGCTGCGCCGACTGGGCGGGACCCGTGCGCGAGCAGGCGCGGAAGGTGCTGGACGAGGCACTGCCGACGGCCTCGCCGGAGACCGTGGCGCTCGGCACGGCCGTGGCCCTGCGCGCGGCGGGGCGCAGGCACGGCGGGCACGCCCGCGCCCTGCTCGCGGAGACCGTCCGCGACCCCGCGCTGATCGACGCGCTGCTGGCGAGCCCGGACCGGGGCGCGCGCCGGTTCGGCCACCGGGCCGCCATCGAGCAGGACCACCTCTCCCCCACCCGTCTCGCCCGCATCGCCGCGACCGACCGGGACGCCGTCGTGCAGGACCTCTGCGCGGACGCGGCCCTCGCCCGGGTCCAGGACGCCGGGATCCTGCGGCCGCTGCTCGACTCCCGGAGCCCGAGGGTCCGGGCCGCCGGGGTGACCGCGCTCAAGCGGACCGGGGACACCGACGAGGCGGCCCGTTTCCTCGCCGACCGCTCCGGCCTCGTCCGCGCCTGCGCCCGCTGGGCGCTGCGGCAGCACGGCATCGACCCGCTGCCGCTGCACCGGGCCGCCTGCACCGCCCCCGTCGTCCTCCCCGGCGCCCCCGCCGGCCTGGGCGAGAGCGGGACGCGCGCGGACGCGGCGCTGCTGTGGCCGCTGCTGGACCACCCGCGCGCCGCCGTGCGCGCCCGGACCGTCGCCGCGCTGCGGACGCTGGGCACCGGCAAGCAGGAGCGCCTCGTCCCGCTGCTGGACGACCCGTCGGCCTCCGTCGTCCGCGAGGCCACCAGCGCGCTGGAGCCCGTGGCCGTCCGGCTCCTCCCCGAGGAGTGGCTGTACGAGCGGCTGGCGGACGACCGGCCCCGGCACGTGCGGGTCTCCGCCTTCCGCCTGCTGGTGGCCCACCGCCCGGAGGCCCGGCTCCGCTGCCTGCGCCGCCTCGTCGACGACCCCGACCCGAAGCTCCGCGTCCGGGCCCTGACCGCCCTCGCCGCCCACGGCCCCCTTCCGGAGGCGGCACCGGAGAACACCCCGGAGGCGGCCCGCGCCGAGCCGGTCGCCCTGCCGGAGCAGGCCGTGGAGCCTCCGGTCGCACCGCGCACGACGCTGCTGCGCCGGCTGTTCGGCACCTCCCGCTGACCCCGGACCGCCACCGGACCGGCCCCGCATGGACCCCGCATCAGCCCCGGATCGACCCCGGATTTGGATCACGGCCCGGAACAGGATATTTTCTTTCTGCACGCCCCACCGGGAAGAAAACCGGAGGGAACGGGCAAACCGGGACGTGGCGCAGCTTGGTAGCGCACTTGACTGGGGGTCAAGGGGTCGTGGGTTCAAATCCCGCCGTCCCGACGGTTGACGAAGGGCTCCTGCCGCAAGGCAGGGGCCCTTCGTCGTGAGCGCGGCGGGATCAGCCGCAACGGCCCGCCGGGCGGGCCCGGGTGACCAGGTCGTCGGATCCGGTGGTGGAGTCGACCCACACGACCTGCCGGCCGGTCGGCCCGGTCGCGGCGGGCGTGGACTGCTCGCCGCGGTTGCAGGACATCCGGCCGCGGTTCGCGCCGTCCGGCGAGAGCTGCCACAGCTTGGCCGGCGTCTCGTTGCGCACCCGTTCGTCCGGCGTGTGCGCGCTGAGGGTCACGGCGTCGTCGGAGGCGGTCAGGTCGACGCCCCGCAGCGCGTCCTTGCCCGTGTCCGGGCTGATGTCGACGACGCCGGTGCCGTCGAGGTCCGCCCGGCGCACCGCGGTCGTCCCGCTCTGCCAGTCGTTCCAGACCAGCCAGTAGACGTACCGGCCGGTGATGGCGGTGCGGCCGGTGCCCAGCGGCTTGCCGAGCTGTCCCATCACCGTCCGCCGACCGGTCGCGACGTCCAGCACCTCGGTCCGCGAGCCGCCGCGCTGGAAGCTGGTGAAGGCGATCCTGCCGTCTCGGAGCGACGGGTCGTTCGTGGAGTGGTACTGGCCGCCGCTGCCCGGCCGGATCTCGGTCGGGTCGGTCTCGCCCATCCGCAGGTACACCACGCGGGAGCCGCCGCGGTGCCGGTGGGCCTCGAAGGTCACGGTCTTCCCCTCGACGTGGAGCGAGGAGACGTGGGCCTGGTGGTACGAGTTGGAGTACAGCACCTTGATGGGTCCGCCGGCGAGCGGGCGTGCCAGGACCTCGGACTTGTAGCCCCGCCACGCCTCCCACACCACGGTCTTCCCGTCGGTGACGGCGTCGGTGTGGAAGCGGCCGTCGTTGGGGCTGATCAGCTTCTTCTCCCCGGTGCCGTCCAGCCGTCCGGCCCAGACCGAGTACGGCTCCGACCCGTCGTCATTGGACTTCGAGGTCACCCACCAGCCGCCGCCCGCCCCGGAGGAGGCGTCGCGCGTGTTGAGCGTGCCCAGCAGCAGGTCGGAGTCCACGCCCGTGGCCAGTTCCCAGCCGGGGACGATGCCGTGGGCGTTGAAGGCGCGTTCGACGGCGCGGAGTTGGGTGCCGGTCGCCTGGAGATCGCGGGCGGCGGCGAGGACGGCGTTGCGGGCCTCGGTGAAGCCGTCCAGCGGCGTCATGTACTCCGTGAGCGCCTTGTAGACGATCCGGTCGGCGAACCGGTGGTCCAGGTCCTTGCGGATGTCCCACAACGCGCCGGAGAAAATCGTGGAGTTGAGGTGGACGCCGCCGTTGTCGTTGAGGAACGGGACCCCGAGGAAGGACCCGGACGCCGTCCGGCCGTCGTTCATGTCACGGGCGGCGCATTCGCGCGGCCCCTTCGTCCGGCACAGCGTCTCGCCCAGCAGCCCGGAGTCGGGGCTGTCCATGGGCAGACCGAAGGTGTTGGTCTGGACGGCGTTGCCGAAGTAGTCGGCGACGGCCTCCCCCACGGCGCCGGGCTGGCCGGCGGGGACGAGCTCCGCCGAGCTCTGCACGACGCCGTGCGTCATCTCGTACCCGATGACGTCCAGCCCGGCGGAGAAGGGCAGGTGCTCCTTGTCCCCGCCGCCGTACACCATCTTGCCGCCGTCCCAGAAGACTCCGAGGAACGGCTCCCAGGTGCCCACGCCCACCAGGGAGTTGAGGGGCGCGCCCCGTCCGTTCCAGCCGTTCCGGCCGTGGACGTCCTTGTAGTAGTCGAGGACCTTGCCCGCGCCCCAGTGGGCGTCGATCGCGCCGAGGTCGGTCGGCTCCTTGCCGAAGGCGGGGGTCGGCGACCCGAACTCCCTGGCCTTGGACGGCCAGCCGCCGCCGAGCACCTCGACGAGGCTCACACCACGCGCGTCCCAGGTGGCGACGGTGCCTCCGGACGGCCGGGAGCGGTCGCGCAGGAGGTACTCCTTGCGCGTTCCGTCGTGCTCGACGCCGAGTTCGACGGTCTTCCCGTCGAGCCGGGTGCCGGACCCCTTGGTCCCGTCGTCGTCGGCAGCGGCGGTCCGAATGCGCGAAGTTCCGCTCCCGCCGGTGCCCTTGGGGGCGGTGAACGACTTGATGCCGCTGTACTGGAGGAGCGGATAGCCGGACTGCGCCTCGACGTAGACCTCGTACAGCGCGGGGGTCCCGTCGGCCGGATTGTCGCCCCGTACGGTGACGTGCCGGGTGAGCACACCGGCGCCCCGGGGCAGGACGACGAGCCCGTGATCGGTGCCGCTCAGCGTCTCCTTCTCCCGCTCCGGGCCGCGCAGGCGGAGCTGGTCCTCGACGGAGTCGACCGCCCGCGCGACGGCCGTCTCCGCGTCGATGCCGGGCTCGGTGCCGACCGTCAGCCCGGTGAAGTACCGCCCCGAGGTCCCGGTGACGACCCGTCCCCCGCCCTTCCCCCGCTCCATCCGCACCACGTACTGCCCGCCGAGGACGTCCACGCCGCGGTGCTTCTGCTGGAACCGCAGGACGCCTCCGCCGTCCGACACCACCCGCAGATCCCGGTCCGGCCGCGCGATCCGGTAACGGCCCGCCTTGTCCGCCAGGTACCGGACCGCCGCGTCGGCAGCGCTCCCCTTCCCGGTGACCCCCTCCCGAATCCCGCTCACCAGCGCGGGCGTCGCGGTCCGCTGTCCCGGTACGACCTCTCCCGGCCGCGAAGGCGGCGCGGCCGCCGACGCGTTGGCGGACGTACCCGAAACCATCGCCGGGACGACGAGCGCGGCGACGCCGATCAGCGCCGCCGCACTCGGAACCCTGCCGGATGTCCGCGATCTCCTGTGTCCAGTGCCGTGTCTGTGCACCTCTCCCCCTCTGCACGTGACCACAACTCGGCACTCATGCAAGCGGTGGCCTCGGCGGCGCGGCAACAGGAGGGAGGGAAGTGCAGGAGCGAGTTTCGGCCCGGCTCGGGAGCCGGCCCGGCCGTCACGGCCGGAACCTCTCTCGTCCCTCACGTCACCACCTCGGAATGATCAATTCCGTTCTTCTGGGAGCACCATGACCGATCGGAGTGGATCCATGCGCCGACGCCTGGCAGGCGGCCTGGTGGCCGGTCTCGCCCTCACCGGAGCCCTGGTCGCGAAGTCCTCGCCGTCCCAACTGTCGGTTCGTCATCGGGATGCCGCTCGACGATTCCACCAGTCAGCGCCGGAAGACGACGTGAGCCCCGCGCTCGTCCTGGCAGCCATGTGATCGTTGGGCAACCCTTCCCGCGACCTGATGGTCATGTCCGTGCCACCCGCGCACTGGGTGGGCATTGTCAGTCCTGCCTCGGGACGTTCCTGAGGCACTGGAACATGGAGGAAACGCCTTCATGCATCACCGCACCACCGTGGCAGGCTTCGCCGGAGCCCTCGCCCTGTCCGCGCTCACGATTCCGGCGGCCGCCCAGGCAGATGAGGGCTCGGGCGACATCAGGATCACGAAGGTGGTCGTCAACGGGGGGAAGGACATCGTCCTGGGGACCACGGACGTGAAGACGTTCACCATCGCGGTGACCGCCACGGACGACTCGGGCATCGAGGTCGGAAAGACCTTCCCGGTCATGTGGAACACGCCCCTCCCGAACGGCGACGCTTACGGAAGCGTGATGCCCGACGACATCGCGGGCAAGTGCGCGCGCCAGAGCTTCACCACGACCACCTGTACCTACACGCTGAAAATGAACCCGCGTATCCACCCCCAGGACAACACCACGGCCGGGACCTGGACCGTGAGCGCCTACGCCCTGGCCAACGACGGTGACTACATCACCAAGGATTCCGCAGCGAAGGCGAAGGTCCTGCGCAACTCCAGGCTGACGGTCAACGTCTCGCCGAAGCCGGTGAAGAAGAACAAGACGATCACCGTCACGGGAGCCCTGACCCGCGCCAGCTGGGAGACCTACAAGTACGGGGGGTACACCAAGCAGCCAGTGATGCTCCAGTTCAAGAAGAAGGGCACCAGCACCTACAAGACCCTCAAGGCCGTTACAACGGACAGCAAGGGCAGCCTGAGCACGACAACAAAGGCCACGGCTGACGGCTACTTCCGCTACTCCTTCGCAGGCACGTCCACCACCCCGGCGGTCGCCTCCGCAGCGGTCTACGTCAACGTGAAGTAACTCTCGCAGAGGGTCTTCCATCCTCCAGCAAGCGCAGAAGGCTCAGGCCGGAGATCCTTCGGTCTGAGCCTTCTTGAGCCCTGGCTGTTACCCGGCCAGCGGGCCGGTCGGCCGCTGCGTCCCTTCACGCTCTCCAGGCTGACCGGGCTTCACGATACGCTCACGCACCCGGGACATGCCCCAACTACCCTGACGTTCAGTCCTACTTGCCCTGACCTGGGCCGACATCCGGCACGACCGGAACACCTGCAGCTGCACATCATGTGTGCTCGTGACGCAGATGTACGCCCATGGCCTCGGTCAAGGCCACCGCCAGCCGCAGGTCTCCGCTCTGGAGCGCGGCAGAACGCTGCCAGCGGATCTCCTGACAGCGCTCACAGCGGAACGGCCAAGGAGTGGGGGTCGTGGGCTGTACGTCGCAGGGCAGCGCCTCCCAGGCTTCGGCTCCGGCGAGGGCGCGGAGGTGGAGCCGGCCGTTGTCCGTGGCGGTGACCTCGCCGATGCGGTCGCGTCGGGCGTCGTGGACCAACTCCCCTACGGCGGGGGTGCGGTGGGGCGGCGAGGGCATGGTCATGCGCTGTTCCTCTCGGTGGGGTCGATCGTTCCGGATCGCCTTCCAAGCATCTGTGCGCAGCGGTAGCGTGACCAGCAGTAACTGCTATAGAAGAGCCAGGCCGGTTGAAGGGTTCCCGGCTTCAGCGAAGGGGCGAACGAACGTGCCCGCACCAAAGCGGAACGAACCGACCAATCTGAACGAGTGGTTCGGGCGGAAGATTCGCGAGCTGCGCGAAGCGCTGGGGTGGACCCAGGCTCGACTGGGCGAGGAGGTGAACCTTTCCGGGGGCCGAATCGCCCAGTTCGAACGGGCGGAGGACGTACCTCCGAAGGACATCACCGAGCTGCTGGACAAAGCACTCGGTGCCGGGGGCCTGCTCATGGAGCTGCGCCCGCTCCTCACCCGAAGCTGGGAGGAGAAGTGGCCTGAAGATATTTGCGACATCGAGGAACAGGCAACGCGGATTCAGCAGTTCAACTACACCATCCCCGCGTTCTTCCAGACGCCGGAGTACGCGATGGCGCTGCTCGGCGCAGGCGTCCCCTTCGTCGGCGGCGACCTCGCCGAAAAGGTCAAGCTCCGCCTGAGCCGCCGGGATGTCGTCGACGGCCTGAGCCATCCATGGCTCCGGTGCGTAGTGGACGAGTCGGCCCTATACCGGGCTGTCTGCCCGCCGGACATCATGCGAGCCCAGCTTCTGCATCTGCTGAAGGAATGCGAGGAGCCGCGCGTCACAGTCCAGGTGCTGCCTTTCGCAAACAGCCGCATGGTCGTTCCAGGGATGGGACTGGCCACCATCTGGACACTCTCTGACGGACGCACCCTCGCGTACCAGGAAACGGTTGACAGCGGTTACTTCGTCACAAAGCCCAGCGTCGTCTCGCTCTACACCAGCCTCTTCGACCAGTTCCAGGCCGATGCTCTGCCCACCGATGCATCCTTGGCACTTATTCGCAGGGTACTTGAGGACAGATACTCATGATCTGGCGCAAGAGCTCTCACAGCACGACGTCCAACGATTGCGTAGAAGTCAC
Source organism: Streptomyces luteireticuli (assembly GCF_041519305.1). Taxonomy (NCBI): domain Bacteria; kingdom Bacillati; phylum Actinomycetota; class Actinomycetes; order Kitasatosporales; family Streptomycetaceae; genus Streptomyces; species Streptomyces luteireticuli. Next base: position 2,092,097 of record NZ_CP167927.1, read on the forward strand.
TGCCCCCCTGCCCGGCCTGATACGCATACGCGACAGCAAGCGGTCCAGCGACCCGGGCCCGGTGGTGACCACCAACCCCGCCCCCTGGACCGCCTTCCTCACCGCCCTCCGCAGCGGCGCCCTCTACTGACCACCGGGCCCGGCCGGGATCCCCCCGTCACGCAAGCCCCTGCGCAGCCACATACCGGCCCACGCACTGCAGCAATTCACCCGCGCTGAGCGATTCGTTCGCCTCCGGAATGTCCACCTCGTGCACCTGCTGCCCCAGCTTGAGCTGGGGACCCGCGACGACGTCCCCTCCCCCTGCTTCGGAGAGGTGCCCGTGCACCACAGCGGCCACGGAGCCGTCCGCCGAAGTGATCACTGTGAGTTTCATGTCAGGACATCCCCCCGCCTTGCAGATTGTGGGATCCAGCCTCGTTTCCCACGTTCTGGATGCTGACGAAGTAGGTGACGAAGCCGTTGCCGTCCTTGCTCTTGCCGAAGTTGAACGCGACGTGCTGGGGACCGCTGCCCGACGGCTTGACGTCGGCGGTGGCGAGCTGCGTACCGTGGTCCTCGCCGTTGAATTGGAAGAACCAGTTGAACACCTGGCCCGGGCCCAGCGTGACGATCTGTCCCACGTTGTTGAAGGCCATGACGCACGCACCCCCTCCTGTGCGCTGAAGCTGAAACGACTGAAACGTTCGCGTTAGCGTCAATTCATCTTCAGCGCAGGCGACATCGACGGCTATCGCCCGAAGGAGTGACCGTCAGATGTCCGCAGTCGCAGCGCCGACGGGCCTCAACGTTCCTTCTGCGCCAGCCGTAGCAGATGGTCCGCCAGCGCCTGCCCGCCCACCGGGTCCCGGCTGATCAGCAGGACCGTATCGTCACCGGCGATCGTGCCGATGATCTCGTGCACGCCCGCCTGGTCGATCGCCGAGGCGAAGAACTGCGCAGCACCCGGTGCCGTGCGGAGCACTCCCCGATCGGCGGAGCGAGGACGAAGAGCCCTGGCGTTGGAGCCGGCTTGCTGGGCTTCGAGGAAGGGGCCGTCGTGGCCTCAAGGCTCCGTGGCTGACAGCGCCGATGATGCTTCACGAAGCAGCAACTTTCCTCTATACACGACCACTTGCTTCCACCCGGTGGACAAACGCCCGAACCCCAGGAAGCGCGCGATCGTGCCGCATCAGCCCAGCGGCCATGACGCGCACGGATCCTCGGCCGACTTCCTGCGGCGCGGCCTGCTCCGCGGCGAGGAGGGCGCGGTAGCAACGCTCCGGCTTGCCCCACTGGTCGAAGGCGCGGGCGACATCGATCCAGTACCGGGCCCGGCGTTCGGTGGTGGGCAGCGCGGCGGGGTCGATGCGACGTGCGTATGCGATCGCCTGGCCCGCGTCGCCGAGAAGGTGACTGATCGAGATGCGGTGGAGGAGAACCTGGCCGGGGCCGAACACGGCACCGCGCAACAGAGCGTCATGGCCGAGCTGTCCGGCCGTGGCCTCCGCCTCGGCGATCAACTCGCGGGCGGCATCCCGATCTCCCCGCTTGGCGGCGGTGTAGGCAGCCGTTGCGTACAGGTTCCCCAAGACGGACAGCCGTTCGCTCCTGGGGGTGTTGCGGTCGGCCGCAAGGCGCTGGGCAGCGGTGATGGCGACGTCCGTCGCACGAGCGAAGTGGCCCTGACGACGCCAGGCCGAGGAGACCATTCGATGGGCCTCCGCGACGGTGAGCCCGTCCGCACCGCCGAGGGCGGTGGTCAGCGCCCGGTCCGCAGTGATCGCGGCCAGACCGTCCTCACCGAGCTTGATGCACAGCCGGGTCGCCATGGTGTAGAGCTCGGCGACGGCGGTCGCCGCCTGCTCGGGATGGTCGTCCCGGAGCGCCTGCGCGAGCGCGATCCGGGACGGCAGGGCGCGCGCGAGGGCGTCGTAGCGGCAGGCCCCGAAGTCTCGGCGGGACGTGTCCACCGCTGCCGAGACCGTGACGGGATCGGGGTCCGGGCCTGGCACCGTACCGTGCTGCTGCCGGTGCAGCAGCAGATCCTCCAAGCCGGCCAGGCTCGGACGGGCCGGTTCCTGGGCATCGGCCGGGGACGCTCCGAGAACCGCATTGCTGGTGGCACCGGCCAGGATGGCCAGAAGTTCACGGCGTCGCACCGGGTCGTCCCCCTCCTCGCCGAACAGGGCCTGCGCGCCCACCCTAGTGGTGCTGAGGAGGCGCTGATCGGCGTACCGGCGGCCGGGGTCCTGCTCGTGTCGGAAGGAGAGACCCAGCAGGTGGGGCGGAATATCCAGGTAATCGGCAACCCGCCGCAGCAGCATGATGTCGCACATCGGTTGCTTGCCCCGCTCCATTCGGGAGAGCGAGGCGGCCGTGTAACCGACCGCCGCACCGAGTTCGGCAAGTGTGACACCGGCTGCGTGCCGGGCCAGCCGGACGATGGAGCCCACGTCGCGGCGGGCCGAGGCGTCGTGCAGGGCGGCCGGGCGCCGGATCGGATGAGTGCCGTCCACCTGTCACCTCCTGCCGTGCCGATTGTTCCGTCGAAACGCCTCACCATGCGAGGAGTTGCACATCGTTTACGGCTCGTGCAAACCATGTGCGCACAGATGGGAGGCACCTCCCGCCATAGGCGGGGGTCGGGTTTCCTTCATGGCAAGTGGTCTTGCCCGTCGTCCACTTCGGTCGGCTCATCGGGAGGAAACCATGAACGGCACTCTGCTGAAGGAACTCACCGGTCGGACCGTACTGGTCACCGGCGGAGCCGGCCTGGTCGGCAGCCGTATCGCCGCCCTCCTGCGGCGGCTCGGGGCGCGGCCGCTCTCGCTCTGCAGGCTGGACGCCTACCCTCGGCACGTCTACCGCGACCTGTTCGGCGTCGATGTCACGGCCGCGGATGTGGTCGTCGGAGACATCCAGAACCCGGACATCGTCCGGAAGGCGGTCGCGGAAAGCGACTACGTGATCCACGCCGCTGCCCTCGCGGACGTCGCGGCCTGCACGCATCGGCCCATGGCCGCCGTCCGGACCAACATCGTCGGCACTCAAATGCTTCTCGACGCAGTGGCCGCGTCCGAACGGATTCGTCGGTTCGTTTTCGTCTCCTCCGCGAGCGTCTACGGAAACGGTGACCCGGATGACTGGGCATGCCCGTGCGACGAACGCCGAACTGTGCGACAACTGCTGGAGTCCGTGTACGGCCGAGTACCGCCCCAATTTCATGAACACGCCACGCTGCGGCCGATGTCCGTGTACGCGAACACGAAGGCGTGGGGCGAGGCCCAGACCGCATTGGTCCTGGGCACCGTGAACACCTCGTACGCGGTCGTCCGTTACTTCTCGGTGTACGGCGAACCGCAAGTGGTCAAGGAGGGCAGCCACTCGTGGGTAGTGGCCTGGTTCGCCGCCCATGCGGCCCTCGGACTGCCACTGCGCCTGAACGGCGGGGGCGGACAGATCCGTGATCTCGTCCACGTCGAGGACATCGCGACGGCCACTGTGCAAGCACTCGTGGCGCCACGGGCCCACAACGAGACACTCAACATCGGAACAGGCACCCCCACCAGCATCCGCACAGTCGCGGAACTGATCGCGGAGCATTACCCGGCCACCCGGTTCGTGGAAATGCCGATGCCACCAGGTGATCCGCTCGGAGGCTTCGCGGCCACGCATCGCATGGAGACGGTGCTCGGCTGGCGACCGGCCATCACGGTCAAGGAGGGGGTGACCCGTTACACGAGGTGGCTGGAGCAGAATCCTGGCGCTCTACCGGCGTGGTTGCGGGCCAAAAGCACCACGAACACCGCCTGATCAGACGACCGGCGGGCGCCCCAGCCGGATCATCCTCCACACCGTGGCCCATCGCATCGGCCGGCGCGGAGGGCATGGTGTGCGCAGTCCTTCCATGAAACCGCCGAACCAGGCCCGGATGCCGGTAACCGAACGGGTGCGGGCCAGTGTCAGCAGAACCCAGGTACCCAAGTAGACAGGCACCAGAGGGGCAGGAAGGTGTCTCTTGGCGAGCCAGACCCGATTGCGCGCGACCATGCGGTGGAAGACCGCGTGTCTGGTCGGCGACGTCCGGGGGTGCCGCAGCACCAACTCCGGCTCATAGAGGACCTTCCAGCCCGCGTCCAGAGCCCGCCAGGCCAGGTCGGTCTCTTCATGCGCGTAGAAGAACGGCTCGGGCCAACCTCCGATCTCCCCCAACATCCGTACGGACAGCCCATGCCCGCCGCCCAGGAACGTGGTCACCAACCCACCCCGCATCGGGTCCGCGGCGCGCAGACGCGGAACGTGGCGCCGCTGGGTGTGTCCCCCCTCGTCAGCGATACGGAAGCCGACGATGCCCAATCGAGGATCCGCCTCGTACATCTCCACGAGCCGGGTGAACACATCCGAGCTGATCAGCAGCCCGTCGTCGTCCAGATCCACCACCACATCGACGTCCCCGAACGCCTGCAACCGGGCCAGGGCCGCGTTCCGCCCGCCGGAAACACCCAAGTTCTCCGGCAGTTCCAGTCCGGTCACCCAGTCGGGGAGCGACGGCAGCGGCGATCCGTTGCCGACCACCACGACCCGTGCCGCAGACGTGTCCTGTCCGGCGACCGACTCCAGCAGGCGGGCCAGTTCGGCGGGCCGCGTTCCCATCGTCAGGATGGCGACGCCAACACGTGAGTGACGCACGGATGAACTCCGTTCCTCGGGTGCGGTGCGGGTGATGCTAGCCGTCCCGAGGAGCAGCCACCGACCACACAACGGAAGGCATGCCATGCCCACCCTTCGCCTCGGCGACTTCCTGACCGCCCCTACCTGCGGGACGCTCGCCAACACCCCGTACGAGCACCTGGAAGAAGCGGAACTCACCGCATTCCTGCGGTCTTGGGAGAGCTGGCACCATCAGGCCCTCGCCCGGCTTCCCCAGCGGATCCATCCCACGGCCCGGATCCACCCGACCGCAATCATCGGTGACGACGTGATCGTCGGTCCGCATGTGCGCGTATGGGAATTCTCCACAGTCCGCGCGGGCTCGGTGCTCTGCGCCGGCGTCTCAGTCGGCTTCAACTGCGAGGTCACCCGTTCATTCCTCGGAGAGCGGGCGATCCTGGGCCACCGCATCGGGATCAGCCGCACCTTGGTCGGCGCCGACGCCCATCTGTCCGCGAATCTGACGGTCGCAGCCATCAGCATGTGGAGCCCACATATGAGCAGGCCGGAGCGGGAGATCGTGCTGCGTACCCCGAGCGGACTCTACCGATGCGGGACACCGCAGTTCGGCGCCGTGATCGGCGACCGGGTCCAGACGGGCAACAGCATCAGCCTCGGCCCCGGTCTCGCCGTCGGACGCGACTGCCGCATCGCCAGCGGCGTCACCCTTGCCGGACGCACCCTCCCCGACCACAGCATCGTCAGCGCCCCGCACACGGGCGACGTCCATGTACGACAACGCGCCCGCGCACAAAGGCAGATGCCCCCGCTGCTCAGCGTTCCTTCTGCGCCAGCCGCAGCAGATGGTCCGCCAGCGCCTGCCCGCCCACCGGATCCCGGCTGATCAGCAGGACCGTATCGTCACCGGCGATCGTGCCGATGATCTCGTGAACGCCCGCCTGGTCGATCGCCGAGGCGAAGAACTGCGCCGCACCCGGCGGGGTGCGCAGCACGACCAGGTTCGCGGATGCCTCCGCCGAGATCAGCAGTTCGCCGGCCAGGCGCGCCATGCGGGCCTCCGTCGCGGACTCGCCGAGCGGTGCGCGCGGGGTGCGGTCGCCGCCCTCCGACGGGACGGCGTAGATCAGTTCGCCGCCCGTGTTGCGGATCTTGACCGCGCCGAGTTCGTCGAGGTCCCGGGAGAGGGTGGCCTGGGTGACGGTCAGGCCGTCGTCCGCCAGCAGGCGGGCCAGCTGGCTCTGGGAGCGGACGGCCTGCCGGCCGAGGATGTCCACGATCCGGCGGTGGCGCGCGGTGCGGGTCTGCGGCACGGCCTGTCCGCTGTGAACGGGCTCGGTCTCCTGCGGCGCCTCGGTCATCGTCTCGTCAGTCTCCGGATCGTCGTTCTGCTGGGACGTCTTCGTCCCACGCACCCCTCAGGCGGCAGCGGCGGCGTCGAGGACGCCGGGCAGCGCCCGGAGGAACGCGTCCACCTCATCTTCCGTGATGATCAGCGGTGGAGCCAGCCGCACCACATCGGGTGCGACCGCGTTCACCAGGAGGCCGGCTTCCTGCGCTGCCCGCTGCACATCCGGTGCGAGGGGCTCGGAAAGGACAATACCCAGCAGCAGGCCCGCACCACGGATGTGGTCGACGAGGGGGTGGCCGAGCGCAGTGATTCCGTCACGGAGGAGCGTTCCCGTCCGGCGGACGCGGTCGAGGGCGTCGTCGGCGGCGAGAGTCTCGAGGACGGCGAGGGCGGCGGCGCAGGAGACGGGGTTGCCGCCGAAGGTGGAGCCGTGCTGACCGGGGGTCAGCAGGTCGGCGGCCTCGCCGAAGGCGAGGGTCGCACCGATGGGGAGGCCGCCGCCGAGGCCTTTGGCGAGGGTGAGGACGTCGGGCTCGACGCCCTGGGCGAGGTGCTCGAACCAGTGGCCGGTGCGGCCGATACCTGTCTGGATCTCGTCCAAGACGAGAAGCGTTCCCGTGGCGCGGGTGATGTCGCGGGCGGCGGCGAGGTAGCCGTCGGGCGGGACGACGACGCCGTTCTCGCCCTGGATGGGTTCGAGGACGACCAGGGCCGTGTCGGTCGTGACTGCTGCGCGCAGGGCGTCGGCGTCGCCGTACGGGACGTGGGTGACGTCGCCGGGGAGGGGGAGGAAGGGGGCTTGTTTGCCCGGCTGTCCGGTCAGGGCCAACGCGCCCATCGTGCGGCCGTGGAAGCCGCCCTGCGCGGCGACCATGTGCGTACGGCCGGTCAGGCGGCCGATCTTGAACGCGGCCTCGATCGCCTCGGCGCCGGAGTTGGAGAAGAAGACACGGCCGGGGCGACCGCCGGAGAGGGCGAGCAGGCGCTCGGCTAGAGCGACCGGCGGCTCGGCGGCGTACAGGTTCGAGACATGGCCGAGGGTCGCGATCTGGTCGGAGACGGCGCGGACGACGGCGGGGTGCGCGTGGCCGAGCGCGTTGACGGCGATGCCGCCGACGAAGTCGAGGTACGAGGCGCCGTCGGCGTCCCAGACCGTACTGCCCTCGCCGCGGACGAGGGGGATGCGCGGAGTGCCGTAGTTGTCCATCAGAGCGCCCTGCCAGCGCTTGGTGAGATCGGCGTTGTTCACCGGGACTCCCCCTCCGGGTCGGGGACGGGGTCGGGGACGACCATCGTCCCTATGCCTTCGTCCGTGAAGATCTCCAGCAGGATCGAGTGCTGGACGCGGCCGTCTATGACGCGGGCCGTGCCGACGCCGTTGCGGACGGCGTGCAGACAGCCCTCCATCTTGGGGACCATTCCGCTGGCCAGATCTGGCAGCAGGGCCTCCAACTCGCTCGCGGTGAGGCGGCTGATGACCTCGTCGCTCTCGGGCCAGTCCGCGTAGAGGCCCTCGACGTCGGTGAGGACCATCAGCGTCTCCGCGCCGAGGGCGGCGGCGAGCGCGGCGGCGGCGGTGTCGGCGTTGACGTTGTAGACGTGGCCGTCGTCGGAGCTGCGGGCGATGGACGAGACGACGGGGATGCGGCCGTCGTCGAGCAGCGCCTCGATCGCGCCGGTGTCGGTGGCGGTGATCTCGCCGACGCGGCCGATGTCCACCCGCTCGCCGTCGATGTGGGCGTAGCGCTTGCCGGCGCTCATGGTGTGGGCGTCCTCGCCGGTCATGCCGACGGCGAGGGGGCCGTGCCGGTTGAGCAGCCCGACCAGTTCGCGCTGTACCTGGCCCGCAAGCACCATGCGGACGACGTCCATCGCCTCGGGCGTGGTGACCCGCAGCCCGGCCTTGAACTCGGAGGGGATACCGAGCCGGTCGAGCTGGGCGCTGATCTGCGGGCCGCCGCCGTGGACCACGACCGGGCGCAGCCCGGCGTGCCGGAGGAAGACGACGTCCTGGGCGAAGGCGGCCTTGAGCTCGTCGTCGATCATCGCGTTGCCGCCGAACTTGATGACGACGGTCTTGCCGTGGTGCCGGGTGAGCCAGGGCAGCGCCTCGACGAGGGTCTGAGCCTTGGGGAGGGCGGTGTGTTTGCGGGCGGGGGTGCTGGGGGTGCTCATGAGGAGTAGGCGCTGTTCTCGTGGACGTAGTCGGCGGTGAGGTCGTTGGCCCAGATGACGGCGGACGCGTCGCCCTCGGCCAGGTCGGCGGTGATCCTTACCTCGCGGTAGCGCATGTCGACGAGGTCGCGGTCGTCGCCGACGGAGCCGTTGCGGCAGACCCAGACGTCGTTGATCGCGACGTTGAGCCGGTCCGGGTCGAAGGCGGCGGAGGTCGTGCCGATCGCGGACAGCACCCGGCCCCAGTTGGGGTCCTCGCCGTGGATGGCGCACTTGAGGAGGTTGTTGCGGGCGATGGAACGGCCGACCTCGACGGCGTCGTCCTCGCTCGCGGCATTGACCACCTCGATGCGGATGTCCTTGCTCGCACCCTCGGCGTCACCGATGAGCTGACGGGCCAGGTCGTCGCACACCGCCCGTACCGCCTCGGCGAATTCGGCCGAGTCCGGCACGACACCGGACGCGCCGGAGGCGAGGAGCAGGACGGTGTCGTTGGTGGACATGCAGCCGTCGGAGTCGACGCGGTCGAAGGTGGTGCGGGTCGCGCTCCGCAGTGCCTCGTCCAGCCCGGCCGTGTCCACGTCCGCGTCGGTGGTCAGGACGACGAGCATCGTCGCCAGCCCGGGCGCGAGCATGCCTGCACCCTTGGCCATGCCGCCGACCGTCCAGCCCTCGCCCTTGGCCACAGCCGTCTTGTGCACGGTGTCGGTGGTCTTGATGGCGATGGCGGCCTTCTCACCGCTGTGCGGGGAGAGTTCGGAGGCGGCCTTCTCGATGCCCGGCAGGAGGCGGTCCATCGGCAGGCGGACCCCGATGAGCCCGGTCGAGGCGACGGCGACCTCGCCCGCGCTCACGCCGAGCACCTCGCCGGCCTTCTCGGCGGTGGCATGGGTGTCCTGGAAGCCCTCGGGGCCGGTACAGGCGTTGGCACCGCCGGAGTTGAGGACGACGGCGGCCACCTGCCCGCCCCTGAGTACCTGTTGCGACCAGAGGACGGGGGCGGCCTTGACGCGGTTGGCGGTGAAGACACCCGCCGCTGCCAGGCGCGGTCCCTGGTTGACCACCAGGGCGAGGTCGGGGCTGCCGCTCTCCTTGATCCCGGCGGCGATCCCCGCCGCCGTGAACCCCTGTGCTGCCGTCACGCTCATGGCGCCACTCCCATGGTGGTAAGACCCAGGCCCTCGGGAAGACCGAGGGCGATGTTCATGCTCTGCACCGCGCCACCCGCGGTGCCCTTCGTCAGGTTGTCGATCGCACTCACGACCACGATCCGGCCCGCGGCCTCGTCCAGCACCGCCTGCACCTGCACCGCGTTCGACCCCACCACCGCACCCGTCGACGGCCACCGCCCCTCCGGCAGCAACCGCACGAACACCTCGTCGCCGTAGGCCCTCTCGAAGGCGTCCCGCACGGCTCCGGCCGTCACCCCGCCCCGCGCCTTCGCGCTGCACGTGGCGAGGATCCCGCGCGGCATGGGCGCGAGCACGGGCGTGAAGGAGACGCCCACCCGCTCCCCGGCGACGGCCGACAAGTTCTGCACGATCTCCGGGGTATGCCGATGTGCACCCCCGACACCGTACGGAGTCATCGACCCCATGACCTCGCTGCCGAGCAGATGGGGCTTGAGCCCCTTGCCCGCCCCCGAGGTCCCGGACGCCGCCACGACCACCGCCTCCGGCTCCGCCAGATCGGCCGCGTACACGGGCCACAGGGCCAGTGACACCGCCGTCGGATAGCACCCGGGAACGGCGATCCGCCGGGCCCCCTTCAACACCTCGCGCCCGCCGGGCAGTTCCGGCAGACCGTACGGCCACGTCCCCGCGTGCACGGACCCGTAGAAGCGCTCCCACTCCCCGGCGTCCGCCAGCCGGAAATCCGCCCCACAATCCACGACAAGGACGTCAGGACCGAGTTGCTCGGCTATCGCGGCGGACTCCCCGTGCGGCAGCGCGAGGAAGACGACATCGTGACCGGCGAGCGCCTCGGGCGTGGTGGGCCCGAGTATCCGGTCGGCGAGCGTCGGCAGGTGGGGCTGCAGCTCCCCCAGCGGCTTGCCGGCGCTGGAGTTCGCGGTCAGGGCCCCGATGGTGATCTCGGGGTGCCCGAGCAGCAGACGGAGGATCTCCCCGCCCGCGTACCCACTGGCTCCGGCTATTGCCGCTCGTATGGCCATCACGCCTCCTCGGTGATGGCATGACTATACGGAGTAGTGAAGTTTTATGCAATGCCCTCGTTTTATGCATCTCCTCGGTGAAGCGATCGGCACCACAGCACCGGGCCGGACTGTTACTCCGTGTTAGCCTCAAACGCTGTCCGGCCCGTTCCCCTCATTGCGTCGGCTGCCACTCCTGCCGGGCCTTCCTCGGTACGTTCCCCCTTGCGGAAGGCTCTCCATGAACCACCCGGACCCCACCCCGGACCCCACCCCGGCAACGGCCCCGGTCACCTCCTTCGCCGACCTGGAACTGCCGGCCGGGATACTGCGCACACTCGCCGACCTCGGCGTGCGCGAGCCCTTCCCCATCCAGGCGGCCACGCTGCCCAGCGCCCTCGCGGGACGCGACGTCCTGGGGCGTGGGCGCACCGGATCGGGCAAGACGCTCGCCTTCGGCCTGCCGCTGCTCGCCCGGACGGCCGGGCGGCGCGCGGAGCCGAAGCAGCCCCTCGCCCTGGTCCTGGTGCCCACCCGGGAGCTGGCCCAGCAGGTCACCGAGGCGCTCGCGCCGTACGCCGACGCGCTGCGGCTGCGGATGGCCACGGTCGTCGGCGGCATGTCGATCGGCCGGCAGACCGCCGCCCTGCGCGACGGGGCCGAGGTCGTCGTCGCCACCCCCGGCCGCCTGCACGACCTCGTCGAACGCGGGGCCTGCCGCCTGGGGCGGGTACGGATCACCGTCCTCGACGAGGCCGACCAGATGTGCGACATGGGCTTCCTGCCGCAGGTAACCGAGGCGCTCGACCAGGTGCGCCCCGACGGCCAGCGGATGCTGTTCTCGGCCACCCTGGACCGCGACGTCGACGACCTGGTCGGCCGCTACCTCCACGACCCCGTCGTCCACTCGGTGGACCCGTCCGCGGGCGCGGTCACGACGATGGAGCACCATGTGCTGGTCGTCCACGGCCCCGACCGGTACGCCGTCACCACGGAGATCGCCGCCCGCGACGGCCGCGTCCTGCTCTTCCTGGACACCAAGCACGCCGTCGACCAGCTCACCCGGCATCTGCGGGCCAGCGGGGTGCACGCCGCGGCCCTGCACAGCGGCAAGTCCCAGCCGCAGCGCACCCGGACCCTCGCGCAGTTCAAGGACGGTCGGATCACCGTTCTGGTGGCGACCAACGTCGCGGCCCGCGGTCTGCACGTCGACGACCTCGACCTCGCGGTCAACGTCGACCCGCCCACCGACCCCAAGGACTATCTGCACCGCGCGGGCCGCACCGCCCGGGCCGGTGAGTCCGGCAGCGTCGTCACGCTGGTGCTGTCGGGCCAGCGCCGCGAGCTGAGCCGGCTGATGGCCGAGGCCGGCATCGAGCCGACGGTCACCAAGGTGCGCTCGGGCGAGGCGGAGCTGAGCCGGATCACCGGGGCCAAGGCCCCGTCCGGCATCCCGCTCGACGGCGGGCCCGCCGCGCCCCGCCCCAAGAACACCAACACCCCTTTCCGCGGCCTGGGCACCAGCAAGGACGCCTCCCGCGGCACCGGCGGCAAGTCGTCCCGCAGGGCCACCGAGGCCCGCAAGCTCGCCGAGGCCCGCAAGGCGGCCCGGGTGCGCCGCGGCGGCTGAGGGGCGGCCCGCACCCGGCACCCCTCACGGCCTGACGAACACCTTCAGCGCCTCCCGCTCCGCCATTGCCCGGTAACCGTCCGGGACTTCGTCCAGGCCGACCGTGCGGTCGAAGACCCTGCCGGGTTCCACCGCACCGTCGAGGACGTCGGGGAGCAGCTCCTCGATGTAGGCGCGCGCGGGGGCCACGCCGCCGGTGAGGGTGACGTTGCGGAGGAACATGTCGCGTCCCACCGGGCCCTCCTCGTACTGGGGGACGCCGACGCGGCTCACCCTGCCGCCGTCGCGCACCGCGCCGAACGCCGTCTCCAGGGCCGGGCGCGTGCCGACGCACTCCAGCACCGTGTGGGTGCCCTCGCCGTCGGTCAACTCCCTTACGCGGGCGATGCCTTCCTCGCCGCGCTCGGGGATCACGTCCGTCGCACCGAAGTCGCGGCCGAGGTCGGTGCGGGAGGCGTGGCGGCCCATGAGGAGGATCCGTTTGGCGCCGAGCCGGCGGGCGGCCAGGACGGCGCAGAGGCCGACGGCGCCGTCCCCGACGACCGTCACCGTCGTGCCGGAGCCGACCCCGGCCGTGACGGCGCAGTGGTGGCCGGTGCAGAACACGTCGGCGAGGGTGAGGAGGGACGGGAGGAGGACGGAGTCCTCGGCGACGGGGAGTTTGACGAGGGTGCCGTCGGCCCAGGGGGCGCGTACGGCCTCGCCCTGGGCGCCGTCCACTCCGTCCGCGCCCCAGTAACCACCGCGCGGGCAGGAGGTGTGCAGGCCCTCGGTGCAGAACTGGCAGGTGTTGTCCGCGTAGGCGAACGGCGCGACGACGACGTCGCCGGGCTTCAGCCGGGACACGTCCGCGCCGGTCTCCTCGACCACGCCGAGGAATTCGTGCCCGATCCGCTCGCCCTCCCCGGTGGCGGGGCGGGATCCGTAGGGCCATAGGTCGCTGCCGCAGATGCAGGTGCGCAGGACGCGTACGACGGCGTCGGTGGGTTCCTGGACGCTCGGGTCGGGGACGTCCTCGACACGGATGTCGCCGGCCCCGTAGATCAGGGTGGCTTTCATGGGCTCGTCCGGTATTCGTCGTCGGTGACGTGGTCGCCCCATTCGGTCTCGGGGCCGTGGCCCTCCCCGGCGCCCTCCCACATCGCCAGGTGGGTCATGAAGTGCCCGGGGGCCGCGCCGTGCCAGTGCCATTCGCCCGGGGGCGTGTGGACGGTGTCCCCGGCGCGCATTTCGAGGACCTCGCCGCCGCGGGCCTGCACCCGCCCGACGCCCTCGGTGACGTGGAGCGTCTGCCCGACCGCGTGCCGGTGCCAGGCGGTCCTGGACCCGGGGGTGAAGCGGACCGCGTTGACGCGGATCCGCGACGGTCCGGTGCCCGCGGCGATGACGTCGAACCAGACCTCGCCGCTGAACCACCTGGCGGGCCCCTTGACGGTCGGTTCCTTCGGAAGCATCTCCATGCCGTCCTCCCGTCCGGGCAGAAGGGAAGCGCCCCGTCCTTTTCACCTTCGCACCACGGGTACGGGGCCGCCAGACGGGCCCCCGTCCACCTCCCTCTCCACCGGTCGCCCGACTGCGCGCGTCCCGTCGTTCGCCGACCCTGGACGTATGGGACGTATGGACAAGCACCACCACGAGCACTACGAGGTGACCGTCGCCAACCGGACCGGCCACCCCCTGGAACTGACCGCCCGGTCCGTCTCCGGCAGCTTCGACCGGGCGCCGGAGACCGGGCACGTGCTGGCGCCCGGGGAGACGGACACGTTCGACGTGGGGACGGACCGGCGGCCCGGGGAGACGGGCACGGCATCGCTCTCGTACCGGATGACCGACGCGCCGGTGGCGTTCAGCGCGGTGACCGGGCCGCCGGAGACGGCCCGGTCGCGCGGCACGATGCAGGGGGCGGGCGGCGAGGACTACGCGTGCACGGTCGACCGCGACGCCCGCCGCGGGCGGAGCTTCATCACCGTGGAGCGGATGCGGTCCCGGATTCCGCCGATGGGGATGTGACGGGTGCGCCGGAGGCGAGCAGCGCGGCGAAGCGGTCGACGGCGCGGTCCGCGCGCTCGCGGTCGCCGGTGACGGCGAGGTCGAGGAGCAGGCCCCGGACCAGGGCCATGACCATCGTCGGCGTGACGGTGTCGGCGGGCCCGTCGGCGAGGTCGCGAAAGGTGGCGCCGAGGGTACCGAACCACTCGGTGACCACGTCGCGCAGCTCCGGGTAGTTCTCCGGGTGGGCGACGGCGTCGGCGTGGACCTCGAAGAACAGCCGCACATACGGGGCGCGTTCGGGCGCGCTGATCCACGCCCAGATGCCGCGCAGCCGCTCCTGCGGGGTGGCCGTCCCCGGCAGCAGGTCCTCCGCGACCCGCGCCGCGCCGCGGCGGCGGGCCTCGGCGAGGACGGCGGCGACCAGCTCCTGCTTGCTGCCGAAGTCGTAGAGCAGCATGCGCGGGCTGGTGTCGAGCGCGGCCGCGAGCGGGCGCAGGCTCAGTCCGGCCAGGCCGTTGGCCAGGACGTAGTCGGCCGCGCGGGCGAGCGTGCGCTCGCGCCGGGCCGGGTCGGCGGGTCGCCCCATCCGGATCACCTCTCCATCGCCTCCGTCGTCGTACGGAGTTTATGGTACGACTGTTTCAACAACGACGAGGGAGGGAACCACCGGTGAACGCAGACACGAACGACGTGGTCGTCACGGGCCTGGGGGCCACGACACCGCTGGGCGGGGACACCGCGTCGACCTGGTCCGCGATGCTGGCCGGACGGTCGGGGATCGGCCGGATCGAGGAGGAGTGGGCGCGGTCCCTGCCGGTGCGGATCGCGGGCCGGCTGGCGGTCGAGCCGACGGACGTCCTGGACCGGGTGCAGGCCCGCCGCATGGACCGCTGCGAGCAGATCGCGCTGATCGCCGCGCGCGAGGCGTGGGCGGACGCGGGCCGGCCCGAGGTCGATCCGGAGCGGCTGGCCGTCGTCGTCGGCACGGGCACCGGGGGCGCCCTGACCCTGCTGGGACAGGACGACGTCCTGGAGGCGTCCGGGGTCCGCAAGGTCTCCCCGCACACCGTCCCGATGCTGATGGCGAACGGCCCGGCCGCCTGGGTCAGCATCGAACTCGGCGCCAAGGGCGGCGCCCACACGCCGGTCAGCGCCTGCGCCTCGGGGGCCGAGGCCATCGCGCAGGGCCTGGACCTGATCCGGCTGGGCCGGGCCGACGTGGTCGTGGCGGGCGGCACCGAGGCGTGCGTCTGCCCGCTGCCGATGGCCGGCTTCGCCCAGGCCCGCGCCCACTCGACGCGCAACGACGAACCCGCCCGCGCCTCCCGCCCGTTCGACCGCGACCGGGACGGGTTCGTCATCGGCGAGGGCGCGGCCGTGGTCGTGCTGGAGCGCGCCTCCTTCGCCGCCGCGCGGGCCGCCCGCGCGCACGCCGCGCTGGCCGGGGCCGCGGTCACCTCGGACGCGCACCACATCACCGCCGCCCATGCGGAGGGCCAAGTGCGGGCGATGCGCGGGGCGTTGGCCGCCGCCGGGCTGTCACCCCGGGACATCGACCACGTGCACGCGCACGCGACGTCGACGCCCCTGGGCGACCTGACCGAGGCCCGGTCGGTGGCCGAGGCCCTCGGCACCCACCCGGCGGTGACCGCCACCAAGTCGATGACCGGCCACCTCTTCGGCGCGGCGGGGGCGCTCGGGGCGATCGCCGCGATCCTGGCGTTGCGCGAAGGGGTCGTGCCGGCGACGGCGAACCTCGACTCCCCCGATCCCGAGGTGGCGCTCGACGTCGTGGCGGGCGGGCCGCGCAGGATGCCGCTGCGGGCGGCGGTGGCGAACGCGTTCGGCTTCGGCGGGCACAACGCGTCGCTGGTGTTCACCGCCGCGCAGTGAGCCCCGTAAGGGAGTTCACCAGCTCTGCGTGCCCGCGACCTGCCGGGTGCTGGCGTTGATCCGGTTGAAGAAGTTGCTCAGCGAGATCATCAGGACGAGGGAGGCGAGTTGCTTCTCGTCGAAGTGCTCCGCCACCGCGTCCCAGACCTCGTCCGGCACCGCGTCCGTCCGGTCCGCCAGCCGGGTCGTCGCCTCGGCGAGGGCCAGCGCCGCGCGCTCGGCGTCGTCGAAGTACGGCGCGTCCCACCAGGCCGAGACCGCGAAGAGGCGCTCGTCGGTGTCACCGCCGCGGCGCGCGGAGCGGACGCCCGTGCCGACGCAGAAGCTGCACCCGTTGATCTGGCTCACCCGCAGATGGACCAGCTCCAGCGTCTTCTGCGGGACTCCGCCCTGCTGGACGGCCTTGTAGAGCGCCATGATCGGGTCCAGGGCCTCGGGGAGGAGGCTCGCGGGGTTCTTGAGGCGGGGCTTGAGGTCCATGGCCGTTCTCCTTGCGTTCGTACGGTGCTTTCACCGGACTGACGGAGCACGGCGGCGATGTGTGACAGGAATCCTCAGATGTTTTCCGCGTCGTTGACCAGCAGCGCGATCTGCACCCGGTTGTTGAGCCCGAGCTTGGCGAGGACGCGGGAGACGTGTGTCTTCACCGTGGGCACGCTCATGTACAGCCCGGCCGCGATCTCCGCGTTGGACTCGCCGCGGCCGACCGCCCGGGCCACCTCGTGCTCCCGCTCGCCGAGCAGGGCGAGCCGCTCGCGGGCCCGGGCGGCGCGCTCGCGGCGGCCGTCGCCGCCGCCGTCCGACACCCGGTCGATGAGCTGCCGGGTCACGGCCGGGGAGAGCACGGGCTCACCGGCGGCGACCTTCCGGACGGCCTCGACGATCTGCGCCGGAGGCGTGTGCTTGAGCACGAATCCCGCGGCGCCCGCGCGCAGGGCGCGCAGCACGAGCTCGTCCGTGTGGAAGGTGGTCAGCACGATCACCTCCGGCGGACGGGGACGGGCGCGCAGCAGCTCGGTGGCGGCGAGCCCGTCCACGGCCGGCATCCGGATGTCCATGAGGACGACGTCGGGCGCGTGCGCGTCCACGAGGGCCGCCACCTCGCCGCCGTCGGACGCCTCCGCGACGATGTCGAGGCCGGGCGCGCCACCGAGCATCAGCCGGAGCCCGGCGCGCACCAAGGGGTCGTCGTCGACGAGGAGGACGCGGACGGGGGCGTGCTCGCCTATGCGCTCGGTCACCGGGGCCGCCTGGGAAGTCGGGCTGATCTGAAGGGTTTTCACCCTATACGGTGCTGTGCCAGGGCCACCCGGTGCTCTGCCGGGGCCACCGGTGCTGTGCCAGGGCTGCCGGTGCCATGCCGGGGCTACCGGGACCACGCCGGGGCGGGAACGTGCCGGGCAGGCGCCCACGGGAGGCGGGCGCGCAGGACGAAGTCGCCACCGGAGCGGCCGTGTTCGAGCCGGCCGTCGGCCAGCCGCACCCGTTCGGCCAGTCCGGCGAGCCCCTGCCCCGCGCCGGGGATGGCGGCGGCCGGGGCACCCTGGGGCAGGGCGTTGCGCACCTCGACGACGAGCCCCTCGGCGGGGCCGCCGCCGACGGTGACCGTGACCGCCGCGTCCGGCGCGTGCTTGCGGGCGTTGGTCAGGCCCTCCTGGACGATCCGGTAGACGGTGCGCCCGGTGGCCGCGGGCGCCTCCCCGTCGTCGTCCACCCGCAGGCCGAGGTCCACCCGCATCCCCGCGCCGCGCGACTCCTCGACGAGCCGGGGCAGGTCGCGCAGGGTCGGCTGGGGGCGCTCCGGGGCGTCCTCCCCGGTGGGCAGCCGCAGTACGCCGATGATCTCGCGGAGGTCCTCCAGGGCCTGGTGGGCGCTGGCCCGGATGACCTCGCCGGCCCTGCGGACGTCCTCCGGCGGGGCGTCCGGGCGGAATTCCAGGGCGCCCGCGTGCACGCTCAGCAGCGACAGCCGGTGGGCGAGCACGTCGTGCATCTCCCGCGCGATGTCCTCGCGCGCCTGCCGCCGCGCCTCGGTCCCCGCCCGCTCGGCGCGGTCGTGCAGCTCGGCGATGAGCCGGTGCCGGGAGCGGGTGTACAGGCCCCAGCCGAACGCGCAGGTGACCAGCGCGTAGTAGGTGATCCCGGAGGCGACGGCGGACTCGCTCAACTCCGGCTGCCGGAGCAGGAGGAGGGGGCCCGGGGCGGCGGCGAGGGCGGCGGTCCAGCGGGTGACGCGGGGCGGCCGGTGGGCGGCGACGGTGAAGATCGCGACCAGCGTCGGTCCCGTGACGAAGTGCGAGAAGCTGCCCGCGACCAGCAGTGCGGCGGCGAGCTGCACCGGCCACCGGCGCCGCAGGAACAGCGCGGCACAGGCGAGCCCGCCGGCGAGCTGGTCGGCGAACAGCGCCCCTTCGGACAGCTCCCGGCCGGCCAGCGCGTTGTCGGCGGTGAGCACCGAGAAGGCGCCGGCGAAGAGGAAGAAGCCGAGGTCGGCGGCGCGGTCGCGGGTGGTGGTGCGGGTCATGTCCGCAATGTACGTCGCGGGGGCGGACGCCAGGGGGTCCCGGGCGCGGGCCGATACCTTCGGACGACAGGCCGGGCCCCGTCCCGCGACTTCGGTCGGCGGACCGGCTGCCGTGGGCCGATGCCCGGGGAGGGCGCGGGTGCCTACCGTCGATCGCATGAAGAATGTGCTGGGGTTTGCGAGCTTCGTCCTGATCATCGGTGGGCTGGCCGGGCTGGTCCATGAATGGATCGGAGGATTCCGGCTCTTCGGATTCCTGCGATATGTGACGCCCGAGGGCTACGAGGTCTATGCGAACGTGGTGTTCGTGGTGCTGGGGGTCGCGGCGGGGGCGCTGGCGGAGGCGAAATCCCGGTGACGGGCGGGGTGTTCGCCCTGCATGATGCCCCGCATGACGATCCGAGAGGCAAACAGGGTGGACTGGCCCGCGATCTGGTCGTTCTTCCGCGAGATCGTCGCGGCCGGGGAGACCTTTCCGTACCCGCCGGACATCGGCCCGGACGAGGCGCGCGAGCTGTGGATGGCGCGGCCGCCGGGCCGAGTGACCGTGGCGGTGGACGAGGCGTCCGGAGCGGTCCTCGGCACGGCGAACATGGCCGCCAACCGGCCGGGAAACGGCTCCCACGTCGCGAGCGCCAGCTACATGGTCGATCCGGCGGTCGCGGGGCGGGGCGTGGGGCGGGCGCTGGTGGAGGACTCGCTGGGGTGGGCAAGGAACGCCGGGTTCCGGGGCATGCAGTTCAACGCGGTGGTGGAGAGCAACACGAGGGCGGTGGGCCTCTACCGGTCACTGGGCTTCGAGGTCGTGGGGACGGTCCCCGGGGCGTTCCGGCATCCCCGGCTGGGGTTCGTGGGGCTGCACGTGATGTACCGGGCGCTGGGGGGAGAACCGGAGGTCTCCGCGTCCGGCCCCACCCCCGGCCCGGCCCTGACCGTCGGCGACGCCGACCCCGCGCTGCTCGACCGGCTGACCGAGGAGCTGATCGCCCACAACTCGGCCGCCACGGGCGCGTCCGACCGTGGCGCGCTGACGGTCAAGGCCGTTGATCCGGGCGGGCAGTTGATCGGCGGGCTGACCGCACGGACCTGGGGAGGCCTGTGCACCGTGGACCTGCTCTGGGTACGGAAGGACAGCCGCAAGGACGGCTGGGGCGGCAGGATCCTGCGCGCCGCCGAGGCGGAGGCCCTGCGGCGGGGATGCGACCGGGCCGCCGTCTCCTCCTTCACCTTCCAGGCTCCCGGTTTCTACCGCCGTCACGGCTACGTCGAGACCGGCCGGTCCCCGGGGATCCCCGGAGGGCACACGGACGTGCACCTGTTCAAGTCGCTGACCGGCGGCCCGACGGCTCCGCACTGACCCATCGGACACCCCCAGGCCCCATTGACCGTCCCGCACCGCCTGCGGTTGGATCCCGTGGCCTACCTGGGGAGGACCGCATGCGAAGAACCGCAGGGGTCGCGCTCATCGCGGCCGTCATCACAGCGTTGACCACGCCCCGGGCCACCGCCCACCACCCGCCGGACATCACCCGCGTGAGCACGGCCGCCGACGGCACCCAGGCGGACCGGGCGTCGAACCGCGCGTCCATCACACCGGACGGCCGCTACGCGGCGTTCTCGTCCCACGCCACCAACCTCGTGCCCGGCGGCAGGCCGGGCCTCACCGAGACGTACGTCCGCGATCTGCGCACCGGCCGGGTGACGGCCGTCCCCGGCGGGCTGAACGCGCCCGTGCTCAGCGCGGACGGGCACTACGCGGCGTACATCTCCTGGGGCAGCCACACCATCAACGTGTTCCGCGCCGACCTGCGGACGGGGCGGCAGGAACGGGTGGACCCGGACGCGGGGTTCGACGGCGGCTCCAGCCCGTCCATCAGCGGCGACGGCCGGTACGTCGCCTATCTGGCCTCGCCCCGGCACCCGGAGGACCCGCGCTCGGTCAAGGTGCGGGACATGGTCACCGGGGCCGCCGAGACCGTCAGCGACAGCCGCCCCGGCAGCACCGCCCGGCACGTGGGCGACCCGTCCCTGAGCGCCGACGGCCGTTACGTCGCGTACGAGGACCAGGACCGCCACCGCGTGCTGGTGCGCGACCGCACCACCGGCACGCTCACCCCGTACGAGGACGGCTCCCCGTCGGAACTGGTGCAGTTGAGCGCCGACGGCCGCACGCTGGTGACGGCGTCCGGCGACGGCACCCGCGTACGCGACCTGCGCAGCGGGACGGCGCGGCGGCTGCCCGGCGTCCGGGGCGCGGCGGTCGCCCCGGACGGCCGGTATCTGCTGTACGCGGACGGCGCGTCCGTGCTCCGCGTGCGCGACCTTCACTCGGATACGGACCGCCCGGTGGCGGCGCAGGCGGCCACGGCCGGGCCGGGGTCGGTGACGGCGGGCGGGCGGGGCGTGGTGTTCACCTCCGAGGCGGCCGATGTGGTGCCGGGCGACACGAACGGCGTCGCGGACGTCTTCCTCGCGCGCCTGCGCTGAGCGCGGACGAGGTCGGGGACGAGGGTGAGGAGCCCCAGCGCGGCCAGCACGGCGCCGAGCCAGAGCGGGCCGCGCAGCCCGAAGCGGCCGACGGACAGACCGCCGACCGAGGAGCCGATCATCACGCCGAAGGTGATGAAGGAGGAGTGGACGGTGTTGACCAACGGCCGTGCGTTGGCGGTCCGTTGGACCCGGACGATCATCGCCGGGTTCATGGTGACGCCGGCCAGGCCGATGCCCAGCATGCACACCACGGCGGGGACGGCGAGATGGGCGAGCAGGGCGAAGCCGGTGAGGAAGGCCAGGTTGAGGGCGAGTCCGCAGAGCAGGACCGGCAGCGCGTACCGGTCGGCGAGGCGGGCGACGACGGTGTTGCCGACCACGGTGGCGGCGCCGTAGGCGATCAGCAGCGGCGCGACGGCGCCGGTACCGAAGCCGGTGACCTCGGTGAGGACGGGGTTGAGATAGCTGAACGCGGCGAAGGTGGCGCCGATGGTCAGGGCGCTGGTGGAGAGCACCAGCCACAGCCGCGAGTTGCGGAAGGCGGCCAGCTCCCGGCGGACGTCACCGCCGCCCTCGGACGGGCCGAGGCGGGGCACACCGGCGGCGGTGGCCAGGGCGGCGGCCCCGGTCAGCAGGGTGATCGCCCAGAACGCGGCGCGCCAGCCCAGGCGTTCGCCGACCAGGGTGGAGAGCGGCAGGCCGAGGAGCGTCCCGAGCATCAGGCCGTTCATGACCACCCCGATGGCGCGGCCGCGCACGGCCGGCGGGGTCAGCTGGGGCGCGAGGGAGAGCGCGATGCCGAAGAACGCCTGGGCGGCGACGCCGGTGATGACGCGGGCCGCCAGCATCACCCCGTAGCCGGAGGCGGTGGCGGCCAGCACGTTGCCGGCGAGGAAGACGGCGAACAGCGTGAAGAGCGCGCTTTTCTGACCCAGCCTCAGCAGGGCGACGGTGAGGAACGGGCCGCCGAGGGCCATGGCGGCGGCGTAGGCGGTGATGAGGTAGCCGATCTCGGGGACGGAGACGCCCAGCCCCTCGGCCATCTGCGGCATCAGCCCGGCGACCACGAACTCGCTGGTGACCATCGCGAAGATGCCCAGGGAGAGGACGTAGACGGGGCGGGGGACGGTTACTGCTCGGCTCATGACGGGATCACTCATTCCGAATATCTAACCGATCGTTCCAATATAAGGGCGAAAGAAAGCCCCCTGGAGCGATCCAGGGGGTACACCCGGGCGGGGCCGGGTCAGCGCAGCAGGCTCAGCGCCGACTCCACGGCATCCTCCAGGCGCCGGCGCGCGTCGGCGGTCTTGCCGATGACGCGCAGCCCCTGGAGGAAGGTGACGAGGAAGCGGGCCAGGGCGCGCGGGTCCGCGTCCTCGGCCAACTCGCCCTGGTTACGGGCCCGGACGAGCGCTCCCGTGAGCGCCGTCTCCAGCTCGGTCAGGGCGGTCTCGACGCGCCGCTCGGCCTGGGCGTCGCCGGGCAGCACCTCGACGGCGGCGTTGGTGACCAGGCAGCCCTTGCGGTGGGGGTCGTCCAGCGACTCGGCCGCGTACAGGAGCAGCAGGTCCCGCACGGCGGGCAGGGCGGGACCGGGCCGGCCCAGCACGCCCATGGCCACGTCGCTCTTGTCCTCGCAGTAGCGGTCGAGCGCCCGCAGGTACAGCGCGTGCTTGCTGCCGAAGGTGGCATAGATACTGCCCCGGTTGACGCCGAGGTGGTCCACCAGGTCCTGGAGGGACGTGGCTTCGTACCCCTTGCGCCAGAACAGCTCCAGCGCGGCACGGAGCGCCACGTCCGGATCGAATTCCTTGGTCCTGGCCATGTCGATGACGCTACCCGAACCAAACCGATCGTTCAAGAAAGAACGGGTTCCCCGAACCAGAGGCGGAGGGCGGCACCGAGCCCGGCCGCCGGGCCGGCGCCCGACGCCCAGGCGACGAAGCCGTCCGGGCGCACCAACAGCGCTCCGGTCTCCAGCCGTTCGGGGCAGCGGGCGGTGACGAGCTCCACCCGTCCCGCGTAGCCGTCGGCCGCCGCCCGCACCACCGGGTCGTCGTGGAGGTCGAGGAGCAGGGCACGGCCCCGGTGGAGATGGTCGCCGAGCCGGGTGCCGTCGGCGAGGGCCAGGTCGGGTGCGCTGCGGCCGGTCAGCGGGTGGTCGCCGGGCAGGTCGTAGCCCTGCCAGGAGCCGGAGATCTTCTTGACGAAGTAGGTCGTGCCCTCGACCGTCCCCATCAGGCCGGCCACGACGGCCCGCATCGCGCGGGCGTGCGGCCCCGGCCGCATGACGGCGATCTGCGCCCGCGTCCACTCCAGCACCCAGGCGCCGATGGGGTGCCGCTCGGCGGTGTAGGTGTCGAGCAGTCCCTCGGGGGCGTCGCCCCGGACGGTTGCGGCGAGCTTCCAGCCGAGGTTCATCGCGTCGCCGACACCGAGGTTGAGGCCCTGCCCGCCGAACGGCGAGTGGACGTGTGCCGCGTCGCCCGCGAGGAGGACGCGGCCCTTGCGGTAGGCCGTGGCCTGGCGGGCGTTGTCGGTGAAGCGGGTGGCGGAGTGCACGGCGGTGACGGTGACGTCCACTCCGGCGACGCGGCGCAGGCTGTCCTCCAACTCCGCCGCCGTGACCGGGGTTTCGCGGTCGGCGGGCGGTCCGTCGAACTCGACGGTGAGGATGCGGCCGGGCATCGGCCCGTGGACGTAGTGCCCGGTCTCCGTGGTCTGCCAGCCGACGCCGAGCGCCTCGGCGCCCTCCATAGAGACGAGCGCCTGCCTGCCGGTGATCTCCGGATCGGTGCCGGGGAAGTCGAAACCGGCCGTCTTGCGGACGGCGCTGCGGCCGCCGTCGCAGCCGACGAGCCAGCCGGTGCGGACGGTTCCGGCGTCGGTGTGGACGGTGACGCCCTCGTCGTCGGCCTCGAAGCCCTTGATCTCCGTACCGCGCCGGATCTCCGCGCCGAGCTCCGCCGCCCGCGCCTCCAGCAGCTCTTCGAGCCGCTGCTGCGGGACGAGTCCGACGGTCGCGGCCGGGCCGGGGTCGCCGAACTCCGGGTCGGAGACGTCGAGGAGGCTGCCGTCGAGCGGGAGCGCGGCGAAGTGCCCGGCGAAGCGCGGCGCGGGCTTCAGCTCCCCCGCGCCGGTCTCCCGCGCCCGGGCCACGAACGAGCTGAACCGGCCCATGGCCTCCTGCTGGATCTCCGCCAGGGCGGGCAGCAGTCCGCGCCGGTAGTACGCCTCCGCGCTGGGGGTGTTGATCGCCCCCGCCTTGATGGTGGTGTCCACGGCGGCGCGGCGCTCCAGGACCAGCACCCTCACGCCGGCGAGGGCGAGTTCGCAGGCGAGGGTGAGTCCGGTGGGGCCGGCTCCGGCGACGACGACGTCGGGACGGTCGGTGGTGAGGCTGTTCATGGCTTCACTGTAGTGACTAAAACTTTTTAGTCGATATAACCTTGGTCACATGACCGACGAACTCCCCCTCCGCGAACGCAAGAAGCTGCACACCCGGCAGCGCATCTCCGACGTCGCCACCCGGCTCTTCTTCGAGCGGGGCTTCGAGCAGGTGACGGTGGCCGAGGTGGCGAAGGCGGCCGAGGTGTCGGCGATGACGGTCTTCAACCACTTCCCGCGCAAGGAGGACCTCTTCCTGGACCGGATCCCGGAGGAGATCGCGCTGTGGACGGAGGCGGTACGGGAGCGGGACCCGGACGAGTCCCCGCTCGCCGCCCTGCACCGGCTGGCGCTGCGGCTCATCGACGGGAACCACCCCCTGTCGGCGGTCGGTTACGCGCCGTTCTGGCGGGTCGTGCTCGGCTCACCGGCCCTGCGGGCGCGGGCCCGGGAGGGGAGCGAGGAGCTGGAGACGGCGGTGGCGTCCGCGATCGCGGAGACGGACGCGGACGACGCGTCGCCGCGGATGACGGCGGCGCTGGCGGTGGCGGCGTGGCGGGGGGCGTGTGCGGCGTCGGTGGGGCGGGTGTTGGGGGGTGAACGGGTGGATGTGGTGATGCGGGAGCATCGGGAGCTGGTGGATCGGGCGTTCGGGGCGCTGGGGGGTGTGTTGCCGCTGGCGCGGTGAGTTTGCCCCTGGCCCGCCCTTTCACCGTTTCTTGCGCGCTCCGCGCGGGTGTCCTCAAACGCCGGACGGGCTGATTTTCAGCCCGTCCGGCGTTTGAGGACTTCACCCGAAGGGCGAATGGGGCCCGGGGTCTCCCCGGAAGAAACGGTGAAAGGGCGGGCCAGGGGCAAACTCCCCCGCGTCAGCCACCCCCCAACGCCACCCCCAACCTCCGCACCCCCTCCCCCAACTCCCCCACCCCGCCCACCCCCGCCATACACATCCGCACATACGGAGCTGGCGGCTCGGCCGCGTAGTACAGGCGGCCCGGTGCCACCGCCACCCCCGCCCGGAGCGCCGCCGCGACGAGGCCCGCCTCGTCCGTGCCCTCGGGCAGCCGTGCCCAGATATGGAAGCCGCCGGGCGGCACGAAGTCGACGGCGACGGAGGGGAGTTCGCGGCGCACGGCGGCGAGCAGCGCCTCCCGGCGGACACGCAACTCCCCCGCCACCGCCCGCCCGTGCCGCCCCCACGCCGGTGAGCCGACGAGTTCCAGCGCCGCCTCCTGCACCGGCCGGGGCACGAAGAAGCTGTCGACGATCTGGACGGCGCGCAGCCGGTCGAAGACGGGGCCGCGCGCGGCCAGCGCGCCCACCCGCAGGCTCGGCGAGGTGAACTTGGTCAGCGAGCAGAGGTGGACGACGACCCCGTCGGGGTCCTCGGACGCGAGCGACGGCGGCAGCGGCGGCGCGTCCTCGTGCGCGAGCCGCCGCGCGAAGTCGTCCTCGACGACGAACGCCCCCGCGGCCCGCGCCAGCCGCAGCACCTCGCGCCGCCGCGCAGCGGAGAGGACGGCCCCGGTCGGGTTCTGGAACAGCGGCTGGGTGAAGAACACCCGCGCCCCGGTGGCCCGGAAGGCCTCGGCGAGCAGATCCGTGCGGACCCCGTCGGCGTCGACGGGGACGGGCACCGGCCGCAGCCCGGAGGCCCGGGCGGCGGCGAGGACGCCGGGGTAGGTCGGCGACTCGACGAGCACCGGCGCCCCGGGCGGGGCGAGCGCGCGCAGGGCGGTGGTCAGGGCGCTCTGGCCGCCGGCGGTGATCAGCACATCGCCGGCGGCGACCGCCCCGCCCGGCCCGCCGATCTCGCGGGCGAACCAGGCGCGCAGCGCGCCGACGCCCTCCAGCGGCGGCCGCTCCCAGGCGCCGGGGCGGCGTCCGGCCCGGGCGAGCGCGGCGGCGAGGGCGCGTTCGGGCTGGAGGGCGGGGTGCAGATAGCCGCCGCAGAGGTCGATGACGCCGGGCGGGGTCGGGGTGAACGCGGCCAGCACCCGGCCGGCGTCCACGGAGCGGGGCACCGTCCGGTCGCCGGGTTCGGCGCTCAGCGCGACCTGCTGCCAGGAGGTGTCGCCACGTTCCGCCCGGGCGGCGGGCGCGGACGCCGGCTCCGCGCGGAAGGCGCCGGCCCCGGGCCGGGTGACGACGAGGCCCTCGGCGGTCAGGACGGCCAGGGCGCGGGAGACGGTGACGGGGCTGGCCCGGAAGCGGTCCACGAGGGACCGGCTCGACGGGAGCTTCTCACCGGGTGAGTAGCGGTCGAGCTCTCCGCGGAGGATCCCGGCGAGTTCGGCCACACTGCTACGCTCGTGCATGACAGCACAAGATAGCGCTACTCCACCGAGTGCGATAGCGGTGCGCAGCGGAAACAGCGGCAGCGGAAGCAGCGGCACCCTCCTCGCCCTCCTCGGCGTGGGCATGTTCTCGCTGACCTTCCCGGCGACCGTCTGGGCGCTGGACGGCCTCGGCCCATGGTCGGCGACGGCCTGCCGGGCCGTGCTCGGCACCCTGATCGCGGCCGGTTTCCTGACGGCCCGCCGGGCGCGGCTGCCGGACCGGCGCCACCTCGTACCGCTGGCCGTCGTCGCGGCCGGCGTCGTGGTGGGCTTCCCGCTGCTGACCACGCTCGCCCTGCGGTCCTCGACGACCTCGCACGCGGCGGCGGTGGTCGGCCTGCTGCCGGTGACCACGGCGGCGTACGCGGCCGTACGGGCCGGGACCCGGCACTCAAAGGCGTTCTGGGGCGCGGCGCTGACGGGCGCCGCGGTGGTCGTCGCCTTCGCGGTGCAGCAGAGCGGCGGCCGTCCCGGCACGGGCGATCTCTATCTGTTCGCCGCCCTGCTGATCTGCGCCGCGGGCTATGCGGAGGGCGGGATGCTGGCCCGGGAGCTGCCCGGGTGGCAGGTGATCGGCTGGGCGCTGGTGCTGAGCCTGCCCCTGACGCTGGCCGGTGCGGCGGTCGCGCTCGCCGTCGAGCCCGTCCACCTCACGGGCCGTGCGACGGCCGGCCTGCTCTGGCTGGGCGTCTCCCAGTTCGTGGGCCTGTGGGTGTGGTACCGGGCGATGGCTCTCACGGGGGTGGCCCGGGCCGGGCAGCTCCAGCTCGCCCAGCCGCTGCTGACCCTGGTGTGGTCGGTGACCCTGCTCGGGGAGCGGCTCGCCCCCGCTGCACCGCTGGCCGCCGTCGCCGTGCTGGTGTGCATCGCCGTGACACAGCGGGCGGGGTCGCCGACCCGGTCGGACCGTAGACCGCGCCCGGCCGGGTCGGCGAACCTAGACTTGGACGTATCCCGGTCATCCAGATGAGAGGGGCATCGCCGATGCATGCGAGCAAGGGCGACAAACTGGTCGTGCACGGCAGGATCGTCGGGCAGCAGGACCACACCGTGGAGATCGTCGAGGTGTTGGGCCGCGACGGGACCCCGCCGTACCGGGTCCGGGACGCGAAGGGCCACGAGACGATCATGTCCCCCGGCCCGGACTCGGTGGTCGACCACCGCAAGGCGACCGGTACCGCCTGACACCGACACTCAACGGGGCGGGCGCGCGCGGCGCGGGTAGTGGTCCTTCACCACGCGCGCCATCGCCCCGATCGGGTCGTCGGCCACCTGCCGGGCCGAGAAGTAGACATTGCCCCGCACCTCGGAGCGGCGCCGGGCGAGGGTGAGATGGCGGGAGAGCTCGGCCGGGTCCTGCCAGGGCGCGGGCTGTCCCGAGGCGCCCTGCCGGTAGAGGGCCTCGCCGATGTAGAGGTCGACCCCGGTGCCGTGCACCGTCTTCGCCCACCAGGGCACGAGCCGGGCGTAGTCGGCCGCGGAGTTGCCGATGTGCCAGTACACCTGGGGGACGATGTAGTCGATCCACTGCTCGCGGACCCACTTGCGGGTGTCCGCGTAGAGGTCGTCGTAGGTCTGCACCCCCGCCTTGGTGTCCGAACCCCGGGAATCGGTGGACTTGTTGCGCCAGACGGCGAACGGGCTGATGCCGAACCGCACATGCTTCTTGCGGCTCCTGATCCGCTCCCCCGTCTCGCGCACGAGCCGGTCGATGTTGTCCCGCCGCCAGGCGGCCCGGCTCGGGAAGCCCTTGCCGTGCTCGCGCCAGGCGGCGTCGTCGTCGAACTCCTTGCCCGCCGCGGGGTACGGGTAGAAGTAGTCGTCGAAGTGGACGCCGTCGAGCTCGTAGTGCCAGACCGCGTCGAGCATGGCGTCCTGGACGAAGCGGCGCACCTCCGGGAGCCCGGGGTTGTAGTAGAGCTTGCCTCCGTAGGGGACGGCCCAGCCCGGATGGACCCGGGCGGGATGGGAACGGACGAGGCGCCCGGGGTCGGTGTGGTTGGCGATGCGGTACGGGTTGAACCAGCCGTGCAGCTGGAGGTCCCGGTCGTGGGCCTCGCGGACGGCGAACCCCAGCGGGTCCCAGCCGGGGTCCCGGCCCTGATGGCCGGTCAGGAACTCCGACCACGGCTCGTACCGCGAGGGCCAGAACGCGTCGGCCGTGGGCCGGATCTGGAGGATGACGACGTTGAGCCGCCGGGAGAGGGCCGCGTCGTAGAGCGCGCGCAGCTCGCGCTTCTGCCGGTCCGGGGAGAGCCCCGGTTTCGACGGCCAGTCGAGGTTGGCCACGGTCGCGGCCCACATGCCACGGAACTCGGTGGTGTTGGCCGCGGCCACGGCCGAGGCCCGCGGCGCCCCGAGGGCGAGCCCGCCGGCCGCCAGGGTCGTGGCCGCTGTGAACCGTCTTCGCGTCATACGTCCCATTGCTGGTCACTCCTTGTCGGATGTGTCACACCCCGAGCGCCCAGCATGCCCTCCCCGGGGCCCCCTTTACGGCAGGACGCGGAGTAACGTCTGACCGAGGCAGGGCATCGGCGCCCGCCGGTCGGCAAGGATCAGAAGGGGCACGTCTGTGAGCGACATCGAACGCGTCGGGGTGGTCGGCTGCGGCCAGATGGGCGCGGGCATCGCGGAGGTCTGTGCCCGGTCCGGACTGGACGTCAAGGTCGCCGAGACCACCGGCGAGCGCCTGGAGCTGGGCCGCACCCGGCTCACCAACTCCCTGGCCAAGGCCGCCGAGCGCGGCAAGATCAGCGAGGAGGAGCGCGACGGGGCGCTCGCCCGGCTGAGCTTCACCACCGACCTCGGCGAGTTCGCCGACCGCGACCTGGTCATCGAGGCGGTCGTGGAGAACGAGCAGGTCAAGACCGAGATCTTCCAGGTCCTCGACCAGGTGGTGACCCGCAAGGACGCGATCCTGGCCTCCAACACCTCCTCCATCCCCCTGGTCAAGCTGGCCGTCGCCACCTCCCGGCCGGACCGGGTCATCGGCATCCACTTCTTCAACCCCGCGCCGGTGCAGAAGCTGGTCGAGCTCATCCCCGCGCTCACCACCTCGCAGGAGACCGTGGCGCGCGCCGAGGAGCTCGTCGGCAAGTCGCTGGGCAAGCACGCGATCCGCGCCCAGGACCGCTCCGGCTTCATCGTCAACGCCCTGCTCATCCCGTATCTGCTCTCCGCCATCCGGATGTTCGAGTCCGGCGCCGCCGGCCGCGAGGACATCGACAACGGCATGGAGATGGGCTGCGCCCACCCCATGGGCCCGCTCAAGCTCGCCGACCTCATCGGCCTGGACACCGTCGCGTCGGTGGCCGACAGCATGTACGCCGAGTACAAGGAGCCGCTGTACGCCGCTCCCCCGCTGCTCCAGCGGATGGTGGACGCGGGCCGGCTGGGCCGCAAGTCCGGGGCGGGCTTCTACACCTACTGAGCGCGTACGCCTGCTGAGCGCGTACACCTGCCGGGCCCGCCGGGAAGGTCCCCCCACCGGAGTGGGGGGACCTTCCCCGTTCCCGTCAACGACGGCTTCCCGTCCGCCCGTTCACACAGGGTGTGAGAAGCCTGCTCGTACTCACCCTCCGCACACGCTCCCCTTCCCCGCTTTCCCGCGGTTGACTCGTCGTGTCAGCCAGCACGGGGGAAGACCCGGAAGGAGCACGGACCGTGACCAGCCACCCCGAGCACGCCGCCAAGGCGGGTGAGCTCGCGGAACTCCGGCGCAGGGTCGATGTCGGCGTCGTCCGCATCGACGGGCACCTCGCCCTGCTCACCCAGCGCAACGATCAGACGGAGCGCGAGATCACCGAAGTCAACGAGCGCGTACGGGCGTTGGAGCACGACAAGTGGCCCCTTCCCTCGCTCGCCGCGCTCACCGGCCTGGCGGCCCTGGCGCTCGCCGTCTGGCAGGCCGCCGGCCGGTGAACGCGGTCCCCGAAGACACGGGAGAGGTCCCGTCCGTCAGCCGAGCCGGATGTGGTGCAGCAGGAGCAGGGCGGCCGCCATATTGGCGGCCGGCACCTCACCGCGGGCGATCAGGTCCGGAACGAGCTTGAGGGGCACCCATTCGCGGCGGTCCGACTCGAAGCCGTCCTCCGGGTCACCGATGTACTCCGCCTCGTCCGTCCAGTAGATGTGGTGCCGGGCGTCGGTGAGCCCGTTGGACGGCTCGACGGACATCAGGTGCTTGAGCGGGCCGGGCCGCCATCCGGTCTCCTCCTCCATCTCCCGGGCCGCGGCCCGGGCGGTGTCCTCGCCGTCCTCCACGACGCCGGCGGCCAGCTCCCAGCCCCAGTTGTCGGTGATGAACCGGTGCCGCCACAGCAGCAGGACCTCGTTGGCCGCGTTGACCACGGTGGCGGCCGCGACGGGGCGCAGCCGGATCAGGAAGTGGTCGAGATGCCGGCCGTCGGGGAGTTCGACGTCCGCGAGGTTGACCCGGAACCATCGGTTCTCATAGACGGTCAGTTCCTTGAGATTCTTCCAACGCACGTGTTGCCACCTTCCGCCGAGGTGGCCACCTACCCGGGCGTCGCCCTCACAAGGGTCCTCACAAGGGCACGCGCAGCGCCCCGTCGATCATTTCGGCGGCCTCGGCGGTGGCCGCGCACCCGCTTTCGATCAGGTGCTCGCGCACCGCCCGGAGCCGGTCGCGTAAGCGCTGCGATTCCATGCCCCTCGCCTGCTCGGTCATCTCCTGAGCGGTGGCCACCGCCTTGTCCGCGTCTCCCTGACGCAGCTCGATGTGCGTGAGCATGGCGAGCCGGTGGACACGGCCCCGGTCGTGGGCCGGGGTGTCGACGGCCCGGTCGGCGTGCTCACGGGCGGGTCCGAGGTCCCCCAGACTGAGCAGCGCCTCGGCCACCTGGACGTTGACCAGCCCCGGCTGGACGTAGCCGGTCTCGGCGGGCTCCTGGCCCCGGTGGATGCGCTCGGCGGCGGATTCCGCACGGCGGATGCAGGCCAGCGCCCCCGCGCCGTCCCCGAGCCGGGCGTACGCCTTGGCCTGCATCGCGAAGAGGTCGGCGGTGAGCGCCGGGGTCGGATGGGGCCCGCCGGAGCGCAGCGCCGACTCCGCGAAGGCGACGGCCTGCCGGTACTCCCCCAGGAACAGGGACTGGTTGACGAGCAGGGCGATCACATACGCGCCCAGGCCGCGGTCGCCGCTGGCCTTCGCCAGGCGCAGCGCCTGGTGGAAGTAGCGCTGGGCCAGGCCGTGCGCGTCGGAGTCGTAGGCGCAGATGCCGGCGACGGCCACCAACCCGCCGGTGGCGCGGTGGAGTTGGCGGCCGGTGGGGTCGGAGTAGCTGCCGCGCAGCAGCGGGGCGGCCTCCGCGTTGAGGAAGCCGACGACCCGGCCGCGGGTGGCGATGCCGCCGGCCTTCCGGTACATCTGCTCGTAATGGGTGCGGGCGGCGCGCAGCATGTCGATGTCGTCCATCGAGACCCTGGTGAGACCGCGCCGCGAGACGTCCGCGTCCTCCGGCGGATTCTCCCACTCCCAGACCGGGATGACGGCGTGGGTGCCGGTGACGGCCGGGGCGGTGACGACGTGCTCGCGCTGCTGCTCGTCGGAGCGCCACAGGGCGGTGGCCCGCTCGACGAAGCCGGACAGCGGGGTGCCGGTGACACGGGGGGTGCCCGGGGTGCCCAGCCCGATGTCGTCGAGCGTCAACGGCCGGTGCAGCCGCTCGCCGAGGACCTCGCAGAGGAGGTCGGGCACCTGGCCGCGCGGCCGCTGCCCCTTCAACCAGCGGGCCACGGCGGTGTGTTCGTAGCGCAACGCCAGACCCCGGGCACGGCCGGCCGCGTTGACATGGGCGGCCAGCCCGGCGTGGGATATCCCCGCCTCGTCCAGGACTGCGTCGAGCAGAGTGTTGGGCTCCATTGCCGCCCTCCGTGAGCGCTCGGTGGACTCAGCGTAACGGAAGCGGATTCGCACGGGGTGCGAACGTCTGCGACGGGGGGCGCACTTCAGCCCGTCCGGCGCTTGAGGACGAACGCGGCGCAGCCGCGTTGCCCCCGAGCGGGAGCGCTAAGAAACGGTGAAAGGGCGGGCCAGGGGCAGAACTCAACAGCTCAGCCACCGACCACCGGCACCGCCCCCGCAACCCCCGGAGGCAACGCCCCCACACACCGCGGCCGGTCATTCCGCAGCGCCAACAACGCACAGTCATCCGCGACGACACCCCTCGTATGCCGCAACAGCGCAGCCCGCACCCGCTCCACCAACACCGCCGGCCCGCCCACCCCCCTCCCCGCCTCCGCCAGCGCCCGGCTGAACGGGAAGAAGACGTCCGCCGTGTCCCGCGCGTCCTCGACGCCGTCCGTGTGCAGCACGAGGAACTCCCCCGGCAGCAACCGGGCCAGCACCCGGACCGGCGGCTCCGCGGGCAGCGGGAACAGGCCGAGCGGCGGCAGCGGTTCGTCGCAGGACAGGACGTCCGCGTGCGCACTCCCGTCGGCCGCGCGGACGACGCGATGCGGCCAGGGATGGCCGCAGTTGAGGGCGACGACCTCCGTGCCGGGGCGGATCTCCAGCAGCAGGACCGTCGCGAACTCCTCGTCGGACGACGGCTCTTCGGGCACCGGACGCCGGTGGAAGGCCCGCTCCAGGCGCCGCAGCACCCCGGGGAGTTCGGGCTCGTCGTAGGCGGCCTCGCGGAAGCTGCCGAGGAGCGCGGCGACGGTCGCCAGGGCGGGCAGGCCATGACCGCGGACGTCGCCCATGACGACGCGGACCCCGTGCCGGGTGGCCAGCGCCTCGTAGAGGTCGCCGCCGACGAGCGCGCCCTCGCTGGCGGAGAGGTGGCCGGCGGCCAGGGCCAGCCCGTCGAGCAACGAGGGCAGCGGACGCAGCAGGACGTGCTGGGTGGTGGCGGCGATCTCGCGGAAGCGCTCCACCTCGCGGGTGAGCCGGAGGCCGCGCCGGCTGGTGAGGTACGACGCGGCGATGACGACGAGGATGGCGCAGCAGGTGCCCAGGCGCACGTCCTGGTCGCCATGGCGCGACGGCCCCAGCGGGACGAGGGCGAACAGCGCGCAGCCGCCGCCGAGCAGAACGCACTGGCGGCGTCCGGTCCCGGCGCAGGCGATCGCCGGTGCGGCGGCCAGGAGTTGGACGAAGTGGGTGCCGAGCGGACTCAGCAACTCCCAGGTCACCACCGCGGCGACCCAGACGCCGGGCAGCACGAGGATCGCACCGTGCCGGTAGCGGGCCGCCCTGGTAGGGATCATGCCGTGGCTCCCCCTCGCGCAATGACCCTCGCGCAATGACGCGCTCGATTCTCGCGAGCGCGCCGCCCGCTGTAACGTTCCGCGCCCGCTTTTCCACCCCATTGAGTGACGGTCGGAGGTGGTGGGGGCCAAGGGGCCGGAGATACACGTGGGGCGCCCCGGAGATCCGGGGCGCCCCACGTCCGCGTACCGCGGCAGCGACTAGGCGCCGCGCAGCACCGCACCGGTGCGCTCGACGGCCGCGGCCACCGCGGCATCACGGGCGGCGGACGCCTCGTCGGCGGTCAGCGTCCGGTCGGCGGCGCGGAAGCGCAGCGCGTAGGCCAGCGACTTCTTTCCCCCGCCGAGCTGTTCGCCGGTGAAGACGTCGAACAGCCGCAGCGACTCGAGGAGTTCGCCGGCGCCGGAGCGCAGCGCGGCCTCGACGTCGCCGGCCGGCACCGACGCGTCGACGACGAGCGCGACGTCCTGGGTGGCCACCGGGAAGGTGGAGATGCGCGGGGCCTCCAGAGCACCGGCACCGGCCTTCTCCAGGCGGTCCAGCTCGATCTCCATGGCGCAGGTGCGCTCGGGCAGGCCGAACGCCTTGATGACGCGCGGGTGGAGCTCACCGGCGTTGCCCACAAGCACCTCCTCGCCGTCGACCACGGCGAGCAGCGCGGCACAGCGGCCCGGGTGGAAGGGCGCCTGCTGGTCCTGGCGGACGATCAGCTCGACGCCGGCCTCGCGGGCCACGGCACGGCCGGCCTCGACGGCGTCCGCCCAGGAGGCCGGACGGCCCTGGCCCCACCAGCCGGTGCGCTCGCGCGCCCCGGCCAGGACGACGGCGGCACGGCGCGGCTGGTGCGGCAGCGCCGCGTTCAGCCCGGCGATCTCCTCGTCGGTGGGCCGGCGGTCCACCGGGAGGCGGGTGGCCGGGAGCTCCTCGCCGGTGGGCCGGAAGACCAGGCCGGTCTCGAAGAGCGCCAGGTCGTGCTCGCCCCGGCTGTCGTTGCGGCGCAGCGCGGCGAACAGCCCCGGCAGCAGGGTGGTGCGCAGCGCGGGCTCGGCCTCGGAGAGGGGGTTGAGCAGGCGCACGGTCAGGCGGCGCGGGTCGTCGGCCTCCAGGCCGAGGTGGTCGAGGGCCCAGTCGCCGATGAACGGGTAGCTGGGGGCCTCGACATAGCCGGCACCGGCCAGCGCGCGGCCGACCCGGCGGTGCAGCCGCTGGCGGGCGGTCAGACCGCGGCCGGCGGGCGGCTTGGGCAGGGTGGAGGGCAGGTTCTCGTAGCCCTCCAGCCGGATGACCTCCTCGGCGAGGTCGTTGGGGTCGGTGAGGTCGGGGCGCCAGCTGGGCACGGTGACGATCAGCTCGTCCTGCCCGTAGACGTCGCAGCCGACCTCCTGGAGGCGGCGGACGACGGTCTCCCGGCCGTACTCCACACCGGCCACCTTGTCGGGGTGGTCGGCGCGCAGCGGGATGGAGCGCGGGGCGCCGGGCGCGGCGAACTCGGTGACGCCGGCCTCGGGGGTGCCCCCGGCGAGCAGCACCAGCAGGTCGACGGTGCGCTGCGCGGCGGCGGAGGCCGCCTGCGGGTCCACGCCGCGCTCGAAGCGCTTGGACGCCTCGGAGGACAGCTTGTGGCGGCGGGCGGTGCGGGCGATGGAGACGGCGTCGAAGTGCGCGGCCTCGATGACGACCTCGGTGCTGCCGCCCTCGGCGGCGTCCGCGATCTCGGTGGTCGCGCCGCCCATGACACCGGCGAGGCCGATGGGGCCGTTGTCGTCGGTGATGACCAGGTCCTCGGCGTCCAGGACGCGCTTGGTGCCGTCGAGGGTGGTCAGCTTCTCGCCGGCCTCGGCGCGGCGGACGCCGATGGTGCCGGCGACGCGGGAGCGGTCGTAGGCGTGCAGCGGCTGGCCCAGCTCGAGCATCACATAGTTGGTGACGTCGACGGTGAGGGAGACCGGGCGCATGCCGGCCTTCTGCAGCCGGCGCTGGAGCCAGATCGGGGAGCGCGCCTCGGGGTCGAGGCCGGTGACGGTGCGGGCGGTGAAGCGGTCGCAGCCGGCCGGGTCGGCGACGGAGACCGGGTAGCCGTACGAGTTGGGCGCGGGCACGTCCAGCAGGGCCGGGTCGCGCAGCGGGAGCCCGTAGG
The DNA here is from genome assembly GCF_041519305.1 of Streptomyces luteireticuli. Taxonomy (NCBI): domain Bacteria; kingdom Bacillati; phylum Actinomycetota; class Actinomycetes; order Kitasatosporales; family Streptomycetaceae; genus Streptomyces; species Streptomyces luteireticuli. Next base: position 2,128,054 of record NZ_CP167927.1, read on the forward strand.
CGGTGGCGGTCTCGCGGGCGATGCCGCGCAGCGAGAGGCAGTAGCCGCGGTCGGGGGTGACGGCGATGTCGAGGACGTCGTCGCGCAGCTCCAGCAGCGCGATGGCGTCGCTGCCGACCTCGGCCTCCGGCGGCAGCACGATGATGCCGTGCGTGCCGTCGTCGCCCATGCCCAGCTCGTCGCCGGAGCAGATCATGCCGCGGGAGACCTTGCCGTAGGTCTTGCGCTCGGCGATGGCGAAGTCGCCGGGGAGGACGGCGCCGGGCAGGGCCACGACGACCTTGTCGCCGACGGCGAAGTTACGGGCGCCGCAGACGATCTCCTGCGGCTCGCCGGTGCCGTTGGCGGTGCCGACGTCGACGGTGCAGAAGCGGATCGGCTTGCGGAAGCCCTCCAGCTCCTCGATGGTGAGGACCTTGCCGACGGCCAGCGGGCCGGTGAGGTCGGCGCCGAGGTGCTCGACGCGCTCGACCTCCAGACCCGCGGAGACGAGCTTGGCCTGCACGTCGCGGCCGGTCTCACCCGCCGGCAGGTCGACGTATTCCCGCAGCCAGGAAAGCGGGGCGCGCATCAGATCTCCATCCCGAACGGCCGGGTGAAGCGCACGTCACCCTCGACCATGTCTCGCATGTCCTCGACGTTGTGGCGGAACATCAGCATCCGCTCGATGCCGAACCCGAAGGCGAATCCGCTGTACTTCTCCGGGTCGATGCCCGCGGCCACCAGCACCCGGGGGTTGACCATGCCGCAGCCGCCCAGCTCGATCCAGCCCTCGCTGGAGCAGGTGCGGCAGGGGCGCTCCGGGTTGCCGACGGACTCGCCGCGGCACACGTAGCACTGCATGTCCAGCTCGGCGGACGGCTCGGTGAACGGGAAGTAGTTCGGGCGCAGCCGGGTCGTGAGGCCCTCGCCGAACAGCGAGCGGACCATGTGCTCGATGGTGCCCTTGAGGTCCGCCATGGTCAGGCCCTCGTCGATGGCGAGGAGCTCGATCTGGTGGAAGACCGGGGTGTGGGTGGCGTCCAGCTCGTCCGTGCGGTAGACCCGGCCGGGGCACACCACGTAGACGGGCGGCTCGCGGTCGAGCATCGAGCGGACCTGCACCGGGGAGGTGTGGGTGCGCAGCACGACGCCGGACTCGTCCTTCTTGGGACCGGCCACGAAGAAGGTGTCCTGCATGGCGCGGGCCGGGTGGTCCGGCTCGAAGTTGAGGGCGTCGAAGTTGAACCACTCCGCCTCGACCTCGGGGCCCTCGGCGACCTCGTAGCCCATGGCCACGAAGACGTCCTCGACGCGCTCCATGAAGGTGGTCAGCGGGTGGCGGGCGCCGGCCGGCACGCGGTCGTACGGCAGCGTGACGTCCACCGCCTCCTCGACCAGCACGCGGGCGTCGCGCTCCGCCTCCAGCTCGGCCATGCGGGCGCCGAACGCCTTGTTCACGGCACCGCGGGCCATGCCCACGCGCTTGCCGGCGTCGGCCTTGGCCTGCGGCGGCAGGGCGCCGATCTCACGGTTGGCGAGGGCCAGCGGGGAACGGTCGCCGGTGTGGGCGGTCTTTGCCTCCCGAAGGGCATCCAGGTCGGCGGCCGCGGCGAAGGCGGCGAGCGCCTCGTCCCGCATGCGCTCGATCTCTTCCGGTTTCAGTGCCTCGACCTCGACAGGGTCGTACGACTTGTTGGGTGCCGACATCTCTTCCCGTGCTTCCGACTGGCTGGCATGGACCGGCGGCGGTGCTGCCACGCGGTTTTTTCGCCCGGACGACTTGGTGCCAAAAAGCCGCCAAAGGTCGAGTCTAAGGGGCGAGGGGGTCCTGATGGGCCCGAGGGGCCGGGGCCTCAGCTCTGCGAGAGGAAGGCCGGGGCACTCACGGGCAGGGTAAATCGGAACCGGGCGCCGCCGCGCTCGGCCCGTCCGACGGTGATCGTCCCGCCGTGGGCCTCGACGATGCCCTTGACGATGTACAGGCCCAGGCCGGTGCCACCGCGCTTGCTGCCCCGCCAGAAGCGGGTGAAGACGCGGGTCATCGCCCCCTCCGGGATGCCGGGACCCTCATCGCTCACGGTGACCGCCGTTCCTTGCGTACCGGCGCTCGTGATGGCCGGTGCCACCTCCATGGTGACCGTTCCGTCGCCGTGGCGCACCGCGTTTTCCAGGAGGTTGCCCAGCACCTGGTCGATCTTGTCCGGATCGGCCCACAGCGGCGGCAGCGGCTCCACCACCTTGATCACGAAACGGTCGGGCCGCTGCCCGCGCGCGGTCTGGGCGGCGACGTGCCGGCGCACCGCCCCGGTCATGTCGACCGGCTGACGGCGCACCTCCAGCCGGCCGGAGTCGATGCGGGAGATGTCCAGCAGCTCGGCGATGAGCCGGGTGACCCGGTCGGCGTCGGCGTCCACGGTCTCCAGCATCAGCCGCTTCTGATCGTCGGTGAACCGCTCCCACTTGGCCAGCAGGGTGGCCGTGAAGCCCTTGACGGAGGTCAGCGGCGAGCGCAGCTCGTGGGCGACGGTGGCGATCAGCTCGGCATGGCTGCGCTCGGTACGCCGGCGCGCCTCGGTGCCGCGCAGCTGGACGACGAGCCGCACCACCGGACCGCCGGGCCGCTCGCGCACATAGCGGGCGGAGACCAGCACCTCGCGGCCGCCGGGCAGCAGCAGATTGCGCTCCGGCTGGCCGGTGCGGGTGGAGAGCCCGCCGTAGGGATCGGTCAGCCGCCACCAGCGGCGCCCGTCCAGATCTTCCAGCGGCAGGGCGCTCTCCAGCGGGCGCCCGAGCGCCTCGCCGGCCGGCAGGGCGGTGATGCGGGCGGCCGCGGCGTTGAAGCAGACCACGCGGCCCGACGCGTCGGCGACGACGAGGCCGTCGGGCAGGTCGTCCGGGTGCAGCACCGCGCCCGCGCCGTCGACGGCGACGGCGGCCCCGGACCCGGAGTCCACGGCAGTTCTCCCACTCACACCCGACGCCCCCTCCCGAGCCCCAGGTGCGTCACCCTACTAGCTGGAGGTAACAGAGCGGCACCCTCCGGACGCGCGCTGCGCACGGGCCGAGGCGTACAGGCACACGGCGGCGGCCGTCGCGAGGTTGAGGCTCTCGGCCTTGCCGTGGATGGGGACGCGCACCACCTCGTCCGCCAGCGCGCGGGTCTCCTCCGGCAGCCCCCAGGCCTCGTTGCCGAAGACCCAGGCGGTGGGGCCGCCCATGGCGCCGCGGTCCAGCTCGGCGTCCAGGTCGCGCTCGCCCGCGCCGTCGGCCGCCAGGATCCGCACCCCGGCCTCCTGCAGGCCGCGCACGGCCTGCTCGACGGGGACGCCGACCGCGACCGGCAGATGGAACAGGGAACCCACCGAGGCCCGCACGGACTTGGGGTTGTAGAGGTCGACGGAGGCGTCGGTGAGCACGACCGCGTCCGCTCCGGCAGCGTCCGCGCAGCGCAGCACCGTGCCGGCGTTGCCGGGGTCGCGCACATGCGCGAGGACGGCGACCAGCCGCGGCCGGGCGGCGAGGATCTCCTCGAAGGGGCTGTCCAGGAAGCGGCAGACGCCGACCAGGCCCTGCGGGGTCACGGTCTGCGAGAGGTCGGCGACCACGGCGTCGGAGGCGAGGTGCACCGGGACCCGGGCCGCCAGCGCCGCACCGACGATCTCCGCGTGCCGCTCGGCGGCGTCCACGGTCGCGAAGAGCTCCAGCAGCGTGGGCTCACCGCCGCTGCGGTGCTCGATCGCCTCGCGCACGGCCTGCGGGCCCTCCGCGAGGAAGCGCCGCTCCTTGACCCGGAAGCTCCGCTTGGCCAGCCGGCGGGCGGCGACGACGCGGGGGGAACGGGGGGAGATCAGCTCGGGGGTGCCCATGTGGCGGTGGCTCGATTCGTTTCCTGGGACGGTCCGTACAGCAGCCGGACCCGCAGGCCGAGGGGCCTGCGGGTCCGGGCGGGAGCCTTACGGCTCAGTAGCTCAGGCGGCAGCCTTCGGCGCGTTGACGTCGGCCGGCAGCGCCTTCTGGGCGACCTCGACGAGCGCGGCGAACGCGTTCATGTCGTTGACCGCGAGCTCGGCCAGGATCTTGCGGTCCACCTCGATGTTGGCGGCCTTCAGACCCTGGATGAGGCGGTTGTAGGTCATGCCGTTCTGGCGGGCAGCGGCGTTGATGCGCTGGATCCACAGCTGACGGAAGTCGCCCTTGCGCTTCTTGCGGTCGTTGTAGTTGTAGACCAGCGAGTGGGTGACCTGCTCCTTGGCCTTGCGGTACAGACGCGACCGCTGGCCACGGTAACCGGAGGCCTGCTCCAGGATCGCCCGGCGCTTCTTGTGCGCGTTGACTGCGCGCTTGACGCGTGCCACTTGTTAACTCCTTGTAGCGGGGCCGTGGTTGATTCTCACACGACCCGGAAACGATTGGGTCCCGGTCGGGGAGTCGGGCGCTTGCGCGCCCCGACTCACTTGCCGAGAAGCTTCTTGATCTTCGCGGCGTCGCCCGGGGCCATCTCGGCGTTGCCGGTGAGGCGACGCGTCACACGGGACGACTTGTGCTCGAGCAGGTGGCGCTTGCCGGCGCGCTCGCGCAGGACCTTGCCGGAGCCGGTGACCTTGAAGCGCTTGCTGGCACCGCTGTGCGTCTTGTTCTTCGGCATGCGCCGTATCTCCTCGTCGGTGGCGCTCCCCGCCCGTGGTGCGGGCGCACTGGAGCGTCAGCTGTGTTCGTTTGGTGTCCGGGGCCGGAGCCCCGGGTGAACCGGGGCGCGAGCGCCCCGGGATCACGCCTCTGCGGGCTCCTCGGCGTCCGCGCCGGAAGTGCCCTGGCGCTCGGCCTTGCGCGCGGCCTGGGCCTCGCGGGCTTCGGCCATCGCCTCGGTCTTCTTCTTGTGCGGACCGAGGACCATGATCATGTTGCGGCCGTCCTGCTTGGGGTTCGACTCCACGAAACCCAGGTCCTGGACGTCTTCCGCGAGCCGCTGCAGCAGTCGGTAGCCCAGCTCGGGCCGGGACTGCTCGCGACCACGGAACATGATCGTGATCTTGACCTTGTCGCCCTGCTTGAGGAACCGGACGACGTGACCCTTCTTGGTGTCGTAGTCGTGCGGGTCGATCTTCGGCCGGAGCTTCATCTCCTTGATGACCGTGTGCGCCTGGTTCTTGCGCGCCTCACGGGCCTTCATGGCCGACTCGTACTTGAACTTCCCGTAGTCCATGAGCTTGCAGACCGGCGGGCGGGCGTTGGCCGCCACCTCGACCAGGTCGAGGTCGTACTCCTGCGCAAGCTCCAGGGCCTTGGCAAGCGGCACAATGCCGACCTGCTCGCCGCTGGGACCGACAAGTCGCACCTCGGGAACGCGAATCCGGTCGTTGATGCGGGGCTCGGCGCTGATGGATCCTCCTCGGTAGCACCACACGGCCGCCTGGCGGGCTGCCGCGTAACGTTTCGTAAAGACCAACCGCGCCGGCGTATTTTTCATGCACCGCATGAAAAATGCCCCGGACGGGACACAGGCGGGGCTCCAGACAACCGGAGCACCACCACGGTGAGCCGCGGGGCGCATCTCGGACGGCTCCATCGTCCGTACGGAACGATGGTGGCCGTCTGACCGGAGACCTGCCGGCCCGGAGCCGGCGAGGTGGGAGTGCGGAGCCTCCACTTGTGGGTCGGACACGTGAATGACCGACCGGTCGATCCCTCACTTTACCAGCCGGGGAGCAGGGGTGCGAACCCATGACAAACCGATTCTCCACCGGCACGTATCGTGTCGCCCATGAGTGACCCCAAGTCCCCCGATTCCCCTGCTCAGTCCACCGACCAGGCCCCCGACTTCGACACCATGACGCGCGACATCGCCGACGTCCCGGCGGTCGAGGTGATCACCACGGTGGCCGTGCACCTGATGAGCTCCGCCGCCGTCAACCTCGGCCTGGCCGAGGAAGGCGACCAGCACAAGGATCTGGACGAGGCGCGCAAGCTGATCACGGCCCTCGCCGGTCTGGTCACCGCGAGCGCCACCGAGATCAGCAACTTCCACGCGGGTCCGCTGCGCGACGGGCTCAAGTCGCTCCAGCTGGCCTTCCGCGAGGCGTCGGTCGTGCCGGACGAGCCGGGGCAGGGGCCGGGCGAGAAGTACACCGGCCCCGTCTTCGGCTGAGATCTACTGCTCCCCTGCCGGGGGCTGCGGCTCCCCCGGCGCCGGCGGCTGCTCCGCCGCCCGGTGGGCCCCCAGGGCGCGCTCGTCCGCGATCAGCACGGGCGCGCCGCGCGGCTGGACGACCTGGTGGGCGAAGGTCGCCAGCACGGCGCCGATCGCCGGCGCGACGAGGAACAGCCACCACTGGGACAGGGCCTTGCCGCCCGCGAAGACGGCCGGGCCCAGGCTCCGCGCCGGGTTCACCGAGGCGCCGGTCAGCGGGACGCCGACGAGGTGGATCAGCGCCAGGACGAAGCCGAGCGCCAGCGGTCCGAAGCCGACCACGGCGACCTTGTGCGTCACCGCGAGCCACACGAACACCAGCAGGAAGGTCAGGACGACCTCGGCGAGGAACGCGCCGCCGGTGTTGATGTGCACCGCGGAACGGTCGCCGTAGCCGTTGGTGCCGAAGGTGCCGTCGATGTTCAGCCCCGGCACCTGCTTGGCCAGCAGGAGCAGCAGCGCCGCGCCGACGATGGCGCCGACGAACTGCGCGATCCAGTACTCGATCGCCGTGCGCAGCGCGAGCCTGCCCTCCAGCAGCATCGCGAGGGTCACCGCGGGGTTGAGGTGGGACCCGGAGATCGGCCCCAGCGCGTAGGCGAGGGCCAGAAGGGTGAACCCGAAGGCCAGGGCGATGCCGAGGGCGCCGATGTAGTCCGCCGCGAGGACGGCGGACCCCACGGCGAAGAAGACCAGCAGCAGCGTGCCGATGAACTCGGCCGCCACCGTCCGCGTCTCCACGGGGTCAAGCTTCAGGGGGTCCAGCTTGGCGTCCATGGCGTCCTCCAGGGGATCTCGTGGACCTTCCTCGCATTGTCGGACGGTCCTCCCCGGGGCGCCTGTTCAGCGCGTGAACTCAGCGCGTGAACAGCGGCTCGCCGGGCACCTGCGCGCCGGGCTGCAGCAGGGCCAGGTCCAGCCCGCGCACCAGACGGGCCCGCAGCACCTCGTCCGCGGCGAGCGCGCCGGCGATCCGCTGCGCCACCTCGGCGGGGGCCGCGCCGTCGGCCAGCGCGAGCGCGAGCGTGCCGTCCGCGTCGTCCTGGCCGGGGACGAGGTGCGCCCGGACGACGCCCTCCTCGGCCTCCAGCACGCCGCGCAGCGCCTCGGCGACGGACGGGTCCGCGAGCGGGTCGGCGCTGGTGCGGCCCTCCGCGAGGGCGAGCAGGGCCGGGCCCGTCAGCGGATAGGTGACGGGACCCGCCAGGTCCAGCACGATCGTGTCCGCCTTCTCGTGGGCGGCGGCCTGGAGGGCCTGGTGCAGGGGGACGGCCACGGGCCGGGCGTCCGCGCGCCAGCGCGCGAGGGTCTCCAGCGAGGTGAAGGCGGGCAGCGCGCGGCGGCCGTCCGGGGCCTGCAGCGTCGGTACGGCCATGTCACTGGTCTTCTCGCGCTTGAGCCCGTCGGGGCCGGTCTCCACCTCGCCGAGCAGCGCGACGACGGGCACGAGCAGGCGGGCGCCGCCGAGCGCGGCCAGCACCCTCGCCTCGGCGTCCGGCTCCCCGGCCGACCAGGCGGCGAGCGCCTCGGCGAGTACGGGGTCGGCGGAGCCGTCGTCGTCGGAGAAACCGGGGTCCGGGATGTTCTTGAGGGCCACGGGGTGAGGGTATCGGGGGTGGTGGGGGGTGGGGGGTGGGGGGTGGGGGGGTCTGCCCCTGGCCCGCCCTTTCGCCGTTTCCCGCAGGGGCTGCGCCCCTGCGGGACCCCGCTGCGCGCTGCCGCGCGCGAAGGCCCGCGCTTCGCGCGGGTGGGCGGGGCTTCGCCCCTGCGCCCCACCGGGGGCTGCGCCCCCTGGCCCCCGCTCGGGTTGCGCCCGTCGGGCCCTGACCGGGGCTGCGCCCCTGGGCCCCTGCCCGGTTACGCCCGCTAGGCCCCGACCGGGGCTGCGCCCCTGGCCCCCGAAGCGCCCTCCGGGCGCTGTCCTCAAGCGCCGGACGGGCTGGTTTGTGCGCCCGGGCCGGATTTCCCACGTGAGGTTTTCAGGCGTGAGGATTTCAGGCGTGAGGATTTCAGGCGTGAGGATTTCAGGCGGGGGCGCGCACTCCAGCCCGTCCGGCGTTTGAGGACGAGCGGCGGAGCCGCGACAAACGGGGTCCGGGGCGGAGCCCCGAAAAAGGGGGCCAGGGGCGAAGCCCCGGAAGCAGGGGCGCAGGGGGCGCAGCCCCCGCCAGGGCGCAGGGGCGCAGCCCCGCCCACCGCGCGGCAGCGCGATGCCGGGCCGAGGGGGCGGAGCCCCCGGAAGAAACGGTGAAAGGGCGGGACCGGGGCAAACCTCACCCCACCCTCCGACCCGCCACCCACAACACCCCCGCCCCCACCAACAACACCCCACCCACCACACCCGCCCCCCACGCGATCACACCAGCCCCCCGCCCCCGGCCCGGCGCACCGGGCCGAGGCCGGGGCCCGTCCCCGAAGTAGCGGGGCGCGGCCACGGACCCCAGCGGCCCCGGGTCCGACGACGCCCGCCCGATCGCCGCCGCCGGATCCACCACGCCCGCCCCCAGTGCATCGTCCCGCCCGCCCGCCGGCCCGTTCCGTGCCGTCTCGACGAGCAGCCGTCGCACCCGCGACGGGCTCAGCCCGGGGTGCGCGGAGCGCAGCAGCGCCGCCGCCCCCGAGACGAAGGCGGCCGCGGCGCTCGTGCCCCAGCCCTCGTAGTAGCGCCGGTCGGGGTCGGCGATGACGACGTCGACGCCGGGCGCGGACACGGCCGCGTACCACCGCCGCGTGGAGAACGCGGCCCGCCCGCCGTAGCGGTCGACGGCGGTCACGGCGATGACGCCGGGGTACGCGGCGGGGTACGAGACACGGTCCCCGTGCTCGCCCCCGTTGCCGGCCGAGGCGACGACCACCGCACCGCGCGCCAGCGCGTAGCGCACGGCCGCGTCCTCCCCGGGATCCGGGTGCGCCGTCGCGCTGTCGTCGCCCAGCGACAGGTTGATGATGTCCGCGCCGTGGTCCGCGGCCCAGCGGATGCCCTCCGCGAGGGCGCTGCCGCGCGCGCCCCGGGCCCGGGAGCGGGCGGGGTCGCCCTCCTCCAGGATCACCCGCACCGGCAGGATCCTGGCCTCGGGCGCGACGCCGACGACCCCGTCGGCGTCGCCGGGCCCGTGTCCGCGCCCGGCGACGATCCCGGCCATGGCCGTGCCGTGTCGGGCCCAGGAGCGGTCCCCGCGCTCGGCCCCGAAGCCGACGAGGTCCTTGCCGGGCAGGACGCGGCCGCGCAGGTCGGGGTGGGTGGCGTCCACCCCGGTGTCGAGGACGGCGACGGTGACGCCCGCGCCCCGGGTGGTGCGCCACGCCTCCTGCGCGTGCACGGCGTCGAGCCCCCACTCCTGGGCGCGGATGACGTCGGCCGAGGCGGGCGGCGCGAGCCCGGCGGCGGTGAAGCCGAGGGCGAGCAGCAGCGCGGCCGGGACGCGCCTCATCGCCGCACCGCCGCGCGGAACGCGGACTCGATCCGCGCCGCCAACGCCCGCGCGTCGTGGCCGAGTCCGGCCTGGGCGACGTCCGACGCCGCGTCGGGCGCCACCGCCCGCGCGGCGGGCTGGAGCGGTGTGCCGGTGCGCCCGTCGGCGAAGCCGGTGACGGACCAGACGACGAGCGGGAGGTCGTCGCGCACCGCGAGCCACCAGCTCGCGCGCTGTGCGTCGCCGAAGCGGTCGGCGACGGTGCCGGGCGGGGCGTACGGGCGCGGCAGCATGTCGGTGCGCGTGTCGAGCCGCCCGGCGGCGACGCGGGAGCGCAGGGCGCGCATCCCCGCCCGGTCCGTCCCGGTGATCAGCAGGCCGACCGTGGTGACGGTGGTGGACGTGGCGTCCGCGTAGGTGGCGCGCAACAGCCGCCGGCAGCCGGCCGGCCGCAGGGCCGCGGCCAGCGCGGGGTCGAGGCCCGGCGCGCAGTCGCCGTCGGGGGCGACGCCCAGGCGCGTCCAGTCGCGGCTGGCGCCGCCCGGTCCGGCGTCGGGGGCGTGCACGGTGCGCGGGAACAGCTCGTCCACCGGTACGTCCGACCAGAGCGTGCCGCCGCGCTCGTAGGCGGCCTCCGCGGCCGTCCGCGACGGCGGGGCGGTGAGCCTGCCGCCCACCGCGGCACCGGCGACGAGCCCGAGGCCGAGGACGGCGCAGACGGCGGCGGCCGCCGCCGAACGCCGCGCCGGTGGGGCAGGGGGCGGGGACGGGGGATACGCGGGAGGCGGAGGCACGACCGTACGCACCCGTTCCGCTTCGGTGGTCAAACCTGCGCTCCCCCGCCCGGCCCGCTGCCCCGCCGGCCTCCGACTGCCTTGCGGGGCAGGCCGGTTCCGTCACGTCCGGGCACCCCCGTAGTGCCGCGCCCACTCTACGGGGGACCGCGCTCCGGGGGCCATTCGCGGCCGGTCGGACCTCTACCCCGCGGTAATCGCCTCTGGCAGGCTGCGCCCCATGACGCCCGCCTTCGCACATGCCACCGGTCCCTTCGCCGACCGGGCCCGCTACGACCGGGCCACCGCGCACCTGGACGCCCCGCTGGCCGTGGTCGACCTGCGGGCCTTCGACGCCAACGCGGCGGACCTGGTGCGGCGGGCGGGGGGCAAGCCGGTCCGGGTGGCCACCAAGTCGGTGCGTTCCCGCGCCCTGTTGGAGCGGGTGCTGGGGCACGGGGGCTTCGCGGGGGTGATGACGCACACGCTCGCCGAGTCGCTGTGGCTGGCCCGTTCGGGCTTCGACGACGTGCTACTGGCCTATCCGTCCGCCGACCGGGCCGGATTCGCCGAGCTCTCCTCGGACGCCCGGCTGGCGCGGGCGGTGACGGTGACGGTCGACGACCCGGTCCAGCTGTCCCTCATCGACCGTGCCCGCACCGGGCGACAACAGATCCGGATATGTCTGGAGTTGGACACCTCACTGAGACTTCTCGGCGGCCGGGTGCGCGTGGGGGCGCTCCGCTCCCCCGTCCACGACCCGGCCCGCCTCGCCGCACTGGCCCGGTCCGTCGTCCGCCGCCCGGGCTTCCGGCTGGTGGGACTGATGGCGTACGAGGCCCATGTGGCGGGCGTGGCCGACGCGGTGGCGGGGCGGCCGCTGTACTCCCGGGCCGTCCGCATCCTGCAGGGCGCGGCCCGGCGCGAACTGGCCACGCGCAGGGCGGAGGCGGTACGGGCCGTACGGGAAGTCGCGGAGCTGGAGTTCGTCAACGGCGGCGGTACGGGCAGTGTGCAGCACACCGCGGCGGAGGCGGCCGTCACGGAAGTGGCCGCCGGGTCGGGGCTGTTCGCGCCGCGCCTCTTCGACCACTACACATCCTTCCGGCCCCACCCCGCCGCCCTGTTCGCGCTGCCGGTCGTCCGCCGCCCCGGCGTGGGCGTGGTGACCGTCCTCGGCGGCGGCTACCCGGCGTCCGGCGCGGCCGGCCCCGACCGGCTGCCGGTCCCGTACCTCCCGGAGGGCCTCCGGCTGACGCGCCGGGAGGGAGCGGGCGAGGTGCAGACGCCGCTGCTGGGCCACGCGGCGGACGACCTGCTGGTCGGCGACAAGGTGTGGTTCCGGCACGCGAAGGCGGGCGAACTGTCCGAGCGCTTCGCGGCGTTGCATCTGATCGAGGGCGAGGAGGTGGTGGGCACCGCCCCGACGTACCGGGGCGAGGGCCGCACCTTCCTCTGACCTCCGGTCAGTGGACCTTGCAGACGTTCCCCATGCTCGGGTTGAGCGCCGCGAGGGCGTCGACGCTGTCCCCGCACACATTGACCGGGATGCGGACCGGCGTCTCGACGACGTTCCCCGACAGAACACCGGGCGAGTGCTCGGCCCACGCCCGCTCGCGCTCGCGCTCGTACCCGCCGCGCCCGTGCTCGTGCTCGTATCCGCCACGGCCGTGCTCGTGCTCGTATCCGCCACGGCCGTGCTCGTATCCGCCGCGTCCGTGCTCATGGCCGTAGTCACGGCCGTAGTCGTGGCTGTGCTCATAGCCGGACTCGTGGTGGCGCTCGTGGCAGTGCTCATGACCGCGGTCGTGCGGCCCGTCGGTGGCGGAGGCGACGCCTCCGGTGAGGAGGGCGACCGCGGCAGCGGCGATCAGGGGGAAGGCTGTGCGGGAGCGGGGCATGGGGTTCCTCCGAGGTGCGTGAGTTCAGCCGGAGATTTCCCCATTCATCAGATGAACTGACACCTTTTCACCCGTACGGGTCCTTGGCAGTGGACATAAAGGAATCACCCCGCGAGCCGCAGCACCGCCGTCACCACCACCGCCCCCACCATCGCCACCATCAGCGGCGCCCGCAGCAGCCGCAGGACGACCACGGCCAGCAGCCCGGCGACGACCGTGAGGTCGAGGGAGCCCCAGCCGGGCCCGGCGACGTCCACGACCACAAAGCCCGCCAGCAGCGCGGGGGCGACGAGGGCGATCACCGACCGTGCGCGGTCGGGAAGTTCGCGGTCACCCAGGACCGCGGGGCCGACGGCCTTGAAGGCGAAACTGATCAGCGCTATCGCGCCGATGGCGAACCAGAGGGTCATCGCGCGGGCCTCCGCAGGGATATGAGCGCGGCCGCCGCCGCGCCGATGAGCGCGGGCCCGGTCGGCAGGAAGAGGACCAGCGCTCCCGCGAGGGCCGCACCGAGCAGCGCCGGCAGCCGGTTGGCGCGCTCCCCGCGCACCTCGTCGAGGAGCAGGGCCGTGAACAACGCGGGGGTGAGGACGTCCAGCCCGAGCCGGTGCAGCAGCTCCGCGTCCGGGGCGAGGACGACGCCCAGCGCGGTGCCCGCGACCCACGCGGGCCACTGGATCACCGTCGCACCGAACAACAGCCACCGGTCGAAGCGCCCGCCACCGAGGTGCGCCGCGGCCCACGACGCGTCGACGACCGCCTGCCCCTCCAGCGCCCGGCGCAGCCTTCCACCGCGCAGGTCCCCGGCGACGGCGATCCCCATCGGCAGGAAGCGGCTGTTGATGAGCGCGGCGGCGGTGACGGCGGCGGCCACGCCTCCTCCGGCGCCCAGCGTCGCGAGCAGGGCGAACTGCGCCGAGCCGGAGAAGACGACCAAGGAACAGAGCACGGGCGCCAGTTGCCCCCAGCCCTGCCCCCGGGCGACCGCCCCGAAGGTGACGGCGAGCAGGAACGCGGCCGCGGCCAGCCCGGAGCCGACCTTGAGGCCGGCGCGGAAACTGCTGTTCATGATCGGAGGCTAACAGCCATGACGCTATTTGGGCATGAGAATATTTAGGATGGCCCGGTGACCGCGACAACCACCCCCGAAGCAGATGTACCCCTCATCGCCGGACATCCCGTGCTCGACTTCGCCAACACCGTGGCCTGGCGCACGGATCCGAAGCGCAGTACGGAGCGAGTGACCGGCCCGGTCGCCTGGCGGCGGTGGGCCGCGGCGGCCGGACTGCCCGCCGCCCCGGGCACCTTCGCCGGCCTCCCCGCGCTGCGCGCCACCCTGTGGCCGATCCTGGACGCGCTCGTGGACGACGAGCCGCCGCCGGAGGATGCCTGGCACGCCCTCATGGAGGCGATCCGCCGCGCCCGCGAACACGCCACGCCCCGGCCCGTGTTCCCCCTGACCCGGCGACCCTCGGGGCCCGTCGACGCCCTGGCCCTGCACGCGGAGGAGCTGCTCTCCGACCCCGCCCTGCTCCCCCGCGTCCGCCGCTGCGAAGGCCCCGGCTGCGGCTGGTTCTTCCTGGACCGCAGCCGCGGCGGCACCCGCCGCTGGTGCAGCTCGGGCGACTGCGGCAACCGGGCCCGCGCCCGCCGCCACTACGCGCGCACGCGGGGCCGTTCCTGACGGCCGCCGGCCGTCTCCCGCTCCAGCTCGGCCAGCCCTTCCTCCAGGTCGTCGAGGGCCGCGCGAGCGGTGGCTATGCGGTCGCGCAACCGCTCGGCGTCGGTGTCCGCGGCCGGGCGTTCCCGGCGGGCCTCCGCGCGGTGGGCCTCCTCCAGGGACTGGATGACCACCCCGATGAGGAGGTTGACGAGGACGAAGGAGGCGAGGAGGACGTACGAGGCGAAGTAGACGATGCTCCAGCGGGAGATCTCCAGCCCGCCGCGCACCGCGTCGCCCAGCCCGTCCAGCGTCATCAGCAGGAAGAGCGTCAGCGCCGCCCGGCCGATGGAGCCGTAGTGCTGCGGATCGTCGTCGGCGAAGAAGACCCAGCCGACCATCGCGTAGACGTACAGCAGCAACGTGCCGACCAGCAGGAAACTGACCGTCCCGGGCAGGCTCTTGCCGACGGCGACGATGATGACGCGCAGTTGCGGCAGGAAACGCGCGGCCCGGAGCACCCTGGCGAGGCGCAACAGCCGCAGGGCCGTGGCGTTCTGCTGCGCGAAGGGCAGTCCGGCGAGGAGGAGGACGCCGAGGTCGAAGACGTTCCAGGGGTCGCGGAAGTAGGCGCGCGGGCGGTCGGCGTGGGAAAGGGCCCGTAAGACGGTCTCGGCGGCGAAGGCGGCGAGGAAGACGTCCTCGACGACGGTGAGTTGGGCGTCGTAGCGGGCCTTGAAGCCCGCGTATGTCTCCAGGCCCAGGACGGCGGCGTTGGCGAGGATGAGGACGAAGGCGAGGGTGGAGAACCAGGCGGCGTCGGTGATGCGACGGCAGCGCCGGGCCAGTGGGCCGACCTTGTTCACTTTTCCCGTTCCTCGCCTTCGTGCGCCACGCCCCCGTTCCGAGAAGTTGATCTTAGGGGGCGCGCGGAGCCCCGCCGTCCTCGCGGGCGGCGGGGCTCCGGTCCAGCGGGAACGCGCGGCTCAGGCGGCGCTGTCCAGCTGGTCCGGGATGACCGAACCGTCGTGGCGGCGGACCGGGACGACCGTGCCGTCGGGGCGGGTGTACGCGGCGGTGGAGCAGGTGTACTTGCCCGACTTGCGCGGCATCGGGTCCATGAACATCGGGTTGGCGACCCAGCGGCCGTCCTCGTTGTCGTAGGCGCGGCACATCAGCTCGGCCTTGTTGCGGTTGATCGCCAGGTGGGCGCCGGTGGCGTCGTCGACGAAGGTGACGTCCGTGTCGGCGTCGCCCGCGCCGAGCGCGATGCGGTGGGCGAAGTCCTGCTTCTGCCAGGCCTTGGCGCCCTTGATCTTGAAGATGTTCTCGTTGATCATGCAGCGCTTGCCGTCCATGTACGGCAGGGCCTCGCCCATGCCGTCCTTGACGTCGCCGCAGCCCTTGATGCCCGGGGTCAGCTTGCCCTTCTTGACGATGCTGCGGATGCCGATGGTGTGGGCCTTGTCGAGGCCGACGCCGCCGGACCAGGCCTCGGCGATGGGCTCGGAGGAGGCGGAGACGATGTAGACGTCGAAACCGGCCGCCTTGAGGGTGCGGATCAGGTCCTTCTGCTGGTCGTAGTAGCGGACGTAGCCGGCGATGGTGTGGGTGCCGACGGTCTGCTTGCTGCCGACGGGCGCGGCGAGCTGCTCGGTGCGGGCGCGGTCGGCGATCTTCCCGAGCTCGGCCGGGGTGTGGCCGGAGAACAGCTGGGGGATCCAGGCGTACGCCGGGACCGTGCGGCGGTGGTTCCAGTCGCCCGCGAAGGCGGCGTCACCGGCCATCGTCCTCGACTTCTCGCGGATCTCGAAGATCTCGTCGGCGCAGCGGACGTTCTTGGAGGTGCGGAGCGGCTTGCCCACGGGGACGGACGTGCCGCACGCCTTCGTCAGCGCGCGGTCCGCGGCCGGGGTCAGCCACTTGCTGGTGTCCTTCCAGCTCTTGGGCCGCAGGATCCGGTCGTGCTTGAGGGCCCAGGCCAGGGTGGCGTCCGTGATGTCGTTCTTGACGACGGTGTTGTCCCAGTCGAAGGCGGCGACCGGGCGGGGTCCGCCGGTCCGGCCGGAGCAGGTGCCGCGCTCGTCGATCATCCGCTGGAGCTTGGCGCGGTTGGTGCCGAACCACGGGATGTTCTTGTCCAGCTGCGGGCAGTGGGCACGGGCCGCGGCCGACGGGGCGGCGGGGGCCGCGGTGGCGGAGGGGACCGAGGCGGCGAGGGCTGCGGTGATCACGAAGCCGACGGCGGTGGCGTACTTCTTTCGCATGCGTTCTCTTAGTGCTCTTCGTAGGGACGAATCCGATCGCGGGACCGACGCTTTTGACGGGCGACGGTCCCGGCATCTGATCACGGACCTTACAGAGCCCTTACTGGCAGAACCTTTACTGGGGGGTCACATAGGCCCCCGAGATGCCCCCGTCCACGAGGAACTCCGCCGCGTTCACGAACGACGCGTCGTCGCTGGCGAGGAAGGCGACGGCGGCGGCGATCTCCTCGGCCTCGGCGAACCGTCCGCCGGGCACATGGACGAGCCGGCGCGCCGCCCGCTCCGGGTCCTTGGCGAACAGCTCCTTGAGCAGCGGGGTGTTCACCGGGCCCGGGCAGAGGGCGTTGACGCGGATCCCGTCGCGGGCGAACTGCACGCCCAGTTCGCGGGAGAGGGCGAGGACCCCGCCCTTGGACGCGGTGTAGCTGATCTGCGAGGTCGCCGAGCCGAGGACGGCGACGAAGGAGGCGGTGTTGATGATCGAGCCCTTGCCCTGACGGCGCATGTACGGCAGGGCGGCCTTGCAGCAGAGGTAGACGGAGGTGAGGTTGACGTCCTGGACGCGGCGCCAGGCGTCGAGGCCGGTGGTGAGGATGGAGTCGTCCTCAGGGGGTGAGATGCCGGCGTTGTTGAACGCGATGTCGACGGAGCCGTAGGTGTCGTGGGCTGCCCGGAAGAGGGCTTCCACCTGGTCCTGGTCCGTGACGTCGGTGCGGACGAAGAGCCCGCCGACGTCGTCGGCCGCCGCCTGGCCCGCCTTCTCGTCGATGTCGGCGCAGACGACGTTGGCGCCCTCGGCGGCGAGACGGCGGGCGGTGGCGAGGCCGATGCCGCCGGCGGCGCCGGTGATGACGGCTGTGCGGTTGGGGAGGCGGTGGCTGTAGGGGGTGGGGGTGGGGGTGGGGTTGTCGGTCAAGGGGGTTCCTTTCTGCGGGGGTTGTTGGGGGCTGGGGTGGGGGTGTTTGCCCCTGGCCCGCCCTTTCACCGTTTCTTCCGGGGCTGCGCCCCGGGGCCGACACCACGCTCCGCGCGGGTGGCGGGGTTTCGCCCCTGCACCCCACCGGGGGCTTCGCCCCCTGGACCCCTGAAGCGCCCTTCGGGCGCTGTCCTCAAGCGCCGGACGGGCTGAATATCAGCCCGTCCGGCGCTTGAGGACGAGCGGCGAAGCCGCGACAAACGGGGGCCAGGGACGGAGCCCCGGAAGCAGGGGTGCAGGGGGCGCAGCCCCCGCCCACCGCGGCGAAGCCGCGGTACCGGGTCCGGGGCCCCGCCCCGGGGAAACGGCGAAAGGGCGGGCCAGGGGCAAACACCCCCACCTCAGACCCCACCCCCCTCCACCGCCACAAAAACATTCTTCACCTCCGTGAACGCCGCCACCGCCCCCGGCCCCAACTCCCTCCCCAACCCCGACTGCTTGAAGCCGCCGAACGGCGTCCCGTACCGCACGCTGCTGTGCGAGTTCACCGACAGATTCCCCGCCTCGACCGCCCGCGAGACCCGCAGCGCCCGGGACACGTCCCGCGTCCAGACCGACCCGGACAGCCCGTACTCCGTCGCGTTGGCGATCCGCACCGCCTCCGCCTCGTCCTCGAAGGGGATGACGACGGCGACAGGGCCGAAGACCTCCTCCTGTGCCACCCGGTCCCCGGGGGAGCCCTCCAGCACCGTGGCGGGGTACCAGAAGCCCTTCCCGGAAGGAGCCGTTCCACGGATCGCGGCGGGCGCGGACTCCGGTACGTACGAGCGGACCCGCTCCCGCTGCGCCGCGGAGATCAGCGGGCCCATCCCCGTCGCGGGGTCCGAGGGATCCCCCACCGCCACCCCCAGCACGGCCGGTTCCAGGAGTTCCATGAAGCGGTCGTACACGGACCGTTCCACCAGGATGCGGCTGCGCGCGCAGCAGTCCTGGCCGGCGTTGTCGAGGAAGGAGGACGGCGCGGCCGCGGCGGCCCGTTCGACGTCCGCATCCGCGAAGACGATGTTCGCGCTCTTGCCGCCGAGTTCGAGCGTCACCCGCTTCACCCGGTCCGCGCACGTCGCCATGATGCTCTTGCCCACCGCGGTGGAGCCGGTGAAGACGACCTTGGCGACGCCCGGATGCCGGACGAGCGCGTCGCCCGCCACCGGGCCGGTGCCGGGCAGCACATGGAGCACACCCTCCGGAAGCCCGGCTTCCAGGGCCAGTTCGGCCAGCCGGAGAGCGGTCAGCGGCGTCGTCTCCGCCGGTTTGACGACGACCGCGTTGCCCGCCGCGAGCGCCGGCGCGAACCCCCACGCCGCGATGGGCATCGGGAAGTTCCACGGGACGACGACGGCGACGACGCCGAGCGGTTCGTGGAAGGTGACGTCCAGCCCGCCGGCGACGGGGATCTGCTGTCCGAGCAGCCGCTCCGCTCCCCCGGCCGAATAGTCCAGCAGGTCACGGACGTTGCCCGCCTCCCAGCGGGCGCTGCCGAGGGGGTGGCCGGCCTCGCGCACCTCCAGGAGGGCGAGCTCCTCCAGGTGCTCGTCCACGACGGCGGCGAAGCGGCGCAGCAGCCGGGCGCGGTCGCCGGGCGCGAGCCCGGCCCAGGAGCGCTGTGCGGCCGCGGCCCGCCGGACGGCGGCGTCGACGTCCTCCGCCGTCGCGGCGGGGACGGTGGCGACGACCTCCTCGGTCGCCGGGTTGAGGATCTCCAGGTCCACCACTCACGTCCTCACATGCGCTCGAAGGAGCGGAACCGCTCCCAGTCCGTCACGGCCGTGTCGTACGCCTCCTGCTCGACCCGCGCCATGTGCCGGTAGTGGTCGACGACTTCGTCCCCGAACGCGGCCCGGGCGAGCGCGCTGTTCTCCCACAGCTCGGCGGCCTCCCGCAGTGTGCCGGGCACGTGCGGCGCGTCGCCGGAGTAGGCGTTGCCGGTGACCGGGTCGGGGAGTTCCAGCTCGTGTTCCACTCCGTGCAGCCCCGCGGCGATCATTCCGGCGACGGCGAGGTAGGGGTTGACGTCCCCGCCGGGCAGCCGGTTCTCGAAGCGATGTCCCGGGCCGCGGCCGACGACGCGCAGCGCGCAGGTGCGGTTGTCCGGCCCCCAGGCGACGGCGGTGGGGGCGAACGACCCGGCGCGGAAGCGTTTGTAGGAGTTGATGTTCGGGGCGTAGAGGAGGGTGAACTCCCGCAGGGCGGCCAGCTGTCCGGCGAGGAAGTGCCGCATGACGGGCGACATCCCGTACGGATCGGCGTCGTCGGCGGACGTGTCGCCGGCGAAGGTGTCGTCGGCGAACACCGGCCGCCCCGCCTCGTCCCGCAACGAGAGGTGGATATGACAGGAGTTGCCCTCGCGCTCGTCGAACTTGGCCATGAAGGTGAGCGCCACGCCTTCCTGCGCGGCGATCTCCTTGGCCCCGGTCTTGTAGACGGAGTGCTGGTCGCAGGTGGTGAGCGCCTCGTCGTAGCGGAAGGCGATCTCGTGCTGGCCGAGGTTGGCCTCGCCCTTGGCGGACTCGACGACGAGGCCCGCGGCGGCCATCTCGTTGCGGATGCGGCGCAGCAGCGGCTCGACGCGGCCGGTGCCGAGGACGGAGTAGTCCACGTTGTACTGGTTGGCGGGCGTGAGGCCGCGGTAACCGCCGTTCCACGCCTGCTCGTAGGTGTCCTTGAAGAGCATGAACTCCAGCTCGGTGCCGGCCAGCGCCGTCCACCCGCGCTCGCCGAGCCGGTCGAGCTGGCGGCGCAGGATCTGCCGCGGCGAGGCGAGGACGGGCGAGCCGTCGTGCCAGGCGAGGTCGGCGGTGAGCAGGGCGGTGCCGGGGTTCCAGGGCGTGCGGCGCAGGGTGGACGTGTCGCCGCGCAGGGCGAAGTCGCCGTAGCCGCGCTCCCAGGAGGCCATGGCGTAGCCGCCGACGGTGCGCAGGTCGACGTCCACGGCGAGCAGGTAGTTGCAGCCCTCGGCGCCGTGTTCCAGGACGTGGTCGAGGAAGAACCGGGCGGCGAACCGCTTGCCCTGGAGCCGTCCCTGCATGTCGGTGAAGGCGAGGACGACGGTGTCGATCTCCCCGGCGTCGACGAGGCGGCGCAACTCGGCGACGGTGAGCGGGGGCGTGCGGTCTGCCACGGAATTCCTCCCTGACGGTACGGGTCCTGGTGGTGCGACCGGAGATTTAAGGTATGCCGGTAGACCATTGATTGGGAAGGGGGCCGATGGACGCGCCGACGAGGGGGAGTGCGGCCGACCGGCTGTCACCGGTCCTGCGACCGGTCCACGCGGGCAACGGCTTCGAGGCGGCCCTGGAGCAGATACTCCAGGTCATACGCCTGGGCCTGGTGGCGGAGGGCGAACGGCTGCCCGCCGAGCGCGAGTTGGCGGAGCGGCTGCGGATCAGCCGCATGACGCTGCGGGACGTGCTGAAGGTGCTGCACGAACAGGGCCTCGTGGAGAGCCGGCGCGGCCGCTACGGCGGGACGTTCGTGAGCCCGCGCACGGCCGCGCCGGACGTGACCGGCATCGACATCGAGGACACGCTGCGCTTCCGCGAGGTGCTGGAGCTGGGCGCGGCGGAGCTGTGCGCGTCCCGCGACCTGACGGAGGATCAGACCGCCCGGCTGTGCGACGCCCTGACCGCGACCCGCGACGCCGCCCCGGACGACTACCGCCGCCGGGACACGCTCTTCCACCTGACGCTGGCCGAGTTGTCGGGCTCGCCCTCGCTGGCCGCGCACTACGCGGCCGTACGGGCGTCCGTCAACGGCCTGCTGGACTGCATGCCGCTGCTGGTGCGCAACCTGGAGCACTCGCAGCGGCAGCACGCGGCGCTGGTGACGGCGGTCCTGGCGGGGGACGCGGCCGGGGCGCGCGAGGTGATGCGCGAGCACTGCGCGGGGACTGCGGCGCTGGTGCGGGGCTTCCTGGGGTGAGCAAGGGGCGCATGGCGCGCGGGGGTTGCGCCGCGGCCCGCCGGGCAGCAATGGTACGAGGGGCGACCATTGAGCCGTCGTCCGAACCCGGAGAGGACACCAGGACTGTGCCCATCCAGCCGCTGATCGGGGTCACCACCTACTCCACCCGCGCCCGCTGGGGAGCCGCCTGGGACCGGCACTGTTCCCTGCTGCCGACCGCCTACGCGCGCTACGTCCAGCGCGCCGGCGGGCTGATGCTCCTGCTGCCGCCCGACAACCCGGCCCTGGCCGGGGCGGTGGCGGACCGGCTGGACGGCCTGGTGCTGGCGGGCGGGGAGGACGTGGACCCGGCGCTCTACGGCGAACAGCCCCATCCGCGGACGGCCGCGCCCGTGCCCGAGCGGGACCGCTGGGAGCTGGCCCTGCTGGCGGCGGCGCTGGAGCGCGGCGTCCCGCTGCTCGGCATCTGCCGGGGCATGCAGCTGATGAACGTCCACGCGGGCGGGACGCTCAACCAGCACCTCCCGGAGACGGTGGGCCACAAGGGCCACAACCCGCGCGTCGGCACGTTCCCCGACCACCTCGTCGAGCCGGTCGCGGGCACGGTCACCGCCCATCTGATGCCGGCGCCGTGCGAGGTGGCGACCCATCACCACCAGGGCGTGGGCAAGGTGGGCGCGGGCCTGATCGCCTCCGCGCACGCCGAGGACGGGACGGTCGAGGCGCTCGAATACCCGTGGGGCCAGGGCTGTTTCGCGGTGGGTGTGCAGTGGCACCCCGAGATGCGCGACGATCTGCGGCTGGTCCGCGGCCTGGTGGAGATGGCGGGACGGCGCCGCACCGCTCCCTCGGCGGGTCCATGACGCGCCGTTCCCCGGCGGCCCCGTGGCGGGCCGCTCCTCCGGCAGGCACGTACCGGGCTACTCCCCCGGAAGACGGGTGAGCTGCACCTGCCGCTCGGTGTCCTCGAAGCCGAGCTTCCGGTAGATCCGGATCGCGTGGTACCCCGGGTCGGCGACGATCACCAGGGTGCGGGCGGCCGCATCCTCCAGGGCCCACCGCCCGGCCCGGTGGACCACGTGCGAGGCCAGGCCCCGGCCCCTGAAGCCGGGGTGCGTCTCGACGTTCTGGTAGCGCGCCGCCCCTCCCCCGTTCCCGAGGACCCCGGCCCCGAAGACTCCGTGCCCGAAGACCCCGGCCCCGGCCCGCATCCGCCCGTCGACGAACGCCCCGAACCACGCGCCGTGCCCCGCCTCGCACAGCCGCCGGGTCTCGGCGACCCGCCGCTCGACGAACAGCCGGTGCTCCTCGGGCGGTTCGGGCCCGTCCAGCGCCCGGCGCAGCCCGACCGCCTGCGCCCAGTCCTCGTCCCCGGCCAGCGGCCGGACCTCCGTACCGGCGGGGAGGGGCCTGGCCGGCGGTACGAGGCGGTCCGCCGTGAGGACGGTGCTCACCTCCGCGGTCGCCCCGAGCCGGGCGAGCTCGGCGGCGTCGCCCGTGTCCCCGTCCGTCCCGTCCACGCCGAGGGCGAGGTACGCGGCGCCGGGGAACTCCGCGTCGAACACGGCCTCCCACCGGTCCCCCGAGCGCGGGGGCCGGCCGAGGAGCACGAAGTTCCCCCAGCGGAAAGCGGGGTTGGCCGGGGTCCGGACGACCAGGTGGTCCGGGCGGTCCTCGAGGACGGAACCGGCCATCGCCCGCAGCATCAGGTCGGTGCGGAAGCCGAGGGAGATCACCTTCATGCGGGCGACTGTAGCGGCGGGCACGCGGGCGGGCCCGGTGCGGCGTTCCGCACCGGGCCCTTTCTTCGCACGAGGAGGCCTGAACGAGGAGGCCGTTCGTTCAGTCCTTGGCGTAGAGCGTCCAGAGCTGGCTCGTCTTGGCCGGCTGGTAGTGCGCGAGTGTCACGGCGCGGTCCAGGCCGTTCGCCTGCATGACCTGGTTGGTGTACTTGATGTTCTTGATCACCGTCGGCTGGTTGACCGTGTCCACCTGCCACCGCTGCGACAGCTTGCCGGAGTCGCAGTACCTCTGGACGATCACCTGGCCGAGGCCCTCGGCTTCGAGGCACAGCCCGTACCGCGTGCCACTGATCGTGTAGGTGCCGGGAGTCGCACCGACGCGCGTGAACTGGAAGATCTGGAAGTGCTCCCGAGCGTCGCGGGTGAGGACCTGGGCGCCTCTCTCCCGGCCGTAGAACTCGTCGAGGTTGGTGTCGTCCCGGTACGACTGGGCCGACGCCTTGAAGTCCTCGTTCTGGACCGCGGCGGCCGCGGGACCCGCGGTGGCCGCGAACGCGCCCGCGGCCAGGCCCGCGGCGGCGATGCTCATCGCGATCCTCTTCGTTGCCGGCATGTTCCGTCCTTTCGCTCGGAGTTCTTCGACTCGCGCCGGGAAATCTAGGCGCTCGCGTCACCGGCGAACCAGAAGGAATCGGGTCACTCGGCGGTTTGAAAGTCCCGAATTCAACCCTTTTGCATTCCCGCGATCAATAGGCCCCCGGCAAGTGCGCGAAGCGGCCAGTCCGGGCGTGGCGGCAATTCCCCTTCGCGGGGCGGCAGTTGCGGCGGGCCGCGCCGCAGGCGGGCGGGGTGGGCGCGGAACGCGCCATGTCCGTATCCGCGTACAGGACGCGCCGTCTTCCGGACAGAGCGAGGGGGCAGGGGCCGGGGACATCCCGGCCTGTTACCGGTGAGGATCTCGTGGCGTGAACCCTCGGAACGGCGCGCGGGTCCGCGGTCGTGGGGGCCCGTACCCGGGCGGGGGGGTGTTGCCCCCTACCCGGGCGCCCCCACCCGCGTCAGCCCCAGCAACTCCCACGCCGGCCCGCCCGGCCGCTGCCCCCGCGGCCACACCGCCCGCAGATCCCGGCGCAGCGACACCCCCGCCACCGGGATCTCCACCAGCCTCCGCCCCGCCAGTTCCTCCCCCACCGCCAGCTCGCTCAGCACCGCCGGCCCCGCCCCGCTCACCACCGCCGCCTTGACGGCCGTCGTGGAGGCGAGTTCCAGCAGGGGCCGGGCGGGTTCGGACAGGGCCGCGTCCAGGACCTGGCGCGTGCCCGAGCCCCGTTCACGCAACACCAGTGGCGTGGCCGCCAGTTCGTCCACCCCGACGGGCCTGTGCCGCCGGACCCACGGGTGGGCCGGGGCCACGACGAGCACCAGCCGGTCGTGCCCGATGACGGCCGCGTCGAGCCCGGCCGGGACCTCCAGCCCCTCCACGAAGCCGAGGTCCGCCTCCCCCGCCAGGACCCGTTCCGCGACCGCCGCCGAGTTGCCCGCGAACAACGACACGGCGGTGTCCGGCCGCCCGCCGCGCAGCGCGATCAGCCAGCCGGGCAGCAGATACTCCGCGATGGTCATGCTCGCGGCCACCCGCAGCCGCGAGTCGCGCCGCCCGCGCAGCGCCTGCACGCCCGCGTCGAACGCCTCGGCGGCCTCGACGATCCGCCGCGCCCAGTCGGTGACGAGGACCCCGGCGGGGGTCAGCCGGGAGCCGCGCGGGGAGCGCTCGACGAGGGCGACGCCCAGCATCCGCTCCATCCCGCGCAGGCGGCCGCTCGCGGCGGGCTGGGTGATGCCCAGCTCACGGGCGGCACGCCCCAGGCTGCCCAGCCGGGCGACGGCGAGCAGCAGGTCCAGCGACCCGAGGTCGGGGACCCGGCCGGCGATGGGAAGGGGCTCGCTCATCAGTCCAGCTTATGCCCTCATAGCCATATCGTCCCTGGTGAGAGGCGTCCCGAGGGGCGAAGGTGAACACATGAGCACCCTCACTCCGCCCCGCGCGCACCACGCCACGAGCAGCCCTCGTGCCGGCGTGCGCCACCTCGGACCCAACTGGTACGCCACCGTCATGGGCACGTCGATCGTCGCGAGCGCGGGCGCCGCGCTGCCGTCGCCGCCGCCCGCCGTGGCCCTCCGGGCCGTGTGGGCGCTCTCGGCGGCGGCCCTGGCCGTCCTCCTCACAGCCCGCGCCGTGCACTGGGCCCGCCACCGCGACCAGGCGCGCCGCCACCTCGCCGACCCGGCCATGGCGCCGTTCTACGGCTGTCTGGCGATGGCCCTGCTGGCGGTCGGCGGTGCGACGCTCTCGGTCGGGGCGAGCGTGATCGGCGAGGGCCCGGCCGTCGCCGTGGACGCCGTGCTGTGGACGGCCGGCACGGTCACCGGGCTGATCGCCGCGGCCGGCATCCCGTATCTGATGGTGACCCGGCACCGCATAGAACTGGGCACCGCGTCCCCGGTCTGGCTGCTGCCCATCGTCGCGCCGATGGTGTCGGCCGCGCTGGGCCCGGCGCTCGCCGGGCACCTGCCCGCCGGGCAGGGCCGGGAGGCCATGCTTCTGGGCTGCTACGCGATGTTCGGACTGAGCCTGCTGATGACCATGGTGCTGCTGCCGCTGGTGTTCTCCCGGCTGGTGCACCACGGCCCGC
This sequence comes from Streptomyces luteireticuli, assembly GCF_041519305.1. Taxonomy (NCBI): domain Bacteria; kingdom Bacillati; phylum Actinomycetota; class Actinomycetes; order Kitasatosporales; family Streptomycetaceae; genus Streptomyces; species Streptomyces luteireticuli. The sequence continues at coordinate 2,153,548 of NZ_CP167927.1, forward strand.
TGCCGCTCGCCCTGACCCCCACCCTGTTCCTCGTCCTCGGCCCGCTCGGCCAGTCGACGACGGCCGTCAACAACCTGGCCGACGCGGTCAAGAGCGCGCTCCCGGCCCCGTACCCGGCGGGGATGGCCGCGTTCGCGGTCCTCTACGGCGTGCCGGTGATCGGCTTCGCGCTGCTGTGGCTGGTGTTCGCCACCGCGATGGTGGTGCGCGCCGTGCGCCGGGGCATGGGCTTCGCGATGACGTGGTGGGCGTTCACCTTCCCCCTGGGCACCTGTGTGACCGGCACCGCCGCCCTCGCCCGCCACACCGGGCTGCACGCCTTCACCTGGCTCGCGGTGGCCCTGTACGTGCTGCTGATCGCCGCCTGGGCCGCCGCCGGGGTCCGCACCCTGGCCGGCCTGTTCAGCGGGGCACTGCTCGCAGCGCCCCGCCCGGCACCCGCGGCGGCGGCCCGTACCGCGTGAGACGACGCCCGCGGAGCAGCGGCGACGGGCCCGAGGCGAACACCTCGGGCCCGTCGCCGCGTTCGCACCCGCTCAACGGAACGCCGCCCGCACCCCCTCACCCAACACCCCCGGCGCCCCCACCAACGACGGCCCGTACCACGTGAGATGACGCCCACTGACCAACGCAGCAGGCAACGAGGGAAACGCCTCCGGCCCGTCGTCGCGCGCGAAGCGGTACGGCTCGTCGGGCAGGACGACCAGGTCGGCGCCGCAGGAAGTCAACTCGTCGAGGGGCACGCGGGGATAGCGCTCCGCGTGACCCTCGTACGCGTGCCGCACGCCCAGCCGGGCCAGGAGGTCGCCCGCGAAGGTGTCGCGGCCCAGCACCATCCAGGGCCTGCGCCACACCGGCACCACGGCCCGTACCTCCGGCCGCAGCGCCGGAACGTCCCGCCACGCGTCCCGCGCGTCCGCCAGCCAGCCCGGCGAGGGCAGCCCGCAGCCCTCCGTCAGTGCCCGCGCCAGCTCCGCGAACCCCTGCTCCAGCGTGCGGACTTCGGTCACCAGGACGTCGAGTCCCGCCGCGCGCAGGGCGTCCAGGTCCGGGGCGCGGTTCTCCTCCTCGTTGGCGAGGACGACGTCGGGGGCGAGGGCGGCGATGCGCCGGACGTCGGGGTTCTTGGTGCCGCCGATCCGGACGACGTCCAGCCCGGGCGGGTGCTCGCACCAGTCGGTGGCCCCCACCAGCAGTTCCGGCGCGGTGGCGGCCACCGCCTCGGTCAGCGAGGGGACGAGGGAGACGACGCGGCGTACGGTACGGCGGCTGGTCACCGCCCCACCGTACGCCGCGTCGTGCGGACCGGAACCGGTCAGGAGGTGACCGGGGCCAGCTTGTCGATCAGGCCCGGGCGCGCGTCCAGCCAGCGGCCCGCGGACTCCTTCTCATGGCCCTTGCCGCCCTTCTGGATCTCGGCCTCCAGCGAGGAGAGGTCCTTCTCGGACATCTTGAAGCCCTTCACCCACTCCGCGATGCGCGGGAAGTCCTTGGCGAAGTCCTTCTTGCCGATGGAGTGCAGCTCCTCGCCCTTGCCCCAGGCGCCCTTGGGATCCTTGAGCTTCTTGAGGTCGTAGGTGCCGTAGGCCCAGTGCGGCGACCAGAGGGTCGTGACGATGGGCTCCTTCTTCTTCAGCGCCCGGTCCAGCTCGGCGAGCATCGTGGACGTGGAGGACGAGACGACCTTGTACTCGCCGTCGAGCCCGTAGTCCTTGAGCACGTTGCCGTTGAGCTTGCCCATCATGCCGGCGCTGGCCTCGATGCCGACGATCTTGCCGCCGAACTCACCGGACTTGCCCTTGAGGTCCTCCAGCGAGTTGACGTCCTTCATATAGGACGGGACGGTCAGCTCCAGCGAGGTGGGGCCGTACCAGGAGCCCAGGTCGCTGAGCTGCTTCCCGTACCGGTCCCAGTACTGCTTGTGCGTCGTGGGCAGCCAGGAGTCGAACTGCACGTCCATCTGGCCCTGGGCCAGGGCCGTGTAGAGCGGGCCCGGGTCGAGCTGCTTGACCTCGGGCTTGTAGCCGCGGGCCTCCAGGACGTTCTGCCACAGGTAGGTCGAGGCGACGGCCTCGTCCCACGGGAAGTAGCCGATCTTGACCGTCTTGCCCTGTCCGACGTCCTTGCCGGCCGCGACGCTCTCCCGGTCGCCACCGCGCACCAGGTGCATGCCGCCGGCGACGAGCGCGAGGACGACGACGCCCACCATGGCGACGGCGGTGCCGGGCCGGTAGCGCAGGAAGGCCGGGGTGCGCGCGGCGGCCGCCGCCTTGACGGCGCCGCGGCGGCCCAGCGGGGAGACCCGGACGCCCAGCGCGCCGGTCATCCGGTCCAGATACATGGCGAGGACGACCACGGCGAGGCCGCTCTCCACACCGGCGCCGATGTCGACCTGGGTGACGGCCGAGTACACGGCCTCGCCCAGGCCGCCCGCACCGGCCATGCCCGCGATGACGACCATGGAGAGCGCGAGCATGATGACCTGGTTGACGCCCGCCATGATGGTGGGCAGCGCCAGCGGGAGCTGGACGCGCAGCAGGGTGTCGCGCGGGGTGGTGCCGAACGCCCGCGCGGCCTCGACGAGTTCGCCGTCCACCTGCCGGATGCCCAGCTCGGTCATCCGCACGCCGGGCGGCATGGAGAAGACGACGGTGGCGATCAGGCCCGGCATGGGACCGATCGAGAAGAACATCACGCCCGGGATCAGATAGACGAACGCGGGCATCGTCTGCATGACGTCCAGCACCGGGCGCAGCGTCTTGCTGACCCGCTGGTCGCGGGCGGCCCAGATGCCCAGCGGCACGGCCAGGACGAGGGTGATCACGCTCGCGACGAGGATCAGGGAGAGCGTGGAGGTCGCCTGGTCCCAGAGCCGGAACGAGTCGATCAGGGCGAGGCCGGCGAAGGCGAGGACCGCGGCGACCAGACCGCGCAGCCACCACGCGACGACGGCGAGGATGCCCGCCATGAGGAGGGCGTCGGGGGCGGAGAGGACGGCGTGGACGCCGTCGTACATCCCGGTGAGGACGGTGCTGATGGCGTCGAAGAGCCAGGAGAGGTGGGACTGGAGCCAGTCCACGGCGCTCTTGGCCCACGAGCCGAGGTTGATCCTAGGCACCGGCGGTCACCCCAGCCGGCTGCTCGCCGAGCGCGGACAGCAGCCGTTCCCGGGTGACCACCCCCGCGACGGAGCCGTCGTCGCCGGTGACGGCGACGGGGGCGCCCTGCGCGAGCGGGCCGAAGAGGTCGGCGAGCGGGGTGTCCGCGCCGACCGTGGCGGCGGCCGCGTCCCCGACGGAGCCCTTCTCCATGACGGCACCGGCGGTGAGCACCCGCGAGCGGTCCACGTCCTGGATGAAGGAGGCGACGTAGTCGTTGGCGGGCCGGACGAGGATGTCCTCGGCGGTGCCGTTCTGGACGATGCGGCCGTCGCGCATGACGGCGATGCGGTCGCCCAGGCGCATGGCCTCGTTGAGGTCGTGGGTGATGAACACGATGGTCTTCTTCAGCCGCTTCTGCAGGTCCAGCAGCTGGTCCTGCATATCGCGGCGGATCAGGGGGTCGAGGGCGCTGAAGGACTCGTCCATCAGCAGCAGGTCGGCGTCGGTGGCCAGCGCACGGGCCAGACCCACGCGCTGCTGCATGCCGCCGGACAGCTCGTCGGGCCAGGAGCGCTCCCAGCCGCCGAGGCCGGCCAGCTCCAGGGCCTCGGCCGCGCGCTGCTCGCGCTCGGGGCGCGGCACCCCGCGCACCTCCAGGCCGTAGGCGGCGTTCTCCAGGACGCTGCGGTGGGGGAAGAGCGCGAAGTGCTGGAAGACCATGCTGATGTTCCGGGAGCGCACGTCGCGCAGCTCGCGCGGGGTGAGCGCGGTCAGGTCGCGGCCGTCGTAGCGGACGCTGCCCGAGGTGGGGTCGAGCAGTCCGTTGAGCATCCGCAGGAGCGTGGACTTGCCGGAGCCGGACAGACCCATCACCACGAAGATCTCGCCGGCCTGCACCTCGAACGAGGCGTCGATGACGGCGGCCGTGGTGCCGTCCGCCCGCAGCTCGTCGCGGCTCGCGCCGCCTTCGAGCCGCTTGACGGCGGCTTCGGGTCGTCTGCCGAACACCTTGTACAGATGCTCGGCCTTCAGCCTGGACACATACACCTCACGGGTCGAACCTGGTGACGCCCGCCTCCCCCCGGCGGGCGGCCGTGGAGCGGTACGGGCATCCGGCCCGTGTCCCCGGGCACCGTGCACATCACGGGCGGGTCCGCTCCGGGACCGCGCCTGCCCGGGTTTATTCGGGGCAAACGGAACAGTGGCTCACATCACACTCGTGCGAGGCGGTGTCGGTGGTGTACGGCATGATCGGTGCCGTGACTGCCGTGACGCGACGCCTGATGCTCCTCGACACCGCCTCCCTCTACTTCCGCGCCTACTTCGGCGTGCCCGAGTCCGTCCGGGCGCCCGACGGCACACCCGTGAACGCGGTGCGCGGCCTGCTCGACTTCATCGCCCGCCTGGTCCAGGACCACCGCCCGGACGAGCTGGTGGCCTGCATGGACGCCGACTGGCGCCCCCAGTGGCGGGTGGACCTGATCCCCTCGTACAAGGCGCACCGGGTCGCCGAGGAGGTGCCCGGCGGAGCCGACGAGGAAGAGGTTCCGGACACGCTCTCGCCGCAGGTGCCGGTGATCGAGCAGGTGCTGGACGCGATCGGCATCGCCCGCGTGGGCGCCGCGGGGTACGAGGCGGACGACGTGATCGGCACGCTCGCCGGCCGGGCGGCGGGCCCGGTGGACATCGTCACCGGCGACCGCGACCTCTACCAGCTGGTGGACGACGACCGCGGGGTGCGCGTGCTCTATCCGATGAAGGGCGTCGGCACGCTCCAGCTCGTGGACGGGGCGGCGCTGCGCGAGAAGTACGGCGTGGACGGGCCCGGCTACGCGGACCTGGCGCTGCTGCGCGGCGACCCCAGCGACGGCCTGCCCGGCGTGCCCGGCATCGGCGAGAAGACGGCGGCGAAGCTGCTGGACTCCTTCGGCGACCTGGCGGGGATCCTGGCCGCGGTGGACGATCCGGCGGCGAAGCTGACCCCGACGCAGCGCCGGCGGCTGGACGAGGCGCGGCCGTATCTGGCGGTGGCGCCGAAGGTGGTCCGGGTGGCCTCCGACGTGCCGCTGCCCCCGTTCGACGCGGCGCTGCCGGCCGGGCCGCGCGACGCGCGGGCGCTGGAGGTGCTCGCCGAGCGGTGGGGCTTGGGTGGATCTTTGCAGCGGCTGCTCTCCTCCCCCCCCACTAGGTGTTAGGTTAGGCAGTCCTAAGTTATAGCGCTCCGTGGGCCTGTGCCCGCAGGCCCGTGCCCTCAGGGGAGACCTCATGGCTGACCGTCCGGTCCCGAAGAAGCGTCCGCTGCACCGGGCGCACGTGGTGCGCACCGAGTGGCTGAGCCCGCACATGGTGCGGGTCGTGCTGGGCGGCGAGGGACTGGACGCGTTCGGCGCGGGCGCGCACACGGACCACTACGTCAAGCTGCTCTTCCCGCTGGAGGGCGTCGCCTACCCCGAGCCCTTCGACATCGACGCCGTCCGCGCGGAGTTCCCGCGCGACCAGTGGCCCCGGACGCGCACCTACACCGTGCGCTCCTTCGACCGCACGGCCCGCGAGCTGGCGATCGACTTCGTCGTGCACGGCGACGAGGGCCTGGCCGGGCCGTGGGCGGCCGCCGCCGAGCCCGGCACCGAGCTGCTCTTCCAGGGCCCCGGCGGCGCCTACTCCCCCGACCCGGCCGCGGACTGGCATCTGCTGGCGGGCGACGAGAGCGCCCTGCCCGCGATCGGCGCCGCGCTGGAGCGGCTCTCCGACGAGGCCCCGGACGCCGTGGTGCACGCCTTCGTCGAGATCGCCGACCCGGGCGAGGAGCAGAAGCTGGACCTCGCGCCCGGCATCGAGATCACCTGGCTGCACCGGGGCACCGCGCCGGTGGGCCGGAAGCTGGTGGAGGCCGTGCGCACGCTCGGCTTCCCCGACGGCGACGTGCACGCGTTCGTCCACGGCGAGGCCGGCTTCGTCAAGGAGCTGCGCCGCCATCTGCGCCTGGAGCGGGAGATCCCGCGCGAGCGGCTGTCGATCTCCGGCTACTGGCGCCGGGGGCACGACGAGGACGGCTGGCAGGCGTCGAAGCGCGAGTGGAACCAGCGGATCGAGGCGGAGCAGGAGGGTGCTTCGCCCGTCGCCGGCTGACGTATCGTCGCCGCATGTCCTCTCCCGCACGGATATCCCTCGCCGGACTGGCCACCGCGGCGCTGGTGCTGACCTCCGCCGCCACCGCCGCGGCCGACTTCGACGACACCATCGTCAACGAGCCGTCGCCGGCCCGTCCCGGCGGCGCCGTAGATCTCACGGTCTCGATCCGTGACGAGGTCGCGGACGGCATCGGCCGCGTGACCGTCGAGTCACCCGCCCTGACCGGGAAGACCGAGGTCCTGAAGCGGCACTTCGGCCACAACAAGGCGGACCAGGCGGTCATCCACACCGAGGGCCGGGTGCGGTGCGGGGCCCGCCCCGGGACGTACCCGCTGACGGTCCGGCTCGACGGCGCGAAGAAGCCGGCCGCGGAGACCCGGCTGACCGTGACCGGCAGCGCGGCGGCCGGCTGCACCGACGACGCTCCACCGACCTCGGTCCCCGGCCTGGACCTGTCACTGAACACCGGCGGGCGCGAGCCCCAGCGCGGCAGCGAAGCCGTCTTCACCATCGCGGCCGACCGGGCCACGCTCGACGCCTACGACACGCTCACCCTCCGGTCGCCCGCCTTCGCCACCCCCGCCAAGCGGGCCACGAAGCGCTTCAAGGAGGGCAAGGGGAACGGGGGTTGGACGGAGCTCGCCGGAATGGTGCGCTGCGACATCCCGCCCGGCACCTACGCGGTGGACCTCACCCCGGACGACGACACCGACTCCCCGCTGGTCTCGGCGAAGCTGACCGTGCCGGAGGCGATGGACCCCGGCAACCGCGACTTCTGCGCGGGCCCGCGCTCCTACAAGGGGGCCATCGACCGGACGAGCGAGACGGCACCCGACGAGGACGAAGGCGGGGGCGGGGGCGGCGGTTTCGGCACGGCCGCCGTGGTCGGGATCTCCTCGGCGGCGGCGCTGGTGGCGGCGTCGGTGACGTACTGGCTGGTGGGCAGACGCCGCAAGCGGGATGCCGACTCCTGGTGAAGTACCAAGCGCCGGACGGGCTGTTCAGCCCGTCCGGCGCTTGAGGACTTCGCCCGAAGGGCGAATGGGGTCCGGGGTCTCCCCGGAAGAAACGGTGAAAGGGCGGGACCGGGGCAAAAACTCCCGGGCGCAAGCCCGCCCCCACCCTCACCCCACCGACGAGTACGCCACAACCCCCCGCAGCAACCCCTCGACCGCCTTGCGAGCATTACGCGCCACCGGACTGCCATGCGGCGCCGCCGCAGCAATCTGCCCCAGCACGTCGATCAGCTGCTTGCACCACCGGACGAAGTCCCCCGCCGGCATCTCGATCTCCCGCAGCACCTCGTCCAGACCATGCCCGGACGCCCAGCGATAAGCGGCCCACGCGAAGCCGAGGTCCGGCTCGCGCTGACCGACGCCCTCCGCCGCCTTGATGCGGTGGTCCTCCTCCAGGGCGTCCAGCCGGCCCCAGATGCGGACCATCTCCGCGAGCGCGGCCTTCGCCTCCCCGGAGGGCAGCTTGGGCGCCACGGCCTCGTCGGCCGCCCGGGCCTCGTAGACCAGGGCCGAGGCGCAGGCCGCCAGCTCGGCCGGGCCCAGCCCGTCCCAGACGCCCTCGCGCAGGCACTCGGAGGCCAGCAGGTCCAGCTCGCCGTAGAGCCGGGCCAGGCGCTTGCCGTGCTCGGTGACCTCCTCGCCCCGCAGGTAGTCGAGGTCGGTCAGCAGGGCGCAGATGCGGTCGAAGGTGCGGGCGATGGTGTTCGTCCGGCCCTCGATGCGCCGCTCCAGCTGGCGGGTGTCCCGCAGCAGCCGGTGGTAGCGCTCGGACCAGCGGGCGTGGTCCTCGCGCTCGTCGCAGCCGTGGCAGGGGTGCGCCCGGATCTCCGTGCGGAGGCGGGCGATCGCGGTGTCGTCCGCGGCCGCCGAGCGGGCCTTGCGGTGCCGCTCGGGCACGATGTGCCCGGCCTTGGTGCGCAGCGCGGAGGCCAGGTCCCGACGGGACTGCGGCGAGCGCGGGTTGAAGGTGCGCGGGATGCGCATCCGCTCCAGCGGCTCCACCGGCACCGGGAAGTCGATCGCGGCCAGCCGCTTGACCTGCCGCTCGGCGGTGAGCACCAGCGGGCGCGGCCCGTCGTACGGGTCGAGGCCGCGGTGCCGGTCGCTGCGCCCGGGCAGCCCCGGGTCCAGCACCAGCGCGAGCCCGGCGAACTTGCCGGTCGGCACGTGGATGACGTCGCCCGGCTTGAGCTTCTCCAGCGCCGCCGCGGCGGCCGCCCGGCGCTGGGAGGCGCCCTGCTTGGCCAGCTCGTTCTCGCGCTCCTTGAGCTCGCGGCGCAGCGCCGCGTACTCCTCGAAGTCGCCGAGGTGGCAGGTGATGGCCTCGCGGTAGCCCTCCAGGCCCTCCTCGTTGCGCTGCACCTGGCGGGAGATGCCGACGACCGAGCGGTCGGCCTGGAACTGGGCGAACGAGGTCTCCAGCAGCTCCCGCGAGCGGTGCCGGCCGAACTGCGAGACGAGGTTGACCGCCATGTTGTACGACGGCTTGAAGCTCGATCTCAGCGGATACGTCCGGGTGCCGGCCAGGCCGGCGAGGGCGCCCGGGTCCATGGCGCGCTGCCACAGGACGACCGCGTGCCCCTCGACGTCGATGCCGCGGCGGCCGGCCCGGCCGGTGAGCTGGGTGTACTCGCCGGGGGTGATGTCGGCGTGCTGCTCGCCGTTCCACTTGACGAGCTTCTCCAACACCACCGAGCGGGCGGGCATGTTGATGCCCAGGGCCAGGGTCTCGGTGGCGAACACCGCCTTGACCAGGCCCTTGACGAAGAGCTCCTCGACGACCTCCTTGAAGGTCGGCAGCATGCCCGCGTGGTGCGCGGCGATGCCCCGCTCCAGCCCCTCCAGCCACTCGAAGTAGCCCAGGACGTGCAGGTCTTCGTCGGGAATGGCGGCGGTGCGCTCCTCGACGATCTCGCGGACCCGGCGGCGGGCCTCGTCGTCGTTGAGCCGCAGCCCGGCGTAGAGGCACTGCTGGACGGCGGATTCGCAGCCGGCCCGGCTGAAGATGAAGGTGATGGCGGGCAACAGGCCCTCGGCGTCGAGCCGTTCGATCACCTCGACCCGGCTGGGGGTCCAGATGCGGCTGCGCTGACGGCGCTCGCGCTCGCGGTCGGCCTCGCGCAGCATCTTGCCGCGCCGCCGGTCGCGGCCCAGGGGGCGGCTGTTCTCCATCCGGGCCAGGCGGACGAGGTCGGGGTTGACCTCGCGGCGGCCGGTGACGGGGGTGCCGTCGGGGCCGGTCTTCTCCTCGAAGAGGTTGTACATCCGCCGCCCGGCGAGCACGTGCTGCCACAGCGGGACGGGCCGGTGCTCGGAGACGATCACCTCGGTGTCGCCGCGGACGGTGTCCAGCCAGTCGCCGAACTCCTCGGCGTTGGAGACCGTGGCCGACAGGGAGACCAGGGTCACGGACTCGGGGAGGTGGATGATCACCTCTTCCCAGACGGCGCCGCGGAAGCGGTCGGAGAGGTAGTGCACCTCGTCCATGACCACGTGGCCCAGGCCGTTGAGGGCCTGCGAGCCGGCGTAGAGCATGTTGCGCAGGACCTCGGTGGTCATCACGAGCACCGGGGCGTCGGCGTTGATGCTGTTGTCGCCGGTCAGCAGGCCGACCTTGCCCTCGCCGTAGCGCTTGACGAGGTCGTTGAACTTCTGGTTCGACAGCGCCTTGATCGGGGTGGTGTAGAAGCATTTGCGGCCCTGGGTGAGGGCCAGGTGGACGGCGAACTCGCCGACGATGGTCTTGCCCGAGCCGGTGGGCGCCGCGACCAGCACGCCCTTTCCGGCTTCCAGGGCCTTGCAGGCGTCGATCTGGAAGGCATCCAGCTCGAAGTCGTACATCTCGCGGAAGGGGGCCAGCGCGGTGGCCTGCTCCGCGGCGCGCCGCTTCGCCAGGGCGTAGCGCTCAGCAGGGGACATGTCCTCGGTCATCTTGTCTACGAGCCTACCGGTGACGTCTGACAGGCACCTGATCTTTAACGGACCCTCTTGCGGGACCCCCCTGGGGCGTGTCCTAGGAGGCCCCCAGCACCCGTACCGCCCCGGGCACGGTCTCCGCGGTGACCGGCAGCGGCCCGAGCGGCTCCCCGTCCGCGTAGCCGGTCACCCCGGGTGCCTCCAGCGTCACCCGGGCCGCGCTGAGGACGGTGACGGCGGGGTGGGTGAGGTGCGTCCCGCGGTAGACCCGGGGGAAGACCCGCAGCAGCGTCGTCCGGCTGCACGGGCCGACGACCGTGACGCCGAAGAGCCCGTCGTCCGCCCGCGCCCCGGCGCACATGCGCATCCCGCCGCCGTACGCGTCGGTGTTGCCGACGGCGATCAGGGTGGCCTCCACCTCGCGCACCGGTCCGTCGTCGAGCCGCAGCCGGTAGGGGACCGTCCGCAGGGCGGCCAGTTCGGCGAGCAGGGCGAGGTCGTAGCGGAACCGCCCGGCGGGGAGGCGCATCCGGTTGCCGCGGTCGTTGACCCGGGAGTCGAGCCCGGAGGCGAGGACGGTGCCGAACCAGGTGCCGCCGCCGGTGCGGCCGAGGTCGAGGGGCCGTCCGCCGTCCTCCTTGAGGGAGCGGGCGATCAGCCGCGCGGCCGCCTCCGGGTCGCGGACGGGCAGGCCGACCGCGCGGGCGAAGTCGTTGCCGGTGCCGACGGCCACGACGCCGAGCGGCACGTCCGTCCCCGCGACCGCCTGCAGCGCCAGCGAGACGAGCCCGTCCCCGCCGACCGCGACCAGCGCCCCCGTACCGCCGGCCACCGCTTCACGGGCCCGGCGCAGCGCGTCGGGGGCGTCCGTGCCCAGCACGGTGCGGACGGAGTACCCGGCGTCGCGCAGCACCCGGGCGGCGGGGCCGGCGGCCCGGGTGCCCCGGCCGCGGCCCGCCGTGGGATTGACGAAGAGCGTGAGGTCGCTGGTCACGCGCGGACCCTACCCGGTCGCGGACGGACCGGGCAGGGCTCGGGGTCAGGTGACGTCGTCGTAGCCGGAGCGGCGGACGGGCGTCCCGTTGTGGCCCTCGTGGGTGGGCACCGGCTCCACGTCGGCGACCGGCTCGGGGGTCAGGTCCAGCGGGGAGGCCTCGTCGTCGTCGAGCAGCCGGTCGGGGTTGCTCAGCTTCCGGCGCTTGTCGTTGAGCAGCGCGATGCCGACGGCGATGAAGTAGAGGGCGACGATCGGCCCGGCCAGCGCGAACATCGAGTACGGGTCCACGGTCGGCGTGGCCACGGCCGCGAAGATCGTGACGCCCATGATCATGCCGCGCCACCAGCCCAGCATCCGGCGGCCGGTGAGGATGCCGCTGAAGTTGAGCAGCATGAGCAGCAGGGGCAGCTCGAAGGAGATGCCGAACACGATGACCAGCCGCATGATCAGGTCGAGCAGGTCGTCCAGCGGCAGAAGGTTGTTGACGCCCTGCGGGGTGAAACCGATCAGGGCCTTGGCAGCCGCGGGCAGGACCGTGTAGGCGAACCAGGCACCGCCCGCGAAGAGCGGGACACCGGCCGCGACGAAGCTCAGCGCGTACTTCTTCTCTTTCCGGTGCAGACCGGGCGCGAGGAAGGCCCACAGCTGGTAGAGCCAGACCGGGCAGGACAGCACCAGGCCGGAGACCAGCGAGACCTTCATCACCAGGGCGAAGGGTCCGGTGAGGCCCGACATGGTGAGGGTGGCGCACGGGACCGTGGTGTCGGACTTCTTCTTGAGGAGTTCCGAGAGGGAGAAGTCGCAGCCGACGGCGTCCTGGATCGGGCGCTGGAAAACCTCGATGATCTCGCGGTAATAGACGGCCGAGACGATCGAGATGATCACAATCGCGATGACCGACTTCGCCAGCCGGTTGCGCAACTCGCGGAGATGCTCCGCGAGCGGCATCCGCCCCTCGGGGTCCTTCACCTTCTTGCGGGCAGACTTGGGCAACCCACGTCCCTATCTCGTGCGGTGCGGCTAACCGCGACTATCCGGAGTGTCAGCGCTGCGTCGTGCGGTCGGCCGGCTCCTGGACCGGCCGGGAGGACACGTCGCCGGGAGCGGCCTTGATCGTACGGGGCGCCTCGGCCTGCGCGGGGGTGGACGCGTCGGCCGGGGCCGCGGCCTTGTCCCCGCCCTCCGACTTCATCGCCTTGGCCTCGCTCTTGAGGATGCGGGCGGACTTGCCGAGGGCACGCGCCATGTCGGGAAGCTTCTTGGCGCCGAACAGCAGCACGACAACGACGAGAATGAGGATGATCTCGGGGGCCCCGAGCCGTCCGAACAACATAAGCGTTTACCTTCTCACCGAAGCGGTATTGGGGTGTGGAACCGGCGACCGGCGGACAGGTGTCCGCCCGTGGCACCGGGAGCGATCGTAACGCGGAGGGGTGAACGCCCGGCAATCCCCACGCGTCGTTCCCGCTGTTCCGGCATGCGGCCCTCCGCTTCGTCGGCAGGGCCACCCGCACCAGCGTACCGGCAGCGCTCCCGGCACAGCAGGGGCCTGTCGGCCGTCACCTGTCGCCGTGCGCACCCTGCCCGACCCGCGCGGCCCGGGCCGCGAGCGGGACCGCGGCGCGTTCGAGATCCTCGCTCGCCCGGGTGATCCTGTGCGAACTCTCCTCGACCTGCCGCGCCAGCCGCCGCACTTCCGCCAGGACACGGGCGGCGAGGACGCCGAGGACGGCGATGCCGCAGAAGGCGAGGGCGACGGCGAGCATGGGGTAGAGCATGGGGCCAAACCTACCGGGACGTGCACATGCTCAGGCAGTCGAGTGCAGCCGCAGGGTGCGCACCCCGCCGCCGGTGAGCAGCTCGACGATCCGCTCCCCCGCCGGTTTGCGGACGGCCGCGCCGCAGTCGGGGCAGGTGAACGAGTAGAACGTGGTGCGCCGGCTCGCCCCGATCGCCAGTCGCAGGGCCCCCGCGGTCAGCTCGAAGCAGCCCCGGCAGTCGGGGCAGGCGGCCTTGAAGACCGCCGCGTCCATGGCGTCCATCGTGTCCGTCACGCGCCCGCTCACCGTCCTCACCCGGCCCGCCTCACTCGCCGTACGCCGCGAGGGCCTCGCGCGCCGCCTCCCGCGCGCTCGCGGCCAGCTCCGGCGGCGCGACGATCCGGCCGTCCCGGCCGAGCCGCAGGGCCAGCCGGCGCAGGGAGGCCGGGTCGGGGGTGCGCAGCGTGATCCGCAGGCCGCCGTCGGGCAGCTCCTCGGCGCTGTCGTGCGGGTAGTACTCGGCGACCCAGCGGCCGCCCGGCCCCACCTCGACGACGACCTCCGGGTCCTCGGCGGCGGGCTGCACCAGTCCTGCCGACAGGTCGCGCGGCTCGACGGGCGGCGGGTCGGCCGGCTCGTCGAGCAGCCGGATCTCGGCCACCCGGTCGAGGCGGAAGGTGCGCCGGGCCTCCGAGAGCCGGCACCAGGCCTCCATATAGGTGTGGCCGACCGCGAACAGCCGGATGGGGTCGACCTCGCGCTCGGTCAGCTCGTCGCGGGCCGGCGAGTAGTAGCGCACCCACAGCCGGCGGCGCTCGGCGATGGCCCGGTCGACGTCGGCGAAGACCCCGCCCTCGGACTCGAAGGTCACCGAGAGCCGGGAGCTGGCGCCCGCCGCCTCGCCGGCGGCGGCCTCGATCTTGGCGGTGGCGCGCACCAGGGCGTTCCGGTCGCCCTCGCGCAGGCCCGGCAGCGTGGCCACCGCCCGGGCGGCCACCAGCAGCGCGGTGGCCTCGTCGGCGGCCAGCCGCAGCGGCTCGCCCGTGCTGCTGCCGGACGCGTCCGGGTTGTGCCACCAGATGCGGTCGCCGTCGGTGTCGATGTCCAGCAGGTCGCCGCCGCGGAAGCTGGTGCCGCACATCGGCAGCACGTCGAGATCGCCGATCAGCTCGTCCTCGGTGATGCCGAAGGCGCGCGCCACGTCGGCGACGCGGGCGCCGGGGCGCTCGCGCAGATAGGTCACCAGCGACAGCATGCGCCGCGTCTGGTCGATGGCGTTTCCGGCCATGAGAAGTCGTTCCCGTTCCCTTCCTCAGCCCTTGGCCACGGCACGCAGCCGGTCGAGTACGCCGTCCCGCAGCTCGGCGGGTTCCAGGACGACCACGTCCGGGCCGAATTCGACGAGCCAGGCGTCCAGCCCGTGCCCGTAGGGGATCTCCAGCTCGTCCCAGCCGTCGCCGAGGTCGCGCAGCGCGGTGGCGCGGGAGCGCAGCGGATAGCCGTGCCCGGCGCGGACCTTGATCCGGGCGGTCCCGGTGGCCGTCTCGCCCGCCCATGCCTCGACGGTCTCGCGGACGGTGACGTGGTCGGGGACCGGCGCGGTGAAGGGCAGGGCGCGGGAGCGCACCCGGCCGGTGATCCGGGAGAGCCGGAAGACGCGCTCGGCGCCGCGGTCGCGGTCCCAGCCGGCGAGGTACCAGTGGCCGCGGCAGCACTCCAGCGTCCACGGCTCGACGTGCCGCTGCTCGGGCCGGGCGGCGTTGGCCTTGCGGTAGTCGAAGACGACCGGGCGCCGGTCGCGGGCCGCGAGCATCAACGGCTCGAACGCGGCCTCGTGGACGGGGATGCGGGTCTCCAGGGCGCCGTGGCCCTCGTGCGCGTCCTCCGCCTCGGGCATGCCGGCCGCGCGCAGCTTCTGCAGGGCGCCGCTGGCGGCGGCCGCGAGCCGGGCCTGCTGCCAGACCTTGGCCGCCAGGCCCAGGGCCGCGGCCTCCTCGGCGTCGAGGGTGATCGGGGGGAGGCGGTTGCTGTCGCGGCGGGCCAGATAGCCGGTCTCGCCGTCCACGCCCTCGACGGTCTCGATGATCAGACCGAGCTCGCGGAGGTCCTCCTTGTCGCGCTCGAACATGCGGTTGAAGGCGTCGTCACTGCCGCCGGACGCCTCCACGTCCTGCGGGCCGGCGCCGAAGGCTTCGATATAGGCCTCGATGGACGCCCGCAACTCCCGCTTGCTGAGCGGACGCCGCGTCCCCAGCAGGCACAGCGCCAGGTTCATCAGCCGCTCGGCCTTGGCAATCGCCATCGACGCCCTCTCGCCCTCTTCTCATGTTCTTTCAACCGATGACCGTACCGCTCACGCGTCACACGGCAAAAGCCGAGGGCCCGCGCACGGAGCGCGGGCCCTCGGAAGGTGCGGCCTGGACTCAGACGCCCATCAGGTCGCAGACGAAGATCAGCGTCTCGCCCGGGGCGATCACGCCGCCGCCGGCGCCGCGCTCGCCGTACGCGAGGTGGGCGGGGATGGTCAGCCGGCGGCGGCCGCCGACCTTCATGCCCTGGATGCCCTTGTCCCAGCCCTCGATGACCTGGCCGGCACCGAGCTTGAAGTCCAGCGGACGGCCGCGGTTCCAGCTCGCGTCGAACTCCTCACCGGTGGAGTAGGCGACGCCCACGTAGTGGACCTTGACGAAGTCGCCGGCCTTGGCCACCGCGCCGTCGCCCTCCCAGAGGTCGACGATCTCCAGGTCGGTCGGGGCCGGACCCTCGGGGAAGTCGATCTCGGGCTTCTCGATGCTCACGTAAGTACTCCTACGAACGGATTCTGCGGACAACCGTGCAAGTTTCGCAGATCTGCGATCAGACCTTGCCCACGATGTCCACGACGAAGACCAGCGTGGCCCCCTTGGGGATGTTGCTGCCCGGCGGCGGGGTGTCGCCGTAGGCCAGGTCCGGCGGGATGACCAGCAGGACGCGGTCCCCGACGTGCTTGCCCACCAGGCCCTTGTCCCAGCCGGCGATCACCGAGGAGGTGCCGATCTGGAAGCCCGTGGCACCGGGCGCGTCCTTGTGGTCCCAGGACGCGTCGAACTTCTTGCCGCCGTCCCAGAACACCCCCGTGTACTGGCCGACCAGCCCGTCACCGGCCTTGAGCTCCGGGCCGTCCCCCTTGATCAGCACCTGCTCCTTGAGCTCCTTCGGCGGCTTCTCCCCCTTGGGGACGGTGATCTCCGCGGCCTTCCCCGGCTCCACCTTGACCTCCGGCATGCCTGCCTCGGGCTTGGCCTGCTCGCCCTTGGCCTCGCCCTTGGGGTCGATCTTCGCCGCGTTCACCACGTCGATGACCCAGATCAGGCCGTCGTCGGGGTTGAGCCCGTTCTGCGGGAGCTGCGCGCCGTACATCGACTTGACCGTGCCCTCGGCCCACACCCGGCTGCCGGCCTTGTGGCCCACCAGCTTGTCGAACACCGACGCCGGGACCGAACCCGCACCGCCCACCTGCTGCACCATCGAGCGGCGCGGCCCCTTGGCGGAGCCGCCCTGGGACTCGGCCCACGACCCCTGGGGCGTCATGCCCTCCTTGGTCGTCTGCACCGCGTAGTCGAAGCGGACGAAGTCGCCCTTCGCCACCGCCGTGCCCTTGCCCTCGGTCACCGTGTTGACCTTGATCTCGTCCGGCGCCTTGGCGTCCTTCGACACCGAGATCTTCGGCGGCTGCCCGAAGGCCCCCTCCACCGAGATCTTCCCGGAACCCGAACTGCTGCCGGAACCGCCGTCGTCGGACCCGCACGCGGCGGCGCCCAGCAGCAGAACGGGCACGGCCAGCGCCGTCGCCAGCCGGCGCGTGCTCTTCGAATGGATACGGGAGTGCGGGGTTCGTCCCGCGGTGAATCGCAGCATCGGTCCAACTCGGGCTAGGGGGTGGCTGAACAGTGCCCGCCACTCTACGGCCTGCGTCCGCCCGATCAACTCCGCTCCGACACGGCGGTGCGCCGGGAACGACGGCCCGGCGCACCGCATCCGCGAAAGCTCACATTCCGGCGATCAGTTTTTCCACCCGGTCGTCCACCGACCGGAACGGGTCCTTGCACAACACCGTGCGCTGCGCCTGGTCGTTGAGCTTGAGATGCACCCAGTCGACGGTGAAGTCCCGGCGCTGTTCCTGTGCGCGCCGGATGAAATCGCCGCGCAGCCGCGCCCTGGTGGTCTGCGGGGGAACGGACTTGCCCTCGAAGATCTTCAGGTCGTTGCACACCCGTGCGGCCTGGCCGCGCCGCTCCAGCAGGTAGTACAGCCCTCGGCGACGGTGGATGTCGTGGTACGCCAGGTCTATCTGGGCCACCCTCGGGTGGGACATGCTGATGTTGTTCTTCGCCCGGTAGCGCTCGATGAGCTGGTGCTTCATCACCCAGTCGATCTCGGTGGAGATCCGGTCCAGGTCCTCGTCCCGGATCGCCTCCAGGGCCCGGCCCCACAGCTCCAGGACCCGCTCGACGGTGCCGGTGCGGATGCCCCGGCGCTCACAGAAGTCCACGGCCTTCTCGTAGTACTCCTGCTGCACCTCCAGGGCCGAGGCCTCGCGCCCGCTGGCGAGGCGCACCTTGCGCCGGCCCGTGGTGTCGTGGCTGACCTCGCGGATGGCCCGGATGGGGTTCTCCAGGGTCAGGTCGCGCATCACGGTGCCGGCCTCGATCATGCGCAGCACGAGGTCGGTGGCGCCGACCTTGAGCAGCATCGTGGTCTCCGACATGTTGGAGTCGCCGACGATCACGTGCAGCCGGCGGTAGCGCTCGGCGTCGGCGTGCGGCTCGTCCCGGGTGTTGATGATCGGGCGCGAGCGGGTGGTGGCGGAGCTGACGCCCTCCCAGATGTGCTCGGCGCGCTGGCTGACGCAGTACACGGCGCCGCGCGGCGTCTGGAGGACCTTGCCCGCCCCGCAGATCAGCTGCCGGGTGACCAGGAACGGGATGAGGATGTCCGCGAGACGGGAGAACTCCCCGTGTCTGGCCACGAGATAGTTCTCGTGGCAGCCGTAGGAGTTCCCCGCCGAATCGGTGTTGTTCTTGAAGAGATAGACGTCGCCCGCGATCCCCTCCTCGTGCAGGCGGCGTTCGGCATCGACGAGCAGGCCCTCGAGAATGCGCTCGCCCGCCTTGTCGTGGGTGACCAGCTCGGTCACGTTGTCGCATTCCGGTGTTGCGTACTCCGGGTGCGATCCCACATCAAGATAGAGACGGGCGCCGTTGCGCAGGAAGACATTGCTGCTGCGGCCCCAGGAAACGACACGACGGAAGAGGTACCGCGCCACTTCGTCAGGGGACAGCCGGCGCTGTCCCCTGAAGGTGCACGTGACGCCGTACTCGTTCTCCAGCCCGAAAATGCGGCGGTCCATGCCTGAACATTACGCCTGATGCCCTGCGCTGAAACCGGGTTCGACGGCGGCGTTCCGATCATTTTCCGACCGTGCGACAACAGCCGACGGGGTGTCCGGGGCGGACAGCGCGCGCCGGGCGGCGAGCAGGACGAGCACGGCCGCGACGCCGCCTCCCGCGGCGACCGCGAAGCCGGCCCGGGCGCCGCCGGCCTGGACGGCCGGGCCGACGATGCCGACGCCTATGGACGCACCGACGCCGAAGGAGGTGATCAGCCAGGAGAACGCCTCGGTGGCGGTGCCGCGCAGGGCGTGCCGGTCCACGACGACGAAGGCACAGGCGAGCGCGGGCGCAAGGAAGACGCCGGCCACCCCGGCGAGGACGGTCATCGCGATGACGCCGGGCATGGTGATCAGCGGCAGATAACCGAGCGCCAGGAGGGCGATGATCGCCCGCAGCCGGGTCTCGGGGCTGCCGGCCCACTGCCGGGCACCGTAGACGACACCGCCGACGAGGGCTCCGGCGCTGAGGGCGGAGAGCAGATAGCTGGAGATCATCTCGTTGCCGTGGGCATCGGCGTAGGCCACGGCGGCCACGTTGATGGCCCCCAGGGCCGAGCCGACGAAGAAGAAGGCGCCGAGGACGACCAGCAGCCCGCGCGAGCGCAGCGCGCCCAGCCAGTGGGCCTCGCGCGGCTCGCTGCGCCACTGCCGGGAGGGCGCCGAGGTGACGACGGCCAGCGCGCCGAGGACGCCGAGGACGTTGATGACCAGCAGCGCGGCGGACGCGGACCACTCGTGGACGAGCAGCATCACGATCAGCGGACCGGCCGCGTACATCACTTCCTGGGCGACGGCGTCGAGGGCGTACGCGGCGTGGATGCGGCTCTCGTCCTTGAGGACGGACGGCCACAGCGCCCGGAGGCCGCCCTCCAGCGGCGGGGTGAAGAAGCCGGCGACGATCATCGCGGCGTAGGCGACGGGCAGCGGCTCCAGGCCGACGACGGCGAAGAGCGCCATGCCCAGCGCGGAGAGGAGCGCGGCGGGCAGCATCACCTTCGGCTGGCCGCGCAGGTCGACGGCCCGGCCGAGCAGCGGCTGGCCGACGGCGTTGGCCACGCCGTAGGTGGCCGACAGGGCGCTCGCGAGGGTGTAGCTGCCGCCCTCGGCACGGGCGAACAGCACGATCGCGAGCGCGGCGGTGGCGGTGGGCAGCCGGCCCACCAGGGTGCCTGTCAGCAGTCGCGCCGCGTACCGCGTCCTCAGCATGTCGCCGTAGCCGGCTGCCATCGTGTCCCTCTCAGTGGTGTGGTTTTACGTATAACCTCGGCCGTTATACGTACCATGCCGGTAACTCACGGGTCCAGCCGCGAGCAAGCCACGGAAGGGGGCGTCACAGCAGTGACGGAGCGCGAGAAGGCCGGCGGACGCTGGCCCACGGTGCGGGGGGCACACGCCACGCCCGCCCGGGCGACCAGCCGGGACGTGGCCCGGGCCGCCGGAGTCTCCCAAGCCACAGTATCCCTGGTCATGGGGGACAAATGGCGCGGACGGGTCTCCGAGCAGCGCGCGGAGGCGGTGCGGGCCGCGGCCCGCGAGCTGGGTTACCGGCCCAATCTCGCCGCACGGGACCTGCGCCTCGGCCGCACCCGGACCGCCCTGCTCGTGGTGCCCGCCCTCACGAACGAGTTCTTCGCCCGGGTCTACGCCGGTGCCGCACGCGCCGCGGGCGAACAGGGCGTCGGCGTCCTGCTCTACCCCTCCCCCGAAGGCGTCGGCCCCGCCCGCGACCCCTTCGCGTCCGCGCGCTCGGCGATCGACGGCGTCATCGCGTCCTCCATGGCGGTCGACGCCCTGGCGGACCTGCGGGCCGGGGGCCTGCCACTGGTCATGCTCGACAGCGACCCCGCGGGCGCGGACGCCTCGGCGACGGTCAACCCGGCCATCGCGGACGGCATGCGCCGGATCGTCGGGCACCTGCTGGACCTGGGCCACCGCCGCTTCGCCCACCTGGCGGCCGACGTCGACTCCTGGACCTTCCGGGTACGGGCCCGGGCCCTGGAATCCGCCCTGCGCGACGTCCCCGACGCGGTGCTGGTACGGACCGAACCGGCGGCCCTGAACGTGGACGCGGGGCGGGCGGCGGCGGAGCGGGTGCTCACGGCACCGGGCCCGCGGCCGACGGCCCTGGTCTGCGACGACGACATGCTCGCGGCGGGGGCCTGCAAGGCGGCGCGACGGAGCGGGCTGAGGGTCCCGGCCGATCTCTCGGTGACGGGCTTCACGGATCTGTCGCTGGCGACGGCGGTCGATCCGGAACTGACGACCGTACGGCTGCCCGCGGAGGCGGTGGGCGAGGCGGGGATGCGGGCGTTGATGGCGGTGCTGGACGGAGTGCCGGACGGGGCCGGGGAGTTGCCGGTGGAGGTGGTGGTGCGGGGGTCGAGCGGGGTTGCGGTGACCGGCTGATTCCGCCCCTGGCCCGCCCTTTCACCGTTTCTTTGCGCTCCGCGCGGGTTGTCCTCAAACGCCGGACGGGCTGATTTTCAGCCCGTCCGGCGCTTGAGGACTTCGCCCGAAGGGCGAATGGGGTCCGGGGTCTCCCCGGAAGAAACGGTGAAATGGGGGTGCCCCCTCTGGGGGAGGGACCGGGGCACAAACCCCAAAGGCGCCCTACGAGGCGTCGTCCCCTTCCCCGGAGTCCGGGGAGGGAGCGGCGCCCTCCTCCAACAAGCTCGACAACTGCCGCCCCAGCAACCGCTTGAACTTCCGCTGCTGCGGCCGCGTCCGGTCCAGCACCGCGACCTCCAACTGCTCGGCCGTCAGCGTCCGTTCCGCACCGTTCGTATCGCGCGCCAGCGACTCCACCGCGAGCTTGAGCGCCTCGGACAGCGTCATCCCGTCCCGGTGCCGCTGCCCGAGGTAGTTGCTGATCTGGTCCGCGTTGCCGCCGACCGCCACCGAGCCGTGCTCGTCGACGATCGAACCGTCGTGCGGCAGCCGGTAGATCTGGTCGTCCTCGGGGCCCGCGCCGACCTCGGCGACGATCAGCTCGACCTCGTACGGCTTCTCCGCCGCGCTGGAGAAGATCGAACCGAGCGTCTGCGCATAGACGTTGGCGAGACCGCGCGCGGTGACGTCCCCGCGGTCGTAGGTGTAACCGCGCAGATCGGCGTAGCGCACACCGCCGATGCGCAGGTTCTCGAACTCGTTGTACTTGCCGACCGCCGCGAACGCGATGCGGTCGTAGATCTCACTGACCTTGTGCAGCGCGCGGGACGGGTTCTCGGCAACGAAGACCACGCCATCGTTGTACTGGAGGACCACGACGCTGCGACCGCGCGCGATGCCCTTGCGGGCGTACTCGGCCCGGTCGGCCATGGCCTGCTGGGGAGAGACGTAGAACGGCGTCGACACCGGCTACCCATCCCTTTCTGTTCGTAGGAGACGCATGACTAGAGGAGGGCGGCGCGGGGGCCGTCCGGCTCCTCCAGCCGACGCTCGTGGATCGCCCTGACGGTTCCGAGGAGCCGCTCCTCCGAGAGCTTGCGGAAGCCCTCGTCGGAGACGACGGTCACGATCGGGTAGATCCTGCGGGCCAGGTCCGGGCCACCGGTCGCCGAGTCGTCGTCCGCCGCGTCGTAGAGCGCCTGGACGACGAGCGTGGTGGCCTCGTCCTCCGAGAGGCCGTCCCGGAACAGCTTCTTGAGCGAGCCCCGCGCGAACATCGACCCGGACCCCGTGGCCGCGTACCCCTGCTCCTCGGAACGCCCGCCGGTGACGTCGTAGGAGAAGATCCGGCCCTTCTGCCGGTCCACGTCCCAGCCGGCGAAGAGGGGCACCACGGCCAGGCCCTGCATGGCCATGCCGAGGTTGCTCCGGATCATGGTGGAGAGCCGGTTGGCCTTGCCCTCCAGGGAGAGCTGGGCGCCCTCGACCTTCTCGAAGTGCTCCAGCTCCAGCTGGAAGAGCTTCACCATCTCCACGGCGAGACCGGCCGTGCCGGCGATGCCGACGGCCGAGTACTCGTCCGCCGGGAAGACCTTCTCGATGTCGCGCTGGGCGATGACATTGCCCATGGTGGCCCGCCGGTCGCCGGCCAGCACCACCCCGTCGCGGTAGGTGACCGCGACGATGGTCGTGCCGTGCGGGATCTCGACGGCCCCCTTGACCGGCGGCAGCGGCCGGTTGCCCGGCAGCAGCTCCGGCGCGTGGCTGCCGAGGAAGTCCGTGAACGAGGACGAGCCCGGCGTCAGGAAGGCAGCTGGTAGACGCCCGGTGCTACGAGGGTTGGCTTCCACGAGTTTCCTTCCAGATATGCGATGGCCCGCCGGATGGCATCGGCATCGTCTCTCAACAGTCCCAATCCGGTGTTGCAGTTGAAGCGCAGGACACCACGGACCCTATCTGTCTCGTGGCGATGATCCCTATGCATGGCCGGGGCCGCGGGACGGATACGGCGGACGCCCCCTGGCG
Source organism: Streptomyces luteireticuli (assembly GCF_041519305.1). Lineage (NCBI taxonomy): Bacteria > Bacillati > Actinomycetota > Actinomycetes > Kitasatosporales > Streptomycetaceae > Streptomyces > Streptomyces luteireticuli. Next base: position 2,176,314 of record NZ_CP167927.1, read on the forward strand.
CCCGGTCCGTCCGCCCGGTGGCGGAGCGTGCACGCGGCGTGGCACCGCCGCACGGCGTGCAGCGCTTCGCCCTTTCCCGCTCCGCCACTCATCCCCCCATGTCACCTTCGGTTCAAAGGTAAAAGGCGGCCTACTGCCCACCCTTCTGGACAAACGAGCGCACGAAGTCCTCGGCGTTCTCCTCGAGCACGTCATCGATTTCGTCCAGCACCGAGTCCACGTCGTCCGACAGCTTCTCGTGCCGCTCCTTGAGGTCCTCGGAAGCCTGCGCGTCCTGCGCCTGCTCCTCGGCCTCCTCCGTCGAGCGCGTGGCCTTCTGCTGCCCGCCGCCGGTGTCCTTGGTCGCCATACCCCTCACCCCGCTCGGTTCGACGTACAAGATCGGACGTATCTGTTCTGACCCTACAAGCAGGGTCCGACATCGGCCCTGCACTTTCTGGAACGTCCGGGAACCACCTCGATGATTCCCGGGCCGGGCCCTCCCGGACCCCTCAGCCCCCGGACAGCACCCGTACCAGGTCCTCCGCCGTGCGACAGCGGTCCAGCAGTTCCTTGACGTGGTTGCGTGTGCCCCGCAGGGGCTCCAGGGTGGGGACCCGCTGGAGCGAGTCCCGGCCCGGAAGATCGAAGATCACCGAGTCCCAGGAGGCCGCGGCCACGTCGTCCGCGTACTGCTCCAGGCAGCGGCCCCGGAAGTACGCCCGGGTGTCCTCCGGCGGGGCCGTGCGCGCCCGCTCGACCTCGGTCTCGTCCAGCAGCCGCTTCATCCGGCCCCGGGCGACCAGCCGGTTGTACAGCCCCTTGTCCGCCCGGACGTCCGCGTACTGCAGGTCGACCAGGTGCAGCCGGGCCGCGTCCCAGTCCAGGCCGTCCCGCCGCCGGTAGCCCTCCAGGAGCTCGCGCTTGGCCACCCAGTCCAGCTCGCCCGCCAGGCTCATCGGGTCGCTCTCCAGCCGGCCCAGGACGTCCTCCCAGCGCGCGAGGACGTCCTTGGTCTGCTCGTCCGCGTCGGCCCCGAAACGGTCCTCCACATGCTTGCGGGCCAGCTCGAAGTACTCCATCTGGAGCTGCACCGCGGTCAGCGTGCGACCGCTGCGCAGCGTGATCAGCCGGCGCAGCGTGGGGTCGTGGCTGATCTGGTGGAGGGTGCGGACGGGCTGGTCGACGGCGAGGTCGCCGGAGATGAAGCCGTCCTCGATCATGGCGAGGACGAGCGAGGTGGTGCCGAGCTTGAGGTAGGTGGAGATCTCGGAGAGGTTGGCGTCGCCGATGATCACATGGAGGCGGCGGTACTTCTCGGCGTCGGCGTGGGGTTCGTCGCGGGTGTTGATGATGGGGCGCTTGAGGGTGGTCTCCAGTCCGACCTCGACCTCGAAGTAGTCGGCGCGCTGGCTGATCTGGAAGCCGTGCTCACGGCCGTCCTGACCGATGCCCACGCGGCCGGCGCCGGTGACCACCTGGCGGGAGACGAAGAAGGGGGTCAGGTGGCGGACGATGTCCGAGAAGGGGGTCTCCCGCTTCATGAGGTAGTTCTCGTGGGTGCCGTAGGAGGCGCCCTTGTTGTCGGTGTTGTTCTTGTAGAGGTGGATCGGCTGGGCTCCGGGCAGCTGGGCGGCGCGCTCGGCGGCCTCGGCCATGATCCGTTCCCCGGCCTTGTCCCAGAGGACGGCGTCGCGGGGGTTGGTGATCTCGGGGGAGCTGTATTCGGGGTGGGCGTGGTCCACGTACAGCCGGGCGCCGTTGGTGAGGATCACATTGGCGAGGCCGATGTCCTCGTCCGTGAGCTGGCTGGCGTCCGCCGCCTCGCGGGCGAGGTCGAAGCCCCGGGCGTCCCGCAGCGGGTTCTCCTCCTCGAAGTCCCAGCGGGCACGGCGTGCCCGGTGCATCGCGGCCGCGTAGGCGTTGACGATCTGGGACGAGGTGAGCATGGCATTGGCGTTCGGGTGACCGGGGACGGAGATCCCGTACTCCGTCTCGATGCCCATTACTCGCCGTACGGTCATGCGGCCCTCCTTGCCCGGTGGCGCCCCCGGGCGGGGTCGCCACTCAAGTACCGCTGCGCATCCGGTCCGTGTGCATCCCCCACGCGCGTCGCGGTGGTACCGACGAGCCTAGAACGGCTTTGCGGCCCTGGGGAGATCATTACAGTCATTGCTCCGGTTCGTGCGGCAACATCGGCACGGTCGTGCCGTGCGCGGATATCTGGCGCAAAACGCGTCCGGCCGCGGACGGGCGGTTTCCGGCCGGTTCCGCCGGGGGGCGGGAACCGGAAGGAGACCGTCATCCGCAGCCGGACGGAGGTGCTAGAGGTACTGACCGGTATTGGCCACCGTGTCGATGGAGCGGCCGGTGTCCGCGCCCTGCTTGCCGGTGACGAGGGTGCGGATGAAGACGATCCGCTCGCCCTTCTTGCCGGAGATGCGGGCCCAGTCGTCGGGGTTGGTGGTGTTGGGCAGGTCCTCGTTCTCCTTGAACTCGTCGACGCAGGCGGCGAGCAGGTGGGAGACGCGCAGGCCCTTCTGGTTGTGGTCCAGGAAGGCCTTGATGGCCATCTTCTTGGCCCGGTCCACGATGTTCTGGATCATCGCCCCGGAGTTGAAGTCCTTGAAGTACAGGACCTCCTTGTCGCCGTTGGCGTAGGTGACCTCCAGGAAGCGGTTCTCCTCGGACTCCGCGTACATCTGCTCCACGACCGACTGGATCATGCCGTCGACGGTCGCCCTGGCCGAGCCGCTGTGCTCGGTGAGGTCGTCCGCGTGCAGCGGCAGGGTCTCGGTCAGGTACTTGGAGAAGATGTCCTTGGCGGCCTCGGCGTCCGGGCGCTCGATCTTGATCTTCACATCGAGCCGGCCGGGGCGCAGGATCGCGGGGTCGATCATGTCCTCGCGGTTGGAGGCGCCGATGACGATCACGTTCTCCAGGCCCTCGACGCCGTCGATCTCCGAGAGGAGCTGGGGGACGATGGTGTTCTCCACGTCGGAGCTGACGCCGGAGCCGCGGGTGCGGAACAGGGAGTCCATCTCGTCGAAGAACACGATCACCGGGGTGCCTTCGCCGGCCTTCTCCCGTGCCCGCTGGAAGATCAGCCGGATGTGCCGCTCGGTCTCGCCGACGTACTTGTTGAGCAGCTCGGGGCCCTTGATGTTGAGGAAGAAGCTCTTCCCCGCGGGCTTGCCGGTGACCTCGGCGACCTTCTTGGCAAGGGAGTTGGCGACGGCCTTGGCGATGAGCGTCTTGCCGCAGCCGGGCGGTCCGTAGAGCAGGACGCCCTTGGGCGGCCGGAGTTCGTGCTCCTTGAAGAGGTCGGGGTAGAGGTACGGGAGCTCGACCGCGTCGCGGATCAGCTCGATCTGGTTGCCCAGTCCGCCGATCTTCGTGTAGTCGATGTCCGGGACCTCTTCGAGGACGAGCTCCTCGACCTCGCTCTTCGGGATGACCTCGTAGACGTAGCCGGAGCGGGATTCGAGCAACAGGGCGTCGCCGGGGCGGATGGTGATGTCCAGCAGCGGCTCCGCGAGCCTCACCACACGCTCCTCGTCGGTGTGCCCGATGACCAGGGCCCGTTCGCCGTCCTCGAGGATCTCCTTGAGGGTGACGATGTCCCCGGCCCGCTCGAACGCCATGGCTTCGACCACATTGAGCGCCTCGTTGAGCATGACCTCCTGGCCGGGCCTGAGCTCGTCGGCGTCGACGCTGGGGCTGACGTTGACCCGGAGTTTGCGTCCCCCGGTGAAGACGTCCACCGTTCCGTCGTCGTTCGCCTGGAGAAAGACCCCGAAGCCGGCCGGCGGCTGGGCGAGCCGGTCGACCTCCTCCTTGAGGGCCACGATCTGGTCGCGGGCCTCGCGCAGGGTGTTGGCGAGCCGCTCGTTCTGTGCGGACACCCCTGCCAGGTTGGTCTGGAGCTCGACGATCCGCTCTTCGAGAATCCTCGTGTGCCGCGGAGAGTCGGCGAGCTTGCGCCGCAGGACGGCGATCTCCTGCTCGAGGTAGGCAACCTGGCCGGCGGGGTCGTCACCGCCCCGTCCCGGCCGGATGCCGCGGTTGATGTCGTCGTCGTGGGCTGCCACGGTCCTCACCTCCTCCAAGGGGAGCTGGACGCTTCCAGACCCTACCTGGGCCGGTGCAGGTTGAAACCCCTAGATCACAAACCCGGTCGGAGTGTGTCCGATCTTCACCCTTGCGCACGTCCTCACGACAGGGGAATACCCACCCATCAACATCGGAAAGCGGGCGGAGGTATTGTCGAACTCGGTCAACACCCGTCCGTGCTGGCTCCAATTGATTCACGTAGGCAGGAAACGTCAACGCAATGACCGTCCAGAACGAAGACCGTGCGACCGTCGCCGAGGACCCGGCGGCCGGGGGCCCGGAGGAGGCCCTCGAGGTCTGGATCGACCAGGACCTGTGCACGGGGGACGGCATCTGCGCGCAGTACGCCCCCGAGGTGTTCGAGCTCGACATCGACGGACTGGCCTATGTGAAGAGCCCCGACGACGAACTCCTGCAGGAACCCGGGGCGACCACGCGCGTTCCGCTGCCGCTGCTGGCCGACGTGCGCGACTCCGCCAAGGACTGCCCCGGCGACTGCATCCATGTGCGCCGCGTCTCGGACCGGGTCGAGGTCTACGGACCCGACGCCGCGTGACGGATCAGGCACGCCCCGCGACGGGCAGTGCCGTCAGGACGAACTTCCCGTCGCGCCACCGCCATTGGACGTCCCGTCGCCGGTCGGGGCAGCAGCGGGGCACGTCCGCCGAGGAGTAGCCGAGCAGTGTGGCCGAAACCACGTCGTCCCGGACCGCGAATCCGGTGACGTTCATCCGCTGCGCGGGATCGACCAGGGTCGCCGTCACCCTTGGCGCGGCGCCCTGTTCGGCGGTCAGGACGTAGACGCCATTGGGTGCGGTACCGGCGCCGGAGCGGCAGCGCACGACGGCGACGGTCGCAGCGGCGCCGTCGAGGTCGGCGGCGGCCCGCCGCACCACCTCCACGCCCACCGTGCCGCAGTCGAACGGGTAGGAAACGGCGGCCGGATCGGGTGCCGGGGCGGTCGGGGCGGACGCGGTGGCGGTGTCGTCGCCGGGGCCGACGAGGGCGGCCCCGAGGAGTACGGCGGCCACCGCGAGGGCCGTCAGCAGCCAGTGGACGGGACGCGAGTGGGTGTGCGGGAGTCCTGCCGGGGGCTGCACGCGCGCTGGCTCCTGTGAAGTGCCGGAATTGCGGGGGACGGTGCGCATCGTCGCACATGCGCGCATGCCGCGGAACGGCGACTCCCCGTCCGGCGCGGAGTTCCAACACGAGGGCGCCGCCACCGAGTTCGTCACCCGGTGGCGGCGCCCCGCGTCAATGCGTCGTCAACGCGTCGACGTGTCAGCGTTCGGCGGAGGCTCCGCCGGGGCCGGTGTAGTCCTCGCCGTAGGCGCCCTTGGCCGGGCGGCGGCGGCGCATCGGCGGCTCGACGCCGTCCGCCAGGCGGCGGGCGGTGAGCAGGAAGCCGGTGTGGCCGATCATGCGGTGGTCGGGGCGGACGGCCAGGCCCTCCACGTGCCAGGTGCGGACCATCGTCTCCCAGGCGGACGGCTCGGCGAAGCAGCCGATCTCCCGGATGGACTCGACGGTGCGCGCGAGCTGGGTGGTGGTCGCCACGTAGCAGCAGAGGATGCCGCCGGGGACGAGCGCCTTGCGCACGGCCTCCAGGCACTCCCAGGGGGCGAGCATGTCCAGGATGACCCGGTCGACATCGGTGTCGGACAGGTTGTCCTGGAGGTCGCCGACGGTGAGCTGCCAGGCGGGGTGCGGGCCGCCGAAGTAGCGCTCCACGTTCTGCGTGGCGATCTCGGCGAAGTCGGCGCGGCGCTCGTAGGAGTGCAGCATGCCCTGGTCGCCGATGGCGCGCAGCAGGAAGCTGCTCAGCGAGCCGGAGCCGACACCGGCCTCCACGACGCGGGCGCCGGGGAAGATGTCGGCCATGGCCAGGATCTGCCCCGCGTCCTTGGGGTAGACCACGGCGGCTCCGCGCGGCATGGACAGGACGTAGTCGGGGAGCAGGGGGCGCAGCGCGAGGTAGGCGACGTTTCCCGTGGTACGGACAACACTGCCCTCGGGAGCACCGATCAGCTCGTCGTGCGGGAAGGCACCCTTGTGGGTGTGGAACTGCTTCCCGGCTTCGAGCGTGAAGGTGTAGTGGCGTCCCTTGGGGTCGGTGAGCTGGACCTGGTCCCCGACCTGGAAGGGCCCGCGACGGCGGGCGGCACCGGTCGGTTCGGACATGTGACCAGCGTACCGGGCCCGCGGCGGCCCGGGCACCACGGGCCCCGGGCCCGGCCCCGGACTCAGGACGGGGTGCGAGCCATGGCGGCGACGAAGGCGCGCTCGACGTCCGTGGTGGACAGCACGCCGTAGACCTCGCCGGTCTCCTCGACGACGAGGTACTCGGTGGCGGGGGTCTGGCGCAGGGTCTCCAGGAGTTCCTCCCCGGAGAGCTCGGCGGAGATCCGCATGCCGTCCTGGAGGTCCTGGGCGAGGGTGCCGACGGTGACCCAGGGACGGCGGTGGGCGGGGATGCCGACGATCGCGGACTCGCGGACCAGGGCGGTGGGGGCGCCTGCTCCGTCGACGACGACGAGGGCGCGGGCGCCCTGTTCGTTGGCGCGGCGCAGGGCCTCGGAGAGCGGGGTGGCGGCCCCGACGGGCACGGCGCGGCGGGTGAGGGTGCGGGCGCGCAGCCCGGGGAGCCGTTCGCGGAGCCGGGCCATGCGCAGGCTGTTGCCGGCGCCGGTCCAGATGATCGCGGCGAGGATGGCCGCGAGCAGGGCGTCGGTGAGGGAGTCCACGCTGCCGAAGCTGTCGGAGCGGTCGGCCTGGGTGAGGAGCGGCAGGCCGATCAGGACGCTGACGGCGAGCGCGCGGCCGACCCAGGCGGCGGCGACGGTGCCGGTCATGGCCCGGCCGCTGATCTTCCAGACGACGGCGCGGAGCATCCGGCCGCCGTCCAGGGGCAGGCCGGGCAGCAGGTTGAACGCGGCGACCAGGAGGTTGGAGACCATGAGCCCGGCGAGGAGCACGCCGGGGACGGTGGCCGGTTCGACGGCCTGGAGGCCGAGCCAGAAGACACCGGCGAGGACGAGGGAGAGCAGCGGGCCGACGAAGGCGAGGACGAACTCCCGGCCGGGGGTCTCGCTCTCCTTCTCGATCTCGGAGACCCCGCCGAAGAACTGGAGCTGGATGCGGCGCACCGGGAGCTTGAAGCGGAGCGCGGCGACGGTGTGCGCCAGTTCGTGGACGAGGACCGAGGCGTAGAAGGCGACGGCGAAGAAGAGGGAGACCAGATAGCGGGCGCGTCCGAGCTCGGGCAGGACGCGGTCGAGCTGGCCGCCGAACACCCAGGTGATGAGGGCCGCGACGAGGAACCAGCTGGGGGCCACGTAGACGGGGACGCCGAAGGGGCGGCCCATGAGGATGCCCCCGCCGCTCTCGCGCGGCCGCTGCGGCCCGCTGCCCCGCTGCCCGGCCTGGTGGCCGTCGCCCCCGGTGCCGGACCCGCCCTGCCGCCCGGTGTTGTCCACGGTGTCCCCTCGTCGGATGCCGCTCGCGCACCTCCCGGTGCGCGTGCCCTGCCACGATCATGCAGTGCGAGGGCTTCTGCCGTCGATGGTATGCCGCTCATTGTCGGTGGGGGGCCGTAGGGTTCTGTGCCATGGAATCCGCTCCCGACGCCCCCGATGCCCCCGACGAAGCGGCGCAGTCCGCCGGGGCACCGGCCGTCGCCCCGCCGTCCCCGCCGGTCCCGGCGCAGCCCGGTGCTGCCCGGCCGGCCTCGCTGTCGCCCTCGCGCGCGGCCGATTTCATGCGCTGCCCGCTGCTGTACCGGTTCCGGGTGATCGACCGGCTGCCGGAGAAGCCGAGCCCGGCGGCCACCCGGGGCACGGTGGTGCACGCCGTGCTGGAGCGGCTCTTCGACGTCCCGGCGGCCGAGCGGACGGCGCCCCGGGCGCGCGGGCTGGTCCCCGGCGAGTGGGAGAAGCTGCTGGCGGCCCGCCCGGAGCTCGCGGAGCTGTTCGCCGACGGGGACGGCGGGCGGGACGAGGAGCGGCTCGCGGTCTGGCTGGCGGAGGCGGAGCGGCTCGTCGAGCGCTGGTTCTCGCTGGAGGATCCGACGCGGCTGGAGCCGGCCGAGCGCGAGCTCTTCGTGGAGACGACGCTGGATTCGGGGCTGGTGCTGCGGGGCATCGTCGACCGGGTCGACGTCGCGCCCTCGGGCGAGGTGCGGATCGTCGACTACAAGACGGGCAAGGCCCCGGCCCCGCGGTACCGCGACGAGGCCCTGTTCCAGATGACGTTCTACGCACTGGTGATCTGGCGGCTGCGCGGGGTGGTGCCCCGCCGGCTCCAGCTGGTCTACCTGGGCAGCGGCGACGTGCTGACGTACGACCCGGTGGAGGAGGAGCTGCGGGCGGTGGAGCGGAAGCTGCGCGCCCTGTGGGAGGCCATCGAGCTGGCGACGGAGACGGGCGACTGGCGCCCGCGGCCGACGAAGCTGTGCGGCTGGTGCGACCATCAGGCGCGGTGCCCGGAGTTCGGCGGCACTCCCCCGCCGTATCCGCTGCCCGTCCCCGCCCCGAGAGCAGGTCAGGGCAGAATGGACGCGGTCTAGCGAAGGAGTTTTCCGTGGCGATCCGTGTCCTGCTGGTCGACGACCAGCCCCTGTTGCGTACGGGCTTCCGCATGATCCTGGAGGCCGAGCAGGACATCGCGGTCGTCGGGGAGGCCGGCGACGGCCTCCAGTCGCTCGACCAGGTGCGGGCGCTCCAGCCCGACGTGGTGCTGATGGACATCCGTATGCCCCGCATGGACGGGGTGGAGGCGACCCGGCAGATCACCGGCCCGGAGCGGAACGGCCCGGCGAAGGTGCTGGTGCTCACCACCTTCGACCTGGACGAGTACGTGGTGGAGGCGCTGCGGGCCGGGGCGAGCGGCTTCCTGCTGAAGGACGCCCCGGCCCATGAGCTGGTGCAGGCGATCCGGGTGGTGGCCGGGGGCGAGGCGATGCTGGCGCCGAGCATCACCCGGCGGCTGCTCGACAAGTACGCGACCCATCTGCCGTCGGGCGAGGAGCCGCTGCCGGACGCCCTGACCACGCTGACGGACCGCGAGGTCGAGGTGCTCAAGCTGGTGGCCCGCGGTCTGTCCAACGCGGAGATCGCGGCGGATCTGTTCGTGAGCGAGACGACGGTCAAGACGCATGTGGGCCATGTGCTGACCAAGCTGGGGCTGCGCGACCGGGTGCAGGCGGCGGTCTACGCCTACGAGAGCGGTCTGGTGCGCCCCGGCGCGCAGTGACCCGGGCATGACGGAAGGGCCCGCCGGTTCGTACCGGCGGGCCCTTCGCATGGGGTGCGGGTCAGCTCTTCTTGCCCTTGCTGATCTCCCAGAAGCGGAAGACGGTCGAGGCGTCCAGGGTCCACTGGAGGCCGGATATCCGCTCGTTGGCGACGGCGTACTGCTTGCCCTGCCACAGCGGGAGGACCGGTACGTCCTGGGCGACGGTCTGCTGGAGCCGGGAGAAGTCGCCGTCGGTGGCGGCGCGGCTGCTCTCCGCGGCGGTGGCCGGGAGGATGCCCGAGATCTCCTTGGACTCGTAGTGGTTGGCCAGTCCGTTGTCCTCGCCGAAGAAGGGCGCGGTGAAGTTGTCCGGGTCCGGGTAGTCGGGGACCCAGCCCTTGACGTAGACGGGGTACTGGCCGGCCTCGATGCCCTTCTGGTACTCGCCGAAGGGGACGCTCTTCACGTCGGCCTCGAACAGCCCGCTGGCGTTGAGCTGTTTGGCGATGGCCTTCAACTCCGGGACGGTGCCGGGTCCGTAGCGGATCGGCGTGCCCCACAGGGTGAGCTTGACCTTGCCCTTGATCCCGGCGTCCTTGAGCACGCCGGCGGCCTTGTCCGGCTGCGGGCGGTCGCCGTAGACGTCGAAGAACGGGGTCCGGTGGGCGGTGATCCCGCTGGGGACGACGGAGTAGAGCGGTTCGGCGGTGCGCTTGTAGACGTCGCGGACGAGGGCGCTGCGGTCCACGAGGTAGGCGACGGCCTTGCGCACGGCGGTCTTGCCGGCCACCGGGTCCTTGGTGTTGAAGACCAGGTGCTGGACCTCGGCGCTGCTGCCCTGGATGACCTTGAGGGTGCTGCGGGAGCCGCCGGCCTCCAGGGAGGCGATGTCGTCCATGGCCAGGCCACGGTAGGCGAGGTCCACGTCGCCCTTCTTCAGGGCGTCCTTGAGCTCGTCCTGCTTGCCGTGGAAGAGCTTGAGGGTCATGCCGCTGTTCTGGGCGACCGCGGAGCCCTTGTAGGAGCCGTTGACCTTGAAGACGGCCCGGTCCTTGTCGTACGAGTCCAGGGTGTAGCGGCCGGAGCCGACGGCCTTGCCGTCGGTGCGGAGGCGGTCGGCCGGGTATTCCGTGTGGTCCACGATCGAGCCGGCACCCGAGGCGATCTTCAGCGGGAAGGGCGCGTCGGGCCGCTTGAGGCGGAAGGTCACGGTCTTCTTGTCCGGCGTCCTGATCTCCTTGATCGTGGAGAGCATGGACGCGGCCGGACCGTCCTTGTCGTTGATCTTGATGGTGCGGCGGAACGAGTAGGCGACGTCCTCGGAGGTGAGGGCGTGGCCGTTGCTGAAGGTCAGCCCGTCGTTGAGGACGCACTCGTAGACGGTGCTGTTCCGGTCCTTGAAGCCGCACTTCTTCGCGGCCTCGGGCTGCGGGGAGTTACTGCCCTTGGGGAAGCTCAGCAGCGACTGGAAGACGTTGTTGAAGAGCAGCCAGGAGCCCGGGTCGTAACCCGAGGCCGGGTCGGTGGACACGACCTCGTCGGACATCCCCATGACCACCGACTCACCGGTGCCCGCCGCCGTGCCGTCGTCCGAGCCGCATCCGCTGAGCAGCGCGGCGGCGAGCCCCGCGCCGAGCGGGGCGGCAAGCCACTGGTCCCGTTTCCTCACGTACACGTTCCTCACAGTTCAAGTCGTCCGGGCGGACGGGCGTCCGCTCGCTGGGGAGTTCTCTGTGGTGCTGGTGGTGCAGGTGGAGCGTTGGTATTGCTGAGTGTTGCCTGGTGTTGCTGAGTGTTGCCTGGGGGGTCCGACGGGCCGTGGACTGCCGCCGGGGACGGGTCACTTGCCGCGGACGAGCTCCCACGGCTGGAGCTCGGAGGCGTCGTTGAGCACCCACTCCGCGCCGGTGATGTTGTCCCGGGCCGCCACGTACTGCTTGCCCTGCCACAGCGGCAGCACCGGCACCTCGTCGGCGACGATGTCCTGCGCCTGCTGGAAGAGCTTGGCCGCCGAGTCGCGCTGCGAGGTCTGACGGCTGCGCGGGATCAGGTCGTTGAGCTTCGCGTTCTGGTAGCGGGACCGGAGGAAGTTGTCCTTGCCGAAGAACGGGGCGATGAAGTTGTCCGGGTCCGGGAAGTCGGGGAACCAGCCCATGCCGTAGACCGCGTACTGGCCCTTGGCCGCGTTGGGGCGGAACTCCGCCCACTTCACGTCCTGGAGCTTCACCTCGAAGAGGCCGCTGCCGTTCAGCTGCTTCTGCAGGGCCTTGAACGCCCGTCCCGTCGCCTCGCCGTAGTGGTCGGAGGAGTAGGAGAGGGTGAAGCGCACCGGGGTGCTGATGCCGGCGCCCTTGAGCAGGGTGCGGGCCTTCTCGACGCTGGGGTCGCCGTACTGGTTGGAGAAGGAGTTCAGGTGGCCCGGGATGCCGCTGGGGACCAGCGAGTAGAGCGCGTCGCTGGTGCGGTCGTAGCCCTCGCGGGCCAGCACCTGGCGGTCGACCAGCTGGGCCATGGCCTGGCGGACGGCCTTGGGCTTGACGGCCGGGTCGTCCACGTTGAACGCCAGGTAGCCGATCTCGTGGCCCGGCGACTCCAGCAGCTTGACCTTCTGGCCGGTGGCGCTGCGCAGCCCGGCGATCTGGTCCGGCGACAGGGTCCGGTTCATCACGTCGATGTCACCGGCCTTGAGCGCGTTCTCCATCGACTTGGCGTCGTCGTAGAAGCGCATCTCGACCTTGTCGTTCTGCACCGTCACCGAACCCTTGTAGTCCGGGTTCTTGGTGAGGACGGCCTTGACGACGCGGTCGTCCTGCTCCTCGGTCTCCATGGTGTACGGGCCGGAGCCGACCACCTTGAAGCCGTCGGACGTCAGCTTGTCCTTGGGGTAGGACTTGCTGTCGACGATGGCCGCGGCCGGGGTGGCGAGCTTCTGCGGGAAGGTCGCGTCGGGCGTCTTGAGCTGGAAGACGATCTCGCGGTTGTTGGGCGTCTCGACCCGGTCGATGTTGCTCAGCAGCGAGACCGGACCGTTCTCGAAGTCGATGGCCCGGGCGCGTTCGATGGAGAACTTGACGTCCTTGACGGTCATCGCGTTCCCGTTGGAGAACGTGAGCTCCTTGCGCAGGGTGCACCGGTACTGCTCGTTGCGCCGGTCGGTCCAGACGCACTTCTCGGCGGCGTCGGCGACGGGCTCGGAGCCGGAGCGGGGCAGCCGGAGCAGCGTCTGGAAGGTGCTGTGCAGCACGTTCCACACGCCGACGTCGTAGGCCGCGGCCGGGTCGAACGGCGCGGGGGCGTCCGTCGTCCGCTCGAACCGGTCGGTGGTCCCGACGACGATGGCGCCCTTGCCCTTGGTTCCGTCGCCGCCGCCACAGGCGACGAGCACGGGGGCCAGCAGGCCCACCACGGTCGGCAGCACCAACGTCTTGCGGTTCATTGTGCGGTGATCTCCCTGTGGTGCGAACGGCGCGCGCCGGGACCCGTACGGAAGCACTCTGCACGGCCCCACGGAAGCGGCCGTGAAGTACTCGCGAAGAGATTAGTGCGCGCCACCACCATGACCGGAACGCGGCCTACCTGATGCGATATCACGCCGCGATAACGACGGGGCATGGGCCGATATCGCGACGCCGGAACGATTCGTGCACGGCCTACCGAATGCGGACACAAGGGTGCGTCATCCAGGGCGCGGAGCGCTCCGGCGCCAACCCGCCCGGTGACGAACATCACTTGGCGAATGACCTTGCGGCGCTTGGCAATTACCGCGGGATTGGTCACGGAAAACAGTCGGACCGGCGCTCAGAGTTTGTTGAGGATTCCAGGGGGCCGGGCTCAATGAGTGATCAAGTTCCGCAGGAATCCGAGATCGACTTCTTCGAGGGAGCGGACGACGGTCCGTCCGGCACCCGGCGGGATCGCCCCCACGGACGGCACGGCCACCACCCGGCAGCCGGCCGCCTCCGCGGCGGTCACCCCGGTGATCGTGTCCTCGACGACGGCGCAGCGGCCCGGCTCCACGCCGAGCCGGGCGGCGGCCGCGAGGTACGGGTCGGGGTGCGGCTTGGTGCGCTCGACCTCGTCGCCGGCGACGGTCAGCGTGAAGTGCTCCGGGCCCAGGGTGTGCAGCACCCGGTCGATGATCTCCCGGTGCGAGGCGGAGACCAGGGCGGTCGGCACGGCGTGCGCGGCCAGCTCGGTGAGCAGCCGCCGGGCCCCCGGCATCAGCGGGACGCCCTGGCCGATCATCTCGGAGAACCGGGTGTTGAGCAGGGCGGTGAGCTCGGCCAGGGCGATCCTGGCGCCGGTGGCCTGGATGAGGAAGGCCGCGCTGCGGTGCATGGGGCCGCCGACGACGATCTCCCGGTACTCCTCCAGGAGCCGGTGGCCGAGCTCCGCGAAGACCGCGACCTCCACCTCCCACCAGAAGCCCTCGGTGTCGACGAGCGTGCCGTCCATGTCGAGCAGCACGGCCTGCAGGGCACCGCCTGTGGCCTGCGGGATCGTGAGCGCGGGGATGCCGCTGGTCATCCGCACACCTCCTGAGGGGACAAGAAGGCCGGCCCGCGATGCGGACCGGCCTTCATCGGGCAACAATTCTACGGCGCGGAGCTCCGGAGCGCGCCTCCATTTTCTGCCCCCGCCCCGCCCTTTCGCCTCCCCCAGAGGGGGTGCCCCCATTCCGGGGCTGCGCCCCGGGCCCGCAACCGCGCTCCGCGCGGTTGTCCTCAAGCGCCGGACGGGCTGATTTCAGCCCGTCCGGCGCTTGAGGACGAACGCGGCGCAGCCGCGTTGCCCCGCGCGACAGCGCGCGAGAAACGGTGAAAGGGCGGGACCGGGGCAACAAACCCCCCAACGCCCCTACCGCGCGTTGAAGTACTTCGCCTCCGGGTGGTGGATCACGATCGCGTCCGTCGACTGCTCCGGGTGGAGCTGGAACTCCTCGGAGAGGTGGACCCCGATGCGCTCCGGCTGGAGCAGCTCGGCGATCTTCGCCCGGTCCTCCAGGTTCGGGCACGCCCCGTAGCCGAGGGAGAAGCGCGCCCCCCGGTACTTCAGGTCGAACATGTCCTCCACCCGGTCCGGGTCCTCGCCCGCGAAGCCGAGCTCGGAGCGCACCCGTGCGTGCCAGTACTCGGCCAGGGCCTCCGCCAACTGGACGGACAGGCCGTGCAGTTCCAGGTAGTCCCGGTAGGCGTCCGCCGCGAACAGCTTCGCCGTCGCCTCGCCGATCCGCGAACCGATCGTGACGACCTGGAGCCCGACCACGTCCCGCTCCCCGGACTCCTCCGGGCGGAAGAAGTCCGCCAGGCACAGCCGCCGCCCCCGCCGCTGGCGCGGGAAGGTGAAGCGCGTGCGCTCGCTGCCGTCCTCGTGCAGCAGGATCAGGTCGTCGCCCTTGGAGTGGCAGGGGAAGTAGCCGTAGACGACGGCGGCTTCCAACAGGTTGTCCGTGTGGAGCTTCTCCAGCAGGCCGCGCAGCCGCGGCCGGCCCTCACCCTCCACCAGCTCCTCGTACGTCGGCCCGCCGTCCCGCGCCTGCTTCAGGCCCCACTGGCCCTTGAACAGCGCCCCCTCGTCCAGCCAGGACGCGTAGTCCTTGAGCCCGATCCCCTTGATCACCCGCGTGCCCCAGAACGGCGGTTCGGGGACGGGGTTGTCGACGGACACGTCCGAGCGGACGGAGCCCTCCGGCTCCCGCTCCTCCACCGCCAGGGGGGTGGCGGCCCTGGCCACGCGGCGCTGCTTGAGCTCCGGAAGCGTCGCGCCGGGGACGCCGCGCTTGACGGCGATCAGCGCGTCCATCAGCTTCAGACCCTCGAACGCGTCCCGCGCGTACCGGACTTCGCCCTCGTAGATCTCGTGGAGGTCCTGCTCGACGTAGGCCCGGGTGAGGGCGGCCCCGCCGAGGATCACCGGGTAGGTGGCCGCCAGCTTGCGCTGGTTGAGCTCCTCCAGGTTCTCCTTCATGATCACCGTGGACTTCACCAGCAGCCCGGACATCCCGATCACGTCCGCCCGGTGCTCCTCGGCGGCTTCCAGGATCGCCGAGACGGGCTGCTTGATGCCCAGATTGACCACGGTGTAGCCGTTGTTGGAGAGGATGATGTCGACGAGGTTCTTGCCGATGTCATGGACGTCGCCGCGGACGGTGGCGAGGACGATGGTGCCCTTGCCCTCCGCGTCGCTCTTCTCCATGTGCGGCTCCAGGTAGGCCACCGCGCCCTTCATCACCTCGGCGGACTGCAGCACGAACGGCAGCTGCATCTGCCCGGAGCCGAAGAGCTCGCCGACGACCTTCATGCCCTCCAGCAGCGTGTCGTTGACGATCTCCAGGGCGGGGCGCTCGGCCAGGGCCGCGTCGAGGTCGGCCTCCAGGCCGTTCTTCTCGCCGTCGATGATCCGCCGCCGCAGCCGCTCCTCCAGCGGGAGCGCCAGCAGTTCCTCGGCCTTGCCCGCCTTCAGGGACTTCGCCGTGGCACCCTCGAACAGCTCCAGCAGCCGCTGCAGCGGGTCGTAGCCCTCGCGCCGCCGGTCGTAAATCAGGTCCAGGGCGACCTGGACCTGCTCCTCCTCCAGCCGTGCGATCGGCAGGATCTTCGACGCGTGCACGATCGCCGAGTCAAGCCCCGCCTTGACGCACTCGTCGAGGAAGACGGAGTTGAGGACGATGCGGGCGGCCGGGTTGAGGCCGAAGGAGATGTTCGAGAGGCCCAGCGTGGTCTGGACGTCCGGGTGGCGGCGCTTGAGCTCGCGGATCGCCTCGATCGTGTGGATCCCGTCCTTGCGGGACTCCTCCTGACCCGTGCAGATCGTGAACGTCAGCGTGTCGATGAGGATGTCGCACTCGCGTATTCCCCACTTCTCCGTCAGGTCCGCGATCAGCCGCTGGGCGATCTCCACCTTCTTCTCGGTGGTGCGGGCCTGGCCCTCCTCGTCGATGGTCAGCGCCATCAGCGCCGCACCGTGCTCCCGGGCCAGCGCCGCGACCTTCGCGAAGCGCGACTCGGGGCCGTCGCCGTCCTCGAAGTTCACCGAGTTGATGACCGCACGGCCGCCCAGCTTCTCCAACCCGGCGCGGAGCACCGGGACTTCGGTGGAGTCGAGGACCACGGGGAGCGTGGACGCGGTCGCGAAGCGCCCGGCCAGCTCCTCCATGTCGGCCACACCGTCCCGCCCGACGTAGTCGACACACAGGTCCAGCATGTGCGCGCCCTCGCGGATCTGGTCCCGGGCCATCTCCACGCAGTCGTCCCAGCGGCCCTCCAGCATGGCCTCGCGGAACTTCTTCGACCCGTTGGCGTTCGTCCGCTCGCCGATCGCCAGGTACGAGGTGTCCTGACGGAACGGCACCGACTGGTAGAGCGACGCGGCGCCCGGCTCGGGGCGCGGCTCCCGCACCACCGGCTCCAGCCCGCGCACCCGCTCGACCACCTGCCGCAGGTGCTCCGGCGTCGTACCGCAGCAGCCGCCGACCAGCGACAGCCCGTACTCCCGGACGAACGTCTCCTGGGCGTCGGCCAGTTCGGCCGGGGACAGGGGGTAGTGGGCGCCGTCCTTGCCCAGGACCGGCAGGCCCGCGTTGGGCATGCAGGAGAGGCCGATGCGGGCGTGCCGGGAGAGATAGCGCAGGTGCTCGCTCATCTCGGAGGGGCCGGTGGCGCAGTTGAGGCCGATCATGTCGATGCCGAGCGGCTCCAGCGCGGTCAGGGCGGCGCCGATCTCCGAGCCGAGCAGCATGGTGCCGGTGGTCTCCACGGTCACCGAGACGATCAGCGGCAGGTCCTGTCCGGTCGCCTCCAGGGCGCGGCGGGCGCCGAGGACGGACGCCTTGGTCTGGAGCAGGTCCTGGGTGGTCTCCACGAGCAGCGCGTCGGCGCCGCCGGAGATGAGGCCCTCGGCGTTGGCCTGGTAGGCGTCGCGCAGCAGGGCGTAGGGGGCGTGGCCCAGGGTGGGCAGCTTGGTGCCCGGGCCGATGGAGCCCAGGACCCAGCGGTCGCGGCCGTCGCCCTCGGTGAAGGAGTCGGCGGTCTCGCGGGCCACGCGGGCGCCGGCCTCGGAGAGTTCGAAGACGCGGTCGGCGATGTCGTACTCGCCGAGCGCGGCGTGGTTGGCGCCGAAGGTGTTCGTCTCCACGCAGTCCACGCCCACGGAGAAGTACGCCTCGTGGACGGAGCGGACGATGTCGGGCCGGGTGACGTTCAGGACCTCGTTGCAGCCCTCCAGCTGCTGGAAGTCCTCCAGGCTCGGGTCCTGAGCCTGGAGCATGGTGCCCATGGCCCCATCGGCGACGACGACCCGGGAGGCGAGAGCCTCCCGAAGCCGGTCGGAGCGGGAAGAACTGACGGTCGATGGCTTCGAGGCCATGGAAGCTCCCGTGGTTGCGACGGCTGTCGGCTTTGCGGCCTCCTGGAGAGGGCGCACGCGGCAAGCGTAGCCGCAGTACCCGTTCGGCGCAGGGGCCGTCCCACGCCCCGGACAGCGCGACGGGGCGGAGCGCGTCCGGTGCGGGAGGGCCCCGGTGCCCGCTCCGGAGCAGATTCCGCGATCATGATCACTCCACGTCGGCTACCCCCGGGTCGGCATGGGCCGATAGTGTTCAGCAATGCCGAACGGCATGGCGGGATCGGCATGGTTGAAGAACGGCACGGCGGAGGTTGCCCGATGGCACGGACCATCCAGTCGCTCGAGCGCGCGGCGGCGATGCTGCGCCTGCTCGCCGGCGGGGAGCGGCGGCTGGGACTGTCCGACGTGGCCTCCGCGCTGGGGCTCGCCAAGGGCACCGCGCACGGCATCCTGCGCACCCTCCAGCAGGAGGGCTTCGTCGAGCAGGACCCGGCCTCCGGCCGCTATCAGCTGGGCGCCGAGCTGCTGCGGCTGGGCACCACCTATCTGGACGTGCACGAGCTGCGGGCCCGCGCCCTGGTCTGGGCGGACGACCTGGCCCGCGCCAGCGGCGAGAGCGTCTACCTGGGCGTGCTCCACCAGCAGGGCGTCCTGATCATCCACCATGTCTTCCGGCCGGACGACAGCCGGCAGGTGCTGGAGGTCGGCGCGATGCAGCCGCTGCACAGCAGCGCCCTCGGCAAGGTGCTCTGCGCCTACGACCCGGTCGCGCACAGCCAGCTGGCCGAGACCGCCCCCGAGGCGTTCACCGACCGCACGGTGACCGATCTGGCCGAGCTGGAGGGCGTCCTGGACCTGACCCGCGCCCGGGGCTGGGCGGCGGACGTCGAGGAGACCTGGGCGGGCATCGCATCCGTGGCCGCCCCCATCCACGACCGCCGGCGGATGCCGGTCGGCGCGGTCGGGATCACCGGCGCCGTGGAGCGCGTCTGCGCGGACGGCGAGCTGCGGGCCCAGCTGGTGTCGGCCGTACGGGACTGCGCCCGCGCCGTCTCGCGGGACCTGGGCGCCGGGCGGTTCTGACGGCCCCCGGGAGGGGCGCGCACGGAGGGCGTCCGAGACCACCTCGTTACCGACCGGTATCCGAACGTAGATTCCCGGTCATATCACCAGGAGTTTCCGGTCACACAGGCCTTGACGTGGTCTTAACCGTGCAGAAAACTGCCGTGCATCGGTCGGCATTGTCGAACACCTACCGACAATATTCGCTATGGTGTGCAGTGCCACGGGACCGATCACCGCCCTCACGGAGGGCGCGGACCACCGGATGGACCCGGGGTTCGCCTTCCCCTGGACGAAGGACAAAGGAGTCGCGGGTGTCCAGCTCCGACATCTTCATCAGCGAGACCATCGGTACCGCTGTTCTGATTCTGCTCGGTGGCGGCGTCTGTGCCGCCGTCACGCTGAAGCGCTCGAAGGCGCTCAACGCGGGCTGGGTCGCCATCACGTTCGGTTGGGGTTTCGCCGTACTGACGGGCGCGTACATCGCCGCCCCGTCCGGCGCCCACCTCAACCCGGCCGTCACCCTCGGTCTCGCCATCGACGGCGCCACCAAGTGGAGCGACGTGCCGGTCTACATCGGCTCCCAGATGCTCGGGGCCATGATCGGTGCCACGCTGGTGTGGCTCAGCTACTACGGGCAGTTCCAGGCGCACCTGACCGACCCCGAACTGGTCGCGAAGCTGGACGAGGAGGGCCTGGTCGACCGGTCCGCCGCCCCCAAGGCCGGTCCCGTGCTCGGTGTCTTCTCCACCGGCCCCGAGGTCCGCAACGTCGTGCAGAACCTGGTCACCGAGATCATCGCCACCACGGTGCTGGTCCTGGCCATCCTGAACCTCGGCCTGACCAAGGGCCTCGCCGTCAGCGGCACCGGCACGCTGATCGTCGCGCTCGTCGTCGTCGGCCTCGGCCTCTCGCTCGGCGGCCCGACCGGTTACGCGATCAACCCCGCGCGCGACCTCGGTCCGCGTATCGTGCACGCGCTGCTGCCCTTGCCCAACAAGGGTGGTTCGGACTGGAGTTACGCCTGGATCCCGGTGGTCGGCCCGCTCGTCGGCGCCGCCCTGGCCGCAGGTATCCACCAGGCCTTCTGACGCACGTACGACAGCCGAGACCTTCAGACCTCAGGAGCACACACCACATGACCAGCACCCACGGCCACGGCCCGTTCATCGCGGCGATCGACCAGGGCACCACCTCCAGCCGCTGCATCGTCTTCGACCGCGACGGCCGCATCGTCTCCGTCGACCAGAAGGAGCACGAGCAGATCTTCCCGAAGCCGGGCTGGGTCGAGCACGACGCCAAGGAGATCTGGGCCAACGTCCAGCAGGTCGTCGCCGGCGCCGTCGAGAAGGCCGGGATCACCGCCGCCGACGTCAAGGCCATCGGCATCACCAACCAGCGCGAGACCACGCTGCTCTGGGACAAGAACACCGGTGAGCCCGTCCACAACGCCATCGTCTGGCAGGACACCCGCACCGACGCCCTCTGCAAGGAGCTCGGCCGCAACGTCGGCCAGGACCGCTTCCGCCGCGAGACCGGCCTCCCGCTGGCCTCCTACTTCTCCGGCCCCAAGGTCCGCTGGCTGCTGGACAACGTCGAGGGCCTGCGCGAGCGCGCCGAGCGCGGCGACATCCTCTTCGGCACCATGGACTCCTGGGTCATCTGGAACCTCACCGGCGGTGTCGACGGCGGTGTCCACGTCACGGACGTCACCAACGCCTCCCGCACGATGCTGATGAACCTCCGCTCCCTGGAGTGGGACGAGCGCATCCTCGCCTCCATGGAGATCCCGGCCGCCGTGCTGCCGGAGATCCGCTCCTCCGCCGAGGTCTACGGCACCGCCAAGGACGGCGCCCTGGCCGGCGTTCCCGTCGCCTCCGCGCTCGGCGACCAGCAGGCCGCCCTCTTCGGCCAGACCTGCTTCGAGCAGGGCGAGGCCAAGTCCACCTACGGCACCGGAACGTTCATGCTGATGAACACCGGCGACGAGCCCGTCCAGTCGTACAACGGCCTGCTCACCACGGTCGGTTACCGCATCGGCGACCAGAAGCCGGTCTACGCCCTCGAGGGCTCCATCGCCGTCACCGGCTCCCTCGTGCAGTGGATGCGCGACCAGATGGGCCTCATCAAGAGCGCGGCCGAGATCGAGACGCTCGCCAGCTCCGTCGAGGACAACGGCGGCGCCTACTTCGTGCCGGCCTTCTCCGGCCTGTTCGCCCCCTACTGGCGCTCCGACGCGCGCGGCGTGATCGCGGGCCTGACCCGCTACGTCACCAAGGCGCACATCGCCCGCGCCGTGCTCGAGGCCACCGCCTGGCAGACCCGCGAGATCACCGACGCCATGACCAAGGACTCCGGCGTCGACCTGGCCGCGCTGAAGGTCGACGGCGGCATGACCTCCAACAACTTGCTGATGCAGACGCTCTCGGACTTCCTCGACGCCCCCGTGGTGCGCCCGATGGTCGCCGAGACCACCTGCCTCGGCGCCGCCTACGCCGCCGGTCTTGCCGTCGGCTTCTGGCCGGACACCGACGCCCTGCGCGCCAACTGGCGCCGGGCCGCCGAGTGGACCCCCCGCATGGACGCGGACACGCGTGACCGCGAGTACAAGAACTGGCTCAAGGCCGTCGAGCGGACCATGGGCTGGATCGAGGACGAGGAGTAATCATGACAACCCCGCAGAGCGTTCCGACCCTGGGAACGCACCCGGCCGCCGGCGTCAACCCGGGCCGCGCCGAGGCCCGGGAGAGACTGTCCAACGCGACGTACGACCTCCTGGTCATCGGCGGCGGCATCCTGGGCACCTCGGTCGCCTGGCACGCCGCGCAGTCGGGGCTGCGGGTCGCCATGGTGGACGCCGGCGACTTCGCCGGCGCCACCTCCTCCGCCTCCTCCAAGCTCGTCCACGGCGGTCTGCGCTACCTGCAGACCGGCGCGGTCAAGCTGGTCGCGGAGAACCACCACGAGCGCCGGGTGCTGGCCAAGGACGTGGCCCCGCACCTGGTCAACCCGCTGACCTTCTACCTGCCCGTCTACAAGGGCGGCCCGGTCGGCGCGGCCAAGCTCGGCGCCGGTGTGTTCGCCTACTCCGCGCTGTCCGCCTTCGGCGACGGCGTCGGCAAGGTGATCTCCCCGGCCAAGGCCAAGGCCGACAACCCCGGTCTGCGCACGGACAACCTCAAGGCCGTGGCGGTCTACTACGACCACCAGATGAACGACTCCCGTGTGGCGATCATGACCGTCCGCGCGGCCGTCGAGTCCGGCGCGGTCGTCCTCAACCACGCCGAGGTCCAGGGCCTCCGCTTCACCCACGGCAAGGTCTCCGGCGCCGAGGTCAAGGACCGTGTCGACGGCACCGAGTTCGGCATCGACGCCCGCGTCGTCCTCAACGCCACCGGCCCGTGGGTGGACCACCTGCGCACGATGGAGGACAAGGGCGCGGCCCCCTCCATCCGCCTCTCCAAGGGCGCGCACATCGTGATGAAGCGCAAGTCGCCGTGGAAGGCCGCCATGGCCACCCCGATCGACAAGTACCGCATCACCTTCGCCCTGCCCTGGGAGGACCAGCTCCTCCTCGGCACCACCGACACCCAGTACGAGGGCGACCCGGCGGACGTCCGCGCCACCGAGGACGACATCCAGCAGATCCTGGACGAGGCCGCGTTCTCCATCCAGGACGCGGACCTCGACCGCGACCTGATGACGTACGCCTTCGCCGGTCTGCGCGTGCTGCCGGGCGGCCCCGGCGACGTGGCCCAGGCCAAGCGCGAGACCGTCGTCACCGAGGGCAAGGGCGGCATGCTCTCCGTCGCCGGCGGCAAGTGGACGACCTACCGCCACATCGGCCGTACGGTCATGGCCAAGCTCGCCAAGGTGCCCGGCAGCCCGCTGACCGAGGAGATGGAGCCCGTCTCCAGCCTGGTCCGCCGCACCCCGCTGCCCGGTGTCGCCAACCCCAACGCGGTCGCCCACCGCCTGCTCGTCGACCGCGAGCCCGGCAGCCGCATGGACCCGCTGACGGCCCGTCACCTCGCCACCCACTACGGCTCGCTGTCCTTCGACATCGCGCGCATGGTCAACGAGAACCCGGAGCTCGGCGAGCGCATCCACCCCGACGGCCCGGAGATCTGGGCCCAGGTCGCCTACGCCCGTGACCACGAGTGGGCGGAGACGGTGGACGACGTGCTGCGCCGCCGCACCACCCTGACGATCCGCGGTCTGGACGACGAGGACGTCCGCACCCGGGTCAAGGACATGCTGGACCGCAAGAGCTGATCCGCGGCACGGCACCGCTCACGAGGGCGGGGAGGGACGTCAGGTCCCTCCCCGCCCTCCGTGCTGGACGCGCTGTGCCGGACGCGCTGTGCCGGACGCAACCTGTCACGGCCCTTCCCCGTCAAGGGAAGAAGAGGGGGAGGAAATGAAACGGCCGCAGTTCTTGAAACGTGCAGCCCTGAAACGCGTCCGGCTGCCGCGCAGGCGGACGGTCAGGCGCGTCCTGATCGCCGTCACGCTGATCGTCGTGGTACCCGTGGTGGCCGCCGCCGGGGCGCTGCGCGCCTCCTACGCGGGCGTCCCCGCGGACGACGCCGTGACGCGCGGCCGCGACGCGGTCTGGCTGGGGCACGCCTGGGTGGACGGCCGGCGCACCGACAAGGACCTCGCCGGGCTCAAGCGGCGGCTCGACGGCACCGGCGTCCGCGACCTGTACGTCCACGCCGGCCCGCTGGAGCAGGACGGCACCCTGCCCGCCTCCGCCTACCGCAGCGCCCGCCGGCTGCTGGACGCCGTGCACCGCGAGCTGCCCGGGGTGCGGGTGCAGGCGTGGCTGGGCAATGTCGTCGCCCCCGACAAGCCGGGCGGGCTGCGTCTGGACCGGGTCCGCACCCGGGACGCGGTGGTGGCCAGTTCCGTCCAGGTGATGAAGGCCGGTTTCGAGGGCGTGCACCTGGACGTCGAGCCCGTCCGCGACGGGAACCGCGACTTCCTGACCCTCCTCGGCGCGCTCCGCCCGGCCGTCCGCTCCGCCGGCGGCGTGCTCTCCGTCGCGGCGCAGCAGATAGACCCGCTGCCCTCGATGCACTCCGCCTCCCGTGCGTTCGGCAGCCCCAAGTGGTGGTCGCAGGCGTACTTCGCCAAGGTCGCCCGGCGCACCGACCAGATAGCGGTGATGTCCTACGACACCGCCCTGCCGTGGGAGAGCCTCTACGGCGGCTACGTCGCCCAGCAGACCCGGCTCGCCCTGGAGGCGACCCCCTCGGGCACGGACCTGCTCATGGGCCTGCCGTTCTTCCACACCGAGGACATGGGCCACCACGGTTTCGCCGAGACCGCGGAGGCGGCGCTGCGCGGGGCGCGGCTCGGGCTGACCCGGGAGGACCGGCACCGCGAGCGGTTCGGCCTCGCCCTGTACGTCGACTTCGCGGCCACCGACGACGACTGGCGCGCGTACCGGAAGGGTTGGGGTATCCGGAGGTGATGCGGGGTGAGAAGCATCCCTTCCGGGGACTGCGACCGCACGTCGTGGAAGTCGTAGGCTTGGGGCGATGCAAGACAACTGCACGGAACGGCAACCGGCGGTGGTACGGACCCCCCGTCCGCCCCGGTCGGAAGGAGGCGCTGGGTGATCGAGCTTGAGGGAGTTCCCGAGCTGATCGACCCGGTCATGATCTGTGCCTTCGAGGGCTGGAACGACGCCGGTGACGCCGCGTCCAGTGCGGTCGCGCACCTGGACCGGGAGTGGAAGGGCGAGGTGTTCGCCGCGCTGGACGCGGAGGACTACTACGACTTCCAGGTCAACCGGCCGACGGTCTGGCTCGACGGCGGGGTTCGCAAGATCACCTGGCCGACGACGAGGCTGTCCGTGGTGCGCACCGGCGGGGCCGGCGGCGCCGACGGCAAGAGCGGCACGCGTGATCTGGTGCTCGTCCGGGGCATCGAACCCAGCATGCGCTGGCGGTCGTTCTGCAACGAGATCCTGGGCTTCGCGCACGAGCTGGGCGTGGAGATGGTGGTGATCCTGGGCTCGCTGCTCGGCGACACCCCGCACACCCGGCCCGTCCCGGTCAGCGGCGTCACCTCCGACCCGGACCTGGCCCGCACCATGGACCTGGAGGAGTCCCGCTACGAGGGTCCGACCGGCATCGTCGGCATCCTCCAGGAGGCGTGCACGCACGCGGGCGTGCCGACGGTGAGCCTGTGGGCGGCCGTTCCGCACTATGTCTCGCAGCCGCCCAACCCCAAGGCGACGCTGGCCCTCCTCAACCGCCTGGAGGACCTGATCGACCTGCGCATCCCGCAGGGCGAGCTGCCCGAGGACGCCCGGGCGTGGCAGCTGGGCGTGGACCAGCTGGCGGCGGAGGACAGCGAGGTCGCCGAGTACGTGCAGTCGCTGGAGCAGGCGCGGGACACGGCGGACCTGCCGGAGGCGTCCGGCGAGGCCATCGCCCGCGAGTTCGAGCGCTATCTGCGCCGCCGCGACGGGCAGTCCAAGGAGGGCCCGGCCGCCCCGGGCACTCCGCCCGCGGACGGCCGGCCGGGCGGCCTGGCGGCCGAGCCGGGCGTCGCGGACGCGTCGTACCTGCGGGACACGACGAGCGGGCGGACGCGGCCGCCGCGGCCGAAGAAGCCGCGGGAGGACGGGGACGAGGGCCCGCAGTCGCCGCCTCCGCCGCCGGATCCGGAGAAGTGAGCGCACGGGCGCCGCACCCCTGACCGGGGGCGGCGCCCTTCGCCGTACGGGACGCACGTATCCTGTTCGGCGAATATGCGAACAATGACCACACTGAAGAAGAATGCCCTGGTTACTGCCCTGGGCACCGCCGTCCTCCTCTCCCTCACCGCCTGCGGCGCCGACGAGAAGAAGGACACCCGCGACCCGCAGACCGTCCTGACGGCGGCGGCGAAGAAGACCGCGGACCAGAACTCCTACCGCACGAAGCGGAAGCGCACGGACAAGGACGGGACGGAGCGCGGCGAGTACGCGTTCACCCGCCGCCCCGACATGGACGAGCGCAGGACCTGGCGGCCGGACTCCAAGGGCAAGGAGTACTTCGAGCACGCCATCAGCGACAACCGGAACCTCTACACCAAGCGTTCCGACGACGAGACGATGTCGAAGTACGGCGGCGGCCGTACCTGGTACAGCATCGAGCTGAACGAGGGCAGGACCCCGCCCAAGCCCGAGGACGTCCAGAAGCGCGCCGAGGGCGATCTCCCCGTCCTGCTGGGCGTGCTGCGCGCGACGAAGGACGTCCGCCGCGTCGGCACCGAGGAGGTCGGGGACAAGAAGGCGGCCCACTTCCAGGGCACTGTCGTCCTCGACGACCTGGCCAAGTACAAGGGCAGGGCCATGCGTGACTGGCTCCGCGAGTCGTACGTCAAGGACCAGCGCAAGGCGGGTCTCGACCGCGTCGAGATCGACGTGTGGATCGGCAAGGACGACCTGCCGCTCAAGGCCCGTGAGCACGGCAAGGGTTCGAAGGGCGAGACCCTGCTGACCGAGGAGTACCGGGACTTCGGCGTCGACCCGAAGCTGCGCGTCCCGGCGGCGAAGGACGTGCTCACGAGCGAACAGTTGCAGCGCGAGGTCTTCGAGAAGTCGATGAAGGACTTCGACAAGAAGAGCTGAGCGGCGCCCCGTTCACAGGACCTCGACGACCGGCGGGGGAAACGCCCGTGCTCGCACGGGAGTTCCCCCCTCGGAACCTGCTCAGGCCGCCGCTTCCTCCGCGAGCTTCTTCACGCCCTGGAGCGTGGCGCCGATGCCCGCGCCGAGTTCGCCGAGGCGCGCCGCCAGGATCTCCTGCGCCTTCTCCGGGGCGCCGTCCATCATGGCGCCCAGCTTGGTGCGCTCCGGCCAGACCCGTGCCGCGAAGGAGAGCCGGGTGCCGCCGTCCTCAGGGTGGAGTTCGAAGGTCCAGATCGCGAGGGCGGTGGCGGGGTCGTCGGCGTCGTCCTTCGTGACCGCCCAGCCGAAGCGCCGTTCCGGCTCCAGCGCCACCACATGCGAGACGGACCGCCACTCGCCGGCCACCGGGTGCCGGTTGAACCCCTCGAAGCGGGCGCCCAGTTCCGGTCCGGTGGCGCCGTCGAGCCAGGCGGTGCGCTGGAGTTCGGGGCTCAGCCGGGCGGGCAGCCCGATGTCGCTCACCAGCTTCCAGACCTCGGACGGTACGGCCTCGATGCGCACCTCGTCGTGCACGGTCGGGGTGGTGGCGTCGCTCATGCGTCTCTCCTCGTCAACCGGGCCGTCAGCCCGTCCTCAGCATGAGCGTAAACGGACGACCGGTCGTGCGGGCCGGAGTTGTGACGTGAACGACTCCGCCCCGGTCCGACGGGTCGTAGCGCCAGCTCCCGCGGGGCAGCGGGCGGCCGTCGAGGGTGACGGCGGCCGGCGCGGTGCGCGAGTGGACGGTGAACTCGTACGGGCGGGCGGTCTGCTTGCCCTTGAACCGGCCGACGGACGCGCCGACATCGATCCGCACCCCGCCGCCGTCCAGCACCTGGCTCCGCACCTCCTGGCGGGCGTACGCGCCCTCGCGGTGGGCGCGCGTGACGCCGTCGTCCTCGTAGAGGGTGAAGGAGGAGCGGGTCCTCGCCGGGTGGACGTCCCAGGCGAGCGGAGAGTCCGCCGTGCGGTCGCGGTACGAGCGGATGCCGCGCCACATCGGGATGTTCGCGCCCTCCTTCACGAAGAGGGGCAGGGTGTCCAGGGGCGCGCGGTAACCGTCGACGGTGGTCGGGCCCCGGTACGTACGGCCCGTCCAGTAGTCCGTCCAGGTGCCGCGCGGCAGATAGATGCCGTCGCGGGTCTCCTTGTCCTCGTACACCGGGGCGACGAGGAAGTATTCACCACTCAGGAACTCGTACTTGGCCGCGTCCGTCGCCGCCTTCGGGTCGTCCGGGTACTCCAGTGCCAGCGGACGGACCGGGCCGACGCCCGTGCGGGCCGCCTCGGCCGCGTAGGTGTACATGTACGGCAGCAGCGACTCCTTGAGCTTCAGGTACTTGCGGTTGACGGAGGTGTACGGCTCGCCGTACCGCCAGGGCTGCTTGTCGCTCGTCGCCCAGCCGTCCATCGTCATCACGGCCGGGAGGAACGCCTTCCACTGGAGGTCGCGGACGTACGTCTTCGGGCTGCCGCCGAAGATGCCGTCGATGTCGCCGGTGGTGTAGGCGAGTCCGGACATCGTGGCGCCCGCGTAGGTCGGGATCTGCCAGCGGATGTAGTCCCAGGAGCCCTTCTGGTCGCCGGACCACTGGACGCCGCAGCGCTGTGCGCCGGACCAGCTCTCGGGGGCCCAGGTGAAGCCGCGGGCGTCGCTGTTGTCCTCGATGCCCTTGTACGCCGCCTTGCAGCCGTCGAGGGCGAACTTGTAGCCGTCGCCGACCCAGGCGACGTCCAGTTTGGCCACGCGCTGGCCGGACTTCACCTGATCGGCGAGCTTGCCGAGGCCGTCCTCGGTCCACAGGCCCATGTGCATCCCGCGGCCGTCCAGGCCCTTGGTGACCTCGGGGAGGTTCTCGTAGCCGCAGCCGTAGCCGTCGTTGACGAGCATCCAGCCGAGGGGGAGATCGTGGCCGGTGTAGCCGTCGGCGACCTTGAGGGCGTCGAGGGTGCGGCGTTCGCCGCGGTTCTTGTTGTGCAGGTAGCAGTCGGAGTCGCCGGGCTCCAGGCCGTAGAGGGGCGGGAGGAAGGGGCGGCCGGTGAGCTTCGTGTAGCCGCCGATGACCTGCTTGGGGGTGCGGCCCGCGAAGTAGTAGGCGTCGAAGCGGCGTTCCTGGGCGGAGGCCGTGACCGGGTCGTCGAAGGCGTAGGTGTTGGGCGCGTAGGTGTTGCGGTAGACGCCGTAGCCGGCCGAGGAGAGGTAGAACGGGACGGAGTTGGGGTGGCCTCCGTCGTTCCAGTTGTAGTCGACGCCGACTTCCGTCTTCCTGCCGCGGTGGGAGGTGTTGCCGCGGCCGTTCTGCATGCCCGCGCCGTAGAACTGCTCGGCCGCGCCGCGCGACAGGGTCTGCGTGGTGCGGTCCCCGGTCCAGGTGAGGCCCTTGGTCTCGGACCAGAGGCGGGTCCCGTCGGCGCGGTGGAGCGCGAAGCGGAGGGGGCTCTTGTAGGCGCGCAACGTCAGCCCGGAGGTGCTCAGTTCGTAGTGGTCGCCGCGGTCGCGCCAGCGGGTGGGCGGGGGCGGGCCCTGGGGCAGGACGATGTCCTGGCCGGTGGGGTCGGCGAAGGTGCCGTCGGGGGCGAGTTCGAGGTGGAGGGTTTCGGGGGCGGGGAAGCGGATGCGGGCGGTGGCCGCGCCTGCTTCGATGCGGAACTCGGTGGGCGTGGCGGTGAAGGCGGTCACGTCGCCCACGGTGTGTTCCTCGGGGGCGGGGGCGTCGGCGTGCGCCGCCGTGCCGGGCGGGGCGCCGGTCAGGGTCGCCGCGAGGGCGACGACGGTGGTGACGATCGCTGTTCTCCATCGGGTGCGATTGTCCATGGGGGCATGCCTATCGCATCTGTCGTGTGCACGACCATGGGGCGTCGACGTCGGCTCGACCTTCACCATCGGCTTGACCTTCACCCCCACGTCAATCCCTAGCGTCCTCCCCATGAACGCGATCACACCCCGCACCGGGTTCGAAGTCCGTCTCGCCACCCGCCCCGACGGCCGCCTCCCGCTTCCCTCCGACTTCGCCCTCGTCGAGGCCCCCGTGCCCGCCCCGGCGCCCGGCGAAGTCCTCGTCCGCAACCTCTACATGTCCCTCGACCCCGGCATGCTGATGCTGATCGCCGGCGAATCCGGGCTGCCGATGCCCCGGTACGAGCTCGGGGAGGCCATGTACGGGGACGCCGTCGGGGAGGTGGCCGTCTCCACGGATCCGGTGCTCGCCGCAGGGGACCTGGTCGTCCACCGGCTCGGCTGGCGGGAGTTCGCCGTCGGCCGGGGCGGGGACTTCCGCCGCGTGGAGCGGGACGCCCTGCCCTCCCCCGCCGCGCACCTGGGCGTCGGGCTCGTCGCCTACGCGGGACTCGTGGACGTCGCCGGACTCCGGCCGGGCGAGACCGTATTCGTGTCCAGCGCGGCGGGAGCCACCGGGAGCATGGCCGGGCAGATCGCCCGGCTGCTGGGCGCGGGGCGGGTGATCGGCAGCGCGGGCACGCCGGAGAAGGTCGCGTACCTCACCGAACGGCTGGACTTCGACGCGGCGTTCGACCACCACGACGGCCCGGTCCTCGACCGGCTCCGGGAGGCCGCCCCGGACGGCGTCGACGTCTGCTTCGACAACGTCGGCGGCGAGCAGCTCCGCGCCGCGATCGAGGTGATGAACGTCCACGGCCGGATCGCCGTCTGCGGCGCCCTCAACCGGCAGAGCACGGCGCGCCCCGACGAGGGCCCCGGCGACCTGCTCACCGTCCTCGCCAAGCGCCTGACGATCCGTGGCTTCACGGTCTGGGACCACTTGGAGCGCACCGGGGAGTTCGGCACGCTGTTCCGGCGCTGGCTGGACGAGGGGGCGATCGTCCATGACCTCAATGTGATCGACGGGCTGGCCGCGGCCCCGCAGGCGCTGCTGGACCTGGTCGGCGGCGCATACCGGGGCAAGACCGTGGTCCGGCTCACATCTTGACCCTGACGTACGCGTCAACCCCTACCGTTCACCGCATGTTGATCGGGGAACTGGCGGAGCGGACGGGGACCACGACCCGTGCCCTGCGCTACTACGAGGAGCAGGGTCTGCTGGTGCCCGAGCGGACGGGCACGGGCTACCGCACGTACGAACAGGGCGCGGTGGCCCGCGTCCGCAACATCCGCGACCTGCTCGCCTCCGGGTTCACCGTGGAGGACGTGAAGGCCTTCGTCCGTTACCTCGACGAGGACTTCCCCGAGGTGTTCACCTACTCCCCGTTGTGCACCGACGGTTACGTGGTCGGCGCACAACGGGTGGCCGAGCTGGAGGAGCGCATCGCGGGCCTGACCCGGCTGCGGGACCAGCTGGTGCACCGGATGCCCTGGCTCGCGCCGGACGCCTAGCCCGCGCTGCCCGTCAGCCGTACGTCCCGCGACGACGCGCCCACATACACCGGCCGCGCCCCCTGCGTCCGGACCCAACTCCCGTGCGCCGCGTCCCAGTACGACAGCTGCCGTTCGCCGATCCGCACCGTGACGCCGCGCGACTCCCTCGGCTTCAGCTCGACGCGCTCGAAGCCCACGAGGGCGCGGAGCGGCAGTTCCACCGGGGACGTCACGGGCGGGCCCAGGTAGACCTGGGGGACGTCCGCGCCCGCGCGGTCGCCGGTGTTGGTGACGGTGAAGGTCACCGCGTAACCGGAGCCGTCCGCGCGGATCTTGAGGGCGTCGTAGGCGAACTTCGTGTACGACAGGCCGTGGCCGAAGGGGAACAGGGGTTCCGTACCCGCCTTGTCGAAGCCGCGGTAGCCGGTGAAGACGCCCTCGCTGTAGGTCACGACCTTGTCGACGCCCTGGTAGCGCTCGGGGTGGGCCGGGTCGTGGACGGGGTGGTCGGTGAGCTGCTTCGGGTGGGTGACGACGAGCCTCCCGCCGGGGTTGGTGCGGCCGAGGAGCAGGTCGGCGGTGGACCGGCCGCCCTCCTGGCCGACGTACCCGGCGTGCAGGATCGTGCCCACGGCGCTCCGCCACGGCATGGCCACGGGGCCGCCGGTGTTGAGGACCACGACCGTCCGGGGGTTGGCGGCGGCCACGGCGGCGATCAGGTCGTCCTGGTGGTTGGGCAGGGACAGCGAGGTGAAGTCGTCGGCGCTGCCGATCGATCCGCCGGAGCCGTTCCAGGCGAAGACGACGGGGGTGTGCGAGGAGCGCGCCAGTGCGGCGGCCTCGCGGACGTGCGCGGCCCGCTGCTCGGGGGTGACCCAGGCGAGGCGGACCTGCACCGGCCCCCGGCCGGCGACGTCCGCCGCCCATCCCTCGGCCGTGACCTTGAGCCGGTAGTCGCGGCCCGCGGTCAGCCGGACCGTCGTACGGCCGTTGTCGAGGCCGTCCGTGGTGGGCAGGACGGTGGCCCACTTGCGGACGAAGTTGTCGCGCGGGGCGGCCGCGGTGGTCAGCTCCGTGCCGTCGAGCGAGAGCGTCAGCGAGGCCCCCCAGCCCTGGACGGCCAGCAGGTACTCGCCGGTGCCCGGCGCGCGCAGGACGCCGGTCCAGGTGTGGCTGGAGCCGGTGGGGAGCGCCTTGTCGCCGGTGAAGTCGAGGGTCGCGTCGGCCGGACCGGCCGCCCGGCTCAGGCCGCCGGGGAGCGCGGAGGCGGGCACGGCGGTGCCGGTGAGGTCGTTGCCGACCGCGTAGCGGACCGAAGCCCCGTTCCCCGCCGTGCGCTTGAGCGCGTCCAGCGGACCGATCAGCCGGTCCTCGAAGCCGTACGCGCGCTCGCCGCCCGCCGAGACCAGGACCTGGGCGGCGCTCGGGCCGATGAGGGCGAGGCCGGCGAGGGCGTCCTTGCCGAGCGGCAGGGAGCCGGAGTTGGCGAGCAGGACGGCGCCCTGGGCGGCCACCTCGCGGGCCACCTTCGCGCCCGCCTCGACGTCGACCGAGGAAGGGGCGGGGACGCGGGAGCCGTCCAGCAGCCCGAGCGCGTCGTAGCGCCCGAGGATGCGGCCGACGGCGGTGTCGAGCGCGGCCTGCGGGACGGAGCCGTCGGCGAGCGCGGCCTTCAGCCTGTCGCCGAAGTACGAGCCGTCGGGCATCTCCAGGTCCAGGCCCGCCCCGACGGAGACGGCGTGGGTGGCGCCCCAGTCGGAGGTGACGAAGCCCTCGAAGCCGAGTTCGCCGCGGAGGACGCCGGTGAGGGTGGCTCTGCTGTCGCTGTTCCAGGGGCCGTTGAGGTGGTTGTAGGCGGCCATGACGGAGGCGACATCCGCGCGGACGACGGCCTCCCAGGCGGGCAGGTAGATCTCGTGCAGGGTGCGGTCGTCGACGCGGAAGTCATAGGCGCCCTCGCCGGTGGTCCAGTCGCCGGTCTGGCCCAGGACCTGGTTGTTGGCGAGGAAGTGCTTGGCCTGGGCGAGCATGCCCTGCGCCTGGATCCCCCGGACCTGGGCGGCGCCGATGACCCCGTTGAGGTAGGGGTCCTCGCCCGCCTGGTCCTTGTCGCGGCTGAACAGCGGGGTGCGGGAGAGCTCGATCTGCGGGGCGAGCATGAGGTCCATGCCGAGGGCGCGCCCCTCGCGGCCCATCACCGCGCCGTACTCGCGGGCCAGCGCCGGGTTGAAGGAGGCCGCGAGGGTGGAGACGGGCGGCAGACCGGTCGCCGGCTTCGCCAGGTTGACGCCCGCGGGGCCGTCGGTGAGCCGCAGTTCGGGGATGCCCAGGCGCGGGACGCCGGGGACGTACCCGGCGGCGCCCGTGCGCTTCGGGTCGGCCGCCCCATGGACCAGGGCGATCTTCTCGTCGAGGGTGAGCCTGCCGAGCAGGGTGCGTGCCCGCTCGGGGAGATCCGCCGCGGGGGCGGCCTGCGCGGCCGGCCCGTTGGCGGTGAACAGGGCGAGGGCGGCGGCCGTGCCGCCTAAAAGGCCGCCTAAAAGCCCGAGCGCCTGACGGCGGTTGGGGCCGGTGGGGACGTCTTCCGGGGACGCGGGCATGACGGCATGACCTCCGATACGCGACCGGGCATACAACCCGGACGGAAAAGGACAGTACGGCCGTATGCGACGAGTCTTGATCGTCCGGTCCGCCGGGGTCAAGGAAATCGGACCAGATGTGATCAACTACCGTACGGTTACCACCGCTTCATGCCGTATGCCCCCGTCAGCGCACCCTGCGCACCGCCACCACGTCGTACTCCCGGGGCGGAGGCTCCTCCGTGAAGCGGGAGTTGGGCAGGTAGAGCCGGTCCCCGTACGCCGCCACGGTGGTGGGGATGCGGAAGCGCGGGTCGGTGATGCGGGTGACCCACACGCCCCGCAGGCCGGCGGCGTCCAGGTGGAAGACGTCGACGGCGTTCTGCACCTGCTGGACGACGTAGAGCGTGCGGCCGGCGAGCAGGGCCCCGTCCCCGTCGGGGAGCCGGTGGCCGCCGAGGTCCACGCGGCGCGCGTCGCCGGTGCGCGGGTCGACCCGCAGCAGGCTGCCGCCGTCCTGGAAGACGTTGACGACGAGCAGGGCCCGGCCGTCGGGGGTCACCGAGATGCCGTTGGAGGTGAAGCCGCCGTCGGGCGCCTCCCGCCACTCCCCCGCCAGCCGGAGCGCCACCACCTCGCGGGCGGGCGGCAGTTCGCCGCGCGGGCCCAGCGGGACGCCGTACACGTACGGCTTGGTGGAGTCGGTGAACCAGGCCGCTCCGGGGGTCAGGACGACGTCGTTGATCAACGTCCCGGGTCCGCCCACCTCGTAGGAGGCCAGCAGGGCCCCGTCGCGGGTGTCCACCACGCGCAGCTGCCGGGCGAAGGCACCCGCGACGAAGGCCCGGCCGTGCCGGTCGGTCTTGATGCCGAGCGAGGGGCCGTCCATGCGGGTGGGCAGCAGGGTGCCGCGGCCGGTGGGCAGATGGGCGCGGTAGAGCGAGGAGCCGGCGCGGGAGCCGAACCAGGCCCAGGGGCCGGGCCCGATCGCGATGCCCTCGGGCCGGAAGTCGTCGGGGAGCGGGAAGCGGGTCGGCCAGGAGGCCGGTGCGGCGGCGGCCCGGGCGGCGGGGAGGAGGACCCCGGCGGCCGCCGTCGCACCCGCGCCGAGCAGTCTTCGGCGGGCGAACGGGCGGCGGGCGGCGGTGCGGTGCATGGCGTGTCCCTCCGACGGACGGTGAGCGGATCTCGCGACCGGCGCCCACCGAAGCACAGGGTCCGCCCGCGACACACGGGATCCGCTCCGGCCTTCACGGATGGACACATCCGGAAGTTGATACTCCGTCAACTCCACTGCAACGCGTACCGCTTGGCGGGCGGAAAGGGAGACGAAAAAGAGGTGCCCGCCGCTGTGACAGCGGCGGGCACCCCGGGGTCGGACGGCGTCAGAGCGCCACGCCGAGCAGTGCGTCCACGGTGCGCGACACCAGGCCGGGCGCGCCCTCGTCCGTACCGCCGCCGGCGGCCTGGGCGGCGGCCCAGCGGTCCACCGCGGCCAGCGCGGCGGGGGCGTCGAGGTCGTCGGCGAGGGCCTCGCGGACCTCCGCCAGCAGGGCGTCGGCGGACGGGCCGTCGGGGCGGGAGACCGCCGCGCGCCAGCGGCCGAGGCGCTCCACGGCCTCGGCGAGGACGGCGTCGGTCCACTCCCAGTCGGCCCGGTAGTGGTGGGACAGCAGGGCCAGGCGGATGGCCGCCGGGTCCACGCCCTCGCGGCGCAGGGCCGAGACGAAGACCAGGTTGCCCTTGGACTTGGACATCTTCTCGCCGTGCAGCGCGACCATGCCCGCGTGCACATAGGACTTGGCGAAGGGGTGCTCGCCGGTGAGCGCCTGGGCGTGCGAGGCGCCCATCTCGTGGTGCGGGAAGATCAGGTCGGAGCCGCCGCCCTGGACGTCGAAGCCCATGCCGAAGTGCTCCAGGGCGATGGCGACGCACTCGATGTGCCAGCCGGGGCGGCCGGGGCCGAGCGAGGCGCCGTCCCAGCTGGGCTCGCCCGGGCGGGCGGCCATCCACAGCATCGGGTCGACCGGGTTCTTCTTGCCCGGGCGGTCCGGGTCGCCGCCGCGCTCGGCGGAGAGCAGGCGCATGGCCTCGGCGTCCAGGCCGGAGACCTCGCCGAAGTGGGCGTCGGAGGCCACCGAGAAGTAGATGTCGCCTTCGAGCTCGTAGGCGGCGCCGGCGTCGCGCAGCCGCTCCACGAGCGGGACGATCTTGGGTATCGACTCCACGGCGCCCACGTAGTGGCGCGGCGGCAGGAGCCGCAGTGCGGTCATGTCCTCGCGGAAGAGGGCCGTCTCGCGCTGGGCGAGGGCCTCCCAGTCGTCACCGTTGGCGGCGGCCCGCTCCAGCAGCGGGTCGTCGATGTCGGTGACGTTCTGGACGTAGTGAACCTGCCGCTTGGTGTCGAGCCACACGCGCTGCACCAGGTCGAACGCGTTGTAGGTCGCCGCGTGCCCCATGTGGGTCGCGTCGTAGGGCGTGATGCCGCAGACGTAGAGGCGGGCGACGGGGCCGGGGACGAGGGTCACCCGTCCGCCGGTCGCGGTGTCGTGGATCCGGAGGTCGCGGCCACTGCCGGGCAGGGCGGGAACCTCAGAAGCGGGCCAGGCATGCATGTCCTGAGCGTAACCGGACGCACGTTCCGGATACGAACCGGACCGACGGAATCCCGGAAGCGGAGGCCGCCGCTCCGGAGATCGGAGAGAGCCCGGAGGGGCTCAGACCGGTGGCCAGGGGATCGCCGGCCACTGACCGCTGGGCTCCCTGTGCCGCCCGGTGCGCAGGAGGTCCGCCACCCGGGCCCGCAGGGCGCCGATCTCGGCCGGGGTGATGAGCTCCGCCAGCCGGTCGGCCAGTGGGCTTCCTTCGGCCAGATCGGCCGAAAGTCGCCGTAGGGCCTCCAGGGCCTCCCCGGTCAGCGGCTCGCCCGCCCAGCCCCACAGCAGGGTGCGCAGCTTGTCGTCCGCGTTGAAGGTCACACCATGGTCGATGCCGTAGAGCCGGCCGTCGGCCGAGGGCAGCAGGTGACCGCCCTTGCGGTCACCGTTGTTGATCACCGCGTCGAGGACGGCCAGCCGGCGCAGCCGCTCGTCGTCGGCGTGCACCAACAGCGCGGTGCGGTCCTCCCCCACGTCCGCGTACCCGACGGCCTTCCAGCCGGGGCCGGGCTCCTCGCCCTCGACCAGGGCCAGCAGCCGCTCCTGGGCGGCGCTGTCGGGCACCTCCACCCACAGCTGGCACATGCCCCGCCCGTACGGGCCGTCGCGCAGCACCGTGGGCGGGACCAGGCCCCAGCCCATGGCCTCGGAGAGCTCGTAGGCGGCCACCTCGCGCTGCGCCAGCGTGCCGTCCGGGAAGTCCCACAGCGGGCGTTCCCCGGCCTCGGGCTTGTAGACGCAGGCGGCGCTCACGCCCTCGTACGCGACCGTGCAGTAGAGCACGGCGTTGGACGCCTCACGGATCCGGCCGCGGACCGTCAGCTCGCCCTTGGCCAGGAGCTCCTGCGGGCTCACGCCCCGCGGCGGTATCCGTTCTGGCGCGGACATACATGTCCCTCCGGGTCGAGCGGCAGGCTGCACAGCGGGCAGGGCGGGCGGCCGGCGTTGACGATCTCCAGGGCGCGCTTGGCGAAGGAGCGGGCCATGGTGCCGGTGATGCGCACCCGCAGCATGGGCGGGCCGTTGGTCTCGTCCTGGAGGAGCCGCTCCTCCGCCGCCGCGAGGTCCTCGTCGGTGTCGGCCTCCAGCTCGACGAGGGCCTGGGCCTCGACGACCATGCGCTGCCCCTCGCCGTCCCAGGCCAGGGCCATGGTGCCGACCCGGAACTCCTCCTCGACGGGGGTCTCCAGGGGCGCGGTGTCGGCGAGTTCGGTGGGGGCGACGGCCGGGACCGGGGCGTTGCCGCCGGTGCGCCGCACGACCTCGTCCAGCAGCTCGTCGATGCGCTCCGCCAGCGCCTCGACCTGGGCCTTCTCCAGCGCGACGCTGGTGGTGCGGCCGGCCGCGGTCGCCTGGAGGAAGAAGGTGCGGCGGCCCGGCAGCCCGACCGTCCCGGCGACGAACCGGTCCGGCGGATCGTAGAGAAAGACCTGACGGGACAACGTCCTGCTCCATTGGTCGGGGTCGGTCAGCGGTCCGGTGCGGGCCGGGAGCACGGGGTGCGCGCCCGCGCCACCACCCTACTGCGCACGGCGATCACGGTGCCCCCGCACCGCCCCCGACCGCGGAGTCCCCCGCGCCCGGGGCGTCCTCGTGCGGGGCCAGGCCGGCGAGCTCGCCGGTGTCGCCCAGGCGCAACAGGTAGGGCCGCAGCCGGGTGTAGCGGATCGCGGTGACCGAGCAGGGGTCGGCGTGGATCCGCTGGAAGTGGTCGAGATGCAGGCCGAGGGCGTCGGCGACGACGGACTTGATGATGTCCCCGTGGGAGCACATCAGATAGACGGCTTCGGGGCCGTGCTCCCGCTCGATCCGCCCGTTCCACTCGCGGACGGCGTCGACGGCGCGGGCCTGCATGGCACGGATCGACTCGCCGCCGGGGAAGGCGGCGGCGGAGGGGTGCTGCTGGACGACGGCCATCAGCGGGTCCTCGCCCAGCTCGGCGAGCTTGCGGCCGGACCAGTCGCCGTAGTGACACTCGCCGATCCGCTCGTCGGTGTGCAGCGGCAGCTCCGGCCGGGCGGCGGCCAGCGGGGCCAGGGTCTCGCGGCAGCGCTGGAGGGGGCTGGTGACGGCGGCGGCCAGCGGCACGTCCCGCAGCCGCCCGGGCAGGGCCGCCGCCTGGGCGGTGCCGCGCGCGTCGAGGGCGACGCCGGGGGTCCATCCCGCGAGCACGCCGCCGGTGTTGGCGGTGGACCGGCCGTGCCGGACCAGGATCAGGGTGGGCATGGGCGCCAGCCTACGACGGGCCGCCGGCGGCCGGGGGTGGAGAATGCCCGCGTGATCGTGGACTTCGCCCTCTACCGGGACGGCCGCCGCTCCGCGGCACCGGCCGACTTCTCCGACGCGCTGGACCTGGCGCGGGCGGAGGGGAACGCGTTCCTCTGGGTCGGCCTGCACGAGCCGACGGAGGCCGAGCTCTCGCTGGTGACCAGCGAGTTCGCGCTGCACCCGCTGGCCGTCGAGGACGCGGTCAAGGCGCACCAGCGGCCCAAACTGGAGGTCTACACGGGCTCGTTGTTCGTCGTCCTCAAGCCCGTGGTGTACGACGACGCGGCGGACACCGTGACCACCGGCGAACTGATGCTGTTCCTCGGCGACTCCTTCGTGGTGACCGTCCGGCACGGCGAGGGCAGCCCGCTCGCGGGGGTCCGGGCGCGGCTGGAGGAGGACCCGGAACTGCTGCGGCGGGGGCCGACGGCGGTGCTGTACGCGGTGGGCGACGCGGTGGCGGACCAGTACACGGAGGTCGCGGCGCGGCTCCAGGACGATCTGGACGAGCTGGAGACCGAGGTGTTCGCGCCGTTGGGGGCCGACAACCGGAACATCGCCATGCGGATCTACGGCTTCAAGCGCCAGGTCGTCGAGTTCCGGCGGGCCACGGTGCCGCTGGCCGACCCGGTGGCCCGACTGGCCGGGGCGCCGCTGCCATTCGTCGACGACTCCGCGCGGCCGTTCTTCCGCGACGTGGGCGACCACCTGGCGCGGGCGAACGAGGCCGTGGAGGCGCTGGACCGGCTGCTCACGGACATCCTCTCGGCCCATCTGGCACAGATGGGCGTCCAGCAGAACGACGACATGCGCAAGATCTCGGCGTGGGCGGCGATGGCGGCCGTCCCCACGATGATCGCCGGGATCTACGGGATGAACTTCGCGCACATGCCCGAACTGCGCCAGCCCTGGGGGTATCCGGCGGCGCTCCTGCTGATGGGCGGGGTGGTCATCGGGCTGCACCGGTGGTTCAAGCGCCGTGGGTGGCTGTGAGGTTGAGCGGTGCCGTTCAGGCGCACTCGGCCGAAGGGCCGCCGCCGCCCAGCGCGTTGCGCCGCTCCGGCATGCGCAGGCGGGCCATCCGCCGCCAGCCGCCGAGCCGTTCGGCGGTGTGCAGCGCGTGGATCCCGGCGGTGAGCGCCGCGGACTTGGCCCCGGGCCAGCCCAGGATGCGGCCCATGCGGACCGTCACGGCGAGGCCGACGTCCCGGTGGACCCCGGTCTCGGCGAGGGCGCTCTCGCGCAGCACGGCGCGGATCACGGGGCCGTGCCCGGCCGCGGCCAGCCGCAGCAGTTCCTCGTGGCAGTAGGCGAGGTGGTCGGTCTCGTCGCGGCAGATCATCCGGATCGCCCGGCCGACCTCGGGGTGGTCGCCGAAGTGACGGTCGAGCAGCCGCATCTGCTCGGCGGCGCGCTGCTCGGTGACGCGGCTGTGGGCGAGGTAGGTGATGATGTCCCGCTCGGTCAGCGGCTCGTCGCGGCGCAGCCTGTCGTGCGGCAGGCCGATGCCCCGGCGTTCGAGGAGCATGGTGTAGTCGGCCTCCGGGGGCACCTCGACGGGTTCCAGCCCGCGCTTGCGCAGCAGGGCCAGGAAGATCCGGCCGTGCTTGTCCTCGTCCGCGCCGTGCCGGGCGATCTTGGGGGCGAGGGCGCGGAACCGCTCGGGGACCAGGGCGGCGATGCGGCCGTTCTCCCAGCCGCCCTGCGCCTCGCCGCCGGCGGCGATGGAGCAGAACAGCCGGTACGACGCGTCGTCGTCGAGGATCTCCTGGAACAGACTTCTGGCCGTGAGCATGGCCCTCACCTCCGGATGGGCCTCAGTCAAGTGCCGCGGCGAGGGGGGCGCCAGCCGGGACCGCCCGTGCGCTCCGCCGAACGGCGGACGGCGCGCGGGCGGCGGCTTCCACCGGGCGGTCCGCCGGGCGCCGCGCCCGGCGCGTAACCCCGGCGGCGTACGGGCCGTTGTGCTCGGTGTCGGCCGTGGCGGGGAAGACACCCCCGAGCCCCCACCACGGCCGCCGGACCCCCTCCATCGGCGGGTCAGGCGAGCCCGGCCCGCTCCACCGCCTCGACACCGGCCCGCAGGCCCGCGATCCGCTCCTCCAGCGTGAAGCCCGCGGGGGTCAGCGACAGGGTGGTGACCCCGGCCTCCGCGTAGGCCCGCATCCGGTCGGCGATGCGCTCGACGGGGCCGAGCAGCGAGGTCTGGTCGATCAGCTTCCGGGGGACCGCGGCCGCGGCGCCGGCCTTGTCCCCGGCGAGGTACTTCTCCTGGATCTCGGCCGCTTCCTTCTCGTAACCCATGCGCTGCGCAAGCTTGTTGTAGAAGTTCTGCTTGGCGCTGCCCATGCCACCGACGTACAGGGCGGTGTACGGGCGGAAGATATCGGCCAGGGCGTCGACGTCGTCGCCCAGGGCCAGCGGGACGGTCGGGACGAGGTCGAAGCCGTCCATGTCCTTGCCCGCCTTGGCGCGGCCGGCCCGGATCGAGCCGAGCGTGGTCTCCTCGGCGTGCTCGGGGGCGAAGAAGATGACGAGGGCGCCGTCGGCGATCTCGCCGGTCTGCTCCAGGTTCTTCGGGCCGATGGCCGCGATGTACAGCGGGATGTGCTCGCGGACCGGGTGGACGGTCAGCTTGATGGGCTTGCCGGGGCCGCCGGGCAGCGGCAGCGTCCAGTGCTCGCCCTCGTGGGTCAGGCGCTCGCGGGACATGGCCTTGCGGACGATCTCCACGTACTCGCGGGTGCGGGCCAGCGGCTTGTCGAACTTGACGCCGTACCAGCCCTCGGAGACCTGCGGGCCCGAGACGCCGAGGCCGAGGCGGAAGCGGCCGCCGGAGAGCGAGTCGAGGGTGGCGGCGGTCATCGCGGTCATCGCGGGGGTGCGGGCGGGGATCTGGAAGATGGCCGAGCCGACGTCGATCCGCTCGGTCTGCGCGGCGACCCAGGACAGGACGGTGGCCGCGTCCGAGCCGTACGCCTCGGCGGCCCAGCAGACCGCGTAGCCGAGCCGGTCGGCCTCGCGGGCGACCGCGAGGTTGTCCTCGTCCATCCCGGCGCCCCAGTAGCCGAGGTTGATTCCGAGTCGCATCCCGCTCTCCCTACCGATGAGTAACGTCGTCGTCGCGGGGGACTCTAGCGCGCCGACCTGCACCACGTCACCGGTCCGCCGCCCCTCGCCCGGCCGCCGGGGGCCAGTAGTCTCACCCGTCATGGAGCTAAGGCATGCGGGCCGCACGGGCCTGCGGGTGTCCCGGATCGGGCTCGGCACCCTCACCTGGGCCCGGGACACCGACGAGCAGGAGGCCGCCGAGCAGCTCAAGGTCTTCCACGAGGCCGGCGGGACGCTCGTCGACACCGCCGACGTGTACGCGGACGGCGGCTCCGAGTACCTGCTCGGCCGGCTCCTCGGCACCGTCGTCCCGCGCCGCGACCTGGTGATCTCCACCAAGGCGGGCAGCGTCCTGGACCCCGCCCACCGCGCCGACGGCTCGCGCGGCCACCTGCTCGCCGCGCTCGACGCCTCCCTGGCCCGGCTCGGCACCGACCACGTCGACCTCTGGCAGGTCCACGCCTTCGACCACGCCACACCGCTGGAGGAGACGCTCCAGGCGGTCGACCTGGCCGTCGCCAGCGGCCGGGTCCGCTACGCCGGCGTCTGCTCGTTCTCCGGCTGGCAGCTCGCGAAGGCCGCCACCTGGCAGCTGGCCGCGCCGGGGGCGCGGGTGCGGCTGGCCACGACGCAGATGGAGTACTCGCTGCTTCAGCGCGGCATCGAGCGCGAGGTGCTGCCCGCCGCGCTCGACCTGGGCGTCGGCCTCCTGCCCTCCTCGCCGCTGGGCCGGGGCGTGCTCACCGGCAAGTACCGCCGCGGCACCCCGCCGGGCTCCCGCGCCGCCTCGGAGCGGCTCTCGGCGTTCGTCGCGCCGTATCTGACGGAGCCCGCGCGCCGCGTCGTGGACGCCGTCGCCACGGCGGCCGACGGCCTCGCCGCGACGCCCCTGACGGTCGCCCTCGCCTGGGTCCGCGACCGCCCCGGCGTGACGGCCCCGATCGTCGGCGCCCGCACCGCGGACCAGCTCAGGGCGGCGTTGTCAGTGGAGAGCCTTAGTCTTCCGGACGAGATCTGCCGGGCGCTCGACGATGTGTCGGCCCCGGTGCACCACTATCCCGATCAGGACTGGAGCGAGCTGTGAACACGGACCGCCTCGAGGGCGAGGCCGCACCCGCGTCGACGGAGGACGGCGTGGTGGCGGAAGCGGGGGCGGCCGTGGAGGCCGCGGATACGGTGGACGCGGCTGCGGATACGGCGGACGTTCCGGCGCCGCAGGTCCCCGCCGCCGGGGACGGAGCACCGACGGCGGGGCGGCCGGACGGGCATCCCGCCGAGAGGGACGAGTCCGCCGCCCCGGCGGCGTCCGCGTCCCCGACGGGCAGAGCCGACGGAGTGGGCGCGGTCAACGCCCCGGGCCCCGCCGGCACTTCGGCGGACGCCGGGGCCGCCGCGCCGGAGGCGCCCGTCGAGCGCCCGGCGGGCGGCGCCGCGGAGGGCGCGCACAGCGACACCGCGCCCCCCGCGAGCGGCAAGCGCTCCCCCGTCGCCGAGGCGCTCGCCGCCGCCGTGCGGGCCGTCGAGAGCGGGGAGCGCTCCGCGGACTCGTTCTTCACCGAGCCGAAGCGGCCCCGGCCCGCGCCGCGGAAGCCCGTGGTGCGGGAGAGCCGGCCGCAGCCGATGGCGGAGCGGGCGGTGGAGCCCGTGGTGGACGAGGACGTCCTGGCCGGGGTGCGGCAGGTGCTGGCCGCCGGCGGGGCGCCGGAGCCGCTCGCGGCGGCGGCCGTCGCCGCGCTCGGCGAGCAGGCCGCGGCGGAGCTGCGCGAGGACCCCTGGCTGCTGCTGGGCGTCAAGGACGTGCGCCCGGAGCAGGCCGACGGGTTCGCCCGGGCGCTGCTGGGCTCCGCGTGCGGGCCCGGGGACGAGCGGCGGGCCCGCGCCCTGGTCGCCTGGCTGCTGGAGCGGGCCGCCCTGGCCGGGCACACCGTGCTGGAGTCCACGGCGCTGGGCGAGGAGCTCGCCCGGCGCTCCGTGCCCGCCCCGGAGGAGGCCGTGCAGGCCGCTGTCGCGGAGGGCGCGGTGCTGGCGTTCCAGGAGCCCCTCCGCGAGCCGGCCGAGGACGACGAGGAGGTGCCCGTCCGGCTGCTGCTCGGCCTCGACCGGTACGCGATGGCCGAGGAGAGCCTCGCCGACGGTCTGGGCCGCCTGCTCGGCACCCTCCCCGCGCAGGAGCAGC
This sequence comes from Streptomyces luteireticuli, assembly GCF_041519305.1. NCBI lineage: Bacteria > Bacillati > Actinomycetota > Actinomycetes > Kitasatosporales > Streptomycetaceae > Streptomyces > Streptomyces luteireticuli. Next base: position 2,219,836 of record NZ_CP167927.1, read on the forward strand.
AGGAGGATCTCGACTGGGAGTCGGCCGCCGCCGCGGCCCCCTCCCCGTCGGCCGCCGAGCTGATCCGCGCGGTGGCCGTCTCCGGCCTGGTCGCGCACAGCGGCGGCGAGGCCGCCCGGGCCGAGCCCGCCGCGGTCGTCGCGGCGGCCCGCGCCCTGGGCCTGCGGGCGGCCGCCGCCGCGTTCACCGAGGACGGCCGCCGGCGCCTGGCGGCGGCGGGCGACGAGGGGGCGGTCGCCGTGGCCGGTCTGCTCTCCGGCCAGGAGGGCCCGGAGCGGGACGCCGAGGGGACGCTCGCGCTCGACGTCCTCGTCGTCCTGGACGCGCCCCGGCTCGACGTCGAGGCCGCCGCGATGCTGGTCGAGATGCTGGCGGACGGCACCCGACTGGTGCTGAGCGGCGACCCGGGAGTGCTCGGACCGGCGGGCCCCGGACGGGTGTTCGCGGACGTCCTGGCGGCCCGCCCCTGCCCGGTGGTCGTCTCCCGGACCCCGGACCCGGGCCCGATCGGCGAGCTGGTCTCCGGCATCGGGATCGGGGAGCTGACCCAGCCCGACGCCCCGGGCAAGGAGGTCGTGATCACGCCGGTGCGGGACGCGGGCGAGGCGGTGCACCGCACGGTGCAGCTCGTCGCCGACTCGGTGCCGCGCGCCTTCGGCGTGCCCCCGGAGGGCATCCAGGTGATCACCCCGGGCCACGGCGGCGCCGCGGGCACCCGCGCCCTCAACGCCGCGCTCAAGCAGCGGCTCAACCCCGGCCCGGGCCGCTTCGGCGGCTTCGACCCCGGGGACCGGATCGTCCACGTCCCCGCGCCGGGCCGGATCGTCCCCGGCACGGTCGTCTCGGCCGACGCCGAGGGGCTGCGCCTGGACTGCTCGGGCACCCCCGTCACCGTCCCGCCGTCCCGCACCGCCGACGAGGTGCGCCACGGCTGGGCCGTGACGGCCCATCAGGCGGCCGGGACGCGCTGGCCGGCCGCCGTCGTGGTGCTGCCGGGCGACGCGGCCGGGGCCCTCGACCGGCCCTGGGTCCATACCGCGTTCGGCCGCGGCGAGCGCCATCTGTCCGTGGTGCACGGCGCGGGCCAGGCCCTCGCCCGGGCCGTGGCCGAGCTCCCGGGGAAGGAGCGGAGCACCCGGCTGGCGTCCCTGCTCAAGGCACAGGCGCAGCCCGCCGGGTGAGCCCCGCGGGGGTCAACGCGCCGGTGCGCCGCCGGTGTCCGCGGCGGCGCCCCCGGCCCCGGCCTCCCCGTCGTCGACGTCCAGGTCCACGTCGTCCACATCGTCGCCGTCGTCCATGTCGTCGAGCCCGTCGAGCTCCTCGTCGAAGACGGCGCTGACGTCGAACCGGCACACCACCCGCTGCGGATCGGCCTGGTCGAACGGGGCGGACAGCCACTCCCCCGGCTCGGCGAGGTCGTCGGCCGCGGCCACCCACAGCGTGGAGTCGCCCTCCTCCAGGCCGAACTCCTTGTGCCGGGAGGCGATTTCATCCGGTTCGTACTCGCCGAAGAGCACCCCCAGCGCCGCGTGCACACTGCCCGCGGCACCTCCGGGCCCGGGCCGGTTCGAACCCAGCGACGGATCGGGGGCGTCGGGGTCGAGGTCGGCCACGCGCTGGGCCTGGGAGAGCAGCCGCTGCGGCTCGACGACCGCGTAGTCCCGGCGGATCAGCACGCTCAGCGCACTGGGTTCTTCGGGCCCCGCATAGGCGGGCAGGCTGTCGTCCCCGGGGATCTCGAACGGAGTGACCTCGTCGTAGGCGTCGTACAGCAGCTCGTCGTACGCCTCGGCTGCCGCGGCCAGTTCGTTGAACGCGGCGTAGACGGCCGGGTCGTCCTCTCCCGATCGGCGTTCGACGGCGTCGAGGTGGCGGTCCAGAGCGGCTTTGACCGCCTCGGCGGCGGCCCGTACCTCGGCAGCGGTTGGCTGCGCAGCATCAGACATAGTGCAGACGCTATCCGTACCGGGCCTGTTCCCGCACAATAGATGCGATGCCGGAATACGAATTCTGTGATGTGTATGTGCCGCGCGGGGTGTCCCGGGGTGCGGCGACCCGCCTCCTGACCGACCACGCCGAGTACGGGCACTGGGAGTTGGACCGACTCCGCCTCAACCCCGACGGCAGCCGAAGAGTGCGGCTGCGGCGCCGGATCATCCGTCAGCTGAAGGCCACCTGGTGACCGCACGGGCCGGATAACGGCACCGACCGGCCGGCGGAAAACACGGGGAAGCGGGCCCCGGCGCCTGGGGCCCGCTCCGCTTGCCGCTGTACTACCCGTGCTGCCCGGGGATCAGCCCTGCTGCCCGGCGCGCGCCCGGCGGTAGAGCATGGTGCCGCCGGCCAGCAGGGCCGCGCTCGCCGCGCCGGCCATGCCCAGCTGACCCGCGCCGGTGTGCGCGAGCTCGGTGGCCTTCTCCTCGAACGGGGTCGAGGCCGGGGCCGCGACCGGGTGCTCGGCGGGCCGGTGCCAGCCCTTCACCACCGGGGTGGCCGGGGTGACGGCGTGGTGACCGGGCTGGGCGGGCTTGTGCACCGAGTGCTCGGCGGGCGGGCTGTCGTGCCCGACCGGCGGGTGCTCGGCCGGCTTGGGCCCGGGGTGCCCGGTCGGCGGGTTGTGGTGCGCGGGCTCGTGGTGAGCCGGCGTACCGGGGTGGCCCGGCGTGCAGTGGTCGTCGTGCCCCTGCGGGTGGTGCTGCGGGCGGTGCTCACCGCCGTTGACACAGGTGTTGCCGGTGGCCGGGTTGCCCAGGCCGACGACGTCCACCGAGTTGCCGCAGGCGTTGACCGGCACGTGCACCGGCGCCTGGATGACGTTGCCCGAGACGACGCCGGGCGAGTTCGCCGCCGCGCCGTCGGCCTGGGCGCCGCCTTCGTGACGCCCCTGCCCGTGCTCACCGTGACCGGTGTGCCCGCCGTGCGCGTGGTGGCCGTGGCCGCCGTTCGCGCAGGTGTTGCCGGTCGCGGGGTTGAGCAGCCCCACGACGTTCACGGTGTTGCCGCAGACGTTGACCGGCACGTGCACCGGCGCCTGGACGGTGTTGCCGGACGCGACGCCCGGGGAGTGCGCGGCGGCACCCTGGGCGCCCGAGTCCGCGAACGCGTAGCCACCCGCGGCTGCGAGCACGCTGCTCGCCGCCGCCGCGGAAAGCAGGCCCTTTTTTGCGACCTGTCGCATTGCTTTGCCCCTCTGCTGCTTCTTGCCATACGGAACGCGTGCGGGCGCCGAGCCCGCACGCGGAGTCCGGGTCGAAAGCCCGGCGGCCCCGGGGCGCGTGGTGCGCACTCCCGGAGCCGCCCGGTTTGTCCATACCCTCACCCGGCGAGGGGCAACATCACTTGTTGATGCAGGTGTTGCCGATCGCGGGGTTGAGCAGGCCGACGACGTTGATCGTGTTGCCACACACGTCGACCGGCACCTTGACCGGAACCTGGATGACATTGCCCGAAACGACGCCGGGGCTGTTCACAGCAGCTCCCTGAGCGCCCCCGCTGGCGGCGGCCAGCCCCGCGCCCGCGAGCACGAGACCACCGGTGGCAGCCGCAGTGGCGACGACCTTCTTGAGCATTGGAGTTCCTCCTTGTTGGAATGCGGTCCCAGCCGCGGACCGCACACCCTGTAACGAGAGGAAGGTAATAGGGCTACGTAACCGTGGGACTGTTCACTCTTTCCGGCTAAGGAACGCCAACTCCCGCCAATCTGACACCTATTCAGGTCTTCGACGGTCCTCGATGATCGTCGATCAGCACTCGTCCAGGAACCGGTCGAGCACCCGCGCCCCGAAGGTCAGACCGTCGACCGGCACCCGCTCGTCCACCCCGTGGAACATGCCCGCGAAGTCGAGCTCGGGGGGCAGCTTGAGCGGGGCGAAGCCGAAGCAGCGGATGCCGAGGTCGGCGAAGGACTTGGCGTCGGTGCCGCCGGAGAGCATGTACGGCACGGCCCGCGCGATGGGGTCCTCGGCCCGCAGCGCGGTCTGCATGGCCGTGACGAGGTCCCCGTCGAAGCCGGTCTCCACGGCCTTGTCCGCGTGCACGTCCTCGCGCTTGACCCGGGGGCCCAGGATGCGGTCGAGGTCGGCGAGGAACTCCTCCTCGTACCCCGGCAGGAAGCGGCCGTCGACGTGCGCGGTGGCCTGCCCCGGGATGACGTTGACCTTGTAGCCGGCGCCGAGCATGGTCGGGGCGGCGCTGTTGCGCAGCGTGGTGCCGATCATCTTGGCGATGCCGCCGAGCTTGGCGAGGGTCGCCTCCATGTCCTCGGGGTCCAGCGGGGTGCCCAGCGCGTCGGACAGCTCGTCGAGGAACGAGCGTACGGTCTTGGTGACCCGCACCGGGAACTCGTGCCGCCCCAACCGGGCGACCGCCTCGCACAGTTCGGTGATCGCGTTGTCCGTGTTGGTCATCGAGCCGTGGCCGGCCGTGCCCTCCACGGTGAGCCGCATCCAGTGCATGCCCTTCTCGGCGGTCTCGATCAGATAGAGCCGCAGGTCCTCGTTGACCGTGAACGAGAAGCCGCCGACCTCGCCGATCGCCTCGGTGACGCCCTCGAACAGCCCGGGGTGCTTGTCCACCAGGTGGCGGGCGCCCCAGGTGCCGCCGGCCTCCTCGTCCGCGAGGAAGGCGAGGACGACGTCCCGCGGCGGCTTCCGCCCCGTCCGCATCCGGTCGCGGACGACCGCGAGGGTCATCGCGTCCATGTCCTTCATGTCGACGGCCCCGCGCCCCCATACGCACCCGTCGACGACCTCGCCCGCGAAGGGGTGGTGGGTCCAGTCGGCCGCGTCGGCCGGTACGACGTCGGTGTGCCCATGGATGAGCAGCCCGGGCCGCGAGCGGTCCTCGCCCTCGATCCGGGCGACGACCGAGGCCCTCCCCGGATGGGACTCGAAGATCTGCGGTTCGATCCCCACCTCGGCCAGCTTCTCGGCCACGTACTCGGCGGCGGCGCGCTCACCGGGCCCGGAGTGGTCGCCGTAGTTGCTGGTGTCGATGCGGATCAGGTCCCGGCAGAGATCCACGACCTCGTTCTCGGCGCCCGACGTGCCCGATGTGTGTTCCGCGCTCACACTGCCTCCTCTGGCTTCCTCGCGGGCCCGGGACGGGCCCACCGCCATCCTGCTACCCGTCGCACCCACCACCAAGGCCGCAATCCCGCCGTCACACTCCTGAAAGAACCGCTGGTCGGGCCGGGGCCGGGTGGACCGGTGGGGTGATCGAGCACCCTCGAAAGCCTGGTATTGTTTTCCATGTCGCCGCGGGAAACACCGCAGAGGCAAACACCTGGTCCGGGTGGCGGAATGGCAGACGCGCTAGCTTGAGGTGCTAGTGCCCTTTATCGGGCGTGGGGGTTCAAGTCCCCCCTCGGACACCAGCAGAGACCCCAGTTCATCTGGGGTTTTTCTGTTTCCTGGGCAGTGGCGTGACCAACCACGTGACCAACGGCCCAGCGATCATGCCCTTGGACCAGGGCGGACAGGCCGATCCGGCCCGCCCCGGAGGCGGCGAGCTTCCGCGCTCCGTCCTTCCGTGAGTGCCCGTACCTGCCCCTCGGCCCGGCCGGCCCCGGCTGTACGCGAGTCCGAAGGAGCTGCTGGAAGCCCGGGAAGAGCAGCTCGGCGAGGGCGGATTTCAGTGGGGGCAGCCACCGATGCGTCGCCCCCGAGTGCCCTGTCGTCCCGGGCCTGATCGAGCGGCCCGAGGTCGAGGAGTGGATGGCCTCGGTCGGGTACGGGTCGGACGACGACCCGGACCTCTTGGTCTACCTGGTGGTGGAGGGCGACGAAGGCTCGGTGCCCGCGGGGTTCGAGAAGCTCGTCTTCGAGGTCTAGCACAGGTCGTCAACCCACCGAAGAGCGCGGTTAATTCACCCCTCGGCGAGCTATGGCTAAGGCGCGTACGCTCGTGCTATGACGAGCGCTGGCGAACGAATCAGGATGGCGAGGAAGCTACGAGGGCTGACGCAAACGGAGCTGGCCGAGGCGTCAGGCGTGTCTGTGTCCGTGCTGCGTCGGCTGGAGAGGGGGGAACAAGAAGGCGCCCGGATGGAGACCTGGCGAAAATTTGCGACGGCACTGCGTATGCCGACCATGGATCTGGTTGGTAGCCGAAGCGAGGAAGATGAGGAGCCGACGGAGCCTTGGGAGGGCATCAAGAAGACGCTCAACACGCCCTCTGCGCTCTTGGACGCTCCCGATGATCCACCGACCGTAGAGGGCGTGTCCGAGGCGTTGGACGCCCTGACACCGTTGGTCGTGGATGACAGGTACCAGGACCTTGCGGCTGTCCTTCCTGCGCTGCTCCGAGACGCTGATGTCCTCGGTTCAGAGGGTCGAGAACTCCGGGTGCGGCTGCTCCAACGTGTCGGTTGGCTGCTGATCCACAACCGTCAGTTCAAGGCGGCGGAGGATGCGCTCACGCGGTCGTTGGACGAGGTCTCCGACAGGCTTCAGGCCGCGGTGACCATCGACTACATGTGCTGGTTGCTCCTGCGTCAGGGGCAGCTCGCGAAGGCCCGCGAGTTGGCCACTCAATGGGCCGATGACGCCGAACCAGTGCGTATGACCCGGGCTACGCCGGCTGAACTCGCCCTATGGGGGATCATGCTGGTACGGCTCTCCGGCGCCGCCGTCCGGGATAACCGTCTCGGGGAAGCCGAGGACGCCATGAGGTACGCCCGTGCTGCGGCTGAGGCGCTGGGACATGAGTGGAGGTTCCCGCCGCAGCTCAGCAACTCAACCTTCGGCCCCCTCACCGTCATGATGAAGACCGCGGAGAATGCGGGGCTCGCCGGGCAACACGCTGCCGTACTGCGACTCGGCGGGCAGATCGCCAAGCGCAGGAAAGTGCAAAGCTCCCGGTTCAAGGTCAAGCTGACGTCGAGCGACTGGAACAGGCATCGACTGGACGTCGCCAATGCGTATGCGCAATCCAACGAGTACGGCTCGTGCATGGAAGAGCTGTGCAACATCAGCCAACGTGCACCCGAGTGGTTGCCGAACCAGCAGTACGCACGCGACATCCTCGAACGGGTGATCGCAGAACGGCGCACGTTGACACTAGAGATGCGCGATCTAGCCTCTGCGGTCCGTCTGCCCCTGTAAACGATCACTCCGAGCACTTCGGATCTCTGGATACCCGAAGTGCTCGCGACAAGGCGTTCGCCCCCTCCTAGCGTGTCTCGGCACAGCCAATAGGAGGGGAAGGCGAGACAGTTGACCGATCTCGCGCGTCGTCGCAACATCGCGAACGCGTCCAGTGGGTACCCGGAGCAGACGCTCGTTGTCGCCTACGCGCTCATCCACGACGACGGCAAGCCGCACGTGGTGTTGAGCCGCCTTCGCGACCACGCCGAGGCCGAAGGCTGGGGCGTGTACGCCGAGTTCTTCGACTTCGGCGACATGACGAGCAGCCGGGCCAGCCGGCACTCCTGGCCGAAGGCCGAGCGCCTGCTCCAGGATCGGGATGTGACCGGTCTCGTGGCCCGGTGCGAGGACGAGATCGCGTTCTACCCGAAGGGCAAGGAGAGCCTCCAGAAGTGGCTTCACTCCCTGCCGGCGTTCGCGAAGTTCATCGGTGAGCCGCCGTCCGGGGTCGTGCGATGACCTTCCGGACCGGTTCGTGGGTGAAGGTCAAGGCGACCAAGAAGATCGGCAAGGTGGTCGAGCACAAGAACGGTCAGTTCCGCATCTCCGACGGGACCGACGTATGGGTGTGCGGCTCCGACGAGTTGACGTGGGCCTCCAAGGCGGAGATGCAGGCCGCCGGCCAATGGAGGACCAAGTGACGGTCTCCGAAAGCGACATCGGGCAGTGGGTCCGGACCAGCACCGGCCACGAGGGGATCCTCCAGGCCGTGATGCGCGATTGGGAGGACCCGTACGCCCCGTCCTGGGAGCGACGACGCTACGAGGACATGGCCTTCATCCGTCCCGAGCGGGGCGGCGTTGAGCGGATGGCGCCGGTGGAGACGGTGTCGGTCGTCCGTAAGGTCCCGTCGTCCGATAGCCGCGGGAGGCGACGATGAGGCCGGCCGGGCGGGTTTTACGCCGCTGGCCGCCCTGGCCTCGGCCCCGGCTCGTGCTGCGGACCCCGCTGGCGAGGGCGAAGAAGACCGTCGCCTCGTGGGAGGGGCGGCACCTCTTCCAGGGTGATTGCCTCGATTGCCAACTCAACATCAGTCTTCACTTCATGGCATCGGTCGAGGGGCATCACGATCTCGTGGAGATGGTGCACCGGGTCCAGGCCGAGCACTGCCTTGCTGAGCACCCGCGGGAGGAGGAATGAGCGAGGACGACCGCATGGACGGCCTCCTGGAGCGCGCGCTCCTCAAGCCGGATCCTGCGCCGCCCCTGCCAGAGCCAGCATGTGATCAAGGCGTGCAGGAAGGCATGTGGGGGAAGATCGATCGCCCCAACTGATCGTTCAGTGGTACCAGGTTCGCGTTTGCGGTCCTCGTGGGATTCGTCGTGGTGATCGCGGTGCTGCTCATCGTCCTGGGCTGGGCTGTGGTCGAAGCCACCAGTCCCCCCGACACCTCGCACTCGACCGTGCAGCCTGCGGTGCACGACACGGTCACGGTGCATCGGTAGCGTGGAGGAGACGACGTGAGGCTCGTACCGTTTCCCCGGCTTGTTGCCCGGTGCGGGAAGTGCCGGGATCTGGCCGAAGAGACAGTTGTCGCCGCCTTCCACCGCCTCACGCTTCGGGTCGAGTACCTGCGGGTGAAACTGGCCGATCACCTGGTGCACGGGCACGGGCTCACCCCGATCCCGGTACGGGCGGCCGATATCTCCGTGCCCGAGCCACCGAACGTGTTGATCACGCTGGACGGTGAGGTCTACCCGACCGGCTAGGACCGCCCGCTCCTAGACCCCTGCCTCCCGTACTTCCAGGGTTGTGCCCTGTTACGAGAGCGGGAGGCAGGGAAACGCCCGTCCGGCTGCACGGCAAGCCTGAAGGGCCCCAAGCTCCGCGTCACCGGGTGACGTTGGTCCTCGGTGACGCGGGTCAGTAAGTGCACCTGACCCACTTCAACGAGTGAAAGGGCACGGGCATGACGACCGCATCACCCGCCGAGCGGACCACCACTCAGTTCCTGTGGATGGACCTCACGCGGAAGTGCCAGCTCAACTGTACGCACTGCTACAACGCGTCGGGGCCTGAGGGCGACCACGGCACGATGACCCGGGAAGACTGGCTCACGCTCTTGGAGCAGGCCGCCGAGGCGGGCATCGAGCACGTCACCTTCATCGGCGGAGAGCCGACCATGCACCCGCACGCGATCGAGTTCGCGGACCGTGCCCTGGCGCTCAAGATGAGCGTTGAGGTCTACAGCAACTTGGTTCACGTGACGGACGAGTGGTGGACGCTGCTCCAGCGCGAGGGGATGTCCCTGGCCACGTCGTATTACTCGAACAAGGCTGCGGAGCACAACGAAGTTACCCGCCGTCCGAGTCACCCCCGGACCCGCGCCAACATCATCAAGGCAATCGAACTCGGCGTTGCGATCCGAGCCGGCATCGTCGGAGACGACGAGCAGATCATCGCGGCGACGAAGGCCGACCTGGAGGCGATCGGCGTCAAGCAGATCGGGGTCGATCGCATCCGAGAGTTCGGGCGGGCGCGCGGCGGCCAGGAGCCGGACACCGCCAACCTGTGCGGCGGTTGTGGTGAGGGCAGGGCCTCGATCGGCCCGACCGGGACAGTCTCCCCGTGCGTCTTCTCCACCTGGATGGGTGTCGGCAACGTCCACGAGGACTCGCTGAGCTCTATCCTGGACGGCCCTACTCTGGCTGAGGCCCTTGAGATCCTTCGGGCCGACTGGGGGAAGAAGGACAAGGACAACGACGGCCAAGGGCAGAAGCCATGTGGCCCTGACTGCGTCCCGAAGAACCCGTGTGACCCGAGGTGCAGCCCGAACGGATCGTGCCAGCCGGGGGCACCGGGCACCGAATGCCCGCCCAGGAACTGACGTAACCGAGGAGACCCGGCCATGGATGACCTGCCCGATGGCCACTTCAGGCACCTGATCTTCCCGTACACCGGCAAGGTCACCCATGTCCGGGTTCCGAAGCGGGGGTTCGGGTCCGACTTCGCCGCAGTCATCGACAGCGAGAAGGGGCGGTTCTTCGTCAAATCGATGTTCAACCATCCTGGGGGGAGGAAAGACTCCATCCTCCGGGAACAGGCGATCAACCCCTACGTACAGCCCCTCTCGCCCGCCCTGCTGTGGACCGTTGACGAAGACGACGCCGGATGGATCATCCTCGGTTTCGAGGCCATCGAGGAGCGCGGCCTCAACTTCGAGCCGGGCTCCCCGGATCTCCCCCTCGCCGTTGACCTCCTCAACCGGGCCGCGAACCTGGGGCTGCCCGACGTCGCACGGGACTGGACGGAAGAGCGATGGGACGCCTACGTGAGCAGCGCAGACGAGTTGGCGCTCCTCCGTGGTGACGCCCTGCTGCACACCGACATCAACCCGTCCAACCTGACAGCAGGGGTAGGAGGAGTGGGCTCGTGGATCATCGACTGGTCATGGCCGACCCGCGGGCCCGGCTTCATCGACCCGGCCTGTCTCGTCGTTCAGTTGATCTCCGCCGGCCACAGCCCCGAGTCCGCTGAGTCCTGGGCCGCCAAGTGCACCGCATGGGCGAACGCAGACCCGAAGGCGATCGACGTATTCGCCGTCGCCACTACGCGCATGAACCGTGCTATCGCCGAGCGGTATCCCGATGAGGCATGGCGCGGGGCCATGGCGGAAGCGGCTCAGGCATGGGTGGACCACCGGGGCATCGCTCAGGCAGAGCTGTAAGCCACCGGCCCCTCATGCCTGGAGCCCCGGCTACGGCCGGGGCTCCACCGCTGCCGGGGCTTCACGCTTCGCTGGGACCCCTCCGCCCGAAGCGGAGGTTTCTCACTGCCAGGGTGGCCATGAGGGAAAGCCCGATCACGGTGAGCCGGCCGCCGACTTCCCGGGCCAAGACCCACCCTTTTCGACGGAGCGCTTCAACGTCGCCTTCGGCGTCGCGGCCCAGACCGTCAGAGAGCTCGGGGGACCGCGGGTGCGAAGGGCCGCTCGTCCGCCGACACCTGGAAGTGTGGGAGGAAGAACAGGTTGAAGAGCGACGCAGGCAGGCCGCGCGGCGCCGTGCCGTGGAGAAGGCATTGGACGGGTTCGATGATGACTACGGCTTTCCCGGAGCGCCGTTTCCTGCCCTGGCGGTGAGCGCATGAGCGTCGAACTGTGCGGCCACTGCGGCCGCCCCGAGGAGGTCATCTGGGTTCTGCGGGCGAGCGGTGCCGACTACCGCCGAGTCTCCTGCCCCAACTGCGTCCCGCACGCCGATGATGAACCGTCCCCCGAGAACGCCCAGGACCCGCTAGTGCTGTGACCGCAAAGGTTCGCCGGGTTGGTGGTCGTGGCGGTTGGATGGGCGGTGACGTCCGTTCCGACCGCTGGAGGTGTGGTGGCTGAGCCTGTGCGGGTGCGCAGACTGACCGGCCAGGAGGGGCAGAAGCTGCAGCAGATCGTGCGCCGGGGTGTGGGGCGTCAACCGCCGCCGCAAAGGCACCGCCAACACTCTTGCCGCGCTGACGTCGATCCGCGCCGCCCGGCCCGGCGGCGCCCCGGTCTACGTGATCCTGGACAACCTGTCGGCCCACAAAGGCGCCGACATCCGTCGCTGGGCGAAGAAGAGTAGGTCGAGCTGTGCTTCACCCCGACCTACGCCTCGTGGGCGAACTCGATCGAGGCGCACTTCGGACCGCTGAGGCAGTTCATCCTGGCCAACTCCAACCACCGCAGTCACCCCATGCAGACCCGGGCCCTGCACGCCTACCTACGCTGGCGCAACGCCAACGCCCGCCACCCTGACGTGCTCGCCGCCCAGCGCTGGGAACGCGCCCGCATCCGCAGCGAGAAGGGTATCTGCTGGGGCGGACGCCCCCTCACCTCCGCCGCCTGAATCGCCCCGGCGCTGCGGTCACAGCGGCAGGCAGCCGGGCCGTCGATCACTTGACATGTGCGGCGATGGTCCGTGCACACTCCATCGCCTCCGCATGTGTGGTGTCCACCTCCAGGTCATAGGTCACGCCCTGATGAACCGCTTCCGCCTGGGACGCGGCCATCCCGATGGTCCGATCACCTCGTGCGACCTCACGGCCTGCGGCCACCGCCGTGTCACACCTGACGCCGACCCACAGCACCCGCAGTTCACCCAGGACTTTCTGCCATCGCTGCTGTGAGGACGCTCCGCCGAGGAAGACTTCATCGACGATGACCCGGGCGCCCGCACGGGCCATCGCGGCGACCCCCTCGATCCATGCCGCTTCCAGCGTTCGGAATTCAGGACCGACGATCACCTCTCCGTCCGGAGCGACCTCGATCCCGCCATCCGACTCCTGCATGGACGCCGGCATCGCCTCGACCAGTGTGTCTATCCCGAGGGCCAGCCATGGATCCGGCAGGACTGCCTGCAGACACCGAACGATCCCGGATTTCCCCGAGCTGGAACCACCGTTGACAACGATCACCTGAGTCATCACCGCGCCACAGTAGAGGCACCAGGGCAAAGCTCGAAACGAATTTCCGTGAACCCTGCACCGCCTGTCACAACCCGGCGAACGTTCCCGGTCAGAGCACTAGACCTCCGCTGATCCAAGCTCAATGAGCCCCGCCCGGTGCGCACCGAGCGGGGCTTCGTCTGTCCGCGGGCATCGGCCCGTCCGGGTGGGCGGTCATCTCTCAGGACCTTGCTGGCGGACAGCTGGTCTCCTTGCCCGGCATGACTTTCCGTCGCCTGTACAGCTCAGTGCTGGGGTTGCTGGCCTGCGGCTGTCGCCGTGGGAGTGTGCTGCGTAGGGTGGCCGGGTGTCAGATGATCGGGAACTGCGGCCCCGGCCGATAGCCGAGTGGCAGGACGCCTTCGAGTTCGTGGAACAGGTGCGGTTGCGGCCCGGGGTGTAGGTTCGTGGCGGCTCCTTGGAGGAGCTGAGCACGATGCTGTTCGGCTACTTCGTCGCCCTTCAGGTCCATGGAGTGGACGAGGAGTTCGCTTTTCATCCCTCCGACGGGCCGTTCGCGTCGTGGCTGCGCCGGACGTATCACTTGCCGATGGCTCTGGGCTGGGCCAGTGCGATCGAGCGGTACCTTCCTGACGATCCGCCGCTGGACACGTTCTTCCGCCTGCTCGACGAGTTCCGCCAGGCCGGCCCAGCAGCCGGAGCCGAACTGCCGTCCTGAGTGCGGGGGCGCCGTTCATGGCAAGGCCGGCGGGACGACATCCTGTGATCTCCGCTTCCAGGAGAATCTTGATGACCTCGGTGGGGTCACCCGAGCGGCCAAGCGTCGGCTCAAGCAGATCCAGTACCGTCCGTACGTGATCGATGGTTGCCTCGCCGGGACCAGTTTGGCCCTCGGGGTAATCATCAGAAGGTGCCGAAGAAGCGATGCCACCAACTGGGCCGCTGGACGTGTGCGGGCAGCTGGCTGGGCCCGTCGTAGTCGCCCTCCAGCAGCTCTTCAGGAAGCACCGCATACCCGAGGTCGACCAAGGCCCGACGGGCCCTGGCGAGGTCGGCGACATCCAACTCGCCCTCAGCCTGGGCGTCCTCTGTGCCGAGGAAGGCTCCGGGATTCTCTGCGCAGACCAGGGCGAGGGACCCGAATTTGCTCACGCAGATCACGATCCGAGTCCCGCACACGGTTGCTTCCGCGGGCACGACGACACGTCCGTACTCGCTGGAGTCCTGGGTGTCCCACTCGGCGACGCAGTGAGCTGTGAAGTCGCGGTCGAGCCGTGCCACCAGGCCGTCGAACAGGGCGGTCGTCTGGCTGCGGTTGTAGTCCCGCGGCCACTCCAGCCACTCCGGGTCATCAAGGTCACGCAGCAACGCCAGCAGACCCGCTTCACTCCTCGTCACTCGTACATCTTGATGCGAGAGCCGCACCTGGATCTACACGGGGTGCGACATGCATACCCGCCTGACCCCATGCCGTCGACAACACCCACTCCAGTTCAGTGGCTTTCGTTCAGCTGGGACGCGGCATAGTGCAGCCCCCATGTGGGCCAGGCTCCCAGCGGCGTAGACAGCTCGATCACATCCGGCGTCCCGTGCCCATCGCCGAGCATGCATGTGGCGGCAGCGAGCCTGATGCGCTGGTTGTTCCTTTTGTGTCGGGTCCGCAACCAGCAAGGAACACGGCTCAATGCTGTCGTTGAGCAGTGCAAGGAAGGAAGGGTTCTGAGAACTTTTCCAATAGTTCTTAGAACTTCTGAAACTGGACCCGTGGGGATGCCCACATCCGTAAGCTAAATACTACAGCTCGCGTCGCGCGGGCTCCGGGAGCAAGGTGCGCGAAGGGCGGTTCTCGCGATCAGCTTTTGCCCGAACGCGAAGAGCCGCTGTTGGGCAACCCAAGGGCTGGCTGGCCCCGGTGTGTCTGAGAATCACACCGGGGCCAGCCTTACCTCCCCAGCCAGGCCGCTGCCAGACTGGCGGCCGAGATGAGCAGGGTCAGGGCCCGGTGGCGGCGCTCGATCCCGTCGAGGGCGCGGCGCAACCACTCCTTCGCGCGTCGATTCATGGCATCACCTTCCAGGGAGACTTGCACTTCACCCCCGGCGTAACCGAACCCGGGGAATCGGCGACTGGAAGGCTGCATGCCTGAAGTGACGCTCGTCAGAGCGTAGCGCCCCCTGATGTCGGCCGTAGAAGCTTTGTCTGCATTGGTCGTTCCGGGGAGCCGCTTGTTCGACGGTGCGACTGTAGGTTTCACGCCAGAGGCGTAGCAGAGGAGTCGCTGGTCCTCGCGCTTCCTCAACGAGGGCGGAAAGACCGAGGGTTGGGTGCCTACCCCTGGCCTGCTTCGCCTATTCGAGGGCGCATCGACGCGAACGCAGATCACTCATGGCCGGATCCGGTCGGAAGTCCAAAAATCCCTTAGAGGGACCTGCGGGAGGCGTGCGAGGCTGACGCGGTCCACACGGACAGGAGTGCCAACCTCGTTGAAAGGTAGGCAAGTTGAAGGTCAACAGCATTGTTGCTGCCGGGGCTTCTGCCCTGGCACTTACCGCGTCGGTGCTCGCCGGCACCGCGCAGGCCAAGTCCTCGGAAGCGACCATCAGCGTCACCCAGGTTCAGGCCCCGCTGCGTGCCGGCGGAGCGGCGCTGACGGCCGGCTGTAACTGGTACAGCCGCACCGACCTGTGCCAGGAGATGAACATCACCGTCACCCTCCTGGTGAACAAGAAGCCGGTCGGTACCGCCAAGTTCACCGCCAAGCACGAGATGCAGCTCCAGGTCAAGAACCGCAAGTGGAAGGAGACCATCGGCATCAGCAAGGCGCAGTTGACGCCCCAGGCCCGCGGCATCCGCATGGGTCTGAACGTCTCCTGCGGCGGCTCCTGCTCCGCCGACAACCACCTCAAGAGCCACACCCTCGGCTCCGCGAAGACCGGCAGCGTCGACTACACCGACAACGTGAAGGCATTCAAGATCCACAACACGGCGAATCGTTTCACCTACACCTTCACCAAGCCTGGCTTCACCCCCGCCACCGTCACCTACACCACGCTCGCCTACCGGTGCGACGACATGTTCGCCAAGAAGCCCGGAAAGACCAAACCTCGCCAGGCCCCCGGCTGCGTCATACCCAAGTTCACCCCTACCCTGACCGATATGGCCAGCCTGCCGAACATCTCCCAGGGCATCCGCACCATCCAGGCCCGCGGCGGCCACTACGGCAAGCCCGGCTCCGGCCACCCGCTCCACATGCTCGACGACAAGAAGAAGGAAGACGCCAACCGCAAGGCCGTGTGCGGCGGCAAGTCCGCTCCGCCCGGATCCGCCGGCCCTTCCTGCGACGAGTACCCCTTCGCCTCCACCCGCGAAGGTGGCACCGCACTGCCCGCCGCCAGCCGCGGTATCACCTGGGTCCCCCTCAGCGAGAATCGCAAGCAGGGCGGCATGCTCAACAGCTTCGAGCTCAAGCAGCGCGTCCTTGACGGCGACGCCTACTGGGTAAGCGTCTGACCGTGCCCACCACGCTGCGCGTCCATGCTTCCTACCACCAGTACAACCTCTTCGAGACCGATGCCGACGACACACCCGACGACGGCACACCCGGAAACGGTCTCGTCCAGGTCAACGCCGACGGCGACTACGTCACAGTGAACACCGGCATTCAGGACGGTTATCTGGACCTCGGCTACGAGGTCTTCGACCAGGAGCCGCCCCTGGACACCACCGGGTGGGACGAGGTCGTGGACATCAGCGCCCGTTTCGCACCCCCGGGCGCGGGCATCACCTCGCCCGACGGCGACGGAGACTACGAGAAGTACCTCCCCGATGGCGAGACCTACGGCATCACCCTCCCCGGCCCGGACGCCGAACCCCACTGGTGGCGGATCCGCATCCACGCTCGGGGACGGGACAACGGCCTCCACAAAGCATTCGTCGACCCGGAGGCCGGCGACGACGTGACCGAGCAGCACCTGCTCCATATCTGGACCGCGCCGCCGGCCGCGGAGGAACGGCACAAGCTGACCGACCAAGTGGGGGAGAAGTTCCGCACAGGCCGGTAGACCGTCGAGGTCGGCCTCGACGCGCATTCCTGACGCCGGGGTCGACCTCGATGCTGGTTGGCCACGTGACCAACGCGTGACCAACAGCGGTCAGGATCACTCCGAAACACCCAGGTCAGGGCAGGTGCGATGAGAGCGCAGGCGGTCCGGTCAGACTGACGTTTACGCAGGTCAGTCCCCCTGATCCCTTCGGGTGCGCCTTGCCGGCGTGAAAACATGGCTGCGGCGCCTGCCCGCCGATGCCGGTAGCTCGTTGGGACGTTGAGCCCGTAGGTCAGTCTGGTGCCGGGGCCGCAGAGGGGCCACGCACTGTTGCCATCGAGCACGCCGGTCAGATTCTCGCTCCCCCCGCGGCCCCCTGGGCAGGCGTCGGCCCGTACGGATCGATACCGGGGAGTGGCGCATGGCGGACACCGACGACAGCGGTGGCGTCGAGGAGATCGAGCAGGCCGAGGAGCTCGTGGCCCGTGTCGCGGCGATCGATATCGCCAAGGCGTCGGGCATGGTCTGTGTGCGGGTGCCGCATGAGGACAAGCCCGGCAAGCGCGTGCAGCGGGTCTTCAACACCGTCGCGACCAGCGGCGCGATCCTGGACCTGGCCGACCACCTGATCTGCCAGGGCGTCACCCGGGTGGTGATGGAGGCGACGTCGACCTATTGGAAGCCGTACTTCTTCCTGCTGGAGTCGCGTGGTCTGGAGTGCTGGCTGGTCAACGCCCGTGACGTCAAGAACGTCCCGGGCCGGCCCAAGACCGACCGCCTGGACGCGGTCTGGCTGGCCAAGCTCACCGAACGCGGCATGCTCCGGCCCTCGTTCGTGCCCCCGAAGCCGGTCCGTGAACTGCGCGATCTGACCCGGGCCCGGGCGGTCATGACGCACGAGCGCACCCGCCACAAGCAGCGCACCGAGAAACTCCTCGAGGACGCCCAGATCAAGCTGTCCACCGTGATCGCCGACATCTTCGGCGTCTCCGGACGCGCGATGCTGGAGGCACTGATCGCGGGCGAGCGCAGCCCCAAGGCCCTGGCGGACCTGGCCCACGGCACGATCAAGGCCAGCCACAGCACCCTGGCCGAGGCCCTGACCGGCCGGTTCGAAGAGCACCACGCATTCATGTGCCGGATGCTGCTGGACACCGTCGACCACCTCACCGTGCAGATCGACAAGCTCACCGCCCGGATCACCCTGCGTCTGACCGAACTGTCCACCACCGAGGACGACGAAGGCCCCGGACAGGGCACCCTGATGCCGATCACCGACACCGAGCGCCTCGACGAGATCCCCGGCGTCGGCCCCGGCACCGCGCAGGTCATCCTCGCCGAGATCGGCCTGGACATGTCGGTCTTCCCCACCGCCGGCCATCTCGTGTCCTGGGCGAAACTCTCCCCACGCACCCTGCAGTCCGGAAACAGGAACACCTCCGGCCCCACCGGCAGGGGCAACCCCTGGCTCCGCGGCGCCCTCGGCGAAGCAGCGATCTCCGCCGCACGGACCGACACTTTCCTCGGCGCCCGCTACCGCAGGATCACCAAACACCGTGGCCACATGAAAGCCCTGGTCGCCGTCGCCCGCTCCATCCTGGTGTCCGTCTGGCACCTCATGAACGACCCGACCGCCCGTTACCGAGACCTCGGCGCCGACTTCCACACCCGCAACCTCGACCCGGGCCGCAAAAGCCGAGACCTCGTCCGCCAGCTCAAGGCCCTCGGCCACGACGTCACCCTCACCCCGGCAGCCGCCTGACAACACTCGACGCTCTCAGCACACGCCACCGGGGGCTACTTCGCCATGCCCACCTGACCGCTGAGTTTTCCGGTCAGGACGCTAGAAGGCTGGTGCCCGAGTGGAGAGTTCAAGTCCCCCCTCGGACACCGCGGAAGAGCCCCGGCTCAGCTGGGGCTCTTCGCTTTTCCCCATCCCTTGCCCGTCAGCCACCGTGCGGCCCGTCCTGCCCTTCCGTGCAGACCGCGTGGAGGGTGAGGTTCGCCGGTGCGGACTGGCCGAGTACGCCGCGCCAGTGTTCCTTGCGGACGGCGACGATCCAGCCGGTGCCGTTCTCGTTGGGGTGGCTCTCCAGGACGTCCGTGGCCTGCGGGCCGAACTGTCTGCCGGCGCCGGGGCTGACGGTGAACCCGCCGCCGTAGGCCCACTCCGCGGACGGGCAACGCAGCAGATGCGGCTTGCCGTCGGCGCCGCCCTCGATGACGGGGCCGGTGATGGTGTGCGGCGGCCGGCCGGTGTGGAGGGGTGCTGCCGAGCCGCCGCCGCTCGTGGCGGCGATGAGGGCGATCCCGGCGACGACGGACATCACGAGTCCGGTCCTGCTGAACATGCGGTTCTCCTGTCGGTCGGGCGAAAGGCCCGGTCATTCCAGCACCGGCGGCCGAGCCCCTTCAGGAGCGACACGCAGCGTAACGACGTATCGACAAATAATCATGCTATTACCGGCATGCCTACCCGTATATGACTACGGTAAGTGCTCTACTCGGTGACTCACCGCTGTCGTTCCTCCGTCCCTGTCCGGCCCCTCAGCGGCCCCGACGGACCACTTCCGAGGAGTCAGTCCCATGACGCGCAAAAGACCCAGGTCGACATTGGCCGTCGGCGCCGCCGGGGTGATCGCTTTGTCGACCCTTACCCTTCTGACCGCACCTCCCGCGGCCACATCCGCCCCGATGGCCCAACGTCCGGGGCTGCACATCACCGAGGCGCGGGTGAGGGCCGCGGTGCTGCCCGCCGAGGTGGCGGCCTTCGGCCGGGCCGGCGCCGAGGCCCTGGCCGGACGGCGGCTCGCGGCGGCCGCCCTCGCCGACGACGACTATCCGCAGTCCACCCGGACCACCAGCTACGAGGCCCTCAAGAGCTCGCAGGCCGACGAGAACGCGCAGTACCAGGCCGCACAGTCGGGGAAGTTCACCGAGTACTTCCCCTCCCCCGACTTCGGCGACCATGTCGCACTCCTGCCCACCGGCGAAGTGCTCCTGTTCTCCTTCGAGATGTTCGAGAGCAACCCGACGAAGGAGCCCGCGCCCACCCAGCAGATCGGCGCGAAGAACACCGGCCGCGCCTACGTCTGGAACCCGGCCCTGGGGTACGGCGCCGACGCCTTCACGGCCGTCCCGACACCCGCCGTCGACATGGACGACGGCACGGGCATCAAACGGGCCGCGCCCATCTTCTGCGCCGGTCACGCCTACCTCCCCAACGGCATGGTCGCCGTCTTCGGCGGCAACCTCGGCCGCGGGGTCAACGGGGCCGGTGCCAAGTTCGCCTTCGTCTTCGACCCGTGGAAGAAGGAGTGGCACCGGCAGCGGGACATGACGACCGGCCGCTGGTACCCGTCCGTGGTCACCGGGGCGGACGGCCGTCAGCTCATCATGTCCGGCCAGGACGAACGCGGTTGGAACGATCCGGCCAAGGCGACCAGCATCGAGCGCTTCCCCGCCCGGGACGCCACGGTGAGCTACGACAAGTCCCAGGCGCCCGACCAGGCAGCGCTGGACAAGTGGAAGTTCGTGCAGGCACCGTACAAACGGGACTACCCGCATCTGTTCTCGATGCGGGACGGCAAGGTGTACGGTCTCGGCCGGAACGCCGAGCAGCAGTGGAAGTTCGACCCGGAGACCGAGTCCCGCACCACCCTCGCGGACCGGCCCGACGGGGGCCTGCGCAACTACGGTTCCGCGGTCCCCCTCCCCAACGGCGCCAACGGCCCGGACACGGCGCTCATCCTCGGCGGCGACCCGCACAGCGGAAAGACCTACAAGTTCTCCAGCACGACCGGCCAGTGGACCGACGGCCCGGCCAGGAGCCGCGGCCGCACCCAGGACGACACCGTCATCCTGCCCAACGGCAATCTGCTCACCGTCAACGGCGCCATGGACATCCGGGACTACGGCGGCGGCGACCACAACCCCAACGTGCCCGACGAGTGGCTGCCGCTGCGCCACACGGAGACGCTGGACGCGAGCGGCAAGTGGACCGTCGGCCCGGCCCAGCGGCTGCCGCGCGGCTACCACTCCAATGCCGTCCTCCTGCCCGACGGCCGGATCATGGTCACCGGTGACGAGCTCCAGCAGATGGCCAACAACCCGGCCATCCGCTCGGGGATGAACGGGAGCATCGAGATCTACGAGCCCCCGTACCTGAACCAGGGCGCCCGGCCGAGTCTGAGCAGCGCGCCCAACTCCCCGGTCGCCTACGGCTCGTCCTTCAAGGTCACCACCGACACCCCGACCCAGGCGAAGCGGGCCGTCCTCATGGCCCCCATCTCCTCCACGCACTCCGTGGACACCACCCAGCGGCGCCTGGAGCTGCCGATCGTCCAGAACGTGGCGGGCCAGCTCACGCTCCGGACCCCGGCCTCCGCCAACGAGGCCCCTCCCGGCTACTACATGCTCTTCCTGCTCAACGACGCGGGCGTGCCCAGCATCGCCAAGTGGGTCCAGCTGAGGCCGAACGCCTGAGCCCCCGAGCGCTCTTCGACCGCCCCGGGCACGCGACCGCGCCGGACGACGACCGCACGGTCCCGTGGCCCGGGGCTTCCCCCTTCACCGTCGTCCCCGACGGCTTCACCGCCATCCCCGACAGCGAACGAACGGATCCCCCATGGCCACCGACCTCTCCCTGCGCCAGGACCCCGAGATCCAGGGCGACATCATCGCCGGCTTCAAGAAGGACCATGTCCGGCTCCTGCTCCTCCAGTTCGGCGGCGTCGACGGCGCCCGGGCCTGGGTGGGCGGACTCGCCCCGCAGATCGCCACGACCCGGCGGGTCGCCGAGTTCAACGCGAAGTACAGCGCCGCGCTCAACAGCACCGGCGACAATCCCCGGTCGCTCAAGGCCACCTGGCTCGGGCTCAGCTTCACCTACGAGGGACTCCAGTTCCTCACCACCGACGAGAAACTGCTGACCGAGGAGGCCCGGACCGGCGACACCCTGGACGCGTTCATCCAGGGGCCGGACGGCCGGCTGGTCCCCGACGGCCCGAGCCGGGCGACCGCGCTCGGCGACACCGACGACAGCGCCCCCCAGCACTGGGAGTTCGGCGGCGGTTTCAACCCCGGCGTCCACGCCGTCCTCACCGTCGCCGCCGACGACGTGGCCGACCTGGACGCCGAGGTCGCGCGGCAGTTGGGCGAGGCCAAGCAGAACGACCTGACCCACCTCTACACCCAGGAGGGCGAACACCTCCACGGCGACGCCGAGGGCAAGGAGCACTTCGGCTTCGTCGACGGCACCAGCCAGCCCGCCGTCGAGGGCTTCGACGAACCCGAGCCCGGCACTCCCTTCGCCAAGGGCAAACCCGGCACCCGTATGATCCCCGCCGGCGAATTCGTCATCGGACTCCCGGGCGCCCCGAAGCACGACCCGGAGACCGCGGCCACCGCCAGGATGCCGGCCTGGATGGGCAAGGGCTCCTTCCAGGTGATCCGCCGCCTCGAACAGGACGTCCCCGGCTGGTGGTCCCAGATCGACACCCAGCTCCGGCGGCTCAAGGACCTCAAGGCCGTCGACAAGGACATGACCCGGCACGGGCTCGCCGCCCGCGTCGTCGGCCGCTGGCGCGACGGCACCCCCGTCGCCCTGA
Source organism: Streptomyces luteireticuli (assembly GCF_041519305.1). Taxonomy (NCBI): domain Bacteria; kingdom Bacillati; phylum Actinomycetota; class Actinomycetes; order Kitasatosporales; family Streptomycetaceae; genus Streptomyces; species Streptomyces luteireticuli. Next base: position 2,242,012 of record NZ_CP167927.1, read on the forward strand.
GCAACGCCGTGGACCGGCCCCAAGCGGGAGTGGGCGCGCGCAACGACTTCGGCTTCAAGGACGACCCCGACGGGCTGAAGACGCCGCTCTTCTCCCACCTCCGCAAGACCAACCCCCGCGACGGACTCATCGACCACGACGAGAAGACCGGCAGACCCGAGCTCGTCGGCGAGGAGTTCATGGACATCCGCCGGATCATGCGGCGCGGCATCCCCTACGGGCTGCCCTTCGACCCGATGAGCGCCAACCCCGACTGCGGGCCCGACGGCAAACGCGGTCTCACCTTCGTCTGCTACCAGGCGGACCTGGTCGGCCAGTTCGAGTTCATCCAGGTCCGCTGGATCAACGACTCCAACTTCCCGAAGGGGCGCGATCCCCACGAGCCCGGCCCCGACCCCATGGTCAGCGGCGAGCTCAAGGAGGTGAGCGACGGCAGGGTCAGCTACGAGTGCACCGCGCCGTCCGGCGAACGCCAGACCGTCCCCCTCGACTTCAAGCCCTTCGTCCACACCCGCGGCGCCCTCTACACCTTCGTCCCCGCCATCAGCACTCTCAAGCGCCTCGCGCTGGGCGACCCCAACGCCAAGCTCCCCGAGGAGATCCAGCAGGGGCAGAAGATCCCCGAACCCCTCCCGGGACAGAGCCTGCCGGTGGACGCCGTCCTTCCGGTTCCCGGGACGACGGACCGCTTCTGGACGTTCCAGCAGGGCGTCATCCGCCTCATCAAGATCGGCAAGGGCGAGCGGGCCCAGCTCTCCAGCGGTGACGTCGACGACGACACCGGGCTGGTCACGCAGACCGTGGGGAAGTACTCGGCCTGGCCCGCCCTGCAGGGCGTCGTCCAACTGGACACCATCCTCCCCGTCCCCGACGAACAGCCGGCCGGTGACGGCACGTACGGCTACTGGGTCTTCCACACCAACAACGGAAAGCAGGTCTTCCGGCGGATCGCCCTCGCGGGCGCCGAGCCGTGGACCAGCCGGGCGGTCGGCGACGACCAGGAGATGAGCCGGTGGCGCTCGATCGACCCGGGCGCCCATGTGGACGCCTTCCTGCCCGTCCCCGACATGCAGCCCGCCGGTGACGGCCGGTACGGCTACTGGGTCTTCTTCACCACCCAGGTCGGCCAGCGCTACCGGCTGATCTCCCTCAAGCGCAGCGGGCAGTACCTGCCCGACAAGGCGGAGCGGTACTGGGACCCCAGCCTGATCGGCAACTGGGGCCGGGCGCTGGAGGGCGTCACCCGGGTCGACGCCTTCCTCGCCGTGCCCACCAAGGAGAACTCCGCGGGCAAGCAGTGGTTCTGGGCCTTCCACGACGCGGAGAAGTACCGGGTCATGACCGTCAAGCGCGACGGCAACCACGACGGCGACCGCATCACGGACGACGCACCGACCGCCGTCTGGTCCCGCAAGCAGTAGGCGCCCGAGCAGTAAGCACCCGCTCCCCCGCACAACGAACGGATCACCATGGCCAACGACCTCGCCCTGCGCGAGAACACCGAGATCCAGGGCGACATCATCGCCGGCTTCAAGAAGGACCACGTCCAGCTCCTGCTCCTCCAGTTCGGCAGCGTCTCCGGCGCCCGGACCTGGGTGGAGAAGATGGCCCCGCAGATCGCGACCACGCAGCAGGTCGCCAGGTTCAACGCGCAGTACAGCGCGGCGAAGAACGCCTCCGGCGGTGACAATCCGCAATCGCTCAAGGCCACCTGGCTCGGCCTCGGCTTCACCTACGAAGGACTGCAGTTCCTCACCACCGACGAGAAGCTGCTGACCAAGGAGGCCAAACCGGCCGACACCATCAGCGCGTTCATCGAGGGGCCGGACGGCCAGTCGTCGGACGGCGGGAGCAGGGCGGTCAAACTGGGCGACACCGACGACAGCGCCCCCCATCACTGGGACTTCGGCGGCAGGTTCAACCCCGGCGTCCACGCCGTCCTCACCGTCGCCGCCGACGACCCCGACGACCTCAAGGCCACCGTCGAGAGACAGACGCGCGACGCCCGGCAGAACGACCTGACCCTCCTCTACACCCAGGAGGGCGAACACCTGCAGGGCGACGCCGAGGGCAAGGAGCACTTCGGCTTCGTCGACGGCACCAGCCAGCCCGCCGTCGCCGGCTTCGACGAACCCGAACCCGGCAACCCGCACTACGCCAAGGGCAAACCCGGCACCCGCCTCATCCCCGCCGGCGAATTCGTCGTCGGGAGGGAACTCACCGACTTCCACAGGAAGGTGGTGAAGAGCGCGGCCGAGGACTACATCCCGGCGTGGATGCACGAGGGCTCCTTCCAGGTCATCCGCCGCCTCGAACAGGATGTCCCCGGCTGGTGGTCCCAGGTCCGCACCCAGCTCAGACGTCTCAAAGACCTCAAGGCCGTCGACAAGGACCGGGGTCAGGACTGGTTCGCCGCCCGCCTCGTGGGCCGCTGGCGCGACGGCACCCCCGTCGCCCTCAGCGAGAACATGCCCTGCACCAAGAAGGGCGTGGCACCCAGCAACGACTTCGGCTTCAAGGACGACCCCGACGGGCTGAGGACCCCGCTCTTCTCCCATCTCCGCAATACCAACCCCCGCGACGGGCTCATCGAGGACCACCTGGTCGAAGCGGGGCTCGCCAAGTGCAGTCCGCTGGAGGAGGAGATCGTCGACGCCGCCCGGATCATCCGGCGGGGCATCCCCTACGGGCTGCCCTTCGACCCGATGAGCGCCGACGACCGCAAGGGCCCCGACGGCCTCCGCGGGCTGGTCTTCGTCTGCTACCAGTCCGACCTGGCCGGCCAGTTCGAGTTCATGCAGCGGGACTGGATCAACAAGTCGGACTTCCCGCCCGACCGCCCCCACTGGCCCGGCCCGGACACCATGGTCAGCGGCCAGCTCACCGGCCTGGGCGACGGGAAGCACGATGTGGACGGCCGGCACGAGGGCGACGGCAGGATCAGCTACGAGTGCACCGCGCCGTCCGGCGACCGCCAGACGGTCTCGCTCGACTTCAAGCCCTTCGTCCGCACCCGCGGCGCCCTCTACACCTTCGTTCCCTCCATCACCACCCTCAGACGCCTCGCGCTGGGCGACCCCACCATCAAGCTCCCCGGCGAACAGCAAACGCCGGCGGACCAGCAGACCCAACTGCCGCCGAAGCCGCTCCCGATGGACGCGATCGTGCCGGTGCCGGGCACGAAGGACCGCTTCTGGACCTTCCAGCAGGGCGTCATCCGCCTGGTGAAGATCGGCGCCGCCGAACGCAGCGCGCTGACCGTCGACGACGACGCGGACACCGGGATCGTCCTGGAGACCGTCGGCCCGCTGTCCACCTGGCCGGCCCTGAAGGGCATCGCCCAGCTCGACACGGTCCTGCCGGTCCCCGACGAGCAGCGCACCGGGGGGAAGAGCGCGTACTGGGTCTTCCACACCCTCAACGGCACGCAGTACTACCGCTTCGTCACCATCGCCGACAGCCCCCCGTACACCAGCGCCATGACGGGCGCCGACCAGATGATGATGCTCAAGTGGGCGGGCTCGCTCAGCGTCGTCAACCGCGTGGACGCCTTCATGCCCGTCCCCGACCAACAGCCCGGTCCCGACGGCAAGTACCGCTACTGGGCGTTCGTCACCACCCCGGGGGTGAACGGACAGCGTTACCGCAAGATCACCATCGCGCCCGTCGGCCAGGACCACGCCGACGGCCAGGAGGGCGACGGCAACAGGCTGCTCACCGACTGGGGATCCCTCCCGGGCGTCACCGGGGTCGATGCCGTCCAGGCCGTTCCCGGCAAGGAGAACGTCGCGGGCAACCAGTGGTTCTGGGTCTTCCACGAGGACCAGTACCGGACCATCGCCGTCAAGCGCGCCGCCACCTACAACAGCGTGCAGATCGAGGACGACCGGCCGACCGGCCCCTGGTCCCGGAACGCCTAGGGGGTGCTCGCCGCCGTGGTGGCGGATTCCGGCCCTGCCGTCCGGCGTCCCGGACGCCTAGGGTCGCTCCGCCACCACCGGGCGGGACGAGGAGCAGCCATGGCCGGGGAGTTGCCGATCGGCGTCGTCGAGGGCCCCGGCGTCGATCCGTACCAGGCGAAGGTGGAGTCCACCTACGCCGATCCGCCGGAGGCGTGGCGGACCGTCCTCGGGGACAGCCTGCTGTTCCAGTTCGGGCTGTACGACGACCGGCCGGGGGCCGGCAACTCCCTTCAGGACGTGGGCGTACGGTACTTCGAGCGGCAGCTGGAGCTGGCCGGGCCGTGCTCCCCGGGGCGGATACTGGACCTCGGCTGCGGGTGGGGGTACGAGACCCGGCTGCTGGCCGAGCGCTTCCCCGGCTGCCCGCGCATCGACGCGATCAACGTCAGCGACGCCCAACTCGCCCACTGCGCCGCATATCTGGCCCGCCGCGGCCTGGCCGCGCGCGTCCGTCTCCACCGGTGCAACGCGCGGGACATCGGGCTGCTGCCCGAGCCCGGCGTACCGTACGATCTGGTGCTCGTGCGCGGCGTGATCACCCACTTCCCGCACGGCCTCTACGAGGCGTCGATGCGCGCCCTGGCCCAGCGGGTCGCCGACGGCGGGACTCTCGTCATCTCCGACACCCTGTACGCGACGGCCGCCTACCGGCCGGACATCCCGGACGCGGTGGACCGGATCGCGTGCGGCCATCGCAAGACGCCCGAGTACTTCACCGGCGTGCTGGAGGACAGCGGCTTCGCCGTCGAGGATGTGCGGGTGCTGCCGTCCAACGCCGAGGTGACCCGCTGGTTCCTGGACGTGCGGGCCAATATCGGGAGGGCCTTCCCGGGCGGGGCGACCGGACCTCTGGAGGAGCTGCGGGTGGCGGCCGAGAACCTCCCGCGCTCCCTGGCCCGCAACGACGTATCGGTGTACAGCATCATCGCCCGACGACGCGTACCGTGAGGTGGTCCCATGGCGATCCTGCACGTGCCCGCGCCGGCCGGAGGGACACCCCCGGCCATCCACCCGGACTGGCGGCGGCTGGAGGGGAGCGTCCTGGCCTTTCTGGACCGGTGGGAGCTGTATCCCGACGCCGTCCAGCGCGAGCGCCTGGTCCATATCGGTCTCGGCCGGCTGGCGGCCCTGCTGTTCCCGGCCGGTTCCTACGAACTCCTGCGGATCGGCGCCGACTTCGACGCCTGGGCCTTCGCCTTCGACGACGAGTACTGCGACGAGGGGCCGTTGAGCGCCCGGCCGGACGCGTTCATCGGAACCGTGGCCCGTATGCAGCGGGCGCTGGAGTCCCCCGAGGCGCCCTTCGCCCGGGAGGACCGCTACACCTGCGCACTGGTCGATCTGCGCGCCAGGCTCGCGGCCTTGGCACCGCCCTCGCACGTCGGGCGCTTCGTGGACGGGGTGCGGACCTACCTCATGGCCGAGATATGGAAGGCGGTGGACCTGCGGCCCTCGCTGGAGGACGCGGTCGCCATGCGGCTCTTCGGCGGAGGAGGCTGGGCGATCCCCGTCCTGGCCCATGTCGTCGCCGGGACGCCCCTGGACCAGGACGCGTTCGAGGACCGGCGGTTGCGCGCGCTGGCGGAGATGGCGGCGGGCCTGGCGACCTGGGACTGCGAGATCCCGTCGTTCGGCAAGGAGCGGGAGCGCTCCCCCGCCCGGGAGCACAACCTCGTCGAGGTGATCGCCCGCGAGCGGCGGTGTTCCCCCCAGGAGGCCGCCTCGCGGCTCGTCGGGATGCGCAACCGGACGCTGGGCCTGTTCCTCCGGCTGCGGGCGGCGGTCCTGGCCGATGCCCCGCCCGCCGTCGCCGCCTACGTCGAGGGGCTCGCCCACTACTGCCGGGGTGCCCTGGAGTGGGGGCTCCACAACGACCGGTACGCCTTCGCGGACGGCCTCGGCGGAGAAGCCCTGTTCACCGCCGACCCCGTCGACGACGGGATCCCGGAGGAGTCGCCCGTCCCCCTGGACATCCCCTCCATCGCCTGGTGGTGGCGCTACGACCCCGCCCGCTGACGCCCCTCCTCCGCCGCCTTGTCCAGCTGGAACGCCTCGTTGCCGAGGCCGATCCGGGCATGCACCCCGGGCCGTACGGACTTGAGCACCAGGCCCAGGACGAGTCCGGCCACCAGCGCCAGCAGGACGATGCCGGGCAGCGCCCAGCGCAACGGCGAATCCGGGCCGGAGCCGACGAGCGCGTCGAAGTCCCGGACCGTGATCACGGCGATCACCGTCAGGGCCAGCCCGGCGACGGCGGAGGCGGCCAGCCGCCACGCCTGGGCGCGGGCGGCGCCGCGGCGGACGAAGAAGACGACGACGCCGGCGGAGGCGGCGATCATCAGGACGGTGACGCCCAACGCGCAGACGTTTCCGAGCCAGTTGGAGAGCCGCAGGACGGGGGCGGTGGGGTCGCCGTTCGGCTTGTCGTCGGTGGCGGCGAAGACGGTGACGACGGCCAGGGCGACGCCGCTCTGCAGCAGCGAACCATGGGCAGGGGCGCCGCTGGTGCGGGAGGTGCGGCCGACGGCGGCGGGCAGCAGGCCCTCGCGGCCCATGGCGAAGGCGTAGCGGGCCACCACGTTGTGGAAGCTGAGCAGGGCGGCGAACATGCCGGTCACGTAGAAGAGGTGCATCACGTCGGTGAATCCGGCGCCGAGCCGGTCCTCGGTGAGGCCGAAGAGGAGGTTCGGCCCTTCCTGGAGGGAGAGTTCGTGGATGCGCGAGGGGCCGGCGGCCACGGTCAGGGCCCAGGCGCTGATCGCGAAGAAGACGGCGATGAAGCCGACGGCGAGGTAGGTGACGCGGGCGACGACGACGCCGGGGCGGCTGGTCTCCTCGGAGTAGACGGCGGCCTGTTCGAAGCCGACGAAGGAGGCGATGGTGCCGCAGAAGGCGGTGCCGAGTCCGGGGCCGGAGAGGGTGTCGGGGTGGAAGGCGCGCGGGGAGAGGCCCTCGGCGCCGGGCGAGCCGAGCCCGGCGACGTCGAAGACGAGGACCATGACGACCTCGACGAGCAGCAGGACGCCCAGCACCTTGACGTTGAGGTCGATCTTCAGCCAGCCGAGCACGCCGACGGCCACGACGGCGGCGAGGGCGGGGATCCACCAGGCGACGGTCAGGTGCAGGTGCCGTTGCAGCAGCCCGGAGAGCTCGAAGCCGAACAGGCCGTAGATGCAGCACTGCATGGCGCTGTAGGAGACCAGGGCGACGACGGACGAGGCGGCGCCGGCCGTGCCGCCGAGGCCGCGGGCGATGTACGCGGTGAAGGCGCCGGCGTTGTGGACGTGGCGGCTCATCTCGGCGTAGCCGAAGCTGAACAGCAGCAGGACCAGGCCGAGGGTCACATACAGCAGGGGCGCGCCGACGACGCCGAGGACGCCGAAGGTGACGGGCATGCCGCCGGTGGTCACCATCAGCGGGGCGCTGGCGGCGACGACGGACATCAGGAGCCCGGGTAGGCCGATGCGGTCGGCGCGCAGGCGTCGTTCCTGTCCCTTGAAGGTGTGTATCTCGGCGGGTGTCGTACGGCCCGTTGGCATGGGTGGTTCGTCCTTCGTCGTGTGGGGGGGTGTGGGGTCAGCGCGAGCCGAGGGCCGTGCGGCGGGCGGCGCGGAGGGCCTTCCCCGGGTCGCGGTCGGGATAGGACCAGGGGGCCCGGGTGACGTGCGGGCCGATCCTGATGAGCAGGGCGGCGGCCTCGGCCAGCCGGCCCTCGTTCAGCTTGGCGTGGGCGAGGTAGTTGAGGTCGACCTTGTGCCGGGGGTGGGCACCGGAGGTGTCGTCGATGTCCCATTCCAGCCACCAGTCGAAGGCGGCCCTGAGCACCTGGCGGGCCCGGCGGCCGGCCCAGTGGCCGGAGGCGGCGGGGTCGCGGGGCAGGACCCCGGCGCGGGCCAGGGCGCGGTAGCGCTCGGCGTGCGCGACGACGGGCAGGAGGGCCAGCGGGGAGTCGGCGGGGGCCTGTTCGGCGGCCCAGGCGGCGAAGTCGTAGACCTCGTGCAGGGGGTCGTCGTGGTCGGCCTTGTGCCGGGCGAGGCTGGCGGCCATCAGGTGGTGGGCGTGGTGGTGCTCGGCGTGGCGGGCGCGGATCTGGCCGAAGTGGCGGGCGGGTTCGTCGTCGGTGGCGCCGGAGTGGGCGAGGAGCAGCAGGGCCAGCCAGGGGGTGGGGTCGAGGGGGGCCATGCGGGCGGCGGCCGCGCACAGGGCGCGGGCCCGTTCGGGGTCCTCCCGGCGGCGGGCGGCCTGCTGGGCGGTGGCACAGGCCAGCAGGGCGGCGGCGTCGGCACTGTCGGGTTCGGCGAGCTGCCACTCGCGGCTCCAGGCGATCCCCGCGGTGACCTGGCCGAGGACGAGGAGGCGGTGGCCGCGGCGGTCCCAGTCGTCGCCGGTGTCGGCGAGGAGTCTGCGGGCCTCGGCCCAGCGGCCGCGGGCCAGCTCGTCGCGCACGGTGACCAGCTCGGCGTCGTCCAGCGCGGGGTCGAAGGCCGGTCCGCCCCCGAGCCGGGAGCGGCCCAGGGGACGTGGAGGGGTCATGGGCGGGCGTCCTCCACGGTCCTCCACGGCACAGATGTTGATCTGTTGATCACGGACAGCAAAGCGTTAGTCACAGGTTTACGTCAAGGGTGGTGGCGGGAACACGCAGGGCCGCCCGGGCAGGTCTGGATGAACGTCCGAAAGGGGGGTACTCGTTCCGCACAACGCCCATGAGGCGGCTATCGTTCTCGGGTCAAGTCCCCGACCTCCGGCCGGTCTTGAGGTGCGCGACGTTATGGTCTTCGCCTTCGCTCTGAGCGCGGCCCTCTGTCTGGGCTTCGGGTTCGTCCTCCAGCAGAACGCGGCGCAGCGGGCGCCCATGAGCGACTTCCTCTCCTTCCGGCTGCTGCTCGACCTGGTGCGGATGCCGCGCTGGCTGGCGGGACTGGGCCTGATGGTGTGCGGCATGGCACTGGGCGCGGTGGCGCTGGGCGGCGGCGAGATCTCGCTGGTGGAGCCGCTGCTCGCGACGAACCTGCTGTTCGCGATGGCCCTCTCCCGCTGGCAGACCAAGCAGCCGCTGGGCCTGTCGGGCTGGGGCGGGCTGTGGCTGCTGGCCGGCGGCGTGACCGCCTTCATCGTCGCGGGGCGCCCGCAGGGCGGGCACTCGGTGACCGACCCGCTGCGGCACTGGCTGATCGTCGGCCTGATGATCGGCGGCGCGCTGGTGCTGGCGGCGGTCTCCAAACGGCTGCGGATGAGCGCGGAGGCGGCGACGCTGGCCGTGGCGGCGGGGCTGCTGTACGGCGTCCAGGATGCCCTGACCCGGGTCAGCGGGGAGCGTTACACGCACGGCGGGCTGGCCACGCTGGTCGTCAGCTGGCAGCCGTACGCGGTGCTGGCGCTGGGCGTCACCGGGCTGGTGCTGGTGCAGAGCGCCTTCGAGACGGCGCCGCTGCGGATGTCCCTGCCCGCGCTGACCGCGGCCCAGCCGCTGGCGGGGATCGTCTGCGGGGTGGGATTCCTCGGCGACCGGCTGCGGACCTCGCCCGGTGCGCTGGCCTGGCAGGCGGCGGGGCTGGCGGCGATCGTGGTCGGGATCGTGCTGATCGGGCGGCATCCGGCGATGCCGTCCGGGATGACGGAGGCGCAGGTGCGGGATCTGCAGCCGCGGTGATGTGCTGGCCCCATGACCACTGATGCGCAGGGCCTTTCGGCCGAGGAGATCCTCGACGTCGTCGACGAGCACGACCGCGTGGTGGGGCAGGCGCCCCGGGGCGAGATCTACGCCCGGCGGCTGCCGCACCGCTGCACGTTCGTGCAGGTGCGGGACGCGGAGGGGCGGATCTTCGTCCACCGGCGGACGGCCCGGAAGCTGATCTTCCCGTCGCGGTACGACATGTTTGTGGGCGGGGTGCTCGGGGCGGGCGAGACGTACGACGCGGCGGCGCTGCGGGAGGCGGAGGAGGAGCTGGGGGTGCGGGGGCTTCCGGCGCCCGTGCCGTTGTTCCGGTTCCTCTTCGAGTCGGAGGAGTACGGGGCGTGGTGGTCGGGGGTGTACGAGGTGCGGTGTTCTCTGCCGGTGCGGCCGCAGGCAGAGGAAGTCGCGTGGTACGACTTCCTCTCCGAGGAGGAGCTGGAGGCACGGCTTCCGGGGTGGGAGTGGGTGCCGGACGGGTTGGAGGCGTGGCGGAGGTTGCGGGCTTGGCGCCGTGACGGGTGATTTTGCCCCTGGCCCGCCCTTTCACCGTTTCTCGCCGCGCTCCGCGCGGGGCAACGCGGCTGCGCCGCGTTCGTCCTCAAGCGCCGGACGGGCTGTTCAGCCCGTCCGGCGCTTGAGGACACCCACGCGGAGCGCAAAGAAACGGTGAAAGGGCGGGCCAGGGGCAAAATCACCCCGCCGTACCCCTACGGCACAAGCACCAACTTCCCCCGCGTATGCCCCTCCGCACTACGCCGCTGCGCATCCGCCGCCCGCTCCAGCGGGAACACCTCCGCCACCTCCACGCTCAGCCGCCCCCGCTCCGCCAGGTGGGTCAGCGCCGCCAGGTCGGCCGCGTCCGGGCGGACCCACAGGAGGCGGCCGCCCAGTTCCGTCACCGACGGGTCCGCGATCGAGACCAGGCGGGCGTCCGGCACCGTGATGTGCGAGGACGTCTGGATCACGCCGCCGCCGACCAGGTCGAGCACCACGCTCGCGCCCTCGGGGGCGAGGGCCCGGAAGCGGTCGACGAGCCCGTCCCCGTACACGAGGGGTTCGGCACCCAGCGCCCGCAGGTACGCGTGGTTGCGCTCGCTCGCCGTCCCGATCACCCGCGCACCGGCGTTGCGCGCGAGCTGCACCGCCATCGACCCGACCCCGCCCGCCGCGCCGTGCACGAGCACCGTGTCCCGGTGGGAGACCCGGGCCGCCCGGAGCGCCTGGTAGGCGGTGAGGCCGGCCAGCGGAAGGCCCGCGGCCTGCTCGAAGGTCAGATTGCCGGGCTTGCGGGCCAGCGTGCGCACGGGCGCGGCCACGAACTCGGCGTACGTCCCCCGGGAGAGGAAGTCCTCCCGGACGTAGCCGATGACCTCGTCGCCGACCGCGAACTCGGGCGTGTCCGCGCCGAGCCGCTCGACGGTCCCGGCGACGTCCCAGCCGGGGACGACCGGGAAGACCGGGGCGATCGCCCCGTCCAGATAGCCCGCCTGGGCCTTCCAGTCCACCGGGTTGACTGCCGCCGCCCGGACCCTGACCAGCACGGAGTCCGGACCGACCGGGGGCTCGGGGACCTCTCCGTACTCCAGGGCCTCGGGCCCGCCGTAGGCGCGGTAGCTGACAGCCTTCATAGTCGTGCTCCTCGGTCTCGTGTTCAGCGCGTTGCGCCTGCGGTTTCAGCGTCCGACGCCGGGGCGGAGCCCGCCACCGCAGCGGGGTGCGGGGCGTGCGTTCCGCGCAGTCCCCGCCAGGCGACCAGCGAGACCAGCAGGAACGCGGTGCCGGCGATCACAAAGGTCAGGGTGAACTGGCTCTCGGCGGGCAGCGCGGGCGCGCCCGGCGGCAGGTGCTCGACGGTCTTGGAGGCGAGCACGGTGGTGATCATCGCGCTGCCGATGGCACTGCCGGTGGAGCGGGAGATGGAGTTGATGCCGTTGGCGATGCCCGTCTGCTGCGGCGGCACGCTGGTGACGATCACTGCGGGCATGGCCGCGTAGCCGAAGCTGATGCCGGCGCCGACGAACATCCCGGCGGCGATCACGGAGAACGCGTGCTCGTGGTCGAGGGCGATCCAGACGAAGCCGGCGGTGCCGATCAGCGAGGCGAGCAGCAGCACCGGGCGCGGGCCGTGGTGGCGCACCAGCTTGCCGCCGACGGGCGCGGCCAGCAGCGAGACGATCGTGCTGGGCAGCAGGAACTCCACGGAGGCGCGCAGCACGGTCGCGTCGAAGCCGTAGCCCGCGACCTTCGACGGCATCTGCACCAGGTAGGAGACGCCGATGAAGAGGGCGAACGAGCCGAAGCCGACGAGCAGTCCGGCGAGGTTGGCGAAGAGCACCGGCCGGTGGACGAACATCCGCATGTCGACGAGCGGTTCGCGCACCCGGCGCTCGACCAGGACCCAGACGACGGCCATCAGCACGGCGCCGGCGAAGCAGCCGGTCGTCCGGGCGGAGGCCCAGCCCCACTCGTGGCCCTGGGTGATCGGCAGCAGGAGCAGCACCAGGGTCGCGGCCAGGCTCAGCGCGCCGAGGACGTCGGTGCGGCCGCCGGTGGTCTCGCGGGTGGCGGGGACGAGGGCGGCGACGGCCACCAGGGCGAGCGCGGCCAGGCCGGTGGCCAGCCAGAAGGCGCTGCGGTAGTCGGGGTCGTCGCCCGAGGTGAGCAGGCCGGTGGCGACCAGCGCCAGGCCGCTGCCGAAGGCGAGGGTGCCGCTGACCATGGCCATGGCGCCGGGCAGCCGGGCCGGGCGGATCTCCTCGCGGAGGACGGAGAGCGCCAGCGGGAAGATCGCGGTGGCGGCGCCCTGGAGCACCCGGCCGACGATCAGCCAGAGCAGGGAGTGGGTCACGGCGGCCAGGACGGATCCGGCGACCATGACGACGAGGACGGCGACGAGGGTCTTCTTCTTGCCGTGCTGGTCGCCGAAGCGGCCGAGCAGCGGGGTGAAGACGGCGGCGGAGAGCAGGGTCGCGGTGGTGACCCAGCTGACGTTCGCCGAGGAGGTCTCCAGGTCGTTCTGGATGAGGCCGAGGATCGGCACGACCAGGGTCTGCATCATCGAGACGACCATCGCCGCGAGGCTCAGGGCGAAGACGATCAGGGTCTCGTTTCTCGGCGGGGCCGAGGAGCTCATGGGGGGTTCCTTCGATTGCTTCACGACATTGATGCTTGAAGTCATCAAGCAACCGGGCAAACCTAGACCCGATACTTGAGGTAGTCAAGCTAATGATTGAGAGCCTCAACCGCCTGCGTAGACTGGGCCGCATGACCGCCCCGACCTCCCCGACCAAGGCCCAGCTCCTGGAGCTGGTGGCGGCCCTCGGCACCGCCCAGTGGCAGGACTTCTCCGCCTCGGCGGCCCGGCACGGCCTCACCGGCGTCCAGGCCAAGCTGCTCGCCCACCTCAAGGGCCCGATGCCGATGCGCGGCCTCGCCACGATGCTGGTGTGCGACGCCTCCAACGTCACCGGCATCGTGGACCGGCTGGAGGCCCGGGGCCTAGTGCGCCGCGAGCCCGACCCGTCCGACCGCCGGGTGAAGAACGTGGTCGCCACGGACGAGGGGCACGAGACCATCCGCCGGGTCAGGGCCGAGATGCAGGCCACGCACACCGCCCTGGACGCGCTCGACGCGGAGGAGCGGACCGCGCTCTACGGGCTGCTGGAGCGGCTGCGGGACGGGCTGCGCCCGGGCGCCTGAGCCGCCGGGCGCCCCGCCCTCCCCCGTATTCTGACGACTCGTCCGAATCGAGGAGAGGCGCAGATGGCGAGCAGCACCCGTACGTCCCCGACCGCAGAGGCCGCGTCCGACGCGCCCGGCGCGTCCGGTCCCTCGGCGGTCCCCGAGCCCTACACCGTGCCGCTCGCACCCGGGGTGAACGCCTACGTCCAGCCGGACGGCGGCTGGTGCCTGAACAACGCCGGGTTCGTCACCGACGGGGACCGCACCCTGCTGATCGACACCGCGCCGACCGTGCGGCGCGCGGAGCTGCTGCGCGACGCGGTCGCGGCGAGCGGGGCGCCGGTGCCGTCCCTCGTCGTCAACACGCACCACCACGGTGACCACACATACGGCAACGGCGTCTTCGCCGCCGACGGTGCGACCATCATCGGCCACGCCGGCTGCCGCGAGCAGACACTGGCCGTCGGCCACCAACTCCACGCGATCTGGCCGTGGGTGGAGTACGGGGACGTGCACATCACCCCCGCGACACTCACCTACACCGACTCCCTCACGCTGCACATCGGCGACACCGAGGTACGGCTCTTCCACCCCGGGCCCGCGCACACGGTGGGCGACACGGTGGTGTGGCTGCCGGAGCAGCGCATCGTCTTCACCGGGGACCTGATCTTCAACGGGGGCACCCCGTTCATCCCGTTCGGCTCCCTGGACGGGTCGCTGCGGGCGCTGGAGCTGCTGCGGGAGCTGGACGCGGAGGTGGTGGTGCCGGGGCACGGGCAGGTCACGGACCCCGGGGTCTTCGACACGGTCGAGCGCTACCTGCGCTTCGTGGAGGGACTGGCGGCGGCCGGGCGCGCGGCGGGGCGCTCCCCGCTGGAGGTGGCGCGGGAGGCGGACCTCGGCGGGTTCGCGGAACTGAAGGAGAGCGAGCGGCTGGTGGGGAATCTGCATCGGGCGTATGCGGATGCGGAGGGTGTGCCGCTGGATCTGCCGGCGGTGCTGCGGGACATGGCGGAGATGAACGGGGGCAGGCCGCTGGCCTGCCACGCGTAGGTGTTTTGCCCCCGGCCCGCCCTTTCACCGTTTCTTTGCGCTCCGCGCGGGTGTCCTCAAGCGCCGGACGGGCTGGTTTCCGCGCCCGGGCGCGAAATTCAGCCCGTCCGGCGTTTGAGGACGAACGCGGCGCAGCCGCGTTGCCCCGCGCGGCAGCGCGCAAGAAACGGTGAAATGGGGGTGCCCCCTCTGGGGGAGGGACCGGGGCAAACCCCCTACGGCCGCAACGCCCGCAGCAGCAAATCCGCCAGATGATCCGCCACTTGACGCGACGTCAAAGCCCCCTCCGGCCGGTACCAACTACTCAAGTGGTGCAACGAACCGAAGTGGTAGTCCACCACCAGATCCGCCGGAGTCGCCCCGCTGAACACCCCTTCCCGCTGCCCCTCCTCGATCAGCGCGCGGAACCGTTCGTGATAGCGCCGCCGTTCGGCCCGCACCTGGCGGTACTTCTCCGGTCCGAGCTGGTGCATGGACCGGAAGAAGATCTTCGTGTCGTCGAGGTTGTCGATCGTCGTCACCGCGACGTCCACCGCCGCGGCGCGCAGCCGTTCCTCCACCGGCGCGGAGGACGCCGCGACCGCGTCGAGCCGTTCCTGCTGCACCCGCAGCACCCGCGCGTAGATCTCATGCAACAGGTCGTCCTTCGACCCGAAGTAGTGGTAGAGCGCCCCCTTCGTGACCCCGGCCGCCTCGACGATCTCCTGGACGGAGGTCCGGTCGTACCCCTGGTCCGCGAAGAGCCGGGTCGCCGCGGCCAGCAACCGCTGCGGCACCGGCCGGTCGCCGGGACAGGGCCTCGCTCTCCTCGTCGGCTCCACTGAAGCCCACCCCTCCTCAACTGCGGTGCCGCGCAGGGCACGCGGCCTCCCCCGGGGGATCTTGCCACCCGGGCGTCCGGACCGGCCCGGCGGTATCCGCACGCCTGCCCGTCGCACGGAATCCCACCCCGCGGTCCCCTGGACAGACCCTCTTGACAGCAGGACCATGCGCTGCACACCGGAGGGGTAGGGGACGCCATGGCGGGCATGAGTGTGCGGCCGTACTGGGAACTGACCTTCGACAAGAACGGGCGCGCCGACCGGCGCGAACTGGACGCCCTGCTCCGGGGCGCCGCCGACGAACACCTCACCGACCTCGTCGTCTTCGCACACGGCTGGAACAACACCCGCTCGACGGCGACCGGCCTCTACAACGCCTTCTTCGCCACCTTCCCGCCCCAACAGGGCCTCGGATACTGCGGGATCATCTGGCCGTCCATGCGGTTCACGGACGAGGACGTGCCCGACTGGCTCCCGCTGGCGCCCGAGCCGGACCGCCCTGGGCTGCCGCCCGGCACCCGGGAGGCCCTGGCGCTCGCCTTCCCCGGCCGGGACGCCGTCCTCGGCCGGCTCGCGGAACTGGCCGAACGGCAGCCGGCGGACCGGGCCCGGCTGGAGGAGTTCACCGGCCTGGTGCGCACCCTGGTCAGCCCCCGCCCCCGGGAGGCCGACCGCACGGGGGCGGAGGACGGGGCCTGGGTCCGGGACACCGACTCGGAGCCCACGGTCCCGGTGATGTTCACCCAGAGCGCCGTGGAGGTCTGCGACGCGTTCGCCACCGCGCTGGAGTCCCTGGCCCCGCCGGCCCCCGGCCTGTTCGGCGGCGTGCTCAAGCGGGTGTGGCGCGGCGCGCTGGAGCTGCTGCGCCAGGGCACGTACTGGGAGATGAAGCGCCGGGCCGGCGTCGTGGGCCGCGCGGGCCTGGGCCCGGCCCTGGGCGAACTGGCCGCCGGAACAAGCAACTTGAGGGTGCACCTCGCGGGGCACAGCTTCGGCGCCCGGCTGGTCTCCTTCGCGCCCGGCGGACTCCCCGACGGCGTCCGCGTCCAGTCGCTCACCCTGCTCCAAGGCGCCTTCTCGCACTACGCGTTCACCCCCGGCCTCCCGTTCGCCCCCGGCCGCTCCGGCGTGCTGCACGACGCGCCGGGGCGAGTGGCCGGCACCGTGGCCTGCTGCTGGTCCCGGCACGACATGGCCCTCGGCACGCTCTACCCGCTCGCCTCCCGGCTGTCGGGGGACTCGGAATCCCTGCTGGGGCTGGACGAGTCCCGCTGGGGCGCCATGGGCCACGACGGCATGCGGGCCGTTCCCGACTGCACCGCGCTCACCCTGGCCGACGCCCTGGCGGGCGCCCTCCCGGCGTCCGGCTGCGCGAACGTCGACGCGAGCGAGGTCGTCCGGCGCGGCGGTCCGCCCGCGGGCGCCCACAGCGACATCTGCCACGCGGAGCTCGCACGTGTCGTACTGATGGCCGGACGGGGCATGCGTTAGGGGGTGTCTGACGGATCAGTGCGGGCCCTGCGGCGTCTGGTGCGGTGCATCGCAAGGCGGAGCATCACCCGCGTACCGGGCGTACTCGGGTGATGCGACAACGCGGCGAGGTGCCGTGCCAGGCGTCGCAGGGCCTGTGCTGATCCGTCAGACACCCCCTAGCCCCGGAGGGATCCGATTCGCCCCGCGATACGTCCCTTCCGTGTTTGGCCGTCGTTTCGTCGTCCGAGTCCGCACCGCCGGAGGTGGGATGCAGTGGCAGGTTTCAGAGCTCTCGCACGAGAGGCACGCAATCCGGGAAACACCATCGCTCTGCGACGGACGTCCCTGCGCAAGTGCCTCGAACGCTTCGCCCCGTACGGACACCGGGCCACCTGGCACCATCTGTGCGCCCAGGCCGGCTTCGCCCCCGACGACCGCTCCCCCGACCCGGCACGGCTGGTCCGGGCCCTGGCGGAGCTGGAGGAGGCCCGCGAGGTCTGGCTCGCCTACGAGGCCGAGTTCGCCGGCCGGCGCCGGCGGGAGAAGCACGACGGGATCCGCCAGCCCGGCGCGGTGGACGAGTGGCACCGCAACACCTGGGGCGGCTGTGACATCGTGCCCTGTGCGACTCCCTCCCTCGCGCCGCGGGCCCGGCTCGCGGACGTGCTGCGCCGGGTGATCACGGCCATGGAGTCGGCGCCCGGGGACCACTGCCCCGTCTGCGCCCAGGACCGCATCGAATGGCACACCGACCTGGAGCGCTACCCGCTGGAAGGACCGGTCTGCGCCGATTGCGGCATCGTCGTGCCGGTCGCCGTCCTGACCCCGGCCGCGCTGTCCGCGGCCCGGCGGTACGCGTTCGAGCCGCGCTACGCGGCGGTGTGAGAGGGCGGTCCCGCGGCGGCCGCGCGCCGCGGGACCGCCATCAGCTGCGGTGCCCCACCATCCGCAGCGCCAGCCCCGCGTACAGGTCGCCGACCTCCTCCGGGCCGCGCTTGCCGTCCTCGCGGAACCAGCGGGCGACGTCCACGCACAGCGAGAGCAGCGCGAGGCAGGTGCCCGGCACGTCGGGGACGTCGAACTCGCCCGCGGCGACGCCGTCCTCGACGATGGCGCGCACCGCCGCGTCCGTCTCCCGCCGCATGCCGACGATCTCCGCGTGGTGCTCCTCGGCCAGCGCCCCCAGTTCGTACTGCACGACGCGGGCGGTGGTGTGGTGCTCCGCGTGCCAGCGCACGAAGGCGCGCACCGCGTCGGCGAGGCGCTCGGCCGCGCTGCCGCCGCCGTCGCGGGACCGGGCGAGGATGTCGAGGGCGAGCCGGTGGCCCACGCCGCTGATGCGGTAGAGGAGTTCTTCCTTGGTGCGGTAGTGGATGTAGAGGGCGGCGGGGCTCATCCCGGCCCGGCCGGCGATGTCCCGTGTGGTGGTGGCGTGATAGCCGCGCTCGGCGAACGCCTGGACGGCGGCCGTCAGCAGCCTCCGGGCCGCGTCGGGGGTGACGTCCGCCCACTCCTCGGCATCCGCGTCCATCCGTGCCCTCCCCTTCCGGCCCCGGCGGGCCCCGTCGGCAGGACGCACACCTTACCCGCTGTCTGAGCAAGCGCTTAGGGGGTGTCCGCGCCGCCGCACGCGGGCATGCTCGCCCCATGGTCAGGGGACGGATGCGGGAGCTGGGCGGGCTGCCCGTGGCGGCGACGGCGCTGACGGCCACGGTGGCGGTGTACATCCTGCTGGTCGTCTTCGGCAACGTGACGGACTTCGACACCAACCGGGACTTCGTCCGCCATGTCCTCGCGATGGACACGACGTTCAAGGACGACGGCCTGATGTGGCGGGCCGTGACCTCCCGGCCCCTCCAGGACACGGCCTACGTCCTCATCATCGCCTGGGAGGCGGCGACGGCCGCCGTCCTGCTCATGGCGACGGCGCGCTGGGTGCGCGCGCTGCGCCACGGCGGGTACGAACGGGCGCGCAGGACCGCCACTTTGGGGCTGGTGATGTTCCTGTTGCTGTTCGGGCTGGGGTTTATCGCCATCGGGGGCGAGTGGTTCGCGATGTGGCAGTCCGCGCGGTGGAACGGACTGGCCGCCGCCGAGCGGAACTTCGTGGTGGCCGGGCTGGTGCTGGTGGTGATCCATCTGCCGGGCCGGTGGTCCGCCGACCGCCTCTGAGAGCCGCCCCCGCCGCCGCCCCGGCCCGCCCTCCCGCGCACACCCGCACCAGGGGCGTCGCCCGGCCATCCGCGCCTGATCCATTGACGCGCCCCGCATCCGAATCCTACGGTCGTCCATAGGATTCCTCCGGCAGTGGGAGCACACGATGACCGGCACGGACAACGAACAGGCGCGGAAGATCGCGGAGGGGCTGGCCTACCAGCCCGGCTTCGGCAACGAACACAGCAGCGAGGCCGTCCCCGGGGCCCTGCCGCAGGGGCGCAACTCGCCCCAGCGCGCGCCCCTCGGGCTCTACGCGGAGCAGCTGAGCGGCAGCGCCTTCACCGAACCGCGGAGCGCCAACCGCCGGTCGTGGCTCTATCGCATCCGGCCGTCGGCCGCCCACCCGCCGTTCTCCCGCATCGACAACGGCGGACTGAGCGGCGCGCCCTTCACCGGGACCGTGCCCGACCCCAACCGGCTGCGCTGGAACCCGCTCCCCGAGCCCCCCGAGGGCACCGACTTCCTGGCCGGGCTGTGGACGCTGGGCGGCAACGGCGACGCCACCCGACGCACCGGCATGGCGATCCACCTCTACGCCGCCAACTCCTCCATGACCGACCGGGTGTTCAGCGACGCGGACGGCGAGCTGCTGATCGTGCCCGAGCGCGGCGGGCTGCTGCTGCGCACCGAGTTCGGCCTGCTGCGCGCCGAGCCGGGGCATGTGGCGCTGATCCCGCGCGGGGTCCGCTTCCGCGTCGAGCTCCTCACGGAATCCACTGGCGGGCAGAGCCCGACATCCGCCCGCGGCTACGTCTGCGAGAACTACGGCCGGCCGTTCACCCTGCCCGACCTCGGCCCCATCGGCGCCAACGGCCTTGCCAACGCACGGGACTTCCTCGCGCCGGTGGCCGCGTACGAGGACGTCGACGGCCCGGTGCGGGTGGTCAACAAGTTCTGCGGCAACCTGTGGGCCGCGACCTACGACCACTCGCCGCTGGACGTCGTCGCCTGGCACGGCAACCACGTCCCGTACGTCTACGACCTGCGCCGCTTCAACGTCATCGGGACGATCAGCTACGACCACCCGGACCCGTCGATCTTCACGGTGCTCACCTCGCCGTCCGACACCCCGGGGCTGGCCGGCGTGGACTTCGTGGTCTTCGCCCCGCGCTGGCTGGTGGGCGAGGACACCTTCCGGCCGCCGTACTTCCACCGCAACGTGATGAGCGAGTACATGGGCCTGATCGAGGGCGCCTACGACGCCAAGGCGGAGGGCTTCGTGCCGGGCGGCGGCTCGCTGCACAACATGATGTCCGCGCACGGGCCGGACCGGGCGACGTTCGACAAGGCCAGCGCCGCGGAGCTGAAACCGCAGAAGATCGACGACGGGCTGGCGTTCATGTTCGAGACCCGCTGGCCGGTGACCCTGACCGAGCGGGCCGCGGGCGCCGGACACCTCCAGACGGGCTACGACGACGTGTGGCAGGGTCTGGAACGGCACTACCGCCCCTGACACACCCGCCCGTACGGCCCGTACCGCCGCCCGCAGAGCCGGAGTTCCCGTGACCGTCTTCGCCCCCGACTCCCTCGCGCTCAACCGCAAGCTGCCGCTGTGGTATCAGGTGTCACAGTCGTTGCGCGCCTCCATACTCGGGCGCCGTCCCGAGGACCCGCTGCGGCTGCCCACCGAGGACGCGCTCGCCGCGCACTACGGAGTGAGCGTGCTGACGATGCGGCAGGCGCTCAAGGAGCTGGAGACGGAGGGGCTCATCAGCCGGCACCGGCGGCGCGGGACGTTCATCGAGCCGAGCGCCCGCCGGGGCTCCCCCGTGCGGCTGCTGGGCTCGGTGGACACGATCGTCGCCCAGCAGTCCGGGGAGCGCACCACGGTGCTGGGGCACGGCCCGGCGCCCGTCCCCGGCGATCTGGCCGAGCACTTCCCCGGGCTGTCCGAGGCCGTCGCCTTCCGTCGGCTGCGCCGGGACGGCGAGACGGACGAGCCGGTGAACTGGGCGGAGAATCTGGTGCACCCCGAACTGGCGGGCCGGATCGACCTGGACGACCTGGCGCGCTGGCCGATGACCAAGGTGCTGCGCGATGCGCTCGGGGTCCGCATCAGCCGCATCACGGACACCGTGGAGGCGCGGCTCGCGGACCCGGAGACCGCCGGGCTGCTCCGGGTGCCGCTGCTCAGCCCGATCCTGCACTACACGGGGGTCACCTACGACGAGGGCGGCCGCGTCGTGGACGTCGCGCGGATCCACTACCGCGGTGACCGCTTCTCCTTCACCGTCACCGTGGATGCGCACTGACGCGGCCGGCGCGGGCGGGAGGCCGTGGGACGGGTCGGGCGGCCGGCCGGCGGCGCGGGAACGGGCCGGGGAGCGGGGGTGCCTGGCGCGGGAACCGACGGAGCGTCAGGGGCGGCTGCCGAACAGCGAACGGCGCAGCCGTCGCAGAGGGGCGAACAGGGACACCCGCGCCGTCCGGCTCGGTCCGGCCGCCGGCGCGTGCTCACGCGCCGTCAGTTCCCGCATCAGCAGGGCCGCGCCCTCGACCTCGCGCTGGGGCAGGGCGGGACCACCCAGCACCGCGAGATGGCGGTCGAGGCGTGCGCTGGACGCACCGCTCCCACAATTGATGGCAGGCACACGCGGCCTGCTGCGCATTATCTGGTCCATGAGACTCCCCACCCGTACGAGGCACCCGGCCAAGGCAGGGTAACCCTATCGCCCCATCGCGTCACCCGCGCATCCGCGAACGGATTCACCACCCCGTCAAGGGGGTTGACGCCCCTGGCGTGAACCTGACGCGTTCCGGTCTCCCCAAGGGCTTCCGGAACGCTCCCGACCGGGCGGAAATCACCCTCTGTTGCGGTACATTCACCCCCAATTGCTCTCCCGGGGGAGGGATGCGCGATGACCAGGGGTGCGCGATGACCGGGGACTCCGGGGATTCCGGCGGGCGCCTGCTCGCGGGCCGTTACCGGCTGGAGGACGAGCTGGGGCGCGGCGGGATGGGCGTCGTGCGGCGGGCCCGGGACGAGGTCCTGGGCCGCGCGGTGGCCGTCAAGGAGGTCCGGGCGCCCGCCGGACTCCCGGCCGACGAGGTGCGCCGGCTGTACGAGCGGCTGGAGCGCGAGGGGCGCGCCGCGGCCCGGATCGCCCACCGCAACGTCGTGACCGTGTACGACGTGGTCCTCGAGGGCGGACGGCCGTGGATCGTCATGGAGCTGGTGCCCGGTCTGTCGCTCGCGGAGGTCCTGGACGCCGAGGGGCCGATGGCACCGGCGCGGGCCGCGCGGATCGGCGCGGAGGTACTCGCCGCGCTCCGGGCGGCGCACGCCGTGGGCGTGCTGCACCGGGATGTGAAACCGGCCAACATTCTGCTCGGCAACGACGGGCGTGTCGTCCTCGGCGACTTCGGCATCGCGCTGATCGCGGGGGACTCCGCGCTCACGGTCACCGGGCAGCTGATGGGCTCGCCCGAATTCCTGGCCCCGGAACGGGCGCTGGGGCACCCGCCCGGCCCCGCCTCCGACCTCTGGTCGCTCGGGGTCACGCTGTACGCGGCGGTGGAGGGCCACTCCCCGTTCCGCCGGGACACCCCGCTGACCACCGTACGGGCCGCCGTGGACGAGGAGTTGCCGCCGCCCCTGCGGGCGGGCCCGCTCGCCCCGGTGCTGGAGGGGCTGCTGCGCAAGGACCCGGAGCGGCGGCTGCCCGCCGGGGAGGCGGAGCGGCTGCTGCGCACCGTCGCCGCCGGCGGGACGCCGCGCGCGGCACCGTCCGGGGCGTCCGCCCCGACCGTCGTCGTGCCGCCGCCCGGGCCGCCCGGACCGGACGGACCGGGTGGCCCCCACGGGCCCGGGGATCCGACCGGTCCGTACGGCTCGTACAGCGCCGGCAACCCGGCAGGCCCGTACGGGCCCGGCGATGCGGCCGGTTCGTACGGCCCGGGCGGGCGGGCGGCGCCCGTCGGCCCCGGCAGTCCCGGCGGCCACGCCCCGGACGCGGCAGCCCATGCGCGGCGGGCGCGCCGGACGCGGAACGGCCTGATAGCCGCCCTCGTCGTGGCCGCGCTCGTGGTGGGCGGCCTGGTGTGGGCCCTGGTGGGCCGGGACGGCGGGGGGAGCGGGAGCGGGGGCGGAGGACAGGGCGGCAGCGCCGGTCCGGCCCCGGGCGCGCCCGCCCCGTCGTCGTCCTCCGCCCCCGCTCCGTCCCGCTCCCCCTCCCCGTCCCGCTCCCCCTCCCCCTCCTCTCCTTCTTCTTCCTCCTCTTCTCCCTCTTCTTCCTCCTCCTCTTCTTCCGCCTCTCCCGGTGCCCCCGGCTCCGTGGTCGGGGTCGCCGTCACCGCCGACCGCGACCGCTACTCCGGCCCCTGCCCGGCCCCCGAGCAGCGCGCGCCCGCCTTCCACGCGCTGCTCACCGTGGACCGCGTCCCGGCACGGGTGGTCTACCGGTGGATCACCGGCAGCGGGCGGGTGGCGGACGGCGGTTGGCACACGGCCGTGCTCGACGGTTCGACGACGGTGAGCGTGCCGCACGCCGAGACCGCCCACCGGGCCGGGGACCCGGAGCGGGACTGGATCGCCGTCGAGGTCTCCTCGCCGCGCAAGGTGACGTCGGCGCATGTACCGTTCACGGTCGTCTGCCGGCCGGAGTCGTCGTCCGCGTCACCGAGCGGTGGCCCGACGGGCCGCTGAGGTGAGCACCGGCAGATAGCCGCCGGACTGGCCGCCGGCGGTGGGGTGGTACGACTCGTCGACGGGGAACGCCACGCTGCGCAGCCAGGGGCTGCCGGAGCACAGTTCGTGGCCCTTGAAGGTGGTGTTGACGTCGCCGTAGGCGAAGCCATGGCCCTTCGCCCGGCCGGCGATGACGGAGTCGAGCAGGTCGGCGGCCTTGTTGATGGCCGTCCGCTTGGTCTCGCTCAGGCCCGCGCAGTCGGTGGCGGCCGGCTTGTAGAAGCGGGGGTAGCCGAGGACCACGACGCGTGCGTGGGGGGCCTTGGAGTCGATGGCGTCGTAGACCGCGTCGAGTTTTGCGGGGAGTTGGCCGCGGATGAAGGCGCTCGCCTTGTCGATCCGGTCGAGACAGGTGCGGTCGTCGTTGAACACGCAGGTGGTCATGGTGTCGGAGAAACCGGCGTCGTTGCCGCCGATGCTGACGCTCACCAGGCCCGTCGACGCGGTGAGCGGGGCGAGCTGTTTGCCGAGGACGTCACCGGTGCGCGCGCCCGAGCAGGCGGTGAAGGCGAACGACGCGGGGGCGTGCGCGGCGGCCCAGAGGGCCGGGTACGCCTTGGAGCTGCGCTTGCAGTCGCCGCCCTGGTATGAACCGGCGCCCACGCCCGAGGAGTAGGAGTCGCCCAGTGCCACGTAGGCCGGCCCGGCCGGTCTGGGCGCCGAGTGCGCCGTACCGGTTCCGGCGAGGGCGATGAGGAGGGTGAGGGCCACGGCCGATGCGGCACCCGTGGTGCGGTGCGAGTTCATGGAGCCTCCCTAGCAGGGTTCTCTGCCACCTCCGTGGTAGCAACGACCCGGAGTTGTTGGAAGTGTCCATGTCAAAAGTCATGTCGTTCCCTTGCCCTGATGGCCATTTGGTGAAGTCCGGCCCCGCCCCGCCTTCACGCCCGCGTCAACACCGGCACTCGAACGGGGGTGTCGCGGCTCGCCCATGCGGCGGCCGGAACCCTTTGTACGGCGGTGAACTGACGGTATGACAGGTTCGCCTGATGTTCATCCGACGGAAAGCTTCCGGTTGTGCCCGAAGGCATCGGCCAAAGGCCGTTCGCACGCCCTTCACATCTTGACGGCCTTCGCCCATTGCGCGACATTGAAGCCCGGCATCCGGCGCTTCGGGGGGCTAAGTCGCCAATGCAGAGCTTCAGCGATCCCGTCGGACTCGACGGCAGCAATCCGGGTGGCAGCAGGCCGGGCACCAGCGGGCCGGGCGGCCACGATCCGGGCGAATTCGGAATCGACACCATCGACGATCACCTGGCGGCCGACGACCCGTCGGGCGGCACCGGTCCGCCCGGCCGCCCGGGGAGAAGGCCACCGGCCGCGGACTCGCTCCCGGTGGTCGCGGGAGCGGCGGTCGCGATGGCGGGGGTGGGGGCGGCGCTGGCGCTCGCGGACATCGGCTCGCCGCTGCGGGCCCCGTTCACCCTCTTCTTCCTGCTCACCGCGCCCGCCTGCGGGATCGCGGCCGCGCTGCGCGGGCTCGACCCGCTGAGCCGGGCCGTGGTCGCGGGCGGCGGGGCGCTGGCGGTCGACCTGCTGACCGCCCAGACCATGCTCGCGCTGCACAGCTGGTCGGTGCGCGGCGGCGTCGTCGCCGTCGGGGCCGTCAGCCTGCTGTTCTTCCTGCTCGCCCATGGGTGGCGCCACCGGGGCCGCTCCGCAAGAAGCCGGACGTCCTGAGGTGGACATCAGCGTTCGCCGCCCCGGAGAGCTGACCGCCGCGGACCGGGCGGCGTGGTCGGCCATGCAGGCCCGGGCGGTGGAGAGCGGCTCACCGCAGCTCGCGAATCCTTTCCTCGCACCGGAGTTCACGCTCGCGGTGGGGCGCTGCCGCCGCGGGACCCGGATAGCCGTGGTACGGGAGGAGGGCGCGCCCGCGGCCTTCTTCCCCTACCAGCGCACCCCCCTGGGGGTGGGCCGGGCGGTCGGGCTGGGCGTCTCGGACGCCCAGGGCCTGGTGCACCGGCCCGGCTTCCAGTGGGACGCCAGGGAGCTGCTGCACGCGTGCGGGCTCTCGCTGTGGGAGTTCGACCACCTCGTGGAGGGCCAGAAGCCCTTCGAGGTGGGCGCCTCCGGCTCGTTCGCCTCTCCCGTGATCGACGTGGAGCAGGGCTTCGACTCCTATCTGGCGGCGCTGCGCAAGCAGTCGCCGAAGTTCACCCGCACCACGCTCGCCAAGGAGCGCCGGCTCGGCCGCGACGTCGGCGACGTGCGGTATGTGCACGACGAGCGCGATCCGGCGGTGCTGGGCCGGCTGATCGCCTGGAAGTCGGCGCAGTACCGAAGAACAGGGCGCAGCGACCGTTTCGCCCGCCCCTGGATATCCCACCTCGTCGAGCAGCTGTTCCACACCCGGGCCGCGGCGTTCGGCGGTCTGCTGTCCGTGCTCTACGCGGGCGGGCGGCCGGTGGCGGCGCACTTCGGGCTGCGGTCGCCGACGGTGCTGGCGTGCTGGTTCCCGGCGTACGACCCGGAGTTCGCGAAGTACTCCCCCGGCCTGGTGCTGCATGTGCGCATGGCGGAGGGGGCGGCCGCGGCGGGGCTGGCGTACCTGGACCTCGGGCGGGGCGGGAAGGCGTACAAGGACTCCCTGAAGACACGTGAACTCAGCGTGTCCGAAGGCTGGGTGACGCGTCGTCATCCCGTCGCGCTGGGGCATCTGGCGCGGCGTGCGCCGGTGCGCGCGCTGCGCAACGCCGTGCTCGCACGCCCCCAGTACTTCGAACCCGCCGACCGGCTCCTCAAACAGGTGGGCAGGCTCCGACGGGGCACGTGAGAGGGGTGTGCACGCGGGCGGCCGGGGCGCTTCGCAACGGCCCGCTCCGGCGTGTGCGTTCGCACAGCGGACAGCGCTTCAGGAACAAAGGACACCAAAGGAGGAGGGTCCGCCTCACCTCTTGCCATACAGTCTCAAGCTTCAATACCGTCGTACATCTACCCGCATCGGTCCATCAGTTCCTGCGGCTCCGGGGAGGGGCTCCAGTCGCCGCGCGATGGATCCGGGGCGGGGCGCGGCAGGGGGTGCCGCGCCCGGCCGGCGCAGCCGGTCCGGGTCGCGTGCCGCGCGGCCTGTGCTACTCGCCAACTCGCCCTGTGGGCACGGCGGTTCCGCCGCCGTACGGACAGGACGAGACCCCCTTTTCGAACCGGACACATCACGGGACCGCTCGGGGGCGGGCGGTCCACCGGACGAGAGGGAAACAGAGACTCATGAGCTCGTTCCTGCGCCCGGCGGCCGGTCAGGCTTCTGACCAGGCCCCGGGATCCGAAGGCCGGGGCGATTCCGGCCAGCCTCTCGAACCACCCGCCCAATACCGGCCGGTGACCGCGCAGTTCGCCATAGCGCCACCGGTCAGCGTGGTCATCCCGGCGATGAACGAGGCGGAGAACCTGCCGTACGTCTTCAAGACCCTGCCCTCCTGGATCCACGAAGTGGTCCTGGTGGACGGCAACTCCACCGACGACACGGTCGAGGTGGCCCGGGAGCTGTGGCCCTCGGTCAAGGTCGTCGAGCAGCGGGGCAAGGGCAAGGGCGACGCCCTGATCACCGGGTTCGCCGCCTGCTCCGGCGAGATCATCGTCATGGTGGACGCCGACGGCTCCGCCGACGGCAACGAGATCGTCAGCTATGTGTCCGCCCTCGTCGGCGGTGCGGACTTCGCCAAGGGCTCCCGCTTCGCCAACGGCGGCGGCACGGACGACATGACGCCCGTCCGCAAGCTGGGCAACCGCGTCCTGTGCTCGCTCGTCAACCAGAAGTTCGGGGCCCGCTACACCGATCTGTGCTACGGATACAACGCCTTCTGGAAGCGCGTCCTGGACGACATCGCCCTGGACTGCGCCGGCTTCGAGGTGGAGACCCTGATGAACATCAGAGTCGTCAAGGCCGGCCTGAAGGTGCAGGAGATCCCCAGCCACGAGTTCGTGCGCATCCACGGGACCAGCAATCTGCGCGCCGTGCGCGACGGGCTGCGGGTCCTCAAGGTGATCCTGCACGAGCGCGGCTCCCGGCGCCGCAAGCGGCCCGGGCGCCCGGCCCTGGCGATCGCCCCGGCCGCGAGCCGCGGGGAAGTCTCTTGAACACTGCGGAAACGGAGCGGGCCACCACCCCGGACGTCTCGGTGGTGATCTGCGTCTACACCGAGGACCGCTGGGGCGACATCCTCGCCGCGGTGGCCTCGGTGGCCGCGCAGTCCCACCCCGCGCTGGAGACGCTGGTGGTGGTGGACCACAACCCGGCGCTGCTGCGCCGGCTCGCCGAGCACTACGGGCACGACGGCGGGGGTACCGACGGCGGCGTCCGGGTGCTGGCCAACGCCGGTCCGCGCGGCCTGTCCGCCGGGCGCAACACCGGCGTCGCCGCCTCCTCGGGGGAGGTGATCGCCTTCCTCGACGACGACGCCGTGGCCGAGCGCGACTGGCTGCGGCACTTCGCGGCGTGCTACGCCGACCCCCGGGTGATGGCCGTGGGCGGCCGGACGGAGCCGGTGTGGGCCTCGCGGAGCCGGCCGGACTGGTTCCCCGAGGAGTTCGACTGGGTGGTGGGCTGCACCTACCGCGGTCTGCCGCCCGGCCGGGTGCAGGTGCGCAACGTCCTCGGCGGGAACGCCTCGTTCCGCAGATCGGGGCTGCTCGCCGTCGGGGGGTTCGCCAGCGGCATCGGGCGCGACGGGCACCGGCTGCCGCTGGGCTGCGAGGAGACCGAGCTGTGCATCCGGCTGCGCCGGGCCGTGCCCGGCGCGGTGCTGCTCATCGACGACCGCTCCGTGATCCACCACCGGGTGCCGCCCGAGCGGGAGCGCTTCGGCTACTTCCGCACGCGGGCGTACGCCGAGGGCCTGTCGAAGGCCCTGGTGGCGCACAGCGTGGGCACGCGCGACGGGCTGGCCAGCGAGCGCCGCTACACCACCCGCGTCCTCCCCGCCGGGGTGGCGCGCGGGCTGCGCGACGCGCTGCTCGGCCGCCCCGGCGGCGCGGCCCGGGCCGGGGCGATCGTGGCCGGTCTGGCCGTGACGACCGGCGGCTACGCGGTCGGCCTGGCCCGCGCGCGGCGCGGGGCCGGCCGGTTCGCGGTGGCGGCCGTACCGGACGCCGCGCCGGGCCCGCCGGGCGTCGCCGCCGACGGCACGAACACCGGCGGTACGAACACCGACGGCACAGGCTCCGGCGAGGAGGCGGTCGCGTGACGGCCGCCACCGGCCCGGTGCCGATCCTGATGTACCACTCCGTCGCGCACGCGCCCTCCCGCGCCGCCCATGGACTCTCCGTCCGGCCGGACGCGTTCGCCGGGCAGATGGCGGTGCTGGACGCGGCCGGTTTCGTCCCGCTGACCACCCGGGAGCTGGCCGCCGCCTGGCGCGACGGCCGGCCGCTGCCGCCGAAACCGGTGCTGATCACCTTCGACGACGGCTACGAGGGCGTGCACCGGCACGCCCTCCCCGTGCTGGCCGCCCGGGGCTTCCCGTCGACCATCTTCGTCTCCACCGGCTGGCTCCGCGGGGAGCACGAGACCGGCGGCGCCCCGGACCTCATGCTCACCTGGGACCAGCTGCGCGACCTCACCGAGGCCGGCGCCGAGGCCGGCGGGCACAGCCACACACATCCGCAACTCGACCAACTCGCCGACGACGCGCTGGCGTTCGAGATCGAACGGTGCCGGGACGTCCTCACCGGGGAGCTCGGCCGGCCGCCGGTCTCCTTCGCCTACCCCTACGGCTACTCCAGCCGCCGGGTGCGGCGGGCGGTGCGGGAGGCCGGCTTCGGGATCTCGCTCGCGGTGGGCAACGGCCTGGCGGCGCGCGCCCAGGGCCCGTACGCCCTGCGGCGGGTGACCGTGCGCCGCACCACGTCGTTGACCGACTTCGAGCGGATGGTGCACGGCCGGGCGGTCGGCCGGCTGTTCGCGGCGGACCGGGCCCTCACCAAGGGGTACGCGGTCGTCCGCCGGGGCAGGCAGCTGGCGAGAACGGCAAGCTTCAGAAAGGCCCGAGAGACGCGTGGCTGACACGTCCACACAGGACACCTCCGAACCGGGGCTGTCCGCACGGACCGAGGAGCGGACGGTGGAACCGGCGGCCCGCAGGCTCCGGCTGCCGGGGCGGGGCAAGGGCGGCGGGGGCGACGGGAGCCCGCTGTTCCGCAACGCCTTCGCGCTGATGCTCAACACCGGCATCAGCGCGGTCCTCGGAGTGGGTTTCTGGCTCGTCGCCGCCCGCTACTACAGCGAGGAGTCGGTGGGCCGGGGCTCGGCGGCCATAGCCGCCATGAAGCTGCTCGCCGGGCTCACCGCGGTCACCCTCACCGGGGCGCTGGCCCGCTTCATCCCGCTCGCCGGCCGGACCACCGGCCGGCTGGTGCTGCGCACCTATGCGGGCAGTTCGGTGATCGTCGCCGCCGCGGCGGGCGTCTTCCTGCTCAGCCTGGGCTGGTGGGGCCCGTCCTACCAGGTGCTGGGCGGACTCTCCCACGGCCTCGGCTTCACCGCCGCGGTGATCGCCTGGTCGGTGCTCACCCTCCAGGACGGGGTGCTGACCGGGCTCCGCAGCGCGGTGTGGGTGCCGGTGGGCAACACCGTCTTCTCCGCCGTGAAACTGGCCCTGCTGATCGCCCTGGCGGCGGTGCTGCCGGCGTCCGGGGTGTTCGTCTCCTGGGTGGTGTCGATCGGCGCGTCCGTCCTGCCGCTGGGCTGGCTGGTGTTCCGGAAGCTGGTGCCCGCGCACGTCCGGGCCACGGAGCGGACCGCGCGCCCGGCCGGCGCCCGGGAGATCGGCCGCTTCCTGGCCGGCGACTACACCGGCTCCCTCTTCTCCCTGGCCGTGGTCTATCTGGTGCCGGTGCTGGTGGCCGCCCAGATCAGCTCCTCCGAGAACGCGTACTTCTACATCGCGTCCACCATCGGCGGCACGGTCAACCTGCTCGCGATCAACATGGGCGCCTCGCTGACCGTCGAGGGCTCGCACGACCCGGAGCGGCTGGCGGAGAACTGCCGGGCCGCGCTGCGCCGGATGGCCAAGATCATGGTGCCGGTGTGCGGGGGCCTGTTCCTCCTCGCGCCGTACATCCTCGCGGTCTTCGGGCCCGGCTACACCGAGGCGACGCCGCTGCTGCGGTGGTTCGCCGTCGGGGCGGCGCTGCGCGTGGTGATGGAGACGTACTTCGCGGTGCTGCGGGCGCAGAGCCGGACGGCCGGACTCGCCTATCTCCAGGGGCTGTTGTGCCTGCTGGTGCTGGGGCTGACCCTGCTGCTCCTGCCGCGCATGGGGCTCACGGGTGCGGGGGTGGCGGAGATCTCCAGCCTCACCGTGATCGCCTCGATCGCCGCCGTGAAGCTCCGGGGCGTCCTGCGGGCGGCGTCCGCCCCTCCCGCGGGCGCCGCCGACGCAACGGCGCCCGACGGCGACCTGGCGGACCTGCCGGCCCACGGCGAACGGCGCGAGGGGCGGGAGGCCGCACAGCGGGAGGCCGTGCAGCGTGAGGCCCCGCAGCCCACGCCCGGATACGGCACGCGCTGGGCGCTGCGCGCCGCGCTCGACGCGGACACACTGCCGCTGGGCGTACGGTTGGACTTCGACCACCTGGAGCGGCGGCCGGACGTCCGGCCCTCGCCGGACACCCTGGTGCTGCGCGCGGAGACCCCGGCGGCGGCACCGGTGGAGGACGCGGCACCTGTCCGCCGCCCGCCCGCCTGGTGGCGTCCCGAGACCGCGATCGCGCTGCTCCTCCTGTCCGGACTGGCCCTCTACTGGGCGCCGTTGAAGGCCCTCGGCGAGGTCAACCTGGACGGGATGGGCGGGCTCGGCCTGGTCTCCGTCCTGCCCACCGCGACCCTGGTGGGCACCGCCGTGCTGGTCGCGGCGTTCGCCGCCGCGCTCGTCCCCGCCCGGCCGCGCACCTGGCTGCTGGCCGCCGTGCTGCTGGCGACGGTGGTCTCCCTGCACGCGCTGCCCGCCGTGCTGGAGGACCGCCCGCGCTTCGCCACGGCCTGGCAGCACCTGGGCTTCCTCGACTACATCGACCGGACCGGCACCGCGGCGCCCGACCTGGACGCCCGCTGGAGCTGGCCCGGCTTCTTCGCGCTCGCCGCGCTCGCGGCGCGGGCGTGCGGCGCGCAGGACCTCACCGAGCTCCTGCGCTGGTGGCCGCTGGCCGTCCAACTGGCCTGCCTGGCCCCGCTGGCCCTGCTGCTGCGCGCGGTCCGCGCCGGGTGGCGGGCCAAGTGGACGGCGCTGTGGTTCTTCGCCCTCTGCGGCTGGGTCGGCCAGGACTACTTCTCCCCCCAGGCCCTCAACTACCTCTTCTACCTCCTCTTCGTGGCCGTGCTGCTGGTCTGGTTCCGCTGGCCCGGCCAGCTGTCGGGGAAGCGCGTACCGGGCGAACGCCGCGTCGAACCCGCCGACCGCGCCCGGCTGACGGCCCTCCTCGCCCTGCTGATCGCCCTCTTCGCCGCCTCCGTCGCCTCCCACCAGCTGACCCCGTTCGTCATGCTGGGCGTCCTCACCGTCCTCGTCCTGGCACGCCGCTCGACGCTGCGCGGACTCCCGCTCCTGTGCGGGGTGATGCTGGCGGTCTGGATCGGCTTCCTGGCCGAGCCGTACTGGTCCGGTCACTTCAACGAGCTGTTCGGCGGCCTGGGTTCGCTCGGCGGCAACGTCTCCTCCTCCGTCTCCGGGCGCATCGAGGGCGGCAACCCCGTCCACAAGTTCGTCCTCTACGTCCGCGTCGCACTCGCCGGCGGGGTGCTCGCCTTCGCCGCCCTGGGCTGGTGGCGCCGCCGCCGCGCGGGCGTCTCGGACGTCTCCCTGACGGTCCTGACCTGCGTCCCCTTCCTCGCCTTCGGTATGCAGTCGTACGGCGGCGAAGTCGCCCTGCGCGTCTTCCTGTTCGCCGTCCCCGGAGCCTGCGTCCTCGCCGCCCTGGCCCTCTTCCCCGGCGCGGCACGCCGCGCCCGCTCCCTCGCCGGCCCCCTGGCCGCCCTGGCCGCCGGGCTGTTGCTGATCTTCGGCTTCCTCGTGGCCCGCTGGGGCAACGAGGACTTCGAGCGGGTGCGGGCGGGGGAGGTCGCGGCGATGGACTACGTCTACGCCCACGACCGTCCGACGGTACGCCTGTTGTGGATGAGCAGCGACCCGGTGAACAACGTCACGCCCGCGCTGCCCTGGGGTGCCCGCGACATGGAGCGGGTCCTGTACGAGCCGACGCTCGCCCCCCGGAACCCGGGCCCGTCCGGCGTCCCCGACCTCGTCAAGGCCCTGCGCAAGGCCGGCCCGAACTCGTACCTCGTCGTCAACCGGGGCCAGTCCGCCAACCTGGAACTCAGCGCGGGCTACGCGACGGACTGGGACGGCCGCATGCGCTCCTCGCTGAACGCGAGCCCGGAGCTGCGGCGGGTGCTGGTGAACGACGACGCGGTGCTGTACGAGCTGCGCTCGAAGCCCTCGGGCACCGCCCCGGCCCCCCGCCCGGGCCCGCCCGGCCCCCGGGTGACCTGGAACCCGGTCTCGGTGGTCGGCGGCCTGGCGGCCGTGCTGCTGCTGGCCCTGCTGACGGTGCGGGAGCTGACGCGGGTGGGGATGCGGACGGGGGTGCGCCAACTGCGCTGGATGCAGGGGTCATTCTGGTTCTCAATGCCGCTGCTGGCGGTGCTCGGAGCGGTGCTGGTGTGGAGGCTGGCGACGATGTCCTAGCCCCTCGGGGGAGGGGCCAGGACATCCTCACTGCATCAACCAGCGGACCTCGTACGCCCCGAGCTCCATCCCCCGGCCGTCCACCTTCGCGCTCACCCCGTGATCGGTCGTGTTGACCACCAGCGTCGTACGGCCCGACGTCAGGGCCTGGGCCTCGCCCTCGACCACCGGGCGCCGCGTCTCCGCCCCCGGCGGGAACGCCTTCCCGAAGCGGGACAGCAGCTCCATCATCGGCAGCCCCGTCCCTCCCCCGCTCAGCTCCGTGCTGCTCCACAGGCACCCGGGGCAGGCGCCCGTGTCCCCCTCCGGGTTCCAGTAGAAGGCAGCCGCCACCCCCGCCCGGGCCATCTGCATCATCGCCGTCGCCTGCACGGCGACCCGGCGTTGTTCGGTCCAGCCGGCGCGGTTGTCCTGGGCGTCGGCGGGTTCGACGTACCACTCGGCCCACCACACCGGGAGACCGGTCGCGTTCTTCAGCCACGCCGTGACGTCGGCGAACTTC
Source organism: Streptomyces luteireticuli (assembly GCF_041519305.1). Taxonomy (NCBI): domain Bacteria; kingdom Bacillati; phylum Actinomycetota; class Actinomycetes; order Kitasatosporales; family Streptomycetaceae; genus Streptomyces; species Streptomyces luteireticuli. The sequence goes on from NZ_CP167927.1 coordinate 2,275,765, forward strand.
TGTGTGGCGCGGAACTCGTCGGGGAGGAGCAGGCTGCCGTCCCGGGTGTAGCTGGAGCCGTCGACGACGACGAAGTCGGCGCCCGCCTTGTGCCGGTTCCAGTAGGTGAGCGCGTCGAGGGCGCGCTGGTCGACCACGCCCCAAGGGCCCTGCAGGGTCGACGCGTTGGACGCGGAACCGGGTGAGTTGCTGTCCATGACGACGTACGGTCCGCCGATGAGGATGTCGTCGCGCTGTCTGCGGAGCTCCTCGTAGACGAGGTTGTAGAGCGCGGTGTACCCCTCGTAGTCCCACCGCTTGCGCGAGTCGTCGTAGAAGCCCTTGAGTTCGTTCCAGACGATGAAGTGGTGGACGTCGGGGTAGCGCTTGGCGACGACCCCGGCGAGCCGGGCGAAGTCCTTGTAGTGGGACGGCAGCGGGGCCTTCTCCAGGGACTTCTGGGACCAGTCGGTCTGCGGCCCGCCGCCCTTCATCCAGTCGGGGGCGCAGCACAGCGTGAGAACCGGGGTGGCGCCGGTGCCGCGCATCAGCGCGACGCGGCGGTCGAGGTCGGTGAAGTTGTAACTGCCGGGTCTGGGCTCGGGGTTGTCCGCACCCCAGCCCATGACGGCCTGGTTCTGCGGCATGGGGTCGGCGGAGAGCAGCCCGGCGGCCGTGCGCCGGGCGCCGTCCTCGCCGCGGTCGGCACTGTATTTGGTGTGGGTGAAACCCCAGCCCACCGCGGCCCGCTGGTCGTGCGCGGCCCCGCCGCGGGACCGCCCGCCGCCGTGCCCGACGGTGAACAGCAGGCCCAGCGCGCACGCGAGGACCGCGAGCAGCGCCGTCAAGCGCCACCGCCCCCGTTTCGACAACCACGGCCCCCCGGCATGACGTCCCATCACGGCAAGGGTATCGGCGGGACGTACGGTTTGGACGGCTTCCGCCCGAACTTACATGTCGTAGACGGCGCGTACCGCTTCCTCCGCCGCCGCGAGCGCGGCCGCGCGGTCGAGGCCGAGCCGCCGGGCCCGCTCGGCGTAGGAGCGGGCGGCCGTGGCGGCCTCGCGTTCGGCGGTGTCCCCGGCGGCGGCGACGAAGGTGCCGTTGCGGCCGCGGGTCTCGATCACCCCGTCGGTCTCCAGCGCCCGGTACGCCTTGGCCACGGTGTTGGCGGCGAGGCCGAGCTGTTCGGCGAAGCCGCGGACCGTCGGCAGCCGGTAGCCGACGGGGAGCTCTCCGGAGCGGGCCTGATCGGCGATGCTGGCGCGGATCTGCTCGTAGGGCGGTTCGGGCGCGTCCTGGTCGACGGTCACGTGCAGGGCCACGGTTCGGTCACTCCTGGCTGACGGGGCGGTGTGCGGCCCCCATTGTGCGTCAGCCGGGCGCGCCCGGGCGGCAGCCCGCTCCGGCGGGCCGTTCCACGGTGTCGGGGGCGGGCCGCCAGGGGTACGGGTCCGGCCGCCGCCCACCCGTCGGAACGGCGGGGCCACGACGGGGAGTCCGGGTCCGGCGGCCTCCGCGGCGCTGCCCGGTGCGTACGCCCGTGGGGCGGACCTGCCGCCCCACGGGCCCCGCCGTCACAGCTTCAGCTCGGTCCCGCCGTCGCGCAGCCAGGAGTCCAGGCCGAGGACGAATTCCGTGGCGCCGCGGTAGCGGTCGCCGGAGTCCGGGGAGAGGGCGGTGGCGAGGGAGCGCTCGTCCAGGAGTTCGCGGACCGGGGCGTTCTTGTCGGCGGTCAGCTGGTGGAGTTCGGTGCGGAGGGCCTCGGCGTAGCGGGGGTCCTGGGTGGAGGGATAGGGGCTCTTGACGCGGTCGGCGACGATGTCGGGGAGGACGTCGCGGGTGGCGGCGCGCAGCAGGGACTTCTCGCGGCCGTCGAAGGTCTTCATCGCCCAGGGGGTGTTGAAGACGTAGGAGACGAGGCGGTGGTCGCAGAAGGGGACGCGGACCTCCAGGCCGTTGGCCATGCTGGCCCGGTCCTTGCGGTCGAGGAGGATCTGCACGAAGCGGGTGAGGTGGAGGTAGCTGACCTCGCGCATGCGCGCCTGGTGGCCGGTCTCGCCGGGCAGGCGGGGGACCTCGGCGAGGGCCTCGCGGTAGCGGGCGTCGGTGTAGCCGGGGAGGTCGAGGGCGTCGAGGACGTCCTTGCCGAGGAGGGAGGCGTGGCCGTTGCTCCGGTCGCCGCCGAAGGTGTTGGCCACTCCCGCGGCGATCCAGGGGAAGGTGTCGGCGTTGACGGAGGCCGGGTCGTGGAACCACTTGTAGCCGCCGAAGACCTCGTCCGCGGACTCCCCGGAGAGCGCGACCGTGGACTGCTCGCGGATGGCCTTGAAGAGGAGGTAGAGGGAGGTGTCCCCGTCGCCGAAGCCGAGGGGCATGTCGCGGGCGGTCAGGACGGCCCGGCGGTGGCCGCGGTCCATCAGGGTGGCGGTGTCGAGGACGATGTCGCGGTGGTCGGAGCGCACGTGCTCGGCGAGGGCGTGGGCGTACGGCCCGTCGGGGGTGGAACGCAGGTCGTCCGGGACGAAGTTCTCGGTCTGGCCGGTGAAGTCCACGGAGAAGGAGCGCACCGGGCCGTGCCCGGCCTCGCCGAGGCCCTTGGCGGCGAGGGCGGTGATGGCGGAGGAGTCCAGGCCGCCGGAGAGCAGGGTGCACAGCGGCACGTCGGCGATGAGCTGGCGGGCGACGATGTCGTCGAGGAGCTCGCGGACGTGCGCGACGGTGGTGGCGGTGTCGTCGGTGTGCTCGTGCGACTCCAGCGCCCAGTAGCGGCGGACGGCGGGGGAGGCGCCGCGGCGGAAGCGGACGGTGTGGCCGGGGCGGACCTCGTGCAGGCCCTTGTAGACCGCGTGGCCGGGCGTCTTGACGAAGGCGAGGACCTCGGCGAGGCCCTCGGCGTCGACGACGGAGCGCACGCCGGGGTGGGCGAGCAGGGCCTTCTGCTCGGACCCGAAGACGACGCCGTCCGGGGTGGGGGCGTAGTAGAGCGGCTTGATGCCCATCCGGTCGCGGACGAGGAGGAGTTCCTCGGTGCGGGCGTCCCAGACGGCGAACGCGTACATGCCGTTGAGGCGTTCGGCGAAGGACTCGCCCCACTCCAGGTAGGCGTGCAGCACGACCTCGGTGTCGCTGCTGGTGCGGAACGTGTGCCCGCGGGAGGCGAGTTCGGAGCGCAGTTCGCGGTAGTTGTAGACCTCGCCGCTGTAGGTGATGACGGCCTGGGTGCGGCCGTCGCGCTGGACGAGCATGGGCTGCCGGCCGCCCACGATGTCGATGACGGCCAGGCGGCGGTGGCCGAGGGCGGCGTGGGTGTCCACCCAGGCGCCCTCGGCGTCCGGGCCGCGCAGCGCCATGGTCCGCGTCATCGCCTCCAGTGCGGGGCGCGCGGTGGGGTCGGCGGTGAGGTCTCGGTCATAGGCGATCCAGCCGGTGATTCCGCACATGGTGGCGGTGTTCCCCTTTCGACAGTGCGCCCGGGGCGGACCCGGGGCATGGCTCAGCCCCCGTCGTCGATCACGGGCCGCCGTCCCGCGGCGGTCCGTCGGGGCGACGCTACGCCCGTATAGATGCATGTACCAACCATGACTGGTAAAAACCTCTGAGAACCGGCCAGTCGGCTCCTCTTGCCGGTTCGGCGCTCATCCCGCCGCGCCGCTCAGGTAGTTCAGGTAGTTCGGGCCGTTCACATAGTGCTTGGCGACGTCGGGGACGTCGGGACGCCGGCCCTTGAGCAGCGTCCCCGCGGTCACCATCGCCTGGACGGGGAGCAGTCCGGCCTCCAGGACGCGGGTGCGCAGCACGGCGGCGGGACCCGGTGGGAGGCGGTCCACGGCCCCGGCGAGCCGGTCGCGCAGGAGCCGCAGCCGGGCCCCGCCGTCGGGTCCGTCCGCGAGCACCCCCGCGCACTGGTGCAGGGTGACGGCGGCGAAGAGGTCGGCGACCGGCCCGTCGTGCCCGGCGAGGACGCGGCGGTCGGCGAAGCCGAGGAGGTCCGCGGCCTGGCCGCCGAGCCGGGCGGCCAGGCGCACCGCGTTGACCCGCGGGCCGCCGTGGTCCTTGTACAGCAGCCTCAGCCGGGTGCGGCCGCCGGGCGCGTCGAGCACCACCGAGACGTTCTGCTGGTGCGACTCCAGGGCCACGCCATAGGAGAAGAGGGTGGTGTGCCAGTCCAGGAGCAGGGTGAAGTAGGCGTCGAGGAAGGCGTGGTGGGACCCCCCGTAGTAGCGGTCGGCGAGGGCGTCGGCGACCCGGACGCCGTCGGGCGTACGGGCGGGCAGCGCGGCGAGGGGGACGATGTGCGCCTCGGCGAGCCCGTCCGGGAGGCGGCGGACCAGGGCGGCGAGGAGACCGTGCCCGGCGTCGAGGTGGGTGCGCTCGTCGGCGAGCAGGACGGACCGGGCCAGGCGTGGCTCGCGCGCGAGGATCTCCTCCAGCAGGCCCTGGGCCACGGCGCCGTCCCCCAGCGCGCTGGGCACGAGGGCGCGCCCGTCGGCCAGCGGCAGTTTGAGGTGGGTGGCGGGGTCGTCGGCCAGGGCGACGGTACGGGTCGAGAGCGTCGGGAACACGTCCGGCCAGGGTTTGACGGCGAGTTGGGCCGCGTCCTCCAGACCGAGGGTGCGCAGCGCCCGGGCGAGGGGCTCCCCCGCGGTCCGCGGGTGCACCGGCAGCGCGGTGTGGGTGCCCGACAGCTCGGGCAGGCCGAGCCGGTCGGGCGTGGGCCACCAGGCCGGCAGGTCCACGGGGCGGCCGCGTACGGCGGCGTGCGGCAGCACGAGCCAGCGCAGCCCGTAGCAGGGGTGGAACTCGGGGGCGTGGTCGAGCAGTTCGCCGGGTGCGAGGCCGGAGCGGGCGTGGCCGGCCGGGTGGACGGGGTGGGGGCGGAGGGCGGCGAGGGTGTCGAAGGCGAGGGCGCCGCGCGGCCCCTTCCAGTCGGCGGCGCCGGATCCATGGCCGGCGGCGAGCCGTTCGGCGACGTCCCCGCGCATCCGCTCGTGCAGCCGGAGGGCGGCCAGTTCGTCGGCGCACTCGGCGGCGAACGCGTCGAAGCCGGGCCGCTCCTGCGGTCCCGCGGCGGCGCGCAGCACCGCCAGGGCGGGCGCGAGCCGGGTGACGATGGCACCGCCCGTCTCCAACAGCGGTCGACGGACGCGGACTTCGCGCCGGACGCCGTCGCCGGCGACCGGGAGACAGACGGTCCGGCCCCCGGCGCGCAGGGCCAGCCAGTCACCGTCGGGGCGGCGGTGCGAGTGGGCGGTGCTGCGCAGCCGGTAGGCGTCCTCGCGCAGGAGGGTGTCGAGCACCCGGGTGAGGAGTTCGCGCTCGGCGGCGTCGGGGAGTTCGTGGGGACGCACGCCGTGGTGCGCGGGCCGGACGGGGCCGGGGTCGCTCATGAGATCTCCCTTTCGGGCCGGGACGGCGGTCCCCGGCCATAAAGGAGAGACTAAGTTAGGCAAGCCTAACCATGTCAATTGATCTGTCCGTCACGGCACTTACGCCCCGTTATGCCCCGTCGCCCACCGCACCCGGAAATCCCTTTGCGCACCGCCTCGCCGGGTGGCACGGTCCAGCCATGACAGACATCACCGTGCGCCTCCTGCCCCCGGAGGACTGGCGCCTGTACCGGTCGGTCCGGCTGGCGGCCCTGGCCGACGCGCCGTACGCCTTCTGCTCGACCTGGAGCGGGGAGAGCGCGTTCCCCGAGGAGAAGTGGCAGGAGCGGCTGGCCGGCCGCAACACCTTCCTCGCCGAGGACGACGGGCGGCCCTGCGGCCTGGTCTCCGTGCTGCCCGGGGGGCCGCGCACCGCCGAGCTCGTCTCGATGTGGGTGGCCCCCGGCGCCCGGGGCCGGGGCGCGGCGGACCTCCTCGTCGGCGCCGCCCTCGCCTGGGCGGCCGGCCGGGATCTGACCGGGCTGCGGCTGTGGGTCACCGAGGGCAACGACCCGGCGGAACGGCTGTACGAGCGGCACGGGTTCCGGCGGACGGGGAAGGTGCAGTCGGTCCGGGAGGGCGAGGACTCCCGGGAGTTCGAGATGGCGCGGGAGACGGCGGCCGCGCCGCCGGGGAAGGGCCGGGCATCCCGCTAGAGCCCGGCCCGGACCTCAGCCGGTGACCACCGACGCGCAGCCCGACGGCGTGGCGTGCGCGGGGTCGAGCGCGTTGGCGACCTCGTGGAAGGCGACGCGGTCCACCGTGCCGATCGCCAGGTGTTCGGAGAGGTCGGCGCCGCAGCGCTCCTGGAGCAGGACGTTGCGGACGTTCGGACCCGAGAGGAAGGCCGTGCGCCACGGCGTGACGACCTCGTCGTACCGGGTCGCGACGACCGTGTAGCGGACGCCCGGGACCGTATCGGGGCGGGAGCCGAGCTTCTCGAGGAAGTCGGAGCCGAGCGCCTGGTCGGTGAGGCCGGGGGTGACCCCGTGGATGGCCTCGCGGGCGCCGGGGACCTTGTCCATCAGCTTCGTCAGGCCGGAGAGGGTCGTGCCGTGGCTGGAGGGGGCGAGGCCGGTGAGCGAGTTGACCTTGGGCCCGCCGCCGAGGAAGTTGAGGTAGTAGCGCGGCATCATGCCGCCCTGGGAGTGGCCGACCAGGTCCACCTTGTCCGCGCCGGTCGCCGCGCGGACCCGGTCCACGTACGCGGAGAGCTGCCCGGCCGACTTGGCGACCGGCCCGAGGCCGTTGAAGACCGGCGGCACGCCCGGCAGTTGGCCGTAGTCGAGGGAGAAGACGCAGTAGCCCCGGGCCACCAGATAGGGCGCCAGGAAGAGCCAGTTGTCCACGGAGTTGCCGAGGGTGCCGTGGACGAGGACGACGGGGCGGGGGTGGGCGGACGACGGCTTGCAGGAGTAGTCGTTCCAGCCGCTGCCGACCGTCCGTCCGGCGGCCGGTGCGGTGGCCGCCGGTGCGGTGGCGCCCGCCGCCAGGATCAGGGCCAGGGCGGGGAGGATCGTACACAGGACACGGAGGAATCGGCGTACGCGGACGGCTTTCCTCGCTCCGGGCACGGATCTGGGCAGGGATCTGGGCACAGCGGTACCTCGCAGGTGAGGGGGGTGGACGTACGGCGCCGGTACGGCGGTCGTGCGGCTCTCACGTACTGAACCGTCGGTAACCTACGTGCGAGTAGGTTGCGGGGTTATTACCCGCGCGTCAATAAGTGCGGCACGCATTCCTGCGGACACCTTCGGCCAACCCCTCCACCTGCCCGGCACGTTCAGCCGGTGACCGCCGAAGCACACGTCGTCGGCGTCGCGTTGGCCGGGTCGAGCGCGTTGGCCACCTCGTGGAAGGCGATGCGGTCGACCGTGCCGATGGTGAGATGCTCGGAGAGGTCCACCTTGCACAGGTCCTGGATCAGGACGTTGCGGACGTTCGGCCCCGACAGGAACTGGGTGCGGTACGGCGTGACCACCGCGTCGTACCGGGTCACGATGGTGGTGTAACGGACGCCGGGCACCGTGTCGGGGACGGAGTTGAGGCGCTTGATGAACTCCGAGCCGACGAGCTGGTCCTCGGAGCCCGCCGACACGGTACCGAGGATCCTGCGTCCGCCGGGGATGGCGTCCAGCAGGCGCTGGAGCCCCGAGAGGGTCGTGCCGTGGTTGCTGGGGGCGAGGCCGACGAGCTTGTCAACCTTGCCCGCCCCGTCCAGGAAGTTGAGGTAGTAGCGGGGCATGGCGCCGCCGCCCTGGGAGTGCCCGACGAGGTCCACCTTGCCCGTCCCGGTCGCCGCGCGGACCTTGTCCACGAACGCCGAGAGCTCCTCGGCGGACTTGGCGATCGGGCCGAGGCCGTGGACGAACGGCACGCCGGGCAGCTTGCCGTAGTCGAAGGAGAAGACGCAGTAGCCGCGCCTGGTCAGATAGGGGGCCATGAAGGCCCAGTTCTGGGCGGCGTTCTCGTAGGTGCCGTGGATGAGGACGACGGGGCGGGGGTGGGCGGACGACGGCTTGCAGGAGTAGTCGTTCCAGCCGCTGCTGACCGTCCGCTCCCCGGCCGGGGCGGCCGGGGCCACTGCGGCCGCCGGGGCGACGGCACCGGCCGCCAGGACCAGGGCCAGGGCGGCGGGGAGAGTGCGCAGCGAACGCGTCAGGCGGAATATTCTTCGCATTCCGGGCATGGAAGTACCTCGTGGGTGGGGGCGGTTGGCCGTTGGTTTTTTTTTGGGGGGGGGGTGATTGGGGGGGGTGAAGATGGCGACGCACTGAGGGTGTGCGACGTCGGCGCGACGGCCGGAAGGGCCGCGCGCCGAAAGAGCGTCAACTTACCTGCGAGTAGGTTGACGGGGAGGTCATGAGTTCGTCAAGGAGTTGGCGCTCTTCTGTGCACTGCCGCCCTCTTCTGGGCCGCGCCACCATCACGCCCCCTCCCTGGCCGATTTCCGCCCTTCAACTCCCACCGCGGACCAAACATCGACCTTTCACGCGAACGCACGGATCGTGCCACTCACCGTTCACACCCGCCCCCACCGCTCGCCCTCCGCCACTCGAACGGGCCCGGCCCGCCTGCACCGGCCCGCCGCGCCCCGCAGGCTCGGGGCATGAGCTCATTCGCCCGGGAAGTGCGCACCGCGGTGACCGGCCACGCCGCCCTCCTGGTCACCGGCGTACTGCTGCTCCAGCTCGCCTTCATCACGTCCTATGTCGGCGCCTTCCACCACCCGGAGCCGGCGGACATCCGGCTGGGCGTGGTCGCGCCGCAGCAGAGCCGGGCGGCCCTGGTGGAGCGGCTCGGCGCCCTGCCGGGCCGGCCCCTGGACCCGAGCACCGAGGACGACGCCGAGCGGGCCGCGCACCGGATCCGCACGCGGGAGCTCGACGCGGCGCTGGTCGTCGATCCGCGCGGCACCACCGACACCCTGCTGGTGGCGGGCGGAGCCGGCGCCTCGCTGGCCCAGGCGGCGGAGGCCGTCGTCGGCCGGGCCGAGGCGGGACGGCACCGGACCGTACGGGTCGACGACATCGCCCCCGCGGCCGCCGGGGACGCCCGCGGGCTGACCTCGTTCTACCTGGTGGTGGGCTGGTGCGTGGGCGGCTACCTGTGCGCCGCGATCATCGCCATCAGCGCGGGCGCCCGGCCCGCGAACCCCCGCCGGGCGGTGATCCGGCTGGGCGCGCTCGCGGTCTACGCGGCCGTCGCGGGCCTGCTCGGCGCGGTGGTCACCGGACCGGTCCTGGACGCGCTGCCCGCCGGCATCGCCCCGCTGTGGGGGCTGGGCACCCTGGTCGTCCTCGCCGTCGCGACGCTCACCCTCGCCCTCCAGGGACTGGCCGGCATCGTCGGCATCGGGCTGGCGATCGCGCTCGTCGTCGTGCTGGGCAATCCGAGCGCGGGCGGCGCCTACCCCTACCCCCTGCTGCCGCCCTTCTGGCGGGCGATCGGCCCGGCTCTCCCGCCCGGGGCGGGCACCTGGTCCGCCCGCTCCCTGGCCTACTTCGACGGGAACGCCCTGACCGGGCCGCTGCTGGTGCTGTCCGCCTGGGCGGCGGGCGGGGCACTGGTGGCACTGGGGTGCGCGGTGTTCCGCGAGCGCAAGAGGCCGAAGAGCCCCATGAGTTGACCTGAACCGGCATACCAGGTGGTCGGGATGGCAGCTCTTCGGTCATTGCTGCGCCTCCCCCGGGCCGTCCGGAATCCCGCCCCGGCCCCCCGGAGCCCCTCTTTTCGGCCGAGCCTCCCCCACTACCCGACCGGGCCCGCTCGATGCCTGATCCTTCGATTTTCCGAGCGTTAATCCTGTGTTTCACAGGCATGAACACAGCACAGTCAACGATGGCAAGGCATTACCGCAGGTCAATGCTCCTGAAACACCAATTCGCCCCTTCCCTCCCAGACCGGGCGCCCGTCGCGCCCCGGATCGCATACGGAACCCCGAGGGGCGACCCGAGGGGCACTCACTTCCAGCCACTACCCACTGTTTTCACATGGCGACTGGAAGTGATCGATCCACGTGCATTCGTGCACGGGTTGGGCCAGACTGCCGGTCGTCATCAAGAACCCACGAACAAGGGAGTGTTCGGAATGCGGTACATCACTGGGGGGATCGCCCTGGGGTCAGCGTTGATCCTGGGCAGCCTGGTGGGCGCCGGGACGAGTGCGACCGCGGCCCCCGCGCCCGCGCCCGCTGCCCAGCAGAGTCTGTACGCGCCCTCAGCGCTCGTACTGACCGTCGCCCAGGGCGACAGCTCCACCAACTCCGGCGTCCAGCGCGCCGTGACCCTCACCTGTATGCCGAAGGCGAGCGGCACCCACCCCGACGCCCGCGGGGCCTGCAACGAACTCCGCTCCGTGGGCGGCAAGTTCGAGGACATCACCAAGGTGAAGGCCGGCACGGCCTGCACCAAGGAGTGGAACCCCTACGTCGTCACCGCGGAGGGCGTCTACGAAGGCCAGCGCGTCAAGTACGAGCACGTCTTCGGCAACACGTGCGAGCTGAAGGCGGGCAAGGGCATCGTCTTCGAGTTCTGACGGACCGGGTCGTGGACCCGAAGCGGCCCCCGGACACCGTGGAGGTGTGTCCGGGGGCCGCAGCCTATGTGCTCCCAACGCTCTCGCGGGAGCTCGCGTCGCGTCAGCCGATGGACGCGCCCAGCGCCCGCAGCGCCCGGGGCACCGGCTGGTAGTAAGTCTTCCCGCCCGTACGGCAGTTGCCCGTACCCCCCGAGGTGATGCCCAGTGCGGTGTCACGGTCGAAGAGCGGCCCGCCGCTGTCCCCCGGCTCGGCGCAGATGTCCGTCTCGATCAGCCCGTCCACCCGGCCCTCCTGGTAGTTGACCGTGGCGTTGACGCCCGTCACCGTGCCACCGTGCACACCGGTGGTGGAGCCGCTGCGCTGGACCCGCTCGCCGGGGTGCGCCTCGCCGGCGCGGGTGATGGTCCGGGAGCCGCCGCCGTGGAGATCGACCGCGCTCGGGCGGACGGAACTGTCGGTGTACCGGGCGAGGGCGTAGTCCTGGCCGGGGAAGACCGATGTCTCGGTGACCGCGACCCGCGGACCGCCCCTGGTCCCCGACCACTCGGGGGTCACGTTCCCGCAGTGGCCTGCGGTCAGGAAGGCCGGCCGGCCGCCCCGGCTGACGTTGAAACCGAGCGAACAGCGGGCCGCGCCGCCCCACATGGCGTCGCCGCCGGCGGCGAACCGGGTGAGGCGCGCGGCCGTTCTCCGCACCACCACCGTGTCCCCCAGGCTGTCGGCGACCTCGGTGAGCCGTGCCAGCCGCGCCCCCGTGACGGTGGGATCGGCGGTGACCACGACCCGGTCGGCTCTGGGGTCCGTCACCCAGGCCGTGCCCGGGATCGCGGCACGGGCGTCGAGCGTCTGCCGGGCGGCGGCGAGGCGGGCGGCGGGCGACTGCGCCGCGGCGGCGGCCGGTGCCACGGGGGCCGTCACGGCGGCGAGGGCGGCGAACGCGGTGGCCGCGGCGGCGGCCGGCAGCACACGGAAGGACAACCGGAAGGTCTTCAAACTCGGCACCTCCAGTGGGGGGTTGGCCCCGACCGCGGACGGCCGGCCGGGCCCGGAGGACGGACCCGGCACCGGCGCGTACTCCTGTGGGAGGGTCGCGTCCATGCCAAGCCGTGAGTTCCGAGTGTTCCTGTCCGGGGAGGGAGTGCACAAGGGCGACTTCCGGTCGCGCGCATGGGCATGCGGGCGCTTCGCTTCGCGCTTTGCGCCTATCAGGGGGGCGGGGGTGGGGAGTTGTGCCGCCCCGGTCCCTCCCCCAGAGGGGGCACCCCCATTTCACCGTTTCTTCCGGGGCTCCGCCCCGGGCCCGGCACCGCGCTGCCGCGCGGTGGGCGGGGCTTCGCCCCCTGCGCCCCTGCTTCCGGGGCTTCGCCCCTGGCCCCCTTTTTCGGGGCTCCGCCCCGGGCCCCGTTTGTCGCGGCTTCGCCGCTCGTCCTCAAGCTCCCCGGAGGGGGCAACCCCCAGACGGGCTGGAGTGCGCGCCCGCGTCTGAAAACCTCACGCCGGAAATCCCCACGTGGGAAATCCGGCCCGGGCGCACAACCAGCCCGTCCGGCGTTTGAGGACAGCGCCCGGAGGGCGCTTCGGGGGCCAGGGGCGCAGCCCCGGTCGGGGCCTAGCGGGCGTAACCGGGCAGGGGCCCAGGGGCGCAGCCCCGGTCAGGGCCCGACGGGCGCAACCGAGCGGGGTCCAGGGGGCGAAGCCCCCGGTCAACGCGGCGCAGCCGCGTTACGGGCCCGGGGCGCAGCCCCGGAAGAAACGGTGAAAGGGCGGGACCGGGGCACAACACCTCACCCCACCGACCCACCCGCCTCCGGCCTCTCCCGCCCCGGCGCCTCCGCCCGCTCCAGGAAGCGCAACAGCTCCACCGGGAACGGCAGCACCAACGTCGAGTTCTTCTCCGCCGCGACGGCGACGATCGTCTGGAGCAGCCGCAGCTGCAGAGCGGACGGCTGCTCCGACATCGTCGCCGCCGCCTCCGCCAGCTTCTTCGACGCCAGCAGCTCCGCATCCGCGTTGATCACCCGCGCCCGCCGCTCCCGCTCCGCCTCCGCCTGCCGCGACATCGACCGCTTCATCGTCTCCGGCAACGAGACGTCCTTGATCTCGACGCGGTCGATCTGGACGCCCCAGCCGATGGCCGGGCTGTCGAGCATCAGCTCCAGGCCCTGGTTGAGCTTCTCCCGGTTGGACAGCAGGTCGTCCAGATCGCTCTTGCCGATGATCGAACGCAGCGACGTCTGGGCCATCTGCGAGACCGCGAAGCGGTAGTCCTCGACCGCGATGATCGCCTCGGGCGCGTTGACGACCTTGAAGTAGACGACCGCGTCCACGCGCACGGTGACGTTGTCGCGGGTTATGCCCTCCTGGGCCGGCACCGGCATGGTGACGATCTGCATGTTCACCTTGCGGAGCCGGTCGACACCCGGAATGATCATGGTGAATCCCGGCTGGCGCACCTCGGGACGCAGCCGTCCCAGTCGCAGCACCACACCGCGCTCGTACTGCTTGACCACCCGGGCCGCCGCCATCAGGTACATCGCACCGGCGGACGCCGCGGCCACGGCCGCCACCACGAGGTCTTCGACCATCACGGCCCCCTGTGTCCCACGACAGGTGATATGTCCACGGTATGCCTCCGCGGGCACGGGGTCGAGCCCTCTGCCGGGCCCTACGGGAGGGCGGCGCGTCCTAGAAGACGTTGACGCCGTACGCCTTGAGCGCCGGGACGACGGGCTGGAAGAAGGTCGTCCCGCCCGTACGGCAGTTGCCGCTGCCGCCGGAGGTCAGGCCGAGGGCCGTGGAACCGGAGAAAAGCGCTCCGCCGCTGTCACCGGGCTCGGCGCAGACGTTGGTCTGGATCAGTCCGCGGACGATCTGGCCGCTGCCGTAGTTGACCGTGGCGTTGAGGCCCGTGACCTTGCCGCCGTGCAGCCCGGTCGTCGAGCCGCTGCGCTGGACGCTCTGCCCGACGGAGGGCGTGCCCGCGGAGGTGATGCGCTGGGAGCCGCCGTTGTAGAGGTTGACGGCGCTGGGGTGGGGCAGCGAGCCGTTGGTGTACTGGACGATGCCGTAGTCGGAGCCGGGGAAGTTGGTGCCCGTGGTGGGGCCGATGGACGTGGTGTGGCCGGAGTTGGCGTAATAGGGCGGCTTGCCCTGGGTGCAGTGGCCGGCGGTCACGAAGTAGTAGGTGTTGCCCTTGCGGACGTTGAACCCTGCCGAGCAGCGCCAGTTGGGCGCGTAGATCGCGTCGCCGCCGGAGATCAGCGGGCGGAGGGTGCCGGAGGTGCGCTCGATGCGTATCGCATCCGCGTCGTTCCCCGCGGCGCGTCTGATCTTCTCGATGCCGGCGGCGCCGACGGTCCGGTCGGCGGTGACGACGAGGGTGTGGGTGGACTCGTCCACGACCCAGGCGGTGCCGGCGACGTCGGCGTTCTGCACGGCGGCGCCGGCCCGTTGCGCGGCGGCGTCCGCCGCCGGGGCGGCATCGGCGGCCGACCCGGTGCCGAGGGCGGCGGTGGCGGCGAGGAGGGTGGAGACGAGGGCGGCGAGGGAGGTGCGTCGCTTGATCCTCACGCGAGGTCCTCTCGGGTGGTGGTGGTGGGGGGAAGGGGTGGTGCGCGTTCCGTTTTGGGCGTGCTCCTGACAAAGGCTTGTCCGGTGTTCCGGGAGTATTCGGGGGTGGGTGACGGGGGCGCAAGGGGCGTTTTCGGACGGGGAGTTGGGGTGGCGGCGGGGGAGTCTCGGGGGGTGTTGTGCCCCGGTCCCGCCCTTTCACCGTTTCCTCCGGGGCTGCGCCCCGGGCCCGTAACGCGGCTGCGCCGCGTTGACCGGGGGCTTCGCCCCCTGACCCCCGCTTGGGGCTGCGCCCCTGGCCCCGAAGCGCCCTGCGGGCGCTGTCCTCAAACGCCGGACGGGCTGGAGTGCGCGCCCGGGCCGGATTTCAAGCGCGAGATTTCAGGCGCGGGCGCGCCGATCCAGCCCGTCCGGCGTTTGAGGACGAGCGGCGGAGCCGCGACAAGGGGGCCAGGGGCGGAGCCCCGGAAGCAGGGGCGCAGGGGCGGAGCCCCGCCCCACCGCGCGGCAGCGCGGTGCCGGGCCGAGGGGGCGGAGCCCCCGGAAGAAACGGTGAAAGGGCGGGCCAGGGGCAAACACCCCCTCACCGCGTCAACGCAAACCGCTCCCCCGCCTCCACCCCCACCGGCAACCCATTCCCCGCCGGCGGGAACGGACAGATGAAGTGGTCCGCGAACGCGCACGGCGGCAGCAGCGCCCGGTTGAAGTCCACCACCACCCTCCCCTCCCCGTCCGGCGCCGACGGATACAGAAAGCGGAACCGATAGCTCGACACCCCGCTCGTCGCGTCCGCGAAGACGACCCACAACGACCCGTCCCCCTCCGCCCCCGCCTGCAGCACATGCGACTCCCCGCCCAGCGTGAAGGAGAGTTCACCGGCGACGCTCAACCCCCGTTCCTTCCCGTCCGCGTTCTCGACGGCCACCGTCCGCGTCCCCCGGTCGTACGGGCGGAACCGCCCCTCCCGCACCCACCGCGCGTCGTAGCCGAAGGCGTCGATCCCGGCGAACGCCCGCCGCCCCGCCGAGCGGGGGTCGAAGTCGCGGACCGCCCAGAGCCCTTCGCGCCGCATGACGAGCAGCCGCCGGTCGCCGAGCGCGACCCGGGCCGTCGCGGGGGTGCCGTCCGCACCGAGGAGGGCCTGCCCGGCCAGGGGGCGGGGCTCGCCGTCCAGGCGGAGGCCGTCCTCCTCGGCGGCGGTGAGGAGGACGGCCCCGCCGGAGGGGGCGGGGGTCCAGTGCCCGGGGATCCCGGGCAGCCGTCCGTCGGGGTGGTCGGCCAGCCAGTGCGTGGCGGTGAGGGCGAGCGGGCCGTAGGGGGCGGAAACCTTCTCGTGGCGCCGCTCGCGCCACTCCTTCCACGCCTGCCGTGCGTCATCGGTGGTGCTCATGGCGGTCACCCTAGATCCCCGGGCGGTCACGGACGGTCCGACCCGGTGCGGTCCGGTGCGGTCCGTACGGAACGTGCCGCGTGCGGCCGGTCATGCGGTCGCCCCCTTCGCGGGTGCGCGGCGGTCGGCCGGGCGGGCCAGGTCCAGGTGCTCCCGGAGGGTGGCGCCCGGGTAGAAGCGGCGCAGCAGGCCGCGGTGCTGGAGGACGGCGGCGGTGCCGTCGGTCAGCCGGGGCAGGTCCCGGTCGGGGTCGTCGGGCCGGAGGTGGAAGCCGTCGGCGGCGCCGGTGGCGTACCAGTGGGCGACCTGGTCGGCGAGGGCGACGGCGTCCGCGGTGGTGTGCAGGGCGACGGGAACGGAGGCCAGGACGACGGGCCGGTGCCCGCCCGGGCCGTGGCCGTGGATGCGGACCGCCTCGCGCAGGTCGTCGGCCCGCGCCCGGAACACGGCCGGGTCGTGGGCGCGTTCGGCCCGCAGCAGGACGACGTCGGCGTGCCGGGCGGCGGTGTCGCGGGAGGCCGGTGCGGTGGCGTCGACGACGGTGACCGGGCGGCCCTGCGGGGACCGGTCGCGGATCCCGGCACCGTCGTCCTCCCGGCCGTCCCAGAGCCGGGCGACGGCCTCGGCGACGGCGTCCGCCTCGTGCCACGCCCCCTCGGCGGTGGAGATCGCCCAGCCGGCCCGGCCACGGCTCGCCCGGTCCAGGGCGGCGACGGCGCGGGAGACACGGAACGGCTCGGTACGCGTGGTGATGACGGTGGGCACGAGGCCGATGCGTTCGGTGGCGGGGGCGATACGGGAGAGCACGGCGAGGGCGCCGCCGTCGTCGAGGGTGCCGTCGCCGAGGGTGACGAAGTCGAATCTGCCGCGCTCGGCGAGACGGGCGGCGTGGACGTACGGCTCCTCCTCGTGGGTGCCGGGCCGGTCGAGGGCGACGGCCAGGTGGAGCGGTCGGATGGGTGCGGGCATGGGACCCCCGGGGGGCGAGTCGGGCGGTGGGGTGGGGCGGCATCGTCCCGGCATCGGCACGGCGGCCAGTCAACTCGGCGGCTCCGTCGGCCGCTTCAGGATCGGAGAGCACGACGGACGGAGGCATGCTCCGGGCTCCATGGATGCGGGATCGGACACGGGACTCCGCAATGCCTTCACGTCCGGACCGCGCCCCTCAGCACGGTCGGACGTCGAGGCTAAGCCGGGTTCACGGCACACTGTCAAGCCTGTCCGCAGTGTGGGAGGGGCGTCTCACCGCGTGCCGGACGGAAGTTGACGCCGTACCGGATGGCTGTTCCACTTGCCCCATGCATCTGAGGCAGCGGTTGGTCGCACGGGGCCACATCGACCTGTGCCGGGTCTGGTCGGCGTCCTGTCCGGGCTGACCCCGCCCGTCCTCCCGCGCACCTTCACTCCTGCCGCACCGCTCCCCTCAGCAGTCGCATCCGCAACCACAGTCGCCGTCGCAGCAGTTACTGCAACAGTTGCAGCAGTCACAACAGCCGTCACAGCCACTGCAATCACAGTCGCTACCGCAGTCGCACCTGTGACACCACCCCTGCTTGGGCTCCCCGCTCCACGGATCGTGGAAGGGATCACGACAGCACAACTGGCAGGTGCACAGGAGCCCCGTCCACACCGCACACCCCAGCAGCGGTCCGCGCCGCCTGCCCCGCCGCGGCGGGGTGGGCGGCGCGGGCGGCGGCATGACCGGCGGCGGCCCGAACGCGCCCTGCCTCCCATGGTCATGGCGCACGGCGCAGCCGCCGGTCGCGAAGGCGCGGTCGACGGCGCGCGGCAGTTCGTGAACGAGCAGCAGATGCGCCAGGCGCCCCTGGGCCCGGTCCGCGAACACGACGTCGTCCAGCGCCAGGCGCACCCCGTGCACCGCGTCGTCGCACAGCCGCCGGACCTCCGCGAGGTCCGCGCCCGTCGCGGCGACCGGGTTCCACGCGCCGGACGCCGCGTCGTCCGCCAGGTCCTCGACGGCGTCCAGCAGATGCGCGAGCCGTCCGAAGAGCCGGCCCGCCTCCTCCAAGGGCGCCCGGTTCTCCGGCCGTCCGGCCAGGACGGCGGTGTGGCCGAAGGCCGCGGCCGTCGCCGTCCCGGTCGGTTCGGTGAGCGCGGTCAGCGGGGTGCCGGGGCCGGCCAGGGCCTCCAGGCCCGGCTGCCGCTCCACGGCGTCGAGCAGCAGCGCGGTGTCGAAGCCCAGGTCCGCCCCGGTCCGGGCACCGGCCCGGTCCCAGACACCGGCCATCCTTCGGGCGGCGGCGGCCACCGGACGCCGGGCCAGCACGCCGTCGCCGTCGGCCACATGGTCGCGCAGCTTGGCGGAGGCGAGGACGAGCGAGACGGACGCGGCCAGCCGTGCGCCCTCCCCCGTCGCCACCGGCGCGGTGCGCATCCCGCGCAACGGACACGGACCGGCCGTGCGGCGGCCGTTCTTCTCGGCGCGGGAAGGCCTCTGCGCCTCGACAAGGACGGATATCACCAACCCATCATAGTTCGTTGCAATTCGCGCGAATTGTCCGTAATCCGCCCTCAACGCCAGGCAGAGACCGCACAGATGAGCCAGCCATTCCGTACGCATGCTCGTGGACAAGCGGTGCTGACATGGCCTGATGATTCCGAACAATTCCGCCCCCGTGTGGTGCCGAGCAACTGGCGCATCCTAGCCATAGGCTCGGTCCCGGCCGTCCGCGGCCGAGCGCGGGGGGCTCGCATCGGGCAACTGACGCACCGCCACCTGCTTTGCACCAGATGCGTCACGAAATCCTCGCTTGGCCCCTATCCGTTTGGCACACCATCCGCATCATGGACGACCATAGAGGGGCGGGCGGAACACACCGCGTGTGAGAGGAGGCGTCCATGGGTTCGGTGCGTAAGGCGAGTGCCTGGCTTGGCCTCGTCGACGACAGCGACGACGAGCGCTACTACGACGACGAGTACGCCGAGGGGCCCGAGCCCGGTGACTCCTGGGTGACCAACCCGAGGGTGCGCGTCGCCGACGAGGTCGCGCAGGAGCAGGGCACCCGTATCGCCACGGTCACCCCGGACGGTTTCCGGGACGCCCGCGGGATCGGTGAACTCTTCCGCGAGGGCGTCCCGGTGATCGTCAACCTCACCGCGATGGAGCCCAGCGACGCCAAGCGGGTCGTGGACTTCGCGGCCGGCCTCACCTTCGGGCTGCGCGGCTCGATCGAGCGCGTGGCCAACCGCGTCTTCCTCCTCACGCCCGCCGACTACAAGGTGGTCAGCGGGGAGGCGGGGCGGGTGAACGGGGGCTTCTTCAACCAGAGCTGACGGCTCCTCACGGAGTGCGCCGGGAAGCGCTCACCGGAACGCGTCGATACCGGTGAGCGCCTTCCCCAGCACCAACTGGTGCATCTCCACGGTGCCTTCGTAGGTGAGCACCGACTCCAGGTTCGTCGCATGCCGCATGACCGGGTACTCCAGCGAGATCCCGTTGGCGCCGAGGATCGTCCGGGCGGTGCGGCAGATCTCGATCGCCTCCCGCACGTTGTTGAGCTTGCCGAAGCTCACCTGTTCCGGCCTCAGCCGCCCCGCGTCCATCCGCCGCCCCAGATGGTGGGCGAGCAGGATGCCCTTGTGCAGTTCCACGGCCATGTCGGCCAGTTTGGCCTGGGTGAGCTGGAAGCCACCGATGGGCCGGCCGAACTGCTCGCGGGTGCGCGCGTAGTCGAGGGCCGCCTCGAAGCTGGCGCGGGCGGCGCCCATCGCGCCCCAGACGATCCCGTACCGGGCGTGGCTCAGACAGCCGAGCGGGCCGCGCAGCCCGATGGCCTCCGGCAGGACAGCGTCGGCGGGCAGCCGCACCTCGTCCATCACCAGTTCGCTGGTGACCGAGGCGCGCAGCGACCACTTGTGCTTGATCTCCGGGGCCGAGAAGCCGGGGCTGTCGGTGGGGACGACGAAGCCCCGGATGCCCTCGTCGGTGCCCGCCCAGACGACGGCGACGCCGGCCACGGACCCATTGGTGATCCACATCTTGCGGCCGGTGAGCAGCCAGTCGCCGCCGGCGTCGCGCTTGGCGTACGTCCGCATGCCGGCCGGGTCCGAGCCGTGGTCGGGCTCGGTCAGCGCGAAGCAGCCGATGGTCTCGCCCTTGGCCATGGACGGCAGCCAGCGCTGCTTCTGCTCCTCCGAACCGAAGCGGTGGATGGCGTACATGGCGAGGGAACCCTGCACGGAGACCAGCGACCTGATGCCGGAGTCGGCGGCCTCCAACTCCAGGCAGGCCAGGCCGTACTGGACGGCGGTGGCGCCCGCGCAGCCGTATCCGTCGAGCGACATGCCGAGCGCGCCCAGGGCGCCGAGCTCGCGCGCGAGCTCCCGGATCCCCGGCAGCTCGCCGCGCTCGTACCAGTCGGCGACGTACGGCAGGACGCGGTCGGCCGCCCACTGGCGGACGGTGTCGCGGATGGCGCGGTCCTCGGGGCCGAGGAGCTCGTCGAGGGAGAGGGGGTCGTGGGGGTCGAACGGGGCGGGCGCCATGGGGGTTCCTCCGGGGAGCGGGGCTCGGCTCGGGGTGCACCCCGACGTTACGGCTCGGTAACCGTGACCGTCCAGGGGCCGGGGATCTTGCCCCTCAATCCATCGACCGAGGCAGCCGCAACGCCGCCCCCGCCCCTACCACCAGCAACCCCGCACTCACCACCAGCGTCACCTGCAACCCATGCACAAACGCATCCCGCGCCGCCACCCGCAACGCCTCCCCCGCCGGCCCCCCGAGCCGCTCCGCCACCTCGTACGCCTCGCCCAGCGAGTGCCCGGCCGCGGCCGACGCCGCGCTCGGCACGCCGGGCGTGCCGGTGACCCCGGGCGCGTAGGCGGCGTTCATGACGCTGCCCAGCAGGGCGATGCCGATGCCCGCCCCGAGCTGGTAGGACGTCTCACCGATCGCCGCCGCACCGCCCGCCTCCCGCTCGGGTGCCTCGCTGAGCATCGACTCGTACGCCCCGAAGAGCGTGGTCTCCAGCCCGAGGCCGAGGAGGACGAAGCCGCAGAAGAGCGTGACCGGCCGGTCCTCCCGGCCCATCACCGTCAGGGAGAGGACCGCGAGGGCCGTGAGCGCGAAGCCCGAGCAGACCATGGCGCGCGGCCCGAAGCGGGCGAGGACGCGGGAGCCCATGAGGCCCGCGGCCATCGCGGCGAGGGTGAGCGGCAGCAGCCGCAGCCCGGTCTGCAGCGGGCTCAGCCCCAGCACGAGCTGGAGGTACTGCGCGGCGACCAGCTCCAGCCCGACGAGCGCGAGCATCGCCAGCACGATGCACCCGACGGAGACCCCGAAGGCGGGCCGGGCGAACAGCGCGAGGTCGACGAGCGGATGCGCGCGCCGCCGCTGCCGCCGGACGAACAGGACGAGCAGGACGATCCCGAGCGCGGTCGGCACCAGGGTGAGCAGGGACAGCGGCTCGGCCCCGCCGATCCGCTTGACCCCCAGCACCACGCCGAACAGCCCGAACGCGGCCATGAGCGCGCCGAGCACGTCCCACGGCCCGTCCTTGTCGCCGGTCGACTCGGGCAGCAGCCAGCGGCCGACGGGCAGGCTGACGGCCATCAGCGGGAGGTTGATGAGGAAGACCGAGCCCCACCAGAAGTGTTCGAGGAGGAGCCCGCCGAGCAGCGGCCCGGCCGCCGCGCCGACCGCGGCCACCGCGCTCCAGAGGCCGATGGCCAGGGCCCGTTCCCGCCGGTCGGGGAAGACCTGCCGGAGGATGGAGAGCGTCGCGGGCATGATCATCGCGCCGCCGGCGCCGAGCAGGGCCCTGGCCGCGATCAGCACCTCCGGCTCCGTGGCGAGCGAGGCGAGCAGCGAGGCGAGCCCGAAGAGCCCGTAGCCGAGGAGCAGCACGCGCCGCCGGCCCACCCGGTCGCCGAGCGTCCCGAAGAGGATCAGCAGGGAGGCGCAGACGAGCGGGTAGACGTCCACGATCCACAGCAGCTGGATCGCGGAGGGCCGCAGGTCCTCGGTGACGGCCGGGACGGCCACGTGCAGGACGGTGGCGTCGACGGCGACGAGGAGCAGGCTGGTGCAGAGGACGACGAGCACCGTCCAGCGGTTCGCCTCCGCGGGCCGCGGCGGCACGGACCGCCGTCGCTGCCGGGGAAGACCGACGGAACGGCCGGGGCGGGCGGTCGCCGTTCCTGACATTCCCACCTCCGGGTCGGGCCCCGGCCGAACGGTGCCGGGGGACGAGTGAGACGCCAGGTTACGCGAATCCCGGCAGGTCACAGCCCGGCAGGTCACAGCCGTCGGCACGGGCCGTTGGCGGCCGGGGTGGCGGATGTCGGACAATCGGCCGGTGACCGATCTCGCCTCCCCCTCCGGCATACGCACCGGCATACGCCCGGACCGGGCCGCCCCCGTACCCGGGGCGCTGCGGCACGCCGCCCCGGCCCTGCTGGCCTACGCGGCGGTGCGGGCGCTGGGGATCACGGTGCTCGCGCTGTGGGGTCTGGCGACGGGCAAGGACGCGCACCATCTGCTGGCGGGGCGCTGGGACTCGGTCTGGTACGCACGGATAGCGGAGGACGGCTACGGCTACACGCTGACGCTGGGAGGCGGCAAGGTCCACTCCGACCTCGCCTTCTTCCCGTTGCTGCCCTGGCTGGAGCGGTCGCTGTCGTCCGTGCTGCCGCTGTCGGCGGCCGATGCCGGGCTGCTGGTGAGCGCGGTCTCCTCGCTGTTCGCGGCGGCGGGGATCTTCGCGATCGGCGACCGGCTGCACGGCCGGCGGGCCGGGGTGGCGCTGGTGGTGCTGTGGGCGGCCCTGCCGGTGGGCGTGGTCCAGTCGATGGCGTACTCGGAGTCGCTGTTCACGGCGCTGGCGGCGTGGTCCCTGTACGCGGTGCTGACCGGCCGCTGGCCGGCGGCGGGCGTCCTGGCGGCACTGGCCGGGCTGACCCGCCCGGTGGGGGCGGCCGTGGTGGCGGCCGTATGGATATCGGCGGCGGCGGTCCTGCTGCGCCGCCGGCCGGAGCGCGGTGCGCGGCGGCGGATGCTGCTGGGCGCGGCGCTGGCCCCGCTGGGCTGGCTGGCATACGTGGTGTGGGTCGGGGTGCGGACCGGGAGCCCGGCCGGATATCTGGACGTCCAGGGCGGCTGGGGCAACGGCTTCGACGGCGGGCTGGCGTTCGGGGCGTTCGTGGGGAAGCTGCTGGCGGGACCGGCGTTCCCGGCGGGGCTGGCGCTGCTGGTGGGAGTGGCGCTGGTGGTGTGGCTGTATGTGCGGGGGGCGCGGCGGGGGCAGCCGCTGCCGCTGCTCGTCTACTCGGGGACGGTGCTGCTGCTGGCCCTGACGGCGAAGGGCTACTTCGGCTCGAAACCGCGGTTGATGCTGCCGGCCTTCCCGCTGCTGCTGCCGCTCGCCATGGCGCTGGCGCGGCTGCGCACGTCACGGGCGGTGCTGGTGGCGAGTGCGGTGGCGCTGGGGGCGGCCGGTTACGGAGCGTTCTGGCTGAACGGCTCCGGCCCACCATGATCATTTTCTCCGGGCGCCCCGGCCCGCCCTCCCCCGGGCGGCGGGAAACACTCCGGAGCACCCCGCCCAATCCCCGATAAACATCCTCGCAAAAAAGCGGAAAAGAGCGCGCCGACGGCTCGACTGCCGCCCGGCAGGCCGCCCTTTAGGTGTTTCTTATTTACCCGGTCCCACCTTACGGGCCCGCCGGATCAAACGCGCCGAAAGTCGTGTTTGAGACGCATTCCACATCACATCGTCATCACAAATCGGCGCGATCGGCCGGACCCTCCCATCACGCAATGTAACGTCGATTGAGTGCGTACCAACGACGAGCTCGTTCCCGCCGAGGAGCGCCCGAGCGACCCCCCGCGACCACGGATGACCCGGACCCGCATGGGGATCTTCGTGGCAACCTCCGTGGTCTACGCGGCAATCGTGGTCGGTGTGCTGACCACGTCCTGGCCGGTGCGTTTCGACTGGCAGGTCATGCTCTTCCGGCCGTACAAGCAGTGGCCCGGGATCCACACCTTCCTCGACTACTTCGTCGTGCTGGGCCAGCGCGGCCCGACGGCCGTCGCGGTCGCCGCCTGGCTGGGCTGGTGCGCGTACAGGCGGCGGACGCTGCGGCCCCTGCTGGTGCTGGGCACCTCGCTGCTGCTCCTCAACGCCACCGTGGGCGCCGCGAAGATAGGGATGGGCCGGCTCGGGCCGCACTACGCGACCGAGATCGGCTCCAACGAGATGTTCGCCGGGGGCGACATATTCCCCTCCGGCCACACCGCCAACGCGGTGGTCACCTGGGGCGTCCTCGCCTATCTGGCCACCACCCCGCGGGCCCGCCGGATCGCCTCGGTGATCGCGGCGATGCTGGCGCTGGGCGTCGGCATGACGACGGTCTACCTCGGTACGCACTGGATGAGCGACGTCACGCTGGGCTGGACCGCCGGTCTGCTGGTGCTGCTGGCCCTGCCCTGGTTCGAGCCGCTGATGGACCGGGCCGAGTCCTGGCTGCTGGCCGCCTGGGCCCGGCTGCGCGAGCGGCGCGCCCTGGCACCGGCGGTGGCGACGGCCCCGATCGGGCTGTGGGGCCCGCGCGCCCCGGCCGACGACGCCTCCCCGGCCCGCGAACCGGTGGGCGCCGCCTCACGGACCGGACGGACGGACGCGAGCCGGACCCGCTCCGCGGCCCGGCCGCACACGCCCCGCTCGGAGCGGACGCCGGTCACCCCCGGCGGCAGCCGCCGCCCGCCGCAGCGCACCGCGCCGCCGGTCCCGGCGACGGGCCGCGGACGCGCCATCGGCTGAGCACCGCGGAAAGGGCCGCCCCCGTCGGGGGCGGCCCTTTCCGCATGCCGGGCGTCAGCCCTTCCAGCAGCGCCGCACGACGCCGTCCGCCACCTCGAGGTTCAGCCGCCCGGCCACATACTCCAGGGTGATCACCGTGTCCGGCGGCAGCGCGCGGACGGTCGTCCAGCCCCGGGCACGCGCCCGGGCGGCCGCGCCCTCGGCGTCGAGGCCCACGTACTCCCCGGGGTCGTCGTCGGGGTCCGCCGGCAGGCCGGGCAGGTTCGGCAGAGGCACCATGGCAGCCACCGTAGACCCTGGGAAGCGCCTCCGGCAGCCTGCCGCGGACCGCGCACCGGCCGCCTCCGGCCCACCATGGGTCACACTTCTGTCACAGAAATCCATGGCCGCGTTTACGGGAGGGCGCATCACTCCCACGGGTCTTTTTTCGCCCCCGCTATACGGCCCCATGAACTCCGTTTGGGAATGCGCCCGGCCGGCTGTCCCGCTCCCGAAAACCCTTCGGTATTTCCATCGGAATTCGATGCCGGGGCTGCCTCGTCCCCTCGCCGGAAAGAATGCCGTGAACCCTCCGGATGTTCCCCGCAGGCTGCGGAATATTTAATTCCGGAAGGCGGCGGACAGGGCCGGGCGCCCGGGCCGGCCCCGGCGGACGGGGGCACGGACGCGGCCGGTCCGCCGAGCGGGCCCGGAGAAGTCCGGTGCGGTCCGGTGCGGTCCGGCAGCGCCCCGAAGGGGCGCGGGGCTGTTGCGACGTGCGGCTCCGCCGCGTGGGCGCGACCGGCCACGACGCACTCGCGGATGACGTGCCCGACCTCCGGCGGAGCGCCTAGCGGACGGGCGGCCGCTCGTCGACGCGGATCGCCAGGTCGTTGTCGGCGGTGTAGTACGGGCCGGCCTGGGCGGGCGCGTACGGGGCGTCCACCGGCTGGGCCGGGTAGACGAAGACCTGGCCCTTCTCCGCCACGTCGTCCAGCAGCCGGGCCACCCGGGCCGCGGCCGAACCGTCCGCGGGACGCAGCCACAGGTCCCAGGCGTCCGGGCCGCCCTCCCAGGACTCGCACAGCTCCGCCAGGGCGAAGGAGAAGGAGAAGTCGGGGCCGCTCGCGGTGACCGGCGCCGTACGGACCAGCTCGGTGTCGCGGCGGCAGCGCGCCTCGGCGACAGCACCGGCGAGCCACTCCTCCGGGTTCTCCACCCGGTGCAACGTGCCGGCCACGGTGATGCCCTTGGCGTCGATCCCCAGGTCGCCGGCCTCGGCGTGCGGGGCCCGCTGCCAGGTGCGCAGCGAGAGGTTGCCGTGCTTGGTGGCGTAGGGGATGCGCACCGCGAGCGGCGAGGTGCTGGGGCCGGGCCGCCGGTCCACCAGGGAGCGCAGGTCGGCCAGGCCCGGCAGCAGCCGCACCGGATCCGCCTCCCCGACGCCCAGGTGGACGTCCCAGCGGCCCTCCGGCAGCGGGACGGTGCTGGGCAGGACGGCGCGCAGCCGGCCGTCGCCGTTGGGGGTGAGCGGCAGGCGGACCTCATCGTCGGGATTCTCGACAACGTTGCCGCCCCTGCGGAGCAGCACCAGCGCCGCCGACCAGTGGCCGGAGACGTCGGCCCCCTCGGGGGCGTCGAGGTCGAAGGTGAGTCCGCCCGCGGAATCCGCGATGCAGTCGGCGCGCGGCGGGGCAGACACGATGGTGAACTCCTCGGGAACGGTGGAGCCCGCGTCGGCGGGCCCGGCGGGGATCGGGGAAGAGGTCATGCGGCACGCACCCGGCGCAGCGCGGACCGGCCGGCGTCCTTCGTCCTCAGGGCACCGCTGAGCAGGGCCCCGCGGGTGCGGTGCAGGGAACCGCGCAGGGCGCCGCGGCCGGTGAGGTCGTCGAAGAGCCGCTCGTAGCGCCCGGCGATCTCGGCGGGGTCGAAGCGGGCCGAACTCTCCAGCGCCGCCCGGCCCATGCGCCGGCGCAGCTCGTCGTCCTCGATCAGCTTCAGCAGGCCCGCGGCGATGGCGTCGGTCTTGCCGACCGGCACGAGCAGGCCGTCGGTGCCGTCGTGGATGATCTCGCGGGGGCCGTGCGGACAGTCCGTGGAGACCACGGGCAGGCCGCAGCGCATCGCCTCGACGATCGTCATGCCGAACGACTCCAGGCTGGAGGTGACGGCGCCGATCGAGCCCTTGACCCACTCCGCCTCCAGCGGATTGGCGGGGCCCATGAGGAAGACGTGGTTGTAGAGGCCGAGCTTGTCGACGAGGGCGCGCAGCTTGGCCTTCTCGGTGCCGGCGCCGTAGATCCGCAGCCGCCAGTCCGGGCGCCGCTCCACGACCTTGGCGAAGGCCTTGACGAGCACGTCGTAGCGCTTGGCGGGGGCGAGCCGGCCGGCGGCGATCACCCACTTCCCGGAGGAGTCGGCGGGGGCGAGGGCCGGCGCGGGCACGCTGTTGGGCACGGCCTCGATGCGCACCCCGGGCAGCCGCATCACCTTGCGGTAGGTGCGCGCGTCCGCCTCGGTCACGGTGGTGACGGCGTCGAGCCGGGGGTAGTGGGTGCGCAGCGCCAGCTTCAGGGGGGCGGAGTGGGTGCTGAGGGTGAGGTGCTCCTGGCCGACCCGGGTGACGCCGCGCCGGGCCTGCTGGGCGATGTGCACATTGAGTCCGGGCCGGGTGCCCACGACCACGTCGCACTCCAGGCTCCGCAGGTGGTCGGCGATGCGCCGGTCGGTGAGCGCGCTGTACTGCTTGTAGCGGCCCTCGGCTGCGGGGAAGACGGTGGCGGGGCGCTCGTACTCCGGGTCGTCGCCCTCGTAGCCCGGGCTGCCCTTGCGCAGATCCACCAGGTGCCTCAGCCGCACCTTGGCGGACGGGGCGAGGACGGGCTCGTCCCGATGCCGGAAGACGGAGACGACCTCCACGTCGTGGTGCTCGGCGAGGGTGCTCGCCAAGTTGTACGTGGTGCGGATGGTGCCGCCGATGCCGTAGGCATTGTGAATCAGGAATGAGATGTGCATTCGTCCCCACAGCCGGTGTGCGTGCCCGGTGGCGCGCCTCCTGAAGATTAGACCGTACTGACGATCAGGAGGTTGGCCCCGGTCCTCGACTCGATCACGGAACGATGAGCATTCCATGACGTCCGGGCGGCGGGTTCCCGCCAGGTTCGGGATGCCGCGAAGCGCCGCCGCGCGAGGGCGTGACCCCGGCCCCGGGTCCTCCGTTGTCTTCGTTACGAGCCGGGAACCGCCCGGCGCCACCGCCCACGCACCGGAAGTACGAGGAGCCCCCGTGCCTCGCATGCTCGACGTCAGCGAAGAAGTACGCGCCGAGATCGGCGACGAAGAAGCGGACCGCCTGCTCGGGGGCGACAACGCCCCGGGAACCTACGACTGCACCTCGTGCCGCACCCCCGGCAACAGCGAGCGGGAGCGCACCAGCACCGTGCTGTTCGTCGGCGAGGAGACGGCGGTGCTCGCCTTCGCGCATGCCTCCTGCATCCCCTCGCAGGTGGTCCCGGTCTCCGAGGAGCAGCTCCAGGGCGCGGTGCGGTCCATCACCGGCGGCGACGGGCAGCAGCCGCAGCCCGATTCCGACCTCCCGCTCCAGGCGGAGCTGGGCGTCACCAGCGGGCTGCTGCTGGTGGGCGGCGAGGTGCAGCCCTCGCTGGTCGTCGAGCCGCTGGTGCCGATCGCCCGCCCGGGCACGACCGGCCCGGTGGACGTCTTCCTGGAGCTCCTCTCCGAGCAGGGCTTCTCCACCATCACCGCGCTCGACCAGGTGCCCGAGAGGCTCCCGGGCTGGTCGGTGCTGCTGGTGATGGGCAAGCTGCACGCGGTACTCCAGCCCAACGCCAACGGGGGCGCGCCGGTGGCCTGGTGGCAGGCGCACCAGCCGATGCAGGTGGCCGACGAGTGGCGGTCGGCCGTCAACAAGTCGGGGCGGGTGCTGGTCTTCGCCGCCCCCGTCGGCACGATCGGCCAGCAGCCGCGCGAGGACCTGCTGCGGGAGGCGATGGACCGGGCGGCGGCCGCGGGGAAGCTGGTGGGCGCGGCGATGCCGCTCGCGGGCACATGATCGAGGGCGTGCGCCCCGGGGTGAACCGGCGCACCCCTGTTTCCCCCTGCCCCGGGGAAGGATTCGCGGGCCGGGCCGCATCCGATGGCCCCCGGGGTCGTTGGCTGGGATGTGTACTCTTACGAACCCGCTTCCCGGACCTCGTACCAGAACTACATCCCCGGCATGCGCCCACCCCGCGACGCCGCCCAGAGCCGCCCCGCCTCGGTGACCCCGATCTTCGACGCCCTCTGCTCCGAGTACCGCCGCTCCTTCCGCACGCTGCCCGGCGACCGGGCGGGCGAGGAGGAGCTGGGCTTCAAGGGATTCGGCCTCCCGCAGCAGGGCGCGGGCCAGGGCCAGGGGTACTACGGCCAGCTCACCGGGCACGCGCCGTACCCGGGGCACACGGGCTGGTCGGGGAACTGGGACACGTACCAGTCGCACGGGCGGCAGCGCGGGCAATTGCCCGCGCTGCCGCCCGGCTCGCGTGACGGGCGGATGCGCGGCTTCTAGCCGCGCGCCCGCCCGCCGCTCTCACTGCTTCACTTCTTACGGCTGCGCTTCTCCCGGCTGCGACCTCCCGGGGGCAACCCCCGTACCCCCGGCCGCACCCGGACCGCCCGCCGTCTACTTCTTACGGCTGCGCTTCTCCCGCACCCGCACCGAGATGTGGATCGGCGTCCCCTCGAAACCGAACTCCTCGCGCAGCCGCCGCTCGACGAAGCGGCGGTAACCGGCCTCCAGGAAGCCGGAGGCGAAGAGGACGAACCGCGGCGGCTTGGTGCCCGCCTGGGTGCCGAAGAGGATGCGCGGCTGCTTGCCGCCCCGGATGGGGTGCGGGTGGGCCGCGACGAGCTCACCGAGGAAGGCGTTGAGCCGGCCGGTGGGCACGCGGGTCTCCCAGCCGGCGAGGGCGGTCTCGATCGCCGGGACGAGCTTCTCCATGTGCCGGCCCGTCCGCGCGGACACGTTCACCCGCGGCGCCCAGGCGATCTGGCCGAGCTCGGTCTCGAGCTCGCGCTCCAGGTAGAAGCGGCGCTCCTCGTCGAGGGTGTCCCACTTGTTGATCGCGAGCACCAGCGCGCGGCCGGCCTCGACGGCCATGGTGATGATCCGCTGGTCCTGGACGCTGATGGACTCGGCGGCGTCGATGAGGATGACGGCCACCTCGGCCTTCTCGACGGCGGCGGCGGTGCGCAGCGAGGCGTAGTAGTCGGCGCCCTCCTGGAGGTGGACGCGGCGGCGGATGCCGGCGGTGTCCACGAACTTCCAGGTCTTGCCGCCCAGTTCGATCAGCTCGTCGACCGGGTCCCGGGTGGTGCCGGCCAGCTCGTTGACGACCACGCGCTCCTCGCCCGCGAGCCGGTTGAGCAGCGAGGACTTGCCGACGTTCGGGCGGCCGACGAGGGCGATGCGGCGGGGGCCGCCGATGGCGTTCCCGAAGGTCTGGGCCGGGGCGTCGGGCAGCGCCTCCAGGACCGCGTCCAGCATGTCGCCGGTGCCGCGGCCGTGCAGGGCGGAGACCGGGTGGGGCTCGCCCAGGCCCAGCGACCAGAGCATGGCGGCGTCGGCCTCGGCGGAGGGGCCGTCCACCTTGTTGGCGCACAGGACGACGGGCTTGCCGGCCCGGCGCAGCAGCTTGACGACGGCCTCGTCGGTGTCGGTGGCGCCGACGGAGGAGTCCACGACGAAGACGACCGCGTCGGCGGCCTCGATGGCGAACTCGGCCTGGGCGGCGACGGAGGCGTCGATGCCGAGGACGTCCTGCTCCCAGCCGCCGGTGTCGACGACCTTGAAGCGGCGGCCGGCCCACTCGGCCTCGTAGGTGACGCGGTCCCGGGTGACGCCCGGCTTGTCCTCGACGACCGCCTCGCGGCGGCCGATGATGCGGTTCACCAGGGTGGACTTGCCGACGTTCGGGCGGCCGACGACGGCGAGCACCGGCAGCGGGCCGTGGCCGGCCGCGGCGATCTCGCTCTCGACCTCGTCGGCGTCGAAGCCCTCCAGCGCCGCGAGCTCCATGAACTCCGCGTACTCGGCGTCGCCAAGCGCACCGTGCTCGTCGCCGGTGGGGATCTGGTCGTTCATGGAGTCCGTTCCTCGTTCGTATGGTCGGCGGACCAGGCGGTCCGCTACTCAGTGTCGTTCAGCGCCCGGTGAGGCGCTTGGCTTCCGCCAGGTGCGCGCCCAGCCGCCGCTGGATGCGCACGGTCGCCTCGTCCAGCGCCGCGCGCGTGCGCCGCCCGCTGCCGTCCCCGGCGTCGAAGGGGTCGCCGAAGACGACGTCGACCCGGCCGCGCAGCGGGGGCAGGGAAGGGACGAGGCGTCCCTTGCGCTCGGTGCTGCCCAGCACGGCGACGGGGACGACGGGCGCCCCCGAGCGCAGGGCGAAGTAGGCCAGGCCCGCCCGCAGCGAGGCGAAGTCGCCCTCGCCCCGGGTGCCCTCGGGGAAGATCCCCAGGACGCCGCCCTGCTCCAGGACCTCCAGCGCGCCGGTGACCGCGGCGCGGTCGGCGCCCTTGCGGTCCACCTCCAGCTGGCCGATGCCGCGCAGGAAGGGGCCGAGCGGGCCGGTGAACGCCTCCTTCTTGATCAGGAAGTGCACGGGCCGGGGCGCGGTGCCCATCAGCATCGGGCCGTCGATGTTGTGGGAGTGGTTGACGGCCAGGATGGCCGGCCCCGCGGCGGGCACCCGCCAGGCGCCCAGCACGCGGGGCTTCCACAGCCCGTGCATCAGGCCGATGCCGATCCGTCTGCCGACGGCCGCACCGGAGGCGGAGGCGGTCACGCGGAGCGCTTCTCTGTGCCTTCGGTCGCGCTCCGCCTCGACTCCGCTCCGGCCGAGTGCTCCGCCCTCGTTCCTCGGTCAGAGCCCTCAACCTGCGCTGCGTCTCGGCTGCGCCGCTCCTCCACCAGGGTCACCACGCACTCGATGACCTGCTCCAGGGTGAGCTCGGTGGTGTCCACCTCGACCGCGTCCGCGGCCTTGGCCAGCGGGGAGGTCTTGCGGCCGGAGTCGGCGGCGTCGCGCTTGACCAGGGCGGCCTGCGTGGCGGCCAGGTCGGCGGCGTCCTTGCCCTTGAGCTCGCCGTTGCGGCGGGCCGCGCGGGCCTCGGCGGAGGCGGTCAGGAAGATCTTGAGGTCGGCGTCCGGCAGGACGGTCGTGCCGATGTCCCGGCCCTCGACGACGATGCCGTGCGGGGCCGCGGCGGCGATCGAGCGCTGGAGCTCGGTCAGCCGGGTGCGGATCTCGGGGACGGCGCTGACGGCGCTGACCGCGGAGGTGACCTCCTGGGTGCGGATCGGGCCCGCGGCGTCGGCGCCGTCGACCGTGATCGTGGGCGCCGACGGGTCCGTACCGGAGACGATCTCGGGCTTGCCGGCCGCGGCGGCGACGGCCGCGGCGTCGTCGACGTCGATGCCGTTGCTCAGCATCCACCAGGTGATCGCCCGGTACTGCGCGCCCGTGTCCAGGTAGCGCAGTCCGAGCTTGGCGGCCACGGCCTTGGACGTGCTGGACTTGCCCGTGCCGGAGGGGCCGTCGATGCCGACGATGACTGCTGCCGGCGCGGTCCTGGCGGCGGTTTCCACGGTGTCGGACACCTTCCTCGTGCACGTTTGTCGAAATAGCCCTACGTATTCAGGCTCCCCCAAGGTTACTGGCTCGCCGGAGCGGATCGCGCCGCCGCGATCCGCACCGCCGCAGCGCCCGGCCCTTACTGCCGCAGCGCCCAGCCCCGGTCGCGCAGGGTCGCGGTGAGCGCCGCGACGGCCTGCGGCTCGACCATCAGCTGGATCAGGCCGCTCTGCTGGCCGGTCGCGTGTTCGATGCGGACGTCCTCGATGTTGACGCCCGCGCGGTCGGCGTCCGCGAAGATCCGGGCCAGCTCGCCCGGCTGGTCGCCGATGAGGACGGTGACCGTCTCGTACGCCGCGGGGGCCGCGCCGTGCTTGCCGGGGACGCGGGCGCGGCCCGCGTTGCCGCGGCGCAGCACCGTCTCCAGGCCGGTGATCGCCTCCCCGGCGGGTTCGGCACCGTCCAGGGCGCGCAGGGACCGCACGGTGGCGGCGAGATCGGCGGCGAGGCCGTCGAGGACGTCGGCGACCGGGCCGGGGTTGGCGGACAGGATGTCGAGCCACATCCGCGGGTCGGACGCGGCGATCCGGGTCACGTCGCGGATGCCCTGGCCGCACAGGCGCACGGCCGTCTCGTCGGCCTCCTCCAGCCGGGCGGCGACCATGCTGGAGACCAGCTGCGGGGTGTGCGAGACGAGGGCGACGGCCCGGTCGTGGGCGTCGGCGTCCATCACCACGGGCACCGCCCGGCACAGGGCGACCAGTTCGAGGGCGAGGTTGAGGACCTCGGTGTCGGTGTCCCGGGTCGGGGTCAGCACCCAGGGGCGCCCCTCGAACAGGTCGGCGGAGGCCGCCAGGGGTCCGGAGCGCTCCCGTCCGGCCATCGGGTGGGTGCCCAGGTAGCCGGAGAGGTCGCAGCCGAGGGCCTCCAGCTCGCGGCGGGGCCCGCCCTTGACGCTGGCCACGTCGAGGTAGGCGCGGCCGCGCCCGGCGCCGATCGCCTCCGCGAGGGTGGCCGCGACATGGGCCGGCGGCACGGCGACGATCACCAGGTCGCAGCGGCCCTCGGGCTCCTTGTCGGTGCCGGCGCCGCGCGCGGCGGCGGTCCGGGCCTGCGCGGGGTCGTGGTCGCTGAGGTGCACCTGCACACCGCGGCCCGCGAGCGCGAGGGCTGCGGAGGTGCCGATCAGGCCGGTGCCGATGACGAGGGCGGTTCTCACGGAGGCGATGGTCCTTGCGGTCTCGACCTGGGCGGGGGACGGGTGCTGCGCGTCCCACCCTAGCCAGGCCCGAGTCGGGTACAACCGAGGGCATGATCTTTCACGTGGTGCCCCTCGACGACTGGCTGTCCGTCCCCGACCGCCCGTACGCCCCCGCCTCCCTCAACGACGAGGGCTTCGTGCACTGCTCCCCCGACGAGGAGACGACGCTCGCCGTGGCCTCCGCCTTCTACCGGGACACCCGGGGGCCGCTGATGGCACTGCTGATCGACGAGCACCGGCTCGGCGTCCTCGTCCGCTGGGAGGCCGCCGACCCCGAGCCCCCGCCCGGCGTGGCCCCGGGCGTCCTCTTCCCGCACGTCTTCGGCCGCATCAACCGCGACGCGGTCGAGGGGATGATGGAGATCCAGCGGGACGAGGAGGGGCGGGCGACGGGCCTGGCGGTCTGGTCGTAGCCCGGGCGAGAATGCGGGCCATGCACGCCCTGGTGACCGACCACACGATCTACTCCTGCGTCATGGGCTCGCGCGCCTTCGGGCTGGCCACCGAGGCGAGCGACACCGACCGGCGCGGGGTGTACGCGGCGCCGACCCGGCTCTTCTGGGGCTTCGCCAAGCCGCCGACGCATGTGGAGGGCCCGGCGGAGGAGCAGTTCTCCTGGGAGCTGGAGCGCTTCTGCGAGCTGGCGCTGCGGGCCAACCCCGGGATCCTGGAGGTCCTCCACTCCCCGCTCGTCGAGCACGCGGACGCCACGGGCCGTGAACTGGTGTCGCTGCGCGGGGCGTTCCTCTCCCTGCGGGCGCACCAGTCCTTCGCCGGGTACGCGGACGCCCAGCGCGCCAGGTCCGACGCGGCCGTACGCCGACACGGGGCGCCCAACTGGAAGCATGTGATGCACCTGCTCCGCCTCCTGGGCAGCGCCCGCGACCTGCTGCGCACCGGCACCCTCACGGTCGACGTCGGCGACCGGCGGGAGCGACTGCTCGCCGTCCGCCGCGGCGAGGTGCCGTGGCCGGAGGCGGAGCGCTGGATGACCGCCCTGCGCGAGGAGGCGGACGCGGCGGTGGCGCGCTCCCCGCTCCCGGCGGAGCCGGACCGGGCGCGCGTGGAGGACTTCCTGATACGGGTGCGCCGGGCGTCGGCACTGGCGGGGTGAGGGGGCCGGTACCCGTGGCCCGCGCGCGGCGGCTACGCCACGCGCGCCCGGACGACCAGCTCGTGCAGGGCGTCGTACACGCCCGCTCCGGTCTCCTCCGGCAGCCGGGAGGCCGCCTGCGCCGCGTCCAGCTCCCCGTGCAGCGCCTCGACGTCCGCCCGCAGCCGCTCCGCGTCGACGAGCCCGTCGAGCGCCCCGTGCTCCGCCACCGCCTTCGCCGCGATCAGCTCGGGTACGTAGCCGGGCGCGGGCACCAGGTCGAGCAGGGTCGGCAGATGGGCCTCGACCTCGCCGCTGCGCATCAGATGGATGCCGGTGAGCAGCACCCGCAGGGTGTAGAGCAGCGGCTTGAGCTCGGGCCGGCCGCCGAACAGCCGCCACTGGGTGCTCGCGAATCCCCGGTAGTGGTGCGCGTGATGGCGGGTGACCACGCCGGGGGCCAGGGCCGCCAGCTCGGCATGGGTGTCCGAGGTGCCGACGACGAGCGGCGACAGCAGCTGCTCCAGCACATAGCCGTTGCGGCGGAGCATGAGCCGGGCGAACTTGCGCAGATCGTGTGTGACGAGGTCCATCTCGATCCCGTCGCGGTCCCCCATGACCGAGCGGGTCTCGTCGCCCTCGCGGAGGCCGATCAGATCGGCCACGGGGAGCAGGTGGGCGCCGCGCAGGTCCACGTCGGAGTCGGCCGACGGGAAGCCGTAGAGGTGGGCTCCGGAGACGGTGGCGAAGACCAGGGGGTGCCCCTGTTCGGCCAGCACGGGCGACAGGTCGGCGGTCGGCAGGCCGGCGGCCCGCAGCCGGGCCGCCCGTACATCGTCGGTCTCGCTCATCGGCCAAGGATCCCAGGTGCCCCGCGACGGCGGAGCACCCGGGTCCACGGGGCCTCCTAGAGCTCGACCTCGCGCATCAGCATGCCGACCTCGGTGTTGGTGAGGCGGCGGAGCCAGCCCGACTTCTGGTCGCCGAGGGCGATCGGGCCGAACGAGGTGCGGACGAGCTTCTCGACCGGGAAGCCGGCCTCGGCCAGCATGCGCCGCACGATGTGCTTGCGGCCCTCGTGCAGGGTGACCTCGACCAGGTAGTTCTTGCCGGTCTGCTGCACCACGCGGAAGTTGTCGGCGCGGGCGTAGCCGTCCTCCAGCTGGATGCCGCTCTTGAGCTGCTTGCCGATGTCGCGGGGCAGCGGGCCGGTGATGGCGGCCAGATAGGTCTTCTGGACGCCGTAGCGCGGGTGCGTGAGGCGGTGGGCCAGCTCGCCGTGGTTGGTGAGCAGGATGATGCCCTCGGTCTCCGTGTCGAGGCGGCCGACGTGGAAGAGCCGGGTCTCGCGGTTGGTGACGTAGTCCCCGAGGCACTGGCGGCCGTCCGGGTCCTCCATCGTGGAGACGACACCGGCCGGCTTGTTGAGGGCGAAGAACAGGTACGACTGGGTGGCGACGGTCAGACCGTCCACCTTGATCTCGTCCTTCTCCGGGTCGACCCGGAGGCCCTGCTCGGTGACGATCCGGCCGTTGACCTCGACGCGGGCCTGCTCGATCAGCTCCTCGCAGGCGCGGCGGGAACCCATGCCGGCCCGGGCCAGCACCTTCTGCAGACGCTCGCCCTCCTGCTCGGCGCCGGGGAAGGTCTTGGGGGTCTTCACCTGCGGCTTGTTGTGCCGCTCCCGGTTGCGCTCCTCGATCTTGGCATCGAGCTCGCGCGGGCGGGCGGGGGCGTAGCCGTGGCCGCGGGCGGGCCCGCTGCTGCGCCCGCCGGAACCGGCCGTGGAGCTCCTGCGGGGGCCGCCCTTGGCGCCGCCGCGGGCCGCCGCGCCGCGGCTGCCGGTGGGTCCGCCGGTACGGCCGCTGGTGGGACCGCTGCGGGTGCGCTCGGCGTCGGGGCCCACGTCGTAGCGGCGCTCCTCGGGGCGCGGACGGCGCGGACGCTCCTGCTGCCGGTCGTCGCGGCGGTCGTCGTAACGCCCGCCCTCGGAGCGGCCACCGTAGCCACCGCCGGAACGGCCGCCCTCGGAACGGCCGCCGTAGCCGCCGCCACCGGAGCGACCACCCTCGGAACGGCCGCCGCCGTAGCCGCCGCCACCGGAGCGGGAGCCGCCGTAGCTCCCGCCGCCGGAACGGCCGCCGCTCTCGGGGCGTCCACCGCCGGAACGGCCGCCACCCGCGCGCCCGCCCCCGGACGACGGACGGGGAGACCCTGCCCGCCCGCTCCGGTCGTCCCGGTTGTCGCTACCGCTGTTCCTGCCGCTGCTTCGCATCAAAGTTCCGTCTTGTCGTCCGCTTCGGTGTCCGGGGCATCCGGGTCGAATGACGGGACCCCTTCCTGGGAGTCGCCCTCGACCGCGTCCGCCTCCGGGAGGAACGGTGCGAGCTCGGGAAGCTCGTCCAGGCCGCGCAGGCCCATCCGCTCCAGGAAATAGTTCGTCGTCCTGTACAGGATCGCACCTGTTTCGGGTTCCGTCCCCGTCTCCTCCACGAGACCCCGCTGGAGGAGGGTGCGCATGACGCCGTCGCAGTTCACCCCGCGAACCGCGGAGACCCGCGAACGGCTGACCGGCTGACGGTACGCGACGACGGCCAGGGTCTCCAACGCGGCCTGCGTCAGCCGGGCCTGCTGGCCGTCCAGCACGAAGGCCTCGACGGCGTCCGCGTACGCGGGACGGGTGAAGAAGCGCCAGCCGCCGCCGACGGCGCGCAGCTCGAAGCCGCGGCCCTGGGCGGTGTACTCGTCGGCCAGCGCCTGCAGGGCGTCGGCGATCTCCCGGCGCGGGCGCTCCAGCACCTTGGCGAGGTGCTCCTCGGCGACGGGCTCGTCGATGACCATGAGGACGGCCTCCAGCGCGGGGCCCAGCGGGAGCGTTTCCGTCATTGCTGCTCTTCCTCCTGATCGAACTCGTCCGTCACCTGCGGCGCCGTGTCCTCCCCGCCCGTCCAGCGGACCCTCAGGTCCCCCAGCGCCGCCTCCTGCTCCAGCTGGACCGCCCGCTCGCGGTAGAGCTCCAGCAGGGCCAGGAAGCGGGCCACGACCGTGAGGGTGTCCGCGGCGTCGGCCGTCAGCTCCGCGAAACTCGCGGCGCCGGTCGCGCGCAGCCGGGCCACGACGAGCTCCGCCTGCTCCCGGACGCTCACCAACGGGGCGTGGATGTGGTCGATGTACACCTGCGGCGCGGGCCTGGGCTGCATCGCCTTCACGGCCAGCTCGGCGAGCCGCTCGGGGCCGATGCCGAGGACGACCTCGGGCAGCAGCTCCGCGTGGTGCGGCTCCAGGCCGACGGTACGGGGGTAGCGGCGGCCCTCCGTCGCCATCCGCTCGCCGAACATCGCCGCGATGCTCTTGTACGCCCGGTACTGCAGCAGGCGCGCGAAGAGCAGGTCCCGGGCCTCCAGCAGGGCGAGGTCGGCCTCGTCCTCCACCTCGGCGGCGGGCAGCAGCCGGGCCGCCTTGAGGTCGAGCAGCGTCGAGGCGACGACGAGGAACTCGGTCGTCTGGTCGAGGTCGAAGTCCGGCCCCATGGCCCGCAGATGGGCCATGAACTCGTCGGTGACCTGCGAGAGGGCGACCTCGGTGACGTCCAGCTTGTGCTTGGCGATCAGCTGGAGCAGCAGGTCGAAGGGCCCCTCGAAGTTGTCGAGGTGAAGGGTGAAACGGCCGTCGCCACCGCCCGGACCTCCGGCCGGAGGCTCTTCCCCCGCCCCGCCCTTTCCCGAACCCGGGGACTCCGCCCCCGGCCCCCCGGGCTCCGGCACAACGCCCCCGGATTCCGGCACAACGCCCCCGGATTCCGGCACAACGCCCCCGGATTCCGGCACAACGCCCCCGGATTCCGGCACAACGCCCCCCTCGCGGCCGGGCCGCTCGGGGGTCCGGGGGGTCTGCCCCCCGGTTTCGGGAAGGGGCGGGGCGGGGGAAACCTCCTGGTCCGCGCCCGCGCCCTGGGACCGGCCGCCGCCCGGCCCCCGGCCCAGCACACGGCGGACCCCGGCACGAACAGTGGCGGCAGCGGCGGACTCGGGCATGCGAAGAGGGTCCAAGCGAAGAGATAAAGGCGGTCCAGCGGCCCGCAGGCCGGCTCGGCGGACTACGGCCGCCGCGGGCAGGCTATCGGCGAACCCGCTCAGCGGCCCCGCAGGCGCCGCACGAGGATGCTCGCGTCGCCGCGCGCCTCCAGGTCGGCGAGGACGACGGCCACGGCCTCCCGCACGATCCGGCCGCGGTCCACCGCGAGCCCGTGCTCGCCGCGCAGCACCAGGCGCGCGTGCTCCAGGTCCATCAGCTCCTCGGCGGAGACATAGACCGTGATCTTCTCGTCGTGGCGTTCCCGGCCGCTGGGCCGGCGGTTGGCGGCGCGGCTGCGGCGGCGGGCCGGGGCGGCGGGGTCGACGGTCCGGGAGGAGGAGGCCGCTGCGGACCGTCCCGCGGCACGCTCCCGTTCGCCGACCGGGGGGACGGACGCGCGGCGCTCCGGGCGCTCGGAACGCTCCCCGTCCTGCTCCCGGTCCGCTCCGGCCGGCGCCTCCGACGGCGCTCCGGGCCCGGAGCCGTCACCGGACGCCGGGGACGCGGCGCCGTCGGGCTCGGCGGCGGCCGGGCCGGGCACCCGCGCGGCGGCGGCGCTCCCGTCGGCCTTGGCCTGTCTGCGGGGGGCCGAGGACTGGAGCCCCACCCCTCCGGTGGTGCGGAACAGCTCGTCGGCGCCGGGCAGACTCACTCGGCGTGACACCGGGCGAGCACCTCCCTGGCGAGTTGGCGGTAGGCGGCGGCGCCGACGGAGTTGGACGCGTACGTGGTGATGGGCTCCCCCGCGACGGTGGTCTCGGGGAAGCGGACCGTACGGCCGATGACCGTGTGGTACACGTGGTCGTCGAACGCCTCGACCACGCGCGCGAGCACCTCGCGGCTGTGGACGGTGCGCGAGTCGTACATGGTGGCGAGGATGCCGTCGAGCTCCAGCTCGGGGTTGAGCCGCTCCTGGACCTTCTCGATGGTCTCGGTGAGCAGGGCGACCCCGCGCAGCGCGAAGAACTCGCACTCCAGCGGGACGATGACCTTGTGAGCCGCCGTCAGGGCGTTCACCGTGAGCAGGCCCAGCGAGGGCTGACAGTCGATCACGATGTAGTCGTAGTCGGCCATCAGCGGCTTGAGCGCGCGCTGCAGCGTGGACTCGCGGGCCACCTCGCTGACGAGCTGGACCTCGGCCGCGGAGAGGTCGATGTTGCTGGGGAGCAGGTCCATGTTGGGGACCGCGGTCTTCAGCAGCACCTCGTCGGCCGACATGCCCCGCTCCATCAGCAGGTTGTAGACCGTCAGATCCAGTTCCATCGGGTTGACGCCCAGTCCGACGGAGAGCGCGCCCTGCGGGTCGAAGTCGACGAGCAGCACCCGGCGGCCGTACTCGGCCAGCGCGGCACCCAGGTTGATGGTCGAGGTGGTCTTGCCGACCCCGCCCTTCTGGTTGCACATCGCGATGATCTTGGCGGGGCCGTGGTCGGTCAACGGGCCCGGGATCGGGAAGTACGGCAGCGGACGGCCGGTGGGGCCGATGCGCTCGCGGCGCTGGCGGGCGGCGTCCGGGGCGAGGGTGGCCGCGTACTCGGGGTCGGGCTCGTACTCCGCGTCGGGGTCGTAGAAGTGCCCGTCGGGCACCTCCTCGTAGTCGGCGAGACGGGCGGGGTCACCGCCGCGGTCGCCGGCCCTGGCGTTCATGTGTTGACCGTCCATGCTCTGGTGGGCTGTCGTCATGCTCTGGATGTCCTGCTGGCTTGCGAAGGTGTGGACAGCGACGGAGCCGACAGCGTGGAGTCCCACGGGACTCTGGGCCTGCGCAGGCATTCCTGGTTGACCACCCCCGGGAGCAAATGTCGACTCATTCACAAGTCGTCCTACCTCCTTGGTGACCAGGAAACATCTAGATAGGTCAGCGTGGCACCATGCCGACGGTTGGCGACTCTATGGCGTGTCGGCGGTCCGCAGCAACACAATCCGCCGGAGACGGCACGATGTGTCGGCAATCGAACACCCTTCTGTCAAGGGTGTTCAGCGCGTCACCCGCACATTTTCCCGGTGGGGATGAGCTCGGAAAATCATGCGGAAAACACCCCGGCAGGGCCTTGCGAGCAAGACCCTGCCGGTTGTGCATTCCCGTTGTGGGCGCGCCCACGCCTCAGCCGAGGAGCGTGCTCAGTTCGACGGACGGAAGGCCGTGCGCCTCGGCCACCGGACCGTAAACGACCTGTCCCTCATGGACGTTGAGCCCCTTGGCGAGCGCGGCGTCCCGGCTCAGCGCCTCCTGCCAGCCGCGGTTGGCCAGCTCCACGATGTAGGGCAGCGTGGCGTTGGTCAGCGCGTAGGTGGAGGTGTTCGGCACCGCGCCCGGCATGTTGGCGACGCAGTAGAAGACGGAGTCGTGGACGGTGAAGGTCGGCTCCGCGTGGGTGGTGGGCTTCGAGTCCTCGAAGCAGCCGCCCTGGTCGATCGCAATGTCGACAAGTACACTTCCGGGCTTCATCTTGGCGACGAGCTCGTTGGTGACCAGCTTGGGGGCCTTGGCGCCCGGGATGAGGACGGCGCCGATGACCAGGTCGGCCTCGGTGACGGCCTTCTCCAGCTCGTAGGCGTTGGAGACGATCGTCTGCACCTTGGTGCCGAAGACCTTGTCCGCCTCGCGCAGCTTGTTGATGTCCTTGTCGAGCAGGGTGACGTGGAAGCCCATGCCCACGGCGATCTGCGCGGCGTTCCAGCCGGAGACGCCGGCGCCGATGACGACGGCCCGGCCCGCGTGGGTGCCCGGGACGCCGCCCGGCAGCACGCCGCGGCCGCCGGCCGAACGCATCAGGTGGTAGGCGCCGACCTGCGGGGCCAGCCGGCCCGCGACCTCGGACATCGGGGCCAGCAGCGGCAGACCGCGGTTGGCCAGCTCGACGGTCTCGTACGCGATGGCGGTGGTGCCGGACTGCAGCAGGGCGTCCGTGCACTCGCGGGAGGCGGCCAGGTGCAGGTAGGTGAAGAGGGTCTGGCCCTTGCGAAGGCGGTGGTACTCCTCCGCGATCGGCTCCTTGACCTTCAGCAGCAGGTCGGCGGTGGCCCAGACCTCGTCGGCCGTGTCCAGGATGGCCGCACCGGCCGCCACGTACTCGGCGTCCGTGATGGAGGAGCCGAGACCGGCGCCCTTCTCCAGGACGACCTGGTGGCCGTGGCGCACCAGCTCGTGGACACCGGCGGGGGTGATGGCCACGCGGAACTCGTTGTTCTTGACCTCGCGGGGGATGCCGACCTTCACGTCGATCACGGTCCTTGAATCAGAGGTTTTCAGGCTAATCCGGATGTGCGGGGACACACCAGAGCAGACCGCGTCGATCGCGGCGCAACCAGTCTAATGAAGGAGGTCGAGCTGTCTAGCCTTACAAAGCAACAATCTTTGCGGATCCTGCCACCGAATTCGTAGGTTGCCCCTGGATGTACCCCAACGTACCGACGCTAAGCGCGCACCGTCACATCCATGACCTCGACCGCCTGCCGGTGCGCCTCCGCCCCCGCCGGGTCCCCCAGCCTCTCCAGGGCCTCCGCCAGCCGCAGCCGGACCGCGGCCTCCAGCCGCCCGTCGCCGGACCGCCGGGCGCACTCGACCGCCTCGGCCCCCGTGCGCAGCGCCTCCTGCGGCCGCCCCAGCCGCTCCTGGGCGTCCGCCGCCCCGCTCAGCGCCCGGGCGTGCCCGGACAGGTCCTGCAGACGGCGGCAGGCGGCGGCCGCGGCCCGCCAGTTGCGCAGGGACTCGCCCCACTCCCCGGCGTAGCCGTGCACCTCGCCCAGCCGCCCGTACAGCCGCGCCTCGTCGGCCAGTTCCCCGCGGGTCAGCCGCAGCTCCAGGCCCCGCCGGTACCAGTCGGCGGACCGCTCCCAGTCCCCCAGCTCCTGGTAGGCGGAGGCGATCGACTCCAGCGACCTGCTCGTCGCGTACGGATCCCCGGCCTCGCGCGCCGACCCGAGCGCCTCCCGGTAGCGGCCCAGCGCCATCCGGGTGCGTCCGGCCCGGGCGTCCAGGTCGCCCAGGTTGAGCAGGGCCGCCGACTGCTCCAGCGGCATCGAGCGGCGGCTCGCCACGTCCAGCACCAGCCGGTGCAGCCCGTACTGCTCGGGCCCGGCCTCCTCCGGGGGCAGGTGGGCGCCGAGCGCCCGGGTGAGCGCGGAGACCAGGCGGCGGGCGAGGGTGTCGAGCCCGCCGTCCTCCACCGCCAGCCGGGCGGCCGCCAGCAGCGCGGGCAGCCGGGAGCGCAGCCACTCCTCCGCGACCCGCGCCGACGGGAACCGCAGCGGGCGCGGGAGTTCGGCGACGCGTCTGCGGACGGACGGGTCGTCGAGCCCGGCGGCGGCCCGGCACGAGTGCAGCTGCCGTACGACCCGCTCCAGCATCCGGGCCCGCGCCAGCTCCACCTCGGCGGGCCGGTCCGTGGTCTCCAGCAGGGCCCGCAGCAGCGGGGCGAGCGCGCCCGGCACCTGGTACTGCGGCGGCAGGGCGCCGGGCGCGCCCGGGACGCCGTCCACCGGAACGGTGCGCAGCAGGCCGCGGGCGACGAAGTCCTCCAGCGCGGCCTGGGCCGCGGCGACCGAACAGCCCGCCAGCGCCGAGGCGGTGTGCGCGTCGGCCGGTCCGGCCGGGGCGAGCGCCAGCAGGCGCAGTATCCGGGCATTGAGCGGGGGCAGCGCCCCGTAGGCCAGGTGGAGGGCGCGGGCCAGCGGACGGCCGGTGCCCTCCTGCCCCTCGGGGACGGGCAGTTCGCGCAGCCGCCGGGCCGCGTCGGCCACCGACATCTTGGGATGGGCCGCCAGCCAGCCGCCCACCAGGACGAGCGCCGCGGGCTGCCCGGCGCACTCCTCGACGACGGCGCTCGCGGCCGTCGGGTCGACGGTGATGCGGGTGGGGCCCGCGTACCACTCCAGGAGGTCGACGGCCGGCGCCGTCTCCAGCCCGCCCAGGGTGCACGGCCGGACGTCGGGCACCCCGGTGAGCGGGCCGCGGGCGACGGCGACGACCAGGCACTCCGGTTCGTCGGGCAGCAGCGGCTCCACGTGCTCCGCGCCCGGGGCGTCGTCCAGCAGCATCAGCACCCGACGGCCCGTCAGGGCGCCGCGCAGCGCGGCGGCCAGCTCGTCCTCGTCCGCCCCCGCGGGGGCCGCGGCCGTGGCGCCGAGCTCGGCGAGGAGGGCGCGGGCGGTGCGGTCGAGGGGGACGGGGGTGCCGTCGGCGTCCGTGAGGCGGGAGCGGAGTACTCCGTCCGGGTAGTCCCGCTCCAGCCGGCGGGCCAGCTCCTCGGCGAGCGCGGTGCGGCCGGAACCGGGGCGTCCGGCGACGAGCAGGACGCGGCAGCGGGGGCGTTTGCGCCCGGAGAGGGTGTCGAGTCCGGTCCGGGCGATGTCGGCCCGGAGTTCCTTGAGTTCCCGGTCCCGCCCGGTGAACGGGGCGCCCGCGCCGGTGGGCGCTCGGCCGGTGACGGCCGCTCCCGACCGGCGCGGGCGCACGCCGGTCGCCACGGCCATTTCGTCGGTCTCCACGGGCCGAGCGTAGTTCACCGGCGCGGTGGGGCGGGCGAGCCGCGTCGCGGCTCTTCGTACCATCACCTATTCGGTTTGTGTGCGGGGTGTGGGGGTGACGGTGGGGGTGTTGTGCCCCGGTCCCGCCCTTTCACCGTTTCCTCCGGGGCTGCGCCCCGGACCCGACACCGCGCTGCCGCGCGGTGGGCGGGGCTCCGCCCCTGCGCCCCTGCTTCCGGGGCTCCGCCCCTGGCCCCCGTTTGTCGC
The DNA here is from genome assembly GCF_041519305.1 of Streptomyces luteireticuli. Lineage (NCBI taxonomy): Bacteria > Bacillati > Actinomycetota > Actinomycetes > Kitasatosporales > Streptomycetaceae > Streptomyces > Streptomyces luteireticuli. The sequence continues at coordinate 2,319,734 of NZ_CP167927.1, forward strand.
GGCTCCGCCGCTCGTCCTCAAGCGCCGGACGGGCTGAATTCAGCCCGTCCGGCGCTTGAGGACAGCGCCCGCAGGGCGCTTCAGGGGTCCAGGGGGCGCAGCCCCCGGTCAACGCGGCGCAGCCGCGTTACGGGCCCGGGGCTCGCCCCGGAAGAAACGGTGAAAGGGCGGGCCAGGGGCAAAACCCCCTACACCTCAAACGGCCGCGCCGGCCACGCCGCATCCGCCGCCCGCAGCGCCCCCACACCCTCCCCCGCCCGCGCCGCCACCAACGCCAGCACCCCCACCGTCAGGCAGGTGTTGTGCAGCTCCCCGGCCAGCACCCCCCGCACCAACTCGTCCAGCGGCACCCGCGCCAGCTCCATGTCCGCCTCCTCCTCGGAGACCTCGAAGCGCTCGCCCTCCACGTCCGAGAGCTCGCGGGCCAGGAAGATGCGGAGCGCCTCGTCGCAGCCGCCGGGCGAGGTGAAGACGTCCGTCAGCACCCGCCAGTCCTCGGCCTTGACGTGCGCCTCCTCGTAGAGCTCGCGCTGCGCCGCGTGCAGCGGGTTCTCGCCGGGGATGTCCAGCAGGCCGGCCGGGATCTCCCAGAGCCGGTGCCGCACGGGGTGGCGGTACTGGTTGATCACCAGCACCCGGTCCTGCTCGTCGAGGGCGAGGACGGCCACCGAGCCGGGGTGCACCTGGTAGTCGCGCTTGACCGTGGACCCGTCGGGCATGACCACCACGTCCGTGCGCGCACTGGTCTTGTTGCCGACGAACGGGGTCTCGCTGGCGGTGACCTGCCACGTCTCGGCGGTGTCCTTGATGCTGATGCCCATATACGTCACGTCCTCCAGGAATGCGAAAACCGGGGCGAGCCCCCCTCGCGAGGAGGAGGCGCTCACCCCGGTCAACCGTATAAGACCGCTGGGATCAGCCCTGCTGGCGCTTGACGGCCGCCTTCACCAGACCCGCGAAGAGCGGGTGCGGGCGGGTCGGCCGGGAGCGCAGCTCCGGGTGGGCCTGGGTGGCCACGAGGTAGGGGTGCACCTCGCGCGGGTACTCGACGTACTCGACCAGCTTGTTGTCCGGGGAGGTGCCGGAGAAGACGATGCCCGCCTTCTTCTCCAGCTCGGCGCGGTACGCGTTGTTGACCTCGTACCGGTGACGGTGGCGCTCCTCGACGTACGGCTCGTCGCCGTAGACCTCGCGGACGATGGAGCCCTCGGCGAGCTTGGCCGGGTACATGCCCAGGCGCATCGTTCCGCCCATGTCGCCCTCGCCGGCGACGATGTCCATCTGCTCGGCCATGGTGGAGATCACCGGGTGCGCGGTGGCCGGCTCGAACTCGGTGGAGTTGGCGTCCGCGATGCCGGCCAGGTTGCGGGCGGCCTCGATGACCACGCACTGCAGACCCAGGCAGAGGCCCAGCAGCGGGATCTTGTTCTCGCGGGCGTAGGTGATCGCGCCGACCTTGCCGTTGACGCCGCGGTCGCCGAAGCCACCGGGGACGCAGATCGCGTCAACGTCGGACAGCTGCTTCTTGGCACCGGCAGGAGTGACGCAGTCGTCCGACGTCACCCACTTGATCTTCACCCGGGCGCGGTTGGCGAAGCCACCCGCACGGATGGCCTCGGTGACCGAGAGGTAGGCGTCCGGCAGGTCGATGTACTTGCCGACCAGCGCGACGGTGACCTCGTGGTCCGGCTGGTGGACGCGCTCCAGCAGGTCGTCCCACTGCGCCCAGTCCACGTCGCGGAAGGGCAGGTCCAGCTTGCGGACGACATAGGCGTCCAGGCCCTCGGTGTGCAGCACCTTGGGGATGTCGTAGATCGACGGGGCGTCGATCGCGGCGACCACCGCGTCCTCGTCCACGTCGCACATCAGCGAGATCTTGCGCTTGATGGCGGTCGGGACCTCGCGGTCGGCGCGCAGCACGATCGCGTCGGGCTGGATGCCGATGTTGCGCAGGGCGGCGACGGAGTGCTGGGTCGGCTTGGTCTTCAGCTCGCCGGAGGGGCCGATGTAGGGCAGCAGCGAGATGTGCACGACGAAGACGTTGTCGCGGCCGACCTCGTGGCGGACCTGGCGGACGGTCTCCAGGAACGGCAGCGACTCGATGTCGCCGACGGTGCCGCCGACCTCGGTGATGACGACGTCGACGTCCTCGGTCGCCATGCGCCGGATGCGGTGCTTGATCTCGTTGGTGATGTGCGGGATGACCTGCACGGTGTCGCCCAGGTACTCGCCGCGCCGCTCCTTGGCGATCACGGAGGAGTACACCTGGCCGGTGGTGACGTTGGCGCTGCCGTCGAGGTCGACGTCGAGGAAGCGCTCGTAGTGGCCGATGTCCAGGTCGGTCTCGGCGCCGTCGTTGGTGACGAACACCTCGCCGTGCTGGAACGGGTTCATCGTGCCCGGGTCGACGTTCAGGTACGGGTCGAGCTTCTGCATCGTCACCCGCAGACCCCGGGCCTTGAGCAGCGCGCCCAGGCTGGAGGCGGTCAGCCCCTTGCCGAGCGAGGAGGCGACACCCCCGGTGACGAAGAGGTGCTTGGTCGTCGTGGGCTTAGCGGCAATGGCCAAAGGGGGTCTCCCGTGGTCGCGAGGTGAGGTGCGTACCGGCGCCCATCCGGCGTCTTTGCGGGGGTGCCGTCGCTGCGGTCGAGGGGTCTTGCGCCCACCGGTCCACGGGGTACCAGGGTATCAGCGCCCCGGGGCGGTCGCCTCCGGTGACGCGACGCGACGGCCGTACGGACCCTGCGTCACAGGCCACCCATTCGGCACAGGATTCCCCGGCCAACCGTCGCGCATCCCCCAACTCGGCGTCGTATCCTGCTCGGACACATTGCAGCGAGCCGGCCGGCACGGCACCATCCCGCCCTCCTCCAGCCACCTCCCCCAGCCACCACCGGGGGCACTTCTTCCCACCAGAGGGGCGGGACCCCCCTTTCCGGAACCACAGGCTCGCCCACAGATCGACAAGATCTACAGATCGCTTCGCTTGACCGTCAGAGGCCCCGGGTACGGGGTCACGATGCCGTTCGACTGGAGATGACGTGGCCGGGCGTATCGAGGATTACGCACTCATCGGCGACATGCAGACCGCCGCGCTGGTCTGCCGGGACGGCACGGCCGATTGGCTGTGCCTACCGCGGTTCGATTCCCATGCGGCGTTCGCCGGGCTGCTGGGCACGGAGGAACACGGCTACTGGCGGATCGGCCCCGCGCACCCCTCGGGGGCCGCACCGCCGCGCGCCGACCGCCGCCGCTACCGGGGGGACTCCCTGGTCCTGGAGTCCGAGTGGGACACCGCCCGCGGCACCGTCCGCATCATCGACTTCATGCCGCCGCGCGACGGCGCCCCCCAGCTGATCCGGATCGTCGAGGGCGTCAGCGGCCGGGTGCCGATGCGCTCCGCGCTGCGGATGCGCTTCTCCTACGGGCGCGTCGTGCCCTGGGTGCACAAGGTGGGCGACCGCACGGTGGCCGTCGCCGGGCCCGACTCGGTGTGGCTGGACACCACCGCCGAGACCTTCGGCAAGGACCTGACGACCTACTCGGACTTCACCGTCTCCCCCGGTGAGCGCGTGGCGTTCACCATCAGCTGGCAGCCCTCGCACAGCGGGCCGCCGGCCCTGCCCGACCCGGACGGGTCGCTGGAGGCCACCGAGGAGTTCTGGCGGGGGTGGGTCGAGCACTGTACGTACCACGGCCCGTACCGGGACGCGGTCGTCCGCTCCCTGATCACGCTCAAGGCCCTGACCTACGCGCCCACCGGCGGCATCGTCGCCGCGCCGACCACCTCGCTGCCCGAGGACATCGGCGGCTCGCGGAACTGGGACTACCGCTTCACCTGGCTGCGGGACGCCGCGATCACCCTCTCGTCGCTGCTGCGCACCGGCTACCGCGAGGAGGCCCGCGCCTGGCGCGAGTGGCTGCTGCGGGCCGTCGCCGGCGACCCCGAGAACCTCCAGATCATGTACGGCATCGCGGGCGAGCGCGAACTCAGCGAGGCGGAGCTGTCCTGGCTGCCGGGGTACGAGAACTCCCGGCCGGTCCGGGTCGGCAACGGCGCGGCGGGCCAGCTCCAGCTGGACGTCTACGGCGAGATGATCGAGGCCCTGCACCTGGCGCACATGACGGGCCTGGCCCGCAACGACTACGCCTCGCTCCTCCAGCTCCGTCTGATCAGCTACCTCGAGGACCACTGGAACGAGCCGGACGAGGGGATCTGGGAGGTCCGCGGCCCGCGCCGGCACTTCGTCCACTCCAAGGTGATGGCCTGGGTGGCGGTGGACCGCACCATCAAGCTCATCGAATCGGGTGACGTGGACGGCCCGTTGGAGCGCTGGCGGGAGCTGCGCGACGACATTCACCGCGACGTCTGCGAGAAGGGCTACGACAAGGAGCGCAACACCTTCACCCAGTCCTACGGCTCCAAGGAGCTGGACGCCTCGCTGCTGCTCATCCCGCAGATGGGCTTCCTGCCGCCGGACGACAAGCGCGTCATCGGCACCATCGAGGCGATCCAGCGCGAGCTGTCCACCCCCGACGGCTTCGTCCTGCGCTATCCGACGGCCGGCGACGAGGCGGGCGTGGACGGTCTGGAGGGCGACGAAGGGGCCTTCCTGGCCTGCTCGTTCTGGCTCGCGGACGATCTGGCGATGATCGGCCGGGTGGACGAGGCGCGCCAGCTGTTCGAGAAGCTGCTGGCGCTCCGGAACGACCTGGGGCTGCTCGCGGAGGAGTGGGACTCGCGCCTCAAGCGGCAGGTGGGCAACTTCCCGCAGGCCTTCAGCCACGTCCCGCTGATCGACACGGCGCTGCGGCTGACGGCGTCGAGCGCCTTCGGGGGCTGACGCCTTCAAGGCCGGGGAAAGGTGAACCTGCGGTGTCCCGTAGGTTCACCCCATGGAACCCCACGGCACCGTCACCGTCGCCCGCGCGCTCGAACTCCCCGCCCTGCGGCGGGGACTGCCCGAGGTGATGGCCGCCACCGACGGGCTCGACCGCCCCGTGCGCTGGGTGCACGCGGGCGAGGCCCCGCACATCGCCGCCCTCCTCAAGGGCGGCGAGCTGCTGCTCACCACCGGCCTGGGCCTGGGCGACCGCCCCGCCGAGCAGCGCGCGTTCGTCCGCGGGCTGGCCGAACGGGACATCGCCGCCCTGGTGGTGGAGCTCGGCGCGCGCTTCCGCACGCTGCCCGCGGCGGTCGTGGACACCGCGCGCTCGTACGGCCTGCCGCTGGTGCAGTTGCACCGGGAGGTGCCGTTCGTCGCGGTGACCGAGGAGATCCACACCGAGCTGGTCAACGAGCACTACGCGGTGCTGCGGCGCGCGGAGGAGCTCCATGACCGGTGCACCCGGGCGCTGTTGGACGGCGGCGGGGTGCCCGAGGTGCTGCGGCTGCTCGCCGGCTTCGCCGGCAACCCCGTCTTCCTGGAGTCCCTTTCCGACGGGCGGCTCCTCTACGCGGCCGGGCCGCTCCAGGTATGGGAGGCACTGCGCGGGGCCCTTCCCGAGGGCCGGCTGGACGTCCCGATACCCGGGCGGGGCCCGGGTGCCCCGCGCGCCCGGCTGGTCCTCCTCCCGGTCGACGGGCCGTTGGCGCCCGTGCACCGGATCGCCGCCGACCGCACGGCCGCGCTGCTGGCCGTCGTCCTCCTCCAGGCCCGCCAGGAGGAGGAGCTCGCCGCCCGGGGACGCGGCGACTTCCTCACCGACCTCGCCGAGGACCGCCTCGACCCGGCCGACGCCCCCGCCCTGGCCCGCGTCCTGGGCTTCCGCCCCGGCCCCGGGCCGCTGCTGCCCGTGGCGCTGAAACTGCCCTGCCAGGAAGGCGGTTGGGCGGCTCTCACCTGCGCGGTCCAGGAGGAGCTGACGGCGGTGGGGGTGCCGGTGCTGCTGGGCGTACGGCTCCCGGAGGGGCGCGTGCCGCTACTGGCCGCCCTGCGCTCAGCGGCGGACCGGCCCGCGGTCGCCGACCGCCTGGCGGCGGCGCTGCACGCCGGGGCGCGCCGGGTGCGGGCCCGGCGCGCCCCGGTGGTCGTCGTGGGCACCCCGACGGACTGGGCGTCGGCCGGAGCGGGCCTGCGCCACGCCGCCGAGGCGGCGGAGGCGGCCGCCGGCCTCCCGGACCGCCCCTGGTACGACGTGCGGGCGCTGGACGTCGATCTGCTGCTGTGGCGCCTGCGGGCCGGGGCCGACCTGCCCGCCTTCGTGGACCGGGCCCTCGGCCCGCTCCTCGCCCATGACGCCTCCGCGCGGGCGGAGTTGCTCCCCACGCTGGACGCGTATCTGCGCCACGCGGGCCGCAAGGCGGAGACGGCGCGGGCGCTGCACGTCAACCGTCAGACGTTGTACGACCGGCTGGCGCGGGTCGGCTCGCTCCTGGGCGTGGATCTGGACGATCCGGATACGCGGTTGGCGCTGGGGTTGGCGTTGCGGGCGCGGCGGGCTATCAGCCCGTCCGGCGCTTGAGGACTTCGCCCGAAGGGCGAATGGGGGTCCGGGGGTCTCCCCCGGAAGAAACGGTGAAAGGGCGGGACCGGGGCAACCCTCCCCCGAGACATAGGCGCGCTCAGCGCCACCCACTCAACTCGTCGTACACGCTCAGCACATGAGCCACCGCATCATCCTCCGACGGCCACTCCCCCAGCCGCACCCGCCCCGCCGCCACCAACCGCTCCCGCCGCGGCGGATCCGCCAGCAGCCCGGTCACGGCCAGCGCCAGCGCCCCCGCGTCCCCGTACGGCACCAACTCCGCCGCGTCGCCCACCAGATCGGGCACTCCGCCCACCGACGTCGCCACCAGCGGCACCCCGGCCTGGAAGGCCTCCTGGGCCAGCAGGGAGCGCGCCTCCCAGCGGCTGGGCAGGATCGCGACGTCCGCGGCGCCCAGCAGCTGCGGGACGTCGTCGCGCCGGCCGACGAGCCGGACGGGCAGGTGCTCGTCCTCGATCCGCCGTTGCAGGGCGCCCCGCTCGGGGCCCTCCCCGGCGACGAGGAGCAGCGGCTCGGGGTCCAGGTCGCGCCAGGACCGCGCGGCGTCCAGCAGCGGCCCGTACCCCTGCTCCGCCTCCAGCCGCCCGACGGCGAGGAGCAACGGGCGCCCCATCACGCCCAGTTCGGCGAGGAGCTTGTCCCGGGGGAGGTCGTCGTCCGGGTCCATCGGTACCGCCCGCGGCGCCGGCAGGGCCACCGCCGTCAGCCGCGCGTCCCGCGCGCCGCGCAGCCGCGCCTGGTCCACCAGGTCGGGGGAGGGCGCGAGCACGACCGCGGCGCCGCGCGCGGCCCGTCGTTCCATCAGCCGGACGACATGGGCCCGGGCGCCCGCCGCGCACACCCGCCGGTGCCAGGTGACCACCAGCGGCGTTCCGCGCCCGCGCAGCGCGAGGGCGGCGAGGACACCCCAGCGCAGCCCGTGCGCGTGGACCACGTCCGCGTCCGCGCTGGCCGCGCGGATCCCGGCGACCACGAGCGCGTCCGTCCCGGCCGGCAGCGCCTCGAACGACGCGCCCGCGCCGGTGAATCCGTACCGCGCCTCCGCGCACCCGGCCGCGCAGACCGTCACCCGCAGGCCGCGCGCGACCAGCCCGCCCGCCAGCGACCGCACATGGGCCCCGCTGCCCCCGCTCCCGCCGCCCAGGATCTGGACGGCGTGCAGGGGCGGCCGCCCGTGGGACGTGCCGGATGTACTGCTCACGCGGGAGGGACTCCTGAGTCGGCTGAGGCGAGGCTGAACGGCAACGGCGCGGTGCCGAGCCCAGGATGCCAGCCGCCACCGACATCCACGCACCACCGCTCCGCGCGCGGCCCGCCCTGTCCCGCCCGCACATCTGTGGATTCACCCGGTTTGGGGATGACGAGCCCGTAAAGGTCCCTTACGTCACCGCCCCGAGCGGGCCGCCTCCAGCAGCTCCTCGGCGTGGGCGCGGGCCAGTTGGGAGTCCTCCTGCCCCGCCAGCATCCGGGAGAGCTCGCGCACCCGGTCCTCGCCCTCCATGGCCTTGACCCCGCTGCGGGTCACCGAGCCCTCGTGGGTCTTCTCCACGACGAGGTGCCGGTCGGCGAACGCGGCCACCTGCGGCAGATGCGTGACGACCACGACCTGTGCGCTCCGCGCCAGCCGGGCCAGCCGGCGGCCCACCTCGACGGCGGCCCGCCCGCCGACGCCCGCGTCGACCTCGTCAAAGAGATACGTCGGCACCGGGTCGGAGCCCGCGAACACCACCTCCACGGCCAGCATGACGCGCGAGAGCTCACCGCCCGAGGCACCCTTGGCGATCGGCCGCGGCTGGGCCCCGGGATGCGGGGTGAGCAGCAGCTCGACGTCGTCGGCACCGTGCGGCCCGAAGGTGACGGCGCGCCCGCCGACCTCGACGCCCGACGCCTCGTCGTCCGTCGCGTTCTGCCGGATCGCGAAGGACACCCGCGCGTGCGGCATCGCCAGCTCCGCCAGCTCGGCCGTGACCGCCCCGGCGAACCGCCCGGCCGCCTCGGCGCGGGCGTCGCTCAGTTCCTGTGCCAGCGCGCCGAGTTCGGCGCGCAGCGCGTCCCGCTCGGCGGTGAGCTCCGCGATCCGGTCGTCGTCGCCCTCCAGCTCGCCGAGGCGCTCGGCGCTCCGCTCGGCCCAGGCGAGCACGCCCGCGACGTCCTCGCCGTACTTGCGCGTCAGATGCCCCAGCGCCGCGCGCCGCTCCTCGACGGCGGCCAGCCGGCGCGGGTCGGCGTCCAGGTTGCCGGCGTACCCGGCGAGTTCGCCGGCCACGTCGGCGATCAGGATGCCGATCTCACCGATCCGGTCGGCGAGGGCGGCGAGGGCCGGGTCGTGGGAGCGCACGGCCTCCAGCACCCGGTGCGCCCCGGCGACCAGGGCGGAGGCCTCCACGCCCTCGGGGTCCTCGGGGTCGCCGGCCAGCGCCGCGTGGGCGGCGGTGGCGGCGGAGGCGAGGGCCTCGGCGTGGCCCAGCCGCTCGGCCTCGGCGGCCAGTTCGGCGTCCTCGCCGGGCAGCGGCTCGGTGGCGGCGACCTCGTCGAGGCCGAAGCGCAGCAGGTCCGCCTCCTGGGCGCGCTCGCGGGCGCGGGCGGTCAGCTCCTCCAGTTCCGCGGCGACGGCCTTGATCCGCCGGTAGGCGTCGGCGTATTTGGCGAGCGGCGCGGCCACCGCCTCGCCCGCGTACCGGTCGAGGGCCTCGCGCTGCCGCGCCGGGCGCAGCAGCCCTTGCTGGTCGGTCTGGCCGTGCACCGCGACGAGATCGTCGGCGAGCTCGGCCAGCAGCCCGACGGGCACGCTCCGGCCGCCGAGGTGGGCCCGGGAGCGGCCCTCGGCGGAGAGGGTGCGGCTGACGAGCAGCGTGCCGTCGTCGAGCTCGGCGCCCGCCTCCTCGGCCCGCACGGCCGCGGGCGACCGGCGGTCGACGGCGATCCGCCCCTCGACCACCGCCGCCTTGGCACCGACCCGCACCAGCGCGGGGTCGGCCCGGCCGCCGAGCAGCAGCCCGAGGCTGGTGACGACCATGGTCTTGCCGGCGCCGGTCTCGCCCGTCACCGCGGTGAAACCGGGTGACAGCTCGACCACCGCATCATCGATGACACCCAAGGACCGGATCCGCATCTCCTCCAACACGGATACGACCATACGAGGTTCCGGGGCCCCCTCGCGACGGCCTCCCCCCGTCCCGGCCCCCTGGGGAGAACCCCACCACCGGTCCGGGTGACCTCCCCATGGTGCCCGCGCACCCCCTCCCACCAGCCTGGACACATGACCGTACGTACCCGCCGCACCGCCGTGGCCCTGCTGGCTGCGATCCTCACCTTGACCACGGCCGCCTGCGCGGACGTGGCGGCGTCCCCGCCGCCCCGCCTCGACGGCGTGTGGCGCTCGGACGGCTACGGGACGGTCGTCTCGATCACGGACGGCGGACGGCGGCTGCGCACCTGGGAGACCACCGCCGTCAGCTGTCTGCCCGGGGCACCGGAGGTGAAGGGGGACGGCTCCGGCCGCTTCACCGACGGGGAGGGCTCGGGGCTGACGGTCTCCCGCGACGGCACGGGCCGGCTGCGGCTGGCCTTCGACGAGAGCGTCGGCCACCGCGTCCTGCGCCGGGCGGCGCTGCCCGCCCGGTGTGCGGAACCGCGGACGACGGACCCGCGCCGGGTCTTCGACGTCTTCTGGCAGACGTACGCCGAGAACTACCCCTTCTTCGCCGCCCACGGCGTGGACTGGCGGGCGGTCCGCGACCGCTACCGCCCCCGCGTCACCGCGCACACGAGCGACGACGAGCTGTTCGCGATCCTCCGGAAGATGATCGAGCCGCTGCACGACGGGCACACGAGCATCACGGACGGAGCGGACCGCAACTACGGCGGGCACCGCGCCGACACGGTCATGCCCACCCGGGAGTCCATCGCCCGCACCGACAAGGCGGTCGCCGAAGCCGTCGGAGTGCCCCTGCGCAGCTGGGCGCAGGGCGCGGTCTCCTACGCGGACCTGCCCGACGGCCTCGGATACCTGCGGATCACCCGCCTCACCCGCTTCGCCGCGAAGGGCGGCCCCGCGGCGGACGCGGCCGAGCTGGACCGCGCCCTGGACGCGGTCCTCACCCCCGCCCGCGTCCGCTCCCTGCGCGGCCTGGTCCTCGACCTCCGCTTCAACGGCGGCGGTTCGGACCGGCTGGGCATCCGCGTCGCGGAACGGCTCACGGACCGGCCGTATGTCGCCTACCTCAAGCACGCGCGCTCCGACCCCCGGAACCCCCGGCGTTTCACCCCCGAGGTCCCTGTACGCGTGAACCCGCACGACGGCCCGGTCTACACCGGCCCGCTGGCGGTCCTGACCGGCCGGCTGACGATCAGCGCGGGCGAGACGACCACGCAGGCGCTGATGGGCCGCTCCCCCGCGCCGACGCGGATCGGCGAGAACACACAGGGCTCGTTCTCGGACGTCCTGGAGCGCTCCCTGCCGAACGGCTGGCGGTTCGGCCTGCCGAACGAAGAGTTCATGACCGCGGATCCGCAGCGGCGGACGTACGACGTGACGGGCATCCCGCCGGCTGTCCGGACACCGGTCTTCACGGAGGAGGAGTTCGCGGCCCACAAGGACTCGGCACTGACACGGGCGCGTCAGCTGCTGGCTGCGGGTCGCGGGTGACGCCCCCGCAGGGGCGCCTAGTGCGGCGCCCCCCGCCACCCCGCCACCGGCAACGCGAACTTCGCGACCAACCGGTCCGTGAAGGACGCGTGATGCAGCCGCGCCAGCCGAACCGGCACCGCCCCCCGCCGCACCTCCACCCGCGCTCCCGCCGGCAGTTCCACGCTCCGGCGCCCGTCGCACCACAGCACCCCGTTCGGCGTCTGCGGCTGCACCTCCACGGCCAGCACCGAGTCCGGCGCCGTCACCAGCGGCTTGGCGAAGAGCGCATGGGCGCTGATGGGCACCATCAGCAGCGCCTCGACCTCGGGCCACACCACGGGCCCGCCCGCCGAGAAGGCGTACGCCGTCGACCCGGTCGGCGTCGCGCAGACCACGCCGTCGCCGCCGAAGCGCGAGACGGGCCGCCCGTCCACCTCGGTGACGACCTCGATCACCCGCTCCCGCGCCGCCTTCTCCACCGACGCCTCGTTGAGCGCCCAGTCCGTGTGCACGACGTGCCCGTCCGTACGGACGAGGACGTCGAGGGTCATGCGCTCCTCGACCTCGTACTCCCGGGTCACCACCCGGTCGACGACCTTGTCGAGGTCGTCGCGCTCCGCCTCCGCGAGGAAGCCGACGCGGCCGAGGTTGACCCCGAGCATCGGCACCCCGGAGACCCGGGCGAACTCCGCGCCGCGCAGCAGCGTCCCGTCGCCCCCGAGGACGACGAGCAGTTCACAGCCCTCCAGCACGTCCGGGTGGTCCGGGCCGGCCTCCACCCGTTCGACGGAGGACGGCAGCGGCAGGTCTGCGGCCTCCTCGGCCAGCACCCGGACGCCGATGCCGCAGCGCAGCAGCCCTTGGACGACGAGTTCGGCACTGCGGATGGCCGCCGGGCGCCCGGTGTGCGCGAGCAGGAAGACGGTACGTCTCTGTGTCGCTTCTGTAGTGGTCAACGAGGCCCCTCCGCCACTGCACGGTCAACGTCCGCCGGGTCCAGTTCGGGCGCACCGGCGCGCAGCCACAGAAAGTACTCGACGTTGCCCGAAGGACCGGGCAGCGGGCTGGCGGTGACACCGAGGACGCCGAGTCCCAGTGCGGCCGCGCGGCGGGCGACCTCCTTCACGGCCTCGGCGCGCAGCTCGGGGCTGCGCACCACGCCGCCGCTGCCGAGCCGTTCCTTGCCGACCTCGAACTGCGGCTTGACCATCATCACCAGGTCGGCACCGGGCGCGGTGCACGCCACCAAGGCAGGCAACACGAGGCCGAGCGGGATGAAGGACAGATCGCCGACGACGAGGTCGACCGGCTTCCCGTCGATCTGCTCCAACGTCAACTCGCGGACATTGGTCCGGTCCTTGACGGTGACCCGCTCGTCGCTCTGCAGCGACCAGGCGAGCTGCCCGTAGCCCACGTCGACGGCGACGACGTGGGCGGCCCCGGCGCGCAGCAGCACGTCGGTGAAGCCACCGGTCGAGGCCCCGGCGTCGAGCGCCCGCCGGCCCTCGACCTTCAGCCCCTGCGGGACGAACGCGGCGAGCGCGCCGGCCAGCTTGTGCCCGCCGCGGGAGACGTAGTCCGGGTCGCTGTCGTCCTGGACGACGACGAGCGCGGCGCTGGTCTCCACCTGGGTGGCGGCCTTGCTGGCCGTCGCGCCGCCGACGGTCACCCGGCCCGCGGCGATCAGCTGGCTCGCGTGCTCGCGGGAACGGGCCAGCTTCCGGCGCACCAGCTCAGCGTCGAGTCGTCGGCGGGTCACGGCCACGTGCGGTTCAGCTCCTGTTGTCGAGTGCGGCGAGGACGTCCTTCAGCCCCCGGTGTACATCCTCGTACACCGCGAGGTGACCGTCGGCGTCGAGGTGGTCGGCGTCCGCGAGCCGTTCGAGATGGGCGTCCACCTCGGGGTGCCCCGTGGGGGTCCGGTCGATGATGTCGGTCATGCTCCCGACGCTACCCCGGAACGGGTGTTTCGCCGGTGTTCGCCCCCGACCGGTGTACCGTCCAGTGCGATGGCGACGATCGAGGAGTGCCGCGCGGCGCTCGACAGACTGGCGGAGAACCTCGCGGGAGCGGACGAGGGCCTGCGGAACGCGGCAATGCCGGACCGCTCCCTGAGCTGTCATGTGACGGACCTGGACGTGACCTTCGTGGGCCACCTGCGGGAGGGTCACATCAGGGAGGTCCGCACGGTCCCCGGGGTGCCGGAGCGGCGGGCGGAGATCGCGCTGGAGATGACGGGGGACGACCTGGTGGCCCTGGTGGACGGCCGGCTGAACTTCGCCCGGGCGTGGGCGAGCGGGCGGGTGCGCCTGAAGGCGGGCGTGCGGGATGTGCTGCGTCTGCGGGCGATTCTGTAGCGGTTGCGGCTCGGGCGCCGGACGGGCTGATCATTCAGCCCGTCCGGGGAGCTCGAGGACTGGGGGTGCCCCCTCCGGGGGAGCCCGGAGGGCGCTTCGGGCTCCAGGGGCGCAGCCCCGGTCAGGGGCCCAGCGGGCACAACCCGAGCGGGGCCCAGGGAGCGGAGCCCGAGCGAGGACCAGCGGCACAGCCCGAGCCGGACCCAGCAGGCACAACCCGAGCGGGGCCCAGGGGGCGGAGCCCGAGCGAGGACCAGCGGCACAGCCCGAGCCGGACCCAGCGGGCACAGCCCGAGCGGGGGCCAGGGGGCGAAGCCCCCGGTGGGGCGCAGGGGCGAAGCCCCGCCACCCGCGCGGCAGCGCGGTCCCGGCCCCCGCGCGCGGCCCGCGCGCCGGCGGGGTCGCGCAGGGGCGAAGCCCCTGCGGAAGAGGGTTGGGGCGGGCCAGGGGCACCTACACCGGAACAGCCGCCGCCCGCACCTTCCGCGCCGCCGGCACCACCAACGGCGTCCCCGTCTGCGGATCATCGATGATCTCGCACCGCAGCCCGAACACCCGCTCCACCAACTCCGAGGTCACCACCTCCCCCGGCGCCCCCTCCGCCACCACCTTCCCGTCCCGCATCGCGATCAGATGCGTCGCGTACCGGGCCGCGTGGTTCAGGTCGTGGAGCACGGCCACCAACGTCCGCCCCTGCTCCTCATGCAGCTCCGCGCACAGATCGAGCACCTCGATCTGGTGCTGGATGTCCAGATAGGTAGTCGGCTCGTCCAGCAGCAGCAGCGGCGTCCGCTGGGCGAGGGCCATCGCGATCCACACCCGCTGCCGCTGCCCGCCCGACAGCTCGTCGACGTACCGCTCGGCGAGCGCCGCGACCCCCGTCGACTCCATGGACTCCTGCACGACCTGCTCGTCCTCCGGGGACCACTGCCGCAGCAGCCCCTGGTGCGGGTAGCGGCCGCGGGCGACGAGGTCGGCGACAGTGATCCCGTCCGGCGCCACGGACGACTGCGGCAGCAGCCCGAGCATGCGGGCCACCTTCTTCGCCGGGTACGACCCGATCGCCTGCCCGTCGAGCAGCACGGACCCGGCCTCCGGCTTGAGCATCCGCGACAGCGCCCGCAGCAGCGTGGACTTGCCGCAGGCATTGGGGCCGACGATGACGGTGAAGGAGTTGTCGGGTATCTCGACCGAGAGGTCCTCCGCGATGACCCGCCGGTCGTAGGCGAGGGTGACGGAGTCGGCCTTCAAGCGGCTCATGCTGGAGTCTCCTTAGTCGTAACCGTCGTAGTAGTCATAGCCGTCATAGCCGTCACAATCGGCACAGCCGTCACAACCGCCCGCCCTTCCGCTCCGCGTAGAGCAGCCACAGCAGATAGCAGCCGCCGAGCATCCCGGTGAGCACACCGACCGGCAGCTGGTCCGCGCCGAAGAGCCGCTGCGCGCCCCAGTCCGCGGTGACCAGCAGCGCCGCCCCCGTACAGGCGGAGGCCACCAGACAGGGGCCGGGCGACCGGGTCAGCCGCCGGGCGATCTGCGGCGCGGAGAGCGCGACGAAGGCGATCGGGCCGGCGGCCGACGTCGCGGCCGCGGCGAGCAGCACCGCGCAGGTCAGCGCGGTCAGCCGGGTCCGCTCGACACGCACGCCGAGCGCGTGCGCCGCGTCCTCGCCCATCTCCAGCATCCGCAGCCCGCGGCCCTGGCCGAGGAGGACGGGGACGAGGACGGCGCAGACGCACAGCAGCGGCCACACCTGGCTCCAGTCGCGGCCGTTGAGGGAGCCGACCATCCAGAGCGTGGCGCGCGCCGCGTCGGTGAGGTCGGCCTTGGTGAGCAGGTAGCCGATGACCGAGACGAGGATCGCGGACATGGCGATGCCGACGAGGACGAACCGCTGGCCGTGCACGCCCTTCTGCCACGCCAGCAGATAGATCGCGGCGCCGGAGAGCAGCCCGCCCGCCAGCGCCCCGGCCGCGACGGCCGTCTGGTCGCCCTGGAAGAGGACGATGACCAGCAGCGCCCCGACCGTCGAGCCCTGCCCGAGGCCGAGCACGTCCGGGCTGCCCAGCGGGTTGCGGGAGACGGACTGGAAGACGGCGCCGGACAGCGCGAGGGAGGCGCCGACGAGCAGGGCGACCAGCACCCGGGGCAGGCGCAGTTCGTTGACGATGAATTCCTGGGCCGCGGTGCCGCCGCCGGTCAGCGTCCGCGTCACCTCGGCGGGCGAGAGCGGGTAGTCGCCGGTGCCGATGAGCACGACGGAGACGGCGAGCGCGACGGCCACCAGCAGCAGGACGACGAGCACGGCCCGGGCCTCGACCCGTACGGACAGCCCTCGGGTACGCAGCACACTCACAGCTGGGCCATCCTTCGGCGCCGGATGAGGTGGATGAACATCGGCCCGCCGACCAGCGCCGTGACGACACCGACCTGGAGCTCGGAGGGCCGGGCCACGACGCGGCCGAGGATGTCCGTGGCGAGCAGCAGGACGGGGGCGAGGACCGCCGCGTACGGCAGGACCCAGCGCAGGTCGGGGCCGGTGAACGACCGGACGGCGTGCGGCACCATCAGGCCGACGAAGATGACGGGCCCGCAGGCCGCGGTCGCCGCCCCGCAGAGCAGGGTGACGGCGGCCAGGCCCAGGACCCGGGTGGCCGTCAGCCGGGTGCCCAGCGCCCGCGCCTGGTCGTCGCCGAGGGCCATCGCGTTGAGCGGCCGGGCGAGCGCCAGGGCGAGCACGAGGCCGACGCCGATGAAGGGCGCCACCTGTCCGACCACCGTCGCGTTCGCGGAGGCCAGGGAGCCGACCGTCCAGAACCGCATCCGGTCCAGCGCGGCGGAGTCGGTGAGTTCGACGGCGTACACATAGCCGTTGAGGACGGCGGTGACGGCGGTGCCCGCCAGGGCGAGGCGCACGGGCGTGGCGCCCCGGCTGCCGCCGAGCGCGTGGACGACCACCGACACCACGGCCGCGCCGAGGAACGCGAACCACACGTACCCGGTGAGCGAGGTGACGCCGAGGAAGCCGATGCCCGAGACGACGGCGGCCGCGGCACCGGCGCTGATGCCGAACAGGCCGGGGTCGGCGAGGGGATTGCGGGTGAGGGCCTGCATCACGGTTCCCGCGAGCCCGAGCGCCGCGCCGGCCAGCAGCCCGAGGAGGGTGCGGGGGACGCGGACGTCGCGGACGACGACGTCCGTCTCGGTGCCGGAGTAGTGGAACAGGCCGTGCCAGACCTGGTCCAGGGGCACCTGCTTGGCGCCGACGGCGAACGAGCCCGCCACGACGAGCAGCAGGAGTACGGCGGAGACGAACAGTCCCACGACGCGCCGGGCGTTCCGGCGGGGCACGGCCTCGGGGGCGGTGCCCGGCGGGGCTTGGGGGGTAGCTACGGCCAACACTTGGGTTAGGTTAGCCTACCCTCATCGCACCGTCCCCCACGGAGAGAAGCACCACCCCATGAGCACCCCCCGCACCACAGTACTGTCCCGCCGCGGCCTCCTGGCGGCGGGTGGCGCCCTCGGCCTCGGCGCCTTCATCACCGCCTGCGGGGGCGGCTCCTCCAAGTCATCCGGGAATGCGGGGAGTTCGGGATCCGGTGGTGGCTCCTGGACCTTCAAGGACGACCGCGGCACCGCCGTGAAGACCGGCCGCACCCCCAAGCGCATCATCGCCTTCACCGGCACCGCCGCCGCCCTGCACGACTTCGGCATCGAATGCGTCGGCGTCTTCGGCCCGACGAAGCTCAAGGACGGCAAGCCCGACCCGCAGGCCGGCGGCATCGACGTCGACAAGGTGACGATCCTCGGCAACACCTGGGGCGAGTTCGCCGTCGAGAAGTACGCGGCGCTCGACCCGGAACTCCTCATCACCGAGATGTTCGACCCCGGCGCGCTCTGGTACGTCCCCGACGACAGCAAGGACAAGATCCTCCGCCTGGCCCCCAGCGTCGCCCTGACCTCCGCCCGCGTCCCCCTGCTCAAGCCCATCGAGCGCCACGCCGAACTGGCCGCCTCGCTCGGCGCGGACCTCAAGGCGAAGAAGGTCGTCGAGGCCAAGGCCCGCTTCGAGAAGGCCGCCGAGACGCTCCGCAAAACCGCCAAGTCCCGCCGCATCAAGGTCATGGCCGCCTCCGGCAGCGCCGACCTCTTCTACGTCTCCAACCCGACCGTCAACGCCGACCTGATGTACTTCCGCGAGCTCGGCGTCGACTTCGTCGTCCCGCAGAAGCTCGACAAGGGCGGCTACTTCGAGAGCCTCAGCTGGGAGAACGCCAACAAGTACGAGGCCGACCTGATCATCCTGGACAGCCGCACCTCCGCCCTCCAGCCCAAGGACCTGGCCGCCAAGCCCACCTGGGCCAAGCTCCCCGCCGTCGAGGCCGGCCAGGTCAGCCCCTGGCTCAGCGAGCCGCGCTTCTCCTACGCCGGCAGCGCCCCGCTGCTGGAGAACCTGACCGCCGCACTCGAAAAGGCGAAGAAGCTCTGATGGCCACCCCCACGTACCGCTTCTTCGACGTCCGCGTCGTCCGCACCGAGCAGGTCGGCCCCGCCCTGATCCGCGTCACCGTCACCGGCGACCGCCTGGGCGGGATGGTCACCGGCGGCCGCGACCAGCGCTTCAAGCTCTTCCTGCCGCAGCCCGGCCAGGAAGCGCCGGTGCTGCCGCACACCCTCGACGAGGGCTGGTACGCCGAGTGGCGCGCCCAGGACCCGGCCGTACGCGCCGTCATGCGCACCTACACCGTGCGCGAACTGCGCCGCGATCCCGACGAGTTGGACATCGACTTCGTCCAGCACGGCTCGGGCCACGGGGCCGGCCCGGCCTCGCACTGGTCCCGCACCGCCCGCCCCGGCGACCGCGCCGCGCTCCTCGCCCCCGTGACCGAGGACAACGGCGGCGTCGACTACCAGCCCCCCGCGGGCACCGACTGGACCCTGATCACCGGCGACGAATCGGCCCTCCCTGCCGTGGCCGGCATCCTCGCCTGGCTGCCGCCCGGCATGCCGGCCAAGGTCTGGCTGGAGGTCCCCCACCCCGACGACATCGCTCCCCTCCCCACCGCCGCCGACGCGGACGTCACCTGGCTGATCCGCGGCCAGGACCCCACGGTCGTGGACGCCGTCCGCGACGCGACGCTCCCGCCGGGCACGCCGTACGCCTGGATAGCCGGCGAAGCCGGCACCGTCCGCACCCTCCGCCGCCACCTGGTCAACGACCGCACCATCGACCGCGGCCGCATCACCTTCACCGGCTACTGGCGCAAGGGCAAGACGGAGGAGGAACTGCTGGCGGAGCTGGGCTGAAATCCAGCCTGTCTGGGGGTTGCCCCCTCCGGGGAGTTTGAGGACAAACGCAGCGAAGCTGCGTTGCGGGGGGCCGGGGCTCGCCCCGGAAGAAACGGTGAAAGGGCGGGACCGGGGCAAAATCCCCCCAGCCCCGCCCCCACCGCGGGGCACCCGCCTACCACCCCAACCGAGCCAACACCTTCCCCCCGTCCACCCCACAACTCCCGTCCCCACCCTCGGCCCACGCCGCCCCGCACAGCGCCCGGAGCCCGTCGACAGCAGCCCCGTCCCCGTCCAGGACGAACTCCCCGTCGACGACGGACGCCGTCCACCCCCCGCACCGGAACTCACCCCCGGACACGGAAACTTCCGGCTGCCCCTCCAGCAACCCCCGCAAATCCTCCGCGACATACGTCGCCCGGTGCTCCGGCCGGGCCGCCAGCACCTGCGCGGCAGTGGTCACCCCCGTCAGCACCAGCAACGAGTCGACACCCCCCGCGTACGCCCCCTCGATGTCCGTGTCGAGCCGGTCGCCCACGACCAACGGCCGTTCCGCGCCCGTCCGCAACACCGTCTCCCGGTGCATGGGAGGCTGCGGCTTGCCCGCCACCCGCGGCTCCCGCCCCGTCGCGATCTTCACGACCTCGACCGCCGACCCGTTCCCCGGCGCGATCCCCCGCCCGGTCGGAATCGTCAGATCCGTGTTGGAGGCGAACCACGGCAGCCCCCGCGCCACCGCGTACGACGCCTCCATCAGCCGCGACCACGGCATCTCCGGCCCGCCGTACCCCTGCGCCACCGCCACCGGATCGTCGTCCACCGACTCCACCGGCACCAGCCCGCGCTCCCGCAGCGCGACCCGCAGCCCCTCGGTCCCGATCAGCAGCACCCGCGAACCGGCCGGCAGCTCGTCCGCTATCAACCGGGCCACCGCCTGCGCCGAGTTGATCACGTCCTCCGGCGAGGCCGGGATGCCCAGCTCGGTCAGGTGCCCGGCCACGGTCTCCGGCGTCCGGGCCGCATTGTTCGTCACATACGCGAGGTGCATCCCACCCGCACGCGCCCGCTCCAGCGACTCCACCGCGTGCGGTATCGCCGCCCCGCCGGCGTACACCACGCCGTCGAGGTCGAGCAGCGCCGTGTCGTAGACCACGCTCAGCGGCTGCTCACAGCCCTCGGGCCGGGTCCGTACGTCCGTCCGCGCGCTCTGGTTCATCAAGGGTTCGCTCCTCGTGCCGTTCATCTGCCGTTCATCCTGTGCTGTTCGTCTCTGTTTTGGATCATTGCTCATCCGGCCACGGGCCATAACAATTTCCGAATGAGCACTCCGGACCACGCGGATCACGCAGGGCAAGGTCTCCGACTCGCCCCCTTCCGAGGGCTGCGCTATGTCCCCGAACGGGTGGGCAGCCTCGCGGCGGTGACCTCGCCACCGTACGACGTCGTCGTCCGGCCCGACGGACTGCGCCACCTCGAGACCGCGGACCCGCACAACATCGTCCGGCTCATCCTCCCCCAGGCGGCCACCGCCGCCGACCGGCACCGCCAGGCCGCCGACACCCTGCGCCGCTGGCAGGAGGAGGGCATCCTCGCCCCGGACCCGGAACCGGCGCTCTACGTCTACGAGCAGCGCGGCGACGGCATCATCCAGCGCGGCCTGATCGGCGCGCTGCGCCTGACGCCCCCGGAGGAGGGCGTCGTCCTCCCCCACGAGGACGTGATGCCGCACATCGTCGAGGACCGCGCGGCCCTGATGCGGGACACCGCCGCCAACCTGGAGCCGCTGCTCTTCTCCTACCGCGGCGACGGGACGACCACCGGCGCCGCCGCCGTCATCGAGCGCGTCATCCGCACCACGCCCCTGCTCTCCACGACCACCGAGGACGGCTTCGCCCATCGACTGTGGTCCGTGACCGACCCCGACGACCTGGCCCGGATCGCCGGCGACCTCTCCCGGCAGCGCGCCCTGATCGCCGACGGCCACCACCGCTGGGCCACCTACCAGCGGCTCCGCGCCGAGCAACCCGGGCCCGGCCCCTGGGACTTCGGCCTCGTCCTGCTCGTGGACACCGCCCGCTACCCGCTGCGGGTCCGCGCCATCCACCGCCTGCTCCACAAGCTGCCCCCCGCCGACGCCCTGGCCGCCCTCGCCGGCTCCTTCCGCGTCCGCACCCTGGACGTGGAGCTGCCCGCCGCGCTCGACGCCCTCGCGGAGGCCTCGGAGGCCGACGAACACGGCAACGCCTATCTGCTCGCCGGCGACGGCCGCTTCCACCTCGTGAACCGGCCGGACCCGGAACTGCTGGCCCGCACGGTCCCGGCCGACCGCCCGCGCGCCTGGCGCGAGCTGGACGCGACCGTCCTCCACTCCACGCTGCTGGAGCACGTGTGGCGGGTCCAGGACGACCCGGAGCACATCGGCTACATCCACGAGACGGCCGCCGCCGTCGCCCAGGCCGAACGCCACGGCGGCACCGCCGTCCTGATGCACCCCGTCCACGAGGACGTGGTGCGGGAGCTCGCCGAACAGGGCGTGACCATGCCGCGCAAGTCCACATCCTTCGGCCCGAAGCCGGCGACCGGCCTGGTCCTGCGCAGCCTCACCCTGAACTGAAAGCAAGAGGGCGGAACCCCGCGGGGTTCCGCCCTCTTCGATCACTTCCGCTCGCCGCCGTCGGCGCCGGTGTCGGTGCCCTCGGCCTTGCTCTCCTCGACCGTCTCGACCTTCTGGGCCTTCTCGACCTCTTCGGTCTCCTCGGCCTCCTCGGCCTCCTCGGTCACGGTGTCCTCCGTGTCCTTGGCATCCTCGACCTCTTCGATCTCGGACAGGACATCGGTGAACTCGACACCGTCCATCTCCGCGAGCCGGTCGGAAGCGTTCGTCATCCCGCCCTGGTCGGCCTCCAGGGCCTTGGCGAACCACTCGCGCGCCTCAGCTTCACGGCCGACCTCGAGCAGCGCGTCGGCGTACGCGTAGCGCAGGCGCGCGGTCCACGGCTGGACGGAGTTCGACGCCAGCTCGGGGCTCTGCAGCGTCACGACGGCCGCCTCGGCCTGCCCCATGTCCTTGCGGGCCCCGGCCGCCACCAGGCGCATCTCCACCTGACCGGCCTTGTCGAGCTTCTGCACCTCGGGCTCGCCGGCCATGGCCAGCGCCCGCTCGGGGCGGCCCATGCCGCGCTCGCAGTCCGCCATGACGGGCCACAGCTCGACCGAGCCGGTCATCCGCCGGGCAGCCCGGAACTCGGCCAGCGCCTCGGAGTACTTGCCGGTCGCGTACGACGCGAAACCGGCCGCCTCACGGACGGCGGCGACGCGCGAGGCGAGACGGAGGGCGATGCGGGAGTACGCGTACGCCTGCTCCGGGTCCTCGTCCAGCAGGTTGGCGACCATGACGAGGTTGCGGGCGACGTCCTCGGCAAGGGTCTTCGGCAGGCTCATCAGCTCCTGCTTGACGTCCTTGTCGATCTCCTCACCGGTCACGTCGTCCGGGATGGGCAGACGCTTCACGGGCTCGCGGTCACCACGGTCCCGGTCGCGGTCCCGGTCGTCACGCCGGCCATAGCCGCGGGAGCGATCGTCGCGCCCACGGTAGCCGCCGCCCTGACGGTCCCGGTCGTCACGCCGACCGTAGCCCCCACCGGCGGGACGGCCACCGCGGTCGTCGCGCCGGAAGGACGGACGGTCGTCACGACGCTCATCGCGGCGGAAGCCGCCACGGTCGTCATCGCGGCGGGGGCCGCGGTCGTCGCGACGCTCGTCGCGGCGGAACGACGGACGGTCGTCACGACGCTCATCACGGCGGAAGCCGCCACGGTCGTCATCGCGACGCGGGCCGCGGTCATCACGACGGTCATCGCGCCGGAACGAGGGACGGTCGTCGCGGCGGAAGCCACCGCGGTCGTCGTCACGGCGGGGGCCGCGGTCATCACGCCGGTCGTCACGCCGGAACGAGGGACGGTCGTCGCGGCGGAAGCCACCGCGGTCGTCGTCACGACGCGGACCGCGGTCGTCGCGACGCTCGTCGCGCCGGAACGACGGACGGTCGTCACGACGCTCATCACGGCGGAAGCCACCACGGTCGTCGTCGCGGCGCGGGCCGCGGTCATCGCGACGGTCGTCACGCCGGAAGGACGGGCGGTCGTCGCGGCGGAAGCCACCGCGGTCGTCGTCACGACGCGGACCGCGGTCGTCGCGACGCTCGTCGCGCCGGAACGACGGACGGTCGTCACGACGCTCATCACGGCGGAAGCCACCACGGTCGTCGTCACGGCGCGGGCCGCGGTCATCACGCCGGTCGTCACGCCGGAACGAGGGACGGTCGTCGCGGCGGAAGCCACCACGGTCGTCGTCACGACGCGGACCACGATCATCACGACGCTCGTCACGACGGAACGACGGACGGTCATCACGACGCTCATCGCGACGGAAACCGCCACGGTCATCATCGCGACGCGGGCCGCGGTCGTCACGACGGAAGCCGCCACGGTCGTCATCGCGCCGGCCGTAGCCACCGCCACCGGGACGGCCGCCACGGTCATCGCGACCGCCGCGGAACCCGCCGCGGTCGTTGTCACGGCGGAAGCCGCCCCGCGGACCGCCGTGGCGGTCGCCGCCCGATCGGCCGTCGGGAGAGTTGGTGGACATCGACGTGACTCCTGTCTTGAGGTACCGCAGCCATTCTCGCGCAGTCACCCGGAGGCTGCGCTTCGACAAAAACACTGCGTTTCAAATCAATAAAAACAAAAGGACCCTTGGTCCCAACGTGAACGCTGGGACCAAGGGTCCTTGAAATATTGTTCGGCGGCGTCCTACTCTCCCACACGGTCCCCCATGCAGTACCATCGGCGCTGAAAGGCTTAGCTTCCGGGTTCGGAATGTAACCGGGCGTTTCCCTAACGCTATGACCACCGAAACCCTATCGGTTTCGAGCGAACAAGCACACTCTTCAATTAAGTGGTTCTGCTCAAACCGGCAACTGTTCGTTGCCTCAGAACTTACACAGTGGACGCGAGCAACTGAGGACAAGCCCTCGGCCTATTAGTACCAGTCAACTCCACCGGTTACCCGGCTTCCATATCTGGCCTATCAACCCAGTCGTCTACTGGGAGCCTTACCCCATCAAGTGGGTGGGAGTCCTCATCTCGAAGCAGGCTTCCCGCTTAGATGCTTTCAGCGGTTATCCCTCCCGAACGTAGCCAACCAGCCATGCCCTTGGCAGAACAACTGGCACACCAGAGGTTCGTCCGTCCCGGTCCTCTCGTACTAGGGACAGCCCTTCTCAAGACTCCTACGCGCACAGCGGATAGGGACCGAACTGTCTCACGACGTTCTAAACCCAGCTCGCGTACCGCTTTAATGGGCGAACAGCCCAACCCTTGGGACCGACTCCAGCCCCAGGATGCGACGAGCCGACATCGAGGTGCCAAACCATCCCGTCGATATGGACTCTTGGGGAAGATCAGCCTGTTATCCCCGGGGTACCTTTTATCCGTTGAGCGACGGCGCTTCCACAAGCCACCGCCGGATCACTAGTCCCGACTTTCGTCCCTGCTCGACCCGTCGGTCTCACAGTCAAGCTCCCTTGTGCACTTACACTCAACACCTGATTGCCAACCAGGCTGAGGGAACCTTTGGGCGCCTCCGTTACCCTTTAGGAGGCAACCGCCCCAGTTAAACTACCCACCAGACACTGTCCCTGATCCGGATCACGGACCCAGGTTAGACATCCAGCACGACCAGAGTGGTATTTCAACGACGACTCCACACACACTGGCGTGCATGCTTCACAGTCTCCCACCTATCCTACACAAGCCGAACCGAACACCAATATCAAGCTATAGTAAAGGTCCCGGGGTCTTTCCGTCCTGCTGCGCGAAACGAGCATCTTTACTCGTAGTGCAATTTCACCGGGCCTATGGTTGAGACAGTCGAGAAGTCGTTACGCCATTCGTGCAGGTCGGAACTTACCCGACAAGGAATTTCGCTACCTTAGGATGGTTATAGTTACCACCGCCGTTTACTGGCGCTTAAGTTCTCAGCTTCGCCCCACCGAAATGGAGCTAACCGGTCCCCTTAACGTTCCAGCACCGGGCAGGCGTCAGTCCGTATACATCGCCTTACGGCTTCGCACGGACCTGTGTTTTTAGTAAACAGTCGCTTCTCGCTGGTCTCTGCGGCCACACCCAGCTCAGAGTGCAAGACTCATCACCGGACATGGCCCCCCTTCTCCCGAAGTTACGGGGGCATTTTGCCGAGTTCCTTAACCATAGTTCACCCGAACGCCTCGGTATTCTCTACCTGACCACCTGAGTCGGTTTAGGGTACGGGCCGCCATGAAACTCGCTAGAGGCTTTTCTCGACAGCATAGGATCATCCACTTCACCACAATCGGCTCGGCATCAGGTCTCAGCCTTAACGTGTGACGGATTTGCCTACCACACGGCCTACACCCTTACCCCGGGACAACCACCGCCCGGGCTGGACTACCTTCCTGCGTCACCCCATCGCTTACCTACTACAAGTCTGGTCCGTCGGCTCCACCACTTCCCTTCACCCGAAGGATCCAGGACGGCTTCACGGACTTAGCATCGCCTGATTCGATATTGGGCGTTTCAAAGCGGGTACCGGAATATCAACCGGTTGTCCATCGACTACGCCTGTCGGCCTCGCCTTAGGTCCCGACTTACCCTGGGCAGATCAGCTTGACCCAGGAACCCTTAGTCAATCGGCGCACACGTTTCCCACGTGTGTATCGCTACTCATGCCTGCATTCTCACTCGTGAACCGTCCACAACTCGCTTCCGCGGCTGCTTCACCCGGCACACGACGCTCCCCTACCCATCCACACACCCGTTAGGGCTGTTGTATGAATGACACGACTTCGGCGGTACGCTTGAGCCCCGCTACATTGTCGGCGCGGAATCACTTGACCAGTGAGCTATTACGCACTCTTTCAAGGGTGGCTGCTTCTAAGCCAACCTCCTGGTTGTCTCTGCGACTCCACATCCTTTCCCACTTAGCGTACGCTTAGGGGCCTTAGTCGATGCTCTGGGCTGTTTCCCTCTCGACCATGGAGCTTATCCCCCACAGTCTCACTGCCGCGCTCTCACTTACCGGCATTCGGAGTTTGGCTAAGGTCAGTAACCCGGTAGGGCCCATCGCCTATCCAGTGCTCTACCTCCGGCAAGAAACACACGACGCTGCACCTAAATGCATTTCGGGGAGAACCAGCTATCACGGAGTTTGATTGGCCTTTCACCCCTAACCACAGGTCATCCCCCAGGTTTTCAACCCTGGTGGGTTCGGTCCTCCACGAAGTCTTACCTCCGCTTCAACCTGCCCATGGCTAGATCACTCCGCTTCGGGTCTTGGGCGCGCTACTGGGTCGCCCTATTCGGACTCGCTTTCGCTACGGCTTCCCCACACGGGTTAACCTCGCAACACACCGCAAACTCGCAGGCTCATTCTTCAAAAGGCACGCAGTCACGACACCGAGTGCAAGCACTCGATGCGACGCTCCCACGGCTTGTAGGCACACGGTTTCAGGTACTATTTCACTCCGCTCCCGCGGTACTTTTCACCATTCCCTCACGGTACTATCCGCTATCGGTCACCAGGGAATATTTAGGCTTAACGGGTGGTCCCGCCAGATTCACACGGGATTTCTCGGGCCCCGTGCTACTTGGGTGTCTCTCAAACGAGCCGCTAATGTTTCAGCTACGGGGGTCTTACCCTCTACGCCGGACCTTTCGCATGTCCTTCGCCTACATCAACGGTTTCTGACTCGTCCAACAGCCGGCAGACTGTTGAAGAGAGATCCCACAACCCCCACGACGCAACCCCTGCCGGGTATCACACGCCGTAGGTTTGGCCTCATCCAGTTTCGCTCGCCACTACTCCCGGAATCACGGTTGTTTTCTCTTCCTGCGGGTACTGAGATGTTTCACTTCCCCGCGTTCCCTCCACACTGCCTATGTGTTCAGCAGCGGGTGACAGCCCATGACGACTGCCGGGTTTCCCCATTCGGACACCCCCGGATCACAGCTCGGTTGACAGCTCCCCGGGGCCTATCGCGGCCTCCCACGTCCTTCATCGGTTCCTGGTGCCAAGGCATCCACCGTGCGCCCTTAAAAACTTGGCCACAGATGCTCGCGTCCACTGTGCAGTTCTCAAACAACGACCAGCCACCCGTCACAACCTGCCGAAGCAGACCTACACCGGGGCCGGCAGAAGGAACAGCCTCTCGGCCGTACCCTCAGACACCCAACAGCGTGCCCGACACTCTCCACCCAGGACTCACGTTCCACGCCGAAGCAGTACTAATGATCCCTTCCGGAAAGTGCCGAATAGTCAACGTTCCACCCATGAGCAACCGTGCAGAACGTTTGTCTGCAGTCGGCTATGTGCTCCTTAGAAAGGAGGTGATCCAGCCGCACCTTCCGGTACGGCTACCTTGTTACGACTTCGTCCCAATCGCCAGTCCCACCTTCGACGGCTCCCTCCACAAGGGTTGGGCCACCGGCTTCGGGTGTTACCGACTTTCGTGACGTGACGGGCGGTGTGTACAAGGCCCGGGAACGTATTCACCGCAGCAATGCTGATCTGCGATTACTAGCAACTCCAACTTCATGGGGTCGAGTTGCAGACCCCAATCCGAACTGAGACCGGCTTTTTGAGATTCGCTCCACCTCACGGCATCGCAGCTCATTGTACCGGCCATTGTAGCACGTGTGCAGCCCAAGACATAAGGGGCATGATGACTTGACGTCGTCCCCACCTTCCTCCGAGTTGACCCCGGCAGTCTCCTGTGAGTCCCCATCACCCCGAAAGGCATGCTGGCAACACAGAACAAGGGTTGCGCTCGTTGCGGGACTTAACCCAACATCTCACGACACGAGCTGACGACAGCCATGCACCACCTGTACACCGACCACAAGGGGGCGACCATCTCTGGCCGTTTCCGGTGTATGTCAAGCCTTGGTAAGGTTCTTCGCGTTGCGTCGAATTAAGCCACATGCTCCGCTGCTTGTGCGGGCCCCCGTCAATTCCTTTGAGTTTTAGCCTTGCGGCCGTACTCCCCAGGCGGGGCACTTAATGCGTTAGCTGCGGCACGGACGACGTGGAATGTCGCCCACACCTAGTGCCCAACGTTTACGGCGTGGACTACCAGGGTATCTAATCCTGTTCGCTCCCCACGCTTTCGCTCCTCAGCGTCAGTATCGGCCCAGAGATCCGCCTTCGCCACCGGTGTTCCTCCTGATATCTGCGCATTTCACCGCTACACCAGGAATTCCGATCTCCCCTACCGAACTCTAGCCTGCCCGTATCGAATGCAGACCCGGGGTTAAGCCCCGGGCTTTCACATCCGACGCGACAAGCCGCCTACGAGCTCTTTACGCCCAATAATTCCGGACAACGCTTGCGCCCTACGTATTACCGCGGCTGCTGGCACGTAGTTAGCCGGCGCTTCTTCTGCAGGTACCGTCACTTTCGCTTCTTCCCTGCTGAAAGAGGTTTACAACCCGAAGGCCGTCATCCCTCACGCGGCGTCGCTGCATCAGGCTTTCGCCCATTGTGCAATATTCCCCACTGCTGCCTCCCGTAGGAGTCTGGGCCGTGTCTCAGTCCCAGTGTGGCCGGTCGCCCTCTCAGGCCGGCTACCCGTCGTCGCCTTGGTAGGCCATCACCCCACCAACAAGCTGATAGGCCGCGGGCTCATCCTGCACCGCCGGAGCTTTCCACCACCAACCATGCGGTCAGCGGTCGTATCCGGTATTAGACCCCGTTTCCAGGGCTTGTCCCAGAGTGCAGGGCAGATTGCCCACGTGTTACTCACCCGTTCGCCACTAATCCACCACCGAAGCGGCTTCATCGTTCGACTTGCATGTGTTAAGCACGCCGCCAGCGTTCGTCCTGAGCCAGGATCAAACTCTCCGTGAATGTGTACCGGGCTGCGTTTAATTAAAAACTGCCGGTTCAACACTCGCGTTGAGCGGAACAGCCAGGCGGAATAAGCCCGGCCGTTCACAGCGTCCTCGCTGTGTTTTTCAAAGGAACCTCATCCCAACCGGTAAACCAGCCGGGACGGGGTTGTTTTATAGTCTGGCGTTGACTTTTGGCACGCTGTTGAGTTCTCAAGGAACGGACGCTTCCTTCGTACTCACCGAGACTCTCTCTCGGCTTTCCTCCGGGCGCTTCCCTTCGGTGTTTCCGACTCTATCAGATCTTTTTCCGTGCCGTTCCCGGCCCGGATTCAGAATCCGAATTCCCGTCGGAGGGGATGTCCATCACTTTAGCGGAATTTCCCGCCGACTCCCAATCGAGCCGGCCGGATCCATTCGAGCCCTGATTTCGGCACAGCGAAACCAAGCCCCGTCCGGGGATCCCGCGTAGTAGTGGTGGTACCGCCTATCGGTACAGACGCCCATGGCGCTGCCCGTCTCCAGCGGCTCGGGCTACGTTAGGCCCTTCCGGGGCCGGAGTCAAGCACTGCCGGTCAGGCCTTCGTCCGGGTGCGGTCCCGTGGGACATGTGCCCGGTACGGGCTCACCGTCCGGTCGCCGTCCACCCAGAAGCGCCAGGGGTGCGTCGCCCCTTCGCCGCCGACGCCCGTACGGGGGCCGTTGCGGATCGACGAGGTGGGGAGCGGCGTTCCCGCCAGGACGGAGAGGGGGGCCGCCGGACCGGCGCAGAGGTCCGTGCCGTTGAGGCTGCGGTCCACGTCGAGGGCGGTGGCCAGGCGGGCCGGGCCCTGGGCGAGGTCGCGGTCGTTGCGCGACTTGGGCCGACGGGCGCGGGCCAGGTCATGGCCCTTGAGCACCTCGCCCGCGCGCAGCAGCACACCGCTCGCCGCGCCCTCCGGGCCGCACACCAGGTTGAGACTGAACCACATCCCATAGATGAAGTAGACGTACGCGTGACCGGGCGGGCCGAACATGGCCGCGTTCCGCTCCGTACGTCCCCGGTAGGCATGCGATCCCGGGTCCGCCTCGCCCGCGTAGGCCTCGACCTCCGTGATGCGGAGCTCGATCGGCCCGTCGGGGCCCGTGCGGACGAGGGTGCGGCCGAGCAGGTCGGGGGCCACCTCGAGGACGGGCCGGTCGAAGAAGGCGCGGGCGAGCGGAGTGCGGTCAGGGCCGGAGGTCATGCCGGCCGAGGGTAGTGGAACGGCCGGCCCCCCGTGGGTCAGGCGAGCAGGACCGCCATGGGGGTCTGCCGGCCCGTCCAGTACCCGACGGCGTCGGTGAGGATCGTCCTCGCGACGGAGGCCGCCTCGGGGGCGGCCTTCTGGAAGGCGTCCCAGTCCTCCGCGACGAGGAGATAGCCGTGCGGCTCGCCGTCCTTGCGCCACCAGGAGAGGTCGGTGAGGCAGTCCGCGAGGGCGTCCCAGTTGTGGCCGAACCACCCGGGGAAGCCCAGGTCGGCGGCGCAGCGGTCGAGGAAGGCGGTCTTGTCCCCGATGCCGTCGAGGTGGAGCCGGGCCGTGCGCCAGCCCGCGTCGGCGGCCTGCGCCGCGGCGTGTTCGGGGGTCTCGGTGACGGGCAGCCGATAGAGACCGGGCGGGACCGAGCCGGTGAGGAGCCCGGGGACGCCGGGGGCGGGGAGTTGGCTGGTCATGGGTGCACCACCGCTTCGAAGGTCTTGTAGTGGTCGCCGGTGTAGTAGCGCTCGGAGTGACTGCCGGTCACGATGCGGCGGGCGCCGCGGTTGCGGGCCTCAGGGGTGGGGACCGTGTACTCGTGGTAGTAGCCGCGGGACTGCTTGGGCAGCCGGTTCTCGTAGTTGCCGAAGACCGTGCCGTCCTTGGGGTACGGGAACGGCCCGCCCTTGTCGATGAGTTCCAGGGTGCGTCTGGCTTCGGGCGGGAGCTTGTCCGGGGTGACGGTCCGCATGCCCTTGGCCCAGGAGGGGGTGGTGCCGGAGCCGCCGGTGGTTCTGCCGGAGGAGGTTGTGGCCGGTGCCTTTGCGGACTTGCCGTGGTCACCGGAGGAGCAGGCGGGGAGGAGGAACAGGGGCAGGGCGGCGAGGAGCACGGTGAGGGAGCGCAGGGCGCGGCCGGCCGGTCGTCGTCCGCCTCGTCGGAACATACGTCGAAGCACGTCCATATGGTCGCAGCCCGCGTCGTCCGTGCCTCGCTAGGCTGGCGCCCTCATGTCCGTGCGTACTGGAGGTGTCTCCGTGTCAGCTGGTCAGGGCCGTCCGCCGCTCCCCCACGATTTCTTCCCGCCGGTCCCCTCGTTCACGGTGGTGAGCGAGGACGTCGAGCCCGGGGCGCGGCTCCGCGACGGCCAGGTCCTCAGCGGGGGCAACACCTCTCCCCAACTGCGCTGGGAGGGCTTCCCGGAGGGGACGAAGAGCTTCGCCGTGACCTGCTTCGACCCCGACGCCCCCACGGGCAGCGGGTTCTGGCACTGGGTCCTCTTCGACCTCCCCGCGACGGTGACCGAACTGCCGGCGGGGGCCGGGAGCGGTGACATGAAGGGGCTGCCGGCGGGGGCGGTGCACGTCCGGAACGACTACGGGACGCGGGACTTCGGGGGCGCGGCGCCGCCGGCCGGGGACGGCCCGCACCGGTACGTCTTCACCGTGTACGCCGTGGACCAGGAGAAGTTGGGGCCGGACGCGGCGGCGACGCCGGCGTTCGTCGGGTTCCATCTGCGGTTCCATGCGCTGGGGCGGGCGCAGTTGATCGGGGAGTACGAGGTGCCCGCGGCCGGCTGACCTGTGGCCCGGCGGCGGGCCGGGCGGCGGCCGGAAATTCCGTTGCGCGCCCTGGCCCGTGCCGCCACAGTGGTTCCTGCCGACGGCTTCGCATGCGGCCGTCGGGCGGCGGATACCGCAGTGGCGGGGGCGGGTTGGCGTGTCGCGCGTCGGCGCCGCCTGTCGGAGCCCTGGGCGTGGGCCCGGGGTGGCCTCGTCCGCTGCCGTGCGCTCCGGGCCCGCGTTTCTGACGGGGGAAGGGCCCGGAGCGTTTCCGTTTCCGCGGGGGTTTGCTCCTGACCCGTCCTTGAACGCCGGACAGGCTGATTCAGCGCAGCAGCAACTGCACGATCGCGACCACCCCCACCGTCACGATCACTCCCCGCAGCACCGTCGGGCTCAGGCGGCGTGCGACCTTCGCGCCCAGCTGGCCTCCCAGCGTGGAGCCCACGGCTATCAGCAGCACGGCCTCCCAGTTCACCTCCGCGACGAAGACGAAGAAGACCGCCGCGACGCCGTTCACCACCACGCCCAGGACGTTCTTGAGGCCGTTGATGCGCTGGAGGTCGTCGTCGAGCAAGAGGCCCATGAGGGAGAGGTACATGACTCCCTGGGCCGCGCCGAAGTAGCCGCCGTAGGTGCTGGCCAGCAGGAGGCCGAGGAGGAGGGCGACGCCGCCGTCCGCGTGCGGGGCGGTGCCGTTGCGTTCGTGGCGGCGGGCGAGCGCCCGGGCGAGCCGGGGCTGGAGGATCACCAGCACCAGCGCGAGCGCGATGAGCGCGGGGACGATCGCGTCGAACGCCCGCGACGGCAGGGCGAGCAGCAGGGCCGCCCCGGCGAGGCCGCCCGCCAGGGCGACGAGGCCGAAGCGGAGGATCCGGGCGCGCTGGCCGCGCAGTTCGCGGCGGTAGCCGACGACCCCGCTGACGCTGCCGCTGATCAGCCCCAGGGTGTTGGAGACGTTGGCGGTGACCGGCGGCAGTCCCGCGGCGAGCAGCACCGGAAAGGTGAACAGCGTGCCGGAGCCGACGACGACGTTGATGGTGCCGGCTCCGATGCCGGCCGCGAAGACCGCGAGTGCTTCCCAGATGGACAAGGCCATCTCCTTCGGATCAGTACGGCGCCTCCCCGCCATGGCAGGTCGGGGGGCCGTACTTGATCATGCACGAGAAGGAGCGGGAAGGATACGGCTGTTGAAGGAGTTGCTGGATACGGTCGTCAGTCGATCGGCGGCTCTTCGCGGCGCGGGCTCTCCTTGGTCGTCTTCACGACGCCCCGGGGGCCGCCGAAGTTGCCGACGGCGCCGCTGAGGCCCTTGAGGGCGTCACCGATCTCGCTGGGCACGATCCAGAGCTTGTTGGCGTCGCCCTCGGCAATCTTCGGGAGCATCTGGAGGTACTGGTAGGAGAGCAGCTTCTCGTCGGGGTCGCCGGCGTGGATGGACTCGAAGACCGTGCGGATCGCCTGGGCCTCGCCCTCGGCGCGCAGGGCCGCGGCCTTGGCCTCGCCCTCGGCGCGCAGGATCGCGGACTGCTTCTCGCCCTCCGCGGTGAGGATCTGCGACTGACGGATGCCCTCGGCGGTGAGGATCGCGGCACGCTTGTCACGGTCGGCGCGCATCTGCTTCTCCATCGAGTCCTGGATGGAGGTGGGCGGTTCGATCGCCTTGAGCTCGACGCGGTTGACGCGGATGCCCCACTTGCCCGTCGCCTCGTCGAGGACGCCGCGCAGGGCCGCGTTGATCTCCTCGCGGGAGGTGAGGGTCCGCTCCAGGTCCATGCCGCCGATGATGTTGCGCAGGGTGGTGACGGTGAGCTGCTCGATGGCCTGGATGAAGCTGGACACCTCGTAGGTCGCGGCCCGCGCGTCCGTCACCTGGTAGTAGATGACGGTGTCGATGTTGACGACGAGGTTGTCCTGGGTGATGACGGGCTGCGGGGGGAACGGCACGACCTGCTCGCGGAGGTCGATGCGGTTGCGGATGGAGTCGATGAACGGGACGACGATGTTGAGGCCGGCGTTGAGCGTCCGGGTGTAGCGGCCGAAGCGCTCGACGATGGCGGCGCTGGCCTGCGGGATGACCTGCACCGTCTTCATGAGGGCGATGAAGACGAGCACCACCAGGATGATCAGGACGATGATGATCGCCATCGTGGCTCCTCGTGCCTTTGTCGTGGGTCGGGCGTGCCGGGATCGATCGTGTCCGGGGAGTCTTTCAGAACCGGCGGTGGCGTGCAGGCCGGATCCCGCCGCCCCCGTAACGGTCGTCTCACATCACCACCGCCGTCGCGCCGTCGATGTCGACGACATCGACCTGCTCTCCGGCCTCGTAGACATGGCCCCCGTCGAGGGCCCGCGCGGACCAGATCTCGCCGCCGAGCTTGATGCGCCCGCCGTGGCCGTCGACCCGCTCCAGGACGACGGCCTGCCGCCCCTTGAGGGCCTCGATCCCGGACTGCAGGGCGGGGCGGCGGGCACGCTGCCGGTTGGCGATCGGCCGGACCACGGCGATCAGGGCGACGGAGACGACGGCGAAGACGACGAACTGGGTCACCGTGCCCCCGCCCAGCGCGTCCGTGACGGCTGCCGCGACGGCTCCGACCGCGAGCATGCCGAACTCCGGCATCGCGGTCACGACCAGGGGGATGCCGAGCCCGACGGCGGCCACGAGCCACCACGCCCATGTGTTCACATGGTCATGGTAGGCGCGTGGGAGGGGTCACCGACAGGGCTCCTCGGCCCTACGGGGGGCTTACGAGAGCGGCAGGCCGTGCGCGGTCCAGCGGTCGCCGCGGCTCTCGACGACCAGGGGGAGGCCGAAGCACTTGGACAGGTTGCGGGAGGTGAGTTCGAGCTCGATGGGACCGGCGGCGAGCACCTGGCCCTGACGGATCATCAGGACGTGGGTGAAGCCGGGGGCGATCTCCTCGACGTGGTGGGTGACCATCACCATCGAGGGGGCGAGCGGGTCCCGGGCGAGCCGGCCGAGGCGGCGCACCAGGTCCTCGCGGCCGCCGAGGTCGAGGCCCGCGGCGGGCTCGTCCAGCATCAGCAGCTCGGGGTCGATCATCATCGCGCGGGCGATGAGGGTGCGCTTGCGCTCGCCCTCGGAGAGGGTGCCGAACTTCCGGTCCAGGTGCTCGGTCATGCCGAGCACGTCGAGGAAGGCGCGGGCGCGCTGCTCGTCGACGGTCTCGTAGTCCTCGCGCCAGGTGGCGGTCATGCCGTACGCCGCGGTGAGCACCGTCTGCAGGACGGTCTGGGTGCGCGGCAGCTTGTCGGCGAGGGCGATGCCCGCCATGCCGATGCGCGGCCGCAGTTCGAAGACGTCGACCGAGCCGAGCGTCTCGCCGAGGATCCGTGCCGTGCCCTTGGTCGGGAAGAGGTAGCTGGAGGCGACATTGAGAAGCGTGGTCTTGCCGGCGCCGTTGGGGCCGAGGATCACCCAGCGCTCGCCCTCCTTGACCGACCAGGAGACCTGATCCAGCAGAGCCCGGCCCTCGCGGACCACGGATACGTCCACCAGTTCCAGTACATCGCTCATGAGCGCGTTGTCTCCCATTGCAGTTCGTCGTCGCTGGCGCCTGTCGGCGCAGCCCCCAGGGAAAACCTACGCCACCTGCCGTCGTCGCCAGTCCCTAGGCTGGGGCACATGCTCGATGAACATCGCTCAGGCCGGCTGACAGCCTGGGGAAATGCCCTGCTTGCCGGATTTGCCGCACCTGATGACGTGGCGCTCCGTATCACCGGGGAGGACGCCGTCCACCGGGTCGTCGGCCTGCCGGGTGAATCCGGGCCCGTGGGCCTGACCCTCGCACTGGGCAGACTGCGCGCGCTCGGCGCGGCGGGGCTGCGGCTGGCGCTGCCGGCGCCCGGGCACCCGCTGGGGCTGAGCGGGCCGCCGGAGTTCAACGCCCTGGCCCTGGAGGCCGGCGAGGCGGTCGTCGCCGTGGGAACGGGCCTGGGGCTGGTGCCCGAGGTGCACGCGGCGGGGCCCGAGGGCGACGAACACGTGGAGGTCCTCTGGCAGTGCCTGCCGGTGCGCGAGGCGCCGCCGGCGGATGTGCCGTCGCTGGGCGAGGCGGAGCGGGAGCTCGCGGAGGCGCTGCGGGAGGCGACGGAGGTGCTCACCCGGCTCGACGTGGCGGGCTCGGGGCCGGCGGCCGAGGCGGCGCTGGAGGCGTACCGGGCAAGGGCGGGGCGCGGGAAGGAGATCCTTGCGCCGGGATATCCGCCGCGCGCGGCGCGCGTGCTGGAGCTGGCGCAGCGGGTGGGCGCGCTGGTCGCCATCGCGAGCGGATCGGGGGACGGCGGCGGCCGGGAGCACGGGGCCGCCGTGAGCGCGGCCGAGATCACGGCACGGGCGGCGGCGCTGCGGCCCGTGGAGCGCACGGCCCGGCGGGCCCAGGTGGCCGCGTACAACGCGCTGCTGGAGGAGCGGGAGCGCGGCAGGCCATAAAAGAAGCCATGAAGGAAGCGGCCACGGACAAGGCCCCGCGGACCGAGGGTCCGCGGGGCCTTCCGGGCGTCACTTGCTGATGCAGACGTTTCCGAATGTCGGGTTCAGGAGCCCGATGATGTCGATCGTGTTGCCGCAAGCGTTGATCGGCACGTCCAGGGGGATCTGGATGACGTTGCCGGAAATGACGCCGGGCGAGCCCTTCGCGACACCGTGGGCGCTGGAGCCTTCGTCGTGCGCGACTGCAGTACCGACGGAGGCGCCGACGGCGACGCCTGCGGCGGCCAGAACGAGAGCGGCCTTTTTGGCTCGGTTCATGGGTGTCTTCCTTTGCTGGTGACCTCGCGGCCCCGGTGACGGAGTCGCGCCCTGATGAACGCCACCGCACCACCGACGGCACGGCCGTCAGTGGCGTTTGCCCTCGTTCGGGCGATTGATCACCCTCGGACGTCGGCCCCGCAGGGGCGGGGCCGACCGACCGGGCGGGTGACCGCCGGGGGTGCCGTTAATCGTTGACGCAGTCGTTTCCGTGCGCCGGGTTCAGCAGGCCCACGACGTTGATGGTGTTGCCGCACACGTTCACGGGGACCTCGACGGGCGCCTGGATGACGTTGCCGGAGACCACGCCGGGGGAGTTCTTGGCAAGGCCGTCCGCGCCGTGCGAGGTGTGCGCGGAGGCGACACCACCGGCGAGGGCGGCGAGACTGCCGGCCGCGAGCGTGACGGCAGCTGCCTTCTTCATGTTCTTCACTCTTCCTCTGACCTTCCTGGAACGTCCCACGGCCAGCCGCCGCGGTTACGCCATGGAAAACGGGCCACCGCCATCCGGGTTATCGGCTCCGGCGGACAATCACACGACCGCATGAACCGCTCGTCGGAATGAGACGTTCCGGATAGACGGCAGCCCGCTCCCACCAGGCAGATCAGTCGCCGACCCCGTGCCGGACCGCCCAGAGGGCCGCCTGGGTGCGGTCGGCGAGGTCGAGCTTCATCAGGATGTTGGAGACATGCGTCTTGACCGTCTTCTCCGAGAGCACCAGCGCACGGGCGATCTCCCGGTTGGACCGGCCGTCGGCGATCAGGGCGAGCACCTCGCGCTCGCGCTCGGTGAGCGCGTTGCCCCGCCCCTGGCCGCCGCCCGAGTCGTCCTGGGTCAGCAGCGCACCGGCCACCTCGGGCTGGAGCAGGACGTGCCCGGCGTGCACCGAGCGGATGGCACCGGCGAGCGCGTCGGGGTCCACGTCCTTGTAGACATAGCCCGCGGCCCCAGCCTTCAGGGCCGGGATCACCGTGCGCTGCTCGGTGAAGCTGGTGACGACCAGCACCCGGGCGGGGCTGTCCAGGGCGTGGAGCCGGCGCAGCGCCTCGATGCCGTCCATGCCGGGCATCTTCACGTCCAGGAGGATCACATCGGGCCGCAGCTCCTCGGCGCGGGCCACGCCCTCGGCGCCGTCGGCCGCCTCCCCCACCACCTCGATGTCGTCCTGGATCTCCAGGAAGGTGCGCAGGCCCTTGCGGACCACCTGGTGATCGTCCACCAGCAGAACCTTGATCGTGTGGCCCTCAGCCACCGGGCACCTCCATCTCGATCGCGGTGCCCTGTCCGGGCTCCGAGACAACCTTCAGCCTGCCGCCGACCCCGTTGGCCCGGTCCCTCATGGAGACCAGGCCCAGGTGGCGGCCCGCCTGCCGGACGGCGGACGGGTCGAATCCGCTTCCGTCGTCGGCCACCCGCAGCGTGGCGCCCTGGCCCCGCCGGGCGAGGGTGACCTCGACGTGCTCCGCGCCGGAGTGGCGCAGGGCGTTGTGGAGGGCCTCCTGGGCGACGCGCAGCAGTGCCTCCTCCTGGGAGGCCGGCAGCGCCCGCATCCCGTGGGCGGCAAAGCCGACGCTCGCGGCGTGGGCCCGGTCGAGCACCTTGACCTGGGTGCGCAGGGTGGCGACCAGCCCATCCTCGTCGAGCCCGGCCGGGCGCAGTTCGACCACCGCGGCGCGCAGCTCGTCGGTGGCCTCGGCGGCCAGATGGGCGACCTGGTGCAGCTGGTCCTTGGCGCGGCCCGGGTCGCGGTCCACCAGGGCGGTGGCGGCCTGGGCCGTCAGCCGCAGGGAGAACAGCTTCTGAGCGACGGCGTCGTGCAGCTCGTGGGCGAGCCGGGCGCGCTCGTCGGCGATGGTCAGCTCGCGGCTGCGCTCGTAGAGACGGGCGTTGGTCAGGGCGATGGCGGCGTGCTGGGCGAGGACGGCGAGCAGCTCCTCGTCCTCGTCGGTGAAGCCGCAGCCGACGCCGGTGCCGCCGTGCTTGTACGCCTTGTTGGCGAGGAAGAGGACGGCGAGGTTCTCGTCCCCGTCGGCGACGGGCATGCCGAGGAAGTCGCCCATCTCGGGGTGGGCGTCGGGCCAGCCGCCGAAGCGGGGGTCCTTGCGGACGTCGGCGAGCCGCTGGGGGTTCTTGTCCTCCAGCATGGCGGCGAGGATGCCGTGCTGGCGGGGCAGCGGGCCGATGGCCTTCCACGTCTCGTCGCTGACGCCGTCGACGACGAACTGGGAGAAGCCTCCGTGGTCGTCGGGAACGCCGAGGGCGGCGTACTGGGCGTCGAGCAGCTCGCGTGCGGAGACGACGATCGTCTTGAGGACGTCCCGCACCTCCAGATGTCTGCTCATCGCGAGGATCGCGGCGCTCACGGCGGAGAGGCCGGAGCGTGGGCCATGGGTCATGGGATCACCGTAGACCGCCGGGCGATCTCCGCGGATCGGACCGCTGGCGGGCGGGCGCTTACACCGCGCGCCCTAGGCCGAAGGGCCCTCCCGCGCCAGACTCGTGTCATGTCTATACCAACGCAGTGGACACCCACCCATGGCGATCCCTACCGGCCGGTCCCCTACCGGCCCGGCCGGATACCCGCCGACGAGTCGCTGGCCCGGGCCGCGGAGCTGCGCGCGCGCATGGCGGAGCGGCGGACCGTGCGGCAGTTCTCCGCCGACCCGGTGCCGGAGCAGGCGGTGCGGGACGCGATCGCCTGCGCGGCCACGGCGCCGTCCGGGGCGCACCAGCAGCCGTGGACGTTCGTCCTGGTCAAGGACGCCGAGGTGCGGGCGCGGATCCGGGCGGCGGCGGAAGAGGAGGAGCGCACCTCCTACGCCGGGCGGCTCGGCGAGGAGTGGCTGGCGGCCCTGCGGCCGCTGGGCACGGACGAGGTGAAGCCGCATCTGACGGACGCGCCGGCGCTGATCGTGGTCTTCCAGCAGCGCTACTGGCTGGGGGCGGACGGGGAGCGGCGCAAGCACTACTACGTGGACGAGTCGGTGGGCATCGCCGTCGGGATGCTGCTCTCGGCGCTGCACCTGTCGGGGCTGGCGGCCCTGGTGCACACGCCGAGCCCGATGCGGTTCCTGTCCGAGGTGCTGGGACGGCCGGTGAACGAGAAGGCGTTCGCGGTGATCCCGGTCGGCTATCCGGCGGACGACTGCCGGGTCCCGGGGCTGGTGCGCAAGAGCCTGGACCAGGTGCTGGTCGAGATCTGAGCCGGGTCCCCGCCGGGCCCGGCGGGGAGGTGCACCGAGGGTGCGGACACGGTCACACCGAGTGCGGCGGAGCACCGCCCGGTGTGACCCCGCACATAGGACGCACATCACCTACGACGGTGGATAGTGGACGGATAAACCGCCCGTAAAGAGGGGTGTGAGCGGGAGTCGGCCGGTTTTCCGGGGGGTCGCCCGAGGGGTTCCGCAACGAAGCGGGATAGTACGTCACATCTTTGCCAGGACTTTTTGCTGCCGCTAACAATTGCCCCGTCGCAGGGCGCCGTAGATCGATACGGCGCTTCTTTAACGCGCCGATCCGGGCCCGCGACCCCACGCGATTGGAAGAGGTTCAGCTCAGTCATGCGCTCCATCTCCGGCTATACCCGTCTCACGAAGGTCCACAAGTTCTCCGCGGCGGGCATCGCCGCGGCAGGCGTCGCCGCCGTGGCATTCGCGGTCGTCCCCGCCTCCGCGGAGGGTGACAAGCAGCAGGCGATCGCCGTGAAGCCGGTGGCGTGGAACGCCAAGACGTTCGGCACCGAGGACCAGCGGGCGGAGCTCGTGCAGCAGGCGGACAGCGCCGCCCAGCAGGCCCGCCACGAGGCCGAGGCCCGGAAGAAGTCCGAGGCCGAGGCGAAGGCCAAGGCGGACAAGGAGCGCGCCGAGAAGGAGGCCGCGAGCCGGTCCGCCGCGCGCAAGCCGGTCGAGGCGGAGACCGCCGCCCCCAAGGCCGCCCCGGCCGCCCCGGCCCCCAAGTCCTACGCGAACAACCTGGACGGCTGGATCCGCGAGGCCCTGGACATCATGGCCGCCAAGGGCATCCCGGGCTCCTACGACGGCATCTACCGCAACGTCATGCGGGAGTCGACGGGCAACCCGAACGCCATCAACAACTGGGACTCGAACGCCGCCGCCGGCATCCCCTCCAAGGGCCTGCTCCAGGTGATCGACCCGACCTTCCAGGCGTACCACATCGAGGGCACCTCCTGGAACATCTACGACCCGGTCGCCAACATCGCCGCCGCCTGCAACTACGCGGCCAAGACCTACGGCTCCATGGACAACGTCAACTCGGCCTACTGAGCCGGGCGGACACCAAAAGGGCGCTGCACCCGGTTTCCCGGGTGCAGCGCCCTTTTGCAGTGGCAATGCGGATTACTTCCGCATGATCTCTTACTTCCGCATGACTTCCGGCTCGTGCCGGCGCAGCAGGCGCGCGACCGCGAATCCGCAGGCGACGCCGAGCGCGACGAGGACGACCATGTCGATGCCCCACTGGCCGACCGTGTGGGCCCAGAGCGGGTCGAGGTTGTTCCGGTCGTTCTTGTCCATCGGCGCCATGATGTGCGAGAGGTCCAGCGTGGCACCGGCCGCGCCGATGGCCCAGCGGGAGGGCATCAGCCAGGCGACCTGCTCGACGCCCGGGGCGTCGTAGATCTTGAACATGATGCCGGTGAAGACGACCTGGACGATCGCGAACATCACCAGCAGCGGCATGGTCTTCTCCGCGGTCTTCACCAGGGAGGAGATCACCAGGCCGATCATCATGGACGTGAAGCCGAGGGCGATGATCACCAAGCAGAGCTCGGCGGCCGGCACGGCCTTGAGGATCAGCCCCTCCTCCGGCAGCTTGCGGATCGAGAAGCCGATGGCGGAGATGATCACGCCCTGGAGCGCGGTGATCGCGCCCAGGACGACGACCTTCGACATCAGGTACGCGGACCGGGAGAGGCCGACGGCGCGCTCCCGCTCGTAGATCACCCGTTCCTTGATGAGCTCGCGGACGGAGTTGGCGGCGCCCGAGAAGCACATGCCGACCGCGAGGATCAGCATGATCGTGCCGGCGTCCTGGTTGAAGTGGCCCTTGGCGGGGGCCCCGAGCCCGTAGTCGGAGGGGATCACACAGCTCACGCCGCCGAGCACGGCGGGCAGGATGAGCATGAGCCCCATGAAGCCCCGGTCGGAGGCGATCACCGACACATAGCGGCGCATCAGCGTCCACAGCTGGGAGCCCCAGCTCTGCGGCACCGGCGGCTTGACCACCTGCGGCTGGACATGGACGGACTGCGGCGCCACCGCGTCGATGTCCGCGGCGTACATCTGGTAGTGCTGGGAGCCCTTCCAGCGCCCGGCCCAGTCGTAGTCGCGGTAGTTCTCGAAGGCGGAGAAGAC
Organism: Streptomyces luteireticuli; assembly: GCF_041519305.1. Taxonomy (NCBI): domain Bacteria; kingdom Bacillati; phylum Actinomycetota; class Actinomycetes; order Kitasatosporales; family Streptomycetaceae; genus Streptomyces; species Streptomyces luteireticuli. Next base: position 2,361,354 of record NZ_CP167927.1, read on the forward strand.
ATCCGCCCAGGTCTCGTACCCGAAGAAGTTGAGCGCCTCCTCGGGCGGGCCGAAGTAGGCGACCGAGCCGCCGGGCGCCATGACCAGCAGCTTGTCGCAGAGCGCCAGTTCGGCGACGGAGTGCGTGACCACCAGGACGGTGCGGCCGTCGTCGGCGAGGCCGCGCAGCAGCTGCATCACATCGCGGTCCATGCCCGGGTCGAGGCCGGAGGTGGGCTCGTCCAGGAAGATCAGCGACGGCTTGGTCAGCAGCTCCAGGGCGACGGAGACGCGCTTGCGCTGGCCGCCGGAGAGCGAGGTGACCTTCTTGTCCTTGTGGATGTCGAGCTTGAGCTCGCGCAGCACCTCGTCGATGCGCGCCTCGCGCTCGGCGGGCGCGGTGTCGCCGGGGAAGCGCAGCTTGGCGGCGTAGCGCAGCGCCTTCCGGACGGTGAGCTCCTTGTGGAGGATGTCGTCCTGCGGCACCAGGCCGATGCGCTGGCGCAGTTCGGCGAACTGCTTGTAGAGATTGCGGTTGTCGTAGAGGACGTCGCCCTGGTTGGCCGGCCGGTAGCCGGTGAGCGCCTTGAGCAGGGTGGACTTGCCGGAGCCGGACGGGCCGATGACGGCGATCAGCGACTTCTCCGGGACGCCGAAGGAGACGTCCTTGAGGATCTGCTTGCCGCCGTCCACCGTGACGGTCAGATGGCGCGCCGAGAAGGAGACGTCGCCGGTGTCGACGAACTCCTCCAGGCGGTCGCCGACGAGCCGGAAGGCGGAGTGGCCGACGCCCACGATGTCGTTCGGGCCGATGACCTGCTGGCGGACCGGCTGGCCGTTGACGTAGGTGCCGTTGTGGCTGCCCAGGTCGACGATCTCGAAGCGGCCGTCCTGGCCGGCCCGGAACTCGGCGTGGTAGCGGGAGACCTGGAGGTCGGCGACGACCAGGTCGTTCTCCAGGGCACGGCCGATGCGCATCACGCGGCCGGCGGCCAGCTGGTGGAACGTCGTCGGGCTGCGGTCGCCGTGCGCGGGCGGGGCACCGGCCGCCGCGCCGGGCGGGAGGTGTCCCTGTCCCTGCTCCGGCGAGGATGCCTGGTGCGGGATGTGCGGCTGGGGCTGCTGCCAGGAGCCCTGGGGCTGCGGCTGCTGGTACGGCTGAGCCTGCGGCTGCTGCACGTACTGCTGTGGCTGGGCCTGCTGCGGCTGGGCCTGCTGCGGGGGCTGGTGCCCCCACCCGGCGGACGGCTGCTGGTACTGCTGCGGGTGCGGCTGCTGTGCCGCCTGCCCCTGCGGTGCCGCCAGCGCGGTCTGCGCGCTGAACAGGTCGGCCGCGGGTGCGGCGGCGGCCGCGGCGCCCGCGGTCAGCCGCGGGCCGTCCGTCGCGTTCCCCAGGTGCACGACCGAGCCGGGGCCGATCTCCAGCTGATGGATCCGCTGGCCCTGCGCATAGGTGCCGTTGGTGCTTCCCTGGTCCTCGAGGACCCAACTGCCGCCGTTCCAGCGGACGATGGCGTGCCGCCATGAGACGCGGGCGTCCTCCAGCACCATGTCGCCCTGCGGATCGCGTCCGAGGGTGTACGACCTGGACGGGTCCAGCGTCCAGGTCTGTCCATTCAATTCCAGTACGAGTTCAGGCACTCCATGCCCCACTACTTGTCCCCCGATGTATCCCCCGCACAGGGAGTCTGCACAGGGAGTCTAGGGATGGCGAACATCGGGAGGAACTATTTCAGGCACAGTCCCCCGATCGAAAGTCGGGGATTGACGGACCTCCCTTCCCACCCTCTTCCCACCCGCTTCGCACCCCCTTCTTCCCCGCTTCCCGTGCGCCGTTGACGGGGCGGAAACACCACCGGAGAGTGGTAATCGCCCACGGCCGCACGGAAATCACACGGCCGTCGGCAGATTGGTACGGACCGGGGGGCCGTGATGACCATCACCAGTGACCGGGGCGGGGCGCGGCCGGTCCTCATCGCAGTGGCCGGGGTGGGCTGGGCCTTCCTCGCGATGGCCGGGACGGCCGCGCTCGGACTGCACCTGCTGGGCGCCGACCGGGCCGGGGCGCTCGGGCCGATGACCGCCGCGGTGGTCGTCCTCGCCACCGGCGGTTCCGTCGAGCCCTCGGGGGCCGTCGAGGCGTTCGGCCTCACCGGCGCCGGGGCACGGTCCTCCATCGACGTGCTGCCGCTGGGGGTGACGCTCGTCGGCGCGCTGGTGCTCGGGGCGGCCTTCGTCCGCTCCCTGCGCCCGGCCGGGCCCGTCGTCGGCGGCCGCGAACTGGCCGCGCGCGCCGGGGTGATGGCCGCCGTCTTCCTGCTCGTGCTCGGCGGGCTCGCCTGGGCGGGCTCCTCCACCGTCACCATCGACGGCACCGCCCTGGTCCCCGGCGGCGGGGACGGCGGACCGAAACTGGAGCTCCCCGGCATCGGGGACCTCGGCGACCTCCCCGACCGGCTGGCCGGGCTCGCCCGCGCCAAGGCCGCCGTCGGCTTCTCGGTGCGGACCGGGCCGTCGCTGCTGGGCGGCGCCGCCTGGGTGCTCGTCGTCCTGCTGGTCACCCTGCTGGCCGCCCGCACCGCACCGCTGCCGCACGGCGCGCGGGCGCTGCACCGCTCGGTGCGCCCCGCGGCCTCGGCGCTGTGCGCCGTGCTGGTGCTGGCCGTCGCCGCCGGCTGGGCCGCGGCGGCGGGCGCGACGGCCGGGGACGACCACCCGGGACGGATCGCCGGCGCCGCGCTCCTCGGGGCGCCGAACGGGGTGTGGCTCGGGCTGCCGCTCGGCCTCTTCGTGCCCTGGCACGGCAGGGCCGCCGGGAGCCTGCTGGGCGTCCTCCCCGACCCCCTCGACCGGCTGTTGAACGGCGGCGCCGATCAGACCGTCGGGGTGGGCCGGCTCGTCGGCCTCGACGACCGGGTGCTGCTGCTCCCGGCCGCCTGCGCCCTGGCCGTGCTGCTGGCCGGGGTGCTCACGGCGGTGCGCACCCCGCGCGGGACGGGCGGTGCGGCCGCGTACGCCGGCCGGTGCGCGCTGGCGCTCGGCGCGGTCACGGCGGTGGCCCTGCCGCTGCTGGCCCTGGCCACCAGGGTCAGGGCCGACGCGAGCCTGTCGGTACTGGGCATCGACGCCGCGGGGGCCGGGCTCGAACTGTCCGGGAGCGTCCCGCTCGCGGCGCTGCTCGGGGCGGTGTGGGGCCTGGGCGCGGGGGCGGTGGGCGGGCTGCTCGCACGGTGGACGGGGGCGGCGGGGCGGCGGGCGGTGCCGTACGCGTACGCCTACGGGGAGGCTCCCGCCGGGGACCCGGCGGCAGGGGCGCCCGGCCCCCACCGGCCCTCGCCGCGGTACGGGGCCGCGTCCCCCGACACCAATCCCTATCTACGGCCGGACGGGCAGCGGCACAGGAGTCTGTACGACAGCCCGACCCATCAGGCGGCCGGTCCGCCGGAGCGCTCCCCGGAACCGCCACCGGTCCCGCCACCGGTCCCGCCGTCCGGGGAGCACCGGTACGGGAGTCCGCCCCCGCCGCCGCCGGGTCCGCCGCCGCCCCCACGGGGGTGGCCGGGCCGGGGCGGGCGGCCGCCGCGCCGGTGACCCGGTGGTGAACAGTGCGTTCCCCACCCGGCTCCCCCTGCGGCGGCCCGCGGGGCACCGGCTACCGTAGAAGCACCATGAGCGCACCGCAGATCCCACCTGCCACCGCTGTTGCCGGCCTCTCCGCCGACGACGAGCCCACCCTCCTCGTCAAGATCTTCGGGAAGGACCGGCCGGGCATCACCGCCGGGCTCTTCGACACGCTCGCCGCCTACGCGGTCGACGTCATAGACATCGAGCAGGTCGTCACCCGGGGGCGGATCACCCTCTGCGTCCTCGTCACCGCCCCCGCCGGGGCCGGTGCCTCCGAGGGCGACCTGCGGGCGACCGTCCACAGCTGGGCCGAGTCGATGCACCTCCAGACCGAGATCATCTCCGGCCGGGGCGACAACAGGCCGCGCGGCGTGGGCCGTTCGCACGTCACGGTGCTGGGCCACCCGCTCACCGCGGAGTCCACCGCGGCCATCGCGGCCAGCATCACCGGCACGGGCGGCAACATCGACCGTATCTTCCGGCTCGCCAAGTACCCCGTGACCGCAGTGGAGTTCGCGGTCTCCGGCGCGGAGACGGAGAAGCTGCGCACGGCGCTGGCCGTCGAGGCCGCCCGGCTCGGGGTGGACGTGGCCGTCGTCGCGTCGGGCCTGCAACGGCGGGCGCAGCGCCTGGTGGTGATGGACGTCGACTCCACGCTGATCCAGGACGAGGTCATCGAACTGTTCGCGGCGCACGCGGGCTGCGAGGCCGAGGTCGCGGAGGTGACCGCGCAGGCGATGCGCGGCGAACTGGACTTCGAGCAGTCGCTGCACGCGCGGGTGGCGCTGCTGGCCGGGCTGGACGAGTCGGTGGTGGACAAGGTCCGTGCGGAGGTCCGGCTGACGCCCGGGGCCCGGACCCTGATCCGTACGCTGAAGCGGCTCGGCTTCCAGGTCGGCGTGGTCTCCGGGGGGTTCACCCAGGTCACGGACGACCTGCGGGAGCGGCTCGGGCTGGACTTCGCGTCCGCCAACACACTGGAGATCGTCGACGGGAAGCTGACCGGCCGGGTCACCGGGGAGATCGTGGACCGCGCCGGGAAGGCGCGGCTGCTCCGCCGGTTCGCGGCCGAGGCCGGGGTGCCGCTGGCCCAGACGGTGGCGGTCGGGGACGGCGCGAACGACCTGGACATGCTGAACGCGGCCGGGCTGGGGGTGGCGTTCAACGCGAAGCCGGTGGTGCGGGAGGCGGCGCATACGGCGGTGAACGTGCCGTTCCTGGACACGGTGCTGTATTTGCTGGGGGTTACGCGGGAGGAAGTCGAGGCGGCGAACACGCACGAGTGAGTGTTCGGGTGGGTTTCGCTCCCCGCCCCGCCCTGACCCTCCCCCAGAGGGGGTACCCCCACGCAGGGGCTGCGCCCCTGCGCGACCCTTCGTGCGCGCTGCCGCGCGCGGGGTCGCGCTCCGCGCGGTGGGCGGGGCTTCGCCCCTGCGCCCCACCGGGGGCTCCGCCCCCTGGCCCCCGAAGCGCCCTTCGGACGCTGTCCTCAAACGCCGGACGGGCTGAATCAGCCCGTCCGGCGTTTGAGGACAATGCGGCGCAGCCGCATTGCGGGCCGAGGGGCGCAGCCCCGGAAGAAACGGTGAAAGGGCGGGGCGGGGAGAACAAAACCCACCCCCGGCGAAAGCCCTACGCGTGCGGCGCCCAGAACGCCGCCAGCCGTCCCACCCCGTGCTCCACGCCCTTCCACGAACCGCCGAACGTGATCACCGCGATCGCCGCCGTCGGGAAGCCGGACCGGTTCATCCGCGCCAGCAGATCCCCGTCCGCCTCCCCCGTCAGCGCGTCCGCCAGCGCGTGCATCCCGGGGTTGTGGCCGATCAGCAGCAGGTCGGAGACCTCGTCGGACACCTCGTTGAGCAAGGCGATCAGCTCACCGAGGGACGCTTCGTAGAGCCGTTCCTCGTACACCGTGCGCGGCCGCTGCGGCAGCTCCGGCACGGCGAGCTTCCAGGTCTCGCGCGTGCGGGCGGCGGTGGAGCACAGGGCCAGCTCGGGGGTGACGCCGGATCCGGCGAGCCAGCGTCCGGCGACCGGAGCGTCCTTGCGGCCGCGCTCGGCGAGCGGACGCTCGTGGTCGTCGACGTCGGGCCAGTCGGCCTTGGCGTGGCGGAAGAGGACGATCCTGCGGGTCGTTTCGGCGCTCATGCGGTCCAGCTTCGCATGAAACCGACCGCGAGGCGCGGGGTGTTGGGAGGCTTGCACTCCCCGGGGGAAGAGCCTGCGGAAGGGCCTCACGGCAGCCAGTGCCCGACGAGCAGGACGAGGCGGGCCACGATGCCGGGCGCCGCCGGGGCGGCCTCCGCCGCGGGGGCCGGGGCCGGGGCGGCCAGCAGGACGAACAGGGCCACGAAGGCGAGCGCGGGCAGCACCGCGGCCCACCACGGCAGGCGGGTCTGCACGGTACGCGTGCGGTCGTGCCTGCGGGCGGGCATGGGGTCGCCTCCGTACGGTCCGGTCGGTGCACCGCCGCGTCGCGGTGCACTACGAACCTACGGAGCGGGAGCGCCCTCTCCCATCCGGTGAACCCCCCAGTCCTCCCGGAGGCGGGCCCCCTAGGGGGGTGGTGCCGGCACCACCCCCGGGAGAGGACGGGCCGGTCAGCCGGAGGCGAAGGTGGCGATGATGCCGATGACGACGGTGATGCCGAGCATCGCGCCGAGGATGGTCAGAAGCGCCTTCTGACCGTTCTTGGGGTCGGGATTGGTGTCCATGACGGGCATGCCCCCAGTGTCCCAGCCCGCCCGGCCGCCCCGGCACCGGGGTCGGATCCCGTCCCGTCGCTCGGATCCCGTCGCTCAGGTCTCGTCCTCGACGCTGCGGTCGCGCCCGGCCAGCACCCCGGCCACCGCCTGCGGCACCAGCAGCGCCGCCAGCAGCGCGATGGGCAGCCCCCAGCCGCCGGTGGCCTGGTAGAGACGGCCCACCAGCAACGGCCCGGGGATGGAGAGGAGATAGCCGATGCTCTGGACGAAGGCGGACAGCCGCACCACGCCCGCGCCGGTCCGCGCCCGCATGCCGATCATCGTCAGGGCCAGCGGGAAGGAGCTGTTGGCGATGCCGAGGAGCACGGCCCAGGCCCAGCACCCGCCGGCCGGGGCGAAGCGGAGACCGGCGTACCCGGCGAGACCGCAGGCGATGAGGGCCAGCGCGATGACGCCCTGGTTGCGCGCCCGGGCCGCGATGCCGGGGAGCAGCAGCGAGAAGGGCATGCCCACCAGCATGGTCACCGCCGCCAGCAGCCCCGCCGTCCCCGCGCCCACGCCCGCGTCGCGGAAGATCTGCGGCATCCAGCCCATGGTGATGTACGCGCCGGTGGCCTGGAGCCCGAAGAAGACGGCGAGGGCCCAGGCGGTGGGGCTGCGGACCATCCGCGGGGCGGGCTCCTCGGCGGCCGGGACGGCCGCGGCGGGCGCGGCCCGGTCCCGGGCGGCGATGCCCCACCACACCGCCCCCGCCCCGAGGGCGAGCAGCGACCAGACGGCCAGCCCCGGCCGCCAGCCGCCGCCCAGCGCGCCGGCCAGCGGCACGGTGGAGGCGGCGGCGAGCGCCGAGCCGCCGGTGAGGGCCATGGAGTACAGGCCGGTCAGCGGGCCGACCCGGTCGGGGAACCAGCGCTTGACGACGACGGGCATCAGCACGTTGCCCACCGCTATGCCGGCCAGGGCGAGCGCGCTCAGCAGCAGGAACCCGGCGGTGCCGCCCGCGAACGGCCGCAGCGCCAGGCCCGCGGCGACCGCGGCGAGCCCGCCGCAGACCACGGACGCCGGGCCGAAGCGCCGGGCCAGCCGCGGCGCGGCCGGGCCGAGCAGCGCGAAGCACAGGGAGGGGACGGAGGTGAGCAGCCCGGCGACGGTGCCGCTCATGCCGAGGCCGTGCCGCACCTCCTCCATCAGCGAGCCCAGGGCGGTGACCGCGGGCCGCAGGTTGAGGGCGGCCAGGACGAGACCCATGGCGAGCCACCACCGTCCCGTCGGCCCGCGGACCGCTCTTCCCGCGGCCGTCGCCGCGGACCGCCCGTCCGCCGTGTCCGTCGCCCCGCCCTCTGTGCCCACCATGGCACCCATCATAGAATCATGGGATGAATGAGGTACCAGCGATGTCCCTGACCTCGCCCCGCAGGGCCCCGCTCGTGGACCAGGTGATCGACGGGCTGCGCCGGCAGATCACCTCCGGCGCCTGGCCGGTCGGCTCCCGCATCCCCACCGAGCCGGAGCTCGTCGAGCAGCTGGGCGTCGCCCGGAACACCGTCCGGGAGGCCGTCCGCGCCCTCGCGCACAACGGTCTGCTCACCATCCGGCAGGGCTCGGGCACCTATGTCGCCGCCACCAGCGAACTGGCCGGCGTGATGCAGCGCCGCTTCGCCGGCGCCGATCCGCTGCACGTGGCGGAGCTGCGCAGCGCCCTGGAGACGAAGGCCGCGGCCCTCGCCGCGGAGCGCCGCACGGAGGAGGACCTCGGTCTGCTGGAGGAGCTGCTGGAGCGGCGCGAGCGGGAGTGGCGCTCGGGCGGGCTGGAGCGGTTCGTCGAGGCGGACGCGGCGTTCCACACCGCGGTCGTGGCCGCCGCGCACAACGAGGTGCTGGCCGCGCTCTACGCGGACCTCGGCGCGGTCGTCCGGGACTTCCTGCGCGGGGACGTGGGGACGGAGCCGCGCTCCCGGGTGCTGACGGACCACGCCCGGCTGGTCGCGGCGATCCGGTCCGGGGACGCGGCCGCGGCGGCCGCCGAGGCGAGCACGTACCCGTACGTCGTGAGGGAGGACGGCGGAGACGGAGGAGACGAGGGAGACGGGGAGGGCGATCAGCCCGGCGCGTGACTGACCCAGGCCTCCCGCACGGTCAGCCAGCAGCGCTGGGCGAGGGTGACGTGCCGCGTCGGGCCGACGATGACCGGGGCGGTGTCCATGGCGGGGTCCCACCAGCGGGCGCAGCGCAGGTGCAGCTGGACCCGGTCGGGGGTGGCGTTGCCGTTGAAGCAGTCGGCGGTGGCGTGCGAGCCGCGGACGAGGGTGTGGCACTCGGCCCCGGGCGGCGGGCCCGGCGGGACGGGACGCGGCGCCGGGCGGGCGGACGCTCCGCGGGGGTGGGCGGCGAGCGGGCCGGGCGCGGAGGGCCCGGCGAGGGCCGCGGCGGTCAGCAGCAGTGCGGTGGTCCGGCGGAGACCGGAGGCGCATATCACGGCCGTACCTCCTCCCCCGGTGGTCCGAGGGGACGTTGCTCCCTCAGTGTGCGGGCGGGCGGCCGGATTATCGACTCGAACGGCGGAGTGACGACGCGAGGGCCGCGGTCCGTCCCGGGGGACGGGCCGCGGCCCTCGCGCGATCGGCAGGAGGCGTCAGGCACCCATCATGTGCACGCCGCCGTCGACGTGCACGATCTCGCCCGTGGTGCGGGGGAAGAAGTCCGACAGCAGGCCGACGACGCCGCGGCCGGCCGGCTCCGGGTCGGCGAGGTCCCAGCCGATGGGCGCGCGGTGGTTCCACACGTCCGCCAGCTCCTCGAAGCCCGGGATGGACTTGGCGGCCATCGAGCGGATCGGGCCGGCCGAGACCAGGTTGCAGCGGATGCCCTTGGGGCCCAGGTCACGGGCGAGGTAGCGGTTGGTGCCCTCCAGGGCGGCCTTGGCCACGCCCATCCAGTCGTACTTCGGCCAGGCGAACTGGGCGTCGAAGGTGAGGCCGACGACGGAGGAGCCCTCGCGCATCACCGGCAGCAGCGCGGTGGCGAGCGCCTTGTAGGAGTACGCCGAGACGTGGACGGCCGTGGAGACGTCCTCCCACGTGGCCTCCAGGAAGTTGAAGGCGCCCTGCGGGCCGAAGGCGATGGAGTGCACGATGCCGTCCAGGGCGACGCCCTCGCCGAGGTGCTCGCGCACCTTGTCGGCGATGGTGTCCAGCTGCTCCTGGTTGGTGACGTCGAGCTCGATCACCGGAGCGGGCTTCGGCAGCCGCTTGGCGATGCGCTCGACCAGGGTGAGCCGGCCGAACCCGGTCAGGATGACCTCGGCGCCCTCGTTCTGGGCCACCTTGGCGGCCTGGAAGGCGATCGACTGCTCGGTCAGGACACCCGTGACCAGGATGCGCTTGCCTGCGAGGATTCCACTCATGGCGATCAGTGACCCATGCCCAATCCGCCGTCGACGGGAACGACGGCTCCGGTGATGTATGCGGCCTCGTCCGAGGCGAGGAAGCGGACCGAGGCGGCAATCTCCTCGGGCTGCGCGTAACGGCCCAGCGGGACGTTGGCGACGATGCCGGCGCGCTGCTCGTCGCTGAGCACGGCCGTCATGTCGGTGTCCACGAAGCCGGGCGCGACGACGTTGACGGTGATGTTGCGGGAACCCAGCTCACGGGCGAGGGAGCGGGCGAAGCCCACCAGGCCGGCCTTGGAGGCGGCGTAGTTCGCCTGCCCCGCCGAGCCCAGCAGGCCGACCACGGAGGAGATCAGCACGACGCGGCCCTTGCGGGCGCGCAGCATGCCCTTCGAGGCGCGCTTGACGACCCGGAAGGTGCCGGTGAGGTTGGTCTCGACGACCGAGGTGAAGTCCTCCTCGGACATGCGCAGCAGCAGCTGGTCGCGGGTGACGCCGGCGTTGGCCACCAGCACCTCGACCGCGCCCTGCTTCTCCTCGATCTCCTTGTAGGCCTGCTCGACCTGCTCCGGGTCCGTGATGTCGCACCTGACCGCGAGGAAGCCCTCCGGCGGCTCGCCCGAACGGTAGGTGATGGCGACCTTGTCCCCCGCGTCGGCGAAGGCGCGCGCGATGGCGAGGCCGATGCCCCGGTTTCCTCCGGTGACGAGAACCGAGCGGCTCAAAGGATCACCCTTCCGTTAGTGGATCCGTTTCCATGGACATGGACGGAGCTGGACTACATGAACGTATCGGTAGAGGTCACCGAAGAGACAATCGGGCACTGACAGGGGACGGGTGCCGGTCACTGTTGGATCTCTACAGAATCTCCTGCCGCCGGGGGCGCCGCGTGGGCATGATGCACGGCGACGACCTTCGGGAGGTTCCGTGCCGCATTCCATCGACGCGTCATTTCTCGCGCTTCCCTTGCGTCCCCTGGCCGACGCCGCCCTGGCGCGCGCCCGCGCGCTGGGCGCCGAGCACGCCGACTTCCGCTTCGAGCGGGTGCGCACCGCCGGCCGGCGGCTGCGCGACTCGCGCCTCGCGGGCTCCTCGGACACCACCGACCTGGGCTACGGCGTACGGGTGGTGCACGACGGGGCCTGGGGCTTCGCCTCGGGCACCGAGCCGACCATGGACGCCGCCGCGCGCGTGGCCGGGCAGGCGGTGGCCATGGCCAGACTGACGGCGAAGGTGAACGCCGCGGCGGGTTCGGCCGAGAGGGTGGAGCTGGCCGACGAGCCCGCGTACGGGGAGCGCACCTGGGTCTCCTCCTACGAGGTGGACCCCTTCTCCGTACCCGACGACGAGAAGACCGCGCTGCTGGCCGGCTACAGCGACCGGCTGCTGGCCGCCGAGGGCGTGAGCCATGTGGACGCCTCGCTGGTGACCGTGCACGAGAACAAGTTCTACGCGGACACGGCGGGCACGACGACCACGCAGCAGCGCGTCCGGCTGCACCCCCAGCTGACGGCGGTGGCCGTGGACCCGGGCGGCGGCACCTTCGAGTCGATGCGCACCCTGGCCCCGCCGACGGGCCGCGGCTGGGAGTACCTGACGGGCACCGGCTGGGACTGGGACGCCGAACTGGCGGAGATGCCGGGGCTGTTGGCGGAGAAGCTGCGCGCGCCGGGCGTCCGGGCCGGCGCGTACGACCTGGTCGTCGACGCGTCCAACCTGTGGCTGACGATCCACGAGTCGATCGGCCACGCCACCGAGCTCGACCGCGCCCTGGGCTACGAGGCGGCCTACGCGGGCACCTCGTTCGCCACCCCCGACGGGCTGGGGACGCTGCGGTACGGCTCGCCGCTGATGAACGTCACCGGCGACCGGACGGCCGAGTACGGCCTGGCGACCGTCGGGTACGACGACGAGGGCGTGGCCGCCCAGTCCTGGAACCTGATCGAGGACGGCATCCTGACCGGCTACCAGCTGGACCGGAGGATCGCCCGGCTGCACGGGCTGGGCCGCTCCAACGGCTGCTCGTACGCGGACTCGCCGTCGCGCATGCCGCTGCAGCGGATGGCGAACGTCTCGCTGCTCCCGGCACCGGACGGACCGTCGGCCGAGGAGCTGATCGCGGACGTGGACCGGGGGATCTATGTGGTCGGCAACCGGTCCTGGTCGATCGACCAGCAGCGCTACAACTTCCAGTTCACCCAGCAGAGGGCATACGCGATCCGGAAGGGCCGGCTGGCCGGGCAGCTGCGCGACGTGGCCTACCAGGCGACGACGACGGACTTCTGGGGCTCGATGACGGCCGTGGGCGGTCCGCAGACCTATGTGCTGGGCGGGGCCTTCAACTGCGGCAAGGCCCAGCCGGGGCAGATCGCGGCCGTCTCGCACGGCTGCCCCACGGCCCTCTTCCGGGACGTGAACATCCTGAACACGGCACAGGAGGCGGGCAAGTGACGATGCGTCGGAACAGCCCTCACGAGATCGTCGAACGGGCCCTGGCGCTCTCCCGGGCCGACGGCTGCACGGTGATCGTCGCCGAGCGCTCCACCGCCAATCTGCGCTGGGCGCGCAACGCGCCCACCACCAACGGCGTCACGCGCGGCCGCACCGTCACCGTGATCGCCACCGTGGACGGCGGCAGCGGCACCGCCGCGGGCGTCGTCTCACGGTCCGGGGTCACCGCCACGGACCTGGCGGAGCTGGTAGGGGCCGCCGAGCACGCCGCCCGCGCGGCGGGCCCGGCCGAGGACGCCGCGCCCCCGGTGACGGGCGTACCGCACTCCCCCGGTTTCACCGACGGACCCGCCGAGACGACCGCCGCCGTCTTCGACGCCTTCGCCCCCGCCCTGGGCGAGTCCTTCGCCCGCGCCCGACCGGCCGGCCGCGAGCTGTACGGCTTCGCCCACCACGAGACCGTCACCAGCTATCTGGGCACCTCCGCCGGGCTGCGGCTGCGGCACGACCAGCCCACCGGCGGCGTCGAGCTGAACGCCAAGGCGGCCGACGGCACCGGCTCGGCGTGGACGGCCGTGCCCACCCGGGACTTCCGCGAAGTGGACCCGCTCGCCCTGGACGCCTCCCTCGCCGAGCGGCTGGGCTGGTCCCGCCGCCGCGTCGAGGTCCCCGCCGGGCGGCACCCCACGCTGCTGCCGCCGTCGGCCGTGGCCGACCTGATGGTCTACCTGCAGTTGCGGGCCGACGCCCGGAACGCGGCGGAGGGCCGCACCGTCTTCTCCCGGGCCGGCGGCGGGACCCGGGTGGGCGAGAAACTGGCGGCGCTGCCCCTGACGCTGCGCAGCGACCCCTCGGCCCCCGGCCTGGAGTGCGCCCCGTTCGTCCTGGCGGGCAGCTCGACCGACGGGACCTCGGTGTTCGACAACGGGCTGCCGGTGGGCGCCACCGACTGGATCCGCGACGGCGTGCTGGAGCGGCTGGTCACCACCCGGCACAGCGCCGCGCTGACCGGCCTGCCGGTCGCTCCGTACCCGGACAACCTGATCCTGGACGCGGGCGGCACCCGTTCCCTGCCGGAGATGATCGCGGCGAGCGGGCACGACGGACCCGAGCTGCTGCTCACCTCCCTCTGGTACATCCGCGAGGTGGACCCCGCGACGCTGCTGGTGACGGGTCTGACCCGGGACGGGGTGTTCCTGGTGCGGGACGGCGAGGCGGTGGGCGAGGTGACCAACTTCCGCTTCAACGAGTCGCCGGTGGGCCTGCTCTCCCGGGCCGTCGAGGCGGGGCGCACCGAGCCGACCCTGGCCCGGGACATCGGCAAGTACTTCGGCCGGACGGCGATGCCGGCGCTGCGGATCCCGGACTTCAACATGAGCTCGGTGAGCAAGGGGGTCTGAGGGGGTCCGAGGAGCGGACGGAGCTCTGTCGGGCCCTCCGAATAGACTGGCCCGACGGGCTCGTCCCGTCCAACCGTCCGCAACGATCTCAGGAACGCCATGACACGCCTCGGCGAATCCGTCGCCCGCGCCAGCGAGCTCCTCGCGCAGGACCTCTCCACCGACTCGACCGTGGAGCGGCTGCTCACCGAGACCAAGGCGCGGCGCTATCTGGACCTGACGGACCTCTCGCCCGAGGAGCAGGCCGCCCTGATCGCGGGCCGCGCCGTGGAGGTGCTGCCGGGCGAGGAGAAGCTCGCCGAGCGGATCGGGGAGCGCCGGGCGGCGGGCAAGGGCCTGCACATCAAGCTGGGCATCGACCCGACCGCCGCCGACGTCCACCTCGGCCACACCGTCCCGATGATCGTCCTCAGCCGCTTCCAGCGGATGGGCCACGACGTCACGCTGCTGATCGGCGACTTCACGGCGAAGATCGGCGACCCGACGGGGCGTACGGCCGAGCGGCCGCCGCTGACCGACGCCGACATCGAGAAGAACCTGGCCGGCTACCGCGAGCAGGTGCGGCCGTTCTTCGACTTCGAGGCGGTCAGCTTCCGCCAGAACAGCGAGTGGCTGTCCCCCTACACCTTCCCGGAGCTGCTGGGCCTGCTCTCCCAGGTGCCGGTCTCGCAGCTGCTGCAGCGCGAGGACTTCCGCAACCGGCTCTCCTCGGGCTCCGGTCTGACCATGTCCGAGCTGCTCTACCCGGTCGCCCAGGGCCTGGATTCCGTTGCCCTGGACTGCGACGTGGAGCTCGGCGGCGCCGACCAGCTGCTCAACCTGCAGATGGGCCGCAAGCTGATGGAGCTGCGCGGGCAGCGGCCGCAGCTGGTGGTCACCATGCCGCTCATCGAGGGCACGGACGGCACCGGCGCCAAGATGTCCAAGTCCAAGGGCAACTACGTCGGGCTGAACGCCACCGCCGACGACGTCTTCGGCAAGATCATGTCCGTTCCGGACCGGCTCATGGAGCCGTACCTCAAGGCGTGGACCGAGTGGACGGACGCGGAGATCGCGCTCGTCCTCGGCCGGGTCGAGGCGCGCTCCCTGCACCCGATGGACCTCAAGAAGGTCCTCGCCGGTGAGGTCGTGGCCGCGCTCTACGGCGTCGAGGCAGCGATGGCCGCCCGGGCGGGATTCGTCGCGCAGTTCTCGAAGAAGAGCTTCACGGACGTCGAGGCGCTCCCGGTCGTCGAGATCGCCGAGCACGGGGCCGAACCGGTGACGGGCGTCCTCAGCAAGGTGCTGGGCTTCCAGCCGAGTGCGTCGGCGGCGCGGCGGGTGGCCAAGCAGAACGGGCTGCGACTGGTCGTCGAGACGGGTGACGGCCAGCAGGCGATCGTGCTCGCCGAGGCGGATGCGATCCGTCCGCTGGGCGAGGTCGTTCCCGAGCTGCTGGCGGGGGCGGGGCTGGGCTCCGCGGCGGGGAGCGTCTACCTCAAGGCGGGGCGCAAGATTGCGGAGCTGCGGGGGCTGTAGGTCGCGGGGGGGGTGTGCCCCGGTCCCGCCCTTTCGCCGTTTCCCCGGGGCGGGGCCCCGGACCCGGCACCGCGGCTTCGCCGCGGGTGGGCGGGGCTTCGCCCCTGCACCCCACCGGGGGCTGCGCCCCCTGGACCCCCGAAGCGCCCTCCGGGCGCTGTCCTCAAACGCCGGACGGGCTGAAATGGCGCGCCGATCCAGCCCGTCCGGCGTTTGAGGACGAGCGGCGAAGCCGCGACAAACGGGGTCCGGGGCGGAGCCCCGAAAAAGGGGGCCAGGGGCGAAGCCCCGGAAGCAGGGGTGCAGGGGGCGCAGCCCCCGCCGGGGCGCAGGGGCGGAGCCCCGCCACCCGCCCACCGCGCGGCAGCGCGGTGCCGGGCCGAGGGGGTGGGGCCCCCGGAAGAAACGGTGAAAGGGCGGGCCAGGGGCAAACTCACCCCTCGGAACGACGACCCCGCACCGCCGCCCACACCCGATCCCCCAGCGCCACCACAACCACCGCCCCGATCAGCTGCAGCGCATGCCGGATCCAGTCGATGCCGTGCGTGTGCCGCACACCCAGCCCGGACGCGCCCCAGTTCCCCAGAGCCGCCCCGATCATGCCGCAGATGATCGTCAGCAGGAGCGGAATCCGCTGCTTCCCCGGGAGGATCGCCTTGGCGATCAGTCCCAGGACGAGACCGACGATGATGGCCCACAACCAGTTCATGGCGTCAGTCTCGGCCCGCCGGAACGGCACCGCATGTCGAGCCGTCCCACCCGCCGCCCCGCCCTCGTCCTGCCGGGAGTCGCGGCGTAACGTTGAGTACATCCCGACCCGGACAGTGGACCGGACAGCAGAGGCGATCAGGTGGTGCACGTGATACGGAAGCGCGGCCGGACGGAGACCTTCCGGATCACCGGGGCCCGGCAGGGTCTGAAGGAGGACGTGCGCGGGCGCGAGCGACGCTATGTGATCTCGATGGGGATCCGCACGCTCGCGGTCATCCTGACAGTGGTGCTGTGGAACGTGGAGCGTTACGTCGCGCTCGGCACCCTCGTCCTGGGCATGTTGCTCCCCTACGTCGCGGTGGTGATCGCCAACGCGGGCCGGGAGAACGTCCCTTCGCTGCCCAGGACGTTCATCCCCGGGCCCACCCGGCCGGCCATCACCCCCGGCTCCGGCGGAGCGGCGAAGTCCGCCGGTGAGAGCCCTCGCGGGACCCAACAAGGCGACCAGGACTGAGGCTTGGGTTCCGGAGCGCCGGGGCGGAAGCTCAGCAAAACCTCAAATCAATCATGTCTTTAGGTGCCCTCCGCGGGGCTCTCCGTGACATACTTCGTAGGCGCTCCGCATCCCCCGTCGGAGCGAATGATCGACGCCGGGCGGCTCCCCCCGTGGCTGCCCGGCGTCGTCGTGCCCGCATCCGGACGCCTCGTGCGGCGCACCTGCACGTAGAGTTGACGGGTGATCTTCCCCGACGCAGCCGACGCAGCGACCGCCCCGATCTGTTCCGCCAAGGGCTGCCGCGCCCCCGCCGTGTGGGTGCTGGCGTGGAACAACCCCAAGCTGCACACCCCCGAGCGCCGCAAGACCTGGCTCGCGTGCGAGGAGCACCGCGAGCACCTGTCGGAGTTCCTCGGCGTGCGCGGCTTCCTCAAGGACGTGGTGACGCTCCAGGAGTGGGAAGCCATGAACTAGCGCGCCTCGTCGAACGAGCGCCCCTCACCGAACGAGCGCGCCTCAGCCGCCTATCGCGGACATCGGCCGGCGCGGCTGGAGGAACGCCGGGTCGTCCAGGCCGGAGCCGGCCTTCTTGCCCCACATCGCCCGCTGCCACCGCCGGGCGATCTCCTCGTCGTCGGCGCCCGAGCGCAGCGCTCCGCGCAGGTCCGTCTCCTCGGTGGCGAACAGGCAGGTGCGGACCTGCCCGTCGGCGGTCAGCCGGGTGCGGTCGCAGGCCGAGCAGAACGGGCGGGTGACCGAGGCGATGACGCCGACCCTGGCCGGGCCGCCGTCGACGAGCCAGCGCTCGGCGGGGGCGGAGCCGCGGCCCTCCTCGGGGGTGAGCGTGAAGCGGGTGCGCAGGCTCGCCAGGATGTCGGCGGCGGTGATCATCTCCTCGCGCCGCCAGCCGTGCTGGGCGTCCAGCGGCATCTGCTCGATGAAGCGCAGCTCGTACCCGTGGTCGACGGCCCAGGCGAGCAGGTCGGGGGCCTCGTCGTCGTTGAGGCCGGGCATCAGGACGGTGTTGACCTTGACGGGGTCGAGGCCGGCGGCCCGGGCGGCGGCGAGTCCGTCGAGGACGTCCTGGTGGCGCTTGCGCCGGGTGAGCTGCCGGAAGACGTCGGGGCGCAGGGTGTCGAGGGAGACGTTGACCCGGTCGAGGCCGGCCTCCTGCAGGGCGCGCGCGGTGCGCGCCAGGCCGATGCCGTTGGTGGTGAGGGACATCCGGGGACGCGGCGCGAGGGCGGCGCAGCGCTCGACGATGGAGACCAGTCCGGGGCGGAGCAGCGGTTCGCCACCGGTGAAGCGGACCTCGGTGATGCCGAGCCGGGTGACGGCGATCCCCACCAGGCGGACGATCTCGTCGTCGGTGAGCAGGTCCTGGCGGGAGAGCCACTGGAGGCCCTCCTCCGGCATGCAGTAGGTGCAGCGGAGGTTGCAGCGGTCGGTGAGGGAGACTCTCAGGTCGGTGGCGACACGACCGTAGGTGTCCATGAGCACGGCGCTGCCCCTCCCGCGGTGACCATTGGTGCCGATGGTCCGCAGCGTACGCGATCCCTTGGGGCATCAACAGTTCGTTGATGCCCCGCGGGACCGCGGCGGAAGTCAGTGCGCGCCGTAGCCGGTGAGCGAACGGACCTCCAGTTCGGCGTACTTCCTCGGATCCGCCTCCTCCTGCGGGAGCAGCGAGCCGAGCCAGCCGAGCAGGAAGCCGAGCGGGATGGAGACGAGGCCGGGGTTGCCGAGGGGGAACCAGTCGAAGCTCATCCCGGGGAAGAGCGCCTTGGGATTGCCCGAGACGACCGGCGAGAAGATCACCAGCGTGACGGAGGAGACGAGTCCGCCGTAGATCGACCAGAGGGCGCCGCGGGTGGTGAAGCGCTTCCAGAAGAGGCTGTAGAGGACCGTCGGGAGGTTGGCCGAGGCGGCGACGGCGAAGGCCAGCGCCACCAGGGCGGCTGCGTTGAGCCGGTGGGCGAAGATGCCCAGCACGATGGAGATCCCGCCGATGACCACGGCGGCGATCTTGGCGGTGAGGACCTCCTCCTTCTCCCCCGTCGCGCCCTTGCGGATGACGTTGGCCCACAGGTCGTGCGCGAAGGACGCGGACGAGGCGAGCGTGAGGCCGGCGACCACGGCGAGGATCGTGGCGAAGGCGACGGCGGAGATCACCGCGAGCAGCACGGCACCGCCGGTGGATCCCGCCCCGCCGCCGACCTCCTCAGCGAGCAGCGGCGCCGCGGTGTTGCCGGACTCGTTCGAGGCGATGATCGCCTTGGAGCCGACGAGGGCCGCCGCGCCGAAGCCCAGGGCGATGGTCATCAGGTAGAAGGCGCCGATGATGCCGATCGCCCAGTTCACCGACTTCCGGGCCGCCTTGGCGGTGGGCACGGTGTAGAAGCGGATGAGGATGTGCGGCAGTCCGGCCGTGCCGAGGACGAGCGCCAGGCCCAGCGAGACGAAGTTGAGCTTGGAGGTGCCGTCCTTGCCGTACTGGAGCCCGGGTTCGAGGAACGCCCTGCCCTTGCCGCTCTTGTCGGCGGCGGCGCCGAGCAGGTGGGAGAGGTTCCAGTCGAACTTGTTGAGCACCAGGATCGTGATCAGCAGGGTGCCCGCGATGAGCAGGACCGCCTTGACGATCTGCACCCAGGTGGTGCCCTTCATCCCGCCGATGGTCACATAGAGCACCATCACCAGGCCCACCAGGACGATGATCCAGCGCCGTGCCCCCTCGCCGCTGGCACCCAGCAGCAGGGCGACGAGCGCGCCCGCGCCGACCATCTGGGCCAGCAGGTAGAAGATCGAGACGACGATGGTGGAGGTGCCGGCGGCGGTGCGCACCGGGCGCTGCGCCAGCCGGTGGGCGAGGACGTCGGCCATGGTGAACCGGCCGGAGTTGCGCAGCGGTTCGGCGACCAGCAGCAGGGCGACCAGCCAGGCGACGAGGAAGCCGATGGAGTAGAGGAAGCCGTCGTAGCCGAAGAGGGCGATGGCCCCGGCGATGCCGAGGAAGGACGCCGCAGACATGTAGTCGCCGGAGATGGCCAGGCCGTTCTGGAAACCGGTGAAGGAGCGGCCGCCGGCGTAGAAGTCCTCGGCGCCCTTGGTCTGCCGGCCCGCCCAGACGGTGATGCCCAGGGTGATGGCGACGAAGACCGAGAACAGCGTGATGATCAGGGTGCGGTGCTCGCCCGCCCCTCCGGCGGCGGCGAGCACGGTCGTGGAGGTGGTCATTCCGCCGCCTCCATACGGGCCTTGACGGCCTCGGCCCGGGGGTCGATGTGGGCCGCGGCGTGCCGGGAGTACCACCAGGCGATCAGGAAGGTGGTGAGGAACTGGGCGAGGCCGAACACGAGGGCGACGTTGATGTTTCCGACGAGCACGGTGTCCATGAAGCCGCCCGCGTAGTTGGACAGCAGCACGTAGAGCAGGTACCAGGCGACGAAGGCGACGGTGACCGGGAAGGCGAAGGAGCGGTGGGCCGTGCGCAGTTCGCCGAACTCGTCGCTCTTCTGGACCGCGAGGAAGCGGTCGGGCTGCACGGGAATGCCGGGCCGGGGCGGTCCGTCCGGCTGCGGGGGCGGTGCGGCGGCGGGGGTGGGGGTCTCCGCGACCTCTTCTGAGTCCACGGCCTCTCCTGACGGTGGGTGGGTGCGGGCGCGAGCCGAAGGCTGTGATACGGGTCACGCATCGTAGAGGGACACCGCAGTATGCGACAGGGGGGCGGTCGTTGAATGACGGAGTGCGGGCCGGATGGGGCAAAACCGCCCGGAGAAAGCCTCGTTGACCCGGTGTGAGCAGCGAGCCGCCGCCTCAGCGGCAGTCCCCCGGTCCGTCCCCTGATCGACGGCCGTTCGGAATCATCAGGTTGACGGCGACCGTACCGGCCGTGCACATGGACCCGCCCGCGGTGATCCCGGTCGCCGGCCGCTGGTACGGGCCGAAGGTGCTGCTGCCGCCGCTGAGCATCGAGGCGCTGCGGGCTCCCGGCGGGGGCTGAACTCCGGCGCCGGGCAAGAAGGTCCCGGGCAAGAAGGTCCCGGGCAAGAAGGTCGTCCCGGGCAAGGAGGTCCCGGGCAGGGCATCCGGGCAAGAGACGTCCCAGTCAGGGACAAAGCGGCCTGTTCCTGCCATCGACTTGGGGAATTCATTGCTCCGCGGCCATGATCGGCGCTAGCTTCACTCGTCATGTACCCGTCCGGGCGCGCCTGGTGCCCGGACGGCCCGGATGATGTGGAGTTCCCATGGCTCATCTGCGCACCAGACGCCGGCACGCCCTCCTCGCCGTGCCCGCCGCCCTGGCGCTCACCGCCTCCCTCGGCTTCCTGCCCGGCGTCGCCTCGGCCGCCGCCCCGGCGGCGAAGGCCAAGGTCGCGACGGACGGCCCGCTGCTGTCGTACGTGGTCAACACCGGTACCGAGCGCGGCACGCTCGACACGGTGAAGAAGGCCGTCGGGCAGAACGGCGGCAGCATCGTCGAGTCGTACGACAAGATCGGCGTCATCGTCGCGCACTCGGCCAACCCCGAGTTCGCCAAGACCCTGCGCACCGTGCCGGGCGTGACGTCCGCGGGCGCCACCCGCACCGCCCCCATCACTCCGGCGGCCACCACGGACGTGGGCAAGCCCGAGAAGGTCAAGCTGCCGAAGGGATTCGCGGCGGCCGCGGCGAAGGCGGCGAAGTCCGGCAAGTCGGCGCAGGAGCCGCTGGAGAGCCTTCAGTGGGACCTCCCGGCCATCAAGGCCGACCAGGCCGCGAAGGTCAACCCGGGCAGCCGCAAGGTCACCGTCGGCGTCATCGACACGGGTGTCGACGACACCCACCCCGACCTCGCACCCAACTTCTCCCGCTCCCAGTCGGCCAGCTGTGTCACCGGCAAGGCGGACACCAGCCCCGGCGCCTGGCGGCCGTTCGACCCCAAGACGGACTACCACGGCACGCACGTGGCCGGCACCATAGCCGCGGCCCGCAACGGCATCGGCGTGGCCGGCGTCGCCCCGAACGCGAAGATAGCCGCGCTCAAGGTGAGCACCGCCAAGGGCAGCTTCTTCTACGCGGAGAGCGTGGTCTGCGCCTTCGTCTTCGCCGCCGACCACGGCATATCGGTGACGAACAACAGCTACTACGTCGACCCGTGGATGTTCAACTGCGCGGACGACGCCGACCAGAAGGCCATCTCCGACGCGGTCAACCGCGCGGTGCAGTACGCCGACCGCAAGGGCGTCGTCAACGTCGCCTCGGCCGGCAACTCCAACTTCGACCTGGCGTCCAAGAAGATCACCGACGCGTCGAGCCCCAACGACACCAAGCCCGGCTCCCGTGACATCGACCCGGCCAAGTGCCTGGACGTCCCGGCCCAGCTGCCCGGCATGGTCACCGTCGCCGCGACCGGCGTCAAGTCGCTGAAGTCGTACTACTCCAACTACGGCCTGGGCCAGATCACCGTGGCGGCCCCCGGCGGCGACGCCCGCCAGATCCCGGACGCCCCCGCCAAGGACGGCCGCATCCTCTCCACCCTGCCTGACGGCGAGTACGGCTTCCTCCAGGGCACCTCGATGGCCGGTCCGCACGTCGCGGGCGTGATGGCGCTGCTGAAGAGCACCCACCCCAAGTCCAGCCCGGCGGAGCTCCGGTGGATCCTCAAGGCCCAGGCCAAGAACCCGGGCTGCCCGGTGCAGGCTCCGGCCGACGCGCCCTGCGTGGGCACCAAGAACATCAACAGCCACTACGGCTACGGCATCGTCGACGCCCTGGCCGCGGTCCGCGGCTGACGTCCGGTCCGACGGGCGGAGGGGACGGGGCCGGTGCGCCCCGTCCCCTCCGCTCTTCGTCCCTCCGCTCTTCCGCGTGGCCTCCCGCCGCACGCGGACGGCCGCCTCACGCGCCCCGCGCCGCCCGTACGACGGCGTCCGCCAGGAGGGCCTGCGCCCCGAGGTAGGTCAGCATGATCCAGAACTGGGGCGCGGGCGCCTGCGGCCACTCGGCGAGCCCCGAGGCGATCAGTCCGTCGGAGAGCAGGAAGAGCGCACCGCCCGCCGCGCCCCGGCGCCCGGTGCGCAGCGCCCCGTACGCCATCAGCGTCAGCAGCAGTCCGTACCCCGCGACGGGGACGCGCAGCCGCTCGGGCAGCCCGGGCCACAGCAGCCCGGTGGTCGCGGCCCAGGCCGCGGCGTAGCCGGCTCCCGGCAGCCGGCGGAACCGGCCCGCGGGACGGCTCCCATGCCGGGCGAACAGCCCCAGGTAGCACAGGTGCCCGGCCGCGAACGCGCCCATCCCCAGCAGGAACGCCGCCTCCCCGCCGGTCTGCAGCAGGACGTCCCCCGCGCAGCCGAGCAGCAGCGCGACCGCGAGCAGCGGGGGCCCGCCCCGCACCAGGACGTACTCGGCCAGCAGCGGCATCAGCACCGGCTTGGTGGCCCGTGCGACGGGCGTGGCGCCGGTGAGCAGGGCGCCGAGGTGGACGCCCCCGGCGGCCAGGGCGAGCCGGGGGCGGCGCAGCGCCCTCACCGGCCGGCCTTCCCGGGCGCGGCCTCCCGGCCGGGGCCGGCGCCCACCGCCCGCTCCGCCGCGGCGACTTGGGCCCGACCGGGGCCGGATGCCGCGCCGCGCCCGGGCCGCCCGGCCGCCTCCGGCCCGTAGGCCGGGGCCCGCCCGGGGACCGGGGCGCGGCCCCTCCCGGACCCCGCCGGCTCGAACCCCTTCGGCTGCCAGCCCGGTCCGCGGAAGATCCGCCCCGCGCGCTCGCCCCACGTCCGGGCGGCGCGCACATCGCGCGCGATCGCGGCGTACTCATGGGTGGCGACGCGCAGCGGGTTGTAGGTGTGGATGTTCTTCGTCAACCCGTAGACGGGCCGTTCCCCCTCCGCCACGAACGAGCCGAAGAGCCGGTCCCAGACGATGAGGATCCCGCCGAAGTTTCGGTCCAGATAACCGCCTTGGGAGGCGTGGTGCACCCGGTGGTGCGAGGGGGTGTTGAGGACGTACTCGAAGGGCCGGGGCAGCTTCCCGACCCGTTCGGTGTGGACCCAGAACTGGTAGACGAGGTTGGCGCCCGAGCAGAAGGCGACGGCTGCCGGGTGCACCCCCAGCGCCACCATCGGCACATAGAACGGCCAGACCGTCCAGGTGGTCCACGGCTGGCGCAGCGCGGTGGTGAAGTTGAACTTCCGGCTGGAGTGGTGCACGACGTGGCAGGCCCACAGGATCCTGATCACGTGGTGGCCGCGGTGCGACCAGTAGTAGAAGAAGTCCTGGGCGAGCAGCATCAGGGGCAGCGTCCACCACAGCAGCGGGACGCGCAGCGGGGTGAGTTCGTAGATCGCGGTGTAGACCGCGACGATGGGGATCTTCCACAGCGCGTCGAAGACCACGCTGCCGATCCCCATGCCGATGCTGGTCGCCGCGTCCTTGGCCTCGTAGCCCTCGGCCTCGTCGTCGGGATGGAGGCGGTAGCTCACCGCCTCGATCACGGTGAGCACGGTGAAGGCGGGGACCGACCACAACACGACATCCGGAAGGTGCGGCATGACGGCACCATAAACACGCCGACGGCCTTACGGCTAGGGGTTGTTACCCTCGGGTACCGATCGTGGTTACCGTCGGTTCGGCCGAGATCGGCGGGGGAGGCGGAAAGCGCTGTCAGTGCGGGCCCGTAAGCTCTTGGACCATGCTCGAAGACCGCATCGCAGCCGCATCGCCCACCCCGTGGCCGGCCGCGTATCCCGAGGGATACGCGGTCGTCGACGTGGAGACCACCGGGCTCGCCCGGGACGACCGGATAGTGTCGGCTGCCGTCTACCAGCTGGACGCCCGCGGCCGGGTGGAGGACTCCTGGTACACGCTGGTCAACCCGCGCCGCGACCCCGGCCCGGTGTGGATCCACGGGCTGACCTCCGAAGTCCTCGCGGACGCCCCGGTGTTCGAGGATGTCGCGGAGGAGTTCGCGAAGCGGCTGGACGGCCGGGTGCTGGTCGCGCACAACGCGGCGTTCGACTGGTCGATGATCGCCCGGGAGTACGCGCGGGCGGGCTCCGAGGCCCCGGTGCGCCGGCGGCTGTGCACGATCGCGCTCTCCAAGGAGCTCGGGCTGCCGCTGCCCAACCACAAGCTGGAGTCCCTGGCCGCGCATTACGGGGTGGAGCAGCGGCAGGCGCACCACGCGCTGGACGACGCCCGGGTGCTGGCGGAGGCGTTCCGGCCGAGCCTCGCGCTGGCGGCGGAGGCGAATCTGCGGCTCCCGCTGCTGGCCTGCCAGCCGCTGACGGAGTGGTCCGACGGCCCGGCGGCCATCCGCTCGGCGACCGTCGGCTACCAGCCGTCCTGGCAGCACCGCGGCGGCGCGACCTGGCGGCCGAGCCGCAAGCGGCCCGCCTGCCCGTACCCCAACCCCGGCCGCTATGAACCGGGCAAACAGCTCATTCAGGGCATGCGGGTGGCGTTCTCCGGCGACACCTCGATCGACCGGGAGCTGCTGGAGGACCGGGCGACCGAGGCCGGGCTCCACGTGGCGACGAGCATCTCGCGGCTGACCAGCCTGCTGGTCACCAACGACCCGGGCTCCCATACCTCCAAGACGGTCAGGGCCCGGCAGTACGGGACGCCGGTCGTCGACGAGGCCGCCTTCGTGCAGCTGCTCTCGCACGTGCTGCCGGCGGAGGGGGCGCGGCCCGGCGCACCCGGCCGATGAGGGCCGGGTGGCACGAGGTACCGTCACTTGCGTGTACCGCTTCCTGCTGACCCGGCAGTGGGTGATCCTCACGCTCGTGGGGATCGTCCTCATCCCGGTGATGATCAAACTGGGCTTCTGGCAGCTGCATCGCCATGAGCAACGGGTGGCGCGCAACAACCAGATCGGCCGCAGCCTCGACCACGCACCCGTGCCCGTCACCGATCTGACGGCGCCCGGCCGCGAGGTGACGCACGACGCCGTCTGGCGCCGGGTGACCGCGAAGGGGTCGTACGACCCCAAGGGCGAGGTCGTGGTCCGCCTGCGGACCGACAACTCCGGCAAGTCCGGCTTCATGGTCGTCACCCCGTTCGTGCTGGACGACGGCCGGGCGGTCCTGGTCAACCGCGGCTGGATCCCGGCCGACGCCGGCCAGCGCGAGTACCCGAAGGTCCCCGCCCCGCCCGCGGGCCGGATCGACCTCACCGGACGGCTGCGCGCCGACGAGGACCCCGGCGAGGGCATCCGGGACACGAAGGGGCTGCCGCCCCGGATGATCATGATCATCAACAGCGAGCGGCAGGCGAAGGCGCTGCACCGGCCGCTGCTCGGCGGCTACCTGGAGCTGATCTCCCCCGACGGTGAGGGGCAGCCGCAGACGATCGACCCGCCCGATCACAGCAGCATCGGCAATCACATGGCGTACACGGTGCAGTGGTGGCTGTTCTCGGCGTTCGTGCCCATCGGCTGGGTGATCCTCGTCCGGCGCGAGCGGCGGGACCGGATTGCGGCGGCGGCCGCGGCGGCGGAGGCGGAAGCGGTGCCCGCGGGGGTTTGAGGGGTTTTGCCCCTGGCCCGCCCTTTCACCGTTTCTTCCGGGGAGACCCCGGACCCCATTCGCCCTTCGGGCGAAGTCCTCAATCGCCGGACGGGCTGATTTTCAGCCCGTCCGGCGATTGAGGACACCCGCGCGGAGCGCAAAGAAACGGTGAAAGGGCGGGACCGGGGCAAAACTCACCCGCGGCCCCCGACCGCCGCGACAATCACCGCCCCACCCACAAACCCCCGCACCGCCCGCGCCACATCCAGCACCCGGACCCCCTCCTCAACCCCGATCCACGTAACCGCCTCCCCGACGGCGGACGCCGCGGCCACGCCCGGCACCGGCAAGGAGCCGGACAGCACCGGCACCTCCGGCGGAGAAACAGCAGGCACCGACTCCACCACCCGCACATCGACCCCCTCCACCACCAACCCCACCCACCCCTCCGCAGCCCCGATCAACGCCTCCCGCACCCGCCCCGCCACGACCGGCAACGGCTCCCCCAGCTCCGCCGCCAGCTCCACGGAGATCCTCAACGGCCCGGCGGGCAGGGCGCCGGGGGGAACCGGGACCGGCCCGGGAATCACCGGCGCGGCAGGGCTCCGGTCCAGACGGACCACCCCCAGGCGCACCCCCGCCGGCATCGGGACGGCCCGCAGCACCGCCCCCGCCGCCGCCTCCGCGATCCACGTTCCCTCCTCCGCGCCGCCCAGCGGCAGCAGCCTGCCGAGGGCGAGTTGCCGGCGGACCTCCCAGGCCCCGTCCATATCCGTCCTCCTGCCGCACACGCCGCGAAGATCGCACCGACAGGGCCTATCGTGTCAACAGATCGGTGCGCGCCATGTCCCTCCCGCGGAACACTTCCCTGGAAGCGAGGCGAACGACCATGACCGACACGCCGGCCGGCCCGGACGGACCGGGGGCGGCCAAGGAGCCCAAGGGACCCAAGGAGTACGTGGCCCCGGCCGACCGGGGGCGCACCACCATCGCGGACGGCGTCGTGGAGAAGATCGCCGGGCTGGCGGCCCGCGACGTGGTCGGCGTCCACACGATGGGGAGCGGGTTCGCGCGCACCTTCGGCGCGGTGCGGGACCGGGTGCCCGGCAGCGGCAAGTCCGCGACGCGCGGGGTGAAGGCGGAGGTCGGCGAGGTCCAGACGGCGCTCGATCTGGAGATCGTCGTCGACTACGGAGTGGCGATCGCCGAGGTGGCCCGCGCCGTGCGGGAGAACGTCATCGCCGCGGTGGAGCGCATGACTGGTCTGGAGGTCGTCGAGGTGAACATCGCCGTCAGCGATGTGAAGCTGCCCGACGAGGAGGAGGAAGAGACCCCGCCGAGGATCCAGTGACCCGGACCGGACCGGTGACGAGGAGCACACCCATGAGCATGGCCGTGATCGGCCTGATCGTCGGCATGGCGCTGGGCTTCGCCGGGTACTTCGGCGGGTTCGGCGCCTTCCTGCTGGTGGCGGCGCTGGGCGCCGTCGGTTTCGTCGCCGGCCGGTTCCTCGACGGGGACCTGGAGGCGGGCGACTTCTTCCGCCCGCGCGAACGTGACCGCGACCGTGACCGCGACGACCGGCGGCGGTAGGCGATGACCGTCGCACGGGGAGGGCCGGCCGTGGAAGCGGCCGGACGCGGAGCCACCCGGATCGCCGACCGCGTCGTCGCGAAGATCGCCTCGCAGGCCGCGCGCGAGGCGCTGGACGACGGGAGGGGTACGCCTCCCTACGCATCCGTGACCGTCCACGAGGAGACGGCCCGGGTGACCGTGTCCGTCGAACTCGGCTACCCGGTGGACATCGCCGAGCGCTGCCGCGCCGTACGGCGGCGGATCGCCGAACGCGTGGGGGCGCTGGCGGGCATGGCGGTGCCGGAGGTCGTGGTCACCGTCGAGCGGCTGCACTCGCGGCACCTGCGGCACGGCGGGACGGAGCGGGTGCGGTGAACGGGCCCGGGGAGGACGGGGACGGCGGCCGCGCGGGCCGCTTCTGGTCGGCCCGCCGGGTGCCCGCCGCGCTGGCCGCGGCGGTCGTGCTGGGTGCGACGGCGCTCCTCCTCTACGACGTGGCGGCGGTACGGGCCGGCCGCCGGGCCCTGGGCTGGCGGCAGCGGCTCGCCCGCGAACTGGCCCACCGGCCCCTGGACAACGGCTGGATCGTCGCGGGCGCGGTGGTGGCGGTGCTGCTGGGACTCTGGCTGATCGTCCTGGCCCTGACGCCCGGCCGGCGGGGCGTGCTGCCGATGCGACGCGACAGTCCCGACGTCCGGGCCGTGCTCGACCGCCGGGCGGCGGCGCTGGTGCTGCGGGACCGGGTGATGGAGGTCTCCGGGGTGCAGTCCGTACGGGTCGACGTCGGCCGGCGGACGGTCCGGGCGCGGGCGCGCTCCCACTTCCGGGACCTGGACGAGGTACGGGCGGACGTGGACGGCGTTCTGGCCGACGGCGTACGGGAGTTGGGGCTCGCCCGGCGGCCCGTCCTGTCGGTCCGCGTCCACCGGCCGCCGAGGCGGTGAACGCGGTGCTGCGCACGGTCAACCGCGTACTGCTGGGACTCGCGGGCCTGTTGCTGCTGGCGTTCGGCGCGGCGGTGCTCGTCGGGGCACTGGACCTGCCCCGGCACTGGGGCTTCTCCCTGCCGTCCGGCTGGCCGTTCCGGGGGCCGGACGACGTCCTGCTCACGGCCGGGGACCGGCGGCGGTGGCGGGACCGGGGCTGGTGGTGGCCGGTCGTGCTCGCCGCACTGGCGGTGCTCGCGCTGCTCGCCGTGTGGTGGCTGGTGGTGCAGCTGCGGCGGAGGCGGGTACGGGACGTGGTGCTCGGCGGCGACGATCCCGTCGTGCTGGTGCGGGGGCACGCGCTGGAGGAGGCGCTGGCGGCGGAGGCGGGCGCCCTGGACGGGGTCGAGCGGGCGGGGGTGATGCTGGTGGGGCGGCGAAGTGCGCCCCGGGCGCGGGTGGTTCTGGTGCTGGGGGCGGGGGCGGTGCCGGAGGCGGTCCTGCGGCGTTTCCGGGTGGAGGTCCTGGGGGCGGCCCGGACCTCGGCGGGGCTGGCCCGGCTTCCGGCGGAGGTACGCCTGCGGACGGTGCGGCACCGCGCGGAGCGCGTGGGGTGAGGTGCCTCGGACACGCCCTGGGCCCACGCGCCCGGCGCATTACTCCCCGAGACCCGCCAGATCCCTCAACCGCCGCCCCTGGGCGGCCCGCTCCGCCGCCCGCTGCTCGTCGTACGAGCGGCCCGCCGCCCCCCGCAGCAGCGCCTTCGTCTCGACGACCGCGTCCCGCGGGGCCGCCAGCAGCGCGGCGGCCAAGTCGTCCGTCGCCGCGGCGAGTTCGCCGGCGGGCACGACGAGATTGGCCAGGCCGGTCCGCTCGGCCTCCGCGGCGTGGACGAAGCGCCCGGTCGCGCAGATCTCCAACGCCCGCGCATAGCCGACGAGTCCGACCAGCGGCTGGGTGCCGCCCAGGTCGGGCACCAGCCCCAGGCTGGTCTCGCGCATGGCGAACTGCACGTCGTCCGCACAGATCCGCAGGTCGCACGCGAGGGCGAGCTGGAAGCCCGCACCGATCGCATGGCCCTGCACGGCGGCTATGGAGACGATGTCGTTCCGCCGCCACCAGGTGAACGCCCGCTGGTACGCGGCGATTTCCGCGTCGAGGTCGGCCTCGGAGCCGCGCGCCAGATCCAGGAACGACGGCTCCCCGTCGAACCCCTCGGGCGTGAACGCCTGCCGGTCGAGGCCCGCGGAGAAGGACTTGCCCTCGCCGCGGAGCACCACGACCCGCACGCTGCCCGGCAGCAGCCGCCCGGCCTCGGTGAGCGCCCGCCACATGGCGGGCGACTGGGCGTTGCGCTTGGCGGGACGGTTCAGCGTGACGGTGGCCACCGCGTCGAGCACGGTGAGCCGCACGCCGTCCTGGTCGAGCAGGGCCTGCGGGGCGGTCATGGAAGCCTCCGGAGTCGGAACTGCAGTCAGCAACAAGTGACTGCACAGTAACCACCCGGCCGGAACGACGGCCGACCGGGTGGCACCGTCCATGCTTCAGTGCCCGACAGGACCGCGTGTCAGGCCGAGGCGGCCTTCTTGCCACGCGTCGCCCCGCCGCGACCCCGCAGGATCACGCCGGATTCGCTGAGCATCCGGTGGACAAAGCCGTAGGAGCGGCCGGTCTCTTCGGCCAGCGCCCTGATGCTCGCACCGGAGTCGTACTTCTTCTTCAGGTCTGCCGCGAGCTTCTCGCGCGCGGCGCCGGTCACCCGGCTGCCCTTCTTCAGAGTCTCGGCCACCCGTGCCTCCTCATGGGAGATGCGCCTCTTGACTCTCATGATCACCCCTTGCCGGGATCCTGGCCACCCATTCGGCAAGGTCGATGACAGAAGGTTTCCGCGATCCGGGCCGCGAACAGCCCCCGGAGCAGGCGATTCCGTCCCTACCCGGCCGTACGGCCGTACGGGTGGCCGGGTGAAGCGGCAGGTCAGGGACGGAGCCGGGAGTGCGGGAGCGGAGCGCGGCCGGTGGCCGGTGCCCTGCGTGCGCCGGAGCGTTCCACCACACCGGGGTACGAGCCGTCCTCACTCAGATGAAGGATCACGCATCGTCCGAATGATCGGGACGGGACTGATCAAGCGAACCGCGGGAGCGCCTCAGGCGAGGGAGACCAGGTCCGCGTAGTCCGGACCCCACAGGTCCTCCACGCCGTCCGGCAGCAGGATGATGCGCTCCGGCTCCAGCGCGTCCACGGCGCCCTCGTCGTGCGTCACCAGCACGACCGCGCCCTTGTAGGTGCGCAGGGCGCCCAGGATCTCCTCGCGGCTGGCGGGGTCGAGGTTGTTGGTGGGCTCGTCCAGGAGGAGGACGTTCGCGGAGGAGACCACCAGCGTGGCCAGGGCCAGCCGGGTCTTCTCACCGCCGGAGAGCACGCCCGCGGGCTTGTCGACGTCGTCGCCGGAGAACAGGAACGAGCCCAGCGTCTTGCGGACCTCGACCAGATCCAGGTCGGGGGCCGAGGAGCGCATGTTCTCCAGGACCGTGCGGTCCGGGTCCAGCGTCTCGTGCTCCTGGGCGTAGTAGCCGAGCTTGAGGCCGTGGCCGGGGGTGACCTCACCGGTGTCGGGCTTCTCGGCCCCGGCGAGCAGCCGCAGCAGCGTGGTCTTGCCCGCGCCGTTGAGGCCGAGGATCACGACGCGGGAGCCCTTGTCGATGGCCAGGTCGACGTCGGTGAAGATCTCCAGCGAGCCGTAGGACTTGGACAGGCCCTCGGCGGTGAGCGGGGTCTTGCCGCAGGGCGCGGGCTCGGGGAAGCGGAGCTTGGCGACCTTGTCGGAGGCGCGCACCTCCTCCAGGCCCTTGAGCAGCCGCTCGGCGCGCTTGGCCATGTTCTGCGCGGCCACGGTCTTGGTGGCCTTGGCCCGCATCTTGTCGGCCTGGGAGTTGAGCGCGGCGGCCTTCTTCTCCGCGTTCTGCCGCTCGCGCTTGCGGCGCTTCTCGTCGGCCTCGCGCTGCTGCTGGTAGAGCTTCCAGCCCATGTTGTAGACGTCGATGACCGAGCGGTTGGCGTCGAGGTAGAAGACCTTGTTGACGACGGTCTCGACCAGGTCGACGTCGTGGGAGATCACCACGAAGCCGCCGCGGTAGGTCTTGAGGTAGTCGCGCAGCCAGGCGATGGAGTCGGCGTCGAGGTGGTTCGTGGGCTCGTCGAGGAGCAGGGTGTCGGCGTCGGAGAAGAGGATCCGGGCCAGCTCGACACGGCGGCGCTGACCGCCGGAGAGGGTGTGCAGCGGCTGGCCGAGGATGCGGTCGGGCAGCCCCAGGCTGGCGGCGATGGTGGCGGCCTCGGCCTCGGCGGCGTACCCGCCCTTGGTGAGGAACTCCGTCTCCAGGCGCTCGTACTTCTTCATGGCCTTCTCGCGCGTGGCGCCCTTGCCGTTGGCCATGCGGTCCTCGTTCTCGCGCATCTTGCGGAGGACGGCGTCCAGGCCGCGGGCGGAGAGGACGCGGTCGCGGGCGAGCACGTCGAGGTCGCCGGTGCGCGGGTCCTGCGGGAGGTAGCCGACCTCGCCGGAGCGGCTGATGGTGCCGGCGGCGGGGATGCCCTCGCCGGCCAGGCACTTGGTCAGCGTGGTCTTGCCGGCGCCGTTGCGGCCGACCAGACCGATGCGGTCGCCCTTGGCGATGCGGAACGAGGCCGACTCGATGAGGACACGGGCGCCGGCGCGCAGCTCGAGGCCGGAGGCGGTGATCACGGGAACTACTCCTGGGCAGGGTGGACGGCGGTCGGGAAGGGGGCGAGCACTGCCGCGCGGTGCGGCGCGGCGCCGTCTAATGCACGAGGAGAGAAGCCATGGGGAAGAGTCTAACGGGGGCGGGCAAGCAGATTTCCCGGTCGGGCGGCGGGCCCGGGGGCGCACGGAGAGTGCTCGCACGCCGGTCGTACACCGTCCGGCCTCCGCCGGATTCGCCGCCGTCCGCCCGGGTTCACTACCGTTCCGGACGGCCCGGGCGGGCACGAAACGGGCGGGCACGGAACAATCGGTGCACCGATACTCGGGGTGACGGACCCCGTGGGAGAGGCGGCGGGCATGCAGTTCGACGACGACGCGGACCTGGACACCTCACAGGTGCAGGACGAGCGGGGCAGCCGGATCCCCGGGGGCGGGCTGACCGTGGGCGGCGGGGTCGTGGGGCTGCTGGCCCTGCTCGCCGGGCTGTTCTTCGGCATCGGCCCGCAGGAGCTGGGACTGTCCTCGGGGAATTCGGGCAACCCGTCCGGGACCGCCAGTACGGACAGCCAGGTGGCGCAGAGCTGCAAGAAGGGGCGGGACGCCAACACCCGGGAGGACTGCCGGATCGTCGGTGTCGTCAACAGCGTCCAGTCCTTCTGGAAGCAGGAGTACGCCCGCGGCGGCCGCGCCTACAACCCGGCGCCGACCAAGCTCTTCACCGACCGGACGAACACCGCCTGCGGGTCCGCGACCTCGGCCGTCGGCCCGTTCTACTGCCCCGGCGACCACAAGGTCTATCTCGACCTGGGCTTCTTCAAGGAGCTCACCGACAAGTTCGGGGCCCGCGGCGGACCGTTCGCCGAGGCGTACGTGGTGGCGCACGAGTACGGGCACCACATCCAGAACCTGACCGGGACCCTGGCCCGCTCCCAGGACCGGAAGACCGGCGAGACCAGCAACTCCGTCAAGGTCGAGCTCCAGGCGGACTGCTACGCCGGGGTCTGGGCGCACCACGCGACCACCACCCCGGACCCGGCGACGGGCCGGCCGCTGCTCAAGCAGCTCTCGCAGCAGGACATCAGCGACGGCCTGTCGGCCGCGGCGGCGGTGGGCGACGACCGCATCCAGGAGAAGTTCCAGGGGCGGGTGACCCCGGAGAGCTGGACGCACGGGTCGGCGGCGCAGCGTCAGCAGTGGTTCACGACGGGCTATCGGACGGGGAGCGTGGCGGCCTGCGACACGTTCCGCTGACGGCGGGGGGTTTGCCCCGGTCCCGCCCTTTCACCGTTTCCTTGCGCTCCGCGCGGGTGTCCTCAAACGCCGGACGGGCTATTTCAGCCCGTCCGGCGCTTGAGGACTTCGCCCGAAGGGCGAATGGGGGCCCGGGGGTCTCCCCCCGGAAGAAACGGTGAAAGGGCGGGCCAGGGGCAAATCACCCCACCCGGGGCCCCGCGCACCGGATCACGTACCCCCGCGATGCACCTGGAAAGCCGCCCGCCGCACCGCCTTGGCCAGCGCCGGATCCGGATGCGCGGCGGCCAGAGCCACCAGCACCTGGACCGTACGCGGGTGGCCGACGGCGCGCACCTCCTCCAGGAGACCCGGCACCGTGCCCTGCACCGCCGAGTCGAGATGGCGCACCAGCAGCCGGCTCTCGCCGTGGTCGGCGACGGCCGCGGCGGTGTCCACCCAGAGCCAGGTGGCCTCCTCACGGGTGAGGACCTCCGCCGCCTCCTCGGGGTCGTGCCCCTCCTGCTCGGCGAGCCACAGCAGGGCGTACGGGCGGACGGCCGGCTCGTCGACGGCGGCGCGCACCGCGGGCTCCGCGGGGGCGCCCACGGCGCGCAGCGCCTCGAAGGCCAGCCCGCGCACCAGCGCGTCGTCGCCCCGGGCCGCGGCCAGCAGCTCGTCGACCGCGCTGCGCACCGGCCGGGCGGCGAGCCAGGCCCGGTACTCGGCACGGGCCGGGCCCGGGCTGAGGTCGGCGCAGCCGCGCAGCATGGCCTCGGCGGCGAGCTCGATGTTGCCCGCGGGGCTCTGGGCGGCCACGCAGATCTGCTCCAGCTTGACCCACACCGCCCAGTTCCCCAGCGGCGTCAGCACCGCCTCGGCCGTCGGGCCGGTGCCGCGGACCACGAGGGCGCCGACCGAGGCGAGCCCGTCCAGGGCCCAGTCGAGCAGGCCGGCGAGCGGTCCGAGCTCCTCGGGGCAGCGGTCGGCGAGGTCCGGCACGGGGCGTCCTTCGTGCCGGACCTCGTAGCGGACCTCGCAGCGCTCGGCGCGGATCTCGGCCACGCGCTGCCGGAGGAGGTCGAGCAGCTCGGCGACGGGGACCGGGCCGGCGGACAGGTGCAGGACGGACAGCAGCTGGGGCGCGGCCTCGACGACCTCGGCGGCGACGGTCGCGTCGGTGCCGGCCGGTTCGGGGCGGGCGATCGACCAGGCGTCGAAGAGCGCCACCCAGCCGCGCAGCACGGCGCTGTCGTCCCGGTCCCAGGCGGTCAGCCGCCAGCCGGGGCGGGCGGTGTTGCCGTGCAGTTCCAGGAGGCCGGCCAGCCGGGCCCGGTCCCAGTCGGCCCGGACCCGGTCGGGCGTCACCCCCAGGGCGGCCGCGGCCCGGTCGGCGGCCCGGCCGAGCTCCTCGGGACGGGCCTGCTGGTCGGCCGCCCAGCGGGCGAGGCGGACGGCGCCGGTGAGCCCGGCTCTCGCCTGCCGGGCGAGTTCCGGCCGGGCCGGGATGCCGGCGGGCGGGCGGGGGGCGGGACGGGAGCCCCGGTCGGCCACCGCCTTGCGGGCGGCGGCGATCGGCTGCCGGGGGACGAGTCTGAGCCGGGAGTCGCGCGGAGTACGGGACGTCACAGGAGCAGTCTTGCCGTTCACGCTCCGAAAACCCAATCGGAATCAACCATGCAGACACCCATGACCCCTGGTGGCGACCGGTGGCGCCCTACATCAGGGGCGTCAGGAAGCGCCGCAGGGCCTCCTCGTAGCCCGCCGGGTCGGCGTTCCACAGGGCGGAGTGCCCGGCGTCGCGGACCGTCCGCAGGGTGACCAGGTCGGGACGGTGCGCGGCGAGGTCGCGGGAGAGGTGCCAGGGGGCCACGGGGTCGTCCGGGGCGTGCAGGAGCAGGGTGGGCACGGCCAGCCGTGCCGGGTCGGCGGCGGCCCGGAGTTCGCCCTGGTCGAGGCCGGCGCGGGCGCGGGCCGAATGCACCGCGAGCGGGCGCAGCGCGGCGGGCGGACGGCGCCCGGCGAGCGCGTGCAGCGCGGCGTCCCAGTCGAGCACCGGGGAGTCCAGGACGAGCCCCGCGACGCGCGGGCCGGTCTGCGGGTCGGCGGCGGCGAGCAGCGCCGCGGTGGCCCCGGTGGACCAGCCGAGCAGCACCACGCGCCGGGCCCCGCGGCGCACGGCCTCCGCGACGGCGGCGGCGACGTCGTGCCGCTCGGCGGCGCCGAGCCGGCCGATGCCGTCGGCGGGCCGGGGCGCGCCGGGGTCGCCGCGGAGCGCGGGGACGAGCACGGGGAGCCGGGCGCGGTGCAGGAACGGCAGGACGACCATGGGGTGTTCGCGGGTGGTGCCCAGGCCGTGCACGGCGACGACGGCGGTGTCCCGGGCGCCGGGCAGGAACCAGGCCGGCAGCGTGCCGTCCGCGCCGGGCACGTCCACCTCGCGGTGGACGATGCCCAGCGCCTGGTACGGGTCGCCGAGGTGGACCTGCGGGGTGAAGTGGACGTGCGCGCCTTCGTGGAGGTGGCCGTGGACGACCCGGACGAGCCGGCGGACGACGCGGTCGTGGGGGTGCGAGACGTCCGCGACGGGCGGCCCGACGATCGCGTGCAGGCCGGGCGCGGCGAGCCCGTACGTGCCGGGGCGCAGGGCGTTGGGGGTGCGGGCGAGGGTGACGGTGTCGGTGTCGGCCGCGTGCACGGTGAGGGGGTGCTCGCCGGGCAGCGGCGTGCCGGGCCCGGTCCGCAGGGCGGCGGTGCCCGCGTACCGCCCGGCCGCCAGCGCGGCCGCCGACGCGGCGGCCGCGACCGCCGCCGTCCAGGCCGTCGTCCTGACCAGATGCATCCCTCAAGTGTCGGCGGCGGCGCGGGGCGGGGCCAGTCGACGGGGACCGGCGAGCGGGTGTTTCTGTCTGGATCTTTACGGTTCCTGCCCATATTTGGTCAGCTTCTGGGCCGCCTCGGCGAGCTGGTCCGGGCTCAGCAGGGTGGGCGTACGGCCGGGCACGCCCGAAGCGGCCAGCCAGACGCGGCACATCCACTCCAGCTGGGCGGTGCGGTCGTGGGCCTGCTCCGGGGTCGCCCCGTAGGTGAGCGTGCCGTGGTTGCGCAGCAGGCAGCCGGTGCGGCCGTCGAGGGCGGCCAGGGCGTGGCGGGCGAGCTCGTCGCTGCCGTAGAGGGCGTAGGGCGCGACGCGGACGGGCCCGCCGAGGGCCGCGGTCATGTAGTGGACCGCCGGCAGCTCGTCGACGAGCGTGGAGACGGCCGTGGCGTGGACGGCGTGGGTGTGCACGATCGCCGCGGCGCCGGTGGCCCGGTAGACGGCGAGGTGCAGCGGCAGTTCGCTGGTGGGCGCGAGCCCGTCGCCGAGCGGGCGGCCGTCCGGGTCCACGGCCACCAGGTCCTCCGGACCGAGCCGGTCGTACGGCACACCGCTGGGCGTGACAAGGATCATCTCTCCGAGCCGGGCCGAAACGTTTCCCGAGGTGCCCACCACCAGCCCCTCGGCGGCCGTCCGCCGGGCCGTGGCCAGCACTTCCGCCCGGATCCGGGCCTCTGCCGCGGACCCCTTCGATTCCTTCACGGTTCACCGCCTCCGGTTCGCGTCACCGTGGCTCCCGCGCCCGTTCACCTTCCGTTCACCCGGAGTCCCTACGGTCGCCGCGTACTGACGTACGGAGTCCGACCGTCGTACGGAATCTGACCGCCTGACTGATTGCCTGGGTG
Organism: Streptomyces luteireticuli; assembly: GCF_041519305.1. Taxonomy (NCBI): domain Bacteria; kingdom Bacillati; phylum Actinomycetota; class Actinomycetes; order Kitasatosporales; family Streptomycetaceae; genus Streptomyces; species Streptomyces luteireticuli. Next base: position 2,398,292 of record NZ_CP167927.1, read on the forward strand.
AATGGAACACATCACGCTTCTCATCGGGATCGTGATCGTCACGGCCTTGGTGTTCGACTTTACGAACGGCTTCCACGACACGGCCAACGCGATGGCCACCACCATTTCCACCGGGGCTCTCAGACCCAAGGTCGCGGTGGCCATGTCGGCGGTGCTCAACCTCGTCGGCGCGTTCCTCTCGGTGGAGGTCGCCAAGACGATCTCCGGAGGCATCATCGACGAGAGCGCCGGGATCAGACCAGAGGTGATTTTCGCCGGTCTGGTCGGCGCGATCGTCTGGAATCTGCTGACCTGGCTGGCGGGCCTGCCCTCCAGTTCCTCGCACGCCCTCTTCGGCGGCCTGATCGGCGCGACGCTGGTCTCGGTCGGCACCCACGGCGTCCACGGCGAGGCCGTCGTCATGAAGGTCCTCATCCCGGCCGTGGCCGCGCCGATCGTCGCCGGCGTCGCCGCGACGCTCGCGACCCGGCTCACCTACCGGCTGGCCCGCGGCCGCGACGAGGCCGACACCGCGCGGGGCTACCGCGCCGGGCAGATCGCCTCCGCCGCGCTCGTCTCGCTGGCCCACGGCACCAACGACGCGCAGAAGACCATGGGCGTGATCACCCTCGCCCTGGTCACCGGCGGCGTCGTCGCCCCGCACTCCGACCCGCCGCTGTGGGTCGTCGTCTCGGCCGGCCTCGCGATCGCCCTCGGTACGTACCTGGGCGGCTGGCGCATCATCCAGACCCTCGGCAAGGGCCTCACCGACATCCGCCCCGCGCAGGGCTTCGCCGCCCAGACCGGTGCCGCGACGGTGATCCTCGCCTCCTCGCACATCGGCTTCGCGCTCTCCACCACGCAGGTCTGCTCCGGCTCGATCATGGGCGCCGGGCTCGGCCGCAAGGGCGGCGTGGTCCGCTGGTCCACGGCCGGCCGCATGGTCATCGCCTGGTGCCTGACGCTCCCCGCGGCCGGTCTGGTCGCCGGCGGCGCGGCGCTCCTCGCGGACCAGGGCGACTGGGGCGTCGCGGCCGTCGCCGTCCTGGGCATCGCCGTGAGCGGCGCGATCTGGCTGGCGTCGCGGCGGAAGCCGGTCACGGGCGACGATGCGGCGCCCTCCCCCGCCGTCGCGGAGGAGCCGGCGGGTGTCGTCACCCAGGCCCTGCAGGCCGTGGCCCCGCCGCCGGCCGCCCCGGCTGCCCCGGCCGCCCCGTCCGTCACCACCCCCGAGCCCGCGGTGACCCCCGCCGTGGCCGCGACCAGCTGAGGAATCCTTCCGCGATGAACATCAATTGGGCCGCGCTCGGCCAGGTCTTCGGTGTCAGTGTCGTGATGACGGTGGCGCTGGTGGGGGTCTTCACGCTGGGGATCGTGGGGACGTCGGGGTCCCGCGAGGGCGGGGGGTCGTCCACGGGGTTGGTCCGCGCCGGTGCGTATGCGTGTTATGCGGCGTGTGCGGCGGTGGTCGGGTACGGGATCTATTTGATCGTCGCCTGAGGCGGCGGTCTCGGGGCGGGTCGGGGGGTTTTTGCCCCCGGCCCGCCCTTTCGCCTCCCCCAGAGGGGGTACCCCCACCCGGGGCGGGGCCCCGGACCCGGACCGCCCCTCCGGGCGGTGGCGGGGCTTCGCCCCTGCGCCCCCTGGACCCCTGAAGCGCCCTGCGGGCGCTGTCCTCAAGCGCCGGACAGGCTGGGTGTGTGCCCCGGTCCCGCCCTTTCACCGTTTCTTCCGGGGAGACCCCGGACCCCGTCCGCCCTTCGGGCGGAGTCCTCAAACGCCGGACGGGCTGAAGTGCCCGCCCGGGCTGAAGTACGCGCCCCGGCTGAAGTACGCGCCCCGGCTGAAGTGCGCACCCGGGCTGAAGCGCGCGCCCGGGCTTTGGAATCCGGCCCGGGCCCGAAACCCAGCCCGTCCGGCGTTTGAGGACGAGCGGCGGAGCCGCGACAAACGGGGTCCGGGGCGGAGCCCCGAAAAAGGGGGCCAGGGGCGAAGCCCCGGAAGCAGGGGTGCAGGGGGCGCAGCCCCCGCCGGGGAGCAGGGGCGGAGCCCCGCCCACCGCGCGGCAGCGCGGTGCCGGGCCGAGGGGGCGGAGCCCCCGGAAGAAACGGTGAAAGGGCGGGCCAGGGGCAAACCCAAACCCGAGTTGACGCCCGCTCACGGGCCATGGTGGACTGCCGAGGCCAAACGGCGACAGCAGAGGAAGCCGGTGCGAGTCCGGCGCGGTCCCGCCACTGTCACCGGGGAGCGCGCCCCCGCGCAGCACCACGCAGCACCGCAACGCCACGGCAGCCGAACACCGCCGGAAGGCAAGGGGATCCGCGCCGATCCGGGAGCCAGGAGACTCTGGTCGCCGGTCACGTCGAACCAGGGCGCGGACCCTGAGTGAGGACACAGAGCCATGCCCGGCCGCCGCCGACCACCGACCGGACCGCGTTCGCCCCGAGGTGCGACGGCGGTCTGACGCGTGCCCTCCGCCGACCCCCTCGGCTTCGCCTGCGGCGCCGTCCTCGGTTTCGCCTGCGACCTCGTCCTCGCCGACCCCCGCCGCGGCCACCCCGTCGCCGCCTTCGGCCGCGCCGCGCACTCCGTCGAGCGCCGGCTGTGGCGCGACCACCGCGCCCACGGCACCCTGCACACCCTCGTGTGCGCCGGTGGCGCGGCCGCGGGCGCCGCCCTGCTCGCCCGCGCCACCCGCGGCCACCGCACCGCGGACGCCGCCCTGACCGCCGCCGCGACCTGGGCCGTCCTCGGCGGCACCTCCCTCGGCCGCGAGGCCCGCGCCATCGGCGGGGCGCTCGAAGCGGGCGACCTCGATGTCGCCCGCGAACGGCTGCCGCACCTGTGCGGGCGCGACCCGCAGTCCCTGGACGGGCAGCAGATGGCCCGCGCCGTCGTGGAGTCCGTCGCCGAGAACACCTCCGACGCCGTCGTCGGCGCCCTCGTCTGGGGCGCGTTCGCGGGCGTCCCCGGCCTCATCGGCTTCCGCGCGGTCAACACACTCGACGCGATGGTGGGCCACGAGTCCCCCCGTTACCGCCGCTTCGGCTGGGCCTCCGCCCGGCTCGACGACGTCGTCGGCTGGCCCGGCGCCCGGCTCACCGCCGCCCTGGCCGTCCTCGCCGGCCCCGACCGGCGCGACGCGCTGCGCGTCGCCCGGCGCGACGCCGGCCGCCACCCCAGCCCCAACGCGGGCCCGGTGGAAGCCGCGTTCGCGGGCGCCCTGGGCGTACGCCTCGGCGGCACCCTCGCCTACGCCGGCCGCGTCGAGCACCGCCCCGTCCTGGGTGCGGAGAACCGGCCGGTGGCCGTGGCCGACATCGAACGGGCCGTCCGGCTCTCCCGCCGGGTCTCGTTGCTGGCGCTGGGCGTTGCTGTCACCGGGCGCACAGTGGGAAGTCTCATCAGCAGGACCGTCAAGAGGAGCAGCACGGGTGGGTAAGCGGGGTGGGGGCCTGCTGGTCGCGGGGACGACCTCCGACGCGGGCAAGAGCGTGGTCACCGCCGGCATCTGCCGGTGGCTGGTGCGCAAGGGCGTCAAGGTGGCGCCGTTCAAGGCGCAGAACATGTCGCTGAATTCTTTCGTGACCCGGGAGGGCGCCGAGATAGGCCGCGCCCAGGCCATGCAGGCCGCGGCCGCCCGTGTCGAGCCGAGCGCGCTGATGAACCCGGTGCTGCTCAAGCCGGGCGGCGACCGCAGCAGCCAGGTCGTGCTCATGGGCAAACCCGTCGGCGAACTCAGCGCCCGCGGCTACCATTCCGGCCGCCAGGAGCAGCTCTTCGGCACCGTCACCGACTGCCTGGAGCAGCTGCGCGCCACCCACGACGCGGTGATCTGCGAGGGTGCCGGCAGCCCCGCCGAGATCAACCTGCGCCGCACCGACATCGTCAACATGGGCATCGCGCGCGCCGGTCGGCTGCCCGTCGTCGTGGTCGGCGACATCGACCGCGGCGGCGTCTTCGCGTCCTTCTTCGGCACCACCGCGCTGCTCTCCCCCGAGGACCAGGAGCTCATAGCGGGCTATCTGGTCAACAAGTTCCGCGGCGACGTGTCCCTGCTGGAGCCGGGGCTGGAGATGCTGCGCGGCCTCACCGGCCGCCGGACGTACGGCGTCCTGCCGTTCGCCCACGGCCTCGGCATCGACGAGGAGGACGGGCTCCGCGTCTCGCTGCGCGGCGCCGTGCGCGAGTCGGTGGTCGCCCCGCCACTGGGCGAGGACGTGCTGCGGGTCGCGGTCTGCGCCGTCCCCCTCATGTCCAACTTCACAGACGTGGACGCGCTCGCCGCCGAGCCGGGCGTGATCGTCCGCTTCGTCGACCGCCCCGAGGAACTCGCCGACGCGGACCTCGTGGTGGTGCCCGGCACCCGCGGCACCGTCCGCGCCCTGGCCTGGCTTCGCGAACGCGGTCTCGCCGACGCGCTCGTCCGCCGCGCCGCCGAGGACCGCCCGGTCCTCGGCATCTGCGGCGGCTTCCAGCTCCTCGGCGAACGCGTCGAGGACGAGGTCGAGTCCCGGGCCGGGGTCGTGGAGGGCCTGGGCCTGCTGCCCGTACGGGTGCGGTTCGCGGCGGAGAAGACCCTGGAGCGCCCCGTCGGCGAGGCGCTCGGCGAGCGGGTGGAGGGCTACGAGATCCACCACGGCGTCGCCGAAGTGCTGGGCGGGGAGCCCTTCTTGGACGGCTGCCGGGTCGGGTCGGTGTGGGGTACGCACTGGCACGGCTCGCTGGAGAGCGACGCGTTCCGCCGCGCGTTCCTTCGGCGCGTGGCGGAGGCGGCGGGCCGCCGCTTCGTCCCGGCCCCGGACACGTCGTTCGCGGGCCTCCGCGAGGAACAGCTGGACCGCCTGGGCGATTTGATCGAGGAGCACGCGGATACGGATGCGCTGATGCGCCTGATCGAGGACGGCGTCCCCGCTGGCGCCCCCTTCATACCGCCGGGGGCGCCATGAAGCCAGTGCGGCGTCCGAGCACCAGCGGCGTACACCAGCCAGCGCACCACCCGAAGGAGCGATGACCGCATGAGCAGCACCCCCTATCCCTTCGCCGCCGTCGTCGGCATGGACAGCCTGCGGCTCGCGCTGCTCCTCAACGCGGTCTCCCCCGCGGTCGGCGGCGTCCTCGTACGCGGCGAGAAGGGAACGGCGAAGACCACGACCGTCCGGGCCTTGTCCGCCCTTCTCCCGGAGGTCGGGACCTACACCGGCTGCCGGTTCGCCTGCGACCCCGCCGCCCCGGACCCCGGCTGCCCGGACGGTCCCCATACGGACGACGCCCCGCTCACCCGTCCGGCGAAGATGGCCGAACTCCCCGTCGGCGCCTCGGAGGACCGCCTCGTCGGCTCGCTCGACATCGAGCGCGCCCTCTCGGACGGCGTCAAGGCCTTCGAGCCGGGTCTCCTGGCCGCCGCCCACCGCGGCGTCCTGTACGTCGATGAGGTCAACCTCCTGGGCGACCACCTCATCGACTCCTTGTTGGACGCGGCAGCCACCGGCTCCGCCCACATCGAACGCGAAGGCGTCTCCGTCCGCCACGCCAGCCGCTTCCTCCTCGTCGGCACCATGAACCCCGAGGAGGGCGAGCTCCGCCCCCAACTCCTCGACCGCTTCGGCCTGACCGTCGAGGTCGCCGCCTCCCGCGAGCCCGACGAGCGCGTCGAGGTCGTCCGCCGCCGCCTCGCCTTCGACGAGGACCCGGCCGCGTTCACGGCCAAGTGGGCCGCCGAGGAGGACGCGCTGCGCGAGCGCATCGCCGCCGCGCGCGCCCTGCTGCCGGCGGTACGGCTCGGGGACGGGGCCCTGCGCCGGATCGCCGCGGTCTGCGCCGGTTTCGAGGTGGACGGCATGCGCGCCGACATCGTCACCGCGCGCACGGCGACCGCGCTCGCCGCATGGGACGGACGTACGGACGTCGTCACCGAGGACGTACGGCAGGCGGCCCTGCTGGCCCTCCCCCACCGTCGACGCCGCGCGCCCTTCGACGCCCCGGGCCTGGACGAGGCCAAACTCGACGAGATCCTGAGCCAGTTCGAGGACGAGGACGACGACCCGGAGCCTGAGGGCCCCGAAGACAGCGGCCCCGAAGACAACGGCCCTGACGACAACGGCCCCGACGGAGACGGCGGCGGCGAGCCGCCCCGGGGTCCGGAGCAGGAAGCCGAACTCCCCGCCCAGCGCGAGACCGAGGAACAGCCGGCTCCCGAACCCTCCGAAGGCGCGGACCCCGCCGCCCCGCAGGAGGCCCCGGCCCAAGGGGCCCAAGGGGCCCAGGAAGCACCCCCGGTAGCGGCGGCCGCCCCCTTCCGCACCCGCAAGTTCGACGTCCCCGGCCTCGGCGAGGGCGCGGCCGGCCGCCGTTCCCGCTCCCGTACGCCGCACGGCCGGACGACCGGTTCGCGCCGTCCGCGCGGCGTGCTGTCCCGGCTGCACCTGGCGGCGACCGTGCAGGCCGCGGCCCCGCACCAGCGGGCGCGCGGGCGCACGGGACGCGGCCTCGTCGTCCGCCGGGACGACCTGCGGGAGGCGGTGCGCGAGGGCCGCGAGGGCAACCTCGTCCTGTTCGTCGTGGACGCCTCCGGCTCGATGGCGGCCCGCAAGCGGATGAGCGCCGTCAAGGGCGCGGTGCTCTCCCTCCTCCTCGACGCCTACCAGCGCCGGGACAAGGTCGGGATGATCACCTTCCGGGGTTCCGGCGCGGAGGTCGCGCTGCCGCCCACCTCGTCGGTGGACGCGGGCGCGGCCCGGCTGGAGAAGCTGCCGACCGGCGGCCGCACCCCGCTCGCCGCGGGCCTGCTCCAGGCGCACGAGGTGCTGCGGGTGGAGCGCCTCCGGGACCCCTCGCGCCGTCCGCTGCTGGTCGTGGTGACGGACGGCCGGGCCACCGGCGGTCCCGAGCCGCTGGCCCGCGCGGCGCGCGCGGCGGGCCTGCTGGCCGCCGAGGGCACCGCCTCCATCGTCGTCGACTGCGAGGCCGGGCCCGTACGCCTGGGCCTGGCCACCGAGTTGGGCCACTCCCTCCTCGCCCCCGTCGTCACCCTCGACGAACTGCGCGCGGACAGCGTCTCCGCGCTCGTCCGGACCGTACGCAACAGCAACAACGGCAACACCTCCAGGAGGGCCGCGTAATGCCCAAGGGACAGCCGACCGTCGTCCCCGACGACGGTCTCACCACGCGCCAGCGCCGCAACCGGCCGCTCGTCTTCGTCCACACCGGGATCGGCAAGGGCAAGTCGACGGCGGCCTTCGGGCTGGCCCTGCGGGCCTGGAACCAGGGCTGGCCGGTCGGGGTGTTCCAGTTCGTGAAGTCCGCGAAGTGGAAGGTCGGCGAGGAGCGGGCGCTGAAGGTGCTCGGGGAGACCGGCGAGGGCGGCACGGTCGCCTGGCACAAGATGGGCGAGGGCTGGTCCTGGGTGCAGCGCGACATCTCCTCCAGCGAGGAGGCGGCGCGCGAGGGCTGGGAGCAGGTCAAGCGCGACCTGGCCGCCGAGTCGTACCGGCTGTACGTCCTGGACGAGTTCGCCTACCCGCTGCACTGGGGCTGGATCGACACCGCCGAGGTGATCTCCGTCCTCCGCGACCGCCCCGGCACCCAGCACGTGGTCATCACCGGCCGCAACGCCCCGCAGGAGCTGGTGGACTTCGCGGACCTCGTCACCGACATGTCGAAGGTCAAGCACCCGATGGACACGGGCCAGAAGGGCCAGCGGGGCATCGAGTGGTGAGTACGCACGTCCCCCGTCTGGTCATCGCCGCCCCGGCCTCCGGCAGCGGCAAGACGACCGTGGCGACGGGCCTGATGCGGGCGTTCACGGACGCGGGCCTCGCCGTGTCGCCGCACAAGGTGGGCCCCGACTACATCGACCCCGGCTACCACGCCCTCGCGACCGGCCGCCCCGGCCGCAACCTGGACGCATACCTCTGCGGCCCGGAGCGCATCGCCCCCCTGTTCCTCCATGGCGCGGCGGGAGCGGAACTGGCCCTGATCGAGGGCGTGATGGGCCTCTTCGACGGCGCGAGCGGCATGGGTGAGCTGGCGTCGACGGCCCACGTCGCCAAGCTCCTGCGCGCCCCGGTCGTCCTCGTCGTCGACGCCTCCTCGCAGTCGCGGTCGGTGGCGGCGCTGGTGCACGGCTTCGCGTCCTGGGACCCGGAGGTGCGGGTCGCGGGCGTCATCCTCAACAAGGTCGGCTCGGACCGCCACGAGGCGCTGCTGCGCGAGGCGTTGGGCGGCTCCGGCGTCCCGGTCCTCGGCGCGCTGCGCCGGGCGGCCGACGTCGACACCCCCAGCCGCCACCTGGGCCTGGTGCCGGTCGCGGAGCGCCGCGCGGAGGCGCTGGACGCGGTCGCGGCGCAGGCGGAACGGGTGCGCGCGGGCTGCGACCTGGAGGCCCTGCTGGCCCTGGCCCGCAGCGCGCCCCCGCTCCCGGACACGCCGTGGTCGCCTCCCGTCTCCTCTCCCGCGTCCCACCCGGTGATCGCCGTCGCCGGCGGCCCGGCGTTCACCTTCTCCTACGCCGAACACACCGAACTCCTCGCGGCGGCGGGTGCGGACGTGGTCACCTTCGACCCCCTCCGCGACGAGAAGCTCCCTCCCGGCACCGCCGGCCTGGTCATCGGCGGCGGCTTCCCCGAGGTGTACGCCCCGGAGCTGTCCGCCAACGAGCCGCTGCGCGCCGAGGTCGCCGCCCTGGCCGCCTCCGGCGCCCTGGTGATCGCCGAGTGCGCGGGCCTGCTGTACCTGTCGAGGTCGCTGGACGACCGCCCGATGTGCGGCGTCCTCCCCGCCGAGGCGCGCATGTCCCCCCGCCTGACGCTGGGTTACCGCGAGGCCGTCGCTCTCACGGACTCCCCCCTGGCGGCGGTGGGCACCCGTGTCCGCGGCCACGAATTCCACCGCACGGTGACGGAGCCGGGCGCGGGCCCGACACCGGCCTGGGGCTTCACCCACCCGGAGCGCCGCGTCGAGGGCTTCGCGTCCGACGGCGTCCACGCGTCGTATCTGCACGTCCACTGGGCGGGCGTGCCGGGGGCGGCGGAACGACTGGTCGCGGCGGCGGCGACCGCGCGTGCGTGAGTACGTGGCGGGGGTCGGCGCCCGCCCCGGGGTGACCGCGGCCGAGATCCTGGCCCTCGTCCCCCGGATGATCCCCCCGGACGGCCGCCTCACCGCCCTGGCCACGCTCGACACCCGCGCGACGGAACCCGGCCTGCTCGCGGCGGCCTCGTCCCTGGGCGTACCGCTACTGTCGTACGCCGCCCCCGAGTTGGCGTCGGTCCCCGTCCCGTCCCCGTCGCCGAGGGTCCGCGCGGCGACCGGCACGGCGAGCGTGGCGGAGGCGGCGGCGGTGCGCGGAGCGGGAGTCGGAGCGGTGCTGGTGGTCCCGAAGGCGGTGGGCGAGGGCGGCCGGGTGACGTGCGCGGTGGCGGCGCGGGCTCGGCGGCGCGGGTAGGCCCGAGGGCCGGCGCCGGGCCGCTCGCTCACCAGCGGACGGCCGTGAAGTCCACGGGCCGGGGCCGCAGCAGTCGCGTACGTTCCGCCAGCGCCCGCAGCCGCGCCGCCATTTCGCCGGCCGGCAGGCGGCGCCGGCCCCCGTGGCCCGGCAGGACCCACTCGAACCGCAGGCGTCCGGCCGCGTCGGCGAGGGAACGCGCCAACTCCTCCACGGAATACCAGGTCACGCTCTCCGCGATCTCCAGGTCATCGGTCGTGCGCGACCAGTAGAAGCTGTCGCCGCTGAAGCAGTAGCGGTCGTCGGCGAGGTAGAGCACGCTGCCCCGGGTGTGCCCGGGCAGGGGGTGGGCCGCGACCCCCTCGCCGATCCCGACGGGGTCGAGGCCGCGGATCACCCGGTCCGCGTCCGGTGCGGCGTCGAGGTCGCCCTCGTGGATCCATAGGCGGGCGCCGAAGTGGTCGGCGTAGCGACGGCCGTGGGCGGCGTGGTCGCGGTGGGTGAGCAGGACGTCGGTGACGGGGCCCGGCGCCGCGTACCGCTCGGCCAGTTCGCGGCTCCAGCGCGGGGTGTCGATCATCATGCGCGTGCCGGACGGCCGCAGGAGGAGGTAGGAGTTGGCCGCGGCGGTGTGCGTCGAGTTGTGGCCGCAGATCAATACATCGCCGCCGTCGTCGTCCAGGGCCATGGGGAACGGGTCGAGCGCCCGGCTCACCGCCTGCCCGGACGCGGGGTGGATCGCGCGGGTGGCGCAGGCGAAGGCGGCGGCGTGCAGCTGCCGGGTCTCCGCTTCGTCGCGCGGCATCCGCAGGAGCTCCGACTTCCCGTCGACTTCGCCGATCAGTCCCGGCGCGAACTGCCGGGCGGCGTCGCAGTTGGTGCAGCGGTCGTCCACGTACCAGCCGTCCACGGCGGGTTCCTTCCGGGAGAACGGCCCGGGGCAGGGCCTCTGTTTCAGGTGCTTCAGGTGCTTCAGGTGCTTCAGGGATATCCCGCGTCCGGAAGAAATCGGTAGGCCGTGACGGTCTGGTGTTTCGGGGCGTGCAGCGTTCTCCCGTCGGGGCTAAAGGGGTAAATGGGGTGAATCAGTCCTGTGGTGGAGTGCCGGGCCGGGGCCCCTCGCCACGGAAGAGGCGGCGAAAGGGCGGGACCGGGGCAACACCCCCCTCTCCAACCGGTAACGTCTCCCTTCTCACACACAGCGCACCCGGAAAGCACCTATGCCGCAGCACATATCCCCCGAGCCCGACCTCCGCCACCACGGGGACGCGGAAGTGCGCGGCATGGGCGCGGAGTTGACCGATCTCGCGGTCAACGTCCGCGCGGGCACGCCGCCCCGGTGGCTCCGCGAGCGCCTCGCCGCGTCGATGGACACCCTCGCGGCCTATCCGGACGGCCGGGCCGCCCGCCGCGCGGTCGCGCTGCGGCACGGGCTGCCGGAGGAGCGGGTACTGCTGACGGCTGGCGCGGCGGAGGCGTTCGTGCTGCTGGCGCGGACGATCGAGGCGAAGCGATGCGTCGTCGTGCACCCGCAGTTCACCGAGCCGGAGGCGGCCCTGCGGGACGCGGGGCACGAGGTCGAGCGCGTCCTGCTCAGGGCGGAGGACGGCTTCCGGCTGGACCCGCGGGCCGTGCCGGGGGACGCGGATCTCGTCGTCATCGGCAATCCGACCAACCCCACCTCCGTCCTGCACCCGGCGACGTCCCTGGCCCGCCTCGCCCGGCCGGGGCGCACGCTCGTGGTGGACGAGGCGTTCATGGACGCGGTCCCGGGCGAGGGCGAGTCCCTCGCCTCCCGTACGGACCTGCCGGGCCTGGTCGTCCTGCGCAGCCTCACCAAGACCTGGGGTCTGGCGGGGCTGCGCGTGGGGTACGTCCTGGCGTCGCCGGGGCGGATATCCCGGCTGGAGCGGGCGCAGCCGCTGTGGCCGGTGTCGTCGCCCGCGCTCGTCGCCGCGGAGGCGTGCAGCGCGCCCCCGGCGCTCGCCGAGGCCGGGCACGCGGCGCACCGGATCGCCGCCGACCGGGCGCACCTGGAGTACCGGCTGGCCAAGTTCCCGTCGGTGACGGTGTGTTCCCCGGCGTCCGGCCCGTTCGTGCTGATCCGGCTGCCGGGCGCGACCGCCGTGCGGAGTCGGCTGCGCGGGCTGGGCTTCGCGGTCCGCCGGGGCGACACGTTCCCGGGCCTGGGCCCGGACTACCTGCGGCTGGCGGTCCGGGACCGCGCGACGACGGACCGCTTCGCCGAGGCCCTGGAGCAGGCGCTGGGGGGATGACGGGACGGCGTTCTCAGCCGATCACCCTCCCCCGCAGGATCACCCGCTCCGGCGCCGCCAGCACCCGTACGTCCTCCCTCGGATCCGCCCCGTAGACGACGAGGTCCGCGGGCGCGCCCTCCTCCAGCCCCGGCCGGCCCAGCCACTCCCGGGCGCCCCACGACGCGGCGCCGAGCGCGGTCGTCGCGGGCAGCCCGGCTCTGACCAGTTCGGCGACCTCCTGGGCCACCAGTCCGTGGGCGAGCGAACCGCCCGCGTCCGTCCCGACGTAGACCGGGATCCCGGCGTCGTGCGCGGCGCCCACCGTCGCGTAGCGGCGCTCGTGCAGCCGTCGCATGTGGTCCGCCCAGCGCGGGAACTTCTTCTCGCCGCCCTCCGCGAGCCGGGGGAACGTCGCGATGTTGACGAGCGTCGGCACGATCGCGACCCCGCGCTCGGCGAACAGCGGAATCGTCTCCTCGGTGAGTCCGGTCGCGTGCTCGACGCAGTCGATGCCCGCCTCGGCCAGCGGCGCCAGCGACTCCTCCGCGAAGCAGTGCGCGGTCACCCGGGCCCCGAGCCGGTGCGCCTCGGCGATGGCCGCCTCGACCGCGCCGCGCGGCCAGCAGGCGGACAGGTCGCCCGTCTCGCGGTCGATCCAGTCGCCGACGAGCTTGACCCAGCCGTCGCCCCGCAGCGCCTCCTGCCGTACGTACGCGACCAGGTCCTCGGGCTCGATCTCATGGCCGTAGTTGCGGATGTAACGCTTCGTCCGGGCGATGTGGCGGCCCGCCCGGATGATGCGCGGCAGGTCCTCGCGGTCGTCGATCCACCGGGTGTCCGAGGGGGAGCCCGCGTCGCGCAACAGCAGGGCGCCCGCCTCCCGTTCGGTCAGGGCCTGTTTCTCGCTGGTGGCCGCGTCGACCGGGCCGTGGGCGTCGAGGCCCACATGGCAGTGGGCGTCCACCAGGCCGGGCAGCGCCCAGCCCTCGACCGTGGTGACGTCCCGCGCGCCTGCCGGGCGGTCGAAGGTGATCCGCCCGCCGACCACCCACATCTCGTCGCGCACCCCGCCGTCGGGGTCCGGGCCGGTCAGCACCCGTCCCTTGATGTGCAGCACCGTGCCGTCGTCCACCGTGCCCTTGCCGCCGCCGTCGTGCGTCAATGTCCTCTCCCGTCCATCGCTTCCCGTCCTCAACGCGCTCACCGCAACCTCACTTGCGGCCCACGACCATGGACTCCGCGCCGGCCAGGCGCCTCGCCCGGCTCTCGCGGAATCCGGCCTCCCTCAGCCAGCCCCGGCAGTCGGCGGTGGTGCAGTCGAAGCCGCCGGTGGTTTCGATGAGCATGTTGAGGCTGCTGAGCAGCCCGGTGAGATTCTCCCTCCGATCGTCGTCGATGAAGCTCTCGTGGACGACGACGAGTCCGCCCTCGGGCAGCGCCTCGTACGCCTTGCGCAGCAGCATCCGCTTGGTGTCCAGGTCCCAGTCGTGCAGCACATGCCCGAAGAGCAGGACGTCGGCGCGGGGCAACGGGTCGGTGAAGAAGTCCCCGGCGGTGAAGGAGAGCCGCTCCGCGGGGCCGCGGAGCTCCCGGCCGCGCTCGAAGTTGCCGCGCACGACCTCCAGGTCGAAGCCGGTGCCCCGCAGGTGCGGGTGGCGGTGCAGGAGGTGGCTGAGCAACGCGCCCTCGGCGCAGCCGATGTCGGCGACGGTGCGGTGGGCGGCCCAGTCCACGGCCCCGGCGAGGGCGTCCGCCGAGCGCATGGTGAGGCCGGTCATGGCCTGCTGGAAACAGGCGAGGCGCTCGGGGTCCTTGTAGAGGGCGGAGAACAGGTCGCCGCCGTCCTTGATCTCGTTCTGCGGCTTCCCGGTGCGCAGTCCGTCGGCGAGGCTGCCCCAGAAGCCGTACAGCCGGTTGTCGTACAGCTCCAGCGCGCCACCCAGATAGGTGGTCTTGTTCCGGTCCAGATAGCGGCCGGTGGCAGGGGTGTTGGCGTAGCGGCCGTCGGGACCGGCCTCGCGCTCCAGCAGGCCGAGCGCGACGAGGGTGTCGAGGAAGTCCCGGACGGAGCGCGGGTGGAGGCCGAGCCTCAGGCGCAATTCCTCACCGGTCAGAGGCCCTCGGGCCAGCTCCGTGAAGAGCCCGAAGCGGGTGGCGGCGAACAGGACCTGGGAGGCCTGGAAGCCGAGGGCGATGCGCAATATGGAGTCGAGGGCGGCGGCGGTGTCGCTCCGGGTGCTGCACAGGTCGTTCATCGGGACCCTCCTCGCGCGCGGAAGAGCGGGTGTGTCGTTGAAGGCGGGTGTGTATCTGAGGGCGGGTGTGTATCTGAAGGCGGGTGTGTCTTGGGGGGCGGGCTTCTGGTCGGAAGTGGCGTGCGGTCGGAAGCGGTTGTGCCGTTGAAAGTGGAGCATGCCGCCGGACCCGTCCAGCCCCGTCCACCGGGCTCCATCAGCCCCTCCGCTCCGGCCTGTTGACAAACCGGCCGCCTCTCCCTCCTCCCGGGGGCCGACGGAGTCGCTCCCGTCTCTGCCGTGAGCACGAGGGACGGATCGATCCGGCGCAGGAGAGGTTCCGGCCCTGCGGACGACGTGCTCCGCGGCACAGCGGAAGAACATGGCTGTATGCCGCACAAGATGACATCGGCGACACCGTGCCGGCACGGGCGGTGTCACCGTCGGGGGAATGACACACAGGCGGGCTTCCGGGAGCGCGCACGCACACCGCGCGCGGGCCGCCGGGACGACGAGCGCGCCGGGCGGGCTCCCGTCCAGGGCGGGCGCCGCCGCGGCGACGACAACCACGCGGGCCGTCACCGCGGTCGCGTGTCCGCACCGCGTACGTCCGTATCCGCACCGCGTACGTCCGTATCCGCACCGAGTACGTCCGTGTCCGCACCGCGTACTTCCGGAGCGCACCGGCCACGCACGTCCGGACCGCACCAGCCGCGTACTTCCTGAACACACCACCGGATCAACCCCGTACGACCTGAGAACCGGCCGCCTCCGCCGCACGGCGGAGGCGGTCCGCCGTCCGGGCCGATCCGCCCGGCGGCTGCTCCGGCCACACTGGCCCTCATGACCAGCATCGCCCACCGCGGGCCCGTCACCTACCCTGTCCCGGTGATCATCGAAGCGACTTGCGGCCCTTCCTCGGGCGGCGCGCACGCCCGCACCGCGCCGTGACCCCGGGCGCCCTCTTCCGCCCGCACGCCGTACTGGGCCTCCGCGCACGGTTGCGCTGGGTGCACCTGCTGCTCGGCGGTGCGCTGCTCATGCCGTACTTCCTGCTGGCGGGCGTCCTCCTGCCGCTCGCCACGGGCGGGATGGCCCCCCTCTTCGCCTCGCCCGCCACCCAGTTCCTGACGCTCGCCGCGGCCCTCCCCCTCGCCGCCCTCTCGGCGCTGCTCTTCCCGCTGATGCGGCCGCTGGAGACCGCCATGGCGCAGGCGCTGTGCGGCCTGGGGGACGCCGAGCTCGCCACCGGCCCCGCCCGGACCTGGGCCGAACGGGCCCGTCCGGCGCTGTACTTCACCCTGCACGTGGCGGCGGGCGGCATCGTCAGCGGCATGTCGCTGGCGGCCCCGCCGACCGCGGCGTACCTGGTCGCCGTGCCCTTCCTGGACCCGGACGCCGCGGGCCGCCTCCCCTGGTTCCGGGCCTTCGACGGGCCGTGGGCCGCGGTGCCGACCTCCCTGGCCGGGCTGGCCCTGCTCGCCCTGCCGGTCGTCACCTCCTGGGCCGCAGGCGCAGCCCTGGCGCGCTGCGCGCCCGTGCTCCTCGGCCCTTCCCCGGCCGACCGGCTCCGGGCCGCCGAGGAGCGGGCCCGCGCCCTCGCCGTGCGCAACCGGCTCGCCCGCGAGCTGCACGACTCCGTCGGGCACGCGCTGAGCGCGGTACTGCTCCAGGCCGGGGCCGCCCGCAAGGTCCTCGACGCCGACCCCGGCTTCGCCCGGGAGGCGCTCGCCGCGATCGAGGAGACCACCCGCACGGCGGTCGGCGAACTCGACACCGTGCTCGGCCTGTTGCGCGAGGACGGGCCGGCCTCCGCCGCGCCCGCCCCCGCGCTCGACCGGCTCGGCTCCCTGCTGGACCGCACCCGCGCGACGGGCGTCGCCGTCACCCTGACCGCGCCGCCGGACCTCGGCGCGGTCCCGCCGGTCGTCTCCCGCGAGGCGTACCGGATCGTGCAGGAAGGTCTCACCAACGCCCTGCGGCACGCCGGGCCCGTCCCCGTCGCGCTGCGGATCGCCGCCGACGACACGACCCTGGAGGTCACCGTGGAGAACCCCGTGGCAGCCCGTCCCGGCCCGCCCCGGGAGGGCGGCGGCCGCGGCCTGACCGGCATCGCCGAGCGGGCCCGGCTGCTGCGCGGCAGCAGCGACTGCGGCGAACGCGACGGCGTGTGGCGGCTGTCCGTGCGCCTGCCGATCGGGGGCGCCGTCCGATGACCGCCGTCACCGCTCCCCTGCGGCTCGTCGTCGCCGACGACGAGCGGATGGTGCGCACCGCGCTCTGCGCCATCCTCGGCGCCGAGCCCGGCCTGGAGGTCGTCGGCCAGGCCGCGACCGGCGCCGAGGCGCTCTCCGTCACCCGTGAACTCCGCCCCGACGTGGTGCTGATGGATGTGCGGATGCCCGAGGTGGACGGCATCCGCGCCACCGAGCAGATCCTCGCGGCCATGGACGAGCCGCCGCGCGTCCTGGTCGTCACCACCTTCGAGAACGACTCCTACGTCTACGAGGCGCTGCGCGCGGGCGCGTCCGGATTCCTCCTCAAAAGGGCGGGAGCGGACGAACTCGTCCAGGCCGTACGGCTGGTGGCCCGCAGCGACTCGCTGCTCTTCCCGGCGGCCGTCCGCTCGCTGGCCGCCGCGTACGCCGGCGACCGCGCCACCGAGGACGCCGCGCGCCGGCTGCGCGAGCGGCTGTCCGAGCGCGAGGCGGAGGTGCTGCGGCTGATGGCGACGGGCCTGTCGAACGCGGAGATCGCCGAGCGGCTGTTCCTGGGCGCGGCGACGGTCAAGACGTATGTGGCCGGGGTGCTGTCCAAGCTGGGCGTGCGGGACCGTACGCAGGCGGTGGTGGCGGCGTACGAGACGGGCTTCGTCTCGCCCCGGTGAACACATCCGGGCACACCGAACGCGCCGGGCACACTGGAACCGCGCGGCCCCCTCGTGCGTTGTGCCGATCATGACCGCTATGACCCCTGGCTCGAACATCCCGCTCTCCGTCACCCGCGTGACGGTGGACGTCACCGCCCCGGTGCGGCTCGACGTCTCGGGCCTGCTGCTCACCGCCGACGGCAAGGTGCGCTCGGACGACGACTTCGTCTTCTACAACCAGCCGGCCGGCCCCGGCGTGACCCACCGGGCCGGGTCCGCCGGCACGCCCGACGCGATCACGGTGGACACCGCCGCCGTCCCCGCCGGGATCGAGAAGATCGTTGTCACGGCGAGCCTGGACGCCCCGGGCACCACCTTCGCGGGCACCGAGCCGACCGCGACCGTCCGCGACACGGACACGGGCGCCCCGCTGGCCACCTTCACCCCGCCCCGGCTCGCGACGGAGACGGCGCTGGTCGTCGTCGAGGTCTACCGCCGCAACGGCGCGTGGAAGGTCCGGGCGGTGGGCCAGGGGTACGCGAACGGACTGGCGGGCATCGCGACGGACTTCGGCGTGAGCGTGGAGGAGCCGGCGCAGCCCGCTCCCGCGGCCTCCCCGGCTCCCGTCCCGCCGACCGCGCCCGTCGCGCCCCCCGCCCCGGCAGCCCCTGTGGCCCCGCCCGCCCCGTCCTTCGGCGCCTCGTTCCCGCCGCCGGCTCCTCCGGCCCCGCCGGTGGCGCCTGCCGTGCCCGCGCCGGACGGGCTCGCCCCGACGGCCCCCGGTGTCGCCCCCACCGCTCCGGGCGCCGCGCCGAGCGGACCCGCGCCCGGCAGGATCAGCCTGGACAAGGGCCGCGTCAGTCTCCGGAAGAACGAGACCGTCTCCCTGGTCAAGGGCGGCAGGCCGCTGATGCAGTCGGTCCGCATGGGCCTGGGCTGGGAGCCCGCCTACGGCAGCCGCGCCATCGACCTCGACGCGTCCGTCATCGCCTACGGCCCCCAGCGCAACCTCATCGACGCCTGCTACTTCGGCAAGCTGATGATCCTGGGCGGCGCGGTCCAGCACTCCGGCGACAACCTCACGGGCGCGGGCTCCGGCGACGACGAGACCATCACCGTCCACCTGGGCGGCCTCCCGCCCGAGGTCACGGGCCTGGTCTTCACCGTGAGCTCCTTCAACGGCCAGAAGTTCACCCAGGTCGCCAAGGCGTACTGCCGCCTCATGGACGCGCAGACCGGCGAGGAACTGGTCCGCTTCGACCTCACCGACGCGGAGCCCAAGACGGGCGTCCTGATGTGCAAGTTCGTCCGCCAGTTCTCGGGCGAGTGGGAGATGACCGCCATCGGCGAGTATGTGAAGTCCCGCACGGTCCGCGACCTGGTCAAGCCCGCGGCCGCGGCCCTGTGACGGAACTCCTGCGGCCGGATCGGCGTCTTGGGGTGGGGAGTAGCCTGTGCTCCTCACCTGCCCACAACGCAGGGCGTTTTGTTTGGAGAGCGCGTTGAACTGTTTCTTTGACCCCTCGCACGGCCCCGGTTCGCAGAACGTCATGTGGACGCCGCAGTGGGGCGTCCCCCGGAGCGTCATGAGCTGCGTCGCGTGCGCCCAGCGGTGGGCGGCCACGCAGCAGCAGGCGGCGGGGTACGCACAGCAGGGGTATGCCCAGCAGGGCTACGCGCCCGCCCCTCAGCAGGGCTACGCCCCCCAGCAGGGGTACGCACCGCAGCAGGGCTACCCCCAGCAGCAGGGGTACCCGCAGCAGCCGCAGCGTTCGGGCCCCGGCTGGGGCGGCGTCGCGGCCGCCGGCGCCGCGGGCCTCATCGGTGGCGCGCTGATCAACGAGGCGCTGGACGACGACGAGCCGCAGCAGGTCGTCAACATCACCGAGGTGCACAACGAGTACGTCGACTCGGACGGCGACGGCGACTGGTTCTGACGGACCGTCGGCGACGGGCGGCGGGGCTCACCGGGCCCCGCCGCCCGTCGCTGTCGATGCCGATGCCGATGTCGCCGCCAGCCGGGCCAGCCTCCGGTACGAGTCCGACAGCGCCTCCCGGTCGTAGGAGTTGGTGGTGACGAGCAGCTCGTCCGCCCCCGTCCGCTCCACCAGTGCGGCCAGTTCCGCCGCGACGTCGTCCTCCGTACCGTGGACATGCCCGCGCAGCGCCGCCTCGAAGTGCTCGCGCTCGCGGTCCGTCATCGTCATGGCCTCGACGTCCTCGGCGGGGACAAGCGGCGGGAAGACCCCGCGCGTTCGCGAGTACGCCATGGCCCACGCCTCGGGGACGAGCAGCCGGGCCGCCTCCTGTGCCGTCGCGGCGACGGCGACGTTCCCCGCGAGGACGACGTACGGCTCCGGGCGCGACGCCGAGGCCCGGAAGCCCTTCCGGTAGCGCTCGACCGCGGCGACCGTCGCGTCCGTCCCGTGCAGCCCGCCGATCACCAGCGCCGCGCCCGCCCCGGCCGCGATGTCCGCGCCGGCGTCGTTGGCCAGCACGAAGACGGGCACCCGCAGCCCCTCCGCCGGCCGGGCGTGCACCTGCGGGTACGCGGACGCCCCGCCCGCGAACCACTCGCCCAGCTCGGCGAGTTGCCCGGCGAAGTCCTCCACCGCGTCCTTGCCCGTGCCCAGCGCCCGCCGGATCCCGTCCGTGAACCCCACGGACCGCCCCAGCCCCATGTCGATCCGCCCGGGGAACAGCGACTCCAGCACCCCGAACTGCTCGGCGACGACCATCGTCCGGTGGTTGGGCAGCATCACCCCGCCCGTGCCGACCCGGATCCGCGACGTCGCCCCGGCGACGGCCGCTGCCAGCACGGTCGGCGCGGACCCGGCGACCCCGGGCACGCCGTGGTGCTCCGACACCCAGAACCGGTGGTAGCCGAGCGCCTCCGCCTCCCGCGCGAACGCGACGGTGTCGCGCAGCGCCTCGCCGGGATCGTGCCCCCGGCGGGTGCGGGACCGGTCGAGGACGGAGAGCGGGACGGTTATGGCAGCACTCACGCCCCTGGAAACACCTGCCGCGGGCCCGTCATTCCGTCGCTACGGAAACGGCGGTACCCCCCTGCGCCCGGGGGCACCGCCGCGTCGTTCCCGCCCGCCCGGACCGCTCAGATGGCGATCTGGAACTTGCCCCTGGCCTCCTGCGACTTGTACTTCTCGTTGCCGCCGTAGAGGGCCGTGAAGCCGCTGCTGCCCGCCGACACCCAGATCTGCGGGTCGGAGATGTTGGCCCCGGAGTCGAGCACCGCGTCACCCTGGTCGTTCGTCGTCGCGCTGCCGAACTCCTGGCGCGTGCTGGTGACGACGAAGGTGATCCGCTCACCCGCGATGCCCTGGCCGTTGAGGTCGGTGAGCGTCGCCCGCATCTGGGCCTGCGCCATGCCGATGATGCCGGCGCGCACGGTGGACGCGGTCAGGTGCACGTTCTCCTTGTGCACGACCTCCACACCGCCGGTGTGCGGCTGCTGCCACGGCTGCTGCGTCTGCTGCTGCCACGGGGGCAGCGTCTGCTGCTGAACCGGCTGCGGCCACGTCTGCTGCTGGGCCTGCGCCTGCTGCCACTGCTGGAACGCCTGCCATTGCTGGAACTGCTGCCACTGTTCCGGGGTCGGCTGGGTCATGTGAAGTGCTCCTCTCGGCGTGCGCTGCGAGGTGCGTTTCCGTTCCGTTGCATCGGTGTTGCCTTGCGAACGTACGCCGCGCCCGGACCGCGGACATCCGGGCATTTCCGGCCGCCGGAATATCAACAGCGGAAACGAGCCCCGGAACCCTCCCCACCGCTGATCCGCCGGTTCGGCACCCCGCACCCGGAACTCCGGCCCCATCACCCCCCTCCCCCTTCCACGACCATGGCCCGATGCGGCCCCATAACCGTTTCTCCTCAACGGCCCCCGGCAGTACCGCATTCGGAATTGGCCGAGGGGCCGGTCACCCACCCGCATGACGTAAAATCCGGTCTTCCGAACCCGTTAAAGACCGGTTCCCTTCAAGGACACGCTGTTGACACCGCACTCTCTGGCGTTCTACGCGGACGTCATCACCACGGGGAAGCTCCTCTGTCTGGAACCGTCGGCCACTCCTGACGAGGTGACCGCCGTTCTGGGCACCGACTGCGCCGAGAACTCCCTCGACACCACGACGATGTGGCGCGACTACGGAATGGTGGAATTCCACTGGCTCCGTTCCGCCCCCGGACACCCGTGGGAGGGCCACCACTTCACCCTGCACGTGCACCGCCTCTCGTACTGGGGCGGCTCATCGGTCAACAAGACCCTCCGGGACCGCTACGGCCGCTTCGCCCGCCGTACGGATTTCACCAAGCTCCGCAGAATTCTGGAACGCCGGGGCGTACCCCTGATACAGGTCCCGCAACCCGCCGATGGCATCGACGAGTTCCGCCAGCCCGCTTCAGGCGTCTCCGTCATGTCCGAACGGGGCCCTAGACAGGCGAGCGACCTGTACACGATCCACTCCCCCATGGCGTGAGCGACCGACGATGACCTCACCGCCCCGCTTCCGCGACCCCGGCTGGTCCCGGGACCACTTCATCGACACGGTCCTCGTCCGCTGCCCGAGGTGCTCGGGACCGGCCCGCGTCGCCCCCGCGTCCCTGCCTCCCGGCATCACACACCCGTCCCCGCACGCCCGGCGAACCCTTACCTGCCTCGCCTGCGGCCTCTCCCGGTACACCAAGGACTCCACCCTGCGATTCCACTGGAGTTCGCCCACGGACCCCTGCTTCCAGGCCCCGCTGTGGTTCCAGGCCGAGACCCGTCACGGCCTGCTCTGGGCATACAACCGGGAACACCTGGAACTGATCCGGCGCTTCGTGGCGTCCACCCTGCGGGAACGGGATCCCTGGTACGAGCCGGGGCGGAAGATGACGCTGCTCGCCCGGCTGCCGGCCTGGGTGAAGCGGTCCAGGAACCGCACCGAAGTGCTGCGCGCGATCGAACGGCTGCAACGCCTGCCGATCGACCCAACGCCCATGTGACGGCGCTCACTTGAGCTTGATCAAGACGCCTGATCCGGCTAGGTTTTCCTGACTATCGGCCACATGTTCGAAAAAGGCCGATTTGGCGTGATGTCAGGTACCTGACATCACCTCCGAAGGAGAACACCCATGAGCAGCACCCGTCCCCAGCCGAAGGGCCTCCGCGGCACGTCCCGCGCGGTCGTCGCCGTCTCCCTGGCCGCCGCGATCGGCGCCTCCACCGCCGGCATCTCCCAGGCGAGCACCTCGGCCCACTCGGCGGACGGCAAGCCCCCGTTCGCCCTGGGCGCGCTCCCGTCCCACTCGTCGGAGCGCGGCGCCGTGTCGAACGGCTCCCTCGAGTCGCAGCTGGAGGCCCTGTCCCCCTACACCAAGGCCGGCGCCACCAAGTCGAAGAAGGCCGGGCTCCCCGCCAGCGTCGACCTGAGCAGGTTCGCGGCCACCCCCGGTTACCAGGGCAACGTCAACTCCTGCGTCGCATGGGCCATCGACTACTCGGCCTACAGCATCCTCGAAGGCGTCCAGAAGATATCCGGCGGCCCGCAGGCCCCCATGTACACCTACGCCCAGATCGTCAAGGGCAAGAACGACCCCACGGCGGCGCGGGACCACTTCCGGATCGCCACCAAGCAGGGCGTCGACTCCCGGAAGCACTACAAGCCGGGCGACTTCGACTACAAGACCCAGCCGTCCAAGGCCGAGAGGCGCAACGCGACGCACTGGAAGCTCTCCGGCGCCGCCTCGCTGCGCACCGGCAGCCGTATCCAGAACGACGTGAAGTCCTCGCTGTCCAAGGGCCTTCCGGTCGTCATCATGATCCCGGTGCGGGACGACTTCTACTACCTCACCCCGAAGCAGGCCGCCTCGTACAAGTACTACCCGGCGCGCAACGCCGGTTACGCGGGCTACCACATGATCACGATCGTCGGCTACAACAGCAAGGGCGTCCGGGTCGAGAACTCCTGGGGCAAGAACTGGGGCGACCGCGGTTTCGTGAACTTCTCCTGGAAGTACCTCCAGAACCAGGTGGTCGAGGCCGACGCCGTCGGCAAGATCGTCAAGCGGTAACACCGTCCGCCCTGCGCACCGGACTTGGCCAGCCTCACGGTCGGCCGGGTCCGGTGCGCATCGCGACGCCTCCGGAACACCACCTACTGCCGGATCCATCCCTTGGCGGCCGCTCCGGCGATACCGCGGTAAAAAGCATCCGCCATCTTGCGGTAGCCGCCATCGTTGGGATGCAGGTCGTCACGGAGGTCGGTGGCGGTGACGCGGCTCATGTCGACGTACTCGACCCGGAATTCCTTGTCCTGGTATTCCGCGACCACCTGTGGCACGGCCCTGTTGAACCTCTCGATTCTTTCCTGGGTTCCGGGATCCGCGGAGGGGACTAGGGACGAGACCAGCACGGTCACGCCGGGAGCGGCCACCACGATCTCATCGATCAGCTCGGCGAGCCGTTCGGGCGCCCGGCTCGCTCGGTAGTCGTCGTGCATGTCATTGGTGCCGATATGGAGCAGCACCACATTGGGCCTGGCCGCCGCCAGCCATCCGGCGGTGCGGCCGGTCAGACCACCGATCTTCCAGCCGTAATGCCCCTCGTGCTCACGAACCGGCGCCTCACCGCTCCTCTGCGAGCCGACAAAACGCACCTCCTCGCTGTGCGAGGTCAACCGGTCCAGCAAATCGGCACGGTAGCCGGATCCAGTGGAGCTTCCGGTACCGAAAGTTATCGAATCGCCCAGGGGCATCACCGTCAGCCGTGGAACGGTCCATCCGCTCTGCGAGGAGTGCCGCACATCCGCGATCACCGCACTGAGAGATGGCGCACCGATGCCGATGAGCATCCCTGTCGCCAGGATCGCGGTCCACAGATGTCTCGGGCGGGGCACTGGGCCGCCGTGGGCGAAGTGCGAACGGAACCAGGCCGCAAGACTTTTGCACGACCGTGCTGTCATGTTGCTCAACCGAGACGGGATCAAGATTTACTGCTCTCTATCGGACATGCGTGTGAAGGCGATTGAGATGCGCCGGCGATGCTCATCGCTCGCATCCGTCACGCATCTGCCGTCCCAGCGTTGATGACGGCGGCGAGCAACGGCGGTCCGTACTCACACCCATTGACTGTCCGCTCGATAAAACAAGGTTCCCGTGGTCTGCATCACAGGCGATAGGCTTGCTCGCAGCAGCTCGGGCCCACTGCCGCATGCCGGCAACGCCAGTACCCCGACCACGATGCCGCTCCCGGAGGCCGGGAGAAGAGCGAAAGATGGGTACGGGCGGTACTTGTCAGTGCGGAGTCACTCAACCGGCGCAGAAACGCGCAACGGCCTTGCCGGACAGCAGACGCACGCCCGGCTTCTCCACGTACTCGTGCAGAAGCACCGCACCGAAGAGCGAGATGGACGCGACGAGACCCACGTGCAGCGTCAGGGGAACGGTCACCTGATGCATTCGGAAGAAGTGCCGCACGCTGAAGATCACGATCTCGTGGACGAGGTAGAAGGCGAAGGAGATCTCACCCAGGTACACCATGTAGGGATTCCTGAACGGAGACGGCTCGCTCCGCATGTCGGCACGTGCTGCAGCAGCAATGGTGATGACGAAGGGGACGATGGTGCAACCGGCCCAGTGGAAGTCGTACGGCATCACGTGAACCACGCCGAATACCGTTGCGGTGCAGAGCGCAAGACTGGCGACGAGCCCAGGGCCGCGCCAGAAGCCACCTTTGACCAGGAAAGCCAGGGATATGCCGATGACGAACTCGGCCAGACGAACAGGAGGAAGGACGTACAGCAGATACTTCGCGTCCCAACCGGTTGCTCGCGCGATGTCGGGTATCCAGAACGGGTACAGGGCGACGCATAGGCTGCCCACGGCCACTACAGCCCACAGGCCCTTGGCCGTCAGCCTCCGTACGACCGGGATAACAAACGGAAACGCAAAATAGAAAAGAAACTCACAACTCAACGACCAGGACACACCGTTGTATCCGAACCACCAGTCGTTCCGGTTCGGGATCCACGCCTGGATCAGCCCGAGGTTGCCCGCGGCGACGGCGGGATCGAGCGCCTTGCCCATCCAGATCATGGTGAGCGCGGCCAGACAGAAGGTGACGAGGTGACTGGGGTAGATCCGGATGAAGCGGCGCCACCAGAACCGGGTCACGGTGTCCCCGGGTCGCGCCGACCATGCCAGGACGAAGCCGGAAAGGATGAAGAAGAAGGAGACGGCGGACGGGCCGGCGTAGGTCAGTTCCTTCAGACGGTAGACGTGGCGGGCCGTCCCCGACACCACCTGTTCATAGGCGAAGTGGTAGCAGAACACGAGGAACGCGGCGCACCAGCGCAGACCCGTCAGTGAATCCAGACGCACACAGACGGACGGGGAACGGGGAGCGGACGAAGGCTCCACGGCAGACTCGGCCGACGGCGCCGAAGGCAGCGGACTCACCGGGCTCCGCCCTCATCGGCATATATGACACAAGCCCGCGTATGGGCAACAAGCATGTCGTTTCCTTTGATTGTTCCGACGGCCGCACACGGTCACGCCCCGGCATTCGAGTCGAGTGCCAGGTCGGCGTAGAGCCGGGCGAGGAGCCTGGATTTCAGGACGTCGAACTCGTCCTGCGACAACTTCCCGGACTCCAGGAGCTGCGCCAGGGACTCGAGGCCGGTGATGACTTCCAGCAGACCGGATCCGCGGATTGCC
The DNA here is from genome assembly GCF_041519305.1 of Streptomyces luteireticuli. NCBI lineage: Bacteria > Bacillati > Actinomycetota > Actinomycetes > Kitasatosporales > Streptomycetaceae > Streptomyces > Streptomyces luteireticuli. Next base: position 2,423,786 of record NZ_CP167927.1, read on the forward strand.
GCGGTCGCTGCCACGTGCCGGGCTGCGAGAGCCTTCTCGACTGCCTTTCTTATTTCCCGGAACGCAGGTTGTTGCCGGTGGGAGAAGAGCAGGGCGTTCTCGTCACCTGCCGCATCCCACACCTGCCGGCCGAACAGCGAGCGCTTTTCGGTCGCGCCGGTCAGGGCGAACTGGATGAACCCGGGGCCGAAACGCCCCGCCGACTTCCAGCGGACGGACCCCAGCTGGAGGACGGGGATTCGCTTCTCACCCATGCCGCATGTTGCCCGGTGGAACACATTGTTATGGACCAGAGTGAGGAAGAACCCGTCGAAGCCGACCATCCCTCCTTTTCCTTCAGCCCACACAGCGCACCCTCAGAACCGCCCGCTCTCTCGTCCACGCCATAGAAAGTTCCAAAGCCCCCGTAGAGAAAGTCACGCAGCGCATTACAGTGCGCTCCGGAGCGCATCGAGCGTTGCCAGCGGACAACACCGGCCTCTCGGTTGACATGCCACGGCAGGGTCGGACATCGGCGCGGCGAGAAGTCCCCCTGTTCCCCCTGGACAACAACCCATTCCTTCACGATTCAAACATGGAAGCAACTGATAAGCCGCGGTGACGCCAAGTCGGCAGCGGCAACATACCACCGCTCCGGACGCCATGAGCAAGGAGTGCGGACTCCACCAAAAGCCCTAGGCTTCACTGCCCCGAAGGTTCTTTAACAGGGGGCAATCTCTACTTGAAAAACGCCCGGACAGATATCACTCCGCCCCGGCAGCGGAAGGCACGGAGTAGTGGAGGCCGCCGTGCGCACCCGACTTGATCGGGCACAGAATGTCGGGTCCACGAGGATGCCCGCTCCCTAGTGTGATGCGCCAGAAATCAGAGGCGTAAGTGGCTAGGGAGTCTTGGTGTCGGGCGGGGCGATCTTCGCGAGGTAGTCCGCGAGCGAGTTGAGGATCTCGTCGGCGGTCTTGGTCCAGGTGAAGGGCCGTGGGTTCTCGTTCCACGTCTCGATCCATGCCCTGATGTCGTCTTCCAGGGCCTTCACAGAGCGGTGGACACCGCGGCGGATGAGTTTGTCGGTCAGCAGGCCGAACCACCGCTCCACTTGGTTGAGCCAGGAGGAACCGGTGGGGGTGAAGTGCACGTGGAAGCGGGGATGCCGGCCCAGCCACGTCCTGATCTCGGGGGTGTTGTGGGTGGCGTAGTTGTCGCATACCAGGTGCACATCGAGTTCGCGCGGCACTGCCTTGTCGATCGTGACCAGGAACTTCTTGAACTCGATGGCCCGGTGACGGCGGTGGAGTTCCGATATGACGGTGCCGTCGGCGATGTTGAAGGCGGCGAACAGGCTGGTGATGCCGTGCCGGAAGTAGTCGTGGGTACGCCGCTCGGGCATCCCCGGCATCATCGGCAGGACCGGCTGGGAACGGTCCAGAGCCTGGATCTGGCTCTTCTCGTCCACGCACAGCACTACCGCCTTCTCGGGCGGGTGGTGGTACAGGCCGACGACGTCGACGACCTTGGCGACGAACTGCGGGTCGGTGGAGAGCTTGAAGGTGTCCTGCAAGTGTGGCTTGAGATCGAACCGCTTCCAGATCCGCCCGACCGTCGACTTCGACAGGCCCGAGTGCTTCGCCATGGAGGCCCGCGACCAGTGCGTGTCCCGGCCGGGCGTGGACTCCAGCGTCGCCACGAGGACGTCCTCGACCTGGTCCAGCAGGATCGACGGCGGACGGCCCACGCGCGGCTCGTCCGCCAGTCCGTCCAGACGGCGGGCGATGAAGCGGGACCGCCAGCGGTTCACCGTCGCATGGGCAATGCCCAGCTCGGCGGCGACCTGCTTGTTCGTCCCGCCTTCCGCGCACCGCAGCACGATCTTCGCGCGCAGAGCGAGGTACTGCGCGGTCTTCGCCCGCCTCGCCCAGCGCGTCAGCTGGACATGCTCCTCGTCGGTCAGGACCAGTCCCGCCTTGCGCCGGCCCGGCCGCGGCGCGTCCGTCAGAGCATCCATCCGCCGCTCAGCGAACCGTGTTCGCCACTTGCGGACCGTGTCCGCCGTCACGCCGAGCTTCGCCGCCACACGCACGGTCGGCAGCCCCTCGGCGCAGGCCAGGACAATCCGCGCCCGTTCCGCCAGACGCGCCCCTGCCGCCCCGTCGGCCCACCGCGTCAGCTCCGTGAACTCCTCAGCGGACAACACAATTTCAACAGCACGAGGCCCTGGTGACATGAGAAAACCCTAGCCACTTACGCCTCTGATTTCTGGCGCATCACACTAGCGTGGTGACTGCAAGAAAGGAAGGGGACCGGACATGCTGGACCGGCTCAACCAGGCCATGGAGCACATCGAGTTGCACCTCGGCGACTCCGTCGACACGGCCGACCTCGCGCGCATCGCGGCGACTTCGGAGTACCACCTGCGCCGGCTGTTCTCCGCGCTGGCGGGCATGCCGCTCTCGGAGTACGTCCGGCGCCGACGGCTCACCGTCGCGGGCGCCGAGGTGCTCGCGGGACGCGGGTCTCTGCTGGAGATCGCGGTGCGCTACGGGTACGGCTCGGGCGAGGCGTTCGCCCGGGCGTTCCGCGCCATGCACGGTGTCGGGCCCGGCGAGGCCCGGCGCGGCGGCACCGCGCTCGTCTCCCAGCCCCGGTTGACCTTCCGCCTCACCGTCGAAGGGAGCAGCAGCATGCGCTACCGCATCGTGGACCGGCCGGACTTCACCGTCGTCGGCCTCAAGACCCGGATACCGCTGGTGCACGCGGGACCGAACCAGGCAATGCTCGATTTCATCCGCGGAATCGATCCGCGCACCGTGGAGCGCCTGTTCAAACTGTCGGACCAGGAGCCGGAGGGCATCGTCTCGGTCTGCGACGACCTGGACCCGAGCCGCGCCGAAGGCACCGAATTCGACTACTACCACGGGGCGGTCACGTCCGCGGCCGCCCCCGAGGGCATGACCACGCTGCCCGTCCCGGCGGGCACGTGGGCGGTCTTCACCGCCTCCGGGCCGGTGCCGCAGGCCATCCAGGAGCTGTGGCGGGACGTGTTCACGGAGTGGTTCCCGTCGAACCCGTACCGCAGCCGTCCCGGTCCCGAGATCCTGCGCACCCGTCTGTCGGAGGACAAGACGCAGGCCGACGCCGAGCTGTGGCTGCCGGTGGAGCGGGACTGACACCTGAGTGGGTGCTTCGGTCGACCGGACCAGTTGGCCGAAGCACCCGCTCGGCATCACTCAAGTCGCCTTTATTTCCGAGGACATGGAAGCTCTGACTCTGCGCGGGGTCAGGAAGCCCGCCTACGGCATTCGGCGAGCGACGGGCTCTGCTCCTGCGGTACGTGCTGGACTGGCCAGACGGGAGGATCGCGGCCCGGGATGGCGTCACCGGCCGGGCAGCGCGGTACCGGCCGGAGCGGGAGGGTGGGGGAAGATCTCCGCGCACCCCAACGGCCATGCCTATGTGGACGGATAGAGGATTTCGAAGATTGATCGCGACCTACTGCTCTCCCTCGTCGCCCATCTAGGCTCTCCGTCATGACGAACCGAAGCGACTACGCCGTTGTGATCACCACGACGGATGCCGAGGACAAGGCGCACACGTTGGCCAGCGCTGTGGTGAACGAGAAGCTCGCCGCGTGCGCGCAGGTCTACCCCATCGCCTCGGTGTACCGGTGGGAGGGCAAGATCGAGCAGGATAAGGAATGGCGCATCGACTTCAAGACGCGTAGCGACTTGGTGGACAAGCTCGCCGGGTTCATCGGGGAGCACCACGACTACGACGAGCCCGAGATCATCGCTTTGCCCATTATGGGCGGCTCGGCCGGCTACTTGAACTGGGTGACAGCAGAGACGCAAAGCTGATCGTCATGCAACCGCGGCGCGGATCTCTTCCTGGAGGCTCCGCGCCGCAGCGTTATCCGGCAACGCCCCCACGAGCTCCTTCATTCGCACATCGACCATAGTCACCCCCACGTAGTCATGGGAAACCGCCGTTTCAAGTGCCCGACGAGCAACCGCCACTCCATGCTCGGCATCACCTGATGTCAGGTGTGCCATCGCTGCATCGCACAGGACGGCCACGTTGACCTTGGGGTTACCTACGTCCAGCCGCTCCATGGAAGCCTGCGCTTCGGAAACAGCCTCAGGTCGGCGAAGACGCGTGTACGTGGACACTGCCATCGAGTCGAGCCGCGCGGGCCGCAGGAATCGCACCCACGACTGCTCACGTCCGGGGTCAGCGTACTGGTAAGCCGTACGCGCACGTTCGAGGGCCCGCACCGCAGCATTGACCGAGCCCAGCCGGGCGTGCTCCTCGGCTTCCCTTGCTGCCGTCCACGCATGCGCCGTTGCGTAGCCAGGTCCCTTGACGCACTTCTGGGCCTCGCTGAGCATCCTTGCTGCGCGGGAAGGATCAGCCGCTCCGTAGGAGGCATACGCCATCGCGAGTGCCTCCAGAGGTCGGTGCCCGGCCTCCCTTGCGGCGTCCCGCACCGTCCCGTAGTAGTGGGCCGCCTTCTCGTACTCGCCGCGATCCCACGCTGCCCACCCGGCGAGCGCCGCGGTTTCGCCGGCCGTAATGATCAGCTCCGGGCGGAATCGACCTGCTCGGGGAAGCACTGAGGTGACGGCATCGAGGTGGGCGTCGATGCGCGCGGACAACAGCGGCGCTGGAACATGCTCCTCATCGGTGAACAACTCCGCCGTCATGCCCACCAGATACTTTGCGATCTTCGCGTCCACGCCGGCGCCTGAGAGCGCGGCTGCGAGCCGCCCCCAAGGCTCCGCCGCCGCGCCGGCGGCCACAGCCGCTGTGCCCAAGAACTTCCTTCGGTTCACGGGTCCCTCCGCACCGTCTTCTTCTCGTTGCAAGGAGAGCTTTTCGAGCCTTCGTCGCCGCCGCGTCGCGACCGCTGCCCGGTTCAGCAGTTCAGTTGGCACTCCGAACGACTCCGCCATGTACCTGCGCCAGTAGGGCCCCGGAATGACCTCACGTTCCCAGTCCGAGACCTGATGGCGATCAACGTGGCATCCAGTTAAACGGTTCAGCTCGTCTGCCTGTTCCTTCTGCGTCCTTCCTGCACGCAGGCGGAGCTCCTTCAGTAGCGGCCAGATGGCTTGCTCTCGCATACCTAGCGTCCCCGTCTTCTCGAACTTGTTCGACCGGCACTTGCCGTAGGGGCCAACACCGAAAGCCAACACGAAGATACGCCCAACAAGCCGCCGCCTCCCCGGCGTTATGCCCCGGCGTTGAATGGTCCCAGCCGCCGGAAGGCTGCAAAAGCGGTCCGACTCCCCCTACCCCCGGCGGCGCAGCGGAGAGCCCGGTCCCGACCTCCCGAACGGGGCCGGGCGTGCCGCGCGGACCGAGCCTGGAGCGCCGATCGCCTCCGAACTCGTCAGTAACTTCAAGGAACACGGCGCGCCGGAGGACGCCGAGAGCAGACTCCAGCGCTTCAGGGAGGCTGCGACAAAGCGGAAGAACATCGTCGACTGAATCCACAGAAAGGGACAGCGCGATGCCCGAGACCGTAGATGTTGACCGGAACAACTTCATCGTCCTTCTGGGAGCGCTGGAGGAAGCTCTGATCGAGATCGGGAAGGTGCTTCCCGACTGGAACATGGACGGCACCTTCCTCACAAACTTCACGATCCAGCAGTACCGGGGTGCACTGGGCTCGGTTCCACAGTTCCGCGAACTCAAGGACGCCCTTCTCTCCACGCTGAGCGCGAAGGCCGGCGGATACGCCGTGGTGCGTCTGGGGCGCATCGCCCAAGCCTTGGGGATCGAGGAGCAGTTCCTTCGCGTGACAACGGCGCTCCTCACCGAAGTAGCCACCCCCTTCCAGCCGTTCCGGCGATGGCCGCTGTGGAAGACGATCGGGACCAACCTCGCCGCCAATCCTGGGATGTCCACCGGGACCGGCTACAACGCCTTCCACATGGACTTGGTCAACTCCACACGGCCGCCGGACTACACGATCCTCCTGTGTGTCCGCCCCGACCCGCTCGGCGCCGGCGCGAGCATTCTCTCCGACGCCCGCGCGGCCGTGTCGCGCCTGTCGCCATCGACTCGCGCTCTCCTCGCCGAGCGGGATTACCGCTACGGGTCGTTCTTCGAACTGTCCGACGTAGGCGAGGAGTACGCGCCGTTCCCTGTCCTGGACGGCGAGCCCACTGACGTCGGGTTCGTCCGGTTCACCGCCAAGATGCTCGCCGAGCCCGACCTTACCGGGACACACGCCTGCGCGGCCCAGGAACTCGCAGACGAGCTGATCGCCGGGCAGACCGCCTTCACGCTCCAGCGTGGTGACGTCCTGATCGTGGACCAACACCGGTGGGTCCACGGCCGCCAACCGCTCGCCGACGGCCAGCGCGATGTCCCGGTCGAGAACCGCCGCATGCTGCTCCAGTTGTTCCTGCGCAGTCGCCGGCGGCTCTAGATCCGCGACTTGCGCAACGAATGCCATGCAGCCCCGGCCAGCGCCCGCGTCGACCGGGAAAGCGACAAGTGTTCATGTTCGCGGTACAGCTCCCAGTTGTACTGAACGAGCGACAGCTTGTTCGATGACAGCGATCCCGCGCGGTGGGCCCTGTACAAGGCCAGCGGCTCGGGAAGGCCCCGGGCGTCGATGCCGTCACGCATGATGGACAGCCACAGGGCATAGTCCTGTCGCTTACGCATCTCTGGCATCACCCTCGTGCCGAGGACGGTGCGGTCGTACATGGCGGTCAGGGCACCGATGTGATCCTGAACCAGCATCGCGCGGTAGTCCACGTGTTCTTGCGCCCGGACCACGCGCCCGTTGGGGACGAAATCGGTGCTCTCACCGCCGTAGTCGGCGTCCACCTTGTAGCAATGCCGCGTAGTTAAGAAACTCGGCGTTCCGTGTCCACATTTTCACAGCGACACGCCGGGGATGGTTGTGGACAGTCAACCTGGGGCGGTTCTGCTCTTTCGCTGTGGCCACGAATCTGGTTATGTTTCTCGTTCATGGGTGGGATTCGAGATGAAGGGGCCATCTCCGGCGAGCGTTTGACTGACCGGGTGGGTATCGGGGTTCTGACGCGTCTGGTGCACCGTGACCTGGTCGATGAGGTTCTCGCGGAGACGGGGCGGACGGAGAAGAGATCTCGTCTGCTGCCTGCACGTGTCGTTGTGTATTACGTGATGGCCATGTGCCTGTTCTTCGGCGAGTCGTATGAGGAAGTGACCCGTCTGCTCGTCAACGGCCTGCGGTTCCTGGGGACATGGCGGAAGGAATGGACGGTTCCCACGTCCAGCGCGGTCTCCCAGGCGCGCCGGCGTCTGGGGCCTGAGCCGCTGAAAGCGCTGTTCGAGCGGGTGGCGCTGCCGTGTGCCCAGCGCGGTACGCAAGGGGCATGGCTGGGGAATTTTCGGCTGATGGCTATTGACGGTTTCGTACTGGACCTCCCCGACACGCCCGCGAATGACGCGGAGTTCGGGCGTTCCGGCGGGGAGAAGAATCCTGCCCCGTTTCCACAGGTGAAGATTGTCGGGCTGGGAGAATGCGGCACGCATGCCGTTGTGGCTGCACGGCTGGGGCCCTGGCGTACGGATGAAGGGACACTGGCCCGGGATCTCGTGGCGGATTTCGAGCCGGGCATGCTCATCACTGCTGACCGGGGATTTTACGCCTACCGGCTGTGGGAAGCTGCTGCGGCCGCGGGGGCGGATCTTCTGTGGCGGATGCCCGACGGACCTCATCTGCCGGTGGTCCGACCGCTCAAGGACGGCTCGTACGAGTCATTTCTGCTGGACCCGAAAGTACGCCGCCGGCGTGCCGTCCAGCGTCACCGAGGGGCAGCACACATCGAAGAGCCGTCCGGCATCCCGGTCCGGGTCGTCGAGTACGAGGTGACCAACCGTGAAGGCAAAGGAGAAATCTTCTGCCTGATCACCACCATCATGGACCCGGACGACGCCAGTGCTGCCGAGCTCGCGGCGGCGTACGCGGAACGCTGGGAATTCGAGTCCGGCCTCGACGAGATCAAAACCCATCAACGCGGCCGCGGCGCCGTACTGCGTTCAAAATCCCCGGACATGATCGAGCAGGAGATCTGGGCGCTCCTGCTCACCCACTATGCGGTCCGGCACCTGATGTGCGAAGCCGCCGACCAAGCCGATATCGACCCCGACCGGCTATCTTTCATCCGCTCACTGCGCATCATCCGCCGTCAGATCACTGACCAGGCGGGCTTTTCCCCCTCACCGTCTCGCGAAAGCTCTTGAATCAGCTTTCACAGAAATTCTGGAGAGGCCCAACCCCAGCCGGCGCCACCGCACCAGCCCACGAGCCGTCAAACGCATCCACGTCCACGCCTACAGGAAAAAGAAGCGCACCGAAACCACAGTCCACCACCCAGACCCACCGGACATCAAAATCCTCGCCGTTTCTTAACTACGCGGCATTGCACCTTGTAGTACGAGGTGAACGTCAAAGGCGTATTGGCCGTCGCTGCGAATTCGATTTGCCGCTCAGCCTTGTCCGGGAGCCACATGTCGTCACTGTCAAGAAAGGCGATGTAATCCCCCCTGGCCCTCTCGATGGCGAGGTTGCGTGCCCGGCCTGCACCGCCCCGTTCGGGTGCCGCTTCCGGCAGGACGCGTTCGTCCTGCCGTGCGAATTCCCTGAGCAGGCCCATGGAGTCATCGGAGGACTTGTCGTCGGTGACCAAGAGCTCCAGATCGCTGTGGGTCTGCGTGAGCACCGACCGAACCGAGGCGCCGAGTGTGGCCGCCGAGTTGTACACGGGCATCACAACAGACACCAGGGGCACAGCACTTCTCCTTACCAGGCCAGAGACGACGGCTCATTCAAGCACTAGAACTGTGGAGGAGTTGCCATGCATGTTGTTGTCGCCGGCCAGGGCTATGTGGGGTTGCCGCTGGCTGTGCGAGCGGCCGAAGTCGGCCATCAAGTGGTCGGGTACGAGATCGACCGGCGCAGGGTCGGCAGGCTGGCCGGCGGCGAGTCCCACGTCGAGGACATCCCGGACGCGCGGATGCGCCCGCTGCTGGCGAGCGGCGCCTACCGCCCCTCGGCCGACCCCGCGGCGGTGGCCGGCTTCGACCTCGCGGTGATCACCGTGCCGACCCCGCTGCGCGACGGGGTGCCGGACCTCTCCCACATCGAAGCGGCCGGCGAGGGGCTGGCCGCGTACCTGCGGCCGGGTGCCACGGTGGTGCTGGAGTCCACCACTTACCCGGGCACCACGGAGGAGTTGCTCGCCCCGTTGCTGGAGAAGGGCTCCGGGCTGCTCGCCGGGCCGGACTTCCACCTCGGGTACAGCCCCGAGCGGATCGACCCGGGCAACCCGGTCTGGCGGCTGGAGAACACCCCGAAGATCGTCTCGGGGATCGACGGGGAGTCGCTGCGCGCGGTGGACGGCTTCTACCGCGAACTGGTCGAGCGCACCGTTCCAGTCTCCTCCTGCAAGGAGGCCGAGCTGACCAAGCTGCTGGAGAACACCTTCCGGCACGTCAACATCGCGCTGGTCAACGAGCTGGCGGTGTTCGCCCACGAGTTGGGGATCGACGTATGGGAAGCGATCGACGCGGCGGCCACCAAGCCGTTCGGTTTCCTGCGGTTCACCCCGGGACCCGGGGTGGGTGGGCACTGCCTGCCGATCGACCCGTCATTCCTCTCCTGGCGGGTGGAGCGGGCGCTCGGCCGCCCGTTCCGGTTCGTCGAGCTGGCCAACGACGTGAACAGCCACATGCCCGACTACGTGGTCCGGCGGCTCATGGAGGCTTTCAATACACGTCGCATGGCCGTCAGGGGATCTCGTGTCCTGCTGCTCGGTCTGGCCTACAAGGCCAACGCCTCCGACGCCCGTGAGTCACCCTCTGCCCGTGTCGCCGAACTACTGCTCGACCTCGGCGCCGAGGTGCACGGCGCGGACCCGCACGTCGTAGACGACATCCGCACTGACTCACGCCTGACCCGAGTAGAAGCGACTGCGGAGGAGATCGCGGCATCCGACGCCGTAGTACTGCTCACGGACCATGCGGAATTCGACTACGAGACGATCCTTGAACACGCGCCGTATGTGCTCGACTGTCGGAACCGGCTGTCCGGCGCGGACATCGATGTTCTGTAGGCGTCGGCACTGAAGTCCGACGGCGTCTTCTCCGAGGAGATCAAGGCTGCACTCCTCTCGGGCAAACCGGGGCCTACCCCAGCAGAGGCCGCGACGAGACGAGTCGTCATCGGCACAGGATTGCGATCCAAGTGGTACCGAACTGGGCGGGGCACGGGGCCTGTTGTCCCTGCGAGGCGCACGGATCAGGACCGCATAGGTGATCACGGTGGCGGAGGTGCTGGTGGCGGAGGCCGGGCTGACGGTCGAGCCGTAGCCCGGCCTGTGCACCGCCCCTCCTGGGCGAACAGATACCCAGCAGACCTCTCTTCCGGGTGATCCGTCCCCGCCGGTCACGACCCATGTCCGACAATCGGACGCGTGCTGGTCCCCTCCCTCGTCATCATGCTCTCCACGGCGTTCGCCGTCTGCCTGACCGCCTTCCTCCTGCGTCGGCACAAAGGACACAAAGTCCCCGATCTCCCCAAGGGAGTTGAGATGGCGATCGGGGCCGTGAGCGGCCTCTTCGTGTTCTCCTTCGCGTTTCTGGCCGTCAACGCACAGGGACAGCTCGACGCGGCCCGCAAGGCGACGCTCGCCGAGGCCGGGGCGCTCAAGGACGTCTACTTCGTTGCCCAAGGGCTGCCGTCGCAGGCGCGCGACGACATCCGGCAACGCGTCGTCGGCTACACGCACTCGGTCATCGACGCCGAATGGCCCGCCATGCACGAGGGGCACGCGAGCGAATCCACGGTGCGCGGACTCGACTCGTTGCGCCTGGCCGTCTACCGCATGCCCGTTCCCGACGAGGCCTCGCGGGCCGTACGTACCGAAGTGTCGCAGCGTCTCCAGGACGTGTACGTGGCCAGGAGGGAGCGGCTGGCGCAGAAGGACGCCGAAGTCCCGCCGCCGATCCTGTCCCTCATGGTCGGATCCGGTGTCGTCACCCTGGTGTTCTTCGCGCTCTTCGGCAAACCGACCAGCCGGACGCACTACGTTCTCCTCGGCGTCGGCGCGGCGGGCTTCGCCTACATGATCTACCTCGTCCTCGCGCTCAACCACCCCTACGCGGGCGGAATCAGCGTCGGTCCGGCCGCGTACACGGAGGCGCTGCTCCGCTACCACCAACTCACACTGTGAGTCGCCACCTGCGTGCTGCACACGGAACGTAACCCACAAGGGTGTTACGCCCCCAAGAGGGATCCGACGCCGCCTACGCGGACTTACGGTGCGCTCATCGGGTTGCTCCGCACCGGAACGCGAAGCGACCCCCGACGCCGGCTGCAACCGGCGAAGGGGGTCTACACCCACGAGGAGAAACGGCTCCCAGCAAGATGCTTGTGCATGTTAGCGCGCCCAAAAGCCGCTTCACCCAGGTTCCGAACGACGTCATCGACAACCCCCGCCTCGGCGACAGTGCTGTCCGCCTCATGCTGTGGGTGCTCCGGCGACCCCGCGGGGCGGCCATCCCTGCGGCCTCCGAGATCGCGCGACGGATCGGGCTCAAGAAGAGCGCGTTCATGCGCGCCAAGCAGCAGTTGCTGGACGAGGGTTACCTCCACGAGTGGCGGCAGCAGGACCGGGACGGGCGTTGGGCGACCGAGCAGTTGATCTCCGACGTACCACTGGACGCCGAGGAGGCTCGGGCCGTCCGTGACGGGTGGTCTCCGACTGCCGTCGAACCGGCCGTCGGTGAGCCGAGGGCCCGGTCCGTCGGCCGTCCCCAAAAGAAGAAGACTGGGGAGAAGACTTGCCTCCCGCCCTCCCAGCCCTCCCGGGCCCCGGCGGCCGAACCGGCACCGGCACCACCGCAACCGGAACACCCCCTCGCCGCACGCGGCGCCCGCGCCCTCGCCGCCGTCTCCCACTCCGAGCGGCGCCTCCGCCTGACCGGGCGGGACGTACGCGAACTCGCGCCCCTCGCCGGCGAATGGCTGCTGCGCGGCGCGTCCACCAACGACATCCTCGACGCGCTCGTCAACGGTCTCCCGGAGCCCGTCCACCACCCCGCCGCCCTCATCCGCAACCGCCTCACCCGCAAGATGCCGGACGCGCCACGCATCCGTCCGCCACGGGCCCCTGAGCCACTCCTCACCCACCCGGGCCCGAGTCCGGTCGAGGCTCCCGACCTCCGCGCGTTCGTCCACGAACGGGCCGCCGCCGTCCGCACCGGCATCAGGAAGGCGTCCAGGGTGGCCTCCACCTGATCAGCCACTCTGGGCGCACGGCCCGCTGCGAAGGGTCAGCGGTTGGCCTGCTCGTGCCCGCCGGACCTACGCTCGATATGTACGACCACCAGGGGCAAGGAGGTCAGCGATGCTCTACGTCCTGCTGGCGACCCACAGCCCGGAGGCCTGCCCTACGAGCAACTCCCGGACGAAGGAGTTGCTGCTCCGGGTGGCACCGGACATCCCGGGGATCGCCGAGAAGTCCGGGGTCACCATCCTGGCGGGGCCCTTCGTCAACCGGGAACACACGGTCATCGTGATCGCGGAGGCGGAGAAGTCGGAGAACGTCGACCGCTTCCTCGTGGACAGCCGGATCGCGCAATGGAACCGCGTCCACATCCTGCCCTCGCTGAAGATGGAGGAAGTCCTCGACCAGGTACGGGAATCGGAGTCGGTGTTCTGAAGTGTTCTGAGCCGCCGCCCGCGCCTCAGCCCGCGACCGGCCCGGGCTCTCCCGTCGAGAGGGAACGGCGCGGCGTGACGATCGGGAAGACCGGGTCGGGGAAGCGGAGGTAGCTCCAGACCGTGTCGGCGGCGGCCTGGTTGTCGGTCCGGATGGTGCCCGCCTTCACCTCGGCGTCGAAGTTCTCGACGAAGCGGTGCCCGGCCAGGGCGAGTTGTTCGAGGGCCTCGCGGGAGAGGGTGATGGTGGCGTCGGCGACGGGGGCCAGCGGGTCGGCGCCGTCGACGTGGACGAGTACGCCGTTGCGCAGGGTGGTGACGCACACCCGGCTGTCGGTGGTGACCACCCAGCGCAGGACGATCGGCTTGCGCTGTTCGGCCGCGGCCTTGGGGCCGTCGATGCTCTTGGCCAGGGCGGAGAAGAACTGCTCCAGGGTCATGCTCCTGACCAGGTCGGCGGCGCCGTGGCTGATCGGCTTCTCCGGCAGCCCGCTCTGGAGCTCATGTGCACCGGTGAGGTAGAAGTTGCGCCAGGTGCCGTTCTCGGAGGCGTAGCCGAGCTGGCTGAAGACCTGGGCCTGGAGCTCCTTGGCCTGCTGGAGGATGTCGGACGGGACGATCTCGCCCGCGCCCGGGGCGCCGGAGGCGAAGATGACGTGGTTGAGGAGTTCGGCGGCCCAGCGGTACTGCGGCGGCTGGGCGTCGTACGCCTGCTGGGCCTGGGCGAGGATGTTCTTGGCGCCACCCATCGCCTCGACGTACTTCGCTCCCGCCTCGACGGGCGGCAGGCTCCACAGGTTCGCCGGGTTGCCGTCGAACCAGCCGATGTAACGCTGGTAGATGGCCTTGGTGTTGTGGCTCATGGAGCCGTAGTAGCCGCGGTTGTACCAGTGGTCGCCGAGGCCCTTCGGCAGCTCCTTGAGCTGTTCGGCGATCTCGATGCCGGTGTATCCGGCGTCGGTCAGGCGCAGCGTCTGGTCGTTGAGGTAGCCGTACATGTCCCGCTGGTTGGCGAGGAATTCGAGGATGTTCTCCTTGCCCCAGCGCGGCCAGTGGTGGGAGGCGAAGACGACCTCGGTGTGCTCGCCGAAGACCTGGATGGCCTCGGTGAGGTACTTGGACCAGGCGTGCGGGTCGCGCACCTGGGCGCCGCGCAGGCTGAGGATGTTGTGCATGGTGTGGGTGGCGTTCTCGGCCGCCAGCAGGGCGCGCAGCTCGGGGAGGTAGATGTTCATCTCCGCCGGGGCCTCGGTGTTGGGCGTGAGCTGGATGACCATCGGGACGCCGTCGACGGTGATCTGGTACAGCTCCGGCCGCCAGGCGATGACGTTGGAGGCGGGCCACTGCTCGGCGGGTACGGGGCGGTGCTGCGGGCCGCCTATGTAGTCGGTGGGGGTGACGAGGGTGAGCTCGCCGGTGGAGATCGTCAGGCCGAGGCCCGTACCCACCTGTCCCGTCGGGCTCTTGTCCAGGCGCGGGGCGTACATGTAGTCCGCGCGGCGGCTCATCGCGGGGCCGGCGAAGACGTTCTCGCTGATGGCGTGGTCGAGGAAGTCCTGCGGTGCGTAGACCTTGAGGCCGAGCGGCGGGTTGCCGTTGCGGTCGGCGAACAGGCCGCGGGAGCCGCCGAAGTGGTCCACGTGCGGGTGGGTGTAGATCAGGCCGGTGATCGGCCGGGAGTCCTCGGTGGCGGAGCGGTAGAGCTCCAGGGCGGCCTGGGCGGTCTCGAAGGAGGTCAGCGGGTCGACGATCACCAGGCCGGTGTCGCCGCTGATGATCGTCATGTTGGAGAGGTCGTAGCCGCGCACCTGGTGGACGGTCCGGGCGCCGCGGGAGGTGACCTGGAACAGGCCGGCCGCCGCCGTGAGCTGACCCTGGCGCCAGAGGCTGGCGTTGACGGACGGCGGGGCGGACTCGGGGCCGCCCTCCGCGTCGGCGAGGAACTCGTAACCCGTGAAGTCCCAGACCACGTTCCCCTTGCCGTCGCGCGACGTGATCACGGGGACGTCGGGGCGGGCGATCAGCCCGCGGGCGGCGTCGGCGAAGTCCTCGGAGGACGGCGGGATGGTCTCGATGACGTGGCGGTTGGCCTCGGCGACGGACGCGGACGGCTCGATGGGCGCGGAGCGGTCGGGCCTGCGGTGACCTCCGGGAAAAGGGCGCGGCAAAGCCGGCACCGGGATGAGAGAGGTGCATGTGAACGGTGCGTTCCGCTGTCACGTTATGGAGGCGGTCGGTCACGGACAAGGAGTCGATCAGGCCAGGCTGTCAGTGGGGCGTGGGAGGCTTTTCCTCGTGGCGGGTGGCGGGACCCGCCGACGGACGAAAGGTGACCTGGAGACCATGGCGTACAGCACGGACCGACGCCGCCCGAGCCGCGCCCCGCGCGAGAACGGCCGCCCGCCGCGCGAGAACGGCCGCGCCCCGCACGGGAGCGGCGGCGATCTCCCGGAGACCCTGCGCCGCCTGGACGGCGCCCCGTACGGCCGGTACAGATCGCTGACCGGCCGCCGGTACGCGGCCGGACCGGCGCCGGAGGGGCTGACGGTGGAGCTCGTCCGGGCGCAGGCGGATCCCTACGCGCCGCCCGCGCGCGTCGCCGTGCAGGTGCCCGCCTCCGCCGCCGGGTTCCCGGCGGAGCTGTATGGGACCCCGGTGCGCCGGCGCGCCCTGGCCTGCTTCCTCGCCCGGCGGGCCGCGGCGCTCGCCGACGACGATCTGTCCGTGGACGCCGGAGGGCAGGAGGTGCTCGACCGTTCCTCCTGCCAGGTCTCCGAGCGGGGAGCGGTGACGCTCCGGCTGAACGTCCCCCTCCCCGGCCCGGGGCGCCGCATCGACGGCCGGGCCGCCGAGGACCTCCTGTGCCGGCGCCTGCCCCGGCTGGCCGAACGTGCCCTGTGCCACGCGGCGTTGGACGCCGCCGCGATCCGGCGCTTCATCGAGACCGTCGAGGACTCCCGCGCCCTGCGCGAGGCCCTGCCCGGCCTGGGGCTGGTGGCCTTCGTGGCCGACGGTGCCGTGCTGCCGCGCCGCAGCGGCGTGGACGACCGGCCCGCGACGGGCCCGTCCGTCGTCCCCTTCCGGTCCCCGGAGGAGCTGCGGGTGACGGTGGAGCTCCCGCACGCGGGCGCGGTGTCGGGGATGGGTGTGCCGGAGGGGGTCACGCTCGTCGTCGGCGGCGGTTTCCACGGCAAGTCGACGCTGCTGCGCGCGCTGGAGAGCGGGGTGTACGACCATGTCCCGGGCGACGGCCGGGAGTTGGTGGCGTCCCGCCACGAGACGGTGAAGGTGCGGGCGGAGGACGGGCGCCGGGTCGAGCGGGTGGACCTGCACGCGTTCGTCAGCCATCTGCCGACGGGGCAGGACACCACGGACTTCCGTACGGACAACGCGTCCGGTTCCACTTCCCAGGCCGCGTCGATCGTGGAGGCGGTGGAGGCGGGGGCGCGGGTGCTGCTCGTCGACGAGGACACCGCCGCCACCAATCTGATGATCCGGGACGCGCGGATGCAGGCGCTGGTCGCCAAGGAGCGGGAGCCGCTGACCCCGTTCGTGGACCTGGTGGGGTCCCTGCACCGGGAGCACGGGGTCTCGACGGTGCTGGTGATGGGCGGTTCGGGCGACTACACGGAGGTCGCCGGCCGGGTCGTGATGATGGACGGCTACCGCCCGGCGGACGTCACGGCGCGGGCGAAGGAGCTGGCGGCGGTCCCGACGGGCCGCCGCGCGGAGGCGGACGCGTTCCCCGCCGTCGTCCACCGCAGCCCCGACCCGGCGTCCGTGGACGGCACGGTCCGGGGCCGGCTGCGGGTGACCGCCCGGGGCACCGACGCCCTGGTCCTGGGCGAGCACACCGTGGACGTCCGGGCGGTCGAGCAGATCACCGACTCCCGCCAGGTGGTGGGCATCGGACTGGCCCTGGGGCTGCTGGTGCGCGAGGGACACCTGGACGGGCGCCGCACCCTGGCCGCCGCCCTCGATCTGCTGGACGCGCAACTCGCCGCCGGGGTCGGCCCGTTGCTGTCGCTGCGCGACGAGGACTTCGCCCTCCCCCGCCGCTTCGAGGTCGCGGCGGCCCTCAACCGGCTGCGGACGCTGTCGGTGACCCGCAGGCCGTAAGGGGGCCATAGGGGGCCATGAGGGCCCCGGCCGCCGGGGGCCGGAGGGGCACGGCACGGCCCCCGGCGCTTATCATCGACGCTCGTGTCACAACGGGGGTGGCATGTCCCCCATGAGGGGTGTGCCGGGGGAACAGGTGGTTTTGCCGTGATTTCGGTGTTGGTCGCCGAGGACCAGCACGTCGTACGCACCGCGCTCGTCTCCTTGCTCGGCCGGCAGCTGGGCATCGAGGTGGTGGCCGACGTCGCCTCCGGCGCGGAGGTGTCCGCCGCCGCGCTGCGGCACCGGCCGGACGTGGCCGTGCTGGACCTGGGCCTGCCGGACGTGGATGGGCTGACCGCGGCCGTACGGCTGCGGGAGGAGCTCCCGGACTGCCGGTCGCTGATCCTCACGGGCATGGACCGGCCCGGCCATGTGCACCGGGCCCTGTCCGCGGGGATACCGGGGTTCCTGCTCAAGACCGCGACGGCGGCCGAACTGGCCGGTGCGATCCGGACGGTGGCGGCAGGCGGCCGGGTGATCGGCACGGGGCTGGCCGAGGCGTCCTGGGAGCCGGGCGTGTCCCCGCTCACCGAGCGGGAGACCCAGGTGCTGGCGCTGGCCGCGACGGGCGCGGCGCCGCGCGAGATCGCCGCCGAGCTGTTCCTGTCGCTGGGGCGGGTGCGCAACTGCCTGTCCGCGGCCACCGCCAAGCTGTGCGCCCGCACGCTGGTGGACGCGGTGCGGATCGCCGAGCGCAACGGCTGGATCTGACGCCGTCAGACAGGGAGCCCGGCGACAGGGAGTCCGGCGACGGGGAGTTCGACGGTCAGCCGGAAGCGGCCGCCCGCGTCCGTGACGGCGGTGAGGCGCCCGCCCGACTCCTCCGCCCGCGCGGCGAGCCCGGGCAGACCGCTGCCGTGAGCGTCCCGACCACCGCTTCGCACACCGTCGTTGACGATCACGAGGCGCACCCCTTCCGCGCCCCGCTCGACGGTGATCGCACAGTGCCGCGCGTCGCTGTGCCGCAGCACATTGGTCACGCCCTCGCGGAGCACGGCGCCCAGGACGCCGGAGAGGTCCGGGGGCGGGGGCGCGGCGGGGCCGGTGACCTCGGCCGTGACGCCGGCGCCGGTGAGGACGGAGCGGGCGCGGGCGAGTTCGTCGTCGAGGGAGAGGGCGAGCCGGCCGCGGGCGACACCGCGTACGTCGGCGAGCGCGGTGCGCGCGAGGTGCTGGATCTCGGCGAGCTCGCGGCGCACCGCGTCCGTGTCGTGCACGGCCGCCTCGGCGGCCTGCGCCTTGAGGGCGACGGCGGAGAGCTGGGCGCCGAGGAGGTCGTGCAGGTCGCGGGCGACGCGGTCGCGTTCGCGCTGGACGGCGAGGGCGGCGGCCCTGGTCCGGTCCGTCTGCGCCTGGGAGGTGAGCCGGGACAGCCGCACGATGCCGTGCACGACGAGCCCGACGAGCAGGGTGTCGAGGGCGACACGGAAGCCGAGGCGGTTGTCCACCGGCAGCAGAACGATGATCAGGGGCCCGCTGGCGGCCACCCCGGCGGCGGCGTAGAGCGAGAGGGGCCGGGGCAGTTGGGCGAGGGCCGCACCGAGCAGGAACCCCAGGGCGCTGAGCCAGGGTTCGCCGAGGACGAGCAGCGGGGTGTAGGTGAGTACGGCCTGGACCGCGAGCAGGAGCAGCCGGCGGTGCGGGCGGCGGGCGCGCGGCGGGGTGTGCTGGGCGACGGTCACCAGCAGCAGGGCGGCGGTGAGCGCGGCGGGGACGGCGGCTCCGTACGGGGCGGCCTGCTCCAGCAGCCGCGGGTAGGCGGTGCCGAGCGCCACGCAGAAGACCGCGCACAGGACGAGGGAGGTGAGCAGGCCGGCACGGACCTGCCGGTCGGCGCGGAGCACTACGGCTTCCGGCAGCCGTCCGTGACCAGCGGCGTGACCGGGTCGAGGAACCAGCGGCCCTCGTCCTGGACGGTCTCCCAGTCGAGGCAGGAGACGAGGTGGCCACGGCGGGTCGCGGTCAGGGTGATGACCTGCGCCCGCCGGGAGGTGTCGGGGGTGACGGAGACGGCGTCGAAGCCCGCGCCCGTCAGCTTCTCCGCCAGGGTGTCGGTGTACTCCCCGGCGCCGTCGCCGTGCACATACCGTTCGAGTCCGCCGATGTCGTCGCTGTGGACGGAGCGGTCGACCACCGCGGCGAGGGCCTCGAAGCTCTCGGCCCCGGCTTCGGGGGTGCGGGCGATGGCGACGACCACGACGGCCGTCCAGCCCAGGAACGCGGCCGCGGCGGCGGTCGTCAGGAGCTTCGCGCGGGTGGACCTGCGCGTCCGCGGCGGCTGTGACATCTCTCCCCGTATCGGTCGGCAGGCGGCGGACGGCGGTGCTCGATCACATGCCGTTCGGTCATATGTCGATCATCCGTGGTATCGGATCATCGTCCACCGCCAGCCTACCCGACCCTAGTTGTGGATCGTGATGCATGCCTTCTTGCCGGGGAATTGGCTCCAATAGCCGCACATCTTCGTATTGTTGGGGAAGCTGCGGTTGATCGTCTGGGAGACCTCGACCGTCTGCGTGCGCCGCGCGTCCTGCATCGGGCCGGTCCAGGACCAGGAGCCCGCGACGATGACCGGCTTGTCCTTCCAGGCGCGGTTGTTGGACTTCTTGCTGAGGGTGAACCGGTCGATCTTCAGCTTGGCGCCGGTGACGTCCAGGCACACCGACCCCGAACCGTCCGTCATGCCCGCGTTGCCGGTGCACCCGCGCGCCGAGGCGGCGGCGGGGGACGCGGCGAAGCCGATCAGGGACAGGGTGGCGGCCGCGACGACACCTGCGGCCGAGGCGCGGCACCGCTGGAACTTGCTCATGTCTTCCTCAGGGTCCTGGAGGTCGGATGGACCCACGCGGGGTGCGCGGTGCCCGGTCCATCCCAGCAGGGCGCGGCGCGGCCGGGGAGTGCGGGCTTCACGGCCCCGGCGTGAGATCTTCACGCCGCCCGGGCCGCGGCCGCCCCGGCCGCCGCGGCTACTGCCCGAGGACGCGGACGTCGCCGCCCTGGGTGCGCGCCGTGACCTTGTGCGCGGAGCCCTCGTCCGTGGGGACGACGACCTCGCGGTTGCCGCCGGAGGTGGAGGCGTCGACCGCGTAGGTGCCCTTGGGGAGGCGGATGCGGACGTCGCCGCCGGAGGTGCGGCCGTCCACGGAGTCGGGGACGACGGTGAAGGAGGCGGTGACGTCACCGCCCTTGGTGTGCGCGGTCGCCGAACGGGAGGCGCAGTCCTCCAGGGTGACGTTGCCGCCCCTGGTGTCGGCGGCGACCGTCCCCGAGGCACCGCGGACGGTGATGTTGCCGCCGCTGGTGCTCAGCCGGAGGTCCGCCGTGCGCGGGGCGTGCACCTCGACGCTCACCGTGCACCGGCCGTGCAGCGCGCCGCCGCAGGTGGCCTTGTCGATCGTGAACTTGCCGTTCTCCAGGCGGTGTTCGGGGTCGGGCTTGCTGTCGCTGTACTCGTACCGCTCCGTGACGCGCACCTTCCCGTCGCCGCCGGTGACCGGGAGGACGGTGATCTCCCCGCCGTGCGTGGCCACGTCCACCGTCGTGACCTTCCCGTCCACGGTGTAGGTGCGCTCGGCCTTCTTGACCGGGCCGCCGGACATCGAACAGCCGGTCACGAGGAGGGCTGCGGTGAGGGCGGCGGCGGTCAGGGCGAGGGTGGAGGTGCGATGGCGGTCCATGGCGGTTACGGGCTCCGGGCTCGGGAGGGGGACGGTGCGTGCCCCATCCTCCTCCCCGGGCGGGGCGGCGGGCGTCGGCTCGGGGTATGACACCGTCCCCGGTGATCCCTAGGGGGCGGGTGGCGTGCGCCTCAGGGTGAACGGGGGCCGGGCGGTGGGGAATTTGCCCCTGGCCCGCCCTTTCACCGTTTCCCCGGGGAGACCCCGGACCCCATTCGCCCTTCGGGCGAAGTCCTCAAACTCCCCGGAGGGGGCAACCCCCAGACGGGCTGAATCAGCCGCGCCGCGACCGCGCCTTGAAAGCCGCCTTCCGCGCCTCCTTCGCCACCTTCTTGTCCGGGTGCAGACGCCCCATCGCCTCCAGGACGTCCGCCGTCGCGGGGTGCTCCACCCGCCAGGCCGAGTCGAAGAAGCCGCTGTGCTGGCCGACCAGCCCCTGCACCAGGTCGCGCAGTTCGGCCGAGTCGTCCTCGGTGGCGAGCTGGGCGGCGATGGTGTCCACGGTGAGCCAGAAGACCATCGTCTCCCCCGGCTCGGGGATGCCCGTGGCGCCGCGCTCGGCCAGCCAGACCCGGGCGAGGCCGCCGAGCTGCGGGTCGTCGAGGACCTCGCGCAGGGCCGGCTCGGCCGAGGCGGGGACGAGCGCGAGGGCCTGCTGGCAGGCGAGGCGGCGCAGGGGCGCGTCCTCGTCGTCGCCGCGCGCGGCGGCGAGGAGTTCGCGGGCGGCGTCGGCGGGCTCGCGGCGGGCCAGCCACAGCTCGCTCTCGGTGCGGGCCGCCGGCTCCGGGTGGTGCGGCAGCGCGGCGAGCAGCGCGGTGGCGTCCTGCTCGGCGAGGTCGCCGACGGCGGGGGCGTCGACGCCCGCCTCCAGCATCCGGGTGCGTACGGCGAAGACGCCCAGCGGGGTCAGGGCGACCATGCCGTAGCGGGTGACGTCCTCGTCCTCGGGGAGGTCGGAGGCCACGCCGTCGACGGACTCGCGGATGTGGCCCTCGCCGTCGACCTCCTCGATGAGCGCCTCGTCCACCGGCTGGTACTCGACGAGCCCGGTCGGGGCGAGCATCCGGAACTGGTCGTCCAGGCGCATCATCGCGTCGGAGACCTCTTCGAGGATGTCGTCGGTGGGCTCGTCCATGTCGTCCGGGACGATCACGGAGGCGGCCAGGGCCGGCAGCGGCACGGGCCGCTCGGCGGAGCCCTCGTCCAGGGCGGTCAGCAGATAGAGGTTGCCGAGGACGCCGTCAAGGAAGTCGGCCTCCTCCTCGGGGTTCCAGTCGATGGCGTCGAGGTCGAGCTCGCCGCCTTCGGAGAGCTGGTCGACGATGTCGCCCAGGTCCGGAGCGGCGGCGTCCGCGAGGACGGACTCCAGGCCGCCGAGCCACAGGTCCAGGATGTCCTGCGGGCTGCCGGAGGTGAGCGTGGCCAGCTCCTCGCCGGCCGTCGCGGTGCCGCTGGGCTCGTCGGACGCCGCCTCGTCGGCCCCCGGCCGCTCCGTGAACTCCACCAGGCCGGTGTCCAGCGCCAGCTGCCACGCCTCGGCGGCGTACGCCGGACCGTCCTCGTCCCCGTCGAGCCCCAGCAGACCGGTGGCGGTGCGCAGCTGGTCGGCGAGGAGTTCGCCGCCCGCGCCGACCGGGGTGCCCTCCCCGGCCCAGCGGGCCAGTCGGGCGGCACGGGCGAACAGCGGCGCGGTGAGCGCGTCGCGCGCGAGCTCCGCGTCGGAGCGGAGCCGCACCGGCGGCATGGTCGGGCGGTCTACGGGCATCAGGGGGGTCATCTCCTCGGGGCGCCGGCACCGTGGCGGGCCGGCGTGATGAACGTCATGGTCCGGGGGCGTGGCCGCGGCCGCCCGCCCGCGGCGGCGAGCGCGCACGGGTGCCGGAGGCGCACGTACCGCCCCAGCGTAGACGGGTTTGGCCCACCGCCGCCCGGTTCACCCACTCGTCGGGGGCCGTCCACCCGCAGGACCTTGACAACTGACGTGTTCACACAAGAAATTGACGCGCGTAGAAATCGCGTCAAGGCCCGCGCGCCCGAGCCGTGCCCGAGCCGTGCCCGAACGACGTCCTTCTTCAGCCCCTCACACTCCACCGGAGGCTCTCCGTGCCCAGCAGTCGGCGCCGCACCACCCGCAGATCGGCTGTCACCCTCGCCGCCCTCGTCACCGGCGCGCTCGCGGCCGGGCTGCTCACCGCGCCCACCGCCGGCGCCGCGGCCGACGACGACGGCGTCCGCATCCACGACATCCAGGGCACCACGCGCCTCTCCCCGTACGCGGGGCAGCAGGTGGCCGGGGTGCCGGGCGTCGTGACCGCCGTCCGCGGCTTCGGCTCCGCCCGCGGCTTCTGGTTCCAGGACCCGGACCCGGACAAGGACCCGGCCACCAGCGAGGCCCTCTTCGTCTTCACCGGCTCCACCGCCCCCGACGTCAGGCCGGGCGACGCGGTACTGGTCTCCGGCACGGTCAAGGAGTACTACCCCGGCGGCGAGAACGCCGGTCTCCAGTCCGTCACCCAGCTGACCGGCGCGCAGTGGACCGTGCGCTCCTCGGGCAACGCCCTGCCCGCCGCCGTCGAGCTCAACGCCCGGACGCTGCCCTTCCGTTACGCGCCCGACGCGCACGGCGGCTCGGTCGAGAAGCTCCCGCTGCGGCCCGACCGCTACGCCCTGGACCGCTTCGAGTCGCTGGAGGGCATGCGGGTCTCCGTCCGCAACGCGCCGGTCGCCCAGGCGACCAGCCAGTACCACGACCTGTGGGTCACCGCCGACGCCCGCCACGACCGCACCGCGCGCGGCGGCGTCCTCTACGGCGCGTACGCCGACCCCAACGCGGCCCGGGTCAAGGTGGCTTCGCTCATCCCGTTCGCGGAGCGCCCCTTCCCGGTCGCCAACGTCGGCGACGAGCTGACGGGCGTCACCGCCGGTCCGCTGGACTACGGCAACCACGGCGGCTACACGCTCCAGGCCACCGAGCTGGGCAGCCTCACCGACCGGGGCCTGAAGCGGGAGACCACCCGCAAGCAGCGACGCGGCGAACTGGCCGTCGCCACATACAACGTCGAGAACCTCTCCCCCAAGAACCCGCAGGCGAAGTTCGACCGGCTGGCCTCCGCGCTGGTCACCAACCTCGCCTCGCCCGACATCGTCGCCCTGGAGGAGGTGCAGGACGACAACGGCACCGGCAACGACGGCACCGTCGACGCCGGGGTCACGCTGAAGAAGCTCACCGACGCCATCGCCGCGGCGGGCGGGCCCGCCTACCAGTGGCGGCAGATCAACCCGGTGGACGGCCGGGACGGCGGCCAGCCCGGCGGCAACATACGGACCGCCTTCCTCTTCAACCCCGCCCGTGTCTCCTTCACCGACACGGCGGGCGGCGACTCCACCACACCGGTCACGGTCGTCCGCGACGGCGGCAGGGCCGCGCTCTCCGCCTCCCCCGGCCGGATCGACCCGGCGAACGAGGCGTGGCAGAACAGCCGCAAGCCGCTGGCGGGCCAGTTCACCTTCCGCGGCAAGCGGGTCTTCGTCATCGCCAACCACTTCAACTCCAAGGGCGGCGACCAGGGTCTCGACAGCCGCTTCCAGGCGCCGTCCCGCACCTCCGAGGTCCAGCGCGGCAAGCAGGCGAAGGTCGTCAAC
The DNA here is from genome assembly GCF_041519305.1 of Streptomyces luteireticuli. Lineage (NCBI taxonomy): Bacteria > Bacillati > Actinomycetota > Actinomycetes > Kitasatosporales > Streptomycetaceae > Streptomyces > Streptomyces luteireticuli. The sequence goes on from NZ_CP167927.1 coordinate 2,447,984, forward strand.
GCCTTCGTCAAGCAGCTCCTCGCGGCCGACCGGAAGGCCAACGTGATCGTCGCGGGCGACCTCAACGACTACCAGTTCTCCCCCGCGCTCTCCGCGCTCACGGCCGGCCGCGTGCTCACCGACCAGGTGAACCTGCTGCCCGTGAAGGAACGGTACGGCTATGTCTTCCAGGGCAACTCCCAGGTCCTGGACCACATCCTGACCAGCCCCGCCATGAACGGCCGGAAGCGGACGGACTACGACATCGTCCACATCAACGCCGAGTTCGCGGACCAGGCGAGCGACCACGACCCGCAGGTGCTCCGCTGGAAGCCGTAGTGGATTAAGCGCTGCTTAATCCTCGATGCAGAACAATTCCATGGACCTGTACGGCCGTTGGACCGGAGACTCGGGACGTTCCCTTACGTTCCCTTTCCTTCCCGGTTCCCGGAGAGTGACGCGATGACTCCGCTCCCCAGCCCCTTCGGCCGTACGGTCTGTGCGATGGTGACCCCCTTCACCGACGACGGCGCGCTCGACCTCGACGGCGCGCAGCGCCTCGCCGACCACCTCGTCGGGGCCGGCCGCTGCGACGGACTGGTGCTGAGCGGCACCACCGGCGAGGCGCCGACCACCACCGACGCGGAGAAGGGCGCCCTGATCCGGGCCGTGGCCGACGCCGTCGCCGGCCGCGCCCGGATCACGGCCGGCGTCGGCACCAACGACACCCGGCACACGGTCGCACTCGCCCGCGCCGCCGAGGCCGCCGGGGCGGACGGGGTGCTCGTCGTCACCCCGTACTACAGCCGTCCGCCGCAGGACGCCGTCGCCGCGCACTTCCTGGCGGTCGCCGATGCGGTCGGCGTACCGGTGATGCTCTACGACATCCCCGGCCGCACGGGCACCCGCATCGAGACGGACACCCTGCTCCGGCTGGCCGGCCACCCGCGCGTGGCCGGCGTCAAGGACTGCGCCTACGACCTCCTCGGCAGCGCCAAGGTCATCGCGGAGACGGGTCTGGCGTACTACTCCGGCGCGGAGGAACTCAACCTGCCGCTGCGGTCGGTGGGAGCGGTCGGGTACGTCAGCACGGTCGCGAACGCGGCGGGCCCGCTGCTGGCCGCGGCCCTCGACGCGTTCGAGGCGGGGGCGCCGGACGAGGCGGTGCGCCTGCAGCAGCGGGTGCTGCCGCTGGTGGAGCTGATGATGGCTTCCGGGCTGCCCGGGACGGTGACGGCGAAGGGGCTGCTGGGGGCGCTGGGACTGCCGGGCGGCCCGGTGCGGGCGCCTCTGCAGGAAGCGGACGGGGAGCGGGTGGCGGAGCTGCGGAAGGCGTACGAGGCGACGGTGGCGCACTCCAGCCCGTCCGGCGTTTGAGGACAATGCGGCGCAGCCGCATTGCGGGGCCGAGGGGGCGCAGCCCCCGGAAGAAACGGTGAAAGGGCGGGCCAGGGGCAAAGACCCTCACCCGGCCACGCCGAACCACCGCTCCAGCGCCGCCTCCAGCCCATCCCCCGTACCCGCACCCGCACCCGCACCCGCCCAGCACACATAACCATCCGGCCGCACCAGGACCGCCTCCGCAGCATCTTCATGCTCCACCCGATCCGCCCACCCCCGCACCGCCCCACCACCGCCCGGGCCCAGGTACAGCCCCCGCCCTTCCCGCAGCCTCAGCCCCGGCAGGCGCCCGCCCAACAGCGGATGGCCGGACGCGCCCGGCATGGGGTAACGGACATCGAGACCGGAAACCATGCCGGCGATCAGCCGGTTCCCGTCCGGCGTGGCGAGGAGCGCGGCGACGACCGCGCGCATGGCGCGCGCGTCGTCGTCGGGGATCGCCAGCACCCCTTGCGCCCGCGTGTTCTCCAGGACCCCCGCCCCGACCGGATGCCGCTCGGAGTGGTACGTGTCGAGCAGCCCCTCCGGCGCCCGCCCGCGCACCGTCGCCGCCAGCTTCCAGCCCAGGTTGAACGCGTCCTGGACCCCGAGGTTGAGCCCCTGGCCGCCCGCCGGCAGGTGGACGTGGGCGGCGTCGCCGGCGAGCAGCACCCGGCCGTTGACGTAGCGCTCCACCTGACGCGAGGCGTCCGTGAAGCGCGAGGCCCAGCGGACGGCGCGCAGCCGGGGGTGGAAGCCGGGGCCGGAGCCCAGCGCCGCCCGGACCTCCGCCTCGCCGACCGGCGCGTCACGGGGCACCTCGCCGTGCGGCGCCGCGCCGAAGATGTAACGGAAGACGCCGTCGCCGAGTGGCGTCAGGAACCCCGTCGGCCCCTGCTCCATGTCGAACGACGGCAGTTGCCACTCCGTCGGCAGCTCCGGGTCGTCCTCCAGCTCGAGATCGGCGACGGCCATGGACACCCGCGCGTCCCGCCCGGGGAAGCCGACGCCCAGTTCCTTGCGCACCCGGCTGCGCCCGCCGTCCGCGCCCACCAAGTAGGCGGCCCGCAGGGTGCGTTCACCGGCCGGGCCGGTGACGGTCGCGGTGACCCCGTCCGCGTCCTGTGCGAGAGCTGTCAGTTCGTGGCCGCGCAGCACCGGGACGCCGTACTCGGCGAGGTGCTCCTCCAGGAAGCGTTCGACGCGGGCCTGGGGGATGCCGACCTGGTAGGGGAAGCGGGTGTCGAAGACGCCGTAGTCCAGCGGGATTCCGGCGAAGTGCCCCCGGGGCAGGGTGGTGAGGGCCCGGTCGGCGACCGGCTCCAGCCAGCCGCGCAGGTCGAGCATCTCGGCGGTGCGCGGCTGGAGGTTCAACGCCTTGGACTGGCCGCTGCGTTCACGGCCGCGCTCCACGACGACGGTGCTGATGCCGGCCAGGCCGAGTTCGTTGGCGAGGGTCAGGCCGGTGGGGCCGGCACCGACGACGATCACGTCGGGGTTGGTCATGGGATCACGCTTTCAGTCCATGGCGGTCTACGTAGCGCTTGTGGAACGTGATGAGGCCGGCCAGGACGACCAGCCACTGCACCGTACTGACCAGCGGCACCGAGCCGACGGGCAGGGTCATGGCCAGGACCACCCGCACCCCCGCGTCAAGGGTGAACCCCAGGCCCCACACGGCGGTGAGCACCCGCAGACGCCGCCGGAACACGGCGTTCCCGTCCCACTGGGACAGCCAGGTGCGCCAGCCCTCCTCCCCGACCCGCGCGGTGACGACGGCCTGCGTCATGGCCAGGATGAACGGGCGGCGGGTCGGCAGCGTGCCGAGGATCCACAGGCCTATCAGGCCGAAGATCCAGCTGTCCCGGATCAACAGGACGCGGGGGTCTCCGGTGACCAGGGTCATCAGCGCCCCGGCGATCATCAGGACCAGGGTGAACACGGCCATGGCCTCGACCCTGCGCCGCTTGACCATGCCGTGGACGATCCACGGCACGGCCAGCAGGCTGCCGACGAGCAGGGCGAGCCACTGACCGACGCCCATGGCCTGGAGGCCGTAGAACCCCCCGAGCGGAAGGGCCAGTTCGAAGACGAGCTGCAGTGCCAGGTGCCGACGCACGGCGGCGGTGTTCCGTCGCCCGGCGGCGGGCTGCGCCGCGAGGTGGGTGGTCACGAGGTCGTCCTCCTGGTCGCGTGGTCGAAGATGTCGGCGAGCGCGCGGCCGTGGGCGAGCGCGTCGAAGTGGGGGTCCCGGGCGGCGCGGCCGATCAGCGCGTCGATGGAGCCGCGGAGCGCGAGGGTCATGGTCTCCGGGTCGAACTCGCGGAATTCACCGGCCGCCTGGGCTCGGCGCATGGCCTCCGCCAGGACGTGGTTCATGGTCTCGGTCGCGCCGGTGAACTCGCGGGCGGTCCGGTCGTCGCACCGGTCGTTGGCCAGCACCTCCACCAGGGCCGGCAGATACCCCGGGAACTCCACCAACAGCTCGACATTGGACTCGATGTGGGCGCGCAGCCGCCCCGAGGCGGTCGTGTGCGCCTCGATCCGGGGGCGCATATAGCCCTCGGCGGTCCGGAGCACCTCGGCGACGACCTCCCGCATGAGGTCGTCCTTGCCGGCGAAGTGGTACGAGATCATCCCGGTGCTGCTCAGCCCGGCCTTGCGCGCGATCCTCGTGAACGTCGCCTTGGCGTGGCCGACTTCGGCGAGGACGTCGATCGCGGCGGCGACGATCTGCGCCCGCCGGGCCGCCTCGATGAACGTCCGGTCCCCCGGTTCCTGCTTGGCCTCGCTGCTTTTTGCTCGCATGAGCAAACCGTAGGGGCGTCTTGCTCGCCCGAGCAAGTATTGGTTTGGTCAAGCAAAACGGAATGCTGGCCTCCTCCCGGAACTCACAAACCGCCCGTGTACAGCAGCCTGTTGGGCGTGCTGTCCCGCACATTGGCCCGGGGGATCTGCGTCGCCACATCGGAGGAGGTCAGCCAGTCGGTCACCGCCCGGGCCGTCGCGTCGGGGTGGGCCGCCCGGTAGAGCGCGGCGACGCCCGTCACATGCGGGGCCGCCTGCGAGGTGCCGCTCATGGTCTCCGTGCCGCCGCCCATCCGGGCGGAGACGATCTCGTTCCCCGGCGCGAGGAGGCGTACGCAGGTGCCCCAGTCGCTGAAAGCGGTCATGTGGTCGGTCTGGTCGGTCGCCCCGACGGGCACCGCGCCCGGGGCGCCGCCCGGCGAGTTGCCGCAGGCGTTCGTCGCGTCGGCGCCGCCCTCGGCGTTGCCCGCCGAGACGACCGGGAGGATGCCCTTGTTCGCGATGGCGTTCACGGCGCTGTCGGTGGCCGACGAAGAGGGGCCGTTGATCGAGGCGTTGAGCACGGAGGCGGAATCGGCGTTCTGCGCGACCCAGTCGAGCCCCTGGACGAAGCGGGCGGTGGAGGTCGATCCCCCGCAGTCGAGCACGCGGACGCTGACGAGACTCACCCCCCGGGCCACGCCGTGCTGCGCGCCGCCGACGATGCCCGAGACATGGGTGCCGTGACCGGAGCCGGTCGGGCAGTCGGAGCCGTCGCCGTTGGGGTCGACCAGGTCGACGCCTTTCCCGGCACGGCCGCCGAACTCCTGCTGCGCGTAGTCGATCCCGGTGTCCACGATGTAGGCCGTGACGCCCCGGCCGGTGCCGTTGACGTTGAACTGCCCGTCGAGCGGCAGGTTCCGCTGGTCGATGCGGTCCAGGCCCCAGGAGGACGCGGCGACCCTGCCGGGCCGGGGCCCCCGGGAGCCGGAGGCGTGGAAGAGCGCGTCCTCCTCGACCGCCGCCACGTCCGGCGCCCGGCGGACGGTGTCCAGCTGACCGGCGGAGAGCTTCGCGGCGAAGCCCAGGAAGGCGTGCCGGTAGACGATGTCCGGGGTCACGCCCAGCCGGGCGGCGAGCGTACGGGGGCTGCCGCCGCTGCGGAGCGTGACGATGTAGTGGCCGGTGACGGCCGTGCCGGAGGTCCGGTGCAGGGGGGCGGGGGCCGGTTCCCGGGACCCGGGGGCGGCGGGGGCCGCGGCGGCGAGGGCGAGGGCGGCGAGGAGGACGGCGGTCGGGCGGTGCCGTGGATGTCGGTGCGGGGTCATGCCCCCTGGATAGGGCCCCGCGCGGCGGCCCGCGATCGGGGCTGGTCCGTCTGGCGGGGATGCCGCCCGGCCCGCCCGGGGGCCCGGTTCGCCTAGACCACCCCCGTCCGGTTAGGTTTTCGCACATGACCGAAGCTGCTGCCCCCTCCACCACCGGCGCCGTCGCCGCCGGCCTCGCCACGATCGCCGCCGACGGGACCGTCCTCGACACCTGGTTCCCGGCACCCGAGCTGGTCGAGGAGCCCGGCCCGGCCGGCACCGAGCGGCTGACCGCCGACGCCGCCGCCGAGCTGCTGGGTGAGAACGCCCTCAAGGCCGTCGGCCCGGACCCGCGCCGGAACGTCGAGGTCGTCGCCGTCCGTACGGTCATCTCCTCGCTCGACGACAAGCCGCTCGACGCGCACGACGCCTACCTGCGTCTGCACCTGCTCTCCCACCGCCTGGTCCAGCCGCATGGCCAGAGCCTGGAGGGCGTCTTCGGCCTGCTCGCCAACGTCGCCTGGACCTCGCTCGGCCCCGTGGCCGTCGACCAGGTCGAGCAGGTGCGGCTGAACGCCCGCGCCGAGGGCCTGCACCTGTCGGTCACCAGCATCGACAAGTTCCCGCGCATGACCGACTACGTCGCCCCCTCCGGCGTCCGCATCGGCGACGCCGACCGCGTCCGCCTGGGCGCGTACCTCGGCAAGGGCACCACCGTCATGCACGAGGGCTTCGTCAACTTCAACGCCGGCACCCTGGGCACCTCCATGGTCGAGGGCCGCATCAGCGCGGGCGTCGTCGTCGGCGACGGCAGCGACATCGGCGGCGGCGCGTCCACCATGGGCACGCTCTCCGGCGGCGGCAAGCAGATCATCTCCGTCGGGAAGAACTGCCTGCTCGGTGCCGAGTCCGGCATCGGCATCGCGCTCGGCGACGAGTGCGTCGTCGAGGCCGGCCTCTATGTGACCGCCGGCACCCGCGTCACCATGCCCGACGGCGAGATCGTCAAGGCCCTGGAGCTCTCCGGCGCCGACAACATCCTCTTCCGCCGCAACTCCACCACGGGCGCCGTCGAGGCCCGCCCGTACAAGGCCACCTGGGGCGGCCTCAACGAGGCGCTGCACAGCCACAACTGACGCACGGGGCACGTTCGTTCGCCGAGCGGCCGTACGGCGGGAGACCGCGGTACGGCCGCTCTGGCGTGTCCCGGACGTGCTGCGCCACCATGGGTGCCGTCGGTCCACGGGAAGCGAACCCATCGGAGGGCGTCATGAAGCTGGGCAAACCGCTGGCGGTCGGCTTCGCGGAGGAGACCGGGGAACCGGACGTCGTCGTGGAGGCGGACGGATCCGCCGAGCCGGCGGCCGCCGAGCGCACCGCCGAAGAAGCCGTCCCGGCCGGGCGATGAGGCTCCGGCTCCCCCAGGAGCGCCCCGCCGAGCCGCCCACCGGCTACAAGATCGCCTATCCGGTGCTCTCCCGGAACGCCACCGGGGCCGGATTCACCGGTGTCTCGCTCGGCGGCGGCGCGCCCTACGGCGCCCTGGACGACGCCCGCTGCGTCTACGGCCGCCGGCACCACCCCCCGGCCCGCCGCTGCGACTGCGGCTTCCACTGCCTGCACTCCCTCGCCGACGCGCTCGCCCTCACCTGCGCCGGGCAGCACCGCCGGGCGGTCGTCCTGGAGATCGGCGTCCTCGGCTCCTACATCCGCTACGAGCGCGGCATGCGCTACGCGCGCCAGCGCGTGCGCACGGTCCGCGTCGGCTCCTGCGCCTGCGGCCACGACGCGGTCCGCTTCGCGGACGCCGGGTGGGGCCGCCCGGGCTGGCGCGTGGTCGCCGCGGACTGCGGCGGCTGCGCACTGGGCGGCGCGAGCGTGACGTTCGAGGAGTTCGAGAGGCTGGTCGGGGACGGGGTGAAGGTGACGGCCGAGCGGAGCGGAGCCGTCACCGACCGGACGCTGCCGGAGCTGATGGCGGAGGCGGCACTGCTGCAGGCCCGACTGGACTGGTTCGAGGGCCAGTTGGCGAGATTCCCGATGCCCGACTAGGGATGGGTTCCGGCGGCGGCATCCACTGCGCGATGCAACAGCAGCCCGCCGCCCGGGCGTTGCCGGGTGACGGGCTGCTGGAGGAGCGGGCGCTCAGGCGCTGAGGCCGATCGGACGCCGAGGCCGATCAGACGTTGAAGCCCAGCGCGCGGAGCTGCTCGCGGCCGTCGTCGGTGATCTTGTCGGGGCCCCACGGCGGCATCCAGACCCAGTTGATCCGGAGCTCGTTGACGATGCCCTCGGTCGCGGACTTCGCCTGGTCCTCGATGACGTCGGTCAGCGGGCAGGCCGCGGACGTCAGGGTCATGTCGAGGGTGGCGATGTTGGCGTCGTCGATGTGGATGCCGTAGATCAGGCCGAGGTTGACGACGTCGATGCCCAGCTCGGGGTCGACCACGTCGTAGAGGGCCTCGCGGACCTCGTCCTCGGTGGCCGGCTTGGTGGTGGTCACTTCGTCGCTCATGCGGTCTTCCTTGCTGAGTTTTCGGGGCTCCCGCCCATCGCCTGGGCGGTCGCGTCCTTCCACGCCATCCAGCTCAGGAGGGCGCACTTCACCCGCGCGGGGTACTTGGAGACGCCGGCGAACGCGACGGCGTCCTCCAGCACCTCCTCCATGGCGTCGTCCGGCTCGATCCGGCCCTTGGACTGCATCAGCTCCAGGAAGGTCTCCTGGATCCGCTGCGCGTCGCCGAGCTCCTTGCCGACCAGCAGCTCGTTCAGCACCGAGGCGCTGGCCTGGCTGATGGAGCAGCCCTGGCCCTCGTACGAGACGTCCTCGACCGTCCCGCCGGAGAGCCGGACGCGCAGGGTGATCTCGTCGCCGCACGTGGGGTTGACGTGGTGCACCTCGGCGTCGCCGGGACGCAAGCCCCGCCCGTGCGGGTGCTTGTAGTGGTCCAGGATGACGTCCTGGTACATCGAATCAAGCTTCACAGTCCGCTGCCCATCTGCCCATCAGCCCTGCCCATCAGCCGAAGAAGTTCCTCACGTGCTCCAGGCCCTCGACCAGCGCGTCGACCTCACCGGGGGTGGAGTACAGATAGAACGACGCCCGCGTGGTCGCCGGAATTCCGTACCGCAGGCAGACCGGACGCGCACAGTGGTGGCCGACCCGGACGGCGATGCCCTGCTCGTCGAGGACCTGGCCCACGTCGTGCGGGTGGATGTCGCCGAGCGTGAAGGAGATCGCGGCGCCGCGGTCCTCGGCCGTGGTGGGGCCGATCAGCTTGAGGTCGGGGACCTCCTGGAGCCGCTGGATCGCGTACTGGGTGAGCGCGTGCTCGTGCCGGGCGATCTTCTCCATGCCGATCGAGGTGAGGTAGTCCACGGCCGCGCCGAGGCCGACGGCCTGGGCGATCGGGGGCGTGCCCGCCTCGAACTTGTGCGGCGCGGGAGCGTAGGTGGAGGAGTGCATCGAGACGGTCTCGATCATCTCGCCGCCGCCGAGGAACGGCGGCAGGTCCTCCAGGAGCTCCTGGCGGCCCCACAGGACGCCGATGCCGTCCGGGCCGCACATCTTGTGGCCGGTGAAGGCCACGAAGTCGGCCTGGAGCGACTGGACGTCCAGCGGCATGTGCGGAGCGGCCTGCGAGGCGTCGATCACGACCAGCGCGCCGACCTCCTGGGCGCGCCGGACGATGGCCTCGACCGGGTTGACCGTGCCCAGGATGTTGGAGACCAGCACGAACGAGACGACCTTGGTCTTCTCGGTGATGATCTCCTCGATGTTGGAGAGGTCGAGGCGGCCGTCGTCGGTCAGCCCGAACCACTTCAGCTTCGCGCCGGTGCGCTGCGCGAGCAGCTGCCACGGAACGATGTTGGAGTGGTGCTCCATCTCCGTGATGACGATCTCGGTGTCGTGGTCCACCCGGTACGGCTCGTCGGCCAGACCGAGCATGTTCGCCACGAGGTTGAGCGACTCCGAGGCGTTCTTGGTGAATATCACCTCGTCGCGGCTGGGCGCGTTGATGAACGCCGCGATCTTGTCGCGCGCGCCCTCGTAGAGCGCCGTCGCCTCCTCGGCGAGGACGTGCACGCCGCGGTGGACGTTGGCGTTGTGCCGCTCGTAGTACTCGGCGATGACGTCGAGGACCTGGCGCGGCTTCTGGGAGGTCGCCGCGTTGTCCAGGTAGACGAGCTTCTTGCCCTCGTGCACAAGGCGGTCGAGGATCGGGAAGTCCTTGCGGATTGCCTCGGTGTCCAGCAACCCCGGGATATGGGTCACGCGGTTACGCCTCCCGTCGTGTACGCCTCGTAGCCCTCTTCCTCCAGCTTGTCGGCGAGCTCGGCGCCGCCGGACTCGACGATGCGGCCGTTGGCGAAGACGTGGACGAAGTCGGGCTTGATGTACCGCAGGATGCGGGTGTAGTGCGTGATCAGCAGGGTGCCGACCTCGCCGGTCTCGCGGACGCGGTTGACGCCCTCGGAGACGATGCGCAGGGCGTCGACGTCCAGGCCGGAGTCGGTCTCGTCGAGGATGGCGATCTTCGGCTTGAGGAGCTCCAGCTGGAGGATCTCGTGGCGCTTCTTCTCACCGCCGGAGAAGCCCTCGTTGACGTTGCGCTCGGCGAAGGAGGGGTCCATGTGGAGCCGCTCCATGGCCTCCTTGACCTCCTTGACCCAGGTGCGCAGCTTGGGGGCCTCGCCGCGGACGGCGGTGGCGGAGGTGCGGAGGAAGTTGGAGACCGAGACGCCGGGGACCTCGACCGGGTACTGCATGGCGAGGAAGACCCCGGCGCGGGCGCGCTCGTCGACGGACATCTCCAGGACGTCCTCGCCGTCGAGGGTGACGGTGCCGCCGGTGATCGTGTACTTGGGGTGGCCGGCCAGCGAGTAGGCCAGGGTGGACTTGCCGGAGCCATTGGGGCCCATGATGGCGTGGGTCTCGCCCTGCTTCACGGTCAGGTCGACGCCGCGCAGGATCTCCCGGGAGCCGTTGTCGGCCTCGACGGAGACGTGCAGGTCGTGGATCTCAAGCGTTGCCATGGGGAACTCAGGACTCCTGGGTGATGGAGACGAGCACGGACGCGTCCGGGCCGTCTCCTTCGATCTTGACGGGGTAAACGGGGACCGGTCGGGTGGCGGGGAGCCCCGACGGCTTTCCGGTGCGCAGGTCGAACGTGGAGCCGTGCAGCCAGCACTCGATGGCGCAGTCCTCCACCTCGCCCTCGGAGAGCGAGACGTTCGCGTGCGAGCAGATGTCGTATATGGCGAAGACCTCGCCCTCGGTGCGGACGATCGAGACGGGGGTGCCCTCGATCTCCACCCGCTTGGGGGTGTCCTCCTCGAGGTCGCCGAGCGCGGCGACGCGTACGTACGTCATGCCACCGACGCCTTCAGCTCGGCCTCGATCTTGGTGATGAGGCGCTCCTCCAGCTCGGGGATGCCGATCTGCTGGACGAGCTCGGCGAAGAAGCCGCGGACCACCAGACGGCGCGCCTCGTCGGCGGGGATGCCGCGGGCCATCAGGTAGAAGAGCTGCTCGTCGTCGAAGCGGCCGGTCGCCGAGGCGTGGCCGGCGCCGACGATCTCACCGGTCTCGATCTCCAGGTTGGGGACCGAGTCGACGCGGGCGCCGTCGGTGAGGACCAGGTTGCGGTTGAGCTCGTAGGTGTCGGTGCCCTCGGCGGCGGCGCGGATGAGGACGTCGCCGATCCAGACGGCGTGGGCGTCCTTGCCCTGGAGCGCGCCCTTGAAGACCACGTTGCTGCGGCAGTGCGGCGTGTCGTGGTCGACGAAGAGGCGGTGCTCCTGGTGCTGGCCCTGGTCGGTGAAGTACAGGCCGTAGAGCTCGGCCTCGCCGCCCGGGCCGCCGTAGACGACGCGGGGGTGGAGGCGGACCAGGTCGCCGCCGAAGGTGACGATCACGGACTTGAAGCTGGCGTCCCGGCCGACCAGGGCGGTCTGCTGGGCGGCGTGCACCGCGGTGTCGTCCCAGTCCTGGACGGAGACGACGGTGAGCTTGGCGCCGTCGCCGAGGACGTACTCGACGTTGGCCGCGAGGGTGGCGTCACCGGTGTGGTCGATGACGACGATCGCCTCGGCGAAGGCACCGACCTCGACGAGCGCGTGGGCGTAGGCCACCCCGCCCTCGCCGTGCACCGCGACCCGGACGGGCTCGGTGAGCTGGGTGTCCTTGGGGATGGAGACGACGGTGGCCTTCTCGAAGGAGCTGAACGCCTGGGCGGCGACCCGGTCGACGGGCTTGCCGGCCTTGCCGAGGCGGGAGTCGTCCCGTCCGACGGTCTCCACGGTGACGCCCTCGGGGGCGCTCACCTCGACCTTGACGCCGGCGCCGTCGGCGACCGCCGTGCCGTCGTGCAGACCGCGGAGGCGCTCCAGCGGGGTGAAGCGCCACTCCTCCTCGCGGCCGTGCGGCACGGGGAAGTCGGCGACGTCGTACGAGGCCGGGGCGCTGACCCGCGCGTCGATGGGCTGCTGGGGTCCGCCCACCTGGATGGCGCCGTCGGTGGTGCTGCCGGCGGGAGTGTTGTCAGCCATGGCTGTCGTGGTTTCTCTTCCTGTCCAAAAGGTTCGCTGCGGTCGGGAGGGCGGTGGGCGTCAGCCGACCGAGCCTTCCATCTGCAGCTCGATCAGCCGGTTGAGCTCCAGGGCGTACTCCATGGGCAGCTCGCGGGCGATCGGCTCGACGAAGCCGCGCACGATCATCGCCATGGCCTCGTCCTCCGACAGACCGCGGCTCATCAGGTAGAAGAGCTGGTCGTCGCTGACCTTGGAGACGGTCGCCTCGTGGCCCATGGAGACGTCGTCCTCGCGGACGTCCACATAGGGGTAGGTGTCGGAGCGGGAGATGGTGTCCACCAGCAGCGCGTCGCACAGCACGTTGGACTTGGAGCCGCCGGCGCCCTCGCCGATCTCGATCAGACCGCGGTACGAGGTGCGGCCGCCGCCCCGCGCCACCGACTTGGAGACGATGTTGGAGGAGGTGTTGGGCGCCATGTGGACCATCTTGGCGCCGGCGTCCTGGTGCTGGCCCTGGCCGGAGAAGGCGATGGACAGGGTCTCGCCCTTGGCGTGCTCGCCCATCAGGTAGACGGCCGGGTACTTCATCGTCACCTTGGAGCCGATGTTGCCGTCGATCCACTCCATGGTCGCGCCCTCGTAGGCGACGGCGCGCTTGGTGACCAGGTTGTAGACGTTGTTCGACCAGTTCTGGATGGTCGTGTAGCGGCAGCGGCCGCCCTTCTTGACGATGATCTCGACGACGGCGCTGTGCAGCGAGTCCGAGGAGTAGATCGGGGCGGTGCAGCCCTCGACGTAGTGGACGTAGGCGTCCTCGTCGACGATGATCAGCGTCCGCTCGAACTGGCCCATGTTCTCCGTGTTGATCCGGAAGTAGGCCTGCAGCGGGATGTCGACGTGGACACCCTTCGGGACGTAGATGAAGGAACCGCCGGACCACACGGCGGTGTTCAGCGCGGCGAACTTGTTGTCACCGGCGGGGATGACCGTGCCGAAGTACTCCTGGAAGAGCTCCGGGTGCTCCTTCAGGGCGGTGTCGGTGTCCAGGAAGATGACGCCCTGCTGCTCCAGGTCCTCGCGGATCTGGTGGTAGACGACCTCCGACTCGTACTGGGCGGCGACGCCGGCGACCAGGCGCTGCTTCTCGGCCTCGGGGATGCCCAGCTTGTCGTAGGTGTTCTTGATGTCCTCGGGCAGGTCCTCCCAGGAGGCGGCCTGCTTCTCGGTGGAGCGGACGAAGTACTTGATGTTGTCGAAGTCGATGCCGCTCAGGTCGGAGCCCCAGGTCGGCATGGGCTTCTTGCCGAAGAGCTTCAGTCCCTTGAGGCGGAGCTTCAGCATCCACTCGGGCTCGGTCTTCTTGGCCGAGATGTCGCGGACGACCTCCTCGGAGAGGCCGCGCTTGGCTGCGGCACCGGCCGCGTCGGAGTCGGCCCAGCCGTATTCGTACGTGCCCAGGCCCTCGAGCTCAGGGTGGGCAGTCTCCGTGGGGAGAGTCATGCGGGGTTCCTCCCGGCCGTGCTGGTGGATGCGGTGGTCTTGTTGGGGATGAACGTCGTGCACACTCCGTCGCCGTGGGCGATGGTGGCAAGACGTTGCACATGCGTTCCGAGCAGGCGGGAGAAGACCTCGGTCTCCGCCTCGCACAGCTGCGGGAACTGCTCGGCGACATGGGCGACCGGGCAGTGGTGCTGGCAGAGCTGTTCGCCGACCGGCGCTGTGCGCGCCGTAGCAGCGTACCCGTCCTCGGTCAATGCCCTGGCCAGAGCCCGTGTGCGGTCTTCGGGGGGAGCGGCGGCCAGCGCCGCGCGGTACGCCTCGGCCTGCGCGGCCATGCGGGCGCGGGCGAAGGCGGCTACCGCGGCCTCGCCCATCTCCCCGCCGCCGGCGGCCTGGGCGATCCAGCGCAGGGCGTCGCCCGCCAGCTTGTCGTAGGCCTGGTCGAAGGCGTCCCGGCCGCAGTCCGTCAGGGCGAAGGCCTTGGCGGGGCGGCCGCGGGTGCGGGCCCCGTAGACCCGCTTCTCGCGGGGCTCGACGAGGCCCTCGCCGACCAGGGTGTCCAGGTGGCGGCGGACGGCCGCCTGGGTCAGCTCCAGCCGCAGGGCGAGCTCGGCGGCGGTGGACGGGCCGTGGTCGAGGATGGACCTCACCACGCGGGCCCGGGTGCCGCGCTGCTCGTCCTGGGCGGGCTGGTCCTGGGACGCAGGGGTGGGTACGCGCCCGTACGGCCCGGCGGCCTGCCCGGCCGCGAGCCCCTCCGGAGCCTCGCCCGCGTATTTCACAACACCATTGTTGCGTAATTTGCTGAGCCCGGACAAGCCTCGGCCGGTCCACCCGAGGTGGTTTCGATCACTTAGGGTCACCTAACCAGCACGGTTGTCCAGGCATTTTCCCCGCCCCGGCGGCACGCGGCGCCCCGCGGGCTTCGTAGACTGCGCGGCATGCGCAGCGCCTTCCCGGGGGATCCCCGGACCCCCGGCAGCGAGCCGGCGGTCGAGGTCCGCGGCCTCGTCAAGCGGTACGGGAACAAGACCGCCGTGGACGGGCTCGACCTCACCGTGGCGGCCGGCTCCCTCACCGCCGTCCTCGGCCCCAACGGGGCCGGCAAGACCACCACCATCGAGACCTGCGAGGGCTACCGCCGCCCCGACGCGGGCACGGTCCGGGTGCTCGGCCTCGACCCGGTCGCCGACGCCGCGGCCCTGCGCCCGCGCGTGGGCGTGATGCTGCAGAACGGCGGCGTCTACGCCGGCGCCCGCGCCGACGAGATGCTGCGGCACGTCGCCGCCCTGCACGCCCACCCGCTGGACGTGGACACCCTGATCGAGCGACTCGGCCTGGGCGGTTGCGGCCGCACCGCCTACCGCCGGCTCTCCGGCGGGCAGCAGCAGCGGCTCTCGCTGGCCATGGCCGTGGTCGGCCGCCCCGAGCTGGTCTTCCTCGACGAGCCCACGGCCGGCCTCGACCCCCAGGCCCGCCGCGCCACCTGGGACCTGGTGCGCGAACTGCGCGCCGACGGCGTCACCGTCGTACTCACCACCCACCACATGGACGAGGCGGAGGAGCTGGCGGACGACGTCGCGATCATCGACGGCGGCCGGGTGATGGCCCAGGGCAGCCCCGAGGAGCTGTGCAAGGGCGGCGCGGAGAACACCCTGCGCTTCACCGGCCGCGCCGGCCTGGACATCACCTCGCTCCTCAAGGCCCTGCCCGCGGACTCGACGGCGGTGGAACTGATGCCCGGCAGCTACCGGGTCGGCGGAGCGATCGGCCCCCAGCTGCTGGCGACCGTCACCACCTGGTGCGCCCAGCACGGCGTGATGCCGGACCGGATAGCCGTGGAACGGCACACGCTGGAGGACGTCTTTCTGGAGCTCACGGGCAAGGAGCTGCGTGCATGATGCAGGACACGAAGGCGGGCCGGGGGTCCGGGGGTTGTCCCCCGGGAGGACACAGCCTGGAGCTGACCGGCAAGGAGCTGCGCGCATGACCGCTGTCGACGGGACGTTCACCCCCCGGCCCGGCGCCGCCCCGCTCCCCCGGATGATCCGGGCGCAGGCCGCGCTGGAGACCCGGATGCTGCTGCGCAACGGCGAGCAGCTGCTGCTGACGGTCGTCATCCCCACGCTGCTGCTGGTCCTCTTCAGCACCGTGGACATCGTCTCCGTGCCCACCGGGCAGACGGGCGGCTCCGGCAAGGCCGTCGACTTCCTCGCCCCCGGCGTCCTCGCGCTGGCCGTGCTGTCCACCGCCTTCACCGGCCAGGCCATCGCCACCGGCTTCGAGCGGCGCTACGGCGTCCTCAAGCGGCTGGGCGCGTCCCCGCTGCCGCGCTGGGCGCTGATGACCGCGAAGACCTGCTCGGTGCTGGTCACCGAGGTCCTCCAGGTCGTCCTGCTGACGGTGATCGCCTTCGCCCTCGGCTGGTCGCCGCACGGCAACCCGCTCGCGGTGCTCCTGCTGCTCGTCCTCGGCACGGCGGCGTTCTCGGGGCTGGGCCTGCTGATGGCCGGCACGCTGAAGGCCGAGGCCACCCTGGCCGCCGCCAACCTGGTCTTCCTGCTGCTCCTGGTGGGCGGCGGGGTGATCGTGCCGCTGGAGAAGTTCCCGGACGCGGCCCGGTCCGTGCTGGAGCTGCTGCCGATCTCCGCACTGTCGGAGGGCCTGCGGGACGTGCTGCGGGACGGCGCCGGAATGCCCTGGCGGGACCTCGGGATCCTCGCCGTCTGGGCGGTGCTGGGGCTGGGCGCGGCGGGCCGTTTCTTCCGCTGGGAGTGAGCGCGCGCCGTACGGGGGGCCCTCGTGAATCCATGCACAAGCGCCCCCGTACGATGACGGGGTGCCGAAATCGATGAACCCCCTCCAGCTCATCGCCGACCGCTGGCAGCCCTCCGCGCAGTTCGTCCGGCGGGCCTCGCTCGCCTGTGTCGTCATGGGCGTGGTCATCGTGGTGACGGGCGGCGCGGTCCGCCTCACCCAGTCCGGGCTGGGCTGCCCGACGTGGCCGACGTGCACCGAGGACAGCCTGACGCCGACGCCCGAGATGGGCATCAACGGCGTCATCGAGTTCACCAACCGCATGCTGACGTATGTGCTCTGCGCGGTCGTCGGCGTGGCCATCGTCGCGGCCCGGGCGCGGACGCCGCGCCGCCGCGACCTGACGCGGCTGGGCTGGGCCCAGTTCTGGATCGTCGCCTCCAACGGCATCATCGGCGGCATTACCGTCCTGACGGGCCTCAACCCGTACATCGTCGCCACCCACTTCCTGGCGGCGACCTCGCTGCTGACCGTGGCCGTGATCATGTGGCGGCGGGCCTCCGAGGGCGACGAGGAGCCGCGCGACCTGGTGGCCCGTCCCGTGCGCCAGCTCGGCTGGGTGCTGACCGTGGCGACCGCCCTGCTGATCGTGGCGGGCACGGTGGTCACCGGCTCCGGCAAGCACGCGGGCGACGCGAAGAAGGACGTGCACCGGATCCCGCTGAGCTACCGCGAAGTGACACAGTTGCACGTGGACTTCGTCTTCATCGTGCTCGGTCTGACGGTGGCGCTGTGGTTCGTCCTGCGGGCCGTGAAGGCGCCGGCGGGGCCGCGGCGGCGGGTGGTGGAACTGCTCGCGGTACTGCTGCTGCAGGGTGTCGTGGGCTACGTGCAGTACTTCACGGACTCGCCCGAGATCCTCGTGGGCACGCACCTGTTCGGCTCGTGCCTGGTGTGGATCGCGGTGCTGCGGGTGGCACTGTCGCTGCGGGACCGGGGTGAGCTGGTCGCCGTACCGGCGCAGGCGACCGAACGAGTCGCTCCGCTGGCGGCTGCGGGCCGTTAGAGAGCCCCGGACCCGCCCTTTCACCCTTTCTCGCCGCGCTCCGCGCGAGTTGTCCTCAAACGCCGGACGGGCTGAAATTCAGCCCGTCCGGCGTTTGAGGACCCAGGTCCGAGCGGAGCCCGGAAGAAACGGTGAAAGGGCGGGTCCGGGGCACAAACCCCCCGCGGCACCTCACGCCGCGTTCGGCCGCCCACCCACCTGCATCCCCGCCATCCGGCCCCACTCGTACGGACCGGTACGCACCTTCGCCGCCATCTCCCCGTCGAAGTCCTCGTGCACCGTGATGCCCGCGAGCTCCACCGCCCGCTCCGCGGCCGCGTACGACCGGGCCACGAGGTTGCCCCACTCCCCGTCGGCGCCCACCAGGGCGATCCGGGTCCGGCCGCGCCCTATGTGGGCGAGCTGCCCCTCCGCACCGCCGCCGTGGCCGCGCGCGAACGCGCCGATCTGCTTGGCCAGCCGGGCCGCCTCGCGCTGGTCCCGCGCGTCGGGCCGGGCCTCCTGCCGGTTGTCTGCGTCTGCCATGGGCAGGATGCTACCGACGGGTAGCCCATAACGCGACGGGCGGCGCGGGTGGCCTTGACCACCTGCGCCGCCCGTCCGGACGACCAGCGGGACTACCGCAGGAAGGGATCGATCGCGACCGCCGTGAACAGCAGCGACACATAGGTGATCGACCAGTGGAACAGCCGCATCTCCTTCAGCTTCGCCCCGGTGATCCCGGCCTTCGCCCGCGCCTGGAGCGCGTGCGCCTCCTTCAGCCAGAAGGCGCCGCAGGCCACGGCCACCACCGTGTAGAACCAGCCGGTGTAGCCCAGCGGCGTCAGCAGCAGGGAGACGCCGACCATCACCCAGCTGTAGAGGACGATCTGCCGGGCGACGACCTTGTTGCCCGCGACGACCGGCAGCATCGGGACGCCGACCCGCTCGTAGTCGTCCTTCACCTTCATCGACAGCGGCCAGTAGTGCGGCGGCGTCCAGAAGAAGATGACGAGGAACAGGATCACCGAGGCCCAGGAGACCTCGTTCCTGACCGCGGACCAGCCGATGAGGACCGGCAGGCAGCCCGCGATGCCGCCCCACACGATGTTCTGCGCGGTACGGCGCTTGAGGATCATCGTGTAGACGACGGTGTAGAAGAGCGAGGCGCCCAGCGAGAGCACCGCCGACAGAGGATTGACCAGGAACCAGAACCACACCGTCGACCCGACGGTGAGCGTCGCGGCGAAGACCAGGCACTCGCGCGGCGAGACCATGCCGGTCACCAGCGGGCGCTGGGAGGTCCGGTCCATCATGGCGTCGATGTCGCGGTCGTAGTACATGTTGAACGCGCCCGCGCCACCGGCGGAGAGGTAACCACCGACGCAGGTGGCCAGCACGAGCCACATGTCCGGGACGCCCTCGGCGGCGAGGAACATCACCGGGACCGTCGTCATCAGCAGCAGCTCGATGACGCGCGGCTTCGTCAGCGCCACGAAAGCCTTGACACGGGCCCCGAACGGCCGGTGTTTGGGCTTCTCGGCGGCGAGGACCCCCGCAGGACGGGATTCGACGGCCGTCACGCACACCCCTGACAGAGATAAGGCCAGCAAGCACATCCGGCCCTCGTGCGACCGGGGAAGACTTGCGCGTACCAAGCCACTCTAGACGCAGGGCCTTGCACGGCCTCCGCCGGGGTGGGTCGTGTTGGGCGGTCCGGGAACCACCTGCGGCGCCGTTCGGGAGGCGGGCTCCGGCGACTCGCCCCACGCTGGACATATGGCCACTACCTGCCAAAGGGGAATCAATCCGGCCGCGTACCGGTTGCCACGGCGAAGAGCGGACGACCGCTCGACGAAGAGCGGGTAACCGCTCAAATGGGCTGGCCCGTAAGCCGACCGCTCGTCGAAAAACGCGCGTTCCCGCAAGGGTAGGCTCGACACCGCCGCGTCGTGGCGGAACATACCGCCCCCGGCCAGACAATGTGGAGAGGAGCCCTGAACTAGGGTGAGCAACAAGCCGACCACCTCAGAGCTCAAGTGGACCGAACTGGACCAGCGGGCCGTCGACACCGCCCGGGTCCTGGCCATGGATTCCGTGCAGAAGGTCGGCAACGGCCATCCCGGAACGGCCATGAGCCTGGCGCCCGCCGCTTACCTGCTCTTCCAGAAGCTCATGCGGCACGACCCCAGCGACGCGGACTGGATCGGCCGCGACCGCTTCGTCCTCTCGCCCGGACACACGAGCCTGACGCTCTACGTGCAGCTCTTCATGGCCGGTTACGGCCTGGAGCTCTCGGACCTCAAGGCCTTCCGCACCTGGGACAGCAAGACCCCGGGCCACCCGGAGCACGGCCACACCCGCGGCGTCGAGACCACGACCGGCCCGCTGGGCCAGGGCATCGCCAACGCCGTGGGCATGGCGATGGCCGCCCGCTACGAGCGCGGCCTGTTCGACCCCGAGGCCCCGAAGGGCGAGTCCCCCTTCGACCACACCATCTGGGCGATCGTCTCCGACGGCGACCTGGAGGAGGGCATCTCCGCCGAGGCGTCCTCGCTCGCCGGCCACCAGAAGCTCGGCAACATCGTCGCCCTGTACGACGACAACCACATCTCGATCGAGGGCGACACCGAGACGGCGTTCTCCGAGGACGTCCTCAAGCGTTACGAGGCGTACGGCTGGCACGTCCAGCGCATCGAGCAGGCCCCCAACGGCGACTTCGACGTCCAGGCGCTCTACGCGGCCCTGAAGGCGGCCCAGGAGGAGACCGAGCGTCCCTCGATCATCGCGGCCCGCACGATCATCGCCTGGCCCGCCCCGAACGCCCAGAACACCGAGGCCTCGCACGGCTCGGCGCTCGGCGACGCCGAGGTGGCCGCGACCAAGGAGGTGCTCGGCTTCGACCCCGAGCAGCACTTCCAGGTCGAGGACACGGTCTTCGAGCACGTCCGCAAGGTCGTCGACCGCGGCCGCGAGGCCCACGCGACCTGGGACAAGCAGCTCCAGAAGTGGCGCGAGGCCAACGCGGAGCGCGCCGCCGACTTCGACCGCATCATGGCGGGCGAGCTGCCCGACGGCTGGGAGAAGGCCCTCCCCGTCTTCCCGGCCGGCAAGGCCGTCGCGACCCGCAAGGCGTCCGGCGAGGTCCTCAAGGCGCTGGGCGGCGTGATCCCCGAGCTGTGGGGCGGCTCCGCCGACCTCGCCGGCTCGAACAACACCACCATCGACGCGTCGTCGTCCTTCCTCCCCGAGGGCAACCCCCTCCCGGAGGCGAACCCGTACGGCCGCACGGTCCACTTCGGCATCCGCGAGCACGCCATGGGCTCGACGATGAACGGCATCGCGCTGCACGGCAACACCCGTGTGTACGGCGGCACCTTCCTGGTGTTCTCCGACTACATGCGCCCCGCCGTCCGTCTGGCCGCCCTGATGAAGCTGCCGGTCACCTATGTGTGGACGCACGACTCCATCGGCCTCGGCGAGGACGGCCCGACCCACCAGCCGGTCGAGCACATGGCCGCGCTGCGCGCCATCCCGGGCCTGAACATGGTCCGCCCGGCCGACGCCAACGAGACCGCCATCGCCTGGCGCGAGATCGTCAAGCGGCACACCGCCAAGCCCGCGCCGCACGGTCTGGCCCTCACCCGCCAGAACGTCCCGACGTACGAGGCCAACGAGGGTGCCGCCAAGGGCGGTTACGTGCTGTTCGAGGCCGAGGGCGGCCGCGCCCAGGTGATCCTGGTCGGCACCGGCTCCGAGGTCCAGCTCGCCGTCGAGGCGCGCGAGCGGCTCCAGGCCGAGGGCATCCCGACCCGTGTGGTCTCCATGCCGTCGGTGGAGTGGTTCGAGGAGCAGGACCAGGCGTACCGCGACGGCGTCCTGCTGCCGGACGTCAAGGCCCGCGTGGCCGTCGAGGCGGGCATCGGCCTGACCTGGCACCGCTACGTCGGCGAGGCCGGCCGCATCGTCTCGCTGGAGCACTTCGGCGCCTCCGCCGACTACCAGATCCTGTTCCAGGAGTTCGGCCTGACCACCGACGCCGTCGTCGAGGCCGCCCGCGAGTCCCTCGCCGACGCCGCCCGCCGCTGAGCGCGAACCCCCCCACATCCAGTAGGAGATGCAGAACCCATGACCGACGCACTCAAGCGCCTCTCCGAGGAAGGCGTCGCGATCTGGCTGGACGACCTGTCGCGCAAGCGCATCACCTCCGGCAACCTCGCGGAGCTGATCGACGACAGCCACGTGGTCGGCGTGACCACCAACCCGTCGATCTTCCAGAAGGCGATCGCCGGCGGTGACGGCTACCAGCAGCAGCTCGCCGACCTCGCGGCCCGCAAGGTGACCGTCGAGGAGGCCATCCGCATGATCACGACGGCGGACGTCCGCGACGCCGCCGACATCCTGCGCCCGGTCTTCGACCGGACCGACGGCCAGGACGGCCGGGTCTCCATCGAGGTCGACCCGCGCCTGGCCCACAACACCCCGGCCACGATCGCCGAGGCCAAGCAGCTGGCCTGGCTGGTGGACCGGCCCAACACCCTGATCAAGATCCCGGCGACCAAGGCGGGCCTGCCGGCCATCGCCGAGGTCATCGGCCTGGGCATCAGCGTCAACGTCACGCTGATCTTCTCGCTCGAGCGCTACCGCGCCGTGATGGACGCCTACCTGACCGGTCTGGAGAAGGCCAAGGCGGCCGGCCTGGACCTGTCGCTGATCCACTCGGTGGCGTCCTTCTTCGTGTCCCGCGTGGACACCGAGATCGACAAGCGGCTGGACGCCCTGGGCACCGAGGAGGCCAAGGCGCTGCGCGGCAAGGCCGCCCTGGCCAACGCCCGCCTCGCCTACCAGGCGTACGAGGAGGTCTTCTCCTCGGACCGCTGGCTGGCCCTGGAGAAGGCCGGTGCCAACAAGCAGCGTCCGCTGTGGGCCTCGACCGGCGTCAAGGACCCGGCCTACAAGGACACCCTGTACGTGGACGACCTGGTCGCCCCGAACACGGTCAACACCATGCCGGAGGCCACCCTGGAGGCGGCCGCCGACCACGGGCAGATCACCGGTGACACCGTCCGCGGCACCTACGAGCAGGCCAAGGCCGAGCTCGACGCGGTCGCGAAGCTGGGGATCTCGTACGACGACGTCGTGCAGCTCCTGGAGGACGAGGGCGTCGAGAAGTTCGAGGCGGCCTGGATCGACCTGCTGAAGTCCACCGAGGCGGAGCTCAAGCGCCTCGCACCGGAGGCGTGAATTGAGCAGCAGCAACCCGCTGCGTGACGCTCAGGACCGACGGCTCCCGCGTATCGCGGGGCCGTCGGGCCTGGTCATCTTTGGCGTCACGGGCGATTTGTCACGGAAAAAGCTGATGCCTGCCGTCTACGACCTCGCCAACCGGGGTCTGTTGCCGCCGGGCTTCTCCCTCATCGGCTTCGCCCGCCGCCAGTGGGAGGACGAGGACTTCGCCCAGGTCGTGCACGACGCCGTCAAGGAGCACGCGCGCACGCCCTTCCGCGAGGAGGTCTGGCAGCAGCTGGTGCACGGCTGCCGCTTCGTCCAGGGCGACTTCGACGACGACGCCGCGTTCGAGACGCTCAAGGAGACCATCCACGAGCTCGACAAGGCCCAGGGCACGGGCGGCAACTTCGCCTTCTACCTGTCCGTCCCGCCGAAGTTCTTCCCCACCGTCGTCCAGCAGCTCAAGAAGCACGGGCTCGCCGAGCAGACGGAGAACTCCTGGCGGCGCGCGGTCATCGAGAAGCCCTTCGGCCACGACCTGAAGAGCGCCCAGGAGCTCAACCGGATCGTCCACGACGTCTTCCCCACCGAGTCGGTCTTCCGGATCGACCACTACCTGGGCAAGGAGACGGTCCAGAACATCCTGGCGCTGCGCTTCGCCAACACCCTCTTCGAGCCGATCTGGAACCGGTCGTACGTCGACCACGTGCAGATCACCATGGCCGAGGACATCGGCATCGGCGGCCGGGCCGGCTACTACGACGGCATCGGCGCCGCGCGCGACGTCATCCAGAACCACCTGCTCCAGCTGCTGGCCCTGACCGCCATGGAGGAGCCCGCCTCCTTCGACGCGGACGCGCTGGTCGCCGAGAAGACCAAGGTGCTGGGCGCCGTCCGGCTCCCCAAGGACCTGGGCAAGGAGACCGTCCGCGGCCAGTACGCGGGCGGCTGGCAGGGCGGCGAGAAGGTGCTCGGCTACCTGGAGGAGGAGGGCATCGACCCCCGCTCCAAGACCGACACCTACGCCGCGATCAAGCTGGGCATCGACAACCGCCGCTGGGCGGGCGTCCCCTTCTACCTGCGCACCGGCAAGCGGCTCGGCCGCCGCGTCACCGAGATCGCGGTCGTCTTCCAGCGCGCCCCGCACTCGCCCTTCGACGACACCGCCACCGAGGAGCTGGGGCAGAACGCCCTGGTCATCCGGGTGCAGCCGGACGAGGGCGTCACCCTGCGGTTCGGCTCCAAGGTGCCGGGCACCTCGATGGAGGTCCGGGACGTCTCGATGGACTTCGCCTACGGCGAGTCGTTCACCGAGTCCAGCCCCGAGGCGTACGAGCGGCTCATCCTCGACGTGCTGCTCGGCGACGCCAACCTCTTCCCGCGCCTGAAGGAGGTCGAGCTCTCCTGGCAGATCCTCGACCCGATCGAGGAGTACTGGGACAAGCACGGCAAGCCCGCGCAGTACCCGGCCGGCACCTGGGGGCCGGTCGAGGCGGACGAGATGCTCGCACGAGACGGACGGAGCTGGCGTCGGCCATGAAGATCGACCTGACGGACACCACGTCCAGCAAGATCAACAATGCTCTGGTCCAGGGGCGCCGCGCCATCGGCACCCCGGCCATCGGCATGGTGCTCACGCTGGTCATCGTCACCGACGAGGAGCACGCCTACGACGCGCTCAAGGCGGCCAACGAGGCCTCCCGCGAGCACCCCTCGCGCAAGCTCGTCGTCATCAAGCGGGTCAGCCGCTCGCCGCGCAACCGCGCCGCGGCCCGGCTCGACGCCGAGGTCCGGGTGGGCACCTCCGCCGGCACCGGCGAGACCGTGGTGCTGCGGCTGTACGGCGAGGTGATAGACCACGCCCAGTCGGTGGTGCTGCCGCTGCTGCTGCCGGACGCCCCCGTGGTCGTCTGGTGGCCGGTCACCTCCCCGCTCGACCCCGAGCGGGACCCGCTGGGCGCGCTCGCCCAGCGCCGCGTCACCGACACCTACGCGGCCGAGGAGCCGGTCTCCGAGCTCACGGCCCGCGCCGCGAACTACGCGCCCGGCGACACGGACCTGGCCTGGACCCGGATCACCCCGTGGCGCTCGATGCTCGCGGCCGCCCTGGACCAGCAGCCCGGCATCAAGGTCACCGGCGCCGAGGTCGAGGGCGAGGACTGCAACCCCAGCGGCGAGCTGCTGGCCATGTGGCTCGCGGACCGCCTCGGGGTGCCGGCCCGCCGCACCGTCTCCGAGGGCCCCGGCCTCACGGCCGTCCGCCTGGAGACCAAGGACGGCGTCATCACCCTGGAGCGCACCGACGGCGCGCTGGCCCGGCTGTCCATGAAGGGCCACCCGGACCGCGCCGTGGCGCTCAAGCGCCGCGACACCGCCGAGCTCCTCGCGGAGGAGCTCCGCCGCCTCGACCCGGACACGGTCTACGCGTCCACGCTGAAGTACGGCGTGGAGCGGCTGGCGGCGGCCGCCCCGGCACCCGCGCCCCGGGCCAAGGAACCCGCCGAGGCCGAGCCCGCCCCGGCTCCCGCGAAGAAGGCCGCTCCCAAGAAGGCGGCGAAGTGAGCACCGCGCCGCAGATCGTCGTCCACCGGGACAAGGAGCTGATGGCCCAGGCCGCCGCGGCCCGGCTCATCACGAAGATCGTGGACGCCCAGGCGGCCCGCGGCTCGGCCTCCGTCGTCCTCACGGGCGGGCGCAACGGCAACGGGCTCCTCGCGGCCCTCGCCGCCTCGCCCGCCCGGGACGCGGTCGACTGGTCGCGGCTGGACCTGTGGTGGGGCGACGAGCGGTTCCTGCCCGACGGCGACCCCGACCGCAACGTCACGCAGGCCCGCGAGGCCCTGCTGGACGCGGTCGGGCTCGACCCGGCGCGGGTGCACGCCATGCCCGCCGCGGACGGCACGTACGAGGACGCCGACGAGGCGGCCGCGGCGTACGCGGCCGAACTCGCCGCCGCCGCGCGGCCGGAGGACCACGGCCCGGTCCCGTCCTTCGACGTCCTGCTCCTGGGCGTCGGCCCCGACACGCACGTCGCCTCGCTCTTTCCCGAACTGCCGGGCGTCCGCGAGACGGAGCGCACGGTCATCGGCGTCCACGGCGCACCCAAGCCGCCGCCGACCCGGATCTCGCTGACCCTGCCGGCGATCCGCTCGGCACGGGAGGTCTGGCTGCTGGCGGCGGGCGAGGACAAGGCGGGGGCGGTCGCCCTCGCGCTCGGCGGCGCGGGCGAGATCCAGGCACCGGCGGCGGGGGCATACGGGCGTACGCGCACGCTGTGGCTCCTGGACCAGTCGGCTGCGGCGCAGTTGCCGCGGGACCTGTACCCGCCGGCGTCGCCGTAAGGGAGTTACAGCAGCACGCTGCGCGCGCTGTCCTCAAACGCCGGACGGGCTGAATTTCAGCCCGTCCGGCGTTTGAGGACTTCGCCCGAAGGGCGAATGGGGTCCGGGGTCTCCCCGGTGGGGGTACCCCCTCTGGGGGAGGAGAAAGGGCGGGGTCGGGGCCCCTTCCGCGTCAGCGACCCCGAACAGCCCGGTAGCGCGCGACCAACGCCGAGGTGGAGGGGTCCAGCCCCTCCACGGAAGCCCCCTCCGTCAACGCCGGCTCCACCCGCTTCGCCAGCACCTTCCCCAGCTCGACCCCCCACTGGTCGAACGAGTCGATGTTCCACACCGCCCCCT
This sequence comes from Streptomyces luteireticuli, assembly GCF_041519305.1. Classification (NCBI taxonomy): domain Bacteria; kingdom Bacillati; phylum Actinomycetota; class Actinomycetes; order Kitasatosporales; family Streptomycetaceae; genus Streptomyces; species Streptomyces luteireticuli. Next base: position 2,474,182 of record NZ_CP167927.1, read on the forward strand.
GCACGAACACCTTGTGCTCGTAGAGCGCGATCAACTGCCCCAGCACCGACGGCGTCAGCGCGTCCGCCAGGATCGTCGTCGTCGGCCGGTTCCCCCGGAACGTCTTGTGCGGGACGAGCTCCGCCGCGACGCCCTCCGCCGCGACCTCCTCCGGCGTCTTGCCGAAGGCCAGCGCCTGCCCCTGCGCGAACAGGTTCGCCATCAACAGGTCGTGCTGGGCGACGAGCCCGGGCTCCAGATCGTCCACCGGCCGCGCGAAACCGATCAGGTCCGCGGGGATCAGCTTCGTCCCCTGGTGGATCAACTGGTAGTACGCGTGCTGGCCGTTGGTGCCCGGCGTCCCCCAGACCACCGGCCCGGTCTGCCAGTTGACGGGCCGCCCGTCGCGGTCGACCGACTTGCCGTTGGACTCCATGTCCAGCTGCTGCAGATAGGCCGTGAACTTCGACAGGTAGTGGCTGTAGGGCAGCACCGCGTGCGACTGCGCGTCGTGGAAGTTGCCGTACCAGATGCCCAGCAGCCCCATCAGCAGCGGCACGTTCTCCTCCGGCGCCGCCGTCCGGAAGTGCTCGTCCACGAGATGGAACCCGTCGAGCATCTCCTGGAAGCGGTCCGGCCCGATGGCGATCATCAGGGAGAGCCCGATGGCCGAGTCGTACGAGTAGCGCCCGCCGACCCAGTCCCAGAACTCGAACATGTTGGCCGTGTCGATGCCGAAGTCGGCGACCTTCTCCGCGTTCGTGGACAGCGCCACGAAGTGCTTGGCCACCGCCTCGCTCCCGGCGCCCAGCCCGGCCAGCAGCCAGCTCCGCGCGGAGGTCGCGTTGGTGATGGTCTCGATGGTGGTGAAGGTCTTGGAGGCGACGATGAAGAGCGTCTCGGCAGGGTCCAGGTCCCGCACCGCCTCGTGCAGGTCCGCGCCGTCCACGTTGGAGACGAAACGCACCGTCAGCCCGCGGTCCGTGTAGGCGCGCAGCGCCTCGTAGGCCATCGCCGGACCGAGGTCCGAGCCGCCGATGCCGATGTTGACGACATTGCGGATGCGCTTGCCCGTGTGGCCCTTCCAGTCGCCCGACCGCACCCGGTCGGAGAAGGCCCGCATCTTCGCCAGCACGGCGTGCACGGCCGGGACGACGTTCTCCCCGTCGACCTCGACGGCCGCCGACGACGGGGCGCGCAGGGCGGTGTGCAGCACGGCCCGGCCCTCGGTGGTGTTGATCTTCTCGCCGCGGAACATCGCGTCCCGCAGCTCCGCCACCCCGGTCGCCGCCGCGAGTTCGCGCAGCAGCCGCAGGGTCTCGTCGGTGACGAGGTGCTTGGAGTAGTCGACGTACAGGTCGCCGACGGTGAGCGCGTACTTCTCGGCCCGCCGGGGGTCCTCCGCGAACAGCCTGCGCAGCTGCACCTCCCCCAGCTCGTCCCGGTGCTTGGTCAGTGCGTTCCACTCGGGCATGCGGTCGAGCGCGGTGCGGCCCTCAGCGTTCATTTCGGACATCAGTCCATTTCTACTCGTAGCTCTCTCGCCACTTCCCAACCTAATGGAGCTCACGGTCATTCCTGGCCGTAGCCCCACGAACACCACCGGCCCGGCCGGAAGGAACGGTCCTTCCGGCCGGGCCGGTCAGTGCTGGCGGTTCGTCAGATCTCCCCACGGAGCTTGGCGAGCGCCTCGGCGAGGATGGCCTCGCCGTCCGCGTCGCTGCGGCGCTCCCTGACGTACGCGAGGTGCGTCTTGTAGGGCTCGGTGCGCGGCGGGTCCGGTGGATTGTCCCGGTCCTGGCCGGCCGGGAAGCCGCAGCGCGGGCAGTCCCAGGTGTCCGGCACCTGTGCGTCACTGGCGAAGCTCGGCTGCGTCTCGTGCCCGTTCGAGCACCAGAAGGAGATGCGCAGGCGCGGGGCCGACTCGCCCCGCTCCGCCTCCCCCATCGGCCCCGCCCCGACCCGGCTTCCCCGGATCGCGTTGCCACTTGCCACGGTCGTAACTCCCTGCGTGATGGTGCGGCGGAGCGTGACAGTCCGCTCCGCTGCGAGCGCCCCAGTCTACGTAAGGCCCAACGCGCGTCCAGCGGCAGGAGTTACCACCCGGCCGCAAGGCGCGGGTTCCATCATAGGCCGCGGGTACGACGCAGCGTCAGCTCTCGAACTTCATCAGCAGGCCGAGCACCACGATGCAGGCGAACCACAGCAGGCCCACCACGATGGTGATCCGGTCGAGGTTGCGCTCGGCGACCGAGGAGCCTCCGACGGAGGACTGCATGCCGCCACCGAACATGTCGGACAGACCGCCGCCCTTCCCCTTGTGCATGAGCACCAGCATCATCATCAGCAGGCTGAAGACGATGAGGGCGATCGAGAACCCGATGACCACGGCTGGACCAACTCTCTCGGACTGTCACGGACAGGTCAGGACGTTAACGGCGTTAATACTGCGGGGCCGGGGGGCGCGTTTGCGCCGGTCCCGGCCCCGACAGGGTACGACGGGCGGGGCCCGTCGTCATAGTTGCTACTGGTCGCGGAAGCGGACGATCTTGACGAACTCGTCCGCGTCCAGCGCCGCGCCGCCGACCAGCGCGCCGTCCACGTCGGGCTGCGCCATGATCGCGGCGACATTGCCGGACTTGACCGAGCCGCCGTACTGGATGCGGACCTTGTCGGCCAGCTCCTGGCTGTAGAGCTCGGCCAGGCGGCCGCGGATCGCCCCGCAGACCTCCTGGGCGTCCTCGGGGGTGGCGACCTCGCCGGTGCCGATGGCCCAGACCGGCTCGTAGGCGATGACGATCGTCTCGGCCTGGTCGGCCGGGACGTCCTTCAGGGCGCCGTCGAGCTGGGCCAGGGTGTACGCGACCTGGTTGCCGGCCTTGCGGACGTCCAGGCCCTCGCCGACGCAGAGGATCGGGGTGACGCCGTGCTTGAAGGCGGCCTTCACCTTGGCGTTGCAGAGCTCGTCGGTCTCGCCGTGGTACTGACGGCGCTCGGAGTGGCCGACCGCCACGTAGGAGCAGCGGAACTTGGCGAGCATCGCGCCGGAGATCTCACCGGTGTACGCGCCGGAGTCGTGCGCCGAGATGTCCTGGGCACCGAACTTGATCTTCAGCTTGTCGCCGTCGACCAGCGTCTGCACCGAGCGCAGGTCGGTGAACGGCGGCAGCACGGCGACCTCGACGGACTCGAAGTCCTTCTCCGTGAGGGAAAAGGCGAGCTTCTGGACGTGGGTGATGGCCTCGAGGTGGTTGAGGTTCATCTTCCAGTTGCCCGCCATCAGCGGGGTACGTGCACTCACGGTGTTTCAGTCCTCCAGTGCGGCGAGGCCGGGGAGCGTCTTGCCCTCGAGGTATTCGAGGCTGGCGCCGCCACCGGTCGAGATGTGGCCGAAAGCGTTTTCGTCGAAGCCCAGGATGCGCACGGCGGCGGCCGAGTCGCCACCACCGACGACGGTGAAGCCGTCCGAGTCGAGCAGGCCCTGGGCGACGGCCTTGGTGCCGTTCGCGTAGTCGGGGTGCTCGAAGACACCCATCGGGCCGTTCCAGAAGACCGTTCCGGCGTCGGCGAGCTTCGAGGCGTACAGCTCACGGGTCTTGGGGCCGATGTCCAGGCCCTCCTTGTCCGCCGGGATGGCGTCCGAGGAGACGATGTCCGGGTTGGCCGGGGCCTTGGTCTTCAGGTCCGGGAAGTCGGCGGAGACCAGGACGTCGACGGGCAGGACGAACTCCACACCGCGCTTCTCGGCCTCGGCCAGGTACTCCAGGCACCGGGCCTTCTGGTCCTCCTGGAGGAGCGAGATGCCGACCTCGTGGCCCTTGGCGGCCAGGAAGGTGTACGACATGCCGCCGCCGATGAGGATGCGGTCGGCCTTCTTCAGCAGGTTGTCGATGACGCCCAGCTTGTCGGAGACCTTGGCGCCGCCCAGCACGACCACGTACGGCCGCCGGACCTCGTCGGTGAGCTTCTTCAGGACGCCGACCTCGGTGGCGATCAGGTCGCCGGCGGCGTGCGGGAGCCGCTTCGGGAGGTCGAAGACCGAGGCGTGCTTGCGGTGCACGGCACCGAAGCCGTCGCCGACGTAGAGGTCGGCCAGCGACGCGAGGGCGTCGGCGAAGGCGCCGCGCTCCGCGTCGTCCTTGCTGGTCTCGCCCGCGTTGAAACGGAGGTTCTCCAGCAGCGTGACCTCGCCGTTCGCCAGGGCGGCGACGGTGGCCTTCGCGCTGTCGCCGACCGTGTCGGTGGCGAACGAGACGTTCCTGCCCAGGATCTCGCCGAGCCGCTGCGCGGCCGGGGCCAGGGAGAACTGCGGGTCCGGGGCGCCCTTGGGACGGCCCAGGTGGGAGGCGACGATCACCTTGGCGCCCGCCTCGGCGAGCCTGGCGATCGTGGGCGCGACGGCGCGGATGCGGCCGTCGTCGGTGATGGTCGTGCCGTCGAGCGGGACGTTGAGGTCGGCGCGGACGAAGACCCGCCTGCCCTCGACGCCGTCCTCGATGAGTTCGTCGATCGTCTTCATACGGTGACTCCGGTGACTTCCGTGAGTATCAGCCATACGACGGGGCCCGTACGACGCGCCTGTGCGCCGTACGAGCCCCGTCCCTTACATCGCTCGGATCAGAGCTGGCCGCCGACGAAGACGGTCAGATCCACCAGGCGGTTGGAGTAGCCCCACTCATTGTCGTACCAGCCGACGACCTTGACCTGCGTGCCCTGGACCATCGTCAGCTTCGAGTCGAAGGTGCAGGAGGCCGGCCAGTTGACGATGTCGGAGGAGACGATCGGGTCCTCGGTGTACTCGAGGACGCCCTTGAGCTGGCCCTCGGCGGCCTTCTGGAAGGCGGCGTTGATCTCTTCCTTGGTGGTCTCGCGCTCGAGCTCCAGGACGAGGTCGGTGACCGAGCCGGTCGGGACCGGGACGCGCATGGCGATGCCGTCCAGCTTGCCCTTGAGCTGCGGGAGGACCAGGGCGGTGGCCTTGGCGGCACCGGTCGAGGTCGGGATGATGTTCTCCGCGGCGGCGCGGGCGCGGCGCAGGTCGGAGTGCGGGAAGTCCAGGATGCGCTGGTCGTTGGTGTACGCGTGGACCGTCGTCATCATGCCCTTGACGATGCCGAAGCTCTCGTCGAGGACCTTGGCCATCGGCGCCACACAGTTGGTGGTGCAGGAGGCGTTGGAGATGACGTGGTGGTTGGCCGCGTCGTACTTGTCCTGGTTGACGCCCATCACGATGGTGATGTCCTCGCCCTTGGCCGGGGCCGAGATGAGGACCTTCTTCGCGCCGGCGGCCAGGTGCTTGGCCGCGTCCTCGCGCTTGGTGAAGATGCCGGTGGACTCGATGACGATGTCGGCGCCCAGCTCGCCCCAGGGCAGGTTGGCGGGGTCGCGCTCGGCCATCGTCTTGAACGTCATGTCACCGACGGTGATCGTGTCGTCGGTGTGGCTGACGTCCTGCTTCAGGCGACCGAGGATGCTGTCGTACTTCAGCAGGTGCACCAGGGTGGCATTGTCGGTCAGGTCGTTGACGCCGACGATCTGGATGTCCGCACCCTGCTCCAGCAGCGCGCGGAAGTAGTTGCGACCGATACGGCCAAAGCCGTTGATGCCTACGCGGATCGTCACGAACCGATCTCCTCGTTGGTGTGCCGGTCTGTCCCGGCGGCTGTATGGGATGTCCCCGACCACCACCGACCCTACCTCCAACCGGCGATGTGCGTGACATCGGAGGCCCCCCTGGTCAAGAGGGGGGCACTGTGGCGTCAGACACGCAAAATGTGCAGGGCCGCGCTCAGAAGAGCCGCCCGTTCACGTGTCCCGCGCACATGCTCCAGGCCGAAGCCGAACAGCACGCTGTCACGCGTGGTGACGGCGGAGGAGGAGTGGTAGAGGGCCTTGGAGACCGTCCAGTCGCCGGTGTTGCCGGGGCTTCCGGCCGGCGGGCCGGGCACCGTCCAGGCGCCGGGCGAGCCGCTCTCGAAGCCCTCGGTGTCCTTGACGGCACCGCCCGCGGTGACCGTGGCGTCGTCCACGAAGACGCCGGGTCCGCCGGTGCTGCCGTCGGTGATGTAGGAGACCGAGACCTCCACCTTCCGGCCCGCGTGGGCGCTCAGGTCGAAGGAGGCGCGGTGCCAGCCCTGCGAGGAGCCGGTGAAGCGGTTCCAGGCACCGGTGGTGCCGTGCGCGGCGCAGGAGCCGTCCCGCAGCGCGAGGTAGTGCCTGAGGAAGGGGTGCAGGGCGAGGTACGAGCCGTCGCCGCAGTCCGCGGGCGTCTCGGCGCTGGTACCGCCGTTGGCGTCCGGCAGCGTGGTCCAGTCGTCCCCGCCGGCGGTGCGGATCTCGACGACGGCGTTGTCGTAGCCCTTCTCGGTCTCGTGGCTGATCTGGAAACCGAGCGCGGGCTTGTCCTGGGCGCTCACACCGGTGAGGTCGATGGTGCGCGTGAGGCGCATCCAGGCCCGGTCCTTGTGCTTGGCGGCGGCCATTCCGTCGCCGGCGTACGGCTCGAAGGCCGTGCGCAGCCCCGGGTAGTCGCCGCCGCCGGTGCTGCGGAACTGCGGGAAGCGGTCCGCGGGGAGCACGTCGGAGGTGGTGACGAAGGAGCCGGCGGCGTCCAGCGGGCTGCCGGGGGCGTCGGCCAGGTCGGCGCGGACCCCGGCGAGCGGGCCGGCACCGGTGAACTGCCGCGGGTGCGCGAGCGCGGTGCGGCCGAAGGCGCCCAGGTAGTACTGCGCGAAGTCGTCGGTGTCGGCCGGGCCGACCCGCGCCGCGCCGCCCGCCTCCGGACCGAGGGCGATGAGCTTGCCGCCCTCGTTCAGGTAGTCGCGGACGGCCAACAGGGTGGCGCCGCCGGGCCGGTTGCCGCCCGAGTACCACACCGCGGCCTTGAAGTGCCGCAGCACGCCCAGCGGATGGGGCGCGCCCTGCCGGGCGACGTCCCAGACGACGGCCCGGTGGCCGGCGCGGTCGAGCGCCTCGGTGTAGGCGGCGAGCCGGCGGGCCGGGTCCGTGCCGCCCTCGTCGGCGACGACCAGGGTGTCGGCGGCGGGCCGGTGCCAGACGGTGTAGGTGAAGGGCTCGCTGCGGACGGTGCCGCCGCCGGGGGTGCGGCCGGTGAACCACACCTGCACCCTGGCCCCTTCGGGCGCGCCGCGGACCGTGCCGCGGTACTGGTCGAAGCGGATGTTGTCGTGGCCGCCGTAGCGCTTGCCGCCGCGCCAGGGCGCGAGGGGCGCGGTGTGCGTCCGCCCGCCGTCGACGCGGTAGTTGAGGCGCTTGTCGGCCAGGCTCTTGCGGGCGGTGACGGCGACGGGCTGGTCGGCGCCGCGGGCGAAGGAGTCGGCGAAGGCGTCCGGGGTGAAGTCGGGCGCCTCACGGCCGACGGCCGAGGACGGGCGGTCGGCGTGGGCCGCGGTCTCGGCGACGGAGAGGGCGAAGGGGATGTTCTTGGTGAACTCCGCCCGGATCAGCTTCTCGTCGTCGGGGAAGCTGAAGCTGGAGGGGCAGTCGGCGGGGTTCCAGCGGCCCGAGGTGTCGGTGCGCGAGGCCGTCTGGCACGTCGACATCTCGGGGGTGAACATCATCGTTCCATTGACGTTGGCCGCGTGACCGTCGGCCTCGCCGTTGGTGGTGTAGAGCTCGGAGGAGAGCTGCGGCCGGTAGCCGGGGATCGCCGACTTCTCCGGGGTGCCGGCGAGCGCCTTGTAGAGGACGTCGTCCGGGGTCGGGGTGGCGACCTGCCAGCCGACGCCGTAGAGCAACAGCTCGGCGGCCGAGTGGTAGTTGATGGCGTAGCGGAAGTGCATCCGCTTCTCGAAGGCGTCGAGGACCCTGGTCTCCGGCTCGGACCCGGGGCCCTTGCCGCGGTAGGTCTCGGAGGCCGGGTCGGCGGACGAACCCTCGTTGTCGTAGCCCCACTTGTAGGGGAAGTTGCGGTTGAGGTCGACGCCGTCGCCGGGTGTGAGCTTCCCGTCGCCGTTGTTGTCGCGCAGGTTCTTGCGCCACAGCCGGGTGTCCGGGCCCTTGAAGGTGTAGTCGTAGCCGTCGGGGTTGGCGGAGAGCAGGAACCACAGCTCGGTGCTGTCGAGGATCCTGGTGATCCGCGGGTCCTTGCCGTAGTTGTCCAGGTAGTGGTGCATCAGCCGGCGGGTCATCTCCGGCGTGATCCACTCACGGGCGTGCTGGTTGGACATGTACAGCACGGCGGGCTTCGACCCGTCGCGGGTGCGGCTCGCGTTCTTGCCGACCTTGACGGCCAGCATGTCCTGGCCGCGCAGGCTCTTGCCGATGTTGACGACCTTGGTGAGCCCGGGGTGCGCGGCACCGGTGTCGACGATCTCCCGTTGCAGGCCGTTCGGACCGCTGTAGCGGCGGAAGACACCGTCGCCGCCCTGGGTGAAGCGCTCGCGGGCGCGCTGCGAGAGGCGTCGCTCGGTGAGCTCGATGCCCTGGCCGCGCAGCTCGCCGGCCTGCCGGCCGGTGAGGTAGAGCTCGACCGGTGCCGTCCTGCCCGCGGCGGGCGGACGGCCCAGTTCGTGCCCGTCGATGCCCGCCTTGAGCAGGAGCGGCATCTGGGCCGCGGTGACCTTGGCGTCCCAGACCCTGACCGCGTCGGAGGCGGCCGGGCCCGGCGCGTCCGGCCGCGCATGTGCGAAGGGTGCGGCGGTCACTCCACCGATCAGCAGCGAAGCCGCCACGAGGATCGATCGCGTCCTGCGTCTCATGAACCCCCCATGCCGTTGTCCGTCCCGTGCGATGACGGACGCAAGGCTTGCGAGGGCCCATGACCATGTCAATAGGGCCCGCGTCCAACCGGACGGACACCGGCGGCGGTTCACCCTGTCGGCCCACCCCGCCGGCGTCCCTTACGGGTGACGTCAGCCGGCCATGTCCTTGACCATGCCGGCGACGACGTCCTCGGGGAGGTCGGCCAGATCCGAGAGGTTGGACTCGGTGCCGGGGATGCCCAGGTCCTGGGCGCGCTTGTCGGCCATGGCCAGCAGCCGGCGGATCCGGCCGGCGACCGCGTCCTTGGTCAGCGGCGGGTCGGCCAGGGCGCCCAGCTCCTCCAGCGACGCCTGCTTGTGCTCCATGCGCAGCCGGCCGGCGGCGGCGAGGTGCTCGGGCACCTCCTCGCCGAGGATCTCCAGGGCCCGCTGGACCCGGGCCCCGGCCGCGACGGCGGCGCGGGCCGAGCGGCGCAGATTGGCGTCGTCGAAATTGGCCAGCCGGTTGGCCGTCGCGCGCACCTCGCGGCGCATGCGGCGCTCCTCCCACGCCAGCACCGACTCATGGGCGCCGAGGCGGGTCAACAGCGCGCCGATCGCGTCGCCGTCGCGGACGACGACGCGGTCCACCCCGCGCACCTCGCGGGCCTTGGCCGCGATCTGCAGCCGACGGGCCGCGCCCACCAGGGCGAGCGCCGCCTCGGGGCCGGGGCAGGTGACCTCCAGCGAGGAGGAGCGGCCGGGCTCGGTCAGCGAGCCGTGGGCGAGGAAGGCGCCCCGCCAGGCGGCCTCCGCGTCACAGGTGGCGCCGGAGACGACCTGCGGGGGCAGGCCGCGGATCGGCCGGCCGCGGCCGTCGACCAGGCCGGTCTGGCGGGCCAGCTGGTCACCGCCCGCCACCACCCGCACCACGTACCGGCTGCCGCGGCGCAGCCCGCCGGGGGCCATCACCACCAGGTCGGACGCGTGTCCGAAGATCTCCAGGATGTCCTTGCGCAGCCGTCGGGCGGCGATCCCGGTGTCCAGCTCCGCCTCGATCACGATGCGGCCGCTGACGAGGTGCAGCCCGCCGGCGAACCGCAGGATCGCCGAGACCTCCGCTTTCCTGCAGCAGGTCCGGGTGACGGGGAGCCGGGAGATCTCGTCCTTCACCGCTGCCGTCATCGCCATGGGCCGATCCTTCCATGCATCCGAAAAATACGGTCGTACGCGGCGGCCAACAGTTCCGGATCGTGCGTAGCGGAACTCCCCTGCGCGGCGACCGGCGCCAGCTCGACCGTCCCGCCGAGCCGCTTGGCGGCGTCGCACAGGCTCTCGCGGTCGGGCACGGCGGCCTCGTCGGCCAGCACCACGTCCAGGGCGAGTTTAGGGGCGTGTCGGGCCAAAACCTCCAAATGACGCTGCGGGGAGAAGCCCTCGGTTTCGCCGGGCTGGGGGGCGAGGTTCAGCGAGAGGACCCGGCGGGCCTTGGTCTCCTGGAGCGCGTCGAGCAGCTCGGGGACCAGCAGGTGCGGGATGACCGAGGAGAACCAGGAGCCGGGGCCGAGCACCACCCAGTCCGCGTCGAGGACCGCCTCGACGGCCTCGGGGACGGCGGGCGGGTCCTCCGGGACCACGTGCACGGACTGCACCTCGCCGGGGGTGAGGGCGACGGTGGCCTGGCCGCGGACCGTGGTGACGGCGTCCGGCTCCGCCGGGTCGTGCCCGCGCACCAGCGCCTGGAGCTCCAGCGGGACGGCGGACATGGGCAGCACCCGGCCGTGCGCGCCGAGCAGCTTGCCGACCAGGTCGAGGGCCTGGACGGGGTCGCCCAGCTGCTCCCAGAGGGCGACGATCAGCAGGTTGCCCACGGCGTGGCCGTGCATGTCGCCATGGCTCTCGAAGCGGTGCTGGATCACCCGCGCCCAGGTCTGGCCCCAGTCGTCGTCCCCGCACAGGGCGGCGAGCGCCTTGCGCAGGTCGCCCGGGGGCAGCACGCCGAGCTCGTCGCGGAGCCGGCCGCTGGAGCCGCCGTCGTCGGCGACGGTGACGACCGCCGTCAGGTCGCCGGTGATGCGGCGCAGCGCGGCGAGCGAGGCCGACAGCCCGCGGCCGCCGCCGAGGGCGACGACCTTGGGCTGGGTGCGGCGGCGGTCGCCGCGCGCGGCGCCGCGCGCGCCGGGGACGAGCCGGCGCACACGGCGCATCCGGAAACTGCGGCCGGTCACTCGCGCCCCATGTCCCGGTGGACGACGACGGTCTCGACACCCTCCGAGACGAGGCGGTGGGCGAGCTTCTCGGACATGGCGACCGAGCGGTGCTTGCCGCCGGTGCAGCCGACGGCGATGGTCACATAGCGCTTGCCCTCGCGGCGGTAGCCGGCGGCGATGAGCTGGAGGAGCTCGGTGTAGCGGTCGAGGAACTCCTTGGCGCCGGGCTGGTTGAAGACGTAGCCCGAGACCTCCTCGTTGAGGCCGGTGAAGGGGCGCAGCTCCGGGACCCAGTGCGGATTGGGCAGGAAGCGGCAGTCCACGACGAGGTCGGCGTCGACCGGCAGGCCGTACTTGTAGCCGAAGGACATGACGGTGGCGCGGAGCTCCGGCTCCTCCTCGCCGGCGAACTGGGCGTCCATCTTGGCGCGCAGCTCGTGGACGTTGAGGCTGGAGGTGTCGATGACCAGGTCGGCGTCGCCGCGCAGCTCGCGCAGCAGGTCGCGCTCGGCGGCGATGCCGTCGACGATGCGCCCGGAGCCCTGGAGGGGGTGCGGACGGCGCACGGACTCGAAGCGGCGCACCAGCGCGTCGTCGGACGCCTCCAGGAAGATCACGCGCCGCTTGACCTTCTTGGCGGCCAGGTCGGCGAGGGACTCGCGGAGGTTGTCGAAGAACCGCCGGCCGCGGACGTCGACGACCACGGCGATGCGGGCCACGTTGCCCTGGGAGCGGGCGCCGAGGTCGACCATGGTGGGGATGAGGGCGGGCGGCAGGTTGTCGACGACGAACCAGCCGAGGTCCTCCAGGCACTTGGCAGCGGTGCTGCGGCCCGCCCCCGACATACCGGAGATGATCACCAGCTCGGGGATGCCCGCGGCCTCGCCCGTCGTGTCCGCCGTGGTGGCCGTACTCACCTGTGCTCCGTCCCGCTCGCTGTCGTTCATGAGATGTCCCCCGTTCTGCCGGCGGGGCCGTGGTCGCGGCTCCGGGTGTCCGGCCTTCCTTCGGATCTGCCTCTGATCTTCCCAGGGCCTTCGGCCCGCGCGGGGAAGGGAGGCGGTACCGGGGTCGGCGCCCCGGACCTCGCGCCCGTCCGTGCGGCCGTCTCCATCATCCCTCCGTCCCGTCGAGGATCTCGCCCGTCGCGGTGTTGACCGCGGGTGCGGGCGGGGCGCTCGCGGCCAGGGCCGCGGCGACGGACTCGGCGGTCCTGCGGCCGACGCCGGGGACCTCGCAGAGCTGCTCGACGGTGGCCGCCCGCAGTTTCTTCACCGAGCCGAAGTGCTCGAGCAGCGCCTGCTTGCGGGCCCCGCCGAGGCCGGCGACCGCGTCGAGCGGCGATGCCTTCATCGTCCTGGTGCGTTTGCTGCGCTGGTAGGCGATGGCGAAGCGGTGCGCCTCGTCGCGGACGCGCTGGAGCAGGTAGAGCCCCTCGCTGGTGCGCGGGAGGACGACCGGGTCGTCCTCGTCCGGCAGCCAGACCTCCTCCAGGCGCTTGGCCAGGCCGCAGACGGCCACGTCGGCGATGCCGAGCTCGTCGAGGGCGCGGCGGGCGGCGGCCACCTGGGGCTGTCCGCCGTCGACGACGACGAGCTGCGGGGGGTAGGCGAAGCGCTTGGGACGGCCGTTGTCGTCGCGGCCGCTCTCCTCCGGGACGGCCTCCTCGTCGAGCTCCCACTCCCCCGTCTTCTGCTTCTCCGTCAGATAGCGGCGGAAGCGGCGGGAGACCACCTCGTGCATGGAGCGGACGTCGTCCTGCCCCTCGAAGGTTTTGATCTGGAAGCGGCGGTACTCGCTCTTGCGGGCCAGGCCGTCCTCGAAGACGACCATGGAGGCCACCACGTCCTGCCCCTGGAGGTGGGAGATGTCGAAGCACTCGATGCGCAGCGGCGCCGAGTCCAGGCCGAGGGCCTCGGCGATCTCCTCCAGGGCGCGGGAGCGGGTGGTGAGGTCGGAGGCGCGCTTGGTCTTGTGCAGCGCGAGCGCCTGCTGGGCGTTGCGCTGGACGGTGGCCATCAGGTCCTTCTTGTCGCCGCGCTGGGGGATGCGCAGGTCGACCCGGGAGCCGCGGCGCCCGGCGAGCCACTCGGCGACGGGCTCCACCGGGTCGGGCAGGGCGGGGACGAGGACCTCCTTGGGCACGGCGTCGCCGCTCTCCTCGCCGTAGAGCTGCTGGAGGGCGTGCTCGACGAGACCGGCCGTGGCGACCTCCTCGACCTTGTCGGTGACCCAGCCGCGCTGGCCGCGCACCCGGCCGCCGCGGACGTGGAAGATCTGCACGGCCGCTTCGAGTTCGTCCTCGGCGACCGCGATCAGGTCGGCGTCGGTGGCGTCGGCGAGGACGACGGCGTTCTTCTCCAGGGCGCGTTTGAGCGCCGTTATGTCGTCGCGCAGCCGGGCCGCCTTCTCGTACTCCATCTCCTCGGCCGCATCCTGCATCCCCTTCTCCAAACGGCGGATGTACGCACCGGTACGTCCGGCCATGAAGTCGCAGAACTCCTCGGCGAGTTCGCGGTGCTCCTCGGGGGTGACGCGGCCGACGCAGGGGGCGGAGCACTTGCCGATGTAGCCCAGCAGGCAGGGGCGGCCGATCTGGGCGGAGCGCTTGAACACCCCGGCGGAGCAGGTGCGTACGGGGAAGACGCGGAGCATCAGGTCGACCGTCTCGCGGATCGCCCAGGCGTGCCCGTAGGGGCCGAAGTAGCGCACGCCCTTCTTCTTCGCGCCGCGCATGACCTGGACGCGGGGGAACTCCTCGTTCAGCGTGACCGCGAGGTACGGATAGCTCTTGTCGTCGCGGTACTTCACATTGAAGCGGGGGTCGTACTCCTTGATCCAGGAGTACTCCAGCTGCAGCGCCTCGACCTCGGTGCCGACCACCGTCCACTCCACGGAGGCGGCCGTGGTGACCATGGTGCGGGTGCGCGGGTGCAGGCCGGCGAGGTCCTGGAAGTACGACGAGAGCCGCTGGCGCAGGCTCTTCGCCTTCCCGACGTAGATCACCCGGCCGTGCTCGTCGCGGAACTTGTAGACCCCCGGCGAGTCGGGGATCTGCCCCGCCTTGGGGCGGTAGCTGCTGGGGTCGGCCATGTCACCAACCCTACTTGCGGGCACTGACAACGGGGCCGCGGCGGGACGGCCCCGGCCCCGGCGCGTGGAGGTGCGCCGGGGCCGGGGCGAGCGGGACGGTGCGTGGGTGTGGGGGGTGTCCGGTGCCGTCGGGTCAGCGACGCCGGAGCCTGCGCACCGCCACGGTGGTGAGGCCGAGACCGAGGGCCGCTGCGGCCCCGGCCGAGGCGGCCACGGTCGTGGTGGAGGGGCCGGTGGACGAGGAGGCGGCGGGCTCGGCCGCGAGCGTCCCGTCCGCCGCCTTCGCCCCCTCGTCGTAGCCGCCGGCCGCGCCCTTCTTCGCGTACGCGGAGCCGGGCAGCTTGTCGCCGTACGCCTTGTGGACCCGCTCCCGGTAGGCGTCGAGCGTGGTGCCCTGCTTGCCCACCGCCCGTTCGGCGTCGGAGTTGAGCGGCAGGACGCGGTCGCCGCGCTGGACGTACCAGGCGTTGATCTGCGGCTCGCGGAAGACCGTGCCGCCGGCGAGCTTCTTGGCGCCCTCGGCCGCGTAGCGCGTCTCGTCGTCGCCGCTGGCGATGTTGACGACCTTCCAGCTGCCGCCGGTGGCGGCCGTCCACACGGACGCCTTCCGGCCGTCGGCCGAGACGGCCTTGCTGGCCAGGTAGTCGGACGCGGCGACGGGGGCGTCCTTCTTGCCCGCCACGAACTCGGGCGAGAGTTCGTACACGGGGACGGTCGCGCCCTCGATCCGGGGCTTGCCCCCGGTCTTGGCCGCCGCGCCGCCCGCGGCGTCGTCACGGGCGAAGAAGCGCGACAGCGTGTCGAGCGTCTTCGCGGACGTCGCCGCGTCGTGGGCGGCGGCGACCTCGGCCGCGGCCGGCGGAGCGGGCACGGCCGGGGCCTGTGCGGCGTGGGCGAGCGGGGCGACGCCGGCCAGCGCGGCGGTCAGGGCACCGGCTGCCGCGAGCCGGGCCGCAGTGCGGCGGGTGGAGTTCTCGGTCATCGGGTCACCCGCCGATCCGGTAGAGCGAATGCGTCCAGGCGAACCGGTTGTTGTTCACGTACCAGTTGTGGTCGGCCCAGTTGTAACGGTTGCTGGTCTTCCACGGGTCGCCCCAGTAGACCAGGTTGTTCGAGGTGTCGTAGCCGTAGATCACCTGCATGTGGCCGCCGCCGGACTTCCAGCCGATGCGGGTCTCGATGGGCCGGTTGGCGTTGATCTCGCTCTGTACGGTCGAGTAGCGCAGCCAGCCGTCCACGTAGGAACCGGTGTTGATCCGGGCCCAGCGGAAGGCGTTCTGCACATTGCCCAGCGTGGCCTGGTTGTTGGGGCAGGCGCTGCTCTGCTGCCGGTTGAACGCGGCGTTGCAGAACTGGTTCTGGCTGTAGTTGCGGCCGTACCAGGCGGCGATGGTGTTGCCGGAGCCGGCCCAGCACCAGTTGGTCTTCTCCTGGGCCTGCATGGTGATGTTGAGCTTCTTCGCGGCGCGCAGCGGCTTCTTGGCCGGGGCGGGGGCCGCGGAGGCCGTCGCGGCGGGAAGCGCCACCAGCGTGGCGGCCGCCAGGGTGGCGGCGGCCAGCCGGGCGCCGGTTATGCGGCGTTGGCGGGATATGGGGGGTCTGTCGGTTTGTGCCGAGGCACGGGGCATGGTGATTTCTCCCGTGGCGGTGGGGGGTTGGACGGTGGGGGCGTCCGGACGCTGGTCAGGAGCATGGGATGTTGTCGGGGGCTGGTCAACCGGCTTGAATGCAGAGTGAGACGGCGAAGTGAACGGCCCACGACCGTTGTGAACGTCCCGCGCCCCCCGTCAGATGGAACGCGGCGCTCCACCCCGAAACGGTTCCGTTCACTTCGGGGTGAATATTCACAGGAGGCAGCACACGACATGGCACGGACCAGCACACGGGTGGGCGAGACCGAGCTCGCGCAGGCGCTGCGCAGCGGCCCCTTCCATCTGGCGCTGCGCACGGCGCTGTCGGCGCGCGGCCTCGCGCTGCACCGGGTGCAGCACCGGCTCGCCCAGCGCGGCGTCACCGTAGGGGTGACGAGCCTCAGTTACTGGCAGCAGGGCGCGCGGCGCCCGCGAAGACCCGAGTCGCTGCGGGCCGTACGGCTGTTGGAAGAGATCCTCGACCTGCCCGAGCGGGCGCTGCTGCGGCTGCTCGACTCCGCGGCCGCCCCGCCGGGCGCCGAACGGCCCGCGGCCCGCGCCTTACGGTCGCTGATGGACGAGTCCCGGGCCGTCGAGCAGTTGCTCGGCGAGCTGGAGGCACCGGCCGACGGCGGACTCCACACCGTCTGCCACCTGGAACGGGTCTCCATCGGCGCCCGGCGCGAACTGCGCGAACGCGACTCGCACCACGTGGTGCGGGCGCACCGGGACGGGGTGGACCGCTACGTCGCCATCCACTACGGGGACACCGGCTGCGACCCGGCGCGCATCGCCGTCCGGGCCACCGAGAACTGCCGCGTGGGACGGGTGCGATGGCACTCCGGCGCGGGCGTCCTGGTCAGCGAGCTGCTCTTCGACACCCGGCTGCGGACCGGCGAGACCTACGTCTTCGGCTACGCCTTCGACGACGGCACCGGCGGCCCGAGCGACGAGTACGTCCGCGGATTCAGCTTCGCGGGCGGGCAGTACGTCCTGGAGGTGCGCTTCGACGCGGCCGCGCTCCCGGTGCGCTGCCGCCGCTTCGCCCAGGCCTCGGCCGGCGCGCCGCGCAGCGGCCACCAGGAGCTGACGCTCACCGGCCGGCACCGCGGGGTGCACCTGGTGGAACAGGGGGTGCGGCCGGGGATCGTGGGGATCGGCTGGGACTGGTCGTGACCCCGCCGTCAGGCGCTCGGGCCCGCCACCAGCCGGCCGCCCTTCGCCCGCACCGGCACGGCCGGCAGCGGGTCCCCGGCCGGGCCCTGGAGCACCTTGCCGGTCTTCACGTCGAACCGGCTGCCGTGGCACCCGCAGGCCGCGACGCCGGCGTCGACCGTGGCGAGGACGCAGCCCGCGTGGGTGCACTCCGCGCTGAACGCCTTGAACTGCCCCTTCACCGGCTGCGCGACCAGCAGCCGCTCCTCGCGGTAGAGCTTGGCGCCGCCGACGGGGACCTCGCTCGCGGGCCCGAGCTCCACCGGCGCGGTGGGCGTCGAAGAGGCCTTGGCCCCCGTCTTCCCGTCGCAGGCGGCCGCACCGAGCCCGGCGACCCCGGCGAGCGCGGCTCCGCGCAGCAGGGTACGGCGGGACGCGCAGCAGGGGGCGGGCTGCCGGCTGGTCATGGGGGGCTCCTACGGGTGCGACGGCGGCGTACCGCCTGAACTGCTGCGATGTCGGTGCATGACGATACGCCGCCGGACGGGCTGATTTTTCAGCCCGTCCGGGGGTTACCCCCTCCGGGGAGATTGAGGACTTCGCCCGAAGGCGGGGCCTCAGCCCCGACGAGCCCGCGTCTTCGCCGCAGCCGCCTTCTTCGCCGGCGCCTTCCGCACCCGCTTGGCCGGCGCCGAAGGCGCCACCGGCAGCATCTCCCTCAGGAACCGCCCCGTATGGCTGTCACCATTCGCCGCGACATCCTCCGGCGTCCCCTCGGCCACGACCAGGCCGCCCCCGTTGCCGCCCTCCGGACCCATGTCCACGACCCAGTCCGCCGTCTTGATCACATCGAGGTTGTGCTCGATGACGATCACGGTGTTGCCCTTGTCGACGAGCCCGGACAGCACCCCGATCAGCTTGCTGATGTCCTCGAAGTGCAGACCCGTGGTCGGCTCGTCGAGCACGTACACCGTCCGGCCCGTGGACCGCCGCTGCAGCTCGCTCGCCAGCTTCACCCGCTGCGCCTCGCCGCCCGAGAGTGTGGGCGCGGACTGGCCCAGACGCACGTACCCGAGGCCCACCTCGTTGAGCGTGCGCAGATGGCGCGCGATGGTCGGGACGGCCTCGAAGAAGTCGAGCGCCTCCTCGATGGGCATGTCCAGCACCTCGGCGATGGACTTGCCCTTGTAGTGCACCTCCAGGGTCTCCCGGTTGTAGCGCGCCCCGTGGCAGACCTCGCACGGCACATACACGTCCGGCAGGAAGTTCATCTCGATCTTGATCGTGCCGTCGCCGGAGCAGTTCTCGCAGCGGCCGCCCTTGACGTTGAAGGAGAAGCGGCCGGGCAGATAGCCGCGGACCTTCGCCTCCATCGTCTCCGCGAAGAGCTTGCGGACGTGGTCGAAGACGCCGGTGTACGTGGCCGGGTTGGAGCGCGGGGTGCGGCCGATGGGCGACTGGTCGACATGGACGACCTTGTCGACCTGGTCGTCGCCGTCGACCCGGGTGTGCCGCCCCGGCACCGCGCGGGCGCCGTTCAACTCCCGGGCCAGGTGGGTGTAGAGGATGTCGTTGACCAGTGTCGACTTGCCGGAGCCCGAGACGCCCGTCACCGCCGTGAGCACCCCGAGGGGGAAGGACACGTCGATGTCGCGCAGGTTGTTCTCCCGGGCGCCGCGGACGGTGAGCCGGCGCTTGGCGTCCACAGGGCGGCGGATCTCCGGCGTGGCGATGGACCGGCGGCCGGAGAGGTACTGGCCGGTCATCGACTCCTCGGTGGAGAGGAGCTCGGCCAGCGGGCCGCTGTGGACGACCTTGCCGCCGTGCTCGCCGGCGCCGGGGCCGATGTCCACGACCCAGTCGGCGACCTTGATCGTGTCCTCGTCGTGCTCGACGACGATCAGGGTGTTGCCCATGTCCCGCAGGCGCACCAGCGTCTCGATGAGACGGTGGTTGTCGCGCTGGTGCAGGCCGATGGAGGGCTCGTCCAGCACGTACAGCACGCCCACCAGACCGGAGCCGATCTGGGTGGCGAGCCGGATGCGCTGGGCCTCGCCGCCGGAGAGGGTGCCCGCGGCGCGGTTGAGCGAGAGGTAGTCCAGGCCGACGTCGACGAGGAACTTCAGCCGCTCGTTGACCTCCTTGAGCACCCGCTCGGCGATCTTCTTCTCGCGGCCGGTCAGCTTCATGCCGCGCAGGAAGTCGGCGCACTCGCTGATGGACATCGCGGAGACCTCCGCGATGGAGCGGTCCTGCACGGTGACGGCGAGGACGATCGGCTTGAGGCGGGTGCCCTCGCAGGTCGGGCAGGGCACCTCGCGCATGAAGCCCTCGAAGCGCTCGCGGCTGGAGTCGCTCTCGGCCTCCGAGTGCCGCCGCTTGACGAACGGCACGGCGCCCTCGAAGGCGGTCGTGTAGGCGCGCTCACGGCCGTAGCGGTTGCGGTAGCGGACCTCGATCTGGGTCTTGTGCCCGTTCAGCAGGGCCTTCCTGGCGCGCTGCGGCAGGCCGGCCCAGGGGATGTCGGTGCGGAAGCCCAGCTCGTCGGCGAGTGCGGAGACCAGGCGGTGGAAGTAGTCCTTGGTGTGGCCGTGCGACCAGGGGCTGATGGCGCCCTCGTCGAGGCTCTTCTCCTCGTCGGGGACGATCAGTTCGGGGTCGACCTCCATGCGGGTGCCGATGCCGGTGCAGTCCGGGCAGGCGCCGAAGGGCGAGTTGAAGGAGAAGGAACGGGGCTCCAACTCCTCGAAGGAGAGGTCGTCGTAGGGGCAGTAGAGGTGCTCGGAGTACATCCGCTCGCGCTCGGGGTCGTCCTCGGCGAGATCGACGAAGTCGAGGATGACCATGCCGCCGGAGAGGCCGAGGGCGGTCTCGACCGAGTCCGTCAGCCGGCGCTTGGCACTGCTCTTGACGGTCAGGCGGTCGACGACCACCTCGATCGTGTGCTTCTCCTGCTTCTTGAGCTTGGGCGGCTCGGAGAGCTGGATCGTCTTCCCGTCGACCCGGGCCCGGCTGTAGCCCTTGGTCTGGAGGTCGGCGAAGAGGTCGACGAACTCGCCCTTGCGCTCGCGCACCAGCGGGGAGAGCACCTGGAAGCGGCTGCCCTCGGGCAGCTCCAGCACCTTGTCGACGATGGCCTGGGGCGACTGCCGGGAGATGGGCCGGCGGCACTCGGGGCAGTGCGGCTTGCCGATGCGCGCGAAGAGCAGCCGCAGGTAGTCGTAGACCTCGGTGATCGTGCCGACCGTCGAACGCGGGTTGCGCGAGGTCGACTTCTGGTCGATGGACACGGCCGGGGACAGGCCCTCGATGAAGTCCACGTCGGGCTTGTCCATCTGGCCCAGGAACTGTCGTGCGTAGGAGGAGAGCGACTCGACGTAGCGGCGCTGCCCCTCGGCGAAGATCGTGTCGAAGGCGAGCGAGGACTTGCCCGACCCGGAGAGGCCCGTGAAGACGATGAGCGAGTCACGGGGGAGGTCGAGCGAGACGTTCTTGAGGTTGTGCTCGCGCGCGCCACGGACGATGAGACGGTCAGCCACGCCGGTCGGCACCTTTCGTGTGAAGAGGAAGGGGGTGCGCCGGCCCCGCCACCGCACGAGGCCACCCGTCCGGGGGCCGTCGCGGGAGCAGAGGTCAGTGCGGAGCGATGCTCCCGAACCTGTCAGGGCGACCCCGTCGGGGCGACTCCGTCAGGGTACGAGAGCGCTGCGGCCATCTCTCAAGGATGCCGCACTCCGAGCGTATAGCACGCACATTCGAATTACGGCAGGATCCCGCCTCCTTCACCCGAAGGAGTGGCGGCGCTATCGTCGGCCGCATGATTGATCATGAACACGACCTCGCCCTGCTGCGCGAGGCGACGGACCGCCTGACGCGGGCCGTGGAGGCCCTGGCGGAGTCCGCCGTCGGCGAGCCCTCCCGGCTGCCCGGCTGGACCCGCGGACATGTGCTCACGCACCTCGCGCGCAACGCGGACGCCTTGGTCAACGTACTCTCCGGGCGCCCGATGTACGCGAGCGCCGAGGCCCGCGACGCCGACATCGCCGAAGGCGCGCCACGCCCCCTCGCCGTCCAGCTCGACGACCTCCGCGCGAGCGCCGGGCGCTTCTTCGACACCGCCGCCCGGCCCGCCGACTGGTCGCGCACCGTCACCCTGCGCAACGGGGTCACCGACAGCGCCTCCCGGGTGCCGTTCCGGCGGCTGATCGAGGTCGAGCTGCACCATGCGGACCTCGGGATCGGCTACGAGCTGGAGGACCTCCCCGCCGAGTTCACCGGGCGCGAGATCGGCTTCCTGGCCGACCGGTTCGCCGGACACCCGGACCTCCCGGCCCTGGTGATCACCGACGAGGAGGGGCACACCTGGCGCTCCGGCCGCGCGGACGGCCCCGGGACCCGGGTCGGCGGCCCCGCCCCCGCCCTGCTGGGCTGGCTCGCCGGCCGGCGCGACGGCTCGGCCCTGGAGTCGGACGGCGCCCCGGTGCCCGTCCTGCCCCCGCTCTGACGCGACCGCTGTCGGACCCGGCGACTAGGGTGAAGTCATGGCATACACCGGAGCGGTGAAGGTCGGCGGCCCCGCCGACGTACACGAACTGACCGACCTGATGATCTCGAAGGTCGCGGTCGGCCCGATGGACAACAACGCCTATCTGCTGCGCTGTCGCGCCACCGACGAGCAGCTGCTGATCGACGCCGCCGCCGAGCCGCACACGCTGCTCAGCCTGATCGGCGACAGCGGCATCGCCTCCGTGGTCACCACCCACCGCCACGGCGACCACTGGGGCGCGCTGGCCGAGGTGGTGGCCGCCACCGGTGCCCGCACCTACGCGGGCCGGTACGACGCCGAGGGCATCCCCGTCCCCACCGACGTCCCGGTGGACGACGGCGACACCATCACCGTCGGCCGCGTCCGGCTCACCGCCCGCCACCTGGTGGGCCACACCCCGGGCAGCATCGCCCTGGTCTACGACGACCCGCACGGCCACGCCCATGTGTTCACCGGCGACTGCCTCTTCCCGGGCGGCGTCGGCAACACCCACCGGGATCCGGAGGCGTTCGCCAGTCTCCTCGGCGACGTCGAGACCAAGCTCTTCGGGCAACTGCCCGACGAGACCTGGGTCTATCCGGGCCACGGCGCCGACACCACCCTCGGCGCCGAGCGCCCGCACCTGGCGGAGTGGCGCGAGCGCGGCTGGTGAGTCCGGCCCCTGTTGTGCGCCCCCGGCAGCGCCGGGAGCGCACAACGAACGGAGGCGAACGTTCCCCCGCGCCCCCGTGATCACCTCCACGCGCCCCGTTTCCCGCCCGGGAACGGGAAGTTGGACGGTACATGCACCATGACCGCCCTCCGGCCATGCTCCGTGTGGCGGCCGCATCCCTCGCCGGGACGGCCATCGAGTTCTACGACTTCTTCGCCTACGGCACCGCGGCGGCGCTGGTCCTCGGCCCGCTCTTCTTCCCCACCGTCTCGCCCGTGCTGGGCACCCTCGCGGCCTTCGGCACCTTCGGCGCGGGGTTCGTCGCCCGGCCGCTGGGCTCGGCGCTCTTCGGCCACCTCGGCGACCGCCGGGGCCGGCGGCCCGTCCTCGTCGCGTCCCTGCTGCTGACCGGGATCGCCACCGTCTGCGTCGGCCTGGTCCCCACCTACTCCGCGATCGGCGTCAGCGCCCCGGTGCTCCTGCTGGCGCTGCGCTTCCTCCAGGGGCTTGGGCTCGGCGGCCAGTGGGGCGGCTCGGTCCTGCTGACCGCGGAGCACGCCCCGGCACACCGCCGCGTGCTCTGGTCGAGCGTGCCGCAGCTCGGGCCGCCCGCGGGTTTCCTCCTCGCCAACGGCATCTCCCTGGGGCTCTCCGCCACTCTCACCGACGAGGAGTTCCGCTCGTGGGGCTGGCGGGTGCCGTTCTGGGCGGCGGGGCTGCTGGCGGTGGCCGGGCTGCTGCTGCGCGCCCAGGTGGCCGAGAGCCCGGCGTTCCGCGAGCTGGCCGCCGGCCCGGACCGTGCGCGCCTGCCCCTGGCCGAGGTGGTGCGGGACCACTGGCGGCTCGTCCTGCTCACCGCGGGCGGCCTCTCCGTCGGCTACGCCGTCTTCTACGCGGTCACCACCTGGGCGCTCGCCTACGGCACCGAACGGCTGGGGGTCGGCCGCACGGTGATGCTCGGCTGTGTGATGGCCGCCGTCGCCGTCATGGGGCTCGCCACGCCGCCGCTGGCCCTGATCGGCGACCGGGTCGGCCGGCGGACGATGTGCCTGACCGGCTGCGTGGCCACCGCCCTGTGGATGTTCCCGCTGGTGGCGCTGTTGCACACCGGGCGCCCCGCGCTGATGCTGCTGGGCTTCACCGGCGCGATGCTCGCCTTCATGATCACTTTTACCGTGGTCGGCGCGTACCTGCCCGAGCTGTACGAGCCGCGGGTGCGCTGCACGGGGGCGAGCGTGGGCTACAACCTGGCGGGCGTCGTGGGCGGCGGCCTCACCCCGCTGGCGGCCACCGCGCTGACGCGGGGCGACCGGCCCCCGTGGGGCCTCGCCGTCCTCCTGGTGACGATCGCCCTGATCAGCCTGGGCTGCTTCCTGCTGCTGCCGGAGACCCGGCCGGTGCCCGCCGCGGCGGGCACCGGGGACGCCTCAGGCGTCCGCGCCCTGCCGCTCCCGGGCCGCCTCGGCCTCCTCCGCCTTCCGCGAGGCGCGCAGGCTGGTGACCGTGGTGACGGCCAGCACGGCGCAGATGACACCCAGCGAGACCGGGATGCTGATCTCCGGCACGGCCACCCCGCTCTCGTGCAGGGCGTGCAGGACCAGCTTGACGCCGATGAAGCCGAGGATCACCGAGAGCCCGTACGAGAGGTGGACCAGCTTCCGCAGCAGGCCCCCTATCAGGAAGTACAGCTGGCGCAGGCCCATGAGGGCGAAGGCGTTGGCCGTGAAGACGATGTACGGGTCCTGGGTGAGGCCGAAGATCGCCGGAATTGAGTCCAGCGCGAACAGCACGTCGGTGGTGCCGATCGCCAGCATGACGATCAGCATCGGCGTCATCAGCCGGCGGCCGTTCTCCACGACGAACAGCCGGGTGCCGTGGTACCGGTCGGTGGAGGGGAAGCGCCGCTCGACCGCCTTCAGGAAGCGGTTCTCCTCGAACTCTTCCTCCTCCTCGCCCGAGCGCGCCTCCTGGATGAGCTTCCAGGCGGTCCAGATCAGGAAGGCGCCGAAGAGGTAGAAGATCCAGGAGAAGTTGGCGATGATCGCCGCGCCCGCGCCGATGAAGACGGCCCGCAGGACCAGGGCGATCAGCACACCCACCATCAGCACCCGCTGCTGGTAGACGGTGGGCACCGAGAACTTCGCCATGAT
Organism: Streptomyces luteireticuli; assembly: GCF_041519305.1. Taxonomy (NCBI): domain Bacteria; kingdom Bacillati; phylum Actinomycetota; class Actinomycetes; order Kitasatosporales; family Streptomycetaceae; genus Streptomyces; species Streptomyces luteireticuli. Next base: position 2,498,300 of record NZ_CP167927.1, read on the forward strand.
CAGGACGAAGACGAAGAGGTTGTCGACGCTCAGCGACTTCTCGGTGATGTAGCCCGCGAAGAACTCGCCCGCCGGCTGCCCGCCGCCGAGGACCAGCAGCCCCAGCCCGAAGAGCGCGGCCAGGACGACCCAGACCACCGTCCAGGTTCCGGCCTCCTTGAGGGAGACCTCATGGGGTTTGCGGCCGCCGATGAAGAAATCGGCGGCCACCAGGGCGCACAGACCGAGAACGGTCAGCAGCCACATCGTCAGGGAGACGTCCAAGGGGTCCTCCGGCACGTCGTACGGCAACTTCCAGCGTCGTCGCTGCCGGAGGCGCGCTCCACCCGAGCGGGTGCGATCACGGCCGCCTCCGTGCCGAAAATGGTACAGGAAGACCCAAGAAACAGTAAAGAAAAGACCAAACTCCCTGTTCAGAGGGGGTTTAGTCCATCCCTTGGACGGTCAGAGACCATAGGCCCGCCGGGCCTGACCCACCTGCCACAGCACCCGGCGGACCACATCGCTCCCGGCGGGCGCCAGCGACGGCTCGTACGTCCACGCGTGGTGGACCCAGGGGTCGGCGAGGTGGTCGTCGGGGACGGGGGTGATGCGCAGCAGGGAGCGCCAGAACGGATCGAGCAGCGGGCCGAAGCCCCGGGCGTCCTCCCGGTCCGCCACCATCATCAGGTGCACGCCCACCGAGGGGCCCTCGTCCGCGAGATAGCGCAGCCGGTTGACCGCCCGGTCGTCGAAGCCGTGCGGGAAGTCGTTGACGATCAGCAGCTGTTCGGCGGTGTCGACGTCGGGCGGCAGGGCGTCGGCGGCCCCGCTGCGGACCGCCATCTGCACCAGGTCGACGCGGCGCGTCAGCTCCGTCAGGACGGCGGCGACGCCCTGCGCCCCGGCCGCCGGGGGCCGCCCCAGTGCCCCGCACTCCAGCAGCGGGGCGAGCGCGGCACCGGCCGAGCCCGCCGGGTCGATGACGTGCACGCCGTAGTCGCCGACCGGGTGGACGGCCAGCAGCCGGGCGGCGTGCGCCACCGCGCAGTCCATGGCCAGCCGGCGCAGCTCGGCGGGGTCCGCCCGGTCCGTGCCCGAGCCGGTCGCCCGGCCGCAGTCCACCCACAGCCCGCGCTCCAGCGGCAGCCGCACCAGCATGGGGATGCGCAGCCCCCGGCGCTCGGGCAGGTGCAGATCGCCCAGGCGCAGTGCGAGCGGCGTCTCCAGGGGCGCCTGGTAGCCGTGCCAGGCGGGGCTGTCCCAGCGGGCGAACGCGGGCGGCAGGGCGTGCTCGACGACGTCGGCCTCGGCGGTGAGCTGGGCGACGTCCCGGTCCAGGACGGCGCGGGCCCGGTCGACCAGCCCGTCGTGCTTGGTCCGGGCGGCGGCCCGGGCGGCGTCCGCGGCCGGGCCCACGCGGGTGGCCGGGTCGGCGAGCTGGGCGTCGAGCTCCCGCTCCAGACGGGACCCGGCGAAGCCGACCGCGCTGCGGTAGGCGGCGACGCTGCGGGCGAGGTCCTCGAACATGCCCCACACCTGGTTGTACAGGCGCTCCTCGAGAGTCCAGCCCGAGGCGTCGCCCGCCACGGGCTCCGGGGGCGCTCCGTCCCCGGCCGGGGAGGCGGCGGGCGGCGGAGGCGGGGGCTGGAGCGCCGCATGCCGGCCGGGGTGGCGGTAGTCGACGCGCGCCTCCCCCGGCCCGACGGGTGCGAGGGCCTGCCGGCCGGTACGGTCCTCGGGCCGCTCCTCCGGCGCGGCGTGCCGGCCGCCTCCCCCGGAGCGGCGCGGGGAGGGCTGCGGCGGCGCGAGGACGAAGTCCGCGGCGGGGCTCCCGGCTGCGGCCTCGCTCTCCGGCACGAGCCCGGCGGCCGCGTCGGAGCCGAGGGCGTCGAAGCCGCCGAGCGCGGCGCGACCATCGAGCGCGGTGTGACCGTCGAGCCCCAAGTCCCGGAAGAGCGCCGGGAGTCCGTCCGCATATCCCTGGCCGACGGCCCGTACCCGCCAGGCGCCCTGCCGGCGGTAGAGCTCCAGGGCGACCAGGGCCGTCTCGGCGTCCAGCCCGGTGACGGTGAAACCGGCGATCTCCTCCCCCGTGCCATCGGCCAGCGCGAGGAACGGCGCCGCCGTCGCGCCGAACCGGCCGGGCCCCCCGCCGCCGGGCGGCAGGGCCAGCAGCACGCTCACCCGGTGCACCGTCTCCGGCAGGGCGTCCGTCTCGACGGCGATCCCCTGCCCGGCCACCGCCACACCGGGCATGTGCGGGGCTCCCGGGTGGACGACGTGGCCCGGGCCGGGCACCCTGCCGTCCGGGCCTGCGAGCGCGGCCGCCACCAGCACCGGGTCGCCCACCGAGACCCTGATCTCCAACCGGCTCGTGGTCAGCGGGTGGTTCTGCCCCCGCACCAGCTCGGCCGTCATCGCCCTGCCCCCCTTGTCGTCGCGCCCTGCTCGCCGGGCACGGGCCCGGGCCCGTGCCGTACCACCCCGCGCCCCCGCGCCCCCGCGCTCTACAGAACGGTGGCGATCACCGGGTAGAGGTCCTGGATCGTCCGGCCGTTGGACGGGATGCCGATGGCGGTCATCTGCCAGCCGCCGCCCACCCGGTGCACCTTCGCCATGATCTGCGCCGTGTAGGGCCCGCCGCCGTCGAGGGTGTAACGGGCCAGCTCCTGGCCGGTGGTGTCGTCGATCAGCCGGCAGAAGGCGTTGGAGACCTCGGCGAAGGTCTGGCCGCTGAAGGAGTTGACCGTGAAGACGATCTGGTCGATGTGCACGGGCACGCGCTGCAGGTCGACCAGGATCGTCTCGTCGTCGCCCCCGGTGCCGGCGCCGCCCACCAGATTGTCCCCGGTGTGCCGCACCGAACCGTCGTTGCTCACCAGGTGGTTGAACCAGACGTCGTCGATCGGCTGCCCGTCGGCGTACATCACGGCCGAGGCGTCGAGGTCGATCTCCTTGGTGCGCGACCGGAACAGTCCCCGGCGAGGGGCCGACTTCCAGCCGAGCCCCATCCGCACCGCGGTCAAGGTTCCCCCGTCGGCCTTCTGCAGGCTGACGCCCTGTCCCTTGGACAAGTTGACGCTCACGCGCGGTCCCTTCTCGTTCGTCTCTCTCCCCAGTGCCGCGCGATCACGCGGCATCCGGGACCGACCCTATGCACTTGCACGACCGCCTGACCCGCCGAGATCGGTTTGTGGCGGTCCTGCAACATCTCCCCCGGTCATCTTTGAGCAAAGGACGACGCCTTGGGCAAAGGACCCGTCAGGCCCGGGCCCCGTCCGCACCGGGGAACGGCCCCCCTCAGGCCAGCCCCACCTCCCTCATCTGCCGCAGCTCCTTCTTGAGCTCGCCCACCTCGTCCCGCAGCCGCGCGGCGACCTCGAACTGGAGCTCCGCGGCGGCGGCCCGCATGCGGTCCGTCATCTCCTCGATCATCTCGGCCAGTTCGGCCGCGGGGCGGTCCGTCGGCACCGCCTGCTTGGCCTTGGCCTTCTTGCCAGCCTTCCCCCCGGCGGGCGCCGTGGGCACCGGCGCCTTCCCCTTGCCCTTGTCCGTCTTGCGGTAACCGGTGCCCAGCAGCTCCTCGGTGTCGATCTCCTCGCGGGCGATCGTGGCGACGATGTCACCGATCTTCTTGCGCAGGGGCTGCGGGTCGATGCCGCGCTCCTCGTTGTACGCGATCTGCTTCTCGCGGCGGCGGTTGGTCTCCTCGATGGCCTTCTCCATCGCGGGCGTGACCTTGTCCGCGTACATATGGACCTGGCCGGAGACGTTGCGCGCCGCGCGGCCGATGGTCTGGATCAGGGAGGTCCCGGACCGCAGGAAGCCCTCCTTGTCCGCGTCGAGGATCGCCACCAGGGACACCTCGGGCAGGTCGAGGCCCTCGCGCAGGAGGTTGATGCCGACCAGGACGTCGAACTCGCCCGCGCGCAGCTCGCGCAGCAGCTCGACGCGGCGCAGCGTGTCCACGTCGCTGTGCAGGTAGCGCACCTGGATACCGAGCTCCAGGAAGTAGTCCGTGAGGTCCTCGGCCATCTTCTTGGTGAGGGTGGTGACCAGGACGCGCTCGTCCTTCTCGGTGCGCTTGCGGATCTCGTGCACCAGGTCGTCGATCTGGCCCTCGGTGGGCTTGACGACGACCTCGGGGTCGACGAGGCCGGTGGGGCGGATGATCTGCTCCACGAAGCCGTCGGAGCGGGACAGCTCGTACTTGCCGGGGGTCGCGGAGAGATAGACGGTCTGGCCGATCCGCTCCGTGAACTCCTCCCACTTCAGCGGCCTGTTGTCCATGGCGGACGGCAGCCGGAAGCCGTGCTCGACCAGGGTGCGCTTGCGGGAGGCGTCGCCCTCGTACATCGCGCCGATCTGCGGGACCGTGACGTGCGACTCGTCGATGACGAGGAGGAAGTCGTCGGGGAAGAAGTCGAGCAGGGTGTTGGGCGGGGAGCCGGGCTCGCGGTCGTCCATGTGCAGCGAGTAGTTCTCGATGCCGGAGCAGGATCCGATCTGACGCATCATCTCGATGTCGTAGGTGGTGCGCATGCGCAGCCGCTGGGCCTCCAGGAGCTTGCCCTGCTTCTCCAGCCGGGCGAGGGTCTCCGTCAGCTCGGCCTCGATCCCGGTGATGGCCTTCTCCATCCGTTCGGGACCGGCGACGTAGTGGCTGGCCGGGAAGACGTACAGCTCCCGGTCGTCCGAGATGACCTCGCCGGTGAGCGGGTGCAGGGTGGACAGCGCCTCGATCTCGTCACCGAACATCTCGATGCGCACGGCCAGTTCCTCGTAGACCGGGAAGATCTCGATGGTGTCGCCGCGGACCCGGAAGGTGCCGCGGGTGAACGAGAGGTCGTTGCGCGTGTACTGGATCTCGACGAAGCGGCGCAGCAGTTGGTCCCGGTCGATCTCCTCGCCGACCTTGAGGGGGACCATGCGGTCCACGTACTCCTGCGGCGTGCCGAGGCCGTAGATGCAGGACACGGAGGCCACCACGACGACGTCCCGCCGGGTGAGCAGCGAGTTGGTGGCGGAGTGGCGCAGCCGCTCCACCTCCTCGTTGATCGAGGAGTCCTTCTCGATGTAGGTGTCCGACTGGGGGACGTACGCCTCGGGCTGGTAGTAGTCGTAGTACGAGACGAAGTACTCGACGGCGTTGTTGGGCAGGAGCTCGCGGAACTCGTTGGCGAGCTGGGCCGCCAGGGTCTTGTTGGGCGCCATGACGAGCGTCGGCCGCTGGAGCTTCTCGATCATCCACGCCGTGGTCGCCGACTTGCCGGTGCCGGTCGCACCGAGCAGCACGACGTCCTTCTCCCCCGCGCGGATGCGCTTCTCCAGCTCGGCGATGGCCGCCGGCTGGTCACCGCTCGGCTGGAAGGGGCTGACGACCTCGAAGGGCGCCACCTTGCGTTCGATCTTGGAAACGGGCCGCATGGAACCCACCGTACGACCTGCCACTGACAATGCCCGTTCCGACGGCTCCCACCTGGCGTTCTCGCGGTGGACCGGGGGCGAAGGGCCGGCGAACGGACCGGGGCGGATTCCCTCTCCCCCCTGCGCCCGGCCCCGGTTTCCGGTACGACTGATCCGTACACCACGGACGCCGTACGCACGGACGCCCATGCCATGGACCGGGCCGCCACCGCGCCCGGCCCCGGACGCCGCGAGGAGCCCCGATGCGCATCCGCCCCGCCGCCACCCTGACCCGTACCCTCGTCGCCCTGGCCGCGGCCGCCCCGCTCGCGCTGGGCCTCGCCTCCGCAGAGGCCGGGGCCGCCCCCTCGGACGCGCGGCCGCACGTGCCGTACGTCATCGGCCACCGGGGAGTGCCCGTCCAGGCGCCCGAGAACACCCTCGCCTCCATCGACAGAGCCGCCCGCCTGGGCATCGGCTGGGTGGAGAACGACGTCCAGCGCACCAGGGACGGCGCGCTCGTCGTCGTCCACGACACCACCCTGACCCGGACCACCGACGTGAGGAAACGCTTCCCGGACCGGGCGCCCTGGCGGGTCGGCGACTTCACCCTCGCCGAGATCCGCACACTCGACGCCGGAAGCTGGTACGGCCACCGCTTCGCCGGTGAGAAGGTGCCGACCCTGGACGGCTATCTGCGCCGGGTGGACCACAACCGCCAGCGGCTGCTGCTGGAGATCAAGGCGCCCGAGCTCTACCCGGGCGTCGAGCGGCAGTTGGCGGACGCGCTGCGCCGGGCCGGCTGGCTCGACCGGCGGCACGTCGGCGGCCGGCTGGTGGTCCAGAGCTTCAGCGCCCCGGCCCTGAAGACCTTCCACGGTCTGCGGCCGGAGGTGAAGACCGGCTTCCTCGGCGCCCCGCGCGCCGCCGACCTGCCCGGTTACGCGGCCTTCGCCGACCAGGTCAACCCCGACCACACCAAGGTCACCGCGGGCTGGGTCCGCGCGGTCCACGGCCTCACCGGCCCGCACGGCCGGCGGCTGGAGGTATCGGCCTGGACCGTGGACGACCCCGAACGGGCCGTCGCCCTGGCCCGTCTGGGCGTGGACGCGATCATCAGCAACGCGGCACACGTCGTCGCCGACGCGCTGGCGGAGGACGCCGACGAGGACGCCGTGCCGACGCTGACGGACGTCCTCGGCTGAACCGGGGTCCGGCCCTGCGCGGCGCTCCCCCGCCGGGTGGATCCTGGGAGGTGGAGGTGGTGCGCCGTGCAGCGTTCGGGCAACGAGCCGATGACCGCCCGCAGCCCGCTCCGTCTGCGGTGCGGGCTCGCGAGCTTCGGCCTGGTCGTCTCCGCCGGCGGGGCCTGGCTGTTCGCCGCCGCGGGGCACCCGGGCTGGGCTGCGGCCTTCGCCGTCCTCGCGGTGGTGACGGTCGTCGACCTGACCTTGATCATCCGGCACATCCGCCAGGGCCCGCACTGGCAGCCGGGCCGGGACGTGCCCCCGTACGAGCCGCCCGGGGACGGCGGGCCGCGGCGGCGCTGAGCACAGCGCGCCCGCCCGGCCCGATCCGGGGACCGCGCCTCAGCCGCCCGCCTCGCCGAACCGGGCCGCCGCCACGAAGTCCGGCCGCGGGTCGAGCGCGGCGGCGAGCCGGAAGTGCCGCAGTGCCTCCCCGGCCCGGCCCGCGCGCACCAGCGTGCGGCCCAGCGCGAAGTGTGCGAAGGCGTTGTCCGGCTCGCGCTCCAGCACGTGCAGGAACTCCCCCTCGGCGCGCCGAAGTTGCGCGGAGGCGAAGTAGGCGCGGGCCCGCAGCAGGCGGGCCGCGGTGTTCCCGGGGTGGGAGGAGATCATCGAGTCGAGCAGCTTGACCGCGCCGCGCGGGTCGCGGGCGTCCAGCAGCCGTTCGGCCGTCCGGAAGTCGATGACATGGGTCTCGGGCGTCGGCTCGGGCACGAGTACGGTCCTTCCCTGTGGCTGCCGGGGAGGCGTCGGAGGACGTCCCCGGGTGCGGGGAGGGAACGCCCCCGGGTCAAGCCCTATTCCCGGCCGCCGGCCCCGCCCGCCCGCTCGCGCAGCGCGGCCCAGACCTCGTCCACGCGGGCCGCCAGCTCCTCGACCGGGCCGTCGTTGGCGATCACCACGTCGGCCACCGCCAGCCGCTGCTCGCGCGTCGCCTGCGCCGCCATCCGGGCACGGGCCTCCTCCTCGGCCATGCCCCGCAGGCGCACCAGCCGGTCGAGCCGGGTCTCCTCGCCGGCGTCCACCACCAGCACCAGGTCGTAGAGCGGGGCCAGGCCGTTCTCGGCGAGGAGCGGGACGTCGTGGACGACGATCGCGTCCGGCGCGGCGGCGGCCTGCAGTTCGGCCGAGCGGGCCCGCACCAGCGGGTGCACGATCGCGTTCAGCGCGGCGAGCCGTCCCTCGTCGGCGAAGACGAGCGCCCCGAGCGCGGGCCGGTCCAGCGCGCCGTCCGGCGCCAGGACCGCGGGCCCGAACTCGGCGACGATCGCCGCCAGTCCGGGCGTCCCCGGCTCGACCACCTCCCGCGCGATCCGGTCGGAGTCGATGATCACCGCGCCGTGCGCGGCCAGCAGCCGCGACACCTCGCTCTTGCCGGCGCCGATCCCGCCGGTCAGGCCCACCGTCAACATGGGCCCCACGCTATCGGTCCGCCCTTCAGCGGCCGCCGTCGCCCTCGCGGTCGGCGAGGAACCGCTCGAACTGGGCGCCCAGTTCATCGGCGGAGGGCAGCTCGACCGGCTCCGCGACCAGATTGCCGCGCGTCTCGGCCCCGGCCACCGCGTCGTACTGATGCTCAAGACCACGCACCAGCGTCACCAGCTCCTCGTCCCCCTCGCCTATCTGCCGCTCGATCTCCTCCTGCGTCCGCAGCGCCTGGCTGCGCAGCGCGTGCGCGGTGTCGGGCAGCACCAGTCCGGTGGCGGAGGTGATCGCCTCCAGGACCGTCAGCGCGGCGTCGGGGTACGAGGAGCGCGCCACGTAGTGCGGGACGTGGCCGGTGACACCGAGCACGTCGTGGCCCGCCTCGGCGAGCCGGAGCTCGATGAGCGCCTCGGCGCTGCCGGGCACCTGGGCCTCGTCGAAGTGGTCGCGGCGGCCCGGCACCAGGTCCGCGCGGTTGCCGTGCGCGGTGAGGCCGACCGGCCGGGTGTGCGGGACGCCCATGGGGATGCCGTTGAAGTTGACCGAAAGCCGCACCCCCAGCCGCTCCACGATCTGGCGCACGGCGGCGGTGAACCGCTCCCACTCCACGTCCGGCTCCGGACCGGACAGCAGGAGGAACGGGGCCCCCGTGGCGTCCTGCACCAGGCGCAGTTCGAGCCGGGGCGCCTCGAAGGCGCTCCAGTGGTCGCGCTCGAAGGTCAGGACCGGGCGGCGCGCCCGGTAGTCGATCAGACGGTCGTGGTCGAAGCGGGCCACGACCTGGTGCGGCAGCCCGTCGAGGAGCCGCTCGACGATCTGGTCGCCCGTCTCACCGGCGTCGATGTACCCGTCGAAGTGGTAGAGCATGACCAGCCCTGCGCTGTCCTGGGCCAGGGCCAGATCGGCCACGGCGAGCCCCTTGGGCTCCCATTCGTACAAACCCTGCGGATCCATCACGGTGACCGTTCCTCCTCATGTTCCGTCAGGGGGAACGTTCTTGACGGCCCGGAGCATTCCCGCTCCGCCGCCGGACAAGCGGAAGGCCCGCTTCCCCAAGGGGAAGCGGGCCTTCGCCGTCAGCGGTCAGCCGCGGTGGTCAGAGCCTCAGCTCTGGCCGCCGGCGAGCTTCTCGCGGAGGGCGGCCAGCGCCTCGTCCGACGCCAGGGCGCCGGAGGTGTCGGCCGACTCCGAGGAGTACGAGCCACCGGCCGGAGCGGCCTGAGCGGCGGCCTGGTCGCCGGCAGCGGCGGCCTCGGCGTCCGCCTCGCGGGACTTGATGACCTGCGCCTGGTGCTGCTCGAAGCGCTGCTGCGCCTCGGCGTACTGGCGCTCCCACTCCTCGCGCTGCTTCTCGTAGCCCGGCAGCCAGTCGTTGGCCTCGGGGTCGAAGCCCTCGGGGTAGATGTAGTTGCCCTGGTCGTCGTAGGACGCGGCCATGCCGTACAGGGTCGGGTCGAACTCGACCACGGACGGGTCGGCACCGAAGGACTCGTTGGCCTGCTTCAGCGAGAGGCTGATGCGGCGGCGCTCGAGGTCGATGTCGATGACCTTGACGAAGATCTCGTCGTTGACCTGGACGACCTGCTCCGGGATCTCCACGTGGCGCTCGGCCAGCTCGGAGATGTGGACCAGGCCCTCGATGCCCTCGTCGACGCGGACGAACGCACCGAACGGAACGAGCTTGGTGACCTTACCCGGGACGACCTGACCGATCTGGTGGGTCCGGGCGAACTGCTGCCACGGGTCTTCCTGGGTCGCCTTGAGCGACAGGGAGACGCGCTCGCGGTCCATGTCGACGTCCAGGACCTCGACCGTGACCTCCTGGCCGACCTCGACGACCTCGGACGGGTGGTCGATGTGCTTCCAGGACAGCTCGGAGACGTGGACCAGACCGTCGACGCCACCCAGGTCCACGAAGGCACCGAAGTTGACGATCGAGGAGACGACGCCGGAGCGGACCTGACCCTTCTGGAGGGTGGTGAGGAACGTCTGGCGGACCTCGGACTGGGTCTGCTCGAGCCAGGCACGGCGGGACAGGACCACGTTGTTGCGGTTCTTGTCCAGCTCGATGATCTTCGCCTCGAGCTCCTTGCCCACGTAGGGCTGGAGGTCGCGGACGCGGCGCATCTCGACCAGGGAGGCCGGGAGGAAGCCACGGAGGCCGATGTCGAGGATGAGACCACCCTTGACGACCTCGATGACAGTACCGGTGACGATGCCGTCCTCTTCCTTGATCTTCTCGATCGTGCCCCAGGCGCGCTCGTACTGGGCGCGCTTCTTGGACAGGATCAGGCGGCCTTCCTTGTCCTCCTTCTGGAGAACGAGGGCCTCGACCTGGTCGCCGACGGAGACGACCTCGTTGGGGTCGACGTCGTGCTTGATCGAGAGCTCGCGGGAGGGGATGACACCCTCGGTCTTGTAACCGATGTCGAGCAGGACCTCGTCCCGGTCGACCTTCACGATGACGCCGTCGACGATGTCGCCGTCGTTGAAGTACTTGATCGTCTCGTCGATCGCGGCGAGGAAGGCTTCCTCGTTACCGATGTCGTTGACCGCAACCTGCGGGGTGGTGGCGGTGGTCTCGGTGCTGCTCGTCATGTGGGAAAGGGCTCCGGTACGGACATTGAGTCGTAGGTACTGCTACGCCGAGAGCCCGTATATCGCACCGCCGAAGCCGGACAGCCTTGGAGGCGCACTCTCCGGATCGCTCCGAATTCCGGATCGCTCCGAAAGCGCCTCGACAACCGAGGGGACATACAACAAGTGCGAAAGCGGCCTGCTCGGTCCGAGGCGCGCAGGCCCGCAGCGCAACTTGTAGCATACGGGGACGGCCGGACACGGTCAATGCGCGAAGGCGCACAGCAGGGACAAAACACACCGAATCCGGCGCAACTCACCTTGCGGGAGACGGAAAACGTCCCTCCAACGTCTTTCGACGGCCTGCCGATGCTCCGTCGACGGCCTTTCGACGGCCGGACACTCTACCCACTCGCCCAGCCAGCCCGGGATCGCGACCACCAGATGACGCCAGAAACCCATGAGTACGAGCCGGAGGCGGTCCGGCGGACCACCGGCGACGCCGAGAGCAGCCGGGCCAGCCGCGGCTGGTGGGACCGCAACGCCGACGAGTACCAGGACGAACACGGTGCGTTCCTGGGCGACGACCGCTTCGTGTGGGGCCCGGAGGGGCTCGACGAGGCCGAGGCCCGGCTGCTGGGCCCGGCGGGCTCGCTGGCGGGGCGCGACGTGCTGGAGATCGGCGCCGGCGCGGCCCAGTGCTCCCGCTGGCTGGCCGCCGAGGGCGCCCGGCCGGTGGCCCTGGACCTCTCGCACCGGCAGCTCCAGCACGCGCTGCGGATCGGCGGGGACGTCCCGCTGGTCGAGGCGGACGCGGGGGCGCTGCCGTTCGCGGCGGGCTCCTTCGACCTGGCCTGCTCGGCGTACGGCGCGATCCCCTTCGTCGCCGACCCGGTGCGGGTGATGCGCGAGGTGCACCGGGTCCTGCGCCCCGGCGGCCGCTGGGTCTTCTCCGTCACCCACCCCCTCCGCTGGGCCTTCCCCGACGAGCCGGGCCCGGAGGGCCTGTCCGTCGCGGCCTCCTACTTCGACCGCACCCCGTACGTGGAACAGGACGAGACGGGCCGTGCCGTCTACGTCGAGCACCACCGGACGCTCGGCGACCGGGTGCGCAACGTGGTGGCGGGCGGATTCCGCCTGCTGGACCTGGTCGAGCCGGAATGGCCGGATTGGAACACCCAGGAGTGGGGCGGCTGGTCGCCCCTGCGGGGCCATCTGATCCCGGGCACGGCAATCTTCGTGTGCGAGCGGGCATAGTCAGCCTGTCCGGCGCTTGAGGACAAACCCGCGCGGAGCGCGGCGAGAAACGGTGAAAGGGCGGGACCGGGGCACAATCCCTCCTCGGCGACACTGTCCCCGTGACCCGCCGCACCGACGCCCTCGACCAGCTCCCCGTCCGCACCGCGCTCCCCGGCCTGACCCGGGCGCTGGACGACCACGGCACCGCCGTGCTCTGCGCCCCGCCCGGCACGGGCAAGACCACCCTGGTCCCCCTGGCCCTGGCGGGGCTGACGGACGGCGGCCCGGCCCGCCGCGTCCTCGTCGCCGAACCCCGCCGCATCGCGGCCCGCGCCGCCGCCCGCCGCATGGCCTGGCTGCTCGGCGAGGAGGCGGGCGGACGCGTCGGCTTCACGGTGCGCGGGGAGCGGAAGGCCGGCCCCCGGACCGTCGTCGAGGTGGTCACCACCGGCGTCCTGCTCCAGCGCCTCCAGCGCGACCCCGAGCTGGCCGGCGTCGACGTCGTCGTGCTCGACGAGTGCCACGAGCGGCACCTGGACGCGGACACCGCCGCCGCCTTCCTCCTCGACGTCCGGGCCGCCCTGCGCCCCGGCCTGCGGCTGGTCGCCGCGTCGGCGACGACCGACGCCGAGGGCTGGGCCCGGCTGCTGGGCGGCGCCCCGGTGGTGACGGCGGAGGGCGTCGCGCACCCGGTCGACACCGTCTGGGCACCGCCGCCGCGCGCCGTGCGCCCGCCGCACGGCCTACGGGTGGACCCGGCGCTGCTGGACCACGTGGCGGCCACGGTGCGGCGGGCCCTGCGCGAACGCGAGGGCGACGTGCTGTGCTTCCTGCCCGGCGTCGGCGAGATCGGCCGGGTGGCCGGGCTGCTGGGCGCGCCGGAACGGCTGGGGGCCGAGGTGCTCCAGGTGCACGGCCGGGCCCCGGCCGCCGTCCAGGAGGCGGTGCTGGCGGGCGGCGCGCCGGGCTCCCGCCGGGTGGTGCTGGCCACCGCGGTGGCGGAGTCGAGCCTGACCGTCCCGGGCGTGCGCGTCGTCGTGGACGCCGGGCTGGCGCGGGAGCCGCGCACGGACCACGCCCGGGGGCTGAGCGCGCTGACAACGGTGCGCGCGTCCCGGGCCTCGGGGCGGCAGCGCGCGGGGCGGGCGGGCCGCGAGGCGCCGGGGACGGTGTACCGCTGCTGGGCGGAGGGCGACGAGGCCCGGCTGCCGGCCTTCCCGGCGGCGGAGATCACGGTCGCGGACCTGACGGCGTTCGCCCTGCAGGCGGCCTGCTGGGGCGATCCCGACGCGAGCGGGCTGGCGCTGCTCGATCCCCCGCCGACCGGCGCGATGGCCGCGGCACGCGCCGCGCTGACCGCCACGGGCGCCGTGGACGAGGCGGGCCGGCCCACGGACCGCGGCCGCCGGATGGCCCGCCTGGGCGTGCATCCCCGGCTCGCGCGGGCCCTGCTGGACGGCGCTCCCCGCCTGGGCGCACGACGCACGGCCGAGGTCGTGGCACTGCTGAGCGAGGAGCCGCCGCGGGAGTACGGCGACGACCTGGCCGGGGCGTGGCGGGCGGCCCGCCGGGGCGGGGACGCGTACGGCACGCGCTGGCGGGCGGAGGCCCGCCGGCTGGAGGGCGCCCTGCGGGGCGTCGCGGAGGAGGGCCCGGGCGGCGGCGCGCCGCTGACCGACGACGCCGCCGCGGGCCTGGTCGCAGCGCTGGCCTTCCCCGAACGGATCGCGTGCGAGCGCGGCGAGGAGTCGTACCTGATGGTGTCCGGGACGGGCGCGGAGCTGGGCGACGGCTCGCGGCTGCGCGGCATGCCCTGGATCGCGGTGGCCGTCGCGGACCGGCCGGTCGCCGCGGCGTCGGCCCGGGTGCGGCTGGGTGCGGTGATCGACGAGGAGACGGCCCGGGAGACGGCCGGGGCGCTCCTGGCGGAGGACGAGGAGGTGCGCTGGTCCCCGGAGCGGCGCGACGTGGTGGCCCGCCGGGTGACGCGGCTGGGCGCCGTCGAGCTGGCCTCGGCGCGGCTGGCGGCCCCGGACCGCGCCCGGCTGCGGTCGGCGCTCCTGGAGGGGCTGGCGGCGGAGGGACCGGAGCTGCTGCGCTGGAGCGCGGAGGCGACGGGCCTGCGGCAGCGGCTGGCGTTCCTCCACCGCGAACTGGGCGGGCCCTGGCCGGACGTCTCGGACGCGGCGCTGCTGGCCCGTGCGGACGAATGGCTGGGCCCGGAGCTGGACCGGGCGCGCGGGCGGGCGGATCTGGAGCGTGCCGATGTGCGCGCCTGCCTGGAGCGGCTGCTGCCGTGGGCGAGCGGGGACGCCGTCCGGCTGGGCGAGCTGGCGCCCGAGCGCATCGAGGTGCCGAGCGGTTCGCGGATCCGGGTGGACTACGGCGAGGGGCAGCCCGTCCTGGCCGTCAAGCTCCAGGAGCTCTTCGGCCTCCAGGACACACCGCTGGTCGCGGGCGGGCGCGTGCCCGTCCTGGTGCACCTGCTGTCACCGGCCGGGCGTCCGGCGGCGGTCACGGCGGACCTCGCGTCGTTCTGGCGGGACGGCTACCGGGCCGTACGGGCCGAGCTGCGCGGGCGCTACCCGCGCCACCCGTGGCCCGAGGATCCGTCCGCGGCGGAGGCGACGCGGCGGGCCAACGCCCGCCGCCGGTGAGGGAGTTCCCCGCTCAGGGGAGGTACCGCTCGAGTGCCGCCGCCCCCTTCTCCTCGATGTGCCGCCGGGCCGCCTCGACCCGCTCCGGGGTGATGTCGTGGCCCGATGCCAGGACGAGGTCCTCCGGGTCGAAGGGCCGTTCCGCGCCGGTGTACAGCCGGCTCGGCCGGGATGCGGTGGACCGCTCCTTGGATCCGTCCTCGGGACTCTCCTTCTTCACGGTGAGCCTCCTCTGTTCCGCGGTCCCCCTCCCCGGGGGACCGTCCATGGGGGAAGTTCCCTCCATCGTGTGACACCCGGAGGGCGTTCGCACAACGATCTCGCCGACGATCACCTGCGGAGACGGCCGTGCCGCCCTCCGTCCGGATTCCCGGGGAGGGCGGCACGGCCGCGCCGTCAGTGCGCCGCGGACTCCCAGTCGCCGCCGACGCCGACGGAGACGTCCAGCGGGGCGCGCAGGCTGACGGCCCCGGCCATCTCCCGGCGCACCAGCTCCTCGACCCGCTCCCGCTCGCCGGGGGCGACCTCCAGCACGACTTCGTCGTGCACCTGGAGCAGCATCCGGGTGGTGAGCTTCTCCTTCTCCAGGGCCTCGGCGACCCGCAGCATCGCGATCTTGACGATGTCGGCGGCGGTGCCCTGGATCGGGGCGTTGAGCGCCATGCGCTCGGCCATCTCCCGCCGCTGGCGGTTGTCGCTGTTGAGGTCCGGCAGATAGCGGCGGCGGCCCAGCATCGTCTCGGTGTAGCCGGTGGCGCGGGCCTCCTCGACGACGCGGCGCAGATAGTCGCGCACCCCGCCGAAGCGCTCGAAGTAGGTGTCCATCAGGCCGCCGGCCTCGCCCGGGGAGATGCCCAGCTGCTGGGAGAGGCCGAACGCCGAGAGCCCGTAGGCCAGGCCGTACGACATCGCCTTGATCTTGCGGCGCATCTCGGCGTCCACCTCGGTCTTGTCGACCGAGAAGACCTGGGAGGCGACGGTGGTGTGCAGGTCCTCGCCGGAGGCGAACGCCTCGATCAGGCCCTCGTCCTCGGAGAGGTGGGCCATGACGCGCAGCTCGATCTGGCTGTAGTCGGCGGTCATCAGCGACTCGAAGCCCTCGCCGACCACGAAGCACCGGCGGATGCGGCTGCCGTCGGCGGTGCGCACCGGGATGTTCTGCAGGTTCGGGTCGGTGGAGGAGAGCCGGCCGGTGGCGGCCACCATCTGGTTGAAGGTGGTGTGGATCCGGCCGTCCGCCGCGACGTTGTTGATCAGGCCGTCGACCGTGGTGCGGAGCTTGGCGCGGTCGCGGTGGCGCAGCAGGACGACCGGGAGCTCGTTGTCCGTCTGGCCGGCGAGCCAGGCGAGCGCGTCGGCGTCCGTGGTGTAGCCGGTCTTGATCTTCTTGGTCCTCGGCAGGCCGAGCTCCTCGAAGAGGATCTCCTGGAGCTGCTTGGGCGAGGAGAGGTTGAACTCCCGCCCGGCGGCACGGTGGGCCTCGGCGACGGCCTGCTCGATCTCGCCCAGATACTCCTCGGAGAGCCGCTCCAGACGGGCGCGGTCCACCGCGATGCCCTCGCGCTCCATGGCGACCAGCAGGTCGCCCACGGGGAACTCCAGGTCGCGCATGAGCTCCAGCGCATGCGTCCCGGCGAGCTTGCGCTCGTAGAACGCGCCGAGGTCGAGGACGCCGCGGGCCTCGATCATGAGCTTCTCGGCGGCCTCCTTGTCGCCCTCGCCGTCGAAGTCGAAGGACTGCTGGCCCGCCTCGGCCTTGTCCGGGTCGACGCGCGGCAGGGTGCGGCCGAGCTTGTCCTCGACGAGCACCTCCAGCTCGGTGAGCTGGCGCTTGCCCTTGTTGAAGCGGACCTTGCCGGCGCGCTTCTGACGGTGGCGGTTGAGCGGGTCGGTCTCGAAGGGGCGGGCGCCGGGCTCGTCCAGGTAGGCGGCGACGGCGGTGTCCATCGTGACGCCCGCGACGGCCCAGCCGCGCTCGGCGAAGACCCGCAGCACGCGCTTGCCCATGTGCAGCACCTTGGGCCGGGCGGCGTCGGCCAGCCAGGCGGCGAACGCCTTGTCGTCCGCCTCGGACAGCTCCTGCGGCTCGAACCAGCAGGCGCGCCCGTCCGGCAGCGCGAGCGCCACCTCGTGGACGTCGCCGCTGCCCAGCTTCCAGTCGTAGCCGGCCGCGATCGCGGTGGGCACGTCCGCCGGGATGGCGGCCAGCCAGCCGGCCAGCTCGTCCGCGCCCAGCATGCGCCCGTCGAGCTCGATCTCCAGCTCCTCGGCGGCCTCCTCCACGACCGCTGCCGGGTCCGTGCCCCACAGCCGCTCGCGCAGGCTGCGGTTGCGGATCTCCAGCCGGTCCAGCAGGGCGCCCAGCGCGGCCAGGTCGTACGCCTCGCGCACCAGCCCCTCCGGGCCGGTGGACAGCTCGACGTCGCGCACCATCTCCGTCAGGCGGCGGTTGAGCTTGACCGCCTCCAGGTGGTCGCGCAGATTCTGCCCGGCCTTGCCCTTGACCTCGTCGGCGCGCTCCACCAGCTCGGCGAACGAACCGAACTGGGTGATCCACTTCGTGGCCGTCTTCTCACCGACGCCCGGGATGCCGGGGAGGTTGTCGGACGGGTCGCCGCGCAGGGCCGCGAAGTCCGGGTACTGGGCCGGGGACAGGCCGTACTTCTCCATGACCTTCTCGGGCGTGAAGCGCGTCAGCTCCGAGACGCCCTTGGTCGGGTACAACACCGTGACCGCGTCGCTGACCAGCTGGAAGGAGTCGCGGTCGCCGGTGACGATCGCCACCTCGAAGCCCTGCGCCTCCGCCTGCGTCGCCAGCGTGGCGATCACGTCGTCGGCCTCGAAGCCGTCCACCGCGAAGCGCGGCACCTGCATATGGTCGAGCATCTCACCGATCAGCTCGACCTGGCCCTTGAACTCGTCGGGCGTCTTGGAGCGGTTCGCCTTGTACTCGGCGAACTCCTCGGAGCGCCATGTCTTCCGCGAGACGTCGAAGGCCACCGCGAAGTGCGTGGGCCGCTCGTCACGCAGGGTGTTCGCGAGCATCGACGCGAAGCCGTAGACCGCGTTGGTCGGCTGGCCCTCCGACGTCGTGAAGTTCTCCGCGGGCAGCGCGAAGAACGCCCGGTACGCCATGGAGTGCCCGTCCATCAGGAGCAGGCGGGGCCGGCCTCCCTCCACTGCCTCGGTGCCGGTCGGCTCACTGCTGTCGGACGGTGTTTTCGATGCCTTTGCTGCCACGCCCCCGATCCTGCCACGACCCACTGACATTCCCCGCCACACCGCCGGAGGCCGCTGTCCGACCCCCGTGACAGGATCGTCCCCGAGGCGAACCCGCACCGCCCACGACCGCGCTCTCGAAGGGGAACGAGATGGCAGGCAAACCACCCACCGGTGATCCCGTCCAGGACGCGCCCGACGTCACCGCGCCCAAGCACTCCGCCGCGGGCGTCCCCGCCGTCGCCCATACCCTGCGCATGGCCCAGCAGCAGATGGGCGTGCGGCGCACCGCGCTCACCCTGCTCCGGGTCAACCAGAAGGACGGCTTCGACTGCCCGGGCTGCGCCTGGCCCGAGGGCGACAAGCGGCATGCGGCCGAGTTCTGCGAGAACGGCGCCAAGGCCGTCGCCGAGGAGGCCACCCTGCGCCGGGTGACCCCCGGGTTCTTCGCCGCCCACCCGGTCTCCGACCTCTTCGGCCGCAGCGGCTACTGGCTCGGCCAGCAGGGCCGCCTCACCCACCCCATGTACCTCCCCGAGGGCGCCGACCACTACGAACCGGTCTCCTGGGAGCGGGCCTTCGACATCATCGCCGAGGAGCTGCACGGCCTGGAGTCGCCCGACGAGGCCGTCTTCTACACCTCCGGCCGCACCAGCAACGAGGCCGCCTTCCTCTACCAGCTCTTCGCCCGCGAGTTCGGCACCAACAACCTGCCGGACTGCTCCAACATGTGCCACGAGTCGTCCGGTTCCGCCCTCACCGACACCCTCGGCGTGGGCAAGGGCAGCGTCCTGCTGGAGGACCTCCACAAGGCCGACCTGATCATCGTCGCCGGGCAGAACCCCGGCACCAACCACCCGCGCATGCTCAACGCCCTGGAGCAGGCCAAGCGCGGCGGCACGAAGATCATCTCGGTGAACCCGCTGCCCGAGGCCGGCCTGGAGCGGTTCAAGAACCCGCAGACGCCCCGCGGCGTGGCCGGCGGCGGCGTCGCCCTCACCGACCTCTTCCTCCAGATCCGGCTCGGCGGCGACCACGCCCTCTTCCGGATGCTCAACAAGCTGATCCTGGAGACCGAGGGCGCCACCGACACCGCCTTCATCGACGAACACACCCACGGCTTCGAGGAGTTCGCCGCCCTCGCCCGCACCGCCGACTGGGACGAGACCCTGCGCGCCACCGGCCTGACCCGCGCCGAGATCGAGCAGGCCCTGGAGATGGTGCTCGCCTCCCGGCGCACGGTGGTGTGCTGGGCCATGGGCCTCACCCAGCACAAGCACGCCGTCGTCACCATCAAGGAAGTCGTCAACTTCCTCCTGCTGCGCGGCGACATCGGCCGTCCCGGTGCCGGAGTCTGCCCCGTCCGCGGCCACAGCAACGTCCAGGGCGACCGCACCATGGGCATCTTCGAGCGCCCCGCGCCCGCCTTCCTGGACGCCCTGGAGAAGGAGTTCGGCTTCGCGCCGCCCCGCCACCACGGCCTCGACGTCGTCCGCGCCATCCGGGCCCTGCGCGACGGCGGGGCCAAGGTCTTCTTCGCCATGGGCGGCAACTTCGTCTCCGCCACACCCGACACGGACGTCACCGAGGCCGCCGTCCGCCGCGCCCGGCTCACCGTCCACGTCTCCACCAAGCTCAACCGCTCCCATGTCATCACCGGGGCACGGGCCCTGATCCTGCCCACCCTCGGCCGCACCGAGCGCGACCGGCAGCGCGGAGGCGACCAGTTCGTCACCGTCGAGGACTCGATGGGCATGGTCCACGCCTCGCGCGGCCGCCTGGCACCGGCGAGCGAACACCTGCTCTCCGAGCCCGCCATCGTCTGCCGGATGGCCCGCCGCGTCCTGGGCGACGGAAGCAGCACCCCCTGGGAGGAGTTCGAGGCCGACTACGCCACCGTCCGCGACCGCATCGCCAACGTCATCCCCGGTTTCGAGGACTTCAACGCCCGCGTCGCCAAGCCCGGCGGCTTCACCCTGCCCCACGCGCCACGCGACTCCCGCAGCTTCCCCACCGCCACCGGAAAGGCCAACTTCACCGCCTCCCCCGTGGAGTTCCCCGAGATCCCCGCCGGCCGCCTGCTCCTGCAGACCCTTCGCTCCCACGACCAGTACAACACCACCATCTACGGCCTCGACGACCGCTACCGCGGCATCAAGAACGGCCGTCGGGTCGTCATGATCCACCCCGACGACGCCCGCGAACTCCGGCTCGCCGACGGCGCCTACGCCGATCTGGTCAGCGAGTGGACCGACGGCACCGAGCGCCGCGCCCCCGGCTTCCGCGTCGTCCACTACCCCACCGCTCGCGGCTGCGCCGCCGCCTATTACCCCGAGACCAACGTCCTGATCCCGCTCGACCACACCGCCGACGCCAGCAACACCCCCGCCAGCAAGTCCGTCGTCGTCCGGCTGGAGGCGGCGACCTCCAACACGACGGATCCCGACGCGCCGGATCCCGACGCGGCGGCCCCCGGCGCGACACCCGGCGGAGCCGCCTGATAACAAACGTTCACGACAGACCATCGAGCACCACGAGCACCAGGGGAGCCGAGCCGCCATGGGCGAGCAGACCAGCACCGTCTTCACACCGGAGATCATCGACGCCTGGGCCGGCAGCGGCCTCGACCTCCCCACCCTCTTCTCGGCGGGACAACTCGGCGCGCGCATGGGCGTCCAGGTCCTCCAGGCCTCGCCCGAGCGCGTCGTCGGCACCCTGCCCGTCGAGGGCAACACCCAGCCGTACGGGCTGTTGCACGGGGGTGCGTCGGCCGTGCTCGCCGAGACCCTCGGCTCGGTGGGTGCCATGCTGCACGGCGGCCCCACCCGTATCGCCGTGGGCGTGGACCTCAACTGCACCCACCACCGCGGCGCCCGCTCCGGCCTCGTCACCGGCGTGGCCACCCCCGCGCACCGTGGGCGCACCAGTGCCACCTACGAGATCGTCATCACCGACGAGCAGGACAGGCGCGTCTGCACCGCCCGCCTCACCTGCGCCATCCGCGACACCGAGGGTCCCGTCTCCTGACAACTCCCGCCTCTTGCGGAGGAGTTGACTTTTCCCGCACACCGGCCGCGGCGCCCCCGCGGCCGGTGACGACGTTCCCGCCGACCACGGAAAGCGGAACGTGATCTGCGTCATAACAAGAGAGTCACAGCATCGGCCCCACCTCTGCCCCGGCACGTCGCACAGCCTTAGAGTCACGGCCATTCACCACCCCGCCGGGCGGTTCGCACCATCTCCGCACCTTTCCTCGTTGCCCGGCGAGCGACACGGCACCTCAGCGAAGCCGCCGCGCCAGGGAAAGGATTCACCGTGCGACACCGCTCCCTGCTCCTCCTCACCTCCGCAGTCACGGCCGGGGCCCTCGGCCTGAGCGCCTGCGGATCCCGCGACGACAAAGGAAGTGACAACGGCGACCAGGGCGGCAAGAAGGCCACCGTGGTCATCGGCCTGGACGCCCCGCTGACCGGCGACCTCTCCGCCCTCGGTCAGGGCATCAAGAACTCCGCCCACCTCGCCATCACCAACGCCAACAAGAACAACGAAGTACCCGGCGTCACCTTCCAGTTCACCCCGCTCGACGACCAGGCCCAGCCCACCTCCGGCCAGCAGAACGCCACCAAGATCGCCGGCGACAAGAAGGCCGTCGCCATCATCGGCCCCCTCAACTCCAGCGTCGCCCAGTCCATGCAGCAGGTGGCCCAGTCCAGCACCATCGCCCTCATCTCCCCCGCCAACACCACCCCCGACCTCACCCAGGGCAAGGACTGGAAACAGGACGACCGCAAGCGCCAGTTCACCACCTACTTCCGCACCTCGACCACCGACGAGGTCCAGGGCGCCTTCGGCGGCAAATACGCCCACGACCAGATCAAGGCCAAGACCGCCTACGTCATCGACGACCAGAAGACCTACGGCGTAGGCCTCGCCGCCTCCTTCTCCGCCAAGTTCACCTCCCTCGGCGGAAAGATCGTCGGCACCGAACACGTCAACCCCGAGGACCGCGACTTCAAGGCCATCGTCTCCAAGGCCAAGAGCGCCCATCCCGACCTGGTCTTCTACGGCGGCGAATACCCCGCCTCCGCGCCCCTGAGCCAGCAGCTCAAGGAGAGCGGCGTCACGGTCCCGCTCATGGGCGGCGACGGCATGTACAGCGGCGACTACATCACCCTCAACAAGAAGTCGGCCGGCGACTACGCCACCTCCGTCGGCAAACCCGTCGAACAGCTCGACTCCGCCAAGAAGTTCATCGCCGACTACAAGGCCGCCGGCTACAAGGACCGCTACGAGGCCTACGGCGGCTCCACCTACGACGCCACCTGGTCCGTCATCCAGGCCGTCAAGGCCGTCGTCGCCGACAACGGCGGCAAACTCCCCGACGACGCCCGCGCCAAGGTCGTCCAGGCCCTCAACAAGGTCTCCTTCGCCGGTGTCACCGGAAACGTCTCCTTCGACAAGTACGGCGACACCACCAACACGATGATCACCGCCTATCAGGTGGAGGGCACCACCTGGAAGGCCCGCTACAGCGCCGAATACAAGCGCTGACGCACCGGCAGAACCGGTTCGCCACGCCCTCGGCGCGGGCCCCGGCCCGCGCCGACCGCCCGCACCCCTTCCCACCCACGGAGGCCCGGCGGTGCACGAACTGCCGCAGCAGCTGGCCAACGGACTCATCCTCGGCGCGATGTACGGACTCATCGCGATCGGCTACACGATGGTCTACGGCATCGTCCAGCTCATCAACTTCGCCCACGGCGAGATCTTCATGGTCGGCGGCTTCGGCGCCCTGACCGCCTACCTCGCCCTCCCTGACGGCACCGCCCTCGCCCTCGCCCTCCCTCTCATGATCCTCGGCGGGATCCTCGCCTCCGTCGCCGTCGCCGTCGCCGCCGAACGCTTCGCCTACCGTCCGCTGCGCGGCGCACCCCGCCTCGCCCCCCTCATCACCGCCATCGGCCTGTCCATCGCCCTCCAGCAGGCCATCTGGAAGTGGTACCCCGACGCCAAGAAGGCCCGCGTCTTCCCCCAGTTCAAGGGCGAATCCCTGCACATCCTCGGCGCCACCGTCCAGCGCGGCGAGATCTTCCTGCTCGTCGCCGCACCCCTGTGCATGCTCGCCCTCGGCCTCTTCGTCGCCAAGACCCGCACCGGCCGCGGCATGCAGGCCACCGCCCAGGACCCCGACACCGCCAAGCTCATGGGCGTCAACACCGACCGCATCATCGTCATCGCCTTCGCCATCGGCGCCGCCTTCGCCGCCGTCGCCGCCGTCGCCCACGGTCTCAAGTACGGACAGGTGGACTTCCGGATGGGCTTCATCACCGGCCTCAAGGCCTTCACCGCCGCCGTCCTCGGCGGCATCGGCAACATCTACGGCGCCATGCTCGGCGGCGTCGTCCTCGGCGTCGCCGAAGCGCTCGCCACCGGCTACATCGAGGAGATCCCCGGCATGTCCCAGTTCGGCGGCGGCTCCTGGAAGGACGTCTGGGCCTTCGTCCTGCTCATCCTCGTCCTGCTGCTGCGGCCCCAGGGGCTGCTCGGCGAACGCGTCGCGGACCGGGCGTGACGGCCATGGACCACAGCCGCGCCCCGCTCGTCCCCCTGCCCGCCGGCCCCGCCCGGCTGATCACCGCCGTCGGCGCCGTCCTCACCCTCGTCTCCACCTTCCTCGCCTGGACCTGGACCACCGCCTTCCCCGGCAACCTCACCGTCACCGGCTACCCCGGCGGCCTCCAGAACATCACCCTCGCCGGCGCCGCCCTCACCCTCCTCCATGCCCTCGCCGGATACCGCCTCCGCGGGCTGCGCTGGCTCGCCCCCGCGGGCACCACCGCCCCCACCCTCCTCCTCGCCCTCGGCACCCTCGCCGCCACCTGGTACACCCTCGGCGCCATCACCCAGCAACTCGGCGGCCTCGTCAACCTCGAACCCGGCGGCTGGATCGCCGGAGCCGCCGTCCTCCTCACCCTCCTCGGCGCCCTCGCCCTGCCCGCCGATCGCCCCCTCTCCCCGGACTCGCCCACCGGCCCCTGGCACCGCTTCCGCCACAGCCTCACCACCGGCCGTCCGCGCCCCGCCGCGCCCCTGCCCTCCTGGGCCGAAATCCTCATCGTCGCCGCCGCGTTCGCCCTCGGCCTCCTCCTCTTCACCTACGGCGTCGACGCCGAATACGGCGAACTCTTCGTCGGCTACCTGCTCCTGGCCATCGCCGGACTCGCCGCCCTCTCCCGCTCCGGACTCACCGCGCGCCTCAGCACCCTCACCGCACGGCACCGCAACATCACCCTCACCGCCGCCTTCGTGGCAGCCGCCTGCTTCCCCCTCACCCTCACCAACGACACCTACACCAACCTCGCCACCAGCATCCTGATCTTCGCCACCGTCGCCCTCGGTCTCAACGTCGTCGTCGGCCTCGCCGGCCTCCTCGACCTCGGCTACGTCGCCTTCCTCGGCGTCGGCGCCTACGCCGCCGCCCTCGTCTCCGGCTCCCCCGAATCCGCCGCCGGCGTCCACTTCCCCTTCTGGGCCGCCGTCCTCACCGGCATCGGCGCCTCACTCGTCTTCGGCGTCCTCATCGGCGCCCCCACCCTCCGCCTGCGCGGCGACTACCTCGCCATCGTCACCCTCGGCTTCGGCGAGATCTTCCGCATCACCATGCTCAACCTCAACGGCAAGACCGGACCCGACATCACCAACGGCTCCATGGGCATCCCCAACATCCCCGACCTCGAAATCGGCGGATTCCGCTTCGGCGACTCCCATGACGTCCTCGGCTTCACCATCGGGCGATTCGGCAACTACTACCTCCTGATGCTCCTTGCCACCATCGCCGTCGTCCTCGTCTTCCGCCGCGCCGCCGACTCCCGCATCGGCCGCGCCTGGGTCGCCATCCGCGAGGACGAGACCGCCGCCACCGCCATGGGCATCAACGCCTTCCGCCTCAAACTCCTCGCCTTCGCCCTCGGCGCCGCCCTCGCCGGACTCGCCGGCACCGTCCAGTCCCACGTCATCACCACCGCCACACCCGACCAGTACCAGTTCGCCGGCACCGTCCCGCCCAACTCCGCCTTCCTGCTCGCCGCCGTCATCCTCGGCGGCATGGGCACCATCACCGGCCCCGTCGTCGGTGCCGCCCTCCTCTACCTCATCCCGAACAAAATGGACTTCATGCAGGACTACCAACTCCTGCTCTTCGGCGTCGCCCTCATCCTCCTGATGCGCTTCCGCCCCGAGGGCCTCGTCGCCGACCGCCGCAAACAACTCGAATTCCACGACGCCCCGCTGGAGGGAGCGTGACCACCGTGGCCGCCACCCCACCCCTCCTCACCGCCACCGGCGTCACCATGCGCTTCGGCGGACTCACCGCCGTACGCTCCTGCGACCTCACCGTCCACGAACGCCAGATCGTCGGCCTCATCGGCCCCAACGGGGCCGGAAAAACCACCCTCTTCAACTGCC
This sequence comes from Streptomyces luteireticuli, assembly GCF_041519305.1. Lineage (NCBI taxonomy): Bacteria > Bacillati > Actinomycetota > Actinomycetes > Kitasatosporales > Streptomycetaceae > Streptomyces > Streptomyces luteireticuli. Next base: position 2,523,516 of record NZ_CP167927.1, read on the forward strand.
TCACCGGCCTCTACACCCCCACCGAAGGCACCGTCACCTACCGCGGCACCCGACTCCCCGCCAAACCCCACCTCGTCACCCAGGCCGGCATCGCCCGCACCTTCCAGAACATCCGCCTCTTCCCCAGCATGACCGTCCTGGAAAACGTCCTCGTCGGCCGCCACACCCGCACCAAGGAAGGCCTCTTCTCCGCCCTCCTCCGCGGCCCCGGCTTCCGCCGCGCCGAAACCGCCTCCACCCAACGCGCCCACGAACTCCTCGACTTCACCGGCCTCCACGGCAAAGCCGACCACCTCGCCCGCAACCTCCCCTACGGCGAACAACGCAAACTCGAAATCGCCCGCGCCCTCGCCAGCGACCCCGGTCTCCTCCTCCTCGACGAACCCACCGCCGGCATGAACCCCCAGGAGACCCGCGCCACCGAACGCCTCGTCCTCGCCATCCGCGACCAAGGCGTCGCCGTCCTCGTCATCGAGCACGACATGCGCTTCATCTTCAACCTCTGCGACCACGTCGCCGTTCTCGTCCAGGGCGAAAAACTCGTCGAAGGCGACCCCCGGACCGTCCAGAGCGACGAACGCGTCATCGCCGCCTACCTCGGCACCCCCTACGAGGGCGCCCCCGGACAGGCCGAAGCCTCAGAAGTCGAAGCCGCGGAAGCCGAAGCTGCGGAAGCCGAAGCCGCCGAGGAGAACGAATCCCTATGACCCCCGCTCCCCTCCTCGAAGTCACCGACCTCCACGTCGCCTACGGCAAGATCGAAGCCGTCAAAGGCATCACCTTCACCGTCCGCACCGGTGAGATCGTCACCCTCATCGGCACCAACGGCGCAGGCAAAACCACCACCCTGCGCACCCTCTCCGGACTCCTCCGCCCCACCGCCGGCACCATCCGCTTCGACGGCCGGCCCCTCGCCGGCGTCCCCGCCCACCGGATCGTCGCCCACGGCCTCGCCCACTCCCCCGAAGGCCGCCACATCTTCCCCCGCCTCACCATCACCGAGAACCTCCAGCTCGGCGCCTTCCTCCGCAAGGACACCGACGGCATCGCCCACGACATCCGCCACGCCTACGAGCTCTTCCCCATCCTCGGCGAACGCGCCCGCCAACCCGCCGGCACCCTCTCCGGCGGCGAACAGCAGATGCTCGCCATGGCCCGCGCCCTGATGTCCCGTCCCAAACTCCTCATGCTCGACGAACCCTCCATGGGCCTCTCGCCGATCATGATGCAGAAGATCATGGCCACCATCCGCGAACTCAAGGCCGCCGGCACCACCATCCTCCTCGTCGAACAGAACGCCCAGGCCGCCCTCACCCTCGCCGACCACGGCCACGTCATGGAAACCGGACGCATCGCCCTCTCCGGCACCGGCCCCGAACTCCTCGGCAACACATCCGTCCGCAAGGCCTACCTCGGCGAGGACTGAACGCGGGGACCGAACGCGAGGACCTGGCGCAGGGGCCGAACACGAAAAGGGCCCGCATCCGAAGTCCGGACACGGGCCCCTGCCAACGCCTGTCGCCTACTGCTGCTGCTCCTTGGCCGCCTTCTTCTCCTTGGCGTCCTCGATCACAGCCTCGGCCACCTGCTGCATCGACATCCGGCGGTCCATCGACGTCTTCTGGATCCAGCGGAACGCGGCGGGCTCCGTCAGCCCGTACTGCGTCTGCAGAACGCTCTTCGCCCGGTCGACGAGCTTCCGCGTCTCCAGCCGCTGGGCGAGGTCCGCGACCTCCTGCTCCAACGCCTTCAGCTCCGTGAAGCGGGAGACGGCCATCTCGATCGCCGGCACGACGTCGCTCTTGCTGAACGGCTTGACCAGGTACGCCATCGCCCCGGCGTCCCGGGCCCGCTCGACGAGCTCGCGCTGCGAGAAGGCGGTGAGCATCAGCACGGGCGCGATCGACTCGGCGGCGATCCGCTCCGCGGCGGAGATCCCGTCCAGGACCGGCATCTTCACATCCAGAATCACCAGATCCGGCCGGTGCTCCCGCGCCAGCGCGACGGCCGTCTCCCCGTCCCCGGCCTCGCCCACGACGGAGTAGCCCTCCTCCTCGAGCATCTCCTTGAGGTCGAGACGGATCAGGGCCTCGTCCTCGGCGATCACGACGCGCGTGGTGTGCGGAGGGGTGTGCTGCGGCTCGTCGTCGACGGGCGGCTGGGGCTCGGCGGCGCTCACGGGTCTCCTCGGTCCAGGCAGGCGGTGCTATAGCAGCCTACCTAGCGGCGGAGCACGGCATGTACACGGTATGGTGTCTGACAGCAACCGGCCCGGTTGGTGGAACTGGTCAGACACGCGAGTCTCAAACACTCGTGCCCTAGCGGGCATGTGGGTTCGAATCCCACACCGGGCACCTCTAGCGCAAAACGGACGCTCACCTTCGCGTGGATTCCGCGAATCTTCACCGCTTGAGCACGCCCAGCCACCCAGAGTGCTGCGCATGCAGATGCACGGCACAGAAGTGCGCAAGCGAGCGATCGACCTGATCCGCTCCGGAGCCTCGAACGCCGAAACCGCCCGCAGGCTGGGCGTCCCCATCGGCACGGTCGGCTACTGGCTGCACATGGACCGATCCAAACGCGGGGAATGCCCTGGGCGTCACGACCCGAAGTGCCCGCGGTGCGATGGTCGGGAGCTGGACGAGGCCGCCTACTCATACCTGCTCGGCCTGTATCTGGGCGACGGCCACATCATCCAGTACTCACAGCACCGCGTGCCAAGCCTCATGATCACCTGTGGTGACGTCTGGCCCGGACTGATGGATGCGTGCGAGGACGCCATGCACGCGGTTTTCCCCGACAACTCCGTCTGCCGCGTCAAACGAACCGGTTGCCAGAACGTGAAGATCTACTCGAAGCACCTCTGGTGCATGTTCCCCCAGCACGGGCCGGGAAAGAAACACGAACGCAAGATCGCCCTGAAGCCCTGGCAACAACGAATCGTGGACGCACACCCCTGGGAGTTCATACGCGGACTTGTCCACTCCGACGGCTGCCGAATCACCAATTGGGCGGCCAGAGTTGTGGCAGGAGAACGCAAGCGCTACGAGTACACGCGCTACCTCTTCACCAACAAGTCCGACGACATCAGGCAGTTGTACACCGACACCCTCGACAAGGTCGGTGTCGACTGGAAAATGACCCGCCGCGGCACCGACCCCTTCAACATCTCCGTCGCCCGCCGCGACTCCGTGGCCCTCATGGATCTCATCATCGGCCCGAAGTACTAGTCCACGCCGATGTGATGCACCCGCACCAGATTCGTCGTCCCCGGCGTCCCCGGGGGCGAACCCGCCGTGATGATGACCATGTCGCCCTTCCGGCAGCGCCCGATCCGCAGCAGATACTCGTCCACCTGCCGGACCATCTCGTCCGTCGTCTGCACCATCGGCCCCAGGAACGTCTCCACACCCCAGGTAAGGTTGAGTTGGGACCGCGTCGCCGGCTCGGGGGTGAAGGCGAGGAGCGGGATCGGTGAGCGGTACCGCGACAACCTCCGTACCGTGTCACCGGATTGAGTGAAGGCCACCAGGAACTTCGCCCCGAGGAAGTCACCCATCTCGGCCGCCGCGCGGGCGACCGCGCCGCCCTGGGTGCGGGGCTTGCTGCGCTCGGTCAGCGGCGGAAGGCCCTTCGCCAGGACGTCCTCCTCGGCGGCGATGACGATGCGGCCCATGGTCCGGACCGTCTCGACGGGGTACTTCCCCACGCTGGTCTCGCCGGAGAGCATCACCGCGTCCGTGCCGTCGATGACGGCATTGGCGACGTCGGAGGCCTCGGCCCGGGTCGGCCGCGACGCGTCGATCATGGAGTCGAGCATCTGCGTCGCGACGATGACCGGCTTCGCATTACGCTTCGCCAGCTTGATCGCCCGCTTCTGCACGATCGGGACCGTTTCCAGCGGCATTTCGACGCCCAGGTCGCCACGGGCGACCATGAGTCCGTCGAAGGCGGCCACGATGCCGTCGAGGTTCTCGACGGCCTGCGGCTTCTCGACCTTGGCGATGACGGGGAGGCGGCGGCCCTCCTCGTCCATGACGCGGTGGACGTCGTCGATATCCCGCGCGCTGCGGACGAAGGAGAGGGCGACGATGTCGGCGCCGGTCCTGATGGCCCAGCGCAGGTCCTCGACGTCCTTCTCGGAGAGGGCGGGGACGGAGACGGCGACGCCGGGGAGGTTGAGGCCCTTGTGGTCGGAGACCATGCCGCCCTCCAGGACGACGGTCCGTACGCGCGGGCCGTCGACCTCGGTGACCTCCAGGGTGACGCGGCCGTCGTCGACGAGGATGCGCTCGCCCCGGGTGACGTCGGCGGCGAGGCCGTCGTAGGTGGTGCCGCAGCAGGTGCGGTCGCCGGGCACGTCCTCCACGGTGATCGTGAAGCGGTCGCCGCGTTCAAGGAGTACGGGCCCCTCCTCGAACCGGCCGAGGCGGATCTTCGGGCCTTGAAGGTCCGCGAGGACGCCCACGTTGCGGCCGGTTTCCTCGGCAGCCTTCCTGACCCGCCCGTACCGCGCCTCGTGATCCGCGTACGTGCCGTGGCTCAGGTTGAAGCGGGCGACGTCCATGCCGGCTTCGACGAGTGCCTTGATCTGCTCGTACGAGTCGGTGGCGGGCCCCAGGGTGCAGACGATTTTCGCTCGGCGCATGCCACGACCTTATGACCTACCCACGGGTAGAGAATTGGGCCGCCGCAACTCCCCAACGTCCGTTGGGTAAAAGCTTGTTGACAAGTAGTGAAACGTGCGCGGGGGTGCTCCGATGAGCGGTGGAGCACCCCTCGCGCGGGGGTGTCAGAGCACCGGCGGGGTCATCGTCAACCGTGCATTGACCTGGGCGTAGACGGTCTGGCGCTGGGGTTCGAGGTCGAGGGCGGCGGGCGCGGCGCCGCCGTAGCCGGCGGAGCGCATGGCGCCGACGGGGCGGGGCACGGGGCCGCCGGCGACGGCGTGTTCGGCTCCGGTGTCGGCGAGTTCGACGAGGGCGACGAGCCGGGAGCCGAGTGCCTCGGCGTACTCGCGGGCGCGCTGGACGGCGTCGTGGACGGCCTGGCGGCGGGCTTCGCGGTGGGCGGGCGAGTCGGTGCGGAGGTCCCACCAGGGTCCGTCGAGGCGGGTGAGGTCGAGGTCGGCGAGGCGGGTGGTGAGTTCGCCGAGGACGGTGAAGTCGCCGAGGGTGGCGGTGAGGTGGACGTGTCCGCGGTAGGCGCGGATGCGTTCGTGGCGTCCTTTGTCGTTGAGCTGGGGGGTGATGGTGACGGCGCCGGTCTCGATTTTCTCGACGGCGTCGCCATGGGTTTTGAGGAGATCGATGATGTGGTTGTTGCGGCGGGTGAGGTCGTCGAGGGTCTTGTGACGGTCGGTTCCCCGGGCGCTGACGGTGATACCGAGTCGGGCGATTTCGGGGTCGACTTCGAGGTGGGCCTCGCCGCGGACGGCGACGCGGGGGATGTCGGGCGTTCCGTAGGGCAACGGCTCGGGTGCGGTCATGGGGCAAGCGTCCCAGTCGTCGTTGGCTCTGGGGACCGGCGGGAGTCATCGGATCGCAACCTTGGGAGGGTGGTGAGGGGGTGGCCGGGGAGGTCAGAATCTACGCGCGTTGTACCGGAGGGTGACGTGGGTCGTCGCCCTCCGGTGTCGTGTTCGGATGTGTGGGCACCGTGGGGTGTCCGGCCAGAGATGGTCCAAGGATGGTCCAAGGGATGGGGAGTTCGATGCCGATCGACCGCAGGGGTTTTCTGGGCCGCACGGCCGCCACGGGTGCCGGGGTGGCTCTGACGGGGGCGGTGGGGGCCGTGCCCGCGGTGGCGTCCTCGCCGGAGCGGTCCGGTCAGGGGCACGGTCACGGCCGGACGAAGCGGTACTCGTTCACCGTGATGGGCACCACGGACCTGCACGGGAACGTCTTCAACTGGGACTACTTCACGGACGCGGAGTTCGACGACAAGGCGCACAACGACGTGGGCCTGGCGAAGATCTCCACGCTGGTGCGCCGGGTCCGCGCGGAGAAGGGGCGGCGGAACACCCTGCTGATCGACGCGGGTGACACCATCCAGGGCACGCAGTTGGCGTACTACTACGCGCGGGTGGAGCCGATCACAAAGGCGCACGGGCCGGTGCACCCGATGGCGCTGGCGATGAACGCGATGGGCTACGACGCGGCGGCGCTGGGGAATCACGAGTTCAATTACGGGATTCCGGTGCTGCGGAAGTTCGAGCGGCAGTGCGACTTCCCGTTGCTGGGCGCGAATGCGCTGGATGCGAAGACGATGCGGCCGGCGTTCCAGCCCTACGTCATCAAGCGGATGCGGACGCCGCACGGGCGGGACGTGCGGGTGGCGGTGCTGGGGTTGACGAATCCGGGGATCGCGATCTGGGACAAGGCGAATGTGCAGGGGAAGATGGTCTTCCCGGGGCTGGAGGAGCAGGCGGCGAAGTGGGTGCCGCGGCTGCGGTCGATGGGTGCGGACGTGGTGCTCGTCTCGGCGCACTCGGGCATGAGCGGGACGTCGTCGTACGGGGATGCGCTGCCGTATGTGGAGAACGCGGCGGCGTTGGTGGCGGAGCGGGTGCCGGGGATCGACGCGATTCTGGTGGGGCACGCGCATGTGGAGGTTCCCGAGTACCGGGTGGTGAACAAGGAGACGGGCCGGCCGGTGGTGCTGTCGGAGCCGCTCAAGTGGGGGCAGCGGCTCACGCTGTTCGACTTCGATCTGGTGTGGGAGCGGGGCGGCTGGCGTGTGGAGTCGGTGGCGTCGAAGGTGCTGAACTCCAACGAGGCGGAGGAGGATCCCGCGGTCACACGTCTGGTGCGGGGTCAGCACAAGAAGGTGGTGGCGTACGTCAATCAGCGGATCGGGACGTCCACGGCGGCGATGAGCGCCGCGGAGGCTCCGTTCAAGGACACGCCGGTCATCGACTTCATCAACCATGTGCAGGCGGAGACGGTGCGGGCGGCGTTGAAGGGCACGGCGTACGCCTCGCTGCCGGTGCTGTCGCAGGCGTCGTGCTTCTCGCGGACGGCGGCGGTGCCGGCGGGCGAGGTGTCGGTCCGGCAGGTGGCGGGGCTGTATCCGTTCGAGAACACCTTGGAGGCACGGCTGCTGACCGGTGCGCAGCTGCGGGAGTATCTGGAGTTCTCGGCCCGGTATTACGTGCGGACGCCGGCGGGTGGGCCGGTGGATCCGGCGAAGCTGACCAATGCCGAGAACATTCCGGACTACAACTATGACGCGGTGAGCGGTCTCTCCTATGAGATCGATGTGGCGAAGGCGCCGGGTGCGCGGATCGGGAAGCTGCTGTTCGACGGGAAGCCGCTGGAGGATTCCGCGCAGTTCGTGCTGGCGGTGAACAACTACCGGGCGAGCGGGGGCGGCAACTTCCCGCACGTGGCCAAGGCCAGGCAGGTATGGGCGAATTCGGAGGAGATCCGCAACACGATCATAGGCTGGGTGAGGGCGCAGAAGGTGATCGATGTGGCGCGGTTCTCGTCAGTGGACTGGAAGTTGACGCGGGATGGTGCGCCGGTTTTTTGAGTCGGTGACCGGGGCGGGTGTGCGGGGCCGTGACGTGGGTCGCGGCTCCAGCCCGAACGTGGTGAAGGCGGTGCGTTCGGGGAGGGGGTAGTGGGTGGTGCCGGTGATGGCGTTGAGGATGGTGGCGCTGCGCCAGGCGGCGAGGCCCAGGTCGGAGCTGCCGATGCCGTGGGTGTGGGTCTCGGCGTTCTGGACGTGGATGGAGCCCTTGACGAGGGGGTCGAGGACGAGGCGGTGGTGGCCGTCGACGCGGGCGCGGCCGGCGGAGTCGCGGCGGATGTAGGGGTCGAGGGCGGCGAGGAGCCGGTCGACGCGGCGTTCGCGGTAGCCGGTGGCGAGGACGACGGCGTCGGTGGTGAGGCGGGAGCGGGTGCCCTGCTCGGGGTGTTCGAGGTGGAGCTCGACACGGGTGGTGCCGACGCGCCCTGCGGTGCGGACGAAGACGCCGGGGGTGAGGGTGGTGTCGGGCCAGCCGCCGTGGAGGCTGCGGCGGTAGAGCTCGTCGTGGATGGCGGTGAGGGTGGCGGGGTCGATGCCGCCGTGGAGCTGCCACTGCTGGGGCAGGGCCTGGTCGCGGACGGGTTCGGGGAGGGTGTGGAAGTACTGGCTGTAGTCGGGGGTGAAGTGCTCCAGGCCGAGGCGGCTGTTCTCGGCGGGGGCGAAGGCGGGGGTGCGGGCGAGCCAGTGGAGGCGTTCGCGTCCGGCGGGGCGGTTGCGGAGGAGGTCGAGGAAGATCTCGGCGCCGGACTGGCCCGCGCCGACGACGGTGACGTGGTCGGCGGCGAGCAGCTCGGCGCGGTGGTCGAGGTAGTCGGCGGAGTGGTGGACGGGGACGCCGTGGGCTTCGGCGAGGGGGCGCAGGGGCTCGGGGACGTCGGGGGTGGTGCCGATGCCGAGGACGACGTTGCGGGCGTAGGTGCGGCCGAGGGCTTCGGCCTCGCCGTCGGGGTCGAGCTGGGTGTAGTCGATCTCGAAGAGGACGCGTTCGGGGTTCCAGCGGACGGCGTCGATGTGGTGGCCGAAGTGGAGTCCGGTGAGGTGTTCGCTGGCCCAGCGGCAGTAGGCGTCGTATTCGGCGCGCTGGATGTGGGTGCGCCCGGCGAAGTAGAAGGGGTAGAGGCGTTCGCGGGTCTTGAGGTAGTTCAGGAAGCTCCAGGGGCTGGTGGGGTCGGCGAGGCTGACGAGGTCGGCGAGGAAGGGAACCTGGATGCGGGTGCCGTCGATGAGCAGTCCGGGGTGCCAGCGGAAGGTGTGATTCTCGTCATAGAAGGCGGCCCTGAGGTCCGGGACGGGGTGGGCGAGGGCGGCGAGCGAGAGGTTGAAGGGGCCGATTCCGATGCCCGCGAGATCCAGGGGCGCGTCGGGAGTGTGGTCGGGGGACGGGGGGTTGGTCATGCGGGAGTGCGGCCTTCCCGTGGTCGGCGGTGGGCTCGGCCTCAAATTCCGGCCGTGCCCCTTCTGTTGAGCGGCCCAGGGCCTTGGTCGGGCGGCTCAAGGCCGGTTCAAGCTACCGGCTGTACCCGATCGGTGACGCCTTGTGGGGGATGTTTCCCTCGATGGTGGTACTGCCCAGGTTCACGGGCGAGGACGGGTGCGACGGGGGGCGCACGGTGCCGCGGCGGGGTGCGGGGCGCGGCGCGGGAGCGGCTTCGACTACCCTGCACCCCATGGCCATGATGAACCTCGCTATCGACATCGGACCGCTCAAGCCCGATCTCGCCCCGCTCGTCCTGGGGCTGGTGCTCTTCTTCCTCGTCTTCGCGGTGATCGCGAAGGGGATCCTGCCCCGGATCAACAAGGTCCTCGCCGAGCGCGAGCAGGCCACCGAGGGGCGCTTCGGCGAGGCCGAGGAGACGCGTTCCGAGGCGGAGCGGGTCCACGCCGAGTACCAGGAGCTGCTCGCGGAGGCCCGGCACGAGGCCGCGCGGCTGCGCCAGGAGGCGGTGGAGCAGGGCAACGCGATCATCGCCGAGCTGCGGGCCGAGGGCCAGCGCCAGCGCGACGAGATCGTCTCGGCCGGTCACGCCATGATCGACGCGGAGCGCGCGGTGGCCGAGGCCCAGCTGCGCGAGCAGGTCGGCGTGCTGGCCACGGAGCTGGCGGGCAAGATCGTCGGCGAGTCGGTCGAGGACTACGCACAGCAGAGCGGCATCGTGGACCGCTTCCTCGAGGAGCTCCGCACGGCGCAGCCGGCGGACGCCGTCGAGGACAAGCGCGGCTGACGACCGGCAGCGTTTTTCGGGCCTGGCGCCCGCACCCCGTCCGGGGTGCGGGCGCCTTTGTCATGTGCCTCGTTCCGCCTCCGACCTGCGGCGTCCCGGTTCCGGGACGCCGTTGTCAGTGGGCGGGTGTTTACTCTCCGTAGCGGATCGCCAGAGCCCGGCGGAGGTCGTCGAGCCGGTCCGTGAGCTGACGGCGCAGTGCGGGGGTGGGCTCGGTGCCCGCCAGGCAGCGCTCGCCGAGGCGCAGGGTCTCGTGGTCCACGAGGGGGCGGGGGAAGCCGTGGTTGCCCGCGGAGTTGGCGAGGGCGGTGCCGCGCCGGGCGGCGAGCGCCGTGACGGCCGGGTAGTAGCGGTCGCGGTAGGGGAGGACGAGGTCGCGCTGTTCGGACTGCCAGAAGCCCTGGGCGGTGGCGGTCCACAGGTAGGCGGAGAGGGCGTCGTCCTCGTACAGGGCCCGCCAGGCGGTCTCCTTGGCGGCGGCGTCCGGGAGGGCGGCGCGGCAGCGTGCGGCGCCCTCCTGTCCGGTGGCGCTGGGGTCGGCGGCGAGCGCGGCGTCGATGTCCGCGGGCGCGGTGGCGCCGAGGACGGCGAGGCGGGCCAGGATCCGCCAGCGCAGTCCGGGGTCGAGGGCGGGGCCGCCGGGGACGGTGCCGGCGCGGAGCCAGTCGTGCAGGGGCGCGGGGTCGGTGGTGCTGTCGATGAGGGTGCGCACGGCGGTGAGGCGCGGTCCGGGGGCGGTGCCGTCCTCGGTGCGGCGCAGGAGGTCGTGGCAGGTTGCGCGGAGGGTGGCGAGGGCGGCGTCGCGCTCCTCGGCGGGGAGGTAGAGGTCGGCGATCTGGGTCCGGGCGAAGGTGAGGACGCCCTGGACGACGGCGTTGTCCCGTTCGTGCGGGAGGTGGGCGCGGGTGGTCTCCAGGTGGGCGGCGGGGGCGAGTTCGCCGTCGCGGACCATGTCGCGGACGGCGTTCCAGACCACGGCGCGGGAGAGCGGGTCGGGGATGCCGGAGAGGGCGCGGACCGCCGTGTCGCGGGAGGCGGGGTCGAGACGGATCTTGGCGTAGGTGAGGTCGCCGTCGTTGAGGAGGACGAGGGCGGGGCGCGGTCCGGGGCCGGTGAGCGGTTCGCCGGGGATCTCGGCGGTGGGGCGGTCGCGGAGGACGAGCCGGTGGGGTGCGGCGGGGTCGGGGTCGTAGAGGCCGACGGCGAGGCGGTGGGGGCGGGAGCCCTCCTGGTCGACGGTCAGCCGCCAGCGGCCGTCCGCGGTGGTCCCGGCGCGGGGGGTGAGGGTGTCGACGCCGGTGGTGCGCAGCCAGTGGTCGGCCCAGGCGCGGACGTCACGGCCGGAGGCGCGGGCGAGGGAGTCGATGAAGTCGTCGAGGTCGGCGTTGCCGAAGCGGTGCCGGGCGAAGTGGTCGTTGATGCCGGCGAGGAAGTCCTTCTCGCCGAGCCAGGCGACGAGTTGGCGCAGGGCGCTGGCGCCCTTGGCGTAGGAGATGCCGTCGAAGTTGAGCAGGGCGGTGCCGGTGTCGCGGACGGCGCCGGGTGCGGGGGCCACGGGGTGGGTGGTGACGCGCTGGTCGGCCTCGTAGCCCCATGCCTTGCGGCCGATGCCGAATTCGGTCCAGGAGTCCTCGAAGCGGGTGGCGTCGGTGAGGACTTGGTATCCCATGTATTCGGCGAAGGACTCGTTGAGCCAGATGTCGTCCCACCACCGGAGGGTGACGAGGTTGCCGAACCACATATGGGCCATTTCGTGGGCCATGGTGAGGGCTCGGTTGTGGCGTTCGGTGTCGGTGGCGGCGGAGCGGAAGACCAACTCGTCGCGAAAGGTGACCAGTCCGGGGTTCTCCATGGCGCCGAAGTTGAATTCGGGGACGAATGCCTGGTCGTAGGAGTCGAAGGGGTAGGGCTCGTCGAAGATTTCGTGGAAGCGGTCGAAGCAGCGGCGGGTGATGTCGAAGAGGTCGTCCGCGTCGGTGTCCAGGTGGGGCGCGAGGGAGCGCCGGCAGTGCAGGGCGAAGGGCAGTCCGGCGTGTTCGGTGCGCACGGTGTGCCAGGGGCCGGCGGCGAAGGCGACGAAGTAGGTGCTCAGGGGCGGCGTCACGGGCAGGTGCCAGCGGCCCTCGGCAGGCGGTCCGACGGGGGTGGCGACGGTGTTGCCGAGTACGGTCCAGCCGGGGGGCGCGGTGACGGTCGCGGTGAACTCGGCCTTGAGGTCGGGCTGGTCGAAGGCGGCGAAGACCCGCTGGACGTCGTCCAGGAAGAGCTGGGTGTAGAGGTATGTCTCGCCGTCGGCCGGGTCGGTGAAGCGGTGCATGCCCTCGCCGGTGCGGGAGTAGGCCATGTCGGCCTCGACGCGCAGTTCGTGCTCGCCGGGGGTGAGCGCGGGGAGGGGGAGCCGGTTGTCGTCGAGGGCGGTGACGTCGAGCGGGTGCCCGTCGAGGGCGGCGGCCAGCAGGGTCCGGGGGCGGACCTCGGCGAAGGTGCCGCCCGGCTCGCGGGCGGTGAAGCGGATGACGGTGGTGGAGCGGAAGTGTTCCTCGCCGCGGGTGAGGTCGAGGTCGATCGTGTAGCGGTGGACGTCGAGGAGGGCGGCTCTGGCCTGCGCTTCGGCGTGGGTGAGGACGGGCATGGGTGCATGCTGCCGCACCGTGGGTGCGGCATGGCAAGGGGGTTTGCCCCCGGCCCGTCCTTCCGCCTCTCCCGGAGGGTGCCCCCATCCCGGGACCGGTCCCGCTCCGGGGGAGCCCCCCTACGCCCGGGCGATCGTCTCGTGGTGCCGGATCACCTCGGCGATGATGAAGTTCAGGAACTTCTCCGCGAACGCGGGGTCGAGCTTCGCGTTCTCCGCCAGATCCCGCAGCCGCGCGATCTGCCGTGCCTCGCGCGAGGGGTCCGCGGGCGGCATCTTGTGCTCGGCCTTGAGGTGGCCGACCTGCTGGGTGCACTTGAAGCGCTCGGCGAGCATGTGGATCACGGCGGCGTCGATGTTGTCGATGCTGTCGCGCAGCCGGGAGAGCTCGGCGAGCGCCTCGGGCTCGGGGTTGGTGCTGTCGTTCATGGTGTCCGAGCCTATGCGCAAGCGGCCTCCCCCGCAGACGGGGCGGCCGTGGGCGGGGCGGGCGCGGCCGTGGCGGGCCCGGAGGCACCGGTGACGGCGGCGGCCGCGATGGGCGACGATGTCCGCGGCCGCGCCGCGCGGGCGCGCGCCGGGAGGGCGGGTGGGGTCCGTGCCGCAGTTCACCGCCGACGACGACGGGTTCCGGATGGACGGCCGCCGGGTGCGGCTGCTGTCGGGCGCCCTGCACTACTTCCGGGTGCACGAGGGCCTTTGGGCGCACCGCCTGGGCATGCTGCGCGCGATGGGGCTCAACTGCGTGGAGACCTATGTGCCGTGGAACCGGCACGAGCCCGACGAGGGCGGGGTGCGCGGCCTGGCCGAGCTGGGCCGGTTCCTGGACGCGGCGGCCGCGGCGGGGCTGTACGCGATCGTGCGGCCGGGGCCGTACATCTGCGCGGAGTGGGAGAACGGGGGCCTGCCGCACTGGCTGACGGGCCGGCTGGGCCGCCGGGTGCGCACCCGCGACCCGGAGTTCCTGCGGGCCGCGGACGGCTGGCTGGGTGCCGTGGCGGACGAGGTGGCGGCCCGGCAGGCGGACCGCGGCGGCCCGGTGGTCCTGGTCCAGGTGGAGAACGAGTACGGCTCGTACGGCTCCGACCGCGCCTATCTGCGACACCTGGTGCAGCGGCTGCGCGCATCGGGGGTGACCGTCCCGCTGGTGACCTCCGACGGGCCGGAGGACCACATGCTGACGGGCGGGACGGTCCCGGGGACGATCGCGACGGTGAACTTCGGCTCGGACGCGCGCGGGGCGTTCGCCGCGCTGCGCCGCCACCGGCCGCGCGGGCCGCTGATGTGCATGGAGCTGTGGTGCGGCTGGTTCTCGCACTGGGGCGGCGAGGCGGCCGCGCGGGACGCGGGCGAGGCGGCGGGGGTGCTGCGCGAGGTCCTGGAGTGCGGGGCCTCGGTGAACGTCTACATGGCGCACGGCGGGACGAGCTTCGGCGGCTGGTCGGGCGCCAACCGGGCCGGCGAGGAGCACGCCGGGGCGCTCCGGCCGACGGTGACCTCGTACGACTACGACGCGCCGATCGACGAATACGGGCGGCCCACGGCCAAGTTCCACGCCTTCCGCGACGTGCTGGCCGGCTATGCGGCCGGTCCGCCGCCCCCGCTGCCGCCCGCTCCCCCGGCCCTGGGCGCCCCGGTGCGGGTGCGCCTCGACCGGTGGGCGCCGCTGGGCGAGGTGGTGGACGTGCTGGGCGGGGCGGAGGCGGAGGGGCCGGTGCCGCCCTCGTTCGAGGAGCTCGGGGTGGACCGGGGCGTGGTCCGCTACCGCTTCGCCCTGCCGGGCCCGCGCGGGCCGCGCCCGTTGCGGGTGCGGGGGCTGCGCGACCGGGCGGTGGCGTATGTGGACGGGGTGCGCGCGGCCGTGCTGGATGCCGAGGAGGGGCTCGTCGGCGAGGTGGCGGGCCCGGGGGAGGTGGAGTTGTGGGTGGAGTCGCTGGGCCGGGTCAACTACGGTCCGCGGCTGGGCGAGACGAAGGGGCTCACGGGCGGGCTCACGCACGGCGGCGCGTATGTGCACGGGGTCCGGGCGCGCGGTCTGCGGCTGGCGGCGCTGGAGGGGGACGGTGCGCTCGCGGCGGTGCCCTGGCGGGCCCCTGTCGGGAACGGGCCGGGCCTGTACCGCGGTTCCTTCCGGGTGCCGGAGCCGGGCGACGCGGCTCTTGAACTGCCGGGCTGGGAAAGGGGGTTCGTCTGGATCAACGGTTTCTGTCCGGGGCGTTACTGGTCGGCCGGACCGCAGGACACGCTGTACGTCCCCGGGCCGGTGCTGCACGAGGGGCGGAACGAGCTGGTGGTACTGGAGTTGGAGCGGGCGGGCGAGCCATTGGCGCGACTGGACGGGAACGTCCGCTGAGGGGCGTCCCCCGGGTCCGTGTCCCGCTGGTCACCGGCCGATGACGGTGACCGACGGACGGAACCCCGTTGGGAGGGTTGTTCCCTAGATCGTGCGACGTGAAGCCGTCCGGATGGAACCAAACGGGGGAGGTTCTCCCCAGGGTCTCCACGTTCCGTGCACCTCCCCCGTCCCCGGCTTCCGGCGTCGGCCCCCGCGCGTACCGGCGGCCCGCGCGTACCGACGTCCCGGGCGGCGGCCCCCCGTCCGCGGATCCGCCCGCCGGAACGTTGAATTGATAAATTCCATGCCGCGATAGAGAATTCCTTCGACCGGGCCGCGACCGGCGCTCCGCCCAAAGCCCTACTCCGGTCCTTTCGTTCGAGGGAACTCCCCCTATTTCGCCCTAGGTCGGACGGCCGGGGGAATTCGGTCTCCCGCCCCCTGCGCCTACTCGCACATTTCCCGTACGGTCTTCTTCCGACGGCGCGGAGCACAGAATTCCGAATGTTGCGGCAGGCAGACCCCGCAGCCCCTCGCGCAGCCCTCATGCAGCTCCTCGCCCGCCCTGTCATCACCCTTGCCTTTCCCAGGAGTTATCCGATGCGTGTCCCCCGCGTACTGACAGCCGCCCTGGTGCTGCTCGCATTCGTCACCCCGCTGGCCACGGACATGTATCTGCCCGCGTTCCCGCAGATGACGGACGACCTGCACACCGACGCCTCAGGGATCCAGCTGACGCTGACCTCCTTCCTGGTGGGCATGGGCCTGGGCCAGCTGATCCTGGGCCCGCTGTCGGACCGCTTCGGCCGCCGCGTCCCCCTGCTCGTCGGCGGGACCGTCTGTGTGGCGGCCACGGCGCTGTGCGCCCTGGCCCCGTCGCTCGGCTGGCTGGTCGTGCTGCGGTTCGTCCAGGGCTTCAGCGGTGCGGCCGGCGTCGTGATCGGGCGGGCCGTCATCTCCGACGTCGCCGAGGGCGAGACCGCCGCCCGGATGTTCGGCATCCTGATGACCCTGATGGGCATCGCGCCGATCGTCGCCCCCGTCGCGGGCGGCGCCGTCGTCGCCGGCACCGGCTGGCACGGCGTCTTCTGGGTGCTCGCCGCCTCCTCGCTGCTCGCCCTGCTGGGCGCCGTGTTCGCCGTCCCCGAGAGCCTGCCCGCCGCCGAGCGCCACAAGGGCGGTCTGGCCACCACTCTGAAGACGGCCCGCGAGGTCCTCGGCGACCGGCCGTACCTCGGCTACACCCTCACCTTCGGCTTCGCCCTCGCGGTGCTGTTCTGCTACGTCGGCGGAGCGTCCTTCCTCCTGCAGAACATCCTGGGCCTGGGCCTCGGGGAGACGTCCGCCGCCTTCGCCTCGGTCGGCATCGTCTCCACCGTGGCCAGCACGGTCATCACCAAGCTCGTCGGCCGCTTCCGCCCCGAGGCGATGCTGCGCACCGGCGTGACCGTGATGCTGCTGTCCTCCGCGGCCCTGTGCGCGGCCGCCGTGACGGACATGCTCGGCCTCCCCCTCGCGCTCGGCCTGCTCTACGTGGTCTTCGTCGCCATCTGCCTGGTGACCATCAACGCCGCCCCGCTCGCGCTCGGCCGCGTTCCCCGGGCCGCCGGCACCGGGTCCGCGGTGCTCGGCACCCTGCAGAGCGTGCTGAGCGCCGTGGCCGCGCCCCTGGTCGGCGTGGGCGGCGAGGACACGGCCGTCCCGATGTTCGTCTGCATGACCGTCTTCGCCGCCCTCTCCGTCGGCACGCTGCGCCTGGCCCGGGGAGGCGCAGCGCCCCGCGAGGCCACCGCCTGAGGGCGGCCCGGCCCCAACGCACCCCGGTCCCGACGCACCCCGGCCCCAACACACCTCGCCCCTAAGGCCGTTCGACCGGGAAGACCGCCGTCACCAGCCACCCGCCCTCCGGCGCCGGACCCGCCCGCAGCCGTCCGCCCATGGCCTTGGCCCGTTCCGCGAGGCCGACCAGGCCGAAGCCGCCGCCGCGGGCCTGGTCGGCGAGGCCGGCGGGGCGGCGGCCGTCGTCGGCGATGCGCAGTTCGACGCCCTCGGGGACACCGCGGACGCCGATGCGCACGGCGGTGGCGTCGGCGGCGTGCTTGCGGATGTTGGTCAACGCCTCGCGGACGACGCGGTGGACGGCGGCGGCGACGTCGCCGGGCAGCCAGGTCTCCATGCCCTGCTCGATGTAGAGGGCGACGGGCGGGCCGTTGCGGGCGAAGTCCTCGGTGAGGGCGCGGACCTCGGGCAGGCCCGCGACCGGTTCCGTCTCCGGCTCGGCGCCCTCGCGCAGCACGCCGACCAGGCGGCGCATGGCGCCGAGCGCCTCCCCCGCGGCGCTCTCGATGCGCGCGAACGCCCGGCCGGCCGCCTCGCCCTCCAGGGAGGTGAAGCGCGCGGCCTGGGCCTGCACGGCGATGCCGGTGATGTGGTGGGCGACGAGGTCGTGCAGCTCGCGGGCGAGTTCGAGGCGTTCGGCGGTGCGGACCGCGGCCATGTCCCGCACCCGCTGCACCCCCTGCCCGCGCAGCAGCAGCGAGTAGCCGCCCACGACGGCGGTCAGCAGGCCGAACACGACGGTGAACCGCCCCGGTCTGAGGTCGCGCATCGGCGCGGCGACGGCGGCCAGGGCGAGGGCCGGTCCGAGGACGGCGGCGACCCGGGCGGTGGACCGCTGGACGACGCCCGTCAGCAGGACGAGCAGGGCGACGTCCTCCCCCATGCCCCAGACGAGGCCGGGGTGCCGTCCGGCCATCAGGACGGCGGAGGTGGTCCCGGAGACGGCGACGGCGACGCACGCCCGCGCCTCCAGCGGGATCCAGCCGTAGGGCACGGCGCACAGGCAGACCACGACGCCCGAGGCGAGCACGATGGCGTGCGGCGGGCTGGGCTGCCGGGCCAGGACGAACCCCTCGAAGCCGACCAGCGCGAGCAGGGCGACCGCGAACGCGGCCTTGCCGGCGACGGCACGGCGGGGATGCCGGAGGCTCCACCCTGCGCGTCTGCTCACGAGGCGCCCCGTCCGCTCACGAACCGCTCGTGGCCAGTCCGCTCTCCCAGGCCCAGGCGGCGATCTCGACGCGGTTGCGGGCGTCGAGCTTCATCTGCACGTTGGCCAGGTGGGTCTTGACCGTGGACAGGGAGACGAACAGTTCGTCGGCGATCTCGGCGTTGGTGGCGCCGCGCGCCAGACAGCGCACGACGTCCGCCTCGCGCTCGGTGAGCGGTTCCGAGGGGGCCCTGACGGCGGGGGCCCCGCCGCCGACGGCCGGGGCCAGGTCGCGCAGCAGCCGGACGGTGATGGCGGGCGAGATCAGGGAGTCGCCGACGGCGGCGGCGTGCACGGCCTCGACGAGCATGGCGGGGCTGGCGTCCTTCAGGAGGAACCCGGAGGCGCCGTTGCGCAGCGCCGAGTGGACGTACTCGTCCAGGTCGAAGGTGGTGACGATGACGATCCGGGGGCGGCCGGCGCGCTCCGGCTCGGCGGCGGTGAGGGCGGACAGCCGGCGGGTGACCTCCAGGCCGTCGAGCTTGGGCATGCGGATGTCCAGGAGCAGGACGTC
Organism: Streptomyces luteireticuli; assembly: GCF_041519305.1. Lineage (NCBI taxonomy): Bacteria > Bacillati > Actinomycetota > Actinomycetes > Kitasatosporales > Streptomycetaceae > Streptomyces > Streptomyces luteireticuli. The sequence continues at coordinate 2,541,801 of NZ_CP167927.1, forward strand.
GGGCCGGTGCTCCTCGACGGCGGCCAGCGCGGCCTCGCCGTCCACGACGTCGGCGACGACGTCGATGTCGGGCTGGCTCTCCAGGATCATCCGGAAGCCGGTGCGGACCATCTCCTGGTCGTCCGCGATGACCACGGTGATCGCCATGTCATCCCCTCCGCGGGGTGGCCGGTACGGGTGCGTCGATACGGTCCGGCTCCATGTCACCGGGGGCGCCCCGGTGCCGCAACAGCAGGGCGCGGGCGAGGACCCGGGCGGGAGCGCTAGCCGTCCGCCCGCCCGGCGGCACGGCGCCGCCCGAGGAGCCGTACGCCGTACGCGCCGCCGCCGACGGCCAGCAGGGCGGCGGCGCCCGCGACGAGCGGCTTGCCCACCTCGTGGTGGCCCTTGACCGTCTGCCCGGCCTGGACCATGCGCCGTACGGGGTTGCTCGCCGCCTCGCGGTGCCTGACGGGCTGCTTGGCGGGGTGCTTCGCGGACCGCGCCGGAGCGGCCGGCCGCGACACGCCGCCGCGGTGCTCCCCGTGGGTGACGGACGGCTGCTGACGGACGGTCTTCGCCGGACGGTCCGGTGCCGTGACACCGGCCGGGTGGTCCTGGGGGAGGTGCGGCACGGCGGAGCGGTGGAGGGGGGTGACGGGCACCTCGTGGACGCGCTCCTGGACGCGCTCGTGGCGGATGCCGGGCCGGTGGCCGCCCGGGTGGTCCCGGTGTCCGCCCTCCGCGGCGAAGGCGCCGGTCACCGGCGCGAGCACCACGCCCGCTGCGGCGAGGAGGGTGACGGCGGCGGTGCGGGTCCTGGCGGGCACGTCGGGTGCCTTTCTGTCGGTCGTCCGGTGGTGCGGCGCGATGCTGCTGTTCCTGGGCCCGCGGCCTCAGGGCGTCCTCGCCGCCGGGGCCGCCGCGGCCCTGTGCATCACGTTACGGGTCTTCCCGCCGCGCACACTTCGACTGTCCGACCATTGCTCCCTCCGCCGAAAGGATGACGGCGGCCCGTCCGCGTCCTACCGCGGTCGCGCGGACGGGCCGCCACCCGGCGGGGCTGCCGGAAGCCCCGCCGGGGATCCGGTGCGGCACCGGACGGCGATCGGCCGGTGGCCGGCCGGTGGTTCAGCGGGCGGTCATCCGCCCAGGCCCGCGGCGCCCGCCGCGATGTCCTTGGCGAAGGTGCTCACCTTGGTGTAGACGCCGGGGTAGCCGGGCCGGGCGCAGCCCGTGCCCCAGCTGACGATGCCCACCTGGATCCAGGAACCGGAGTCGTCCTTGCGGAACATCGGCCCGCCGGAGTCGCCCTGGCAGGTGTCCACCCCGCCGGTGTCGAGCTTGCCGGCGCATATCTCCTCGGCGGGTATGGTGCCGCCGCCGTACGCCGAGTTGCAGGTGGCGTCGTCCACGTAGGGCACGTCGGCCTTGAGGAGGTAGCGCTGCTGCGCCCCGCCCTCCTTGTCGGCGCCCCAGCCCGCGACGGTGAAGGTGCCGGAGTTGTAGGCGGTGGTGTCGGCGATGGTGAGGGTGGGCTGGTTCACCGGCTCGGCGAGCTTGATCAGCGCCCAGTCCTTGCCGGAGCCGTTGTAGCCGGGGGCCTGGAGGACCTGGGTGGAGTTGACCTTGACCGCCTGGGAGGACTCCAGGTCGACGACGCCGGCGGTGGCGGTGATCGAGGTGTTGGGGCCGCTGCCGTTCACGCAGTGCGCGGCGGTGAGGACGATCTGCCGGGTGTAGAGGGCTCCGCCGCAGCCCATGGAGAGCCGGACCATCCAGGGGAACTCGCCCTGCTGGGCGCGGACGCCGCCGACCACGAAGGGGCCGGGTTCTTTCGCCGGGGCGGCCTGGGCGCCGCCGGGCTGGAGGCTGAAGGCCGCGAGTGCCACCGCGCCGACCGCGAGGCATCTCTTCAGAGCCGTGGTGTGGGTGCGCAAGGGACGTCCTTTCGTGGGAGGTTGCACACTTTCGCCAGGCTCATGACAAGCATTCCGATGGCTGAGCCCGGGTGGGTGCGGTGCGAGTATCGGAGCGCGCGGTTCCCTCGGCAAGGACGGTTCCGGCCAGTGCGTACGGACCGTTCGGTCGGGAGCGCCGGGCCCGTAGAGTGGGGAGGGACCGAAACGGGGCGGTGGTGGCCGGTGGGCACGGACGTCGAGATCGTGCACGGGTTCCCGCACCTGGCGACGGTGCGCTCCGCGGTCACCGCGCTGTACCGGCGGCTCTCCGCCGACGGCGTGCGCGACTTCGCCCTGAGCGTCCCGCCGTCGGACGTCGCGTTCTCCGACGACGAGGACCCCTATCTCGGTGTGCAGCGCGTCGCCGGGGCGATCGTGCGGCACCTGCGGCTGCCGGACGCGCGGATGATCGTCAGCTTCCATGGGATGCGGCACGCGGGCAGCGTCGAACTCGCCGCCGGGCCCGAGTACTTCGTCGAGCTCAACACGCGCTTCAAGGAGCACCGCCGGGACATCGGGGCGGCCCTCGCCCACGAGGTCACCCATGTCTTCCTGCACCGGCTGGGGCTCGCCTTCACCGGCACCCGCGACAACGAGATCCTCACCGACACGGTGGCCGCGTACCTCGGGGCGGGGTGGCTGCTGCTCGACGCGTACCGGGAGGACGCGCTCACCACGCAGAAGCTCGGCTATCTCACGCCGGAGGAGTTCGGCTACGTCCTCGCCCTGCGGGCCCGGGTGTTCGGGGAGGACCCCGCGGTGTGGTTCACCAGCCCGCAGGCGTACGACGCGTACACCGCCGGGGCGGAGCGGGTGCGGCGGGACTCCCGGCGGGCGCCGCTGGCGGGGGCGGGACGGACAGTGCGGCACCGGTATGCGCGGGACCGGCGGGCGGGGGTGTCGTCCCTGCCGGACGAATACGCCTTCGAGGGCGATCCGTTGCGGGTCAGCTTTCCCTGTCCGACGTGCTGGCAGCGGATCCGGGTGGGGGTCCGGGGGCGGGTCACGGTGCGGTGTGGGGTGTGCGGGGGTGTCGCGGAGTGCGACACGTAGGGGGTTTGCCCCTGGCCCTCCCCCAGAGGGGGCACCCCCATTTCACCGTTTCTTTGCGCTCCGCGCGGGTGTCCTCAAACGCCGGACGGGCTGAATAGCCCGCCCGCCTCAGCGGCCACCCCCTCCCCACCACTTCCGCAACACCCTCTCCGCCGGCTTCCCGTGCGGCGTGTACGCCAGTTTCCGCGGCGTCTCCCCCGCCCCCGGCCAGTCGTCCCACATCCACCAGCACACGCCCGCCCACCACGCCTTGCCCTCGAACGCGGCCAGCAACGCCTCGTAGCCCGCGGCCTGTTCCGCGTCGCCGTTCGCCTTGCTGACGGTCCAGGAGTACGGGGCGGTCGTCGTGCCGCGCTGGCTGGTGTACCCCGCCTCCGTGAAGAGGATCCGGCGGTGCGACTTCGCGGAGAACGCCGCCAGTTCCTCCACCACCGGCTGCCACGCCTGGCGCAGCGCCGCCGCGTCCGCGGTGGGCCGGTCGCCGAGCGGCCAGTAGGCGTCGATCCCGACGAGGTCGAGCTTCTGCCAGAAGGCGACGTGCCGGTACTCGTCGTAGTTGGCGGCGTAGGTCAACGGCCCTTTGTAGCGCGCCCGGACGGCGGAGACGACGTCCTCCCAGTGGTCCCCGTCCCCGGACGTCCCGGCCAGCTCCGTGCCGACCGCGAACTGCTCCGCCCCGGTGTCGTCGGCGAGCCCGGCGTAGTGGGTGATGAAGCGCCGGTAGGCCGCGAACCAGGCGTCGGCGTCGTCGGGGCGGATCCCGGCCCGGTCGCCGCCCTTCACCAGGTCGACATGCGGCTTGATCATGGTCTTGAGCCCGGCGTCATGGGCGAGCCGGACGATGTGCCGCAGGCTCGCGTCGCTCGCGGTCTCGTCCGTGGGGCGGAACTCCCCGTCGGTGACGCGGTCCTGGTACCAGGTGGGGGTGAAGGTCACCCAGCGGGCCCCGGTGGCGGCGATCTGCCGCAGATACGTTCCGGCCTCGGGGCTGTCGTAGTCGCCCTTGTTCCAGGAGGGGAGGGTGATGCCCTTCAGGCCCTTCATGCCCTTCAACGGGTCCTCCTTCCCCCCGTCCGGCCGCTTGGAGGCGCCGCGGCTCGCGGTGACGCCGGGGGACTCCCGGGGCTCCGAGGAGTCCGTGCCCGAGCAGCCCGCGAGGAAGAGGGCGGCCGCGGCCACCAGCGCGACGACGGCCGCCCCCTTCTTCGCGCTCACTGGTTCAGGTCCGCCGGTGCGACGAACGTGTACCCGAGGGCGCGGATGCCGTCCACCGTCTGCTGGAGCGCCGCCGTGCCGTAGTACGGGTGGTAGAAGAAGCTGGCCACCCCGTCACGGACGGCCAGGTTGGCCTTGGCCGCGGCGATCAGGTCGGCCGGGAGCCGGGCCGGGTGGTTGTTGTAGGGCTGCGGTTCGTAGTTGCCGAGGTCCTCCGGCAGAACCGTGGTCCCGTAGACGTCCTTGACCGCGTACGGGAAGAACTGGCCGATGTATCGGCCGGCGTCCACGGGGGCGCCGCTCAGCGTGCCTGCGAAGTACAAGGATCGCTCCAGCCGGGCGGAGAAGTTCTGTCCGAGGACACGGTAGTCGGTGGCCGAGGCCGCGTAGTGCGGTGTGGTCCACAGCGTCGGCTTCGGCAGCCCCGCCGCGGTGAACCCGGCGAGCGCGGAGGTGATCCGCGACTGCGCCCACACGGCCGAGTCCTCGGCGGGCGGCCCGTCGTAGACGACGTTGTTGGAAGCGTCCACGTGTGCCCGGAAGAACTCGAAGTCGTCGCCGGTCACCCCGGAGTACGGGTTGTTCACATTGCTGTACTGATGGGTGAAGCCGTGGTCCATCAGCACCGCTCCGTGCGCCAGCATGTACTGGAGGGCGGAGACGACTTGGGGCGCCTGGGCGAGTGTGACGGTCTCCGGAACACCGTTGTTGTAGGTGCCCTTGGGGTCCGTGTAGACGGGGATGACGTTGATCCCGTACGGGATCTTCTGCCCGTAGAGGTAGTCGGCCGCCTGCCGCAGGTCGTTCGGGCTGGACTTGGGGCTGATGTCCTCCAGCCGTACGAACGCCCGGTGCCGCTCGGCGGTGGCCGGCGCGAGGCCGTCGAAGAGCAGGTCCTCGAAGACGATCACGCGGTCCTGCTCGGAGACATAGGCGAAGGGCACCTCACCGACGTAGGTGAGATTGCCCGAGCGGATCGCCCAGGGGCTGGTGGCACCGGAGTTGGCGTCCGTGGCCTGGGCGAGCTGGGTCACCAGCGGATAGCCCGGCCCGCTCACCAGGGCCGGGTGCAGCACGCCGCCGTCGTATCCGGCGGGGATCGTGCGGGTCAGCTGCTGCCCCTTGTAGGAGACCCGGGTGATGTTGCCGACCGAACCGCCGGGCGCGAAGTAGGAGTTGGTCGGGTCCCAGCCGTAGTGCTGTTTGAAGGCGTCCACGCCCACGGCGTTGGCCATGCCCCAGATGTTGTCCCCGATCCAGGTCACCGGGTGGGCGGTGGCCAGGGCGTCCTGGTAGAAGGCCGCGGGCACGGCGTCCGGGACGCTCCCGCCGTAGTAGGTCGAGCCGATGTAGACCGTCGACGTGTACTGGTCGACCATCCCGGCGGTGTACGACGAGACGGGCTTGGCGGTCACGGTCCCGAAGTGCCCGGCGAGGTTGGCGACGGCCATCGCGTAGAGCTCGCCGAGGTAGCCGTACGGGCCCGTGGTGTCGTAGAGGACGAGCGCGGTGGACGAGGCCGTCGCCGCCTGCGGCCGGGCGACCGCGGGCACGGCGCTCCCGGCGCCCCGGCGGACGGCCGCCGGCTTCGCCGCGGCGCTCCCCTGCGCGGCGGCGCTCCCCTGCGGCGCCACGCGCCGGATGACGAGCTTGTGCTCGCTGCGGAGCCTGTCGTTGGACAGCCGGGCCGCCTCCCACGCCTTGAGGTCCCGGGTGCCGACGCCGGAGAGGGCCGTGGGCCCGGTGCCCTGCAGGGCGTGGGCCACATGTCCCTTGTCCCCGGGGGCCCCGGCCGCTCCCGCGCCCTCCTGGGAAAGCGCGAATCCGCCCACCAGGGCGGCGACTATCGAAAGCGCGACCGAGGCCCGGGTCATTGCTCGTCTCCGCCTGGAATGGCGCGCACGCATATGCGTTCCCCCCTGCTTCCTTCACTTGTGGAGCCTGCGGGATTCCCGCGGCTTCCCCCCGGAATCCGCCGGCACCGGCCCGCTTCAGGCCCGATAGTTGGCTGATTCTGATTGGGGTGGACGAGCGCTGTCAATACGCTCCGGGGAGCCGCCCGGAGCGCATTCCGAGCACGCTTTCGACTCCCCAATTGGTGCGGACCAGAGACCTCATGCGCCACAAACCCGCAATGAGCAGGCAGAACTACCGGCGGGTCACCAGAATTTACTTATCAGATTCAACAACTTCCCCGATGTACAGCTGAACGGACCGGCTGGTCTGGTACGTTCCCACCGCACGCCTCGAAGGAGGCGAAAAATGGGGGGAACCCATGTACGGAAAACCCGCTCTGGGCACCGTCGTGCCACTCGCCGGGTTGACGGCCGCCCCGCAGGTCGCCCCGGGAATGCCTTTCGCCGAGGATCTCCAGGAAGCGGCCGGCGCCGGATTCGTGCTCTACTGCGCGGTCGCCGCGGCACTGATCTCGCTCAAATTCTGGTACCGCATACGGAATTGGAGCGGCCGGTCGTGAACGACATCTCCACGTCCCTGATCTGGTCCAGCATCGCCATCATCGTGATGGCCGGCTGCTACAACACCGGCCTGTTCCTCATCTCCCGGCGCGGATTCCGCCGCACCAGAGGCCCCCGGGACCAGCGCTTCTACGTCTTCCTCCTCGCCTGCCTCAACGAGGAGAAGGTGCTCGCCGAGAGCCTGGCCCGCATCACGGCCCTGCCCGCCCGCAACACCCTGGCACTGGTCATCGACGACGCCTCCGAGGACCGCACCGCCGAGATCGCCGAGGCCGCCTGCCACGCGGCGCCCGGCAAGGTCCGCCTCCTGCGCCGCCACCTGCCCAACGCCCGCAAGGGCAAGGGCGCGGCGCTCAACGCCGGTATCAAACACCTGCGTTCGTCCGGTCTGCTCGACGGGCGCGACCCGCGCGACGTCATCGTCTGCGTCGTGGACGCCGACGGACGGCTCGATCCGCACTGCGTCCAGGCGGTCGACCCGTACTTCGACAACCCGCGCACCGGCGGCACCCAGATCGGGGTGCGCATGTACAACCGCCGGCAGGGACTGCTCGCCCGGCTCCAGGACATGGAGTTCGTCATCTACGGCGACATCTTCCAGAGCGCCCGGCGCACCATCGGCAGCGTCGGGATGGGCGGCAACGGCCAGTTCATGCGGCTGGCCGCGCTCGACACCCTGATGGGTCCGGACGGCTCCGGCCCCTGGAGCGACTCCCTGACCGAGGACCTCGACCTCGGCGTCCGCCTCATCGCCGGCGGCTGGACCAACCAGCACTGCACCTCGGCCGCCGTCTCCCAGCAGGCCGTGCTCGACGTACGGCGGCTGGTGCGCCAGCGCTCGCGCTGGTTCCAGGGCCACCTCCAGTCGGCGAGCCTGGTCCCGCTGATCGTCCGCGAGGTCCCCACCCGGCCCGCGCTGGACCTGCTCTACCACCTCTCCAGCCCGGTGCTCATCCTGCTCACCTCACTGCTGCCGCTGTCCTTCCTGGTCGCGGTCGGCGGCACGATCGTCGGCTCGTTCGAGGCCGGCTACCCCCTGGTCTCCCCGATGTGGGTGATCGGCCCGTACGTCCTGTCCTTCACCGCCGCCTACGTCTACGGCTGGGTCTACTCCCGGCGCGAACAGGGCCTCGGACTGGCCCGTGCGGTCCTGCTGTCGCACGTCTTCATCTTCTACGGCTACATCTGGTTCGCCGCCGGGTGGTGGGGGCTGTGGCGGATGCTGACCGGCAAGCAGACCTGGCTCAAGACCGCGCGCACATAAGGCCCTTCGTCCCGCAAGGCATTGCGCTCCGCAAGACACTGCGCTCCACAAGACACTGCGCTCCGCAGACCCTCCGCTTCCGCAAGGCACCCCATGACGCCCCAGGGAGAACCATGTCCTCGAACCTGATCGACGCACCGGTGCGGGCGATGCTCGTCCTCGGCACCCGCCCCGAAGCGATCAAGCTCGCGCCCGTGGCCCGCGCCATGGCCGCGTCCCCGCTCTTCGAGCCGGTCGTCGTCACCACCGGCCAGCACCGCGAGATGCTCCACCAGATGCTGGACCTGCTCCAGGTGCGCGAGCGCACCGAGCTCGACGTCATGCGCGAGCGCCAGGAGCTGTCCACCCTCACCGCCCGCCTCGTCGACGGCCTCGGCGAGATCATCCGGGCGCAGCGCCCCGACCTCGTGATCGTCCAGGGGGACACCACCACCGCGCTGACCGGCGCACTGGCCGCCTTCTACGAGCACGTCCCCGTCGCCCACGTCGAGGCGGGGCTGCGCACCGGCGTCCTGGACAACCCGTTCCCCGAGGAGCTCAACCGCCGGCTCATCGGCCGGGTGGCGCGCTGGCACTTCGCCCCGACGCCGCGCGCGGCCGCGCACCTGGTGGCCGAGGGCGTCGCCGCCTCGGAGGTCTTCACCACCGGCAACACCGTCATCGACAACCTCCTGTGGGTCCTCGACCGAGGCACCGGCCGCAGCCACTTCGGCTCCACCGCCCTGCGGCGCGTGCTGCTGACCCTGCACCGCCGGGAGAACCAGGGCGACACCATGCGTGGCATGGGCCGGGCCATACGGCGGCTGGCCGACCGGGGCGACGTGGAGATCCTGCTGCCCCTGCACAAGAGCCCGGCGGTGCGCGACGCGCTGCTGCCCGAGCTGACCGGCCATCCGCGCGTCCGCGTCGTCGAACCCCTCGGCTACCTGGACTTCTCGGCCACCCTCGCCGCCTGCGACCTGGTGCTCACCGACTCCGGCGGCATCCAGGAGGAGGCGCCGAGCCTCGGCAAGCCCGCCCTGGTGCTGCGGACCACCACCGAACGGCCGGAGGCGGTGGAGGCGGGCGCCGCACGGCTGGTGGGCACGATGCCCGACGTCATCCTGGCCGCCGTCGAACGCCTCCTCGACGACCCCGCGGAGTACGAGCGGATGGCCGGCGCCGGAAACCCGTTCGGCGACGGCAACGCGACCGAACGCATCATCGCCCAGCTCGCGGAGGACTTCGGCGCGGACGCGGACGCGCCCCCCGTGGAGGCCCGTCTCCCCGAAGGCCCGGGGTCATACTCGACGACATGACGAGAGTCCACCGGCTCCTCCTCGCCCTCGCCCTCATCGGCCTCGGGTTCGGGGCGTACGCGCTGTGGAGCGAGGAGAACGCGCCGGAGGGGCCGTGGACCGAGGGTTCGGTCCACGGCCCGTGGCGCACCGTCTTCACCGGCCACGGCACGGTCGCCGGCCACGACGACGTCCTGACCCTCTCCCCCGCCGCGGCCACGCGCCCCGACGAGACCCACGCCGCCCTGGTCGTCTCCACGGCGGCCTACGCGAACGTGGACTACGCCGCCCGCATGCGCACCGTCTCCCAGCTGCGCACCCCGGCCCCCAACCCCTGGGAAGTGCCCTGGCTCCTGTGGGCCTACTCCGACCCGGAGCACTTCTACTACCTCACCCTCAAGCCGAACGGCTGGGAGCTGGGCAAGCGGGATCCCGCCTACCCCGGCGGCCAGCGCTTCCTGGCCACGGGCCAGGGCTCGTTCCCCGTCGGCCGGACGTCCGCCGTCCGCATCGCCCAGCGCGGCGCGCGCATGGAGGTCGCCGTGGACGGCCGCGGCCTGGTCGCCTACCAGGACCAGGAACGCCCTTACGGGCGGGGGAACGTGGGGATGTACACGGAGGATGCGCGGGTGGAGTTCAGTGAGGTCTCGGTGCGGGCGGTTGGCGGGTGAGGGGTTTTGCCCCTGGCCCGCCCTTTCACCGTTTCTTTGCGCTCCGCGCGGGTGTCCTCAAGCGCCGGACGGGCTGAAATTCAGCCCGTCTGGGGGTTGCCCCCTCCGGGGAGCTTGAGGACTTCGCCCGAAGGGCGAATGGGGGCCCGGGGGTCTCCCCCGGAAGAAACGGTGAAAGGGCGGGCCAGGGGCAACAACCCCCCGACGTCACCCCAGATGCACCTCCAACGCCGCCCGCACCCCCGACTCCACCGCCCCCTCGATCCACGACGGCTTCACCGACGTGTGGTCGCCCGCGAACCGCAGCGGGCCCTCCGCCGCCCGGATCGACGGGAGCAGCTCCGTGTGCTGCCCGGGCAGCAGCACCGACGCCTCGCCGTACGCGTACGGGTCCCGCAGCCAGCTCTGGGTGCGTCCCGCGCCCGTGTAGAAGACCTCCACCCGCTGCCCGTACACCTGTTGAAGGCCGCGCAGGGCGTACGGATACCGCGCGTCGTCCTCGTGCGAGTCCCAGCGCGACGCGTCGTCGGCCCAGCTGTAGGAGGCGAGGACGACGCCGCCCTTGCTGCCGGGCACGGGGTGCGAGGGGTTGATCATGAAGCGGTTGGAGTTGTCGGAGACGGAGCCGCCGCCCACGATGCGCGCCGCCTCCGGCGCGTCGCGCCCGGCCCAGCGGTTGGCCGCGTAGTGGGCGCGCTGGGCGGGGGTGATGCGGCCGCGCGGGACGGAGGGGTGCGCGCCGAGGAGGCTGCCGTCGTCCGGCGCCTTGCCCTTGCGGTACTGCTCGTACAGTCCGGGGCGGATCCCGTCGAGCTCCCGCTTCCACTCCTCCTCCCCGAACTCCCACCAGCGGCGGCCGAATTCGAGGAGCACCTTGGTCGCGCTGTCGTAGTGCAGCTCGGTGACGGCCCGCCGCTTGCCGTAGGACATCAGCGGGGCGACCTGCACCTGGCGCAGGCCGGAGAACGGCACGGTGACGACGGCGAGGTCGGCGGTGAACTGTTCCCGCACCACCTTCCCGCCGCGGCCCTCGGAGACGGTGTCGACCCAGACGTGCGGGCCGTCGGCGCGGACGTGCCCGGTCTCGCCGGTCCGGTCCGGGTGCCAGTACTCGATGTGCGTCACCCGCCGGTCGAGGCGCAGGACGTCCTCGACCTTCTTCAGCAGCGCGTCCGGGAGCGTCGCCGTGCCGCCGACGAGCTCCCAGAACTCCGTGTCCGGGCTGATCAGGGACTGGCTGATGAAGCTGTGGACGAAGGAGAGGGGCAGCCGTGAGGTCAGGTTCTCCAGGGTCCCGACGAGGTCGAGCGTCCGCTCGTCGAAACCGGCCTCCTCGGTCAGGAAGCGGTACATCGACCAGTCGCCGTACTTCCGGATCACCCGGGCCCAGCCCCGCACCCGTTCGGGCATCGGCTTGTCGGTCCTCTTGCCGTCCGGGCCCGCGGTGCTGAACTCGTCGCGCACCGGATCCAGGGCGCGGCGCAGGATCGTCGACGACGGTACGTCGAGGTAGGCGTCGGGCACACCGAACGAGCGGTTGATCTTCCGCGGGGACCTGGCGTACTCGGAGCGGCGCACCCGGATGCCGTTGACATACAGCCAGGCGTTGTTGACGGGTTTGCCCTGGCCATCGACGTCCACCAGATAGAAGGGGCGTTTTTTGAGGCCGAGTTGGCCGATGAGGCCCATCACCAGCGGGTGGCTGCCGGGGATCCGCATGGCGCCGGCCTCCGCGTACTGCCGGGCGTCGGCGAACGGCTGCTCCGCCCGCTCGTGCCCGCCGGTGCGGAAGGTCTTGATGCGTCCGCCGACGCGGTTGCCGTTGGCCTCCAGCAGGGTGACGCGGTGCCCGGCGCGCTTGAGGAGCCAGGCGGCGACGAGGCCGCTCGGGCCGGCGCCGATCACGAGGACCTTCTTGGCTCCTCTGGCGCCGCCGCGCGGCAGGCCGTCGTCGAGGATCTTCCGGTAGGCGGGGGCCAGCGGCCGGTCCTTGTCGTCCACGAGGAGCAGCGCGCGGGCGACCTCCAGGCAGGTGTCCCAGTCGGCGGTGGACTTCGGCGTCCGGTCCGGCGCCGCAGGCAGGGCGGCCGCCGGGGCCGCCCCCACCGGGCCGAGGACGGTGGCCGCCGTGGCGGCGGTCGTGAACTGTCTGCGGGAGAAGCGGGATTGGCCCTGCGAGGTGCGGGATGCGTCCATGCCTCCTGGATAGGGCGCGGTGGCGTCCGTACGACGATCGGGCCACGGAACGCCACCTGAACGTGGGAGCGCTCCGGCGCGGAACGCGATCCTGCGCGCCCCCGGCGCCGCACCCGCCGGGGGTACGCCGAAGGTTTGCGCGGCAACTCACCCTTGATCGCGCCCTGTTGACGTACAGATCTCGCAAGGGGTCAATGGCGAATCCGTGATCGCGAGAGAGGATGAACATATCGCCGTCCGTCACGTCAGCGGTTTTTCGTACGCAAGACTTCCTCTTGCCAGAGCTTTTGCCCTGGCTCCCCCCAACCCATGGAGAGAGCTATGAGCAGCATGCGCAACGCCGCCGCCCTGACCGTGATGGCCGCCGCCGCCATCGGCGCCGGCGCGACCGCCGCCGACGCCAGCCAGGCCCACGGCGATGCCGCCAACTCCCCGGGCGTGGTCGCCGGGAACGTCGTCCAGGTCGCGCCCCGCGTCGCCCCGAACGTCGGCGGCAACGCGATCTCGGTGGTCGGCATCGGCAACCTCTCGCACGGCAACACCCTGGTCAACAAGTAATCACCAAGGAAACTGCCCTGGTTCCAGCCGCCAAGGGCAGGGCCGCGTGTCCCCCTCTCCCCGGGGGGCCACGCGGCCCGTGGATCACCAGGTGTGGGCCACGTCCACGATCAGCTTGTCCCCCGAGTGCTGCACCCGGAACGGCAGCTTGGCGCGGACGCCGACGGCCACCTGGGTCTGTCCCTCGAAGCTGGCTCCGAACCTGGTGTCCCTGAAGGTCCGGTAGCCGGTGACGTCCACGCCGGGAAGCGGCCTGCCCGCCTTCCCGGCGTACGTCGCGCGGCCCGTCGACGGGTCGTAGCTCGGGGCCGAGACATAGATCTGGAGGATCGCGCCGCCGGTCACCGGTATCTCGTCACCGGAGCCGTCCTGGTGGAACGCGTCCACATACCCCACGTGGTAGCCGAGCCGGCTCGGCGTGCCGCCCAGGTCGAACACGACGCGGTCGTAGCACTCGTGCGCACCGGTCCGGATGTCCTTGAGCGGCTTGTGCTCCGCTCCCGGGTCCGACTTGGTGGTGCTGCCCCAGCCCGAGGCGCAGGCCTCGGCCGCGGCCGGGACCGGGGCGGCCACCGCCGTGGCCGTCCCCGCGCCCGTCAGCACCATCAGTACCGCCGCCGCCGTCGTCAACCGTCGCATGTCGTTCCTTCCGCAACGCACTTACAGGTACGTGCGGTGGGACGGCCGGGTCCGCGAAGGAGTTGTACGGTACGGAGAAACCTGGCGTGATCACACCGCCAGCGCCCGGTCCGTCGGCCGGATCGGTGCGGGCAGCGTGCTCGCACCGGTCAGGAAGCGGTCCACGGAGCGGGCCGCCGAGCGGCCCTCGGCGATGGCCCAGACGATGAGCGACTGGCCGCGGCCCGCGTCGCCCGCGACGAAGACGCCCGGGACGTTCGTCGCGAAGTCCGCGTCCCGTGCGACGTTGCCCCGCGCGTCCAGCTCCAGGCCGAGCTGCTCGACCAGGCCGTTCTCCCGGTCGGTGCCGGTGAAGCCCATGGCCAGGGTGACCAGTTGGGCCGGGATGCGGCGCTCCGTGCCCGGCTTCTGCTCCAGCTTCCCGTCCTTGAACTCCACTTCCACCAGGTGCAGCCACTGCACGTTGCCGTCCTCGTCGCCCTCGAAGCGGGTCGTGGAGACGGAGTAGACGCGCTCGCCGCCCTCCTCGTGGGCCGAGGTGACCTTGTAGAGGAGCGGGAAGGTCGGCCAGGGCTGGCCCGCCGGGCGGGAGTCGGACGGCCTCGGCATGATCTCCAGCTGGGTGACGGACAGGGCGCCCTGCCGGTGCGCCGTGCCGACGCAGTCGGCGCCGGTGTCGCCGCCGCCGATGACGACGACGTGCTTGCCCTCGGCCGTGATCGTGGGCGCGACGTAGTCGCCCTCCTGCACCTTGTTGGCGACGGGCAGGTACTCCATGGCGAAGTGGACGCCCTTCAGCTCCCGCCCGGGGACCGGGAGATCGCGGGAGGTGGTGGCACCGGCGGCGATGACCACCGCGTCGTACCGCCGGCGCAGCTTCGCCCCGTCGATGTCGCGGCCGATCTCCACCTCGGTGCGGAACTTGGTGCCCTCCGCCCGCATCTGCTCGATGCGCCGGTTGATGTGCCGCTTCTCCATCTTGAACTCGGGGATGCCGTACCGCAGCAGGCCGCCGATGCGGTCGGCCCGCTCGTACACCGCGACGGTGTGACCGGCCCGGGTCAGCTGCTGGGCGGCGGCGAGGCCGGCCGGGCCGGAGCCGATGACGGCGACGGTGCGGCCGGAGAGCCGCTCGGGCGGCTGCGGGGTGACGTCCCCGGCCGCCCACGCCTTGTCGATGATGCCGACCTCGACGTTCTTGATGGTGACCGGCTGCTGGTTGATGCCCAGCACGCACGCCGACTCGCAGGGCGCCGGGCACAGCCGCCCGGTGAACTCGGGGAAGTTGTTGGTCGCGTGCAGCCGCTCGCTCGCCGCCCGCCAGTCGCCCCGGTACGCGTAGTCGTTCCACTCGGGGATGAGGTTCCCCAGCGGGCAGCCGTTGTGGCAGAAGGGGATGCCGCAGTCCATGCAGCGTCCGGCCTGCTTGCCGAGGATGGGCAGCAGCGCGCCGGGGACGGCCACCTCGTTCCAGTCGCGGACGCGCTCGGCGGCCGGGCGGGAGGGGGCGACCTCGCGGTCGGTGGTCAGAAAGCCCTTCGGGTCAGCCATGGGTCGCCGCCTCCATCATCTTCTCGTGGGTCTCGGTCTCGGAGAGACCGGCTCGCTCGGCGGCGTCCTTGGCGGCGAGCACTGCCTTGTACGTGGCGGGGACGACCTTGCGGAAGCGGTCCGCGGCCGCGTCCCAGTCGGCGAGGAGGGCCGCCGCGACGGTGGAGGCGGTCTCCTCGTGGTGGCGGCGCACCACGCCGTGCAGCCACCGCCGGTCGGCGTCGTCCAACGGCTCGACGGCTCCGGCCAGTTCCCGGTTGACGTTCCGCTCGTCCAGGTCGACGACGTAGGCGACGCCGCCGGACATGCCGGCCGCGAAGTTGCGCCCGGTCGGGCCGAGGACGACGGCACGGCCGCCGGTCATGTACTCGCAGCCGTGGTCGCCCGCGCCCTCGCAGACCACGGTGGCCCCGGAGTTGCGGACGCAGAACCGCTCGCCGACGCTGCCGCGCAGGAACATCTCGCCGCCGGTGGCACCGTAGGCGAGGGTGTTGCCGGCGATGGTGGAGTACTCGGCGAGGTGGTCGGCGGCCCGGTCGGGGCGGACGACGATCCGCCCGCCGGACAGGCCCTTGCCGACGTAGTCGTTGGCGTCGCCCTCCAGGCGCAGGGTGACGCCGCGGGGCAGGAAGGCGCCGAAGGACTGGCCCGCGGAGCCGGTGAAGGTGATGTCGACGGTGTCGTCCGGCAGCCCGGCGCCGCCGAACTTCCGGGTCACCTCGTGGCCGAGCATCGTGCCGACGGTCCGGTTGATGTTGCGGATCGGCACCTGGGCGCGGACGGGCTGGGGCTCCTCGGCGCCGACGGTGTCGAGGGCGTCGGCGGCCAGCTTGATCAGCTGGTTGTCGAGCGCCTTGGCCAGGCCGTGGTCCTGGGCGACGACCTGGTGGCGGACGGCGCCGTCGGGCAGCTCGGGAACGTGGAACAGCGGCGTCAGATCCAGGCCCTGGGCCTTCCAGTGCCCCACGGCCCGCTCGACGTCCAGGAGTTCGGCCCGGCCGACGGCCTCCTCAAGGGTACGGAAACCCAGCTCGGCCAGCAGCTCACGGACCTCCTGAGCGATGAACTCGAAGAAGTTCACCACGAATTCGGCCTTGCCGGCGAACCGCTCGCGCAGCACCGGGTTCTGGGTGGCGATGCCCACCGGGCAGGTGTCCAGGTGGCAGACGCGCATCATGACGCAGCCGGAGACGACGAGCGGCGCGGTCGCGAAGCCGAACTCCTCGGCGCCGAGCAGGGCGGCGATCAGCACGTCGCGGCCGGTCTTGAGCTGGCCGTCGGCCTGGACGACGATGCGGTCGCGCAACCCGTTGAGCAGCAGCGTCTGCTGGGTCTCGGCCAGGCCCAGCTCCCAGGGCCCGCCCGCGTGCTTGAGCGACGTGAGCGGCGAGGCGCCCGTACCCCCGTCGTGCCCGGAGATCAGCACGACGTCCGCGTGCGCCTTGGACACCCCGGCCGCGACCGTCCCGACGCCGACCTCCGACACCAGCTTCACATGGATGCGGGCGGCCGGGTTGGCGTTCTTGAGGTCGTGGATCAGCTGCGCCAGATCCTCGATGGAGTAGATGTCGTGGTGCGGCGGCGGGGAGATGAGCCCCACGCCGGGCGTCGAGTGCCGGGTCTTGGCGACCCATGGGTAGACCTTGTGGCCGGGCAGCTGGCCGCCCTCGCCGGGCTTGGCGCCCTGGGCCATCTTGATCTGGATGTCGTCGGCGTTGACGAGGTACTCGCTGGTGACGCCGAAGCGTCCGGACGCCACCTGCTTGATGCCGGAGCGGCGCGCCGGGTCGTAGAGCCGCTCCGGATCCTCGCCGCCCTCACCGGTGTTGGACTTGCCGCCCAGCCGGTTCATGGCGATGGCGAGGGTCTCGTGGGCCTCGCGGGAGATGGAGCCGTACGACATGGCGCCGGTGGAGAACCGCTTGACGATCTCGGCGACCGGCTCGACCTCGTCCAGCGGGACGGGCTCGCGGTCACCGGCGAAGGAGAACAGGCCTCGCAGCGTCATCAGCCGCTCGGACTGCTCGTTCACGCGCCGGGTGTACTGCTGGAAGATGTCGTAGCGCCGCTCGCGGGTGGCGTGCTGGAGCCGGAAGACGGTCTCGGGGTCGAACAGGTGCGGCTCGCCCTCGCGGCGCCACTGGTACTCGCCGCCGATCTCCAGCCTGCGGTGAGTGGCGGGGATGCCGGTGGCCGGGTACGCCTTGGCGTGCCGGGCGGCGACCTCCCGCGCGACGACCTCCAGGCCGATGCCGCCGATCTTGGTGGTGGTGCCGTGGAAGTAGGTGTCCACGAAGGAGGCGTCGAGGCCGACGGCCTCGAAGACCTGGGCTCCGCGGTAGGAGGCGACGGTGGAGATGCCCATCTTGGACATCACCTTGAGCACGCCCTTGCCGAGCGCCTTGATGAGGTTGCGGATCGCCTGCTCGGGCTCGATGCCCGGCAGGAACGTCCCGGCGCGGACGAGGTCCTCGACGGACTCCATCGCCAGATACGGGTTGACGGCCGCGGCTCCGTAGCCGATGAGCAGCGCGACGTGGTGCACCTCGCGGACGTCGCCGGCCTCGACCAGCAGGCCCACCCGGGTGCGCTGCTTGGTGCGGATGAGGTGGTGGTGGATGGCCGAGGTGAGCAACAGCGAGGGGACCGGGGCGTGTTCGGCGTCCGAGTGCCGGTCGGAGAGGACGATCAGCCGGGCGCCGTCCGCTATCGCCGCGTCGGCCTCGGCGCACATCGCGTCCAGCCGGGCGGCCAGCGCGGCGCCGCCGCCGGAGACCCGGTAGAGGCCGGAGAGCGTGACGGCCTTGAGGCCGGGCAGATCGCCGTCGGCGTTGATGTGGATGAGCTTGGCCAGCTCGTCGTTGTCGATGACGGGGAAGGGCAGGGTGACGCTGCGGCAGGACGCCGCCGTCGGCTCCAGCAGATTGCCCTGCGGGCCGAGCGAGGAGACCAGGGAGGTGACCAGCTCCTCCCGGATGGCGTCCAGCGGCGGATTGGTGACCTGCGCGAAGAGCTGGGTGAAGTAGTCGAAGAGCAGCCGGGGCCGCTCCGAGAGCGCGGCGATCGGCGAGTCCGTGCCCATCGAACCGATCGGCTCCGCACCGGACTTGGCCATCGGCGCGAGGACGACGCGCAGCTCCTCCTCGGTGTAGCCGAAGGTCTGCTGGCGGCGGGTGACCGAGGCATGGGTGTGCACGATGTGCTCGCGCTCGGGCAGGTCCTCCAGGTCGATGAGCCCGGCCTCCAGCCACTCCCGGTAGGGCTGTTCGGCGGCGAGGGACGCCTTGATCTCGTCGTCCTCGACGATGCGGTGCCCGGCGGTGTCGACCAGGAACATCTTCCCCGGCTGGAGGCGGCCCTTGCGGACGACCTTCGCCGGGTCGATGTCGAGGACGCCGACCTCGGAGGAGAGGACGACCAGTCCGTCGTCGGTCACCCAGTACCGGCCGGGACGCAGGCCGTTGCGGTCGAGAACGGCGCCGACGAGGGTGCCGTCGGTGAAGGTGACACAGGCGGGGCCGTCCCAGGGCTCCATCAGCGTGGAGTGGTACTGGTAGAAGGCGCGCCGCGCCGGGTCCATGGAGGCGTGGTTCTCCCAGGCCTCGGGGATCATCATCAGCACGCTGTGCGGCAGCGAACGCCCGCCCAGGTGCAGCAGCTCCAGCACCTCGTCGAAGGAGGCGGAGTCGGACGCGTCCGGGGTGCAGACCGGGAAGGTCCGCTCCAGCGGCGCGTCGCCGAACAGCCCGCTGGCGAGCTGCGACTCCCGCGCCCGCATCCAGTTGCGGTTGCCGCCCACGGTGTTGATCTCGCCGTTGTGCGCCACGAAGCGGTACGGGTGGGCGAGCGGCCAGCTCGGGAAGGTGTTGGTGGAGAAGCGGGAGTGGACCAGGGCGATGGCCGTGGCGAAGCGGCGGTCGGAGAGGTCCGGGAAGAAGGGCTCCAACTGGCCGGTGGTCAGCATGCCCTTGTAGACGAGGGTGCGCGCGGACAGCGACGGGAAGTAGACCCCGGCCTCGCGCTCGGCACGCTTGCGCAGCACGAACGCCTTGCGGTCGAGCGCGATCCCCGTGCTCTTCCCGTCCGCGACGAACAACTGCCGGAACTCCGGCATCGTGGCCCGCGCCGAGCTGCCCAGCAGCTCGGGGGCGACGGGGACGGCACGCCAGCCGAGGACGGTGAGCCCCTCCTCGGCCGCGATCGTCTCGACCCGGGGAACATCGTCCCCCGATCCGAGGAACGCGATACCGACCGCATACGCGCCCGGCTCCGGCAGCTCGAAGTCCACGACCTCGCGCAGGAACGCGTCCGGGACCTGGACGAGGATGCCCGCGCCGTCCCCCGAGTCCGGCTCCGAGCCGGTGGCGCCGCGGTGCTCCAGGTTGCGCAGGACAGTGAGCGCCCGGTCCACCAGGGCATGGCTCGCCTCGCCGGTGAGGGTCGCGACGAAGCCGACGCCACAGGCGTCGTGCTCGTGGCGAGGGTCGTACATCCCCTGCGGGGCGGGGTGGGATGCAGAACGCATCGGCGCTCCCGTCGTCGTCTGGCATTCATGTGCGATGCATGCGTACCGAGGGACGACGTTGGCCCTCCGCGAAATTTCGTGCAGGTTACACACCAGCTCCCGCTATGCGGAAGACATGTCCCAATATGTGGACGTTTGGTGGATTCACCCTGCCGAACAGGCTGCGCGGGCGGCACTGCCCGCGGGTTTGTTAGGTGTGCCCTGTTGGCGGAGGGTTGAAACAGGGCCGAAACCTGCACGTTATGCGGTGCCCCGCAAAAGCATCACCCGACAGCGGTGCCGAAGGCAAGACCCAGCAGATAAGTCACCCCGGCCGCGGCCCCGCCGAGCAGCAGCTGACGCAGCCCGCTGAACCACCACGACCGGGCCGTCACCCGCGCCACGACGGCACCGCAGGCGAAGAGCCCCAGCAGGGCCAGCAGCACGGCCGGCCAGAGCGCGGTGGCACCGAGGAGGAAGGGCAGCAGGGGCAGCAGGGCGCCCAGCGCGAAGGAACCGAACGAGGCGAGGGCGGCGGTCATCGGCGACGGCAGGTCGGAGGGGTCTATGCCCAGCTCCTCGCGGGCGTGGATCTCCAGCGCCTGCTCCGGGTCGCGGGACAGCTGCCGGGCGACCTCCCGCGCGAGGGCGGGCTCCACCCCGCGCGAGACATAGAGCTCGGCCAGCTCCTCCTGCTCGTCCACCGGGTGCCGGCGCAGCTCGCGGCGCTCCACGTCCAGCTCGGCGAGGACGAGTTCGCGCTGCGAGGCGACGGAGGTGTACTCGCCGACGGCCATCGAGAACGCGCCCGCCGCGAGGCCGGCGAGCCCGGTGATCACCATCGTCCGGGAGGACACATCACCACCGGCGACACCGGTGAGGAGAGCGAGGTTGGAGACCAGACCGTCCATCGCCCCGAAGACGGCGGGACGGAGCCAGCCGCCGTTGACGTCGCGGTGCGTGTGGTTGTCGCGGTGGGCGCTGTGTGTGGCCGCGACGTTGTCGAGGACAGCCATGGTTTTTGCGTGCTCCTTCGGGCGTGTTCGGCACGGGGCGCCGATGGGTTCGAAGGTACGCACGATTGCGGTGATCCGCTAGCAAGGAAGGCCGAACTTACCTCACTGACCAGGGGTTTTGCCCCGGCCCCGCCCTTTCACCGTTTCCTGCGCTCCCGCGCGGGGCAACGCGGCTGCGCCGCGTTCGTCCTCAAACGCCGGACGGGCTGATTTCCGCGCCCGGGCGCGAAATTCAGCCCGTCCGGCGTTTGAGGACTTCGCCCGAAGGGCGAACGGGGGCCCGGGGGTCTCCCCGGAAGAAACGGTGAAAGGGCGGGCCAGGGGCAAACAACCCCCCGGCTACTTAGCCGCCTTCGGCTCCGCCCCACCGGAGGACGCGCCGTCCCCGACGGCAGCGTCCTCGGAAGCCCCCGGCTCCACAACCGCCTCCCGCCCAGGCACCTTCCGCGAAGAAATCACGATGTACGCCACCGCCGCCACGAACACCAGAATCGACGTCCATCCATTGAGCCGCAGACCCAGCACATGATGCGCCTCGTCCACCCGCAGGTACTCCGTCCAGAAGCGCCCCACCGTGTACGCCGCCACATACAGCGCGAACGCCCGCCCGTGCCCCAGCTTGAACCGGCGGTCCGCCCAGATCACCAGGGCCGCGACGCCCAGGCACCACAGCGACTCGTACAGGAACGTGGGGTGGTACGTACCCGCCACCCGCCCGATCGCGGGATCGGCATCGATCTTCAGTGCCCACGGCACGTCCGTCCGCTTGCCGTAGAGCTCCTGGTTGAACCAGTTGCCCCAGCGGCCGATCGCCTGCGCGATCGCGAGTCCGGGGGCCACCGCGTCGGCCCAGGCCGGCAGCGGGATGCCCCGGCGGCGGCAGCCGATCCACGCGCCGACCGCGCCCAGCGCGACCGCACCCCAGATACCGAGGCCGCCCTCCCAGATCTTGAAGGAGTCGACCCAGTTCCGGCCCTCGCCGAAGTACAGCTCGTAGTCGGTGATCACGTGGTAGAGCCGGCCGCCGACGAGGCCGAAGGGCACGGCCCAGACGGCGATGTCGGCGACGGTCCCGGCCCGGCCGCCGCGCGCGATCCAGCGTCGGTTGCCGAGCCAGACGGCGACGAAGACGCCGATGATGATGCAGAACGCGTAGCCGCGCAGCGGGATCGGGCCCAGGTGAAGGACACCGGTCGACGGGCTGGGGATGTATGCGAGATTCATGGCACCACCGACGCTACCCTGCCGGGCTGTGTACGCGACAACCCACCTGTACAACGGCTGCGTAACGGGGGTAACGAGGAGCCTCAGTGCTCCTTTCCCGCCGCGACCGTCATCTCCCGCAGCTTCGCCGAGGTCAGCGGGTGGGCGGGATCACCGTAGATGCTCTTGCCGTTGAGCAGGACGGTCGGTGTGGCCTTCAGCTTGAGCTTGCGGAACGCCTCGTGGGACTGCTGGACCCAGCTGTCGTGCGTGCCGTCGTCCACGCACTTCTGGAAGCCGGGGGTGTTGAGCCCGGGCACCTGGCCGGCCAGTTCGTACAGGCGGGAGGTGGCCGCGAAGGCGTCGTTCGTCTCGGGCGGCTGGTTCTTGTAGAGCACGTCGTGGTACGCGGAGAACTTGCCCGCGTCCTGCGCGCAGGCGGCCGCGTTGGCCGCGGTGAGGGAGCCCTTGCCGCCCAGGTTCTTGTCGATGAGCGTGACGATGTGGTACTCGGTGCGCAGCTTGCCCTCGTCCTCGAGGTCGTGGATCGTCTCGCGGTAGGCGTTCTCGAACAGGGCGCACGCCGGGCAGCGGAAGTCCTCGTAGACCGTGAGGGTCGCCCTGGCGGCCGGCTTGCCGACCGGGATGGTCGAGCCGCCCTTGCCGAGGGCGCCCTGGGGCGGCACCGCCGGGCCGGCGGCCGTCTCCTTCTTCCCCCCGGAGTTCGCGACCAGCGCCGCGACGCCCGCGCCGGCGCCCAGCACCGCGAGCACCACCACGCCCGCGATCATGCCCCGCCTGCGTCTGTCCTTGGCCTCGTCCTTGAGGCGCTGTTCCTGCAGCCGCTCGCGGGCGGTGCGCTTCCCGTCGCTGTTCTTCTGGCTCACGTCCCCGTACAACGAACCGGGGGTGCGGCCCAGCGCACCCCCGGTCACAGGTTCCTTCGAACGGGTTACCCGCTAACCCCGCCGCACTCCCGCCGCGAGGTCCCCGGCGAGGGCGCGCACGGCCGCGAGACCGGACTCGGGGTCGGGCGCGTCCAGCAGCCGCTTGACGAAGGCGGAGCCGACGATGACACCGTCGGCGAAGCCGGCGACCTCGGCCGCCTGCACCGCGTCCGAGACGCCCAGGCCCACGCAGACCGGCAGTTCGGTGACCGCGCGGGTGCGGCGCACCAGGTCCTGGGCCTCGCGGCCGACGGACTCCCGGGTGCCGGTGACGCCCATGAGCGAGGCGGCGTAGACGAAGCCGGAGCCGGCCGCCGTGATCTTCGCGAGCCGCTCGTCGCGGCTGCTGGGGGCGACGACGAAGACCGTGGCCAGGCCGTGCTGTTCGGCGGCCTTGCGCCAGGCGTCGGACTCCTCGACCGGCAGGTCGGGCAGGATGCAGCCCGCTCCCCCGGCCGCGGCGAGGTCGGCGGCGAACCGCTCGGCGCCGTAGTGGTCGACCGGATTCCAGTAGGTCATGCAGAGGATCGGCGCGCCGGTGGCCCGGTGCACCTCGCCGACCGTGCGGATCACGTCGGCGATCCGGATCCCGCCGCGCAGGGCGATGTCGTCGGCGGTCTGGATGACGGGACCGTCGAGGACGGGGTCGCTGTGCGGCAGGCCCACCTCGACGATGTCGCAGCCGCCCTCGATCATGGCGGTCATGGCCCGGACGCCGCCGTCCACGGTGGGGAAGCCGGCCGGGAGGTAGCCGACGAGCGCGGCGCGGTTCTCCGTCCGGGCCTTGGCCAGGACGTCGTTCAACAGCCCGATGTTGCCGCTCACTTGGCGTCCCCCTCGTCCTTGGTGGAGTCGTAGAGCCCGAAGTAGCGGGCCGCCGTGTCCATGTCCTTGTCGCCGCGTCCGGAGAGGTTGACCAACAGCAGCCCGTCCGGGCCCAGTTCGCGGCCGACCTCCAGCGCCCCGGCGAGCGCGTGGGCGCTCTCGATGGCGGGGATGATGCCCTCGGTGCGGGAGAGCAGGCGCAGCGCCTGCATGGCCGCGTCGTCGGTGACGGCCCGGTATTCGGCCCGTCCGGTGTCCTTGAGGTACGAGTGCTCGGGGCCGATGCCGGGGTAGTCCAGTCCCGCCGAGATCGAGTAGGGCTCGGTGATCTGCCCGTCCTCGTCCTGGAGGACGTAGGAGCGGGAGCCGTGCAGGATGCCGGGGGTCCCGGCGGTGAGGGTGGCCGCGTGCTCGCCGGTGGCGACGCCGTGCCCGCCGGGCTCGCAGCCGATGAGGCGGACGCCGGTGTCGGGGAGGAAGGCGTGGAAGAGGCCGATAGCGTTGGAGCCGCCGCCGACGCAGGCCAGCGCGGCGTCCGGGAGGCGGCCGGCGCGCTGGAGGATCTGCCGGCGGGCCTCGACGCCGATGACCCGGTGGAAGTCGCGGACCAGCGCCGGGAAGGGGTGCGGTCCGGCGACGGTGCCGAAGAGGTAGTGGGTGCGGTCGACGTTGGCGACCCAGTCGCGGAACGCCTCGTTGATGGCGTCCTTCAGCGTGCGGCTGCCGGACTTCACGGCGATGACCTCGGCGCCGAGCATCCGCATCCGGGCGACGTTGAGCGCCTGGCGCTCGGTGTCGACCTCGCCCATGTAGATGGTGCAGTCGAGGCCGAAGAGGGCGCAGGCGGTGGCGGTGGCGACGCCGTGCTGGCCGGCGCCGGTCTCCGCGATGACGCGGGTCTTGCCCATCCGCTTGGTGAGGAGGGCCTGGCCCAGCACGTTGTTGATCTTGTGCGAGCCGGTGTGGTTGAGGTCCTCGCGCTTGAGGAACACCCGGGCGCCGCCTGCGTGTTCGGCGAAGCGCGGCACCTCGGTGAGGGCGCTGGGGCGCCCGGTGTAATTGACCATGAGGTCGTCGAGCTCGGCGGCGAAGGACGGGTCGGCCTTGGCCTTCTCGTACTCGGCGGCGACCTCGTCGACGGCGGCGACCAGCGCCTCGGGGATGAACTTGCCGCCGAAGGCGCCGAAATAGCCGTTGGCGGTGGGGACTTGGCCCTCGGGGTCGGGCAGGAAGAACTCGGAAGACACGGGTGTCACTCCTGTGAAAGGACAGCGAACAGTGGCCTGGGTTACGGCTGTGCCGTCCCGCGCCATCGCATCCCGTTGATCTGCCCGGGCTCGCACCCGATGTGGTACCGCACCCTGCGGCCCCGGACCCGCCGCGCGGGGGCGCGGCAGCCGCGCGGGCGGCAGCCGCGGCGCAGCCGCGCGTACGCGTCGCCGGCGGCCGGTCCGGCCGCCGGCCCTGCCGCGGGCACCACGGCGGACGCCGGGCGGTGACCCGGCTCCGTGCGGCGGACGCGGCGGTGGCTCATGGCGGGCTTCAGCCCCGCCCGTGCCGCAGCGCCGGGTGGGCCCCGGCGGCGACCAGGTCGGCCACGGCGCCCTTGGGATCGCGCCCGGTCACCAGGGACTCGCCGACCAGGACCGCGTCGGCCCCGTCGTTGGCGTAGGCGATCAGGTCGTGCGGCCCGCGGACGCCGGACTCGGCGATCTTGACGATGCCGTCGGGGATCTCCGGGGCGACCCGGGCGAAGGTGCCCCGGTCCACCTCCAGGGTCTTGAGGTTGCGCGCGTTGACGCCGATGATCCGGGCCCCAGCGGCGACCGCCCGCTCGACCTCCTCCTCGTCGTGCACCTCGACCAGCGGGGTCAGCCCGATGGACTCGGCGCGCTCGATCAGGGAGACCAGCGCCTCCTGCTCCAGCGCGGCGACGATCAGCAGGGCGAGGTCGGCGCCGTAGGCCCGGGCCTCCCACAGCTGGTAGGCCGTGACGATGAAGTCCTTGCGGAGGATGGGGATGTCGACCCGGGCCCGGACGGCCTCCAGGTCGGCGAGCGAGCCGCCGAAGCGCCGCTGCTCGGTCAGCACACTGATGACGGACGCGCCGCCCGCCTCGTAGTCGGCGGCGAGCCCGGCGGGGTCGGCGATGGCGGCCAGCGCGCCCTTGGACGGGCTGGAGCGCTTGACCTCGCAGATGACCGAGACGTTCTCACCGCGCAGGGCGGCGGCGCCGTCCTTCGCCTGTGGCGCCTTCGCCGCGCGCTCCTTGAGCTCGTCGAGGCTCACCCGCGCCTGCCGCTCCGCGAGGTCGGCACGGACTCCGTCGATGATCTCGTCGAGCACACTCACGCGAGCGGCCCCCTTCCGGGCTCGGATGATCCTCGCTGATGCGGTTCGTACTCACCCCACCAGCACACTGTGATGGTACTTGGCCTTGGGCTGAGCCCGCGCATCCGGTTGACGGAGGTCCCGCCCGAGGCGGAGCGAAAAGGACCTAAGGGGCCAGGAACGCCCCGCAGGGCAGGTTGCGCACCACCGTGAAGGCCAGCACCAGGGCCGCGACGGCCCACCGGCGCCGGGTCAGCATCCCGACGGGCATCCCGCCGCCGTGGCGCGCCGCGCGGACGCACCACACGGCCCAGAGCGGGAGGAAGGCGGCATATCCGGCGACGGCCAGGGCGTTGGCGCGCAGGGCGCCGGCCGGATCGCCGTGCAGCAGCGCGTGCAGCCCGCGCAGCCCGCCGCAGCCGGGGCAGAACACCCCGGTCCAGCGCAGCAGGGGGCAGCCGGGGTAGTGGCCGGGCTCGTGCGGGTCCACGGCCGCGACCAGGGCGGCGGCCGCGGCGAGCAGCGCGGCGACGCCCAGCGGGGCGGCGAGCCGGCGGACGGGGGCGGGGACGGCTTCCCTCACACCGCGAGTCCGGGCCACATCTCGAGTCCGGGCCACATCTCGAGTCTGGGCCGGAACGCGCGACGGCGCAGCCCCGGAGGCTCGTACGGACGACCGTACGGGCGGCGGGGCCGCGCCGTATGCGAGGGCGGGAGGGGGCGGCTCAGCCCTTGGTCTCCGCGCGCGGGGGACGCGAGCCCATGCCCATCAGGCTCATGGCGCCGCCGACGACGGCCCCGAGGAGGCAGAGGCCGACGCCGACCCAGAAGCCGGCCGGCTTGGCCATCACGCAGAACACGCTGGCGACGCAGAAGCCGACGAAGGCGATGGCGACGCCGGTCCAGGCGGCCGGGGTCTTCCCGTGGTGGGCCCGGGGGATGATGTCGTTGTGGGCGCTGGCCGACATGATGTGACTCCTCGTTGGTATGGGGCTCGCGTGACCCTCGCGGTCATTGTCCCTGACGGCCCGTGACCCGCTCGACGTGGGGTGGCCGTGTCCCGGCCGCGGCTCCCGACCGCGCGGACGGCCGGATGCTCAGCGGGGCGTCGCCTCGCCGGTGGGGTCCTCGCCCCGGTCGAACGCCTTCCACAGCTCCTCGGGGCGCTCCGGGTCGGCCGGCTTGCGGGTGCGGCGCGGGCGCGGGGTGCCGTCGCGCTCGTAGCGGCCGGACATCGCGGGCCAGTGCCGGCCGTGGCGCAGCGCGAGCAGCCCGGCGAGCAGGATCAGCACGCCACCGGCCAGCGTCACCCACGGCCAGGAGCTGTGGGTGACGTGCTCGACAGCGGTGCTCGCCAGCCCGGTGGAGCGGGACGCCCTCTCCTCCAGGGCCGCGGTGTCGTCGCGGTTCAGGAGGCACAGGACGGCGGTGCCCGCGCCGCACAGGGCCAGCAGGGCGGCGACGAGCATCCGGGCGACGCCGCGCACCGCGAAGACGGCGACGAGCGCCGCGAGGGCGACGATGGCCAGCGCGCCGGGCACGCCGCTGATGTCCTGGCCGGTGACGTGCTCGACGGTGGCGTTCTGCGCGCCCTCGGCGCTGCCGGTGAGCCAGGTGCGCCCGCCCGCGAGCAGGACGAGCGCGGAACCGGCGGCGGTGAGGACCAGCGCGGCGCCGACGCTGCGCCGGGCACTGCGGCCGGGGCGCGTCTCGTCGGGCTGCGGACGGGGGTGGGGTACGGCTGCGCTCACCCCTCCACTATCCCCTGCCGCCGAGGGGGTCGCGCAGCCGGGGTCACGCCGGTGCCCCCGGCCGGGTGAGCCGCTCCGCGGCGTGCACGGCGCGCAGCACGGCGGCGGCCTTGTTGCGGCACTCGGTGTCCTCGGCGACCGGGTCGGAGTCGGCGACGACGCCCGCGCCGGCCTGGACGTGGGCGGTGCCGTCGCGCAGCACGGCGGTGCGGATCGCGATGGCGGTGTCGGAGTCCCCGGCGAAGTCCAGATAGCCGACGCAGCCGCCGTACAGGCCGCGGCGGGCGGGTTCGAGCTCCTCGATGATCTGCATGGCGCGGGGTTTGGGGGCGCCGGAGAGGGTGCCCGCCGGGAAGCAGGCGGTGAGGACGTCGAAGGCGGTGCGGCTGGGGGCGAGGCGGCCGGTGACGGTGGAGACGATGTGCATGACGTGGCTGTAGCGCTCGATCGACATGAAGTCGACGACCTCGACGCTGCCGGGCTCGCAGACCCGGCCGAGGTCGTTGCGGCCGAGGTCGACGAGCATCAGGTGCTCGGCGCGCTCCTTGGGGTCGGCGAGCAGCTCCTCCGCGAGCGCCGCGTCGGCCTGCGGGGTGGCGCCGCGCGGCCGGGTGCCCGCGATGGGGTGCACCATGGCCCGGCCGTCCTCGACCTTGACCAGGGCCTCCGGGCTGGAGCCGACCACGTCGAACCCGTCGAAGCGGAGCAGGTACATGTACGGGCTGGGGTTGGTGGCCCGCAGGGTCCGGTAGACGTCCAGCGCCGAGGCCGTGCAGGGGGTCTCGAACCGCTGGGAGGGCACCACCTGGAACGCCTCGCCGGCCCGGATGCGCTCCTTGATGTCCTCGACGGCGGCCATATAGCCGGGGCCGCCCCAGCGGCGGGTGTACTCCGGGAGTTCGGCGGAGGGCAGCGGCGCGGGGTGGGAGGGCACGGAGCGGTGCAGGTCCGCGGTCATGGCGTCGAGGCGGCGGACGGCGTCCGCGTACGCCTCGTCGACACCGGTCTCCAGGTCGTTGTGGTTGATCGCGTTGGCGATCAGCAGGACGGTGCCGTCCCGGTGGTCGAGGACGGCCAGGTCCGAGGTGAGCAGCATGGTGAGCTCGGGCAGGCCGAGGTCGTCCCGCTCGCCCGGATGCTCGCCGATCTTCTCCAGCCGGCGCACCACCTCGTAGCCGAGGTAGCCGACCATGCCGCCGGTGAAGGGCGGCAGCCCGGCGTCCTCCATGAGGTCGCGCGGGGTGTGCAGCGCCTCGACGGTGGCGCGCAGCGCCTCCAGCGGGTCGCCGGCGGTGGGGACGCCGACGGGCGGGGTGCCCAGCCAGTGGGCGGCGCCGTCGCGGACGGTGAGGGCGGCGGCACTGCGGACGCCGACGAAGGAGTAACGGGACCAGGTGCAGCCGTTCTCGGCGGACTCCAGCAGGAAGGTGCCGGGCCGTTCGGCGGCGAGCTTGCGGTAGAGACCGACGGGGGTGTCCCCGTCGGCGAGGAAGCGGCGGGTGACGGGGATGACCCGGCGGTCCTTGGCCAGGGCGCGGAAGGTGGCGGCGTCGGGCACGACGTCGGTGGTGGCAGCCATGGCAGCGGAGCCTACTGGCCCAGGGGCAGCTCTCCTGCGTCGAAACAGGTACGCGTGCCCGTGTGACAGGCGGGGCCGACCTGGTCCACCTTGATGAGGAGGGTGTCCGCATCGCAGTCGAGGGCCACCGATTTCACGTGCTGGACGTGGCCGGACGTGTCGCCCTTGACCCAGTACTCCTGGCGGCTGCGGCTCCAGTACGTGCAGCGGCCGGTGGTGAGGGTGCGGTGCAGCGCCTCGTCGTCCATCCACCCGACCATCAGCACCTCGCCGGTGTCGTACTGCTGGGCGACGGCGGGCACCAGGCCGTGGGCGTCGCGCTTGAGGCGGGCGGCGATGGCGGGGTCGAGCGACGAGCGGGGCGTGGGGGAGGGGGTCGTGCCGGTCATGGGTTCATTGTGCCGCCCCGGCCGCGCCCTCCCCGAAGGGGGCAGGAACCGGCCAGGTACCGGTCGCACGGATGTCGGAGGGATGCGGCATGCTTCCGTCATGACCTCACCGCCTCCTCCGCCGCCGTCGAACCCGCCGCAACCGCCGGGCGGTGGCGGCGGCTTCGGCCCTCCGCAGGGATTCGGTCCGCCGCCGGGACAGCCGCCGGGCCCGATGCCGCCGGCGTACGGGCAGGGCTTCGGCGGGCCCGCCGGCCCCGGCAATCCCGGCGGGCCCTACGGTCCGTACGGGCAGATGCCCGCCCCGCCGCCCCCGCCGCCGCCCTCCGGGGGCGGGGCGAAGATCGCCGCGATCGTCGTGGGCGCGGTGCTGGTGGTCGGCCTGGTCGTCGGCGGCCTCGTGCTGGCCTTCAAGGACGGCAAGGGCGACGCCTCGGCCAAGTCCTCCCCGTCCCCGAGCACCCCGGCGAGCTCCGGCCCGTCGTCCCTGCCGTCCGCGCCGCCGACGGTGCCCACGCTGCCGCCGCTGCCGAAGATCCCGCTGCCCTCGGGCCCGTCCGCCTCGGCGTCCTCGCCGGTCGTGGTGCCCATGGTCGTCATCAAGCCGGGCGAGTGCTTCGACCACCCGGCGATGACCCCGTCGGTCACCCGGGTCGAGAAGAAGTCCTGCGGCGACAGCCACGACGGCGAGGCGATAACCAACCGGACGCTGGACAGCGGGCTGGTCACCGAGTCGGCGATCCGGGACAACGCCCAGCGGCTGTGCAAGCCGGACGCCGAGCGGCGGCTGAGGTCCATCAACGACGGCCGGCTGTACTACTACTTCGCGCTCTACCCCAACGAGCGGACGTATCTGCTCACCAGTGAGCGCCGGGTGACCTGCTGGATCGCCCGCAGCGACAAGCCGGGCGGCGCCAAGCTGACCGAGCCGCTGCCGGAGTGAGCGGGCGCGGCGGCGTGGCACGGCGACGGGGGCAACCGTAGGCTGACGCCATGTCAACCCATGCACAGCGCGAACGCCTGCTCCTCGCCGATCTGTTGGAGACCGCGGGCCCCAACGCCCCCACGCTCTGCCAGGGGTGGACCGCCCGCGATCTCGCGGCCCACGTCGTGGTGCGCGAGCGCCGTTCGGACGCGGCCGCGGGCGCCCTCATCAAGCCACTGGCCGCCCGTCTGGAGCGGGTGCAGGCCGAGTTCGCCGCCAAGCCGTACGAGGAACTGATCCAGCTCATCCGGACCGGGCCGCCGCGGACGTCGCCGTTCGCCCTCAAGCAGATCGACGAGGCGGCGAACACGGTGGAGTTCTTCGTCCACACCGAGGACGTGCGCCGGGCGCAGCCGGACTGGACGCCGAGGGAGATCGACCCCGTCTTCGCGGACGCGCTGTGGTCCCGCCTGGAGAAGATCGCCCGGATGCTGGGGCGCAAGGCGCCGGTGGGAATGGTGCTGCGGCGGCCGGACGGGCGGACGGTGGTGGGGAACCGGTCGGTCCCGGTGGTGACGGTCACCGGTGACCCGGCGGAGCTGCTGCTGTTCGCGTCCGGGCGGCAGGACGCGGCACGGGTTCGCCTGGAGGGCGATGAGGCGGCCCAGACGAAGCTGCTGGCTGCGCGCCTGGGGATTTAGACCCCACCCCGCCGGACGGGCTGATTTCCGCGCCCGGGCGCGAAATCCAGCCCGTCCGGCGTTTGAGGACTTCGCCCGAAGGGCGAATGGGGTCCGGGGTCTCCCCGGAAGAAACGGTGAAAGGGCGGGCCGGGGGCAAAACTCACCGCACCGGATGCCCCGCCTCCCGCAGCGCCCCCTTCACCTGCGGAATCCGCAGATCCCCGAAGTGGAAGACGGACGCCGCCAGAACCGCATCCGCCCCGGCCGCAACCGCCGGCGCGAAGTCGGCCAGCTTCCCGGCCCCCCCGGAAGCGATCACCGGCACGGTGACATGCCGCCGCACCGCCGCGATCATCTCCGTGTCGTACCCGTCCTTCGTCCCGTCCGCGTCCATCGAGTTGAGCAGGATCTCCCCCGCGCCCAGCTCCGCCGCCCGGTGCGCCCACTCGACCGCGTCGAGGCCCGTGCCCCGCCGCCCGCCGTGCGTGGTCACCTCGAACGAACCGGACGGCGTACGGCGCGCGTCGACCGACAGCACCAGCACCTGCCGCCCGAACCGCTCCGCGATCTCCCGCACCAGATCGGGTCGTTCGATCGCCGCCGTGTTGACGCCGACCTTGTCGGCACCGGCACGCAGCAGCTTGTCGACGTCATCCGCCGTGCGGACACCCCCGCCCACCGTCAGCGGGATGAAGACCTGCTCGGCGGTCCGCCGCACCACGTCGTACGTGGTCTCGCGGTTGCCGGAGGAGGCCGTGATGTCGAGGAAGGTGAGCTCGTCGGCGCCCTCCTGACCATAGATCCGGGCCATTTCCACCGGATCGCCCGCGTCGCGCAGGTTCTGGAAGTTGACGCCCTTGACGACCCGGCCGTTGTCCACGTCCAGGCAGGGGATGACTCTGACCGCGAGGGTCACGCGGATTCTCCTCCGAGATCTTCGGAAGCCCCGACAGCTCGGAAAGCTTCCACTTCTACTTCGACCAGCCAGCGCGAGTCGGCGAACCCCGAGACGACGACCAGGGTGGCCACGGGCCGCACCGCGTCGAAGAGTTCCTTGTGCGCCCGCCCGACCGCGTCCACGTCCCGGGCGTGGGTGATGTACATCCGGGTGCGGACGACCGCCTCCGGCCCGAGGCCGAAGCGCTTCAGCGCGTCCAGCGCGTTGCCGAAGGCGGCCTTCGTCTGCTCGTAGGGGTCCCCTTCGCCCTGCAGGACGCCGCGCACCACGGGTGTCGTCCCGGCGACGAGGACCCGGTCCCCCGCCGCCACGGCCCGTGCGAAACCGATCGTCTCCTCCCAGGAGCTGTCGCTCTGCACACGGCGCGGGGCGGCGGGGTTCGTGGTCATCGGGACACAGCCTCCAGGGCCTCTTCCAAGGTGAACGCCTTGGCGTAGAGGGCCTTTCCGACGATCGCGCCTTCGACGCCCTCCGGTACCAGAGTGGCGATCGCCCGCAGATCATCAAGGGAGGAGACGCCGCCGGAGGCGACGACCGGCCGGTCGGTGACGGCGCAGACGTTCTTCAGCAGTTCCAGGTTGGGGCCCTGGAGGGTGCCGTCCTTGGCGATGTCGGTGACGACGTAGCGGGCGCAGCCCTCGGCGTCGAGGCGGGCCAGCGTCTCGTAGAGGTCGCCGCCGTCGCGGGTCCAGCCGCGGCCGCGGAGCGTGGTGCCGCGGACATCGAGGCCGACGGCGACCTTGTCGCCGTGCTCGGCGATGACGCGGGCGACCCACTCGGGGGTCTCCAGGGCGGCGGTGCCCAGGTTGACCCGGGTGCAGCCGGT
Organism: Streptomyces luteireticuli; assembly: GCF_041519305.1. Classification (NCBI taxonomy): domain Bacteria; kingdom Bacillati; phylum Actinomycetota; class Actinomycetes; order Kitasatosporales; family Streptomycetaceae; genus Streptomyces; species Streptomyces luteireticuli. Next base: position 2,574,579 of record NZ_CP167927.1, read on the forward strand.
GGCGAGGGCGGCGGCCAGGGAGGCGTCGTCGCGGATGCCGCCGGAGAGTTCGACCTTGATGTCCATGGCGCGGACGACCTCGGCGATCTGCGCCCGGTTGTCCCCGGTGCCGAAGGCGGCGTCCAGGTCGACCAGGTGCAGCCACTCGGCGCCGGCCTGCTGCCACGCCCGCGCGGCGGCCAGCGGGTCGCCGTACGAGGTCTCGGAGCCGGACTCGCCGTGGACGAGGCGGACGGCCTGGCCGTCGCGGACGTCGACGGCGGGGAGGAGTTCAAGCTGGGGCATCAGAGCGTCTCGATCCAGTTGGTCAGCAGCTGGGCTCCGGCGTCGCCGGACTTCTCGGGGTGGAACTGGGTGGCCCACAGCGGCCCGTTCTCGACCGCGGCCACGAACGGCTCGCCGTGCTCGGCCCAGGTGACCTTGGGGGCGCGGATGGCCGCGTTGGTGACTTCGAGGTTCCACGCGCGGACGGCGTAGGAGTGGACGAAGTAGTAGCGGGCGTCCGCGTCCAGCCCGGCGAAGAGCTGCGAGCCCTCGGCGGGCGCGACGGTGTTCCAGCCCATGTGCGGGACGACGGGGGCCTTGAGGGGCTCGACCGCGCCGGGCCACTGGTCGAGGCCCTCGGTCTCGATGCCGTGCTCGATGCCGCGCTCGAAGAGGATCTGCATGCCGACGCAGATGCCCATCACCGGGCGCCCGCCGGACAGCCGCCGGCCGACGACCCAGTCGCCGCGGGCCGCGCGCAGCCCCTGCATGCAGGCGGCGAACGCGCCGACGCCGGGGACGAGCAGCCCGTCGGCGTTCATGGCGGCGTCGAAGTCGCCGGTGATCTCGACGTCCGCGCCGACGTGGGCGAGGGCCCGCTCGGCGGACCGGACGTTGCCGAACCCGTAGTCGAAGACGACGACCTTCTTGGGACTGCTGCTCATGACCACAGCCCCTCGATCCGGAGGATGCCCGCGGTCAGGCACATGGCGGCCCCGATGCCGAGCAGCACGATGACGCTCTTGCCCATGCCCTGCTTGACGAAGGAGATGACGCCGCCGATCAGGAACAGCCCGACGATGATCAGCGCGGCGGAGAGGCCGGTCACAGTGCACCCTTCGTGGACGGGAGGATTCCGGCCGCGCGCGGGTCGCGCTCGGACGCGTAACGCAGCGCCCGGGCCAGGGCCTTGAACTGGCACTCCACGATGTGGTGCGCGTTGCGCCCGTACGGCACGTGGACGTGCAGCGCGATCTGCGCCTGCGCGACGAAGGACTCCAGGATGTGCCGGGTCATCGTCGTGTCGTAGGTGCCGATCATCGGCGCGATGTTCTCGGGCTCGGTGTGCACCAGGTACGGGCGGCCGGAGAGGTCCACCGTCACCTGGGCCAGCGACTCGTCCAGCGGGACCGTGCAGTTGCCGAAGCGGTAGATCCCCACCTTGTCGCCGAGCGCCTGCTTGAAGGCGGCGCCCAGCGCGAGGGCGGTGTCCTCGATGGTGTGGTGGGTGTCGATGTGCAGGTCGCCGTCGGTCTTGACGGTCAGGTCGAACAGGCCGTGGCGGCCGAGCTGGTCGAGCATGTGGTCGTAGAAGCCGACGCCCGTCGACACATCGACCTGCCCGGTCCCGTCGAGGTCTATCTCGACCAGGACGGACGTCTCCTTGGTGGTCCGCTCGATGCGACCCACGCGGTGGTTCATCGGTTCTCCTTCATGACGGTGCGCACCGCGTCGAGGAACGCGTCGTTCTCCTCGCGGGTGCCGGCGGTGACCCGCAGCCGGCCCGGTACGCCGTTGTCGCGCACCAGGACGCCCCGGTCGAGGATCGCCTGCCAGGCGGCGTGGGCGTCCTCGAAGACCCCGAACTGCACGAAGTTGGCGTCGGATTCGGTCACTTCGCAGCCCATGGCGCGCAGCTCGGTGACGATGCGGTCGCGTTCGGCCTTGAGCTGCTCGACGTAGCCGAGCAGCGTGTCCGTGTGCTCCAGGGCCGCCAGCGCGGTGGCCTGGGTGACGGACGAGAGGTGGTAGGGCAGCCGGACGAGCTGCACGGCGTCCACCACCGCCGGGTCGGCGGCGAGGTAGCCCAGGCGCAGTCCGGCCGCGCCGAACGCCTTGGACATGGTGCGGGAGACGACCAGGTTCGGCCGTCCCGCCAGCAGCGGCAGCAGCGAGGGCCGGTGGCTGAACTCGCCGTACGCCTCGTCCACGATCACCATGGACGGGCCCGCCGCCTGCGCGGCCTCGTACAGCCGCAGCACGGTCTCCGCGTCGACGGCGGTGCCCGTGGGGTTGTTGGGCGAGCAGACGAAGACCACGTTGGGCCGCCGCTCGGCGATGACCCCGGTCGCCGCCTCGACGTCGATCGTGAAGTCGTCCCGGCGCGGCCCGGAGATCCAGCCGGTGCCGGTGCCGCGCGAGATCAGCGCGTGCATCGAGTACGAGGGCTCGAAGCCGAGGGCCGTGCGGCCGGGACCGCCGAAGGTCTGCAGCAGCTGCTGGAGGACCTCGTTGGAGCCGTTGGCCGCCCAGACGTTCTCGCGCGTGACCGCGTGACCGCCGGTGCGGGTGAGGTAGGCGGCGAGCTGTGTGCGCAGCTCGACCGCGTCCCGGTCGGGGTAGCGGTTCAGGTGCCGGGCGGCCTCGGCGACGCGCTCGGCGATACGGGCGACCAGCGCGTCCGGCAGCGGGTGCGGGTTCTCGTTGGTGTTCAGGCGGACGGGGACGTCCAACTGCGGTGCGCCGTAAGGGGACTTGCCGCGCAGTTCGTCCCGGATGGGGAGGTCGTCGATCCTGGTCACTTGCTCTGCCCCGGAACCTTCCATCCGAACCTCGCCTTGAGCGCCGCGCCGTGCGCCGGCAGGTCCTCCGCCTCCGCCAGCGTCACCACGTGGTGGGTGACCTCGGCGAGCGCGTCGCGGCTGTAGTCCACGACGTGGATGCCGCGCAGGAAGGACTGCACGGACAGGCCCGAGGAGTGGCAGGCGCAGCCGCCGGTGGGCAGGACGTGGTTGGAGCCGGCGCAGTAGTCGCCGAGGGAGACCGGCGCGTACGGGCCGACGAAGACCGCGCCCGCGTTGCGCACCCGGGCGGCGACGGCGGAGGCGTCCGCGGTCTGGATCTCCAGGTGCTCGGCGGCGTAGGCGTCCACGACGGCGAGACCCGCGTCGAGGTCGTCGACCAGCACGATCGCCGACTGCCGGCCCGCGAGCGCCGGGAGGATCCGCTCCTCGGCGTGCTTGGCCGCGGGGGCCTGGACCTTGAGCTCCTCCTCGACGGCGGCGGCCAGCGCCTCGGAGGGGGTGACGAGGACGGCCGCGGCCAGCGGGTCGTGCTCGGCCTGGCTGATCAGGTCGGCGGCGACATGCGCGGGGTCGGCGGTGTCGTCGGCGAGGACCGCGATCTCGGTGGGACCGGCCTCGGCGTCGATGCCGATGCGGCCCTTGAGCAGCCGCTTGGCGGCGGCGACCCAGATGTTGCCGGGGCCGGTGACCAGCTGGGCGGGGCGGCACTCCTCGGTGCCGTAGGCGAACATGGCGATCGCCTGGGCGCCGCCGGCCGCGTACACCTCGTCCACGCCGAGCAGGGCGCAGGCGGCGAGGATCGTCGGGTGCGGCAGACCTCCGAAGTCGGCCTGCGGCGGGGAGGAGACGGCCAGCGAGGAGACGCCCGCCTCCTGTGCGGGCACCACGTTCATGACCACGGACGACGGGTAGACGGCCCGGCCGCCCGGGACGTAGAGGCCGACGCGCTCGACGGGCACCCAGCGCTCGGTGACGGTACCGCCGGGGACGACGGTGACGGTGGTGTCGGTGCGGCGCTGCTCGCGGTGGACGAGGCGGGCGCGGCGGATGGACTCCTCCAGGGCGGCCCGGACCGCCGGGTCCAGCTCCGCCAGGGCGCGCTCGATCGCCTCGGGCGCGACGCGCACCCGCTCGATCGTCACGCCGTCGAACTTCTCCGCGTAGTCGATCAACGCCGCCGTGCCACGATGATGCACGTCCTCGCAGATGGGCCGCACCTTCTCCAGGGCGGCCTCGACGTCGAGTTCGGCTCGGGGCAGCAGGTCGCGGTCGAAGGTGCCGTCGGTGACGGCGCCGCCGCGCAGATCGATTCGGGAGATCACGCGACCAATTGTCTCAGACCCGTCCCGTCACACCGCTCTCCGTACCACCCTCTGATACGCCGCCTCTGATACGCCGCCCGGGCCGCTTGACGGAGTCGCGACAAAGTTCACGGCACCCTCGGTGTTCAAGCGGTGACCCACGGGGAATCGGGCCAGTACACACCGAGGTGCGGATGCCTGAACCCGTCAGGGAGGGAACCGTGACCGAGAGCGATGTCGGCGGACCCCCGCCCGGGCTCGGCCTCACCGACGCCGAGCAGGGCATGTGGCGGGCCTTCCGCACCGGCACCACCCACGACCTGCGCACCGACCGTCCCGAGCAGAACGACCCCAACGGCCCGCACACCTGGGGCCCGGAACGCAGCGTGCGCGCCCGGGTCATCGCCCTGCTCCTGCTCGACGGCCCCCCGCCGCTCCCCGGCCGGGTGGCCGCCCTCAAGCTCAACGGCGTACAGATCACCGGCCTGCTGGACCTGTCCGGCGGCACCGTCACCCCCTACGTCGAGATGCAGAACTGCCGCTTCGAGCAGCAGCTGCTGCTCCCGGAAAGCCGCTTCACCACACTGCGCCTGGTCGGCTGCGCCATCCCGCGGCTGGAGGCGGCCCGCCTGCACACCGAGGGCGACCTGCACCTGCCGCGCTGCGTGGTACGGCGCGGCATCCGGCTGACCGACGCGCGGATCGGCACCGACCTGCTGCTCAACCAGGCCGTCGTGCGCCGCGACCGGCGCGGGGTGGCCATCGCCGCCGACGGCCTCTCGGTCGGCCAGGACCTCCAGGCCGAGCTGACCCGCGCCTACGGGGAGCTGAGCATGCGCGGCGCGACCATAGGGGTCTCGCTCAGCCTGCGCGGCTCCACCCTGAGCAACCCCTTCGGCCGGCGGGCGCTCAACGCCCCGCAGCTCACCGTGGAACGCACCCTCTACCTCACGCCCGCCGCCGACTCCGGCCCCCTCCCGGCCGGCGCCACTCCCCCGTACGGCATCTCCGCCACCACCCCTCAACGCGGCACCCGCATGCGGCGCTTCACCTGCGAGGGCGGGATGCGGCTGGACGACGGCCGGTTCGGCGACGCGGTGGACCTCAGCGGCGCCCGGCTGGTGATGACCGGCGACCAGGAACTCTCGCTGCGCCGCGTCCAGACGCCCGAGCTGCGCTTCCTCGGGGAGCGGCCGGAGAGCGGACGGGTGGTCCTCTCCGGCGCCAAGGTCGTCAACCTGGTCGACCGCTGGGAGAGCTGGCCGGGACCCGGCGCCCTGGGGATGGCGGGCTTCTCCTACGAGACGCTGATACCGCTCGGCCGCTTCCCGCTCTCCAGACGCCTGGAGTGGGTGGCCGCGGCCACCCCCGAGTACGCCCCCGAGCCGTACGAGTGCCTGGCCGCGGCCCTGCGCGACAGCGGCGAGGACACCGACGCCCGCGCGGTGCTGCTGGCCAAGCAGCGCCGCCGCCGCGAGACGCTCCCGCTCGCCGGCAAGGCGTGGGGCTACCTCCAGGACTGGACCGTCGCCTATGGCTACCGCCCCGGCCGGGCCGCGTTATGGATGGTGATGCTGTGGGCGCTGGGCACCGCCTACTTCTCCCAGCACCCGATGCCCCGGATGAAACCGGAGGAGGGGCCCACCTGGAACGCCGCCCTCTACACGCTCGACCTGCTGCTCCCGGTGGTCGACCTGGGGCAGAGCAGGGCCTGGCGGAGCAGCGGGACCGGGCAGTGGCTGGCCGGCGCGCTCGTCCTGATCGGCTGGATGCTGGCCACGACCGTCACGGCGGGCGTGTCCCGGCTGCTGCGGCGCCAGTGAGGGCCGGGCGCGCACGCGGTTAGGCTTACCGGCTGTGACCTCCGCGCGCCTTCCGATCTTCCCGCTGAACTCGGTGCTGTTCCCGGGCCTCGTCCTCCCCCTGAACGTCTTCGAGCAGCGGTACCGCGCGATGATGCGCCACCTCGACGAACTGCCCGAGGACGAACCGCGCCGCTTCGGCGTCGTGGCCATCCGCGACGGGCTGGAGGTGGCGCACAGCGCCCCCGGGCTGCCCGCGGAGACCCGGCCGGAGCCCGGCCCCGCCACCGGCTTCGGGTCCGACCCGATCGCGGCGTTCCACACGGTGGGCTGCGTGGCCGAGGCCGCGACCATCCGCGGGCGCGAGGACGGCACGTACGAGGTGCTGGCGACCGGCACCACCCGCTTCCGGCTGCTGTCCGTCGACGCCTCCGGCCCCTATCTGACCGGCGAGGTGGAGGACCTGCCCGAGCGGCCCGGCGAGGGCCCGGGCGCGCTCGCCTCCGGCGTCCTGCGGGCCTTCCGCACCTACCAGAAGCGGCTGGCCGGGGCGACCGAACGCTCCCTGGCCGGCCGGCCGGACCTCCCCGACGAGCCGTCCGTCCTCTCCTACCTGGTCGCGGCCGCCGCCATGCTCGACGTCCCGGCCCGGCAACGGCTGCTGGAGGCGCCGGACACGGCCACCCGGCTCGCGACCGAACTGGAACTGCTGCGCGCCGAGGCGGCGTTGATCGCCAAGCTCCCGTCCGTACCGGCGGCGGACCTCACCCGGCGGCCCACGAGCCCCAACTGACCGAAGGCGGAAGCCCCTTGGGAAAGAAGTCCGGCAAGTCCGGTCCTGGCGCCACCCCGGCGATCGTGACCCTGGAGAAGGCGGGCGTCCCCTTCTCCGTCCACGCCTACGAGCACGACCCCGCCGCCCCGTCCTACGGCGAGGAAGCGGCCGAGGCCCTGGGCGTGGACCCTTCGCGCGTCTTCAAGACCCTGGTGGCCGAGGTCGACGGCGCCCTGACGGTGGCCGTCGTCCCCGTCGCCGGCACGCTGGACCTCAAGGCGCTGGCGGCGGCGGTGGGCGGCAAGCGGGCGGTCATGGCGGACCCGACGGCCGCGGAGCGGACGACGGGGTACGTACGCGGCGGCATCTCCCCTCTCGGCCAGCGCAAGCGCCTCCCGACGGCCCTGGACGACTCGGCCCTCGCCCACCCCACGATCTGCGTCTCGGCGGGCCGCCGGGGCCTGGAGGTGGAACTGGCACCGGGGGATCTGGCGGAGCTGACGGGGGCGGTGGTGGGGCCGATCGGGCGGGGGTGATGTTTCGCCCCGGTCCCGCCCTTTCACCGTTTCTTCCGGGGCTCCGCCCCGGACCCCGTATCGCGGCTCCGCCGCTCGTCCTCAAACGCCGGACGGGCTGAAATGGCGCGCCACCCCAGCCCGTCCGGCGTTTGAGGACTGGGGGTGCCCCCTCTGGGGGAGCCCGCAGGGCGCTTCGGGGGGCCAGGGAGCGAAGCCCCCGGTGGGGCGCAGGGGCGAAGCCCCGCCCACCCGCGCGCGGCAGCGCGCACGCGGGTTGCGAAGGGGCGCAGCCCCTGCGGAAACGGCGAAAGGGCGGGACAGGGGCAAACACACCCCCTCGACAACCCACCCCACCCGCGCTACGACACCCCCATGTCCAAACGAACCCGCAAGCGCAAATGGAGGCTCCGCAAGAACCGCGCCAACCACGGCCGCAGGCCGGCCTGACCCCCCGCGAGCGAGCGGGAGGTCACACCCCGGATCCGGGCCCCGGGACGACAACCTCGTCGCGGGGCCCGAACAGCGCCGTCACCCCCAGATGCACCGCCATCGCCGCCATCGGGAACGCCAGCAGCATCCCCTTCGCCCCCAGCCGCAGCGGCGCGTCGAAGACGACGCCCTTGCCGACCGCCCGCGCGTGCGCGACCACGTCCGACGTGGGCCCCAGCCACATCCCCAGCCGCCAGGCGACCAGCGACCCGAGCAGCGCGCCCACCGCGAGCCCGGTGACCACGCCCACTCCGCCCGCGCGGCGCAGCAGGAAGACGAGCGCGGCGGCCACCACCCCGAAGGCCAGGCCGAGCAGCGCGAACGTGCCGTCGGCACCGATCGCCTGCTCCCCCTCCGAGTTCCGCAGGAAGACCGCCTTGCCGTCCGAGATCAGCGGGATCCGGGGGGCCAGCCACACCCACAGGAATCCCATCAGCACCCCGGACACCGTCGTGACCGCCGCGACGACCGCGGCGGCCGGCAGCTCGGCCCGCAGCGCCTGGGAGAGGGTGGGCGCGGGCGGGAGGTCCTGCGGGGGGACGGGGACGGGCCGGTCGTGCGGGGAGGGCGTCAGCGGTGCGGTCACCCCGCCATCGTGCCAGGTCGCACCCGTGGGACGTCCACCGCGGCGCGTCACGCGCCTCACCGCACCGCGGCCCGGCGGTAGGCCCAGGTGGCGACGGCCAGCGACACCACGCCGACGGCCGCGCAGACGCCGAGGTCCGCGGCCGTCAGCAGCCAGTCGGGCCGCGCGTCGAAGGACCGGGCGAGCGCCTCGACCCCATAGGTCGAGGGCAGCAGATCACGCGCCCACACCACCGGCACGGGCAGGTGCGCGGCGGGCAGCACACCGAGCAGCAGTGCGGCCGACATGCCCAACTGGCCGCAGAGCGTGGCCAGTTCGGGCCGCGGCGCGAGCAGCCCGAGCGCGGCGCCGAGCCCGGACAGCGCGGCACCGGCCAGCGGGATCACCGCGGCCAGCACCCATAGGTGGGCGAGCGGCAGCTTGAACAGCACGCTGCCGACAACGGCCGTGACGACCGTTCCGGGCACGGTGAACGAGGCGTACGCCGCCGCCGCGCCCAGCACCACCGCCGCGGGCGGCACGGGCAGCGTCGCGTAGTGGTCGAGGCCGCCGCTGGCGCGCAGCTGCCCGAAGTACTGGGCCAGCAGGTTCAGCGCGACGAACGCGACGACCAGCACGCTGGACCCGGCCACCACGGCCCGCGCCTCGTCGCCCCCGTCCACCACGCCGCGCATCAGGACCATGATCCCGACGGACTGGAAGGTGGCGACGAACAGCAGCGGGATCCGCGCCACCCGGGCGCGGGACAGCTGCGCGCGGTAGACGGCCGACAGCGCGGGCAGCAGCCGGGCGCGCGGCGCGAGCGGGGCGGCGGCCCCGCCGTGCGGGGCCCGCGCCCGGACCACGCCCTGCGCCCGGACCACGCCCTGCGCCCGGACCTTCCCGGGCACCGCCTCGGATACAGCACTCACGCGGCACAACTCCCGTTCGATTCCAGGTGTCTCACCCCTTCACCAGGCCCTTCGCACGGCCGCCCAGCGCCAGGTAGACGTCCTCCAGGCTGGGTGTGGCGAGGGTGAAGTCGTCGAGCGCGGCGAAGGCCGGGCCACCGGTCACGGCCGCGACGGCGGCCCGCGCCCCGGCGGGGTCGAGCCGCAGCGACCAGCGGCGGCCGGTCTCGGTGGCCGCGGTGCGCAGGGCGGCCACCTCGGGGACGTCGAGCGGCGGCGCGTCACGCCAGACGAGCTCGACCCGCACCTCGTCGGCGACGAGCTCCTTGAGCCCGGCGGGAGTGTCGCAGGCGATGATCCGGCCGCTCTCCAGGACGGCGACCCGGTCGAGGACGGTCTCGGCCTCGATGACGTTGTGGGTGACGAGCAGCACCGTCGTCCCGCGCTCGGCGCGGCGCCGGTCCACGGCGGCCCACACGGCGCGACGGGCGACCGGGTCCATGCCGGTGGTCGGCTCGTCGAGGACGAGCACGGGGCGCTCGCCGACGAGGGCGGCGGCGAAGCAGGCCAGCCGGCGCTGGCCGCCGGAGAGCTTCTTCAGCGGCCGGCCGGCGATCGGGGCGAGACCCAGCTCGTCGAGGACGGCGTCCCGTTCGGCGCGGGCCGCGCGCAGCGTCAGCCCGCGCAGCCGCCCGGTGGTCTCGGCGGCGAGGGCCACGGTCAGCTCGTCGAGCGCACCGGACTCCTGGCCGAGATAGCCGACGAGGCGGGCGGCGCGGTCGGGGTGGCGTACGAGGTCGTGGCCGAGGAGGTCGACGGTCCCGGCGTCGGGCCGCAGCAGCCCGGTGAGCTGCCGCACGAGCGTGGTCTTCCCCGCCCCGTTGGGCCCGAGCAGCCCGAAGATCTCGCCGCGGCGGACGTCGAGGTCGACACCGTCGCTGGCGCGGACCGCGTCGGCACCGCGGGTGGGGGGGTAGGTCTTGACGAGCCCTCGCACCGTGCACACGGTGTCGTCCTGTTCCGCCTGTCTCGCGCCCGTCTCCACGAGCTATGAGGGTACGCGCAGGGACGCCGTCGGCTCGCGCCGGGGTGGGGCGGGTTTTTGTTGTGCCCCCGCCCCGCCCTTTCACCGTTTCCCAGGGAGACCCCGGACCCCCATCCGACCTCCGGTCGGAAGTCCTCAAGCTCCCCGGAGGGGGCAACCCCCGGACAGGCTGAACAGCCCGTCCGGCGTTTGAGGACGAGCGGCGGAGCCGCGACAAACGGGGGCCAGGGGCAGAGCCCCGGAAGCATGGGGCGCAGGGGGCGCAGCCCCCGCCGGGGAGCAGGGGCGCAGCCCCGGGGAAACGGCGAAAGGGCGGGCCAGGGGCACATCTCAATCCCCCGCCGGCGACGCATGCTCCGCCGCCGTCCGCGCGTCGATCTCCCGCCAGAACCCGGCCCGGATCGCATACCGGTCCCGCTCGTCGATCTGGTCGTCCTTGTGCGCGAGCAGCCCGAACCGTGCCGCGTACCGCAGCAGTTCCCCGTCGATCCGGTGCGGGATCCGCGGATACTCGGTCGACAGGTGCTGAAGCTGCGCGGAGTCCGTGATCCGCTCCGTCCACCGCCGGGCGAAGACCTGTCCGACCTCGAAGGGGTCACCGCCCACGGTGGTGATGTCCTCCTCCCGGTCGGCCCACCGCTGCTCGGCGCTGGTGAGCTGGGCGAGCGTCGGCAGCGCGGCGGCCTCCGGGGTCTCGCCGAGCCCGTTGGGGCCCGCGGCCCGGTCGACCAGCCCCTTGTCGGAGGACCAGCGCAGCGTCGCGTTGGGGGTCCCGACCGCCGGTGCGGGGACGGCCGCGGCGGGCCCGCCGGGCCCCTTGCCGAGGACCGCGAGGTCCTTGGGCGTGGGCACGGCCCGCGCCCCGGCCCCGTCGGACCGTTCACCGGCGGAGGCCGGCCGCGTCCCGTTGTGCGCGGGCTCCCCCGCCTCCGCCGGGGCCGGGGCGGCGGACCGCTCCGAGCCGGAGGTCTCCGGCAGCGGCGCGGACAGGATCGCGGCGATCTCGGGCTCGGGCGCCGGCGGCGGGGCGCAGGGCCCGGTGAGCTCCCGGGCCCGGACGGCCCGGGTGATCCAGGTGCGGTCCAGGACCCGTCGTTCGTCCGCCTCGGCGACGAGGTCCTCGGACTGGTTGTAGTCGCCGTCCGCGGCCTGGACGGCCCACAGATGGACGGCGACGCCGTGCTCCTTCGCGGACATCAGACCGGGCAGCAGGTCACCGTCGCCCGTCACCAGCACGATGTCCGAACAGGCCCGGTTCCGGGCGAGTTCGGTGAGTTCGGCGTGCATCGCCGCGTCCACGCCCTTCTGCGCCCAGCGGCCGTCGGCGCGGGTGAGGGCGCCGAGCCTGACGGTGACGCGGGGCATGACGCGGAGCCTGCGGTGCTCGGGCTGGGGTACCCGGTCGGGGGCGCCGTCGAACCAGTAGATGCGCAGCAGGGGCCGCTGGGTGTCGCCCTCGGCGCGCTCGCGCAGACCCTGGATGAGGGTCGTGTGGTCGACGGTGATGCGCGACCGGGCCGGTTCCCCGGCCAGCAGGCTCGCGGCGGCGCCCAGCAGATACCCGGCGTCCACCAGGACGACGCAGCGGTCCACGGTGCACCTTCTTCCGTATGTCCAGCTTGTCCAGATGTGCGGTCGCCCCCGGCACGACACCCGGCACGACAGCGCCCGGGATGTCACTGACTTTCCCAGGAGTCTGCCCGACCGCACGGGGGTTATCAGTCCGAACTGGATCATCGGCGTGGCGGATACGGGGTGAGACCGAGAAGCACCCCCATCACCCTTGGATATGCACCGAAATGCACGTTTCTTCAGACCGTGCAAGGGTGTGGAACGGGGAACACCCAGGGGGCATCCTTCACTGGAGGCACACCAGTCATGGCCAAGAACAAGAAGCAGGACCGGAGTCAGCAGAAGAGCAGCCCCGCGGAGCGCGGACAGCAGCAGGCACAGCAATCGGCCATGGAGGCCCAGGCGAAGAGCCAGGCGACCCCGTCCGACGTCGCACGGAAGCACCGCGAGAAGCGCTTCGGCCACAACTGACGATCACCACCGGCCGGCGCCCACAACTGACCGGCGCCCGGAAGCGCGTGAGGGCGCGCCCGCCACAAGCGGGCGCGCCCTCGGGCACGTACGGGGTGCTCAGCCCGCCAGACAGGACGGCCCGAGCAGCTGCTTCAGATCGCCGAAGAGCGCCGGGTCCGGGGTGACCCGGTGCCGGTCCAGGCGGAGCACCGTCGTCTTCCGCGGCCCCTGGAGCTTGATCCGCACCTCGGTGGAGCCCCGGTGGTGGGTGAGCACCTGCCCGAGCCGCTCCACCATCGGCGGGGTGACCTTGACCGTCGGGATGGTGATGACGACGGGCGCGTTGCTGCCCGCGTTGGACAGGTCGGGGACCATCAGCTCCATGGCGACCAGCCGCGGGATGTCCTCGCGCTTGTCGAGCCGGCCCTTGACGAAGACGACGGCGTCCTCGACGAGCTGGGTGGAGACCAGCTGGTAGGTGGCCGGGAAAAACATGCAGTCGATGGAGCCGGCCAGGTCCTCCACGGTGGCGATGGCCCAGGCGTTGCCCTGCTTGGTCATCTTGCGCTGGAGGCCGGAGATGATGCCGCCGATGGTGACGATCGCACCGTCGGAGTAGTCGCCGCCGGTGAGCTGGCTGATCCCGGCGTCGGCCTTGTCGTTGAGGACGTGCTCGATGCCGAAGAGCGGGTGGTCGGAGACGTAGAGGCCGAGCATCTCCCGCTCCTGGGCGAGCAGATACGACTTCTCCCACTCGATGTCGGAGAACTCCACGTCCAGCCCGAAGCCGGGCTCGTCGCTGTCCTCCTCGCCCATCCCGCCGAAGAGGTCGAACTGCCCCTCGGCCTCCTTGCGCTTGACCGCCACCACGTTGTCGATCATCGGCTCGTAGTGCGCGGTGAGGCCCTTGCGCGTGTGGCCCATCTCGTCGAACGCACCGGCCTTGATCAGCGATTCGACGGTGCGCTTGTTGCAGACGACCGCCTCGACCTTGTCGAGGAAGTCGGGGAAGGAGGTGTACTTCCCCTTGGACTTGCGGCACTTGATGATCGAGTCGACGACGTTCTGGCCGACGTTGCGGACGGCCGTCAGGCCGAAGAGGATCACGTCGTCGCCCTGCGCGGCGAAGTTCGACTCGGACTCGTTGACGTTCGGCGGGAGCACCTTGATGCCCATGCGCCGGCACTCGTTGAGGTACGTCGCCGACTTGTCCTTGTCGTCCTTGACGGAGGTCAGCAGAGCGGCCATGTACTCGGCCGGGTGGTTGGCCTTGAGGTAGGCGGTCCAGTAGGAGACGAGTCCGTACGCGGCGGAGTGCGCCTTGTTGAACGCGTAGCCGGCGAAGGGGACCAGCACGTCCCAGAGGGCCTGGATGGCCTCGTCGGTGTAGCCGTTCTTCCGGGCACCGGCCTGGAAGATGGTGAAGTTCTTCGCCAGCTCCTCGGGCTTCTTCTTGCCCATCACACGGCGGAGGATGTCGGCCTCGCCGAGCGAGTAACCCGCGATGATCTGGGCGGCCTTCTGGACCTGCTCCTGATAGACGATCAGGCCGTAGGTGACGGCCAGGACCTCCTCGAGGGGCTTCTCCAGCTCCGGGTGGATCGGGGTGATCTCCTGCTGGCCGTTCTTGCGCAGCGCGTAGTTGGTGTGCGAGTTCATGCCCATCGGGCCCGGCCGGTACAGGGCGGACACGGCGGAGATGTCTTCGAAGTTGTCGGGCTTCATCAGCCGCAGCAGGGACCGCATGGGCCCGCCGTCGAACTGGAAGACGCCGAGGGTGTCACCGCGCTGGAGCAGTTCGAAGGTCGTGGGGTCGTCGAGCGGGAGGGCCAGGAGGTCGATGTCGATCCCCTTGTTGGCCTTCACCATCTTGACGGCGTCGTCCATGATCGTGAGGTTGCGCAGGCCGAGGAAGTCCATCTTCAGCAGGCCGAGCGACTCACAGCTCGGATAGTCCCACTGCGTGATGGTCACGCCGTCGGAGTGCCTGACCCAGACCGGGACATGGTCGGTGATCGTCTCGCTGGACATGATCACGCCGGCCGCGTGCACACCCATCTGCCGGACCAGGCCCTCGACGCCCATGGCGGTGTCGATGACCTTCTTCACGTCCGGCTCGTTCTCGTACATCCCGCGCACCTCGCCCGCCTCGCTGTAGCGCGGGTGGTTGGGGTCGGTGATGCCGGAGAGCGGGATGCCCTTGCCGAGGACGTCGGCGGGCATCGCCTTGGTGATGCGGTCGCCCATGGCGTACGGATAGCCGAGGACGCGTGCGGAGTCCTTGATGGCGTTCTTGGCCTTGATGGTGCCGTACGTGCCGATCATGGCGACCTTGTCGGCGCCGTACTTCTCGGTGACGTACCGGATCACCTCGGCGCGCCGGCGCTCGTCGAAGTCGATGTCGACATCGGGCATCGAGATGCGCTCGGGGTTGAGGAACCGCTCGAAGATCAGGCCGTGCGGGATGGGGTCGAGGTCGGTGATGCCCATCGCGTAGGCGACGATCGAACCGGCCGCGGAGCCTCGCCCGGGGCCGACGGCGATGCCCTGCTTCTTGGCCCACATGATGAAGTCGGCGACCACGAGGAAGTAGCCCGGGAAGCCCATCGAGATGATGGTGTCCATCTCGTACTCGACCTGCTTCATGCGGTCCTCGGGGATGCCGCCCGGGAAGCGGCGGTGCATGCCCCGCATGGTCTCCTCGCGGAACCAGGTGACCTCGGTGTAGCCCTCGGGGATGTCGAACTTGGGCATCAGGTTCCGGAACTGGAACATGCCCTCGGTGTCGATCTGGTCGGCGACCAGCTGGGTGTTGGCGCAGCCCTCCTGCCAGGCGTCCGAGGAGTCGATGGCGTACATCTCCTCCGTGGACTTCAGGTAGTAGCCCGAGCCGTCGAAGCGGAAGCGGTCCGGGTCGGAGAGGTTCTTGCCGGTCTGGATGCACAGCAGGGCGTCGTGGGCGGCCGCCTCGTGCGCGTAGGTGTAGTGCGAGTCGTTGGTGACCAGGGGCGGGATGCCGAGCTTCTTGCCGATCTCCAGCAGTCCGTCGCGGACCCGGCGCTCGATCTCGATGCCGTGGTCCATCAGCTCCAGGAAGTAGCGGTCCTTGCCGAAGATGTCCTGGTACTCGGAGGCCGACTTCAGGGCCTCGTCGAACTGGCCGAGGCGCAGCCTGGTCTGCAGCTCGCCGGAGGGGCAGCCGGTGGAGGCGATCAGCCCCTCGGACCACTGGCTGATGGTCTCCTTGTCCATCCGGGGCCACTTGGTCAGCCAGCCCTCGGCGTAGGCGTCCGAGGACAGCCGGAAGAGGTTGTGCAGACCGGTGACGTTGGCCGCCCAGATCGTCTTGTGGGTGTAACCACCCGAACCGGAGACGTCGTCCCGCTTCTGGTGCGGCTGGCCCCACTGGATGCGCCGCTTGTTGCGCCGCGACTCGGGCGCCACGTACGCCTCGATGCCGATGATCGGCGTGATCTCGGCCTTCTTGGCCTGATGGAAGAAGTCGTACGCGCCGTGCAGGTTGCCGTGGTCGGACATGGCGATGTGTGTCATCCCCATCTCCTTGCAGGCGCTGAACATGTCCTTGAGCCGCGCGGCACCGTCCAGCAGGGAGTACTGCGTGTGGACGTGCAGGTGCGTGAAGGGCGGCTTGCTCACGGTGGACGACCTCCGGCGGGGCGGTTCGGGGACAGGGGGCGGCACGGCAGTCTTGAAGGTTACCGGCCTGCGGCGGGCGGTACGGCGGGCCCACTGGACGCGGACGGCACGAGGGATATCCCGAACGGGCATTCGACGACGTCGATGGCGAATCTCTCTTTAGCCGCCACTTACCTCAGAACGTGCCAGACTCGCATGCATGGACATATCAGCGGCACGGCCGAGGGCGCTCCGCGCGGCCCTCTTCACGGCGCTGTGCCTGCTGCTGTCCACCGCCTCCCATGTGCTGCTGTCCGGACGGCAGCTTCCCGTGCCCGTCGTCGGCGCGGCCGGTGCCGGGGTCTTCGCCCTGGCCTGGGCCCTGGCCGGCCGGGCCCCCGGCGCGTACCGCTACGGACCGGTCGCCGCCCTCCTCGTCCCGCTGGAGCTCGCCCTCGGCGCGGCCTTCGGCGCCGGCCAGGACACCTGCTACGACGCGGACGGGCACCCGCTGCCCGGCGCGCTCGGCGCGATCTGCGGCGGCAGCGGCGTCGGCACCCCGCTCGCCCGTCTGGCGGGCCCCGGCTGCGCCCCCTGGCTGCTGCTCGCCGGCCATGTCGCCATCGGCCTGCTGGCCGCCGGCTGGCTCGCCCGGGGCGAGCGGGCCCTGGTCCGGCTGCTGCTCGCGGCCGCGGCGGCCGCCTTCCGGCCGCTGCGCGCCGTCCGCGCCACCGTGCCCGCCCCCGCCCCGCGCGGCCGGGCCGTCCTCCCCGTCCGCCTCCCGGCGGCCCCGTCCGGGCCCTTGCTGCTCCACTCCGTCGTCAGACGCGGGCCGCCCGCCCCGCCCGTCCCCGCCTGACCCCACGACCTCACCACACGGAGCAGTACCACCATGAGCAAGCGCAACACCTGGGAGAACAAGCAGTCCGCCCGCGAGCGGCTGAAGGCCGAGCGCGAGCGCCAGGCCAAGAAGGACAAGACCAAGCGCCAGCTGATCGTCGGCGGCTCGCTCGTCGGCGTCCTGGCCGTCGCGGCCGGCATAGCCGTCGCCGTGACCCAGATGGGCGGCGGCAGCGGCAGCAACTCGGAGTGGTCGGCCGCCGCCAAGAAGACCCTCGTCAAGCCGGCCAACACCTCCGGCGAGAACGGCACCGAGATCGTCATCGGCGACAAGAACGCCAAGCACACCCTGGAGGTCTACCAGGACATGCGGTGCCCGATCTGCTCGGTCTTCGAGCAGAACGTCGGCCCGACGATCGACAAGGACGTCAAGGACGGCACGTTCAAGGTCTCGTACCACATCGGCGCCTTCCTCGACCGGAACCTCGGCGGCACCGGAGCCAAGAACGCCCTCAGCGCCGTGGGCGCCGCGCTCAACGTCAGCCCGGAGGCGTTCACCGAGTACAACAAGGCGCTCTACGCCAAGGAGAACCACCCCGAGGAGACCAAGGACGACTTCGCGAAGGACGACACCCTGCTGAAGATCGCCCAGCAGGTCCCGGCCCTCAAGGGCAACAAGGACTTCGAGAAGAACGTCAAGGACGGCACCTTCGACAAGTGGGCCCTGACGGTGTCCGACGCGTTCGACAAGAACAAGGACATCACCGGCACCCCCACCATCAAGCTGGACGGCAAGAAGCTGACCGCCGAGGGGAGCCAGAACCCCCCGATGACGGCCGACCAGTTCACCGCAGCGGTAAAGGCGCAGATCAAGTAGGCATCTGAGCCGTTCCCGGCCGGGCTCCCGCCCTCCCCGGATGATGCCGAATCTTGACACGACAATCACGGCGTGTCGTGGCACACTTCCCGGTTATGAGGGGGACGGGAGTTCGGTTGCGGGCGCTGCGCGCCGGGCTGTTCACCGCACTGTGCGTGACCCTGTCCGCCGCCTCCCACGTCCTGCTCACCCGGCTGCCGCTGCCGGTGTCCACCGTCGCCGTGCTGTCGGCCGCGTTCTTCACGGTCGCCTACGCGATGGCCGGCCGTGAGCGGGGCTTCTGGCACATATCCGCGCTGCTGGTCCCGCTGGAGCTGGCCGCGGACACCGTCTTCACCACCGGCCAGCACGCCTGTTACGGCGCGGCGGGCGGCCCGGTCGCCGGCCCGCTGCGCTCCATGGGCATCGACCTCGTCTGCCGTGGCGGCGAGGTCGGCACCCCTCTGGCCCGTATGGCCGCGGGCCGGGACACCGCGGGGACGCTGGACTCGGCGCTCCCCTGGCTGCTGCTCGCCGGCCATGTCGCCGTCGGCCTGCTGGCCGCCGCCTGGCTGCGCCGCGGCGAGGTGGCCCTGGCCCGGCTGCTGCGGGCGGTGGCCTCCTTCGCGTTCCGCCCGCTGCTGCTGGTGGCCGCCGCGCTCGGCGCGGCCCTGCGGCCCGGCGGGGCGATCGTGCGCCCCGCGCGCGACACCCTTCCCGCGCCCGCGCTCCCCCTGCTCGTGCACTCCGTCGTACGGCGGGGTCCTCCCCAGGCCCGCACCGCCTGAGCGAGAGGTCCCCGCACCATCCGTACGACCACCAGGAGAACACCATGAGCAACCGGAACAACCCCCAGAACAAGCAGGCCGCGCGCGAGCGGCTGCGCGCCGAGCGCGAGCGCCAGGCCAAGAAGGACAAGACCAAGCGCCAGCTGATGGTCGCCGGCTCCCTCGTCGTCGTCCTCGCCGTCGCGGGCGGCGTCGCCTACGCGGTGACGCAGATGAACAAGTCCGAGGACGGCCAGTGGAAGACCGCCGCGACCAAGACGCTCGTCAAACCGGCCAACACCTCGGGCGAGAACGGCACCGAGGTCGTCATCGGCGACAAGAACGCCAAGGAGACGCTCACGGTCTACGAGGACCCGCGCTGCCCGATCTGCTCCATCTTCGAGCAGAACTCGGGGAAGAAGCTCCGTGAGGACGTCAAGAACGGCCGCTACAAGGTCCGTTACATCCTGGCGAACTTCATCGACGACTCCCCCGCCAAGGGCACGGGCTCGAAGAACGCCGTCAGCGCGCTGGGCGCCGCGCTCAACGTCAGCCCGGAGGCGTTCGCGGACTACAAGGAAGCGCTGTACTCCAAGGGCAACCACCCCGACGAGACCGACGACGCCTACGCCGACGACAAGAAGCTCCTCGACATCGCCCAGCAGGTGCCCTCGCTCAAGGGCAACAAGGACTTCGAGAAGAACCTCAAGGACCACACCTTCGACCGCTGGGCGCTGGAGCTCGGCAAGCTCATGGGCAAGGACGGGGTGAAGGGCACCCCGGCCCTCGTCCACAACAAGAAGCAGCTGACCGCGCCGGGCACGGACAACCCCCCGATCATGGCCGACCAGTTCACCGCCACGATCGACGCGGAATTCGGCAAGAAGAAGTAACCGGGCGTCAGGGGAACGGCCCCGGGCGGCCGTTCCCCTGCCTTCCCCACCCACCCCGCATTACCCGGGCATTACCAAAGCGTTAAGGTAATCGCCCGTGAATCTCCCCATATCCCGCCGCACTCTCGTCACGTCCGCAGCAGCGACCGCCGCGCTGCTGGGCGTGTCCCCGGCCCGCGCGGCCGGCGGTGACCGGCCCGCGTTCCTCCACGGCGTCGCCTCCGGCGACCCGTTGCCCGACGGCGTCCTGCTGTGGACGCGCGTCACTCCCGTCCCCGACGCCACACCCGGCTCGGGCCGGGGCCCGGACACCGAGGTCACCTGGGAGGTGGCCGAGGACGCCGCCTTCGGCCGGATCGTCGCCACCGGAACCGTCACCGCGACCGCCGCCGCCGACCACACCGTCAAGGCCGACGTCCGCGGACTGCGCCCGGCCACCGGCTACTTCTACCGCTTCACGGCCGGCGGCACCGCCTCCCCCGCCGCCCGGACGCGCACCGCCCCCGCCCCCGACGCGGCGCCGGACGGCCTGCGCTTCGGCGTGGTCTCCTGCGCCAACTGGGAGTCGGGGCACTTCTCCGCCTACCGTCACCTCGCCGCCCGGCGCGACCTGGACGCCGTACTGCACCTGGGCGACTACATCTACGAGTACAAGTCCGGCGAGTACCCCGCCGCCAAATACGTCGTACGGAAGCACGAGCCCGAGCACGAGATCGTCACCCTCGCCGACTACCGCGTCCGGCACGGCCGTTACAAGACCGACCCCGACCTCCAGGCGCTGCACCACGCACTGCCGATGGTCGCCATCTGGGACGACCACGAGTTCGCCGACAACGCCTGGACGGGCGGGGCCACCAACCACACACCCGGGGCCGAGGGCGACTGGAAGACCCGCATGGCCGCCGCCAAGCAGGCCTACTTCGAGTGGATGCCCGTACGGCCGTCCGTCGCCGGCACCACCTACCGCCGGCTGCGCTTCGGCCGCCTCGCCGACCTGCACCTGCTGGACCTGCGATCCTTCCGCTCGCAGCAGGCCAAGCCCGGCAGCGGCACGGTGGACGACGCCTCCCGCACCCTGACCGGACGGGCCCAACTCGACTGGCTGAAGGAGGGGTTGGCCGCCTCCGACACGACCTGGCGGCTCGTCGGCAACCCCGTGATGATGTCCCCCGTCGCCTTCGGCGCCATGCCGGCCCATCTGCTGCGCCCCCTCGCCAAGCTGCTGGGCCTGCCCGCGGAGGGCATCACCGTCAACACCGACCAGTGGGACGGCTACACGCACGACCGGCACGAGCTGCTGGAGCACCTCACCGGCCGGGGCATCCGCAACACGGTCTTCCTGACCGGGGACATCCACATGGCCTGGGCCAACGACGTACCGGCGAAGGCCGCGACGTACCCCCTGCTCTCCCGCTCCGTCGCCACGGAGTTCGTCGTCACCTCCGTGACCGCCGACAACCTCGACGACACGCTGCACGTCCTGCCGCACACGGTCTCCCTCCCGGCGGTCGCCGCCGTCAAGGCCGCGAACCGGCACGTGAAGTGGGTCGACATGGACTCGCACGGGTACGGCGTGCTGGACGTGACGGCGGAACGGGCGCAGATGGACTACTACGTCCTCGCGGACAAGCGGGACCCCAAGTCCGGTGCGTCCTGGACACGTTCGTACCGGACGCGGTCCGGGACGCAGCGGGTGGAGCGGGTGAAGTCGCCAGTGCGATGAGCTTCCCTCAAGCGCCGGACGAGTTGACTGTTTGCGCCCGGGCGCGCAATCCAGCCCGTCCGGCGCTTGAGGACGAGCGGCGAAGCCGCGACAACGGGGTCCGGGGCGGAGCCCCGAAGCAGGGGCGCAGGGGGCGCAGCCCCCGCCCACCGCGCGGCAGCGCGGTGTGGGGCCCCGGGGCTCCGCCCCGGAAGAAACGGTGAAAGGGCGGGCCAGGGGCAAATCTCCCCCCAGAGCAACCCCCGCGCGCCTCAGCCCCCGGAAACCTCCTCCAAAAACCCCAGCGCCACCCGCCAGGCCCGCTCCGCCGCCGCCTCGTCGAAGTCCGGAAGCTCCGGATCCGTGAACAGATGCCCGGCACCGCCATACCGATGCACCTCCACCTCCGCCCCCGCCCGCCCCATCCGCAAATACCACGCATTGAGCCAGTCATGCGGCTCGAACGGATCCGGATCCGCGACATGCAGCTGCACCGGCAGCTCGTCCACCGCCGCGTCCTCCGCCAGGTCCGACGTCCCGTGGAAGAGCAGCAGGCCCCGCGCCCGCTCGTCCCCCAGCGCCAGGTTCTGCGCGATCGACCCGCCCAGCGAGAACCCGGCGTACACCAGCCCCCGCTCGGACAGCGGCGCCACCGCACCGATCGCCCGGCGGAGCAGCTCCTCCCGGCCGATCTCCTCCTTGATCGCCATCCCGTCCTCGACGGTCTCCGCCGTACGCCCCTCGTAGAGGTCGGGGACATGCACCTCGTAGCCGGCGCCACGCAGCCGCTCGGCCGCCGCATGGACGGCCGGCCGCAGGCCGTAGGCCGAATGGAACAGAACAATCGGGGGAGGAGACGGCACCGGAGTCACTGAGGAGTCACTTCCTTGCAGATGTGGCCACACGCCGGATCGGATCGCGTGGCCTCCATCGTGCCAGCTACGGTCGAAGGGGGCGCGCCCCGGCCTGTCCGGCGGAAGGCCGGCAGAAGGCCGGAAGGAGGCCGAGGCCCATGGCGGAGGACATACTGCGCCCCCTCGCGGTCGTCGTCGGCGCCGTACTCGTCACCCTGTTCGTCGGCCGGGTCGCCGACCGTACGGTGCGCACGATCGCCGAACACCACCCCGAGGCCCCGCTGTGGCGCCTGCTGCGCCGCTGCCGGACGCCCCTGCGCCTGGTGCTGTGCACGGCGCTGCTGCGCACCGGCCTCGGATCCGCCGGGCTCGCCGGCGAGTACCAGGAGCCGGCCGGCCGGCTGCTGAACCTCGTCCTCGTCGGCGCCTGCGCCTGGCTCGCGGCCCGCGTGGCCACCGCCGTCGTCGAGGCGGGGTACGCGCGCTACGCCGCCGGCGAACGCGACCCCGCCCGGACGCGCCGGGTGCGGACGCAGGTCACGCTGATCCGCAGAATCGTCACGGCGGTGATCTGCGTCGTCGCCCTGGCGGCGATGCTGCTGACGATCCCGGGCATGCGCGCCGCCGGCACGTCCGTCCTGGCCTCGGCCGGGCTGATCGGCGTCGTGGCCGGGGTGGCCGCCCAGTCCACCCTCGCCAACGTCTTCGCCGGACTGCAGATCGCCTTCGGCGACATGGTGCGCATCGGCGACACGGTCGTCGTGGGCGGCGAGTGGGGCACCGTCGAGGAGATCACGCTCACCTACCTCGTGGTGACCACCTGGGACGAACGCCGGATCACCATGCCGGTCTCGTACTTCACCGGCCGGCCCTTCGAGAACTGGTCGCGCGGCAACCCCCGGATGACGGGCACGGTCTTCCTCCACCTGGACCACTCCGCCCCGCTCGACCTGATGCGCGAGCGGCTGCACCAGATCGTGAAGGACGCCCCGGAGTGGGACGGCCGGGCCTGGAGCCTGGTCGTCACGGACACCACACCGTCCACGCTCCTGGTACGGGCCCTGGTGACGGCCCGGGACGCCGACGACATCTGGACCCTGCGCTGCCTGGTGCGCGAGCGGCTCGTGGAGTGGCTGCGCCGCGAGCACCCGTACGCGCTGCCGCGGATCAACACCGCGGCCGCGCCGGGTGCACAGGACGCGCCGGACCGCCGGCAGACCCCGCCGGCCTCGGACGACATCGGCCCGGGACCGGGCCCGGCGTGAGGCGCGGTCACATCCCCCGCAGCGACTTCACGTCCAGGTGCCGCAGCACCCGGTCCACCACCTCCGGATCCATCCACGGCTCGCTGCGCGCGTCGAGCACCGCGTGCCGCGCCGCCGAGAGCAGATCGGCCTGGATGCGCTGGATGGTGTGCAGCCGATGGACGCGCTGGGCGTGCGCCTCGCGCCGCTCGTCGTCGACCATCTCGGGGCTGATGCGGGCGCCGATGTCGTAGGCCCGCCGGTGCAGCATCTCCCTCAGGTCCTCGGAGAGCTCCTCCTCCTGCTCGATCTCCAGCAGCCGGTGCCGGGCCGCCTTGGCGGCGCGGACGGCCAGCTGCCGCTCCAGCTCCCGGGTCCAGTCGGAGTCGGAGCGCACCCCGAGCAGTGCGACCAGCCGCGGCAGCGTCAGTCCCTGGACGACGAGCGTGGCGATGATGACGGCGAAGGCGATGAAGAGGATCTCGCCCCGGGCCGGGAAGGGCGACTTGTCGTCCTTGGTCAGCGGGATGGCCAGGGCGAGCGCCACGGAGGCCACGCCGCGCATCCCGGACCACCACATCACGAGGGTCTCCCGCCAGTTCGTCAGGACCTCCTCGTCGATGTCGCCGCCCTTGTGCAGCCGCTTGGCCAGCCAGGCCGCGGGCAGCAGCCACAGCAGCCGCACGCCGACCACCACGGCGACGACGATGCCGCCGATGCCGAGCATCTCGGCCCAGCGGCCCGAGACGGTGGCGACGGCATTGTGCAGTTCGAGGCCGACGAGGCCGAAGGCGACGCCGGTGACGAGGGTGTCGACGATCTCCCAGAAGGTGTGTCCGGCCAGCCGTCCCAGGACGTCGTCGGCGTCGCTCGCGAACTCGGCGAGGTAGAGCGCGGTGGTCAGCACCGCGAGCACCCCGGAGCCCTTGAACGACTCGGCGAGGGCGTAGGAGACGAACGGCACCAGCAGGGTGAGCCCGATCTGGAGCGTCGCGTCGCCGAGGATGTCCATCAGCCGCTTGGCGACCCAGCCGAGCAGCAGACCGACGGCGACGGCCACGACGGCGGAGATCACGAACTCGACGACCGCCCTCGGCAGCGAGAAGCTGCCGCTGACGGCCGCCGCGATGGCCACGTGGTAGAGCACGATGGCGGTGACGTCGTTGAAGAGCCCCTCGCCCTCCAGGATGGAGACCAGCCGGCGCGGCAGCCCCAGCGAGCCCGCGACGGCCGTCGCGGCGACGGGGTCGGGCGGGGCGACGAGCGCGCCCAGCGCCACGGCCGCGGCGAGCGAGATCCCCGGCACGATCATGTTGGCGACGGCGGCGACCGCGGCGGTGGTGACGAAGACGAGCGCCACCGCCAGCAGGAAGATCGGCCGCCGGTTGGCCGCGAACTGCCGCCAGGAGGTGCGCTGGGCGGAGGCGTAGAGCAGCGGCGGCAGCACCAGCGGAAGGATGAACTCCGGCGGGATGTCCACATTGGGCACGAACGGCAGCAGGGCGAGGACGATCCCGCCCAGCGTCATCAGCACCGGCGGCGGGAGCCCCAGCCGGTCCCCCAGCGGCACCGTGACGAGTGCCCCGAGCAGCAGGACGAACAGCAGGGCCAGCTGGTCCACGAGTGCCCTCCGCGCCGCCTGGGGAACAGTCGTTCACCTCAGCGTGCCATGGAACGGGCGCTACAGCTTCTTGGTCATCGCCCGGTGCGGGATCCCGCTGCCCTCGTCGAACTCCGGCCCGTACGCCGCGTACCCCAGCCGCTCGTAGAAGCCCAGCGCGTGCGTCTGGGCCTCCAGGTAGACCCGCTCCAGCCCGCGCCGCCGCGCCTCGTCCTCGACGGACCGGACCAGGGCGGCGCCCACCCCCGTGCCCCGCGCGGCGCGCACCGTGGCCAGCCGTCCGAGGACGGCCGTGACGTCGTCGTCCACCCCGGCCCGGGCGTACTTGCGGCGCGCGGGCGCGCCGTACAGGAAGCGGACGGTGCCGAGCGGCCCGTCCTCCCCGCCGGCCAGCAGGTGGACGGCCTCGGCGTCGTAGGCGTCCATCTCCTCGGCCTCGGGGATCTCCTGCTCGACGACGAACACCTCACGCCGCACCGCGAAACAGTCCGCGAGGCCCTCCGGCCCGACGACCCGGATCACCGGGTCGCTCACGAGCTCTCCGCGCGCACCGTCTCCAGCGCGTGCCGCAGGTCCTCGGGGTACTCGCTCTCGAACTCCACCCAGCGGCCGTCCGAGGGGTGCTCGAAGCCGAGCCGCACGGCGTGCAGCCACTGGCGGGTCAGCCGCAGCCGCTTGGCCAGCGTCGGGTCGGCGCCGTACGTCAGGTCGCCGACGCACGGATGCCGGTGCGCGGACATGTGCACCCGGATCTGGTGCGTACGCCCGGTCTCCAGCTTGATGTCGAGGAGGCTGGCGGCCCGGAACGCCTCGACGAGGTCGTAGTGCGTGACGGACGCCTTGCCGTCGGCGATGACGGCCCACTTGTAGTCGTGGTTGGGGTGACGCCCGATGGGCGCGTCGATCGTCCCGCTCATCGGGTCCGGGTGGCCCTGGACGAGCGCGTGGTAGCGCTTGTCGGTGATCCGCTCGCGGAACTGGTGCTTCAGGTGGGAGTAGGCCCGCTCGGACTTGGCGACGACCATCAGGCCGGAGGTGCCGACGTCCAGCCGGTGCACGATGCCCTGGCGCTCGGCGGCGCCCGAGGTGGAGATCCGGTAGCCGGCGGCGGCCAGACCGCCGATCACGGTGGGACCGGTCCAGCCGGGGCTCGGATGCGCCGCCACCCCGACCGGCTTGACGATGACGACGATGTCCTCGTCGTCGTGGACGATCTCCATGCCCTCCACGGGCTCGGCCACGACCTGCACCGCCGCGGGCGGCGCCGGCATCTCGACCTCCAGCCAGGCCCCGCCGGTCACCCGGTCGGACTTCCCGGCCTCGGCCCCGTCGAGCTGGACCTTGCCCGCGGCCGCGAGCTCGGCCGCCTTGGTCCGGGAAAACCCGAACATACGGGCGATGGCGGCGTCGACGCGCTCGCCCTCCAGACCGTCGGGTACGGGCAGGGCGCGGATCTCGGGAATCGTGCTCACCCGTCGAGTATGCCGGACGGGTGACGACGGCCCGTAATCACGGTGATCAGTCCCGGTGGACCGAGCCGTCCGGGTCGAGGCCCCGGAAGGAGAGGATCACGATGAGGAAGCCGCCGCAGACGATCGCCGAGTCGGCGAGATTGAAGACCGGGAAGTGCCCGACGGCGATGAAGTCCACCACGCCGCCCTCGAAGCCGCCGGGCGCCCGGAAGAGCCGGTCGGTGAGGTTGCCCAGCGCGCCGCCCAGCAGCATGCCCAGGGCGATGGCCCACGGCAGGCTGTAGAGCTTGCGGGCGATGCGGGCGATCACCACGATCACCGCGGAGGCGATGACCGTGAAGATGATGGTCATCCCCTCGCCGATGCCGAAGGCGGCCCCGCGGTTGCGGATCACGTTGAACTGCAGCCAGCTGCCGATCAGCTCGACCGGGTCGTGGTGCTCCAGCCTGGCCACCACCGCCAGCTTGCTCGTCAGATCGATGAGGTAGGCGCAGACCGCGACGGTGAACAGCACGCCGATCCGGCGCCCGCCCCGGGGGCCGGGTGCGGCCGGCCCGCCGGTCTCCTCGACGTCCCCCGGCGCACCGGTGGACCTTCCGGTCTGCTCCGCCTCTGTCACGTGAGTCCTTCGCTCCTGCCCGTCGCCCGCGCACTGCTGTTTCCAGTGGGGCCCGGGTGCACTGCCCGACCGATGACGAGGGTACGGCACGCCACCCCTCCCGGGGTCAGCGACGTTCCTGCCGCTGCTTGCACTCGACACACAGCGTCGCCCGGGGAAACGCCTGCATACGGGCCTTGCCGATGGGCCGGCCGCAGCTCTCGCAGAGCCCGTACGTGCCCGTGTCCAGCCGGCCGAGCGCACGCTCGGTCTGGTCCAGCATCTCGCGGGCGTTGGCGGCGAGCGCCAGCTCGTGCTCCCGGGCGATGTTCTTCGTCCCGGTGTCCGCCTGATCGTCCCCCGCGCCGTCGCCCGAGTCCCGCATCAGCCCGCTGACCGCCTCCTCGGCGGTGTGGATCTCGCCGGTCAGCCGGCTCACCTCGCCCTCCAGGACGGCGCGGGCCTCGGCGACCTCGGCGGCCGTCCACGGCTCCTCCCCCGGCCGTACCGCCAGCCCGCCCTTCCCCCGCGCCGCGGGCACCTTGGCGAGCACGTCCTCGGCCTTCTCAGCAGCCACGGTTCCGACTCCCGTCTCCTCGGGGACCCCCGCCGCCCCGGCCCTGGATCCCGGGGCGGCAGCCTTCCTGACCGGCGCGGCCTTTCCGACCGGCGCAGCCTTCTTGGCCGCCGCCTTCTTCGCCGGAGCGGCAGCCGTGGCGGTCTTCGCCGCCGTCTTCCCGGCGGTCTTCTTCACGGTCTTCTTCGCGGTCTTCTTCACCGCAGCCGGCTTCTCGGCCGCAGCCTTCCCCGCACCGGCTCTCTTCACGGCAGCACCACCGGAAGCGGCGGCCTTCTTGGCCGGAGCAGCCGCCTTCGCGGCGGCCTTCTTCACAACGCTCTTCTTCGCGGCGGTCTTCTTCGCGGCAGTCGTCACCGCCGCCTTCTTCACCGCCGCCTTCTTCTGGGGTTTCTGGGCCTTCTTCGCACCCGCATCCGCGACCTTCTTGGTCACGGCCTTCTTCCCCGCGGCGGCCGCGGCCGCGCACACCTTCACCCCACTCCGCCCCACCGCCCCACCGGCCACGACGCCCGTCGAGGATTCCTGCGCCATGACCGCGACCCCTTCACATTTTATGATCTTGCGCGCGAATCGTGCGGGAACGATAAATCGCCCCAGGGCACGCGGCAACGGGGCACGCCGGTCCCCACCCTTGTGCCCCGCTCCCGGCCCCATAACCGAAAGGGCGCACCAGGACGTCAACCGGAGCCGATATCCGGTCGGCCGACCCGGGCCACGCCCCGTACACTGGGCGGAGCGAAAGGCGTGGAAGGGACGAGTAACGCCGTACGCAGCCATCAGCGACCCGGGGACGGTGCGAGCCCGGGGGTGTGCGCGGCGCGAAGATCAGCCCGGAGCCGCCGGAGGAACGCCCTGCCCCCAGGGTCAGTAGAACCGGCATCGCGACCCCAATGAGGGGGCCGGGGGCCGTACGGCCCGTGGCCAAGGAGGGTGGTACCGCGGGAGCGAGCAACGCGCCTCTCGTCCCTCCGACGGACAGCGCACAACCGTCCCGCCGGAGGAAGCCGATGACGCAGTACCGCCAGGTACCCGCTCAGGTCGACCTGCCCGCCCTGGAGCACGCCGTGCTCGAGTTCTGGCGCGAGCAGAAGATCTTCGCCCGTACCCTCGAACAGTCCGAGGGACGCCCCGAGTGGGTGTTCTACGAGGGCCCGCCCACGGCGAACGGCATGCCCGGCGCGCACCACATCGAGGCCCGCGTCTTCAAGGACGTCTTCCCGCGCTTCCGCACCATGCAGGGCTACCACGTGGGCCGCAAGGCCGGCTGGGACTGTCACGGCCTGCCGGTCGAGCTGGCCGTCGAGAAGGAGCTCGGCTTCTCCGGCAAGCAGGACATCGAGGCGTACGGCATCGCCGAGTTCAACGCCAAGTGCCGCGAGTCCGTGACCCGGCACACCGACGCGTTCACCGAGCTCACCACCCGCATGGGCTACTGGGTGGACCTGGACGACGCGTACCGCACCATGGACCCGGACTACGTCCAGTCCGTCTGGTGGTCGCTGAAGGAGATCTTCAGCAAGGGCCTCCTCGTCCAGGACCACCGCGTGGCCCCCTGGTGCCCCCGCTGCGGCACCGGCCTCTCGGACCACGAGCTGGCGCAGGGCTACGAGACGGTCGTGGACCCGTCCGTCTTCGTCCGCTTCCCGCTGACCTCCGGCCCGCTCGCCGGCGAGGCGTCCCTCCTCGTCTGGACGACGACGCCCTGGACCCTCGTCTCCAACACCGCCGCCGCGGCCCACCCCGACGTCACCTACGTCGTCGCCACCGACGGCACCGAGAAGCTGGTCGTCGCCGAGCCGCTGCTGGAGAAGGCCCTCGGCGAGGGCTGGACGGCCACGGGCCAGTCCTTCACCGGCCGCGAGATGGAACGCTGGGCGTACCAGCGCCCGTTCGCCCTGGTCGACCTCGAGGACGCCAACTACGTCGTCAACGCCGAGTACGTGACGACCGAGGACGGCACCGGCATCGTCCACCAGGCCCCGGCCTTCGGTGAGGACGACCTCCGCACCTGCCGCGCGTACGGCCTCCCGGTCGTCAACCCGGTCCGCGCCGACGGCACCTTCGAGGAGCAACTCCCCCTCGTCGGCGGCCAGTTCTTCAAGAAGGCCGACGAGGCGCTCACCGCCGACCTCGACGCCCGCGGCCTGCTGTTCAAGCACGTC
Source organism: Streptomyces luteireticuli (assembly GCF_041519305.1). Classification (NCBI taxonomy): domain Bacteria; kingdom Bacillati; phylum Actinomycetota; class Actinomycetes; order Kitasatosporales; family Streptomycetaceae; genus Streptomyces; species Streptomyces luteireticuli. The sequence continues at coordinate 2,604,024 of NZ_CP167927.1, forward strand.
GCGTACGAGCACAGCTACCCGCACTGCTGGCGCTGCCACACCGCGCTGCTCTACTACGCGCAGCCCTCCTGGTACATCCGCACCACGGCCATCAAGGACCGGCTGCTCCAGGAGAACGAGAAGACCAACTGGTTCCCGGACTCCGTCAAGCACGGCCGCTTCGGCGACTGGCTCAACAACAACATCGACTGGGCCCTCTCCCGCAACCGTTACTGGGGCACCCCGCTCCCCATCTGGCGCTGCGAGCAGAACCACCTCACCTGCGTCGGCTCCCTCGCCGAACTCTCCGAGCTCACCGGCACCGACCAGAGCAGCCTCGACCCGCACCGCCCGTACATCGACGACGTCACCTTCCCCTGCCCGACCTGCCAGGAGACGGCGACCCGCGTCCCCGAGGTCATCGACGCCTGGTACGACTCGGGTTCCATGCCGTTCGCGCAGTGGGGCTACCCGTACAAGAACAAGGAGCTCTTCGAGAAGCGCTACCCGGCGCAGTTCATCTCGGAGGCCATCGACCAGACCCGCGGCTGGTTCTACACCCTGATGGCCGTCGGCACCCTCGTCTTCGACAAGTCGTCGTACGAGAACGTCGTCTGCCTCGGCCACATCCTCGCCGAGGACGGCCGGAAGATGTCCAAGCACCTGGGCAACATCCTCCAGCCGATCCCGCTGATGGACCAGCACGGCGCCGACGCCGTCCGCTGGTTCATGGCCGCCGGCGGCTCCCCGTGGGCCGCGCGCCGCGTCGGCCACGGCACGATCCAGGAGGTGGTGAGGAAGACCCTCCTGACCTACTGGAACACCGTCGCCTTCCAGGCCCTCTACGCCCGCACCGCAGGCTGGTCCCCCTCGGCCGCCGACCCGTCCCCGGCCGACCGCCCCCTGCTGGACCGCTGGCTGCTGGGCGAACTCAACACCCTCACCGACCAGGTCACCCAGGCCATGGAGGCCTACGACACCCAGCGCGCCGGCAAGCTGCTGTCCGCGTTCGTCGACGACCTGTCCAACTGGTACGTCCGCCGCTCGCGCCGCCGCTTCTGGCAGGGCGACGCGGCCGCGCTGCGCACGCTGCACGAGGTCGTCGAGACGGTCACCCGCCTGATGGCCCCGCTCGTCCCCTTCATCACCGAGCGGGTCTGGCAGGACCTGATCGCCCCGGTCACCCCGGACGCCCCGGAATCGGTCCACCTCTCCACCTGGCCGACCGCCGACACGTCCCTCATCGACCCGGACCTGTCGCGCCAGATGACCCTGGTCCGCCGCCTTGTCGAGCTGGGCCGCGCCACCCGCGCCGAGTCCGGCGTGAAGACGCGTCAGCCGCTCTCCCGCGCCCTGGTCGCCGCGACCGGCTTCGAGTCCCTCTCCGCCGAACTGCGCACCCAGATCACCGAGGAGCTCAATGTCTCCTCCCTCGCCTCCCTCTCCGAGGTGGGCGGCTCCCTGGTCGACACCACCGCCAAGGCCAACTTCCGTGCCCTGGGCAAGCGTTTCGGCAAGGGCGTCCAGGCCGTGGCCAAGGCGGTCGCCGCAGCGGACGCGGCGTCCCTCTCCCTCGCCCTGCGCGAAGGCAACGCCTCGGTCGTCGTGGACGGCGAACAGGTCCCCCTCTCCCCCGACGAGGTCATCATCACCGAAACCCCCCGCGAGGGCTGGTCGGTGGCCTCCGACTCGGGTGCGACCGTCGCCCTCGACCTGGAGATCACCCCGGAACTGCGCCGCGCCGGCCTGGCCCGCGACGCGATCCGCCTCATCCAGGAGGCCCGCAAGAACAGTGGCCTCGACGTCGCCGACCGCATCGCCCTGCGCTGGCAGTCCACCGACGAGGAGGTCCGCACGGCCCTGGCCGACCACTCCTCCCTCATCGCGGACGAGGTCCTGGCGACGGACTTCGCGACGGGCGAGGCGGACGAGACGTTCGGCGCGCCGTTCGAGGACGAGCCCCTGTCCCTGACGTTCCGCCTCCGCAAGGCGTAACCCCTCAAGCGCCGGACGGGCTGAATATCAGCCCGTCCGGCGCTTGAGGACACCCGCGCGGAGCGCAAAGAAACGGTGAAAGGGCGGGCCAGGGGCAAACTCCCCCCACAGCAACCACCGTTGCCCCCGCACACACAAACGGGCCGGGCCCCTGGGAAACTCCCAGGGGCCCGGCCCGTAATTGCCCGACGACAAGCGCCCTAGAGGGCGCAGCCCGTCAGTTGTCGTCCTCGTCGATCAGGAACCCACGCATCGGCGAGGGAGCCTGCATCGGCTGCGGCCCCTGCGGCCGCACTGGCGCCATCGGCTGCGTCATCGCGGGCGACATCTGCTGCTGCCCGCCGTACGACGGGTTGCCCGACTGACCCGGACCGCCGCCCATGGACGAGTTGCCGCCCATGCTGCTGTGACCGCCCATGCCCGCACCGGCCGATGCCATGGACCCGCTCATCGAGGGGGCCGGCGGCAGCGACGGCGCGCCGGTGGCGCGCGGCGGGGCCAGCGAGTCGTCCGCCTGGTTCTCCAGCTGACGCAGCTGGCTCTCCAGGTAGGACTTCAGCCGCGTACGGTACTCGCGCTCGAAGCCGCGCAGGTCCTCGACCTTGCGCTCCAGCGTGGCGCGCGCGGACTCCAGCGAGCCCATCGCCACGCGGTGCTTCTCCTGCGCGTCCCGCTCCAGGGCGTCGGCCTTGGCGCGGGCGTCCCGCTCCAGACCCTCGGCACGGCTACGGGCCTCGCCGACGATCTTGTTGGCCTCGGAGCGGGCCTCCGCGATCGCCTGATCGGCCGTCTGCTGTGCGAGCGAGAGCACGCGGGCCGCGCTGTCGCCGCCCGGGCCCTGACCCGGCTGGGGCAGCTGGGGACCGGGGCCGCCCATCGGACCGCCCTGGCCCATCGGACCGGGACCGCCCTGACCCATGGGGCCGGGACCACCCTGACCCATCGGAACAGGACCGCCCATGGGGCCGCCCTGGCCCATCGGGCCGGGACCACCCTGACCCATCGGACCGCCCATCGGGCCACCCTGGCCCATGGGGTTCTGACCCATGGGACCCGCACCGTGCGGGCCCTGGGGACCGTGGCCGTGTCCGCCCGGCCCGGCCGGCAGCTGCGGGGCACCGCCCGGCAACTGCGGCGGGCCGCCCATCTGCTGCTGGTTCGGCGGCACCGGCTGCGGGCCGGATATGGCGGCGGGCACGGGAGCCCCGGGACCGGTCCGCTGGTCCTGCGGCTCCGGCTTGCGCATCCCCTGCTGCTGGTTCTGCGCCGCGGCACGGGTCGCCGCCGCCAGCTTGGCGCGCAGGTCCTCGTTCTCCCGGAGCAGGCGGGTCAGTTCGGCCTCGACCTCGTCGAGAAAGGCGTCGACCTCGTCCTCGTCATAGCCTTCTCGGAGACGGACGGTCGTGAACTGCTTGTTCCGCACGTCCTCGGGGCTCAGCGGCATCTCTTCTTCACCTCAACGTAGTCGTCGGCAATCGGCAAGACCGTATCGTTCACAGCCGCGTTCACAGCCGCTCCACGACGGTGATCAGGATGTAGACGATGATCATCAGTACGAAGAAGGACAGGTCGAGCGCCACGCCCCCGAGACGCAGCGGCGGGATGAACCGCCGCAGAAGCTTGAGTGGCGGATCGGTGACAGTGTAGGTGGCCTCAAGGACGACCACCATCGCCTTACCGGGTTGCCACGAGCGGGCGAACTGGAAGACGTAATCCATCACCAACCGGAAGATGAGCACGATCAGGAAGACGTACAGCGCGATGTAGACCACCTGCCGTGCGATGTCCATCCCGCGCTTCCCTCTCCCCTCACCGTGTCCGGTCCATTTGACCGTCACTCACCGGCATTGCCTGATTGTGCGTCTCTAGCTCTGGTTGAAGAACCCGCCCTCTGCGATACGGGCCTTGTCCTCCGCCGTGACATCGACGTTAGCAGGAGACAGCAGGAACACCTTCTGCGTCACCCGTTCGATGCTGCCGTGCAGACCGAAGACGAGACCGGCGGCGAAGTCGACAAGTCGCTTCGCATCGGTGTCGTCCATCTCGGTCAGATTCATGATCACCGGGGTGCCCTCGCGGAAGTGTTCCCCGATGGTACGGGCCTCGTTGTAGGTCCGGGGGTGCAATGTCGTGATGCGGTAGGGCTCCCGCTCGGACACAACTTTGGGCATGATCACCGGTGCGTTCTTCTCCAGGGAGTGGCGTTCGGGTGTGATGGACGACACGGGGGCGATTCGGGCGGGTCGTCCCGTTTCCGCTGTCAGCGGAGCGGGTTCGCGCTGCGCCGGGGGCTGGGCGACTCGAACCGGTTCGTCCGGTTGCGTCTGTTGGGCCTGGTGCTGCTGCCGGCGCCGGTCGGGCTCCGGCTCGGGCTCGAACTCGTCATCGGGGTCGAATCCCCGGCCGTCGTACCCATCGTCCTCCACGAGGCCGAGGTAGACCGCCATCTTGCGCATCGCGCCGGCCATTCTCTGCGTCCTCCGCTCTGTGGTGGATCGGCTCCTCTAACGGCGCTGGATCCACTTGGTCTGCCCGACTTCTGACGGGAATGACCATATTTTGTGCTGTGGTCCGACTCTTGGCGACGTTACCCGAGCCGTGGTCGGCTTCCGAGTACCGCTGTGCCGACGCGTACATGTGTCGCACCCGCCGCCACCGCGTCCTCCAGATCAGCGCTCATTCCTGCGGACACCATGTTCGCAGCAGGATGGGCCGCGCGCAGGTCCGTTGCGATTTCCCGCAGCCGCTCGAACGCCGCCCGCGGCCGCCCCGCGTACGGCCCGGCCAGCGGAGCCACCGTCATCAGCCCCGCCGGGCGCAGTCCCTGGGCCCCGGCGATCGCGTCCGCCAGGGCCGCGACCCCGTCGGGAGCGACCCCGCCCCGCCCTCCGGCCTCTCCCGTCTCCGCGTCCAGCGCGACCTGAATCAGGCAGTCCAGTTCTCTGCCCTGACGCACCGCCGCCGCGGAAAGTGCCGTGACCAATCGAACCCGGTCAATTGAGTGCACAACGTCGGCATAATTGACCACGGACTTTACTTTGTTGGTCTGCAATTGACCGACGAAGTGCCAGGTAAGGGGCAGGTCCGAGCATTCCGCAGCTTTTGGCGCCGCGTCCTGGTCGCGATTCTCCGCGACATGACGGACGCCCAGCTCGGCCAGGAGGCGGACATCACTTGCGGGATGCGTCTTGGTGACCACGATGAGGGTCACCTCTTCACGCTTTCGGCCCACCGCCGCACATGCTGCGGCGATACGTTCCTCCACCCGGGCGAGATTCTGGGCCAATTGGGTCCTGCGGTCCGTCATCGCCCGGACTCCCCTTCGAGCCATACATAGCTGGCGAGCCGTCCCGTGACGCGCTCGCGCCGGTACGAGAAGTGGTCCGCCGATTCCAGCGTGCACCTGTCCGATTGGGTGACGGCGCTGACGCCCATTCGGCCGAGCTGGGCCCGGACCCCGGCGGCCACATCCACCGCGGGGGTGCCGCCACGGGTGGTGGCCCATGCCTCCGGGACCACCGCGGCGACGTCGGCCCGCATTGTCTCCGGCACCTCGTAGCATCCGCCGCAGACCGAGGGGCCGAGGTGGGCGACGATCCGGGCGGGGTCGGCGCCGAGTCCGGTCATCGCCTCGACGACCGCCGGCACCGCACCGGCGACCAGTCCCGGCCGTCCGGCGTGGGCCGCACCCGCGATCCCGGCGACCGGGTCGGCGAGCAGGACCGGGGTGCAGTCGGCGGTGAGCACCGCGAGGGCCAGCCCCCGGCGGTCCGTCACCACCGCGTCCACGGACGGGACCGGCTCGCCGGAGCGCCACGGCCCGTCCACCACGGCCACGTCCTTGCCGTGCACCTGGTTCATCCAGACGACCATGGCCGGGTCGAGGCCGAGCGAGCGCGCGACCCGCTCCCGGTTGGTCCGGACCGCCGCGGGGTCGTCGCCGACCGCGCCGCCCAGGTTGAGCTCCGCATACGGAGCGGCGCTCACCCCGCCCCACCGGTCGGTGGAGGCGAAGTGCGCGCCGCTCACGTGTGCCACATCGGGCCGGCCCCTGGTGTGCGGGGCGGAATTTCCTATCACCGGGGTCACTTCGGACCGCGTCACTTCAAGCCGCGTCATTTCAAGAAGTCGGGAACGTCCAGTTCCTCGGCGGTCGAGTCCTGGTACGGACGGGCCGGCGGGACCTGGGGGGAGGCCGCCGGGGGCGGCGGGACCTCGGCGACCGGCACCGGGTCCGGAACCGGCTCCTCGGTGCGGGGGGTCACATTGCCCAGACCGCCGAAGGCCGGGCGGGCCGGCTCGGCCGGCGGGGCCTGCCGGCCGGCGGCCGAGGGCGCCGGGGCGCTGCTCTCCTCGCGGCCGTAGGACGAACCGAGCACCTTGTCCCGGTTCTTGGCCGGCGGCTGGCCGCCGTCGAAGCCGGCCGCGATGACGGTGACCCGGACCTCGTCGCCCAGGGCGTCGTCGATGACGGCACCGAAGATGATGTTGGCCTCGGGGTGGGCGGCCTCGCTCACCAGCTGGGCGGCCTCGTTGATCTCGAAGAGACCGAGGTCGCTGCCGCCGGAGATGGAGAGCAGCACACCGCGGGCGCCGTCGATGGACGCCTCCAGCAGCGGCGAGGAGATCGCCATCTCGGCCGCGGCCACCGCACGGTCGTCGCCGCGCGCCGAGCCGATGCCCATGAGGGCGGAACCGGCCTCGGACATCACGGACTTGACGTCGGCGAAGTCGAGGTTGATGAGACCCGGGGTGGTGATGAGGTCGGTGATGCCCTGGACACCCGACAGCAGCACCTGGTCCGCGGACTTGAACGCGTCGAGCACGCTCACCTGGCGGTCCGAGATGGACAGCAGCCGGTCGTTGGGGATGACGATGAGGGTGTCGACCTCGTCGCGCAGGCTGGCGATGCCGTCCTCGGCCTGGTTCGCGCGGCGGCGGCCCTCGAAGGTGAACGGCCGGGTGACCACACCGATCGTCAGGGCGCCCAGCGAGCGCGCGATGTTGGCCACGACGGGTGCGCCGCCGGTGCCGGTGCCACCGCCCTCGCCCGCGGTGACGAAGACCATGTCGGCCCCCTTGAGGACCTCCTCGATCTCCTCGCGGTGGTCCTCGGCGGCCTTGCGGCCGACGTCCGGGTTCGCGCCCGCGCCGAGGCCACGGGTGAGCTCCCGGCCGACGTCGAGCTTGACGTCGGCGTCGCTCATCAGCAGGGCCTGTGCATCGGTGTTGATCGCGATGAACTCGACGCCCTTGAGACCGACCTCGATCATCCGGTTGATGGCGTTGACGCCACCGCCGCCGATGCCGACGACCTTGATGACTGCGAGGTAGTTCTGCGGTGCTGCCACGTCGAAGGCCTCTCGCCTCGAGTTACGTATGCCTGGAGGACGGTTCGCAATGCCAACCCGAACCCTAACGTTGAAGTTTAGGGTTACCCGTGCCACTGTTCCCTGGGTTCCCGGGACAGGACACTAAGTCGACAAGTGGTGCGTGTTCAACGAACACGCCGAACCTCCCGTTTTTCTTTTCACCCTATGTGATCACCCATAGGCGTAGCCAACCAGGGTGCTGCCCGGCCCCACGGTGCGTCAACTCCCCGACGCCGCGGGGGAGCCCGGGGCGCTGACGTCGAAGCGCTTCGCACCGCCCGCCGCCTTCATCAGGGCAGTCAGCGTACGGGCCTTGGCGTCGCCCCGCTCGCCGCTGCCCCAGACCACGGTCCGACCCCCCGTCAACTCCACGGTGATGGAGTCGTACGAGCGTACGCGGATGACGAGGGTGTCCCGGCGCACGTCCGCGGGCAGGGCCGCCGAGGCGCGCACGCCCTCGCGCTCCAGGCGCGCGCGGCCGAAGTGGCGGACGCCCGGCGAGTCCTCCGGAGCCTCCATCACCAGCCGCGGCACCTTGGCGGGAGCGCGGTCGACTGTGGCGAACCGCACGCCCATACCGTCGATTTCGATGAACTTCCCGCCCTTTTCGAGGATCGCCCTCGGCTGACGTTCGGTCACTTCCAGCCGGATTCCGCGCGGCCAGGAGCGGCCGACGTCGACCGACTCGATCCGGGGCAGCCGCTTGCGCAGCCGGTCCGCGATGGCGTCGGTGTCCACGGACACCAGCGGCTCGCCGAGCGGCACGGCGGCGGCCTCGCGCACCTCCCCGGCCGTCAGTACCTCGGTGCCTGCGACCTCGACATGGGTGGCGCGCAGCCAGCTGGAGCCGTACAGGGCCCAGACCACGCCCGTGCCGAGGAGCACGGCCGCGACCGCCGCCAGGATCAGCCGGGTGCGCCGCGAGAACCCCGCGAACAGGCCGGTGCGGCCCGCACGGGACCGCGCGGCGCCCGCCCGGCCCCTGGGCCGGGCGGGCTTCTTCTGGGGGCCCTTGGGGGGCCGGGAGGAGCCGGCCGACGACTTCGGCCCCGGCTTACGGTTCCGTTCGCCGCCGCGCCGGGCGGTCGTCGGTCCGGCCACGCTGCTCAGCCTCCCTGCCTGCGGGCCGTCAGCCCGCCCTGCGTGCGGCGATCGCCTCGTACACCATGCCGACCAGCAGCTCGTCGGCGTCCCGGCGGCCGAACTCGGCGGCGGCGCGGGACATGTCGTACAGCCGGTGCGGGTCGGTGAGCACCGGGAGCACGTTGTGGTGGATCCACTCGGGGCTCAGCTCGGCGTCGTCGACCAGCAGTCCGCCGCCGGCCTTGACCACCGGCTGGGCGTTGAGCCGCTGTTCGCCGTTGCCGATGGGCAACGGGACGTAGGCGGCCGGGAGCCCGACGGCGGACAGTTCGGCGACGGTCATCGCGCCCGCGCGGCAGAGCATCATGTCGGCCGCGGCGTACGCGAGGTCCATGCGGTCCACATACGATACCGGGATGTAAGGCGGCATTCCGGGCATGTTGTCCGCGTGCGGCAGGTCGTTCTTCGGACCGACCGCGTGCAGGATCTGGACGCCGGAGCGCTGCAGCGAGGGGGCGACGGCCTGGACGACCTCGTTCAGCCGGCGGGCGCCCTGCGAACCGCCGGAGACCAGCAGCGTCGGCAGGTTGGGGTCCAGACCGAAGGCCATCCGCGCCTCGTGGCGCAGGGCCACCCGGTCCAGGGTGGCGATGGTGCGGCGCAGCGGGATGCCCACGTAGCGGGCGTTGCGCAGCTTGCTGTCGGGGGTGGACACGGCCACCGCGGCGGCGTAGCGCGAGCCGATCTTGTTGGCCAGGCCCGGGCGGGCGTTGGCCTCGTGGACGATGATCGGCACCCCGAGCCGCTTGGCGGCCAGGTAGCCGGGCAGCGCCACATAGCCGCCGAAGCCGACGACGCAGTCCGCCTTGGTGCGCTCCAGGATCTGCTCGGCCGCCTTGATGGTGCCGCGCAGCCGGCCGGGGACGGTGATCAGCTCCGGGGTGGGCTTGCGGGGCAGCGGTACGGCGGGAATGAGGCCGAGCTCATAGCCCCGCTCGGGCACGAGCCGGGTCTCCAGCCCGCGCTCCGTGCCGAGCGCCGTGATCCCCACGGTCGGGTCCTGCCTGCGCAGGGCGTCCGCGAGGGCGAGCGCGGGCTCGATGTGGCCGGCGGTCCCCCCGCCGGCGAGTACGACATGCACCGAAATTCACCGCTCTCCGGACGGCCGCTTCTTGACGCGCCGTCTCATCGTCTTCCATCTCACCCCAGGCTGCCGCATGGCCAGTGCCGCCCGCGCACCGGGCTCGTCGCGCGCGAAGGCGATGAGCAGACCGATGGCGAACATGGTCGGCAGCAGGGCGGACCCTCCGTAGGAGAACAGCGGCAGCGGTACTCCGGCGATCGGCAGCAGGCCGAGCACCGCACCGATGTTGACCACGGCCTGGGCCGTGATCCAGGTGGTCACCGCTCCCGCGGCGTACCTCACGAAGGGGTCCTCCGTGCGTCCGGCCACGCGGATACCCGCATAGCCTAGAGCCGCGAACAGGGCGAGAACCGACAGCGTCCCCGCCAGACCCAGCTCCTCACCGGTGATCGCGAAGATGAAGTCGGTGTGGGGCTCGGGCAGTTCGCCCCATTTTTCGACGCTCGCACCGAGTCCGGCGCCGAACCAGCCGCCGTTGGCCAGGGCGTAGATTCCGTGCACGGCCTGCCAGCACTGGTCGTTGGTGCCCGGGTCGGTGGCGCCGATGCAGGCCAGCCGGGACATGCGGTTGGCGCTGGTCTTGATGAACAGGAAGGCGAGCGCCGCCGTGACGCCGATCACTCCGGAGAACAGCCGGGTGGGGGCGCCGGCCACCCACAGCAGGCCGAGCAGGACGGCGGTGAGGACGACGGTGGTGCCCATGTCGCCGCCGATCATGATCAAGCCGAGCAGGACGAAGGTGACCGGGACCAGCGGCACCAGCAGGTGCTTCCACTGGGTGAGCAGCTTCTTGGACTGCTTGCGGGCCAGCAGGTCGGCGCCCCAGAGCACCACGGCGAGCTTGGCGAACTCGCTGGGCTGGGCCTGGAAGGGGCCGCCGAGGGAGATCCAGTTGGTGTTGCCGTTGATGGTCTCGCCGATGCCCGGGACCTGGACCAGGACGAGCAGGAAGGCCGTTCCGGCGAGCAGTGGATAGGCCAGCGCCCGCAGCAGTTTGACGGGGGTGCGGGCGGCCACCAGCAGCAGGACCGCGCCGATGGCGGCGGCCAGCAGCTGCTTGCGGAAGAAGTAGGTGGGGGCCAGCCCGCTCTGCAGCGCCTTGATCTGGGAGGCCGAGTAGACCATCACCAGACCCAGCACGAGGATCAGCAGCGAGCCGCCGAGGATGAGGTAGTAGGCCGTCAGCGGGCGGTCCCAGGCGCGTCTGGCGCGGATGTGCAGGGTGCGCAGCCCGCCCAGGACGGTGCCGCGCTGCGGGCCGCCGCGGCCGCCCCCGGAGGCGCCGCCGCGGGCGGCCGGGGGCCGGGAGGGGCGGACGGACCGGGAGCCCGCGGAGGGCCCGCGCAGGGCCGTCCACGGGCCGGACGGCCCCGGCCGTGGTGCGACGTGCTCGTGCATCCGGTCCCCTCCGCTGCTCCCGCGCCGTCCGGCCCGCGGCGGGCGCCGGGCGGCTACTCCTTGGTGGTGCGGCCGGAGGCCAGCTCCCGGACCGCGGCGGCGAACGCCTCGCCCCGCTCGCCGTAGTTGGTGAACATGTCCATCGACGCGCAGGCCGGGGCCATCAGGACGGTGTCGCCCTCGCCGGCGAGCCGGGCCGCCTCGCGGACGGCCTCGGCCATCGCCCCAGTGTCGGTCCGGTCGAGGTCCACCACCGGGACATCCGGGGCGTGTCGCGCCAGCGCCTCCTTGATCAGCGCGCGGTCCGCCCCGATCAGGACGGCGCCGCGCAGCCGCTTCGCGGACCGGGTGACGAGCTCGTCGAAGGTGGCTCCCTTGGCGAGGCCGCCCGCGATCCACACGATCGACTCGTAGGAGGCCAGCGACGCCTCGGCGGCGTGCGTGTTGGTGGCCTTGGAGTCGTCCACGTAGGCCACGCCCGCCACGTCGGCGACGTGGGCGATGCGGTGGGCGTCCGGCCGGAAGGCGCGCAGTCCGTCGCGGACGGCCTTCGGCTCCACGCCGAAGGCGCGGGCGAGGGCCGCGGCCGCCAGGGCGTTGGCGATGTTGTGCGGCGCGGGCGGGCGGATGTCGGAGACCTCGGCCAGCTCCTGGGCGTTGCGCTGCCGGTCGGCGACGAAGGCCCGGTCCACGAGGATGCCGTCCACCACGCCGAGCTCGGAGAGGCCGGGGGCGCCGAGGGTGAAGCCGATGGCGCGGCAGCCCTCCTCGACGTCGGCGTCGCGGACCAGCTGCTCGGTGCGCACGTCCGCGGTGTTGTAGACGCAGGCGACCTGGTTGCCCTCGTAGACGCGGCCCTTGTCGGCCGCGTAGGCGGCCATGGAGCCGTGCCAGTCGAGGTGGTCCGGGGCCAGGTTGAGCACGGCCGCGGAGTGGGCGCGCACGGAGGGCGCCCAGTGCAGCTGGTAGCTGGAGAGCTCGACGGCGAGGACGTCGTAGGGCTCCTGGGAGAGCACCACGTCGACGATCGGTGTGCCGATGTTGCCGACGGCGGCGGTGCGCAGCCCGGCGGCCTCCAGGATCGAGGCGAGCATCTGGACCGTCGTGGTCTTGCCGTTGGTGCCGGTGACCGCGAGCCAGGGCGGGGCGCCCTCGCCGCGGATCCGCCAGGCGATCTCGACGTCGCCGACGACCTCCACGCCCGCCGCGGCGGCGGCCGCGAAGAGCGGGCTGTCGGGGCGCCAGCCGGGCGAGGTGACGACGAGGTCGGTGCCCTCGGGGAGGGTCTCGGCGTCACCGAGGCGGACGGCGATGTCGTCGCCGATCCCGGCCGCGCGCTCGCGCAGGGCCACGCTGTCACCGCCGTCGACGACGGTGACGCGGGCGCCGAGGCCGGCCAGGGCGCGGGCGGCGCTGACGCCGCTCACGCCGAGGCCGGCGACGGTGATGTGCTTGCCGTTGAACTCCGAGGTGGTCACTTGATGGCCAGCCATCCCGCGTAGAAGATTCCGAGGCCGACGGCCACGCACAGGCCCTGGATGATCCAGAACCGGACCACCACAAGGACTTCGCTCCACCCCTTGAGTTCGAAGTGGTGCTGGAGCGGGGCCATCCGGAAGACCCGCTTCCCGGTCATGCGGAAGGAGCCGACCTGGATCACCACGGACATGGTGATGAGGACGAACAGGCCGCCGAGCAGGGCGATCAGCAGCTCGGTGCGGGAGCAGATGGCCAGACCCGCGAGCGCGCCGCCCAGGGCGAGCGAACCGGTGTCACCCATGAAGATCTTGGCGGGCGAGGTGTTCCACCACAGGAAGCCGAAGCACGAGCCCATCAGCGCCGAGGCGACGACGGCCAGGTCGAGCGGATCGCGCACCTCGTAACAGGCGGCGCCGGAGGTCAGCGGGTTGCCGCACCACTGGCCGTGCTGCCAGGTGCCGATGAAGACGTACGCGCCGAAGACCATCACCGAGGCGCCGGTGGCCAGGCCGTCGAGGCCGTCGGTGAGGTTCACGCCGTTCGACATCGCGAGGATCATGAACAGCGCCCAGACCACGAAGATCACCGGGCCGAGCGTCCAGCCGAAGTCCTGGGTGAACGACAGCCGGGTCGAGGCCGGCGTCTGCCCGCGGACGTCCGCGAACTGCAGCGCGAGCACCGCGAAGGCGATGCCGACGATCAGCTGGCCGGCCATCTTCGCCTTGGCGCGCAGACCGAGGCTCCGCTGCTTGACGATCTTGATGTAGTCGTCGAGGAAGCCCACCAGGCCCATGCCGGCCGTCAGGAACAGCACCAGCAGACCGGAGGTCGTCGGGTTGCTGCTGGTGATGACCTTGGTCAGCGCATAGGCGACGAGCGTGGCCAGGATGAAGGCGATGCCACCCATGGTGGGCGTGCCCTTCTTCCCGGCGTGGCCGCGCGGGCCGTCGTCGCGGATGAACTGGCCGTAGCCCTTGCGGGCCAGGAACTTGATCAGCAGCGGGGTGCCGATGAGGGTCAGGAAGAGACCGATGACACCCGCGACAAGGATCTGGTTCATCAGCCGGTGACCTCGCCCTCAGCGGCGAGCAGCTGCTCGGCCACCCGCTCCAGGCCCACCGACCTGGACCCCTTCACCAGTACGACGTCCCCCGGGCGCAGCTCGCTGCGCAACAGGTCGACCGCCGCCCGCACGTCGGACACGTGCACCGACTCCTCACCCCACGAACCCTCGTTGTAGGCACCCATGCACAGCCAGGCCGCTTCCCTGTCCCCGACTGCCACGAGCTTGCTGACGTTGAGCCGGACGGCGAGCCGTCCGACCGCGTCGTGCTCGGCGAGCGACTCCTCGCCCAGCTCGGCCATCTGTCCGAGCACCGCCCACGTGCGGCCCCCCCGCGCCTTGGCGGCGTCGCCCATGGCGGCCAGCGCGCGGAGCGCGGCTCGCATGGACTCGGGGTTCGCGTTGTAGGCGTCGTTGACGATCGTCACGCCGTCCGCGCGCTCGGTGACCTCCATCCGCCAGCGGGAGAGCTGGCCCGCCCCGGAGAGCGCCGAGGCGATCTCCTGCACGGGCATGCCCAGCTCATGGGCGACGGCGGCGGCGGCGAGCGCGTTCGACACGTGGTGCTCACCGTACAGCCGCATCGTCACGTCGGCGCACCCGGTGGGGGTGTGCAGCGTGAAGGAGGGCTGCCCGGCCGCGGTCAGCCGGACGTCCGCGGCGCGCACGTCGGCGTCGGCGGCCTCGCCGAACAGCACGACGCGGGCCTTGGTGCGGTCGGCCATGGCGCGCACCAGCGGGTCGTCGGCGTTGAGGACGGCGACGCCGCCCTCCGCGGCCGCCGGCAGGGCCTCGACGAGCTCGCCCTTGGCAACGGCGATCTGCTCCCGGCCGCCGAACTCCCCGATGTGCGCGGTGCCGACGTTGAGCACGAGGCCGATGCGCGGCGGGGTGAGCTCCGCGAGGTAGCGGATGTGCCCGACACCGCGGGCGCCCATCTCCAGGACGAGGTGGCGGGTGTCCTCGCCGGCGCGCAGCGCGGTCAGCGGGAGGCCGATCTCGTTGTTGAGGTTCCCGGCCGGGCAGACGGTCGGGCCGAGCCGCTCCAGCAGCTGGCCGATCAGGTCCTTGGTGCTGGTCTTGCCCGCCGAGCCGGTCAGCCCGACGACGGTGGCGCCCAGGCGCTCGGTGACGGCGCGGGCCAGCGCGCCGAGCGCGGCGACGACATCCGGGACGACGACGGCGGGTACGCCGACGGGGCGGGTGGCCAGTACGGCCACCGCACCGGCGGCGATGGCACGGTCGGCGTAGTCGTGCCCGTCGACATGCTCGCCGGCGAAGGCCGCGAACAGCCCGCCGGGGACCACCTCACGGGAGTCGATGACGACGGGGCCGGTGACCCGGGCGTCCGGGTCCGGTATGTCGTGCTGCTGCCCGCCGACGACGGCGGCGATCTCGGCGAGGGACAGAGGGATCACCGGTGGTCACCCCCGGCCGTTCGGGAGTGCTTCCGGGGGGAGGGTTCTGCGCGCATGGCGGTCTGTCATCCCTGGTCGTTCCGGTGCGTGGCCGCCTGGGTGCGCTCGATGGCCTCGCGCAGGACCAGACGGTCGTCGAAGGGGCGTACCACCCCGGCGATGTCCTGGCCCTGCTCGTGGCCCTTGCCCAGGACGAGGACGGTGTCGCCGGGTTCGGCACGGACTACGGCGGCCGCGATGGCCTGGGCGCGGTCCTCCATCAGCAGGACGGCGCCGCGCTCGCCCGCGGGCACCTCGGCGGCGCCCGTGAGCATGCTGGCGAGGATCGCGAGCGGATCCTCGGAGCGGGGGTTGTCGGAGGTCAGGACGGCGGTGTCGGCAAGGCGGGCCAGCGCGGCGCCCATCGGGGCGCGCTTGGTGGTGTCCCGGTCGCCGCCGCAGCCGAGGACGGCGTGGATGCGGCCCGGGGTGACCTTGCGCAGGGCGCGGAGAACCGATTCGACGGCGTCCGTCTTGTGGGCGTAGTCCACGACGGCCAGATAGGGCTGCCCGGCGTCGACCCGCTCCAGCCGGCCGGGGACGCCGGCCACGGCGGCGACGCCGTCGGCGGCGGCCTGCGGCTCGGTCCCGGCGGCGACCAGGGCGACGACGGCGGCCAGCGCGTTGGCCACGTTGAAGGGCCCGGCCAGCGGCGAACGGGCGGACACCCGGACCCCGTCGGGGCCCTCGACGGTGAACGAGGAGTCGAACGGGCCGGTGACGACGTCCACGGCGCGCCAGTCGGCCTCGGGGCGGCCCTCGGCGGAGAAGGTGACCACCGGCACCTCGGAGTCGCCGACGAGCCGGCGGCCGTACGCGTCGTCGAGGTTGACCACGCCGAGCCGGCTGCGCTCCTTGGTGAAGAGCTCGGCCTTGGCCCGGTAGTAGTCCTCCATGCCGGAGTGGAACTCCATGTGCTCCGGGCTGAGGTTGTTGAAGACCGCGACGTCGAAGACGCAGCCGTCGACCCGGCCCAGCACCAGCGCGTGGCTGGAGACCTCCATGGCGACCGAGCGGACGCCCCGCTCGCGCATGACGGCGAAGAGGGCCTGGAGGTCGGTGGCCTCGGGGGTGGTGCGCTCGGACTTGATCCGCTCGTCGCCGATGCGGGACTCGACGGTGCCGATCAGGCCCGTCAGCCCGCCGGCGGCGCGCAGCCCTCCCTCCCGTCGCCCACCACCGCCCTTGGTGGACTGCGCTGCGCGCAGGCCCCCCTCAATGAGATACGCGGTGGTGGTCTTCCCGGAGGTGCCGGTGATGCCGATCTGCAGCAGCTCCCGGCCGGGCTCCCCGTAGACCGTCGCCGCGAGGGCGCCCATCCGGGCCCGCGGGTCGTCCACGACGAGGACCGGGAGGCCGGTGGCGGCGGCGCGCTCGGCGCCCGCCGGGTCGGTCAGCACGGCGGCGGCGCCGAGACCGGCCGCCTGGGCGGCGAAGTCGGCGCCGTGGAAGCGGGCGCCGGGCAGGGCGGCGTAGAGGTCGCCGGGGCGGACGGCGCGCGAGTCATGGGTGATGCCGGAGACGGCGGCGTCCGAAGCGCCCTCGGGGACCCGGATGCCCAGCTGACCGACGAGGTCCGCGAGGGGCACGGGCCGGACCCGGGTGGGACGGGGCGCTCCCGGAGCGGTCGCTTCCGGGGGCGTGGCTGGGGACTGATCAGCGTGGGGCACGGCGGTGAGCGTACCGGGCGCACCCGGCCCGTCGCGAAGCGAGGGGCACGCGGGGGCCCGGTTCCCGGGGTGGACAGTGCCGTGCGTCACAGTCCCACGGCCCGGCGGCGTCGCACGGGGGCTCACCTAATATTCCACGGGCAGCCGGGGCGGCGGGCTGCCCGAGGGCGGCACCTGGAGGGTCTTCAGCGCGAAGGACATGACCTGCTGGAAGACCGGTCCGCAGATCTGGCCGCCGAAGTAGCTGCCCCGGGTGGGGTTCTGGATGGCGCAGTAGACCGTGATCCTCGGCTGGTCGGCGGGGGCGAAGCCGGCGAAGGACGCGGTGTAGCCGTGGTAGCGGCCGGTGGCCGGATCCACCCGGTTGGACGTGCCGGTCTTGCCCGCCACCCGGTAGCCGGGGATCTTCGCCTTGGTGCCGGTGCCGTCCCGGTCGTCGACCACGGATTCGAGCATCGTGGACAGCTGCTTGGCGGTCT
Source organism: Streptomyces luteireticuli (assembly GCF_041519305.1). NCBI lineage: Bacteria > Bacillati > Actinomycetota > Actinomycetes > Kitasatosporales > Streptomycetaceae > Streptomyces > Streptomyces luteireticuli. The sequence continues at coordinate 2,621,143 of NZ_CP167927.1, forward strand.
TCTCGCTGATCACCCGGGTGCGCGGCGGGGTGGCCGCGGGGGTGAACCGCCCGTCGGGCCCCTTGCTGCCGCGCACCAGCGTCGGCCGCACCCGCTCGCCGCCGCCCGCGATGGTGGAGTAGACGGACGCCGCCTGCAGGGCGTTGAGGGACAGGCCCTGGCCGAACGGGATGGTGTACGCCTGCGACTGCTCCCACTTCTGCCACGGGGCGAGGATGCCGGGCGTCTCCCCGGGGAAGCCCAGCCCGGTGGGCTTCCCCATGCCGAACTTGCTCAGGTACGAGTGGAGGACCTGGTTGGCCTGCTCCCTCGTCTTCCCGAGCTGCTCGCTGGCGAGGATGGTGCCGATGTTGCTGGACTTGGCGAGCACCCCGTTGAGGGTCAGGTGCCAGATCCCGTGGTCGATGTCGTCGGCGAACGAACGGTCGGCGCGCGGCAGCCGGTTGGGGACCTCGACATGGGTGTCCGGGGTGGCCGCGCCCTCCTCCAGGACGGCGGCCATGGTCATCACCTTGCTGACGCTGCCGGGCTCGTAGGCGTCCTGGACGGCCGCGTTGCCCATGGCCGCGCGGTCGGCGTGGGCGAGGTCGTTGGGGTTGTAGCCGGGGGCGTTGGCCATGGCCAGGATCTCGCCGGTGCGGGAGTCCTGGACGACGACGTAGCCGCGGTCGGCCGCCGAGGCGCGCACCTGCTCGGCCACCGCGTTCTGGGCGGCCCACTGGATGTCCCGGTCGATGGTCAGCTCGACGTCCGAACCGGGCACCGCCGCCTGCTCCTTGAGGTCGCCGGTGGGCACCTGGCGGCCGCCGGACTGGGCGTAGACGCGCTTGCCGTCCTTGCCCGCGAGCTCGGTGTTCAGCTGGGCCTCCAGCCCGCCGCCGCCCCGGCCGTCGGCGTTGACGAAGCCCAGCATCCCGGCGGCCAGATCCCCGTTGGGGTACACACGCCTGCTGTGGGCCTCGCGGTTGAGGCCGGTGAGCAGGTTGACCCCGCCGCGCCCCTTGGGCGTGCGGGCCGCCTCCTTCTTCTTCAGCTCCCGGATCCGGTTCCACACCTGCGGGGTCTGCTGGCGGGCCAGCACCACGTACTTGGACCTCGGGTTGGCGGTGAGCTTCTCCTCGATGCCGTCCGCGCTCTCGCCGAGGACCGGGGCGAGCAGGGCGGCCGCCCTGCGCGGGGCGTCGGGGATCTTGATCCGCTCGGGGGTGAGCAGGTCGGGCGCGGCGGTGATGTCGTAGGCGTCGACGGTGGTGGCCAGGTCCACCCCGTTGCGGTCGGTGATGGTGCCGCGCTCGGCGGCCAGGGTGACGGGGATGTAGCGGTTGACGTTGGCCCGGGCCGCGTATGCGCTCGCGTCGACGGCCTGCACCTGGAGCAGCCGCATGGTGAACGCCAGCATGACCAGCGTGAGCGCGAACCCGATCAGGCGCAGCCGGGGTTTGGGACTGCCCAGGCGCAGGGGCTGCGCCGCGACGGCGGAGCGCGGCCGGGTGCCGGTCCGGGCCGCGGGACGGGCGGGCCCGGGAACCGGGCGGCGGGGCTGCCTGGGCGCCGTCACTTCGTCACCTGCCTGGGGATCCGGGGACGGTGGGGGTCTGCGGCGGGGTACCGGCCGGGCCGGCGGGCCGTGGGGGCTGCGGGTACGGCGGGAGCGCCGGGGTCTGCCCGTTCGCCGCGGGGCCGCTCGGCCGCTGGGGCTGGACTGCGGGCGGGTTCTGCCCGTTCGGCGCCGTGGCGGCGGGCAGTTGGTACGGCTGGTACGCCGGGTCCGGCACGGGGGGCGCGGCCGGCGGACGGGGTCCTCCCGGCACTCCCTGTACGCCCGGGGCGTTCGGTGCAGCGGCCCGGTCCGGGACGACGGCCGGATTCGGCGGCGTTCCGGGCGGGGTTCCCCCGGGACGCACGGCCCCCGGGACGTACGCCGCGGGGTCCGTCTCCGGCGTGCCGCCGGCCGGCGGGGCCGGGGCCGGGACGCCGTGGACCGTGCCGTCCGGGCCGAGGAAGGCGGGGCTGCCGCCGGGGACCAGGCCCAGCTCGCGGGCGCGCCGCTCCAGCGCGTCGGGGGCGGCGAGCTGGTCCACCTCCTGCTGGAGCGCCTGCTGTTCGTCGGTCAGCTCGGTGGTCTTGCGCTGGAGCTTGGTGAGCTCGAACGACCCTTGGTTGAGCGAGGAGTTGAGCAGCAGCAGGGCGATGAGGCCGGAGCCGAGGAGGAAGACGACCAGCAGGACGAAGGGGGTCCGCCGCATTCCGGCGGGCCCCAGGGGCAGCAGCCGGCCGAGGAGCGCGCCCCGGCCGCGGGCGGCGGCCGGTGTCACGGCGCGTCCCCGACGTCCTCGCGGATGCGCTCCGCGCCCCTCAGCCGCGCCGGGGCGGCCCGCCGGTTCTCGGCGATCTCCTCCTCGGTGGGCAGCTCGGCGCCGCGGGTGAGCAGCTTGAGGCGCGGCTGGTAGCGCTCGGGGACGACCGGCAGCCCGGGCGGGGCGGTGCTGGCGGCCCCGGCGGCGAAGACGCCCTTGACGATGCGGTCCTCCAGCGACTGGTAGGACAGCACCGCGATCCGGCCGCCCACCGCGAGCGCGGCGACGGCCGCCGGAATGGCTGCCTCCACACTGGCCAGTTCGGCGTTGACCTCGATGCGCAGCGCCTGGAAGGTGCGCTTGGCGGGGTTGCCGCCGGTGCGCTTGGCGGCCTGCGGGAGCGCGTCGCGGATGAGCTCGACGAGCCGGGCGCTGTTCGAGAAGGGCTCCTTCTCGCGCTCCCGGACGACGGCCGAGACGATCCGCTTGGCCTGCTTCTCCTCGCCGTACGCGCGCAGGATCCGCACCAGTTCGCCCGGCGGGTAGGTGTTGAGGACCTCGGCGGCGCTGATGCCCGTCGTCTGGTCCATGCGCATGTCCAGCGGCGCGTCCTGCGCGTAGGCGAAGCCGCGGTCCGCCTCGTCGAGCTGCATGGAGGAGACGCCGAGGTCGAAGAGGACGCCCTGCACCTTGGGGATGCCCAGGCGCTCCAGCACCTCGGGGAGCTCGTGGTAGACGGCCTGCACCAGGGTGGCGCGCTCGCCGAAGGGGGCGAGCCGCTCGCCGGCCAGCTTCAGGGCGGTGGGGTCCCGGTCGAGGGCGACGAGCCGCACTCCGGGGAAGGTCTTCAGCAGCGCCTCGCTGTGCCCGCCGGCGCCCAGGGTGCAGTCGACGACGACGGCGCCGGGCCCGGTGAGAGCGGGAGCGAGCATGTCCAGGCATCGCTGGAGCATGACGGGGACGTGTCGCGCGTTGCCGGCCATGGGCCCTTCTGGGAGTGGGGTACGGCGCGTCGCGCACGCACCGCCGGGTCCCCGCCCGCTCGAAGGGGATGCGGCACGCGGGGCGGCCGGGAGCGGGAGGAGGCCGAGAGGTACGGGAACGTCGCGCACGTGCGGGTTCTTCGAGTCAACGGATCCAAGGGGAGCGTCTCGCCTCCCACTTCGCGCCACTTTAGTCCACTCGTCCCTTCGGTCAATCAACTGGCCAGCGCGTCCCCCGGCGGACCGCCGGCCCCCTTCATTCGCACAGATATACGAAGATCACCCCTGTGGCTTACCTCACAGAAGCCCGGGTCGGGCAGGATTGCCCCTCCCTCGGGCGGGCCGACGGGCCCGTGGCCGACTACCGTCATGCGTATGTCGATATCCGCGACCCCGCCCCCCAGCCGGAACCCCGCGCCCGGCAGCAGCCGGCCGACGGTCACCGACCGCCTCGTCGAGGCCAACGCGGAGTACGCCGCCGCGTTCACCGATCCGGGCATGGACGCCCGGCCCGTCCTGAAGGTCGCGGTCGTCGCCTGCATGGACGCCCGTCTGGACCTGCACGCCGCGCTGGGCCTGGAGCTCGGCGACTGCCACACCATCCGCAACGCCGGCGGTGTGGTCACCGACGACATCATCCGCTCCCTCACCATCAGCCAGCGCGCCCTGGGCACGCGTTCGGTGGTGCTCATCCACCACACCGGCTGCGGCCTGCTCGACCTCACCGAGGACTTCCGGCACGACATCGAGGCCGAGGTCGGCCAGCGTCCCGCGTGGGCGGTCGAGGCGTTCAAGGACCTCGACCAGGACGTGCGCCAGTCCATGCAGCGCGTCCGCACCTCGCCGTTCCTGCCGTACACCGACGACGTGCGCGGCTTCGTCTTCGACGTGACCACGGGACGGCTGCGGGAGATCGATCCCCAGCGATAGCCGGCTGTGCCGGAACACGTCTGCACACAACACAGCCGCCTGCTGCCGCGTCCGCGGGAGCGGGCGGCCGCGACGGGCCGAGGAGGGCCGGGGTGACCACCTTTGACGAGCGGACGGGGCTCGGCGAACTGACCAGTACGGCGGAGCGGATCCGCGCCTCGGTGGAGGGCGTGATCGAGGGCAAGCCGGAGGTCGTGCGACTGGCGCTGACCGTGCTGCTCGCCGAGGGCCATCTGCTGATCGAGGACGTCCCGGGCGTGGGCAAGACCATGCTCGCCAAGGCGCTGGCCCGGTCCGTGGACTGCTCGGTGCGGCGCATCCAGTTCACCCCCGACCTGCTGCCCTCGGACGTCACCGGGGTGAGCGTCTTCGACCAGCGGGAGCGGGAGTTCGAGTTCAAGCCGGGCGCGATCTTCGCCCAGATCGTCATCGGCGACGAGATCAACCGCGCCTCCCCCAAGACCCAGTCGGCCCTGCTGGAGTCGATGGAGGAGCGGCAGGTCACCGTCGACGGGCACACCCATCCGCTGCCCTCCCCCTTCATGGTGGTGGCCACCCAGAACCCGGTCGAGATGGAGGGCACCTACCCGCTCCCGGAGGCACAGCGCGACCGGTTCATGGCCCGCGTCTCGATGGGCTACCCGAGCCCCGAGGCCGAGCTGCGGATGCTGGACGTGCACGGCGCCGCCTCGCCGCTCGACGACCTCCAGCCCGCCGCGCACGCGCACGACGTCGTCAAGCTCGTCGAGGCCGTCCGCGAGGTGCACGTGGCGGAGCCGGTGCGGCGGTACGCGGTGGAGGTGGTCTCCGCCACCCGCGGCCACCCCGAACTCGGCCTCGGCGCCTCGCCCCGGGCCACCCTGCACCTGCTGCGCGCGGCGAAGGCGGCCGCGGCGCTGGCGGGGCGGGAGTACGCGCTCCCCGACGACGTCCAGTCGCTGGCCGTGCCGGTCCTGGCGCACCGGCTGCTGCCCACCGCGCAGGCCCGGCTGAACCGGCGCACCGCCGAGCAGGTCGTCGGCGACATCCTGCGCCACGTCCCGGTGCCCGATCCCCGGGCACGGCGGCCGTGACGCCGGGGCCGCCGCAGGACGGGACCCCGGCCGGGGAGGAGCCGGGGGGCCGTCGCGGACTGCGGGCGACGTTCGGCGGGCTGACCACGCGCGGGCGGTCGTTCCTGGCGGCCGGGGCCGCCGCCGTCGGCTGCTCGTACGTCCTCGGCCAGGAGGACCTGCTCCGGGTCGGCCTGCTGCTGGCCGCGCTGCCGGTGGCCTGCGTCCTGGTGCTGCACCGCACGCGCCACCGGGTCACCGGCAGCCGCCGGCTGGCCCCGGAGCGGGTGTCCGTGGGCGAGGAGGCCCGGGTGCACCTGGCCGTCGAGAGCGTCTCCCGGCTGCCCACCGGTCCACTGCTGCTCCAGGACCGGGTCCCCTACGACCTGGGCCCGTGGCCCCGCTTCGTCCTGGACCGGCTGGAGCCGGGCGCACGGCGCGCGGTCTCCTACCGGGTCCGTGCCGAACTGCGCGGCCGGTATCCGCTGGGGCCGCTCCAGCTGCGGCTGACCGACCCGTTCGGCATGTGCGAGATCGACCGGGGCTTCAGCGTCCGGCAGACGCTGACGGTGGTGCCGCACTGCGCGCCGCTGCCGCCGGTGGCGCTGGGCGGCGAGGCGGCCGGCCACGGCGAGGGCCGGCACCGCGCCGTCGCGCTGGCCGGTGCGGACGACATCATTCCGCGCGGTTACCGGCACGGCGACGACCTGCGCCGGGTGCACTGGCGGGCGACCGCGCGCCACGGCGAGCTGATGGTCCGCCGCGAGGAACAGCCCCAACGGGCGCACGCGACGGTCCTGTTGGACACCCGTGGCATCGCGTACGCGGGCGCCGGACCGGGGTCGGCCTTCGAGTGGGCCGTGTCGGGGGCCGCCTCGGCCGCCGTCCATCTGCTCCAACGCGGCTTCTCCGTAAGGCTGCTGACCGACACCGGGGCCTCGGTCCCCGGCACCGACGGCCTCGCCGGCACCGGGCACGATCCCCTCGACGCGGCCGCGCCGCTGCTGGACGCCCTCGCCCTGATCGACCACTCGGAGGCGGAGGACCTGTCCGGCGCGCACGAGGCCCTGCGGGACGGGCGGACCGGGCTGCTGGTGGCCTTCCTCGGCGAACTGGCCGGGGAACAGGCCGCGTCGGCCGCCCGGCTGCGCGGACGCGGCGGCACGGCCCTCGCCTTCGTCCTCGACCCGGAGGTCTGGACGGGCGCGGCGGCCGGGTACGACGGCGGCGCGCGCCCCCTGCGGCTGCTGCGCGAGGCGGGCTGGACCGTGCTCCCGGTGGCTCCCGGCGACGCCCTGCCCGACCTGTGGCGGCTGGCCGGGATGGGTGGGGCCAAAGAAGACGACGGCATGGTGACGGGGGGACGGGCGTGAACGGAGCGACACGGCTGGCCGTCTGTGCCGTCCTGGCGACGGCCGGGGCCGCCAGCGCCCTGGTACCGCTGGTGGACGGCGCGTCCTGGCTGGCCGACGCCGTCCTGCTGCTGGCCGTCCAGAGCGCCGTCGGCGCGCTCGCCCGCCGGGTGCCCCTGCCGCGCACCGCGACGGTGGCGCTCCAGGCGCTCGCGACCCTGCTGCTGCTCACCGTGGTCTTCGTCCGCGACCGCGCGGTCGCCGGGCTGCTGCCCGGCCCGGACGCCTTCCGGCAGTTCGCGGAGCTGCTGCGGCAGGGCGGCGACGACATCGGGCGGTACGCGATCCCGGCCCCGGCGACCCCGGGCATCGAACTGATGCTGGTGGGCGGCGTCCTGGCGGTCGGACTGGCGGTGGACGCGCTGGCCGTCACCTTCCGGCACGCGGCGCCCGCCGGGATGCCGCTGCTGGCCCTCTACTCGGTCGGCGCGGGACTGACCCGGGACGCCACGGACTGGCTGTGGTTCCTGGCCGCCGCCGCGGGCTATCTGCTGCTGCTCCTCGCCGAGGGCCGGGAGCGGCTGACGCGCTGGGGCCGGGTCTTCGGCGAAGGGTCCGGCGCCTCCGCCCCCGCCCGCACCGGCCGCCGGATCGGCGTCCTCGCGCTGGGCACCGCCCTGGCCGTCCCCCTCGTGCTGCCCGCGATCGACGGCGGGCTGCTGTCCCCGCGCGGCCGGGGCGGCGACGGGCACGGCGAGGGCGGGACGATCTCCGCGGTCAACCCGGTGGTCTCCCTGCGGGACAGCCTCAACCAGCCCGAGAACCGCGAGGTGCTGCGCTACCGCACCTCGCTGGAGGCCCCGCGGGACCAGTACCTGCGCATCGTCGCGCTCGACCACTTCGACGGGCGGACCTGGCGGCCCTCCGAGCGGCAGATCACCGACCTCCCGGAGCGGCTGCCCGCCCCGGCCGGGCTCTCCCCCGAGGTGCGGACGCTCCGCGTGACCACCTCCGTGGCGGCCTCCGACACCTACGCGCAGACCTATCTGCCGCTCCCGTTCCCCGCGGACTCGGTCCGCGCCGACGGCCGGTGGCGCTACGAACCGGAGGGCCGGTCCCTGATCGGCGACCACGGACAGACCACCCGCGGCCTGCGCTACCAGGTCACAAGCCTGCTGCCGCAGCCGACGGCCGAGCAGCTCGCCCGGGCCCCCGAGCCGCCCGAGCGGATGCGCGGCGAGTACACCCAGGTGCCCGCCACGCTGCCCGAGGTGGTGGCACGGCGGGCCCGCGAGGTGACGGCGGGGGCCGGCAACGCGTACGAGCGGGCGGTGAAGCTCCAGGACTGGTTCGCGGTGAGCGGCGGCTTCCAGTACGACACCGGGGTGAGGTCGGGCGACGGCGACGACGCCATCGCCTCCTTCCTGGAGGCCAAGCGGGGCTTCTGCGTCCACTTCTCCTTCTCGATGGCCGCGATGGCCCGCACGCTGGGCATCCCCGCGCGGGTCGCGGTGGGCTTCACGGCCGGCAGCCCGCAGGGCGACGGGACGATGTCGGTGGGCAGCAAGGACGCGCACGCCTGGCCGGAGCTGTACTTCGAGGGGGCGGGCTGGACGCGCTTCGAGCCGACGCCGAGCCGGGGGGCGCCGCCGGAATACACGGTCACCCGCGATCCGTCCCGCGCCGGGGCGGGCGACCCGGGCGCCCCGGGGCCGGACCGCTCGCCGGGCACGCTGCCGGCGCCCTCCCGGGGCGGCACGGGCCCGACGCCGGGCGGGGCGGAGGCCGGGAGCGTCTCCCTCGACGGCTCGTCGTCCACCGGTTCCGCCCCCGTGGTGTGGGCCGCCGCGGCGGGCGCCCTGCTGCTCGTCCTGTTCCTCGCGGTGCCGGTGTGGCGCGTGGGGATCCGGGCCCGGCGGCTGGGCGAGGGCTCACCGGAAGAGCGCACGCTGGCCGCGTGGCGGGAGCTGACGGATTCGGCGTGGGACTACGGGATCGCGCCGGACCGGTCGCGGACGCCGCGGGGCTCCGTGGAGCGGATCGTTTCGGCCGGTGCGCTGGACGCCGCTGCGGCGGCGGCCGCGGGGCGGGTGGCGACGGCGGTGGAGGGCGCGTTGTACGCGCCGCGGCCGGTGCCTCCCGGTGATCTCGCCGGGGATGTCGCGCTGGTGCGGGCCGGTTTGCGCACTTCCGCGGGGCGGGTCGCCCGGGTGCGGGCGGTGCTCGCGCCGCCGTCGGCACGGCAGTTGGTCGCGCGGCTGCGGCGCCGTGGTTAGCGGGATTTGCCCCTGTCCCGCCCTTTCACCGTTTCTTGCGCGCTGCCGCGCGGGGCAACGCGGCTGCGCCGCGTTAGTCCTCAAACGCCGGACGGGCTGAAAATTCAGCCCGTCCGGCGCTTGAGGACACCCGCGCGGAGCGCAAGGAAACGGTGAAAGGGCGGGACAGGGGCAAACCAAAAAACGCCGAACGCCGGACGCCCGCACCTTCGGTGCGAACGCCCGGCGTTCAAAAGAAAAGCTAGCGCCCCTGCTCGTCGCGCCGCCGCTGCCACCGCTCCTCGATGCGGTTCATCATCGACCGCCGCTGCCGCGCAGAACCGCGCCGCCCGGGGGCACCCATCGCCCCCCGCGGAGAACCGTTCCGCGGCGCCTTGCGCCAGCCCGTGACCACGAGCACCGCGCAGCCGAGCATGACGAGGAACCCCACCACGCTGATCCAGATCCACTGGGCGACCATTCCGGCCATGAGGAGCGCGATGCCCACCAGAAAGCCCGCGATCGCCTGGTAGACCCGTCGCCGGGTGTACGTGCGCAGGCCGCTGCCCTCGAGCGCTGTGGCGAACTTGGGATCTTCGGCGTACAGCGCTCGCTCCATCTGCTCGAGCATGCGCTGCTCGTGCTCCGAGAGCGGCACGGAGTCCTCCTACTCGTCGGTCGCGGGGGTGCGACCGGGTGCGACCCTTTCAGGATAGGCAGGGAATCGCCCCCGTGAAACCCGCCCCTCTGCGCCAATTCGCCCACCGGCCCCAGGGGCGGCGACGGTGACGTCGGAACGTACATTCCCTGCCCGCCGACCCGTCATGCCGGACGGTGTCCCCCGATCATACGGGGCGAACGGCCTGATCGGGCGGGCTGTGCAGGCTGTGCGGGCTCGGCCGGGGTCAGCTCCGCGCGGCCAGCACGTGCAGCTGGGTGGCCACGGCGTGGAAGGCCGGCAGGGCGGCCGCGGCGGCCTCCAGCTCGAGGAGGGCGTCGCGGGCGCCCGGCTGGGCGTCGACGAGGACCCCGGGCACCAGGTCGGCGAAGACGCGGACGCCGTGCACCGCCGTGACGTCCAGCCCGGCCCCGGCGACCAGCTCCGAGAGCTGCTCGGCCGTGAAGCGCCGCGGGACCGGGTCGCCGGCGCCCCAGTGGCCGTCGGGGCCGGTCAGGGCCTGCCGGGCCTCGGCGAAGTGACCGGCGAGGGCACGGGCGAGCACCGCTCCGCCGAGGCCGGCGGCGAGCAGGCTGAGCACGCCGGACGGGCGGAGCGCCGCGGCGACGTTGCGCAGCCCGCCGGCCGGGTCCTCCAGGTACTCCAGGACGCCGTGGCACAGGACGGCGTCGTAGCTCTCGCGCCCGACGACCTCGAAGAGGTCCTGGGTGTCGCCCTGGACGCCGCGCACCCGGTCGGCCACCCCGGCCTCGGCGGCCCGGCGCTCCAGCGCGAAGAGGGCGTTGGGGCTGGGGTCGACCACGGTGACGCGGTGTCCGAGGCGGGCGGCCTCGACGGCGAACTTGCCGCTGCCGCCGCCGGCGTCGAGGACTTCCAGCTCCGCACCCCGGCGGTCGAGGGCGTCCCGGAGGGCCTCCCAGACCACGGCGGTACGCAGGGACGCGCGGGGGGTCTCCCCACCCAGGGAAGGCTCGGACACGGCGGGTGGCTCCTCGGCGGCGGCGACGGTACGACGGACTCCGGCCCAGCCTAGTGGGCACCGGTGCTACGGATGATCCCGGGCGGATCCCTCACCCGCGCAGGGGGACACGGTGCGTACAGGGAGAATCACTGCATGGACAGCAGCAGTACGCGCCGCAGGAACACCCGGCGGAAGCTCTTCGAGGCCGCGGTCACCCTCATCGCCGAACAGGGCTTCTCCTCCACCACGGTGGACGAGATCGCCGAACGCGCCGGGGTGGCGAAGGGCACCGTCTACTACAACTTCGCGAGCAAGACGGTGCTCTTCGAGGAGCTGCTGCGGGACGGCGTCGAGCTGCTGACCGTCTCCCTGCAACGGGCCGCGGACGACACGGCCGCGCGCGGCGGCGGCCGGGTGGACGCGCTGGACGCGATGGTCCGCGCCGGACTGGAGTTCATCGCCCGCCACCCGGCCCTGGCGCAGCTGTACGCAGCCGAGCTGTGGCGCACCAACCGGGCCTGGCAGCCGACGCTGACGCGGGTGCGGCAGAAGGCCGTCGCCGTGATCGAGTCGGTGCTGCGCCAGGCCGTCGCGGAGGACGAGCTGAGCCCGGAGGTCGACGTTCCGCTGACGGCGTCGGCGGCGTTCGGCATGGTGCTGGTGGCCGCACTGGACTGGCAGGCGTTCCAGCCGGAGCGGTCGGTCGACGACGTGCACGCGGCGCTGTCCCGGCTGCTGCGGAGCGGGGTCGGCCAGGGCGTCCGCTGAGGCCCCGGCCTCGTCGGGGCGCGGCCCGGATCCGCCGCCCCGTGCCGGCGGTTCCGGGCCGCGCTCCCTCCACGGGCCCACTCTTCCGTCCGCGGGGCCCGCGTCCCATCCGCCGCGCTACTCATCCCGTCTGAGTATCTGCGCTCGTTACGATCTTCTCCGTGTCCGTACTTCCGATGGTGTTCACGAGCGGCTGGGCGAGCGGGATCAACGCCTATGCCGTGGTCCTGCTGCTCGGCCTGTGCGGCCGGGCGGGCGTCGGCGGGGAGGTGCCCGAGCCGCTCCAGCGGCCCGAGGTGCTGATCGCGGCGGCCGTGCTGTTCCTCTGCGAGGCCGTCGCCGACAAGATCCCCTACGTCGACACCGTCTGGGACGCGGTGCACACCCTGATCCGCCCGGCCTGCGGCGCGATGATCGGCTCGATGCTGGCCGGGCAGAGCGGCGGCGACCTGTCGGAGGTCGCGTGCGGGGCGCTCGGCGGGACGACGGCGCTGGTGATGCATCTGGTGAAGATGAGCACGCGGATGGCGGTCAACAGCTCTCCGGAGCCGTTCAGCAACCTCGTGCTGAGCGTCGTGGAGGACCTGGGGGTCGCGGCGCTGGTGGTGTTCGCGCTGTTCCACCCGGTGGTGGCGGCGTGCATCGCCGGCGGCCTGCTCGTCCTGGGCATCGGGACCGTGGTTCTCCTGTGGCGCAAGGTGCGCGCGTTCCTCCGCCGGAGGCGTGAACGGCGCCTGGCGGCGGCCCGATAGAGTCCTGTCACATGGCAAGAATTGCGGTGATCGGCGCCGGCATGGCCGCCATGGCGGCCTCCGCCCGGCTCGCGATCGCGGGCCACAAGGTGACGGTGTACGAACGCGGGACGACCCACGGCGGCGCGCTCGGCCGCGTCGAGCGCGACGGCTTCGCCTTCGACACCGGTCCCCAGCTCCTGCACCTCCCCGCCGTCTACCGCGACCTGTTCTACAAGACGGGCAAGGAGTCCCTGGAGCAGAGCGTCGCCATGACCCAGGTGGACCCGGCGAGCGCCCATGTCTTCGCCGACGGCACCGCCGTCGCCCTGCCCAACGCCTCGCGGGCCGGCGTCGTCCGGGCCCTGGACACGGCCGTCGGCCCGGGTGCGGGAGAGCGCTGGAGCGATCTGATCAACCGGGGCCGCGAGGTCTGGGACGCCACGCGCCGCCCGCTCCTGGAGGAGCCGCTGGCCACCGGAGCGGCCCGGGAGGCGCTGGGCCACGACCCGTACCCGGCCGTCCGCCGGCGCGGGCTCTTCCGCCGTTCCGCCCCGCCCACCCTGGCGTCCGTGGCGGAACGGGAGTTGAAGGACCCCCGGCTGACCGCCCTGCTGGAGAGCCACGCCCTGGCGTACGGCCTCGACCCGCGCACCGCCCCGGCGAGCGCGACCGTCCTGCCGTACATGGAGCAGACCTTCGGCAGCTGGTATGTGGCCGGCGGCATGCGGGCCCTCGCCGACGCGCTGCACCGGCGCTGCACGGCCCGCCGGGTGGAGTTCCGCTTCGGCGCGGAGGTCGCCGAGGTCCTGGAGAAGGACGGCCGGGCCGCCGGGCTGCAGCTGGCCGACGGCACGGCCGTCGAGGCGGACCTGGTGGTCGCCGGGGTCTCCCCCGGCCGGCTGGCCGCGCTCGCCCCGGGGACGGCGGAGACCTCCCCCGTCCCGCCCGGCCGCTGCACCGTCCTCCTCGCCCTGCGCGGCGCGCGCCCCGAGGGCACGGCGCACCGCACGGTGGTCCACGCCCCGGACCGCGCCGCGGAGTTGACCGGGATCTTCGCCCCGTCCGGCGCCGCGGCGTATGTGCCGACGGTGACCGTGCTGCGCCCCGACGACCCGGCGGTCCGCCCCGACGCGGAGCACGAGGCGGTCACCCTCACGGCGACGGTCGCCCCGCAGGGGACGGTCGACTGGCGGGACGGGGCCGGGGAGTTCGCGGACCGGATGACGGCCGCCGCCGAGGCGGCCGTGCCGGGACTGCGCGAGCGGACGCTGTGGCGCGAGGTGTTGACCCCCGCGGACACCGAGGCGGCCACCGGCGCCGAGGGCGGCGGTGTCCCGGCCCCGGTCCTGGCCGGTGCGGACGGCGCGTACCTGCGCCCCGCCAACACCACCGGAATGCCCGGCTTCTACCGGGTGGGCGGCTTTGCCCACCCGGGCGGCGGGCTCGCCCACGCCGGGATGTCCGGAGCGCTGGTCGCCGGACTCGTCGTCGAGGGCGCGGACTTCCGCGGCTCGCAGTGAGCCGGCGCCGCGGCCGTCAGTAGCGGTACTGCTGCTCCTCGTGCCCCTGCTGCTGCGGCGGGTACGGAGGCTGCTGCTGGTCGGTGTGGCGCTGCTGCGGCACCCAGACGCCGCCGGGCGGGGTGTCCGTGTCGTACTGCCCGTACTGCCCCGCGCTCGTCGCCCAGGCGTCCGTGCCGTACGGCTGCTGCTGCCCGTATCCGTAAGGGGCGCCGGCCGACGGGTGGTTGCCGATGTAGGGGTCGGAGTACGCCGCGTACTGGCCCTGTTGCCCGTAGTCGAACTGACCCGAGTCGAACTGACCCGCGTAGGGGGACGCGGCGGTCGCGTCCTGCACGGGGACGTCCGCCGGGGCGCCGTAGGCGTCGTACGTGCCGCCGAAGACGGTGGTCTCCTCGGCCGCCAGGGCGTCGTCGTGGCGGCCGGGCTGCTGCGGGACGGCCGGCATCATGGCCGTCGCCGCGTTCGGGTCCGGGACGGCCGGGGGCCGCGGGGCGGGCGGCTCCGCCTTCGCGGCCGGGGCCTCCGGCGCGCTCCGGCCGGGCTTGCCGCGCCGCCGCCCGGAACGGGCGGGAGCCTCGTCACGCTCCTTGCGGTCCCCGCGGCGGAGCGCCCACCCGGCGGAGAAGCCCCGCCGGAAGGACACCGTCACATACACCTGCCCGACCGCGAACGCGACCGCGCCCACCGCGATGACCACGACGGACGGGACGAGCACGCCCGCCACCACGCCGAGGAAGCCGGTGAAGGCCAGCAGCCGCCAGCGCAGCCTGGCCTTGTACTGGAAGAGCACCTCGCCCAGCAGCCAGAGCCCGACGACGCCGAACGCCAGATAGAGGACCGTCCAGCCCATGAGTCGCCCCTCTCGTCCGGCCGCCGTGCCCGGCCGGCCGTCAGGGCCGCTGGTGCAGCCCCAGGTTCTCGTAGATTTCCAGGGTGGCCGTGGAGTGGTTCAGGGTAATGAAGTGCAACCCGGGAATCTCCTCGGCCATCAACCGGGCACACAGCTCCGTCGCGTACTCGATCCCGATCGAGCGTACAGCCGCCGGATCGTCCGCCACCGCCCGGATCCGCTCCTCCAGCTCCGTGGGGAAGTCCGCGTTGCTGAGCTGTGCGAAGCGTTCGATCTGGCGGACGTTGGTGACGGGCATGATCTCGGGGATGATCGGGGTGTCGCAGCCGGCCGCCACGACCCGGTCGCGCAGCCGCAGATAGTCCTCGGCGTGGAAGAACATCTGGGTGATCGCGAAGTCGGCGCCCGCCTTGCACTTGTTCACGAAGTGCTTGACGTCGGTGTCCCAGTCGGTGGAGCGCGGGTGCATCTCCGGGAACGCGGCGACGCCGACGCAGAAGTCGCCCGACTCCTTGATGAGCCGGACCAGTTCGACCGCGTGGTCCATGCCGTCCGGGTGGCGCACCCACTCGCCCATCGGGTCCCCGGGCGGGTCGCCGCGCAGGGCGAGCATGTTGCGGATGCCGACGTCCGCGTACTGTCCGATGACGTTGCGGAGTTCGGCCAGCGAGTGGTTGACGGCCGTGAGGTGGGCGACGGGGGTGAGGGTGGTGTCGGTCGCGATGCGCTCCGTCGCGCGCACCGTCCCCTCGCGGGACGAGCCGCCGGCGCCGTAGGTGACCGAGACGAAGGTGGGGGCCACGGCTTCGATGCGCCGGATGGCGTTCCACAGCGTCCGCTCCCCCTTCTCGGTCTTCGGGGCCGCGAACTCGAAGGAGTACGAACGCTCGCCGGAAGCGAGCAGGTCACGCACGGTACGGGCGTGATCCGTCCTGGTGGAGGCAGTGCCAAGGGCCATACCGGCCAAGTTAACCCGGCACGCGACGATCATGGCGGGCGCGGCCGGGTTCTGTCCGTTTCCTTACGCTGGCTGGCCGGTGCCGGTCAGTGAAGATCAACAGGCGTGGCGCGGGCGCGGATTCGCGCGGCGAGCCGGGCCGCCGCGGCGCCCGGGTCCGCCGCCTCCGTGATCGCCCGGACGACGACCACCCGGCGGGCACCGGCGTCCAGCACCTCGTCGAGGTTGGTCTCGTCGATGCCCCCGATCGCGAACCAGGGCTTCTCCTGCGGCAGTCGGGCCGCGTGGCGCACCAGGGAGAGGCCGGGGGCGGTGCGGCCCGGCTTGGTGGGGGTGGGCCAACAGGGGCCCGTGCAGAAGTAGTCCACGCCGGGCTCGGCGAGGGCGGCGTCGGCCTCGGCCTCGGCGTGCGTGGAACGCCCGACGATCACGTCGTCGCCGAGGATGGCGCGGGCCGCGGGGACGGGCAGGTCGCCCTGCCCCAGGTGCAGCACGTCCGAGCCGATGGCGTGCGCGACGTCGGCACGGTCGTTGACCGCGAGGAGCCGGCCGTGCCGGCGGGCCGCCTCGGCCATCACGGCGAGGTGCTCCAGCTCCTCGCCCGCCTCCATGCCCTTGTCACGGAGCTGGACGATGTCGACACCGGCGGCGAGGACCGCGTCCAGGAACTCCGGCAGGTCGCCCTGGCGCCTGCGCGCGTCGGTGCACAGGTAGAGCCGGGCGTCGGCGAGGCGGTCGCGAGTGGCGGACATATGTGGGGTTCCCCCTGGGCTGGTCCGGCGGTGTACGGGCGGAGGTGTGCCGCCGCCCGTACACCGCCTGCCATCCGCCGGGGACGGGGTCAGACGGCGAGCGCCTGGGCGCGGCGCTTCACCTCCGTCCCGCGATTCTCGCGCAGGGCCTGCACCGGGGTGCCCGGCAGGGTCGGGTCCGGAGTGAACAGCCACTCCAGCATTTCCTCGTCGCTGAAGCCATCGTCCTTCAGGAGCGTCAGGGTCCCTGCCAGGCCCTTGACGATCCTGTCCTCGCCGATGAACTCGGCGGGCACGTGGAGCGCTCGGTTCTCACCGCGGCGCACCGCGATCAGCTGGCCTTCCTTGACCAGCTGCCGCACGCGCGTCACCTCGACGCCGAACCTTTCGGCGATGTCGGGGAGGGTGAGCCAGGCGGGTACGAGAGCTTCAATCTTTGCGTCAATCTCGGTCACGGGGACAAGCCTGCCATCCGGGACTGACAGCCGGTAGCCGGGTTGACCCGGGCGAGCCGTCCGGCTGCCCTGGCGGGGCCCCTGGAGCGCCCTGTGGGCGCTGTCCTCAGGCGCCGGATGGGCTGGGTGTGTGCCCCGGTCCCGCCCTTTCACCGTTTCTTCCGGGGAGACCCCGGACCCCGTCCGCCCTCCGGGCGGAGTCCTCAAACGCCGGACGGGCTGGTTTGTGCGCCCGGGCGCGAATTTCAGCCCGTCCGGCGCTTGAGGACGAGCGGCGGAGCCGCGACAAACGGGGGCCAGGGGCGGAGCCCCGGAAGCAGGGGCGCAGCCCCCGCCCCACCGCGCGGCAGCGCGGTGCCGGGCCGAGGGGGCGGAGCCCCCGGAAGAAACGGTGAAAGGGCGGGCCAGGGGCAAACCCTCACACCACAGCCGCCTTCAGCGGCACCCCCGCATCCCCCACCCTCCCCCGATCCAGCACAGCCCCCCGCTCGATCAGCTTCCGCCCCTGCGCAAGATCCCGCGGCCGCCCCACCGCCAGCAACGCCACCAGCACACCACCCCGCAACCAGCACACCGTCCACGCCGCACCCGCCGGATCGCCGCGCCACACCAGCTCGTCATCGTCCGCATGGTGACCCGCGTACTGCACGAAACGGCCGAACTGCTCGGACCAGAAGTAAGGCACGGGGTCGTAGACGCCCTCGTCCGTCTCCGTCCCGGCGCCGACGATGTTCGCGGCCACCGCCTTCGGCCCCTGGAGCGCGTTGTCCCAGTGGTGGACGAGGAGCCGCTCCCCGTAGCGGGCGGACGGGAAGGAGGCGCAGTCGCCGACCGCGTAGACGTCGGGCAGGGACGTCCGCAGCCGGTCGTCCGTGGCGACGGAGCGGTCGGGCGCGAGTTCGATCCCCGAGCCGGCCAGCCAGCCGGTCGCCGGGCGGGCGCCGACGCCGACGACGATCGCGTCGGCGGACAGCCGCGTCCCGTCCTCCAGCACGACCGCGCCCTCCTCCAGCGCCGCCACCCGCGCCCCGGTGAGCAGCCGGGCGCCGGCGTCGGCGTACCAGCCGGTCATGTGCGCGGCGACCTCCGCGGGGACGGCGCCGGCCAGCGGGCGGTCCGCGGCCTCGACGACGGTCACCTCGCAGCCCGCCTCCCGTGCCGCGGTGGCGAGTTCCGCGCCGATCCAGCCGGCCCCGACGGCGACGATCCCGCGCTGTTCGACCAGCAGCGGGCGCAGCCGCTGCGCGTCGTCCAGGGTGCGCAGCAGATGGACGCCGGGCACGTCCTCGCTGCCGGGCAGCCGGACCGGCTCCGCGCCGGTGGCGACGACGAGCACGTCGTAGTCCACCGGGCCGCGCGCGGTGTCCAGTTGGTGGTCGGCGGCCCGCAGCCCGGTGGCCTCGACGCCGAGTTCGACCTCGACGCCGAGGGAGGCGAAGTCGACCTCGAAGGCGGAACCCTCCGCCTTGCCGAGCAGGACGGCCTTGGACAGCGGCGGCCGGTCGTACGGCTGGTGGGGCTCGGCGCCCAGCAGCCGGATGCGGCCGGCCCAGCCCTGTTCGCGCAGGGCGACGGCGGTCTGCACCCCGGCCATGCCGGCGCCGACGATAACGACGTTCATCTGGTGGTCATGGTCACTCACCCGATCACTGTGGCATCCCCGCTCCGTGGAAAGCGAGGGACTCCTCGTTCCACGATCACCCACCGTCTTCCGGCCGGTCGACGGCCCGTACTAGGGTGGCCGGTGCACAAGCACTCGCGGGAGCCCGGACGGACCGGGCTGAGAGGGAGGCTGGACGGCCTCCGACCGTACGAACCTGATCCGGGTCATGCCGGCGAAGGGAGGGGCTCGAACGCCCATGCATGTTTCTGCCCGAAGCAGTACGTACGACGTCCTGGTGATCGGCGGCGGTGTCATCGGCCTGGTCACGGCCTGGCGGGCGGCCCGACGCGGGCTGTCCGTCGCGGTCGCCGACCCGGCGCCCGGCGGCGGCGCCGCGCGGGTCGCGGCCGGGATGCTGGCCCCCGTCACCGAACTGCACCACGGCGAGCAGGAGCTGCTCGCCCTCAACCTGGCCTCGGCGCGCCGCTATCCGGCGTTCACCGCCGAGCTGGAGGAGGCCGCCGGCCGGGAGACCGGCTACCGCGCCTGCGGCACGCTGGCCGTCGCCTTCGACGCGGACGACCGGGCGCACCTGCGCGAGCTGCACCTGCTCCAGCAGCGCTGCGGCCTGGAAACGCAGTGGCTGACGGGACGTGAGTGCCGCCGTCTGGAGCCGATGCTGGCGCCCGGCGTCCAGGGCGGGCTGCGGGTGGACGGCGACCACCAGACCGACCCCCGGCGGCTGACCGGGGCGCTGCTGACGGCCTGTGAGCGGGCCGGGGCGGCCTTCCACCGCGCCGAGGCCGTACGGATCGTCCGGAACGGCGACCGGGTCACCGGGGCGGAGCTCTCCGACGGCGGCCGGGTGACGGCGGGCCAGACGGTGCTCGCCGCCGGGAGCTTCAGCGGCCGGCTGGCCGGGCTGCCGGAGGAGGTGCTGCCCCCGGTCCGGCCGGTCAAGGGCCAGATACTGCGGCTGCGCGTCCCGGCGGCGTACCGCCCGTTCCTCTCCCGCACCGTGCGGGCGGTGGTGCGCGGCGGGCAGGTCTACCTGGTGCCGCGCGAGAACGGCGAACTGGTCGTCGGCGCGACCACCGAGGAGCTCGGCTGGGACACCACCGTGACCGCGGGCGGGGTCTACGAGCTGCTGCGCGACGCGCACGAGCTGGTGCCCGGGATCACCGAGCTGCCGCTCGTCGAGACCACGGCCGGGCTGCGCCCCGGCTCCCCGGACAACGCGCCGCTGCTCGGCCCGACCGCCCTGCCCGGCCTGCACACCGCCACCGGCCACCACCGCAACGGCGTCCTGCTGGCGCCGCTGACCGGGGACGTCATGGCCGAGGTGCTGACCGGCGGGCGGCCGCCCGCCGAGGCCCTTCCCTTCTCCCCCCTGCGCTTCTCTCCGTCCCTCCAGGAGCAGTCCACATGACCGGCACCATGAGCCTCACCCTGTCCGTCACCGTCAACGGGGAGCAGCGTGCCGTCGCGCGCGGCACCACCCTGGACGCGCTGGTGGCCGGGTTCACCGACGCGCGCGGCGGAGTGGCCGCCGCCGTCAACGAGCACGTCGTCCCGCGCGGCCGGTGGACCGCCACCGAGCTCGGCGAGGGCGACCGCGTCGAGATCCTCACCGCCGTGCAGGGGGGCTGACGATGGCCGACGACATCCTCACCATCGCCGGGACCCCGTTCACCTCCCGGCTGATCATGGGCACGGGCGGGGCGCCCAGCCTGGACGTGCTGGAGCGGGCCCTGCTGGCCTCCGGCACCGAGCTGACCACGGTCGCGATGCGCCGCCTCGACCCCGCGGTGCGCGGCTCCGTGCTCTCCGTGCTGGAGCGGCACGGGATCCGGGTGCTGCCCAACACCGCCGGCTGCTACACCGCGGGCGAGGCCGTGCTCACCGCGCGGCTGGCCCGGGAGGCGCTGGGCACCGACTGGGTCAAGCTGGAGGTGATCGCCGACGAGCGCACCCTGCTGCCCGACCCGATAGAGCTGCTGGACGCGGCCGAGATCCTGGTGGACGACGGCTTCACGGTGCTCCCCTACACCAACGACGACCCGGTGCTGGCCCGCCGCCTGGAGGACACGGGCTGCGCCGCGATCATGCCCCTGGGCTCGCCCATCGGCTCCGGCCTGGGCATCCGCAACCCGCACAACTTCCAGCTCATCACGGAACGGGCCGGCGTCCCGGTGATCCTGGACGCGGGCGCCGGCACCGCCTCGGACGCGGCGCAGGCGATGGAGCTGGGCTGTTCGGCGGTGATGCTGGCCTCGGCGGTGACCCGGGCCCAGGAGCCGGTGCTGATGGCGGAGGCGATGCGGCACGCGGTGGAGGCGGGCCGGCTGGCCCACCGCGCGGGCCGCATCCCCCGCCGGCACTTCGCGGAGGCGTCGTCGCCGGTGTCCGGGCTGGCGGCCCTGGACCCGGAGCGCCCGGCGTTCAGCGCCCGCTGAGTTCCCGCAAAGACGGTGACAGCCCCGTACGGACGTACGGACGTACGGGGCGTCCTGGATGGCTCGTAGACTCGTTGACCGTGGATACGACCCTGCCGGACCCCCTCGTCGACCGGCTGCTCGACGGCCGCTACCGCATCGAGGCGCGGGTGGCCGCCGGCGGCATGGCCACGGTCTACCGCGCCCTGGACACCCGGCTGGACCGGGTGCTCGCCGTCAAGGTGATGCACCCCGCGCTCGCCGCGGACACGGCCTTCGTCGAGCGCTTCATCCGCGAGGCCAAGTCCGCCGCCCGCCTCGACCACCCCAATGTGGTGGGCGTCTACGACCAGGGCACCGACGGCGCGTACGTCTACCTCGCGATGGAGTACATCGCCGGCTGCACCCTGCGGGACGTGCTGCGCGAGCGGGGCGCCCTCCAGCCGCGGGCGGCGCTGGACATCATGGAGCCGGTGCTGGCCGCGCTGGGCGCCGCCCATCGCGCGGGTCTGGTGCACCGCGACATGAAGCCGGAGAATGTGCTGATCGGGGACGACGGCCGGGTCAAGGTCGCCGACTTCGGGCTGGTGCGGACGGTGGGCACCAACAGCGCGACCAACACCGGGTCGATCCTCGGCACCGTCTCCTACCTCGCCCCCGAGCAGATCGAGCACGGCACCGCCGACACCCGCACGGACGTCTACGCCTGCGGCGTCGTCCTCTACGAGATGCTCACCGGCACCAAGCCGCACAGCGGCGCCAGCCCCGCCCAGGTGCTCTACCAGCACCTGCACCGGGACGTGCCGTCGCCCTCCGAGGAGGTCCCGGGCCTGGCGCCCGAGCTCGACGACCTGGTGACGACCACCACGGCACGCGACCCGGGGCTGCGTCCGGACGACGCGGTGGGCATGCTGGGCCTGGTCCGCGCCGCCCGCAACGCGCTGACGCACGAACAGCTGGACGCCCGCCCGCCGCTGGCCGCCGCCGCCCGGGAGGAGGCCGCCGGTTCGGAGGACCGCACCAGCGTCCTGCCGCGCCCGGCCGCCGGGCAGCAGCCGGTACCCGCCCAGGCGACGGACCCGGTCGCCCCGTCCGACCTCACCGCCCGCTTCGAACACCCCCCGGTGCCCCCGGCCCCGCCCGCGTCCTCCGTGCGCTCCCGGCTCACCGCCGCCCTGCGCGGCCGCCCGCGGCGCGTGGCGCTGATCGTCGCCGCGGTGCTGCTGGCGCTGCTGGCCGGCACCGGCGTCTGGTACGTCAACTCCGGCCAGTTCACCTCCGTCCCCGCCGTGCTGGACCTGACGCAGGACAAGGCGGAGGAGAAGCTGGACGCGGCCGGCCTCGGCGTCCGGACGAAGCAGGCGTACAGCGACACCGTCGAGCGCGGCCATGTGATCGCCACCGACCCCCGGCCGGGCGAGCGCATCCGCAACACGGGCAGGGTGACGCTCACCGTCTCCCGCGGCCCCGAGCGGGCCGAGGTGCCCAATGTGGTGGGCATGCGGCTCGACGACGCGAAGAAGAAGATCGCCGAGGAGGGGCTGACGGTCGGCGACGTCGGCGCCCAGTTCAGCGACGAGACCCCGCAGGGTTCCGTCCTCGCGACCGACCCGCGGGCGGGCGAGGAGCGCCGGCCCGACACACCCGTGTCCCTGGTCGTCAGCAAGGGCGCTCCGCAGGAGGTGCCGGACGTCAGCGGTCTGTCGGTCGCGGACGCGACGGCGGCCCTGCGCGACGAGGGCTTCCAGATCAAGGTCTCGGACGCCCAGGTCTTCTCCCCGCGGGAGAAGGGCTCCGTCGCCGAGCAGTCCCCGGCGGCGGGTGCCAAGGCGGCCAAGGGCGACACGATCGCCGTCACCCTGTCCAAGGGCAAGGAGATGATCACCGTCCCGGATGTCACCGGGAAGAGTGAGTCCGAGGCCCGGAAGGCGTTGACGGACGCGGGGTTCCAGGTCCGGGTGGACAAGCCGTTCCTCTTCCCCCGGGACTCCGTGGAGAGCCAGTCGGTGCGGGCCGGCGACAAGGCGGCCCGGGGCGACACGATCACGATCAAGATGAAGGGTGCCTTCTGATGACGGCCGGGCGCGACCGGAATCCCGTGGGCGGGCACATCCCCGTGGCCGGCGGCCTGGCGCGGACCGGGCTGCCGTACGCGCGGTCGATCGGCGCCGAGGCCGTGCAGGTCTTCGTCGCCAATCCGCGGGGCTGGGCGACGCCGCCGGGGAATCCCGCGCAGGACGAGGAGTTCCGCGCGAGCGGCCTCCCCTCGTACGTCCACGCGCCGTACCTCATCAACTTCGGCTCGGACAACGGCGGAACGGTCGACCGGTCGGTCGTCTCCCTGCGGCACTCGCTCCGCCGGGGACGGGCGATCGGCGCCCGCGGCGTGGTCGTCCACACCGGCTCGGCCACCGGCGGCCGGGCGCGCGACACGGCCCTCGCCCAGGTCCACGAGCGGCTGCTGCCGCTCCTCGACGAGCTCACGCACGACGACGATCCGCGGCTGCTGCTGGAGCCGACGGCCGGGCAGGGCGCGTCCCTGTGCTCCTGGATCGCGGACCTCGGCCCCTACTTCGAAGCGCTGTCGGACCACCCGAAACTGGGCGTCTGCCTGGACACATGCCACCTCTTCGCGGCCGGCCACGACCTGTCCGCCCCCGGCGGGATGAAGCTGGCACTGGACGAACTGGTGTCGGTGGTCGGCCCCGGGCGTCTGGGCCTCATCCACGCGAACGACTCGAAGGACGTGGTGGGTGCGCACAAGGACCGCCACGAGAACATCGGCTCCGGCCATATCGGGGCGGAGCCGTTCGCCGGTCTCTTCACCCATCCGGAGACGGCGGGCGTCCCGCTGACGATCGAGACACCGGGCGGTGTGGAGGGCCACGCGACGGACGTGTCCCGCCTGAAGTCCCTGCGGGACGACTGATTTTCCCCTCTCCCCGGCCCTGATCCTCCCGGGGAGAGACCCCCTACAACTCCGGCCCGTCCCCCGGCTCCTCCTGGTACGAGTAGCGCTGCTCCCGCCAAGGATCCCCGAGGTTGTGGTAGCCCCGCTCCTCCCAGAAGCCCCGCCGGTCCGCCCTCATATACTCAACTCCCCGCACCCACTTGGGCCCCTTCCACGCATACAGATGCGGGACCACGAGCCGCACGGGGAACCCGTGCTCCGCGGTGAGGAGTTCGCCGTCCTTGTGCGTCGCGAAGATCGAGCGCTCCGAAGAGAAGTCGGACAGCCGGAGGTTGGAGCTGTAGCCGTACTCGGCCCAGACCATCACATGGGTGACGTCCGGCGCGGGCGGCGCGAGTTCGAGGATCGTCCGGGTGGCGACGCCGCCCCACTCCGCGCCCAGGACGCTGTACTTGGTGACGCAGTGCAGATCCGCGACGACCGTCGTGTACGGCAGGGCGGAGAACTCGTCGTGCGTCCAGCAGTGCTTGTCGCCGTCGGCGATCGCGCCGAAGACCCGGAACTCCCAGCGTTCCGGTCGGAACTTCGGCACCGGCCCATAGTGGGTGACCGGCCAGCCGCGCTGGAGACGCTGCCCCGGAGGCAGCTGGAGATGTTCCCCTTTGCGGCTTTCCGACTGACCCATACCTCCATGGTGTCAGACCTGGTGGGGTGGTGATGACCGGGGGTTCCCCCGGCTTCCCCCGCTATCCGCCCACTTTCCGGACAACTACCACTAAGTGTGCACTTACTGGACGGTTTCCGGGGCCGGTGCAAGGATGCGCGCTACCTGCCACCCACCTCAGGAAGGAGCCCGCTCGATGCAGGGCGACCCGGAGATCATCGAATTCCTCAACGAACAGCTCACGGGCGAGCTGACCGCCATCAACCAGTACTTCCTGCACGCGAAAGTGCAGGAGCACCACGGCTGGACGAAGATCGCACAGCACACCCGCGCCGAGTCCTTCGACGAGATGCGGCACGCGGAGACCCTCACGGACCGGATCATCTTCCTGGAGGGGCTGCCCAACTACCAGCGCCTCTTCCACCTCCGCATCGGCCAGACGATCACCGAGATGTTCCAGGCCGACCGGCAGGTGGAGGTGGAGGCGATCGACCGCCTCCGGCGCGGGGTGGAGGTCATGCGGGCCAAGGGCGACATCACCTCGGCGAACATCTTCGAGTCCATCCTCGCGGACGAGGAGGACCACATCGACTACCTCGACACCCAGCTCGAACTCATCGAGAAGCTGGGCGAGCCGCTCTACCTGGCGCAGTTCATCGAGCAGGAGAACGGCGGGGCCGACTAGGGGGTGTCCGACGGGTCGGTGCGGGCCCTGCGGCGTCCGGTGCTGGGGGCACCTCCCAGCGTTAGCTGGGGGAGGATCGCAAGGCGGAGCATCACCCGCGTACTGGGCGTACTCGGGTGATGCGACAACGCGGCGAGGTGCCGTACCGGGCGCCGCAGGGCCTGTGCCGACCCATCGGACACCCCCTGGCTACGCGGCGCGCGCCGTGCCGTCCTCGGCGAGCGACGGCCGCGGCAGCGTCGCCACCTCGGCGCTCAGCACCCCAGGCTCGCCCCGGTCCGCCAGCTCCCGGCGGGGGCAGGTGCCCCGCCCGAGCAGCGACTGGATCCGGCGCACACAGCTGCCGCAGTCCGTGCCGGCCTTACTGGCCGAGGCGATCTGGCGCGGGGTGCACCGGCCCTGCTCCGCGTGCTCACGCACCTGCTGCTCCGTGATGCCGAAGCACGAGCAGACGTACACGCGGTCACCGCCTCGCCGGGTCAGGGATCGAATCGATCGGAAATCGATCGGAATAAGATCAATTAGGAAGGTAACCCTTACCTTACCTGCCCGGGTCCGCCCCGCACAACGCCGAGGGGCGCGGATCACCGATCCGCGCCCCTCGGCCGTGCTCTCCGGGCCGGGACTACTGGTCCCGGTACATCTCCGCCACCAGGAACGCCAGGTCCAGCGACTGGCTGCGGTTGAGCCGGGGGTCGCACGCCGTCTCGTAGCGCTGGTGCAGATCGTCGACGAAGATCTCGTCGCCGCCGCCCACGCACTCCGTGACGTCGTCGCCGGTCAGCTCGACGTGGATGCCGCCCGGGTGGGTGCCGAGCGCCTTGTGGACCTCGAAGAAGCCCTTGACCTCGTCGAGCACGTCGTCGAAGCGTCGGGTCTTGTGGCCCGAGGCCGCCTCGAAGGTGTTGCCGTGCATCGGGTCGGAGACCCAGACCACCTGGGCACCGGACGCCGTGACCTTCTCCACCAGGGTGGGCAGCTTGTCGCGGATCTTGTCCGCGCCCATCCGGGTGATGAAGGTCAGCCGACCCGGCTCGCGCTCCGGGTCGAGGCGCTCGATGAGGGTGAGCGCCTCCTCGGGCGTGGTCGTCGGGCCGAGCTTGACGCCGATCGGGTTGCGGATCTTGGACGCGAACTCGATGTGCGCCCCGTCCAGCTGCCGGGTGCGCTCACCGATCCACACCATGTGGCCGGACACGTCGTAGAGATGGCCCGTACGGGAGTCCACCCGGGTCAGCGCCGATTCGTAGTCCAGAACCAGCGCCTCGTGGGAGGCGTAGAACTCCACCGTCTTGAATTCCTCCGGGTCCACCCCGCAGGCGTTCATGAAGTTCATCGCCCGGTCGATCTCGCGGGCCAGCTGCTCGTAGCGCTGGCCGGAGGGCGAGGAGCGGACGAAGTCCTGGTTCCAGGCGTGGACCTGGCGCAGGTCGGCGTAGCCGCCCGTGGTGAAGGCGCGGACCAGGTTCAGCGTGGAGGCCGACGCCTGGTACATCCGCTTCAGCCGCTGCGGGTCCGGGGTGCGGGCCTCGGGGGTGAAGGCGAAGCCGTTCACCGAGTCGCCGCGGTAGGTCGGCAGGGTCACGCCGTCGCGGGTCTCGGTGGGCTTCGAACGCGGCTTGCTGTACTGACCGGCGATCCGGCCGACCTTGACCACCGGCACCGAGCCGGCGTAGGTCAGCACGGCGCCCATCTGCAGCAGCGTCTTGAGCTTGTTGCGGATCTGGTCGGCGCCGACCGCGTCGAACGCCTCGGCGCAGTCACCGCCCTGGAGCAGGAACGCCTCGCCGCGCGCGACGGCTCCCAGACGCTGGCGCAGCTGGTCGCACTCACCGGCGAAGACGAGAGGCGGATAGGACTCGAGCTCGGCGATCACATCGCGCAGAGCCTGGGCATCCGGGTACTCGGGCTGCTGCGCCGCGGGCAGGGAGCGCCAGGTGTTTCCACCGGCGTGGATTTCAGCGTTCACGGTCACGCTTCCACATTACGTGGTCACCGACCGGGTCCGGCCTGCGGACCGGACTGTGAGACGGAAGCTGAGACACCGGCGCCGCCGTCCGGTACAGTGCGCGGCATGTACGTGCTCTCCAACCGCACCTGGTGGTGGACCGCTTCCGCGGCGGCCCACTGATCGCGTACATCCCGATCAACCGCGAAGGCCGCCCGAGGGGCGGCCTTCGGCGTATCTGCCCGGGCCGTTCCTCCCCCACCGGAAGGAACCCCCGTGCCCGACACCGCCGCCCTCCTCGCGCGGCTGGCCGCTCCCGGCCACCCGCCGTTCGCCCTGCTCCACCGCCGCGCCCCCGGCCGGCCCGACGACGTCGTCGAGCTGCTCACCGGCCCGGTGACCGAGGCCGCCGCCCTCGCGGACATCCCCCTCCCCGAGGGCCCGCCCGCGCCCGGCGGGCCGGTGCCCGACGCACTGGCCCTCGTCCCCTTCCGGCAGCTGCGCGAGCGCGGCTTCGACGTCCGCGACGACGGGACGCCGCTGCTCGTCCTGCACCCCGAGGAGGCGTACGACCTCCCGCTCGCCGAGGTCCTCGGCGCGCTCCCCGCGCACGACGTCCGGGTCGAGGGCGGGGCCTTCGCCACCGGCGACGAGGAGTACGCCCGGGTCGTCGAACGGGTCCTGCGGGACGAGATCGGCACCGGGGAGGGCGCCAACTTCGTGATCCGCCGCACCTTCGAGGGCGAGGTGCACGGGTTCGGGCCGGCGGACGCGCTCGCCCTCTTCCGCCGGCTGCTGGCCGGCGAGCGCGGCGCCTACTGGACGTACGTCGTGCACACCGGCGACCGGACCCTGGTGGGCGCCAGCCCCGAGGTCCACGTACGGATGTCCGGCGGCTCGGTGGTGATGAACCCCATCAGCGGCACCTACCGCTACCCGGACGGCGGGCCCACGCCCGAGGACCTGCTGGACTTCCTCCACGACCGCAAGGAGGTCGAGGAGCTGTCCATGGTCGTGGACGAGGAGCTCAAGATGATGTGCACGGTCGGCGACCGGGGCGGCGTCGTCGTCGGGCCGCGGCTGCGCGAGATGGCCCACCTCGCGCACACCGAGTACGAGCTGCGCGGGCGCTCCTCGCTGGACGTGCGCGAGGTGCTGAGGGAGACGATGTTCGCGGCCACGGTCACCGGGTCGCCCCTGGAGAACGCCTGCCGGGTCATCGGGCGGCACGAGCCGGACGGGCGCGGCTACTACGCGGGGGCGCTCGCGCTGATCGGGCGGGACGCGGGCGGGGCCCGGACGCTCGACTCGCCGATCCTCATCCGCACCGCGGACATCGACCGGCGCGGACGGCTGCGGGTCTCGGTCGGCGCCACCCTGGTGCGCGGCTCCGACCCGCACGGCGAGGTCGCGGAGACGCATGCGAAGGCGGCGGGCGTGCTGACGGCGCTCGGCGTCCGGCCCCCGGCCGGGCGCATCGCCGCCGTGCCGGCGGCGCGGCTGGCCGACGACCCCCGGGTGCGGGCCGCCCTCGACGCGCGGCGGGCGGACCTGGCGCCGTTCTGGCTGCGGATGCAGGAGGTCCCCGCCGCGGGGGCCGGGCACGCGCTGGTGATCGACGCGGAGGACACCTTCACCGCGATGCTCGCGCACCTGCTGCGCGCCTCCGGCCTGACGGTGACCGTCCGCCGCTACGACGAGCCCGGGCTGCGGGAGTCGGCGCTCGCGCACGAGGGCCCGGTCGTCCTCGGCCCCGGCCCGGGGAACCCGTCCGACGCCGCCGACCCCAGGATGCGGCTGCTGCGCGCCCTGACCGCCGGCCTGCTGGCCGGGCACCGGCACGGGGTGCTGGGCGTGTGCCTGGGGCACGAACTGATCGCGGCGGAGCTGGGGCTGGAGATCGTACGGAAGGCGGTGCCGTTCCAGGGGGCGCAGGAGCGGATCGACTTCTTCGGCCGGGCCGAGACGGTGGGGTTCTACAACACGTTCACGGCGCGGTGCGATGCGGCTGCGGCCGGGGAGCTGGCGATGCACGGGATCGAGGTGAGCCGTGATCCCGGGAGCGGGGATGTGCATGCGTTGCGCGGGGCGACGTTCGCGGGTGTGCAGTTCCATCCGGAGTCGGTGTTGACGGTGAACGGGGTGCGGATCGTGGGCGAGTTGCTGTCCGCGGTGGCGGTGGGATAGCCCCTGGCCCGCCCTTTCACCGTTTCCCGGGGAGACCCCGGACCCCATTCGCCCTTCGGGCGAAGTCCTCAAACTCCCCGGAGGGGGCAACCCCCGGACGGGCTGATATTCAGCCCGTCCGGCGCTTGAGGACGAACGCGGCGCAGCCGCGTTGCCCCGCGGGAGCGCAATGGGGGTACCCCCTCTGGGGGAGGTGAAAGGGCGGGGCGGGGAACAAACAGCCCGGCGCTCAGCCGAAGAACACCTTCACCTCCTCATACCGCTCCAGCGGCACCGTCTTCAGCCGGGCCGTCGCCTCCGCCAGAGGCACCCGCACCACATCCGTCCCCCGCAACGCGACCATCACCCCGTAATCCCCGTCCCGCACCGCATCGATCGCGTGCAGACCGAACCGCGTCGCCAGCCACCGGTCGAACGCACTCGGCGTCCCGCCCCGCTGCACATGCCCCAGCACCGTCGTCCGCGCCTCCTTCCCCGTCCTGCGCTCGATCTCCTTCGCGAGCCACTCCCCGACCCCGGAGAGGCGGACGTGGCCGAAGGAGTCGAGGGCCGCGGCGGCGTCCTTGAGCACCAGGTCCCCGTCCTGCGGCATCGCCCCCTCCGCCACCACCACGATCGGCGCGTAGCTGGCGCGGAAGCGGGACGTGACCCAGCCGCACACCTCGTCGAGGTCGAAGCGCTGCTCGGGAATGAGGATGACGTTGGCGCCCCCGGCCAGTCCGGAGTGGAGGGCGATCCAGCCCGCATGGCGGCCCATGACCTCGACGACCAGCACCCGCATGTGCGACTCGGCCGTGGTGTGCAGCCGGTCGATCGCCTCGGTCGCGATGCCGACGGCGGTGTCGAAGCCGAAGGTGTAGTCCGTGGCCGAGAGGTCGTTGTCGATGGTCTTGGGGACGCCGACGCAGGGGATGCCGTACTGCTCCCAGAGCCGGGCGGCGACGCCGAGCGTGTCCTCGCCGCCGATGGCGATCAGCGCGTCCACCTCGCTCCTGCCGAGGTTCTCCCGGATCCTGCGGACCCCGTCCCGCTCCTTGAAGGGGTTGGTCCGCGAGGATCCGAGCATGGTGCCGCCCCGGGGCAGGATGCCCCGGACCGCCGGGATGCCGAGCGGGACGGCGGCGCCGGTGAGCAGCCCGCGCCAGCCGTCCTTGAAGCCGGTGAACTCGTAGTGGTACTGCTGCACGCCCTTGCGGACGGCGGCGCGGATGACCGCGTTGAGCCCGGGGCAGTCACCGCCGCCGGTCAGCACTCCGACCCGCATGACAGACACCTTCCCTCCCTCGCGACGGCCGCCCGGCGGCCCCGCGGTGCGGGCTCAGGCGTCGTCGAGACCTCGCTCTATCGCGTAGCGGACGAGCTCCACCCGGTTGTGCAGCTGGAGCTTGCCCAAGGTGTTCTGCACATGGTTCTGCACCGTCCGGTGGGAAATAACCAGGCGTTCGGCGATCTGCTTGTACGAGAGTCCCTTGGCGACGAGGCGCAGCACCTCGGTCTCGCGGTCGGTGAGCCGCGGGGCGTCGGGGGTGTCGGGGGCCGGTGGCGCGGGCTCGGCGGCGAGGCGGCGGTACTCGCCGAGGACGAGTCCGGCCAGGCCGGGGGTGAAGACGGGGTCGCCGGCCGCAGTGCTGCGGACGGCGGCCAGCAGCTCCTCCGTACTGGCCGACTTGACCAGGTAGCCGGTCGCGCCGGACTTCACCGCCTCCAGGACGTCGGCGTGCTCGCCGCTGGCGGAGAGGACGAGGACGCGCAGGGCGGGATCGGCGGCGACGAGTTCCCGGCAGACCTCGACGCCGGGCAGCCCGGGCAGGTTGAGGTCCAGGACCAGGACGTCGGGGGCGGCGGCCCGGGCGCGGCGGACGGCCTGCGGCCCGTCGCCGGCCGTGGCCACCACCTCGTACCCGGCGGCGGCCAGGTCGCGGGCGACGGCGTCGCGCCACATCGGGTGGTCGTCGACCACCATCACCTTGAGTCCGGTCACTTGGTCCCCCGTGGTACTCGCAGTTCGACTTCCGTGCCCTGTCCCGGCACGGACACCAGCTCGGCGCGGCCGCCCAGGTCCCGCAGCCGGCCGCGGATGGAGAGGGCGACGCCCATCCGGCCCTCGCGCTCGGCGTCCGCGAGGCGGCCCTCGGGGATGCCGGGGCCGTCGTCCCGCACCGTGACGATCACCTCGTCCGGTTCGTCCTCCAGCAGGATCCAGGCCTTGGCGTCCTCGCCCGCGTGCTGCGCCACGTTGTCGAGGGCGGCGCCGACGGCGGCGGCCAGCTCCGCGGCGGCCGCGGCCTCCAGCAGCACGGGCGTGCCGGGCGCGGCGAACGAGACGGCCGCCCCGGCGTACGGGCCGAGGAGCGCCCGCAGGTCGCAGGGGCCCCGGGGCGCGGCGGGCGCGGGGACGGGGACCGGGACCGGGCCGGCGTCCGGCAGGGGTTCCGCCGGGCCCCGCCGGGGCAGCAGGCCGCCCGCGACCAGGGTGCGCAGCGCGATCTCCTGCTCCCCGGCCATCCGGCCCAGTTCGGCGGCCTCGCCGCCGAGCGCGGTGCCCCGGCGCTGGACCATGGCCAGCACCTGGAGGACGCTGTCGTGGATGTCGCGGGCCAGCCGCTCCCGCTCCCGGGTGGCCGCCTCGATCCGCAGGGCCTGGGCGAGGGTGCGCTCGCTGACCCGGGCGACCTCGACGATGTAGCCGATGGCGATGCTGGCGACCCAGACGAGCAGGACGTCGTGGAGGGTGTCCCGGGGCAGGCCCTCGCGCTCGACGGCGTTGGCCAGGGCCACCAGGGTGGCGGCGAGGGCGGCCCACCGCCAGCCGCCCTTGATCGCGCAGCCGAGGACGGCGCCGGCCGTCCAGATGGACGGGAGGGTGGCCGCCCCGTCCTCGATGCGGAAGCCGGAGTCCAGCACACCGGTGAGGAGGATGCCGCTCAGCGCGATGGTGAGATCGACGACGAGGAAGCGGCGGGTACAGCGTTCGGCGGAGGTGACGCGGTTCCAGGTGAGCAGCGTCCACAGGGTGAGTACGCCCATGTAGAGCGCGGCGCCGAGCGGATGGTCGTAGTCGCGGTAGTTGGGGATGAACAGGGCGAGCGCGTAGCAGAGCGTCACGAGCCGGTAGCCGGTCAGCGCGCGCCACAGCGGCAGCTCCACCGACATCCGTACGCGACGCGGGCGCCCGGTGCGCTCGGCCGTCATCCCCCCACCTCTCACACTCCCCGCCCGGGGAGCGCGCCTACTCCTCGCCCTTGCCGCTCTTGTCGCCCTTGTTCCAGAAGTGCTTCTTCTCGGGCTCCAGGCCGGCGGCCTTGGCGGCCTTCTCGGCCTCCCGCTCCTCCTCGGCCTGCTTCTTGGCCGCCTCGGCGATCTGCCGCTTGGCGGCCGTGGCGTAGATGTCCACGTACTCCTGGCCGGAGAGCTTCATGATCTCGTACATGACCTCGTCGGTCACCGAGCGCAGGATGAAGCGGTCGCCGTCCATGCCGTGGTAGCGGCTGAAGTCCAGCGGCTTGCCGATGCGGATGCCGGGCCGGATCATCTTCGGCACGACCTTCCCCGGCGGCTGGACCTTCTCCGTGTCGATCATCGCCACGGGGAGCACGGGGGCACCGGTGGCCAGCGCCACCCGGGCCAGACCGCCCGGCTTGCCGCGGTAGAGGCGGCCGTCCGGGGAGCGGGTGCCCTCCGGGTAGATGCCGAAGAGCTCACCGCGCTCCAGCACCTCGATGCCGCTCTTGATCGCCGCCTCGCCGGCGCCGCGGGCTCCCGAGCGGTCCACCGGGAGCTGGCCCACGCCCTTGAAGAACGCTGCCGTCAGCTTTCCCTTGACACCCGGAGAGGTGAAGTATTCCTGCTTCGCGATGAAGGTGATCTTGCGATCGAGCACCGCGGGAAGG
Source organism: Streptomyces luteireticuli (assembly GCF_041519305.1). Lineage (NCBI taxonomy): Bacteria > Bacillati > Actinomycetota > Actinomycetes > Kitasatosporales > Streptomycetaceae > Streptomyces > Streptomyces luteireticuli. Next base: position 2,654,015 of record NZ_CP167927.1, read on the forward strand.
AAGAAGGAGTCCGAGAACGAGAGGTGGTTGCTCGCCAGGATCGCGGGCCCCTCGGCGGGCACGTTCTCCAGGCCCTCCACCCACGGCCGGAAGGCAAGCTTCAGCGACCCGCCGATGGACAGCTTCATAGCGCCGTAGAACAACCGAGAACCTCCTGTGTGTGACGAGGAGACCTTAACCTGCCTACCCGCCGTGCGGCGCTCCGCGTAGGCTGAGGCACAGACCCTGTCCTTCCGCGGCCGCCGCACGTCGTGCCCGTCGTTGCCCGTCGTGCCCGCGGTCCCGCTCCACGATCGGAGATCCCGGTGCCGCTCCTCCCCGGCGCCGAGCCGTTCCGCCACGAAGGCGGAGAGGTCGGCGTCCTCGTCTGCCACGGCTTCACCGGTTCCCCGCAGTCCGTACGGCCCTGGGCCGACGATCTCGCCGCCCGCGGGTTCACGGTGTCGCTGCCCCTGCTGCCCGGCCACGGCACCCGCTGGCAGGACATGCAGATCACCGGCTGGCAGGACTGGTACGCCGAGGTGGACCGCGAACTGTGGGGACTGCGGGAGCGCTGCGACCGGGTCTTCGTCTGCGGGCTCTCCATGGGCGGGGCGCTGGCCCTGCGGCTCGCGGCCCGGCACGGGGACGCTGTCTCGGGCGTCGCCGTCGTCAACCCGGCCAACAAGGTGCACGGGCTGGCCGCCAAGGCGCTGCCGGTGCTCCGGCACCTCATTCCCACGACCGCCGGGATCGCCAGCGACATCGCCAAGCCCGGGGCGGAGGAGGCCGGTTACGACCGGGTGCCGCTGCACGCGGCGCACTCCTTCCGGCGCTTCCTCCAGCTCGTGGACCGCGAACTGCCCCAGGTGACCCAGCCGTTGCTGCTGATGCACAGCCCCGAGGACCATGTGGTGCCGCCCGCCGACTCCGCGCGCATCCTGGCCCGGGTCTCCTCCCGGGACGTCACCGAGCGGCTGCTGGAGCGCAGTTACCACGTGGCCACGCTCGACCACGACGCCCCGGCGATCTTCGAGGACACCTACGCGTTCATCTCCCGGCTCGCCGCGCAGCGGACGGCTCCCCGTGGCTGAGCGCGACGCCGACCACGACCGCGACCCCCTCGACGAGGACGCCGCTTGGGCGGAGCTGGTCGCCGCGTACGGGGAGCAGCCCGACCCCGAGAAGGGGCGCTGGCCGGCGACCGGCAGCGAGGAGGAGCCCCCTCCGGCCGCCGCCCCCGCGGTGGAGACCCCCACGGCGGAGGCCCCCAAACCGCCCGACCGCCCCGGCAGTTTCATCGTCTACGCGCCCGGGGTCGGCCCCCGCGACTGGTCCGCCGCGCCGCCGTCCCCGGACGCGGAGGACGACGATGACGAGGGCCACTTCGTCCCTCCGGAGCCGCCGCCGCTCCCGACCGGTGACGTCACGTCGCGCTTCGCCTGGCTGGCGGTGCTGGGCGGCCCCTTGCTGCTGCTGGTGATGGTCCTGCTCCAGCAGGAACTGACCTGGTGGATCACGACGCTGGGCATCGGCGGCTTCCTCGGCGGCTTCGCGACGCTGGTCCTGCGGATGCGGGACGGGGACGACGGGGACGAGGACGATCCGGGGCGCGGGGCGGTGGTGTGAGGGGTTTTGCCCCCGGCCCGCCCTTTCACCGTTTCTTCCGGGGAGACCCCGGACCCCATTCGCCCTTCGGGCGAAGTCCTCAAGCGCCGGACGGGCTGATATTCAGCCCGTCCGGCGTTTGAGGACGAACGCGGCGCAGCCGCGTTGCCCCGCGCGGGAGCGCAAGAAACGGTGAAAGGGCGGGCCGGGGGCAAAACCCCTCACCCACCCACCGGCACCCGCAGCGCCGCCAGCACGGGAAGGTGGTCCGTGGCCGCCCTCAAGTCGGTCTCGGACACCCCGGGCAACCCCATCGGCACCCCGCACCCCAGCACTTCCACCCCCCGCGTCGCAAAGACCGCATCGATCCGCTGCAACGGATCCCCCAGCCGCGTCGTATGCTCCCGCCCCCACGGCTTCACGGCCCAGCCGTCCTGCAACGCACCCGCCAGCAGCCCGAACGTCCGCCCGTCCGGCCGGTCGTTGAGGTCCCCGGCGACGACGCCGTGCGATACGCCGAGCGAAGCCAGCGCGTCCAGCACCAACCGTCCCTGGGCGTACCGCTCCTCGTCGCGGATGCTCAGATGGCAGCTGACGACACCCAGACGCACGGCCGGGCCGAAGCGGAGGACGGCCGTCGCCAGCCCGCGCTGGTGCAGTCCCGGCGTCCGGGGCAGCAACAGGGCCTCGGCACGCTCCACATGGGGGCGCAGCGTGGAGAGGATCATCGGGCCGGACGCCGTCGCCCCGCCCGTCACATACACCAGCCCGGCCGCCCGCGCGAGGCGCGCCACCGCCTTGCGCCAGCGGAAGAAGCGGGGGGCCTCCTGCACACAGACGACGTCGGGGGCGCAGGCCCGGATGACCCGGGCCAGCGCCCCCACATCGTCCCGCAGGGAACGGACGTTGTAACTCAGCACCCGCACGACGGCGGTGCCGTCGGCCTCGCTCCCCGAGGCCGGCAGATCAGGCAGCACGTCACCCATGCCACCATCATGATCCGGTTCAGCCCTGGCGCGCCAGGTCGGCCGCGCCGACGAGCCCCGCCTTGCCGCCGAGCTGCGCGGCGAGCACCTGCGCGTGCGGGCGCCACTGCCCGCCGACCAGCCAGCGGCGGAAGGACTTGCGGATCGGGTCGAGGACGAGGTCGCCCTCGTCGGAGAGCCCGCCGCCGACGATGAACGCCGACGGGTCGAACAGCGAGGCGAGGTCGGCGAGTCCGGAGCCGACCCAGCGGGCCAGCTCGCGGAAGGAGTCGATCGCCACCGGGTCGCCCTGCCTGGCGGCCTCGCTGATGTGCTTGCCCTCGATGCCCTCGGGGGTGCCGTCGCCCAGGCCCAGGAGGATCTCGGCGTTGCCCGGAGTGGCCTGGGCGCGCTGCTTGGCGTAGCGGACCAGGGCGCGGCCGGAGGCGTACTGCTCCCAGCAGCCCTGGCTGCCGCAGCCGCACAGCAGGCCGTCCGGCACGGTGCGGATGTGCCCGAACTCGGCGGCCACACCGAAGCGGCCGCGGCGCAGCTTGTTGCCGATGATGATGCCGCCGCCCAGGCCGGTGCCCAGGGTGATGCAGATGACGTCGTCGTGGCCCTGGCCGGCGCCGAAGCGGTACTCGCCCCAGGCGGCGGCGTTGGCGTCGTTCTCGACGACGACGGGCAGGCCGACGCGCTGCTCGACCTTGTCCTTGAGCGCCTCGTGGCGCCAGTTGATGTTCGGGGCGAAGAGGACCGTGGCCCGCTTGTCGTCCACGTAACCGGCGGCGCCGATGCCGACCGCCTCGACGTCGTGGTCGGCGCTGACGGTCCGCACCGCGTCGGCGATGGCGTCGATGACCCCTTCGGGCGTGTTCGGGGTCGGCACCTTGCACGTCGCGAGGATCGAACCCTCTTCGTCGACCACGCCGGCCGCGATCTTCGTGCCGCCGATGTCCACGCCGATGGTGAGTCCCATGTATCCCTCAGTTTTTCGCTCGAACCCCGCCGCGACCAACCGTACCGGAGGTGAGGGAGCTCCCCGGCCGGGCCTCAGTCGAGGTCGATGCGCTCGGTGCCGCCCGGGGCGTCCCCGCCGTCGCCGTCGTCCCGCCCGTCCCGGCCGCCGGACCCGCCCCGGACGTCCTCCGCGGCGCGGCGGGTCCACCGCTCCTCCTGTCCGCGCACCGCCGCGCGGTAGGCCGCGAGCAGTTCGGAGCCGGCGGAGGCGAGGTGGTCGAAGACCTCGGGGTTGCGCTCGACGACCGGCTCGACGACGGCCTTCGCGGCGTCGACGATCTGCTGCACGGCGCCCTGCGCCGCGGACACGGCCGGCGGCAGCTGGAGGCCGGACACCTTGTCGGTGACGGCGTCGATCAGCTTGCGCAGCTCCTCCGCGGCCGTGCCGGGGGCCGTGCTCCCGTCGCCCCGCCCGTACTGCTCGCGCCTGCGCTCGCGTTCCGCGGCGAGGTCCTCGGCGCAGGCCGCCTGCCATGCGTCGGGCTCGGATTCCCCGTGCGGGGCGGGGCGCTCGGTGGCATCGTTCACGGCGGACTCCAGAAGCGGGGCTTTCCCTGGGCTTTCCTCCGACGTTACCCGAACGAGGCAACGCCGTTCAGGGCGTCCGGGGCCACAGCCGGGGGTCGGGCACGAAGCGTACGCACAGCGCTCCGTCCCGCAGTCCGGCGCCGGCGACGGTGCAGCGGCGCAGCGCGGACGGCAGCGGCAGGACGCGCCGGAACGGTCCGACGGCGACGATGAGTTCGTCACCGCGACGCACCAGGCCGAGCCCGTCGCGCTCGGCCCCGGGCAGCGGCAGCCGCCAGACCAGCAGATTGTCGGTGGCGAGATGGTCCTCGACGGTGCGGGCGGGCCGCGGCGGGGCGTCGCCGGGCTTGCCGAGTCCGCCCCGCTCCGCGAGGTCGGCGAGGTCGGCGGTGCCGCGCGGGGCCCGGCCGAGGTGCGGCAGGCCGAGGACGGCGATGCCGTCGGCCGCGTACTCCTCGCGGAGCGCCTCGTGCGCGGCGCCCTGCTCGGCGGCGAGGCCGGCGAGCCAGGGGTCGGTGCCCCCGGGGAGCAGCCGGTTGGATATGAGGGCGTCGATGCGGACGTCCTGGAGGGCGAGTCCCGCGCGCACCGGCCGCAGCGCGTCCCCGGCCCAGGGGCCGGGCTCGGTGACCAGCCGGACGGTGGTGGAGTCCGCGTCGATCACGTCCTGGACGGCGGCCAGTTCGTCGTCCCAGCGCGCGGCGAGTTCGTAGAGCCGCTGGGCGGGCATGGGCACCCCGGCCAGCTGGGCGAGGACCGGGCGCAGGGCGCGGGCGGCCTGCCGCTCCGGGGGCAGCAGCCGGCGCAGGTAGCGGCGCAGCTGCTCGGGGAGGGCGAGCAGCCGGACGGTGTCGTGGGACGGGGGCATGTCGACGACGAGCAGGTCCCAGGAGGCGTCCTCGCGGTGCGCGGCGCGCAGGGCGGCGAGCAGCGCGAGGGGTTCGGCGCCGGGGAGCTCGGTGAGCTCCTCGGGGTCGAGGGGGGCGGCGCCCAGCAGGTCGAAGAGGGCGGCGCCGCGGTCCTGGAGGTCGCCCGCGAGGGCGGTGAAGTGCTCGTCGGCGGCGACCCGGGCGGCCCACAGCCCGGGGGCCGCCTCGACGGGCGTCCCCCACGGCCGGCGGGCGTCCGCGCCGGTGCGCGGCAGCGGGACGCCGAGCACGGCCTCCGGTACGGGGCCGCGCTCCCCGGTCAGCAGCAGGACGCGGTGTCCGGCGCGGGCCGCCGCGAGGGCGGTGGCCGCCGCGGCGGTGGTGCGGCCCGCGCCGCCGGGACCGGTGACGAGGACCGTGCGCAAGGAGGGCCTTTCCGGCAGGGTTGAACGGGGGTCAGGAGGCGACGAGGGTCTCGACGCGCTCCTTGAGCCCGGCGAGGGCGCGGTCGATGATGACCTTCTCCGCCTTGCGCTTGATCATCCCCAGCATCGGGATCTTCACATCGACGGTGAGGGAGTAGGTGACCTCGGTCCGGCGGCCGCCGTCCAGCGGGGCGAGGCTGTAGGAGCCGTCGAGCTGGCGCAGCATCTGCGACTTGACCAGCGACCAGGAGACCGTGAGCTCGTCGGGCCAGCTGTAGCCCAGCGTGTGGTCGTCCTTGATGGCGCCCGCGTCCAGCACCAGGCGGACCTTGGCCGCGCGGCCCTGCTCGTCCTTCTCCAGCACCTCGGCCTGCTTGACCTCCCCCGTCCACTCCGGATAGCGGTCGAAGTCGGCGATCACCGCCATGACCTCGGCGGGGGTCGCCTCGATCGTGATGCTCGAGCTGGTGTGTTCCGCCATCGCTGGGGCTCCTCCGTGCCGGCCGCCGCCTGTGTCGTGACTCGCCTGGGTCGTGCTGTCTGCTGCTGGGTCGTGCTGTCCGCTGCGTTCGCGCTGCGGTGTTCGCGCTGTCTGCCGGTGAAGGCTACCTCTCGCGGCGCGTCACCACTCCAGCGCCCATGGCGTACCGGTGGAGGCGAAGTGCCCGACGTTGACGCATTCGGTCACGCCGATGCGCATCCTTCGCGCCAGTGGCTGGTGGACGTGGCCGAAGAGCGCGTACTTGGGGCGGGTGGCCAGGATGGTCTCCAGCAGGGCCGAACTGCCGCGCTCGAAGCGGCGGGCGACCGTGTCGTAGCAGAGTTCCGGCACGTCGGGCGGGATGTGGGAGCACAGGACGTCCACCTCGCCGAGGGCGGCGAGCCGGGCGGCGTAGACCTCGTCGTCGATCTCGTAGGGGGTGCGCATGGGCGTCCGCAGGCCACCTCCGACAAAGCCGAAGATCCACCCCCCGATCTCGGCCCGCTCGCCATCGAGGACCGTCGTGCCCGGACGGGCGTACTCGGGCCACAGCGGGGGCACGTCGACATTGCCGTAGGTGGCGTAGGTCGGGGTGGGGAAGGCGGCGAAGAGTTCGGCGTACTGCTTGCGGACGGCCTTCTCGATCTCGGCGTCCTTGTCGAGGCCCGCCCACAGGGCGCGGGTCATCTCCCGGGCCTCGTCGAAGCGGCGGGCGGTGCGCAGCTCGACGAGGCGGCCGGCCGCCTCCGCCCCGAACAGCTCGGGGAAGATGCCGCGCGAGTGGTCGGCGTAGTCGAGGAAGAGGACGAGGTCCCCCAGACAGACCAGGGCGTCCGCGCCGTCCCCGGCCCGGGCCAGGTCCCGGACATTGCCGTGTACGTCGCTGATCACGTTGACCCGCATGCCTCTCATGGTTCAGCACCCTAGGCCGCCCGGTATGACCTTCGGAAGGGCTGCGACCTGCGGTTACTTCCCGGTCACCCGGAGGAGGGGCTAGGGTGCCGAGAGCGGTTCCGCGGCATGTGACGCACAGAACATCTGGGCGTGACCCTCTATTCGAAAGCTGTACTGGTGGGTAACGTCCGGGCCGTTCTCCTTCACCCTGCCTGAAACACCCTTCACCTGCCTGAAATACATGGACCGCAGCCGACGCAGCGCCCCTCGACGACGCGGCGGCGCCGGCGCCCGACGAGGAGCAGCAGTCTTGCGCGAGTTCAGCCTTCCGGCCCTCTATGAGGTCCCCGCGGACGGAAACCTGACGGATCTCATCCGCCGGAACGCTTCGCTCCACCCAGAGGTCGTCGTCATAGGACGCAAGACCGCGGGCGGCTGGCAGGACGTCACGGCGGTGGAGTTCCTCGCCGAGGTCCGCGCCGCGGCCAAGGGCCTGATGGCCTCGGGCGTCAAGCCCGGCGACCGGATCGGCCTGCTGTCGCGCACCCGCTACGAGTGGGCCCTGCTGGACTTCGCCATCTGGACCGCCGGCGCGGTCACCGTGCCGGTCTACGAGACCAGCTCCCCCGAGCAGATCGAGTGGATCCTCGGCGACTCCGGCGCCGTGGCCTGCCTGGTGGAGACCGGGGCGCACGAGGAGTCGGTGGCGTCGGTGCGGGAGCACCTGCCGGAGCTGAAGCATGTCTGGCAGATCGAGGACGGCGCGCTGGACTCCCTCCGTACCGCCGGCGAGGCCGTCACCGACGAGGAGGCCGACGAGCGCAGCTCGCTGGCCGACGCGGACTCGCCCGCGACGATCGTCTACACCTCCGGCACCACCGGCCGCCCCAAGGGCTGTGTGCTCACCCACCGCAGCTTCTTCGCCGAGTGCGGCAACGCGGTCGAGCGCCTCAAACCCCTGTTCAACACCGGCGATTCCTCCGTCCTCCTCTTCCTGCCCGCGGCCCATGTCTTCGGGCGGCTGGTGGAGATCGCCGCGCTCCTGGCCCCCATCCGGCTGGGCATGGTCAGCGACATCCGCAACCTCACCGACGACCTGGCCGGCTTCCGCCCGACGCTGATCCTGGGCGTGCCGCGGGTCTTCGAGAAGGTCTACAACGGGGCGCGGGCCAAGGCCCAGGCGGACGGCAAGGGCAAGATCTTCGACAAGGCCGCGGACACGGCCATCGCCTACAGCCGGGCGCTGGACACGGAATCGGGCCCCTCCTTCGGCCTGAAGCTCAAGCACAAGGTCTTCGACCGGCTCGTCTACGGCAAGCTGCGCGCCGTCCTCGGCGGGCGCGCCACCCACGCCATCTCCGGCGGCGCGCCGCTGGGCGAGCGGCTGGGCCACTTCTACCGGGGCATCGGCTTCACCGTCCTGGAGGGCTACGGCCTCACCGAGTCCTGCGCCGCGACCGCCTTCAACCCCTGGGACCGGCCCAAGATCGGCACCGTCGGCCAGCCGCTGCCCGGCTCCGTGATCCGGATCGCGGACGACGGCGAGGTGCTGCTGCACGGCGAGCACCTGTTCACCGGCTACTGGAACAACGAGAAGGCCACCGCCGAGGCGCTCGCCGACGGCTGGTTCCACACGGGCGACCTGGGCACCCTCGACGAGGACGGCTTCCTGCGGATCACCGGCCGGAAGAAGGAGATCCTCGTGACCGCGGGCGGCAAGAACGTCGCCCCCGCGGTCATCGAGGACCGCATCCGCGCCCACGCGATCGTCGCCGAGTGCATGGTCGTCGGCGACGGCCGCCCCTTCGTGGGCGCGCTCGTCACCCTCGACGAGGACTTCCTGCCGCGCTGGCTGGAGTCCCACGGCAAGCGGGCCGGCCTGACGGCCGCGGACCTGGTGGACGACGCGGATCTGCTGGCGGAGGTCCAGAAGGCGGTGGACGACGGGAACGCGGCCGTCTCCAAGGCGGAGTCGGTGCGGAAGTTCCGGGTCCTGGCGGCGCAGTTCACGGAGGAGTCCGGGCATGTGACGCCGTCGCTGAAGCTCAAGCGGAATGTTGTCGCGAAGGACTTCGCGCAGGAGATCGAGGCGATCTATCACGGGTGAGGGTTTGTTGCCCCGGTCCCGCCCTTTCACCGTTTCTTTGCGCTCCGCGCGGGTGTCCTCAAGCGCCGGACGGGCTGATTCAGCCCGTCCGGCGCTTGAGGACTAATGCGGCGCAGCCGCGTTGCCCCGCGCGGAGCGCGCGAGAAACGGTGAAAGGGCGGGCCAGGGGCAACTCCCCCTACAGCAACCCCTCCAACCGCCCCGCCAGCAGATCCCACCGCCACCGCTCCTCCACCCACTCCCGCCCCCGCGCCCCCATGCGCGCCCGCAGCCCGGGGTCGAGGAGCAGCTCGACGAGACGATCGGCGCAGGCGGACGCCGAACCGCCGCGCACGACAAACCCCGTCCCCCCCTCCAGCACCGCATCCGGCGCCCCGCCGGAATCCCCCGCCACCACCGGCAACCCCGTCGCCGACGCCTCCAGATAGACGATCCCCAGCCCCTCCACGTCCAGCCCGCCCCGCCGCGTCCGGCACGGCATCGCGAAGACGTCGCCCGCACCGTAGTGAGCGGGCAGTTCCTCCCACTCCACGGGACCGGTGAAGCGCACGGCGTCCGCGACGCCCGTCTCCGCCGCCAGCCGTCGCAGATCGGCCGCGTACGGCCCGCCCCCGACGATCAGCAGCACCGCGTCCGGCACCCGCGCCAGCACCGCCGGCATGGCCCGGATCAGCGTGTCCTGTCCCTTGCGCGGGACGAGCCGGGAGACGCAGACGACCACCGGCCGGTCCGTCAGTCCCAGCCGGGCCCGCACCGCGTCCCCTCCCGACCCGGGGTGGAAGGTCTTCTCGTCGACGCCGGGCGGCAGTTGGACCATGCGCGACGCCGCGTCACCCGTGAGGGCGGTCGCGATGCGGGACCGCGTGTACTCCCCCAGATAGGTGATGACATCGGTCCCTTCCCCGATGCGGCGCAGCAACTGCCGCGCCCCCGGCAGCTGCGCCCAGCCCGCCTCGTGGCCGTGCGTCGTGGCGACGATCCGCCGTGCCCCGGCCGCCCGGAGCGCCGGGGCCATCAGCCCCAGCGGGGCCGCGGCCCCGAACCAGACGGAGGAGCAGCCGTGTTCGCGCAGCAGCCCCACCGCCCGCCGGGTCACCCGCGGCGTGGGCAGCAGCATCGTGGTGCGGTCGCGCACGACGCGGAACGGCTGCTCGGCGTCGAAGCGGGCGGTGGCCGCCCGGCCCTCCGGACTCCGCTTCCAGGTGGAGGCGTAGACGACGACCCGCTCCGGGTCCAGGCGCAGCGCCATGTTGTGCAGGAAGGCCTGGATGCCGCCCGGGCGGGGCGGGAAGTCATTGGTGACGATCAGGGTCTTGTGCATCGCCGCCGACAGTACCCTCCGCCTGCGGACGGCGATCGGGCGGCAACCGCGCCCGTCCCCGCCACGTCACCGCGTACCGGCCCGGCTGCCAGGCATCATGCCTTCCAGTGACGGTGCACGTACGGCGAGCAGCCCCCGACCGGACGAGGTGGACGATGCGGAATCCGATCGCACGGAATCCGATCACACAGAACCCGATCACGGCGTGGGCCGTCACCCGCGCCTTCCTCCTGCTGTGCGTCTTCCGCGTGCTGCCCATGCCGGGCTCCGACGTCTCCGTCGACATCAAGGTGATCTACCAGGGCTGGTACGGCGTCCTGAGCACCGGTGTCTTCCCCTACGACGACGTGACCTGGCAGTACCCGCCCGCCGCCGCCCTCGCCGTGCTCGCCCCCGGCCTGCTGCCCTTCCTGAACTACGCGGCCGCGTTCTTCCTGGTGTGCTTCGCGGCGGACGCCGCGGTCCTCGCGCTGCTGCTGTACGCGGTCCGGGACGGGCGGCGCAGCCGGCGCGGGGTGTGGGTGTGGGTGGCCGGGGTGCCGCTGCTCGGGCCGATCGTCTACGCCCGTTACGACGTGATGGTGACGGCCGTCGCGGTCGCCGCGCTGCTGGCCCTGGGCAGCCGCCCGCGCGCGGCCGGGGCGCTCGCCGGTCTCGGCACGCTGCTGAAGGTCTGGCCCATGCTGCTGCTCATCGGGGTGGAGCGCGGCCCGCGCACCCGGTCCGCGTGGAGCTCGGCCCTGGTCACAACGGTGGTGGTGGCGATGCTGTTCGCCGCGGCGATGCCCGGGGCGCTGGCCTTCCTGACCTTCCAGCGCGACCGGGGCACGGAGGTGGAGTCCCTGGGGTCGCTGGTCTTCCACCTCGGCCGGCACTTCGGCTGGCACGGGCGGGCGCGGCTGCACTACGGCTCGGTGGAGTTCCTCGGCCGCCATGTGCACGCGGTCAGCGCGGTGGCGCTGGGGCTGAGCCTGCTGGCCTTCGGCTGGCTGCTGCTGTGGCGGCTGAAGGCGCGGACGTTCACGCCGTGCACACCGTCCGACGCGGCGTTCACGGCGGTGCTGCTGTTCACCACGACGAGCCGGGTGATCAGCCCGCAGTACGTGGTGTGGCTGATCGGGCTGGCGGCCGTGTGCGCGACGGCCCGGGCGTCCCGGCAGGCGGGCCTGCCGGTGGCGCTGGTGCTCCTGGTGGCGCCCCTGACGCAGCTGGAGTTCCCGATCTGGTTCTCGCACGTGGTCGCCAGCGACACGCTGGGGGTGGTAACGCTGACGCTGCGCAATGCGCTGCTGGTGGCGGCGACGGTGGTGGCGTGCCGGCGGCTCTGGCGGGCGACGGTCCCGGCCGGTACGGCCCGTCCGGCGCTCGATGACGGCGCGCGCAGCGTGCTGCTGCGGAAACGGTGAGCGGAAGCGGCTACCCCCGCAGCACCTCCCCCACGTACGCCCGCCACCGCTCCGTGAAGTCCCCCACGCCCACCCCGAGCACATCCTTCACCCCCTGCTCCACGCCCGTCTTCCCCACCGCCCGGTAGAAGGCGACCAGCTTCCCCTCCCCCCACTGCTCCGCCACCATCCGGCACGCCAGCCAGCCCCCCTCGTACGCCTGGGCCAGCCGCCCCGGCTCCCCCGTGAAGCCGAAGTCCGCGTCCGTGGGCAGCGCCCGGGGCGCCCCCGAGGAGGCGACGGACCGGGCGAGCTCCGGGGCGATCTGACGCGGCGTACGCCCGACGCCCCGGTACGCGACCCAGTCCGCGAACCCCTCCGAGAGCCACATCGGCGTGGCCGACGACGTGCTGTCCCGCGTCGCGACGTGCGTGGCCTCGTGCGTGAGCACGGTCCGCCGGCCGAAGTCCCCGAGCGCCCCGTACGCCTCGGGGTTGACGACGATCCGTGCGGGCGTCCCGGAGCCGTCCCCGGTGGTGACGGCCGCGATGCCCCGGTAGTCGGAGGCCGGCGCCCCGAGCAGGGCGCCCATCCGCTCCAGCGAGGCGGGCAGTTCCACCACGACCCGGCCGAAGGAGCCGTCCTTCCAGGCCGAGTCCACCACCGGCACCGCCGCGTCCGTGAGCGCGGCCACGGACCGCAGCAGCTCCGTCTGCTGGCCCGCCCCCAGGACGAGGCCGTGGGCGCCCCGCACCACCGTGACCCGGCCCTGCTCCCACAGCTGCCGGTCGCCCGACGCGGTGTCGTCGCCGGCCACGTACCACTCCCCGGCACGCCGCACCGCGGTCAGCCGCACGGGCACGGCGACCGCGGCCGCGTCGTACCCGGCGAGGCGGTAGCGGAGTTCGGCCTCGACGGCCACCCGGTGGCCGGACCCGGCGGCGGGGGCGAAGCCGTCGAGGCGCGCCACCCGGTAGTCCCAGGAGGCGAACGGGACGTCGGCGAGGTTCTCGTAGACCTGCCGCCGCCGGTCGCGGTAGGCGGTCGCCTCCGGGTCCACGGCGCCGAGGTAGGCCCGCTCGTCGTGCCCGCGGAGCGCCGTGGCCCAGCGGTCCAGCAGCCGTTGCACGGCGACTGTCTCGACCCGGCCGCCGTCGGGGGCGACGGTCCGGCAGCCGGCCAGCGCCTGGGACACGATCAGCAGGGCGGCCAGGCAGCACACCGCCCGGCGCCCGTTCCCCCGCATGCGGCCGTCCATGGCCCGCATCGTACGAGCCGGCCGGCCGGCCCCCGGTGATCAGGGCCGGTCAGGGCCGGGTGATGGAGGAGATCGGCATCATGTTGGCGGGGTCGTAGCGCACCCGCGCCCCGGGGTACGGGGCGTGCACGACCTGCCCGTTGCCCACGTACATGCCGACGTGGCTGGCGTCGTCCCGGTAGATGACCAGGTCCCCGGGCCGGGCCTCGGAGAGCGACACATGCCGGCCCGCGTTGCGCTGCTGCTGCGAGGTGCGCGGCAGGCCCACCCCGGCCCGCCCGTAGGCCCACTGCATCAGACCGGAGCAGTCGAAGGAGGACGGGCCGGTCGCCCCCCAGGCGTAGGGCGTGCCGACCGCCGAGCGGGCGGCCAGCGCGGCGGCCGCGCCGCGCGAGGACGAGGCCCCGGTGGCCTCCACGGCACGGGCGGCGGCGCCCGGGAGCGAGCCGGTGAGCCGGGAGAGCGGCGGCAGGGAGCCGGACCGCTCCGCCCCGCCGCCGGAGCGCGAGGCGCGGGCGTACTCCTCGCGCGCGTCGTCCGGCAGGGAGTTGAGCAGCCGGCGCGCCGCGGCGAGCTTGCCCTCGACCTCGCGCTTGTGCCGCTCGACGGCCCGGCGGCTCGCCTCCAGCTCGGCGAGGGTGCGGCCGGCCTCCAGCCGCTCCTGGTTCAGGGCCCGCTGGGCGGCCAGCAGGGCGTGCAGCTGCCCGGCCTGACGGCCCGTGACGCGGTCGAGGACGGAGGCCCGGTCGAGGTAGCGCTCGGGGTCGGAGGAGAGGAGCAGCCGCAGGGCCGGGTCCACCGCGCCGGCCCGGTACTGGGCGGAGGCGACCATACCGAGGGCGGTGCGCATCACATTGACCCTCTCCTGGCCGCGCGCCACCCGGTCGGCGGCCTGTTCCACCTTGCGCCGCAGGGCACCGGCCCGTTCGTCGGCGGCGTTGAACCTCTCGGTGGCCCGCTCGGCCTGCTCGTAGAGCCGGTCGATCTGCTCCTTGACCGTCCCGGTGGCGTCACCGACGGGCCCGGGACGGGCGCCGGCGGGCGCTGCCGAGAGGGCGGCCGCCGCGGTGGCCACGGCGGCGGACAGGACGGTGACCCGGACGGTCCGGTTGCGACCGGGGTGCGCGGGCCGGCGATGGGACGCCACGTGCTGCCGTACTCCCTTCACTGCGCGGGCCCCTGCCGTCCAGGCGAGTAACGAGTAAAGGGGAGGGCACCGCGCGGCAGACAGTAGCGGCGCGTTCACCCCCGGTTCAAAGACCTCGCGCGGGCGCCGGGTCCAGGTACGCCGGACGCCCCGCCCAAGACGCAGGTCATGGGCGGGGCGTCAAGTCGACCCGGGGACGCTCCGATTCGCCCGAACGGGCGGATGGGAGCGGACGGTGTGGTCGTCAGCCGATGCGCACGCCGAACTGGAACGGCATGTTGCTCATGGCCTCGTAGCGGACCACGGTGCCGGTGCGCGGGGCGTGCAGGACCTGGCCGTTGCCGGCGTAGAGGCCCACGTGGTGCTGGTCGCCGTAGAAGATCACCAGGTCGCCGGGCTGGAGCTGGCTCTGGTCGTAGATGCGGGTGCCGTCGTTGGCCTGGTCCTGCGAGGTGCGGTCCAGGGTCACGCCCGCCTGTGCGTACGCCCAGGAGGTCAGGCCGGAGCAGTCGAAGGAGCTCGGGCCGGTCGCGCCCCACACATACGGCGAACCGATCTTGGACGCGGCCGCGTTGAGCGCGGCGCCGGCGCGGCCGGAGGCCGGGACGTGCTTGCCGGTGGAGGGCGAGGAACTGTCGTCCCCGCTCTTGGAGTTGCCGTCCTGCGAAGAGCTGTCCTTGGACTGCTCCTTGGCCTTGGACGCGGACTTGGCGGCCTCGGCCTTCTCCTGCGCCTCCAGCTCCGCGCGCTCCTTCTCGGTGAGCTGGTTGAGGACGTCGCGGGCCTCGGCCAGCTTGCCCTGCACCGCGGACTTCTGCTCGGCGAGCGCCTTACGGGTGGACTCCAGGTCGGCGAGCTTGCCGGCGGCCTCCTCGCGCTGCTGCTTGAGGGCGCGCTGCTTGACGGATATCTGCTTGAGGGTCTCCGCCTGCTTGGCGCTGACCTGGTTGAGGGTGGACGCCTTCTCCAGGTAGCTCGCCGGGTCGGAGGAGAGCAGCAGTTGGAGCGAGGGGTCCACGGAGCCGGAGCGGTACTGGGCGGTGGCCACCGAACCGAGGCCGTCGCGCAGCTTGTTGAGGTCCTCCTGGCCGCGGGCGACGCGGTCCTGGAGCTCGCCGACCTCCTTCTCCAGCTTCGACTGCTTCTGCTTGGCCCCGTTGAACTTCTCGGTGGCCTGCTCGGCCTCCTCGTAGAACTTGTCGACCTTCTCCTTGGCCTCGCTCTTGGTCGGCTTGGCGCCGGGGTCGGCGTGGGCCGCCTGGGCGGAGAGGGCGACGGCAGCGGCGGCGGTCGCGGTGAGGACGGTCACCCGAGTACGGCCCGGCTGCTTGGGACGACGGTGGGACGCCACGAAGTCGAGCTCCATTCTTCCTCGGCCGCCCTCCACGAGAAGGGCTCGGCGGGACCTTCACCGTCACCCCGAATGGATGATCACTGGGCGAAGGTTCGAGGCTCGACCTTAGTGACCCTCATATGATCGGTTCAAATCCCCCTGCGAAAATTCTCCCCCGTCCGTCCATCCTTTACCGGGGGAAACGCAAGCTGTAACGGGCCTCTGACGCTCCGATACGTATCAGGTCCGCTCCGGCACGTATCAGGTCCGCGCCAGCCTCTTCAGCAACAGGGCCGATGCCACCGGCCGCGCCCCCGCCTTGGCGACCCCGTCGGCCACCTCGCGGTCCGTGGAGACCACCACCACCGGGCGGCCCGGCGGTTCCGCCCGCACCAGCTGGCGGATCAGCTCGTCCGCGGTGACGCCCGGTTTGCTGAACAGCACCCGCACCCCGCGCGGCGGCGCCAGCAGCACCGGCGCGGCCAGCTCCGCTCCGTCGAAGACGCACGTCATCTCGGCACCGGTCTGCGCGGCCAGCATCGCCAGCCCGCCCAGCAGCCGCAGCCGCTGCTTGTCCAACGGCATCGTCGGATAGCCGGTCTTGGTGACGTTGTAGCCGTCCACCACCAGGTGCGCCTGCGGCAGCGCCAGCAGTTGGTCGAGCAGCGCCGGGTCGGTCTCCGACAGGGCGCGCGCCGCGATGTCCTTGGGCGTCATCTGCCCCGGCTGCACGGCGTCCACCAGGTCCGCGGGGTGCACCGAGGCGGGCGGCAGGGCCAGTTCGCGGCGCAGCCCCTGGGCGGCGTCCAGCACCGTGTCCAGCAGCAGCCGCAGCCGCATGTCCTCCACGCTGCGCCCCTCGCGCACCGCCCGGCGGCTCGCCTCCAGCGCCGCCTCGGCCTCCGTGAGCCGGGCCTTGGCCCGCCGCGTCTCGCCCAGCGCCGCCGCCAGTTCGGCCGCGGACGCCTGGCGCAGCGCCTCCAGTTCGCCCTGGAGCTTGCGCAGCGCGGCCTCGCCGCGGCGCACGTCGCTCTGCGCGCTGCGCAGCTTGCGCTGGAGGGACTCGCCCTCCTTCCGCGCCGCGTCCAGCTCCGCGCGGGAGCGCTCGGCCTCCGCGCGCGCCTCGCCGCGCGCCTGCGCCAGCTCCTCGCGCAGCTTGCCCAGTTCGCGCTGGATCTCCTCGCCGGCCCGCTCGGCGCTGGCCCGCTGGGCCTCCTCGCCGGCCGCGGTCACCAGCTTGACCCAGCCCGGCGGGCGCAGCACGAAGGCCATCGCCGCCACGTCCTCCGGGTCGGCGGCGGCCGGCGGCGCTCCCGACTCCAGGGCCCGGGCCAGCTCCGAACCGCCCTCGCGCAGCCGGGCGGAGATCCGCTGCCGGAAGGCGGCGTCGCTCTCGACGGCGGCGGCCATCGCATTGCCCGCGAACCGGGCCCGACGTACCGGGGTGAAACGGGCGTACTGCCGCAGCTGCGGCGGGAGTTCGGTGAGGGTCAGCCCGCCGAAGGCCTCGGCCACCAGGCCGATGACCCGGCGCCGGATCCCCTCGGGCAACGGGCGGTCGAGCACCTCGTTGACGTCCTCGGCCCGGCCGTCCTCACCGGCCGTCCCCTCGTCGTCCGTGTGCTCCACCACCGCTGCGTCGCTCCGTTCCTCAGCCGCTCGTATCCGGCCTGTCCACCAAGGCGATCCGGTCCTCCGCGTTGCACCAGCGGCAACGCACGGACTCGATCGTCTCACTGACCACGTCCCGCTCCTCCACGGTGGGTTCTCCGGCCAGATCGAGGTGGACATATTCCACGGCCTTGACCGTGCGCGTCACATCGAACCGGGTGAGGTTTCCGCACAGGGTGCAGCGCCACCGGGTCGCGGCGGTCGGCCGGGGAACGCTCATGGTTGTCGTCCGTCCTACGCAGGTGTGGCCTTCGTCGTAACCCTACGGCCTGCCGGTCCCCCGACGGGGTGGCACCGGTACGCGCCGGACCGCCCGGCGGGGCACTCCATACGACTTGTCCCGGTACGCCATGATCTGGACATGATCGTAAGGCAAGCGCGACGGGACCCGGCCGCCCGCCGGCCCTGGGTCACCCGCACCCTCATCGCCGTCTGCTGCGCGGTCTTCCTCCTCGGCCCGGCCTCGGGCCTCGACCCCGCGTACGGCACCGGCGGCGGCCTGTTCGCCGCGCAGACCGCCTACTTCGAGCGCTGGGGCGTGGTCCCGGACGAGCTGTGGCACTCCCCGTCCGCGGTACTGCTCGCCCCACTGACGGCGCTGTTCGTGCACGGCAACTGGCTGCACCTGCTCGGCAACATGCTCTTCCTCCACGTCTTCGGGGCGATGGCCGAGGAACGGCTGGGCCGCCCGTCCTTCGCCCTGTGCTATCTGTCCACCGGCTACCTGGCCCTGCTCGGCTACGCGGCCGTGCACCCGCACTCCGGCCAGGCGCTCGTGGGCGCGTCCGGGGCCGTCTCCGGGGTGCTCGGCGCGTTCCTCCATCTCTTCCCGCGGGCGAGGGTCACCAGCCTCTTCCCGTTCCTCTTCTTCCTGCCGCTGCGCTTCCCCGCCTGGGCGGTGCTGCTGTTCTGGTTCGCCCTCCAATGGCCGGGCGCCGGCGCCCCGGACGACCGGCCCGGGGTGGCCTATCTGGCCCACGTCCTGGGCTTCGCCCTCGGCTTCGGCTTCGCATGGGTGAGCGGACGGCGTCCGGTTAGAGTGAAGGCCGACGCCGGGTCCACCGAAGGAGACAGAACGACGTGATCACCTCGATCGTGCTCATCAAGACGGATGTGGACCGCATCCCCGAGATCGCCGAGCGGATCGCGGCCCTGGAGGGCGTCAGCGAGGTCTTCTCCGTCACCGGCGCCTACGACCTGATCGCGATGGTGCGGGTGGCCCGCCACGACGACCTGGCGGACGTCATCCCGGGCCGGATCAGCAAGATCCCCGGCGTCGCCTCCACCGAGACCCACATCGCCTTCCGCACCTACTCCCAGCACGATCTGGAAGCGGCCTTCGCGATCGGCCTCGACAGCTAGACCCCCCGGGCCACCGGCCCCTCCGGCACGCAACGCCCGCCCTCCGTGCGGTAGCTCCACCGCGCACCGTCCCGCACCAGCTCCCCGGCCGCCCGTACGAAGCGGTCGATGTGCTCCTCCGGCGTCCCCACCCCGAAGCTCACCCGGATCGCGCTCGCCGCCGGCGCCTCGCCCGGCGCCCCGCACTCGCCCGCGGCACCACCGTTCTCCACCAGCAGCGCCCGCAGCAGCGGATGCGCGCAGAAGAGGCCGTCGCGGACCCCGATCCCGTACTCGGCGGACAGCGCCGCCGCGAAGTGCGAGCTGTTCCAGCCGTCCACGACGAAGGACACCACGCCCACCCGGGGCGCGTCGTCGCCGAACAGCGAGATCACCCTGATCCCCGGCACCCCGGCGAGACCCGCGCGCAGCCGTCCCAGCAGCACCCGCTCCCGCTCGGCCAGCCGCTCGAACCCGGCGGCGGTCAGCGCCCGGCAGGCGGAGGCGATGGCGTAGGCGCCGATCACGTTCGGCGAACCGGCCTCGTGCCGGGCCACGGTGTCGTGCCACTCGACCACCGGCTCGCCCGCCGCACCGCGCGCCACACTGCGGGTGGCACCGCCGCCGGCCAGGTACGGCTCGGCCCTGCGCAGCCAGTCCGCGCGCCCGGCCAGCACCCCGGCGCCGAACGGCGCGTACAGCTTGTGCCCGGAGAAGGCCACCCAGTCCACGTCCAACTCCGCGACGTCCACGGCCTGATGCGGCACCAGTTGCGCGGCATCGAGCACGATCCGCGCCCCGTGCGCATGCGCGGCCGCCGCCAACTCCCTGACGGGCCACAGCTCGCCCGTCACGTTCGACGCGCCCGTCACACAGACCAGGGCCGGGCCATGGGGTTCGCGCGCGGCGAGGGCGCGCTCCAGGGCGTCGACCGCCTGCTCCGGCGTACGGGGCGCGTCCAGCCAGGTCACCGCGGTGTCCGCGCGCCGCCCCCAGGGCAGCAGCGCGGCGTGGTGCTCGCTCTCGAACGCGAACACCCGTGTCCCGGGCGGGAGGGCGGCGGCGAGGAGGTTGAGCGAATCCGTCGTCGAGCGGGTGAAGACCACGTCGTCGCCCGGGCGGCAGCCGAGGAACTCCGCGACGGTGGCCCGGCTGTTCTCGAACAGGTCGGTGGACAGCTGCGAGAGGTGCCCCGCGCCGCGGTGCACGCTGCCGTAGTACGGCGCGTAGGCGGCGACGTCGTCCCACACCCGCTGCAGGGCGGGGGCGCTGGCCGCGTAGTCGAGGGCGGCGTAAGGGACTTCACCGCCGGTGACGAGGGGGACGCGGACCTCGTGGCCGAGGACGGGGAGAGGGGCATCGACGGTGACGGTTGCGGGCATGACGAACTCCCGTGGGACGCAAGCGAATTCGGGTGAAAGGCGAAGGGGTGCTCGGAGAAGGGGCCCTGGGCCCTAGCGCATTCGCTGCATCACGGAAGGATCTCCCTCGACGACCAGGATCCCTGGTAGGAGGGATCCGCGCTTGCCGCAGACCTCATTGCCTGCGACCCGGTCATCACCCGGGGCACCCCGCCACGGACGGAGGGTTGCCGGACAGCGGGCCGGGGCCGTGTCGCTGTCACTCGTGACCTGGAGGTGAGTATGGCACAGCGGGTCGTTGCGCCGGAAGGGATTTCCCCGCCCCGCCCTTTCACCGTTTCCCCCGGGGGCTCCGCCCCCTCGGCCCGGCACCGCGCCGCCGCGCGATGGGGCGGGGCTCCGCCCCCGCGCCCCGGCGGGGGCTGCGCCCCCTGCACCCCTGCTCCCGGGGCTCCGCCCCTGGCCCCCGTTTGTCGCGGCTCCGCCGCTCGTCCTCAAACGCCGGACGGGCTGAAGTGTGCGCCCCCGCCTGAAACCTCACGCCGGAAATCCTCACGCGGGAAATCCGGCCCGGGCGCACACTTCAGCCCGTCCGGCGCTTGAGGACTCCGCCCGAAGGGCGGACGGGGTCCGGGGTCTCCCCGGAAGAAACGGTGAAAGGGCGGGACCGGGGCAAACACCCAGCCCACCCGGCGCTTCGGGGGTCCAGGGGGCGAAGCCCCCAGGATGGGGCGCAGGGGCGAAGCCCCGCCCACCCGCGCGAAGCGCGGGCCCGGCCCCCGCGCGCGCCAGCGCGCGAGCGGGGTGGCGCAGGGGCGGCAGCCCCCTGCGGGAAACGGCGAAAGGGCGGGCCAGGGGCAAACAACCCCCGCACAAACGCTACGCGTTACTCGCCCCCACCCACCGCTCCAGAACCCCCCGCGCCGCCCCCGAATCGATCGACTCCGCCGCCCTCTCCATCGCCGCCCCGATCTGCGACGGCAGCGGCGCCGCCGAAGGCGCCAACGCCACCAGCG
Source organism: Streptomyces luteireticuli (assembly GCF_041519305.1). Lineage (NCBI taxonomy): Bacteria > Bacillati > Actinomycetota > Actinomycetes > Kitasatosporales > Streptomycetaceae > Streptomyces > Streptomyces luteireticuli. The sequence continues at coordinate 2,674,727 of NZ_CP167927.1, forward strand.
CCGCCGCCGAGTTGAGCAGCACCGCGTCCCGTACCGGCCCCCGCTCCCCGGCCAGCAGCCGCCGTGCGACGTCCGCGTTGTACGACGCGTCCGCACCCCGCAGCGCGTCCACCGGAACGATCTCGATCCCCACGTCCCGCGGGTCGAACGCCTCCTCGCGCACGGCACCGTCCCGCACGATCCACACCCGTGACGTGGCGGTCGTCGTCAGCTCGTCCATCCCGTCGTCGCCCCGGAAGACCAGCGCCGACGAGCCCCGGTCGGCGAGCACTCCGGCCAGGATGGGCGCCATCCGGGCGTCGGCGACGCCGGTGGCCTGGGCCCGGACCCGGGCGGGGTTGGTCAGCGGGCCGAGGACGTTGAACGTCGTCCGCACCCCCATCTCCCGCCGCGCCGCGGCCACATGCCGCAGCGCGGGGTGGAACTTGACCGCGAAGCAGAAGGTGATGCCCGCCTCGCGAGCCACCTCGACCACCCGCGCCGGGGACAGGTCAAGGTTGACGCCGAGCTTCTCCAGGACGTCGGACGCCCCGCTCGCGGAGGAGGCCGCCCGGTTGCCGTGCTTGACGACCTTCACCCCGGTGCCGGCCACCACGATCGAGGACATCGTGGAGATGTTCACCGTCTTGGCGCCGTCGCCGCCGGTGCCCACGATGTCCACGCTGGGGCCGGGCACCTCGATGAGGTTGGCGTGCCGGTACATCGCCCGGACCAGCCCGGAGATCTCGGCGACCGTCTCGCCCTTGGCCCGCAGGGCCACGGCGAAGGCGGCGATCTGGGCGTCGGTCGCCGCGCCGCGCATGATCTGGTCCATGGCCCAGGCGGTGTCGTCCGCGCTCAGGTCCCGCCCGCCGAGCAGTGCCTCCAGGACACCCGGCCAGGAGAGGGACACCGCACCGTCGCCGCCTGTCTGGGTCGCAACGTTCATGGGTCCACGCTCCTGGTGGTCGTCCGGCTCTCGGCTCCAGCCTAACCAGGTCCGGGAACGGCGAAGAGCCCCGTCCAGGGCCTGGACGGGGCTCTTCGCTGTGGCGATCAGTCAGCGGCGGTCAGGGATCAGTGGTGGCCGTGGCCGCTCGTGATCTCCTGGTACTCCTCGGCCGAGGCCTTGGGGACGTACCGGTCCTCGCCGTAGTAGCTCTTCGAGAGCCGGACCCGCAGCTTCTCCGTGGCCTTGGCCTTGCGGACGACACCGTTCTTGTCGACCTGGGGCTCCAGGGCCAGCGGCTTCGGGTGCTCGTGCGCGGTCAGCGTGTGCATCTGCTCCTGCGTCAGCGGCTCGTGGACCTCGACGAACTCACCGTGCGGCAGGCGCTTGATGATGCCGGACTCGCGGCCGTGCAGCACCTTGTCCTTGTCGCGGCGCTGGAGACCCATGCAGATCCGGCGCGTGGCGATGAAGGCCAGGACCGGGCCGACGAAGATGCCGATCCGGACGAACCAGGTCACGGCGTTGACCGACAGGTGGAAGTGGGTGGCCCACAGGTCGTTGCCACCGGCCACCAGGGCGATGCCGTACATCGTCAGCCACGCCACGCCGAAGGCGGTGCGCGTCGGGGCGTTGCGCGGGCGGTCCAGGATGTGGTGCTCGCGCTTGTCCCCGGTCACCCACGACTCGATGAAGGGGTAGACCGCCATGGAGGTCAGCACCGCGCCGAAGACCAGCAGCGGGATGAAGACGCCCAGGACGAGCGTGTGGCCCGCGAAGCTGATCTCCCAGCCCGGCATGGCCCGGAAGAGACCCTCGGACATGCCCAGGTACCAGTCCGGCTGGGCGTTGGTCGAGACCTGGTCCGGCCGGTACGGGCCGAGCTCCCAGACGGGGTTGATCGTCGCGATCGCGGACATCGCCGCGATGACACCGAAGACCAGGAAGAAGAAGCCTCCCGCCTTGGCCATGTAGACCGGCATCAGCGGCATGCCGACGACGTTCTTGTTGGTCCGGCCCGGGCCCGCGAACTGCGTGTGCTTGTGGTAGAAGACCAGGATCAGGTGGCCGACCACCAGGCCGAGCATGATGCCCGGCAGCAGCAGGATGTGGATCGAGTAGAACCGGCTCACGAAGTCCGTGCCCGGGAACTCCCCGCCGAACAGGTAGAACGAGATGTACGTACCGATCAGCGGGATGGACATCACCAGACCGTCGGCGATGCGGACACCGGTGCCCGAGAGCAGGTCGTCCGGCAGCGAGTAACCGGTGAAGCCGGTGAAGGTGCCGAGGACCAGCAGCAGGAAGCCGAACAGCCAGTTGATCTCGCGCGGCTTGCGGAACGCGCCCGTGAAGAAGACGCGCATCATGTGCACCATCATGCCCGCGATGAACACGAGGGCCGCCCAGTGGTGGATCTGCCGGATCAGCAGACCACCGCGCACGTCGAAGCTGATGTCCAGCGTCGACTTGAACGCCTCCGACATCCGCACGCCCTGCATCGGGACGTACGAGCCGTGGTAGACGACCTCGTTCATGCTCGGGTGGAAGAACAGCGTCAGATACACACCCGTGAGGATGATGATGATGAAGCTGTAGAGGCAGACCTCACCCAGCATGAAGGACCAGTGGTCCGGGAAGATCTTCCGCATGCCGCCCTTGGCCAGGGTGTAGATCCCCAGCCGACCGTCGGCCCAGTCGGCGACCCGCTCGCCCGCGGGTGCCTTGCGACCCTGCGCGTCCGCGCGGGCCGTCGTCGTCTCTGCAGTACTCATCCGCGCTCCCAGAAGGCAGGACCGACGGGCTCGGCGAAGTCGCCCATCGCCTCAAGGTAGCCCTTGTCATTGACCTTGATCCGCAGCTGCGGAAGGGCGTGGCCGGCCGGGCCGAACACCACGCGGCCGCCGTCCGAGAGGTCGAACGTCGACTGGTGGCAGGGGCACAGCACGTGGTGGGTCTGCTGCTCGTACAGGTTGATCGGGCAACCCACGTGCGTGCAGATCTTGGAGAAGGCGACGATGCCGTCGACCGACCAGTCGAGTTCCTTCTTGTCCTTGATGTTCTCCGGGCGGAGCCGGACGAGCATCAGGGCAGCCTTGGCGATCTCGTTCTGGAAGTCGTGGTCCTCCTCCTTCATGCCCTCGGGCATGGCGAAGGTGAGGGAGCCGACCTGGATGTCCTCGGGACGCAGCGGCTGGTTGGTGTTCTGGTTGATCAGCATCTTGCCCTTGGCCCAAGCCGTCTTGCGGAGCTTGGTGCCCGGGGCCTTGCTGAGCCCGCCCAGCAGGAACACGCCCGAGAGCGGCAGCAGCGAGAGCGCGCCGAACATCGAGTTGCGGATCAGCTTGCGACGGCCGAAGGCCGACTCGGCGGCGCCCTCGTGGAAGTCCGCGATGACCTTGGCCCGGACCTCCGGGGTCGCCTCGATGGCGTGCCGCTCGTCGATGTGCTCGACGTCGGACATCAGGGTGCGGGCCCAGTGGACCGCGCCCGCGCCGATCAGGAACAGCGCCACGCCCAGGGTCATGCCCAGGGTGAAGTTCATGGCGCTGATGTGGCCGATCGGGAACACGTAGATGTTCTTGTCGACCGGGATGGCCAGGTAGGCGGCGATGAAGCCGACCGTGGCCAGCATCGACAGCGCGAACATGAACGCCACGGCGCGCTCGGAGCGCTTGGCGGCCCGCTCGTCGATGTCCTGGATGCGGTGCTCGTGCGGGGGCAGGCCCGGGTCGGCGAACGGGTCGCCCGCGACCGCTACGGCGCCCTCGTGCGCTTCGCCCTGCTTGCTCGGCAGGGTCTCTTCTGGAATGTCTTGGCTACTCATGACTTCTTGGCCTTTGCGGTCCGGGCGGCGACCCAGATGGCGACGGCGATCAGCGCGCCCAGGCCGAAGACCCACGCGAACAGACCCTCGGAGACCGGGCCGAAACCGCCCAGTCCGAGGCCGCCCGGGCTCTCCGACTTGCTGGAGTTGACCTCGTCGAGGTACGCGACAATGTCCTTCTTGTTCTTCTGCGACAGAACGGTGTCGGGGAAGGACGGCATGTTCTGCGGGCCGGTCTGCATGGCCTCGTAGACGTGCTTCGGATCGACACCCTCGAGGTTCGGCGCGAACTTGCCGTTCGAGAGCGCACCGCCCTTGCCGGTGAAGTTGTGGCACTGCGAGCAGTTCAGCCGGAACAGCTCACCGCCCTTGGCGACGTCCGCGCCCTCCGGGCTGTACTGGTCCTTCGTCGGGGCCGCGGGGCCCGCGCCGAGGGAGGAGATGTACGCGGCCAGCTGGTCGATCTGGGCCTGCGTGTAGACCGGCTTCTTGCGGGGCGCCTGGGCGCCCTGCTGCTGCATCGGCATACGGCCGGTGGCGACCTGGAAGTCGACCGCCGCCGCGCCCACGCCGACCAGGCTCGGCCCGTCGGAGGTGCCCTGAGCGCCGGTGCCGTGACAGCTGGCACAGCCCACGGCGTAGAGCTTCTTGCCCTCCTCGATGGCGAGGGACTGCGCGGAGTCATCGGCCTTGGCCGACTCCGCCGGCGCGAACGCGGCGTACAGCCCCCCGGTGACCGCCAGCGCGAAGAGTAGGACGACGACCGCCGCCAGCGGATGGCGTCGTCGTGCGGAGAGCTTTTTCACGGATTACCCCGGTGTCAGGATCTTCTGCGTCGATGCGGACTGGTTGGTCCGGTGCGGGACAGGACCGATTACTTGATCAAGTAGATCGTGGCGAAGAGCCCGATCCAGACCACGTCGACGAAGTGCCAGTAGTAGGACACGACGATGGCCGCCGTCGCCTGGTGGTGAGTGAACCTCTTGGCCGCGTATGTCCGGCCCATCACCAGCAGGAAGGCGATCAGGCCACCCGTCACGTGCAGACCGTGGAAACCGGTCGTCAGGTAGAAGGCGGAGCCGTACGCGTCCGAGGAGAGCGAGAGCCCCTCCTCCTTGACCAGGTCGGTGTACTCGAAGATCTGGCCACCGATGAAGAAGGCGCCCATCACAAACGTGATCGCGAACCAGGTGCGCAGCTTCTTCACGTCACCGCGCTCGGCGGCGAAGACGCCGAGCTGGCAGGTGAGCGAGGAGAGCACGAGCACCGTGGTGTTCGACGCCGAGAACGGGATGTTCAGCGCCGATGCCTGATCCTTCCAATGCTCGGCACCGGTCACCGATCGGAGGGTGAAGTACATCGCGAAGAGGGCCGCGAAGAACATCAGCTCGGAACTCAGCCAGATGATGGTTCCGACGCTGGTGAGGTTCGGTCGGTTGACCGAGGGGTGCGCGTGCCCGGTATCTACTGCTGTTGCTGTCGCCACGACCGACATTATGTCGGTCGCTTATCTCGCGCTCACTCCGGGGGGTGCCGTTCGGTGTGTCAAGGGCGTATGCCCTGCTCCTCCGGCACGGTGAAGGCGTCGCCCGAACCGGTGATGACGCCCCGTCGGAGCGAACGGGGACCTCCGGACCCTCCTCCGGGCGGCCCGCCGGGCAGTAGCATCCGCGCAACCGGTCCTTTGGGTGAACTGGAGGAAACGCATGCAGCCTACGGCCACCGTGCTGGTCTACAGCGACGACGCGAACACCCGTGAACAGGTGCGGCTGGCGGGCGGGCGGCGCCCGGCGCCGGACGTGCCACCGGTGGAGTACGTGGAGTGCGCGACCCTTCCGGCGCTGCTGCGGATCCTCGGCGAACGGCGGATCGACGTGTGCGTCCTGGACGGCGAGACGGCTCCCGCGGGCGGCATGGGCGTCTGCCGGCAGCTCAAGGACGAGGTCTTCCAGTGCCCTCCGGTACTGCTGCTGATGGGCCGCCCGCAGGACGCCTGGCTGGCCACCTGGAGCCGGGCCGACGCGGCCGTCACGCACCCGGTGGACCCGGTGGCCTTCGCCGCCTCCCTGGCCGGGCTGGTGCGCGAGCGGGTGCCCGCCGCCTCCTGAGCCCGCTCAGGCCATCCGCGGCCGCAGCCGGGCCGTGTCGGCGGCGGTGGTGCCCTCCCGCTTCCCGGCGGCGAGGGCGCTGCCCTGGCGCCACTCCTCCCAGGGCATGTTCCAGTCGCCGAAGCCGTTGTCGAACGGCGTCATGGTGGCGCCCGCGCTGCCCACCACCTTGACGATGTCCCCGACCCGCACGGTGTCGAAGAACCACTTGGCGTTCTCGGTGGACATCCCGGTGCAGCCGTGGCTGACGTTCTCCATCCCCTGCGAGCCCACGGACCAGGGCGCGGCGTGCACATACTCCCCGCTCCAGGTGACCCGGGTGGCCCAGTGGACCGGCAGGTCGTAGGAGTCGGCGGTGCCCTCCGCGATGCCGATCGTCTCGCCGCGCATCCGTACGAAGGCTTCCTGTCCGAGGACCACCTTGACCCCGTTGCGGGTGTCGTAGCCGGGCTTGCCGGTGGTGACGGGGATGGAGCGGATCTCCTGGCCGTTCTTCAGGACGCTCATGTAGTGCCCGGCGGCGTCGGTGACGGCCTCCACCCGGTCCCCGGTGGTCAGACGCACCGGCCGGGACGGCCCGCCGTACATGCCGCCGCCGACCTTGATGCCGTCGAGCGAGGCGTGGACGTCGATCGTGGCGTGCGGCGGCCAGTACTCCTGCGGACGGTAGTGCAGGACCCGGTTGTTCACCCAGTGCCAGGCGCCCTGGACGGCGGGGACCGAGTCGACGTGCAGGGTCCGCTCGACGACGGCGCGGGCGGCGGGGGTCTGCACGGGGGTGCTCAGCTCGGCGGTGACGGGCTGTCCGACGCCGTAGGTGCCGCTCTTGGGCCCGAACGCGACGGTCAGCAGCCGGGTGGCCGGGCCGGTGTCGAAACCGATCGTACGGCGGCCCTGGGCACCGTTGTCGTCCTCGGTGCTCACCCGCACCGTGTAGTGCGCCCCGGCCGCCAGCGAGCCGGTGCTGCGCCAGCCGCTGCCGTCGGGGAGCAGTTCGCCGGCCACGTACCGCCCGGCCGCGTCCGTGGCGACGACGTCGGTGACCCGGTCGTCGCCGGTGGCCTCCACCTCCAGGGGCAGGGCGGGATCGGCCTTCTGGCCGTCCTCGGCGCCCTTCAGCCGGATGTCGGTGGCCTCGTAGGGCGCCTCGGCCAGCGGGTTGGCGGAGCTGCACGCGGAGCCCCCCAGCGCCAGCGGGACCAGCAGCAGCACGCCGCCGAGCACCCTGCGGCGTCGTGGAGTCGGACTCATGCCTCCCACCGTAGGAAGGTTCGCGCGCCACGGCCCGTGGGGCGCCTGCGAACGGGTGGTGCGGGTACGCGAACGACCGGGCCCCGCACACCGGATGGTGTGCGGGGCCCGGTCGTGGACGGGGAACCCTACTGGTTCTGGTTCTCGCCGCGGTAGAACTCGAACACCCAGCCGAAGAGGCCGATGAGGAGCAGCGGGGCCGAGAAGAACATCAGCCACCAGCCGACCGCGACGGACAGGAAGGCGAAGGCGCCACCGACGGCGAGGGACAGCGGCTGCCAGCTGTGCGGGGCGAAGAAGCCCAGCTCACCGGCGTCGTCCGCGACGTCCGCCTCCTTGTTGTCCTGCGCGCCGGCGTCCACCCGGCGCGCGGTGAACGCCAGGTAGTAGCCGACCATGATGCACAGGCCGAAGGAGAGGAACAGCGTGGTGGTGCCGACCGGCTCCTTGGACCACACGCCATAGACGATGGCCATGGCGAGGATGAAGACGGAGAGCCAGATGAACATCCGGCCTTGGATCTTCACTTGCCGGCCTCCTTGCCACCCGCGAGGGCCTTGTCCTTGTCAGCGAGATTGTGCTCGAGCTCGAGCGCGGCAATCTCGGGGTGGTGCAGGTCGAACGCCGGGGATTCCGAGCGGATGCGCGGCAGCGTGAGGAAGTTGTGCCGCGGCGGCGGGCAGGAGGTGGCCCACTCCAGCGAACGGCCGTAGCCCCAGGGGTCGTCGACCTCGACCTTCTTGCCGTACTTCGCCGTCTTCCAGACGTTGTACATGAACGGCAGTATCGACAGACCGAGCAGGAACGAGCTGATCGTCGAGATGGTGTTCAGCGTCGTCCAGCCGTCGGCCGCCAGGTAGTCGGCGTAACGGCGCGGCATGCCCTCGGCACCCAGCCAGTGCTGGACGAGGAACGTGCCGTGGAAGCCGATGAACAGCGTCCAGAAGGTGATCTTGCCGAGGCGCTCGTCCAGCATCTTGCCCGTGAACTTCGGCCACCAGAAGTGGAAGCCGGAGAACATCGCGAAGACCACGGTGCCGAAGATGACGTAGTGGAAGTGCGCGACGACGAAGTACGAGTCGGAGACGTGGAAGTCCATCGGGGGCGAGGCCAGGATGACGCCGGTCAGACCACCGAAGGTGAAGGTGATCAGGAAGCCGACGGCCCACAGCATCGGGGTCTCGAAGGACAGCGAGCCCTTCCACATGGTGCCGATCCAGTTGAAGAACTTCACACCGGTCGGGACCGCGATCAGGAAGGTCATGAAGGAGAAGAACGGCAGCAGTACGCCGCCGGTCACGTACATGTGGTGCGCCCACACCGTCACCGAGAGACCGGCGATGGAGATGGTCGCCGCGATCAGACCCCAGTAACCGAACATCGGCTTGCGGGAGAAGACCGGGATGACCTCGGAGATGATGCCGAAGAACGGCAGGGCGATGATGTACACCTCGGGGTGGCCGAAGAACCAGAAGAGGTGCTGCCACAGCAGCGCGCCGCCGTTGGCCGCGTCGAAGATGTGGGCCCCGAACTTACGGTCCGCCTCCAGGGCGAACAGCGCGGCGGCCAGCACCGGGAAGGCCAGCAGGACCAGCACACCGGTCAGCAGGACGTTCCAGGTGAAGATCGGCATCCGGAACATCGTCATGCCGGGGGCGCGCATGCAGATGATGGTCGTGATGAAGTTGACCGAGCCGAGGATCGTGCCGAAGCCGGAGAAGGCCAGACCCAGGATCCACAGGTCGGCGCCGAGGCCCGGCGAGTGGCTGGCGTCGGTCAGCGGCGAGTAGGCGAACCAGCCGAAGTCGGCGGCGCCCTGCGGGGTGAGGAAGCCACCGACCGCCATCAGCGAGCCGAACAGGTACAGCCAGTAGGCGAACATGTTCAGCCGCGGGAACGCCACGTCAGGCGCACCGATCTGCAGCGGCATGATCCAGTTCGCGAAACCGGCGAACAGCGGCGTCGCGAACATCAGCAGCATCACCGTGCCGTGCATGGTGAAGGCCTGGTTGAACTGCTCGTTCGACATGATCTGCGTGCCGGGACGGGCCAGCTCGGCGCGCATCAGCAGCGCCATCAGACCGCCGATGCAGAAGAACGCGAACGACGTGATCAGGTACATCGACCCGATCGTCTTGTGGTCCGTGGTGGTCAGCCACTTGACCACCTGGTTGCCTGGCGCCTTGGTGCGAACAGGCGGTGCTGCCGTGGCAGATGCGGCGGCACCCTGGGGTTCGTTGAGGATGCTCACTTGTTCTTGGTCTCCGCGTTCTTCGCGTGATCCGTCTGCGCGATGCCGGCCGGGATGTAGCCGGTCTGGCCCTTCTCGGCCAGCTCCTTGAGGTGCTTCTGGTAGCGCTCAGGAGAAACGACCTTGACGTTGAAGAGCATCCGCGAGTGGTCCTGCCCGCAGAGCTCGGCGCACTTGCCCCGGAAGGTGCCCTCCCGGTTGGGCGTCACCGTGAAGCTGTTGGTGTGGCCCGGGATGACGTCCTGCTTCATCAGGAACGGCACCACCCAGAAGGAGTGGATGACGTCGCGGGAGGTCAGCACGAACTCGACCGTCTCGCCCTTGGGCAGCCACAGCGTGGGACCGGGCATGCCGTTCTGCGGGTTCCGCGTGCCGGGGATGCCGACGTCGTAGACGCCCGCCGCGTTCGCCGGGGCCTTCTTCAGGAACCGGTCCGGGACGGCCTCGAGCTCGCCGACCTGGCGGAGTTCCTTGCCCGGCTTCTGGCCCTGGGCCGTCTCCAGGTAGTTGAAGCCCCAGCTCCACTGGAAGCCCACCACGTTCACGACGTGCTTGGGCTTGTCCGGGTTGGTCAGGAGCTTGTTCTCATCGCGGGCCGTGAAGTAGAAGAGCACCGACACGATGAGGATCGGGACCACGGTGTACAGCGTCTCCAGGGGGACGTTGTAGCGGGTCTGGGTGGGAACCTCGATCTTCGTCCGGCTGCGCCGGTGGAAGATGACGCTCCAGAGAATAAGCCCCCACACCAGGACGCCGACCGCGAGGGCGGCGGCCCACGAGCCCTGCCACAGGGAGAGGATCCGCGGCGCCTCCTCCGTGACGGGAGTGGGCATTCCGAGGCGGGGAAAGTCCTTCGATGTGCAACCGGTGGCGGTCGCCAGAACAGCGCCCGCGGCCAGCGCCTGCAGCAGCTTCCGCCGCACCGGGCGCCGCGACGAGCGGTCGGAGCCGTTGGGACTCACGTAGCGCCTTCCCGAGAGTCTCGCCCGCGCGGCCGGCTGCGGCCGTCTCGGTCGGTCGCCGGCCCGCTGCGGGCAGGGTTTGGATGTTTATGCGGACCAAACCCTACTGGACGCTATTTGGGGTCGCGCGGGGAGGGTGCCCAACGCGCCGGGCGGCTCCCCCAAGAGTCCCCGAAAGACTCCACGGGGACGTGACGGGGGGATCCCCGGCGGGAACTGGGGGCCCGTCAGGGCCCGGGCCGCGTGCCCCGGAAGCCCGCGCTAGGTTCGGTCACGTGCCCTACTTCGACGCCGCCTCCGCCGCTCCCCTGCACCCCGTCGCCCGGCAGGCCCTGCTCGCCGCCCTCGACGAGGGCTGGGCCGATCCCGCCCGCCTCTACCGGGAGGGCCGCCGGGCCCGGCTGCTGCTGGACGCGGCGCGCGAGGCCGCCGCCGCGGAGGTGGGCTGCCGCCCGGACGAGCTGGTGTTCACCCCTTCGGGTACCCGCGCCCTGCACGACGGCATCGCCGGCGCCCTCACCGGGCGCCGCCGGACCGGCCGCCATCTGGTGGTGTCCGCCGTCGAGCACTCCGCCGTCCTGCACGCGGGCGAGGCGCTGGAGGCGGACGGGGGGTCCGTCACCCGGGTGGCGGTGGACCGCACCGGCCGGGTGGCCGCCGGGGAGTACGCGGCCGCGCTGCGCCCGGACACCGCACTGGCCGCGCTGCAGTCGGCCAACCACGAGGTGGGCACCGAGCAGCCGGTGGCGGAGGTGGCCGGGGCCTGCCGGGCGGCCGGGGTGCCGCTGCTGGTGGACGCGGCCCAGTCGCTCGGCTGGGGCCCGGTGCCCGGGGGCTGGTCGCTGCTGACCGCCAGTGCGCACAAGTGGGGCGGGCCGCCCGGGGTGGGGCTGCTGGCGGTGCGCAAGGGCGTGCGGTTCGCGGCCCGCGGGCCGGTGGACGAGCGGGAGTCCGGCCGGGCGCCGGGCTTCCCCGATCTGCCCGCGGTCGTCGCGGCGGCGGCCTCGCTGCGGGCCGTGCGCGCGGAGGCCGCGGCGGAGGCGGCCCGGCTGCGCGAGCTGGTGGACCGGGTGCGGGCGCGGGTGCCGGAGCTCGTCCCGGACGTGGAGGTGGTCGGCGACCCGGTGCGGCGGCTGCCGCATCTGGTCACGTTCTCCTGTCTGTATGTCGACGGCGAGGCATTGCTGCACGCGCTGGACCGGGAGGGGTTTTCGGTCTCCTCCGGTTCGTCGTGCACCTCCAGCACGCTGGAGCCGAGCCATGTGCTGCGGGCGATGGGCGTGTTGTCGGAGGGGAACGTACGGGTGTCGCTGCCGTGGGGGACGGGGGAGGCGGATGTCGCGCGGTTCCTCGATGTGCTGCCGCGGGTGGTCGCGGAGGTGCGCGGGCATCTCGGGGCGCCTTCGGAGGCGCGTCCCGTCGTGACGGGTGACGAGCTCGTCGTCGACGCGCTGGGGAAGCGGTGTCCGATCCCGGTGATCGAGCTGGCGAAGGTGTTCGGGGACGTCCCGGTGGGGGGCCTGGTGACGGTGCTCTCCGACGACGAGGCGGCCCGTCTCGACATTCCCGCGTGGTGCGGGATGCGGGGGCAGGAGTATGTGGGGGAGCGTCCGGTGGAGGGCGGGGTGGCGTATACGGTGCGGCGCCGTTCGTAGCTCCTCCGCCGCCGGACGGGCCGGCCGGACGGGCTGGACAGCCCGTCCGGCGCTCCGGGATCCGTCAGACCAGCAGGTGCCGGTGGATGTCGGCCGCCGCCTCGTGGCCGTACGCCTTCGTGAAGCGCTCCATGAAGTGGCCGCGGCGGAGCTCGTACTCCTGGGTGCCCAGGGTCTCGATGACGAGCGTGGCCAGCATGCAGCCGAGCTGGGCCGCGCGCTCCAGCGGGAGCTCCCAGGTCAGGCCCGCGAGGAAGCCCGCGCGGAACGCGTCGCCGACGCCCGTCGGGTCGACCTTCGCCTGCTCCTCCGCGACGCCGACCTCGATGGCCGGCTCGCCCACCCGCTCGATGCGCACGCCGCGCGAGCCGAGGGTGGTGACACGGGTGCCGACCTTGGCGAGGATCTCGTCCTCGGTCCAGCCGGTCTTGGACTCGATGAGGGCCTTCTCGTACTCGTTGGTGAACAGGTACGCGGCGCCCTCGACGAGCTGGCGGATGTCGTCGCCCTCCATGCGGGCCAGCTGCTGGGAGGGGTCGGCGGCGAACGGGATGCCCCGCGTCCGGCACTCCTCCGTGTGGCGCAGCATCGCCTCGGGGTCGTCGGCGCCGATGAGGACCAGGTCCAGACCGCCGACGCGCTCGGCGACCGGCTGGAGCTCGATGAGGCGGGCCTCGCTCATGGCGCCGGTGTAGAAGGACGCGATCTGGTTGTGGTCGGTGTCCGTGGTGCACACGAAACGGGCGGTGTGCAGGACCTCGGAGATGTGCACCGACTCGGTGTCGACGCCGTGCCGGTCGAGCCAGGCGCGGTAGTCGGCGAAGTCCTCGCCGGCGGCGCCGACGAGGACCGGGCGCAGGCCCAGGACACCCATGCCGAAGCAGATGTTGGGGGCGACGCCGCCGCGGCGGACGTCGAGGTCGTCGACGAGGAAGGAAAGGGAGACCGTGTGCAGCTGGTCCGCCACGAGCTGGTCGGCGAAGCGGCCGGGGAACGTCATCAGGTGATCGGTGGCGATGGAACCAGTGACAGCGATACGCACGGCGGATCTGCTCCTTGCGGGGCGGAGAAGTGGGTGGAGGTCGTACCGGAGAGGCCATCCCAAGCTACCCGTTCCAGCCCCGGGCACCAGCAAGGATCTCGCCACGACTGGCCGAATCTACCTGATAGTAGGGCTTTCTCGGTCGCGCCCCCGGTGAGTACGGTGCGCCTATGCGGACCCATGTGAAGCACGTCACCCAGGCACCCGCCGAGCCGGACGGGCTCGCCGCGCTGCGCCGGGACTGCGCGGGGATGCTGCGGCACTGGAAGGTGCCCGCGAAGAGCGAGGAAGAAGTCGCCGGGAGCACCCCGGGGCCACGCGGGGTGTCCGTCCCCGAACGGGCGGCGCGGCTGCTCGACGGGATGTCGGACTACGGCGACTGACGCCCGCCGCACCCGCGCGGCGGACCGGTGGAACCGCCCGCTCCTGCGCTCCGTCCCACCGGCGCCCCCTTTCCCACGGGGGCGCCGACAGGACGCCGGCACGAGCGCAGTGAAGGAGCGATGTGGTGGGCACCGAGGACGGCACCTCCGGGAAGCGGCGGCGGAAGTACTCGCCTCCGGTGGTCGCGTCGGTCGCGGCGGCCGTGCTGCTGGCCGGGGGCGGCGGCGCGTACTGGGCCGTCGCGGCGGGCGGCGGTGACGACGACGGCGCCCCCGCGCCGGCCGCGGCACGGGGCACTCCCCCGCCGCTGGCGCTGGACGCGCCGGGCCCGGGCGGCGGCCCGGCGCCGGGCATCGCGGTGGGCGAGCCGGATCCCAACGGCACCCGCTACCGGGCCGCGGGCACCCTTCCGGACGGGCCGCGCAGCAGCCCGGTGTACCTCACCGGCGGCGAGGTGACGCGGGACGAAGTGGCGCGGCTGGCCGGGGCGTTGGGCGTCAAGGGCGAGCCGCGGCTCGCGGACGGCCTGTGGACGGCGGGCGCCACGGCACAGCCGACGGTGCAGGTGGCGCTGAAGGGGCCGGGCAACTGGTCGTACTCCCGCTACGGGATCGCGGGCGCGAAACCGTGCGTGCACCCGGGGAAGGACACCCCGGGCGAGGGCGCGCCGCCGTGCCCGTCCCACCGCGACCGCCCCGGCGGCTCGGATCCGGCGGCGTCGCGGCCGGTGTCGGAGGAGCGGGCGAAGGCGGCCGCGCTGCCGGTGCTCAAGGCGCTCGGGCAGCAGGACGCGAAGCTCGACGCGGGGCGGGTCTTCGGCGCCGTCCGCTCCGTGACCGCGGACCCGGTCGTGGGCTCGCTGTCCACGTACGGCTGGCAGACCGCGCTCCAGGTCGGCGCGGACGGCCGAGTGGCCGGGGGCAGCGGGCAGTTGCGGCTGCCGGCGAAGGGGCACGACTACCCGGTGGTGAGCGCCGCCCGGGCGCTGGAGGAGCTGAACCGGGCGGGCGGCCCGGCCAAACCCCTGCTCGGGGGCTGTGCGACACCGGTGCCGCTGGGGGCGGACGACGCGGCGCCGCCCTGCCCGGCCGCCCCGCCGCCGCGGGAGCCGGTGGTGATACGCGGGGCGACGTTCGCGCTGTCCGCGCAGTCGGTGGCCGGGAGGCCGGCGCTGGTGCCGTCGTGGCTGTTCGCCGCCGATGTGGGCGGGGGGACGACGGTGACGGTCGCCCAGCCGGCCGTGGACCCGAAGTACCTGGTGAAACAGGCGAGTTCGGCGGGGGCGAAGCCGTCGCCGACGTCGCCGATGCGGGTGACCTCGTACCGCGCCGACGGCAGGCAGCTCACCCTGCACTTCTGGGGCGGGATGTGCAGCGACTACGCGGCGTCGGCGGAGCAGTCGGCGGCGGCGGTGACGGTCAGGGTCACCGGGACCGAGAAGGAGCCCGGCCGGCCCTGTGTGCTGGCGGCGCGGGAGTTCGACCGGAACGTCCCGCTGGAGAAGCCGCTCGACGGACGGAAGGTCGTGGACATGGTCACCGGGGCGACCGTGCCCAGGAGCTGACCGCACGACGGAAGGCGGGTGCCCCCGGTGGGGGCACCCGCCTTCCGCGGGGCGTCAGTTGAAGGAGTCGCCGCAGGCGCAGGAGCCGGTGGCGTTGGGGTTGTCGATGGTGAAGCCCTGCTTCTCGATGGTGTCGACGAAGTCGATCGAGGCACCGCCCAGGTACGGGGCGCTCATGCGGTCGGTGACGACCTTGACGCCGCCGAAGTCCTTCACGACGTCGCCGTCGAGCGAGCGCTCGTCGAAGAAGAGCTGGTAGCGCAGACCGGAGCAGCCGCCGGGCTGGACGGCGACGCGCAGCGCGAGGTCGTCACGGCCTTCCTGCTCCAGCAGGCTCTTGACCTTCGCGGCCGCGGCATCGGACAGGAGGATGCCGTCGCTCACCGTGGTCTTCTCGTCCTGAACGGACATCTGCTTCACTCCCGGGTTTCGTGCGGACTGCTTGCCCTCGGCTGAACCGACGGAGCCCGGGATTCATTCCGGGTCCGGCCGTTGATTTCCGCCTTTCATGCTCGCACACATCGCGTGAGGACGGACCTCCGGCGAATGCGTCACATCGACGCAATGGGCATCGTCAAGCTGACGCGAAGCGGTTATGATAGATAACGTCAAATTGACGATTAAGTCGGCAGAACAGAAAGGGTGCGTGTCGTGACCACCGCCCAGCCCTTGGAATTCCAGGCCCCCACCCCGTCGCCCCTCGCCCTCCTGCTGCTCGGCCGCGAGTCCGACCCCCGCAGCGAGCGCGGCGTGGAGTGCCCCGGCGACCTGCCGGCACCGTCCGACCCGGACCTGGTGGAGCGGGCCCGTGCCGCCAAGGCCAAGCTCGGTGACAAGGTCTTCGTCCTCGGGCACCACTACCAGCGCGACGAGGTCATCGAGTTCGCGGACGTCACCGGCGACTCCTTCAAGCTCGCCCGGGACGCGGCGGCCCGGCCCGACGCGCAGTACATCGTCTTCTGCGGTGTGCACTTCATGGCGGAGTCCGCCGACATCCTCACCTCCGACGACCAGCAGGTCGTCCTGCCGGACCTGGCCGCCGGCTGCTCCATGGCCGACATGGCCACCGCCGAGCAGGTCGCCGAGTGCTGGGACGTGCTCACCGAGGCGGGCGTCGCGGACGTCACCGTGCCCGTCTCGTACATGAACTCCTCCGCCGACATCAAGGCGTTCACCGGCAAGCACGGCGGCACCATCTGCACCTCCTCCAACGCGGAGCGGGCGCTCGACTGGGCCTTCGAGCAGGGCGAGAAGGTCCTCTTCCTGCCCGACCAGCACCTGGGCCGCAACACCGCGGTGCGCGACCTGGGCCTGTCCCTCGACGACTGCGTCCTCTACAACCCGCACAAGCCGGGCGGCGGCCTCACCACGGAGCAGCTGCGCGCGGCGAAGATGATCCTGTGGCGCGGGCACTGCTCCGTGCACGGCCGCTTCTCGCTGGAGTCGGTGCGGGAGGTGCGCGAGCGCATACCGGGCGTCAATGTGCTGGTGCACCCCGAGTGCCGGCACGAGGTCGTGGCGGCGGCGGACTACGTGGGCTCCACGGAGTACATCATCAAGACCCTGGAGGCCGCCCCGGCCGGGTCGAAGTGGGCCATCGGGACCGAGCTCAACCTGGTGCGACGGCTGGCGAATCGTTTCGCGGCGGAGGGGAAGGAGATCGTCTTCCTCGACCGGACGGTGTGCTTCTGCTCGACCATGAACCGGATCGATCTGCCGCATCTGGTCTGGGCGTTGGAGTCGCTGGCGGAGGGGAAGGTCGTCAACCGGATCGAGGTGGATCCGGAGGTGGCGGCGTTCTCGAAGCTGGCGCTGGAGCGGATGCTGGCGCTGCCGTAGGGGTTTGCTCCCCGCCCCGCCCTTTCACCGTTTCCGCAGCAGCACGCTGCGCGCGCTGTCCTCAAGCGCCGGACGGGCTGAAATTCGGCCCGTCCGGCGCTCAATCCGCCCGTGGACGCGGCCGCACCAGCCCCGACTCGTACGCGAGCATCACCAACTGCGCGCGATCCCGCGCGCCCAGCTTCGCCATCGCCCGGTTCACATGCGTCTTCACCGTCAGCGGGCTGACCGCCAGCCGTTCGCCGATCTCGTCGTTCGACAGGCCGCCCGCGACGTGCACGAGCACCTCCCGCTCGCGGGCGGTCAGGGCGTCCAGGGAGGGCGAGGGGTCGGCCGGGACCGCGCCGCCCGAGGCCAGGAACGTCGCGATCAGTCCCTTCGTCGCCGCCGGCGACAGCAGCGCCTCCCCCGCCGCCGCGATCCGGATCGCCGCGAGGAGCTCCTCCGGCTCGGCGCCCTTGCCGAGGAAGCCGGACGCACCGGCCCGGAGCGACTGCACCACGTACTCGTCGACCTCGAAGGTCGTCAGCATCACCACCCGTACCCCGGCCAACTGGGGATCCGAGCAGATCTCCCGGGTCGCGGCGAGGCCGTCCATGCCGGGCATGCGGATGTCCATGAGCACCACGTCGGGGCGTTCGGCGCGGGCCAGCCGCACCGCTTCCGCGCCGTCGGCCGCCTCCCCCACCACCCGCATCCCCGGCTCGGAGTCGACCAGCACGCGGAAGGCACTGCGCAACAGCGCCTGGTCGTCGGCGAGGACGACGGTCAGTGTCATGGGGGTCAGGGTAGGGGCAGCCCGACCCGGACGCGGAAGCCGGGCGCGTCCGTCCGCCGCCCCGTCTCGATCGCGCCGCCGAGGGCCGCGACCCGCTCCCGCATGCCCACCAGCCCATGCCCGCCGCCCGGGGAACTCTCCCCCGCCGAGCCGTCGCCGTCGTCGAGGACGGTCAGCACCAGCCCGTCGGGCGCGCGCAGGACCGCCACCTCGGCGCGGGCCCCGGGCCCGGCGTGCTTGCGGACGTTGGTGAGCGCCTCCTGGACCACCCGGTAGGCGGTGAGGTCGACGGCCGCGGGCAGCGGGCCGACGACCTCGGCCACCCGGCCGGCACCGGTGCCCGCGCCGGCCGGCCCCGCGAGGGCGACGTCCACCGGCAGCCCGGCCCGGGCGAAGCCGTCCACCAGCCCGCCGAGCGCCGCGAGGCCGGGCGCCGGCTGGGTGGGCGCCTCGGGATCGCCGTACTGGCGCAACAGGCCGACGGTGGCGCGGAGTTCGCCCAGCGCCGAGCGGCTCGCCTCGCGGACGTGCGCCAGCGCCTCCTTGGCCTGGTCCGGACGGCTGTCCATGACGTGTGAGGCCACCCCGGCCTGGACGTTGACGAGCGCGATGTGGTGGGCGACGACGTCGTGCAGCTCCCGGGCGATGCGCATCCGCTCCTCGGCGACCCGGCGGCGGGCCTCGTCCTCGCGGGAGCGCTCGGCGCGCAGGGCGCGTTCCTCGATCGCGGTGACATAGGCGCGCCGGCTGCGGACCGCGTCGCCCGCCGCCGCGGCCATGCCCATCCAGGCGAAGAGCCCCAGGTTCTCCTCGGTGTACCAGGGCGGCGGGCCGGCCAGCATCACCGCGCCGGTGAGGGCGGTGACGGCCACGGCCGCGATGCGCCAGGCGGTGGAGCGCTCCGTGCGGGCGGCGACGGTGTACAGCGCGACCACGGCCGAGGTGGCGATCTGGGTGCGCGGGGCGCCGTCCCCGCTGGTCGCCGCGCCGGCGACGGAGAGCGCGGAGGTGACGGCCAGCACCAGGCGGGGCGAGCGGCGGCGGGCCACCAGGGCGGTGGCGGCGAGGAGGGCCAGCAGGACGTAGCCGGGGGCGAGCGGGCCGCGGCCGGCGTCCCGTCCCAGCAGGGCGCCGACCAGCATGGTGGCGAACACGCCCGCGGCCAGCAGGACGTCCGCGGCGGCCGGGTGGGCGCGCAGCCAGCGCTGCGGACGGGTGAGCCCGGAGACGGCGAGGGTGGTCATCGCATCCATCGGTCGTCGGACGTCCGCGCGCCCCGTCCCGGACGGCGGGCGGGGCGCGGCGGGACGGGTGTCAGCCGGGGATGAGGCCGTCGTCGCTGAGCATCTGCCGGACCTCTTCCAGAGTCGCCTCCGGCGCGGGCAGGATCAGCTCCGAGGGTTCCAGGGCGTCGTCGGGCAGCGGGCTGCCGAGCCGCCGGACCGCTTCGAGAAGGGCGCCCAGGGTGCGGCGGAAGCCGTCCTCGTCGCCGCTCTCCATCTCGTCGAGGAGCTCGTCGTCCAGCTTGTTGAGCTCGGTGAAGTGGCTGTCGGCCAGCTTCCACTGGCCTTCCCCCATGATGCGGACGATCATGACGCCTCCACCCGTTCCGTCAGCGCTTGTTGAAGTCCGGCCGGTCCTGCGGCTGCTGTGCCGCCTGCTGCTGGCCGCCCTCGATGGCGGGCTTGGCCGCGCCGCCGCCGGAGAGCTCGGCCTTCATCCGCTGGAGCTCCAGCTCGACGTCGTTGCCGCCGGAGAGGCGCTCCAGCTCGGCGGTGATGTCGTCCTTCGCCATGCCCGTCGGGTCGTCGAGCGCGCCCGAGGCGAGCAGCTCGTCGATCGCGCCGGCCCGGGCCTGGAGCTGGGCCGTCTTGTCCTCGGCACGCTGGATGGCCATGCCGACGTCGCCCATCTCCTCGGAGATGCCGGAGAACGCCTCGCCGATCCGGGTCTGGGCCTGGGCGGCGGTGTAGGTGGCCTTGATGGTCTCCTTCTTGGTGCGGAAGGCGTCGACCTTGGCCTGGAGGCGCTGGGAGGCGAGCGTGAGCTTCTCCTCCTCGCCCTGGAGGGTCTGGTGCTGCGTCTCCAGATCGCTGACCTGCTGCTGGAGGGCGGCGCGGCGGGTGAGCGCCTCGCGCGCCAGGTCCTCGCGGCCCAGCGCCAGCGCCTTGCGGCCCTGCTCCTCCAGCTTCGAGGACTGCCCCTGGAGCTGGCTGAGCTGGAGCTCCAGGCGCTTGCGGGAGGTGGCGACGTCGGCCACGCCCCGGCGCACCTTCTGCAGCAGCTCGACCTGCTTCTGGTACGAGTAGTCGAGGGTCTCGCGCGGATCCTCGGCCCGGTCCAGGGCCTTGTTGGCCTTCGCGCGGAAAATCATCCCCATACGCTTCATGACACCGCTCATGGGCCTCGCGCGCCCCCTTCTGACCGACTTGCTCGGGCTTCGGCTCCATCACATCCAACAGAACCCACAGTACGGGGCCCGTCCCCATTACCGCACTGTCCGGGCGCCGATGCGCTCCTCCTCCAGGACGATCAGGGGGCCGTGCTCCTCCGGCCGGAGGAGTAGACGGTCCCCCCGGGGGCGGCGGGGGACGCGGGGTGACGGCGGGCCCGCGAGGGGCCGTCACCGCATCGTTCCCCGAACCGCTGGGGCCCACCCCCCGGAACCCCGTACCCTTGGGTTCCGTGTTCCGAAGCCGTTCCAAGGAAGAGCAGTCCGCGAAGGCCACCGCCAAGGTGACCGCGGACGAGCCGCAGCCCCGTCACCCCGAGGCCCCCAAGGGCCGTCCCACGCCCAAGCGCAGCGAGGCCTCCTCGCAGCGCCGCAGCCTGGCCAGTACCTCCGCCGCCGGCAAGGGCAAGGACGCGTCCAAGCGCGCCCGCGAGGCCCGCCGGGCCGACCTCGCGCGCCAGCGCGAGGCGCTCGCCAACGGCGACGAGCGGTTCCTGCCGGTCCGCGACAAGGGCCCGGTGCGCCGTTTCGTACGCGACTTCGTGGACGCGCGGTACTCGTTCGCCGAGTTCTTCCTGCCGCTCGCGGTGGTCATCCTCGTCCTGAGCATGATCAACCGAGGGGTGTTCCAGCAGTACGTGCTGCTGCTGTGGATGGTCGTCATCCTGCTGATCGTCGTCAACTCGGTGTTTACGGCCGTCTCCCTGCGGAAGGCGCTCAAGCAGCGCTTCCCCGGCGAGAACACCCGTGGCGCCATCCCCTACGCGCTGATGCGCACCCTCCAGATGCGCCGGCTGCGGCTGCCCAAGCCGAAGGTCAAGCGCGGGGAGAAGCCCTGAGCGAGTCCGCGTGGGGCCCTTCCGGGTTCGACGGTTTACGGAACACGGTCCGCCACGAGCTCGTCGGCCGGCAGCTCGACGAGCAGATAGGCATCCGCTTCCCGGTCGGGCGGCGGCTGCGCGTCCTGGACGTGGGCCTCGCCCACGGCACCCAGGCCCTGCGGCTGGCCCGCGCCGGGCACGAGGTGACCGCGCTGGAGGCGGACGCCTCGACGGTCGCGGCGGTCCGCACGGCGCTGGCCGCCGAGCCGGCCGGCATCCGCGAACGGGTCCGGCTGATCGAGGGCGACGGGCGGGACACGGGGGTGCACTTCACCCCGGGCGCCTTCGACATCGTGCTGTGCCACGGCGTGCTGATGCACGTCGAGGAACCGGATCCGCTGGTGGCCGGCCTGGCCCGGGTGCTCGCGCCCGGCGGCCTGCTCTCGCTGGTCGTCCGCAACGCGGACGCGCTGGCGCTGCGGCCGGGGCTGGCCGGTGACTGGGACGCGGCGCTGGCCGCCTTCGACTCCCCGCACTCCGTCGACCCGTCGTCCGGTGCGCGGGTGCGCGCCGACCGGCGGGAGGCGCTGACGGCGACGCTGGCGGGGATCGGGGCACCGCTGCGGGCGTGGTACGGGGTGCGGGTCTTCACGGACCGGCCGGGGCCGGGCGTCCGGGACGCCGCCGCCCTGGACGCCACCCTGGACGCCGTCCTCGCGGCGGAGGAGCGTGCGGGGCGGACGGATCCGTACCGGGCGGTGGCGGGGCTGCTGCACCTGTGCGGGGTGCGGGGCGGGTGAATCGCCCGCCCCGGCCGGGCGGTCAGCCCGCGTCCGCCGCCTCGTGCAGGCTCATCGGCGCCGCGTAGATCTCCGTGGTGTCCTCGAAGAGGCGGACCTGGTCCACGCCTCCGTCGAGCAGCGCGCGCCACTCCTCCCCGATCCAGGACTCCGCGTCCCCCTGCGTCGTGAACTCCTCCGGCTCCACCGGCGGAGCCGTCTCCGTGCCGTCGGCCTTCTCGAACCGCCACACCCACGCCATGTACGACTCCTCAGGGCTCTCGTTCGCCGTTGTGCGCTGACCCGTCGCAGCCTAGGGGGCACGGCCCGGGCGAGAAAGGGTGATCCCGGCGCGCCCGCGGTCCGCGGACGCGAGACGATCGGGGCGTGGAACTGACACTGCTCGGCACCGGAGCCCCCGACGGGCTGCCGCGCCCCGGCTGCCCCTGCGCCGCCTGCGCCACCGCCGTGGGCGAGGACGCACGGGCCGCGACCGCCCTGCTCGTCGACGGCGCGCTGCTGTTCGACCTCACCCCCGGTCCGGCGTTCGCCGCCGCCCGCGCGGGCCGGTCGATCACCGGGGTGCGGCAGGTGCTGCTCTCCCATCCGCACGACGGCCCCGCCGTCGAGTTCCCGGCCGGACTGCCGGCGCCGGGGCGGGTGCCGGACGGCCGCGAGCTGTCGGTGATCAGCGGGCACCGGGTGCGGGCGGTGGCCCTGGACGCGCCCGGCACGGGCTACGAGGTGACGGGGCCGGACGGCGACCGGCTGCTCTACCTGCCCCCGGGCGGCGCCCCGGCCGGTCTCTCCGGCGCCCCCTCCCCGTACGACGTCGTCCTGCTGGACGTCGTGGGCCGGCCCGACGCGCTCGCCCGGCTGCGCGGGACGGGCGCGGTGACGGCGACGACGGACGTGCTCGCCGTCCACCTGGACCACGACGTGCCGCCCGGCCGCGAACTGCACCGCCGGCTGGCCGCGGCCGGGGCGCGCGCGGTGCCGGACGGCACCTCGGTGACGGTCGGCGACTACCACGCGGTGCCGGACGTGCCGCGGCGCACGCTGGTGCTCGGCGGGGCCCGCTCGGGCAAGTCCGTGGAGGCGGAGCGGCGGCTGGAGTCCTTCCCGGACGTCCTCTACGTCGCGACGGGCGGCACGCGGGAGGGGGACCGGGACTGGGCGTCCCGCATAGCGCTCCACCGCGAACGCCGCCCCACGTCCTGGCGCACGGCCGAGACCTGCGACCTCGTCCCCCTGCTGACGGCCGACGGCCCGCCCCTGCTGATCGACTGCCTGGCGCTGTGGCTCACCGACGCGATGGACTCCGTCGGGGCGTGGGACGACGAGCGGTGGGCGAACGGGGGCGCGGCGGCGCTCGCGGAACGGACGGCGGCGCTCGTCGCGGCCGTCCGTTCCGCTCGGCGCACGGTGGTGGCGGTGAGCAACGAGGTCGGCTCCGGGGTCGTGCCGGCGACGGCGTCGGGGCGGCGGTTCCGGGACGAGTTGGGGCGGTTGAACGCGGGGGTGGGTGGGGAGTGCGAGGAGGTTGTGATGGTGGTGGCGGGGCAGGTGGTGCGGTTGCGGGGGTAGTGCGGGGGTTTGCCCCTGGCCCGCCCTTTCACCGTTTCCCGCAGGGGCTGCGCCCCTGCGGCACCCCGCCCGCGCTGCCGCGCGGGTGGGCGGGGCTTCGCCCCTGCGCCCCACCGGGGGCTGCGCCCCCTGGACCCCGCTCGGGTTGCGCCCGCCGGGCTCCCGCTTGGGGCTGCGCCCGCTGGGCCCTGACCGGGGCTTGCGCCCCTGGCCCCCGAAGCGCCCTCCGGGCGCTGTCCTCAAGCGCCGGACGGGCTGGTTGCCCCTCCCCGCCCTTTCGCCGTTTCCCGGGGAGACCCCGGACCCCGTCCGCCCTCCGGGCGGAGTCCTCAAGCGCCGGACGGGCTGGGATGGCGCGCCGATCCAGCCCGTCCGGCGTTTGAGGACGAGCGGCGAAGCCGCGACAACGGGGGCCAGGGGCGAAGCCCCGGAAGCAGGGGCGCAGGGGGCGCAGCCCCCGCCGGGGAGCAGGGGCGCAGCCCCGCCCACCGCGGCGAGCCGCGGTACCGGGCCGAGGGGGCGGAGCCCCCGGAAGAAACGGTGAAAGGGCGGGCCAGGGGCAACCCCCCATCACCCACCCCCCACAGGGGTAGTGTGTCGCGGATGAGCGGTCTGAATCTTGATGACTTCGCCACGCTGATCGAGCGCCCCGACGCCGGCGTGCGCCGTGACGCCGAGGAGCGGCGCGAGCGGCTCGGGCCGCGCCCGGGAGCGTTCGGCCGCCTGGACGAGATCGGGGAGTGGCTCGCCGCCGCGCAGGGCGGCGTACCGGTGAAGCCCATCCAGCGACCGAGGGCGATCCTCTTCGCCGGCGACCACGGCGTCGCCTCCCTCGGCGTCTCCGCCGGCCCGGCCGACGGCGCGTACGAGCTGGTGCGCGCCGCGCTGGAGGGCGAGAGCCCCGCGGCGGTCCTCGCCCGGCGGGCGGGCGCCGGTCTGCGGGTCGTCGACATGGCCGTGGACTGCGATCCGGAGCTGCTGCCCGAGGAGGTCACCCGGCACCGGGTGCGCCGCGGTTCCGGCCGGATCGACGTCGAGGACGCGCTGACCGCGGAGGAGGCGGAGCGGGCCTTCCGGGCCGGGATGGCGGTCGCGGACGAGGAGGCGGACTCCGGCACGGACCTCGTCGTGCTCGGCGATCTGAGCGTCGGCGGGACGACCGCCGCCGGCACGCTGATCGGCGCGCTGTGCGGGACGGACGCCTCGGTCGTCACCGGCCGCGGCGGCTTCGGCATCGACGACCTGGCCTGGATGCGCAAGTGCGCCGCGATCCGCGACGCCCTGCGCCGGGCCCGGCCCGCGCTCGGCGACCAGCTGGAGCTGCTGGCCGCGTCCGGCGGCGCGGACCTGACCGCGATCACCGGCTTCCTGCTGCAGAGCGCGGTGCGCCGCACGCCCGTGATCCTGGACGGCGTGGTCTCCGCGGCCTGCGCCCTGGTCGCGCAGCGCGTCGCCTTCCGGGCCCCGGACTGGTGGCTCGCCGGTCAGAGCACAGGCGACCCGGCCCAGGCGAAGGCACTCGACCGGATCGCGCTCAACCCTCTGCTCGATCACGGCGTCACACTGGGCGAGGGAACGGGGGCGCTGCTCGCCCTGCCACTGGTGCAGGCGGCCGCGGCCCTGGCGGCGGAGCTCCCCGAGCGCCCCTGAGGTCACCGGCAGCAGGGTCCGGAGGCAGCCCCGTGCGCATCCCCAGACGATTCACTCTTCATGGGAACCGGGAGAACTCCGCTTGACTCCGGACGACGAGGCGCGCAGCGGCCCCTGGCCGCGGCGCGCCGCAGCTTTCGCGGTGTGGTACGTGCGCGCCGTCGCCTTCATCAATCTGCTCAGCGCGGTGTGGGTGTCCTTCGGGGCGAGCATCCGCCGGCACGCCGTGGACGACTACTTCACGCCGTACCTGCTGGAGGCGAGTTTCACCTCGGCGGTGGTGTCGCTGTTCCTGGCCGTGACGCTGCGCCGCCGCAAGCGGGCCGCCTGGATCCTCAACCTGGTCCTGGCCGGGGGGCTCCTGCTGCTGCTCTCCCTGCTGATGGGCTATCCGGAGTTCCGGGCGCACGGCCAGAACTGGTTCTCCGTGGTGCTCACGGCGCTGTTCGTGACGGCCCTGCTGGTGGGCCGCCGCGAGTTCTACGCGATCGGCGACCGCTCCAACCCCAAGCTGGCCGCCGCCGTCGCCGCCGTCGGCCTGCTGGTCTCCTCGCTGATCGCCGCGCTGCTGGTGACGCTCACCAACCAGGCGCACCCGTCGACGTTCTGGGAGCGCTGGCGCTACGGGGTGCGGCGGCTGGTCTTCCTGGTGGGCAACGACAGCCACTTCCCGGGCATCGACACCCCGGACTGGGTCAACGTCGTCATCAACGTGATGAGCACGGTGCTGCTGGTCCTGGTGGTGCTGGCCGCGTTCCGCTCCCGCCGCGCCACCGACCCGCTGACCGCCGAGGACGAGTCCCGGCTGCGCGCCCTGCTGGACCGCTTCGGCGACCGCGACTCGCTGGGCTACTTCGCGCTGCGCCGCGAGAAGAGCGTCGTATGGTCCCCGTCCGGCAAGGCCGCCGTCACCTACCGGGTGGTCGGCGGGGTCTCGCTGGCCTCGGGCGACCCGATCGGCGACGTCGAGGCCTGGCCCGGCGCCATCGAGCCCTGGCTGGCCGAGGCCCGCGCGCACGGCTGGATCCCCGCGGTGATGGGCGCGAGCGAGGAGGGCGGCACCGTCTACGCCCGGCACGGCCTGGACGCCCTCGAACTGGGCGACGAGGCCATCGTGGACACCGCCGAGTTCACCCTGGAGGGCCGTGCGATGCGCACCGTCCGCCAGGCCTACAACCGGGTGAAGCGCGCGGGGTACACGGTGCGGATCCGGCGCCACGAGGACATCCCCGAGGAGGAGATGGCCGAGCTGCTGCGGCGCGCCGACGACTGGCGGGACGGGGCGACCGAGCGCGGCTTCTCCATGGCGCTGGGCCGCCTCGGCGACCCGGACGACGGGCGCTGCGTGATGCTGGAGTGCCATGACGGCGAGGGCGAGCTGCGCGCCGTGCTGAGCTTCGTCCCGTGGGGTCCCAAGGGTCTGTCCCTGGACCTGATGCGCCGGGACCGGGACTCCGAGAACGGCCTGATGGAGTTCATGGTCATCGAGCTGCTCCAGCGGGCGAAGGAGCTGCGCGTCGCCACGGTCTCGCTGAACTTCGCGATGTTCCGCTCGGTCTTCGAGCGCGGCTCGCGGCTGGGTGCCGGTCCGGTGCTGCGGGCCTGGCGCTCGCTGCTGAGCTTCTTCTCCCGCTGGTGGCAGATCGAGTCGCTCTACCGTGCAAATGCGAAGTACCGGCCGATCTGGGAGCCTCGTTTCATGCTGTTCGAGAAGAGCAGTGACCTGCTGCGGATCGGCATCGCGAGCGCCCGCGCCGAGGGCTTCCTGGAGGCGCCCGGGCTGCCCAAGTGGCTGAACCGCAAGCACCTGGAGAGCAGACGATGAACCGCGCGGCGCTGCGACGCGCCGCGCGCACCGAGTGGGGCCCGCTCGCCGGGACCGTGCGGGACGCGATCGTCCGCGACCGGCTCCGTGCGATTCCGCTGACGCTGACGGCGGTCGTCCTCACGGCGGCCTTCCAGGTCGTGCAGAACCAGTCCTGGGGCTACCGCCCCGTCCAGCTGGTCGGCTCGGTACGGGCCGAACTGCCCTGGTGGCTCGCCCTGCTGCGGACCCCGCTGTCGCTCTTCGTCCCCGCCCTGGACCTGCCGGTGTGGGGCGCCCTGGCCCAGGTCCTGCTGGTCTTCGGCATCGCCGAGATCTGCCTGGGCCGGTGGCGGCTGCTGGCCGTGGCCTACCTCGCCACGCTCGCCGGGACGATGTACGCGCGCCTGGCCATCGCCCTGGGGCCCGGGGTGCTGGGGCTGCCGCCCGAGGCGGCCAAGGTGATCGACACCGGCCCGTCCGCGGCCGTCGTGGGGCTCGCGGTGTATGTGTGCTGGCGCTACCGCGCCTGGTGCACCTGTGCCGCGGTGGTCCTGGGGATGGTGGCCGAGGTGCTCGTCAAGCCCAATCTGGCGGGCAAGGAGCACATCGCCGCGGTGCTGGCGATGCTGGTGCTCAGCGTGTCGGAGGAGGCGTTCCGGCGGCGCGGGAAGCCGCGCGACGACCGGTTCCGCAGCGGCGGTCAGCGGTCGGGGGCGCCCGCCACCAGGTCGTGAAGGCGGTTGCGCACCGCGTTCCAGCGGGCGTCGTGCCGGTAGGCGCGCACCCGGGCGCGGCGGCGGGCCCGCGGCCGGTTCCGGTAGAAGCGCCGGGCCCAGGGCGAGCCCGGCCGCGCCAGCCGGATCGCGCCGATCAGCGCGACCAGCGGCACCACCGCGCCGATCAGGGCGATCCGCGGCTTCCCCTTCGCCAGGGCGAACAGCGCGATGAGGAAGTTGAGCAGGGTGTTGGTCACCACGACGCTGCGGTTCTGCAGTTCGTCCGGGGTCAGCTCGTTCACGCCGAACGGGGAGAAGCCCGCGAGGACCAGCCCGACCAGGGCGGCCGTCAGCACCACGATCTCGGCGCTCTTGCGGCCCTGCTCGGTCCAGTAGACGTCGTCGAGGTGGAGGATCAGCGCGAACTCGTCCAGCACCAGCCCCGCCCCCGTACCGAAGAGCACCGCGGCGACCACCGCGCCCACGCCGTGCCGGCCCGCCGCGACCGCGCCGAACCCGCCGACCACCATCAGCACGACGCCCGGCACCACATGGTGGACGTGCAGACCGCCGGGGCGGATGTTGCGGAAGGGGCCCTTGCCGGCCCGGATCAGCCGGGTGATGACCCGGGTGACCAGGAAGGTCAGCACGAACGCGGCCAGCGCCAGCAGCAGGGGCAGCTTGCCCGGCTCGACGATGTTGCGGTCAAGCCAGTGTTCCATCGGACTCCGCGCTCCCGAACTCCCGCCCGTGACGGGCTTGCTGACCACTCCTGCAGGCTCCCAAAGCGGCGGGATAGGCTCCCTGCGCCATGACCGACGCCCCCTCCCCCGCCACGCCCGCCGACGCCCTCCGGTTCGCCTTCGGCACCCTGACCGTACTGCCCGTGCGCCTGACGCGCTGGGACCGGGCCGCCGCCCGCGGCGGGATGCTCGCCGCCCCGCTCGCCGGGCTGACCGTCGGCGCCGCGGCCGGGGCGGCGGGCTGGCTGCTCCTGCTGCTCGGCGCGAGCCCCCTGTTCGCCGCCGTGGCCGCCGCCGCGCTGCCCGCCGTGCTCACCCGGGGGCTCCACCTCGACGGGCTCGCCGACGTCGCCGACGGCCTGGGCAGCGGGAAGCCCGCCGAGGACGCGCTGCGGATCATGAAGCGCTCGGATATCGGCCCGTTCGGTGTCGTCACCCTGGTGTTCGTCCTGCTCGGCCAGGTGGCCGTGCTCGCCGGCCAGTACGCCGCCGGCGGCGCCCGCGGCTTCCTCGCCGCCCTGGTCGCCGGCCTCGCCGCCCGCTGCGCCCTGACCCTCGCCGCCCGCAGGGGAGTTCCGGCCGCCCGCCCCGAGGGCCTCGGGGCCGCCGTGGCCGGTGCCGTGCCCGTGCGCGCCGCCGTCGCCGTCCTCGCCGTCGCGGTCTGCGCGGCCGCCGCGGCCGGGGCGGCGTACGGCCCGTACGGAGCGGTCCGTACCGCCGCCGCCGTCCTCGCCGCCCTCGGCGCCGCCGAACTGCTGCTGCGCCACTGCCGCCGCCGCTTCGGCGGGGTCACCGGGGACGTCTTCGGCGCGCTCGCCGAAACCGCCGCGACCAGCGCGCTGACCGTGCTGGCCCTGGGCTGACACGACCGCTCGGGGATAGGCTCCTGCCAGCCCCCGAGGCCCGAAACCGGCGGCGAGGTCCCGGCGCATACGATGCGCGGAGTGCGGCCGGCCCGGTCCCGCTGCGCTCTCACCGAGGAACATCGCAGGAAATCGACGGAAGTAGGGACACCCACCACCGTGACTGCTCTCACTCTCAGCACTTCCAGTGCGGCGACGCTGCGTGCGGACGCCCTCGTCGTCGGCGTCGCCAAGGGCCCCAAGGGCCCCGTCGTCGCGCCCGGCGCCGACGCCGTGGACCAGGCTTTCGACGGAAAGCTGGCCGCCGTACTGGAGACCCTCGGCGCCACCGGCGACGAGGGCGAAGTGACCAAGCTCCCGGCACCGGCCGGCATCAAGGCCCCCGTCGTGGTGGCGGTCGGCCTCGGCGGGGTGCCCGCCAAGGGCGACGGCTACGAGGGTGAGGCGCTGCGCCGCGCCGCGGGCTCCGCGGCCCGGGCGCTGTCCGGCACGAAGAAGGCCGCCTTCGCCCTGCCCGTGACGGGCGCGGAGGACGCCGCGGCGATCGGCGAGGGCGTGCTGCTCGGCGCGTACGCCTACACCGCGTACCGCACCGACGGCAACGGCAAGGCCGCCAAGGGCGGCAAGAGCGAGCCGCTGGCCGAGGCCGCGATCCTGGGCGCCAAGCCCCGCGACAAGGCCTTCAAGGCCGCCGCCGAGCGCGCCGCCACCGTCGCCGCCGAGGTCAACCGGGCCCGCGACCTGATCAACATGCCCTCCAACGACCTCTACCCGGCGTCCTTCGCCGCCCTCGCCCAGGAGGCCGCCAAGGAGTTCGGCCTCAAGGTCGAGGTGCTGGACGAGAAGGCGCTGCTCAAGGGCGGCTACGGCGGTCTGATGGGCGTCGGCCAGGGCTCCGCCAACCTGCCGCGGCTGGTCCGCCTCGCCTACACCCACCCCAAGGCCGAGAAGACCCTCGCCCTGGTCGGCAAGGGCATCACCTACGACTCGGGCGGCATCTCGCTCAAGCCGGCCGGCCACAACGAGACCATGAAGTGCGACATGAGCGGCGCCGCCGCCGTGTTCGCCGCCGTGGTGGCCGCGGCCCGCCTCGGCCTGAAGGTCAACGTCACGGGCTGGCTGGCCCTCGCGGAGAACATGCCCTCCGGCACCGCCACCCGTCCGGGCGATGTGCTGAAGATGTACAGCGGCAAGACCGTCGAGGTCCTCAACACCGACGCCGAGGGCCGGCTGGTGCTGGCCGACGCGCTGACCCGCGCCTCGGAGGAGGAGCCCGACGCGATCGTGGACGTGGCCACCCTCACCGGCGCCATGGTGCTCGCCCTGGGCGACCGCACCTTCGGCGTCATGGCCAACGACGACGCGTTCCGCACCGCGCTGTACGAGATCGCCGAGGAGGCCGGCGAGCAGGCCTGGCCCATGCCGATGCCCGCCGAGCTGCGCAAGACCATGGACTCGCCGGTCGCGGACCTCGCCAACATGGGCGTCCGCAACGGCGGCGGCCTGATCGCGGGGCTCTTCCTGCAGGAGTTCGTGGGCGAGGGCATCACCTGGGCCCACCTGGACATCGCGGGCCCGGCGTTCCACGAGAGCGCGCCGTTCGGCTACACCCCGAAGGGGGGCACGGGCTCGGCCGTCCGCACCCTGGTGCGGCTGGCCGAGCGCACGGCCGAGGGCGACCTGGGCTAGGGGTTTTCTCCCCGCCCCGCCCTTTCGCCGTATCCCGGGGCGGGGCCCCGGACCCCGGACCGCCCTCCGGGCGGTGGCGGGGCTTCGCCCCTGCACCCCACCGGGGGCTTCGCCCCCTGGCCCCCTGAAGCGCCCTCCGGGCGCTGTCCTCAAACGCCGGACGGGCTGAATTTCAGCCCGTCCGGCGTTTGAGGACAATGCGGCGCAGCCGCATTGCGGGGCCGAGGGGCGGAGCCCCGGGAGAAACGGAGAAAGGGCGGGACCGGGGCAAATCCACCCCACCTCACCCACCCCGTTCGCTCTCGACGAACGCCATTGCGGGAACCGCCAACAGCCTCCCGATACGCGCGAGTAACCCGCGAAGGTGACGCATCAGTCGTCCCCCAGCCCCGGCCCGGCGTCCCGCCCCCCGTCAACAAGTGCGAAGATGTTGTCTCGGCAGGACAGGGCCCCCGTAATCACAGGGCCGAAGCAACAAGCGGCCGAACGACAGCCGCCGCCCGGTCACCGACGACCGGCAACGGCGTACCCATGCATGGAGGACGTGACGTGGCGAACGACGCCAGCACCGTTTTCGACCTAGTGATCCTCGGAGGCGGTAGCGGTGGTTACGCCGCTGCCCTGCGGGGTGCCCAGCTGGGTCTCGACGTCGCTCTGATCGAGAAGGACAAGCTGGGCGGCACCTGCCTGCACCGCGGCTGCATCCCCACCAAGGCGCTGCTGCACGCCGGCGAGGTCGCCGACCAGGCGCGCGAGAGCGCCCAGTTCGGTGTCAAGGCCACCTTCGAGGGCATCGACATCGCGGGCGTCCACAAGTACAAGGACGATGTGATCTCGGGCCTGTACAAGGGCCTGCAGGGCCTGGTCGCCTCCCGCAAGGTCACCTACATCACCGGTGAGGGCCGTCTGTCCTCCCCCACCTCCGTCGACGTCAACGGCCAGCGCATCACCGGCCGCCACGTCCTGCTGGCGACCGGCTCCGTGCCGAAGTCGCTGCCGGGCCTGACCATCGACGGCGACCGCGTCATCTCCTCGGACCACGCGCTGGTCCTGGACCGCGTGCCGAAGTCCGCGATCGTGCTGGGCGGCGGCGTCATCGGCGTCGAGTTCGCCTCCGCGTGGAAGTCCTTCGGCGTCGACATCACCATCGTCGAGGCGCTCCCCCACCTCGTCCCGGTCGAGGACGAGAACAGCTCCAAGCTGCTGGAGCGCGCCTTCCGCAAGCGCGGCATCAACTTCTCCCTGGGCTCCCGCTTCTCCGGCGTGGAGTACACCGCGGACGGCGTGAAGGTCTCGCTGGAGAACGGCAAGACCTTCGAGGCCGAGCTGCTGCTCGTCGCCGTCGGCCGCGGCCCGGTCTCCCAGGGCCTGGGCTACGAGGAGGCCGGGGTCGCCATGGACCGCGGCTACGTCCTGGTGGACGAGTACATGCGCACCAACGTCGAGACCATCTCGGCCGTCGGTGACCTGGTCCCCACCCTCCAGCTCGCGCACGTCGGCTTCGCGGAGGGCATCCTGGTGGCGGAGCGGCTGGCCGGGCTCAAGCCCGTGCCGGTCGACTACGACGGCGTGCCGCGCGTCACGTACTGCCACCCGGAGGTCGCCTCCGTCGGCATCACCGAGGCGAAGGCCAAGGAGCTGTACGGCGCCGACAAGGTCGTCAGCCTGAAGTACAACCTCGCGGGCAACGGCAAGAGCAAGATCCTCAAGACCGCGGGCGAGATCAAGCTCGTCCAGGTCAAGGACGGTGCCGTCGTCGGCGTCCACATGGTCGGCGACCGCATGGGCGAGCAGGTCGGCGAAGCCCAGCTGATCTACAACTGGGAGGCGCTGCCCGCCGAGGTCGCGCAGCTGATCCACGCGCACCCGACGCAGAACGAGGCCCTCGGCGAGGCCCACCTGGCCCTGGCCGGCAAGCCGCTGCACTCGCACGACTGAGTCCCGAGCGCACCACCATCCGCACTACTCGTAAGGAGCAACCGCACCATGGCGGTTTCCGTAACCCTGCCGGCGCTCGGCGAGAGCGTGTCCGAGGGCACCGTCACCCGCTGGCTCAAGGCCGAAGGTGAGCGAGTGGAGGCCGACGAGCCGCTGCTCGAGGTCTCCACCGACAAGGTCGACACCGAGATCCCCGCCCCCGCGTCCGGCATCCTCGCCTCCATCAAGGTGGCCGAGGACGAGACGGTCGAGGTCGGCTCGGAGCTGGCGATCATCGACGACGGCACCGGTGCCCCCGCTGCCGCCCCGGCTCCGGCGGCCGCTGCCGCCGAGGCCGCCCCCGCCGCCCCGGCCCCCGTGGCCGAGGCCCCGGCCGCCCCGGCGCCCGTCGCCGAGGCCCCCTCCGCCGCTCCGGCCGCCGCTGCCGGCGCCACCGGCACCGACGTCGTCCTGCCCGCGCTGGGCGAGTCGGTCACCGAGGGCACCGTCACCCGCTGGCTGAAGGAGGTCGGTGAGGAGGTCGCCGAGGACGAGCCGCTGCTCGAGGTCTCGACCGACAAGGTCGACACCGAGATCCCGGCCCCGACCGCGGGCGTCCTGCTGGAGATCCTCGTCGGCGAGGACGAGGTCGCCGAGGTCGGCGCCAAGCTGGCCGTGATCGGTGCCGCCGGTGCCGCTCCGGCCGCCGCCGCTGCCCCGGCCGCTCCGGCCCCGGCCGCTGCCCCCGCGCCTGCCCCGGCTCCGGCCCCGGCCGCTGCCCCCGCGCCTGCCCCGGCTCCGGTCGCCGCCGCCCCGGCTCCGGCCGCTCCGGCTCCGGCCGCCCCGGCCCCGGCCCCGGCCGCGCCGAAGGCTCCGGTCGCCGCCCCGGTCACCCCGACCGCCCCGGCGACCGACGGCGCCTACGTCACCCCGCTGGTGCGCAAGCTGGCCGCCGAGTCCGGCGTCAACCTGTCCACGGTCGCGGGCACCGGTGTCGGTGGCCGCATCCGCAAGCAGGACGTCCTGGCCGCCGCCGAGGCCGCCAAGGCCGCCGCCGCTGCCCCGGCCGCTCCGGCCGCCGCCGCTGCGCCGAAGGCCGCCGCCCCGGCCCTGGCGGTCTCCCCGCTGCGCGGTCAGACCGTCAAGATGCCGCGCATGCGCAAGGTCATCGCCGACAACATGATGAAGGCGCTGCACGGCCAGGCCCAGCTCAGCTCCGTGATCGAGGTGGACATCACCAAGATCATGAAGATGCGCGGCAAGGCCAAGGACGCGTTCGCCGCCCGTGAGGGCGTCAAGCTGTCCCCGATGCCGTTCTTCGTCAAGGCCGCCGTCCAGGCGCTGAAGGCCCACCCGGTCATCAACGCCCGGATCAACGAGGACGAGGGCACCATCACCTACTTCGACTCCGAGAACGTCGGCATCGCCGTCGACTCGGAGAAGGGCCTGATGACCCCGGTCATCAAGGGTGCGGGTGACCTCAACATCGCGGGCATCGCCAAGAAGACGGCGGAGCTGGCGGGCAAGGTCCGCACGGGCAAGATCAGCCCGGACGAGATGTCCGGCGCGACCTTCACGATCAGCAACACCGGCTCGCGCGGTGCGCTGTTCGACACGGTCATCGTGCCCCCGAACCAGGTCGCGATCCTCGGCATCGGCGCCACCGTCAAGCGCCCGGTGGTCATCGAGACCGAGGAGGGCACCACCATCGGCGTCCGCGACATGACGTACGTGACGCTCTCCTACGACCACCGCCTGGTGGACGGTGCCGACGCGGCCCGTTACCTGACGGCGGTCAAGGGGATCCTGGAGGCCGCCGAGTTCGAGACCGAGATCGGTCTCTGACCGGCTCCCCTCCGCAGGGGCTCTTCCGGGGCGCGGCCCCGGTTCGTATCCGTACGAACCGGGGCCGCGCCCTTTGTGCCGTCCGCACACCGGTGCGCACCCCGCGTACCGGGATAATGGCTGCGATCCACCCGGCCGCCGAGGAGCGCCCCCATGTCACCACCCGTCGTCCACTCGCTGCGCGAACAGATCCGCGAGCACATCCTGGAGGGGATCGTCGGCGGTCGCTGGCAGCCGGGAGAGCGAATCGTGGAACGGCGGATCGCCTCGGAGCTGCTGGTCAGCCAGACGCCGGTGCGCGAGGCGCTGCGGGAGCTGGAGTCCCTGCGGCTGATCGAGTCGGCGCCCAACAAGGGCGTCCGGGTCCGCGAGCTGTCCGCCGCCGACCTCAAGGAGAGCTATCCGGTGCGGGCCGGCCTGGAGCAGGTCGCCGCCGAACTGGCCGCAGACGCCCTGGCCGAGGACGCCTCGGCGCTCGACCGGGAGGTGGCCCCGCTCTACGAGGCGGACCGGCTCGGCGACCGCGAGGCCCAGGTGCGGCACACCGTCGCCTTCCACCGCGAGATCGTCCTGGCCTCGGGGAACTCCGTCCTGCTGCACACCTGGGAGTCGCTGGGCATCGAGGTGTGGACCACGCTGTCCATCCGCTGGCTCAGCCCCGAGCCCCGGTCGCACGCGGAGGACCACGCGGAGCTCGTCGCCGCCTTCCGCCGCCGCGATCCGCGCATCGGGGAGCTGCTGCGCACCCACGTCCTGGGCTGCGCGCCACAACTGCCCGACTGATGCCAGTTGATCGATCATCGATCAGGGCGTATCGTCTCCGCGGAGCCGCGCCGCGCCGCCCTGTCCTGTGTCGCGGAGCGGCTCAGGGGTGACGACAGGTCCCGTACGTCGCCGTGCCCTGGCTGGGCGCACGGGTTCCTGTCGTCGGCCCCTGCCATGCTGGACGCATGCGTGCGGCCCGACTGATCAAGCTGGTGCTGATGCTCCAGTCCCGTCCCCTGATGACGGGCGCCGAGCTGGCGCGGCAGCTGGAGGTCTCCGAGCGCACCGTCGCCCGGGACGTCCTCGCCCTCTCCGAGGCGGGCGTCCCCGTCTACGCCGACCGCGGCCGCTCCGGCGGGTACCGTCTCGTCGGCGGCTACCGCACCCGGCTCACGGGTCTCCACCGCACCGAGGCCGAAGTCCTCTTCCTCTCCGGCGTCCCCTCCGCCCTGCGCGAGATGGGTCTCGCCGACGCGGCGTCCGCGGCCCGGCTCAAGGTCTCCGCGGCCCTCCTCCCCGAACTGCGGGACGCGCCCTCCAGCGCGTCCCAGCGCTTCCACCTCGACGCGCCCGGCTGGTGGCAGCCGGCCGATCCCCCGCCGCTGCTGCCCGCCGTCGCGGACGCGGTCTGGGACGACCGCCGGCTGACCGCCCGCTACCGGCGGCGCGACGGGACGGAGGTGGAGCGGAGTCTGGAGCCGTACGGTCTCGTGCTGAAGGCGGGCGTCTGGTACGCGATCGCGCGTGCGGGCGAGCAGTTCCGCTCCTACCGGGTGGACCGCTTCACGGCGGTGAGCGTGGCGGAGGAGCGTTTCCGCCGGGACGAGTCCTTCGACCTCCCCTCCTTCTGGGAGGAGCACGCGGCGGTGTTCGCGCGCTCGCTGCTGCGGGAGCGGGTGGTCCTGCGGCTGACGGCCGACGGCGTGCGGCGTCTGCCGCACGTGGTGGAGCGCCGCTCCGGCGAGGAGGCGGTGTCGGCCGCCTCCCCGCCGGACGAGGACGGCCGCGTCACGGTGACGCTGGCCGTCGAGGGGCTCGACGTGGCGTACGAGCAGCTGCTGGCGCTGGGGCCGGAGGCGGAGGTGCTGGAGCCGTCGGCCCTGCGGGAGCGGTTCGCGGGGGCGGCGGAGCGGACGGCCCGCCTGTACGGGCGCGACGGCCTATGAGGGCCGGCCCCCTCACCGATACGCGTCCGCCGACGCCTCTCTCCCCCCGAACACCACCTCCTCGAAGTACCGGAAGCAATCCGGCTGCGAACCGTCCGCATCCCTCACCCCGTACGCCTTCGCCAGCTCCCCGCTCGACACCGACCGCCCGTTCCACCGCCCCCGCTCCGGGTCGCCCGCCAGCGCCGCCACCGCCCGCCCGATGAAGGCGGGCGACTCCGCCACCGCGAAGTGCGGCTCCTTCGCGACCGCCTCCCGCCAGTTCTCCTCCGTCACCCCGAAGTGGTCGAGCATCTCCTCGGACCGCAGGAACCCCGGGGTGACGCAGACCGCCGTCCCCCCGTACCCCCGCAGTTCCTCGGCCAGCCCGGAGGCCATCCGGAACGGGCCATACTTCGCCACGTCGAGCACCAGGTGCTCCCGGTAGTGCGCCCGGCTGAACTCCTCCGTCCCGTCCGTGATCTCCACGACCAGGCCCCCGGGCCGCCGGATGAGCAGCGGCAGGGCGCAGTGGCTGGTGATGAGGTGCGCGTCGATCGACAACCGGAGCATCCGCAGCACCCGGTCGATGTCCAGCTCCCAGAGCTTCTTGCCGAACTCCAGCAGGTGGTCACCGCCCCAGACGTCGTTGACCAGCACGTCCAGCCGCCCCCGCTCCCGTCCGATCCGCTCGACGAGCGCCCTGACCTCGGAGGTCACCAGATGGTCGGTCGGCACGGCGATGCCCTCGCCGCCCGCCGCCGTCACCAGCTCCGCGGTCTCCTCGATCGTCTCGGCCCGGCCGACCTCGCTCCGCCGCGTCCGTGTCGTGCGCCCCGTCGCGTAGACGGTCGCCCCGGCGCGTCCCAGTTCCACTGCCATGGCCCGTCCCGCGCCCCGCGTCGCCCCTGCCACCAGCGCGACCTTGCCGTCCAGTGGTGCGTTCACAGCGTCCTCCCTGTTCTCTGCGGTACGGGAGGACCCTCGCAGCAATACCCGACACCTTCTGTCGGGTATTTCGGAGCGGCCGCTTCCGGCCCCCTCCGCGTGCGCCCCCGGAGGCCAGGGCGGATGCTGTTGCCGTGATGGACGAGACGGAGTTCTGGGAGATCGTCGACGAGACCCGGGCCGCCGCCGGCGGTGACGTCGAGGACCAGGCCGATCTGCTGGTCGAGCGGCTGATGCGGCTCGACCCGGACCGCGTGCTGGACTTCGCCCGGCACTTCGAGGTCCGTTACAACCGCGCCTACCTCTGGGACCTGTGGGGCGCGGCGTCCGTCATCCTCGGCGGCGCGAGCGACGACGCGTTCGACTACTTCCGCTGCTGGCTGATCGGCCAGGGCCGGGAGGTCTTCGAGGGCGCCCTGCACGACCCGGACCGGCTCGCCACGCTGCTCGACGACTTCGACGAGGAGGTGGACGGGGACGGCGAGGACCTGGGCTTCGCGGCGGACGAGGCGTACGAGCAGCTCACCGGCGCCCGGATGCCCGACCTGGCCCTGCCGCCGGCCCCGGCGGAGCCGCAGGGCACCTCGTTCGACCCGGAGGACGACGCCGTCCTGGAGGACCGTTTCCCCGCCCTGTGGGAGCGTTTCAGATCCTGACCCGGTCCTGACCTGCGAAGTGACAGGGTGACCCCATGCGCATCGCCATCACCGGCTCGTCCGGACTCATCGGCTCCGCCCTCGTCCGCTCCCTGGAGGCGGACGGCCACCGGGTGACACGGCTCGTCCGCCGCGCGCCCCGGAGCGCGGACGAGGTCCGGTGGGACCCCATGACCGGCCGGCTGGACCCGGGCGCGCTGGCCGGCTGCACGGCCGTCGTGCACCTGGCGGGCGCCGGCATCGGCGACCACCGCTGGACGGCCGCGTACCGCCGGGAGATCCGCGACAGCCGGGTGCTGGGCACCACGGCGGTGGCACAGGCGGTCGCGGCGCTGGACGCCCCGCCCTCCGTCCTGGTCAGCGCCAGCGCCATCGGCGTCTACGGCGACGGCGGGTCCGGGACCCTCGACGAGGACTCCCCGCCCGGCGAGGGCTTCCTCGCCGACGTCTGCCGGGAGTGGGAGGCCGCCACCGCCCCGGCCGCCGAAGCCGGCGTACGCACCGTGCTGGCGCGCACCGGGCTGGTCGTGAGCCGGCACGGAGGCGCCTGGAAGCGCCTCTTCCCGCTCTTCAAGCTGGGGCTGGGCGGCCCGCTGGGCAACGGCCGCCAGTACTGGAGCTTCATCGCCCTGCGGGACCACGTCGCCGCCCTGCGTCATGCGCTGGCCACACAGACAC
The DNA here is from genome assembly GCF_041519305.1 of Streptomyces luteireticuli. Classification (NCBI taxonomy): domain Bacteria; kingdom Bacillati; phylum Actinomycetota; class Actinomycetes; order Kitasatosporales; family Streptomycetaceae; genus Streptomyces; species Streptomyces luteireticuli. The sequence continues at coordinate 2,713,377 of NZ_CP167927.1, forward strand.
TCACGGGCCCCGTCAATCTCACCGCGCCCCTCCCCGTCACCAACCGCGAAGTCGCCCGGGTCATGGGGCGCGTGCTGCACCGTCCGGCGCTGCTGCCCGCACCGGCCCCGGCGCTCCGGCTCGCGCTGGGCGGCATGGCCGCGGAGGTGCTGGCCAGCCAACGGGTGCTGCCCGGACGGCTGTTGGGTTCCGGTTTCGAGTTCGCGCACCCCGACATCGAGAGCGCCGTTCGCGCGGCACTCGCCGACGAGGACCACGCTTCGACCCGATGATTACGGGGGCACGGCACCCCGATCGTGCGACCGCCGTGCGACCGTGCTCTTCCCGTGCGCGACTGTTATTGACCGGATTTCTCTCTACGGTCGAGGCGAACTCGCGCATCGTCGCAGCCCGTTGGGGGCATCACGCCCCCGAGCGAGCGGACCGACCCCGGGAGGGCACGTGGCCAGCAGCGCACGCCACACCGCACAGCACGCGGACGTCGTCATCGTCGGAGCCGGCCTCGCCGGTCTCTCCGCGGCACATCAGCTCACCAACGCCGGTGTCACCGTCACCGTGCTGGAAGCCGCTCCGCATCCGGGCGGGCGCATGACCACGGACCTGTTCGACGGCTTCCGTCTGGACCGCTCCGGGCAGTTGCTCAACACCGCGTTCCCCGATCTGCGCCGCACTCCCGGCCTCGGCGCGCTCGTCCTGCGCCCCTTCGTCCCCGGCGTCGTCGTCCACGCCGAGGGCCGCAACCACCGCATCGGCGAAACCCGGGGCGCCAAGCGGGCGTTGACCACCGCCCGGGCCCTGGCCAGCGCCGCCCGCACCTCCCGCACCACCGGCCTCGACCAGGCCCGCCTCGGCGCGGCGCTGACCCGGTTCGCGGCGCTGCCCGTCGAGCGGGTGCTCGCCCGCCCCGACCGTCCCACCGCCACCACCCTCGCCACCCGCGGGCTGCCGACGCGCACGGTCGAGGGCCTGCTGCGCCCGCTGCTGGCCTCCCTGCTGTCCGACCCGGACCTCACCACGTCCAGCCGCTGCGCCGACCTCGTCCTGCGCGGCTTCGCCCGCGGACGGCTCTGTCTGCCGGCCGGCGGCGCGGCCGCGGTCCCCGACCTGCTGGCGGCGATGCTGCCGCCCGGCACCGTACGCACCGGGGTCCGGGCCACGTCCGCCGGCATCACCTCCGTCACCACCGCCGGGCACGGCGAGATCAGCTGCCGCTCGGTGATCGTGGCCACCGGCGCCCGGGCCGCCGCGGAGCTGCTCCCCGGCCTGCGCCTGCCCGGGTTCCACCCCGTCACGGTGCTGCACCACACCACCCACGAGCCGCCGCCCGGCGACGCGGCCCTGGTGATCACCGGCGGCCGGGGCGGACCCCTCGCGCACACGGCGGTGACGAGCGGGGTGGACCCCGACCGGGCCCCCGCCGGCTGCACCCTGATCACCTCCACCGTGCTCGGCGCCGCCGCGGCCGCGCCGGTCGCCGAACTCGACCGGGCGGCCCGGGTCCAGCTGGCCCGGCTGCACGGCATGTCACCGGACGGCTTCGAGCTGCTGGCGGCCCATCACGACCCGGACGCCGTCCCGGCGATGCCCTCCCCGCACGACATGCGGCGCCCGGTGCGGCTGCTGTCGGGGCTGTACGTCTGCGGCGACCACCGCGACACGAGCACCGTCCAGGGCGCCCTCTTCTCGGGCCGCCGGGCGGCCCACGCCCTCCTCCGCGACCTGGGCATCCGCCCGGGGTACGGGGTGGAGGCGCTGCGGGCGGCGTAGGACGCCCCCGGGCGCCGGACCGGGTCGCAGTACGGCTCGCGCGCCCGCCCACCGTCAGGGTCCCGCCCCTGGGATGAGCCCCGGGGGCCAGGGCCCGCCCACAAGACGGCCCCGGACCGGGAACTCCCGGTCCGGGGCCGTCCGTTCGCGCCGACGAGGTCCGGCGTGCGGCCGGGGGCCGGCCGCCCGCCCTCAGAGCGCGGCGACCTTCTCCCGGTACGCCCGGACCGCCGCCGCGTCGCGGTACGGCTCCAGCCGGCGCTCGAACTCGCGCACATACTCCACGGCGCGCACCGAGCGCATCTCGCCCGCCGCCTGTGCCGCCTCCGCGCCCAGCTGGCACGCCTGCTCCAGCTCGCCGAGCCCGAGCCGGGCGCAGGCCAGCACCACGCGGCAGAACAGCCTGCTGCGCGCATACCCGGCCGGGCGCAGCTGGAGGGACCGCTCGGCGTGCTGGGCGGCGGCCCGCCACTGCTGGAGGTCGCGGTGGCAGTGGGCGAACTCGTCGGCCAGCTCCGCCTCGTCGAAGAAGCGGATCCAGTACGGCACGTCGTCCGTCGGCCGGGCCGTCTCCAGCGCCCGCTCGGCGCGGGCGAGCGACGCGGAGCAGGCCCGCACCTCGCCGAGCACCCCGTGCCCGCGCGCCTCGATGGCGTGCAGCAGGGCCTGGACGACCGGCGCGGCTCCGGAGCCGACGCCCTGCTGGGCCACCCGCGCGAGCTGCACCGCCTCGCGCCCGTGCCCCAGGTAGACCGCCTGACGGCTCATCGTCACCAGCACATAGCTGCCGTAGGCCCGGTCGCCCGCGGCCTGCGCCAGGCGGAGCGCCTGGACGTAGTACCGCTGGGCGAGGCCGTGCGCGGCGATGTCGTACGACGTCCACCCGGCGAGCCGGGTGAGGTCGGCGGCGGCGCCGAACAGCCGCCGCCCGGTGGCCTCGCCGTAGGTGCCGCGGAGCATCGGCTCGGCCTCGTGCTCCAGGTACCGGACGAGGGCCTGGCGGGCGTGGCCGCCGCCGTACGCGTGGTCCAGCGTGCGGAAGAGCTCGCCGACCGACCGCAGGGCCGCGATGTCGCCCATCGAGACCCGGCCGCCGGGCGCCCGCTCGGCCCGCTGGCGGGGCACGGCGGGACGCGGCCGGTCGGGCGGGCGGGGGCCGCCCTCCCCGCCGGCCGTGCCCGGCGCGGAACCGGCGGGCGGGGCCGTGCTGCGGGCCACCCGGTCGTCGGCCCGGCCGATCAGCCAGTCCCGGCTGGGGACCACCAGGCCCGCGGGGGTGAACGCGATCTTCCGCAGTTCGGTGTGGCTGCCGGAGTCCTTGCGCCACAACCCGCTGACGATGTCAATGGCCTCGGCCGGCGACGCGGCGAATTCCAGCCCCGCGTAGACCGGGGCGCAGGCGTCCAGTCCGAGGTCCTGTGCGGACAGCCGGCGGCCCAGCCGCCGGGTGAAGACCTCGGCGATCAGCGCCGGCGTGGTGCCGCGCGGCTGCTGGCCACGCAGCCAGCGGGTGACCGAGGTCTTGTCGTAGCGCAGGTCGAGGCCGTGCTCCAGCCCTAATTGATCGACGCGACGTGCGAGCCCCGCGTTGGAGAAGCCGGCCTCCGCGATGAGCGCGGCGAGCTGGCGGTTGGGAATGCGCTGTGGGGGTCGTTCCGTCATCAACCTGCCCGGTCTCCCTGATCGCCATTCTGGGAACGGCGTGAATTTAGCGGTCCCAGCCGCCCCGAACGCCACCTTCGCCCCGCATTCATCCGATCGTGTGAGGACAGATCAGAGACAGATCAAATAGGCACGGAAAAGCGCCCAGAGTCGATCTTGTCCGGGGCTCGTCCGCAGCCGTTTCGGAGGCCGCCGTACAGTGGCTGGGGCACCGGGTGCGACAGGACGTATCAGCCCAGGTGCCGCAAAGCGTTCGAAGAGGACTGGAAGAGGAGCTGCCGTGAGTGAGCTGCGCTTTGTCCGGCTGGGCTTCGGGGCGGACGCCGTCGAGTACCAGGAGGCGTGGCAGGAGCAGCGCCGGGTGCACGCGGCCCGCTTCGCGGACGAGATTCCGGACACCTGCCTGATGCTGGAGCACCCGGCGGTCTACACCGCGGGACGGCGCACGGAGGACAGCGAGCGCCCCCTGGACGGGACGCCCGTCATCGATGTGGACCGCGGGGGCAAGATCACCTGGCACGGCCCCGGCCAGCTCGTCGGCTACCCGATCCTCAAGCTCCCGCGCCCGGTGGACGTCATCGCGCACGTCCGCCGCCTGGAGGAGGCGCTGATCCGCGCCTGCGCCGAGTTCGGCCTGGAGACGACGCGGGTGGAGGGGCGCAGCGGCGTCTGGGTCCTCGGCGACGACCGGCAGCGGCCCGACACCGGCGGCCTGACCCTGGACCTGGCCCCCGCCCGCCCGGCGGACGAGGAGTTCGACCCGCGGCTCAGCGGCCCCGAGTACGCCCCCTCCAACGCCGGCCAGCGCGGCGAGGACCGCAAGCTCGCGGCCATCGGCATCCGGATCGCCAAGGGCGTCAGCATGCACGGCTTCTCGTTCAACTGTGACCCCGACAACACCTGGTTCGACCGGATCGTCCCCTGCGGCATCCGGGACGCCGGGGTGACCTCGCTCTCCAACGAGCTGGGCCGCCGGGTGACCGTCGAGGAGGCGTTGCCCGTGGTCGAAAAGCACCTCCTTGAGGTGCTGGAATCGGCCGAGCCCCTCCCCCGGGCCGTCTGAGCCCCGGCCGCCGCCCCCGGCCCGGGAATGCCACCGCGATCTCAGCGGTTGCCCGGGCGGAAGAACGTAAGAACGAACGGGCGTACCCTGGTGTCCGCCGAAGAATCGAAGCCAAAGGGAGCCGGAGTGTCCGCTGTCGCACCCGAGGGACGCAAGATGCTGCGTCTTGAGGTCCGGAACGCCCAGACCCCCATCGAGCGCAAGCCCGAGTGGATCAAGACCCGGGCGAAAATGGGCCCCGAGTACACCGAGCTCCAGGGTCTGGTGAAGCGCGAGGGCCTGCACACGGTGTGCCAGGAGGCGGGCTGCCCCAACATCTTCGAGTGCTGGGAGGACCGCGAGGCGACGTTCCTCATCGGCGGCGACCAGTGCACCCGGCGCTGCGACTTCTGCCAGATCGACACCGGCAAGCCGCAGGCCCTGGACCGCGACGAGCCGCGCCGCGTGGCCGAATCCGTGCAGACGATGGAGCTGAAGTACGCCACCATCACCGGCGTCGCCCGCGACGACCTGGAGGACGGCGGCGCCTGGCTCTACGCCGAGACCGTGCGCCAGATCCACGGCCTGATGCCGGACACCGGCGTCGAGCTGCTGATCCCCGACTTCAACGCCAAGCCGGACCAGCTGGCCGAGGTCTTCTCCTCCCGCCCCGAGGTCCTGGCGCACAACGTCGAGACCGTCCCCCGGATCTTCAAGCGCATCCGCCCCGGCTTCCGCTACGAGCGCTCGCTGGAGGTCATCACCAAGGCCCGCGAGGCGGGTCTGGTGACCAAGTCCAACCTGATCCTGGGCATGGGCGAGGAGCGGGAAGAGGTCAGCCAGGCGCTGCGCGACCTGTACGAGGCGGGCTGCGAGCTCATCACGATCACCCAGTACCTGCGCCCGTCGCCGCGTCACCACCCGGTGGAGCGCTGGGTCAAGCCGCAGGAGTTCGTCGAGCTGCAGCAGGAGGCCGAGGAGATCGGCTACGCGGGCGTCATGTCCGGCCCGCTGGTCCGCTCCTCGTACCGGGCCGGACGGCTGTACCGCCAGGCGATCGAGAAGCGCGGCGAAGCTGCAGCGTAGGTCGGGGGTCCGCCCGAGGCACGAGGGCGGGCACCCGGCCGCAGCGGAAGCGCCGCCGAGCTCGACCGGCAAAGGGGCGAAGCGCGGCGAAGCGGCCGCCTGATTCTCTGCGACCTCGTTGACGCGGGTCTGCTCTCCCCGGCCGGGGAGAGCAGACCCGCGTCAACGTTTCATAGGTTTTGACCAACCGGTCACGTATCGGTAACACCTTTCTGTGACGATACATGTACGCACAGCTGTACGCTCCCCGAACGCCGGCACCCCTCTCACCCCCCTCCCCCGCTCTGAGAGGACACAACATGCAGGCTGCGCCGCCCGCCCCCGCGACGACCGCTCGCGCCTTCTCCGCCCTCCCCTCCACCCTCGCCGTCCGCCCGCCCTCGCTCACCGGCGCGCTGCGGGCCCTGGAGGGGCTGCTGCTGCGCGGCGGGCAGCGCACCGCACGGCGCAACGCCTGGTCCGCGGTCCTGGAGGATCGCCGCCGGGCCCGGGCGCGGCGGGAGGCCCAGAGCCTCCTGGAGGCCGCGGCGGCCCCGGGCCCTCAGGCCACGTAAACTTCGCCATATGGCGAGGAAGGAAACATCCGAGAACCCCGGGCGACTGAAGCAGATCGCCCTGACCTACAGGATGACCAAGAAGGTCGATTCGAAGGTCGGTCTTGTCGTCGCGGCTGTGGGCATTGTCACCTTCGGTGTCCTTCTCGCCATCGGCTTCTGGATCGACCACCCGGTCTACCTGGGCATCCTGGGCTTCCTGCTGGCCTTCCTCGCGATGGCGATCGTCTTCGGACGCCGTGCCGAGCGCGCTGCCTTCGGGCAGATGGAAGGACAGCCGGGCGCCGCCGCCGCGGTCCTGGACAACATCGGACGCGGCTGGACCACCACGCCCGCGGTGGCGATGAACCGCAGCCAGGACGTGGTGCACCGGGCCGTGGGCAAGGCCGGCATCGTGCTCGTGGCCGAGGGCAACCCCAACCGGGTCAAGGGCCTGCTGGCCGCCGAGAAGAAGCGGATGGCGCGCATCGTCGCGGACGTTCCGGTCCACGACGTGATCGTGGGTGACGGCGAGGGCCAGGTGCCGCTGAAGAAGGTGCGCACCACCCTGCTGAAGCTGCCGCGCGTGCTGCCGGGCGCCCAGGTGACGGTCGTCAACGACCGCCTGCGGGCGCTCGGGGACCTCATGTCCAACATGCCGATCCCGAAGGGTCCCATGCCCAAGGGCATGCGGATGCCGAAGGGCCGCTGAGACCAAGGGAACGAGCGAGGGGCGGGACCGTTTCGACGGCCCCGCCCCTCGCTCGTTCCCGCACGCTCACATCCGGACCTGGACGGCCTTCGCCAGCCGGTCGTGCAGCCCCCGGGTGTCCCGGTCCCAGACCATCGCGGGGACGACCAGCGCCAGCAGCACGCTGCGCAGCACCGCCCGCGGGAAGGTCAGCCGCCCGCCGTTCTCGCCCACCACGCGCAGCCTCAGCAGCCGCTTGCCCGGTGTGCATCCGATCGTCCCCACCGTGAGCACGCTGAGCACCAGGAAGACGACGATCGCCCAGTTGCCTGCCCGGTGCGCGTTGCCCTGCGCGATGAGCCCGTTCGCGACGAGCAGGCACAGGGCCCAGTCGATGAAGATCGCTCCGAACCGCCGGCCGAGCGGGGCGACGGAGCCCGGCCCGGCCTCCGGCAGGCCGAGGCGCTCGCCCCGGTAACCAAAGTCGACACCCATGTCCTCCGCGGCCGCACGGGGGCCGGAGAGCCACGAGCCGATTGCTTGCCTCTTGTCCACCCGTCCACGGTACTGGGGTCGCATACGTTTCCCCCCGGCCGGGTGGTCCGTGGCACGACCGGACGGCTCCGCCGTCGTCGGCTTCCGGCCGCGCGTTCCGATCACGTTTCGGCCGCGACCCGGTTAACCTCGGCGAAACAAACGGGTCATGCCCGGGAAATCCGGTCTCTCTAGGGTCGGCCGCAGCACCACCGAAGCAATCCCCGACCGCTGGCGGCCGGGCTAGGAGGGTTGGATGTTCCAGAACGGCGACGACGCCAAGAAGTTCATCAAGGACGAGGACGTCAAGTTCGTCGATGTCCGTTTCTGCGACCTGCCGGGCGTGATGCAGCACTTCACGATCCCTGCGGAGGCGTTCGACCCGGCCGAGGAGCTGGCCTTCGACGGCTCGTCCATCCGCGGCTTCCAGGCCATCCACGAGTCCGACATGGCGCTCCGCGCGGACCTCTCCACCGCCCGCGTCGACCCCTTCCGCCGCGACAAGACCCTCAACATCAACTTCTTCATCCACGACCCGATCACCGGCGAGCAGTACAGCCGTGACCCGCGGAACGTGGCGAAGAAGGCCGAGGCGTACCTCGCCTCCACGGGCATCGCCGACACCGCGTACTTCGGCCCCGAGGCCGAGTTCTACATCTTCGACAACGTCCGTTTCGAGACGTCGGCGAACCAGTCCTTCTACCACATCGACTCCGAGGCCGGCGCCTGGAACACCGGCTCCGAGGTCAACAACCGCGGCTACAAGGTCCGTTACAAGGGCGGCTACTTCCCGGCCCCGCCGGTCGACCACTTCGCCGACCTGCGCGCGGAGATCTCCCTGGAGCTGGACAAGGCCGGCCTCAAGGTCGAGCGCCAGCACCACGAGGTGGGCACCGCCGGCCAGGCCGAGATCAACTACAAGTTCAACACGCTGCTCGCCGCCGCCGACGACCTGATGCTCTTCAAGTACATCGTGAAGAACGTCGCCTGGCGCAACGAGAAGACGGCCACCTTCATGCCGAAGCCGATCTTCGGCGACAACGGCTCGGGCATGCACGTCCACCAGTCCCTCTGGAACGGTGGCGAGCCGCTCTTCTACGACGAGCAGGGCTACGCGGGCCTCTCGGACATCGCCCGCTACTACATCGGCGGCATCCTCAAGCACGCCCCCTCGCTGCTCGCCTTCACCAACCCGACGGTGAACTCCTACCACCGCCTGGTCCCCGGCTTCGAGGCCCCGGTCAACATGGTCTACTCGCAGCGCAACCGCTCCGCCGCGATGCGCATCCCGATCACGGGCTCCAACCCGAAGGCCAAGCGCGTCGAGTTCCGCGCCCCGGACCCGTCCTCGAACCCCTACCTCGCCTTCTCGGCCCTCCTCCTGGCCGGCCTCGACGGCGTCAAGAACAAGATCGAGCCCGCCGAGCCGATCGACAAGGACCTCTACGAGCTCGCCCCCGACGAGCACGCGAACGTCCCCCAGGTCCCGACCTCCCTCCCGGCCGTCCTCGACGCCCTGGAGCAGGACAACGAGTACCTCCAGGCCGGCGGCGTCTTCACGTCCGACCTGATCGAGACGTGGATCGACTACAAGCGCACGAACGAGATCGCGCCGATGCAGCTGCGGCCGCACCCGCACGAGTTCGAGCTGTACTTCGACATCTAAGCCGTACTCATCTAAGCCGTACTCATCTAAGCCGTACTCCGCACGGAACCCGGGTCCCGTCACCGCCCATGGGGCGGCGGCGGGACCCGCTGTCGTCCGTCGGCCGTCAGCCGATCGACACCCCGTACGCCGCCAGCGGATCGGTCACCGGCTGGAAGAAGGCGGTGCCACCGGTGGTGCAGTCGCCGCTGCCGCCCACGGTCAGCCCCAGCGCCGTATCGCCGTCGAAGAGCGGACCGCCGCTGTCCCCGGGTCCGGCGCAGAGAGCGGCCTCGATCAGGCCGGTGACCGTGCCCTCCGGGTACTGGACGGCCACGTTCACCGCGGTGACCGTCCCCCCGTGCACTCCGCTGCCGCTGCCGCTGCTCCGCACCGCCTCTCCCACACGGGCCTCCGCCGCCCGGGAGACGGTCTGTGCCGTTCCGTCGTAGAGGTCGATCTCGCTCGGGTGCTCGATGCCCGGGTTGTACTTCACGATCGCGTAGTCCCCGCCGGGGAAAGTGCTCCCTGCCACCACCCCGATCGCTCGTCCACCGCCGTCGTACACCGTGGTGCCGACGGCGCCCACGCAGTGCCCGGAGGTCAGGAAGTACGGGGTGCCGTCGCCGGCGACCACGTTGAAACCCAGTGAGCAGCCTCTGCCCACGGCCTCGCCACCTCGCGCATACGGTCTGAACCGCCCTTTCGTACGCCGCACTTCCACCTTGTCGCCGAATGCCCGGGCCGCCGTGACGATCTCCCCGTACCGGGCGCGGCCGACCGTACGGTCCGCGGTCACCACCACCTTCCCGGCCCCACGATCCACCGCCCACGACGTGCCCGGCGCCCCGGCCGTCTCCCTCAGTACGTCGCGGACCGCCTCGAGCCGGACGTACGAGGCGGCCGCCGACGGCCGGGCCGGGGCCCCGGCCGCACCGGGCGGAGCGAGAACCGCCACCAGCCCGGCGACCACGACGGCCGCCGTCCGCATGATCGAACGCCGCTTGTCCACCTTGCCTCCCATGGGTGTAGGGGCGAGAGGGGTCGCCGGCCGGGCCGCCTGGAACGTCAGCGCACGAAGTCGAGCACCAACGGCCCGGCGACGGCCCGGAATTCGTCGAAGTACGCATGCCGCGCGCCCGGGATCATGTGCAGCCGCGCCCCCGGGATGCGGTCCGCCAGCAGAGGCGCGTTCTCCGCCGGGTTGAAGACGTCGTCCGTGCCGTGCAGGACCAGGGTGGGGGCCGTGATGCCGGGCAGGGCGTCCCACGCGTCGTGTTCCCGGCTCGCGGCGAGGTGCCGGCCGCGGGCGCGGGCGGACATGTGCGGGTCGCCGAGGGTGTGGTGGGGGCCGGGGTGGGCGGCGAGCCAGGACGGGGTGTACATCAGGCCGAGGAGGGCGCGGCGGGCCTCGTCGGGGTCGGGGGTCGCCAGGGAGCGGAGGACGGCAGGGTCGGGGGCGACGGCGTGGCGACCGCCGGGGGTGGTGCACCCGAGGACCAGACGGCGGACGCGGTCCGGCCGGCCGGCCGCCACCCACTGGGCCACCCGGCCGCCCATGGACGTGCCGTAGACATCCGCGCGGTCGATGCCGAGGGCGTCGAGAACGGCGATCACGTCGTCCGCGAACTGGCGTGTCGAGTACGGGGATTCGGGGGCGTCGCTGGCGCCCGTTCCCCGGTAGTCGAGGGTGAGGGTGCTGCGGCCGGCCTCGTGGAAGTCCTCGCGGACGCCGTCCCACCAGTGGTGGTCGTTGGCCTGCCCGGCGAGGAGGACGAGCGGGGGGCCGTCGCCGCGGAGTTGGTGGGCGATGCGGGCCCCGTCCGGGGCTTTGGCGTACGGCATGGTGGGGATTCTTCCTCCCCTAACGCCGGAAGGCCAGCACCGTGTTGTGCCCGCCGAAGCCGAAGGCGTGACTGACGGCCGCGTCCACGCGCTGCGCGCGGGCGGACCGCCCTCGAACAGTGCGAGAGTCGGGAACCGACAGTCACGACAGCCCACCACGGACCAAGCGCAGTTGCCGGGCCAGCATGTCCCAGCCACCGTTCATGAGCGTCCATAGAGCAGTCACTTCCCGGCTGAAGGACCAGATGCCGTCTTCCGGAGTGCGGCAGACGGTCACGCCGATGCCCAGGGCCCGGAAGGGTCTCTCGTCCAAGTACGTCATACCGCCGGTGCCGCACAGGTAGGTGCGGGCCGAGACGGCAGCGGCGAGATCGGCGAGCCGCTGTGAGCGATCCCGCCGGGCCGGCAGGTCGCTGCTGTGGACAACACGGCCCGACCAGCCCACTGACCGGAGAAGCGCCACGGTCGACAGCTCGGCGACAGCCGCGGTTCGATCGGTGGCGGAGAACAGGTCCAGGACCGGTGCCAGGTTCTCCTGGAGAACGGACCAATGGGGGCTCGCCCCGTAGTACTGCCGGAGTGTACGGAGAGTCCGATCACGAGACCGCACGGGGTCAACAAGCACCGCTTCCCGGATGGTTGTGCTTCGCCCGCCGGGCAAGTGGGTGGGAAGACTGAGCCAGCGCCGCCGCATGGGGTCGTCCATGGCTGCCAAGCGCGCTCGGTGCTGATAATCGCGACGAGCGAACTGGACATCGTCGAGGACGATCCAGCAGTCCGCCGCGAACAGCTTCGCCAAAGTGGTCAGCCGAGGAAGGAAGTTCGGCTGGTGGATGGCGCACAGTCCGACCGGCGGGTGGTCATGCCCTGAGAAGCCGACTGTCGAAGCCATCCTCGATGAGGGATTCGTAGGCGACACGTACGTCCTCCGGAACATCCTGTTCAATGGCGAAGTCGAGCTTCGGGTACTCGATCACCCGTTGGAGATCGCCGACGAGCTGGTGGACGACGAGTTGCTCGTCACCGATGGTCTTGAGGTAGTCGTCGAACTCCAGTGGCGCCGAGGCGCAGATGACATCGACCTCGGGCCAGACCTTTCGGGCGGTGGCGTAGGCACGTCGCTCCATATACGGCATGGATACCAGGAGTACGGTCCTCACATCCGTCCCGGCATCAGCCAGGACAGCGCGGGAGAAAGCGATGTTCTGGCCTGTGTTCCTCGCCTTGGGTTCCAGCAGCACTGCTTCGGCGGGGACGCCGAGAGCGAGCGCGTGCTCGCGGAAATGAACAGCCTCCCCCTCGGGGAATCGCTCGGGCGTGGTGGGATTGGGACCGCCGGAGAAAACCAGGGTCGAGAAGAGTCCGGCCCGGTAAAGCCGGGCGCAGTGGGCCGGGACACCGAGGTCGTGGCTGCCCAGTCCGATGGCGACGTCGCAAGGGCGCAGAGCGTGGTCCATCCGGTGGTAGTCCCAGATCAGCCTCGCCCGTCGGCACTGGTCGTCGGTAATGGCCCGCTGCATGTCCGTCGTCACCGGCATCTCTCCCTGGTCACCGCCGCCCTGGGACCGTCTGCCCCGGCGGTCGTGGTCCGGATGCCCTCGATGCTGCTCAGCTGGTGCCGCATGCCGTACTGTGCGGCCAGCTTCGCAGCCCGGTCGAGAGCGTGGAGCCCATCATCCCGGGTGACCGGGTCGGAGAGCAGGATGTGTCCGTGGGCCGTGTCCAGGCGGACCCGCTGCATCGGTGAGTCGGCACAGCCCGTGCGCCGGGCGATGGCGATGAAGTGCAGGGCTTTGGTCAGATCGCCGGCACCCCGGTGGGCGAGGGCGAGCTTCTGGTGGGCGACGGACCAGTCGTCGGGCTCGCCGAGCTCCTCGAAGTCGCGGGACGCGGCGAGCATGACGCGCGCGGCGTAGTCATGGTTGCCGTCCTTGCTCAGCGCCGTCCCCACCCACAGTCGGGCCCGCGCACGGTCACGGCGGCCAAGCCGGTCGTCAACGGCGAGTTGTTCATAGTGGCGAGCGGCCGTGTCCAGGCGACCGGACATCTCCGTGACCACGGCGAGAGAGAGGTCGAGCTGGGCCACCCGGCGTGGAATATCGAGCTGAGCGAAGATCGAGCGTGCTCCGGCATACGCGTGCTGCGCCGACAGTGGCCCTACCACCACACCTTGGTCGCGCTTGAGGTCACCGAGGAGAGCGGTGGAGCGGGCGAGGAGGTACATGCCCTTGTCGTCCAGCTCCGTCGGGCGGAAGCGGTTCAGCCAGCGTCCCAGCAGATGATCGGCGAAAGCGAAACCCTGGCGGCTCAAGGCGACGACGATCCGGTCCAGGTCGTCGGTCCAGGACTCGTATTCCCAAGTCCGGGGACAAGTCCGGGGACCCGCCGTGGTCACCCTGCGGCCCGGGGCCGGACGAGGGCCTCGGGCTTCCGACAGGAACGTCTCGAACCGCAGATGCACCGCCGCGTCCGCCCGCACAAGCGCGGTGTCCAGGATCGCCTGCGTGTCCACCCGGGGCTCGACCTCGGTGAGGAACTTGTCCCAGTTCGAGACGGTGCGGACGGCGACTCCGAGATGCTCGGCGAAGGCACGCACGCTCATCCGCAACGCGAGGCGCAGGGCCCGGGCCTCCAGGCCGGTCCAATGGTGCACAGTCGCCACGCGCCACTCCTTCCCGATGGGCCTCATGCAAGCACGGAACGCGCATGCGAGGGGACAGAAGTGCAACGCAAGTGCAACACCCCTTCATTTCCATGACGTTCACGCCGGAGGAGGCTTTCGGACCAAGGACGCGGCGCTGTTGTTGAGCGCCAACATCTGTTCTCCGAAACTTCTGGATGGACACGAGCGTGGAACCCATTTCCGAACACCGTCGGGTCAACGGACCAGTCGTGGTCTTCACCGAACATTTCCCCATGGCGGACCCGGCAACTTTCACCGGGCTCATGGGCGCACCGGCGCTGCCCGACGTCTACGGCGTCGCAGGGAAAGGGCGATGAACGTTCTTCCCGGCCGCCTCGTCAAGGACCTGCGCACGGGCCGCGTCGGAGTCGTCCAGCTCGACCAGGGCAAGTCCGTGCTCATGACCTGCCCCGGAACAGCCCTGCCCCCGTGGTCGTGTCCCAAAGAGCTTCTGACGCTCGCTTCTCCGGATGACCGGGCTGCCTTGCGGCTGAATCCGCACGGGAGCCGCCAGTGACTGCTCAGCGCCATGATCACGCGGAAAGGACGCCCGCCCAGTGACCGGATCGCCCACGCCCCCTGCCGCCCGCCCCGACCTCAACCACGCCTGGCGGTACGTCACCACCACCCCGCGCGCCTCCGGCCTCGCTGCCGCACCCCAGACGGACTGCCACCGCTGCCGGGCGCAGTACGCGGCCATCCGCGACGCCCGCCGACGCGGCGACACCCGCGCCGAAGAGCAGCACGCCACCGAGCTCACCACCCACTGGAGCGCCGGCCATCGGGCCGTCCAGTAACCGTCACGGGTGCACGGCAGACCACGGCGTGCGCTCAGGAGAGTTCGCCGGCGAGCGGATCCCGGGGCTCCGGAGAGCGTCGGAAGGCCAGCACCGTGTTGTGCCCGCCGAAGCCGAAGGCATGGCTGACGGCCGCGTCCACGCGCTGCTCGCGGGCGGCCTTCGTCACCAGGTCCAGGGGCGGGAGGTCGGGGTCGGTCGCGTCCATGTTGGCCGTGGGGGGAATGAGTTGGTGCTGGAGGGTCAGGACCGTGAGGGCCGCTTCGACGGCTCCGGCGGCGGCGAAGGAGTGGCCCAGGGCGCCCTTGGCCGAGGTGACGGCGGGGGCGTGGGGGAAGACGCGGGCGATCAGCAGGGCTTCGACGGCGTCTCCCCGGCGGGTGGCGGTGCCGTGGGCGTTGACGTGGTCGATGTCGTCGGGGGTCAGGCCGGCTTCGGTCAGGGCGGTGGTCAACGCCGCTTCGGCGACGCGGTGTTCGGGGTGCGGGGCGGTGGCGTGGAGGGCGTCGTTGGTGGAGGCGCAGCCCGCCAGGGTCGCGCGGGGCCCGGCGCCCCGGCGCAGGGCGTCGGCCGTGCGCTCCAGGACGAGTACGGCCGCGCCCTCGCCGAGGACGAAGCCGTCGCGGCCGGCGTCGAAGGGGCGCGAGGCCGCGGCCGGTTCGCCGCGGCGGCGGGAGAGGGCGCCCATGCGGTGGAAGGCGGAGGAGAGCAGGGGGGTGGTGGCGGAGTCGGTGCCGCCGACAACAGCCACGTCGCAGGCGCCGGAGGCGAGCAGGTCCCGGCCCAGGGCGATCGCATGGGCGCCGGAGGCGCAGGCGGAGGAGACGCCCAGGCTGGGGCCCCGGGCGCCCAGGGCCAGGGAGACCTCGGCGGCGGGCGTGTTGAAGAGCACCTTCGGGACGAGGGTGGGCGGGACCGCGTCCGGGCCCTCCCGGAGCATGTCCCGGTGGGCCTCCTCGCCCGAGCGGCGGCCGCTCCAGCAGGTGCCGACGATCACGGCCACCCGGGTGCCGTCCCAGGTCCCGGGGTCCAGGCCCGCGTCGCGTACGGCCTCGTGGGCGGCGACGACGGCGAGTTGGGCGCAGCGGTCCGTCCGCCAGAGGGCGCGGTCGCCGAGGTGCGCCTCGGGGCGGAAGTCCGGTACGCGGCAGGAGAAGTCGACGGGCAGACCGGCGAGGGCCGGGTCGGGCGCGGCCGTGCCGACGCCGTCCAGCACGCCCCGCCAGGTGGCCTCGGTGCCGGTTCCGGCGGGGGTCAGCATGCCGAGGCCGGTGACGGAGACGGCGGCGGCAGCGCGGTTCATGGGCGGCCGGCCTTCGCATCGGCCAGGGCGAGGAGTTCGCCGAACGTGCTCCAGGGGGTGATCTCGTCCTCGCCGATCTTGATGTCCAGGTCCCGGCCGACCGTGTAGATCAGCTCGACGACGTCCAGTGACTCCAGGCCGAGGGAGGACAGCGTCCGTTCCGGGTCGAGTGCTTCGGGGAGCACGTCGAACTTGCCGGTCAGGGCGGCCGTCACGGTCTCCCGTGCGGAGGCCGTCGAGGTCATGGGGTTCCTCCTGTTGTGCTCGGACGAGAAGCGAAGATGTGGTCGCCGGTCCTCGCCACGCCGTGCAGCACGTCCCGCAGGCCGTCCGCGAAGCCGGCGACCGAGGCCTCCGCGGTCTCCGTCTCGGGGTGGCGCGCGGTCAGCCGCAGGCCCTCGTGGCCGCGGTGGACCCAGATGTTCACCTTGCTGCCGCGGGTCCTCGACCGGACCAGGACCCGGGCGTTCCACTCGGGCCACTGCCGCGCCCCCGGGATCACCCGTGTGTCGATGAAGGACACGAACGGGAACACGTCGGGCATGCGGCGCTCCCAGTCCTCGGCGAGGCCGAGGAGTTCGGCGATCCGCACGATCGGTACGCGGCCGGTCCGCAGGGCCGTCCTCAGGGACCGGTGCGCGACCGGCACCAGTTCGCGGAAGCCGGCCGCCGCACCCAGGCCGATCTCGACCGGGGCGAGCCCGATGTACCACCCCATCGACCGCAGCAGCTCCGGCCGGGAGCGGGTGTGCACCGGCACCACCGTGCGGTAGACGGGCTCGCCCGTGAACCGGTGGGAGACGATCGCGGCGGCCGCGAGCAGCCCGGCGAAGAACCCGCCGCACGCATCGTGGCAGACCTCCTCGACCGCCTCGGCCCCGGGAGCGTCCAGCAGTTGGACGTCCAGCTTGCCGTGGGGCAGCAGTTCGCCGCCCGTGGGACCGGGGTCGAGCGGGAAGCGGAACACCCGGTCGCCGCCCGCCGCGAGGAAGCGCCGCCAGCGCCCGACGGCCGGATCACCGGCGCCGGTCCGCTGGGCCTCGGCCCGCTCGGCCAGACCGAAGTCACCGTAACTGCCGACCGGTTGGAGGGCGGACGGCCGTCCCCCGGCGCGGGCGGCGGCGTACAGCTGCTGCCACTCGGCGACGGCCGCCATGACGGAGTAGCCGTCGGCGTGCGCATGGTCCATCGCCACGAACACCGAGGTGGAGTCGGCCCGTTCGACGGTCTCCACGACATGGCTGGGCCTGCGGAACGCCCCGGCCGCCGCGTCGATGCGGGCCTGGAGCCGGCCCGGGATGTCGTCCCCGGCGGAGAGCTCCGCCACCACCGTGTCCCGCACGGACACCCCGGCGGGGGCGACCGTGAAGCGCTCCACCCCGGCGTCCGTCACGCGGAACGCGCTGCGCAGCGTCTCATGGCGTACGACCCAGGTCCGCAGCGTCTCGCGGAACGCCCCGGCGTCCAGCGGGCCGGGGAGCTCGAAGCCGAACCCGATCCACGGCGGGACGTCCTGCCCCCGCCCGGCGAGCCGGGAGACGGTCCTCAGGTGCCACTCCTGGTTGTACGAAGGAGGCACGGCTCCCCCGGTCCGCCGCGCCGCCTCGTCGAAGGGGGCCTCGTCCAGCCGCCATTCCCTCAGCAGTCCGGGTTCCACTCGGCACTCGGACAGCGTGGCGATCAGCATCCGTACTCCCCGGCCGGGTACGCGTCACGCCCACCCGGCCTCCTTGCCCGTCACATCATCGGTCTCCCTGCCGCGCCGGGGTCCGCTCCAAGGACGAGCGGGGGACTTTGCGCCCGGATCGGTGAGTTCACCGGGGAGCAATGGCGTGGCCGAATTCCCTGCGGAGGGGGAACGAGCGGGACCCGCCGTAGGTTCTGTTCCGACAGTTCCGACGGCGGGTCCTGGTGGTTCTGGTGGTCAGATGCGGTCGGCGGCGATGAGGAGGTAGTGGAAGCTGCCTTCGCGGTAGGCGGTGAGGAAGGGGTCTTCGACGCCGGTGGCGAGGGTGGATTGTGCGCGGAGTTCCCAGTAGGGGAGGGCGGTGGGGGTGAGGTCGACGACGTTCATGGGGACGAGGCCGTTGGCGGCCATGGCCTTGAAGTAGGCGCTGCGGGGGTGGATGTTGCAGGTGTAGTGCTCGTCGATACGGCTCACGGCCTTGGAGCGGCCGCCGGTGACGTCGTTGGAGCAGCCGGTGATGACGACGTAGCGGCCGCCGAAGGCGAGCTGGCGGGCGTGTTCGGCGAAGAGTTCGTCGAGGTCGACGTACATGGTCGACTCGTTGTTCCAGATGCCCTGGAACGCTCCGGTGGGCAGGCCGGTGTCGAGCATGTTGGCGAAGTGGTAGCGGACCCGGTCGTCCACGCCGCGCTTGCGGGCCTGGGCGTTGGCGAAGTCGACCTGCTGCTGGGAGATGGAGACCCCGTCGACGCGGCAGCCGAACCGGGCGTTGGCCATGATGCTGGAGCCGCCGCGTCCGCACCCGGCGTCCAGGAGGCGCTGGTCGGGGGTGACGGGGCCGAGGTGGTCGAGGAGGACATCGGCCTGGGCGGACTCCAGACGGTGGAGTTCCTCGATGATCCGCGCGTCCCGTGTCGCCTCGTCACCGTTCAGCACGGACGGGTCGTAGTCACCCAGCCCGTAGTGGTGGTGGTAGAGACCGTCGACATCACCCAGCCGCAGATTGACCGGGTCCTTCTCATTGTTCCAGTACTCGGCCACCGACTTCTGGTACGCAGTACGCAGAACAGGGGCGGTGCGGGGGGCGGGAACGGAGGTGGTGACGGTGGTCATGACTGTTGCTCCTCGAAACGTAGTTCAGGCGGTCTTGCGGTAGGGACGGCCGCCGTGCCGCTCACGGCCACGCGCGACCGTCGCTCTCACGCCGTCCGCGCGACCTGGACGTTCTCCAGGACGCCGAGTGCGTCGGGCACCAGGACGGCCGCCGAGAAGTAGGTGCTGACGAGGTAGGAGATGACGGCCTGGTCGTTGATGCCCATGAAACGGACGTTGAGACCGGGCTCGTACTCGTCCGGGATCCCCGTCTGCCGCAGACCGACCACGCCCTCGTCGTCGACACCGAGACGCATCGCGAGGATCGAGGTGGTGCCCTCGTCCGAGACCTGGAGCTTGCCGCACGCGAAGATCGGCACGCCCCGCCAGGAGAGCCCGCGGTGGCCGTTGTACTCGGTCTCGCCGATGTGGATCCCACGCTTGTTGCACTCGCGGCCGAAGGCGGCGATGGCCTTCGGGTGGGCGTAGATCGCGTTGGTCGAGCGCCGCATGCTCAGCAGCTCGTCCAGGTCGTCCGGGGTGGGCGCACCGGAGTGGGTGGAGATCCGCTGGCCGTGGTCGGCGTTGTGCAGCAGCCCGAACTCGCGGTTGTTGACCAGCTCGTTCTCCTGGCGCTCGCGCAACGCCTCGATGGTCAGCCGGAGCTGCTGCTCCACCTGGTTCATCGGGTCGTTGTAGAGATCCGCGACCCGGCTGTGCACGCGCAGCACCGTCTGCGCGACATTCAGCTGGTACTCCCGCGGCGAGAGGTCGTAGTCCACGAAGGTGCCCGGCAGTACGGGCTCGCCCGAGTGGCCGGAGGTTAGCGCGATGTCGGCCTCGCCGCGCCGGTTCTGCGGCAGGTCACCCTCGGCCTCGCGCCGCGCCACATGCGCCCGCAGCGGCTCGTGCTGCCCGGCGATCTCCTCGTACGCCCGGCGGGGCAGGGCGAGCAGGATGACGGAGGTGACGGTCCGGGCGGTGAAATCCCACTCGCCCGGTTCCTCCGCGACCACCTGACCACCGAGGAACCCGCCGTCGGCGACCTGGCCCAGCCGGGTCTCCTCGCCGTACGGGCCGGTGCCGATCCGCTCCACCTTGCCGTGGACGATCAGGTAGACGTGGTCGGCGGGCCGGCCCGCCTCCGCGATCACCTGGCCGGGTTCCACCTCGCGCTGCTCGAAGCGCCCGGCGAGCGCGCCGAGCACGTCGGGGTCCTCGAAGCCGTGCAGGAGCGGCAGTTCGCCCAGCTCGGCGGGGATGACACGGACGGTGGCGCCCTCCTGGACGAAGGTCACCCGGCCGTCCCCGACCGTGTACGTCAGACGTCGGTTGACCCGGTACGTACCACCGCTCACCTCCGCCCAGGGCAGGGTCCGCAGCAGCTTGCGCGAGCTGATGCCCTGCATCTGGGGAACGGTCTTGGTGGTCGTCGCCAGATTCCGTGCGGCGGCGATTCCAAGGCTCAACTGGGCCTGTCCTGCGGACTGTTCGGGCTGCTCAGGCGTCGCTGCGGTCATTCCGGGTCCTTTCCGGGAGGGCGTCGGCGGATACGCAGGGCACCATGGCTGCGGCGTACGGAGGCCCGGCCCCTGATGAGCGGCTGTACGGGACGTTCGGTGCGCAAGTGAAGCAGTGCGTAACGATGTTGGTCGAGAGCGGTGACGGGGCCAGGTGACACATTCCCGCCATTCGTACAAGTCCTTTTGGCCGTAGACCACTTACTCCTCATGCGCATCAGCCGCCCGAGGCGTTTGCGCCGCGGAGACGCATCGATCACCTCCGGCCGACGGGCCGGTGAATAAAATCGAACTGCGCCTTCTCCCCACCGGCGCGATCAATCAAAGGTTGGCGTGAAAGTCGCCTCGCGGCAGGCCGGGAGCGCCGGCCGCGGCCCGTCGGCAACCGCGGCGGACGACGGGGCCGACGCGTCCGGGCCGGGACACATTCCGAGGTCCGGCGCTGCCCTCTTCCGCGAAGAGCGCCTTTATCAGACTCACCTCGGCCCCGCGACACCCCACCACGCATTATCAGCCACCTCGACGACGGGCCACGAAGCCCCGGAACCTCCGCAGCACCCCGTCTTCCCGCCACCCAAATACCGCTCTTTTCTCACCAAAACGGGATTATTTCCACCTCTCGACCGGCCTCCGGCCCCTGCCTTCTCACGACGCAAAGACGATGGGTCTCCCCGCCTCATTTCGACCAACATCAACTGACGCTGCTTCACTTGCGCGTCCGGAGCCGGTGATCGGCTTCCACACACACCGAACAGCGCACGCCGGACGGACCAGACGGAGAGGACCGGGATGACCACCGCAGAGCAGCCGGAGGAGTCGGCGGCGGGACGGGCCCAGCTCAGTCTGGGCATCGCCGCCGCGCGGAACCTGGCGACGACCACCAAGAGCGTCCCGCAGATGCAGGGCATCAGCTCGCGGTGGCTGCTGCGGACGCTGCCCTGGGTGGAGGTCAAGGGCGGCACCTACCGGGTCAACCGGCGCCTGTCGTACACGGTCGGGGACGGCCGGGTGACCTTCGTCCAGGAGGGCGCCACCGTCCGTGTCATCCCCGCCGAGCTGGGCGAACTGCCGCTCCTGCACGGCTTCGAGGACGACGCGGCGCTGCGCGCGCTGGCCGGGCGCTTCGAGCAGCGGGAGTTCGCGCCGGGGCAGGTGATCGCCGAGCAGGGCCGGACCGTCGACCGCGTCCACCTGATCGTCCGCGGCAGGATCGAGAAGGCCGGCAGCGGGCAGTACGGCACCGAGACCCGGCGCGGGGTGCTCGCCGACGGCGCGTTCCTCGGTGGCGAGGTGCTGGCCGACGAGCCGGGCGCATGGAAGTTCACGGCGCGGGCGCTCACGGCGTGCACCATGCTCACCCTGACCCGGGACGCGTACGAGGAGATCGCGGCGCGGAGCGAGCAGCTGCGGGCCCACGTCCGGCGGCGCCTCGCGGAGAAGGACCTGCCGCGCAACAGGAAGGGCGAGGCCGAGATCGCCCTCGCCTCCGGCCACTCCGGCGAGCCCGTCATCCCCGGCACCTTCGTGGACTACGACCTCTCGCCGCGCGAGTACGAACTGAGCGTCGCGCAGACGGTGCTGCGCGTGCACAGCCGGGTTGCGGATCTCTACAACGACCCCATGGACCAGGTGGAGCAGCAGCTCCGGCTGACCATCGAGGCGTTGCGCGAGCGCCAGGAGAACGAGCTGGTCAACAACCGCGAGTTCGGCCTGCTGCACAACGCCGACCACAGCCAGCGGATCTCCACCCATTCCGGGCCGCCCACCCCGGACGACCTGGACGAGCTGCTGGCCATGCGGCGCAGCACCAAGGCGTTCTACGCCCACCCGAAGGCCATCGCCGCCCTCGGCCGCGAGTGCAACAAGCGGGGCCTGTCCCTCGGCAGCGCCGAGATCGACGGGCATTCGACGCTCGCCTGGCGGGGGGTGCCCATCCTGTCCTGCGGCAAGATCCCGGTCACCGAGGCGGGCACCTCCTCGATCCTCGCGATGCGGCTGGGCGAGGACGACGAGGGCGTGGTCGGTCTGCGGCAGACGGGGATCCCGGACGAGTACGAGCCCGGTCTCAACGTCCGTTTCATGGGCATCAACGACCAGGCCGTCATCTCCTACCTCGTCAGCACCTACTTCTCGGCGGCCGTCCTCGTGCCCGACGCACTCGGCGTCCTGGAGAACGTCGAGGTCTTCCACACGCCCTCCTGACACCCCGAGGAGACAGACCGGTGTCATTGCTGTCGCGCATGACCGCGCCCACGGCCGGGCACGATGTGGCACGGCTCGTGGCGGCGCTGCTCACCCGGCATCCGGACCACCGAGCCGCTCCCGCCGTCCCCGGCGGTCCCGCCACCCCTGCCGTTCCCGCCCTTCCCGCCGTCCCCGCCGTCCCCGCCGTCCTCAGGGGGCCGACGGGCCTGGGCACGTCCGCCGCCCGCATCGCCCCGCGGCGCGAGCCGTCCCCCGACGCCGTCCCGGAGCTGTACTGTCCGCCCGCGCTCCGGGACGACCCGGCGCTCGGCCGCGAGGTCAACGACCGGCTGGTGGACTGGGCCGACGAGACCGGCATCTACGAGGGCCGGCTCGACCGCGTCCGGGCCGCCGACTTCGGGCGGCTGATGATGCTGGCCCACCCGGACGGCGACGACCCCGACCGGCTCCTCGCGGCCGCCAAGTGCGCGCTGGCCGAGTGGGCCACCGACGACTACTACTGCGACGACGGGGCGGGCCCCGAACTGCTGGGCTCGCACCTGGGCCCGGCGTACGCGGCGGTCGACCCGGCCCACCTCCCCGTCCGCTACGCGGCCGCGTGGCAGCGGGAGATGCGCGAGGACCCGGTCCGCGTCGCCCTGCGCACCGCGCTGGAGCACCTGTCCCGGTATGCCGAGCCGTCCCAACTGGCGCGGCTGCGGCACGAGGTCGCCGTGCTCTTCGTCGGGTACGGACAGGAGGGCTCCTGGCGCTCCCGGGGATACATGCCCACCGTCCCCGAGTACCTGGCGCACCGCCAGACGAACAGCTTCCTGCCCTGCATCGCGCTGGCCGACGTGGTGGGCGGCTACGCGCTCACCGCGGCCGAGTACGGCGATCCGCGGGTGCGCCGCGCCGTCACCATGGCGGCCACCGCTGCCACGCTCGTCAACGACCTCTACTCCATGACCAAGGAACACGACGCCTCGGGCGTGGAGTTCAACCTGCCCACCGTGATCGCCGAGCGGGAGCGCTGCTCACCGCGCGAGGGGATCGAGCGGAGCGTGGAGATCCACGACGAGCTGGTGCGCACTTATGAGGCGGAGGCCGCGGCCCTCGCCCTCACCGGCTCGCCCCAACTGGGCCGGTTCCTCGCGGGGGTGTGGGCCTGGCTCGGCGGCAACCGCGCATGGCACAGCGGCAGCCCCCGCTACAACTCCGCTTGAACCAAAGCTCGCACCAAAGCTTGCACCAACGTTTTTTATAGGAGCACGACCATGACCCCTGTTCTGCGTACTGCGTACCAGAAGTCGGTGGCCGAGTACTGGAACAATGAGAAGGACCCGGTCAATCTGCGGCTGGGTGATGTCGACGGTCTCTACCACCACCACTACGGGCTGGGTGACTACGACCCGTCCGTGCTGAACGGTGACGAGGCGACACGGGACGCGCGGATCATCGAGGAACTCCACCGTCTGGAGTCCGCCCAGGCCGATGTCCTCCTCGACCACCTCGGCCCCGTCACCCCCGACCAGCGCCTCCTGGACGCCGGGTGCGGACGCGGCGGCTCCAGCATCATGGCCAACGCCCGGTTCGGCTGCCGCGTCGACGGGGTCTCCATCTCCCAGCAGCAGGTCGACTTCGCCAACGCCCAGGCCCGCAAGCGCGGCGTGGACGACCGGGTCCGCTACCACTTCGCCAACATGCTCGACACCGGCCTGCCCACCGGAGCGTTCCAGGGCATCTGGAACAACGAGTCGACCATGTACGTCGACCTCGACGAACTCTTCGCCGAACACGCCCGCCAGCTCGCCTTCGGCGGCCGCTACGTCGTCATCACCGGCTGCTCCAACGACGTCACCGGCGGCCGCTCCAAGGCCGTGAGCCGTATCGACGAGCACTACACCTGCAACATCCACCCCCGCAGCGCCTACTTCAAGGCCATGGCCGCCAACGGCCTCGTCCCCATGAACGTCGTCGACCTCACCCCCACCGCCCTCCCCTACTGGGAACTCCGCGCACAATCCACCCTCGCCACCGGCGTCGAAGACCCCTTCCTCACCGCCTACCGCGAAGGCAGCTTCCACTACCTCCTCATCGCCGCCGACCGCATCTGACCAACCGAACCACCAACGTCCAGTGACCGCAGCCGGTCGGTGTCCGCCAGGATGTCGACGGTCGTGATCCGTCCGTCCGTGACGGTGAACGCCATGACGGACACCGGCCGGCCGTTGGCGACGACGACCACACCGGCCGTGCCGTTGACGAGGGCGGGCCGGGCGAACGGGATGAGCCGGGCGAAGGTGAGGGCCCGCGAGGCCACCGTGCGGGCGCCGTTGAGAACGGTGGTGAAGCGGGAGCCCGCTCCGGCGTCGGCGCGGAGGACGACATCGGGGTCCAGGACGGCGACGAGGGCGTCGAAGTCACCGTCGTGGGCGGCCGCGAAGAAGGCGTCGACGGCTTCGCGCTGCCGCGTCAGGTCGGGGTCCGGGGCGGGAGCCCCGTCCCGGACGCGGCGGCGGGCCCGGCTGGCGAGCTGGCGCGTCGCGGCCGGGGTCCTGTCGATCAGCGGGGCTATCTCCTCGAAGGGCACGGCGAACAGGTCGTGCAGGACGAACGCGACGCGCTCGGCCGGGGACATGGTCTCCAGGACGACGAGCATCGCCAGGCCCACGGAGTCGGCCAGGAGGGCCTGTTGCTCCGGGTCGACGCCGGACGCCGGGCCGATCAGCGGGTCCGGGACATGGATCTCCCGGGCCTCCAGCGGTTCTTCCCGCCGGGTCTCGCGCGAGCGCAGCACGTTGAGGCACACCCGGGCCACCACCGTCGTCAGCCAGCCGCCGAGGTTCTCCACGCCGTCGGCGCCGGTGCGCTCCAGCCGCAGCCAGGTCTCCTGGACGGCGTCCTCCGCCTCGGCCACCGAGCCGAGCATCCGGTAGGCCACCGCCCTCAGCCGGGGCCGCTCCTCCTCGAACCGCTCGACGGCCGTAACTTGTTCGCGCACGGTGTCACATTCCTTCATTGCCGCGGGTCATGTCAGCAGAGGCCGATCGAGAACGGCCCGTGACGAACCCTAGGAGAAGCGATGTCGACAACCATCCTGGTCACCGGCGGTACGGGCACCCTGGGCCGGCATGTCGTCCCGCTCCTGCGCGCGGCCGGCCGCGAGGTGCGGGTGCTCAGCCGGCGCGGGGGCGCGGCCGCGGACGGCGTCGAGTACGTCGCCTGCGACCTGTTGGGGGGCGAGGGGATCGACGCGGCACTGGCCGGTGTGGACACCGTCCTGCACCTCGCGGGCGGGCCCAAGGGCGACGACGTCGCGACCCGCAACCTGGTGGCGGCCGCGGCGCGGGCGGGCGTGGCGCACCTGGTCTACATCTCGGTCATCGGCGCCGACCGGATCCCGCTGGGCTACTTCCGGGCCAAGTGGAACGCGGAGCGGGCCGTCGAGGAGTCGGGCGTGCCATGGACGACGCTGCGGGCGGCCCAGTTCCACGACCTGGCGCTGACCGTGGCCGGGAAGATGGCCGGACTGCCTCTCGTCCCGGCGCCGGGCGGGCTGCGGTGGCAGCCGGTGGACGCCCGGGACGTGGCGGCGCGGCTGGTGGAACTGGCCCTGGGCGAGCCGGCCGGCCGGGTCCGCGACCTGGCCGGGCCGACGCTGTACGGGCTGCACGAGCTGGCCCTGGACCACCGGCGGGCGAGCGGCAGGCGGAGCCGTCCGACGCTTCCGGTGCGGATGCCGGGCAAGGTCGGCCGGGCGTACCGTGCGGGCGCGAACCTGTCGTTGGACGACGTGGACACGGGCGGGCGGACGTGGGAGGCGTTCCTGGCGGAGCGGGTGGGCGGCGCCCGGTGAGGGGTGCGCCCCGGCCGCGCCCGGCCGCACCGGCGGGAGGCGGCCCTCAGGCCGTCGGCTCCTTCGCCGCGGGAGTCGGCTTCGCCCGGACGTGCATCCGCTCCCCCTGCCGGCCGAAGAGGCTGAGGAGTTCGACCGGGCCCTCTCCCGTGCTGCCGAACCAGTGCGGGAGGCGGGTGTCGAACTCGGCGGCCTCGCCCGGGCCGAGGACGATGTCGTGGTCGGCGAGGATCAGCCGGGCCTTGCCGGCGAGGACGAAGAACCACTCGTAGCCCTCGTGGGTGCACAGCTCGGGCGTGCTCAGCGCGGGCGGGATGATCACCTTGAAGGTCTGGAGGGGGCCGGGCTGGCGGGTGAGCGGGATGACCGTCTTGCCCGCGACGTGCTTGGAGGTCAGGCGGATGCGGGGGTCGCCGACCTCGGGGGCGCCGACCAGTTCGTCGAGGGGCACCTGGTGCGCCTGGGAGATCGGGAGCAGAAGTTCCAGGCTGGGCCGGCGCTGGCCGGACTCCAGGCGGGAGAGGGTGCTCTTGGAGATCCCGGTGGCCTCGGAGAGCGTCGAGAGCGTCACACCGCGCTGTATGCGCAGCCGCTTGAGACGGGGGCCGACCTCGGTCAGGGCGCGGGTGATGGCGTCGGAGATCTCCATGGCGCCATTGCACACCCCGTGTTCCCAAAACAGCAACAAAAATTGCCACCCCTGGGTGACGGTCGCAGGCTGACCTGCGGAGGTGATCGCAGTGAGCGACACGAGCAAGGACATCTACGACGTCGTGGTGATCGGCGGCGGCGCCGCGGGGCTGAACACCGCGCTGCTGCTGGGCCGCTCCCGCCGCAAGGTGGCCGTGGTCGACGGCGGCAAGCCGCGCAACGCCCCGGCCGAGCAGATGATGGGCTTCCTCTCCCGGGACGGGATGTCCCCCGCGGCCCTGCTGGAGGTGGGCCGCAAGGAGGTCGCCGGCTACGGCGTGGACCTGATCGACGCCCAGGTGGAGAGCGTCGAGAAGGGATTCGTCGTCCAGCTGGCCGGCGGCGCGGCGCTCAGGGCCCGGCACGTCGTCGTGGCCACCGGGCTGCGCGACGAGCTGCCGGAGATCCCGGGCGTGCGCGAGCGCTGGGGCAAGGACCTGCTGCACTGCCCGTACTGCCACGGCTACGAGGTGCGCGACCAGGCGTTCGGCGTGCTCGGCACCCACCCCAACGCGGTCAACCACGCCCTGCTGCTGCGCCAGTGGTCCGACGACGTGGTCTTCTTCCCGCACACCATGGAGATCACCGACGAGGACCGCGAGAAGCTCGCCGCGCGCCGCATCCGGATAGCCGAGGGCGAGGTCAAGTGGCTGGTCGTGGAGGACGACCGGCTGCGCGGCGTGGAGCTCTCCGAGGGCCGTGTGGTGCCCCGCGAGGCCGTCTTCGTCTTCCCGCGCATGGTGCCCAACGACGCCCTGCTGGACGGGCTGGGCTGCGACAAGGACGCCATGGGCTTCGTGACCACCGACGGCGTCGGCCGCACCAGCGTGCCCGGCCTGTGGGCGGTGGGCAACGTCGCCGACCCGCGCGCCCAGGTCGTCACCGCCGCGGGCCAGGGCTCCGCCGCCGGTTTCGCCCTCAACCACGACCTCCTCGCCGACGACATCGCCCGCGACCTGGAGGACTACCGCAACCCGGCCGAGCCGATCGTCCGCTAGCGCGTCCGCACCACCGCACCGACCACTGCACCACCTCCCCCGTACAACCCCCGTACAAGGAGAACGACCGATGGCCAAGCCCGTGGACGCCCTCACCGAGGACGCCTTCCCCACCCGCGTCCTTGAGGCCACCACGCCCGTCCTCATCCAGTTCTGGGCGCCCTGGTGCGCGCCCTGCCGGATGATGACCCCCATCATCGAGAAGCTCGCCGAGGAGCAGACGGGCCAGCTGGACGTCGTCAAGGTCAACGTCGACGACGAGCCCTCGCTCGCGATCCAGCACGGCGTCTCCTCGATCCCCGCGTTCATCGTCTACGCCGACGGCGAGCGCAAGGAGCAGTGGGTGGGTGCCTCCCCCAAGCCCGTCCTCGAACGGACCCTCGCCGCCTACCTCCGCTGATCCCCACCCGCCCCGCCCGGAACAGGAACAGCCATGAACCCTCACCACCCCGGGGACGTCGCCCACGACGCCCCGGCCGCCCAGCTGGAGCGCGAGGCCGAACTGCACGTGTCCTCCCTGGAGGAGACGGTGGAGTGGCTGCGGGGCCTGGTCTGCGCCGGGGACGGCGTGGACGAGGCGGTCGGCCGCGTCCTGGACGTCGGCTGCGGTCCGGGGGTGGGCACCTGTCTGCTCGCCCGGGCCTTCCCGCGGGCCGAGGTCGTGGCCGTGGACCGGGACCCCGCCGTGCTGGAGCGGGTCCGGCCGCGCGCCGCGCGCCGGCACCTGGCGAGCCGGGTGACCGTCCGGCAGGCCGAGCTGCCCGGCGGGTTCGAGGAGCTCGGCACGGCGGACGTGATCTGGGCGGGCCATGTCGTCCACCACCTGGGCGACCAGCAGGCGGCGCTGGACGCCCTCGCCTCCCGGCTGCGCCGCGGCGGGCTGCTGGCCGTCGCCGAGCGCGGGCTGCCCCCGCGCTTCCTGCCCCGCGACATCGGCATGGGCCGCCCGGGCCTGCAGGCCCGGCTGGAGGCCGCCGACGAGGACTGGTTCACCGCCATGCGCGGCGAACTGCCCGGCGCGTCCGCCACCGTCGAGGACTGGCCCGCGATGCTCGCGCGGGCCGGGCTCATCCCGACCGGGACCCGGACGTTCCTCACGGACCTGCCCACGCCGCTGGGCCTGCCGGCCCGTGAGCACCTGCACGGCTATCTGACGCGGCTGCGCGACCGGGCCGGCGACCGGCTGGACGCCGAGGACCGCGCGGTGCTGGAGCGTCTGGTGGACGGCGACGCCTGCACGGGCATCCTGTGGCGCCCGGACGCCTTCTATCTGAGCGCCACCACCGTCCACACCGCACGAGCCTGTTCCCGGGACTGACCGTCCCCCCGTCCGGCCAGTACCGGGAACACCGAGGGGCCCGGCACGCGATGAGCGTGCCGGGCCCTTTCACCTGTGTCGCACAAAGGCTCAGTCGGAGCCGGGGGCGGCCTCGCCCCAGCCCCAGAGCTTGATGGTGGTGCGGCTGCCGAGTTCGGCGTCCTTCTGCGAGTTGGCCATCGCACGCCGCGAGCCGAACTCGATGTAGGCGTTGAACGCGGAGCGGAACTCCGCGTCCTGGGGCAGCCCGACCTCGTCGGCGGCCTGCCGCATCAGATCGACCCAGCGGTTGCGCTGCTCCGGCTTGATCTGCCGGCCGATGTGCCGGGAGAGCATGCGCGGGTAACCGCCGTGCTCGTCCGTGTACTTGGCCGGGCCGCCGAAGACCTCGCCGAGGAACGTGGCCACGTGCTGCGGGTGGTCGTCGGCCATCCGCGCGAAGAGCGGGGCGAGGATCTCGTCCTTGCGCACCTTCGCGTAGAACGCCTCGGTGAGCTTCTCCAGGACCTCGGCGCCCCCCATCCACTCGTACATGGTCGGAACGGAGTCCGCCATCGTGCACCTCCTGAGTTCAAGTGTCGCGTCGGTCAGCCGAGTTCGAGGGTGGTGGTCGCGTACGCCTGGCCGGCGCGGCTCCAGGGGACCTCTCCGGTGTACATCCGCACGGTGCGGAAGCGTTCGGTGAGGCCCCGGGACCTGACCAGGTCGCCGCCCGCCTTCTGCGGCTCGGGCATGTCGAGGGAGACCCCCGCCCCCGGGCCGAGGTCCGCGGTGAGGGTGTCGAGGAGCGCCTCGGCGTCCTCGGGGGTGTCGGCGAAGAGCGGGCCGATCCGGTGGCCCTCCTGGGCCGGGCGGATCACCCCGTATCCGGTGACCGCGCCGTTGCGCACCCGCGCGTGGCCCACGTGCCCGGGGGCCGTCAGCCAGCGGCGGACGAAGTCGCCGCGGTCGGCGGGGCACCAGTCGCGGTCGTAGGCGGCGACCGCGTCCAGGTGGCCGGGCCCGATCCGTACGGTGCCCTCGGCCGGGCGTCCCGGCCGGGTGAGGACGCCGCCGTAGCGGACGGTGTCCCAGACGGCCCGGAAGCCGTGCTTCTCGTAGTTGGAGCGCTGGGGCAGCGCGGCGTCCAGGCCGATGACCCGGTTCCCCGCGTGGGGGAAGGCCGCCTCCCAGGTGGCCAGGCCCAGGCCCTGCCCGCGCAGGTCGGGATGGACCAGGTAGTGGCCCATGAAGGCGTAGGTGTCGGAGTAGTTGACGACCGAGATCGCCGCGACCGGGGTCGTGCCGAGGCGGGCGAGGAAGAAGCCGGCCGGGTCGGTGGCGTGGAAGCACGCCACGTCGCCGAGGCCGACGTTCCATCCTTCTCCGTTGGCCCACTCCTCCACGTGCCGCCATTCCTCCAGCGTGGCGACCGAGACGGTGAGCCCGTCGGTTCCCGCGCTCAGGGATTCGCCGGGGTGGTTCATGCGGGGGGTACGTCCCTTCCGTTGCTGATCACGTACCGAAGGAGCGCTCACAGCCCGAGCGAGCGGCCGATCAGTTCCTTCATGATTTCGGTGGTGCCGCCGTAGATCGTCTGCACCCGGCTGTTGGCCCACTCGCGGGAGATCGGGCTCTCCTTCAAGTAGCCGTAGCCGCCGTACAGTTGCAGACAGCGGTTGGCGACCTCGACCTGGAGCTCGGTGGTCCACCACTTGGCCTTGGCCGCGTCGGCCACCGTCAGGCGCCCGGCGTTGAGCTCGGTGATGCAGTGGTTGAGGAAGACCCGGGCGAGGGTGACCTCGGTGTCCATGGTGGCGAGCTGGAAGCGGTTGTGCTGGAAGCTCCCGATGGCCTGCCCGAACGCCTGCCGCCCGCGGGCGTACTCCAGGGTGTCGGCCAGCATCTTCTCGGCCGCGGCGACCGCCACCGTGGCGATGCTGAGCCGCTCGCGCGGGAGACCGGCCATCAAGTAGGCCATCCCCACGTTCTCCTTGCCGATCAGGTTGGAGGCCGGCACCCGGCAGTCGTCGAAGAACAGCTCGCAGGTGTCGCTGGCCGTCCAGCCCAGCTTCTCCATGCGCCGGCCGCGGGTGAAGCCGGGGGTGTCCCGCTCGACGACGATCAGGCTGATGCCCTGGCCGCCGCGCTGCGGCGCGGTCTTGGCCGCCACGACGATCACGTCGGCGTTCTCGCCGTTGGTGATGAAGGTCTTCTGCCCGTTGAGGACGTAGAAGTCCCCGTCGCGCACCGCGGTGGTGCGGATGTCGGCCACGTTGGACCCGGCGTCCGGCTCGCTCATCGCGATGGCCGCGATCAGCTCGCCGGCGCACAGCCCGGGCAGCCAGCGCTTCTTCTGCTCGGGCGTGGTCCGGCCGGACAGATAGGTGGCGATGACGTCGTTGTGGGCGACGAAGCCGGGCGCGGTGACCCGGGCCCGGATCAACTCCTCGGAGAACACGGCCGGGTAGCGGAAGTCGGTCTCCCCGCCCCCGCCGTACTCGGTGGGCACGCCCACGCCCAGCAGCCCCGCGGCCCCGGCCTTCGTCCACAGCTCACGGCTGACGATGCCGTCCCGCTCCCACTGGTCGTGGTACGGGATGGCCTCGCGGGCCAGGAACGTGCGGCACAGCTGCCGGAAGTCCTCGTGCTGCGCCTCGTACACGGTGGTCTGCATGTCTAGCGCTCCCCTTCGCCGATGACGCCGATGTCGCCGATACCGGCGATGTCCCCGCCCACGATCGCCATGACCGCCGCCGGGTCCTGCACGGCGGCGAAGTGGCCGCCGTCGATCTCCACCCGGCGGGCGTCGGCCGTGCTGTGCCCGCCCCACTGCCACATCTGCGCGGGCGTCACATAGGCGTCGTCCCGCGCCGCGATCAGCGTGAGGGGGAAGCCGACGCACAGCCCCCCGGCCTCTGCCGGGAACTGCCGCCGCACGACGTAGTCCTCGCGCATCAGCCGCACCAGGAAGGCGCTCATCGCACCGTTCGACAGCAGCTCGGGCGCCGTCCCGCCGTCCCCGGCGATCTTCTCCAGCAACTGCCCGTCGCTGAGCGCGTCCGTGTCGTCGGGCTTCTGCAGCCCCGGCGGGAGCGCCGCCGAGAGGAAGGCGCGCACCGGCGCCTCCCCCAGGGCCCGCTCCGCCGCGGCGGCCACCGCCAGGCTCAGCGTCGCGCCGAAGCTGTGCCCGAAGGTGGCCCAGCGCGCGCCCGGGTCGGTGGCCCGGGCACGGCGCAGGTCGTCGGCCACGAACGCGGCGGTGGACGCGACGAGTTCGCGGAAGTCGTCGGTCCGGGTCTCCCGCCTGCGGGTCCCGCGGCCCGGCTGGTCCACGGGGACGACCGTCAGCCGGTCGTTCTCCAGGGCCTTCCAGGGCCGGTACGCCACCGAGGTGGCGCCGGCGTGCGGGAAGCAGTAGAGCCGAGTGCTCATTACTTGGTGCTCCCGGAGATCCGCTCGGCCAGCATGATGGTGGTCATGTTGGTCGGCACGCTGGGCATCGACGGGAAGACGGACGCGTCGACGACCCGCAGGTTCTCCGTGCCGTGCACCCGGCCCTCCTGGTCCACGACCGCCATCGGGTCGCTCGCCGGGCCCATCCGGGACGAACCGGCGGCGTGCCAGCCGGGGTTCATGATGTTCCGGACCCCGCTGCGCAGGATGCGGTCGTTGGCCACCATCGTGTCGGTCCAGAACTGGGTCTCCTCGAAGCGGTCGGCGAGCGCCGGGCTCCGCAGGATGCTCCAGGCCTTGCGGACGCCGTGGCAGAGCCGGTCGACGTCCTCCTCGACGGTGCCCAGGCCGAGTTCGATGACGGGCTTGGCGTACGGGTCGGCGTCCTCCAGGAAGACCCGGCCGCGCGAGGCGGGGCGGAGCAGCATCACCGAGACGCCCACCACCAGGGGCCAGTCCAGCCGGTTCTCGAAGCCCGGCACCGTCGAGCTCTCGACGTTGTTGAGCAGGCCGACCTGGATGTCCGTGTCGTCGTCGAAGCCGCTGGACATGCGGGCCGCGACGGTCCGCCAGGGCAGACCGGCCGTGCAGACGCCCGGCTTGGGCTTGGACCAGATGACGACGGAGGGGTGGTCGACGAGGTTCTCGCCGACGCCCGGCAGGTCCACGACGGGCGCGACGCCCAGGGACTCGGTCAGTCCGGCGGCGGCGACGCCGGAGCGCATCAGGACGACGGGGGTGCCGATCGCGCCCGCGCTGAGGATCACATTGCCGGCGTGGACGGCCGACAGCCCGTTGTCGTCGAGGATTTCGACGCCGACGGCGCGGTTGCCCTCGAAGAGGACCCGGGTGACCTTGGTGCCAGTGCGGATCTCCAGGTTGGGCAGGTGGCGGGCGGTGGAGAGATAGGTGGTGGCGGTGTCCATCCGCTCGCCGTCCACGGCGTTGCTGGGGATGACGCCGATGCCGGTCTCCCGGCCGCCGTTGAGGTCGTCCAGCTCGGGCAGGCCGAGCCGGACGCACTCGTCCCAGAACGCCGTGTCGATCTCGTGCAGGTGCTCGCGCTCGACCCGGCGGATGGGCACCGGGCCGCTGTCGCCGTGGAGTTCGGCGGGCATGCCGGGGTCGGTCTCGATCTCCCGGTAGTACGGGAGGACGTGCTCCCACGACCACTCGGGGTTGCCGAGGCGCACCCACTCCTCGAAGTCGCGGGGCAGGCCGCGCAGGGCGATGGCGCCGTTGACGGCCGAGCCGCCGCCCATGACCTTGCCCAGCTGGTAGGGGAAGCGTCCCCACAGGGCCCGCGGGATCCTGGCCGCGGCGGCCTCGGCGACCCGGGCGCGGCCCTCGGGGCCGGCGGCCACCAGGTCCTCCAGGCGGCTGCTGCCGCGGAGGTTGGCGA
Source organism: Streptomyces luteireticuli (assembly GCF_041519305.1). NCBI lineage: Bacteria > Bacillati > Actinomycetota > Actinomycetes > Kitasatosporales > Streptomycetaceae > Streptomyces > Streptomyces luteireticuli. The sequence continues at coordinate 2,747,150 of NZ_CP167927.1, forward strand.
GGTAGTCCCAGTTGTAGTCGCGCAGGATGAGCCGGCTGGCGTCCGCGAGCGGGTGGCTCTTCTCCCGGGGGGACGGCTGGTCGCCGCCGGCCTCCAGGAGGAGCACCCGCCGGTCGCCGTCGGCGGCGAGCCGGGTGGCGGTGACCGTGCCGGCGGAGCCGCCGCCGACGATCACGTAGTCCCAGGTGGCGTCGGTCATGCCCCGGCCTCCTTGAGAGAGACGATGATCTCGGCGAAGTCGGCGATGGTCGAGTTCATGAACAGGCCCTCGATGATCTCCTGTTCGGCGGAGGCATCGATGCCGAACTCGGTGCGGAGGTGGCCGATGATGCCGACGGCGTGCAGCGAGTCGCCGCCGACGTCGAAGAACCCGTCCTCGATGCCGAAGTCGCCGTGGCCCAGCTGCTCGGCCCATACGGTGAGGAGCCGCTCCTCGATGTCGTTGCGCGGCGAGACGCGGCCGTCCGCGCCCTCCGACTCCTGCCACGGCGAGGGCAGGGCTCCCTGGTCGACCTTGCCGTTGGGGGTCAACGGGACGGCGTCGAGGGGGATGTAGTGGGTGGGCACCATATAGCTGGGCAGCGCCCCCGCCAGGGTCTCGCGCAGCACGGCCGCGTCGATCCGCGCCCCGTCCGTGCCGTCGGCTCCGCCCGTCACGAGGTACGCGGCGAGCTGGCGCTGGCCGGTGCGCGGGTGGGCCGGGGCGGTCACCAGGGCCTGGCGGACGCCCTCCTGGCGCAGCAGGGTGGCTTCGATCTCGCCGAGTTCGACCCGGTAGCCGTTGATCTTCACCTGGAAGTCGGTGCGGCCGAGGATCTCGATGTCGCCGCCGGGCCGGTAGCGGCCCAGGTCGCCGGTGCGGTAGAGCCGTTCGCCGGTGGCGGGGTGGGTGATGAATCGTTCCGCCGTGCGGACCGGGTCGGCCCAGTAGCCCTGGGCGACGCCCGTGCCGCCGATGTAGAGCTCTCCGGTGACCCCGGCCGGGCAGGGTTCCAGCCACTCGTTGAGGACGTGGAAGGTCTGGTTGGCCAGCGGCTTGCCGTAGGGGATGCTCGACCAGTCGGCCGAGACCTCGCCGATCGGGTAGTGGATCGACCAGATCGAGCCCTCGGTGGCGCCGCCGAGGCTGATCGCCTTGAGGTTCGGGAGGTGCTCGCGGAGCCGGCCGGGCAGGTCCAGCGGGATCCAGTCGCCGCTGAGCAGGGCGAGCCGCAGGCTCGCACCGGTGCCGGGGGCGGCCTCGGTCAGCGTCTCGACCCACATGCGCATGGGCGCGGGCACGCTGTCCCAGATGGTGACCCCGTACCGGTCGATGAGCTCGGTCCAGTGCGCGGGGTCGTTGGCCCGCTTGGGCTCGGGGACGACGATCGCGCCGCCCGCGCCGAGGACGCCGAAGATGTCGTACACCGACAGGTCGAAGCCGGTGGGGGCCAGCGCCAGCACACGGTCCGAACCGGTCACGCCGAAGCGGCGGTTGATGTCCTGGACGGTGTTGGAGGCGTTCCGGTGGGAGATCATCACGCCCTTGGGCTCACCGGTGGAGCCGGAGGTGAAGATCACATAGGCGAGGTCGTCCACGCCCTGCACTCCGGTGACCGGCTCGGCCCCGTAGCCGCGGGTCTCCGGGTCGTCGGCGGTGACGACCTCCAGCCCGTCCGGCCACGCCAGCGTCCCGCGCAGCCCGGCCTCCGTGACGACGGCCTTCGCCTTGCACTGGCCCAGCAGCTTCAGCCGCCGCTGCTCGGGCAGTTCGGGGTCGATGGCGACATAGGCGGCGCCCGCGTGCTGGACGCCCAGCAGGGCGGAGATCTGGCCGGGGCCCGGCCGCATCGAGACCGCGATCATCGTGTTGGGCTCGGCGCCGCAGACGTCGCGCAGCCGCCGGGCGAGGCGGTGCGCGCCCTCGGTCAGCTCGCGGTAGGTGGTCTCGGTGCCGTCGGCGGTGATGACGGCCACCGCGTCGGGGCTGCGCCGGGCGGCCTCGCCGACGAGCTCGTGCAGCAGGGCCGGCGGGATGTCCTGGGCGGTGGCGTTGGCGCGTTCGCGCTCGGCGAGGTGCGCGGCCGGCAGCGGGACGACGCCGCCGGTGGCCGACCACACGGTCTCGTCCTCCACCAGCCGGTCGAGCAGCGTGGTGTAGGCGTCGAACATGGCGTCCAGCGCGCCCTCGGGGAACAGGCCGTCCACGGCGTTCCAGTTGAGGACGAGCTCGCCGTTCTCCTCGGTGACCTGGTTCTCCAGCCAGACCTGGGGGGTCTGGCTGATGCCGTACGCCACGTCGCCGAACAGCCGCAGGGCGTCGGCGGTCGCCGCGTCGCCGTCCGCGCCCAGCATGCTGGAGAAGACGACGGGCATCGAGACGTTGCGCCCGTCGCCCTGGCGGCGGGTGAGCTCGCGCAGGACGCGGATGCCGCCGAACGCCGAGTGGGCCAGATCCGCGAGGAGTTGGCGCTGCACACCGGCGGCGCGCTCGGCGAAGGTCTCCTCGGCGGTGCCGCCGACGGTGAGCAGGCCGGGCGAGAGGAAGTCGCCGACGATCTTCTGCGCCTGCGGGTGCAGCGGCAGCCGGTGCAGCTGGGTGAGGGTGAGCGTGAACTCCTGCCGCTTGGACCAGGTGCGCAGCACCTCCGCATAGGCGGCCAGCAGCAGGTTGTTGGGGGTCAGGCCGTGGCGGTGGGCCGCGTCCGACAGCGCGGCCCACCGCTCGGGCGCGAGGGCCGCGCGGCGCCGGGTGAACGCGGGCCGGCCCAGGCGCTCGGGGGCCGTGCCGATGGGCAGGTCGGGGCCGGGGGACAGCTCGTCCACGCGGGAGAGCCAGTAGTCGGCGGACCGCTTGCCGAGGGGCTCGGACTCCAGCGCCTGCTCGGCCAGGACGTAGTCCCTGAAGGTGAGTTCGAGCGGCTCGGGCGACCAGGAGGGGTCGTCGTAGAAGCGGCGCCACTCGTCGAGGACGACGAACAGGCTGCGGACGTCGACGAAGAGGAGGTCCATGCTCAGGTGCAGCCGGACGCGGTCCTCGTCGAGGAGCGAGGCGCGGATGTCGAACGGCGGCCACTCCTCGGTGGGCAGCACCTGGTCGGCGAGCTCGGCGCGGACGCGGTCGAGGGCCTCGGCCTGCTCGGCGGCGTCTCTGCCGCGGAGGTCCTCGGCGGCTATCCCGTACGGCGGGACCTGCTCCAGCACCCGCTGCTTTCCGCCGGGTTGGACCACCGCGCGGAGCATGTCGTGCCGGTCGACGACCTTCTGGAGAGCCGCCGAGAGGCGGGGCACGTCCAGGCCGGTGCCGTCGAACTCGAAGTAGTAGTGGCTGGACACCCCGCCGAGTTCGAGGCCCTTGGTGCGGCCGACGAGGTAGGCGTGCTGGATGTCGGTCAGCGGGAACGGGTCGTTGCGCAGGCCCGGTTCGGGCTCGGCGGCCGGGAGGTTCGCCGGGTGCGGCCTGCCTCGCAGAAGGGCGGCCAGCTGGTCGTGGTGCTCGGCGACGGCCGCGCGGAGCTCCGGCGTCAGGGCGTCGTCCGGGGCCTCGATGTCGAGGCGATCGCCGTTCGGGCGAAGGGTGACACGACGATTCCGTAACTCGACAAGAAGGTCTTCCATCAAAGGTCCCCGTGCCTCTCTAGTGCTTCGCAATGCGTGGTGGTTCACGTGACGTGCGTCGCAGGTCGGTCCCGGTGAAGGGCGGGTGCATGGATGCTCGGGCGGCTGCCCATGGAACGGCGCGCCGGGCGGAGAACGGCCCCCTGCGCCTTTGTCAAGCTCCCGCGGTGAACCAACCTGTGGGTCGGGCGAGATCACTTCATGTGTTCGTATCGTAGTTGCAACAAACCGCATTGACAAGATCACGCAGCGGGTTCGCCATGGCCAAAAAGGTGCCCCCAAGCCACCTTTTCAGTTGCCCCAAGTTTTGTTTATGGAGGGGCAGTTGGCGTGTGATCGACATGGCCGTCGAGGTGTTTCGGGAGCAGGTCCGGCGGGGTAGGTGCGCAACGGCGGAGGCGTCCGGCACCCGCTGTACGCGAGTGCCGGACGCCTCAACTGAAAGGCCCGGACAAAAGGTTGAACCGGATCCTGGCACCGTGCATCATTGCAGTTATGTTAAATGCGACTGACGTACCGTCAGGCGGTCCGCGCGTCCTCGTCGGCGCCACCGGATCCGTGGCCGTGACCGCGTTGCCCTCCTACCTCGACGCACTCCGCGCCCGGCTCGGCGGCACCTACACCGTGCTGATGTCCCACACCGCGACCTCGTTCATCCCCCCGGACACCGTGCGGCTCTCGGCCGAGCGCGTCGTCCACGGCGAGGCCCCGTCGGACTGGCCGACGGACAAGCCCTCCCGGCTCGTCGCCGACCACGACATCCTGGTCGTCCTGCCGGCCACCGCGAACATCCTCTCCGCCGCCGCCACGGGCGCGGCCCCCAATCGCATCGCGACGGTCATCCTCTCCTCGAATTTCCCGGTCGTCTTCTTCCCCTCCATGGGCGGGCCCATGTGGGACAAGGCGGCAACGCAGCGGAATGTGGCGCAGATCCGCGAGGACGGCCACCACATTCCCGAGCCGGACTGGCACGATTCCTTCGACATTCACTCGGGCCTGACCACGCATCATCCGACGATGCCGTCGCCCGAGAAAGTCGCGGAAATCGTCGCCGAATTGCTGGAGAAGGCGCGGACCGCGTAGCCGGATTTCATTCCGTCGTCAGAACCAGCTTTCCGGCGGTACGCCCGGTCTCCCCCGCCGCGTGCGCCCGCGCCGCGTCGGCGAGCGGAAAGGTGCCCGCGATCTCCGCGCGCAGTTCTCCGTCCGCGACGAGCCGGGCGACCGCGGCCATTCCCGCGTGGTCGGACTCGACGATCATCACCTCCGCGCGGACGCCGAACGGTCCGGCCTGTTCGGCCAGTTCACGTCGGCCGTACGGCTGGAGGGAGACCAGGGTGCCGCCGCGGCGCAGCGTGCGCAGGGAGCGTTCGCGGTAGTCGCCGCCGATGGTGTCGAGGACGACGTCCACGTCACGGACCGCCGTCGCGAAGTCCGTCGTGCGGTAGTCGATCGCGAGGTCGGCGCCGAGCCGGTGGAGGAACGCGTGCCGGGCGGCGCTCGCCGTGCCGATCACATGCGCCCCGCGCGCCTTGGCGATCTGCACGGCCAGATGGCCGACCCCACCGGCAGCGGCGTGGATCAACACCCGCTGCCCGGGGGCGAGTCGGGCCACGTCCACCAGGGCCTGCCAGGCGGTCAGGGCGGCGAGCGGCAGGGCGCCCGCCTGCACATGGCCGATGCCGTCCGGCTTGCGGACGAACGCCCGGGCGGGGCCGACGGCGTACTCGGCGTGCGCGCCCGCCCCGTACGGGTGCGGCAGCATCCCGAAGACCTCGTCGCCCGGCCGGTGCACGGTGACGCCGGGCCCCGTCTCCTCGACGACGCCGGAGACGTCCCAGCCCAGGACGAACGGCGGTTCGCCGAGGAAGGCGGGGCCCGCCCGGTGCTTCCAGTCGGTGGGGTTGAGACCGGCCGCGCGCACCCGGACCAGTACCTGGCCGGGGCCGGGCACGGGGACGGGCAGCCGGACCTCCTTGAGCACCTCCGGCCCGCCGAAGGCGTCCTGGCCGATCGCGCGCATCGTCCTGCCCCCGGATCCGTTCACGTTCACAGACCCAGGGGGGCCGAGCCCACGAGCCCGCCGTCGACGACCAGGTCCTGACCGGAGACGTACGCCGCGTCGTCCGAGGCGAGGAACGCCACCGCCGCGGCCACCTCCTCCGAGCTGCCCAGCCTGCCCAGCGGGATCTGGGCGGCGACGACCGCCTCCGTGGCGGGATCCGGGTTGACCTCCCGGTACATCGGGGTGTCGATATAGCCGGGGCTGACGGAGTTGACGCGGATGCGGCGGGGGGCCAGTTCGGTGCCCAGGGTGCGCGCCAGGTTGTGCACGGCGGCCTTGCTCGCCGCGTAGACGGACGCGGTCGCCAGTCCGCGGTGCAGCGTCCACGAGGCGTTGAGGACGACGGACCCGCCGTCGCGCAGTAGGGGCAGGGCCTTCTGGACGGTGTGGAAGACGCCCTTGAAGTTGACGGCGAGGATGCGGTCGACGTCCTCCTCGGTGAGCTCGGCGCCCGGCTTGAAGATCCCGACGCCGGCGTTGGCGAAGACGGTGTCCAGGCCGCCGCGCCAGTCCGCCACCCGCCGCATCAGCGCGTCGAGTTCGGCGGGGACGGCGGCGTCGGCACGGACGGTGAGGACCCGCTCCCCGCCCAGTTCCTTCGCGGCCGCCGCGAGCCGCGTCTCGTCCCGGCCGGTGATGGCCACGTGTGCGCCCTCGTCGAGGAGGCGGCGGGCGGTGGCGAGGCCCATGCCGCTGGTGCCGCCGGTGATCAGGGCTGTCTTGTCGGTGAATCGCTCCATGCCCATGATCTTCGGCCTGTCGTGGGCCCGTTGGCAGTGCGTGCTTAACCTGGGTCTGTCACCACCACTTTCAGCGGGTCGTGTACCCGCCGTTGATGAAGAGCGTCTGCCCGTTGAGCCACCAGCCGTCCGTCAGCAGGAACTTGACGTACGGGGCGATGTCCTCGATCTTCGTCAGCTCACCGTTCATCGCGGACGACTTGTGGTACGCGACGGAGTCGTCGGTCTCGGCCGGATAGAAGAACGGGGTGTCCATCGGCCCGGGGGCGATGTTGTTGACCGAGATCCGGCGGCCGAAGAGCTCCTTGGACAGGGCCCGGGTGAAGTGCTCGACGGGGGCCTTGCTGCCGGCGTAGACGGAATACAGACCCGTGTAGGCGGCGAGCAGCGAGGTGACGATGGTGACGATCTTCCCGCCGTCCTCCAGCCGCTTGGCGGCCTCGCGCATCATGAAGTACGCCGCCTTGGTGTTGACGGCGAACATCTTGTCGAACTCCTCCTCCGAGGTCTCGGTCATCGGCTTCTTGATGACCATGCCCGCGGTGTTCACCATGCAGTCGACCCTGCCGAACTCCCGTACCGCGGTGTCGAAGAGCTTCTCCACCTCGGCCGGCTTCGTCAGGTCGCCCTGGTGCGTGACCGCCTCGCCGCCCGCCTTCCGGACGTCGGCGGCGGTCTGCTCGGCCTTGTCCCGGGAGGAGTCGCTGTTGTAGTGGACGACGACCTTGGCCCCGTCCGCCGCGACCTCCTTGGCGATCAGACTGCCGAGGTTCTTCGACGCGCCCCCGATGACGACGACCTTGCCCTTGAGCGTATGCGTCTGCGCGGCCATGGCGGTGCCTCCAGAGACATGAGGGGATGCGCCTCTCCCACGCTAGGGGGCTCCCGCGCCCCCCGCATGCGCAGCGCCCGGGACCTCGCCCTGGGCGATCTCGATCCGCTGGTGGAGGCTGACCGCACCGGCTCCGGCGGCGGCCAGGGACAGACCCGCGCAGAGGGCGAGCAGGGCTCCGAGCAGCGGCGCAAGGCGGTGCGGGCGATGCGGCGGGCCGAGCAGGGCCGCGACGCGCTGCGGCACCGGGCCGGAGGTGGCGCCCGCGGCGCCGGCCGGCCGGGCGCTGTGCGCCGCGCTCGCGGCAAGGGCGGCACGGCCGATGGCCCGGGCGGTCAGCCGCCGGTCGCCGGTGGTGGCGGCGGCCGCCTCGTCGGCGGTGCGCTCGACGGCCAGCCGGACGGCGGGGCGCACGGCGCGCAGGCCCGGGTGGCAGTGGGCGGCGAGCTCGGCGACGAGGAGGTGGAGGTGGTGGCGCCCGGCGAGGTGGGCGCGCTCGTGGGCGAAGAGCGCCTCGCGCTCGGCGGGGGCGAGGCTGCGGAGCATCCCGGTGGTGACCACGATCCGGCCCGGCCGCCCGGGCAGCGCGTAGGCGTCCGGGCCGGGGCTGTCGATCACGCAGAGGTCGCCGACCGTCGGCCGGGCGGCCGCCCTGCGCCGGGCCGAGCGCAGCCCGCCGGCCTGGCGCAGCGCGGAGCGGACCAGTTTCCAGGCGCAGACGGCGAGCGCCCCGGCGGCCGGCGCGGCCAGCGGCAGCACCACGGGATTCGCGTTCAGCGGGTGGACGAGCTCCTCCAGCGCGGCGAAGAGCGGCAGGCGCAGCAGCCCGGCGAGGACGAGCGTGCCGAGGGCGGCCAGCGAGGAGCAGGCCAGCGCGAGGACGGTGAGGGTCAGCGCCCACAGGGCGGCGCCGGGGGCCAGGCGTGCGACGGCGTGCCGCGCCAGCAGGGGCAGGGCGCAGGGCGCCAGCAGCGGGACCAGCAGCAGACCGGTCACTGGTCACCGGCGTCGAGGAGTTCGCGCAGCAGGCGTTCGTCGTCCGCGCTGAGCTGGTCCACGAAGCGGGCCAGGACGGTTCCCCGGTCGCTGTCCCGCTCCAGTTCGCGGTGCATGCGGCGGGCGGTCAGACCCTGGGCGTCCTGGGCGTCCCGGACGGGGAAGTAGGCGTAGCCGCGGCCGGACCGTTCGCGCCCGACGAGGCCCTTCTCGTGCAGGCGGGACAGGATCGTGGCCACCGTGGTGCGGGCCGGCTCCGGATCCAGGGCGCGCCGCACCCGCTCGGGGGTCATCGCCTCCCCGGCGGCCCACAGCGCGGCCATGACGCCGGCCTCCAGCTCGCCCGCCGGCCGTCGGCCGTCCTGCTTGCCGATCACGGAACCTCCATCCCCCTGCGGTCGTCTACAGTGCCGTAGACCGTCTACACGATTGTAGTCGGCCATTGCGGGCGGCCTGAACGTGGACGCCCGCCCACCCCATGATGAAGGGACCGCTCACGTGACCGCCCCTCTCACCGTCCTCGCCTACGACGGTTCCGGCATCGACGGCTCCGTCTACACGGGCGTGGTCGGCCTGGCCCGCCGTTCCCCGGGCTGGCTGGACTCCCTCGTCACCGCGTGGTCGGCGTACGGGCTGGCGCTGTTCGCCGTCCTGATGGCGGTGGCGTGGTGGCGCGCCCGCGCCCGGGGCCCACGCGCTGCGGTACCGGCGCTGGCCGCCCCGCTGATCGTCGTCGCGGCCTTCGCCCTCGACGACCTGCTGAAGGCGGTGGTGCGCGAGGACCGCCCCTGCCGGACCCTGCACACCGTCACCCTGGAGGCCTGCCCGGCCCCCGGCGACTGGTCCTTCCCCAGCAACCACGCGACGCTGGCCGCCGCCGCGGCGGTCGCCGTCTGGTTCGTCTCCCGGCGGCTGGGCCTCCTCACGGCGGTCGCGGCCCTGGCGATGGCCGCGTCCCGGGTGTGGGTGGGCGTCCACTATCCGCACGACGTGGCCGCCGGTGTCGCGGTCGGCGCCCTGACCGCGGCCGTCCTCGCCGTACTGGTGCGCCGCTGCTCCGACGCGGTGGCGCGCCGACTGACGGCGACGCGGCTGCGGCCCCTGCTGACGTCCTCGTGAACTCCCGTGGCGCCGCACCCCTGTTGGCCCTGGCCGGGCCGCCCCGTGCCGCGGCTACAGCAGGTGCGGCGGCGGGACCACCAGAACGACGAAGATCGCCCGCGGTCGACGGCCCGGCAGAGCCTGCGTCTCGAACCACCCGCCACAGGGCAGATCATGTCGGCGAGCGGTACCGGTACCCATCTCCTCGCCCAGGGTGTTCGGGTCGACGCCCATGTTGGCGAGCTTGACGATCTCGTCGGCTATCGCCTTGACCTCGTCCCTGACGATCTTCGGATAGCTCAGCTCGTCCTCGGCGTGGAAAGCGCTGTCCCAGACCCAGTAGTCCTCATCGCTCACCGAGCGACCCCGGACCCGGCCCCGATGGCGGGAACACCCGCCTCGGCCGCCGCTGCGGCCCGGATCGAGCTGATCTCCACGGCGATGCGCCGCGCCTCTCCCGCGTCGCTGACCAGCTCGGCCCGCGCTTGCAGCTCACGCAGGCGTGCCGCATTCTCCGGGTGCCGCTCGACCGCCACCTCGATGGCCCACCGCTCGACGAACCGGCGCAGCGGATCGGAGCTGGTCTGCTCGCGTGCGCGGTCCGTCGAGCGCGCGCGGTCCGCATCGAAGGCGGCGAGGCGCCCCGGGGCGACCTGCGCCAGCGCCGCACGGAGCGCTTCCGGGGTCGCGGACGGCTGCGGGACGGCAGTGTGCCGGTGTAGGGGCTGTGCACTCACGGTGCCTCCCTCCTCAGGGGTGTCGGTTCGACCGTATCGCGTCGGCAGGGAGCGGGTCCTCGTCCTGCTCGATCTGTTGACGGCCTCGCGCGGCAGCGGGAACGCGCACGGCGGGCTCGCCTCCCACCACACCATGCCCATCCGATGACGCGCCTGTTCGCGTTCCATGACCAAACGATGAGAGCGCCCTTTTTCCGGCTTCTTCTCCGTTTCTCCATGTTTCGCTCTGGGAGCAGACAGGACCGGAACGAGAGGAGCGGCCGACGTGAAGGCATGGATTCCGCGAGGAACACGGCGGTGGGCGCGGCCCCTCGGAGCGACGGCCGCGGCCGGGGTCGCGATGGCGGCGCTGACCGGCACGGTCGTGTTCGCCGGCGGCGGGGCCGCGGGCGGGGGCAAGAGCGGCGGCACCACGGTCACCGACCCGTCCCTCCCGGCCCCCCGGGTGGACATGCGCATAGTCCGCGAGTCGGACCGGGACGGCAAGGCCGTCAACCTCACCCTCGACGACGGCCCCGACCCCACCTGGACCCCCAAGGCCCTGGAGATACTGGCCCGTTACGGCGCCAAGGCCACGTTCTGCATGACCGGCCCCAACGCCCGCGCCCACCCGGACCTGGTGAAGAAGGTCGTCGCCGCGGGACACCGGCTCTGCGACCACTCCATGAGCCACGACACCGCCATGGACAAGAAGCCCGTGGGCTACCAGAAGAAGGAGATCCTGGACGCGCAGAAGATGATCGAGGAGGCCGCGGGGGGCGAGCGGGTGCGCTACTACCGGGCGCCCGGCGGCGCGTTCACCCCGCAGAGCCGCCAGCTGGCCGCCGCGCACGGCATGGTGAACCTGGGCTGGAACGTGGACCCCGGGGACTACGAGCGGCCGGGGACCGACGCCATCGTCGCCAAGGTGAAGCGGCAGCTGCGCAACGGGCCGACGATCCTCCTCCACGACGGCGGCGGGGACCGCGCGCAGAGCATGGAGGCGCTGGAGCGGCTGCTGCCGTGGCTGAAGGAGCAGGGGTACGCGTTCGGGTTCCCGAAGATCCCCCAGGCGTAGGTACGGTCTGACGGGCCGCGGGTGTCGAGAGGCTTCCGCTGCGCTCGGCGGGGATCAGAGGCCGCGTTCGATCATGTCGATGACGTGTTGGCCGGCGTCGTGGGCCTGGGTGGGATGGAGGCCGCGCAGGGGGCCGTCGATGAGAAGGACGGCGAAGCCGTGGACGGCGGACCAGGCGAGGAACTCGGCGCCGGGGCGCCGGTCCTCGGGCAGCAAGCCGGTCTCGACCAGGCCGTCGAGGGCGGCGCCGAGGAGCTCGAAGGGGGTCCTGCCGGTGAGGCCCGCCGCATCGTCGTCCGCAGCGTGCGCCATGTCGCCGGGGACGTGGAAGGCCACGCGGAACAACCCGGGCTCCTCCTGCGCGAAGCGCAGATAGCCGGTGCCGACCGCGCGGAAGCGGGCCCGGGCGGCGGCCGCCGGGTCCTCGGTCGGCGGCAGCGCGGCCTGCTCGGCCTCCATGGTGCGGGCGACCTCGGCCATGGCGGCCTGCGAGACGGCGTGCAGCAGCGCGCCCCGGTCGGCGAAGTGCCGGTAGGCGGCGTTGGGGGCTACCCCGGCCTGCCGCGTGGCCGCGCGCAGCACGATGGCCTCGGGGCCGCCCTGGCGGGCGAGTGCGAGACCGGCTTCTATCAGCGCGTTGCGGAGGTCGCCATGACGGTAGGTGTCCCGCTTCGGCTTACCGGTCCTCTTCTCGCTGCCGCCCCTGTCCGCGTTCCTGCTGTCGTTCCCGGTCGCCGGCACGGCCACCCGCCTCCAATGTGGACAGCATCCACTTATTCCGTCTAGGCTCCTGTTCGAGCAGTCGGGGGGCGCGGATCACCATGCCGCCCGTATGTGAACATCGTACACAAGTGGCAGTCGCCGGCCGTTCGGCCGCTTCTTCTTCAGGGGGCCCGCTCCGCATGGGAAAGATCACGCACTTTGTGCACCAGTCGCTGGACGGCTTCATCGAGGGACCGAACGGGGAGTTCGACTGGCCCCGCATGGACGGCGAACTGTCCGCCCACTCGCAGGCCCTCACCGGCAGCGCCGACGTCTTCCTGTACGGCCGCAAGGTGTGGGACATGATGTCCGGCTTCTGGCCCCGCGCCGAGGAGTTCTCCACCCACGAGCACGACCTCGCCTTCGCGCCGGTCTGGCGCAAGGCGCCCAAGGTCGTCGTCTCATCGACGCTGACCGAGGCCGACTGGAACACCCGCGTCATCAACACCGACGTCATCGAGGAGCTCACCGCCCTCAAGGACAGCGGCGCGCACCTGCTGCTGTTCGGCGGCTCCACGCTGGCAGGCTTCCTCACCGAGCACCGACTGATCGACGAATACCAGATCTTCGTTCACCCCGTCGTGCTCGGCGGCGGCAAGCGCGTCTTCACGACTCCCACGCAGCGGTTCGACCTCACCCTGGCCGAGACCAGGACCTTCGACTCCCAAGTGGTCCTCCTCCGTCACGAACGGGCCGACTAGAGCGTGTCCGACGAGTCTCTCCGCGGTCAGCAGTCGGAGATCACGGTGGGTGCGCCGCGGCAGCCCGAATGAGCGAAGCGCACACCGGCCGCACCCTCACCCACCCGGACCCGAGATACCGAGGAACCCCAAGATGCGCACCCTGATAAGCACCGCGTTCATCTCGCTCGACGGCGTCGTGGAGGCACCGGGCGGCGAGCCCGGATACCGCAACTCCGGATGGACCTTCAAACACACCGAGTTCCTGCCCGAGGCGTTCGACATCAAGGGCCGCGAGCAGCAGGAAGCCACCGCGGTACTGATGGGCCGCACCAGCTACGAAGCGTTCAGCCCGGTGTGGCCGGACATGGCGGACTTCGCCGACTACAAGGTGATGCCGAAGTACGTCGTCTCCACCACTCTCACCGAGGACGACCTGGTCTCCGACTGGGGCGAGACCACGATCCTGCGCTCACTCGACGAGGTCGCCGCGCTGAAGGAGACCGAGGGCGGCCCGATCATCGTCCACGGCAGCGCCTCCCTCAACCAAGCCCTCTCGGACGCCGGCCTGATCGACCGCTACCACCTCCTCGTCTTCCCGCTCCTCCTCGGCGCCGGCAAGCGACTGTTCAGCGCCACGGACAAGGACACCCAGAAGCTGAAGCTCGTCGAGCACGCGGCCTACGCCAACGGCCTGCAGAAGAACGTCTTCGACGTCGTCCGCTGACAAACCTCCCGCACCCGCAGCACGCACACGGACAGAAGGACAGCACTCCGACATGACCGCCGCCGTGAAAGGCCCTGCCAGCTACTTCCCGTCGATCGAGGAGAAGTACGGCCGCCAGATCCCGGAGTGGAAAGACCTCATCCGCTCCTCCCCCCTGACCAAGCACATGGAGCTCGTCGCCTGGCTGAAGACGGAACACGGCCTGGGACACGGCCACGCCAACGCCCTGGTCGCCCATACCCTCGCCAAGGACACCGGCAGGTGAACCCCTCCCCCGAGAGCCCTTGAGCAGGGTCGCAGCGGTCAGGGACGGAGCGCGATCCGTGCACAAGCGGTCCGGCCGGGTCCACGGGCGGCCATGCGCCCCGGCCGTCACCGACCCATCGGACAGAGCCCGAACCGTACGACGGGTACCGGACCCTGTACGGACCGTCCGCTCCCCTCTCACCTGATGGACAGTCAGACATCGCCGCCCTCGCCCGGTATAGGAGTTCATCCCGCACCGCCAAAATGATCTTGAACTCGACAACTCCACAGGGAGACCCATGCCGCCGACAACGACGTCCACGGCACGCGGAGCCGTCGCGCTGACCGCGCTCCTCGCCACCCTGGCCCTGCCCTCGCCCGCCCGGGCGGCCACCCCTGCCCTCGACGTGCTCACCTACAACACGTTCCTCATGAGCACCAATCTCTACCCCAACTGGGGCCAGGAGCACCGCGCCCGGGCGATCACCGGCGCCGGATTCTTCCGGGGCCACGACGCCGTCGTCCTCACCGAGGCCTTCGACAACTCCGCCTCCGCGACCCTGAAGTCGCGGGCCGCCGGCCGCTACCCGCACCAGACGCCCGTCGTCGGACGCGGCCGGGACGGCTGGGACGCCACCGGCGGGAGCTACTCCGCCTCCACCCCGGAGGACGGCGGGGTGACCGTCCTCAGCAAGTGGCCCATCGTCCGCAAGGAACAGTTCGTCTTCAAGGAGGCGTGCGGCTCCGACAAGTGGTCCAACAAGGGCTTCGCCTACGCCGTCCTCGACGTCCGCGGCGCCCGGGTCCACCTCGTGGGCACGCACACCCAGTCCACCGACAGCGGCTGCGGCGCCGGTGAGGCGGTGGCGCTCCGCGCCCGCCAGTTCCGGCAGATCGACGCCTTCCTCAAGGAGAAGAAGATCCCGGCGGACGAGCAGGTCCTGCTCGCGGGCGACCTGAACGTGGACGCGCGCGGGCCGGAGTACGCGTCCATGCTCGCCAACTCCGGCTTCACCGGCGCCGATTCGCGCGCCGGACACCCGCGCTCCTTCGACACGAAGCAGAACTCCATCGCGGCGTACCGCTACCCCGACGACTCCAGCGAGGACCTCGACTACGTCCTCCACCGGGCGGGCCACGCGCGGCCCGCCTCCTGGCGGAACACGGTCGTGAAGGAGACGTCCGCACCGTGGACGGTCTCCAGCTGGTTCCGGACGTACACGTACACCGATCTCTCCGACCACTATCCGGTGGTCGGCGGCGGCGGATCGCGTTCCTGACGGCGGCCGCCCGCGCACGCGGATCAGCGTGCGCGGGCGGTCATGGTGCCGGTGCTCACGGCGGCGACGAATGCCGTCCAGGCGGGGGCGCTGGCCGCTATGGCCGGGCCGTCGGGAGCCTTGCTGTCCCTTATCGGGACGACGCCGGAGAATTGGTCGGCCACTTCGACGCAGGTGTCGTGGGCCGTACTGTACGAGCTCTTGCGCCACTCAACCGAGGTCGGGCGAAAGCGGACGGCGCTCATGAGTATCGCTCCCCAAGTACCTTCTCGATCAACTTCATTGAATCATCGGGGGACATGGCGCTCCGCCGGAGCCGCTCGTACAACGACAGGTACTGGGCAACGGCATCCCTGCGGGTGATGTACGTACCTTCGAAAGCCCCGCTCCGGTAGACGATGTCCTTACCGCTGGGGAGCTTCGAAATCGTCAGCATCCCGATGTCGGTCAGGAGCCCGCATCCCACGAAAGGAACGACCTGAATGCTGATATGCGGCTTGGCCGCCATGTCCGCCAGGTCCCGCAGCTGGCCGCGCATGACCTCGGCTCCGCCGACAACCCAGTGCAGGGCTGCTTCCTTGAGAACCCCGTAGAACTTCGGAGCACCGGGACGGTCCAGCAACGCCCGTCGCGCGGTGCGGTGCTGCATCTTCTGCTCGAGATCACCCCCGTAATGCTCCATGCTCTGCGCGAGGATCGCCCTTGCATACCCTTCGGACTGCAGAAGCGCGGGAATGACGTCGGTGAGGTGCCGGATCTCGACCGCCCTGTTCTCGATCTGGGCCAGCTTCTGAATCCATTTGGCATCAGGGTTGTCGTTAACCCTGTCCCACTCGCCCAGGAGCGCTCCGCCCGCGCCCAGAACGTCGTCCAGCGCTTCCGCCTGCCGCTTGGACGGAAGGCTCTGGCCCGCCTCGAACTGCGCGATCCTGGCGTGGGAGAGGAACACTTTCCTGCCCAGCTTCGCCTGCGACCAGCCGCGCCGCAGGCGATGCTCGCGCAATGCCGCCCCGTACCGCGCGACAAGCGATTGCGACGGGTCAAGTGGCTTTGCCACAGGCACAGTTGTTCGCCCCCATTCAAGTCTCCCGGGTCTTGAACCCGGAACCCTGGCCACCGTACTGCCGCGCCACCATCCTCGACACCGTGACGTACAGACCAGGCACGTTCGTCGTCGACGTGCGCCAGAACCGGCTCGCCCAAGTGATCAGTACCACCGACGACACCGCCCGGCTCCGTGAACCGGAGCCCGGTACCGGAACAGGCGACGCCCCCGAGTGGGAGGCCCACGCCTCCGCCCTCCGGCTGGCGACCCGCGACGAGCGCGCCGCGGCCGGGCTCGCCCCGTACCAGTCCGGCTGCGCCGAGTGCGTCGCGCTGGACAGCGCGCGGCGCGCGGCCGCCGGCGACCGGGCGACGGCGGGGCGCGCCACCGCCGCCGCGTACACGCACTGGATCACGGCGCACACCGGCCGCTGGGGAGGGAAGTGATGCACCGGGCCGTGGGGCGCCTCGTGCACCACTGCCCGCACCCTTCCGGCTGGGAGGCCGCGGGCGAGGGCGAGGAGGTCTGCGCGGAGTGCGGGACGCGCCGGTTCCACGGCTACGGCGCGCTCCGGCCGCCGGGGCTGCCGGAGGCGGTGGCCCCGCACCCGCCCCCGCACCCGCCCTCGCCCCCGCACACCCCGCCCCGGGGGGCTGCTGCCCGCCCACCCGCCATGCTTCAATAGGGCCATGGGCAGCCACCAGAACACCGTGACGGGTCGCAACGACCTTGAGCCTTTCTGGCCGTCCCGCCAGCATCACGACTTCGACCGAGTGTGTTGTCGCGCGTGTAGTCCCGCGCAGGCCCCTCTCTTCAGCTGACCCCTTACGTCGAAGTCAGCAGCCGGTACCGCTACCGGCCAACGGCCCGCGCAACCGCACGTCCTTTTCGGCGTTCCTCCGCGCGAAAGAGCTGAGCTCCCCATGACGAACCCCGTCCACACGCTGTCCCCGTCCGTCGCCGGTATCCCCGCCCAGCGCCAGCGGCTGCGAGCCGTCGCCCCGGACGAGGTGCCCCCGGTCGCCGACCTGCTGCACCCCGGGGCCACCTGGCTGCCCGCTCCGCAGCACTCCCTGCCGACCCTGCCCGGCCAGCCGCCGATGGTCGGCTACCTGGTCCTTGTACCGGCCGAGCAGCCGGCCCCGGACGGCGCGGGGCCCGCGCTGCACGGGGACGCGCTGGTGAGCATCGACCCCGAGCAGCGCACGGCCCGGGTCGCCGGGCGGCTGCTGGACCTGACGTACTTGGAGTTCGAACTGCTGGCGCATCTCGTGGCGCACCCGCACCGGGTGCACACCCGCGACCAGTTGGTGACCACCGTGTGGGGCTACGGTCACGTGGGCGACGGTCGGACCGTCGACGTCCATGTCGCCCGGCTGCGCCGCAAGATGGGCGCGGAGCACCGCAGGTCGATCGTGACCGTGCGCCGGGTCGGCTACAAGTACGCGCCCCCGGCCGGCGTCTGACCCCGCCGCCCGCGGTGGTGGTGTACCTACGTACACCCCCACCCCTCGGGCCACACCCCGTGACCTGGCCGGAAACAGCCGGGAGACTGAGGGGGAGGCCCGGGGGAACCGCTCCCGGGACGGAGCCCGGGAGAGCGCGCACGATGAAGATCCGCACAGCACTGCAGGCCGCCGCGAGGTCGCTGTGGCTCGCGCTCTCGGGTGCGATCTCCTCCATCGTCCTGTTCACCCTCGCGATCGTCTCGATCTGCCTCATCCCGGTGGGCATCGGCCTCTTCACCGCGCCCCACGCCCTCAAGGCCGTCCGGCGGTACGCCAACCAGCGCCGGCTGCACGCCATGGAGTGGTCCGGGGTCTCCATCCCCGTCCCCTACCGGACGCTGCCCCGGCGCGGCGGCTTCATCGGGCAGGTCGAGCTCTGCCAGGCGCTGCTGAAGGACAGGGCGACCTGGCGCGACGTGGAGTGGCTGCTGGTGGACGCGACCGCGGGCTTCGCGCTGGCCATGCTGGCGCCCGTGCTCTTCCTGTACTTCCCGTGGGGCATCGTGCTGGCCTGCGGCGTCTGGAAGCCGATCGTGGACGCCGGTGGCAACGAGTGGTTCGCGTTCATCCACATCACCGGCCAGACCAGCGCCAACCTCGCGGCCGGTCTGGGCGCGGTCTTCGCCCTCATCGGCGTCTTCGCCGCCCCGGCCCTGCTGCGCGCCCACTTCAACCTCGCCCGGCAGCTGCTGCACCCCGACCACGAGCGCGAGCTCGAACTGCGCGTCCAGCACCTGACGGAGACCCGGCACGACGCGGTGGACAGCTCCGCCGCCGAGCTGCGGCGCATCGAGCGGGACCTGCACGACGGCGCCCAGGCCCGGCTCGTCGCCATGGGCATGAGCCTGGGCACCATCGAGGCGCTGATCGAGAAGGACCCGGCGCAGGCCAAGCGGCTGCTGGCCGCCGCCCGCGCCGACTCCGCCGAGGCGCTGACCGAACTGCGGGACCTGGTGCGCGGCATCCACCCGCCGGTCCTCGCCGAGCGCGGCCTGGGCGACGCGGTGCGGGCGCTGGCGCTGCGCCTGCCACTGCCGGTCGAGGTGACGGTGGACCTGCCGGGCCGGGCCTCCGAACCCGTCGAGTCCGCGGCCTACTTCGCGGTCAGCGAGGTGCTCACCAACGCCGTCAAGCACGCGGAGGCGAGCCGGATCCGGGTGGACCTGTACCACGCGGACGGGATGCTGCGCGCGGCCGTCACCGACGACGGGCGCGGCGGCGCGGACACCTCGCGGGGCACGGGGCTGCTGGGCGTCGAGCGGCGGCTGGGCGCCTTCGACGGGGTGCTGGCGGTCAGCAGCCCGGCGGGCGGGCCGACGCTCGTCACGATCGAGATCCCGTGCGCCCTGGCCGCATCCGCCGCCGGATGAGACAGTCGGCGCATGGCCGACATTTCCCCTCTGGTCCCCCTCCTCGGGCTGGAACCGCACCCCGAGGGCGGGTGGTACCGCGAGACGTGGCGGACGTCCCGCAGCGCGACCCCGGACGGCTATCCGGGGCCGCGGGCGTTCGCGACCGGCATCCACTTCCTGCTGCATCCCGGTGAGCGCTCCCGCTGGCACCGGGTGCGCTCCGACGAGCTGTGGCTGTGGCACCGCGGCGGCCGGCTGCGGCTGCGCCTGGGCGGCAGCGGCAACGCGCCCGACGGGGCGGGGGCCCGGGAGGTCGTCCTCGGCCCGGGCGTCGAGGACGGCGACCGGCCTCAGCTGCTGGTCCCCGGCGGCGCCTGGCAGGACGCCGAACCCCTGGACGGCGAGCCGGTGTTGGTGAGCTGCGTGGTGGCCCCGGGCTTCGACTTCGCGGACTTCACCATGACCTGAGGCGGCGCGGCCCCGACGGCACAGGGACAATGGGGACACCGGGCCCGTGGGGGGCGCGGCCTTCCTCACCCTGGAGTCCTCAAGTTGCGTGTCGTGCTCGCCGAAGACCTGTTCCTGCTGCGCGACGGGCTGGTCCGGCTGCTGGAGGCCTATGGCTTCGAGGTCGTCGCGGCCGTGGAGAGCGGTCCCGAGCTGAGCCGGGCGCTGGCCGAGCTGAAGCCCGACGTCGCGGTGGTGGACGTCCGGCTGCCGCCGTCCTTCACCGACGAGGGCCTGCAGTGCGCCCTGGCGGCGCGGCGGGCCACGCCGGGGCTGCCCGTGCTGGTGCTCTCCCAGCATGTGGAGCAGCTCTACGCGCAGGAGCTGCTGGCCGACGGCAGCGGCGGCGTCGGCTATCTGCTCAAGGACCGGGTCTTCGACGCCGAGCAGTTCGTCGACGCCGTCCGGCGGGTGGCGGGCGGCGGTACGGCGATGGACCCGCAGGTCATCTCGCAGTTGCTGTCCCGGCGCTCGCAGGACGCGCCGATGGCCCGGCTCACCCCGCGGGAGCGGGAGGTCATCGAGCTGATGGCGGAGGGGCGTTCCAACGCGGCCATCGCGGACCGGCTCGTCGTCACCGAACGGGCCGTCGCCAAGCACACCTCCAACATCTTCGCCAAGCTGGGCCTCGCGCCCTCCGACGACGACAACCGCCGGGTCCTGGCCGTGCTCGCCTACCTCGACCGCGGCTGACACCACGCACAAAAGGGGCTGGCGCGGCCCCAACGGGCGTCCGATGATGGGCGGATGACGATCACCGCGCTCCCGGTCCGCCTCGCCCCGGCCTACGTCGGCACCGTCCAGCTCGGCGCCCTCGCGGCACGGCGGCTGCTGAACCCCGCCCGCCGCGCCCGGCTCCTGCGCCGCTGCTCGACCAACGTGGACAACCTGTCCGCCGGGCGCTGGGACACCCTCGTCACCAGCGCCCTGGTCGTCGAGGCGCCGATGGACCTGGGGTACGCGCTGCTGCTGCTCGCCGTCCTCGGGTACACGGAGTACGCCTACGGCGCGTGGTGGGCGGCGGGCGCCTTCGCCTGGGGGCACGTGGGCGCCTCGCTCCTCGTCTACGGAGGTCTGCGCGCCGTGCGGGCCGGGCAGCGGACCCGGTCCGCGACCGACGTCGGCACCAGTTACGGCCGCAACGCCGTCCTGGGGTTCCTCGCCGCCTCCCTGCCGGCCGGCCGATGGCGGACGGTGGCCTGTTCGGCGCTGCTGGCGCTGGCCGTCCGCCCGTTGGCGACCCGCCGGCCCGACTTCACCGACGCGGGGCACCTGACGGCCCTGCTCCTCGGCCTGGGCCTGGGCGCGGGCCGTGAACGGACCCTCGCCCTCCGGTGACATCGCGGCCTCGGCTACCGTTCTCCACAATAAAAGTGGAAAGCGGAAAAACCCGAGAGAACGCCCAGGGCCAGGGAGAAGCGCGCATGCCGCAGTTCGACGCCTCGACCATCATCAATCTCCGCGACCTCGGCGGCGTCGCGCTGGCCGGCAACTCCGCCGTGCGTCCGGGGCTGCTGCTGCGCTCCGGCCCCCTCGACCGGCACGACCCCGCGGCGGACCCGGCCGTCGCCGCGCTCGGCATCCGCACGGTGGTGGACCTGCGCGGCGAGCACGAGCGCCGCGAGCGCCCGGACCGGCTGCCGAAGGGGGCCCGGCTGATCGTCGCGGACGTGATGGCCGACGGCGCGGCGCCGGGCGGCGAGCCCGTACCCGCGAGCCTCGACTCCATCCTCGGCAGCCCGGCCGTGGCCGAGCAGCGCCTCGGCGGCGGCAAGGCGGAGAAGCTGATGGCCGACTCCTACCGGGCGTTCGTCACCTCCGACGCCGCCTGCCGCGCCTACGGACGGCTGCTGACCACCCTGGCCGAGCCCGACTGCGGCCCCCTGCTCTTCCACTGCACCGCCGGCAAGGACCGCACCGGCTGGGCCGCCACCGTCCTGTTGCTGCTGCTCGGCGCGGACGAGGCGACCGCCGAGGCGGAGTACCTCGCGGTGGCCCCCGCCGTACGGGCCGCCTTCGCCCCGGTCGTCGACCGCTTCACCGCCGCCGGCGGCGACCCCGCCCTCCCCGAAGCCCTCTTCGGCGTGCGCCCGGCCTATCTGGCGGCCGCCCTGGAGGAGCTCCGGCGGACGCACGGGTCCGTGGAGGGGTACGTCCGCGTGGGACTGGGCGTGCCGGATGCCGCGGTGAACCGGATCAGGGACCGTTACGTGGCGTAGCGAAGGGTACGTGGCGTAGCGAAGGGCCTGGCGACAGGGGCCGGCGACAGGGCCCGGCGACGCTCCTCCGGCGCCCCTCCGAGCGGATCCGAGCGGAGGTGACCATCGCACCATTCACTCGTTCTACGGACGTGGAGCAGCAAGCAACAGCCCCCCGTCCGCGCGCCGCCCTCGATGCCGCCGTCGGCCCCGCCCTCGACATCGACCGGGCCGAGGCCGCGCTCATCGAGCACTACCCCCGCCTCGTCCGCCTCGGCTACCTGGTGCTCCCCCCGGCCCTCGGCCGCCACCGCCGCGTCCTGGCCGCGCACGCCCTCGTCCAGCGCGCCCTGCCGCGCACCCGGCCGGAGGCCGGGGAGCCCGCCCCGGCCGGCGACCCCGGCTACGCCTACGTCCGTCTCCGCGTGCTGCGCGCCGCCCTCGACGCGGCCCGGCCGCGCGGCCGCTTCGCCCTGCCGCGGGCGGGCCAACTGCCGCCGCTCCTGCCGCAGGTGTGGGGCCTGCGGCTGTTCCCCCGCTCCGGCGGCGCCGACGAACTCGCCCTGGACCAGGCCCTCGGCCGGCTCTCCGCCCCCGCCCGGGCCGCCTTCGTGCTGCGCGCCCTGGAGCTGGGCGCCGACCGGGAGGTGCGGGCGCTCCTGGAGGCCGCCGGGGTCGAGGACCCGGGCGCGGCCGTCGCCGAGGCGACGGCGCTCCGCGTCCCGCCCGGCTCCCGGGAGGGCACCCTGCTCAAGTCCGTGGAGTTCGACCCCTGTTCGCTCCAGGCCCGGCCCACGGACCTGATGCACCGCCGCCGCCATCTGCGCGCGGCCGCGATCGGCGTCGCCGCGGCCGCCGTGTGCGGGGCGCTGCTGCTGTCGTTCACCGGCGGGAACCCGGACGGGGCCGCCGCCCCGCCCTACGCGCGCAACGCCGCGGCCGAACAGGCCCTGGACCCGGGCCTGTTGACCCGCGCCGAGCCCGGCGTCTGGAGGAGCGCCGACCGCCCCGGCTTCGCGTCCTGGCCCGCACGCGGCTCCCGGACCGACGACGAGGCGCTGCTCCGCCGGGCCCTGGCCGTCTGGGCCCGCCCGGGCGACGGGGTGCAGGTGACCGCCACCCCCGGCACCCCCTCCGGCCCCGCCGCCGGTCCCGCCCAGCTCCTCTACGCGGGCGACGTCGACTCCGCCGCGGTCGTCCTCCTCTACGACGGCCTGCGCGTCGTCCGCTACGCCGAGGCGCGGTCCGGCGACGGCACGGGGGCGGCCGCGCTGGACTTCGCCCGGGCCGACGCGGCCGACACCGACACGGCCGCCGCCGTCGTCGTCGGCCGCACCGACGGCAACGTCCGCTATCTGACCGCCCCTTGGGTGACCTCGGCCGCCGCCCGCGACCTGCTCGCACCGGGGCAGGCCGCGCGCCCGCTGCACCGGAACGCCGACGGGCTGACCGACCCCGTGGCCGGGCCCGCGGCGACGGGCGACTGCCGCGCCTGGCCCGCCCTGCAGCTGGGGCCGCGCCTGGTGACGGACCTGGGCGAGCTGGTCCCGGCCCGGCTGACCACCGGCGCCCCGGGCGCCACCGCCGCCTCCCCCGCCCCCTGGTCCCACACCGCCTGCCAGCTCCAGCCCCTGCGCTCCCAGGGCGTGCGCTCCGTCCACCTCTGGCACTTCGCCCACCAGCAACTCCCGGGCGGGGCCGGGGCGGCCGACTGGTACTGCACCCGCGCCGAGACCTGGCGCGGCACCGGCAGCCGCGCCGTCGCCCAGTTCCAGGCCCCCGGCGCCCGCCCCGCGGACCGGGCCGCGGTCGTCGGCCGCGCCGGCGACTCCCCCGCCTGCGGCCCCCGTTCCCCGCACGCCCTGGCGGGCGGCCTGTGGCGCTCCCCGGGCGGGACCTGGTACGCGCTGGCGGCGGGCAGCGAGGACGTGACGTCGCTCGCGGCCACCGGCGGCGTCCACGGCACCGAGCCCGGCCCGACGGCCTTCTGGCCCGCGTCGGCGGACGCCCGGGCGGAGTTGAGCGGACGGCTGCGGGACGGGGGGAAGGTGGCGCCGCTGCGGTGACCCTTCCGCGGCGAGCCGCTGCGGTGAGCTTTCGCCCGCCCACGGGCGACCGCTTAGGATGCCCGCATGACCACCGCGACCCGTAGCCGCCGCCGCATGGACGTGGCGCGGCGACGCGAGCAACTCATCGCCGTGGCCCTCGACCTGTTCAGCCGGCGCCCGCCCGAGCATGTCTCGCTCGACGACATCGCGGCCGCCGCCGGGATCTCCCGTCCGCTCGTCTACCACTACTTCGCGGGCAAGCAGAGCCTCTACGAGGCCGTACTGCACCGCGCCGCCGAGGACTTGGCGGGACTGTTCGCGGAGCCCCGCCAAGGCCCGCCCGGGGAGCGGCTGTTGGGCGTCGTCAGGCGCTTCTTCGACGTCGCGGAAGAGCCGGGCGCGGGATACGCCGTCCTGCTGCGCGAGAGCACCGACCTGACCGGCCGGGTACGCGAGGCCGCCTACGCGCACCTGCTCGACCAGTTGGCCGTCGGAGAGCCCGGTCCCCGTCTGGAAGTAGCCCTGCGGTCATGGGTCTCCCTGACGGAGACGACGGCCCGGCTGTGGCAGGAGGGCCAAGGGCCCGGCATTCCGCGTGCGGAGCTGGAGTCGCAGCTCGTGCACGCCTTCGTGGGACTGACGGCGGCGAGCGCGGCGCATGACGCCGGCATGGCCGCCGTGCTGCGGCGCATTCTGGAGAACGAGCCGGAGGACGGCCCCTTCGTGGGCGCGGTCAGCGCGGTGAGCACGCTCGTGACCCTGTGACCGCCCCTGTGACCGACCCTGCGGCGAGCAGGGCCAGCGCCGTGTCCGGGGCGACGGTCGCCGTGAACCGGCCGTCGGGGCCGACGCGCACCCACCGTCCACCCTGTACGTCGCAATGGTCGCCGGCCGGCAGTGAGGTGGTGAACTCCCTGACCAGGGGGGTCCGTCCATGATTGAGGACGACGTGGCCCCGGTCGCCGCGGCCGAAGGCCACGGCGTCGTGGCCGTCGTCCCACCAATGGGTGACGGGCGCGTCGCGTACGGCGTTCCGGAAGGCGACCATGCGGGCGATCTCGGGCCACCGGTGCTGGCAGGTCCAGCCGTCCTGCCAACAGGCCCGTACCGTCCCGCCGTCGGGCGGTCCCGCATCACGGTCGTCGAAGTCGTAGCCGGAGTGGACATCCGGTGAGCCGTACGGCCAGGCGAGCAGGAAGACGTTGGCCAGCGTGTAGGCGGCACCGGACCTGCGGCTGAGGGTGCTGCCGTCCCGCTCGGTGTCCCAGTTGTCGACGAAGACGGAGGCCCGGCGGCCGGGCAGGTAGCCCCGCCCCTCGCCGAAGTCCCGCAGTTCCGGGAGGTGTCCGGGCTCCAGGGCGCGCCGCAGATCGCGGGCGTAGCGGAATTCCTGGACGTCGCCGGTGTCCAGGTACTCCTCGGGGCGGACCGCCTCGTCCGCGCCGAAGATGACCTCCTGCTTCCAGTAGGACCTGGGGCGGGTGGTCCGCGCCTTGACCGCCGCGAGGTCGGCGCTCGCAATGTGCTTCGCGCCGTCGATGCGGAAGCCGTCGGCCCCCAGGGCGAGCAGGTCGTCGAGGTAGCGGGCCAGCCGCTCACGAACGTAGGGGCTGCCGGTGTCCAGGTCGGCCAGGCCGAGGAGTTCGCAGTTCTGGACGTCGTCGCGGTTGCGGTAGTCCGCGATCGGACGGCGGCAGCGATGGAAGTCGGCATCGCGGTAGGTGCCCGGGTAGTCGTACTTGGCGTACGCCGAGCCGCCGGTGCCGGTGCCCGACCCGGCAGTCATGTGGTTGATCACGGCGTCCACGACGACCTTGACCCCCGCCCGGTGGCAGGCGGAGGTCATCCGGGCGAAGGCCGCGCGGTTGCCGAGCCGTCCGGCGATCCGGTAGCCGACGGGCTGGTAGGAGGTCCACCACTGCGGGCCCGCGATGTGCTCCTGGGGCGGCGAGACCTGGACGTAGCCGTAGCCGGCGGGGCCGAGGGCGGTGGCGCACTCCCGGGCCACGGAGTCGTAGCGCCACTGGAACAGCACGGCGGTGACGTCCCGTTGACCCGGTGGAGCGGCCGTCGCCCGTGGGGACGACCACAGAAGGCAACCCACCAGCAGCAACAGAACCGCCGACAGCGCACGGCGTGCGGCTCCGGACACGTCACCACCCCCACACGGCCCTTGCGGACATCGGGCACCGGCGCAGTGCCCGAGACCGTACGTGCCGCTGCTGTGACGGTCAACCCCGGTCGGGGCGCGCCTCTCACATCGCTTGCCGACTCCCCGAAGCCCCCGGGCGCACCGGGGACTTCGGCTCACCCTGAGGCACCGGCAATTCCTTGCAACCTCTTTCGCAAGAGATTGCAGCCTGTTAACTTCCTCCTCAGCCCAGGGCCGCCCCGCCTCCCGGACCGGCCCTCGTGACGAGGAGATCCCTGTGCGAAGAGGCACATCGCGAAGAGGCATATCGATCGCCGCCGCCCTCGGCGTGCTGGCGCTCACCGCGACCGCCTGCGGCAACGGCGGCGGAAGCGACGGCGGCAGCGGCGAGAAGGCCGCCAAGGACCCGGGCAGTGTCAGCGGCACCGTCACCTGGTGGGACACCTCCGACGCCACCAACGAGGCCCCGGCCTTCCGGAAGCTGGTGAAGGAGTTCGAGGCCAAGTACCCGAAGATCAAGGTCGATTACGTCAACGTCCCCTTCGACCAGGCGCAGCAGAAGTTCAAGACCGCCGCGGCCGCCGGCCGGGGCGCACCCGACGTGCTGCGGGCGGACGTCGGCTGGACCCCCGGCTTCGCCCAGCTCGGGTACCTCAAGGACCTCACCGGGACACCGGCCCTCGACCGGCCGGAGGACTTCCTCCAGGGGCCGCTCAAGAGCGCCGCGTACGAGGGGAAGACATACGGGGTTCCGCAGGTGACGGACACGCTCGGGCTGCTCTACAACAAGGAGCTCCTGCGGAAGGCCGGGGTCGGCAGGCCGCCGGCGAACTGGGGGGAAGTGAAGGATGCGGCGCGGAAGATCAAGGAGAGGACCGGGGCGGGCGGCGTCGGGCTGAGCCCGGACAGCTACTACTCCCTCCCCTTCCTCTACGGCGAGAAGAGCGACATGCTCGACGTGCCGGGGAAGCGGATCACCATTGCCGACGACGCCTCGCGCAAGGGGATCGAGACCGCCGTCGACCTGGTCAGGTCCGGCGCGGCACCGAAGCCGGCCGGCACGGACGGCTACAACGCGCTGAAGACCGACTTCAAGAGCGGGAAGCTCGCGATGCTGCTCGACGGCCCCTGGGCGACCAAGGAGCTGTTCGGCGGGGACGCGTTCAAGCAGCGGGAGAACCTGGGCATCGCCCCGGTCCCGGCCGGTTCCACCGGGGTCGCGGGGGCCCCGGTGGGCGGCCACGACCTCGTCGTCTACGCGGGCTCGAAGAACTTCGACGCCTCGTACCTCTTCACCCGGTTCATGACGGACACCGAGCGGCAGCAGGAGGTGTCCACGGCGGTCGGGCTGCTGCCGACGCGAACGTCCGCCTATACGAAGGAGGTTCTGGCCGATCCGGTGCGCAAGTCCTTCCACGACGCGCTGGCCACCGCCCATCCGCGCCCGCCGATCCCGCAGGGCGGCGACCTGTTCACGGTCTGGCTCCAGCACTACACGAGGATCCTGACGCTGAAGGAGGAGCCGCAGGCGGGGCTGGACGCCACCGCGAAGGAGTGGAAGTCCGCGCTCCTCAAGGACTACGCGGTCGCGTCATGAGCGTCATGACGAGGCTCCGGCGCTCCCTCACCACCCACTGGTACGCGTGGGCGATGGTGTTGCCCGTGGTCGTCGTCCTGGGCGTCCTCGTCGGCTACCCGCTGGGCAAGGGCATCTACCTGTCGTTCACCGACGCGAACGAGGCCAACACGGCCCGGACGATCGGCGTCAACCACATTCCCTCGACGTACGGGTTCGTGGGACTCGACAACTACTGGCGGGTGCTGTCGGGACAGGAGGGCAACTTCTACGGCCGGCTGGGCTGGACGGTGGTGTGGACGGCGTCGTGCGTCGTCCTGCACTACGCACTCGGCCTGGGGCTGGCGCTGCTGCTCAACCGGCCGATGCGGCTGCGCGGGCTCTACCGCGTGCTGCTGGTCCTGCCGTGGGCGGTGCCCGCGTTCGTCGCCACGTTCTCGTGGCGGCTGATGTTCAACGAGAAGTACGGGGTGCTCAACGCGGTCCTCGACCGGCTGGGCGTGGGCGCCGTGGACTGGCTCGGCGACAGCACCCTCCAGAAGGCGGCGGCCGTCGCCGTCAACGTGTGGATGGGCGTGCCGTTCATGATGGTGGCCCTCCTCGGCGGGCTCCAGGCCATCCCGGCGGAGCTGCACGAGGCCGCCGAGATGGACGGCGCCTCGCCCTGGCAGCGGTTCCGGCACGTGACGCTGCCGGGCCTGCGGGCCGTGAGCGGGACGGTGGTCCTGCTGGGCACCATCTGGACGTTCAACATGTTCCAGGTCATCTACCTGTTGATCGGGCAGGGCGCGAGCTCGGAGAGCGAGATCCTGGTGACGTACGCCTACCGGCTGGCCTTCCAGGGCATCCGCGACTACGCGGGCTCGGCGACGTACGGGATCCTGATCCTGTCGCTGCTGCTGGTGTTCGCGACCTTCTACCGGCGGACGCTGGCGCGGCAGGAGGTGGCGGCGCGGTGAAGGCCCGTACGCGGGGCGTCCGTTCGCGGGGGGCATCTGCGGCGCTGCACGCCACTCTCGTCGTGGCGTCCCTGGTGTCGTTGTTCCCCGTCCTCTTCGTCGTCCTCGTCTCGCTGCACGGGCGGGACGGCTGGCAGGAGCCGACGCGGATCGGGGGCCTCGGCCTCTCCAACTACCGCTACATCCTGGGCGATACCGCGTTCCTGACGTGGTTCGGCAATTCGCTCGTCGTCGCGCTGGGGGCGACCCTGCTGGGCGTCCTCGTCGCGGCCAGCGCGGGGTACGCCGTCTCGCGCCTGCGCTTCCCCGGCCACCGGCCGCTGATGTGGACCTTCCTGGTCGCGCAGATGTTCCCGATGGCGGTGCTGATCGTGCCGCTGTACACGATCCTCGGGCAGTTGGGCCTGCTGGACTCGTACGCGGGGCTGATCCTCACGTACTGCTCGGTGTCCGTGCCGTTCTGCGCGTGGATGCTCAAGGGGTACTTCGACACGATACCGGCGGAGATCGACGAGGCCGGGCGGGTGGACGGGCTGACGCCGTTCGGGACGTTCTGGCGGCTGGTGCTGCCGCTGGCGCGGCCGGGGCTGGCGGTGACGGGGTTCTACTCGTTCATCACGGCGTGGGGCGAAGTGGCGTTCGCCAGTCAGTTCATGAGCAGTGAGGAGCACTACACGTTGGCGGTCGGGTTGCAGACGTTTGTGGGGCAGCAGAAGGCGGAGTGGGGATTGATGACGGCTGCGGCCGTCCTCATCACCGTCCCGGCCGGGGTGGTGTTCTTCCTGGCGCAGCGCCATCTGATATCCGGCCTGACGGCCGGGGGGACGAAGGGGTAGCCCTGGCGCGGCCGCGCTCCGCGCGGGGTTTTCGCCCCCGCCCCGCCCTTTCACCTCCCCCAGAGGGGGTGCCCCCATCCCGGGGCTCCGCCCCTCGGCCCCACAACGCGGCTGCGCCGCGTTCGTCCTCAAACGCCGGACGGGCTGAAAAATCAGCCCGTCCGGCGTTTGAGGACACCCGCGCGGAGCGCGCAAGAAACGGTGAAAGGGCGGGCCAGGGGCACAACTCCCCACCAACCACCCGCACCCACCCAACCACCTACACCAAGGACCCCCATGACCCAGAACACCACCCCCGTCACCACACAGGCAGCCCCCTCCACCCCGTCCGGCCAGGACAGTTGGTGGCGCCACGCCGTCATCTACCAGATCTACGTCCGCTCCTTCGCCGACAGCGACGGCGACGGCATCGGCGACCTCCGCGGCGCCCGCGAACGTCTGCCGTACCTCGCGGAGCTGGGCGTCGACGCCGTCTGGCTCACGCCGTTCTACGCCTCGCCGCAGGCGGACGGCGGATACGACGTCGCCGACTACCGCGCCGTCGACCCGCTGTTCGGCGATCTCCAGGACGCCGACGACCTCGTCCGGGAGGCGCACCGCCTCGGTCTGCGGGTCATCGTCGACATCGTGCCGAACCACACGTCCGACCGGCACGCCTGGTTCCGCGAGGCGCTCGGCGACCGCCCCGGCGGCGCGGCCCGCGCCCGCTACCACTTCCGCCCCGGCCGCGGGGCGCACGGCGAACTGCCGCCCAACGACTGGGAGTCGGTCTTCGGCGGACCGGCCTGGACGAGGACGGACGGCGGCGACGGCGAGTGGTACCTCCACCTCTTCGCCCCGGAGCAGCCGGACCTGAACTGGGAGAACCCCGAGGTCGCCGCCGAGTTCGCGTCCATTCTCCGGTTCTGGCTGGACCTCGGCGTGGACGGCTTCCGCGTCGATGTCGCGCACGGCATGGTCAAGGCCCCCGGGCTGCCCGACATCGGGCGAAAGGAACAGGCCAAACTCATCGGCGCCCAGGTGCTGCCGTTCTTCGACCAGGACGGCGTGCACGCGATCCACCGCTCGTGGCGGCGGCTGCTGGACTCCTACGACGGCGAGCGGATCGGCGTGGCCGAGGCGTGGGCGCCGACCGCCGAGCGGCTCGCCCTGTACGTGCGCCCGGACGAGCTGCACCAGGCGTTCAACTTCCACTTCCTGACGTGCCCCTGGGACGCGGCGGAGATGCGCGAGGTCATCGACGCGTCGCTGGAGTCCACCGGCTCGGTGGGCGCACCGGCCACCTGGGTGCTGTCCAACCACGACGTCGTACGGCACACCACCCGTTACGGCGGCGGGGAGCGGGGCGGCCGCCGGGCCAGGGCGGCGGCGCTGCTGATGCTGGCGCTGCCGGGCTCGGCCTACGTCTACCAGGGCGAGGAGCTGGGGCTGCCGGAGGTCGTGGACCTGCCGGACGCGGTGCGCCAGGACCCGGCGTTCTTCCGGGGGGACGGCCAGGACGGCACCCGGGACGGCTGCCGGGTGCCGATCCCGTGGGAGGGCGCCGAGGCGCCGTACGGCTTCGGCCCGGCCGGCAGCTGGCTGCCGCAGCCCGCGGAGTGGGGCGCGCTGTCGGTGGCGGCGCAGTCCGGCGACCCGCGCTCGACGCTGGAGCTCTACCGCTCCGCGCTCGCCCTGCGGCGGCGGCTGCCGGGGCTGGGCGACGGCCCGATGTCCTGGCGGACGGACGTGCCGGAGGGCGTGCTCGCCTTCTCCCGGCCGGGGTTCGTGTGCACCCTCAACACCCTCGGCGAGGAAGTGGAACTGCCTGTTCCAGGGCGGCCGGTACTCGCCACCGCCCCGCTGGAGTTCACCGGCGGCACCGTCCGGCTGCCCGCCGAGACCTGCGTCTGGTGGGAACTCCGATGACGGGACCGGTACAGTCACCTCCCGTGACCGCACGGCTGGCCGACATCGCAGCCCAGGCGGGTGTCAGCGAAGCAACCGTCAGCCGCGTCCTCAACGGGAAGCCGGGGGTGGCCGCGTCCACCCGCCAGTTGGTGCTGGCCGCGCTCGATGTGCTCGGCTACGAACGGCCGGTGCGGCTGCGGCAGCGCAGCGCGGGCCTGGTGGGCCTGATCACCCCCGAGCTGGAGAACCCCATATTCCCCGCCTTCGCCCAGGTGATAGGGCAGGCGCTGACCCGCCAGGGCTACACCCCCGTCCTGGCCACCCAGACCCCCGGCGGCTCCACCGAGGACGAGCTCACCGAGATGCTCGTGGAGCGCGGCGTCGCCGGCATCATCTTCGTCTCCGGCCTGCACGCGGACACCTCCGCCGACATGCAGCGCTACGAGCGGCTGCGCGCCCAGGGCGTCCCGTTCGTGCTCGTCAACGGCTTCTCGTCGAAGGTGCGGGCCCCCTTCGTCTCCCCCGACGACCGGGCCGCGATGCACCTCGCCGTCACCCATTTGGCGGAGCTGGGCCACCGCGGGATCGGCCTGGCCCTGGGCCCCCGGCGGTACGTGCCCGTCCAGCGGAAGATCGAGGGCTTCCTGCGGGCCATGAAGGACCAGCTCGGCGTGGGGGCGGACGACGCACAGGAGTTGATCGAGCACTCCCTGTTCACCCTGGAGGGTGGCGAGGCGGCGGCCGCCGCGCTCCTGGAACGGGGCTGTACGGCCGTGGTGTGCGCCAGCGACATGATGGCCCTGGGAGCGATCCGGGCGGCCCGCAGGGCCGGTCTGGAGGTCCCCCGGGACGTCTCCGTCGTCGGCTTCGACGACTCCCCGCTCATAGCGTTCACGGATCCGCCGCTGACCACGGTCCGCCAGCCCGTGCGCCCCATGGGGCAGGCGGCGGTGCGCGCGCTGCTGGAGGAGATCGGCGGGACCCCGCCGCCGCACAGCGAGTTCGTCTTCCTGCCGGAGCTGGTGGTGCGGGGTTCCACCGGTGCGGCGGTCGCGGCGAACCAGGCCGAAAGCCGCCAAGACCCACCCCAGGGATGATCTGCGCTCCTCCGGTCTCTGGCACACTGTGGGCCTATGGGTGAAGCGACAGCAAGGACCCTGGAAGGCCGTACGGCCGCCCCGCCGCCCAACGGGGAAGGCGCGGACAGGCCGCCCGCGGACCGTCGCCCGTCGGACCGCCGCCCTCCGCTGCGCGGACGGCGCTCCCCCCGCAGGCCCCGGCTCTGGTTCGAAGTGCTGCTCATCGCGGTCAGCTACTGGCTCTACTCCCTGGTGCGCAACGCCGTTCCCGAGCAGAAGGAACAGGCGCTGCGCAACGCGGACTGGATCTGGAGCGCGGAACGGACCCTGCACATCGCCGTCGAGGACACGGTCAACCGGGCCGTCGATTCGGTGACCTGGCTCGTCGTGGGGATGAACTACTACTACGCCACGCTCCACTTCGTCCTGACGATCGGGGTGCTGGTGTGGCTGTACCGCCGCCACCCCGGGCGGTACGCCGCCGCCCGCCTCGCCCTCTTCGCCACGACGGGTGTGGCCCTGCTCGGTTACTACCTGTTCCCGCTCGCGCCGCCGCGGTTGATGCCGGGCGGCGACTTCGTCGACACGGTCGTCGTCCACCACACGTGGGGGTCGATGGCGTCCGGCAACCTCGCCGACGTCTCCAACCAGTACGCCGCGATGCCGTCGATGCACATCGGGTGGTCGGTGTGGTGCGGCGTCATCATCGCGGTGATCGCGGGGCGGAGGTGGGTGAAGGTGCTGGGGGCGCTGTATCCCGTCGCGACGCTCGTCGTCATCGTGTCGACGGCGAACCACTTCTGGCTGGATGCGGTGGGGGGGGTGTTGTGCCTGGGGTTCGGGTTTGCGCTGTCGTATGTGTGGTACGGCGCGTTCCCGTACCGGCTGGCGAGGGAGGTACCGGCCGTCGGCCGGTAGGGGTTTTTCTCCCCGCCCCGCCCTTTCACCGTTTCTCGCCGCGCTCCGCGCGGGTGTCCTCAAGCGCCGGACGGGCTATTCAGCCCGTCCGGCGCTTGAGGACTGGGGGTGCCCCCTCTGGGGGAGCGCGCAGCGCGTTGCTGCGGAAACGGTGAAAGGGCGGGGCGGGGAGAAAAACCCCTACGCCCCATAGAACCGCTCCTCCACCACCGTCCGCGCCCTCCGCGTAGCCCTCCGGTAGTCGTCCAGCATGTCCCCGACATGACCGGGCCCGTACCCCAGATACCGCCCCACCGCCGCCAACTCCCGCGCGTCGCCGGGGAACGAATCCCCCGACCTCCCCCGCACCAGCATCACCGCGTTGCGCACGCTCGTCGCCAGCACCCACGCCTCGTCCAGGATGCGCGCCTCCTCCGCCGGCAGCAGGCCCGCCGTGCGCGCCGCGGCCAGCGCCTCGCGGGTGCGCGTCGTGCGCAGGCCGGGCTCGGCCCAGCCGTGCCGCAGTTGCAGCAGCTGGACCGTCCACTCCACGTCGGACAGGCCGCCGCGCCCGAGCTTGGTGTGGAGCGTGCGGTCCGCGCCGCGCGGCAGGCGTTCCGTCTCCATGCGGGCCTTCAGGCGGCGGATCTCGCGGACGGCGTCCTCGCCGAGGCCCTCGGGCGGGTACCGCAGCGGGTCGATGAGGTCGACGAAGCGGCGGCCCAGTTCCTCGTCGCCGGCCACCGGCTCGGCGCGCAGCAGCGCCTGGCTCTCCCAGACGAGCGACCAACGGCGGTAGTACGCCGCGTAGGAGCCGAGGGTGCGCACCAGCGGGCCGGACCTGCCCTCCGGGCGCAGGTCGGCGTCGATGGGCAACGGCGGGTCGGCGGTGGGCAGTTGCAGGAGGCGGCGCATCTCGTTGGCGACGGCGAAGGCGGCCTTGGCGGCCTCCTCCTCGCCGACGCCCTCGCGCGGCTCGTGCACGAACAGGACGTCGGCGTCGGATCCGTAACCCTGTTCGTGGCCGCCGAAGCGGCCCATGCCGATGACGGCGAAGCGGGTGGGCAGGGTGTCGCCCCACTGCGCGCGCACGGCGGCGCGCAGGGCGCCGGCGACGGCCGCGGCGTTGAGATCGGAGACGGCCTTGCCGACGATGTCGCAGCGGCTGCCGTGGTCGCTGCCGGCGGTCTCGGCGAAGCCGCGCGAGCCGGTGCCGTGTTCGCCGTTGACGTGCGCCTCGGCGCCCGAACCGGCGCGCCCGTAGGCGCCGATGATGTCCGCGGCGGCGGTGCGGAACAGCTCGCGGCGCCGCACCCCGCGCACCGCGACGATCGCGGCCTCCGCGTCCTCGGCGCGGCCGACGGCGGCGAGCGTCTCCTGCTCCAGGGCCTCGCGGTCGCGCGGGCGCAGCCCTTCGGGGGCGCCGAGGATGGCGACGGCCTCGGGGGCGCGCAGCAGCAGGTCGGGGGCGAGGCGGCCGGCGGAGAGGACCCGGGCGAGGTTCTCGGCGGCGGCGCCCTCGTCGCGCAGCAGCCGCAGATACCAGGGGGTTTTGCCCAACGCGTCGGAGACCTTGTGGAAGTTGAGCAGTCCGGCGTCGGGGTCGGCGGAATCGGCGAACCAGCCCAGCAGCACGGGCAGCAGCGTACGCTGAATCGCCGCCTTCCGGGTCACTCCCGAGGCAAGGGCCTCCAGATGGCGCAGTGCGGCGGCCGGGTCCGCGTAGCCGAGGGCTTCCAGGCGCTGTCCGGCGGCCTTGGGGCTGAGCCGGATCTCGCCGGGTTCGAGTTGTGCGACGGCGTCCAGCAGCGGCCGGTAGAAGAGCTTTTCGTGCAGCCGGCGCACTTCGCGGGCGTGCCGCCGCCATTCGCGGTCGAGTTCGGCGACCGGCTCCGTGCGGCTGGGCCAATTGAACTGCTTGGCCAGCGACCGGCCGAGGCGGCGCAGTCCGGCCTCGTCCTCGGGCACGAGGTGGGTGCGGCGCAGCCGGTGGAGCTGGATGCGGTGCTCCATGGCGCGCAGGAAGCGGTAGGCGGCGTCGAGGGCGGCGGCGTCGGCCCGCCCAACGTAGCCGCCGGCGGCGAGCGCGGCGAGCGCCTCCAGGGTGCTGCCGCTGCGCAGCGTCGCGTCGCTGCGGCCGTGCACCAGTTGGAGGAGCTGGACGGCGAACTCGACGTCGCGCAGGCCGCCGGGGCCGAGCTTGAGTTCGCGGTCGACGCGGTCGGCGGGGATGGAGGCGATGACGCGGCGGCGCATCTGCTGGACGTCGGGGACGAAGTTGTCGCGCTCGGCGGCCTGCCACACGAGCGGGGAGACGGCGTCGACGTACCGCCGCCCGAGCCCCGGGTCGCCGGCCACCGGCCGGGCCTTGAGGAGGGCCTGGAACTCCCAGGTCTTGGCCCAGCGCTGGTAGTAGGCGAGGTGGCTGCTCAACGTCCGTACCAGCGGCCCGTTGCGGCCCTCGGGGCGGAGATTGGCGTCGACGGGCCAGATGGTGCCCTCGGGGGTGACGTCGGAGCAGACCCGCATCATCCGGGAGGCGAGTCTCGTCGCGGCCTGGAGGGCGGGGCCCTCGGCGGCGGTGCCCCGCGCCTCCGCGACGAAGATGACGTCCACGTCCGAGACGTAATTGAGCTCGTGGCCACCGCACTTGCCCATCCCGATCACGGCGAGCCGGCAGGCGGCGGCGTCGTCCGGGTGCTCGTCCGCCGCGATCTCCAGTGCCGCCCGCAGCGTGGCCGTCGCCAGGTCGGCGAGCTCGGCGGCGGTCTGGGCGACGTCGGCGGTGCCGGTGACGTCCCGGGCGGCGATGGTGAGCAGACAGCGGCGGTAGGCGGCGCGCAGGGCGTTGGAGGGGGCGAGGCCCTGCTCCCGTCCGGCCGCGGCGCCCTCGGCCAGGGCCCGTTCGAAGACGGCGGTGTCCGGGTGGAGGTCGCCGGTGTCGAAGGCGTCGAGCGCGTGCCAGTCGCCGGGGTGGCGGGCGAGGTGGTCGCCGAGCGCCTCGGAGGCGCCGAGCACCCCCAGCAGCCGGTCGCGCAGCGGCTTGGCGGCGGCGAGGGTGTCCAGCAGCGTCCGCGCCCCGGCGTCGCCGAGCGCCTCGACGAGCCGGACCAGCCCCTGCAGCGCCAGATCGGGATCGGCGGTGGCCCCGAGCCCGTCGAGCAGGACGGGATCGTCCCGCACCGCCGCCAGCCCGTCCGCCTCCAACAGCCTTCCGGCGGCCGCGGGATCGGTGAACCCGTGCCGCACCAGCCGGCTGAAGGTGCTGCTCCTGCGCCCCGGCACCATCGCCCCGCCGCCTCCGGTCCGACCATGTTCGATCAAGTTCCCGACGGCCAGCCTAGCCGCCGGGCACCGCCGGGAGGGTCACAGCACCGGCAGCATCTTGCGCAGTTCGAAGGCCGTGACCTCGCTGCGGTACTCCTCCCACTCCTGCTTCTTGTTACGCAGGAAGAAGTCGAAGACGTGCTCGCCGAGGGTCTCGGCGACCAGTTCGCTGCGCTCCATCAGCTCGATGGCCTCGCCGAGGTTCTGCGGGAGGGGGGCGATGCCCATCGCGCGGCGCTCGGCGTCGGAGAGGGCCCAGACGTCGTCGTCGGCGCCGGGGGGGAGTTCGTAGCCCTCCTCGATGCCCTTGAGGCCGGCGGCGAGGAGGACGGCGTAGGTCAGATACGGGTTGGCGCCGGAGTCGATGGAGCGGACCTCGACGCGGGTGGAGCCGGTCTTGCCGGGCTTGTACATGGGGACGCGGATGAGGGCGGAGCGGTTGTTGTGGCCCCAGCAGATGTACGCGGGGGCCTCGCCGCCGGAGCCGGCGGTGCGGCCCGAGCCGCCCCAGATGCGCTTGTAGGAGTTGACCCACTGGTTGGTGACGGCGGAGATCTCGCCGGCGTGCCGCAGCAGTCCGGCGATGAAGGACTTGCCGACCTTGGAGAGCTGGTACTCGGCGCCCGACTCGTGGAACGCGTTGCGGTCGCCCTCGAAGAGGGAGAGGTGGGTGTGCATCCCGGAGCCGGGGTACTCGGAGAACGGCTTCGGCATGAAGGTGGCCTGCACGCCCTGCTCCAGCGCGACCTGCTTCATGATCAGCCGGAAGGTCATGACGTTGTCCGCGGTGGAGAGCGCGTCGGCGTAGCGCAGGTCGATCTCCTGCTGGCCGGGCGCGCCCTCGTGGTGGCTGAACTCGACCGAGATGCCCATGGATTCGAGCATGGTGATCGCCTGGCGGCGGAAGTCCAGGCCGACGCCGGTCGGGGTGTGGTCGAAGTAGCCGGAGGAGTCGGCGGGCACCGGGCGGGTGCCGTCCACCGGCTTGTCCTTGAGGAGGAAGAACTCGATCTCGGGGTGGGTGTAGAAGGTGAAGCCGAGGTCCGAGGTCTTGGCCAGAATGCGCTTGAGGACGTAGCGCGGGTCGGCGTACGAGGGCGAGCCGTCCGGCATCAGGATGTCGCAGAACATCCGGGCGGTGCCGGGGGCCTCGGCGCGCCAGGGCAGGATCTGGAAGGTCCCCGGGTCCGGCTTGGCGATCATGTCGGATTCGTACACCCGGGCGAATCCCTCGATCGCGGACCCGTCGAAGCCGATCCCCTCGTCGAAGGCCTGCTCGAGCTCGGCCGGAGCGACGGCGACCGACTTCAGATAGCCGAGCACGTCCGTGAACCACAGCCGCACGAAGCGGATGTCGCGCTCCTCGAGGGTACGGAGCACGAACTCCTGCTGCTTATCCATAGCTACCTATCCTCGCTGGTCAGGCCGTCCGTCCCCGGCCGCGGGGCAGGCCGGGGGCACATCAGCATCCCACCACACGATTTCGGACGCATTGCGCACGGGCGTCCGGACGCGTACGTCGCCGTGGGCGTCCGCCGTCCCCGCCCCCATCCTGGCCCCGCAGCCTCCATTGTGGAACACGCCTCCGGCGGCCGCAGGGCCCGGGCTAGCCCGCGGACGCCCCGGCGGACGCCCCGACGAGCCGCTCCGCGCCCTCCGTCTCCGCGAGGATCGCGGCCAGCCCCGTACGGCTCTCCTGGAGCCCGGCGATCTTCTCGTCCATCCCCCGCAGCTGGTCCCTGAGCCGGTCGCCCACGCAGGGATGGACGAACAGGCCGTCGCCCTCGACGCACGGCAGCACCTCGCGGATCACCCGCGTCGGCAGCCCCGCGTCCAGCAGCCCGCGGATGCGGCCGACGACCAGCGGGGCGTCTGCCGCGTAGGAGCGGTGACCGCCGGGGGTCCGCTCCGAGGCGAGCAGCCCCTGCTCCTCGTAGTAGCGCAGCAGCCGGACGCTCACGCCCGTGCGCCCGGCCAGCTCCCCGATCCTCAACGTGATCCCCCTCACAACCGCTTGAAGCTCACACCCGTGTGAGCTCCTAGCGTGGCCGCCATGGACGACGACAACGCACTTCTTGAAAGCAAGACTACTTTCGCCCTCGGCGGCGACCTGACGGTCCGCCGCATCGGCTACGGCTCGATGCGGCTCACCGGCGCCCCGGAGGACCGGCGCGGCCTCACCGGCACCATCTGGCGCACCGCCCGCGACCGGAGCGAACTGACCGCCCTGCTGCGCCGCGCGGTCGAACTCGGCGTCGACCTCTTCGACACGGCGGACGCCTATGCGCTCGGCGGCGGCGAGGAGTTGCTCGCCGAGGCGCTCCACCCGTACGAGGGGACGGTCACCGTCGCCACCAAGGCGGGCGTGGTCCGCCCCTCCCCCACCGAGTGGATCACCCACGGACACCCGGCCTACCTGCGCCAGCAGGCCGAACTCAGCCTGCGCCGGCTGCGCGTGGAGCGCCTGGACCTGCTCCAGCTGCACCGCGTGGACCCCGCGTACCCGCTGGCCGACCAGGTCGGCGCCCTCAAGCAGCTCCAGGAGGAGGGCAAGGTCCGTCACATCGGACTTTCCGAGGTCACGGTCGAGCAGATCGAGGAGGCGTCCCGCATCGCCCCGATCAGCAGCGTGCAGAACCTCTACAACCTGAGCAACCGCGCGAGCGAGGCGGTCGTGGACCACACGGCCGCGCACGGCATCGCGTTCCTGCCGTACTTCCCGGTGTCACTGGACGACGCCCACGCCGGACCGCTCGCCGCCGTGGCGGAGGAGACCGGCGCGGCCCCGTCCCAGGTGGCGCTGGCCTGGCTGCTCCACCGCTCCCCCACTGTGATCCCCATCCCGGGCACAGCCTCGGCCGGGCACCTCGCGGAGAACGCGGCGGCCCTGGAAGTCCGGCTCACGGACGCACAGTTCACGGCCCTGTCCGGGCTCACGACGCCCGGGGCGGCGGCGTGAGCAATGCGTTCAACCTCCGCGTCATCGAGGAGTTCCGCGCCAACCGGGGCGTGGTGGGCGGGGAGTTCGCGGGGACGGACCTGCTCCTGCTCACCACCGTGGGCGCCCGCAGCGGCGCACCCCGCACCACGCCCCTGGTGTACCTCCGCCACGGCGACCGCGGCCTGGCCGTCTTCGCCCTCAACGGCGGCGACCCCGCCGCGCCCGCCTGGTACCACAACCTCCGCGCGCACCCGGACCGGCTCACCGCCGAGGTGGGCGGCGGGACGTACCGGGTGCGGGCCGAGGAGGTCGCCGACGGGGAGGAGTACGAGGAGCTGTGGCGCCGGCAGATCGCGGTGGAGCCGGAGTTCGCGGCCTTCCGCGCCCGGGCGGGGCGCCGGGTCCCGGTGCTCCTGCTGCGTCAGGAGGCGTCCGATGCTCCCGATGCCTCCGCCGCCAACCCGGCGGCCAGTGCGGGCAGCAGGCCCATGGTGTGGGCCACGCGCATCCCGTCCATGTAGTCCCGTACCTGGGTGATCAGGCCGTCGCGCACCCGGATCACCATGAGGCCGGGGAAGGAGAACTCCTGGCCGGTGGGGGCGAGGGTCCCGTGGACGACGTGCTCGACGGTCAGCACATGGTCGCCGGTGCCATCGGCGGCCACGTGGACGGAGACCTCCTCCACCCGGTCCGGCCGGGCCGGGCTGGGGCCCCAGATCGCCCGGCAGCCCTCGCGGACCGCCTCGCGGCCCTCGAAGCGCTCGGGCATCCCGGGGAAGAAGAACGGGTACTCGTGCACGCCGTCGGGCGCGTACAGCTCGGCCAGGTCGTCGGCGGACTTGGCGAGGATCGCCTGGTTGTAGCGGTCGAGTATCGCGCGGGGGCCGGTCTCGGTCATACGGGCAACTCCTTCGTCGGCGAGTATGTCAAGTCTCTTTCGGGCCAATCGGCTTGGCGATCGATGATCACACTCTACGGAGGGAGGCGGGCCCTGACCAGGGAAAAGCCCCCGGGCCCCGGTTGACCCTCCCCCGACGTCAGGCTCCAGGGTGGACCCGACGAAAGGCAGCGCCCCCATGACGTACACCGCCGTGACGTACACCGTCGGACAGGTCTCCGGCTTCGCCGGCATCACCGTGCGCACCCTCCACCACTACGACCGCACCGGCCTCCTCACCCCCAGCGAGCGCAGCCCCGCCGGCTACCGCCTCTACAGCGAGGCCGACCTCGCCCGGCTCCAGCAGATCCTCTTCTACCGGGAGCTGGAGTTCTCCCTGGAGGAGATCCAGGTGATCCTGGAGGACCCGCAGGCCACCGCGGTCGACCAGCTGCGCGCCCGGCACAAGCGGCTCGGCGAGCAGATCGCCAAGCTGCAGCGGCTGGTCGAGGTCGCCGAACGCGCCATGGAGGTGCAGGAGACCGGCGTCGCCCTCACCCCGCACGAACGCTTCGACGTGTTCGGCGAGATCACCTTCGACCTCAGCTACGCCACCGAGGCGGCGGTCAAGTGGCACGACAGCGAGGGCCACCGGCAGGCCCTCGCCAGCGCCGCCGCGCACGGCAAGGAGGACTGGCGGCGGATCATGGCGGAGGCGGCGGAGTGGCGCGCCCGGGTGCTGGCCGCCTTCGAGGCGCGGCAACCCGCCGACGGCGAACGCGCCATGGACCTGGCCGAGGAGCACCGCGCCCACCTCGCCCGCTGGTTCACCCCGTGCCCGCCCGCCATGCACCTGCGCATCGCCGACGACTTCGCCGCCGATCCGAGGGCGTTCGCCCTGCTGGTCCCGCCGTCGGAGCAGCGGCCGGGCCTGGCGGAGTGGCTGCGGACGGCGGTCCGCGCGAACGCGGAGCGGACAGGGGAAGAAGGCCGATGAAGATACTGATCGCCGCCGCCGGTTCGCGCGGCGACGTCGCCCCCTACACCGGCCTCGGCGCCCGGCTGGCCGCCGCCGGCCACGAGGTCGCCCTCGCCACGGGAGAGGTCTTCGCCCCGCTCGTCCGGGAGGCCGGCCTGGAGTTCCGTCCCCTGCCGGCCGATCCGCGCGGCGCCGGACCCGCCGGCACCAAGCGCGAACTGATGGCCACCGCGGCCGCGTTCATGCGGCGGCTGGCCACCGGCATGAAGGGCGCGGCGGCGGACGGCACCGAGCTGATGCTCCTCTCCACCACCACGGCCCCGCTGGGCTGGCAGCTCGCCGAGGCCACCGGCGTCCCGGCCATCGGCGCCTACCTCGTGCCCACCGAGCCCACCGGCGCCTTCCCGCCCGTCGTCGGCGGCACCCGCTCACTGGGCCGCTTCGGCAACCGGGCCGTGGGACGGCTGTCGTTGCGCATCACCGACCGGCTCTTCGCCGATGCCGTACGGGACTTGCGGGCGGACCTCGGACTGCCGCAGGTCCCGCCCGGGGCGGTCCGCCGCCGGCAGGAGGCGGCGAACCGGCCGATCCTGTACGGGTTCAGCGAGGTCCTCGTCCCGCGCCCGGCCGACTGGCGCGAGGGCCTGACCGTCACCGGCAACTGGTGGCCGTACCACGACGACGACTTCCCGCTGCCGTCCGACGTCGAGGACTTCCTCGCCGCCGGGCCGCCGCCCGTCCTCGTCGGCTTCGGCAGCATGCCCGCGGACGACGCGGAGCGGCTGAGCGAGCTCGCGGTGGCGGCGCTGCGGCGCGCGGGCGTGCGCGGCATCCTGCAGAGCGGTCGCGCGGGCCTGGCCGCCTCCGGCGCCGATGTCCTGACCGTTGGCGACCTCCCGCACGCGGTGCTCTTCCCGCG
This sequence comes from Streptomyces luteireticuli, assembly GCF_041519305.1. NCBI lineage: Bacteria > Bacillati > Actinomycetota > Actinomycetes > Kitasatosporales > Streptomycetaceae > Streptomyces > Streptomyces luteireticuli. The sequence goes on from NZ_CP167927.1 coordinate 2,789,060, forward strand.
GCTGGCCGCGGTGGTGCACCACGCGGGCGCCGGTACGGCGGCGGCGACGCTGCGCGCGGGCGTGCCCTCGGTCCCGGTCCCGGTCATGGCCGACCAGCCCTTCTGGGCCGCCCGGCTGACCGCGCTGGGCGCCGCGCCGCGCCCCGTCCCCTTCGCCGCCCTGACCGCGGAGCGGCTGGGGGGACGCGATCAAGTGCGTCGTGACCGGGCCCGTGACCGGACCGTCGTACGCGGATGCGGCGCGGGCTGCGGCTCGTCTGATGGCGGGGGAGGATGGGGCGGGGCGGGTGGTGGAGGCGGTCGAGGGGCTGGCCTGGGGGTAGGTTGCGGGGGATTTTGCCCCGGTCCCGCCCTTTCACCGTTTCTTCCGGGGCAAGCCCCGGGGCCCGCACCGCGGCTTCGCCGCGGTGAGCGGGGCTCCGCCCCTGCTCCCCGGCGGGGGCTGCGCCCCCTGCACCCCTGCTCCCGGGGCTCCGCCCCTGGCCCCGTTACCTTTTTCGTGGCCCCGCAACGGGGTTCCCGGCCTCTGGTCCCGGCATGACTTGCAGCCCCTGTCGATCATGATCGAAAAGGTGGTGTCACCGGGTACCGGAGGCATTGGCAGACCGCTGATTAGGGGCACGAGCGCCGATCCTGTTCCGGGTGAGGCAGTCTCTTCGTAACGTGGATGCCGGCACGCTGATGCCGCAGGTGAGGCCGGGGAGGGCGCGACCGCTGTGGAGAGTGCACGTGATCGACACGGGTGACATCGACGTCTACCTGGGCCTGGACGTGGGCAAGGGCGAGCACCATGCCACCGCCCTGACTCCGGTGGGCAAGCGGGTCTTCGACAAGCGGCTGCCCAACACCGAGCCGAAACTGCGTGAGGTGTTCGCCAAGCTCCAGGCCAAGCACGGCACTGTGCTGGTGGTGGTCGACCAGCCGGCTTCGATCGGAGCTCTGCCGCTGGCGGTGGCCCGTGACATGGGCTGCAGCGTCGCCTACTTGCCCGGCCTGACGATGCGACGGATCGCCGATCTGTACGCCGGTGAGGCCAAGACCGATGCCCGGGACGCGGCGATCATCGCCGATGCCGCGCGGACGATGCCGCACACGCTGCGAAACCTGGCGCCGTCCGACGAGACCATTGCCGAGCTGGAGATGATCGTCGGCTTCGACGACGACCTGGCTACCGAGTCCACGCGGATCAAGAACCGTCTGCGTGGCCTGCTCACCCAGATCCACCCGTCGTTGGAGCGGGTCCTCGGTCCCAGGCTGGATCATCCCGCCGTCCTGACACTCCTCGAACGTCACGGATCCCCGGCCCAGTTGAGGAAAGCCGGGCGACGCCGACTGGTGACCCTGCTCAGACCCAAGGCCCCGCGGCTGGCCGAGCGCCTGGTCGAGGACGTCTTCGACGCCCTCGACGAGCAGAGCGTCGTCGTGCCCGGCACCGACGCAGCCTCGCTGATCGTCCCCAGCCTCGCCGGCTCACTCACCTCCGTGCTCGACCAGCGCAAACTCCTCGCCGCCCGCATCGAGGAACTGCTGGAGGCCCACCCTCTTTCCCCGGTCCTGACCTCCATGCCCGGCATCGGGGTCAGGACCGGAGCCCGCATCCTCATCGACGTCGGCGACGCCAGCGCTTTCCCCACGGCCGGCCACCTGGCCGCCTACGCCGGACTGGCACCCGTGACCAGGAGCTCCGGCTCCTCCATACGCGGCGAGCATCCCTCCCGACGAGGCAACAAACAGCTCAAACGAGCCTTCTACCTCGCTGCGTTCGCATCGCTGTCCCAGCCCGAATCACGCACCTACTACGACAAGAAGCGACGGCAGGGAAAGCACCACGTCGCCGCCCTCGTCTGCCTCGCCCGGCGGCGCATCGACGTGCTCTTCGCCATGCTCCGCGACGGCACCTTCTACGCGCCCCCTACCGCCATCGCCGCTTGACGAAAACCATAGGGGCACCTTTTCGGGGCTCCGCCCCGGACCCCGTTTGTCGCGGCTCCGCCGCTCGTCCTCAAACGCCGGACGGGCTGGATTTCGCGCCCGGGCCGGAATCCAAAGCCCGGACGCGCGCTTCAGCCCGGACGCACGCTTCAGCCCAGGCGCGCACTTCAACCCGGGCGGGCACTTCAGCCGGGGTGCGCACTTCAACCCGGGCGGGCACTTCAGCCTGGGCGCACACTTCAGCCCGTCCGGCGCTTGAGGACTCCGCCCGAAGGGCGGACGGGGCCCGGGGTCTCCCCGGAAGAAACGGTGAAAGGGCGGGACAGGGGCACACACCCAGCCCGTCCGGCGCTTGAGGACAGCGCCCGCAGAGCGCTTCAAGGGGGCCAGGGGGCGCAGCCCCCGGTGGGGCGCAGGGGCGAAGCCCCGCCCACCGCGCGAAGCGCGGGCCCCCTGCCCCGCGCGCGGCAGCGCGCACGCAGGGTCCCGCAGGGGCGGCAGCCCCCGCGAAAACGGATTAGGGCGGGGCGGGGAGCAAACCCCTACGCCTGCACCACCCGCGAAGGCGACCCCGCCAACACCACCTCCGCCACCACCCCCGGCCGGTCATACATCACCAAATGCCCCGCCGGCGCCACCGCCTCAAAGCGCGCATCGAGCAACTCCGCCAGAGCACGCTGGCGTTGGAGCCGCCGCCGCTCCAGCCAGGAGCCGCTGCCGGTCGCCGCCGCGAGCACCGTGACGGGGACGGGCGGCAGGGGGCGGGACGAGCGGAGGGACTCGACCTCCGCGGCCACGTCCCAGTAGCGCGCGTTCTCCATCAGCAGGGCCCGGGCGACGCGGCCCGTGCCGTAGGTGCGGCGCACGAGGTCGTCGGGGACGGGGTCCGCGCCCCGGACCGAGGACGCGCGGACGGTCAGCCGCCGCAGCGTGGGGCCGAGCGCGCGCGGCAGGCCGGCGGCCGCGTAGGCCCGGCCGCGGGCCCGGGCGACGGCGGTGCGCAGGGCGGGCGCGGGCGCGGGGCGGGCGTTCTCCTCGACGCTGGCGTCGACGAGGACGAGCCCGGCGGTGCGCTCGGGGTGCAGCCGGGCGAACGCCTCCGCGTGGAACCCGGCCAGCGAGTGGCCGACGACCGTCGCGGGCCCGCCGAGGCCGAGCGCGTCGAGGACGCCCGCGATCCGCGCCGCCTCCGCGGCGGCGGTGGGCGGCTCGGCGGCGGGCGCGCTGAAGCCGAGCCCGGGCCGGTCGAAGCGGACGACCGTGCGGTACGGCGCGAGCAGCGGCACGACGGGCTCCCAGTCGAACCAGCCCATCCCGAGTCCGGGGCTCAGGACGCACACCGGCCCGGAGCCCTCGCACAGCACGTGCAACGGCACGCCACCGACGCGGAGCATCCGGCCCGGCGGTCGCTGTCCCGGCAGACGGAGCCCCGGCGGACGTTGTACGGCAGTCATGCGACCGACCGTACCCGGACGGACGGTTCAGCCGGAGTGCCGTTCCTGATCCGCACAGTCCGGAGCGGCCCAGTGCGGCTTGCGGAACTTCAGGAAGGCCAGCGGCGCGAGGAAGCCGAGCGTGAACAGCCCGCCGCCGACGATCAGCAGATAGCGCCACAGCGGCTGCCCGCCGAACTGCTCCGGCGGCACGAAGCCGATGCACATCGCCGCCAGCGAGGCCGTGAAGCCGACGCCCACGACGGCGCGCAGCGCCGGGACCCGGAAGCCGCCCTCCACCTCCGGCCGCAGCTTCCGCAGCCGCACCGCGGCGGCGAACATCAGCAGGTAGACCACCAGATAGATCTGCGTGGTGACGACGGAGAAGATCCAGTACGCGCTGGAGACGTCCGGCAGGAAGGCGTAGGCCAGCGCGATCAGCGTGGTGAGGACGCCCTGCGCGACCATGATGTTCCGCGGTACGCCGTTCTTGTTGAGCTTCTGCAGGACGGGCGGCAGATAGCCCTCCTGCCGGGCGACCATCAGCAGCCCGCGGGACGGACCGGCCAGCCAGGCGAGCATGCCGCCGAGCGCGGCGGTGACGAGCATGACGCCGACGACCTTGGTCAGCCAGCCCACGTGGAAGTGGTCGAAGAAGCCCTGGAAGGCCTGCATCACCCCGGCCGTGAGGCTCAGGTCCTCGCCCGGCATGACCCAGCTGATGGCCAGCGCGGGCAGGATGAAGATCAGCAGGACGAGCCCGGTGGCCAGGAAGACCGAGCGCGGGAACTGCCGTCCGGGCTCGCGCAGCGACGAGACGTGGACGCCGTTCATCTCCATGCCCGCGTAGGACAGGAAGTTGCCGACGATCAGCACGAGGCTGGCCGGGCCGGTCCACGGCGGCAGGACGTGGCCCGCGTCCATGGGCGCGGCGGAGGGGTTGCCCTGGGCAAGGAAGACCAGGCCGAGGACGACGAGCACGGCGCCGGGGATCAGCGTGCCGATCACCAGGCCCAGCCCGGCGAGCCCGGCCACCGCCTTGGTGCCGCGCGCGGAGATCAGCACGCCCGCCCAGTAGACGACGACGATCACCAGGGCGACGTAGAGCCCGTTGTCCGCGAGCCGGGGGTCGATGACATACGCGAACGTGCTCGCCACGTACGCCAGCAGGCTCGGGTAGTACGCGATGGTCATCGCGAACTGGCACCACACGGCGAGGAAGCCGAGCGGCTTGGACAGCCCCTCGCTGACCCACCGGTAGATCCCGCCGGGCCGGCCGGAGGCGAGTTCGGCGGAGACCAGGGCGGTCGGCAGGAGGAAGACGACCGCGGGGAGGAGGTAGAGGAAGACCGCGGCCAGGCCGTAGAGGGCCATGGACGGGGCGGGCCGCAGGTTCGCCACGGAGGCGGTGGTCATCAGGGCGAGCGCCGCCCAGGAGATGAACTGCTGCCGGGGTACGGCCTGTTGGGCGGCCGGAGTGGCCGGGGCGGCTTCCGAGGGGCGCGTGGCGGTGGGACGTTCGTCCCCGGTCTGTTCCGTGAGGGTCATGAGGGGGGAGAGCGTCCTTCGGGGCCAAGCAGTCGATCGGTACGCCCCATCATCGGGCAACGGCCCCCCGGTGCGCACATCCGCCGACCGGGGCCCGGGTGATGCGGATACCCCGAGGGGGTAAGGTGCGACGGAGGGACGGGAGGGCTACGGGAGGCTCGTGATGCGCGGACGGGGGAAGGCGGACGGCACGTGGTGCGGCCGTCTGCTGCTGTTCGCGGCGCTGCTGCTGGGCATCGTGACGATGCACACACTGGGGCACCCGACGGGCCATGACGCGCCGACGTCACCGGGTCACCCGGCTCACTCGGCTCACTCGGCTCGCTCGGTGCAGGCGCAGGCACACCCCGGAACGCCCGACGGCGACCGGGCCGCTCCCCCGCCCCACCACCGCCCCGGCCTGGACCCCATGTCCGTCTGCCTCGCCGTGCTCGGCGCGGGCTGGACGGTCGTCCTGCTGCTGGCCCTGCGGTTCCTGCGGCGCCCGGCCGGGGCCGCCGTCGCCGCCGCCGTGCGCGCCCGGTTCGCGCACGCGCTGTGGCCCATTCCCCCGCCGCCGCGGCACAAGGCCCTCGCCCGGTTGTCGGTGCTGCGCGTGTAGGAGCGCCCCCGCGCTCGTACCCGTACTCCACCGACACCACAGAGGTGCACCCACCCATGCGCACAACCACGCGCCGCGCCGTGCTCGGCGCCGGCCTCGCCACGGCCGCCGGCGGCCTGCTCACCGCCTGCTCGGACTCGTCCCCCTCTCCTTCTTCCTCCTCGCCCACGGCCTCGTACATCGAGCCGGACGGCAAGGAGGTCGCCGCGGCCGAGACCCGGCGGCGCGCCACCGGCCCCGTCCGCGAGGTGAGGCTGACCGCCGCCCGCACCGAGCTGGACCTCGGCGGCCGCAAGGTCACCACCTGGTCGTACGGCGACGCCCTGCCCGGCAAGGAGGTCCGCGTCACCGCGGGCGACACCCTCGCGCTCCGCCTCGCCAACCACCTGCCGCAGGCGACGTCCCTGCACTGGCACGGCCTCGCGCTCCGCAACGACATGGACGGCGTCCCGGGCGTCACCCAGCGGCCGATAGCCCCGGGCGCGGCCTTCGACTACCGCTTCGCGGTCACCCACCCCGGCACGTACTGGTTCCACCCGCACTCGGGCGTGCAGCAGGACCGCGGCCTGTACGCGCCGCTGATCGTCGAGGACCCGAAGGAGCCGCTGAAGTACGACAAGGAGTGGGTCGTCGTCCTGGACGACTGGGTGGACGGGGTGGAGGGCAGCACGCCGGACGCGGTGATGGCGGAGCTGGCCAAGGGGATGTCCCACGACATGGGCGGCATGCACCACATGTCGATGACGTCCGCGTCCTCCCCGTCCTCCGACGGCCCTTCGCGGATGCTGATGGGCGCCACCAGCCCCGTCCTCGGCGGGGACGCGGGCGACGTCGCCTACCCGTACTACCTGGTCAACGGCCGCACCCCCGACGCGCCGGAGACCTTCACGGCCAAGCCCGGCGACCGGATCCGCATCCGGTTCGTCAACGCGGGCGGCGACACGGCGTTCCGCGTGGCGCTGGGCGGTCACCGCATGACCGTCACGCACACCGACGGCTTCCCCGTGCGCCACATGGAGACGGACTCGCTGCTGCTGGGCATGGGCGAGCGGTACGACGTGCTGGTCACCGCCGGGGACGGCGTCTTCCCGCTCACCGCGCTCGCAGAGGGCAAGAAGCGGACGGCACTGGCACTGCTGCGCACCGGCGGCGGCTCCGCGCCGGACGCGGACGTCCGCCCGAAGGAACTGGAGGCCGCCCCGCTCACCGCGGACCGCCTGCGGGCGGACGGGGCGGTGGCGCTGCCGTCGCGACGCCCGGACCGGACGCTCACGTTCGAGCTGACCGGCTCGATGACGAAGTACGACTGGGCGATCAACGGGCGCCGGTACGCGTCGTCCGACCGGTATCCGGTGAGGGCGGGCGAACGGGTCCGCCTCGCGTTCGTCAACCGGACGGGGATGTGGCATCCGATGCACCTGCACGGCCACACGTTCGCCCTGCCGGGCGGGGGGCCGCGGAAGGACACGACGATCGTGCTGCCGGGGAGGCGGGTGGAGGTCGACTTCGATGCGGACAATCCGGGGGTGTGGATGCTCCACTGTCACAACGTGTATCACGCGGAGAGCGGGATGATGACGTTGGTCGGGTACCGGGGGTAGGGCTGCTGCCGGGGGGATTTGCCCCTGGCCCGCCCTTTCACCGTTTCCCGTAGGGGCTGCGCCCCTGCGGCACCCCACCGGGGGCTCCGCCCCCTGGACCCCTGAAGCGCCCTCCGGGCGCTGTCCTCAAGCGCCGGACAGGCTGAAATAGCCCGTCCGGCGCTTGAGGACGAGCGGCGGAGCCGCGACAACGGGGGCCAGGGGCGGAGCCCCGGAAGCAGGGGCGCAGGGGGCGCAGCCCCCGCTCCACCCCGGCGAAGCCGCGGTACCGGGCCCGGGGCTCCGCCCCGGAAGAAACGGTGAAATGGGGGTGCCCCCTCTGGGGGAGGGACCGGGGCAAGCTCCCCCCGACGCACCCCCATCGCGTCAAGGAGACGATTAAACTGACCCCGTGGCCCACCTACGTCTCGCCCTCAACCAGATCGACTCCACCGTCGGCGACATCACCGGGAACGCCGACGCGATCCTCCGCTGGACCCACCGCTCCGCCGAGCAGGGCGCCCACCTCGCCGTCTTCCCCGAGATGGTGCTCACCGGCTACCCCGTCGAGGACCTGGCCCTGCGCCGTTCCTTCGTCGAGGCCAGCAGGGCCGCCCTGCATGCGCTCGCGGCGCGCCTCCAGGAGGAGGGGCTCGGCGAACTGCCCGTCGTCGTCGGGTACTTGGACCGGTCCGAGCAGGCCGAGCCCCGGCTCGGGCGCCCGGCAGGGGCGCCGCTGAACGCCGCCGCCGTCCTGCACCGCGGCACGGTGGCGCTGACGTTCGCCAAGCACCACCTCCCGAACTACGGCGTCTTCGACGAGTTCCGGTACTTCGTGCCGGGCGACACGATGCCCGTGATCCGGGTGCGCGGCGTGGACGTGGCCCTCGCCATCTGCGAGGACCTGTGGCAGGAGGGCGGCCGGGTCCCCGCCGCCCGTTCCGCCGGCGCGGGGCTGCTGGTGTCGGTCAACGCCTCGCCGTACGAGCGGGAGAAGGACGACACCCGTCTGGAGCTGGTGCGCAAGCGCGCCCAGGAGGCCGGCTGCGCCACCGCGTACGTGGCCATGACCGGCGGCCAGGACGAGCTCGTCTTCGACGGCGACTCGATCGTCGTCGACCGCGACGGCCGGGTGATCGCCCGGGCCCCGCAGTTCGAGGAGCGCTGCCTCGTCCTCGACCTGGAGCTGCCGGCGGCCCCCGCCGAGGCGCCCTCCGGCACCGTGGACGACGGCCTGCGCATCGACCACGTCATGCTCTCCGCCGACCCGGTCACGGCCCCGGCCCGGGAGCCCGCCCTCCCGGGCACCGTCGCCGACCACCTCGACGACGACGCGGAGGTCTACCGGGCGCTGGTGACGGGGCTGCGCGCCTACGTCGCCAAGAACGGCTTCCGCAGCGTCCTGATCGGGCTGTCCGGGGGCATCGACTCGGCGCTCGTCGCCGCGATCGCCTGCGACGCGGTGGGCGCGGAGAACGTGTACGGCGTGGCCATGCCGTCCCGTTACTCCTCCGAGCACTCGATCGCCGACGCCGAGGAACTCGCCCGCCGCACCGGGCTGAACTTCCGCATCCGGCCCATCGCCCCGATGTTCGACGCCTATATGAACGCGCTCGGACTGACCGGCCTGGCGGAGGAGAACCTCCAGTCGCGGCTGCGCGGCACGATGCTGATGGCACTCTCCAACCAGGAGGGCCACATCGTCCTCGCCCCGGGCAACAAGTCCGAGCTGGCGTGCGGCTATTCGACCCTCTACGGCGACTCGGTCGGCGCGTACGGCCCGATCAAGGACGTCTACAAGACGGCCATCTTCCGCCTCGCGAAGTGGCGCAACCGCGCCGCGCAGGAGCAGGGCGGGACGGCGCCCATCCCCGAGAACTCCATCACCAAGCCGCCGAGCGCCGAGCTGCGCCCGGGCCAGGTGGACACGGACTCCCTCCCGGACTACGACGTCCTCGACCGGATCCTGGAGCTCTACGTGGACCGCGACCGCGGCCGCGCGGAGATCGTGGCGGAGGGCTTCGACCCGGAGCTGGTGGCCCGGGTGCTGCGCCTGGTGGACACGGCCGAGTACAAGCGCCGCCAGTACCCGCCGGGGACGAAGATCTCGGCGAAGGGCTTCGGCAAGGACCGCCGCCTGCCGATCACGAACCGGTGGCGGGAGCAGGCCTGAGCCGTCAGGGCGGCGGGACCGGCCCTTCGGGGACGGTGCCGGGAGGCGGCATCCACAGCGCCCCGCCGGGCAGGTCCTGGCGCGCGCCGAGGAAATAGTCCACGCCGTCCCGGAGCCCGGCACCGAGGGCCCGGGCCAGCTGTTCCCGCGCCTCGCCGGTGACGGGGTACTCGCCGTCGCGCAGCCATGCGTCACCGTCCGCGAGGAGGTGCCGGACCCGCACCACCTGCTCCCGGGGAACGGGAACGACGTCGCACAGCATGTCGTCGGCACCGTAGCCGCTCAGCGTCCACACGAGGTTGCGGCCGTCGGCGAAGGGGTAGTCGGCGTCCATCGGTGCAGGCTACCCGCCCCGCACCACCAACCCGTCCAGCAGCCTGGCCGTCGCCTCCGCCACCGCCCCGACCGCCTCGTCGAAGACGGCCCGGTTGTGCGCGGCGGGCACGCGGAACCCCGACACCTTGCGGACGTACTGGAGCGCGGCCGCCCGGATATCGTCCTCGGCTACCGTCTCGGTGACCGGCGGCCTCAACGTCTTGATACTGCGGCACATGCCCCCAGTGTGCGCCGACCCGGCGCGCCCGGGGTCAGAGCTTGACCCGCGCCGCCACCGGCAGGTGGTCGCTGCCGGTGTCCGGCAGGGTCCACGCCGCCACGGGGTCCATCCCCCGCACCATGATCTGGTCGATCCGCGCCATCGGGAAGCTCGCCGGCCAGCTGAAGCCGAAGCCGTCCCCCGCCGCTCCCTGTGCCGAGCGCAGCTGCGAGGTGACGGGCGCCAACGACCGGTCGTTCATCGTCCCGTTGAGGTCGCCGAGCAGGACGACCTTCTTCAACTGCTCCGCGGCGATGGCCCGTCCCAGCGCGGCCGCGCTGTTGTCCCGCTGTCCGGCCGTGAAGCCGGCGTTGAACTTGACGCGCACCGACGGCAGATGGGCGACGTACACGCCCACCGGGCCCTGCGGCGTGCCGACCGTGGCGCGCAGGGCGCGCGTCCAGCCCATCTTGATGTCGACAGGATGCGCGTCCGTGATCGGGTACTTGCTCCAGATGCCGACCGTGCCCTGCACGGAGTGGTAGGGGTACGAGGCGGCCATCCCCCGCTCGTACACCGGCACGGCCTCCGGCTTGAGCTCCTCCAGGGCCACCACGTCCGCCCCGGCCGCGGCGACGGAGCGGGCGGTGGCGGCGGGGTCGGGGTTCTCGGCGTTGACGTTGTGGCTGATGACGGTGAAGTTGCCGCCCGAGCCCGACTTGTCGGTCAGCAGCCCGCCGAAGAGGTTGAGCCAGGCGACCGCCGGCAGCAGCACGGCGATCAGCGCGGTCGCCGAGCGGCGCCAGAGGGCGAGGGCGAGCAGGACGGGAACGAGGAGCCCGAACCAGGGGAGGAAGGTTTCCGCGAGGCTGCCGAGGTTGCCGACCCGGTTGGGGATCTGGCCGTGCAGCAGCATCAGCAGGCCCAGCACGGCCGCGAGGATCGCGATCAGCAGTCCGCGCCGCCAGATCCCGGGGCCCCGCCACCGGTCCGCGAGGCGCCGGACCCCGGAGCCGGTCCGCTCCGGACCCGCTCCTCCGTGGCCCGTCTCCTGCACGTGCGCCTGCGGCATCCGTCGTCCTCACTCAGTCACTCGGTCTCGCTGCGGTCCCCCGACCCGACCATAGGTGATCAAGCGCGAGCCGTGATCATCACGGGCGGGGGCTTCCGTTCGGGAAGGAGGACGGCGCCCCGGCCCGGACGGGTTCCTCGGTCCGGGCCGGGGCGGCCTGCTGTGACACAACGGGCACAATCAGGGCACCGGACGAACACCTTGCGAAGGCCGGACACCTTGCGGACGAGCACCCTGCAGGACGGTGTCGACGATCCGCTCGGCCAGCCCCTCGGGCAGTTCCTTCCACTCGTGGAGCACGACCCGGGCCAGCATCGGGCCGACGAACAGATCGATGAGCAGCTCCGGGTCGGCGTCGCCGCGGATCTCCCCGGTGGACACTCCCCGTCGCAGCACCGCGAGGAACGCCTCGCGCCGGGCGGAGACGACGGTCTCGTGGTACTCCTTCCAGACCCTGGGCCGGGCCTGCACCTCGGCGACGACCGTGCGCATCACGGCGGAGGAGCGCTTGGCCAGGCCGCGCCGGCGCAGGAACTCCAGCAGCGCGACGAGGTCGTCGCGGACCGAGGTGCCGGGGAGCTCGGGGCTGCGCTCGTCCAGGGAGCGCAGCACGTCCAGCATGAGCGCCTCCTTGCCGGCCCAGCGCCGGTAGACGGTGGCCTTGCCGACGCCGGCCTCACGCGCGATGCGCTCCATCGACAGCTCGCTGACGGTGACGCCCTCCTCCAGCAGCCGCAGGACGCTCTCGATCACGGCGGTGCCGGCGGCGGCGCTGCGCGGGCGGCCGCGCGACGGGACCGGGGAGGCCGGGGGGCTCGTGGTGCTCATGCGTCGGCCCCCTCCTGCTGCCGCTGGGCCGCCCGTCCCGCGCCGGTCCCGCCGGCCGCGGCGCCCTTGCCGGGCAGGAAGATCCCGACGACGAGCGCGCCGAGCGCGGCGACGGCCGTGGCGCCCAGGGCGGTGACGTGCATGGCGTGCAGGAAGGCGTCGTTGGCGGGTCCGACGAGGGCCTTCCCGGCCGGGCCGAGCTTCTCGGCCACGGCGAGGGTGCCCTCGATGGACTCGCCGGCCGCGTGCCGGGCGGAGTCGGGCAGGCCGGGGACGGCGTCGAGCCGGGCGGCGATGCCGTCGCGGTAGGTCGTGGAGAGCAGCGAGCCGAGGACGGCGACGCCGAGCGCCCCGCCGACCTGGCGGAAGGTGTTGTTCACCGCCGAGCCGGAGCCCGCCTTCTCACGGGGCAGGGTCTGCATGATCGAGACCGTGGCGGGCGGCATGACGTGTGCCATCGCGGTGCCCTGGACGAAGAAGATCACCTCCAGCACCCAGATCGGGGTGTCCGCGTCCAGCAGCAGGAACCCGGCCATGGACAGGGCCACCAGCAGCATGCCGGTGCAGCACACCGCGCGGGCGCCGAACCGGGCCACGACGAGGCGGGCGCGCGGGGCGAAGAACATCTGCGCGGCGGCGAGCGGGAGCATCAGCAGACCGCTCTGCAGCGGGGAGTAGCCGCGCACGCTCTGGGTGTAGAAGACGCTGAAGAAGCTGACGCCCAGCAGCGCGAAGAAGACCAGCGAGATGGAGGAGACAGCCGCCGAGAACTGCGGCTTGCGGAAGTAGCGCACGTCCAGGGCCGGGTGCTCGGTGCGCCGCTCGTGGAGGACGAACGCGGCGATGACGGCCAGGCCGCCGCCGACCGTGCCGTAGACCTCAGGGTCGGAGAAGTCGGCGAGCTGGCCGCCCTTGATGATGCCGTACACCAGCAGCACCAGGCCGACGACCGACAGCAGCACGCCGACCGGGTCGAGCCGGCCGGGCCGGGGGTCCTTGGAGTCGGGGACGAGCGCCACCATGGCTATCAGGCCGCAGATGACGATCGGGACGTTGACGAGGAAGACCGAGCCCCACCAGAAGTGGTCGATCAGGATGCCGCCGGTGATCGGGCCGATGGCGATGGCCAGGCCGACCGCGCCCGCCCAGATGCCGACGGCCTTGGGCTGCTCGTCGCGCTCGAAGACGTTCATGATGATCGCCAGGGTCGCGGGCATCACGAACGCGCCGCCGAAGCCCATCACCGCGCGGAAGGCGATCAGTTCGCCGGGGGAGCCCGCCAGGGCCGAGAGCACCGAGCCGATGCCGAACACGGTCATGCCGAACAGCAGGACCTTCTTGCGCCCGAGCCGGTCGCCGAGGAGGCCGGCGGTGAAGAGGATGCCGGCGAAGACCAGGGTGTAGGAGTTGATCGCCCACTCCAGCTGGCTCTGGGTGGCGCCCAGGCCGGTCGGGGCGGGTGAGGCGATGGTCTTCATCGCCACGTTGAGGATCGAGTTGTCGAGGACGACGACGAGCAGGCTGAACAGCAGCACGGTGAGGATGACCCACCGCTTCCGGTGCACCGCCTCGGGGACCTGGCGCGCCGGTATCGCACCGGCAGGGATTGTCATACCCATACGGTAAGCCGCTTTCGATACGGCCCCGTTCCGTATTGAAAACTCTTTACGAAGCGATACCGATCCCACCCCAGGGCATCACCCCCCGTGACTTCCTCCCGGGAGATCGCCGTGTCAGCATGGAGACGATCCGGGGACGCCGTCAGGGCGCCTCGAGACGACAACATCACAGGAGTCATTGCCATGACGCATGCCGTGAAGACCCCCGACAGCAGCAAGGCGCTGTACGGCGGGACGAGCTCCCGGCGCATCACCGTCCGCGACATCGCCGCCGCGAAGGCGCGCGGCGAGAAGTGGCCCATGCTGACCGCCTACGACGCGATGACCGCCTCCGTCTTCGACGAGGCCGGCATCCCCGTCCTGCTGGTCGGCGACTCCATGGGCAACTGCCACCTCGGCTACGAGTCCACCGTTCCCGTCACCCTGGACGAGATCGCCGTCCTCGCCTCGGCCGTCGTCCGGGGCACCAAGCGCGCCCTGGTCGTCGGCGACCTGCCCTTCGGCTCGTACCAGGAGGGCCCGGTGCAGGCGCTGCGCAGCGCGACGCGGCTGGTCAAGGAGGCGGGTGTCCAGGCCGTCAAGCTGGAGGGCGGTGAGCGGTCCGCCCACCAGATCGAGATGCTGGTGCAGGCCGGCATCCCGGTCATGGCCCACGTGGGCCTGACCCCCCAGTCCGTCAACGCCTACGGCGGCTACCCCGTCCAGGGCCGCGGCGAGGAGGCGGCCGCGCAGCTCCTGCGCGACGCGAAGGCCGCGCAGGACGCCGGCGCCTTCTCCGTCGTCCTCGAACTCGTCCCCGCCGAGCTCGCGGCCGAGGTCACCCGCAGCCTGCACATCCCGACCGTCGGCATCGGCGCGGGCGCGGAGTGCGACGCGCAGGTGCTGGTGTGGACGGACATGGCGGGCATGACGAGTGGGCGGATGCCGCGCTTCGTGAAGCAGTACGCGCGGATGCGGGATGTCTTGGGCGACGCGGCACGGGAGTTCGCGGAGGAGGTTGTCGGCGGGGTTTATCCGGCGCCGGAGCACGCGTTCCACTAGCCGGTGGGGGCGCCCCCCCAGTCCTCAAGCGCCGGACAGGCTGAATTGTGCGCCCGGGCGCGAAAAACCAGCCCGTCCGGCGCTTGAGGACGAGCGGCGAAGCCGCGACAAACGGGGTCCGGGGCGGAGCCCCGGAAGAAACGGTGAAATGGGGGTGCCCCCTCTGGGGGAGGGACCGGGGCAAAACCCCCACACCCCCACCCCGTCGGCCCCCTGTCGGTACGCCGTCGGCCCGACATCGGAGCGATGTCAGTGCCCCCTGCCACGCTGACCGGCATGAAGCGAACCGACACCCCCGACGGCGGCGGAACCGCCGTCCAGGTCCGCGGCCTGGTCAAGCACTACGGCGAGACCAAGGCCCTGGACGGCGTCGACCTGGACGTCCGCGAGGGCACCGTCCTCGGCGTCCTGGGCCCGAACGGCGCGGGCAAGACCACCCTGGTCAGAATCCTCTCCACGCTGATCCGCCCGGACGCCGGCACGGCCCGCGTCGCCGGCTACGACGTCCTCGCCCAGCCCCGCCAGCTGCGCCGCACCATAGGCCTCACCGGCCAGTACGCCTCGGTCGACGAGAAGCTCTCCGGCTTCGAGAACCTGTACATGATCGGCCGCCTCCTCGACCTCTCCCGCAAGGACGCCCGCCGCCGCGCCGACGACCTCCTGGAGCGCTTCTCGCTCACCGAGGCCGCCAAGCGCCCCGCCGGGCAGTACTCGGGCGGCATGCGCCGCCGCCTCGACCTGGCCGCGTCCATGATCGGCCGGCCCGCCGTGCTCTACCTGGACGAGCCGACCACCGGCCTCGACCCGCGCACGCGCAACGAGGTCTGGACCGAGGTGCAGGGCATGGTGCGCGAGGGCGCGACCGTCCTGCTCACCACGCAGTACATGGAGGAGGCCGAGCAGCTCGCGAGCGAGCTGACGGTCATCGACCGCGGACGGGTGATCGCGGGCGGCCGGATCGACGAGCTGAAGGCGAAGGTCGGCGGCCGCACGCTCCAGATACGCCCGGCCGACCGCGCCGAACTGCCGCGCATCGTCGGGGCCGTGGCCCAGGCCGGGCTCGACGGGGTCGCCGGCGCCACCGCCGACACGGCCGAGGGCGTGGTCAACGTCCCGATCGTCAGCGACCAGCAACTGACCTCCGTCATCGGCCTGATGGGCGAGCGCGGCATCGCCCTCGCCGGCATCAACACCCATCTGCCCAGTCTCGACGAGGTGTTCCTGGCCATCACCGGTCAGAAGGCCTCCGTCAACAGCTCCAGCGACTCCCTCGAACTCCAGGAGGTCTCCGCATGAGCGCGGCGACGATCACCGCGCCGGTGAAGGCGCCCGCCGGGGACACCCGGATCCCCCTCCGCTCCCATCTGCGCCACATCGGCGCACTGACCCGCCGCAACCTGCTGGCGATCAGGCAGGACCCGGAGTCGATGTTCGACGCCGTGCTCATGCCGATCATCTTCACCCTGATGTTCGTGTACGTCTTCGGCGGCGCGATGTTCGGCAAGGGCCACCAGGAGGAGTACGTCAACTACCTGGTGCCCGGCCTGCTCGCCATGACGGGCCTCAACATCGCCATGGCCGTCGGCACCGGCATCAACGAGGACTTCCGCAAGGGCGTCATGGACCGCTTCCGGACCATGCCGATCGCCCGGTCGTCCGTCCTCATAGCGAAGATCGTCAGCGAGCTGTTCCGGCTGATGGTCGCGGTGGCCATCCAGCTCGGCATGGGCTTCGCCCTGGGACTGGAGATCAAGACCTCCGTCCTGCATCTGTTCGCCGCCATCGGGCTCAGCATCGTCTTCGGCGCCTCGCTGATGTGGATCTTCATCCTGCTGGGGCTCACCATGAAGACCGCGCAGGCCGTCCAGGGAGTGGCCATGCTCGTGATCATGCCGCTGCAGTTCGGCAGCTCCATCTTCGCGCCGACCCGGTCGATGCCCGGCTGGCTGGAGTCGTTCGCCAATTACAACCCGCTGGCCAACCTCGCGGACGCCTCCCGCGGCCTGATCCAGGGCGGTCCGGTGGCCCACTCCGCGTGGCTGACCCTGGCCTGGGCCGTGGGCATCACGGTCGTCACGGCACCGCTGGCCGTCGCCCGCTTCCGCAACAAGACGTGACGGGAAGCCCCGTGGGCGCTCACACGAGGGCGGCGGCCTCCTCCAGCGTGAGGCGGCCGCCTTCGGCGTATGTGCGCTCGTATGCCTCGTCGCCGAGCGCCGCGCGGAGGTTCGCCTCCGTGCGCCCGCGGGTGTCCCGCTCGGTGGTCCCCTCGTACAGCCCGGCGGGCCGCAGCGCGACGGCCGCTCCGAGCAGCCGGGCGCCCGTCGACGCGTGCTCCTCGCCGGGCAGTTCGGAGTGCGCGTAGGCGCCGTACAGCAGATGCATCACGGGCAGGTGGGAGGCGACGAGCAGGGCGAACGGGTCGTCCTTCACACCGAGCGAGCGGCGGACGAGGGGGAGGGCGGCGGCGGGGTTCCCGTCGAGGATCTCGATCCAGCCGTACAGCCCGTCCATCAGGGACAGGAAGAGCTTGATGGAGCGGTTCTTGAACTCCTCCATCAGACCGTCCAGGACCTCCCGCGCCTCGGCGGTCCGCCCGCGGCGGGCGAGCCGTACGCCCAGCGAGATCCGGATGAAGAACGTGGTGTCGGCGCTCGCGCCCTCGGCCTCCTCCAGCGCCTCGCGCAGCATCCGCTCACCCTCGGCGTCGTCCGCCCGTCCCGCCTCCGTGAGCACATCGGCGAGGCGGGCCCGCAGCATCGGCACCTGTGCGTTGGCGCCCAGGTCGCGGGCGTTGTCGATGGCCTCCCGGTAGTCGCGCTCGGCCTCGGCGAGGGCGCCGCGCCGCTCGTGGCTCTCGGCCCGGCCGGACAGCGCCTCGGCCACGCCCCAGTTGTCCCCGAGCCGCCGGAAGATCTCCAGGGACTCGTGCGCGTCCGACAGCCCCTGGTCGGCGCGGCCCGGCCGGTCGTTCAGCAGCTTGGCCCGCTGCTGGAGGTGGAAGGCGAGCTCCCACTCGTGGCCGGCCTCGCGGCAGCGCTCGACCAGGTCGTCGATGGACTCCCACAGGCCGTCGAAGTCGAAGGTGAGCAGCCGGGCGTAGAACCACATGACCCCCGGGTAGCGGAGGTTCTGCGGGCGGCCCGGGCGGTAGGCGACGACGACGTTGCGCAAGGTGCGCTGCATTTCGGGGGAGTTGAGGAGGCGCATGTCGGTGTCGTGGTTCACCAGCCACACCAGGCGCGCCTGCCGCCGGGCCTCGATCAGCAGCTCCGGACCCATCGGCGGCGGGGCGTCGATGCACCGCTCGGTCAACGGCGGCGCCGGCCGGACGGGTTCGGCGAACGGGTCGGGGCCCATGCCGACGGCGACGTCGGTCCAGGTCGCCGCGTCCGCGCGATGGTCGCGCAGCTGCCAGAACCAGCCGAGGGAGAGCACCATGCACAGCGTCTCCTGCTCGTCCCGCGCGGCCACCGCCCGGCGCAGGGCCGTGCGCAGGTTGTCGTGCTCGCGCTCCAGGACGTCCAGCAGCCTCCGCTGGCCGGGGCCGCGCAGCAACGGCTCGGCGGTGCGGGCGAGTTCACGGTAGTGGACGAGGTGCCGGCGCTCGACGGCGGTCCGCTCCCCCGCCTCGTCCAGCCGCTCCCCGGCGTACTCGCCGACGGTCTCCAGCAGC
Source organism: Streptomyces luteireticuli (assembly GCF_041519305.1). Classification (NCBI taxonomy): domain Bacteria; kingdom Bacillati; phylum Actinomycetota; class Actinomycetes; order Kitasatosporales; family Streptomycetaceae; genus Streptomyces; species Streptomyces luteireticuli. The sequence goes on from NZ_CP167927.1 coordinate 2,807,098, forward strand.
CGGTAGCGCATCTCGCCGTCGTCGGCGGGCGCGGCGACGACCAGGGACTTGTCGACGAGCGAACCGACGAGGGCGGGCACGTCCGGCCCGTGGACCTCCGTCCCGTCGGCGCACACCGCCTCGGCGGCGGCGAGGTCGCAGCCGCCGGCGAAGACGGACAGCCGCCGCAGGACGGCATGTTCGGGCGCGTCGAGCAGGTCCCAGGACCAGTCCACGACCGCCCGCAGGGTCTGCTGGCGGGGCAGGACCGTGCGGCTGCCCGAGGTGAGCAGGCGGAAGCGGTCGTCGAGGCGGTCCGCGAGACCGCGGGGGGTGAGCATCCGCAGCCGGGCGGCGGCGAGTTCGATTGCCAGCGGCAGGCCGTCGAGGCGGCGGCAGATCTCGGCGCAGGCCTCCGGGTCGTCCTCGGTCCGGAAGCCGGGCCGCGCGGCCGCGCCGCGGTCGGCGAGCAGCCGCAGCGCGACCGGGGTCGGCAGCGGCTCCACGGGCCGCAGCGACTCGCCCGGCACGGCGAGGGGTTCGCGGCTGGTGGCGAGCACGGTCACGCCCGGGCAGTGGGCGAGGAGCGCCTCGGCGACGCGGGCGGCGGCGTCGATGAGGTGCTCGCAGTTGTCGAGGACGAGCAGCATGCGGCGGGGCGCGCACAGTTCGGCGAGCCGGGCCAGGGGGTCGGCGGCCGCGCCGTCGGCCGCGGCCCGCAGGCCCTCCGCGGCGGCGCTGCCGCGGACGACGGTCTCGCGGGCGCCGAGGGCGGTGAGGACCGTCTCGGCGACGATGCCCGGGTCGTCCCCGTCGTCGACGGGGGCGAGCTCGGCGAGCCAGACGCCGTCCGGCCAGTCCTCGCGGGTACGGGCCGCGGCCTCGGCGGCCTCCTGCGAGAGGCGGGTCTTGCCGGCGCCGCCGGGGCCGAGGAGGGTCACGAGGCGGTGGTGGGCCAGGTCCTCGCCGATGCGGCGGAGGTCCTCGTCGCGGCCGACGAAGGAGGTGGCGCGGGCGCGGAGGTTGCCGCGGGGGCGGGTGGGTGTGCCCCGGTCCCGCCCTTTCACCGTTTCTTCCGGGGCTCCGCCCCGGGCCCGCAACGCGGCTGCGCCGCGTTCGTCCTCGGACGCCGGCCGAGCTGATCTGGGCGCCGCCAGCAGCTCCCCGTGCAACTCCCGCAACTCCGGCCCCGGATTCGCCCCCAGCCGCTCCGCCAGGTCCCGGCGGATCTCCTCGTACGCCGCCAGCGCCTCCGCCGGGCGGCCCGCCGCGCGCAGCGCGCGCAGGCGGAGGGCCTGGAGGGGCTCGTCCAGGGGGTGCTCGGCGCAGAGGCCGTCCAGGTCCGGGAGGACGGCGGGGGCGTCGCCCAGGGCGACCGCCGCGGACAGGCGGGCGCGGCGCGCAGCGAGGCGGCGGGCCGACAGGCGCGTCGCATAGGCCTCGTGGCCGGGGAGGTCGGCGAGGGCCGGGCCGCGCCACAGGGCCAGGGCGTCGTCCAGCAGGGCCGCCGCCTTCGCGGGGTCGCCGTCGGCGAGGGCCCGCTCGCCCTCCCCGGCGAGCCGCTCGAAGCGGTTCAGGTCGACGTCGTCCGGCTCGGCGCGCAGCCGGTAGCCGCCGGGCACGGACTCGACGGCCGCCGCGCCGAGCGCCCGCCGGAGCCGGCCGACGAGCGCCTGGAGGGCGCCCGCCGCGTCCGCGGGCGGTTCGCCGTCCCAGACGGCGTCGATCAGCGCCCCCGCGGTGTGCCCGCGCCCGGGGCTCAGGGCGAGCGCGGCCAGCAGGGCGCGCAGCCGCGCCCCGCCGGGGGTGGCGGGGGTGCCGTCGTCGGAGTGGGCCTGGGTGGTGCCGAGGATGCCGTAACGCACCGGGTCATTGTCCCCGCTCGTCCACGGAACGCGTTACGACTTTCCGACCGCGACCAAGTACCGTCGGCCGGTACCGACAACCGAAACGACACCGACCGACACCGGGAGCACATCGCCATGACATCCGGCGCGACTCACGCCGAACGCCGCGTGAGCCCCGTCTTCCTCGCCCTCGTCGCCGTCATGGCGGTCTCCATCTGGGCGGTGTGGACCGATTACGCGGCGAGCCCCGGCTTCGCCGTGTTCCTGTTCGTCGTCTCCAGCTGGGTCGTCTCGCTCTGCCTCCACGAGTACGCGCACGCGCGCACCGCGCTGCACGGCGGGGACATCACGGTCGGGGCCAAGGGCTACCTCACCCTCAATCCGCTGAAGTACACGCACGCCGTGCTGAGCGTCGTCCTCCCCGTGATCTTCGTGATCATGGGCGGGATCGGCCTGCCCGGCGGCGCGGTCTTCATCGAGCGGCACCGCATTCAGGGCCGGTGGAAGCACAGTCTGATCTCGGCCGCCGGCCCGCTCGCGAACGTCGTGTTCGCGGTGGTGTGCACCGCCCCGTTCTGGCTGGGGGCGCTCGACGGGGTGCCGGACAACTTCCGTTACGCGCTGGCCTTCCTGGCCCTGCTCCAGGTGTCGGCGGCGATCCTCAACCTGCTGCCGGTCCCGGGCATGGACGGCTACGGGATCATCGAGCCGTGGCTGTCGCTCTCGGTGCGGCGCCAGGTGGAGCCGTTCGCTCCGTTCGGCCTGCTGGCGGTCTTCGGGTTCCTGTGGATCCCGGAGGTCAACCACGCGTTCTTCGACCTGGTCTACGGGGTGCTGGACGCGCTGGGCGTGAAGGACTGGGACGCCTACTGGGGACGCGAGCTGTTCCGCTTCTGGAACGCGCCCGAACACGTCCCGTCGCCGGCGGAGATGTCCCAGTGGACCCTCATCCGCTGATGCCCGTCATTCGGTGATGCCCGCGGCCCGGTCGTTCTTCTGCTTGCGGATGTAGTACCAGGCCATGTTGGAGGCGACGCCCATCAGCAGCAGCCACACGACGCCGAGGAAGCTGCCGTGCACGAAGGACACCACGGCGGCCGCGGCGGCGAGGACGCAGACGGCGATGGCGTAGAGGGCGAGGCGGGGCATGGGGGCGGCTCCTGTCCGGGAAGCGGGGACGCGGACGCGTACGTGACGTTCCCGGATATTGTCCCCCATGCCTCCCGGCACTCGGACGGGGCTCTCGGACGTCCTCGGACCGGACGTCCTCAGACGTCGGTGACGCGCAGCCCCGCGTGCGCCTTGTAACGCCGGTTCGTCGAGATCAGATTGGCGACCAGCGACTCCACCTGGTGCGCGTTGCGCAGCCGGCCGGCGAAGACCCCGCGCATCCCGGGGATGCGGGCGGCCAGCGCCTGGACGAGGTCCGTGTCGGCCCGCTTCTCGCCGAGCACCATCACATCGGTGTCGATCTCCTCGACCTCCGGGTCGGAGAGCAGCACCGCGGACAGGTGGTGGAAGGCGGCCGTCACCCGCGACTCCGGCAGCAGCGCGGCGGCCTGCTGGGCGGCGCTCCCCTCCTCCGGCTTGAGCGCATAGGCGCCCTGCTTGTCGAAGCCGAGCGGGTTGACGCAGTCGACGACGAGCTTCCCGGTGAGCTCCTCGCGCAGCGCCTCCAGCGTCGCGCCGTGGCCCTCCCACGGAACGGCGACGATGACGATGTCGCTGCGCCGTGCGCACTCGGCGTTGTCGGCGCCCTCGACGCCCAGGCCCAGTTCGGCCGCGGCGGTCCGCGCGCGCTCGGCCGCGCGGGAGCCGATGATCACTTGCTGGCCCGCCCTGGCCAGCCGGTAGGCGAGGCCGCGGCCCTGGTCGCCGGTGCCGCCGAGCACACCGACCACCAGGCCGGAAACGTCGGGAAGGTCCCAAGGGTCCTTTGCGGGGGCCTTTGTTGTTCCCGTACCGGGGCCGGTGGATTCTGTGGAAGCTGTCATGACGGCGATACTGTCACGCGCCCCCGCGACACCCGCCACAACCCTTTGTGACACCCGCCGCACCCCGCACGCCGGTCACGCTCCCGCACACCCGTCGCGAACGGGTGAGACCGCCCCGGACGACGCTTCCGGCCCCGCCCGTCGCGGCAGGATCCGGCCATGGACGCTATAGAGGTCACGCTGCTGCGCGAAGTCCTCGCCGGGACCGAGTGGTTGCGGGAGACGCGCCGGTTCGCCGGGGCGCTGCGCCGCTCGGCCGTGACGCACGGCGGAGGGCTGCTGCTCGTGGGGACGGACGCGTACGAGCCGTGGCACCTGGCGGCGCACCTGGACGAGGAGGCGGCCCGGTGCGGGCTGCCGGAGCTGCGCCCCACCCTCGTCCGCCACCGGGTGCCGCCCGGCGCCCCGGACCGTCTGGCGGCCGGGCTCGACCGGTTGTCGGCGGCCGCGCGCGAGGGCACGCTGCTGGTGGTGGCGCCGCAGGGCGGGCCGCCGCCCGGGGACGGCCTGTTGGAGCGGGTGGCCGACGTCCGCCGCGGCGGGGCGACGGTCCTGGCCCTGGAGGGCGCGGGCACCGGTCCGCGGCTGGCCCCGCTCGCCCACGAGGTGCTGTCCCTGCCGTCCGCCGCGGAGCCGGACCTGGACGCGGTCCAGCATCTGATCAGCGCCGCCGCCGGGGAGGAAGCCCCGCGCGGGCAGCGCTTCCTCGACCGGCTCTCCCGCCTCGCGGAGCAGCTTCTGGCGCCGCCGCCGCACCGCTGGTGACCGGTCCCGCATCGTTCCTTAGGAAAATTGGTTTGCTCCCGACCATTCGGACACGGACCATGGTCCCCCGTGACCGAGCAAGACCATCCCCCCTCGCATCCCCCGGCGCCCCCCGCGCCGTCCCGTCTGCGTGCCCTCCTCCCGGACCTGACCCCCTGGCGTTCCTCCGCCGACTTCCGCCGGATGTGGCTGGCGGGCCTCGTCACGGTCTTCGGCAGCTTCCTGACCTTCGTCGCCCTGCCCGTGCAGCTCAAGGAGCTCACCGGCTCGGCCCTCGCCGTGGGCGCGATCGGTGCCGTCGAGCTCGTCCCGCTGATCGTCTTCGGCCTCTACGGCGGCGCCCTCGCCGACGCGATGGACCGCCGCAAGCTGATCCTGTGGACCGAGGCCGGCCTCGGCGTCCTCAGCGGCATGCTGCTGCTCAACACGGTGCTGCCGCACCCGATGATCTGGCCGCTGTATGTCGTCGCCGCCGTCGTCAGCGCGCTCACCGGCCTCCAGCGCCCGGCCCTCCAGGCGATTCTGCCGCGCATCGTCGCGCACGACCAGCTGCCCGCCGCCACCGCGCTCAACAGCATGCGCTGGCAGGTCGGCGCCATCGCCGGCCCCTCCGTGGCCGGCATGGTCATCGCCTTCGGCGGCCTCACCTGGGCCTACGCCCTGGACGTCGTCTCCTACGCGATCTCCGTCCTGCTCACCGTGGGCCTGGCCGCCTCCCCTCCCGCGCACGACGCCGAGAAGCCCTCGCTGCGCGGCATCCTGGAGGGCGCGCGCTACGCCTGGAGCCGCAAGGAGCTGCTCGGCACCTACGCGGTCGACCTGGCGGCGATGTTCTTCGCCTTCCCCAACGCGATCTTCCCCTTCCTCGCGGACGATCTCGGCGCGCCCTGGGCGCTGGGCCTGATGTACGCGGCCTCCGCGATCGGCTCGCTCCTGGTGAGCGCGACCAGCGGCTGGGTCTCCCGGGTCCACCGGCACGGCCGGATGGTCGTCGGGGCCGCGCTCGGCTGGGGCGCGGCGATGGCCCTGGCGGGCTGGATGGGCAACATCTGGCTGGTGCTGGTGATGCTGGCGCTGGCCGGGGCGTGCGACACGGTGAGCGGCCTGTTCCGCTCGGCGATGTGGGACCAGACCATCCCCGACGCCCTGCGCGGCCGCCTCGCCGGCATCGAGGTGCTCTCCTACACGGTGGGCCCGCAGCTGGGCCAGGTCCGGGCGGGCGGCATGGCCTCGCTGACGAACGTCCGCGCCTCGATCTGGGCGGGCGGCCTGGCGTGCGTGGCGTCGGTGGGCCTGCTGGCCGTGGCCCTGCCGAAGCTTCTCGCCTACGACCAGCGGACGGACGAGAACGCGGTGCGGATGCGGCGGCTGCGCGCGGGCGAGTCGGCGGAGGTGACGGAGGCGGCGTAGTCGCCTCCGGGGGTTACTCCCCGCCCCGCCCTTTCACCGTTTCCGCAGCAGCACGCTGCGCGCTCCCCCAGAGGGGGCACCCCCAGTCCTCAATCGCCGGACGGGCTCATTGAGCCCGTCCGGCGATTGAGGACAATGCGGCGAAGCCGCATTGCGGGGCCGAGGGGGCGCAGCCCCCGGAAGAAACGGTGAAAGGGCGGGCCAGGGGCAAAATCACTCGTCATCCCGCCACCGCGGATCCTCCCGCCACGCCTCGTCCCGCTCCCGCGCCGTCTCCATCGCCCGGGCCGCCTCCTCACGGGTCGCATACGGCCCCATCCGGTCCGCCGCCCGGCACTGCGGCCCCTCCTCCACCACCCGGTGCTCCAGGCAGTAGTACCACTCACCCGGCTTCCCGGCCGTGCGCCTCTTGAACAGTGCCATCAGGACCTCCTCGCCTCCGCGGCTCTCGTCCGCGCTCTCGTCCGCGCTCTCGCCCACATGGTCCCCGACCGGCCGTGACTACACTCGCTGACATGTCTGGCCAGTCGCTTCTCGTCCCGGGGACACTCTCCCCCACCCGCCCCGTCCCCGCCTCCATCCGGCGGCCCGAGTACGTGGGCAAGGACGCCCCCACCCCGTACACCGGCCCCGAGGTCCAGGACGCCGAAACGATCGAGCGCATGCGGACCGCGGGCCGCATCGCCGCGCAGGCGATGGAGGAGGCGGCCAAGCTCATCGCCCCCGGCGTGACGACGGACGAGCTCGACCGGGTCGCGCACGAGTTCATGTGCGACCACGGGGCCTACCCCTCCACCCTCGGCTACCGCGGCTTCCCCAAGTCGCTCTGCGCGTCGGTCAACGAGGTCATCTGCCACGGCATTCCGGACTCGACCGTGCTGCGCGACGGCGACATCGTCAACCTCGACGTGACCGCCTACATCGGCGGTGTGCACGGCGACAACAACGCCACCTACCTCTGCGGCGACGTGGACGAGGAGTCGCGTCTCCTCGTCGAGCGCACCCGGGAGGCCCTCAACCGCGCGATCAAGGCGGTCAAGCCCGGCCGCCGGATCAACATCATCGGCCGTGTCATCGAGTCGTACGCGAAGCGCTTCGGCTACGGCGTGGTCCGGGACTTCACCGGCCACGGCATCAACTCGTCCTTCCACTCGGGCCTGATCGTCCCGCACTACGACAGCCCCCACCACGACACCCTCATCCAGCCCGGCATGACGTTCACGATCGAGCCGATGCTGACGCTGGGGACGTACGAGTACGACATGTGGGAGGACGGCTGGACGGTCGTCACCAAGGACAGGAAGCGGACCGCACAGTTCGAGCACACACTGGTGGTGACCGACTCGGGGGCGGAGATCCTGACCCTGCCGTAGGGGGGACGCCGGGAGGGGCCGGGCGGTAGGGTTTTTACCGACAGAACGTCGGGAACCATTTGACTTAGGTAAACCTAAGTAGTTAGGTAAGCCTAACCGATCGAGCACTGGTGCACCCATCGCCCGCGCCCTCTCCCCTCGTCACCGGAGGTCCGCCTTGGACTCGCCCGCCACGACGCCGTTCTCCACGCTCATCCGCACCGCGTCGCACGAGCAGCACACAGAGGCCGAGAACTCGTCGTTCATGAGCAATATGCTCGGCGGCCGGCTCGCCGTCGCCGCCTACCGGCGGTACACCGAGCAGCTCTGGTTCGTCTACCAGGCCCTGGAGGCCGCCGCCCCCGCTCTCCTCGACGACCCGGTGGCCGGCCCGTTCATAAGGCCCGAACTCGCCCGCACCGCCCAGCTGGAGCGCGACCTCGTCCACCTCGGCGGCACCTCCTGGCGCGACGCCCTCACCCCTCTCCCCTCCACCACGGCGTACGCCGCCCGCATCGAGGAGTGCGCCCGCACCTGGCCCGCCGGCTACGTCGCCCACCACTACACCCGCTACCTCGGCGACCTCTCCGGCGGCCAGATCATCCGCGGCACCGCCGAGAAGACCTGGGGCTTCGCCCGCAAGGGGGACGGCGTCCGCTTCTACGTCTTCGAGGGCATCACCAACCCCGCCGCCTTCAAGCGCGAATACCGCGCCCTGCTGGACGAACTCCCGCTGGACGACCTGGAGAAGCAGCAGGTGATCGGCGAGTGCAAGCGCGCCTTCGCGCTGAACACCGCCGTCTTCAAGGAGTTGGCGGACGAGTTCCCGCTGAGCGCGTAGCGGACGCGCCGTCCGCCGGTCCGGATTCCGACGCTTGCGCGCTCCCACGGCAGGACAGACATCCCCCCTGTCCCGTCCGCATCCCGCGCAAGCCGAGGAGAGTCCGGTGGCCCATCCCTTACGCCTGATCGGCGACAAGGTCGTCGTCCGCGAGTTCCACCCCGACGATGTCGAGGACATGCAGCGCGTGTTCGGCGACGACCGGGTCACCGCATGGCTGTCCTTCGACAGCCGCGACCTCGACGAGACACGGGTCAGGATCGAGAAGGCCATCGAGAACGCCCGGGCCGTCCCGCGCACCGAGTTCTATCTGGCGGTGACGACCCTCGACGACGAGGCGCACCCCATCGGCTTCGTCCGCCTCGTCCGCTCCGGCTCCCGGGGCGAGGAGATCGGCTGCGCCATCGCCGCCGACGAATGGGGCCGCGGCTACGGCGACGACGCCCACCGCGTGCTCCTCGACTTCGCCTTCGGCGAGCTGGAGCTGGAGCGGGTCGCCGGCTGGATCCCCCTGGCCAACACGAAGAGGATGAAAGCCCTTGACGAGAACGGCGCGTTGGGGAGGCTGGGCTTCGTCCCGGACCGCGTCGCGCCCCGGTACGTCTTCATCAACGGCACCTGGTGGGACTGCATGCTCAACTCCGTTACCGCGGAGGAATGGCGCCGCCGCAGCCGCTAGACGACCGATTCCAGGGGGATTCGGCAGCGTACCGGCACAGGATCGGCCGCGCTGTCGGACCTGCCCGCTAGCCTGGCGCCATGCTCTTGATAAGCCACGCAGCGCCGGCCGCCCCGGAGTTCGCCGTCCCACGAGTGCCCGACTCCCCGCCGAACAGCCTTCGACTGCGGGCAACCGAGCCCGGGGACGGACCGGCCGAGGTGAGGACCCGATGAACACCGCATTCCACGCCCTGCATCACGCGGACCGGCCCCTGCTGCTGCCCAACGCCTGGGACTTCGCGTCGGCCGCGGCGCTGGCCGCCGCCGGGTTCGCCGCCATCGGCACGACCAGCCTCGGCGTGGCCTCGGCCAACGGCCTGCCCGACGCCGCGGGGTTGGCCCGCGACGAGACCGTCGCGCTGGCGAGAAGGCTGGTCCGGTTGCCGTGCCCGGTCACCGTCGACATCGAGGCGGGCTTCAGCACCGACCCGGGAGAAGTGGCCGACCTGGTATCCGAGCTGGCCGGCCTCGGGGTCGCCGGGATCAACATGGAGGACGCGCGGGGTGACCGACTGGCCGACCCCACGACGCAGGTGGCGTTGATCCGCGCGGTGAAACACCGTGCGCCCGAAATCTTCCTCAACGCCCGGGCGGACACCTACTGGCTGGGAGTCGACGCCACGGTGCCCGCGACTCTGGACCGCGCGCGACGGTACGTGGACGCGGGGGCCGACGGGATCTTCGTGCCGGGCCTGGCCGAGGAGAAGGACATCGCCGCCGTGACCGCCACCCTGCCGGTGCCGGTCAACGTTCTGCACCTGCCCGCTCTCGGCCTCGACCGGCTGGCGGATCTGGGCGTACGGCGGGTCAGCACCGGCTCCCTGCTCTTCCGCGCAGCCCTGCACGCCGCCGTCACCACGGCCCTCACGATCAGGGAGGACGAGCCGCTGCCCGCCGGTATCCCCGGCTACGCGGAGGTCGACGCGCTCAGCCGCCAGGTCGATTCCGTCTAGTCGACTCCGTCTAGTAGAGCACTTCGCCCATCGGGGAGCTGTCGCCGACGATATAGGCGCGGATCGACGCCAGGTACGCGTCGCGGCGAACCCTGCCGTCGCCATCGGTGTCGAGCGCGTCGAACGCGGCGGCGGCGTTCTCCGCCGAGTTGTTCAGCGCGGTGCGCAGCATCGTGAACTCGGCCTTGTCCAGGGCTCCGTCACCGTCGGCGTCGACGAGGTCGAACAACGAACCGAGCGCGAACCGGCAGACGTTGTCGAACTTGTCGGCGCCCACCCAGGCGTCGTACTCGTCGAACGTCAGCTTGTCGTCACCGTTGGCGTCCATCGCTCCCCAGGCCTTCAGCCCCTCCGTGCGGGCCGCGACGACGAGCGGGTCGTCCTCCGTGCGCCCCGCGGCCGACACGGCCCGGTCGATCCGGGAGAGGTAGTCGTGGCGCGTGATGACCTTGTCCCCGTCCGCGTCCATCATGGCGAAGACGCGCGCTCGGGCGACGGTGGCGGCGGCGGTCGTGGTCTCGGTCGTGGGGCTCACTCGGATCTCCTCCTGGGCGGGGACTCGTCCGGCGCTTCCTACCCGGCGCGTTCCGGTTTCCCCACACCCCGTCCCCCGGGGGAGAGACGCACGGGACGGCGCGCCGGACGGCCATGCGCCGTCTGTGCACCCCGAGGCGCCTGATCAGCAGACGCACCTCTGGGTAGCCAAGTGCTCATAAATCCGGAGAACTTGCGGGAGGGCACGTGGTGAGCAGGAACGGTATGGCAGTGACGTTGGGGGCCCTGGTGCTCATGGTGTCGTCGTTGGCATGGGCCCCGGCCGGCCACGCCGGGACGCCGGGCGAATACGAGGCGATCACCTGCACCGGCAACTCACACAGCCACTACGACCCACCGCTCACCCTCCAACCCCAACAGACCCACAACCACGCGCACGTGCGCTACACCTGCACCACCGCCCCCGGCCACACCGTCCCGGCCACCGGCTCCTTCGACTCGACCTCGCCGACGGCGTCCTGTCTCTCGCTGACCGACACGCGCGGCGTCGAGATCGTCCACTACGCCGACGGCACCCGGTCAGTGATCGTCATCGACGGCGCGACCACCGTCCGTGTCACCGGTGTCCTGGAATCCCTCCAGTCGGGCCGGGTCGTCGAAGGCCGCGGCAAGGACCACTTCGTCCGCCGGACCGTGTCCGCCCTCCCCAGCCAACTGCCCACGGACTGCCTCACCTCCGGCCTTCGGAGCACGGAGAGCGCGGTGCAGCTGGAGATCCTGCCGTAGCGCCGCGCCGCGGGCGCTAGCCCGCGAGCCGTTCCGCGGCCCGTTCGCCCCGCCGTCCGACCGGCTCGACCCCATAGGCCTCGCCGAGGCCGGTCGGCGGCATGCCGTGGTAGATCGTCTCGTACGAACCCGCCGGCACGATGTACGTCTCGTGCCAGATGCCGACGCTCCCCGCGCCGCTCCGCGCGCGGCGGTTGAAGGCCGCCCAGGCGGGGCGGTGCTGCCGGTCGGGGGCCACGGCGTAGGCGAGGAGCTTCTCGCGCGACTCCCAGTACTGGACGATCGTGATGCGACGGGGCCCGCTCATGTACCCCCGCTGTCCCAGCAGCCCGCCGCCCTCCTCGCGCGCAAGCTCCTTGAGCATGCGCGGCATGGCTGTGAAGACGGGCAGCCAATGGCGCACCGACCGCCACCGGTTGACCCGCATCCCGATGAGGAAGACCACCACCTCCCCCTCGGCCGCCGCCGTGACCCGCTCCGCTGTCGGTGCCGTGCTCATGCCTGCCCCCGTCGCCCTCATTGGATAGCGTCGCTATCCATGCTTGGATAGTGCCAGTATCCGAAGGAGGGTGCAAGAGGATGCGACTGGCCGAACTGAGCGGGCGCAGCGGGGTGTCCACCGCGACGATCAAGTACTACCTGCGGGAAGGGCTGCTCCAGCCCGGCCGGCGCGTCACCGCCACCCAGGCCGAGTACGGCGAGGAACACCTGCGCCGGCTGCGCCTGGTGCGGGCGCTGATCCAGATCGGCAAGGTGCCGGTGGCCGTCGCGCGGGAGGTGATCGCCGCCGCCGAGGACACGTCGCTCTCCCACCACACGCGGCTCGGCGCGGCCACCCGGGCGCTGCCGCACGACCCGGGGACCGCCGAGGACGACGAGGCGACCGGGACGGCGCGCCGCTCGGTGGCCGCGCTCCTGGAGCAACTGGGCTGGCACGACATGCACGACGAGCCCTCCCCCGCCCTCGGCACGCTCGTCGCCTCCGTCGCCGCGCTCGTCCGCCTCGGCTACCCCTGCGACACCGCGCACCTGCTGCCGTACGGCCGCCTCGCCGCCGAACTCGCCGTCGCCGACCTGGACACGGTGGAGGAACAGCCCACGGCGGACGGGCAGATCGAGGCGGCCGTCGCGCTGACCGTGCTGTACGAACCGGTGCTGCTCAGCCTGCGCAGGCTGGCCCACATCCAGGAATCGGCCCGGCGGTCCGGGGAGCGCTGAGTCCTGTCCGGCCGGGCGACGCCCGCCCCGGCGTCGCACTCAGACGCGCTGGAAGCGCCACTTCTGCGCGTCGGTGTCGTTCCAGGTGTACTGCTGGACGTTGGCCCGCTTCTCCTTCGAACCGCCCTCGACGTCCAGCATCCTGCCGCTGCGGACGCAGCCCAGCGCGTACACGTCGTTGCCCAGCGGGGTGATCCACCAGCGCTGGTTGGTGCCGTCGTTGCGGTCCCACTGCTGGACGTTGGCCGTGTCGTCCAGGGATGCGCCGGCCACGTCCAGCGCCTTGCCGCTCGCCTTGCTGACGATCTCGTACTCGCCAGTGACGTTCCAGACGGCGTTCCTGGAGGAGTAGTCACGGCGGACCGCGGTCACGGTCCACTGCTGGTTGGGGCCGCCGTGCCGGTCCCACTGGCCGACGTTCGCCCCGTTCTCGCTCTCCTTGCCCAGGACGTCCAGGGCCATCCCGCTGCCGACGTTGGTCAGGACGTACGTCCCCTCGGCGAACGGCAGCCTGATGACCTGCGCCGCGTCCGAGCCGAGCGCGAAGACCCGCACCGAGGCGGCGCGGTCGCCGAGCACGGGGCCCAGCTTGTTCCGGGACTCCCCGATGATGGACCCGAGGCCGTCGATCTCCCGAGTATCCCTGTCCGCCAGCGACTTGAGCTCTTCCCGCGGGCCCACCTGGGCCGCGAACCCCTTGAAGTCCGCCTCGACATGGAGGGCGATGCTCTGCTCGGTCCGGTTCACGGCCGACCGGATCCGGCCGTCGAAGCCGAACGCCCTGACATCGCCCAGCGACTGGTCCGATATCAGTACGCGGCCGCTCTCCTCGGAGTTGAACTCCTCGTGCTCGTACAGCGCGTACCAGCCCTTCGGGCAGATCTGCGTACCACTGCCCTCGACCATGCGGACCGTCATCTGCGGCGTTCTCCCCATCCCCGGCGGGCGCGCGCCACTCGCGCGCCCCCTGGCCGCGACCCTAGGCGGACCGGCCCCCGCGCCAACAGACGATCAATCGGCCATCCTTCGCACCCGGCCGCCGACCTCCACCCTCCCGTCCGGCAGCGGACGGGTGCGGATGCGGGACGCGGCGCCCTGGCGGATGTCCAGCGGGCGGGCCAGTTCGGCGGTCAGGGTCAGCGCCGCCGCGCCCGTCGCCTCGTCCTCCGCGATCCCGTCCCCGCGGCGCGGGAACCCGCGGGCGCGGACGCGGCCCGCCTCCTCGTCCTCCCACGCCCAGGCGTAGAGCCAGCCCTCGCCCGGCGGCGGGGCGGGCAGCGCGTCCACCTCGGCGACGGAGCCGTAGCGTTGGGTCCGGCGGCCGGAACCGGCCCATTCCGGGCGGGCCGTGATCCGGACGTCCTCTCCGTCCCGGTGCACGGGCACCTCCCCGGCCGGGGGACGGAGGACGTCCGCACCCAGCAGCCACGCCGTGCCGATCAGGGGGTGCCCGGCGAACGGCATCCGGACGCTCGGCGTCCAGATGTCGACCACACCGCGGGCCGCGTCGTCCACGAACACGGTCTCGCTGAAGCCGAGTTGCGCGGCGAGGGCCCGGCGCTGTCCGTCCCCGGGGACGGACGCGCCGTCCCGTACGACGCCGAGCGGGTTGCCGCCGCGTCCGTCCTCTCCGACGAAGACCCGTACCACTTCGACCATCGCGCCGTTCCCCCTGTGCTGTGCGCCTGTTCAGGCCGCCGACCATAGCGCGGCGTCTCTCAGCCCCCAACGGCTGATGTGCCACTTCGTGCGCGAGATCACGATCGCGGCGGCGCGGTCCGCGCGGCGGGCGTCGGCCGGGGGCGGAGTCACCGCCGGCGCCGGGCCCGGCGGGCGCAGCGCCCCGTAGTCCGTGAAGCGGCGCGTCCCGCAGTCGCGGCAGCGCTCCACGCCGTTCGCTTTGTCCCAACCGGACGCGTGGCGGCAGTCGTTGGCGAACATCAGCCGATTCCCTTCTTCTTGTTCTTGGCCTCTGCCACGAGGGCCAGTTTCTGGAGGTGTCCCCGGAGTTCGCGCGCCGACTGGGCGAGGCTGCGGGCGTATCCGAACGCGGACCGGAGTCCGTCGCCCGGGCCGACGCGCTCCACCCGGTGCAGCGCCTCGTCCACCGCCTTCTCGGCGGCGACGCGGCGCGGGTCGTCCCGCGGGAGCAGCTCCGCCGCACCGGCCCGGACGGCTCCGGAGGCCGTCAGGATGTAGCGGCGGAGGAGCACCGTCGCGGACGAGACCTTGCCCATGGGCGGCATGATGTGGGCGGGGGCGCCCAGGAGGGAATCGGCGAGGGCGACGATGTCGGCGTCGCACGCCGCTTCGGCGCGGCGTCCTCCGTGGGTCATCCCGGTACCGGGCCATACGGGCATGGGGGTTGGTCTCCTTGGGTGGGGTCACTCGGCCGAGTCGCCGATGAATGCGCCGATGTGCCAATGTGTGGGGCCCGAGAGGGCGGGCATCACGACATGGGGAATCGAACGCAGCGTCGAGGGACGGGAGTTGGCGATCCGGTTCCGGGAACCAGTATCGGGCGGCGCGCCTATGCTCGGCCACATCTGCGGTTTGACTCTTGAAGAGTCCAGTGAGGGATACACCTATGCCCGGTCCGAAGAGCCCCCGATCCGAGAAGCGGTTCGTCGATCCGCTCGGCGCCCTGATCCGCGAGTTGCGCCTGCGGCGGGGATGGACGCAGGCCGAGCTCGGCCGGGCAGTCGGCCTCTCGAACAGCGCGATTTCGAAGTTCGAGAACGGGCAGAAGGTGCCGCCGCGCGACATCGTGTTGAGGCTGGACGCAGCGCTCAGAGCCGCAGGGCGATTGATCGACGAGGCCGATCGCTTGGGGGGACGAGCCAAGAAGTACTCCAGCTACGAAGCCAGGGCATTGACATTCCGCCACCTCACGGAGTTCGTCCCAGCTCTTCTGCAGACTGAGGAGTTCATCAGGGAATCGCTGCGTCGCGGTATGAAGTTCTACGGCGGAGACCTCGAAGAGAATGTGCGATACCGACTGGCCAGGGCTTCACTGATGGATCATCCCGATGCTCCCCAATTCTCCGCCGTCATCGGGGAGAGCGCCCTCCACACACGGGTCGGCAACTCCCACATCATGCACGATCAGCTGTCCAGGCTGATCAGCGCAAGCATGAGGCCGAACGTCCAGATCAGAATTACCCCGTTCGACGGGGACGGGTTGCTCGCGAGGAACGCGAACCTCACGATCATGACGTTGCCCGGTGAGCAGACCATCGTGTATCGGGGTGACCCGATCCAGTCCACCTATGTGACGAAGCCGGACGGTGTGACCGCGTATATCGCCCTGTACGACCACCTCTTCTGCGACGCCCTATCCGAAGAGGCATCGATCGCATTGATTCGCAAAGTGATTGAGGAGAAATACGGTGAGCACCGAACGGACTGACCTAGCCCTCGCCGCATGGCGCAAGAGCACCTACAGCAACGCTGAGGACGAGGACTGCGTCGAGATCACCGACCAGTTCCCCGGCGAAGTCCCCATACGGGACAGCAAATCCCCCGACGGCCCAGCCATAGTCGTCAGAAGCGCCCCTTGGGCCGCCTTCGTCAACGCCCTCGCCACCGCGGCGATCCCGTCCGGCTGAAGCCGCGCCCGGGGGCGGCCACCCTGAGCGGTTTACGTGACACGCGCTCCGCCGCCCGCCCGCTTCGTCGTTGTGCGGACGAAAAGCAGCCGGCTGGGTGGGAGGTGGCGGGGGGCCGTCGCTCGGCGTCCGGTCCGTCGGGGCGGGGGTCCGCCGACGGATCGCATCCAGTGGAAGGTTCCAGCAGGAAACCTCCCCCTTGGGTGACTACAAGCCGCCCCTCGCCGCTTACGGACGGGCGGACGGCAGAGCAGCCGCCACGTAAACCGCCCACCGATGCCGCCCGACAGGCGACCAGTCCCCCTACTGCCGCACCAGGCAGAACGGATGCCCCGCCGGATCCGCGAAGACGCTCCAACCCCGCCCGTCGGGGCCACCGTCCAGCGCCGTCGCCCCCGCGGCCAGCACGGACTCCCGCGCCCGTTCCAAGTCCGCGACCCCGAAGTCGAGATGGAACTGCTGGGGCCGGGCGGGGTCCGGCCACTGCGGCGGCCGGTAGTCCTCGGCCCGTTGGAAGGCGAGCACGAGACCGGCCGCCGTGTGCAGCGTCGCCCAGTCCTCGTCGAGCGTCCACCGGGCGTCCTGCCGGTTCACGGTTCCGCCCAGCACCGAGCGGTAGAACTCGGCCAGCCGCATCGGGTCCGGACAATCCAGCACCACACACTGCAGGTCAGCGATCACCCGCACACCCTACGCCCGGCCTGTCCCGGTCCATCTCCCCAGCGCCGTCAGCGCTATTCGGCCGCACGCCGCCTGCGCCGCACGACGGAACCGGACGCGGGATACCCGGCGCGATCCGAACCGGTGCCGCTTGCCCTTACGCATGGATTCCCCCCGAAATCTCCTCCTCCTACGAGGAGATCATGCCATCCGTGGCGACGGACGGCCCCGCACCGCCGTGAACAGCGGTACGGGGCCGTCGTCGAGCGGTTCCCGGAGCGGCGGCCGTCAGCGCCCCGTCGCCGCGGACTTGCGCCGCGCGCCCCACACCGCCGCGCCGCCCGCGAGGACGAGCGCGGCCGCGCTGCCGGCCAGCGGGCCGGTCGGGGTGTCGGCGCCGGTGTGGGCGAGGGTGTCCTCCGTGCCGGTCACTCCGCCCTTGGCGGCGCCGGTGGTGGAGTCGCCGGTGCCGGTCGTACCGGTGCCGTCCGTGCTGGTGGAGGACGAGCCGGTCGGGTCAGAGGCGGACGAACCGTCGCCGAACGCCGGGAGCTTGACGTCCTTGTCGGTGCTGACGACGGCGCTCACCGGGTCGAGGGCGGCACCCTCCTTGTAGAAGCCGCTGAACGCCTTCGCACCGTCCGCGGTGAGCGTGGCCGCCGCGGCGTTGATGGTGACGAGCCCGCCCTTCGGCTTGAGGGAGTCGGCGGTCAGCTTCAGCTTCGCCACGGTGACGCCGTTGGCGTTGTAGTACGTGCCGCCCTTGCCGCGCTGGTTGGAGGAGACGTCGGCGATCAGCTCCCCGCCGCTCCCGCTGCCCTTGATGCGGAGGTTGGTGAGCTTGAGGTCGAGCTTGTCCTTGCCCTCGTTCTCGTGGCCGATGAACTGGAGAGTGCCATTGAAGGCCGCGTCCAGGGAGGGGGCGGTGGAGTCGAACTTGCCGTGACCCTTGGTGAAGTTGTAGCTGTCGCCCGCCTTCTCGGTGCCGCCGGTGGGGAGGATCCGGCCGTTGGCGATCGACCCGGTGACGTACTTCCGGAACGACTCCTTCACACCCCAGGTGAGCCGCCCGTCCGCGATGTCCCCCGATGTGGCGGCGGTGTTCAGCTCGCCGGACTTCGGCGCGGTGCCGTCCGCCTGCTGCGGTGCGCCCTCCGACGGCTTCGGGTCAGGGTTGCGCGGCAGCAGGCTCTCGTCCGTGGCCGCCTCGGGCTTCCCGGGCACGGAGGCCGGCTTCGGGGCGGTCACAGTGGACTTCGGCTTCGGCTGGGGCTTCGGCTGGGGAGCCGGTATCGCCTTGCCCTGCTTCACCGAGAGGGTGGCCGGGTCGAGGCCGTCGCCCGCCTTGTAGAACGAACTGCCGTGGTACGCGAACGCCTTCGCGCCGTCGGCCGTCAGCTTCGCCGGGATCTTCGGGAAGGTCATGGCCCCGCCCGTGCCACGGCCCGGCGTGACCTTGGAGAGGTCGAGGGAGGCGACGGTGACGTCGTTGCGGGTCTTGCCGTACGAGGTGACGTCGGCCGTGATGCGGCCGGTCTTGCCCTTGGTGACCAGCTTGAGGTCCGCGAACTTGAGGTCCAGCTCCCAGCCGCCGCCCTTCTTCGCGTGGCCGAGGAAGCGCACGCTGCCCTTGAAGGTGGTGGAGACGGCGTGCTGGGACAGGTCGTAGGTGCCCTTGCCGCCGGAGAAGGTGAACGCGCCGTTGCCCTTCGCCTGCTTGGCGCCGTCGGCGACCTGAACCTTGCCGCCGCTGATCGGGCCCGTGACGTAGTTGCGGAAGGACTCCTTCACGCCCCAGGTCAGCGTGCCGTCCTTGAGCTCGAACTTGGCCGGCGGCTTGGCCGCGGCGGCCGGGTCCTCGCCGGTGCCCGCCACCGCGTGGGCGGGCAGGGTGAGTACGGTGGCGCCGAGCGCAGCCGCCGTGGCGACTGCCGCGGCGAGCGCCAGCGGCCTGTGGGATACGGCCATGGTGTCGGTTCTCCTTCGAAGGAAGAGTTCAGCCGGTGCTGAACGGTAGTCAGGCGAAAGGGCGTGCGGGAAGGGGAGGTCCGGTCGGTCACGTGGAGCGCTTGCGGCGCAGGCGTACGACGGCGTAACCGGCGAGGGCCAGCAGGACCGCGCCGCCGGTGACGGCGGCGACGACGGTGGTCGGGGAGACGCCGCTGTCCTCGGAGGACGAGGAGGACGAAGAGGGCTCGGAGGACGGCCCGTGCCCCACGTCCGGCAGCGGCGGCAGCGCCGCCCCCGCGGCCAGCGGGACCGCGAGCGAGACCGGATCCATCGCCGCGCCCTCCGGGTAGAGGCCGCCGAACGCCTTGGCGCCCTGCGCGGTCAGCCTCGCCGGGGCCTCGGCGACGGACGCGAGCCCGCCCTTCTGCCGCAGTCCGGAGGCGTCGAAGGTGACGAGCGGTACGGCCTTCTCCCGCGCGGATCCGGCCCGGTCCACGTCCGCGGAGAGCGTGCCCTTGTGATCCTTCACCTCGACCTCGACGCCGCTCAGCGTCAGGTCGAGGTCCTTGCCGGTGAAGCGGAGGGTTCCGGCGAAGGAGGCGTCGAGCGCGGCGCCGCCGTCCTCGTAGCGGCCCTTGCCGTCGGCGAAGCGGAAGAGCGCGCCGCCCTCGCGGGCGCCGTCGGTCACCTTCCAGGAGCCGTGGGCGATGGAGCCGGTGACGTACTCGCGGAAGGTGCGCCGTACGCCCCAGTCGACGGCGGCGCCGGTGAACTCGCCCTGCTTCCGGGGCTCTCCGGAGGCCGTCGGCGCCTTCGACTCGTGGCGGGCAGTGCCCGTGACGATGTCGGCGGACAGGTTCACCGGGTCCAGCTGCGTACCGGCCGTGTAGTAGCCGGCGAACGCCTCCGCGCCCTCGGTGGTCAGCTTCGCCGGAACTCCGGCGAGGTTGACGGCCGTTCCGCCGCCGCGCAGGTCGACACCGGTGAGGTCGAGTGCGGCGAGCGGTACGCGTTCGCGGGCGGTGACCTTGCCCGTCCCCTTCGCCTTGCTGGTCATGTCGGCGAGGAGGGTGCCGTTCGCGCCCTCGATCCGGACGACGGGGTTGGCGATCGTCAGGTCGAGTTGGGACGAGCCGTCGGGCTTCCTGTGCCCGGTGAAGTGCACGCCGCCGGAGAAGCCGGCCTCGAAGGCGCCGGTGTCCGGCTCGTACGTGCCCTTCGCGGAGTGGAAGCGGAACTGATTGCTCCCGACCGTCGCGGCTCCGCCCCGGAGCTCCCAACTGCCCTGGGCGATCGGCCCGGTGACATAGCTCTGGAACGAGGACTTGACGGCCCAGTCCAGCCGGCCGCCGGACACCTCGCGGCTCTCCGTCGCCACCGCCGTGGTGGCCGGTAGCAGTGCAGCACAGAGCGCCGCGAGGACCGCGAGGGTTACGACGATGGGCGCACGGGCACATCTGTACGGCGACGGTGAGGGCGACGACGACATCGGAGACCTTTCCCGCGGGGCGGTCCGGAACCGGAAGCATCCCGGCGTGGCGACTTAGGTAAGGCTAACCTAAGCTATAGCCCGCAGTCCGTACACCCGTCCCCCGAGGAAAGGCAGGATCGTGCAGCAACGGCAGGCGCTGGACGCGCCGTTGGCCCCGTCACGCCACTCACGCCCCGCCGGTGCCCTCGCGGCCCTGCCGACCCCGGCCGTGGCCCTTGCAGTGCTCATGGCGCTCATGCTGCTGCTCACGGGCTGCGGGAAGGACGGTGGGAAGGATGGCGGCACATCCGCCGGACCGTCGTCCGCCGGGCCGTCGCAGACCGTGGCCGACCGGGTCGAACCCCTGGCGGGCACACCGCCGAAGCCCCAACTCCCGGTCACTGTGCGGTCCGCCGACGGGAGGGACGTGACCGTGCGCTCCGCGGACCGGATCGTCCCGCTCTCCGGGTCCGTCTCCGAGATCGTCTTCTCGCTCGGGCTCGGCGACCGGGTCGTGGCCCGGGACATCTCCGCCACCTTCGAGCAGGCGAGGAAACTGCCGGTCGTCACACGGGCGCACGACGTGTCGGCGGAGAGCGTCCTCTCGCTGAAGCCGGGCGTTGTCCTCGCCGACACCAGGACCGGGCCGGGCGAGGCGCTCGACCAGATCCGTGCCGCCGGGATCCCCGTCGTCCTGCTGGACCTCCCCGCCCAACTCTCCGACGTCGGGCCGCACATCGAGCGCATCGCGGCGGCGCTGGGCGTACGGGACGCGGGCGCGGCGCTGCGCAAGCGGACGGACGAGCGGGTCGGGAAGGCCCGGCAGGGCATTCCCCGCCAGGAGGGGAGGAAGCCCCGCGTCGCCTTCCTCTACATGCGCGGCTCGGCGTCGGTCTATCTGCTCGGCGGGGCCGGATCCGGTGCGTCGTCGCTCATCGAGGCGGCGGGCGGGGTGGACGCCGGCAAGGAGTCGGGGCTGACGAAGGACTTCACGCCCATCACGAGCGAGGCGCTCGCCAAGGCCGCGCCCGACGTCATCCTGGTGATGTCCAAGGGGCTGGAGTCGGTGGGCGGGATCGACGGGCTGTTGAAGATCCCGGGCGTCGCCGAGACGCCGGCCGGGATGGACCGCCGGGTGGCCTCCGTCGACGACGGGGTGCTGCTGAACTACGGGCCGCGGACGGACGCCGTGCTGCGGTCGCTGGTCGCACAGATCCACAAGGGTGACGCATGAGCGGCGCGGCGGCGGTGGAGCGGCGGCGGTCCCGCGCCGTCCGTACCGTGCCCGCCCTCCTCAGCGGCGGCATGACCGCCGCCCTCGTCCTCGCCTGTCTCGCGTCAGCGGGCATCGGCGCCTACGACATTCCGCTCGGTGACGTGGTGGGCTCGCTGCTCCACCGGGCCGGGCTGGGCGGGACGGAGCTGGACCGGGTCGGCGAGAGCGTGCTGTGGAACGTACGGCTGCCGCGGGTGGTGCTGGCGCTGCTCGTCGGTTCGTCGCTGGGGTGCGCGGGCGCGTTGATGCAGGGCGTCTTCGGCAATCCGCTGGCCGAACCGGCCGTCATCGGGGTCTCGATGGGCTCGGCGGTGGGCGCGGTCGCGTCCATCGCGCTGGGGCTGAGCTTCTTCGGCAACTGGACGATCACGACGTGTGCGTTCGCGAGCGGTCTGGTGACGGTGCTGGTGGTGTACGCGCTGTCGCGGTCCGGGGGGCGGGCGGAGGTGGTGACGCTGTTGCTGACGGGCATCGCGATGAACGCGCTGACGGGTGCGCTGATCGGGCTGGGCGTCTTCCTCGCCGACAACGCGCAGGTGTCGCAGATCGCGTTCTGGCAGCTGGGGTCGCTGGCACAGGCGACGTGGCCGAAGGTGCTGGCCGTGCTGCCGTGTGCGGTGGCGGGGCTTTCGGTCGCGCCGCTGTACGCGCGGAAGCTGGACCTCCTGGCGCTGGGCGAGCGCCCCGCGCGCCATCTCGGCGTGGATGTGGAGCGGTTGCGGCTGGTGCTGGTGCTGGTGGTCGCGCTGCTGACGGCGGCGGCGGTGGCGGTGGCGGGGGTGGTGTCGTTCGTGGGGCTGCTGGTGCCGCATCTGCTGCGGATGGCGGCCGGGCCGGGGCATCGGTTCCTGATTCCGGGGAGTGCGGTGGGTGGGGCGCTGGTGTTGGTGTCGGCGGATCTGGCGGCGCGGACGGCTGTGCAGCCGGCGGAGTTGCCGCTGGGGGTGCTGACGGCGTTGGTGGGGAGCCCGTTCTTCTTTGTGCTGTTGCGGAGGGGGCGGCGGGGGCGTGGGGGGTGGAATTGATCCCACGGAGGCGTCCCGCTTCGCGGGGAGTTGTGCCCCTCCCCGCCCTTTCACCGTTTCTTCCGGGGCAAGCCCCGGGACCCGACACCGCGCTCCGCGCGGTGGGCGGGGCTCCGCCCCTGCGCCCCACCGGGGGCTCCGCCCCCTGGACCCCCGTATCGCGGCTCCGCCGCTCGTCCTCAAGCGCCGGACGGGCTGAAATGGCGCGCCGATTCAGCCCGTCCGGCGTTTGAGGACGAACGCGGCGCAGCCGCGTTGCCCCCCGCGCGGCAGCGCGCAAGAAACGGTGAAAGGGCGGGTCCGGGGCACAACTCCCCACCCACCAACCCCCAGGAGACAACACATGCTCAGGCGACGCACCCGTCACCACCCCACCCCCGCACCCCCTCCCCCCGGCACCCCCCTCACCGAAGCCCGCGCCCTCCGCGTCGCCCTCGGAGGACGGCCCGTCCTCGACGGAGTCGACATCCGCATCGCCGCCGGCGAAGTCGTCGCCCTCGTCGGGCCCAACGGCGCCGGCAAGTCCACCCTCCTCGCCGCCCTCGCACGCGACCTCCCCGCCACCGCCGGGGAGGTCGCGATCGGCGGGCGGCCCGCCAGGAGCTGGACCGCGGGGGAACTCGCCCTGCGCCGGGCCGTCCTGCCGCAGAACGCCGAGCTGTCGTTCCCGTTCACGGTCGAGGAGGTCGTGCGGATGGGGCGCGCCCCCTGGGCCGGGACCGAGAAGGAGGAGGAAGACGACGACGTCGTCGACGAGGCGATGCGGCTGACCGAAGTGGCCGGATTTGCACCCCGCCCCTTCTCCGCCCTCTCCGGCGGCGAACGCGCCCGCGTCGCCCTCGCCCGCGTCCTCGCGCAGCGCACCCCGCTCCTCATGCTGGACGAGCCGACGGCCGCGCTCGACCTGCGGCATCAGGAACTCGTCCTGCGCATCTGCCGCGAGCGCGCCGCCGCCGGCACCGCCGTCGTGGTCGTGCTGCACGACCTCGGACTCGCGGGCGCGTACGCGGACCGCATCGCCGTGCTGCACGAAGGGCGCATCGCGGCCGACGGACCGCCTTCCCGGGTCCTCGAAGCGGAATTGATCAGTCACGTCTACGGCCAGGACGTTGAAGTGATCAAGCACCCGACCACCGGTGAACTCCTGGTGATCCCGGTACGGGATGGTCAAAACTTTGCCTCGTGAGAGCAGAATCACGCACCTTCATGGGAACAGGGAAGGCAAGGCTCAGATAAGTTAGGTCGGCCTAATTCGACAGTGCGTTTCGGCCACCGGCTTCGACCGGCCCACCCGCACCGCCGGAATCCGATTCTCCGAGCAAGCCTGGAGCCCGTATGCGAGCCCTCCGCTCCTCCGCCGTCACCGTCGTCGCCGCGGCGGCAGCGCTGGCCACCGTGTCCGGTTGTGCCGAGAAGTCCGACGCCAAGGATTCCGACGCGATACGCGTGACCGCGTCCGACGACAAGTGCGAGGTTTCGAAGACCTCGTTCCCGGCCGGACACGTCAAGATCAATGTGGAGAACAAGGGCTCCAAGATCACCGAGGTCTACGTCTACGCGGCCGACGACCGGATCGTCACCGAGCGGGAGAACATAGGCCCCGGCACCAAGACGGAGATCACCGCCACGATCAAAAAGGCGGGTTCGTACGAAATTGCCTGCAAGCCCGGCATGAAGGGCGACGGAATCCGGCAGAAGATCACCGTCACCGGCGGCGACGGCGCGGAGAAGAAGAGCGACCCGGCCCTCGACAAGGCGGTCGCCGAGTACCGCAAGTACGTCCAGCAGCAGGCCGACGAGACCCTCCCGGCGGCGCAGAAGTTCGCCGACGCGGTCAAGAAGGGCGACCTGGACGAGGCGAAGAAGAACTACGCCCCCTCCCGCACCGGCTGGGAGCGCACCGAGCCGGTCGCCGAGTCCTTCGGTGACATCGACCCGAAGGTCGATGTCCGCGAGGACGGCCTGGAGAAGGGCCAGAAGTGGACCGGCTGGCACAAGCTGGAGAAGTCCCTCTGGGACGACAAGAAGATCACGGATGAGGACAAGGGCCTCGCCGACCAGCTGATCAAGGACCTTGAGGACTGGAAGAAGCGGGTCGGCACCGCCGAGATCACCCCCACCAGCATGGCCAACGGCGCCAAGGAACTCCTCGACGAGGTCTACCGGAACAAGATCACCGGTGAGGAGGAGCGCTACAGCCACACCGACCTGGACGACTTCGAGGCCAACGTCGAGGGCGCCGAGAAGGCGTACGAGCTCCTCAAGCCGGTCGCCTCGAAGCACGACGCCCCGCTGGTGGCCGAGTTGGACAAGCAGTTCGCGTCCGTGAAGAAGGCGCTCGACGCCTACCGCGAGGGCGACGGCTTCAAGTCGTACGACTCCGTCGGCAAGGACGACCGCAAGAAGCTCTCCGACGTGGTCAACGCGCTCTCCGAGCCGCTGTCCAAGCTCGCCGCCGCCGTCGCGAAGTAACGACCAGCAGCGAAGTAATCGTCGGAAGCGACCGGGGGATTTCCCAAATGACTGAGATAACCGAAGAGAACAAGACCGTTCAGCGGCCCTCGCGCCGCACCCTGCTGGGCTGGGGCGGTGCCGGGCTCGCGCTCGGCGCCGCCGTGGCGGGCGGCACGGCCGCCGCGCTCAACGGCGGTGGCGGCAAGGACGCCGAGCCGGCCGCGTCGGCCGGTGACGCCGAGCAGTTCTACGGCGCCCACCAGGCCGGCATCGCCACGCCCGTCCAGGACCGGCTGCACTTCGCCGCGTTCGACGTCACGACGTCGGACCGCAAGCAGCTGATCGCCCTCCTCAAGGAGTGGAGCGCGGCCGCCGCGGCGATGACCGCCGGCCACGAGGTCGGCGAGGGCGCGATCAGCGACAACGAGGAGCTGCCGCCGGACGACACCGGCGAGGCCCTCGGCCTCAAGCCGTCCCGGCTGACGCTGACCTTCGGCATCGGCCCCGGCCTCTTCGAGAAGGACGGCAAGGACCGCTTCGGCCTCAAGTCCCGCCGCCCCGAGGCCCTGATCGACCTGCCCGCCTTCAAGGGCGACAACCTCGACCCGGCCCGCAGCGGCGGCGACCTGTGCGTCCAGGCGTGCGCGGACGACCCCCAGGTCGCGGTGCACGCGATCCGCAACCTGGCGCGCATCGGCATGGGCCGGGTCGCCATCCGCTGGTCGCAGCTGGGCTTCGGCAAGACGTCCTCGACGACGCCGGACGCCATGACCCCGCGCAACATGCTGGGCTTCAAGGACGGCACCCGCAACATCGCGGGCACCGAGACGGACCGGCTCGACAAGCACGTGTGGGTGAGCAAGAAGGACGGCCCCGACTGGATGGTCGGCGGCTCGTACCTCGTCGCCCGCCGCATCCGGATGCACATCGAGACCTGGGACCGCACCTCGCTCAAGGAGCAGGAGGACGTCTTCGGCCGCACCAAGGCCGAGGGCGCCCCGCAGGGCAAGCGGCGCGAGCGCGACGAGCCCAACCTCAAGGCGATGAAGGACGACGCGCACGTACGCCTCGCCCACCCGGACAGCAACAGCGGCGCGACGATCCTGCGCCGCGGCTACTCCTTCACGGACGGCACGGACGGCCTGGGGCGGCTCGACGCGGGCCTGTTCTTCATCGCGTACCAGCGCGACGTCCGCGACGGCTTCGTCCCGGTGCAGACGCGGCTGTCCCGCTCGGACGCGCTCAACGAGTACATCCAGCACGTGGGTTCGGCCGTCTTCGCCGTCCCGCCGGGCGTCCGGGACAAGGACGACTGGTGGGGCAAGGCCCTGTTCGCCTGACAGCCCCGTCCGCCTGACATCCCCCTGAACCGAGGAGAAGCCGCGTGTTCGGCAACTATCTGATCGGCCTGCGCGAGGGGCTGGAGGCCAGCCTGGTCGTCTGCATCCTCGTCGCCTACCTCGTCAAGAGCGAGCGGCGGGACGCGCTGCGCCCCGTCTGGCTCGGCATCTCCGCCGCCGTCCTGCTGGCCATGACCTTCGGCGCGGTGCTCCAGTACGGCTCGCAGACCATGACGTTCGAGGCGCAGGAGATGCTGGGCGGTTCGCTGTCCATCGTCGCCGTCGGCCTGGTGACATGGATGGTCTTCTGGATGCGGCGCACCGCGCGGCACCTGAAGAAGGAGCTGCACGGCAAGCTGGACGCGGCGCTCGCGATGGGCACCGGCGCGCTGGTGCTCACCGCGTTCCTGGCCGTGGGCCGGGAGGGGCTGGAGACCGCCCTGTTCATCTGGACCGCGGTGCAGGCCACGAACGACGGTGTACGGCCGCTGGTCGGCGCCCTGTTGGGGCTGCTGACCGCGGTCGTGCTGGGCTGGCTCTTCTACCGCGGCGCCCTGAAGATCAACCTGGCGAAGTTCTTCACCTGGACCGGCGGCATGCTGATCGTGGTCGCGGCGGGCGTGCTCGCGTACGGCGTCCACGACCTCCAGGAGGCGGACGTCATCCCGGGCCTGGGCAGCAAGGCGTTCGACATCAGCGAGCAGATCCCGGCCGACAGCTGGTACGGCACGCTGCTCAAGGGCGTCTTCAACTTCCAGCCGGACCCGACGTGGTTGCAGGTCGCGGTGTGGGCGCTGTACCTGGTCCCCACCCTCCTGTTCTTCTTCGGTCCCGGGCGGGCGGGTAAGGTTGCGCCGTCCCGAGCACCCCAGGAGGCCAAGGCCGATGCGACCGTTCCGGCTGCGGACCGTGTTGACGCTGCCGCTTCTTCTGCCGCTCCTTCTGCTGGCAACGGCGGGGTGCGTGACGGTGCACGGCGAACGGGCGAACATCCCGTCGGTGAGCAGGGCTGAGGCCGGCAAGGTCCTCGCCCGCTTCACGGCGGGCTACACCGAGGCGTACCGACGTCTCGACCCGGCGGTCCTCGACCGGGTCGAGACGGGCGCGCTCGCGGAGATCGGCCGCGGGGACCTCGCGGAACAG
This sequence comes from Streptomyces luteireticuli, assembly GCF_041519305.1. Classification (NCBI taxonomy): domain Bacteria; kingdom Bacillati; phylum Actinomycetota; class Actinomycetes; order Kitasatosporales; family Streptomycetaceae; genus Streptomyces; species Streptomyces luteireticuli. The sequence continues at coordinate 2,834,385 of NZ_CP167927.1, forward strand.
CGGGCCCGGCTGCCGAAGGGACGTTCCGGCAACCCCGGTTACCCCGCGCTGGAGCTCGACGACGCGCGGTTCACGATCCCCAAGGCCGTGGGGTGGCCGAAGTTCTTCCTGGCGGACACACGGAGCAACCGGGACGGGAACCGGTGGCTGGTGGTGTTCGCGCGGACGGGGGCGCACGACCCCTGGAAGGCGGCGTATCTGACGCTGCACGCGCCGGGCTCCGTACCGGAGTTCCGGACGGACAAGGACGGCTGGGCGGCCCCGGCCGACGGCGGCCTCGTCCTGGCGCCGGACGCGGTGAGCCGCGCGTACACGGACTATCTGCGGACGGGTGCGGGCGATGTCTTCGCCCCCTCGGGCGCAACGTCGCAGACCCGGGCGGACCGCGCGCGACTGGCCCGGACACCGTCGTTCCGGACGGACTGGATCGACACGGCGGAGGGCGCGCCCGGCTTCCCGCCGGTGGCCTTCCGGACGGCGGACGGCGGCGCGGTGGTGTTCTTCGCGGCGCACCACCGGGAGAAGCGGACGATGGCGCGGGGGGTGCGGCCCGGGGTGACGGATCCGCGCACGAAGGCGCTGCTGTCGGGGAACGGGAACCTGCGGACCGCGATCACGTATACGCGGGTGTCGGAGTCGGCGGTGCGGGTGCCCGCTCGGGCGGGCGTCGGCGGGTCCTCCGGGGGGCGGGTGTCGTTCCTCAACCGGATCGAGGCGTTGGTGGGGGCGCGGGGGGAGTGAGTGGGGGGTTGCCCCGGTCCCGCCCTTTCACCGTTTCTTCCGGGGGAGACCCCCGGACCCCCATTCGCCCTTCGGGCGAAGTCCTCAAGCGCCGGACGGGCTGAAATGGCGCGCCGATTCAGCCCGTCCAGCGCTTGAGGACGAGCGGCGGAGCCGCGACAACGGGGGTCCAGGGGGCGGAGCCCCCGGTGGGGTGCAGGGGCGAAGCCCCGCTCACCGCGCGGAGCGCGGTGTCGGGCCCCGGGGCTTGCCCCGGAAGAAACGGTGAAAGGGCGGGGCAGGGGCTCTCAACGCCCCAGCGGCCACGCCGCGTGGTGCTCATGGTCCGGACGCTCGCCCGCGTACTGGGCGCACGCATCCGTCAGCGTCTCCAGCAGCGTCAGCGGATCCGGAAGCGGCCGCTCGGGGCCCAGTTGCCAAGCCACGAACGCGTCGTCCCCCGGCAACCGCGACGGCGGAAGCAGAACGTAGCTGCCCCGGCAGTGCCACCGCAGCCCCGGATGCTCGTCCAGCGTCTCCGGATGGCAGTCCAGTTCGCAGGGCCACCACTCGTCCTCGTCGTCGGGAGTGCCCCGCGTGGCGGTGAAGAAGAGCATGCGGTCGGGGGCGACGGTGGCCACGGGGCCGACCTCGACGCCGGCGGACGTCAGCCGGTCCAGGGCGGCCCGCCCGGCCTCGACGGGGACGTCGAGCACGTCATGGGCCATCCCGGTGGCGGTGACGAAGTTCGCCTCCGGCTGGGCGCGCAGCCACTTCGTGACCTTCTCGGCGTCGGTCGTGGCGAGCGTCTGCCAGGCGAAGGAGACCGGGTGGCGGCCCGGCGTGGGACAGCCGATGCGTTCGCAGGAACAGCCGTAGCCGGAGGGGTGCGCGGCCGGGGCGACGGGGAATCCCGCGGCGGCCGCGGCCAGGAGCAGTTCCTCGCGGGCGGCCCCGGTGGCCGCCCCCGCAGCCGCATCGCCGCCCGACCCGCTTCTGGGGCGGCGCAGCCACTGGGAGAACCGGCTCTTGCGTTCCATCTATCCCCTCACTTCGACCGCGGTCTCCGGTCAATGCTGCCACCATCCTGCGCCCGGCGTGACCGCCGGGCGCATCCGGGGGTGTGACGCCCGGCTCACCGGGGGGTGATGCCGCGCAGCACGAGGTCGACGACCGCGTCGGCGTAGTCGTGCGTCAGCGGGAGGGTGCGGAGCATCCAGCGGTGGGCGAGCGGGCCGACGATCAGTTCCAGGGCAATGCGCGGGTCGGCGTCCGGGTCGGCCTGCCCGGCCTCCTGGGCGGCGCGGATCCGCCGGACGTAGAGCTGGAGCTGGGGCTCCAGGACGCGCTCGGTGAACTGGGCGCACAGCTCCGGGTTGACGACGCTCTCGGCGGCGAGGGCCCGCGAAGGGGCGTCGTAGCGGGGGCTGTTGAGCTCGTCGACGGTGGCGCGGACGACCGTCTTGAGGTCGGCCGCCAGGTCCCCGGTGTCGGGGAGCCCGGCCTCGCCCTCGGCGGCCTCCTCGCCGAGGGCGATGAAGGCGTCGAGCAGGACGGCGGCCTTGGAGGGCCACCAGCGGTAGATGGTCTGCTTGCCGACCCCGGCGCGGGCGGCGATGGCTTCGATGGTGAGCCGCTGGTAGCCGGACTCCCCGGTGAGTTCGAGGGCGGCGTCCAGGATCGCGCGGCGGGAGCGCTCGCTGCGGCGGGTGTGGTCGGGCTGCGCCTTGGGGGACTTGTTGGCCATGGGCAGCAGGGTAACCCCGGCCGAGGCGAGACGGTTCGTCTCATTAACCGTTGACAAGACGAACCGTCTCGTGTCGTAATGGGGCCTCACGACGAGACGAGGCGTCTCGCCGAAGGCGAAAGGAGACCCCTATGACCCGGGGAAACGGCCATCTGCTCGGCATCGGCGGCACCCGCAGCAACCTCTCCCGCGCCGCGCTCCGGGGCGGCGGCAAAGGCGACCCGGCGGGCGGCCGGGGCACCGACCCCCTCGCGCAGAAGCGCGCACTGCTGCGCGCCCTGCGGGAGGGCCGGAGCGGGTCACGGTAAACCACCCGTACGGTGCATGCGCGAAAGCCGCTCCGCGTGGACGATTTGGGCACGTACGCTCGGCGCGTACGTGCCCAACACCACCGTGAGGAGCGCGACTTGCGTACCGCAGCACCACGCACGGCGAGATCCCGCCGCTTCCTGATGTGCCCTCCGACCCACTTCAAGGTCACCTACTCGATCAACCCCTGGATGGACCCGGCCAAGCCCGTCGATCTGCCGCTCGCCCTCACGCAGTGGGAAGACCTCCGCGACCGCTACCGCGCCCTCGGCCACAGCGTCGAGGAGCTCGAACCCCGCCCGGATCTGCCCGACATGGTCTTCGCGGCCAACGGCGCGACCGTCGTCCAGGGGCGGGTGCTGGGCGCCCGCTTCGCCCACCCGCAGCGCGCCGCCGAGGCGGACGTGCACCGGGAGTGGTTCCGCTCCCACGGGTACGACGAGGTGCGCGAGCCCGAGCACATCAACGAGGGCGAGGGCGACTTCGCCGTCACCGACTCCTGGCTGCTGGCCGGCCGGGGCTTCCGCAGCAGCCCCCTCTCGCACCCCGAGGCCCAGGAGTACTTCGGCCGCCCGGTCATCGGCCTCGACCTCGTCGACCCCCGCTACTACCACCTCGACACGGCACTGTGCGTCCTCGACGGGGACGAGGTCATGTACTACCCCGGCGCCTTCTCCCCCGGCAGCCGGGCCGTGCTGGAACGGCTCTTCCCCGACGCGCTCGTCGCGAGCGAGGAGGACGCGGCGGCGCTGGGCCTCAACGCGGTCAGTGACGGCCGCCATGTGCTGCTGCCGCAGGCGGCGGTGGGGCTGTTCGCGCCGCTGCGGGAGCGGGGGTTCGAGCCGATCGGGATGGATCTGGGGGAGTTGTTGAAGGGGGGTGGGAGTGTGAAGTGCTGCACGCAGGAGTTGCGGTGAGGGGTTTGTCCCCCACGCAGGGGCTGCGCCCCTGCGGCACCCCGCGTGCGCGCAGCCGCGCGCGGGGCCCGCGCTTCGCGCGGAGGTGTTTGCCCCTGCCCCGCCCTTTCACCGTTTCTTCCGGGGAGACCCCGGACCCCGTCCGCCCTCCGGGCGGAGTCCTCAAGCGCCGGACGGGCTGGATTTCGCGCCCGGGCGCGCACTTCAGCCCGTCCGGCGTTTGAGGACGAGCGGCGAAGCCGCGACAACGGGGGCCAGGGGCGAAGCCCCGGTCAGGGGTGCAGGGGGCGCAGCCCCCGCCCCACCGCGGCGAAGCCGCGGTGGGGGCCCCGGGGCTTGCCCCGGAAGAAACGGTGAAAGGGCGGGCCAGGGGCAAACCAACCCCCCCTACACCCCCACCGGCGGCCACTCCTCCCCCCAGTCCACATCCCGCGCCGCCCGATACAACCCCCCATGCCGCTTCGTCACCGTCTCCCGCCGCAACCCCTCCCCCTCCGTGCACAGCTCCAACAGGACCTGGCCCTTACGGATCTGGGGGCGGCGGACGACGCGGGCGGGGGCGTCCCCCGGCACGTCGCCCCCCGGCACGTCGTCGGCCCGCACCGCCGCCACGTACGAGAACTTCTCGTCCTCGTACGCCAGCGACCCGCCCTTGACCTGCCGGTGCAGCGACGACCGGCTGACCCGGGCCGAGAAGTGGCACCAGTCCGTGCCCTGCACGATCGGGCAGGCCGCACTGTGCGGGCACGGCGCGACGACCGTGAAACCGGCCTCGATCAGCCTCTCCCGGGCCTCGATGATCCGCAGGTACCCCTCGGGCGTGCCCGGTTCGACGATCAGCGCGCCCCGGGCGCGGGCCGCCTGCGCGACGACCGCCGCGCGGTCGGCGGCGGTCAACTCGCCCAGTACATAGGAGACCGTGACCAGATCCGTGCCCTCGGGGATCGACAGGCCGGCGCCGATCGCCTGCCGCTGCCAGCGGGCGGCGCGCAGGGCCGGGGACGCGGCGGAGCGGGCCAGTTCGCCGCCGAGGGCGAGGGCGGGCTCCGCCCAGTCGAGGACGGTGGTCAAGCGCTCGGCGGACGGCCAGGCGGCGGCGACCGCCCAGGTCGCGGCGCCGGTGCCGCCGCCGATGTCCACATGCGTGGCGGGCGTCCACCCGGGGAGCCGGACGCGGAAGGCGGCGAGCGCGGAGCGCACCGCCTCGAAGGTGGCGGGCATGCGGTAGGCGGCGTACGCGGCCACGTCGGACCGGTCGCGCAGCACCGGCGCGTCGGTGGGGGTGCGCCCCCGGTAGTTGGCGATCAGCCGCTCGACGGCCTGGGCCGCCTGCTTGGGCGGCAGGCCGTCGAGCAGTCCGGCGAGCGCGGCGCGGAGGTTCTCGCCGGTCGGCGGGGGGTTCTCGGGGGCGTGCATTGGGTGGATTTTACGGGGCGGGCTCCGCCGCCGCGTCCGCCCGCCGCCCCGGCCGGCACATCAGCACGAAGCACAGCACCGCCGCCACCGCGCAGCCCAGCTGGACGACGGCCATCGGCACGGCCGTGTGCTCGCCGGCGATCCCGACGAGCGGCGAGGCGACCGCACCCAGCAGATAGGTGGACGTGCCCAGCAGCGCCGACGCGGAACCGGCCGCGTCGCGGGAGCGCATCAGGGCCTGGGCGTTGGTGTTGGGCATGGCCAGGCCCATGGCCGACATCAGGACGAAGAGGCCGGTCGCGACCGGCACCAGCCCGGGCTCGCCCAGCACGCCGGAGGTCAGCACCACCAGCACCACCGCGGCGACGGTGATCACCGCGAGGCCCCAGCCGAGGGCCTTGTCGAGGCTGAAGCGGCCGATCAGGACCTTGCCGTTGATCTGGCCGACGATCACCAGGCCGATGGAGTTCAGGCCGAACAGCAGGCTGAAGGTCTGCGGCGAGGCCCCGTAGATGTCCTGGATGACGAAGGGCGAGGCCGATATGTAGGCGAACAGCGCGGCGAACGCGAAGCCGCCGGAGAGCATGTAGCCGGTGAAGACCCGGTCCGCGAGCAGACCGCGCATCGCGCCCAGCGCCTCCCCCAGGCCGCCGTCCTTGCGGCGCTCGGGCGGCAGCGTCTCGTGCAGGCAGAACCGGACGAGGAGCGCGAGGACGGCGCCGATCACGGTGAGCACGACGAAGATTCCCCGCCAGTCGGTCATCCGCAGCAACTGGCCGCCGACGAGCGGGGCGACGACGGGGGCCACTCCGGAGATCAGCATCAGCGTGGAGAAGAAGCGGGCCATCGCCACACCGTCGTAGAGGTCGCGCACGACGGCCCGGGCGATGACGATGCCGGCCGCCCCGGCCAGGCCCTGGACCAGCCGGAAGACGATGAGCAGCCCGGTGGTGGGGGCCAGCGCGCACAGCGCGGTGGCGACGATGTAGACGAGCATGCCGACGAGCAGCGGACGGCGGCGTCCCCACTTGTCGCTCATCGGGCCCACCACGAGCTGCCCCAGCGCCATGCCCATGAGGCAGGCGGTGAGGGTGAGCTGGACGGTGGCGGCGGGACTTCCCAGCGAGTCCGTCACCTCGGGCAGCGCCGGGAGGTACATGTCCATCGACAGCGGCGCCATCGCGGTCAGGCCGCCGAGGGTGAGGGTGAGGAACAGGGCCGCGCGGCGGGCGGCGCCGCCGTGCGCGGAGGGGGGCGCGGACGGCGAGGGGGACGGTGATGTGGACGGGGTCGGGGCGGTCGTGGGGGACGACTCCTTCATGCATCGCTCCATGGTTAGTACAACTATCTACCAATGGTGGCATGCGCCGGACGGTGCTCCCGGCCGATGGGCGCACATGGCCGGATTCCTGCGCCCCCGCATGCGCCTCGTACGCCTCCCCGAATGGCCGATTCCAGGAGTAGCGTCCGGTCACGCCCACGCCCGGGGCACATGCCGGGACCACATCGAGGGGACGGCCATGCACCCAGGGGAACCGCCTGGTCCACCGATACCGCCCGGCACCCGGTTCTGGCCGCACATGCGGTTGTGGTGGGCGACCGCCGGTCTCGCCGGGGTCCTCGGCGTGGTGCTGCCCCTGATGCTCAAGTCGCCGGACCCGCCGCCGCCGACCCCTCCCCCGCCCTCGCCCACCCTCGCCGGACCGACGACTTCCGGCCCCTCGACGTCACCGCCCCCCGCGCCCCCGACGACGCGTCCGCCGACGGGTCCGCCGCCGACGAGCCCGAGGCCCTCGCCCCCGCGCGCTTCGGGCAGCGTCGTCAGCGTGCTCTCCCAGGGACAGCCGAGCCCGGGCTTCACCCAGGTCCAGGTGAACGTGACGCTCACCGGCCTCAAGGGCCGTACCGCTTACATCAGATGGCACACGTACAACGACGTCACAAGGCAGACCATCAGCGCCGACGGCATCGTCCGCTCCCCGGCCCTGGGCTGGGACGTCACCAACTGGCATCCGCTGATCACCGTCGCCAATCCCGCCGTCCACTGGCAGGTCCAGGTGACGGCCTACGGACCCGACGACGTCCAGCTCGCGACCAATCACTCCAACTTCACGTTCCCGTCCTGACCCCTGCCCCTCCTGTTGTCCGCCGTTGTCCGGCCATCTGGAAATCCGTTCGAACCGACTGCAACCGCTGTCGCCCTTTTCACGTGTTCCTCAATGAAGCCCCACAACGGGCTCACAAGGGAGGAATACGTAATGAACCGCGCATACCGCCTCGCCATATCCGGTGCCCTGACGGCCGGCCTCATCGCCGGCGGCGCCGCCGGCGCCTTTGCCGCAACCCCGGCCCCCGCCAAGGCCGTTGCCACCCAGAAGGCCGCTGCCAAGCCCGCGCCCAAGCCCGCCCTCACCGCCCAGGCGAGCACCAAGACCGTCAAGGCGTGGCAGGAGTTCCGCGTGACCGGCAAGGCCACCGGCATCAAGCCGGGCACCACGGTCGCCCTCCAGCAGCAGAAGGGCACCAAGTGGACGACCCTCCCGGCGAAGGTCACCGTCAACAAGAACGCCACGTACTCGATGCGCGTGAAGCTCGGCATCAAGGGCAAGAACAACCTCCGCGTGGCGGGCGGCGGCGCGGTGTCCGCACCGTTCACCGTCACCGTGCGCTGAACCGGGCCCCTCGCCCCCAACGGGCCCCGAAGGGCTCCGCCTTCGGGGCCCGTCCGGGCGGCAGGGAGGGGCCGGTGGTGTGGCCTCCGGCCGGCCGCCACACCCCTGTCACCCACCTACCCGCACCACCACCGCCCCCACCCGCCCCTCCTCCACCCGCCGGTGCGCCTCCGCCATCGACTCCAGCCCCTCGAAGACCCGGTCGACCACCGGGGACAGCGCCCCCGACCGCAGGCCCGCGTCGACGAACGCCACCGCCCGCCGCAACCGCGCCACGTCCCGCACCACGTCCCCCGGCCCGAACTCCTCGACGTGGAGCGGCCATCCGGCGGACCGCGGCTCGGACGGACCGTGGACGACGAGCGTCCCGCCCCGTCCCACCGCCCCCGCCAGTCTCGCCAGCCCGGGCCCGCCCTCCGTGTCGAACACCAGCCGCGCCCCCCGCCCGCCCGTCAACTCCCGTACCCGCTCGACGAGATCGCCCTCGTCCATGGCGATCGCCTGAGCCGCCCCGGCCCGCAGCAGCCGCTCCTTCTGCGCCCCCGACGGCGTTACCGCGATCGGGACCGCCCCGGCCAGCCGGGCCACCTGGACGGCCGCGACCCCCGTTCCCCCGGGGGCGGCCGTGATCAACACCGGGTCACCGGGCAGCAGTTGCCGGACCCCGCCCAGCGCCCCGTACGCCGTGAGGTACGGCAGCCACGCCGCCGCACCCGTGACCGCGTCCACCCCGCCCGGTCTGCGGAACACCGCCCCCGCCGGGACGTTGACATACTCCGCGTGCACCCCGCGCACCGGGAAGTCCCCGCCCACCAGGACGTTCACCGCGTCCCCCACGGCGAACCCCGTCACGTCCGCCCCCAGCGCCGCGACCACGCCCGCCGCCTCCGCGCCGATCCGGGACCCGGGCGGCACGGCCGGGCCGGGCGGCCGTCCGGCCCGGAAGCGGACGTCGGCCCGGCCCAGCCCCAGCGCCTCCGCCCGCACCTGGACCTCACCCGGCCCCGGCCCGCCGACCTCCAGCTCCGCCAGCCGCAGCACCTCCGGCGCGCCGGTCTCGTCGAACAGCACGGTCCTGGCCCTCATCCCCGCCCCCTGGCTCGGCCGTCATCTGACTGACCCGCACACTTGTCCGTGCGTCGGCCGGGTGTCAACGGGCGGATTCCGGCGCTCCGTTCGCCGTCCCGTCCGGCGCTCCGTCCGGTGCTCCGTCCGGAACGGCAGCCTTCCGCTTCGTGATCACCAGGCCCAGCAGGGCCGTGGCCACCCCGCCCGCCGCGAGAATCCACCAGGCGGGCCGCACCGCCGAGGCGAAAGCGGCCGCATCGGTCAACGGGGCGCCGTGCAGCCCGGCGTTGAGGACCGCGCCGAGGACGGCGACGCCCATCGCGAAGGCCGAACGGCCGAAGGTCGTGATCATTCCGGAGGCGAGCCCGGCCCGGTCCGGCGGCAGGCCCGAGACGCCCGCGCTGATGAACAGCGGGGTCGACAGGCCGACGCCGAGCCCGAAGAGGACGTACTCCACGGCGATCAGGACCCGCGAGGAGTCACCGGTGAACAGCGCGACCAGCGCCCCGCTCGCCGCGAGCGCGATCCCCGCCCCGACCAGCAACGGCCGCCTGCCGTACCGCTGGGCCAGCCGGCCCGCGTACACCGAGGACACCGCGAGGGCACCCGCGGGCAGCAGCATCCACAGGCCCGCCTCCGCGGCGGACATCCGCAGCGGCTTCTGCAGGTAGATCGCGGTGAGGAAGAAGAACCCCCCGAACGTCCCGAAGACGGCCGTCGCGGCGGCGATCGCCCCGCCGAACCGCGGGTCGCGGAAGAACCCCAGCTCGATCAGCGGTTCCGTGCGACGGCGCTCGTAGCCGAGCAGCGCGGCGCACGACGCGGCGGCGACGGCGAAGCAGGCGACCACGACGGGCGCCGTCCAGCCCGCCCGCGGCGCCTCGATCACCCCGTAGGCCAGCGGTCCCAGCAGGGCGACGACCAGCAGCTGCGCCACCGGGTCCGGGCGGCGCGGCCGTTCGGCCCTCGACTCCGGGACGGAGCGCAGCGCGATCAGGGACGAGACGATCCCGAAGGGGATGTTCAGCCAGAACACCGCCCGCCAGCTCACCGCGTCCACGAGTATCCCGCCGACCACCGGCCCGACGGCCAGCCCGAGGCCGTAGGCCGCCAGCCACAGGCCCATGGCCCGGACGCGTTCGCGCTCCGCGGGGAAGGCGTTGGCGACGATCGCCATGGAGACGGGACCCAGCCCCGCCGCCCCGATGCCCTGAAGGATCCGGAACCCGATCAGCACGGGCAGCGACGGCGCGAGCGCGCACAGCACCGAGGCGGCCGTGAAGACCGCGATGCCGGCCAGCAGCACCTTCCTCCGCCCGATCCGGTCGCCCGTCGATCCGGCGTAGAGCATCAGCGTGGCCATCGCCAGACTGTAGGAGGCGACGGCCCACTGCATCCCGGAGACCGAGGCGGCCAGCTCGTGCTCCATGGCGGGCAGGGCGACGTTCAGCGCGGTGACATCGATGCCGATCATGGCGATGGCGGCCGAGCAGACCGCCAGGACGAGACGGCGCCGGTGGGTGGTGAGCGCGGGCACGGCGGTGTCCTTTCCTGCGGGGGGTCTTCTCCTTCGACCCTCCGCCCGCGCGGACCCGGCCGCAATCGGACGCCCGGAGGACCGCCGGGACGTCCCCTATCCCCCGATCGAAGGACCCGATCCCGACCCGGTGCCGGCCCTCACTCCCGGAGCACCAGCCTCCCCGGCCGCGACACCGTCAGCCCGAACCGGTCGGCGTGGACCGGCCGTCGGCCCGCCGGCGCCGCCGCGGGGTCCGGCACGCGGAGCTCGTACTCCTCGACCAGGAGGCGGTATTCGGACGGCGGGAGCAGCTGCGGAACCGGGGGGACCAGGTCGCCGGACCAGGTGAAGGACCGGGCCGTGGGCACACAGGTGAGTTCGAGGACGGTGCCGGTGCCGGTCCAGTCGAGGTCGCCGCCGCCCGCCGCCCGGCGTTCGACCGTGGCGAGGACCCGGCGGCTCGCGGCCACCGCGGTGCGGCCCGCGCCGGGGACGTCGGAGGGGACCGGGCCGCCCAGTTCGAGACGGATCGCGCCGGCCGCCGTCATCGTGGCCGTGATCGTGCGGTCGGGGAGGAGCCGGAGGAAACCGGTGGTGGTGACCTCGGAGAGGTGGAGGGGGTCGAGGGAGTACGGCCGGTGGCGGGCCAGGGCCAGGCGGACGTACGGGAAGCGGGCCGGATCCGGGAGGAGCAGGCCGATGTCGCAGGCCCACAGGCGGAGTCCGGGGTCGAAGGACGGGGCGGAGAACGGGGCGAAGGCGGCGATCGCGGCGGAGGCCGGGGCGCCGTCCACCGGTTCGGCGAGGAGCACGGACGCGGTGCGCACCGCGTCCGGGAAGTTCGCGGGAGTCAGCGGGGGCGGGGGCGTCCCGTCCGTCCGGACCGGGTCCGCGGCACAGCGGGTGGCCAGGTCGTCGGGGAGGCCGGGGCCCAGGACGACGGCGAGGAGTGCACCGTCGCCGGAGCCGTCGCCGGATCCGTCACCGCAAGGGGGCCGGGGGCGGCGGAGGTGGACGCGGAAGCCGGACTGCCGGCGGGTGCGGGTGACCCGGTGCCGGGCACGGTCGACGGCGGTCTCCCGGCGGACGACGGGTACGAGGTGGCTGACGTCGGGCGGTTCGGGACGGCGGGAGCCGGGGAGGCGCCAGGCGCCGCAGCCGGCCAGCAGCAGGCCGGCGAACGCGACGTTCAGCTCCAGCAGACCGGTGCCGCGCGGTACGCGGATCGGCGCCGGAGTGCCCATGCCCCGCCCCCTCGCCTCGTCCTCCCCCTGGATACCGCCGGGAGAGGCCGCGGGTGTAGGCCCGAACAGGTGATACCGGACGGCGGGACTGCACCTAGGACACGTTCCGGCCCGTCGGACACGCCCTACAGCTCCGTCACCACCACGTCCAGCGCCCACGGCCGCCCGGCCCTCTCCGGAGCGCCGCCCTCGACCACATACCCCAAGTCCCGCAGGGCATCGGCCAGTTCGGCCGGGGAGGCGGGGTCCGCGCCGGCGGTCAGCAGGTCGCGCACCATGCGGCCCTTGGTCGCCTTGTTGAAGTGGCTGACGACGGACCGCTTCTCGACGCCGTCCACGGTCCGCGACTGGAGCACCCGCACGGTCGCCGTCCGCTCCGCGAGCTCGCCCTTCGGCTTCCACGCCGCCGCGTAGGCCGCCGAGCGGAGGTCCAGGACGAGCCCGTCGCCCGCCGCCCCGGGCATCGCCTCCGCCATCGGCCCGCGCCAGAAGGCGCCCAGCGCACCGGCGCCGGGCAGCTTGACCCCCATCGAACAGCGGTAGGAGGGGATGGCGTCGTCCACGCGCACCGCGCCCCACAGGCCGGAGAGGACCAGCAGCGACCGCCCGGCCGCGCGGCGGGCCGCCGGGGTCAGGGTCGCCAGGCCGAGCGCGTCGTAGAGGACGCCGGTGTAGACCTCCCCGGCGGGGCGGGTGCCCGCCGTCCGCAGGCCCGCGTTCTTGGAGACCTCGCCGCGCAGCCCCGGGCTCAGGCCCAGCACCCCGGCGGCCTTCTCCTCGTCGCCCGAGCACAGCTCCACCAGCTCCGTGAGCACCGTCTCCCGCGCGGCCGCGAGCCCCGGCAGGGCGAGCCGGGCGACGTCGACCGGCTCCCCCGTCCCTCCGGTGGCCTTCCCCTCGGACGGCGGCAACAGCACGAGCACGGTCGTTCTCCTCATCTGGACGAATCATCTGGACGAACCTGGATCCGATCGGCGGGACCGGGTCCGGCCGCCCCGGCGAGCCTAACGCCGTACGCCACGCCCACCGCGCCACGCCCGGCGACCGCCCCTACGCTCGATGGCATGCCCCGCCGCGACATACGGGTGACGGAGGACGAGGAACGCGCGCCCCTGCGCAAGGCGCTGCGCGAGCTGCGCGAACGGACGCACGCACCCTCCGCGTTCCCGACGGCGGCCCAGGCGGAGGCCGAGCGCGCCGCCCGGCGCAGACCGCGGCTTCCGGCGTACGACGCGACGGGGCTGCCGCTGTTCACCCTCGACCCGCCCGGGGTGCGGGAACTGGGCCGGGCCCTGCACCTGACCCGCCGCCCCGGCGGCGGCTACCGCGTCCACTACGCCGTGGCCGACATCGCCGCCTTCGTCACCCCCGGCGGCGCCCTGGACGCCGAGGCGCACCGGCGGGCGGTGACCGTCCACTACCCCGACGCACGCGCCCCCCTCCTCCCCCTCGTGCTGTGCGAGGACGCGGCGAGCCTGCTGCCGGACCACGACCGGCCGGCGCTGCTGTGGGAGCTCGACCTCGCCGCCGACGGCTCCGTCGTCCGCGCCGACCTGCGCCGCGCGCTGGTGCGCAGCCACGCCCGGCTGGACCACGCGGGCGCCCAGCGGGCGATCGACACCGGCACGGCGGAGGAGCCGCTGGTGCTGCTGAGGGAGGCCGGGCTGCTGCGGCGGGAGTTGGAGCGCGCCCTGGGCGGGGTGTCGCTGAACGCGCCCGTCCAGGAGGTCGTCCGGCGCGACGACCGCTACCTGCTGGAGTACCGCACACCGCCGCCGACGCAGGAGTGGAGCGCCCGGCTCGCCCTGATGACGGGGACGGCCGCGGCCGGGCTGATGCTCGCGTCGGGCACCGGCGTCCTGCGCACGCTCCCCTCCCTCCCCGGGGACGGCCCGCTCGCCACGCTGCGCCACACGGCCCGCGCCCTCGGGGTGAACTGGCCGGACACCCTGCCGTACCCGGCGATGCTGCGGGCCCTGGCCCCCTCCCACCCGCAGCACGCGGCCTTCCTCCAGCGCTGCACCGGCCTCCTCCACCGGGCCGGCTACACGGTCTTCGACCGCGAGCGCCCCACCCGGCGCCCCCGCCCCGCCGACCCCGTCCACGCCGCCGTCGCCGCCCCGTACGCCCACTGCACCGCGCCCCTGCGCCGCCTCGCGGACCGCTACGCCCTGGAGCTGTGCCTGGCCGCGGCGTCCGGGGCCGAGGCCCCGGAGTGGGTGCGGTCCGCCCTGGACGGCCTCCCCGGCGAGATGGCCGCCGGGGCCGCCCGCGCCGAGGAGGCGGAACGGGGGTGCGCGGCCCTGGTCGAGGCGGCCGTACTGCGCGACCGCATCGGCGAGATCTTCGACGCCCATGTCGTCGACGTCGTCCCCTCCCGCCCCACCGCCGGCACGGTCCACCTCCGCGACCCCGCCGTCCGCGGCCACATCGAGGGCGACGGCGACGGCCCCCCGCTCCCGCTGGGCCACCGCATGCGCGTCCGGCTGATCGAGGCGGCCCCGGGCCGCGCCGAGATCTGGTTCGCCCCGGCGTGAAACGCCTGCTGGAGGGCCCGGTACCATGGTCCTTACGGCGGACGAGCCGGCCGGGCGGCCGCGTGGGATCTTCGGATCCCCCGAGGAACGTCCGGGCTCCACACGGCAGGGTGGTGGGTAACGCCCACCCGGGGTGACCCGCGGGACAGTGCCACAGAAAACAGACCGCCGGGAGCTCTTCGGAGCGCTCGGTAAGGGTGAAACGGTGGTGTAAGAGACCACCAGTGCCCAGGGTGACCTGGGCAGCTAGGTAAACCCCACCCGGAGCAAGGTCAAGAGGAGCCGTTCACGGCTCTGCGCGGACGTTCGAGGGCTGCCCGCCCGAGTCCGCGGGTAGACCGCACGAGCCCGCCGGCAACGGCGGGCCTAGATGGATGGCCGCCTCCCCGCGGCCCGCAAGGGCCCGGGAGACAGAACCCGGCGTATAGGTCGACTCGTCCGCCGGCCATCTAGAGCAAGGCCCTCTGACCAGCGAAATCGCAGGTCAGAGGGCCTTTCACTCCCCACTGCGGCTGTAGTCGACTGCTCACCCTTCGCGTCTGGTGCGGCCTATTTCTGGGTGCTGTGTGGCGATTGTGTGGCGGTGAGAAGGCGGAAGCTGAGCGAGCACGCTTCCCTTTGTAGCGCTTCCTGCTTTACGCGCCGTTCCCGCGCATCCATGCGCCCCAGGGGCGATCCTGCACAGCGCTGAGCCCTGCACCTCAGCGGCCATCCGAGTAAGGGGATCGCTAGAGCCCAGGTCAGCGCCTATCAGGTGCCCATGCGGTACATGCCGCGCTGTCGGCGACTTTGCCTCACGGTGAGTCATTGTCGCAGGTCAGAGGCCCTATCAACCCGTTTACGGACCCGTTGGACGTGGCACCATGGCGTGGACGCCTCGCCAGAGCGGCGCCGTAGATAACCGGGCTACCGGCTTCGTAGACAGGGGTACACGTGCGTCCAGACGACCGAATCACCGTCAGCTTCCAGCTCCGCGACCTCATTGCAGGGGCTGGCAGCGCCAGCCTCTTCGTTGAGCTCATGGTCGGGCAACAGGTCGCGCCAATGCCGGCAGCCATTATCACCACCCTCGCATTCGCACTGTTCCAGCAGCACAAGCGTTAGCACCGCGACCCCGCCCCCTGGCGGGAGGCGATCTGCCAGACCTCATCCCTGTCCCCTCTGCGCAGAGGGGACAGCCGGGGTCCGGCGACGGTGCGCGATGGTCCTCGAACGCCTGCTCCGTGGGGCCGACTCCGGCCGGTCCCCGGATTGCAGGGCGGTGAGGATGCGAGCCCTGTGCTGAGGAGGCACTCCTCGAAGGGCAATCCAGACGGTGGCCGCACGGGCGGCGTGGGCGGCCATGACAACAACCCCATGAGTCAGGATGGCGATCATGACGGGTTCGGATGGGACGTTCACCGGGCCCTCCAGGCTCCTACGCTTCGAGTCCAGAAGACCGCGGCAGACCCTTGCCCGGACAGACGAGTGGTGGATTGCCGGTACTTGCCGGACAAGCAAGATGGTCGCTGGCTACCCTCAGCCCAGAGATCACCAGGGGGGAGGGGCCGATGGACATCAAGTCATTCGCCGAGTACCTGATCGCTCTGCGCGCCAACGCAGGCAAGCCGCCATACCGAGAGCTGGAAAAACGCACCCAATACAGCGACTCCACGATCAGTGCAGCCTTCCAAGGACGCGCTCTTCCCACCTGGCCCGTCACGGAGGCGATTGTCCGGGCGCTTGGCGCAGACGTAGAGGAGGCGCGCAAGCGGTGGGCTGCCGCCGGAGGCGGTTCGACGAGTGCAGTGCCGCTTCCGGACTGGGTAGTTCGAATCCCGTCGCACGTGCCCAAGTTGGTCACTGGCCTGGGGATGGTCCAGGCCGTGCAGCTGGCTGTGACAGAGCCATACGCTGCGATCGATGACGGGTGGGAGGTCGTTCGACTGTCAGGGGTCCAACTAGCTGGCGTCCTCTACAAGGATCTGCCCGGCCATTGGACCTCGAACATCGTGGCTAGTTTTCGCCGCGCTGAGGATGACGGCCGCTTGCCGAACGGGGTAAGCACCCTGGCCGCGTGCTTGCAATCCCTTCAGGTGAGCATGCGCATCCCGCCCTACCCGGCGATCACGCCCGAAGCTGCTGTTCAGTACGTAGTGCTGGCCTACCGCCTTGCTCACCTCGTGAACGTGACCCTCTACGGACCATCTGACGACCCTCCGATCGGCGTGTCTCCGCAAGTGCCACCTCCGCCGTTCCCTTCCTTCCCAGCAGGGGGGCCAGCCCCGTTCGAGCGATGACGCGTTTTGCGGGCGCCCGCTGGCCAGCGGCCTAGCCAGAAGGCAGCGGTGGAGGACTGTTTCCCGCCCAGGGTGGAGCCGTCGTGCGGCAGCAGCTCGGTGGGAGCCAGGTAGCCGTCACCCGGCTCCAAACGGATGCGTAGGCATTGCAGTGGCCGACCCTGGGTGACGTATCGCCGCACGTCGTCCGTGTGCGGATAGTGGTGTTCCGGGTCGGGGTGCACAAGCCGGTAGATCTCTTCGATGTCCCGGTCACCGAGGAGGAAGTATCGGGTTCCGGGGCCGAGGTTCAAGCAGAGCCTTCGGCGGCCGTCACCGCGCGCCCCGTACGGGAGGCGGTCCCAGTTATCGACGTGCAGGCCGAGCCGGCGCCCGGTGGCAGGGTCTTCGGTGGTGGTGCGCGCGTCCCCGGGGTTCGTCACGCAGCCGAGGAATTCGGCGGGCCAGCAGTCGGTGAACGGATAGAGGCCGGCGGCGTCTGCCTGGACGGCCAGCGCCTCTTCCACGCGGCTGTCCGGTAGAGGCTGGTGCACCAGCTCGATCAGTTCGGCGTCGGGGGTGCCGGGTTTGGCCTGGAGCCATTGAGCCTCACGCGGAGTCAGGGGCCGCCAGTCATCGACCGGCACAACGGCCCCCTCGTCGTAGTCGGCCTCGCCGTGACTCAGCCGTACGGACCCGATCTCGCACCGCTCCCGGAGGCTTCCGCCCTGGTCGAACACCAAGCTCACTGGCATAGCTGTCCCTTCTCGTCCGAGGTGGAGGGTCAGTCGTCGAGATCTTCGCCGTAGGTGACTTCCAGCTCGGTCGCCAATGCTTCGGCGAGCTGGGCGACCTGGGCGCGGTCGATGAGGATCTTCTTGAGGGCGACGGCGCCCCGCACGGTGGTCAGGTCGTTGCCGCGGAGATCGCAGTCTCGGTACTTGCCGCCTTCGAACTCGGCAAGCCGCAGGTCGCAGGCTTCGAAGACGACCGAGCTGAAGTCGGAGGCCCTGATCGTCGTCTCCCGCAAGGTGCACTTCGAGAAGATCACCGGGCCGCTGGCACGGACACGGTCGAGCGTGGCGTAGTCGAACTTGCAGTTCTCGAAGAGGACGTTCTCCAGGGCCACTTCTTCGAACAAGGCACCCATGAGCTTGCAGTTGCTGAAGGTGACGCGGGAGAGCTTGCTGTCCGACCACTTCAGCGAGGACAGGTCGCAGTCCGAGAACTGCACCGAGTCGGCCCGCACCTCGTGGAGCTTGGCGCGCTGGGTTTGCACACGCTGAATGCGACCGTCCAGGAGATGCGTGTCGGCGAGATCCAGCTCACGAAGGTCTTGGTCGGCGTACTGGAACTCCGTCACTCTGCCCCGGCCGCCTTCGAGCGACGTGACGTTCGACAGGTACAGGCCCGGCTCGTCCAGAGCAGGGAGGGTCACGCTCACGCGGCGTACCTTGCGGGGGTCCATGCGCTGTCCTTCACGGTGTCAGCCGGTGGCACGCCCGCGTCCGCGCAGGCGTGCCACCGGGAGGAGCGGTCTACTTCTTCTTGTTCTGTTTGTCCCAGTTATCCCAGGTCGGGCGGTTATCGAAGGTCACCGGGGGCTCCTTCGACCAGTTGTCCCAGGTGGGGCGGTTGTCGAACTTGGCGTGGATCGGCTCTTCCTGCGGCCGACCGAGCGCGGTGACCAGTTCGCGCACCACAGGTGCATCGGTAGTCGCTAGCTGCTCCAGTAAGGTCATGCGGATTTCTCCTTCTTCGCGGTGGTGGACAGGGCCATGACCAGGGCTTGCCGGGAGACGCGGCAGTAGTTCGTTTCGGTGGTGTCCAGGCTGCCGTTCTCGAAGTAGCGGTTGCCGGCCTGGGCCCCACGGCAGAAGTCGAAGAACTCGCACTCGGCCCGGCAGCGCTCCAAGCCGGTCAGGAAGTCGCGGACGTAGCGCAGGCGGGGCGCGTTCCTCAGCATCTGCCCGATCGTGCGTTCCCTTACGTTCCCGGCCAGGAAGTTGCCGTACACGGCGTCCGTGGTGTCCGCCAGTTCCGGCGATAACAACACGACGTCGCCGTTCCAGGTCACGGTGGGGATGGGGTCGAGGAGGCGGTTGTCCCAGTCGTTCTTGTGCCCGCTCCGGGCGAGGACGAGGTACTCGGAGATCCTTTCCAGTTCGCGGACCGACAGGCCGTCGTGTGTGCGCGTCCAGGCCAGGACCCGGCTCCAGAATTCCTCGGCCTGGTCGCGGCTGGGCGGTCGGCGCTCAGTGTTGACGCCCTCGGTCTCCTCGATGTTGAAGCCCACCGAGCGGCAGCCGAGAGTGGCGAGGAAGCCCAGCAGCTCTTCCGGGTGGTCGATGCTCTCCCGCCCCACCACCGTGATGACCGAGAACCTGATGCCGCGCTCGCGTAGGACAGCGACGCCCTGCATGGTCCGCTCGAAGGCAGGCCGGCCGCGGCGATCTATCCGCTGAGTGTTCAAGGCGGCCGGGCCGTCGATGCTCACCCCGATGCGGAACTCGTGCTCCTCCAGCAGATCGCACCAAGCGCCTGTGATCAAGGTGGCGTTGGTCTGAACGTAGTGCTGGAGACGGCCGTCCCGGCGCAGGGGTTCGAAGGGGGTGAGCAGAGCGGAGAACTTCTCCCTGCTCAGGGCCAGGGGCTCCCCGCCGTGCCAGACCAGGCCCAGCGGCTGACCGCTGTCGGCGAGGCCGACCAGGGACTCCGCCACGGCTACGGCGGTCTCGGGAAGCATGTCGTTCTTCACGCCCCGATCCCGCAGGTAGCAATAGGTGCAGTCCAGATTGCAGAAGCTCGTCGGCTGGATCACAACCGTCTGTGGTCTGGCCGTGAACCACTGGTCGTACCGGCTCTGTAACGCAGCACTGCAATGTTGATCCATGGAACCCTCCTCCTCATCTTGGGACGAGCGGGTGGGTGCTGGTCCTGCCCCTCCGAGGGGGGAAGCCGGGAGGGGCAGGAGTCTCTAGGGCTTGCCGAGCGTCGCCGTGCCGCGCGCTGGCTCCAGCGGGGGCCAGTTCGGCGGCCTGTCGGCTTCGGCCCGCTGGTGCTCCGCGGCGAGGGTGCTGGCGAGGACGGCGCCCGGGGGTGTGCCGACGACGATCGCGTGCCCGAAGGTCTGCCAGAAGTGGAGGTGGCCGGTGTCGCGGGTGTGGTGGAAGATCCACCTCTCGGCTTCCGCCTGGCCGTCCTTGATGATGAAACGTGCGCCACAGCCCTCTTCCGTGCAGAAGGCGGCGTACTCGGCGGCCGTGTTCGGGTCCTGGATCGTCGTCCAGTCCTCGAACCAGAGATGGCGGCTCATGATCTCCCCCTCCACCGAGCGGACGACTCCACACGGGAGAGGCGACGGACGGCCGTGGTGGTCGGGGTCTCGATCCTCCGACAGACACGCACGACGGTGTTCGGCTTCAACGCCACAGGCCCATGATCAGCGAAGTGTAAGAACCGGACTCGCGTCTCCTGGGCTGCTCTCATGTCCTTCACCGGACGCCACTCACCATCGATGCGGTAGAGATCGCCGACTCGAACCTGAGACGGTCCGATGATCCACATCCTCATGCCTTCGGGCGGCATGGCTTCCCGGGGAGTCTCACTCACCGCGGAGTCGGCTTCTGGCTCGTGGCCGGCTCCAGCTCCTGAACCCGAGCTCGAACCCACCGGGCGAAGGAGTACGCGTCCGACGAGCACAGAGTGATGTGGACGAAACCCTCTCCGTTGATCACCCCGCCAGTCGTCACGTCCCCGAGCACCCTCATCTCTTTGAGGGCTTCCTGAACCTCGGGTACGGCGTTCTTGGCGATGGTGCGAGCCGACTCCTCTCGGGTCGGCGCCTGCTGCTGAGTCGCAGTTCCCATCACTCATCCCCTTGATGTGACTGTCTGCTTACGACTAGTCAACGCCGGTCCACGCATACGAACTTGCACAGAAGTTGCACAGTGGAGGTGCGGGGAGGCGCAGATTGTTGGGAACATGGAAGCGACCCACCGCACCGAAGGGGATCTCATGGCCCATGAAGAGCGAACACCTGGTCCGGGCAGGAACGTTGCCGTCCTCCGCAAGGAGCACGGCTTGAGCCAAGTGCAGCTGGCTCGCCGTTCCGGTGTGTCGCTGTCGATGCTCAGCAAGATCGAGATCGGTGATCGGGCCCTGACGCAAGGGATGGCCGCTGCCATCGCGGCCGGGATGGGCATCACTCTCGATGAGGTCCTGGGCAAGGCTCCGGTGACCAGCGAGGACAACCTGAAGGCCCTGCGGGCGGCGATGCGTCGATTCGACCTTGCCGGGGAACCTCCGCGCTCCCTGATGGAGCTGGAGACAGACCTTACGAAGCTGACCGACCACCGCTTCAACACTGACCTTAACGACGTCCTCGAACTGCTTCCGGGCGTCTTGAGCCGCGCCCAGAACCACGCCCACGACACACAGACACCCGATGCCTGGGCAACGGTGGCTGACGTGTACAGCACCGTGTACTGGGTCGCGGCCCGGCACAGGTGGCTCGACCTGTGCGAGCTGGCTTCCCTCAAGCAGATGCTTGCCGCCGAACGGGCCACGCCGCTGGTTGGGATCGTGGCAGCCAGGGACAATGCGGGAATGTTCCTCAACAACGGCGACTTCGCGGGCGGCTTGGGGGTGATCGAGCAAGCCATCTCGAAGGCAGAGTCAACGCTCACCGGAGAGGATCGAGCATTCGGCTTGGGAGTCCTCCACCTCCGCGGCCTGACCCTGGCAGGCCGGCTGCGGGACAAGACGGCAGCAGACCAGCACATCGCGAAGGCGGAACAGTACGCCGCCGAGTTCTCCGCCGACATCATCAAGCATGAGATGCACTTCGGCCCACAGAACACAGCCGTCCACATCATCTCGACGTCCGGTGATCTTCGGAGGCACAGTAAGGCCCTTCAGGTCTCCCAAGAACTTCAGCGGCAGGACATCAAGCTCCCCGCGACACGGGTCGGTCCGATGCACCTGGACACTTCGCGGGCCCGGTTGGCCCTCGGCGACCGGGATGGCGCCCTGGACTCCCTTGAGCAGGCGTGGGAGGTGGCTCCGCAGCTCGCGAAGGTCCATCCAACATCCCAGGAGCTTTTCCGAGTCATGGTGTCGATGCACAAGCGGAGCAACCCGCGGCTCAACAAGATCGCGAAGAGGGTCAAGATCTCGATCTGACCACCGGCTATCACCCACCGGTCCCCTTCGCTGAGCGCTACGAAGGGGACCGGAAGCAGGTCGAATTACGCCTCGAAGTCAGCGTATCCGTCTACGTACTCGTGTCCGTTCAGGTGGGCGGCCAGCTTGCCGACTCCACGCTCGCACCGATATCGGACTGCCCGGTCGGTCACCCCTTGGAGCCCGCCAGCCTCCTCATCGGAAACGTCGGCCCCGTACCGGAGGACGAGGGCCTGACGCTCACCGATCGAGAGCGGAGCCGTCGCCCAGCCCTGCCGGATATCGGCGAGGTGGGCGAACAGCGCGCTGGCGGCCTTTGGGTCGGCAGTGCCCTTGGGCATATCCGCGTCCGGGGCCTGCAAGTTCCTTATGCCGTAGGCGGCTTCTTGGTCCCAGACGGCAGGGAGAAGATGCTCGACGAGGCGCCGGTCGTACATCACAGGCCGCTCGCTTCCGCCTGGCGCTGGACGGCCTCGTACGAGACGTGGCCGGACCGACGCTTCACTTCGGTCAGCCAGCGGTCCCGGAGTCGCTGCGACAGCCAGCGGTGAAGGAGGCCGGCTCCGCTCTCGGCCAGGAGCCCGTGAACGTACCCGGCCCGCTGGGCGGCGATGATGACGGCCTCCTGGTAGGCGTCCTCGTACTCCACGGTGGTGCCGTAGTCCCGGGCGATGCTGCGGGCGACCGCTCGGGCAACGCTCTCCACGCGGGGATCGTCGAGGACCGACCAGTCCGCAGGCTCGACGGCCAACGAGGAACCGAGATCGGAGAGTTGGAGGGTCATCGGACCGTCTCCTTCACCGGAACTTCGCCGCCCTTTGTGACCATGACCATCAGGCCGGGGGCGCCTCGGCTTCCGGTACGGTGCCGCCACCAGGTGGACTCGGATTCCATCGCAGGGACCTGCACGAAGGTCCGGCTCCCGTCCGTGTCGATGTGCTCGTGGTGCAGGTGGCCGGCCAGCAGGAGGTCCGCGGTGTGCATGGCCGAGGTCTTGTCGAACGCCTGCCCTCGCCACCACTCGAAGTGGCGTCCGGCCCTCCACTGATGGCCGTGAGCGTGCGCGACGACGGTTCCCGAGCAGTCGACAACCACGGTCAGTTCGTCGGTGTCCGGGACGTACACCTCGACGTGCGCGTACGCGTCGCCCGCCAGGGCCAGGGCTTCCCCGACCGAGACCAGGGCGTCGGTGTCGTGGCTGTCGTCGTAGCGAGTTACGCCCTTGCCGGACGGGCGGACTGCCTCCCCGTGGTTGCCCGGGACTGCGACGACGGTCAGCCGGGAAGCGAGTGGGGCGAACTGCATGACGGCGTAGGCCATCAGGCGCCGGGTCAGCCGTATCTGCTCCGTCAAGGTGAGCTGCGTCCGCCACGTGTTCGCGCCGCCCTGGGAGACGAACCCCTCGCAGTGGTCACCCAGCCAGGCAATGTGAACGTGGTCGATGGTGAAGCGCTGCCGGTATGCGCTGAGGAGGGTCACCGCGCGGTCGATGCACTGCATGGTTCGCCGGACCGTGCCTTCGGGCCCATCACCGTCGATCTTGCCGATCTGCATGTCGCCCAGGGCGACCACGTACGTCCACTCGCCCGCAGCGTCTTGCGTGACCCGAGCGACCGGGGTGTGCCGGTCGAATACCTCCAACACCTCGTCAATGCTCGGGCGTTCGACCGACTGACCCTTGCGGCGGCTGAAGCTGAAGCGGGCGCTGACGCCGGGTTCACCGCTGGCCATGGTCCACTCGCTCGACCGGAAGGCCGTGACCTCCCACTCGGCGGGATCGAGATGATGGGCACGGAGAACTTCGGCCGCGGAGGAATCGGCGTCCATCTGGGCGGGGCCCCGGACGGTGACTTCCGCGCCGTCCCCGTTGACCTCGATCCGACGGGTGAAGTCGGTCTCGTCGGGTGTGCGGTTCGGGAGGGAGGGGCCCACGGGGGTGGAGAGGAGGTCGTCGAGGAGGGAGTCGGTCACGCAGGCTCGCTTGCTTCCCGGCGCAGTCGTCGCCGATAGGTGCGGATGGTGGAGGCGGACACGCGGTGTCCGTACCGGCTGAGGATCCAGACGAGTTCTTCGGCCGGCGTCTCGCCGAGGAGGTGTCGCTCGAACGCGGCGCGCTCGTGGTCGTCGAGGGCGTCGCTGATGGCCTGGAGTCGTGTGCCGAGGCGGCCCGGCAAGGATTCGCTCACGGGGCCGCCTGGTCGATCTGCTCGGCGGCGGCCACGGCCAGTGCAGCGACTTCGATCAGGCCCGCCCGTGCCACTGTGGGGTCTGCGGCGCCGATCGCACGGTTCAGGGTGGCTAGAAGCTCGGCGTCCCACCCCGCCCGGTCGATGAGTGCACGAGCGGTGGCGATCTCTGCCCAGCGGTCAGCCTCGCGGTTGTAGTGCAGGCGGGCTCGCTCGGGGCGGAGTCCGCCGCCGAGGGGCCGCGGTTCGTCGCCCAGCGCCTTGCGTTCGATCTTGACGTCCGCCAGGACGGCCGTCGTCGGGTTGGCCTTGCGCGGTGACGGTTTCGTGGTGGCGGTCTCGGTCACTTCGACTTCTCCTCGTCGATCAGGTCGTAGAGGGACTGTGCGCCCCCGTGCAGGTAGGTCTCGGTCACGTCGCCGACGCGCAGGCGGACGCCCTTGGCCGAACGCAGGGCCCGACAGACCCGGTTGTTGAACTTCGCGCCCGCACCGTCGGGGTCAGCCCAGACCCACACGCGGGAGAACCCGGCGAGCATCCGGTGGTGCCGGGCGAAGAACATCTCCGCCCCCGGGGCGGCGACCGCGTGCCAGCCGATCTTGCGGAGGATCGCCCGGTCGAGCTCGCCCTCGGTCAGGTGGATCTCGTCCCCTGCGGCATGGATCGAGTCCACGCCGTACATCCGGGGCGAGTCCTCGGGGAGGGTGGCGTACTTGCCGTGCCCGTGGTCGCGGTGGTCGTGCTCCTGGAGGCAGCGGAAGCGGATGGTCAGAGGCTGCTGACGGTGATCGAGGTAGGGGATGGCGAGCATCCCCCGGTAGCGCTCGTGACCGGGGAAGGGATCAGTGACGACGCCAAGCCGGGACGTAGCCACCTCGGCCGGCCCCAGGCCGCGATCGGCCAGATACCGCGCGGCGTCCTCCGTAAGCGCTGCCTGATAGGCGGCTGTTGCCTCCTCCAGCGTCTCGCGTTGCGAAGGCGACAGAGGCCGCAAGGGCTCGCGCTCCGACAAAGTCTGTACCTTCCTTCTCCATGATCAGCGTGTAGCTGTCCCCGCCCCGCCCGCAGGAGTGGCACTTCCACACCTGACGGTCCGTGTTGTACGAGAGGCTGGGGGTGTTGTCCTCGTGCAGAGGACAGCGGGCCATACCCATGGCCCGGTGGGAGTCGACATCGACCCCGTAGTGGTCGAGTACGGCCTCCAGGGTCGGCTTCGGCTGTTCGGGGCGTTCGCCGTCGATGCGGAGGAGTCTCATCCGACCCTTCGCCCCTTGAAGGTGTCGGAGCCCGCGTCGAAGCCGAGCTCGGCCAGGCTCTGAGGCGCTGCGTCCTCGGCCAGGAGTCCGCTCAACTCGCGGGAGATGCGGAGGTGTTCCTCCAGCTCTTCGAGCAGCATCACCGTTCGGCCTCCAGTCCGAAGAAGCGCTCGACGGTGGTCAGGACGTAGGCCCGGCGCCAGCTCGCTCCCCGGCGGCGCACGATGACCACCGAGTCGACGGAGGCGCGGTCGAGTCCGCGGTGGCGGGCGAAGTTCTCCCGCTCGGCGTCGGCCTCGGCGACGAACTGTGCTGGTTCGAGACGGGCGTTCTTCGCCTCGATGACGAGGAACCGTCCGGTGTTCAGGCGGACAACGAGGTCACCCTCGTCGTTCTTGCCGGTCAGGCGGAGCCGTTCCACGTCCATGCCGACGCCTCGTAGCGCGTCCCGGAGTTCGGCCTCCCAGTCGGCACCGCGCCGTTTATTCCTGCGGGTGCGCGCCGCAACATCCATCAAAGTCTCGCATTCC
This sequence comes from Streptomyces luteireticuli, assembly GCF_041519305.1. NCBI lineage: Bacteria > Bacillati > Actinomycetota > Actinomycetes > Kitasatosporales > Streptomycetaceae > Streptomyces > Streptomyces luteireticuli. The sequence continues at coordinate 2,859,948 of NZ_CP167927.1, forward strand.
TCTCTGCTAAGCGGCCTTGTTCAGCGCGTCGAGCGGTGACCAGGCGGTGTTCTGGGGTGAGAGCTTGGAGAACCGGGTGACCTCCGGGTGGCACCGCATGCTCGCGAACCGCTTCGCTGTCGGATCACAGGGGCCCATACGTTGTTTGATCACGGCGACCCGGTATTCGTGCGAGGTCGGGTCCAGCGCCACGGAGAGGCTCAGCTCCGGCTTTTCGCTCAGGCCGCCCTTGACCTGGTCCCGGGACGGCGGCGCCCACGGGTCCGACTTCGCTTCCCATGTCTTATCGCTCGCGTGGTGCAGGACGATCACGGTCGCGCCGGTCGCGCGGGCCAACTCGGTAAGGCCGCTCATGACGGCCATCTGCTCGGTGTAGTCGCTCCCGGCGTTCTCGAAGTCCATGAGGTTGTCGAAGACGATCACCTGCGGGTAGTCGTTCCACAGCTCGATCCATGCCTCCAGCTCCTCGTCCACGGCCCGCCAAGTGATCGGCGAGCCGAACGAGAAGGTGATGTTCAGGTGGGACACCGCGGCGAGGTACTCCTCGCGGTGCTGGCCACCGGCCGCCATGCCGGCCTCGACCATCTCGGTCGTGTCGCCGCTCATCATCGACGCGAGACGGCTGCTCGCGGTGAAGGCCGACATGTCGGCGGAGAAGTACAACGTCGGCAACGCCATCTGCGCCGCCCAGTACAGAGCGAAGCCGCTCTTCTGCGTGCCCGACCGGCCTGCGATCATCACGACTTCGCCGTGCCGGGGGCGGCACCCGAGGCTGTAGAGGGACTCGAACGCCTCCACGCGGGGCAGCTCGCGGCCAGATTCGGAGTGAAGGGCCAGGGACCGGCCTGGGGTGAGCAAGTCGCAGTTCCAATCGATGATGGGAGGGAGGCGGCGCGCTGGCCGCCCCCTGGTTCGTCCGGTGCGTTAGTCGAAGGACGGGGCCGGCGTTGTCGACGGGGCCGAGGCGTCGCGCTGCGCGGCGTAGGCGATCACCTGGTTGCGGATGCTGATGTCGGTGATCTGCCGCCAGACCCAGGCGGGATGAGCCCCCGGCTTCTTCGCGGGAACCTGCGTGACGGTCACCAGAACCGCATTGCCGACGACCGTCTCCAGGTCGCGGGCGAGGACCGTCTGCTCGATCCGCTGGCCCCGGGCGACTTCGGGAGTGAGGTTCTTGAGCTGGTCGGGGGTCTTGAACACGGTCACGTCGGCGACGGCCGAGTCCTTGGGGCCGTTGGGGGTGGGGCGCCGCCGGTCGTAGCCGGTCACCTCCAAGAGGATCGCGACCGCGTCCTTGGCCTCCAGCGGCTTGAACCAGCCGCCGGACGCGCTCGGGATGTCCATGAGGTTCAGCGTCACTACTTGTCTCCACTCTTTCGGTGAACGGGGTACGGGGGGTGTTGAGGGCGGTCGGGGATCTTGGTTCGGCTCGCGGCGAGGACGACGGCCAGGGCGGTGCCGAGGAGTCGACGGCCCATCAGGCGGCCAGAGCCCGGCCGCGGGCCTTCCAAGCGTCCAGCGCGGCCGGATCGCCGAAGGCGGCCTGATGGGCTGCCCAGAGCTCATGCAATTCCCGGACCGAGCTGCACTCTGCGATCCGGTCGAGCAGGCCGGCCGGTCCGTCGGCTGAGGCTGCGGGCAGTGCGGTGGGCTGTGCCACAACGTGGGCGTCCAGTCCTCGGGCGATGCAGGTGGCGCCCTGGGCGAGCGCGGTCGCCTCCACAACGAGCTCTCCCAGCGTCACGCCAGTCAAGGTCTCGCGATCGAGCCCAAAGAAGGCCGCGATGCCCTGGAAGACCTCGCGCTGACTGCCCTGGAAGGTCGCCTCGGAGTCGTGATGTCGCTTGCCGTACACGATGGTTACGGATATGCGGCTGTCGCTGGCCACGGGAGTCTCCTTCTTGAAATCCGGGCGTGCGCCGCCCTTCACTTGCTAAGGTTACGCAATCATTTGTGTTGAATCAACCTCAAACCTCCTCAAGGCTCCCTTACTTCCCCTCATGCGCCGTACCTCCCCGGCGAGCTGTGCTGCGGCCCAGCCCAGGCGAAGGTCTGCCCAGTACGCCGCGCATTCCCCGGATCCCGCAGGCAGGTGGAGGATGATCCCCCACTCCTGCGACACCTTCGGCAGCGGCGTGTACGCCTTCGCCGCTGCCGTGGCCGTCACGTCGGCCTTCCTCCAGGACCTCATCGCGCGCTCGTCGGTGACGTCCACGTGGAACTGCGTGTGGTCGTAGAGTTCGCCCCGCGAGTACACGGCGAGCTGGGCGCTCATCTTCAGCGCGCTGTACTGGACGGAGCCGCCGGTCTTCAAGTCCCCGATGAACAAGCCGTCGACGTGTCGTCCGTCCGGGCCGGGCCCGCTGTAGGACAGCAGGCGGTCGAGAGTGCCTCCGACGGCCAGCTCGTCCACCACGACGAACTGCTCGATCCCTCGGACGCGGAAGGCCCTCACGGTCTCCCGGTACGCGGCCATGTCGGCGAGATCGCTGGGCGAGGTGCTGGCCGGGAGGTCCACGCCCTGGTCGACGAGTTCGGACAGTGCGTGCAGGTGCGTCCCTTTCTCCCGGCGGTCGTGAGCCCCGGCGACGACCATGGCCCGGTCGGCGAGCCTGCCGAGCGCGGCCTTCCCGTCCGCGCTCGTCTCGTCGAGGTCTCGCGATCGATCCGCGAGCGCCGGGTCGCGGGACACTCCGACCATGACCATCCGTCTGCTCCAGGCGGCCAGCGCGGACTTGTCCTCTATCGCGTCGATGTGGGTGGTGGCCCTGGTCAAGGCCCTGGGCCGGCCGCCCGCCTTGGGGACAACCAGGGGGCGCCCCCGTCCGTCGCGGGGGATGCCCGAGAACACGGGCAGATCTACCAAGCGCAGCATGTCTTCTGGTCAGTCCTCATCGATGGGTTTCAAGTGGAGGCGGACCGATCCGTCCTCCAGGAAATGAGGCTCAAGCTCTTCGTCGTCGAGCAGGGCAAGGCCCTGGTTCTTCGCCATGGCGAGGGCCCGTTGCATGTCGCGCGTTTTATATCCGGGAGGTGCGGTGACATGAAAGTCGAAAGCCTCCCAGTCGGCGACGAACGTAATGGTGTCTTGCTCGGCGTCGGCGGTCGCACATCTCGACCGCCTCTTGGTGCCTGCGCCAAGCGTCATCTACTGCCCGCCTTCCCCTTGCTGATCCTGGATCACCATATGTACGCATGAGGTTTGCGTCAATAAATCGTCGGCAAGCATCAAAGGCTCGGCTATTTTTGGGGCCAAAGAAGGCCCTTATTTCACAGGGTGAAAAGCGAAACAAGATCGTTTTTCATCAGGCGAAAAATGGTCCGGGGCGGGGTGCTGGGCGGCCTAGAGTGCTGGGGTTGCTGTACGCGAGAGATGGAATGACATGCGCGCGATCTTGGTGGAAGAGCCCGGCCAGGAAGATCTCAATGTAGTTGAGATGCCTGACCCAGAACCCAGAGAGGGTCACGAACTCGTAACCGTTCTCCGGGCGGGTGTCACCTATGCAGACATTCGCATGCGGGAGAACACCTACGTCGCGCCCGTGACGTACCCCCACGTCCCCGGCAGGGATCTGGTGGGCGTCACCCAGGAGGGCCGTCGGGTTGTGGCACTCACCGAATCCGGCGCGTACGCGGAAAAGGCCCTGGTGAACCGCGGGCTGTGCTGGGAGATACCGGACGACATCACCGATGATCAAGCGATTGCTCTCGCGCTCCCCGGCCTGAGCGCGTGGCACATCCTGCACACCACGCTGGACATCAAGGACGGCGAGACGGTGCTGATACCGGGCGCCGTCAGCGCCTTCGGAAGCCTCGCCATCCAGCTCGCCAAGCGGGCCGGGGCCAACGTCGTGGCCATGACCCTTGGCGAGAGCAGGGCGGAGCTCGCCCGCACTCTCGGCGCCGATGCCGTGGTGGACCTCAACAATGCGGCAGTCGCATCCGACACCGTGATCCATTTCGACGACCTGCCGGGCAGCCCCGCAGACCGCGTGACCGGCCGGCATATCGACCCCCGGCTCCTCGCCGACCTCGTCCTCGACGCCGCCGGAGGCCCCGTTGACGCCGCCATGGACGCCCGGGGCGGCGACTACTTCACCGCCACCTTGACGGCTTTGGCTCCCCGGGGGCGTATGGCTGTGTTCGGCTGCCACGCCGGAAGAAGGTCGGAGGTGTCACAGGAAGCGCTCATCTTCGGCTCCAAGACCGTCTCCGGCTTCTGGCTTCCTGATCACTACGACAACCTTTACGCCCTGCGCAACACGATGAACGCGCTTTTCGCGGCTACCGCAATGGGCGTGATCAAGCCGCTGATAGGTCACCGTTACTCCCTGAAGCAGGCTGGTACTGCTCAGACGGTGCATGGCTGCGGAGCCACCGCGTGTACGCCCGACGGAAAAATCATGATCGATATGAGGCCCGTGTCTGAGTGGGCGTAAACGATCAACCTTCCGGCATAGTATCCTCTGCTGACACTTTGCCTCTCCTTTGCGAGGCTTTGAATGTCTTGAACGAGGAATCAACCGCATGACCAAGGGCACGAGCCACGGGCAACGCGTCTTCCGGGTTCAGGCGGCTTTCGTTGCACTGGGCGGAGACATCCTCGGTCCGACAGAGATAGCCGAGTCAACGGGACTCGACACAGCGACCGTCTACCGGGTACTCCAGGCCGGGCTTTATGACGAGACCTTCGAGCAGGTGAGCCGCGGGCAGTACCGGCTGGGGGCAGGCTCGGCCCGCCTGGGCATGCGCATCATGGCCCGGACCCCGGACCCTGAAGCCGCGCACGCAGTCCTGGAAGACCTGCATAACGCGACGGCCGGACTCGTCGGCTACTACACCGCCGTGGGATCTCGGAAATTGTGCGTGGATTTCGAGATCGGCGACTGTGACCTCGACCAGTTCGCTTTCAACCCGGCCGAGCTGATCGCAGTCAACCGCTGCCTGCGGGTGGGCGCCTCCGGTCGGGCGATCCTGGCCCACCAGTCGCCCGCCATCCTGGAGAAGGTGCTTGCGGAGCGCGTTCCCGACGGGGCCGGCTCTGGTGTGATCCGTGACAGGTCTCGGCTTCTCAGGTCCCTCGACGAGGTGCGCGTCGCAGGCTATGCGGTGGCCCACCAAGAGGCCATCGACGGCTGGGACTCGATTGCCGCCCCGGTGATGTGGGGGCGCTCCATCCAGGGCTCGGTGGGGGTCATGCTGCCGTCGGACCCCGCCTCAGACCTGGACCACCTGGCTGCCGCGACGGTGAAGGCCGCGGCGCGCATGACGAGCCTGCTCTCGGCGAAGTAGTCACAGAAAAACGAGCCGCCCCCTCGACAGGGTCAGCGGCTCGTCTTGCAGGGAGGATCAGGCGCTCACGGCTTCTTCGGTGCGCGGATGATGTCGGTGTCGCCCTCTTCGCGCGGGATACAGAAGAATCCCTCTTCGGTGTCGGGATCGTAGTAGACGACAGCGTTGTTCTCGTCAATCCATGTGCGCCACGACGTGTGGCGCTTCTGGTCCTCGTCACGGAGCTCGTAGCCCTGGCGCTTGCGGGCCTCCAGGCGGAGCATCGCCAGGTCATAGCGGAACTGGTGCTCTTCCTTGACCTTCCAGGGAATCAGCTCAGGGTCCCGGGCGATACGCGGTTTCAAACCCCGGCGAGAACGAAAAGAAGCCCACATGGACTGGCTCGTCTCGATGTTGTACTTCCGCTGGTATTCGGCGACGATCCAGTTGTAGGTCTTGCCTTCTTCGATCCACCGGATGACTTCCTGCACATCTTGGATCTTGGATTTGGCAGGCAATGTCGTCCCCTTCGGCGGCTACCACCCACAGCGGTCGCTCTTCCGTCACGCCGCAGACAACCCTTAGACTGACATGCGAGACTTTGACTCGTCAATTGCGAACGGTGCGTGCGAGACCTTGCAGATCACGGTATGCGACGTGTGCAAGCGCGTCGGCGTCGAAGCCCGCCGCTACACCATCACCGAAGGGGAGCGGTCGGGCCCGACGGACCGCTGCGCCGAACATGCCGCTGCGTTCGAAGAAGTCCTCGAAACGGGTGACCGCCAGGGCGCTGCCCCGGTAAGCCGCACTCCCGTCGCCGAGCCGGCCGGGGGGCCCGCGACCGCTGGGCAGGAGCCGCAGCCGAAGGTGCCAGTGCGCAGGCGCCGCGGAGCGGCACTGACGAGCATCACGGCGATCGAAGCGAAGAAGCGGACAAAGAAGTAGAAACGCGAAAAAGACCCCGCAGACCTTGAGGTCGGCGGGGTCTTTGCTTAGCGCTCTTCGGCCGGAGCGACGACTCCGAGCGCCGTGAGGATCTGCACGATCACGGCGATCTCCGGGGTGTCCGCGAGGGCGATGGACGCGATGCTGACCACTACGCCCAGCCCAGCGAAGACGGCGCCCGCACGGGAGCGGTACCGCACGGGCAGCGCCTCCAGGAGAGCCTTCGGCACGGCGCCGGTGGCGCGGAGTCTCATCTTGGTCATCGGCGACCGGCCTCCTTCTGGAGCTCGACCCAGCCGCGCTCACCGATCTCGGTGTCCCGGGAGACACCGGTCGTCTTCAGCTCCGGGTTCGCGTCGTGGAAGCGGGCGACGGCGTTCTGCGTGTTCACGCCGTAGTAGTCGGTGGTCGCGCCGGTGATCGGCCCGTAGCCCGCCGCGATCAGCAACCGCTGAAGCTCGCGCACCTGCGGGTGGCGAGCACCCGGCTCGACCGCCGGGTCCAGCGCGACGATGCCCTTGTCACCGCCGCCACCGCCGGGTGCGGGCATACCGGCCTTCACCCAGGTGTACAGGCGGCCACCGGGGCACTCGGTGGCGAAGCCGTCCTTGTGGCCTCGCTTGGCCAGGGTCCGGCCGGTCTTCCGGCACGCCTCGTCGTAGAGGGCGCGCGCCGCGCGCAGGGCTGCGTTCGAGGGCGTCTGGTCGCCGCCGACGGCGATCTGTACCCCGATGCCCGAGCGGTTGTGGTTCGGGCAGTGGGCACCCTGGAGGTTCCAGCCCCGGCCCTCGTAGACGGCCCCGGCCTGGTCAACAACGAAGTTGTAGCCGATGCCGGCCCAGTCGTTGGCACGGTGCTCGCGGTCGATGGCCTGCGGGACCGCGTTGCCGGTCCGGTTGACGGGGGTACCGCCGTCGTAGTGGATGAAGAACTCGGTGCGTTCGGACAGGCTGACGGCGTTCGGGGAGCCGTTCCACGGCTCGGCGCCCCAAGCGCTGCGGGAGATGATGTTGACGCTCAGAGTGTGCCTCCAGGCATAGCGACGCCCCCGGCGCCGAGCAGCGTCGAGGGCGGGGAAAGCCGCCGGTCCGCCGTAATCGGCGGCCGGCGGTGGTCAGTTGGGGTGGTGCAGGTGCGCGTCGAGTCGCTTCGCGACGGCGAGGCGCTCCGTCCGTTCGTGGGTGAGGTCCGTGCGCAGGGCGGCGATGTCCCGGCTGTGCTGGGCCTGGCCGTCGAGGACGCGGTCGAGTCCCCGGATGACGCGGTCCAGGTCGTCTCTCAGGTTGGTGCTGTGATCGTTGGAGACCTGCTCACGCGCCTCTTGCGCATGGTCGCGAACCTCGGCCAGCGCGGCGCCCTGGCGTCGTACGAGCTCGACGATCACACCGACGAGGGCCGCTGTGACGGCCCCGCCTGCCGAGACCAGGGCCACTTGTATTGAGGAATCAGGCACGGGACGTCTCCTCGACGAGGGCCTCCAGGCGCTCGATTCGCGTGGCCTGGTCCTGCACGACCGGCAGGAGCGCGACCCCCAGCAGGTCGTAGCGCAGGGCGTCGATACGGCCCTCCTCGTCGTACGTGACGATCTCGGGCAGCGTCTCCGCGACTTCCTCGGCGATCAGGCCGAACTCGTCCCGGCGAGCCTCCGGTTTCTCCTCGGTCGGCTTGCGGTCGTAGATCCGGGGGCGCAGTGCCAGGACGGCCGCCGGGTCCACGGTGATGTCGCGGACGTTCTCCTTGTAGCGGATTGAGCTGGTGTTGCGGCAGAAGGTGCCGTCCCCCTCGACCCAGACGGCATACCAAGTTCCGCTGCCCGACGCGGAGTTATGGTGGGGCTTCTTACTGCCGTTGGCCCACGCGATCGTGTCTCCGGCCTCCAGGTATCCAGAGTGGGAGTGGGACGAGGGCGGGAACGTGGACGGGCGGCCCGAGATCGACGACCACGAGTGCGCATGGGAGGACGGCGGATACGTGCCCGGAGTATCGGTGATGTCGGCCCACTTGTGCTTGTGGGCCGCTGGGGGAAGCGACGTCGGCGTGCCGGTGATGTCGGTCCACTTGTGCGAGTGCGGGGACGGCGAGAACGCGTTCGGCTTGCCGGTCAGGCTGGACCAGGACACCGAGGCGACCAGCGGGGTCCACGCCGCGCCGTCCCAGAACTCCCACGTGCTCGTGTCGCGGTTGAAGCCGATCTTGCCCAGGCGCGGCGACGCAGGCCGGGTCGATGTGCCCCAGGTGCCGACCGAGTGCCCTACGAAGGGCCGACTGGCCGTCACGGCTGCCGACGTGATCGCGGTGACGTTAGCCTCCACGGTGACGGTGGCGAGAGGCAGTTCGTACACCCCGGTGTCCGTCTGGGTGAGGGCGGGGACACCGCCCCCCGCAGCGCCCTGCAGGACGGCGAGTGTGATGCTGTTCACAGCTGGATCGAGGCGGAGGACCGCGCGGTCGTAGCGGGTGGCCGTGCCGGCCGCAGCGATCGGCAACGTCTCCACTGCGGTGGACAGCACCGCATGACCGCGCACAACGCCGAAGCCCGGCTGCACCCGGACCGACATGCCCGTACCGTCTGCGCTGATCTCAAACGCGTTGGAGGATGCGGAGGCGGCGACACCGGAGTCAGTGAACTCCCGGAAGAGCCGCGAAAAGTCGCTCTCGGTGACGGACTGGCCGTCGAAGGGGTAGGACGTGATCGCCACTGAGGGGCGGCTCCTTTCAGAGGGTGCGGTCCTCGGCGACGCGCAGGGTGGGGAGGATCGACTCCAGGTCGCGCGGCAGGGCGGCTCGGACCGCTGCAACAGCGGACTGGAGGATCGCCTCGCGCTCTTGTGGGGTCAGGTCGGGGTGTGCCGCGAAGGGCTCGCTGATCTGGATCTCCACCACGTGGGAAATCTTCTGGATCTCTCCCACGCGGTGGACCGGGATGCTGGCGGAGATCGTTTTCATGCCAGGCCGACCCAGAAGCGGTTGGCGCCGTTGATCATCGCGGCGATGGAGATGGACGACGGAGGGCTGGCAGGCCCGAAAGCGTAGTGGCCGAACCGTCGGATCCCGTTGAGGCCAAAGAAGTTGGGCGGGGACCCGGCCGACGACTCGGCGGCCAGGAGCATCGGGCCGTCCCCCGTCGTCGTGTTGTACTGCATCCGCCAGGCGATGTAATAGACACCGGCGGCCAGCGTGACGGGAGTTGTGAGAGGTGACGTGATGGCTGCACCGCCTCCGTTGTGGACCTCGACGGGCTCGTAGGCTGCGGTGGACATGTCCCCGGTGGCGCCTACGCGTTGGCCATCGGCATCGAAGATGGCTGCCCACGAGCCGGAGGTCAGGCCGCCCGCGTATCCGGTTGCGTGCCAGACGATCCGGCTGACCTGTGCTGGTTGGCGAAGTCGTACGGCCGTCACGCGGATGGGACCCGATCCGGGGTAGAGCCCGACGGAGTGCGTCAGCGCCGGGTCGAAGGCCCAGGCGTGAAGGCCGTGGTCCTCGGGCTGCCATTCGTTCGGCACGGCGCCGGGCGGACCGGCAGGTCCTGGTGGGCCGGTGGCCCCTTGCGGTCCGCTGGGCCCCGTTGCTCCGGTGTCCCCCTTGGACCCTGTCGGGCCGGAGGGACCGGTCGGACCGGTGTCACCCCGGGGGCCCTGCGGCCCCGTGGGTCCGGCTGGTCCTGCGAGGCCGGCCTCGCCTCTCGTACCCGGTGGCCCGGTGTCGCCCTTGGGGCCCTGGGCTCCGGGTGCCCCGGTGGGGCCGACGACTCCCTTGTCCTGCGGGGCAGGCCAGACGCTCAGACTCATCAGATCACCTCCACGCCGCTGATATGGGTATGGGCCTGTGCGCCTGTGCCCTGCACATCGATCGTGTCTCCCGCGGCGAGGACTTGGCGGACGTCGAGGGTGAGGACACCGCCCGGTGCGATGCCGACGCCGGACAGCAGGGGCACGCCCCCGATGTGGACGGTGACGCTGGCGGCCGTGCTCGACGACGGGTTGGTGGCCACGATGTTGGTGATGATCGCGACGCCCGAGTTCGGCACGGTGTAGGCGGTGGTCGGGGCGGTCGGCAGGGCCGCCCGGAAGAAGACCTTCGGCGTAGCCACTACCACGCTCCCATGAGGTTCATGACGGGGTTGGCCCCGCCTCCTTCTGCCGTTCGTTCCAGAGCGGAGAGACGGCGTTCGGCGGTCTGCGAACGGCGGGCGGAGGCGGCCCGAGGGTCGAATCCCACTGGGTCGCCGAGCAGGGCTCCGATCCGGAACCCCTGGTCGTCTGCCGTGATCAGCATCCCGGTGACGGGGGCCACCAGCTCTTGGCCGCCCGCGAGGACGCACACCCGGTCGCCGAGGCCCCAGTCGACGCCGATCTCCATTGCCGCGGAGTCTTCGCACGGGATGGCCTGCACGGCGACCTTGGTGAACCCCTGGTCGACCAGGACCTCGTGTCCGGCCTGCTTCAGCTCGTCGGGGTTGTTCGTGTTCCGCTGATCGACGAACCTCTCGATCCGGCGGCCCCAGTCGCCCTCGCTCTCCACGGAGGCCGGGTTGTCGACCGGGACGAAATTCCGCGCTTCCTGCTCTCCTTGACCTGCGACGATGACGCGGGTCGCGCCCGGCGCGGCGACGGAGACGCGTTGCCCGGCGAGGGTGCCGGCCCGTACGTCAAGCCGGATCTCCCGGGTACGGTCAGCGACTCGGACCGTCTCGAAGACGAGGTTCGAGCCCCTCTGGACAATGCGGAAGCCCAGGTCCGCGGTCGTCGCGATGCCGGTCAGCAGCTCTCCCAGCACCGGGAAGCGCGCGGACTTGGTGATCACCGGCCCTCTGCCGCCGTCCGGGCCCATGACCAGCCCGGCGCGGCGCCGCAAGGCGGGAGCGCCGGGGCCGCAGTTGGCATCGACGTACTGGTGCATCACCGATTCGGCGGGCCCCTTGCGTTCGTCGTGGCTGAGGCGCTGGCTGGTGACGTCCGCGTTGCTCGGCTCGGGCCAGGCGAGCATGTCGAGAAGGATCACCGAGTCCGAGACGCCCTCGAAGGTGATGCTCCCGAGGCGGTCCTCCGGAGTGGCCGCGTACTCGGCCTGGGTGACCGGCCCGGACAGGAGCACGTCTCCAGGGCCGGTGATGACCAGTCCTGCACCGGGCTTGCGTAGCTCGTCGGCGAGGGGATGCTCGCTGGGGAGCTGCAACTTCCAGGTGCCAACGTTGTTGAACTTGTCCTCCAGCTCCAGTGACAGGTCCTCGGGACGGATCAGCCCCACTCGGGTCAGGTTCCGGTCCCGCACTTCGACGGTGAGATCCGTGAGTTTCAGTCAGATCACCATCCAGCGGCGCGGACGCCAGGAGCAGACCACGGTGGAGGCCGCGGTGGTGTCGAGGAGTCGGACGGTCGCGGTGGAGATGCCGGGCGGCACGGTCCAGAACCGGGGTGCCGGGGCGAGCGAGGCGTAGCGGTTCGTCCCCTTGCCGTCCGTCACGGTGCCGTTGCGTGTGTCCACGACGAGCTTCTCCGTGGGCGACAGGGAGCCGGTCCAGCGCAGTGTCTCGCCCGTCGGGGACCGAACGATCAGGTCCCGGCCCGGTCCGTGCACCTCCCACGTGGGGTAGGCCGGGACGTCGCCGTGGTTGTCGAGCTGGATCTCGCCGATGGCCTGGCTGGCGGCGAGCGGCATCGACATCAGTGCCGACAGGAAGGGGGCTGCCCCGGGATCGCCCCCGACCCGCTGAGTGGAAACGGTGCTGGCCGTGAAGTAGGGGTCGGGGGCGCGGAAAGTCAGGACGGTCTGGACGTCGGTGGTGCTGGTGAACTCGATCTCGCCGCCCCCGGTCCGATACACGGGGGTGGACCAGCGGACCCCATCCTCGGCCACCAGGACGAGCGAGCACTCCTGCGCGACGGCCCGTGCGAGGCGCGAGATCAGCGACGTCAGGTGTGCCCGGTCGCGGCCCACGATGTCGAGGGGCAGGTCGAGGTCACGGGACAGCACACGCTGTCCCCGGAACCGGCTGCCGTCTCCTGCGCCCTCCAGCCACTGCGGGGACACGGACGGCAGGCCGAAGCCGGTCGCACCGGCCGTGGCCTGGAACCCGGTCCCCTGAGTTGCCACCTCGTTGAGGTCGAGCGAATCCCGCTCGGTCTCCAGCAGAAGCGCAGTCATGCACTCACCACCCCACCATTCGTGCGCGATGGGCCGCTGTGAACAGCTCCTCGTGAGAGGAGATCGAACCGCCCTGCGCTGCGTAGTAGTTGAGGACCCGGGTCACCCCGCCGCCTCCGGCAGGGCCGAGGCCGCGGGTCACGGCCGCCGAGGCTGACTGCGCCGCCTTGCCGTAGTCGGCGGGGGCCGGGCGCGAGGTGATGGCGTCGACCGCCTTGGCCACTCGACCGGACTCGGTCTCGATGCCCAGAGCGAAGCCTCTGCCGACGAACGAGCCGAGCCGAGCGAACACCCGCGAGGGAGACCTGATCTGGAGGCTCTTCTTGATCGCGTCCACCATGGACGTGGCGATCTTCAGCATCTGCGTCTCGATCGCCTTCTGCCGGGCCTCCAGGCCCTTGACGATGCCGTCGGCTACCGCGAGGCCACTCGCGTACATGGAGTCGGCGGCCGTACGCCCGGCCTGTTTGGCGTACTTCGCCAACTCGGCCTGGAGTTTGTTGATCTGGTCGATGCCGCCCTTACCGGCTGCCGCGATCGACTCCGCCGCCGCGAGTCCGGCCTCCGGGCCGGCACTGGCGATCTGGTCGATCGCCGTCTGGGACAGCCCCTTGGACTTCAGCACCGCGAGTGCCTTGGCGAATCGTTTCGCTTGATCGACGGCCTGCTTGAGGTTGGTGACGATGCCGCCGATGGAGCTGTCCTTCGGCTTGGTCACGTCGCCCGTGTCGATGATCCGGTCGGCCACCTGGCTCGCATAGTCGCGGGCCTGTTCGCGCATCCGGTCCAGCTTGTTGCGGGCCGCGTCCAGCCGCTTCGCCCCGGCGTCCCACGCGGCAGCCAGCTTCAGCAGCTGTGTGCGGTCCCGGTTGACCCGGTCCCTGAGCGCTCGGGACGCGTTCTTCGGGATCGTCGCCGTCAGGTCGGTGAGGGACTTCTTGACGGTGTTGTATTCGGACTCAAGGCCCCGGACGAGGCCCTTGATGATCAACCGGCCCGCGTCGTACAGGAGGATGCCGTCCTTCTTCGGCGGCCCCTTCCAGTCCTTGATCTTGTTCGTCAGGCCGGTGAGCGTGTCCTTGACCGAGCCGATCATGCTCTTGATGCCGTTGATCAGGCCGCTGATCAGCTTCTTGCCCGCGTCGACGAGGGTGCTGCCGATACTGCTCAGGGCGGCACGGGCCTTGCCGGGCAGTTCCCGGACGAAGTTCACGGTGCTTGCGACGCCGCTCTTCGCGGCGTCCTTGATGCCGTCCCAGGCCCGCGAGCAGATGGACTTGATGCCGGACCATGCGGCATCCCACAGACTTCTGAGGCCGCTCATGGCGGAACTGCCGAGCGACTTCAGCCAGTTGAGGAAGGAGGACCAGGAGCTCTTGATGAGGTCCCAGATGACGACGCCCGCCATCCGGATGCCGCCCCAGGCCGTCTTCCACAGTGCGGCGACCGCCTTGAGGATCTTGCCGGCCGTCCCGAGGATGCCGACGGTGAGGAAGACCTTGAGGGCGCCGACAATGACGTCCCAAATGCCCTTCAGGAAGCTCCAGATGCCGTTCCACAGGTCGACGAAGCCTTGCCGGAATGTGGACCAGTTGCCGGTGAAGATCCCCTCAAAGAGGCCCCAAAAGATCTCGAAGACGCCTTGCACCGCAGTCCAGACGCCCCGGAAGATCTCGACGAACCCGGTGAGGACCTGGGCCACTCCGTTGATCGCGCCGACCAGGGAATCGGCAAGGATCCGGACGATGAGCTCGATGACCGGCACCAGGACCGGCATCAGGACCTGGATGACCTGGAGAAGGACCTGAAGGAGCGGCTGTATCGCCGCGAACAGCCGCGTGACGGCATCGGCGAGGGGCGGCAGGACCGCCTCGACGATGGACTGGAGCATCGGGAGCAGCGGCGTGATGACCGCTGTCATGATCTGCATCAGCAGCGTCATCACGGGCGTGAGCGCCGTGAGGAGCTGCGCAACGGTCTGCGCGATGACCGGGAGGATCGGGGCCAGCGCGGAGACCAGCTGCTCGACCAGGGGGGCTACGGCGGTCGCGATCTGCGTGATCAGACCGGAGACGACAGGCAGGATCGCCGACAGTGCATCGAAGGCCGCGGCGAGCATCTCGCCGACGACCGGCACGAGTTGCGCGACGATCGGGGCGAGCTGCTCGATCGCCCCGGTCAGTGCGCCGCCAAGGAGCTGGATAAGCGGGATGATCGTCGGAGCCAGCGCCGTGAACGCCTCGCTGAGCGGGACCAGAGCGGCAGCCACCAGCGGGCCGAGCATCGCAGCGAAGGCCCCGATGATCTGCATGAGCTCGCCGAACGCCTGGCCTACCGGCGCCATTGCAGGGGCGAGGGCCTGAACAGCGGTCTGAATGCCGCTGAACATGGCCTGTACACCTGAGCTGACGGCAGGCTGGGACAGCGCGCTGGCGATGGCCTCGACGGCCGTGCCGATGATTGTGCCGACCTGCGGGAGAACCGTTTCCGCGAGCTGGCCGAGCTCGCTGAACAGGCCCTTCACCGCAGGGCCCGAGATGTCGGCGATCTGGCTCATGGCCGCGTGCGCGGCCATGAAGACGCCGGTCAGACCGTCCTGGAACCCCGGTGAATCCACCGTGTTGTGGATGCGCTCCAGGGTGTCGGCCATCATGCCGAGTGAGGAGCCGCCAGCGGCTTCGGCGGCGCGGGAGATGCCCGCGAAGATGCCGCCCAAATTACTCAGGACCCGGCCGAGGTCCTGCAAGTTCGTGATGCCCTCGTCGATCCAGCCCTTGAGGCGGCCGTCCGCCTCCGTGGCGCTCAGGAAGTCGGAGAAGCGCGTCGAGATGTCGACGAACCACTGGGCGAGCTGCGGGAGATACGAGGTGCCGACCTTGCCGAGGACGGCGATGATGTTTGCGAACGCGCCCGTGCCCGTCGTCGCGACGGTGATCGATGACGAGAGGTCGGTGAACATCTGGTTCAGGGCCGGATCGAGCGCGCCCTGAAGCGAGGTGGCGAGGCCGCCGAAGAATCCGCCGAGCTGGGTCGCGGTCTGGGCGACCCCGGCCGTGAACTCCGGTAGGAGTTCGTCGACCATCGTCTTGATGGGCGCCGCGGCCTTGGCCCAGAAGTTGTCGCTGATGGTGTCCTGGAGGCTGCTGAGCGCCGCCTTCGCCTCCGGGACGATCTTGTTGAAGTCTTTGAGGGCGGCAACGGTGGTGCCCAAACCGACCGCCATGCCGCCGAGCAGGCCCGGCAGCAGAAGGCCGGCCGCGCCGATCTTCGCCAGCGAGGCGGACAGGGCGGCCAGGTTGGAAGCCGCGGACAGGCCCCAGCCGGCCAGACCGGCGATAGCCAGGGAGAGGCTGCCGATGATCGGGACCGACTTGTCGAGGTTCTTGAGGGTGTTGCTGAGGCGCTCGAACATCCTGTCCAACACGCGAGCGCCAGAAAGAGCAGCCAGTGCAGTGCTGATCTTGGCAACGGCGGTGTTGTCCAGCTTCGGGATGATCGGCACCGTACGCGGACGCGTCAGCACCTGGAGCCGTGCTGAGATCCTGGCGCCCGCGCCGTTGGGGATGTCCAACTCGATCTTCACCTTGAGAGGCGAGACGTCGTCGGCCCAGTCCTTCAACTTCCGCTTTGCCCGGTCAGCGGACTCCCGGTCGAGCTCCAGCTCGACCTTCCCCGTGGCCTTCAGGTCGTCGGCCTTGAAGTCGATCTTCTGGTTGTTCGCCCGATGCTGGAGCTCGCGGACGGCGTTGCGGACGGCCGTTGCCATGCCGTCCGAGCTGATGGTCGTGTAGAAGCGGACCTTCCGCGCGTCCATCTGCTTGTTCCGGCGGTTGATCTTCCGGAGTTCCTCGACGAACTCGCGCGACGCTCCGGACATGTCGATCGTCGTCGACACCTTGAGCTTGTCGAGCTGCTGCTCGATGCGTTCAAGTTGCCGCTCCGCCGTCCTGCGGAACTCCCGGGTGTCGGGGGTGACCTTGACGGAGACGCGGCCGATGATCTGGCCCGCTGACAGGGGGGTTACCTCCGCTGGAAGTGCTGATAGAGGTCGGCCACGCTCACCCGGGCGGGCCGCTGGCCGGCCTGTGCCTTCTTCGGCTTGGCCTCGGGGCGCGGGAACGGGGGGATCGCCGGTGGCTTGCCCTTCCACTGGCCGGTGGCCCGCGTATTGGCGTTGATCGCGTCGTAGAGGTCGGCGGCCAGGTGTCGGTCCTGGCCCCACCCCATGTGCTGTCGGCCGCCGGACGCGAGGGCGACGGTCAAGGAGGTGTCGGGCAGCCTCTGCACCAGCAGGAGGACGAGCGCGGGCGAGGGCCCGCGGCCTGCGATCACGTCGGCGAGGTCAACGCCGTAGCAGTACCGCAGGTCCGCGTACAGGCCCTCGCCGTAGTCATCGATCAGGCGGCAGAGGCCGAGGCTTCCCCCACCTGGGTCCCCGCGCCGTACCGCTCGAAGATCTCGGCGAGCACGGCAAGATCGGTTCCCACCGCGTTCAGAAGCTGGTCGGCCGCCTCGGAGTTCTCCGCGACGAGACGAATCGCCTCCGACAGCAGCTCCTCCTGGTCCGCGTCGTCGGCACCGAGCCGGTCCTGAAGAGCGGACAGCGCGTCGCGCTTGGCCCGGGTGAGGCGGAGCGGGTTGAGCAGACGCACGACGTCATCGCCGACGGCGATGTCCGTGCTGCCGTACCGGGCGTCGGCAGCGGCGCGGATGTCGTCAAGGGTGTACGAAGCCAAGGGGGGTGACCTCCAAGTGGTCGGAGAAGAAAGGGGAGAACCAGGAAGCGGGATCAGGGAGCCTTGCCGGCCGCCCAGGCCGTGCCGTCCCAATGCGCAGTCGTGCTGTCACCGAGCACGATGTGCTGGCCCGTGCTCCACTTCGCCGTGGGCGTGGCGATCAGCGGGGTGAGCGCGGCCAGGCTGGACGGGGCAGCGGATCCCGCCGGGGTGAAGGCGCCAGGGGTGCCTGCGCTCGCACCGGTCGCGACGGTGCTGCCGAGCGGTGTCACCGCGTACGTCCAGGTGTTGGTGCCGTAGACCATGGGCTTGATGCCGAGCGGCAGGCCGGCCAGCGACTCCGTGTCGGCGATCGTCAGGTCGTCCGCCCGGTAGATCTCGGCGCGCGGCGCGTAGAAGGCGAAATGGGACTCGCCGTCAACGAAGACGGCGAGGAATGCCGACTGCGTGGGCTGCGGGTCCACGGGAACACCCACTGAACCGTCGGGCAACACCGGTGCGTTGGCGCCGAAGTACAGCTTGAGCGCTGCCACGTCGAACTGGTTCAACGTGACGGCCATGGTCTCGGACCTTGCCGAGTACCGGGTGCGCAGGGTCTTGTTCTGGAGGGTGCCGATCGTGGTGGCCTCGCCGCCGTCGGAGGAGATTCCGAAGACGTCCTCCAGGCTGGTGTGGCCGATGTTCGTCCACGGCGAGGTGGGGACCAGCAGGTCTTCGGGCATGGCGGTGCCGACCGGGGCAGTCAGGAAGGTACCGGCACCGACGACGAGGGTGGAATTGTCGTTGAGCGCCAAAGGGGCGCGACTCCTTACTGGGGGGATGCGGGGAGGGAGAAGGGCCGTTGCCGCGGCTTGCGGATCCGGATGTCGTAGATCGCCTCGTACCGCCAGATGCCGCTGGGCAGGTCCGCGTACTGGACGGGGCCGGAGCTCGTTGCCCAGTCGCTCGCCCGGCGGGGCGCGCTGTTCATGTCCACGCGGGTCAGGTGTCCGAGGCCGGGTACTACCTCGTTCCTCAGCCACGTGTCCCGGAGGACGACCCGCACGGCTTCCGCGAGGATCGCGGCGTCCTGATCGCCGTTGGGGTCCGGGGCGAACGCGTTGATCACGACGCGTGCCGCGTCGGTGAAGCGTGTGTCACCGCTCCATTGGCCGAAGGTCGGGTCCCGGCGGATCAGCACCAGGGGGAAGCGCTCGTGCTGGTCGATGAGGGACTTCACGCGGATTCCGGGAAGACCCTTGCGGAGCACGGCGAGGAGGAGGTCCTCGACGGGGGAGAGTTCGGCCAGGGCCTTGATGTGGTCGGGAACGCCGGCCATCAGTCCAGCTTCACCTTGCCCTTGCGCTTCTTGGGCAGATGCGCCGCAGTCGCGAGGACATAGAGGCCGTCCATCGCGGGGACCGTGACCTCGAACTCCCCTCCCTGGCGGGACGTGCGGGTCACCGTGTACTCCTGGCGGCCGTACTCGATGCTCAAGGCCGCCTTCTGGCCCCGCTCGTCCGACAGCACCACGTACCTGTCGACCCGGCCCTCTTCGACCTCGATCCGGGAGTGCCCCTCCGCGCGGTGCTGGACGAGGATCTCCTCCGCCCGGACCGCGATCTCGAAGGTCCGCGCGGTCAGCTCCGCCTGAACGCCGTCCTCCAGGGCGAGCATCTTCGCGAGCTTCCGCCCGCCGACACTGCGGTAGACGGTGGCCATCAGGGACGCTCCCTGATGTCGATGGACCAGTGGCGGGTGCGGCGGGTCCCGTGGTGGTAGGAGGGCGGGGAAACGACGTCCCACTGCCGGCCGTTGTACTCGACGCGCGACCAGAGGGAGACGCCTTCGAGGTGGGCGTCCACGATCATCCTCACGACGTTGATCTGCTGTTGGCCGGGGACCTCTGCGCGGGCACTGCGCTGGGGGATGAACGCGGCCTTCACCTCGACCGGGTCCCCCGGGTCGGGCAGCGTGACGGTGTTGCCCCGGTTGTCGACGACGTTCACGGTCCGCCAGACGCGGGCCAGTTGCCCGCGCCTGCGCTGCACGCTCACCAGGGCCCACGATCGTCGGAGAACAGCGGAAACTGATCGCCGCCCGGATAGCCGACGGGGACGGTGCCGGTCACCTCCGGCCGGACCTTAGAGCCCCAGGCCATGACGTCGGCACTGGCCAGGGTGGGCTTCCGGCCTCCGAGCTCGGTGAGGAGCCGGATCTCCTCGCGGGTGTAGTAGACGGTGCCCGCGTCCCGGCCGTGCGCCTCGGACCAGGCCAGGGTCTCGTCCCCGGCCCGGCTCTGCGTGTAGCCGTTGGGGTTGCGCATATACCGGCTCGTGGCCTTGAGCACGAGAGTCTTCACCAGGCGTGGCGCTGTGTCTTCGGGCCAGTCCCGGCCGTAGGAGGCGGCCAGCTCGGAGGCGTCCTCCAGGGCACTGGCCGCGATCCGCAGCTCGTGATCGTCGAGGGGCCAGTCCAGCCGAGCCCTCAACTCCTCTACCGTGGCGTATAGCAATTTACCTCCGCCAGCTGAAAATCCGACTGCGTCGCACCAAGGCAGGCTTTAGCCTTGCCTCATGCGTCGTCAGCAACTTGAGAGCTTGACCCTCCAGATCGTTGATCGCGTTCTACGCGGGTGCAGCAACGAAGACTCCTTTATCGAACTCAAGTCCGAGTGGCCTGATGTAGGTAAAGCTCGACAGCTCGCCGGGCATGCCAATAGTGCAAATGGGGAAGAAATAGTATGGATCATTGGGGTGGATGAGAAAAACCGCTGCCTGACGACGCCCGCTCGCCAGGACCCAGCTAAGTGGTGGTCTCAGGTGAGTAGTCGATTCGACGACAATGTCGCCCCCGAAATGATGGACCTGGTTGTTCCGGTAAGGCCCGGAATGTCGGTCACGGCTTTGGCTTTCAAGACCGATCGGGCACCGTATGTTGTCTCCGTGTCTAACGGCGGGACCACTGAGCGGGATGTCCCCATTCGCTCTGGTACGCGCACTCGTAGTGCAACTCGGCATGAACTGTTGAGATTTCTCGTCCCCGCCGCAACCGTCCCTGAATGCACTGCGGCCAGTTGCAGGATCCAGTTTGTCACGCTGAGAGGCAAAGATGATTGCTTCCTGTTTGGGTCCTGTGAGGTTTTGTTCGAGCTGTCGCCGAATCAGTCAGCATTCATCCCAGGATTCGGGATGGGGGCGATTCTTGAGATCTTCGACCAAGATGGCACGGCTGCCGATAGGGCCCCTCTCAAGGTTAAGCAGCCGGATCCCTATTCTCGTGAGACGGACACTACTGGTGTCGCCTGGAGTGGAGATGGCCTCCGTCTTCAAGGTCCAGCGGCTGTGAGCTTTACCCTTCGGGAAGCCGGTAGAGATGCTACAACGTGGATAGACGAGTGGATAGGCGAACGGGAGTCACTCGGGTCTGCGGAGCTAACGCTTACGCTCAAAGTGGCTGGAGCGCTGCGGAGAACTCAATTGCACTTTCCGCTGGAGCTTCATTGGAGTGCCAATATGTCTCGTCGCGGGTGGGATCTGACCGCAACCTATCGAAAGTCTTGAAAATGGGTCTTACGTGGTGATCCTGAGGAACTACAGGAGGTCTGGGGGTAAAAGGCCGAGTAGTTACAGTACGTGCTCGGGCTGGTGCTTCTGCGCTGGGCAGGGGGACACGTCCTCTGCCCAGCTGTAAGCAGGTCAGGAGTTGGCGGGGTCAGTCTCGGCCTTCATGCCGGACGGCGTCCACACCTTGGCGTCGGAGACCCCGGTGATCTTCGCGAGCTCGGATGCCGCCTCAGGGTAGTCGCTGCGGCCGTCGAGCGTGAGCCTGATTCCGCGGACGAAGTGCTCCCCGGAGGAGATGATCTCCTTCTCGTTCTTCTCGTCCCAGCCGACGAGAACGTCCGTCACGCTGCGGAAGCCGTTGTAGACGTTGACGACCGAGCGGTCCTGGAGATAGAGCGAGTCGTAGTCCCGGATCCAGCGAAGCGCCAGACCCTCAAAGGACGTTGTGGCGCCGTACGGGACGGACTGCGGTACGGCCGGGGCACCGGACAGGAAGATGAAGCCGGAGCTGGCGAAGGCATACGCGGAGTCCGAGGGGATCGTCTGGTCGACGACGATACGGAAACCGTATCGCTCGCCGATCGTCGCGGTCCGCAGGACGGAATCGGCAATGGAATCACCGACGTTGCTGGCGAGGTTCAGCTTGTCGTCGGCGAGAAGTGCCGACTCGAAGTCGGAACCGACCAGCAGATAGCGCGACTCGTCCGGCGCGTGGAACGCATTCAGCACACGACGGGCCTCGATCAGTGCACCGCGAAGGTTCTGCGCGGCCTTGCCGATGGTGACGTTGTACTGCTGGCTCGTGAGCGTCTTCACCGCGCGCCGCTGGAGACCGCGCCCTACGGCCCTGACCTGCGGACGAAGCAGTCTCGACCACTCCGTGATGTCGAAGTGGTTCTGCTCGTCCGTCAGCTTGACGGCGCTGTAGGAGTTGCCGCCGAAGGAGACGGCGATCTTGCGTTCGGCGTATTCGTCGAACTGGATGGGCGTCGAACGGTCGTTGCGCCACGCGTAGTCATGGAAGGGAAGAATTCCTTCCACACGCATACTGATGGTGTCGTTGTCGGCGCCCTTGAACTGGTCAATGCCGTGCCGCTGGAAAAGGGAGGGAACCAGGAGTTCCTGCTCCAGCATGCCGATCGCGGTGTTGACCAGCTTCTGAGGCTTTACAACCTGGTGCTGTGGAGTAGGCAAAGGGGAATGTGCTCCGGGGTAAAAATTCCCCGGACGCGGCCGGGGGAAGGTTCTTCGGGGTTACATGCCGGTCGGCGTCAGAGACGGATCGAGGTCCCGGTGCTCACGTCGTAGTAGGCGACTTGGCGGTCACGTCTCGCGGCTTTCCGCGCCGAGGCGGAATCCGGGTAGTGCCGCGAGAGATCGAGATAGACCCACGGGCCGTCGACCCATGCGCCGAAATAGAGGCGCTGGCTGTGCACGACGTCCGCGTAACGGGCCTGGTAGGCCCGGAGGTCGGCCTCGGTGAAATGTGCTGCGGGAAGGGTGAGTTCGGATCCGTGGACGGAGACCATGAAGCCTGCGGTCGGAGGGGGCCGTCCTGGTGCCCAGGTGGCGCCGCCCGCGTCGAGGATCTCCGGGGGGCCGGGGCAGGTCAGAGGCGCTTGCTCCTCCGGGCCAGGACGCGCGGGTCCATCTCGCCGTCGTCCTCGTCAGCGGGGTTCAGACCTCCGCCGAGGGACTGCGGTGTCGGTGGCGCGAGGAGGGCCTGAAGCGTCTTCGCGTCGGCCTCCAGTTCTTCAACGGTCGAACCGCGCAGCCGGGCGGACAGCGCCTCGGGCAGCTCGAACCGGCGGGCCACCTGGGAGACCACGAGGGAATGCTCCAGCTCGGCGTTCTGCGCCTTGACCTCGGCGAGCGCGGCCTCGAACTCCTCCGGACTCTTGGCCTCGGTCAGCCGCGTCTCAGCGTCACGCAGGCGTGTGCGGTACGACGCAGCCTCAGCACGAGCCTTCGACAACTCCTTACGGGCCCAGTGGGGGAGTTCACCCTCCGGGGATGCCTGCGGCGCCTCTTCGCGCGGTTCGTCGGCGGGCTTGGTCTCGTCGGTCGGGTCAGTGTTCTTCTCGGACAGGGTTACGCCTCCTGGGCTGTGGCCGTGGACTGCCGCGCCTCCTGGGCTGCGGCCTTGTGCGCTTCGCGCTGCTTGTGGCGGATGAAGCGCCGCCAGGCGCTGACAGCGGACTTGCCGCTCAGGCCCTTGGTGACCTGGGGCCACAGGGCCTCGTACTCGCGGGACAGGGCGGTCAACTCGGAGCCCTGGTACTGCTGCATGGAGAAGACCGGGGCCGCGTAGCAGTGACAGTGGTCGTGGTAGCGGTCGCCGTCCGCGAACGTGGCGGACTCGCGGGACTTGTAGACCGGGCCGCGGCTGATGAGCATGGCGCACCAGCCACACGGAGTGCCGGACCGAGAGAGCCGTACGTACCCCAGAGCCCGGCGGTCCCGCCGCATGTGGTTCCAGGTGGTCGACCGGCCGCCGTTCATGGCGACCCGGGATGCGGCCCCGGCCTGCTGGGCGCCCGCCTGACGGTGGGCGTCCTCGCGCTGCCGGTCGACGACCTCGGCGGCCTGCTGGCGGTCGATCTTGTTCAGGCGCTGGTCGAGGTTGCGGCGGCCGAGCGCGTCGAGGACCGTGCGGAGTTCCTCCTCGGCCTCCCGCTCGATCCGTTCCTCGTCCTCGCGGAGCCCTTCGAGCTCCTCGACGAGGATCTTCTCCCAGTCCTCCGCGTCGTCGTCGAGCCCGTGGTGTTCCTCGGGGTGCGGCGCCTCCTGGGCGTCGCCCTCGTCGGGACGGGGTTCGTCGGCGTCGCTGTCCGGCGGGGCTTCCGGCCGGCCTGTGGAAGACGACCGAGCCGAGTCCGCGGTGGGCGGCTCGTACGTACCGGCCAGTGCGGCGAACTCCCTCCGGAGATCGCCGAGCGTGATGTGGGACGGCTCGGGGTGGTACGGGTCGGCCACCGTCGTGCCGGTCTGGAGCGCGCGGGCCAGCCGGTAGTAGGCCCTGGCGAGATCACGCCCCATGCGCCTGCGGCTCATCACCAGCGTGATCGCCCTGCGGAGCCATCCCGACGCAGTGGCCGCGCGCTGGGCGGGCGGGACCTCCGACCACAGCGCGAGGGCCTCGGCCGTGGCCTCTGCTCCGATCTGGCTGAACGCGACGTGGAACGCCTGCGCAGCGCGATCAGCGTCGGCCTGGCGAGCTGTCCCCGTCATGCCGCCACCGCCGTCGAGGGGCTGGCCGGCTCAGGGGTCGCCCGCTGCAAGGCGGTGGCCAACTGACCGATGGAATCGTCCTCTTCGGCCTTCTGCTCCCAGTCCTCCAGCTCGGTCTGAGTCACGCCGGGCACGCGAGCCCACAACCCGCGGGCCGGGATGTCGAGTTGGGTGCGGAGCTTGCCCAGGGCATCGGCGGACTGGGCCAGGCTGCGGGACTCCATGTCGCGCCAGATGACCTCGCCCTGGTGGTCGTCCGCCGAGGAGGCGTGACCGGACAGCTCCGCCGCCAGCCGGAAGACCCTCTCCCAGCTTTCACCGAAACTGGTCCTGAATTCCAATATCTTGCGGTTCAGGGCGGTTTCCGCTGCAAGGAGGGCCTCCGCCGAGAGGTTGGCGATCTGCCCCAGCATGAAGTGCGGCGGGGTCTGGCTGACGGCGGCGAGCTGCCGGGTCGACATCTCCACCGACTCGATGAACCCCTGCAACGGGGTCTCGTCCAGAGACCCGAAGCGGACATCTGGATCTTCTGCGAACAGAAAACGTCGGTTGTTGTGGTTGATTCGCAATGGGACTGGATTGCCCAGTTCGTCGAGAACCGGCTCGCCGGTCTCCGGGTCGCGCTGGATCGGCGGACCCATGCCGGAGACCGTTCTGACCTTCGTGCTGCCGTAGGACTGCGCGAGCAGGAGATCAAACACCGTTTGATTGATGCGGTCCTGGAGGCGGATCATCGGCTCGACCACGCCGAGGGTGCGCCCTTCCAGGTCCACGCTCGCGGCGAACCTGGTCACGGGGCATGCGCTGGCGCCGTGCCGCCGTGCGTCGGAGACGACGACGCTCTTCGGATCGTCCAGCGACAGGAACCGGACCGTGTACTCGGCGCGCGCGTCCCACAGCCGGGCCCGGCCGGCACTGTCCGCCGACGGCCAGGTGGTGACCGACAGGGCGGCGTGCGGCGTGTCGTCGTTGGCCGCGTCCTCGAAGAGCGCGCTCGTCCGCAGCGCGGACAGGCCCTTCGTGCGGACGTGCCCTGTACGGGACTTCTCGGTGACGGTGAAGGAGTGCCCATAGCTGAGGGCACCCCGGTACACCGCGGCCTGCCGGGCGTCGAGCCGCGAGCGCTGCCAGTGCGACCACTCGGCCGTGGCGCTCTCGGTGGCGGGAAGGCCGCCGTCCGCGCCGCCGGGGCGGAACCCGTCGACGTAGAGGGCCTGGGCCGGAGCATCGACCAGCAGGGGTAGCCAGTTGGAGACCGAACGGCCTGCCAGCAGCCGGTACTCGTCGTCCGCCTGCGGCGGCATATAGGGGTCGTCGTGCTTGCCGTGGAGGTAGTCGTCGATCCGCTTCAACCGGCCGCCGTCCCGGGACAGGATGGCGAGGAGCTGCCGCGCGAGCGCGGTGGGCGACGGGGAGTCTGCCGAACTCAAACTTGCTAAGGTCTCGCAATCGGGTCAGAGGAAAAAGCCCCGGCCGGTGCGCTGGCGGACCTTCTTGCCGCGGGCCCGCAGGTCGACGAGGGCCTCGTGCGCGAGCATCAGCGCGGCGTAGATGTCCACCTTCCGGGGCGACTCGCGGCTCTCCTTGCCGAAGCTGATGCCGTGGTTGTTCGTGCGACGGCGCGCGTTGAGCACGTGGCGGCGCAGGGCGCGGTCGCCGTCGTGGACGAGCTTGCGGTCGAAGATCGACCGCATCAGCCGCTCGTGCGCGAGGGTCGACGACTTCAGCGACGCCCTCATGTCCCAGCCGATCGCGTCCCGGCCGTGCGGCGACCGCACCGCCAGGCCCTCGCCGTAGGCGTCGGACCACTCGGAGATGTACGACTCCCACAGCGCAACGTCCGCGTACATAGCGCGGACGTTGAAGTTCCGGAAGGCGTCGTGGACCGCGCTGTCGACCTCGACCCGAGGGACCTGCCAGCCGTCACCGCGCGGGCCGTCCGGCTTCTCCCACAGGCCCAGCACGCACGCGTACATATCGCTGACGCGCAGAGCGCACAAGGCTGTGCTGTCGTCCTTCAGGCCGCCATCGAAGCCCAGGACGATCTCGTCGCCAGGCTGCAAGGTCTTGGTGTCATCCCGCAGGACGTCCCACTCGGCTGGTCCATAGATCGCATCCTCTTCGGCGACGATCTGGTTCAGCCACATGCGGCGGCTGCGCGAGGGAGCGATCGTCGTGTCCAGGATGGACTGGAGGATCGTCTCCACCCTCAACCAGGTCGCGTCACCACGGATCTTCGGCAGGACGATGCGGATCGCCTCAGGCGTCAGGGGAGTTGCAGGGTGCGCCTCGATCGAGTCGTACAGGAAGCCCACGTCAGCCGCCCGGCCTTCGAGGATCTTCTCGTACGCCTCGCGCATTCGCTCGGCCACGGAATCTTCACTGGGAAGGTAGGCGTTCGTGATCGCCAGATACCGCGAGTCCTTCTTTGTCGCGTTACCGTCGATCGTCTCGTACATGCGGTCGCCGTTGTTACCGGTCACCCAGTGGTGCGTCTCGTTGAGCACTGTGAACGTGACTCGGCCGCCTTCCAGCGCGCGGAAGGAGCTGGTGACTGCTTCGAGCCTTTGCCGGCCGCCGTTCGCACGGATCAGCTCGGCCCCGGCCTTGATGCCGTATGTCTGGATGAGTTTGTCGCTCATGAGGCTCGGCATCAGCGTCATCGTGTTGCGGGTCTGGTCGCGACTGACGGCCGCGACCTGTACCCATGCCTGGGGGTGAGCGACGCCGACCGGCTGCTCGTCCGGTCCCCAGTGCGCGAAGCGGCTAGGGCCGACGAACTCGACGAGCGAGATCACCGCCAAGAGCGGGTCCTTGCCCCAGCCCTTGAGCCTCTGCAACACGCCCTTGCGGTAGATGAAACGGCCGCTCGCGTCAACCGCGTACCACCACAAGACGATGCGGAGCTGCTCGCGTGTGAAGCGCCAGGGCCCGCCACTCTCGGCGTTGAGGAACTCGGCACACCAGCCGGATATCTGCCAGCCGAGCGTGTGCTCGGGAAGCTTCCAGGAGCCGTCCTGCTCGCGCGCCCAGGTGGGGCCGAGGAGCGACGGTTCTAGGCCCTCGATCTCTTCAAGCGAGAGGGTAATGAAGTCCACCTCCCCCGGTTCTCAAGACAGGAGACGCCGAGGCCCGGTACTCTCAAATCGACCTGTAAAGCTGTGTAGTTGCCGCCTGAGATCGGGGGCGGGCCTGCAACGAGAGGGTTGTCTTCCGGAGAAGGGGTCCCGGGAGGCCCTCCTGGTGGCTCGCACCCCTCTCTTGAAAGGCGCTATATGGAACTAGCGGGTTGGGTGACTGTCGCCGTGGCCTCGGTTGCGGGAGGTGTTGCCGCTATTGGGCACCTCTTTGACCAGGTACCGGCGCTGTCACAGAAGATGATCACGGTAATTCGCTCTGTTCGCGCGGTGCGCGATGAAGTGAAGCGGGGCGGCACCAAGTGATCGCTGCCGCACCAGGCCGACCCCTACCGCCTGGTGCGGCCACGATCTTCAGTCCAGTCCAAGATCCCGCTTATAGTCCGCGATGGCGAGTACAGCCGCGGACTGCTCTTCCGCCTCGGGCTCGTGCAGCTCGATGCGCACCCGGCGCCGGTCGCCCTCGGCGACGAGGAGTCGCTCGAAGGCCGAATAGATGGTCTGGAGCATCTGGCCCGACCTTTTGGTGGATCGCTTGTAGTGCGAGAGGTCGTCACAGAGGCTGAACGCGAAGGCCCAGTCCGACTGTTGATAGAAATCGGACTGACCGGACGTCTCCAGGGAATCCCAGAGCCGCCGGGCAATCGGATGCCAATCTCCATCGGGGTCAGGGACGGTGACGTCGCGGGCGACGCCCTTCGTCACCGGCTGGACCTCGCGGCCTTTGCGTTCACGGGGGCGGGCGAGATCCGCCTCGCGGGCAGGCACGGGGCCGGGCACTCGCCCACCTCCTCGAAGTCAGGGGCCCCGAGGCCGAGAGAGGACCTCGGGGCCGGCGCGGCTCGACGAGCAACGGCTCGGAGCTCTGCGCGGTCACCGCAGACCGGGATGCGTCTCGGTCCGGCGGAACTTGGCGTCGTGACGGCGGCGAGCGGCTGCCCTTGCCCTCCCGCCCTCGCGGGAGGACTTGACCCGGTGATGCCACCCGCAGAGCGACGTCAGGTTGGCCTCTCGGTGGTCGTCACCGGGTCGTACGTGGTCCACGTCGGTGGCCGGCTCGGCACACCGCACGCCGTGTTGGTCTCTGGCTGTGCACTGGCGGCCGTCCCGGCGCAGGACACGGAGCCTGATCTGCAGCCAGTTCGACGGCAGGCGGAGGCGCCGGTCAGACGTAGTCCACGACATGAGCCTCCTACGCCAACCGCAACGGCGAAGGAGCTTCATCACGTGGCCCCCTACCGGGGGCCCAGGGGGCGATGAACGTAGTCCTTCAAGCCTTCTACCTATATGTACGGAGCGAGGGCCGGAATCCGGAAAGCAGGCTTGAGTGATGCCCGTCACCTCCGCGGGCGGGCTGAGGGGAGGTGATCAAGGTGGACACGAAGTCAAAGTATCGCGTAAGTTGCGCAACGCAGTGCAAACAAGTGACCCCGGCAGCGTTGGAGCGCTCCGGGGTCCGTCACCTAGTGTGATGCGCCAGAAATCAGAGGCGTAAGTGGCTAGGGTTTTCTCATGTCACCAGGGCCTCGTGCTGTTGAAATTGTGTTGTCCGCTGAGGAGTTCACGGAGCTGACGCGGTGGGCCGACGGGGCGGCAGGGGCGCGTCTGGCGGAACGGGCGCGGATTGTCCTGGCCTGCGCCGAGGGGCTGCCGACCGTGCGTGTGGCGGCGAAGCTCGGCGTGACGGCGGACACGGTCCGCAAGTGGCGAACACGGTTCGCTGAGCGGCGGATGGATGCTCTGACGGACGCGCCGCGGCCGGGCCGGCGCAAGGCGGGACTGGTCCTGACCGACGAGGAGCATGTCCAGCTGACGCGCTGGGCGAGGCGGGCGAAGACCGCGCAGTACCTCGCTCTGCGCGCGAAGATCGTGCTGCGGTGCGCGGAAGGCGGGACGAACAAGCAGGTCGCCGCCGAGCTGGGCATTGCCCATGCGACGGTGAACCGCTGGCGGTCCCGCTTCATCGCCCGCCGTCTGGACGGACTGGCGGACGAGCCGCGCGTGGGCCGTCCGCCGTCGATCCTGCTGGACCAGGTCGAGGACGTCCTCGTGGCGACGCTGGAGTCCACGCCCGGCCGGGACACGCACTGGTCGCGGGCCTCCATGGCGAAGCACTCGGGCCTGTCGAAGTCGACGGTCGGGCGGATCTGGAAGCGGTTCGATCTCAAGCCACACTTGCAGGACACCTTCAAGCTCTCCACCGACCCGCAGTTCGTCGCCAAGGTCGTCGACGTCGTCGGCCTGTACCACCACCCGCCCGAGAAGGCGGTAGTGCTGTGCGTGGACGAGAAGAGCCAGATCCAGGCTCTGGACCGTTCCCAGCCGGTCCTGCCGATGATGCCGGGGATGCCCGAGCGGCGTACCCACGACTACTTCCGGCACGGCATCACCAGCCTGTTCGCCGCCTTCAACATCGCCGACGGCACCGTCATATCGGAACTCCACCGCCGTCACCGGGCCATCGAGTTCAAGAAGTTCCTGGTCACGATCGACAAGGCAGTGCCGCGCGAACTCGATGTGCACCTGGTATGCGACAACTACGCCACCCACAACACCCCCGAGATCAGGACGTGGCTGGGCCGGCATCCCCGCTTCCACGTGCACTTCACCCCCACCGGTTCCTCCTGGCTCAACCAAGTGGAGCGGTGGTTCGGCCTGCTGACCGACAAACTCATCCGCCGCGGTGTCCACCGCTCTGTGAAGGCCCTGGAAGACGACATCAGGGCATGGATCGAGACGTGGAACGAGAACCCACGGCCCTTCACCTGGACCAAGACCGCCGACGAGATCCTCAACTCGCTCGCGGACTACCTCGCGAAGATCGCCCCGCCCGACACCAAGACTCCCTAGCCACTTACGCCTCTGATTTCTGGCGCATCACACTAGAGGAGCTGTCTCTAGATGCGAGTGCATCGTAACCGGCACGACCGTGCCTTCGTTGTCGTGCCCAACGCCGCAGCCCGGCACAGCCAGCTCTCCCTGGCCGCCGTCGGTCTCCTCGTGCGTCTCCTGTCCATGCCGGACGGCGCCAAGGCCACCATCGACAGCGTGACCGAGCAGGTAGAGGAAGGCCGGCGCGCCGTCTCCAAGGCGTTCGCAGCCCTGGAAACCGCGGGCTATCTGCGCCGCGAGCGCGCCCAGGACCCGGAGACCGGCCTGTGGGGCACCCAGACCCACATCTCCGATCTGCCGATGGACCGGATCCCGACGGTCGGTGCCCCGAAGGATCGGACCGTCGGTGCTCTTCCCCAGAGGGAAAAGAACCAGGAGAAGAACCTCCTCCGCCCCGAGCCTGTCTCTGGCGCCGATGGCGAGACCTTGACTCAGGCGGTCGAGGAGGAGGGGGAGATCCCCCAGGACAAGCAGAGCCAAGGCGCCTCCGACAAGACCGCAGTCGGCCGCGCCGCCGCGTGCCTGGGCAAGCTCGGCTCGACCGACCGGCGCCTCGGCCTCGGTACCGCCGATGTGCTCCGCCTCGCCCCCCTCGCCGCCGAATGGCTCACCGACGGCCACAGCGAGCTCAAGCTCCTCACCGTCCTGACCGCCCGCCTCCCCGAACAGGTCGACGCCCCGGCCGCCCTGATCTCCTACCGCCTGAAGAACCACCGCCCCAGCAAGCCGAAGCCCAAGCCGGCCCCGGCGCCGCGGTTCTTCTGCCAGGACTGCGCAGCCCCCTTCCCCGCCGGAGTCGCCGCCACGACCTGCAAGCAGTGCGCCTCGGCCACCGCGGAGCCGAGCTCCGCCGGAGAGCCCGCTCCGGTCAGCCCCGAGGCCGCCGAGCTGCTGGCCGCCATCAGGCAACGCCGCGCCACCGACACCTTCACGCACGGTGCCAAGTCGCGCTTTCGCGCCGCCGCCTGACCTGCCAGCGCTCGAACTCGGAGAAGCACCATGTCCAACCTGCAAATGCCCTGGTACGGGCGCCTCATGCTGACCGCTGGCAGCCCGTTCGTCCTCGTCGCTGTCCTCGTCATGTCCGTACCGGGCGAAGTCCGCATGGCAGAGATCGCCGGATGGCACGGCTGGGTCACCTGGCTCATGCCGGCCGGAGTCTCCGCCTACGCCGCGTGCGCCGCCGTCATCGCGGAACAACGCCGCCGCCTGAAGCTCCCCGGAGTCATCACTGCCACGATCGGCGCCGCAGCAGCTCTTGCCCTGGCACTGTCGATGCAGGTCGTGTCACACCTGATAGACCAGGGCTACGTGGCACCATCCGCCATCCTCGTGGCAACGGTCTCCGCCGTCCCGCCACTGGTCGTGGCGCACATGCTGCATATGGCAGCCATGCCTGCGGCCCAGATCACTGCCACCGAACAGATGCGACAGCTCGAAGAGATGGCCGTTGACCTGGCGGGCGAGCTGGCAGAGGCCCTCGACCTGGCAGGCCGACAGCTCGTGTCCATGAGCCACGGCATCGTCAACGAATATGGGCAGTTGGCGGGCGCCGCCGAGGAGTTGGCAACGGAGACCGGTGAGGGACTCGATGAGCGTGACGAGGAGCTGGCAGAGCCGAAGGCCCGGCGGCAGGGTGGCGCCAAGAAGGCCGTCCCCCTCGACGTTGTCAAGGAGACCGTCGCCGCCATGAAGGCCGAAGGTGCCAAGGTCACGGGCCAGACACTGGCAAAGCGCCTCGGCTGTTCAGTCCGCTCCGGGTACCGATACGTCAGTCAGGCCCAAGTGGCCTAGCAGCGAGGGATCTTTGGGCTGTCAGATGTCGTGACCGGACTGAAGTAGCGGCGTGGAACCCAGAGGTTGTAATTGGCGAGCCTCAGCCAGTCGTTTCCACTCGGGTCCTTGGCAAAGCATGAGAACTCGTAGCTGTTCGCCCCAAATAGTCGAACGCTGCTGAGTACCAAGGAAGGCCCGCCTGGTCGCCCTGCCGGACGGAGGCCCTGTGTTTCCTCCCCTTGAAGGAAGAGGGTGTACGTCTTTGGTGCGTTGGTAGCTGGGTCGAAACACATGTGGTACGCGTATGCGCCAACCGATATAAGCACAGAGAGCGTCATCCCGGCTGCGAGTAGGCGGGCCCTCGTCGCGTCACTGTCGGCGACGAGAGCCTTCTCTGCGATGACAACCAGAACCGCCACTGCGAGGCCGAGTAGGACCGCGACAGGGAGAGGGATGTCTGCGGCCCCACGGACGATGCCCGCTCCTGTGCCGATCAGTCCGAGACCAATGACCGCTGTATCGCGGCGGACTGGCGAAGAAAGAAAGCGCCTACCTGCTTCGACGACGCGATTCCAGATCGAGGTAGGAGACTGGCCTGGGGGAGGATCGCCCCCTGCAGTGCTCTGGTTTCCATTCACACTAGTTGCCACTTCCGCCTCCACGGCTTGTTTAGGGAACCCTGGTGTACCAGTCAGGGGAACGGAGGCGGGAATGATAACGTCATCTCGGTCAGCTCTAGGCAGGTTTGACGAAGTGCGGGCCAGTGCAGGCAGTCGCTCGTCAACTTTCATGGAAGATGTTGACTCGCGCGGGTGATGTGATGGCAAGTGACTGCCACCCCCAGCGCTACTAGTGCTTTAATCGGCCCCCGTGATGTCTGTGGCTACGGGTTGGTACGACTCTGGTTTCTGGAAGATCGCTGTGCCGGCGGCGTGCTCGCTTGCTTCAGCCGCTATTGGAGTGTGGGGCGGACGGCGCTTGGCGTATCCGAAGCGGCGCTTGATCTATTGCCGACGCAAGAACATCTCACTCCTGAATGCTTCCGACCAAGCAGCGAACGCGCTCAACGTAACGCATGGCGGTATTGCACTCCAGCGCCCCCGCATTGTAGAGGTCGAACTCAAGAACGTGGGCCGTCAGGACATCGCCGCAACAGCCTTTCATGACTCGGACCCGGTCACATTCGACCTAGGGGCGATGGCTGTCGCAGTCCTTGACGCGCAATCGTATCCACAGACAACTACGGCCCCGAAAGTGAATACCTCTGGCCAAGTGCTTGAGGTGCTTCCATGCCGCTTGGCGCGCAAGCAAGTTGTCGTCTACTCCGTCCTTGTGGATGGCCCACTAGCCGAACTCGGCTGCCGATCCTCGTTGATCGATATTGATGTAATCGAGGAAGCTGCGGTCGATGAGGAAGCCCGACACGCTCGCAGTGCGCGGCTGCTGCGAGTAAAGCTGGTGGCTGCTTTCGTGATATTCGCGTTCTCCTTCTCGGCGATCTACATTCAAGCCATCACGAGCAGCAATGAGAAGATCCTTGATCGGGAAAGCGTTATCAGGCAACTTGAGGACTGTCGACGACTTGAGAAGGAAAAACCAGGCATCGATTTCGGCTCCACCTGCCCCCCTATTCGGTACAGACGGTGACGCTTGCTCTGCGGCTACAAACCCTGGAACCGTGGCAACTTTCGAGCGGCTAAGACATGGCGGTCGGCTTCGCGTCGTACCGGGGGTCACCCCCCACACCCCCTAAGAGGAACCGCGCGCGTACGTCGCGCACCGACGCACACCCCCCGCACCCCCCAAGGCGGACAGACCGCGATTGCGAGACTTGCGCAAGGTCGCCGACCCGTGCCAAGATCGACCCCGTCGCCGAGACCGGCCAGCCGCAAGGCAGGCGGGACAAGACGACAGGCGGGAAGCGAGAGCGGACCGCCAGCCAGTCGAAGCGAACGCGAGACTTGCGCAAGACGGAGCCGATCAACTACGGTCGGAGCCACGCCGAACCGGACAGTCGAGACCGGGCCGCATGAAGCGGCGCCGCCAACTGTCCGCCAGGCGCCGCAAGTTCGAGCGAATGCGAGACCTTGGCGAAACGGTGAAGATCCGCTAGGGTCGGAACCGCCGCAAGGCAGACAAGCCGAGCGAACATGACCATCACGCCAGCATCCGAGCATCGGGTGCCCCACCTCGGGGGAGACCGGGGGCCGCCCCGCGAAGCGAGCTGTCGCAGGAAGATCGGCAAGGCCAGCGCGAGAAGCGAAGGCCGACGTGCTGCGAGCGCTCCGAGTGCGCTGAACTCGGGCCCGGCCATTCGGTATCGGCCGGGGGCAGCCGGACCAGGGCCACCCTGAGAGGGGTGGTACAGAAAGGCACTGCCCGATCCTTGAGAACTGAACAGTGCGAATGGTGCGGCGCCACCCTCGAATGCCCATATGGGGCGGGGTGGTTGGCTGCACCGGATCGAAGAGAAGCGACGGCGCAAATGCCGCCCGACACATTGCCTAGATCGAACGTGTTGCACCCGCCGGACCCTCGGGTCCGGTGGGGTGCTGCGACTCAAGCGAGCCCGTCTCGCTTGGGTGGCAGCACCCCATCAAGAGGTGGGGTGCACGAGCTGGCCGGCCTTGGGCCGAGCCTTGTCGAAAAGAGGACACATGTCTACGTTCAAGTCTGTTCACGTCAGCCTCGCGAAGAAGGCGGACGCGGCGTCTGGGCTGCCTCTCTTGGAGATGGTGCGCAATCTGGAGTCACGTCTCTTCGAGGTGGCCCGCGAGAAGGACCAATTGGCCCGCCATGCCCGGAGCCTCGAAGCGGCCATCCACTCGAAGTGCGCGGCGATCGACGGCCTGTTGGCTCAGCGAGACCTCCTGTCCAATGAACTGGGGCAGCTGAAAGGTGCCGTGCGCGACTGCATGCAGGAGGTGTTCGAAGACGGTGACATCGACCGTGATGCGGCGGACAGGATGCTGGAGAAGCTCGATCTCCGTCCGCTCGGTCACACGTACCGGACCGAGGTGACGTTCGGGGTGACCCTGGAGGGCCTCCGCCGGGAGGAC
Organism: Streptomyces luteireticuli; assembly: GCF_041519305.1. Taxonomy (NCBI): domain Bacteria; kingdom Bacillati; phylum Actinomycetota; class Actinomycetes; order Kitasatosporales; family Streptomycetaceae; genus Streptomyces; species Streptomyces luteireticuli. The sequence goes on from NZ_CP167927.1 coordinate 2,894,687, forward strand.
GGCGAGCCGATTCACCGCAGCGATCTGCGCGAGTTGCTGGAGGCTCATGTGCGGGGGAAGGGCGTGGAGTTCGACTCCATGGAGTTCGACATCCAGGTAGATGACCACGACCTGAACGTGGTCTCTTTCTAGCCCCGATTGCGAGACCTTAGCTAAATGGCAGTGAGCGTCAAAGCTGCTGCCGACGTGGCGAAACACCCGGCTGCTGCACGCCAGCAGTCGGCCGGGTGTCGTGCCCGGAGTGGTGTCCGGGACCTGACGATGCCAGCCGCATTGATGCAGATAGGAGACACATGTCTGCCGCACAGAAGGTGCAGCTCGACGAGCTGGCCGACTACGTGGCCCCTCCGTTCGTCGGCCCGTGCACGGTCAGGGTGACCGTCTGGCACGGCGGAAGGACGTACACGGAAAACCCGTGGATCCGGGGAGGTTGGGAGACCTCTCCCGAGCTGCTCGCCGAGTTCGAAATGCGCAAGGTCGTGCGCTCCGTCGAGACGAACATCCGCCTTCGCCGACAGCCCGAGGTCCGTCATCCGATCTCGCTCGCCGTGTGGGGCGAGGACGGCGGGGCTGCCTCGTACCTCCGGGCCGTGCCGTCGGAGTTCGGCTCCTGCTACGTCTGGGAGCACAACGGGACGCGAGTCCTGGAATCCACCCAGCCCCGCAACCGGAGCGTGGGCGCATGACCGTGAGCGTCGTCGCGCCCAGCGAGGCCGCGTACTGCCTCTTCCTGATCGTCGGTAAGGGCGACCGCGTATCGGGGACAGAGACGGACTATGTCTGGCTCTACCTGACGGATGAGCCTGCCCATATCGGGGATTTCGTTCCAGCGGGTTGGTATCTGCTGGCGGACGAATCCACGTGGTTGGAGGGGCGCAATGTCTGAGTCCATCGTCCTCCCGAAGATGAGCCGACTTCCGAAGCGCCCATACCGATGGGACGACGCTCGCTCATCATCGCTAGCAGTGTGCGCTGAACAAGCCAAACCGGTACTTGCCCGGGACATCAAGGGCGCGTACTTGGTAATCGGCTACGCCACAGAGCCGTCGTCCCGACGACCCGATCCCTGGCGTGTTGGTCGCGTGCTGATCAGAACCAATAAGCCCGACTCGGGAACTCAGATCAAAGTCTTCTTCCCCGGCGAGTGCGTTATATGGGAAGGCGATCCGTCCACGCCTATCGCGGTGTACCGCGCATGACCGCCCGACCTTCCCTCTCTGAACTGCCGTCCCTCCCGAACCCCTCTGTGGGAGGGACGGCTCCCGAACGCGAACGGACGTCACATGCGAATTCCCTTCATCGGTGCTGCCCTTGAACGCCGCAGGGCCCGCCGAGAACTGATCAGATGCGCCCACCACGACTACTTCCGTCTTCTCTCCGAGAACGAGGGCCTTCGCGAAGAGCTGGCCGCCACCCGCAAGACCGCCCTTGAAGTCGCCGACCGTGCCACGGAGATCCAGGTCTACACGCTGGAGGTCGAGTCGGCCGCCAAGGACCTGGCCAATGCCTTGGGCGCCGTCGGGTCATCGAATGACCTGGCGGCCTCCCTGACCTGCCCAGAAGTGGATGCCCTTGCCAGGCTGCTGGCTGCCGTGGGCAGGCCCGATCTCGCGCTGAAGTGGCTGGAGGATCACGCCAACACCCAGGACGAGGAAGAGGACGGGCATGTCCACGGCCTCGACGACGAGGGCAAGCGCGTCGACCTGACCGCCTACCTCACGAACCTGACTGCATAACCCTGCTTGGCGAAACGCACACCCCTGCCCTCGGCCGGCGTGTGCGTCGTGAGGGAGTGGTGTCCCTCGCCTGACGATGCCAGCCGTCATCGCAATGGAAGTGAGTCACATGGATTCCCAGACCTTCGCGCTCAACTGCACGAAGCTGGTGGAGGTGTATGGCCGAGAGATCGACCGTGCACTTCGAATAGATGCGGAAAAGCACGAGAACCTTGTTATCAAAATGCGCAAGGTGCGCCGGGAGTTGGAGACCTGTCACGGTCCGCGCGTACATGGGTTGATCCAGTCTGCTTCCGAAGTCGCCACAGAACTGCGCAACGCCCGGCAGTGGCTCAAGGAAGGCAGAGCAACGAACAGCGGAGATATGCCGATCTGGTTCGTTGTCGTTTGCGCCGAGCCCGTAGTGAAGGCGCTCATCCGGCAGCGCAACCGGGATGAATTCAGCCTGGCAAACCTTCACGGGGAGCTCGCCGAGAGCTCTGGATACGCCCGTGAATACCTGATCTCCTGCGCCAAGTTCGCCCGGCATCAGATCGAATCCCTCGACGATGCCATGCATTGGCTGAAGTCCCTCCAGGAGACCAGCGTTGAGCGCCCTTCCGGGGCCGCGTGACGCTCGGCGAAACCCCTTCGGGGGTCGGGGCGGGGTGGTGCCCGTCCCCTGACGATGCCAGCCAGCATCAAGAACGGAATCAGGTGCACATGAACAGCGACGAGCAGTCCAAGATGCTCGCGAAGGTCCGCGCCATCCTGGCCAAGGCGGAAGACCCTGCCGCTTCCCCGCTGGAGGCTGAGGCGTACTTCGGGAAGGCCGCCAGCTTGATGGCGAAGTACGGCATCGAGCGCGCCATGCTCGCCGAGACGAAGCCGGAAACTGACAAGCTCACGAGCCGCATCGTGATCGTGAAGGGCTCGTACCTCCTCGACCGGACGGCCCTCCTCACGTCGATAACCCATGCCCTGGGCGGCAAGACCGTCCGGTGGCGGGCCTACGACTGGACGTCGGACAAGTACGTCCAGCAGGTCAAGCTCTACGGCTACGAGTCCATGCTCGACCGCGCGGAAATGTTGTACACCTCGCTCCTGCTCCAGGCGTTCAACGGGATGAAGCAGGCCAAGCCCGCGTGGGGTGAGTCCACCGCCTCGTTTCGCAAGTCCTGGCTCAGCGGCTTCCGCGTCGCTGTGGCCAACCGACTGACCGAGGCGGACCAGGCAGCTGTGGAGGAGGCCAATCGCGAGATCGGGCGTCGCCCCGCCGAACTCGTCCTCGCCACCCGCGAGAAGAAGGTCGAGGCCCTCTTCAAGGCGGAAAACCCGAAGACCCGCTCCGCCCCCAAGCGCCGACTGACCGGCACGGGCTGGTCTGAGGGCAACAAGGCGGGCAAGGCGGCCGACCTGGGCGGGGCACAGGTGGGCTCCGGCCGGCGTACGGCTCTGGCCGGGTGATCGCGTGATCAGCGAAGACTGGGCGGGCGAACGGGCCGTCATCAAGGCGGACATGCTCCACGCCGTGACGCTCGACTTCCGCGCGTACGTGGCCTACCTAGGCGCCTACGGAGCCAAGCTCCGCGCCCTGGCCGCCGGGCACCCGCACCCCGACGAGGCGTTCCACGCCTTCCGGGCCTACGCCGACAAGGCGCTGTCGAACGCCTACGGCTCCGGCGCCTGACCATCCCCTTTCTCTCTTCGGGCCGCCCTGCCGTCGGGCGGGGCGGCCCCCCTGCTCCGAAGGCATGACTCACATGCGTACCTACCACCCGCGCAACGTCCTGCGGCACTTCGCCGGACGCTCCGACATACCTGATCACGCCACGTCGATGGCCGACGCAAGGATCGCGCTCTGTATCGCCTCCGGGGTGGCCCTGGAGGACATCGATCCGGCCTCCGGCTACGACCGCTCCCGCCATTCGTACGACCGAGTGCGGTCCTCGTGGATCGACAGCATGAGGCAGCACGGCATCAGCCCGTACTACGACGTCCCGCGGATGGAAAAGGTGTACACCCGCTGGGCCGAGAAGCGACCGGAGTTCACCGCCGGGGACGACTGGCTCACGGCCGGCCGCGAAGCCCACGCGGAGTTCGTCAAGGGGCACGGGCATCCGTGTCGCGTCTCCGACTGCGTGGTCCATGCCCTGACCGACTACGAGGCACAGCTCGTCGACGAACTCCTCGAACTGCTCGGCATCGAGGGCACCAGCCGATGAACGACCGCAACACCGAGCCCTGCGTCGAGTGCGGGATCACCCCCGAGCTCCTGGACGAGGACCTGACGTGCGGCCCTTGCCGCATCCGTATCTACCGAGGAGCCGCAGCATGAAGTCCACCTTGGTGACCGTCTACTTCGAGGTTGAAGAGATCGCCACGTGCGCCGTCGAAGCAGAGGTGGAAGTGCCCGCCGACATCGCCGATGACGACGATGCACTCCAGGCGTGGTTGGAGGACAACGAACGCTCCTGGGTGGACCAGATCGACCCGATGTCTCAGGAAGTCTCCGAACGAACCGTGCTCGACGTGTACGGCACGGACGTCTGAGCACGGCCGACTGCTGAGGAGCCCGCCCCCTGGCCGGAGAGGGCCAAGGGGCGGGCGGACAAGACGGACCCCGGTGGTGAGCCGGAGCCGGGGCGGGACGAATCCCGCCCCCTGACGATGCCAGCCAGCATCAATCACCGGAAGGATACCCATGACCTGCATGACCAGCCCCGCCGGTGCTCTCGTCCGCGCGGACAAACAGCACCTCATGGCCGCCTACGACCGCGCCGCCACGCGCAGCAACACGGCCTGGCGCCTCTACTGCGAAGCCGAGGAGAACATGGCGCTCGTCGTGCTGCCTCTCATCGTGCAGGCCGTCCGTCGGGAACACCCCGATGCCGACGCGCTGGAGTTGCAGGAGGACCAGGACGACAACCGGCTCTACCCGGTAGCGGTCCACCTCTCCGATGGCACCACCGTAGACACGGACTGCTCCGACCCGACCGACGGGTGGGCGGGCCGCCTGCACACCGACTACAGCCGCGTGTGGCTCGGTCGCATGCACCGCATGCGGAACACCTCCACGGGTGTCGTCAGCTACGTCCTCGCTGTCGGCGGATTCCGCTCCGAGTGCTGCTGATGTCCACTGCCCTCCTCGAACGAAACGTCGCGGATGACCACCCCGTCGGCGACATCGAACTCGGCTCGATGTCCGCTGCGGAGCTCGAAGCGCTCGCCGCCCCCTGGCCCGTGCGCTGGCTCTTCCCGCCAGGCCCCGACGATGCCGACCGCGTCGTCTACCTCTTCAGCGGGCCTGGCGGCCTGGAGGTCGGCATCCGCGATGTACTCGGATGCGATCTCGATGTCATCGGCGTCGAAATCGACAAGGACGCCTCTGCGACAGCTACCGCGGCGGGCTTCCAGCGGATCGTCGCCGACGTCCGCAGCCTCGACCCGAACCACCGCGCGTTGCGGTGGACCCGTGGCCTGGTCGTCACGGCCCCATGCCAGCCCTGGACACCGGCGGGCAAGCGTGCCGGCCTCAACCCCCGCAACCAAGAGCTGTTCCTCGACATGCTCACCTGCGCGTGGGAGGCCACCGTCGGCGTCTGGGAGGAAGACTTCTGCGCCGAGGACTGCACCAGCGACTGCCCTGACTGCCCGTATGGCTGGTCCGGCCCCATCTACGGCATCGACGAAGTCCGGGCCATGGCCAAGGACTTGACCGACGAGCGGATTGGGCTCCTTGCCGAAGTCGTGATCTGGGGCCTCGCGCTGTCCGTGGCGTCGGACGGATTCTCGTGGGTCGCCATGGAACAGTCCTCGGCGCTCCCTGAAGTCGTCACCGAGGGCATACGTGCCGAGTTCCGGTGCGCCGACTGGCTGTCCGTGGACTTCCAGGTCCTCGACTCCGTGAACTACGGGCTCGCCAGCCGCCGGAAGCGCTCCTTCATGCTCGCGGCCCGAAACCGGTACCTCAACTGGGCGATGACGAAGCCCAAGACCGAAATCCCCAGCAGGACGGCCGCGCAGGCGCTCGGCTGGCCCGAAGGGATCCGGGTCAACACCCGGGGCGTGCGAAAGACGGCCGGAGGGAACTGCTGGTCGGCGGACCGGCCAGCCACCGCGATCACCTCGAAGATCCGAGGCTGGTACTGGGAGACGGCCCCGGACCGCCGCTTCTCCCTCGACGAGGCCGGTTTGCTGGTCGGCTTCGCGCCCGGCTACCCGTGGACCGGAACGCGATCCAGTTGCACCCGACAGATCGGCGACGTCGTGGCCCCGCCCATGGGAGCCCCGCTGATCGGCACGCTGCTCAACCAGCCGTGGGAAGAACAGCTCCGCGACTACCTGACCAAGATCTACGAGGAGACCAGAATGACCACCGAGACCGCCGTCGAAGTGGACACCGGATACGGGACCGTGGCTGTACGCCGCGTGGCGAGCGACGGCGTACCCGAGAACGAACGGGCCTGGACCGCCTCGTACGAGGTCACCGGATCACGCATCAAGGGACTCGTCCACATCAAACCGCAGCTGAGGAGAGGCGACGACTTCGAACTCCTGCCCACGCAGGTTGAGGTGACCATGAGCTCGGGCCGGTACTCCCGGACGCGAGGCGCCACGTTCTCCGTCAACGGGGTTGAGCTCGACGAGACATGGCTGTCCCGGATCAGCGAGCCGAGCGACGCCGACCGGTTCACTTTCTGGCGGCAGAACGACAGCCGCAACTTCCGCCGGACGGAGCTGTCCAGCGCCGGAAGTGCGCGAGCTCGCGCCGGACTCCGAGCGATCCTCCAGGTCCACTTCGCCGATGACCTGCTCGTGCACGAGCACACGGTCGCACTCGCCAAGGCCCGCAACCGCAGCCGCACCGCGGAGACGCTCCGCGAGCTGGAGCAGCGGATCGCTGAGGCCGAAGAGTTGGAGGCCGTGATCGAGGGGCTCCGTCACCGGCTCGGCGTCCTCGGCGACCTGGACGAGATGGCCGCCGCCCTCCGGCCGGCCACCCCGGAGGACCCGCGCACCGGAACAGTCAAGATCGGCCCCCGTGTGCCCGCCTCTCAGCTGGCGCAGGCGGCGTAACCGCACCTAGCAGAAACGGAAGTCACCATGACGCACATCATCGGCCTGGCGGGCGCCGCCCGCTCCGGGAAGGACACGGCCGCCCTGGCGCTGGTCGAGACAGGATGGCAGCGCAAGGCGTTCGCCGACGCCGTCCGGGAGTTCCTGTACGGGATGAACCCCTGGTTGCCCGAGGACCCCATCGACGGCTCGTACCTCCTCGCAGAGGAGGTGGACCGGTACGGGTGGGAGCAGGTGAAGAAGGACCACCCGGTGGTCCGGGAGTACCTCCAGCGCTGCGGCACAGAAGCCGGCCGCCGGGTGCTCGGTGAGGACGTCTGGGTCAACGCCCTCGTCCGGGACTACGAGACCTGGGACCAGCCGACCGTCATCACCGACGTACGGTTCCCCAACGAGGCCGAGGCGATCAAGCAGCGCGGCGGCCTGGTGGTGCAGATCGTCAGGCCGGGCCAAGCGCTCATCGACCGGTCCGACCACATCAGCGAGAACGCCCTCGCCGACTGGGAGTTCGACGCGACGATCCTCAACACCTCCGTGGAGGGCCTGCGGGCGAGCATCAAGGCCCTCACCGAGCCCCGAATGCGATAGTTGCGCACACTCCAATAATTGCGTAACTTTGACTTTGGAAAGGGAGAACCTCTTGAGCACCACCACGGACATGTCGGCCGAGAACCTCGTCGCCGAACTGCGCCGCATCGTCGACGACATCGAGAACCTCTACAAGAAGCAGGCCGCCGAGCTCGCCGAACGGTGGGGCGAGGACGGAGACGTCCCCGTCAAGGAGCTCCCCGACTACGACCAACTGCTCGACAGCCAGGTCGGCGAGGACTCCGGCAAGCTCAGCGAGGTTCATCGCCGCCTCGCCAAGCTGATCGAGCCCCCGGCGGCAACGTGAGGATCACTCCCCGCCGGGAGGAGATCGACGCCGTGAAGGCGATCTTGGAGGACCCCACCTTCGAGAGCGCCGACCAGATGGCCAAGGCCGTCATCAAGGAGGTCGCCGAGATCCTCCAGATGCGCGACTGGGTGGCCCTCGTCCACACCTGGGCGGACGGCCACCGCGGCCTCAACTTCGCACCGTTCGGGAACAGCGCGGAGGCCGAAGCCTTCGCCAAACGCATGGCCTTCGGCGGCACCGGACGCCTCGTCCGGCTCCACAGCCCCGGCGTGTTGCTCGCCAACACCACCGGCAAGAAGGGCTGGAAGGGCTACTGCCTGCACCCCGAGTGCGGCCACGCCCCCTTCACCCACTCCGCTGCCACGGCAGCACGAGGCGCCTGCCAGATACCCACCTGCCCGTGCAACGGGTTCCAGAAATAGCCCAGGAGAAACCATGTCGATCAAGGCTCTCGACTTCAGGACCTGCGAGTGCGGCGCCAAGCGCGCGTACGAAGACCACAGGGCAGCCGAAAGAGCCCTCGGCCGGGTCCAGGCCAAAAGGCACCGGGCTGGCGACCGCCGGGGCACCCGACGCGGCCTCGCCTGCGAGAACCGCATCTACCGGTGCGAGTTCGGCATGCATCACCTGACGTCGCAGAGCCGCGCCGACTACTCCGGGGCCGCCGCTTGAAGCTCCTCACCCTCGACGAAGTAGCTGCCCACCTCGACAAGCCGAGGAGCTGGGTCTACGGCAACTGGCGACGCGCCGAAATTCCCTTCCGTCGCATCGGAAACCAGCTCCGATGCCGTCCTACCGATCTCGAAAAGTGGATCGACCGGCAGATGCCCTGAACCTGCCGGGATCCCCCATTGACCTGTAACCGAGGAACGGAGCCACATGGCAGTCAGCAAGCGCTGCAAGTGCGCCTGTCTGTGTGCTGTGAAGTGCAGACACAAGAATCCATCGAAGTGCCCCTGCCGGGGACGATGCGAATGCGAGCGGGTCGGCTGCACTCACGGCTGGACCGCCCGGGTTCGGGACGCCAACGGCGATCCCGCCGATATGACCTTCGACAAGAAGGCCGATGCCGAGGCGTACGAGGACAAGGTCAAAGGCGCCAAAGCCAAAGGCCAGGTAGTACGGCCTCGCCACCTGAAGACCACGTATAAGCAGTGGTCGGACGAGTGGCTGAAGATGAAGCGTAAGAAGAGCACACAGGACTCGTACCAGCGGAACACCCGGAATCACATAGTCCCGTACTTCGGCGGTACGCTCCTGCACCGAATAGAACCGATGGACGTTCAGCGGTGGATCTGGGCCTTGGAGGTCAAGGGTCTGGCACCCCGGACGGTCCACCTCATCTATAAGACATTCAGGGCATGCATCAATCGCGCGGTCAAGAAGCGCATCTTGGCCGTCTCGCCCTGCGTCGACGTCGAACTCCCCGAGGTCCAGCGGCGGCGGGTCGTGCCCGCCACCCTGGAGCAGGTTCTCGGCCTGTACGAGAACCTGCCCGAGCACTACCGCGCGATCGTCTTCGTAGGAGCTCTGAGCGGGCTCCGGCTCGGCGAGGCGCTGGGCCTCTGTCGGGACGCGATCGACTTCGACGGTGGGTTCCTGACCGTCAAGCGTCAGGTGATCTTGGAGGACTACCGGGCCGTACTGGTGGACTACACCAAGACGGCGGCGAGCTTCGGCCGCGAGACGCCGTTCCCGGACCTCGCGAAGGCCGTGACCCTCCGGCATATCAGGGAGCACGTCCCCGCGGGGAGGAACCTCCTGTTCGTCTCCTCAAGAGGCAACGTCATACGTCGTTCGGTGTTCTACAAAGCGTGGAACAAAGCCCGGAAGGCGGTCGGGCTGCCCGACGACTTCCGGTTCCACGATCTGAGACACACCTTCGTCTCGACGGCCCTCAAGGAGGGCGCCCCTCTCTCCGAGGTCAGTCTCTGGGTCGGCCACGCGAGCCAGGAGGAGACGGAGGGGACCTACAAGCACCAGGTGGCCGGCTCGGCTTCCGAGGGCCGCCGATTCCTCGACAACGTCTTCTCGATCACGAAAACGCACTTCGTTCCGCCGCCTCCCGTCGTCGAGGTCGAGGGCGACCAGGAGGACTACAAGGTGGCGGCGTGAGTGGCGATCCCCCGCCCGTGTGGCGATTGCGTGGCGATCAAGCCCCTTGTGTCGAAGAAACCGCAGGTCAGTGCCCATGAGTGCACTGTTCCCGGCGTACAGGCCGACTCGTCCGCCGGCCTACCGGCACGGAGCCCCTCGAACTGGCGGAACGCCAGGTCGGTGGGGCTTTTGTGCAAGCCGCGGCACCCTACTTGCCGGAGCTCCCGCCGTCCGCGGGCCCGCCCGGAAACGGCGTGATGAGACCTTTGTCGAGGAGCACATCCACCGCACTCCCGTGGCCTGCCGCGTAAAGCGCCGAGGGGATCTGGGCCTGTTGGGCCCGCACTTCGGACTTGACGGCCTCGCCGGTGGCCTCGCCCGTGCTCTTGCCGAAGTAGAAGCCGATGATCGTGGTCAGCAGCGGGGACACGAAGGCGAGCAGGGCCAGGACGCGGGTGTTCGGATCGTAGGCACCCCTGGCCTGAGGGGGCAGAGAACCCTTCGGGCCGACCGGCCCGGGTGGAGCGGTGGGGGCCGGATCCGCGAGGCGGGGCGGGGACTCGGCGGTCCGCACCCCGAAGTAGACGAGGGCGCCGAAGAGGACGACGAGCGCCACGACCAGGCCCCACCTCGTGAGGGTTGGGAGGGCGCTTCGCAAGGAGTCCATGTCACCGCCGGGGGGAGAGCGCTGCACCTCACCGGCATTCCACAGCACAGTGCGGGCCTCTGCCCGAGGTGATGGGCCGATCGCGTGACCGGGGACCGCGGCTGCGGTCTCTCTCAGGCGTCGCCCTGTTCGGCCCGGCCGAGGAGCAGCAGGCTGCGTCGGAGGTCCTCCACGGCCGTCTTCGGGTCCGGCACCGCGCCGGCACGCTGCAGCCGTTCCCGCGCCCGGTGCATCTGCTCCAGCTCCTGCTTGACGGCGGCGAGCTCGCGGCGGGCGTCGTTCAGCTGGTCCAGCGCCTCCACGAGCCGTCGGCGGGCGTCGAGCAGCTGGTCCTGAAGTTCGGCCGATTCCACGGCGGTGTAGTGGTTGTTGGTGATGTGCACCGAGCCGTTGAAGGTCGCGTTCTGGATGTCGAACCTCCGGCTGCCGTCAAGGGCCTCCGCTTCCATGGCGGTCGGGCTCCCCTCCCCGTCCTCGGCGCTTCCTCCGGCGGTGGTCGTGGACGTCCGTCGCGCCTCGCCCCAGAGGCGCCGGGCGTGGGCCAGGGCCAGCGTGCGGCCCGGTGCGTCCGCCGTCGTGAGGTCTGCGACCGCTTCCACGAAGGCCCAGTCGTTCTCCAGCCCCGCGCCCGACAGCCTGCGGGCGATCGTCGACCGGCTGGGCACCTGGCCGGTGGGGAAGTATTCGGGGACGAGCCGGGCGTAGAGACCGTTGAGGGACATGCCGGCCGCGTCCAGCCAGTCGCGAAGCAGCCGTGCCAGGTCGTTCGTCGCGGTCGAGTCGCCCTGTAAGGCCCCCCAGGGGCGGCCACGGCGCCCCGCGCGCTGCGTCTCGACCATGCCCCCTCCGATTCCATGAGACAAAGACCAATGTCTCACGTTCGATACCCCGGTCCCGCCGATGTCCAACACCATCTCAGGACGGAAGAACTTTTGATGACGTGGGCGGTCGGCAGGCATAGCGTGGGTTTCTACGACACGAACCCGCCCCCAGGGGTCAACTGATGGGCGGGCCGCCGTGCTTGTGTCACCGCTCAGGGGGATCGTCACCGAGATCGACGTCGATCCCCTTGAAGCGGATGTACCACTTCAGGAGTTCGCGTGTCCCTCTGATCGCCAGCCTTCCCCCGGGGGAGGCCAGCCACCTGTCGGCGCCCTCGTAGGCCGCACGCAGGTGCTTTCCCACATCGCGGATCCTGGACCTGCGTATGCCGCCGGGTGGCGACGCCCGCTCGTCCAATCAACCCTCCCTGGTGGTGCGTTCGGCCCCGTCAGAGGCCGCGGGCCCCGGAGTGGAACCCGGCCGAGTGGGGAGGGGTTCTGCTGTCGAAAGCGTAGCGACTCGTCTCTCAATTGTCTCGTGGACAAAGGGAGTTGGGGTGGTTGTTGCTACGTTTGACTCCTGGGGCCTGTGCTTCGCGAGTCGGCGGTGGCCCGGCATACCCCGTTGCAGGATGCGCAACAGCCGTTGCCCGCTCCGCTCTCCCCCGGCACCATGCCCCCGTGACCGACATCCTCGACCTCGCCCCCGTCCTCCCCGTCGTCGTGCTGCACGACGCCGCCGACGCCGTGCCGTTGACGCGGGCGCTGGTCGCGGGAGGGCTGCGGGCGGTGGAGATCACGCTGCGGACGCACGGGGCGCTGGAGGCGATCGCCGAGGTGGCGGCCGAGGTGCCGGAGGCGGTGGTGGGGGCCGGGACGGTGCTGCGGCCCGCGCAGGTCGAGGCGGCGATCGGGGCCGGGGCGGGGTTCCTGGTGAGCCCGGGGTGGACGGTGCGGCTGCTGGACGCGATGCGCGCGTCCGGGGTGCCGTTCCTGCCCGGGGTCTCGACCGCCTCGGAGGTGATGACGCTGCTGGAACTGGGCGTGCGGGAGATGAAGTTCTTCCCGGCCGAGGCGGCCGGCGGGGCCGCGTACCTCCGGTCCCTCGCCGCGCCGCTGCCCACGGCCCGGTTCTGCCCCACCGGGGGGATAGGCGAGGAGTCCGCGCGGACGTATCTGGCGCTGCCCAATGTCGGCTGCGTCGGCGGCACCTGGATGCTGCCGCCGGACGCGGTGCGCGGCCGCGACTGGGCGCGGGTGGAGCGACTGGCCCGGGCCGCGTCCCGGCTGCGTCAACACGGCGGTGACACAGGTGATCCGGGCGGTGCATGAGGTCAACACGGCAGTGACGCCTGGGTGATCACCGGCGCCCGGCGGCGATAACCTGCCCCCGCCATGAACGAATTCGCTGACGAGGCACGTTCACGTGTCGCACATCTGCTCCGGATGGCCAACACCACGGACGAACAGGTGCGGGCACGGCTCATCGAGTACGCCGACGCCACCCCGGAACCGCCGATCATGGACCGGGCCGGGATCGTCACCACGGGGTGCCCCCGCTGCCGCGGCACGGCGTGGAGACGCCAGGACACCGAGGGTCCCGTCTGGGTGTGCGGATCGTGCGGTCACGTGGAGGGCGTGACGGTGGAGTGCCCGCACTGCGCGGTCGCGATGGAGCCGCCGCCGCCCGGCGCCCCGGACCTCTGGAGCTGCCCCGGCTGCCCGCGGACGGCGGCCACCGGCGAGAGCGCGCAGGACATCGAGGAGCGGGAGCGCCGGCGGCTGCGGGCGGGCGCGGGCTGTCTGCTGGGCAGGACGGTCGTCGGGACGGCGGTGATGGGCCGGCGGACGGACTGACGCCGGCCCGTCACCGCGTCAGCGCAGGTGCGACGTGTCGTTCAGCAGCCGCAGCGACGCGTTGCCGTCCGCGTAGTACGCCACCGCCGACAGCGAGGCGGCCGACAGCTCCATGCGGAACAGCGCCTCGGGCGGGGCTCCCAGGGCCAGCCGGACCAGGGTCTTGATCGGCGTCACATGGGTCACCAGCAGCACCGTGCGTCCCGCATAGCGGGCGAGGAGCTTGTCGCGGGAGAGGGCGACGCGCCGGGCGACGGCCGCGAAGCTCTCGCCGCCGCCGGTGGGGGCGGCCTTGGTGGAGCCGAGCCAGGCGTCGAGGTCGTCCGGGTACCGCTCGCGGACCTCGGCGAAGGTCAGCCCCTCCCAGGCGCCGAAGTCGGCCTCGCGCAGCCCCTCGTCGACGCGCACCTCGACGCCGAGCCGGGCGGCGACGGCCTCGGCCGTCTCGCGGCAGCGGCGCAGCGGGGAGCTGACGACGGCCTGGATGGTGCCGCGCGCGGCGAGCGCGGCGGCGACGGCGTCGGCCTGGCGGCGGCCGGCGGGCGAGAGCTCGGGGTCGGAACCGCCGCTGCCGGAGAAGCGCTTCTGCGGGGTGAGCGCGGTCTCGCCGTGGCGCAGCAGGACGAAGGTGGTGGGCGTGCCGAGGTCGGCGGGGGCGGCCCAGCCGACGGGGGCGGCCTTGGGCTCGGCGAGCGGTTCCTCGACGGGGGCCGGGACGGCGGCGAGGTCCGCGGAGGACTGCGAGGGCTCCCAGCGCTTGCCCTGCTTGCCGAGGTCCATGGCCTCGTTGGCGAGCCGGTCGGCGTGCTTGTTCTTCTCGCGGGGGATCCACCGGTAGGCGACCCGCCCGGCGGGGAAGACCCGCTTGGCCTCGGCGGCCAGCGGCTTCATGTCCGGGTGCTTGATCTTCCAGCGGCCGGACATCTGCTCGACGACGAGCTTGGAGTCCATGCGGACCTGGATCTCGGCGTCCGGGTCGATGGCCAGGGCGGCCTGGAGCCCGGCGATGAGCCCGCGGTACTCGGCGACGTTGTTGGTCGCGGTGCCGATGTACTCGGCGGCCTCGGCGAGAGTCTCGCCGGTGGCCGCGTCGAGGACGACGGCGCCGTAGCCGGCGGGGCCCGGGTTGCCCCGGGAGCCTCCGTCGGCCTCGACGACGAAGCGGTTGGGCATCGGGCCTACAGCCCCGATTCGGGCGTACGGACCAGGATGCGGCTGCAGTTCTCGCAGCGGACGACGGTGTCGGCGGCGGCCGCGCGCACCTCGTTGAGCTCGGTGATGTCGAGCTCCAGGCGGCAGCCCTCGCAGCGGCGCTGGTAGAGGCGGGCCGCGCCGACGCCGCCCTGCTTCTCGCGCAGCCTGTCGTAGAGCTTGAGCAGGTCGGCCGGGACGGAGCGGGCGACGAGCTCGCGCTCCTTGGTGACGGTGGCGGCCTCGGCGTCGATCTCCGCGAGGGCGGCGTCGCGGCGGGCGACGGCGGCGTCGACCTTGGCCCGGACGGCCTCGACGCGGCCGGTCAGCTCGGTGACGCGCTCGGCGGCGGACTCGCGGCGCTCCATGATCTCCAGGACCACGTCCTCCAGGTCGCCCTGGCGCTTGGCGAGGGAGGCGACCTCGTGCTGGAGGTTCTCCAGGTCCTTCGGGCTCATGCCGGCGCCGGAGTCCAGACGCTGTTGGTCGCGGGCGGCGCGCTGGCGGACCTGGTCGACGTCCTGCTCGGCCTTGGTCTGCTCACGGGAGGTGTCGCTCTCCTCGGTCTGCGCGGCGACGAGGAGGTCGCGGTGCTGGGCGAAGTCGCCCTCGAGGGACTGGATCTCGGCGTGCTCGGGCAGGCTCTTCCGCTTGTGGGCGAGCTGGCCGAGGCGGGTGTCGAGGGCCTGCAGATCGAGGAGGCGGATCTGGTCGGCGGGCGCGGCGTTCAGTTGGGGGCTCCTAGGAGTGGTGATCGGTGACGGGGGCGGCCGCGTGGGCGGTCCAGGGGTCGGTGACGAGGCGCGAGACGTGCGTGCGCAGGCCCCAGCCGTGCCGGTCGGAGATCTCGTCGAGCTGGGCGGCGGCCTGCTCGCACCAGGGCCACTCGGTGGCCCAGTGGGCCGCGTCGACCAGGGCGAGCGGGCTCCGCAGCCGGGCCTCGGAGGCGGGGTGGTGGCGCAGGTCGGCGGTGACGTAGGCGTCCACGCCCGCGGCCCGCACCTGGTCGAAGAGGGAGTCGCCGGAACCGCCGCAGACGGCGACGGTGCGGACGACCTGCTGCGGGTCGCCGGCGACGCGGATGCCCTGGGCGGTGGCGGGCAGCCGCTTGGCGCACAGCTCGCCGAACTCGGCGAGGGTCAGCGGGGTGACCGGCTCGCAGATGCGGCCGAGCCCGCGGCGGCCCGTCGGGTCGGTGGCGTCGGGCACCAGGGGGCCGATGACGCGCAGGTCCAGGGCGCCGGCGAGGGCGTCGGAGACACCGGGGTCGGCGCGGTCGGCGTTGGTGTGCGCGACGTGCAGCGCGATGTCGTTCTTGATCAGGGTGTGCACGGAACGGCCCTTGAAGGTGCCGGCCGAGACCGTCGTGGTGCCGCGCAGGTAGAGCGGGTGGTGGGCGACGACCAGGTCGGCGCCGAGCTCCACGGCCTCGTCGACGACCGCCTGGACGGGGTCGACGGCGAACAGGACCCGGGTGACGGAGGCGTCGGGGTCGCCGCAGACCGTGCCGACGGCGTCCCACTGCTCGGCCCGCTCCGGGGGCCACAGGGCGTCGAGGGCGGCGATGACTTCAGACAGTACGGGCACGGGGAAAGGCTACCTGCCTTCCCGTGCCCGTACGCCGCCGCTCGGAGAGCCCTACTTCTTGACCAGGCTGTACTACTTCTTCACAAGAAAGGCCCGGAGGTCGTCGAGGACGCTGTTCGCGGCCGTGACGCCCAGGCCCAGGTACCAGGTCTCGTCCTTGACGTTCTCGGCCCGGCCCTCCTTGACGGCCTTGAGGTTCTTCCACAGCGGGTTGTCCTCGGCCGCGGCGCGCTTGGTCTTGTCCGGGTTCCCGTAGACGCCGGTGAAGATCCAGTCGGCGTCGGCCTGGTCGATCTTCTCCGGGCCGATCTGCACGGCGAGGTCGTCCGCCTGCTGGTTCTTCGGGCGCGGCAGGCCGACGTCCTTGAGGACGGTGCCGATGAACGACTTCTGCGCGTACAGGCGGGTGAACTGCGGCATGTAGCGCAGCATCGTGATGGTCGGCTTCTTGTCGCCGAGGTCCTCGCCCAGCTTCTTCGCCTTGGCCTCGTAGTCCGCGAGGTTCTTCTTCGCCTTTGCGGTCTCGTCGAGGGCGGCGGCGTTGAGGAGGTAGTTCTCCTTCCAGGTGAAGCCGGGGCGGACGGAGAAGACGGTGGGGGCGATCTTCGACAGGTTCTTGTAGTGCTTCTCCGCGCGGAGCTTGCTGCCGAGGATCAGGTCGGGGTGGAGGTTGTTGATGGCCTCCAGGTTGAGCCCGTTGATGGTGCCGACGCTCTTGGGGTCGCCGGCGTCCTTCTTGAGGTAGCCGGGGATCTCGGCGTCGCCCTCGGAGGGGGCGTAGCCGACGGGCTTGATGCCGAGGGAGACGACGTTGTCGAGCTCGCCGACGTCGAGGACGACGACGCGCTTCGGCTTGGTCTTGATCTCGGTCTTGCCGAGGGCGTGGGTGACGGTCCGCGGGAACTGGCCCGGGGCCGCGTCCGTACCCATGTTCTTGGTCTGTTCGCCCGCCTTGCCGAAGTCCTTGCCGCCCTGGGCGACGGACTTGGAGCCCGCGCCGCCGTCCTTGCCCTTGTCGGAGGTCTCCGCGTCGCAGGCCGTCATGGCCAGGGCGGCGGAGAGCGCGAGGGCCGCGGCGGCCGTGCCGCGGCGGCGGAGCGATCGGCGCGATCGGCGGAGTGACATGGGCGTTCTCCCTCGGCGATGGGGACGGTGCGAGGGGCCGCACCGCCTACTTAGGTTCGCCTTACCCTAAACCACTTAGGGCCGCCTTACCCCAAAGGGGGCGGAATGTACCAAGCACACCCGCCACCCCGCCCTCCGGTGAATCGGAGAACCTCCACCCGTACGCGTGAACCAACCTCACTCGCAGGGTGCGGTTTAGCGCCCTAAAACTACGTTCTGTGCCGGAGGTGACGTTTCTCATGACGGTCTGTGCCCCCCAGAGCACCCCCGAGACCACTCCCCGACGTGCGCCGATGGACTCACGCCGGCCGTCCTTCACGATCACGGCCGACGGTTCGTACGCGGCCTGGCTGGCGCTCAGCCGCGCCACCGGCGGCTGGTTCCCCGAGCGCTGGACCCTCGGCGGCCCCGAGCCGTACGCGGTCCCGCTGCCGGGCAGCCAGCCCGAGGAGCCCGACAGCGAGGTGCTCCCGCTCGCCGACGGAAGGGTGCTCATCCGACGCCGCGTCGCCGAACGGTACGCGCTGTCGCTGCTCTACCCGACCGGGCCGGGCACGGGCGAGCTGCCGCTCGGCGCGATCGAGTGCCCCTACCTGTCGCTGCTCCCGCCCGCCCCCGACGGCGCCTCGGCCTACGCACTGGTGCACGGCGACCGCACGACCACGCTGTGGCGCGTGCACGGCACCACCGCCGGGCCCGAACTGCTCGCCCGGGTCAACGGCCGCTGCTCCGGCGGCGCCTGGCTGGACCGCGAGGGCCGGCTGCTCGCCCTCGACCGGGAGCTGGAGGGCATCACCAAGACCGTCGTCGTGGACCTGGGGCGGTGCGGCGAGACCAGCCCGCTGCTCCAGATCACCGACCGCAGCAACGACCGCCTCGTCCTCGCCGACCCGGACAGCGGCCTGCTCCTCGTCCGCTCCGACGCCCCCGGCCAGGAGCGCCTCGGCTGGGGCGTGCTGGGCTCCTCGCGCCCGGTGCGCTTCCCCGAGTGCCTGCGCCAGCAGGGCGCGGCGGTGACGCCGTTCGCCGCGCAGCCCGGGCAGACGCTGTCGCCCGAGGGGTGCGCGGTGGCCTTCCGGGTGGACCGCGAGTCGGGGACGTCGGTGGGCGTGTGGCGGCCCGCCGAGCGGCAGTTGCGGCAGTTCCCGGGTCCGCAGGGCTGGGTCGCCGGGGCCGGGCTGTGGACGGCCTGCGGGGAGCTGCGGCTGCCGTACGCGACGCCGCACGTCTCCTGCGGACTGGCCCGGGTGCGGATGCCCGACCCGGAGGAGGAGCAGGAGCCGGAGCCCCTGCCGGTGACGCCCCGGCCGGTGCCTCTGCAACAGGCGCCGCACGCCCGCCCTTCCCGTATGACGTAAGGACGGTGGAGCAAGGACAGGGCCCCGGTCCCGCCCCGGACCGGGGTGGCCCCCGCGATCAAGGTCCCGTTAGACTTCGGCGCGGGGGTTTTGCGCAGCTGTGTCCTGTGAACGGTCCTGCGCGGAGCGTGTGTTGACGGACACCCGGGCGTACCGCCCAGGCGTGTTGACAAACACCGCGGCCCCCGCGCGCACAGCACGCAATCCCCATCCCACGGAGTGACTCCCCACATGTCCGAAGCCCGAACCGACACGACCGAGGCGCGCCCCCTGGAGGCGTCCGCCCGGGCCGCAGCCGCCGGGGCCGGCAGGCACCGCGGTCCGGCGTCGTCCGACGAATCGCACACCACCACCCAGGGCAAGCACCGCCGCGTCGAGGCGAGCTGACGCAGCCTCCTCGGGCGCGGCCCTCTCAGGCGTGTTCGACGACGGTGTCGTCGAGCACGCCTGTGTCGTTCCGCTCGACGGCCGTCACCGCCACCCGGATCCGGCCCGGCCCCGGCTCGTCCCGCCACATCCGCACGCGCAGCGTCTCGCCGGGGAAGACCACGCCGGAGAAGCGCGTGGAGTACGAGCGCACCCGCGCGGGGTCCCCGTCCAGCAGCGTGTCGACGACGGCCTTGAGCGCCATGCCGTAGGTGCACAGCCCGTGCAGGATCGGCCGGTCGAAACCGGCCCGGGCGGCGAACGCCGGGTCGGCGTGCAGCGGGTTCCAGTCGCCGGACAGCCGGTAGAGCAGCGCCTGTTCCTCGCGGACGGGCCGCTCGACGATCACATCCGGCGCGCGGCCGGGCGGCGCCGGACGCTCGCCGCCGCCTCCGCGCTCGCCCCCGAACCCGCCCTCCCCGCGCACGAAGAGCCTCGACTCCCCGCTCCACAACGGCCCCTCGGCGTCGGCGACATCGGTGCGCAGCACGATCACGGCCGCCTTGCCCTTGTCGAGGACGGCGGCGATGCGGGACGTCTGGGCGGCCCCCTCCCCGCGGACCGGGATCGGCCGGTGCAGGGTGAGCGACTGCCCGCCGTGCAGGACGGCCGAGAGGTCGATGTCGATGCCGGGCGTGACCGGCCAGTCCGCCGCGATCATGCCGCCGCCGGCGACGGTGGCGAAGCTCGGCAGGACGCGGAGCCGGTCCTCCAGCACATAGCGGAGCTCGGCCGGGTCCGTGGCCGGGACGCCCGCGCCGACGCCCAGGTGGTAGAGGAGGACGTCCTTGTGGTCCCAGGAGAGCGGGACGGTCCGCGGCTCGGCGGCCAGGGCCTTGGCTGCGTCGATGGGCATGGAGCCCTGTATAACCGCTCCCGCGCGGCGCGGGAAGAACAGCGGAGGACAAATGTCACAGCAACTGGTGGACTTTTGCGTCTGCCCAGGTCAGGGCGGTGTTCCTTAGAGTTCGCAGCATGAGGAGCACCGCTGACGAGATCGAGCGGATGAAGCTGCCCCGCAAAGAGGCCTTCGTCCCGTGGCTGTTCGCCATCACCGGCGACACCGTCCACATGCTCCGGGGCGACATGCCCCTGCCCTGGCTCGCCGGCCTGGGCGAGCTGGCCTTCGCCGCGCTCTACGTCACGGCCGTCTTCACCGCCCTCGACGAGCGCCGACGGCGCACCCGCGTGCCGCTCGCGGCACTGGCCGGGCTCGTCGTCGTCACCTTCGCGCTCAACATCGGCTACCTCGACCACTGGCAGATGTGCTTCCCGCTGCTGTCCATCGCCACCGGCATCGTGCTGCGCGACCGCGGCCGGGCGATGGGCGCCGCGCTCGGCACGCTCGGCCTCACCTCCGGATCCCTATGGCTCCTGCGGCCCGAGGACGCCAGCACCGGCAGCGTCGTCGCCGTCGCCTGGGGCACCGCGCTGGGCGGGCTGGTCGCCGCGGCCGTCCTCAACCTCCACGAGGCGGTCACCAGGCTGCGCGACACCCGCGAGCAGCTCGCCCACGCCGCCGTCGAGCGCGAGCGGCTCCGCTTCTCGCGCGACCTGCACGACCTGCTCGGCCACACCCTGTCCGTGATCGTGGTCAAGGCGGAGGCGGTACGCCGCCTCGGCCCCAAGAACCTGGAGGCCGCGCTCGGCCAGGCCGCCGACATCGAGGCGGTCGGCCGCCAGGCGCTCACCGAGATCCGCGAGGCGGTCACCGGCTACCGCGAGGGCAGCCTCACCACCGAGCTGGACAACGCCCGTTCGCTGCTGGACGCCTCCGGCATCACCGCCGAGATCCGCCAGTCCGGCCCGCCACTGCCGCCGCAGACCGGCGCCCTGCTCGGCTGGGTCGTCCGTGAGGGCGTCACCAACGTCGTACGGCACAGCGGGGCTTCGCGCTGCGAGATCGAGGTGCGCGGCGAACCGGACCGCGTCCACCTGGAGATCGCCGACAACGGGCGCGGCGTAGGCTCGCCCGGTGGGAGCGGAAACGGAAACGGGGACGGGAACGGGCTGAAGGGGCTGACGGAACGCCTCGCCGCCGCCGGCGGATCCCTGACCTCCGGCCCCGACGGACGACGGGGGTTCCGGCTAGTGGCGGAACTCCCCGTGGACAACGAGGAGGAACGAGCCGCGTGATCAGGACACTGCTGGCCGAGGACCAGGGGATGATGCGGGGCGCGCTCGCCCTCCTGCTCGGCCTGGAGGACGACATCGAGGTCGTCGCCCAGGTCGGCGACGGGGACGCGATCGTCCCCACGGCGCTGGACGTCCGCCCCGACATCGCCCTCCTCGACATCGAACTCCCCGGCCGCAGCGGCCTGGACGCGGCGGCCGAACTGCGCACCGCGCTCCCCTCCTGCCGCGTCCTGATCCTGACCACCTTCGGCCGCCCCGGCTATCTGCGCCGCGCGATGGAGGCGGGCGCGTCCGGCTTCCTCGTCAAGGACGGCCCCGTCGAGGACCTCGCCGCGGCCATCCGCCGGGTGCTGGCCGGCGAACGCGTCATCGACCCGGCGCTCGCCGCCGCCGCCCTGAGCGCGGGCCCGAACCCGCTGACCCAGCGGGAACGGGACGTCCTGACGGCGGCGGTGGACGGGGCGACGGTGACCGACATCGCGGCGCGGGTGCATCTGTCCCCCGCGACGGTGCGCAATTACCTCTCGGCCGCGATCGGCAAGACGGGGACGCGCAATCGCATGGAGGCGGTGCGGGCGGCGCGCCAGAACGGCTGGCTGTGAGGGGATTTGGCCCCGGCCCCTCCCCCGGAGGGGCCAAGATCCCTCCGCCCCGGCCCCCATGGCAGCATGACCCCATGTCCCCGAGCCCCACCACCCTCGCCGCCTTCGAAGAAGCCAAGGGCTTCATGCCCCTGGACGAGGGCCTCGCCCTGCACCGTGCGGCGGAAACCGCGGCCGCCCTCGGCCTCCCGCTCCTCGAAGTCGGCACCTACTGCGGCCGTTCCACGCTCCTCCTCGCCGACGTGGCCCGTGCCGCCGGGACGACCGTCGTCACCGTCGACCACCACCGGGGCAGCGAGGAGCAGCAGCCCGGCTGGGAGTACCACGACACCTCCCTCGTCGACCCCGAGGTCGGGCGGATGGACACCCTGCCGACGTTCCGGCGCACGCTGCACAGAGCCGGGCTTGAGGAGCACGTCGTCGCGGTCGTGGGGCGCTCCCCGCAGATCGCCGCCCTGTGGCGGACGCCGCTGGGGCTGGTGTTCATCGACGGCGGGCACACCGACGAGCACGCGACCGCCGACTACGAGGGCTGGGCCCCGCACCTCGCCCCCGGCGGGCTGCTCGTCATCCACGACGTGTTCCCGGACCCGGCGGACGGCGGGCAGGCCCCGTACCGCATCTACCGGCGTGCCCTGGAATCGGGCGAGTTCAGCGAGGTCTCCGTCACGCGTTCCCTGCGCGTACTGCGCCGGGGCGAGGCGCGGCGCTAGCATCGCCCGGGTGTCTTACGGCAGTCATTCCCGCCCCCGCGTCCTGGCGGCGGCGCTCGTCACGCTGACGGCGCTGGCCGCCCTCACCGGCTGCGACGACAAGGACGTCGCCGGCCCGGCCGCCGAGGGCAGGGCGACCAGGCCGCCGCAGACGTCCGCCCCCACGGCGACGCGCGCACCGTCACCGTCCGCCCCGATGAAGCCGTCCGCCCCGGCGAAACCTTCCGTCCAGGCGAAACAGCAACAACCACCTGCACCCGACGGGTCCCTGCGCGGCAAAACCGTCGTCATCGACCCCGGGCACAACATCCGCAACCAGGACCACTCCACCGAGATCAACCGTTCCGTGGACATCGGTACGGGCCGCAAGGAGTGCGACACCACCGGTACCTCCACCAACTCCGGTTACGCGGAGGCCGAGTTCAGCCTGGACGTCGCCCACCGCATCCGGGACATCCTCACGGCGCAGGGCGCCACGGTCACCCTCACCCACGACGGCGACCGGCCCTACGGGCCCTGTGTGGACGAGCGGGCCGCGATCGGCAATCAAGCCCACGCCGACGCCGCCCTGTCGGTGCACGCGGACGGCGCGGCCGAGGGGCAGCGCGGCTTCCATGTGATCCTGCCCGCGAAGGTCAAGGGCGGGCGCGCGGACACCGCGCCGATCGTCGGCCCGTCCAAGGAGCTCGGCGAGCGCGTCGCCGGGAACTTCGTCCAGTCGACCGGGAGCGCTCCGTCCAACTACATCGGCCACGGCACCGGACTGGACGTCCGCGGCGACCTCGGCGGCCTCAACCTCTCCACCGTTCCCAAGGTGTTCGTCGAGTGCGGCAACATGCGCGACGCACAGGACGCCGCCCACCTCACCGACCCCGCATGGCGCGACAAGGCGGCGCAGGGGATCGCCCGGGGCATCGCCGACTTCGTCCGGGGCAGGTGACTCCGAATAACGCCAGGCCACGGGCGTGTCACGAGGACGAAACGATGAGGCGCCCGGGACGGAGGGACGATAGGTTCCCCCGTACCATGGGGGGCCGCGTTCGTCCGACGCCCCTCCACGTCTCGTGACAGCGAACGAAAACGACGGCACTGACAAAGGATTTCAGGTGAACATCCGCTCCCTCACTAGAGGCGACGGCGTGGTGATCGGAGCAGCGGTGTTGCTGTTCATCGCCTCGTTCCTCGACTATTACTCCGTCGACTGCAGCGGGCCGCTCTGCGACAGGTTGGACATGCCCAACCTCTGGTCGGGCAAGGTTTTCCCGGCACTGCCGTCGATCGTGCTCGCGGGTCTGATCGCCGCAGCCCTGATCGTCGCCTCCCGCTTCCAGCCCGAGGGCCGCAAGGCGCTCGGGCTCACGCTGGAGCAGTGGGGCACCGCCCTCGCGGTCTTCGCGACCTGGACCGTGCTGTGGACGATGTTCGACGGCCCTGTGGAGCACGGCAACGACAAGATCGGCGTCGGCATCGGCCGCATCCTCGCCTTCATCGCCACCCTGCTGATCGCCGCGACCGCCCTGTTCGCCGCGCGCATCCCGGCGCTGAAGGCCCCGCTGATGGGCGCCCCGCGCCCGCAGGTCCCGCAGCCCTACGGCACCGGTGCCCACCCGGGCTACGGCTACCCGGGCCCGGGCGGCCCCGGCGCCTCGTACGGCGGCCAGCCGGGACAGCCGGGCCAGGGCCAGCCCTACGGCGGCGCCCCGCAGCCCGACCCGGCGGCCGGCGCCCCGGCGCCGACGCCTTCCCCGGCCCAGGCCCAGGCCCCCGCTCCGGCCCCGGCGGCCGACTTCGCCCCCTTCTGGTTCGCGGTCCCGGTCAGCCGGCCGCTGTTCCCGGAGGACGGCTCCCCGACGCCGATCGCCGAGCTGGCGCCCGGCACCTGGTACCTCGCGGTGGACCAGCGCGGTCAGGCGCTCGTCGCCCAGACCCAGGACGGCCGCCGCGGCGTCCTCCAGGACACCTCGGGCATCCAGCGCGGCTGATGTCCGTGACCGAAAGGCCCGCCGGGGACTTCCCCGGCGGGCCTTTTCGCGCGCCCGTCAGCGGTGGTCCGGCTTGTCCGCCTTGAACAGCCAGGTGTCGAAGAGATCCCCGAGGTCCTTGCCCGACTTCCGCTCGCACAGCTTGATGAAGTCGTCGGTCCCCGCGTTCCCGTACCGGTGGTTCCGCGTCCAGGCCTTCAGGATGTCGAAGAAGACGGGATCGCCCACCGTCTCGCGCACCTTGTGCAGCACCATCGCGCCCCGCCCGTACACCGGGCGCCCGGATATCGTCTCGGCCGTCGGATAGGCGGGCGGGAAGGCCCAGATGTCGTTGCCCTCAGCGTCCTTCGACTCCGGATCCTTGCCGTCGTAGTAGTCGTCGAAGGTCTGCTTCTCGCTGCGGCCCTTCTCCTGCTGGGCCTCCCACATCCACTCCGTGTACTGCGCGAAGCCCTCGTTGAGCCACATGTCACGCCAGTTGCGTGGGGTGACGGAGTTGCCGAACCACTGGTGCGCCAGTTCATGGACGATGATCCGGTCGGTCTCGGGCTCGGGGAAGTACGGCTTGGTCTGGGTCTCCAGCGCGTAGTGGATGTACGGGTTGTCGTCGATGATGCCGCCGAACGACGAGAAGGGGTACGGGCCGAAGCGCTCGCGCGCCCAGGTCATCGCCTTGGGCAGCAGCTCCTTCATATGCCGGGCCGCGTCCTCATGCTTGGGCGCGTACGCGATGTAGGCGGGCACCCCGGCCGCGTCCGTCTCGGCCGTCTTGAAGTCGCCGACGGCGACGGTCGCCAGATAGCTGGCCATCGGTTCGCCGCTGTGCCAGGTGAAGACCGTCCAGTCGTCGCCGTCCTCGTCCTCGACCTGCTCCTTCTTCTTCAACTCGCCGTTGGCCACGGCGGTGTAGCCGTCCGGGACGGAGACGGTGAAGTCGTAGGACGCCTTGTCCGACGGGTGGTGGTTGCCGGGGAACCAGGCCATGGAGCCCTCGGGTTCGCCGAGTCCGACGGCCCCGTGGTCCGTCTCGATCCAGCCCTCCTTGGCGCCGTCGGGGTCCCGCATGGTCTTCGGCTTCCCCGAGTAGACGATCTCCGCCTTGAACGTCGCGCCCGTGCTCACCGGCTGCTCGGGAACCACCTTCAGCTTGTTCCCCTTGCGGGAGGTCTTCGCCGTCTTCCCGCCGACCTTGGCGTCCGTCACCTTCATCCCCGTGAAGTCGAAGGTGAAGGAGGACAGCTCCTCGGTGGCGCGGGCGGTGATGACGGCGGTGCCGTCCAGGTCGTTGCCCTCGGGCTCGTAGTCGAGCTCCAGGCCGTAATGCAGCACCTGATAGCCGCTGTTGCCAAGAGACGTGAAGACCGGGTCGCCCGCACCCGACCCGCCGGCGTGCGGGCCGGACTCCCCGCCGCCCGAGCAGCCGGCGAGGAGCGCGAGCGCGACGAGCGGCACGGCACGGCGCAGCAGGCGGCTGCGCACGGTGGACACGGATGCGGACTCGGTCTTCGCCATGAGAGACATGCTCCCATCGGCCACTGACAATCAGCAGGGCGCCGGCGCGTCAGCCCTTCTGCAACTCGCTCGCGGAGGGCTCCTTGTCGGTGACGGGGGCGCCGGCGCTCTTCCCCGCGTCCTTGACCTGGCCGATCACCTTGTCCACGGAGTTGACGTCGTTGTCGTTCGCCTCGCCCTTGCGGAGCTTGGTGCCCAGGCTCTTGAGGGAGTCGATCCCGGCGGTGACGGGGACGAGGGCCTTGGCGAGGGTCGGGTCCCCCTGGGCGTTCTTCGTCGCGGCCTTGAGCCGGTTGTAGGTGAACGCGCCTGCCAGGCCCGCCTTGACGAGGGCACCGGTGCGGCCGTCCGCGCCCTTCTTGAAGGAACCCGCGCGGTACGGCTTGACGATCCACTTGTAGGCGGCACCGGCCGCGAGGCCCGCGTTGGCGACGAAGCGGGTCTTGGCGAACTTCTGCTTCTCGGCCGAACTGGTCGGAGTGGCCTCGGCCTTCTCCTTCTTGCTGCCGCCGCCGCAGGCCGAGCCGGTCAGCAACAGGCCGCACACCAGCGGCAGGACGATGATGGTGCGGCGGACGCGGGCACGTTCGGACACGCTGGCCTCCACGGCGGGCGGACACGGTACCCGGCCAGCGTGACCGGCCCCGCGCCGGGCCGCATCCGGACGGCACCGTTCGGGGGAACGCCCCGGCGCGGGACCGTCAAAAACGGGCCACGGGCGGAAACGCGCCACGGGCGGTCAGGGGCAGCAGTCCGGTTCCAGCCCCCTCGGCAGCCTCTCGCCGCCGAAGACCGCGGCGGTCGCCTCGTCGCCGCCGAGCGCGGCCACGGCCAGCAGCAGGGAACCGGCCGTCCAGGTGGTGCGCTCCTCGGGCCAGATCGCGTCGTCCTCGAAGACGTAGCCCGTCCAGTACATGCCGTCGTCCGCGCGCAGGCGCTGGATCCAGCGCAGGATCTCCACCGCGCGGTCCGACTGGCCCACCGCCCAGAGGGCGAGGGCCAGTTCGCAGCTCTCGCCGCCGGTCACCCAGGGGTTGGGCACCACGCAGCGGACCCCGAGGCCCGGGACGACGAAGCGGTCCCAGTCCTCCTTCAGGCGCGCCGCGGCCTCCTCGCCGGTGAGGGCGCCGCCGAGGACCGGGTAGTACCAGTCCATCGAGTAGCGGCTCTTGTCGAGGAAGCGCTCGGGGTGGCGGCGTATCGCGTGCGCCAGCAGCCCGGCCGCGAGCTCCCAGTCGGGCTGGGGCTCCTCGCGGTGCTCGGCGATCGCCAGGGCGCAGCGCAGCGCCTGGTGGATGGAGGACGAGCCGGTGAGGAGCGCGTCGGTGACGTCGGTGCCGTCCGCCTCCCGCTTCCAGCCGATCTGCCCGCCGGGCTGCTGGAGTTGGAGGACGAACTCGACGGCCGCGTAGACGACGGGCCACATGCGGTCGAGGAAGGCGTCGTCGCCGGTGGAGAGGTAGTGGTGCCAGACGCCGACGGCGACGTAGGCGGTGAAGTTGGTCTCGCGGGCGCGGTCGGTGGGGGCGGTGTGGTCGCCGTCGGCGTAGGCCGCGTACCAGGAGCCGTCGGGGTTCTGGTGCTCGGCGAGCCAGCGGTAGGCGGCCCCGGCGCGCCCGTGCTCGCCGGCGGTGTCCAGGGCCATGGCGGCCTCGACGTGGTCCCAGGGGTCGAGGTGGTGGCCGCGGAACCACGGTATGGCCCCGTCCTCGCGCTGCCCGGCGGCGATGCCGGCGACGGTGGCGACGGTCTGCTCGGCGGTGAGGACGCCCGGGAGCGCGAGGCGCTCGATGCGCCGTTCCGACGTGGTCACGCGCGGTCCGCGGCGGGCTCGTGCGGCTTGGTGGCGTAGGCGACGAAGCTCTTGCCGATGACCGGGTTGAGGACCTGTTCGGCGATCCTCGTCGCCGCCGGCTTCTTCATGATGTCCCAGACCAGCAGCTTGTGGTAGGCGCGGACCGGCAGCGCCTTGTCGTTGTCCACGCCGAACGCGCACTTGAGCCACCAGTAGGGGCTGTGCAGTCCGTGCGCGTGGTGGGTGCCGTACGGCTTGAGCCCGGCCTCCTCCATCTTGCGCAGCAGTTCGTCCGCCTTGTAGATGCGGATGTGCCCGCCCTCGACCTCGTGGTAGGCGTCGCTGAGCGTCCAGCAGACCTTCTCCGGGCCGTAGCGGGGCACGGTCACGGCGATCCGGCCGCCGGGCTTCAACACCCGGACCATTTCGGCGAGTACACCCTTGTCGTCCGGTATGTGCTCCATGACCTCGGAGATGATGACGACGTCGAAGCTGTCGTCGGGGAAGGGCAGGGCCAGCGCGTCGCCCTCCATGGCGGTGGCGGTGGCGCCCGCGGGGGCCTCCCCGGCCTCCTTCATCGCGGCGAACCACTTGGCGACCTCGCGGATCTCCTCGCCGTTGCGGTCGAGGGCGACCACCTGTGCGCCGCGCCGGTAGCACTCGAAGGCGTGCCGGCCCGCGCCGCAGCCCAGGTCGAGGACGCGGTCGCCGGGGGCGAGCGGGAAGCGGGAGAAATCGACGGTCAGCACGGCGGAGGTCTGCTTTCGTCCGGCGGAGTGGGTGGGTGGCGGCGGTGCTAGGAGCGGACCGGCAGCGGACCGGCGCCCGCCCGGGCCAGGGCCCTCGCCCGCGCGGCGCGTTCGATCGAGGCGCGGTAGTGCTCGGCGGTGCCGATCGCCGCCTGCCGCCAGGTGAAGCGGGCGAGCACCCGCTCGCGGCCCGCCGCGCCGAGCCGGCGGCGCAGTTCCTCGTCCGCGAAGAGCCGCTTGAGCGCGCCGGCGAGGGCGTCCGCGTCGCCGGGCGGCACGGCCAGGCAGGTCTCGCCGTCGGGCCCGGAGACCTCGGGGATGGCCCCGCCGGTGGTGGCCACCAGCGGGGTGCCGGTGGCCATGGCCTCGGCGGCGGGCAGCGAGAAGCCCTCGTAGAGGGAGGGGACGCAGGCGATCTGGGCGCTGCGGACCAGGTCCACCAGCTCGGCGTCGGTGATGCCCTTGACGAACTCCACGGCGCCGTCGAGCCCGTACTGCTCGATGGCCCGGGCGACCGGCCCGTCGTCCGCCCGCTTGCCGACGACGACCAGGTGCGCGCCGGGGACCTCGGTACGGACCTTGGCGAGCGCCTCGACGAGGTGCACCAGGCCCTTGAGGGGAACGTCGGCGCTGGAGGTGGTGACGATCCGGCCGGGGACGACCGGGACGGACGGGTCGGGCGAGAAGAGGTCGGTGTCGGCGCCTATCGGCACCACGTGGACGCGGTCCGGGCGCACCGCGAGGTGGTCGACGATCTCCTGGCGCGAGGAGCCGGAGACGGTGAGGATCCGCGGCAGCCGGCGGGCCACCTTCTCCTGCATGCGCGTAAAGGCGTACCAGCGCCGGACGGACATCCTCCGCTTGCGGTCGTCCCCCGCGGCCTCCAGCTCCAGGCGCCGGTCCACGGTGACGGGGTGGTGGACGGTGGTGACCAGCGGGGCGCCCAGGTCGGCGAGGAGGCCGTAGCCCAGCGTCTGGTTGTCGTGCACCACGTCGAAGTCGCCGCGGCGGGCGGCGAGATGGCGCCGGGCGCGCAGCGAGAAGGTCAGCGGCTCGGGGAAGCCGCCGGTCCACATCGTGGCGACCTCCAGCGCGTCGACCCAGTCGCGGTACTCGTCGCGCTTCGGGGTGCGGAACGGGTCGGGCTGCCGGTAGAGGTCGAGGCTGGGCAGCTCGGTAAACGTAGCCCCACCATCCAGCACGGGATAGGGCTGGGCACCGATGACCTCGACGCGGTGGCCCAGCCGGGCCAGCTCGCGGGACAGGTGGCGGACGTAGACGCCCTGGCCGCCGCAGAACGGGTTGCCCTTGTAGGACAGCAGCGCGATGCGCAGCGGCCCGTCCGGCGCGGAGGCCGTCGCGGTGCGCGGACCCGGCCCGGCTGCCTGGGCGGTCTCAGCGGTCACTCGCGGCCCCCAATTCGTCCTGCTGGTTCGGCGGGAGCGTAACCGCTCCGGAATCTCTAGAACAAGTTCCACCACCCTCCCATCGCCGGAAATGGAGGGAAAGCACGACAAGTCACAAGGACCCCGGCATGCGGCGCGCGAAAGGGTCGCACAAGGGTGATGAGGCTGTGATGCGCGCCGACGCGTCCACCGGGCGCCGCGCGGGAAGGGATTCACGCCGACCTGACGTACCTGACGTAAACGACGACCTGGAGACGGGCATGAGCCTGCCGCTTCATCTGTCAGTCAAGCTCGGGAAGCACCTGATCCAGCAGAAGCTGCGGCGGCGGGAGAAGTTCCCGCTGCTGGTCGAGGTGGAGACGCTCTTCGCCTGCAACCTCAAGTGCGCCGGCTGCGGCAAGATCCAACACCCGGCGGGGACGCTCAAGCAGCGGATGCCCGTCCAGCAGGCGCTCGGCGCGGTCGAGGAGTGCGGGGCGCCGATGGTGGCGCTGTCCGGCGGGGAACCGCTCATGCACCCCCAGATGCATGTGATCGTCCGGGAGTTGCTGGCCCGGAAGAAGTTCGTGCTGCTCTGCACCAACGCGGTGCTGCTGCCCAAGCACCTCCACAAGTTCCGCCCCCACCGGAACTTCGTGTGGATGGTGCACATCGACGGGCTCAAGGAGCGGCACGACGAATCGGTCAGCAAGGACGGCGTCTTCGACCAGGCCGTGGAGGCCATCCGGCTGGCCAAGTCCAAGGGCTTCCAGGTCTATACGAACAGCACCTTCTTCAACACGGACACCCCGCAGGACATCATCGACGTCCTCGACTTCCTCAACGACGAGCTCAAGGTGGACCGGATGCAGATCTCGCCCGGTTACGCCTACGAGAAGGCGCCCGACCAGGACCGCTTCCTGGGCGTCCAGCAGACCCGCGAGACGTTCCGCAAGGCGTTCGCGGGCGGCAACCGGCGGAAATGGCGCTTCAACCACTCCGCCCTCTTCCTCGACTTCCTGGAGGGCAAGCGGGACTTCGCCTGCACGCCGTGGGGCATCCCGCTCTACAACCTCAAGGGCTGGCAGCGCCCCTGCTACCTGATGGAGGACGGGTACGCGAGCACGTACCAGGAACTGCTGGACACCACCGAGTGGGAGAAGTACGGCCGGGGCAAGGACCCGCGCTGCGACAACTGCATGGCGCACTGCGGGTACGAGCCGAGCGCGGTGCTGGCGACGGTGGGCTCCCTGCGGGAGAGCATCCGGGCGGCGACGTCCATGTGAGGCCGCCGCGAAGGCGGTTAACCTGAAACACGTTCCAGTGGCTTGCAGTGATTCGCATCACTGGCGCACGCCTGTCATGATGCCTGCCCGTCGACCGCCGCCGCCTGCAGAGGAACGCACCGAAGTGGGACAGAAGACCGCAGCCCCGAGACCCGCCCTCTGCCCTCCGCCCACCACGGAGCGCCAGGAGGCGCGGCGGCGCGGCATCCTGTCCGCCACGACGCGGCTGGCGAGCCGGGGCGGGTTCGACGCGGTGCAGATGCGGGCGGTGGCGGAGTCGTCGAACGTCGCGCTCGGCACGCTGTACCGCTACTTCCCCTCCAAGATCCATCTGCTGGTCGCGACCATGCAGGACCAGCTGGAGCAGCTCCACGACACCCTGCGCAAGCGCCCGCCGACGGAGGCGGACCCGTCGGCGCGCGTCGCGGGCACGCTGATGCGGGCCTTCCGCGCGATGCAGCGGGAACCGCATCTGGCCGACGCGATGGTGCGCGCGCTGACCTTCGCGGACCGCTCGGTCAGCGCGGAGGTCGACGCGGTGTCGCGGCTGACGACGACGATCATCCTCGATGCGATGGGGCTGGGTGGGCCGCCGACGGCTGAGCAGTTGTCGGTGGTGCGGGTGATTGAGCACACGTGGCACTCGGTGCTGATCACGTGGTTGTCGGGGAGGGCGTCGATTGCGCAGGTGCGGGTGGATATCGAGACGGTGTGCGGCCTGATTCGGCCGTGAGGGTTTGCTCCCCGCCCCGCCCTAAACCGTTTTCGCGGGGGCGGAGCCCCGCTCACCGCGGCGAAGCCGCGGTGCGGGCCCCGGGGCTTGCCCCGGAAGAAACGGTGAAATGGGGGTGCCCCCTCTGGGGGAGGGACCGGGGCACCCCTCCCCCCTCACCGACTAAAGTGGCAGAACCCCGCAAGAGCACCGCAAGAAGCACCGAGAGGCAACCCCCACCCCATGGCCCCCTCCCTCGACGCCCGCCGCCGCACCCGCGCGACCCGCGCTGCCGCGACCCGCGCCGCCGCGGCCCTCGCCGGCGCCGCCGTCCTGAGCACGGCCGTGATCCCCGCAGCGGCAGCCGACGGCGGCACCTCCGCCCCGGCGGCCCCAGGTCTCTACGGGTCCACCGACCCCAAGTTCGACGGGGTCTTCCGCCAGTCCCTCGCCTTCCTCGCCCAGCACGCCACCGGCGTCACCCCCGCCCCCAAGGCGGTCGACTGGCTGGCGGGCCAGCAGTGCAAGGACGGCGGCTTCCCCGGCTTCCGCGCCGACACCGGCAAGGCCTGCGACCCGGCGAAGGACGAGTTCCCCGACCAGACGGCCGCGGCCGTCCAGGCGCTGGCCGCGGTCGGCGGGCGCGGCGCCCAGGTCACCAAGGGCCTCGACTGGCTCAAGTCGCACCAGAACGAGGACGGCGGCTGGGGCATGAACCCCGGTGCCGCCAGCAACGCCAACTCCACCGCCGCCGCGATCGGCGCGTTCGCCGCCGCCGGGCAGGACCCGGCGAAGGTCGAGTCGAAGGGCGGCAGGACGCCCTTCGACTCCCTCCTCACCTTCCAGCTCGGCTGCGACGCCGCCGAGGCCGACCGCGGCGCCTTCGCCTGGCAGGCCCAGAACGGCAAGCTGAACGCCGACAACTTCGCCTCCGTCTCCGCCACGACCGCCGCCCTCGGCAAGGGCTACCTGGTCGACCCGGCGGACGCGAAGGAGAACAAGGACGTCCAGCCGCTGAACTGCCCCGGCGGCAAGCCCAAGGACGCCCCCGCCGCCGCCCGCGCCTCCGCCGCGTACCTGGCGAAGAAGCTCGCCGGCTCCGGCAACCACCTGGAGGCGTCCATGCCCGGCGCCCCCAAGGGCCCGGACTACGGCGTGACGGCCGACGCCGTCACCGCCCTCGCCGCCGGCGGCCACCGCGACGCCGCCGGCAAGGCGCTGGACTGGCTGTCCTCCAAGGACAGCAAGACCGCCGCCTGGGCCAAGGGCGACAACGGCAAGGGCGACCCCGGCCGCCTGGCCAAGCTCGTCCTCGCGGCCCGCGCGGCCGGCGCGGACCCGCGCGACTTCGGCGGCACCGACCTCGTCGAGGCCCTCAACGCGACCGGCCCCAAGCCCGCGGCCGTCGAGAAGGCCACGGAGGACGAGGAGAAGAAGGACGACAAGGGCTCGTTCGGCGGCTGGTGGTTCGCGGCCGTCGCCTTCGTCGCCGCCGTCGGCGTCGGCTTCCTCTTCAGCAACCGCAAGAAGAAGCAGTGACCCGGGCGCGGGCGACCGCGGTCCTCCTGCTCACCGGCCTGCTGGCGGTCCTGTTCGCCGCCGCGCCCGCGCAGGCCGCCGGCTACCGCTACTGGTCGTTCTGGCAGGGCGGCGGCGGCAAGGGATGGACCTACGCCACCCAGGGCCCGTCCCTCGCCCGCCCCGGCGACGGCGAGACCGTCGGCTTCCGCTTCGCGGTCAGCAAGGACTCCGCCGACGCCGCGAAGCCGCGCACGGCCCCGGACTTCGCGGCCGTGTGCGCCCGCACCCCCGCCGAGGAGGGCCGCAAGCGCGTGGCCGTCGTCCTCGACTTCGGCACCCCCGCCGACGCCCCCGGCGGCGAGCACCCGCCCGCCGCCCGCACGGCCTGCGCCCAACTGCCCGGCGACGCGAGCGCCGGTGACGCGCTGGCCGCCGTCGCAAAGCCGCTGCGCTACAACTCCTCCGCGCTGCTCTGCGCCATCGCGGGCTACCCGGAGTCCGGCTGCGGCGAGCAGGTGGACGCACAGGAGCACAGCGAGAAGGACAGCGACGGAGGCGGCCCCTCCGCCGGCCTGATCGGCGGCATCGCCGCCGTGGTCGTCCTCGGTGGCGCCGCCGCCTGGCAGGCCCGCCGCCGGCGCGCCCGGTGACCGGGGCGCTGCACGCCGGCGCCTGGTGGATATGGGCGCTCGGCCTGGCCGCCGCCGCCTCGCGGACCACCAACCCGCTGCTGCTCGCCCTGCTCGTGGCCGTCGCCGGCTATGTCGTCGCGGCCCGCCGCACGGCCACCGGCCCCCGGTCCCGCTCGTACGCCGCCTTCCTCAAGCTGGGCCTGGCCGTCATCGCGATGCGGCTGGTCTTCGCCGTCCTCCTCGGCTCCCCGATCCCCGGCACGCACACCCTGTTCACGCTCCCCGAAGTGCCGCTCCCGCACTGGGCGCAGGGGGTGCGGCTCGGCGGCCGCGTCACCGCCGAGGGCGTCGTCTTCGCGCTCTACGACGCGTTCAAGCTGGCCGCCCTGCTCGCCTGCGTCGGCGCCGCGAACGCCCTCGCCAGTCCCGCCCGGCTGCTCAAGTCCCTTCCCGGCGCGCTCTACGAGGCGGGCGTCGCCGTCGTCGTCGCCATGACCTTCGCCCCCAACCTCGTCGCGGACGTCCAACGGGTGCGCGCCGCACGCCGGTTGCGCGGCCGCCCCGACCGCGGATTCCGCGGCCTGCTCCAGGTCGGGCTGCCCGTGCTGGAGGGCGCGCTGGAGCGTTCCGTGGCGCTCGCGGCCGCGATGGACGCCCGCGGCTACGGCCGTACGGCCGAGGTCCCGCCCGCCGTGCGCCGCACCACGTCCGTCCTCACCCTCGGCGGGCTGCTCGGCGTCTGCGCCGGTACGTACGGACTGCTCGCCGACCAGGGAGCGGGCTACGGCACCCCCCTGCTGGCCGCCGGGCTCCTCGCCGCGCTGGCCGGGCTGCGCCTGGGCGGGCGCCGTTCGGCCCGTACCCGCTACCGCCCGGACCGGTGGGACGCGCGCGCCTGGCTGGTCTCCGGGTCGGGCGCGGCGGTGGCGGCCCTGATGATCTGGGCGGGTACGCACGCGCCCGGGGCGCTGCACCCGCCCGCCGTCCCGCTGACCGCGCCCGAACTGCCGCTGTGGCCCGCGGCGTCGGTGCTGCTCGGCCTGGTCCCGGCGCTGCTGCCGGGGACGGGCGCGCCGTCCCCCTCCGTACCGGAACAGCGCACCGCCCCGCTGCCGTCATCGCCGACATCGCCGACATCGCGAAGGAGCCGCACTCCGTGATCCGCTTCGAGCAGGTGTCGGTGACGTACGACGGCGCCGGCGCCCCGGCGCTCCAGGGCGTCGACCTCACCGTCCCCGAGGGCGAGTTGTGCCTCCTCGTCGGCCCGTCCGGGGCCGGCAAGTCCACGCTCCTGGGCGCGGTGAGCGGCCTCGTCCCGCACTTCACCGGCGGCACGCTGAGCGGCCGGGTCACCGTCGCGGGCCGCGACACCCGCACCCACCGCCCGCGCGAACTCGCCGACGTCGTCGGCACGGTGGGCCAGGACCCGCTCGCCCACTTCGTCACCGACACCGTCGAGGACGAACTCGCCTACGGCATGGAGTCCTTGGGCCTGCCCGCCGACACCATGCGCCGCCGCGTCGAGGAGACCCTGGACCTGCTGGGCCTCGCCGAGCTGCGCGACCGCCCGATCGCCACCCTCTCCGGCGGCCAGCAGCAGCGCGTGGCCATCGGCTCCGTCCTCACCACGCACCCCCGCGTGCTCGTCCTCGACGAGCCGACGTCCGCGCTGGACCCGGCCGCCGCGGAGGAGGTGCTGGCGGTGCTCCAGCGGCTCGTCCACGACCTGGGCACCACCGTGCTGCTCGCCGAGCACCGGCTGGAGCGGGTCGTGCAGTACGCGGACCAGGTCGTCCTGCTCCCCGGCCGCGGCGAGGCCCCGGTCGCCGGCGCCCCGGCCGAGGTCATGGCCCACTCCCCCGTCCACCCGCCCGTCGTGGCCCTGGGCCGGCTCGCGGGCTGGTCGCCGCTGCCGCTGTCGGTGCGCGACGCGCGCCGTGCGGCGGCGCCGCTGCGGGAACGGCTGGCGGACGCGGCCCCGCCCGCCACCGCGGCTCCCGTGGAGAGGGCCGCCCCCGCCCGCCCCTCCCGCGGCTTCCTCCGCCGTCGCCGCGCTCCGGAAGACCCCGCCCTCGCCGCCGAGGTGACGGACCTGACCGTCCGGCACGACCGCGTCGACGCCCTGCGCGCCGTCTCCCTCACCGTGCGCCCCGGCGAGACCATCGCCCTCATGGGCCGCAACGGCGCGGGCAAGTCCACGCTCCTGCGCACCCTGGTCGGCCTCCACGAGCCGGTGCGCGGCACCGTACGGACCGGCGGCGCGACCCCGCACCGCACCGGCCCGCGCGAACTGCTGCGCCACGTCGGCCTCGTCCCGCAGGACCCGCGCGACCTGCTCTACGCCGACACCGTCGCCGCGGAGTGCACGGCCGCCGACGCCGACGCGTCCGCGGCCCCCGGCACCTGCCGCGCCCTCGTCTCCTCCCTCCTCCCCGGCATCCCGGACACGACCCACCCCCGCGACCTCTCCGAGGGCCAGCGCCTGGCCCTCGCCCTGGCGGTCGTCCTGACCGCCCGCCCGCCGCTCCTCCTCCTCGACGAGCCGACCCGCGGCCTCGACTACGCGGCCAAGGCCCGCCTGGTGGAGGCCCTGCGCGGGCTGGCCGCCGAGGGCCACGCGATCGTCCTGGCCACGCACGACGTGGAACTCGCGGCCGAACTCGCGCACCGCGTCGTCGTCCTGGCCGAGGGCGAGACGGTGGCCGACGGCCCGACGCCCGACGTCGTCGTCTCCTCCCCCGCCTTCGCCCCCCAGGTCGCGAAGATCCTCGCCCCTCTCCCCTGGCTCACCGTCCCCCAGGTCCGCGAGGCGCTGTCATGACGGCCCGGGCCATCCGCCTGGGCCCCCGCTCCGTCGCGGCCCTCGCCCTCATCACCCTCATCGGCGTCGCCGCCTTCGGCTGGCCCCTCCTCGCCGGCTCCGCCTCCGGCCTGGCCCACTCCCAGGACGCGCCCTGGCTCTTCGCGGCGCTGCTCCCCCTGCTCCTCGCCGTCGTCGTCGCCACCATCGCCGACACCGGCCTGGGCGCCAAGGCCGTCGCCATGCTCGGCGTCCTCGCGGCGGCGGGCGCGGCGCTGCGCCCCCTGGGCGCGGGGACGGCCGGCATCGAGCCCATGTTCTTCCTCATGGTCCTCTCCGGCCGCGTCCTCGGCCCCGGCTTCGGCTTCGTCCTCGGCTCCCTCTCCATGTTCGCCTCGGCGCTGCTGACCGGCGGCGTCGGGCCCTGGATGCCCTTCCAGATGCTGGCGATGGGCTGGGTGTCGATGGGCGCGGGCCTGCTGCCGGAACGACTGCGCGGCCGCGCGGAGTTGGCCGTGCTCGCGCTCTACGGCGCGGTGGCCTCCTTCTGCTACGGCACGATCATGAACCTCCAGGGCTGGCCCTACATCGGCTCCCTGGCCTCCGGCATCTCCTTCGTCCCCGGCGATCCCCTGTCGGAGAACTTGACCCGTTTCGCCGCGTACTGCCTGGCGACGAGCCTGGGTTGGGACCTCCCGCGCGCGGCGGTCACCTCGGTGGCGACCCTGCTCCTGGGCCCGGCGGTCCTCAAGGCCCTGCGCCGGGCGACGCGGAGGGCGGCGTTCGAGGCGCCGGTGGAATTCAAGGACGCGGACACGGCGTGAGCGCGCCCCGCTCTGTTTCCGGTCACGGCCCGGGCCCGGTCCGGCGTTCCCTGCGGTGGATGTACGGCACGGTGCTCCGCGGCACCGTCTTCTCGCTCGTCCTCGCGCTGCTCCTGCTGGTGGGCTATCTGCGCGTCATGAACCGGGTCGGCGGCGGCCCCCTCTCCTCCGGCTGCCCGAAGCCCTCCGCGGGCGTCTCCCCGACCAGCCTGCACGGCGAGTTCACCGGCCCCGACGGGATGCGGATCACCCTCGCCTACCCGGAGCGGACCTTCCGCGTGAAGAACTGGCCGCTCAAGGACTCGGCCCCGGACTACCGCGACTCCCGGCGCCTCGACGGCTCCGGAACCTGGTCCGCCGACCGGCCCTCCGCCCCGTCCGGCACGACGCTCACCCTCCGCTTCCGCGACGCCCCCGCCGGGGACCCCGTCAAGGACCTCGGCATCGGCGGCGACAACGGCGCCCCCGTCCTCTTCGAGGACCATGACCCCGATGTCTGCCCGTCGTTGGTGTTCCAGCGCGCGGGCGGGGGCGGCTGAGCGGGCGGCCGGGCTACGGGGGCGGTCATGCCCCCGGACGTCTGCGCGTCGTACGTGCTTCGTACGGGTGAGGCCGGCCGAGCGTCCCTCCAATATGTCGCTGACGACATATACAGTGCCGAGCGTGAACCGTCTGTACGCGATCGAGATCGAACCCGAGGTCCGGGACTGGGACGAAGGCCCATGAGGACGCCGAGATTCAACGGGCGAAGTTCGCACAGAAGACGTGCATGGCCGAACACGGCCCCGCACACGAGGAGTTCATCCGCACCATCGGGAGAGGAGAGATCTGAATGTCCCACAGCCGATGGAAGACCATCCGCGACCGCAAGATCAGCGAGGGCTTCAGCGAACCCGCCGAGGTCGCCGAAGCCCGGTACGAGATCGGGCTCTCCATGGCCCTCGCCAAGGCCGTCCACGACCGCCGCACGGCACTCGGACTGACCCAGGCCGAGCTCGCCGAACTCGCCGGGCTCACCCAGGCGAAAATCTCCCGCATCGAGGGGTCCGACACCGTACCCACCCTGCCCTTGCTGGCCAAACTCGCCCGCGCGCTGGATGCTTCACTCGACATCTCCTTGGACGAGGACAGCACCCGCGTGGCCTTCACCGCGCATCACAGCGACGCGGCCTGAGCTGCGCGGGCCTCCCTTCGCCCCGAGCAAGGGGGCGAAGGCCGGGCGGCGGAGCCGCCCCGTCCCCGTACCAGCGGACGTCGGTCCGCTCTCCGCCGGGCCCGGGACGTCGCGCCACAGCGCGGCGTACGCGGTGAAGCGGCGCGTGCCGCAGTGACGGCAGGTCGCGACGCCGGCGGCCACCGTCCAGGCGATGGTGGCGTGTACGCACGTCTCCATCATCGTCAGTGCATCCACCGCTGGTGCCGGCCCATGGCGACGATCCACCCCTGCGCGGCGGTGCGGTTCCCTGCGCGGGTGGCGGCGTGGAAGGCGTCCTTGATGCGGCGGCATTCCGTGCAGGGGACGGGGACGGGCGGGGGCAGCTCGGATGGCGGAGGCGCCGACGCGGGCATGGGGGTACCTCTTCGGGTGGGCAATTACTGGATGTATCAACAGAGTTGCGGACCGCGAGTACGCTCCGGAAGAGGGGAGCCCATAACTCCGCGCGAGTTATAAAACGGAAGGTGCGCTGCTGCCCATGGCTGCCGAGACGGACTCACCGGACCCCACGTCGTCGCTCCTGGCCTTCTTCGGCTCCGAGCTGCGACGGGTGCGCACGGAGGCGCGCAAGTCGCAGGGCGAGACGGCGAAGTTGGCGCATACGACGCAGGCGATGATCTCGTATGTGGAGGCGGCGAAGCGGGTGCCGTCGGAGGACCTTGCGAGGGATCTCGACCTCGCGTTCGGGACGGGTGGGCACTTCGGGCGGTTGTACCCGCTGGTGGTGAAGTTCGTCTACCCCGACTGGTTCGTGCCCTACATCGAGTTCGAGCGCGAGGCCACATCGATCCGGGTGTTCGACAGCCAGGTCATCTGCGGCCTTCTCCAGACGGAGGAGTACGCCAGGGCAATCCTCGCCAACGGACGGCCGGACCGTCTGGAGGACTTGGTCGCCGCCCGGATGACACGGCAGGACCTGTTCGTCCGGGACGCCCCACCCCGGACATGGTTCATCATGGACGAGTACGCCCTGACCCGTTCGTTCATCGAACCGGGGGCACGAAAGCGGCAGCTTGAGCACTTGCTGAAGGCGGGCGAGCACCCCCGTACAGTGATCCAGGTCGTTCCCCACGACGCTCCGGTCCATCCAGGCCTAGAGGGCCCGTTCTCACTCCTCGGCTTCGAAGCAGGGGCGGACGTCTTGCACGTCGACGGCTTCTCACAAGGGCGAACCGCCCTGGACCCGTCCGAAGTTTCCAACGCCGTCTACGCCTACGATCTGATCAGGGCCACAGCCCTGTCTCCGCAGGCCACCGCAAACCTGATTCGCTCCCACCTGAAGGAACTCGGCCCATGACCCGCGCAAACCAACTGCCCGTCAAGTGGCGGAAGAACAGCCACAGCGGCCCCGATGGTGGCGCCTGCATCGAGTTAGGCGATCTCATACCCACAGAGTGGGCCAAGTCCAGCTACAGCAGCAGCAACGGCGGCCAGTGCCTCGAATGGGCCCCGGCCCAAGCCCCCACCGGCACCATCCCCATAAGGGACAGCAAACACCCCACCGGCCCCGCCCTCCTCATCCCCACCCCCGCCTGGCAGGCCTTCCTGCGCACGCTGGCCCCAGCAAGTCACTGACAACTCGCACCGGCAGGATGTACCGGTGGCGAACAAGGTGAACATCAGCGACGAAGACCGCCGGCTTCTCGCACTCTGGTCCGCGGACTGCGTCGAGCGCGCGCTGCCGCTCTTCGAGGCGAAGGCCCCCTCCGACACCCGCCCCCGCGAGGCGATCGAGGGCATCCGGACCTTCGTCCGCGAAGGGAAGCGGACAGGACAACTGCGCTCCCTCGCCTGGGCGGCCCAGACAGCCGCGCGCGAAGTCGGCGACCCGGCCGCCACCGCCGCCGCCCGCGCCGCGTGCTACGCGGGGGCGACCCCGTACATCCACCCCTTGGCCACCCCGCACCAGTCGAAGCACGCACTCGCCCCCGCGGTCTACACAGCACGCGCCCACGAGCTCGCGGCGGGCGACGACACCGGAGTCGGCGACGACGAACTCCGGTGGGCAATCGAGCACGCCCCACCGGCCGTTGGCGAACTCCTGCGGCGGATGCCGCCCCGCGTCCCCGGCCGCAGCCGCCTCGACACGCTCTACCACCAACTCGACGAGGCCCTTCGCCGCTGATCAGCCCATAAGGCCCCCAGGGCGCCTCCGGCGCGGGAGTGCAGCCCTTGAGCGCTGTTCGGCGAGAGCGCGCTTCGGCGCAGAGGAACCCGGTTGCTTTCACGGCGTGTCCATCCCGGCACCGAAGCTGCTTCACAGAAAGCAAGCAGCAGGAACGGGGGATCTGATGCGTTCGACGTACCGCACCGCACGCACCGCGCTGGCGGGCACCGTCATGATGGCGGCCACCGCAGCAGTGCTCGCGGTCTCGCCCTCCGCAGCCGCCCAGGACTTCGGGCCCGACACGTGTCTTCAGGGCTACGTGTGGCGCGAGGCCCGGCCCAGCGACCACGTGTGCGTCACGGGGGCGACCCGCGACCGGGCGCGCTACGACAACAGCCAGGCCGTCAAGCGACGCGACCCGGGTCACGGGGGCTACGGCCCGTACGCCTGCCGCGAGGGCTACGTATGGCGGGAGGCGTTCAAGGGCGACATGACCTGCGTGGAGCCGTCGACCCGCGCCGAGGCCCGGCGGGACAACCAGCTCGCCGACTCCCGCAAGGTGTCCGCGCGGCTCTGGGCGACCAGCCGGACCCCGGGCCCGCGGTGCAACGGCGACACCTGCACGACGACCAACGATCACCCGCGCATCCAGCTCCACGGCGACCACTACAACTACGGCAAGGTGAACGTCTCCATCTGGCGCAACTCCGACACGCGTCACGCCTTCTGGTCCAGCAGCGTCACCGCCCACGCCCAGCAGGGCCGCGCCGGCGGCGCCTTCGACATCGACACCAAGGTCGTCGACTGCTCCCGGAAGGGCAGCCGGCCCAACGGCTACGCCCAGGCCTACGACGTCGTCTCGGGCCGCTGGTCGGCCCGCGTTCCCGTCACCGTCGGCTGCTACGTGCTCTGAGCCGCCGAGCGCACGACGCAACGGGGTGTCCGGAGTTTCCGGGCACCCCGTACGACATGCGCGCCGGACCGTTGTCCAACTGCCCAACCAGGCAAGGCAATCACTGTCCGCACGAACCCTTGTCACTGGTCCGTACCGGACTTACTCTCGGGTACACCTTTCTGGGACGGCATGTACGCACGATGCGCGTTCGGCGCGTTGATCCCTTGATGCGGCGAACGCCCTCCTCGTCCCCTGCACCGGCAACGTTGTCAGACCGCTCACCAGCACATACGGAGGGGAACGGCACCATGAAGGACGCTCAGGGCAGACAGGTGACGGGACGGGTCAGGTGGCGGAAGTTCGCCGTGCTGGCCGTCCCGGGATTCGCG
The DNA here is from genome assembly GCF_041519305.1 of Streptomyces luteireticuli. Lineage (NCBI taxonomy): Bacteria > Bacillati > Actinomycetota > Actinomycetes > Kitasatosporales > Streptomycetaceae > Streptomyces > Streptomyces luteireticuli. The sequence goes on from NZ_CP167927.1 coordinate 2,936,764, forward strand.
GTCACCGCCGCGCTGGCCGTGGCGCTCGCACAGGGAGCGCTGGCCGCGTCGTTCGCGGTGTCGGGGCAGGAGTTCAAGGTCAAGGCGGGGAGCATGCACGGCGAGGGCTTCGCGCAGTATGGCACCCTCGACTACAACATGCGGGACGGCAAGGACCACCCCTTCCCGGCAGTCGCGACCGCCATCCACAAGGCCACGATCCACAAACTCTGCCAGTCCGTGGTGACGGACTTCCCGGGGCTCGGCACCTTCTCGCTGAACGTCTCGGCAGGCGAGGATCCCAATCACCCGGTGATGGCGGAGGACTTGGTCCTCGACCTCACCAACCTGACCGGCGACGCCAACTTCTCCAACATCGAGATCGGACGGGACGCCTCCACCCTGGACAAGGGCCCCAAGAAGGCCAAGGGGATGCAGGACTTCTTCGGCCAGCAGGCGGACGTCATCGACATCAACGACGCCAATCAGGTCGCCTGGTCCGTCAGCGCCGCCAAGTTCAAGCTCTCCGGCCTTAGTCTGAGCCTCAACAAGGGCAAGCACGAGTGCTTCCAGTGACGTCCGGCGCCGACACGCGCCGACGGCACCCCTGGCTCGCATGGCGGATGTGGCGCAAGGGCCGCCCGTTCTGGGGTGGCCTGTTCACCACCCTCGCCGGAGTCGAGATCTCGCTCATTCCGCTGGGGCCGCTGAAAGTGATGCTGCTCCAGGGCGTCACGGGAATCCTGTCGATCCTCATGGGGCTGGTGCTGATCCTGATGGGGCTCAGCGCGTGGTTCGCCCCCAACTACCGTGGATTCGCCGGCATCGTGGCCGTGCTGTGCGCGGCCGCCGCGCTGGTGATGTCCAACCTCGGCGGGTTCCTGATCGGCACGGTCCTGGGCGTCATCGGCGGCAGCATGGTCTTCGCGTGGCAGCCGCATCCGGCTCCCGAGGACGACGAACCCCCTCCGCGCGTCTCGCTGCTCAAGGTCCGGCGCACTTCTCCCCTCCCACCCAAGGAGCCGCAATGACCGCAGCGCACAGATTCCGCTCGCGCACCCTGCTCGCCTCCGGTGCCGCCCTGGCCGTCGCCCTCGGCCTGGCAGGTACCGGAACCGCCACCGCCCGGACCGCGGACGACGCCGCGTCCACCACCGTCACCCCGGCGGGGCACTCCTTCGCGGCCACGCTCAACGGAACGGCGACCTTCACGGCCGGCTCCCTCGTGGTGACCTGCTCGACGTCCAGCTCCGCGCCCGACGCGAGCAGCGGGCACAACCGGATACCCGCGGCCCCCGGCAACGTCAACCCGTCCGGTCCGGTCGTCAGCGACCTCAACGCCCCCACGTACTCCAACTGCGATGTAAACCTGCCCGGCGTCCAGGTGACCATCCAGACCTCGGGCACCTGGAACGTCTCCATGCAGAACGGGAGCCCGATCACCGCCACCCTGACCATCCCCACCGGCGGCTTCGTCCTCAAGAGCACGGGTCTGGCCACCTGTACGGTGACGGCGGCGCCGACCGGCCCCGCGAGCTTCGGCACCGCGTTCACCAACGGTGACAGCAGCGGCCCTTCGAAGCTCACCGTCACCGACGCCGCGGTACCCGTGAAGGTGGAGGGCGGATTCGGCTGCCCGACGGCCGCCCAGACATCCACCTTCAACACCGTCTACGACATCACCGACACCACTGACCCCTCGTCCCAGATCACCGTCGGCAGCTGACGGAAAACGCAGAAGGCGCGGCCCGGCCGGTGCACGTTCACCGGCCGGGCCGCGCCCGCGCTCCGCGTCAGAAGCGGGTGTCGTCCGCCACCGGCACATTCGCCGGAGCCGGAGCCGGAACCGCCGAACGCTTCGTACGCAGCGACGGCTTGACCGCCGTCTTCGCCGGGCCGGTCGCGCCGCAGAACGCGGGCTCCAGCGCGTTCATCAATCCCTGCGTCACCGCACCGTTGTTGGAGGCGTTCGCGAAGACGACGACCGTCCGCTTCCCGTCGCGCGTCGCGAACGACTGCGTCTGGTAGCCCTGGACGATGCCGCCGTGGCCGTAGACCTTGGCGCAGGAGAGGGAGACCTCGCGCAGGCCCAGACCGTAGGCGATCTTGGCGGTGGGGGTCGGCAGGACGGCCGTCATCTGGCGCAGCGACGTGTCGGAGACCAGCCGGCCGCCGAGGAGGGCGCCGACGAAGCGGTCCATGTCGGCGGCGGAGGAGATGACGGCGCCGGCGCTCCAGACCCAGGAGCCGTTGGACTCGGTCGAGTCGAGCAGCGGCTTGGAGCGGTCGTCGTTGGTCAGGTAGCCGGTGATGTGCGGACCGGCGATGGTCTTGTCGGGGACGACGAACGAGGTCCGGGTCAGGCCCAGGGGCTCGATGACCTCCGTGCGCAGGACGTCGGCGTAGGAGCGGCCGGTGAGGTGCTCGACCGCCATGCCGAGGAGCACGTAGTCGGTGTTGGAGTAGGTGTAGCGGGTGCCCGGGGTGTACTGCACGCCGTGCTTGACGGAGAGCGCGACCATGTCGGCCGGTGTGTAGACCGTGTTGCGGATGCGCTTCTCGAACGCGGCCGTGGTCTCCTCGCCGGACTGCTCCAGCAGGTCGTTGGTGTGGTCGTAGATGCCCGCGCGGTGCTGCATCACCTGCCGGACGGTCATCGTCCAGTTCTCCGGGAGGGTCCCGGCCGGGAGGTAGTCGCGCATCGGCCTGTCGAGGTCGATGCGGCCCTGCTCGGCGAGGCGCATGACCAGGACGGCGGTGAACATCTTGGTGTTGCTGCCCACGCGGAAGCGCCAGTCGGCGTTCATGGGGGTGCCGTCGAGGTTCGCCTTGCCGACGGCGACCGACTGGGGAGCGCCCTCGCCGTCCCGGATCACCGCGAAGGCGCCCGGCGCGCCCGCGCCCACGGTGCGTTCCAGCGCGGTACGGACCCCTGCCGCGTCCGGCACCGGCGCCCCGGCGACGGGTGCTGCCGTCGCACCCGTGATCCCCGTAACGGCCAGCACCACACTGCTCACGGCCACTGTCGCGGCCCGTACAACCCCTGCCCCAGTTCTCATGATCATGATCGTATAGCTGTTCCGACACCCCGTCGGCCAGGCCGTCGGGCCCACGCCGACCGCGGCCCCACCGGCGCCGGCGGCCTTCGGAGGTTCACACGCGGATGTCGCCGATCACCGGAATCGGCCCCAGGGTGGTCGAACGCCCCTTGCGCGGGGGCGGCTTCGGTGCAGCCGTGCCGCAGAACGCCGGCTCCAGCGTGCTCAACAGCCCCCGCAGCACCGCCCCGTTGTTGGACGCGTTGGCGAAGGAGACCACCGTCCGCCGGCCGTCGCGCGTCGCGAAGACCTCCGACTGGTAGCCCTGGACGACGCCGCTGTGGCCGTAGACCTTGCCGCAGGAGAGGGCGATCTCGCGGATGCCGAGCCCGTAGGCGACCCGCGGCGTGGAGGTGGGCAGCACGCTCGTCATCTGACGCAGTGACGCGGCGGAGAGCAGGCGGCCGCCGAGCAGGGCGCCGAGGAAGCGGTCCATGTCGGCGGCGGAGGAGATGACGGCACCGGCGCTCCAGATCCAGGAGGCGGTCTGCTCCGTGGCGTTGAGAGGCGGCCTGGAGTGGTTGTCGTTCGTCAGGTAGCCGGTGATGTGCGGGCCGGCGATGGTGCGGGTGGGGACGACGAAGGAGGTGCCGGTCAGCCGCAGCGGCCGGAGGATCTGCTCGCGCAGCACGTCCGCGTACGGCCGGTGCGTGACGTGCTCGATCGCCATGCCGAGCAGGACGTAGTCGGTGTTGGAGTACGCGTAGCGGGTCCCGGGCGGGTACTGGACGCCGTGCTTGACGGAGAGGGCGGCCAACTGGCCTGGCCGGTAGACGGTGTTGCGGACGCGCTTCTCGAACGCGCTCGTGGTCTCCTCGCCGGGCCCGCCCAGCAGGTCGTAGGTGTGGTCGTAGATGCCGGCGCGGTGCTGCATCACCTGCCGGACGGTCATCGTCCAGCCCTTCGGGAGGGTGCCGGGCGGGAGGTAGTCGCGCATCGGACGGTCGAGTTTGATGCGGTTCCGCTCCGCCAGGCGCAGCACGAGGGCGGCGGTGAACATCTTGGTGTTGCTGCCCGCGCGGAAGCGCCAGGAGGCGTTCATGGGTGCGCCGTTGAGGTCGGCCTTGCCGATGGTGGCCGTGCGGGCGGCGGTGGTGGCACCGCCGTCCCGGATCACGGCGAAGGCACCGGGCGCCCCCGCGCCGACGGTGCGCCCGAGCGCCGTACGGACGGCCGCCATGTCCGGCGCGGGCATCCGGGCCCCGGAGGCCCGATGGTTTCCACCCGCCGTCGCGTCGGCCGCTCCCGCGGCCATCAGCACCACACTGCTCAGGGCCGCCGCCGCGGCCCGTACAACCCCGGTTCTCATGGCGGGGATCGTATCCGCGAACCGGCGCGCCGTCGGTGCGGCGGCGCGCGCCCTGCCGGATGCCGCCGGTGGGGGTGTCTCATCGAACCGACATCGCAGTGGCACCGCCATCCGATACCGCCGTCCGACACCACCGTCCGGCATCACTGTCCGACATCACCGTCATGGCCGGGAGGGCCCGTTGAAGCGTCGTGGCTTCCACCGCAATCTGCTCACCCTCGCAGCGGCCGCCGCGGCGGGGCCGCTCCTCGGCCCGGCACCGGCCCGCGCGGCGGCGCGGCGCGCGGTCTGCCGCCGCACCGTCACGGAGTACGCGCTGCCGCCCGCCGCCGAGACCCACGAGATCGTCAAGCTGCCCGGGAAGCCGGTGGTCCTGGTCTCGCAGATGTCCGACAGCCGGCTGGTGAAGCTCCGTCTCGATCCGGACACCGAGGAGGTCGTCGGGGTCGGGAGCGCCGCGCTGGGCCCGTCCGACGCCATGCTGCACGGCCTGGCCGTCTCCCGGCGCCACCCCGGCCGGGTCTGGGCCACCCACGAGGGCGGCAACCGGCTGCTGCTCGTCGATCCCCGGCCGGACGACCTGGACGCGCCGCCCCGTGTGGAACGCGCCATCGACGTCCCCGGCGGCGGCAAGGGGCCGCATTACGTGGGCGAGTTCGACGACGAGCTGTGGGTCACCCTCAAGGGCAGCGACCAGGTACTCGCGATCGATCACTCCGAGCCGTCCCGGTTCAGGCTGTTCCCGGCGGAGCCGCACCCGATCTTCATCGCCCGGCACCCCGTCGGCGGTGACTTCTACGTCAGCCAGGACCAGTCGAGTTCACTGCTGCGGATCGACCCCGGAACGGGGCGGGCCCGGCAGATCCCCGTCCCCGCCGACCGCGGCAGCACCCCCGTCGGGCTCGTCGCGGGCGCGGGCGCGGTCTGGGTCGTGCTGCTCGGTACGGCGGAGTCCGGCACGGGGACGTTCGGACGGATCGACGAGCGGGGCCGGTTCACCTGGTTCCGGCTGAAGGATCCGGCGGCGCGCTCGGCGGGCCTGCTGCATCTCGCGTTCGATCCGCCGCACGGGCTCTGGCTGCTGGGCTCGTCGATCGTCTCGTCGAGGGCCTCGGACCAGATCGTCCGGGTCGAGTTCGACTCCTCGTACTCGACCGTCCTCGACGAGCAGGTCGCCGCGCTGCCGACCCAGCTGTGCAAGGCGCACCGGATCCTGGCCCTGCCGGGCGGCGGCGTCCTGGCCACGGAGCTGACGAGCGCGACCGTGGCCCGGCTGGCCGCCGGGCCCATGTGCTGAGCGGGCTCAGACCCGCGCCGACCGCGGCCCCACCGGTTCCAGCGCGTCCGGTTCGCTGCGCGCCCCCGGGATCCTCGCGAGCGCCTGGCGGCCGGGGCCGGTCAGGGCGTACTGGACGGCGAAGCCGCAGGCGACGACGAGGGCGCCGCCGACCGCGTCGAGGACGTAGTGGTTGGCGGTCCCGACGATCACCAGGAAGGTGAGGGTCGGGTAGAGCATGCCGAGCGCCTTCGTCCACAGCTTCGGCGCGACGACCGCGATCACGACGCCGCACCACAGCGACCAGCCGATGTGCAGCGAGGGCATCGCGGCGTACTGGTTGGACAGTTCGGTCAGCGCCCCGAAGTCGGGGTGGGAGAGGTCCTGCGGGCCGTTGGCCGTGTCGATGAAACCGCGGCCGGGCATCAGGCGCGGCGGGGCGAGCGGGTAGGCCCAGAAGCCGACGAGCGCCAGGACGGTGGCGATGGCCAGGGCCGTGCGCGCCCAGCGGTAGGTGGCCGGGCGGCGCACGTAGAGGAAGCCGAGCACGGTCAGCGGCACCAGGAAGTGGAAGGTGCCGTAGTAGTAGTTCATGCCGTCGGTGAGCCAGCCGATGCCCGCCACGAAGTGGTTGAAGGCGTGCTCGAAGTCGACGTGCAGGAACTCCTCGGCGCCGAGGATCTGCCGGCCGTGGGCCTCGGCGACGCTCCGCTCGTCGGGGGCGCTGCCGCGGATGTACGAGTAGACGAAGTAGCCCACTCGTATCAGCATCAACTCCAGTAGCAGGTTCGGTCGGTTGAGCGGGCGCTTCCAGAAGCCCGCGAGCGGGATCCAGGAGAAGCGGCCGGGCTGCGGTTCGGCGAACGGGGTGGGGACCGGCCGGTCCCAGACCGCCGAGTCGCGGGTGAGGAAGGGGACGGCGCAGGCGGCGGCGAGCGCGGCGAGCAGCGGGGCGTTGGCGCCGACGGGGGCGAGGACGGGGTTGTCCGGGACGAGGATCCTGCTGGGCAGCGTCATGACGAGCACGACGAGCACCGGCCACACCAGCCGGTCCGCGCGGCGGCGGCCGACCCGGCCGACGAGGGCGAGCAGGACCCACAGCTGCTGGTGCTGGAAGGCGGTGGGCGAGACGGCGACGGTGACGCAGCCGGTGATCGCGGCGGCGAGCAGCGGCTGTCCGTCGCGGGCGTAGTGCACGGCGCGGCGCAGGCCGAGGACGACGACGGCGGCCGCGAGCAGCGCGTAGAGCGCGATCTCGACGGGGCCGTGCAGGCCGGTGCGGAGCAGGAGGCCGTGCAGGGACTGGTTGGCGAGGCCGTCCGGCCGGTCGCCGAGGCCGGCGCCGGCGAGGTGGTGGATCCAGTACGTCCACGAGTCGTCCGGCGCCGCGGCCCAGGCGAGCGCGGTGGCGGCGGCGAAGGCCGCCCCGGTGACGGCGGCCGCGCGGCGGCGGCCGGTGAGCCAGAGCAGGGGGACGAAGAGCAGGACGGCGGGCCGGAGGGCGGCCGCGAGGCCGACGAGGACGCCGGCGGCACGGCCGGAGCCCTCCGCGAGCGGGGGCAGACAGCAGGCCAGCAGGACGAGGAGGACGGGCAGGATGCTGGTCTGGCCCAGGGTGAAGGTGTTGCGGACGGGCAGCGAGAGCACGGTGAGGCTCAATGCGACGGGCGCGGCGAGCAGGGCGGTGCGCCGGGAGAGCGGCCCGGGCAGGGCGCGGGCGGCGACGAGCGCGAGGGCGACGACGAGCAGCAGGGTGCCGATCGTCCAGCCGATGCCGAGGCTGTGCTCGGCGGCGCGGGTCAGCGGTCTGAGGACGAGACCGCCGAAGGGGGTACCGGTGAACTGGCTGTTGTCGTAGAAGGAGCCCCGGGTGCGCAGCACCCCGTGGTCCCCTATCCAGGCGGCGAGTTCGGTGAAGCGGCGGTCGGGCGGGCGGCGCAGTACGGCGGCGGCCTGACGGAGGGCCAGCACGCCGGCGACCAGCCAGAGGGCGCCCAGCGCCAGGACGGTCCGCGTGCCGGGCCTCGGCGGAGTTCCCAGCCCGCCGCGTTGTGCATTCACCACGCTCTGCCGCTCCTCCAGTCGCCTGGCCCGGCTCCCGGTCACCCTCGTCGGGCCTTGTGAGACCTTACTGAGTCCTGGTGGTCACCCGCAGGACGCTCCCAGGTCACGTACAACCTTCCATATATGGCCTGAATGTGTTGCTTTCGGGCGGGAGATGCACGGCCGGGGCGGGGTGACCGGGTGCACGGCGGTCGACGCCCGTGCCACGCACGGATCTATACCAGGTGCCGGCGCCCGGAACGGGCAGCCCCGCGCGGTGGAACCGGGCGCCCGTGCGGCGGGCTCTGAGGAAGTGGGGAACCCACGGCTCCCCGCGGACGGAGCAGAGGGGAGACCCCGACCGTGACCAGGCTCCCCCACGCGGTGCTGCTGCTGGCCGTCCTGGGCACGGCCGCCGCCCCCGTCGACGACGCGCCGCCCGCCCTGCCGCTCGTACCCGCCGGGGTCCACACCGTCCGGCCCGGCGACCGCCTGACCGTGACGGCGCGCGACGGCGAGGCGGGCAACGGCGACGTCGTCCTCTCCGACGCGTTCACCGCGCGCGCCACCCTGCGGATGCGGGCCCCGCTGCTGACCGCGACGGTCACCGTCGCGTGCGACGCCGCCCCCGGCGACCATCGGGTCGAGACGAACCTGCCGCCGGCCCGGGGCGCCGCCGCGCACCCCGCCCTCCGCACGACGCTCCGCGTCCGGGACGCGGACACGGAGGCCCGGCGCGAGTGCCGCGACCGGCAGCGGGACCACCCGGCGCCCGCGGACCCGCCCGAGGAGCGCTGGCCGGCGCGCACCACCTGGCCGCAGAGCCCATGGGACGTCCGCACCTTCGCCCCCGGCAGCCGCGTCAGACTCACCGACAACCAGGACGAGGGCGCGGACGACGGTGCGGTGAGCATGGTCTCCCCCGCGTTCGAGCTGCCCGCCCCCGCCCGCGACCGGGGCCGGGCCGTGAAGGTCGCGACCGCCACGATCTCCTGCGGCGCGAGGCCCGGGGTCTACCCCGTCTACCGCGAGGGCCCCGTAGCCACCGGCTCCACGAAGGAGGTGTGGGCCCGCTACCGGGTGGCGGAGGCGGCCGCGGGCAGCACGACGTGCCGGACGCCGGCCCCCGGGGGCCGGCGGGAACACTCCGCCCTCCCCTGGGCGGTGGGCGGCGGCGCGCTGGCCGTCGCCCTGCTGGGGGCGAGCGGGGCGCTGGCGCGGGTACGGGCGCGGCGGAAGCGCTGAGCGGAGCGCCGATTCGCCCCGTACGGGGCTGCTCTCTTCGGGGGCTTGAGGACGGACGCCGCGGCCGCCGGGGGCGGAGCCTCGGGAGCACAGTGCCCCGGGCTCCGCCCGGCCGGAGGGCGGGGCGGAGCCCCCGTGGGGGCGCCGAGAGGCGAAGCCCCGTACTCAGCACGGGGGTCCAGGGGGCGAAGCCCCGGACCGCAGCACGGGGGCCAGGGGGCGGAGCCCCCGGTGGGGTGCAGGGGCGAAGCCCCGCCACCCGCGCGGCAGCGCGGGCGCGGGGTCGCGCAGGGGCGCAGCCCCTGCGGTGGGGGCACCCCCTCTGGGGGAGGCGAAAGGGCGGGGCAGGGGCAAAACCCCTCGCGCCCCCACCCCCGCCGAGTTAGAGCGCCACCTCGCCGAGATCCACGACGACGACCTCGACCCGCCCCGCGGCGTCCTCCTCGTCGCCCGCCGCGGGGGCGAACCGGCGGGCTGTGCCGGGCTGCGGCGGCTGGACGGCGGCAGGGCCGAGGTGACGCGGATGTACGTACGCCCCGCGCACCGCGGCCGCGGCGTGGCGCCCGCCCTGCTGACCGCCCTGGAGGAGACGGCCCGCACCTGGGATGCCACACACATCGTGCTGGAGACGCGGCGGGACCTGACGGAGGCGCGGGCGCTGTACGCGCGGCACGGCTACACCGCCGTACCGGCGTACGTCCACGGCCCGCACGCCGAGGTGTGGCTGGGCAAGGAACTCGGCACACCGTGACGGGGCCGTCAGAAACGGTGGTCCGACCGCCCCCCGTCATGCGGCTGCTCCGCGTCCGAACCGCTCAGCTCCGCGCACAACTCGCGGACGAGCGCGTCGAGATCGGCGGGCCGGTCCGGGGTCCACCAGTCGCCGAGCAGCTCGGCGAGCGACTCCTCGCGGGCCTTCAGCAGCAGACCGGCCTGCCGGCTCCCCTCCGCCGTGGGGGAGACCTGGACGCCGGCCCGGGCGACCAGCCCCCGGGACTCCAACTGCCGTACCGCGTCGGTGAGGACGTGCAGCGGGATGTCCACCTTCTCGGCGAGCAGCGGCGGTTCGACGTGCCCGTGGCGCTCGGCGCGCATCAGCATCCAGCTCGCGGCGGGGTGCAGATCGAGCCCGGCCCGCGCGGTGATGTGCTCGTAGACCTGTTTGCGGCCCTCGCGGCTGCCGAGCAGGGACAGCGCGCGGGCCACCTCGTCGCGCGAGGAGCGCTGGACGGGGTTGCTGCAGACGACCTCGCTGGCGTCGGGCGCGGTGACGCTGCCGCGCAGCGGTTCCTCCCGGAGCCACCAGGCGAGGAGGAAGGCGAGGATCCCGGCGGGGACGGCGTAGAGGAAGACGTCGGTGATGGAGTCGGAGTACGCGACGAGGACGCCGCCGCGGACGGACGGCGGCAGCCGGTCCAGGGCGCGCGGGTCGGCCGTCAGACTGGCGGGCGTCACACCGGGCGGGAGGGTGGAGCCGGCCAGCGCGTCCCGGACCCGCGGCCCGAGCTGGTTGCTGAAGATCGTGCCGAAGACGGAGACGCCGAAGGAGGCGCCGATGGAACGGAAGAAGGTGGCGCCGGAGGTGGCGACGCCGAGGTTCTCGTAGGAGACGGAGTTCTGCACCACGAGCACGAGCACCTGCATGACGAGTCCGAGCCCGAAGCCGAAGACGAAGAAGCAGAGGCTCATCACGGTGGTGCTGGTGGCCGGCTCCAACTGGTGCAGGAGCAGCAGCCCGACGACCATCACGGCGGTGCCGGAGATGGGGAAGGCACGGTAGTGGCCGGTGCGGCTGACGATCTGGCCCGAGGCGGTGGAGGCGATCAGCATGCCGGCGACCATGGGCAGCATATGGACGCCGGACAGCGTCGGCGTGACGCCCTTCACGACCTGGAGGAAGGTCGGCAGATAGGTCATCGAGCCGAACATCGCGAAGCCCACGACGAAGCCGATCACCGAGCAGAGCGTGAAGGTCCGGTTGCGGAACAGGCCCAGCGGCAGCACCGGTTCGGCCGCGCGCCGCTCGACGAGGACGAACGGTACGAGCAGCAGCGCGCCGAGCACCCCGAGCCCGATGATCTGCCAGGACGACCAGGGGTAGCTGACCCCGCCGAGCGAGGTCATCAGCACCAGGCAGGTCGCCACGCAGGCGATCAGGAAGGTGCCGAGGTAGTCGATGCGGTGCGGGGTGCGGCGGACGGGGATGTGCAGGACGGCGGCGATGACGGCGAGCGCCACGACGCCGATGGGCAGGTTGATGTAGAAGACCCAGCGCCAGCTGAGGTTGTCCACGAACAGCCCGCCGAGCAGCGGTCCGAGCACGCTCGCCCCGCCGAACACCGCGCCGAACAGGCCCTGGTAGCGCCCGCGGTCGCGGGGCGGGACGATGTCGCCGACGATCGCCATGGACAGGGCCATCAGCCCGCCGCCGCCCAGGCCCTGGAAGGCCCGGAAGCCGATCAGTTCGGGCATGTTGCGGGACATGCCGCACAGCGCGGAGCCGACGAGGAAGATGCCGATGGCGGCCTGGAAGAGCTTCTTCCGCCCGTACTGGTCGCCGAGTTTGCCCCACAGCGGGGTGGCCGCGGTGGAGGCGAGCATATAGGCGGTGACCACCCAGGACAGGTGCTCCAGCCCGCCGAGGTCGCTGACGATGGTCGGCAGCGCGGTGGAGACGATCGTCTGGTCGAGCGCCGCCAGCAGCATGCCCAGCAGCAGCGCGCCGATCGCGAGCCGGACCGTCCGGGTGGACCGTCCCTCGCCGGGAGCGGGTGCGGCGGCCGCCACCGCGGCACCCGGGGACTCCTGCGCCATGGCACCGCCTCCTGGGGACTCGGGTCGGTTCCTCCGGATCCTTCGACATCCTTCGACGGGGATCCTTCGGGCCGGTTGCGGCGCGTCGTTCCCATGGTCGTCCGAACGGGCCTCCTCGGCCCGCCGGACTGGTCCATCACGGGGTGTCCGATGCCCCGCCCGCTGCCCCGGTCACCCCCTGTGACCTGGGGCGTTGGCGCAAAAGCACTACTTTTTTGTATGTTCGGGAAACAAAGTGGCTCCGCCCGCACTCCCTGACCGGTGGGCGGAGCCGCTTGTTCTACTTCTTGATGCCGTTCCCCTGCTCCATACCGTTCCCCTGCTTCAGGAACGCCACCTCCGGGAAGTCGGCCGACGGCCCGTCCAGCAGCGGCCCCGCCGCCCCGGTCAGCTGCCGGTCGAAGAAGGCCGCGACATAGGCCCTGGTCAACGCGTTGGCCCGGGCGCTCTTGACGGTGCCGAACCCACCCTCGTAGGCGTCCGGCGGCAGCCCCTCCGGCAGGCCGAAGGCGTCCGCGAGCCACTGGTTGTCGGTGAACGTCATATGGCCGCCCTTGCCGACGTCCAGCCACCGCTTCCAGCCGGTGAGGTTCTTCCAGGCGGGGCTCCAGGTGTCCCGCTCGCCGCCCAGCTCCCCGGCGCGGGCCGCGCCCAGCAGCATGACCGGCTTCTTGATGCCGCCGGCGGGCTGCTCGGTGAAGAAGTCGCCGTCCATGTCGGCGGCGGCGGCCACCCGCGCGTCCTGGCCCGCCACCTCGACGGCGCTCGCCCCGCCGATCGAGTGCCCGGCGACGCCGATGCGGGACGTGTCGGCCTTCAGACCGGCCACCAGGCCGTCGCCGGTGGTGATCCGGTCGAGCAGGAAGCGGATGTCCTTGGCCCGGTTGCGGACGACCGCCCCGTTGTCGACGTCCTCCCTGACGCACAGCTCGCACTTCTCGACGCGGCCGCCCGGGAACTCCACGGCGGCCTCGTAGGTGTGGTCGAGGGCGGCCACGACATAGCCGCGGCTGGCAAGGTCCTCGGCCAGCCCGGTGAGCGAGGAACGGCTCTGGCCGAGCCCCGGCGAGAGGACGACGACCGGCCGCGCCCTCCCCTGCGCGGGGGCGGCGTCCACGACGGCGTGGGTGCGCACGGTGCTCAACTTGTCGTTGCCGTACAGCTCTTGGGACAGCGCGGCGGAGACGTACGGCGCCTTGGCGCCGGAGGCGGAACGGGCCGGGTACCAGACGGAGACCATCAGCTCCCGGGGCCCGGCGGACGGCTTCCAAGGATCGGTCCGTGCGGAGTCCACCAGGCGCAGGACCTTCTCGCCGACGGGCAGTTTGCCGGAGGGGGCGGGGACCTCGGCGGCCGCGGCCTTCGCGGGTCCGGCGGGCTTCGGGGCGGCGACGGCGGCCGCCTGGGGCGCCACGAGGGCGGCGGTCAGCAGAGCGGCGGCGACGCCGCTCACACGTACGGAATTCTTCATGATCGCCACGCTAGGAAGCGGACGGGCGGGCGGCATCGGCCACCGGGAGGAGCGGACCCGCGGCGCGGGCCGTACCGCGCGGGGGTGCCTCCCCGCCGACCGGCGGGGTTACCTGACGGTACGTCACCCCGCGCATGCCCTCTCCCGAGAGGACGACCGGACGGCCGCCGCCGTTCCACCGCGCGGCGGAGGGGACCGGCCCCCGCGGAGGAGGCCCCGCCCCCGCCCCGACGGACAGCATGGACGCATGACGACTCCCCCGCCCGAGCCCTGGGCGCGCCGCGCCGCACACCTGGCCGTCCTCTCCGTACTGCCCTCCGGGCTGTGGCGGACGGCGCTGGCGTTCGGGGTGCCCCTCGGATACGACGAGCGGACCCTGCACGACAAGTTCGGCCTGCCGGGCGCGGGGGCCACGGCGTTCCTCCTGTCCCTCACCGCCCTGATCGAGTTGCTCGCGTTCCTCACGCTCGGGCTGGTGCGCCCGTGGGGCGAGAGGGTGCCGCAGTGGATCCCGGTGCTGGGCGGGCGGGCGGTGAACCCGCGGCTCGTCGTGGCGGTGGCCTGCACAGGTGCCGTGCTCCTGACCCTGGTCCTCACCGTGACGGCCGGAACGCAGGTCGCCCTGCAGGTCGGGGACGGGGCGCTGCGCGGAGGCTGGCTCTGGCTGCTGTTCGCCTGCTACGCGCCGCTGGCCGCGTGGGGACCGCTGCTGGCCGCGGTCACGGTCTCGTACCACCGCAGGCACCGGCCCGTCCGGCGTTTGTCCGTCCCGGAGCCGACTTTGTATCGTGTATGAACAAAACCGGCCCCGTCACCGCAGGAGTGCACCATGCGCAGGTCAGAGACCATGAGCGCGATCAAGGCCGTCCTTCTCGACATGGACGGCACCATCGTCAACTCCGACGCGGTCGTCGAGCGCTGCTGGCGCCGCTGGGCCGAGGAGCACGGCCTGGACGCCGACGAGGCCCTCAAGGTGGTGCACGGCCGCCAGGGCTGGGCCACCATGGCCCACCTGCTGCCGGACCGCCCCATGGAGCTCAACCACGAGGACAACCGCCGCATGCTGGAGGCCGAGACGGCCGACACCGACGGCGTCGTCCCCATCGGCGGCGCCCCCGCCTTCATGGCCTCCCTCGCCGGCGTCCCGCACGCCCTGGTCACCTCCGCGGACCGCGCCCTGGCCACGGCCCGCATGGGCGCGGCCGCCCTCCCGATGCCGGCCGTCCGCGTCACGGCCGAGTCCGTCAGCGCCAGCAAGCCGGACCCGGAGGGCTTCCTCAAGGGCGCCGCGGAGCTGGGCTTCGCCCCGTCCGAGTGCGTCGTCCTGGAGGACTCCGAGGCGGGCGTCGCGGCGGGCCGCGCCGCGGGCATGCGCGTCGTGGGCGTGGGCCCGCGCGCGGCGGCCCTCGCCCCGGACGCGCATGTCATGGACCTCACGCAGGTCCGGGTCGAGCGGATGCCGGACGGCACGGTCACCCTGCACTTCACGGAGGCGTGAGGCCCCCGACGGCGAAGGGCGAAGGGCCTTCACCCGGACCACCGGGTGAAGGCCCTTCTGCTACATGCGTGCGGACCGGCCCCCGTACGAACTCACCCCGGGCGACAGGACCTTGCCGCGACACGGCGGCGGCTAGGGTCCGCGCCATGAACACCACCGCCTGGCTGCTGACCGCCGCCGCCTACGGTTGCGTGGGCATGGCCTTCATGCACGCCGTACAGCTCACCCCCCGGCACGCCGTCGAAGGCGGCGCCTTCGACGACCTCCGCGCCCTCCACGGCGAAAGGGCCGTCGCCCTTCTCATCGCCGTCGCATGGGTACCGCTGTTCGCGGTCTGGCCGCTGGTGCTCGGCGCGGGCGCGCCCTGGCACTTCTGGTGGCACCGCCTGTCGCAGCACCCCACATGGGACTGCACCGAGCCCGACGACACCTACCACCGCGAGGACGACCCGAGGTGCAACCGCGCCCCGTTCTCCTGGCTGATCCCGCCCCGGAGCCGCTGACCCCCGGCCGTCCTCACCCCGCCGCCGCCTCGTACAGGCTGAACCCCGCCAGCACCAGCATCACCAGCGCCGCCACCTTGGTGATCAGCGCCAGGGGGACGTAGCGCAGCAGCGTGCGGCCGCCCACGATGCCCAGGCCGGCCACGGCCCACAGGCCCAGGACGGCGCCGACGCCGACGGAGAGCGGATCGTCGTAGCGGGCGGCGAGGTTGGCGGTCATGATCTGGGTGAGGTCGCCGAACTCGGCGACGAGGATCAGCATGAAGCCCGCGCCGGAGACCTTCCAGAAGGACTGGTCGGCGGGTGCCTTGATCTCCTCGTCGTCATCGTCCTTCTTGAACAGCAGCAGGGCCGCGCCCGCCAGGAAGGCCACCCCGACGATCGCCTGGAGCAGGCGCTGCGGCAGCAGCGTGAGGAGGCTGCCGGCGGCGATGGCGAGGGCGACGTGGACGGCGAAGGCGGCGGCGACCCCGGCGAAGACGTAGGACGCCCGGTAGCGGGTGCCGAGCATCAGGGACGCCAGCGCGGTCTTGTCCGGCAGCTCGGCCAGGAAGATCACGCCGAAGACCAGGGCGGTCACGGTGAGGCTGATCAAGGGATTCCCCTTCGGTGGGGCTGCCGCACCGAAGAGCCTGCCGGGTCCGGATCAGGGGTCGCTTCGGCACGGCAGCGTCGTGGACACTGCGGCCGAAGGTCTCGCTGGCCGGCACCGTGACGGTGCGGCCTCCGGGCGCCGGCCGGGCGCGAGGCCCAGCAGTATGTCGACGGTCCGGCGAAGAGCTACTCCCCTTCTGCTCCCCTCAGGGTACGGGACACGTGCCGGGGCGCCGACCGGGCGGCGACCGCCCTCCTTCCGTCGCACTCTGGAACCAGGGGCCCCGGGCGCCACTCCTCACCCCGCCGCCCGGGTCACCGAACGGTCTCGAAGGGGGAGATCAGGGGGAGATAAAGAACTTGAACTTGCAAGTATTGTGAGGGATACCTAACCTTTGGACCTCTCGTCGTATCCGTCCCCCGACACGAGGAGCTCCACCATGGCCCCCACCCCCACCAGATCCACCTCCAAATCGGCCCCGGCCGTCCACGGCTCCGCACCGCTCGCGGAGCGCCTGGACGCGGCCCGGCCCTACGTCCTGTCCCTCTTCCGGATCGTGGTCGGCCTGCTGTTCGCCTGCCACGGCATCGCCTCGCTCTTCGGAGTCCTGGGCGGCGCGGCCGGGACGAACGGCGGCACGATCGAGGCCGGCACCTGGCCCGGCTGGTACGCGGCCGTGATCCAGATGGTCGCCGGCCTCCTGGTCATGGTCGGCGCCGGCACCCGCGGCGCGGCCCTGATCGCCTCCGGCTCGATGGCGTACGCGTACTTCGAGACGCACCAGAAGCTGGCCCTGTGGCCGATCCAGAACGGCGGCGAGGCCGCGGCGATGTTCGCCTGGGCCTTCCTGCTGCTGGTCTTCACGGGCCCCGGCCCGATCGCCCTGAGCCGGCTGTACTCGCGCGGCCGGTGACCTGAGCGGGCGGGGCTCCGGCCCCGCCCCGACGGTCCGTCACGGACCGCCCCCGAGCGTGTGACACACATCTCGTCCGAGCGGTGATGCGCCCTACATCACGTGCCCCATTCACATACCCCAGGAGCCCCACGCGTACTGTGTACGGTTGTGAAGGCCGCTCCTGCCGCTCCCCTGCGACATCGCGGCGGGGGACCGTACCAGGAGATCGGACGTGCTGGATCAATTGGGGGCGTTGGCCGACACGCCATGGATATACGTCATCGTCGGGCTGTCCGTCCTGCTGGACGTCTTCCTGCCGGTACTGCCGAGCGGGGTCCTGGTGATCACCGCCGCCACCGCCGCGGCGGGCTCGGCCGTCAGTGCCCACACCGGCACCGCCTTCCCGCAGATGCTCGCCCTGGTGGCCTGCGCCGCGACCGCCTCGGTCGTCGGTGACCTGGTCGCCTACCGGCTCGCCTGGCGCGGCGGCGACCGCTTCGACCGCGCCATCGCCCGCTCCCGCCGTCTCACCACGGCCCAGGAGCGGCTCGGCACCGCGCTGCTGCGCGGCGGCGGCGCGCTCGTCGTCGTCGCCCGGTTCGCACCGGCCGGCCGCTCGGTGGTCAGCCTGGGCGCCGGGGTCATGCACCGCCGGGTGCGGGAGTTCCTGCCCTGGTCCGCGCTGGCCGGCCTGACCTGGGCCGTCTACAGCGTCTGCCTGGGCTACTTCGGCGGCAAATGGCTCGGCGCCACCTGGATCGGCACGGCCGTCTCCGTCCTCGCGCTCTTCCTCGCGGGGGCGGGCGCGGCCTTCCTCGTCCGCAGACCGCACCGGATGGAAGCCGAAGCGAGCTAGGGCGTGTCCGGTGGGTCGGCACAGGCCCTGGCACACACTCACCAACAGAACGCCGGACGGGCCGGGAAGCCCGTCCGGCGTTCTGCTGTCTGCCGTCCGTCGCCGGTCAGTAGACCTTGACCGTCGCGCCCTGCTTGGCGAACGGGCTCAGCCCGTTGCTCCACAGCGAGTTCACCCGGCTGCGCTCGTTCGTGTTCGGGTAGCGGTTGGTGCAGGAC
The DNA here is from genome assembly GCF_041519305.1 of Streptomyces luteireticuli. NCBI lineage: Bacteria > Bacillati > Actinomycetota > Actinomycetes > Kitasatosporales > Streptomycetaceae > Streptomyces > Streptomyces luteireticuli. Next base: position 2,954,564 of record NZ_CP167927.1, read on the forward strand.
GGGCCGGGGCCGCCGCCCGACATCAGCTCGCTGCACGGACCGGAGTAGTGGTCCGGCAGGCCGAGCACGTGACCGGTCTCGTGGGCCGTGACGCGCACCGAGTCGTACTGCTGGTTCTGCTGGTAGTCGAGGAAGATGTACCCCCGGCCGTGGCCGTCGGTGCTCGCGTACGAACCGCGCGAGTCGTCGCCCTCGTAGTACTGGAAGTCCGCGTTCCCGCCCTCCTGGAGGCGGACGTTACGGACGGAGCTGTTCCATATCTGTGCGCTCTGGGCTATCTGGCTCGCGAAGCTCGGTGCCTGGCTGGCGTCGTACGTCACGGTGACGGCCTTCAGCCCCGGCGACTTGGCCAGCTTGGCCTTCGCGGACTTCATCACCGCGTCGAAGAACGCCTTGTTGTTGGCCTCCTCCTGGGCCGAGCCGACGTAGGAGGATCTGACGTTCTGCTGCTGCCCGGAGGCCGCCGCGGGCGTGGCCGCCGTCGCCGGAACGGCCGTCGCCGCGGTCGCCAGACCGAGGCCGAGCGCGGCCGTCGCGGCCAGCAGGGAACGCTTCATGGAGTGAGTCATGTGGGGGACTCCATCTCGTGCGGAGCGCCCGGGGGCCGTGCGGGTGGGACGCGCGGCCGGGGGACGCACCGATGGGTTTCGGTTTCCGCAGAGTGTCTGCCGATGCGTCACCGGTGCGGATGATGCCATCCCGCTATAGCCCCCGGGCATCCCCCTCCACGGGGCGCCCATCGGCCCCTGCCCCATGGGTACTTCGCACATCTGCCCGAGATGTGCCTGGTGTGGCCCACGGGGCGCGGATATGCTCGCGACCGTGGAGCTTGAGGTCAGGCACCTCCGAGCGCTTTGCGCCATCGCCGACACCGGCAGCGTACGGAAGGCCGCGTTACAGCTGGGCATGACCCAGCCCTCCCTCACCACGCAGCTCAGGCGCATCGAAGGAGCCGTCGGGGGAACGCTGTTCATCCGGGGGCAGACGGGCAGCCGCCCGACGCCGCTGGGTCATTCCGTGCTGTCCCGGGCCAGACCCATCGTGGCCGAAATGACCGCCCTGGTCCTGGCCGCGCGCGACGCGGCCTGCGGCGTCGGGGGGTTGTGCCTGCGGCTGGGCAGCGTGGGCGGCCGCGTCGTGTCCGGCTGGCTGCGGCGCGTCCACGACCGGCTGCCCGCCACCGAGACCACGATCCACATAGAGGTCTCCTCGGCCGCCCTGCTCCAGCTGCTCGTCTCCAAACAGCTCGACGCCGTCCTGATCCACGAGCCGGCCGGCTTCCCGCTGCGCCTCCCCCCGGAGATGGAGCGCCGCGTCCTGGCCCCCCGCGAGCCCCGGTTCGTCGCCCTGTCCGCGGATCACCCCGCCGCCGCGCACCCGGTGGTGGCGCTCGCCGAACTCGGCGACGACGCCTGGATCGTGGACCCGGCGGCCGGCCACGAGTGCGCCGCGCTCCGCCGCGCCTTCACCACCGCCGGCCTCGACCCCCGCCTGCTGCACGTCCGCGACAGCGCCACCGCCGCCGACCTGGTCGCTTCCGGCGAGGCCGTTCGCGCCTGCGAACCCACCACCGAGCCCACGGACGCCACCGTCGTCCGCCCGCTGCTCGGCGACCCCCTGACCGCCCAGCTGTCCCTCGTGACACGGCCCGGCGCACTCCCGATCACCGAAACCGACGCGCTCTACGCGGACTTGGCCGACGCCTACACCGAACTCGCCAACGGCAGCACGGCGTACCGGGCGTGGCTGGCCGGCGCCGGGGACGACTGGTCCGGGTCACCCACGGGCGTCCCGTGCGAACACCAGGACATCTCCGCCTGACTCGTCCGGGTGACACGGCGGTTGAACGGGGCAGGCCGGGGCAATTCCCTCCGTCCAGGGGCTTTTTGCCCTCAGGGCGAACGGGGACATCCCATGACCACACGGCCCGTATCCATCGTGGGCTTCGCCTTCCAGCCCGACCAGTTGACGATCGTCTTCGGCGACGAGGTCGTCTGGACCAACAACGGGAACACCACCCACACGGTGACGGCGGACGACGACACCTTCGACTCGGGCGACATCGCCCCGCGCGGGACGTTCTCCCTCACCTTCGACAAGGGCAGGGGGACGGTCACGTACCACTGCTCGATCCATCCCGATATGAAGGGGGCAATCACGATCACCTGACGCGCTGGCCCGGCGCTCCGGGCCGTCCAGTCCTTGTCCGGGCGGCGGCCGATTGCGCACCGGCCGTCGCCCGCGGCGGCATGCTGCAGTCACCGGTACAACAGCTCACCGGCCCGCTCCAGCACCCCCTCGTTCGTGAACGCCATCCGCCCCACATACACCCCCTCCGAGCCGTACGCCGGCTCCTTGAGCACCGCGGTCTTCAGCACGTCCACCGACCACGGCTCCCCGCTGACCACCAGCCCTCCCGCGGGCGGCATGACGCTCATGCTCCACCCCGCGCACAGCAGCCATCTGCCGTACGTGTCCGCCTCGTTGGCGCCACCGCCCGGGCAGTGGCGCCCCGCGACCTCCCACAACGAGCCTTCCGCCGCCGGTGCGCCCGGCACCGCGACGGAGGCCACCACCGCCATCGACTCGTGCTTGGCATACACCAGCACGCACCGCCCGTCCGGCCACTGCGCCGTGAACCGCCCCATGATCACGCGGTCCGCCCCGGTGATGCGCTTGGCCATGCTCCCGTCCCTCCCCTGCCGACCCCTGTGGTGGACCAACAGCCCTGGGGCGCAAGGGGTCACGGGTGTCCCGTGATACCGGCGGGGTGGTGCCAGGTACACCCCGCGCACGGGCTCCAGGCCCATGGGCCGGGCCGCCGCCCGCTGGTTGGCTGGACCCACTGGAACCAGCAGCCGGAACGGCGGGGGAGAGATGAAGACCATGCGGACGATCCGTTGGACGAGCGCGGCGGTGGTCACCGGGGCCCTGGTGGCGGGCCTCGCCACCTCGGCGAGCGCCGCCCCGCGCGCCTCCTCGCTGGACGCGGACGTACGGGCCGTACGGGCGGCGGGCGGGGACGTCCGCGTCCTCGCCTCGACGGACACCGCCGGACACGGCACGCACCGGGCCCGCGCGGGCGGCGGCTCCCGCCCCACCCCCTGGGACGCCCAGTTCCGCGCCGCGAGCACGACCAAGACGTTCACCGCGGTGGTCGTGCTCCAACTCGCCGCCGAACACAAGCTGTCCCTCGACGACACCGTCGAGAAGTGGCTGCCCGGCCTCGTCTCCGGCAACGGCAACGACGGTTCGCGCATCACCGTCCGCGACCTGCTGCAGCAGACCAGCGGCCTCTACGACTACGTCGACGACCCCGCGCTCCGGGCCGCCACCACCGGGGACTTCGAGAAGATCCGCCATGACGCGACCCCCGCCCGGGACTGGGTGGCCGTCGCCCTGCGCCACCGCCCGCTCTTCACCCCGGCCCCCTCCCGCCCCCGCTGGGCGTACTCCAACACCAACTACCTTCTCGCCGGGATGATCGCCGAGAAGGCGTCCGGCGACGACTGGCGCACCCTCGTCGAGCACCGCGTCATCGCCCCGCTGGGCCTGCGCCACACCTACATCCCCGGCACCAACCCGTACCTCCCCGGCCCGCACGCCCGCGTCACCCTGCGCGCTCCCGGCGGCGCGGTCGTCGACGTCACGGAGCACAGCCTCCAGCACACCGCCGACTCCGGCGTGGTGTCGACCACGTCCGACCTCACCGCCTTCTTCCGCGCCCTCCTCGGCGGCAGGCTCCTGCCGCCCGCCCAACTGGCCGAGATGAAGCGGACGGTGGCGCGCACCGGCGCCGACGACGACCTCGCGCAGTGGCCGGACGGCGGATACGGCCTCGGGGTGCGCCGGACACCGCTCTCCTGCGGCGGCGGCTACTGGCACCACGAGGGCGACGGCTTCGGCACGTACACCCGCACCGGCGTGACGGAGGACGGCCGCCGCGCCGTCGCCGTCTCGGTCACCAGCGCGGGCGACCGCCCGGACCTGGTCCGTCTCAACAGGGCGACCCGCGCCCTGGTCGACCACGCGCTGTGCGCGAAGAACCCGTAACCGCCGACTCGGTTGCCCCTCAGATAAGTTGATCACGTCTGTTGATCAGCGAAGAGGGGAACCACCGTGTTACGTCTCAGATCATGGATCGCTCGCGGGCCGCTGGCCCTCGCGCTGGCCGGAGCCCTGGCCGTCACCGCCACCGGGCCGTCGCGGGCGGACGCCGGTGAGGCGGCCTGGACCGGGAGTTGGGAAGGGGCAGCCGCCTCCGGAGGGCCCTCCTTCACCGACCGGACCGTCCGTATGGTGGTGCACACCACGGCCGGCGGGCAGCAGGTCCGGCTGCGGCTGACCAACCGCTACGGCCAACGGCCGCTCGCCATCGGCGCGGTGGACGTCGCCGTGCGGGAGTCCGGCGCCCGTGCGGTGCCGGGCACCCACCGCACGGTCACCTTCGGCCGGAAGGGGAAGGCGACCGTTCCGGCCGGGGCCGAACTCGTCAGCGACCCCGTGCCGTTCCGGGCCGAGGCGGAGCAGGACCTGCTGGTGAGCGTCTACTTGCCGAAGGACACCGGCCCGTCCACGTACCACCTCGTGGCGAGCGAAGCCGCCTACTCCTCCACGGAGGGCGACCACACCGGGGAGAACGGGGCCGCCAACTACACTACGGAGACCGCGTCCTGGTACTTCCTCGACGCCGTGGACGTCCTCGACACCCGCACCAGGGGCACGCTGGTCGCCTTCGGCGACTCCATCACCGACGGCTACAGCTCCACCCCCGGCACCAACACCCGCTGGCCCAACGTCCTGGCCCACCGCCTGTCCGCGCTCCCGGGCGGGCCGCGCTACGGCGTGGTGAACGCCGGCATCAGCGGAAACCGCGTCCTCTCCGACGCCCTGGCCGGCCACCCGGAGACGGGCGACAGCGCACTGCGCCGGTTCGCCCACGACGCCCTGGCCGAGCCACGGGTCCGGGCCGTCGTCCTGCTGGAGGGCGCCAACGACATCGGCCTCAGCGACCGGCCCCTGCCGGCCCAGGAACTGATCAACGGCTACAAGACCCTGATCGCGCAGGCGCACCGGGCGAACGTGCGCATATACGGCGGCACGATCCTCCCCTTCCGGGGGTCGTTCTACGGCACCCCGGCCAACGAGGCCGTCCGCCAGGAGGTGAACCGCTGGATCCTCACCGGCGGCGCCTTCGACGACACGATCGACTTCGCCTCGGCCGTCGCCGACCCGGCCGACCCACAGCGGCTGCGCGCCGCCTACGACAGCGGCGATCACGTCCACCCCAACTCGGCGGGGTACGAGGCGATGGGGGACGCGGTTCCGCTGGCGGCGTTCAGCTGAGGTGAGCGGTGAAGGCGGCCCAGGCGGGGGCGGGGAAGGTGAGGACGGTGTCGTCGGGGGTCTTGGAGTCCCGGACGGGGACTATGCCGGGTATGTCATCGGCGACTTCGACGCAGTCTTCCATTCCGCCTCCGTCCCCGCCGCCGCTGTGGCTGCTCTTGCGCCACCGGTTGTGTTCCGCGCTCACGTGCGTACTCCTCTGCCACTGTTTCGATCAAGGACAGTGACGCCTCCGGCGACAACGCGGCGGCCGCGGCGAGGTTGAAGCCTCGCACGTACCTGGCGACCTGGTCCGGTACGTCGTGCAAGCAGCCCGTCATGGAGCCCTCCGTATAGACCACCGGTGGGGCATCGTCGAACTCCATGATCTTGACCATCCCGGACAGGGCCGGCGCTCCGGCACTGTAGGGATGCACCTGAATGACGACGCGCCGCTCTCGCGCCATCGCCGCCAGGCGCCTCAGTTGCTCATGCATTACAACTGCTCCACCGATGGGCCGCCGGAGCACGCCTTCGTCAATGATTACCCACAGCTGGGGCCGTGTTGGACGGTCAAGGATGCCTTGCCGCTCCATCCGGGAGGCTGTCCACGACGTGAGGTCGTCTTCCGGCGTCAAGGGGAAGCTTCCCAGAACGACCGCCCGAGTGTAAGCCTCCGTCTGCAGGATCCCGGGCACGTACATGGGGGCGTAGTGCTGGATGGCGGTGGCCAAACCTTCGAGCAGCCGCGCGTCCTTGAAGTAGTCCGTTTCCACCGACCCGTCGATGAGCTCCTTGCACATCCGCTCGAAGAAGTCGTCCGTCCCCAGCACCCCGTCGATCCGCACCGCGATCTCCAGCTGCGGCTTGCGCCAGGCGGACTCGAACTGCCCGATGTACGACCCGGAGCAGAACACCCGCCGCCCCAGCTCGCACTGGGTGAGTCCGGCGGCCTCCCGCCTCCGCTTCAGCTCCGACCCGAAGAACTCCCAGCCGAACTTCGACTGCCCGAAGGTGCCTTTGGCCATGACTCAACTCCCCTGCTCGCCATCCGCTTCGCGCGAGCGTAGGACGAGCCCGTCGAGCCGCATCGGCACACGCAACAAGAGCAACCCGAACGTGCGCCTACGCCGGCGGCTGCGGGCCTCGCCACACCGCGTACAGCCCCGAGACGGCGACGGCGATCGTCGCCAGCGAATCCGGCGCCACGCCGCACAGGACGAGCACCGTACCGGCGATGAGTACGGCGAGGAAGGCGACGAGATCCCAAGTTCGCCCGTTGCGCTGCGGCATTGCGAAGCTCCTGTCATGGTTGGCGGTGCACCCAGGCTGGCGGAGGGCCGGGGTGCTGCGGCAGGTGCAGCGGTGCTGCCGGATGTCCGGCAGCGAGCGGGGGGCGGCGATGAGCGAACTGCAGCCGATGGACGAGGGTCTGCCACCCGATGTGGCCGCGCTCGCAAGGGCGTTGCGCGATCTGTTCGTCGGCCTGCGCGTATCCACCCGACGCTACGCGGCCCGCCGCGCGTACGACTCGTCCACCGTCTCCCGCTACCTCGGCGGACGCCGGCTGCCGCCGTGGGAGTTCGTCCTCAACCTCCTCCATGACGTCGGCGAGGTGCGGGGTTCCGTACCGACCGCCGGGACGGTCGACATGCTTCGCGCACTGCACACCGCGGCGCTGGAGTCGGGCAGCAGCCCCGCCCACAGGGTGCAGCTCCTGGAACGCGAACTGGCCGAGGCCGACCGGGAGGCGCGACGCGCGGCCACCCGGGAGCGCTGGCTGGAGGACACCCTCCAGGACCGCGAACACCGCATCCGCGACCTGGAGATGCGCAACCACGAGCTGGAAGCGGGACCGGCAGCGGCGGACGAGAACGCCCGGCTGCGCGAGGAGATCGGCGGGCTGAAGGAGGAGCTGGCGCGCGTACGGGCCCTGCATCAGGAGGCGGAGGAACGCTGCGAGCAGTTGGAGCGCCTGCTGGCCGAGAACGAGGAGGAGGTCCCGCTGCCGGAGGTGCTGCCCGCCGCCTTCCGCCCCGAGGCGGACGTCCACAACAACGTGGTGTCCGCCCCCGGCGCACCGCCCTTGAATACGGTGTATCAGTTCGGACATGTCAACGGCAGTGTCACCATGGTCACGGACACCTGGCAGGTGGACGAGGAGTACGTGGCGTCGGTGAGCATCCGGCTCTACGACGCGCAGGGGAAGCACGAGTGCAACGGCCTGCTCCTCGACGCCGGAACGATCATTACGGCAGGTCCACCCCAGGATGGATTCCGGCTGGGCCGACGGCTCCGCGTAGTGGGCGCCGGCACCGACGAGTGGACGTTGCCGGTCGAGCGGATCGAGGCGCACGGGTTCCCACCCCTCGAAGTCCTGCGCTTGACCGAGCCTGTTGCCGTCCCCGACCGGTCACTGTTCTTGGAACAGCGCCCAACTCCCGGAAGTCAACTTCTCGTCAGCGCGCACGCGGTGCAGGGGCGGTATTCGTGCCTCCTCGACGTCAAGGGCCGTAGCGGAGACCTGCTGCGGGTGTCCGGTGAATTCGTCGACGGGTTGGTCGGGGCCCCGGCGTTCTCCAGCGCGGGCGCCCTGACGGGCCTGATCATGGATTACAGCCTGGTCGAGGACCGGGGGCTGCTCCTCCCCGTCGCAGCCCTGCGCACCCTGACCTCGGTCACACTGCCCGACTAGCGGCCCGTAGCCGACGGGAACCCGGCCTCCGCTCAGTCCCGAAGCGCGAGCGCCGCCCCCAGCCCCAGCAGCGCGACCCCGGACACCCCGGATATGGCCCGCCGTACGCGCCTGCGGCGCAGCACCGCCTGTATGCGGCCGAGCACCGTGACCACCACGGCGTACCAGACCAGCGCCAGCCCCCAGAACAGACCTGCCAGGAGCGCATGCTGGGCGAGGGTCGGCATGCCGGGAAGGGCGAACTGGGGGAACAGCGACAGATAGAACGCGGCCACCTTGGGGTTGAGCAGATTGCTCACCAGGCCCTGGCGGAACGCCTGGGAGGAGGAGGCAGCCGTGGCGGGCTCGGGCGCTGTCGGGGCCGCGTCGTCGTGCCGGGCACGGACGAGGTCGATCAGAGCCCGGCCGCCGAGATGCACCAGATACACCGCACCGGCTATGCGCAGGGCGGAGTACAGGAGTTGCGACCCGGTCAGCAGCGCCGTCAGACCCGCGACCGCCGCCGCAGCAAGGATCGCGTTTCCGAGCATGATGCCGGCGGCCGTCGCCGCCGCACCCCGCCGCCCGGACCGCGCCGCATTGCGCAGCAGCAGGACGAGGTCCGGGCCGGGGACGACGATGATGGCGAGCGAGGCGGCGACGAAGCCGAGCAGTTGGGCGGTCATGCACCCTCATCCTGCCACCCGTTCAGGGGATTTGACGTGCCCGGTCGACGACGGCCCGCTCCAGGATCGCGGTGGCATGAACCAGGGTGCCCGCCTCGCCCCACTCGTCGGTCCTGGTGAGATAAGTCCGTTGGCCGAGGTACGTCAGGGTTTTCTTGTCGAAGACCCACTCGGTGCGCTGGCCGAGTTGGCGGTCCTCGCGGGCGATGGCAACGCCGTGGCGGCCGTCGGCGTCGGCGGCGTCCTTCATCGTCACCACGCCCGGGATCTTCGCGGCGGCCTTGTAGAGAGCGGCCTCGGTCTTGGGGGGCATGACACCGGCCCAGAGCAGGGTGCCGATCGTGTCGAAGACGGTCTGGTCGAAGTCCACGCCCTTGATGGGGCGGGTCTCCTTGCGGAGACGCTGGTAGAGGGCGTCGGGGTCGGTCGGCAGGGAGGCCAACCACTTATAGGTGGGCCGGTCGATGCCCGCCGGGTCCTTGTCCGCGCTGGAGATGTTCACGAACTTCCCGTTCTCACGGAAGACCCCGACATCGTGCGACGGGCTCGGATCCTGCGAGGTCCAGTCCTCCCGCTGCTTGAGACCTCCCACCTTGACGGGTTTCAGGTGGGCCTTCTCGGTGATCAGGCTGCGCACATAGACGTACTGGTCGTCCCGCACCGGCTTGGTGCCCGACTTCAGGGCGACGCCCGCGAGCCGGTCCAGCAGCAACGAGGCCCCGCGCTCGGTGCCGGTCCCGGCCAACGGGACCCGCTGCGCAGGAGGTTCGTCGTGCCCGCCGCCCGTCAAGGTGGTGACCACGAGGATGCCGGCCACGGCGGCGGCCGCGAGGGGCACCGCGAAGGCGGGACGGGCGAGCCGACGCACGAACGCCGGGGACCGACGGTCGGCGTCGATGGCGTGCAGCAGCCGCTCCTTGTGGTGGCGGTGGCGGTGCGGCGGCAGGTCGCGCTCGGCGGGGGCGGGCAGCAGCTCGGCCAGGTCCTGGTGTTCGGGAGTCTTCATCGGGCGTCCTCCTGGACGGCCAGGGCCGTCAGGGCGGCCGCGTTCTCTGCGGGCACGCGACCGGCCCGCGCGCGCCCGGCGTCCGCGCCGAGCTGCTCGTCGGTCAGCCGGCGGAGCCGGGTGCGGGCGCGGGACAGCCGGGAGCGGACCGTGCCGACGGGTACGCCGAGGGCCTGCCCGGCCTGGGCGTAGTCCAGGCCGCCCCAGACGCACAGGGCCAGCACTTCCCGCTCCGGACGGCGCAGCGCCGTCAACGCACGGCGGACGGCGTCCAGTTCGCGCCCGCCGTCGATGCGGGACGCCGATTCGTCCGCGAAGTCCCGTACCGTGTCGGCCGTCGGCGCCGGCCGGCGGGCCAGGAAGGCCAGCTTGCGGCGCAGGCCCCGGTTGACGTTGCGCGCCTTGTTGGTGGCGATGCCCAGCAGCCAGGGCCGCAGGGAGTCGCCCTCCGGCTCCACCTTCGCGCGGGTGCGCCAGGCCTCCAGGAAGGTGTCGGACATCACCTCCTCCGCCGCCGACCAGTCGCCCGTGAGCCGGTAGGCGTGGTTGTAGACCGTTCGCGCGTGCTCCTCGTAGAGCTCGGCGAACGCCTCGCGGTCACCCGCCCGTATGCGGTCGCGCATGCACGCCCCTCGATCCGTTTCCGTTCATGCCCTCTACCTCTCCGCGGACGGGAGGCGGTTCCGGTGACCCGCGTCACATCCGACTCGGGTGCCTACGGGAGGGGTTTCGGAATCCACGGCTCGGGGACCAGGTACGGCGCCCGCCGCCACGCACGCACGGCGAAGGCCGCCATCGGCGCGGCGAACAGCGCCCAGAGCGCCGGTCCCGCCCAGAGCCCGAGGTCGAACGCCGTGGCGAGCACGGCGGCGGCGATCCCGGCGAGGCCCAGGCCGAGGGCGAGCCGGACGAGGTAGCGCATGCGCCGGGTCGGCTCGTGCCGGTCGGCCCCCTGCCGCAGCCGCCAACCGCACACCGCGGTCAGGACCAGCCCCGCACTGCCGACGCCGATGGCGGCGGCCAGGTTCGCGCCGGGAGGATTGACGGGACGCGCCCAGGTCTCCTGCTTCGTCCCCTTGGCGGCGATCTCCTGGACGGCGCCGCGCCAGACGGTGCCGGTCACCCGGTCGCCATCGTGCAGCCTGCTCAGCAGCGGGCCGTCACCGGCGAACCCGACCCGCCGGACCGCGCCTGCGGAGTCGGTCAGGGTCGCCTCGTGCTGCTTCTTCCCCAGACGGACGTCGGAAACGGTGAACTCCCGCTCCCGGACGCAGTCTTCCGTCCGGGACGTCTGCGCACAGGCGGGCGCGGACCGGTACGCGCGCTCGTCGGCGATCTCGTCCGGCACCCAGAAACACGCCATCCACACGGAGGCGGCCACGCCGGCGACACCTGCGAGGAGGTAGAGGATCGCCGTCGCGGAGTTGGTCAAGGGGTGCCGGCCGTCCATATCGGAAATCCTCGCACAACCGTGCGCAATGCCCTCTAGGGCCGATACCCGAACGCCACCAGCCGCAGCCGGTCCCCGTCCCGGACCCATCGCGAGACGGAGGCGTTCGGCACGGGCCACGAAGCGGCGGGAGGCCGCTCCCCGGAGAGCACATACCGCAGAGCGACGATCACGGCATCATGCGCGACGACCAACACCCGCCGCGCCGCCCCGAGTTCGCCCAACGCCTCCCGGACGCGGTCCGCGACGTCGGACAACGACTCCCCGCCGGGCAGCCGGTGCCCCCACTCCCCCAGCCGGGCCGCCTCCTCCGGCGCCCGCTCGCGCAGGGCGATCTCATTGAGCCCGGAGAGCTCCCCCATGTCCCGGTCGCGCAGTCGCCCGTCGACGCGGGGCTGCGGCAGGGGCGCGTACCGCGCCATCTCCTCCCAGGTCTGCCGGGCCCGCAGATACGGCGAGACGGCCCCGGCGTCCGGGGGATCCCCGCCCGCCAGCCACCGGCCCGCCCGCGCGGCCTGCCCCCACCCGGCCTCCGACAGGGGCACATCCGCGTCCCCGCCGGGCGGCAGCACGACCGGCACCCCGTCCCGCCGCCCCCGCTCGAAGAGCACATTGGCCGTGCTCTCCCCGTGCCGGACGGCGGTCAACCGCTCAACCGAGACCCAGCTCACCTTGCCCCCGCCCCCGTCCGCCACGGATCCTGGTGCACATGATCGACAGCTCCACCGTCCGCCTCTTCACCTACGGCACCCTGCGGCAGCCGGAGGTCCAGCGCTCCCTCTTCGGCCGCGAGGTGCCCGGCACGCCCGAGGAGCTGCCCGGCTATCTGCTGGACACGGTGGAGATCACCGATCCCCACGTCATCGCCCTCAGCGGCTCGGCCCACCACCCCATTCTGCGACCCACCGGCGACCCCGCGGACCGCGTCCGGGGCACCGCCCTGCAGATCACCGAGGCCGACCTGGCGGCCGCCGACGCCTACGAGGTCGACGACTACGCCCGCACCCTCGCCCCCCTCGCCTCCGGCACCCAGGCCTGGGTCTACGCCCCGGCCGGCGCCTGACCCCTCCCCCAGCAGCGGGCCGTCCGCCCGGCTATCACCCACTCCGCCCGCAGCCGCTCGTACTCCCGCCGCTCCGCGGCGGTGAGCGCACGTCCCCTGCGCTCGGACAGGAACGCCCGAATGGCGCGGTTGATCTCCTCCGCGCAGAGCTGCGGGCGCTGCTGACGTACACGAACCAGGGACATGAGCTCAGGCTACGGCCACCCACTGACAACGGCGCCGGGTTCGCGCCCAAGTTAAGAAGATGCTCATCAAACCCTCATCAACCGGGCGCGGAGCATGACTTCCGCCTCACAAACCGTTTGCGTCCCACACGCCCGTCCCGCTTCGATCGCACCCATGCGGAACGCCGAGGACCCTGTGCCCGATGTGGCCGACGCCGAGATCCTGGCGCACCGGAAGATCCACGCCATAGCGATCCTGCGCGACCACCTCGGCTGCTCCCTGCACGAAGCAGTCGACGCCTTCAGTGCCCGGTACGAGGAACTGCACCGCAAGCACCCGGCGGACTTCGCCGCACACCCGGAAGACATCCGCACATGACCGGCGGACACCAATCCCCGCACAAGCAAGGGCACTTCGCCGACAGCACGATCACCGCCCACCACAACAGCGACCGGCCGCGTCCATGACATCCCGTCCATACATTCCCGAGACGGCGCCCGGACCGGGCCCTACGCCCGGATGGGGCCGGACGAAGGACTCCACGGCGTTGCGCAGACCCTCTCCGGGCCACCGCGCCGAGGATCGGATCGTATGAACGACGACTCCCGAGTGTCATCCCATGGGGAGAACCTGCCATGAACCCAGGCCGGAATCCATCCCGCCGGCGCGTGCTGCGAGGAGTGGGCGCGCTGGGCACCGGCAGCGCGCTGGCCGGTCTCGCCGGCGCCGCGATCCAAGCGACCGACGAGGACGCCGCCGGGGCCACTCCCCGGCAGGACGACGGCCCGCTCCTGCGTGACCTGCCACAGGTCTCCAGCCGGGCGGGACGTCTCGACCACACCCTCGCCATGGCCACCACCAGCACCGTCGTCGGCGGCCGCCGGCTCCGGCTGGACACCTACAACAACGGGCTGCCCGGCGAGGTGCTGCGCATCCGCCCGGGCGACCGGGTCCGGATCCTCCTGCGCAACCAGATGGTCCCCACCGGCCTGCTCCCCTCCTGCGACGAGCGGGACAAGGACCGGAACCACTCCGACTGCCTGCCCCGGGCCCAGGGCCTCCCGGACGTCGACGAACTCCGCAAGGAGACCTTCGCCACCAACATCCATGTGCACGGCCTCCAGGTGTCCCCGGGCGGCCGCTCGGACAACATGGACATCCGCGTCGACCCCGGCAACAGCTTCCAGTACGTCTACGACGTCCCGAAGGACCAGCCCGCGGGCCTGCACTGGTACCACCCGCACCACCACGGCTCCACCACCCACCAGGCGTGGTCCGGGCTGAGCGGGCCCCTCATCGTCGAGGGCGACATCGACCGCGTCCCCGAGATCGCCGCGATGCGCGAACGGACCGTCGTCGTCAGCTCGTTGCGGGTGGACGCCAACGGCGAGAACCCCACCGACTTCATGCTGCCGGCCGGTGACGACGAGGGCTACGACGCACTCCCCGGCGTCAAGGCCGAACGGCTCTACCCGCTCAACGGCCAACTCCGCCCCGTCGCCCGCATCCAGCCGGGCGAGACGCAGCGGTGGCGCGTCCTCAACGCCGTTCCGCACCGCGAAATCTGGCTGCGCATCGAGGGCCACACCCTGCACTGGATCGGCGCGGACGGCATCCCCTTCGACCGCACCCGCCCCGTACCGGCCATCATGCTGGCCCCGGGCAACCGCGCCGAGTTCGTCGTACGCGGCGGCAAACCCGGCCGCTACCGCATCGAGGCGGCCGCCTACCACCCGGGCGGCAGCCGCGCCGACCGGCCCGCCCTCCGGCTCGGCACCCTGGAGGTCACCGGCCGCCAGGCGACGGGCCGCATCCCGGACCGCCTCGTGGCACCCCGCCGGATGCCCGACCTGCCCGTCGCCCGCCACCGCACGATCACCGTCGCCCGCGACAACTCCGGCCACCACGGCCCCGGTCCGCGCTTCCTCATCAACGGCCGGCTCTTCGACATGAACCGCATCGACGTCGAGGCCGAGGCCGGGACGGTCGAGGAGTGGCGGTTCGTCAACGAGGACGGCTACCAGCACCCGATGCACATCCATATCAACCCGTTCCAGATCGTCGGCGCAAAGGGCGTCCCCCGCGGGGACACCTCCTGGTACACCGACCCCGGCATCTGGTGGGACACCCACCGCCTCCCCCCGCACGGCGAACTCACCGTACGCACCTACTTCCGCCCCGACGCCCCCGGCAAAACCGTCTTCCACTGCCACGTCCTCCCCCACGAGGACCACGGCACGATGGCCAACCTCCTGATCAGACCGCCGTGCCGGTCCTGCCACGGGGAGAACGGCTGAACGAAAACCACGGGTACGGCGAAGGCCCGGGAGCGATCGCTCCCGGGCCTTTCCGATGGGGTGGGCACAGACGGATTTGAACCGCCGACATCCGCTTTGTAAGGGATATGAGATCGTTTGGCGAGCGGGGCTGCTGACCTCCGTGGATGCGCCATCGGTCGCCCATAAGCCCATGTGACCTGCTGCTATTCGATGACGGTCCAGTCCCGGCAGTGCCAACCGGTACCGATCTCTCTCGGACGCTCCGTCCCCGCCCTGTCCCCACCGAGAACCTGTGTCCCCGCCTTGTCCCCACCGAGGCGGAACGGTCCCTGAGTGGACCCGACTGTGGGGGATCACGGGAGGCAGCATGCACGCTCCAAAGCGAGGGCACTGCTTAGCGTTTGAAACGGACAGCCTCACGACCGCTGCCGGCATCAGGCAGCATGGGCTCCAGCCCAACTGGGAGTCTAAGCGGGGAGAACCTTTTCCGGGTCGGATATCGCAATCGCCATCTCCTGTGCGAGTCCGCGTGGCTACGCTCGACCGCTATGAGGATGAGCGGTTCGCAGGTCCAGGTTGGCGCAGTTCAGGCAGCATGGGACCAGGCAAGCGTCCTGCGCTCGCCAGACAACCAACAGGCATGGCCCGCCCTGGCCGAGCGCATCGCGGCGGCCACGGCCCTCTACGGCATGGGCGAACTCCTCCGGGGAACGGTGCTGTTGATCTGTGGCGCGCTGGAGCAGATCCGTGTCGGCCGTCCCGGCGACGAGCAGTTCACCGAGAAGTTCACCAAGACCCTGATGGACAAGATCGGTCGGTGGGCCGAGTTCGTGGAGGAGACCGACCTACCGATGGTGCGCCAGGTCGTGAGGGTCACTTTCGAGGGACACGACCCGGTGGCCTGGCGAGACCAGGCCGGGCCGGTCCCCGACAGCGAACCGCGAGCGATGACGTGCGCACTCGCGCTCATCGCCGACTTCGTGGACCTGGTCGACGGACCGGGAGCATGCGAGCGCGCCTTGCTGACTGGGATCGGCAGCGCCCTCGACTGAGTCGGCCGTCCCGTCGGCTAAGCAGTGTGCCGCACGGTACCCGGCAGTGCCAGAGCATCCGGGCGCTGCTCCGGGGCACACGGCATGCTCGTGCCCCCGGGGTGGCGCTCTCCCGGGGGCACAGGTGTTACAGGTTCAGCTTGTGCCGGGCTCGTTTGACTCCGTGGCCGTCTCTCCATGGGTCAGAGCGCGGAGCTTGAGGAGCTGGGGAGGAACGTTGGTGAACACGCAGCGGTTTCCCCGCTCGACCTGCCATCCGGCATCGCGGAGTGTGTCGGCGATGGCGCGTAGCTCGGCGCGGTGGGGTTCGCGATGCGGGCCTACGCAAGATCCAGCTTGGGCCCAGTAAACGGCGACGCGTCCTTCTCCGCGGGGGGTTACGAAGACGCCTTGCACCGTTGCGTCCATCCCGTCGAGTCCGGAGATGTCGGTGTCCTCGGTGCAGTTGGCGAGTTGGAGGGTGGCGAGGACTTTCAGGGTGGCTCGCACGTCTGGATGGTTTGCGTGGTGGGGCAAGCTGCCTCTGGAGGTGCCGGCGTGGCGGATGACCTCGCCGACTAGCGGAGCCTGCGGGGTGGGAGTGATGAACCCTTCCTCGTGGGCGTTGGCTGTCGGGTCTTCCTTCTGGAGGGCCGCGAGGATCTCTTTGCCGGTCTGTGTGAGGTTGCTGTTGACCGGGTGGATGATCTGTCTGCTGATGAGCGCTCGTTCGGTTGTTGCGCTACAGATGACGACTCGATCGTTGTTGCCGGTTCGGATCGCTTCGATCATTCGCTTGCTGAGTCGGTGGCTTTTGATCATTCGCTCGGCTTCGCTTGCCTTCATTGCTGCTCCCTCTGGGGTGAACGGGTTATGCGCTGCGAGAAGGTCCGATTTGGAGGATTTTGCCGAGCCATAGCTCTTTGCAGGACCGGTGGAGTTGGTGAAGGTCGCCCAGGTGGTTGAGGTGGAGGGATTCGGCGATGAGGGTGTGGAGGTTTTCTTCGGCGAGTTGGGCGACGGCCCAGTGGAGGACCAGGCCGCGACCGGGCCGGTAAGTGGCCCATCGGGTGGTTGCTCGGGAGGATGCTCGTAGCGTGGGGCACTGTCGGATGCCGAGTTGCACGTTTTGTCTGCCGGTTGAATCGAGCCATTCTTGTGCCTGGTTGGCGTACCAGGCGATCAGTTCTCGGCGCGCCTTCACTGGGTTGCGAGCCAGGGTGTTGGAGATGCGGAGGCGGGGGCCGTCGTCGCTGGCGTGGTGCTGGACGGTCGGCTCGGGGTGCGGGCCGGGCGGTGCGAGGTGGAGGAGGTACGTCGTACCGAGGAGGAGGAACGTCTCCCCGTTGACGAGCTCTTTGACAGGGTGATTGGCGCGGTCGTAGGTGCGCTGAGCGATCTGTCGGTAGATCCATTCGCGGCGCCGTTTGACTAGGTCGATGGCGGTGGCGTTGCTGGTTCCGTGGGGGGCGTGCACGACGATGGCGCCTGCTGAGGTGACTGAGAGGGCGCGGGTTCGTCGGTTGCCGGTGCGGAGGGTGACAGCCATGTCGCCGACCTGGATGGTGCGTTCGATGGTTGGGGTGTGGGCGATCACAGGGGCCTCCTGCGCTTGTGGCCGGCTTGGCGCGCTGCGCTGCAGGGCTGTTGTGAGGTAGATGGGTTCTTGGTCTTGATGGGTCGCAGGATCAGGGTCGAGCTGCACAAGTGGACCACTGTTCGTCTCCACACAGGTCGAGAGGAGGGGGCGGCGCGGTCGAGCCGCCCCCTCACGGGTTCAGGGGTTCTTGGGCTTAGGCGGTCGTGCAGTGGCGGTCTTGGCCGGCTTCCGGGTCGTTTCCCGCGTCGGTCGATCAGCGGGCTTGGCAGACGATTTCCGGGTGGGCCGCTGAGGCTTGCCGTCTTCGACTGTCGCCGGGCCGGGAGTTGCCGACTGGTCGTTGCTCGTCGGCCTCGGCCGTGCGTCGGCCTTCGTCCGCGACGGGTTGCCGCTCTTCTTCCCGGTAGCGGCTGCTACGCCCACGGAGTCGGCCGGCGCGTGCGCCGCGGTTTCGTCATCCTGGTGTTCTTGAGCCTCGGGTGCTGGGTTGGTGGGCTCGTCCGGGTCGTTCACAGTCTGCTGAGGCTTTTGTGGCTCGGTGGTGGGATGGTTGCCGTAGGCGTGCAGGACGCGGCGCTTGCCGTCGAAGACGGGGAGGACGTGGGCGCGGATCGCCATGGTGGTGGTCCGGGCTGGCTGTTCGGTGGTGAATGTGGCGCCGGCGTTGTAGCGGACGCCTCCGGCGGCTGCGACCCTGTTGTACTCCTCCTGGTCCTGCGGGGTCGCGTCGGGAGCGAGGGGACGCGGAGGTACGGGCTGTGCCCAGGTTTGCACCGCCCGCTTGTTCCACAGGAGGCGGAGGCCGATGGTCCGGCCGTCGACGTGGGTCAGGAAGGCCGAGGTGCTGTCGCTGGTGATGGACTCGGGCTCGACGGTCCATCCGTCGCCGATGCCGCGGGCGACTTCCGCAATGTACGCGTCGAAGTCGGCGGCCCAGACTTGCCGCGCCTTCTCTGGATCTTTGGCCATGTTTGGGTGTCCTTAGGTGAGTTGGTGCCGAATGGTTGTGGCGCGAGGGCGGGTGGGTGGACCTCGAGCCGGGCCCGTGCATTCACTGGGCGGGTTCCAGGGGTTCACCTGTGATCGCTTCGACCAGTGCCGAGACGATGATTTCGGCCGCAGGTGGTGTGACCGCGTTGCCGTACATCCGGACTTTGTCTCGCTTTGAACCACGGACAATGTATGTATCCGGGAATGCCATCACTCGGCCGATCTCAGCTGGTTGGAGCATGCGGAATCGCACGTCGCCCAGGTCGATTTCCTGCCGCAGCTGGGCGAGTGACCATCGGTCGCGGGTTGTGATGGTGCCGATGGGTTCGTCGGCGGTCCGGGCTGAGCCGTTGCTGTAGTACGGGATCAGCAAGCGTGTCTCGGAGACGAGCCCGTGGTGTGTGCCGCTCGCGGTGACGGTACCGACGGGGCGGTCCACGGGGTAGGCCGCCGTCTTCGAGCCGCCTCCGCGGAGATTGATGTGGAACGGGGGGACAGTGGCGAGTGCCGTCTCGGCGCGGGCGGTCTGGGTCCGCATGGGTTGTTCGACGGTCGAGGCCACCTTCCCTTCACGGCCTTCGGCCGGCACCAGGAGGGGCGGGACGACCAAGGCGTCGTTCTCCCTGGTGGTCCTGGTAGGCATGGGCTGACTCAGGGGGGATGGCTCAGTCCGCCAGGTGCCGCCGGCCGGTGTCGTGAAGGGGGCACGCGCGAACTTCACGATTCCCCGCACGATGCGTTCCATGGTGGCTTCGGCGAGCGGCTCTGCCCGGTCGGCGATCCGCTGGCCCTGAATCGACCAGTCGATGGCCGCAGAGGCGGGTGTGACCTCAGGCTCGACGATCGAGCCTTTGCACGCCTTGGAGGGGCATCGGTACCAGTACTGTCCGTTGTGGCCGTAGGACCCCATGTCGAGGTTTGGCCTCTTGAAGACCTGGACGGCCGATACGACCTTGTCGCACACCGGGCAATATGCGCGGGGCCTTAGCCATTTATCCCAGTCGGGGGCGGGCAGGTCCGATCGCCAGTAGGCCACGTACAAACGATTCCTTGACTGCGGTGCGCGCCCGCTTCTCCCTTTGGCGTGCATCGAGTTGAGCGCGATCACGCGGGTGCGGTAGAGGCCGTCGCAACTCACTTCGCGGAGCCAGCGGGGCCATTGATCCCATAGGCGGCACTCTTGAACGTTCTCCACTACTCCGCAGAGCACTGGTTTTCCACGGCGGATCATCGCCTGGAGGTATCGCGGGATCTCCTCCATGAGCGCTCTGGCCCGCCTGGTCTTCGGGTCGGGCGTTTCCTCCCAGAAGAGGCTCCCTTGTGTGGTGCGGTCGAAGTCTCGGCGAACGCCGCGCGCCGAGCTCCACGGTGGACAGCTGGGGCTCGCCCAGAAGATGTCCGCTCGGGGAAACTTCGTGATGTCGGTGCGCGCCGCGTCCCCGATGTAGTGGTCGGCTCTGGGGAAGTTTTCAGCGTGGCATTCCACGGCTTGACGGTCATGGTTGGCGGCGAAGATGAGCTCGGTGCCGGGCACGGCCTCGACTCCCTCGCTGCTGCCGCCGACACCGGCGAACTCATCGAATACGGTGTACATGCAGCTCCTCTCTCATCTGTGTGCGGGATGTCCTGGTAGTTGCCGTGGACGCTGCGCAGGCCGCTATCTCGGAGGGCCTTCCTTCAGGCGGGTAGGTTGCTGAAAACGGCCTGCGCAGGTGATCGCTGTGGCTACTTAGCCCCTGCTAGGGGGCTTGGCAGGATGCTTCGTTCACGCGGCCAGGTGGAGTCGCAGTAGTCGTTCGGCCCTGCGGATGGCAGCGATCATGTTCGCCTGCCCGACGACTTGGTTGCGGTGCTCGATGATGGATTGCCGTTCCCGGAGCGCTGATTCGAGTCCCCAGTCACTGGTGAGTGAGTTGCCTTGCGCAATGACCACTTTGGGCCCGAGGTCCCAGACGATGGCGTTTACTGCGGTGCATGCGGCTGCGATGGGGTCGATGTCGATGCCGAACCAGTTGCAGTCGTGGGGGTTTAGCCCTAGGTCGCGGATCCGCTGCACGGCCGCCCGGAACATCCCCCCGGACCCGACGCAGGGATCGACGATCCATCCATCCGTCGGCAACGAATCGGCAGAGGGGTAGGTCATCTGCGCCATCAGGTCTGTGACCTCGGGTGGCGTGTGGAACTCGCGGTGCCCTTGCGGCTGGACTTTGACCGGAGCTCCATGATGAGGGGGCCGAGGACGTCGGTCTCTGCTCTGTCGTAGGGGTCGGACCGTCCTGTGATGGCGGTCAGGCCACCCTCCAGAGCGGTTGCTGTGACGGCCTGGACAGCGTGCAGACGTTGCGTGTCGTGCTCCTCGTCGTCCAGCCACCGGTGCAGGGGGAGTGCCCGTGTGATGAGGTCAGGGCGGGCAATCCATTGCATCGCCCAAACTTCCTGGTAAAGCTTGGGAAGTTCATGCCTTTTGCGCTGGAGCACCCATTGGGCAAGGGCTAGTTCATCCTCTACTGGCTCTTTGAAGAGCATCAGCGAGGCGACGACGCCGATGGGGATCTCGATGCTGCTGCCGCCGAAGTTGCGATGCCAGGTGGAAGCAATGTTCGTCGCAAGGTCGTGGATTCGGCGTTTACTGTTTTCCAGTAGGCGTCTGGGCGCACCGGCGGATCGAGTGGGCATTCCCTTCGGAGGCTGGCCTCGCCGGGGGGCGCTGGCCTGCTCCGCTGCTCGTGCTGCTTTTTCTGCCTGGCGTGCGGTCAGCTTGGTCTCTAGCTCGCCGAAGAGGTCGAATTGCACCATCACTGTGTCTCCGCTTCGTTGTCGCTCGTCGGCGGCGGGACGACTGGTCCGGCGCGGAGTGCTTCTGTGGCCAGCGCTGCATGGGCCAGGTGCTTCTGGATCTGCCGGTGTGCATCCTCGATCTGTCGGGTGAGGCCCCTGGTGCATTCCTCTGCGTGGCGTCGGACGCTGGCGGCGTGGTGGTACAGGAGTCCGCGGCGCAGGGAGGATGTCCACGCTTGGCCGAGGAAGTGCGCGGCCAGCGCCGTGGTGATGGATGTGGCAGTGTGGGCGATGTCGGGTTCGACATTCACGCGCATGCCGTTGCGCAGGGTCTGTGCCGCTGAACCACGGTGGGTTTGGATTTCGTCAGGGGTGATGAAGCCGTATCCGACGAGGGTGACTTCGTTGATGACCGGGGCCTCTCGCTGGGGTCCCCATTCAGGTTCCCCGAGCCCGCAGGAGAGGAACAGGTCGTCTACCGCCGGCGGTTCGGGTGCGACGGTGTGGTGCCAGGTGAAGGTGAAGGCTCCGATTCCGTCGACCCTGTAAGTTGCTTCTCCAGTAGTGAAGTTGGGGGTTACTGTGACCCGCAAGGGTGTCCCCTCGTGGGTGGTAATGATGGTCTGCATGGTCTCTTTCCGTCGTGAAGGCACGGGAATGCGGGGGCCGACCGCTCGCACTGGCGCGGCCCCCTCCCGGGACGTAGCGGGTTTATTGCTGGTGTGCGACGTGCCAGGTGTTGACCCAGTCGCCGACGGTTTCCGCGAGGGGCGTCAGCGACATGTCGCCGGGCGGCTCGCCTTCAGGGGTGGTGGTGTCGTAGAGGACCTGGCTGTGGCCGTACTGGTCGTCGATGTAGGTGGCGGTCCATCCGCCGAGTTCCGTCCGGTCGGGGTGGTGGGGCAAGGAGCGGCGGCCGGTGACGGTGACGTACTGGTCCTCGGCGAGGTGGACGACGACTGCGAGTCTGTTGGCGCAGTTGTCCATGTCCACGTCGGTGACGTGGGCTTCGAGGGCTGCGATGACGTCGGCGTAGAGGGTGAGTGCGCGGTGCATTTCGGTGCGTGTGCCGAAGCCGGAGATGCTGTAGGGATATACGGGGTGGCCGAGTTCGGCGCTGCGCGCCTGAGGTGGCATGGGAGTCTCTTTCCAGTGGGTGTGTGGAGTTCCGTTACGGGGCCGTCTCGCACACGGCGTCCGCAGGTGTGTGACCGGGCGGGTCAGTTCTCGGCGTTGCCGAGGGGGCCGCGGGTGAGTTGTTCGGCGATGTAGTGGGGCACCCGGGGGAGCTGGATGCCTCGCACGCTCACGGTCTCCTCGGCGCCGAAGTCGACTTCCACCACATCGCTGTCTGGGGATGTGGTGACGATGAAGCCGTAGAGCTGTCGTTCGGGGTGTCGGACCCAGTCGCCTTTCTTGAGGGGCGCCAGGTGAGACGGGCACAGGCCGGGGTCGCGCAGGGTCAGGTGTGAGGCGGACGGCCGCCAGCAGACGGTGTTGTCCACGGCCTGTTCGCACCCGCGGGTGACGTGGCCGTAGCCGTCGCAGCGCAGCAGCGCGAGCTGGGCGTAGGGGTGCTTGG
This sequence comes from Streptomyces luteireticuli, assembly GCF_041519305.1. Taxonomy (NCBI): domain Bacteria; kingdom Bacillati; phylum Actinomycetota; class Actinomycetes; order Kitasatosporales; family Streptomycetaceae; genus Streptomyces; species Streptomyces luteireticuli. The sequence goes on from NZ_CP167927.1 coordinate 2,977,193, forward strand.
ACCTGACGACGGCGTAGGTGGTGTACCCCTCCGGGGGTTGGTCGACGTGGGAGACGTACTCGACGGTCAGGCCGATCATGAGGGGCCAGGTGCTCAAGGCAGTGGTGGCGATCGCTTGAGCGTGCTGGGCAGGTACGTGGATCATCCTTCCTCCTCCGGCTGGTGCTTCTGGGGCGGTGTGGAGGGGGCCGGTTTGAGGGCCATGCGGACCCGGTTGAAGACCCGTCCGTGGGTGGGGGCCGTGCGGTAGAGGGAGGAGCCGGGCACGAAGGCCAGTTGGACAGCGAGGTTTACGATCTGCCGCTGGGTGCTGTCCGGGAACAAGGCGCTCTCCGGCCTTCCGTCGCTGTCCTGCCTGATGACGGTGAAGGGGGTGTCTCCGCCGTGGACAGCGATCAGGTGGGCGCTGTGCGAGGTGAGGTTCAGCATGAGCCCTTGGGCTTCTGGGTAGTGCTCCCGGACGAGGGTGGACATGCGGGTCTCGCGGTCCGCCGGCGGGAAGTCGAGGACGCACGGGTTCGTGTCGTCGTGGGGACGCGTAGCGGTCCAGGCCACGGAGAAGAGGTCAAAGGCTTGGTACAGGACGCCGTCGAGCTCTGCGGCGTTCAGTTCTACGAGGTCCAGGTCCTGGCGGTTGATGAGCTGGCGTTCGCGACCGTCGCGGGTCACTGTCCAGATGCCTCGTAGCAGTTGCCCGTCCGCGACGGGAGGGTCGAACGTCAGATGCGTGGCTTGGGGTACTGCGGTCACGATCGTGGCGGTGAGGTCGTCCAGCAGGGCGATCTCGTAGACCTTTCGGGCGTGCTCAAAGGCGGCGAGGGCTTCGACGCGTCGGCGGCGGTTCTGCTTCAGCCGACGGACAGGTGAGGTCTTGGATGTCATGAGGTTTCCTTGGGGGTGTGGGGTGTGAGCAGTTGGACGACCACGGCCGTGGCGTTGTCCGGGCCGCGATCACCGGCCTTGTGGGCGAGGTGCGCGGCGACTTGGCGCGGGTCGCCGTCGTAGAGCAGGGAGAGGCCGATGGCGGTGTCGCAGAGCGTGCTGCTTACGCCGTCGCTGCACAGCAGCAGGGACTGGATCCCGGTGCGCGGCACACTTCGTGTGGCAATTCGGGGTGTTCCTTGGGGCGTTGATGGGTCTGTGAGCCGGTGGATGCTGCCGGCCTGGGTCACGGCGTAGGCCCAGCAGCATCCGGACCAGGCGATGCGGAGGAGGGGGTGGCGGCCGTCGATGACGGCCGTGACGATTGCTGGTTGGGTCTGGGGCAGGCTGCCCTTCGCGGGGTGTTGGAGATCGGCGCACCGGTCGTGGGCTGCGGCGCAGGCTTGGTCGGGGCTGTAGGTCAGGGCGGCAGTGGCGGCGGTGTGCGCGCCGAGCTGGGCCGTGAGCGCTGCGCCGGGGTGGTCAACGAGGGCGTCGGCGACGCTCACGGCGAGTCGGGGGGCCAAGGGGTCCTGGATGACGGCGTAGGCGTCGACGAGGTGTTTTCGGTTTCCATAGTTCTGGGCGATGCCGATGACGGGCTGGTGCACGGGGTTTGCCTCCTTTGTGGGACGGGAGCCGCCGGCCTGGCTTGAGGGTGAGATGCCGGGCCGACGGCTCGGTCAGCCGGGCTCGGAGCGTTCAAGTGCCGAGCCGGGAGCCGCTCTTGGTTTCGAAGGCGTTGCACGCAGTGTGGTTTCCTGCTTGCTGGTGCTCGGTGGCCCACTGGCCGCATCTGGCGCAGGTCGGGCGCGTGATGTGTGGCTTGGGGTGCGCCAGTCGGATGTGTGGCACCGCACCGTCGCTGATGGCCACGACTTGGGTGAGCGGTTCGATGCTGGCGGCTCCGCCGTGCCGGAGAGCGACGACGACCGCCGCTCGCACGAAGGCCCCTGACTGGTCGGAGTGCGCGTAGCCGTTGGGGCCGTTGGTTTCGAGGTGGTAGGCGGGGCTGGTGATGTCGGAGAGGCCGAGCGGGACGGCCGTGCATTCCGCAGGGCGTTCGTCGTCGAGGGGGGTGAGGTCGAGGGCGTCGGCGTGGTCGATGAGGAGGCGGCCCAGGTGGAGGCTCTTGATCCGTCTCCCGGCCTCGAAGGCTCTGACTTCGAAGAGGGCGGGGTGTTCGGCCTTCCACTGGTCCGCTGTCAGAGGCGTGCCGTGGACCTTGGCGCAGACCGCGCGCTCCACATGGATCTCGTGGCGCAGCAAGGCGATGGCCGCGTCCACGTGTTCGGCGGAGATGCCGTGCCAGTTGGCCTCGGAGTAGAGATCTGCTTCGCGCTGTGATCGGGTGGGCATGGCTTCCTTGGGTGGTGAGGTCCGGCCCCTGGGGCAGGGGCCGGGACCGGTTGTTAGCGGACGCGGGGCTGGTCGTAGAGGTTGTTGAGGCGTGCGGAGAGCCGCTTGCCGAGGGTCCGGGGCACGGAGGCGATGCCGTGTCGGGTGCTGATGTGCTCCAGGCGCCAGAAGCGGTGTCCCTGGGCGAGGGCGAAGGTCCACTCGTCGTCGTGGTCCAGGCCGCGCAGGACGAGTCGGCGGTGGCGGTCCGTGAGGTCGGAGCGGAGGATGTGGCGGGTGCCGCCTTGGGCTTCGTGGACTATGCGGGCGATCAGGCTGGTGGTGGTCACGTGAAGGACTCCTCGCACTCTGAGAAGCTGGTATTACGGAACAGGCAGGCTTTTGTCTGAACACATGTCGCGCCCAAATGAGAGCGCGGGGCCGATCAGAAGGGGGCGCCGGCCTTCGCGGTGAGGGCCGCTCCGACCAGGGCGCCGCTCGCCTGGGGGCCGAGCCACCACCAGATGTGGCGCTTGGTGACGGACACCCCCGTGCACTCGGCGAACGCGGAAGCGAACGCCTGAGCGAGTTCAGTGGCGAAGCGGTAGACCTCATCGCAGCGCTCTGCCGTCACATCGCCTTCGGGACGGAGGGCGACGTTGACCACTTCCCAGACGTTCACGTTCGGACAATGCGCGGCCGCATGAGCGCTCCCCGAGGGGGTGTCGATCTTGACGGTGATGGCGGCGCCGACGAGGGCCGCGCTGCCCTCGGGGCCGAGCCAGGACAGAACGCCCTGCCGGTCGACAGGCGAGCCCGTGCACTCAGAGGCGGCGCGGGAGAGCGCCCGGGTGAGCTCGCGTGTGAGGCGCATGGCCGCACTGCACCGCTCTCCGGCGGCCCGGCCCTCAAGGCGGAAGGCGTCGTTGGCTACCTGCCTAACGGTCCTGAATGAGTGATTCACGAGCAACTCCTTGCCATCGATTGAGGGTGGGGCATTTCGTGCTGATATAAATATATCAAGCACGCGATCTTGCGTCAAGTTTTATATATCATGGGTGCGTGCGCTGCGGGCGGCTTCGCGCGCAGCCTCCCTCTGGCCATCGAGGGCCCCGCTTTCCCACTGCTGACGAGCCTTGCTCCCCCGGTCCCGCAGCTCCTGCAGCAGCACAGCGGTGTCCTGCCGCCCTCGGTCCACGGAGGAGGGCCGCGTGGCGCCGGCCCTCATCGCCCGCGGGTTGGTCCCACACGCACGGCACGACGCCGCCTTCTTCTCCGGATGCGCGGCACAGCCTCCCGTCGATGCCTCACGTGACGACGGGGGTTGGGGGTCTTCTACCTGGTGATTCCCTGACGGTTCATGCGCGGCCAATTTGGCCGGTACGTCGTGTTGTTCTGGCTGGTGGCCAGCCTGGCCTGCGGCCATATTGGCCGTCGGCTCCGCCCGGGGCCTTTTCCGGTGCTTGGGCGCCGGCCGAGGAGGGGTATCACCCCCGCTCCCCCGGTCGGGCCCTGCCGCCGGGTCGTCGGCCGAGTCGCGGTTCTTGAGGATCCAGTACCGGTCGCTGGTCCGGCGTCCCACTTTGAACCGCGGTTTCCTGGTGAGGAATCCCTGTTCCTCCAGCCACTCCAAGTGGCGTCTCACGGTGCGCTCGCCCTGGCTGGTCTTACGGGCCAGCAGCTTCTGTCCTGGGTAGCAGGACCAGGCTTCGTCGGCGTGATCGCACAGCGCCAGCAGGACCAGCTTGGCGCCTGGCTTCTCGATGTCCTGCCGGAATGCCCAGGCCATGGCCTCAATGCTCACCTGGCTGCCCTCCACGACGCCCGCCACCGCGTGACGATGCGCTGCTCCAGGCCGAGCCGTTCGGCGGTTACCCGGATGCTGGCCCCGAGGCGTGTCAGGACCAGCGCGGCTCGCCGCTGCTCCTCCGGCGTCAGCCTCGGTAGCGGCAATTCTCCGGCGACCGCCCGTTCCACGGCGACCAGGTCGATGCCGCCGTCGCAGGTGTCGGTGCTGTCCAGGCAGAAGTAGACGCGGCTCGACATCATCCGGGCCTTGGCCGGACTCCAGGTCTCGGTCACTGCTCGCTCCGTGTGCCCGGGACGTCGTCGGCGTCACCACTCCACGGGAGATGCAGGCTCTCGTCGTCGGGCGACAAAGCAGTGGGACCGTCGGACGGTTCGGCTGTCGTGGGGCTCTCGCACAGGCGGTGGGCGAGCTGCTGCATGGTGGCTTCTACGGCTTTCAGGGCCTCCGTGGCGATGCTGCCTGCGACATCGTCGTGGATCATGCGGGGCCAGCACTCAGCCACCCGGAGGCGGATGGCCTCACGGTACGGCGCCAGGTCTACTGGTTCAGGGGCAGGGGTGGTCACGCTCTTCCTTCCGATCGCGCTGGGGCCGTCCAGGTCTCCGGAACGGTGATGGGATCTGCCGGCGGTGCTGCTGCACGGGCTCGAGGTGGTCGCCCCCCGGGGCCGGCGACGAGGCGGGCGGAGTGCGGAAAGTCGCCGGGGCCTGCGGGTGGCAGGCCCCGGCTGTCGGGTCCGCTGCTCAGAGGTCCGCCGTTGCCTTCGTGATGGAAATCTGTCGCGCCGTACGGCCGCCCGGGACCGTGGGGACGGACAGCCCGAGGTTCTGGAGAATCTTCGTCATCGCCTCGACGTCCGGCTGGGGCAGTTTCGGGGTGCCCCCGGACCACGACAGTTGGTAGTCGCCATACGCGCCCGGTTCGGCGGAATCCAGGACCTTGCGCGCCTTGGCCATGCGCCGTCGGAACGGGGCAGCCATAGCTGATGCCTCGGCGTAATCCGCGACGGCGGACACCAGGGAGTCGTGATCGTCCGCCAGGATGACCTGGGGCGGTTCCCCATCGGGGCGTTCATCCAGACGCCAACACCGCGACTTGAACGGGCAGTTGTCGCAGATCACGCTGAGGCCAGGGCCGTCCAGGTCACGGGGGAGATCATCCGGCTGGCGACTGGCCAGCACTTCACCGGCCCATGCCAGTGCCCTGTCGGTGATCGCTTCGTCGTACGGCTGCTGATGGACGACGACCTGGCCGTACTCGCGGCCGACGTAGCGCAGCCTCACCACGTCCACAGGCAGGGGAACGCCGGTGGGCAAGTGCGGGTGGGAGTGGAGGCTGCCGGTGCGCAAGAGGTACGCGTAGAGGTGCACCTGGAACAAGTGCGGGTCACCGGGCCCCTGTCGCTCCAGCCGCCGCAGGGCATGAGCGGAGCTCGTCTTGACGTCCTCCACCACCCCGACAGGACACGCGTAGGGCGAAGGCCGACGCAGCGTTGCCGCCAGCGACTCCGGCGGCCAGTACGCGTCCACGTGCCCGAGAAGGACGTCGTTGGTGACCTCCAGCTCCGTGTAGGCGCCGTAGGCGGATTCCAGGATGGGAAGGATGCCCTCGTGGAGCCAGGTTCCCAGGATCGCGGCGCGCGCGGAGTCGTCCAGGTCGGTGGGCCAGGTGCCGTGGTACTCGTAGCCGGCCCGGCGTCGGCACAGGCCGATGGAGGAAGGGCCGAGCAGTCGTTGACGTGATCGGGGACGCATGCGGTCAGCGCGGTGAGCTGCTGCCCAGAGGTCCGGCACGTCGATCGCGGCGTCGGCCGCGTTGGTGACACTCATGAGATCTCGCACTCTCATTCTGCTGGGCGAAGGCTCCCCTCCCCCAGCGGCCGGGTCTACTCGCGGGGATCCGAGGAGGAATCGGCCTGGGTGGCAGGCGGCTTGCGGGGTGTCCGCTTGGCCGCCGTCCGCTTCCTGGTGCCGCTCTTGGCTGCCGTTCGGCCGCCTCTGGCCGCCGTGCGGGGCGCGGCCTGTTTGCGGGACGGCGCCGTTGACTCCGGGGCGGCTTCGCGCGCCTCCTCAGCGGACACTGTGGAGCCAGAGGTCAAATCCTCCTCCAGGCAGACCAGTTGCGGTACATCGGCATCCTGGAAGGCGACGTTGAACCGCTTGACGCAGGCGTCCGTGACGTCCGCGAAGCTGACGCCCTTCTGCTCGGCGAGGGCGCGTACACGACGCCGAGCCTCGTCCAGCTCGGCCGCTGGGTCCGGCGGCGCGTCGCCCTGAGTTGCCGAGGCTTCCGTGGGCTGCTCCGCCGAATGCGATTCCTGCTCACGGCGCAGAGCACCGGCCGCTTCGTCGACGCGCTCGCGCTCTTCCCGCCGGTCCTGGCTCTGCATCTCCTCGGCGATGCGGATCCCGGACAAGTCTGCTGGGCATGCCATGCGCAGCGCCGCAGCCTCTGCCACCTTGCGGATCTGGTTGGCAGGCATGCGGGCCCACATGGGGTCGAGTTCTAGCCGGTCCAGCTCATAGGAGTAGACGAAGGGGGCGTACTCACGCCAGTGGGCCACCCCGGGGTACCGGGACGCTCCGCGCCAGACCACGACTCGGCAGGCCGCGGGGGGCTCCTCCTTGAGCCAGACCGCATGTTCGCGCCCGTCGACGTCGTACCAGACGGGGTCCTCGTAGGTCAGGTCCTCCCCTGCGCGGGTGACGGCCCGTCGGGCCGTGAGGCGATACCCGGCGATGCCCGTCTGCACGGTCCACCGCGTCTCCCCCTTCTCGCGTCGGCGGATCATGTAGATCTGCTGGGCGAAGGGGTCGAGTTGCGTCAGCTGGCATTGGTGAAAGAACACCTTCATCTGCGCCGAGGTGACGGTCTGTAGATGCGGATACATGATCTGGAGCACTCTGACCTGCTCATCGGTAAAGCCCGTCTGGTCTTCGCCGATTGCGAGCTCGCTCGCTGCTTCGGTCACTCCACCTCCCCTTTCTTGTGGGTGTCACCGGACATTCATCCGCCTCGACACATGTGAGAGGGATGAATCGATGCCATAAATCTATTTCACAACAGACGTGACGTCAAGTGTTTTTTATCGCACGGAGCGCAGCCGCCGGACCTCGATCAGGTCCGCCCATTCCGGATGAAGCTCCCTCAAGATCCGCGCGTAGTGACTCGTGAAGCTGTTGTCGAGCCGGAAAGGCCGCTCGCCAGCCTCGGCCAGACCATCCCAACGCAACTGCTCGAAAAGCGCCTTCACACCGATGCGCCCCCGCCCAGACGCCACCCACTCGGCCGCCAGCCCCTCCAGGGCATCGAGGACCCACGGATGGTCGGAATGGAAGGCATCGAAGCGCACCCTCGACGACCTCAGCGAGGGACGGCGTCTGCGCGCACGAGACGGCCCCTCCTCCCCCTCGAAGCCGAAGGGCAACTCAGGCTGTCGATACATATCCCACACCCCCACATGTCCACGCATTGCCTCAACACATGTGCGCCACCTTAGAGGGTGCGGCCCGCGAACGACACACAGCCCCGCCCTCCTCGCCGGGCGGTGGAGGCAGTGGCAGGTGAGCTCACCGCGGGCGGGAGTCCGTCCTGCCGCCAGCCTTGAACGACAGGACGGGGCCGGTGGCCGCAACGGCGGCGACCGCGCCCGCTACCGGCGCTTCGGCCGGACCGTAACGGCGTGCCCGGCCTCGAACAGCTCTCGGACGAAGTCCGAAACCTCGGCGACAGCATCGTCGGTCACCGAGACCGGAGCGGAGAAGGACTTCGCCTCCGGAAGCGGCGCCAGAGGCTTCTGCTTCCCCTGGGCCGGCTCCGCCTTCTTTCGCCCTCGCGGCTTGATCGGCTCGCGCTCGCCGGCCTTAATCCGCTTCACAGCGTCCGGCAAGATTTCACGTCCCCGCTCCTCGGCGTCTGCCAGCACCGTGTCCAGGAGCCACAGCGGCGATCCGGAGACCAGTGCATCCTCGGTAGCGAGGGACTTGCGCACCCGCCACTGGTAGACGTCCATGTACCCCTTGCCGACCAGCCATGCCACCTCGTGGAGCCCGATGACGTCGGGCATGTCTGCCGGACTGTCGGCAACGAAGCCACCACGAATGCCCTGCTTGTACTGCTTGAGCTGGGCCGGCAGGACGTCCCGTTCGCCCTTCTTGGCGATACCCAGAACGGTAGGCAGGAGCCAGTACGGATTGCCGGAGATGGTCACGTCAGGCTGCGGCAGTAGTTCACGCGTCTTCCACAGCTGGCTCGTCTGCCTCTCGACGCCGTAGAGCTTCGAGATTTCCCCGTGCCCCAACAGGTAGGGAAATCGCCTCTCGGTCATCACTGCCTCCACCCGCGCCGATAAAACTCACTTGATGAATCAAGTGTAGTCGGTGCCTTCCGGAGGCCGACCATCGCTTTCTTTGATCGGCGCTCGGGTTGCGCCCGACGGCAGGCTCCCGATGCTGGGGCCCTGCTGAGGGTGTGGCTGTGCGCCCTTGAGCGCTCCCAGCTACCCAAGCCCGCGCTTGATCGCCTTCTTGGCCTTCTTCTCCGCTCGGACAGCCTCAAAGCATCCCGGGCAGAACGGTAGAATCTACCGGGACATCGCGTGTCGATCACCGGCTGGGTGAGGCATGGAGGTGTCGGGAGATGCCTTCGGAGGCATTCCTTGTCAGTTGAGTTGAACCACACGATCGTCCACGCCTGGGACAACCGGGAGTCCGCCCAGTTCTTCGCGGACCTGCTGGGCCTTGAGATCACCGCGGAGTGGGGCCCGTTCATCGCGGTCGGCCTGAGCAACGGCGTCACGCTGGACTTCGCCACGATCCCCGCGGACCACATCGCCATGCAGCACTACGCCTTCCTGGTCTCCGAGGAGGAGTTCGACGCGGCGTACGCGCGGATCAGCGAACGCGGCATCGAGCACTACGCCGACCCGCACCGGCAACAGCCCGGGGCGATCAACCACAACGACGGTGGCCGCGGGGTGTACTTCATGGACCCGGCGGGCCATGCCATGGAGCTGATCACCGTGCCGTACGGAGGCTGGACCTTGTAAGCACATGCGCCGCGCGCCGCACCCCAACCCGGGGTGCGGCCCTCAACCGCTCCTTGTGCCAGATGCGTTTGCGGCCGGCGCCCTGCGATTACCTGAGCCGCCGCCAGGCGGGGAGCTTGCCCTCCGTGGTTGACACCCGAACGCCGGCAGAGGACCAAGCCATCACCGGCACCAAAGAAAAACGGTGTCTTACGCCTTACCCTCGCCGCTACAGGGCCCGTGTATGCTGCTGCCCTCTTTCCACTCTGTGGAGCAGCGCCCCGGGATCTGACTCGCACTCTGCCCGGGGCTCTGTCACGTGCACCTTCCAGGTCTCAACGCCCCACCGTTTGCCAGAGCGTGATGACACAGGCGACGACTCCGGTGAGCGCGGCCAGGCTCGCCAGCGGCCACCTGCCGCGTTCGAGGGCATCCAACCTTGCCTCATGATCAGCCATTTGACGGTCCGTCTGGTCGCTGCGCTGGACGAGGAGAGCCAAAGCCCCGTCCACACGGGCGAACCCCGCTTCCATCGTGCCGCGCAGGCGCTCCAGTTCCAGCGCGACGGCGGTGGGTGGCGTCGGCAGCGGTTCACTCATGGGGTTCTCGCTCCGCAGAGATCCCGGTGCGCAGCCACCGGGGAAGCAGAGCCTGGACTGAGGGGAGTGCCATGACGCGGGCGAGACCACCCGCCACAGCCAGCGCTCCGGCGACCCACGGCAGACTGGACGGGATACCGGAGGCGTCGACGATGGCGGGAAGGGTCACCGCGATCGCGATGGTGGTCTGGAGGACGGTGCGCAGGGTGTGCTTGGCGGCCTCGGACATGGGCGCAGCCTTTCAGGAGGGGTGCGGGACCTTGAGGGCGTCCCAGGACGTCTTGCCGGGCCAACCGTCGGCATCAGAACCGCTGAAACCCAGTTTCCGTTGCCACTTGGCGTACGACTGCCGGTCGGCGTCGGTCCAGCGGGGACCCGGGCCGTCGGCGTACGCGGAGCAGCCCTCGGCAACGAGTCGACGGCCCATCGCCGTGACGACGGGAGACGAGGGAGAGTCCTTGAAATATGCGGCGCCAGGGAACGGCTCGTACGCGGTCGGCTGTGGCGCCGGCCGAGGTACAGGTGCGCCACCACCGGCAGCCCAGGCGCGCATCGCGTCCCGGGAGGGGAAGTCGGCGATGTTGGTGTCGACCGGGTCGTCGGTGAACTGGTGGATCAGCCAGTCGGCTTCGATCTTCGGCGCGCCGGCGTCCACGTAGTCGGCGATCCACAGCCCGTCCCCGGCGTAGGAGGTGGAGTCGCGGTTCCGCCAGAAGTCGCGGTTGCAGTAGAGGATCACCTTGTGGCCCGGGCGCAGGGCTTTGACCTTGCGGATGAAGGCGTCCTTCTCCGTGCCGGAGGCGGTGCCGGATCCGGTGGTCTCCCAGTCCACGGCGAGGATGTCGCCCTCGGCGGAGTCGCAGCGCTCGACGAAGAACTGCGCCTGGGCGTCGAGGTTGCCGGGGTGCAGGAAGTGGTAGAAGCCGACGACGAGTCCGGCGCGGCGGGCCCGGGCGGCCTGGTCCTCCATGCGCGGGTTGACGTAGGAACGGCCCTCGGTGGCCTTGATGAAGACGAAGTCGAGGCCGTCGGTGGAGTAGGCGGACGACTGGTAGGACGAGATGTCGATGCCGCGGATGGTGCTCATAGCTGTTCCTTCGGTGATGTAGGGGGTCAGGAGGTGGGGACCCTGAGCGCGTCCCAGGACGCCTTGCCGGGCCAGCCGTCGGCATCGGAGCCGCTGAATCCCAACTTGCGCTGCCACTTGGCGTACGACTGCCGATCGGCGTCGGTCCAGCGGGGTCCCGGGCCGTCCAAGTACGCCGAGCAGCCCTCCTCCACAAGGCGACGGCCCATCGCAGCGATGACGGCGGATCGTGGGGCTGCGCGGAAGAATTCGGATCCCGGGAAGGGCTCGTTGCAGGGCGAAGGACCACTGCCAAGACGCTTGGCGATCCGTTTCCTCATGCCGTCCATGCCGAAGCCGACCGGGTCTATCTTCTCGATCGACCACTCCTTGTGGCCGATGACCGAGCCCGAACCCCAGCCGTGCGCACGGCAGACGGCGGCCGAGACGCGCTCGATGGCCTCCAGCTGGGCGGCCGGCCAGGGGTCCTTGCCATCGCCCTCGTTGATGCACTCGAAGCCGTAGAAGCGGACGTTGCCGTCGGTGTTCTGCACCGTCGCGCGGGGGAGGGCCGATTCCTGGATCACGGCGTCGAGCACGGCGGCGTCGCCCTTGCCGGCGTGGTTGGTGCGGCCGTTGCCGACGAGGTGGACGGTGCCCTCCTTGTCGATCACGCCGTGGCAGAGCGGGCCGGGCAGCTCCTCGTCGCCGTCGTAGCAGTAGTCGACGGTGTCGCGGGTGCCGCTGGAGGCGGTGTGGTGGATGACCACGCCGTTCACCGGGCCCCAGGCGCCCTTGTGGTTGCGGTTGTGGTTGCGCCAGTCGCCGACCTCGACGACGGTCACGCCCTCGGCGCGGAGAGCGGCGATGAACTGGTCGGCGGACAAGGGATCGGACACGGCGGTGCCTTCGCCCCCGCGCCTCTTGTTGGCATGTGCCGCGCGGCCAGCCACCGCGGGTCCCTCAACGATCACCGGTATCCGCACAGGACTGAGGGTCGCCCAGCGCCCGTCCATCCTATGAGTAGTTGGATGCTCCCGCGCAATGACTAACGTCGCTACGTGAGGCATAGCTGCTGGCGGGCCGCCAGCGGCCCCAGGGCAGCCGTGAGTCCATCGTCGACCTCATCCCCCGTGCCCGCTACTGACCCGATATCACCACTCCTCGACGTGCTCGCACCCCTGTTTCGGGATCGCGGTCCTCAGGTATCACGGTTGCCGTCGGCCGGATGTGGGGTGTGCTGTCCGAAGTGTCACCCATCGCTACTCAAGGTCCGGACCTCGATTTAGGCGGCTGAGCAGAGCACGGCAAGGGCACGTTCCTGGCCATGCGGTTACTTTCGGTCGCCTTCCCATCTCTTTCCGTATTCAACCTTGTCAAGCGGTAAGCTTCCGGCCCGAGTTGATCAGGTCGCGCAACTCCATTGACGAAATAGCGGGTTGCCCGGCCGCCGAAAGCGCCGGCACGCACGTCCGGGGTGAGAGTTCCGGGTCTGTTGGCCTGATTGCTCGCGTAAACAGAGGGCTTCAAGTGGCCTGTACTGAAGTGCAGCGCTTGGATCGATTGCACCCACCACCTAGTTTCTTGATCGCTAACGCAGGCCGGGCCGCGCCTTCTGCCGGCCCAGGTCGTCGTCTCGATTCTTGGAGTGGCTTGTGCGCACGGTTCGTAGATCTGCTCTCAGCAGCGTGATGTCCGCCGCGTCTCTCGCGGCCGCCATAGCCCTGGTGGGTTCGGCAACGCCGGCCTTCGCCGACGGCACCCCCAACGACACCGCGCGGGCTGTCTCCGTCGTGGAGAAGGCGAGCGGAACCAGCGACGTTGCCTCCTCCACTTCGTCCGCGGGAGCGGCGGCTCAGGCCACCACCAGCACCGAAGCGGGCCGCATCACCGTCACCGCCCCCGCGTCTTCCGCCGGACAGGTGAAGGCGGCCGCAGCGGACGGGACCTCCCTGGGCCTGCAGTTGGAGAACGCCAAGAGCGTTACCGGCGTCAAGGCCGGTGCCGGCACCGTGGTTTACTCCGGCGTCGCCCGGTCCACCGACCTCGCTGTTCAGCCCACCACCGACGGCGGCGCCCGCACCCTGGTCACCCTCAAGGACTCGGCAGCTTCCACCGACCAGCGCTTCGCCCTCAACCTCCCCGAGGGCGCCCTGGTCATCCCCGACGCCGACGGCGGATACCACCTCTCCCGCACCACCCAGGGCGGCCAGAGCGTCATGGTCGGCGCCATCGAGGCTCCCTGGGCCAAGGACGCGAACGGCAAACCCGTCGCCACCAGCTACAAGCTCGAGGGCAACACACTCACCCAGCACATCGAGACCAACAAGAACACGGCCTTCCCCGTCGTGGCCGACCCCAAGATCACCTGGGGCAACGTCACCGGCACCGCATACTTCACCAAGTCCGAGACGAAGAACATCAGCATCTACGGAGCGACCGCAGCCATATCCACGACCATGCTGCCGCCGCCCCTGAACGCGCTGTACGCGATCAACGCCTCACTGGTCACCGCCAAGGCCAGCGAAGCACGCTCCGACGGCTACTGCCTGAAGGTCAAGTTCGCCGCCGGCATCTTCATCCCGGGCGTCTACAGCAACGGCTGCGACTAACACAGCCCGCACCTCTGCCATCATGGCGGAGAGCGCAGCAGCAGAAGGGGTGTTTCCTGTGAACTGGTGGTTATGGACGGGCGTTGCAGTGTTCTGCACAGCGACACTGGGCCTGGACGCGTATCTCACGCACCGAGGAGTGCGCAGCCGCTTGGCCCGCCTGGAGGCATTCACAGACGCCTTGGCGCTGCTGCCCGGGGTCATCGCCGTCGTGCTGATCCAGATGTTGACGGACGGATCCGACGCGCAGGTGCTACCGACTTGGGCTTCGGCCTGCTTCTGGGGAATGGGTGTCACCCAGGCCGTCCATCTCGGGCGGCTTGAGCGCACAGCTCGTCACCGCACCACCGGCGGCTGACGTACTCGCCTGGGGAACTGGGGTCTGCGTGAACTCGCTAGCTCCTCCCAGCCCATCACGGCACAAACAGCGATGGGCCGCACAGCTTCCTGTGCGGCCCATCGCCGCACCCGCAGCCTCTGGACTGGCAGAGCGGGAGACCATCTTCAGCGCAGTGGGCAACGGCCTTTTGAGGGGCGGCACCGTTGCGCGTCAGGCCGTTTCGTGAGCGCCCTCCCAGTCCTACTTCAGATAGCTGACGCGGAGTTGAGGGGCATTGTCTTGGCCGACACCATGCGCAACGCCATAGTACGTGGGTGAGGTGCTGTTGGGGTCGAGCGCGATCCCGCGAAACCGACTCGGATCGAAGATCTGAGTGACATTGACCCATTTCCCTTGATTACGCGCCCAGTCAACAGCCATCGAGGAGCTATCGGCGGAGAATACGCCGGGCCTGGACCCGTGCCCATGCGGCTTGATGACGGCGCGTCCTCCAGAGTTATTGAACCAGTGGTCAAAGTACAGATACACCTCCACGGAGATGATCTTTGCGCCGGATACATCTGAGGCGACCCCTGCCGGGAAACCGATCAGGGATGATTGAATTCCATTCGCAGAGCTGTAGTACCCCTGTAGACATTTGTTACCGAAGTACCCGTTGTACGCACCGCGGTTGCTGTAGGAGCCGGACCAGGTGCAGGAGTACGTCTTCACGTACCGGCGCGGCGGAGGTTTCTGTGTGCCACCTCCCCCTGTGTTGAATTGCCCCGTATCGGGTGTGAGTGGTCCTACGTCCTCGACGTACATCGCTGCCGGGTAGGCGGGGCCTCCAACCAGACTGGCTGTCGCGCCGCTTGGCGTGTTCTTCGTCAGGAACGTACTCAGAAGGCGATGGGTGCCCTCTGAGAAATTGCTGACGTACTCCAGGCGAACACGCTGCCATGCCGACTGGATCAGAGGGTAGACGGCGCTCTGAATCTGGGGCGATCTGATGTCCGGGGCGTCTTCGCCGCTATCGCGGATGCGTAGCTGGATCTCTCCTCCGGCTGCTGAGGGTATGGCGTGGGCGTCGAGGACGACGCGGTACATGCGGGTCGGATCGGCGGTGAAGGCCAGCTCGACGTACCCCACCTCGCTGTTGCCTCCGGCGATTGAGCTGGTCTGGTGGTTGATGGCGACCAGTCCTTGTGGCAGCCACGCGATGTGCGTCTCCAGGGTGTCGCCGCGCCAGATGAGTCCGTCCGCCACACTCAGGTTCTGGAAGCCTGCCGCCCCTTCCTGGGAAATACTGGCTACTGCGACGCCGTCTGTGGACAGGGTCAGGAAGTTCGGGGTTCCGGTGGTCAAGGACACGGCAACTTCCCCGTCTGCACCGTAGAGTCGGACGCCGTCGGGGCTGACCTCTCCGCGGGCGCCTCCTGTGGCCGAGGACAGGACGACCCGGCACTCGGCATTGTCGATCCAAGCGGTGCCGGAGCTGCCCGTTGCCTCGATCCGGACGGAGGCTCTCGCGCATCCCGACGGCGCCTGAACCGTGTTGGAGATGCGGTGCCACAGGCCGTCTTTGAGTGCTGAGGCGGTGGAGACCTGTCCGTCTCCGAGGCGGTTTCCGTTCGCGTCGTACCACCGTAGGGAAATCGCGGGGCTGTTGCCTGTCCAGTCCGGGGAGCACCGGTAGTCGGCAGCGAGCCAGAATCGGTCTCCTGGGGTGCAGGGAAAGGCATCGAAGCTGATCCCGTTGACGGACCCCGCGGTGATGCGCAGGCAGTTCGCCGAGGCGTTGCCGCCGGGCTCCACCACGATGGCGGTGCTGCCGGCGTCAGCGAGCAGCCGTCGCACGTATCCCGTCTCGAAGGACGGGTCGGGGAGGAGGTTGCCGGTCGTGCCGAGTGCGAGCTGGTCAGCGCCGATACTTCCGGCCTTGATATGCGTGGAGGTGATCGATCCGGCGGGGAGCTTGTCGGCCAGCGGCGCTGGGACCGCCGACGCGGTCTCCGAGGGAGTCGAGGCCGCCCCGGAGGTGTTGCGTGCGATGAGGCGTACCCACATCTGCCGGTCGCAGGGGATGGAGACGGTGCCTCCACGTGGTGACTCGATCGTGCTGAACAAGGTGGCGGGGGAGGGCTCGAAGCCGGCGACGGGCGAGACGTGTACCTCGGTGCGTGCGAAGTCCAGCCGCAGGATGCTTCCGCCGTTCCAGGTGCCGTCCCAGGTCACGACGATGGAGCCCAGAGCCGGTTCGACCTGCGGGGCAGAGGGACGGTCGGGAGCCCGCCCATTGACGATGTTGACGGCGGAGGAACCGTCGGTTTGCTGGCCGATCACGGCGCGCAGCGAGCCGTGCCCGTCGTAGACCTCGACGGCTCCGTCCTCGATGGAGGAGTACGAGAGCCTGCTGGCCCTGGAGAGGGCGGTGAGGCGCTGCTCCAGGGCGACGATGCGGGCGGCCAGGTGGTCGAGGGGGTTGGGCACAGGTCGTCACGCTCCGTGGGTGAACGCGTCAGGGCGTGCCAGGGTGAGGGTGGCGCGTTCGGGGTTCTCGCCCTGCGGCGGGGTGAACTTGATGGCGGTGATGCGGCACCAGCTGTCGACCTCGGTCCATTCGTCGTGCAGGCGCACCTGGACGTCGTCGCCGATCTGGTAGGACCCGAGCCGGGCGCTGGGGTGATCGATGACGCTGAGCTCGTGGACCTCTCCCATGATCTGCCGAGCGATCCGCTCGGCGCGCGTGCGCGCGGCCAGGCGGTCAACGGCTCTCTCGGCGTGGGCTTCCAGGACGTGCTCCAGTCGGAGGCGGCCGTCGCGGGTGGCGTCGACGGTGCGGCGCCGGCTCCTCCCCTCCCCCGCGCCGAGCCCGATGACGACCTGGGCGTACTCGTCGGCGTCGTAGACCACGGGCACGGTGGAGGCGACGTTGACGCCCGAGGTGAAGCTGATGTCGTGGCGTCGTGTCCCGAGGCAGGGGATCCCGAGGCGGATCCGTCGTGCGGGTAGCCCACTGGACCAGGAGACGGTCTCGGTCCACTCGGGTGCGCCGTCCACGGCGGTGGCGTCGTCGATGGCGCTGCGGAGCGTGGGTGCTTCCCACCAGTCGGTCCGGTACGGCTCGGCGGGGGTGCCGATCGTCGCCTTGCTGGTGGCGGAGTCGACGGTGACGCCGAGGCCGGTGTCCGGGAGGGACTGTGCGTACGCCCAGGTGTCGCGGATCAGTTGGCAGGGGTCGGCGCGCACCCAGGGGCCGCGGCCGCCGAGGTTGCCGTCCACGTCGTGCCGGCG
This sequence comes from Streptomyces luteireticuli, assembly GCF_041519305.1. Lineage (NCBI taxonomy): Bacteria > Bacillati > Actinomycetota > Actinomycetes > Kitasatosporales > Streptomycetaceae > Streptomyces > Streptomyces luteireticuli. The sequence continues at coordinate 2,994,178 of NZ_CP167927.1, forward strand.
GGACAGGTAGGAGGTGAACCCGGAGGCTTCGATGGGGTATTCGGCGCCGGACGGTTCGGCGCGCCAGATGATGCCGCCCCACAGCAGGGTGCCGTCGCGCTCCACGTAGATGAGGGTGGTGCCGGGGTCTACGTGGGTGCGCAGCAGGTGGCGGAACCGGGGCTTGAGCGTCGCCTTCAGCGAGCCGGGTCCGTTGAGTTCCGGGCCGAACTCGACCTCGGACAGGGGCAGGTCCCAGGTGAGGATGTCGCCGGTCAGTGCGTGCTGGGTGATGTAGCGGTAGGCGGGCATCAGACGGGCCCCTCGGTGAATTCCACGTCGCAGATGAGGCTGGTGCTGCCGTCTACGCCGAGGTTGCCGGATTCGCTCCGGGAGAGGAGCGTCATGATGCGCAGGGGCTGGGTGGTGCCGCGCATGAGGGGTGGCACGGTGAGGCTGTCGGCGAGGACGACGGTGCTGCGCCGCACGTTCCGTCCTTGGTCGTCGTCGATGTCGGTGTCCTGGCCTGCCACCATGTCGCCGAAGAAGTGCTGCATGGACCCGAAGACGTCACCGGTGTCCATGCGTAGGCCGGCGACGGTGGATACGGCCTTCATTTCGGTGGCCCATGCCGGGACCTCGATTCGCCAGTTGGCCGCCTCCGGCCACGGGCGCCATTTCGAGTCCTTCGTGGTCAGTCGCGATAGCGACCCCGGGAACGCGGTGTACAGCATGCGTGTGCGGCGTGGGTTGGCGATCCGGCGCAGGTCGCGGATCATCGCTGTGGTGATGACGGCTGTCTGGGCCGGGATGTCCAGCCGCGCGAGGGGGATGGCGGTCATCCCTGGCGGTACGTCGCGCGTCGTCGACGAGCAGTTGGGCACCACGTGGAAGTAGCCGATGTCCTGTGTGGCGGGGTCCAGTGTGCCTTCGTACTCGGGGTCTTCGACGCGGAGGACGACCAAATCCGAGCGGGCTGTGGCGCCGGTCGGAGCGATCGGCACGGTGGCGTCGCCGACGTTGTACTGGGTGTATGCCCCCTGCCATGGTGCTGCGCCCCGGATGACGGCGGAGCCGTCGCCGATCCGTACCCCTGCCCCGGGGGTGGCCAGTTGGGTGACCTTGAGGTCGTTTCCTTCTGTGATCCCTGCGTTGCCGCGTGCGAGGTCCCGGATCATCATGCGCATGGCCCGGGCTGGATGGGTGCCGCCGTGGACCATCATCGGTGGCTGGATCAACGTCACGGGTGCACGTCCTTTACAGGGCCGCCCAGGCTGACTGCCATGTCACCTGGAGGCGGCTGGTGTTGGTGTAGTCGGAGGCGGTCCACCGGATCTCGGACCGGCCCGGCGGCAGGCTGAACAGGTCGAGTCGGGAGGAGCTGTGGAGGTCGGGGGCTGCGTTGCCGGCCCCGTTGCGCAGTACCCAGCGCGTGCCCGGGCGCGTGGAGATGTCCAGGGTCTCGGTGGGCCCCAGGCTGGTGGACAGGGTGAGGGTGCGGCCGGTATCACCAATGGTGATCTTGGGGTTGGAGACGGGGCCGGTGATGCGGAGCGCCGGACAGGCGGGCCGGTTTCCGTCGTTCGTTGCCCAGCCGGGTCGGTCGGCTGGGGTGGCGATGCCCGTCGTCATGGGTGCCACGAGGGGAGCGCGGAAGCCGCCCTTGTCGCCGGAGATGTCCAACGGCAGCGTGATGCTGCGGGTGGTGTCGTCGTGGAATGTGGGGTCGAGCGCGACGAACTGGATGTCCAGGGGGATCCAGCCGCTCAGGACGTGGGAGGTGCTGGTGGCTTCCACACGGCGCAGCCGTCCGTACAAGCGGCGGGTTTCCCGGCCCGGCCAGCGGATGCGCAGCACTGCGGTCTCGCCGGGTGTGGTGCGTACGGCCGGGGTGTCCACGGCTTGTTCCAGTTGGGCCAGGAGGTCCAGTGCGGCCGCGGGGCGTCCGGGGGTGCGGATGCCGGCCTCGATGCGGAGGGTTCGCGGCCCGTACCGGTCGGTCCCGGGGAAGGCGCCGTCGCCGGCAGGGTCCTCTACGTCCTGCGTGCGCATCTCCGGCGATCCGATGCCGTCGATGTTGGACACCAGGATGTCGGTGTCCGCGCCCATGAGTACGTCCCCGACCTCCAGCTGCCAGTCCTGGAGCTCCCGCATCACGGTCTCCCGCCGCGGCGGGCGTTGCGTAGCCGGCGCATGACCTCGGCTCCGATCTGCTCGGGGGTGGCGGAGCTGTCGGTGACGGTGACGGGCATGGTGCCGATCAGCGGCGACGGCTCCCGGATGACGACGACCTTGACCGGCCCGTCGGGGCGGGCGGCCACCGTCCGGACCGGCATGGCGGAGCCGGCGGGAGCGACCTGGAGGCCGAATCGGGTCGCGACGTCGGCGAGCACGGACGTCGCCCGCGCTCGCCGCGCGGACGCGAGGGGGATGAACGCCTCGCCCTGTGTGCTCGGCTCGGCGAAGCGGATCAGGCCGCCGCGGGTGGGCGGGTAGATGCCGGGCTTCCAGATCCCGCCGTTCTCGTAGGACAGGCCGCGCTGGGCCCGGGACAGGTCGGCGAGGAACGGGTCGGCCGTGCGGCCGAGGCCCGTGATCCTGCTGCGGCCGAGGCCGGCGACCTCGATGATCCGGTCTTCCTCGAGTCCGGTCTTCTCCGACACCTTGTGGATGCCGGCCGCGGTGTCCTTGATCGCGGCGATGATGGTCAGCAGGTCGGTCAGGGCGTCGCCGGGGAGAGTCTTCTTCGATGCCTTGGCCGCGTCGTTGGCCTGCTGGGCCTTCTTCTTGTTCTTCACGGCCTCGGCGGCCAGGGCCTCGGCGTCCTTGCCGCCCTGTGCCGCGAGCATGGCCGCGAGGTCGCCGTATCCCATGGCGGCCAGCCGGGTGAGGTTGCGCTCGAAGGTGCTCTGGTTGCGCGTGGCCTTCGTGAGCTGGCTGGTGAAGTCGCCCAGGGTGGCGCGCGCCGACGCCGCCAGCTTCTCCAGCTCTCTGCTCATGCTGCGCACGTACTTCGTCGACCCGGAGGCCATCCGGCGGGTGAGCTTGATGCCGTCTTCGCCCATGTCGGCCAGGGCGTCGGCCACGTCTTGGCCGGCGCGGCGGGCCACCGTCGTCAAGTCCTTGTGCCACTGGATCGAGGCCCTCGACGCCGCTCTCAGCTTCTTCATGAACTGGTCGAGGTCGAAGTTGCCCTTGCTGTCCTTGGCTTCGCCGGCGAGGCCGGACAGCGTGTAGAGGGTGGGCGGGCTGTAGCTCCAGTTCGACAGGCCGCCGTCGGCGAACCACTCGATCCTCCGGCCGCCGAGGCGGCGGACGGTCTCCTCGGCGATCAGTTTCGACCGGGCTCGTTTGCTGGGGGCCAGAGGGATGTAGCTCTCGCCCCCGCTCTCTCGCTCCGCCCATACGCGGATGTCGCCGGCGGGAGCGATCTGCGCTACGTGGTCTTCGCGGGGCGTGCCGCTCGCGTTCCGGATACCGCCTTGGGCGTAGTAGTCGACGACGCCGCCGTCGACCCAGTGGCCCATGCCGGCGATGTGTGCGGATCCATCCGAGTTGAGGCCGTCGTAGCTGTAGTGGACACCGACGGTGATGTCTTTGCCGTACAGGCTGTTGATCGCGGACTGGATGGTGCTGACGGCGGCCGTGGGCCCGCCGGTGGGCACGGTGACCGTGACGTCTTTCGAGCCGGGTACCGCGCTGATGGTGAACCCGAGCTGCTCCAGGGCGGAGCGCGCAGCCTCTGTCGGTGCCGACACATGGACGGTCTTGGCCCCCGGGGTGCTCTGGAGTTCGGCCTGGACCTCCTGGAGGCTGGCGATCGTCGCCTGGGTCTGGGCGCTGACTTTGACGTTCTTCCCGCTGGGCACCGCCCCGAGCTGTTCGATCAGCCGTTGCAGGGCGCTCTGGGCGCCACGAGTCGGTGCGGTGATCCGGATCTGCCGGGTGCCCGGGAGCGTCTCCACCGTGAAGCCGAGGCTCTTGAGGTCCTTCTGGGCCTTCTCGGTCAGCGAGTCGACCCGGATGGTACGTGCGCCCTTGAGCCGGTCGAACTCCGCGCTCACCGCCAGGAGGTCGGCCAAGGTGCTGTCCATCCCCTTGGTCTCCAGTAGCAGGGAAACCTTGGTCGGCATCAGCCCGAGGCTGTCCGCGACTCCTTCGGCTTGTTTCTTGGTCAGTCCGTACCCTTGTGCCGCACTGACGGCCGCGTCTCGTGCCTTCTCCATTTCTCGGCTCGCCGCGCCGAGGGCCTCCGGCAATGGCTTGTTGTTCTGTTGCGCCAGCGAGTAGGCGGAGACCGATGCTTGGGCTGCTGCATCACTGAGTGCCGTCAACTGGGTTTACAACGCCTGGCCGTTGCGTGTGGTGGTGTTGAGCGCACCGCTGCTGTTCAGCAGGGCTGAGCCGTATCCTTCAGCTCTGTTGACGCCGGTCTTCAGTCCTTCGTTGACGTCGAGGACCGCCGCGTTCACGCGTGCCTCTGCCGCCTGGAGTGACATCTGCCCGCCAGAGAGGATGTCCAGGGCGCCTTTGAGGGCTCGGGTCCGCTGGTCAGCATCGGCTGTCTTGTCCGCCAGGGCACCGACCGCTGTCTTCAGACGGTCGTAGGCGCTGGCTCCGCTTCCTGTGCCGGCGCTGGCATCGGCGAGGCGTTTGGCGTTGCGGATGGACTCCGCCATTTCGCCTTTGACTTCGCCGATAGCATCGGCGGCCATCTTCGCTTTCAGGCCGACGTCGTTGTATGCCATTCCTCCGCCGACCATGACACGATTGGATTCTGCGGTCCTGTCCAGGCCCTGTTGGAGTCTCTCCAGTGCATTGCCTTGGTCAAGATAGGCATCTGTGAGCTGCCGCATCGGAACGCCAGCAGCTTCCACGAGATCGACCAGCTTCTTCTTGCCATCGCGGACCCGGGTGTCGATGAGTGTTTGGGCTGCGGCCGCGCGTACGGCATCGGTTGTCGCCCCACCCGACTCCCGCAAGGCTGAGGTCAGGGAGGAGATGCGCTGTTGATGCTCCGCGGCGGCTTGTGCCGCTTGCTGCTGGCGGGTTGCGAGCATGCCCAGGCCGAGGGTGGCCACCGACAGGGCGGCCCCCCAGGGGCCGCCCAGGGCGCCAACCAAGCCCTTCATCGCTCCGCCCAGCCCGACGCCGGCCGCACGTGCCATTCCGGAGAGGGTTCCGGTGAAGGATGAGGCGGCGCCCTGGGTGCTACGGAACGCGGCAGACATCTGACCGACGATCGGGATACGGGCTTGCAGGACGGCGAAAGCGGCTCCCATTCGGCTGATGGAAGCCCCGGAGGCGGCGGCCAGTGATTGCTGAACTTGCATCTGCTGGTTCAACGACCGCCAGGAACCGGCAACATGCCCGCTGACGGTGGACGCAAGATTGGACAGGGCTGGACCGACCCGCCGAGTGAGGAGCATGGCAGCGACGGCTGCTTGGACCGGTCCGGGCAGTGACGCGAAGGCACGGACGAGTGCACCGACGGCTCGACCGGCAGGGACCAGGACGGCTGATAGACCACCGACTGCGGAGAGCGCCAGGTTGGCAACGGTCACCAGGATGTTCAGGGAGGTTGCGGCGCCACCGGAGTTGCTGCCGAGGGCGCCAAGTTCCTTGAGCACGGCTCCGGCTCCGCGCGCGGCGTTGCGCAGGACGGTGTCCAGCGTCCGTGCCGCGTTGAGCAAGAGGTTGAGTCCTGACGCCGCAGTGCGTTCGCCCATGTCCTTGAGCGGCTTGACCAGACGTTCGGCGTCCTTGGCGAGATCGCCGAGTCCCAGACGGGTTTTGGCCTTCAGCTCGGGGCCGAAGAGTGTGGCGACGTTGCGCCCGTAGGCGAGCGCTGATGTGAGGTGGGGCGTGATGGAGGACAGGCCGCGGGTGGCCAGCCTGGTCACATACTCAAGCCCAGGAGCCATGCCCTGGTAGAGCTCAAGTCCCGTCTGCCGTGCCTGGGTCTTGAGCTGCACCATCGCGCCAGCCAGGCCCTTGCCGCGTGCGGCGGTGATCTCGGCTGCGGCACCGTTTTCCCGTACTGCTGTGGACAGGGCGTCGAAGGACTGGACTCCTTGGTGGGCCATGGCGATGGCACCGCTCATGGCGGGCTTGCCGAAGGCCATCTTGACGGCTTCGGTGAATGCCTGAGGACTCAGTTTGTGCTGCGCCTTGGAGAGGCCCTCGATGACTGTTCGCAGGCCGAGGAATTTCCCTTCAGCGTTCCAGGCTTCGATGCCGAGGGTCGCGAGTCCATCTCGCATCTGAGCTGTGGGTGCTGCCAAGTTGGCCAACATGCCGCGCAGGCTGGTCCCGGCGGTCGACCCGAGGATTCCCGCCTTGCCGAGCATGCCGACGGCGGAGGCAGCGTCCTCCATGCTGATGCCTAGTCCAGCCGCCACCGGACCGGCATACTTCATGGCATAGTAAATGTCCGTGATTCCGCCGCTGGCGTTGTTTGCTGTGGCAGCCAGCGTGTCGGCGGCCCGGGATGCCTGATCGGCACCCAGGCCAAATTGGTCCATGATGTCCCCCAAATACTTGGCGGACTCGGCAGCGTTGACTCCGGCGGCTGAAGAAAGCTCCAGTGCGGCCCGGACAGCCTCGATCGACTGGTCCGTTCGAAAACCGGCCTTGGCCAGCTCGACCATGGCCGTGGCAGCGTCGGTCGCGGACGTGCCCGGCAGGTTCAGGTCCGCGCCGAGCCGGTTCGCCATCCAGGCGGCCCGCTGCATCTGTGCAGCACTGGCCCCGGTGACCGACTGGAAGATCGCCATCTCCCGCTGGTAGGCGTTGCCTTCTTCGACGACGCCGTGGAGTCCCTGGGCGAGGGCGCCGCCGGAGAGCAGGAGGGCCAGGGAGGCACCGTGCCGTTTCGCGGTCTCCAGCGCCCGTCCGAACACGCCGAGCGAGCGTGCGCCGTCGTCGCCTACCCGGCCCAACTGGCCACGGACGGCGGAGGAACGGGATGCGAGCGCGTCGAGCCGTGCGGCGGCCTGGGCTGCCCGAGCGGCAACGGAGTCCAGTTGACCGGCCGCGCGGGACGCTGCGGAACGCAGGTCGGCCAGCCCGCGGTCGGCCTGCTGCACGTGCTGCGCCAGGGAGCGTGCAGCATTCGACGCGGCGGAGAAGCCGTTGATGAGGGACCCGGCTTCAGCACGTAGTTGTACGAGCAGGCTGTAGGTGGTCATGGGTGCTTCACCCGTCGTCCTGGTGCAGGGTGAGGTAGGCGTCCCTCGGCAGGAGGGTGATCTTCACTCCGTAGCCGGCGCTGCCGTCGGGAACGCGGCTCTGCTCCTGGGCGATCACCTCGCATCCGGGGCACCGGATCGTGTCGGCTATGTAGGCGTGGCGGTGGCCGCCCTGGGCCGGGTCCCAGTCCGAGGCGCGCGTACGGCAGTCCGAGCACAGGGTGCGCTGCCATTGCTGCCACTCCAGGGCTTTCGCGCGGTCCAGCTCAGTCCATCGCCCGTCTCCGCCGAGGAATTGGGAGTGAGGGATGCCCCATGTCGCGCACAGGTCGAGCTCGTTGCGCAGCTGCTGGTCAGCGCTCAGTCTTTTCCCAGGTCGATCCGTCCGTCCTGTTGCACGGTCCAGGCCGCGTCCCACAGGGCGTTGGCGTCCGCCGCTGTCCACAGCTCCAGCAGTTCTCGGGCGTCGTCCTCGCTCATGCCGTCGGCGGATGAGGCGCTGATCAGGGCGGCGGGGAAGGTGACCGGGTTGAAGGCGGCGCCGTCCTGCGCCTCCGTCGGAGGATGGGCGCTGATCAGCTCTTCCATCACGGGCCGGGGCAGGGCTCGGAAGGTCAGGACAACGGAGCGCCCGTGGAATTCGGCGCGGGCGGACTCCAGGTCCTCTTCGGCCTGGGCAGCGGCCTCCCCAAGTTCTGCAATCCCCGGGCTGCTGTCGGCCAGCTGTCGCGCACGGCGTGCTTCGTCGCGGGCGCGCTCGTATCCGGAGCGCGCGCCCTGGTCGTCGCAGATCCGCACGGTTCGCTCGGGGAGTGTTCGGGCCCGCAGCTTCGCCATGGTGGCTGACCAGTGTGCGTCGCTGTCGACGACCGCGGCGGGCGGTGACGGCTTCGCCGTCTTCTTGGAGACGGACATCAGGTGCCGCTCCCGGCCCGCGCCGGCACCGGCGCATCGAGGGCAGGCGGGGAGATGACGGTCATGTCGACCTTGAACTTGGCGGCTTCGTTTCCCGCGTTGTACAGCGCCGTCCGGCTCGCCACCTGGGCAGGGAATACGTCCATGGACTTCGAGCCCGGGTTGTCGCCCTTGCGCAGGAACACCACATAGCCGAAGGCGCCTTTGGAGAGCAGACCCTCTACGGTCTCGGACTGCTCGTCCTCGTAGAAAGTGATGGCCGACTTGTCAGCCTTGTCGATTCCTGGAATTGACGACGAGAACGTGGAGGCCATGTCCGGCGTCTCGATCGAGTCATTGGTCAGCGACCATCCATCGACATCTGCAACGGTGTCGGTCAGATCGAATGCGTTGGGCGCAGTGAGCTCCGCGCGGGTAGGGACATGGCTCGGTGCGGCGATGGCCTTGAGCCAGAGAATCTTCGTGATGCCACGGCGCATGAACCGTTGCTGCTGGGCCACGAGGCTGCTCCCACATCCGGGGCAGCGGCCGACGCGCAAGGGCCCTGCCCCTATTAGGTAAGGGGCTGCGCCGGGCACAGGAGCCGGGCGTCCGCGTGGGCCTCCGCGGTGAGGGTGCTCAGACCGGGGTCACCGTCAGGGTGAACCGCTGTATGTAGGTAACGATATCCCCCGCCGTACCGTCAACTTGACTTCCTTCAGTGCTCAACTCGCGGTCGATCACCTTCATGCCGGGCACGCTCAGGCTGTTGGCCCAGCCCGTGTGCGACCGGCCGAACAGCGCCTCGCGGACGCGGTCCGCGAGCCACAGGGCCTGATCGACACGCTGGCCCACCGAAGTGACCTGGTAGAGCCATGACGCATCAGCCGCCCAGTCCGAGAGGGAGGGCCCCGAGAAGGACCCGGTGAGACTGTCGAGGACGGCGTACGGCGGTTGGGCCGGCTGGCCCGACGAGTCCCGCGGCAGTACACCCATCCCGCAGGGACGACCCGTTGCTTCTCCGACCAAGGCGGCCACCGCGCGGGTGAGGGGAAGCCGCGGAAGCGTCATGGGAGCACTCCCTTGGCCAGTGCCTCGATGTACCCGGGGTGCGTCTCGCGCCAGGCAGGCTCGATATGCGGGTACGGCGGCTGGCGGTAGTGCCGACCGAGGGCGTCCACGCCAACGAATCCGTATTCAAGTCGCGCCTGTTGAGGGGCTCCGCTGGAAACGGTGCCGGCGACGGAGCCACCGGAGATGGACATCGTCACGTCCCACGACGCTCTGTACTGGCCGGTGATGACGTTGGGGCCGGGCCTGCCGGAGGCGTGCTGCTGGATCCGGGCGCGCAGCAACATCGCATGGTGACGCGTGATGGCCCGCGTACGCGCTCTGACCGCCGGGCCCAATCGAGCGAGTGCTGCGGCCAGTTGAACGGGGTCCCGGAATGCGGCGGCATCGGGGTGCGCATTGGGGTGATCGTTCTCGGCCATCACGTCTCCTGGAGTCTGACGATTCGGACGATCGCGAAGCTACTCACCGCTGTGCCCGCGACCCGGAAGGTGCGTCCGAGCAGGAGCGGATCGCGAGGCCCTGCCGACCGTAGAGAACCGGTGATCACCAGCTGATCGTCCCGGTGGAGAGCCGGCGCGTCGACAGGGATCAGCGCCTGGTAGGTGGTCGTAATCGGCCGGACGGCAATGTGGGCGCCATCGATCGGATCGGAGACAGCCGGGGATCCCGCTGTGACGGCCCCACGGCCGGACCACACGGTGACCGAGGTAGAGGGCCGGAGGGCCCCGGTGCGGTCGTCCAGAACATCGTCGCTCCGGCCTGCTGGGTCCCGGGTAACAAGGATTTGGTCGTCCAGGATGCTCTCCACGACCCGCCGGATGCCGTCGAGGTCAAGCCCGGCCACGAGCCCACTCCACCAGTTGCCGCATCACCGCAGCGGTGCCACCACCAGGGACCGATTCCAAGTCCGGGCGAGCCAAGGCCACTCGCTCAACCTCTACTGGATCCAAGGCTTCAAGAAACTGCGCTGCCGCTGGACCGGGATCGGGTGGCACCCCAATCTGGACCTTGGCAGGCAGATCAACCTCAGCGGGCCATACCTGCGTTGGCCCGAGGTGAAGAACAACCCTCGGCGGAGTCAAGGGGTCGACTCTAATATCGGCCGCCAGTACAGATCGGCTGACATCGACACCATCCACCGTGATCTTGTACTGGTCTCCGTCAAAGCGGAGTTCAAAGCGCGAGGTCATCGGCGGAGCCTATACACCCCCGACATCAGCAGCAGTGAGAAGCCGCTATCTTTCCGGATGTGATCGCTGAGTTTCCGCTGGTCAGGAATGGGGGCGGTGTCGCCGAGGGAGGGATGGGGCGAGTCATTCGCTCTCGGTGATGCGGAGGTAGCCGGTGGCGTTGGTGATGGGGTTGCTGGAGGAACGGGAAGCCGCCGCCCGGGTGCGGGTGGAGGACCTTCAGGCGGAGGAGGACCGGATCCTGGCCGAACTCGGTGCGGTCGAGGTGGTGTTGGTACGCCGGGTGATCGCGCGGACGGAACTGGCCGAGGCCCTGGCCGCTCCAGCCGCGGCAGCGGATGCGCCGGTCGACGTTCCGCGACTGGCCGAGGCCGGGACGACCATGGCGGCTCAGGCGGCCCCGGTCGCGGGCTCGGCCGTGCCGCGATGGTGGCAGGGGGCGTCCTCGGAGGTGCTCTCGGTGGACTACCGGCGGCTCATCGAGCTGGTGGAGGCCGAGGCGGTCGGCGGTGAAGGGGTGCCGGCGAAGGAGCTCGCGGCGTGCCTGACGGGACTTCACTTCAGCATTAGAACACTGAAGTTGCTTGCCCGCCGCCTTGCTACCTCAGCGCGAAATTGATGCCTGAAGTAGGCTGCACGCAGACGACCAAGACGGCAAATTATCTTGAACCTGCCTCAGGTCCAGACTTGAATAGTCGGGCGGCGCTTCACCAAGCCCTTCCGATTCGAGTACATAAAACTCCGCCAGGTCGCCCACCAGTGAGAGGTGCGCCTCCGGGAATAATCCAAATTTCACATGAAAAGATTCACCCAATTGGCCAGGAATGCTGGACATGACCGTCAGCGCTGCGAGAGGAGTCAGCCTTGTTGGCGAGTTCCAGTCGAACGAACGTAGACCTCGGACCACAAGCAGTGCAGAATTCCCCACATAGAAATGCAAGGAGGTGCGCAATTCGAAGATAACGGCCGCCGTGGAGGTCAAGTAGCATACTCGGGAGTCGAGCAGCTGCGCCTCTTGCAGTGCGTCTTCTTCTCGCAGGGGATCCAATTCAGTCGAGTCGAGAACGGCCGAATACAGCCCACCCTGGACGAGATCGTTCATCGAGATCACGGGATTGGGATATGGGCGTAGGGGTGACTGTTGCCGATCGTCTGCCCAGTTAAAGGGTGGACTCTCTGATTTGTTGCATTCATGTACACCACATAACCTTTCGGGTACTGATGGCCGCCGGGGGTAGTGACAGGATCCATCACTCGAACTTGCACCACCCGAGGATCGAGGCCCTTGGTTCCGGCCGGAATATCGTAAGCCCATCCCTTGCCACTGTCAGTCAGTGTACCAACAGCCCCCTTAGGCAGTGGTAATACCTCTCCAGCAGGCCCAGGCACCGAATCGAGCGAGCATATGCCGTTGTGGACGAGTATCGGCGTCTTCCCCGCAAATGCATAATATGTATGGACGCTCTCGACTGTGATGTTATAGGTGCGTGTGTGCTGACTGTATGCTCGATTGGCCTGAACTCGGGCGGAACTTCTGTCCTTGCTCAGGAGGTCTGTTCCTGGTTTCAGTTCACCGGCTTCGACCCAGCGGTGTTCTCCCGGGCTCCAGAACGGATGTTCGTAGGTGGCGGAGAGTTTTTCAGAACCGCTGGGGGTTGTGATCGTTAGTTCGTTAAAGTGCTTGTCGTCTTCGGTGGCGATCAGGCCGGTGACGGCATGAGGTTCCGTTTTTCCGGTGGTCGGGTCTGTTGCGAGGACTTCATCTCCTTTCCTGACGTCCTCGATTTTCTTCGTAGACTGATCACCCATGAGTATTCTGGTGCCGACCGGGAAGCACTTGCAGTCCAGTAGCCTGTGCGACCTGCCCGCCTCCTTTTCGACGTCCTTTTTAAGTACCTTCTTCCCACCCTTGATGAGATACTTCCCACCTTTTGCTAGCTTCCCCGACGGTAAGATCGAGGCACAGTTGATTATTTTGTGGTCGAGGAAGCAGTCAGCGGCATCGTTCGTGCCGCCGAGATCGCCAAGGAATTTCCAGACGCCTGTCAGGCAGCGTGTGTCGTACCACGCGCAGTCTTTCTTTTCGTCTTCGTCTGCCTGTTCCTCGATGTTCTGGGCGGTCAGGATCTCCAGGATTTGTTGTGAGGCGGCGTTTTGGGCGGCGCTAATTTCTTCCTGGAGTCGCAGTTGGGCTTCGAGTGCACGTTTTTCTTTCTCTTGCAGTACGTAGACGCGGGCCTTGGTCTCGGCGGCAGCGAGCTTGGCGGCGTTGGCGTCTTGATGGGCTTGCTCGGCGGAGGCTCGTGCGTTGACGGCGGCTGCGGAGGCGGAGTCGGCGGAGTCGCGTGCCCATGCTGCGGATGCTTCAGCATGGGATGCGGCGGTTTCTGCGGCTTCGGCGTCGTGTAGGGCTGCTGTTGCTGCTTCGGTGGCTGCCTTTGCGGACTTGGCAGCTTGTGCTGCTGATGTTGCGGCTTGCTGGGCGTAGTGGTGGGCCTGGCTGGCGTAGTCATCGGCTTCACCAGCCGATGCCTTGGCTTGTTTGGCTGCCTCGGCGGCTTCCGTCGCGGCCTTGTTGGCATTGGCCGCGACGGCGGCGGCCTGCGAGGCGTCTCTTTGGGCTGTGGCTGCTGCTGCGGCGGCGCCAGCGATGAGCTGCTGGACAGCTGCTGTGTGGGTGGCAGTGAGGTGGTCCAGTCGGGCTGTGGCGTACTGGCCGGTCTGGATGAACTGGTGCAGGAGCTGGGGCGGGCTTTCGAGCGCGACCTTGGCGGCGGCTTTGGTCTCGGGTCCGCCGCTGTCGAGGAGTTGGGCGGCGCGTGTGCGTTCGTCGGCTTCCCGGGCGGTGTACTGAGTGGCGTTGAGGAACTCGCGGAGCTTTCCGGTGGACCCGTCCATCAGTGCGAGGTGGGCGGCGTTCTTGACTCCTGTGCCGGCACCGTCGGAGATCTGGGTGACGCGAAGGCGGTAGTCGGCGAGCGCGGCTTCGTGCTGGCCAGTGCGCAGGAACTGGGATATCTGCTGTGCGTCGCCCTTGAGGGCGTTCTCGGCGGCTTTCCGGACTGCTTCCAGGCGGCTGTCGATGGCGAGGCGCCGGACGTCTTGGCGTTCGTCTTCCTGTGCGGCTTCCTTCCAGCCGGTGCGGACGTAGTCAAGGACAGTGTCGTCGGTGCCGGCGAGCGCGAGTTTGGCAGCAGACTGGCTCCAGGGGCCGCTGGACTTCATCGCCTGGACGGCGATCTTGCGTCCTTTGGCCGCTGCTTCCTTGGCGTCGGCGCCGGGTTTGGCTGCTTCGGCGATGAGGCGGACGACTTCGTCGTTGAGGTCTTTGCGTTCTTTGGCAGCTCGGGCTGCTTCTGCCTTGCGGTGCTCGTCGGCGTCTCTGAAGGCTCGGGCTTGCTCGATCCTGGCGGCTGTGCGGGCTTTGAGTTCCTCGTCCTCGACCTTGCGTGCGACAGCCTGGACGTTACGTGCGGTGGCGACGGCGTCCTTCGCGACGGTAGCGGCCTCTTGGGCGGCTTTGGCGTGCTCGGTGGACTGTTTGGCCGCGGTGGCCGCCTCACCGGCATGCTTGGCCGCTTCCTCTGCGGCTCTCCCGGCGTTGCGGGCATGCCGGGCGGCTGAGCCCGCGGCCTTCGCGGCCTCGTCCGCTGCAGTGGCCGCTTCGTCGGCCAGGGCTCGGGACTGCCCGGCCGCGCGGGCCGACTCGGACGCGTGGCTGCGAGCCGTTGTTGCCCACTGCCGTGCTCGGCCGGCTTCCGCGCTGGCCTCGCCAGCAAGGCCGCCAGCTTCATCCGCTGCGTTCGCCGCTTCGTTGGCGTTGGCGCTGGCGCTGGCCGCCGCACCGGCAGCATCCCGAGCAGCTCGGGCAGCGACCCCTACCTGCTGGGCCGCGGCCTGGGATTTCTCGGCCGCGTCCGCGGCGGCCCGGGCGTCCTCCGCTGCCTTGCGCGCGGCGGCAGCGCCGTTGGCATCCGTGGCCGCATTCGCCGCTGCATTGCGCGCCCGTGACGCGGCATCGGCCGCACCGGCTGCGGCAGCGGCAGCATTGGCAGCGGCATTCGCAGCCATACGCGCCGCGTAGTTGGCCGCCTTCGCCGCATCGATGGCCTCCTGTGCAGCCTCGGCAGCCCCCTGGGCCGCGTTCGCAGCCCGGCCTGCGGCTCCTGCGGCCCGGGCTGCGTCCTTACCGGCTGCCCTGGTCTCCTCCGCGGCTTTCTTGGCTTCCTTTTTGGCCAGCTCCGACGCGGCCACCGCTTGGTCGGAGGCTTTCTTGGCCGCGTTGGTCTGGCTCCTGGCGACCTGGCCGGCCTCCACCGCCTTCTCGGCCAACTCTCCGACTGTGGCTCGTTCCTGGTCGCGGGAACGCGCGATGTCCTGGCCGACATCGAGGAATTCACGGATGTCCTGCGGAGAACCTTGCAGCGCGACCTTGGCGGCTTCCTTGGTAGCGGGGCCCCCGGCGCTCATGATCTGCACAAGGCGAAGCCGCTCGTCGGCTTGGCGGGCCGTGTACTGGGTGTCCTCGAGGAAGTTGCTGACGTCCTGTGGCGAGCCCTTGAGTGCACTCTGGCCGGCTTCCATGACAGCGGGGCCGGCACCGTCCAAAGCCTGAGCAACCTGGATTCGCTGATCTGCCTCGAACGGACCTTTCCAACCACTGGCCAAGAACATTGCCAGATCTGTAGAAGATCCTTTGGCTAGCACGTCCTGGGCAGCGGCGCGCACATTCGGGCCGCCCAGGGCGTAGACCCGAAGCGTACTCAATCGGTCGTCGCCGAGCCGGGCAAGGGATTTCTCGCTGTCGAGGAAGCGCCGTACGTCTTTATCAGAACCTATGAGAGCTGCTTCGGCGCCAGCCCTGATGCTGGGTCCGCCGGTAGTCCATAGATCCACAACGACGCCGCGCTCAGTCATCAGTAACAGGTCGGCGATCTCGGTATCAACCAGTGTTGGTGTTTCCTCAGCCTCAGCGGGTTGCATGCTGAGGGATCCAATCAGAAGTATCAGAGACAGCAGGAACAGGCGAAGCGAGCGGACGCGGGTTGCCCATTTTCCTGCTGCTCTAGCCAGACCGCGGCGCGCGTCGATCTGCAGAGCATCCGAGCCGTCAACTCGTCTCCCACTTGGACTATTCAACTCGAAATCCCCCCTGAAGGGATATAGCAGGATGGGCTTTGTTGAATACAGGTGGCCTTGGAGCATACTCGGTCGTCGGCAGGAAAACGGAGGGGCAGAGTTATGCGGAACGGGTAGGTCCGGCCGATTTCGGCCGTGCGCAAGGTGTCCGAAAATTGACTGTAGGCAACGGATCGAAACCGACCGGCGGGATGTCGCTGAAGACCCGTCATCCCGTCCGGAATCAACCTCTCAATGTGAAGCGAGAGATGATAAGTTTCCACTCCGACTTGCCTCTATATAGTCGCTATGTGCGTTTTGACAGTCTCGGGAACCAGGAAAGGAAGTCCTGTGACGTTGCGAGCGCGTAGGCAGCGGGCTGCTGGTGTTGTTGCAGGTGTTGCCCTCTTGGCAGGTGCTCTTGCTCCCAGTTCCGCCGTCATGGCGGCTTCGGGACCTGCGGGGGACGCCGGTCCCCCCTTCGCCGTGGAGACGTTTGAGTACCCGAACGCGGCGAAGATCCTGAAAGAGCGGGGCATCACGCTTCACAAGGGTGACGGGCACATCCTCCTGGCCGACTGCGGCCTCACCCAGGACATCGTTGTGCTCTCCACGAGGATCGACGAGCCCAACCCCGACAGGGGCAGGTACTGCTTCAAGGTCACCGGGACGGGCAGGAGCGGCTACCTCTCCTTGGAGATCCCCAAGGTGATCAGCATCTCGACCGGGGACTACCTGGTCCGGGCCAACGTCACCGCTGATGGCAGGACCACCACCGTCGATGTGCCCAGGAACGAAACGAAGCCCGTTGGCCAGGGAACCAACCCTCCGGGCAGCCCTGCCGTTCTCGTCGATCTCCGCGTCACCGGCTGACCGCAGGCGGAAAAAGACCAACCCTGCACAGACCGACTCTGCTCGACCGCATCAATCCGTCGAGCCTTACCCCTTTGCAAGGGAGTGAACATTGTCTGGCATACGACCACGCAGTGCATGGGCGGCAGGGACTCTCGTGTGCACCATCATGGTCGGCCTGGTGACCGGCACTCCTAGCAACGCCGTTGTAGGCGACGCGGTGAAGGACGGCTCCTACGCATTCACGGCGAAACTCGACATCGGTGGTCAGCGCAGCTGCAGCGCGGCGCTGGTGGAGCCACAGTGGCTGATCACGGCAGCCAGCTGCTTCGCCGACAACCCATCCCAGAGCCTTGAGGTGCCTGCCGGCGCGCCGAAGCTCAAAACCACCGCCATCATCGGTCGCACCGACCTCACACGGGATAGCGGTGCGGTGGCGGATGTCGTGGAACTCGTCCCGCGGACGGACCGCGACTTGGTGATGGCCAGACTCGACAGACCCGTCAGCGGCATCTCCCTCGCCACTCCTGCCACCAGCGCCCCGCTGCCGGGTCAGGAAGTACGGGTTACCGGATATGGACGCACCAAGAGCGAGTGGGTGCCCGACCGTCTACACTCAGGCTCCTTCACTGTGGGATCAGTCCAAAGCACCCACATCGGGCTGGCCAGCAAGTCGCCGGAGGCAGCGGTCTGCCAGGGCGACACGGGTGGCCCTGCTTTCCGTGATGTCGGAGGCCGCGTTGAGCTTGTTGGCGTCAACAGCATGTCCTGGCAAGGAGGTTGCTTAGGAGCGGACGAGTCCGAAACCCGCAAGGATGCAGTTGACACCCGTGTTGATGACATTGCTGGCTGGGCTCAGGCTGTCTCCTCCCGAACCCTCCTGTCCCGGGCAAATTGGAAGAACGCAACCCAGATGGCCTCTGGCTACTTCACCAGCCCGCCCGGCACGAAACGCCGGATGGATCTGTTCGTCGTCTGGAACGACGCGTCTGCCAGCATCTTCCAGGGGGCCGATCACGACGACCCCCGCTACCCCTACTCCGCCGAGCACAAGGTCGCTCCCGCCGGCAGCTACTGGAAGTACGCCCGCGCTGTCGCCGGCGGCAGCTTCACCGGCAGCGGTACCGACGGCCTCACAGTCCGCTGGGACAACGGAAAGCTCTCCACCTACACCCACATCGACCTGAACGGCTTCCACGACGAGAAAGTCCTCGGCGCGGACGGTAGCTACTGGAAGAATGCCCGGCTGATCGCGGTCGGCCGCTACTCAGACAACGCACTGCGCGACGACATGTTTGTCCTGTGGGACGACGGCCAGTACTCGCTCTACTTCGACCTCGGCAACGGAATCGGTAAACGGAGCCACTTGGAAAGAGGCTGGACAGCCGCAGCGCAGGTCAGCTCCGGCGAGTTCGGCGGAGGCAAGACCGCCGGCCTGCTCATCCGCTGGAATGATGGTTCGGCCACGGTCTTGTCCGGTCTGGACGCGACCGGCTACCACGGCAGGACGAGCATCCGGCCTCCGGGGTCCGCCTGGGGATATGTCCGGAACCTCACTGTGGGCTCCTTCTCTGGTGACGTCAGCCGACCCGGCGACGTTCTCATCCGCTGGTCCAGCGGCGCCCTTAGCTACTACCCCGACGTCACGCCCCAGGGCACAACGCACGGCGAAGTCCAGCTCGTCGACTGACCACACCGTGACGTCCAATGGCACGCCATACGCCCCAGCAGCCGGAACCCCCTCTGAGGACAGAGGCGAGCCCTCATGGACGGCCTCGTTTGAGGCCAATCAGGCTGACTCGTTCCGGCCATTACCGAGCGTTCACGGGATGGCGCGCGCCCGGACGCGCCATGGTGGGAGTTCGCCGAAGGCACGATCGAAGGAGGCTCCGATGGGTGATCATCGCAAGCCCGACGAGGACCTGAGCAAGGGCAAGCCGCCGCCGGGCAACAGCGACGGACGGGTTCCTCCACCACCGCCCCCCTCTGGGACGCGCAGGAAGTAGAGGTCTCGTGCTCCAGTCTGAGGAACGGTGCGCCCGCCTGGCGGCCGCGATGGAGGAATCCGGGGCCTGGCCTGCAGACTCGCCATGGATCCGGGACGCCTTCACAGCCCGTCCCCGGCACCTTTTCGCTCCCGACCGGCTGTGGCACTGGGACGGCCACGCCTACGTCCCCATCGATCGGGAGGCCGACCCACAGAGGTGGGCGTCCGAGGTCTACGCGGGACCGGATGACCCGGCCATCACCCAGATCACTGGCGGCCTGCCGAGCTCCAGCCTGTCCTGCCCAGCGATCGTCGCGGACATGCTCGACTCCCTCATCCTGGAGCCCGGTCACCGGGTCCTCGAACTCGGTACCGGCCAGGGGTACAACGCCGCTCTGCTGGGCTGGCGGACCGGCCCCGGCCGGGTCACCACCGTGGAGGTGGACCCCGCCCTTGCCGCCGCCGCGCAGAACCGACTGGAGGCCCTGGGCGCGGGGGTGACGGTGCAGACCGGCGACGGCGCGGCCGGCTGGCCCGACGGGGCGCCGTACGACCGGGTGGTGTCCACCTACGCGGTCGAGTCCGTGCCGTGGGCGTGGATCGAGCAGACCTGCCCAGGCGGACGGATCGTCACCCCCTGGGGCCGGCTCGGGCACGTCGCACTTACCGTCGCCGACGACGGCAAGTCAGCGACCGGGTGGATGCAGGGCTTGGCCGCGTTCATGCCCAGCCGAACCACCCTCGCCGACGCTCGCCGGAGCTGGCAGCAAGTCCGCGGTGACCGTGCCCCGGACGACGAACGCGCCGTCGCCGTCGCCCCGGAGCGGCTGATCGACGGCAACGCGCTCTTCGTCCTGCGCGTCTGCCTCCCCGACGTCGAGGTCTTCGCCCGCACCGGCGACGACGGAGCCATCACCGGATTCCTCCACGACGGCCATTCCTCCTGGGCCATCCTCACCGCAACCGGGGACGGCGCAGTCCTTGCTCGTCAGGGAGGCCCGCGCCGCCTGGCCGACGAAGCGGAGCACATCCTCGTCGGCTGGAGGCGACAAGGCGAACCATCGCTGTACGACTTCGGCATGACCGTCCTGCCTGACCGGCAGTTCACCTGGCACAAGGACCCTGATACCGGCCCATACTGGCTGCCCGTCACCGGATGACGGGCAATCCGCCCTTCCCTACGTCGGTGGGGCCATGACCCGCGCCGTGACATTCGACAGCGCCGTGGACATGGAGACCCTCCTCTCTAAAATGGTCGGGTCCGGACAAAGTGGTGCCTCCCCACTGCGGTTGGGGAGGCACTACACCCAGGAGTCAGCCGATGGTCAGCCGAGGTCGCCGCCTTGGAGGGCCGACACGAACGAGCACCAGGCACCGGGTTCGACCAGGAGCGCGGGGCCGCTTGTGGTCTTCGAATCCCGGATGCCTACTCGGTGGACTAGGTGGACCGACTGAACGCAGGCGTTGCCGCCTCCACTGTGCGATGAGGTTGTCCAATCGGCGTCCGGTGCCAGGTGGGTGGATGGGGTGACGTGAGTATCAGGCATTGGTCTCTTTGATCTCTCGGGATAGTTGTTGCAGGAATCGTGGAGTGTCCTCCGGCGCCATCGCTGATGCCTGGAGAGCGGTGAACTTGCGTGCGAAGCGTCCGACTTCTCGCGGCTTGTCGGACATGGATACGGCACCCCACGCGTTGTCGACCTGTACGGTCGACGGAAGGCCCTCCAGCAAGTCCAGGATGGTGAAGTCGGCCCAGAACCGGAAACCGAACCGCATCGTGGGCCTGACCTGGACCGTGATGTGCTCCAACTGTGCCAGCTTGATGATCGCGTCGTACTGTTCGAGCATCACGTCCTGATCACCCAGGCAGTTACGGAGAGCTGCTTCCTCCAGAATCACCCAGAGGCTGGCGGGGCTGTCGTCCCTCGTGATCAGCTCCTGCCGCTGCATCCGCAGGGCTACGCCCTGCTCGACGAACTCGCTGGTCTGCTCGTCCGGTCCCTTGATTGTCTCGAAGACGGCCCGCGCATAGCGCTCCGTCTGGACCAGACCCAGGACGAGCGACGGGTGGAAGCCCCGGATGGACCGGGCCAGGGATTCGATACCGACGTACTGCCGCATGGACGGAGGCGTAGTCGAGTACCCCCAATCCTGACTGCCCGACTCGCGGTTGGCTCTCAGCAGGGTCTCGACGTAGGTGTCCTCTACCACTCCGTAGCGCCGGAGGAGGTTGCGCAGGTGCGAGGTCTGCTTGAACGGGACCTCGCCCTTCTCGACACGTTGGAGGTGGGATTCGCTGAACCCTAGCCCCTTCGATGCTTCGGCCAGAGACATCGACCCTGCTGCCTTGCGTAGCCCCCGGAGCTCGATACCGAGCTTGATCCGGCGGGCAGTTACACCGATCCGCGCTCCCACCCTTGCCACCTTCCGTCATCGTGTGCTCGCGGGGGAGTGTTGCACTCCGCGGTAGCACCGCGCAGCCCCCTGCGCCCGTCTCTTGCACGTCTGTTGTCAGTTCACGCGCCACTGTTGTCGGCGTGCGCACTCCTGACCTTGTTGTTCACGCTGCTGTTCCTGCGTGGCATGTGCCACTTCGTGATCTTCTGGGGATTCTGAGGGAACTCGCTTGAATCCAATTGTGGGACCCAGCAGGGTAGTTGTGCACGCAGCAGTCGGAAACCTTACGACTGGGCCGTGTTCCCCCGGCTGACCGCTGTCTAGCATCCGACAGCGGTCAGCCCTCCTCCCCAAGCTCCACGCCTCGGAGGCGAGACCCATGACCCTGGATCCGGCGACGACCGCGTCGCTTCCCCGTCGGGCACCCCGCGCCAGCCTCTCCGCGCCGTCGCGGACCCTGCCCGGTGTGCCGCTCCGGCCGGGCCGTCGGGACCCCGCGGCCTCGCCGCGCAGCGTGTTGGCCGACGCCTTCAGGCGCGGCGCGGCCGCCGGACAGCGTCCGCCGACCGCCTAGAGCCGCCGTGCCATGTAGGGAGCACCCCCTGCGTCCTGCGTGGCACGGCTGGTCGGTTTCTTCCCCTGCGGGCGGTTGCTGTTGCGGTACGGGGGTCCGTACCTCCGACCGCGACGGCAGGAGGAGGAAGCTCCCTCTCGGCGTCACCGGCTCAACTGCCGGTGGAAGAGGGAGTACATGCCGACCGAAGGGGGTGCCGACGGCGATAGAGGATCGTCGTCGGCACCTCTCACCAGCTGGTTGTAGCGCGGCGTCTTCGGGCCGAGTCCGCGTCCGCAACCACTCACGTCCCGGCTGCTCCGTCCGGGACGAGCCGCCCCTCCACTGGAGAGGCGGCGTCCCCCGGTTGGGGGCGCGGACGCCCGACCGCGCCCCCAACACAGACCGTCGGGCCGTCAGAGAGCTCCCGCTGCACAACCGTGCTGGGAACCTCCGGCGGTCCGGCGGTCACCGTCTCCCCGTCCGTTTGTCGAAGTCGAAGGGCACCCTTCCCGTGGGTCTTCCAAGATTTTCGTAGTTGGTGATCGCCGGGCTCGCTGGAGTGTCAGTTGAGCAGGATGCGGTGGCGGAGGAGCGGGAAGCCGGCCCGGCCGTAGGTCTGGCGCTTGAGGAGTTTGATCTTGTGGTTGACGCCCTCGGTGCGCCCGTTGTGGAAGGGCAGGGTGAGGCCGGCGTCGACGGCGGCGCGGTCACGTTCCAGGCCGGTGGCGTAGGCATGGAGGAAGGGCAGGTCGGCTGCGCGGACGCGGGTGATCCAGCCGGTCAGGGCCTCGTCGTTGCCTGCGCGTGGGGCGAGGAGGGCGGCGAAGCCGGTCACGGCGGCGGCGAGCTGGGTCATCTGCGGGCAGGCGCCGGCGAGCTGGTCACGCAACACCTGCTGGTCTTCGCGCAGGTGGGCGGGGTCGGTGAGCAGGTAGCGGGCGGCCCGGCGTGGGGAGAGGGCGGAGTGGTCGGCCTCGACGCGGCCCTGGGTGATGTAGCGGACCAGGAGGTTGGCGCTGCCGGTGTAGCCCTGTTCGCGGATCTCGTGCAGGAGGTGGGTGACGGGCACCGCGGGATCCTCGGCGCGGCGCCGTCGCAGGTGGTCGCGGTAGGGGTCGACCAGGGTGGGCCGGTAGTTCGGGGCGCGGACCATGCGCTCGGGCTCGGCGTGGCGGGCGTAGCGTTTGACGGTGTTCAGGGCCAGGTCCAGGCGGCGGGAGCATTCCAGCAGGCCGACGCCGGCGTCCAGGAGCTGGTGGATCTGCTGCCAGCGCTCGCGGGTGCTGGCAGCGCGCTTGCCCTCGTGCAGCGGCGGGCCGATCTTGGCCCAGCAGGAGCTGTGCGCGGCGACCTCCTTGGCTGCCGCCTCGGCCAGTCCGTGCCACAGGTGCCAGCGGTCCAGCACGTGCACGATGGCGGGGTCGGCGGCGGTGACGGCCTGGGCGAAGGTGCCGGCTCCGTCCCGGCACACCACCGAGGTGCCGGGGTGGGCCGTGAGCCAGGCGGTCACCGTCTCGGTCCTGCGGTCGGGCAGGACCTCGACACGCCTGCCGGTCTCGGCGTCGATCAGGATCGTCGCGTAGCGGTGCCCTCGGCACAGCGCGAACTCGTCGATGCCCAGCACCTGCGGCATGGTCACGGCGGGCAACGGGATGCGCAGCAGACAGTTCAGCACGCTCGCCCAGGCCACCGCGTAGTGCAGCACGGCGAGGAGCCGGGCCCCGGCCGAGCCCGCCAGCGCCACCCCGACCGCCTCCACCACCCGCTGCAGGGCCGAGGTCCGCCGCTGGTAGCGCACGGTCAGCCCGTCCACCTGCTCGGCGAACGTCTTCCTGGAACAGTCCGGGTTCTCGCAGTACAAGCGGCGTACCGACAAGTCGATCACGACGGGGCGTCCGCCCACCGCCTCGTCCGCGACATGCCGCACATACCGGGAGTGCTCCCAGTCCGACGCCTGCCCGCACCCCGGACAAGCCACCGGGACACCGGCACGCGTCCGCGCCGTGATCCGTACCAGATCCCCGCCGGCCTCAACCGTCTCGACCTGCACCGCGGCCAGCTGCGGCAGCAGGTCCTCCAGCTCGATGGCACACGCGGACAGCTTGCCACCATCAACACCCCAGCACCACAGACCAGTTCACACGATCACCAGCTACGAAAATCTTGGAAGACCCCTTCCCGTGACATCCCCGGTCGCCGACATTTCCTCGGTTCTGGAAGACGAAGTCCCATACATCACCGCGTGGTCGGGCGAGCCGTCTCTCCCGGCGCATCTCGTCCTCGCTCCCGGCGGCGGGATCGCCCTGCGCTGGGAAAACGACGACGACCGGGACGGCTTCGGGGTCCTGTGGGCCGGGTGCGCGGCGGGCCCCGAGCGGGGGACGCCGGAGTACGGCCGTGTGCATCCCCGACGTCAGCGCGAGTGCATGGTCGGGCTGCTGTGCCAGGTCTGTGGGCGGCCGGCCGACATGAGCGAGCGGGGCTGGCTGTGGCTGCTGGACACCACAGGGCTCGACGAGCCGTTCCCCGCCGAAGGGAGCCGGACCACCAATCCGCCGGTGTGCCGCGATTGTGCCGCCAAGGCCGCCCTGCGGTGCCCGGTACTGCGCCGAGGGCATGTGCTGGTGCGGGTCCGGCGGCCAATGGTGATGGGGGTGCACGGGCAGGTCTACCGGGCCTCCGGGCTCGGGTGCGCGACCGACCGGTGCGTCGTCCCCGTCGGCGAGAAGGAGTTCGTCTCCTACTGGGACGGACGGTGGGCCTGGACGCTGGCCGGTCAGGTCTACGCCCACCTGCACGGCATCACCCCGGTGCCGGCCGCCGAGCTCACGGTCGCGGCGGAGGCATCATGAAGACCTCGCTGGCTGTCAATGCGGTAACCGGGTCCCGGAGTTGCGACTGCACGGGCTGGGAGCACCCGCTCAGCGAGGCGTGCGCGCTCTTCTCCCCGGCCTGGTTCGGCGACCGCTTGGCCGTGCTGCCGATGGGCCTGGCCTTCTCTGCGGTGCGCGTTCCGGAACGCCAGGCTCGTGTCCTGCTGGCGCGGCTGAAGGGCGGATCTCTGGGGCCGGTCGTGGCGCACAGCGATCAGACGTACTGGATCGTCCATCCCGCGGCCCGTGCCTGGTCGTGGCCGAAGTCGGCCCGCTTCTGCGGGCGGGGAACCTTCGTGACAGTTCCAGCCCCGCAGGACACCAGCACCGATCCCGGGGTCGTGCGCTGGCTGCGCAGCCCCCGGGAGAGCAACGACACCGTGTTCACTCCGCACACCGTGTTGCTGA
Organism: Streptomyces luteireticuli; assembly: GCF_041519305.1. Lineage (NCBI taxonomy): Bacteria > Bacillati > Actinomycetota > Actinomycetes > Kitasatosporales > Streptomycetaceae > Streptomyces > Streptomyces luteireticuli. Next base: position 3,018,696 of record NZ_CP167927.1, read on the forward strand.
CCGAGCTGGAGCGCCTCGCCCCCGAGTCCCCTGAACGCCAGGGAGTTGTGTGTCCGGTGAACAACTGGGTGGGAGGGATGCGGTGAGCAAGGTGATCGTCCCCTACATCACGCTGCGCGAAGGCGAGGAGCGTGATCTGTCCGAGCTGGCGTACTGGTCGGACGGCAGCGGGCTCGGCTATACGAACGAGAGGCCACAGGACCGTGACCACCGGGGCGTGCTGTGGACCAGGAACCGGCAGCCGACGCCTGTGGATGCACCGGCGGGCGCCCCGCAGTGGTCGGAGGTCCACCCGGCCCGTCAGCGGGCGATGATGATGACCTTGCGCTGCCAGGTATGCGCGGCGCCGGCTCGAACGCGCGCCGGGTCCATCTTCCTGACCGGCCTGCGCCCGAACGACCGGCCCTTCGGGGAGGGCGACTTCACGACGCAGCCGCCTGTCTGCCCTCGGCACGCATTCGTCTCAGCGAAGCGTTGCCCCCACCTGTACGAGCACGAGCTTCAGGTGTTTCTTGTGCAGCGCCCCCGCCTCTACGGCGTCCGCGTGACCCGGCTCATGCCGGCCCCGAGCGGTGTGCTGAAGCCGGCACCCGGCGACTACGACGAAGCGGCGGACGCCCCGGTGCCGTACGGGGATCCCGGCCTGCCCTGGATGCTCGCCACCCAACTCGCCCGCCAGCTCCGTGAGGTCACCACGGTGCCGCTCCGCGAGATCCGAGCCCTGCTCTGACCACGCCCGGCACCCCGCTGCACCTACCTCGACGTCGGGCAAGGAGAGCCACCCGGTGGCGACGCGCCCACCTCATCGGCACACAGCACCCGATCCCCTGGAGACGAACGGAAGGAACCCTGTCCCGTGAACACGCCGGAGCCGAAGAACTGGATCAGTCTGGGCCTGCTGCTCGGCGGTCACTCGGAGCGGCCCACCCTGCCGCCCGCCCCTGGTCCGGAACCGCAGAAGCCGCTCGCCCCGGCCGACCGTGCGACGGACGAGTACAAGCTCATGCGCGATGCCGGATACCAGCCGACCGAGCCCTACCCCGGTAAGCCGGGACTGCCCTGGCCCTGCATATGCACGCACTGCCGGAAGCCGCGGCGCCCCAAGCTGCGCGACGTCGAGAACGGCCAGCGATGCAAGCACAACGGACTGGGCGGAACCTCCAAGCCCGGCTAGCGGCCGGAAAGCGCACCCCAGCAACAGCCCAGGAAGGACCGACCGCTGTGTACGCGGACACCGGCCACCGCCTCACGCACTGCCCGGCGCACCAGGTGGACCGGGTCGTCGCGGCCCATCGTGTCCTGCGGCCGGGAGAGGGGACGGCCGAGCTCGGCAACGGCCGCCCCTTGTGGGTCCCCACCCCGCAGCCGCGCACCCCTGCCCAGCGGTAGTCCCCGTCCGCCTGGCCAGAACGCAGGAACCCCCTGATGACGAGGAGTTCAGATGGACAACACCACGCCGACCGACCAAGCCGCCTCCGGCGGCCCCGATATCGGCGATGTTCAGCGTCGGCTGATGGTCGACGCCCTGGCCCTGGGCGGTGGTCTCTCGTCGGACGCCGAGGCCGCGCTGCGCGCGGTGCCCCGACACGCCTTCGCCCCGGGGGCGAGTCTGGAGGCGGTGTATCACCTGTTGGACCCGGTGGTCGTCAAGCGGAACCGGTACGGCTCCGTGGTGAGTTCGATGCCGGCGATGCAGACCCACGCGGCGATGTTGGACCAGGCTGCGGTCAAGGACGGCATGGCGGTGTGGGAGGTCGGCTCCGGCGGGTGCAACGCCGCCCTGATCCGGGAATTGGCCGGTGCGGACGGCCGGGTGGTGACCTCCGACATCGACTGCGAGATCACCGAGCGGGCCGCCCGCCTGCTGTCCGACACCGGGTACCACGATGTCCGGGTGGTCTGCGCCGATGCCGCCGACCCGTTGCCCGGGAACGAGGGCCTGTTCGACCGGATCATCGTCACGGCCGCCGCCTGGGACCTCCCCACCACATGGTCCACGCACCTGGCCGAGGGCGGACGGCTCGTCGTACCGCTGACGATGCGGGGCCTGACCCGCTCGGTCGCCTTCGACCTGGTCGACGATCACCTGGAGAGCGTCTCCATGCAGCCCTGCCGCCTCGAGCCCATGCGCGGTGCGGCCGCGCACCAGCCGGAACTGCTCCTCCTGCACAACACCGTCTGCCTCTGGTTCGACGATGGTCTCCCCGCGGCCCCGGAGCTCACGGACAGCGTGGTGGAGAGCGAGCGGACGGAGGTCTGGACGGGGGTGCCGGCCGAGTGGCGGGATCCTGCGGACACCCTCCCCCTCTACCTCGCCAGCGTGCTCGACGGATTCTGCCGCCTGGAGCTGACCGAGGAACACGACCTCGCGACGATCGCCCCAGCTCTCCCGTCGGACGTGACCGCGGTGACCGGCGCGGGCTCCCTCGCCTACCTCACCACACGCTCCGCCCCCGGCCTGCTGGGCGCCGAGTTCGGGGTACACGCCGTGGGCCCGGAGCGCCAGATACTCGCCGAGACGGTCGCCGGGCACGTGCGCGACTGGCACCGCCGCCAGCGCGGAGGACCCGGCCCGCACATCCGCGTCTACCCGGCCGGCACACCCGACGAGCAACTCCCCGCCGACGGGCGGGTCATCGACAAAATCCACTGCCGCATCGTGCTGACCTGGCCCACGAAGACGGCCACCAGCTCGATGCCGGAGTGGTGATTCAGCCGTGGACCGCACCCGTACGGACCGCGAACCCAGCGAGCCCCGGCAGGTTGACCGGAGCGTTCATCAAGTCCGAGGTCAGCAATCGCACGGACGGCCGCCGCGCCTCTTCGGGGGCCTGCTGCTCGATCGCCCGGAGCGCCGCGTAGGTGCGTTCGTGGTCACCAAGGCGGTGCCACATGCGGGCCGTGTCCGTGAAGAGGCGGGCGCGCCGTTCGGCGGCCGGGAACGCCCCGGGGCGGATCCGGCGGACTACAGCGACGCCCTCGTCGGTGCCGAGCGTGTTGAAGATGCTCAGCCGGAAGCCGTCGCACTGTGCGGGTGTAGCCAGCGCGGTCACCTTCTCCAGGCCCGGGCTGTGAGTGATCCGTCGGCCGATCTCCTCGGCTTCGCCCACCATGTCCAGGGCCGCGGTGCGGTCGCCGTAGTGCGCTGCGGTGAATCCGCAAGTGAGGAGCATCGCGGCGCGGACGGCCTGGGCCTGCGCGGTGGGGTCGTCGGCGAGGTCGCGGCTGGTGCTGGTGAGCAGGTCGACGGCCTGGCGGTGGCGGCCAGCGTGCCGCCGGGCCACGGCCAGCACCCGGGCCGCCTCCCCCAGTGGAGCGGGCTCGGCCGAGGCGCGGGCGGCGGCCATGGCCCGGTCCGCGGCGACCCACGACTCCTGGAAGCGCAGTTTGATCGCCAGCTCGCCCGCCAGGCTGTAGGCGCCCGCCGCCAGGGCGCAGGCACGTTCGTGCTGGTGGCCGTTCAGGGCGTGCCGGGTCGCGTCCGCAGTCGCCAGAAGATTCGGCAGCCCGGCCGCGAGGTGGGCGTAGCGGCTCTGCCGGAAGTCCTCTCGCGACCGGCGGAGCGCCCCGGCAAGCTGCCCGAGCGGCACGGGCTCCACGGCGGGAGGCTGGAACAGCGCCTCTTCGAGCAACGCGTGCGAGTCGAGCGACGGCCCTCGTCCTTGAGCGGCGGCCGGGGCGCCGACGGCCACCGCCGTGCCGATCCCGACTACTCCGGTGAAAAAGTGCCTGCGCCGCACCGCGACCTCCTGCTGGTCCTCGACGTGCCCTGTGGTCAACGTAGCGGCCACCACCATCACGGCGCCGGGGCTTTCCCCACCCTGCGTCCTGCCTCGCTCCGGCGGGTGAGCGGCGCTGATCAGCTCATCCGGAGGGATGCCGAGCACATGGCCGATCTGGGCCAAGGTCTTCCCCGAGGGCACCAGCTCGCCCTTCTCCACCCGGCACACCCAACTGGCCGTGTACCCGAGGGCGGCGCCGAGCTCGGCCTGCGTCATGCGGGGATGGCGCGCGTTGCGGCGGGTGCGCATCAGCACCCCGAGGCCGCCTGCGCAGTCGGTGCGGTGCGTGGTCGCGACGGTCATCGCGTCTCCTCGTCCCGAGAGCCCGTCCACGGTATCGGCGTCCGACCGCGCGCGTCAGGGCGCCCGCACAGAACTTGCGGATGCCGCAAGGAAGTTGAGCGTTCGTCCCCAGGCGCTGTCAGCAGGCAGACGCGCCGTCGACTCTTGCACTGCCCCGCCTGGAAATTCGGCATGTCCGTCCAGAAGGAAGGTCGATCGTGTCTATTCGCCGTATCGCCATCGTGACCGGTGGCCAGTCGGGCGAGCGTGACCGCTCGCTGCTCTCCGGAGAGGCTGTCCGGGCCTCGCTCACCCGCCAGGACGTGGCGCACGTGGTGCTCGACGCCGCCGACGCCGATTTCGCCGACTGGGTACGCGGCTTCGACGTGGCGTTCCTGGCCATCGCCGGTCAGTGGGCCGAGGACGGGAAGCTCCAAGGCGCCCTGGACACCCTCGGCGTCCCCTACACCGGATCCGGAGTCCTGGCCTCAGCCCTGGGCATGCACAAGCCGACGGCCAAGAGCGTCGTCAAGGCCGCCGGGGTCAACACCCTTGAACACGTGGTGCTCCGGGCCGACGACGACCCTGACGTGGCAGTGAAAGAGTCCGCCACGAACCTCGGGTGGCCTGTGATCCTCAAACCCTGCTCCGAGGGCGGCTCGATCGGCATGAAAGTGCTGCGCGACGCGGCAGAGCTGACCTGCGCCCTCGGCGAAGCGCAGACCGGCGGCGGGGAGTGGATGGTGGAACCCTTCGTCGAAGGAACCGCGGTGACCTGCGGGATCCTGGACCACGACGGCGTCCCGTCCGCGCTCCCACCGCTGGAGACGCTGCCCACCACCGCCGAGTTCTACGACTACGCCGCCAAGCGCGACCCGAACGGACACCGCTACCGGTGCCCCGCCGAACTCCCGGAGCCCACCGTCGCGGCCATCCAGGAAGCCGCCCTGGCTGCGCACCGGGCGCTCGGATGCCACGGCTACTCCCGCTCCGACTTCCTCGTCACCCCGAGCGGCGAGCTGTTCTGGCTGGAGGTGAACACCCTGCCGGGGCTGTCCGCCCACGGGAACCTCGCGACCATGGCGAACGCGGCGGGGATCAGCTACGACGCGCTGATCGCGGCCATCCTGGGCACCGCCCGCCACGACGGGTACCGGGCATGAGCACCGATGGGCTGCCGCTGGATGCAGCGGACGTGTACGAGGCGCAGCACCGTCTGCGGAACGTGTGCATCACCACCCCTGTCTTATCCCATCCCGCGCTCGACGAGGTGGCCGGGCGGCCGGTGGTGGTCAAGGTGGAGGCGTTGCAGCGGACCGGGGCGTTCAAGTTCCGGGGCGCCTACAACGCGCTCGCCGCCCTCGATGCCGGAACCCGGCAGCGGGGCGTGGTCGGCGCGTCGTCCGGCAATCATGCGCAGGCTCTCGCGCTCGCGGGTCAGCTCCTGGGCGTCCCGGTGACCGTGGTGGTCCCCCACGACGCGCCACGCGGCAAGACCACCAGCGCCCAGGCTCTGGGGGCACGCCTTGTCACCTACCACCGGACGCGCGATGACCGGGACGCGCTGACCGCCGGCCTTGCCGCCGAGCACGGCTATACCGTCGTGCCGTCGGCGAACTCCCCGCAGGTGATGGCCGGCGCGGGCACCGTCGCTCTGGAACTTCTCCACCAGGCGCCGGAGCTCACCGCGATTCTCGTCCCCGTCGGGGGCGGCGGCCTGGCGGCCGGTACCACCGTGGCGGCCAAGCACCTCAACCCCAGGATCCGGGTCATCGGTGTCGAACCGGACACCGCGGCGGACATGGCCGCCTCTCTGCGGTCGGGGACGCTGGCCGAGTTGCCGGGCGTTCCGGACACCATCGCCGACGGACTGCGGCACACCCGGCCCGCCCCGCTGCCCTGGGAGATCAATCGGGTGATGCTCGACGACGTGATGACGGTGACGGACGACCAGATCGTGGAAGCGATGGCCTTGGCGTTCGAGCACTTGAAGGTGGTCGCGGAGCCGTCCGGCGCGGTCGCACTCGCCGCCGTCGAACACCTCGATCTTCCGCCCGGACCTGTCGGAGTGGTCATCTCCGGCGGCGGCGTCGGCATAGGTTCGTTCCACCGGTTCATGACCGGACCGGTGGAAGGAGCCAGCAGCCCGTGCCTGAGCACAACCCCCGCCGTTACCCCATTCCCATCGTCACGCAGTACGCCACACCCGAACTGATCAGCGCCATGGCGTACGACGGCCTGCCACCGGACGAGGACTCCCGGTGGCAGGAGTCCGGGGCGCCGGACCAGCAGACCTACCTCCGCTGGTGCGGGCGCTGGTGCGGCATGGCCTGCCTGCGCATGGCCCTGCTGGCCCGAGACGGCGACGCCCCCCACCTGTTCGACCTCCTCCAAGGCGCCCTGAAGTACCGCTGCTACGAGGAGCGGCCGGATGGCAGCGTCGGCGGCATGTTCTACCGGCCCTTCTGCGAGTTCACCGCGGACACCTACAACCTGCACAGCGAGGTCATCACCGACCTGACGTCGAGCCGGCTCGCAGCGGAGACGGCCGCCGGCAGGCTGGTGATCGCCTCCGTGCACAAGGAGATCCGCCGGCCCGACCGCGATGCACCCGGCCGCGGCGGTCACCTCGTCCTCGTCACCGGCCACCACGACGGCACCGTGGCCTTCCGCAACCCCTCCGGCCACGTACCCGAGGCCGTGACCGCCCAACTCCCGGCCGACACTTTCGACCGGTTCGCCGCCCACCGAGGCATCTCCCTGCACATCTGACCACGCCAACCGATGGGAATAACCGCCATGACCTCGCCCCGCTTGATCGCGGTCCTCGGAGAGATGAGAGAACTGGGCGACCAAGCAGTAGACGGTCACCGCAAGGTGGGCCGTGAAGCCGCCGAGCAGGGCATCGACGTGGTGGTGGCCGTCGGCGGCGCCCTGGCCAAACAACTCGCCCTGGCCGCCGGAGACGCAGGTGTACCCAAAGTGGCCATCTGCCCAGACAACCCCACCGCAACGGCCTTCGTCATGTCGATCCTGCGCCCCGGCGACCGCGTACTGGTCAAAGGAGCCAACAGCGACATGCGATGGCAGATCGCCCAGGGCCTTGCCGGACAGGAGATCACAGGCCACCAGCATTAACCCCGGCTGCTTGCGGAAAGGGGAGCCCTCCATGCGCAGCCGCACGCCAGGCCAGCCAGTGCTGCTCAGCGCCGCTCTCTTCGGACCGGCCTCGGGCCCCGTGTCACCTTGAGGGCTACCTGCTCCTGCGTCGCTGTAGAGGTACCGGGAGGCTTCCCCGTGCGCCGGCCTCTGCACTCGCTGCTGCCGCCAAGTCAGCGATCTGTCGTTCCAAGGCCCGTACGTTCTCCGCTGTGCTGACGGTGGCCACGCCCTGGACCGTGACGGTGAGCGGGTCAGCGACGAGAGCGGACTTCCGCTCCCGCAGTACCTCCAGGGCCACGGCGGTGAGGTCGCCAAGTCTCGCGTACCGCTGGTCGAGATCCGCTCGGTCGACCGTGCCCAACTGGGAGCGGAGATAGGCGAAGTCGGACTCGCTCAGGCCCATGCCGCCTCCGGCGCCGGGGTTCCCCGTCACTCGGCTGTCCCGTCGTCACCCTCGTCTTCACTGGGGGGAGGTAGTTCTCCCGCGCGTAGGGTCGGCCCGGGCTCTGGCTGGTCGTCGGGCTCCCACGCCCCTGGGTTGGTGATCTGTGCGGCGATCTCGTCCGTCACCTCGGTTCCCGGCTGAAGAATCAGCGCCTCGCCCGTCGTCGGGTGGGCGAGGAAGACACACCGCGCCAGACGCCGCCCCTGCTCCGGCATCACAGCACCTTGGCCGTGATGTGGATGTCCGGTACGTACAGGACTGGCATCGCCACCGCGGAGCCCTTGGTCCACACCTGGACCGGGTCGTCCTGGTAGCCGGTGGTGACCACGATGCCAGGGGCGTCCTGGCGGGTGATCGCCGGGTTGGTACCGCGGGAGAGGACCAGGCTCTCGGCCGTCACCCCGTACTGCGTCTCGCCCCAGGACGGCGGGTCCGGCGGAAGCAGGATCCACAGGTCCTCGGGCAGAACGCGACGGTAGACGTCGTCCACCGGGACCTGGACGTCGTAGACCGTGATCGGGGGCAGGCTGTAGCGGGCGCGGACCACGTCGACCTCGTGCGGTGCGAGGACGGCGGTGGGGGTGTTGGAGCCGTTCACGCTGCCGTAGTAGGCGGCCCGGTAGGCGGAGTTGGAGGCGAGGGTGGCGCGGGCCTTGAAGGAGGTGACGACGCGGGCCGGCATCGGGGCGCCGATCGAGCGCAGGTACTCGATCCATCGCAGTTCGTCAGCGAGCGGGTCGCTCGTGGCGTCGCTCCACGGCTTGGGTGCCACCGGCATGTTGGCGGCCGGCACGCCGAAGTCAGCTTCGAGGTTGAGGCCGTTCTCGGCGTCCAGCCGGAACTTTCCCGTGGCCAGGATGCCGCCGGCGGCGAGCTCCAGCCGATTCTGGATCGATTCGACGTGCCGCTCCACGTCGTCGTAGAGGGACTCGATGAAATCCGTCGAGTCGGCACCTCTGGCGGTGTCCATCAGGATCTGTTCCAGCTCGCTGACGATCAGCTTCTGGCCCACCGGGGGCAGGAGGCCCTCGGTGATCACGCGCTCGGCCTGGCGGCGGGCGATCGCAGTCGTCGCGTCGTAGGCCCTAAACTTCGCCGCGTTCACCCGCCTCTTGCTGCTGCGGATACGGAACTTCACGCTGTTGATGCGGCGTTCGGGCATGACCGTGCGGGTCAGTTCATAGTCGTCCGGGGTGATCAAGGTGCGTGCGAACGCATTGATGTCGGCTGCGTCGATCTCGCGCAGCAGGGTGTCCAGCATGTCGGGTGGGCTCCTTTTAGACGAAGGTGATCTGCGCGCTCGCCTTGGTGATCGCCGTCGGATCGAGGCCGCCCGGCACGAGCGCGGCAGTGACCGCGCCGTGCCACAGCAAGGCGCCGCCGACCGACTTCGAGCCGGGCGCGAAGTACGTCTCGGTGAGCAGCACGCCCGCGAACACGGCCCGGCCGTCGGTGGCTGCGGCAGCCCACGGTCCGTAGAGGCCGGTGGCCGTGATGCGCCCGAGGGGCACTCCCGAGAGGAACCGGTGGCGAGGTTGGAGGGGCGTGCCGGGTACCCAGTGCGTTCCCTGGGTGAAGGTGGTCGCATCGAGGGTGATACTCAAGGGACTGTCCAGGCCGTGCTGGGATGCCAGCCAGGGCCGGTCGGCGGTGACGGACTCGGTGGTCCTGAGAGGTTGAAGGTCCATGTCGGTACTCCGAAGAATGGGCTTGCTACAGGGATTCATCAGGCAGGGACGGCGTGCCATTGGCGGTGATTTCCCACAGTGTGCGGGCTATCTGATCGTTCCCTCGATTGCCTCGGGGGCGGCTGGGGGTGTCCCAGCCAGTTCGTGCAGGCCGGTCAGCAACGCAACGCCATCCGACCGCCCTCAAGCTGGCGCCGCTCTCCCCCTCCTGGGTGTAGGTGATGGCTCGCCGATACCCACTGGCCTTGGCGGTGCGCCAAGCCGCTCCGTAGAGTGCGGAACAGACGTTGCGGCTGCCGTCGGCCGCAAGTCGGGTGACCTCGACAGTGACGCCATCGTCGTAGGCTCGGGCGACGGGACGGCCGACGATGGCAACGCCGACAAGCCGCCCGCCGACTTCGGCTCCTAGCGAGAACTTGTGGCCCTGCGGACGCTTGTGGTGTCGGTGAACGCGGTCGACAAATGCACACGCGTCGCGGAAGGCCATCGGAACGATGGTGATCGTCATCTGAGTGGCACCAATCTCCTGGGATGGCACGACTAGGGAGGGCGACGGTGTCGTCGTCCGCGAAGGGGGCGCGGTCCCTGCTCAAGCTGTGGCTGGCTCTCAGGCGTCCTTGATGTGGCCGCGTCGGCGGGCCATGTCGAGCCCGAAGGCTCCCGGCCGCGCAGGGGAGCCGCTGCCGCTGGTGCGGGTCGGCGGTCCGCCGGACGGGCTGCCGGAGGGCGGCGGGGAAGCCTGCTGCTGGGCGAAGAGCTGCGGTCGCCGACGGACGAGTTCCTCTACCGCGGAGGTGAGTGCCTCCTCCTCGACGTCGTCGCCAGCGATCCGGTCCAGCAGGATGGCGGCGTCCTCCAGGTCCTCGCCCGTGGCGCCGTGGCCGGCGAGGAGACCGCGACGGACAGCGGCGCGCTCGCGCGCGATAGCAGCGGCCTCAAGCTCGGCCACCTGCGCCTCGCGGCGGGCGAGGTCCTGTTCCCGGCGCTCGACCTCGCTCAACCGGGCCTGCTCTTCGGCCCGCTGGTGCTCCTGGGCGTCCCGCTGCTCCTGGATGAAGACGGCGAGCGCCTTGGGGGACTCGAAGTTGAGCTGGGTGAGCAGGTCACGTACGCCTGCTCGCCTGCCCTGGTCCTTTTCTCGGGTGAACAGGCGTGACAGCTCGTGCTGCGAGATGGACACGTTGTCCGGTGCGGTGTCCGTCGAGTCGCCCGTGGCTGGCTCGGTGCCGGAGGCGAGATCTTCGGATCCTCCCCGGACCGGGGCAGGGTGGGTGGACATGGGCGTGCTCCTCGCCCAAGCGCCCCCGCGCCGGCGCAGTCTAACCAGCGGCCCCAGCGATGTCGCCGCCGTCCTTCGTCATCTTCGTCGGCGGGCGGTTGCCGTCAGCCGTGGAGGGTGAGTCACTGTCGCCACGGGGGTGTGATGTCTCGGTCTCTGGCGCCCCCCAGTTGGGTACGCCGACGGCGGGTGCTGGCCGGACGTTCCGGTCCCGGATACGGGCTACTTCCGCCGCTGCATCCTCAATCGGCATACCCGCGTCGATGAGCATCCTGACCGCGGTTTCCACCGAGAGGACGCCGCCCTGGACTCCGGTCACGACCAGGGTCAGGACGCTGGACTGGTCCGTGGGCAAGTACGGGCCGAAGGCCACCCGGGCCGGCGGCTGCGGGCCAGGAGGCAGCACGCCACCGAGCTGATAGAGACGAAGCACCATCTTCAACAACAAGCCGTACTTCGGTTCCCGGGCCAGCCGCATCGATCGGACCATGGCGTCCAAGGGGCCGAAGCTCAGCTGCAACGCGTATCCGGATGGCACCTGGGATGGGCTCTCCGTCCCCAGCACACTGCCGGGCAGTCGGCTGGCCACAGACAACCGGTCCCGCAACGCCTCGACGTAGGCTCGGAGTTCGGCGAGCTGAGCGGACGTATCGACGGTGCTCAGATGCCCCTGCTCGCCCAGCGGCCACACCATCCCCGGTTCGACCCGGACCGGCGCCGGCTGCCCGGTCGCCCGGTCCACCGGTAGCCGGGCTCCGGACAACCCGATGATTGGCGACCCCGTGGTCGCCGACGCGCGCTGCGCATCGGTATCAGCCGCACCGAGATCGTCGAGCAACTGCGCCAGGGACATCAGGCTCGACCGGCCGAAGTGCTCAGCCCCAGCCACGGTGTTGGGCATATGCACGAGGGGAAGGAAGTCGATCTCCAAGTCCAGCCGGTCGAGCACGGCGCCATCCGCGTTCGTCCTGATCCGAGCGCGGCTCAAGGACAGCCCGTCAATGTCCGCTCCGCCGTTCACCTGGTCGAGATCCCACTCGGCGTCGGTCAGGTAGCAGGTCGTGGAACTCGGGGTGCTCGACCACGGGTAGATGCGGGTAGTACCGCTCGGATCGATCGGCCCCAGTTCGTAAGTGACCCGGCGCAGCACGCCCTTACGTCCGGTCGCCGGATCGCCGGCCACTTCCCACGCCAAGTGCACACGGTCCGGGAACTGGTCGGCGTCGATGGCTCCGTCCGGCAGCACCGGGAAGTAGAAGCCGGCGTCGATGCTGCTGAGGACCGGTCGGTTCTTGGCCCGGGACCACGCCAGGAGGTAGACCGCGTCTCCCAGCAGCACAGCCGAACGTTCCGCGTGCTGGAGTCTCATCCACAGGTGCTCGGCCGTCGCCCAGTCGCGCAGGAGCCGTTCCGTCCTGTGCGTGGGGCGTTGGCCGGAACGGTCGTCGCCGTCGTCGTGGTCGAGGACCACAATCTTCTGCGTCTCTCCGAGCAGGTGCGCCAGGGTCTGGTCGACGATCACCGTGGGATCGCCGTACTCGCGGCGATCATCTCCCTCCCTGTCCAAGAGCGCTGCGGCCTGGTTGTTCTCGTACGCAGCAAGCACGGTGTACGCCGCCAGTCGGCGCCGGTCTGTCTCCGGCACCCACGTAGCGGACACGGCTCCCGGCAGGGCACGCGCTCCTTCACGGAAAGCCGGCTTGAAGGACAGCGCCCCCCACGTATCGATGACCAACTGCTGCAAACGTCGCATCGGACCCCGCTCTCAAGTTCACCAGTGGGAGGCGCGGAGCCTAAACTGCAGCTGCGGATCGGGGCATAGTGGCCGCTGGGCCCGAAGGTACGGGTCCGTCAGGTGCGGATTTTCGGTTGGTTGGTCCGAGGGCGCCCTTGCTCACGTGTCCGGATGACGGATGCGAACGCCGGCCTCTGTCCCGCCAGTTCCAGGTCCATTGGCCGGGTCCGGCGGGACATAGTCCTCTGTCCTTTCGTGCCTACTGGTGGAGGGATGCAGCGAGTAGTTGTGGCGGCTGGGCCAGGTCGATGCTTGGGTGAGCGATTCCGTCCAGAGGAGCGAGGAGACGCGCGGCCCACCCTTCGGCAGCCTGGACGATCTGCGCAGGTGCGTCGGCCCGGATCGGCAGGACTGTCAACAGGGCCCACGTTTTGCGGCGGGCAGCGCCCTTACCAGAGTGGCGGTAATGCTCGGCGAGGCGGTCGCCCACCGCGCTGGGCCCATGTCGGCAGACGCTGCCGACGTACCGACAGTAGCCCCGTGTGTCCCAGGCAGCGTAGACAGCGCTGGGCGCTGTAATGCCGCGCCGAACTGCTTCCGTACTGGCCCGGCACGCCAGGGTAGGTCTAAGGGTCCCGTCTTCGGACAGGGCTTCGGCGTCAAGCAGCGGTACCAATATTCGGATCACAGGGGTAAGCCGCCTGGCGGCCATCCCGGGAAGCCGCAGTGACAGGCTCATGCCTCGTCCTCGTCCCCGTCGTCATCCAGATCCAACACCTCGGACCGCTTCGGGCCATAGGTCAACAGGATCTCGTCGACCGCCCTCGACTGGTCCCGCAGCATCTGCACCCCTTCAGGACTGCCGAATACCACCGGTCCGCGTGCCTTGGAAAGCTTGGCCAGTGTTGTCGCGGCCTTGCGCGCGCCAGTGACTCCCCGCTCCAGTCGGCGGCGCTGGCGCACATCCTCCGAGATGCTGTCGTCGTCTTCGCTGCTAGCGCCGTCGGAGCTCTTGCGGTTCCGGGCGATGGCGGCCTCGGCCTCCACAGGGTCCGCCGCATATACCAGGTCCCACTCGTAGTCAATGGTCACCTGGGCGCCGGCTCTGTCGATGACGGGATCGCCGTCCCGCACCAGCGTCCCGTCGACCTCGTGCTCCACGGTGTGGAACTGCTTGGGCAGCACGCCAGGGTGAGCAGCGACGTGCGCCTGCGCGATGGAGTGCAGCATGCGCAGCCCGCCCGCCTTGGAGGCCAGCAGGGTCAGCAGCTTGACTGGGGTAGCGCGAAACGGCGCGGAGCGGGGATCACGCGTGGTGCTTTCCTTGGAACCGCGGTCGCGGGTGATGTACCCGTCGAGGATCGCGGCGGTGCCGCCCAGCACGGTCAGCTCGGCCACGGCTGCCTCGTCACGCTCCAGCGCCCTTTCCAAAAGTACGTCGAGCAGATCCTGCGGGTTGTGTCCTTTAGTCAACTGCCACGGCTTCTTCCACACCGTGTCGGTTATCGTCCCGCCGTTGCCGAACGCCCTAAGCGCCGGGTCGATTCGCTCCAGGCTGCGGTAGTCCGACAGTGCCATGGGGGCCATGTGCTCGCTGATGCGCATCCGGTCGGCCTTGCCCATGCCGAACTCCTGCTTGATGAGCTGGTTCATGGCCTGCGCTCGCGCCCCGGCCAGCACGGTGTGCTGGTGCAGGGCCGCCGACCACAGACGGTGGGGCGGCACCTTGAGGAGATCGTGCATCTCCTCCGGCCCCACCGCGCCCATCAGCACCCGGTAGACATCCTCGTCAATCAGCCCGGTTCGGTTGGCCTGCCGGTAAACGCGCTGCATGGCCTGCGTGTCCTGGGCGTTGTCGGCCCACGGGGTGACGTGCACATGAAGGTTGGCTACAAGGTCGTCACGGGCGGCCACCAGGTCGGGCAGCGGCGAACCGTTCTCTGCCCGCGCCCCGACCACCACTGTGGCCGGGAAGGTGAGAGTGTGTCCCTCCCGCCGGGTTGCCTCGGTAAGCGTCACCTCAGCCAGTCCTCGGCGCACCCGGGCGGCCCGTTCGGACACCTTCCCTCGGGCCGAGCGCTGGTCGGCCGGACGACGCGCTTTGTGAAGGTCGGGGCCGATCACCGCCGCAACGCACGCCTTCGCTGCCGCTTCGATGTCGCCACCGGTGCGGGCCAACCACATGCTCATCAGCCGACTATTACCGTCCCCGGAGACCAGGTAGGTCTCCTCCGTACCCTCGTCGTACACGACGCGCAGCACGAACAGGGTGAGCGGTTCCTTCACCCCCTGCTGCAGCACGCTCTCGGTGTAGTCGTTCTTCCCTCCCTCGGCCTCGTACGTCTGGCGCATGCTCTCGGCCACCAGCACGGACAGCGCCTTGCGGTCCTTCAACCGGAGTACGAACGCGCCCAGCGGCTGCTGCGTCGCCCCGTCGACCAACGTCTCGTAAGTGACCGCCGGAGTCTTCGCCGGCTCCACGTCCATAGCGGTGCGCACCTTGTGCCCCCACCGCTGATTCACGATGTCCGGCAATACATCCACATCGAGGTAGCGCTGGTGCGGCGGAATCACATCCAAGGTGCCACCCACAACCGGCTTGGGCATGAGCAAACTGACGACACCGGCCTCACCGTGGTCCTGCACCTGAAGCAGCATCTGAAGGACCGACGGATTTACTGCACCCGCGGTCACGGCGTTGGCGGCCTCCTCGTCCAGACGGTTCCACGGGTGTTGCAGCAGCGCCTTCCGCGTCGGACGCAGCTGAGTGACTGGTACCGGGTCGGGGGTGGGTTCCGGACGCCGCGCCAACGGGGGAAGGTTGTCGTTCTCGACACGGTCAAAGACAGTCACGTTCTTACCCTTCAGGGACCACGCGCTGCGGACTGAAGCCGCTGTCCCGGCACGGTGCCAGGGACTCCACCGCGCGCCGTCACGAAGGAGGCGAGCGCCGTCACGTTCCCTCACCGACTCTGTGTCCGGGACGGCACGTGCCGACCGGTGTTCCACGACAACCAGGCGAGTTGCTGGTCCGCCAGGCATAAACCCGGACTCCCGTCAGCGACGGGGGCCAGCCACCCTTCACGCCGCTGGTCCAACCCAGCAGCGTGCGGCTCTCGTATAACCGGAGCGGAGCGCGACCGACACAGGGTCACCCGGTGTCGGCGGCCTACAGAATAGACAGCTAACACCCCAGACTTGACCGGTTGTCGGAAAATCAGGCCACAGCCGAGCGGCGGCCGTGTTTCGCCAGCCCATCAGCCCAGCCCAGCGCGACCCCCGGGTCCTCGCGTGGTCGGCAGGCCAGGGCCGTGATCACCGTCGCCCGTGCAGGCGGCTATCGGAAGCTCTAACCGGCGCTGCGGGAGCATTGGGATCAAGGAACAGGTCAGTGAGCGCCCACACAAGGGCGTCGAGGAGGTCAGGGGACTGTTCCTCCGTGTCGGGCGCGCCCACGTAGGTGGTCATCTGGTCCTCCAGCTGGGCGAAGGTGCGGGGGGACCCGGCATGGGTGACGCGGGCCTGCTCGTACAGCATGGCCACCGGCGCGGCGCGGGCCCGTTTACTGCGGGTGGCGTGCACGATCCGCCAGGCCACCGTGGGGTCGACCTCGGTCAGGAGGGCGGGCATGTACTCGCCGCCGTTGTTCGCCTCGATGACGACGCAGTCCGCCTGGTGCTCGTGGTAGAGCGCGGCGGCTCGGCGCATGGCGGCTGTCGGTGTGTAGCGGTCCTGTTCGGCATGCAGCACGTACCCGCGGGGTCGGCCGTCGCCGTAGAGCGTCTGGATCGGATGTGAACGTCCCGCCACGGTGAAGGCGGTCATGTCGGCCTGGTCGCCGCGGGTTACCGCTGGGTCGATCGCGATCACGAGGCGGTCGAGGGGCGGCACGTCGTGCCGGGGCATGCGGAATCCCTCGACTTCGAACATGTGCCCCTGCCACAGGGCGCCTTCGACGTCTTCCAGGAGGATGCCGTCGAGTTCCTGCCGGCCGAGGCGGGTGCCGCCGTACTCGTTGTCCAGCTCGACGAGGGCGGCGCCGGAGAGGTTGGCGCGGTTGTCCTCGGTGCGGCCGGTGGTCAGCACGACGCCTCCCGGCTCGGTCGTACGGCTGGTGCCGGCTCTGCCGCGCTGGACGAGCCGCTTGATGTGCGGCAGTGGCTTGGGGGTCGTGGAGATCACGACCTGGGGTGCGGTTGCCTCGCGCAGGCAGAAGAACAGCTGGTCGAACACGTCCTGCGCGGTTCGTCGGTTCCAGGCCGCGTACTCGTCCAACCATCCCTTGTCGAAGGCGAACCCTCGTAGGTTGTCCGGGGTTTCGGCGCCGAAGCCGTAGATGCTGGACCCGTTCTTCAGGTGGAGTGCGGTCAGGCCACTGCCGCGGCTGTAGCGGCGGATGTCCTCCGGCGGGATCACAGCCAGCAGGCCACTCGTACGGGACTCGAAGCAGATCTCCTGGGTGAGGGTGGCGTTCTTGGCCACCACGGCGATCATGGTGCCCGGTTCGGCGGCCCATTCGGCGACGGCCTGTGCAGCCGTGCGGGTCTTGCCCCAGCCGCGGCCGGTCAGCAGTATCCACGTGGTCCAGTCCCCGTCCGGGATGCGCTGCGCGGCACGTGCGTGGTGGTGGAGCCATCCGTCGTGCGGCAGGCCGTCACAGTCGGGCACATCGCAGGCCCAACGGCGGGCGGCGCGCTCGTCGGCGTCGATGAGCGCGCCGATCTCGGCGTGGAGCTGGGCATCGGAGAGCAGGGCCGGGTCGGGCAGCCGGCCGTGCCGCGTCATGAGGCCGTCTCGCTGTCGGTGAGGCGGGTTTCGAGTTCGCGGCGCAGTTGCTCCATGCGGGCCCGGCGTTCCTCGTCCGTCAGCTGTGCGACGTCCGGGGCGTCGACCGCCGCGCCCGATGCTGTGGCGGTGGCCTCGATCTGGTCGATGCTGTATGCCTGCCGCTCGATGCGGATGGTGGCCTCCAGCCACCGGATCACGTCGGACGGGCTGAGCCGGTCGGGATCCAGGTGCTGGAGTCTGGCGACCAGTTTCGCCTGGGCGGCGGAGGCGAGACGGGCGTGGCGCCGGGCGATATCGCGTGCCGCCTGGTGCCGTTCGGCGCGCCAGAGGCGGTCTTGTTCGCGGTCGTACGCCTCGGCGCGCAGTACCCACTGGTGGGACGTCGACCATCGCTCCAGGACGCTGCGCGCCTTGTTGAGGTTGGCGGCTACCTTGCTGATGCTGCGGGACAGGCCGAGGTCGCGGTAGCAGGCGAACGCCTCCCAGGCAGCGGCCGATTCACCGGTCTGCCGCTCCCAGGCATCGGCCTGTGAGTCCACCTGCCTGTCCTCTCCGTGCTGCCGCGCCTCTCCTGTCCAAGCCCTGCCGGGAGTTGGTGCCCGATCAGGCTCCGGCTGCTGCTGTGCTGTGCAACGCGGGGTCGTACAGCCCCAGGTGCTCCAAGAGGTCCTGGCAGTCCACCGTGGCCGGCCTGTCCTGGGCGTTCAGTGCGCGGGAGGCGATGTGAAGGGCGGCGCGTCGTCGTACGTCGTGCGACAGCGGTGTGATCGACAGGGTGTTCTGCCACCCCGCGTTGTCCTTGCCGAGGTTCATTTCCTACTCCCCTTCGTCGTCGGCGGTGACGTCGTCGGGTTCCAGCGCGCCTTCAAGGAGGCGTACCAGCTTCAGGGCCTGGGCGAAGGGCTGTCCTGCCAGGTGTTCGGTGATCTCTACGGCCAGGCGTGCCGCGGCTCGGTGCACGGTCGTCAGGTGATCGATTTCCGCATGCAGCGCGTCCACCGTCTCCTGCGTGACCGGCGACGAAGAAGGGGTCGGGGGGCGAGTGCTCATCAGGGGTTCCTCCGGAAGTCGGGCGGGAGCACGGCACGTTGCCGCGTCGGCCCCAGGACATGCAGGACGGTCTGTAGATCGCTGGGTCTCCAGACGGCCACCTCCAGGCCGCTGTCGGCGAGGTGAGTGAGCCACAGGCGCTGTGCGGGGCGCAGCCGGCCTTGCTGGCTTTTGAACTCGACGAACAGCGTGCGCCGCTGTTTTACGTGGCCAAGGACTTCGTCGGGCCAACCGGCGTCCGAGCGGCGCGAGTCGGCGGTGTGGTACATCAGATCCCACCCGTAGGTCAGTGCGATCTGCCGTACCTGGCGCCGCCATTCCTCTTCGCCGACGGCTCTGTGCCTCACGTGCCGATCGGCTGCCTGGGCGGGAAGGTTCTCATTGAGGTCCACGGTGCCGTCTCGCTCAGCGACAAGCCGGAGGTAGCGCTCCTGGTCCTCGATGTGCACTGCCGCCCTCACTTGTCCTCCTCCTCGTCCGGCACGGGGCTGGGGACGAGCAGGTGGCCGCCGCCGGTGAGCGAGTCGAGGCCGATGCGTACGCGGTGTCCTACGCGTCCGTTGGGCTGGGTGGTGGTCAGGACCGTGGCGTACGCGTAGGGGGCGTGGACAGCGCCGATGTGCAACGTGCGCCCGTCCATGCGGCTGTCGACGTGTGCCCAGGTCTGTCCTGCGGCGGGCGGGAGCGTGATGTGCTGCGTCATGCCGCACCTGCCAGGTAGTCGGCGGCCCACAGTTCCAGGGCCCGCCAGCGCTGGTCGGGCGGGATCTCGTTCTTACGGGCCATCCGGTCGATGGCCTGCTGCACGATCGCCGCCGCGTCCGCCGGCATGGTGCGGGTCGCGAGGACCGTCTCGATCGGAGCGTTGCCCCGCCGGGTCGCGGCTTCCTGCTCCGGGTCGTACCAGCCTTCGGTCAGGTCCCCCAGGTGCCGCTCGACCAGGTGCAGGACGATGGAGAGCGCGGCGGCGATGTTGCCGACGTTGTGCGCGGACTTGGTGGTGTCCAGGGCGTCCAGCATGCCGGTGTACTGGTCCATGCGGGCCAGCCATCGGGCGTCGGCGGAGGCGGCCTTGCGCGCCGATTCCAGCGCGTCCTCCGCTGCCTTCTTCTCGTCGGGGAGGAAGGTGATCGCGACGGTGGCGAAGTCCAGGGCCGCTTCGGTGAGGCCGGCGACCGACACGTCTTCGAGGAGCTCCAGCGTCTTGTCATCCAGGCCGGAGTACAGGCGCATGGACACGTCTTCCAGTTCCTCGTAGAGGGCCTTGAGGGTGGCCGGGTCGTCCTCGCCGGTGACCGCGTTGTGGGACAGCTGGAGCGCGATCTGTCGCTGCCGCGGCAACGGGTCGTCGATCTCCATCCAGTGGATCCGCTCCAGGCCCACCTCGAGCGATGCCTTCACCCGGTGGTTGCCGGACAGCACGATGCGCCGGCCGGACTCCGCGTCGTTCCACACCAGCGGTGTGGAGGTCAGGTGTCCGTCGGCGCGGATGTTGGACACGAGCCGCTGGAAGGTCTCGTGCCGCATGAACCGCGCGTTGACGTCCAGCAACGTCAGATCGCGGGGGTCGCCTTCGACGATGCGGGGCTTGTTCAGCTGGCTCACTGGGCCGGGTCCT
Organism: Streptomyces luteireticuli; assembly: GCF_041519305.1. NCBI lineage: Bacteria > Bacillati > Actinomycetota > Actinomycetes > Kitasatosporales > Streptomycetaceae > Streptomyces > Streptomyces luteireticuli. The sequence goes on from NZ_CP167927.1 coordinate 3,038,525, forward strand.
CCTCGGGGCCGTCGAGTCTTTCGGTTTGTCCGTGCCGGCGGCGCCATTCGGCGAAGCCGTCGGCGAGCGACCAGCGGCCCAACTCGCTGCCGTAGTCGAGCTGGTAGCGGTAGGCCGGATCGGTCGAGTCCTTCCGCGAACGGAGGGACAGCAGCCCGCGGTACTTCATCGACACGGGCCGCTCGGTGAAAGCTGTGGTGGTCATGTGCGTCAAGCGGCCATTCATGGTCCGCTGCGCCAGGAACTGGGCCTCGGTGCTCAGCGCGGCGTACAGGACGAGCTTCGCCAGCCGCGGGTAGGAGGTCGGAGCCACCGGGAAGTCGCTGAGCAAGTAGACGCTGTGCGGGTCGTACTTCGGCGAGGAGAACGCGAACGCGCCCACGAGCGCGTCGTCGACGAGCACGGCCAGCGCCATCGTCGGGGTGCCCGGCCGGATGCGGTGCGACATGTACTGCGAGCGCACCGTCGCGAACTGCCCCATGGTCAGCGGCGCGATCCTCAGGCGCTCGCCGAGGCGCCGGCCCGGTGCCAGGCGGGGCGATGTCACCGGCTCCAGGCGCTGCGCCGGCCGCACGATCCGGGAGCGCGGCACGGAGGAATAGACGTTGATCGGTACACCCCTGTTGGCCGTCTGCACCTGTCCGCGCAGGTAGGGCGTCAGTTCCTCCACGTCGAAGTGGAGCCCCAGGATGAAGTGCCGTCGGCTGGTGACCCGGTCGATCAGGGTGGCTTTCGCTGTGTCGTCCAGCGTGGGGTAGGTCGGCTCGGGCCAGGCGAAGTGCTGGTCGAGCGCGGCGAATTGCTGCTCGTAGTCGCCGGCGAAGAAGGGCGGGAAGGTGATGACGGGTGCGTCCTCGGGCACCTGGGTGGCGAGCCACTCGTTGACGTCCATGGCCTGGTAGGAGCCGAGCCGCAGCGGCAGCGTTTCGATCTTGGCGACGGTCTGGGCGTGGAGCCGCTCGAACTGGTCGCGGTAGGCGCGGAGCATGCGTCCGTAGTACGGGTGCTGTTCGCGGCCCACCCACTGGAGCCAACGGGACCCGAGCATGATGACGGCGAGCGTTCCTGCCCGGCCGTCCATGTACGGCTCCAGCCAGGCGAGTTCCTCGGCCGACTCGTCGCGGAGGCTGATGGGCAGGGTGCCGCCGGCGAGGTACCAGCCGATCGCGGAGGAGTACAGCTGGACATCGCAGCTGTGGAGGGTGAGGCCGCTGTGGGCCAGGACCCGCTCGATGGTGAAGTTCCCTGAGCATCCGACGTAGACGTCGGTCGCTTGCCCCGGCCAGGTGCCGGCGTGCTCGTGGATGATCGCTCGCAGGTCAGTGGGGATCGATCCGTGAAACATGGTGGTCTGCCCTTCGCGGGGCCGACCACGCGGGGCGGCCGATCTGTGGTGCGTCCTGCGGATGGTGCGCTGTGCAGGATCCGGGCCGGGGGCGGCAGGGGAGTTGAGCCTGCCGGTGCCGGACCGCCGGGGAACCAGAGGCGCGGGGGACGCCTGGAGGTCAGGTTCCTTGGCTGGTTGGCTCCACACCACGTACCCGTGTGGACGGATCCCGAGCGCCGGGCCCGATTCGAACGGGCTTCTCCCTGCTGGTTGGCAAGGCGTACTGCCTGATGTACCACCGGCGCGCATCGAGCGACTGAAGATGATCACCCGAAGACGCCTCGAACAGTATCAGACCATTGTCCGTCTCAACACATGTGGCGCCCGCAGTGATGCGGGCGCCACATGCACAACTCAGGCGCCGCTACCCGGATTCACCAGGCAGCGCCTCACCTTCGGCGAGCTCCAGGAGATCGAGAGTCCCGTACGGGCACCCCTGTGCGACCGCCGGCCGCCTCGACCTGGGGCTCGTCGGACCCGGCGTGAACAACTCGATCTGCCCCGGCGGCGTCGACCTGGGGTCCGGCCCCTTCTCGAAGTCCTCGGGGCGCATTTCCTCCCACCGCCGAGGCCGGGCAGCCCGCTCCGGACTCACAGCAACTCTCCCTGCTCGTAGGACGGGCACACCGCACCGAGTTCCCGCACGCCCACCCCCGTACGCTCCTCCCACCACTGGGCGAACATCCTGCGGTGGCACCACTGCCCCTGCTGCCCCAGGTCCTCGAAGCAGAGCAGGACCAGGCGCGGGTCTTGCCCCTGGCCGGAGATCTCCTCGAACCGTCGGGCGAAGAAGCCCACTCCGAGGCGATCCAGCTGCGCCCGGTAGGCAGCCGCGAACTCACCTTGAGGTCGACCGAAGTATTCGCGAGTGGGTGCCGCCTCCGCGATCTGGTGGGTCAAGGTGTAGGGCAGCTTGTGCCGTGGCGCGCCGAGCGTGATGCGGACCGGTACGCCCGAGCCGGGGCGAAACGATGCGTACCGGTGGGTGAACAGACTGAACATGGCACTCCTTTGGGGAGATCCATCCCGTGATGGATACGGCCTGTTGATTAAATTCTATCATCATCACCAATGACGCTTCAAGTGTTTTATACTTGCGTCCTCGCGGCAGCGCCTCCCTCCCGCACCGCGACCCTGCGGACCAGGCTCCCCCACCATCGCCCCACCCTCACCCTCACTCCCGGCCGCAGAAACGCGCCGGGCCCCGCGCGCGCTGCACGCGGGGCCCGGACTCATAACGTCGCTCGCTAGGCCGCCAGTTCAGCGGCCTCGGCCACGGCCTCCTCCGCCAAGGCTTCCAGTTCCTCAAGCGCCTCTTCCGTCGGCCCCTCGTCAGCCTCAGCCTCCGCCGTGGCGCCGGGCACCGCCTCTTCCGGATCGGCAGACCGGGACGCAGTGGCGGACGACTCGTCGATGGCGTCCTCCTCCTCGTCGACCACGAGGTCGGGGCGCACCGCCAGCGTCCGGGCGCTGCTGATCGACTTGGCCTTGCGCAGCTTCTTCCGCAGCTCGGTGACCGACCTGTGGATACGGTCGAGCGCGTCGACGTGCCGCGCGACTTCGCCTTCGAAGAGCACTGCCAGGTCCGTGGGGGTCTGCTTCGCCAGTTCGTCGAGCTGACCGGCGACGAGTTCCATCTGCTCCACACGGGAGCGTGCCTTCTTGCGCTCCTTGGTCTGCGTCTCCTTCTCGGCCTGCGTCAGTTCCTTCTCGGAGAAGAAGCCCTGCTGCTGCTCCGCCGCCTTGAGCGCCTGGGCGAAACCGCTGGCCTCCGTCTCGGTGGTGAAGTCGCCCTTCATGTACTGGGTGACGGCGACCTTCTGGTTGGCCGGTGTCAGGCGCGAGACGTGCCAGGCGAAGTCGGGCTTCATGATGCCTTGGTCCACCAGCTTCGCGGCCTCGGTGGTGAGTTCGAGGAGGTCCATGCGCCAGCCTACGTAATCCGTGGTCTTGCCGAACATCTGGGCGATCCGCTCAACGGCGAGTCCGTAGCCGATCAGGTCGGAGTACGCCTGGGCCTCTTCGAGGATCGTCATGTCCGCTCTGCCGAGGTTTTCCGAGGCGCTGCGCAGGAAGGTCTGCATGTCGTCCAGCTCGACGATCTTTGCTTCGATCGCCTTCTGGCCGCGGATGAGGCGCATGGCGCGCCACCGGCGCTCCCCCATGACGAGCTGGTAGCGGCCGCCGACCTCGCGGACCACAACGGGCTGCTGCTGTCCCATCGCCGCGATCTGGGCCTGGAGTTCGTTGAGCTTGGCGATGTCGAACCGGCGCCGGGGCTGGTCCGGGTTGCGGTCGATGAGGCCCAGAGGGATGAGCATGGTCTGGCCGGCCACCTCGATGACGCTCATGATCCGTTGTCTCCTCGCACTCTGAGGTTTCCCAGATGGGTTTCTGAGAGGTTGTGACAACATTTTATGTTCAGTTGATCTTGACCGTCAAGTGTTTTATATCGTCAGGATGTGCGCTGAGCGTGCCCCCCGAGTCACAGACCCCGGCGGCCCGTCAAGCCGCCGGGGCTGTCACCGCCATCACATAGATCAAAGTTGACTGGCGTCCGCCTCAACACATGTCGACGGCACGCCACAGCCGTCGACGTCGACGTCGGCCCCTCCCATCACCAGCAGACGCGCCAGGGCGAGCGACTCCTCTTCGCCCGACACCGGCATGCCGTCCGCACCATCGGATCCACACTGCTCCGCCTCCACCAGGGCCCTCACCGCCGCCTTCGAGATGTGCACCATGCCGTCTCTGACTCCTCGACCCGCCCTGCGGGCGTGTTCGCCCCGCCGCCCCAACGCCTACACGCCGCGACAGCACGTGACCGTCCGTCACTTGGCGGGACATTGCCATGCCTTGGCTTCTTAACGCAAGGGTCATATCCCTTCCCGCCCTGCGAGAAACCCTGACCTTTACCTGCGCTCAGCCGAAGCAGGCTCTCGTTTCTCGCGACGCGAGAAAGCACCGGGGAATGCACACCTACCGGCTCCGACAAGGTGCTCATGGCCTACCCTTTCGCGGTACGGTCCGATCCGCATATGAGGGGGGTTAGATGCGCGCTATCACCATGCGCGAGTTCGGCGGGCCAGAGGTCCTGGAACCAGCGGAGGTTGATGAACCGTCGTCACGTGAAGGCCACATCGTGGTGGAGGTAACCCACGCCGGTGTCAACTGGGCCGATCTGCACGTCCGGGAGAACAGCTACCTGGCACCGGTGCGTCTGCCGTACGTGCCCGGCAACGAGATCGCCGGCATCACGGCAGACGGGCGACGCGTGACCGCCCTCATCAGCGGTGGCGGCTACGCGGAGCGGGCGCTTGCCCCCGAGGGGGCCATCTGGGAGATCCCCGACGACATCACCGACGAGCAGGCCCTGGCCCTGACTCTCCAGGGCAACACGGCGTGGCACGCGATCTTCACCTGCACCCAGCTGATGCCGGGCGAGACCATCGTCATCCCCGCCGCAGCGGGGGGAGTTGGCGTCCTGGCCGTTCAGCTCGCCAAGCTGGCCGGCGCCAGGGTGGTGGCCATGGCCAGCTCAGAGTCCTCCAGGGCCCTGGCGCTGGAGATGGGTGCCGACGCCGTCGTCGACTCCTCCGTCACTGAGCAGTTGAGCCGCCGCATCCGGCAGGCAGCCGACGGTCCGGTGCACGCGGCTCTGGAGATGACCGGAGGCCCCACCCTTGTCGAGACGATGAACGCGCTCGCGCCTCGGGGCCGGATGGTCGTGTACGGCTACGCCTCCGGGAAGGTCACCGACATCCCCACGCAGGCGATGCTGCAACGTTCGATCAACGTGAGCGGTATGTGGTTGCCGCGCCTCTTCAGCAACGGCTCCACCCTGGCCGTGTCCATGAAAGCCCTGTACGCGGCCGTCCGGTCCGGTGATCTCAAGACCGTCAGCGGCGGGACATACCCCCTTGATGAGGCCCGAAAGGCCCATGAGGCACTCGAAAATCGCAGCCACGTGGGCAAGCTGTGCCTAACAATCGGCCAGTAAGATCACGGGCACGACACCGGGGGGATCTGGAGGCCGGCATATCGGCCCACGGGGACGCCGCTCAGGCGGCATTGGCCAGGAGGGGAACCACGTTGAGTATCGCTGAGGGCCCAGGAACATCTGCGGGCAGCAGTCACGCGGAACGCGTTTTCCGTGTGACGCGCGCATTTGCCGAACTCGGCGGCCAAGCCCACGGCCCCGGCGAAATAGCCCAAGCCACCGGCTTGGATGACTCAGTGGTGCACCGAATTCTCCAAAGCGGTGTCTATCAGGGGTACTTCATCCGCGTACGGCGTGGCCTCTACCAACTGGGCACAGACGCAGCCCAGTTGGGATTCCAGGCGCTGGCCCACGACGACCTCTCGGGCGACACGGTGCGCCAAGCCCTCCAGGAGCTTCGCAACGCCACTGACGGTGGCCTGGCTTTCCTATACATGAAGGCCCCCTTCCGTGGCGCCCAGCGGCAATGCATAGATATGGCCGTGGGGAGTTCGGACCTCGTGGAGCTCGGGATGACACCCCGGGACGTACTGTCCGTCACACGCAGCCTGCGCACGGGAGCATCCGGCCGCACCATCCTGGCCTACCTCCCCGACAACATCCAGCAGCTCGTCCTGGCCGAAGACGTCCCCGATGAGGCCGGACCCAACGCGTACAGGGACAACGACGCGCTTCTCGCGTCCCTGAAGGAGATCCGTGATCGCGGCTACGCCCTCGGGAACCAGGAGTGCATGGCCGGCTGGTCCTCCGTCGCCGCACCCATTCTGTGGCGCGACACGATCATGGGAGCCGTGCTGCTGCTCAAACCCGTCACCGTCATGCCGCAGGCCCCCGAGTCCTACATCGAGGCCACGAAGACGGCTGCCGCTCGGCTGAGCCGGCTCAGCGAGAGCGGCTGGCCTGCTACAGACGGGTAACGGGGTCACCAGTAGCGGATAGAGAATCGGTCCTCGTCGAACCTGCGGCTCCCCCGCACGGTCGCGGGGCCGACCTCTACCTCCTTGACGACCAACCGCAGGAGCGCCTTCTTCTGCTCCTCCCCTGCGTTCTCGTTCCACCAGTCGACGATGCTGTCCAGGGTGAGCTCTGGGAGATCGTCCAGGAAGCGCCCCGCCCTGACGTCGGCAAGAGCGGTCGCGCGCTGCTCGGCAGCTGCAGCCTTCGCCGCCTGGAACTGTGCGAGGTTCATCCCCCGGGCGCCATAGACGCGAGCCAGCTCGGCTTGGTGGAGCTTCAACTCTTCGACCAGGCGCTTGCCTTCCTTGGCCTTCTGCGCAACCAAGTCGCGCATCTCGGCGAGGCGCTTGAGGCTGCTCGGCCGGGCCAGGCGCGCCAGCGCCCGTTCGGCGGTGTACTTGTCCAGCGGGTCCGCGGAGATGCGGATCTTGCCGCAGCCAGCCGTCTCACACACGTAACCATGTCCACGGTTCGACGTGGCACGCGAAACGAGAGGGTTCTTGCACAGGGCACACGTACCCGTACCGCCGGAGAGGTAGTACACATGCTGCGGAGCACCGGCAGGGCTGCCACCCCCCGCGCCCTGGTTTCCCCGGGCGGACCGCTCCCTGGCGCTGAAGTAGGCGTCCAACTGCATGAACTTGGCCGGGCTGATCAGCTCCTCGGCCGGCCCGGGAACCAGCTCACCGTTGGCGTTCCGGCGCAGGCCGGCGATAGCCGGGTTCCGCAGACGCCTCCGCAGGGTCGTAGGAGACCAAGGGCTCCCATAGGGGGTCGGCCCTTTCTCCTCGGTGATCCATTGAGAGGTCTCCGAAAGGGTGTGCTCCCCAGAGAGCAGGCGATCAGCCGCTTTGTCGAGGCCATCCCCCTCGTCAGGGATACGAGTGATCCCATCGGTTTCGTGGCCGTACGCCCTCATATCTAACTCCAGCCCGACCTTCGTACACGCTATGTTCGAGCCGAGCACTGTCTGCCCGACATCTCACCCTGCCGTGGACCCCCATCCACGCAGCAAGGACTCCGCCGAACCGTAGCGGACACGCTTCCGCGCGTCTACGCGGCCCCATGGGACTCACCCGCTCCACTCAGCGCGATCACCTTGCCGGGCCAACCTATACCCAGACAGACGCTCATCAGTCCGATCGGAAAGCGCCAGGAGCCTCCACTCCTGGCGCCCTTGACCTACGCCCCGCCGAACCCGAGAGCCTGTTGAAGCTCGGCGGTGTACACCCTGCGGATCCCCTTGCCGAAGCGGTGCACCGGGACAGGGAAGTCGCCCGCCGCGATCAGCTCATAGGTGAGATTCCTGCCAAACCCGAACGCCCTGCCGGCAGTGAGCACATCGACCGACACGGGCAAGGACATCAGCTCATCACGCGTCACGGACAACACCCCCAAACCAGCACATCTCGCAGGTGGCCGGATCTTGTTCAAAACGCCGCATTAGCTCTCCCGTATCGCCCCCGCGCCTCCCGGACAGCCTTCGGAAAGTTTATGGTCACCCCGTGACGCCGGACAAGGTCGTAGTTGGATCGACGAACGTCTGATACAACACATGTCATCCCCGGATGAGGCACGAAAGCGCCCGAGTCGTCCGGAACTCACCCGCCGCACCACCGTTGTCCACGGGCAACACAGTCGACCTTGCGATGTCCGCCTCAACACATGTTGCAGATTCTGGAGGAACGCATGTTCAAGGGATCGGTGTACAAACGCTGCTCATGCCGACAGCCGGCTCTGGCCGATGACGGCAGCCCACTACTCGACAAGCACGGAAAGCCCAAGCTCACCGACATCGGCTCCAGCTGCCCCGACCTCGAGAAGCGCGCCCACGGTAGCTGGTACTACTACGTCCACCTGCCCGACGGCCCTGGCGGCCATCGTCGCCGCCCCCGCAAGGGGGGCTTCCTCACCAAGACAGCCGCCGAGAGCGCAGCCCAGAACCTCTGGGACCTCGCTCACGGAGGCGTCGATGTGTCGTCGCAGGAGACTGTGGAGCAGTTCCTCCGGCGCTGGCTCGCCAAGAGAGTCGACATCAAGAGGTCCACTAGGAAGGGCTACGAAGACCACATCGAGAGGGTCTTCATCCCCGCCCTGGGGCATCTGAAAGTGCGCGAGCTGACCCCGCGGCATCTCCAGGAGATGTTCGAGGACATCTGGCGGACCAACACGAGGCACGAGGCGAACCGGGAGGCTGCCAAGAACGCCGAGGCCGCTTGCCATGAAGCGCACTTGGCCTGGAAGCAGGCGGCGAAGCCTCGCTCGCCCGAGCTGCGGCAGCGATGGGACGAAGCCAAGGCCGCACTGGGGAAGGCCCGCCAGCAGCCCCGGCACATCACGGGCCCCGGAGCGCAGCTGAAGATGAAGAACGAGCTGAGCGCGGCCCTGGAATACGCCGTCGAGGTCGAGAAGCTACTCAAGGAGAACCCGGCCATCCACCTCAAGCTCCCCAAGTACAGGCCGCCGAAGCCCATGGTGTGGACTGATGAACGAGTGGCCCGCTGGCGGAAGACCGGCAAGAAGCCGAACCCGGTGATGGTCTGGACACCCGAACAAACCGGGGCGTTTCTGGATGGGGTTGCCGAGCATCGCTTGTACCCCATGTGGCACCTCATGATCTTCCGCGCGCCGCGCCGCGGAGAAGCATGTGGACTGCCCTGGTCAGAGACAGACCTCCAGGCCAGCACCGTCCATCTCACGGAGCAACTCGTCTCGTTCTCCTACGAGGTATGGGAGGACACGCCGAAGAGCGACAGCGGAGAACGCACCATCCTCCTGGACAGTCAGACCGTGCTCCTCCTGGAACTATGGCGAACTCGCCAGCTGTTCGAGCGCAAAGCCTGGCAGCAGAAGCACGAAGAGAACCCGAAGAAGTACGGGCCGTACGTCGACTCCGGATACGTCTTCACATGGGAGGACGGACGTCCTTACCACCCCGAGTACCTCAGCCAGGTCTTCGGCCGTCTAGTCCACCAACTCGGCCTTCCTCCCATCCGGCTGCACGACCTCCGCCACTGCGCGGCAACGCTGTCCCTGGCCGCCGGCGTCCACATGAAGGTCATCCAGAGGCTGCTGGGGCACTCCTCCTACCAGCTCACAGCCGACACCTACACCAGCGTCCTCCCCCAGCTCGAACAGGCCGCTGCCGACGCCCCCGTGAGCCTTGTGCCGCGGCAAGTACGACCGGTCGCGGCAGTGGAAGCAAACGACCCCGACACCACCGACGGGCCCGAGCAGCCCAGCTCATCAGAGGCCGCGTAGACCACTCCCGTAGCGAGTTGCAGGCGGGAAGGCCCTGACCGTTCACCGCACAAATCACCAAAAGCGCCCGCAAGTTGCGGGATGCAATGCCAGGCTCAGTGCCCCGGTATCGCCTGACCGGGACAAGCGCCCAACCGAGTAAACGACCTAGCCCTGCCCGGCCGCCCGTCCGGCGGCCGGCCTGACGAAAGGGTCCCCATGCCCGACACCGCGATCAGCGTCGGCCAGATCTATCTGGCCTGTCCGGTCAGCGACGGCAGCCGCCGCATCCGCATTGAGAGCTACGCCCCAGGCGACGCCCGCGCCGAGGTAGTCGACGCCGACAGCGGCAAGCGGCCGCGCCAGATCCTCGTCACACAGCTCCACTCCAGCCCGCTCACCGAGTACGGCCGTCCCCGGCGCAACGGCTACGCCATCGACACCGGGCCGACGACCTGGCGGATCAAGCGCTCCTTCAGCCGCGCCTTCCCGTGGGAATGGGCGTGCACCGCCACCGTCACCACCGGGCCGCAGACTCGACAGTGCTCCGCCAACGGACTGGGCCGGACCCCACAGGACGTGCGGCACGGCGCCGAGCAGCACACTCGGGCCACCCACCCGGAGCTCGTCAAAGACGGTGCCGACCAGTGACCAGCCATACCATCCAGACCGGCCAGGTCTACCGCTCCGCCAGCAGCGGACCGCCCATCCGCATCACCAACTACGCACCCGGTGCAGCGAAGGCCGAAGTGGTCAACCACGCGACCGACGAGCCGCTGGAGGCCGTCCCCGTACGCCAGCTACACGACAGCCCACTCACCGACACGGGCCGACGCCGCCGTGCAGGCTTCATCCTGGACACCTACGCCACCCGAGTAGCCGTCGAAGCACGAGCCTTGATGCCCCCTGCTCCGACCGTCGTGCTGCGTACCGCCGCCGAGCGGCTCCGCGCCCTCGCCGTAGCAGCCTCCACCAACACCGCTAACAGGCCGACGGCATCCTGGGCAGTGCGCTACCACCGCGACGCAGTCACCAGGGAAGAACTGCGTGACCACGACTGCTACCTCGAGGCCGTCGACAACACCACACCCGACGGACGCGGCCGGGAACCGCTACTTCGAGGCGGCTCCAACCGTCTACACGGCCGCGGTGTCTGGCCGCACATGAATCCACAGCACGCCGAGTACATCGCCGCCATGGACCCCATGGTCGGCCTCGCGCTCGCCGACCTCCTCGACGACCTCGCCACCGACCGCGACGGAACCGTCCACCCCACCGCGGCCGCGCTCGCCGTCGCCCGGTATCTCCTTGGAGGAGACCGATGACGGAACCGCCCAGCACCCATCCCGCCTACCCTCGGCTCGTCGGGCTCCCATCCGGGCGCTACCAGCATGCCGCCCACGGCGAGAGCCTGATCGCCATGACGCCGTGCGCCAAAACTGCCGCCATCGTGGGCGACGGCGCGGCGCTCCCCTTCTGCCCGGACTGCGCCACGGCCCTCGCCAGCATCTGCGACGCAAACTCCCCGCACAACCGACACCGGCGCCACCCCTACCCCGACCAAGGGATCTGCCCTGGTATCCCCGAGCACGCCCGGCACGCGGTCGAGCAGCCGGCACCGTGACGGAGGACGTCACGGTCACCATCGCGGCCGCCGTCGGCCAACTAGTCTCCCTACTCCTGCCGCCCACCGACCGCGTCGACGAGGGCGCGCCGTGACCGGCCCGTCGTCCACCCCCGGGGCGCACCACTTCGATCAGCCGGAGGGTCGGGTGGCAGTGCAACCGCTCTGCCGAAGATGCCCAACTGGCGCTACCCAGAGGATCATCGAATCATGACCGGCAGTCCTGACACCGATCGCTGCATCGCTGGCGAAACCGAGCTCGTTGACATCATCCGCCAGCACGCGGAGCTCTCTGGGCACGCCTACAAGACCCCAGGCCACTGGGCTTACCCAACTCCTTTTCACCTCCTGCTGGCCCTGGCACGGCGGTTCACTGCCGTCCCGAGCCCCCATGACTTGGTCGGCATGCCTGACCGGCTCTGCTACAGCAACGCCGCCAACTACGCCCTGGCGCACCGTGGTCAAGGACTGGTGTACGCCGAGGGATTCGCCCTGACCCATGCCGGGCTCGACTTCCACCTCCCGCATGCCTGGTGCGTGCGCCCGGACGGAACAGTCCTTGATCCCACATGGGACGACGCCCCCGGACGGGCCTATGTCGGCGTCCCAGTTGCCGACCCTCTGATGTGGCCCGTGGATGGCGGCGGCCTGTTCGCTGACTTCGGGCGAACCCTGCCACTTTTGCGCGACGGATTCCCCGAAGCCGCGATCGCCAACGTCGGCCGCCCTCTCCCTCTAACCGGCCTCCCGAGCTTGCCCTGATCCATCGGGCGCTACGGAGCGCTGGATCTGCTGGACCGTCCACCGCAAGATCGATCGCACCAAGGGACATGCTCAACGCTCCGTCCCCGGCCTGTCCCCATACAGCGGCAAAGGGCCCTCCAATCAGTTGATTGGAGGGCCCTTTGTGCTGGTGGGCGCAGACGGGATCGAACCGCCGACATCCGCTTTGTAAGAGCGGCGCTCTACCGCTGAGCTATGCACCCGCACGAGCTACGCGCCCGCAACGAAACGACAGCCTACATGCCCCCGCCCGACGCCTGGCAAACCCGGGACCGGAGGGTGCCCGGGGGTTATCCCCACCCCCGTTCCGGCGGCGGGCAGGATCGTCGGGGAAGGGGGTGGTTCCTAGGGTGGGGAGGTCGTGATCCATCGCCTGACCTGGGAGTCCGCATGCCTCGCCGTGATCGTGCCGTACGTCTGACGTTGCTCGTCGGGGGGATCGCGGTCATCGGGGCGGCGCTGGCGGGGTGCGGGCAGCCGGATCTGGACGAGGCCGAGCCGGAGACGCGGACGTTCGCGCTCGGAGGGCGGACGCTGACCGTGGACAACGACAACTCGCAGCTCGAGCTGGTGCCGGGGAGCGGGAAGGGCGTGCGGGTCACGCGGTGGTTCGACGGATGGTCGGTGGGCGGGTCCACGCGGACGTCGTGGGAGATGCACGGGGGCACGCTCCGGCTCCGGCAGGAGTGCGGCGGGATCAGCAAGCACTGCGAGTCGAAGCACCGGATCGAGGTGCCGGCGGGCGTCACGGTGATCGTCGAGGACCGGAACGGCGGGGTCACGTCCCGGGGGATCAAGGGCGACCTGAAGTTCCGCTCGAGGAACGGGACGATCGAGGTGCACGGGGCCGACGGGCGGCTGGATCTCAGGACCGAGAACGGTGACATCCGGGCCGTCGACGGGATCGACTCGCGTCGGGTGTCCGTGCGGTCCGACAGCGGGGACATCACCGTGGCTCCCCGGCGGACGCCGGACGCGGTGCGCGGCGAGAGCGTCAACGGGAACGTCACGGTCACGGTGCCGGACGGTGCGGCGTACCGGGTGGATGCGAAGAGCGTCAACGGCTCGGTGAAGGTGGACGCGGAGCGGGACGACTCCTCCGCGCACACGGTGCGGGCCCGCAGCGAGAACGGGGACGTGCGCGTGCGCGCGGGCGGCTGACCGGCCCGCGTGGGCGCCCGTGGCGGGTGGGAGAATGGCTCCCTGGCCTGGGCGACCAACAGGAGAGGGCAGGGCGCACGTGACGGTTACCCCCTTCGCGCAGTCCGTACGAGCGCAGTCCGTACGAGCGGTCCGGGAGACCGTCGCGCTGGTGCTGCTGCCACTGCCGCTGCTGGCCGCGGCGGCCGCCGCCGCACCGGCCGCGTTCGCCGGCGGGGGCACCCGCCGCTGGGGACGGGGCCGTGCCGAGGGCCAGCGGGCCGAGGCGCAGGCGGCCAAGGACGCCGCGGCCGCCGCCTTCTACGAGCTGGACACCGCCCAGCGCGACCTGCGGATCTCCATCGAGACGATCACCGCCGTGGACTCCTCGCCGGCCGCGCGCCGGGCCGCGGAGCAGTTCGCCGCGTTCGGGGCCCGGATAGACGAGGTGTCGGGCGCGTACATCACCGCCGTGGACGCCCACGACCTGGACCGGGACGACCTGGACGCCGCCTCGGCCGGACGGGCCCGCGCGGATCTGACCCGGGCGAAGGACGAGCTGGTCGGGGCGAAGGCGGATCTGGAGCGGTTCGGGCAGGGGCTCGGGCCGCTGCTGGCGGCGGCCGAGCGGGAGCTGACGAAGCTCGCCCCCGCCGTGGAACGCGCCCGGCAGGGCCTGCTGGCCGCGAGCGGGGCGCTGGACGCGGCCCGTTCCACCGGGCTGCGGGCCGACGGCCTGGCGGCCCGGCTCGCCGCCCTCGGCCCGGAGCTGACCCGGCTCAACGAGGGCGCGGGGCAGCACGGCGTCCCGCAGACCATCGAGCGGGCCGAGCGGACGCTGCGCGAGGCGGAGGCGATCCGCGCCGAGGCGGAGCAACTGCCGCGGCGGGCGGCCGAGATCGACAAGCGGCTCGTCTCGCTGCGGACCCGCGCCCAGGCGATCACCACCCGGGCCGGGGCGGTCGCCCCCGTCCTCAGCGAGCTGCGCCGCCGCTACAGCGCGGCGTGCTGGCAGGACCTCCAGCAGGTGCCGGAGCAGGCGCGGCAGGCGGTCGGGCAGGCGGAGGCCAAGCTGCGCGAGGCGGGGCAGGCGCGCGACGAGCAGCGCTGGCCGGACGCGACGGCGCTGCTGTCGACGGTGCGGGCGCTGCTGACGGCGACCGACGAGTCGGTGTCGGCGGCCGGCGACCGGCTGCGGCGGCTGGACGAGGTGTCGGCGGACCGGCAGCGGGAGATCGAGCGGACGCGGTTCGCGATCCGGGACGCCCAGCGGCTGGCGATGGCCGGGCGGAGCACTCCGGACCCGCGGCACGCGGGCCCGCTGGACGAGGCGGTGGCCCGGCTGGACCGCGCGGTGGCGGCCCTCACCGGCCGGCACCCGGACTGGTGGGCGTTCCTGACCGAGACGGAGGCGGTGCGGCGCTCGGTCGCGGACGTCGTGGGCCGGATCCGGGAGGAGCGCGGCGGCCGGGGGTGACTGACTAGGCTGGCCGCATGCCTCGTTACGAATACCGCTGCCGCGCCTGCGGCGGCACCTTTGAGCTGAACCGTCCGATGGCGCAGTCGTCCGACCCGGCCGTCTGCCCCGAAGGGCACGCGGACACCGTGAAGTTGCTGTCGACCGTCGCTGTGACGGGCGTCTCCGCCGCAGCACCCGCCGCGCCCCGTGACGGCGGAGGCGGCGGGTGCTGCGGGGGCGGCTGCTGCGGCTGATCAGGAGAGCTTGCGGGGCTGATCAGGAAAGCTTGCGGGCCAGTGTCAGACCGTCGGCGACGTTCAGCATGACCGATTCCATGCGCTTGTCCGCCGCGGCGTGGTCATTGAACCGCCGGACACCCGCACCCGATCCGGTGACGCCGGGATCGATCACCGTGCCCTGGAAGAGGGTGTTGTCGACGACGAGCAGACCGCCCGCCCGCAGCCGGGGGACGATCTCCTCCCAGTAGTTGACGTAGTTCTCCTTGTCCGCGTCGAGGAAGACGAGGTCGAAGTGCGGCTCGGCGGGCAGGGCCCGCAGGGATGCCAGGCCGTCGCCGATGCGCAGGTCGATGCGGTCGGCGACGCCCGCCTCGGCCCAGGCGCGGCGGGCATGGGCGGTCCACTCCTCGGAGACGTCGAGGGCGATCAGGCTGCCGTCGGCGGGCAGGGCCTGGGCCATGGCCAGGGAGGAGAGCCCGGTGAAGGTGCCGATCTCCAGGATCCGGCGGGCGCCGGTGAGGCGGACGAGGAAGGCGAGCAACGGGGCCTGTTCCTCGGCGACCTGGAGGTGGGCGTTCTCGGGGAGCAGGGAGCGGGTGGTGTCGACCAGCTTCCGCAGGACGGGGTCGAGCGGCGGGTTGTGGTCGAGGAGGTACTGGTAGAGCTCGGGGCTGAGCGCGATGCTCTTCTTCACGGTCACGGGGGCTCCTCGGCGGGTGGGAAGTACGGGTCGGTGGTACGGAATTCACTGATCCGCGGACGACGATATGAACCCGAGTCCGGTCACGAAAGCCTTCGGTCAGACGTTACGGACCGTGCCCGCCTCCGCCCGGTCGTCGACGAGGGCGTCCGCGAAGGCCCGTACGATCTCCTCCCCCGCCGCCACCCCCACCGTCTCCAGCGCCGTGAGATGCGGCGCGCTCCAGCCGCTGTCGGCGAGTTCACCGTGGCCGGGCCGCCAGCCGAGGTCGGCGGCCAGCAGCAGATCGGCGTCGAGCAGCGAGTCGCCGGCGGCGAGGACGCGGCCGGCGCCGGTGCGGCGGGCGACCTCGGTGACGGCGGCGCCCTTGGTGACCGGGCGGGGCACGGCGTAGATCTTGCGGCCCTGGAGGGAGACGCTCCAGCCGCGTTCCCCGGCCCAGGCGGCCAGTTCGTCCGCCCAGGCCGCGGGGAGCCGCTCCCGGTCGACGACGAGGTAGGCGAAGAGGCCGTCCGCGGTACGGGACTTGAGGAGCCAGGCGGGGTCGGCGGTACGGGCGATGTGCGCGCGGACCTCGTCCATCGGCGCGCAGCCGTCCGCCACGGCCCGGCGCACCCGTGCCCGCCAGGCGGTGTCGGGCACGCCGTCGACGAGGATCTCGCCGCCGTTGGCGCAGACCGCGTACCGGGGCGGCGGCCCGGGCAGCCGGACGCGGCCGTACTGGGCGAGGGTGCGGGTGGTGGCGGGGACGAACGCGCCGGTGCGGGCGAGTCCGGCGAGGAGTTCCGCGGCGGTCTCGGTCAGGTACGACAGCGGTCTGCCCTCGTACACCTCGACGCACAGCAGCCGGGGCGCGGCCGCGTCCGGCCCGGCGAGGCGGAGGGCGGCGGACGAGTAGATCAGTGTGCGGTCGAGGTCGCTGGCGATCAGGGTGTTCACGAGGTGACGACCGCCTTCCCGTCGGCGCCGGTGGCGCCCCTGGTGTACCGGGGGTGGACGAGGCCGACGCAGCTGTACGGCAGCCCGTCCACCTCCTCCACGGGGACGCCGCGCTGGGCGGCGAGCAGGCGCACATGGTCGAGGGCTGTGCCCGCCCCGCGCGCGGCCAGGATCTTCCAGGGGACGCGGCGCAGCAGCACCCGGGTGGTCTCGCCGACGCCGGGCTTGACGAGGTTGGCGTCGTGGATGCCGTACTCCTCGCTGATCCGCTCGACGGCGGCCCAGCCCTGCCAGGTGGGGGTGCGGTCGGCGGCGGCGAGTTCCTTGGCGTCGTGGGCGACGTCCTCGGCGACGGCGTCGAAGCGGGCCGCGACGGCGTCGAGGAAGGCGCGGGAGACGTCCGAACCGGCCAGCTCCCGGTAGTACTTGGCGCCGTGGAAGTCGTCCGGGCCGACCAGGTCGGCGCGCAGGACGGTGCGCGATATCAGGCCGGAGACGGTGGAGTTGAGGCAGGCGGAGGGGATGAGGAAGTCGTCGCGCGTGCCGTAGGTGGTCACGCAGGAGCCGGGGTCGGCGAGGACGGCGAGCCGCGGGTCGAAGTCCGTTCCGGAAAGGGCCGCTTCGAGCTCGCGGGTGATGGCGCCCTTGCCCGTCCAGCCGTCGACGAAGACGACGTCGCGGGGGTCGTGGCGGTCGGCGAGCCAGCGCAGGGCGGCGGTGTCGATGCCCCGGCCGCGGACGATGGAGACGGCGTAGTGCGGCAGGTCCAGGCCGTGCGCGTGCCGGGCCCAGCGGCGCATCAGCACGCCGACGGGGGTGCCGGCGCGGGCCAGCGAGACCAGCACCGGGCGGGGGGACCGCTCGGCGAGCACGGTCTCGGTGACGACGCCGACGGCGCGGGCGATGCGGTCCGCGGAGGCGTCGAGCGCGGCGCGGTAGAGCTCCTGGTAGCGCTCGCTGGGCTGGTACTCGACGGGTAGCGACTCGGCGTAGTGCGCGCCGCCGCTCTGGATCGCCTCCTCGCGCTCCTCGATGGGCGCCTCCAGGGTGACGCCGGAGAGGTCCTGGAGCAGCCAGCCCACGTCCTCGGGTGCGTAGGACGAGAAGGCGGGGCCGCGCAGGGGTTCGCGCGGGGCCCGGTGCGCGGGGATCACGACGAGCAGCACCTTTCCGGTGTGTGCGGACAGCCGGTCCAACAGGCCGCCGGGGGCGTGCAGTTCGGGGGTGTCGGCGGTGGAGTCGACGACGGCGACGACGGTGTCGAAGCCCCCGCCCGCCACGTTGTAGGCGTAGCGGTCGCCCGGGCCGTCGGCGGGGGCGTCGTGGGCGGGGAAGCGGAGGCGGGTGCGGATGGCGTACCCCGGGTCGTCCACGGGCAGGACGGGCGAGCGGGTGGTGGTCGAGAAGCGCACGTCCTCCCCGAGGGCCTCCAGGGCCCCGGCGAGGCGCAGGGGCGCGTACATCAGCTCCTCGTTGCCGAGAACGAGGACGCGGCCGCCGCCGTCGCCGTCGCCGTCCAGGTGACCGGCGATCTCCCGTGCCATGCGCGGCAGTTCGGCCTCCAGGCGGCGGCGGTGCGCGGGGGTGAAGCCGTGCCGCCCGCCGTCGGGGAGGCCGGCGGGCCAGCGGAGGCCGACGCGGGTGGCGCCGGAGCCGGATCCCGCGGGACCGGGTTCGTCCGGGCGCGACCAGCGCTCCACCAGCTCGCAGCCGCGCTCCAGGACGTCCTCGGGGAGGGTCACCGTCCCCGAGGCGAGGGTGATCAGGTCCACGCGCGCGCCCAGTTCCGCCGCGAAGGCGTCGAGCAGCGCCCGGTCGTCGGGCGAGCGCATGTCGACGAGGGCGACGATCACATACCGGTCGCGGGGGTAGCGGCGGTGGAGCACGGCGATCGTATTCATGATCGTCCGGCCGGTGGAGAACTCGTCGTCGACGAGGACCAGCGGGCCGTCCGTCGACAGCAGCGCCGGGTCCTCCGGGAGCAGCAGGTGGGACGTCGCGTGGCTGTGCTCCTCCTCGAAGCCGCCGACCGGCGCGACACCCGGCACCGGGCGCCGGGTGGAGTGCAGATACGGCGCGAGCGCCAGGCCGTCCGCGACCGAGTGGCCGAGGCCGGTGGCGGTCTCGGCGTACCCGAGGACGACCGCCCGGGCCGCGTCCGCGTCGCCGAGGAGCGCGCGGACGCGACGGCCGAGCCCGGCCCCCGCGTCGTACACGGCCGACGGCCGCTGCGGCACGTGCTTGCCGAGGACGTTGGAGACGAGGAGGTGCGCGCGGCGCGGGTTGCGCCGCAGCGCGAGGCCCAGCAGCCCGGGGAGGGCGGCGTCGCCCTCCAGCCGCACCCCGAGGCGGTCCGCCACCCAGGAGCCCGACCAGATGGATTCGGCGGTCACAGGATCGCTCCCCGTACGCTCGCGCCCAGCAGTTCCACGAAACCGACGTCCTCTCTTGCCACGCCGAACACCTCGGCCCTCAGCAGGGTCCTTTCTGCCCAGGCGCGGTGCGGCTTCACCTCGTTCATCTTGTTGGTGTACGAGGAGCGCAGCACCCCGCCACCGCCGTCGTCGACCGAGCGCAGGATGTCCCGCGCGTCGCTGAACTCCTCGTGGCTGACGACCGACAGGGCGTGCACCGGCGCCACATGCGTGGGGTGGATGCAGGTCTTGCCCAGCAGGCCGTTGGCACGGTCGAGTTCGATCTCGCGCAGCAGCCCGTCCATGTCGTGCTCGATCAGCGCGGAGCGCAGCGCCTCCGCGGGTCCGGCGAACGGGCTGCGGCGCAGCTGGGGTTTGAACATCCGCTGGTGCTGGCGGAAGTACTCCCACACGGGCCCGGTGACGGTGAACCCGCTGCCGTCCGCGCGGCCGAGGACGTTGACGACGTCGGCGATCACGGAGGCGACGAGCCGGACGTCGTACGCGGTCATGTCGGGCGCGCGGCGCAGCCCGTAGGCGGAGCAGAAGTCGGTGACGCCGAGCCGCAGGGCGAGGACGCGCTCGCGGTGCTTGTCCGTGGCGCGGGCGATCCCGGCCAGGGTCCCGGCGCGGGTCTCCAGGTGGAGGAGCTCGGGGGATTCGAGGACGGGCATGGCGAACAGCCGCTGCCCGTGGGCGGCTTCGGCCTCGGCGACGGCCTCCAGGAAGGGCAGTCCGCGGTCCTCGGTGAACTTGGGCAGGACGAAGCCGGAGAGCAGCCGGCGGGCGGGGCCGAGGCGGTGCGTCAGGTCGGTGATCTGCTCGGGCTCGCGGACGCGGACGAAGAGCAGGGGCGTGTGCGGCGCGGCGGCCCGCTCCAGCTCCGCGAACTGCCGGACGAGGTTCTCCTCGGCGGCGGGAACGTCGGCGTCGCCGATCGAGTCCTCCAGGCACAGGACCATGGACACGACACCCTGGTCGGCCTGTTTGACGACGTCCCGGGCGAGGGTGGGGCGGGTGGCGGGGCAGTAGAGCGTGGCGCCGAGGGCGGCGGCGAGGACGCGGGCCGGGGAGCCGGCGTCGAACTCGGCCGGCTCCTGGTGGAACAGTCCATTCCGCACCTCGGGCGCGAGGTGTCCAAAATGCCGCATTTTTCTCCCCGTTGCTCCCCGTGACGTTCCCGCCGCGTCCCCGTCCCGCACGGCGTACCACCGCCCGGTCCGGCCGTCCGCCGTCCTGCGTGGCCGATTATCGTACGCTCGGCGGTGGGTCAAGAGTTCCCCAAACCGCCGTCGCGTCGGCCCGCGTTGTCCGGGGCCCGTGCGGGAGGGCAGGATTGCGGGCATGACGCACGCGATGCTGAAGGGATCGAACATCCCGCTGGAGGCCCCCGCCGTTCGGGCCGTGCTGCGCTGGACCCCCGGTCCGGGCGTCCCCGATGTGGACGCCTCCGCCCTCCTGCTGGGCGACGACGGCCGCGTGCGCTCCGACGAGGACTTCGTCTTCTACAACCAGCCCCGCCACCCGTCCGGCCTGGTGCGCCACCTGCCCAAGAAACGGCTGACGGAGGGGCTGACCGACTCCATCGAGACCGACCTGGCGGCGCTGGACGGCTCGGTGCGCCGCGTGGTCCTCGCCGCCTCGGCGGACGGCGGCCCGTTCGGCCTGGTCGAGGACCTGTGCGTGCTGCTGTACGACACGGCGGCGCCCGGGGGCGAGGCGGTGGCCCGCTTCGACGTCCGGCCGGAGACGGGGGACGAGACGGCGATGATCTGCGGTGAGCTCTACCGGCGCGGGGAGGGCTGGAAGTTCCGGGCGCTGGGGCAGGGGTATGCGTCGGGGCTGGTGGGGCTGGCGACGGAGTTCGGGATCTCGGTGGAGGACGATTCGGCGGAGGCGCCTGCGTCTGTGCCTGAGCCCGAGCCGGCGTCTGAGCCGGCCCCCGCGGCTGCCGCTGCCGCTGCTGCCGCCGCCGAGCCGATACAGCCCATACCGGCCGGTGGCTATCCGCCGCCGCCCTCCGTTCCGCCGGTGATTCCCGCGCCGCAGCCCGCGTACGGGTATCCGCAGTATCCGACCGGGCAGCCGTCGTACGGGTATCCGCCGCAGGGGGCGGTGCCGGTGCCGGATCCGGGCTTCCGACTGCCGCCGCAGGGGCCGCAGTTCCTACCGGCGGCTGCTCGGTAGGGGTTTTGCCCCCGGCCCGCCCTTTCACCGTTTCTTGCGCGCTCCGCGCGGGGGCAACGCGGCTGCGCCGCTCGTCCTCAAGCGCCGGACGGGCTGGATTCCGCGCCCGGGCCGGAATCCAAAGCCCGGCGCACACTCCAGCCCAGGCGCACACTTCAGCCTGGGCGCGCACTTCGGCCCGGGCGCGCACTTCAGCCCTTCCGGCGCTTGAGGACTCCGCCCGAAGGGCGGACAGGGTCCGGGGTCTCCCCGGAAGAAACGGTGAAAGGGCGGGACAGGGGCACACACCCAGCCCGTCCGGCGCTTGAGGACAGCGCCCGCAGGGCGCTTCAGGGGGCCAGGGGGCGAAGCCCCCGGTGGGGCGCAGGGGCGAAGCCCCGCCACCCGCGCGAAGCGCGGGCACGGGTCCGGGGCTTGCCCCGGGGAAACGGTGAAAGGGCGGGGCCGGGGCAACTCACCGCGGCGAAGCCGCGAAAACGACCCTCACACCTTGCTGCTCTTGTACCCCCGCCCCCACTGCAACCCCCACCCGTACAACCGGTCCAGCTCCGACTGGAACCCGTACACGTACCGCATCTCCCTCCGCACGACAATCTCCTTCTTGTCGTTCTCGATCAGCAGCACGGCGCACGACCGCGCCTCCGGCGCCCGCTCGTGGAGCGCGACTTCGAGCCGGGGGCCGTTGCCGGGATACAGCGTCACCGTGGCCTGCGTACGGTCGAACGCCGGGGTCCCGTCATAGATGTAGACGAAGACCAGCAGGCGCTTGATCTCATCCCGGTGGTCCATGTTGATGTAGAGCGTCTCCCCCGTCCCGGACCCGAAGCGGTCGTCACCGCTCAACTGCACATACGGCGGGGCGTTGATGCTGCCCAGTATGTTGCCGAGCGGCTGGACTACGCCCTTCGACCCATCCCACAGCTCATACATGCAGGCGAGGTCGAGGTCCACGGTGACCATGGCCGTCCCCTGCGCCTGTACGACCTCCGGCGTGAACTTCCGGAACGGGTGCCGTACGGACCCGCGCCCGGGTCCCCGTCCGTCGAAGTCCGAGGTCCTCATCTGCCAGGACAGGTTGACCCGCATGTTCCCGCTGACCGCGCCGTTCTTGGTCAGCGAGTAGACCGGGCGCCGTTTGGTCAGCTCGACCGCGCCGCTCCCGCCGTGCGGGGCGTCGAACTGCCAGGCGGCCCCGCGCCCCCAGTTGCCGAACAGCTTGTCCCGTACCGTCATGACGGCCCCCACCCTCGTGACCCTCGTGGTCCGGTCTCCCCTCCGGAAACCGGTGAGCGGGGCGGCGGCGAGCTGAAACTCACCACCGCCCCGCTCAGAGGGTTCCCGCGCACGTGCCGGGGTCACACCCGGGCCGGACCGGGTCTCACACGCCGGACGCGACCTCCTGACGGTCCCCGCTGCCGGCGCCCGCCTCCGTCTCCTTGCGGTTGCGCCGCACCGACGACCAGAAGGCCAGACCGATCAGGACCACGCCGATGAGACCCGTGATCACCTCATTGATCTCGTACTTGATCGTGGCGAGCAGGATCACGGCGAGCGCGCCGATCGCGTAGTGCGCACCGTGCTCGAGGTAGACGTAGTCGTCCAGGGTCCCCTTGCGGACGAGGAAGACCGTCAGCGAGCGGATGTACATCGCGCCGATGCCCAGGCCCAGCGCCATCACGAAGATGTCGTTGGTGATCGCGAAGGCGCCGATGACACCGTCGAAGGAGAAGGAGGCGTCGATGACCTCCAGGTAGAGGAACATGAAGAACGCGGCCTTGCCGGCCAGCCCGACGGCCGCGGAGGCGCCGGACTTCTTCTCGACGGCGGACCCGTCCTCGTCCTCCTCCTCGTCCTCCAGGCGCTCCTCGAAGAACGCCGAGATGCCGCCGACGACCAGATAGGTCACGAGTCCGCCGACCCCGGCCAGCAGGACCGTGGACGCCTTGTCCACCGTGCCGGAACCCCCGTGCACCGGCACGCCCGTGGCGACCGTGGTGGCGGCGACGATCAGCACCACCAGCGCGACGATCACCGACAGGCTCTCGATCCGGCCGAGCCGGGCGAACGGCCGCTCCAGCCAGCTGAGCCACTTGATGTCGCGGTCCTCGAAGATGAAGTCGAGGAAGATCATGAGCAGGAACATCCCGCCGAACGCGGCGATGGCCGGGTGGGCGCTGGTGACCAGCTGCTCATAGCGGTCGTGGTGGTTGATCGCGACGTCGATCGCGTCGATGGGCCCGAGTTTGGCGGTGATGGCCACGATGACGACCGGGAAGACCAGCCGCATGCCGAAGACGGCGATGAGGATGCCCAGCGTCAGGAACATCCGCTGCCAGAACGGGTTCATCTTCCGCAGGATCCCCGCGTTGATGACCGCGTTGTCGAAGGACAGCGAGATCTCCAGGACGGACAGGATCGCGACGAGCGCCAGCCCCTTCCACCCCCAGAGCACGCCGGCCGCGGCAAGACCGGCCGCCGTTATGGCGAACGACCAGCCAAAGGTTTTCAGGAGCACTGGCTACCCAATCCTTCGTTGTTCGGGTTCTCCCCGCCGCGCGGGCAGGGTTTTGCGAAACGTTGACCCCGAAGTCTAGATGCCCTGCCAGGCAACCGGGATGGGCGTATCCGCATCCGGCCCGCGTCACGCGGTCGCACTCCCCGCGATCCGCACGCGGTGCTACGAGACGTTGACGCCGAAGTCCAGGGCGATCCCGCGCAGCCCCGACGCGTAACCCTGGCCCACCGCGCGGAACTTCCACTCGCCGCCGTACCGGTAGACCTCGCCGAAGATCATGGCCGTCTCACTGGAGGCGTCCTCGCTCAGGTCGTAGCGGGCCAGTTCGGCCCCGTCGGCCTGATTGACCACACGGATATAGGCGTTGCGCACCTGGCCGAAGTTCTGGCCCCGGACGTCGGCCTCGTGGATGGAGACGGGGAAGACGATCTTGTCGCAGGCGGCCGGGACCTTGGTGAGGTCGACCAGGACCGTCTCGTCGTCGCCGTCGCCCTCGCCGGTGAGGTTGTCACCGGTGTGCTCGACCGAACCCTCGGGGCTCTTGAGGTTGTTGTAGAAGACGAAGTACTCGTCCCCCAGCACCCGGCCCGCGGCGCACAGCAGCGCGCTCGCGTCCAGGTCGTAATCCGCACCGGTGGTGGTACGGGCGTCCCAGCCGAGACCGACGACGATCGCGGTCAGGTTCGGGGCCGCCTTGGTCAGCGAGACGTTGCCGCCCTTGGCGAGCGTGACACCCATGATCTTGTTCCTCCCCGAGTTGAACGATGCGCGTCACCGTGCGCGTCCGGCGCCGCACCCCCGGAATTCCGGGGGTGCGGCGCCGGACGGTGGCACTGGCGGCTCAGACGTTGACGCCGAAGTCCTGCGCGATGCCGCGCAGGCCCGAGGCGTAACCCTGGCCGATGGCACGGAACTTCCACTCCGCGCCGTTGCGGTAGAGCTCGCCGAAGACCATCGCGGTCTCGGTCGAGGCGTCCTCGCTCAGGTCGTAGCGGGCCAGCTCCGTGTTGTCGGCCTGGTTGACCACGCGGATGTACGCGTTGCGCACCTGGCCGAAGCTCTGCTGACGGGTCTCGGCGTCGTAGATCGACACCGGGAACACGATCTTGTGCACATCCGCCGGGACGCCTGCCAGGTTGACCTTGATGACCTCGTCGTCGCCCTCGCCGTCACCGGTGAGGTTGTCACCGGTGTGCTCGACCGAACCGTCGGGGCTCTTCAGGTTGTTGAAGAAGACGAAGTGCTGGTCGGAGACGACCTTGCCCTGCTCGTTGGTCAGCAGCGCGCTCGCGTCCAGGTCGAAGTCCGTACCGGTGGTGGTACGGGCGTCCCAGCCGAGACCGACGATGACCGCGGTCAGGTTCGGGGCCGCCTTGGTCAGCGAGACGTTGCCGCCCTTGCTGAGACTGACTCCCACGAGTCCTCCATTGGTTCGAGGGGCCGGGCCCTTGGGCCCACGCCCCCGGTTGTGCGATGGCAACCGGTCAACGTCTGGATCCTAGTGACCGGTTCCCACCGATTGCAGGGTCTTGCGCACAGCGAAGGGCCGGAGCGTCAGAGCTTGGCCAGCTCGGCCGCGTACTCGTTCAGGTCACGCGCGTCCGGCAGGCCGTTGACGATCGTCCAACGGACCACGCCCTCCTTGTCGATGACGAAGGTGCCGCGCAGCGCGCAGCCCTTCTCCTCGTCGAAGACGCCGTAGGCGCGGCTGACCTCGCCGTGCGGCCAGAAGTCGGAGAGCAGCGGGTAGTCGAGCTTCTCCTGCTCGGCGAAGACGCGGAGGGAGAACGGCGAGTCGTTGGAGACCGCGAGCAGCTGCACATCGTCGTTGACGAAGGTCGGCAGGTTGTCGCGCAGGGCGCACAGCTCGCCGGTGCACACGCCGGTGAAGGCGAAGGGGTAGAAGAGCAGGACGACGTTCTTCTCGCCGCGGAAGTCGGAGAGCCGGACGGTCTCGCCGTGCTGGTTCTTGAGCGCGAAGTCGGGGGCCTTGGTACCGGCGTCGATCGCCATGGAGCGCATCCCTCTCTGCTGCGGGCGCCGGCCGCGGGCCGGGCTCGGGTGGACGGCCAGTCTGTCACTGCCCCGGATCCGGAACGCACCGCGTCCCCCACAGCCGTGCTGTGGGGGGCGCGGGGACGCTCGTCGCGCACTGTCCGGCGGCCGGGGAACTCCCCGGCGCCCGGCCGCCTAGCGCTTGGACTTGGGCGCGCTCAGACGCGTGCCGCTCCAGTCCTTGGCCACGCTGATGCTCTTGGTCTGGGAGAGACCGGCGGTCTGCGACGCGTCCTGGATGTCGCTGGGCTCGATGTAGCCGTCACGGCCGGTCTTGGGCGTCAGCAGCCAGATGTCGCCGCCCTCGTCGAGCAGACCGATGGCATCCACCAGCGCGTCCGTGAGGTCTCCGTCCTCATCCCGGAACCACAGCAGGACGACGTCGGCCACGTCGTCGTAATCCTCGTCGACGAGGTCCTGGCCGATGAGGGACTCAATACCTTCACGGAGATCATGGTCGACGTCTTCGTCGTAGCCGATCTCCTGGACCACCTGTCCGGGCTCGAAACCCAGCCGTGCGGCGGGGTTGGTCCGCTCCTCCGCGTGGTCCGCGGTCGCGCTCACTGAGTGCCTCCTGTCATCTTTCGAGAAATGCTCTTGTGCCCCCCGTATACGCGAGGCATGGGGCGTAGTCCACACGTGACGGACGGATCGCGCAAGTACCCGCTCAGCGATCCCTCCCAAACGTTGACGTCTCATGGCAACTCCCACCATGAGGCAGCAGCCGCAAGTGATTCACACCACAGCGTTGTGCCAGGTTTGTGAAGTTACTCCCTGGGATTACGGCATCCGGGGCCGAACGGCCGTACGCGGGGGACCCCCATAGGGGGCGTAAGGTTGCGATTTGGCCGTCCACCCACGGCCGACCCCGAACACTTCATCTCGTGAGTGGTGGTTACTGCCCAGTAGAGATGACGTTTCCGTCGCCGCGGTCCACGATGGGAGCCGGCGCGGCATAACCAGACACTGCATGTGACCGCGTGCACAGCATCGAGAAGCATTCGATGCGACATCGATCGCGTGCAGAGCACGACACGACCGAACAGCGAAGGAACAGCGTGGCTTCCGGATCCGATCGCAACCCGATCATCATTGGCGGTCTTCCCAGCCAGGTCCCGGACTTCGATCCCGAAGAGACCCAGGAATGGCTCGACTCGCTCGACGCGGCCGTCGATGAGCGAGGCCGGGAACGTGCCCGCTATCTCATGCTTCGTCTGATCGAGCGCGCACGCGAGAAGCGCGTGGCCGTGCCCGAGATGCGCAGCACGGACTACGTCAACACCATCGCGACCAAGGACGAGCCGTTCTTCCCCGGCAACGAGGAGATCGAGCGCAAGGTCCTCAACGCGACCCGGTGGAACGCCGCCGTGATGGTGTCCCGCGCCCAGCGCCCGGGCATCGGCGTCGGCGGTCACATCGCCACCTTCGCGTCCTCCGCCTCGCTGTACGACGTGGGCTTCAACCACTTCTTCCGCGGCAAGGACGAGGGCGACGGCGGCGACCAGATCTTCTTCCAGGGCCACGCCTCCCCCGGCGTCTACGCCCGCGCCTTCCTGCTGGACCGACTGTCCGAGCAGCAGCTCGACGCGTTCCGCCAGGAGAAGTCGAAGGCCCCCTACGGCCTGTCGTCGTACCCCCACCCGCGTCTGATGCCGGACTTCTGGGAGTTCCCGACCGTCTCCATGGGCCTCGGCCCTCTCGGCGCGATCTACCAGGCCCGGATGAACCGCTACATGGAGGCCCGCGGCATCGCCGACACCTCCAAGTCGCACGTCTGGGCGTACCTGGGCGACGGCGAGATGGACGAGCCCGAGTCGCTCGGCCAGCTGTCCCTGGCCGCCCGTGAGGGCCTGGACAACCTGACCTTCGTCGTCAACTGCAACCTGCAGCGCCTCGACGGCCCGGTGCGCGGCAACGGCAAGATCATGCAGGAGCTGGAGTCGCAGTTCCGCGGCGCCGGCTGGAACGTCATCAAGCTGGTGTGGGACCGCTCCTGGGACCCGCTGCTGGCCCAGGACCGCGACGGCGTCCTGGTCAACAAGCTCAACAGCACGCCGGACGGCCAGTTCCAGACGTACGCCACCGAGACCGGCGCGTACATCCGCGAGCACTTCTTCGGCGACGACCAGCGCCTGCGCAAGATGGTCGAGGGCATGACCGACGACCAGATCCTGCACCTGGGCCGCGGCGGTCACGACCACAAGAAGATCTACGCGGCGTACGCGGCGGCCAAGGCCCACAAGGGCCAGCCGACCGTGATCCTCGCGCAGACGGTCAAGGGCTGGACGCTCGGCCCGAACTTCGAGGGCCGCAACGCGACCCACCAGATGAAGAAGCTGACGGTCGAGGACCTCAAGCGCTTCCGCGACCGTCTGCACATCCCGATCGCGGACAAGGAGCTGGAGTCCGGCCTCCCGCCGTACTACCACCCGGGCAAGGACTCGGAAGAGATCCAGTACATGCACGACCGCCGCAAGGCGCTCGGCGGGTACGTCCCCTCCCGTGTGGACCGCTCCAAGCCGCTCGTCCTGCCGGGCGACAAGGCCTACGCCCCCACCAAGAAGGGCTCCGGCCAGCAGTCGATCGCCACCACCATGGCGTTCGTCCGCCTGCTCAAGGACCTCATGCGGGACAAGGAGATCGGCAAGCGCTTCGTGCCGATCGCGCCCGACGAGTACCGCACCTTCGGCATGGACTCGCTGTTCCCCTCGGCGAAGATCTACAACCCGCTGGGCCAGCAGTACGAGGCCGTGGACCGCGAGCTGCTCCTCGCGTACAAGGAGTCCCCGACCGGCCAGATGCTGCACGACGGCATCTCCGAGGCGGGCTGCACCGCCTCGCTGATCGCCGCCGGCTCCGCCTACGCCACGCACGGCGAGCCGCTGATCCCGATCTACGTCTTCTACTCGATGTTCGGGTTCCAGCGCACCGGCGACCAGTTCTGGCAGATGGCCGACCAGCTGGCGCGCGGCTTCGTCCTGGGCGCGACCGCCGGTCGTACGACCCTGACCGGTGAGGGCCTCCAGCACGCGGACGGCCACTCGCACCTGCTGGCCTCGACCAACCCGGCCGTCGTCGCGTACGACCCGGCGTTCGGCTACGAGATCGCGCACATCGTCCAGGACGGTCTGCGGAGGATGTACGGCGAGAACGCCGAGGACATCTTCTACTACATGACCGTCTACAACGAGCCGATCCAGCACCCGGCCGAGCCGGAGAACGTGGACGCCGAGGGCATCCTGAAGGGTCTGTACCGCTTCAAGCAGGGCGAGAAGGGCGCGATCCCGGCGCAGATCCTCGCCTCGGGTGTGGCGGTGCCGTGGGCGATCGAGGCCCAGAAGATCCTCGCCGAGGAGTGGAACGTCAAGGCGGACGTCTGGTCGGCGACCTCCTGGAACGAGCTGCGCAACGACGCCATCAAGGCGGAGGAGCACAACCTCCTGCACCCGGAGGAGGAGCAGCTCGTCCCGTACGTGACGCAGAAGCTCGCCGGCGCCGAGGGCCCGAAGGTGGCCGTGTCCGACTGGATGCGTGCCGTCCCGGACCAGATCGCGCGCTGGGTGCCGGGCACCTACCAGTCGCTGGGCGCGGACGGCTTCGGCTTCGCCGACACCCGTGGTGCGGCCCGTCGCTTCTTCCACATCGACGCGCAGTCGATCGTCCTCGGCGTGCTCACCGAGCTCGCCAAGGAGGGCAAGATCGACCGCTCGGCCCTGAAGCAGGCGATCGACCGCTACCAGCTCCTGGACGTCGCGGCCGCCGACCCGGGCGCCGCGGGCGGCGACGCGTAGTCGCTGGGCGCTCAGCCTGAACAGTGACGAACGCCCGGACCCTTGGGGGTCCGGGCGTTCGTCATAGCTTGTGGGCGGTCGTTCCGCTGGGGCGGAACGGGTGGGCACAAGCGGCCCGCAGCCGGACGACGGCCTCCGCTCACACGTGCGCGACCCCGTGACCCGCACCCGCGTTCTCACCGGGCTTGGTGAAGAGCGCAAGCACCGCCGCA
The DNA here is from genome assembly GCF_041519305.1 of Streptomyces luteireticuli. Classification (NCBI taxonomy): domain Bacteria; kingdom Bacillati; phylum Actinomycetota; class Actinomycetes; order Kitasatosporales; family Streptomycetaceae; genus Streptomyces; species Streptomyces luteireticuli. Next base: position 3,068,167 of record NZ_CP167927.1, read on the forward strand.
ACCACGGCAACGCACCCCGCGATGACGAACGACGTACTCATCCCGGACACGAACGTGTCATGCGCAACGTCCGTGATCTTCGCGGCGTACTCCGGAGGAGTCCCCTCCGGCACCGGCGCCACGCCGACCTCGACGGCCGAGGAAGCCGCCCCCTTCTGCGCACCGCTCAGCGGCGGCAGCCCCGCCCCCGCCCACTTGTCCGGCAGGACGCTCCCGACCCGGGACGCCATGACGGCCCCGAGCACCGCCGTCCCCAACGTGCCGCCCACCTGCATGGCCCCCTGCTGCAGACCGCCCGCCAGCCCCGCGTGCTCCAGCGGCGCGTTGCCGACGATGACCTCGGTCGCGCCGACCACGACCGGCGCCAGGCCGATACCGAAGACGGCGAACAGCACCGACATCAGCGGCGTCCCGGAGTCCACCTCCAGGGTGGACATGCCGAAGCAGGCGCCCGCGGTGAGGACCATCCCGACGAAGATCGGGACGCGCGGTCCGACGCGGGTGATCAGCGCCCCCGCGGCCGGCGAGGCGAAGATCATCATGCCGGTGAGCGGCAACAGGTGCAGCCCCGCGTCGACGGGCGACATCCCGTGCACGTTCTGCAGGTAGAACGTGACGTAGAAGAGGCCTCCCATGAAGGAGAAGGCCATCAGGATCATCAGGGCGGTGCCCGCGGAGAGCGGCACGGAGCGGAAGAGCCGCAGCGGGAGCAGCGGTTCGCGGCTCCTGGTCTGCCAGAGGGCGAAGGCGACGAACGCGAGGAGCGAGACGCCCAGGAAGAGCAGGGTCCGGGCGTCCCCCCAGTGCCAGACGGGCGCCTTGATCAGCGCCCAGACGAGGCAGAACATCGCGCCCGAGAGCAGCACGATGCCGAGCAGGTCGAAGGAGCGGGGCGCGTTCTCGGCGCGGTGGTCCCTCAGCACGAGCAGGCCGAGCACCAGCGCGACCGCGCCGACCGGCACGTTGATGAAGAAGACGGACTGCCAGTTGACGTGCTCGACCAGCAGGCCGCCGATGATCGGCCCGCCCGCGGCCGAGCCGCCGATGACACCGCCCCACAGGCCGATCGCCATGTTGAGCTTCTCGGCCGGGAACGTGGCCCGCAGCAGGCCCAGCGCGGCGGGCATCAGCATCGCCCCGCTCAGGCCCTGGAGCACCCGGAGGGCGACGACCATCGACACGGTGCCGGAGAGGGCGATCACTCCGGAGGACGCGGCGAAGCCGGTGATACCGATAAGGAAGATCAGGCGGTGGCCGAAGCGGTCACCCAGCTTGCCCGCGGTGATCAGGGCGACGGCGAGGGCGAGGAGATAGGCATTGGTGATCCATTGGACGTCGGCGAGCGAGGCTCCCAGGCCCTTTTGGATGACGGGGTTGGCGATGAAGACGATCGTGCCGTCGAGCGCGACCATCATCACGCCTATCGCGACGGTCAGCAGGGTCGGCCAGGGGCGGCCCCGCAGTCCGCTCGGGGGTCCGAGGTCCGGTGGTGTTGCACCTGCGACAGCGGTCTGAGGCGTCATGGACCGAGGTTATGGCAGACGCCGACAATTGCCCAAGAGCTTCATGAGTCGTCATCTGACAACTTGCCCGGCGACTATTCTGACCAGCGCAAACAGCGAGAAGAGGCAGGGGCCCATGCAGGCGATCGACGGTGTGACGGAGCGCGAGGCGCTTCCGGGACTGCGGGAGCGCAAGAAGCAGCGGACGCGCAACGCCCTCACCAGGTGCGCGCTGGACCTCTTCGCCCGGCAGGGCTACGACGGCACCACCGTCGACCAGATCGCCGAGGCCGCGGACGTCTCGCAGCGCACCTTCTTCCGCTACTTCGCCAACAAGGAGGAAGTCGCCCTCGCCCTCCAGGAGATGGAGGAGGAGGTCGCCTTCGCCTCCCTCGCGGACCGCCCGCCGCACGAGCCGCCGCTCACCGCGCTGTGCAACGCCGCCATGTCCTCCGCGCGGTCCATCGGCCCGGCCATCGAGGCCGTCGTCCCGCTCGGGCTCTATCTGAGCACCCAGCGGATGATCGAGTCGACGCCGCAGCTGCTGGCCGCCCGGCTGCGCCGGCTCGCCGTCCTGGAGGAGCGGTTCGCGGCGGAGATCGCCCGCCGCGAGGGGCTCGATCCGGCCACCGACCCCCGCCCCCGGGTGCTGGTGGCCGCGTGCAGCGGGGTGATGCGGGCGGCGTCCCGGGTCTGGGGCGAGGACGAGGAGGGCGACCTCGACGGCCTGCTGCGGCTGATCACCGCCTACCTGGAGCAGATCGGCCCGGCGCTGGCGGAGGGCTGGCGGGCGGCCCCCCGCTGACCGGACCACCGGCCGCGCCCCCGGCTGGAATCGTCGCCGGAATCGCCGGCCAAACCGACGTGAGCCGACGCACATATGTCCAGCATCACCCCCTGTCAAACGTGATACGCATCACTGACTTGGCGGACGCGCTCCGGTTTCTCCTAGGGTGGTCCGCGGTGACTTCCTTCCCGGAGCTCGGCTCCCCCTCCTCCCTGCCTTGGACGAACGCGGCCACGGTATGGCGGGCCCTGCTCGCGCTGGCCGTGGTCTTCGTGATGCTCGCCACGACCGGCTGGACGGCCGTGCACGACCGCGGGGCGGACGCCGATCCCCGGCAGGCGGCGCTCTCCGCCTGGCAGCACGGCCGCAGCGGCGGCCGTCCGCTGCCCTCCCCGTACGCCGGGCCCGGCACCCTGGCCCGCTTCTTCGCCGCGCTCTCCCCGGGCGAGCGGCTGCGCCTCGCCGACCGCTACCCCCTGGTCGTCGGCAACCTCAACGGCGCACCCGTGGACCTGCGTTACCGCGCCAACCGCACCGCGCTCACCCGCGCCCGCGCGGTCGAGGAGCGCCGCACCCACGACGGCGGCCTCACCCCCGCCGGCCGCTACGAGGCCGGCCGGCGCATGCACCGCTTCGACTCGCTGCTCTCCGGCGACCGGCAGATCCTCGCCTTCGACCCCGGCGGGGCCGGACGGGTCGCCGAGGTCTTCGGCGACCTCGACCGCGCCGACCGGGTCTCCGTCGTGGTGCCCGGTGTCGATACGAACGTCCTCACCTTCGAGAAGAGCGGCCGGCCGTACACGGCCCCCGTCGGAATGGCCGACTCCCTCTACGCCGCCGAGCGCACCGCCCGCCCCGGCGCCCGTACCGCGGTCATCGCCTGGGCCGACTACACCACCCCCGCCGGCGTCGGCATGGACGCGGCCACGGGCAAGCTGGCCGCCGAAGGGGCGCTGCGGCTGCGCTCGCTGGTGCGCGGCCTACCCGGCGGCTCGTCCGTCGCCCTGTTCTGCCACAGCTACGGCTCGGTGGTGTGCGGCGTCGCCGCCCGCGACCTCGACGCCCGGGTCACCGACATCGCCGTCGCCGGCAGCCCCGGCATGCGCGCCCGGCACGTCTCCGAGCTGCACACCAGCGCCCGGGTCTGGGCCATGCGCGACAGCGACGACTGGATCCAGGACGTGCCGCACCTGGAGGTCGGCGGCCTCGGCCACGGCGCCGACCCGGTCTCCGCGGGCTTCGGGGCCCGGCTGCTGTCCGCCGCCGGGGCCGAGGGGCACACCGGCTACTTCGAGCCCGGCACCACGAGCCTGGCCAACTTCGCCGGGATCGGCGCCGGAGCCCTCGGCGGAATCCGATGTGCCGCTTCCGCCCCCGACTGCACCGGCTGACGGAGCCCCCGCCCGCCGACGTGACGCGCGTAGTTCCGCATCGCGGCCGGAAGGGGGACGACCGGGCGGGCGCCGCTTACGATGAGCCGCATGGGTGATGTGCTGGCCGGTTTCCACACCGTCTGGGAGTTCGACACCGACTCCGTGCTCATCCGCTTCGAACGGGGGATCCGCACACCGAAGCTGCTCCAGGCGCTCGGCGAGCGGCGCATCCCCCACGAGGCGCTGGCGGCCGTCGAGCGGGTGCCCGGCAGACGCGGCACGGTGGCGCTGCGCGCCGTGCCCAGACCGGGCGTGGACCCGCTGATGGAGGCCGCCGGGGACCAGCTGCGGGAGACCTCCGACCCCTACCGGCTGGAGCTGCCCGCCGAGCGCGAGCCGCTCGCCGCGTACTGGGCCGACGAGATACGCGCCGCGCTCGGCCCGTCGGCCCACGAGCCGTCCGAGCGCCATCTCGTCGCCGCGCCGACGCCTCCGTCGTCCTTCAAGGCGTACGACGGGAAGGCGTCCTTCGACGGCCGGACCGTCTCCTTCCGCTGGTCCCGGACCGGTGCCTCCACGGCCAAGTGGAAGGCCGGTGACCAGCACTTCGCGATCGAGGAACTGACCGGTGCGCAATGGCGCTCCCCCGATGCGCCCGGGGGCCACCTGCGGCTGCTGCGCCGGGGCGCCGATCCCCTCCCCCCGCCCGCCGACCAGGATCCGGCGGCCGTCGTCTTCGGCCGGGGATACGGCCTGCTGCACGAGTCGCTGCCGTTCGCGGCGGCGGTGCTGGCGGCGGTGCGGCGCGCCTCGCCGGCGGCGGCGGTCGCCTCCCCGGCCGCCGCCCGCCCCGATCCGGGGGCGGTCGCGGAGCGGATCCGGCACCTCGGCGCGTTGCACTCGGCGGGGCTGCTGACGGATGCGGAGTTCACGGCGAAGAAGGCGGAGCTGCTGGCGGAGCTGTGAGGGGGTTTGCCCCGGTCCCGCCCTTTCACCGTTTCTTCGCGCTCCGCGCGGGTGTCCTCAAGCTCCCCGGAGGGGGCAACCCCCAGACGGGCTGGTTTTCCGCGCCCGGGCGCGAATCCAGCCCGTCCGGCGCTTGAGGACGAACGCGACGCAGCCGCGTTGCCCCGCGCAGGAGCGCAGGAAACGGTGAAAGGGCGGGACCGGGGCAAACTCCCCCCAACCCGATACCCCGGTATGACGCCCCCGCCGACCCCGCCCCCGTACCCTGAACCCGCTATGCCGCCACCCCCGTCCCGCACCCTCCCCGCCGCCCTCCGCGACCTCTTCACCCCGGCCGGACCGCCCGTCCCCCTCCTCGGGCAGGCCGAGCGGCCCTTCGTCCGCAGGCTGCCCTATCTGGTCGCCCTCGCCCTCGTCGCGCTCTTCCTCCCCGTCACGGCGACGATCCTTCCCACCCAGTACGGGGTGCAGAGCGATCTGGCCCTCGTGCTCGCCGTCGCGCAGAGCGCGCCGCTGCTGATCGCCGTGCGCAGGCCGCTGCTCGCCTGGGCGATCGCGTTCCCGGCGGACGTGGTGGGCGCGTTGGTCATGTCGTCGGACTTCGGCGGGCCGGCCGCCAACGTCTGGCCCTGGCCCGCCCCGCAGATCATCGGTCTGCTGGTGCTGATGCTGCTGGTGGGTCTGCGGGAGCGCCCGCGCACCCTGGCCGCGGTCTGGGTGCTGGTCTCCGCGGCCGGCTGGGCCCTCACCTCCGCCCAGCCGGGCCGCAGCAACGGCAGCTGGCTCGTCGTCGTCATCCTCGGCGGCCTGCTGATGGCGCTGGGCGGCGCCCTGCGGCGCAGCAGCACCGACCGGCGGGCGCTCGCCGAGCAGGAGACGATCAGCGAGGCCGAACGCGCCCGCCGCACGCTGCTGGAGGAGCGCACCCGGATCGCCCGCGAGCTGCACGACGTCGTCGCCCACCACATGTCGGTGATCACCGTGCAGGCGGACAGCGCCCCGTACCGCATCCCCGACCTGCCGCCCGCCGCGGCCGAGGAGTTCGGCACCATCGCCGCCACCGCGCGCGAGTCGCTCGCCGAGATGCGCCGGCTGCTGGGCGTGCTGCGCAGCGAGGACGCCGGGGAGGGCGGCGGGGAGAAGGCCCCGCAGCCCGGGGTGGGCCGGATCGGGCAGCTGGTGGAGGCGACCGTACGGGCCGGCCAGCCGGTGGAGCTGACGCTGGGTCAGGAGCTCCCGTCCGCCCCGCTCCCGCAGGCCGTGGACCTGTCCGCGTACCGCATCGTCCAGGAGGCCCTGGCCAACGTCGTCCGGCACGCGCCGGGCGCGCTCGCCCGGGTGTCGGTGACCGCGGACGACGAGGGCCTGACCGTCCTGGTCGTCAACGACCCGGCGGACGGGCCGCACACGCCCCTGGAGACCTCCGGGACGGGCCACGGTCTCGTCGGGATGCGCGAGCGGGTCCGTCTCGTCGGCGGCACCCTGGACACCGGCCCGCTGCCCGGCGGAGGCTTCCGGGTGGCGGCCCGACTCCCGTTCGTACCGACCCACTTGGAGAACCCGGCCGCATGACCATCAAGGTGCTCATCGTCGACGACCAGGCGATGGTGCGGGCGGGCTTCGCCGCGCTCCTCGCCGCGCAGCCCGACATCGACGTCGTCGGGGACGCCCCCGACGGGGCGCGCGGCGTGGAGGCCGGCCGCCGCCTCCACCCGGACGTGGTCCTCATGGACGTCCGCATGCCCGAGATGGACGGACTGGAGGCGGCCCGCCGCCTGTTGGACCCGCCCCGCGGCGTCGTCCACCGCCCGAAGGTCCTGATGCTGACCACCTTCGACGTGGACGACTACGTCTACGAGGCGCTGCGCGCCGGCGCGTCCGGGTTCCTGCTCAAGGACGCCCCGCCGGCCGATCTGATCTCCGCGGTGCGGGTGGTCGCCGCCGGCGAGGCGCTCCTCGCGCCGTCCGTCACCCGCCGTCTGATCGCGGACTTCGCCCAGCAGCGGCCGGCCCCTCGCAAGGACCGGTCGCTGCGTCTGAAGGGCCTCACCCCGCGCGAGACCGAGGTGCTGGAGCTGATCGCCCGCGGCCTGTCCAACCAGGAGATCGCCGCGTCCCTGGTGCTCGCCGAACAGACCGTCAAGACGCACATCGGACGGGTGCTGGCGAAGCTGGGGCTGCGCGACCGGGCCCAAGTGGTGATCTTCGCCTACGAGTCGGGGCTGGTGAAGCCGGGCGAGGCCTGAAGGGCGCACAGCTCGCCATAGCGGTCGATCTTGTAGTCGAGGACGTCGAGCGTGCTCTGCAGCTCGGCGATGCGGCGCCGGACGTCCTCGCGGTGCGTGCTGAGCAGCCGCAGGCGGTCGACGACGGTGTGGTCGCCCTCGCGCACCATCTCCGCGTAACGGACCATGTCCGCCACCGGCATGCCCGTCAGCCGCAGCTTGCCGACGAGGTCCAGCCAGTCCAGGTCCCGGTCGGTGTAGCGGCGCTGGCCGGTGTGGGAGCGGTCGACGTGGGGCATCAGTCCGATCCGCTCGTACCAGCGCAGGGTGTGCGCGGACAGCCCCGCGTAGTCGGCCACCTCGCCGATCGTGTAGCGCTCCCGGCCTCCCGGCCGGGCGGCCGGTACCGGCGCGCTGTCGATCACGGTCATGCGGTTCCCCCTAAATGTCCCCGTGGGCCTCGTGCTCGTGCCCCTGTGACAGCGTCAACGCTAGTGAGTTGGAGTGCACTCCAGGCAAGCGGATACTTGACGGAATCTTTGAAGCCGCGGGGAAGCCGCGGGGCCGGGATAGGCTCCTCGCCATGGAGAGCCTGCGGAAGATCGATGACTGGCCCGTGCCGACCGCCGCCGCGGCGGTCGTGCGGGCGGACGGCACGCTCGCGGGGGCCCGCGGGCCGACCGGGCACCGCTTCCGGCTGGCCTCCGTCACCAAACCGCTCGCCGCGTACGCGGCGCTGATCGCCGTCGAGGAGGGCGCGGTCGAGCTCGACGAGCCGGCCGGGCCGCCCGGTTCGACGGTCCGTCACCTCCTCGCCCACACCTCGGGTCTGGCCTTCGAGGAGGACCGGACGATGGCCGAGCCGGGCACCCGGCGGCTCTACTCCAACTCCGGCTTCGACGCGCTCGGCGACCACATCGCCAAGGCCACCGACATCCCCTTCGCCGAGTATCTGCGGCAGGCCGTGCTCGAACCGCTCGGCATGACCGCCACCCACCTGGCGGGCTCGCCCGCGAAGGACGGCGTCTCGACCGTCGACGACCTCGTCCGCTTCGCCGCCGAACTCCAGGCGCCGCGGCTGCTGTCGCGCCAGACGCTGGACGAGGCGACGCGGGTCGTCTTCCCCGGGGTGGGCGGCGTCCTGCCCGGGTACGGGCACCACCGCCCCAACGACTGGGGCCTGGGCTTCGAGATCCGCGACGCCAAGTCGCCGCACTGGACGGGGACGAAGAGCTCGCCCCGGACGTTCGGGCACTTCGGCCAGTCCGGCACGTTCCTGTGGGTGGACCCGGAGGCGGGGGCGGCCTGCGTGGCCCTGGCGGACCGGGACTTCGGGGCGTGGTCGGTGGAGGCGTGGCCGCTGCTGACGGATGCGGTCCTGGCGGAGCTGTAGGGGTTGTTGCCCCTGGCCCGCCCTTTCACCGTTTCTTCCGGGGGAGACCCCCGGACCCCCATTCGCCCTTCGGGCGAAGTCCTCAAGCGCCGGACGGGCTGATTTCAGCCCGTCCGGCGCTTGAGGACACCCGCGCGGAGCGCAAAGAAACGGTGAAAGGGCGGGACCGGGGCAAACCTCCCCCCCACCTCAGGGAAAACGCGCCTCCGCCCGCATCTCCCACAGCAACAGCTCCGCGCCCTCGTCCAGCGCCACCGCGTCGAGCGACATCGCGTCCTGGACCCGCGCCGAGTCCCCCTCGGCAAGAGTCCACCCCGCCAAGCGCAGCGCCCCCCCGCACCACGTGCACGTACAACCACTGCGCCCCCGGCAGCGCACACCGCTCCCCCGCCCCCGGCCGCCGCACATGCAGCACCGCCCCCGCCCGCGGCAGCGCGCACACCTCCCCGTCGGGGACGGAGCGCGAAACCCCGTACGCCGGAGACCCCCCGGCCTCCAGCGGCGTCAGCCACATCTGGACGAACCGCAGCGGCCCCGCACCCCCGTTGCGCTCGACGTGCCGCACGCCCTCCCCGGCGCTCAGCCACTGCACATCTCCGGGACGCACCGCCTCCACATGCCCGGCCGAGTCCTCGTGGACGAGCTCGCCCTCCACCACCCACGTGACGATCTCCACATCCCGGTGGGGGTGCTCGGCGAATCCGGCGCCGGGGGCCAGTAGCTCCTCGTTGCACGCGGACAGGGGCCCGAACCGCACGTTGTCGGGGTCGTAGAAGCCCGAGAACGAGAACGCGTGCCGGGTCGAGATGCCCGCCTCCGCGTCCCCTCCGAGGAACCGCTCCGCCGCCCGCCGCACCTGAATCCGCGCCTCGATCACCGGGCTACGGTAGCCCGGCCGCCCCGCACCGCACCCGAATAGGGCAGGCTTGTCCCCGTGCCTGAATCCGCTGCTCACCCCCCGCACCCGCACAGCGCCACCCTCCGCAACCTCGAGAAGTCATCGGGAACGCTGGCCGCGGCCGCCATCGCCAGGATGGACGCGCAGCTACCGTGGTACAGGGCGATGCCGCCGGAGAACCGGTCCTGGATCGGGCTGGTGGCCCAGGCCGGCATCGCGGCCTTCACCGAGTGGTTCCGGCACCCGGAGACCCCCCAGGCGATCAGCACCGACGTCTTCGGCACCGCTCCCCGCGAGCTGACCAGGGCGATCACCCTGCGCCAGACCGTGGAGATGGTGCGCACCACCATCGAGGTGATGGAGTCGGCCATCGACGAGGTGGCCGCGCCCGGCGACGAGTCGGCGCTGCGCGAGGCGCTGCTCGTCTACGCCCGGGAGATCGCCTTCGCCACCGCACAGGTGTACGCACAGGCCGCCGAGGCGCGCGGCGCCTGGGACGCCCGGCTGGAGTCCCTGGTGGTCAACGCGGTGCTGTCGGGCGAGGCGGACGAGGGCGCGCTGTCCCGGGCCGCCGCACTCGGCTGGAATTCGCCCGCGAACGTCTGCGTGGTGCTGGGCACCGCCCCCAACGGCGACAGCGAGCTGACCGTCGAGGCCATCCGGCGCGCCTCGCGGCATGCCAAGCTCCAGGTGCTGACCGGGGTGCTCGGCGACCGCCTGGTGGTGATCGCGGGCGGCAGCGACAACCCGCTGCAGACCGCCAAGGCCCTGATCGGCCCGTTCGCCAGGGGCCCCGTGGTGGCCGGCCCGGTCGTCCCCGACCTCCTCGCCGCGACCCGGTCCGCGCAGTCCGCGGCCGCCGGTCTCAAGGCGTGCGCCGCCTGGCCGGATGCCCCCCGTCCGGTGCTGGCCGACGACCTGCTGCCGGAGCGCGCGATGGCCGGTGACCCGGTGGCGCGCGAGCAGTTGGTGGAGGAGATCTACAGACCGCTGGAGGAGGCGGGCTCGGCGCTGCTGGAGACGCTCAGCGTCTATCTGGAGCAGGCCAGCTCCCTGGAGGGCGCCGCGCGGATGCTCTTCGTCCACCCAAACACCGTGCGGTACCGGCTCCGACGTGTGACGGACGTCACCGGATGGTCACCCTCCGATGTGCGCTCGGCCTTCACCCTCCGCATCGCGCTGATCCTGGGGCGTCTGGCCGACGCCGAGTGACCGCCGTAGGCTTTTGTCGAACGTAAACAATTCCCCTGACGGTTCTTCGTCCCTGTCCCCACGGGTGGGCGGAGCCGTCCACGAGAGAGAGTGTGAGGGTGCTCGTACTCGTCGCTCCCGGCCAGGGCGCTCAGACGCCCGGCTTCCTGACCCCCTGGCTCGACCTCCCCGGTGTTGAAGACCGACTGCGGGAGTGGTCGGCCGCCATCGACCTGGACCTGGTCCACTACGGCACGAACGCCGACGCGGACGAGATCCGCGACACCGCCGTCGCCCAGCCGCTGCTGGTCGCCGCGGCGCTGCTCTCCGCGCGGCAGCTCTTCCCCACGGGCGACGACGTGTCGCGCCTGGTCGGTGCCACCGCCGGGCACAGCGTCGGTGAGCTGGCGGCCGCCGCGCTGTCCGGTGTGCTGACCGAGGAGGAGGCCCTCCTGCTCGTCCGCAAGCGCGGTCTGGCCATGGCGGAGGCCGCGCAGGTCACCGAGACCGGTATGTCCGCCCTGCTCGGCGGCGAGGCCGAGGTCGTCCTGCCGCACCTGGAGAAGCTCGGCCTGACCCCGGCGAACGTCAACGGCGCCGGCCAGATCGTGGCCGCCGGAACGATGGAGCAGCTGGCGGCGCTCGCCGAGGACAAGCCCGAGGGCACCCGCCGCGTCGTCCCCCTCAAGGTCGCGGGGGCGTTCCACACCGAGCACATGGCCCCGGCCGTCTCGGTCCTGGAGTCCGCCGCGGCGGAGCTGGGCCCGGCCGACCCGCACACCCGCTATGTCTCCAACCGCGACGGCGCGGTCGTCGGCACCGGCGCCGACGTCGTGACGCGCCTCGTCGGCCAGGTGGCCAACCCGGTCCGCTGGGACCTGTGCATGGACACCTTCAAGGAGCTGGGCGTCACCGCGATCCTCGAGGTGCTGCCCGGCGGCACCCTGACCGGCATCGCCAAGCGCGCCCTGCCCGGTGTGAAGACGCTGGCCCTCAAGACGCCGGCCGACCTGGACGCCGCCCGGGAGCTCATCGCCGAGCACGCCCACGCCGAGTCCTCGGCCGCATAAGGAGCCCTGGATCATGACTTCGAAGATCAAGCCCGCCAAGGGCGCGCCCTACGCCCGGATCATGGGCGTGGGCGGCTACCGCCCGACGCGGGTGGTGCCGAACGAGGAGATCCTCAAGCGCATCGACTCGTCCGACGAGTGGATCCGCTCGCGCTCCGGCATCGCCACCCGGCACTGGGCCGGCCCGGAGGAGACCGTGGCCACCATGTCGGTGGAGGCCGCGGGCAAGGCCATCGCGGACGCCGGCATCACCCCCGAGCAGATCGGGGCCGTGCTGGTCTCGACGGTCTCGCACTTCAAGCAGACCCCGGCCATCGCGACCGAGATCGCGCACCGGATCGGCGCCGGCAAGCCGGCCGCCTTCGACATCTCCGCCGGCTGCGCGGGCTTCGGCTACGGCCTGACCCTCGCCAAGGGCCTGGTGACCGATGGCTCGGCCGAGTACGTGCTGGTCATCGGCGTGGAGCGGCTGTCGGACCTGACGGATCTGGACGACCGTTCCACCGCGTTCCTGTTCGGCGACGGCGCCGGCGCCGTGGTGGTCGGCCCGTCCAAGGAGCCGGCCATGGGCCCGACCGTCTGGGGCTCCGAGGGCGACAAGTCGGACACCATCCGGCAGACCCTGCCGTGGGACGTGTACCGCGAGTCCACCGAGGACGTGCGTTTTCCGGCCATCACCCAGGAGGGCCAGGCGGTCTTCCGCTGGGCCGTCTTCGAGATGGCCAAGGTCGCCCAGCACGCGCTGGACGAGGCCGGGATCACCGCCGAGGAACTGGATGTCTTCATCCCGCACCAGGCGAACATGCGGATCATCGACTCGATGGTCAAGACGCTGAAGCTGCCGGAGAATGTGGTGGTGGCCCGCGACGTGGAGACCACCGGCAACACCTCCGCCGCCTCCATCCCGCTGGCGATGGAGCGACTTCTGGCCACCGGGGCGGCGAAGAGCGGGGACACCGCGCTGCTCATCGGCTTCGGGGCGGGTCTCGTGTTCGCCGCGACGGTCGTTACCCTCCCCTAGGCGAGATCCGCACGGACCGGCACCGGCCGACCACGGCGCGGAATCCCGCCGACAGCAGTTCCCTCAGCAGTTTTACCCGTATCACCGCACAATTAAGGAGCGCCGCAATGGCCGCCACGCAGGAAGAGATCCTCAAGGGCCTCGCCGAGATCGTCAACGAGATCGCCGGCATCCCGGTCGAGGACGTCCAGCTGGACAAGTCCTTCACCGACGACCTGGACGTCGACTCCCTGTCCATGGTCGAGGTCGTCGTCGCCGCCGAGGAGCGCTTCGACGTCAAGATCCCGGACGAGGACGTCAAGAACCTGAAGACGGTCGGCGACGCCGCGTCCTACATCCTCAAGCACCAGGGCTGATCCTGCGTTCGTCGCCACCCCGGCGGGTGGCGGTTCCAGCACTTCTACACGTGGAGACAATTCCTGTGAACTCGACCAATCGCACCGTGGTCGTCACCGGTATCGGCGCAACCACACCGCTGGGTGGCGACAGCGCATCAACCTGGGAAGGGCTGCTCGCCGGACGCTCCGGCGTGAAGGCCCTGGAGGACGAGCGCTTCGCCGACCTCCCGGTCCGCATCGCCGCCCCGGCGGCGGTCGACCCGGCCGACGTCCTGCCCCGCCCGCTCTGCCGCAAGCTGGACCGCTCGGCGCAGCTCGCGCTGATCGCGGCCCGCGAGGCCTGGGCCGACGCCGGCTACACCGGCAAGGCCGGCGAGGACGGCGCCATCGCCCCCGAGCGCCTGGGCACCGTCATCGCCTCCGGCATCGGCGGCGTGCAGACCCTGCTCGACCAGTACGACGTGCTCAAGGAGAAGGGCGCCCGCCGCGTCTCCCCGCACACCGTGCCGATGCTGATGCCCAACAGCCCGTCCGCCAACGTCGGCCTGGAGGTCAACGCCCAGGCGGGCGTGCACACCCCGGTCAGCGCCTGCGCGTCCGGCGCCGAGGCCATCGGCTACGCCGTGGAGATGATCCGCACCGGCCGTGCCGACGTGGTCGTCGCCGGCGGCACCGAGGCGGCCATCCACCCGCTGCCCGTCGCGGCCTTCGCCAGCATGATGGCGATGTCCAAGAACAACGACGAGCCGGAGAAGGCCTCCCGCCCCTACGACAAGGGCCGTGACGGCTTCGTCCTCGGCGAGGGCGCCGGCGTCGTGATCCTGGAGTCGGCCGAGCACGCCGCGCGGCGCGGCGCCCGCGTCTACTGCGAGGTGCTGGGCCAGGGCCTGTCCGCGGACAGCCACCACATCGCCCAGCCCGAGCCGACCGGCCGCGGCATCGCGGCGGCGCTGCAGTCCCTGCTGGACTCCAGCGACCTGAAGCCGTCGGAGGTCGTGCACCTCAACGCGCACGCCACCTCGACCCCGCAGGGCGACCTCGCGGAGATCAAGGCGCTGCGCAAGGTCCTCGGCGACGACCTCGACCACGTCGCGGTCTCCGCCACCAAGTCGATGACCGGCCATCTGCTGGGCGGCGCGGGCGGCATCGAGACGGTCGCCACCGTCCTCGCGCTGTACCACCGCATGGCCCCGCCGACCATCAACGTCGACGAGCTCGACGACGGGATCGACGCGGACATCGTGCGCGGCGAGCCGCGTCCGCTCCCCGAGGGCACCATCGCGGCGATCAACAACTCGTTCGGCTTCGGCGGGCACAACGTGGTGCTCGCGCTGCGGACGGTCTGACGCACGCCGCGTCGTACACATACGAGGGCCCGCCCCGGTCGCTGACGACCGGGGCGGGCCCTCGGCGCGTTCTCACTCCCCGGAGCCGTCCCCGAAGCTGGCGAAGTACGAGGCCGCCATGTCCTCGTCCCCGTGCCCCTGGGCCACGGCCCGCCGGAACCGCTCGGCGCCCGCGGCCGCGACGTCCAGCCGCACCCCGGCCCGCTCCCCCGCGGCCACGATCAGCCGGGCGTCCTTCTCGGCCGTGGCGGTGGCGAAGCTGGGCGGGGTGAGGGCGCCGTTCAGCAGGAGGCCCGCCTTGGCGCGCAGGTAGCCCATGTCGAGCGGGCCGCCGGCCACCGCGTCGAGGAAGGCGGACGCGTCCACGCCGAGCCCCTCGGCGAGCGCCAGCGCCTCCGCGGTGCCGTGGGTGACGGCCAGCACCCAGCTGTTGAGCACCAGCTTGAGCCGGGAGGCGGCGCCCTCCTCCGCCAGCCGCACCGTCCGCGAGCCGACGGCGTCGAAGACGGGCGCGAGCGCGGACCGGGCGGCGTCGGGTCCGGCGGCCAGAACGGTCAGTTCGCCCGCCTCCGCCGGGGCCTTGGTGCCGAGCACCGGGGCGTCCACGAAGGCGATCTTCCACTCGGCGGCGAGGGCCGCGAAGTCGTCGAGCGCGTCGAGGCCGGCGGTGGTCGACTGCGCCCAGACGGCGCCGGGCCTCAGCCCCGGGGCGGCACGGCGCATCACATCGAGGACGGCCGACGCGTCGTGAAGCATCGTCAGCACGACGTCCGCGTCCCGGACGGCCTCGGCCGGCTCGTCCACGACGCGGACGCCGTCGGCGGCGAGCGGCTCGGCCTTGGCACGGCTGCGGTTCCAGGCCGTGACGGCCAGCCCGGCCCGGGCGAGGTTACGGGCCATGGCGGCGCCCATGATGCCGGTGCCGAGGACGGCGACGGAGGTGGGGGTGGGGGAGGTCATGGCATGAACGGTAGGGCTTGGAGCGGACTCGAGGGCAAGGTTCGGCCCGTTCGGGGGGCGCTCCCTCCGGGGCTCACACCACCTCGTGCAACCACCGCACCGGCGCGCCCTCCCCCGCGTGCCGGAACGGCTCCAGCTCGTCGTCCCACGGCTTCCCCAGCAGCCGCGCCACCTCCCCCGCCAGGTCCGCCTCCCCCCGCTGCGCCCGCCCCAGCGCCGCCCGCAGCCGGTCCTCGGGGATCAGGATGTCCCCGTGGATCCCGGTCACCGCCTGGAAGATCCCCAGGTCCGGTGTGGAGCTGTAGCGCTCGCCCTCCGCCGCCGCGCACGGCTCCGCGGTCACCTCGAAGCGCAGCAGGTGCCAGCCGCGCAGCGCGGACGCGAGCCGGGAGGCGGTGCCGGGCCGGCCCTGCCAGGAGAACTCCGACCGCCAGGTGCCGGGTGCCACGGGCTGCCTGATCCAGTCGAGCGTGACGCGCCCGCCGAGTACGTCCGCGACGGCCCATTCGACGTGCGGGCACAGCGCGCGCGGCGCGGAGTGCACATAGAGAACGCCACGTGTCGTCACCGGGACCTCCAGTGCGGTTCGAGGGTCGCCTTCCCGAGCGGCCCCAGCGGCCTCGCACACGTAACGGTCCTGCCCCAATGGCCACTCCCGCACCAGCTCGCGAGGTAACCAACAGTAAACACCATTGGGAGCAATTCTCCTGAAAAGGGACAGGATGTGACGTCGGGTGATCCGGTGGGGCCGAGGAGCGGACATGACCGGGAACGGCTCGGTCACTCCGGGAAAAAGCTATCGTGCGCTGAGGTCACCGCGGTGACGTACCGTCGGTCCAGGACATATATCACCCGGCCGGAGGGGGAAGGACGATGCGCAGCAGCACGGGCCGCCGCCCGGCCCGGGCGGCCCTCGCGGCCGCGGTGGCGCTCACCACGGCGCTCCTCGCCGGCGGCTGTGACGGCGGCTCCGGGGAGGCCGCCACCACCCCCGAGGCGAAGAAGCCCGCGGGCCCCGTCTGGAACACCCGCCCCACCTCGATGGCCTCGCTCGGCGACTCCATCACCCGCGGTTTCGACGCCTGTTCCCTCCTGGAGGACTGCCCCCAGGTCTCCTGGGCGACCGGCACCGAGGTGGACAGCCTGGCGGCCCGCCTCCTGCCGTCCCCGGCCGCACAGAGCTGGAACCACGCGCGGACCGGCGCCCGGATGGCCGACCTGCCCGGCCAGATGCGTGCGGCCGTCGCCCACCGCCCGCAGCTGGTGACGGTGCTGCTGGGGGCGAACGACGCCTGCCGTGCCGACGCCGACCGGATGACGCCCGTGGCCGACTACCGCGCGGACTTCGAGAAGTCCCTGGCCGAGCTGCGCCGGGCGCTGCCCCGGACGCAGGTGTACGTGGCGAGCGTGCCCGATCTCAAACGCCTGTGGTCCGAGGGGAGCAGGAGCGCCCTGGGCAAGCAGGTGTGGAAGCTGGGGATCTGCCCGTCGATGCTGAAGGACGCGGACGCGCAGGATGCCGCCGCGCAGGAGCGGCGGGACCGGGTGGACCGCCGGGTCAAGGAGTACAACGCCGTCCTGGAGGACGTCTGCCGCCGCGACCGGCTGTGCCGCTACGACGGCGGCTCGGTGCACGGCTACGCCTTCACGGGCGAGTCCCTGAGCCACTGGGACTGGTTCCACCCCAGCCGCAAGGGCCAGCAGGAGCTGGCCGAGCTGGCGTACCGGCGGATCACGGCGGCCCCGCCGGCGGCGTGAGCGGGACGGGGACGGGCGGCAGCCGGTGAACCCGCCCCCGCGCCAAGCCCGTTCAGGCCGTCACTCGGTGCTGTCCCGGTGCGCGTGCAGCCCCACGGCCAGGATGCCCTCCCAGTCCGTCAGCTCCTCGACGAGCGGATGGGCGGACGCCCGGCCCTCCAGCCCCAGCACGACCTCGGCCTCCTTCACCTTGCCCGACTCGCGGGTCTCGGAGTGGATGTGCACGTCGGTCACGCGGAAGCCGCTGCCGGTGCACAGTTCCAGCACCCGGCCCAGCAGCCCTCTGCGCGTCCGGTAGGAGAGCCGCAGCTCGACCTGGGTGACGGCGTGGCGCGTCACCAGCCGCCGGGTGACCAGCGGGAAGCCGCGCACCACGAGGAAGTGCACCAGCGTCGCCCCCGCACCGAGCAGCGGCAGCCCGCCGCCGCACGCCATGCCGACGGCGCAGGTCAGCCAGATCGTCGCCGCGGTGGTCAGCCCGCGGACCGCGTCGCGGCGGACGAAGATGAGGCCGCCGCCGATGAATCCGATGCCCGAGACGATCTGTGCGGCGACCCGGGAGACGTCCACGGACGCGCCGGGGACGCCGACGAGCGACCCGAACCCGTGGATCGAGACCTCCATGAACAGCGCGCTCCCCACCCCGACCAGCGTGTGGGTGCGCAGTCCGGCGCTCTTCTGCTGGAGCTCCCGCTCCAGTCCGATGAGCAGCGACAGCAGCAGGGCCAGGCCCAGTTCGGCGAACTGCCGGACGCCCTGGCCGGCGGCCGTGCCGAACAGCGGCGGGGCCGCCCATGGCGAACCACTGATGACAGCCTGGTGAACTCCCGTGAACTCGGCTATATCCATCCGGCCATTGTGGCGCGAAATCGCCGGTACGGAAGGGGTGTTGGCGACCTCCTACCGTCTGCCCCCTCCCATTGGTTTCATATGGCCTCATGGGAATCACCGCGCACACATCGCCCGCCCGGAGCGCCGCTCTTCTCGCCGCGCTCCTGACCGTTTCCGCCCTCGCCGTCCCCGCCGCGGCGGACGCGCCCCCGTCCGCCGCCACCCGGGAGGAGCGCCGCCTCGACGCGGCCGCGCCGCAGGAGATCCTGCGGCGCGGCGGATTCGACGGGGAGGCCGCGGAGTTCGCCGCCGCGTTGGCGCGCACCCGCACCCCGGGACAGGCCGAGCGGCTGACGGACACCACCGGGCGGCGGCTGTGGCGGCGCGCGGTGGACCGGGCCCAGGGCCGGGGGACGGTCCGCGGCGACCTGCCGCGCGACGACGACCGCCCGCTGTACTGGGCCCGGGTGGGCCTGACGAGGACGCTGCACGAGTGGAAGCCCTCGTTCGCCCTCTCCGCCCAGCGGCGCTCGGCCCTGCTCGGCTCGCTGGAACGCACCTCCCGCGGCCAGGACTCCGTCGACTTCCCCGCCGGCCGGGGCGTCAAGCGCGTCCTGGTGACCGGCTTCGACCCCTTCCAGCTCGACGACGACATACGGCGCTCCAACCCGTCCGGCGCGTCGGCGCTCGCCCTGGACGGCACCACCGTCGACACGCCCTCGGGCCCGGCCCGCGTCGAGGCCGTCGTCTTCCCCGTGCGCTGGGACGACTTCGCCCGCGGCACGGTCGAGCGGACGCTGCTGCCGCACTTCCGGCCGGGGCCGCGGCGCGTGGACCTCTTCACCACGGTCAGCCAGGGCCGCCCGGGACGCTTCGACGTCGAGCGGACCAACGGGGCGTGGCGCGGCTCCGGTACGGACAACGAGGGCCTGCGGCGCGGCCCGGCGCCCGTCCCCATTCCGCGCGGCGTCCCCACGGTGCATCCGCAGCCCCAATGGACCCGCACCACGCTCCCGTACGCCGCCCTCACCTCGGCCACGACCGGCCCGTACCCGGTCCACGACAACACCTCCGTCACCGAGATCCCCGCCGGTTCCACCGTGCCCGTCGAGCGCCCGGACGGCCCGACGCCCGGTTCGGCGGCGCGCGCGGGCGGCGGGGGCGACTACCTCTCCAACGAGATCGCCTACCGGGCCACCCTGCTGCGCGACGCGATCGGTCTGTCCGTCCCCGGCGGCCATCTGCACACGCCCGTCCTGCGGTTCGCCGACGACAACGGCCCGGCCCAGGGCCGCGTCACCGACCCGGAGTTCGAGCGCAACCGGCAGACGATCGTGGCTCAGGTGAAGTCGCTGCTCGGGGTGGCCGCGGGCACCGTGCACCGGCCATGATGAGCTCATGATCATCGCAAGTGCGCAGTTCACGCCCCGGCCGTGCGAGGTCGCGGCCAACGTCGGGGCCATGGCCGCCCTCATATCCGAGGCGGCCGCCGCCGGCGCGTCCGTGGTCGTCTTCCCCGAACTGGCCGTCACCGGCTATGAGTTGGCCGCCGTCAACGCCGACCCGGCCCTGCTCCTGGACCCCGGCGCCCCGGAACTGGCCCCGCTGCGCGAGGCGTGCCGGGCCGCCGGGATCGCGGCGGTGGTCAACTGCGCGGGGCGCACGGCGCAGGGACCGACGATCAGCTCGTACGCGTACGGCCCGGACGGCACCCTCCTCACCCGCTACGACAAGGTCCATGTGACGGAGACGGAGCAGGCGGCGGGCTTCGTCTGCGGCACGGAGGACGGCCGCTTCACCCTGGACGGCGTCCGCTTCGCGCTGGCCATCTGCTACGACACCGCGTTCCCCGACGTCGCCGCCCGCGCCGCGGCGGACGGCTGCGCGGTGCTCCTGGCGAGCGCGCTGCACGACACGGAGGACGGTCCGCGCAAGCTGGCCACCCTCTACCCGGCCATGGCCCGGGACAACGGGCTGTGCGTCGCGCTCGCCAACCACGTGGGCGCGTCCGGTCCGTTCACGGCGTGCGGGCTCAGTGCCGTGTGGGGACCGGACGGCCGCGTGCTGGCCGAACGGGCGGACGCCGGGCCGGTGTTGGCGGAGGTGCCGGCGCTCAGCCGTCGAGGCTGACGATCATCTTGCCGGTGTTGGCACCGCTCAGCAGCCCGAGGAAGGCGTCCACGGCACTCTCCACGCCGTGGACGACGGTCTCGTCCCGCTTGAGCTCGCCGGAGCGGATCCAGCCGCCGACCTCCTCGACGAACTGCGGGCGCAGGTCCTCGTGGTCCACCACGAGCATCCCCTGCAGGCGCAGCCGCTTGCCGATCGCCAGGGCGAGGTTGTTCGGCCCCGGCACCGGCTCCACCGCGTTGTACTGCGCGATCGCCCCGCACAGCGTGGCCCGGCCGTGCACCCGCAGCGCCCCGATGGCCGCCTCCAGGTGCTCGCCGCCGACGTTGTCGAAGTAGACGTCGATGCCGTCCGGGGCCACCCGGGCGAGCTGCTCCGCGACGGACCCGTCCTTCTTGTAGTTGAAGGCCGCGTCGAAGCCGTACTCCTCCACGAGCCGGCGCACCTTCTCGTCCGACCCGGCGCTGCCGACGACCAGCGAGGCCCCCTTGAGCCGGGCGATCTGCCCGACCATGCTGCCCACCGCCCCGGCGGCGCCGGAGACGAAGACGGCGTCGCCGGGCTTGAAGGAGGCGACGTCCAGCAGGCCCGCGTAGGCGGTCATCCCGGGCATGCCGAGCGCGCCGAGGTAGGCGGAGAGCGGCGCGGCCCCCGCGTCCACCCGGAACGCCTTCGCGCCGTCGAGCACGGCGTACTCGCGCCAGCCCAGGTCGTGCAGGACGTGGTCGCCCACGGCGAGGCCCTCGGCCCGGGAGGCGACGACCTCGCCCACGGCGCCTCCGGCCATCGGCCGGTCGAGCGCGTACGGCGGCACATACGACTTGCGGTCGCTCATCCGCCCGCGCATGTACGGGTCCACCGACAGGTGGAGGTTGCGGACGACGATCTGTCCTTCACCGGGCTCGGCGACGGGCTCCTCGCGGAGCGCGAAGTCCTCGGGCCTCGGCTCGCCGACCGGGCGGGAGACGAGGTGCCAGGCACGGGCGGTGGCGGGTACGGACATCGGTGTGGACCTCCTATTGCTTCACTACCTGAAACAATAGTTGACCTATATATTTTATGTTGTCAAGCAACTGGGTAGGCTGATGCCATGGCACCGTCGTCGACACCCCCGCCCTCCCCCACCCCCGACCCGCTGACCCTGGAGGTCGTGGACCTCATCGGGACGGTCGTGGTGCGCTACCACGAGGAGTACGACGAGGCGGCCGCCCGGCACTCCCTCACCGGCGCCCAGGCCCGCGTCCTCGCCCTGCTGGCCCGCGAGCCGCTGCCGATGCGGCGGATCGCGGAGCGGCTCAAGTGCGAGCCGTCGAACGTGACCGGCATCGTCGACCGCCTCGCCGCCCGCGACCTGGTCGAACGCCGCCCCGCCCCGGACGACCGCCGCGTCAAGCTCGCCGCGGTCACCCCCGCCGGCCGCGAGACGGCGGAACGCCTGCGCGAGGGCCTCGACTTCGCCCGCGAACCGCTGAGCCATCTGTCCCCGCAGGAGCGGACGACACTGCGGGACCTGCTGCGGCGGATGCTGGGGGACGAGCAGTGAAAACCCTGGACGAGCAGTGAAAACCCTCCGCTCACCCGCCCCGTCCGCCACCATGACCCCATGACCACCCCCAGCTCCCCCGCCCCCTTCACCCCCCTCGACCTCCAGCTCGTCCTCCTCCGCCGCATGGCCGACCACCAGCCCGGGCTCGTCGAGGACGCCCTCCGCCAACTCGGCGTGAACCGGGCCGAGATGCGCGAGGCCAACCGCCGCTGGCAGGCCGTGCTCCACTCCCCCCGTCGGCAGGGCGCCGGCCCCCGCTACCGCTCCCTCCTCGGCCCGCCCGAGGACATCGCCGAACGCCGCGTCGGCGACCTCACCGCCCGGGCGGCGACCTGGCCCGTCCCCCTCTGGCCGGACCTCCGCTTCGAGGTCCTCACCGCCCCCGGCGGCGCCGTCTGGAACGAATGGCTCGTCCGCGCCCCCGGCGCCCCCTCCCCCGCCCCGCGCACCGTCGAGGAACTGACCCCCTGGTCCTGCACCGTGGACGAGACCGCCCGCGCCTTCGCCCCCGCCCGCCCCATGGAGGGCACCGCCCCCACCCGCTGGCAGCTCGCCTTCACGGCCCCGGACGCGTCGGGACGGCGGGAGGAGCACGTGGCGGAGTTCACCTGGGGGCTCTTCCAGCGGCTCATACGGTGACCACGCCCCGCGCGTCTCATCCTTTCGGCTGATACGACGGCCCCAAGCCTGGCCGTTTACCCGAGGCGGCCGGGCGCGGCGCCTCCGTAGCGTGGGCCCGTACTTTGCCCCCGGACCGGAGCGGTTCCATGTCCCGCACACGCCACGTCGTCCTGGCCCTCGCCGGCCTGGTCTGTCTGGCGCTGCCCCTCGCCCTGCTGGCCGGCGGGTGCTTCGGACGCGTCGGCGGGGTCGACGACAAGGCCATCGGCACCCCCGCGTCGGCCGACGAGCCGCAGCGGGTGCGCATCCCCTCGCTCGGTGTGGACAGCCCGCTGATCAGGGTCAACGCGTTGGACAAGGACCGCGGCGTCAAGGGCCCGCCGCCGGAGAAGGGCATGACCGCGGGCTGGTACGCCGGCGGCGTCCTCCCCGGCGAGCGCGGTGCGGCGGTGATCATCGGGCACCGGGACGACCGGGACGGCCGGGCGGCGGTCTTCCGGGAGCTGCACACGGTGGGCGAGGGCACGGTGATCGACGTCGAGCGGGGCGACGGCCGGGTGCTGCACTTCGTCGTCACCCGCACCGAGACCGTCGGGAAGAGCGTGCCCGTCG
Organism: Streptomyces luteireticuli; assembly: GCF_041519305.1. Taxonomy (NCBI): domain Bacteria; kingdom Bacillati; phylum Actinomycetota; class Actinomycetes; order Kitasatosporales; family Streptomycetaceae; genus Streptomyces; species Streptomyces luteireticuli. The sequence continues at coordinate 3,090,735 of NZ_CP167927.1, forward strand.
CCCGGAAGGAGCAGCCGGCGCCGCAGGAGCGGAAGCTGCTCCTGGTCACATGCGCGGGCGCGCCGGACGGCGGCGGGAAGCCGGTGGAGAACCTCGTCGTGCACGCCATGCTGCGACCATGAGGGCGTGACGCCCCGGGAGACCTCGCGGGCCCTGCTCGCCACGCTGCTGGCACTCACCCTCGCGGCCGGGGTCGTCGACGCGGTGAGCTTCCTCGGGCTGGGTCACGTCTTCACCGCGAACATGACCGGCAACGTCGTCTTCCTGGGCTTCTCGGCGGCGGGCGCGCCCGGGTTCTCGGTGCCCGCCTCGGGGCTGGCGGTGGGCGGCTTCCTGGTGGGGGCGCTGCTCGGCGGGCGGTTCGGGGTGGTGATGGAGGGGCGGCCGAGACGGCTGTGGATCGGCGGGGCACTGACCGCCGAGGCGCTGCTCGTCGGCACGGCGGCCGTGGTGACGGCGACCGGCCCGGGAGGGGAGGGCCGGCGCTTCACCACGATCGCCGTGCTGGCGCTGGCCATGGGGATACGGGTCGCGACCGTCCGGCGGCTCGCCGTGCCGGACATGATGACGGTCATCCTGACCCGGACCCTGACCGGGATCGCCGCGGACTCCCGGATGGCCGGGGGTACCGACCCCTACCTCGGGCGGCGGGTGGGATCGGTGCTGGCCATGACGCTCGGGGCGGCCGCCGGGGCGTGGCTGGTGCGGCGCCATGGACCGGTGTGGCCGCTGGCCCTCGCGGCGGGCGGCGTCGCGCTGCTCGCCGCGGGGACCCTGCTCGCCCCGGCGACGGGCGTCAGGCGAGCTCGGCGCTGAGGGTGATGGTCGTCCCGGTGAGCGCCTGGCTGACCGGGCAGTTCTTCTTGGCGTCCTCGGCCGCGGCGGCGAAGCCCTCCTCGTCCAGGCCGGGCACCTCGCCCCGGACCCAGAGGTGGATGCCGGTGATGCCCTCGCCCGGCTGGAAGGTGACGTCGGCCTTGGTCTCCAGACGGGTGGGCGGGGTGCCCGCACCGGTCAGGCCGTGCGACAGCGCCATGCTGAAGCAGCTGGAGTGGGCGGCGGCGATCAGCTCCTCGGGGCTGGTCTTCCCGTTGGCCTGCTCGGCGCGGGACGGCCAGGAGACCGGCTGGGAGCCGATGCCGGACGAGTCGAAGGTGACGGTGCCGCTGCCGGTGAGCAGCTCGCCCTCCCAGACGGTGTGCGCGGTACGGGTCGTGGCCACGGGATCCTCCGTAAGTTGTCGGGTGGCCCGGAAGGGCCGGGACGATCATACGGAGACGGCGGTCCCCGCGCGTCCGTGCTGCCCCGGGACCACCGGGCTCCCGGCCGCGTTCCAGGCCACCAGCGCCGGGCGTCCGTGCTCGGTGCCGATGCGGCCGACCGATCCGGTGTCCAGCCGGAACAGCGCCCCGGCCGCGGGCGGCAGGCCGAGTCTGCGGGCCGTCAGCACCCGCAGGAAGTGGGCGTGTCCGACGAGCACGACGTCCCCGCCGTCCTCGTCCGCCAGCCACGGGCCGATCCGGGCCAGCACCCGGTCGGCGCGCGCCCCGGCCTCCTCCGGCGACTCCCCGGGGTGCCCGGCGGGGCCGGGGACGACCCCGTCGTCGAAGAGGAACCAGTCCGGCCGGGTGCGGTGGATCTCGGCGGTGGTGACGCCCTCGTAGCCGCCGTAGTCCCACTCGACGAGGCCGGGTTCGACGCCGGCGTCGCGCAGCCCCGCCAGCTCGGCGGTGCGCCGCGCCCGGGCCAGCGGGCTCACCAGGACGCGGCCGACCGGGCGCGCGGCGAGCAACGGCCGCAGGACGGCCGCCTGGTGCTCGCCGCGCGCGGTCAGCGGCTTGTCGGTCCAGCTGGTGTGCCTGCCGTTACGGCTCCACTCGGTCTCGCCGTGCCGGACGAGGAGCAGCTCAGCCATTGACGGGGCCGGAGCCCTCCCCGGCCTTCGCCTGGGCCTCGGCCACCGAGGCCCGGACCTCGTCCATGTCGAGGGCGCGGGCCTGCCGGATGACGTCCTCCAGGGCGGCCTCGGGGAGGGCGCCGGGCTGGGCGTACACCGCGATGTTGTCGCGCACGATCATCAGGGTCGGCACCGAGCTGATCTCGAAGGCGGCCGAGAGCTCGGCCTGGGAGTCGGTCTCGACCTTGGTGAAGACCAGGTCCTCGTGCTTGGCGGCCACGCGGTCGTAGACGGGTGCGAACCGCTTGCACGGACCGCACCACGTGGCCCAGAAGTTGATGAGGACGAAATCGGCGCCGGAGACGACGTCGTCGAAGTTGTCCTTGGTGAGCTCCACGGTGCTGCTCATGCGCGCCTACCCGCTTCCGGTGGTGGTCGTGTGTGGCTCGGTCGATGTGGCTCAGGACGGGTAACCGGGCCGCGCCGCACCGTATTCCTCGGCCGCCGTACGGCCCCGCATGGCCCCGTATGGCCTACAGCCACTTCCGCGGACAAGCGGTGTGACCGTGGTTACATCATCGGCGGAGGTGCTCTTATATGACCGGTGACAGAGCGCAGAACGGTGCCGGAACCCCCGGCCTTCCGCCGCGCACGACGACTTCCCGGCGTCTGGTGCTGGCCACCGCCGCCCTCGCGCCGCTGCTGGCCGGCACCGGCACCGCATGGGCCCACGACGACGGCTGCCGCCGCACCACGGACCCGTGCCACGGGCGGCGGGGCCTGATCCATCCGGTGAACACCCGGGAGACCGACTGGCAGGGCGTCATCGACGTACTCCAGCACCGGGGGCGGATGGGCGGCGAGCAGGTCTACCGGATGGGGTTCCTCCGGCACGACCTGCGGGTGAAGTCCTACGGGCACTCCCTCATCCCGAGCCTGGGGGTCGGGTCGTTCATCTCCTTCGTCCGCTACGAGGACGGCCGGACGATGCTGATGGGCGACATGGCGGTCACCGAGGACGAGATGCAGCATGTGATCGATGTCCTCGACGAGCACGGGCTCGGGCAGACGGCCATCCACAAGCACCTGCTCTCCCACGAACCGGCCGTGTGGTGGATGCACGTCCACGGGCTCCACCACGACGAGCTGGTCCTCGCCCGGGGCCTGCGCAAGGCGCTGGACGTCACCGGGACCCCGCCCGCGACCGGCCTCCCGGAGTCGGCCGACGTCGACCTGGACACCTCCAGCATCGACGAGGCGCTGGGCACCAAGGGCGGCACCGAGGGCGAGATCTACAAGGTCACCTTCGCCCGCCGGGAGACGATCGTCGACCACGACCGCGTCCTGCCCCGGATGACGGGCGCGACGACGGCGATCTCCTTCCAGCCCACCGGCGGGGGCCGGGCGATCGTCAACGGGGACTTCGTGATCACGGGGGAGGAGATGCAGCACGTCATCCGCGCCCTGCGGCAGGGCGGGATCGACATCGTCTCGATCCACAGCCACATGCTGTTCGAGGAACCGCGGCTGTTCTTCCTGCACTTCTGGGGCGTCGACGACGGCGTGCGGCTGGCCCGGGGACTGCGGGCGGCGGTGGACTGCACCAACGTCTCGCCGGCGGGTTCGTCCGAGTAGCCACCGCACCGGGGAAGTTGCAGCTCGGATCGTTTCTGCACCTGAACCGCGAAGTGGGGCGGGTGGGACTCGAACCCACGACCGACGGATTATGAGTCCCAGAGTGATCGTCCGGGTGGGTGAGCCGTAGTCCGGCGTGCGTACATTCGCGCAGGTCAGCGAGGGCGCGACGTCCGGGTAGGACGGGCCCATCCGGGCCCGTCCAGGGGCGTCCGTGCACGGCGCGCTCACGCATGGCTCACGCTGGTCGTGGGTGCTGACCTGGCCGAATAGAGCAGAGACCAGCACGACGGGGCGGGGTAGAAGCTTCCTCGCCCCGTCGTCTCTTACCGACGGCCCGTCCTCTCATGCTCGGCCAGCTCCTCTGGGGTGCCGACAAAGGCTGGACCACAGCCAGCCGGCAGCCGCTCGACGACCATCGCGACGGCCTCCCTGGCAGTGGCAGCCACGCCGACCTTCTCCGTTCGCGATGGCCCCGCAACGTAGTACCGCCCTGCGTGCTGCCGCCCTGCCGCCAACGGCCCGATGTACGGAACGTCCCATGTCCACCGCTTCTCGGTACACCGGCTGAAGTGCAGCTCCCACATCCCGACCCACGGGTAGAGCTGTCGCAACCGGGGCTCGGCACAGGCGGCAGCCACCAGTTCCTCGCTTACATAGTCCGCGCCGAGCAGTTCCTGCCAGGCCGCTTCCACAACGTCCGCACCCCCGCTGTCCGTCTCCACAGCCCGGCGCGTACCTACCTCAGGCATGCGGCTCTACGGTCTTGAGCATCTGCAAGGCGATACGGATCTCCTCCACGGCACTTGCCCGGTCGTCGTCCAGCTCATGGAAATGCATCGTCATGTTCCGGATCTCCCTGACCCGGTCCATGCGCTCGGCGAAGCTTTCCTGGGGGAACTGCCAGCCCGTGGCCGCCCATACGTCGTCACGGCGCAGAAGCTTTACGTAGTCGATGAAGTTCAAGCCCGTCGAGGCGAGCTTTTGGATCCTTGTCGGATCGCCTGACTGGCCGTACTCCCCATGCGTCTCCTTGATCCGGCGCAGCGCAGAGGACAGGGCCCGGCGCAGCCGGCGCTCCAGCTCCTCCAGCAATGCGTAGGGACGCAGCTCCTGTTCGAAGCGGTGAGCCAGGTCATGGCCAGTGACTATGCCCGACAGAGTCCCGTCCAGGTTGACGACGAACACGCACCCGTAGTCGGCAACGTCTGCCAGGCAATCGACCATCGGCTCGTCGGTCCGGACCGACCGGACCTTCAGTACTGCGGCATCTTGAACCAGTGCGTTCGGCGGACGGTTCGTCGCACCGATCTCCCGCCACGTTATGGAGCCCCGGAGATGACCGTCGTCATCAAGGACAGGTAGCTGGTCGTAGGAGTATTCCGACATGAGCTCGACAGCCCGGGTGAGTGGATCGGACAGCCGTACCGACCGCAGCTCGCTGCGGGCCGACGGCAGCCGACCCACGGTGATCATCACCGGAGCCGTGTCGGGAGATTCGTCCTCGTCGCTCTCGTCTTCGTAGCCGAGCGGTGTTTCCTCATCGAGGATGTCGAGGACTTCCGGTCCTGGATCATCAGGCTCGACGGTCTCCAGTTCCAGGGTGCCGGTTTCTTGTCCTCGTGTCTTCCTCTCGATCTCTGGGGCTTGGCCAATGGGGATGACACGGATTGTGCGGTCGACCGGGACCTCCGTGAACGGCGGAACCGTCGACAACCCGAACTCGGCCAGGTCCCGTCGGATGGACCTGATGGTCTTGGTCCGACGGCTCACGGCACCCCAGATGCTCAGGAAGTCGCGCACCGTGAGCTCGATCGGACCGCCCGACGCCTCGGCAACCTTGTCGGCCAGCTCTGCGGCCCCTTCCAGCAGTCGCAAGTCCTCAGGGGCCTCTGGATTGCCCGGGTCCGGGTGGCCTTCGGCCAGTGCAGTGAGCCTGGACACCGCATCGAATCTGCGCAGCTCGCTCACCGTGAGGAGAGAGCCGAGCGTGGCGCGCAGATCCGCGCGAACCTGGGACCGCGGGATGTCCGTGCGCATCCACTGCACCGTGCGGACATGCCGCAGTCCGGGCGCCTCGTCGGCGCGGTACTCGTAGCCCCCGGTGACGCGTCCAATGGCGAGATTCCCATCCGTCAATGGAAGGACGATGACGTCGCCGGGCGTGAGGACGGACCGGAAGCGCCAGAGCTGGCCGAGCCAGTTGCCGAGCACTCGCGGGCTCTCTCCGGGGTACGCCTTGCCGATCTCCGCCTTGAGCTCATCCCAGGACGAGCAGCCTGTGATGTCCCCGAGTTCCGGCCACCCTGCAATGGTGAGACCGGACGAGAGGGAGGCTTCCTCCCGCTCGCCATCGGCTCCTGCACGAACCATCCAGGCTCTCACCACGGCATCCCCCAGAACGAGTCAACGTCACGACCACGTGATTATCGGTGATCCCTACATCGGCGTGGTACTGCGTTTCAGAGCCCGTAAGGGCTGCTACGGGGACGTGGCCTGCTCGTCCAGCTGCCTCCACCAGGCCCAGCCTCGCGAACGAGCTCTACCGGCCTGGGCGGATCAGGTGGAGGAAGCGATCTTGGCTGACACTCTCCGTTTTCACGATCAGCGGGCTCGCGCGGCGCTCCAGGGCGGAGAATAAGGCGCTGGCAGCCGGAAGGACTCAACCACTCGGCCTCCTGGTCTAACGTGACATTCGCGCCCCAGCGCACGGTCCCACCCATCCACGACGAGAGAGAAGCGACGCACAGTGGCCACATCGGTGCACGACGTCCTCCGCATGATCCGCAACGTTTCCGGCACGAACCGTGACCTCGGCACGCGCTTCGAGCAACTCATGGTCGAGTACCTGCGGACCGACCCGCAGTGGAACCAGCAGTTCAGCCGGGTCTGGATGTGGACCGACTGGCCGGGAGCCGATGGCGACAAGCGAGACGTGGGCATCGACCTTGTGGCACAGGATCGCGAGACTGGTGGGCTGTGCGCGATCCAGTGCAAGTTCTATGAGCCGCATCACACTATCCAGAAGGCCGACATCGACTCGTTCTTCACGGCCTCCGGCAAGGGCGGCTTCTCCCGCCGCATGATCATCTCAACGACGGAGAAGTGGGGCCCCCTCGCCGAGGCCGCTCTGGACGGCCAGCAGGTCCCGGTGACCCGTGTCGGTCTTGCCGAGATCAACGAGAGCCCCATCGACTGGGCGTCCATCGTCTGGCCAGAGCCCGGCGAGGACTTCGAGCTCCGCCTCAAGCACAAAAAGGCCCTGCGGCCGCACCAGCGCGAAGCGATCGACGCTGTCTTCGACGGTTTCCAGAAGCATGATCGCGGCAAGCTGATCATGGCGTGCGGTACGGGCAAGACCTTCACCGGGCTGAAGATCGTGGAACGGCTTCAGCAGGAGCGGGCCGAACGAGGCGCGGGCGAGCACACTCGCGTCCTGTTCCTGGTGCCTTCCATCGCACTCCTCTCGCAGACGCTGCGCGAGTGGACCGCCGAGGTCCAGGTCCCGATGAACAGCTTCGCTGTCTGCTCCGACACCAAGGTCAGCAAGCAGGCCGCGGCCAGCGACCTGCAGGACATGTCCACGCATGACCTGGCCTTCCCTGCCACCACCAGCCCTGCCAAGCTCATCGAGCAGGTGGCCAGCGTCGAGGCCGGCCCCGGGCTGACCGTGGTCTTCTCCACCTACCAGTCGATCGCGACGGTCGCGCAGACTCAGCAGGCCGGCCTTGGGGAGTTCGACCTGATCCTGTGCGACGAGGCGCACCGTACAACCGGTGTCTCCCTTACGCCACAGGATGAGTCGAACTTCGTCAAGGTCCACAACAACGACTACATCAAGGCCGCCCGGCGCCTCTACATGACGGCAACCCCGCGGATCTTCAGTGACGACACCAAAACCGATGCCAAGCAGCACGATGCGGCCCTGGTCTCGATGGACAACGAGACGCTGTTCGGTCCGGAGTTCCACCGCCTCGGCTTCGGCAAGGCCGTAGAGCAGGGACTGCTCACGGACTACAAGGTGCTGATCCTCACCGTCGACGAAGAGTACGCCGCCGCGTCGTTGCAGCAGCAGCTCGCTGACCAGAACAGCGAACTGTCGACCCTCGACGACGCCGTGAAGATCATCGGCTGCTGGAACGGTCTGGCCAAGCGCACTGGAGCCTTCGCCGACGGCAGCAGCTTCAAGGAAGGTGAGGCGCCCATGAAGCGCGCCGTGGCCTTCGCCAAAAACATCGCCGACTCGAAGAAGATCGCAGATCTGTTCGCCGAGGTCGTCGACGCCTACGACGGTACCGACGACAACATCCTGAACTGCGACATACGGCACGTCGACGGCACCTACAACACCCTGCGCCGCAACGAGCTACTGGATTGGCTCAAGCAGGACCCGGGCGAGAACAGGGCGCGCATCCTCTCCAACGCCCGCTGCCTGTCCGAAGGCGTCGACGTCCCCGACCTTGATGCAGTCCTCTTCCTGCACCCGCGCAACTCCGTCGTGGACGTCGTCCAGTCCGTCGGCCGCGTCATGCGCAAGGCCGATGGAAAGCAGTACGGCTACATCATCCTGCCCATCGGCATTCCCGCCGGCGTGCCGCCGGAGAAGGCCCTCGCGGACAACCAGCGTTTCAAGACTGTCTGGCAGGTCCTCAACGCGCTCCGGGCCCACGACGACCGCTTCAACGCGACCGTCAACCAGCTGGAGCTGAACAAGAAGCGCCCCGACAACATCATGGTCGGCCATGCCGGCCCGGAGACCGAGTCCATCGGTGACGGCAGTCCCCAGGGCGAGGCTGCCGCTGCCCGCTGGGTACAGAGCGCCTTCGACATCGAGGACTGGCGCGAAGCTATCTACGCCCGGATCGTCACCAAGTGTGGCGAGCGCCAGTACTGGGAGGACTGGGCCAAAGACATCGCCCAGATTGCCGAGAAACACGTCGCCCGCATCAAGGCCGCCCTCCAACTCCCGGATAAGAAGGCGGCGTTCGCCACGTTCATCGAGGAACTACGTGCGAGCATAAACCCAGGCGTCATGGAAGCGGACGCCATCGATATGCTCGCCCAGCACCTCGTCACCAAGCCGGTCTTCGACGCGCTGTTCAAGGACTACGCGTTCTCCGAGCACAACCCGGTCTCCCTGGCCATGCAGCGCATGCTGGAAACCCTGGAAGACCAGGCCATCGGGGAGGAGGCCAAAACCCTCGACGCCTTCTACGAGTCCGTACGGGTGAGAGCTGACGGCATCGATAATCATGAGGGCCGCCAGCGCGTCATCACCGAGCTGTACGAGAAGTTCTTCAAGACGGCTCTGCCTAGGACTGCCGACGCTCTAGGTATCGTCTACACCCCTGTCGAGGTGGTCGACTTCATCCTGCGCGCCACCGACCAGGCCCTGGGCAAGTACTTCGGCGCTTCTCTGTCGGATGACGGTGTCCACATCATTGACCCCTTCACTGGTACCGGCACCTTCATCGTGCGGCTCTTGCAGTCTGGACTCATCAAGCCCGAGGACCTCCTGCGCAAGTACGTCAGCGAACTCCATGCCAACGAGATCGTGCTCCTTGCTTACTACATTGCCGCAGTCAACATCGAGGCTGCCTTCCACGACCAGCACGAAGGTGACGAGTACGTCCCGTTCGAGGGCATCGTCCTTACCGATACCTTCCAGCTTGCTGAGTGCAGCACGGAGAGACTGTTCGGTGTCCTCGAGGGCAACAGTGAGAGGGCCAGAAGACAGCAGGAGCAGGACATCCGCGTCGTCATCGGAAATCCTCCTTACTCGGTCGGTCAAGAAAGCCAAAACGACGACAATCAGAACCAGGCATACCCTGCACTAGACAGCAGGATCGAATCTACGTATGCGGCACTGTCAACAGCAAAGACGAAGAAGTCGCTTTACGACTCGTATATCCGAGCCATCCGATGGGCCTCGGATCGCATCACGAATCAGGGGATCGTCTGCTTCGTCTCCAATGGTGGATATATCGACGGAAACAGCGCGGATGGACTTCGTAAGTCGCTGGTTGAAGATTTCGATGCGATCTATTGCTACAACCTCCGAGGAAATCAGCGGAGCTCCGACTGGGAAAAGGAAGGAGGTAAGATCTTCGGTTCTGGAAGCCAGAACACCGTGGCAATCCTCATCCTCGTAAAACTCCCTGCATCGGAAATCGACGAGAGGTCCTGCAACCTTTACTACCGGGACATCGGCGACTACCTAGATCGATCCCAAAAGCTCGCCATCCTATCCAGGCAAGACCTAAAGAACGTGGAATGGCAGAGCGTAACCCCGAGCAGCGAAGGGGACTGGATCAATCATCGCGATGAAAGATTCTCCACATTCATGCCCCTGGGAGAAAAAACGGAGAAGGGAGTGCAGCGCGGCACCGTTCTGTTCAATACTTTCTCCCAAGGGGTGCTGACCAGTCGTGATGCCTGGGCGTACAGCTACTCAGAAGACAAGCTCGCCCAGAAAATGCAAACAACCATCGAGTTCTACAACACCCAAGTTGACGAATTCAGAAACGACTGCACTAAGAATGGGATCTCCAAGCCAACCCCCAAGGATGCAGAGAGGTTCATCGACCGCAACCAGAAGAGGATCAGCTGGTCTTCGAGCCTGATCCCGAAGGTGGCAAGAGGAAAGAGTGTCGCCTTCTCTGCCAGCAAGGCAGTGGAGGCAACATATCGGCCTTTCTGTAAGCAGTTCCTCTATTTTGATAGCGACTTCAACCACAGGGTATCCAGGATGATGGACGCCTTCCCATCCCCAGAGGTTGACAATTTTGGGTTCTATGTACCAGGGCTTGGCATTGAGAAACCATTCTCGGTGTGCGCAACAAACCGAATCCCAGACTTGGCATTCTGGGGATCTGGTAACGGCCAGTTCTTCCCGCGCTACACCTACCGCGAGCTCGGCAAGGGCGACGACCTATTTGCTGCAGCTGAGGAAAACGGGTACGAACAGCTCGACAACATCACAGACGCTGCGCTCTGCGACTTCCAAGAAACCTACGCTGACGAGACGATCACCAAAGACGACGTCTTCTACTACGTCTACGGGCTGCTCCACTCCATCGCATACCGCAAGCAGTTCGTCGCCGACCTGAAGAAATCCCTGCCCCGCATCCCCAAAGTCCTGGACTTCCACGGCTTCGCCGATGCAGGCCGTGATCTCGCCGACCTGCATCTCAACTACGAGTCCGCAGAGCCGTACAACGGGATCGTCGAGAAGGTCACCGGCCCCGAAGACACGCCCCCGTCTGAGCTGTACCGCGTATCGGCCAAGATGAAGTTCCCATCGCGCAAGGGCGAGAAGGACAGGACAACCGTCATCTACAACAGCCGCGTCACCCTCTCCAACATCCCGGAGGAGGCATACCGCTACCAGCTCGGAGCCCGCTCCGCGATCGAGTGGATCATCGACCGGTACTACGTGACCACTGACAAGCCGAGTGGCATCGTGAAGGACCCCAACGACTGGTCAGATGACCCGCGCTACATCATCGACCTTCTCAAGCGGGTCGTGACCGTGAGCGTGGAGACTATGAAGATCGTGGATGCCCTACCTGCGTTGGACATCCTGGAGTAGCCAACACATCGACTGTGGCGGGGGCTCAGAATTGGCCCCGCCACAGCTCCCATTTCCGCTGTCAGTGTCACAGCAGCACGCCGGTCGTCGGCCGAGGCCGAACGGAGAGCGCGGTCACCCGAATGTCAAGAGCGGTACGTCGTACAGATCAGGGTTGCGCAAACGCGTCATGGTGGGCGCAGCGACTTCGACGATCAGGAGCTCGCTGAGGAACTGAACCTTGGCTCTGAGGAGATGACTCGTACGCCCGTCAGCCGACTGCGTCTTGAGTCCAGCGGAGACGTGGATGTGCGGCAGGATGGCGCCGCTCTCCGGATCGTGGGCCAGAGTGCCGGCCCCGAACGCCTCCACGTTGGTGACGTACGTCTTTGACCAGACCGGCGCGTCCGGGTTCTCCAGCTTCTCGCAGGCCCCTACGATCTCGGCCTCCGCAAAGGCGCCAATGAACGAGGGGATGTACCCCTGGCGCACACCGTGCTCACGGCAGAAGGCGGAGAGGGCGTCGAAGAAGTCTTCGCCATGGTCGAAGGTGACGCCGAAGGTCCGTCCGATGGTCAGTTCGTGGGCGCGCATACGCCTTCCCTTCTGAGATGCCTGGGGAGTCAGTTGGCGAACGTCGTGAAGGTCGCTGCGATCGCGTCGCGCCCTGTTCCCTGGGCGATCAGTTGGTGGAGAAGGAGCCTGGCCTGGTAGGGGCTGAGTGAGCCCGCCGGGATGAGGCCGCGCTTGATGAGGTCCGATTCCGACCCCGCGAAGCCGTACGTGCGGGTCAGTACTGGACCATTGCCGATCCGTGAAGCCAGGACTACGGGAATACGCGCGGCGAGCTGTTCCAGCGTGTCCACGAGCTGTTGCGGTACATGCCCCACCCCGAAGGCAGCGACGACCAGGCCGTCGCATGCATCGGCCCACCGACCGAGCAGGGCTCCGTCGTCTCCCAGGCTGACGGTGTACAGGCCGATCCTGGCTCCTTGTGCCAACGGCCTCATGGGGGCGGGCCGATCTGGCAGCCTGCCGACGAGGTGAACGCGGTCTTCCGCGATGCTGCCGAGCGGGCCGCCGCCCGGTGACGTGAATGCGGCGGGACTGGTGGTGTGGGACTTGCGGACGTGCCGTGCTGCGTGGACCTCATCGCCCATGACGATGAGACAGCCGGTTCCCCGCAGCTTCCGATCGGCCGCGGCGACTACAGCTGCGTACAGGTTCCCGGGGCCGTCCGATCCTGCCATGGTGGGGTTGCGCATCGCGCCCGTGACGATGACCGGAGCCTCGTGCGCGTGGCAGAGGTCGAGGAAGAAGGCGGTCTCCTCGATCGTATCGGTCCCTTGTGTGACTACAACGCCGTCGACCTCGCCCCCTTCGAGCATTGCGTTGATCGCTTCGCTGAGCGCGGCGAGGTTGTCGAGGGTGAGCGAGGCTCCCGGTACACGGCAGAAGTCGTGCACCCGCAGATCGATGCCCAGTGCGTCGAGGCCGGGGACGGTTGCGAGGAGATCGTGGGCAGACAGGGCTGGTACCACGCCGCCGGTGGCGGGATCGGTCGTCATCGCGATCGTTCCTCCGAGGGAGTAGATCGCGACTGTTCTCGCTGCCCCTGCCACCGTGCCAGCCTCTTCCCTATCATCCGAGTGATCACGTGTCGGGAGATCGTTCCGTGCAGGCTATCGACTCCTCGCCTTGATGACACGGCCAGTTGACCGGAATTCGGCCGCGACGAAGGAGCAGGCGACGTCGAGAGCGGCGAGGCTGAGGTGGCGGCTGCGCGGTCTCGCCAACCGCCGAGTTCCTCCGGCAGCGAACTGTCGACAACGGCGGGTGAGCCACCCGCTGTCGAGGCCGAGGTACTCAGCCGTCGCCACGAGACGTTCACCCGGGCTTCCGGCTGCGGTGACCGAATGCGCCTGTGCATGCCGGGTGATGTCCGTGAACGTGCGCAGTGTTTGTCGGCCCGACGTCAGCTTGGTCTGCGCAACCGTCTCCGTCCGCACCCACGTAGCGATCGCAGCCTTGCGGCCGGGCACCAGCACAAATCCATCCGTCCGCTGTAGATCACTCTCGTCGACCAACCACGTCGTGACCCCGTAGGCCTCCATCAGAGCCAAGGTGAGGAAGAGCAAGATCCGCTCGTACGCGGGCGAGGTGTCGACCGCCCAGCGCGGTACGCAGAAGGCACGGCCCACCCCACTGTGTGCTCGAACGGGAGCCGTCTCCCGGAGGTACCTGTGCTTGTGCCTGAAGAACAACCAGGTGGCCGCTTCTTCTCCCCGCTGCTCGCGCGTCCAGAAGAGTGGGTCGTCAGCAAGCTCGTCACGTTGGTCGAGGATGAACTGGGCGCACGCCTGCGACCCGAGGAACATCTGAGCCCCGCCGGTCAGCCCGTTCACCTTGGCCAAGCTCTTGCCGTTGCGCAGCAGGTCTTGTGGGGACAACTCCAGGCACTTGTGCAGGTCTGCGTCGTCTCCGAGCAGCGATGCGTCGAATCCGGTGACCGCCCAGAGCACTCCGTAGGTGAAGTCATCGAGCTCGTAGGCCACGGGGATGGTGAGGGCGCGGCCCTGGGGCGCTGCTTCACTGGCGTCCACTACGAAGTGCCGTTCGTGACCGTCGACAGCGTGGGCAGCAGCGATCAAGGCTCGGAGTGGCATCCGAGCCCACTCTTCGATGCCTCGGTTGAGCGTCACGGCGACCATGTCGTTGCTGAGCCCGGAAGCCGGCTCCGTCAGCACCGGCAGAGCCGATGGAGGCAGAAGCTGCCCAGCGGGTAGGAGGAGCTGTCCCGGCCCGGCTGGGAGACGAATCCGCCCGTCGACGGGGTGTGCCGGCGCGAGGGAATCCCGGTTGTGCGGGAGCAACCCGATGAGTTCAGGCGGTACTCCCAGAGCCTCGCCCCACTGCTTGACCTGACGACGGTCGCGGATCTTTTTCCGCCCGCGCTCCAGACGGCTCACCTCGGCCTGGTCAATGTTGACCAGCCGGGCGACGGCTGCTTGCGATAACCCGGTGTGCTGGCGGAGCAGCCGCACGACGGTGCCGAAGTCCCAGCCTTCGGCGGCCTTCCGCACGGTCGGATTGGTCCAGAACGCGGGGTCAAGCCTCCCGATCGGTTCTCGCTGACAAGGCAGGCACCGTGTAAGGGAGTTGGAACGACTCAGTGGCGTACCGCACTGTACGCACCGGCGACGGTCAGTGGTCACCATGGACCGCATTCTTGTGCCTGCCGGAGCGATGCGAACGAAGGTTGGCCTGATCGCTCATAAATGCTCATCACCGGCCAGGGTGTGCAGTGCCATTGTCGACAGCCGTCCGGCGAAGCGGCCAGTGCGCTGGCCTTCATGCGGGTTGAAGAGACCACTCTCGGCCCCCGTAGAGCACAGCGTCGTCAAGTTGGCCGTCCCCACCGCCAGGCCCACCAAGACACCAGAGGAGGCCAGTCATGCCGCAGTCGCGACGGGAGAAGAAGGATCACTTGATCTACGCCGACGTCGTCGATTCCAAGAGCAAGGCGGGAGTGTGGATGGGCGAGCGTGCCTCGTTCCAGCAGAAGCAGTCCCAGATCCTGGAGGCGATCAAGGACGAGATGAACTGGGTCGAGCTCAAGGGCGCGATCATGGTCGTGAGCACCGAGCCGGCCGGCATCACGCTGATGGCGCCGAACCCGACGCTGCCGGGTGTGATCGTCCTCGCCGACGGCGGTTCGCCTGCGGCGTCGGCCAAGCTCCAGGCCGCCGGCGAGGAGGCCGTGCGGAGGGTCATGGCGCAGCTGGGGATAGCCGAGGAAGCGGCCTGATTCCAGTGGCCCAGCCCCGCCTTCTGTGGGGGAAGTACTTCCAGTACGACCGGGACGGGGAGTCTGTTCTCCTCGATCCTGTGGCACTGGAGAGTGTCTACCTCGACCCCGGTGAGGTCCGTGACCTCACCGGGGTTCCCCCGACCGCGACCCACAAAGCTCTCGAAGAGCTCGGCTTCGTCCCGGACGGCCCCGTTGCCGACCGTCGCGAAGCACTCCACAACCGCCTCGTCGCCCTCGACCTGGACCCGACGCCGCGCCGCATCAGCGGGCTCCGGGTGGCGCTCACCGACCGCTGCAACATGGCCTGCACGTACTGCTTCGTCGACACCAACTCCGGAAAGCCGGACATGACCGAGGCCGAACTGGCCGAAGGGCTCTGCTACCTGTTCGAGCAGAACAGCGGGCAGGAGGAAGTCTCGATCCAGTGGTTCGGTGGTGAGCCGACCATCCGCTTCGACCTGATGCAGTACGGGGACGAGCTCGCCGATCACCTTGCCCGTCAGCACGGCATCGGCAGGGTCCGTCGAACCGTGGTAACCAATGGCGCCCGCCTGACCGAGGCGGCTCTGGAACACTTCGTCCGCTACGAGTACGGCGTCGGTGTCTCCATCGACGGCCCACCGGACATCAACTCGGCCAACCGCCTCCTTCTCGGAGGGCAACCTGCCGACGACCGCATTCGCCGCAACGTCCATCGTCTACTTGCGGCGGGCAACCTCCATGTGGGCTGCAACCTGACCCCCACGGCGGCCAACATTGGCCGCCTCGCCGAGACCGTGGCCTGGATCATCGACGACCTCGGACTGAAGTTCATCTACGTCAACACCCCCATCCCCGCAGGCGGACGATGGCGCGTGAACGGCCGCGATCTGGCTCATGAGTTGCACGAAGCGCGGATGACGGCCCTGGGGCGCGGCGGGATGCTCTTCTCGGTCCTGGACCGGGCCTTCCAGGCCCTCGACACACGCCGGCCGATGCTGTTCGACCACATGCAAGGGGACCGCAGTCTCAACGCTGCGCTTCTCTCCGGCAACAGGATCAGCCTGTGCGACATCAATTTCGAGGAACCGTCGTTCCTCTACGGACTCGACGAACTACGCGCAGATCCCGGGCTGTTGGCCAGGGCCGCGAAGGCAGTGGCCCCAATACCCGCTTGCGGCGATTGCCCCGCGCTGGCGATCTGCGGCGGCCCGTCCCGCAACGAGCAAGCCCTCGTCGGCGGCGATTCCCCGGACCCGGAGATGTGCGCCTTCTACACCAGCACCGTGGAGATCGCGGTCTGGGACAACACGGGGGTGCAATGAGCCTCGAGACCACTGCCTCCGTGGAGGCACCCGAGTCCCCGCTCCGATTCCGGTCCGCGCTGATCAGCACCGCAGGCCACTGCGCGGTGGCCTGCGGCTTCTGCTTCCGTGCCGACCGCGCCCACGGCTTCCTCGACGTGGCCACCTATGCCCGAGCCCTGTCGCGGTTGAGGGAAATCGGCGTCGAGGGAGTCTGCCTCACCGGTGGTGAACCGATCCACCACCCGGAACTGCGGACCCTCGTGCGCCTGGCCCACCAGTTCGGCATGCCCGTCTCGGTGGTCACCTCCGCCCGGACGCAGGAGGAAGTGAGCCGCCTCCGCGAGATCGGCCACTTGCTGGAGACGATGACCGTGTCCGCTGACTCGCACGGCGCGATGCGGCTCGGGCGTACCAAGCGGTCGGCGGGATCAGCAGCAACGACTCTGCGGTCGGTCCCGGCATCGGTCAAGGTCCTGCACCTCACCTACTGGAAGCTCTCGGGCGAAGAGTGCCAAGAACTCCTCCAGTTGGTGGAGGGCATGGACGTCGAGGTTCAGCTCAGCCCCGTCACCCTGGACCCCGCCGGCCGACGCCACGGCGGCATCTCCCTGCACGACTACGTGGCACAGCAACGCGAGGACGCCGAGCTGCTGCGCCGCTACTTCGTGCTGTCGCCGGACTTTCAGGAGCACTTGACCACTCTGCGGACCATGCAGCTCTACCCGGAACGGCGCCGCAGGTGCCTCTCCTCGGCCCTGTATGTGTCGGCCAAGGGCGAGGTACGTCGCTGCCCATACGGCAAGGCCGGCATCAGCATTCACGCTCCCCGTGCAGCCATCAAGGCGTTCCTCGGAAGCCGGGCCGAGGAACGGGTCACGCCGGACTGCGCCGCCATCTGCCGACCCTCCAAATGACACACGAGGTCCGCATGCGTCCCCATGTCACGACAGCCATGGAGTTCACCAACCGATGGCGAACCCCACCCAACTTCCGCATCACTAGCCCCTTGGTCCCCTTCGAGTTCCGATTGCCGTCGGCCATCGATGTCCTTGAGCGCCTGCGGGATGACGATGCGGTGCGCTTCACGGTCCTCGGCGAGGACGACTGGACCGTGAGGATGGAACGCACCGAGAGGTTCCGCACCGCGCCGTTGAGCGAGATCGTCGCCTGGCCCTTCCGGCTGGTGCATTTCGATCTCGCCCGCTTCTACAACGACCTGCTGGCGGGCTTCCAGGAGCAGGTCATGATCCCGTGGCGCACGTTCCTGGCCTCGGAAGGATTCACCTGGCAACGGTGCGCGCCGATCCTCTTCATCTCCACCCGCGGCGCCGCCTCGACCTACCACAACGACAACTCGCATGGCCTGGTCTGGCAGGTCGAAGGTGTGAAGACCTTCCACAGCTACCTCGCCCCGGACCAGATCTTGCCGGCGGAGGCGGCGGTCATCGGGGAGACCACCGCGGAGGAGCCCCCCGAGCACGATCCTGCCGACCGGCAATCTGTCCGCATGGAGCCCGGCGATCAACTGTGGAGCCATGCATTGACGCCCCACTGGGTCACCACGGAGTCTCCGCTCGCCCTGAGCATCACGCTCGCCCACGGCGGCTTGTGTCACCAGGGGAACTACTCCGAGCGCGAGCTTGCCCTGCGCGCGTACTGGGACGACAACCCCGCCGAGGCGTGGCTGCATGATCTCCGGAACACCCGCTACTGACCATGGGAGGTGCCGTCGTCCACGCATGGTGGCCGGCGGCACCTCCCTCTCGCGGCTACGGGGTGAGGCGGTTCGGGCCGCGGAAGAGGAACGTGGCCTCCCGGATGGAGTCAAGGCCGAGCATCACCATCAGCACCCGGCCGAGCCCCATACCCAGGCCACCGTGCGGCGGGCAGCCGAAGCGGAAGGCGTTGAGGTAGTCCTGCATGTGCTCGGTGCTCGTGTCCTTCTCGGCGGCCTGCTTGAGCAGGACGTCATGCCGGTGCTCGCGCTGGGCGCCGGTGGTGACCTCCAGCCCCCTCCACAGCAGGTCGAAGGAGAGCGTGACGTCCGGCTGGTCGGCGGGGCGCATGTGGTAGAAGGGCCTGATGCTCACCGGATAGTGCGTGACGAACACGAACTCGTGGCCCGTCTCCTCCTTGATGTGCGCAGCGATGCCCCGCTCGCCCTCCGGGTCGAGGTCCTCCTTCACCCCTTCGCGGTCCCACCCCTTGGCGCGGAGGATCTCCTGGGCCTCGGCCATGGTGATCCGCGGGAACGGCACCTCGGGTACGGCCACCTCGATCCCAAAGTGCTCCCGGATGGCCTCACCGTGCTTCTCGGCGACCTGGGCGATGGCGTGGGCGAGCATCCGCTCCTCGAAGGCCATCACGTCCTCGACGTCGTCGATCCATGCGAGCTCCACGTCGACGCCGGTGAACTCGGTGGCGTGACGGGAGGTGAAGGACGGCTCAGCGCGGAAGACCGGGCCGATCTCGAAGACCTTGTCGATGCCGGCGGCGATCGCCATCTGCTTGTAGAACTGCGGCGACTGGGCCAGGTAGGCGTCCTGGCCGAAGTAGCCGAGCTTGAAGACCTCGGCCCCGGACTCCGAGGCGGTCTCCATGAGCTTGGGGGTGTGCATCTCGGTGCACCCCTGGGCATAGGCGTAGTCGCGCATACCCTGCTCAAGGGTGGTCTGCACGGCGAAGAGCAGCTGGGCGGCGGGGCGCTTGCGAACGTCGAGGAAGCGCCAGTCCAGCCGCTGCTCCAGGGCCGTGTGCTCGTCGATGGGGAGCGGGGTCTCGGCGCGGTTCAGCACCTCAACCGTTTCAGGGACGAGCTCCAGGCCGCCGAGCTTGACGACGGGGTTGTCGACGACGCGGCCAGTGATGCGGACGGCGGACTCGGGGGTGAGCTGTTCGAGCTGGGCTTCCAGTTCACCGCCGTCGCGCTGGTGGGTCACCTGGGTCATGCCGGTGTGGTCACGGACGACGACGAACTGCATCTTGCGCTGGAGGCGGAGGGTGTTCACCCAGCCGCAGATCGAGATGGACTGGCCGAGGTGTTCGCGCAGGTCAGCGACGAGTACACGGCCGGTGTGGTGGATCATCACAGTCCTCCAAAGGACTTCGTCATGATCCCTTGGGAGTGCGGGCGAGAAGGGCAACTCGCGGTGCCACCGCACTTTCACCGCCGCTCAACGGCGACGGCCTCATTCCGGCCCGGTCACGGGGGCCAGCCGGCGGGGCATTGGGCCGAATGGCCGTTCCTCCCCGCGCTCGGGAGGGTCTTCACCCCGGGGCGCAAGGCTGCCTTCCCAGCTACCGGCAGCTCTCTCGGCTCGCGTGATCCCGCGGCTACTCGTCTCCGTCGACGCGTTGCCCAGGAGCATACGAGCGCACGGCCGACAGCGGCAACGGACTTCGCCGATCCCCTGACGCAGAGATGTCCTACGAGAGGTGAGCACGCGATGACCGGCTCGCACGAGTTCCACCCGGTTTACCACCCGGCCGGGTTCGACGACGCGCTGCGCGTGGCGGTCGAGGAGGTGAGGACCGGGCGGTGGGTCGCAATGCGGGACCTGCTCGCCCGTACGGGCACCGACTGGGCGCTGCGGACGACGCGCACGCAGGTCCTGGGCGTGGTGGCGGCCGGGACGACCACGGTCGAGGCCTGGTCGGAGGAGGAGCGGGACAACCTCGATGCGCGGGTGATGTGGGCCCGCGTGCTGGTTCAGCGGGCACGGCGCGCTCACCGAAAGCGTTACGTCGGCGCCCACGATCTTGAGATCGTGGCGCGTCAGGCGTGCTTGATCGCCGCTGAGGCCGGGCCGGCGGATCCGGTGCCGTGGGTGTGCTTGCTCGCCCTGGCCCAGCTCGATGAACATCAGCAGCGGGCCGAGCACCGGGTGAAGCCGTGGGAGCACATGCTGCCGCCGGGTCCGTGGGGCCTCCTCCGGCAGGTCTGGGATCGCGACCAATACCCCCGTGAGGCGTTCCACCACATGTTCGAGTTCCTCAACAGCTGCACGACGGGCGCCGCGGCCTTGGCATCAGCGGTCGACTTCGGACGATGGGTTGCCTCGTGGGCCCCCTTCGGATCGGCACTGCTCGCGCTCCCCCTGTACGCCTACACCGAGTCCTACCGCCAACAGCTCGACGCAGTGCGCCGCAGGGGGCGGGAGGACCCGCTCCTCCGTCGGCAGTGGGCCGAAGACCCCGCTCGCGGCGACGCTCTCAAGGCATACCATCACTGGTTTGCCGTGACCACGGACGCGGATCCGCTGAGACGATCGGTAGCGGACCTGTCTCACCTGGCCTTCTCTCTGTGGGCCGCTCACCAATACGTCGAGGCCGCACCGGTATTCGAGACTCTGGGGCCCCACGCGGCCTTGCAGCCGTGGGTCCACGTCACTGACGATCCCCACCGTCCGGAGTTGGCCGAGGCCGCCTTCGTACGCGCGCGGAGTCAATGCCTGTCCGCGGCGGGAACGTCGATCTGACCATTTGCCATGGGCGCAACCAACAGCGTGGTCGTTGCGCCTTCTCGCTCACCTTGGGGAGGTCTTTCGTGTCCATCCACAGCCGCCGGCTCCGTCCGATCGACCGGCCGCCGCAGGAGATGCGCGACGATGAACTGCTGCGCACGCTCGGGTACAAGCCAGTGCTCACCAGGCGCATGGGCCCATTCGGCAACTTCGCCATCAGCTTCTCCGTGATCTCCGTCCTGTCCGGCTGCATGACGCTGTACGGCTTCGGGCTGAACACCGGCGGCCCCGCCGTGATGATGTGGGGCTGGATCGCCGTCGGCGTGATGGTCATGTTCGTCGGCGCGGGCCTCGCCGAGGTCACCAGCGCCTACCCGACCTCCGGCGCGCTGTACTACATGGCCGACCAGCTCGGTTCGAAGAAGTGGGGCTGGTACACAGGCTGGT
The DNA here is from genome assembly GCF_041519305.1 of Streptomyces luteireticuli. Taxonomy (NCBI): domain Bacteria; kingdom Bacillati; phylum Actinomycetota; class Actinomycetes; order Kitasatosporales; family Streptomycetaceae; genus Streptomyces; species Streptomyces luteireticuli. Next base: position 3,111,844 of record NZ_CP167927.1, read on the forward strand.
TGAACCTGCTCGGCCTGCTCGGGGCCATCGCCGGCATCGACTACGGGGCGGCCCTCTTCGCGGGTGCATTCGCCAACCTCCAGTGGGACTTCGAGCCCACGCCCAGCAAGACCATGCTCATCTACCTGTGCATCCTGCTGCTGCACGGACTACTCAACCTCTTCGGCGTGCGGCTGGTGAGCGTCCTCAACTCCATCAGCGTCTGGTGGCACTTGATCGGCGTTGCCGTCATCGTCGGCGTGTTGTGGGCCGTGCCGTCACACCATCAGTCGGCCTCGTTCGTCTTCGGGAAGTTCGTCAACGACACTGGCTGGAACCCGCACTGGTACGTGGTCCTCATCGGTCTGCTGCTCGCCCAGTACACCTTCAGCGGCTACGACGCCTCTGCCCACCTGTCGGAGGAGACCACCGGCGCCCAGATCAATGCCGCCCGCGGCATCGTCCGCGCCATCGCCTGGTCCTGGCTCGCCGGCGGCATCCTCCTCGCCGGCCTCACCTTCGCCATCCAGAACTACACGGGTGCCCAGAACACAGACACTGGCGTGCCGCCCGCGCAGATCTTCCTCGACGCCTTGGGGGTCGGCGGCGCGAAGGCGCTTCTGCTCATCGTGATCGTGGCGCAGTTGTTCTGCGGCAACGCCGAAGTCGCTGCCTGCTCCCGCATGGTCTTCGCGTTCTCGCGGGACGGCGCTCTGCCGGGGTCGCAGTGGTGGCGGCAGGTCTCCGACCGCACCCGCACACCGGTGCGCGCCGTGTGGCTGTCTGTCGTCGTCGCGGGGGTGCTCGCGGCGCCGTCTCTGTACAGCCCCACCGCCTACGGAGCGGTCACAGCCATCAACGTCATCGGCATCACCCCTGCCTACGCCATCCCGATCTACCTACGGCTTCGCAACCGACGAGGCTTCCGTCCCGGACCGTGGACCCTGGGCAGCTGGGGACCGCGGGTCGGATGGATCGCTGTGCTCTGGGTGGCGTTCGTGACCGTGCTCTTCCTGCTGCCCCAGACCTATCCGGTGACGGCCGAGACTTTCAACTACGCCCCTGTCGCCCTGGCCGCCGTCCTACTGCTGGCCACCGTCTGGTGGCAGGTCGCCGGCCGACGCTCCTACGAGACCCCCACCTACGGCAACGTTCGCGAGACCGTCGAACTCGAGGAAGAGATCGTCTGACGGCCACGACCGCACGGCCACGTCCAGGGTGGGCGTGTAGCGGGCAACCGCCACACGCCTACAACGACCATTGACAGACGTCAGGGCAGTCGCCAGCAGCTGAGCGGTCCGTCGTGCACCGAAGACGGGTTTTCAGGCGTCGGTGCACCAGGCGTCGGTCTACCGGTCGCCGGTGGACCAGGGATGATTACTAAGATCCTCACCAACAACCCCCTACCCCCATCCCGGTGGTCTCAACGGGTGCCGCTGGAGAGTCCGTCCAGCAGCCGGTCTGGGCCCCGTTACGAGATCATGGGGTGTAGGCGCGGGGCTCTGGAGCCTGTTCATGGGCCGCCCCAACCGTGCCACCCGGGCCGCCATCGCCCAGCGCCGCATCGACGCTATCGACCTCAAGGTCTCAGGCGTCGACTGGCTGACCATCGGACGGAAGCTCGCTGCTGACCCGTTCATCAACTTCGACGGCGTCGCCTACCCGCAGGGGTACGGCATCGACAAGTACCGGAGGGGGCTGGAGCCCCCGAGCAACAAGCGGCTGATCGAGCTGGCGTGCAGGGACGTCTCCAAGGCGCTCATCGAGCGAGCTGCCGCGCTGGACGAGCGCACCGATGGCCTACGACGGCTGATGTTGGAGCGCCTGGAGCGGTTGTTCTTCCCCATGTACCGGCAGGCTGTGCGCTCCGGCGACCACCAGGCAACGGATCGGGCGGTGCGCATCATCGAGCGCGAGTGCCGCCTTCTGGGCCTGGACCAGCCCGTTCGCACGGAGTTGTCCGGTCCCGGTGGCGGGGCGGTACAGGTGGGGCCAGAGAGCTGGGAGGAGCTGAAGTGTCTGATCAGCTTGGCCGACGGTCTGCCCGTCGAGAGCGTCGGCGCCTGATGGGTCATCGCGTCGTCCACTGACAACGGGCAAACGCTCAAGCAGGGCGCGTACGCCTCCCTGAGCGCACAGCCCAAAACAGTCACAGAGGAAACTGCCAACGCGACATCGGAAACCTTCATCCTGGCAGCGAAGTGGCCACCGCCCCCTCCTCGCTGCAGCTCTCGATAGCCGGGACGATGAGCCGCTGGGCAGCCAGTGCTTCTCTGCGCCGGACACGGAACTGGCGATAAGGGGCGAGCTGGCGTTGTACGTGTGGAGGTATCGGACTGCCCATGGCGGCGATGCGGGCCGCGGTCTCCGACGACCGCCTGTGGCTGCTCAGCTGACGTTGCCCGGCTGGAGCGACCTCGCCGGCGACAACCGCTGCACGAGTGGCTCGCAGCTCGGCCTGGTAAGCGTGGACGTCGTCGGGGTCAGCAGCAGGTGCCGGGTCAACGTGGCGGTTCATGAGCTCGGCCCGGTGTGGAGCCCACGCGGCGAGGATGTCAGCGGGTTCGATCGGCCGGAACTGTGCGCTCCGGTCGCCGCCGTGTTGCTCGTAGTAGCGACGGACTGCATGGCACGCATCCCATTTGACGGCGCTGGCCTCCGCGGGAACGTGGACGAGAGCGTCGGTCCATGAACGGATGGTCTCGGCAGCTTGTTCCTCGGTGGCCATGGCGCGCCGTACGCGGCTGTCCACCGTGGCGCAGAGGTTCAGCAGGGCGGCAACGTGCTGACGGTCCACTATGCGGTTCCTTCCCGCTCCAGCAGAGCGAGCCCTGCGGCGAGGTTGTCGGTATGGGTGGTCTGGACGGCTCGTTCGCGGAGTGGGACGACGCTCGATCCGTGGGGCGTGACCGCCGGTGCCCAGTCGAGGTCGCTCCAGACGGCGAGCCAGTAGCTTGCGGGCTTCGGTGCGCCGCCAGAGGTTCTTCGCCAGGCGGCAAGCTCGACGAGGGCTTCGACGCTGTGGCGCCTGAGGAGCTGCACGAGGTCGTGCTGTTGGTGGGGGCTGAGGTTCCAGCGCACCATGACTCCAACGGCGTCCAGCGCGGCGGCAAGTGGTTGTAGCTGCTCGGGCATTGATGGGGCGCTCGCGCGCGGCTGCTGCTGTTCCTCTTGGTGTTTTGGTTCTCTCTGGTTCTGGGGTCCGGATTTCATACCCCTACCGGTCCGGATTCTGTACCCCTCCGGTCCGGATTCTGGACCCCTGGGGGTCTCGTTTTCGGACCGGTCCGGATTCTTTACCGGTCCAGATTCCGAACCCCCGAAGCCCGGTTTGCCAGGTGTCTTTCGTATGTGCCCGACAGCTCCGGGGAGTTGGTAGACGGTCGCCCCCAGCGGTCCACGGGTGTTCTCGATGACAGCCAGCTCGCCTGATGCGAGTAGCTTGTCCACGGATGTCACCACCGACGACCGGGAAGCGTTGGTGTGCTTGATGAGCATGGTCGTGCCGGCGTAGGCAGTGCACCTCGGCCCGGTGGCCTTGTCGGCTATCGCCAGGAGCACCAGACGGCTGGTTCCTTTGGCAGTGGAGCGTGTCCACACCCAGTCCATTGCGTCGAGGCTCATGGTACGACCTCACCAGGCTGCTGGGGCTGGATAGGCTTCTTCATCTGAGGTCTCCTGTGCGGCGGCGTGAGCCGACCTTGGCCAGTTACGCCCCGCGCTGCTGCAAGTGTCATGCAGGGGCGGTCAACTGACCGCGGTCTGATCGAGCACAGCTACGCCAGGGGCGGGCTCAGTATCTGAGTCGGGCGTTACACCGAGGATTTCCAGTAGTTCGGCGCTCACCACTCGGTACGCTCTCCCAAGGCGAAGGGCTCGTACAGGAAGTTCTCCCCTCTTGGCCAACACGTAGGTGGTGCTCCGCTTCAGCCCCAGAGCGCGGCCTGCAGTTTCCAGGTCGATCACCGGCGGCAGGGCCCGCAGCTCGGCTCGACTCAGAGTCGTGGGGCTCACCATTCCGCCTCACCAGCAGCTTGAGCGTGGGCAAGTGTGTCAAGCACCCGTGCGTAGCGCAGTGCGGGTTCCCCTCGCGGTACGCGCTTGCCCTGCTCCCACCTCCATACCGTGGAAGCATCCACACCGCACACCTTGGCCAGCTCGGAGAGGGAGAGGTGTGCGCTCAATCGGGTCTGCCGAGCCTGCCCCGAGAATGCAGAGGCGCGTACACGCGAGAGGCTGTTGATTTCTGTTCGGTTCACGTTTTCGAACCCTAGCCCATGCATCGCCACCGAGAGACGTGACCAAAACGAGCCTCGGGAAAATCAGGTCACGAGCGGGACCCAGCCGGAAACGTGAGGAAGCATCGGGAAAATCTGGCACTGGAAATGTGACCATGGACACGAGCCTGCCATAGAAGTGCCTCTCTCATGCCAATTCATCGCCTATGATCAAGGCATGAAAAAGCTCTTCTCGGTGATCCCGAGATCGCCCCATCAGTCACTCCAAGTTGCGCGACACCAAATGTCCGGGCTCGACGATCAGTGCAGCAAACTGCAAGGACCCTCCACGGGGGATCTCGGGATACCCGCCGACGTTAAGTCAATTAATACCGCTCCGGAGGCATCTCGTTTGAGAGGGCTATCGAGCTGTACACAGCTGGGCGCAGGAATACCCGAAATGGTCTTGTTCCCAAAATGACACCTGCACCCTCGAATGACTCCTGCCGTTACTGCGGCATATAAAACAATCCATGTCCGCTGGCCTCACTCCAAGAAGAGACCGGCGGCGAGGCCGCGCAGAACAACTCCAATCCTGCTCCAGGAGGTCACAAATGAAAGGGTCCACGTACCGGCGCTGCCACTGCCGGGACAAAGAGACCGGGAAACCCCTCGGCAGTAAATGCTCGAAGCTCAAGAGCAAGCGGCATGGCACGTACTCCCTGCGCCAGGAGCTGCCGCCCCGCGAAGACGGTCAGCGTCGCTCCTTCGCCCGAGGTGGCTACGCCACCAAGCAGGAAGCCGTAGACGATCTCGATCACGTCCGCGCGCTCCTCGCCCTGCCGGAGTCCGACGACCTTGAAGGGCGTAGACGCATAGCCGACCTGCTTGAGCAGGTCGCCGCGGAGAAGGCCCCGCTCCCGGACAAAGAGGAGACCCGCCGACGGTTCGTCACGGGCCAGAAGCTGACCTCGCGTCTGACGGTCGGCGAGTGGCTGGACATGTGGCTCGCCGCAAAGAAGACTCGCAGGACGACGACCAAGGGCTACGAGTCACACATACGCGTCCACCTCAAGCCGCGCATCGGGCACCACCGGCTCGATCGCCTCAACATCAACCACCTGGTGGAGATGTTCGACGGGATCGCCGACGACAACGAGGTCATCGAGGCCGAGAACCAGGCCCGGCGGGAACAGGCCGCCCGCTGTAAGTGGAGCAAGCGCAGCAGGCCGCCGGCCGAGGAGCGGGCGCGGCTTGCCGGAGAACGGGCCAGGCTGGCCGATATGAAGCCGTTTCGCAAGGTCACTGGACCGGCGACGCGGCAGAGCATCCGGCGGACGCTACGGGCCGCTCTGAACGCCGCCATCACCCAACAGCTCATCACCTTCAACCCGGCCACTCACGTTGAGCTGGAGCCGGGCAAAAGGCCGAAGGCGTTGCTGTGGACCGACGAGCGGGTGCGGCGGTGGCGCGAGACGGGCATCAAGCCGAGCGCGGTCATGGTGTGGACACCGGCGCAGCTCGGCGTCTTCCTGGACGCCACCGAGGGCGACCGGCTGTACGCCTTCTTCCATTTGATCGCGTTTCGGGGTCTGCGCCGGGGCGAGGGTGTCGGCCAGGACTGGACGGACGTCGACCTCGACGCCGGACTCCTCACTCCCGCCAAGGCGATCGTGGTCGACAACTGGGAGCTGTACGAGTCGGCGCCCAAGACGGACGGCAGCGCGGGCACGATCGCGCTCGACAGCGGCACTGTGGCGGTTCTGCGAGCACACCGGGCCCGTCAGAGCAAGGAGCGCCTGAAGTGGGGGAAGGGGTGGCAGGACACCGGAAAGGTCTTCACACAGGAGGACGGTTCCTGGCTGCACCCGGAGACCGTCTCCAACGCCTTCCGCCGCATCTGCGCCACGACCGACCTGCCGCCCATCAGTCTGCGGGATCTACGTCACGTGGCAGCGACGCTCACGCATGCCGGCGGCGGTGACCTTCACACGATCAAGGAGACGTTGCGGCACTCCACGATCACGCTGACCTCGGACACGTACACCAGCCTCCTGCCCGAGATCGACCGCGAGGTGGCCGAGAAGGCCGCCAGTCTCGTTCCCCGCGCCCGCCAGGTCGTATCCTCCGGCACCGTCGCTCACGCATCGCTCACGCGACCGGCCCCAGACAGCACGAAGCCCCGGCCGGTCGAGACCAGTCAGGGCACCGTATGAGCAGGTCAGAACGTTTCTGCACAGCTGCCGCGAAGTGGGGCGGGTGGGACTCGAACCCACGACCGACGGATTATGAGTCCGCTGCTCTAACCGGCTGAGCTACCGCCCCGTTCACGGCGCGTCGCGCACATCTGTGCGCGCCGTCTGCCGCAGCATAGCCGCTCATACGATCTGCTGCCCCGGTGGGGGCACATCGTGTGACCAGCCTGACCTTGAGGACTTCGGCCATGGCGGGATCGGTTCCCGCCCGGCGTTAATCCGGGCATGAAAAAAGGACCCCCGATGGGGGGTCCTTCTCCGGATGGCTCCTCCGACTGGACTCGAACCAGTAACCTGCCGGTTAACAGCCGGCTGCTCTGCCAATTGAGCTACAGAGGATCGCGCTCCCCCGACTGGACTCGAACCAGTAACCTGCCGGTTAACAGCCGGCTGCTCTGCCAATTGAGCTACAGGGGATTGTCGCGTTGCCCCGAACGCATCTTCGTCCGGTCTCCCGGGCGGCGTGCGCTCGCTGCGAGACATACATTAGCGCAAGCAGGGGGGTGCTCCGCCAATCGGTATCCCGGGAGTGATCTCGGGCGACGCCGGGCAGGCGGTGGGACGGGCCCGGCAGGGCCCGTGGTCGCGCGGGATTCAGGGGATCCGAGGGAAGGACGGTGCGGGATGCGCTACCGGCTGACGTTCATCGCTGGTGCCGCCGTCGGGTATGTGCTCGGCGCGCGGGCCGGCCGCGAGCGGTACGAGGCACTGCGCAAGGGGGCGCAGCGGATCGCGCAGAACCCGGTGGTGCGCAACACCGCCGAGGCGGCCGCGGTGAACGGCCGGTCGCTGGCGGCCCGCGCGTTCGACAAGGTCGGCAACCGGGTCCCCGCCTCGGTGGCGGACCGGGTGCGCTCGCTGCGCGAACAGCGCGGGGGCGACGAGGACGAGTGGGGCACCAGCAACACCTGACCCGCACCTTTGGCATCATCCTCCGCATGGGGATAGTCGCCGGGCTGGACAGTTCCAGCGAGAGCACGCGGATCGTCGTCTGCGACGCGGACACGGGAGCCGTACTCCGCCAGGGGTATGCGCCGCATCCGCCGTCGGCCGCCGAGGGCGACCCCCAGGGATGGCTGATCTCCCTGGGCGAGGCCGCCGCGGGCGGGCTGCTGGAGGGCGTGCAGGCCATCGGCGTCTCGGCGCAGCAGCACGGGCTGCTGACGCTGGACGCGGGCGGCGTGCTCGTCCGTCCCGCGCTGCTGGGCAACGACAGGAGGGCGCAGGCCTCGGCCGCGGACCTCACGGAGGCGCTGGGCGGCCGGGCCGCCTGGGCGCAGGCCGTGGGCACGGTGCCGCAGGCCTCGCTGGCGGTGGCGAAGCTGCGCTGGCTGGCGCGGAACGAGCCCGAGTCGGCGACCCGCACCGCGATGCTGCTCCAGCCGCACGAGTGGCTGGTGTGGCAGTTGCTGGGCCGCCCGGTGCGGCGCACCACGGACCGCGGCGCCGCGTCCGCCACCGGCTACTGGTCGGCGGCCACCGGCGGCTGGCGGCCCGACCTCGTCGAACTGGCCCTGGGTCACCAGGCCGCGCTGCCGGACGTGCTGGCGCCCGCGGAGCCGGCCGGGCACACCCCCGAGGGGCTGCTCATCTCCGCCGGGACCGGCGAGACGATGGCGGCCGCCTTCGGGCTGGGCGTGGGCCCCGGGGACGCGGTGGTCTCACTGGGCGCCTCCGGTTCGGTCTTCGCCGTGCACCACCAGGCGCTGGCGGACCCCCAGGGCACCATCACCTCGTTCGCCGACGCGACCGGCATGCACCTGCCCGTCGTCCACACACAGAACGCGGTGCGGGTGCTGCGCGGCACGGCCGAGCTGCTGGGCACGGACCTGGCGGGCCTGTCGGAGCTGGCGCTGCGCTCCTCCTGGGGCGCGTACGGGATGGTGCTGCTGCCCTATCTGGAGGGCGAGCGGACCCCGCACCTGCCGCACACCGCCGGGACGCTGACCGGGCTGCGGCGCGAGAGCATGAAGCCGGAGCACCTGGCGCGGGCCGCGTTCGAGGGCATGCTGTGCGGGCTCACCGACGCGCTGGACGTGCTGCGCGGGCGCGGCGTCGTGGTGCGGCGGGTGTTCCTGCTGGGCGCGGCGGCGGAGCTGCCCGCCGTGCAGGCGCTGGCGCCGGCGCTGTTCGGCACCCAGGTCGTCGTCCCGCAGCCGGCGGACTGGGCGGCGCTGGGCGCGGCCCGGCAGGCCGCCTGGTCGCTGGGGGTGCAGCACGGCGTGCTCTCCCCGCAGGAGCCGCCGCACTGGCCGTACGGTGCCGGGCAGGTGTACGAGCCGGGCGAGGAGCTGCCGGCCGGCCAGGCCGTGCGGCAGCAGTACGGGACCGTGCGCGAGCAGACCCACCCCGGGGCGTTCGGGCAGTAGCGGCAACTAGTCCAGATAGCCCCGCAGTTGGTCGGCGAAGGCGTGGTCGCGGAGCTTGTTGAGGGTCTTGGACTCGATCTGGCGGATCCGCTCCCGCGTGACGCCGAATATCCGGCCGATCTCCTCCAGCGTCCGCGGCCGCCCGTCCACCAGCCCGTAGCGCAGCTGCACGACCTTGCGCTCGCGCTCGCCGAGGGTGGAGAGGACCGCCTCCAGGTGTTCGCGCAGCAGCAGGAAGGCGGCGGACTCGACGGGCGAGGCGGCGTCGCCGTCCTCGATGAGGTCGCCGAGCGCGACGTCGTCCTCCTCGCCGACGGGCGCGTGCAGGGAGACCGGCTCCTGGGCGAGCCGCAGCACCTCGCTGACCCGCTCCTCGGAGAGGTCGAGGTAGGCGGCGACCTCCTCGGCGGTGGGCTCGCTGCCGCGCTCCTGGAGCATGCGGCGCTGGACGCGGACGACGCGGTTGATCAGCTCGACGACGTGCACCGGCACCCGGATGGTGCGGGCCTGGTCGGCCAGCGCGCGGGACATGGCCTGGCGGATCCACCAGGTCGCGTAGGTGGAGAACTTGTAGCCGCGGGCGTAGTCGAACTTCTCGACCGCCCTGATCAGGCCCAGGTTGCCCTCCTGGACGAGGTCGAGCATGGTCAGCCCGCGGCCGATGTAGCGCTTGGCGACGGAGACCACGAGGCGCAGATTGGCCTCGATGAGGCGGCGCTTGGCCATCCGGCCGAGCACCACCAGTTGGTCGAGGTCGAGGGCGAGGGCGGTGTCGAGCCCGGGGTGGGTGGAGAGCTTCTCCTCGGCGAACAGCCCGGCCTCCACCCGCCGGGCCAGCTCGACCTCCTCGGCCGCCGAGAGCAGCGGGATGCGGCCGATCTCGCGGAGGTACTGCCGGAAGAGGTCCGAGGACGGGCCGCCGGTGTCGGGGCGCCGCTCGCGCTCCGGGGGCGGCGGGACGTCGAGGACCTCGGACGGGGGCGGTCCGGGCTGCCTCGGCACGGCCGGTGCCGGGCGGGCAGGGGCCGGGGCGATGGTGGGGGTCCGGGTCTGCACGGGGGCGACCTCCAGGGTGATCGCTGCGTGGGCAGAGGACTCGGCGCGGCGGCTGCCGAGCGGTTCACGGGGGTTCCCGGTCCGTGCTCCGTGCCATTTCTCCGGAGGACTCAGGCACCGCCCACCAGTGTGGGGCACGACGAGGTCCCGCCACGAGGGGCGTGCGGCCACTTTCTGTGGTCGGCCCGTGGGCCCCGGGTGACGGACGGACGGCGGTGGGGCGGGCTGACGTCAGAGAGCCGCGGCGCCGCGGTCCTGGAGCGACTTCCCGTACTGCTGGAGCACCCACAACTCGTTCTGCACGGCGGCCAGATGGTCCGGCGAGGAGGTGGCGCCGAGGCGGACCAGGCTGCCCTGGACCTCCTTGACCCGCCGCTCGACGGCCCGCAGCCGGACCTGGACCAGCTGCGTCCCGGCGTAGACCTCGTCGACCGTACGGGCGTGGACGGGCTCGACGGCCAGCTCGGTGACCATCGAGCGGACCGTGTCGTCGGGGGCGGCGTCGCGCACCCGGGCCAGATACTCCCCGTCGGCGTTCGCGACGCCGCCGGCCTGCTCGATGGCGCGGCGGACGACGGCGTAGGGGGCGGCGGTGAACTCGTCCTCCCCGTAGGCGTCGAAGGCCGGGGCGACCAGCTCGGGGTGCTGGAGGGCGAGCTTGAGCAGCTCGCGCTCGGTGCGGTGGGCGGGGCTGCGCAGATTGAGCGCGGGCCCGCGGGGGGCGGGCGGGCGGGGGGCCTCCGCCACGGCGGTCCGCGGCGCCGCGGACCGCTGCCGGCCGTCGCCGCGGTCGGCCCGCTCGCGGGCCCAGCGGGCGAGCTGGCCGACCCGCATGACGACGAACTGGGTGTCGAGGATGCCCAGCAGGCCGGCGAGGCGCACCGCGTACTGGTGGCGGATGGAGCTGTCCTTGATGCCGGCGACGATGGGGGCGGCCTCCTCCAGGGCGGCCGCCTGGCCCTCGGGGGTGTCCACCTCGTGGCGGGCGACGACGGAGCGGATCGCGAACTCGAAGAGCGGGGTGCTCTCCTCGATCAGCGCGCGCACCGCGTCGTCGCCGCGGTCCAGGCGCAGCTCGCAGGGGTCCATGCCGCCGGGGCTGACGGCGATGTTGGTGTGGGCGGCGAACTTCTGGTCGTCCTCGAAGGCGCGCAGGGCGGCGCGCTGGCCGGCCGCGTCGCCGTCGAAGGTGAAGATCACCTTGGCCCGGGAGTTGTCCATCAGCAGCCGGCGGAGGATCTTGATGTGCTCGCCGGCGAAGGCGGTGCCGCAGGTGGCGATGGCGGTGGTGACGCCGGCCAGGTGGCAGGCCATCACATCGGTGTAGCCCTCGACGACGACGGCCCGGTTGCCCTTGGCGATGTCCTTCTTCGCCAGGTCGATGCCGTACAGCACATGCGACTTGCGGTAGAGGGGGGTCTCGGGGGTGTTGAGGTACTTCGGGCCGTTGTCGTCGTCGCGCAGCTTGCGGGCGCCGAAGCCGACGACGTCGCCGGTGATGTCGCGGATGGGCCACATCAGGCGGCCGCGGAAGCGGTCGATGGGGCCGCGGCGGCCGTCCTGGGAGAGGCCGGAGAGGATCAGCTCCTTGTCGCTGAAGCCGCGGCCGCGCAGGAAGCGGGTGAGGTGGTCCCAGCCCGCCGGGCTGTAGCCGACGCCGAAGTGCGCGGCGGCGGACTGGTCGAAGCCGCGGCCGGCGAGGAACGCCCGCGCGATCTCGGCCTCGGCGCCGCCGAGCTGCTCGGCGTAGAACTGAGCGGCGATCTTGTGCGCCTCGACCAGGCGGGTGCGCTCGCCCTGCTGGCGGCCCGGGGTGTAGCCGCCCTCCTCGTAGCGCAGGGTGATGCCGGCCTGGGCGGCGAGCCGCTCGATGGTCTCGGCGAAGGAGAGGTGGTCGACCTTCATGACGAAGTCGACGGTGTCCCCGCCCTCCTGGCAGCCGAAGCAGTGGTACAGCCCCTTGGCGGGGCTGACGTGGAAGGACGGGGACTTCTCGTCGTGGAAGGGGCACAGGCCCTTGAGGTTGCCGCCGCCGGCGTTGCGCAGCTGGAGGTACTCGGACACGACGGCGTCGATCGGGACGGCGTCCCGGACCGCCTTCACATCGTCATCGTTGATCCTGCCTGCCACGCGTGAAGTCTACTGGCGGCCGCCGGCACGCCCGTCCCGCGGGCTCACGGGAGCAGCGACTCCAGCGGGACCCCGGGGTCGGCCAGCGCCTCGGCGCCGGGTGTCGCACCGGAGCGGATGAGCTGCTGGACGGTCTTGGTGACATCCCACACGTTCACGTTCATCCCCGCCAGGACGCGGCCCTCGCGCAGCCAGAAGGCGATGAACTCCCGCTTGCCGACGTCGCCCCGGCACACCACCTGGTCGTAGGTGCCGGGCGGGGCGTAGCCCGAGTACTCCATGCCCAGGTCGTACTGGTCGGAGAAGAAGTACGGGACGCGGTCGTAGGCGACCTCCTGGCCCAGCATGGCGCGGGCGGCGGCCGGGCCCTCGTGGAGGGCGTTGGCCCAGTGCTCGACCCGCAGGCGGAGACCCATCCAGGGGTGCTCGGCGGCCGCGACGTCGCCGGCCGCGTAGATGTCGGGGTCGGAGGTGCGCAGCGAGGCGTCGACGGCGACGCCCCCGCCGTCCTCGCGGTCGACCAGGGCGAGGCCGGCGGCCTCGGCGAGCGCGGTGCGCGGGGCGGCGCCGATGGCGGCGAGGACGGCGTGGGCGGGGTGCTCCTCGCCGTCGTCGGTGCGCACGGCCAGCACCATGCCGTCCTGGCCGGTGATCTCGGTGAGCCGGGCGCCGAAGTGGAAGCGGACGCCGTGCTCGCCGTGCAGATCGGTGAAGAGCTGGCCGAGCTCGGGGCCGAGGACGGGGTGCAGCGGGGTGGGCTCGGGCTCGACGACGGTCACCTCGGCGCCGTAGCCGCGGGCGGCGGCGGCCACTTCGAGGCCGATCCAGCCGGCGCCGGCGATGACGAGGTGGCCGTTGTCGCGGCCGAGGGAGGCGAGGACGCCGCGCAGCCGCTCGGCGTGCGCGAGGCGGCGCAGGTGGTGGACGCCGGCCAGGCCGGTGCCGGGGATGTCCAGCCGGCGCGGCTCGGAGCCGGTGGCCAGCAGCAGCCGGTCGTAGCGGACGACGGTGCCGTCGCCCAGGCGCACGGTGCGGGCGGCGCGGTCGAGGTGGACGGCGGGCTGGCCGAGGTGCAGCTCGATGTCGGACCGGGCGTACCAGGCGGGCTCGTGCACGAAGACGCTGTCGCGCTCGTCCTTGCCGATCAGGTACCCCTTGGAGAGCGGTGGACGCTCGTAGGGGTGGTCGCGCTCGTCGCAGATGAGGATCACCCGGCCGGTGAACCCCTCCGCCCGGAGCGTCTCGGCGGCCTTCGCCCCGGCGAGCCCGCCTCCGACGATGACGAACGTCTGGTTCGCATCCACCACTTGCTGCCTCCTCGCTGCCGCGCGGTGGGCCCCTGCGGGCGCCGCGCCTACGTTGTGCGTCCCCGGTGTCGTGCGCGTCCCCGGCCGGTCGCCGGAGAACGGCCAGTGCGAGCGTGCCGTACCCGGCGGGCCGCCGGAAGAGGGACTGCCCTCAACTGCCCGCACGGATGCCCCCGCAAGGTGCTCCTCAGTCCGCGCGCCCCGGCTCGGACGCGGTGAGCCGGGCGTGCAGGGAGCGCGCGGAGGCGTCGGTGAGGGCGGCGATCTGGTCGATCACCGCCCGCAGCCGGCCCGCGTCGTCGGCCGCCGCGGTGAACAGGGCGCGGAACTGGGGGTCCAGGCCGTCGGGCGCGCGGGCCACGAGGCGGTCCGCGAGCTCGGCGATGACCACGCGCTGCTCGGCGCGGAGTTTCTCCTGGTCCTCGCGCTGGATGACGTACCGGTCGGCGACGGCCTTGAGCACGGCGCACTCCAGCCGGGTCTCCCGGGGGACGACGAGCTCGGCGCCGTACCGGGTCAGCCGGCCCGGGCCGTACGCGGCGCGGGTCGCGGTCTCCGCCGCCAGGCAGAAACGGCCGATGAGCTGGCTGGTGGCGTCCTTGAGCCGGGCCTGGGCGACGGCCGACCCGTCGAAGCCGTGCGGCCACCACTCCTGGCCGAGCAGCCGGTCGAGCGCCCCCGCCAGCTCCGCCTCGTCCGCCCCCGGGGCGTGCCGGCCGGCGGCGACGGCGAAGATCTCGCGGCGCTCGGGGGCGGAGTGCAGCACCCCGGGGTCGAGGTGGCCGGCGTGCAGGCCGTCCTCGACGTCGTGCACCGAATAGGCCACGTCGTCGGACCAGTCCATGACCTGGGCCTCGAAGCTCCTGCGCTGCCCGGGGGCGCCCTGCCGGTACCAGGCGAAGACGGGCAGGTCGTCCGGGTAGACGCCGAACTTGCGGGAGTCCGGGTCGGCGGGGCGGCCGCCGCGCGGCCAGGGGTACTTGGTGGCGGCGTCGAGCGCGGCGCGGGTGAGGTTGAGGCCGACGCTGGCCGGCTCCCCCGTCTCCGGGTCGTCCGGGTCCGGGACGAAGCGCTTGGGCTCCAGACGGGTGAGCAGCCGCAGGGACTGGGCGTTGCCCTCGAAGCCGCCGCAGGGGCCCGCCACTTCGTCGAGCGCCTGCTCGCCGTTGTGCCCGAAGGGCGGGTGGCCGAGGTCGTGCGCGAGGCAGGCCGTCTCCACCAGGTCCGGGTCGCAGCCGAGGGCGGCGCCGAGCTCGCGGCCGACCTGGGCGCACTCGAGCGAGTGCGTCAGCCGGGTGCGGGGGGTGGCGTCCCAGGCGCCGCCGCTCCCGCTGCCGCCGGGGGCGACGACCTGCGTCTTGCCCGCGAGACGGCGGAGCGCGGCGGAGTGCAGGACGCGGGCCCGGTCGCGCTGGAAGGCGGTGCGGCCCGGGCGCTTGTCGGGCTCGGGCGCCCAGCGTGCCAGGTCCGGCTCGGCATAACCGGCGGTGACGGGCTTCTCGTTCATGCCTCCGACGGTAGCCGCAGGGTCGGACAGTGGCATGGGCCGTCCGGCCTGTGGATGGGTTTTGCCCGGCGGCGGGGTGCTGGTCAGCGCTTGGGCTCGCGGTTGTTTATGGCGTCCAGGTAGAGCTTGAAGATCTCGTCGTCGTTCAGGGGGCTGTACGACAGCTGCGCCGATCTGTCCCCGTCCGGGCCGCCGCCGTTGAGCCCGCCCAGGACGCCGACCAGGTCGCCGGTCCGGGTCTTCTCGTTGAAGTGGGTCAGCCACGGGCTGCCGGAGGTGCCCGAGAAGAAGCCGTCGCAGCGCATCTTCAGCTGGTTGTGGTTCTCCAGACGGCTCGTCATCGCCGTGCAGCGGATCGCCTCGTCGGCCGGGTCGTCGTCGGCGCTCGGGTAGCCGATGACGGTCACGCGGTTGACGTATCCGGGGGTGCGGACCAGCCGGTTCGCGCCCGTGACCTGTTCGATCCGGCGCCCCTTGGCGTCGGGTCTGACGGTGGCGAAGGCGAAGTCGAGGTCCGAGCCCTCGCCGGTGTCGGTGCGTCTGGGGTCGGTGAAGACGCGGTCCACCGTCCAGACCCCGTACGGCTGTTCCTTCGCGCCCTGCTGGTAGTCCGGCACGAACGCCGCGTCGTCGCCGATCGAGCAGTGCCCGGCGGTGACGAGGAGGTTGCCCTTGGGGCTGTGCACCACGCTCGCCGTGCAGTGGTGGCTCTTCATGTCGTCGCCGGTGTAGAAGAGGACGCCCACCGAGGGCACTCCGCCGAAGTGCTTCGCGCTGCCGGTGATGCGCTGGGCCGCGCTGCGGGAGTCGGCGTCCGCGTCGTCCTCGGAGGCCTCGTCCGCGGTGCGCGTGGGTCCCCAGAAGCGCTGGGCCTGTTCGCTGGACCAGCTGCGGTCCTTCCCGTGACCGCCGGCCCGGGGGACGGCAGCCGCCAGGACGACGACATACAGCCCGGCCAGCGCGGCCCGGCCCCATCGGGCCCGGCTCCACCGGGAGAAACGCACAGGCACCCCCACCACTCAGGAAGGTCGTTGACAGGCTAACCGCAACGCCGGGACCCGGCGCCCGGCCGGACCGTTTTCCGTACCGTCCCGAAGACAGACGATCCGGCGTATGACCAGCGTACGAATGATCGTCAACCGTTCTCCACATTTGCCTCCCGCGGACGGCGCAGGTCAGCCCCGATCACACGGATGGCGCCCGCCCGTAGCCCTGTTCGACAGGTCCCCTAGGCTGAGGGCGCTGGGCGTGATCACACGTGACCGCAGAGGACGGAGCACACAGTGAACGGCTGGACCCCCGACGAGATCCCCGCGCAGCACGGCCGCACCGCGGTGGTCACCGGAGCCAACAGCGGACTGGGCTTCGTCACGGCCCGGGAACTCGCCCGGCGCGGCGCCCGCGTGGTGCTGGCCTGCCGGGACGAGACGCGCGGCCGGGCGGCCGAGGACCTGCTCAGACATGAGGTGCCGGAGGCCGACGTCCGCCTCGCCCCGCTGGATCTGGCCGACCTGAAGTCCATACGGGCCTTCGCGGACGCGCTGCCGGAGGAGCGGCTGGACCTCCTCGTGAACAACGCCGGGGTGATGGCGCTGCCGCGGCGGCGCACGGTCGACGGCTTCGAGATGCAGTTCGGCACCAACCACCTGGGGCACTTCGCCCTGACCGGGCTGCTGCTGCCGCGGCTGCGGGCGGCCGGGGACGGGGCGCGGGTGGTCACCGTCTCCAGCGGGCTGCACCTGCTGGGCACGGTCGATCCGCGCGACGTGCAGATGGACGGCGGCTACCGGCGCTGGATCGCCTACGGCCGCTCGAAGAGCGCCAACCTGCTCTTCGTCCACGAGCTGGCGCGGCGGCTGGCGGCGGCCGGCTCCCCGCTGGTCGCGGCCGCCGCGCACCCGGGGTACGCGGCGACGAACCTGCAGACGGCGGGCGTGCGCATGGAGGACCGCCGCTGGGCGGAGCAGCTGGTCCGGGGCGCGAACCGGGTGGTCGCGCAGAGCGCGGAGGCCGGGGCGCTGCCGATCCTGCGGGCGGCGACGGCGCCGGACGTCCGGCAGGACGACTTCTTCGGGCCGCGGGTGCTGATGTGGCGCGGGGCGCCGGTGCGGTCGCCCCGTGCGCCGTGGACGCGGGACGACCGGGCGAGCGCGGGGCTGTGGGCGATGTCGGAGCGGCTGACGGGGGTTTCGTACGGGTGGCCGCCGCGGGTGTGAGGGCGCGCCCGGACGGGGCGGCGCTCATTCCGGACTCATGCCGGGCTCATTCCGGGCTCATTCCAGGCCCGACGCCCGGAACACCGCCCGTGCCCCCTCCCCGTCCACCTGCTCCCCCACCGCCTCCAGCACCGCCGCCCCCTCCCGCAACAGCCCCCGCTCGCGCGCCCGCCGTGCCCCGGCGTCGAGTTGGTGCCACAGCAGGGGATTAGCACGCAGCACCCGCGGATCCAGCTCGACCCGGTTGCCGCCGACGTCGCGCAGGACGAGCCGGGGCGCGACCCCGTCCGCCCGCAGCACGCGCGTCAGCAGGTCCGTACGGACGCGCCGCTCGCGGAGCAGGCCGCGGGTGGCGAGCCAGCCGTCCCCCGCGGTGATCCGGGCGGGGCGCAGCACCACGACGAGCGCGGCGGCGATGGCCGTCCAGCAGCCGGCGCGCGGCCAGTCGAGGCTGCCGCGCGCCAGGTCGGCGACGGCCAGCACTCCGCCGAGCGCGGCGCCCCAGCACCACGCGGCCCGGGCCTCGCGGCGCCAGCCGCCGTCCCGGGCGAGCACCCCGGGGTGCGGCCGGCGCGCGGCCGTCCCGCGGGTGCGTGCACGTGCCCGCTCCGTCAATCGCCGTCCCATGTCCGTGACGCTAGAACCGCCCGTTCAACGCCTCGCCGGGCCTTGACGGCACGCTGACACCGAACGGGGCGAACCTGACGCGCTGCTGACGCTCTCTTGACGCCGATCGACCAGCGCTAAGAAAGCGCGAAGAAAGCATCAGAAAGCGCCAAGAGAACGCCAACGGGGGTCACGGCCCGGTCGGCACGGAAGCACGCTGAGCGTCCCACGCCACGAAGGCGCGGATCACGGAGTACGGCGTCACGGAGGTACGACCGAACATGTCCATGCTGGCCCATGCGGACGAACGCCCCGGCGGGACGGGCGAGGAACCGCCCGATACCACGGCCGGGAAGCCCGCCGGAGAGGACCGGCACCGGCTCACCGCCGTCCAGGGCCTGGCCGCCCTGTCGCTCGACGCGATGGCCTCCGTGGCCTACGGCCCCGAGGCGATCGTCCTGGTGCTGGCCGCGGCCGGCGCGCACGGCCTGGGCTTCACCCTCCCGGTGACCCTCGCCATCGCCGCCCTGCTCGCGGTGCTCGTCCTCTCCTACCGGCAGGTCATCTCGGCCTTCCCCGACGGCGGCGGCTCCTACGCCGTCGCCAAGCGCCACCTCGGGCGGCGCGCCAGCCTGGTCACCGCGGCGTCCCTGGTCCTGGACTACGTGCTGAACGTCGCCGTCTCGGTCACCGCCGGCGTCGCCGCCCTGACCTCCGCCTTCCCCTCCCTCTACGCCGACCGGCTGTGGATCTGCCTGGCCGTGCTCGTCCTGGTGACCGGGATCAACCTGCGCGGCATCGCCGAATCCGCCAAGGCGTTCATGATTCCGACGGCCGTCTTCGTCGGCTCGATCCTGGCCGTGATCGCCGCCGGCCTCTTCCGTGACGCACCCGCCAGCACCGAGGCCGCCGCCGGGCACGCCTCCGCGATGAGCGACAACGCGACCGCCGTCGGCGCCCTGCTGCTGCTCAAGGCGTTCGCCGCCGGCTGCTCCGCCCTCACCGGCGTCGAGGCCGTGGCCAACGCCGTCCCCGCCTTCCGCGCCCCGCGCGCCCGCCGCGCCCAGCGCACCGAGGTCGCGCTCGGCGCCCTGCTCGGCGTGATGCTGATCGGCCTGTCCGTCCTGATCGGCCGCTTCCACCTCCAGCCGGTCGAGGGCGTCACCGTCCTCGCCCAGCTCGCGGACGCCTCACTCGGCCACAACTGGGCGTTCTACGTCGTGCAGTTCGCCACCGTGATCCTGCTCGCGCTCGCCGCGAACACCTCCTTCGGCGGTCTGCCCGTCCTGATGGGCCTGCTCGCCCGCGACAACTACCTGCCGCACGTCTTCGGCCTCAAGGCCGACCGCCAGGTCCACCGGCACGGTGTGCTCGCCCTCGCCGCCGTCTCCGCGCTGCTGCTCGTCTTCTCCGGCGGCGACGTCAACACCCTGGTGCCGCTCTTCGCCATCGGCGTCTTCGTCGGCTTCACCATCTGCCAGGTCGGCATGGTCCGCCACTGGCGGCACGAGCGGTCCGCCGGCTGGACCGGCAAGGCCCTGCTCAACGGCTTCGGCGCGCTGCTCACCGGGGTCTCGGCCGTCGTCGTCACGGCCACCAAGTTCGAGGAGGGCGCCTGGCTGATCGTGGTGGCGCTGCCCCTGATGGTGCTGGTCTTCGAGGCCGTCCACCGCACCTACGGGCGGATCGGCGACCGGCTGGGGCTGGGCCGGGTGCCCGAGACGCCGCGCCGCTGCCACTCCGTGGTCGTCGTCCCCGTCTCCTCCCTCTCCCGCCTCACCAGCAAGGCCCTCACCGCGGCCGTCTCGCTCGGCGACGAGGTCGTCGCGGTGACGGTCGCCCAGCCGGACGCCGAGGGGCGCCGCGCGGCGGAGTCGCTGCGCCGCGACTGGGAGCTGTGGAAGCCGGGCGTCGACCTGGTCGAACTCCCCGCGCCCTCCCGGGCGCTGGGCCGCCCCATCGTGGAGTACGTCCGCGAGTTGGCCGGCCAGCACCCCGACAACCGCGTCACCGTCCTCATCCCCGAGGTGGAGCCCGCCCACGTCTGGCAGCGGCTGCTGCAGAACCAGCGCGGGGCCGTGGTCGCGCACGCGGTGCGGCGGGACACGGACGCGGTGATCTGCCGGCTGCGCTTCCGCATCGAGTCCGAGCCTGCTTGACCGGGTCAAGGCGTATTGACCGGGTCAAGGCGTACGGCGGCGCAACCGTCCCCGCACCCCCTTGATCACCTCCACCCTGCCGGTCCGGACGCTCAGCACGCCCCGGTCCGGCAGGGGCTTGGTGTACCAGGGCAGCCCCAGCCGCTGCCAGCGCGCGACCGCCAACTCCGGCTGCTCCGGCACCGGGACGGCCCATTCGCGGCCCCCGGCGGCCAGCCGCAGGACGAGGCGCCACTCCCCCGCGGCGGTGCAGGGGAACGGCGTACGGAACGACCCGTCGGGGCCCGTCCCGACGGGGACGTCCACGACCTGCCCGTCCGCCGCGGTGGCCCGCAGGACCAGGGAACCGGCGGGGTGGTCGGCGAGGGCGCACCGGCCGGTGACGGCCAGCGTCGCCGGGCCCGCCTGCGGATCCCAGGCGACGCCGTCCACCCGCAGCCGGTCCTGCACGGGGTGGCGGAGCTCGCCGACATCCAGGGCGAGGCCGCCGGGGCCGGTCAGCGTGGCGACGGTGCCGTCGGCGGCGACGACGGAGACGACGGCGTCCGGACCGCCGTCGAGCCGGGCCTCCCTCCCGATCCCCTGTGCCGTGACGGCGATGTGCACGTCCCACACGCCCTCGGGGACGCCGGCGAGGGGCACCCGCCCGGCGAACCCGCCACGCCCCATGTCCTCCGCCGGGAACCGGAGTTCGGTCCCGGTGACGTGCCCGCGCAGCACCAGCTCCGCGCTGCCGCCGGGTATGCGGTGCACCCCGGCCTCGACGGCCAGCGAGAGCCCGGCCCCGTCGAGCTCCACCGCCGTGAGCCGGTGACGCACGCCGAGTTCGGCGGTGACGTCGTAACAGGCGTCCGGAATACGGAGAGTGGAGTCCCGGAAGTAGGGGTACTGCGCGTAGGCGCGACCGTCCTCGACGAGGACCTCGGGCTCGGTCTGCCCGTCGAGCTCGCGGCGTACGAGGGTCAGCAGTTCGTCGAGGTGCCGGTGCACGACGAGATGGCGGCGGAGCCGGTCGAGGGCGGCACCGCCGTCGGTGTCGTACGCGCCGGCGATCGCACCGAGCTCGTCCAGCGCGGCGGCCTGGGCGGCGCGGCGCGGTTCGCGCCACAACGCGGTGGTGGCGGCGCGGAGTTCGACGGCGACGAGGTGGCGCACCAGGGTGTCGCGGGTGTCGCCCGGGTCGGTCCCGGCGATGACCAGCTCGGTCAGCCTTCGCAGGCGGGGCGGGCCGGGGGTGGTGGGGATTGTCTCGATCTGGTCGGGGGTGAGGGGGAGTTGTGGTACGGGGTTGTGGGGGGTGGGGTGGGCGTCGTGGACGGTGAGGTCGTGGTTCACGTCCGGGCCGGGCATGGGTTCAGGTTAGTACGGACGTTCCCCGACCCGCCCTTTCACCGTTTCCGCAGGGGCTGCCGCCCCTGCGGGACCCCGCCGGCGCGCGTGCCGCGCGTGGGGCCGAGCCCGCGCTGCGCGCGGGTGGGCGGGGCTTCGCCCCTGCGCCCCACCGGGGGCTTCGCCCCCTGGCCCCCGAAGCGCCCTGCGGGCGCTGTCCTCAAACGCCGGACGGGCTGAAGTGCGCGCCCAGGCCGAAGCGCGCGCCCGGGCTTTGGATTTCGGCCCGGGCGCGAAACCCAGCCCGTCTGGGGGTTGCCCCCTCCGGGGAGCTTGAGGACGAGCGGCGAAGCCGCGACAACGGGGTCCGGGGCAGAGCCCCGAAAGGGGGCCAGGGGCGAAGCCCCGGAAGCAGGGGCGCAGGGGCGCAGCCCCGCCCCACCGCGCGGCAGCGCGGTGCCGGGCCGAGGGGGCGGAGCCCCCGGAAGAAACGGTGAAAGGGCGGGCCAGGGGCAAACCCCCCACCCCACTACATCGGCGCCGCCGTCGACCTCCGCCTCCGCCCCCCCGACACCGGCACCTCGTGCCCACCCCGCAACAACGCCGCCCCCAACGGCGTCAACGTATGAAGCACCGCACTCCCATGCCGCAGCGTCAACACCAGCCCCGCCTCCCGCAACACCCCCGCATGCTGGCTGGCGGACGCCGCCGACACCCCCACCCGCCGGGCGAGTTCACTCGTCGTGCAGCCGCCGCCGATCGAGCCGAGCACCGCGGACCGCGTGTGGCCGACGAGCTTGCCCAGGGAGCGCGGGGCGGTCGCGACCGGCGGCGTGGACTCGGAGGCGTGCCGGGCCGGGTAGACCAGCACCGGGGACAGGTCGGGGTTCTGCAGGGCCACGGGGTTGCCGCGGCAGAAGAAGGAGGGGACGAGCAGCAGGCCGCGGCCGTTCAGGTACAGGTCCCGGTCGACGGGGTAGTCCGCCTCCAGGACCGGCGCCCGCCACCGCATCGTCGGCGGCAGGGAGGACAGCAGCGCGTCCGCGCCCCCGTCGAGCAGGGCCCGCCCCCGCACCGCCCGGTCCGCCTCGATCTGCGCCTGGATGTGCGCCCAGTAGGGCGCGATGGCCGCCTCGTGGTACGCGTGCAGGGCGCTGATCAGCTTGCCGAACGCCCGCGCGTCCCCCTCGGCCAGCGATCGTATCCAAGCGGGCAGCGTCCGCACCGTGGAGAGCCGGCCGAGCTCCTCGTGGACCCGCTCGGCGGGAGTGGCACGCAGCGCCTGCACGCCCGACTCGAGTCCGAGGGCGCCTTCAGGAGGTGTCAGGAAGTCGGGGAAATACCCCCGGGGAGGAACCAGGGGCGCCAGGAGCCGAGTTTCACTATTCAACCGAGCGCGGGTTTCGGTGCGCCAATCGCCGTAGATCGACTCGCCTTGTTTGTCCCGCAGCCGGTGCAGACTCAATACGGTTTCCCAGAGCACGTCCGGGTCTCCGGCCAGGCGCAACCGGGCCAGATCGAGTCCCGTGAAATGGACACGCAGCACCAAACCCCCACATGAGACATCCGCCGTCACCCCCCGCCCACTGAGTATGCACACCGATACGTGCTGTTACCACGGCCTTTTGGCCACAGTTGAAACGACTCGCGGCGAACACCCCTGAAGCGAAATCCTATTCACGCACTCGGGGCCGCCCCGGCTCGTTCCCGTGGGGGGTGGCGAGCGAAAAAGCGGCCGCTGAGTATGCGAGTTGCCGCCCGAGCCGATGCGGGCGGCAACAACTCCCGGTGGGGGAGTAAAGAGGGGCGGCGCTCCCGCACGGGCGCCGCCCCTCCGCCATGCGGAGGGCCGGACCGGGTGTCCCCGGGGTGCCCGGAACGTTACGCGCAGGTTACCCGTGCGACGTTCCGTGGGCGGGCGTTCCGCAGGGCAGGGGCGCCCCGTGCCCCATGACGCGCACGACCACATGACGCGCAAGGCCATATGACGCGCACGGCCATGGAAGGGTCGGCACGGGACGGCCGCCCGGACCCGGACGACGGCCGCACCCCGCGCCGGGAAACCCGGGCGGGGTGTCCGCTGCCGCCGGCCGGGAGCCGGTGTGCGGGGTCAGCGGGTGTCGCTGCTCCCCTTGCCCAGCGCGGCGGCGCGCCCCGCCTCCAGCCGCGCCACGGGGATGCGGAACGGGGAGCAGGAGACGTAGTCCAGGCCCACCTCGTGGAAGAAGTGCACCGAGTCCGGGTCGCCGCCGTGCTCGCCGCAGACGCCGAGCTTGAGGTCCGGGCGGGTGGCCCGGCCGGCCTCGGCGGCCGCGCGGACGAGCGAGCCGACGCCGTCCCGGTCGATCGTCTCGAACGGGCTGACGCCGAAGATCCCCTTCTCCAGGTAGGCGGTGAAGAAGCTGGCCTCCACGTCGTCCCGGGAGAAGCCCCACACGGTCTGGGTGAGGTCGTTGGTGCCGAAGGAGAAGAACTCCGCGGCCTCGGCGATCTGGGCGGCGGTCAGGGCGGCGCGCGGCAGCTCGATCATCGTGCCCAGCGTCAGCCTGAGGTCCGTGCCCGTGGCGGCCTCGACCTCGGCGATGACGCGCTCGGCCTCCTCGCGGACGATCTCCAGCTCCTGGACCGTGCCCACCAGCGGGATCATGATCTCGGCGCGCGGGTCGCCCTTGGCGTTCCGCCGCTCGGCCGCGGCCTCGGCGATCGCCCGGACCTGCATGGCGAACAGACCGGGGATGACGAGCCCGAGGCGGACGCCGCGCAGACCCAGCATCGGGTTCTGCTCGTGCAGCTTGTGCACGGCCTGGAGCAGACGCAGGTCGTTCTCGTGCGGCTCGTGGCGGGCCTCGGCGAGGGCGACGCGCACCGAGAGGTCGGTGATGTCGGGCAGGAACTCGTGCAGCGGCGGGTCGAGCAGCCGGACGGTGACCGGGAGCCCGTCCATGGCCTCGAAGAGCTCGACGAAGTCGGCCTTCTGGAGCGGCATCAGGGTGTCGAGGGCCTGCTGGCGCTCGTCGTCGGTGTGCGCCAGGATGAGCCGCTCGACCATCTCGCGCCGCTCGCCGAGGAACATGTGCTCGGTGCGGCACAGGCCGATGCCCTGGGCGCCGAACCGGCGGGCGCGCGACGCGTCCTCGGCGTTGTCGGCGTTGGCCCGCACCCGCAGCCGGCGCATGCGGTCCGCGTAGGCCATCATCCGGTGCACGGCCTGGACGAGCCCGTCGGCGTCGTCGGCGCCCGCGTGCATCCGGCCCTCGAAGTACTCGACGACCGGGGACGGGACGACCGGGACCTCGCCGCGGTAGACCTTGCCGGAGGAGCCGTCGATGGAGACGACGTCGCCCTCCTCGATCACCACGCCGCCCGGGGCGGTCAACCGCCGCCGCTTGGTGTCGACTTCGAGCTCCTCGGCGCCGCAGACGCAGGTCTTGCCCATGCCGCGGGCGACGACGGCCGCGTGCGAGGTCTTGCCGCCGCGCGAGGTCAGGATGCCCTCGGCGGCGATCATGCCGTTGAGGTCGTCGGGGTTGGTCTCGCGGCGGATCAGGATGACCTTCTCGCCCGAACGCGACCACTTGACGGCGGTGTACGAGTCGAAGACCGCCTTGCCCACGGCCGCGCCCGGCGAGGCGGCGATGCCCCGGCCCAGCAGATCGGTCTTCGCCTTCTCGTCGAAGCGCGGGAACATCAGCTGCGCCAGCTGGTTGCCGGTGACGCGCGACAGCGCCTCGGCCTCGGTGATCAGGCCTTGGTCCACCAGCTGCGTGGCGATGCGGAACGCGGCGCCGGCGGTGCGCTTGCCGACGCGGGTCTGGAGCATCCACAACTTGCCGCGCTCGATGGTGAATTCGATGTCGCACAGGTCGCGGTAGTGCGTCTCCAGCGTCTCCATGATCTGCATCAGCTGGTCGTAGGACGCCTTGTCGAGCTGCTCCAGCTCGGCGAGCTGCATGGTGTTGCGGATGCCCGCGACGACATCCTCGCCCTGCGCGTTCTGCAGGTAGTCGCCGTAGACGCCCTGGTGGCCGCTGGCCGGGTCACGGGTGAAGGCGACGCCGGTGCCGGAGTCGGGGCCGAGGTTGCCGAAGACCATGGAGCAGATGTTGACGGCCGTGCCCAGGTCGCCGGGGATGCGCTCCTGGCGGCGGTAGAGCTTGGCGCGCTCGCCGTTCCACGAGTCGAAGACCGCCCTTATGGCCAGGTCCATCTGCTCGCGGGGGTCCTGCGGGAAGTCCCGGCCGGTCTCCTTGGCGACGATGTCCTTGAACTCCCCGACCAGCGTGCGCAGATCGGCCGCGTCGAGCTCGACGTCGGTGGCGACCCCCTTGGCCCGCTTGGCCTCCTCCAGCGCCTCCTCGAAGAGCTCGCCGTCGACGCCCAGCACCGTCTTGCCGAACATCTGGATGAGGCGGCGGTAGGAGTCCCAGGCGAACCGCTCGTCCCCGGCCTGCGTGGCCAGACCGGCCACCGAGTCGTCGGAGAGGCCGATATTGAGGACGGTGTCCATCATGCCCGGCATGGAGAACTTGGCGCCCGAGCGGACCGAGACCAGCAGCGGGTCGTCGGCCTGGCCGAGCTTCTTGCCCATCCGGGCCTCCAGCGCGTCGAGGTGCGCGGTGACCTCGTCACGCAGTGCCGGGGGCTCCTGGCCGCCGGCCAGGTAGACCTTGCACGCCTCGGTCGTGATGGTGAACCCGGGCGGGACGGGAAGCCCCAGGTTGGTCATCTCGGCGAGGTTGGCACCCTTTCCGCCGAGCAGGTCCTTGAGGTCCTTGTTGCCCTCGGTGAAGTCGTAGACGAACTTCTGGCGATCTTCGGATACCGGCACGGGACTCGACTCCTTCGTTGGGGCCTCCCGGACGACGGTGGGGAGGGCTGCCCTGACGGCGGGGAGCGTACCCAGATCGAAGGCGTCTGAGGAGGTCTGCTCCACCGACTTGAGGCCACGACCGCCCCTCTGCCAATAGATCGAAAGTTTCTACCCCGTCGAGGTTTACGGTGAGAACCGTTCACATCTTGAACGTGATCTCACGGAAAACATCCGAGGCATCACAGGGTGTCGAGGAATCCCACCCTCCGCCATCATCTTGTGAAGCATTACCGGGTGGCACCCAGTGCCACCCTTTGGAAGGTACACACCCCCGCCGAACGCTCATCTGAGCGTGACCCCTATCAGAGGTGGCGAGAATCACGCGAACGGCGGATCTCGCAAAGTACACTTTTCGGGTGAACGAGAACCTGCCTCCCTGCCCCGCGTGCTCCGGCGCCTACACCTACGAAATGGGCGCCCTGCTCGTCTGTCCCGAGTGCGGACACGAGTGGTCCCCCGCGTCCGGCGCACCCGCCGGTGAGTCCTCCGACGAGGGCGGGGTGATCAAGGATGCGGTCGGCAATGTCCTCGCCGACGGCGACACCGTGACGGTGGTCAAGTCCCTGAAGGTCAAGGGCCACCCGACCGGCATCAAGGCGGGCACCAAGGTGCGCAACATCCGTCTGGTGGACGCCGTGGACGGCCATGACATCGACTGCAAGGTCGACGGCTTCGGCGCCATGAAGCTCAAGTCGAGCGTCGTCAAGAAGGTCTGACGCGCTCAAGGACCATTAACGGCCCGGGACTTGACGTCCCGGGCCGTTCGCCGTCCACCGGCGGTTCAGCCGCCCGAGGTGTCCAGCTCCGCCTCGGCGCCCACGACCGCGCGGTCGTAGGGGTCGTCCAGCCAGCCGTCCGGCAGGACCACCCGGTTGCGGCCCGAGGTGCGGCCGCGCGGGCCGTCCGCGCCCGCCGGCCAGGGCTGGTCCAGCTCCAGCCCGTCCAGCAGCTCCGCCAGCTCGGCCAGCGAGGAGGTGACCGCCAGCCGCTTGCGCAGCTCCGAGCCGATCGAGAAGCCCTTGGTGTACCAGGCGACGTGCTTGCGGAAGTCGATGACGCCGCGCTCCTCGCTCTCCAGCCACTCGCCGAGCAGCTCCGCGTGGCGCAGCATCACCTTCGCCACGTCGCGCAGGGCCGGGGTGGCCGCCGCGCGCGGCCCGTCCTCGTCGAAGGCGGCGACCAGGTCGCCGAACAGCCAGGGCCGGCCCAGGCAGCCGCGGCCCACCACGACGCCGTCGCAGCCGGTCTCGCGCATCATCCGCACGGCGTCGTCGGCCGACCAGATGTCGCCGTTCCCGAGCACCGGGATCTCCGGGACGGTCTCCTTGAGCCGGGCGATGGACTCCCAGTCGGCGGTCCCGCCGTAGTGCTGCGCGGCGGTGCGGCCGTGCAGGGCGATCGCGGTGACGCCCTCCTCGACGGCGATCCGGCCGGCGTCGAGGTAGGTGATGTGGCCGTCGTCGATGCCCTTGCGCATCTTCATCGTCACGGGCAGCGAACCGGCGTTGCCGACGGCCTCGCGCAGGATGGAGCGCAGCAGGTTGCGCTTGTACGGGAGGGCCGAGCCGCCGCCCTTGCGGGTGACCTTGGGGACGGGGCAGCCGAAGTTGAGGTCGATGTGGTCGGCGAGGTCCTCGTCCACGATCAT
This sequence comes from Streptomyces luteireticuli, assembly GCF_041519305.1. NCBI lineage: Bacteria > Bacillati > Actinomycetota > Actinomycetes > Kitasatosporales > Streptomycetaceae > Streptomyces > Streptomyces luteireticuli. The sequence continues at coordinate 3,139,492 of NZ_CP167927.1, forward strand.
GCGGACGGCGCGGCCGACGTAGTGCGGGTCGACGCCGTAGAGCTGGATCGAGCGCGGCTTCTCGGTGCCGTCGAAGTGGATCAGCCGCATGGTCTTGGCGTCCCGCTCGACCAGCGCCCGGGTGGTGATCATCTCGCTGACGAAGAGCCCCTTGCCCCCCGAGAACTCACGGCACAGGGTGCGGAAGGGCGCGTTCGTGATCCCGGCCATCGGGGCCAGGACCACCGGCGGCTGCACCGTGTGCGGGCCGATCTGGAGCTGCGTCATGGAGATTCCTCGCTGGTGGGTCTGCGACCGTCCATTGTCCCCCATCCGAGCGGTCGGCCGCCGCGGCCCGCGTCACGCCGGGGACGGGTACGAGGACGGGGACGGGGCCAGCGCCCTCAGCCGCTCGTGGGTCTCGTCGTCGACCGGGGTGAAGGTGAGCAGCCGGGTGCCGGGGCGGGGGCCGGTCCAGAGGTTGTTGAAGGTGAGCCGGAGGGTTCCGAGGCGGGGGTGGTGGAAGGTGCGTGGCCGGTTGGCGGCGGCGGGCGGGACGACCTCGTGCCGCGCCCACTGCTCACGGAACTCGGGCGAGGCGTCCTGGAGCCGCTTGAGCAGGCACTTCCAGGCCGGTTCGGCGAGATGCTCGGCCATGGCGGCACGGAACTTGGCGGCCATGGACTCCTTGGCGTCCTGCCAGTCCCGGGGGTCGCCGTAGCGGACCAGGCCGGTGTAGTGGATCCACAGGCAGTTGCGGTCCTCCGGGCGCAGCGCCGTGAGGTCGCAGATCAGCTCCTGGTACGCGGAGTTCCAGGCGAGGATGTCGTAGCGGGCGTTCTGGACGCAGGCGGGGAAGGGCTCCAGCTGTTCCAGCAGCAGGCGCAGCTCGGGCGGGACGCCGGCGGGCTCGGTGCCCGGCAGCGGGTCGGCGGTGCCGGCCAGCGCGAAGAGGTGGGAGCGCTCCGCGCGGTCGAGGAACAGGGCGCGCGCGACGGAGTCGAGGACCTGGGCGGAGACCTGGATGGGCCGGGCCTGTTCGAGCCACGTGTACCAGGTGACGCCGACGGAGGCGAGCTGGGCGACCTCCTCGCGGCGCAGCCCGGGGGTGCGCCGGCGGGGCCCGCGGACGAGCCCGGCCTGTTCGGGCGTGATGCGCTCGCGGCGACTGCGCAGGAAGGCGGCGAGCTCGCCGCGGCGCACGGCGTCGTCGGTGGCCGTGGCGGCGGGGCGCTCGGGGGCCATGGTCGTCATGTCTCCAGGGTGCGGGACGGGCGAGCCTGTTACCAGGTACTTCCTGTACCAGGATAAGAGCACTCTGGTACCCGGCTGAGCGCTCCGGCACCGTAGACGGCGTGAGCGAAACCCGAATACCCGCCCCCGTCGCCTCGTCCCCCGCCCGCCCCTCCCCCGTGCTCGGCCCCGCGGGCCTCTTCACCGTGCTGGTCGGCTCCGCGCTGCCGATGGTGGACTTCTTCATCGTCAACGTCGCCCTGCCGACCATCGACCACGATCTGCACGCCGGTCCCGCGCTGCTGGAGATGGTCGTCGGCGGCTACGGCGTGGCCTACGCCGTGCTGCTCGTCCTCGGCGGCCGGCTCGGCGACATGATCGGCCGGCGCCGGCTCTTCGTCTGGGGCACGGCCGCCTTCGGTCTGACCTCCGTGGCCTGCGGCCTGGCGCCGGACGCCTGGACGCTGGTCGCGGCGCGGGTCGCGCAGGGCGCCGCGTCCGCGCTGATGCTGCCGCAGGTGCTGGCGACGATCCAGGCGACGACCGAGGGGGCGCGGCGCGGCCGGGCGATGAGCCTGTACAGCGCCACGACGGGCGTGGCCAGCGCGTTCGGCCAGGTCCTCGGTGGCGTCCTGCTGGCGGCCGACGTCTGGGGCACGGGCTGGCGCTCGATCTTCCTCGTCAACGCACCCGTCACCCTGCTCGCGCTGCTCCTCGCCCGCTTCGTCCCCGAGACCCGCTCCGAGCACCCGCAGCGGGTGGACGGCCCGGGCACGGTGCTGCTGTCGCTGACGCTGATCGCTCTGCTGGTGCCGCTGTCCGAGGGCCGGTCGGCGGGGTGGCCGCTGTGGGCGTGGGTGCTGCTGGCGGTGTTCCCGTTCGCGGCGGTCGCTTTCGGACGGACCGAGGCGCGCGCCGAACGGGCCGGGCGGACCCCGCTGGTGCCGCCGTCGCTGCTGCGGATCCACTCGGTGCGCAGCGGGCTGGCGGTGCTGGTGTCGTTCGGTCTGGGCTGGGGCGGCTTCATGTTCATCATCGCGGTGGTGTTCCAGGAGGGGCTGCGGCTGGGGCCGCTGGACGCCGGGCTGGCGATGATCCCGCTGTCCGTCGCGTTCTTCACCGGCTCGCTGGTCGGGCCCCGGCTGGGTGCGCGGTACGGGCGGCGGGCGGTGACCGCGGGGGCGCTGCTCCAGGCGGCCGGGATCGCCGGGCTGGCGCTGACCTTCCACTGGGGCTGGAACTCGCTGGGCCCCTGGGGCACGGCGCCGGCGCTGGTCCTCCTGGGCCTGGGCCAGGGGCTGCTGCTGCCGCTGACGCTGCGGATCGTGCTGAGCGAGGTGCCGGTGGCGCAGGCGGGCGTCGGGGGCGGGGTGATGGTCACCACCCAGCAGTCCTTCATGGCGCTGGGGGTGGCGGTGCTGGGCTCGCTGTTCCTGTCGCTGTCGGCGTCCCTGGGGATGCGGGACGCGCTGATGGTGACGCTCGGGGTGCATCTGGTGACTGTGGCGGCGAACGTGGTGCTGAGCATGCGCCTGCCGCGGGCGCTGCGCTGAGGGCACGAGACCGGGGGATGGAATGACAGATATTGAAATCTGTCATTCCATGCGCCACTCTCGATGGCGTACCCCGTCGAACCCCGCCCCCAAGGAGTTCCCGTGCTGAACCGCACTCTCGGCACCACCGGCCCCCAGGTCTCCGCCCTCGGCCTCGGCTGCATGGGCATGTCCGCCCTCTACGGCGACGCCGACCGGGCCGAGTCGATCGCCACGATCCACGCCGCCCTCGACGCGGGCGTCACCCTGCTCGACACCGGCGACTTCTACGCCATGGGCCACAACGAGCTGCTGATCGGCGAGGCGCTGCGCACCGCTCCGGCCGCCCACCGCGAAAAGGCGCTCACCAGCGTCAAGTTCGGCGCCCTGCGCGACCCCGACGGCGGCTGGTCCGGCTACGACGGCCGCCCCGCCGCGGTGAAGAACTTCGCCGCCTACTCGCTCCAGCGCCTGGGCGTCGACCACATCGACGTCTACCGCATCGCCCGCCTCGACCCCGACGTCCCCGTCGAGGAGACGATCGGCGCCATCGCCGAGCTCGTCCGGGCCGGCCACGTCCGCCACATCGGCCTCTCCGAGGTGGGCGCGGACACCCTGCGCCGGGCCGCCGCGGTCGCCCCGATCTCCGACCTCCAGATCGAGTACTCCCTCGTCTCGCGCGGCATCGAGGCCGACATCCTGCCCACGGCCCGTGAACTGGGCATCGGCGTCACGGCGTACGGCGTCCTGTCCCGCGGCCTGATCAGCGGCCACTTCGCCCGCGACCGGCAGCTGGCCGCGAACGACTTCCGCGGCATGAGCCCGCGCTTCCAGGGCGAGAACCTCCAGCGCAACCTCGACCTGGTCGACGCGCTGCGCAAGGTCGCCGAGGAGCGGGGCGCGACCGTCGCGCAGACGGCCATCGCCTGGGTCCTCACTCAGGGCGACGACATCGTCCCCCTCGTCGGCGCCCGCACCCGCGAGCGCCTCACGGAGTCCCTCGGCGCCCTGGACGTCACGCTGACCGCCGAGGACCTGGCCGCCATCGAGGCCGCGGTCCCGGCCGGCGCGGCGGCGGGCGACCGCTACCCGGCCGGGCAGATGGCGCACCTGGACAGCGAGCGCTGACCCGGCGGCCGCGGCCGTGCCCGGCGGCGCGGCCGGGTACGGTCGTCCGACAGGCCCGACCCGGGCCCGACCGAAAGGACCCGCACCCCGATGCCGCCCGAGCCCCTGACCCCGGAACGCATCCTCGAAGCCACCGAGGACGTCCTGCGCCGCTTCGGCCCGGCCAAGGCGACCGTCGTCGACGTCGCCCGCGCCCTCGGCGTCAGCCACGGCAGCGTCTACCGCCACTTCGGCAGCAAGGCCGCCCTGCGCGAGGCGGTCACCGACCGCTGGCTCGACCAGTCGCACACCGAACTGTCCGCCGTCGCGGACTCCGAGGGCCCGGCGGCCCCCCGCCTCCGCGCCTGGCTCACCGCCCTCTTCGCCGCGAAGCGCCGCAAGGCGGGCGACGACCCGGAGCTGTTCGCGACGTACATGGTCCTGGCCGGCGAGAACAGCGGCACGGTGGAGCGGCACATCGCGACGATGATCGGCCAGATCGCCGGCATCGTCGAAAGCGGCGTCCGCCGGGGCGAGTTCGCGCCCGTGGCCGACCCGTCCGCGACGGCCCGCGCGGTCTGGGACGCGACGAACCGCTTCCACGACCCGGCGTACGCGGCGGAGTGGGGGCAGGAGGGGATCGAGGCGGCGTTCGGGACGGTGTGCGACCTGGTGCTGCGGGGGCTGTCGACGTCCCCCTGACGGAACCTTGACACTTCCGCCACTGTGACATCGGCCAAATCCCTGGACCCATGCCGCAGCAGCTTCCTAGGCTGACCCCCTGTCCAAATTCAGCTGCTCGGCAGGAGTGTTGTCCCTTGACCTCCCCCACCCTCGACGACGGCCTCGTCGTCCTCGCCCCCGCGCGACCCAGACCCGCCGACGGCTGGCAGCGCACCGAGGACGCCGTCGAGTTCGAGACCTGGCACACGGCCCAAGGGACCGTCTGCAGCCTGGCGTTCACCTCCTCCGAGCGGCTCGCCGCCTGCCTCGGCCCCGACCAGCCGTGGGTGGCGCTGCCGCTCGGCCCCCTGCGCCATCTGCTCGGCGAGGCGGGTGTCTCCGACATCGTGGTCGACCCGCCCTCCGCGCCGCCCCGCGAGGAAGGGGAGGCCACGCATGGCTGACAAGCTCAAGGCCACCGTGGAGCACATCGACGACGCGGGCCGCGGCTTCCACCGCGAGGCCCTGCACCTGGGCGAGTTCAAGCACCTGGCCTCCCCGCCGACCCCCGGCGTCGGCGACGCCGCGCTGAGCGGAGCCCTGTCCCAGCTCAGCGACGCGTTCGGCATCGCGCACGAGCTGCTGACCAAACTCGTGGACACCCACGGGAGCAACCTCCGCGCCGCGGCGACCGATTACCACGACCAGGACATCGACACCGACAAGGTGTTCAAGGACCTGATGGGCAGGGCGGCGAAGTGATCGACGACGACATCGCCGGTCTGAAGAAGGTCGCCACCGACTACACCTCGGCCACCGAGAAGTACGACACCTCGTCCAAGGTCCTCAACAAGAAGGTCGACGGCGTCGTCCACGAGGCGGGTTGGAGCGGCGAGGGCGCCACGGCCTTCCAGACGGTGTGGGCCCACGACGGCACGGTCGGCGCCGCCATGTCGGAGGCCATGTCGCAGGTCTCGGACGTCATCGGCGTCCTCACCGAGGAACTGGACGCCGCCAAGCGCGACTTGGGCGACGCCCAGGACAAGGCCCGCGCGGCGGGCCTCACCCTGGACAGCCAGGGCGGGGCCACGGGCAAGGCCGACCAGCAGACGGCGCTGGACGCGTGGCAGAGCGGGCGGGACGCGGCGCTGAAGAGGGCGCAGGACGCGCGGGAGCTGGCGACGGGGAGCCTCAACTCCGTCCTCGACCAAATGCTGGGCAAGGGCGACCCGAACCAGCTCAACGGCGCGGACGTCTGCACCCTCTCCGAGGTGATGCGGGGCCTTTACACCACTCCTGCCGCGCTCACCCAGGAGAGCGCGAAGAAGCTGGAAGCGCTCAAACAAGAGGTCAAGGACCTCAAACGCGGTCACAACAAGCTCCCCAAGGGCAGCGACGCGTGGAACGAGCGTCTGCAGGAGCGCCGCGCGGCCCGTGCCGAGCTCAGTAAGCAGCGCCTTCGGACCGCTTCCGTCGAGGGATGGGAGAGCAGGACCAAGGGCAGCGGCCCCGCGCGGACCACCATCGGCGAGATCGCGGAGGACTACCGCGTCAGGGGTGCCGGACCGCTGAACAAGCTGGGGGCAGCCAGTACGGCGCTCACCGGAGCCATGGTCGGCCTCCAGATGTACGACGACCACAGGACGCGAGGCTGGTCGTACCAGGAGGCGTTCGCGCGGGACGCGACCCCGGCGGCGGCGGGAATGGCGGCGGGTGCCTGGGCCGAGGGAGCGATCATCGGCGCCTCGGCTTCCAACCCCATGATCGCCGTGGGTGTGGTGGGCGGTGTCGCCCTCGGCTACGGCGTGGGAACCTTCGGCTACGAACTCACCCATAACGCCCACTGGGGCAGCAACATTCACAAGTACGGCGTCGTCAGCGGTATCGGGCACAGCCTCGCCGACGCCGGGACGGCATGGGTGGACAACGACCTGGTGGCGATGAGGGACAAGACGGTGGAAACCGCGAAGCATGTGGGCAGCGGTATCAAGAACGGCGCCAAGAAAGTCTGGCATGGCATCTTCGGCTAGCAAGCGACGTACCGGGAACCCATCGACCGTGCGCGGGACATCAGGCGCGGCGGTGCGGTTCGGTGGCGTCCTGCTCGTCCTGGCCGGGTTGGTGCTCGGCGTGTTCGGAGCCGGCATCTCAAGTCACGCGTCGGGAGCACTCGGAACGCGCGGAACCTTCACGGTCGAGCAGTGCGAGCACCTGTCGACGACGCAGCGCGGCGGCGGGCGCGGCGCGGACAGCGTCCACTGCTCGGGCACCTTCCGCCCCTCGGGCAGCGGTGAGGCGAGAAAAGGCCTCGACATCGACCGTGACTACGAGACGGGCCGGAGCGTCACCGCTTCCTGTGACTTCCTCGGTGTGTGCTACAAGATCGACCGCGTGAACGCGTGCGGCTGGTTCGCCGGTCTCCTGGCCGCACTGTTGCTGATGTGCCTGGGCGGGCCAGGGATCATCCACGGTGCCGCATGGCGGACGGAGCGGTACAAGCGGAGCCGGACGATCCAACGACGGCTGGCCAGGGGGCTCTTCTGGTCGGCCCTCGGCTTCTTCCTGGTGTACGTGGTGCTGCGCGTCGCCCTATGAACACCCCACGTCCAGCAGCCGGTCCAGCGGTTCGCCGTTACCTCCGAGGGCGGGCATGACCAAAAAGAAACGTCCCCGCAGACACCAGCGGCCGCCCCTGCTCCCCCACTCCGTACCCGGGATCGGCACCACCTGGGTGGCCCGGGGCCTGCCCTACTGGTGGCGCAGGTGCAGACTGGCCCTGTTCTGGCTGTTCTTGACGGCCTTGACCGGCGTCATGGCGGCTGGCTTCCTCTGGGGCATGGCCGAGGAGAGCACGCTCGTCCTGGCCATCGCCCTCGTCCTGTACACCCCGGCATGCGCCGGTGCGGTGTGCGTGGCGGTCAACGGCATCCGGGAGGCCGACGGGAAGGACGCGTTCTGGGAACCGAAGAGCCGAGCGTTGAAGACGACCGCGATCGCGCTGGGCAGCGTCGCGGCCGTGGCGCTGGCCCTCCTCGGCGCCTTCGAAGTCGCCATCGCGCTCCCCCTCTTCTGTTTCGCCTTCCCCAACCTCCTCCGCAGCCTGGCCCGCCACTCCCCCGGTGAGCGCGAAGCGCGCCGCTACTGGGCGGGTCCCGACTGAACAGCGCTCCCCCCTACACCCCCAGGAACCGCAACACCGCCAGCACCCGCCGATGATCCCCCTCCGCCTTCGGCAGATCCAGCTTCGCCAGGATGTTGTTGATGTGCTTCGCCACCGCGCTCTCGCTCACCACCAGCCGCTCCGCGATCCCCGCGTTCGACCGGCCGCCCGCCATCAGCTCCAGCACCTCGCGCTCCCGCGGCGTCAGCCGGTCCAGCGGGTCGCTGTGGCGGCGCAGCAGCAGCTGCGAGACGACCTGCGGGTCCAGGGCCGTGCCGCCGGCCGCCACCCGCCGCAGTACGTCCACGAACTCCTCGACGTCCGCGACGCGTTGCTTGAGCAGATAGCCGACGCCCCGTGTGTCCCCGGTCAGCAGGTCCGCCGCGTACCGTTCCTCCACGTACTGCGACAGCAGCAGCACCGCCGTGTCCGGCCACTGCGCGCGGACGACGAGCGCGGCGCGGACGCCCTCGTCGGTGAAGCCCGGCGGCATGCGGACGTCGGACACCACGATCCCGGGGCGGTGCTCCTCCACCGCCGCGAGCAGCGCCTCCGCGTCGCCCACCTCCGCGACCACCTCGAATCCCGCCATTTCGAGGACCTTCACCAGGCCCACCCTCAGCAGGACGGAATCCTCGGCGATCACGGCGCGCACGGCAGCTCCACAGTCACAACGGTCGGGCCCCCGACGGGGCTGCTGATCGAGAACGTGCCGTCGACCGACGCGACCCGCTTGGCCAGGCCCGCCAGGCCCGTACCGCCGGCCGCGTCCGCCCCGCCCACGCCGTCGTCGGAGACGACGACCAGCAGTATCCCCCCGAAGCGTTCGACGGTGACCTCCGCCCCCGACGCCTGCGCGTGCTTGACGACGTTGGCGAGCGCCTCGGAGACGACGAAGTAGGCGACGGCCTCGATCGCGGGCGCGGGCCGCGAGGTGAGGTCCACGCGGACGTGCACGGGCAGCGGGGCGCGCTCGGCGAGGCCGGAGAGGGCCGCGTCCAGCCCCCGGTCCTCCAGGACGGCCGGGTGCAGCCCGCGCACCAGGTCGCTCAGCTCCTGGATCGCGGCCTTCGCCTCGCGGTGCGCCTCGTCGATGACGCGCCGCGCGTCCTCCGGCAGATCGGTCATCGTCGCCTTGGCCAGGCCCAGGTTGACCGCCAGCGACACCAGCCGCTGCTGCGCGCCGTCGTGCAGGTCCCGCTCGATGCGCCGCCGTTCGGCGTCCGCCGCGTCGACGACGCCGGCCCGGCTCTCGGTGACCTCCGCCACCCGCCGCGCCAACTGCTCGGCGCGGCTGGGGCCGAGGCGGGGCAGCGCGGCGCCGAGGTCGAGCCGGGCCAGGGCCTTCGTCAGCCACGCGGCCCCGTACAGGCCCGCGACACCGGCCGCCGCGAAGTACGCCGCCTGCGTCGTGTAGCCGAACTGCGCCAGCCGGACCTCGGGGGGCAGCGCCCAGATCCACACGTACACCGACGCGGCGACCGCCGACGCGGCCCAGAGGAGCAGCGTCAGCGCGCCCGCCAGCGCGATCAGCGGTCCGACGACCAGGTGGTACATCACCTGCCGCCAGAACCACTCCGAACTCACCAGCGCGGTGAGGCTCACCGGCCGGGCCCGGTGCGGAATCGCCACGTCCAGCCAGCGCCGGAAGCGCACCCGCTGGACGGCCGTCAGCACCGGCGCCGCCGCGGCCAGCGCGGCGAGCGGCAGGAGGACGGCGGCGAGGACACTCAGCACCTCGGTGGGCCCGCCGGGCAGCCAGGGCACCGCGATCAGGAGGAGGGTGGCGAGCTGGAGCAGGATCCCGGAAGTCAGGAAGCCGAGCGGCCGGTGCAGACCGGCGAAGGGGCGAAGCAGGAACATGCGGAGAACGGTAGTTTCCGCGGCGCGTGCCGGACCATGCCGCTGCCGCCCGAGTCGGGGGTATAGCCAGTGCCACCCCGGGACGGACCCCAGTGCCAGTGATTTCCCCTCCTCCGCGGGCCATCGTGGAACCGTCCCTTCCACCGGTCCCGAGGAGCCTCCCGATGCGCGCCCTGGAACTTCCGTGCCCCGAGGCCCCCGCCCCGAAGCCGCTCGCCGAGGTCATCCCCCTGTTCCCGGCAGGACTCCCGGCAGAACTCCCGGCGGCACCCCGCCCCTCGCACCGCCGTCACCTCCTGCCCGGCTGCGCCCTGACCGCCGCCGGACTCGCCCTCCTCCCCTGGCTGTTGTTCCTGGCGACGGTGTGGCGGGAGGCGGCGGTCTGGATCGGCCTGGACGCGCTGGAGGCCCTCGCCCTGATCACCACGGGCGTCCTCACCCTGCGCCGGGACACCCGCCGCGTCCCCGCCGCCGCGGCGACGGCGGCCCTGCTGGTGCTGGACGCCTGGTTCGACGCGATGACGGCGGCACCGGGGGCGGACCTCGTCCGGGCACTGATCACGGCGGGGGCACTGGAACTGCCGCTGGCGGCGGTGTGCACGGCGCTGGCCGTCCGTACACCTCGCTAGCCCCAGAGGAGTCAGACCCGCCCCGCGGTCATCGCACAGCCCGCTTCACCCCGTCTCCGCCTCCGGCGCCCGCGCGGTCACCACCCGCACAGGCGGATACACCAGGGCACTGCGCCCGGAGCGCCTGACGTCGACGAGGCCCGCGCGCCGCGCCTCGGCCTCGTACTCCTCGGTCCTGGCGATATCCACGATCAACAGCCGCCCGGAGGGCCGCAGTACACGGGCCGCCTCCCGGATCACCCGGGCGCGCCGCTCCGCCTCCGGGAGGTTGTGGATGGCGAGGGAGGCGGTCACCAGGTCGAAGGGCCGGTCGGGGAAGGGGAGTTCGGCCATGTCGCCGTCGACCAGCGTGAGCCGGTCCGTCACGCCCAGGGCCCGCGCGTTGCGCAGACAGGAGGCGCGGTTGCTCCCCCACTGATCCTGGGTCCGCCAGACGTCGATGCCGGTGCCCCTGCCCTCGGGGAGCCGGCCGAGGGCGCCCAGCAGCATCAGACCACTGCCGCAGCCGAGGTCCAGGACGCTCTCGTCCCCGCGGAGCCCCAGGCCGTCCAGCAGCCGGTCCCGCAGCCTGATCTTCCCGGAGAACGAGGAGGCGGCCATGGCGGCCGCGGTGAATCCCCCGAGGGCCAGGGGCAGGGCGCCCGCCCACGCCAGGGGGGCGTTCCGGACCGCGACCCCTCGTGCGACACACGCCGCGCCGACGGCGGCGACGGCGCCCGACGCCGCGACGACGGGCGGTGCGTCGAGTCCGTAGTCCGGCCGCTGCGGGGTCGCGCCTTGTCCGTCCACGTGCCCTCCCGTCGTCCACTTCGCGTCAACTCACCGCGCTCGAACGGCGATTGACACCGGAGACCCCACACCCTACCCGACGGCCGAGGACGCGGACTCAGCCCGCCCGCCGCGCGATCAGCGCCTCCAGGCCGTCGAGGATCCGCTCCAGACCGAAGGCCAACGCCTGGTCCCGGGCGTGGGGTTCGGCCGCCGAGGCCATCGCGGACAGCACGGACGGATAGCCGTCGCCGTGCTCCCGGAGCACCTCGCCGAGCGCCGCCACGATCTGGGCCTCCGGCCCCTCCGCCCCGGCCGCCCGCGCCTGGACGGCGATGCCGCGGACATGTCCGGCCAACAGGGCTACCGCGTCGAGACGTTCGGCGCCCGTGAGCCCCGTGCCGTCCAGGGCGGTGAGGGCCCGTTCCATCCAGGCCAGCTCGTTCGGGCCCATCAGACGGGGGCCGACCATCGCCTCCAGCAGCCAGGGGTGGCGCGCGAGGACCTCGGCGAGGGCGTGGGACCAGACGGTCAGACGGGCGCGCCAGTCGCCGGCCGGGGGCTCCGCCGGAGCAGGGAGCGCCGCCTCCACCATCAGCGCGACCAGTTCCGCCCGTCCCGGGACGTAGCGGTACAGCGACATCTTCGTCTTGCCGAGCCGCTCCGCGACCCGCTGCATGGACAGCGCCGGGAGGCCCTCCGCATCCGCGACCGCCACGCCCGCGCGGGCGATCCCGTCGAGACTGAGGGCCGGCTTGGGGCCCCGTCTGGGCTGTGGGTGAGGACCCCACAGCAACCGCATCAGCTCGCCCGCCACAGATCCTCCCCTTGCCGGGCCCAGAAACTGCGTCTACCGTACACAACAAGAAACAGCGTCCACGGGACGCAATTAATGGGGAGCGGATCGATGGGGAGTGGATTCATGGGCAAGAAGGTCCTGATCTCGGGCGCGAGCATCGCCGGTCCCGCGCTGGCGTACTGGCTCGGCCGCCACGGCTTCGACGTGACCGTCGTCGAACTGGCCCCGCGCCTGCGGGAAGGCGGACAGGCCGTCGACTTCCGCGGCACCACGCACCTGACGGTGCTGGAGCGCATGGGCGTGCTCGACGACCTCAGGCGGATCCGGACCGGCGGAAGCCCCATGACCTTCGTCGACGAGCGGGGCAGGACCCGGCTGCACCTGCCCGCCGACTTCGCCGGCGGCGACATCGAGGTGCTGCGCGGCGACCTCGCCCGCGTCCTGTACGAACACAGCCTGCCGTACGCCGACTACGTCTTCGGCGACTCCGTCACCGAGCTGCGGCAGGACGCCGACGCCGTACGCGTCCGCTTCCGCAGCGGCCGGACCGACACCTTCGACCTCGTCGTCGGCGCGGACGGACTGCACTCCAACGTCCGCCGCCTCGCCTTCGGCCCCGAGGAGCGGTACGTCCGCCACCTCGGCCACTACGCCGCCGTCTGGAGCCTGCCCAACTACCCCGGGATCGGCCTCGACGAGGGATCCGTGGGCGTCAACACGCCCGGCCGCTTCGCCTCCGTCGGCACCGACCACCGGAACCCGGACACCGCCCGCGCCTTCTTCGTCTTCGCCGCCGACCGCCTGGCCTACGACCGCCACGACCCGGAGCAGCAGAAGGCGATCGTCACCGAAGCCTTCGCCGGAGTCGGCTGGGACGTGCCCCGCCTCCTCGCCACCCTCGACGACGCGGACGACCTCTACTTCGACTCCATCAGCCGCGCCGACGTCCCCTCCTGGGCCGACGGCCGCGTCGCCCTCGTCGGCGACGCCGCCTGCGGCGCCACCATCGGCGGCATGGGCACCGGTACGGGCATCGTCGCCGCGTACGTCCTCGCCGGCGAACTCGCGGCGGCGAACGGCGACCACACCACCGCCTTCGCCCGCTACGAACGCCTCCTGCGCCCTTACGCCCAGGGCTGCCAGAAGGGCGCCGCGGGCACATTCCTCGCCCCCGGCCGACTCGGCCTCCCCCTCCGCAACCGGCTGCTCAGCCGCCCCCGGATCCTCAACTGGATGCTGGAGCAGGGCAAGAAGGCGACCAGCCTCGAACTGCCCGACTACCGGCTGCCGGAGGCCGCCGCGGCCGACGGAGCGTTCCGGGAGATGTACGCGTGACCACGCAGCTCGCCTCGCGGCCGCGCGAGTGGCCGTCCATGCTCCCCATCGCCGACGACGACCAGGTCCCCTGCCGGCGCCGCGATCTCCCGCATCCCCGCGTGGCCGGCCTCGACGGCCATGAAGACGGCGCGTCGGCCGATCTCCTCGGCCTCGGCGGCGAGTTGGGCCTCGACGGGCGAGGCGAGGGCGACGAGGACGCCTCCGGGACGGGGCGTGCGCAGGGAGCGCGGGCCGTGCCGATCACGTACACCCCGCGCGCCTCGGCGATCCGGACGGCGAGGTGACCGGCCCCGCCGGGCCGGTGGCCGGCCCGGCAGCGGCCAGACCGCGCCCGGCGGCTGCCGGAGACCACCGACCTGCCGGTGGAACGGGCCGCCGCCCGGGCCGGGTCCGGCACGGCGACCTCCTTCCGCCGGCACCTGACGGCGGACAGCGGGGTGTCCCCGACGGCCTGTCGCCGTACGTTCGCGGCGGCGGCCGTCAGTACCCGATCGTGAAGCGCCGCTGCACGAAACGCGGCAGCTCGGCCTCGTCGATCAGGGCTACCGCGGCGTCCTCCGCCGAGACGCGGCTGCGGCCCTCCGCGTCGCGGACCGCCTGGTCGCCGCCGATGCGGAAGCGGCCGGTGCGCTCGCCGGGGGCGATCTCCTCGGCGGGGCTGAAGTACGTCCAGAGGCGGTTCGAGGTGCGGTAGACGTCCAGGCCGTCGCGGGCGCCGCGCGCGGCCGCGGCGTAGGCGCGGGGCAGCCCGAGGGCGTCGAGGGTCGCGTGTACGCGCTCCTCCGCGTCGGCGAGCACCAGCCCGGGCTCGATCTCCAGGCTGCCCGCACCGCCGATCACGATGAGGCGGGTCCGCGGGTGGCTCTCCAGCGCCTTCAGCAGGGCGCGGGCCGCGGTGGAGTGGACCGAGGGATCGGCGATCGAGCGCCGGACGGTGTCCTCGAAGTCCCGTGCGGCGTTGCCGGGTTGGTAGGCGCTGATCAGGACGTCCAGGCCGGGCAGGACGGCGGCGACGCTCGCCGCGTCGAGGACGTCGACGCTCGCCCAGGTGACGTTCTCCCGCGTTTCGTCGGCCCGCGGCCGCGACGCGTCACGGCTGAACGCCCTGATGTGGTGGCCCCGTTCGAGCGCCTCGGTGACGATGCGGCTGCCGATGGTCCCCGCGGCCCCGATGACTCCGATGTGCATGGCTCTCCCCTGTGCATGCGGATATGACGACGCAAGAGATCCTCACGCCGTGCGAAAACTATACGGCGTGAAGTTTCTGCACAGCTACCCATTACGGTGACGCTGTAGAGTTACGGGGTGGCAGGTACAGCGAGCAGGGGACGGCGCGAGCGCCTCCGGGCCGAGACGACGGCCGAAATCAAGGACGTGGCGCTGGAGTTGATGGCCTCGGGCGGGCCGGGCGCGATCACACTGCGGGCCATCGCCCGCGAGATGGGCATGACGGCCAACGCGATCTACGGCTATTTCGCGACCCGCGACGACCTGGTCACGGCGCTCGTCAACGACGTGTACGGCGAGCTGGCCGACGCGCTGGACACCGCCGGGGCGAAGGCCCCCGCCAACGACCCGGCGGCCCGGATCCGGTCCTGGGCCGGCACCTTCCGGGCCTGGGCCCTGGACAACCCCGAGGGCTTCCGCCTGATCTACGGCGACCCCGTCCCCGGCTACGAGGCCCCCACCGGAGGCGCCGCCCCGGAGGCCGCACGCCGGGCCTGCCTGAGCGTCACGGCCCTGGCGGCCGCCGCCTGGCCGCACGCCGAACGCCTGCACAAGGGCAGCGAGTTCACCTGGTCGGACTTCGACCCCGACCTCGTCGAAAAGATCCGCCCGGCCTTCCCCGACCTCCCGCCCGCCGCCGTCGCCCTGGCCCTGCGCCTCTGGGCCCGCCTGCACGGCCTGGTGTCCCTGGAGGTCTACGGCCACCTGCACACCCAGACGACCGACCCGGACAAGCTCTTCCGGGAGGAAGTGGCGCAGCTGGTGCGGTCGTTGGGCATCCCGCCGCTGAGCTGACGCAACCACCGGCGCACCCCCAGGCCACCCGAGCGGGTGATACACCCCGTTTCCGGCCGACTGTCAGCGAGGGTCACTACGGTGTGTACCGCCATGCTCACTCGGCCAAGGAGGCGCATCATGGCAGTCATGGTGGACATTCCGCGCGAGGCGCTCCAGCCGATAGACGACGAAGAGCCGAGCTTCGAGAAGTTGTGCCGCGACCTGGAGCGGGCCAACGACACCCTGCCCGACGGCTACCGGGCGGAAATCATCGGGGGGAAGATCGTCATGTCGCCGTGGCCCAAGGGCCGCTACAACCGGATCCTCGATGCCCTTCAGGACCAGCTGATGCCCCACACGCCGGAAGGTCATCGCGCCCGGACGACACCAAACCTCTTCGTGTTCCCCCCCGCCGGAGAGGGGCTACGGTCCGGATCTCCACGTCGCGGACACCGCCGTCACCGACGCCGTCGAAGGGATCCTCCTGCCGGGCTCCGCCCTGTCCCTCGTCGCCGAGCAGACATCGGCCTCGACACGGCTCGTCGACCTCACCGACAAAGCGGACGTCTACGGCAGGGGCGGAGTGCCGGTGCACGTCCTGATCGACATGACGCAGGGCATCGTCACCGTGCACTCGGAGCCGACCCCCGACAACGGCTACCGGGCGAAGACCTGGGTCAAGTTCGGCGAGAAGATCCGCATCCCCGCGCCCTTCGACTTCGAGCTCGACACCGCCGGCTGGCAGGTCTGAGAAAGCCCGGAGGCCCGGGTCCCTCGGGGGACCCGGGCCTCCGGAAGAGGTCGAAAAACCTCAGCAGCCGATCAGGCGCCCCGCCAGGTAGCCCTCGATCTGGTCGAGCGACACCCGCTCCTGCTTCATCGTGTCGCGCTCGCGCACGGTGACCGCGTTGTCGTCGAGCGTGTCGAAGTCCACCGTGACGCAGAACGGCGTGCCGATCTCGTCCTGGCGGCGGTAGCGGCGGCCGATGGCGCCGGCGTCGTCGAAGTCGATGTTCCAGTGCTTGCGCAGGTCCGCCGCGAGGCCCTTGGCCTTGGGGGAGAGCTGCGGGTTGCGGGACAGCGGCAGGACGGCGACCTTGACCGGGGCCAGGCGCGGGTCGAGGCGCATGACGGTGCGCTTCTCCATGACGCCCTTGGCGTTGGGGGCCTCGTCCTCGTTGTACGCGTCGAGCATGAACGCGAGCATGGCGCGGTTCAGACCGGCCGCGGGCTCGATGACGTACGGGAACCAGCGCTCGCCGGCCTCCTGGTCGAAGAACGACAGGTCCTGGCCGGACGCGGCGGAGTGCGCCTTGAGGTCGTAGTCGGTGCGGTTGGCGACGCCCTCCAGCTCCGAGTACTCGGTGCCGCCGAAGTTGAAGCGGTACTCGATGTCAACGGTGCGCTTGGAGTAGTGGGAGAGCTTCTCCGCGGCGTGCTCGTACCACCGCATGTTCTCCTCGCGCATGCCGAGGCCGGTGTACCAGTTCCAGCGCTGCTCCATCCAGTACTCGTGCCACTGCTCGTCCTCGCCCGGCTTGACGAAGAACTCCATCTCCATCTGCTCGAACTCGCGGGTGCGGAAGATGAAGTTGCCCGGCGTGATCTCGTTCCGGAAGGACTTGCCGGTCTGGGCGATGCCGAACGGCGGCTTGCGGCGCGAGGTCTGCTGGACCTGGGCGAAGTTGGTGAAGATGCCCTGCGCGGTCTCGGGGCGCAGGTAGGACACCGCACCGCTGTCCTGGGTCGGGCCGAGGTGCGTGGAGAGCAGGCCGGAGAACTGCTTGGGCTCGGTGAAGCCGCCCTTGTTGCCGCAGTGCGGGCAGTTGAGGTCGGCGAGGCCGTTCTCGGGGAGCTTGCCGTGCTTGGCCTCGTACGCCTCCTCCAGGTGGTCGGCGCGGAAGCGCTTGTGGCAGGAGGTGCACTCGGTGAGCGGGTCGGTGAAGGTGGCGACGTGACCGGACGCCTCCCAGACCTCACGGGCCAGGATCACCGACGAGTCGAGGCCGACCACGTCGTCGCGCGAGGTGACCATGGAGCGCCACCACTGGCGCTTGATGTTCTCCTTGAGCTCGACGCCCAGCGGCCCGTAGTCCCAGGCGGCACGCTGGCCGCCATAGATCTCACTGCACGGGTAGACGAAGCCACGGCGCTTGCTCAGGCTGACGATGGTGTCGATCTTGTCGGCGGCCACGGTGCTCTCTTCATTGCGACGACGGACAGCGAATGCTTCAGGTTACCGGCGCGACACCCCCCCTCATCAAATCGGTGCCGGTCCTTGGCCGGGACCGCTCCCTCCCGCTCCCCTCCCCACCCCCCTTGTTGACAATCGTTTCCACTTTTGTTGAAAATGGATGTCATGAACGTCAGCTGTCCCCGCCCCGACTCCCGAGCCCCCCGAATATCCCGGAAGATCCGGAAGGCCCGAATAACCGCCGTCGCCGCCCTCGCGGCCGCCCTCGGTCTGGTCTCGCTCTCGGCCTGCTCGTCGGACGAGGACGCGGGTCACAAGGACGGCCAGATCGACGTGATCGCGTCGTTCTACCCGATGGAGTTCCTCGCCCAGCAGATCGGCGGGAACCACGTCCATGTCACCGGCCTCACCAAGCCGGGACAGGAACCGCACGACCTGGAGCTCCGGCCCAAGCAGGTCGCCGCCCTGGAGAAGGCCGACGCGGTCGTCTACCTCAAGGGCCTCCAGCCCGCCGTGGACACGGCGGTCGAGCAGTCCGGCGCGAAGCACGTCGTCGACGCGGCCTCCCTCACCTCCGTGGAGAAGCACGGCAACGAGGTTGACGGCCATCACCACAGCACCGGCGACAACCACTCCGGCGAGGAAGAGGGCCACGACCACGGCGACGAGAACGGCGCCGACCCGCACATCTGGCTCGACCCCGTGAAGTACGCCGAGGTCGCCAAGGGCGTCGCCAAGACCCTCGCCGAGGCGGACCCGGCCCATCGGGCGGACTATGAGAAGAACGCCGCCGCGCTGACGAAGAGGCTCGGCGACCTCGACAAGAAGTTCGCGGACGGGCTGCGGAACCGCGCCTCGGACACCTTCATCACCACCCACGCCGCCTTCGGCTACCTCTCCGAGCGCTACGGCCTCACCGAGGAGTCCATCAGCGGCATCGACCCGGAGTCCGAGCCCAGCGCCGCCCGGATCAAGAACCTGCACAAGCTGGCGAAGGACCACCACGTCAGCACGGTGTTCTTCGAGACGATCGCCAGCCCCGCCACCGCGAAGACCCTCGCCGGCGACCTGGGGCTGAAGACCGACGTCCTCGACCCGCTGGAGGGCATCACCGACGAGTCCAAGGGCCACGACTACTTCGAGGTCATGGAGTCCAACCTCGCGGCCCTGCAGAAAGCGCTCGGCACCAAGTGACGGAGGAGTCAGTGATGGAGCAGCCCGTCATATCCCTGCGCGGAGCCACGGCGACACTCGGCTCGCGGCCCGTCCTGCGCGGCGTCGACCTCACGGTCGGCCGCGGCGAGGTCGTCGCCCTGCTGGGCGCCAACGGCTCCGGAAAGTCCACGGCGGTCCGGGCGATCGTCGGCCAGGTCCCGCTCACCGGCGGCGAGCTGGAGCTGTTCGGCACCCCGAAGCGCAGGTTCCGCGACTGGGCGCGCATCGGATACGTCCCCCAGCGCACCACCGCCGCGGCCGGCGTCCCCGCCACCGTGCGCGAGGTCGTCGCCGCCGGGCGGCTGGCCCGCACCAAGCTGGGACCGCCCCGCAAGGCGGACCGCGAGGCCGTGGTGGCGGCGCTGGAGCTGGTCGGCATGGCCGACCGGCTCAAGGACTCGGTCAACGCGCTCTCCGGCGGCCAGCACCAGCGGGTGCTGATCGCCCGCGCGCTCGCCGTGCAGCCGGAGCTGCTGATCATGGACGAGCCGATGGCCGGCGTGGACCTCGCCAGCCAGGAGGTCCTGGCGAACGCCCTGCGCGCGGAGGTCGCCCGGGGCGCCACCGTGCTCCTCGTCCTCCACGAACTGGGCCCGCTGGAGCCCCTCATCGACCGGGCGGTCGTGCTCCGCGACGGCTGCGTCGTCCACGACGGCCCGCCGCCGAAGGCCGTGGGCCAGCACGCGCTCCCGGGCCACGACCACGTACACCCGCACGCCGGACCGGCGGCGGAACCGACTCGGACAGGGCTGCTGAGCTGATGGACATCCTCGACGCCGCATTCATGCAGCGGGCGCTGCTCGCCGCGCTCCTCGTGGGCATCACCGCCCCCGCGATCGGCATCTACCTCGTCCAGCGCCACCAGTCGCTGATGGGCGACGGCATCGGCCATGTCGCCCTCACCGGCGTGGGCCTGGGCTTCCTGCTCAACACCAGCCCGGTGTGGGCGGCGGCGGTCGTCTGCGTGGCCGGTGCGGTGGTCATGGAGCTGACCCGCTTCTACGGCAAGGCCCGCGGCGACATCGCCCTCGCCATGCTCTTCTACGGCGGCATGGCCGGTGGCGTGATGCTGATCAACCTGTCGAACGGCGGCTCCAACGCCAACCTGGTCACCTACCTCTTCGGCTCGCTGACCACGGTCTCCCAGCAGGATCTCGTCACCATCTGCATACTCGCCGCATTCGTGATCCTGGCCACACTGGGCCTGCGACGACAGCTTTTCGCCATCTGCCAGGACGAGGAGTTCGCCCGCGTCACCGGGCTTCCGGTGCGGCTGCTCAACCTCCTGGTGGCGATCACCGCCGCGCTGACCGTCACCGTCGCCATGCGCGTCGTCGGCCTGCTGCTGGTGAGTGCCCTGATGGTGATCCCGGTCGCCGCCTCGCAGCAGATCGCCCGCAGCTTCGCCACGACGCTGGCCCTGTCGGTGGGCATCGGCGTGCTGGTGACCCTTTCGGGCACCACCACCTCGTACTACGTGGACGTCCCGCCCGGCGCCACCATCGTGCTGCTCGCCATCGGCGTGTTCGTCGTCCTGACCGCGATCGCCGCGCCCTTGGCCAAATCCCGCGCACGCAAGGTCGCGGACGAGGAGCGCTGCACCCTGGAGGAACAGGGCGGAGCGACCGCCCCCGACGACGTACGGGTCTGAGGGGGGGGCGGGGAAACCCCTGGTCGAAGGGCGAGTAAGGGTACCCAAACCTGCAATTCGGGAACCGTCCTGATCCTGTGGATCACGACACCCTGACCGCCCTCCGGGCCTGGCACAATTGGCCGGACACGCCGAAAAACCCGTGCGTCGGGTGTTCAGCCGAGTTTGTAGGAGGCAACTGTGGCGACCGCCGGTCCCCCGGTACGCGGCCGTTCCACCAAGCAGCGGGCCGCCGTGGCGGCAGCGCTCGACGAGGTGGACGAGTTCCGCAGCGCGCAGGAACTCCACGACATGCTCAAGCACCGCGGCGCCTCCGTCGGGCTGACCACGGTCTACCGCACCCTCCAGTCCCTCGCCGACGCGGGCGAGGTCGACGTGCTGCGCACCAGCGAGGGCGAGGCCGTCTACCGGCGCTGCTCCAGCGGGCACCACCACCACCTGGTGTGCCGGATGTGCGGCAAGGCCGTCGAGGTCGAGGGCCCGGCCGTCGAGACATGGGCGGACTCCATCGCCCGCGAGCACGGCTTCGTGGACATCGCCCACACCGTCGAGATCTTCGGCACCTGCGGGGACTGCGCCCGGAACCTCTGAGGGCCGGACGCAGTCCCGGGTGCTCAACCCTGCTGTTCCGGCACCGCGTTGGGGATCGCCCCGCCGAAGCGGCGGTCCCGCTGCGCGTACTCCAGGCAGGCCCGCCACAGGTCGCGGCGGTCGAAGTCCGGCCACAGCACGTCCTGGAAGACCATCTCCGCGTACGCGCTCTGCCAGATCAGGTAGTTGGAGGTGCGCTGCTCGCCGGAGGGGCGCAGGAAGAGGTCCACGTCCGGCATGTCCGGGTAGTAGAGGTACTTCGCCAGCGTCTTCTCGTTGACCTTCGACGGGTCGAGCCGGCCCGCCTTCACATCCTCCGCGAGCGCCTGCGCCGCGTCGGCGATCTCGGCGCGGCCGCCGTAGTTCATGCAGAAGTACAGCGTGAGGCGGTCGTTGCCCTTGGTCTGCTCCTGGGCGATCTGGAGCTCCTTGGCGACCGACCGCCACAGCTTGGGCATGCGGCCCACCCAGCGGACGCGGATGCCGAGTTCGTCGAGCTGGTCGCGCGTCTTGCGGATGAAGTCGCGGTTGAAGTTCATCAGGAAGCGCACCTCGTCCGGGGAGCGCTTCCAGTTCTCGGTGGAGAAGGCGTACAGGGAGATGCTCCCGACGCCCATCTCGATGGCGCCCTGGAGCACGTCCAGCACGCGCTCGGCGCCGACCTTGTGCCCCTCGGTGCGCGGCAGACCGCGGTCCTTGGCCCAGCGGCCGTTGCCGTCCATGACGATGGCGATGTGCCCCGGCACCAGCTCACCGGGGATCTTGGGCGGACGCGCCCCGGAGGGGTGCGGCTCAGGGGTGCGGTAATCGCGTCGGGGGCGGCCCAGAAGCCCGCGTCGTGCCATGACTGCCACTACTCCTCGTACCTCATTACTTCTCGGCTACTTCTCGACGTAGCGGAGCGAGCGCAGGCCCCGCTCCAGATGCCAGTGCAGATAGGCGGCGACGAGGCCGCTGCCCTCCCTGACGTGCCGCGCCTCGCACGCGTCCGCGGTGGCCCAGTCCCCGGTCAGCAGCGCGCCGAGGAGCCCGATCGCCTCCGAGGAGGGTACGACGCTTCCGGGCACCCGGCAGTCACCGCAGACGACGCCGCCGGCCGCGGTGGAGAAGAACCGGTTCGGCCCCGGCATCCCGCAGCGGGCGCAGGCGTCGAAGCTCGGCGCGTAGCCGTTGACGGCGAGGGAGCGCAGCAGGAACGCGTCGAGGATCAGATGCGGGGCGTGCTCCCCCGCCGCGAGGGTGCGCAGCCCGCCGACGAGCAGCAGGTACTGCTGCACGGCGGGCTCGCCCTCATGGTCGGTGAACCGCTCGGCGGTCTCCAGCATGGCCGTGCCGGCGGTGTAGCGGGCGTAGTCGGTGACGATGCCGCTGCCGTACGCGGCAATGGTCTCGCTCTGGGTGCACAGCGGCAGGCTCCGGCCGACGAGTTCGCCGCCGCGCGCGAAGAACTGCACGTCCACATGCGAGAACGGCTCCAGGCGGGCGCCGAACTTGGACTTGGTGCGGCGGACTCCGCGGGCCACGGCCCTGACGCGGCCATGGGTACGGGTGAGGAGGGTGATGATCCTGTCCGCTTCGCCCAGCTTCTGGGTGCGCAGCACGATGCCGTCGTCGCGGAAGAGGGTCATGGAGTCATTCTCCCGCACGGCGCGGGGGCGTCGTGCCGGGGGTTTTGCCCCTGGCACGAAATCCAGCCCGTCCGGCGTTTGAGGACGAACGCGGCGCAGCCGCGTTGCCCCGCGCGGCAGCGCGCGAGAAACGGTGAAAGGGCGGGGCGGGGAGAAAACCCCCTACGACGGCGTCGTCCGCGCCGCCGTCAGCAGACGATCCGTGTCCTCCGGGCAGATCATCAGCGCCCGCCCCACCGTCGCCAGAACCTCCCGCTCCGCCGGCCGGTAGGGCCCGTCCGCCAGGGCGATCCGCGCCCCCTGGAGCAGGATCGACTCCCGCCCGGCGGGCGCGAGGTGCGGGGCCAGCGGCTCCAGCGCCTCGTGCAGCTCGATCGCCAGCGCCGTCCCGCACGGATCGAACCCGTCCCGCCCGGCCACCGCCGGCGCCGGGTATCTGCCCGGCAGCCGTCCCGTGTCCGCGGCCAGCGCCTCGATCAGCGTGACGAGCTGCTCCTCGCTGCAGTCCGCGAAGCCCGCGGCCCGCACCGCCCCGACCGCCGCCCGGCGGACCGTGGGCGCCTCGGTGCCGCCCGCCGCGAGGACGGCCAGCGCCACCGTGTGCACCGCGTCGCGCAGCATCGCGGAGAACCGCGTCGTCGTCGGGTGGTCGAGGACGTCCGTCGCGTACCGCTCGCCGCACGCCGTGCACTCCACGACCGGGCCCACCGGCCCGCGCGGCAGCAGCGGGACGCCCAGCACGACGAGGCGCCGGCGGCCTGTGCGGCGATGGTAGTTGCGGTCCCCGCCGCAGCCGGGACAGAAGAACTCGCCGTCCCCGACGGTGCGCCACACGGTACGTACGCCCAGCACACACCGGTCGGGGCTGTGTCGGCCTTGCGCGTGCTTCACGGCGCACACCTCCATAACGCCACGGCCTCGTCGCCGCGTTGACGTGATGTTAGCCACATCGATGATGTGGCGTCAGTACCTCGTGCGCGGTCTTCGGATGCCCGTCGGCCCCGCGCGCCACCGGCCCCACCGGATACGGTGGTTTCGGCGGCGCGCACTTGACGACGGAGGGGACGGTGCCCGTCAGCAGGCGTCAAGAGCCGTCAACAGGGCGCCCGTCAGGGGCGGTACGCCCGGTTCACCGCCGACACGACCGCCTTGATCGAGGCGCGCGTGGTGTTGGCGTCGATGCCGATGCCCCACAGCACCCGGCCGTCGATCACGCACTCGATGTACGAGGCGGCCTGGGCGCTGGCCCCCTCGCTCATGGTGTGCTCGGTGTAGTCCAGCAGGCGGGCGTCGATACCGGTCGCCCCGAGCGCGTCGAAGAAGGCGGAGATCGGACCGTTGCCGGTACCGGTGAGCACCGTCTCCACGCCGTCCACGACGGCCTCGACGGTCAGCGCGTCGGTGCCGTCGTTCGCCGTCGAGGTGTGGGCGGCGCGCAGCTCGATGCGGCCCCACGGGTTGTCGTCCGTGGGCAGGTACTCGTCGCGGAAGACCGACCAGATCTCCTGCGGGGTGACCTCGCCGCCCTCCGCGTCCGTCCGGGCCTGGATGGTCCTGGAGAACTCGATCTGCATCCGGCGCGGCAGGTCCAGCTTGTGGTCGTGCTTGAGGACGTAGGCGATGCCGCCCTTGCCCGACTGGGAGTTGACGCGGATGACGGCCTCGTACGAGCGGCCGACGTCCTTGGGGTCGATGGGCAGGTACGGCACCGCCCACTCGATGTCGTCCACGGTCTTCCCCGCCGCCGCGGCCGTGGACTCCATCGCCTCGAAGCCCTTCTTGATGGCGTCCTGGTGGGAGCCGGAGAAGGCGGTGTAGACCAGGTCGCCCGCGTAGGGGTGGCGCGGGTGGACCTCCATCTGGTTGCAGTACTCGGCGGTGCGGCGGATCTCGTCGATCTGCGAGAAGTCGATCTCGGGGTCCACGCCCTGGGAGAAGAGGTTCATGCCCAGGGTCACCAGGTCGACGTTGCCGGTGCGCTCGCCCTGGCCGAACAGACAGCCCTCGACGCGGTCCGCCCCGGCCATCACGGCCAGTTCGGCGGCGGCCACCGCGGTGCCGCGGTCGTTGTGCGGGTGCGCGGAGAGGCAGACGAACTCCCGGCGGGAGAGGTTGCGCGACATCCACTCGAAGCGGTCGGCGTGCGTGGACGGGGTCGAACGCTCCACCGTGGCGGGCAGGTTGAGGATGATCTCGCGGCCCGCCTCCGGCTGCCAGACGTCCATCACGCCCTCGCAGACCTCCAGGGCGAAGTCCAGCTCGGTGTCGGTGAAGATCTCGGGGCTGTACTGGTAGCCGAACACGGTGTCGTCACCGAGGATCTTGTCCGCGTACTCCATCACCAGCCGCGTGCCGTCGACCGCGATCTGCTTCACCTGCTCGCGCGAGCCGCGGAAGACGACCCGGCGGAAGACCGGCGCGGTGGCGTTGTAGAGGTGCACGGTGGCGCGGTGCGCCCCGCGCAGGGACTCCACGGTCCGCTCGATCAGCTCCTCGCGCGCCTGCGTCAGCACGGAGATCGTCACATCCTCCGGGATCGCGCCCTCCTCGATGATCGAGCGGACGAACGCGAAGTCGGTGGCGCCGGAGGACGGGAAGCCGACCTCGATCTCCTTGTAGCCCAGGCGCACCAGCAGGTCGAACATCTCCCGCTTGCGGGCCGGCGACATGGGGTCGATCAGCGCCTGGTTGCCGTCGCGCAGGTCGGTGGAGAGCCAGCGGGGGGCCTTGGTGATGCGGCGGTCCGGCCAGGTGCGGTCGGGCAGGTCCACCGCCTCGTAGCGGCCGTACTTGTGGACCGGCATTCCCGACGGCCGCTGGGTGACGGTGGCGGCGGTCAGGGGCGTGGGACGGCCGACGGGGGCGGAGGGGTCGGTGGTCACGGGCATCTGCGCGGAGCTCCTCGGTACGGGCTCGGAAGGAGGGCGACCGACACGGTGGCGGCTGGACCGCAGCACCGGACCCCGCGGGGAGGGCGTCGGCCTACGACTGCGAACCCTCGCCGCGGCAGCTAAGAAGAAGCAGCCCGTAGCGCATGATGTGCAGCACACTAACCGAGGGCCGGCGGATCGCCGAGGGGCGTTTCAGCATGCGGGACGCCCGAGGTCAGCGGGCATCTTCGGGCGCCTACCAGCGCGGAACGGAATCCGCCGGTCAAAGCCGTCCAAACACTCGATTTCATTAATCATGGCACCAGGGAGTGACACGCGCATGACCCGGTGCCACATTCGGGCCATGAATGACGACCCCACCGGGACGGCGCACCGTCCCTTCTGCACGATCATTCCTCCCCACATCCTCGACCGGCTCGCCCAGTCCGAGGACCCTCTCCACCACGAGCCGGCCCGCCGCACCCTCGAACACGACGGCGCCCTGCGCACCCGCCGCCGGGTCACGGCCGCGCGCGGGGTGGCGGCCCCCGCCGGCACCCCGTCCGACAGGCCGCAGCGCACGATCTACGACGCCCACCACGGCACCCAGCTGCCGGGCACCAAGGTGCACGGCGAGGGCGACCCGCCCTCCAAGGACGCCACCGTCAACCGGGCCAACGCCGGCCTGGGCGCCACCTTCGAGCTCTACCTCAAGGTCTACGGACGGCACTCCATCGACGACGCGGGCCTGCCGCTGAACGCCTCGGTCCACTACGGCACGGGCTACGACAACGCCTTCTGGGACGGCGAGCAGATGGTCTTCGGAGACGGGGACGGCACGGTCTTCCTCGACTTCACCATCCCCATCGACGTCATCGGCCACGAGCTCACCCACGGCGTCACGCAGCACACCGCCAACCTGGAGTACTACGGGCAGTCCGGCGCGCTCAACGAGTCCGTGTCGGACGTCTTCGGCTCGCTGATCAAGCAGTACGCGCTCGGCCAGACCACGGACCAGGCGGACTGGCTGATCGGCGCGGGCCTGCTCGGCCCGACCATCCACGGCGCGGCGCTGCGCTCGATGAAGGCGCCCGGCACCGCCTACGACGACCCGCAGCTGGGCAAGGACCCGCAGCCGGCCACCATGGACGACTATGTGCGCACCCCGCGCGACAACGGCGGCGTGCACATCAACTCCGGCATCCCCAACCGCGCCTTCTACCTGGCGGCCACCGCCCTCGGCGGCCACGCCTGGGAGCGCGCCGGGCTGATCTGGTACACCACGCTGACCGGCGGCGAGCTCGCCTCCGACGCCGACTTCGCCGCCTTCGCCCGGCAGACGGCGGCCTCCGCACGGAGCCTGTACGGGGAGGGCGACGCGGTCCAGGCGGTCCTCAAGGCGTGGTCCCAGGTGGGCGTCCCCGCCTCGTAGGCGGGCGGCCGGGGGACGAGAATGGCGCCATGCGGATCGTCATCACGCGGACCGGCGGCTTCGCCGGCATCGAGCGCAGGGTCGAACTGGACACGGCCGGACGGCCGGACGCCACACACCTGGAGGCCCTCGCCCACCGGGCCCTGGCCCCCGGCCGCGACGCCCCCGCCCGGGGCGTCCCCGACGGCTTCCACTACGAGATCACGGTCGACAACCGCAAGGTGCACCTGGCGGACCCGCACCTCACGGAGGACCAGCGGGAGCTGATCCGCTTGGTGCTGCGCGAAGGGGCGTGAGGGGGCTTTCTCCCCGCCCCGCCCTTTCACCGTTTCTTCCGGGGCTGCGCCCCTCGGCCCGCAATGCGGCGCGGAGCGCGGCGAGAAACGGTGAAAGGGCGGGTCCGGGGCACAAACCCCCCGCTCAGAAGCCCAGCTTCCGCAGCTGCTTCGGGTCCCGCTGCCAGTCCTTGGCGACCTTCACATGAAGGTCGAGGTACACCGGCGTGCCCAGCAGCGCCTCGATGTGCTTGCGGGACTTCATGCCGACCTCCTTCAGGCGCGCGCCCTTGGGGCCGATGATGATCCCCTTCTGGCTGGGGCGCTCGATGTAGAGGTTGGCGTGGATGTCGAGGAGCGGCTTGTCCGCGGGGCGGTCCTCGCGGGGCAGCATCTCCTCGACGACGACGGCGATCGAGTGCGGCAGCTCGTCACGGACGCCCTCCAGCGCGGCCTCGCGGATCAGCTCGGCGACCATCACCTGCTCGGGCTCGTCCGTGAGGTCGCCCTCGGGGTAGAGCGGGGGGCTCTCCGGGAGCAGGGGGACGAGCAGGTCGGCCACCAGGGAGACCTGCTGGCCGCCGGTCGCGGAGACCGGGACGATCTCGGCCCACTCGATGCCGAGCTCCGCGCCCAGCTGCTGGACGGCCAGCAGCTGCCCGGCCAGGGTCTTGGAGTCGACCAGGTCCGTCTTGGTGACGATGGCCACCTTCGGGGTCTTCTTGATCCCGGCGAGCTCGGCGGCGATGAAGCGGTCACCGGGACCGATCTTCTGGTCGGCGGGCAGGCAGAAGCCGATCACGTCGACCTCGGCCCAGGTGGTGCGCACCACGTCGTTGAGCCGCTCGCCCAGCAGGGTGCGCGGCTTGTGCAGACCGGGGGTGTCGACCAGCACCAGCTGGGCGTCCGGGCGGTGCACGATGCCGCGCACGGTGTGCCGGGTGGTCTGCGGGCGGTTCGACGTGATCGCGACCTTCGTCCCCACCAGTGCGTTGGTCAGGGTCGACTTGCCCGCGTTGGGGCGGCCGACGAAGCACGCGAAGCCCGCGCGGTGGGGCGTCTGGGAAGGGGAGGAAGCTCTGTCCATGAGCAATATTCTCCCTGATCGCCCGCCCGGCGCCGACCAGAGGCCGCCCGGCGCCCGCCCGCGGCCGGTCAGCCCGCGCTGACGACCTCCGAGGGAGTGCCGTCCGGGCCCGCCAGCAGCACCGGCGTCGCCGGGCCGCCCAGGTCCCGTACGGCCGCGCGGTCGGCGTCCGGGACGGCGGACGCCTCGGTGACCACGGCCGCCGCCTCCAGCGACTTCGCCCCGCTGGCCACCGCCATGGCCACGGCCGTGGCGAGGGCGCTCAGCCGCAGGGAGTCGAGGGCGACGGTCCCGGCGACGTACGTCCGGCCGGTCTCGTCCCGGACGGCCGCCCCCTCCGGGACGCCGTTGCGGGCCCGGGTGGCGCGGGCGAGCGTGATGAGCTTGCGGTCCTCGGGGTCGAGCGCGCTGATGTCCGTCATGGGCCGAGGATAAGCGGGCGCACGGATCAGCCCTCCGACGGGATCAGCTCGCCGACGGGACCGCGTACATCCCGCGCCGCCCCTCGGGCGAGTTCAGCCACTCCACGCGCTCGGCGGTCCCCGTCCCCGGCACGGGGTTGTGCAGGAGGATCGTCAGGTCCGGCCGGGCCGGGACCCGCAGCGGGCTGATCTCGAAGTACAGCGTGCCGGCCAGCGGATGCTCGAACTCCTTCATCAGCAGCCCGGCCGGCTCCACGTCGTTGCGGGCCCACAGCTCGGCGAACTCCGGGCTCTCCTCGGCGAGTTCCTCGATGATGGCCTCGAACCCCTCGTCGCCCGGACGCTCCGAGGAGGCCGCACGGTACTGGGCGACCACGTTCCGGGCGTTCTCCTCCCAGTTCGCGGTGCGCGAGCGGTAGACGGGGTCGGTGAAGAAGGAGATCAGGCAGTTCTGCCGGATCTCCGGGCGGAAGCCCATCACCAGGGCGGCGGACTCGTTGTACGCCACGGTGTTCCAGTACGGGTCCATGACGTGCGCCGGATTGGGCAGCCAGCCGTCGAGCAGCCGGAGCAGGCCGTCGCACATGTACTCCGGGTCGTCGACCGCGGTGTCGGGCAGCGGCGGGTTGAGCCCGGCCAGGACGTACAGGTGGCGCCGCTCGGTGCCGGACAGCCGGAGCACCCGGGCGACGGCGTCCAGCACCTGCGGGGAGACGGTGATCTCGCGCCCCTGCTCCAGCCACTGGTACCAGGACGCGCCGACCCCCGCGAGCACGGCCACCTCCTCGCGGCGCAGCCCCGGCGTGCGGCGGCGGGCGCCGCCGTCCGGCAGCCCGGCCTGGGCCGGGCTGACCCTGGCCCGCCGGCTCATCAGGAAGTCGCGCAGCTCGGAACGGCGGTGCCCCCCGGCACCGGCCGCGCGTGCCGTCGCTGTCGTCGCTGTCGTCGCGCTCGTCAACGGTTTCCCCCTCGTACCTGGTGGTGCGACCACCACCATAAGCGCCGACTCCCTACGGGTATTCCGGCCGACGGAGGGTGGCCGCATGGCGATCGACACGTCCCCCTCCCCCGCTCGCTCCTCCGCTCCGCCCACGGCGGACGCGGGGATGACCACCCGCGCGAAACTGACCCTGCTGGTGCTGTGCGCCGCCCAGTTCATCGTCGCGCTCGACTTCTCCATCCTCAACGTGGCCCTGCCCGTCCTGGGCGACGACCTCGGCATGGGCCAGGCCGACCTCCAGTGGGCCGTCACCGCCTTCGCCCTGCCCTCCGGCGGCTTCCTGCTGCTCTCCGGCCGCCTCGGCGACCTGCACGGCAGGCGGCGGCTCTTCCTCGCCGGACTCGCCCTCTTCACGGTGGCCTCGGTGCTGGCCACGCTCGCCTGGAACCCGGCGGTCTTCCTGGCCGGACGGGCCCTGCAGGGACTCGGCGCGGCCGCCGTCGTACCGGCCGGCATGGCCCTGCTCACCACGACGTTCCCCGAAGGGCCGCAGCGCGAGCGGGCGTTGGGGATCAGCAGCACCCTGCTCTCGCTCGGCTTCACCGTCGGCATGCTCCTCGGCGGCGTCATGACCGACGGACTCGGCTGGCGCTCGACCATGGGCCTCCTCTCGGTCGCCGGCGTCGGCGTCCTCCTGGTCGCGCCCGGCCTGCTGGCCGAATCCCGGAACCCCGACCGGCCGCGCCTGGACCTCCCCGGCGCCGCCACCGTCACCGGCGGCCTGCTCGCCCTCATCTACGCCCTGTCCACCGCCGCCCAGCGCGGCTTCGGCGGCGCGGACGTCCTCGTCACCCTGATCGCCGGGCCCGTGCTGCTCGTCGCGTTCGTCCTCGTCGAGTCGCGGGCCGCCGAGCCGCTGGTGTCGCTGCCGATGCTGCGCCGGAGGACGGTCGCCTTCGGCAATCTGGCCGGGCTGGTCACGTTCTCGATGATGAGCACGGTCGTCTTCCTGCTCACGCTCTACCTCCAGGAGGTGCTGGGGCTCTCGGCCTTCCGCACCGGGCTGATCTTCGGCGTGGAGGGCGTGTTCGCGGTGGCCGCCGGCATGACGGCGTCCCGGGTCATCGCCCGCTTCGGCACCCGGACGACCCTGGTGGGCGGGCTGCTGGTCCAGGCCGTCTTCACGGCGCTGCTGCTCCTGGTGGGCGGCACGTCGGGCGCGTGGCTGGCGCTGGTGGGCACTTCCCTCGCGGTCGTCGGACACCTGTGGGCGATCGTGGCCTACGGGGTCACCGCCACCTCGGGGGTCCCGAACAGCGAACAGGGCCTGGCCACCGGCCTGGTGACCAGCTCCCAGCAGATCGGCCTCACCGTCGGCATCCCGCTGCTGAGCGCGGTCGCCTCGGCCCGGACCGCCGCCCTGAGCTCGGACGGCGCGGGCTTCGGCGCGGCGACGCTGGGCGGGATCAAGCTGGGGCTGGGCGTGGACGCGGCGGTCGTCGCGGCGGTCGCGGTGCTCGTGGCGGTGGGGCTGCGGCGCACCCGCCCCGCGAACGGCGGCTGAGCCCCCGTCCGTCCCTACGAACGGCCGTCGAGCGACGCGATCTTCCCGGCGGTGCCGGTGCCCGGGACCGGGTTGTGCACCACGATCGTCAGGTCCGGCCGGGAGGGGATCCGCAGCGGGCTGCTCTCGAACACCAGCCTGCCGACGAGCGGATGCTCCAGCTCGTTGACGAGCTGCCCCTCCGGGCGGACGTCGCCGCCCTCCCACAGCCGGGCGAACTCCTCGCTGGCCGCGGACACTTCGCCCACCAGGGCGGCGAGCTCCGCGGCCCGCGAGGCGTCCGGCTGTTCGGTGCACGAGGCGCGGAACTGGGCGACGACGCGGCGGGCGTTCTCCTCCCGCGCGGGCGAGGGCGGCCGGTAGACGGGGTCGGTGAAGTAGTGCCGCAGCCAGTTGTGCGGGCGGCCGTCGGGGGCGTCCTCGCCCCCTTCGCCCAGGCCCAGGACGAGGGCCGCGGAGGCGTTGTGGGCGACGGTGTTCCAGTACGCGTCCATGATGTGCGCGGGATTCGGCAGCCACGCGTCGATCAGTCGCTGCAGCCCCGGGCAGAGGCTGTCCGGCGACTGGCCGGACTCCGGCAGCGGAGGGTTGAGCCCGGCCAGGACATACAGATGGCGCCGCTCGACGGGGGTCAGCCGGAGCACCCGGGCCACACCGTCCAGCACCTGCGGGGAGACGGTGATCGCGCGCCCCTGCTCCAGCCACCGGTACCAGGTCGTGCCCACACCCGCGAGGACCGCGACCTCCTCCCGGCGCAGCCCCGGCGTGCGCCGCGGGCCGCCGGCGGGCAGTCCGGCCTCGGCCGGGTCCACGCCCGCCCGGCGGCTCATCAGGAAACGGCGCAGCTCATGGCGGCGGGGCGGCGGCGTTCGCACGGTGGTCATGACTCTCCTGACGGGTACTGCGGCTACCCCCATCAACACGCTCTCCCCACACCTATTCCGGGGACCGGAGGGTGGAGCCATGCCCGTCGACGCCCCGCCCCGCCCCGTCCTCCCCGCCCTCCCCGGCCGTGCCCGGCTGACCCTGCTGGTGCTGTGCGCCGCCCAGTTCGTCGTCACGCTGGACTTCTCCATCCTCAACGTGGCGCTGCCCGCGCTGGGTTCCGACCTCGGCCTGGGCCGGACCGACCTCCAGTGGGCCGTCACCGCCTTCGCCCTGCCCTCCGGCGGCCTCCTGCTCCTCTTCGGCCGGCTCGCCGACCGGTACGGGCGGCGCCGGCTCTTCCTCCTCGGCCTCGGCGTCTTCACCGCCGCCTCGGTACTGGTCACGCTCGCCCCGGACGCCGCGTCCTTCCTCACCGGGCGCGCCCTGCAGGGGGTGGGCGCGGCCCTGATCGTGCCGACCGGGATGGCCCTGCTCACCACGGCCTTCCCCGAAGGTCCGCTGCGCGAGCGGGCGTTGGGCATCAGCGGCACGCTGCTCTCGCTCGGGTACACCACGGGGATGGTCCTCGGCGGCGTCATGACGGACGGGCTCGGCTGGCGCTCGACGATGGGACTGCTGGCGGCGGCGGGGCTGGGGGTGCTCCTGCTCGCGTCCGCCGTGCCGACGGCGCCCCAGGCTCCCGGCCGGGCCCGGCTGGACGTCCCCGGCGCCGTCACCGTCACCGGCGGTCTCCTCGCCCTCGTCTACGCCCTGTCCACCGCCGCCGAACGCGGCTTCGGCCGGGCGGACGTGGTGGTGGCGCTGGCCGCCGGGCTCGTCCTGCTCACCGTCTTCGCCGTCGTCGAATCCCGGGTCGCCGAGCCCCTGGTGCCCCTGCCGCTGCTGCGCCGGAGGACGGTGGCATGGGGAAACCTCGGCGGGCTGGCCACGGTGTCGACGATGACCGCGCTGATCTTCCTGCTCACCCTCTACCTCCAGGACGTGCTGGGCCTGTCGGCCTTCCGCACCGGGATGCTCTTCGGCGTGCAGGGGCTCTTCGCGGCGCTCGGCGGGATGACGGCGTCCCGCGTCGTCGCCCGCTTCGGCGCCCGCCGTGTGCTGGCCGGCTCCCTGCTGCTGCAGGCCGCGGCGACGGCACCGCTGGCCTGGCTGGACACCGGCCCCACCGCCGCGTGGGCCGCGCTGGCCGGGGCGTCGGTGGGGGTCGTGGGCAACCTGTGGGCGGTGGTGGCGTACGGCGTGACGGCCACGTCGGGCGTACCGGACGCCGAGCAGGGTCTGGCCACGGGCCTGGTGACCGGCGCGCAGCAGCTGGGGACGACGGTGGGGATCCCGGTGCTGAGCGCGGTGGGGGCGGGGTGGGGGCTGCGGGGGGCGATGGGGGCGGATGCGGCAGCGGTGGCCCTGGCCGGGGTGGGGGTGGCGCTGGGGCTTCTGCGGGGTGTCCGCGGAGGGGATTGAGCCCGGGGCTCAATCCCCCCGCGCGGCGCCCAAGCCGCCCCGCACCTGCTCCTCCAACCGCTCCAGACTCCCCCTCAACGCCTCCTCGACCACCCCGTCCACCGGCCGGTGCGACCCCGGCCCGAACGACAGATGAACCGTCACCTCGCTGCTCCCGCCGTCCCCCGCCGCCACCTGGAGCCACCCCGCGTACCGCCGGTCCTCGCTCGTCCCCCACACCAGCCGGCGCCGGTCCTTCTCCACCCTCACCAGGGCTTCCGCGTCGTCGCCCGTGCGGTCCTCGTGGACGGTGACCACCGGCCCCGGCGGGTGGTCGGCGTGGACGTGGAGCTCCCCGGGGAGCCAGCGCTCCAGCCGCTCCAGGTCACAGGCCTGCTCGAAAACCGCCTCCGGACGGGCGGCGATGGTACGGGTGTGCTCGAAGTCGCTCATGGGGCGGTGGGTAACCCCCCACCGCCCCACCCATGCGCACGACCCGGAAACGGGTCAGGAAATTCCGCCGCCCGGCCGCCCGGCCGGGGTCCCGGAGGCCCCCCGCACCGGCTCCACCAGCACCGTCACGATGCGGTTCCGCCGCCCCGCCGGGGCCTCGGCCGTCAGCCGCAGCGCCGTCAGCGCCGGATCCGAGCCGCGCTCGGCCAGCGGGACGTCCGCCGTCGCACCGGCGATCGGCACCCGGCCCAGGGACTTCGCCAGCAGCCCGCCGACGGTCTCCACGTCCTCGTCGTCGAGATCCTCCAGCCCGTACAGCTCGCCGAGGTCCCCGAGGTCGAGCCGGGCGGTGACCCGGAAGCGGCCCCCGCCGAGCTCCTCCACGGGCGGCAGCTCGCGGTCGTACTCGTCGGTGATCTCGCCGACGATCTCCTCCAGGATGTCCTCGATGGTCACGATCCCGGCCGTGCCGCCGTACTCGTCGATGACGACCGCGCAGTGGCTGCGCTGCTGCTGCATCTCGCGCAGCAGGTCACCGGCGTTCTTGGTGTCGGGCACGAAGACCGCGGCCCGCATCACCGTGGAGACCGGCTCGGACTCGGCCTCGCGGTTGATGTGCGTCCGGCGGACCAGGTCCTTGAGGTAGACCACGCCGACGACGTCGTCCTCGTTCTCCCCGGTCACCGGGATCCGGGAGAAGCCGGAGCGCAGCGCCAGCGTCAGCGCCTGCCGGATGGTCTTGCCGCGCTCGATGACGACGAGATCGGTCCGCGGCACCATCACCTCGCGCACCAGCGTGTCGCCGAGCTCGAAGACGGAGTGCACCATGCGGCGCTCCTCGTCCTCGATCAGCGACTCCTTCTCCGCCAGGTCCACCATCGCCCGCAGCTCCGCCTCGGAGGCGAAGGGGCCCATGCGGAAACCGCGGCCCGGGGTGAGGGCGTTGCCGATGAGGATCAGCAGCCGGGGCACCGGCCCCATGATCCGCGCGAGCGGCAGCAGGACGTACGCGGCGGCGGTCGCGGTGCCCAGCGGGTGCTGGCGCCCGATGGTGCGCGGGGAGACCCCGACGGCCACGTACGAGACGAGGACCATCACCGCGACGGCGACGGCCAGCGCCTCCCACGTCGCGTCGAACGAGCGCAGGCAGACATACGTCACCAGCACCCCGGCCGCCATCTCGCAGGCGACGCGCACCAGCAGCGCCACATTGAGATAGCGGGTCGGGTCCGCCGCGACGGCCATCAGCTTCGCGCTGCCGCGCCGCCCCAGCCGCACGGCCTCCTCGGCGCGGAACCGCGTCGTCCGGGACAGCCCCGCCTCCGCGCAGGCCGCGAGCCAGGCGACGACGAGCAGGAGGACCGCCGCGGCGATCAGTCGGCCGGTCACGTGATCGTGGGAGCCGGGGAGGCCCCTTCGATCCCGCGCTCGGCGCGCCAGCCGTCGATGATCGCCGCCTGGAGGCCGAACATCTCGGCCTTCTCGTCGGGTTCCTCGTGGTCGTAACCGAGGAGGTGCAGGACGCCGTGGACGGTCAGGAGCTGGAGCTCCTCGTCCATGGAGTGCCCGGTGGGGGCCGCCTCGCCCTGCTTCTTCGCGACCTCCGGGCAGAGCACGATGTCACCGAGGAGCCCCTGCGGGGGCTCGTCGTCGCCCTTCGCCGGCGGGCGCAGCTCGTCCATCGGGAAGGACATCACGTCGGTCGGGCCGGGCAGGTCCATCCACTGGATGTGCAGCTGCTCCATGGCCTCCTCGTCGACGACGATGACCGACAGCTCGGAGAGCGGGTGGATGCGCATCCGGGCCAGCGCGTAGCGGGCGACGTCGAGGATCGCCTGCTCGTCGACCTCCGTGCCGGATTCGTTGTTGACGTCGATCGACATCGTGCTCAGTGACTACTTTCCTTCGCGGCTGTCGTACTTCTCGTACGCGTCCACGATACGGCCGACCAATTTGTGCCGGACCACGTCGTTGCTGGTGAGACGGGCGAAGTGGACGTCCTCGACGCCCTCCAGGATCTGCTGCACCTGCCGCAGGCCGCTCTTGGTGCCGCCGGGCAGGTCGATCTGGGTGATGTCGCCCGTGATCACGATCTTGGAGTCGAAGCCGAGCCGGGTGAGGAACATCTTCATCTGCTCGGGGCTGGTGTTCTGCGCCTCGTCGAGAATGATGAAGGCGTCGTTGAGGGTGCGGCCCCGCATATACGCCAGTGGCGCCACCTCGATCGTCCCCGCCGCCATCAGCCGCGGGATCGAGTCCGGGTCGAGCATGTCGTGCAACGCGTCGTACAGCGGCCGCAGATACGGGTCGATCTTCTCGTACAGCGTGCCGGGCAGGAAGCCCAGCCGCTCGCCCGCCTCGACCGCGGGCCGGGTCAGGATGATCCGGTTGACCTGCTTGGACTGCAGGGCCTGGACCGCCTTGGCCATGGCCAGATAGGTCTTGCCGGTGCCGGCGGGGCCGATGCCGAAGACGACCGTGTGCTTGTCGATGGCGTCGACGTAGCGCTTCTGGTTGAGCGTCTTGGGACGGATGGTGCGGCCGCGGTTGGAGAGGATGTTCTGGGTGAGCACCTCCGCCGGCGTCTCGCCCTGCCCCTCCTCGTCGCGCAGCATGGCGATCGAGCGTTCCACCGCGTCCTCCGTCATCGGCGCACCGGTGCGGAGCACCAGCATCATCTCGTCGAACAGGCGCTGGACGAGGGCGACTTCCGCCCGGTCCCCCGTCGCGCTGACCTCGTTGCCCCGGACGTGGATGTCCGTGGCCGGGAATGCCTTCTCGATCACGCGCAGGAGGCTGTCCCCGGAACCCAGGACCGTCACCATCGGGTGCTTCGCCGGGACCGTGAAGCGGGCCTGTGCCTCCCCGGCTTCCCGCCGGGCCGCCTGCTGCGCGCGTGTGGTTGTCTGAGTCATGGGCCGGCACTGGGGCCTGCTCATCCCTCTTTCCGTGTACGTGTGTCCGGCGGCCCGGTTCCGGCCGCCCCGTAGTGCCCAGGGTACGCCGGTGCCGGGACGGGCCCGGGGGGATTTCCGCGGTCGTCAGACGCCCCGGAAGCCCAGCGTGGGCTGGGCCCGGCGGAGCGGCCAGGGCCGGGTGGCGCCGGGCAGCAGCCCGTCGAGGAAGGCGTAGCGGCGCAGGGTGTCCCGGGACTGGTCGTCGTACGAGCGGACGTGCTGCCACCAGGCGGCGATCTCCGCCCAGCCCGGCGCGGAGAGCGAACCGCCGAACTCCTGGACCGACAGGGCCGAGGTGAGGCAGGCGAAGGCCAGCCGGTCGGCCAGCGGCCAGCCGGCCAGGGTGCCGGTGACGAAGCCGGCGACGAAGACGTCCCCGGCGCCGGTGGGGTCGAGCGCCTCGACGACGATGGCCGGCACCTCGGCGGTCTCCCCGGTCCGCCCGTCGGCGGCGTACGCGCCCTTCTCCCCCATGGTCACCACGGCCAGCGGCACCCGGTCCGCGAGCGCGCGGGCGGCGGCCCGCGGACACGCGGTGCGGGTGTAGCGCATGGCCTCCTCGGCGTTGGGCAGGAAGGCCTCGCAGTGCTCCAGGTCGGCCAGGTCGGCCGGGTCCCAGCGGCCGGTGTCGTCCCAGCCGACGTCGGCGAAGACCCGGCTGCCGGCCCGTGCCGCGTCGCCGATCCACTCCTCCCGCCTGCCGGGTTCGAGCAGGACGACGGCCGCCTCGGCGTGCACCGGGGAGGCGGGCACGGGCGTCTCCGGCGGCGGCGCCTCGTGCCCGTGCGAGATCATCGTCCGCTCGCCCTCGTACGCCATGGAGACCGTCACCGGGGAGTGCCAGCCGGGCACGGTGCGCGACTGGCCCAGGTCGATGCCCTCGCCTCTGGAGAGCGCCTCCCAGCAGTACTCGCCGTACATGTCGTCGCCGAACGCGGCGGCGAGCGCGGTGCGCAGGCCCAGCCGGGCCAGCGCGGTGGCCATGTTGGCGATGCCGCCGGGGCTCGAACCCATCCCGCGCGCCCAGGACTCGGTGCCGCGCACGGGGGCCGAGTCCAGGCCGGTGAAGATGATGTCGAGGAAGACGGTGCCGGTGAGGTAGACGTCGAACTCCGGTCCGCCCGCGGCACGCAGACCGGCGAGGGGGTCGAGGACCGGGGCGCCCGCGGCGCGGTCGGTGGGAATCGTCATCTCGTCGCTACTCCTCTCGGGGGTGCGGTTCGGACAGTGTGCCCGAAGCTGCGGTACGTTCCGGCCATGAGGCTGACGATTCTCGGCGGTGGCGGTTTCCGGGTGCCTTTGGTGCACCGGGCCCTTCTCGACGACGCGCGGCGCGATGCGCCGGGCCGCGTCACCGAACTGGTGCTGTTCGACACGGACTCGATGCGCGCCAGAGTGATCAAATCGGTACTGACGGCGCAGGCGGACGGGGTGCCCGGCGCACCCTCCGTACGCCTCTCGGACGATCTCGACGAGGCGCTGCGGGGCGCCGACTTCGTCTTCTCCGCCATCCGTGTGGGCGGTACGGCGGGGCGCGTGCGTGACGAGCGCATCGCTTTGGACGAGGGGGTGTTGGGGCAGGAGACCGTCGGCGCCGGCGGCGTCCTGTACGGCCTGCGCACCCTTCCCGTGGCCATGGACATCGCGCGCCGGGTGGTGGAGAACGCCCCGGACGCGTGGGTCATCAACTTCACCAATCCGGCGGGGATGGTGACCGAGGCGATGGCCTCGGTGCTGGGCGAGCGGGTGATCGGCATCTGCGACTCGCCCGTCGGTCTGGTCAAGCGGGCCGCGCAGGCGGCGGGGGCCGATCCGGACCGGGTCGCCTACGACTACGTGGGGCTCAACCACCTCGGCTGGCTGCGGTCGTTGACGCTGGACGGACGGGAGCTGCTGCCCGGGCTCCTGGACAACGGCGAGGCGCTGGCGTCGTTCGAGGAGGGCAAACTCTTCGGCGCGGCCTGGCTCCAGGCGCTGGGCGCCCTGCCCAACGAATACCTCCACTACTACTACTTCCGCCGCGAAACCCTGGACGCCGTAAGGGAGTCGGCGCACACCCGGGGCGAGTTCCTCGACCGGCAGCAGGGCGACTTCTTCGACCGGGCGGCGGCCGTGTCCTCCCCCGACCAGGCCTACGAGCTGTGGCGGCGCGCCCGGCTGGAGCGCGAGGAGACCTATGGGGCCGACAGCCGCGCGGCGAGCGGCGGCTGGCAGCGCGACTCCTGCGATCTGGAGGGCGGCGGCTACGAGCGGGTGGCGCTCGCGCTGATGCGGGGCGTGGCCGGGGACGAGCGGTCCCGGCTGATCCTCAACGTCCGCAACGAGGGCACCGTGCCGGAGATCGACCGCGAGGCGGTCATCGAGACCGTCTGCGAGGTGAGCGCCAAGGGCGCGAGACCGCTGCCCTGCGCTCCGCTGCGGGAGGACCAGCTCGGGCTGATGCTCCAGGTCAAGGCGGTGGAGCGGGGGGTGATCGACGCGGCGGCGGGCCGGGATCCGCGGGCCGCGCTGCGCGCGCTGGCGCTCCACCCGCTGGTGGACTCCCCGGCGGTGGCGGCCCGGATCCTGGAGCGGGCGGGGGTGTGACCGTCTGATGGTGGCGTGACCAGGCTGACATTGACCGGGTGCGGCGCGAGGACCTAGCTTCGCGCTGCACCTTTTATGTCCTTCGCAGGAGTCACACGTGCCACTCTCGTCCAAGCGCGCCCGCATCGCCGCCGTCACCGCCGCCATAGCCGTCGGGGCCGGTCTCTACACGGCGGGCGCGGCCACCGCAGACCGCTCGGTCCCCCGGACGGACAAGGAGATCCCCAACCTCGCCCTCGTCCAGGAGAAGATCAAGGCGTACTACGGCGACACCGTGGACAAGGACGGCGAGCACTGGGCGTCGGCCGACAGCAACTACGCCAAGCAGGTCGCCGGCATCGAGAAGCGGGCCAAGGCGCACCTGAGGGACGTCCTCGACTCCCCCGCGAAGGGCGGCAAGAAGCCCGCCATCGTCCTCGACCTGGACGACACCACCCTGCTCACCTACAACTATGAGCTGAAGCAGGGCTTCCACTTCACCCCGGAGTCGCAGGACGCGTACCTCAAGTCCACCGACACCAAGCCGGTCTTCGGGATGCCCAAGCTGGTCAACTGGGCCCAGGCGCACGGCATCGAGGTCTTCTATGTGACCGGCCGCGACGAGCACCAGCGCGACTGGAGCGTCCGCAACCTGAAGAACGTGGGCTACAAGCCGGTCGCCGACCAGGCCCACTTCTACCTGAAGAACAAGAAGACCCCGCCGGCGTATCTGCCCTGCGGTGCGACGTGCACCACCACCGAGTACAAGTCGGGCACCCGCAAGCACATCGAGGACCAGGGCTACCGCATCGTCGCCAACTTCGGCGACCAGTGGAGCGACCTGAACGGCGGCCACTCCGGCCGCGCGTTCAAGCTGCCGAACCCGATGTACTACCTGCCCTGATCCCTCTTCGGGACGGGGACGCGCATCAGGTCCCGGGCGACGGTGAGCTCACCCTCGTAACCCGCCGCCCGGGCCTGCCGCTCGAAGACCGACGCGTCGTGGTACCGCTGCGAGAAGTGCGTCAGCACCAGATGCCGCACTCCCGCCTCGCGCGCCACACGCGCCGCCTGTCCCGCCGTCAGATGCCCGTGCTCCTTTGCGAGCGCCTCGTCCTCGTCCGTGAACGTCGACTCGATGACGAGCATGTCGCAGCCCTCGGCGAGGGCGTGCACGCCGTCGCACAGCCGGGTGTCCATCACGAAGGCGAACCGCTGCCCGTGCCGGACCTCGCTGACGTCCTCCAGCGACACCCCGCCGAGCGAGCCCTCCCGCTGGATCCGCCCGACATCGGGCCCGCCGATCCCGTGCTCCGCCAGCATCGTAGGCAGCATCCGCCGCCCGTCGGGCTCGACGAGCCGGTAGCCGTAGGACTCGACGGGATGCGAGAGCCGCCGCGCCTCCAGCGTGTACCCGGGCGTGGCCGCCAGCCGCTTGGCGACCCCCGACACCGGCTCCTCGACCAGCTCCACCGTCTCCCGGTACGCGGTCGCATACCGCAGCCGGTCGAAGAACCGCCGCCCGCTGGCCGGGTAATGAGCCGTGACCGGGTGCGGCACCCGGTCGAGATTGATCCGCTGGATCACCCCCGCAAGGCCCAGCGAGTGATCCCCATGGAAATGGGTCACACAGATCCGGTTCAGATCGTGCGCGGCGACCCCGGCCCGCAGCATCTGCCGCTGCGTGCCCTCCCCCGGGTCGAACATGATCCCCTCACCGTCCCACAGCAGGACGTACCCGTTGTGGTTGCGGTGGCGGGTCGGGACCTGGCTGGCGGTCCCCAGCACGACGAATTCGCGTACGGACATCGGTCGCGCCCTACCCGGGCGGCCAGTTGAACCCACGCCCGCCCAGCAGGTGCGCGTGCGCGTGGAAGACGGTCTGCCCGGCGCCGGCCCCGGTGTTGAAGACGATCCGGTACCCCGACCCCGTCACGTCCTCCTTCTCGGCGACCTCGCCCGCCACCCGCAGTATGTCCGCGGCCACCTCCGGCGCACCGGCCGCGAGCGACGCCGCGTCCGGGAAGTGCACCTTCGGGATCACCAGGACGTGCGTGGGCGCCTGGGGGTTGATGTCACGGAACGCGACGGCGGTCTCGGTCTCCCGCACGATCGTCGCCGGCACCTCCCCCGCCACGATCTTGCAGAACAGGCAGTCGGCCTGCGGTTCTCCCGCCACCGGTGCGCTCCTTCCGGGTCGTCGGCTCGTACGGACCGGATGTTACCGGTCGGTGCCGACAGGACCGCTTCCGGCCACGGTCAGCCCATGAGCGCGGCCGCGGTCGCCCTCACGAACGCCTCCGGATTGTCCAGCATGATGTTGTGCCCGCAGTCCGGGACCGCGACGACGTCCACCCCGGACGCGACGAGCCCGTCGGCGCCGCACAGCGGCCCGTCCGCCTCCGGCAGCAGGAAGGTCCGCGGAATGCCGAGCCCCAACAGCAGCTCACGCACGGTGGGAACGGTGCCCTCGACCAGGTTGACCGCGCTGCGGTGCACCGCCTCCCGCCCGGCCAGCCGCATCGTGGCCCACCAGTGCGCACCGACCCGGTCGCGCACCTCCCGCCAGCCGCCCGCGAGGAACTCCTCCTCCGGATAGGCGGCGATACCGCTACTGCCGCCGGCACCGGAACGGGGCGCCATCGGATCGAGATTGGCGTCGACGAGCACCAGCCGCGAGACGAGCCGCGGGTGCCGCGCGGCCAGGACGACGGCGACGGAGCCCCCCATGCTGTGCGCGACCACCTCCGCCCCTTCGACCCCCGCAGCCACCAACGCCCCGGCCACCGCGTCCGCGTGCCCCTCCAGCGTGTACGCGAACCCCTCCGGCCGGTCACTGATCCCGTGCCCCAGCAGATCCATCAACAACGACCGGTGCCCGGCCAGCAACGGATGAGCCACAACTCCCGCGAAATAAGGGGCCGATGACGCCCCCAGCCCATGCAGATACACCCGCACCGGCCCCCGCCCGGGCAACTCGGCCCACCGGATCCGGTCACCCGCATCGGTCACGACGGCGCTGCGCATGTTCCGTACTCCCCCGCACTCAAGATCGACTCAAGGCGACGAGGGTAACGTGCAGGTCATGGCACGGCCCCACGCTCTTGGCCGTGTTCGACATAGAGTTCGACCGCGCCGCTCAGCCCCTTCAGGGCATGCGCTGCCCGACGGCGGGTACGGGGCAGGAGCAATTCCAGAGCTTCGGTGCGCTCGAAGAACGAGCAGGCCGCCCGGTAGACGAGGCACCAGGCACAGGCCATTGGGGATGCAGAGGCCAACGCGGGATACCGGCCGCGGTGTCACCCCGTACCGGCCCCCGGCACCCCGACTGACACAAAACTCAC
Organism: Streptomyces luteireticuli; assembly: GCF_041519305.1. Taxonomy (NCBI): domain Bacteria; kingdom Bacillati; phylum Actinomycetota; class Actinomycetes; order Kitasatosporales; family Streptomycetaceae; genus Streptomyces; species Streptomyces luteireticuli. The sequence goes on from NZ_CP167927.1 coordinate 3,182,083, forward strand.
CACAGGCCCGTCGTCGGTGTCATCCACCCGAACCTCGAATTCCCTGTCGGGGTAGGCAGACGACAACGCAGCCCGCCACGCCCGTCCGACCGTTTCGGCAATCTCCTCCAAAGCATCATCGTCCTCGCGCGTCTCATCGGCATCGATGATGTCAGCAACCACCAGCCTGTTGAGCGTGGCCTCGACCCGGCGGACATCACCGTCGAGATGGCGGTACCAAGCATCGAAACCAGCCGGTTCATACACCCGATCCCAGAGAACACATCCACGCTCAAGGACAAAGCGCGGCCACAGCACCCGGCAGAAGGCGAGCCAGTGGCCAACGGTGCAGTTCCGGGTGAGGAAGTCGACATAGTCCACTCCTTCCGGGTAGTCCGCGGCCCAAGCCTTGATCTCCGAATACTGGTCAGGATTCACGGTGTCGCTCCTTGCTTCGGCAACTCGTCCGGCCTGGCAGGCCTCGGCATCTTCTTCCACGTGACGAACTCGTCGCCCGTCTTGGGGTTCACATGTCGTTCCGTTTCCAGAACATGCGGAGCCGGCACACCGCCATGCGGTTTGGAATTCGGGTCCACATCCACACGCTTCACCGGCAAACCATCCGGACCGTACTCAGCATAGGCCGTCACCGTGCCGTCCTCCTTGCGGCGGACAAGGATTTCGTTCGGCTGCGCCGACTTCGGGAAACGACCGCTGTGAGGCGTTGCTTGGGAAAGATCGATACAGTTGAGACCCAGCGGGTCGAGCCAACTCGTCGGATTCTTCGTGTAGGAGTAGTGGTTCGGAGACGGCTCCAGGCCAAGTGGGTCGGGCGAGATGTACGAGCCGACCTGGGGGTCGTAATAGCGGAAGTAGTTGTAGCTGAGCCCTGTCTCCGTGTCCTGGTACTGCCCCGGGAACCCCAGCGGGCAATCGACTGCAGACTCCACGGGCGAAGGAAGTCGGGTCCCCCACAGTGTGTTCCGACACTGCCACACCACGTCCCCGGCGGACGACACCAGTTCCGTCGGGGTGCCGACCGGGTCGACGACGACCCCGTAGAAGCGCGCGCAGTGATCTTCCTCGACGCTCGGGGCGAACCTCGAAGCCAGGCTCACTTCCTCACTCGGTCTCCGCGCCCGGTGTTCGGTCTGAGCGATCGGACGATGCGTATCCGCTGTGTATTCCCAGGTGGTTACCTTCCCACCCGGCGTGCTCCTTTCAGCTAGACGGACGCCGTCCCAAGAAAACCGAATCTCCTCAGCGACCGAACCGCTGCCGGAGAAAAGCCTTTTGGATATTCTGCGGCCGAGTGCGTCATAGGCGTAGCCCCAGCGCTCCCCTTCCGGATTCATAGCTTCCGTCAAGCGGTCCTGAGCATCCCATCGGTAAGTCCACATACGGGACTGGCCGTTGAGCATACGGTGCAGCTTTCGAACGAGCCGTCCTTGCGCGTCGTGCTCGTAGTGTGTCCGTCCCGCCCGGCGGAGCAACGTGCCGTCGAAGTCACGAGTGCCCGGTGATTCATGGCCAGGAGCAGCGGCATGCGTCAGGTTACCCGCGGCGTCGTAGGCGTATGTCTCCGTCCAGCCGTAGGCGCTGACGGCGGTGACACGGCCCGTCGAGGTCAGGGAGAAGCTCCGTGTCCCCAGGGCGAGTTCGCGGATCTCGGTGACGTAGCCGTCCGGACGGTAGGCATAGGTCCGATGCTGGAGGAGGCGATCGGCCTCAAGGCGGGTTCCCTGCCGTACAAGGGTCTGGGAGCTGAGGCGGTCCGTCCCGTCCCAGGTCTGGGTGAGGGTGGCCGCATCGCCGAATCGGCGCTGTGTCTCCCGTCCTGCGGCGTCGTAGGCGAAGGAGAGACTGCCCGCATCTGTGCGGAGCTCCGTGGGCTGTCCCACCGCGTCGTACGTCCAGGTGGAGGTCAGTCCGGACGGCGTTGTGCGCTGGAGGCGGCGGCCTGTCGCGTCGTAGGCGTACCTCATCGTGCGGCCATTGACCGTCTCGGACAGGGGGCGTCCCAACGCATCCCGCTCATACGAGACTTCGGCGTCCGCGTTGACCGCACGGGTCAGGCGGCCCAGCGCGTCGTAGGCGAAGGTCGTGACGTCGCCTTCGTCCGTGCGCTGCTCGACGGCCCGGCCCGAGGCGTCGCGGATGAAATGGAGCGTCTCCCCCGCCCCGTTCGTACGGGAGGCGAGGTCTCCCGCCGCATCGTGCGAGTACGTCAGCGTGCGGCCGTTGAAGTCGGTCTCGGAGGCGAGGCGGCCCGCTTCGTCGTAGACATAGGTCCATGTCAGGCCCTGCGGATTGGTGACGCCCGTCAGCCTCAGCTGGGTGTCGTACGCGAAGGAGTACGTCGTTCCGTCGGGATCGGTGCGCGACGCGGGGAGGTCGAAGTGAGTGGACGTGTACCGCGTCGTGTGGCCGGCCTGATCCGTGTGGGAGAGGAGGTTGCCCTCGCCGTCCCAGGTCCAGGTCTCGGACGTGCCGTCCGGGTGCTCGCGGCGGGTCGGCCTGCCCTCGGTCGTCCAGGACGTGCGTGTGATGCGGCCCAGCGGGTCGGTCACCTCGGCGAGGCGGCCGAAGATGTCCCGGCGGGCCTTCGTTTCGCGTCCGAGCGGGTCGGTGATCGAGAGGGGGAGGCCGGCGGTGTTGCACGAGATGTGGCTGGTGTGACCGAGGGCATCCGTGACGGCCGTCAGGCGGCCCGAGGCGTCGTACGCGTAGTGGGTCTCGGCCCCGGCCGGGTCGGTGGTGGTGAGGAGGTTGCCCAGGTCGTCGTACGCGTGCCGCCACACGGCGCCGTCCGGCTCCGTGACCCGGACCGGTTGGCCCAGGGTGTTGTACTCGGCCGTCCTCACCGTGTCGTCCGGATGCGAGATCCGCACCAGGTTGCCCGGCTCGTCGTAGGTGTAGCGCGTCGTGCGGCCCAGCGGGTCGGTGGTCGCCAGGCGCTTGTCGCCCCTTGCGTTCCACTCCGTCAGAGTGGTGTTGCCCAGGGGGTCGGTTTCCTCGGTCACCTGGCTGTTGGCGTCGTGCCGGTAGGTGCTCCGGCGGCCGAGCGAGTCCACGAGCGTCGTCGTGCGGCTCTCGTCGTCGTAGGCGAGGGTGCCGGAGAGGAAGCCGTCGCTGCCCTCCGTCCGTACGACGCGGCCGTGCGCGTCGTAGACGTAGCGGTATTCGCTGCCGTTGCGGTCGGTCCAGGACGTGATGCGGTGCTCGGCGTCGTAGGTGAACCGGAGGGGTTCGCCACTGGAGTTGACGACCTCGGTGAGGTCGCCCGCGTCGTCGTAGCCGTAGCGGACCAGTGTCGTACCGCCGGCGGCGGTGCGCGGCGATCCGTACGCCGAAGGGGGCTCGTCCAGCAGACGCAGTGCCGTGACACGCGGACCCTCGGTGTCGACGGCGAGGTAGTAGCCGCCGGAGTGCCGGATCGCGGTCGGTGTGCCGTTCAGTGTGCGGTGGATGTCGATGCGCAGGCCGTTCCGGTCCTGCACGCTGTCCAGCGGGAGCTGCACCGAGCCGGGGACGTCCGTGGGCAGGGGGCGGGCGAAGCTTCGCTCCCACCCCGTCGAGGGGTCCGTGACGGTCATGACGCCGTCGGGGGTACCGTCCCAGGCCAGCGGCCAGCGCGGGCCCTTGAGCGGCAGGACGGGTTCGCCCGGCTTCGGCACCGGGTAGCAGAGCCGCATGCCGTCGGCCGACATGAACACCGCGCCTTCGGCGTCGAGTTCCATCCGCTCGTCCAGCGTGGACGCCCAGGTGGGGCCGAACCAGCAGCCCATCCGGTACGAGGACAGATGGGTGCGCTCGAAGACGAGGGGGAGCGCTCCGGGGAGCGTCACATCCGTCTGCGGGAGCAGCATCGCCCCGGTCACGACGTCGATCGGGTCCTGCACACATTTGAGGTCCTCGGTGAGGCGGCCTGCGGCAGGCATCTCGATCAGATTCGGGCGGGCTCCGCCCTTCAGCAGCCATTGCATGCTGCCCGGTTGAACGCCCAGCCTGAAGAGCTCCGTCGTGCCACCCAGCGCTCCGCCGAAGAACATCCCTTCATCGGCCGCCTGGGCCACCTCGCCGAGGCTCCAGCTCTTCTGCTGACCCAGGGCGATCTTCACCGGCTGGGCCACCGCGCCGTCGATGGTCATCGCCGCGATGCCGCCGAAGACGGCATTGGTCAGCATCCCTGCGGCGATGGAGGCCACTGCGGCCTCGACCTCGACGCCGAGCCCGGCGGCCATTCCGATGATCCCGGCGGCGACTTCGTCCGAGACACCCGCGGTGACAACGGTGAGCAGCACGCCGCCCGCGATGGCGACCGCGTCGATGCCGATCTGTGTCCACAGCTTTTCGATCGCCTTGTCGACCACATCGGCGAACTTGTCCAGGGCCTTGGCCATGTTGCAGGCGGCCTTGGCTATGTCACTCAGCCATCCCCCGTCGCCGCCCTGGGCGTAACGCCCCCAGAATCCCTGGAAGGCATCGATGGCCTTACCCGTGTTGTGGTGGATGAGAGAGTTGGCCGCCTTGTCCGTGTCGGCCCGGACTTCCTCGACCGTGTCGGCGAACTTCCGCCAGGCATCGGCCGCATGGCGCAGGGTCCCGGAATTGGCGTCCGGCCACCACATGCCCATCTTGAGGAGCAGCGCCTTCGCCTCGTCCTCGATGCTCACCGGTCGCCCTTGGTGAATATCCCGGCGATGGCCTTGTCGTTGTCGACGTGCCCGTCGGCCATGTCGACCATCGCCTCATGGATACTCACCAGGCCGAGAACGAGGATGCCGGTGGCCCGCTCGATCTCCTTCTGGTCCGGGACGTACTTGGCGGCGAAGTCCTTGCCCGGTTTGTCGTCGCCCCATGGCTTGCCCAGACCGTCCAGCGTATTGACGAGCGTGGTCAGCGCGTCGCTGAGCTTCTTGCCCTGCCGGTGAAAGACGGGGGCGACGGCCTTGATGTCGGCCGTCTTGATGTCGAGAACCTTGTCGCTGTCGCTGATGACGGGCCTCCCCTGACCGCTTCAGTCACGCAACGGTCAAGGTTAGGCACTGCACGGTCACGACACACCCGCACTCCGCAATCTCCCAGTAAAGACTGGGGATTCAGCTCCACCGCCCCGTCCGCCCCAGCAGCAGCGCCGTCGCCGCCGTGCCCGCCGTGGAGGTACGCAGGACCGTCGGGCCCAGCCGGTAGGGGGCGGCCCCCGCCGCCTCGAAAGCGGTCAACTCCTCGGGGGAGACGCCGCCTTCGGGGCCGACGACCAGGACGATGTCGCCCGTCGGGGGGAGGTCCGCGGTGGCCAGGGGGGTGCTGCCCTCCTCGTGGAGGACGGCGGCGAAGGAGGCGGTGGAGAGCAGGGTGCAGACCTGCTTCGTCGTCATCAGGTCGGAGACCTCGGGGAAGCGCAGGCGGCGGGACTGCTTGCCCGCCTCGCGGGCCGTGGAGCGCCACTTGGCCAGGGACTTCAGGCCGCGGTCGCCCTTCCACTGGGTGACGCAACGGGACGCCGCCCAGGGGACGATCGCGTCGACGCCGGTCTCCGTCATCGTCTCGACGGCGAGTTCGCCGCGGTCGCCCTTGGGGAGGGCCTGGACGACGGTGATGCGCGGCTGCGGCACCGGCTCCGAACGGACGGAGGTGACGGCGACCTCCAGATGGTCCTTGCCGGAGACCGCGGCGACCGTGCCGTGGGCGCCCATGCCGGCGCCGTCGGTCAGGACGATGTCCTCACCGACCCGCAGCCGGCGGACGGACACCGCGTGGCGGCCCTCCGGGCCGTCCAGGGCGAAGACCGTGCCGGGGAAGACGCCGGTGAGGGAGTCCTCCTCGACCAGGAAGACCGGCGCTGTCATGACGTACGTCCTCTCGGAGTCAGCTGGTGAACGACGCGCGTGCCGCGTCGAGTTCGGTGGTCAGCAGCCCGACGAGCTCCGCCGCCGGGAGGCCGCGGGCCAGCCGGTGGCCCTGGCCCGCCCACAGGTTGAGCGCCTGCGGGTCGCCCGCCGCCGCGGCGGCCCTGCGCAGACCGGCCGTCAGGTAGTGGACCTGGGGGTAGGCGGCGGGGGCATACGGGCCGTGTTCGCGGATGAACCGGTTCACCAGGCCGCGGGCCGGGCGGCCGGAGAAGGCGCGGGTCAGTTCGGTGCCGGTGAAGAGCGGGTCCGTCAGGGCCCGTTTGTGCAGCTCGCTCGCCCCGGACTCCGGGCAGGCCAGGAACGCCGTGCCGAGCTGCGCCGCACAGGCGCCGGCCGCGAGGACGGCGGCTATCTGCGCGCCGCGCATCAGACCGCCCGCGGCGATCAGCGGCAGGGGAACGGTCTCGCGGATCTCGGTGAGCAGGGCGAGCAGCCCGGCCCCCGCGCCCGTGCCGTCCGCCTGCGGGTCGTCGTGGTGGGTGCCCTGGTGGCCGCCCGCCTCGACGCCCTGGACGCAGAGCGCGTCCGCCCCCGCCTCCTGCGCGGCCAGCGCCTCCGCGGCCGACGTCACCGTCACCACGGTCACCGTGCCCACCCGGGCGAGCGCCTCGAGGTCCGCGGCGGACGGACAGCCGAAGGTGAACGAGACGACGGGGACGGGGTCGTCGAGGAGGATCGCGAGCTTGGCCTCGTAGGCGTCGTCGGCGGGCCGGTCCCAGTCGCCGAGCGGGGTGTCGTACCAGGCGGCCTCGCCCGCGAGTTGCTCGGCGTAGACCGCGACGGCCGCGGGGTCCGCGAGGGGCGGCTGCGGCAGGAAGAGGTTCACCCCGAAGGGACGGGACGTCCGCGCGCGGAGCTGCTTGACCTCCTCGTACATCGCGGCCGGCGTCTTGTACCCGGCGGCGAGGAAGCCGAGGCCGCCGGCGTCGGAGACCGCGGCGGCGAGCGACGGGCGGGAGGCGCCGCCGGCCATGGGGGCCTGGACGACGGGGTGGCGGAACAGCCCGGTGAGCGGGCCGGCCGTGCGGTGCTCACCACTGGGTTCATTGGCCATGACCACATCGTGTCACGTGGGTGCGGGGGCGCCGAATCGGTGGTGCGCCCGGATCGCGAAACGCCGGATGGGCCGGTCTTTCGCGCCGTGCGGCGCGAAAGACCGGCCCATCCGGGCACAACCGCGGGCTACCGCCCGTTGAACGCATCCTTCAAGCGCGAGAACAGCCCCTGCTGCCCCGGCTTGAACTCGCCCATCGGGCGCTCCTCGTTGCGGATCTTCGCCAGCTGGCGGAGCAGCTCCTCCTGCTGCGCGTCCAGCTTGCCCGGCGTCGTCACCTCGACATGGACGATCAGATCGCCGCGGCCGCCGCCGCGCAGATGCGTGACGCCGCGCTGGTGCAGCGGGATCGACTGGCCGGACTGGGTACCGGGCCGGATGTCGATCTCCTCCAGGCCGTCCAGGGTCTCCAGCGGCACCTTGGTGCCCAGCGCCGCCGCGGTCATCGGGATGGTGACCGTGCAGTGCAGGTCGTCGCCGCGGCGCTGGAAGACGGGGTGCGGCGTCTCCTGGATCTCGACGTAGAGATCGCCGGCGGGGCCGCCGCCGGGGCCGACCTCGCCCTCGCCCGCGAGCTGGATGCGGGTGCCCTGGTCGACACCGGCCGGGATCTTGACCGTCAGGGTCCGGCGGGAGCGGACGCGGCCGTCGCCGGCGCACTCCGGGCAGGGGGTCGGCACGACCGTGCCGAAGCCCTGGCACTGCGGACAGGGCCGGGAGGTCATGACCTGGCCCAGGAAGGAACGGGTGACCTGGGAGACCTCGCCGCGGCCGCGGCACATGTCACAGGTCTGGGCGGAGGTGCCGGGGGCCGCGCCCTCGCCGCTGCACGTGGTGCAGACGACGGCGGTGTCGACCTGGATCTCCTTGGTCGTGCCGAACGTCGCCTCGTTCAGGTCGACTTCGAGCCGGATCATGGCGTCCTGGCCGCGGCGGGTGCGCGAGCGCGGTCCGCGCTGCGACGCCTGGCCGAAGAACGCGTCCATGATGTCGGAGAAGTTGCCGAAGCCCGCGCCGAAGCCGCCGGCGCCCGCGCCGCCGCCCGAGGCGGACAGCGGGTCGCCGCCGAGGTCGTAGACCTGCTTCTTCTGCGGGTCCGAGAGCACCTCGTAGGCGGCGTTGATCTCCTTGAACCGCTCCTGGGTCTTGGGATCCGGATTGACGTCCGGGTGCAGCTCGCGGGCGAGGCGGCGGAAGGCCTTCTTGATCTCGTCCTGCGAGGCGTCGCGCCGTACGCCCAGGACCGCGTAGTAGTCCGTGGCCACTTACGACTCCGCCAGGATCTGTCCGACGTAACGTGCCACTGCGCGTACCGCTCCCATCGTTCCGGGGTAATCCATGCGGGTCGGTCCGACCACGCCGAGTTTGGCGACGGCCTCGTCGCCCGAACCGTAGCCGACGGCGACGACGGATGTGGAGTTCAGCCCCTCATGGGCGATCTCATGACCGATGCGCACGGTCATGCCCGAGTCCGTCGCCTCGCCGAGCAGCTTGAGCAGGACGACCTGTTCCTCCAACGCCTCCAGCACGGGCCGGATCGTCAGCGGGAAGTCATGCCCGAAACGGGTGAGATTGGCGGTACCGCCGATCACCAGCCGCTCCTCGGTGTCCTCCACCAGCGTCTCCAGGAGAACGGCCAGCACCGTAGAAACGGTTCCCCGGTCGTCCTGCTCGAAGGCCTCGGGGAGGTCCTGCACCAGCTGCGGCACATCCGTGAACCGCCGCCCCACGACCCGGCTGTTGAGCCGGGCCCGCAGGTCCGCCAGCGCGGTCTCGCCGACCGGCGCCGGACAGTCCACCAGCCGCTGCTCGACCCGCCCGGTGTCCGTGATCAGCACCAGCATCACCCGCGCCGGGGCGAGCGGCAGCAGCTCCACGTGCCGGACGGTGGACCGGGTCAGCGACGGGTACTGGACCACCGCCACCTGACGGGTCAGCTGCGCCAGCAGCCGCACCGTACGGGCGACGACGTCGTCGAGATCGACGGCGCCGTCCAGGAAGTTCTGGATCGCGCGGCGCTCCGCGGAGGACAGGGGCTTGACGCCCGCCAGCCGGTCCACGAAGAGACGGTAGCCCTTGTCGGTGGGGATGCGGCCGGCGCTGGTGTGGGGCTGGGCGATGAAGCCCTCCTCCTCCAGCACGGCCATGTCGTTGCGCACGGTCGCCGGGGACACGCCGAGGTGGTGGCGCTCGGTCAGGGCCTTGGAGCCCACCGGCTCCTCGGTGCCCACATAGTCCTGGACGATGGCGCGCAGGACCTTGAGCCTGCGTTCGCTCAGCATCGCGCGCACCTCCAGTCCAGCGGGCCGGCCGTCTCATGGGTCCTCCCGGGCTCCTACCCGGGTCGTGTGCCTGGCACTCAAAGGTCACGAGTGCCAAACCCCACACGTCAGTGTACGGCCGGTCCCCACGCCCCCGGCAAGGGCAGTGGCTCCGCCCACCCTCCCGTGCTCTTCGCCACACCGGGTACGGGGACGGGCCACCGTACCGCGCCGGCCGTAGCTTTCCGTCATGGAAATCCACGAAATCGGCGAGGGCGGAATCGACGAGCAGCACACGGGGGCGCACTGGGAACGGCTCGCGCCGGGGGTGGCACGCCGCCGGCTGCCCGGCTGGGACGCGACGACGGGAGCGGTCGCCGGGACGACGGGCGCCCTGGTCGTGGACACGGGCTCCGGCTTCGGCGAGGGGGAGGAGATCCGGCGCGGGGTCATGGAGCTCTTCGGGCTGCCCGTGACGCACGTCGCGCTCACGCACGCCCACTTCGACCACGTCCTGGGCACGGCCGCGTTCCCCGGCGCGACGGTGTACGGGACCTTCGGCGACCGTGACGAGCTGTTCCGGGACGCGGTGGCGTACGGCGTGCCGGCCGGGGCGGCCCGGGACGCGGCGGAGCGGCCGGTGCCGCCGGTGCATCCGGCCGGCGGCGGGCTGGAGATCGACCTGGGCGGCGGGCGGCGCGTACGCCTCGTCGGCCTGGGTGCGGCCCACAGCCCGGACGATCTCGTGGTGTTCGTCCCCGGCGAAGTCCCCGGCGAACGGGCCGTCGTCTTCTGCGGCGACCTGGTCGAGGAGTCGGGCGAGCCGCAGGCCGGGCCGGACGCCTCCCCGGAGCGCTGGCCGGCCGCACTGGACCGGCTGCTGGAACTCGGCGGCGAGGACGCGCTGTACGTGCCCGGACACGGGGCGGCGGTGGATGCCCGTTTTGTCCGTGAGCAACGCAACGCGCTGGCACGGCGGTTCGGCGTGTCGTGACGCCGGGGGCCGGGATTTCCCTATCGTCGGCGGGTGCGCAGCAGCCGACAGTACAACCCCGACCTGACCCCGCCATGGAAGCGGAGCGTCCCCGTCCCCGAGGTGCCGGCGGAGGCGGACCTCGTGGTCGAGGAGGTGACCACCGGCTTCTGCGGGGCGGTGGTCCGGTGTGAGAAGACCGCGCAGGGGCCGACGGTGACGCTGGAGGACCGCTTCGGGAAGCACCGTGTCTTCCCCATGGAGCCACGGGGCTTCCTGCTGGAGGGGCGCGTCGTCACCCTCGTCCGGCCTTCCTCATCCGTTCCGCAGAGCCCGGCCCGTACGGCGTCCGGCTCGATCGCCGTGCCCGGCGCGCGGGCGCGGGTGGCGCGGGCCGGGCGCATCTACGTCGAGGGACGGCACGACGCGGAGCTGGTGGAACGGGTGTGGGGCGACGACCTGCGCATCGAGGGCGTGGTCGTCGAGTACCTGGAGGGGGTCGACGACCTGCCGTCGATCGTCCGCTCCTTCGGCCCCGGGCCGGACGCGCGGCTGGGGGTGCTGGTGGACCACCTGGTGCCGGGCTCGAAGGAGTCGCGGATCGCGGCGGAGGTGACGGGCGAGCATGTGCTCGTCGTCGGGCATCCGTACGTGGACGTGTGGGAGGCGGTGAAGCCGGCGTCGGTGGGGATCCCGGCCTGGCCGTCCGTGCCACGGGGGGAGGACTGGAAGACGGGGGTGTGCCGGGGGCTGGGATGGCCGTCGAACACGGGGGCCGCCTGGCAGCGGATCCTGTCGAGTGTGCGCTCGTACAAGGATCTTGAGCCGGAGCTGCTCGGGCGGGTCGAGGAGCTGATCGACTTTGTGACGGTGGGGAGTTAGCGGGGGGTACCGGGCAGGGTCTTGAAGCCGGACGTGTCCAGGGTCATGCCCAGCATGTCCAGAGCCACGGGATCACCGAACTTGCTGGTCCGCGTAGCCGCATAGTCGGCTACTTCGCCTGCGCCCACGGGTTCCGTGAGCAGCGTGCACCTGGCGGCGAAAGGATCCACGATCAAGTAAGCCGGGACCTGCCCCGCGGCGTAGACCGAGCGCTTGGTGTGGTAGTCCCGCAGAGCGCTGGTCTTCGAAACCACCTCCACCAACAAGGTGGCGGCCCCGGCGGGGACGAGCCGCCCAGGCCCTTCGAACGCCCCTCGCTCGATCACCAGCAGGTCCGGCTGGGGCTCGCTGTCCTCTCCGGGAATGGCGATGTCCTGGGTCGTCATCCGGTGCCACCGGGCAGCGGGGATCTGATCCCGAATGAGCTCCACGATGTCGTTGTGGACCCAGTCGGGCCCCGCCATCATCACGATTTCCCCCCGCAGAAGCTCGATCTTGTATCGCTCGAACACCTCGGGGTGCTCATCGATGAGAGCGATCATTCGTTCATCCACAGCGGTCATCTCCGTGGTCCTCCACATCTGCCGCTTGTAGTGAACGGCAGCCTATGAAGCGAGGGTAGGCGGGCACCAAGCCCTTGGGCATCAGTTCACCCGAACAGGTAATCAGTCCACCAGGTCCCGCACCACCGCATCAGCCAGAAGCCGACCCCGCAGAGTCAGGACCGCGCGGCCATCCGCATACGGCCCGGCCTCCAGCAGCCCGTCTGCCAAGGCCTTCTCCGCAGCGCGGAGGCCCGCCGGCTTCAGCAGTGCCAGCGGACACCCCTCCACCAGCCGCAGCTCCAGCAGGATCCGCTCCACCCGGCGGTCCTCCGCCGCGAGGATCTCGCGGCCCGCGCCCGGGGAGCGGCCCTCGCTCAGGGCCTGCGCGTACGCGCCGGGGTGCTTGACGTTCCACCAGCGGACGCCGCCGACGTGGGAGTGGGCGCCGGGGCCCGCGCCCCACCAGTCGGCGCCGCGCCAGTAGAGCTCGTTGTGGCGGCAGCGGCCCGCCTCGGTCGTGGCCCAGTTGGAGACCTCGTACCAGTGGAAGCCGGCCGCGGAGAGCGCCTCCTCGGCGATCAGGTAGCGGTCGGCGTGGACGTCGTCGTCGGTCATCGGGACCTCGCCGCGGCGGATGCGGCGCGCCAGCTGCGTGCCCTCCTCGACGATCAGCGCGTACGCGGAGACGTGGTCGGGGCCGGCGCCGATCACCGCGTCGAGGGACGCCCGCCAGTCGTCGTCGGACTCCCCCGGCGTGCCGTAGATCAGATCCAGGTTGACGTGGTCGAACCCGGCCGCGCGGGCCTCGGCCACGCACGCCTCGGGGCGGCCGGGGGTGTGTGTGCGGTCGAGGATCTTCAGGACGTGCTGCCGGGCGCTCTGCATCCCGAAGGAGACCCGGTTGAAGCCGGCCTCGCGGAGCTCCGCGAGGTAGCGGGGGTCGACGGACTCCGGGTTGGCCTCGGTGGTGACCTCCGCGCCGGGTGCGAGCCCGAATTCGTCGCGGATCGCAGCGAGCATGCGGCCCAGGTCGGCGGCGGGCAGCAGCGTCGGGGTGCCGCCGCCGACGAAGACCGTCTCGACGGGGCGCGGGTCGTCGCCGAGCGCCTTGCGCGCGCGGCGGATCTCCTCGGCGACGGTGTCGGCGTAGTTGTCCCGCGAGGCCAGCGCCCCGCCGGAGCCGCGCAGCTCACTGGCGGTGTAGGTGTTGAAGTCGCAGTACCCGCAGCGGGTGGCGCAGTAGGGAACGTGCAGGTAGAAGCCGAGCGGGCGCTGCCCGGAACCCTCGAGGGCGTGCGGGGGCAGCGCCCCGTCCTCGGGCATGGGCTCACCATCGGGCAGTACGGAAGGCATGAGCCCATTGTCCGCTACGCGGAGGGCTGGGGCGTGCCCGATGGGTCGGTGCGGGCTCTGCGGCGTCCTCCGGTGTGGTGCATCGCAAGGCGGAGCATCACCCGCGTACTGGGTGTACTCGGGTGATGCGACAACGCGGCGAGGTGCCGTGCAGGGCGTCGCAGGGCCTGTGCCGACCCATCGGGCACGCCCTAGCGTTCCCGGGCGCCCTCGTACATCTCCTCGATCAGGTCCTTGTAGGCGCGCTCGACGGCGGGCCGCTTGAGCTTGAGGCTCGGGGTGAGCTCGCCGTGCTCCACGTCCAGGTCCCTCGGCAGCAGCCGGAACTTCTTGATCGTCTGCCAGCGCTGGAGGCCGTCGTTGAGCCGCCGCACATACCCGTCGATCAGCTCGGTGGTCTGCGGGGCGGCGACCACCTCGGCGTACGTCCGGCCACCGAGGCCGTGGTCGGCGGCCCACCGGAGGATCGAGGGCTCGTCCAGGGCGATGAGGGCGCTGCAGTAGTTGCGGTCGGCGCCATGCACCAGGATGTTCGAGACGAAGGGGCAGATGCCCTTGAACCGGCCCTCGACCTCCGCGGGCGCGACGTACTTCCCGCCCGAGGTCTTGATCAGGTCCTTCTTGCGGTCGGTGATGCGCAGGAAGCCGTCGGGCGACAGTTCGCCGATGTCGCCGGTGTGGAACCAGCCGTCGGGTTCGAGGACCTCGGCCGTGCGCTCGGGCTGGCCGTGGTAGCCGCTCATGACGCCGGGGCTGCGCAGCAGCACCTCGCCGTCGTCCGCGATGCGGACCTCGGTACCGGGCACCGGCTTGCCGACGGTGCCGGTGCGGTACGCCTCGCCGGGGTTGACGAAGCTGGCGGCGCTGGTCTCGGTGAGGCCGTAGCCCTCCAGGATGTGGATGCCCGCGCCGGAGAAGAAGAAGCCGATGTCGGGGGCGAGGCCCGAGGCCCCGGAGATGCAGGCGCGCAGCCGCCCGCCGAACGCCTCGCGGATCTTGGCGTAGACGAGCACGTCCGCGGCGCGGTGCCGGACGGCGAGCCCGAAGGGGACCGAACGGCTGCCGGTGCGGCGGAAGTTGTCCTGGGAGACCTTGGCGTACTCGCGGGCCGTGTCGGCGGCCCAGCGGAAGATCCTGTACTTGAGCCCGCCGGCCTCGCGGGCCTTGGCGGCGACACCGTTGTAGACCTTCTCGAAGACCCGGGGGACGGCGGCCATATAGGTGGGCCGCACGACCGGCAGATTTTCTATGATCTTGTCCTGGCGGCCGTCCACCGCGGTGACGTGGCCCAGCGCGATGTGCCCGGCGGTCAGCACCTTCCCGAAGACGTGCGCGAGCGGCAGCCAGAGGTACTGGACGTCGTCGGGGCGGGCCAGTCCGGTGGCCTCGATGGCGCGGGCCATGTACGACCAGGCGTCGTGCTGGAGGCAGACGCCCTTGGGGCGTCCGGTGGTGCCGGAGGTGTAGATGAGGGTGGCGAGTTGGTCGGCGCGCAGGTCGGCGACGCGCTCCCGGATCACCTCCGGGGTTTTCTCCAGCCGTGCGGCGCCGCGCCGTTCGAGCTCGGCGAGGGAGATCACCCAGCCGTCCGGGTCGCCCTCGGCGGCGACGGCGTCGGCCTCGTCGATCACCACCACGTGGGCGAGGAGCGGGAGTTCGGCCCGCTGCTCGCGCGCCTTGGCCACCTGGGTGGCGTTCTCGGCGATCAGGATCCGGCTCTCGGAGTCGGAGAGCATGTACGCCGACTCCTCGGCGTTGGTGCTGGGGTAGATGGGGGTGGTGGCGGCGCCGGCGCAGACGATGCCGAGGTCCGCGAGTATCCACTCCAGCCGGGTGCCGGCGGCGAGCGCGACCCGCTGCTGCGGGTCGATGCCCAGGTCGACCAGGCCGGCGGCGATGGCGAAGACCCGCTCGGCGGCCTCCCGCCAGGTCATGGACGCCCAGGCGGAGGGGCCGCGGCCGCCGGGGGCGGGGACGGGGTAGCGGTACGCCTCGGCGTCGGGGGTCGCCTCGACGCGCTCGAGGAAGAGCGTCGCCACGGAGGGCGGCCGGTTTTCGATCAGGGACTGTGCGTCGGTCACGGCATCCTCCGGGGCCCGCCTCGTTGCTGGGTGACTCGTGAGTAACCTTCGAGCAGTGATCAGAGTAGAGGCCAGGTGGCCCTCATGTAAGAGGACAGGGGCGCCGCACCCTCCGCAGGACGCGGAGATGCCCGCCCCCGGGCGGGGACGGGCATCTCTCGAACGGCACCTGACCAGCGGTTACTTCTTCTTCTCGCCGCCGCTGTCGTCCGTGGACAGCACCGCGATGAAGGCCTCCTGGGGCACCTCCACGTTGCCGACCATCTTCATGCGCTTCTTGCCCTCCTTCTGCTTCTCCAGCAGCTTCCGCTTACGGGAGATGTCACCGCCGTAGCACTTGGCGAGGACGTCCTTGCGGATGGCGCGGACGGTCTCGCGGGCGATGACGCGGGAGCCGATGGCGGCCTGGATGGGCACCTCGAAGTTCTGCCGCGGGATGAGCTCGCGCAGCTTGGCGACGAGCCGGACGCCGTACGCGTACGCCTTGTCCTTGTGCGTGATCGCGGAGAACGCGTCGACCTTGTCGCCGTGCAGCAGGATGTCGACCTTGACCAGGTCGGAGATCTGCTCGCCGGTGGGCTCGTAGTCCAGCGACGCGTAACCGCGGGTCTTCGACTTGAGCTGGTCGAAGAAGTCGAAGACGACCTCGGCGAGCGGCAGCGTGTAGCGGATCTCGACGCGGTCCTCGGAGAGGTAGTCCATGCCCATCAGGACGCCGCGGCGGGTCTGGCAGAGCTCCATGATCGCGCCGATGAACTCGCTGGGCGCCAGGATCGTGGCCCGGACGACCGGCTCGTGCACCTCGTCGATCTTGCCGGTGGGGAACTCGCTGGGGTTGGTGACCTCGTGCTCGGCACCGTCCTCCATGAGGACGCGGTAGACCACGTTCGGCGCGGTGGCGATCAGGTCGAGGCCGAACTCGCGCTCCAGGCGCTCGCGGATGACCTCCAGGTGCAGCAGGCCCAGGAAGCCGACGCGGAAGCCGAAGCCGAGGGCGGCCGAGGTCTCCGGCTCGTAGACCAGCGCGGCGTCGTTGAGCTGGAGCTTGTCGAGGGCCTCGCGGAGCTCCGGGTAGTCCGAGCCGTCCAGCGGGTACAGGCCCGAGAACACCATCGGCTTCGGGTCCTTGTAGCCGCCGAGCGCGTCGGTGGCACCGCCCTGGAACTGGGTGATCGTGTCGCCCACCTTGGACTGGCGGACGTCCTTCACACCGGTGATCAGGTAGCCCACCTCGCCGACGGACAGGCCGTCGGCCGGGAGCATCTCGGGCGAGTTGGTGCCGATCTCCAGCAGCTCGTGGGCCGCGCCGGTGGACATCATCCGGATCCGCTCGCGCTTCTTGAGCGTGCCGTCGACGACCTTGACGTACGTCACGACGCCCCGGTAGGCGTCGTAGACCGAGTCGAAGATCATCGCGCGGGCGGGGGCGTCCTTGACGCCGACCGGGGCCGGGACGTCGCGGACGACGCGGTCGAGCAGCTCGGGGACGCCGACGCCGGTCTTGGCGGAGACCTTGAGGACGTCGGACGGGTCGCAGCCGACGAGGTTCGCCAGCTCGGCGGCGAACTTCTCGGGCTGGGCGGCCGGCAGGTCGATCTTGTTGAGGACCGGGATGATCGTGAGGTCGTTCTCCATCGCCAGGTAGAGGTTGGCGAGGGTCTGGGCCTCGATGCCCTGGGCGGCGTCCACCAGGAGGATGCAGCCCTCGCACGCGGCGAGGGAGCGGGAGACCTCATAGGTGAAGTCGACGTGCCCCGGGGTGTCGATCATGTTGAGGATGTGGGTCGTCTTCGACTCGTCCTCGGAGGGCGCCCAGGGGAGGCGGACCGCCTGCGACTTGATCGTGATGCCGCGCTCGCGCTCGATGTCCATCCGGTCGAGGTACTGCGCACGCATCTGCCGCGAGTCGACCACGCCGGTCAGCTGGAGCATCCGGTCGGCGAGCGTCGACTTGCCGTGGTCGATGTGCGCGATGATGCAGAAGTTGCGGATCAGAGCCGGGTCGGTACGGCTCGGCTCGGGCACGTTGGTAGGGGTCGCGGGCACGCAGGATCCATTCGGTGACTTCGGCGTTTGCACGCCAGCCTCGGCGGGAGTCGGGTACCCGTCCCGGGTACCCGTCGGGTATCCGACCCCTCCATCGTCCCATGAGCGGGCGCCGCCGTCCGGTTTGGGAGGGTGCGGATCCTGCTGGTAGCCTGGACCACTGTGCTTCGCGACCCTCTCATGCGCGGGGCACGCTTTTGACATCCAACGAACCTGAAAAGGCTCTTTTCGTGGCGAACATCAAGTCCCAGATCAAGCGCATCAAGACCAACGAGAAGGCGCGCCTGCGCAACAAGGCCGTCAAGTCCTCGGTCAAGACCGCCGTCCGCGCCGCCCGTGAGGCCATCGCCGGCGGTGACGTCGCGAAGGCCACCGCCGCCGTCGCGCTGGCCGGCAAGAAGCTCGACAAGGCCGCCAGCAAGGGTGTTCTGCACAAGAACGCCGCCGCCAACAAGAAGTCGGCGCTGGCCAAGCAGGCTGCTTCCCTCCAGGGCTGAAGCCGCTCCGGGGCGTGAGCCCCGGTTCCCGCCGGGACGGATACAGCGGACCCTCTCAACCGCTCCGGACCGGCACCCGCCGCACACGGTCGTTCGCCACGCGGGTGCGGCACCTTGAGCCCTGCGGCTCGCAATCTTTCTTCGAAGGCCCCGGGCCTGCCCTTTCCCCAAGGGCGGGTGCGGGGCCTTTGGGGTTTGTGGGGGTTTTTGCCCCCGGCCCGCCCTTTCACCGTTTCTTCCGGGGAGACCCCGGACCCCATTCGCCCTTCGGGCGAAGTCCTCAAGCGCCGGACGGGCTGAATAGCCCGTCCGGCGCTTGAGGACTAACGCGGCGCAGCCGCGTTGCCCCGCGCGGAGCGCGGCGAGAAACGGTGAAAGGGCGGGACCGGGGCAAAACCCCTCACCCCCGAGCCCGCGCGGCCCGAGCGACCGCCACCACCGCCTTCTCCAAGGCGTACTCCGGATCGTCCCCGCCGCCCTTCACCCCCGCGTCCGCCTCCGCCACGGCACGCAGCGCCGTCGCCACGCCGTCCGCCGTCCAGCCGCGCATCTGCTGCCGCACCCGGTCGATCTTCCACGGCGGCATGCCGAGGTCGCGGGCCAGGTCGCCGGGGCGGGCACCGCGCGGGGCGGAGGCCAGCTTGCCGATCGAGCGGACGCCCTGGGCGAGCGCGCTGGTGATCAGGACGGGGGCGACGCCGGTGGCCATCGCCCAGCGGAGCGCCTCCAGGGCCTCGGCGGCCCGGCCCTCCACGGCACGGTCGGCGACGGTGAAGCTCGACGCCTCGGCCCGGCCCGTGTAGTAGCGGCCGACGACGGACTCGTCGATCACGCCCTCGACGTCGGCCACCAGCTGCGCACAGGCGCTCGCCAGCTCGCGCAGGTCGCTGCCGATGGCGTCCACCAGGGTCTGGCACGCCTCCGGCGTCGCGGAGCGGCCGGCGGTGCGGAACTCGCCCCGGACGAACGCCAGCCGGTCCGCCGGCTTGGTCATCTTCGGGCAGGCGACCTCCCGGGCACCGGCCTTGCGGGCCGCGTCCAGCAGGCCCTTGCCCTTGGCTCCGCCGGCGTGCAGCAGCACGAGGGTGATCTCCTCGGCGGGCGCCCCGAGGTACCCCTTGACGTCCTTGACCGTGTCCGCCGAGAGGTCCTGCGCGTTGCGCACGATCACGACCTTGCGCTCGGCGAAGAGCGACGGGCTGGTCAGCTCGGCGAGGGTGCCGGGCTGAAGGGCGTCGGGGGTGAGGTCCCGGACGTCGGTGTCCGCGTCGGCCGCGCGGGCCGCCACCACCACCTCCTGCACGGCGCGGTCGAGGAGGAGGTCCTCCTGGCCCACGGCGAGGGTCACGGGGGCGAGAACGTCGTCATTTGCAGTCTTCCTGGCCATCGCGTCCAGCATCCCACGCGGCACCGACACCCCCCTCCACCGTGGTCCGGACCTTGTCGCACAATGTGCGGGTGAGCAGCGCTTCCTCTCCCTCCGACGCCGTGTATCCGGCCCACCGCCGCCATCTGCTGGTGCTTCCCGACCGGGACGCCGCCGAGGAGGCGGCCGAGCTGGCCGGTGAGCGTTTCGACCTGGACGAGGATCCGCAGATCGTCCGCGAGGCCCTGGCCGGGGAGGACGACGCGGAGGACGCCCAGTGGCTGGTGGTCCTGGAGGACCCCGACGGCGCGCTGGACACGGCGGCCCTGCGCGAACTGGCCGAGGAGTACGACGGCTGGGTCGAGAGGGAATGACCGCCCCTTGCCCCGTCCTCGGGCCGCCCAGGACGGCGGTGGCCGCCGCGGTGACGGCGACCGGCCCGTCGGTGTCGGTGCGCAGCACCGCCGCACCCCCCGAGCGCAGCGCGGCGAGCGTGCGCGGGGCCGGGTGCCCGTAGGGGTTTCCGGCGCCCGCCGACACGACGGCGAGCCGGGGAGCCAGCCGGCCCGTCAGCTCCGGATCCTGGTGGGCGGAGCCGTGGTGGGCGACCTTGAGGACGTCCACCGGGGGCAGCTCGGGGTGGGCGGCCAGGAGGGCGTGCTGGGCGGGCGGTTCGAGGTCGCCGAGCAGGAGCAGGGTCAGACCGGCAGTACGCACCAGGAGGGTGACGCTGGCGTCGTTGGGCCCGGTCTCCGCCTCGGGGACGGTCCCCGGGGCCGGGGGCCAGAGCACCTCCCAGGAGAGGGCGCCGAGATGCCGGTGCTCGCCGGGGGTGACGGTGACCACAGGGACGTGGGCGCGGCCGGCCTCATGCCGGACGAACGCGGCCTGTTCCGCGGGCTCTTGGAGCAGGGTGCCCTCGATCGCCCCGACCGGCCTGCCGCGCAGCACGCCGGGCAGCCCGTCCACATGGTCCGCGTGGTAGTGCGTCAGCACCAGCAGCGGCACCGTCTCCACACCGAGGGCGCGCAGACAGCGGTCGACGGCCCCGGGCTCGGGGCCCGCGTCCACGACGAGGGCCGCGCCGCCGCCCGCGGCCAGCGCCAGTGCGTCTCCCTGGCCCACGTCGCAGGCGGCGAACCGCCAGTCGGGCGGGGGCCAGCCGGTGACCGCCCGGTCCAGCGGGGCCGGGCGCAGGACCGCCAGGGCCAGCAGCAGCGCACAGGCCGCGCACGCCCAGCGGCCGGGGCGTCCGTGCCGCAGCAGGAGCCGGGCGACGAGCACCGCGACGGCCGTGGCCACGGCCATCAGCAGCGCTCCCGGCCAGCCGTCGGGCCAGCCCAGCTCGGCACCCGGAAGGGCCGCGCCGGTGCGGGCCACCCCGGCCGTCCAGGCGGCGGGCCAGCCGGCGAGCCAGGCCAGGGCGTGGGCGACGGGCGGGGCGAGCGGGGCGGTCAGCAGGGCCGCGAAGCCGAGGACCGTGGCCGGGGCCACCGCGAGCTCCGCGAGCAGGTTGCAGGGGACGGCGACCAGGCTCACCCGCGACGACAGCACGACGATCACCGGCGCGCACACGGCCTGTGCGGCGGCGGCCGCCGCGAGCGCCTCGGCGGCCCTAGGCGGGACGCCGCGCCGCCGCAGGGACTCCGCCCAGCGCGGCCCGATCGTCAGCAGTGCTCCGGTGGCCAGTACCGAGAGCAGGAAGCCGTAACTGCGCGCCAGCCACGGGTCGTTGAGCACCAGCGCCAGGACCGCGGCCGCGAGGGCGGGCAGCAGGGTGCGGCGGCGTCCCGTACCGAGCGCCAGCAGGGTCACCAGGCCGCAGGCGGCCGCCCGCAGGACGCTCGGCTCGGGGCGGCAGACCACGACGAACCCCAGCACCAGCACGCCGCCCACGACGGCCGTCCACCGCAGCGGGACGCCCAGCCGGGCGGCCAGGCCGCGCCGCTCGGCCCGCGCGGCGAGGTGGGACGGACCGATCAACAGGGCCAGCAGAATGGTCAGGTTGCTGCCGGACACGGCCAGCAGGTGCGTGAGGCCCGTGGCGCGGAAGGCGTCGTCGAGGTCGGGCGGGATGCGTGAGGTGTCGCCGACGACCAGCCCCGGGAGCAGGGCCCGGGCGTCCGGCGCGAGCCCGTCGGTGGCCGTGCGCAGTCCCGCCCGCAGCCGGGCCGCCGCGCGTTGGAGGGCCGTCGGCGGCCCGGTGACGCGGGGCGGCCCGTGGTCGCCGACGCGGAGGACGGCCGCGATCCGGTCCCCGTCGCGGGAGGGCGGGGCGAGGCGGCCCGGGACCCTGAGCCGGGTGGAGGGCAGCAGCCCGCCCCAGCCGGGCGGGGCGACGATCAGGACGGGGGTGCGGACGGCCGTGGCCCCGCCCGGGGCGGTGGTCACGCGGGTCGCCTCCGCCTCGACCGTGACCGCCGGGGCGGTCCGGGCCGCGCCGCGCACCCGCGGACGGACCGGCCGGGGGTCCCCGGTGACGGTCACGTCGAGCGTGGCCGGTGCGTAGTGCCGCGCGAGCCCGGGCACGGGCCCGCGTCGTGTGTCGGCCGCCCGCAGCGCCCCGGCGGCCGCACCGGCCGCACCGCACAGCAGGACGGCGGCGAGGGCCACCGCCGCGAGGGCCGCGGGCCGGCGTCGCACGGCCCCGGCCACCAGCCCGCCGGCCGACAGCAGCGCCGCCGCGCAGCACACCGCGACCGTGCCGCCGTCCGCGGTCAGCGCCACCGCGGCCCCGGCCCAGGCGGCGAGCGCGGGGACCACCAGGCGCAGGTCCGCCGGGCGGACCGGGGCGGGCGACTCGCCGTTCACGGCTGGACCAGGGCGCTCAGGTCCGCGAAGCGGCGGGCGCCGATGCCACCGACCTTGCGGAGCTCCTCCACCGAGCGGAAACCGCCGTGTTCCGTGCGGTAGTCGACGATGCGCCGGGCCAGGGCCGGGCCCACGCCCGGCAGCGCGTCGAGCTGTTCCGCCGTCGCCGAGTTGAGGCCGACCGGGGCCGGACCGGCGCCGGCCGGTCCGCCGCCCGGCCTCGGGGGCCCGCCGGCCGGACTCGCCCCCGGAGCAGGCGCGTTGGGCGGGGCGCCGACCACGATCTGCTCGCCGTCGGTGAGGACGCGCGCACGGTTGAGGCCCGTCATGTCGACGCCGGGGCCCGGCCCGCCGGCCGCGTCCAGGGCGTCGACGACCCGTGATCCAGGGGGCAGTCGCTGGATGCCCGGGCGGCGCACCTTGCCGGAGACGTCGACCACCACGCCCCGGGCCGACGGAGCGAGGGGGACGGGAGGCGCGGGGGCCCGGCCGCGTTCCCGGGGCATCGCCGCGGCCACCGGCTCCTCCCGGGCGGGTGCCCGGACGGTCTGGGGCCGTCCCGTCCAGAAGTGGTACGCGGCGAAGACGCCCGCGGCGGCCAGCACGACCACCAGCGCGGCGAGGGTCCTCGGCTCCAGGCCGCAGCGCACCTGGGCCCAGAGCACCAGCCGGCGGACCCCGCGCGGCGGGTCCGCGCCCCGGGGCGGGTCACCGGCGGACCGCCGCCCGGCGGCCGGACCGGCGCGTCCGGCCGCCGCCACGGGTCCGGTGGCGGCGGCGGTCGCGGTGATGCGAGCGTCCCGCGCCCGCCGCACGGGACGGCGGCCCGGTGGACGATCCCGCGCGGGGGCGTCGCCGGGGGCACCGGCAGGCACCCGGTCAGGCGCTCCGCGCGCCCCCTCCCCCATCAACAGCGCGGCCCGTTCAGCAGCGGCGGCAACGGACTCGGCCGACGGCATGCTCATCGATGTGCTCGTCGGTGTGCTCGTCGATGTGTTCCTCATGGGGCGTGACGCTAGGCGGTCCCGCCCGGCCCCGCCGATCAAGGTCAATTGCCGTGGAAAACCCTGGCGTTGTGGATAACTCCATCACCCACAGGAGGGGCCTCCCCTACCGCGGCGACACCACCACACCCAGCAGCCCCGGCCCCGTATGCGCCCCGATGACCGCCCCGACCTCGCTCACATGCAGCTCCCCCAGCCCCGGCAGCCGCTCCCGCAGCCGCTCCGCGAGCTGGGCCGCGCGCTCGGGGGCGGCCAGGTGGTGCACCGCGACGTCGACGGACACGGCTCCGGCCCGCTCGACGGCGACCTCCTCCAGGCGGGCGATGGCCTTGGACGCCGTGCGCACCTTCTCGCGCAGCTCGATGCGGCCGCCCTCCAGCTGGAGCAGCGGCTTGACGGCCAGCGCCGAGCCCAGCAGGGCCTGCGCGGCCCCGATGCGGCCGCCCCGGCGCAGATAGTCGAGCGTGTCGACGTAGAAGAACGCGGCGGTGCCCTGGGCCCGCTTCTCCGCGGCGGCCACCACCTCGTCGAGGGTGCCGCCCGCCTCCGCCGCCTCGGCGGCGGCCACGGCGCAGAAGCCCAGCGCCATCGCGACCATCCCGGTGTCCACCACGCGGACCGGGACCGGCGCCTCGCGCGCCGCGAGCACGGCCGCGTCGTAGGTGCCGGAGAACTCGGCGGACAGGTGCAGGGAGACGATCGCCCCGGCCCCGGCCTCGGCCGCCGCGCGGTAGGCGCCCGCGAAGACTTCGGGGGCGGGCCGGGAGGTGGTCACCGGCCAGCGCTTCTGGAGCGCCTGGGCGACCGACCGGGCCGAGATCTCGGTGCCCTCCTCAAGTGCCACGTCGCCCAGGACCACCGTGAGCGGTACGGCCGTGATGCCGTGCCGTTCCATCGTCTGCGGCGGCAGATAGGCCGTGGAATCGGTGACGATGGCGACATGGCGGGACATGCCCCGGAGGTTACCCGTCCCGCGTCCGGCCGGGCGGCCCGGCCCCGAAGATGATCGTTTCAGACCGAGGACGGCCGCGGAAGAGGGACCGCGGAGGGACTGTGCCCGAAGTGGTCAAGTCACGTTCTTCTTCTGCCACTTGTCCCGGAGCCGGCCGGTCTCCCAGGGGCGGTCGCCCTCCTGCCACGGCTGCTGCCGCCCCGCTATCGAGGGCCGCTCCGCACCGGGCGCCGGGGGCGGGGCGGACGATGCCGAGGACGGAGCGGACGACGCCGGGGACGGAGCCGACGGCCCCTCCTCGTCCACCGGCGTCCAGTGCCGCAGCGCCCCCGCCTCCATCCGGATCTGCTCGTCCAGGTCGGCCAGGTCGTCGTCCGAGAACCGCCGCGCGCGGTCCTGCGCCGCCCACCTCAGGGAGTCCGCCGAGTGCCGGATGCGCTCGGTGCGCTCCCGCAGGGCGGGCAGGCTCTCCCGCACCCGCTCGGCGCTCGGCTCGGTCTCCAGCCGCCGCAGCTCCTCGTCCAGCTCCCGGCCGTGCGCGCTCAGCCGCTGGAAGAGGGCCAGGGACTCGGAGAGCGACGGGTCCTCCCGGACGCCCAGCCGCAGCGCGTCCTGGGTGGCCCGCATGGTCGTGCGCAGGGACAGCCGCAGCTGGGCGACCTCGCCCCCGGCGCCCGGCGCGGTGTACTGCCGGGCCTTGAGCCGGGTGTCCTCGACCGTGCGCCGGGCCTGGTCGACCGTGCGGTCCACCCCGCGCTTGACGGCCTTCACGGCCTTGACCGTGGCGACCACCCCGAGGGCGACGAGCACCGCGAAGATCAGGGCGATGATCACGGCCGCGGCTTCCATGGGCGCTCCTCGGCGGAAATCGAGTCGGCGGGATTCGGGGCAACTGCATTCAGCAACTCATGACGCACCTCTCCACCGTAAACGGCACGGGCAGGCCGCGGGTTCCGAAGAACCCCCAACCTGCCCGCAGCCGACCCGTAGGGGAAGCCCCAAAACCGGGAACCCCAGAACCGGGAACCCTTACGCCGGAACGATGTTCACCAGCTTCGGCGCCCGCACGATGACCTTGCGGATGCCCGCGCCGCCCAGCGCCGCGACCACCGCCGGGTCGGCCAGCGCCACCTTCTCCAGCTCCTCGTCGGAGATGGACGGCGGCACCTCCAGCCGCGCCTTGACCTTGCCCTTGATCTGGACGACGCAGACGACGGCCTCGTCGACCAGGTGGGCCGGGTCGGCCACCGGGAAGTCCCGGTGCACGACCGACTCGGAGTGGCCCAGGCGGTGCCACAGCTCCTCGGCGACGTGCGGGGCCAGCGGCGCGACCAGCAGCACCAGCCGCTCGGCGACCGCGCGCGGCACCTCGGCCAGCTTGGTGACGTGGTTGTTGAGCTCCGTCACCTTGGCGATGGCGGTGTTGAAGCGCAGGTTGGCCATGTCCTGGCCGACGCCGTCGATGGTCTTGTGCAGGATCCGCAGCGTCGCCGCGTCGGGCTCGGCGTCGACGACGGTGACCTCACCGGTGTTCTCGTCCACCACGTTGCGCCACAGGCGCTGCAGCAGCCGGTACTGGCCGACGACGGCGCGGGTGTCCCAGGGGCGGGAGACGTCCAGCGGGCCCATGGCCATCTCGTACAGACGCAGCGTGTCGGCGCCGTACTCGGAGCAGATCTCGTCCGGAGTGACCGCGTTCTTCAGGGACTTGCCCATCTTGCCGAGCAGCCGGGAGACCTTCTCGCCGTTGTAGTAGAAGGCGCCGTCGCGCTCCTCGACCTCGGCGGCCGGCACGGCGATGCCGCGGGCGTCGCGGTAGACGTACGCCTGGATCATGCCCTGGTTGAAGAGCTTGTGGAACGGCTCGGCCGAGGAGATGTGCCCCAGGTCGAAGAGGACCTTGGACCAGAAGCGCGCGTACAGCAGGTGCAGCACGGCGTGCTCGGCGCCGCCGACGTAGAGGTCGACGCCGCCGTGCGGCTTGTCCTCGCGCGGGCCCATCCAGTAGCGCTCGGCCTCGGCGGAGACCAGCCGCTCGTCGTTGTGCGGGTCCAGGTAGCGCAGCTCGTACCAGCACGAACCGGCCCAGTTGGGCATGGTGTTGGTCTCGCGGCGGTAGGACTTCACACCGTCGCCGAGGTCCAGCTCGACGTTGACCCAGTCCTCGTTGCGGGAGAGCGGGGTCTCCGGCTCGGTGTCGGCGTCGTCCGCGTCGAAGGTGCGCGGGGCGTAGTCCTCGACCTCGGGCAGCTCCAGCGGGAGCATCGACTCGGGCAGCGCGTGCGCGACGCCGTCCTCGTCGTAGACGATCGGGAAGGGCTCGCCCCAGTAGCGCTGACGGCTGAACAGCCAGTCGCGCAGACGGAAGTTGACGGTGCCCTCGCCGATGCCCTTCTCGGTCAGCCAGGCGGCCATGCGGGTCTTGGCCTCGGGGACGACCAGGCCGTCCAGGGAGACCTCCGGGCCGGCCGAGTTGATGATCTCGGCCTCGTAGGAGTCGAAGGAGTCGGCCCAGACGGACGGGTCGATGCCGCGGTCGTCGGAGGGCTGCACGACGCAGCGCATCGGCAGGCCGAAGGCGCGGGCGAAGGCGAAGTCGCGGCTGTCGTGGGCGGGGACGGCCATGATGGCGCCGGTGCCGTAGCCCATCAGCACGTAGTCCGCGACGAAGACCGGCAGCTTCTCGCCGCTGACCGGGTTGACCGCGTACGCGCCGGTGAAGACGCCGGTCTTCTCCTTGGCGTCGGCCTGCCGCTCGACGTCGGACTTGGCGGCGGCCTCCTTGCGGTAGGCGGCGACGGCCTCGGCCGGGGTGGCCCGCCCGCCGGTCCAGCCCTCGGGGGTGCCCTCGGGCCAGGCGGCCGGGACGATCGGGCCGGCACCGTCACCGGTGACCAGCGGGTGCTCGGGCGCCAGGACGAGATAGGTGGCACCGAAGAGGGTGTCGTGGCGGGTGGTGAAGACGGTGGCCTTGGCGTCCGGGCGGCCGTCGATCGCGAAGTCGACGTGGGCGCCCTCGCTGCGGCCGATCCAGTTGCGCTGCTGGAGCTTGATGGCCTCGGGCCAGTCCAGCGCGTCCAGGTCGTCCAGCAGGCGGTCGCCGTAGGCGGTGATCCGCATGTTCCACTGGCGCAGCTTGGACTTGAAGACCGGGAAGTTGCCGCGCTCGGAGCGGCCGTCGGCGGTGACCTCCTCGTTGGCCAGCACGGTGCCCAGGCCGGGGCACCAGTTGACCGGCGCCTCGGAGGCGTAGGCCAGCCGGTACTCGCCCAGCACGGCGTCGCGCTCGACGGCGCTCAGCGCATCCCAGGGGCGGCCGTCGGGGGTCGTGCGCTCACCACGGGCGAACTGCTCCACCAGCTCGGCGATCGGCCGGGCCTTCTTCGCCTCCGGGTCGAACCAGGAGTTGAAGATCTGGAGGAAGATCCACTGGGTCCACTTGTAGTACTCGGGGTCGATCGTGGCGAACGAACGCCGCTTGTCGTGCCCCAGGCCCAGGCGGCGCAGCTGCGCCTTCATGTTCTCCATGTTGGCCTCGGTGGACACCCGGGGGTGGGTGCCGGTCTGCACCGCGTACTGCTCGGCGGGCAGGCCGAAGGCGTCGAAGCCGAGGGTGTGCAGGACGTTGTGGCCGGTCATGCGGTGGTAGCGCGCGGTCACGTCGGTGGCGATGTAGCCCAGCGGGTGGCCGACGTGCAGCCCGGCGCCCGAGGGGTACGGGAACATGTCCATGATGAACTTGCGGGGGCGCGCCACCACCTCGGGGTCGCCGCCCAGCTCGCCGTCCGGGTTGGGCGCCTCGTAGGTGCCCTCGGCGTCCCAGACGTCCTGCCAGCGTGCCTCGATGTCGGCGGCCAGCGCGGCCGTGTAGCGGTGCGGGGCAGCCACCTCGGCGCCGGTAGTGGTCTCGCTCATCGTCCTCAAAGCTCCATCGATCGTCGTCTCTGCCTGCGGAAAGCGCGCTCCGGGCGTTCCGGTGGACCGAGGCCCCGGAAACGAAAAAGCCCCTCGCACAGGAGGGGACGCCGCGCCGATTCCGACCGGAGGCCACCGGTCGGGACTGATCAGCGCGGCTCGCTAAGCAGGAGGCGTACGGCACGCATGGGCCCAGATTACCGCAGGGGTGCCGGGGCCCGCACCGAGGTACGGGCCCCGGCGGCGCCTGAGCGCTCCGCTGGAAGTCCGGTACATCTACATCGTCCGCCGGTACGTCGTGGCTGGTCGCGCCCACGCGGCGGAGCCGCACTTCGCAACAGCCCCGCGCCCCTTTGAGGGCGCGGGGAACCTCAGCGGACTTCACCGGACCCGTCAGTGAGCGACGCCCGGTGGGTGCCGCTCAGTGACGGGGCCGCGGGACGTACGAGGAGACGTAGCCGTCGGCCGGGGAGCCGACGCCGGTCACGTCGTCGTAGCCGACGGTCGCCGAGAGCGAGCTGTCGGAGCCCAGGCTGCGCAGCGAGACGGTGGTGCCGCCCTTGGCGTCGACGCCGTTGACGAAGTCGACGCGGACGTTGCCGATGCCCTGGTTCTTCCCGAGCGGGTGGTCGGTGACGTCGTGGTACGCGGCGGTGCCGTACCGGTCGTAGATGCCCGGGTTGGCGAAGCCGATCGGCACGCCGTGGCGGGCCTGCTGAGCCAGCGCCTGGACGCCGGCGATCACGGGCGCGGCGAGCGAGGTGCCGCCGATGCGGTACTCGCCGTACTTCACGGACTTGTCCGGGAAGGTCTCGGTCTGGCCGACGAGGAAGCCGGTGGTGGAGTCGGCGACGGCCGCGATGTCGGGTCCGACACGCATCGGCTTGGCGGAGCCGTTCGCCCTGGCGAGCGCGTCCGGGACGACACCGCGCTGGTAGAAGGGCTGCTCGAAGAGCTTGCTGGTGCCGCCGCCGGCGCCGCCGGTGAAGTCGCCGGGGAAGCCGTCCCAGCCGTGGCCGTCCTTGGACAGCTTGGCGGTGTGGGTGCCCCAGCCGGTCTCCCAGAGGTACTTCCCGCCCTTGCCGACGGCGAGCGAGGTGCCGCCGACGGAGGTGACCCAGGGCGAGTTGGCGGGGGTGTCGACCTGCTTCTCGGCGTGCTTGCGGGCGTTGTCGCCGTCGTCGCCCGAGGAGAAGTAGAAGCCGATGCCCTCGACGGCGCCGGTCTGGAAGACCTGGTCGTAGGCGGCGGCGACGTCCGGGGTCTCGTGGCTCTCGACGTCGCTCCAGGAGTTGGAGACGATGTCGGCCAGCCGGTTGTCGACGATCTTGTGCAGGGAGTCGATCAGGTCGTCGTCCTGGCAGGAGGCGCCGGCCACGTAGAGGAGGTTCGCCTCGGGGGCCACGGCGTGCACGGCCTCGACGTCGAGGGTCTCCTCGCCGTACCAGCCTGCCGCGTCGCACTCGTTCGGCGCGGTGTGCGTCCAGTTCGCGGGCAGCACCTGGGAGAACTGGCCCTTGCGGTACGGGCGGTCGCCGTTGCGCTTCGCGTACTGCTCGATGTCGCCCACGATCGTCGGCGAGGCGTACGCGTCGGTGATCGCCACCGTGACGCCCTTGCCCGTGAAGTTCTTCGCCCCGTAGGCGGCGCGCAGCTGCTTACCGGTGTAGCCCTTGATCGCATAGGGGGCGTGGCCGCCGTAGGCCGCCGGCAGGCTCTTGTCGACGTTCGAGCCGTAGTACGTGGAGAACGGGCCGGAGTTGGCGAAGGCGGCGCTCGGGCCGGGCAGTTCCTCGTCGCGGTGGGCCCGGCGCGGGGCGTCGTTGAGGCCGACGACGGTCAGGACGTCGCCTGCGACCGAGGCGGGGACGGAGGCCGTACTGGACGGCGCGTGATACGTCCGGCCGTCCTTGACGTAGTCGTGCAGCCGGGTGCCGAAGGCCTTTCCGGCGGCCGCGGCGTCACCGGTCACCGTGACGTAGTGGCGGTTGGTTCCGGTCACCTTCAGGCCCGAGGACTTCAGCCATGCGGTGACCTCGGCTATCTGGCCACCGGTCGGGCCGAAACGATCCTGCGCTTCCTTGACCGTCAAGTACCGGGCGTACGAGGGCGACTTGGGGTCGGAGACGGCCCGCGCGTAGGCGGCGAGCCCCTTGGCGTCCCGGCCGGCGAGGTAGACGCGGGCGGTGACGGCCTTCGACTCCGGGGTGCTGCCCCGGTCCGCGCGGGCGGTGGCCCACGCGGGCCTGGTCCCGGCCAGCGACTGGCGGCCGTGCGGCCCGTCTGCGGCGTCGGCGGCGGGTGCGCCGAGCGTCAGCGCCCCGGCCACCAGGGGCAGTGCGGCCGCCAGGGAAAGGCCCGCGCGTGCTCCGGCGCGGCGTGATCTCCGTGATCTCAATGGAACCCCCTGCGATGCGAGTGGTCGCGTGCGGTGTGCGCGGGGCGCACACGGAAGGTCACTCTTTCGGCGAACCGTTCATACAGGGGGCATGTGTTCGCCAATTGGCGGCCAAGGAACGGTCATGGACATGCAATCGCCCCCGCGATGAACGCGGGGGCGCGATACGCACGCGAAAGGGCCGCCCTCGCGGACGGCCCTTCCAACTCCTGTGGAGCTAAGGAGAATTGAACTCCTGACCTCCTGCATGCCATGCAGGCGCTCTACCAACTGAGCTATAGCCCCTTGTTCTCTTGTCCCGCCCGGGCCCCGATCCGTTTCCGGCGGGTCTCCCTGGCGACACCCAGAACTTTACACGGATCCCGACGGGAGCCCAAATCGATTGACGGGCCACCCCCCTTAGCCCGATTTGCCCCCTTATAGGGGCATCTCAACGAGGGTGTCCCGACGGGGGCGTCTCACGCCGTCGCGAACGAGTAGAACCGCTTCAGCGCGCAGTGCTCGTCGAGCAGCCGCCCGTAGATCGGCTCGCCCTCCAGCTCGCGGTAGGTCTCGATGGGGTCGCCTTTTATGATCAGCGCCCGGGCGCACTCGACGCACCAGTACTGGTAGTCGGCGTTGACCGGATCCATGTCGCGGACGATGGGCGTCCCGCCGCCGCACCAGTCGCACTTCCGGCTGTGTGCACCCATTCATTCAGCTCCAGCTGTGGCCGCAGGCCGTGCAGACGTACGTGACACCGCCGTTGTCGCCGAGCACCTGGGCCACGTGAGCGGATCCACAAGCCGGGCACTGGAGGGCGGTCGCTCCGGGAAGGCCGCGGGTCGCCGCGGGAAGGCACACCGGCATGTCTCTTTCCCTCCCCTTCACCCCGTCCGCGCCCGGCCGTCCGATTCTGCCACGGGACGGGTGTCCGGGTCAGTGCCCCCGGTACATGAGGAACGCCCTCGTCCGGGCCGGGACGGCGCTCTCCGGCGCCAACGCCCCGGGAAACGGCACCCGTTCGGGAAAAGCAGTGATCCCGCCCCTCCGGTCGGGAGGGACGGGATCATCCGTACTGTGGAGCTAAGGAGAATTGAACTCCTGACCTCCTGCATGCCATGCAGGCGCTCTACCAACTGAGCTATAGCCCCGCTGTTCCCGGATTCTCCCGGAGGTTTCCCTCCGCGTTCCCCGCGAACAAGAAGAACTTTAGCCTGTGACCTGCCCGAATGGGAAATCGGCCCGGAGGCCGCCCCCAAGGGCCTCAGTCGTCGTCGCCGAGGACCGGCTCCGGCAGGGTGCCGGCGTTGTGCTCCAGCAGGCGCCAGCCGCGCGCGCCCTCGCCCAGGACGGACCAGCAGCAGTTGCTGAGCCCGCCCAGGGACTCCCAGGAGCGGGACTCCAGACCGAGCAGCCGCCCGATCGTGGTGCGGATGGTGCCGCCGTGGCTGACCACGACGAGGGTGCCGCCGTCCGGCAGCTTCTCGGCGTGCGCGAGGACCACGGGCGCGGCCCGGTCGGCCACCTCGGTCTCCAGCTCGCCGCCGCCGCGCCGCACGGGCTCGCCGCGCTTCCACGCCGCGTACTGCTCGCCGTAGCGCTCGATGATCTCGTCGTGCGTCAGGCCCTGCCAGGCCCCGGCGTACGTCTCGCGCAGGGCGGCGTCGCCCGCGACCGTCAGGCCGGTGAGCGCGGACAGCTCGGCGGCCGTGGCGGCGGCCCGCTTGAGGTCGGAGGCCACGATGGCGTCGGGCCTCATGGCCGCGAGCAGCCGGGCGGACCGGCGGGCCTGGGCCAGACCGGTGCCGGTCAGCTCGATGTCCGTGCTGCCCTGGAAGCGGCGCTCCACGTTCCAGGCCGTCTGGCCGTGCCGCCACAGCACGATCCGGCGGCCCCGGCCGCCCGCGCCGCCGTTCAGCTCAGGTCTCCGTCCAGGCTCTCCCGGGCCTCCAGGGCACGGGCGTGCTCCTCGGCCTTGCCGCGGGTGGCCACGGCGTCCTCGGGCAGGGAGATCTCGGGGCAGTCCTTCCACAGGCGCTCCAGCGCGTAGAAGACGCGCTCCTCGCTGTGCTGGACGTGCACGACGATGTCCACGTAGTCGAGGAGCACCCAGCGGGCGTCGCGGTCGCCCTCGCGGCGGACCGGCTTGGCGCCGAGGTCCTTCAGCAGCCGCTCCTCGATCTCGTCGACGATCGACTTGACCTGGCGGTCGTTGGGGGCCGAGGCCAGCAGGAAGGCGTCGGTGATCGACAGCACGTCGCTGACGTCGTACGCGATGATGTCGTGCGCGAGCTTGTCGGCGGCCGCCTGGGCGGCGGCCTGGATGAGCTCGATGGAGCGGTCCGTGGCGGTCACAAGCCATGCTTTCGGTAGGGGGTCCGTACCCGTCAAGGGTCTCACGACCGGCCACCGGACCTCCCGGGAGTTTCCGGGCCCCGCGCGGACCCCTGCGCGGACCCCGCGCGGGGCCCGGCGGTCTCACCCCTTGTAGTCCTTGCCCAGCACCACCGTGACATCGGCGTTCGCCGCCACGTCGGAGCCGCCGCCCTTGCGGACCGCTCCGGCGGGCAGCCCCAGGGTCTTGGCGACCTCCTTCGCGTCCGCCGCCCGCTTGTCGTCCGCGTAGAGGACGGCGGAGCGCCCGGCGGCCGGCGCCGTGCCGGCGTCGAGGAAGGTGTAGCCGCCGTTGACCAGCGCGACCCGCGCGGCCCCGGCGCCCGCGCCGCCGCCGGTGGCGTTGCGCACGCCGACCCGGGGCGTCGCGTCGGTGCCGGCGTTGCTGACCGCGCCGCCGAGCACCTCCTTGACCACGCCGTCCGCCTCCTGTCCGCCCAGCGTCCCGTCCTGCCGCACGGGCAGCAGCGCGGTGCGGTACGCCCCGTCCCTGGCCCGGGTCGCGAGCTGGGCCAGGGAGGCCCCGAGCTGCTGGACGGAGAGCGAGGGGTCGGGGATCTGGGCGAGCGCCTCGACGGTGGTGGTGGCCGCCCTGGCGTCGCCGGACAGCTTCTTCAGGACGCCCTGCAGGACCTGGCCGAACCGGGCGAGCTGCTTGTCCGGCTCCTCGCCGGGCCCCCGGTAGGTGGCGTAGGCGACGGCGGTCTGGCCGTTGAGCGCCTGCCCGCCGCCCCGGCGCACCAGCGGATCGTCCCCTGCCTTGGCCCCGGGAACGTCGGTGTCGGCGTCGACGGAGATGCCGCCGACGAGCTGGACCAGGTTCTCCAGATAGGGCGTGTCGAGCCGCCAGCTGCCCTTGATCTGCGAGCCGAGCAGGGTGTTCAGGGCGTCGCGGGTGGCACCGGTGCCGGCGTCCTGGACGGACTTGCCGAGCGTCGTGGACCCGCCGCCGTCCTTGGTGACGGCGAGGGAGTTGGGCAGCAGGACGGCCGTGGCCCTCTTCGTCGTCGCGTTGTCCACCAGCAGCGCGGTCGAGCTGCCGCCGCCCTTGGTCTGCCGCAGATGGACGACGATCACGTCGCGCTTCTGGCCGACGGCCCGCGGGCCGCCCTTGTCGTCCCCGCCCGCGAGCAGCAGCCAGCCGACCACCGCGCCCACGACCAGGACGAGCGCCACCACGAGGGCCACGACGCGGTTGCGGCCCTTGCGCTTGCGCTCGTCGCGGCGCTCGGTGCGGCTCTCGGTGAACTTGAGCCAGTCGATGACGTCCTCGGAGTCCTCGTCCGGCGCCTCGACGAAGGAGAACTGCTCGGTGCGGTAGTCCGGGGCGGCGTCGGCGTCCGGGGCGCGCCGCGGCTCGGGAACG
Organism: Streptomyces luteireticuli; assembly: GCF_041519305.1. NCBI lineage: Bacteria > Bacillati > Actinomycetota > Actinomycetes > Kitasatosporales > Streptomycetaceae > Streptomyces > Streptomyces luteireticuli. The sequence goes on from NZ_CP167927.1 coordinate 3,215,857, forward strand.
GCGGCCGCGGGCCGCGGCGCCTCCGCGGGCTCGGCGGGCTCGGCCTGCTGCGGGGCCCACTCCTGCTGTGCGGTCTGCTGGGGGGCCGCCTGCTGCGGGGCGGCGTACGGGTCGTGCCCGTATGCGTGCTGGACGGCGAGGGGCTGACCGTAGGCGTCGTACACCCGCTGCGGATCGTCCGGGTGGTACACCGGCCGGCCGTAGGCGTCGTAGCCGTACACCTGTGGTTGCTGTGCGTACGGGTCGTGCGCGTACGGGTCCTGGCGGTCGTTCAACGGTGCCCCTCGGTGCCACTGGAGCCGGGTGTCGCCCGGATGTCAGCCGTCGTGACGGTACAGCCTGCGCTTGGCGATGTAGCGCACGACACCGTCGGGCACCAGGTACCAGACGGGCTCGCCGTCGGCCACGCGCGTCCGGCAGTCGGACGAGGAGATGGCGAGCGCCGGGACCTCGACGAACGAGACCCGGTCGTCGGGCAGGCCGGGGTTGGCCAGTATGTGCCCGGGCCGGGTGACGCCGATGAAGTGGGCGAGGGAGAACAGCTCTTCCGCGTTGTGCCAGGTCAGGATCTGGGCCAGGGCGTCGGCGCCGGTGATGAAGAACAGGTCCGCGTCGTCGTTGAGGGCGCGCAGGTCCCGCAGCGTGTCGACGGTGTACGTCGGCCCCCCGCGGTCGATGTCGATCCGGCTGACCGAGAACTGCGGGTTGGAGGCCGTGGCGATGACCGTCATCAGGTACCGGTCCTCGGCGGGCGAGACGGCCTTGTGGCTCTTCTGCCAGGGCTCGCCGGTCGGGACGAAGACCACCTCGTCCAGGTGGAACTGCGACGCGACCTCACTGGCGGCGACCAGGTGGCCGTGGTGGACGGGGTCGAACGTCCCGCCCATGACGCCGAGCCGCCGCTTCGCGGGCTCTGTCTGCTCTCCCATGCGTGCAGACCCTACTGGGCCGGGCTGGGCGCCGGCCCGTCGGGAGGTCCGCTCAGCGGTCGCGGTTGAAGCGGGTGGTGGCCCAGAGCAGGAGCAGCAGGATGACGAAGGCGGCGCCGCCGGTCACATAGGGGCTGAGGCTCTCGTGGTTGCCACCGTGCTCGCCCTCGGAAGCGAGCGTGACCAGGGCCGAGTGGGCTGAGGTGAGGGACATCGTCGGCAGGACCTCTCCGGAGGCGATGGGTTGGAGACTTCTGCCACATCGTATGCGGGCGCGGTGCGCGCCCTCACGCCGACTCCGGGGTCGGCGCGGACCGGCTAGTCCTGGTTGTCCTTGCGGTAGCCGCGCAGCAGCAGGTAGGCGGTGACCGGGATGCCGATCAGGGCGAGGAGGACGACGGTGCGCAGGATCGGACCCGGGCCGTCCTTGGAGGCCAGGACGGCCTGGGTGACGGTGGGGGAGGCTGCGAGGTGGGTGAGACCCTGGAGTGCGGACATGCCTCCACGGTAGCGATGTCGGCGCCGGCGCCTAGGGTGGGGTTCGTCGGCCGGGGGACAGGCAGGGCGAAGCCCAGTTGAGGGGGTCTCGATGAGTGACAGCCACACGCCGAACGGGTCCGGTGCCGGACCGGGTGCCGGGGAGAGCGTCCCCGCCCGCGAGAGGAAGCGGTTCCCGGACATCTCGTCCCGGGCGTACGAGCATCCCGCGGACCGCTCCGCGCTGGTCGCCCTGCGCAAGCTGAGCGGTTTCGACACGGTCTTCAAGGCCCTGAGCGGCCTGCTGCCGGAGCGCAGCCTGCGGCTGCTGTTCCTCTCCGACTCGGTGCGGGTGGGCCCGCAGCAGTTCGCCCACCTGCACACGATGCTGCTGGACGCCTGCTATGTGCTGGACCTGCCGAAGGTCCCCCCGATGTACGTCACGCAGGACCCCGTGCCGAACGCGATGTGCGTCGGGCTGGACGAGCCGGTCATCGTGCTGACGACGGGCCTGGTCGAGCTGCTGGACGAGGAGGAGATGCGGGCGGTCGTGGGCCACGAGGTGGGCCACGCGCTGTCGGGCCACTCGGTCTACCGCACGATCCTGCTGTTCCTGACGAACGTCGCGCTGAAGGTGGCCTGGATCCCGCTGGGCGGGATGGCGGTGACGGCGATAGTGACGGCGCTGCGCGAGTGGTTCCGCAAGTCGGAGCTGTCGGCCGACCGGGCGGGCCTGCTGGCCGGGCAGGACCTCCAGGCGTCGATGCGCGGCCTGATGAAGCTCGCGGGCGGCAACCACCTCCACGAGATGAACGTGGACGCCTTCCTGGCCCAGGCCGAGGAGTACGAGGCGGGCGGCGACCTGCGGGACTCCGTGCTGAAGATCCTCAACCTGCTGCCGCGCAGCCATCCGTTCGCCACCGTGCGGGCCGCGGAGCTCAAGCGCTGGGCGGAGAGCCGCGACTTCCAGCGGATCATGGACGGTCACTACCCGCGCCGCTCGGAGGACCGGGACGCCTCGGTGTCCGACTCGTTCCGCCAGTCGGCGACCCATTACGCCGAGTCGGTGCGCTCCAGCAAGGACCCGCTGATGGGCCTGGTCCGGGACATCGCGGGCGGGGCGAACGACCTGGGCAGCAAGCTGCGGGACACCTTCACCGGGCGCAGCGGCGGCGGGCGGCCGAAGGAGGACGGGCCGGAGGAGAGCGGCCCGAAGGAGGACCGGCCGAAGGAGGGCTAGCGGGACGGCTCGGGCCCCGGGGCCAGGACGCCGCACAGGGCGGTGGGCTGGCGGCCCGTCGCGTACGGGTCGGTGACGGGCTGGTGGCTGTTGTCCGCGGTCCGGCCGGCCGGCAGCGGCTGCAGATAGGCCGCGTCGTCGGCCCCGCAGGACTCCGGTCCGGCCTCCACCGTGCTCTGCAGGACCTGGACGTGGTGGTCCTGGAGATCGTCCCGGTCGAAGCGGAAGCGCACGGCCCGGCGGACGGTGAACAGCGAGGAGTCGTCGGCCGCGGCCCCGGGCGGACGGACGGCGTAGACGAAGGTGTGGTCGGCGGAGACCTCCAGCACGGCGGGCGAGACCTCGGTGACGGAGAACGCCCCCTCGGCCCGGACGGGCGTGTCGTCGAGGGCGGTCCGGGCCGGGTCGAAGCGCACCAGCCAGCCGGTGGCGGCGTGCTGTCCGTCGGCGGCGGGGCGCTCCAGGCTGTGGTCGTACTGGTCGAGCTGGTCGGGCGAGAGCAGCAGGCGTACGGCCCGGTCGTCCCGGCCGGTGATCACGGACCGGTCGACGGCGGACTTCACGGTGTACTCCTTCGCCGTGGCGAGGGCGGTCATCACCAGCGCCTCGGAGAAGTTCTGGGTGCGCCGCACGGCGGGCAGGACGATCGCGTCCGGGCCCTGGCGGAACTGCGCGGCCCGGCTGTGCGCGAGCAGCCGCTCCGCGCTCCCGCCCGGGACGGCGCCCCGGGGCGCGAGCGGCACGACGGCCGTCCGCAGCGGCTCGGCCGACGGCGGGCGGGGCTCCTTGTACGGATGGCGGAGCCCCATGTAGACGGCCGTGCCGAAGGCGAGGGCGATCAGCAGCACCAGGAGCAGGAGCTGCCGCGAGGCGCCGAGCCGGGCCCAGACGTGCCGGGTGCGGACGGCGGGGGCGTGGTCGTCCATGCGCTCGCGGGCCGAGAACTCCTGGAGGCGCGCAGCGCGGACGAACGATTCGTCGAAGACGACCGACCGGTACTCTTCGTCACCGCTTCCCGGGGCACCCTCGGGCTGGCCCTCAGGCGGGTCTCCAGGCCCTTCCATACCTCAAGGGTAGGTCGGCGGGGCCCTCGGTAAACGCGCTGGTACGCGACAACTTGCGGTGAGTTCGCCGCCGCGCGCCCCGTTCCGCGCCCGGGGGATCGCCACCGCCCGGAGCTGCGGCGATCACGGAGGGTCACAAGGCGCGGGGGGATCAGCCGCGGCGCGGTACGGCAGAGACCACCGGGGCCCGGGAGTCGGCGGGGAGGCCGGGCCGGACGGAGGGCGGCAGCGCCTCCCGGACCGGGGCCGGGGTGTCCACCCCGGTCGTGGCGGGCGGCGGGGCCGGCTCGCGGCGGTCCCCGGAGGAGGCCCCCCGGTAGACGGCCGCGAAGGCGAAGGCGACCACGCCGACGCCCATCAGCACGCACAGCACCCAGGCCACCGGCCGCTGCCAGCGGGGCCGCCCCCGGTAGGGCCGCCGCAGGGTGCCGTACCTGCCGTACGGCCCGTACGCGTCGTCCGGGTCGAGGTCCTCGGTGAGCGTGCACCAGGGCTCGCCCCCGCCCGCGCGGGGGCCGGCGCGGACGCCCCCGTACCCGTCGTCGTCGGCGGGGCCGCCGCCCGAGCGGGCCCGCGCGGCGCGCATCCGCTCGGCCGCGCTGGGCTCGTGCACGGCGGCGGACCGCACGAACTCCTCGTCGAAGACCACGGAGGCGAACTCGTCGTCTCCGTGGCGGTGGCTGTCGGGCTCCTCGCCGTCCGGGAACGGCCTGCCCCCCACGTCGTCCGGCACCCGTCCAGCGTAGCCCCGAAGCGCCCAATCCGTGCGGGCGGTACGGGAATTGCCCCACCGCCCTCCCCGCCGCCCCGCGCGGCGCTAGCCGCGGATGTGGCCGTCGCCGGTGACGACGTACTTGGTGGAGGTGAGTTCCGGCAGGCCCATGGGGCCGCGCGCGTGCAGCTTCTGGGTGGAGATGCCGATCTCGGCGCCGAACCCGAACTGGCTGCCGTCGGTGAACCGCGTCGAGGCGTTGACGGCCACCGTCGTGGAGTCGACCAGCTGGGTGAAACGGCGGGCCGCCTGCTGCGAGCCGGTGACGATCGCCTCCGTGTGCCCGGACGACCAGCGGCGGATGTGCCGGACGGCCTCGTCCAGCGAGTCCACCACGGCGGCGGCGATGTCGTAGGAGAGGTACTCGGTCCCCCAGTCCTCCTCCGTCGCCGGGACGACGGTCGCCCTGCCGCCCCCGGCCGCCGCCAGCACCCGCTCGTCGCCGTGGACCGTCACCCCGGCCTCGGCCAGGGCGTCCAGCGCGAGCGGCAGGAAGCGGTCCGCGACGTCGCGGTGCACCAGCAGGGTCTCGGCCGCGTTGCAGACGCTGACGCGCTGCGCCTTGGAGTTGACGAGAATGCGCACGGCGGTGTCGAGGTCGGCGGCGGCGTCCACGTACACATGGCAGTTGCCCGTGCCGGTCTCGATCACCGGGACCGTGGACTCCTCGACGACGGTGCGGATCAGCGAGGCACCGCCGCGCGGGATCAGCACGTCCACCAGGCCGCGGGCGCGCATCAGTTCGCGCACGGACTCCCGGCTCTCGCCCGGCACCAGCTGCACGGCGTCCGCCGGCAGCCCCGCCCCCTCGACCGCGTCGCGCACCACGCGCACCAGGGCGGTGTTGGAGGCGTACGCGGAGGAGGAGCCGCGCAGCAGAACGGCGTTGCCGGACTTCAGACAGAGCGCGGCGGCGTCCACCGTCACGTTGGGCCGGGCCTCGTAGACGATCCCGACGACGCCGAGCGGGACCCGCACCTGGCGCAGGTCGATGCCGTTGGGCAGCGTCGAGCCGCGCACCACCTCGCCGACCGGGTCGGGCAGGCCGACCACGTTGCGCACGTCGGCGGCGATGGCCCGCACCCGCTCCGGCGTCAGCGTCAGCCGGTCGACGATGCCCTCGGCCGTGCCCGCGGCCCGGGCCTTCGCCACGTCCTCGGCGTTGGCCGCGACGATCTCCTCGGTACGGGCGTCCAGCGCGTCCGCGATGGCGAGCAGCGCCGCGTCCTTGGCCGAGCGCGGCAGTGGCGCCAGGGCGGCCGCGGCCTCGCGGGCGCGGACCGCGGCGCGGAGCACGGGGGACTCGGGAAGGAGGGAGGTGGGGGTATCGCTGCTCATGGTGATGCAGCTTAGTTCCCGTTCTCAGAACGGGTGGACCCCCACCGGCGTCGCCGGGAGCGGGCCGTGGCCCTCCGCCACCCGGTGGTGGTACGTCTCCCGGTCGATGACCTCCAGCCCCACGATCTCCCACGGCGGCAGCCGTGCCGTCGAACGGTGCTCGCCCCACAGCCGCAGCGCGACCGCGGCCGCGTCGTGCAGGTCGCGCGCCTCCTCCCAGTAGCGGATCTCGGCGTGGTCCTCGGCGTAACGGCTGGTCAGCAGGAAGGGATGGTCGTGGGCGAGCTGCTCCAGCGCGCGCCGCACCTCGCCCAGCGGCGCCGCGGCGCCGCTGACGCTGAGCGTGATGTGCCACAGCCGGGAATCCGTGCCCTCCGCCCCGGCGTCCTCCCCCGTGGTGCCGCATGCCCCGACGCTCGTCAGGGCCGGGGCCCCTGGGCGCCCTCGTCTCACCGGCGGCCTCCTGGTGTCGTGCGATGTCGTGCCGTGTGCTGGTCCTCGCACTTAAAAGTTGAGCAGCCCGCGGAGGGGCGCGGGGCGGTTTTCCGGAAAGGTCCCGGGGAAAGGTTGGACTTACCGTCGTGGCCTGGACACGGGGACGCCCCGGAGGGTCGTGTTCAGCCCGTCCGGGGGACGGCGGAGGGGCGGGACCGGGGCACCCTCACAGGACGACCAGGTCGTCCCGGTGCACGACCTCCCGCTCGTAGCCGGGCCCCAACTCCCGCGCCAGATCCCGCGTCGACCGCCCCAGCAGCTGCGGAATCTCCCCCGCGTCGTACGAGACGAGCCCGCGCGCCACGGCCCGCCCCCCGGCGTCCCGCAGTTCGACCGGGTCGCCCGCGCTGAATTCGCCCTCGACGGCGGCGATGCCCGCCGGCAGCAGCGAGCCGGTGCCCCGCACCACGGCGTGCACGGCGCCGTCGTCCAGGGTCAGCGCCCCGCGCGGGGTCGAGGCGTGCGCGAGCCAGAGCAGCCGGTCGGCGGAGCGGCGGCCGGTGCGGTGGAAGAGGGTGCCGGTGGGGCGGCCCAGCAGCGCGTCGGCGGCGCGGCTGGCGGAGGTCAGGACGACGGGGATGCCCGCGGCGGCCGCGATGCGGGCGGCCTCCACCTTGGTCACCATGCCGCCGGTGCCCACGCCGGCCTTGCCCGCGCTGCCGATGGAGACGCCCTCCAGGTCCGCCGGGCCGGTGACCTCGGCGATGCGGGAGGTGCCGGGGGTGCTGGGGTCGCCGTCGTAGAGGCCGTCCACGTCGGAGAGGAGGACGAGCAGGTCGGCGCGGACCAGATGGGCCACCAGGGCGGCCAGCCGGTCGTTGTCGCCGAAGCGGATCTCGTCCGTGGCCACCGTGTCGTTCTCGTTGACGACCGGGACCGCGCCCATGGCCAGCAGCTGGTCCAGGGTGCGACGGGCGTTGCGGTAGTGCGCGCGCCGGCTGGTGTCGTCCGTGGTCAGCAGCACCTGCCCGACGCGGCGCCCGTAGCGGGCGAAGGAGGCGGTGTACCGGGCGACCAGCAGGCCCTGGCCGACGCTGGCCGCGGCCTGCTGCCGTGCCAGGTCCTTCGGCCGGCGGTCGAGCCCCAGCGGTGCCAGGCCGGCGGCGATGGCGCCGGAGGAGACCAGGACGACCTCCCGGCCCCCGTCGGCCCCGAGCACCCGGGCCAGCACGTCGACCAGCGCGTCAACCCGGTCCGCGTCCAGTCCCCCGCCCGCGGTGGTGAGAGAGGACGAGCCCACCTTGACCACGATCCGGCGTGCGCCGGTGACCTCCGGGCGGAGCCCGTCCCGCTCGCCCGCCGTCCGGTTCGCCGCTTCGTCCGCCGTCCCTGCCCGCACTGTGTCCCGCACCTTCGCCCTCGCCTCGTGTCCCTGCCCTGACCGGCAAATCTACCGTCTGGCGATTGTGGTCGTTCGACCCTATTTTGTGAGGGTTGCCGTGACCGAAGATTGCTCCTGGCCCAGCGGGCGTCATACGGTCGGTTGCGTCCGTTGTCCCGACCGTTGTCCCATGACGTGTCCGCCGCGGTCCTTCCGACCCTCTCAGTCCTCCTGCCAGGAGCCAGCCCAAGTGCCTGCCGGAACAGTCCCCCGCCGAGCCGTTCAGGCCGCGGCGCTGCTCGCGATGCTGGTGTCGTTCGTACTCCAGCTCGTGGGCGCGCTCGCGCCGAACGCGCCGCTCTTGATCGCCACCTCGGCGGCGGGCCTCGCCCTCGACCTCTATCTGCAGCACCGCGACCCCGGTCTGCTCGCCCTGCTCGGCAAGGTCCGGTTCGACGTCATGGTGCGGCAGCTGCTGCGCGACATGGTGATCATGCTCGGGCTGCTGCGCCTGCACGGCGACGGCTCGCTGCGCGACTACGCGCCGGTCTTCGTCGGCGTCGTCCTCTTCTACGCGGCGCACCTGAGCTGCCAGGCCGTCGCCATCGTCGTCCGCCGCTCGCGCACGCTGCCCTTCGTCACGCGCAACATCGACACCACCGGGCTGCACCTGACCGCCGCGCCGCCGCGCCTGCTGGCCCGCCAGCACGGCCGCCGCCTGGTGCGCTTCGCGATCCCCGCCTCGGCCGGCCTGCTCTTCACCGTGGGCAGCGGCAAGCCCCTCGGCGGCATGATCGGCGTGGGCGTCGCCCTGCTGCTGGCCCTCGGCGGCACCCTCTACCTGACGACCTGGCTGCGCCCCGCCAAGCGGGTCGCCACCGAGGAGCAGGCCATAGAGTGGCTCGACCAGTGGCTGGCCTCGTACCGGCCCACCGTCGGCATGTACTTCTCCGGCGGCACCAGCTCCGCGTACCAGGCGAACATGTGGCTCTCCACCCTCGCCGAGCTCGACGGCAACCCGCTGATCGTGCTGCGCGAGCGCTTCATGGTGAAGAAGATCGACGCCACCGACGTCCCGATCATCTGCTTCCCCAAGGTCGTCCACCTGATGGCCCTGGAGAAGTCCACGCTGAAGCTGCTGCTGCACCCGGCGAACTCCGGCAAGACCTCGCAGGTCCTGCGCATGCCGTCGATCAAGCACGCCTTCATCAACCACGGCGAGAGCGACAAGCTCTCCAGCTGCAACCCCTACTCCAAGGCGTACGACGAGATCTGGGTCGCCGGCCCGGCCGCGCGCGAGCGCTACCAGCTCGCCGACATCGGCGTCGACGACCGCGACGTCGTCGAGGTCGGCCGCCCTCAGCTGGCCCCGATCCAGCCGTACACCGGCGCCCCCGCCCGGCCGTACACGACCGTCCTCTACGCCCCCACCTGGGAGGGCTGGGACGGCAACCCGGGCAACACCTCGGTCATCCTCGCCGGCGAGAACATCGTCCGCGAGCTGCTCGCCGACCCGGCCGTCCGGCTGCTGTACAAGCCGCACCCGATGACCGGCTCCGTCGAGCCGCGCGCGGGCGAGGCGAACCGGCGCATCAAGGAGATGATCCGCGAGGCGAACGCGCAGCGCGACGGCTACCGGCCCGGGCCAGAGGCCGCGGCCGAGGTCGAGCGCCTGACCGTCGAGCTCCAGGAGCTCACCGCGAAGAAGTTCCCGCCCAGCGTGGACGAGACCGAACGCATGCTGCTCCAGACCGCCCCCGAGCCGGGGCGCTCCGCGGCGGTGACCGCCACACTGACCGCCTGGGAGGCGGCCTACTGGTCCTCGCTGCCCGAGTGGGAGCACCAGATCGTCACCGGCCCGCGGCCCACGCTCTTCAGCTGCTTCAACCAGGCGGACGTGCTGATCAGCGACGTCTCCAGCGTGGTCTCGGACTACCTGATCAGCGAGAAGCCGTACGCGGTGGCCAACACGAGCGGGATGAGCGAGGAGGAGTTCCTCGCCACCTTCCCGACCGTCACGGCGGCGACCATCCTGGAGCCGGACGCGGCCTCGGTCCCGGCCCTGCTGGCGTCGGTGCGCGACCCGCGCCTGGACCGGCTGGCGAAGGCCCGCGCCGAACTGAAGGTCCAGCTGCTGGGCCCGTCGGACCCGCCGTCCCTGGTCCGCTTCAACCAAGCGGCCCTGGAGCTGGCCCACAAGGCGGACGAGCGCGCGGCCCGCGCCGCCGCACGCGCGGCGGCGTCGCCCGTGCCCGGGCAGCGGGAGGACGCGGACGCCCCCTCCACGGCCGACGGCGCGCCGACGGCGCCCGGGGAGCAGGGCGGCTGGTTCACGCCCGTACAGGGGCGCTGAGCGCGTCCCGCGCACGCATGGGGAAGGCCCCCGGGAGGATTCGTCCTCCCGGGGGCCTTCCCATAGGTGCGGGTGCGGGTGGCGGGCCGGGGCTTCCACCCCGGACCCGCCCCCCACGGCACCGGACTACGCGAAGGGGTCGAACCCCTCGTACTCCTGCTGCGCCTCGTCCCGCTCCGCCTGCTTGTCCCGGCGCCGCTGCGCCGCCGGGCGCGACTCCTCCAGGCGGTGGTCCTCGCCACGGCGGCCGAGCATCTCCGCACCGGCGGACATCGACGGCTCCCAGTCGAAGACGACCGCGTTGTCCTCGGGACCGATCGCGACGCCGTCGCCCGACCGGGCACCGGCCTTGAGGAGCTCGTCCTCGACGCCGAGCCGGTTGAGGCGGTCCGCCAGGTAGCCGACGGCCTCGTCGTTGTTGAAGTCCGTCTGGCGCACCCAGCGCTCCGGCTTCTCGCCGCGCACCCGGTACATGCCGTCGTCCTCCAGCGTGACCGTGAAGCCCGCGTCGTCCACGGCCTTCGGCCGGATGACGATCCGCGTCGCCTCCTGCTTGGGCTTCGCGGCACGCGCCTCGGCGACGATGCCGGCCAGGGCGAAGGACAGCTCCTTCAGGCCCTGCCGGGAGACCGCCGACACCTCGAAGACGCGCAGGCCGCGGGCCTCCAGGTCGGGGCGGATCATGTCGGCGAGGTCCTGGCCGTCGGGGATGTCGACCTTGTTGAGGACGACGATCCGCGGCCGGTTGTCCAGCCCGCCGTACTCCTTGAGCTCGGCCTCGATCACATCGAGGTCGCTCAGCGGGTCGCGCTCCGACTCCAGCGTCGCGGTGTCCAGCACGTGCACCAGCACCGAGCAGCGCTCGACGTGCCGCAGGAACTCCAGGCCCAGGCCCTTGCCCTGGCTGGCGCCCGGGATGAGCCCCGGAACGTCGGCGATGGTGTAGACGGTCGAACCGGCCGTCACCACACCGAGGTTGGGGACGAGCGTGGTGAACGGGTAGTCGGCGATCTTCGGCTTCGCGGCGGAGAGCACGGAGATCAGCGAGGACTTGCCGGCGCTCGGGTAGCCGACGAGGGCCACGTCCGCGACGGTCTTCAGCTCCAGGACGATCTCCTGGAGGTCGCCGGGCTCGCCGAGCAGCGCGAAACCGGGCGCCTTGCGGCGGGCCGAGGACAGCGCCGCGTTGCCGAGGCCGCCGCGGCCGCCCTGGGCGGCGACGAACGTGGTGCCCTCGCCGACCAGGTCGGCGAGGACGTTGCCGCGCCGGTCGAGGACCACGGTGCCGTCCGGGACGGGCAGGACGAGGTCCGTGCCGTCCTTGCCGGAGCGGTTGCCGCCCTCGCCGGGCTTGCCGTTGGTGGCCTTGCGGTGCGGGCTGTGGTGGTAGTCCAGAAGCGTGGTGACCGACTGGTCGACGACCAGGATCACATCGCCGCCGCGGCCGCCGTTGCCGCCGTCCGGACCGCCGAGCGGCTTGAACTTCTCACGGTGCACGGAGGCGCAGCCATGGCCTCCGTTACCCGCGGCGACGTGCAGTTCGACGCGGTCCACGAAGGTGGTCATAGCGGTCTGCCTCCAGATGCCTAAGGGGGTGTGTCTGTTGTAACGCAGCGAGGGCGGACCCGCTTCCCCACAGGGGAAGGGAGGTCCGCCCTCGCGCTGTACCGCTCTACGGGGCCTGGATCAGGTGATCAGGCGACCGGAACGATGTTGACGACCTTGCGGCCACGGTGGGTGCCGAACTGCACCGCACCGGCCTGCAGCGCGAACAGGGTGTCGTCGCCGCCGCGACCGACACCGGCGCCCGGGTGGAAGTGGGTGCCGCGCTGGCGGACCAGGATCTCACCGGCGTTGACGGTCTGACCGCCGAAGCGCTTCACGCCGAGCCGCTGAGCGTTGGAGTCGCGACCGTTCCGGGTGGACGATGCGCCCTTCTTGTGTGCCATCTCTCCTCAGTCCCTTACTTCGCAGCCGACGGGATGCCAGTGACCTTGATCGCCGTGTACTGCTGGCGGTGACCAATGCGCTTGCGGTAACCGGTCTTGTTCTTGTACTTCAGGATGTCGATCTTGGCACCCTTGTGGTGGTCCACGATCTCGGCCTGGACCTTGATGCCCGCCAGGACCCACGGGTCGCTGGTGACGGACTCGCCGTCGACGACGAGCAGCGTCGAGAGCTCGACCGCGTCGCCCACCTTGCCGTCGGAAATCTTGTCAACCTCGACGATGTCGCCGACAGCAACCTTGTGCTGACGACCGCCGCTACGCACGATTGCGTACACGCGGATCTCACTCTCTCGCTAGTAATGGACCTCTGATGCCAGCCGCTCGGACGGGCGGACCCGTGCTTCCGAGTGGACGAGCGGCCTCTCCCGGCCAGGCCGGAAGGGATGTGCTCAGGGGTGGGCGTACAGACGCCGACTGGCAAGGTTACGGGGCGCGGCGCAAGGGGTCAAACCGGGCCCTTGCCGGGGGCGTTCCGGGGTGTTCCGGGGGTGTTTGCCCCTGGCCCGCCCTTTCGCCGTTTCCCGCAGGGGGTGCGCCCCTGCGCCCCTGAAGCGCGCTGCGGGCTCCCCCAGTCCTCAGGCGCCGGATGGGCTGGGTGTGTGCCCCGGTCCCGCCCTTTCACCGTTTCTTCCGGGGAGACCCCGGACCCCATCCGCCCTCCGGGCGGAGTCCTCAAGCTCCCCGGAGGGGGCAACCCCCAGACGGGCTGAATTCAGCCCGTCCGGCGCTTGAGGACGAGCGGCGAAGCCGCGACAAACGGGGGCCAGGGGCGGAGCCCCGGGAGCAGGGGTGCAGGGGCGCAGCCCCCGCCCCACCGCGCGGCAGCGCGGTGCCGGGCCGAGGGGGCGGAGCCCCGGAAGAAACGGTGAAAGGGCGGGCCGGGGGCAAAACCACCCCCGACCCGCCCCACCCGGCGAACCGCCGGACTTACTCGTCCGCGCCCGCCCCCGACTCCGCAGCCGCCGCCGCAGCCTTCTTCGCCGCCGCAGACGTCGTCTTCTTCGCCGCCGTCTTCTTCGTGGCGGCCTTCTTCGCCGTCGTCGCCTTCTTGGCAGTCGTCGTCTTCTTCGCCGCCGCCTTCTTCGCGGTGGTCGTCTTCTTCGCCGCCGCCTTCTTGGTCGTGGCCTTCTTGGCGGCCGTCTTACGGGCCGTCTTCTTGGCCGGTGCGGCCTCCTCAGCCTCCTCCAGCACGACCTCGGGCTCCGGCTCCGACTCCGACTCCGGCGCCGCGACGACGACCACAGCCGCCTCCTCGGCACCCTCCGGCGACCCCGCCGGAGCGGACGCCTTGCGGGTCACCCGACGACGCGCCCGGACGGGCGCCGCCGGCGCCTCGGCCTCAGGAGCGGGCTCGGGAGCAGGCTCGGGCACGGCCTCGGCAACCGGCTCGGGAGCAGGGGCAGACGCAGGCGCAGGCTCGGCCACAGGCGCGACCGTCTCCACGACAACCTCCGCCGCCACCCGCTCCGCCGCCTTCGGCGCACCCGCCGGAGCCGACGCCTTGCGGGTCGCCCGGCGCCGCGTACGGCCGCCACGGCCGCCCGTCGCCGCCGCCTCCGCCTCGGCAGGGCTGGAGAACCACTCGTCCTCGCCCCCGCCGACGGACGGCACCAGCTCCGCCTCGGTCACCGGAGCGGGCTCCAGTTCCTCGGCCTGCTCGACAGCGGCCGGTTCGACAGCGGCCGGCTCCACGGCAGCCGACTCGGCCGCCGGCTCGACAGCCGCCTCGGCAGCCGCCTTGCCACCGCCCCGCTTCTTGCCGCGCTTGCCGCCGCCCCCGCCACCGCCGGCCACCGCCGGCTGGTCCATGTGGACGATCACGCCGCGGCCGTTGCAGTGCACGCACTGCTCGGAGAAGGACTCCAGCAGGCCCTGGCCCACCCGCTTGCGGGTCATCTGGACCAGACCCAGCGAGGTCACCTCGGCGACCTGGTGCTTCGTCCGGTCCCGGCCCAGGCACTCCAGCAGGCGCCGCAGCACCAGGTCCCGGTTGGACTCCAGCACCATGTCGATGAAGTCGATCACGATGATGCCGCCGAGGTCGCGCAGCCGCAGCTGGCGCACGATCTCCTCGGCCGCCTCCAGGTTGTTCCTGGTGACCGTCTCCTCCAGGTTGCCGCCCTGGCCGGTGAACTTCCCGGTGTTGACGTCGACGACGACCATCGCCTCGGTCCGGTCGATGACGAGCGAACCGCCGCTCGGCAGCCAGACCTTGCGGTCCAGCGCCTTCATCAGCTGCTCGTCGATCCGGTACGTGGCGAAGACGTCGACGTCCGACGTCCACTTCTGCAGCCGGTCCGCGAGGTCCGGCGCGACGTGCGAGACGTAGCCGTGGATGGTCTCCCACGCGTCGTCGCCCTGGACGACGACCTTGGAGAAGTCCTCGTTGAAGATGTCGCGCACCACGCGGACGGTCATGTCCGGCTCGCCGTAGAGCAGGCTCGGCGAGCTGGTGGAGATCATCTTGGACTTCTTCTGAATGTCCTCCCACTGCGCCTGGAGCCGCTCGACGTCACGGCGCAGCTCGTCCTCGCTCGCGCCCTCCGCGGCGGTACGGACGATCACGCCCGCGTCCTCGGGGACGATCTTCTTGAGGATCTGCTTCAGCCGCGCCCGCTCGGTGTCGGGCAGCTTGCGGCTGATGCCGGTCATCGAGCCCTCGGGCACGTACACCAGGTACCGGCCGGGCAGCGAGACCTGGCTGGTCAGCCGGGCACCCTTGTGCCCGATCGGGTCCTTGGTGACCTGGACGAGCACGGACTGGCCGGACTTCAGCGCGGTCTCGATGCGGCGCGGGCCGTTGCCCATGCCGAGCGCGTCGAAGTTGACCTCGCCGGCGTAGAGCACGGCGTTGCGGCCCTTGCCGATGTCGACGAACGCGGCCTCCATGGACGGCAGCACGTTCTGCACCTTGCCCAGGTACACATTGCCGACGTAGCTGGTCGCCTGCTCCTTGTTGACGAAGTGCTCGACGAGGACGTTGTCCTCCAGCACACCGATCTGCGTCCGGTCGCCGTTCTGACGGACGACCATCACTCGCTCGACGGCCTCGCGGCGCGCCAGGAACTCGGCCTCGGTGATGATCGGCACCCGGCGGCGGCCCTGCTCGCGGCCCTCGCGGCGGCGCTGCTTCTTCGCCTCCATGCGGGTCGAGCCCTTGATGGACTGGACCTCGTCGAAGCCCGTGCCGCCAGCGGTGCGCTCGCGCGGCTCGCGGACCTTGACGACGGTGCGCTCCGGCTCGTCGGTGCCCGGCTCGGCCTCCGGCTCGCCGGAACGGCGGCGACGACGGCGACGGCGACGGCTGCCGGCGGTGGACGCGCCGGACTCCTCCGCCTCCTCCTCCGCCTCTTCCGCCTCGGCGGACTCCTCGGCGGCCTCGGCCTGCTCGCCCTCCGGCTCCTCCTCGGCACCCTCGAACTCGGCCTCCGCGGCCTCGCCGCGGCGACGGCGACGGCCGCCCCGGCGGCGACGGCGCGACGGACGCTCGCCCTGCTCCTCGTCCTCGGCGGCGGCCTCGACGGCCTCCGGCTCCTCGGCCTCGGTCTCCTCGACCACCTCGGCGGTCACCACCGGCTCGGCCGCCTCGACGGCCTCGCCGCGACGGCGCCGACGACGGCGGCCGGCGGGCTGCTCGGTCTCCTCGACCTCGGCCTCGGCCACCGGAGCGGGCTCGACGGCGGCGTAGGCGGCCGCGGCGGACTCCGGCGTCTGGAACATCGGCTCGGTGAACACCGGGGCCTGGAAGACGGCCGTCGGCGGACGCACCGCACGGCGACGCGAACGCGCGGGAGCGGCCTCGGCGGGAGCGGCCTCGGCGGTCTCGACGGCCCGCCCGGCCTCCGCGCTCACGACGCGGCGACGCGTACGACGGCCGCGCGGCGCCTCCTCGGCCACGGGCTCCTCGGCGACGGCCCCGGCGACGACCGGCTCCTCGGCCGGACGGGCCACAGCGGCGTGGCCGGCGGCACGGGTGGCACGACGGCGGGTACGCGCCGGCTTCACCGGCTCCTCCACCGCCTCGATCGCCTCCTCGACCTCTTCGACCTCTTCGGCCTCCTCGGCCTCCTCGGCCTCGACGACCGGAGCGGGCTCGACGGCCTCGACCGGAGCACCGGCCGGCGCGGACGCCCGGCGGACCGCACGGCGACGCGGACGCGCGGGAGCGGCCTCGGCGGGCGCGACCTCGGCGGACGTCTCTTCGCCCGCCTCCGTCACTTCGGCTTCCTCGGCCACGGCCGCCGGAGCGGCCTCGACGGCCTCGACCGGAGCACCCGCGGGCGCGGACGCCCGACGGACCGCACGACGACGCGAACGCGCGGGGGCAGCGGGGGCCTGGGCCTCCTCCTCGACCGCCTCGACGGTCTCGGCCTCGGCAAGAGCGGGCTCGGCGACAGCGGCCTCGGCAGCCTTCGGCGCACCGGCCGGCGCGGACGCCCGGCGGCGCGGACGCTCCGGCGTGGCCGCGGCCTCGTCCACGACGGGCTCGGCCGCGACGGGCTCGGCCACCGGCTCCACCGGCTCGGCCTGCTCCACCGCCGTGACCGGCGAGGTGACCTTGCGGACCGCGCGACGGCGCGGGCGGGCCTCAGCGGCGGCGTCCTCGGCCGGCTCGGCCGCAGCCGCGGCCTCGGGAGCGCCCGGCGTACCGGCCCGGCGCACCGCGCGGCGGCGCGGGCGGGCGGGGGTGGCGGGGGCGGCCCCGTCGGCGTCCGGCGTCTCCCCGGCCGTCACGGCGGGGGCGTCCTGAGCGGGCCCGGCGGGCTCCTCGTCGAGGGCGGCGGGGGTCCCGGCGGGCGGGGCCACCGGCGGACCGGCCGGACGCGAGGCGGCCCGGCGGCGGCGCCGCGGGGGCAGCGTGTCGCCGGGACCGGTGTCTGCGTTGTCGTTCCCGGTGGCGCTGTGCGCGTTTCCGGGTTCCATGGGCTCAGTGGATTCGAGCATGCGGGCGTTTCTCCCGTCACGCTCCCGGGCGCCGCGCCGGATCCGGCCCGCCGGTCCGCGTGATGAGCGCGGTACCGCCGTCCGGGGCGCGGTCGCCGCACGGGAGCTGTCGTGTCACTCGCCGGGTCCGATGGGCGGCACCGGCGAAAGTCTCCTGGTCAGTGCGCTTGCCGGACTGGGGGCGTCCCCTCTGGAGGAGGGTGGCTCCCTGCTGCACCGGCCGCGCGGCGACGGCTGTCCTTAGGTTGCGCGACCCGGCGCCATCGCCGCGCCGGCGGTCGTTGATGAGACGGCCGTGGCAGCGTCGCGATCGGGCGCGAGCGGGTCGGTCACCGTACCGGTCCCAGCGTCGAGCAGCCCCTGCGCCAGCCTGGTCACCGCTGCGGGGACCGGCGGCGCCAGGTCGGCCGTGGCGCGGAGCCCGGACAGGACGTCGTCGGGTCGAACGGCAGGTGTCACATGCCGAACAACCAGCCGCAGTATCGCACAGGGTCCGTCACCGGGCCTATCGGCCGGAGCGGCCACCGCTTCGAGTCTGCACACGGCACCACGTGCGTCGAAGGTCCGCAGCCCGTTCTTGGTGCGGCGCTCGACCTCCACGGTCTCCGCCGCGAGGAACGCGGTCACGGCGCGCTCGGCGTCCGCGAGCTCCACGCCGTCGAGCCGCAGCTCCCAGACGGAGGCCTCCAGCCGCTCGGCGAACGAGGACGTACGGGCCTCGACCGCGTCGACGATGTCGAGCCCGGCGGGCAGCGACTCGTCGAGCAGCTCGCGCAGCCGCGCGGGATCGCGCACCTCGGCGAGCTGGATCTCCAGATACTCGGCCTCACTGCCCGTGCCGGTGGGTGCGGCATTGGCGTACGACACCTTGGGGTGCGGGGTGAAGCCGGCCGAGTACGCCATGGGCACCTCGGAGCGGCGCAGGGCCCGCTCGAAGGCGCGCTGGAAATCCCGGTGGCTGGTGAACCGGAGGCGGCCGCGCTTGGTGTAGCGCAGTCGGATGCGCTGCACCGCGGGTGCGGGCGGCGGGCCTTCGGGCTGTCGCTTACCCAGTGTCCTGATTCCTTCGTGAGTGCGGTCGTACTGCTACCTAGAGTACGTGCAATGAGGGCCCCGCCAACCCGGCGGGGCCCTCATTCGCACATATGAGCTACTCGGCCTACTTGACGACGCTCAGCGGAAGCAGCTTCTTGCCCGTCGGGCCGACCTGGATCTCGGTCTGCATCTGCGGGCACACGCCGCAGTCGAAGCACGGGGTCCAGCGGCAGTCCTCGACCTCGACCTCGTCGAGCGCGTCCTGCCAGTCCTCCCAGAGCCAGTCCTTGTCCAGACCGGAGTCCAGGTGGTCCCAGGGCAGGACCTCCTCGTACGTGCGCTCACGCGTCGTGTACCAGGCGACGTCCACGCCCTGCGGCGGCAGCGTCTCCTCGGCGCACTTCATCCACTGGTCGTAGCTGAAGTGCTCGCGCCAGCCGTCGAAGCGGCCGCCCGACTCGTACACCGCGCGGATCACCGCGCCGACGCGGCGGTCGCCGCGCGAGAGCAGGCCCTCGACGATGCCGGGCTTGCCGTCGTGGTAGCGGAAGCCGATCGACCGGCCGTACTTCTTGTCGCCGCGGATCTTGTCGCGCAGCTTCTCCAGCCGGGCGTCGGTCTCCTCGGCGGACAGCTGCGGCGCCCACTGGAACGGGGTGTGCGGCTTGGGCACGAACCCGCCGATGGACACCGTGCAGCGGATGTCGTTGGAGCCGGAGACCTCGCGGCCCTTGGCGATCACGTTGACCGCCATGTCGCCGATCTGGAGGACGTCCTCGTCGGTCTCGGTCGGCAGGCCGCACATGAAGTACAGCTTCACCTGACGCCAGCCGTTGCCGTACGCGGTGGCGACGGTCCGGATCAGGTCCTCCTCCGAGACCATCTTGTTGATGACCTTGCGCATGCGCTCGGAGCCGCCCTCGGGGGCGAAGGTCAGACCGGAACGGCGGCCGTTGCGGGTCAGCTCGTTCGCGAGGTCGACATTGAAGGCATCCACGCGGGTCGAGGGCAGCGAGAGGCCGATCTTGTCTTCCTCGTACCGGTCGGCGAGGCCCTTGGCGATGTCACCGATCTCGGTGTGGTCGGCGGAGGACAGCGACAGCAGGCCGACCTCCTCGAAGCCGGTCGCCTTCAGGCCCCGGTCCACCATCTCGCCGATGCCGGTGATACTGCGCTCGCGCACCGGCCGCGTGATCATGCCGGCCTGGCAGAAACGGCAACCACGCGTGCAGCCACGGAAGATCTCGACCGACATCCGCTCATGAACGGTCTCCGCCAGCGGGACCAGCGGCTGCTTGGGGTACGGCCACTCGTCGAGGTCCATGACCGTGTGCTTCGAGACGCGCCACGGCACGCCGGAGCGGTTGGGGACGACGCGGCCGATGCGGCCGTCCGCCAGGTACTCGACGTCGTAGAACCTCGGGACGTACACCCCGCCGGTCTTCGCCAGGCGGAACAGCACCTCGTCGCGCCCGCCCGGACGGCCCTCCGCCTTCCACGCCCGGATGATCTCGGTCATCTCCAGGACCGCCTGCTCACCGTCGCCGATCACGGCGCAGTCGATGAACTCGGCGATCGGCTCCGGGTTGAACGCGGCGTGCCCGCCGGCGAGGACGATCGGGTCGTCGACCGTGCGGTCCTTCGCCTCCAGCGGAATGCCCGCGAGGTCGAGCGCCGTGAGCATGTTGGTGTAGCCGAGCTCCGTGGAGAAGCTGAGGCCGAAGACGTCGAACGCCTTGACCGGCCGGTGGGCATCCACCGTGAACTGCGGCACGTTGTGCTCGCGCATCAGGGCCTCGAGGTCCGGCCAGACGCTGTACGTACGCTCGGCGAGGACGCCCTCGCGCTCGTTGAGGACCTCGTAGAGGATCATGACGCCCTGGTTGGGCAGACCGACCTCGTAGGCGTCCGGGTACATAAGGGCCCAGCGGACGTCGCAGCTCTCCCACGGCTTCACCGTGGAGTTGAGCTCACCACCGACGTACTGGATCGGCTTCTGCACGTGCGGGAGCAGGGCCTCGAGCTGCGGGAAGACCGATTCGGACATCTCGAACCTTCATGAGCGGGCAAGGGTGACTCTCAAGCGTAACCGCTTGGAGTCACCGCCCGGCACGGCAATCACAGCAACCCCGCACTGGCGGGGACCACCACAGAGCCCAGTGCACGTCGCACTCGTCCCATGGAACACCCCCGCGTCAGCGGGGAAACCGCGCACCGGGGAAACGAACGACCGCACCCATCGGTCACGCCCCTACCCCCTCCCCCCACACCCCCGGCAGCCCCCGCTCGTCCTCCCCCGCCCGCGCCTCCTCCCTCCCGTACAGCAGCCCGTAGGTGAACGTCGGCTCCCCCGCCCCCTCCGCCTGCGCGGCCAGCGTCCGCAGCGCGCCCCGTGCCAGGACGCTGTCCTGGTGGTCGCCCAGCACCGTCTGGACCGCCTTCATCCGCCGCGCGAGGCGCCGCGCGTCCTTGCCCAGGGCGGGGGCCGCCGCCTCCGCCGCGTAGCGGGCCCGCTTGGCCGCCTTGCGGGCGTCGTGCAGGGCTCTGTCCCGCTCCTGGCCCGGAGCCGTGGCCAGGGCGTGTTCCACGCGCACGGAGAGCCGTCCGCAGTCCCGCCGCACGGCCCGGGCCAGCACCTTCTCGGGGCGCCGGGCCGCGCCCGGCAGCAGCGGCGGATCGGCGACGAGCGCGTCGAGCGCGTCCAGCAGCGCGAGATAGCGCGGGCCGTCGAGCGTGGCCGTCAGCCGCCGCCGCGCCTCCGCACCGCTCCGCGCGGACCACACCCGCAGCCGCGCCCGCACCGGCCCGCGGACCAGGGCCCGCGGCAGTTCGTCGAGCCGCTCGCGCAGCCGCGCGACGAGGACCTCGCGGTCCCGGTCGATGCCCAACTCACCGGCCAGCCAGCGCAGTTCGACACCGATCGGATCGGTGACCCGGCGGTCGAGGACCTTGCCGTACGTACGGAAGGCGCTGCGCAGCCGCCGCGTGGCCACCCGCATCTGGTGGACCGCGTCCTCCGTGCCGCGCCGCGCCCCGGGGTCGAGGGCGACGACGGCCTCGACCTGCTCGCGCACATACGCGAGGACATGCCCGCCCGCGTCCCCGGGCAGCGGCACGGCCTCCGCCGGCGCCCCGGCGGAGCCCAGCGCCCGCGCCAGCTTGCTCCCGGACCGCGCGGGCCGCAGCCCGGCCTTGCGCAGCCGCGGTTCGAGCGCGTCGAACAGCGCGGGGTCGGTGCCCTCCGCCAGTTCGACCTCGATCTCCGCCCAGGAGACGTCCCCCGCCGTGACGGCGTCGACGGCGACCTCCGCCAGCACGGACCCGTCCCCGCCCACCAGTTCGCTGATCTCCCTCCGCGTCCCGATGCGGGCGACCGGCGCGAGCGGCGCCCCGCGGACGCGGGAGCGGACGAGCGAGGTCAGGGCGCGCGGCACCCGGGCGACGGTCAGCGGGGCCCGGACCTCGTCCCGCACCCCGGGCGCGACGGGCAGCTTGAGGTGCCATCCGGCGTCGGACCCGCCCGTGCGCCGGCGCAGGGTGATGCCTGCCGCGAGCAGCCGGCGGTCGGCGGTGTCGTAGTAGACGGCGTCCAGCTCGACGACGCCCCGGGCGCGGACCCCGGCCACGGGCGCGGCCCGGGTCAGGTCGGGGAGGCGGGCCGGGCCCGCTCCGTCCACGGCTTCGTATTTCCGCTCGATCTCTCGCACGGTGTCCGCCATGTCCCCGAATCTAATCGCGCGGCACCCGCCGCGACAGACGCCGGCCGGACGTCAAGGCGCGGCCAGCGGCCGCTGCACCTTGATCGACTGGAGCAGCCCGACCGCGATCCACGCCGCGAACATCGACGAGCCGCCGTACGACACGAACGGCAGCGGGAGTCCCGTGACGGGCATGATGCCGAGCGTCATGCCGATGTTCTCGAAGGACTGGAAGGCGAACCAGGCGATGATCCCGGCGGCCACGATCGTGCCGTAGAGGTCGGTCGCCTCCCGGGCGATGCGGCAGGCGCGCCAGAGGATGACGCCGATGAGCAGGATGATCGCGCCCGCGCCGACGAAGCCGAGCTCCTCGCCCGCCACGGTGAAGATGAAGTCCGTCTGCTGCTCGGGGACGAACCGGCCGGTGGTCTGGGAGCCCTGGAAGAGCCCGGATCCGGTGAGCCCGCCGGAGCCGATGGCGATGCGGGCCTGTTTGGTGTTGTAGCCGACGCCGGCCGGGTCGAAGGCGGGGTTGGCGAACGCGGCGAAGCGGTTGATCTGGTACTCGTCGAGTATCCCCAGCTGCCAGATGAGGACGCAGCCGAGCACGCCCGCGCCCATCAGCCCCGCCATCCAGCAGTGGGAGGCACCGGAGGCGAGCAGCACGGCGAGCACGATGACGACCAGGACCATGACGGAGCCGAGGTCCGGCATCAGCAGGATCACGGCGATCGGCAGCCCGGCGACGCCGAGCGCCTGGAGGACGGTGCGGTGGTCGGGGTACGGCCGGTCGCCCGCGTCCACGGCCTGGGCCAGCAGCATCGCCATGCCCAGCGTGATGGTGATCTTGGTGAACTCGGAGGGCTGGATGGAGAACCCGCCGCCGAGCTGGATCCAGGAGCGCGCCCCGTTGATCGTCGCGCCCAGCGGCGTCAGGACGGAGGCCGTGGCCAGCACGGACGCCACGTAGAGCATCGGGACCGCGCCGCGCAGCGCCCGGTGGCCGGCCCAGATCGCGCCGGCGGCCAGGGCGACGCCTATGCCGGTGTTGAGGATGTTGCGCAGCAGGAAGTAGTACGGGTCGCCGTGGGTGAGCTCCTTGCGGCCGCGGGTGGCGGAGTAGACGAGCAGGGTGCTGATCGCCGACAGGGCCAGCGCGGCCAGCAGCATCGTCCAGTCGAGGCGCCACAGGACCGAGTCGCGGTCGGTGAGGCGGTCCCAGGCGGAGCGCTGCGGGGCGAAGCGGCGGATGCGGAAGCCGTCGGCGCTCACTCGTCCCGTCCCTCTTCCTTCCTGGCCGGGGCGGCGGGCGGGTCGATCTTCTGCGCCACGATGGTGCCGTCCTTGTCGATCTTCGGCAGCCCGGCCTGGGGCTCGGGGAGCAGCGCCTTCTTGACGTCGATCCGGCCCTTGTCGTCCAGGCCGTAGAGCGCGTTGTAGATGTTGCGGACGGCGGGGCCGGAGGCACCGGAGCCGGTGCCGCCCTGGGAGATCGTCATGACGATCGTGAAGTCCTTGGTGTAGCTCGCGAACCAGGAGGTCGTCTGCTTGCCGGCGACCTCGGCGGTGCCGGTCTTGGCGTGCATGGGGATGTCCTTCTGCGGCCAGCCCCCGAACCGCCAGGCGGCGCTGCCCTGGGTGGCGACGCCGGCCAGCGCGGAGTCCAGCTGGTCGCGGGTCTTCGCGTCGAACGGCAGCTTCCCGTGGGCCTTGGGCTCGATCTCCTGGATCCGCTTGCCGTCGGCGCTGACGACCGCCTTGCCGATGGTCGGGTCGTGGAGGGTGCCGCCGTTGGCGATGGCCGCGTAGATGGTGGCCATCTGGATGGGGGTGACGAGGGTGTCGCCCTGGCCGATCGAGTAGTTGACGGAGTCACCGGCGCGCATCCGGGCGAACGACTCGCAGTTCTCCTTGGCGATCTGCGCGGCGTAGTCCCCCTTGTCGGCGGCCTCGCCCTGCTTGCACCAGGTCTCCTTGTTGGCCTCCCAGTACCGCTTCTTCCAGTCGCGGTCGGGGACGCGGCCGCGGACCTCGTTGGGGAGGTCGATGCCGGTGTTCTTGCCGAGGCCGAACTGATGGGCCGTCTTGTAGAACCAGTCCTTGGGGTGCTTGGGGTTGTTGCCGCCGTCCTTCTGCCACTGGCGGTACGCCAGGTCGTAGAAGACGGTGTCGCAGGAGACCTCCAGCGCCCGGCCGAGGTCGATGGGCCCGTAGCCCTTGGACTCGAAGTTCTTGAAGACCTGGTGGCCGATGCTGTACGAGCTGGAGCAGTTGTACTTGTCGGTGAAGGAGTAGCCGGCGTTCACCGACGCCGTCGCGGAGATGACCTTGAAGATGGAGCCGGGCGCGGCCTGGCCCTGGATGGCCCGGTTGAGCAGCGGGTAGTCGGAGTCCTTGCCGGTGAGGGCCTGGTAGTCCTTGGCGGAGATGCCGCCGACCCAGGCGTTGGGGTCGTAGGTGGGGTTGGAGGCCATGGCCACCACCCGGCCGGTCTTCGACTCCATGACGACGACGGCGCCCGCGTCGGCCTTGTAGTTGGTGCCGGTGTTGCGGTCGATCTCCTTGCGGGCGTCCTTCATCGCCCCGTCCAGCTCCCGTTCCGCTATGGCCTGCACCCGGGCGTCGATGCTGGTGACGACGTTGGAGCCGGGCTCGGCCTTGTCGCTCCTGGCCTTGCCGATGACCCGGCCGAGGTTGTCGACCTCGTAGCGGGTGACGCCGGCCCTGCCGCGCAGCTCGGTGTCGTACTGCCGCTCCAGCCCGTTGCGGCCGATCTCGTCGGAGCGCATCAGCGGGGTGCGGGAGTCCTTGGCCTTGGTGATCTCGTCGTCGGTGACGGGCGAGAGGTAGCCCAGCACCTGGGCGGTGTTGGAGCCGCCGGGGCCGGCGTAGCGGCGCACGGCCATGGGTTCGGCGGTGATGCCGGGGAAGTCCTCGGCGCGCTCGCGGATCTGGAGGGCCTGCTGGGTGGTGGCGCCGTCGGTGATGGGGATGGGCTGGTACGGCGAGCCGGCCCAGCAGGGCTTGGGCGTCTTGGCGTCGCACAGCCGGACCTTGGCGGCCACGTCCTCCGGCTTGAGGCCGAGCACCCCGGCGAGCCGGTCGAGGACGCGCTTGCCCTTGTCCTTCATCTTCATCAGGTCGGTGCGGTTGGCGGAGACCACGAGCCGCGTCTGGTTGTCCGCCAGCGGGATGCCGCGCGCGTCGAGGATCGAGCCGCGGGTGGCGGGGACGATGACCTGCTGGATGTGGTTGTTGGCGGCCTCGGCGGTGTACTCCTCGCCGTTGCGGATCTGCAGGTACCACAGCCGTCCGCCGAGGGTGAGCAGCAGCGAGACGACGAGGATCTGGAGGACGACGAGGCGGATGGTGACGCGTGAGGTGCGCCCCGTCTCGGGGATGTTGCTCACCGTACCCCCCGCTGGTTGTCGGGCCGGGGGACCGGGGGTTGTCCCCCGGGAAGTTGCAGCCTCACAGGCGCTTGCCGCCCTTCAGCCACCTGCCGTCCCTCGTCCCGCGCGAGAGCCCGCGCGAGAACAGCCCGCCGCGCTGGCCGCCCAGGGTCCTGCCGCGCCCGGCGCGCATGCTGACGGAGAGCCGGCCGTAGGCCCCGTCCCCGCCGGCCGCGACGGCGGCGGTGCCCTCGGCGGTGAGCGGGTCGTTCTCGCCGCGCCGGGCCAGGGCCATGATCAGCGGGACGGTGAAGGGTGCGAGGAGCAGGTCGTAGAGGGCGGCGGTGAGCAGCAGCCCGGTCAGGCCCACGTGCCGGGCGGCGGTGTCGCCGACGAGGGCGCCGACGCCCGCGTAGAGCAGGGTGGAGACGACGGCGGCGGCGAGCACGACGACCAGCGGCAGGGTGACGGACCGCAGCCGTCCGGTCTCCGGCTTGGCGAGGCCGACCAGGTAGCCGACGACGCAGAGCACCAGCGCGTAGCGCCCGGTGGCATGGTCGGCGGGCGGGGCGAGGTCGGCGAGGAGGCCGGCGCCGAAGCCGACGAGGGCGCCGCCGGTGTGCCCGTAGACCAGGCCGAGGGCGACGACGACGAGCAGCAGCAGGTCGGGGACCGCGCCGGGGAGGTGGAGCCGGGCGAAGACGCTCACCTGGAGGACCAGGGCCACCACCACGAGCGCGGACGAGAGCAGGATCCGGTTGAGGCGCATCGGCATGGGTCAGTCCCTGTTGGGGTTGGCGCTCGCGGACGGGGTGGCCGTGACGGTCACCGTGGGGGTGGGTTTGGGGGCCGCGGGCTTGGGCGGCAGCACGCTGTCGCGCGGGTCGGTCCGGGGCGGGACGACGACCACGCCGACCAGGTCGAGCTTGCTGAAGCCGACGAAGGGGCGCACCTGGAGGGTGCGGGTGAGCCGCCCGCCGGAGGGCTCGACGCGGACGACCTCGCCGACCGGGACGCCGGGGACGAAGGGCTTGTCGCGGCTGGAGCCGAAGGTGACGAGCCGGTCGCCGGAGCGGACGGCGGCCTTGCCGTTGAGGAGTTCGACGCGCAGGGTGCTGTCGCCCTGGCCGTTGGCGAAGCCGATCTCGCCGCTCTTCTCCAGGCGGGTGCCGACGGTGAACTTGGGGTCGCTGACGAGCAGCACGGTGGAGGTGGACGGGCCGACGGTGGTGACCCGGCCGACGAGGCCGTCGCCGTTGAGGACGGTCATGTCGCGCTGGACGCCGTCCCGGCTGCCGATGTCGATGGTGACCGTCCAGGAGAAGCCCTGGGCGGCTCCTATGGCGATGACCTGGGCGCCCTTGATGCCGTACTGGCCGCGGCCGGCGGTGCCCAGCATCCGGTCGAGCTCACGGACGCGGGCGCTCCTGCGGTCGTCGCTGCCGAGCCGCTGCTTGAGGGCGGTGTTCTCGCGCTCCAGGGCGGTGATCCGGTCGCTGCGGTCGCCGGAGTCCCGTACGGCGGCGACCGCGTCGGCGACCGGGTCGACGACGCCGGCGACGCCCTTCTCCACCGGTCCGAAGGCGGTGGCGGCGGCCCGCCGGGCACCGTCGAGCGGGGACTGGTCGCCGCCGCGGATGTCGACCGTGATCAACGCGAACGCGACGGCGATCAGCAGCGCCAGCAGCAGCCGGCTCTCTCGTGTGTCCCTCACGTGCGGCGGCATGCCCTTCTCGTCGGACCGGCCGGCTGCGGGCCCCTGGCCGGTGATCGGCAGCGTGGTGCCTGTATATCAGGCCGGGGCCCTACCGGCGGGGTTGGGCGTCCAGCACCTGCTGGAGCGCCTCGAACTCCTCCACGCACTTGCCGGAGCCCAGGGCCACCGAGTCCAGCGGGTCCTCGGCGATGTGGATCGGCATGCCGGTCTCGCGGCGCAGCCGCTCGTCGAGGCCGCGCAGCAGGGCGCCGCCGCCGGTGAGCACGATGCCGCGGTCCATGACGTCGCCGGAGAGCTCGGGCGGGCACTTGTCCAGGGTGGTCTTGACCGCGTCGACGATGGAGTTGACCGGCTCCTCGATGGCCTTGCGGACCTCGGCGGCCGAGATGACGACCGTCTTGGGCAGACCGCTGACCAGGTCGCGGCCGCGGATCTCGGTGTGCTCGTCCTGCTCCAGGTCGTACGCCGAGCCGATGGTGATCTTGATCTGCTCGGCGGTGCGCTCGCCCAGGAGGAGGCTGTACTCCTTCTTGATGTGCTGGATGATCGCGTTGTCCAGCTCATCGCCCGCGACGCGGATGGACTGCGCGGTGACGATGCCGCCCAGGGAGATCACCGCGACCTCGGTGGTGCCGCCGCCGATGTCGACGACCATGTTGCCGGTGGCCTCGTGGACCGGGAGCCCGGAGCCGATCGCGGCGGCCATCGGCTCCTCGATGATGTGCACCTGCCGGGCGCCGGCCTGGGTGGACGCCTCGATCACCGCGCGCCGCTCGACGCCGGTGATGCCGGAGGGCACGCAGACCACGACGCGCGGACGGGCCATCCAGCGGCGCTTGTGGATTTTGAGGATGAAGTAACGGAGCATCCGCTCCGTGATCTCGAAGTCCGCGATGACGCCGTCCTTGAGCGGACGCACCGCGACGATGTTGCCCGGCGTCCGCCCGATCATCTTCTTCGCCTCGGCGCCGACCGCGAGGATGCCACCGGTGTTCGTATTGATGGCGACGACGGACGGCTCGTTGAGGACGATCCCGCGGCCTCTGACGTACACCAGCGTGTTGGCGGTCCCGAGGTCGACAGCCATGTCACGGCCGATGAACGACATGTTGTTCCCCATGAGGATACGTCTGGCCTTCCCAGCTGGAGCGATTGCTTACTTGAGGTCGGCAGGTGGTGCGCTGCGGGGCGCGGAAGCTCTCATCGTAGTCTCGCCGGACAGAAAGCGACGCGACAGCTGCTCCGCCATTGTCGGCGGAACACAAGCTCGCCTCTGTAATGGTGACGTCGTGTCGGAGTGAGAGGTTCCCCCGATCGGGGCGCATATGTCAGAGGGCGACCGACAAAGAAATCGGTCGCCCCTGATCAGAATGCGTACCTACCTGACCCTCTATCAGACAAGGCCCGGAAAGAAAATCTTGATTTCACGCTCGGCGGACTCCTCCGAGTCCGACGCGTGGATGAGGTTCTCGCGCGTGATGGTGCCGAAGTCACCACGGATGGATCCCGGGGCGGCCGAAATCGGGTCGGTCGGGCCCGCCAGCGCCCGGATGCCCTCGACGACCCGCTCGCCCTCGACGACCATCGCGACGACCGGACCGGACGACATGAAGCCCATCAGCGGCTCGTAGAAGTCCCGGCCGACGTGCTCGGCGTAGTGCTGTTCGAGGACAGTGCGGTCCAGGGTGCGCAGCTCCAGCGCGCTGATCGTCCAGTTCGCCTTGCGCTCGATGCGGGCGATGACCTCGCCCACGAGCTTGCGCGCGACGGTGTCCGGCTTGAGGAGGACGAGGGTGCGCTGCTGGCTCATACTGCGGCTCCTTGCGGGTTCCTTGCGAATGATCAGGTGTGTGGGGCCAGAGGGTACAGGGGTGCGGGAGCGGACCCGCACCCGGTCCATGTCTTCGGTCCCGCACCGCCTCAGCCGTGCGCCGCCTCGGCCTCCGCGGCCGCGAAGCGCGCCTTGGCCTCGTCGATCTTCCGTCCGTAGTGCACCGACGCCCACCACAGACCGGCGAAGGCCGCCCCGAGGAAGAACATCGTCGGCACCACGAAACCGCTGGCGATCAGGCCGAGCTGGAACGCCCAGCCCAGCAGCACGCCACCGGGACGGGTGATCACGCCGCACAGCAGGACGCTGAGCACCATCGCGATGCCGCTGACCGTCCAGACGGTGCCGGTCGACAGGTCCGGCGACTTCATGGCCACCAGCCCGGCAAAGCCGATGATGAAGAATTCACCGATCAGAGTGCTCGCGCACAGCATGCGCATGTGTCAGCTCCTCCCCAGCAGCAGCCGGGCCTCGCCCACGGTGATGACCGAACCGGTCACCAGTACACCCGCCCCCGCGTACTCGCCCTCCTCCTCGGCGAGGGTGACGGCCGCCTCCAGGGCGTCGTCCAGGCGGGGTTCGACCTGCACCCGCTCCTCGCCGAAGACCTCGACGGCGAGCGCGGCGAGCGCGTCCACGTCCATGGCCCGGTCGCTTGAGTTGCGGGTGACGACGACCTCGGCGAAGACCGGTTCGAAGGCCTCCAGCATGCCGCGGACGTCCTTGCCCTCGCTGGCGCCCACCACGCCGACCAGCCGGCTGAAGCCGAAGGCCTCGCCGATCGAGCCGGCCGCGGCGCGGGCGCCCGCCGGGTTGTGCGCGGCGTCCAGCACCACGGTGGGGCTGCGGCGCACCACTTCGAGGCGGCCCGGCGAGCTCACTGTGGCGAACGCGCGCCGCACCACGTCGAGGTCGAGGGTGCGGGCGTGCTGGGCGCCGATGCCGAAGAAGGCCTCGACCGCGGCCAGCGCCACCGCCGCGTTGTGCGCCTGGTGCTCGCCGTGCAGCGGGAGGAAGACCTCGGGGTACTCGCCGCCGAGCCCGCGCAGGGTCAGCAGCTGGCCGCCGACGGCCACCTCGCGGGCGACGACGCCGAACTCCATGCCCTCGCGGGCGACCGTGGCGTCCACCTCGACCGCGCGCTTCAGCAGCGTCTGCGCGGCGTCCACCGGCTGCTGGGCCAGGACGACGGTGGCGCCCTGCTTGACGATCCCGGCCTTCTCCAGGGCGATCTCGCCGGGGGTCGAGCCGAGCCGGTCGGTGTGGTCGAGGGAGATCGGGGTCACCACGGCGACGTTGCCGTCCACGACGTTGGTCGCGTCCCAGGTGCCGCCCATGCCGACCTCGACCACCGCGACGTCCACCGGGGCGTCGGCGAAGGCCGCGAAGGCCATGCCGGTGATCACCTCGAAGAAGGAGAGGCGGTACTCCTCGCGCTCGTCGACCATGCGCACATACGGCTCGATGTCGCGGTACGTCTCGATGAAGCGCTCGGCGTCGATCGGCGCCCCGTCCAGGCTGATCCGCTCGGTGACGGACTGGACGTGCGGGCTGGTGTAGCGGCCGGTGCGCAGGTCGAAGGCGGCCAGCAGGGACTCGATCATGCGGGCCGTGCTGGTCTTGCCGTTGGTGCCGGTGATGTGGATGGAGGGGTACGCGCGCTCGGGGTGCCCCAGGATGTCGAGCAGGCCCTGGATGCGCACCAGCGACGGGTCGAGCTTGGTCTCGCCCCAGCGGCCGGCGAGCTCCGTCTCCACCTCGCGCAGGGCCCGGTCCACCTCGGGGTCGGCCGGGCGGGCGGGGACGGCGTCGCCCTGCGGCGGCCCGGACTGGGCGCGCAGGGTGCGGCTGCCGGCCTCGATCACGGCCAGGTCGGGGTCGCGGTCCGTTTCGGCTTCGACGATCTCCTCGAACCGGTCGGGGTTCTCGCTGTCGTCGTTCAGGGGGCGCTCGCTCACGCGCCCAGTCTACGGAGCCGGGGGGCCGGGCGAAGGGCCGGGGCGACAGTCCCGGACCATCACCAGGAGCGCTATGTTCCGCTTTGCCCTACCGTTTTAGTGGGCTTTGTCCATGGGAGCGGGTGAGAATCATGGGCTCCGAGGACCGGGTCTCCCGGGAAGCCCGGGAACAGGGCCTGCTCCAGTCGATCCTGGAGGCGCTGCCCGCCGGGGCGCTGCTGATGAGCCCCGACGACGAGATCCTGGCGGTCAACCGCGAGTTCGTCCGCATGTTCGACCTGGAGGGCCGGGCGGACCTCTCCCGCGGCGCCCCCGTCCGGCCCGTCGTCCCGCTCGTCCGCGCCTGGTTCACCACCGCCGGGCACACCGGACCCGGCCCCGGTGAGATCCTGGCCCGGCGGCCCGTCCACCGCGTCGCCGAGATCCCGCTCACCGACGGGCGCGTCATCCGCCGCCAGGTCGAGCCGCTGCACCACGACGGCGCCTACCTGGGCGCCCTCTGGTTCTTCGGCGACGTCACCGAGCGCAAGCGGCGCGAGCACGACCTGGAGCGGGACAACGTCGCGCTCACCGAGCTCGCCCGGCAGCGCAACGCCTTCACCGCCGCCGCCTCCCACGAGCTGCGCACCCCGCTGACCACCGTCATCAGCTTCGGCGAACTGCTCACCGACCCGGCGTTCGGCGCGCTCACCGCCGAGCAGCGCTCCTTCGTCGACGCCATCCGCCGCAACGGCGAGCGCATGCAGCGGGTCATCTCCGACCTGCTGTTCACCACCCGGATGCGGGCCGTCGGGCCCGAGCTGGAGATCGGTGACGTGGACGTGCCGGGCATGCTCCGCGACGCCGTCCTGGAGTCCCTGTGCACCGGGCCCGGCGCTCCGCCGCCCGTCTTCACCGTGCTGGACTGCACCCCGGGACCCCCGCTGCGCGGCGACCGGCACCGCCTCCGGCACGTCCTCGGAAACCTGCTGGAGAACGCCGCGAAGTTCACCCCGCCCGACGGACGGATCACCGTCGCGGCCCGGCCGCGCGGCGGCTGCTGGGAGATCACGGTGGCCGACACCGGCATCGGCATCCCCGAGAACGCCCGGGAGGAGATCTTCTCCGGCTTCGTCCGCGCCGCCAACGCCCGGACGGGCGGCTACCCCGGCACCGGCCTCGGCCTCTCCATCGCCCGCGAGCTCGTCGCACTGCACGGCGGCACGCTGACCGCCGGCGGCACGGAGGGGAAGGGCGCGTCCTTCCTGATCCGCCTGCCGGTCGAGGGACCGGCCGAGGTGCCGGGGGCCTCCCCATGACCCGGATCCTGGTCGTCGAGGACGACACCGACCTCGCCCTCGCGCTGCGCACCCTGCTCACCCGCGCCGGCTACGAGGTCGTCCACGCCGAGGACGGCCGCGAAGCGCTGCGGCTGCTCTTCGCCGAACGCCCCGCGCTGCTGATCCTCGACATCGGCCTGCCCGAGCTGGACGGCTGGGCGGTCCTGGAACGCACCCGGGACCTCAGCGACCTCCCCGTCCTCCTGCTCACCGCCCGGGGCGCCGAGACGGACCGGGTGCGCGGCCTGCGCTCGGGCGCCGACGACTACCTCCCCAAGCCCTTCGGCAACGACGAGCTCCTCGCCCGCGTCGAGGCCCTGCTGCGCCGCAGCGCCCCCGCCCGCTGGGCGGGCGACTCCTTCGACGACGGCCTGCGGCTGGTGCCGGAGCGCCGCTCGGCGGTCTGGCAGGGCCAGGAGGCGCGCCTCAGCGACATCGAGTACCGCCTGCTCCAGCTCCTCGTCCGCAACCGGGGCCGGGTGATCACGACCGACCAGCTCCTCGACCGGGTCTGGGACGACCGGGACGGGACGGGGAGGGAGCGGGTGAAGTTCGCGGTGCTGCGGTTGCGGCGGAAGTTGCGGCAGGCGGCGGGGGATGCCGCCGCGGATCCTCTGGAGGCCGTCCGCGGCCTCGGGTACCGCTACCGCGCGGATAGCGGTCCACGGGAGGTTTGAGCCCCTGACCCGCCCTTTCACCGTTTCCTCCGGGGAGACCCCGGACCCCATTCGCCCTTCGGGCGAAGTCCTCAAGCTCCCCGGAGGGGGCAACCCCCAGACGGGCTGATTTCAGCCCGTCCGGCGCTTGAGGACACCCGCGCGGAGCGCAAAGAAACGGTGAAAGGGCGGGACCGGGGCACAACCCCCTTCCACCGGGACCAAAGTCCCGGATCGCTTTCGCAACCGTCCGGCAACCGAACCCCATCCGGGTGAGCAACCCACGCCCCGCACTGTCAGGTGCTGACCCCGCACCCGAGACAGCCCGGAGGCCCCCGTGACCGCGCCCAAGAGCAACCGCATCGCCCTCGTCCTCGGCACCCGCCCCGAGCTCGTCAAGCTCACGGACCTCATCCGGCTCCTCGGCCCCACAGCCCATCTGATCCACACCGGCCAGCACTACGACGAGGAGCTGTCCGGCCGCTTCCTCACCGAGCTCGGTCTCCCGGAGCCCACCTACCTCACCGGCATCGGCGGCAAGCCCCGCGCCGTCCAGATCTCCGCGGCCCTCGCCCAGCTCGACGAGCTGTTCACCGCCGAGCCGCCGCTCGCCGTCGTCGTCCAGGGCGACACCAACGCCGCCCTGGCCGGCGCGCTCGCCGCCAACGCCCGGGGCATCCCGCTGCTGCACGTCGAGGCCGGGCTGCGCAGCCACGACCGCAACATGCCCGAGGAGCACAACCGCGTCCTCATCGACCGCATCGCCGACGTGCTGTGCGCCGCCACCGGGGACAACCGCGCCAACCTCCTCGCCGAGGGCGTGGCCGACGACCGCATCGAGATCACCGGCAACACCGTCGTCGAGGCCGTCCACAACCAGCTCCCCGGCGCCGACACCCGCGCGGCCCTCCTCCGGACGCACGGCCTGACCGCCGACGCGTACGTCCTGGCCACCGTGCACCGCCCGGAGAACACCGACTCCCCCGAGGCCCTGCGCGCCATCCTCACCGAGCTCGCCGCGCTCGCCACCGACGACCGCCCGGTCGTCCTGCCGCTGCACCCGCGCACCCGGGCCCGTATCGAGGCGGCCGGCCTCACCGGGCTGCTCGCCCCGCTGACCGTGACCGCTCCGCTGGGCTACTCCGAGTTCCTGGCCCTGGCCCGGCACGCGGCGCTGCTGGTCTCCGACTCCGGCGGCATCCAGGAGGAGTGCACTGTCCTCGGCCGCCCGCTGGTCGTCGTGCGCCGCTCGACGGAACGCCCGGAGGCCATGGCCGACTTCGCGGACCTGGTCCAGCCGGGCCCGGCAATCGGCGCGGCCGCCCGCCGCCGCCTCGCCGAGGGCCGCGCCGGACTGGACCGCCTCGCCGCCCTGCCCAGCCCGTTCGGCGACGGACTCGCCTCCGACCGCATCGCGGAGCTGCTCGCGCGGATCGCCGCGCCCGAACTCGCGACCGCTGCCTGAGCCCCTCCCCGCCCCGCCTCAGCCGCAGCCGAACGCCCCAAGGACTTCTCCCGCATGTTCTCCCATCCCCTCCTCCTCGCCTTCCCCTTCTTCCTCCTCGCCTGCTTCCTCCTCTACTGGGCCGGCGCCCGTCACGCCTACACCCGCCGCCCCGTCGCCGAGTTCGGCGACCCCGGCGCCTTCGACTGGCACTTCTTCGTCCCCTGCCGTGACGAGGAGGCCGTCGTCGCCACCACCGTCGGCCGGCTGCGCGCCGACCACCCGCGCGCCCACGTCTGGGTCATCGACGACGACAGCGACGACCGCACCGGCGAGATCGTCGCCGAACTCGCCGAGCGCGACCTGCGCGTCCATCTGGTGCGCCGCCACCGCCCGGAGGCCCGCCAGGGCAAGGGCGCCGCGCTCAACGCCGCGTACGACGAGCTGAACCAGTTCCTGTCCCGCGAGAGCGACCGCGAGAGCGTCGTGGTCTGCGTCATCGACGCCGACGGCCAGCTGGACCCCAACGCCCTGAACATCGTCAGCGGCCCGGCCGGCTTCGGCGACCCCGAGATCGGCGGCGTGCAGGTCAGCGTCCGGATGCGCAACACCGAGGACAGGCGTCCGCTGGGCGACCGCGGCCGCGTCCGCAACGCCTTCGCCCGGCTCCTCGTCCGCATGCAGGACATGGAGTTCTCCGTCTCCAACGCCGGCATGCAGCTGCTGCGCGCCCGCACCGGCTCCGTCGGCCTGGGCGGCAACGGCCAGTTCACCCGCCTCGCGTCCCTGGACCGAATAGCCGAGGCCGAGCGCCGTCCCTGGAAGCGCGGTGCGCTGCTGGAGGACTACGAGCTCGGTCTGCACATGATCCTCACCGGTGACCGCATCAACCACATCGCCGACACCTGGGTCTCCCAGGAGGGCCTGCCGCACGGCCGCCGCTTCCTGACCCAGCGCACCCGCTGGGCCCAGGGCAACCTCCAGTGCGTCCGCTACGCGCCGCGCATCGTCTCCTCGCGCCACTACGGCGGCAAGGGCATCCTGGAGACCCTCTACACCTTCCTCCAGCCCGTCGCCCACCTGGTCACCCTCGCGCTGTGCGCGATCATGTTCGTCCTCCTGGGCCTGACCGTCGCCGAGGACGGCGCTGGCGAGGCGTTCGGCGGCATGCTCGCCCTGTGGCCGCTGGTCCTGGGCCTGGCCGTGGTCTCCGTCCTGCCGTTCGTCCTGTGGGGCCCGGTCTACCGCCGGGACCGCGCCGAGGACCGCTCGCTGATCGTCGCCCTGCTGTGGGGGCTGGCGCTGTGGCTGTACGCGTACCACCTCTTCCCGGCGTCCGCCCGCGGCTTCGTCCGGATGCTGCGCGGCCGCAACGGCTGGGCCAAGACCCGCCGCAACGCGGAGGCCCTCGACGCGGGCCCGACCGCCATCGAGGCGTAAATCACAGCGACTTGACGCAACCTTCGCTCCCGTTCCACCCTCTCACCGCCGGTGACACGTGTGTGTGCACACGTGCAGTAGGTCGCAGTAGGTCATGGAACGGGAGCGTCATAGCGTCGTGCGGATACCGGTACTCAGCAGTCGAACTCACCTGCTGCTGCTCACTGCCTGGGCCGTGCTGTGGTTCCTGGTGGTGGAGCCCAGCGGCGGCTTCTCCTGGCACTACCTGCGCACCGGCGGGGAGCTGATCTACAACGGGTCGTCGGGCGACGGTGGGCTCAACCTCTACGCCCGCCACCCCGAACTCCAGATGGGCCCGATCAGCTTTCTGGTCGCGGGCCTGTTCAACCCCTTCCCGGCCGAGGTCGGCCAGGTGCTCGCCGAGGCGTTCATGTCGGCGCTCGGCCTGATCGTCCTGGTCCTGGCCGGACGCAGCGCCGCCCGGCACTTCCTGGGCACCGGCACCAACCACCAGCGGCTGCGGCGGCGGGTGCTGATCGCGGGCCTGGCCTTCATCCCCATGTGGATCGAGGTCTCCGTCCGCTTCGCGCACCTCGACGACGTCCTGGCCCTCTTCTTCACCGCCCTGGCCGTCCGCTACCTGACCCGCTGCAACGCGGCGGCGACGGGCATCTGCATGGCCCTGGCCCTCGACTCCAAGCCGACCGCCCTCGCCTTCCTCCCCCTGCTCCTCGCCCTCCCCAAGGAGCGCTGGCTGCGGGCGGGCCTGTGGTGCGCGGGGCTCGTCGCCGTCGCCTGGCTCCCGTTCTTCGTCATGGACGTGCACTCCTTCGCCGCCGCCAAGTTCACCATCCCCAACAGCCCCGCGTCGGCGCTGCGTTGGCTGGGCGGCAACACCCCCGAGACCCCCGACTGGGCCCGCCCCGCCCAGGCCGCGCTCGGCCTCGCCCTCGGCTCGATCGCGGTATGGCGCGGCCGCTGGGCGGCGGTGGTCCTGCTGGGCGCCAACGCCCGTATCCTCCTCGACCCCAGCGTCTACACGTACTACACGGCGTCCGTGCTCCTCGGGACATTGCTGTGGGACGTGTGCGGGCAGCGGCGGCTGGTACCGCTGTGGAGCTGGCTGGCGCTGGTGACGCTGTACGGCAGCGTCTTCGTCGTCCCGGACGACGCGACACGCGGCCTGATCCGTCTCGCCTTCGTCGCCGTGTCGACGGCGTACGTCCTGCTGGCCCCGGTCCGGGACCGCCGCGACCGCAACAGCCACCGGTCGGTGGACCGGGTGGAGGGGGAGCCGGTGGAGGGGCCGTGGGGGCCGATGTGGGATCCGGGGCGTACGCGCCCGTGGTCGCACTAGGGGGTTTGCTCCCCGCCCCGCCCTCATCCGTTTTCGCGGGGGCTGCGCCCCTGCGGGACCCCGCTGCGCGCTGCCGCGCGTGGGTGGGCGGGGCTTCGCCCCTGCGCCCCACCGGGGGCTCCGCCCCCTGGCCCCCTGAAGCGCCCTGCGGGCGCTGTCCTCAAACGCCGGACGGGCTGAATTTCAGCCCGTCCGGCGTTTGAGGACGAGCGGCGGAGCCGCGACAACGGGGTCCGGGGCGGAGCCCCGGAAGCAGGGGCGCAGGGGGCGCAGCCCCGCCCTACCGCGGCGAAGCCGCGGTACCGGGCCCGGGGCTCCGCCCCGGAAGAAACGGTGAAAGGGCGGGCCAGGGGCAAAACCCCCAACCCGCCCTCCCGCCCAAGGGCTACGCCCCCGGCAACGCCGCCAACTGCGCACCCAGCCGCTCAATATCCGCCTCGGCCTTCGCCAGCCGCCCGCGGATCTTCTCCACCGCCTGCTCGGCCGCCTTCGCCAGGAACGCCTCGTTCCCCAGCTTCGCCGTGCACTGCGCCTTGTCCTTCTCCGCCGCCGCCAGCGCCTTGGCGAGACGCTTCCGCTCGGCGTCGACGTCGATCGTGCCGGACAGGTCCAGCGCGACCGTAGCGCCCGCCACCGGCAGCGTCGCCGTAGCGGCGAAGTCCTCGCCTTCCGGCTGGAGGCGGAGCAGCTGACGGATCGCACCCTCGTGCGCGGCCAGCGACGTCCCGCTCAGGTCCAGCCGGGCCGGCACCCGCTGCCCGGGCTGCAGCCCCTGGTCGGCACGGAAGCGACGGACCTCCGTGATCACCTGCTGAAGGTTCGAGATCTCCGTCTCCGCCGCCGCGTCACGGAAGCCACTGTCCTTCGGCCACTCCGCGACGACCAGCGACTCCTTCCCCGTGAGCGTCGTCCACAGCGTCTCCGTCACGAACGGGACGACGGGGTGGAGCAGCTTCAGCGTGACGTCGAGGACCTCGCCGAGGACCCGCGCCGACACGGCCGCCTGCTCGCCGCCGCCCATGAACGTGGTCTTGGACAGCTCGACGTACCAGTCGAAGACCTCGTCCCACGCGAAGTGGTACAGCGCGTCCGACAGCTTGGAGAACTGGTAGTCCTCGTAGAACGCGTCGACCTCGGCGACGGTCGCGTTGAGCCGCGACAGGATCCATCTGTCCGTCGCCGACAGCTTCTCCGCCGCCGGCAGCTCACCCTCCACCGTCGCGCCGTTCATCAGCGCGAACCGCGTCGCGTTCCAGATCTTGTTGGCGAAGTTGCGGGACGCCTGGACCCAGTCCTCGCCGATCGGCACGTCCGTACCGGGGTTGGCACCCTTCGCGAGGGTGAAACGCACGGCGTCGGACCCGTACTTGTCCATCCAGTCCAGCGGATCGACCACGTTCCCGAAGGACTTGGACATCTTCTTGCCGCGCTCGTCACGCACCAGACCCGTCAGGGCGATGGTGTGGAACGGCGCCACGCCGTCCATCGCGTACAGACCGAACATCATCATCCGGGCGACCCAGAAGAAGATGATGTCGTGGCCGGTCAGCAGCACATCGGTCGCGTAGAACTTCTCCAGGTCCGGCGTCTTCTCCGGCCAGCCCAGCGTGGAGAACGGCCACAGACCCGACGAGAACCAGGTGTCGAGGACATCGCTGTCCTGGGTCCAGCCCTCACCACTCGGCGGCTGCTCGTCCGGTCCGACGCAGACGACCTCGCCGTCCGGGCCGTACCAGACCGGGATCCGGTGGCCCCACCACAGCTGGCGGGAGATGCACCAGTCGTGCATGTTGTCCACCCAGTCGAAGTAGCGCTTCGACATGTCCTCGGGGTGGATCTTCACCCGGCCGTCGCGGACGGCGTCACCGGCGGCCTGCGCCAGCGGACCGACCTTGACCCACCACTGCATCGACAGCCGCGGCTCGACGGTCGTCGAACACCGCGAGCAGTGGCCCACCGAGTGGACGTACGGACGCTTCTCCGCCACGATCCGACCCTGCTCGCGCAGCGCGCCGACGATCGCCGAACGCGCCTCGAAGCGGTCGAGGCCGAGGAACGGGCCGTGCACGGTGATGTTCCCGCGCTCGTCCATGACGGTCATCGACGGCAGACCGTGCCGCTGGCCGATGGCGAAGTCGTTGGGGTCGTGCGCCGGGGTCACCTTGACCGCACCCGTCCCGAACTCCGGGTCGACGTGCGTGTCGGCCACGACCGGGATCGACCGGTCGGTCAGCGGCAGCTTGATCTGCTTGCCGATGAGGTGGGCGTAGCGCTCGTCCTCCGGGTGGACGGCCACGGCCGTGTCACCCAGCATCGTCTCGGCCCGCGTCGTCGCGACGACCAGCGACTCGTCACCCTCTCCATAACGGATGGAGACCAGCTCGCCGTCGTCCTCCTGGTACTCCACCTCGATGTCGGAGATGGCCGTGAGGCAGCGGGGGCACCAGTTGATGATGCGCTCGGCGCGGTAGATCAGCTCGTCGTCGTAGAGCCGCTTGAAGATCGTCTGGACGGCCTTGGAGAGGCCCTCGTCCATGGTGAAGCGCTCGCGCGACCAGTCCACGCCGTCGCCGAGCCGGCGCATCTGGCCGAGGATCTTGCCGCCGTACTCCTCCTTCCACTGCCAGACGCGGTCGACGAACGCCTCGCGGCCGAGGTCGTGGCGGGACTTGCCCTCCTCGGCGAGCTGCTGCTCGACCTTGTTCTGGGTGGCGATGCCGGCGTGGTCCATACCGGGCAGCCACAGCGCCTCGTGCCCCTGCATGCGCTTGCGTCGCGTGAGGGCGTCCATCAGCGTGTGCTGGAAGGCGTGGCCCAGGTGGAGGGAGCCGGTGACGTTGGGCGGGGGGATGACGATCGTGTACGGCTTCTTGTCGCTCTGCGCGTCGGCCGTGAAATAGCCCCGCTCTACCCAGCGCTCGTACAGCGGCCCCTCTACTTCGGCCGGCGCGTACTGGGTCGGCAGTTCGGGGGTGCTGTTGTTTGGCTGCTGAGTGTTCTCGGTCACGGACCGGATTCTACGGGGCGGGGGCGGTGCGCCACGAACCCGTTTCCTCCGGGCGCACCCGGGGCCGGGCCCGGCCGGACCGTCGGGAAGGATGGCCGGAATGCCCCACAGGCCCCGTGTGGCGTAAATGATCACGAGAAACCCGGAAAGCCGCATATACCGATGAGCACGACCTCCCAGCCCGACACGACGACCGGCCCTCGCAAGAAGGGGAAGGTCATGGCCCTGGCCGCCGGAGCCCTGGCGGCGGCGGGAGCGCTCACGGGCGGCCTGCTCTGGTACCAGTCGTCCCGGGGCGGCGACGGCCCGAAGCCGTACACGGTGTCCCTCCCGGCCACAGTGCTCGACGGCTCCTTCAAGAAGGACGGCGACGAGGGCGGGACGGAGGACCTCACCAAGGACGCCACCAGCAAGAAGCTGGGCATCACCGACGCCAAGGGCGCCATGGGCCGCTACGCCAACGCCGACAAGCAGGAACTGAACGTCATGGGCGTCTACGGCCGGATCGACGACCCCCGCAAGACCCTCGACGCCATGCTCGCCATGGCCGACAAGGGAATGAACCAGCACGACTCCACCTTTCCCGGGATGAAGTCGGAAACACTCACCCCCTGGACGGAGTTCCGCCCCTCCGGCTTCGACGGCACCTCGATGCGCTGCACCGCGTCCAGGACCACGGGGAAGACCGGCCCCGCCTCGTTCGCCCACGAACTCGCCCAGTGCGTCTGGGTGGACGGCAGCGCGGTCGGGATCGTCCAGCACACGGTGACGAAGTACGAGGGCCTGCCCTCGTCGGCGCGCAACGAGCCGGGAGCCAAGGGCAAGGCGATGTCGGCGAAGGAGCTGTCGGAGGCGACGGCTAAGGTGCGGGGCGAAGTTCGTCAGGAAAAGTAGCGTCCGCGGCAGCGGGCGAACGGGGGGATGCACAGTGCGCTTCAGCACGCCGTACGGGCCGTACGTACCGGCACGCGCCGTCAACTGACGCCTGCCGCCCTCCCTTTCACCACTGTTCCGAAACCGTTGCGCGCCCGAGGTAAAGCCGGGATAAGCCATCGGCGAGGATGACGCGGAACGCCGCCCGTCCCCCCACACCGAGAGAGACACCATGAGTTACCCCCAGCCGGGTCCGTACGGCCAGCCGCCCCAGCAGCCGCAGGGCGGCGCCCCCAACCCCTACGCCCAGGGCGGCGCCCCGGGTGCCCCCGGCTACGGCTACCCCCCGCCCCCGGCCCAGCCCGGCCCGTACGGCGCTCCCCCGCAGGCCCCCTACGGCCAGCCCCCGCAGCCGAACCCGTACGGCCAGCAGCCCGGCATGCCCGGCCCGTACCCGCCGCCGGTCCCGCCGCAGAAGGGCGGCGCGGGCAAGACCGTCGCGATCGTGCTGGGCGCGCTGGTGCTGGTGGGCGCGATCGTG
Source organism: Streptomyces luteireticuli (assembly GCF_041519305.1). Classification (NCBI taxonomy): domain Bacteria; kingdom Bacillati; phylum Actinomycetota; class Actinomycetes; order Kitasatosporales; family Streptomycetaceae; genus Streptomyces; species Streptomyces luteireticuli. The sequence continues at coordinate 3,257,028 of NZ_CP167927.1, forward strand.
GGCGGCGCCGTGGTCTTCATGAAGAAGGACGGGGGTGGCGGTGGCGGCACCACGGTCGCCAGCGACGGCAAGAAGTACAAGCTGACGGCTCCGGAGACGGTGGCGGGCGAGTACACGAAGGCTTCCTCGGCCACCGGCCCGGGCCCGAACAACTCGAGCCTCAACGACATCAAGTCACATGTCACCAACCCGGAGACCCTCTCCGCCCAGTACCGGTCCGGTACGGGACTGACCGCCAAGTCGCTCTACCTCACCGGCGTTTACGGTGAGATCAAGGACCCCGAGGCAGTCGTGGACGCATGGTTCGCGGACGCCAAGGACGACGCGAAGAAGAAGGCGGATTCCGGCACCAGCACCGCCACCGTCGAGTTCGAGGGCGACCCCCAGAAGGTCACCCCTGAAGGGCTCGACAACGCCGTGATGAAGTGCCAGAAGATGAAGAGCACTCCGAAGACGGCCTCCCCCATGGGCCCGAAGTCCATGAACTTCACGGTCTGCATCTGGGGCGACCACAGCACCGTCGGCAACGTCGTCCCCATGGACTTGGCGTCGATGTCGAGCGGCGGTCAGGGCATGTCCATCGACGACGCTGCCGCCCTCGCCGCCAAGGTCCGCCACGACTCTCGCGTAGAGGTCAAGTAACCCAGTCGTGAACACCCATCAGCCGGGCCCGTACAACCCCTGACGCAGCACCTGCACCCATCGGGTGGGCCCGGCAAGAGAAAGGCAGCGCCAACGTCGACCGGCCCGCGAGGCTCACAACAAAGCCGCGCAACGAGAGCCGCGCCGAACTCAATGAAGTAGCCGCTGCTCCTCAACTCGGCCAATGCGGATGGCGGATGAGCATCGGATCATCGACCGGACGCTGAGGTAAGCTACCTCTAAAGTTGATCAAGGTCGCTCGCTCTCCAGTCGGGGCGATATCACGTGACCAGCAACGGAGAGGAACGCCTCGTGCGCAAGACCATACAGCGAGCAGCAATAATTGCTGGCACGGTACTGGCAGCCGGAACACTTCAGTTCGCCACAACCACCTCAGCACAGGCCAGCCCCGCCGGGTGCACGTCCTATCTTGCCGCCAAGGGCTACAAGGTGGGGCCGAAGGCCAAGGCCGCATGCAACCTTGCCAAGGGCGGAGGCATGATGGACCCGGCGGGAGACGCAGCCCGCATGGTTTGCTCATCACAGTTGGTCATTATCGGAGTCAAGAACAACGTGGCAACTGCTGCCTGCCAGAAATAATTCAGCAGCACCTTTCGCTCCGGCCAAGCAACCTGGCTACCTGCAATCACTCATCAGCCTGGCAACGAAGCACAGCAACAGGGTTTGTTCGAGAACGAGCGACCGGGCCCTTGCCCGTAGGGTGCTTGATCGGGGCACGGACGGTTCCGCCAGCGCCCCGGTAGCCGCTGTCCGCGGTGATCTTCACATCTGCCGCCGCGTTGACAATACCGTCGGTCCGGGCGCCGGTCAGGTCGTGCGTGAACCCGACGCGTGCCGCACCCAGACAGACCAACTCGCCTTCGGGAGTGGTCAGGCCCTGCACTTCACGCCGTGGTCCCGGTGCTTGCTGCTGTACAGCGGGCCCCGGTTCGCCTCGATGGCCAGTCCGGCGCAGCGCCAGGTCGGGATCAGGGTGTCGTCCACCAGCAGGCGGCGCTGCTCCTCCGAGACAGCCAGCGCCTGCTCCAGGGTCGGCGTGAGCTGAAGTCGCCGTGGCGGAGGCTGGGTTGTTTCAAGCAGGCCCTGCTGGTGCCAGCGCATCTACGGAAGAACGAGACGTTCGCGCAGGTCGGGGCTGGTTTCGGTGCCTCGGAGTCCACCACCTGGCGGTACGTCGACGAGACCCTCGGGATCCTCGCGGCCTTGGGCACCCGGTCTCCGCGAGGCGCTGGTGGGCCTGGGTGAGAGCGGCTTCGCCATCGTTGACGGGACACTGATCCCGACCGACCGGATCGCCGCGGACGAACCGTACTGTTGAGTCGGCACGGAGCGCAGTGCTGGTGTTGCCACCGGTCCGTTTCTCCGTGCCGCTCGCCGAACCCGGCGTGCGGCTCTCACCGCACCGGGCTCTCCACGGTCTCTGCCGTCAGGCGTGGTTGAGGGGCCAGGGGCTGGGGATCGTGTTGCCCCGGTAGCGGTAGCGGGTGACTGCGACCGAGACCATGGGGAACAGCTCGATCCCGTCCACCGACAGTGGTCTCCACCGGCCGTTGTGGTCGGTGAAGCGTCGGCGGAGGTCCTTCCACCTCCAGCGGTGCAGCACCCTCCACCAGCTGGCCACCCGTCGCCACACGAAGTGGTCCAGGGCCTTCAACGTGGTCTTGCATACTGCGTGCTTGAAGTAGCTGACCCAGCCGCGCATGATCTGGTTGAGCCTGATCAGTACGTCCCTGGGGACCTGCTGCGACGTCCTGTTCGTCAGGGCACGGATCTTGTCCCTCAGCTGCCGGACAGGCCGGTCGGCGATGAAGGTGTAGACGTACCACTGGTTCGAACCTCGCTTGCGGCGCCACTGGATACGGAACCCCAGGAAGTCGAACCCGTCCGACATGTGCACGACCTGGGTCTTGGCCGGTGAGAGCCGCAGCCCCAGAGGGAGCAGTGCGTCGGTGATTGCCTCGCGCAGTTGGACCGTGTCGTCGCGTCCGCCGTCGATCAGAACGACGAAATCGTCCGCGTAGCGGACGATGCGCCAGTTCGGTCGGCCGTACCGGCGGCGATGCGCCCGCCTGCCTCTGGTGGACATCGACCCGCCTGGCTTCCATGGCTCCATCAGGTGCTCGTCGAGCGCCGACAGGGCGATGTTCGCCAGCAGCGGGGAGAGGATGCCGCCTTGCGGGGTGCCGGTCAGGGTCTCCGCGCGGTCGCCGGCCTCGGTGAGGACGCCAGCCTTGAGGAACGCCTTGACCAGTCGCAACACGCGCTTGTCCTTGACTCGCTGCCGCACCCGGTCCATGAGGGCCGTGTGGTCGATGGAGTCAAAACACGCCTCGATATCCGCATCCAGCACCCATCTGTAGCCGTGGGTGCCGTAATAGTGGATCTCGGCGATGGCGTCGTGTGCTCTCCGCATCGGCCTGAAGCCGTAGGAGACCGGCTCGAAGTCGGCCTCGAAGATCGGCTCCAGCACCAGCTTGAGCGCCGCCTGGACCACCCGGTCGGAAATGGTTGGGATGCCGAGTTTGCGCAACTTCCCGCTCCCGCCGGGTTTCGGGATCTTGCGCTCCCGCACCGGCAGCGGGCGGAATTCACCCGTCTTGAGGGCATGGCGCAAGTCGTCCAGGTAGCCCGGGAGGCCGAGTTCCCGCTCGACGTTGACGGCTGTGAGACCGTCGACGCCCGGAGTTCGGGCCCCCTGGTTGCCCGCGACCCGTTCGAATGCGACAAGCAATGTCGCCGGGTCGCTCACGAGGTTGAACAGGTCGTCGAACCTGCAGCCGGGATCGGCCGCCGCCCAACGGTGAAGCTTGGCCTGCATCCCCGATACCCGCTGGCGGGGCCCTACTTGGGCTTCCAGCGGAGCACTGCTGTTCAGCAGCGCGTCTTTCGGCATTGCATCCTCCTTCCCTTCGCGATACCGCTGCCGCCCTTCCCCATGTGCCGGGCTCTCCCCGGCTCCGAGTACTACGGCGGCTCCGCCCCGTCCCGGACCGCTCGGCCGACGGTGGGCCCAGCCCCGAACCCGCGCCGGGCGCGCGATGTCAGGGCAGGACCGGGACGGTTCCCGTGTTCACTCGCTGTCGATTGACGAAGGAGGAGCCCGGCTATGCCCCCGCGGCCTCGCCACGGCTACCCCGCAGCACTTCACCGTGGCCTCCCCACACGACGGCAATAAGCCGTGCGACGAGTTCCCCACCGAGCAAGTAGTCGGCGGGGACGTACCGCATCCAGCCCAGATCCACCAGGTTCGAGCTGGCGTGCCTTAAGGAGGCGTAAACGCCGGTTCCTCGCGTACTCCTCTCCGTCTCGCTTGCCGGACCCGCACCATCTGGCAGTACCGACACGTCCCGGCTTCGTCGGGGCCGCTTGCCACCCTCCCCGGCACCTCCCGGCTCAGGCTGCCCCCAGCTTCAACCACCCTGCTGCGACAGGGCGATGGTGGTGGTCTTTCACCTCCACTCGAACAACGAGCACCTCACGGCGCACACAGCCAGAAGCACAAGAAACACGACACGAACATCCAGGTCGTCGCCCGCCCGGTGGCACACCGCTGTGGTTCTCCCGCACGCTGCCCACGCACACGCATGATCTGACCGCCACCTGGGCCCACGACATCGTCCAGGCCTGCCTCACCAGAGAAATCCTGGTCCTGGCCGACCGCGCATACCAGGGTGTCGGCGCCACCGCCCGCACCCCCTGCTACGGACACCGCGAACTCCCCGACCACCACCAGCGGTTCAACCGCGTCCATGCCCACCTCCGAGCGCCGGGCGAACACGCCTTCGCCCGGCTGAACTCCTGGCGCGTCCTCCGTCAGGCACGATGCTCCACCAACCTCATCAGCCGCATCGTCCAAGCCGTCCACACCCTCCTGACCTGCGAGCATTCAGGATGAAAGACGTTCGGTGTGTGCCTTGGCCGACCACAGCACGGCAGCCGTCATGACGCTCGCGGAGCCGGGGAACGCGATGAGCGGTAACACCGCCTCCTTCGGCCAGGTCGCGAAGCCTCCGCGAGAAGGGCCGCGTAGGGAGCAGGGAACAGCCCGCAGTCCGTCCCGATCGGATCCCAGTCATCACGCCCAGGCCCCGCTCCGTCACAGTCACCCATCACCTCTTCTGCCGCCCACCGAGCCGGACAACACTCTCAGCAACCACTGGCCAACACTTTGGTACCATCCCCAGGAAGTTGATCAAGGTTCTGTCCTACCCGCCTCGGGAGCTGACGGGACACTCAATGGGAGGACAACCGCTCCATGCGCAGGGTAACTCGACGAGCAATGGCAGTCGCAGGCATAGTGCTCGCTGCCGGCACTCTGCAACTCACGACAACCACTTCAGCTCAAGCAGCAGACGCTGACTCCCCCTACAAGTGCCGCACTATCCTTAAGTCCCGCGGCTACACAGTGGGCCCTAAGGTTTCCCGGGCCTGCCAAGAACTTCTAAAGGGTGACGACGCCAACGGCATCCCCGTAGGGTACCTAAGGTGCTTGGGGTCTCTGAAAGACCTTGGAGTCCGCCCGAAAGACGTCGTCGACGCTTGTAGCTATTGACAATCAGAACGGCCCACGTTTCGAACGTCAACACAACCGGCAAGAAAATAGAAACTGGGCTTCCCTGGTCGGACGCAACACAGCTGCAATCGTGATAGCTGAGAAATTGGGAGCACAACAAATACCGACTTGACTCCTGCTAAAACCTGTCTCGTAACTCGTGTGAGCTTCCCCCGAGATGCGGAGTCAGTTGACAGAGGGTCAGATGGGACTCATGAGAGGACCTTCGACCATGGCTGCCCCGAGAAGATATCCGCTGGAGTTGCGTGAGCGTGCGGTGCGGATGTACCGCACCTCCGACCCGAGGCCGCAGATCAAGAAACTGGCCGTCGACCTCGGCGTGCATCCGGAGGCCCTGCGCGGCTGGATCCGCCAGGCCGAGGCCGATGCCGGCGAGCGCGACGACCGGCTCACCACCGACGAGCGGGCCGAGCTCACGGCCCTGCGCAAGGAGAACGCCCAGCTCAAGCGGGCCAACGACGTGCTGCGGACGGCCTCGGCGTTTTTCGCGGCGCAACTCGACCCGACCCGGCCCAGGTGACGGCGCTCGTTGACGAGCATCCCCGCCTGGGGGTCGAGTGCGTACTCCGGGAGCTCCACATCCCTTCCGCCACTTACTACCGCTGGCGCCGCGCGGAGAAGGAGCCGTGCGAACGGCGCCGCCGGGACGTCGAGCTGACCGAGCAGATCCGCACGATCCACGCCGACTCCGGCGGGATCTACGGCTCGCCGCGGGTGCACGCCGTCCTCAAACGGGAGGGCGTCCGCGTGGGCCGCAAGCGGGTCGAACGGCTGATGCGCGAGGACGGTCTTGCGGGCGTGAGCCCACGCCGCAAGAGCGGCTTCACGCGCCGGGACCCGAAGGCCACCTTGGCCCCGGACCTGGTCAACCGGGACTTCACCGCACCCGCGCCGAACCGGCTGTGGGTCACCGACCTCACAATGGTTCCGACCGGCGAGGGGCCGCTGTGGCTCTCGGCGATCCGCGACGCGTTCTCCCGCCGGGTGGTCGCCTGGGAGACCTCCGCCCGCGCCGATGCGGACCTGGTGCTGACCACCCTCGAGTACGCCCTCTCGTCCCGCGAGGTCGAGCCGGGCAAGCTCATTCACCACGCCGATCACGGCTGTCAATACACGTCCATCAAGCTCACGACCCGGTTGGTGCGGGCGGGAATTGAGGCGTCCATGGGGTCCGTGGGGGACTCGTACGATAACGCCCTCGCGGAAAATCTGTGGATGCTGATCAAGACCGAGGGCCTGCGCGGCCGCACCTTCGCCACACGTGCCGAGGCGAACCTCGCGCTCTTCGAGTACATCGACGGTTTCTATAACCCCCGCCGCATCCAAGAACGGCTCGGCTACCTCAGCCCGATCGAGTTCGAGGAGAAGCACTACACCGACCAGGCGACGGCCGAACCAGCGAACCTGAACACCCATCAACCCGTCCCGACCTGCTGATCAGCAACTCTCACGCAGCGGGGGAACCTCACGTGGTCGGGTGCGGGGTTGAGCTGGTCGTGCAGGTCGTCACGGCTCAACGCCGCGAGCTCATAGAGGAGTTCACTGGGCTCCGCCCGCGTCAGTTCCAGCATCTGATGCGGGCTGTCCACCGCAACGGGGGTCGGGCTCTGGACCCGGACCGGCCGGGCCGCCCATGGGCACTGCCCCTGGAGGACCGGGTGCTGCTCGTGCCGATGTGCTGCCGCACGAACCTCACCATGCGCCAACTCGCCCCGCTCTTCGGGAACTCCCCCGCGGCCGTCGGCCGGATCATCGGCCGGCACGGGCCCCTGCTGGCCCTGGCCCCGGGCAAGCGCAAGCCCGGACGGCACCACGTCCTCATCGTGGACGGCACACTGGTGCCCACGAGGGACCGGACGGTATCGGCCTCATCGAAGAACTACCGTTACTCGGCGAACCTCCAAGTCCTGCATCAAGGCGAACACCCGGGTGGTACTGGCCGTCGGCCGGCCGCTGCCGGGCAACCTTAACGACTGCACCGCTTCCGCCGAGTCCGGGATCAAGGATGCCTGCGGCAACGCGACCGTCCTCGCAGACGGCGGCTACCAGGGCACCGGAGTCCTGATGCCCCACCGCCGCCAGGCTGGACAGGACCGGCTGCCCGACCGGAAGGAACAGCACAACATCTCCCACCGACGGATACGCGCCCGCGTCGAGCACACCTTCGCCCGCATGAAGAACTGGAAGATCCTGCGCGACTGCCGCCTGAAAGGCGACGGAGTCTGGTGGGCCACCAGCGGCGTCGCCCACATGCACAACCTCGCCCTCAGCCACTGATCTCAGCATCACAAGACAAGCTTTAGGGCGACCGGACGGCCAACCCGCAGTTGCCAACGAGACGGTCGGTCGACTGAGTCGGCTCGGATAACACGGCGGATCAGCTCGGAGCCTAACCAGCACTCGGGCATGCTTGGGAAGCCATACCCGAAGCCGACCAACGTCCCACCGATGTACGCCCTGACGAGAGTGAAACCCTCATGCCTCAGCTGGCCAGTGGCCTGATGGCGGAAGGACTCGATAGGTGAACCTCGCCCCGCAGCCGGCTACACCCGAGCCGCGCTATTCCGGATACGTGTCTGCGCAGATATCGATGAGCATGCCCAGCAACGACGAGATCTCCTACGGGTCGCAGAGCCGGATCACAGCTTGGGCTCCGGTCGTCCGAGTGCGCGGGCCGTACTCCTGCTTCGAGGGAACAAACAACGGTTCAACATTCCTTCGCCTTCGCCACCCAGGATCATGTGTCCGTCGCGCCTTTCAGGTGTAACAGGACCTCTGCGAGGGGCATGTCGAACCGGTCCTTGTCCGGCTCCCACCGCCGCATGACCGCGGCTGTAGCCTCGGCCAGATCCGTGGGGAGCTCCGCCGCACGCAGGGCCTCAGCGACTTCGCCCATTTCGGGTGCCCAGCGCCATGAGCGCGCGGCAACGCTGGGCAGGTAGTCCGGGTCGGACAGAATCTCCGAGGGCATCCTCGCGGCTTCGTTGAGCAGGAGGTCGGTCACCTGATGGGCGTCGGCCAGGGCGTAGGCCAGGGCGGCGAGGGTTCGGGCCGGTCTCTGGAAGGTGGCGAACGCCATCTTCAACGCCGAGGCCGCGCCGACGGTTTCACCTGCCGAATGCACTTCGACTGCGGTGCCCGCGAACAGCTTCCCTACCTGTTCGGCGGCCTCGGGGTCGCCAGCAAGGTAGAGCCGGGTCGTCCGTGGTCCGGGCGGTGGCGGACCGGTGATCGCCCCGTCGAGGACGTGAGCCGCCATGTCTGCCGCCATGCGCTGCACGCGTTGCGGACTGATCGCATTTGCCTCTACGTATAGTCCGGTGAAACCGCACTTATTCACCTTGCCCGCAACGTCCCCGGCAGCCGCCGGGGGACAGACCGAGACGGCAACAGGGCTAACGTCCAGCGCCTCGCCCAAGGCCGGAACAGATGTCAGGCCAGCGAACTTAGCCCGCTCGTACGTCCGTTGACTTCGTCCCTCCGGCACCCACAGAACCCGGTGCCCTGCGGCAACAGCTTGGGCACCCACAGCCGCGCCCATCGAGCCCGGGTGAAGCAGGGTGATGGTGGTCAAGAGGGTTCTCCTGACGGGAGCGCGCGGGAGCATGCCTGGCGGCGGGCGACAATGGCTTCATTCAGGCCCACGGCGATAGGTGAGTTCGCAGCAGGGTGCTGGCTGAGACGCCGGGTGAACTGACCAAGTCGCCTGTTCACGCTCTCGATCCCGCGACGCGCATGGGAGTCTAGGACCCAGTGCACTTGGTCGGCGGCTCCACCCAACTCCCCGCGAGCCAGCCGGGCAAGAGCAAGGTCTATGCGGGCCAGAGATTCCTCGCCCAGACGTCGTTCGTGACCCGGAAGCCGACTGAACCAGCTGACCGCCTCCTGTGCTCGCCGTTCCGCGTCCGCCAGATGCTGATCGCCACCCAGCCATAAGTGAGCGCTGCTGGCGCAGTAGAGCTGCTTCCCGAGCGGGAAAGCCATCATGCCGACCGTCACCTCGCCCTCGTCCGTCAGGCTCTCGCGCATGGCGTCGGCCTGGTGAAGGACCGCGAGCGCCTCGCCCGACCGGGCGAGCTGTCCCAGAGCCCGCGCCTTGATACTGGCCAACCGGATCTGTGGGGTTCCTTGTTCGGGTGTGAGGGCGAGTCCGGAATCGCTGAGGGCGACGGCGTCATTGGGGCGTCCGGCCCAGTAGGCGATGAGGGCTTGGAGCCCGCGCACCCATGCCCGCAATCCGTTGTGCCGGGCGAGTTCACCGCACAGGAAGGCCGTACGGGCCTGGGTCTCCGCCGCAGCGTACTGGCCCAGGTCGAACGAGGCATTCGCCAGGACACCGCAGAGCAGCCCGGCCGCCAGATACAGATCGGTCGTGTACTGGGGAGGCTGCCGCCCCTCGAGGAGTCGGAAGGTGCGGTCGCGCAAGTAGCGGATCTCATTGAACTGAGCTGTGACCGGACGATTCGGGTAGGTCCGCACTATGCGCTCGATGTCGGCGAACAACTGGTCCATGGTGTGCGGGCCGACGTTGGTGCCTTCTGCTACAGCAGCGAACCGGGCGGATTCATCGGCAGCCGCCATGATGTCGTCCCCAACGCGGTAGTCGAACGGAGGTGCTGTTCCGCTGTAATCCTTCCCTCTTTCGATCCGCCTACCCTCCATCGGCCCTCGTGCGAACAGCTGCTGCACGGTCCAGCCGGAGAACATCGCCTCCAGGACCCGGCGCACCTCCCTGGAGCGCGGCACACCCTTCATGCCACCGGACACCCATCGCCGGAAGGTCCGTTCATCAACGCAAGGGGTACGGCTCCGGATCCCCAGCCGCTGAGCCGTCTTCGCGTACCGGCACTTGAAATCCGGGTACGAGGACAGCCCCATCTGCCGGATGAGGACGACGAAGCGGAGCTGCTGCGGCTGGCCCATGTTCTTCCCCTGAACGAGTCCAATGGCTTCACGCTAAGCACCAACCGCCGTACCGCGCAGGGAAAACAGCCGCATACGGACCATCGGACCGCGACTGTGTCCGCATGTGCCGCATCTGACCACGTCATGCCACTCGCTATGACCGGAGACCTCCACGAAGCTACGGATCGATCACCCCATGCACACCCAACGTCACAGAACCGGATACGAGGGACGGCCCATGCACACTCCGGATACTCCGCCACCACTCATGACCCTCATGACCGGCGACACCCGGCCTCTCGACCTCGTCACCATCCGCGCCACCATCCGCCGCGCCCTCCAGGAACGCCCCGTCCGCCCGTCCTCGTACGAGATCGCCGAACTCACCCGCACGCTCCGCGCCCACTTGGAGGCCATGCTCACCGAAGCACAGCATCGGGCCGATCAGTTGGAGCCCGACACCACCGCCCGTCTCCGCTGGGAAGCCCTTATCGATCACGCCCTCGCCGACCTCGACTTCGGCGCCGGCGCCGAGCGCCCCGTACGGTGCGCAGCCCAGGCGTACCTCGATGTCCTCGCCCGGGACGCCCGCTTCCTCGCCGACTGCCTCGACGAATAGGCCGTGCGCAGGCAAGGGTCCCCAGGTAGCGTGGCGCCACAGCACAGCACCACCAGGAGCCACTCATGTCACGCAAGCCCCGCGTCCTCTACGTCACCGACCTCGCCTACGAGGCCAAGGGACGGCGGTACTGCGACGAGGACATCTTCCTCACCTCCCGGCTCCGCACCCACGGCTTCGACATCGCCCTCTGCCATCCCCTGAACGCCGCCGCGCTGATGGACGGCTTCGACCTCGTCGTCGTCCGCAACAGCGGGCCGGTGCTCAACTATCAGGCCGCGTACGACGCGTTCCGCGAGCAGGCGCTGCGGCGCGGGACGCGGGTCTACAACCAGCTGACCGGGCGGGCGGACATGGCGGGCAAGCAGTACCTGCTCGATCTGACCGCCGCCGGTTATCCGGTGATACCCACCGTCGACCGCGCCGAGGACCTCGACCGCCTCCCCGGCGTCGACGAGTACGTCGTGAAGCCGAAGCTCGGCGCGGACTCGATCGGGCTGGAATTCGTCCCACGGGAGCGACTGGGTGAACTCTCCTACGGGGACGTGCTCGTGCAGCCGCGCATCCACTTCCTGCACGAGGTGTCGTTCTACTTCGTCGACGACGCCTTCCAGTACGCGCTCCACGCACCCGACCCGGCCCGCCGCTGGGCGCTGGAGCCGTACGAGGCGACCGAGGAAGACCTGGTCTTCGCCCGCCGGTTCATCGCGTGGAACACCATCGGCCACGGCATCCAGCGCGTGGACGCCTGCCGTACGCCGGAAGGCGGGCTGCTCCTCGTCGAGCTGGAGGACCTGAATCCCTATCTGTCACTGGAGTTGCTGACTCCGGAGCAGAGGGACGCCTTCGCGGTGAGCATGGCCGCGGCGCTGCGGCGGGCCGTCGAGGCCGAATAGCAGAAAGGGCGCCCTCTTCGTCGAGGGCGCCCTTTTATGTCACCTACGCGCTCTTCTCGTGCCGCTCCCCCGGCCCCTCGCTGCCGCGCGAGCGCGGCACCAGGGTCGGGTTGACGTTGGACTGCACGACGTCCGCGGTGATGACGACGCGGGCGACGTCCTTGCGGGACGGCACCTCGTACATCACCGACATCAGGACTTCCTCCATGATGGCGCGCAGGCCGCGCGCCCCCGTGCCGCGCAGGATCGCCTGGTCGGCGATGGCCTCCAGCGCCGGACGGTCGAAGTCCAGCTCCACGCCGTCGAGTTCGAAGAGGCGCTGGTACTGCTTGACGAGCGCGTTGCGCGGCTCGACGAGGATCTGGAGCAGGGCCTCGCGGTCCAGGTTGTGAACGCTCGTAATCACCGGGAGGCGGCCGATGAACTCGGGGATCATGCCGAACTTGACCAGGTCCTCCGGCATGACCTCCTGGAACTGGTCGCTCGCCTCGATCTCCCGCTTGGAGCGGATCGTCGCGCCGAAGCCGATGCCCTTCGCGCCCGCCCGGGACTCGATGATCTTCTCCAGGCCGGAGAAGGCGCCACCGACGATGAAGAGGACGTTCGTGGTGTCGATCTGGATGAATTCCTGGTGCGGGTGCTTGCGGCCGCCCTGCGGGGGGACGGAGGCCGTCGTGCCCTCCAGGATCTTCAGCAGGGCCTGCTGGACACCCTCGCCGGAGACATCGCGGGTGATCGACGGGTTTTCGCTCTTTCGGGCGACCTTGTCGATCTCGTCGATGTAGATGATGCCGGTCTCGGCCTTCTTGACGTCGTAGTCGGCGGCCTGGATCAGCTTCAGCAGGATGTTCTCGACGTCCTCGCCGACGTAGCCGGCCTCCGTGAGCGCCGTCGCGTCCGCGATCGCGAACGGGACGTTGAGCATCCGGGCGAGCGTCTGCGCGAGCAGCGTCTTGCCGGAGCCCGTCGGGCCCAGCAGCAGGATGTTGGACTTGCCCAGCTCGATGCCGTCGTCCCGGTTGTGCGCGCCGGTGTCCCCGGCCTGGACGCGCTTGTAGTGGTTGTAGACGGCGACCGAGAGGGCCTTCTTGGCGGCCTCCTGGCCGACGACGTACCCCTCGAGGAACTCGTAGATCTCACGGGGCTTGGGGAGTTCGTCCCAGCGCACCTCGGAGGTCTCCGCGAGCTCTTCCTCGATGATCTCGTTGCAGAGGTCGATGCACTCGTCGCAGATGTACACACCAGGACCCGCGATGAGCTTCTTCACCTGCTTCTGGCTCTTGCCGCAGAACGAGCACTTGAGCAGGTCGCCGCCGTCACCGATGCGTGCCACGAGGTGCTTCCCCTTCGCCTGGGATCCGCCTTGCTCTGCGAACCCGAGTGCTTGCCTATCGACGGTACCTTGCCGGGCCCCCCGTGCGGGCCCCCCTCGCACCTACTCGGCCAAGGGGGGTACCGGCGGCACAGTGCCCGGGAGCCGGCCCTGAACCGGATCCCGGAGCGGTCCTCAGACCGCCACAGACGACTTGCGCGTCGAGACAATCTGGTCCACCAGACCGTACGCCAGCGCGTCCTCGGCAGTGAGGATCTTGTCGCGCTCGATGTCGTCGCGGATCTTCTCGATCGGCTGGGTGGAGTGCTTGGCCAGCATCTCCTCCAGCTGGGTGCGCATGCGCATGATCTCGTTCGCCGCGATCTCCAGGTCGGAGAGCTGCTCACGGCCCGTCTGGCTGGACGGCTGGTGGATCAGCACACGGGCGTTGGGCAGCGCCATGCGCTTGCCCGGGGTGCCGGCGGCCAGCAGGATCGCCGCGGCGGAGGCCGCCTGGCCCATGCAGACCGTCTGGATGTCCGGCTTCACGAACTGCATCGTGTCGTAGATCGCCGTGAGGGCGGTGAAGGAGCCGCCGGGCGAGTTGATGTAGATCGAGATGTCGCGGTCGGGGTCCATCGACTCCAGGCACAGCAGCTGCGCCATGACGTCGTTGGCGGAGGCGTCGTCGATCTGGACGCCCAGGAAGATCACGCGCTCCTCGAAGAGCTTCGCGTAGGGGTCGTACTCGCGCACGCCCTGGGAGGTGCGCTCCACGAAGCGCGGCACGACGTAACGGGCGTCCACCTGCGGGCCCGTGTAGAGGCCGCTGCCGGGGAAGTTGTTCATGCGGGTGTTCACCATCCTGATGGCGGTCGTTGGCTGGGAATCAGCTGTCAGCTGGGTTCGGCTGTCAGCGGGACTGCCGGGGCTCAGGCCCCGGTGCCGCCGCCGCCCGGAACGCCGGAGGCGTGCGTGATGATCTCGTCGATGATCCCGTACTCCTTCGCCTCCTCAGCGGTGAACCAGCGGTCACGGTCACCGTCACGGATGATCGTTTCCACGGACTGGCCGGTGTGGTGGGCGGTGATCTCCGCCATGCGCTTCTTGGTGCGGAGCAGCTGCTCGGCCTGGATCTTGATGTCCGAGGCCGTGCCGCCGAGGCCCGCGGAGCCCTGGTGCATGAGGATGTCGGTGTTGGGCAGCGCGAAGCGCTTGCCCGGGGTGCCGCCGGTCAGCAGGAACTGGCCCATCGAGGCCGCGAGGCCCATGCCGATGGTGACCACGTCGTTCGGGATGTACTGCATGGTGTCGTAGACCGCCATGCCGGCCGTCACCGAGCCGCCGGGGCTGTTGATGTAGAGGTAGATGTCCTTGTCCGGGTCCGCGGCCAGGAGGAGCATCTGGGCCGTGATCTTGTTGGCGATGTCGTCGTCGACCTGCTGGCCCAGGAAGATGATCCGCTCGTCGAGCAGCCGGCTGTAGACCTGGTCGCCGAGGCCGCCACCGATGGAGGGTCCGCCGGCGGCGGAAGGCATCAGATTCGTCACGTGATCCACCTGCTCGTCTCTGACGGCAACGGGCCGTCTCCGCGTCTTCACTGGGGCGGGGGTCCTCCGGGGCCGGTACGGTCCGGCTCGCTCAAAGTCTCCCCTGCCCTCGTATCTACGGACCCTAACGCGCTGGTCGGCGGGCGCCATCCCGCATGAGGAACTGTTCGCTCTGAGCGCAGGTCCCCTTGCGGCGCACGGGCGGATTGCCGCCGGAACGCGGCGCACGGCCGGCCGGGCGCCCCCCGGCAGCCCGGACCGGGGTGCGCGGACGGGCCCGGCCGCGGCCCCCCGCCGCGCGGGGCGGCGGGAGCGCGGACGGGCCCGTCCGTGAGGTGCGGTGAGGGCTTCGGCCCTTACTTGGCCTCGGTGCCCTCGGCGGCCTCGACGGCCTCCGTGGCGGCCTCGGTCTCGTCCTCGTCCTCCAGGCTGACGACCTCGCCGTTGGAGTCCTTGACCGTGGCGGCCTCGACGACGGTCGCGAGGGCCTTGCCGCGGGCGACCTCACCGACGAGCATCGGGACCTGGCCCTGCTCGACGACGGCCTGGGCGAACTGGTCGGGGCTCATGCCGGAGGTCTGGGCACGGCGCATCAGGTGCTCGGTGAGCTCGTCCTGGCCGACCGACAGCTTCTCCTTGTTGACGATCTCGTCCAGGACGAACTGGGTGCGGATGCCCTTCTCGGCCTGCTCCTTGAGCTCGGCGTCGAACTCCTCGGCGGACTTGCCCTGGATCTCCAGGTACTTCGCCAGGTCGAGGCCCATCTGGCCGAGCTGGTGGTGCTCCAGGTTGTGCTTGCGGGTGTTGATCTCGTCCTCGAGAAGCTTCTCGGGCATCGGGACCTCGACCAGCTTGAGGAGCTCCTCGAGCACCTTCTCCTGGGCCTGGGTGGCCTGGTCGAACTTCTTCATCCGGCCGAGGCGCTCACGGCTGTCCGCCTTGAGCTCGTCCAGGGTGTCGAACTCGCTCGCCAGCTGGGCGAACTCGTCGTCCAGGGCGGGCAGTTCACGGGCCTTGACGGCGGTGACGTCGACCTTGACCTCGGCCTCCTTGCCCTCGGCGGAGCCGCCCTTGAGCTCGGAGGTGAAGGTGGCGGTGCCGCCGACCTCGAGACCGGTGACGGCCTCGTCGATGCCGTCCAGCAGCTGGCCGGAGCCGATGGTGTAGTCGACACCCTCGGCGACGCCGTCCTCCAGGACCTCGCCGTCGACCTTGGCCTCGAGGTTCACGGTGACGATGTCGCCCTCGGCGGCGGCGCGCTCGACCGGGGAGGTCGTGGCGAAGCGCTCGCGGAGCTGCTCGACCGACTTCTCGACGTCCTCGTCGGTGACCTCGACGGCGTCGACGGTGACCTCGATGCCCGAGTAGTCCGGGATCTCGAGGACCGGGCGGATGTCCACCTCGGCGGTGAAGGCCAGCAGCTCGCCGTCCTTCAGCTCGGTGATGTCCACCTCGGGCTGGCCCAGGGGGTTGAGCTCACCCTCGTTCACGGCCTCGGTGTAGAACTTCGGGAGCGCGTCGTTGACGGCCTCCTCCAGCACCGCGCCGCGGCCGAACCGCTGGTCGATCACACGAGCAGGAATCTTGCCCTTGCGGAAGCCAGGGATGGAAACCTGCTGGTTGATCTTCTTGTACGCCGCGTCGAGGCTGGGCTTGAGCTCCTCGAAGGGCACCTCGACAGTGAGCCGAACCCGGGTCGGGTTCAGGGTCTCCACGGCGCTCTTCACGGTTCGGTCTCCTTGGGGCTGACTTCGGGTTTTCTGCTGAGCTCTCTGCTGAGGTCCAGCGGATCGCGCCCGGTAGAGAGACACAGACGCGCAGCTTGCATAGTAACCGCACGCGGGATGAGCCCCACAAGGTGATCTTGAATGGTCGGGGTGGCCGGATTCGAACCGACGACCTTCCGCTCCCAAAGCGGACGCGCTACCAAGCTGCGCCACACCCCGTCGGTGCGAGACGTAGGGTACATGCCCGCCGGAGTGCCGGCCGACCGTTTGACCGGGGGATGACCTCGGGGAACACGGTGTGGGACGGGAGGGACGACCGGGGTGTGCAACGAGGGCGGCCGACCCGCTACGATGCACGTCAGTGCCGCGTCCCCCAAGGGGTTCGAATCGGCACGCGCGGGCGTAGCTCAATGGTAGAGCCCCAGTCTTCCAAACTGGCTACGCGGGTTCGATTCCCGTCGCCCGCTCGCAGAGCGCCCCCGGCCCCGGCCGGGGGCGTTTTCCGTTCCGGAAACCCGATGCCGCTCTCAGAACTTGATGCCGTTGATCGTCTGGGCGATCGAGTTGAGGAAGCGGTGGATCGACGGCGCCATCCCCGTCGAGGCCAGGAAGAACCCGAAGAGCGCCGCGACGATGGCCGGACCGGCCTTGATGGCGCCCTGTCGGATCAGCACCACCAGGATGATCGCCAGAAGCAGCACCGCTGACACCGATATGGCCACAACTGATCACACCCTAGGTCGAAGACACCTGGCCCGGCCCCGGAGGCGCCGTCCCGCGGGCCCCCACTGCACCATCGTGCCATCAACTGGCCTTTCTGGCAGGTGCCGTGACGATTCATCGGATGAAGGTCCGGTCCTTCCGGCCATCGGTTTCCGGCCGCCGGACGATGGCCGGACGGTGGCCGAACGGACCGGAGCCCTTGCCACCGCTTTACCCGTCCCGGCTAAGGTGCGACGAATGCCCCCCACTGCCACGTCCCCGGCACGTTCCGTGGCCTCCGTCCCTCCCCAGCCGGGCCCGCCCGCCCCCAAGGCCCGCGACCCGTTCTTCGACAACGCCAAGTACCTGGCCATCGTCCTCGTGGTGCTCGGCCACGCGTGGGAGCCGCTCACCCACACCAGCCGGGCGGCGATGGCGCTCTATCTGACGGTGTACACCTTCCACATGCCGGCGTTCGTGCTGATCTCCGGCTACTTCTCGCGGGGCTTCGACCTGAGCCCGCCGAAGCTCAAGCGGCTGATCACCAGCGTCCTGGTGCCGTATCTGCTCTTCCAGCTCGCCTATGTCGAGTTCCAGCACCTCTTCGAGAAGGGCGCCGAGCCGGATCCGTTCACGCTGCTGGAGCCCTGGTATCTGAACTGGTTCCTGGCCGCGCTGTTCGTCTGGCGGCTGACCACGCCCATCTGGAAGATCATCCGCTGGCCCGTCCCGGTGGCCTTCGCCATCGCCGTGATGGCGGCCATGACCCGCGAGGTCGGGAGCGAGTTCGACCTGATGCGGGTCATGCAGTTCCTGCCGTTCTTCGTGATCGGACTCCGGCTGGAGGCACGCCACTTCGAGCTGCTGCGCCGCCGCTGGGTGCGGATCGCGGCGGTGCCGCTGTTCGTCTGCGCGGCGGCCGTCGCGTACGGGCTGGCGCCGCGGCTGGACAGCGGCTGGTTCTACCGCAACTCCAGCGTGCAGGGCCTGCACGAGCCGCTGTGGACGGCGCCCGTGATGGTGGCGGCCCTCTCCCTGTGCGCCGCCGCCCTGACGGTGGGCTTCCTGGCCTGGGTGCCGCGCCGCCGGACCTGGTTCACGGTCCTGGGCACGGGCACCATGTACGGCTTCCTGCTGCACGGCTTTGTGATCAAGCTCTCGCGCTGGCGCGAGTGGTACGACCTGTACTCCTGGATCCGCGGCCCGCTGGGCGAGGTCCTGGTCTCGGTCCTCGCCGTCGCGCTGATCACCGTGTTGTGCACCGCCCCGGTGCGGCGGGTGTTCCGCTGTGTCGTCGAGCCGCGGATGGACTGGGCCTTCCGCGGCTCACCGCCACCGGCCGCTACAGGTGCAGCAGGATCTGCGTCAGCAGCGCGATCCACCAGCCCAGCGGAAGCAGCAGAACGAGCGCGACCGGACGCCTGAGCAGCGGGGCGCCGGGATCCGGCTGTGCACCGTGCGTACCGGGAACCGGCGCCTGGAGCTTGTCGAGCTTCGCCCGCACCACCAGGTTCCAGATCAGCGTGAACGGCGTGAAGAAAATCAGCGAGAACGGACTCCACCAGCCCTGCCAGAAGGTCTTGGCGGTCATCTCGCGGCGCAGTGCGGTGCCGCAGGTGCGGCAGAACCGGCCTTCCTGCTTGAGGAATCGCATCAGGATGAGGAAGCCCTGATGGCCGCGGATGGTCACGTCCACCGCCGGGAATCCGCCGCATATCCGGCAGTTGTCCTGCGGGGGCATGCCGGGGTGCGGAGCGGCGGCGTATCCGGGCTGCGGGGCGGCGTATCCGGGCTGCTGCGGAGGGGCGCCGTACGAGCCGGGCTGCTGGGCGTACGGGTTGGGCTGCTGCGCGTAGGGCCCCGTCCCATAGGGCTGTTGTGGCTGCTGGGGCTGCTGGGGAGCGGTCGGAGTGGTCACAGGAATTTCCCCCGTCGTGCGGTCGAGCATGAGAAATGCCGGGTGGCGCACGGCAATACGGGCGCGCCCCGGCGGCCTTACAAAATAGACCGCGGCGGACGGCCGCGCCCACCCGGGCAGGGGGTTCCCGGAATTCCGTTCAGTCGCGCCGGTCGCGGCAGATGAGCAGCAGCGCGCGGTCGTCGTTGACGTCCTTGGCGACCGCCTCGATCAAATGCCAGGCGGCACCCGCGAATCCGGTGGTGACATAGCGGTCGGCTTCTCCGGTGAGCCGGTCCATGCCCTCGGTGAGTTCGCGTTCCGCGGTTTCCACGAGGCCGTCGGTGAAGAGCATCAGGACGTCGCCGGTGCTCAGCCGGCCCTTCACGGAGTGGAATTCGGCGCCGTCGTAGACACCGAGCAGCGGTCCCTCGGCGGCCTTTTCCTCCCAGCGTCCGGAGCCCGCGCTGAGATGGAGTCCGGGGACGTGGCCGGCGGAGAAGAGTTCGTAGTCGCCGCTGTCGAGGTCGAGGACGAGGTGGACGGAGGTGGCGAAGCCCTCGTCCCAGTCCTGGCGCAGGAGGTAGCCGTTGGCGGCGGGGAGGAAGGAGTCCGGGGGCAGCGAGCCCAGGAGTCCGCCGAAGGCGCCGGAGAGCAGCAGGGCGCGGGAGGCGGCGTCCATGCCCTTGCCGGAGACGTCGGTGAGGACGACCTCCAGGGTGCGGCCCGCGTTGGTGCGGGCGGCGACGACGAAGTCGCCGGAGAAGGACTGGCCGCCGGCCGGGCGCAGGGCCATCTCGCGGTGCCAGCCGCGCGGCAGTTTGGGCAGCTTGCTCTGGACGCGGATGCGTTCGCGCAGGTCGAAGAGCATGGTTCCGCCACGCCGCCAGGGCACGCCGACGCGGCTGCGGAACTGGGCGATGAGCAGCCCGAGGAAGCCGACGGCGGCGACGACCAGGATGGTGCCGGGGGTGACGCGGTCGGCGCCGTAGGCGTAGGGGTCGAGGACGGCGGACTCGACGATGAGGGCGGTGGCCGCGGCCGCGTAGAGGCCGAGGAGGCTGGCGGGGCGGAGCAGCAGGCCGCCGGCGACGATCGGCAGGACGAGGGCGGCGGGGGCGCACCACTCGGGCTGGGCGATGGTGCCGACGGCGAGGGCGGGGACGGACAGTAACAGGGCGGACAGGGCGAGCCGGTCGGAGCCGTCGCCGCGGAAGTAGTCGACCCCCGCCTTGCGCACGCTCGTGCGGACCCGGTGCAGTGCTTTGCGCATCCGGGCCGTCGGGGTCTCCGCACCGCCAGTCATTGCTTCGGGACCTTATCCACCCATTCGGCGGCGCGTCGATTCACGCCGCGCCGACACGGCTGCCCGCAGGGCACCTGGGGAGCAACCCTATGCGAAAGCCGTCCGCCTGATCGGATATACGCGAGGCCGCATGCCTGTACAGCGGCGGAATCGGACAGGCCGTGCCGTCGTTCGGCCATCGCGGGGACGAAAGGGACGGCCGGGGCGGCCTGCCACGCATAGGAGCCCGGGGCCGCGCATGGTGCACGGGCGGCGCGCCAACTGCCGTGCGCGCGCTGCCCGGTGCCGCCCCCGGCCGCCGGCCGCCCGTCCGGTGGTCAGTTCCGCTGGCACTCCGGGCACCAGAAGAGGTTGCGGGCGGCGAGGCCGGCGGTGCGGATCTCCGTGCCGCACAGGTGGCAGGGCGCTCCGGCGCGACGGTAGACGTACACCTCGCCGCCGTGGTCGTCCACGCGCGGCGGGCGGCCCATGGCCTCGGGGGTGTGCTCGGGGCGGACGGTGTCGATGCGGTTGTTGCGGACGCCCTCGCGCATGAGGCCGACCAGATCCGTCCAGATCGCGTCCCATTCGCGCCGGGTGAGGTCGCGGCCGGTGCGGTAGGGGTCGATGCCGTGCCGGAAGAGGACCTCGGCCCGGTAGACGTTGCCGACGCCGGAGATCACCTTCTGGTCCATCAGGAGGGCGGCGACGCTGGTCCTGCTGCGGGAGATCCGCCGCCACGCGGGCTCGGGGTCCTCCCCCGCGCGCAGCGGGTCGGGGCCGAGCCGGTCGTGTATCGCCTGCTTCTCGCCGTCGGTCAGCAGCGCGCAGGCGGTGGGGCCGCGCAGGTCGGCGTAGGCGTCCGTGGTCGCCAGACGCAGCCGGACGGTGTCGGTGGCCGGGGGCGCGGGGGCGGTGCCGAGGGTGTACTTGCCGAAGAGGCCGAGGTGGACATGGATCCAGCCGGTGGCCTCGAAGCCGAGGAAGAGGTGCTTGCCGTGGGCCTCGGCCTCCGCGAGCGGACGGCCGTCGACGAGGGCGGCGCCGTCCGAGAACTTCCCCTGGGGGCTCGTCGCCCGCACCGGGCGGCCCCCGAAGAGGGCGTGGTGGTCGGCGGCCAGGCGGTGGATCGTGTGCCCTTCGGGCATCGGCAGTCCTTGCGCGGGATATGGCTGCGGGCCCGCCGCGATGCGGCGGGCCCGGGGCGTCGGGTGGGGATCAGCCCTGCTGCGGGTGGTGGGCCGGGATCGCGGGGAGCTCGCCGGTGGTCTCGTAGCGGCTGAGCATCTCGATGCGGCGGGTGTGACGCTCCTCACCGGAGTACGGCGTCGCGAGGAAGATCTCGACGAACGTGGTCGCCTCGTCCTGCGTGTGCATCCGGGCGCCGACGGCGACCACGTTGGCGTTGTTGTGCTCGCGGCCGAGCTTGGCGGTCTGCTCGCTCCAGGCGAGGGCGGCACGGACGCCCTTCACCTTGTTCGCGGCGATCTGCTCGCCGTTGCCCGAGCCGCCGATGACGATGCCGAGGCTGCCCTCGTCCGCGGCCGTCCGCTCGGCGGCGCGCAGGCAGAACGGCGGGTAGTCGTCCTGGGCGTCGTAGATGTGGGGACCGCAGTCGACGGGCTCGTGTCCGTGGGCCTTGAGCCACTCGACGAGGTGGGTCTTGAGTTCGTAACCGGCATGGTCGGAGCCGAGGTACACGCGCATGCGTCCGAGTGTGGCACGTCCCGGGACCGCTCACAGCACCGGGCGACGGGGTCACCGGCTGTGACGGCAACGATATGGATTCGGGTCTTCCGAAATAAGCCTTGATGAAGTTCTAATGCGGGGACTCGTGACCCGAGTGCTCCGAGAACCAAAGGAACTGTCCATGAGCGCGATACCGCCGACCATGACAAAGGCGTCGACGTCCGGTGATCCCGCAGACGCCGCGGCGCCGGGTGGCAGCAGCGACGGCCTCAAGGCCGGGCTCAAGAACCGCCACCTCTCCATGATCGCCATCGGTGGCGTGATCGGCGCCGGCCTCTTCGTCGGCTCGGGTTCCGGCATCGCCGCGGCGGGCCCCGGGATCCTGGTCTCCTACGCCCTGGTGGGCGCGCTCGTCGTCCTCGTGATGCGGATGCTCGGCGAGATGGCCGCCGCCAACCCGACCTCGGGCTCCTTCTCCGCCTACGCGGACCGGGGGCTGGGCCGCTGGGCCGGCTTCACCATCGGCTGGCTCTACTGGTTCTTCTGGGTCGTCGTGCTGGCCGTCGAGGCGACGGCGGGCGCCGGCATCCTCAACGGCTGGGTCCCCGCGGTCCCCAAGTGGGCCTGGGCGCTGATCGTCATGGTGGTGCTCACCGCGACCAACCTGGCCTCGGTCAGCTCGTACGGCGAGTTCGAGTTCTGGTTCGCGGGCATCAAGGTCGTCGCCATCGCCGCGTTCGTGGCCATCGGCGCCCTCGCGGTCTTCGGCGTGCTGCCGGGCTCGGACAACGAGGCGGCCGGGCTGGCCCATCTCACCGACCACGGAGGGTTCCTGCCCCACGGCCCCGGGGCGATCCTCACCGGTGTCCTGATGGTCGTCTTCTCCTTCATGGGCAGCGAGATCGTCACCCTGGCCGCGGGCGAGTCGGAGAACCCGCAGCGCGCGGTCCGGCAGGCGACCAACAGCGTGATCTGGCGCATCGCGGTCTTCTACCTGGGCTCGATCTTCGTCGTGATCACCCTGCTGCCCTGGGACTCCAAGGCGATCCTCAAGGACGGCAGTTACGTCGCGGCGCTGAACTCGATCGGCATCCCGCACGCCGGCCAGATCATGAACGTCATCGTGCTGACCGCCGTCCTCTCCTGCCTCAACTCGGGCCTCTACACGGCCTCCCGCATGGCCTTCTCCCTCGGCCAGCGCGGTGACGCGCCCCGGGCCTTCGCCCGCGTCAACAAGCGCGGCGTCCCGCAGGCGGCGATCCTCGGCTCGGTCGTCTTCGGCTTCCTGTCGGTCTTCTTCAACTACATGTGGCCGGACACGGTCTTCAAGTTCCTGCTGAACGCGTCGGGCGCGGTCGCCCTGTTCGTCTGGCTGGTGATCTGCTTCACCCAGCTGAAGATGCGCGGCATCATCCTGCGCGAGGCCCCGGAGAAGCTGGTCGTACGGATGTGGCTGTTCCCGTACCTGACCTGGGCCACGATCGCCATGATCCTCTTCGTGCTCGGCTACATGGTCTACGACGGCGGCGACAACCGCGAGCAGGTGCTGCTGTCGGTGCTGGTGGCGGTGTTCGTGCTGGCGATCGGGGTGGTGCGGGAGCGGCGACGCAGGGCGGTGGCCGTGTCGAAGTAACGACGTCGGGCGAGCGCCCGGTTCGTGTCTCTGCTCGGAGGCACGAACCGGGCGTTCGCGCTTTTGCAGGCTCTTGGCGGACAAGCCCGGGGCCATGCCCGATGGATTCGATCAGTAACGGGCAATTGCGCGGTGACAACGGTCGTGCAGGACCTGGTGATCACGTATATGCATACGGTCGGCCGCACGGCGTCGGGGCACCGCTCTCCGGCACGGGGCAGACTGGGCAGTACCAGGGAAGGAGTGAGCATTGTCCGCGCAGCCCGTTCACTATGAGTACCCCTCTCCGGACGCGTACCGGCCCTACGGCCCTGAGCCGCAGGCCGAGTCCGAGCAGGCTGAGTCCGAGCAGGTCGAGCGGCGCGCTCAGCCGCGGCTCCAGGGAAGTCCTCGTGAGATCGCCGAACAGATCGAAAGCTGGAGCGACCTCCGGGTCGAGATCATCCGAGGAACCCTCTTGATGTCTCCCACGCCACGACGGCGCCACGCACAGACGGTGGACGACCTACGGGAGCTGCTGCGCCCGTGCCGTGCCGATGGTCTGCGCACCTACGAGAACGTCTCCATTCCCCTCCCCGACGACCCGGACGATTACAGCACTCCGGACCTGCTGGTCTGCCCGGTGGACATGATGGACTCGGACGACTGGCTGCTGGCCGGCGAGGACGTCGAACTCGCCATCGAGGTGACCTCTCCCTCCGAGCGCCCCGTCGGCATCGCCGACAAGATCACGTGGTACGCCGAGGCCCGCGTCCCCGTACTCCTCTACCTCTACCCCGCCACCGGCAAGTGGGCCCTCTACTCCCGCCCGACCGACGAGGGGTACCGCACGATCAGCCAGGGCAAGTACGGGGAGCCTGTCCCCCTCCCCGACCATCTGGGCGGAGACATGCCGACCAAGGACCTGCCTCGCTACGAACGCTGACGGCCGAGTCCGGGAAGAGGCCGAAAAGCCGGGAGCCCGCGCTCCGTAGGGCGCGGGCTCCCGTGCGGAAGGGCAGCAGACTCAGCCGCGCCGCTCCAGCCACTTCCGCGCCGCCGGCAGGGCGCCCATGGCCAGGGCCGCCTTGAGGGCGTCGCCGATGAGGTAGGGGGTCAGGCCCAGGGCGACCGCCTGGCCGAAGGGGACGTGCAGGGCCAGGGCCAGGTACGGGACGCCGACCGCGTAGATGATCGCGGAGCCCAGGGCCATCGTCCCGGCCGTGCGCAGCACCGAGCGGTCGCCGCCGCGGCGGGCCAGGGCGCCGACGACGGTGGCGGCCAGCAGCATGCCGAGGACGTAGCCGAAGGAGGGGAAGGCCGCGCCGGCCTTCGCCTCCGCGAACCAGGGCAGGCCCGCGATGCCGGCGACGGCGTACAGCGCGAGGGAGAGGAAACCGCGGCGGGCGCCGAGGGCCGTGCCGACGAGGAGGGCCGCGAAGGTCTGGCCGCTGACCGGCACCGGGGAGCCCGGGACCGGGACGGCCAGCTGGGCGGCGACGCCGGTGAGGGCCGCGCCGCCGACGACGAGGGCGGCGTCCCGGACGCGGGCGGACGAGGCAGGCAGGAGGTCGGCGAGGACCGTACCGGTCCGGGGGGCAGCAACTGCGGCGGTGGCCATCGGTACTCCGCTGGAAGAAGGGACAGTGATCAGGCGCGCATAAGAACACCGTGACGTTAGCCCAGCCCGCCCGAATCGGCATGGGCGCGCGTCACAAAGCCGTCCGGGGCCGCTTTGGCGGGTTTCACCGGTAGGTGATGCTCGTCACGGGATGGTCCGGGCAGCTTGGTTACGGCGAGCCGGTCGGGAGAATGGGGGGCAGGTTCGCGCGTGCACAGCGCGACCCCGCGCCGCACCGACCGAGAGTTACGAGCCCATGCACGACGCACCCTCCGCCGACGAGCCCCTCGCCGGCGCGAAAGAGCCGCTGTCCGCGGGGCTCAAGCAGCGGCACCTGACGATGCTCGGGCTGGGCGGGGTGATCGGCGCGGGCCTCTTCGTGGGCTCGGGGGCCGGGATCTCCGTCGCGGGTCCGGGGATCATCGTCTCGTACCTGATAGCGGGCGCCCTCGCCATGCTGGTGATGCGGATGCTGGGCGAGCTGTCGTCGGCGATGCCCGCCTCCGGCTCGTTCTCGGTGCACGCGGAGCGCGCACTGGGCCGCTGGGCCGGGTTCACGGTCGGCTGGCTCTACTGGTTCCTGCTGGTGATCGTGCTCGCCGTGGAGGCCACGGCCGCCGCACAGATCGCCCACGGCTGGGTGCCGGGGATGCCGCAGTGGGCCTGGGTCCTGGTGTTCATGGTGGTGTTCACCACCGCGAATCTCACCGCCGTGAAGAACTTCGGCGAATTCGAGTTCTGGTTCGCCGCGCTGAAGATCGGCGCCATTCTCCTCTTCCTCGGTCTGAGCCTGTTGGCGATCTTCGGGCTGCTGCCCGACACCGAGGCCGTGGGCATGAGCAATCTGACCGGCCAGGGCGGCTTCCTGCCCAACGGCTGGCACGGGGTGATCTCCGGCGTCCTCGCGGTCGCCTTCGCCTTCGGCGGCCTGGAAGTCGTCACCATCGCCGCCGCCGAGTCCGAGGACCCCGAGCGCGCGGTGGGCCGGGCGGTGCGCAGCGCCGTGTGGCGCATCCTCTTCTTCTACGTGGGGTCCATGCTGGTCATCGTGACCCTGTTGCCGTGGTCCTCGCTGAAGCCTGGGCAGAGCCCGTACGTGGCGGTCCTCGACCACATCGGGGTGCCGTCGGCCGGGCAGATCATGCAGATCGTGATCTTCGTGGCGCTGCTGTCGGCGCTCAACGCCAACCTCTACGGCTCGTCGCGGATGGTCTTCTCGCTGGCCGAGCGCGGCGAGGCGCCGCGGACGCTGCTGAAGGTCTCGCTCGGCGGGGTGCCGGTCCGTGCGGTGCTGGCCTCGGTCGCCTTCGGCTTCGCCTCGGTCGTCCTCAACCTCTACTGGCCGGATTCGATCTTCCGCTATCTGCTCAACTCGGTGGGCGCGGTCCTGCTCTTCGTCTGGGGCCTGGTCGCCGCCTCCCAGCTGCGGCTGCGGCGCCGGATCGAGCGGGAGATGCCGGAGCGGCTGACCCTGCGCATGTGGTGCTTCCCCTATCTGACCTGGGCCGCTCTGGCCGGTATGGCCGGGGTCCTGGTCCTGATGGTCATGGACGAGGGGGCCCGTCCGCAGCTGATGTGGTCGGCCGCCGCGACGGGCGCCGTGCTGGCGGTGGCGGGGCTGCGGGAGCTGCGGCTGCGCCGCACCGAGCGCTCCGGCCGATAGCGGACCGGCAGCAGACTTTTGATTCTGGCGATATTTCGGATGCGGAGAGTCATCGCCGCGTCTAAATATCGGACATCCGTGTGACAAGTGTTGTCCTGAGCGAACATCACCCCCACACTGAGGCAACTTTTCGCAGTTGTTTCAACAATCACCACTCCTTTCACTCACGGGGACAGACACGACCATGACTCGGATAGATGCGACCCCCGCGCCCGAGCGCGCGGTCGACGAAGCGCCGCCGGACTCCGGCACCGCCCTGTCGCACGGTCTCAAGCAGCGCCATCTGTCGATGATCGCCCTGGGCGGGGTCATCGGCGCCGGTCTCTTCGTCGGCTCGGGGGCGGGCATCGCCGCCGCCGGCCCGGGGATCGTGCTGGCCTATGCGGTGTCCGGGCTGCTCGTGATGCTCGTGATGCGGATGCTGGGCGAGATGGCCGCGGCCAACCCCGCGTCCGGCAGCTTCTCGGTCCACGCCGAGAAGGCCATCGGCCCCTGGGCGGGCTTCACCGCCGGCTGGGTCTTCTGGATCGAGCTCTGCGTGGCCATCGCGGTGGAGGCGCTCGGCGCGGCGGCGATCATGGTCAAGTGGTTCCCGGCCACGTCCTCGTGGATGTGGGTGCTGCTCTTCATGGTCATGTTCTGCGGGATGAACCTGGCGGCGGTCGGCAACTTCGGCGAGTTCGAGTTCTGGTTCGCCACCCTCAAGGTCGCCGCGATCGGCATCTTCCTCGTCCTGGGCGTCCTGGCCATCTGCGGCCTGCTGCCGGGCACCTCCGCCCCGGGCGCGTCCAACCTCACCGGGCAGGGCGGCTTCCTCCCCAACGGCACGGACGGCCTGGTCGCCGGCCTGCTGGCGTCGGTCTTCGCGTACGGCGGCCTGGAGACGGTGACGATCGCCGCCGCCGAGTCCGAGCACCCGGTCAAGGGCGTCGCCAGCGCGGTCCGTACGGCGATGTGGCGCATCGCCCTCTTCTACGTCGGCTCGATGCTGGTCGTGGTCACCCTGATCCCGTGGACCGACAAGTCGATCCTGACCGGTCCGTACGTGGCCGTCCTGGAGCACCTCGACATCCCCGCGGCCGGCCAGATCATGAACGTGATCGTGCTGATCGCCCTGCTCTCGGCCATGAACGCCAACATCTACGGCGCCTCCCGCATGGCCCACTCGCTCGTCGAGCGCGGCGAGGGCCCCCGTTTCCTGGGCAAGGTCACCCGTGGTGTGCCGCGCCGGACCGTCGTCGCGTCCTCCGCGTTCGGCTTCG
Organism: Streptomyces luteireticuli; assembly: GCF_041519305.1. Lineage (NCBI taxonomy): Bacteria > Bacillati > Actinomycetota > Actinomycetes > Kitasatosporales > Streptomycetaceae > Streptomyces > Streptomyces luteireticuli. Next base: position 3,285,004 of record NZ_CP167927.1, read on the forward strand.
TCGCCGTGCTGCTGAGCTACCGGTGGCCCGACACGGTCTTCAAGTGGCTGCTGTATATGACGGGCGCCGCGGTGCTGGTGGTGTGGGCGTTTATCGCCGTCACCCAGCTGATGATGCGCCACCGTCTGGAGCGCGAGCAGCCGGAGCGGCTGGTGGTCCGGATGTGGCTGTTCCCCTTCCTCACCGTCGTCGCCCTGCTGGGCATCCTGTGCACCCTCGGCCTGATGCTGCGCGAGAAGGACACCGCCGTCCAGCTGTACGCCACGGCCGGGCTCACCGCGGCCCTCGCCCTCGTCGGCTATGTGCGCCAGCGCGTCGCGGCGGCCCGCCGGAGCTGACGCACCACCAGTCCCCCTCCCGAGGCGGGGTCGGTCCTGATCGCCAGGACCGACCCCGCCTCGGTCTTTGGGACGAGACATGACCCATATGGCCCCTCCCCCGGCGACGCTCGGGCATTTGCTGATAGCGTCCACCTGCAAGTTAATTGCAATAAGCAGTCGGAGGGCTCGGCATGGCCATCTACACACTTCCTGAACTTCCGTACGACTACGCGGAGCTCCAGCCCGTGATCGACGCGAAGATCATCGAGCTGCACCACGACAAGCACCACGCGGCGTACGTCAAGGGTGCGAACGACACGCTGGAGCAGCTCGCCGAGGCCCGCGACAAGGACCAGTGGGGCTCGATCAACGGCCTGGAGAAGAACCTCGCGTTCCACCTCTCCGGCCACATCCTGCACAGCATCTACTGGCAGAACATGACCGGCGACGGCGGCGGCGAGCCGCTGGACAAGGACGGCGTGGGCGAGCTGGCCGACGCCATCGCGGAGTCCTTCGGCTCCTTCGCCAAGTTCAAGGCCCAGCTGTCCAAGGCCTCGGCCACCACCCAGGGTTCCGGCTGGGGCGTCCTCGCCTACGAGCCGATCAGCGGCAAGCTGATCGTCGAGCAGGTCTACGACCACCAGGGCAACGTCGGCCAGGGCTCGACCCCGATCCTGGTCTTCGACGCCTGGGAGCACGCCTTCTACCTTCAGTACAAGAACCAGAAGGTGGACTTCATCGAGGCCATGTGGCAGGTCGTCAACTGGCAGGACGTGGCGAAGCGTTACGCCGCCGCCAAGGAGCGCGGCAACGCGCTGCTGCTCAACCCCTGAGCCGCGGCACCGCAGTCGGCCTGCTCGTGATCGTCTTCTCACCCGTGTCACGCGGCAGGCACCCGGAGGGCCCCCGCGCGGTCGATTCGCGCGGGGGCCTTCCCCATGCTCCCACCAGTACGGCTCAGGCGTGCCCGAACGCCTCGCCCGTCACCGTGAACTCCCGGGCCAGGCCCGTCTCGTGGAGCCGGGCGAACGGAGCGAACGGAACGCCCAGTTCGGATCCGCCCCGGTCGAAGTTCCAGCCCTTGTGCAGGGCGAAGCGGTAGTCGACGGCCGCCGCGCCGTCGCCGTCCACCCGTACGGTGCCGGTCAGCCGGAACTCCACGCAGCGCAGCGCCAGCCACCAGTCGGCGCTGATCCGGTGGGTGATCACGACGTCGCGCCAGCCGCTGTCCGCGGGGTAGGCGGCCGGCGCCCGGGGGCCCGCGCGCCAGCGGTCGAGGGCCTCGGCCCGCCAGTGCGCCAGCTGTTCGTCCGCGGCCGCGCGGACGGCCGGGAGCGCGAGCAGCTCCTCGGCGTCGATCCGGACGGGCGTCCCGTCGGCCCGCAGATAGTGCCGCATCATGGCCGCCGCACGGCGCAGCCGGCACAGGGACCACAGCGGCGGCAGGGCGCGGCACACGGCGAGGGTGAGGAAGTCGTAGGGGCGTACGGGGAGCTCGGCGAAGGCGGCGTTGCCGCACGGCGGCTCGGCGTCGGCCCAGCCGCCGTCGCGGCCCAGGGGCCGGGAGAGGTCGGTCTGGCCCATGCCTCGGACCCTAGGCGAGGACCGCGGGGCGCGCCTGTCGGCTGCGGTCCTTCCGGGGGACGGAGCGCTCGCGGGGCGCGGGTGTCCGACTGCGGGCCGTCCGTGGCCGGTCGCGCCCACGCGGCGGAGCCGCACATCGAAACAGCCCCGCGCCCCTTTCGGGGCGCTGCCCCCGGACGTCAATGCGCGCCTGGACCGTCAGTCGAAGATCGGGTCCTGTGTGCGCGTGCGCTTGATCTCGAAGAAGCCGGGGGTCGACGCGACCAGCAGCGTCCCGTCCCACAGCCGGCCCGCCGCCTCGCCCTTGGGCGCCGGGGTGACCACCGGGCCGAAGAAGGCGACCTCGGCCTCGGTCCCGTTCTCGCCGGGGACGGCGATCACCGGAGTGCCCACCTCCTCGCCGACCTTGTCGATGCCCGCCTTGTGGGAGGCGCGTACCTCCGCGTCGTAGGTCTCGGAGTCCGCCGCGTCCGCCAGCGACTCCGGCAGGCCCGCCTCCTTCAGCGCGTCGACGATCGTGGCGCGCTCGCGCGGCAGGCCCTGGACGTGGAAGCGGGTGCCGAGCGCGGTGTAGAGGCGGCCGAGCACCTCCTCGCCGTGCTCGGTAGCGGCCGCGACGCACACCCGGACCGGGCCCCAGGCGTTCGCGATCTTCTCGCGGTACTCCTCCGGGAGCTCGTCCATCCGGGGCTCGTTGAGGACGGCCAGGCTCATCACATGCCAGCGCACCTCCACCGGGCGCACCTTCTGTACCTCCAGCATCCAGCGGGAGGTGATCCACGCCCAGGGGCAGATCGGGTCGAACCAGAAGTCGGCGGTGGTCTTCGCCTCGGCGGTCCTGCGTGTGGTGCTCATGCGGTTCTCCCGGGAGGAGTGTGGGGGCCAGGTGTTCACACTTTCAACAAAGACGCGCATGCCATGATTCCTGATGATCCGAGAGTCACCGACTTTTGACATCCCGAGGGAGCCCTGCCGTGCCCGGTGAGAACCTGACCCGTGAGGAGGCCCGGCAGCGGGCCGCGCTGCTGACCGTGGACGGCTACGAGGTGCACCTCGACGTGCGGTCCGCCACCGGCCCGGACACCGGTGACGGCCCCCGCACCTTCCGCTCCGTCTCCACGATCCGCTTCCGCTGCGCCGAGCCCGGCGCGTCGGGCTTCGCCGATCTCGTCGCCCCCTCGGTGACGGCCGTGACGCTCAACGGCCGCACCCTGGACCCGGCGGCCGTCTTCGACGGCGCCCGCATCGCCCTGGACGGCCTGGCCGCCGAGAACGAGCTGGTCGTGGACGCGCAGTGCGCCTACAGCCGCACGGGCGAGGGCCTGCACCGCTTCGTGGACCCCGAGGACGGCGAGGTCTACCTCTACACCCACTACGAGCCGGCCGACGCCCGCCGGGTGTTCGCGAACTTCGAGCAGCCGGACCTCAAGGCCCCCTACACCTTCTCGGTCACCGCCCCGGCCGCGTGGACCGTGATCAGCAACGGCGCGCAGGACGGCCCGGACGAGCCCGTGGACGAGGCGTCCTCGCTGCGCCGCTTCGTGGCGACGAAGCCCATCGGCACGTACATCACGGCCGTCGTCGCCGGCCCGTACCACGTCGTCCGCGACCACTACAGTCGCGAACTCCCGGACGGCACCGTCCTGGAGATCCCGCTGGGCGCGCTCTGCCGCAAGGGGCTGGCACGGTACTTCGACGCCGACGAGATCTTCACCGTCACCAAGCAGGGCCTGGACTTCTTCCACGAGCACTTCGACTTCCCGTACCCCTTCGGCAAGTACGACCAGGCCTTCGTGCCGGAGTACAACATCGGGGCGATGGAGAACCCGGGCTGTGTGACCTTCCGCGAGGAGTTCGTCTACCGCGGCAAGGTGACGCGCTCGGCGTACGAGCGCCGGGCCAATGTGATCCTGCACGAGATGGCGCACATGTGGTTCGGCGACCTGGTGACCATGGAGTGGTGGGACGACCTGTGGCTCAAGGAGTCGTTCGCCGACTTCATGGGCTCCTTCTCGCAGGTCGAGGCCACCCGCTACACCAACGCCTGGGTCACCTTCGCCAACCAGCGCAAGGCCTGGGCCTACCGGGCCGACCAGCTGCCCTCCACCCACCCGGTCACGGCGGACATCCACGACCTGGAGGACGCCAAGCTCAACTTCGACGGCATCACCTACGCCAAGGGCGCCTCCGTCCTCAAACAGCTCGTCGCCTACGCCGGGCGCGACGCCTTCCTGGAGGGCTCCCGCCGCTACTTCAAGCGCCACGCCTACGGCAACACGCGCCTGGCCGACCTGCTGTCCGTGCTGGAGGAGACCTCGGGCCGCGACATGGCCGCCTGGGCCCGCTCCTGGCTCCAGACCGCCGGGGTCAACTCCCTGACCCCGCAGATCACTTGTGACGCCCAGGACCGGATCACCGAGCTGGCCGTCCTCCAGGAGGCCCCCGCCGAGCACCCCGAACTGCGCCCGCACCGGGTGGCCGTCGGCCTCTACCGCCGCGAGGGCACCGAGCTGGTGCGCTACGCGCGCGCCGAGGTGGACGTCGCGGGCCCGCGCACCGTGGTCGACGGACTGGCCGGGGTGGAGCGGCCCGAGCTGGTCCTCGTCAACGACGACGACCTGACGTACTGCAAGATCCGCTTCGACGAGGGTTCGCTGGCCACCCTCCGCGCGCACCTCGGCGACCTGACGGACCCTTCCCCAAGCTCTTCGAGCAGGGGATACCCCTTGGCCCGGGCCCTGTGCTGGTCGGCCGTGTGGAACCTCACCCGCGACGGGCTGATGCCCGCCCGTGACTACCTGGACCTGGTGGAGCGCTTCGCCGGGGCCGAGAGCGACATCGGCGTCCTGCAGATGCTGCACAGCTGTGCGCGGGGCGCCCTCGTCCACTACGCGGCGCCGTCCTGGCGCGCGGAGGGCTCCGCCCGGCTCGCCCGCACGGCGCTCGCCGAGCTGCGGCTGGCCGAGCCGGGCAGCGGCCACCAGCTGGCCTGGGCCCGCTTCCTGGCCCAAGTGGCCGTCACCGAGGCCGACTTCCAGCTGCTGCGCGGGCTGCTGGACGGCACCGCGCGGATCGACGGCCTGGAGGTCGACCAGGAGCTGCGCTGGGCGCTGCTGGCCGCCCTCGCGGCGGGCGGCGCGGCCGACGGGGCCCTGATCGACGCCGAACTGGCCCGCGACGACACCGCCTCCGGCCGCCGCCACCAGGTCCGCTGCCTCGCCTCCCGCCCGGACGCCGAGGTCAAGGCCGCGGCGTGGAAGCGGGTCGTGGACTCCGACGTCCTCTCCAACGCCCTCACCGAGGCCACCGTCGCCGGCTTCGACCAGCCCGGGCAGCGGGAGCTGCTGAAGCCGTTCGCGGAGCCCTACTTCGCCTCCCTCGAACGCGTCTGGCGCGAGCGGTCGATCGAGATCGCCATGGCCGTCGTGCGCGGGCTGTTCCCGATCCTCCAGGACGACCGGCGCACGCTCGGCCTCACCGACGCCTGGCTCGCGGAGCACCCGGACGCGGCGCCGGCGCTGCGCCGCCTGGTGCGGGAGGCGCGCGACGATCTCGCGCGCGCCCTCCGCGCACAGGAGTGCGACGCGGCGGCCGCGTAACGCCCCTGCATTCCCAAGGAGTTGCCCGGACATCCCCACAGGGATGTCCGCACTCGACCACGGGTGCGTAACAGCGGTTAAGGAGTGGGTGCGGGACGGGAATGGGCGGGTCATGAACCACGAGACCCCCCTCTCCCCCCGCCCGCTCCACCACCTCTCCGACGTCCGCCACCGCGTCATGACCTCGCGCCGGCTGCGCGAACACGGCGTCCCCGCCTCCGAGATCGCCGCCCGCTGCCACCCCGGCGGCCCCTGGCAGCAGCTCCTGCCCGGCGTCTATCTGCTCCACACCGGCCCCGCCACCAGCGAGGAGCGTCTGCACGCCGCCCTGATGTACACCCGGGCCCGCGCCCAGGCCATCCCGGCCCAGGCGCCGCGCGGCGACGAGGCCCCCTACGGCGAGGCGATGATCACCGGCCTCGCGGCCCTGGCCCTGCACCGCTTCACCAGCGCTCCCCCGCTGCTGCGCCTGGAGCACATCGACGTCCTCGTCCCGCACACCCGGCGGCTGCGCGCCACGGGCTTCGTCCGCCCGGTCCGCACCCACTCCGTCCCCCGCCCGCGCCTGCTGACCGGCGTCCCGGTGGCCCCCGTCCCGCGCGCCGTCGCGGACGCGGTGGCCCACCTCACCGACCCGGACCGGATCCGCCGTCTGCTGACCGAGGCGGTCCGCTCCGGCCACTGCGAGGCGACCCGCCTGCACCGCGAACTCGCCCGCGCCCGGCTGCTGGACCGCGCGCCCGTCGCCGCCGTGCTGGACGCCCTCCTCGCCGAGGGCCGCGCCGCCGCCGAGGACCGCCTCTACGCCATGGTCGCCGCCGCCGCCCTGCCCGCCCCACTCTGGAACGTCGAACTCCTCCTCCCCGGCGGCCCGTCGCTGGGCACCGTCGACGCCTACTGGCCCGACCACGGCGTGGCCGTCGAGATCGACACCCGCCCCCGGCTCCGCCGCGACGACCCCGTCCACGACGAAGCCGCCCGCAGGCACGAGCACTTGGAGCAGCTGGGCCTGGCGGTGCTGGCCCCGACCCCGAGGCAGCTGAGGGAGTCCCCGGAGCAGTTGGCGGACGTGGTCCGGTCGACGCTGCTGGCGTCGGCGGAGCGGGCGCCGGGGGCCTATGTGGTGGTGCTGCCGCGGTGAGCGGCGGCCGCCCGCGTCAACCGGCGGCGGACGCGCCCTCGTTCCCGAACCGCGCCACCCCCGGCACGGCCAGGCACAACGGGGCGGAGGCCGCCACCAGCACGCCGCCCACCACCAGCGTGGCCGTCTGGCCCGCCAGCCCCACCGCCGGGCCCACCAGCGCGTACCCGACCGGGAGCAGCGCGTACGCGCTGAGCTGGTCCAGGGCGAAGACCTTGCCGAGCACCTCGTCGGGGAAGGACCGCTGCAACGCGGACACCCAGTAGATGAAGTAGAGCTCCACCACGAAGCCGCCCAGCAGGAAGCAGACGATCACCACGGGCAGCGGGAAGGGCCGGGCCAGACTCAGCGGCAGCAGGGCGTAGCCGGACAGGGCGAGCATGGACACGAGCCCGGGGGCCTTCGGACGCCAGCGGCCGGCCAGCACGATGGCGGGCAGCGCGCCGAACGCCAGGGTGGCCAGGACCGCGCCGTAGGCGAGGTCGCCGCCGAACTCCCGGCGCGCCACCACGGGCAGCAGGGTCAGCGCGGTCGCCGTACCGGCGAACAGCTGGAGGCAGACCGCCGCCATCACCGCCATCACCCAGGGCCGTCGGCGGACGGCCCGCAGTCCGGTGGCGGCCTCCGCGAGGACCGAGGTGCCGGACGCGACGGCCGGTCCGCCGTCCGGAACGCGCAGGACGGCGAGGGCGCCCAGCGCGAACACCGCGCCGGCGGCCAGGAGGGCGGAGCGCGCACCGATCGCGGAGACCACGGCGACTCCGGCCATCGTCCCGATCACGGCCGATCCGCGCTGCGCGGCGGAGACCAGCGCGTTGCCGCGTTCGAGCATCCGGCCGGGCAGCAGGCTGGGCACCAGGGAGCGGGAGGCCGGCCGCGAGAGCGCCTCCCCCGCACCGACCAGGGCGGTGACCAGCGGCAGGAGTCCCAGCGGCAGGCCCGGCAGCAGGAGCGCGGTGGTGAGCAGCAGGCCGGACCGGAAGCAGTCGGCGCCGATGAGGACGCGGGTGCGCCGCACCCGGTCGGCGATCACCCCGCCGGCGAGCAGGCAGACGACCAGGGAGACCGCCCGGCCGGCCAGGACGAGCCCGACGTCGCCCGCGCCGCCGCCGCGGTGCAGGATGTGCAGGCTGAGCGCCACCGGCATCATCTGGTCCCCGACGGCACCACTGGCCTGGCTCGCCCAGAGCCGCAGGAACTGCGGATGGTCACGGAGCCTCCCGCGGTCACCGCCCGGCGGGGAGTCCGTGCCGCCCCCCGCACGGACGGGGTCGCTCCGTTCCGGCGGAGCGGTGTCGTCGCTCATCGATCGCCTTCTCGTGTGCGGTCCGGGGTCACGCCCTGCCGGGCGGACCGGCGGGAGGCAGCAACAGGCCCATGTCGACCAGGGCCTTCGCCACGGCCCGCGCGCCGTCCTCGCCGAGCACGGCGGCGAGCCGGTCCGTGTCGAGGACCGGGTCGCGCCGCAGAGCCCGGAGGAACGGCTCGACGGCTGCCGGGAGTTGGGCCCTGCGGCTGCCCACCGACAGCATCAGTCCATCACGGGCCGGTGCGGTGTGGAAGTGCGCGCCGTCCCGGAGCCGGTGCCCGCCCGCCGCGGGACCGTCGCCGCTCGCGGGAAGGACCGGTACGGGCTCGGGCGTCTGCTCACGGAACGCGGCCTTGCGCACGGCCCACAGCAGGTCGCCGACCGGGACCTCGGCGGCCACGGCGGCGAGGCGTCCGGCCGCCTCGACCAGGATGGAGCGCGCCAGCCGGGGGTCCGCGTCCAGCGCGTCCGGGTCCACCGCGGCACGCAGCCAGTCGTCGTCGACCGCCTGGCGCACCAGCTCGGTGAGGAGGTCGTGGTGGGTCGTCCTGGTGATGGCGAGGGTCAGGTGGATGGAGAGCACCTCGCGCGCCATCGGGGAGTGCAGGGTGCCCCGGGGCAGGTAGAGGGTGTCGCCCGCCTCCAGCACCAGGTCGTCGAGGGGTTCGCTGGCGGACCGCAGTTCCTCGCGGCGCCGGTCGGGTATGTCGAACCAGGCGTGCGCCGGCAGCGGGTCGCGGATCGGCTGGCGGCGCAGGACCCAGCGCTTGTCGCCGTGGATCTGCAGGACGATGACGTCCTGGACGTCGAAGTGCAGGTCCACGCCCTGGGAACCGGGCGGCGTGACAAAGGCGTTGACCTTGACGGACTGGCCCAGTTCGGCGGCCAGCTCATGGGCGAAGCGCCGGATCGGGGCGTGGTAGCGGTGCAGCGACCGGACGATCAGCGTCTGCCCGGCGGCGAGGCCGGCCCGGAGGCCGTCGGTGCTCGGGAAGGGCGCGGCACCGGGTGTGTCGCCGGGCTCGGGTACGCACCCCTTGTCGACGGCGCGTTCGACCCCGTCGCGCACCAGCCGGAGCGAGGAGGTGCGCAGCCCGGAGGAGATCAGTTCCTCCAGGGCCTCGGGGGAGAACAGGTCGGCGAAGCCCTCCTTCAGCTCGGCCGCCCGGGTGTGCAGGTGGCTGCGGCCGAGGACCGAGGAGCGGAACTCCTCGGGGGACAGCGCGGTGCAGCGTTGCAGGGCCATGGTGTGTCTCCTGGCGGGTCTCGCGGCCTCAGACCGGCCGTGCGGGCGGCGGGAAGGCGAAGTCGGACGGGAGCAGGGGATCGGAGCCGTCGGGCACTCCGGCGGCCAGCAGGTACACCGCGAACTCCTCGTCGGGATCGACCCCCAGCAGCTCTTCGACCCGGCTGTCCACGAAGGCCACCGTCTGGAAGGGCCCGAGCCCCAGCGCGGTGGCGGTCAGCGCGAAGGTCTGGCCGTAGTGCCCGGCGTCGTACATCCACAGCCGGTAGGCACGCGGGTGGCGGTACTTCCAGGCGAGGCGGTTGGCCACGGCCGTGGTGAAGAGGGTGAAGGCGCCCTCGTACGAGGGTTCTTGGTGGTGCGTCAGTTCGGCCACGCGCTCGCGGGGCACGTCATCGTCCAGCAGCTCCAGGGCGTGCCGGGCGGCCGAGTAGTGGTAGAGGCCCGGCTCGACCCCGGTGACGTTGTGGACGACGGCGTACGCCTCGACCTCGTGCCGGGCGCCCGCCGACGCGCTCACCCGGCACTGGAGCACTCCGAAGGGCCCGCTGTGGACGAAGCGGTGCGGTGCGAAGCTGTGGAAGAGCAGCGTGCCGAACTGGTCCAGGGTGACCGGGTCCCCGGTGAACCGGCGATGGGTGCGGCGGGCGGCGAAGACGTCCTCCACCGAGGCGTTCAGCGGCAGCGGACGGCGCGGCAGCGGCACGACGGGGTGGTCCGGATACTCCTTGAAGGCGCCGGGCGCGCCGCCCCCGGCGACGATCTCCTCGACCGTCCCGGCCCGTTCCGGGGAATCGACGAGGTACTCGGCGTCGCGCGTCTCGACGTGGAAGCGCTGGGCCACGTCCCCCCACCGCTCCCAGAGCGGCGGACGGCCGCCGTCCCCCACGGGGACCAGCACCCCCAGGGCCAGCAGGGCCTGTACGGCCTTGCGCACCTCCGGCTCGTGCTCCGCGCCGAAGGCGACGGCGAGGTCGTCGGTCCCGATCCCGTCGCCGGCCTTCTCCACCAGGGCCGTGAGGTCGGCGGAGAGCCGGGCCCACTGCCGCCGCCCCGGGATGCCGACCTCGAGTCCGCCGGGGGACCAGCGGCAGATCAGGTGCTCACGGCGGCGGATCCTGTGCATCGGTTCCCTCCGTGCGGGCGGGGTTCGGGACCGGGCGGTGCCCCGGGAGCGGACACCGGCCCGGAAAGGCGTCGGCTGCGATGCACGGACAGGCATCGCAGCCGAACGCTTCCGTTCTCACGAACTCGCGCTACTGGTTGGGGTGGTTGAGCAGTACCTCGCCGTCCTCGATGATCACGATGTCGAGCGCCATGGATCTTCACCTCCGTCGACCTGCTCGCCGTCGCCGTCGATCGGTCCACCGACGGGATCCGGGCGGTCGGAGCGGCCGGAATCACCGGTTGTGGAACCGGATTCCGACAGGACCCCGTTCCCTTGCTCGAACGCTAGTACAGGGCTCTCCGGAGGATCCAAGGGGGCGAGGGCGAATGTCCTGAACCCGCCATGGCGTGACCGGCTCCGCTTTACGCCCGGCGCCCCCTGAGGACGGAACCAGCGGTTCAGCGCTGCAACAGCAGCTCCGTATTGCGGTCCTTCGCGTCCCCCACCAACGACCCGTCCTTCCCCGGCGCATTGAAGGCCAACTCCCGGTACAGAGAGGCCAGTCCGGTCTGCGACAGATCGTGATAGTCGGTCCGGTGCGGGGCCGCGGACTCGACGAGCGTCGTGTACAGGGACACCGTGCCGTCGCGGTTGTCGGTGATCTCGATGACGCGCGCCAGCTGCGGATAGTCGACATGGGAGGCCGTGGCGATCTCCCAGAACGTGCCGCGCGGGCGGATCCGGTTGCGGTGGCTGTGGCCGTTGATCCAGGCCAGGACGTTGCGGTGGCGCTGGAGCAGGGCGATGATCTCGTCGCCGCCGTGGCGCTTCTCGTCCGGCCGGTTCGGGTCGGGGGTGAAGTTGTCCATGCTCCAGCTCGGGTGGTGGCTGAAGACGAGGGCGTAGTCGTCCTTGTGGGCCTTCAGCGTCCGGTCCAGCCAGTCGAGTTGGGCCGTGCCCAGGGAGCCCTGGTAGTGGCCGCCGGGGTCGGTGGAGTCGAGGCTGATGCCGACGACGCGGTCCGAGACGCGGAAGCTGTAGTAGAGGCGGCCCGAGTCGAGGTTGTCCTTGGTGTAGCCGTGCCCGACGGGGCCGCGCCCGGTGAACCTGCGCTCCAGGTGCATCGCCACGTACTGACGCTGCGTCAGGGGGACGCGCCGCGGGTCCGGAGTGATGCTGCGCAGCTCCTTCTTGTGCTTGCGCAGCAGCTCCTCTATGCGCTTGCCCTTGGGGTCGACGCCGCGCCCCTCGCCGTCCATGAGCCACTTGGCCTCGTCGGCGGAGACGGTGTAGAGCTTCTTGCCGCCCACGGCGACGTCGTGGACGAACGAGCCGGCGGCCGGGTAACAGCCGCCCGACAGCAGGTCGTGGTTGCCGAAGGTGGAGTACCACGGGATGTTCAGGCCGGGGCTGTTGACGCGGCGCATGGCGGCGGCGAGGTAGCCGTCGATGCGCGGGTAACCGAGGGCCTTGTCCTGGTCGCGCAGGGAGCTGTCGGGGTGCCAGTAGAGCTTGAGGCCGCTGTTCTGGACGCCCTCGTAGCGGCGCGGGTCACCGGTGTTGGGGTCCATGCGGCCGCCGCTGAGGGCGGTGAGGAACCACTCGGCCTCGATCTTCGCGTTCTCGTCGCCGTTGTCGCCGGTGGTGATGACGAACTTCAGCGGACTGCCGGTGGCCGGGCCGCGGCGGAGCCGGTTGACGCGCTCGACGAGGGAGGCGACGCCGGGCAGGGTCAGCGCCTCGTGCGGCCGCCAGGCCCCCTCGCCGCCGGCGCGGAAGAACTCGTAGCGCAAGGGGTGCTGGACGTCGGTCAGATGGAGGTCGGTGAACTGCACGAACGAGGCGATCGTGGTACGGCGGCGGTCGCGGCCGTCCCGGGCCTCGGCGAGGTCGGTCCGCACGACGCGGGGCCAGCCGGGGCCGTCGCCGAGCCGCCGGTAGCCGCTGCCGCCGCGCGGGGTGGCGACGGATTCGAGCGTGGTGCCCGCGCCGCTCGGGGCCGCCTCGGCGGCATCGGCCTGCGGGGCGCCGGAGGGGACGGGGTCGCCCGTGCCGCCGGTCGTGGTGCCCGCGAAGGCGGGGACCGAGGGCCCCAGGGCCAGGCCGATTCCGGTCGTCGTGCCGACGGCGCCCGCGGCGGCCAGGAACCCACGGCGGTCGAGGTGCGTAGCTGCGGATCTTTCGGATCTGCTGGGCATGGGCGGTCTCCCCGAGTGCGAACGCGAAGGCGAACAGGCGTGCAGGCGGTCTGCGGCTGCTGTCACCGAGGATCGTTGGCAGCGCGAATGGCCTGGGCGTGAACAGGGCGGCAACGGTCGCCGCCGATCACCTCACATCGATCTTGGCTACTGCGAACCGACATGTATCACTCGTCCCCTAGAGCGTTGAGGCTCACTCAGCGTTCACCCGACAGGGAAGGCGACACAGGGAACGACACGGGGAACCCTATGGCCCCGCCGGCCCCCCTGTAGTCCATTTGCCTTACCCGTGTCCCACCCGGCTGAGCTGCGGGAAAGGCGCCCGGATCGGGGGCGGTCGGGCCACGACCGGTTCACGGCGTCCGTCCTGCTTCCTCCCGGTGCACGGGCTGGCGGGTTTACGCCATCTTTATTTTCCCGCCCTGGCAACTCTCCCCAAACGCCCGTCACTTCCATAAAAGTGATGCGTCATCCGGTTCCGATATCCGGACCTGCCACCGGCAGCCGTTACTTCAACGAGCCAGGGACCTCCATGACCACCCCTTCCCCCCGCGGCGGCGCGAGACGTGCCGGCCGAATAGCCGTCGCGGCCGCCGCGGCGGTCGCCCTCGCCGCCACGGGCGCCGCACCCGCCTTCGCCGACGGCCCGCAGCCCCCGTCGGACGGACCGGTGAAGCCCGTCAACCCCCAGAAGGACAAGCTCGGTTCGCACGGTGCGGACCTGCTCGCCAAGGCCAAGTCCAAGGGCGACCGCACCGTCACCATGATGATCGCCACCGCCCCGGGGCAGACCGGCCAGATCGCCGGCAAGCTCGACGGCATCAAGGGTGCCTCGGTCGGCAAGGAGTACGACAGGCTCGGCTACGTCCGCGCCACCGTCCCCACGGACAAGGCCGACGCCGCGATCGCCGAGGCGCAGCGGCTGTCCTCGGTGCACGGCATCGACCTCAAGCAGGAGATCAAGCTCCCGGACCCCACCCCGCGCGCCGACGCGGTGGCGGGCGCCAAGGGGCCGAAGAAGCGCTCCTACTCCGCGCCGGACAAGCGGACCCCGGCCAAGAACCCGTACCAGCCGGCCTTCGAGACCGGTGCCGTCGACTTCGTCGAGGACCACCCCGGGGCGGACGGCCGCGGCGTGACCATCGGCATCCTGGACTCCGGGGTGGACCTGGCCCACCCGGCGCTGCAGAAGACCTCCACCGGCGAGCGGAAGATCGTCGACTGGGTGACCTCGACGGACCCGCTGACGGACGACGACGGCACCTGGCTGCCGATGACCAAGGACGTCTCGGGCCCCTCCTTCTCCTTCAACGGCCGTACGTACAAGGCCCCCGCGGGGAACTACCGCGTCGCCCTCTTCCGCGAGAGCGCCACCGCCGGCGGCGACATGAAGGGCGACCTCAACCGGGACGGCGACACCACCGACTCCTGGGCGGTCCTCTACGACCCGGCCAAGGGCACGGTCCGCGTCGACCTGGACGACGACGGCGACTTCGGCAACGACGAGGAGATGAAGCCGTACAAGGACGGCTTCCAGGTCGGGTACTTCGGCAAGGACGACCCGAAGACCCCGATCGCCGAGCGCATCCCCTTCGTGGTGCAGGTCCGCAAGGACGTGCCGATGGACCCGGCCGGGCCCGACTGGAAGGGCAAGAAGGCCGACTTCGTCAACATCGGCGTCATCGAGTCCGAGCACGGCACGCACGTCGCGGGCATCACGGCGGCCAACGGGCTGTTCGGCGGGAAGATGAACGGCGCGGCGCCCGGCGCCAAGCTGGTCTCCTCGCGGGCCTGCACCTGGAGCGGCGGCTGCACCAACGTCGCGCTCACCGAGGGCATGATCGACCTCGTCGTCAACCACGGCGTCGACATCGTCAACATGTCGATCGGCGGCCTGCCGGCGCTCAACGACGGCAACAACGCCCGCTCCGAGCTCTACACCCGGCTCATCGACACCTATGGCGTGCAGCTGGTCATCTCGGCCGGCAACAGCGGCCCGGGCGCCAACACCATCGGCGACCCCGGCCTGGCCGACAAGGTCCTCAGCGTCGGCGCGTCCGTCTCCAAGGAGACCTGGGCCGCCAACTACGGGTCCGAGGTGAGGACCAAGTACGCGATGATGCCCTTCTCCTCCCGCGGCCCGCGCGAGGACGGCGGCTTCGCCCCGGTCATCACCGCCCCGGGCGCGTCCATCAACACCACGCCGACCTGGGAGCCGGGTGCCCCCGTCGCCGAGTCCGGCTACGACCTGCCGCCCGGCTACGGCATGCTCCAGGGCACCTCGATGGCCTCCCCGCAGGCCGCGGGCGCCTCGGCGCTGCTGATCTCGGCCGCCAAGCAGAAGCACATGAAGCTCACCCCGGCCGATCTGCGCACGGCGCTCACCAGCACCGCGAAGAAGATCAAGGGCTTCCAGGCGTACGAGCAGGGCTCCGGCCTGATCGACATCAACGACGCGTGGGACGCGCTGCGGCACGGCGCGACCGCCCATGACTACACGGTCAAGGCCCCGGTCTCCACGGCCCTTTCGGGCTCGCTGAAGACCCCCGGCTTCGGCACCGGCATCTACGACCGCGAGGGCGGCCTCAAGGCCGGCGAGTCGCGGACCTACGACGTCACCGTCACCCGTACCTCCGGCCCAGACAAGGCCCTGTGGCACGAGCTCAAGTGGCGCAACAACGACGGAACGTTCAAGCTGGCCGGCTCCGACGAGGTGAAGCTGCCGCTGAACAAGCCCGTCACCGTCAAGGTCGTCGCGAAGGCCAAGTCCGCCGGGATCCACAGCGCGATCCTCACCGTGGACGACGACCGCACCGAGGGCATCGACAAGCAGATCATGACCACCGTCGTGGTCGCCGACCCGCTGGCGAAGCCGTCGTACACGGTGAAGAAGTCCGGCACGGTCCAGCGCAACGCCACGACCTCGTACTTCGTGACCGTGCCCCAGGGCGCCAAGTCGCTGGAGGTCGCGATCGACGGGCTGGCCAAGGACAGCCAGACCCGCTTCATCGCCATCAACTCCTACGGTGTGCCCGTTGACCCCACCTCCACGGTCAACTGCTACCCGAACTACGCCAACCCCAAGAACACCTGCCGCCCGGACGTGCGCTCGTACGCGAACCCGCTGCCCGGCGTGTGGGAGATCGAGGTCGAGTCGCGCCGTACGTCGCCGCTGCTGGACAACCCGTACGCGGTGACCGCCACGGTGCTGGGCGCCTCCTTCGAGCCGGCGGTCGCCACCGTCGCCGAGGCGAAGGCCGGCGCCCCGGCCCCCGTCACCTGGAAGGCCACCAACGGCTACGCCCCCTTCGAGGGGAAGCTCCAGGGCGGCCGCCTCGGCTCGTCCAAGCTCGCCCGGCCGGAGATCGTCCAGGGCCAGAAGCAGACCTCCAAGGTCACCCTCGGTGCGGGCGTCACCCGCTTCGAGGCCGCGATCGGCGGCACGGCCGACCCCAAGGCCGACCTGGACCTGGTCGTCTACAAGGACGGCAAGCCGGTCGGCTCCTCCACCAGCGGCGGCTCGGACGAGCAGGTCGTGCTGGCGAACCCCGCCGCGGGCGAGTACACCGTCGAGGTCGTCGGCTACTCGGTCCCGTCCGGGAAGACCGCCTACGACTACCGCGACGTCTACTACGCGCCCTCGCTGGGCGAGGTCAAGGTGGCCGCGGGCCAGACGGTCAAGCTCGGCGCGGGCGAGTCCGCGCAGGTCAAGGCCGATGTGGTGGTCGCGGGTGCGGCCCCCGAGGGCCGGACGTTCGCCGGTGAGGTGCAGCTGGTGAACGGGCGCGGCACGGTGGCCGGGACGGGCTCCGTGAAGATCGAGAAGGTCGTCTCCTGACCTTCCGGTGAACGACAACGGGGCGGGCGCACCCACAGTGCGCCCGCCCCATCCCACCCCCCGGACAATCAATTGGACTTTTGCCCCCACTCACCCCACATGATGGGAACCGCGCCACCAGGACACCTCGTCCCCGGCGGTGACACATGTGCTGTACATGAGTAGGGAGTCCCCCTGTGAGAGTCGGAATCGTCGGAGCCACCGGTCAGGTCGGCACGGTCATGCGCAAGATCCTGGCCGAGCGCGCGTTCCCGGTCACGGAGCTGCGCCTGTTCGCCTCGGCGCGCTCCGCCGGGTCCACGCTTCCCTGGCAGGGCACGGAGATCACCGTCGAGGACGCCGCCACGGCGGACTATTCCGGTCTGGACATCGTGCTCTTCTCCGCCGGCGGCGCCACCTCCAGGGCGCTCGCGGAGAAGGTCGCCGCACAGGGCGCCGTCGTGATCGACAACTCCTCCGCCTGGCGGCGCGACCCCGAGGTCCCGCTGGTCGTCTCCGAGGTCAACCCGCACGCGGTGGCGAACCGCCCCAAGGGCATCATCGCCAACCCGAACTGCACCACGATGGCGGCCATGCCCGTCCTCAAGCCGCTCCACCGGGAGGCCGGGCTCACCGCCCTGGTCGCCACCACCTACCAGGCCGTCTCCGGCTCCGGCCTGGCCGGCGTGGCCGAGCTCGACGGGCAGGTGCGCGAGGTCGCGCCCAAGGCCACGGAGCTCACCCACGACGGCGGGGCCGTCGCGTTCCCCGAGCCCGGCGTCTACAAGCGCCCGATCGCCTTCAACGTGCTGCCGATGGCCGGCTCGATCGTGGACGACGGCAGCTTCGAGACGGACGAGGAGCAGAAGCTCCGCCACGAGTCCCGCAAGATCCTGGAGATCGACGGCCTCAAGGTCTCCGGCACCTGCGTCCGCGTCCCGGTCTTCACCGGCCACTCCCTCCAGCTCAACGCCCGCTTCGAGCGCCCGCTGAGCGTCGGGCGCGCCCAGGAGCTGCTGAAGGACGCCCCCGGCGTCGAGCTCTCGGAGATCCCCACCCCGCTCCAGGCCGCGGGCGGCGACGTCTCCTACGTCGGCCGCGTCCGCGCGGACGAGACCGTCGAGAACGGCCTCGCGCTCTTCGTCTCCGGCGACAACCTGCGCAAGGGCGCGGCCCTCAACGCGGTCCAGATCGCGGAGCTGGTCGCGGCGGAGCTGCGCGGCTGACGCACGCGGATTCCAGGGGCCGGGCCCGCCGCACATGCGCCCCGGCCCCTTCGCATACACGCAGGCGTCCGGCACCCGCGGCGTGGAAGGATGGCCGGGAACGTTTGATACGCGTGATGCGAAGGAGATGCCCAGGTGCCAGGCACGAATCTGACCCGCGAAGAGGCCGAGCGGCGGGCCCTGCTGCTCACCGTGGACTCGTACGAGATCGACCTCGACCTCTCCGGTGCCCAGGAGGGCGGGACGTTCCGCTCCGAGACCGTCGTGCGGTTCGACTCCGCCGAGGCGGGCGCGGAGACGTTCATCGACCTGGTGGCCCCGGCGGTCCACGAGGTCGTGCTCAACGGGGAGTCCCTCGACCCGGCCGTCGCCTTCGCCGACAGCCGGATCGCCCTGCCGGGCCTGCGCGGCGGCGTCAACGAGCTCCGCGTGGTCGCGGACTGCGCGTACACCAACACCGGTGAGGGACTGCACCGGTTCGTGGACCCGGTGGACGAACAGGCCTATCTCTACACCCAGTTCGAGGTGCCGGACGCACGCCGCGTCTTCGCCTCGTTCGAGCAGCCGGACCTGAAGGCGACGTTCCGGTTCACCGTGAAGGCCCCGGCGGGCTGGACGGTCATCTCCAATTCGCCCACCCCCGAGGCCCCTTCCGACAACGTCTGGCGCTTCGAGCCGACCCCGCGCATCTCCACGTACATCACCGCGCTGATCGCCGGCCCGTACCACGGCGTGCACAGCACGTACGAGAAGGACGGCCGCACGGTGCCGCTGGGCATCTACTGCCGTCCCTCGCTCGCCGAGTACCTCGACGCGGACGCGATCTTCGAGGTCACCCGGCAGGGCTTCGACTGGTTCCAGGAGAAGTTCGACTACGCCTACCCGTTCGCCAAGTACGACCAGCTCTTCGTGCCGGAGTTCAACGCCGGCGCCATGGAGAACGCGGGCGCGGTCACCATCCGCGACCAGTACGTCTTCCGCTCCAAGGTGACGGACGCGGCGTACGAGGTACGCGCCGAGACCATCCTCCACGAGCTGGCCCACATGTGGTTCGGCGACCTGGTGACGATGAAGTGGTGGAACGACCTGTGGCTGAACGAGTCGTTCGCCACCTACACCTCCATCGCCTGCCAGGCCGCGGCCCCCGGCTCGAAGTGGCCGCACTCCTGGACCACCTTCGCCAACTCCATGAAGACCTGGGCCTACCGGCAGGACCAACTGCCCTCGACCCACCCGATCATGGCGGAGATCCGCGACCTGGACGACGTCCTCGTCAACTTCGACGGCATCACCTACGCCAAGGGCGCCTCGGTGCTCAAGCAGCTCGTGGCGTACGTCGGCGAGGACAAGTTCTTCCAGGGCGTGCAGGCGTACTTCAAGTCCTTCGCCTATGCCAACACCCGGCTCTCCGACCTGCTCAGCGCGCTGGAGCTGATGAGCGGCCGCGACCTGAAGGCCTGGTCGAAGGCGTGGCTGGAGACGGCCGGCATCAATGTGCTGCGCCCGGAGATCACCACCGACGCCGACGGGACCGTCACCTCCTTCGCCGTCCGCCAGGAGGCCACCCCGCTGCCCGAGGGCGCCAAGGGTGAGCCGACGCTGCGGCCGCACCGCATCGCCATCGGCGCCTACGAGCTGAAGGACGGCAAGCTGGTCCGCACCGAGCGGATCGAGCTGGACGTCGACGGCGAGCTCACCGCCGTCCCGGAGCTCGTCGGCAAGCGCCGCCCGGCCGTCTTCCTGCTCAACGACGACGACCTGTCGTACGCCAAGGTCCGGCTCGACGAGGAGTCCCTGCGCGTCGTCACCGCGCACCTCGGCGACTTCACCGAGTCCCTGCCGCGCGCCCTGTGCTGGGCCTCCGCCTGGGACATGACGCGCGACGGCGAACTGGCCACCCGCGACTACCTGGAGCTGGTGCTCTCCGGCATCGGCAAGGAGTCGGACATCGGCGTCGTCCAGTCGCTCCAGCGCCAGGTCAAGCTCGCCCTCGACCTCTACGCGGCGCCCGACTGGCGCGAGACCGGCCTGGCCAAGTGGACCGAGGCCACGCTCGCCCACCTGCGGGCCGCCGAGCCGGGCAGCGACCACCAGCTCGCCTGGGCCCGGGCGTACGCCGCCACCGCCCGCACCGAGGAGCAGCTCACCCTGCTGGAGGGCCTGCTGCACGGCACCGAGCTGGTCACCGGCCTGGCCGTCGACACCGACCTGCGCTGGACGTTCCTGGAGCGGCTGGCCGCGACGGGCCGCGCCGGCGAGGAGGCGATCGCCAAGGAGCTGGAGCGCGACCGCACGTCCACCGGCGAGCAGCACGCCGCGTCGGCGCGGGCCGCGCGCCCGACGGCCGAGGCCAAGGCGGAGGCATGGGCGTCCGTCGTCGAGGCGGACAAGCTCACCAACGCGATGCAGGAGGCCGTCATCGGCGGCTTCCTCCAGACCGACCAGCGGGAGCTGCTGGCGCCGTACGCGGAGAAGTACTTCGCGGCGGTCAAGGGCGTCTGGGAGACCCGCAGCCACGAGGTCGCGCAGCAGGTCGCGATCGGGCTCTACCCGAGCCTGCTGGTCGCCCGGGAAACCCTGGACGCGACGGACGCGTGGCTGTCCTCGGCGGAGCCGAACGCGGCGCTGCGGCGCTTGGTCCTGGAGTCGCGGGCCGGTGTGGAGCGGGCGCTGCGCGCGCAGGCGGCGGACGCGGCTGCCGCCTGACGGCGGCCGGACGGTGGAGGGCAGCGCCTCCGGGCGCTGTCCTCAAACGCCGGACGGGCTGAAATTCAGCCCGTCCGGCGTTTGAGGACGAACGCGGCGCAGCCGCGTTGCCCCGCGCGGAGCGCAGTGAGAAACGGTGAAAGGGCGGGCCAGGGGCAAACAACCCCCGCACCCGCCCCCACCGCGCGGCAGCCGAGACTAGCGAGCAGCCTTCGCGTAATGCGTGTCGTGCGTGTGCGGGTTGTCCGACTTCCGCGACAGCACCATCGTCAGACCGGCGATGACCGCGAACAGCACGATCGGCGCCGCCACGTACAGCCCCAGCGTGTTGAGCACGCTCAGGCCCGGGCCCGGGTCGTCACCGTCGTCGCGGGTGAGCGCGAACGCGGGGGACGACATCAGCAGCATCAGCAGCGTGCCGCCGGACACGGCCCCGGCACGCATGGCGTTCATCTTCTTATTGCTCACGGGCTCAAAGTATCGGACCTCCGCGGGCGTCGCGCGCCCGGGGTCTCCCCCCGGCCGAGGACCGCGTCCATCAGGGCGTGCAGCCGGGGCGAGGCGGCCAGTTCCTCCAGGGAGAGCGGCCGCCCGGCGGCGTCCGCGACGGGCAGCCGCCAGTTCGGGTACTCGTCGCACGTGCCGGGCAGATTCTGCGGGCGGCGGTCGCCCACCGCGTCCGGGAGCCAGATCCCGATCATCCGGGCCGGGGTGCGCAGCAGGAAGCGGTGGACGGCCCGGACGGCCGCCTCCTCGTCGCCCGGCCCCTCCGGCAGCAGCCCCAGCCGCCCGAAGAGGGCCAGCCACTCGGCGACTGCCTTGGCGTCCTCGCGCTGCTCCACGGCGAGCGGCCGGGCCAGCAGACCCAGCCGGTGGCGCAGGGCGACGTGGTCGCCGGTGAGCCGGGCGGCGGTGCTCGGCAGGTCGTGCGTGGTCGCCGTGGCCACGCACGCCTCCCGCCAGCGCTCGGGCGCCAGCGGCTGCGCCCGGCGCCCGCCGCCCGCCCAGTCCCGTTCGAACCAGAGCACTGACGTGCCCAGCACCCCCCGCTCGGCCAGCGCCTCCCGCACCCCCGGCCCGACCGTGCCCAGGTCCTCGCCTATGACGACGGCGCCCGCCCGGTGCGCCTCGACGGCGAGGACACCGAGCATGGCCTCGGCGTCGTAGTGGACGTACGTCCCCTGCCCGGGCTCGCGGCCCTCGGGCACCCACCACAGCCGGAACAGCCCCATCACATGGTCGATCCGCAGCGCCCCCGCGTGCCGCAGCAGACCGCGCAGCAGCTCGCGGTAGGGCGCGTAACCGGTGGCCCGCAAGGCGTCCGGGCGCCAAGGGGGGAGGCCCCAGTCCTGCCCCCGGGAAGTGAACGCGTCGGGGGGCGCGCCCACGGACATCCCGGCGGCGAGCGCGTCCTGCTGCGCCCACGCGTCGGAGCCGTCGGGGTGGACGCCGACGGCCAGGTCGTGGACGAGGCCGACGCGCATCCCCGCGTCCCGGGCGGCGCGCTGGGCGGCGGCGAGCTGCCGGTCGGTGAGCCAGGCGAGCCAGCAGTGGAAGTCGACGCGGTCCAGCAGCTCGCCGCGGGCCCGGGCGGTGCGGGCGGAGCGGGGGTCCTTCAGGCCGCCGGGCCAGCGGTGCCAGTCGGGGCCGTGCACCTCGGCGAGGGCGCACCAGGTGGCGTGGTCGTCGAGGGCCTGGCCCTGCCCGGCGAGGAAGTCGCAGTAGGCGGCGCGGCGGCCGGGGCCGAGCGGGACGCGCCGCACCAGCTCCAGGGCGCGCAGCTTCAGCGCCCGGACGGCGTCGTGGTCGATGGGCTCGCCGCCGCGCAGCACGGCCTCGCGCAGCCCCGCCGCGCGGTCGAGCAGCCGCTGGACCTCCTCGCGGTCCTCCCCCACGAGGTAGCCGAACTCGGTGACCTCCTCGACGCGCAGGTGGACGGGGTCGGGGAAGCGGCGCGAGGACGGCCGGTACGGGGAGGGGTCGGCGGGCCGCCCGGGGGCGCCGGGGACGGCCGCGTGCAGCGGGTTGACCTGGACGAAGTCGGCGCCGAAGGACCGCCCCGACCAGGCGGCGAGCTCGGCCAGGTCGCCGAGGTCGCCCATGCCCCAGGAGCGGGCGGACAGCAGGGAGTAGAGCTGGACGAGGAAGCCGTGGCAGCGGGCGGGCGGCTGGGGCAGCAGCCGCGGGGCGACGACGAGCGGCGCGGCGGCGCTCCGCCCGTCGGGGGCCCGGGCGCGCAACAGGTGCGTGCCGACGGGCGGTTCGCCGTCCGGAGCCGGGCCGTCCGCGGTCTCGACGTGCAGCACGGTGCCCTCCGGCAGGCCCGGCACGTCCAGGGGGCCGCCCTCGCGCAGCACCACCGCGGGCGGCAGCAGGCGGTTGCCCTCGGCGCGGGCGTGGGCGTCGAGGGCGTCGCGGACGGCCCGCGGGGTGGAGGCGTCGACGCCGAGCGCGGCGAGGACGGCGACCACGGTGTCCTCGGGCACGGGGACGCTCTGCCCGGGCGCGGGCTCGTAGGAGGTGGCGACGCCGTGCAGGGCGGCGAGGTGCGCTCGGTCCATGCCTGCCTCCAGCGGCGGGAACGCGAGGGAACGGGCGATGACACCCACCGTCACCTTACTGACGGAACCGGCCCCCTGACGGGTCTTCGGTCCGGCCCGCCCCCGTCGTCCGCCCGGTACGCCGGGCAATACCGGCAGTTCGGTCACCTGCGTTGACACGCTCCGCCCCTGGTGATGGGCTCGTCGCTCACGTACGGGCAAGAGGCAAGAGGGGCGAGGAGAAGGCGGTGCGGTTCCAGGGCGACGACCCCTCAGACGACCCCTCGTACGGCGTTCCGGGCCGTCGGCCCGCGGGCCGGGCCGTCGGCACCGGGCGGTTCACCGGCCCGTTCGCCGTCCGCCCCCGCCGGGCCGGGGTGACCACCGTGCTGGCCGCCGCGCTGCTCGGCGGGCTGCTCGGCAACGCGCCCGGGGCGGCCGCGGCGCCCGGCGGTCCGGCGGCGGCCGCGGCCGGCGGCCCGGAGGCCGCCGACCCGACGGCCGACGGCGGCCTGCCGCCCGTGTGGCCGCGCCCGCAGCAGGCCCGCGCCCAGGGCACGTACGCCCCCGTCGGCGCCGAGGTCACGTTGATGGCCGAGCCGGGCACCGACCCGTACGCGCTGTCGGCGCTGGGCGAGATCCTGTACGGACTGGGCGCGCGCACCGTCGTGGACGCCTCGCCGGGCGGCACCCCGCCGCCGCGCGGACTGATCGTGTACGCGGGCGGCCGGGGCGCCGAGGAGGCGCTGCGCGCCTTCGGCGCGGCCGCCGCCGGCGACCTGCCCCCGGGCGGCTACCGGCTGGCGGCCGGGCAGCTGGCGGGCCGCCCCACGGTGGCGCTGTCCGGCGTCGGCGAGGACGGGCTCTTCCACGCGGCGCAGACGCTGCGGCAGCTGGCCGTGGCCAAGGACGGCGGGCGCGCCTTCGCGGGGGCGCTGATCCGCGACTGGCCGGTCACGGCCGTGCGCGGGATCACCGAGGGCTTCTACGGCACGCCGTGGTCGATGCCGCAGCGGCTGTCCCAGCTGGACTTCATGGGCCGCACCAAGCTCAACCGCTTCCTGTACGCGCCCGGCGACGACCCGTACCGCGGGGCCCGGTGGCGCGACCCGTACCCGGCCGACCGGCGCGAGGAGTTCCGCACGCTGGCCGCCCGGGCCCGCCGCAACCATGTGACGCTGGGCTGGGCGGTCGCGCCCGGGCAGGCGATGTGCTTCTCGTCCGCCTCCGACGTGCGCGCGCTGGAGCGCAAGGTGGACGCGATGTGGGCGCTGGGCGTGCGCGCCTTCCAGCTCCAGTTCCAGGACGTGAGCTACAGCGAGTGGCACTGCGGGGCGGACGCGGACGCGTTCGGCTCGGGCCCGGAGGCGGCGGCCGCGGCGCAGGCGAAGGTGGCCGGGGCACTCGCGAAGCACCTGGCCGCCAAGGGACGGGAGGCAGCCCCGCTGTCGCTGCTGCCCACCGAGTACTACCAGGACGGCCGGACGGCCTTCCGGCGGGCGCTGGCGAAGCGGCTGGACCCGCGCGTGGAGGTGGCGTGGACCGGCGTCGGCGTGGTGCCGCGGACCATCACGGGGGCCGAACTGGCCGACGCGCGGGCCGCGTTGGGGCATCCGCTGGTCACCATGGACAACTACCCGGTCAACGACTTCGCACAGGACCGGATCTTCCTCGGCCCGTACACCGGGCGGGAGCCGGCCGTCGCCGTCGGCTCCGCCGCCCTGCTGGCCAACGCCTCGGCGCAGCCCACCGCGTCCCGCGTCCCGCTGTTCACCACCGCCGACTACGCCTGGAATCCCCGGGGTTACCGCCCCGAGGAGTCCTGGAGGGCCGCCGTGGACGACCTCGCGGGCGACGACCCGCGCGCCCGCCGGGCGCTGTGGGCGCTGGCCGGCAACGACGCGTCGTCCGTGCTCGGCGGCGAGGAGTCGGCGTATCTGCGGCCGCTCATGGACGAGTTCTGGGCGGCGCTGTCCGGCACCGACGCCGCCCGGCTGAAGAAGGCGGCGGACGGGCTGCGGAGCGCCTTCCGCACCATGGCCGACGCCCCCGGCCGCCTGGAGAACGCCTTCGGGGCCGAGGTCCGCCCCTGGCTGGAGCAGCTCGCCCGGCACGGCGACGCCGGCGCCCGCGCCCTCGACATGCTCACCGCCCAGGCGAGCGGCGACGGCGCGGAGGCCTGGCGCGCGGAGCTGGACGTGCTGCGGCTGCGGGACCGGATCGCCGCCGAGAAGGTCACCGTCGGCGCCGGGGTCCTCACCCCGTTCCTCCAGCAGGCCCTGGCCCGGGCCAACGGCTGGCTGGGCGTGGACCGCCCGCTGCGCACGGCGGGCGCGGCCACCGACGGCGACCCGGCGACGTCCGTCCCGGCCCCCGGGGACGGCCCGCTGACCGTACGGCTGCGCGAGCCGCACCCGATGACCGCGGTCACCGTCCTGACCTCGGCCGCGCCCGGCGCGCGCGGCACCGTCTGGGCCCACACCGCGGACCGGGGCTGGCAGCGGCTCGGCGCGCTCTCGGACAGCGGCTGGACGCAGCTGCCCGGCAAGGGCGTCCGGGCGGACGCCCTGCGCCTGGTCTGGACGGGCACGGTCCGGCCGGCGGCCGTCCACGAGGTCGCCCCCTGGTTCGCCGACACCTCCTCGGCGGGCTTCGAGCTGACCCATGGCGAGGCGACCGCGGAGGCGGGCGGCGCCCCGGCGGTGGTCGAGGCCCGGATGATCAACCAGCAGCCGCGGACGGTCGACGAGAAGCTCACCGTCACCGCCCCCAAGGGCGTCACGGTCAAGGCTCCGGAGCGGCTCACCGCCGTCCGCGGCGGGGTGACGACGGCCCGCGTCGAGCTCTCCGTCCCCGCGGACGCCCCCCGTTCGTTCACCGCCACCGTCCGCCTGGGCGACCAGGAGCGCACGCTGACCGTCCGTTCCTACCCCTCCTCCGGCGGCCCGGACCTCGCCCGGGGCGGCCGTGCCCGCTCCTCCGGCGACGAGGCGTCCGATTTCCCGGCCTTCGCGGCGATCGACGGCGACGACACGACGCGCTGGTCCTCCCAGCCCACCGACGACGCCTGGTGGCAACTGGAACTCCCCCGCCCCGCCCGCCTCGGCCGTCTCGTCCTGCACTGGCAGGACGCCTACGCCGCCCGGTACCGCATCCAGGTCTCCCCCGACGGCCGCACCTGGCGCGACGCGGCGTCGGTGGACGACGGCAAGGGCGGCACGGAGACGCTGCGCTTCGACGCCCCGGGCACCCGGTTCGTCCGGATACAGGGCGAGAAGCGGGCCACGGAGTTCGGCTACTCCCTGTACGAGGTGGAGGCGTACGCGGTACAGGAGGGCGCAGGGCGGGAAGGCGCGGACAAGCGCTAGCCCGCGCGAGGGCTGCCCCGCTTCACCGCCTCCCGGCTCGGCCTGCGGTAGCCGCAGTTGCAGACCCAGTCGTCGTAGCGCGAGATCGTTCCGTCGTGCCCCATCTGGATCTCGCGCACCATGGTGCGGTCCATGCAGCGGGTGCACCGCACGCCCTCGCACATGGTGCGGGGGAACCTCTCCTGACCCGTCTTCTGGCTCATGCCCGCGATGATGCGCCCCAGCCGGACCGATGGCACCGGCAAGTGCGGCAGGCTCCCCCTATCTGTGTACGCGGGGCCGTATCCGTGTACGCGGGCATGCCGGGCCTTCGCCGTACGACCGTGTCCATTCGGACGTCCGTACGACGAAGGCCCGTCCTCTCAGGCGGAAATGCCGTCGATCCGGGCCATCGCGTCCTCCGCGCCGTATGCCTCCAGGTAAGGCAGCCAGCGCGGGTCCCTATGGCCCGTGCCGATGATGCGCCACGCCAGCCCGCTCGGCGGGGCCGGCTGGTGGCGCAGCCGCCAGCCCAGCTCCGCGACGTGCCGGTCGGCCTTGACGTGGTTGCAGCGGCGGCACGCGGCCACCACGTTGTCCCAGGCGTGCCGGCCACCCCGGCTGCGCGGCACGACGTGGTCGACGCTGGTTGCGACGCCACCGCAGTAGGCGCAGCGCCCGCCGTCACGGGCGAAGAGGGCGCGGCGGGTGAGGGGGACGGGGCCCCGAAAGGGGACCCGCACGAAGCGCTTCAGACGGACGACGCTGGGCGCGGGGATGGTGCAGCTGGCGCTGTGCAGGTAGGCGCCCGTGTCCTCGAGGCTGACGGCCTTCTCATTGAGGACGAGTATGAGCGCGCGGCGGAGCGGTACGACGCCGAGCGGCTCGTACGACGCGTTGAGGACCAGGACGTGCGGCACGGGTGCCTCCTTGTACGCCGGCGGCGCGTGGCTCGCGCCGGGACGATCTCCTGCAAGTGTCCCCTGGCCCGTGGCCGGTGCGCCACCATCCGCGGGTAACGGGTCACAGGTGTTTTGGACCACACCTCGGTCAACCCCGTGCAGGACCTGCCCCATCTCGAACACAACAACGGATCACCCGTTGTGCCCCGCTAGTGTGATGGGTCTGCCCGCTCCGCCGCCCGGTCCGGGCACATCCCATCACGAAGGGTTCCCTGCTGTGTTCTGGTCCGCTGCCCTAGCCGCCGCAGACTCGACTCCCCGTCCCGGGTCGCTCGACGAGGCCCAGCAGACGGCCGACCACGCCGCCGGCTGGATAGAGGAGAACTGGTCCACCTGGCTCAGCAACGGGCTGCGGATCATCCTCATCGTCGTCATCGCCGTCGTCCTGCGGTCCCTGATCCGCCGGGCGATCACCAAGCTCATCGCCCGGATGAACCGCACCGCACAGGCCATGGAGGGCGGCCTCGGCGGCCTCCTGGTCAACGCCGAGCGCCGCCGTCAGCGCTCCGAGGCCATCGGCTCCGTGCTGCGCAGCGTCACCTCGTTCCTGATCATGGGAACGGCGGCGCTGAGCGTGCTGTCCACCCTCAAGATCGACCTGGCGCCGCTGCTGGCGAGCGCCGGTGTGGCGGGCGTGGCGATCGGTTTCGGCGCCCGGAACCTCGTCACGGACTTCCTCTCCGGCGTCTTCATGATCCTGGAGGACCAGTACGGCGTGGGTGACGAGATCGACGCGGGCGTGGCCCAGGGCACGGTCGTCGAGGTCGGTCTGCGCGTGACCAAGCTGCGCGGGGCCAACGGCGCGATCTGGTACGTGCGCAACGGCGAGGTGAAGCGGATCGGGAACCTCAGCCAGGGCTGGGCCATGGCCGAGGTGGATGTCACCCTCCGCTACGACGAGGACCTGGACCGCGCCCGCGAGGTGATGGTGCGTGTGGGTGAGGAGATGTCCAAGAGCGCCCCGTGGGACGAGAAGCTGTGGGAGCCCGTCGAGGTCATGGGCCTGGACTCGGTCTCGCTGGACTCCGTCGTCGTCCGCGTCCAGGCCAAGTCGGCCCCCGGCGAGGCGGGCGCCGTCGCCCGCGAGCTGCGCTGGCGGATCAAGCGGGCCCTGGACGCGGCGGGCATCCGCATGGGTCCCCCGCCGGCCGCCGCCGACGAGGAGCCGGCCGCGGCCGACCCGGCGTCGGCCGTGGCGCCCCCGTCGGCGCTGGGCAACCCCACGTCGCCGCAGTCCCTGGCCACCGCGCCGATACCGCCGGGGGCGACGCTGGGCAAGTGAGGCGCCGGAGGAGTTCCCGGGCCAGGCAGGTCGGACGAAGTCCACTGCGGCTCGGCCGCGCCCCGAAGGGGCGCGGGGCTGTTGCGACGTGCGGCTCCGCCGCGTGGGCGCGACCGGCCACGACGGTGCCGCAGCCGATCGACGCTGCAACCGATCAACCACCCGTCGCGGCATTTCCAGCGGAGCGCTCAGGCGCCGACCCGGCCCAGGAACTCCTCCACGTTCGCCAGCATCCTGGCGACCCGCTCCTCCTCGGAGAGCGACTCCTTGTAGCGGGGCCCGGAGAACTCCGGCACCTTCTTCCCCCGCACGTACAGCGAACACGCCAGGTCCGCGCACATATAGGCGCCCACCGTGTTCCCCTCGCGCCCGGCCGGGCCCGTGCGCCGGGCCGCGAGCAGCGAGACCCCCGAGCCCGGGTGCCCGGTCAGGCACAGCGAGCAGATCGTGGTCTTGGTCTGGCTGCGCGGCCCGCCCTGCGGGACCCGCAGTGTGACGCCGAGCGCCCTGCCGTCCCGTACCGCCACGAGATAGCCGCGGTCCGGTGCGCCCGGATCGCGCCAGCCCAGGAAGTCGAGGTCGGCCCAGGGGAGTTCGGAGAGGCCCCGGGGCAGGCTGATCCTGCGCGCCTCGCCCTTCGAGCAGTTGATGAAAGAGGCTCGTATCTCGTCCTCATTCAGTGGTTCCATGGGGCGAGAAGCTAACAGTGTTCCTGAAGTGACGTCATGCGAATTTTGGGAGGGCTGGTCCCGTGAAACTCGCAGTGGTCGGCGGCGGCTCCACCTACACGCCCGAGCTCATCGACGGCTTCGCCCGTCTGCGCGGGACGCTCCCGCTGGACGAGCTGGTCCTGGTCGACCCGGACGGGGACCGGCTCGACCGGATCGGCCCGCTGGCCCGGCGGATCTTCGCCCGGCAGGGCCACCCCGGCCGGATCTCCTGGACCGGCGACCTCGACGCGGGCGCGGACGGCGCGGACGCGGTGCTGCTGCAACTGCGCGTGGGCGGCCAGGCGGCCCGCGCGCAGGACGAGACCTGGCCGCTGGAGTGCGGCTGCGTCGGCCAGGAGACCACCGGCGCGGGCGGCCTGGCGAAGGCGCTGCGCACGGTCCCGGTCGTGCTGGACATCGCGGAGCGGATCCGGCGGCGCAGCCCGCGCGCCTGGATCGTGGACTTCACCAACCCGGTCGGGATCGTCACCCGCGCCCTGCTGACGGCGGGCCACCGGGCCGTGGGCCTGTGCAACGTGGCCATCGGCTTCCAGCGGAAGTTCGCCGCGCTGCTCGGGGTCGCGCCGGAGGAGGTCTCCCTGGGACACGTGGGCCTCAACCACCTCACCTGGGAACGGGAGGTGCGCGTCGGCGGCGCGGACGTCCTGCCGGAGCTGCTGGCCGGGCACGGCGAGGCCGTCGCCGCCGATCTGCGCATGCCCCGCGCACTGCTGGACCGGCTGGGCGTCGTCCCCTCCTACTACCTGCGCTACTTCTACCAGCACGACGAGGTGGTGCGGGAGTTGCGGGAGAAGCCGTCCCGCGCCGCCGAAGTGGCCGCAATGGAGCACGAGTTGCTGGAGATGTACGCCGACCCGGCGCTGGACGGGAAGCCCGCCCTGCTGGCGAAGCGGGGCGGCGCGTACTACTCGGAGGCGGCCGTCGCGCTGACGGCGTCGCTGCTGGGCGGCACCGCGGGCGACGTCCAGGTCGTCAACGCCCTCAACCACGGCACGCTGCCGTTCCTGCCGGACGACGCGGTGATCGAGGTGCCGGCCGCGGTGGACACGGAGGGCGCCCGTCCGCTGCCCGTACGCCCGCTGGAACCGCTCTTCGCGGGACTGGTCGCGGCCGTCACGGCCTATGAACACCTGGCGCTGCGGGCCGCGTTGGAGGGCGGCCGCGACCGTGTCTTCGA
This sequence comes from Streptomyces luteireticuli, assembly GCF_041519305.1. Taxonomy (NCBI): domain Bacteria; kingdom Bacillati; phylum Actinomycetota; class Actinomycetes; order Kitasatosporales; family Streptomycetaceae; genus Streptomyces; species Streptomyces luteireticuli. The sequence goes on from NZ_CP167927.1 coordinate 3,315,297, forward strand.
GGCCCTGCTGGCCCACCCCCTCATCGGCCAGACCGAGCCCGCCGACCGGCTGACGGACGCGCTGATCGCCCACAACCGGGAGCACCTGCCGTGGGCCTGAGGCACGCGCTGGCGATCGACGCGGGCAACAGCAAGACGGACGTGGTGCTGGTGGACGCGGCCGGTGCCGTGCTCGGCTCGGCGCGCGGCGGCGGTTTCCGGCCGCAGACGACGGGCGTGCGGGAGGCGGTGGCCGGGCTGGCCCGCCTGGCCGCGGCGGCGAACCCGGACGGGCTGCCCGTCGAACACGTCCGGGCCTGCCTGGCCAACGCTGACCTGCCGGCCGAGGAGGAACGGCTGGCCGCGGAGCTCTCGGGATGGGGGCGGACGGTCACCGTCGCCAACGACACGTTCGCCCTGCTGCGGGCCGGGCTGCCGGACGGGGCGGAGCCCTGCGGGGTGGCGGTCGTCTGCGGCGCCGGCACCAACTGCGCGGGCCTGGCGCCCGGGGGCCGCGTCTACCGCCTGCCCTCCCTCGGGCAGTTGTCCGGCGACTGGGGCGGCGGGACCGGCCTCGGGCGGGAGGCCCTGTGGTGGGCGGCCCGCGCGGACGACGGCCGCGGCGAGCCGACCGCTCTGGCGTCGGCCCTCCCCGCCCACTTCGCCCTCCCCTCCATGCCGGCCCTGATCGAGGCCCTCCACCTGGGCACCGTCCCCCCGTCCCGCCGCCACGAACTGACCCCCGTCCTCTTCGCCGTGGCCGCCACCGGCGACCCCGTCGCCCGCTCCCTGGTCGCCCGCCAGGCGGAGGAGGTGGTGACGATGGCCCGAGTGGCGCTGGAACGGCTGGAGTTGACCGGCCGGACCGTGCGGGTGGTCCTGGGCGGCGGCGTGCTGGCGGCCCGCCATCCCCTGCTGCACGACGCGGTGCTCTCCGGCCTGGCACGGCAGGCACCGCGGGCGGAGCCGGTGGTGGTCACGGAACGGCCGGTGCTGGGGGCGGCGTTGCTGGCGCTGGACGGGATGGGGGTGGGGGCGGGGGCGTATGCGCGGCTGAGGGGATGGTTCTGAGTTTGACGCCGGACGGGCTATTCAGCCCGTCTGGGGGTTGCCCCCTCCGGGGAGCTTGAGGACTTCGCCCGAAGGGCGAATGGGGGACCGGGGGTCTCCCCCGGGGAAACGGTGAAAGGGCGGGCCAGGGGCAAACTCCCCCCTCCGACCCCCACACCCGGTGTGTTTGTCACCCCCTCCCGCCATACTGCTACCACCGACGACCAAGGGGGGGTCTCGTGCCACATCCGCAGCAGACAGCCGCGGCGCAGACGACCACGGCCGTGGGGCCGAGCCCGGGCACGGGCGCAAGCCCGGCCCCGGGCCCGGCCCCTGGGCAACCCGCCTGGCGCGAAGCCCTCACCCGCCTCCGCAGAGCCGCCACCACGGAGCCCGGCCGCCTCCGCACCCTCGGTGCCGCCCTCGCCGCGGCCCTCGTCCTCTTCGGCGCCGTCACCGCCTGGCAGGTGACCGACCGGGCCGCGGCCGCCGACGCCGTCGTGGACCGCAGCCAGCCGCTGAGCGCCGCCGCCGCGGACCTCTACCGTTCCCTGGCGGACGCGGACACCACCGCGGCCAGCGGCTTCCTGGCCGGCGGGAAGGAGCCCCGCGCGGTCCGCCGGCGCTACGAGAAGGACATCGCCAACGCCTCGGAGCTGCTGGTCAAGGCCGCGGCCAGCACCGGCGGCTCCCGCTCCGAGCGCGCGCAGATCGCCACGCTCAACGAGCAACTCCCGGTCTACACCGGCCTGGTGGAACAGGCCCGCGCCACCAACCGCCAGGGCCTGCCCCTCGGCGGCGCCTATCTCCGCTACGCCAGCGACCAGATGCAGAAGGACCTGCTGCCCGCCGCCCGGCGGCTCTACGAGGCCGAGACGGGCCGGCTCGACGCGGACTACGACAGCGCGGAGTCCTGGCCGTGGGCCGCGCTCGCGCTCGGCGTACTGACGCTCGGCGCCCTCGGCTGGGCCCAGCGCCGTACGTATCTGCGCACCAACCGGGTGTTCAACCACGGCCTGCTGGCGGCGACCGCAGCCTCCGGCGTGGTGCTGCTGTGGCTGGTGGTGGGCCACGGCGTCGCCCGGGCGGATCTGGGGAGTTCGTACGACCACGGCGCCCGGTCGCTCCAGGTGCTCAACACCGCCCGGATCAGCTCCCTCCAGGCCCGCGGCGCGGAGAACCTGACGCTCGTGGCGCGCGGCGCCGTCCTCACCCCCCAGGGCAAGGACGCCTACGAGGAGGGCTACCGGGCGAGCATGCGCGACCTGTTCGGCGACGGCACGGCGGAGCCCCGGCAGGGCAGCCTGCTGGCCCGCGCCCGGTCCCTGGCGGACGGCTCCGCCGGGCACGATCCGGTGGAGACGGCGATCGCCGGGGTGGAGCAGTGGCAGAAGCGGCACACCGGCGCCCGGGCGGCCGACGACGCGGGGGACTACGAGCGGGCCCTGCCGCAGGTGATCGGCCCGGAGCAGAGCACGGGCGAGGCGTTCGACCATGTGGACAAGGCCCTGCAGCAGGCGCTGGACCACGAGCAGGACGTCTTCCGCGGTGCGGCCGACGACGGGCGGGAGGCCCTGACCGGTCTGGCCGTGGGCGCCGCGGTGCTCGCGGTGCTGGGCGCGGCCGGGGCGGTGCTCGGCATCGGCCGCCGGCTGTCGGAGTACCGGTGACCAGGGGAGGCGGGGACATGCGAGGACGGAAGGCGACGGCCGGGGCGGTCAGGACGGCCGTCTGGACCACGGCGGCGGCGCTGGCCGCGTTCGCCCTGCCCGGGCCGGGGGCGGGGACGGCGACGGCGGCCCGGGGCGCTCCGTACGGCACCCCCCGGCCCGCCGCGGCCACCGCCCCGCCCGCCGAGTGCACCGACCCCGAGGCGAGCCTGCGCCCGTCCACCGCGGACGGCCCGGCCGTGCGCCGGATCAAGGAGCGCGGATGGCTGATCGCGGGCGTCGACCAGAACAGCTACCGCTGGGGCTACCGCGACCCGGCCACCGGCAGGCTCAACGGCTTCGACATCGACCTCGTCCGGGCGATCGCCAAGTCCCTCCTGGGCGACCCGAACAAAGTGGCCTTCCTGGCGATCCCCACCAATCAGCGCATTCCCGCACTGAAGTCGGGCAAGGTGGATATCGTCGCCCGTACGATGACCATCAACTGCACCCGGATCAAGGAAGTCGCCTTCTCCACCGCCTACTTCGAGGCGGGCCAGCAGCTGCTCGCCCCCAAGGGCTCGCCCGTCACCGGTTTCGACGACGGCAGCCTGACCGGGCGCACGGTCTGCGCGGCCTCCGGTTCCACGGCCGAGACGGAGCTGTCGAAGAAGGGCCGTTCGGTCCGGGTGACGACCGTCCCGAACCAACTGGACTGCCTGGTCCGCCTCCAGCTCGGCCAGGTCGATGCAGTGCTCACCGACAACGCCCTGGCCGCCGGACAGGCGGCCCAGGACCCGTCCGTGGGACTGGTCGGCAAACCGTTCACCACCGAGTACTACGGCGTGGCGATGAACCGGGGCTCCGAAGACCTGGTACGCCGGGTCAACGCGGTTCTGGACGACTACCGCAGGGGCGGCGCCGACAGCCCCTGGATGGTGTCCTACCGCACCTGGCTGGACCGGGCGAACCTCGGGATCACGGCGCCGCCGGAGCCCAAGTACCGGGACTGACAAGGCCTGCCGCACACTGAGGACAGGCACGGGAACGGGCGCCGGACCGGCACCGGAACCCGGCGGGGACACGGAGCGGGGGGACACGGAGCAGGGGGAGGGACACCGGCGGGACGCCCGCCCGCGGCACCGCGGCGGACGGCACACACTCAGCACGGCACCGTACGCACGGAGCGGCGCGCGCCGCGGACAGGAGAGGGGACCGATGGCGGTCGCGGGGCCCACCGGGCCGGTCTTGAGCCGCGAGGAGGTGGACCGCGCCCTGGCGAGGCTCGGCGCGGAGCACGAGGCTGTCGAATCCTCGCTGCTCGCCCTGCAGGACCACGCCGGCCGCAGACTGCTGGAGGGCGCCGAGCTCGACGGCGCCACCCGCGACCGGTGGGCGGTCGCCGAGCAGCTCATCAACCGGCTGTGGACGTACTTCGACGCCTACACCGACGCCCTCACCGCGGCCCGCGAGCTCCGCGCCCGCCGCCGCTGGCCCACCCAGGCCGAACTGGGCGAGCTCACCGACCTGCTGACCGGCGCCCGGGTCACCCTGCCCGGCGGCACCCCGTCCGCCACCGCCGCCTCCCCGGTCCCGACCGCCAGGCTCAGCGAGCAGCTGAGCCTGGCGGAGCTCGTCGACCGGATGAACGGCTGGTACGCCCAGGCGCTCGACGTCGTCGTCATCGCCGACGCCGTCTGGTCCGCGCTCCCGGCCCGGATCGACCTGCTCGCCGCCGAGCTCCGGCGCACCCTCTCCCTGGCCCACTCGGTCGGCGTGCGCCCCGGCGAACACCCCGCCGGCGACGACCTGGAGGACATCACCCGGGAGCTGGCCGCCCTGCGGGCCGCCGTCGTGGCGGACCCGGTCGCCTTCTGGACCGGCGCCTCGCCGAGCTCCGGCCCGGGCGGCGGCCGCCCCGACACCGAGCGCTACGACCGGGCCGCCCGCGCCCTGGAGGACGTCCGCCGCGAGATCGAGGCCGTGCTGACCGTCCGGCAGGACGCGGAGCAGCGGCTGATGCGGGTGCGCGACGTGCTCTCCCGGGCCGACCGCACGCTCACCGAGGCCCGCCAGGCCCGGGTCGAGGTGCTGTCGAAGATCGCCGCGTCCGAGGTGCCCGCCGTCTCCGGCCCGCCGACCGTGCTCTACGAGCAGCTCTCGGCCGCCGCCGAGCACCGCAGACGGGCCCGCTGGCACCGGCTCTCGCCGCTGCTGGAGGGGCTGGAGCAGCGCGCCGAGGAGGAGCTGGCGCGGGCCCGGGAGTCGCTGACGGCGGTCACCGCGCCGCTGGCCGTCCGGGCCGAACTGCGCGGCCGGCTGGACGCGTACCGGGCGAAGGCCGCCCGGCACGGCCTCGCGGAGGACCCCGTCCTGGGCGAGCGGTACGACGCGGCCCGCCGCAAGCTGTGGAGCGCGCCCTGCGACCTGCTGGCCGCGGAGCAGGCCGTGCTGCGCTACCAGCACGCCATGGCCGAGGCCCTTGCGCCGCCCGCGGGCGGAACCGGAAGCTTCGGCCAGGGTGTCATCGACCGCAGGGGGGATTCATGAGCGGCAACACCACCGGCACCACCGCGGGCATCACGGCCGGCGCCTGCCAGCGGCCCGGCTGCACGGGCGCGTACGAGGACGTGGGCGGCGGCGGGACGTACTGCGACACCTGCGGTCTCGCCCCGGTCGTCGCGCCCGACGGGTCGCTCTCGTCCCCGCCCACCGGCATCACCCACGGCGCCCCGCACAGCGCGCCCAGCTCCCGCACCTCGGCCCGCTCCTCGTCCTCGCGGAGGTCCGTCTCGGGCCGGCTCTCCCGGTCGACGGCCGGCGCGGGCGAGGGCGGCTCCCGCTCGGTGTCGGTGCGCAGCTCGCAGTCGAACACCGCCGCCTCCGGCCGCAACCGGCTCGGCGCGGGCCTGGTGAGCGTGCCGGGCGTGCCGCGCCCCGACCCGCGCTCGGCCGTGCTGGCGGATCCGGAGGTCCCCGAGCGCAAGCGGTTCTGCTCGCGGAGCGACTGCGGGGAGCCGGTGGGCCGTTCGCGCGGCGACCGCCCCGGCCGCACCGAGGGCTTCTGCACCAAGTGCGGCCATCCGTATTCGTTCGTCCCCAAGCTGCGCGCCGGTGACGTGGTGCACGGCCAGTACGAGGTGGCCGGCTGTCTGGCGCACGGCGGCCTGGGCTGGATCTATCTGGCGATAGACCGCGCCGTCTCCGACCGCTGGGTCGTCCTCAAGGGCCTGCTCGACACCGGCGACGAGGACGCGCTCGCGGTCGCCCTGTCCGAGCGGCGCTTCCTCGCCGAGATCGAGCACTCGAACATCGTCCGCATCTACAACTTCGTCGAGCATCTCGACCAGCGGACCGGCAGCCTCGACGGCTACATCGTCATGGAGTACGTCGGCGGCAAGTCCCTCAAGGACATCGCCAACGAGCGCCGGCTGTCCGACGGCCGGCGCGACCCGCTGCCGGTGGAACAGGCCTGCGCCTACGGCATCGAGGCGCTGGAGGCGCTCGGCCACCTGCACAGCCGCAACCTCCTGTACTGCGACTTCAAGGTGGACAACGCCATCCAGCAGCAGGACCAGCTCAAGCTGATCGACATGGGCGCGGTCCGGCGGGCGGACGACGAGGAGAGCGCCATCTACGGCACGGTGGGCTACCAGGCCCCCGAGGTCGCCGAGGTCGGCCCGTCGGTCGCCTCCGACCTCTACACCGTCGCCCGCACCCTGGCCGTGCTGACCTTCGACTTCCAGGGCTACACCAACGTCTTCGCGGACAGCCTGCCCGACCCGGACCACATCGAGGTCTTCCGCCGCTACGAGTCCTTCTACCGGCTCCTGGTGCGGGCCACCGACCCCGACCCGGCGCGCCGGTTCTCCTCCGCGGCCGAGATGGCGGAGCAGCTGACGGGGGTGCTGCGGGAGGTCGTCGCGCTCCAGACGGGAAAGCCCCGGCCGGCGCTGTCGCATCTGTTCGGCCCGGAGCCGCGGGTGGTGGACACCGTCCTGTTCGCCGAGCGGACCGAGGACCCGTCCGCGCTGGGCGGCCGGGCCCCGGGAGGCCGCCGGCGGGCGGCCCTGCCCGCGGCCCCCGCCTCCCCGGCGCCCTCCGTCGCCCCGCTCGACGTCCGGGCCGCCGCCTTCGCCCTGCCCGTCCCCGTGGCCGACCCGGCCGACCCGAACGCGGGCTTCCTCGCGGGCCTGCTCTCCTCCCAGCCCGCCGAGCTCGCCGCCGCGCTCCGGGCCGCGCCGGTCACCTCGCCGGAGCTGCGGCTGCGCCAGGTGCGCGCCCAGCTGGAGCTGGGCGAACTCGCCGACGCCGGGCGGGCGATGGCCGCCCTGGAGACCGAGCACCCCGACGACTGGCGGGTCATCTGGTACCGCGGGCTCCACTCGCTGGTCACCGGTGACCGGGAGACCGCGGCGGTCTCCTTCGACGCCGTCTACGACGCGTTCCCCGGCGAGCCCGCCCCCAAGCTGGCGCTGGGGGTGTGCGCGGAGGTGCTCGGCCAGCTGGACAACGCCGCCGAGTACTACCGCCTGGTGTGGGCCACCGACCCGAGCTTCGTCGGCGCCGCCTTCGGGCTGGCCCGGGTGCGGCTGGCCGCCGGGGACCGCGCGGGCGCGGTGGAGACGCTGGAGTCCGTGCCCGAGGCGTCCATCCACTTCACGGCGGCCCGCGTCGCGGCGGTCCGCGCCCGGCTGCGGCAGCGCTCCCCGCAGGAGCGGCTGTTCGACGACCTGAGCGCCGCCGCCGGCCAGGTGGAGCGGCTGGACGGCTTCGGCCTGGACCCGGTGCGCCGCGAGCGGCTCGCCACGGAGGTGCTGGGCACCGCGCTGGACTGGGTGCTCTCGGGCAGCACGGGCGCGCCACCGCCCGCGTCCGGCCCCGGGCTCACCCTGCTGGGCGGCGGGGTGGACGAACGGAGCCTGCGCTTCGGGCTGGAGCGCTCGTACCGTGTGCTCGCACGCCTCGCCCGCCGCGGTGAGGAACGGATCGAACTGGTGGAGCGGGCCAACCGTTTCCGCCCCAGGACATGGGTGTGATCGATGTCGCAACTGCCGCAAGCCGCCGAGCGGACGGCCTGTCCCGTCTGCCAGGAGCCGCTGGAGCCGGCCGACAACTACTGCGGCGGATGCGGCGTGGACCTCTCGGCGGCCCCCGCGCCCGGCCCGGCCGGTGACGCCCGGGCGCGGAGCGCCGTCCGGCTGCGCGAGGCGGAGGGGCGGCCCCCGGCGCCGCCCGGCGTGCCGGTGCAGACGGTCCACGGCACGGGCGGCGCGGCCGGTCGGCGCGCGTGTGCCGCCTGCCGGTCCGGCATGATCGACGACGACGGGTACTGCGAACACTGCGGGCATGCACAGCCGCGCGAACGGGATCACATGGAGCACGAGACGGCAGGCGTCGCCGCGGTCAGCGACCGCGGTCTGCGCCACCACCGCAACGAGGACGCCTACGCCGTGGCCACCACGGCCCTGCCGGACGGCGGCCCCGCCGTCCTCGCCGTCGTCTGCGACGGCGTGTCGTCCGCGGCGCGCTCGGACGAGGCGTCGGCCGCGGCCAGTTCGGGCGCCCTCACCGCCCTGGAGACCGCCCTCGCCGCCGGCACCCCGGCGCGCGAGGCCACCCACCGGGCGATCCTGGAGGCCGCCGAGCGCGTCAGCGCCCTGGCCGCGGGCGGCCACCGGCCCCGCGAGCACCAGCGCTACCAGCAGGAGAACGCCCCGGCCTGCACCATCGTCAGCGCGGTGATCACGGGCGAGCTGCTGACGATCGGCTGGGTCGGCGACAGCCGGGCCTACTGGGTGCCCGACGACCGCACCACCCAGCCGGCCCGGCTCACCGAGGACGACTCCTGGGCCGCCCAGATGGTGGCCGCCGGACTGCTGTCGGAGGCCGAGGCGTACGCGGACGAGCGCGCCCATGCCATCACCGGCTGGCTCGGCGCCGACGCCTACGAAGTGGAGCCGCACACCGCCGCGTTCCACCCGGACCGGCCCGGCGTCGTGATCGTCTGTACCGACGGCCTGTGGAACTACGCCGAGACGGCGGAGCAGATGGCCGCCGTCATCCCGGCCGACGCCCGCGACCGTCCCCTGGAGACCGCGCGCCATCTCGTCGGCTACGCCCTTGACGGCGGGGGCCACGACAACGTAACCGTTGCGGTACTGCCGTTCCCCGCCCGTACGGAAGGGGCGGGAACGGCCTGACGCCGGACGGCGTCACGGGGGGGGATCAGCGCGCCGGTGCCGGGGGGCATCGTGCGCGCCCGTCCGCCCTGCCACCACCCGGATCAGGTGAGTTGCGAAGGAGCGGAACGGATGTCCCAGTTCGCCAAGCCGGAGGCGCCCCGGTTCTCCGTCGACGTCTACCAGAACGAGTTCCTGCCCGAGGGCGGCCGCGAGGTCAACGCGATCGTCACGGTCACGTCCACCGGAGGCGGCACCTCCGGCGCGTCCGCCCCCGACACCGCCGTGGTGATCATGGTGGACTGCTCGGGCTCCATGGACTACCCGCCCACCAAGATGCGCAACGCCCGTCAGGCCACGGCCGCCGCCATCGACGTCCTGCGCGACGGCGTCTCCTTCGCGGTGGTGGCCGGCACCCACCAGGCCAAGGAGGTCTACCCCGGCGCCGGACGGCTCGCGGTGGCCGACGCCGCCACCCGCGCCCAGGCCAAGGAGGCGCTGCGCAGGATCGGTCCGGGCGGCGGCACGGCCATCGGCACCTGGCTGCGCCTGGCCGACCGGCTGCTGGCCACGACCGGCGCCTCCATACGCCATGGCGTCCTGCTCACCGACGGCCGCAACGAGCACGAGGAGCCGGACGCCCTCCGCGCCACCCTGGAGGCCTGCACGGGGCGGTTCACCTGTGACGCCCGGGGCGTGGGAACGGACTGGGAGGTGAAGGAGGTCACGGGCATCGCCTCGGCCCTGCTCGGCAGCGCCGACATCGTCGCCGATCCCGCCGGACTGGCCGCGGACTTCACCGGGATGATGGAGAACGCGATGGGCAAGGAGCTCGCCGACGTCTCCCTGCGGCTGTGGACCCCCCAGGGCGCCGAGGTGGCCTTCGTCAAACAGGTCGCCCCGAACGTCCGGGATCTGACGGACCGTCGTATCGAGGCCGGCCCGCGCGCGGCCGACTACCCCACCGGCTCCTGGGGCGACGAGTCCCGCGACTACCACGTCTGCGTCCGCGTCCCCGACGCCGGGGTGGGCCACGAGATGCTGGCGGCCCGCGCCTCGCTCGTCCGGCCCGCCCCCGGCGGACCGGCGCCGGAGGTCCTCGCCCAGGGCCTGGTCCGGGCGGTGTGGACGGACGATCTGGCGGCCTCGACCACCATCAACCCGCAGGTCGCCCACTACACCGGCCAGGCCGAGCTGGCCCAGGCCATCCAACAGGGCCTCGAACTGCGCAAGTCGGGCGATCTGGACGGAGCAACAGCCAAGCTGGGGAGGGCCGTTCAGCTCGCCAACCGCTCGGGGAACGAGGACACCGCCAAGCTGCTGGCGAAGGTGGTGGACGTGGTGGACGCGGTGAACGGTACTGTGCGGCTGAAGGCGAAGGTCTCCGCCGAGGCGGAGAAGACGCTCGAGACGCGGTCCACGAGGACGGTCCGGGTGAAGAAGTGACGGCGAAGAAGTAGCAGCAGTGCCACGCCAGTTGGACACGGCGCAAGAGGGGGAGACGACCGACCATGCCGACCTGCCCGAACGGCCACCAGTCGGTGGCCGACGACTGGTGCGAGGTGTGCGGGCACCGGATGTCCGGGACACCCGCGGCCACGGGGCCCGTGCCCCCGCCCCCGCCACCGTCCCCGCCCGTCTACCCCGGCCCCGCCGCGGAAGCGACCGTGCAGGCGGAGCTGTGCCCGCAGTGCCGGACGCCCCGCGAGGCCCAGGCCCCCTTCTGCGAGGAGTGCGCCTACAACTTCATGCTGCAGTCGCCCTCGCCGTATGTGGCGCCCCCGCAGCCCCAGGGCTTCGAGTCGGCCCCTCCCCCGCCGCCGCACCCCCAGCCCCCGCACACCTTTGAGTACCACGGGTCCCGGCCGTCCCGGATCAACCGCCCGGCCGAGCCACTCGCCCCGCAGCCCCCGGTCCCGGGCCCCGACGACGGCGACTGGATCCTGCCGCCGCCGAGCGCCCCGGCCGGCTGGATCGCCGTCATAGCCCCCGACCGCGACTACTTCCTCTCCATGATGAACCGCAGCGGCCCGGAGGCGGCGGGCCTGAACCTGCCCGCGTACTCGCCCGAGCAGCAGTGCCGGCTCACCGGCCCCCAGATCACCATCGGCCGCCGCCGGCACAGCACCGGGGAGTCCCCCGACATCGACCTCTCCCGGCCGCCGGAGGACCCGGGCGTCTCGCACCAGCACGCCGTGCTCGTCGAGCAGCCCGACGGCAGCTGGGCCGTGGTCGACCAGGACTCCACCAACGGCACCACGATCAACGCCTCCGAGGACCCGATCCAGCCCTACGTCCCCGTCCCGCTCCAGGACGGCGACCGGGTGCACGTCGGCGCCTGGACGACGATCACCGTCCGCCGGGGGTGAGTCCTACGCCCGGAGTCCTCCTCCGCCCATCTGCGACCATGGAGAGGTGAACGAGATCCCGCACGGCACGCTCCCGGAGCAGACCTTCTACGAGCAGGTCGGCGGCGAGGCGACCTTCCGGCGTCTGACCCGCCGCTTCTACGAGGGCGTGGCCGCGGACCCGCTGCTGCGGCCGATGTACCCGGAGGAGGACCTCGGCCCGGCCGAGGACCGCATGGCCACGTTCCTCATGCAGTACTGGGGCGGCCCCCGCACCTACAGCGAGAACCGCGGCCACCCCAGGCTGCGCATGCGCCACGCCCCCTTCACGGTGGACCGCGCCGCCCACGACGCGTGGCTGACACATATGCGCGCGGCGGTGGACGAGCTGGGCCTGTCCCCCGAGCACGAAGAGCAGCTGTGGAAGTACCTGACGTATGCGGCGGCGTCGATGATCAATACGCCGGAGTAGGTCAGCCCGTCCGGCGTTTGAGGACAACCGCGCGAAGCGCGGTTTCGGGGTCCGGGGCGGAGCCCCGGGGAAACGGTGAAAGGGCGGGGCAGGGGCAAAACCCCCTCGTCACGCAGGCGTGACGGACAACAGCCCCGCCGCCGTCCCACCTGTCCGCACCACGACGGACCCGTACGGCGTCCACAACCGCAGCCAACCCCCCGCAGCGAACAGCACCGGCGGCTCCGCCACCGAAGCAGCCCCCAGGAACCCGAGGGACTGCGCCGCGTGCACCGCCCGCAACGGCAGCCCCGTCTCCCCCAGCGTCCGCGACCAGATCTCCCGCCCGATGCGGTCCCGCTCGGCCCGCGTACGCCGCTGCTCCGGCAGCGCCTCGTCCCGCGAACGGAACTCCGCGACCGCCGCGCCGACGGCGCCCCGCGCCGCCGCCGCGTCCGGCATCCCGGCCACCCGCCGCCAGCCGCCGCGCGGCGGCAGCACACCCGTCCAGGGCGGGCCGGTGACACCCGGGGGCAGGTCGACGACGAGACCGCCCCCGGAGGACGTTCCCGCGTCGACCGCGTCCGCGAACTGCCCCGCCGACACGGTGACATCGGACACGCCCTCGTCCAGCAACCGGGCGGTCCGGATGGCGAGCACCTCGAAGGACGGCGGCCGGCCGAAGACGGCGAGCACGCCGCCGCCCGTCTGGAGCCGCACGACCGCGGCCCGGTCGTAGTGGATCAGCCGGGCGAGGAAGGCGGCCAGACCGGCCGCCTCCCCGGCGTCGGCGAACCTCAACTGCCGCCCGGGCAGAGGATCGGGAGCCGTCATGCGGCGACGGCCTCCTCGGAGTCCGGCGCCTCGTCCCGGTACTGCTCCAGCAGCACCTTCTCCTCCTCGGTGAGCCGCCGCGGCCGACCCGTCTCCAGATCGATCGGCACGACGACCGTGCTGGCCCGCACATACGTCGCGTCCGCGTCCTTGACCTCGTACGACACGGTCGCCGACGAGGCTCCGATCCTCGTCACCCAGGTCTCGATCGTCACCGGCTCGTACCGGTGCACCAGCGGACGCAGGTAGTCGATCTCGTGCCGGGCCACGACGGACCCGCCCTTGAAGGACGGGCTCCCGTCACCCGGCGCCAGCCGGAACATGAAGTCGATCCGCGCCTCTTCCAAGTAGCTCAGGAAGACGGCGTTGTTGACATGGCCGAAGGCGTCCATGTCCGACCAGCGCAGCGGGCAGGAGTAGATGTGGCGCGCCACGCTCAGCCCCGGGTGAGCTTCTTGTAGGTGGCGCGGTGCGGACGGGCCGCGTCCGGGCCGAGGCGCTCGATCTTGTTCTTCTCGTAGGACTCGAAGTTGCCCTCGAACCAGAACCACTTGGAGTCGCCCTCGTACGCCAGGATGTGCGTGGCGACCCGGTCGAGGAACCAGCGGTCGTGGGAGACGACCACGGCGGCACCCGGGAAGTCCAGCAGCGCGTTCTCCAGCGAGGAGAGGGTCTCGACGTCGAGGTCGTTGGTCGGCTCGTCGAGGAGCAGCAGGTTGCCGCCCTGCTTGAGGGTGAGCGCCAGGTTGAGGCGGTTGCGCTCGCCGCCGGAGAGCACACCGGCCGGCTTCTGCTGGTCCGGGCCCTTGAAGCCGAACGCCGAGACGTACGCCCGCGAGGGCATCTCGACCTGGCCGACGTTGATGTAGTCCAGCTCGTCCGAGACGACGGCCCACAGCGTCTTCTTGGGGTCGATGTTGGCGCGGCTCTGGTCGACGTAGGAGATCTTGACGGTCTCGCCGACCTTGATGCTGCCGGAGTCCGGCTTCTCCAGACCCTGGATCATCTTGAACAGGGTGGTCTTACCGGCACCGTTGGGGCCGATGACGCCCACGATGCCGTTGCGCGGCAGGGTGAACGACAGGTCGTCGATGAGGACCTTGTCGCCGAACGCCTTGGAGAGGTTCTCGACCTCGACGACGATCGAGCCCAGACGCGGGCCCGGCGGGATCTGGATCTCCTCGAAGTCCAGCTTCCGCATCTTGTCGGCCTCGGCGGCCATCTCCTCGTAACGGGCGAGGCGCGCCTTGGACTTGGCCTGGCGGCCCTTGGCGTTGGAGCGGACCCACTCCAGCTCTTCCTTGAGGCGCTTGGCGCGCTTGGCGTCCTTCTGCCCCTCGACCTTGAGACGGGCCTGCTTGCTCTCCAGGTAGGTGGAGTAGTTGCCCTCGTAGCCGATGGCGCGGCCGCGGTCGAGCTCCAGGATCCAGCCCGCGACGTTGTCGAGGAAGTACCGGTCGTGGGTGATCGCCACGACGGTGCCGGCGTACTGGGCCAGGTGCTGCTCCAGCCAGTTCACCGACTCGGCGTCGAGGTGGTTGGTGGGCTCGTCGAGGAGCAGCAGGTCGGGGGCCTCCAGCAGCAGCTTGCAGAGCGCCACGCGGCGCTTCTCGCCACCGGAGAGGTTGTTGACCGGCCAGTCGGCGGGCGGGCAGCCCAGCGCGTCCATGGCCTGCTCCAGCTGGGCGTCCAGGTCCCAGGCGTTGGCGTGGTCGAGCTCCTCCTGGAGCTTGCCCATCTCCTCGAGCAGGGCGTCCGAGTAGTCGGTCGCCATCAGCTCGGCGATCTCGTTGAACCGGTCGAGCTTGCCCTTGATCCCGGCGACGCCGTCCTGGACGTTCTCCAGGACGGTCTTGGACTCGTCGAGCTCCGGCTCCTGCATCAGGATGCCGACGCTGTAGCCGGGCGACAGGAAGGCGTCGCCGTTGGAGGGCTGCTCCAGACCGGCCATGATCTTGAGGACGGTGGACTTACCGGCGCCGTTCGGGCCGACCACACCGATCTTCGCGCCGGGCAGGAAGCTCAGCGTCACGTCATCGAGGATGACCTTGTCGCCGTGCGCCTTGCGCGTCTTGCGCATGGTGTAGATGTACTCAGCCAAGGGAAACCGTCCGGCAGTGGAGAAGGGCCAATGTGCGGCTCCGCCCGCGTGAGGGCAGACACATCCCATCTTGCCGTACCGGCGGCCCCGGACGAAAACGCGATTCCCCGCGGCGGGCGCCCGGCGCCCCGTTCCCGGGCCGCCCGCCGACGGGACTCACTCGTCCGTGGCCGCCGTCCTCTTCCGGCGGAGGAGGAAGACCGCCGTGCCGCCGACGACGACCAGCGCCGCCGCGACGCCCACGGTGGCCGGGGAGGCACCGCGGCTTCCGGTGACGGCGAGATCGCTGTCGGCGTCCGGCTCCGGCAGGCCGGACCGCCCCGGGGAACCGGAGCCGCCCGCCGGAGCGCTCCCCGGGGAGCCGGTGCCCGGGCCGGAGCCGGACGGGGACGGGCCGGCGCCACCGGTCGTGTCGCCCACGGCGGTGGCCGTGGTGACCTCCGGGGCGCCCGTCCGGCAGTCCAGGACGCCGGAGAAGGTCCTGGAGAAGCCCCCCGGCCCGGTGACCGTGATCCGGTAGGGCCGGTCCTCGGCGGCCTTCACCAGCACGGTCCGTGAGCGGCCCGGCCCCACCCGGTGCTTCCTGCCGTCGATCACCACGGCGTACGGCTTGTCGCCCCGGTTGCCCGCGGCGACCTCCAGGCCGCCCTCGGCGCACTTCTTCCGGGCGGACACCGCCGGGACGGCGCCCTTCCTCGCCCACTGGACGGTGGCGACCGCCGTCGCGGCGCTCCGGCTGGAACCGGCCAGGATCATCGTCTGGGTCCGGATCCGGTCCCCTATGAACGCCCGGCCCACGGGGACCTCGGTGTTGACCGCCGCCGTGAACGAGGCACCGCCGTCCGGGGTGCCGGCGGGGACGTCGAAGTAGAGCCGTCCGCCGTCGGTCGTGGTGGTGACGGGCCTGCCCGCCTTGTCGACGATCTTCACATTCCGGGGGCCGGCGTCACCGGAGGGGGTGACGGTGACGCCGTCCGCGTTGGTGCGGACGGTGACCGGGCCGATCCGGGTGCCGGGCCTGCCGGAGACGGCGAGGGGGCCGAGCGAGAGGGAGGCCGCGGGCTCCTTCAGGTCCTCGGCGTTGTCGTAGAGGTAGTCGGCAAGCTTCTCGGCCGCGGGGTCGTTCGCCTCGACCTTCGCGCCGTCCGAGTAGCGCCAGATGGCGACCTGGGTACCGGCGGCCGCGAGGTCCGCGTCGAGGGTGCCGGCCCCGGACTTCCGGGCCAGCGCGGCCAGGTCGTCGACCCGGGGGTAGGAGTTCTGGAGAATCCAGCGGATCTTCCCCGCCCGGGGGTTGTTCTGCAGGGACGACTCGCTCCAGCCGACCTCCTTGTACGCGGCGCCGTTGACGGTGCCGGTGTTGACGTCCACGCAGTAGGTCTGGAGGGTGCCGCCGCCGTCGACCTTCATCTCGAACAGGCCCGCCATCACATTCCCGGGTCTGCTGCCGCCCTTGACGTGCGCCCACGCCTTGGCCGTCATCTCGCCGCCGAGCGTCGCGGCGACGCCGCCCGCGTCCTGCGGCCCCTCCTCCACCACGGCGGCGCCGGCCGGGCCCACCGCACCGGCCACGGCCAGCGCCACCGCCAGGGCGACCGTCGCGAGGCATGCGGAACCGCGCCTCAACACAGAGCTCATGACTTTCCTTTCGGATGGGCGGCCGGCCGCGGAAGCACATCACAGGCCTCACCAGGCAACCCAAGAAGCAGCAGCCCCCGTTGCTACGAACGGGATCCTAGGGAGCGCGTACAACCCTCTGAACACACCGGCCTTCCGGACGGCCGATCCGAATCGGAATCGTTATCGGAATCAGGTGTTCAGCTCGGCATTATCGATAAATCCCCGAGGACAAAGCACCCATTTCGCAAGGCAGTTGCCCACCACCTGAAGACCCCTCAGCGCACGGCCCTTCAGCACACGGCGCCTCAGTGCGCGACCGCCCCGACCGCCCCGGCCGCCGCCTCCACGTCCGCCGCCGCCCGCGCCGCCACACCCGCCATCCGCACCGGCTCGACCGGTAGCGGCCGGGCCGGTGACACCCGGCGGAACACCGAGGTGCCCCGGGCGAGGTCATGACCGATGGAGAGCGCGTCGATGTCCGCCGACACCCAGCGTTTCCCGTCCCGGTCCTGCGAGGTGATCCTCAACTTCCCCCGGACGATGAGTGGTTCGCCGATCGTCACGGACGCGACCACATTGGAGGCCAGGGTCCGCCACGCCCACACCGAGTAGAAGCTCGTGTGCGCGTCCGTCCACTCCTCCCGCCCCCGGTCCCAGCGGCGCACCGTCGCCGCCAGCCGGAAGTGCGCGACCGCCGACCCGTTAGAGGTCTCCCTGAAGTCCGGCTGGGTCGCCACATTGCCCACGACCGTCACCAGCGTCTCGTTCATCGCATGCCTCCCCCGTCGACCGCCCGGCCGCTCCCCGCGACCGGGTCCTGGCCCCATGGTGCACACCCCGGCGGAATCCCGCTCACGCCTGTGGACGAGGCCCGAGTTGGGGACAACACCGTCACCCACAGGCGCCCCGGCCGCCCCCTCTCCAACCCCCCGTCACATCTCCCCGGCCGCCACCACGAACTGCGCCCGGACCTCCCGGTACCGCAACAGCTCGGCCGCCACCGGCTCCAGCACCCGCTCCCGCCCCAACGACGCGGCCGCACCCCGCAGCCTGCGCTCCGTCTCCAGCCCGTACGCCCGCGCCGGGCCCCGCGCCGCCATCCGGCAGCCCCACGCCAGGGCCGGCGCACCCGCTCCGCTCCCGGCCGCCACCACCCCCGGAATCCACCACTCCAGGTTCAGCGCCCCGGCCATCTCGGCCACCAGCCCCGCCGCCCCGAGCAGTTGCAGCACCACGAACGTCACCTGCAGCCCCAGGGCCACCACCCACCAGCGGGGCCGCACCAGCCGCGGCGCCTCCGCACCCCGCGTCCGCCCGGCCCCGGTGCGCCGCGCCCCGGTCCAACCGCCCGTGCGCCAGGCGCCCGTGCACCACGCACCCGCACCCCACACCCCCGTACGCCGCCCCACGGCCCGCCACCCGCCGCTCCGGGCCGCCCAGGCCCACATGCCCTCCGTGCGCCACCCGCCCGTGTCGCCCTCGCGGCGCGCGGCCGGGACGGGAGCCGCGGCCCCCGCCTCGTCCAGGGCCTCCGCCAGCCCCACCGCCCCGCGCACCGCCGCCTCGCGCACGGCCAGGGCCCATGGCCCCGGCAGCCCGGCGGACGCCTCGTGCACCAGCGTCCGCACGGCCTGTTCCACCAGCGGCCGCGACGCCGTCCGGCGCTGCTGCGGCGCCACGTCCTCGTCCTCCGCCCCCGGCACCCCCGTCCGGTCGCGCAGCCGCAGGTACAGCCGCCACGCCCGGCCCCACACCGTCCCGCAGGCCCGCTCGGCGGCCCGCAGCCAGGTCCGTTCGGCCCGCAGCCCGGAGGCGCGGGCACCGACCGCCTCCGCGAGCCGGTCCTCGAAGTCCAGCCGCGTCCCGTCGGTCAGCCCCGGCCGCCCGTCGGCCACATAGGCCGGGCGCAGCCGCCGCGACGCACCCTCCACATCGGCGGTCAGCCGCAGCTCGGCCGCGCACCGGCGGGCCGCGAACTGGCCGAGCGCCTCGCGCAGTTCACCGACCCCCTCGCCGGTGAGCGCCGACAGTGCCAGCACCGTCGCCCCCGGCTCCCCGTGCTCCCCGAGCGCCAGCCCGTCCTCGTCCAGCAGTCGGCGCAGATCGTCCAGCACCTGGTCCACGGCGTCCGCCGAGAGCCGGTCCAGCTGGTTGAGGACGACGAAGGTCACCTCCGCGTACCCGGCCAGCGGCCGCAGGTACTGCTCGTGGAGCACCGCGTCCGCGTACTTCTCCGGGTCCACCACCCAGATCACCGCGTCCACCAGCCCGAGCAGCCGGTCGACCTGCTCCCGGTGGCCGGCCGCGGCGGAGTCGTGGTCGGGCAGGTCGAGGAGGACGACGCCGGCGAGCTGCGGGTCGTAGGGGCGCGGCGGCTGCCGGCGCGAACGGGCCGGGACGCCGAGGCGGTCCAGCATCCCGTCGGCGCGGTCGGCGAAGGCGCAGGCCACGGGTGCCGCGGTGGTGGGCCGGCGGACCCCGGCCTCCGAGAGCTGGGCCCGGGCGAGCGCGTTGAACAGCGTGGACTTGCCGCTGCCCGTCGATCCGGCGATCGCCACCACCGTGAGGTCGAGCGACTGCCGCTGCCGCGCCGCGGCCTCCTCCAGCACCCGCCCCGCCTCGGCGAGCATCGCGCCGTCCAGCCGCGCCCGGGACAGGCCGACCAGCTCGCGCAGGGCGTCGAGCCGGGACAGGAGCGTGCCCCCGAGCGCGGTCGCGGTCCGCGGCTGCGCGGGCCGCGCGGCGGGCTCCTCCGGGTGGGCCTTCTCGTGCTCCTGGCGCGCGCGGCGCGCGATCAGCCCGTCGTCCCAGGAGCGTTCGGCGTCGTCGGGCGCGGGCGGCGGCTGTTGCCCGCAGCGGCTGTCGGCGGAGTGCACCGCGGTCACCTTTCCTTCTGGAGTACGGACAACACCGCGATGAGCTCGACCTGGTGATCCGGCGTCACATCGAGGGCTTCGAGGGGAGCGGTCCGGCGGTCCCGCTCCGCGTCCAGGACCCGTTCCATGCACGCGTCGAGGAGGAGGACGCCGCGGTCGCGCAGCCGCTGGGCGCTCTGCGCGCCCACGGTCTCGGCCAGGCCCTCCCCGGCGGCGAGGGCCCGCCGGCCGCCCAGCAGCGCCGCGGCGAGCAGGGCGGTGACCCGGTCCGTGTCGGCGGGGGCGCCGCGCTCGGCGGCCCGCGCCTCCTCCTCCACGATCTCCTCCAGGCAGCGCCGCCAGTGGCGCACGGCCACCCCGATCCGGGCCGCGGCGCCCTCCGCGTCGCGCGGGGCGAGCACCGTCCCCGCGGCGGGATCGTCCGCGTCGGCGGTGGCGATCTCCTCGTCCGCGGCGTCCACGGCGCAGCCCAGGAGGGCGGTGAAGGCGTTGGTCAGCGCGGTCAGCAGCTCCTCGGGCGTGCTGTCGCGCGGGTATCCGCGCCAGTGCGTCAGCGCGTCCCCGGCGAGCGCCTCGCCCGCGGCCGCGTCGCGCCGCACCCGTTCGGCGGCCCGGCCGTAGGCGTCCTCGGCCCGCTGGAGCAGCCGGACGGCGGCGGAGTGCTGGATGGCCGCCGCCCCGGCGAGCCCCGGCAGCCGGGTGCCGAGCGAGGCGAGGACGCCGTTGGCGGTACGGGCCCGGGCCACGGTCCGCGAGGCGGGGTCCTGGGCCCGCTGGATCAGCCAGGACCGCAGCCCCGCGACGGCCGTCACGGGCAGCAGCCCGCTGCCGCCGGCGACGGACTCGGGCAGCTCGGGGATGGTGAACCGGGGGACGTCCCCCAGCCCGGCCGCCTCCAGCAGCGCCCCGAACTGCCGGGCCACCTCCCCGGTGACCTGGTGCGGCACCCGGTCCACCACGGTGACGAGCGTGACGTCGTACTCCTTGGCCGCGCGCAGCAGGTGCCAGGGGACGGCGTCCGCGTAGCGGGTGGCGGTGGTGACCAGGACCCAGATGTCGGCGGCGCAGATCAGCTCGGCGGCGAGCTCGCGGTTGCGGGCCACGAGCGAGTCGATGTCGGGGGCGTCGAGCAGCGCCAGCCCGCGCGGCAGGCTGCGGTCGGTCTCGATCCGCAGCCCCGGCCGCCCGTCGTCCTCCTCCGGTACGGGCACCCCGCCCTGTGGTCCCTCGGGCTCCTGGGAATCCTGGGACGGCACCCAGACCCTGCGCAGCGCCGGCAGCACCCGGGGCCCGGCGAACCAGTGGTGGTCATCGGGGTGACAGACGAGAACCGGGGTGTGCGTGGTGGGCCGCAGCACCCCCGCCTCGGTGACCCGCCGCCCCACCAGCGAGTTCACCAGGGTGGACTTGCCCGCCCCGGTGGACCCCCCGACCACCGCCAGCAACGGCGCTTCGGGGGCGCAGAGCCGGGGCACCAAGTAGTCGTCGAGCTGCGCCAGCAGTTCGACCCGGTTGCGACGGGCGCGGGCGGCGCCGGGAAGGGGGAGGGGGAAGCGTGCGGCGTCGACGCGGTCACGCAGTGCGGACAGCGCGTCGAGCAGTCGGGGCCGTACGTCCAAGGTCGCCACGTGTGCAGAATGCCCAATTCTGATGTGTTTTTGAAGCGTATAGCCCCTGGCGCGCGAGGCGTGGCGAATGAGGCCCAGGGAGGTCCCGGCATAACGAGTACACAACACCCGTCGCGCGAGGCGTCAAAAACGGTGCACGATTCGCACCCGCCTGCGATTATCAGGACCGCTTCACCGAACCTCCACATCGTGTCACGGAGGTGAAGCAACCGGGACGAGGTACGCGGAGCCCTATCCTTGTCCCCGGCAAGGTCACGGCACCACCGAGCCCGGGGCTTCAGCCGTCCGCGACCGCCGCACGATCCGGCCCCCGTAGCTCAGTGGATAGAGCAGGCGCCTTCTAAGCGCTTGGCCGCAGGTTCGAGTCCTGCCGGGGGCGCTCCGTTTCTTTCACGCCTCTCCCCGCCAGGGAGGGGCGTTTTTGCTGGTCAACGCGATGCCCATCGGACCTTCCGCGGGCGCCGGACCGCCCCGCGGGAGTACGGGGAGGTCCGGCGCTGTCCGGCTGTCACCGGGGTTCTACGGGTGGCCACGGAGAAATAGCGGAGAAGTTCTCCGGGCTGGGGTCAGTCCTCAGGTAGCCCGATGAGGTCCTCCTGCGCCTCCATCCGGCGCTTGAGGTCCGGGAGCTGTCCCTCGATGCACTGGGCGTAGACGGACAGCAGGACGGCCACACTGTTGCCCGCCCAGTACGCCGCCTGTGCCGGCGGGATGCCGTCGTTGAGCCACTTCGTCAGACGGGTGTGCCGGATGTCGTAGATCCGCTTACCCATGGGGGACGCGTACTCGACCTCGGTCAGCTCCTCCTTTCTGACGCTCCGCCACGCTCTGCGCGTGACCGAGCCTGAGAGGATGCCTCCCTTCTCCCCCGGGAACAGCCGGTCGCCAGGCTTCAGCCCCTCCTCCCTGATGTACTCGCGCAGAATCCTCGTCAAGGGCGGCGGGCCAGGCACAACGCGCGTCTCCTCCTTGAGCTTCCCCCGAGATGCGGAGTCAGTTGACAGAGGGTCAGATGGGACTCATGAGAGGACCTTCGACCATGGCTGCCCCGAGAAGATATCCGCTGGAGTTGCGTGAGCGTGCGGTGCGGATGTACCGCACCTCCGACCCGAGGCCGCAGATCAAGAAACTGGCCGTCGACCTCGGCGTGCATCCGGAGGCCCTGCGCGGCTGGATCCGCCAGGCCGAGGCCGATGCCGGCGAGCGCGACGACCGGCTCACCACCGACGAGCGGGCCGAGCTCACGGCCCTGCGCAAGGAGAACGCCCAGCTCAAGCGGGCCAACGACGTGCTGCGGACGGCCTCGGCGTTTTTCGCGGCGCAACTCGACCCGACCCGGCCCAGGTGACGGCGCTCGTTGACGAGCATCCCCGCCTGGGGGTCGAGTGCGTACTCCGGGAGCTCCACATCCCTTCCGCCACTTACTACCGCTGGCGCCGCGCGGAGAAGGAGCCGTGCGAACGGCGCCGCCGGGACGTCGAGCTGACCGAGCAGATCCGCACGATCCACGCCGACTCCGGCGGGATCTACGGCTCGCCGCGGGTGCACGCCGTCCTCAAACGGGAGGGCGTCCGCGTGGGCCGCAAGCGGGTCGAACGGCTGATGCGCGAGGACGGTCTTGCGGGCGTGAGCCCACGCCGCAAGAGCGGCTTCACGCGCCGGGACCCGAAGGCCACCTTGGCCCCGGACCTGGTCAACCGGGACTTCACCGCACCCGCGCCGAACCGGCTGTGGGTCACCGACCTCACAATGGTTCCGACCGGCGAGGGGCCGCTGTGGCTCTCGGCGATCCGCGACGCGTTCTCCCGCCGGGTGGTCGCCTGGGAGACCTCCGCCCGCGCCGATGCGGACCTGGTGCTGACCACCCTCGAGTACGCCCTCTCGTCCCGCGAGGTCGAGCCGGGCAAGCTCATTCACCACGCCGATCACGGCTGTCAATACACGTCCATCAAGCTCACGACCCGGTTGGTGCGGGCGGGAATTGAGGCGTCCATGGGGTCCGTGGGGGACTCGTACGATAACGCCCTCGCGGAAAATCTGTGGATGCTGATCAAGACCGAGGGCCTGCGCGGCCGCACCTTCGCCACACGTGCCGAGGCGAACCTCGCGCTCTTCGAGTACATCGACGGTTTCTATAACCCCCGCCGCATCCAAGAACGGCTCGGCTACCTCAGCCCGATCGAGTTCGAGGAGAAGCACTACACCGACCAGGCGACGGCCGAACCAGCGAACCTGAACACCCATCAACCCGTCCCGACCTGCTGATCAGCAACTCTCACGCAGCGGGGGAACCTCACCTCGGCCCGCCCCTTCAGCCCGCGCTCCTCGTGGAGCTGGCCGTCATCGGTCCAGTTCTTCCCGACCTCCGGCTGCGCGGTGTGGAACAGCAGCTCCGACCACTGGTCCTCTGCATCCTCCGGCGGCAGGACCACGTCCTCCACGACCATCGCCACGGCTTCCTCCGGGCGCGGTCCGGAATAGAAGATCGTGGCGAAGTAGGCGTGCAGCTTCCGGCCTCCGCGGGGCCGACGACGGACACCGGCCAGCATGCGCGCCATCCGGGCCGGATGGATCAGAGATCGCCTGTCCACTGCGTTGGACGTCTTGGGCGTCGCGCCCCTCCCCTTCGGCAGCGGGTTCTCGCGCAGGATCCGGTGCTTGACCGCGTGCTGCATAGCCACGTTGAGTATCCGCCGGTTGCGCTTGACGGAACTGGCTGCGGCACGCCTGCCGTCAAGCCTCGTATCCACAGCGCGCAGGACCTCGTCAACCTTGACCGGGTCCTCCCACGCCGCCATGGTCAGCGAGTTCCGCTCCACCCACCTCAGGATGGTGGCCACCTCCGGCGGCGCCTCCCCCCGCCGCTTCGTATTGAACGCGTACTCCCTCAGCGCTGTGCGGACGTCGACGGGGCGAAAGGCCGCTGGCGACGTCCGCAGCAGCGCGATGGTCGTCGCCATGAGCGCCTTGGCCGTGTTCTTCCGGCTGTTGCCGGCGGTGCGGTGCCACTGGTAGTCCGCGAACTGAACTGCGAAGTCGTACCAGTTCGTCGTGCTCGCCTTCGATTGGTGCGAGACGGGCCTGCCGGTGGCGATGCTGAACGGCTCACCGCGGCGAGCGGCGCTCACCAACTCGGAGCGAAAAGCGTCCGCCTGGGCACGCGTACCCAGGGGTTCACGCCACTCCTGGCCGTCGAGCGTCCAGCGCACCGTGTACGTGGTGCCGCGCTTGCCTTTGTAGACGGCGGTCTTCCAGAACTTGACGTTGTACGTCGTGCCCATCAAGCGGCGTCCTCGTGGTCGTCGAGCCAGTGATCCAGAGCGCTACGGCGGACCCTCAGGTCGCCGTTCGGGAGCTTGATGCAACGGGGCGCCCGGTTCTTCCGGCGCCAGTCGTAGAAAGTGGAGCGCGAGATCTTCAGCTCCTCGCAGACCTCATCGAGGGTGAGCTTCTCTCGGTCCCTGGTGCTGCCGGACATCGAAGTGCCTCCTCGGCAGAGCGGGGCGGGCAAGAACGGGGCGTCGCCGAAGTTCCCCGCGGTGGTTCCGTGTTGGATCCGCATTGCTCTGAGTCGCGACTCATCGCGACTCAGAGCGGGCGGGAAGGCGCTTGAGTCGCGATGAGTCACGACTCAAGCTGATGTGGATCGGACGGCTTGAGGGTGATGCCGTTGTAGATCGCCACCTGCTGGCCGTACGCGTCGCGGGGCCGTGTGCGGTGGAGTTGGGGGATGACGGAGAGGAGGTTGCGGCCGAACATCTGCTTCGTACCGACCGCTCGGACGCCGTTGTCCTCAGCCCACTCCCGCCAGACCGCCCACAGGGTGTCCACGGGCACGCTGCACACCGGCCCGGTGGTGCAGCGTTCGCGGATGAACGCGGAGGTGGGGGAGGCGGTGTCCTGCATGGTGGTGACCGCTTCGCGACTGCACTCGGGCTCGGTGATCCGGCCCTTGGCCTCCAGGCGAGCGAGTCCGTCCAGGGCCCAGTTCAGGATCCCGGGCATCTCGGCGACGAGCCGGCCGAACAGGGTCGGGTCTTCCTTGCCCAGCCACGACACGGTCATCGTGAGCACGACGAACCGGCGGGCGATGACCCCGGAGGAGTCGCCGAAGTACGGCAGTTCGTTGGACAGGATCATCAGCCGCGTGGGGAGCTTGCCGGTCCACACTTCCCGGTACTTGCGGTCGATGTCGATCGTGTCCTCACCGGAGATGGTGAGCAGCCGCTCCACCACCTGGCTGTTGTCGTTGCCGGACAGCCGGGCGTCGGAGATGACCGCGAGCGGCTTGCCGATCAGTGTCGACAGCCCAAAGTTCGTGCCCATCCCGGCGAGAGTGGGGCCGGCGAGGTTCTCCTTGCCGACCAGTTCTTTGAGTACGCGGGCGATGGTGCCCTTGCCCGAACGGGACGGGCCGACCATGAGCAGGATCTTCTGCTGGTCGGTGCGACCCGACAGGACGTAGCCGAACCACTCCTGCACCGCCTCGATGGCGTCCGGGTCGTCGGGCCAGACCTGCCGCAGGAACCGGTCCCACGTTGGTGCGGTCGCGTCCGGGTCATAGGGGTAGGGCACGGAGACCAGGTTGAAGAACGCCGGACTGTGCGGCCGCAGCGCACGGTCCCGGATACGCAACAGCCCATTCGCGCACGCCACAACCGGCCCGTCGTCAGCCGCCGTCCCGTCGGCCCACGAAGGGGCGTCGGTGTCGGTGGGCAGCAGGGTGATGGCCGTGAGCGCGTCCAGCAGGTTGCTGATCTTCTGCTTGGTCGGCGCCCACTCCCGCGGCTCCGGCTCACCCTTCTTGTTCACGGCCCAGTAGATGACGTTCTCCAGACGCGTGTACATCGCCGCGCGCACCTGCACCTCGTCCAACTCCCGCCAGCAGGTGCCCGTCCAGCGCATCCACGATCCCCGCCACCGCCGACAAACCAGGTGTCCGGCCTCGGTCTGCCAGTCAGGGAGGAGCCGACGGGCGACGGCCAACGGGTTTGACGGGGCAGGGAGTTCCTCGGAAACCATGTCCTGTTCGGTCATGCCGCTGACCTCCCTTCGGCGGTGGCGTGGGGGCAGGTGGCGATGCGGACGCGGGCGGCCAGCTCGATGACGGCAGCCCGGCCGCGGGCGCGTTCGTGGTGCCCGCAGACACACAGCCAGTCCGCGACCGGCACGCCGGTCATGTGGACCTGAAAACCCGGCTGGATACCGGTGATGACGACCGCGTGAGGGTCAGGACGAAGAGCAGAAAGGACGCCCTTGCGGGCGGCGCCTTTCGGCTCGCCCATGGTTGGCCCAGGTGCGGCCGGTCCGGCGACGAACGGCCCGGTTGGGGTGAGGGGTTGACTCTTAGGAGGGGGCGGGTTGGTCATGCTGCCCGCCCCCGGTTCGGGTTGTGGGCGATGGACCAGTCCAGGCCCCGCGCGATGACGTCGTCGTAGTAGCGCTGGGGCTGGGTCGCGTTGGCCCCCGCCCCCCTACTAAGAGCCTCTTCGACCTCGTTCCGGGTGAGGTCGCCGGATGCCACGAGGCGTCCCAGGGCGCGGGCGGCCCGGAGCAGGGTGGCGTTGCGGGTACCGTCAGCCGCCGTGGCGACGTTGCGCTCTTCAGCACGCAGTGCTGCGGCGGCGTACCCGCCGCGGTTCCGCAGAGCGTCCGGCACGGCGTGGCCGGGCCGCGGAGGGGGAGTCAGGGCGTTGTGGAGCCAGTCCGGCAGTGGGGCGGGCTCGTGGTCGCCCAGGACCGTGTACGCGCCGTTGGGGGTGGTGCTGCCCGGGGCGACGACGTAGCCGCCCCAGGCCCGGGTGTCGATGCGCGGGCCGAGCTGTCCGACCGTGCATCCCAGCCGGGTGCCGGGTGGGGTGGTGAAGTACCAGTGCTCACCGCCGGACGGCGTGCGGACCTGTCGTGTCACGGGGCGGGTGCCGGCGCGCTCGCAGAGCGCCTGCCAGGAATCTGTCCCCGAAGGGGCCCTTTCAGTGTTTCCCGGTTTGGGCACATCCAGGTCGATGACGAGCAGCCCGGCCGGGCCGGTCGCGATCCCGACGTTCCAACGGCCCCGGGCCCAAGCGGCGTGGATGAGGGACGGGTCGGTGGTGGCGCGCTGCTCGGGCTTGAGGTGCCCGTCCGAGCACCGGCCGGTACGTGGGCAGCGCTGCTCGCTGTGCCCGGCAGGGGACTTGGCGCCGGGGCGCAGGGGGATGACGGGCCAGCCGCGCTCGGCCGCATCCAGCGCGGAGGCGAGCAGGGGCAGGCTCCCGAGGTCGGTGGCCAGGGGTTCGGTCATGCGGCGGCCCTGCCTTCCGGGGCAAGGAACTGGGCGCCAATCCACTGGGTGTAGGCGGGCGGGATGCATTCGCGGATGCCGTCGCGGTTCATCCAGGGCACGCCCATGACCTTCCGGGCGAGGGGGACGCCGGAGAAGTTGCCGATGAACTGCCCGTACGCACCCGGAGGGACGGGGCGGCCCATCTTGGCCTGCGGCACGGCATGTCCGGAGTGCGGGAGCTGCGGGAGGCCCAAAGCTCCGCCGGCTTCGAAGTAGCGGTGCCGGTAGGTCTCCAGCCCCAGCATGGGCCCGCACAGCATCACCGGGCGCCGGAGCTTGGGCACCGCGCCCCGCACGTTCTCCATCACCCAGGAGCGGCCGGTGGATTCCAGCGCCGCGCGAGTGGGGGCGATCAGGTCGGGATGGGTATTGCCGCGGATGCGCTGGCATTCGCTGTCATGCTGGCACGGCGGGGAGGCGTGGATGAAGTCGAACTCCGCGCCGTACTCGCGGATGAAGGCGACCGCGTCCGCCTGCACGAAGGTGAAGGGGTAACGGGGCTGCGGGGCGATGTCGACGCCCACGACGTCGAAGCCAGCAAGGTGGTAGCCCATGCTGGCGCCGCCCTGGCAGCAGAACGCGTCCAGCAGACGCGGCCGGGAGACGGCTCGCCGGACCGGGGTGGGATGGGTCATGCTGGTAGCTCTCCTGTTTCTGTCGAAGGGACGGAGAGCCGGAGCGGCCGCGGTCTTGTGGTGAGAGGCGGCCGCTCCGGGCGTTTTCAGGCGCTGGTGCGCTTGAGGGTGAAGAAGCGCCGGCCGTAGGTCTCGTGCTGGACCAGGTAGCCGGAGCGAGCCAGCGCATTGAGGTCGCGGCGGGCGGTGGAACGCTTGGGGCCCCACCCGGCGCCCCGGTACAAACGGTGGGCGCGCAGGGTCGTCCACTCGCCGGATATGTGCCGGATGACGTCGAGGAGTCGGAGCCGCCGGGCGTTCAGCGGCGGGGCGAGGGTGACGGGCATGGTGCTGGTTCTCCTGCTTCTGTCGAAGGGGCGGAGAGCCGGGGCGGTCGCGGCCGGGTGGTGAGAGACGGGCCGCCCCGGGCGAATTCAGGCGTCGGTCGTGCAGACGGCGCAGTCACAGTCCTCGGGATGCGGGCAGTCACACCCGCACGGGTGCAGGACGCCAATGCAGTCGCAGCGGCACATGCCCTCGCCGCACGGCTCTTCATCGGTGCTGATGTCGTAGCCGAGCGGGGCGAGTTCGCTGTGGGCGTGGTCCAGGAACTCGGTGAGGGTCTGCGTGATGAGTGCGGCAGAGGCGAGGCCGGAGCGGGCTTCGGCGATGTGGTCGTCCGGTGTGCCGTAGTCGGCGGTGACCGCGCCCGTCTTGGTGAGCGTGGCCAGGAAGTCGGAGATCTGGTCGAAGCTCTGCGGCAGGCGCTGGGTGAGGAGCTTGAGGGACGCGACGACCTCGTACGCGTCGCCGGGGTAGGTCAGTTCTGCCTTGGTGCGCTGGGTGGCGTGGTTGAAGTCCCGGATTGCTTCAGCGGCGCGGATGGCCAGGGTGTTCGGGTCGGTGTCCGGCATGGCGGCTTCCTCTCCGGTCAGAAGGGCGGTTCGTTGCTGTAGCCGTTGGGGGCCCACGGGTCATCGGCGGCGCGGCGTCGGCGCAGCCACCGGGGGCGGCGCGGCAGGGGCATGAGCAGCCAGCTGCGGGTGATGTTCCAGCAGGTGCACAGGTACCAGTCGGTGCCCGCGTACTCGCCGGTCCCGTGGTCGCCGTAGTCCTCCTCGAAGTCGCCGTTGCCGTTGCACTGTGGGCAGTTGGGGTGGGGGGTGTCGCTGAGGATCAGTGCCGGGCGGGGCCAGGTGGCGTGTTGGATGCGCAAGCGGAGCATGGTGGGGGCTCCTGTCAGGTGTGGAAGTGGTTGCGTTTGATGACGGCCTTGCGGATGTTGACGACCGTGTTGCCGCCGCGGCTCGAACTGCCGAGTACCTGCACGGCGATGAAGCCGCCGAAGATGACCGCGGCGAGGATGATGAGCTGGGTGATCAGCGTGGTCAGGGCGGCGATGAACGTGGTGAGCATCAGCAGTCCGCCGCACACCGCGGCGAAGCCGATACCCCCGAGCGCGATGTTCGCGGCGGCCCGTGAGACGGGCGGCTTTGTGGCGGCGGGTTCGGGCTTGGTGGGGGCGATGGCGTAGCCGGTGACCACCTGCCCGTCGGGCAGGACGATGGACTGCACGGTGGGGATGCGGCCCGGCTGCACGGGCACCATCGGTGCCGCGTGCGCGACGGGCGTGGGGTGGTGGACGGCGCCGGCCGTCTCGGGCGGGCGGTAGCGGGTGGGTTCGTTCACCGTGAATTCCCCTGTCAGGGTCGCAGGTTGGCGAGGGCCTGGATGAGCGCGGTGCACAGGTTGCGGATGGGTCCGTCGGCGCCGGTTCCGGCGGTGAAGAAGCCGAGCAGGAACAGGACGATGGCGGGGCCGATGCCTCCGGCCCTGGACCGGACGATGAAGACGGCGGCGATGCCGAGCAGGAGGATCGCGGAGAGGTTGACCGCCACGGGCCAGACCTCCTTTCGGTCAGCGGGCGGGGCAGGAGGCAAGCAGCAGGCCGAGGACGACGGCCACGAGCGCGAAGCGCAGGATCGCGGTCATGCGGTCGGCGTCTTCCGGGAGCCTGCGCCCGGCGTCTTGGCGGCGGCTGCGTCGGCGGCGCGGCCCGTGCGGTAGGTGCGGGCCCACAGGTTGTAGAGGTGGCGTCCGCGGCGTATGCGGATGCCGTGGCCGTCGCAGCGGCGGCAGTGCTTGCCGCGCTGGGGCTTGCCGCGCTTGGTGTGGGTGAGCTGGAAGCCGAGTCCGTCGCAGCGGCGGCAGGTCTTCCACGGCGAGACCGCACACACTCCGATGTAACCAAGCGTGAGCAGAATCAGGGTGGCGCTAGCGAGCAGGGGAAGGGGCATGAGGGCCTCTCAGGGCGGGTTTCGGGGTTTTCGCAGGTGGGCCGCTAGGTGCTAGCGGCCTGATCAGGGGCGTTGTGGGTTGCTAGCGAGGTTGCTAGGTCTAGCGACCTTGCTCGCTAGACCTAGCGGCCCTCGGGGGCTAGCTGTCGCCCCGCTTCTTGTTGCGCTGCGTAATCGCGTCGAGGATGTGCTGACGCTCGATGCCGCGCCGGTTGGCGCCCTTGCCGTTCTCCGTCTTGCCCCACACCTGGCCGGTGGTGATGCCGTAGGGCTTGAGCGCGGCGGCGAGCTGGTCGGCCTTGGCACGGCCCTCCAGCTGGGCCCACTGGCCGTAGACAGCCTCGTTGTACTCGGCGAGGCGGTCGACGACGGTCTCCGACCACACCTTGTCCTCGCTGCGGCCAAGCACGACGGCGACATCGTCGAGGACCGCGTCCGCGCCGCGGCTCGTGCTCTCCTCGCCCGCGGCGTCGCCGGTCAGCGTCCCCTCGGCCTCGCGCAGGGCGCGGGCCCGGGCCAGGATCGTCTCGGCGTCGCGGCCGGTGGCCAGGTAGGTCCGCACGATCCCGGAGTCATCCGACATGCCCTTGAGCAGGCCAACGCCCTTGTGGGACTTGAGCAACTTGGATGCGTCCAGCCCTTCCCCGTACGACCCGGCGCCGAGCACCACCTCAGAGACGTGGTACGAGCCGACCCGCAGGGAGAAACGGGCCTGGTGCTGGTCGCGCAGGACCGACGGGCAGGCGGTGTCATCAGGCTTCTGCGTGGAGTTCATCACCGAGACGCCGACCGCCGGCGCGACGCGGGCGAGGTAGACGAGCAGGTCGAGGATGGTCTTGCCGTGGGTGGGGTGCTGCAGGTACTCCTGCACCTCGTCCACCACCACGAGGGTGAGCGGCATGTTCAGCTTCTTGTCCCGGCTGATCTCCGGGGTGAGCTTGCCCTCCGGGCAGATGTGCAACGGCAGTTCGGACAGCCGGTGGTAGCGGTCCTCCACGTCCGCCTTCAGCTCCATCAGCGCGTCAACGAGGTGCATCACCGGGTCGAAGCCGTCGCGCGGGACGATGCCGAAACCGATCCGGTGGGCGACCTTGGTGAAGGAACGCCAGTCCGGCGACGCCTTCCCGTCGAACACAATCAGGCGCACGTACGGGTCCAGGGCGGCGGCGAGCGCGATGGTGCGGGCGGAGAACGTCTTGCCCTGCCGCGGCACCGCGCCGACCAGCAGGGACAGCCACAGCATGGTGGCCATGACCGGGTTGCCGCGCTCGTCGACGCCCCACGGGAACGGTTTCCAGAAGTCCACCCGCGTCGCGCCGAGCAGCGGCGACTTCCCGGACGGGACGGCGAGCGGGTCACGGTCGGCGATCCAGTACGAGACCCGGCGTCCGCTGGTCTCGTCCTTGTCCATGAACAGCTGGGTCGGGGCGATGTCCATGCCCGAGGCGAGCCGGGCATGAGCCTTGACCGAGTCCTCGAAGGTCTTGCCGTACGGGAGGTCGACGACCACGCGCCAGCCGTCGCCGTCCCGGCCGATCGGCCGCGGGAACGCGATCGTCTGGCTCTTGTCGGTCAGCTTCGCCACCTCGTGCGCGCGGATGACGATGTCCGAGGAGAGCTTGCGCTTGCGGAAGGTCACCTTCGCGCGGTCGATGAGCGGCCGGTCGGCCGGCGCACCCGCCAGGCCCAGCCCCGTGGTCAGCGTCGTGAGCGCGAGGGCAAGCACCCAGGTCGGGGCCATGACCCACAACAGCAGCGCGACCGTGAGACCGACCAAACTCGCCACGGACGCGATAACCGAGCGCATCCGCACCCGATTGTCCCGCTGGCGCGACAACTTCAGGTAGGTGCCCGCGTCCTCATCCAGCACGGACGCCAGGCGCAGGGCCCGGCCCTCGGCGTCGAAGACCCACCGCCCCACGGCCGAGGACCAGCGCCAGGCCCCGCGCGGCGAGTAGGCGAGCAGCTTGGGAGTGTAGACGCACGGCAGCCGCAAGGCGTGGTAGCCGAGCATCGTGGAGTAGTGCCGCACCGCCCACTTACGGACAGCTTTGCGCTGGTCAGGCAGCTTCACCCAGTCAGGGAGGACGGGCTGACGGGCCTTGTCCCGCGCCTCCATCCACTCGCTGATGGACGGCGGGTAGACCTCCCGCGGCGGGTCGACGTCCGCGCCCTCGGTCAGTCCTTCGGCCTCGGGGTCCTCGGGGTCGGGAAGTTCGGCCTCCCACTCGCCCGCCTTCACCTCCCCCGGGGGCGAGGCCGTCGCGGCCGCGGGGACGAACTTCGGCTCGGGGGCAGACGTCGGCTCGGGGTCCTTCTTGAGCGGGAAGGTCAGGACCGCAGCGGACTTTTCCTCTTCCGGCGCCTCGACGGGCGGACCGGACACGTTCATCTCGGTCATGCTGGGGGTGCTCCTTCGCGGAGTTGAAGGGCCCGGCCGACGCTTTGGTCGGCAGGCGGCCGGGCCCGCTGCTTCGAGGGCAGGTTCAGAGCTGGTTGGGCTCCAGCGAGAAGAAGGTGACGTTCGCGCCCTGCATGCTGGGCACGGAGCGGACGACGATGGCGAGGATCGCCAGGAACGCGTCATGCCGCGTCGAGCCGGGCGGCGGGGTGAAGGCACCGTGGGTGGTGTAGGTCTCCCGCCCCGGCTGCTCCAGGGTGATGATGAAGAAGTGACTGCCCGGCTGAACCGGAGCAGCGCCGGGCTTCGGGTGGTTCACGACAACTCCCTTGTGGTGAACGGGGTTCAGGCGGCGCGTTGTGCGGTGTCGGGGTAGGCGCAGGGTGTGCAGGTCCCCAGCGAGGCCGGGATGACGTATCCGGCGTCCCGGCGGCACTGCGGGCACCGGCGGCGGGCCGCGTTGGCCTTCGCCAACGCCGCCCACCTCGCGGCCGTCATGGGACGGACGGGCTTGGCGCAGTCGATGCGGTAGAGGTAGGCGACCAGCGGGCCACGCCCTCGGCGGCGCCGTTCGAGCTGGGCAACGACCGGCTGACCGCCGGGGCGCAGCCCGGCGGCGCGGAGCTGGCGGTAGGTGGCCAGCCCGTCGGGCGCCAGGCGCCAGGGGTAGGTGGGCAGGGCAGCCATCAGGTGGCCGCACCTTCGCGCTCACGCTCCTGCTCTCGCTCTTGCTGGCGTTCGTGTTCGGCGTGGATGCGGCCGTTGACCCAGCCGACGGACCAGCCGGTCCGGTCGGCGATCTGCCGCACGGACAGACCGGCCACCATGCCGTCCTGAACGGCGGCGACGGCCTCGGGCTCGGTGAGCTTGCGGGGCGCCGAGGCGGTGTTCACCGGCTTCGGCTTGGCCGCCCGGACGGTCTTCTCCTGCTGTTCACGGGCCGTGCGAGCGGCCTGTTCACGAACGGCCCGTGCACGTTCGCGCTCCTGCCGCTCGCGCTGTTCACGCTCGGCTGCGGCGAGGCGTTCACGCTCGGCGCGTTCCGCCTGTTCACGGCGCTGGCGTTCTTCGCGTTCCTGCTCTTCACGCCGCCGGCGGGCCTGTTCCTCCCGCTCGGCCTGACGCGCCCGCTCCTGCCGCTCCTCACGCTCGCGCTCCACCTTCGCGGCGTGCTCGCGCTCTTCGCGCAGCCGGGCCGTCTCGCGGTCGGCGCGTTCACGCTCCAGGTGCTCGGCGTGTTCACGCTCCTCCCGTGCTGCCCGTTCGCGGGCGGTGCGTTCGCGTTCACGCTCGTCGCGCTCGCGTTGTTCACGGGCGGCGGCTTCGCGCTGTTCCCGTTCGGCCTCGGCGAGGCGTTCACGCTCGATCCGTTCCAGGGCCGAGGCGATGGCCCGGCGGTAGGCGAGACTCGCCTCCGCGGTGACGATGAGCAGGGTCGGGGCGACCGCGTGAACGGCCACCCCGACGAGGTTGTGGTGGAGCGCGGAGTCGCCGATGTTCAGGGCCAGGGTCATGGTCCCGGTCAGCCACCGCAGGACGGACGGCCACCCGCCGGCCTGCCCGCCGAGGCGGGCCACCGTGGAGTCGAGCATGATGACGATCACCACGGCGGCATCGACGACCAGCGGCAGGATCGGCGCCGTCCAGCCCCAACCCTGGGCAGTGACCCCGTACACGAGCGGGGTCACGGTCAGGACGCTGAAGAGCACGGCACCGACGGTGATGGCCCAGGTTCCGGCCGAGAGCGTCTGCTCCACCGACTTCAACTGCCCCGGGGTCAACGTGGCCAGCTTCACCCGGCACCGTCCCAACCCGCCGTGCCCGGCCGGCCATAGCGGCGGCCGTTGACCGTCTCGTCCGCGGACTCCAGGTCCAGAGCATTCAGCCACGGGATGCCGATGCGCTTCGCCGCGTACATCTGTTCATCGGCGATCCGC
This sequence comes from Streptomyces luteireticuli, assembly GCF_041519305.1. Taxonomy (NCBI): domain Bacteria; kingdom Bacillati; phylum Actinomycetota; class Actinomycetes; order Kitasatosporales; family Streptomycetaceae; genus Streptomyces; species Streptomyces luteireticuli. The sequence goes on from NZ_CP167927.1 coordinate 3,349,589, forward strand.
ATCAGCGTGGGCAGATCCGCGCCGTCCGCGGGGCTGTGGGCGACCGTTCCGATGGAGGCCTCGACGGTCAGCTTCTGCCCCTCGAACCGCACCGGCTGTTCCAGGGCCCAGGCAAGGTCCTTCGGCTGCTGGACGTGGTCCTGAAAGCTGTGCACGCAGGTGAAGGCGGCGAACTCATCCCCGCCCAGCCGTGCGGCCATGCCCTCGTGGGCGCGCGCCCATGCGGCCAGGCGCTCGCCGGAGGCGCGGATGACCGCGTCCCCGGCCGCATGTCCGTGGGTGTCGTTGACCTGCTTGAAGCGGACCAAGTCGATGACGTAGATCGCAGTCGGGTACTTGGCCAGCGTCCTGGCCGCCCGTTCGGTGAACGCGTCGCGGGTCGGCAGACCGGTCAACGGGTCCCGCCGCGCGGCCTCAACCCGGCGCCGCAGCCGCAGGCTGTGCACCGACCACCCCGCCGCGATCGGCAAGGCGGCCGCCACAGTCGTGAGGATCTCGCTCACCGCCCACCCCCCACGGCGTTGGCCAGACCGGTCAGACCGGCGATCTCGTCACCGGTCAGCAGGGTGCGGTCGTTCAGAGCGTTCGCGACGGCGGTGATCTCCCGCCACAGGTGGTACATCTTGCGGCGGGCCATCCCCCGCACCATCCCCCAGGACTTCCCGAACACCGGAACGTGCACGCGTCCGAGCGGGTAGCCGTGCCTGGCCAGGACGTCGATGGCCAGTTCGCGGTCGTGGTCGGCCCGGCACGCGGCCGCCCGCTCGGGCGTCCACAGCCCGTAGGCCAACAGGTAGTGTGCGCTGGCCAGTTCGCCGACCGCGCACTGCGCGGCGAACTGCCACGGCGAAGCGCCATCCACGCGAATGTCGGTCTTGCCGGTCGCCGCCCAACCGCCGTCGTCATCGGTGGCCCAGGCGATGACCTCGCTGGTCTTGACGTGTATCCCGTAGGCCAGGGCCAGCACCGCGTGGCCAGCCTCGTGGAAGGCGATGCTCAGCCGTGCCGCCTCGTAGCCCAGCGGCATGTTGAAGGTGGCGCGCGGCTTGCCGGTGTGGTCGGTCAGTTCCTCGGGGGCGGGGGCGGTGGTCCTCATGCCGCCTCACCCGCCTGCGCGGAACGCTCGGTGGTGCAGGCGGCGCGGAGGAACGGCACGGTGCGGGTGAGCGCGTCGGCGTACAGCGCGTCCCAGGCTGCGATCTCGTCGCCCGCCGCGCCCTGCTCGGACAAGTCGGCGATGATCGCGTGGGCCACGTCCAGCCGGGCGGCCCGCTCCTCGGCGGACTCCGGCCCCAGCGGGCCGCGGAACAGGTCGCGGTCGATGCCGGCGGGCAACTCCTGCATGCCGAGGGCCAGCTCGGCGAACTCGGCGGCGTTCAGCACCTCGTGGGTGCCGACGTACGTACGCATGGTCTCTCCTGAGTCGAAGGGACGGAGAAGCCGGGCCGGTCGCGGTGAAGTCGGTGAGAGGCGACCGCCCCGGAAGCGCGATGAGCGTCAGACGGTGGCGATGAGGAGCCCGGCGACCAGCAGCCACAGGTGATGCCAGCTCTGATCGAGCGCATAGGCGCCCGTACCGAGATGTGCGGCGGGCTTGCCCTCGGCCGTCACGGGGTGCGCCGGGTGAGCGGCGGTGCCGAGGCTGTAGAACTCGCCCTTGTCGCACAGCCGGGCGAGGCGCTGGAGGGTGGTGCGCCGGTCGGCCCAGTAGTGCGTCACGGCGTCCACGCCGAGCCCCAGGGCCAGGCCCAGGATCGTGACATGGAGGTGGAGGAGCGCGACGACGGGGGCGAGGACGGCCCCCTTCGTGAGGGTGAGGCCGAGCACGTGGCGGGCGCAGGCGAAGCGGCCGACCCAGCCGGGCAGGCCCTTCTCGGCGGACTGGCAGGAACTCTGCACCCAGTGGTCCCCGACGCTGTGCCCGACGTACAGGGCGATGAAGACGGCGGCGAATAAGGCGGCCATGATGGCGATACCTCTCGTGTCAGCGATGGTGTGGGAGGCCCGGGGCGGCCGGCGAGTTTGGCAACCAGGCGGCCGCCCCGGGGCGAAGTCGGCGGTTGCGCTGGGACCGGAGCATCGCCTCGAAGGCGCGCTGCGGGTCGCTGTAGCGGGTGTGGCTGGTGCCGTCCGAGCGGGTCGTCGTCTCGTTGCCGTCCCGGTCCGTGACCCTCGTCGTGGTCTCGCCGTTCTGCGTCACGACGGCCGTCGTCGCACCGTCCTCGTGCCGGGTGGAGAAGTTCTGACCGCCGTGGACGGTCCCGTGGTTGACGAACCCCCGGGTGAAGCTCTCGCTCATGGCCGTACCCCCTCGTGCGAAATGAGTGAAGGGAGAACCGGGACGGCCATGGTGAGAGGACGACCGTCCCGCAGAGCCAACTTCGGCTCCCCGCACCCCGCACGTACGGCGTGACGCCGGACGCGCGGAGGAGGCAACCGACCCCAGCGCAGGAAGCGCTGCGGCTACCGGTCGAACGCGGCGAGACCTCCGGATACAGGTCCGGCTCATCTCGCCCGGCGGTAGATGTCGTGAAGGGCTTCACCGGAAGGCCGTTGCCACGGCCGACCGGTCCCGAGCCTTGAATCGGGTGCGTCATCGTCGCTGCTCTGACGCCAGCAGGGCGGCGCGCACCAGGTGGCAGCCACAGGAGTTGACCTCCAGAAATGAAGGGATGATCCCCCGGACTGTTCTCCAGAGCTGATGCACAGGGCAGGACAGGTTCGCCTGCCACCAAGTGGCTCGCCAGCGGCCATCACCCGGGCCGTTGCGGGGACAGGGACTCACACCCCCGTCGAATCGCACGCTGTTGAGTTCTCAAAGAACGAGCGCTTCCGGCAAAGCTTGTAGCCCTCTGATCAGGGCTCCCGTCTCCACGGGACTCGCCGAAGTCACGAGTAGTTAGTGGATCAAAACCGCAGGTCACGCCCTTACAGGCGCCTCTCGACCCGTCCAGCATCACCTAGCATGCACTAGCTCAAGCTAGCTGGCAAGCCCTTGTTCGCCCCTCGCGCCCCGGCTTCGCAGATACGCTCGTTGTCATGAGCGGAGTGGTGGGAGACTCAAGATCGAAGCCCGCGAAGGTGGCGGACGCACTACGGGACGCCATCGACGCCGGCGAGTACCCCGAGGGCAAGCTTCCGACGGTGCGGGAGCTGGCAGCGCAGTTCGGGTATGCCTCGCAGACCATTCGGGACGGCTTGGCAATCCTGGTCTCGGAGGAACGCATCGCTTCCGCCGGGAACAGGGGGTACTTCGTTGCCGCGCCGGATTCCAAAGGAGGCCCGAGACGTAAGACCGGGCCGTCTGATGAAATCAAGGAAATGCGCCTCCAGATTCAGGAACTCACTGAACGGGTGGCCGCACTTGAAGCGCGCGCCGATTCGGGCGGTGCGTGAACTGAGGAACAGCATGCCGAGGCCAGACCCGTGAAATAAGTGACAGCTGGGGGGCATGCCCGGCCACCGGGGGACAGGCAGATGTCACCCAGGTGTCCCTTGACTGTCCCCCTGGTGGTTGCGTCACGCTCGCGTACGAGTCAAAGGAGGGCGAATGACCGATGACAGGCCTGCTTGGGCGCGACGCATCGCGGCTGAGCGACGGGCGCGCGGCTGGTCGCAGCTTGACTGCGTACGGGCCCTACGGGCCCACGCACCAACGGAACTTCCATCTGACGACAGCATGGTGCGGCAGTGGAAGCGCTGGGAAGCCGGTACGACGCCGGGCGACTTCTACAAACCCCTTATCGCGGCCGTGTTCGGGACAGTCACTCACGCCCTATTTCCATCTGAGGGCACACGGGATGGCGACAAGGAGATCCTGGCTGCCAGCGGGATGGAAACGCTGGAAATCGTGAGCAGACTCAATCGGTCAGACGTCGATACGGCGACCATGGATGCAGTCCGGATCACAGTGGATCGCCTGTGCTCGGAGTATCCCTACATGCCGAGCGCACAGCTCCTCATTGAGGGGCGCCAGTGGCTCCGACGACTGGCTGACCTCACCTCAAAAACCCTGACCCTGTCGCAGCACCGTGAGGTGCTGGCAATGGCGGGCTGGCTCGCGCTGCTCGTTGGCTGCGTCGAATACGACACGGGCGATAGGCACGCTGCCGAATCCACCAGGCAGGCGGCCATGTCCCTGGCCGTCGAGTCCGACCACCGGGAAGTACTCGGTTGGTCCCATGAGATGCGGGCTTGGTTCGCACTGACCTCAGGGGACTATCGGGGGGTGATAGTGGCGGCACAGGCCGGAGCCGAAGCAGCCGGCAAGCGTGGCGTGGCCGTCCAACTGGCCGCCCAGGAAGCCAAAGCGTGGGCGCGCATCAGGGATCGTCGAAAGATGGAAGTGGCCTTGGACCGTGGGCGGCAGCTCCTGGAGGGGATGCCCTACCCGGACAATATCGACCACCATTTCGTGGTGGATCCCGCAAAGTACGACTTCTACGCCATGGACTGCTACAGGCTGGCAGGAGAGGACAAGTTGGCGCGGACTCTGGCGGAGGAAGTACTCCGTGCAGGGACGGACTTCGACGGCACGGAGCGCCGCCCGATGCGTAACGCGGAGGCGCGGGTCACCCTCGGCGTGGCGGCTGCGCGAGCCGGAGAGCTGGAGGAGGCTCTCATCCTCGGGGAGCGCGCGTTGCAAGGAAATCGCCAGTCGGCGCCGTCCCTCCTCTTGGCCAGCCGCGAGCTGGCCGGAGTCGTCAAGCAGCGGTTCAGTCATGTGCCGGAAGCACAGGAGTACCTGACGCACTTGCAAGATCTGGGGCGGGTGACGCCCGGCTTCCTTCCCTCATAGAGACACAGAGGACTTGAGGCCTCTCCTTGAGCGGAGGCCTCTTACGTGTCGGAGTCGATATCCGGCGCCCCAGCCGCTACCTACCCGAGCATGTCGGACCGTGCTGGTAGATCTTTAGCATGACTCTTCCTGTCGCAATCGAACCGCACGTCGCCTTCACTGACCTGCGGACAGCCGACCTTGTGGTGGACGCGCTGTATGCCGGCGGAACGAACGGGAACTCAGGCGATGACCCCATTTCCAAGCTGATAGCGGGAGTTGGCAACCAGGGCGGCTTCCGCTACGCCGGTTCCCCAACGAAGCGGACAGTGCGGCTGGCTGTGCTCTACACCAGCGGTGGCGAGGTGGACTGGCCCGATCATCTCGACGTACAGACCGGCACGTTCACCTATTACGGCGACAACAAGACCCCGGGACGGAGCCTGCATGACACCCCGCGGTCCGGCAACGTCCTGCTGCGAGATGCCTTCGCAGCCTCTCACGGGACCCCTGTCGAACGCGGAGCAGGCGTGCCGCCGTTCTTCCTGTTCGAGAAGGCAGGCCCAACAGGACGGTCGGTGCGGTTCCGAGGGCTGCTCGCTCCGGGCGGCCCGACGATGACGTCTGACGACGAGCTGGCCGCGATCTGGCGCTCTACAGCAGGCCAGCGCTTCCAGAACTACCGGTCACGCTTCACCGTGCTCGACCACGACCGGATCCCCCGCTCCTGGATCGAGCACCTCCTCCAGGGCAGGGATCCGCTCGGAGACGGCTGCCCTGACGTGTGGCGGACATGGGCCCAGAGCCGGGTCTACCGGCCCTTGCTCGCCCCTTCCACCACTGCTATCCGCTCCAAAACAGACCAGCTACCCGACGACTCGGCCGGCCAGGCCATGCTGGATGAGATCCGAAGCTACTTCCGCGGGCGGGAACATGCCTTTGAAGCCTGCGCAGTAGCCGTCTGGCGACTGATCGCCCCGGCTACCGGGACGGTGGATGTGACGCGGCCAAGCCGTGACGGCGGACGGGATGCTGTGGGTTCATATGCCCTAGGACCGCCAGCGGCCCCGATCAGCATCGACTTTGCTTTGGAAGCCAAGTGTTACGGGCCCGACAACAGCGTCGGTGTCCGGGAAGTTTCACGGCTTATCTCCCGCATCCGACACCGCAACTTTGGGGTACTCGTCACCACTTCACACTTCAACCGACAGGTTCAAGACGAGGTGCACGAGGACGGACACCCGATCGCCCTCGTCTGCGGACGCGACATCACAGACGCGCTCCGGCAACACGGCAGAACGACGTCTGCGGCGGTGCGCGACTGGCTACAGCAGAGCTTTCCTCACACTCAATAGGGTCAGGTACAGGAGCATGAATCTTGCACTGTGCAAGATCCACCGAGTCAGCGATACTTGGTGCATGCCAGCGGAGACCAGCGACAACGATGAGTCGAGAGCACCAGACGGGACGCTGTGGTGGGAACTCTCCATCCAGCCCGGTACGAAGGCGAAGCGCTTCGGCCAGGAGCCGCGCCTCGCGGCCTGGTTGTGGTTCAACAAGCACGTGGGCGACACGTTCACGATGCGAGAGCTGCGTGCCGCCCTGGGGCCAGACATTGCCCAGGACGCTGAGCATTTGAACCGGCGCCTGCGTGAGCTCCGTAAGTGTGATTGGGGCATTCCCTCGCAGCGCAGCGATGGCACTCTGGCTCCCGACGAGTACCGGCTGCAGGAAAAAGGTGCGCAGATCTGGCTTGACGGCGAGCGGGCGAAGTACAAGAAATTCTCCCCAAGTGCCCGTATCCGTCGACTGGTCATGGATCAAGATGGATCGCGATGCAGGATCTGTGGACTAGGCGCGGATGACACGTACCCCGAAGACGGCGCGCGGGTCCGGCTCACCATTGGCCACCTCGTTCCACAGGAAAGGCTCAAGTCCAGAGGAGCCAGGGACGACCTCAACAACTGGCGTACTGAGTGCTCCCGCTGCAACGAGACCGTACGTGATGAAATACCGGACCCGGAGCAACTGGACGAAGTTCTGGCAGGGCTGAAGCGGCTCACCGGCAAGGAGGCGGGAGAGTTGCTCAACTGGATTCGTAAGGGCGAACGACCCCGTTCCAGAGTTGACCAGGCATACGACCGCGCACGCCAACTGTCTGAGCCGGACCGTGAAGCGGTGATCGATCACTTGGCCAAACGCGTCGGCGAAACCGGCTGACCAGCCTGCGCCTCCTCTGCTGGCGGTGCTGCACCAGATCAGTGCAGCACCGCCGACGGATGAGGGAGGAGGCGGCCTCTCACTGCGCATCCTCAGCGCAGTGAAAGACGCAACTCCTGGCAGGAAGCCTCCGCAAGAGACAGGGCTACAAGTAACCCCCGCTGAACGCAGGGGCACGGCGCGGATCTCTAGGGTCCAGGAATACGCCGGATTCCCCTGCGGACGCAAAGACGGACAGTCAGCTCGACGGCGTCCCAACCACGATGTCCTCTACCGGCGGCCGAGTGCCCTCGACGACGTGCTTCAGGCTCTCGATGATATTTCCTGCCTGGACGTTGAGACGCTCGGACTCGTTCGCCTCCCATGTCGGGCTCATATGGGCTGCAGCAGCATGGCTATGCGCCGCATCAACCAGCACCGCCAAGTCCTTCGTGAGATCCTCGATCTGCTTCAGCACAGAACGGACACCCGCCTTCTTCGTGTCGGCGAGCTCACGATCGCTGGGTGGCGGCGGCAGCGTTTGGAACAGCGGCCGCTGAGTCTGCCTGCCCGACGTCGGCGCTGATGCAGGCGCGGTGTACGGGGGTCTGGGCAGGCGTGTGCCCGTTCCCTTGGGGAACGCATCGTCGAACCATGCCTGGTCGGCGACCTTGCCGACGACATCGACGATTCCGAAAGCGTCGACACGCCGCAGAGCCCGCCCCTCCTCCATAGCCGCTGCCATCTCTCGCAGCAGTCCCACTGCCTGTGCCCTCCGGGCGTTCATGGCAGCAAGCACGTCCGTGATACCGCGCCGATCCCTGGCGGTGGGCCCAGACTCGCCGTCCGCGCTGCGGTTGGCTTGGGCGCCCATGGAGCCTCGATCGGCGTCGACGAGCTTGAATGCAGCCAGCCACTGCGGCGCCCGGTAGCGGACCAGCTCGGCAAACGCATCGTCCTCCTTATCCGCGACGGCCAGCAATTGCACGGCACTCTTGCCGCTGATAGCGATGCCAGCACGGGCGTTTGCGACCGGGACAGTGCTGTCATCCACGCGCGGGTTCCACGCCGTCGACCAGCTCACCGAGCACAACGCGGAGTACGCACGCAATCGCTCGACCGTGTGCTGCGAGTTCAGCTGCTCACCGTCGGGCTCGGCCATCGCCTTGCGTATCAGGCGACGGCGGCGGTCTCCTGCGGCCGGGAAGAACTGGGCAAGCAACAGCCTGCATCGCAGGTCTCGCTGCTCGCAAACCCCCACGTCGGGAGGACACTCGGGCAACCGCGTAACCGGTAGGTCTCCAGCGAGCACGTCGAACTCGGTTTTCTTGATGATCCCAGCAGCTCGGTACTCCGCCAGGACTCGGCGACCGATCGCACGCTCCTGATCATTTGCCGTGAAACCCAGGTTTGCGTGGATATGGTCGCGCCGGTTCCCGGCCTGCGCCGCTTGGTACAAAAGCTCAGGATTGGCACATCCAACAATGAGCCTGGCGTCGACGACGGCAACCTGGAGCGCGAGCCGCGCCGGGTCATCGTCTGAATCAGCATGCTCCAGCTCGGCATTCCGCTCAGCCGCCCACAGCTGAAGGGCGGCGGTCACGTCCGGTGCTGTGAGCAATGCCGCCTGGTCACTTTTCAGGATCTGATGACGGCTCTTCGTCCGGTTGTTGCCCTTGACTGTGGGCCAGGCCCAGAAATCGCCTTCAGGGGTGCGGTAGACCTGCGCGACCATCAGGCAGGGGACCGCCTGTCCATTCAGCAGGAGGTCTTCAGTGAGGTCGTAGCGTCGGCGACCGTCATCTTCAGCGAGAAGCTCCGCAGCGCGGCTGATCACCTCCACCACGCGCTTGGCACTCGCCATCGTGACGCTCAGCGCGGCTGCGGGCTTGTTGTCGAGGCCGCGCCAGACCTCGATCGGCGGGAGCATCCACTGAGCTGTGGCCGAGGCTGGGTTGGCCGGGGAGGTCCAGCAGGTGTTCTTGCGTTCGTTGCGCTCCCAGGTGCTGCCAGCGCAACCGAACAGCCGCACAGACAGCTCCAGGGCCCCCTCACCGTCGGGCTGCCGGCTCAGACGATCAGGGTGGATCCGTTCGCGGCCGTCCTGGGTGATGACCAGGCGATCGACCGGCTCGGCGATGTAGGCAAATGCGGCGGCCAACGCCTCGCGGGGCGCATCGATACCGTCGGTAGCCAGTGCGGCCTCGACTAAGCGAACGACATCCTCGGACTTGTGCGGGTTCGGGTACTCGGATAAGGACTCGCTGGTCACGATTTGTGAAACCCCTGACACTTAGAGCGAAAAGACGACGAGATGCTAACGCCCTGGCGGGACCGGGTGCGGGCTATCGCCTGAAGTCGCGCGCCCTCCTACGCCAACTGCACCGGGAACTGGGCGTGAAGCCTCCGCGCGGCTCATTCAGGCCCAACGAGACCGCTGCCGCCTCACAGGCTGCTCGGGCGCAGCGGATGGCGAGCCCGCCCCTCCGGTGGATACACGGTGGCATAGACAGCAAACGTCACCCCGACCATCCCTCCTCCGCAGGTCAGTCCCCCTGATCCCTTCGGGTGCGCCTTGCCGGCGTGAAAACATGGCTGCGGCGCCTGCCCGCCGATGCCGGTAGCTCGTTGGGACGTTGAGCCCGTAGGTCAGTCTGGTGCCGGGGCCGCAGAGGGGCCACGCACTGTTGCCATCGAGCACGCCGGTCAGATTCTCGCTCCCCCCGCGGCCCCCTGGGCAGGCGTCGGCCCGTACGGATCGATACCGGGGAGTGGCGCATGGCGGACACCGACGACAGCGGTGGCGTCGAGGAGATCGAGCAGGCCGAGGAGCTCGTGGCCCGTGTCGCGGCGATCGATATCGCCAAGGCGTCGGGCATGGTCTGTGTGCGGGTGCCGCATGAGGACAAGCCCGGCAAGCGCGTGCAGCGGGTCTTCAACACCGTCGCGACCAGCGGCGCGATCCTGGACCTGGCCGACCACCTGATCTGCCAGGGCGTCACCCGGGTGGTGATGGAGGCGACGTCGACCTATTGGAAGCCGTACTTCTTCCTGCTGGAGTCGCGTGGTCTGGAGTGCTGGCTGGTCAACGCCCGTGACGTCAAGAACGTCCCGGGCCGGCCCAAGACCGACCGCCTGGACGCGGTCTGGCTGGCCAAGCTCACCGAACGCGGCATGCTCCGGCCCTCGTTCGTGCCCCCGAAGCCGGTCCGTGAACTGCGCGATCTGACCCGGGCCCGGGCGGTCATGACGCACGAGCGCACCCGCCACAAGCAGCGCACCGAGAAACTCCTCGAGGACGCCCAGATCAAGCTGTCCACCGTGATCGCCGACATCTTCGGCGTCTCCGGACGCGCGATGCTGGAGGCACTGATCGCGGGCGAGCGCAGCCCCAAGGCCCTGGCGGACCTGGCCCACGGCACGATCAAGGCCAGCCACAGCACCCTGGCCGAGGCCCTGACCGGCCGGTTCGAAGAGCACCACGCATTCATGTGCCGGATGCTGCTGGACACCGTCGACCACCTCACCGTGCAGATCGACAAGCTCACCGCCCGGATCACCCTGCGTCTGACCGAACTGTCCACCACCGAGGACGACGAAGGCCCCGGACAGGGCACCCTGATGCCGATCACCGACACCGAGCGCCTCGACGAGATCCCCGGCGTCGGCCCCGGCACCGCGCAGGTCATCCTCGCCGAGATCGGCCTGGACATGTCGGTCTTCCCCACCGCCGGCCATCTCGTGTCCTGGGCGAAACTCTCCCCACGCACCCTGCAGTCCGGAAACAGGAACACCTCCGGCCCCACCGGCAGGGGCAACCCCTGGCTCCGCGGCGCCCTCGGCGAAGCAGCGATCTCCGCCGCACGGACCGACACTTTCCTCGGCGCCCGCTACCGCAGGATCACCAAACACCGTGGCCACATGAAAGCCCTGGTCGCCGTCGCCCGCTCCATCCTGGTGTCCGTCTGGCACCTCATGAACGACCCGACCGCCCGTTACCGAGACCTCGGCGCCGACTTCCACACCCGCAACCTCGACCCGGGCCGCAAAAGCCGAGACCTCGTCCGCCAGCTCAAGGCCCTCGGCCACGACGTCACCCTCACCCCGGCAGCCGCCTGACAACACTCGACGCTCTCAGCACACGCCACCGGGGGCTACTTCGCCATGCCCACCTGACCGCTGAGTTTTCCGGTCAGAGGGGCGATTGCCTCAAAGTCCCTATGTCTCTTCTAAGCGCTTGGCCGCAGGTTCGAGTCCTGCCGGGGGCGCTCCGTTTTTCTTGTACGCCTCTCCCCGGTCGGGAGAGGCGTTTTCGGTGGGACCTACCCCTGCAGCTTCAGATAGCGCAGGACCTCGTCGAAGAGCTTCTCGCCCTGGGTGCGGGCCTTGCCCTTCTCCGGCATCGTGACCTCCAGCAACCAGGCGCCGTTCTTGGCCTTGTTGACGATGACCCGGGTGTGGCTGAAGCCCTTGGGGTCGTTGGTGTCGGCGAAGGACTTGCGGTAGACGGTGGCGACGTCGGCGGTGTCGCGGCCCTCGAAGGGCTTGGCGTCCGAGACCGTCACCGCCGCGTTGTTGACGGCGGAGACCTCGCCCTTCTCGAAGCGGGTCTTCAGCTTGCGGGCCTCCTCGTGGGCCGAGCCGACGGTGACGCGCTTCTCCTTGTCCTCCTCCTTGCGGGTCAGGGAGATGGTGTAGACGCCGCCCGGGTCCTTGAAGGAGACGACCCGTCCGTCGGGGTCGATGCTCTTGGCGTAGTCCTCGGGGACGGTGATGGACGCCCGTACGATCTCGGGTTCGTCGCGGACCTTCCAGTGGAGCGGGGTCGCCGGGCCGTAGCCGAAGGGGTTGATCGCCACGACGGCCACCGCGGCGCCGACGACGACCAGGCCGGTGCCCAGGGTCCATTGGGCCTTGCGGTTGCGGTGGAGGATCGGGGGGATCCAGCGGTTGCCCGGAACGGGAGGTGCGGGACGCGGGGCCGGGAGCGCCAGGGACTCCAGGGACTCGCGGATCTCCGGGGCCGCCGGGCGGGCCGCGGGGTCCTTGCTGAGGAGGCGGGTCAGCAGGGCGGTGAACGCCTCGGGGCCGCGCGTCGGACGCGGGGGTTCCGCGGAGAGGATGGCCTGCATCGTCGCCTGGGCGTTGGTGCGGCGGAACGGGGACATGCCCTCGACGGCCGCGTAGAGGACGACGCCGAGGGACCAGAGGTCGGAGGCGGGGCCGGGGTGCTGGCCCAGCGCCCGTTCCGGAGCCACATACTCCGGGGAGCCGACGAAGCCGCCGGTCTCCGTCAGGCCCTGCTCGCCCTCGATGCGCGCGATGCCGAAGTCGGTGAGGACGACCCGGTCCTCGGCGCCGAGCAGGATGTTGTCCGGTTTGACGTCCCGGTGGAGCACGCCCGCCGCGTGCGCCGCGGTGAGCGCGCCCAGGACGGCCAGGCCGATCCGGGCCGCCTCGCGGGGGTCCAGGGTTCCGCCGTCGAGACGGTCGGCCAGCGACCGGCCGCGGACCAGCTCCATGACGATCCAGGGACGGCCGTCCTCGATCACCACGTCGTGGACGGCGACGACCGAGGGGTGGGCGACGCGGGCCGCCGCCCGGGCCTCCTGCCGCATGCGCTGGTGGACGTTGTGCCGCACGGACTCCGGCAGGTGGTCGGGGACGCGCGGCTCCTTGACGGCGACCTCGCGGTCGACGACCTCGTCGTGCGCCTTCCAGACCGTGCCCATCCCGCCGTGGCCCAGCCGGGAGACCAGCCGGTAGCGGCCGCCCACCCGGCGGCCGGCACCGGGCTCCGCGCCCGCGGCCCCGTCGCCGGCCGACGTCATGAACGACGCGTCCTGCGTCCCTCCGGACGGTCCGGCTCCGGCATAAGGATTCGGCCATTCCGCGGCCGGCGGCCGCAGGTCGTAGCTCGTGGGCTCCCCCGCCCGTCCCCCATCATTCGTCATGCCCCCATCATCGCTTGACGGGCCGACAGGAACCGTCAGGGGTTCCGCAGGAGCGTATCGGCGTATTAGCGTGGGAAACCGGGCGCGGGACACGGGCCTGAATTCTGCTCGGACCGGTACGAGTTGGATTCCGCGAGAAGCGCGAGAAGGACGAGAGACCGAAAAGGACCTGCGTCAGTGCCCCACGGAAGACTGCTCGCCGTCAGCGACCTGCACATCGCCTACGCCGAGAACCGCACGATCACCGAGCAACTGCGCCCCGGCTCGGACGACGACTGGCTGATCGTCGCCGGGGACGTCGCCGAGCAGTACGCCGACGTCGAGTGGGCCCTGCGGCTGCTCGCCGGCCGCTTCGCCAAGGTGATCTGGGCGCCCGGGAACCACGAGTTGTGGACCCCGCCCAAGGACCCCTGCGACCTGCGCGGCGAGAAGCGCTACCTGCGCCTGGTGGAGCTCTGCCGGGAGCTGGGCGTCGCCACGCCCGAGGACCCCTACCCCGTCTGGGAGGGCGAGGGCGGCCCGGTGGCCGTCGCCCCGCTGTTCGTCCTCTACGACTACTCGTTCCGGGTGCCGGGGGCGGACACCAAGGAGGAGTCCCTGCGGCGGGCCTACGAGTCCGGCGTGGTCTGCACCGACGAGCACTTCCTGCACCCCGACCCGTACCCCACCCGCGAGGACTGGTGCCGGGCCCGCGTCGAGTACACCGAGCGCCGTCTCGCCGAACTCGGCCCGGAGCTGCGGCCCGTCCTCATCAACCACTGGCCGCTGCTGCGCGACCCCACCCGGATCCTGCGCTACCCCGACTTCGCGCAGTGGTGCGGCACCACGCTCACCGCCGACTGGCACGTGCGCTTCCGCGCCGCGGCCGCCGTCTACGGCCATCTGCACATCCCCCGCGTCTCCTGGCACGACGGGGTGCGCTTCGAGGAGGTCTCGGTCGGCTATCCGCGCGAGTGGCGCAAGCGCCCGGCGCGCGAGCCGCTGCGCCAGATCCTCCCGCAGCCGGTGGACCGCCCCGGGGACGTGTGGTGATCAAGGAATGATCGAGGAATGATCGAGGAACTGCTGCCCTCCGGGGCCGTCGCCGAGGACACCTTCACCGACGCCACCGACAATCCCGCGAGCGTCCTCTTCCCCGAGGAGGCGGACCGCATCGCCCGCGCCGTGCCGCGCCGGCAGCGCGAGTACGCCACCGTGCGCGTGTGCGCGCGGAGGGCGCTGGGCCGGCTCGGGTACGCGCCCGTCCCGCTGCTCTCCAGCAAGCGGGGGGCACCGCAGTGGCCGGACGGAGTCGTCGGTTCCATGACGCACTGCCAGGGCTACCGGGCCGCCGTCGTGGCCCGCGCCGGCGACCTCGCGTCCGTCGGCATAGACGCCGAGCCCAACGGCCCGCTGCCGGACGGGGTGCTGGACACCATCGCCCTGCCCTCCGAGAAGGAGTGGATCGCCGCGCTGTCGGCCGCGCGGCCCGCCGTGCACTGGGACCGGCTGCTGTTCAGCGCCAAGGAGAGCGTGTTCAAGACCTGGTACCCGCTGACCGGTCTGGAGCTGGACTTCGACGAGGCGGAGCTGACCGTGGACCCGGTCGCGGGGACGTTCGCGGCCCGGCTCCTGGTGCCCGGCCCGGTCGTCGAGGGCCGCCGGCTGGACGGCTTCGCGGGCCGCTGGACCGTGGGGAACGGCCTGGTGGTGACGGCGATAGCGCTGCCGCTCGCGCCCGCGCCGGACGAGGAGCGCGGCGAGGAGGCGTACGCCCACAGCCCGTCGGGCGCCTGAAGCCGGGGCGGGTACGGGGGTGAAGACGGGGGCGGGCCGACGGGACGGAACGATTCACCGCGATCCGTGAGCGGTCCTCGTGAACGGTCCTCGTGAACGGTTCCGCAATCCGGCCACCCCCTCCTAAGCTGGACAACCGCACTGTGGTTCGAGCAGTTGACAAGCACGGGGGGTGCTGCGTGTCTCACCTTCGGACACGTGACGAGTTATCGGCCCGGCCTTTCCCACGGGGTGCCGTCGCGACGGAAGCGACGGCCCCGTGCGCGAAGGGCTTCGCCGCACAGGAGACGGCCGTGAACGGGGGGTTCACCGGCATCGATCCGGACGGCCCCGCCTTCCTCGCCTCGCTCGGCGGCCTCGTCGCCGGATCGGGGGCGGCGGTGGACGCGGTCCTGCCGGGACGGCCGGCCGAGGCGCGGCAGATGTGCACGGCGCTGCTGCGGCTCCTGCGCACGGACCGGATCGCCGAGTTGAGACTGCTGCGCACCACCGCGTCCCCGGCCGGCGGGACGGTGCAGGACCTGGCACCCGATCCCGACTGCGCCGCGCGGATCCGGGTGACCGACACCCCGATCCCCGAGGTCATCATCGTCAACGGCCGGGCGGCGCTGGTGCGTTGCGGTGTCGCCGGGGGGCGGCGGGCCTCGCTGGTGCACGCGCCCGATGTGGTCAGGACGCTCCAGGCGCTGTTCTCGGGGGTGTGGCGGACGGCCGCCCCCCTGGGCGGGCCCCTGCGCGACCCCGCCTTCGGGCTCTCCGAGGGCGCCCACCGCGTCCTGCGGCAGATGTGCACGGGCGACACGGACGCCGCCGCGGCCCGCGAACTGTCCATCTCCGTAAGGACCTACCGGCGGCACGCGGCCGAGATCCTCCGGGTCCTGGGCGTCACCTCGCGCTTCCAGGCCGGGGTGCGGGCCATGGAACTGGGGCTGTTGAAGAGCGGCGGTCCCGTCCGCTGACACAGCACCACTGTTGACGCAGCACTGCCGTTGACACAACACTGCGGGGCCGTCCGATGAGGACGGCCCCGCAGTGCTTCCGGCCGGAGAAGCGGACTGGCTACTTGCTGACGCAGACGTTTCCGCTCGCCGCGTTCAGCAGGCCGACGATGTCGATGGTGTTGCCGCAGAAGTTGATCGGGAGGTGGATCGGGACCTGGATCACGTTCCCGGAGACGACACCCGGGGAGCCGACGGCGGCCCCCTTCGCGGCGTCGTCAGCGAGAGCGGTGCCAGTGACGCCGGCAAGAGTGGCGCCCACGGTGGCGGTGAGGACGGCTGCCTTGGCGATTCGTGACATGGGGGGTGACACCTTTGTTCGGTCTGACAGGGTCGAACTCACGGCCGTAGGAGGCCGGAGCTCGGATCAACGTCCGTTGACCGCAAAGGTTTCGTCCGTGCGGCGGACGGGTGACGGAGTACGGTCACCGCGCCCGCGGCGGCACTCGCGTGCCGTCTGTACAGTCGCCGCGCCGCACCGCTACAAGGGACGGGGGACAACCGGTGTGGGAGGCAACGATGCGCAGGATCGCGATCGTCGGTGCGGGACAGGCGGGTCTGCACCTGGCGCTGGGACTCCTCCGGGCCGCGCCCGGGGCGTACGAGGTGCTGCTGGTCTCCGACCGCCGGCCGGAGGAGATCCGCGCCGGCCGGGTGCAGTCCACGCAGCAGATGTTCGGCCCGGCCCGCGCCCTGGAGCGGGCGGCCGGGCTGAACCTGTGGGACGGGGAGGTCCCCTGGATCGAGGGCATGCGGCTGACCACCGCCGACCCGCCGGGGGTGGCCGCCCGGACGATCGCCGCCGATCTGGAGGAGCCGGCCCAGTCGGTGGACCTGCGGGTGAAGACGGCGCGCTGGCTGGAGCTGTTCGAGGAGGAGGGCGGCCGGGCCGAGTACCGCGCGGTGACCGCGGACGACCTGCCGGCGCTGGCCGCGGCCCACGACCTCACGCTGGTGGCCTCCGGGCGCGGCGACCTCGGCGCGGTCTTCGGCCGCGACGAGCGGCACAGCCCCTTCACCGAGCCGCAGCGCGCCCTCGCCGTCGTCTATGTGCACGGTGTCGCGCCCCATCCGGAGTGGCCCGCGCACATGCGGATGACCGGCTGTCCCGGGGTGGGCGAGCTGATGGTCCTGCCCGGGCTGACGCTCTCCGGGCCCTGCACGATGCTGCTGTGGGAGGCCGTCCCGGGCGGCCCGTTCGACCGCTGGCGCGACCGGCCCGGACCGGCCGAGGCGCTGGAGCGCTCGCTGGAGCTGATGCGTGCCTGGTCGCCCTGGGAGTACGAACGGTGCGCGGCGGCCGTGCCGACGGACGAGGGGGCCGTGCTGACCGGGGCGTTCGCCCCCGTCGTACGCCACCCGGTCGCCGAGGTGGCCCCGGAGTCGTACGTCCTGGGCATGGCGGACGCGGTCGTCCTCAACGACCCGGTCACCGGGCAGGGCTCCAACAACGCGGCGCACTGCGCCGACCACTATCTGCGGGCCGTCCTCGACCGCGGCGACGAGCCGTTCGACCGGGCGTGGATGCACGCCGCGTTCGCCCCCTGGTGGGAGCGGGCCCGGCACACCGTGGCCTTCACCAACACCGTGCTGCGTCCGCTGCCGCCGCACGTCCGGGCCGTGCTGACCGCCGCCGCCGGCCGCCCGGACATCGCCCACCGCTACGTCAACGGCTTCCCCGACCCGGCCGGGTACCGGGACTGGCTGCTCGACGCCGACCGGGCGGAGGCCTACCTGGCCGCCCTGGGATAGCGTGGCCGGGTGAGCACGAGAACGTGGGGCGGTACCGGGCAGGGGCCCGTGGTCTGCGCCGTCTCCCTCGGCGGCGCGCTCGGCGCCGCGGCCCGTTACGGGGCGGGGCTGCTGTGGCCGACGGCCGACGGGGCCTTCCCGTGGACGACGTTCCTCGTCAATGTGACGGGCTGTGCGCTGATCGGCGTCCTGATGGCGACGATCGACGGGTACGGCGCCCCGCACCGGCTGGTCCGGCCGTTCCTCGGCACGGGGGTGCTGGGTGGCTACACGACGTTCTCCACCTACGCGGTCGACGTCCAGCGCTTCATGGCGGACGGGCGGACCGCGACCGGGCTGGCGTACCTCGTGGCCACGCCGCTCGCCGCGCTGGCGGCGGTGTGGGCGGCGGCGGGTGCGACGCGCCGGGTGATCGAGGGGCAGGTGCGATGACGGCACTCCGACTGACCGTGTTCGTCGGCGAGTCCGACATGGCGTCCCACGGCCGGCCTCTCTACACCGAGATCGTGCACCGGGCGCACCGGGCGGGGCTCGCGGGCGCGAGCGTCTTCCGCGGGATCGAGGGCTTCGGCGCGTCGTCGCGGGTCCATACGGCGCGGCTGCTGTCGCTGAGCGAGGAGTTGCCGGTGGCGGTGGTGATCGTGGACGCGGAGCCGCGCGTGCGGGGGTTCCTGCCCGTGCTGGACGAGCTCCTCGGCCCGGACGGGCGCGGTCTGGTGACCCTCGACGCGACCGAGGTCCACCGCGGGTGAACTGGCTTCTCGTCGTCGCCGGCGCGATGGCCGGCGCTCCCCTGCGCTATCTGACCGACCGGGCCGTACAGGCGCGTCATGACTCGGTGTTCCCGTGGGGGACGTTCACGGTGAATGTGGTGGGGTGCCTGGTGTTGGGGGTGGTGACGGGGGCGGCGCCGTCGGCCGTGCGGCTGGCGTTGGGGACGGGGTTCTGCGGGGCGTTGACGACGTATTCGACGTTCTCGTACGAGACGTTGCGGTTGGGGCGGGATGGTGCCCGCGGGTACGCGCTGATGAACGTCGCGGTCAGCGTGGTGGCGGGGGTTGCGGCGGCGTTCGGTGGCGTGTGGCTGGGCGCCAGGTTGCTCTAGCCTCAGACACCGGACGGGCTGGTCCCCAAGTGCTCCAGCAGCACATCCCACAACTCCCGCGCCGCCCGCGGCGGTGGCGCGTCCTTGCGGTGGGCCACCGCCACCGTGCGCCGCATCCGGTCGCCCTCGAACGGCGTCACCCTCAGCCCCGACCGCCCCGCCACCATCCCCGGCACCACCGCCACGCCCAGCCCCGCCCGTACGAAGCCCAGTACCGCGTCCATCTCGCCGCCCTCCACCGTGAACGTCGGCTCGAAGCCGGACGCGCGGCAGGCGGCGATCGTCATCTCGCGGAGGTCGTAGCCGCGGCGGAACATCACCAGGGGGAGCCGGCGGAGGTCCTCGACGCGCATGCGGTGCCGGCGGACCGGGGCCGGCACCGACGGCGACGAGACGACCACCAGGTCCTCCCTGAGCAGCTCCGTCGTCTCCAGCGCGGGCGCCCCGACGCCCAGCGGCGTGATGATCAGGGCCAGGTCCAGGCCCCCGGCCGCCAGGCTGCGCACCAGGTCCTGCGAGCCCCCCTCGTCGATGAGGAGCTCGATCCCGGGGAACCGGGCGTGGTACTCGCGCAGCACGTCCGGCACCAGGCTCGCGCACAGGCTCGGCGGCGCCCCCAGCCGCACCCGCCCCCGCCGCAGCTGGGCCACCTCCTGGACCTCGCGCCGCGCGGTGTCCGTGTCCGCGAGGATCCGCCGCGCCAGCGGCAGCAGCGCCTCCCCCGCGTCGGTCAGCGTGATGTTGCCGCGCGCCCGGTGGAAGAGGTCGGCGCCCAGCTCCCGTTCCAGGGCGCGGATCTGCTGGGACAGCGACGGCTGGGCGATGTGCAGCGCCTCGGCGGCACGGGTGAAGTGACGGAGTTCGGCGACCGTCGCGAAGTAGCGGAGCTGTTGGAGTTGCATCACCACCAGAGTAGATAGGAGATGCCTATGGAAACCAGCGATCCCATGTCTTGGACGCATCGAAGGTTGCCGACTTAGCGTCGGCGGCATGGCATTGGCGACCCGGGCGGAGCACTCCCCGTCCCTCATCGGATCCGTGTGGCACTCGACCGTCGGCAAGAAGGCGGTCATGGCGGCCACCGGCCTGATCATGCTGGCGTACCTGGTCGCCCACATGCTGGGCAACCTGAAGATCTTCTTCGGGGCCGGGGAGTTCAACCACTACGCGCACTGGCTCCGCACGATCGGCGGCCCGGTCCTGCACTACGAGTGGTTCCTGTGGATCGTGCGCGCCGGGCTCGGCGCGTCCGTCGTGCTGCACGGCGTCGCCGCGTACCAGCTCAGCCGCCGCGACCTGGCCGCGCGCCCCGCGAAGTACGAGCGCCGGCGGGCCCGCGCGAGCTATGCGACGCGCACCATGCGCTGGGGCGGGGTCATCCTCGGGCTGTTCATCGTCTGGCACATCCTCGACCTCACCACCCTCACCGTGAACCCCAACGCGCAGCAGGGGCACCCGTACGAGAACCTCGTCGCGTCCTTCGACCGCTGGTACGTCGACATCATCTACATCGTCGCGATGCTCGCCCTCGGCCTGCACATCCGGCACGGCTTCTGGAGCGCCGCCCAGACGCTGGGCGCCAACTCCCCGCGCCGCGACCGGGCGTTCAAGGCCACCGCCAACGGCCTCGCCGCGCTGCTGACCCTCGGCTTCGTCGCCGTCCCGATCGGCGTCATGACAGGAATCGTGAGCTGACCCATGTCCGACTACGCCCACTACCGGACCGGCGAACCCCTCGCCGACACCAAGGCCCCCGACGGCCCGATCGCCGAACGCTGGGACCGCCGCCGCTTCGAGGCGAAGCTCGTCAACCCCGCCAACCGCCGCAAGCACACCGTCATCGTGGTCGGCACGGGGCTGGCCGGCGGCTCGGCCGGGGCCACGCTCGCCGAACAGGGCTACCACGTCATCCAGTTCTGCTACCAGGACTCGCCGCGCCGCGCGCACTCCATCGCCGCGCAGGGCGGCATCAACGCCGCCAAGAACTACCGCAACGACGGCGACTCCATCCACCGGCTCTTCTACGACACCGTCAAGGGCGGCGACTTCCGCGCCCGCGAGTCCAACGTCCACCGCCTCGCCCAGATCTCCGTCGAGATCATCGACCAGTGCGTGGCCCAGGGCGTGCCGTTCGCCCGCGAGTACGGCGGGCTGCTGGACACCCGGTCGTTCGGCGGCGTGCAGGTCTCGCGGACGTTCTACGCCCGCGGCCAGACGGGGCAGCAGCTGCTGCTCGGCGCCTACCAGGCGCTGTCCCGGCAGATCGCGGCCGGCACCGTCGAGATGCATCCGCGCACCGAGATGCTCGACCTGGTCGTCGTCGACGGGCGGGCGCGCGGGATCGTCGCCCGCGACCTGATCACGGGCGCCGTCAGCACCTACTTCGCCGATGCCGTGGTGCTGGCGAGCGGCGGCTACGGCAACGTCTTCTACCTGTCGACGAACGCCAAGAACTCCAACGCCACGGCCGTCTGGCGGGCGCACCGGCGCGGCGCCCACTTCGCCAACCCGTGCTTCACCCAGATCCACCCCACCTGCATCCCGCGCTCCGGCGAGCACCAGTCGAAGCTGACGCTGATGAGCGAGTCGCTGCGCAACGACGGCCGCATCTGGGTGCCGAAGGCGAAGGGCGACACGCGCCCGGCGGCACAGATCCCGGAGGACGAGCGCGACTACTACCTGGAGCGGATCTATCCGTCCTTCGGCAACCTCGTCCCCCGCGACATCGCCTCGCGCGCCGCGAAGAACGTCTGCGACGAGGGGCGCGGCGTCGGCCCCGGCGGCCAGGGCGTCTACCTGGACTTCGCGGACGCGATCGGGCGGATGGGCCGGAAGGCCGTCGAGGCCAAGTACGGCAACCTCTTCGAGATGTACGAGAGGATCACCGCCGAGGACCCGTACGAGGTGCCGATGCGGATCTATCCGGCGATCCACTACACGATGGGCGGGCTGTGGGTCGACTACGACCTCCAGACCACCGTCCCGGGCCTGTTCGCCATCGGCGAGGCCAACTTCTCCGACCACGGGGCGAACCGGCTGGGCGCCTCGGCCCTGATGCAGGGCCTGGCCGACGGCTACTTCGTCCTCCCCTCGACGATCAACGACTACCTCGCCCGGCATCCGCACGACGAGGTCCCGGCCGACCACCCGGCGGTGACGTCCGCCGTCGCCGAGGTGACGGACCGGCTGGCGCGGCTGCTGGCCGTGGACGGCGACCGCACGCCCGACTCCTTCCACCGCGAGCTCGGCGAACTCCTGTGGGACGAGTGCGGGATGGCCCGTACGGACGCGGGGCTGCGCAAGGCGCTCGGGCGGATCCCCGAGCTCCGGGAGGAGTTCTGGCGCCGGATCAAGGTGCCGGGCACGGGCGAGGAGCTCAACCAGTCCCTGGAGAAGGCCAACCGTATCGTCGACTACCTCGAACTCGCCGAGCTGATGTGCCTCGACGCCCTGCACCGGACCGAGTCCTGCGGCGGCCACTTCCGCGAGGAGAGCCGGACGCCGGAGGGCGAGGCCGCGCGCAAGGACGAGGAGTTCTCCTACGCGGCGGCCTGGGAGTTCACGGGGACGGGCGCCGCTCCCGTCCTCCACAAGGAAGACCTGCACTTCGAGTACGTCCACCCCACACAGCGGAGTTACGCGTGAAGCTCACCCTGCGCATCTGGCGCCAGCGCGACGCGGACACGGCCGGCGCCATGACCGCCTACGAGGTCTCCGGCATCAGCGAGGACATGTCCTTCCTGGAGATGCTGGACCACCTCAACGAGGAGCTCATCCTCTCCGGCGACGAACCCGTCGCCTTCGACCACGACTGCCGCGAGGGCATCTGCGGCGCGTGCGGCATGGTCATCAACGGCCAGGCGCACGGGCCGGAGCGGACGACGACCTGCCAGCTGCACATGCGGCACTTCAGCGACGGCGACACCATCGACGTGGAGCCCTGGCGGGCGGCGGCCTTCCCGGTGGTGAAGGACCTGGTCGTGGACCGGTCGGCCTTCGACCGGATCATCGGGGCGGGCGGTTACGTCTCCGTCCCGACCGGGGCCGCCCCCGAGGCGCACGCGACGCCCGTCCCGAAGGACGCCGCCGACCTGGCCTTCGAGCACGCGGAGTGCATCGGGTGCGGCGCCTGCGTGGCCGCCTGCCCCAACGGGTCGGCGATGCTCTTCACTTCGGCGAAGGTCGTGCATCTGAACGTCCTGCCGCAGGGCGGTCCGGAGCGGGAGTCGCGGGTGCTGGGGATGGTCTCGGAGATGGACGAGCAGGGGTTCGGCGGGTGCACCAACACCGGTGAGTGCGCGACGGCCTGTCCCAAGGGGATCCCGCTGTCGGCGATAGGGATGCTCAACCGGGAGTACCTGCGGGCGTCGGTGAAGGGGGCGGGCAAGCGACGGTAGGCGCCGCTGCCGCCCTCCTTATGATGGGCGGCATGACCGCCGACCTTCCCGAACCCGCCCCCGCGACCCCCGCGTTCCGCGCCTCGCACGCCGAGCGCGACGCCGTCGTCGAGCGCCTCCAGGAGGCGGCCAACGAGGGCCGGATCGACTTCGCCGAGCTGGACGTCCGGGTGGAGCGGGCGCTGAGCGCCAAGGACCGGGCGGAGCTGGCGCAGCTCGTCGCCGACCTGCCGCCGGTCCCCGGCGCCGACCCGGGGGAGCCGGTCGTCCTCAAGGGCGGCATGTCCGGCGTCGTCCGCACCGGTGCCTGGACCGTCCCGGCGGCCATGACCGTGAACGCCGGAATGGGCGGCGCCGTCCTCGACTTCACCCGGGTCACCACCCGGCTCCCCCAGGTCGAGATCCGGGTGAAGGCCAAGATGGGCGGCGTCAAGATCCTCGTCCCGGAGGGCTGGGCCGTGGACACGGACCGGGTGGACCCCGACATGGGCGGCGTCAAGAACCGGACCACGGCGCCGGGCGAACGGCTCCCGGGCACCCCGCTGATACGGCTCACCGGCAGCGCCGGGATGGGCGGCGTGATCGCGCGCCACCCCAACGCGTGGGAGCTCCGCAAGCTCAAGCGCGCGCAGAAGCGCTAGGTCGTGTCCGATGGGTCGGTGCGGGCCCTGCGGCGTCTGGTGCGGTGGATCGCAAGGCGGAGCATCACCCGCGTACTGGGCGTACTCGGGTGATGCGACAACGCGGCGAGGTGCCGTGCCGGACGTCGCAGGGCCTGTGCCGACCCATCGGACACGACCTAGCAACGGCCCCTGTGGCGCGCGCCCTTGGCCGCCCCACCCGCTTGATCTAGATTCACGCGAGCAGATCAATAGGGGATGGGAGTACGCACATGCGTACAGCAGACAGAACCGAGTTGAGCCCCGCACGTCTCGCCGGCCTGACCGTCGCACCCTTCGCCGCCGGCCTGGCCGTCACCGTCGTCGCCTACTTCGTCCTGCGGGACGGGCTCCCCCGCCGCATGCCGACCCACTTCGGCACGGGCGGTGCGGACGACTACGGGTCCCCGGGACAGGCCATGGCCGGGAATCTGGTGGTGTATGCCGTCGAAGGGGTGCTCTTCCTGATCAAGTCCCTGACCGACGAGGAACAACGGGCCGTCCGGCCGACGCTGATCGCGGCGTGGGCGGTCTCCGTGACCACGACGTACTTCCTGTGCAGCCTGCTCGTCGCGGGCGACGCGGCCGTACCCGCCTACCAGTACATCGCCGCCCCGGCAGCCGGTGGCGCGGTCGCCTCCGTCGGCTGGTTCCTGTCGCGGGGGAAGGCGTGAGTGCCGTCTCGCTGCGCGAAGGGGACGCGCTCCGGCCGGAGTTGAAGAGCGGCGGCCGGTTCGTCGTCACCGTGGACGACGCCCGCACCGCCGCCGAACTCGTCCTCCACCACCTGCGGCGCCGCGCCCGGGGCCGCTGAGGGCCCCGGGCGCGGCGCCCGTTCGCGCGTCCGTCAGCCGGGCAGACGCCACAGCTGGCCGCCGCCGAAGCCGCGGTCGCAGTTGTAGGCGTGGAGGGTGTCGCCCTGGCCGTCGGCGGTCAGGCAACCCCCGTTGGGGTAGCCGTTCTCCATGTTGTAGACGGAACGGATCTTGTACCAGCCGTTGCCGTAGTCCTCGAAGCGCCACAGCTGGTTGGTGCCGCCGTGGTCCTTGACCAGGTGCAGGTTCCAGCCGTTGGGGACGACGTCCATCACCATGGCGCCCCGGTAGTCCGTCTCGATCTGCCAGCGGCCGTTGCCCTTGTCCCACAGGGCCCACTTCTGGGCCTGGTTGCCGTTGGGGCCCAAGGCCTTGATCCTGGTACCGGCGCTGGTGCTGGCTCCGTCCAGGTCGGCGGCGAGGCCCTTGTCCGAGATCAGGGACGTGACCCGGCCATGGGCGGGCTTGGTGCCGCTGCCGGCGTTGCGGGCGTCGGCCGCGTCGTGTGCCGACTTCTGGCTCCTGGTGGGGAACCAGTAGGTGTACTTGTCCGAACTGCTGCCCGCCGTGCCCGTGGAGTGGGTGTGGCCGTAGTGGCGCCAGTTCTGGTAGCCGTAGTTGCCCTCGTCGCTCCAGACCTGGCCGTCGGAGTCGAAGACGTAGACGTCGTAGGAGGCGCTCGCGTCCTTGCCCTGGTACTGGACGGTGCCGAAGCAGTTGGACTTCTGGAGGATGTTCTCCTTGAAGCCGCGACCGGCCCGGAAGATGCTGATGTTGTACTCACCCTTGGTGAGGTACTCCAGCTTCTTCTCCAGGCTCTCCACGAAGCCCGCCTGGTCGGCGCGCGCCTCGGCGCTCTTCCGGGACTCGTCGATGAGGGCCTTGACGAAGTTGGCCCCCGTGAAGATCCCGCCGATGAAGGCCCCGGCCTCGAGCCCGAGCCCGCCCTCGGAGCTCCTGGGGGTGATGGCCCCGGTCCTGACCACGGGCTTGCTCACCCCGCCGACGAATTGGCGGCATTCCACACCGCTGGTGACGTCGGCGGAGGCCGTGGTGGGCACGGCGACGCCGAGGGCGGCCGTGGCCGTGAGCGCCGTGACGGCGACCGTCAGCGCTCGGGTGACTCTGCGAAACATGGAGTTGGTTCGACTTCCTGGTGTGAAGGGCCCGGGCCGCGAGCCCGGAAAGCGATTCACAGGGAAGCTACGAAGTGTCGATATACAGCCGATCAACGCTCTATTTATCCCGAAGGGATGCGATCGGCCCGGCCTGCCCCGGCCTGCCCCGCCCTGAGCCGGACGGCCGGGGCGGGGCGGGGCCGCGGATCACGGCGTCAGGCAGTCCACGGGGACCTGTACAGAAACGGCGATGGGCGACTCGACAGGCCCCATGGCCTCTCCGGAGGCACAGGAGCGGTGGCCGTCCGGGCCCGGCGCCGCACCCGCCGGCGAGACGGCAAGGCCGAAGAAGGCGAGAATCCCCAGGAAGACGACGACGGGACGACGCATGAACACCCCCACGGTGACGCACAGTTGCGTTGCCGATGAGCCTCCCCGAGGGCGGGCAAGCCCAAGCGCTTTGTCACCCGTACGGGTTGCCGCGCCCGCGCCGCGGGAGGAGGGCCGGGGCGCGACAACTCCTCCCCGGGGCCCGGCATTTCAGCAACGGCCGACCAGGGCGTGTGCCGATCCATCGGACACGCCCCAAGAGGCGTACCGCCTCAGAGCCCCCGCTCCCGCACCCACTCCGCCAGCACCTTCGCGCAGCCGTCCACCGACTCCTGCCACGTCTGCCCGGCCCCGGCCCCCGCCTCGTCGCTCACGTGCTTGATCAGGCGGATCGGCACGTCCGCCCGCCGGGCGACCGTGACGAGCGCGTAGCCCTCCATGTCCACCAGCTGCGCGTGCTCCGCCAGCCGCGCCCGGGCCGTCTCGTCCGCGACGAAGAGGTCGCCCGTGGCCAGCGTCGGGCCGTCCGAGGCGCCGTCCACCACCAGGGCGTCGCCGTACGTCCGGCCGGTCAGCGCCTTCAGCACCGGGGTGTCGATGTCGTGCTGGATGACCTGCGCGATCTCGTGCGTCCCCATCCAGCCGGGCTCCAGCGCGCCCGCCGTCCCGAGGTTGAGGATCTCGGAGGGGCGGTCGCCCCGTGCCAGGACCGTCGCCAGCGAGGCCGCCGCGTTGACCTTGCCTATGCCGGTGAGCAGCACGGGGAGGTCCGTGTCGAGGTGGGCGGCCTCCTCCTGGACGGCCAGGACGAGCAGCGGGCGGTCAGGGGTGATCGTTCCGGTGAGACGCATGCGGTCCATCATCGCAGGGGGCGCGATCAGCCCTCGAACGGCTTGACCTCGGACGCGGACGGGGCGGTGATCTTCACAGGGGCGCCGAAATCCTTGAGGACCACGATGTTGTGGCCCTTCTGGCCGCCGGCACCCATCCACTGTTCCAGGCGGACGACACGACCGGCCCTGTTGACCCACAGATCGCAGTCGATCTGCTGCAAGCCCTTGGTCCGCATGTTGTTGTAGAGCTTCGGGTCCGCCTTGCGGGCCATGTCCTGGGTGAGGGTGCCCGAGAGCCGGTACGCGGCCTCGCCGCCCTGCTTCTCGACGCCCTTCCGGGCGGAAGGGCCGAGGTCGAGCATCATGCGGGTGTACTTGTCGAAGTCCTGGGCGCCGTCGTCGCCTCCGGCGGGCAGCTTCGTCCAGCGGCCGCCGGTGTCGAAGTTCACGATCCTGCCCCGGCCGTAGGTGCCTTCCGGCGTGGCGATCATCTCCATGTCGATGCCCAGCTCCACCGGGGCCGCCGGGGCCGAGCGCATCCGCATCGAGGCGGTCATCGGCGTGTTGAGGTTGGCCCGTCCGGAGATCGTGATCGTGTGCCTGGAGCCGACGTACGTCTTCGCGTCCATCTGCACGGAGTACGGCGCCGGGTCGGCCTTCCTGACGGCCTCCTCGACGTCGAACCCGTCGGCCGGGGCGGACGAGGACGGCGCGCCCTTCACCGCGTCCGCCACCTTCCCCGTCTTCGCGGAGCCGCATCCGCCGAGGGTGACGACGGCCGCCGTCGCGGCGACGGCGGCAGCGGTGACGACACCGGCACGTCGTATGCGGATGCGCAGGCGCATGAAGGCTTCTTCTCCTGGGACCACGATGAGGGGGACGCGACATCTTCCCCCGAAGCGCGTGTACGGCACAAAGTGATTTGCCGTCACGTAAATCCCTCAGTTCAGAAAGGTGTTGATCAACTCCAGCCACTCCCCCGGCCGCTCCGCGAACGGCAGGTGCCCGCTCTCCAGCCCGGCCCACTCCGCTCCCGGGATGCCGTCCGCCAGCTCCCGGTGGAGGCGGGGCGTCACGAGCGTGTCGTACGCCGTCGAGATCACGAGCGTGGGCACCCGGATCCCGGCCAGGTCGGCCGTCACGTCGACTCGTTCGGCCAGCTCCACATGGTCGTCCGTCCCGGGCGGAATCGTCGCCGCCGCCTGCTTCAGGGCCGCGTCGAGGGCGTCCTGCGGGACGGCGTCCAGGGCGGGCGCGCCCATCCCGATCAGGGAGACGTACGCGGCCAGCTTCGCGTGACCGTCGTCCTCGGCCAGCAGCTCGCGCCACAGCCGCGCCGCGAGGCGGAAGCGCGGGTTGGGGCGGGCGAAACCGGCGGTGAGGACGAGGGCGGTGACGCGCTCGGGGTGGCGGGCCGCGATGCGTACGGCGACGGCGGAGCCCAGGGAGTAGCCGCTGACGGCGAACGTGTCGACGCCCTCCTCGTCGGCGGCGGCCACGAGCCCGTCGGCCAGCCCGTCCAGGGTGAGCGGGACGTCGGAGCGCGGGGTGCGGCCCGTACCGGGGAAGTCGGGTCCGACGACGGTGCGGTGCGCGGCCAGGCCGTCCATGATCGGGCCGTAGTTGGCGTCGATGCCGCCGCCCGCGCCGTGGGCGAGCAGCAGGCCGGGGCCGGTGCCGCGGACGATGCGGCCGAAGGGGGAAGTGTTCTCTGGCGAGGTCATGACGGGACGCTAAAGCCTGACACCGGTGTCAGAGTCAACCCGCGCCCCGCGCCCGCACCGCGTCCCGCGCCACCGCCGTCAGCCACGCCTCCGCGTCGGCGATCAGCAGGAGATCGGCGGTGGAGCTGTCGGCGGTGGAGGTGCCGTCGGCGGCGCGGAGCGGGCCGGAGGCGCGGGCGGGGTTGGGGTCGGCGAGCGGGCCGGGCGCCCCGGGACGGGCCAGCGCCCGCGCCGAGCGGACGCACTCCCCTGCCACCCGCTCGGCGAGGGCGGCCAGTTCGGCGGCGGCCTCCGGCGGGGGCGGGCCGTGGCCGCCGCCCCGGTGGCGGCCGAGGAGCAGGGCACCGCCGGTGACGACGTCGTACCCGGCGAGCATGTACGCGCCCCACGGCGGGTCGGTGGAGCCGTGCTGCCGGGCGGCGCGTTCGCCGCTGTACTCCAGGTGCGTCGCCTGGGCGAGGAGCATGGCGCGGCGGGCCGGGAGCAGCACGTCGGAGCCGTCGTCGTGGACGGCGTGGCACAGCCGCCCGGCCACGGCCCGGCATCCGGCGGCGGAACGGAGGAGGAACTCTCCGACGTCGGCGCGGAGTTGTCCGTACGCGCCGCGCGGCCAGGCGAGCAGCCCGGCCGCCGCGCCGATGAGGCCGCCGACGACGACGTTGACGAAGCGGAGCGCGGGCAGGTCCCAGCCGGGGTAGGAGACCTGGCCGAAGAGGACCATGAAGGTCAGGGTCATGACCGCCTGGGTCCACATCGGTCCGGCGACGGCGCCGAAGCTGAAGCCGAGCAGGAAGACGACGGGCGTCAACACCGCATAGACGAGCGGGCGTTCGCCGACCGCCTCCAGCATGCCGACGGAGACCAGGGCGCCGAGCGCGGTCCCGGCGAAGGCGGGCAGCAGGGCGGCACGGGTGTCGGCGGCGGAGGTGCGCATCAGGCTGAGCGTGGCGAGCAGCACCCAGAAGCCGTGCGGCAGGCTCAGGGCGCCGGCGACGAGCCGGGCGCAGGCCAGGGCGGCGGCGATGCGCAGGGCGTTGCGCAGGAGGACGGAGCGCGGGGTGAGGTGGACGGACAGCCTGCGCCACCACCAGACGGCGGAGGGGACGGCGGCGTAGGCGAACGGGCCGAGGGACCGGCGCCCGTGGGGGTCGGGGCGGTCGCCGAGCGCGATGCGGGCGGCCTGCCGGACGACGAGCGCGCCTTCGGCGACGGCGCGGACGGCGGCGTCCTGGCGCAGCCGCTCGGGAGAGGGCGCGGCGGCGATACGGCGCGCCCGTTCCGCGTCGAACGCGGCTACAGCGTCGGCGAGTTCGCCGGATGCTCCGGTGACGGCCGGGGAGCCGGAGTGCAGGGCGTCGGCGGCGTGCCGGAGAGTCGCGGCGGAGAGCCGGAGCAGATGGGCGGCGTCGGCGTCGGGTGCGTGGACGTCGACGGCCACGCCGTCGAGCCGGGTGCGGACGTGGCCGACGGCCGCACGGGTGTGGTTGAGGCCGCGGTCGCGCAGGGAGACGGAGGCGGGGCGGGAATCGGGCGGGACGCGGGAGAGGACGGCGGCCTCCAGGGCACGGTCGGTCTCCAGCCCGGCCTCCCGGACGGCGGCCGGGTCGCCCTCGCTCCCCAGGAGGCGCGCGGCGGCGGAGCAGTAGACGGCCAGGGCGGCCGTCGCGTCGGCGAGGAAGGTGCGGTACGGGACGGGGAGCGGGTCGCGCCACAGCAGCAGGTCCACGGCGATCGTGAGCAGGAAGCCGATGGTGAGACCGGCCAGGCGGTCGCCCAACTGGCCCGGGACGTAGGGCGGGAAGCACGGCAGCACGTAGTACAGCTGGAGCGCGGCGGCCACGGCGGCCGGGCGGGGGCCGCCGGCGCTCAGGAAGGAGACGACGAAGCCGACGGCGAGCAGGCCGAGCGCGGCCGTCCAGTCGTGGGCGGCGAGCAGCGTGCCCGCGGTGACGGCGAGCAGGCCGGCGGGGAGGGTGAGGAGCAGGGTGCGGGCCCGCAGCAGGGGCGGGCCGGGCAGCTTGCAGAAGAGGACCAGGGGCAGGGCGCCGAAGACGGCGAACATCGCCATGGTCTGCCGGTGCAGGGCGTAGGTCAGGACATAGAAGGCCGGGCAGCCGGCCAGGACCACCCATACGGCGCGCCGCACCGCCGACGGCCCGTCGGGCTGCCGCAGCAGCCACGCGACGGGCCGGATCACGGGGCACCGGCGGGGCGGTGACGGCTCACACCGCCACCCTAAACACCCCTTTTGTCACCGCAACCCGGGGCGGCCGGCCGGCCTACGGGGGCCGGGCCCCGCGCAGGGCCGTCCGCTCAGCGCGCTCCGAAGACCTGCGTCCACCGCGGGCCGCCCGGGGCGTGGTTGACGCCGACGCCGATCTCCTTGAAGGAGCAGTTGAGGATGTTGGCGCGGTGGCCGGAGCTGTGCATCCAGCTGTCCATCACGGAGGCGGCGGACTGCTGCCCGTAGGCGATGTTCTCGCCGTACGTCATCCAGTGGTACCCGGCGGCCGTGATGCGGTCGCCCGGGCCCTTGCCGTCGGGGTTCGTGTGGTCGAAGAAGTCGCGTGCCGCCATGTCGTCGGAGTGGCCCTGGGCCGCCCGGTCGAGCTGTGCGTTGGAGGTGAGCGGCGAGCAACCCGCCTTGGCGCGCTCGGCGTTGACGAGGTCGGTGACCTGCTGCTCCAGCGAGCCGCCGGAGGCGGGGCGGGGGTCCGGCTTCGGGGTCGGCCGGGCGCTGCGCGCGGGCGACGGGGTGGGCGCGGCCGTGGCGGGGGTGGAGCTCGGGCGGTCCGGACCGGGGGTGGGCCTCGCGGAGGGGGCGTGGGTCCTCTCCCCCTTGTCCTTCTCCTTCTTCTTGCCCTTCTCCGCGTCCTTCGTGGGGGAAGCGGAGGGGGTGGCGCCGGGGGACGCGGACACGGTCGCCGTCCGGTCGTTCAGCGGCACCACCCGGCCCGCGTCGCTCGCAGCCTGGGTACGGGGCTCGGTCACGGCGGGGTCGTCGCCGAAGAGGTTCGAGCCGATCACGGCCGCGCCGGTGACAACGGCGAGGGCGGCGGCGCCGACGGCGACCCGCCTGCCCTTCGTGCCGCCCTTGGCGGGGCGGCGGCGGGACGCCCGGTGACCGCCGGTGCGGGCGGGCGCCGGTGCGGCGGACACGGACCCGGTGGCGGCCACGGACTGGGTGGCGGCCACGGACTCGGTGTGCAGCACCGTCGCGCCGCCCCACCAGTGCAGCAGCGCGCCCGTGACCGGGACGAGGCCGAGGCCGACGAGCAGCCCCTCGGCCGGGACGAGCGCCGACCAGGCGCCGCCGCAGGCCGCGCAGGTGCGCGCGTGGCGGGCGACGCGCTTGCGCCACAGGGCGGAGGGGACGCCGTCCCAGGGGGCGGCGAGGGCGGCCAGTTCGGGGCAGCGCGGGGTGGCGGCGAGGGCGCGGACGACGCCGCGGGCGGTGTCGAGCCGCTCCTTGATGCGCTGGACGCGGACGGCGGTGTGCTGCGGGGTGAGACCGAGCGCGGCGGCGACCTCGGCCCGGGTCAGCTCGCCGGCGGCCTCCAGCCACCACAGCGAGAGGACCTCGCGCTCCCCTTCGTCGAGCCAGCGGGTCGCCTCGGCGACCTCGCGGCGCTGGCCCTCCAGGCCGAGCCGGACGATGGTCACGGCCACGAAGTCGGACGACGGGTCGGGCACCTCGGCCGGCCGGTCGCCGTCCGGGGTCTCGGGGAGCTTCGCGCGCCAGTGCGCCCGTATCTGATTGGTGGTGATGGCGACCAGCCAGGAGCGGAAGCCGGCGGGGTCGCGGAGGTCGCCCAGGCCGTTGACGACGCGGAGCATCGTCTCCTGGACGACGTCGTCCACGTCCGCGTGGCCGCCCAGGGCCCGGCCGACGATGTTGTAGACGAGCGGCAGGCAGGCGGCGACGAGTTCGTCCTGCGCCGCCGTGTCCCCGGCCCGCGCCGCCTCGATCCTGGCGGCGTCGATCTCGGTCCTCACGCCTTACGCACCTCTTTCCGTTGGTTGCCGGCGTCGGTGGCCGACTCCTAGGAGATGGAGGGGCGGGGGGCCGGATAACAGAAATTCCGAAAACTTTTCGGGGAGCGTACGGGTCCGGGGACGATGGACCCAAGCGTTCCCATCGTCCGGAACCGGATCATCCGGAACGTAAGCTCGGACGCATGCCCTGGCTGAGCGCGCTCAAAGACACCGCCCGATCCGGGCTGACCGTGGAGCGGGCCAGGCTCGAACCCCTCGTCACCCTCCGCGCCGCCGGCGGCGTCGCCCTCGTCGTGGCGCTGCTCCTCGCCTTCGGCAGCCCGGCCCTCGCCGTCTCCTCCGCCTTCGGCGCGTTCGCCGCGGGGCTAGCGACGTTCCAGCAGAGCTGGCGGCCGCGTCCGGTGCTGGCGCTGGGGGTGGCCGCCGGGCTGGGGCTCAGCACCTTCCTCGGCTACCTCGCCGCGTACAGCCATGTCCTCTTCGTTCTCCTGCTGGCCGTCTGGACGCTGCTGGCGGGCATGGCGTGGGCGGTCGGCCCGGTCTCCGGCCTGGTCGCCACGCAGACCGTGGCGGTCATGCTGGTCACCGTCACCCTGCCCACCTCCGTCGCGGGCGCGGCCGAGCACGCCGCCCTGATCTCCGTCGGCGGCGTCGTCCAAGCGCTGCTCATCGTGCTGTTCCCGATCAGGCCCTGGGGGCGGCAGCGGGACGCGCTCGCCGACGCGCTGGCCGCGGAGGCCGACTACGCGCGCCGGCTGCGGCACGACCCGGTGGCCCGCTTCGATCCGCAGCCGCTGATGGAGGCACGCAGCGCCGCCGAGCTCACCCCGCGTCAGGCCCGCAACCGCCCCCGCGAACTCGCCGGCCCGCGCGGGCTCGCCGAGCGGCTGCGGCCGGTGCTGGCGGCGCTGGCCGACCCGGTGGTCGGGGCGCCCGCCGAGGGTCCGCAGCGCGACCGGGTCCGCGACCTGCTGGCCGCGGCGGCGAGCGTGCTGGACGCCGTCGCCCGCGCCATCCGCTGGGGCCGCCCGGTGCGGCTGCCGCCCGAGGCGCTGGCCGTGCTCCAGGTGCCCGAGGAGGGCCCGATGCTCGACGGCGCGGCGCGGCGCTCCGCGTACCGGCTGATCGCGCTGCTGGGCGACGTGGTCGAGGAGAGCGACGAGCCGGTGCGCACCGCCCGCCGCGCGGGCGAGCGCCGTCCCCTGCTGCGGCCGACGGTCCCCCGGCTCGTCCCGGTCGCCCTGCGGGCGGTCCGGCGCGAGGCCACCTGGTCGTCGCCCGTCGCCCGGCACGCCGTGCGGGTCGCGGTCGTGGCGTCCGCCGGCTATGTGCTGGGCGCCGCGCTGCCGCTGGGCCACGGCTACTGGGCGCCCATGGCCTCGGTGATGGTCATGCGGCCGGACTTCGCCCAGACCTATTCGCGCGGGGTCGCCCGGTTCGCCGGCACGGTCGTCGGTGTGCTCCTGGCGGCCGCGCTGGCCACGCTGCTCCACCCGGGGGTGTATGTGTCCGCGGCGCTGGCGGTGGCCTGCGTCGGGCTGCTGTATCTGCTGATGGGCACCGGTTACGTCGTGGCCTCCGCGTGCGTCGGCGCGTACGTCGTCTTCCTGCTCGGCATGGTCGGCGAGGGCTGGTCGCAGACCGTGCAGGCCAGGGTGGCGCTGACGCTGCTGGGCGGGCTGCTGGCGATGGCCGCGTACGCGGTGTTCCCGGTGTGGGAGACCCGTCGGCTGCGCGACCGTCTCGCCGACTGGCTGGCCGCCAACGGCGCGTACTGCCTCGCCGTCCTCGACGCCTACGCCCGCCCGGCCGACGTCCGCCCGCGCCGGGTGCGCGACACCCTGCTCGACTCCCGTGCGGCGCGCACCGCATGGGAGGAGACGGCCGAGCGCGCCCTCAAGGAGCCCGTGCGGCACCGGGGTCTCTCCCGTACCGCCGAGCGCGCGAGCGACGCGGCGCTGGCCACGATGGGCCGGGTGACGATGCTGATGGAGGCGCACATTCCGGACCGTGACGCCCAACCCTCCCCGTACGCCGGGAAGTTCGCCGACGCCCTGGGCGCCGCCCTGCCCGACGCGGTGGCCGCGGTGCGGGAGCGGCGGGCCCCGGACTGGACGGGCCCGCGCGCGGTGGTCGCCGACTGGTACGCGGCCGAGGGCGACCGGGGCGTGGCGGTGCGGGGCGCGGAGCTGCTGGTGGACGCGCTCGACGAGCTGGCCGCGGCGCTGTCGCCGGGACCGGGCGGGCGCAACCGGGCGGCGCGCCGGACCTGAAGGCCGGCCCTTTCGGCCGGATCCGAAGCCGGTCCTGAAGCCGGATCCGAAGCCGGACCTGAACTCGCACCTGAACTCCGGCCCCGTCAGCCGACGAACAGCCGGTCGAGATGCCGGTCCATCAGCTCCAGCGCCTCCTCGGGCGTGATCACCTCCAGCAGCGCGGAGCTGGTCAGCCCGTCCGTGAGCGCGATCAGCAGCATGGCCTCGGTGTCCGGGTCGAGCCCGGGCACCGTGTCGCCGGCCTCGGCGGCCTGCCGGAACTGGTCGGCGAGGAAGGCGCGCAGCGCAGGCTGGCCCTCCTGCGCGTGCCGGCGCAGCCGCTCGTCGCCCAGGGCCCGGATGAAGTAGGCGATGCCGACCAGGAGTCCGGTGCGGGACTCGTCGTCCAGCGGCAGCATCCCGGCGGCGCACTCGCGCAGGACCGTGCGGGGGGCGGGCTCCTCGGTCAGGGCGGTGATGCGGCGGCGGATGCGCTCCTCGCCCAGGGTGCTGATGTGCTCCAGGGCGAAGACGATCATCTCGTCCTTGCCGGCGAAGTAGTGCTGCAGCTGCCCGAGCGAGATGCCGGCCTCGGCGGCCACGTCCCGCAGGCTCGCGCCCTCCAGGCCGCGGGTGCTGGCGATGCGCCAGAGCGCGCCGGCGATCAGCCGGCGCCGTTCCTCGTGGTCCACGCGCTTGGGCACCGCGGGCGCCACCTCTCCATTTTCCAAGTCGAACGTATTGCCATACCCTACCGGGAGCAGGATTCAATACGATCGACTTGAAAAGAAGCGTGCGAAGAGAAACGGGGGCACCCACGCGATGACCGGCACCCAGATACGCCTGCGCCCACCGCGCCACCGCGTCGACCCCCGCGCCCGCCGCTGGTGGGCCGCCCAGGCGCTGCTCACCGTCACCGGACCACTGCTGCTCACGGCCACGGCCCTGCTGGTGCTGTCCGCGCTGTTCTTCCCCGGCGCCCTGCCGTGGCTCGCCCCGCTGGTGGCGGTGGTCCTGGTCGCTCCCGCGCTCTCCTACCAACTGGCCATGCCCGCCTGGCGCTACCGCGTCCACGCCTGGGAGGTCGGCGAGTCGGCCGTCTACACCGCGAGCGGCTGGTTCCTCCAGCGCCGCCGCATCGCACCGCTGTCGCGGGTGCAGACCGTGGACACGGAAATCGGCCCGCTCCAGCGGCGCTACGGGCTCGCCACCGTCACCGTCACCACCGCCTCCACGGCCGGTGCCGTGAAGATCGCCGGGCTGGCCGAGGAGGACGCGCGGGCCATGGCCGAACGCGTCGCCGAGGCGGCCCGCGCCGTACGGGAGGACGCCGCGTGAACAGCCCCCGGCACACGGGCGGTTGGCGCCGCACCGACCCCCGCACCCCGCTCGCCCACTGCGCCTGGCTCGGCGCCCCGCTCGGCTCGCTCGCGCTCACCGCGCTGGCCACCGGCGGGCACCCGGGCGCCAGGGCATGGATCACCCTCGCCGTACTCGGCGCCGTCTTCGCCGCCATCACCGGTGCGGGAGCGCTGAGTTGGCGCCTCACCCGCTACCGCGTCACCGCCGACGCGATCGAGCTGCGCACGGGCCTGTTCACCCGGCGGGTCCGCGCCGTCCCCCTGCACCGCGTCCGCAACGTCGACCTCACCGCGGGCCCCGTCCTGCGGCTCCTCGGCCTGGTCGTCCTGCGCGCCGGCACCGGCGGGCACGGCGGCGAACTGAAGCTGGAGGCGCTGGGCCGGTCCGCCGCGGAGCGGCTGCGCCGCGAACTCCTCGCCCGCGCCGGGTCGGTGGACGCGGCCGAGCCCGTCCTCTCCACCGCCGACCCGCGCCGGCTGCGCTACGCGCCGCTCACCTTCTGGGTGTTCGGCGGCGTCCTCGCGGCCGCGGGGGCGGTGTGGCGGGCGCTCGACGGGATGGGGATCGAGCCGTGGCGGATCGGCGTCGTGCGCCACGCCTTCGACGCGTTCGGCCGGAGCGCCTTGTGGCTGACGATTCCGGCGGGGCTGCTGATCGTCACGGCCCTCGGGGTCGTGGGCGCGGTCGCCCTCTACGCCGAGAACTGGTGGCGGTACCGGCTGGAATGGTCCGACGACGCGACCCTGCGCGTCCGGCACGGCCTCTTCACCACCCGCTCCGTCTCGATCGAACGGACCCGGCTGCGCGGCGTCGCCCTGCGCGAGCCGCTGCTGCTGCGGTACGGGGGCGGCGCGACGGTACGGGCCGTCGCCGGCGGCCTCGGCAACCGCGAGGAGAATCGCAAGCGCAGCGTGCTCCTGCCGCCCGCGCCGCGCTCGGAGGCGGTACGGGTGTGCACGGGAGTGCTGGGCGAGACGGTGGAGACGGGCGGGTTGCGGGCCCACCCTCCGGTGGCGCGCCGTCGTCGTGTCGTACGGCTGCTGGTCTGGGGAGTCGCACCGGTGGCCGTGACGCTGACGGTGCTCGGGGCGCTGCTGACACCGGTGTTGGTGTGGTGCGCGGTGGGGTGGGTGCTGGTCTCCGTGCCGGTGGCGTACGGGCTGGCGGGCGCGGCGTACCGGGCGCTCGGGCACGCGGTACGGGGTCGGTGGCTGGTGGTGCGGGCGGGTGCGCTGAGCGGCGAGACGACGGTGCTCGACCGGGCGTCGGTGCTGGCGTGGACCTTCACGGACACGCCGTTCTCCCGCCGGGCCGGAGTGGTGACCGCGACGGCGGCCGTCGCGGCCGGTGAAGAGGGCTACCGCATAAGGGACATGGCCGCCGGGGAGGCGGCCGGATTCGCGGAGGAGGTGACCCCGGGGATGCTGCGGGAGTTCATGACGGTCACGACACCCGGGTGATGCGCACGAAGCCGGGGGATCGCCTCCTGGAGATGGAGATCCCCCGGCCGTCGCCTACCTACCGATGACTGGGAAACCCCAGGTCCACTCCCCCGTCCTCCGGGTCCGGCCACCGCGTCGTCACGACCTTGCCGCGGGTGTAGAAGTGGACGCCGTCGTTCCCGTAGATGTGGTGGTCGCCGAAGAGCGAGTCCTTCCAGCCGCCGAAGGAGTGGTAGCCCACCGGCACCGGGATCGGCACGTTCACCCCCACCATCCCGGCCTGCACCTCCAGTTGGAACCGGCGGGCCGCGCCCCCGTCCCGAGTGAAGACGGCCGTCCCGTTGCCCCAGGGCGAGGCGTTGATGAGCGCCACGCCCTCCTCGTACGTCTCCGCGCGCAGCACGCACAGCACCGGGCCGAAGATCTCGTCACGGTAGGCGTCCGCGTCCACGGGGACCCTGTCCAGCAGGGACAGGCCGATCCAGTGCCCGTTCTCGTACCCCTCGACCGTGAAGCCGGTCCCGTCGAGGACGACCTCGGCGCCCTGCGCCGCGGCGCCCTGCACATACGAGGCGACCTTGTCGCGGTGGGCCGCGGTGATCAGCGGGCCCATCTCGGACGCCGGGTCGTCCCCCGGCCCGATCTTGATCTTCTCGGCCCGGTCCCGGATCCGGGCGACGAGCTCGTCCCCCGTGTCCCCCACCGCGACCACCGCCGACACGGCCATGCAGCGCTCGCCCGCGGACCCGTACGCCGCCGACACCGCCGCGTCGGCCGCCGCGTCCAGGTCCGCGTCGGGCAGGACCAGCATGTGGTTCTTGGCGCCGCCGAGCGCCTGGACGCGCTTGCCGTGGGCGGAGGCGGTGGCGTGGATGTACCGGGCGACGGGCGTCGAGCCGACGAAGGAGACGGCCGCGACGTCCGGATGCTCCAGCAGCCGGTCCACGGCCGCCTTGTCGCCGTGCACGACGTTGAGCACACCGTCCGGCAGCCCCGCCTCCGCGGCCAGCTCCGCGAGCAGGACCGCGGCGGAGGGGTCCTTCTCGCTCGGCTTGAGGACGAACGTGTTGCCGCACGCGATGGCCAGCGGGAACATCCACAGCGGAACCATCGCCGGGAAGTTGAACGGCGTGATGCCCGCCACGACGCCCAGCGGCTGCCGGATCGCCGCCACGTCCACCCGGCTGGAGACCTGGGTGGACAGCTCGCCCTTGAGCTTCTCCGTGATGCCGCAGGCGAGTTCGACGATCTCCAGCCCGCGCGCGACCTCGCCGAGCGCGTCGGCGTGCACCTTGCCGTGCTCGGCCGTGATCAGCCGGGCGATCTCCTCGCGGTGCGCGTCCAGCAGCGCGCGGTAGGCGAACAGGATGCCCGTGCGGGTGGCGAGCGAGGACGTCCCCCAGGTGGCGAACGCGTCCTTGGCCGCGGCGACGGCGGCGTCCACCTCGGCGGGCGAGGCCAGCGCCACCTGCGTGGTGACCTCGCCGGTCGCGGGGTCGGTGACCGGGCCGTACGCGCCGGAGGCGCCCTCGGCGGTGCGGCCGCCGATCCAGTGGTCGACGGTCTTCAACTTCGTCATCTTCGGCTCAGCGCCTCTCGCGTCGGGTCGGGGGTTGGAGATCGGGGATCGGGTGGAGGAAGGCGGCGGGCACATCCCACCACGTGGGGGCGGGGGGCGCGCCCGGCACACTGTCGGCCGTTGGGGCTGTTGCATGGACACTTCCCCCTCCCCGCCCTTTCACCGTTTCCGCAGGGGCTGCGCCCCTTCGCAACCCCGGTGGCGCGCGGGGCGCGGGCCCCCTGCCCCCCCCGAAGCGCCCTGCGGGCGCTGTCCTCAAACGCCGGACAGGCTGGATGGTTGCCCCTGCCCCGCCCTTTCACCGTTTCTTCCGGGGAGACCCCGGACCCCGTCCGCCCTCCGGGCGGAGTCCTCAAGCGCCGGACGGGCTGAATATCAGCCCGTCCGGCGCTTGAGGACGAGCGGCGGAGCCGCGACAAACGGGGTCCGGGGCGGAGCCCCGAAAAGGGGGCCAGGGGCGAAGCCCCGGAAGCAGGGGCGCAGGGGGCGCAGCCCCCGCCGGGGCGCAGGGGCGCAGCCCCGCCCACCGCGGCGAGCCGCGGTGGGCGGGCCGAGGGGGCGGAGCCCCCGGAAGAAACGGTGAAAGGGCGGGCCAGGGGCAAAACCCCCCACCCGAACACCACGTCTCCCCACCGTCACAACCGTCACCACCCCGTCCCCTCCCCGCAACAACCGCTCCACAGCCGTGCCCCACCGATCACCCCCCACCCCCCACCCCGCCAGGCTGGCTGATCACGAACGAACGGCAGCGCCGCGGTCCCCCCACCCGACGGATCCCCCTTCCGTTCCCGCGGCGCCGCGGAGAGGCGCGAGAGATGACAGACCGTCGACTCTGGTCCTACAGGGAGATCGCCGCACACATCGGAGTCCAGACCGACACCGTGCGCTCGTACCGCAAGCACGGCCTGATGCCGGCCCCCGATCTCACCGAGGACGGCAGACCGTACTGGTTCGCCGACACGATCCGGCTGTGGGTCGCCGCCCGGCCGGGCAACCGGGCCCGGCGCGGCGACCGGGGCAACTGACCGGCCGCGGAGCGTCCCGGGGACAATGTCGATGCAGTTGCCAAGCGGTTCGACATCCACCGAGGAGCACAGCATGACCCACGGCACGACGACCCTCACCACCGCCTACAAGGTGACGGGCATGACCTGCGGCCACTGCGAGGGCGCGGTCACCGAGGAGCTCTCCGCCCTCGACGGGGTCGCCTCGGTGACGGCGGAGGCCGCCACCGGGCTGGTCACCGTCGTCTCCGCCGGCCCGCTGGACGACGAGGCCGTCCGCGCGGCGGTGGACGAGGCCGGTTACGAGCTCGTCGGCCGCGCCTGACCACCCCTGGGCAAGGACCCTGTTTTCTTCAGGGTCCTTGCCTATTTATGTCCCCGTTTGCCGACGAAAACGAGAGACCTAGATCACAGCAATTCCGGGGTAACCATTCCGGGGGTGGATTGGTCTAACCAGGCAGTGCTGGATCGTCTTGGGGGACGGGCCGGCCACGCGTGGCCGGGGCACGTACCCGGGGAGCTTTGAGCGGCCCTCCCGTCCGTACGTTGTCCCGGCAGATCGCGTGCGGAGCACCGGGCGCCCGGTGCGCACAGACTCCCGGACGGATCCCGTGGGGGGAATCCGTTCCGGGACGAAAAGCGCCCCGCTCCGACCCGTGGGGGGATCGGAAGCGGGGCGCTTTTCATAGATGTCATGTACATCCGTCACATACATCCCGTGTCGGTGGCACTTGATTCGTTCTTCGTTTTCGCGTTTTCACCGACTTTGCCGGCACCTTTGCCGGGCAACGGAAGCGGCGCCCCGCCCCCGGACGGGGCGGAGCGCCGCAGCACGGACCCTGCGGGTCAGCGGTTCTCGACGGGCACGAAGTCGCGCTCGACGACACCGGTGTAGATCTGGCGCGGGCGGCCGATGCGGGAGCCCGGCTCCTTGATCATCTCGTGCCACTGGGCGATCCAGCCGGGGAGCCGGCCGAGCGCGAAGAGCACGGTGAACATCTCGGTGGGGAAGCCCATCGCCCGGTAGATCAGACCGGTGTAGAAGTCCACGTTGGGGTAGAGGTTGCGCGAGACGAAGTAGTCGTCGGAGAGCGCGTGGTCCTCCAGCTTGAGCGCGATGTCCAGCAGCTCGTCGGACTTGCCGAGCGCCGAGAGGACGTCGTGCGCCGCCGCCTTGATGATCTTCGCACGGGGGTCGAAGCTCTTGTAGACCCGGTGCCCGAAGCCCATCAGGCGGACGCCGTCCTCCTTGTTCTTCACCTTGCGGATGAAGGCGTCGACGTCGCCGCCGTCGCGCTGGATGCCCTCCAGCATCTCCAGGACGGACTGGTTGGCACCGCCGTGCAGCGGGCCCCACAGGGCGTTGATGCCCGCGGAGATCGAGGCGAACAGGTTGGCCTGCGAGGAGCCCACCAGGCGCACCGTCGAGGTCGAGCAGTTCTGCTCGTGGTCGGCGTGCAGGATCAGCAGCTTGTCCAGGGCGCTGACCACCACCGGGTCCAGCTCGTAGTCCGCGGCCGGCACCGAGAAGGTCATCCGCAGGAAGTTCTCGACGTAGCCGAGGTCGTTACGCGGGTAGACCACCGGGTGACCGACGGACTTCTTGTACGCGTAGGCCGCGATCGTGGGCAGCTTGGCGAGCAGCCGGATCGTGGAGAGGTCGCGCTGCTTGGCGTCGAACGGGTTGTGGCTGTCCTGGTAGAACGTGGACAGGGCGCTGACCACCGAGGACAGCATGGCCATCGGGTGGGCGTCGCGCGGGAAGCCGTCGTAGAACCGCTTGACGTCCTCGTGCAGCAGGGTGTGCCGGGTGATCTCGTCCTGGAAGCGGGCGAGCTCGTCGGCGGTGGGCAGCTCGCCGTTGATCAGCAGGAACGCGGTCTCGAGGAAGGAGCTGCGCTCGGCGAGCTGCTCGATCGGGTATCCGCGGTACCGCAGGATGCCCTGCTCGCCGTCCAGGTAGGTGATGGCGGACTTATAGGCGGCCGTGTTGCCGTAGCCCGAGTCCAGGGTCACCAGACCGGTCTGGGCACGCAGCTTCCCGATATCGAAGCCCTTGTCGCCGATGGTGCTGTCGA
Source organism: Streptomyces luteireticuli (assembly GCF_041519305.1). Classification (NCBI taxonomy): domain Bacteria; kingdom Bacillati; phylum Actinomycetota; class Actinomycetes; order Kitasatosporales; family Streptomycetaceae; genus Streptomyces; species Streptomyces luteireticuli. The sequence goes on from NZ_CP167927.1 coordinate 3,391,742, forward strand.
CCACCGGGTAGGTGTACTCGCCGTCCCCGTAACGCACTACTACAGAGTTGTCGCTCACGTCATCCCTCACCGACGTTGTGCCTCTTCTTTGAGGTGCCCTGACTACCCCTACCTTCCCCCATTTGGACGTGGTACGTGCACTCGGGGTCGGCCATAGGGCCCATGGGCGGCACTGAGTGCCGTCCGGCTGGCCATCCTGCCCCCTTCGCCCCGATTGGTAAACCGGTCAGAGACGAACACCACCTCCAACAGCGAGCCGGTGATCGAGCGCGGTGCACCGTCGGCCCGCGCCGACGGTGCGCACCGCCTGCCCCAGAGCCCGCCGCGAGCCCACCAGCACCACGAGGCGCTTTGCCCGGGTTACGGCCGTATAGAGAAGATTGCGCTGGAGCATGGTCCACGCCCCGGTGGTCACCGGGATCACCACCGCCGGATACTCGCTGCCCTGCGACCGATGGATCGTCACCGCGTAGGCGTGGGCGAGCTCGTCGAGCTCGTCGAAGTCGTAGCCGACCTCCTCGTCCTCGTCGGTGCGCACGGTGAGGCGCTGCTCGACCTCGTCGAGGGCGGTGACGACGCCGACCGTGCCGTTGAAGACGCCGTTCTCCCCCTTTTCATAGTTGTTGCGGATCTGGGTGACCTTGTCCCCCACGCGGAAGACACGGCCGCCGAAGCGGCGCTCGGGCAGGTCGGGGCGGGCGGGCGTGATCGCCTGCTGGAGCAGGCCGTTGAGGGTGCCGGCGCCGGCCGGGCCGCGGTGCATCGGAGCGAGCACCTGGACGTCCCGGCGGGCGTCGAGGCCGAAGCGGGACGGGATCCGCCGGGCAGCCACGTCCACCGTGAGCCGGCCCGCCTCCTCGGTGTCCTCCTCGACGAAGAGAAAGAAATCGGACAGACCTGAAGTGATCGGAAATTCGCCGGAATTGATCCGGTGGGCATTGGTCACCACGCCCGACTGCTGCGCCTGCCGGAAGATGCGGGTGAGACGGACGGCGGGGACGGGGCTGCCGGGGGCGAGGAGGTCGCGCAGGACCTCGCCCGCGCCCACGGACGGCAGTTGGTCCACGTCCCCGACGAGCAGCAGATGGGCGCCGGGCGGGACGGCCTTGGCCAGCTTGTTGGCCAGGAGGAGGTCGAGCATGGACGCCTCGTCGACCACCACCAGGTCGGCGTCCAGCGGGCGGTCGCGGTCGTACGCCGCGTCGCCGCCGGGCTTGAGCTCCAGCAGGCGGTGGACGGTGGACGCCTCGGCGCCGGTCAGCTCCGCGAGCCGCTTGGCGGCCCGCCCGGTGGGCGCCGCGAGCACCACCTTGGCGCGCTTGGCGCGGGCCAGCTCGACCACCGAGCGCACGGTGAACGACTTGCCGCAGCCCGGGCCGCCGGTGAGCACCGCGACCCTGCTGGTCAGCGCCAGCCGGACCGCCTCCCGCTGCTCCGGGGCGAGGTCCGCGCCGGTGCGTCCGGCCAGCCAGCCGAGGGCCTTCTCCCAGTCCACGTCCGCGAAGGCCGACAGCCGGTCCTCCTCGCAGCGCAGAAGCCTCGACAGCTGGGCGGAGAGGGAGAGTTCGGCGCGGTGGAAGGGGACCAGATAGACGGCGGTGACCGGCTGTCCGTCCTCCGGGCCGGGGACGGTCTCGCGGACCACCCCCTCCTCGTCCGCGGCGAGTTCGGCCAGGCACTCGATCACCAGGCCCGTGTCCACCTGGAGGAGCTTGACCGCGTCCGCGATCAGCCGCTCCTCCGGGAGGAAGCAGTGGCCCTGGTCCGCCGACTGCGAAAGGGCGTACTGCAGACCGGCCTTGACGCGCTCGGGGCTGTCGTGCGGGATGCCGACGGACTGCGCGATCCGGTCCGCGGTGAGGAAACCGATGCCCCAGACGTCGGCCGCCAGGCGGTACGGCTCGCTCTTGACGACGGAGATGGAGGCGTCGCCGTACTTCTTGTAGATCCGGACGGCGATGGAGGTGGAGACCTCGACGGTCTGGAGGAAGAGCATCACCTCCTTGATCGCCTTCTGCTCCTCCCAGGCGGCGGCGATCTTCTTGGTGCGCTTGGGGCCGAGGCCCGGGACCTCGATCAGGCGCTGGGGCTCGGTCTCGATGACGTCGAGCGTCTCCAGCCCGAAGTGCGTGGTGATGCGGTCGGCGAAGACCGGGCCGATGCCCTTGACCAGGCCCGAGCCGAGGTAGCGGCGCATGCCCTGGACGGTGGCGGGGAGGACGGTGGTGTAGTTCTCCACCGTGAACTGCCTGCCGTACTGCGGGTGCGAGCCCCAACGGCCCTCCATCCGCAGCGACTCGCCGACCTGGGCGCCGAGCAGCGAACCCACGACCGTGAGGAGATCGCCGGCACCGCGGCCGGTGTCCACGCGGGCGACCGTGTAGCCGTTCTCCTCGTTGGCGTAGGTGATGCGCTCGAGCACCCCTTCGACCACCGCCAGTTGCACCATGGATCCGACGCTACAGCGGCCCACCGACAGTCCCGGGTCCCGGTGCAATGCTCCCGGTGCAATTCGAGGGGCCCGGTCCGACGACCGGGCCCCTCGCTTCCCCCCTCCGGCTCCCCCTGCTCCCCCCGGATGCCTCCCCCCGGGAAGCCGGATGCCACATACGACCCCTGACGGAGCCGTGGGGTTGCAGCCTGCGCGAAGCGTTGCCAATCCTTTACCCAAGGTGGTGGCCCGGGCGGGAAGCAGTGGGTGTGTGAAGCTGGCTTTCTCCACCCTCGGCGTCCCCGGTCTCCCGCTGCCGGACGTGATCCGGCTCGCCCGTTCCCACGGCTGGGACGGGGTCGAGCTGCGTGCCCATCCCGAGGAACCCCTGCACCCCGGCTCCTCCGCGGCCGAACGCGCGCTTGCCATGCGGACGTTCGCCTCCGCCGGGGTCTCCGTGCTCGGCGTGGCCGGGTACGCGCAGGTCGCGGCGGACGGCCCCGACGGGCCGGTGCTCGCGGAACTGTCCGCGCTGGTACGGCTCGCGGCGGATCTGGGGGCGCCGTATGTGCGGGTCTTCCCCGGGGGCGGCGCGCTGCCGGCCGACGAGGCGGACGCCATCGGGGCGCGCCGCCTCGGGGCCGTGGCCCCGCTCGCCGCCTCCCTGGGTGTGCGGGTCCTGCTGGAGACCCACGATTCGCACGCGCGGGGGCGGGATGTGATGCGGATCCTGGGGCTGGTGGGGCATCGCCATGTCGGTGCGCTGTGGGATGTGTTGCATACGTGGCGGGGCGGGGAGAGCCCTGCGGAGAGCGTCGCGGCGCTGCTGCCCCATCTGGGCTACGTCCAGGTCAAGGACGTCGCGCCGGAGGACCTGTTGACGCCGGTACCGCTGGGGGCGGGGGTGTTGCCGGTGGCGGAGTGCGTGGGGGTGTTGAGGGGGGTGGGGTATGGGGGGTGGGTGTGTTGGGAGTATGAACGGCGGTGGTTTGCGGGGGTGGAGGGGTTTGAGGGGGTTGGGGGGGCGGGGGTTGAGTATTTGCGAGGGTTGATTGCGGGTGGGGGTGGGGGTGGGTGAGTTGTGCCCCTGTCCCGCCCTTTCGCCGTTTCCCGGGGAGACCCCTGACCCCGTCCGCCCTCCGGGCGGAGTCCTCAAGCGCCGGACGGGCTGGAATGGCGCGCCGATCCAGCCCGTCCGGCGCTTGAGGACGAGCGGCGAAGCCGCGACAACGGGGGCCAGGGGCGGAGCCCCGGAAGCAGGGGCGCAGGGGGCGCAGCCCCCGCCCCACCGCGGCGAAGCCGCGGTGCCGGGCCGAGGGGGCGCAGCCCCGGAAGAAACGGTGAAAGGGCGGGCCAGGGGCAAACCCCCCACCCGAACACCCACCCTCACTCCACCCCCACCCGCACCGCCATCCCACCCAACACCACCCCCATCACCCACCGCTGCCCCCGCAACCACGACGGCCGCGCCCGCAAAAACGTCGACACCGCCCCGGCCGTCAGGGCGATCAGGGCGTTCACCGTCACCGCCACCACAATCTGCGTCAGCCCGATCACCAGGCTCTGCAGCGGCACCGACCCCCGCCCGGGGTCGACGAACTGCGGCAGGACGGAGACGTACAGCACCGCGATCTTCGGGTTGAGCAGATTGGTGACGAGGCCCATCGTGAAGAGCCGCCGCGGCGGATCCGCCGGCAGCGGACGCGGGTCGAACGCCGAGGTCCCGCCCGGCCGCAGCGCCTGCCAGGCCAGCCACGCCAGATACGCCGCGCCGGCCAGTTTCAGGCCCGTGTGGACGACGGGGACCATGGCGAAGAGCGCGGCGATGCCCGCGACCGCCGCCAGCAGATAGACGAGGAAACCCGCGGCGACGCCCAGCAGGGAGATCAGACCGGCCCGGCGGCCCTGGGTCACCGAACGGGACACCAGATACATCATGTTGGGCCCGGGGACGAGCACGAGCCCCAGAGCCACGAGCGCCATGCCCGCTATCGCATGCCAACTGACCACAGCCACGGGCTCCTTCGGTGGTGCATCTGCGTCTTGGGGGACGGGCGACCAGGATTACGTGTGTCGAACACGTAGCACCAGTTCACCCTTCTTCAGCGTGGGATTGAGCAGCGCTTCAACGAACGCCCCGCCGGCGAGGCGAGCCCGATGCCGCCCACCAGCAGCACCGCCGCGCACCACCGGAGCGTGCTCATCCCCTCCCCCAGCAGCAGCGCCGACGACGACATGCCGAAGACGGGCACCAGCAGGGAGAAGGGGGCCACCGCCGAGGCGTCGTAGGTGCGCAGCAGATGGCCCCAGGCGCCGAAGGCGAGCACCGTGCTGACCCAGGCGACGAACAGGACCGACCCCGCGCCGCTCCAGTCCGTCGCGGCCAGCGCGTCGGCGTCGGCCCCCGGGCCCTCGAAGACGAGCGAGAGCACCAGCAGCGGGAGCACCGGGACCGTGCTGACCCAGACGACGAACCGGAAGGCGTCCGGCGCGGCGGCCTTGCGGGTGAGGACGTTGGAGACGCCCCAGAAGGCGGCCGCGGCGACCACGAGGACGAAGCCGAGGACCGGGCCGGACGTCCCCTCGTCCACCGCCGCCACCCCGATGCCCGCCAGCGCGACGGCCATCCCCACCGCACGCATCCCCCTGACACGCTCACCGAGCGCGGCCGTCGCGAGGAGCGCGGTGAACACCGCCTGGATCTGGAGCACCAGCGAGGACAGTCCGGCGGGCATCCCGGCGTGCATGCCGATGAACAGCAGCCCGAACTTGCCCACCCCGAGCGCCATTCCGACGCCGATGATCCAGCGCCACTTCACCGGCGGCCGCCCGACGAAGAAGACGGCGGGCAGCGCGGACGCGAGGAAGCGCAGGGCACAGAAGAGCAACGGCGGGAAGCGGTCGAGGCCGACGTCGATGACGACGAAGTTCACGCCCCATACGGCGGCGACGAGTACGGCGAGCAGGGTGTGGCGGGGACGCATGCGAGCAGCATCACAAGAGGGAACCGTGTAACACCAGTTAATCTTTTTGCAGCATAGGATTGAGCAATGCTTCATCGATGGGGTGGGTGACGTGCTGGACCTTTCCCGGCTGCGGGCGCTGCACGCGGTCTCCGTGCACGGCTCGGTCAGCGCCGCGGCGCTCGCCCTCGGCTACACGCCCTCCGCGATATCCCAGGCGATCGCCAAGCTGGAGCGGGAGACCCGCACCACGCTGCTGGAGCGCCGCGGCCGGGGCGTGGTCCTCACCGACGCCGCCGTGCATCTCACCCGTACCGCCCGGGAGTTGCTCGTCCTCGTCGAACGGGCGGAGACGGAGCTGGAGGAGCGGCGCGGGCTGCCCACCGGCCGGCTGACCATCGGCGCGTTCCCCACCGCCGCCCGCGACCTGCTGCCCGGCGTCCTCGCCCGGCTCGCGCGCGAACACCCCACGGTCGACGCCCGGATGACCGAGGTGGATCCGCATCTGTCCGTGGGGCTCGTCGCGCAGGGCGCCATCGACCTCGCCGTCGCGCACGACTGGGACATCAGTCCGCTGCCGGCGCCGGACGGCATGGAGCGGGTCACCCTGGGAGAGGACAGATGCGATGTGATCGTCCCGGCCGGCCACCCGCTGGCCGAGCGGGACGCCCTCGTCCCCATGGACCTGCCGCACCAGCGGTGGATCTGCCAGCCGCCCGGCAGCATCTGCCACGACTGGCTCGTCCGGTCGCTGCGCGCCACCGGGCACGAGCCGGATCTCGTCCACCAGGTCGCCGAGTACCAGACCCAGCTCGCCCTGGTGGCCGCCGGGCTGGGCATCGCCCTCATCCCCCGGCTCGGCCGTGGGCCGCTCCCGTCCGGTGTGACGGCGGTACGGCTCGAACCGGTGCCTGTGCGGCGGCTGTACGCCTACTGGCGCGTCGGCGCGGCCCGGCGGCCCGCGATCACCGAGACCGTCCGGCTGCTGCGCGCCGCCGCCTCGGCCGGGTGAGCGGGGGCGGCCGAGCGGGGGCAGGAACCGCCCCCCGGCGTCCTCCGTCCAAGGGCCGTGCCGTCGGTGAGTCTCCGCTGTGCGGTGTCGGCTCCGTCGGATACCGCGTTGCCGGCCTCCCTCTCCGCCGCCTGCGGCCGACGGCATGCCGCCGTCCGGTGTGCCCCTTGAAGAGCACCGGCGGCGGCCCCGGCCCGTACGCACACGTCGGCGGCGGGACACCCTGGGGTGTACCCGCCGCCTGGAGTGAACGGTGCGGTGCCGCCTACGGGCGCAGGAACTGCCGCTCCGTCTTGACGCGGTCGAGCTTCGCGTCGAACGGGGCGAGCGGCTTGGCCGCCTTCTCGTCCTGCTGCACGGCCGCCGGCGCCACGCCCGCCCACTTCAGGACCTCGGCCGTGGCCTTGGCCCGCTCGTCGGCGACGAGCTGCGCGATGTTGGAACCGTGGTTGCCGCCCGGCGCGTAGAAGCGGAAGTCGTGCCGCTTCTCGGCGTTGCGCCCCAGCCGGAACGGCTCGCCGCTCCACGGGTCGTTCTGCCCGTAGACGAAGAGCATCCGCGTGCTGTCGTTGCGCACCCAGCGGTCCACGTCCGCCATCGAGCCCTCGTGCCACTTCATCGGGATGTCCCGGGGCACGTACGAGCGCGGCTGGTTGATGCCGGGGTACTTCAGCACGCCCTTCAGGTGCGGGTACTTGACCGTGGGAGCGCCCAACTCGGTGCCCGCCTGGTAGTAGTACGGGGTGAAGCGCTCCAGGCCCTGGTCGGTGTAGCCGTCGAAGCCGGAGATGTCGTCGATGAACTTGTAGAGCTCGTCCGTGGACGCCTTGGTGGCGGGCACGGAGGCGCAGTCGCTCTGCAGGTGGTACTGCCAGAACGACCAGACCAGGTCGAGGACGACGTTCTCGTACGCCTTGTCGGCGTCACCGACGACCTTGAACGTCTTGCCGTTCTCCTTGGCCCACTTCTCGTAGCGGGCGACGATCTCGCCGCGGCGGACGAGCGCCTCGCGCTGCACCGAGTTGAGCTGGGTGCGGCAGGCCTTGTCGCCGACGGTGGCGAAGAAGCGGTCGTACGCCGAGTCCTCGTCGTTGTTGACGTCGTTGGGCGCGACGTAGGCGACGGTGCCGTTCATGTCGTCCGGGTAGAAGCGGCGGAAGTAGGTGGCCGTCATGCCGCCCTTGCTGCCGCCCGTGGCCAGCCAGTTCTTGCTGTAGACGGGCTTGAGCGCCTGGTAGAGGCGGTGCTGGTCACTGGCCGCCTGCCAGATGTTCAGCTTCGACCAGTCGGCCGGCTGGGGGCGCGACGGGGTGAAGAACCGGTACTCCATCGACACCTGGTTGCCGTCGACGATCCGCGTGGGCTCGCTGCGGCTGGGGTTGGTGTTGACGTTGTAGCCCGAAGTGAAGAAAACGGTGGGGCGGTTGGTGTCCTTGTGGAGCAGGGTGAAGCGCTGCTCGAAGGTGCCCTTGTTGGGCTGCCGGTGGTCGACCGGCTGCCGGTACGTCATGACGAGGTAGCGGTAGCCCGCGTAGGGCTTCTCCTCGACGAGCCGCATCCCCGGGATCTTGAGGATGCGGTCCTTGATGTCGTTGTCGGTGGTGTCGGTGGTGTCCCTGCCGGAGGCGTACGCCGCCCCGGCCGTCGTGCCGCCGGCGCCGATCGCTCCTATGAGCACCACCAGCGCCAGCAGCCATCTGAGAGCCTTGCGCATACGCCCTCCCCTGGGTTCGCAAAGGTCGCCGCGAACCTACCGGGGGTTGCGGGGGATGCGCCAGACCCATCTTTTCCGCTCCGCGGGGGCAGTTGCCCCGCTCACCCCCGCGCCGGCTCCGCCGTCGCCACCGTCCCCTCCCCCGTGGACGCCTCTCCCGTGAACGTCCGCCACAGCTCCGCGTACCGGCCGCCCCGCTCCAGCAACTCCCCGTGCGTGCCGTCCTCCACGACCCGTCCCCGGTCCAGGACGACGACCCGGTCCGCCCTCGCGGCCGTCGTGAGGCGGTGGGCGACGACCAGCGTCGTCCGCCGCCCGGCCAGCCGGTCCGTCGCCTCGTTGACCAGCGCCTCGGTCGCCAGATCCAGCGCCGCCGTCGCCTCGTCCAGCAACAGCACGTCGGGGTCCACCAGCTCCGCCCGCGCCAGGGCGATCAACTGCCGCTGTCCGGCGGACAGGTTGCGGCCCCGCTCCGCGACGGGGTGCAGATAGCCCCCGTCGAGCGTCGCGACCATCTCGTGCGCGCCGACCGCCCGCGCCGCCGCCTCAACCTCCGCGTCGGAGGCGTCCGGCCGCCCGTAGGCGATGGCGTCGCGCACCGTCCCGGGGAAGATGTACGGCTCCTGCGGGACGACGCCGAGCCGGTGCCGGTAGCCGACCGGGTCGAGGTCGCGCAGGTCGTGGCCGTCCACCCGGACCGTCCCGGCCGTCGGGTCGTAGAAGCGCGCGACCATCTTCACCAGGGTCGACTTGCCCGCGCCCGTCTCGCCGACGAACGCGACGGTCTGGCCGGCGGGGACGGTCAGCCGGACGCCGGCCAGGGCCGCCTTCTTCTCGTCCCCGTAGTGGAAGTGCACGTCCTCGAAGGCGACTTCGCCCCGCAGCTCCCGCACCTCGCGCGGCTCGGCCGCCACCGGCGTCGACGTCGGCTCGCGCAGCAGCTCCCGGATCCGCCCGAGCGAGACGGTCGCCTGCTGGTAGCCGTCGAAGACCTGGGAGAGCTGCTGCACGGGGGCGAAGAACAGGTCGATGTAGAGCAGGTACGCCACCAGCGCGCCGGTGGTCAGCGTCCCGTCGTCCACCCGTCCCGCGCCGACGACCAGCACCGCCGCGGCCGCGACGGAGGACAGCAGCTGGACGAACGGGAAGTAGACCGAGATCAGCCACTGGCCGCGGACCCGCGCCCGCCGGTAGTCGTCGCTGCGCTCGGCGAACCGCCCCGCGCCCGCCTCCTCACGGCGGAACGCCTGCACGATCCGCAGTCCGGCCACGCTCTCCTGAAGATCGGCGTTGACGAGGCCGACCCGCTCGCGGGCGAGTTCGTACGCCTTGACGCTCTGCCGGCGGAAGAAGACCGTCCCGGCGACCAGCAGCGGCAGCGTCGCGAGGACGACGAGGGCCAGCTGGACGTCGATGACCAGCAGGGCCACGAGTATGCCGAAGAAGGTCAGGACGGAGACGACGGCGGTGACCAGGCCGGTCTGGAGGAACGAGGACAGCGCGTCCACGTCCGTCGTCATCCGCGTCATGATCTTGCCGGTCAACTCGCGCTCGTAGTAGTCGAGTCCGAGGCGCTGGAGCTGGGCGAAGATCTTCACGCGCAGGGCGTAGAGGACGCGTTCGCCGGTCCGGCCGGTCACCCGGGTCTCACCGGTCTGGGCGGCCCACTGGCCCAGGACGACGAGCAGGGCGAGGCCGGAGGCCGCCCAGACCGCGCCGAGCGCCGCCCGCTCGACGCCCTGGTCGATCCCGTGCCGGATCAGCACCGGCAGCAGCAGCCCGGCGACCGCGTCGAGGGCCACGAGCAGCAGGGCCAGCGCCAGCGGTGCCCCGAAGCCGCGCAGCAGCTGCCGCAGCCCGTACGACTCCTCGGGCCGGACGGCGCGCTCCTCGTCGACGTCGGGGGTGTCGGTGGCCGGCGGCAGGGCCTTGACCTTGGCGAGGAGCTCGGGGGTGGCCGGCATGCCGGGCAGTTCGTCCGCGTCCTCGTCCGCGCGGCGGACCCAGAGCGACGGGGTGACCCCGTCCACCGGGCGCGGGCGGCGGACCCGGGGGCCGGCCCCGGCCGCCGGCGCGGGGAGGACGGGCGGGGCAGGGGCGGCGGGGGCGGCGGGGGACCCCAGCTCGTCCGGGTCCGTCAGCAGCCGCCGGTAGACCGCGCAGCGCTCCTGGAGCTCCTCCGCCGTGCCGACGTCCACCAGGCGCCCGCCGTCGAGCACCGCGATGCGGTCGGCGAGCGCCAGCGTCGAGGCCCGGTGGGCGATCAGGAGCGTGGTGCGGCCGGCCATGACGCCGCGCAGCGCCTCATGGATCTCGTGCTCGACGCGGGCGTCGACCGCCGAGGTCGCGTCGTCGAGGAGGAGCAGCCGGGGGTCGGTGAGGATGGCCCGGGCGAGCGCGATGCGCTGGCGCTGGCCGCCGGAGAGGGTCAGCCCCTGCTCGCCGACCTTCGTCGCGTAGCCCTCGGGGAGCGCGGTGACGAAGCCGTCGGCCTGGGCGGCGCGGGCGGCGGCGCGGACCTGCTCGTCGGTCGCGTCGGGGACGCCGTAGGCGATGTTGTCGCGGATGCTGTCGGAGAACAGGAAGCTGTCCTCGGGCACGAGCCCGATCGCGGCCCGCAGCGAGGCATGGGTGAGGTCGCGCACGTCGTGGCCGCCGATGCGGACCGCGCCGGACGTCACGTCGTAGAAGCGCGGGAGCAGCAGCGACAGCGTCGACTTGCCGCTACCGGAGGCGCCGACGACCGCGACGGTCTCGCCGGGCTCGACGCGCAGCGAGAAGCCGTCGAGGACGGGCCGCTCGGGGTCGTAGCCGAAGGAGACGCCGTCGAACTCGACGGTGGCGGGGGCATCGGCGGGGAGCTCGTGGGCGTCGGGGCGCTCGTCGATCACCGGCTCGGTGTCGATGAGTTCGCAGACGCGCTCGACGCCGGCCCGGGCCTGCTGGCCGACCGTCAGGACCATGGTGAGCATCCGCACGGGCCCGACGAGCTGCGCGAGATAGGTGGAGAAGGCGACGAACGTGCCGAGGGTGATCTGCCCCCGGGTGGCCATCCAGCCGCCGAGGGCGAGCATCGCGACCTGGCCGAGCGCGGGGACGGCCTGGAGGGCGGGGGTGTAGCGGGCGTTGAGGCGCACGGTGCGCAGCCGCCCGGCGAAGAGCCGCCGGCCGGCCTCGCGGAGGCGGTCCGTCTCCTGGGCCTCCTGGCCGAAGCCCTTGACCACGCGGACGCCGGTGACCGCGCCGTCCACCACGCCGGCGACGGCGGCGGCCTGGCCCTGGGCGTACCAGGTGGCCGGGTGGAGCCGGACGCGGCTGCGGGAGGCGAGGAACCAGATCGCGGGGGCGACGGCGAGGGCCACGACGGTGAGCAGCGGGGAGAGGACCGCCATCACGATCAGCGAGATCAGGAACAGCAGGATGTTGCCGATCATCATCGGCAGCATGAACAGCAGCCCCTGGATCAGCTGGAGGTCGCTGGTGGCCCGGCCGACGACCTGGCCGGTGGAGAGCTCGTCCTGCCGCTTGCCGTCGAGGCGGGCGATGGACGCGTACATCTCGGTCCGCATGTCGTGCTGGACGTCGAGCGCGAGACGTCCGCCGTAGTAGCGGCGGACGTAGGTGAGGCCGTAGACGACGACCGCGGCGACGACCAGGAGAATGGCCCAGGGGGCGAGGGGGCGGTCGTGGGAGCCGATCACGTCGTCGATGATCAGCTTGGGTATGAGCGGGACGAGCGCCATGACGGCCATGCCCGCCAGCGAGGAGCCCAGCGCCAGGAGCACCGTGCCCCGGTACCTCCAGCAGTATCCGGCGAGCCGCCGGGCCCATCCCCGTCCTGCCTGTTCCTTCGCCACCCCGGTCCTCCCACCGCTCATGTGCTGTCGAGAGGACCGAACGCCGCGGAATGCGGATTTCATCCCACCGCAACACCGCTGCCGCCAGGGTGCTGCCGCCGAGGTGCTGCGGCCGGGGTGCTGCGGTGGGATGCTGCGGCCGGGGTGCTGCCGCCGGGATCAGCTCCCGGGCACGTATCAGATCCCGGGCACGTACTGGATCAGCAGATCGATGAGCTTGATCCCGGCGAACGGGGCGACGAGCCCGCCCACCCCGTACACACCGAGGTTGCGGCGGAGCAGCGCGTGCGCGGACGAGGGGGCGTAGCGGACGCCGCGCAGGGCGAGCGGGATCAGGGCGACGATGACGAGCGCGTTGAAGATGATCGCGGAGGCGATGGCGGTGGTCGGGCTGTGCAGGCCCATGACGTTGAGCTTCTCCAGGCCCTCGTAGCCGGCCACGCCGCCGAACATCGCGGGGACGATCGCGAAGTACTTGGCGACGTCGTTGCAGATGGAGAACGTGGTGAGGGCGCCGCGGGTGATCAGCAGCTGCTTGCCGACCTCGACGATCTCGATGAGCTTGGTGGGGTTGGAGTCCAGGTCCACCATGTTCCCGGCCTCCTTGGCGGCCGAAGTGCCGGTGTTCATCGCCACGCCCACGTCCGCCTGGGCCAGGGCGGGCGCGTCGTTCGTCCCGTCGCCGGTCATGGCGACGAGGTTGCCGCCCGCCTGTTCCTCCCGGATGCGGGCGAGCTTCTGCTCGGGGGTGGCCTCGGCCAGGTAGTCGTCCACCCCGGCCTCGGCGGCGATGGCCTTGGCGGTGAGCGGGTTGTCGCCGGTGACCATGACCGTCCGGATGCCCATGGCACGCAGCTCGGCGAAGCGCTGGGCGATGCCCGGCTTGACCATGTCCTTGAGGTGGACGGCGCCCAGCACCCGCGTGCCCTCGCGGTCCTCGACCGCGACGAGCAGCGGGGTGCCGCCGCCGGCCGCGATGGAGTCGGCGATCCAGCGGGCGTCGACGGGGATCTCGGCGCCGCGCTGCTCGGCCCAGCGGAGGACGGCGCCCGCCGCGCCCTTGCGGATGCGGCAGAAGTCGCCCTCGTAGGCGAAGTCGGCGCCGCTCATCCTGGTCTGCGCGGAGAACGGCACGAACCGACCGTGGACGAAGTCGGCGTCGCCGTGGTGGATCCCGTGCCGCTGCGCCAGGGCGACGATCGAGCGGCCCTCCGGCGTCCCGTCCGCCAGCGAGGCCAACTGGGCGGCATCCGCGAGCAGTTCACGGGTGACGCCCTTGACCGGGACGAAGGAGGCCGCCTGCCGGTTGCCCCAGGTGATGGTGCCGGTCTTGTCGAGGAGCAGGGTGTTGACGTCGCCGGCGGCCTCGACGGCGCGGCCGGAGAGGGCGATGACGTTGCGCTGGACGAGCCGGTCCATGCCGGCGATGCCGATCGCCGACAGCAGCGCGCCGATGGTGGTGGGGATCAGCGTGACCAGCAGCGCGACCAGGACGGTGATGGTCTGCTCGGCGCCCGCGTAACCGGCCATCGGCTGGAGGCTGACCACGGCCAGGATGAAGATGACCGTCAGCGAGGCCAGCAGGATGTTGAGGGCGAGCTCGTTGGGGGTCTTCTGCCGGGTGGTGCCCTCGACCAGGGAGATCATCCGGTCGAGGAAGGTGTGGCCGGGGCGCGAGGTGATCCGCACGACGATCCGGTCGGAGAGCACCGTCGTCCCGCCGGTGACACCGGAACGGTCGCCGCCGGCCTCGCGGATCACCGGCGCGGACTCGCCGGTGATCGCCGACTCGTCGACCGAGGCGACGCCCTCGACGACCTCGCCGTCGCCGGGCACGGTCCCGCCCGCCTCGACCACCACGAAGTCCTGCGGCCGCAGATCGGACGCGGGGACGCGCTGCTCCTCCCAGTCGTGCGGGGAGAACCCGACCTTCCATACCCGCAGCCGGCGCGCGACCGTCGTGCTCCGGGTGCGGCGCAGCGTCTCCGCCTGCGCCTTCCCGCGGCCCTCGGCGACGGCCTCGGCGAGGTTGGCGAAGACGACGGTGAGCCAGAGCCAGGCGCTGATCAGCCAGGCGAAGACGGACGGGGCGAGGAGGGCGGAGAGCGTGGTGAGGACGGAGCCGACCTCGACGACGAACATCACCGGGTTGCGGACCATCACCCGGGGATGCAGCTTGCGGACGGCGTCCGGGAAGGCGGTGAGCAGCTGCCGGGGCTCGACGGCCCCGGCGGCCACGCGGCGGTGCCGTCGCGCTCCTCGCTGCGGCCCGGGGGCCGGGAACGGCGGAGTCTCCTGCTCGGGGGCGGTCTGCAGCATCAGCGGGGTGGCCTTCGAGGCGTTCGGCGGGGTGATCGTTCACCGTCGGTGGTGAACGATCACCCAGCCAAGCCTCCCGGCACACGCCGTGCCGGTCCCCTGACGGGCCCTTGTCGCGGGACGGGCCCGGACTGACGCGGTCCTTACGCGGCGCGCCGGTCCATGCGCCGGTTCGCACGTCGGTTCACGCGTCGCTTTACGCGTTGCGCGCGTCCGCGATCTGGCGCGACATGATCGTCGTCAGCTCGTACGCCGTGTGGGAGGCGGCCACGGAGGTGATCTCCGCGTGGTCGTAGGCCGGGGCCACCTCGACCAGGTCGGCGGAGACCAGGTTGCAGGAGGACAGCCCGCGGATGATCTCCAGCAGCTCGCGGGAGGTCAGGCCGCCGGCCTCCGGGGTGCCGGTGCCGGGGGCGTGGGCCGGGTCCAGGACGTCGATGTCGATGGAGATGTACAGCGGGCGGTCGCCGATGCGCTGGCGCAGCTGGTCGGCGATCTCGTCGACGCCGCGGCGCATGACGTCGGCGGAGGTGACGATGCCGAAGCCCATCTTGGCGTCGTCGTCCAGGTCCTTCTTGCCGTACAGCGGGCCGCGGGTGCCCACGTGGGAGAGGGCGGAGGTGTCGAGGATGCCCTCCTCGACGGCCCGGCGGAAGGGGGTGCCGTGGGTGTACTCGGCGCCGAAGTAGGTGTCCCAGGTGTCCAGGTGGGCGTCGAAGTGGAGCAGGGCGACCGGGCCGTGCTTGCGGGCGACCGAGCGCAGCAGGGGCAGGGCGATGGTGTGGTCGCCGCCGAGGGTCATCAGACGGGCGCCGGTGTCCAGCAGATCGTCCGCGGCGGCCTGGATCGTCTCCACGGCCTCGTCGATGTTGAACGGGTTCGCGGCGATGTCACCGGCGTCCGCGACCTGGGCGAGGGCGAACGGCGACGCGTCCTGGGCCGGGTTGTACGGGCGCAGCAGGCGGGAGGCCTCGCGGATGGCGTTGCCGCCGAAGCGGGCGCCGGGGCGGTAGGAGACACCGGTGTCGAAGGGCACGCCGACGACGGCGACGTCGGCGGTGCCGACCTCGTCGAGCCGCGGAAGCCGGGCGAAGGTCGCGGGACCGGCGTAGCGCGGGATGCGGGACGAGTCGACGGGGCCGCGCGGGTCACGGGGGGCGTCGGTGGTCATGCGGGAGCCTCTCGTTCGCTGCCTGGACGGCTGCCTGGGACGTTTGGGGCGTACCCGAGGGTAGGCAGCGACCCGGGGCACGCACATATACGGAACTGTGAGTCCGCCCTCCTCTTATGGACACCACGTCCATCGCGCCCGGGCCCGGGGCACAATGACCGCATGCCGACGCCTGCGCCCGCCGTCCCCAGCCGAGCCCAGCTGATCGACCACCTCGTCCGCACCCGCATCGCGGGCGTCGTCGCGACGCCCCGGGACAACAGCCTCGACCACTACCGCAAGCTCGCGCACGGCGACCGGCTGCACTGGCTGGGCGTGGAACTGGGCGACCGCTGGCGGGACGAGCAGGACGTGCTGGCCGTACTGGCCGAGCGCTGCGGCGTCAGCGACGACCCCGGGCTGCGCACCGGCCCGGACACGATCGACCCGGAGCTGACGGTGGCCGCGCTGGAGCGGGCCGCCGGCTTCCTGCGCAAGGCGGCGGAGGCCGGACAGCGGGTGCTCCTGGCCACCGGCCACCCCGGCGGCCTGCTGGACGTGCACCGCATGACGGCCGCGGCGCTGCGGGCCGCGGGCTGCGAGGTCGTCTCCGTGCCCGGCGGGCTGCGCGCCGAGGAGGGCACCGTCCACCAGGTCGCGGGCGTGGCGGTGTACGAGCGCGGGGCCACGCTGTGGCACACGCACTCCCCCGGGCCCATGGCCGCCGTCCTCGACGCCCTGGACCGCGCGGGCCGCCCGCTGCCGGACCTGGTCGTCGCGGACCACGGCTGGGCGGGCTGCGCGGCCCAGCGCGGCATCGACACGGTCGGCTATGCGGACTGCAACGACCCGGCGCTGTTCCTGGCGGAGGCGGAGGGGTTGCTGCGGGTCGCCGTCCCGCTCGACGATCATGTCGTCGATCCGCGGTCGTACGAGCCGATGACGGCGTATCTGCTGGGTGCGGCGGGGCTGTTGGGAGCTTGAGGACTGGGGGTGCCCCCTCTGGGAACCCCCAGGGCGCTTCGAGGGCCAGGGGCACAGCCCCCATCAGGATCCGGGGCGCGCCCCGGTCAGGGGGCCAGAGGGCGAAGCCCCCGGTGGGGCGCAGGGGCGAAGCCCCGCCCACCCGCGCGAAGCGCGGTCCCGGGTCCGGGGGCTTGCCCCCGGGGAAACGGCGAAAGGGCGGGACAGGGGCAAAATCCCCTACACCCGGCGCCCGTTCCACCCCCGCACGCACAACCACGTCCCCCCGTACAGCACCGCCGCTTCCACCGCCCGCAACCCCAGCCCCGATATGAGCCGCTCCGACCCGGTCAGCTCCACAACACGCTGGTGCCAGAAGAACATCAGCACCACACCCAGGACGAGCACGACCGCCCCGCTCACCATCAGCAGAACCCGCGACACCTCAACACCCCTCCCCAACTCAGCTACAGGCAAAGAGCGTACAAGGGGCCACTGACAGTGACTCACCCCCGCGGATGCGGAACCCGCACCAGCCCCTCCTGAATCACCGACACCGCCAGGCTCCCCTCCACCGTGAAGATCCGCCCCCGCGCCAGCCCCCGCCCGCCCTGCGAGGTCGGGCTCTCCTGGTCGTAGAGCAGCCACTCGTCCGCCCGGAACGGCCGGTGGAACCACATCGCATGGTCCAGGCTCGCGCCCACCACGTCCCCCACGGCCCATCCGCCCCGCCCATGGGCCAGCAGCACGGAGTCGAGCAGCGTCATGTCGGAGACGTACGTGGCCAGGCAGACGTGCAGCAGCGGATCGTCCGCCAGCTTCCCGTTCGTACGGAACCACACCTGGGAGCGGGGCTCCCGCACCTCGCCCACGCTCCCGAACGGCGGCTCGTCCGCGTACCGCAGGTCGACCGCGGCCCGCGCCTCCAGCAGCTTGTCCAGGACGTCCGGCCCGCCGAACCGGTCCGCGTACCGGGGCAGCAGCTCGGCCGCGGTGGGCAGGGCGAGCGGATCCGGCGCGTCCGGCATCGGCTCCTGGTGCTCCAGCCCTTCCTCGTGGACCTGGAAGGACGCCGAGAGGTGGAAGATCGGCCGGCCGTGCTGGACGGCCACCACGCGCCGGGTGGTGAAGGAACGCCCGTCGCGGATCCGGTCCACGGTGTAGACGATGGGCCGGCCGGGATCGCCGGGCCGCAGGAAATAGGCGTGCAGGGAGTGCGGCGGACGGTCGTCCGGAACCGTGCGCCCGGCCGCGACCAGCGCCTGCGCGGCGACCTGGCCGCCGAAGACGCGCGGGATCACCGCGTCCCGGCTGGTGCCGCGGAAGATGTCCTCCTCGATCCGTTCGAGGTCGAGCAGGGCGAGGAGTTCCTCGAGCGGGGTCATGGGCTCGTTCACGTGCGTCGTACCGCTCCTCATCACCTGAAGCCCTCCGGCCGACCAAGCGCTTGCTCAGCGAAAGCTACCGGCCGGTCTCCGAGGCTGTCCAGATCCGTCCGGGCCGGAACAGGGCGCTCCGCCAAGGGCGTTGAGCCGCCCCGGACCCCGGACCGGACCCCGGCCCGCCCCGGTCGGCCCCGGCCCGCCCCGGTCAGCCCGACAGCGCCCCCAACGCCCCGTGCGCCAGCCGCCGCAGCAGCGCCGCGGTCGCCTCGCGGCCGGGCAGGGCACCCGGCCGGCCCAGGTGCGGGGTGGAGTTGAGCAGGCCGAAGACGGCGTGGACGGCGGCGCGGGTGGTGTCCTCCGTCGCCCCGGGGTGCAGCTTGCGCACCACCTCCACCCACAGCTCCACGTACTGCCGCTGGAGGGAGCGCACCAGCTTGCGGTCGCTGTCGCGCAGCTGCCCCAGCTCGCGGTCGTGGAGGGTGATCAACGCCCGGTCGTCCAGGGCGAAGTCGATGTGCCCGTCGATCAGCGAGCCGAGCACCTCGGCCGGTCCCCCGCCCGCCACCTCGGCCGCGGCCCGCCGCTCGCGGCCGCCCGCGAGGAGCCGGCCGCTGATACCGACGAGCAGCTCGGCGAGCATCGCGTCCTTCCCCGCGAAGTGCCGGTACAGGCCGGGCCCGCTGATGCCGACCGCCGCCCCTATCTCGTCGACCCCGACGCCGTGGAAGCCGCGCTCGGCGAAGAGCCGGGCGGCCTGCTTGAGGATCTGCTCCCGGCGTGTGGGAGCGGTGGCGGCCATGAGGGCCCGGGCCCGGGCCCTCTGATGGTCGGCGGTGCTGTCGTTCTCGGAGGTCACGGAGAAATTGTAGACAAGGGACGTTAGCGGGCGTTAACCTGAAGGGGATCTGTTAACGCTCATTAACCACGCCGGGACGGCGGGCACCCCGCAAACGGGCACGCCCGACCGGCGAGCGCCACAGCAAGAGCGCCACCAGCAAGTGAGACCGGGCAAGGGAGCTCGAAGTCCATGCAGCAGGCACCGGTGCTGACCAGCACCGCAGATCCGGCGTCCGACGCCTGGCGGGCCAACGAGGCCGCCCACCGCGAGCTCGTGGCGCGGCTGCGCGAGAAGCTCGCGGCCGCCCGGCTGGGCGGGGGCGAGCGCGCCCGCGCCCGGCACACCGCCCGCGGCAAGTTGCTGCCGCGCGACCGGGTGGACGCCCTGCTGGACCCGGGGTCGCCGTTCCTGGAGCTCGCCCCGCTGGCCGCCGACGGGATGTACGACGGGGCGGCCCCCGCCGCCGGGGTGATCGCCGGCATCGGCCGGGTCTCCGGCCGCGAGACGGTGATCGTCGCCAACGACGCCACGGTCAAGGGCGGCACGTACTACCCGATGACGGTCAAGAAGCATCTGCGCGCCCAGGAGATCGCCCTGGAGAACCGCCTCCCCTGCCTCTACCTGGTGGACTCCGGCGGCGCCTTCCTCCCCATGCAGGACGAGGTCTTCCCGGACCGCGAGCACTTCGGCCGGATCTTCTACAACCAGGCCCGGATGTCCGGCGCGGGCATCCCGCAGATCGCCGCCGTCCTCGGCTCGTGCACGGCCGGCGGCGCCTACGTCCCGGCGATGAGCGACGAGGCGGTCATCGTCCGCGGCCAGGGCACGATCTTCCTCGGCGGCCCGCCGCTGGTGAAGGCCGCCACGGGCGAGGTCGTCACCGCGGAGGAGCTGGGCGGCGGCGAGGTCCACTCCAAGGTCTCCGGCGTCACCGACCATCTCGCCGAGGACGACGCGCACGCCCTGCGCATCGTCCGCACGATCGTCTCCACCCTCGGCGACCGCGGCCCGCTGCCCTGGCGGGTGGAGCCGGCCGAGGAGCCCAAGGCCGACCCGGCGGGGCTCTACGGCGCGGTCCCGGCCGACTCCCGCACCCCCTACGATGTCCGCGAGGTCATCGCCCGCGTGGTGGACGGTTCCCGGTTCGCGGAGTTCAAGGCCGAGTTCGGGCAGACGCTGGTCACCGGCTTCGCCCGGATCCACGGCCACCCCGTCGGCATCGTCGCCAACAACGGCATCCTCTTCTCCGAATCCGCCCAGAAGGGCGCCCACTTCATCGAGCTGTGCGACCAGCGCGGCATCCCGCTGGTCTTCCTGCAGAACATCTCGGGCTTCATGGTCGGCCGGCAGTACGAGGCGGGCGGCATCGCCAAGCACGGCGCCAAGATGGTGACGGCGGTGGCCTGTACGCGCGTCCCCAAGCTGACCGTCGTCATCGGCGGCTCCTACGGCGCGGGCAACTACTCGATGTGCGGCCGGGCCTACTCCCCCCGCTTCCTGTGGATGTGGCCCAACGCCAAGATCTCCGTCATGGGCGGCGAGCAGGCCGCCTCGGTCCTCGCGACCGTCAAGCGCGACCAGTTGGAGGCGCGTGGCGAGGAGTGGGGAGCGGACGAGGAGGAGGTGTTCAAGGCGCCCGTCCGCGAGCAGTACGAGCGCCAGGGCAACGCCTACTACGCCACCGCCCGGCTGTGGGACGACGGCGTCATCGACCCCCTGGAGACCCGTCAGGTGCTCGCCCTCGCCCTGACCGCCTGCGCCAACGCCCCTCTGCCCGAACGCGACCCGGCCGCGCCCGGTTACGGCGTCTTCCGGATGTGACAGGAGACGTGACCATGTTCGAGAGTGTCCTGGTCGCCAACCGCGGCGAGATCGCCGTCCGGGTCATCCGCACCCTGCGCGAGCTCGGCGTCCGCTCGGTCGCCGTCTTCAGCGACGCGGACGCCGACGCCCGGCATGTGCGCGAGGCCGACACGGCCGTCCGCATCGGCCCGGCCTCCGCCGCCGAGAGCTATCTGTCCATGGAGCGGCTGCTGGACGCCGCCGCGCGCACCGGTGCGCAGGCCGTCCACCCCGGCTACGGCTTCCTCGCGGAGAACGCCGCGTTCGCCCGCGCCTGCGAGGCGGCCGGGCTGGTCTTCCTCGGCCCGCCCGCCGCCGCGATCGAGCTGATGGGCGACAAGATCCGGGCGAAGGAGACGGTGCGCGCCGCGGGCGTGCCCGTCGTCCCCGGCTCCTCGGGCAGCGGCCTGTCCGACGCCGAACTGACCGCCGCCGCGCGGGAGATCGGCATGCCCGTGCTGCTGAAGCCGTCCGCCGGCGGCGGCGGCAAGGGCATGCGCCTCGTGCGCGACGAGGCATTGCTCGGCGAGGAGATCGCCGCCGCCCGGCGCGAGGCGCGCGGCTCCTTCGGCGACGACACCCTCCTGGTGGAGCGCTGGATCGACCGCCCGCGCCACATCGAGATCCAGGTCCTCGCCGACGCCCGGGGGAATGTCGTCCACCTCGGCGAGCGCGAGTGCTCGCTCCAGCGCCGCCACCAGAAGATCGTCGAGGAGGCGCCGAGCGTCCTGCTGGACGAGGCCACCCGGGCCTCGATGGGCGCCGCCGCCGTCCAGGCGGCCCGCTCCTGCGGCTACACGGGCGCGGGCACGGTGGAGTTCATCGTCCCCGGCAACGACCCCTCGTCCTACTACTTCATGGAGATGAACACCCGCCTCCAGGTCGAGCACCCGGTCACCGAGCTGGTCACCGGCCTGGACCTGGTGGAGTGGCAGCTCCGGGTCGCCGCCGGCGAGCGGCTCCCCTTCGCCCAGGAGGACGTCACCCTCACCGGCCACGCGGTCGAGGCCCGGCTCTGCGCGGAGGTCCCGGCCCGGGGCTTCCTGCCCTCGGCGGGCACGGTGGTGGCCCTCCACGAGCCCGAGGGCCCCGGCGTCCGGGTGGATTCGGGCCTCACCGTGGGCACGGAGGTCGGGACGTCCTACGACCCGATGCTCGCCAAGGTCATCGCCCACGGCCCGGACCGCGCCACGGCGCTCCGCCGCCTGCGGGCGGCCCTGGCCTCGACGACGGTCCTCGGCCTGGAGACCAACACCGGCTTCCTGCGCCGCTTGTTGGCCCACCCGGCCGTCGTCTCCGGCGACCTGGACACGGGCCTGGTGGACCGGGACGGGGCCGCGCTGGCCGCGGAGTCCGTCCCGGACGAGGTCTATGCGGCGGCGGCACTGCGCCGCCATGCGGCGCTGTCCCCCTCCCCCACGGATGGCTGGACGGACCCGTTCTCGCTCCCGGCCGGCTGGCGCCTGGGTGGCGAACCGGCGTGGACGCAGCACCACTTGCGGGTGCCCGGCCACGACCCGGTGACGGTACGGGTACGGGGTCTGGCGACGGAGGCGCAGGTACTGCTGGACGGGCCTCAGGGCTCACCGGCTCCCGCCGACGACACCGCCCGGCCCACCCCGGGGCCCGGGGGCCTGCCCCCGGTCACGGGAAGGGGCGGGGTGGGGGAAATCCTGCACGGACACCCCGTGCGGGCCCGCCTCCTGCCCACCGCCCCCGGCCGTCTCACCCTCGAAGTCGCCGGGCGCACCCACACCTTCACCACCGACCCGGCAGGGACCTGGCTCGGCCGCGACGGCGACACCTGGCGCGTCACCGACCACGACCCCGTCACCGCCCGCTCCGCCGGAGCCGCCGCCCACGCGGGTGCGCTCACCGCGCCCATGCCCGGCACGGTCACCGTCGTGAAGGCCGCCGTCGGCGACGCCGTCACCGCCGGCCAGAGCCTCCTGGTCGTGGAGGCCATGAAGATGGAGCACGTCATCTCCGCGCCCCACGACGGCACGGTGACCGAGCTCGACGTCACCCCCGGCAGCACGGTCGCCATGGACCAGGTGCTCGCCGTGGTCGCCCCCGCACCCACGGACAGCGTGGAGGAGTCATGACCGCCGGCCTGCCCATGCCCGTACCTGACCCGGATCTGCCCCGCCGCGTCCGCATCCACGAGGTCGGCGCCCGCGACGGCCTGCAGAACGAGAAGGCCGTCGTCCCCACCGAGGTGAAGGCGGAGTTCATCCACCGCCTCGCCGCCGCCGGCCTGGACACCGTCGAGGCGACCAGCTTCGTCCACCCGGAGCGCGTGCCTCAACTCGCCGACGCGGACGAGCTGTTGCCCCTGATCGAGGACGTCGGCGTCCGGCTCCCCGTCCTCGTGCCCAACGAGCGCGGCCTGGACCGCGCCCTCGCCCTGGGCGCCCGGGAGATCGCCGTCTTCGGCAGCACCACCGAGTCGTTCGCCAAGGCCAACATCAACCGCACGGTCGACGAGTCGCTGACGATGTTCGAGCCGGTCGTGGCCCGGGCCAAGGACGCCGGCCTCCGGGTCCGCGGCTATCTGTCCATGTGCTTCGGCGACCCCTGGGAAGGGCCGGTGCCCATCGGCCAGGTCCTGGCCGTCGGCCGCCGCCTGCTCGACCTCGGCTGTGACGAGCTGAGCCTCGGCGACACCATCGGCGTCGCCACCCCGGGCCATGTCACCGCCCTGCTCCGGGCGTTCGAGGAAGCGGGCGTACCCGCCGGCCGCCTCGCCGTGCACTTCCACGACACCTACGGCCAGGCCCTGGCCAACACCCTCGCGGCCCTGCGGCACGGCGTGACCACCGTCGACGCCTCCGCCGGCGGCCTCGGGGGCTGCCCGTACGCGAAGAGCGCCACCGGAAACCTCGCCACGGAGGATCTCGTGTGGATGCTCGACGGCCTCGGCATCACCACCGGGGTAGATCTCGGCCGCCTCGCCGCCACAAGCGTGTGGATGGCCGGCCACCTGGGTCGGCCCAGTCCGTCCCGCACCGTTCGCGCCATCTCCCACCAGGAGTCCTGAGCCATGCCGCTGGACCACCGCCTCACCCCAGAACACGAGGAACTCCGCCGCACCGTCGAGGAGTTCGCCCACGACGTGGTCGCCCCCAAGATCGGGGAGTACTACGAGCACCATGAGTTCCCCTACGAGATCGTCCGCGAGATGGGCCGCATGGGCCTGTTCGGCCTGCCGTTCCCCGAGGAGTACGGCGGGATGGGCGGGGACTATCTGGCCCTCGGCCTCGCCCTGGAGGAGCTGGCCCGGGTCGACTCCTCGGTGGCGATCACCCTGGAGGCCGGGGTCTCCCTCGGCGCCATGCCCATCCACCGCTTCGGCACCGAGGAGCAGAAGCGCGAGTGGCTGCCGCGGCTGTGCTCCGGGGAGATCCTGGGCGCCTTCGGCCTGACCGAGCCTGAGTGCGGCTCGGACGCGGGCGGCACCCGCACCACCGCCCGCCTGGACGAGGCCACGGGCGAGTGGGTGATCAACGGCACCAAGTGCTTCATCACCAACTCGGGCACGGAGATCACGGGCCTGGTCACGGTCACCGCGGTCACCGGCCGCACCGAGGACGGCAAGCCGCTGATCTCCTCGATCATCGTCCCGTCGGGCACCCCCGGCTTCACGGTCGCACCCCCCTACTCCAAGGTCGGCTGGAACGCCTCGGACACCCGCGAGCTGTCCTTCTCCGACGTCCGCGTCCCCGCGGCCAATCTGCTGGGCGAACAGGGCCGCGGATACGCCCAGTTCCTGCGCATCCTCGACGAGGGCCGGATCGCCATCTCGGCCCTGGCCACCGGCCTCGCCCAGGGCTGTGTGGACGAGTCGCTGGCCTACGCGGGGACCCGGCGGGCCTTCGGCCGGCCGATCGGCTCCAACCAGGCCATCCAGTTCAAGATCGCCGACATGGAGATGCGGGCCCACACGGCGCGCCTCGCGTGGCGCGACGCGGCCTCGCGGCTGGTGCACGGCGAGCCCTTCAAGAAGGAGGCCGCGCTGGCCAAGCTCTACTCCTCCGAGATCGCGGTGGACAACGCCCGCGAGGCCACCCAGATCCACGGGGGCTACGGCTTCATGAACGAGTACCCGGTGGCCCGCATGTGGCGCGACGCCAAGATCCTGGAGATCGGGGAGGGCACCAGCGAGGTCCAGCGGATGCTGATCGCCCGGGAGTTGGGCCTGACAGGCTGAGGCCGTCCGGCGGGCCCGGCACCCGCCCGGCCCGCCGCGGCGCCGTACGGCCTGCACCGCCGCGGTGCCGTACGGCCTGCACCGCCGCGGTGCCGTACGGCCTGCGAGAATTCCCCCATGGCAGAGATCTTCCAGAAGGACGGCACCTGGACGTTCGACGGCACCGCGATAAGGATCGTCCCGGGCCGCGAGCGCGGGGTGCACCTGGTCCGCCAGACCCTGGGCGAACTGACCGTGCCCCTGCACGCCGTGGCCGGTGTCGCCTTCGAACCGGGCCGCAAGGGGGGCCGGCTCAGGCTGCGGCTGCGCGACGGCGCCGACCCGCTCTCCCAGGTGACCCGCGGCCGCATGCCGGACGCCGCCGATCCGTACCAGCTGCGGACCGAGCCGGACCGCTCCGGCGTCGCCGAGTACTTCGCGGAGGAGGTCCGCAACGCCCTGCTCCTGGAGCAGGTGCCGGACGGCCCCGCCGACCGCTATCTGCTGCCCGGCCCCGCCGTCCCGCTGGCCGTGGGCGCCGGGGACGGCACGGTCTCCTTCGACGGCGAACGCGTCCGCCTGGAGTGGAACTGGATCACCGACGACGGGAAGGCGTCCGGCGGCCCGCGCGAGATCCCGCTGTCCGACATCCGCGGCGTGGAGTGGCTGCCGGGCATCGGCCTGGAGAACGGCTATCTGCGCTTCGCCGTCCAGGGCTCGCCCCACCGGACCCCGGCCGAGCACGACCCCAACGCCGTCAAACTCTTCGGCTTCAAGAAGGACGGGCTGATGGCCCTGGTGGGCGCCGCGGTGGTGGCCCGCCTCCCGCACCCGTCCGCCCAGCAGCCGCTGCCGGCCCTCCTCCCCGCGCCGGAGCCGTCGCCCGCCCGGGAGCCGGACCTCGTCAAGCGGCCGGCCCCGGCCGACGACGACCACGACACCCTGCTGCGCCGGCTGCGCGAGCTGGGTGAGCTGCACCACTCCGGAGTCCTCACCGATGAGGAGTTCGCCACCGCGAAGCAGGCGATTCTCCAGCGTTTCTGACCAAATCCCCTCCTCCTTCCCTCAAGGCTTGCCCGAATTCGGGCAGGATTCTTGCGGAAGACGGCTTCCACCCCTCAGTATCGACGGGTGCTCGAACGCCGTACGTCTCATGACGACCTGGTTGACCACCTGGTGCGCAGCACGCCGCTCCAGCGCGGCGAGGCCGCCCGGGTGGTCCTGGACGTCCTGGCGTACTTCGACGAGACGGCCGAGGAGTTCGTCCGCCGCCGCCACCGCGAACTGCAGGCGGGCGGCCTGACCAACGCCGAGATCTTCGCCAGGATCTCGGCCGAGCTGCCGCACCGCGCGGTGGCACCGCCCGAACTCTCCCTGCGCCAGCTCCGCCGCATCGTCTACGGCTGAGCGGGCCGGCCGCGCCGGGACCACGGCGCAAGGGCGGCTCCTGCCGCCACCGGGCATCCATGAACTTTCTGTACGGGAGGCACATCACCATGTGTGGAATCGTCGGTTACATCGGCAAGCGCGATGTCGCCCCGCTGCTGCTGGAAGGGCTCCAGCGCCTGGAGTACCGCGGTTACGACTCCGCCGGCATCGCCCTGCACGCGAGCGGCAAGACCGGCGGTCTGAAGACCGCGAAGGCCAAGGGCCGCGTCCGCGAGCTGGAGTCCCGCCTCCCCAAGCGCTTCAACGGCACCACCGGCATCGCCCACACCCGCTGGGCCACCCACGGCGCGCCCAACGACATCAACGCGCACCCGCACATGGACGGCGCCGAGACCGTCGCGGTCGTCCACAACGGCATCATCGACAACGCCTCCGAGCTGCGCGCCCGGCTGACGGCCGAGGGCATCGCCTTCGTCTCCGACACCGACACCGAGGTCCTCGCCCACCTCATCGGCCGCTCCCAGGCCGCCACCCTGGAGGAGAAGGTCCGCGAGGCCCTCCGGCACATCGAGGGCACCTACGGCATCGCCGTACTGCACGCCGACTTCCCGGACCGCATCGTCGTCGCCCGCAACGGCTCCCCGGTCGTGCTGGGCATCGGTGAGAAGGAGATGTTCGTCTCCTCCGACGTCGCCGCCCTGGTCAGCCACACCCGCCAGGTCGTGACCCTGGACGACGGCGAGATGGCCACGCTGAAGGCCGACGACTACCGCACGTACACCACCGAGGGCTCCTCCACCTCGTCCCAGCCGACCACCGTGGAGTGGGAGGCCGAGTCGTACGACATGGGCGGCCACGACACGTACATGCACAAGGAGATCCACGAGCAGGCCGACGCCGTGGACCGCGCCCTGCGCGGCCGCATCGACGACCGCTTCTCCACCGTGCACCTGGGCGGCCTCAACCTGGACGCCCGTGACGCCCGCGCGGTGCGCCGGGTGAAGATCCTGGGCTGCGGCACCTCGTACCACGCCGGCCAGATCGGCGCCCAGATGATCGAGGAGCTGGCCCGGATCCCCGCCGACGCCGAGCCCGCCTCCGAGTTCCGCTACCGCAACCCGGTCGTGGACCCCGACACCCTCTACATCGCGGTGTCGCAGTCCGGCGAGACCTACGACGTGCTGGCCGCCGTCCAGGAGCTCAAGCGCAAGGGCGCCCGCGTCCTGGGCCTGGTGAACGTGGTCGGCTCCGCGATCGCCCGGGAGACCGACGGCGGCATCTACGTCCACGCCGGCCCCGAGGTCTGTGTCGTCTCCACCAAGTGCTTCACCAACATGGTGGTCTCCTTCGGCCTGCTCGCCCTGCACCTCGGCCGCACCCGGGACCTGTCGGTCGCCGACGGCAAGCGGATCATCGAGGGCCTGCGCAAGCTGCCCGCGCAGATCGAGGAGATCCTCGCGGGCGAGGAGCAGATCGAGAAGCTGTCCAAGGAGTACGCGGACGCCAAGTCGATGATGTTCATCGGCCGCGTCCGGGGCTACCCGGTGGCCCGCGAGGCCTCGCTGAAGCTCAAGGAGGTCTCGTACATCCACGCCGAGGCCTACCCGGCCTCCGAGCTCAAGCACGGCCCCCTGGCGCTGATCGAGCCCGCGATGCCGACCGTGGCGATCGTCCCGGACGACGACCTGCTGGAGAAGAACCGCGCCGCGCTCGAGGAGATCAAGGCCCGCAGCGGCCGCATCCTCGCCGTCGCGCACCAGGAGCAGGAGAAGGCCGACCACACCATCGTCGTGCCGAAGAACGAGGACGAGCTGGACCCGATCCTGATGGGCATCCCGCTCCAGCTGTTCGCCTACTACACCGCCAAGGCGATGGGCCGCGACATCGACAAGCCGCGCAACCTCGCGAAGTCCGTGACGGTCGAGTAGTCCTCGGCTCCCCGACCCGCCGCGAGCCCTCGGCCCGACCTGTCCTCGGGCCGAGTCCGAAGGGACGGATCTCCCCGCGCGTGCCACCGAACGCGCGGGGAGACCGCCTCTCCGGTGCCGGCGTCACCCTCACGCCGGCGGTGATGCCACCGGTCACGGGAACCGTCACCTCCCGCCCGGCAGCAGGGTCTGCCGGTGTAGTACCCGGGGGAGAGGCGCCATGCACTCCTACGCATGAGTAGATTGCACGGGGCATCGGCCCCGGACCGCCGCACCGCCCTTACGGGCGGCGGCAGTTGATACCGCGTGGGAAACGTCCCTGCTACGGGATGACGACGACGGGCCGCTGCGCCCGGCGCGCCAGCCGCCCCGCGACCGAGCCGAAGATCCGGCCGACGATGCCATGGGTGGAGCCGACCACGATCGCGTCGGCCGCGTACTCGCGCCCGACCTCTTCCAGTTCGTGGCAGATGTCGCCACCGCGCTCGACGAGGATCCAGGGCACCTCGGAGAGGTGGTCGGCACAGGCCAGCTCCAGCCCCAGCACCTCGGTGCGGTGGTCCGGGACGTCCACGAAGACCGGCGGCTCACAGCCCGCCCAGACGGTCGTCGGCAGCCGGTTGGCCACATGAACGATGATCAGCCCCGAGCCGGAGCGCCGGGCCATGCCGATTGCATACGCAAGCGCTCGCTCGCTCGACGTGGAGCCGTCGAAGCCCACCACGACACCGTGCTGGAACGCCGGATCGCAGGAATGACGTGTTTCTTCCGCCGCTTCGGGAAGCGCCGTCTGATCGGCGATCCGCTTGCGGTCCGCGGGTTCGGAGAATTCGTGACCGGCCATCGGTGTCTCGGCGAAGGGAGTCCTCGTACGGAGGGGCGATCGGTGGGCTGGCTTGCGGGTCGCGCCGTGTGCCGCACCGGGGCGGGTGGCGTCAGAACGGCGACAAAAATCCGTCCGGGATTCATCTTTTCAAGGACTTACCCCCCAGGGTAAGGCCCGGCACGACGGGCGCCCAGGGTCCGGTCGTCCCCGGCGGCCGGAAGGAGCCGGCCGACGCCGGACGGCCCCCGGACCCGGCGGATCCCCGGCGGACGGTGCTCGGCACTCGGTGTCCCCCTCGACGGGCGTGACGGCTGACGGGTGAGCGTTCCCCGGAGCATGCACGAGGGCCGCCCGGAGCGCAATGCCCCCTTGGCCCCTACCCCTGCCCACTCCCCCAGTGACCCACACGCCCGGCCGGCGTTGTACTACCGCCAGCAGCCGCCGCCAGGGAGCCGCTCCGTGCCCGGAACCCGTGATGACGCCCACGACGACGACACCGAGAGGGAATCGCCCGATCCGGTGAGCGACGTGGTCCGCTGGGCGGCGTTCAGCTGCGCCCTGGTGCCCGTTGTGCTGCTGATGTGCGGTCAGTCCCTCGGCGGCGCCGCGGGCAGCGCGGCCGGCCTGGTGGCGGTCACCTGCGCCTGCCGGGCCCTGCTGCGCCGGTCCGAGCGCGCGGCCGGGCGCGCCGTCCGCACCGGACGGCTCGCGGGCGGGCCCGCCGAACAGTCCGTCCCGCACCGGGGCCGGCACGGCCGTACGGGGAGCGGTACGCACCGCGGCTCCCGGCACGCGGGCACCAGTACGCCCCTCGACTGATTTTTTGTACGACGACACCCGTATGTTTTCGGCCAACTTCAGGCCGAAGGCCCTCGCTTGGCCTGACCAGCCCCCAACAGCCGGGCGACCAGCAAGGAAAGGACCGCTGAGGGCGGTTGCACCCTACGGGGATTGGGCAGTGGCGAGAGGCGTACTTTTCACCGGGGCCTGCAAGTGCAACGCTTCGTGATCGAACGCTTCGCGCCAAGTTGTCATGTCGACATAGAGCCGGGTGGTGAACTGGTCACCGCGACTACATCCGACACAGTAGATTCGATCTTGGCCATGACCGGCGGGGGAACCGTTCAGGACCGAGGGGAAACGTGCAGGACCGAGAGGACTCGACCGCCGAGGGGGGCTTAGCGCCATGAGCCAGGACTCCACGACCGTACCGGAGACCGTGCGCAAGCTCTCCGGACGCCGCCGCCGGGAGATCGTTGCCGTATTGCTGTTCAGCGGCGGCCCGATCTTCGAAAGCTCCATTCCGCTCTCCGTATTCGGGATCGACCGGCAGGACGCCGGAGTTCCCCGCTACCGCCTGCTGGTCTGCGCAGGCGAAGATGTGCCATTGCGAACAACCGGCGGTCTGGAACTGACCGCCCCGTACGGCCTGGAGGCCCTCTCCAGGGCCGGCACCGTCGTCGTACCGGCCTGGCGGTCCATCACCCAGCCACCGCCACCGGCCGCCCTCGACGCACTGCGCCGGGCCCACGAGGAGGGAGCCCGCATCGTCGGGCTGTGCACCGGTGCCTTCGTACTGGCAGCCGCGGGACTGCTCGACGGCAGACCCGCCACGACCCATTGGATGTACGCGCCGACGCTCGCCAAGCGCTACCCCTCGGTCCATGTGGACCCCAGGGAGCTCTTCGTGGACGACGGTGACGTCCTGACCTCGGCGGGCACCGCCGCGGGCATCGACCTGTGCCTGCACATCGTCCGCACCGACCACGGCGCCGACGCGGCGGGGGCCCTGGCCCGCCGGCTCGTCGTGCCCCCGCGCCGCAGCGGCGGGCAGGAGCGCTACCTCGACCGTTCTTTACCCGAGGAGATCGGCGCCGACCCGCTCGCCGAGGTCGTCGCCTGGGCACTGGAGCACCTCCACGAGCAGTTCGACGTGGAGACCCTGGCCGCCCGCGCCTATATGAGCCGGCGCACCTTCGACCGCAGATTCCGCTCGCTCACCGGCAGCGCACCGCTCCAGTGGCTGATCACCCAGCGGGTGCTCCAGGCCCAGCGGCTGCTGGAGACCTCCGACTACTCCGTGGACGAGGTCGCCGGGCGCTGCGGTTTCCGTTCGCCCGTCGCCCTGCGCGGCCACTTCCGCCGGCAACTGGGGTCCTCCCCGGCCGCCTACCGGGCGGCCTACCGGGCACGGCGGCCGCAGGGCGGGCCCGACGGCCGGCCGGACCGGCCCGAGCGGGCGGACCGTACGGAGCGGGGCGAGCGCTTCCCGGGGGCGGAGCCGGTCGAGCCCCGGTCCGGGGAGGCAGCGGTCATGGGCATGAGACGGAGCGCCCTGGCCGCCGCGCACGCCGTCACCGGCGCACCGCTCGGCGGTGACCGGCACCACGGGCACGGTGGACACACCGGGCACGGGGTACCGGTCGGCCACGGCATCGGCCACGGGCCGAGCGCCGTGGAACCGGGCAAACCGGAATCCGATCTCTACAGCCCTCACCTGCCCGGCCAGCGGGAACGCCCCGTAGGGTGAGTTCCATGAACGATCGCATGGTGTGGATCGACTGCGAGATGACCGGGCTCTCGCTGTCGTCCGACGCGCTCATCGAGGTGGCCGCCCTGGTCACCGACTCGGAGCTGAACATCCTCGGCGACGGTGTGGACATCGTCGTCCGCCCGCCCGCCGAGGCCCTCACCACCATGCCCGAGGTGGTGCGCCAGATGCACACGGCCTCCGGGCTGCTCGCCGAGCTGGACGGCGGGACGACGCTCGAGGAAGCGGAGCGGCAGGTCCTGGCGTACATCCGCGAGTACGTCCCGGAGCCGGGCAAGGCCCCGCTGTGCGGAAACTCGGTCAGCACCGACCGCGGTTTCCTCCTGCGGGACATGCCGGAGCTGGAGGCGCACATGCACTACCGCATCGTCGACGTCTCGTCGGTGAAGGAGCTGTCCCGCCGCTGGTACCCGAGGGCGTACTTCGCCAGCCCGAAGAAGAGCGGCAACCACCGGGCGCTCGCCGACATCCGTGAGTCGATCGCCGAGCTCCGCTACTACCGGGAGGCGATCTTCGTCCCGCAGCCCGGCCCGGACTCCGACACGGCGAAGGGGATCGCGGCGAAGCACGTCCTGCCTGTTCAGGGTTAGTGACGTAGCTCGCTCCCGGTTCGGCGAAAGCCGGGAGCGAGCACCCCTCCGGACCCTGTACACTTTTTCTCGGCCGGTGGGAAACACGGAAACAAACGCCGGACGTGGTGGGTATAGCTCAGCTGGTAGAGCACCTGGTTGTGGTCCAGGATGTCGCGGGTTCGAGTCCCGTTACTCACCCTGATCGACCCGAGGGCCCGGTCTGCGGAAGCAGACCGGGCCCTCGGCGTTGTGCCCGCCCTCTCCCCCTCCGCGCACCCCGACGCTCCGGGCCGCGCCTCCGGGCGCCCCGCCGCCGTCACGCAGTGCGTCCTTGACACTCCGCCAGGTTCCGGCAGAGTTTCCCGCACAGATCCGGAACGGCCCGCGCCGCACCCCCTCATGCCCGGCTCCGCCCGGTATGCAACCCAACGCCACATATGTGACGGGCGATTGGCCGGAGCGATGTGCCCGGGCACCTGGAGGACGCCATGCACAGCAGCGCGCACGGCCGGCGGCCGCGCCGGAGGGCGGCGGCCCGCGCCGCTGCCGCCGTGCTCGCCGCCGTACTCACCGTCGCGCTCGCCGCCGGGGCGCTCACCGGCTGCTCCGCTGAGGGGGACGACGGGCGGACCACGCTCTCGGTGGGCACCTTCGGGGTCTTCGGCTTCAAACAGGCCGGGCTCTACGCCGAGTACGAGCGGCTGCACCCGGACATCCGGATCAGGGAAAGCGTGATCGAGCGCAACGACACCTACTACCCCCAGTTCCTCACCCACCTGGTGACCGGCGGCGGACTGGCCGACGTCCAGGCCGTCGAGGTCGGCAACGTCCACGACCTGGCGCGGGACCTGGGCGACCGGCTCACCGACCTGTCCCGCGCGCCCGGCGTGCGCGCGGGCACCTGGCTCCCGTGGAAGTGGGCCCAGGCCACCGCCCCCGACGGCAGGACCGTCGGACTCGGCACGGACATCGGGCCGATCGCTGTCTGCTACCGCAAGGACCTCTTCCGGCGCGCCGGGCTGCCCACCGAACGGGCGGCCGTCGGCCGGCTCTGGGCCGGCGACTGGCGGAAGTACCTCGCCGTCGGCCGGGCCTACCGGGACCACGCCCCCGAGGGCACCGTCTTCACCGACTCGGCCGCCGGGATCTACAACGCCGCCATCCACGGCTACCCCGAGCGCTACTACGACCGCGCCGGACGGCCGCTGTACACCGGCGGACCGGCCGTCCGCGCCGCCTGGGACCTCGCCGTGCAGGCGGCCCGCGAGGGGCTGACCGCGCGGCTCAAGCAGTTCGAGAAGCCCTGGGACCAGGCGTACGCCAATGGGCGCTTCGCCGCCGTCGCCTGCCCGCCGTGGATGCTCGGCTACATCAAGGAGAAGGCCGGCGACGCGGGCCGCGGCCTCTGGGACGTGGCCGCCGCGCCCCGGCCCGCCAGCTGGGGCGGCTCCTTCCTCACCGTGCCCAGGGCGGCCCGGCACCGGGCCGCCGCCGTGGCCCTCGCCGCCTGGCTGACCGCGCCCGAGCAGCAGGCCCGGCTCTTCGAGCGGCAGGCCAGCTTCCCCTCCACCCCCGCCTCGTACGCCATGCCGCAGCTCCGGGGCGCCCGCAACGCCTACTTCGGCGACGCCCCCGTCGCGGAGATCTTCGCCGCGGCGGCCCGGCGGGCCCCCACCCTGGTGACCGGGGACCGGGAGCAGCAGATCGGGACCGCGTTCACCGACGTCGGCATCCCCCAGGTCGAACAGCAGGGCCGGGCGCCGGCGGCGGCCTGGGCGGCGACGCAGCAGGAGATCGAGAACGCGGTGGACGAATGACGGCCGCGCCCGCGACGACGGAACTCCCGCCCGGCCCCGCGGACCCCGGACCCGGGGAGCGCCCCGGCACGGCGGACCGGCGCACCGCCCGGCGCAGCCGCCGCTACCGCTGGGACGTGCGCTACAGCCCCTACGCCTTCGTGGCCCCGTTCTTCCTCTTCTTCGCGGCATTCGGGATCTTCCCCCTCCTGTGGACCGGCTGGGCCTCGCTGCACCGGATGGAGCTCACCGCCCCCGGCCGGGCCCGATGGGCCGGACTGCACAACTATCTGCGGCTGCTGGACGACGCGTTCTTCTGGAACGCCCTGGGCAACACCGCGGTCATCGGCGCCCTGTCGACCGTGCCCCAGCTGCTGATGGCCCTGGGGCTGGCGCACCTGCTGCACCACCGGCTGCGCGCCGCGACCTTCTGGCGGGTCGCGCTGCTCGCCCCCTACGCCACCTCGATCGCCGCGGCCACGCTGGTCTTCGTCCTCCTCTACGGGCGGGACTACGGCATGGTCAACTGGGCGCTGGGGCTGGCCGGGGCCGGGCCGGTGGACTGGCAGAACGGCACCTGGGCGGCGCGGGCCGCCGTCTCGTCGATCGTGATCTGGCGGTGGACGGGCTACAACGCGCTGATCTACCTGGCCGCCATGCAGGCGGTGCCGGATGAGCTGTACGAGTCGGCGGCGCTGGACGGGGCGTCGCGCCTCGCGCAGTTCCGGCATGTGACCGTGCCGGCGCTGCGGCCGACGATCCTCTTCACCGTCGTCGTCTCCACGATCGGGGCGACCCAGCTCTTCGGCGAACCGCTGCTGTTCGGCGGGGCGGGCGGGCAGAAGGGCGGGGCCTCGCACCAGTTCCAGACCCTGGGGCTGTATCTGTACGAACAGGGCTGGTTCAGCTTCCACTTGGGGCGCGCCTCGGCGGTGGCCTGGACCATGTTCGTGATCCTGCTGCTGGTCGCCGGGGCCGGCGGGCTCGTCGCCCGCCGGCTGCGCGAGGACGGGTGAGGAGCCGCCATGGGCACACGAGGAGGCGTGCGGAAAGGCAGGCGGGGACGGGCGGCCGGACGGCAGCTGCACGCCGGGCCCGCCACCTACGCGGTACTGGGGCTCTTCACCGCGGGCTCGCTGCTGCCCCTGCTGTGGACGGCCGTCGCCGCCTCGCGCGACAACACCCGGCTGGCGCACACCCCGCCGCCCCTCTGGTTCGGCCCGCACCTCGTCCGCAATCTGGGCATCGCCTGGGGCGAGGCCCGGCTGGGGCTCGCGGTGCTGAACACCGTGCTGGTGGCCGGGAGCGTCGCACTGGGCACCGTGCTCTTCTGCACCGTCGCCGGCTTCGCCTTCGCCAAGCTGCGCTTCCGGTTCAGGAACGTCCTGCTGGCGGCGGTGATCGGCACGATGATGGTGCCCCCGCAGCTCTCCGTCGTCCCCCTCTTCATGACCATGGCCCGGCTGGGGTGGACCGACCGGCTGCAGACCGTCGTCCTGCCCACGCTGGTCAGCGCGTTCGGCGTCTTCTTCATGCGGCAGTACCTGGCGGAGGCGCTGCCCACCGAGCTGATCGAGGCCGCCCGGACGGACGGGGCGAGCAGCCTGCGGATCGTGCGGCACGTGGTGCTGCCGGTGGCCCGGCCGGCGATGGCCGTGCTGGGGATGCTCTCCTTCGTCCAGGCGTGGAACGACTTCTTCTGGCCGGTGATCGCGCTGACCCAGGACAACCCCACCGTGCAGGTCGCGCTCACCGGGCTCGGGCGCGGCTACGTGCCCGACCAGGCCGTCGTCATGGCGGGGGCGCTGCTGGGGACGCTGCCCCTGCTGCTCGTGCTCGCCCTCTTCGGCCGCCACATCGTGGGCGGCATCATGCGCGGCGCGGTCAAGGGCTGACCGCCGTGCCTCTCCTGTCACTCGGCCCTCCCCTCGTCCATGGAGTGCTCCCATGCCCCTGACCTCCTTCCCGCCCGGCTTCGTCTGGGGCGCCGCCACCGCCGCCTACCAGGTGGAGGGAGCGGCGCACGTCGGCGACCGCACCCCTTCCATCTGGGACACCTTCTGCCGGACCCCCGGCAAGGTGCAGGGCGGCGACACCGGTGAGATCGCGACCGACCACTACCACCGGTTCCGCGAGGACGTCCGGCTGATGTCCGGACTCGGCCTCGGCGCCTACCGCTTCTCCGTCTCCTGGCCGCGCGTCCAGCCGACCGGGCGGGGCCCCGCATCGCAGCGCGGCCTCGACTTCTACCGGCGGCTCGTCGACGACCTCCTCGCCCACGGCATCCGGCCCGTACTGACCCTCTACCACTGGGACCTCCCCCAGGAGCTGGAGTCGGCCGGCGGCTGGCCCGGGCGCGGGACGGCGCAGCGCTTCGCCGACTACGCGCACCTGGTCGGGGAGGCGCTGGGCGACCGCGTCGGCTCCTGGACCACCCTCAACGAGCCCTGGTGCAGCGCCTTCCTGGGCTACGCGGCCGGGGTGCACGCCCCCGGGCGCACCGACGACGCGGACGCCCTGCGCGCGGCCCACCACCTCAATCTGGCGCACGGGCTGGGGGCACAGGCGCTGCGGGCCGTCCTGCCCCGGTCGGCGCGTATCTCCGTCGTCCTCAACCCCAACGACGTGCGGGCGCTGACTCCTTCGGCGGCCGACGCGGACGCGCGGCGGCGCATCGACGCGCTGTCCACCCGTATCTTCACGGGGCCCATGCTGCGCGGCGCGTACCCCGACGACCTGCTCACGGACACGGCCGGGATCACCGACTGGTCGTTCGTGCGCGACGGCGATCTGGACGTCATCAAGCACCCCCTCGACTGGCTGGGCATCAACTACTACACGCCGTCAGTGGTATCAGCCGCCACTGACAACCGCCCCTCACCTGGGCCTTCCGCCTATCCGGGGGCGCAGGGCGTCGCGTTCCACCAACCGCCGGGCGCCCGGACGGCGATGGACTGGACCGTCGATCCGTCCGGTCTGTACGAGCTGTTGATGCGCTTCGCGCGCGAGGCGCCCGGGCTGCCGCTCGCCGTGTCGGAGAACGGGGCGGCGTACGACGACAGGCCGGACGGGCAGGGAGCGGTGCACGACCCCGAGCGCGTCGCCTATCTGCGCGGCCATCTGGACGCGGTGCTGCGGGCGTTGGGGGACGGGGCGGATGTGTGGGGGTATTTCGTGTGGTCGCTGCTGGACAACTTCGAGTGGGCGTACGGGTACAGCAAGCGGTTCGGGATCGTGTACGTGGACTACGGGACGCTGGCGCGTACACCGAAGTCGAGTGCGCGGTGGTACCGGGATGTGGTGCGGACGGGGCGGCTGCCGATGGCGGGGCCGGGGCGGGGGCCGTCCGTCAGTGGAACACCGACGGCGGCGGCTCCGGTGAAGGGCGCGCGTCCGCGTCCGTCACCACAGCCGCCCCGCCCGTGAAGTCGTCCAGTTCGCGGCCGTGTTGGACGCGTCCCTGGTGCGGGTCCGTCGCGCAGCGGCGGGTCAGTTCGGCGACCGGCAGCGGGCGGTCCGCGGCGAGGAGCACCGCATTGCCGAACCGCTTCCCCCGCAGCACCGCCGGGTCGGCCGTCAGGCAGAGCTCCGGGAAGACCGTCCGCACGGTGGCGATCTGGGCCTTCACATGGGCGAGCGGGGGGCCGTCCGCGAGATTGGCCGCGTAGAAGCCGCCGGGCCGGAGCACCCGCCGCACCTCGCCG
Source organism: Streptomyces luteireticuli (assembly GCF_041519305.1). NCBI lineage: Bacteria > Bacillati > Actinomycetota > Actinomycetes > Kitasatosporales > Streptomycetaceae > Streptomyces > Streptomyces luteireticuli. The sequence goes on from NZ_CP167927.1 coordinate 3,429,171, forward strand.
GCGAATTCGACGCTGGTCAGATGGGCCGGCGTCCGGGCGCCGGAGAAGACGTCGGCGATGATCAGGTCCGCCCAGTCGTCGGGCGTCCTGGCCAGGACCGCCCGGGCGTCCCCGCCGCGCACCCTGATCCGCCAGGCGGGATCGAGCGGCAGCTCACGGCGTACGAACTCGACGAGCGGCGCGTCGATCTCGACGACCTGCTGGACCGACCGCGGCCGGGTGGCGCCGACATAGCGGGCCAGGGTAAACGCGCCCCCGCCGAGATGGAGCACCTGGACCGGCTTCCCGGGCGGAGCGACCAGGTCCGCGATGTGGCCGAGCCGGCGCTGGTAGGAGAACTCCAGGTGGGTCGGGTCGTCGAGGTCGACATGGGACTGGGGCGCCCGGTCGATCAGCAGCGTCCGGCCGCGCGGCCGGTCGGGGTCCGGCTCCAGCTCCGCCACCCCGCCCGCCACCTGCGCGGTGACCGGCTCCGCGGCGCGCCCGCGCCCTGACCTCTGCTTTCCTCGTGCCACACGGAAATTATCGCCGCACAGAAATCATCGGCGCACGGAGCGCCGCCTCAGCGGCAGCGGTCGACGGCCTCGATCGTGCGGGCCGCCTCGCCGAGCGCCGCCCGGAGCACGACCGGATCGGTGGCCTCGGAGAAGGCGGCCTCCGGGGCGACCAGCCAGCCCGTGCCCGTGACAGGGGTCTCGTGCCGGCCGGCGCGGGCGCCCCGGCCGTACGCCTGGGTGCAGGCGCTGCCGGGCAGGTCCCAGGCCGCGGCGGTGCCGGCCGGGACGAGGAAGCCGAGGGTGTGGCAGTCCCCGTCGTGCAGCACGGGACCGACGCCGTCGCGCAGCCGGAGGATGTCCACCGCCTCCAGGCCCTGCCGGGCGGGCACGGTCACCAGGTCGCAGGGGGTGCTCTCGCCCGACGCCGCCCGGGACGGGCGCGGGACGGGGCCGTGTCCGTGCCGCGGCTGGTCGGGACGCGGCTGGTGAAGGGCCGCCACCGGCCGTGGGCCGACGATGTTCACTCCGGCTTCCGCCAAGGGAAACGCCTCCTCCGCACGTTTCGCTGCACCTGTCGCCGCCGCATCGTCCCCCGTCGGCGAGCGCTCGCTCATACGGTTCAACTCCCCTGCCCCGTCAACGGCTACGGCGCCACGCCGTCACAAAGGATGGCAGTTCATGGCGGATGGCGAGTGGGATATCCGTTTTGTAGGCAAACCGGACGTACTGGATTCCCCATAGCCGGTACGGTCGTCTCCGCCGCACGGCAGCACCACCGTCCGCCCCGGCACCCGGCGGGGCGGCAGTCGCCAGGAGAGGGCCAGGCCATGGCGTCGCCCCACGCGTCCCCGTCACCTCGTCCACCCCGACCCAACACGGCCTTCCGCACGCTGCGCGGGCAGCGTTCACCCGGGGAGTTCGCGGCCCTGGTACGCCGGGCGGCACGGGAGATCGGCGAGCAGGTCTCCTGCGACGCGCGCTACATCGGGCGCGTCGAGTCCGGCGAGATCCGCTGCCCCAACTACGCCTACGAGCGAGTCTTCCGGCATATGTTCCCCGGCCGGGAACCCGCGGACATGGGCTTCCTGCCCAGGGCGGCCGTACGGGGACGGGGGGCGCACAAGAGAGACGGTGCGCCGTCTGCACACATCGAGAGCCCCGCCGACGGCCGCACCTCCGGCGCCGACGGCACCAGCGACGAGGAGAGCGACGTGTTGCGTCGCGCGTTCATGACGGGCGGCACGGCCGCGGTGGCCGCCGTGTCCCTGGCGGGCGTCGCCGACGCCCGGCCCCGGCGGCACGCCGGCGAGGCGGAGGCCGCCGCGGTGGAGCAGGCCGTCCGGCGCATCCGGCTGCTCGACGACCGGCACGGCGCCGACGCGCTCTACCGGCGCGCGGCCCGGCCCCTGCGGGCGGCCTACGACCTGCTCGACGCGGAGACGCGGCGGCGGTCGGTCGCCGACCGGCTGCACACCGGCGCGGGCGAACTGGCGATCTCGGTCGGCTGGCTGGCGCACGACTCGGGGCGGTTCTCGGACGCGCGCTCGCACTACGCGGAGGCGCTCGCGACGGCGCGGCTCGCGGGGGATCCGGCGCTGGAGGCACACGCGTTCTGCAACACCGCGTTCCTGGCGCGGGACGCGGGGCGGCCGCGGGAGGCCGTACGGGCCGCGCAGGCCGCCCAGCAGGCGGGCCGCCGACTCGGCTCGGCACGGCTGATGTCCCTGCTGTCCCTCCGCGAGGCCGGCGGCTGGTCCCGGCTCGACGACCGCGCGGCGTGCGAGGCGGCGCTGCTGCGGGCGCGGTCGCTCTTCGACCGGGGCGTGAGCGACGCGGATCCCGAGTGGATGACGTTCTTCGGCGAGGCGGAGCTGGAGGGGCTGGAGGCACAGTGCTGGTCCGCGCTCGGCGACCGGGCGCGGGCGGTGGCGCACGGGGAGCGGGCCGTGGCGCTGGCGGATCCGCACTTCGCGCGGAACATCGCGCTGTACACGGCGCAGTTGGCGGACGACCTGGCGCAGGGCGGGGCGCCGGAGGCGGCTGCCGCCGCCGGGGGGCGGGTTCTGGAGTTGCTGGGGCAGGTGCAGTCGACTCGGATTCGGGGGATGCTCGGGTCTACTGTGCGGAGCCTTCGTCCGCATGGGGGGGATTCTTTTGTTGCGTCGTTTCTGACGCGGCATCAGCGGCTGCGGGCGTCGGCGTAGGGGGGGTCTGCCCCCGGCCCGCCCTTTCACCGTTTCTTCCGGGGGCTCCGCCCCCTCGGCCCGGCACCGCGCTGCCGCGCGGTGGGCGGGGCTGCGCCCCCTGCCCCCTGCTTCCGGGGCTCCGCCCCGGACCCCGTTTGTCGCGGCTCCGCCGCTCGTCCTCAAACGCCGGACAGGCTGGATGGCGCGCCCCCGCCTGAAATCTCACGCTTGAAATCCGGCCCGGGCGCGGAAATCAGCCCGGGCGCACACTTCAGCCCGTCCGGCGCTTGAGGACTGGGGGTGCCCCCTCTGGGGGAGCCCGCAGGGCGCTTCGGGGGGGCCAGGGGCGCAGCCCCGGTCAGGGCCCAACGGGCGCAACCCGAGCGGGGTCCAGGGGGCGTAGCCCCCGGTGGGGCGCAGGGGCGAAGCCCCGCCCACCCGCGCGAAGCGCGGGCCCGGCCTCCGCGCGCGGCAGCGCGCCAGCGGGGTCCCGCAGGGGCGCAGCCCCCTGCGAAAACGGATTAGGGCGGGGCGGGGAGCAACCCCCTACCCCAAATGCCCCGTATCGTTCCACCGCTCGATCGCCGGCTCCCCATACGCCCACCCCAGCACCGAAAGCGACGTCGGCTCCAGACGGACGCGCGCCGCGAAGGCGACGTCGTAGCCGAGCCAGCGGGCGGCGATCACGCGCAGGATGTGGCCGTGGGCGAAGACCAGGACGTCGCGGTCGGCCGAGCGGGCCCAGGTGACGACCTCGTCGGCCCGTGCCCCGACCTGGGCCAGGGTCTCGCCGCCGGGGACGCCGTCGCGCCAGATCAGCCAGCCGGGGCGCTGTGCCTTGATCTCGGCGGGGGTCATGCCCTCGTAGTCGCCGTAGTCGAACTCCATCAGCGCGTCCCAGTCGGCCGCCCGCTCGCCGAAGCCGGCGAGTTCGCAGGTCTCCTTGGCGCGGACGAGGGGGCTGGTGCGGACCTCGACGCCGGGCAGCGCGTCCCAGGGGGCGCGGTGCAGCCGCTCGCCGAGGAGCTTCGCGCCGCGCCGGCCCTCGTCGAGGAGCGGGATGTCCGTGCGGCCGGTGTGCTTGCCGGACAGTGACCACTCGGTCTGTCCGTGCCGGGCCAGCAGGATGCGCGGTGCCATGGGGAGGTCCCCTTCGGAAATCTCGGTGACTTCTGCCACAAATGCGGAGCGATGACTGGATCCATCATCACTCACTCGCGCCACAAGCATCCCGGCCCTCCCGGGCAACCCAGGCCCTCGGACAGGCGTCTTTGTGCCCATGCCCCTCGCACGCGAGGCGAACCGGGAGCGACCCGGACGTTTCCGTGAAGCCACGGGGCGGTGTGCGCCGCATGTGGCGTACACCGTACGGTTGCATGCGCGCTTGTTGGCCGCCTGAACACATGGAGAGCGTCCGGATGTACCGCACCGCACCACTCGGTAAGCGGCCGCGCTGGTGGACCGAACTGCCGCTGATCGCCGTCGTCTACGCGGTGTACTCGGCGGGTCGTCTGCTCGTGCGGGGGGACGTGTCAACGGCGGTCGATCACGGTCTGTCCATACTCGACCTCGAAAAGCGATTTCGAATAAATTTCGAGCACCCGCTCAACCGGCTGTTCACGGACCACGCCATCCTCGGCGTCCCCGCCGACTTCGCGTACGCGTCCCTGCACTACGTCCTCACCCCGGCCGTCCTGATCTGGATCTTCCGGCGCCGCTCCGAGCACTACCGCAAGGTCCGGACCTGGCTGATGATCTCGACCCTCATCGGCCTCATCGGCTTCACCCTGCTGCCCACCTGTCCGCCCCGGCTGCTGGACGACGTGTACGGCTTCACCGACACGATGCGGCAGTACTCCTCGTACGGCTGGTGGGGCGGCGACGCGAGCGCCCCGCGCGGGCTCGGCGGGCTCACCAACCAGTACGCGGCCATGCCCAGCCTGCACGTCGGCTGGGCCCTGTGGTGCGGCGCCGTCCTCTGGCGGTACGGCCGCAGCGCCTGGACCAAGGTCGCCGGCGTCGCGTACCCGCTCGCGATCACCCTGGTGGTGATGGGCACCGCCAACCACTACTTCCTGGACGCCGTCGCCGGCACCGCCGTCATGGGCGCCGGCCTGCTGCTCACCAAGCCCGCGCTGCGGCTCGCCGGGCGGATCCGCGCCCGGTTCGCCCGGACCGCCGAGGACCGGGCCGCCACAGGCCGGCCCGCCACGGACCGGATCCCCGACGGCGCGGCAGCGGGAGAAACCCCCGGGGCCCCCGCGAATGTCGGTGGCGGATGCGAGACTTCGGCACGTACTGCGCTGTCGCGCACGGCAGCGTCGGAGACACAGCCCGAGGCGGACGCCCGTGACCTCTTCGCTCCGGAAAACCCGGCCGACATCCCCCGGCAGACCGCCCGGGGCACCGACGGCGCTGCGGCAGCGGCTCGCTGAGCTGCGCGGCCCCGGCGTCGCGCCGCGGCCGCTCGACGCCCGCGCCCTGGCGGCCCTGGCCGCCAACCCCGGCTGCCGCCGCCGGGCCCTGCTGGACGGCGCCGGGGTCGACAAGGGCGCGCTGGCCGAGGCGCTCGGCGCCCCCGCCGCCTTCGGCCGGTCCCAGTTCGCCTTCGCCCGCGGCAACGCCTTCGAGGCCCGGGTCAAGGCCGACGGCGGCGCGGAGCTGGTCCGGCTGCTCCACCGGGAGCTGGGCGAGGGGCCGCCGCCCGAGCCGGGCTCCGTCGACGCCCCCGACCTGACCGCCACCGGCCCCGAGGGCCGTACGGCACGCACCGCGCTGGCCCTGCGCGAGGCCTCCGCCGCCGGCCGCTGGGCGGTGCTCGACCACCCCATGCTGGCGCTGACCGTCGCCGGCGCCCCCGCCCACCTGGAGCCGGACGCGGTCGTCGTCCACCCCGACGGCAGCTGGACCGTGGTGGAGATCAAGTCCTTCGCCCTGATCGACGGCGCGGCGGACGCCGCCAAGACCGGGGCCGCCGCCCGGCAGGCCGCCGTCTATCTGCTCGCCCTGGAGGCCCTGGCCGGGCGGCTGCCCGACCCCCCGCCCGGCGGCCGGGTGCGCCACCGGGCCCTGCTCGTCTGTCCCGAGAACTTCTCCAACCTCCCCGCCGCCGCCCTCCTCGACCTGCGCAAGCAGCGCGCCACCACCCGCCGCCAGCTGGACCGGCTCACCCGGATCGAGGAGATCGCCGCCACCCTCCCGGCCGGGGCCTGCTTCGACCCGGCGCGGCCGGCGGACGGGCTGGCCGCCGCCGTCGAGGCGGTCGGCGCCGCCTACGCGCCGGAGTGCCTGGCCTCCTGCGAGCTGGCCTTCCACTGCCGGGCCCGGGCCCGCGAGGCCGGTGACGTGCGGCATCTGGGCCGCGCCGTCCGCTCCGGGCTGGGCGGGCTGTCCACGGTGGACGGGGCACTGGCCGCGAGCCGGGGCACCGCGGAGACCGACGACCCCGCCGTCACCGCCCTGCGCCGTGCCGCCGCCCTGCGCGCCGAGGCCCTGGTGGCGCCATGTCGCTGATCGACACCCTCGCCCGGCTGGAGGCCGTCCGCACCGGCCGCGCCCAGCCCGTCGCCACCGTCCGCCACCGCCATCTGTCCGCCCGGCCCCTGGTCCTCGTCCCGCTGACCACCGCCGGCGAGACCGGCGCCCCGCTCGGCGCCCTCGTCGGCACCGACCGGGCGGCGCCCCGGCTGCTGACGGTGGCCCAGCCGCGCGACCGCGCCCTGCGGTTCGCGTTCCTGGCGGAGCTCGCCGAGGTCGTCCTCCCGTACATCGAGGAGTACGCCGACGACACCGTCCCCGAGGAGCGCAAGGAGACCGACCCCGAGACCGGCCGGCGCACGACCGTCGAGGCCGAGCTGTGCGCCGACGCCCCTCAGCTGCTGGTGCCGAGCCCGGCCGGCGTCGAGTACGTCCGGCTGCTCGGCCGGTCCATGCGCTTCCGGCGCACCGCCGAGCAGGACCCGGAGGCCGCCTGGCCCGCCCCGCCGCGCGTCCCGCTGCTCGGCCGCTGGCTCACGCACTACGGGGAGCGCGCCCGCGTCCCCGGCGCGGCCCTGCTGCTGTCCATGACGGAGCTGCTCGGCCGGCACTGGGCCACCGGCCAGAGCCGGCTGGAGGACCAGCACCTGGGCGCCCTCCTCTCCTGGATCGACCCGCCGGCCGGGACGGACGGGGCCGCCGCGGCCCTGGCCGCCGAGCTGACGCGCGACGCCGAGGGCCTGCTCGTCCACCCGCCCGCCGGCCCCGCCACGGACCCCGCCTTCGACAACAGGCGGCTGGCCCCGGCCGTCGCCCGCTACGACGCCGCGCGGGCCGCCGTCCTCGCTGCGGCCGGTTTCCAGGAGGGCAGCCGCGGCCACGACGCCCTCCGCCGCGCCGACGCGGAGCTCCGCTCGCTCCTGGCGTCCCAGCTGCGCCCCACCTGGGACGCGATGTGGCGGGGCGTCGACCTGCTGCGGGAGCTCCCGGAGGCGGCCGGGGCCGCCGAGCGCTGGAAGCGCGACCGCTGGTCGTACACCGGCCACCGCGACCGGGTGCGCGCCGGCGAGCCCCCGCAGCCCCGGCGGGACGACGCGGTCGCCGCCGCCCGCAAGCTGGCGGCGCGCGAGACGGCGCAGGCCCGGCTGGACGCGCGGGAGGCGCTGGACGACCCGCTGGTGATGGCCGGACGGCGGCTGTCCGGCGAGGCGTTCGCCGGCGAGGTCGCCGACGTGGTCATGGAGTTCTCGGAGGCGAAGGTCCCCCGGCCGCGGCCGCTGGTCACGGTCCGGACGGAGGACGTGCCGCTGCTGGAGGAGGGCGCGCGGGTGCACCGGGCGCTGGCGGACGGCCGGACGCAGTCGGCCGAGTTCGTGGCCCCCGGTCCGGACGGTCCGGTCCTCCGGCTGGTGACGGGCATGGGCCGCGGCAAGGTCCCCGACCCGGGGTCGGTGCCCGGGCCCGGCGACCGCGTCTGCTGGACCCTGTTCGACCACACGCCCCGGGGCGGCCCCGAGCTGCCCGACCCCGAGCGGACGCCGTGGACCCACGGCGGTCCGCCGGGCTCCCCGGCCGACGAGCCCGACCCGGTGACCCCGGAGGACCTGCTGTGAAAGCCGTGCACCACGAGGCGGCGGTGCCCGCGCCGCGTTCCGACGCCTTCGACCCGTCCGCCGCGGCCGCCGCCGCGACGGAGGCCATCCTGCGCGACACCCTCGGCGGGGAGCACCGGGGCGTCGTCGTCGACTCGCCGCCCGGCGCCGGCAAGTCGACGCTGGTCGTGCGCGCCGCCCGGGAGCTGGCCCGGGCCGGCCGGCCGCTGATGGTCGTCGCCCAGACCAACGCCCAGGTGGACGACCTGGTGCTGCGGCTGGCCGCGGCCGACGGCGAGCTGCCCGTCGGCCGGCTGCACAGCAGCGACCCGCAGCCGTACGACCCGGCGCTGGACGCCCTGGACCAGGTGGTGACCTCGACGAAGGCCGACGGGCTGGCCGGGCTGCCCGTCGTCGTCTCCACCGCCGCCAAGTGGGCGCACACCAGGGTGGACGCGCCGTGGGGGCACGCGATCGTCGACGAGGCGTACCAGATGCGGTCGGACGCGCTGCTGGCCGTGGCGGGGCTCTTCGAGCGGGCGCTGTTCGTGGGCGACCCCGGGCAGCTGGACCCCTTCAGCGTCGTGGGCGCCGACGGGGCGGCGCAGTGGGCGGGCCTGTCGTACGACCCGTCGGCCAGCGCCGTCAGCACGCTCCTCGCCCACAACCCCGGGCTCCCGCAGCACCGGCTGCCCGTCTCCTGGCGGCTCCCGGCCTCCGCGGCGCGGCTGGTCTCCGACGCGTTCTACCCCTATACGCGCTTCCGCAGCGGCACCGGCCCCGGCGACCGGCTGCTGGCCTTCGGCGTCCGTCCGGACGGCTCGGCGGTGGACCGGGTGCTGGACGAGGCGGCCGCGTCCGGATGGGGCCTGCTGGAGCTGCCCGAGCGCCTCACGCCGCGGACGGATCCGGAGGCGGTGGCGGCGGTGGCGCTGGTCGTGCGCCGGATGCTCGACCGGGGCGGGGCCGTCACCAGCTTCCCGGAGGAGCCGGTGCCGCTGACCGCCGGCCGGATCGCCGTCGGCACCGCCCACCGCGACCAGGCCGCGGCCGTCCGCGCGGCGCTCGCCGGGCAGGGCGTCTCCGGGGTCACGGTGGACACGGCGAACCGGCTGCAGGGCCGGGAGTTCGACGTCACGGTGGTGCTCCACCCGCTGTCCGGCCGCCCGGACGCGACCGCCTTCCACCTGGAGACGGGCCGCCTCTGCGTCCTGGCCTCCCGGCACCGGCACGCGTGCGTGGTGGTGTGCCGGGCGGGGGTGGACCGCCTGCTGGACGAGCATCCGTCGACGGAGCCGGTGCGGTTGGGGGTGGCGGTGCGGTTTCCGGACGGGTGGGAGGCGAATCATGCGGTGCTGGCGCATTTGGCGGAGCATCGGGTGCGTTGGCGCTCGTGAGGGGGTTTGCCCCCGACCCTCCCCCAGAGGAGGCACCCCCATTTCGCCGTTTCCCGCAGGGGCTGCGCCCCTGCGTCACCCCGCCGCGCTCCGCGCGGTGGCGGGGCTTCGCCCCCGCACCCCACCGGGGGCTCCGCCCCCTGGCCCCCCCGAAGCGCCCTCCGGGCTCCCCCGGAGAGGCACCCCCGTCCTCAAACGCCGGACGGGCTGAACAGCCCCCGGCCCCCTTGCGCCCGGCGCGACAATGGAGGGCGGTGCAGACGATCCTGGAGGTATGTACATGTGCGAGTGCGAGCCGAAACAGGCTCCCGGCCCCGGCGGCAGCGACGGTGGTGCCCCCGCCCCGCGCCGTCTGAAGCCCGCGCCGCTGCTCTTCGAGCCGCCGGAGTCCGTCGCGGAGGCCGAGCACTTCTTCGACCTCGAATCGATCGAGGACCCGCGCGAACTGCTGGCCCGCTCGACCGAGCTGGCGCTCGCCTTCCGCGCCGCGGCCGACCGCGCGGTCGAGTTCCAGGCCGTGGCCGCGGCCCAGCTCGCCGACCCCCGGCGGTTCGACCGGCTGCCCACGGCCGCCATCGCCGAGCAGGCCGAGTGGAGCGAGGACTACACCAGGAAGATGGTGGAATTCGGCCGGGAGCTGCTGCGCGGCAGCAGAGCGGGGAGCTGACGGCCCCGTCGCCCCGGTCCCGTACGGCCCATGACTCGACTCATGGGCCGTTGGCATATGCGGGCTCAACCTAGCGCACCCCTCCCCGCCCTGTCCCGAATTCCCGCAACTGCCGCCACCCGCCGCCACGTTGGTGCGGATCATGGGACATGGACACCAGGCCGTACGCCCCGCGCCCCACCCGCGCCCCGCACCCCGCCGTCCGGGTCTCCCCCGCAGGCTCCGACTGGCTCGCCTCCGCGAGCCCGTTCCCCCGCAGCGTGCTGGCCCTATGGACGGACAACCCCCGCGCCCCGCTGGTCCTCCCGTGCGGCACGGCCTTCGACGTGATCGGCGTCCCCTCGCTGTTCGGCCGCCGGATGCTCGACCGGCTGTGGTCGCAGGGCCCCGGCTCCGGGCCGGTGGCCGCGCAGCACGGCCGGCTGCTGCTGTTCGCCGCCCCGGGCACGGCCCAGCGGCTGCCCGCGCTGCTGGGCTGGGAGGAGTGGGGCGACGCGGTCCCACCGCTGCTGTGCCTGGGGACGGGCGACGCCGTGACCGTCCCGGCGCCCCTGCCGCCCGACGGGACCGAGCCGGTCCTGCCGTCCTCCCGCTGGGTGGTCGCCCCCGACGTGCGCCGTCCCTGGCTGCCGGGGCCCGACATCCTGCTCTGGTCCTGCGTCCGTACCGCCCGTTCCGGTCTCAAACATGCGGATTTTCTTTCCACCGGATCAGGGTGCTAGAGTCTTCTCTGTCAGCAGGCGCCGCTAGCTCAGTTGGTTAGAGCAGCTGACTCTTAATCAGCGGGTCCGGGGTTCGAGTCCCTGGCGGCGCACAGACAGAGAAGGTCCTCTCACTTCGGTGGGAGGACCTTCTTGTTTCCCCTCCTTCACTCCTTGCTCATCCGCACCGTCCACGCCCCGCCCGGCGCCCGCCCCTGGACCGTCACCCGCACCCCGTCCGGCTCCACGGTCAGGGACTCGCCCACGCCCAGCGGGGCGTCCGCGAGCGGCGGGTAGACGGCCTCGCCCGGGCACGCCTGGGTGCCGGGATGCCCGTCCAGCACCTGTACGGGCCCGCCGCCGGACGGCGTCTCGCTGTTCACCCGGTAGACGAGCACCCCTTCCGCGCAGGTGGCGGCGTCGTTGCCGGACGCGACGCGCACCTCGGCGACGATCGCGCTGGCCCGCCCGGTGCGGGCCACCAGCAGCCGGGCCCGCTGTTCCTGCCCCGCCCGCATCGGCGCCTCCAGCGGCAGCAGGGCGTGCAGGCCGCTGCCCCGGGAGGTGACGCAGTCCACCTGCCGGGCGTCGAGCCAGCCCAGCTTCCACTTGTGCCAGCCGAAGGGGTCGGAGGCGAGCCCGAACTGGCTGCCCATGAGGTCCCAGTCGCCGACGTGGGTGTCCCAGTCGCCCTTGCCCTCGGAGGGCCGGTGGTAAAGGTCGGGCAGGTCCAGCACATGGCCGGTCTCGTGGGCGAGGACGTTGCGGTCCGGCGGGTGGTGCTCGAAGACGGTGACGACGCGGCGCAGCTCGGCTCCGTCCACCTCCAGCGGCCGGTCGAGGTTGACGACCTTGGTCGCGTCGGAGTCCACCCCGGGGGCGTCGGGGTCGGCGACGAGGTAGACGAGGCCGTAGCGGCCGAAGTCCACGCCGCCATGCGCCGCGGCGATGGCGTCGCGCAGATAGGAGGTGCGCAGTTCGCCGTCCCAGTCGCGCTGTATCCGGTAGGCGGTGGAGGGCCGGGGCATCCGGAACCAGCGGTTCACCGGATGGGCGCGGACGGTGAACCGCCCGTAGGAAGCCCGCTCGAAGAACCGCGCGGTGCCGGGGAAGTGGTCGGCCGCCAACTGGGCGGGGGTGGTGACCGGCCGGGAGTCCGGGAAGGAGAGGAAGACCATGACCGCGTCCAGCCGGCCGAGGGCGCGCGGGTAGGAGGAGTTCCAGCTGTCGATCCCCTCGGAGTGGTGGGCCTCGCTGCGCGGGAGCGCGCAGGGCCCGCCGGGGCCGGCCGCCTGGGCGGGGCCCGCCACCAGCGTCGCGGCGATGGCGCACAGCGAGGTCAGCACCGCGCCCAGGCGGCGCAGACGCGGCCGTTCCACCCCTGTGGGTGTCTGCGGACGCACCACGTCGACCTCCCGGGACGGAATCGGGACACCGCATTCAGCCTCGGGTGGTTTATATGCTTATGCCCTGTTCCGATCCTCCGGTCGAGTGACGGGGCCGACTTCTGGGTACATCACCCTCAGTCACGGACGGTCAATCGAGATGCCATCACGGAGCACGCCCATACGGCCCGGGCCACCGGCGGCCACGGGCGTGCAGAAACGGTCGAGCAGCGGCCGGATCCGAGGTCACGGCCCCGGGCCGGGTCCGGCCGCCGGAGCGGCCCCCGCACGAGCCCTGCCGGCGCCATCATGCGCGGTACGGGATGCCCCGACAGGCGGCCAAATGCCGTCATTTCGAGCACGCCTACGGAACTGCAGCGGTACTGCACCGGAACGGAACGCCGCACGGACAGTGCGGAACGATTGCCACGCGGGAGCGAGCGGTGAGCGGAACCCTCGACGGCCAGGGCGGCGCGCCGGGTGCGACGGTGCCCGTCGTCACAGAACGCAACGTCACGCAACGTAACGTCAACGCAGACGATTTCCGTGCTGCCTTCCGGGCCGCGCACCTCGGCATGGCCGTCGTCGGCCCCGACGGTCTGGTGCGCGTCGCCAACGACGCCCTCGGCGCCCTGCTGGGCACCGACCCGGCCCGGCTCCAGGACTGTCCCGCGGCCGAGTTCACCGGGCTGCGCGAGGACTCCCGGACCTGGAACGCCTACCGGGACGTGCTGCTCGGCCGCCGGGCGCGCCTCAACTGCACGCGCCGGCTGCGCCGTCCGGACGGGCGCTCGATCTGGGCCGAGGTGACCATGACCCCGCTGCCCGGCGGCCGCGACGCCCTGCTGTCGGTGGCGGACATCAGCGAACGGCGCGACCTACGGGCCAGATTGCGGCATCTGCGGATGCACGACCCCGTGACCCGGCTGCCCAACCGCAGCCTGTTCTTCGAACGGCTGGCGGCGGCGCTCGCCGCCGCGGACGGCCGCGGCCGGATCGGGCTGTGCTATCTGGACCTCGACGGCTTCAAGGCCGTCAACGACACCCTCGGCCACCGGGCCGGGGACCGGCTGCTGTGCGCGGTGGCGCGCCGGCTGCGGGAGTGCGCGGCCGCGGGCGGCCATCTGGTGGCCCGGCTCGGCGGCGACGAATTCGCCCTGCTCGTCGAGGAGTCGGCCGGCACCGAGCAGCTCGTCGCGCTCGCGGCCGCCGTCCAGGCCGCGGTCCAGCGGCCGTTCGAGGTGGACGGCCAGCGGCTGTCCGTCTCGGCCAGCATCGGCGTCGTCGAACGCCCGGCGGCCGGTACGCACGCGACCGAGCTGATGCAAGCCGCGGACACCACGCTGTACTGGGCCAAGGCGGACGGGAAGGCGCGCTGGGCGCTCTTCGACCCGGAGCGCAACGCGCACCGGATGACCCGGCAGGCGCTCTCCAGCACCCTGCGCCCGGCCGTCGAGCGCGGCGAGTTCGTCCTGCAGTACCAGCCGCTGGTGGGGCTGGTCGACGGGGTCGTGCGCGGGGTCGAGGCGCTGGTCCGCTGGCGCCACCCGCAGTTCGGGACGCTGGCGCCGAATCGGTTCATCGGGCTGGCCGAGGAGACGGGCGCGATCGTGCCGCTGGGCCGCTGGGTCCTGGAGACGGCCTGCCGCCAGGCGCGCCGCTGGCAGCTGGACCGGCCGGACGAACCGCTCGTGGTGAGCGTGAACGTCGCGGTCCGCCAGGTCTGGGACTCCGACCTGGTCGCGGACGTGGCCGCGATCCTCGACGGGACGGGGCTGCCGGCGCGGCTCCTGCAACTGGAGCTCACGGAGTCGGCGGTGATGGGATCGGCGGGGCGTCCCCTCCAACAACTGCGCCGGCTCAACGACATGGGCGTCGCGATCGCCATCGACGACTTCGGGACCGGCTATTCGAACCTGGCCTACCTGAGCAGACTCCCCGTCTCCACGCTGAAGTTGGACGGATCCTTCGTCCACGGCTTCCGTACGGACGTCCACCCGAACCCGGCCGACGAGACGATCGTCGAGGCACTGGTGCAACTCGCCCACCGGCTGGGGCTGACGGTCACGGCGGAGTGCGTGGAGAGCGCGGAACAGGCGGAACGGCTGGGGCGGATCGGGTGCGACACGGGGCAGGGGTGGTTCTACTCGCGACCGGTGGGGGCGGAGCGGATCTCCGCACTGCTGGGAGTGGGGGCGGGGGTGTAAGGGGCGCGTCCCGGAGCTCTGCCCACCGCGCCGCGCACGGTGGGCAGGGAGCGCCCCTCCTACATCCCGTACGCGTCCGCCTACATCCCGTACGCGTCCGCGATCAGCTCGAAGCTCCGCACCTTCGCCTCCGCCCCGTGCGCATTCGCCGTGATCATCAGCTCGTCCACCCCCGTCCGCGCGACCAGCGCGTCCAGCCCCGCCCGGACCTCGTCCGCCGTCCCGTGCACCACGTTCCCCAGCCAGTCCTGCACGAACTCCCGCTCGTATGCGCTCCATTCGTACGCCTCCGCCTCCTCCGGCGTCGGGACCAGCCCCGGGCGGCCGGCGCGCAGGCGGAGCATGGACAGGGCGCCGGTCATCACCTGGCGCCGCGCCTGCGCCGCGTCGTCCGCCGCCAGCGCCTGGACGCCGATCTTCGCGTAGGGGCGGTCGAGCACCGCGGAGGGCCGGAAGGAGGAGCGGTAGAGCTCCAGGGCCGGCAGGGTGTTCACCGCCGAGAAGTGGTGGGCGAAGGAGAACGGCAGGCCGAGGGCCCCGGCCAACTGGGCGCTGAAGCCGGACGAGCCGAGCAGCCAGACCGCCGGCCGGTCGGCGCGCTGCACGCCGCCCGGCACCCGCCCCTGGACCGGGCCGGGGACGGCGTGGATCCGGGCGTAGGGATGGCCGTCGGGGAAGTCGTCGTCCAGGAAGCGGGTCAGCTCGGCGAGTTGCCGCGGGAAGTCGTCCGCCCCCTCCCCCGGCCGGTCGGTGCGGCGCAGCGCGGCCGCGGTCGCGCCGTCGGTGCCGGGCGCGCGCCCGAGGCCGAGGTCGATGCGCCCGGGGGCCAGCGCCTCCAGCGTGCCGAACTGCTCGGCGATCACCAGTGGCGCGTGGTTGGGCAGCATCACCCCGCCCGAGCCGAGCCGGATGCGGTCGGTGTGCGCGGCGAGGTGGGCGAGGATCACGGCCGGCGAGGAACTGGCGACGCCGGGCATGGAGTGGTGCTCGGCGACCCAGAAGCGGCGGTAGCCGCGCCGGTCGGCGAGGCGGGCCAGTTCGACGGTGGTGGCCAGCGCCTGCCCGGCGGTCCGGCCGCTGCCGACGGTGGCCAGGTCCAGCACGGACAGCGGCACCGGGGCCTGTCCATGGGTCGTCGTTCCGTACTGCGCTTCGGCCACGGTGGCCCGCCTCCCTGCTCGCCTGTCGCACACGCTTGTCCCGACGTCTGTCGCAACACCCGTCGCAGCGCCTGTCGACGGAGGCAAACCGGAGACACTCTCCGCTTTATTCCCGCACACCTCCCGCCGGGCCCCCGGACGCCCGGGACGCCACCCCATGCGGTCGGCATATGCCCCTGACCAGCGCCACAGAACAGAGCCACCCACTCCGCGCCGATTCTCGCCAACAGCCTCTCCGGAGGGCCCCCTTCGCCCCTATCGTGAGAAGCGGAACACCCGCGCAACCAGCCAAGGGGAGACCGTGGCGCTCAAGCCCGAGCCGATCACACCGTTCCACTCGGTACAGCAGGCCCTGCGCGTCCTGGAGGCGGTCACCAGGCACGTCGGCGGAGTCAGCGAGGCCCAGCTCGCCCGCGAGACCGCCCTGCCCGCCGGCCGACTGGCACCGCTGCTGTCGATGCTCCACCGCGAGCACTACGTGACCCGCGTGGGCGACGGCGCGTACGCCGCGGGTCCCGGGCTCGACCTGCTGATCTCCGGTGCCGGGCGCGAGACCGCGCTGACGCACCGGCTCCAGGACTCGCTCTCCCGGCTGCGCGACACCATCGGCGCCGCGGTCTATCTGAGCAGCTATGTCGACGGCGAGGTCCGGATCACCCAGTACGCGGACGGGCCGTGCACGCCCCGGGTCCACGAATGGGTCGACTTCCGCACCGCCGCGCACGCCAGCGCGGTCGGCAAGTGCCTGCTCACCCAGCTCGCCCACGACGACCGGCGCGACCACCTCTCGCGCCACCGGACCGCCCGCTTCACCTCGAAGACGATCACCGACGAGCGGACACTGCTGACCCGGCTCGCCGCCCAGCCCGTCACCGTGCCCGTCCTCGACCTCCAGGAGTACGCGGTGGGCACGGTCTGCGCCGCCGTCCCGATCACCGCCGGGAAACGCGTGGGCTCGCTCGCCCTCTCCCTCCCGCTCGCCCATGCCCACCGGCTGCGCCGGGCGGCGGAGGAGCTGAACCGGCACGCGGCCCCGATGCTGCTCTCGCTGGCCCTCCACTGAGAGAGGGCGGAGGAAGGGCGGGAAAGGCCCGGAATTCCGGGGCCGGAGGGGCCTCCGGGGCGGGTGGTGCGGAGCACCCCTCAGGACCGGGTAGTATTTACTCCGTCAGCAGGCGCCGCTAGCTCAGTTGGTTAGAGCAGCTGACTCTTAATCAGCGGGTCCGGGGTTCGAGTCCCTGGCGGCGCACAGACAAGAAGAAGGCCCCTCACCTCGGTGAGGGGCCTTCTTCGTCACACGGATCAAGCGCAGATCAAGCACGGATCGCACAGGGAGGAGCAGCCGGTGTCCCAGCGCCGCCGCACAACGGCAGTCTGCCTGCTGCTGCTCCTCATGGCCGTCTTCGCCCCGGGCCTCGCGGCCACCGTGACCTCCTCGTCCGTCTCCCCCGCCCCCGCGGCGAAGCCCCTGGGGGACCACCGCCCGGTCAGCACGTACGCCGTGCCGCATGCCGACGCCCGCGACAGCGGCGGCGGCAGCTGCCGGCCGCTCGACGTCCCCCTCAAGGGCGCCGACGCGGTCGTCGTGCACGGCGGCCACATCGACCCGCTCACCGCGGCCGGCACCGCCCGCTCACCGCTGCCCCGGGCGCCCCACCAGCGACTCGGCGTCCCCCGGGCCCCGCCCGCGACCGTCGCAGGCGCCGCCGAGCTCCTCCCCGTCCTGCGGATCTAGACCCGCCCCGCACGGCCCGCGCCGGGCCGCGCTTCGGCATGTCCGGATTCCGTACGACCCAGGAGCCTCGCCTCTCATGTCCAGCAGCAAGTCCCCCAATTCCCCCGCGTCCCCCACCACGAAGAAGCCCGCCGCGCAGAAGCTCGCCGCACAGCGGGCCGCCGCGAAGAAGGCCGCCGAGAAGAAGGCCAAGGCCGCCCGCTCCCGCCGGGTCGCCGCGGCCGGCGCCGTCGTCGCCCTGATCGTGGCGGTCGTCGCCGTCGGCATCGCCGTCGCCAAGGGCTCCGGCGGCGGCAGCCACAAGCCGTCCGCGTCCTCCTCCGCGGATCCGCAGCAGGCCCTCTACGACCAGGTCGAGCGGACCACCAGCCGCCGCGCCAAGGACGACCCGATGGCCGTCGGCAAGCCGGACGCCCCGGTCGTGCTGGTGGAGTACGCCGACTACCAGTGCTCGTTCTGCGGCAAGTTCACGCGCGAGAGCCAGCCGGAACTGATCAAGAAGTATGTCGACGAGGGCGTCCTGAGGATCGAGTTCCGCAACTTCCCGATCTTCGGCGAGCCCTCGGTGCGCGCCGCCCGCGCCTCCTGGGCGGCCGGACAGCAGGGCCGCTTCTGGCAGTTCCACGACGAGCTCTACGCCAAGACCCGCAAGGGCGACGCCCTCGCCGAGGACAAGCTGGTGGACATGGCCCGCACGGCAGGCGTCCGCGACCTCGACCGCTTCCGCTCCGACCTGAACGGCTCCGCCGCCGCCGACGCCGTCAAGAAGGACCAGGAGGAGGGCTACAAGATCGGTGTGTCCAGCACCCCGTCCTTCCTCGTCGGCGGCCGGCCCGTCGCGGGCGCCCAGCCGATGAAGGAGTTCGAGGCCGCCATCGCGCAGGCGAAGGCCGCCGCCGAGGCCGCGAAGGCCGGCAAGTGACCGACATCGGCTACCTCGCCGCCTTCCTCGGCGGCGTCCTCGCCCTGGTCAGCCCGTGCAGCGCGCTGCTGCTCCCGGCGTTCTTCGCGTACTCGCTGGCGAGCCCCGGCCGGCTGCTGGCCCGCACCGGCGTCTTCTACCTGGGGCTCGCGACCACGCTCGTCCCGCTGGGCGCGGCCTCCACGGCCGCCAGCCGGCTCTTCAACGGCCACCGCGACGCGCTGGTCACCGCGGGCGGCTGGATCGTCATCGTCCTGGGCGCCGCCCAGATCCTCGGGCTCGGCTTCGCCTCGAAGAAGGCCCAGGCCGCGGCCGGGCGGATCACCCCGACCACGGCCGCGTCCACCTTCCTGCTGGGCTGTGTGTACGGACTGGCCGGCTTCTGCGCGGGGCCCATCCTCGGCTCGGTGCTGGCGATGACCGCGATGCGGGGCGAGGTGGCGAGCGGGGCCGCGATGCTCGCCGTCTACGCGCTGGGCATGGCGCTGCCGCTGTTCGTCCTCGCCCTGTTCTGGGACCGCTTCGGGCTCGGCCGCCGGCGCTGGCTGCGGGGCCGCGAACTGCGCGTCGGACGGCTGAGGCTGCACACCACCTCCCTGGTCTCCGGGCTGTTCTTCATCGGGATCGGCGTCCTGTTCCTGCTCTACGACGGCACGACCGGGCTGCCCGGCCTGCTGGACGCGGACCAGGAGGCGGGCCTGGAGGAGACCGCCTCCCGGCTGGGCAACGCCGTGCCCGACTACGTCCTGCTGGCCGTCGCCGCCCTCGCGGTGGCCGGCGTGCTGGCGCGCATCGCGCTGCGCCGACCGCCGGCCGAGGACGCGGACGAGGACGCCGCTCAGGAGGAGGAGAGCCGCACGTCCGAGCAGGCGTAGAACGCGTTCCCGGTGTCGGCGATCGTCCAGACCGCCAGGATCAGCCGCCTGCCGGTCCGGTCGGCGGGGACCGTGCCCTGGTGGGTGACCGTGGCGTCCGGGGTCCGGCCGTCGTAGGGCACGGTCAGGAACGGCTGCGGATCCAGGTCGGCCCGGGTGAGCGGGCGGGTGGGGTCGTAGTGGTCGTTGGTGAGGTAGTAGCTGAAGTCGGTGGTCGCATGCCGGGCCGTCAGCCGCCAGCGGAAGGTGGTGGACCGGCCCGCCGTGAGGTCCGTGGCGGGCCACTGGCCGCCGCGCGGGTCGTCGAGCTCGGCGAAGCGGCCGTTGCCGCCCGCACAGAGGGTGCCGTCGGCGGGCCCGCCGCCGGGGAAGCCCTTCGGGCCCTCGACGCTCTGCGGCTCCCACTGGATCTCGCCGCAGTCCCGCACTGTGCCGTTCGCGCAGAACTGCTGGCGGCTGGTGGGGGCGTCGGTGTAGCCGTGCGCCCCTGCGCTGCCGGTGGAGAGCAGGGAGACGCAGGCGACACCGAGGCCGACGATCACCGCACCGGTCCTTCCGCGCATGCTTCGCTTCTTCCTGGGCATGCCTCGCTCCTGAACGTGGGGGGTTCGGTGAGCTGGTGGTGGGGGGAGCCGGTACGACGGGCCACCGCGTGCGGGACCCGCCGCATACCGGGCCATGCGGTCCAGACCAATACGGAGGCTAGTACCGGCAAATAGTCATGTCCAGGCCAAAGTTGACGACGGTTCGGCCGCCGTTCACCGGGACGCCGCACCGTCGGAACCGGCCACGATCCCGAACTCCGGCCCGCCGTCCGGCGCGCGCCGCACCGCACGCCCGCCCGGCAGCCGCACCCGCCCGTACAGGTTCGGGCTGTACCGCGAGAACGTCGAGATCCGCACCTTCGTCCCCGGCCGCGCCGCCTCCAGGTACCGGCCGCCGCCCAGATAGATCGCCACGTGGTGCACCCCGGAGGCCCGCCCGTCGGACGACCAGAAGACCAGATCGCCCCGGCGCAGGGCGCTGCGCGGTATCCGCGCGGTCGCCCGGTACTGATCGGCGGCGATGCGCGGCAGCCGCGCGCCCGCGCGGCGGTACGCCTCCTGTACGAGCCCGGAGCAGTCCCAGCGGTGCGGCCCGTGCCCCCCGAGCGCGTATGGATCACCGATGTGCGCCACGGCGTACGCGACGGCGGCCTCCAGCCCCCCGCGCCCCCCGGCCCCCTCGGCGTCCCCTTCCCCGAGGGCCTCGGGAAGCCCCTCCTCCGGACCGGACGCCGCTTCCGCCTCCGCGTCCGTTTCCGGGAGGGCCGTCTCCCCGGCCGGGGCGGGCGCGCCTTCCTCCGGGGCCGCCACGGGATCCGGATAGCCCTCCGGCGACGGGTCCGACGGGCCCGGCAAACCCGATGGATCCGACGGATCCGGCGACCCCTGGGCCGCCGGGACCGCCACGACGGGATCCTGCGGGTCCCCGGCCCAGGCGCCCGCCGGACCGGATCCGGCGATGACGGCCGCGCCCACCGCCGCGACGAGGGCCCCGCGCACGGCACCCCGGCGGGCGCCCCCCTCATCCCCCTTGTCGTCACTCTCCGCAGACCCCCCGGGCCGCGCGCGGCCGCCGGATATCGCGTCGCTCACCGGTGTCCGCTCCCTTCCACCGCCGTCCGCACCGGCCCGCGCACACTCCGGCGGGCGCCCTCGGTCGTCCGCGGCACCGCTCGGCACAGCGTCTCAGCGGTACGCGCGCCCCGCACTCCGCCGCCCGCCCCGATCGGCCCCGCCCGCCCCGACCAGCAGGGAAAGAGGCCGGGCCGGGGTGTACTCCGCCAGGGTGGTCGGAAGCACCCCCAGGAGTGAGGTAGAGTTTTCTCTGTCAGCAGGCGCCGCTAGCTCAGTTGGTTAGAGCAGCTGACTCTTAATCAGCGGGTCCGGGGTTCGAGTCCCTGGCGGCGCACGACAACCGAGAGGCTCCTCACGCACAGTGAGGGGCCTCTCGGCGTTGACCAAGGCTTTCATGTGCTGGCCAAGCGGATGCCGGCAGGGCATGGTCTCCCAATGGCCAGTGACCTCCTGGAGCGGATCAAGCAGATCGTCATCGACCGTCGGCTGCCGCCGGGGGCACCCCTGCCCACCGAGCGGGAACTGACGGAACTGCTGGGGACGGGGCGCACCTGTGTACGCGAGGCGCTCAAGGCGCTCCAGGCGCTGGGCGTCGTCGAGATCCGGCACGGCTTCGGCACCTATGTGGGCCCGATGACCCTGGCCCCGGTCACCGAGGGCCTCGTCTTCCGCACCGTGGCCGGCCACCGGCGCGGCGAGGACAGCCTGCTCCAGCTGCTGGAGCTGCGGGAGGCGGTGGAGACCGGGCTGGCGTGGCGGCTGGCCGGGCGGATGGCGGAGCCGGACCTGGCAGAGCTCGACGCGATCGTCGCCCGGATGGAGGACGAGGCGCTGACCGGCCCCGTCCGGGCGGAGACCGACCGCGCCTTCCACGCCGCCTTCTGTCGGGGGCTGGACAATCCGCTGATCGGCGCGGTGCCCGAGGCGTTCTGGAACGCCTTCCACCGGCTGCGCGACGGGGTGCGGGACGGGGCCGGGGCACCCCCGGACCCCCGGACGGTCTGCGCCCGGCACCGGGCCATCGTCGCGGCCGTACGGGCGGGTGACGCGGTACGAACAGAAGAGGCCATCCGCGATCACTTCTGCGACATTCGTACGCGTCTCCGAAAGGCGTACCGCTTTGCCCGGTAAACAGCTTGTTTCGGCCTTGCGATCATGACACGGGGTCCGAGATCCTGATCCCACAGCTGTCTTCCAACCCCACCGCCGTCGCGGGGAGTTGGCGGCGCCGGAGGGAGCCGGCGCCGGGACGGCCGCACGTCCGGACCAGGGGCTTCGGCCGAGGGGGCCGCCGGGCCCGCGCACCAGCACACCACGCGGCCGCGCCGCGTGCGGGGGGAATGACCATGCGGGGGGAATGACTCATGACGTCCACGCCTGCCGACGCCCGGCGGACGACTCCTTACGATCCCGCGGTGGGCGACCCCGCGGTCACCACCCGGCTGCGCATCCCGGCCCCGCCGGCGCCGGAGGACGCACGGCGCAGACCCGCGCCGCGCCCCGCCCCGGCGGAGAGACCGCCCCGGACCGCACACCAGCGCTACGACTACGAGCACTACAGCCGGCTGGCCGGCCCGCTCACCCAGCCGGGCCCCGGCCCGTACCGGGTGCGCTACCGCAGCCTGCTGGCCGACGAGCCGCACCGCGTCCAGGCCGCCCTGCTGCTGGGCCTGGCCCCCGTCGTCTCCGTCGTCCTCCTGGTCTGGCTGCTCCAGCCGGCCCACTGGACGCACCGGGACCACGCGACGACGCTGATGCGGATCCTCGACGCGATCATGCTGGCGTCCATCGCCCTGATCGAGATCTTCCGCACGCTGAACGTCGTCTCCAACGCGCACGCCACCCTGGTCGCCCGCGACCCGATACCGGTCGTTCCGGAGACCGGCACCCGGGTCGCCTTCCTCACCTCGTTCGTCCCCGGCAAGGAGCCGATCGGGATGGTCACCCGCACCCTGGAGGCGGCGGTCCGGGTGCGCCACCGCGGCCCGGTGCACGTCTGGCTCCTCGACGAGGGCGACGACCCCGAGGTCAAGGAGGTCTGCCGCCGTCTGGGCGTGCACCACTTCTCCCGCAAGGGCGTCGAGAAGTGGAACAGGCCGAAGGGCCCGCACCGCGCGAGGACCAAGCACGGCAACTACAACGCCTGGCTCGACGCCCACGGCGACGACTACGACTTCTTCGCCTCCGTGGACACCGACCATGTGCCGCTTCCCAACTTCCTGGAGCGCATGCTCGGTTACTTCCGTGACCCGGATGTCTCCTTCGTCGTTGGACCTCAGGTGTACGGGAACTACGACGCGGCCGTGACCAAGGCCGCAGAGAGCCAGCAGTTCCTCTTCCATGCCCTCATCCAGCGCGCCGGCAACCGCTACGGCTCGCCCATGTTCGTCGGCACCAACAACGCCGTGCGCATCAGCGCCCTCAAGGGCATCGGCGGGCTCTACGACTCCATCACGGAGGACATGGCCACCGGCTTCGAGCTGCACCGCCACCGCAACCCGGCCACGGGCCGCAAGTGGCGCTCCGTCTACACACCCGACGTCCTCGCGGTCGGAGAGGGCCCGAACGCATGGACGGACTTCTTCACCCAACAGCTGCGCTGGTCCCGCGGCACCTACGAGACGATCATCAAGCAGTACTGGAAGGGCCCCTTCACCCTGCGGCCCGGCCCCTTCCTCAACTACACCCTGATGGTCGTCTACTACCCGATCACCGCGGTCAACTGGATGCTCGGAGCCGTGAGTTGCGCCCTCTTCCTGGGGCTCGGCGCGGCCGGCATCACGATCGACTCCCAGGTGTGGATGATGCTCTACAGCGACGCCGCGGCCCTCCAGATCGGCCTCTACATCTGGAACCGCCGGCACAACGTCTCCCCCCACGAGCCCGAGGGCTCCGGCGGGGTGGCCGGGATGGCGATGTCCGCGCTCTCCGCGCCGATCTACGCCCGCTCGCTGTTGGACGCCGTACTGCGCCGCAAGAGCCGGTTCGTGGTGACCCCCAAGGGCGACTCGGCCAGCCCGGACACCCTGTTCGGCACCTTCCGCATCCACCTCTTCTTCCTGCTGATCTTCGGCGGTTCGCTGGTGGCCTCGTTCTTCCTCGGCCACGCCCACGCCGCGATGCGCACCTGGGCGGCGCTGGCCGTCGTGATCACGGTCGCGCCCATCGTCGCCTGGTGGTGGACCGTGCGCCACGGCAAACGGCCCGAGGGAGCCCAGACATGAGACTCCGGACCACAGGACTCCGGAACCGCCTGCTCACCCGCCGCACCCGCCGCACCGCGGTGGGTGCGGCGGTCGTGCTCGTTCTGGCGGGCATGAACGGGCCGGCGATCTGGGGCTACGCCTCCGGCCAGTACCACGACTACAAGATCAACCAGCCGGGGTACAAGGCGAAGAACGGCCACTGGGACGTCGTCGACGTCCCCGACGAGTACCGGATCAACACGATCCACGCCGCCCTCCTGCACACCGGCAAGGTGCTCCTGGTCGCCGGCTCCGGGAACAACGCGGCCAACTTCAAGGCGAAGTCCTTCCGCACGGTCCTGTGGGACCCGAAGGAGAACACCTTCAAGAACGTCCCCACCCCCAAGGACCTCTTCTGCGCCGGCCACTCCCAGCTGCCGGACGGCAGGCTCCTGGTCGCCGGCGGCACCCAGCGGTACGAGAAGCTGGGGGGCGACGTCACCAAGGCCGGCGGCCTGATGGTCGTCCACAACGAGAACCCCGACAAGCCGATGACCTTCCCCTCCGGCACGGTCTTCACCGGCAGGGCGACCGGCAAGTCCTTCGAGTCCAAGGACGCCGTGCTCGTCCCGCGCGCCAAGAAGGACCAGGACAAGGACGGCAAGGTCAAAGTCACCGTCAGCACGGCCCGGGTCTACGTCGAGGCCCTGGAGAAGGGCGAGAAGTACGCCACCGGCCTCACCGACAACTACCGCATCGACGGCCTCAAGGGCGACGACTCCCGGAACTTCTATGGCATCGCCAACAAGCTGTCCTTCGACAAGAAGGACTTCCAAGGGATCAAGGACTCCTTCGAGTTCGACCCGGTCGCCGAGCGCTACGTCACCGTCGACCCGATGAACGAGGCCCGGTGGTACCCGACGCTCACCACCCTCCAGGACGGCAAGGTCCTCTCCGTCTCCGGCCTCGACGAGATCGGCCAGGTCGTCCCCGGCAAGAACGAGATCTACGACCCGAAGACCAAGAAGTGGAGCTACCTCCCGAAGGAGCGCTTCTTCCCCACCTACCCCGCCCTCTTCCTCACCGACAAGGGCAAGATCTTCTACACCGGCTCCAACGCGGGGTACGGGCCCGCCGACAAGGGCCGCGACCCCGGCGTCTGGGACCTGGGGAACAACTCCTTCATCCCCGTCCCCGGCATCAGCGACCCGGACATCCTGGAGACCTCGATGTCCGTGCTGCTGCCCCCCGCCCAGGACCAGCGGTACATGGTCCTCGGCGGCGGCGGGGTCGGCGAGGACAAGAAGTCCACCGCCCGGACCCGGATCGTGGACCTGCACATGGACCGCCCGCGCTTCAAGGACGGCCCCGACCTGTACGCCAAGGCCCGCTACCCCAGCAGCGTCATCCTCCCCGACGACACGGTCCTCACCACCAACGGATCCGGCGACTACCGGGGGCGCAGCAACTCCAACATCCTCAAGGCCGAGGTCTACGACCCGCGCACCAACTCCTCGCACGCGGTGGCCGATCCGCTGGTCGGCCGCAACTACCACTCGGGGGCGCTGCTGCTGCCGGACGGCCGGGTGATGACCTTCGGCTCCGACTCCCTCTTCCGGGACAAGGACAACACCATGCCCGGCGTCTTCCAGCAGCAGATCGACCTCTACACCCCGCCGTACCTCTTCCGCGACGGCCGCCCCGAGATCAAGGGCACGGAGCCGCAGGTGGTCAAGCTGGGCGGCAAGGCGACGTACCGGGTCGCGTCCGCGCGGCCGGTCGCGAAGGCGCGGCTGATCCGGCCGGGGTCGTTCACCCATGTGACCAACATCGAACAGCGGTCGATCGCACTGGAGATGACGCGGAACGGGAGCTCTTCGGTGACGGTCACCCTGCCGAAGGATCCCTCGCTGGTGCCGCCGGGTTGGTACATGCTGACCGTCGTGGACGATCAGGACACGCCGGCGGAGGCGGTGTGGGTGAAGGTGCCGGTGGTGGAGAAGTAGGGGGTTTTGCCCCCGGCCCGCCCTTTCGCCGTTTCCCGCAGGGGCTGCGCCCCTGCGCCACCCTGCTCGCGCTGCCGCGCGGTGGGCGGGGCTCCGCCCCTGCGCCCCAGCGGGGGCTGCGCCCCCTGGCCCCCGAAGCGCCCTCCGGGCGCTGTCCTCAAGCGCCGGACGGGCTGAATTGCGCGCTCGCGCGGAATACCGGCCCGGGCGCGCAATTCAGCCCGTCCGGCGCTTGAGGACGAGCGGCGGAGCCGCGACAAACGGGGTCCGGGGCGGAGCCCCGGAAGCAGGGGTGCAGGGGGCGCAGCCCCCGCCGGGGCGCAGGGGCGGAGCCCCGCCCACCGCGCGAAGCGCGGTACCGGGCCCGGGGCTTGCCCCGGAAGAAACGGTGAAAGGGCGGGACCGGGGCAACCTCAAGACCGCGCGTTCCGCGCCAGCTCCAGCGCGTACGTCTCCCACCACTCCCCCGCATCGGGCCCCCCCTTGCACGCCCCGTCCGACTCCCCCGGCCGCTTGATCCACAGGTAGGCGTCGGCCAGCCGGTCACCGGTGTGGGTGGTGGGGGGATCACCCAGCGCCCGGCCGGCCGGGTTGCACCATGCCTTCTCGTGGTCGCCGCCGGAGCCGGAGGACAGCGGCCCGTTCCCGTTCCGGCTGGTGTCGATGACGAAGTGCTTGTCGCCGACGAGGGCGGACAGCGCCCGCCCGTACTCCTTGCTGTCCTGCGTCGTCTGGAAGTTGGAGACGTTGAGGGCGAAGCCGTCGGCCCGGTCGATGCCGGCCCGCCGCAGCGGCTCGGCCATCCGGGCCGCGGGGGTGATCCAGTTGGGGTTCCCGGCGTCGAGGTAGACCTTCGTCCGCGGCAGCGCCTTCAGCTTGCGGACGGCCTCCTTCAGCAGCGCGTACCGCTCCTCGTGGAACTGCTGTGGCGTACAGCCGTCCTCCATGTGCGGCAGCGCGTCCGGCTCCAGGATCACGGTGGCGCTGCGGTCGCCGATGCCGGCGGCGGCGCGGTCGAGCCAGGCGCGGTAGGAGTCCCCGTCGGAGGCGCCGCCCTGCGAGTACTGGCCGCAGTCGCGGTGCGGGATGTTGTAGAGGACGAGCAGCGCGTCGCGGTCGGCCCGGGCGGCGGCCTCGGTGAAGCCGCGGGTCTGGCTCTCCGGGTCGTCCACGCCGATCCACTCGGCGACGGGCTGCTGGGCGATTCTCCCGATGAGGGCGGCGTCCTGCTCCTTGCCTGCCTTGCGCAGCTCGGTGACCTGCCGGGCGGCGGTCCCGTCCGGGTTCACCCAGTACGGGGACTGGGTCCGGGGGAGCTGGGAGGGGGAGGCGACGGCGGGCCGCGGGGATCCGGCGGAGGACGCCGGGGAATCGTCGGAGGAGGAGCAGCCGGCCAGGAGCACCAGGGCCCCTGCGGTGACCGCCCGGACGAGGGCCGCGCGGGCCCGACGGGCGTGGCCGGTGTGACTGCCGTACATCCACTCCCCCTTGGGGTGTACCTCCGGGGGCGTCTTCGGCCCCTCGGGACAACGACCGGTCGCCCCCATGCTGGCACAGCCGGGTCCGCGGCCGGGGCCGGTCATCTCATGACACGACATCGGATCGCTCTGAAGGAGCACCACAGGCGCAGTGCGCGGGGTCTTCACGCCGGTCCCGTTCCGGTCAGGTAGGCCGAGACGACCACGTTGGCGTTGTACTGGCGGCGGGCCCGGTCGTAGTCGCCGCCGCAGGTGATCAGGCGGAGTTCGGCCCGGCCCGCGGTGTGCGGCCCGTAGACCCGGCCGGCGTCGAAGTGGTCCTTGCCGAAGACGGTGACGTCGTCGACGGTGAACTCGGCGGTGGAGCCGTCGGCCCGGGCGACGCTGACGGTCTCGCCGGGTCTGAGGCTGCCGAGCTCGTAGAAGACCGCCGGTGCGCGGTCGGTGTCCACGTGGCCGACGAGGACGGCCGCGCCGGGGCTGCCGGGCTGCGGGCCGCCCCGGTACCAGGCGACGGTTCCGGGACGGTCGTACGGCGGTGGTTCCACCGCGCCCTCGCGGGTCAGGCCGCGGCCCTCGATCGGGGCCCTGAGGCCCATGGCCCGGATGGCCAGGCGCTGCGGCGGCGCCCCGGGCAGCGGGGCGAGCGGCGGCGGCAGCGCGCGGACGGGCGGGCGGCCCGCGGCGGCGATGTCGCCGGTGGCGGGCCAGGAGCCGGGGGACACCTCGGTGACCTCGCGTCCCCACAGCCACAGGGCGCACAGCAGGGCCGCCCAGGCCACGCCCGTCAGCAGGCGGCCGCGGCCGCTGGCGCGTACGTCGTCGGACACGGGACGCCGCTCACCGGCGTCCGGGCTCGGTGCGGCGGCGGTACCAGATCAGGGCGCCGGCGATCACGACACCGGCGCCGCCGAGGACGAGCCCGGGGGTGCCGGGCGTACTCGCGACGGCGGACGGCGCGGTGCCGCCGCCGCCCGCCGGTACGGGGGCGACGGGCAGGCCGTGCTCGTGGTCGTGTTCCTGGCCGTGCTCGTGGTCGTGCTCGTGTTCCCGCCCGGTGAGGGCGGCGTGGCCGTCCCGGCCGTCGGGCACCGCGTCGGGCACGACGGTCAGCACGCCCTCGGCGACCGACTCGCGGCCGTCGCAGTTGACGCGGACGGGGTATGTGCCGGCGGACGTCGTGGAGCGGACAGTGGCCTCGGCGAAGTGGCCGGTGGTGTCGCGGGCGAGCCGGGCATCGGTCACGAACGCCTCCGAGACGGCCGTGGCGCGATCGCCGGTACAGCCGGAGACGCGCACCTGCACGTCGGCTCCGGGCCTGCTGGTGACGGGAACGAGCTCCACCGTCCGGGCCGTCGGGGGATCGTCGAGGGCATGGACAGGGGCGGCACCGACGGCGACCGCCGTCAGCGCACCGCAGAGTGCGGAGCGGACTGAAACCATGGTGAACCTCCTGACACCTCAGAGGTTCACCCGGCGGGGACGTGCGGCGCATCCGCTCCGTCCGCCCGTTACTCCAATCGGTGACGGACCGGATGCGCGTGCCGTCCGTACGGGTCACACCAGGTCGACGAGGTCCGCGATGGAGTCGACGACCCTGGACGGGCGGAAGGGGAAGCGGTCGATCTCGTCGGGCCGGGTCAGCCCGGTGAGCACCAGGAAGGTCTCCATGCCCGCCTCCAGCCCGGCGAGGACGTCGGTGTCCATCCGGTCGCCGATCATGGCGCTGGTCTCCGAGTGGGCGCCGATCATGTTGAGTCCGGAGCGCATCATCAGCGGGTTCGGCTTGCCGACGAAGTAGGGCTCGCGTCCGGTCGCCTTGGTGATCAGGGCGGCGACCGAGCCGGTGGCGGGCAGGGCGCCCTCGGCGGACGGGCCGGTCTCGTCGGGGTTGGTGGCGATGAACCGGGCGCCGTTGTTGATCAGCCGGATGGCCTTGGTGAGCGCCTCGAAGGAGTAGGTCCGCGTCTCGCCCAGGACGACGTAGTCGGGGTCGGCGTCGGTGAGGACGTAGCCGACGTCGTGCAGCGCGGTGGTGAGCCCGGCCTCGCCGATGACGTACGCGGTGCCGCCGGGGCGCTGGTCGTCCAGGAACTGGGCGGTGGCCAGGGCCGAGGTCCAGATGTTGGCGGCGGGGACGTCCAGGCCGATCCGCTGCAGGCGGGCGTGCAGGTCGCGCGCGGTGTAGATGGAGTTGTTGGTCAGCACGAGGAAGGGCCGGCCGGACTCGCGGAGCTTCTTGACGAAGGCGTCCGCCCCGGGCACCGGAATGCCTTCGTGCATCAGCACACCGTCCATGTCGGTGAGCCAGGATTCGATGGGCTTGCGCTCTGCCACGTGCGGAACTCCTGCCGTGCTGTGCCCCGGACGGTGTCTTCGGGGACCGGGGACATCGAAATGAACCGGGACGGCAGGGCTCGCCCGCCGCCCCGGCACCTCACAGCCTAGTCAGCTTCCGGTGGCGCTCTTCCAGGCGTCGACGTACGAGGTGAGGTTGCGGTCGATGTCCGCCCAGTCCGGGTGGAACACCTCGGTCCCCTGCATGATGTCCGTGAGGGCCTTCGCGTTCTTGTCGGTCGCCCTCACGTCCGTACGGACCGTGAAGCCGCCGGCCACCGAGGAGACCTGCTGCTGTACCTCGGCGGAGAGCAAGTGGTCGAGGAGTCTGCGGGCGTTGTCGGCGTGCGGCGCGCTCTTGACCAGCCCGGCCGCGTAGGGCAGGGCGAACGTGCTGGGCTTCCTGCCGTCGGCCGCGGGGAAGAAGATCCCCTGGTTCGGCATGGACGCCATGTCGGCGAAGTTCATCTGGACGTCGCCGTTGGCCACCAGGAGTTCGCCCTTGTCGGTGCGCGGGGCGAGCTGGCCGGTGGAGGAGGACGGGCCGACGTTGTTCTTCTGGAGCTTCTTCAGATACTCCATCGCGGCGTCCTTGCCGCCGAAGTCCTGCATCGCCTTGATCAGGACGGCCGTTCCGTCGCCCGCGACGCCGGGGGTGGAGTACTGGAGCCTGCCCTTGAAGCGGTCGTCCAGCAGGTCGTTCCAGGTCTTCGGCGGGGACTTCAGCTCCTTCGTGTTGTAGATGAAGCAGAAGTAGTTGTTGACGACGGAGGTCCACTTGCCGTGCGGGTCCTTGTCGCCGGAGGCGACCTTGTCCCAGTCCTTGGGCCGGTACTCCGCCAACAGGCCTTTCCCGTCGGCCTGCTGGATGAACGGCGGCAGGGTGACGACCACGTCCGCCTTGGTGTTGCTCCGCTCCCGGGCCAGGCGCTGCACCACCTCGCCGGAGCCGCCCTCGACGTACTTGACCTTGATGCCGGTCCTCTTCTCGAAGTCGCGGAAGACGCGGTCGTAGAAGCCGGACCCGTTCTCGGACTTGAGGCCGTCGGCGCTGTAGACGGTGACCTCCTTCGCATCGGATCCGCCGGTGGTGCCGCAGGCGGTGAGCGGGGCGAGGAGAGCGGCGGCGAGCAGCGCGACGCCTCCGGTGCGGATGCGGGACATGACGGGGGGAACTCCTCGGTGAAAGCGGCGGACTTCAGCGGGCGGACTTCAGCGGTACGAGGCGCGGGTGCGCACCCGGGAGACGGCGAGCAGCACCAGCAGCGTCGCGGTCATCAGGACGACGGCGAGGGCCGCGCCCGCGAAGAGGGCGCCGCGGTCGGTGGCGCCGAAGATCTTGACCGGCAGCGGCAGCCAGTCGGGCGGGTAGAGCATCATCGTGGCGCTCAACTCGCCCATGGACAGGGCGAAGCAGAGCCCGCCCGCGGCGCCGAGGGAGGGCAGCAGCAGCGGGAGGCGCACCCGCCGCAGCACGTACGCGGGGGACGCGCCCAGGCTCGCGGCGGCCTGTTCGTACGCGGGGTCGAGGCGGGCCAGCGCGGCCGTGACCGACTGGTGGGCGAAGGCCGTCACCAGGACGGCGTGGGCGACGACCACGATCTGCGGCGTGCCGTTGAGCGGCAGGGGCGGCCGGGAGAAGGCGACGAGCAGGGACAGCCCGACGACGACCGACGGGACGGCCACGGGCAGCATGAACAGGCCGTCCACCAGCCGTCGTCCGCGCGGGCCGAGCCGGGCGGCGGCCAGCGCGGACCACGTCCCCGCGACGAGGGCGAGGACGCTCGCGGCGAGGGCGGTGAGCAGGCTCGTGGCCAGGGCCTCCGGGGCGTCGCCGTGGACGACGTCGCGGTAGTGGGCGAGCGTCGCACCGGAGGGGAAGGCTCCGCTCCAGGAGGTGGCGAACGAGGCCGCGACGATCACCAGGAACGGGAGCGCGAACACGGGCAGGAAGAGGACGAGGAACGCGGCGTGGACCAGGCGGCGGGCGGTGCGGCTATGCACGAGCACGGCGGAGTCCTCCTCTGGTCAGGACGGTTCTGTAGAGGGCGTAGAGTCCGCCCGACAGCGCGATGTTGACCACCGCGACGACACAGGCGGCGATCCAGTCGCCGTCGAGGATCGCCCTGCTGTAGATCAGCACCGGCAGCGTGGTGACGTCCTTCGCGCCGGTGAACAGCACGATCCCGAACTCGTTCAGGCACATCACCAGCACCAGCGACCCGCCCGCGGCGAGCACGGGCAGCGCCTCGGGCAGGATCACCCGCCGCACGATCCGCGGCGCCTTCGCCCCGAGCGACGCGGCCACCTCCAACTGGGCCGTCTCCAGCTGCGAGAACGCGGCGAGCAGCGGCCGCATCACGAACGGCGTGAAGTAGGTGACCTCGGCGAGCAGGACGCCCCACCGGGTGTGCAGGAAGTCGAACGGGCCGGACGCGTCGCCGGTGACGTCCGTCCAGAGGCCGTTGGCCATGCCGGCCCGGCCGTAGACGAAGAGCAGCGCGAGCGTGATGAGGAAGGAGGGGAAGGAGAGGAAGACGTCGACGAACCGCCCGACCGCCCGGCCTCCCGGGAAGGGCACGAACGCGATCACGAGCGCGAGCACGAAGCCGAGGACCAGGGCCCCGGCGGTGGCGCCGACGGCGATGAGGACGGTGTTGCCGAGGGCGTCCCGGAAGGCGTCCTGCGCGAAGACCTGCCCGTACGCGGCGGTGGTCGTCCCTCCGTCGCCGCCGAGGGACTCCCGGACGACGAGGCCGAGCGGATAGAGGAAGAACAGTCCGAGGACGGCGACCGGGGGCAGGGCCAGGGCCCAGGGCACAAGGGACCCCGCCCCACGACGGCTACGCATGGCCCGCCCCCGCCGGCAGCAGCACCGCGTCCTCCGGCGCGAAGTGCAGCGTCACCGGCGCACCGGGCGCCGGCGGCTCGCGCAGTTCGAGCACGTCCGCGCACACGCGGTGGCCGGACACCTCCGCGTACACCCGGTGCGTCGCGCCCCGCCACTGCACCTCGGACACCGTGCCGCGCAGCGCGTTCGGTCCGTCGCCGAGACCGACCATGTGCGGGCGGACGCACAGCGTCGCCGCTCCGCCGGGAAGGCCGCCCGGTACGCCGGGTACGCCTGGTACACCCGGTACGGACAGGGGCGTGCCCGCGAAGGAGACGCCGCCCCCGTCGGCCACCGTCACCGGCAGCAGGTTCGCGCTGCCCACGAACGACGCCGTGAACTCCGTGCGCGGACTGCGGTAGAGCTCCCGCGGCGTGCCGCAGTCGCGCAGCCGCGCGCGGTCCATGACCGCGATGCGGTCGGCCAGTGTCAGGGCCTCGGCCTGGTCGTGGGTGACGTACAGCATGGAGACGGCGGGCAGTTCGCGGTGCAGCCGGGCGAGTTCGGCGAGCATGTCGGAGCGCAGGCGCGCGTCCAGCGCGGAGAGCGGCTCGTCCAGGAGCAGCACCCCCGGCCGGATCGCCAGCGCCCGCGCGATCGCGACGCGCTGCTGCTGCCCGCCCGACAGCTCGCGCGGGTAGCGCCGGGCGTAGGCGGACATGCCGGTCATCTCCAGCGCCTCGGCGACCCGTTCGGCGACCGTCGCCCGCGGGGTGCGGCGGGCCTTCAGCCCGAACG
Organism: Streptomyces luteireticuli; assembly: GCF_041519305.1. Classification (NCBI taxonomy): domain Bacteria; kingdom Bacillati; phylum Actinomycetota; class Actinomycetes; order Kitasatosporales; family Streptomycetaceae; genus Streptomyces; species Streptomyces luteireticuli. Next base: position 3,462,225 of record NZ_CP167927.1, read on the forward strand.
CCACGTTGGCGTCGACCCGCAGGTGGGGGAAGAGCGCGTACTGCTGGACGACCATCCCCACGCCCCGCCGGTGCGGCGCGAGCCCGGTGACGTCGCGGCCGTCGATGAACACCCGCCCGGAGGACGGCCGGACGAAGCCGGCGACGGCCCGCAGGGCGGTGGTCTTGCCGGAGCCGGAGGGTCCGAGGAGGGCGACGACCTCGCCGGGTTCGACGGTGAGGTCGAGGGAGTCGAGGACGGTGGTGCCGTCGTAGGCGACGGAGACGGAGTCGAAGCGTATGCCGGTCACGGTCCGGCCTCGTACGCGGCGATGGCGTCCGGGAGTTGGGCGACGGAGTCCAGCACCACCGTCGCGCCCGCCGCGCGCAGCGCCTCCGCGCCGTGCGCCCCGGTCAGGACACCGGCCACGACCGGGGCCCCGGACCGCCGCCCGCTGACCATGTCGTACGACGTGTCGCCCACGACCGCGATGCCGCCGACGCCGTCCGCGGCGTGCGTGCGCAGCAGGGCGGTGAGGGCCATGTCGGGGTACGGCCGCCCGCGGCCGCCCGCGTCGGCGGGGCACAGGGCGAGGTCGACGAGGCCGTCGTCCCAGCCGAGGGCGGCGAGGATCGCGTCCTGGGTGACACGGGCGAAACCGGTGGTGAGGGCCACGGTCCGGCCCTCGCCGCGCAGCCGCTCGATCGCCTCCCGCGCGCCGGGCAGGGGGGCGCAGTGACCGGCGTCGACCAGCCGTGCGTAGGCCGCCTCGAAGGCGGCGTTGGCGCGCCGGGCCAGGGCCTCGTCGCCGCCGCTCAGATGGCGGAAGACGGAGATCTTGGATTCGCCCATCGTGGCGCGGACGTAGGCGAGTTGCTCCTCGTACGCCGCCGTGCCCAGCGTTTCTGCCGCCGCCTCGGCGAAGGCCCGCTCGACGAGTCCGTCGTCGGCGACGGTCGTCCCGGCCATGTCGAGGACGACCAGCTTGATGCTCTCCATGCGTCGCCTCACCATCCCAGCGCGTCGGCGGTCGCCTCGGCGATGGCCGGGGAACAGGTCATGCCGCGCCCGCCGGGCCCGGTCACCAGCCAGACGCCCTCGCGCACCCGCTCGCGGTGCACGACCTTCCCGGCCTCCAGGCACTGCGCGTACACCCCGGCCCAGCGGCGCCGGACGGGCGGCAGCCGGCGGCCGAGGATCGACTCGGCGACGGTCGTCAGATGGGCGTACGGGTCCTCGTCCACGTCGAAGGCGAACGGGATCCCGTACTCGTGGGTGTCGCCGATCGTCAGCCCGCCGTCGGCCCGTTGGACCATCAGCAGCTGCATCCTGTGCTCGGCGGCGACGGGCGGCTGCGGCCGGGCGGCGGCGAGGGCGTCCAGCTCCGGGGAGCGGTAGGCGGGGTAGTAGCGGAAGCTGTCGGCGTCCGCTACGGAGGTCGGCAGCGGCTCGTCCAGTGGCGCTGTCTGCATCATCTGCAACCGGACGCGCCGTATGGGGAGTTGCGGCGCCAGCTCGCGGACGAGGCCGCCGAGCCAGGCGCCGGTGCACAGGACGACGGCGTCGCCGGTGTGGACGTCGCCGTGGTCGTCGCGGACGGCGTGCTCGCCGACGACGTCACGGACCTCGCGTCCGCCGAGGAAGGTGTAGCGGCCGGAGGCGGCCAGCGCCTCGCGCAACGCCCGCTGGGCGACGCGGGGTTCGACGGCGGCGTCGCGGCCGCACCACAGGGCGCCGAGGAGCTCGCCGCGCAGCGCGGGGTTGCGGCGGCGGGTCTCCTCGGCGTCGAGGAGCTCGTAGCCGCGCGCGGCCGCGTCCGGGCGGGCGGCCGCGGCGCGGGCGACGGCCAGCTCGGCCTCGTCGGTGACGACCGTCAGCGATCCGTTGGCACGGAACCCGAGGCCCGGGACGCGGGCGCCGATCCCCTCCCACAGCTCTCTGGCCCGGAGGGCGGTTTCCAGCTCCTCCCCGGCGGCCCGGCCGCCGACCCAGACGAGGCCGAAGTTGCGCACGGAGGCGCCCCGCGCCTCGGCCTCGCGCTCGATGTGCACGACCTCGTGGCCGCGTTGGACTGCGTGCCAGGCGTGCAGGGTTCCCAGCACGCCGGCTCCGACGACGATGACTCGCATGTCCGGAACGCTCCTCGGGGCAGATGACGGCGCGGGGGACGGCCGACTACCACGTGGTGAACCGCCCCCCAAACTTGGACTAGACCCGTTACGTTTCCGTTACCTACCCCCGGAGGTGTGCGGTAAACGAGAACCGGTCCCCGCGGTAGAGCGAGCGCACCCGCTCCAGCGGCCTGCCGTCCGTGTCCCGCGACACCCGGTGGATCAGCAGCATCGGCAGCGCCGGGGGCGTCCCGACGAGCAGCGCCTCGCGCGGCGTGGCGAGCACGGTCTCCAGCCGCTCGTCCGCGTCGCCGAACTGGACGCCGAGCCGCTCGCGGAGATAGCCGTAGAAGGACGAGTCGGGCTCGAACTCCTCGTCCAGCCGCGGTACTCGGGCCACCGCGACGTAGGTGCTCTCCAGCCCGACCCGCTCGTCGTCCGCGAGCAGCACCCGCTCCATGTGCCAGACGGGCTCCCCGGCCCGCGCCCCCACGTCGGGCGCGAGCGCCTCCGGACACGGGAAGCGGTCGAGCCCGATCAGCGAACGGCCCGGCCGGCGGCCCTGACGGCGCACGCCCTCGGTGTAACTGGCCAGCGCCAGCGGCTGCTCCAGCTTGGGCCCGGCGACAACGGTCCCCCGCCCCATCCGTTGCAGCCGCCCCTCCAGCAGCAGTTCGCGCAGGGCCTGACGGACGGTCTCGCGCGCGACGCCGAAGCGGACGGCGAGATCCCGCTCGGTGGGCAGGAGCCCGCCCTGGCCGAGCTCGTCGAGGAGGGCGGTGATGTGCGTCTTGACCGCGTAGTACTTGGGCACCCGGCCGTGCTCGGGAACGCCGTCGCGGTGGGGGGCGCCGGGGGTGCTGTACGAGTGATCCACGGGGCGATCCTCGCAGGGGCGGTGCGGGTCGGTGGGGGTCGGGGGCGGGGCGGGACGGGGTCTTCCGGGGCTGCATTATTTACGGCCGTGCGGGCCCTACGAATGGGTGCCGTTGTCCATGGCCGCAAATAACGCGTCACGCCCTCTCCAGACCCCGTCCCGCCCCGCCCCCTTCGGCCGTCCGCCAAATCAGCCCGTCTGGGGGTTGCCCCCTCCGGGGAGTTTGAGGACAGCACCCGAAGGGTGCTTCGGGGTCAGGGGCGCAGCCCCAAACCAGCCCGTCCGGCGTTTGAGGACACCCGCGCGGAGCGCAAAGAAACGGTGAAAGGGCGGGCCAGGGGCAAATCCCCCTCCCACCTCAACGCCGCATCCGCCGCGCCCACAACACCAGCCCCACCCCACCCCCCACACACCCGAGGGCAAGCAGGACGACCAGCACGGGATCCACGGCCCGCGAACCGGCCCCCGTGTCGGCGAGAACCGGCGGACCGGGCTGCTGCCCGTCCGGCAGGCTCGCCCGCGGAGTCGGCCCCGGGGTGGCGGGCGGCACCGCCGCCGACCCGACGGTGAACGTGTAGTCCTCCGACTCCCCCACCCACGCCCCATCCGCCCCCCGCCGCTGCACCGCCGCCACATTGGCGGTGACGGGCCCCTCGGGCGCCCCGTCGGCGAACCCCAGGCGCACCGGCACGACAACCGTCCGGTGCGCGGGAACATCGAAACCACGGAACTCCGGCGAAGGCGAACGCCCTTCAAAAACACCGACGTTCTCCGCCTCCTCCGTCCGCTCGAAGCGCACCGGCCGCCAGCGCGCGCCCTCACGGTCGTAGAACTCCATCCGGACATCCTGCGGCCGGAGCGCGCGGGCCTGGTCGGACAGGACAACGACGGGGTGCACGGCCCGGCACCCGGTGCCGGTGTCGTTGCGCAGGTCCAGCTCCCAGGCGGGGGCGTCGGCGCCGCGCTCGTAGACGGCCGGGCCGCCGCTCAGCCGTGAGACGACCGGGAAGTCCCGGCTGCCCGGGTCGCCGCACCCCGGCCGGTCACCGGCGGAGGCGGAGGCAGGACCGAACCCGACGGCACAGACGGCGAACGCACCGACGACGGTGATCCGCAGCGCACGGGACAGCAGCATCGTGGAACCTTTGCGGGTCGGGACACCGGCCGGGACACCGGTTCGCGGAAATCCGCTTCGCCGGGAACATCCCCGTCCCGCCGCCGGAGCGCGGCGGACACGACGGGAAGTCCCCCGGCCGGCCGCCGGATTCCGCCCATTGGGCGGAACCCCGGCTCAGGCGCACAGGGCGTAAAGGGTGACCGTGCGTCCTCCCTGGGTCCCGGGGAGCGGAGCGGTGGTCACCGCCCACCCCTTCCGGTCCGCCGTCGGGTGCGTGCTCCGCATGTAGTACTTGCCGGGCGGGCTGATCTGCGCCCCGCCGCTGTGCACATGCTCACGGCCCGGGCAGTAGATCGTGTGGGTGGCGGTCCGGGCCGTGGGAACCGTGAACGTCCGGCTGATGCCGTGCTGGACGGCGTCGGCCGGGGAGGGGGTGAGGAGGACGAGCAGCACGGCGGCGGGCACGGCGACCAGAGCGGATCTCATGGCGGTTCTTCTTCGCGAAAGGTGCATCACGCCAGGAACAACGCGTTTTCCCGGCAACAGTGCGGAATGGCGCAATCCGTTCCCTCGGACGAGTGAGAGCCCGCCCGGACTCCCCGGCTCCGTTACGCCTCCCCCGGTGTGCCAGAGTGGCAGTCATGGACGGCACCCCAGGCACCCCAGGCACCCCAGGCCCCCCTGGCACTTCCGGCACTCCCCTCCGCGTGGGCCTCATCGGCTACGGCACCGCGGGCTCGTTCTTCCACGCCCCGCTGATCGCCGCCACCGCGGACCTCGCCCTCGACACGGTCGTCACCGCCAACCCCGACCGGCAGCACCAGGTCCGCACCGAGCACCCGGGGGCCCGGACCGCCGCCACCGCGGACGAGCTCTTCGCCCGCGCCGACGCCGGTGAACTCGACCTGGTCGTCGTCGCCTCCCCCAACCGCACGCACGTCCCGCTCGCCCGCCGCGCGCTGGAGTCCGGACTGCCGGTCGTCGTCGACAAGCCGCTCGCGGCGACCGCTGCCGAGGCGGAGGAGCTGGCCGCGCTCGCCGACGAACGCGGGCTGCTGCTGAGCCCGTTCCAGAACCGCCGCTGGGACGGCGACTTCCGCACCGTCCGGAAGCTGGCCGAGGACGGGACCCTCGGCCGCGTCCTGCGCTTCGAGTCCCGCTTCGAGCGCTGGCGTCCGCACCTCAAGGGCGGCTGGCGCGAGTCCGGCGACCCCGCCGAGGTCGGCGGGATCCTCTACGACCTGGGCAGCCACCTGGTCGACCAGGCCCTCGCCCTCTTCGGCCCCGCCGAGACCGTCTACGCCGAGGCGGACGCGCGCCGCCCGGGCGCCGAGGCGGACGACGACACCTTCATCGCCCTCGGGCACGCGAACGGCGTCCGCTCCCATCTCTGGATGAGCGCCGTCACCTCCCAACTCGGCCCGCGCTTCCGGGTGCTGGGCAGCGACGCGGGCTACGTCAAATACGGCCTCGACCCCCAGGAGGCCGCCCTCCGCGAGGGCCTGCGCCCGGGAGAGGGCCCCTGGGGCACCGAACCGCAGCCCGCCTGGGGCCGCCTCGGCGCGGGCGAGTCCCCGCTGACCGGCGGCGGCGAACCGGTGCCCACGCTGCCCGGCGACTACCCCGCGTACTACGCGGCCATCGCCCGCGCCCTGCGTGACGGCGGGCAGCCGCCGGTCACGGCGGCGGAGGCGGCGGCGACCTTGCGGGTGCTGGAGGCTGCGAAGCGGTCGGCGGCGGAGGGACGGACCATAGTTCTGTGAGCGGCGCGGTCGTCACCGTCGAGACGATGGACGGCGCCGGTGCCACGGCGGCCGAGGACGCCTTCCGGCTCGTCTACGCCGAGGCGTTCGCCGAGCCGCCGTACGGGGAGGGCGAAGCCGAAGTCGCCCTGACCTTCCGCCGGTTCAGGACGGAGGCCCGCCGCCCCGGCTTCCGCGCCGCGCTCGCACGGACCGCCTCCGGCGAACCGGTCGGGATGGCCCTGGGCCGCCCTCTCGACGCGGAGATCCTCTGGTACGGCCTGCTGCCGGCGGGCGCCGTACCGCTGCCGGGCACGTTCGCCCTGCTGGAGCTCGCGGTCCGCGCGCCCTGGCGCGGGCGCGGCATCGCCCGTCGGCTGCACGACGCGCTCCTCGCCGGCTCCGGAGCGGAGCGCTGTGTGCTCACCGTCGACCGCGAGGCGGCGCCCGCACGAGCGGCGTACCGCTCGTGGGGCTACCGCGAACTCGCCGAGGGGGAGCGGGATCTCGCGATGCTGCTCGGGATCAGGCGAACGGATTGCACACCGGGACGCCCGCCCAGGTGACGTAGACGTACAGCTCGCCCTTGCGCGTGGTGCAGAAGGAGACGACCTTCGAGCCCAGGTCCGTCAGCGCGGCGACGAGCATGGTGGCCGGGAGCAGGCTGCCCAGGGACGCGAGGGTGACCACGCTCGTCACGACCTGGACGAGGTCCTTGGTGATGTCCACCCCGGCCTGGACCTTGCCGGTGACGAACGGATCCAGGTGGATCAGCAGCCCGAACCAGGTCACCTTGACGCTGATGCCCTGCGTCAGCTGGGTCTCCGCGCTGCGCGGAGCGATCGCCGTGGCGGCATCGACGACCACGCCCTCGCTGTCCTTGCTGACGGCGAGGCCCTTGCCGACGAGCGCGTCGAGACGTTCGGTGGCGGTCCTGACCGCGTCGATGGCCTTCTGGCCGATGCCCGCGGCCTGGGCGCCCTTGGCGTCGAGGCTGTAGCTGCCGTTGGCGTAACTCACGAAGGGCGCAAGAGCCTTGCGCTCGGCGTCGGTCAGCCAGCCGACGCTCGCCGTGTCCTTGGAGCCCTTGGAGTCCTTGGATATCTGCACTACCTGCGGCGTGGCGGCCGGTGCGTCGCTCGCGGCGTAGGCCGGCAGGACGGTCGCGGACAGGATGGCTATGGCCGTGCTCAGGCCGAGGCCGGTTCTCAGGAGGGTGGACGGACGCATGGCGGCACTCCTGGGGTGGGGGGGTAGCGGCCCCAAGACTTCGTCTTGCGACCCTTATCCGGAAGCTATGGCTCCGGATTGACATACGGCAACGTGATGCGGCTCACAGTTCGACGACGACTCGGCGCAGGACCTGCCGGGCCTCGCCCACCAGACGTTCGAGGGTGACCGGGGAACCGCTGTAGGACAGCAGCCGCAGGGCGTCGATCCGCACCCGGTCGGCACCGCCGACATCCGCCGGCACGCCGGCGAAGAGCTCATACGTCTGACATGAACCGAGCGCCCGCTCGGCCTCCACGAGCAGTGCCCGGCCGCCGTGCGGCTGTTGCTGCCGGACTGCAAGCACGATCAGGATGCGGACGAGGGCATCCCCCGTCACCGGAGGAATCCCCCAAGTCCCGTACCGGGCCGACCGTTCACGGAAGTAGCGCCCGTCGGCGAGACCCCGTTCCCGGCCGATGACGACGTCGGCGATCCTGACGCACTCGCCCCAACCGTCGTCCTTCGCATCCATGCCCGCTATTCTGCCGGGTCAGGCAGCCGTCCAGCCGAACTCGGCATCGCTGCGCCCCCAGCGACTGATGTGCCGCACGGTCCGCGAGATCACGATCGCGGCGGCGCGGTCGGCGCGGATGCGGTCGTGCAGCGGACGTTTCACGACCGGCGGCAACTCCCTCGGCCGCAGGGCGCCGTAGTCCGTGAAGCGGCGGGTCCCGCATGTGCGGCAGCGGTTCTCGCCCCGGTCCGAGTCCCAACCGTCCATGTGGCGGCACTGGTTCATCATGACGTCCCCTTGTCCTTGCGCAGACAGTGCTCCATCACCCAGTGGGTGAGGGCTTCGGCAGTGGCGTTCCTGGATACGCGAAGGTCGTCGCCGGATGCGGCGAGGCGCCGCGCGGCTTCGAGCTCGGCGCACCGCTCGCACCCGGTCTGATACGGGCGGAGCCCGGCCTCGTTGCGCTCCTCGCGCGAGGCCAACCGCAGGACGTCCGGCGGCACTTCCCATTCGAGCCCGCCGCCGGGTCTGCGTACCTGCACGCGGTCACCGGTGTTTCCGATGACCTGTACGAGCCGGTTCTCCCGTACATCGACCACGAACACCCCGCTTCTGTACATGCCTTCACAATGGACCATCCCGGAAAGGGATTTCAAACTCCAATGCGCAGAGCTGCATTTTGCAGGTCTACGGGTTCAGGTGGCGCCCGGCACGGAAGTCCGGAAAGATCGGCGCACAGTCCGGGAACAGGGGGCCTTGTGGGCACGCAGGCACAACGCACCGCGCGGCGACGCAGGTTGGGTGCGGCACTCCGCGCCGCGCGGGAGGCGGCCGGCGTCACGATGACGGGGGCGGCGAGCGCCGTCCACTGCGACAACACCAAGATCAGCAGGATCGAGACGGGTCGGCACCGCATCACACGGCTGGAGCTGAACACTCTGTTCGACCTGTACCGGATCGATGACTCCGCCCTGCGGAAGCAACTGGTGGCCCTGGCGTCGGAGGGAAACCAACGGAGTTGGTGGCGTCGGCACAGCGCGATGATTTCGCCCGGCCTCTCCGAAGTGCTCGTCCTGGAGTCGGACGCGGCCCGGATCACGGCCTTCCACACGCAAGTGGTTCCCGGGCTCCTGCAAACCCGCGACTACGCCAGAGTTCTCATCGACGGACTCACCGCACAATTGGCGCACGAAGAAGTCGAATTCTATGTGGACCTCCGGATGGAACGGCAGAGGATCTTCGCGTGCGGCGATCCGCCCCTGCAATATCTGGCCCTCATCCCGGAAGCGGTGCTGCACCAGCGATACGGTGGCGCCGAGGTACTGGCCTCACAACTGCGGCACTTGGCAGCGGTGAACAGGCCACCGCACATGACAATCCGGGTGATCCCCTTCACCCAGACTGCCTTCACCGACACCTGCGGATCCTTCACTCTCTTTTCCTATCCCGACCCTCTGGACCTCGATGTCGTACTGGTCGAATCCCTGGACGGCTCCTTGTGCTTGCAGGAGGATGACTCCGTCGCCAAGTACATGAAGGCGATCGACGGTCTCCGGGCATCGGCGCTCTCGACGCAGCAATCCGTCGAGCTGATCACATCCATGGCTGATGAACTCGAGCGTGGGTAGGGAAGGGCACTCACCGTGTCACAGTGGCGCAAGTCCTCGTACAGCAATGACACGGGAGGCGCCTGTGTCGAAACACTCCACACGGCCGACGGCCGAATAGCCATACGGGACAGCAAATCCCGTGCCAGAGGCGCCTGCCTCGTCCCCCCGTCCGCCTGGACGGCCTTCACCACCGCCCTGGCGGGTTACGAAGGGGTGCAGCCCCTGCGGAATCGGTGAAGCGCGAACCACCGCCGCCCCGGCGGCGGGTACACCGTCCGGGGCGGCGAGCTCGGAGCTCCGGCCTACTCGCCGAGCCCCACAACGCGCCCGTCCTTGGGCCTGCCGTTCTCGAAGGCGGACGGATCGTGCTTGGGCGTGCGGAGATCGAGCTTGTCCAGGACCTTGGCGGCGTCCTTGCTCGGGAACATCTTCGATTTCGCGAAGAAGTCCCGCAGGTCCTCACCCGCGATGACGCTGGTCATCAGGATGAGGTTGTCCTGGGCGCCTCGCGGGTGCTTGGGCTTGTCCCTGCCGGCCAGATCATTGACCTTGGGCCAGAAGTCCGGGCCGTAGGCGAGCCTGAGCTGGTCGAACATGACGGCCCGCTGCACGTCCACCGAGGACGGGTCCGCCTTGCGGAGGCCGGCCAGCGTCCGGCTGAGCTTCGAAGTGATGCCGGCGGTGAACCCTCCGCCGAGGCTGAAGTGCCGCTCGACGGCGGTGGCATAGAGGCTCGCGGTGGCCTCGCCGAGCCCGTCGCCGCCCAGGGGCGCGAGCTGACGGTGACGGCCCAACTCCTTCCAGACCTCCCAAGTCCGCTTGTCGTGCGACGAGCTGATCGGGCCAAGGCGTTGGGCAAGCTTGCCCGGGGAGAGGAGGACGTCGGCGTAGGCGGGATCGAAGGCCACCTGTCCGTCCGTGGCCCCCGTCTTCTGGCTGTCCAGGGTGATGTGCTGGACCAGCGGGCTGGGCCGGGTCTTCCCGTCCCCGACGTTGTTGACGGCGTCCTGGACGCGGGTGATCGTCTCGTAGGACTCCATCAGCCGCTTCTGGTCCTGGTCGCGGTACTTCAGCGCCGTGGCCCGGTCCACCGTCAGGACGGTCCGCTCGCTGACGTACTCGACCCACGGGACGTTGGTGGGCCTGTCGAGCATCTTGCGGAACTCCTCGTTGCTCGTCCTGCCGAGCACGAAGCGCGGGGCCTCCGCTATTCCGAGGGTTTCCAAGGTGATCGAGGCGGACGAGCCTCCCTCGACGGAGAGGTAGAGCATGCCGCCGGGCCCGTCGCGAAGGATGTTGCTGCCCGGCTCCAGGGTGATGACGCGCTGCTCGCCCCCGTCCCCCTTGGCGCCCGGGACGCCGATGTGCAGCTTCACCTTTCCGGCCCGGCTCTCCGGAGTGTCGTCGATGATGACGGCCGACCGCTTCTGCGGCGGCAGGTACAGGCCGGTGCTCTGCGCACTGCTCAGTTTCAGCGTGGACTTCAGCCGCTGCTGCTCCGCGCCCGGTGACGGCTTGGCGGGCAGCTTCGCCGTCAGGCCTATGGGGGTGAAGAAGGCGCCGGGCTTGAGCTGCCGTGCGCCACGGCGCTGCTCGGCGGCCGCGCCGGCGGGGTCGCCGTCCTGGGCGGTCACCGGCGCGGCCACGGCCTCCGCCGTAGTGGCCGCCGTCGTGCCCACCACGGCCGCGAGGACCGTGGCCGCGATGAACGCGGTCCTTCTGCCGACGGTCGTCCGGCGCCGGTGCTTGGGCGAATTATCACGCGTCACGTGGAAGTTTCCCTTCCCTGCCTCGCGATGGCGAGGTCTGCGAATCTCTTGTCGCGGCAGCGTTCTCCGGCGGCCCTGGGGAGCGAACCGCTCCGTCATTTCCGGCGAAAACCGCCTCAATCGATTCCAACACGCTGCCAGGGAAGGGTTTGTGGACCGGAGCACTCCTTACGTAGACCTTTGTGCTGCTTCCCCGAAGCGGGGGTTACCCCTCCACCCGCGACCGGTACAGCACCCCCAGCGCCAGCCCCGACCCCAGCAGCACCAGCCCCCCGCCCACGGCCATGTTCCCGTCCATCGGCGGACCGCTGTGCCGCGGGACGCCGTCGTCGGACGAGCGGACCGCCGTCAGCGGCGCGACGGTGATCGGGTAGCGGGCGCGGGCCGACGGGTCCGTCGGGAGGGCCGTGGGGGCGGCAGCCGCCCAATCGGTGTCGGAGCCGGCCGGGGCGCCGCCGACGCACGCCCCCGGCGCACCCGCCGCGCATCGCGCCGCGGCGGCGCGGTCGTCGGGCGAGCCGGAGGCGGTGAAGGCGCAGAGCAGCAGCGCGCCGCTGACCGCCGTCACCAGGACCGTCGCGGTCGCGGCCAGGGTCGCCCTGGCCGTGGGGCGGGCCCTGAGCCGGGCCCGGCGAATACTGTGCCGCATGTCCGAAAATAAGCACACGGGAACCGACCCCCTCGGGCAGCACACGCGCCCGTTCCCCCGAACGCACCGGATCACCGTCGTGCGGGCTCCCGGCTACCCGTCCTTGAACTGCTGACGCTGGCCGCCCAGACCGTCGATCTCGAGTTCGACGACGTCGCCGGGGCGGAGGTAGGGCTTGGGCTCGGGTCTGCCGAGGGCCACACCCGCCGGGGTGCCGGTGTTGATGACATCTCCAGGGTAGAGCGTCATGAACTGGCTGATATAGCGCACGAGATGAGCGACGGGAAAGATCTGGTCGGCGGTGCTCGCGTGCTGCACCGTCTCGCCGTTGACCCGGGTGCGGATGGCGAGCGCCTGGGGGTCGGGGATCTCGTCGGCGGTGACGAGCCAGGGGCCGAGGGGGTTGAACGTCTCGCAGTTCTTGCCCTTGTCCCACTGGCCACCGCGTTCGAGCTGGTACGCGCGTTCGGACACATCGTTGCTGATGGTGTAGCCGGCGACGCAGGCGAGGGCCTCCTCGTCGGTCTCCAGCCGACGCGCGGTGCGGCCGAGGACGACGGCGAGCTCGGCCTCCCAGTCGGTCTTGCGACTGCCGGGCGGGATGAGCACGGTGTCCTCGGGGCCGACGACCGTGTCCGGGGCCTTGAGGAAGAGGGCGGGTTCGGCGGGGGTGCGGGCGCCCAGTTCCGCCACGTGGCCGTGGTAGTTGAGGCCCACGCAGACGATCTTGCCGATGCGGGCGACCGGCGGGCCGGTGCGCAGGCCCGCCGGGTCGAGCCGGGGCAGGATGCGCGCACCGACGGCGGCCCGGACGCGGTCGAGGACGGACGCGTCGCCGAAGAGGGCGCCGTCCACGTCGGGGACAAGGGAGGAGAGGTCGCGCAGGACGCCCTCCTCGTCCAGCAGTGCCGGGCGTTCCGCCCCCGCCGGGCCGACTCGGAGCAGCTTCATCGGTACAACCACCCTCCGGAAAGTCGGCGCAACTGATTGATCGTCCAAGAACCCGGGGGTGATCGGCAAGAGCCGTTTCGGTCTATGGACGGCGTCCGGCCGGTGCCCGGAACGGTCAGGACAGGGCCGAAACCCGCTCGCCTTCCCGGAGTTCGGCCGGAGTGCGGTGGAGGTACGCGCGTTCCACCGCCGACCACAGGGTCGTCGTCACCACGTACAGCCCTGCCGCGAGCGGCACGACCGCGACCGTGATCAGCGTGGCGAAGGACATCAACGGGGCGATCCGGGCCACCGCCGCCAGGCCCGGCAGCTGCTGCCCGCCGTCCGCGGGCGGCGCGGCGGCCGCCGCCTTGCGGGTGCGCCGGTACGTCCAGGTGGCGACCGCCGCGACGATCGCGAACAGACCGAGGTAGACGAGGCCGTGGGCACCCAGCGGGCCGCCGGATCCGAGCGCATCGGCCCAGCGGCCGCCGAGCGGGGCGCCGAGCAGGGTGTGGTCGAGCAGGTCGCCGCCGGATCCGGTGGAGAACAGGTGGTACATCACATAGAAGACGGGCAGTTGGGCGAGCGTGGGCAGACAGCCCGCCACGGGGGACACCCCCGCCTTCTTGTAGAGCTCGGCCGTCGCGCGCTGCAGCTTCTCGGGGTTCTTCCCGTGCTTGCGCCGCAGTTCGGCCATCTGCGGCGCAAGGGCGGACCTGGCCCGCTCGCCCCGGGCGGCGGACCGGGCGAGGGGATGCAGGGCGAGGCGTACGCACAGGGTGAGGACCACGATCGCGGCAGCCGTCGCCGAGGCGCCGAAGACGGGGTCGAGTGCGTCGGCCAGGTAGGAGAGAAGTGCGCCAAGGGGTGCGAAAAGGGACATGGTTGAGCCCTCCACGGGGTCTCGTCGTGCCGGAATCCGGAATGCGGTATCGGCGTGACGAGCCGCGAGGCAGCTCGATGGGGAGAAGGAGAGCGCCTACGCGGCCGTCGGGAGGGGGCGGCCGGGCGCCCGGGGCCGACGGCGGCCCCGCCCGTCGGGATCGCGCTGGGCGAGGAAGGCGGTGCGCAGCTCCCGGTCGCGTATCGCGGTGCGTATGCGCGTCGGGGGGAGCGGGCCCGTGCGGACGGCGGTGGAGAGCGCGGCGCACAGCGTCAGCGCCGCTCCCATGGCCGCCGTCGAGGCGACGGCGACCGCGCCGGCGAGCAGGCTCGGCATGCCGCTCTGGACGAGCAGCAGTTCGGTGAGGACGGCGAGGAGCACGGCGATGTGCGTCCGCAGGACGTTGTTGACCATGCTCCCCTCCCCACACTCGTTCGTTCAGTCGTTCCCGATACTAGACGGCACCACTGACAGCCGTCTCCTCCGGGTGCGGATCATTGGCCAACACCTCGGCGTCCGGCCGGTCGTCCACCGGCTTCGGGCCCAGCAGGGACACCGCGAGCGCGACCACGAGGTTCACTCCGAGGGCCAGCGCGCCCGCGTTCACGCCCCACACCGGGTCGTGCTCGGTGAAGACCAGTGCGCAGACGAGTGCGCCGCCGACGACGAGACCGCTCAACGCGCCCCATAGCGTCAACTTCCGCCACACCAGGCCCAGAAGGATCATGGGGACGAGCTGGGCCATGCCCTCGTAGGAGATGAGGGAGAGCCGGACGAGCGTGTTGGGGGCGGCGTACGTCAGGGCGAGGGCCAGGGCGCCCGCCGCCACGACCACGGTCTGCGCGGCGAACCGCTGCCGCCGGGGACGGCCGTCCAGCGCGGGGACGAGGCCGAGCACGCTCTTGCCCCACATCGTGCCGATGACCAGCATGAACACGGCCATGGGGACGATGGACGAGAGCGCCGCCGCCACGCCCACGAGGCCGACCAGCCACGCCGGGAGCGAGTCCACGACCAGCTTGAACAGGGCCAGGTTGGAGCCCGCGCCGGTCAGCCCGGGGACGACGAAGAGCGCGGCCAGGCCCAGCAGCATGGGCACGAACAGCAGCACGTTGTAGACCGGCAGCAGCACCGCGTTGCGCCGCAGGGCGTCGGCGCTGCGCGCGCCGAGGTAACCGGCCACGGTGGTCGGGAAGATGACGACGGTGAGCGAGTTGAGGAAGCTCGTGGTCGCGAACCAAGTGCCGCCCAGGCCGCTGCCGCCGTGTCCGCTGAGGGTGAGCCACTGCGGCTTCTCGGCCACCAGCCGGTCGAGGAAGGGGCCGTAGCCGTCGAAGTAGTGCGCGGGGATGTAGATCGCGAGGAACGCGAGCGTGCCGATGACGAGCACGTCCTTGAGGACCGAGACCCAGGCGCTGCCGCGCAGCCCGCTGACCACGACGAAGGCCGTGGTGACCGCGAAGGCGATGAAATAGGCCCAGTTGAGGCTGATCGCGCCGTAGGAGATGGTCGAGACGACGACCCCCATGCCGGTGATCTGGAGCTGGATGTAGGGCAGCAGGCAGACCGTGGCGAGGACCGCGACGAGGGCGCCGAGCCAGGGGCGGTTGTAGCGGTGGGCGACCATGTCGGTGATCGAGACGAGGCCGTGCTCGCGGGCGTACGACCAGAGGGTCGGGCCGACGACGTAGCCGATCGCATAGCCGCAGGAGAGGTAGGCGATGACGTAGAGGACGGGGGCGCCGAAGTTGTAGCCCCAGCCGGCCGCGCCGAGGTAGCTGAAGCTGGTGTAGCCCTCGCCGGCCATCAGCACCCAGATCATCACCGTGCCGAGGCTGCGTCCGCCCACCGACCACTCGGTGATGCCGCCGCCGGCGCCCCGGCCCCGGACGGCGAGGAGGCCGAGGGCGACGGTCAGGAGCATGAATGCGGCGAAGACGGCGGTCGCGACGGTGGAGTTCGCGCTCATGCGCGGCCTCGCTTGCGGTCCGCCCGGCGGGTCATCAGGACGGCCACGGGGGTGAGGAGGGTGGCCAGCAGGAACCAGAAGAAGAGGAAGGGGAGGCCGAGGACGGTCGGGTGGACGCGGTCCGTCAGGGGGAGGGCTCCGAGGTAGAGCACGTAGGGGGCCAGGAGCCAGAGGAGGGCGGGACGTTTCAGCACGGGGGCAACCATAGGTTGCCGGGGTTGGGGGTTTGTCTCTCCCCGCCCCGCCCTTTCACCGTTTCTTCCGGGGCTCCGCCCCGGGGCCTGCTGTCCTCAAGCGCCGGACAGGCCGGTTTGCCTCATGCCCCCACCAAGCGCGACGCCGTGTAGATCAGCAACCCCGCCAACGCGCCCACCACCGTGCCGTTGATCCGGATGAACTGCAGGTCCCGGCCGATGTGGGCCTCGATCTTCCGCGACGTCTGCTCCGCGTCCCAGCCCGCCACCGTCTCGGTGATCAGGGACGTGATCTCGTCCCGGTACGTCGTCACCACGTGCACGGCCGCGTCCTCCAGCCAGCCGTCCACCTTCGCCCGCAGCTTCTCGTCCGAGGACATCCGGGCACCCAGCGAGAGGATCGCGGCCCGGGCGCGGATGCGCAGTTCGCTGCGTTCGTCCTCGGCGGCGGCCACCACCATCGCGCGGACGGAGGCCCAGGCCGAGGCGATCAGGTCCTGGACCTCGCCACGGCCCAGGACCTCCGACTTCAGGTGTTCCACGCGGGCGCGGGTGTCGGGGTCGGACTGGAGGTCGCGGGCGAAGTCCACGAGGAAACGGTCCACCGCGCCGCGCGCCGGGTGGTCGGGCATGTCGCGCATCTCGGTGACGAAGCGCAGCAGCTCCTTGTAGACGCGCTCGCCGACCTTGCGGTCCACGAAGCGCGGGGTCCAGCCGGGGGCGCCGCCGGAGACCGCCTGCATCACCGAGTCCCCGTGCGTGATCAGCCAGTCGTGGGCCCGGACGCACACCAGGTCCACCACCTTGCGGTGGCCGCCGTCGGTGACGATCCGGTCCAGCATCCGGCCCAGGCCCGGCGCGACCTCCTGTGCGTCCGCGCGACGGGTGATCGCCTCGCCGACCACGGCCTGGACGTCCGCGTCGCGCAGCACCCGCAGGGCGCCGCGCAGCGCGGTCGCCAGCTCGGCCGTCACCCGGTCGGCGTGCTCGGGCTCCGCCAGCCAGGCGCCGAGGCGGGAACCGATGCCGACGGTGCGCAGCCGGCGCCGTACGACATCGCCGGAGAGGAAGTTCTCCCCGACGAACTCGCCGAGGCTCTGGCCCAGCTGGTCCTTCTTGGTCGGGATGATCGCCGTGTGCGGGATGGGCAGGCCCATCGGCCGGCGGAAGAGCGCGGTGACCGCGAACCAGTCGGCGAGCGCGCCGACCATGCCCGCCTCGGCGGCGGCCGCCACATAGCCCGCCCAGGCGCCCGCGCCGGCCGACTGCGCCCATTTGGCGAGGGCGTAGACGAGGGCGACGGCGAGGAGGAGCCCGGTGGCGATGGCCTTCATCCGGCGTACGCCGCGGCGCTTGAGCTCGTCCGCCTCGCTGTAGGTGAAGCCGGTCGCGGCGTCGTTCTGGGGCTGCCTCATCCGTACCACCCGTCCACGCTGTCCCCTCTCCTCGGGAAAGCCCATTGTCTCCGCGGGTCCCTCACGGACGACTCGGGGAACGTCCCTGAGGTTCCCCCCGTCTTGCCCGGTGCCCCCTCCGGGGCCCCCGGCCGCCCGGACCTTCCCGGGCGCCTCGTGGGATCATGAAACCCGGTGATCGTTCCGCGCCTTCCGTCCCAGGAGACTTCCGCGATGACCCGTACCCCGTCGTCCCGCGCCACCGCGCTCGCCGTGGTCGCCGCGCTGGTCGCCGTCGTGACGCTGGTCTCCGCCGCGATCTTCCTCGGGGCGGCGGGCGGGCGCGGCGGGCGCGGCGGGGAGGACGGGACGCCCGCGGCCGTCCGGACGGAGGCGGCGACGCCGGCCGCCACCGGCACCTGGACCGGCACCTGGGCCGCCGCGCCGGCCGCGGCCGAGCCGCACACCGCGGGGGCCGGGCTGGCCGGTACATCCATCCGCAACGTCGTCCACACCAGCGTCGGCGGCACCGGGGCCCGCGTCCAGCTCTCCAACCTCTTCGGCAACCGGCCGCTGCACCTCGGGCACGCCTCGATCGCCGTCTCGGCCGGGCCGCGCACGGCCGCCGCGGTACCCGGCTCCATGCGCCGGCTGACCTTCGGCGGACGGGCCTCCGCGGTCGTGCCCGCCGGGCAGGCCGTCGTCAGCGATCCGGTGCCGCTGCCCGTCGCCCCCGCGTCCGACCTGCTGGTCACGGTGTACTCGGCCGTTCCGTCCGGTCCGGTGACGCTGCACCCGCACGCCCGGCAGTTGTCCTGGCTCGCCCGGGGGGACCGGACCGAGGACGCCGGCGGGGCTCCGTACACCACCCGGACCGCGTACTGGCGGTACGTCACCGCCGTCGACGTCTGGGGCACCCGGGCGGCCGGCTCGGTCGTCGCGATCGGCGACTCCATCACGGACGGGGTCACCTCGACCGTCGGCGCCGACCAGCGGTGGACCGACCACCTCGCGGCCCGCCTGCGCACGGAGCACGGCGCCCCGCGCTACGGGGTCCTCAACGAGGGCATCAGCGGCAACCGCATCCTCCTGAGCAACCGGGGCCGGGCCCCGGCCAACAACCCCAGCGCGCTGGACCGCTTCGACCGCGACGTGCTGGGCCGCACGGGCGTACGGGCCGTCGTGATCGAGCTCGGCGTCAACGACATCCTGCGGCGGCCGCAGCAGCTCGACCCGCGGCGGATCGTCGCCGGGCTGCAGCAGCTGGTGGCCCGGGCGCACGAGCGCGGCCTGGTCGCCGTCGGCTCCACGCTGACGCCGTTCGGCGGGCACCTCGGGGCCGTGCCCCGGCAGGAGACGGTGCGGCTGGCGGTGAACGCGGAGATCCGGGCCGGGCGGGTGTTCGACTCGGTCGTGGACTTCGACCGGGTGCTGCGCGATCCGGCGGATCCGCAGCGGCTGCTGCCGGCGTACGACAGCGGGGACCGGCTGCATCCGAACGATGCGGGGTATCGGCGGATGGCGGGGGCGGTGGATGTGGGGGTACTGGGGCGTGGGGGCGCGGCGTCCGGCTTGTGAGTTCGCCCCCGGCCCGCCCTTTCACCGTTTCCCGCCGCGCTCCGCGCGGGGGCAACGCGGCTGCGCCGCATTGCGGGGCCGAGGGGCGAAGCCCCGGGAGAAACGGTGAAAGGGCGGGGTGGGGGAACTAACCCTCGCCTTCACCACCGGCCCGGCGGACCACCTCCACCCCGCCCCAGAACGCCAGCCCCGTCACCCGTACCCGTACCGCCGGCGCATCCGGCGCCCCCGCCCCCGCCCCCTTCGAGTCGAAGCCGCCCATGATCCCGACGCCGTCCACCCGGACGTCCAGGCCGGGCGGCACGACGACCTGGATGCCGCCCATGATCGCGACGCAGCGGATCGTCACCTCGCCGTCCTCGAACGACGCCTCGCGCAGATCGATCTGCCCGCCGCCCCAGAACGCGAAGCCCGTGAAGCGGCGCGGCACCGTCCACCGGCCGTGGCGCCGGAAGCCGCCCATGACGGCCACTCCGAGGGAGGAGGTCGGGCGGCCGCCGACACGGGCGTCGACGGCCGGGGCGGGGGCGGGGGCCGACGGCGTCGGCAGGTCCCGGACCAGCGGCTCCAGTTCGCCGCGCGTCCGCGCCTTGTACGCCGCGTCCAGCCGCTCCCCGAACTCCTCCAGGTCCAGGCGGCCGTCGGCGACGGCCGTGCGCAGCACCTCGGCGACGCGTTCGCGCTCCGCGTCCGACACCCGCATCTCGGGAAGTTCACTCGACATGGTCATCAGAGTAGAGCCCCTATATCCCTGAACGGCCCTCGTACAGCCGGGCGATGACCTGCTCGATGTCCGGCTCCCGCACCGAGAGGTCCACCAGCGGGTACCGTTCGGCGACGGCCGCCACCACCGGCGCCGCCGACCGTGCGGCGGGGAAGGCCAGCCACTGCCTCGGCCCCTCCACGCGCACCACCCGCGCCCCGGGCACATCCGTTATCGGTGGCGACTCCCGTTCCAGGTCCACCACGAGCATCCGTTCGCTCTCCCCCACCGTGTGCAGCCCGTCCAACGCGCCGTCGTAGACGAGCCGTCCGTGGTCGATGACCATCACCCGGCGGCACAGTTGCTCGATGTCCGTCAGGTCGTGCGTGGTGAGGAGCACGGTCGTGCCCCGCTCGGCGTTGACGTCGCGCAGGAAGCCGCGCACCTTCGCCTTGCTCACCACGTCCAGGCCGATCGTCGGTTCGTCGAGGTAGAGGACCTCGGGGTCATGGAGCAGGGCCGCCGCGATGTCGCCGCGCATGCGCTGCCCGAGCGAGAGCTGGCGGACGGGGACGTCCAACAGCTTTTCCAGGTCCAGGAGTTCGATGCAGCGGTCGAGGTTGGCGCGGTAACGGGCCTCGGGGATCCGGTACATGCGGCGCACCAGGCCGTACGAGTCGCGCAGCGGCAGGTCCCACCACAGGGTCGTGCGCTGGCCGAAGACGACGCCGATGCGCCGGGCGAGGCGCGTGCGGTCGCGGGACGGGTCGATGCCGGCGACGCGCAGCCGGCCCCGGCTGGGGACCAGGATGCCGGTGAGCATCTTGATCGTCGTGGACTTGCCCGCGCCGTTGGGGCCGATGTAACCGACCATCTCACCGCGCGGCACCCGGAAGCTGATGCCGTCGACGGCGCGCACCTCGCGCCGCTCCCGGCGCAGCAGCCCCGCCCGCCGCCGCACCTCGAACACCTTCTCCACATCGGTGAGTTCGATCAGCTCCATGTCATCGTCCGCCTCAACTTCCCGTGCTCCGATAGCTCCTGAGTCCCGCCCGCCACGCCAGCCCCGAGAGCCCGAGCAGCAGCAGGGCGACCACCGGTCCGCAGAACGCCACCCACCCGGGCAGGTGCAGCGGGTCGTCGCGGCCCAGCAGCCACAGCGCGGGCAGCCAGTTGACGAAGGCGAGGGGGACGACGAAGGTGGCCCCGCGCACCAGTTCCTTCGCGAACACCGTCGGCGGGTACTGCAGCAGCGTGCAGCCGCCGAACGTGAAGGAGTTCGCCACCTCGGACGCGTCGGCCGCCCAGAACTGGAAGGCCGCGCCCGCCAGAAAGACCGCCGCGAAGATCGCCGCCCCCGTCACCACCATCACCACCGCGAACACCACCCGCCACGGCGTCCACACCACGTCCACCCCCGCCACGCCCCACCCCAGCACCACCGCGCCCTGGCAGATCCGCCCGATCCGGCGCAGCGCGAAGCGGTCCGCCGCCACCTGGACGAGCACCGGCACCGGACGGACGAGGAACTGGTCGAACGTGCCGTCGCGCACCCGCCGCCCGACCCGGTCCGCGTTGCCCAGCAGCAGATCGGCCAGGCCGAAGGAGGTGCAGGTCGTCCCGTACAGCAGCGCGACCTCCGGGAGGGTGAACCCGCCCAGCGCGTCGATGTGCGAGAACATCAGCAGGATGGCGACGAAGTCCAGGGCGCTCACGGCGAAGTTGCCCAGCGCCGTCAGGGCGAAGGAGAGCCGGTACGCCATCGTCGAGCGCACCCACATCCCGGCGATCAGACCGTACGAACGAAGGGCGTGCGCCCACCGCTCAGCCACCCTGGACCACCACCTTCCGCGTCGCCCTCGCCTGCATCAGCCGCCCCAGGGCCAGCAGCAGCACCGCCCACCCCGCCTGGAAGGCCAGCGCGCCCGCCGCTCCCCACCCGGCGTGCCGGCCGAGCAGCACGTCCACCGGCACCTGGAGCATCGCCGCCCACGGCAGCGCCCGGGCCACCGCGCCGAAGAGCCCGGGAAAGACGTTCAGCGGCAGCAGCGAGCCGGAGAAGAACAGGCACAGCAGCTGGCTGACCATGGCCACGCCCGCCCCGTCCAGCAGCCAGAACGCGCACAGCCCCACCAGGTAGTGCACCGCGAAGCCGACGACGACCGCCAGCAGCACCGCGCACAGGAACAGCAGCCAGCGCAAGGGATCGGCGGGCAGCGCGAGTTCGAAGCAGAGCGCGCCCGCGAGCAGCGGCACCACTCCCCTGCCCAGCAGTTGGAAGCCCGCCCGGCCCAGGTCCGCCGCCAGCCACCACAGCTGGAGGTCGGCCGGGCGGTAGAGGTCGACGGCGATGTCCCCGTTGCGGACGCGCTCCTGCAACTCCTCCTGGAAACCGCCCCCGAGCAGCGAGACCGTCGCCAGCAGCGCCTGGCTGACCCAGACGAACGTCAGGGCCTGCGCCCGGTCGTAGCCGCCCAGGTGCGGGCGTTCGTGCCACAACGCGATGAACGTATAGGCGAGGACGAAGCCGAAGACCGTATTGGTGAAGACGCCGGCGGCGGTCGCGATCCGGTACGTCGCGTACCGGCGGAAACCGCTCACCGCGACCGCGGCGTACAGCCGCATCCCGTCCCCCTTCGGCTCGTTGAACCTGGTTAGTCCGCCGCCCGGCCGGGCCGTCACCCGAAACGCAGGAGCGTAGCCGTACGTCCCAGCCCGGAGCCACGCATTTGTCACCCCCCGGTGTGGTCGGCCTCATCCGAACGGCCCCACCGCACCGCACGGGGTGCGCTGGACCCCTCCGGCCGGGACACGTGATGCGACAGTGCTTACGGGGCGCGCACGGCAGCACTGCTTTGGCAGCACTGCCCCGGGCACACGGACCGCCTGACACGACACGACACCGCTGCGCCGCGGCCAACCCCGGCAACGGGCCGAGGAGTTCCAGGAAAGATGAGCGACGAGCACTCACAACAACGGCCCCGTGACCGGGCTGCCGGCCCGCCGCCGGCCTGGGCGCCCAGAGGCGAGGCCGCCCGTCCCCGCAAGCGCACCGGCTGGCGCCGGCTGCTGCCCACCTGGCGCATGGTGCTCGGGGCGTTCGTCCTGGTCGTGCTCCTCGTCGCGGGCGGCCTCATCGCGGGGTACACCCTCGTCAACATCCCGGCGGCCAACAAGGCCGCGACCGCGGAGAGCAATGTCTTCCTCTACGCGGACGGGAGCCAGCTGGCCCGCGACGGCGAGGTCAACCGGGAGAGCGTCCCCCTCAGCCGCATCCCCAGGAACGTCCAGCACGCGGTGCTCGCCGCCGAGGACCGGGACTTCTACTCGGAATCGGCCGTCAACCCCGAGGCGATGGTCCGCGCGGCGTGGAACACCGTCACCGGCAAGGGCAAGCAGTCCGGCTCCACGATCACCCAGCAGTATGTGAAGAACTACTACCTCGGCCAGGAACAGACCATCAGCCGCAAGGTGAAGGAGTTCTTCATCGCCATCAAGCTGGACCGCGAGTCCAGCAAGGACGACATCCTCGAGGGCTACCTCAACACCAGCTACTTCGGCCGCAACGCCTATGGGATCCAGGCCGCGTCCCAGGCGTACTACGGCAAGGACTCCGACAAGATCGACACCGCGCAGGGCGCGTACCTGGCGACCCTGCTGAACGCGCCGAGCGCGTACGACGTCGGGGCGCACCCCGAGAACAAGCCGCGGGCCATGGCCCGCTGGAACTACGTCCTCGACGGCATGGTCAAGAAGGGCTGGCTCGGCGCCGCCGAGCGCGCCTCGCTCAAGTTCCCCGCGCCCGGCAAGTCCAGGCCGCGGCTGGGCATGTCGGGCCAGCGCGGCTACCTCGTCGAGGCGGTCAAGGACTACCTCACCAACAACAAGATCATCGACGAGCAGACGCTGGCCGCCGGCGGCTACCGGATCACCACCACCATCGACCGCAAGAAGCAGGACGCCTTCGTCCAGGCCGTGAAGTCCGAGCTGATGGACGAGCTCAGCGACTCCCGGAAGGTCGACTCCTACGTCCGGGCCGGCGGCGCCTCCGTCGAACCCCGGACGGGGAAGGTCGTCGCCCTCTACGGCGGCATCGACTACACCAAGCAGTACGTCAACAACGCCACCCGCCGCGACTACCAGGTCGGCTCGACCTTCAAGCCGTTCGTCTTCACCTCGGCGGTGCAGCACGGCTCCACGACGCAGTCGGGCCGCCCGATCACCC
Source organism: Streptomyces luteireticuli (assembly GCF_041519305.1). Taxonomy (NCBI): domain Bacteria; kingdom Bacillati; phylum Actinomycetota; class Actinomycetes; order Kitasatosporales; family Streptomycetaceae; genus Streptomyces; species Streptomyces luteireticuli. Next base: position 3,485,684 of record NZ_CP167927.1, read on the forward strand.
CCAACACGATCTACGACGGCACCGACAAGCGGCAGGTCATCGGGCCCGACGGGCCCGTCGGCTACAACCCGTCCAACGAGGACGACCGCAGCTACGGTCCGATCACCGTCACCAAGGCGACGGACCTGTCGGTCAACGCCGTGTACGCGCAGATGGCCCAGGACGTCGGGCCCGCCAAGGTCAAGGCCACGGCCGTCTCCCTCGGCGTCCCCGAGAAGACCCCCGACCTGACCGCCTCCCCGTCCATCGCGCTCGGCCCCGCCACCGCCAGCGTCCTGGACATGGCCCAGGCGTACGCCACGCTCGCCAACCACGGCCGGCACGGGCCCTACACGCTCGTCGAGAAGGCCAGCAAGGGCGGCGAGAGCCTCCAGCTGCCGAACCTCGACGAGAAGAAGCAGGCCGTGCCCCGGGACGCGGCGGACACCACCACATCCATCCTGCAGAGCGTCGTCGACAGCCCCGGCGGGACGGGCGCCGCCGCCCGCAACTCCGGGCGGCCGTCGGCCGGCAAGACGGGCACGGCGGAGGAGGACAAGGCCGCGTGGTTCGCCGGCTACACCCCCGATCTGGCGACCGTGGTGGCCGTCATGGGGCAGGACTCCGACAGCGGCGAGCAGAAGTCGCTCTACGGGGCGACGGGGCTGCCGCGCATCAACGGCGGCGGCTATCCGGCGCGGATCTGGGCCGAGTACACGGCGGGCGCGCTGCGGGGGGCGCCGGCGCGGGACTTCGACCTGGAGCTGGAGCAGGGGGCCGGGAGTCCGCCGCCGGAGGTGCCCTCGTCGTCGGCGCCGCCGCCGGTCACGTCCGCGCCGCCGACGACGTCCGCGCCGCCGCGGCGCCCCCCGACGTCGTCGTTCGCCCCGCCGCCCGGGCCGCCGACGGGCCCCCCGGCCCCGCCGACCGGCCCGCCCACGGGCCCACCATCGCTCCCGATCATCACCCTCGGGCCGAATCCCGGGGGGCGGGACGGGCGGGGCGGGGAGCATCACGATCTGCTCGGGTACGACTACTAGGGCCGTGGGCCGGGGGTTTCCTGCCCCCGGCCCGCCCTTTCACCGTTTCTTCCGGGGCTCCGCCCCGGGGCCCGGCACCGCGGCTTCGCCGCGGTGGGCGGGGCTCCGCCCCTGCGCCCCGGCGGGGGCTGCGCCCCCTGCACCCCTGCTTCCGGGGCTCCGCCCCTGGCCCCGTTACCTTTTTCGTGGCCCCGCAACGGGGTTCCCGGCCTCTGGTCCCGGCATGACTTGCAGCCCCTGTCGATCATGATCGAAAAGGTGGTGTCACCGGGTACCGGAGGCATTGGCAGACCGCTGATTAGGGGCACGAGCGCCGATCCTGTTCCGGGTGAGGCAGTCTCTTCGTAACGTGGATGCCGGCACGCTGATGCCGCAGGTGAGGCCGGGGAGGGCGCGACCGCTGTGGAGAGTGCACGTGATCGACACGGGTGACATCGACGTCTACCTGGGCCTGGACGTGGGCAAGGGCGAGCACCATGCCACCGCCCTGACTCCGGTGGGCAAGCGGGTCTTCGACAAGCGGCTGCCCAACACCGAGCCGAAACTGCGTGAGGTGTTCGCCAAGCTCCAGGCCAAGCACGGCACTGTGCTGGTGGTGGTCGACCAGCCGGCTTCGATCGGAGCTCTGCCGCTGGCGGTGGCCCGTGACATGGGCTGCAGCGTCGCCTACTTGCCCGGCCTGACGATGCGACGGATCGCCGATCTGTACGCCGGTGAGGCCAAGACCGATGCCCGGGACGCGGCGATCATCGCCGATGCCGCGCGGACGATGCCGCACACGCTGCGAAACCTGGCGCCGTCCGACGAGACCATTGCCGAGCTGGAGATGATCGTCGGCTTCGACGACGACCTGGCTACCGAGTCCACGCGGATCAAGAACCGTCTGCGTGGCCTGCTCACCCAGATCCACCCGTCGTTGGAGCGGGTCCTCGGTCCCAGGCTGGATCATCCCGCCGTCCTGACACTCCTCGAACGTCACGGATCCCCGGCCCAGTTGAGGAAAGCCGGGCGACGCCGACTGGTGACCCTGCTCAGACCCAAGGCCCCGCGGCTGGCCGAGCGCCTGGTCGAGGACGTCTTCGACGCCCTCGACGAGCAGAGCGTCGTCGTGCCCGGCACCGACGCAGCCTCGCTGATCGTCCCCAGCCTCGCCGGCTCACTCACCTCCGTGCTCGACCAGCGCAAACTCCTCGCCGCCCGCATCGAGGAACTGCTGGAGGCCCACCCTCTTTCCCCGGTCCTGACCTCCATGCCCGGCATCGGGGTCAGGACCGGAGCCCGCATCCTCATCGACGTCGGCGACGCCAGCGCTTTCCCCACGGCCGGCCACCTGGCCGCCTACGCCGGACTGGCACCCGTGACCAGGAGCTCCGGCTCCTCCATACGCGGCGAGCATCCCTCCCGACGAGGCAACAAACAGCTCAAACGAGCCTTCTACCTCGCTGCGTTCGCATCGCTGTCCCAGCCCGAATCACGCACCTACTACGACAAGAAGCGACGGCAGGGAAAGCACCACGTCGCCGCCCTCGTCTGCCTCGCCCGGCGGCGCATCGACGTGCTCTTCGCCATGCTCCGCGACGGCACCTTCTACGCGCCCCCTACCGCCATCGCCGCTTGACGAAAACCATAGGGGCACCTTTTCGGGCTCCGCCCCGGACCCCGTTGTCGCGGCTCCGCCGCTCGTCCTCAAGCGCCGGACGGGCTGAATTCAGCCCGTCCGGCGCTTGAGGACTCCGCCCGAAGGGCGGACGGGGTCCGGGGTCTCCCCGGAAGAAACGGTGAAAGGGCGGGACCGGGGCACACACCAGCCCATCCGGCACCTGAGGACAGCGCCCGCAGGGCGGCGATCGGGGGTCCAGGGGGCGAAGCCCCGCCCACCCACGCGAAGCGCGGGCCCGGCCCTCGCGCGCGGCAGCGCGCACGCGGGTTACGAAGGGGCGCAGCCCCTGCGTGGGGGCACCCCCTCTGAGGGAGGCGAAAGGGCGGGGCGGGGAGCAAACCCCCTAATGCCCCGACGTCGCCTTCAGGCCCACCACCGCCACCAGCAACAACACCACAAAAAAGATCCGCGCCGCCGTCGCCGGCTCACCCAGCACGCACATGCCCAGCACCGCCGCCCCGGCAGCCCCGATGCCGACCCACACGCCGTACGCCGTACCGATCGGCAGCGACCGGGCCGCCTGCGACAGCAGGATCATGCTGGCCACGATGCCCGCGACCGTGAACACGCTCGGCCACAGCCGTGTGAAGCCCTCGGTGTATTTCATCCCGATCGACCAGCCGACCTCGAGCAGACCGGCGACGATCAACAGAACCCATGCCATGACGGAAGGCACCTCCGGAAGTGATTCGCTTCAGGGGTGCGTCGTCTTGTCATGACCCGGTACGGCGCGTCTCGTCGGGATGGATCCAGGCTACAGGTACAGGACTACGGGTACAGGGCTACAGGTACAGGCCCGTCGAGTCCTCCGCGCCCTCCAGCCGCTCCGCGGCCACCGCGTGCAGGTCGCGCTCGCGCATCAGCACGTAGGCCACGCCCCGCACCTCCACCTCGGCGCGGTCCTCCGGGTCGTAGAGGACCCGGTCGCCGGGCTCGACGGTGCGCACGCTCTGCCCGACCGCCACGACCTCGGCCCAGGCGAGCCGGCGGCCCACCGCCGCCGTCGCCGGAATGACGATGCCGCCGGTGGAGCGGCGCTCGCCCTCGGGAATGTCGGTCCGCACCAGCACCCGGTCGTGGAGCATCCGGATGGGCAGCTTGTCGTGGGTCGTGTTCGTACTCACGCCACGACGTTACCCGGCCGGGCGGGTCCGTGGCGCCGCAGGTGCCGGGACGGGGCCCGGCGGGCCCGCTACGCCTTGTTGCGCTTGGAGGAGACCGTCAGCAGACCCAGCACGCCCACGGCCACCATCGCCGCGGGAACGATCCGCTCCAGCCGGGGCACGCCCTCGTCCGTCACGAACTGCGACCGCACATCGGCGATCATCCGATTCGCGAACGCACAGGCCCGGCCCGCGGTGTGGTCCACCTTCGAGGCCACTTTCGCCTTCGCGTCACCGATGATCGTGCTCGGATGCATCCGCACCCCGATCTCGTCCAGCGTCGTGGCGAGCTCGCTGCGCCTGCGGGCGATGTCCGCCTCGATCTGCGCAGGGGTCCTGGCTTCCGGCACCGCGCTGCCTCCGTCGTCTCATCAGAGTGATTTACGAGTGATGACAACAGTCTGTCAGCTCCCCCGGCCGGACGCCCCACGGCACCCCCGCCCGACGCCCCGGCCAGGCCCTGTCGTCGGACTCCCGCCCGCCCTCCGGGCGGACAACGGGGGTCCGACGACAGGGCCTAGGCTCGGGCCCGGCACCACGCGCACCAGCGACCACCCTGAGGAGAGCCATGAGCACGCGTCTGTCGCCCGGCGACACCGCCCCCGACTTCACCCTCCCCGACGCCGACGGCCGGCCGGTCTCCCTCGCCGGCCACAAGGGCCGCAAGGTCATCGTCTACTTCTACCCCGCCGCCCTGACCCCCGGCTGCACCAAGCAGGCCTGCGACTTCACCGACAACCTCGACTTCCTCGCCGGGCACGGCTACGACGTGATCGGCGTCTCCCCGGACAAGCCCGAGAAGCTCGCGAAGTTCCGCGAGAAGGAGGAGCTGAAGGTCACCCTCGTCGGCGACCCCGAGAAGAAGGTCCTGGAGGCGTACGGCGCCTTCGGCGAGAAGAAGCTCTACGGCAAGACCGTCACCGGCGTCATCCGCTCCACGGTGATCGTCGACGAGGAGGGCAAGGTCGAGCGCGCCCTCTACAACGTCAAGGCCACCGGGCACGTCGCGAAGATCATCAAGGACCTGGGGCTCTGACGGCCCGCGGCTGTGCGCCGTCCCCGGCCGCCGGCCCGTCCTCGGCCTCCGGCAGGTCGAGGACGGCCTGCGCGCCGCCGCCCTCGGCGGAGCCGAACTCCAGCCGCGCGCCCAGCACCGCCGCCTGGCCCACCGCGATCGTCAGCCCCAGCCCGTGGCCCGTGCCGCGCTCCGGCGCGGCCGTGCGGAACCGCCGCGGGCCCTGGCTCACCAGCTCCGGCGGATAGCCCGAGCCGTGGTCGCGGACCACGATCCGGGTGCCCTCCACCCGCACCTCGATCGGCGGCTTCCCGTGCTTGGCCGCGTTCGCCAGGACGTTCACCAGGATCCGTTCCACCCGGCGGGCGTCCGTCGTCACGATCCGGCCCTCGCCGACGACCTCCACGGCAACGTCCTGCACCCCGCGCTGGCCGCGCGCCCGCTTGACGATCCCGCGCACCAGCGACGGCAGTTCCACCGCGTCCAGTTGCGCGCTCTCCACCCCGGCGTCCAGCCGGGACACCTCCAGCAGGTCCTCCACCAGCGCCCGCAGCGTCTGCGCCCGCTCCTGCACCATCTCCACCGCCCGCGGGTGCGGCAGCAGCTCCGCCGACGCCACCAGGCCCGCCACCGGCGTCCGCAGCTCGTGCGCCACGTCCGCGGTGAACTCGCGCTCCGCCTCCACCCGGGCCGCCAGCGCCGTCGCCATCGCCCGCACCGAGTGCTCCAGCTCCGCCACTTCGTCCCGGCCGCGGCCCGGACCCGGCGCGGAACCGCCCGGAACCGGCGTCTCCCCCGCCGCGATCCGCCGCGCCTCGGCCGCGCTGTGCCGCAGCCGCCGCGACAGCCCCTGCGCCACGAACCACCCCACGACCGCCATCAGTCCTACCGTCGCCGCGCCCGCCACCAGCAGCGCCCAGTCCAGCGCCCGCTGCAGCGGGTCGCGCTTGGGGTACGGCGCCTGGATCGACAGCACCTTGCCGGCGCCGACCCCCGTCGCCGCCCACACCCGCGGGTCGCTGCCCCCGCTGATGTACGTCCCCGAACGCCCCTGGCCGACCGCCTTCGCCAGCGGCGCCGGCAGCTTGGCGTCGTCCAGCTGTGCGCCCAGCGACAGCTGGCCCTCCCGCTGGTACAGCTGCAGCGCCGAACTCAGCTGGCCGTCCTGCTGCGCCCGGGCCTGCTGTTCCCGTTCCAGGCCGGAGATGTGGTGGACGGCCAGTCCCAGCACCACGACGGCCAGCGCGGTGACGGAGGAGATCGCGAGCGCGATCCGGCCGCGGATACCCATGCCCATCACGCGATCGAGTACGTCTCCGTCGTCTTCCCGGCCGGGGTCAGGCCGGTGTACGCCACCTCCAGGGAGGTGAACGCCGTCATCCCGTCCACGGTCCGCGGCGCGGAGAGCGTCAGCCGGGCCGGGAACGAGGTGCGCGCCGAGCCGTTGGCCCCGCTCGACACCTGCACGACGCCGTACCCCTCGGCACGGTCCGTGGAGTATTCGTCCCACTCGATGTCGCTGGCGACCGTGGCACCGGTGGCACAGGTCAGCGTGATGATCTTCGGCTGCTGCAGCGGCTCGCCGTATCCGCAGTCGCGCACGCCCGGCAGCTCGCTCGGCCCGCTCTCCCCGCCGAACGCCGCGGCCGCCGACCGGTCGCCCTGCTCCGTCCGGTCCTTCTGCGCCTTCGCCGTCTTCGGGGCGTCGGACACCGCGCTCGCCCGGTCCATCCCGCGCCCCACCCACACACCCGCGAGCGTCAGCACCGCCACCCCTGTGAAGATCACCAGAAGGGTGCGCACGCTGGCCCGCCGACGACGGGGTACGGCACGGTCGGTCATCGGGCTCTCTTCCTCGGGGTCGCGGCGCGTTGTCCTCCGCTGTGAGGGACGGGTAAACGAGCGGGCGCGTTCCATCAAGCGGACACGCGGTTGGCGAGCGGGGTCCCCGTGTGACACGTCGCACACGTCAGGAGCCGTGCTCCGCTCATGAGTTCACCCGCTGCCCGGTACGGGGGCGGCCCGCCGGCGGACGGCCGATCGCCCGGCGGATGCGGCGCCGGTCCGTACAACTCCTCCCGGAAACCTCCCACTTCGCCCGGGCACCCACCGGCCGGCCGCCCCGGGTGTCACGGCCGTCGCCCGCCCGCTACGATGGCGACCACCGGGCGGCCGTGCCGGAATTGGCCAGACGGGCTGGGTTTAGGTCCCAGTGGGCTTCTGCCCGTGTGGGTTCGAGTCCCACCGGCCGTACGATCCGAAGGCCCGCTTCCTGGTCGCCAGGAGCGGGCCTTCGTCGTGCCGGTGCCTCGGGGAGTGTCCCGGGGCGCTCAGCCCAGCAACTCCCGCACCACCGGCACCAATCCCCGGAACGCTTCCCCCCTGTGGCTGATCGCGTTCTTCTCCTCCGCCGTCAGCTCCGCGCAGGTGCGCTCCTCGCCCAGCGGCTGGAGGACCGGGTCGTAGCCGAAGCCGCCGGTGCCGGCGGGGGCGCGGCGGAGGGTGCCGCGGAGGCGGCCCTCGACGACGCGCTCCGTGCCGTCGGGGAGGGCCAGGGCCGCGGCGCAGAAGAAGTGGGCCCCGCGGTGCTCGTCCGCGATGTCGGAGAGCTGGGCCAGCAGCAGCTCCAGGTTGGCGCGGTCGTCGCCGTGCCGGCCGGACCAGCGGGCCGAGAAGATGCCGGGCGCACCGCCCAGGACGTCCACGCACAGGCCGGAGTCGTCGGCGACGGCCGGCAGGCCGGTGGCCCGGGCGAGGGCGTGGGCCTTGAGGAGCGCGTTCTCGGCGAAGGTGACGCCGGTCTCCTTGACGTCCGGGATCTCGGGGTAGGCGTCGGTGCCGACGAGCTCGATGTCGAGCGCGGCGTCCGTGAGGATCTGCCGCAGCTCGACGATCTTTCCGGGGTTGCGGGTGGCGAGGATCAGGCGGTTCATGGGACCCGATTATTCACGGGCGGCTCAACGGGCCGCCGTGCACGCCTCGGTCAGGGAACCGGCCGCCTTGGTGAGGGCGCTCACGTCGGGGCGTTCGCCGTCGCCGATGCTGTCCTGGATGTCGTCCACGGCGGCGGTGAGTTCGCCGGTCGCGTCCTTGACGTCGGAACCGCCCTGGTCGTCGGTCTGCTTCGTGACCTTGCCCAGGTCCCGGTTGATCCTGTCGATGAACTCCTGGGCCGCCTGGGGGTCCTTGGAGTCGTCGCGGAGCGCGCCGCGGAGGTCCTCGACGTCGCCACTGAGGTCCTTGGCGAGGGAGGCGCAGTCCACCGCCTTCTTCGCCTGGGAACAGCCGGACACTGCGGGTATCGCGAGGACGGCGGCGAGTGCCGCGGCGGCGGCGGTGCGGTGGCGGCGCGAGGCCATGGGACGGTTCCCCTCCGGTGGGCTTCGTTGCCCCTGTGGTTCATGGGGTACGGGCTGCCTGCCGTACCCCATGAATGGTAGCTACAGCGTCCGCTCCAGGGCGTCGCGCTGGGCCTCGGTCAGCCCGGCGCAGCCCTTGACGGCGAGGTCGAGGAGGGAGTCGAGCTCGGCGCGGTCGAAGGGCTGGGCCTCGGCGGTGCCCTGGACCTCGACGAAGCGGCCGTCGCCGGTGCAGACGACGTTCATGTCGGTCTCGGCGCGGACGTCCTCCTCGTAGCAGAGGTCGAGGAGGGGGACGCCGTCGACGATGCCGACGCTGACGGCGGCGACGGTGCCGGTGAGCGGGTGGCGGCCGTGCTTGACGAGCTTCTTCCCCTGGGCCCAGGCGACGGCGTCGGCGAGGGCCACATAGGCGCCGGTGATGGCGGCGGTGCGGGTGCCGCCGTCGGCCTGGAGGACGTCGCAGTCGAGGACGATGGTGTTCTCGCCGAGGGCCTTGTAGTCGATGACGGCGCGCAGGGAGCGGCCGATCAGGCGGGAGATCTCATGGGTGCGGCCGCCGATCTTGCCGCGGACGGACTCGCGGTCGCCACGGGTGTTGGTGGCGCGCGGCAGCATCGAATACTCGGCGGTGACCCAGCCCTCGCCGGTGCCCTTGCGCCAGCGGGGCACGCCCTCGGTGACGCTGGCGGTGCAGAAGACCTTGGTGTCGCCGAAGGAGACGAGGACGGAGCCCTCGGCGTGCTTGCTCCAGCCGCGCTGGATGGTCACGGGGCGGAGCTGGTCGGGCGTGCGGCCGTCGATGCGAGACATGCCACTGAGCCTATAGGCAAGCCGAAGGGCCCCGTTCCGGTCAGCGGGAGGCTTCCGGCGCGGGGCCCTTCGGCAGGAGCTCAGTGGCTCACATCATGTCCTCGATCTCGGCGGCGATCGGGTCGGCGTCGGTGCCGATGACGACCTGGATCGCGGTGCCCATCTTCACGACACCGTGGGCGCCGGCGGCCTTGAGCGCGGCCTCGTCGACCAGGTCGGGGTCGGCGACCTCGGTGCGGAGACGGGTGATGCAGCCCTCGATCTCCTCGATGTTGTCGAGTCCGCCGAGGCCGGCGACGATCTTCTCAGCCTTGCTGGCCATGTGCACTCCTGTTGTCTCGGCCCTCGGCGGTCCCGCCGACCGGCTTTCACACGGTAAACCACGTTCAGAGCAATTACGTGGGCGTATGTCCGTCATCTGGCGAATGATGGCGGCCACCGGGCCCTGTGCTCCGGGAGGAGCGCATCGCACCCCTAAGTGGTCTACACCAGTATGCCAGCCGGGAGGACGGACATGAGCGCGGAGGCCGCGGCGGGACGGCAGCGCAAGCCATGGCAGGGGCTCCTGCAGGGCCTGCAGAAGATGGGCCGCAGCCTCCAGCTGCCGATCGCGGTCCTCCCGGCCGCCGGGATCCTCAACCGGCTGGGGCAGCCGGACGTCTTCGGCAAGGACGGCCTGGGCTGGACGGACGTGGCGAAGGTCTTCGCCGGTGCGGGCGGCGCGCTGCTGGACTCCTCGCTCGGGCTGCCGCTGCTGTTCTGCGTGGGCGTGGCCATCGGCATGGCGAAGAAGGCGGACGGCTCGACGGCGCTCGCCGCGGTGGTGGCCTTCCTCGTCTACTTCTCCGTCCTCCACCAGTTCCCCGAGGACTGCCCGCACACGGCGAAGTTCTCCGGCGCCGGGCTGTGGAGCGGGGTGTGCGTGACCGGGACGGGCGCGGCGTCGCTCGCGACCTTCCAGAACCCCGGCGTCTTCGGCGGCATCGTGATCGGCCTGCTGACCGCCTGGTTCTGGGTGCGCTTCCACCGGGTGCGGCTGGTGGACTGGCTGGGCTTCTTCAACGGCCGCCGGCTCGTCCCGATCATGATGTCGTTCGTGGCGCTGGTCTTCGCCGTGGCCTGCCTCTTCGTCTGGCCGCCGGTCGGCGACGGGCTGACGAGCTTCAGCCGGTGGCTGACCGACCTGGGGCCGACGGGCTCGGGCATCTTCGGCGTGGCCAACCGGGGGCTGCTGGTGGTGGGCCTGCACCAGTTCCTGAACACCTTCATGTGGTTCCAGTTCGGCTCGTTCACCATGCCGGACGGGACGGTGGTGCACGGCGACATCAACCGCTTCCTGGCGGGCGACCCGACGGCCGGGCAGTTCACCTCGGGCTTCTTCCCCATCATGATGTTCGCCCTGCCCGCGGCGGCGCTGGCGATCGCGCACACGGCCCGGCCGGAGAACCGGCGGATGGTCGGGGGAATGATGCTGTCGGTGGCCCTGACGTCCTTCGTGACGGGTGTGACCGAGCCCATCGAGTACTCCTTCCTCTTCATCGCCCCCGTGCTGTACGCGCTGCACGCGCTGCTGACCGGGGTGTCGATGGCGGTGACATGGGGGCTCGGCGTGCACGACGGATTCAGCTTCTCCGCGGGACTGATCGACTACGTGATCAACTGGGGCCTGGCGACCCGTCCCTGGCTGATCATTCCCATCGGCTTCGCGTTCGCGATCGTTTATTACGCGGTGTTCCGCTTCGCGATCGCCAAGTTCGACCTTCCGACACCCGGACGTGAACCGGAGGACGTCGCACGGGAGATGGAGCGCGAGAAGATCGAGTAGCCGGCCGGGCGATCGGCCGTGAGTCGCCCCACAGTCCTCGTAGGTCGCTCGTGTGTCACAGGCCACCGCCGTTGACGGATTCCTTTATGCCCGCTTCATCTGCTACAACAGGTCTAAACCACTAGTGGTGTAGACCAAATTAGCGGGCCATCTCCCCCTCGATCCCCCGATCTCCGAGTGCCCGCCTCACCTGGAGGAATCCGATGAGTACGGCTAGCGAAGCCGGGGCGAAAAAGGGCTTCGGCAAAAGCGCGATGGCAGTGGCCCAGCGTATCGGCCGCAGCCTCATGCTGCCGGTCGCGGTGCTCCCCGCCGCCGCGCTGATGGTCCGCCTCGGCCAGGACGACATGCTGGGCAAGCAGTCGTTCCCGCATTTCCTTAACAAGATCGCCCAGTTCATGTCGGCCGGTGGCGGCGCCATCCTCGACAACATGGCCCTGCTGTTCGCCGTGGGTGTGGCGATCGGCTTCGCCAAGAAGTCGGACGGCTCCACCGCGCTCGCGGCCGTGGCCGGTTACCTGGTCTTCCAGAAGGTGCTCGGCACCTTCACCGACAGCAGCCTCCCGAAGAAGGAGGCGGTGGTCGACCACAAGGTCGCCATGGTGGAACAGGCGGTCGACGCCAAGGTCCTCGGCGGCATCGTGATCGGCCTCGTGGTCGCGCTGCTCTACCAGCGCTTCTACCGCACCAAGCTGCCCGACTGGGCGGGCTTCTTCGGCGGCCGCCGCCTGGTGCCGATCCTGTCCTCCTTCGCCGGTCTGCTCATCGGCGTCGTCTTCGGCTACATCTGGCCGGTGCTCGGCTCGGGTCTGCACAACTTCGGCGAGTGGCTGGTCGGCTCCGGCGCCGTCGGCGCGGGCATCTTCGGTGTCGCCAACCGCGGTCTGATCCCGATCGGCATGCACCACCTGCTGAACTCGTTCCCGTGGTTCCAGGCCGGTTCGTACGACGGCCCCAAGGGCACCGTCAACGGCGACATCGCCCGCTTCCTCGCCGGCGACCCGAACGCCGGCCAGTTCATGACCGGCTTCTTCCCGATCATGATGTTCGCGCTGCCGGCCGCGTGCCTGGCGATCGTGCACTGCGCCCGTCCGGAGAACCGCAAGGTCGTCGGCGGCATGATGTTCTCGCTCGCGCTCACCGCGTTCGTCACGGGTGTGACCGAGCCGATCGAGTTCACGTTCATGTTCGTCGCGCCGGTGCTGTACGCGATCCACGCGGTGCTGACCGGTGTCTCGATGGCCCTGACCTGGGCGCTGGGCATGAAGGACGGCTTCGGCTTCTCCGCCGGTGCGATCGACTTCTTCCTGAACCTGGGCATCGCGAGCAAGCCGTGGCTGCTGGTGCTGGTGGGTCTGTGCTTTGCCGCGGTCTACTACGTGGTCTTCCGCTTCGCGATCACCAAGTTCAACCTGATGACGCCCGGCCGGGAGGTGGACCCGGAGTTCGCGGAGGCGGCCAAGCAGGTCGCCGCGACGGAGAAGAAGGCCGCGGCCTCCTCCTCGTCCTCCTCGGCCGCGCCGAAGGACAAGGCGCCCGCGCAGCGCAAGGGTGGTGGGGGCGGCAAGGACAAGTCCGCCTCCGCGAAGGCGAAGGCCTGATCCTTTCGCGCTCATGCGCACCGAACCCCCGGGGCCGTTGGCCGGTCCCGGAGGTTTGTCTTTGCCCCTCCCGGCGGCCGGGGCGCGGCAACGCGGCTGCGCCGCGTTCGTCCTCAGGCGCCGGACAGGCTGGTTGTGCCCCTCCCCGCCCTTTCACCGTTTCTTCCGGGGCTCCGCCCCTCGGCCCCGCAATGCGGCTGCGCCGCATTGTCCTCAAGCGCCGGACGGGCTGGATTCGCGCCCGGGCCGGAATCCAAAGCCCGGGCGCGCACTTCAGCCCGTCCGGGGGTTGCCCCCTCCGGGGAGCTTGAGGACTGGGGGTGCCCCCTCTGGGGGAGCCCGCAGGGCGCTTCGGGGGGCCAGAGGCGCAGCCCCGGTCAGGGCCCGACGGGCACAACCGAGCAGGGGCCCCGCGGGCACAACCCGAGCAGGGGCTCCGCGGGCACAACCGAGCAGGGGCCCAGCAGGCGCAACCGAGCAGGGGCTCCGCGGGCGCAACCCGAGCGGGGGCCAGGGGGCGCAGCCCCCGGTGGGGCGCAGCCCCCGGTGGGGCGCAGGGGCGAAGCCCCGCCACCCGCGCGACAGCGCGGAACCGCCCCCACCGCGCGAAGCGCGGCCCCCGCGCGCGGCAGCGCGCCAGCGGGGTGACGCAGGGGCGGCAGCCCCTGCGAAAACGGATTAGGGCGGGACCGGGGCACAAACCCCCTACACCTCGTACACCGCACCCGCATGCGCCAACTCCGCCGGCCCGTCATACACCGACCGCGCATCGCGCAGGTTCGTCAACGGGTCCGTCCACGGCGGGATATGGGTCAGGACCAGCCGGCCGGCCCGTGCCCCCGCCGCGATCTGGCCGGCCTCCAGGCCGTTCAGGTGCAGATCGGGAATGTCTTCCTTCCCGTATGTGAAGGACGCCTCGCACAGCAGCAGGTCCGCGTCCTTGGACAGCGCGTTGATCGCCTCGCAGGGGCCCGTGTCGCCGGAGTAGACGACCGCCGAACCGCCGTGCTCCACCCGGAAGGCGAACGCCTCGACGGGGTGGTTGACGCGGTCGGTGAAGACCGTGAACGGGCCGAGGGAGAAGGAGCCGGGTTCCAGCGTGCGGAAGTCGAAGACCTCGCTCATGCACGCCTCGTGCGGTACGTCCCCGTACGCGGTGAGGAGGCGCTCCTCCGTGCCCACGGGCCCGTACACGGGGATCGCGCCGGCCCGGCCGCCCTCGTGCCGGTAGTAACGGGCGACGAAGTAGCCGCACATGTCGATGCAGTGGTCGGGGTGCAGATGCGACAGCAGTACGGCGTCGAGGTCGTAGAGCCCGATGTGGCGCTGCAGCTCGCCGAGGGCCCCGTTGCCCATGTCGAGCAGCAGCCGGTAGCCGTCGGCCTCCACGAGGTAGCTCGAGCAGGCCGATTCCGTGGACGGGAACGACCCCGCGCATCCGACGACGGTGAGCTTCATACGGGCCTGAACCTCCGTGGGCCGGTGCGGGGCCCGCTGCGGGGCCGTGCGGTGCGTCCGAGGGTAAGGCGGGAAGCGAGCGCCCGCTCCTCGGTGGGGTGGGTGTGTGGCTGGAATCACCAGGACAATCACCGGGACAGCGGACGGAAGCGCGCAGGGCCCCGCCCGCGCCCCGTGAGGGGGCGGGCGGGGCCCTGCGCGCAGAGACCGCCGCGGCCGCTACAGCGGCCGGTGCTTCTCGGCGCGGTCGAGGGTGTCCATGAAGCGCCGGAAGCGCTCCGCGGACTCCTCGCTGCCGGCCGTCACCGTGAACTCCTCGGGCGACATGAAGGCCGCCAGCCGTTCACGCGTCTCAGGGGCGAGCGCATCCCATGCAGCCCGATCCAGCCGTGACTGCGCCGCAGCTTCCGCACTGCCAGTTTCCATTGTTGAGTTGCCTCATGTCCGAAGATCCACATGCTGGACAGTTCATGTGCGTCTCCCACGGGATGATGTCAGCCGGCCGCCAACATCGGTAGAGGCGGCCTCCGAAGGCCTCACAACGGCTCTCCCGGCGCCTTCAGGCCCAGAGCTGGCCGTGCAGGGCCTCGACGGCCGCCTCGGTGGTCGGCGCGGTGTACACGCCGGTGGACAGGTACTTCCAGCCGCCGTCGGCGACGACGAAGGCGATGTCGGCGCGCTCCCCGGCCCGTACCGCCTTGCGGGCGACGCCGAGGGCCGCGTGCAGGACGGCGCCGGTGGAGACGCCCGCGAAGATGCCCTCCTCGGTGAGGAGTTCACGGGTGCGGCGGACGGCGTCCTCGGAGCCGACGGAGAAGCGGGTGGTGAGGACCTTCTCGTCGTAGAGCTCGGGGACGAAGCCCTCGTCGAGGTTGCGCAGGCCGTAGACGAGGTCGTCGTAGCGGGGCTCGGCGGCGACGATCCGGACGTCCGGCACGTGCTCGCGCAGATAGCGGCCGACGCCCATCAGGGTGCCGGTGGTGCCGAGTCCGGCGACGAAGTGGGTGATCTCCGGGAGGTCGGCGAGGATCTCGGGGCCGGTGGTGGCGTAGTGGGCACCGGCGTTGTCGGGGTTGCCGTACTGGTAGAGCATCACCCAGTCGGGATGCTCCGCGGCCAGCTCCTTGGCCACGCGCACGGCCGTGTTGGAGCCCCCGGCGGCGGGCGAGGAGATGATCTCCGCGCCCCACATGGCGAGCAGCTGCCGCCGCTCCTCGCTGGTGTTCTCCGGCATGACGCAGACGATGCGGTAGCCCTTGAGGCGGGCGGCCATGGCCAGGGAGATACCGGTGTTGCCCGAGGTCGGTTCCAGGATGGTGCAGCCCGGGGTCAGCCGGCCGTCCCGCTCGGCCTGTTCGATCATGTGCAGGGCGGGACGGTCCTTGACGGAGCCGGTCGGGTTGCGGTCCTCCAGCTTGGCCCAGATCCGGACCTCCGGGGAGGGGGACAGCCGGGGCAGGCGTACCAGCGGGGTGTTGCCGACCGCGGCCAGGGGGCTGTCGTAACGCATCCGGGCTCAGGCCTCCCGCCCGTCGCCCGCCGCCACCCCGAGCGGACGGGGCTCCGCCCCGGCAGCACCCCCGGCGACGGCGGGGAGGATGGTGACGCTGTCGCCGTCGCCCAGCTCGGTGCCGATGCCGGAGAGGAAGCGGACGTCCTCGTCGTTCAGGTAGACGTTGACGAAGCGGCGCAGCTCGCCCTTCTCGTCCACGAGCCGCTCGCGGATGCCCGTGTGCCGGGTCTCCAGGTCCTTGAAGAGCTCGTCGAGCGTGGCGCCACCGCCCTCGACGGCCTTCTGCCCGTCGGTGTACGTGCGCAGGATGGTCGGGATGCGGACCTCGATGGCCATGGGTCGGGCTCCTCGTGAAAGGGGTTCTCTGCGGGACAACCTCGGGCGCATGCTATCGATTCCCTGTACAGCACCCGTAAGTTCGTCTCGGACGCCGGTCAGTACGCCTCCACGATCCGGACCTCCTCCTCGGTGATCTCGCCGTCCACGATCCGGAAGGACCGGAACTGGAACGGCCCCGCGCCGTCCGCGTCCGCCGTCGAGACCAGGACGTAGTGGGCGCCGGGCTCGTTGGCGTAGGAGACGTCGGTGCGCGAGGGGTACGCCTCGGTGGCGGTGTGCGAGTGGTAGATGACGACCGGTTCCTCGTCGCGGTCGTCCATCTCGCGGTAGAGCTTCAGCAGGTCGGTGGAGTCGAACTCGTAGAACGTGGGCGACCGGGCCGCGTTGAGCATCGGGATGAAGCGCTCCGGCCGGTCGCTGCCCGCGGGGCCGGCGACCACCCCGCACGCCTCGTCGGGGTGGTCGGCGCGGGCGTGCGCGACGATCCGGTCGTGGAGGTCCTGGGTGAGCGTCAGCATGCGGTCAGCTTAATTCCGGGCACTGACAGCGGGGTTGGGCGGGTGCCGGACGGAAGCCGGAAAAGAGGCCGGGAAAAGGGCGGGCCCGCCGCGCACCGGGGGGGGAGGTGCGGGCGGGCCCTGGGGTCCGGCGACTGCCGGGGTCAGGCGGCCTGTTCGACCTTCTCGGTGGTCACGGCCGAGTAGTCCTTGCGCGCGAAGGCCTGCGGGTTGCGGGACTTGAGCACGAAGTACGAGACGACCATGACCGCCGCCCAGGCCGGCGCGCAGTACAGCGAGACGCGCGAGTCCTTGTCGATGCCCATCAGCACGATGACCATGCCGATGAAGGCGAGGGCGAAGAGGCTGGTCCAGGGCGCTCCGGGCGCCTTGAACTCGGACTGCGGCAGCTCGCCCCGGTCGGCCTTGCGGCGGTAGCGGAGCTGGGCGAGGAGGATCATGATCCAGGCCCACATGCCGGAGATGGTGGCGAAGGAGACGACGTACTCGAACGCCTTGCCCGGCCACTGGTAGTTGATCCAGACGCCGACGAGCATGAACGCGGCCGAGACCGTGGTGCCGCGCAGCGGCAGGCCGCGGGCGGACAGGACGCCGAAGAACTTCGGGCCCTGGCCGTTGAGCGCCAGGTCGCGGAGCATGCGGCCGGTGGAGTACATGCCGGAGTTGCAGGAGGACAGCGCCGCGGTGAGCACCACGAAGTTGACGATGCCGGCGCCGGCCGGCAGGCCGATCTTGGCGAACGCCTCGACGAACGGGCTGACGCCCGGCTCGAAGACGGTCCAGCTGACCACGGACAGGATGATGATGAGCGCGCCCAGGTAGAAGACGGCGATGCGCCACGGCACGGTGTTGATGGCCTTGGGCAGGGTCTTCTTGGGGTCGGTCGCCTCGCCCGCGGTGACGCCGACGAGTTCGACGGCGAGGAAGGCGAACATGACGATCTGCAGCGTCATCAGGGTGCCGCCGATGCCCTTGGGGAAGAATCCGCCGTCGGACCAGAGCAGCGAGAAGGAGGCGGTGTCACCGGCGTCGGAGAAGCCGAGGGTGATCACGCCGATGCCGATCAGGATCATGCCGATGATGGCGGTGACCTTGACCATGGAGAACCAGAACTCCAGCTCGCCGAAGAGCTTTACGGAGATCAGGTTGGCGAGGTAGAGGACGGCGGTGAAGGCCAGTGCGGAGACCCATTGCGGAATCGACTTGTCCCAGTACTGCACGTACTTGGCCGCCGCGGTGACCTCGGTGATTCCGGTGACGACCCAGAAGAGCCAGTACGTCCAGCCGGTCACATAGCCCCAGAAGGGACCGAGGAATTCACGTGCGTAATCGGAGAACGAGCCCGAGACCGGGCGGTACATGAGGAGCTCGCCGAGCGCCCGCATGATGAAAAAGATGACGAGACCGGCTATCGCATAGGCCAGGATGAGGCTCGGTCCGGCCTTGGATATCGCCGTTCCCGCACCGAGGAAGAGCCCGGTGCCGATGGCGCCACCAATGGCGATCATCTGAATCTGCCGGTTACCCAGTCCCCGCTGGTAACCCTCGGAAGCTTCCTGATCGCTTCCCTTGTTGTCCCGCTCCCCGGCTTCGCCGGCGACGCGGTCCGCGACCTGCTCAGAGGTCATGGTGGAACGCCTTTCTCCATACCGATCCGGATTGTTCCGGACCGGGTTCCGATCCCCCCGGATGGAGTCCTGCACGTGCCGACGGTCGGTCGGCCATAGCGCTCCCGCTCCACGACATGGGTGGCGTCGATGGATGCAGGTCGTGAAGATTTATCACGAGTAACACGTAGATCGCCAGTTCGAATGTGCCCCAGGACACACGGAAAGCACCGCCAAAGCGGGACAAACCTAATAACCAAGGGCCAGGGCCGCCACTCGGTAATGCGATCGTTATCCGGACGCGAGCGTTCGCACAGCGGACTACAGGCAGTGGACTACCAGCAGCGGACTACAACCGGAAGTAAGAATTCCGGATCAGCGCGGCCCAAGGGTCTCGATCAAGGTCTCCTGGAGACCGCCGAGCCAGAGGTAGGCCATCACCATCGGCTTGCGCGGATCGTCGTCCGGCAGCCGGAAGAGGGCCTCGCTCCCGTCCTCGTCCTCGATCTCCAGCCGGGCGCCGATCGTCAGCCGCAGGTCGTTGAGCGTGCCCAGCCACTGCCGGGAGCCCTCGGGGCCGAGCCGGAGCACAGCGCCGCGGTCCCCGGCCGGGGTCAGCCCGTCCAGCGAGCGGACGACGGCGATCCCGTCCTCGCGCTTGCGGGCGCGCAGGTCGTTCTCGGTGAAGCGGCGGAACTCGGACGCGTAGGCCCGCGCCTGCTCGTCCTGCTCCTCGCCCGGCACACCGTAGGCGTCCGGGAAGAGCCGGGCCAGGGCCGGGTCGGACGGCGGCTCGCTGGGGCCCTCGGCGAACAGCCGCGCCAGCGGGTCGTCCCCCGCGGGCCCGTCCTCCGGACCGATCAGCTCCAGGAGCTGCACGGCGAGGCTGCGCAGGATGGAGATCTCCAGCTCGTCCAGGGCGATGGCGGCCCCGCCGCCGGGCAGCGGCTCGAAGTGCCCGGCCATCAGCGGTCCTGCGAGAGGGTCGCCCAGAGCCCGTACCCGTGCATCGCCTGCACGTCGCGCTCCATCTCCTCGCGCGTGCCGCTGGAGACGGTGGCGCGGCCCTTGTGGTGGACGTCGAGCATCAGCTTGCGGGCCTTGTCCTTGGAGTAGCCGAAGTACGCCTGGAAGACGTAGGTGACATAGCTCATCAGATTCACGGGGTCGTTGTGCACGAGGGTGACCCAGGGGACGTCGGGCTCGGTCACGGCGAAGGGGGACCCGCCCGTCTCCGGACGCTCGATCTCGACAGGTGCCACACTCACGCCGGCTCCACACCTCGCTTCTCCGCCGCCCCGCGGCGGACCGCCCACTGCCTCCCATGCTGCCACCTCGCCGGTCCGCACGCACAAACGGCCCCCGGAAATCGTCACTCTGACGAGTATTGGCGGTAGCATCCGGGGGTACCCAGAACGGAAATGCGAGGTAGGGCCAAGTGAACGCTGCGGACCTGGGACTGCCGGTGGCTGTGCCGTCGACGGCCCTCTTCACCGACCGGTACGAACTCACCATGGTGCAGGCCGCCCTCCGCTCCGGGACCGCCGACCGGCGCTCGGTCTTCGAGGTCTTCACCCGCCGGCTCCCCGAGGGGCGGCGCTACGGCGTGGTCGGCGGCATCGGCCGCGTCCTGGACGCCGTGGAGAACTTCCGCTTCGACCCGGCCGTGCTCCAGTTCCTCGGCCGGTACGGGATCGTGGACGAACCCACCCTCGCCTGGCTCGCCGACTACCGCTTCCGCGGCGACATCTGGGGCTACCCCGAGGGCGAGGTCTACTTCCCCGGATCGCCCATCATGCGGGTCGAGGGCACCTTCGCCGAGGCGGTGCTGCTGGAGACGGTGATCCTCTCGATCCTCAACCACGACTCCGCCGTCGCGGCCGCGGCCTCCCGGATGGCGGTCGCGGCCGGCGACCGGCCGCTGATCGAGATGGGCGCCCGCCGCACCCACGAGCTGGCGGCCGTCGCCGCGGCCCGCGCCGCCTACGTCGGCGGCTTCGCCTCCACCTCCGACCTCGCCGCCGGCTTCCGCTACAACATCCCGACCGTCGGCACCAGTGCGCACGCCTTCACGCTGTTGCACGACAGCGAACGCGACGCCTTCCGCGCCCAGGTCGCCTCACTGGGCGGCGGGACGACGCTGCTCGTCGACACCTACGACGTGCAGGAGGCCGTGAAGATGGCGGTGGAGGTCGCCGGGCCGGAGCTCGGCGCCGTCCGCATCGACTCCGGCGACCTGCTGCTGCTCGCCCACCGGGTGCGCCAGCAGCTCGACGACCTGGGCGCACGGGACACGAAGATCGTGGTCACCAGCGACCTGGACGAGTACGCGATCGCCTCGCTGGCCGCCGCGCCCGTGGACGCCTACGGGGTGGGCACCCAGCTGGTGACCGGCAGCGGCCACCCCACCTGCTCGATGGTCTACAAGCTGGTCGCGCGGGCCGACGGGGACGGCGCGGACGCGCCGCTGCGGCCCGTCGCCAAGAAGTCGATGGGCGGCAAGATGTCGATAGGCGGCCGCAAGTGGGCCGCGCGGCGGCCGGACGCCGACGGCGTAGCCGAGGCCGAGGTCGTCGGCACCGGCGAGGTGCCGGCGGAGCTCGCGGACCGGCAGCTGCTGGTCGAGCTGGTCCGGGGCGGCAGGGTCGTCGGCCGCGAGCCGCTCGACGCGGCGCGCGAGAGGCATATCGCGGCCCGCTCGGTCCTGCCGCTCTCCGCGACGCAGCTCTCCAGGGGGGAGCCTGTACTGCCCACGGAGTACCTCTGACCGCCCCCTGTGCTCCTCCTCCCAACGCCCCAGGGGACTCACTACCCTCGGTCACAGAGAGCCGATTCCGACTGTTCGGCACCGTCGGCCGAGAGCCCTTTCGCAAAGGATCGAGCGCCATGAACCGTGCACTGATCATCGTCGACGTGCAGAACGACTTCTGCGAGGGCGGCGCCCTCGCCGTGACCGGCGGCGCCGACGTGGCGGCGGCCATAACCGACCTGGTCGGCGAGGCCACGGCCGGGTACGCGCACATCGTCGCCTCCCGCGACATGCACATCGACCCCGGCGACCACTTCTCCGACCGCCCCGACTACGTGGACTCCTGGCCGGTGCACTGCGTCGCCGGCACGGAGGGCAGCGGCTTCCACCCCAACCTCGCCCCCGCCCTCGCCTCCGGCGCGATCGGCGCCGTCTTCGACAAGGGCGCCTACGCGGCGGGCTACAGCGCCTTCCAGGGCTCCGACGAGAACGGGACGTCCCTGGAGGACTGGCTCCACGCGCGCGACGTCGACGAGGTGGACGTCGTCGGCATCGCCACCGACCACTGCGTCCGGGCGACGGCCGTGGACGCGCGCCGCCTCGGCTTCACGACGACGGTCCTGCTGGACCTGACGGCCGGGGTGGCGCGGGAGACGGTGGAGGCGGCGCTGGAGGAGATGCGGCGGGCGGGCGTGAAGCTGGCGGGCTCACCGGTGGTCGCGGCGGCCTAGCCGCCGGAGCCCGGCGCCGGGGCGAAAGGGCGGGGAGCGATCCCTACGCCGCCCTCCCGCCCCGCCGCAGCAGACTCGCTATCGGATGCCACGACTCCGTCTCGTCCTCCGGCCTCGCCCGCCACACCAGCCCCTCCGGGTGGTACAGCGCCGCACTGACCTCGTCCGGCGACGGCGGCTCGCTGTTCCCGCGCAGGTACACCGCCCGGAGCCCCAGGTTCCGGACGCGCGTCAGCGCCCGCGCCCGGTTGGCCGCGTGCACCAGGACCCGTACCCGCCCCCCGGGCCGCGCCGCTCCGTCGCCGGGCGGACTCGGAAGGGACAGCGCGACGACCACGCTGCCGTCCGGGAGCTTGACGAAACCACCGCCTGCCATCGGCTACCACCCTCCGCCGGAGTACTCGGTGTCAATAAGAGGACACCACGGGACGCATCCAACCGCGATCCCCGGCCCCTCGCCAGGGGATTCCAGAAAAAGGCAGATGACCTGCGGAAACACGGAACGGTGAGCGGATGATCGACATCCGGTCGCACCCCCGGAGGCCCCCCGGGCCGAGCCGCCCCGCATCCCCGTGTCAATAGCGCGGGCGCACCCGTCCACGCCCCGCGACCCCCGTGCGACCTCACCGCCCGTCAAGGGTGCGCTTATCAGCGGTTCCCCTCGGGCAGACAGGACCGTAGAGTCTTTTTGCGGTACGTACGTGTCGGCTCTCCACCCCACCATCCCCCCGAGGACGGATCCCGTCATGCCGCGTCCGACGTCAGCACAGATCGCCTACGGCTCGGCCACCGTTGTCCTGTCGACCCTCGTCATGCTCCTGTTGACGGGGACGAGTTCGGTCACCGGGGTCGCCGTCATCGCCCTGGGCGCCCTCGCGCTCGGGCTCGTCGCCGCGGCCGCCGTGCCCGTCTCCCGCAGGAGTCCGCGGACGGTGGCCGGAAGCCCCCGCCTCCCGCGGCAGCGCGCGGGGTCCGCGCCCGCCCGGGTGGGCGAGCACTCACTGCACGGCTGAGACCACGACCGTCTTCGCCGCCTTGTCGTGGATGCACTGCTGGTACGGCTTGTCCCAGGTGCACCAGAGCACATTGATCAGCCAGAAGATGAAGCCGCAGCAGGGCACGATCCACGGCAGGCAGTAGACCGCGGCCCGCACCCAGCCGGGCCCGTTCTGCGGCACGGCGCCGTTCTCCAGCATGCCGACGCGGATCTGCAGGGCCATCTTGCCGACGGTCTGGCCGCGGGACGACAGCATCAGCCCCTCGTAGACGAAGTAGACGATCGCGACGAGGACGGTGAGGCCGGTGTTCTTGGTGTTGTCCCGGTAGGGGTCCCAGTGGTTCCAGGTGAAGGCCGAGTAGACCAGGCCGACCGGGATCGAGACGAGCAGGAAGTCGATGACCCGGGCGACGAGCCGTCGGAAGCGGTTGGCGAGCGGCGGCATGCCCGCCAGCGGGTCCGTCGCCCCGCCCGGACCGCCGTAGGGGCTGCCGGGTCCGCCGGGCGGCGGAGGGCCCCCGGTGTCGTACGGGCCGCCGGGGCCGGGACCGCCGCCGTACGCCCCGCCGGGATAGGGCCCGCCGGCCGGCGGGCCGTTGCCGGGGGCGTGTCCGTACGGCGGGAGGTCGCCCGGCGGCTTCTGGCGGAACGGGTCGTCGTCCTGCGGCTGGTCCGTGCTCATGGCCCGAGTAGAACCCGGCGGCCGGGGCGCCGCATCCGCCCGTATGCCGTTCGAGTTGCCCGCGCCCGCGCCCGCGGTCGGGCCCCGGCCCGCGGTCAGGCCTTGCCGGAGGCGACGAACGTCCGCGCCGCCTTGTCATGCCAGCACTGCCGCCAGGGACGGTCGAACAGACACCACAGCACGCCCAGCAGCCCCACCGCGAGGAGCCCGGGCAGGCTGTACACCAGCCAGCGGCGCAGGACGGCGCCGAACGACGCGGTGTCGTGCGACTCGATGTCCAGGACGCGCACCCCGCACAGCTTCTTGCCCAGCGTGCGGCCCCACTTGGCGGTCGGCAGCACCTCGTAGAGCACCCCGGCGACCAGCAGCGCCGCCACCACGATCGCGAGATACGTGCCGGTGGTGCCGTCGAGGAGCCAGACGGTCACGGTCTCGCCGGAGCGCTTGGCGCGGTCGACCTTCTCGTCGATGTGCTCGACGGAGCTGTTCCACAGCGGCACGGCGAGGGCGGCGAGGGCGCCGCCGAGGACGGCCGTGTCGACCAGCCGCGCGGCCAGCCGCCGGCCCAGGCCCGCGGGGCGGCCCTCCCGGCGCGCGGCCCGGAGGAAGGGGTCCTCCGTCGGCGGCTTCCAGGGCGCGGGCACCCCGGGCTCGCGGACGGCGGGCGGTGCGGGCGCGGTCTGCTGCACGGGCGTTGTCTGCTGCACGGGCAGGGGATGCGCCGCCGGCCGCGGCTGGAGCTGCCCCTGGGGCTGCATCCGGGGCTGGGCCTGGGGCTGCTGCTGGACCGGCAGCTGCGGCGGGGACCAGGCGGCCGGCGGCCCGTGCTGCTGCGCGGGGACCGGCTGCCGGGTCTCCTCCGGCCAGGGGCGCGGCGGTTGGGCCGAGGAGAGCGCCGACGGCCCGTGATGGACCTGCGGCGCGGCGGAGCCCGGTACGGACCTGCGGCCGCCGAGGTCCATCGTGCCCTCGCGGACGGGCGCGACGGGGGCGGCGGGGGCCGCGGGCTCCGCCGCGCGGGGGTCGGGCCACGCCGTGGGCTCGCGGCGCGCGGGCAGCTGCTCCTCGTCGAAGAACACCGGCCCCGTCTCGTCCCGCCCCTGACCGGCCGTCGGGCCGCCTCCGGCGGGACCCGGGGACGGCGGCACGGGTGCGGCGAGGGCGGGCAGCGGCGCGGCGGGCAGGCCGGGCGGCGGCCCCGGCATCGGCTCGCCCTCGGCGGGGGCGGGCCGGCTGGTGCCGGGGACCCAGGCCGTGCCGCTCCAGTAGCGGATATAGCCGGGGATGGACGGGTCCGGGTAGAAGCCTCGGCTGGGGCTGCCGTCGGCGGATCCCGGGATGGGTGCGCTCATGGTCTCCGGTGTCCCGTATCTGTTCGGCCGTGCTGGGATGTCAGGCAGTCTGCCGCACTGGCGTGGTGTCCTGTGTACCGCTCCGGGTCCGGTGCTCGCGACTGCGGGCGCACGTCCATGTGACCTCTATGCGCAAAAGACAACCTGGGGCGGGGTCAACAGGTCTACCAGACGGCCTCCCTCGCGTGGACGTTTACACCGACGGGACCACTCACACGTGCGACCGGGAGGCGCCGCGGTGCGAAGTCGCGTCATGACGCCGGGCCGGTGCGCTCTGTCCGGGTGCGGGCCCGGTCGCGAGGTCCGCGCAGCGGGCAGAGGAACGAAAGGCGCACTTCATGCATGCCGTGGTGGAACGAGACCTGGAGATGGACCTGGTGCTGGAGCCGGGGCGCAGCATTCCGGTGCCGGCGCGGCTGAGCTACCGGGCCGACGACCCGTATGCGGTGCGGATCGCCTTCCATGTGACGTCGGAGGCGCCGGTCAACTGGACGTTCGCGCGCGAGCTGTTGACCGAGGGGGTGCACCGGGCCTGCGGCGCCGGGGACGTACGGGTGTGGCCCGGCTCGTCCGGCGGGCGGACGGTGGTGTGCGTGGCGCTGTCGTCGCCGGACGGCGAGGCGCTGCTGGAGGCACCGGCCCGGGCGGTGCGCGCGTGGCTGGAGAGCACGCTGAGGCTGGTGGAGCGGGGTGCGGAGGGGAGGTGGCTGGCGCTGGACGAGGCGCTGCGGGAGTTGCTGGGGGCGTGATTCCGCGGTGCCGCGCGTGGGGCCGCCGCCCCGGCCCGGGACGACGGCCCCGCCCTCACAGCACCTTGCCGGGGTTCAGCAGCCCCAGGGGGTCGAAGACCGCCTTGACCCCCCGCTGCATCTCCATCGCCACCGGCCCCGCCTCCCTCGCCAGCCAGTCCTTCTTCAGCAGCCCCACCCCGTGCTCCCCGGTGATCGTCCCGCCGAGCTCCAGTCCCAGGGCCATGATCTCGTCGAAGGACTCCCGGGCCCGGCGCGCCTCGTCCTCGTCGGCGGGGTCGAAGCAGACGACGGGATGGGTGTTGCCGTCGCCCGCGTGGGCGCAGACGCCGATGGTCAGGCCGTGCTTGTCGGCGATGGCGGCGGTGCCGTCGAGCATCTCGGCGAGGCGGGAGCGGGGCACGCACACGTCGTCGATCATCGTGGCGGGGCGCAGGGCCTCCAGCGCGGGCAGCGACATCCGCCGTGCGTGCAGCAGGAGTTCGGACTCGGCCGGGGAGTCGGCCGGGACGACCTCGGTGGCCCCCGCCGCGGTGCACAGCTCGCCGACGGCGGCCAGGTGCGGGGCGGGGTCGGGGGTGTCGAAGGCCGCCAGGAGCAGCGCCTCCGTCGACTCCGGAAGCCCCATGCCCGTCAGGGCGTTGACGGCGCGCAGCGTCGTGCGGTCCATCAGCTCCAGGAGCGACGGGGCATGGCCGCCCGCCATGATCCGGCGGACCGCCTCGCAGGCCGCCGCCGCGGACGGGAACTCGGCCGCCAGGGCCAGCTGTTGGGGCGGGGCGGGCTTCAGCGCGAGGACGGCCCGCACGACGACGCCGAGACTGCCCTCCGAGCCGACGAACAGCCGCGTCAGGTCGTAGCCCGCCACGCCCTTGGCGGTACGGCGGCCGGTCGTCAGCAGCCGGCCGTCGGCGAGGACGACGTCCAGGCCGAGGACGTACTCGGCCGTCACACCGTACTTGACGCAGCACAGGCCACCGGAGGCGGTGCCGATGTTGCCGCCGATGGTGCACTGCTCCCAACTGGACGGATCCGGCGGGTAGTAGAGGCCCTGCTCGGCGACGGCGCGGGAGAGGACCGCGTTGACCACGCCGGGTTCGACGACGGCGATGCGCTCGGCCGGGTCGATCTCCAGGATCCGGTCCATCTTGACCAGGGAGAGGACGATGCACCCGTCCGTGGCGTTGGCCGCCCCCGAGAGCCCGGTACGGGCGCCCTGCGGCACGACCGGGACGCGCAGCGCGGTGGCGGTGCGCATGACGTGCTGGACCTGCTCCGTCGTCCGGGGCAGGACGACGACGGCGGGCGCGCCGGCTGCGCAGAAGCTCGCCATGTCGTTGGCGTAGGAGGCGGTGATGTCCGGGTCGGTGAGGATCGCGGTGGCGGGGAGTCCTTCGTGGAGGAGCTGGATCAAGTCGCCCATGTGTTCACGATGCCACTGGGGTCTGTCCGGGGGGTAGATCGCCCCCGGCCCGCCCTTTCACCGTTTCTTCCGGGGGCTCCGCCCCCTCGGCCCGGCACCGCGCTGCCGCGCGGTGGGCGGGGCTCCGCCCCCGCGCCCCGGCGGGGGCTGCGCCCCCTGCGCCCCCGCTTCCGGGGCTCCGCCCCTGGCCCCCTTTTGTCGCGGCTCCGCCGCTCGTCCTCAAACGCCGGACGGGCTGGAGTGCGCGCCCCCGCCTGAAACCTCACGCCGGAAATCCTTACGTGGGAAATCCGGCCCGGGCGCACACTTCAGCCCGTCCGGCGCTTGAGGACTCCGCCCGAAGGGCGGACGGGGTCCGGGGTCTCCCCGGAAGAAACGGCGAAAGGGCGGGGCGGGGAGCAACCCCCTTACAAATTCCCCCGCTTCTCCTGCTCCCTCTCAATCGCCTCGAACAGCGCCTTGAAATTCCCCTTCCCGAACCCCATCGACCCATGCCGCTCGATCATCTCGAAGAAGACCGTCGGCCGGTCCTGCACCGGCTTCGTGAAGATCTGGAGCAGATAGCCGTCCTCGTCCCGGTCCACCAGGATCTTGAGTTCCCGCAGCGTCTCCACGGGCACGCGCGTCTCGCCCGCCCATTCGCCGAGGGTGTCGTAGTAGGAGTCGGGCGTGTCCAGGAACTGGACGCCCGCCGCCTTCATCTGACGCACCGTCGCGACGATGTCGTTCGTCGCCAGCGCGATGTGCTGCAGGCCCGGCCCGCCGTAGAACTCCAGGTATTCGTCGATCTGCGACTTCTTCTTCGCGATGGCCGGCTCGTTGAGCGGGAACTTCACCTTTCGCGTGCCGTCCGCGACGACCTTCGACATCAGTGCGGAGTATTCGGTGGCGATGTCGTCGCCCACGAACTCCTTCATGTTGGTGAAGCCCATGACCTTGTTGTAGAAGCCCACCCACTCGTCCATCTTGCCGAGTTCGACGTTGCCCACACAGTGGTCGATGGCCTGGAAGTTCCGCTGGGCGAGCGGGGCGACGAGCGGTTCGGCGGCGACGAAACCGGGCAGGTACGGGCCGCTGTAGGCGGAGCGTTCGACGAGCGTGTGCCGGGTCTTGCCGTATGTGGCGATGGAGGCGAGGACGACGGTGCCGTGCTCGTCCTTCAGCTCGTACGGCTCCTCGAGACCCCGCGCGCCGTGCTCCACCGCGTAGGCGTACGCGGCCCGCGCGTCCGGCACCTCGATCGCCAGGTCCACGGCGCCGTCGCCGTGTTCGGCCACGTGCTCCGCCAGGAAGCGGCCGCGCTCGCTGGTGGCCTTGATGACGGTGGTGAGGACGAACCGGGCGCCGCCGGACTCCAGGACGTAACTCGCCGTCTCCCGGCTGCCGTTCTCCGGTCCGGAGTAGGCGACCAGCTTCATGCCGAAGGCGGTCGAGTAGTAGTGCGCCGCCTGCTTGGCGTTGCCCACGGCGAAGACCACCGCGTCCATCCCCTTGACCGGGAAGGGGTCGGCCTGCCGAGCGGTGTCAAAGGTGTGATCTGTGGTCTGCGTCATGCGCGCAGCGTCTCGCCGATCCACAAGGTGCGCAATAGTTTGCGTATTGGATGGGCAATCTGCACAGCAGACAGCCGGTAACGCCGGGCGATCTGTACAGGATGACCACGAGGGGATGATCATGGCGATCGATCGTTTGGACGGCCGGCTCATCGAACTGCTCGCGCGGGAGCCGCGCATCGGCGTCCTGGAGGCCTCCCGCCGCCTCGGCGTGGCCCGCGGCACGGCGCAGGCGCGGCTGGACCGGCTCCAGTCGGAGGGCGTCATCCGCGGCTTCGGCCCGGACGTCGACCCCGCGGCGCTGGGCTACCCGGTGACCGCCTTCGCCACCCTGGAGATCCGGCAGGGGCAGGGCGCGGACGTCCGCACCCATCTGGCGGGCGTCCCGGAGGTGCTGGAGCTGCACACGATCACCGGGCACGGGGACATGCTGTGCCGGCTGGTGGCCCGCTCCAACGCGGATCTCCAGCGGGTGATCGACAAGGTGGTGGGGATCGAGGGGATCGTGCGGGCGTCGACGGCGATCGTGATGGAGAACGCGGTGCCGTTGCGGATCATCCCGCTGGTGCGGGAGGCGGCGGGCGGGGAGGAGTGAGCCTCGGCCCCGTCGCCGCCCCGCGCGTCAGCAGCCCCGCGCGTCAGCAGCCCGGCACGTCAGCAGCTCGGCACCCGCCCGCCGGACGACAGCGCCTTCAGCGACTCGACCGCGTCCCGCAGATCCGTCACCGGAACCAGCCGCATCCCCTTCGGCAGCTCCGCCTCCGCCTCCGCGCACTGCTTCTTCGGCACGAGGAAGACGCCCGCCCCGTCCCGGCCCTCCGCCTGCACCTTCAGCGGGACGCCGCCGACCGGGCCCACCGACCCGTCCGGCTCGATCGTGCCCGTGCCGCCGATCGTCCGGCCACCGGTCAGGTCACCGCCCCGCCCGTCGCCGTCGATCTTGTCCACGATGCCGAGGGCGAACATCAGGCCCGCGCTCGGGCCGCCGATGTCGGCGAGCCGCAGCGTGACCTTGACGTCCTTCGGCGAGCGGTGGAGGTAGTCCAGGGCGGCCCGCGTCGCGGACTCCTGCGACTTGGTCATCTCCGCCACGTTGCGCTCCTCCGTCTCCTTGTCGGACTTGCCCGGCGGGAAGACGGAGTCGCGCGGCATCACCGCCCGGTCCGTACGGAACCAGTCGCCCGCCACGTCGGCCAGGCCGACCTCCGCCCGCGGCCCGGTCGCGATGATCGAGGACATCCGCAGCTGCCCGCTCGTGCGACGGCTCTCCACCCCGCTCACCGAGATCACCGGTTTGCCCTGGTGATCGCCGAGCACATTGACCGTGGACCCGGGCCGGGCGATGGAGAACGGCAGGGGCGCGAAGGCCGCCGTGCCGAGCAGGGCCAGGACGGGCACGGCGCAGACGGCGGCGATCCGGGTCCGGGGGGACCAGGCGGACGGGGGGAGGAAACGCATGGTGCGAATCTAGTTCACCGCCCGTCCCCCGGCCCGGCCGCCCTCGCCCCAGCGCGTCACCCCCGCGCAACCCCCCGCACGGGATCCCGCACGGACCCCGCCGCGTCACCTGAGCGCGTCCGCCACCTCCTTGGCCGCCTCGACGACCCGCGGGCCGACCCGGTGCGGAACGGCGTCGGTGAGCATCACCACGCCCACGCTGCCCTCGATCCCGCTCACCCCGAGCAGCGGGGCCGCGGCCCCGCTCGCCCCGGCCTCCAGTTCGCCATGGGTGAGCGAGTAGCCCGGATTGTCGACGTCGCCCGCGCGGGCGGCGAGTATGGCGCGGCCGGCCGCGCCCCGGTCCAGCGGGTGCCGGAACCCGGCGCGGTAGGCCACGTGGTAGTCCGTCCAGGTCGGTTCGACGACGGCGACGGCGAGGGCCTCCGCCCCGTCGACGAGCGTCAGATGGGCGGTGGCCCCCACGTCCTCGGCCAGCGCCCGCAGCGCGGGCAGGGCGGCCTCCCGCACCAGCGGGTGCACCTGCCGGCCGAGCCGCAGCACCCCCAGGCCCACCCGGGCCCGGCCGCCGATGTCCCGCCGGACGAGCGCGTGCTGCTCCAGCGTGGCGAGCAGCCGGTAGACCACGGTCCGGTTGACGCCGAGCCGGGCGGCCAGCTCGGTGACGGTCAGTCCGTGGTCGGTGTCGGCCAGCAGTTTCAGGACACGCAGTCCTCTGTCGAGCGTCTGCGAAGTCTCCGCGGTCACGACGCCCCCTCCTCCGATGAAAGGCGGGCTCTCGTCGTGGTGGGGTCGCGCCTCCGGTCCCGTCCGGCAGCGCGTGAGGAGAGGCCGCCGGGTCGCTTGACGCATTGCGCACTCGGGGCGCAGGCGTTCGCTGGACGCACGCGCCCTCGGACGCGTACAACCGGCCGCGCTCCGCGGCGGCGCTGCCACGGGGCGTGTGCGTGACCGGCACGCTAGCGAGCCGGTCCGCTCAGCGGAAGAGTCTGCCCACAATCCGGGCATCCCGCAGGGGAATCGGGGAATACCTGATCAACTCCCTTGCGGGCGTCGCCATACGCGATCGTCACTGCACGCGGGCATCACTGCATGCGCGTGGCCCACTCCCGCAGCTTCTTGATCCGTTCGCTCAGCTGCCCGGCCGTCGCCTCCGCGCTCGGCGGGCCGCCGCAGGTGCGCCGCAGCTCGGTGTGGATCACGCCGTGCGGCTTGCCGCTCTGGTGCGCGTACGCGCCGACCAGCGTGTTGAGCTCCTTGCGCAGCTGCAGCAGCTCCTTGTGCGTCACCACCGGCCGCCGCTCGGCCGGGATCTCCAGCAGGTCCGCCTCGTCGTCCGGCTTCCGCCGGCTGTGCGCGATCTGCCGCGCCTGGCGCTTCTGCAGCAGCAGTTGGACCTGCTCGGGCTCCAACAGGCCGGGGATACCGAGGTAGTCCTGCTCCTCCTCGCTGCCCGGGTGGGCCTGCATGCCGAACTCGGCGCCGTTGTACATGACCCGGTCGAAGACCGCGTCGGACTCCAGCGCCTCGAACGGCAGCATGTCCTGCTCGCCGGTGTCCTCGTCCTGCTGCTTGTTGGCCTCGTCCATCTCCTTCTCGGACTCGGCGTAGGGGTCCTCCTCCCCCTCCTTCTTCGGCCGGTCGAGGACGTGGTCGCGCTCGACCTCCATCTCGTTGGCGAAGGTCAGCAGCGTCGGGATGGTCGGCACGAAGACGGACGCCGTCTCGCCGCGGCGCCGCGACCGCACAAAGCGGCCGACGGCCTGGGCGAAGAACAGCGGCGTGGAGATCGTCGTCGCGTAGACCCCGACCGCGAGCCGGGGCACGTCCACGCCCTCGGACACCATGCGGACGGCGACCATCCAGCGCGAGTCGCCGTGCGAGAACTCGTCGATGCGGTCGGACGCGCCCGAGTCGTCGGAGAGGACGACGGTGGGGCCCTCGCCGGTGATCTCCCGGATCAGCTTGGCGTAGGCGCGCGCGGAGTCCTGGTCGGAGGCGATGACGAGCGCGCCGGCGTCCGGGATGGACTTGCGCACCTCGGTCAGCCGCTGGTCGGCGGCGCGCAGCACATTGGGCATCCAGTCGCCGCGCGGGTCCAGCGCGGTGCGCCAGGCCTGGCTGACCGCGTCCTTGGTCATCGGCTCGCCGAGCCGGGCCTCCAGCTCGTCGCCCGCCTTGGTGCGCCAGCGCATGTTGCCGCTGTAGGAGAGGAATATCACCGGGCGGACGACGCCGTCGGCGAGCGCGTTGCCGTAGCCGTAGGTGTAGTCGGCGGAGGACTTCCGGATCCCGTCGTTCCCCTCCTCGTAGGTGACGAACGGGATGGGGTTGGTGTCCGAGCGGAACGGCGTACCGGTCAGACAGAGGCGGCGGGTGGCCGGCTCGAACGCCTCCATGCAGGCCTCGCCCCAGGAGCGGGAGTCGCCGGCGTGGTGGATCTCGTCCAGGATGACGAGCGTCTTGCGCTGCTCGCAGCGGTTGCGGTGCAGCATCGGGCGGACGCCGACACCGGCGTAGGTGACGGCGACGCCGTGGTACTCGCGGCCCAGCGGGCCCGCGCTGTACTCCGGGTCGAGCTTGATCCCGACGCGGGCGGCGGCCTCGGCCCACT
The DNA here is from genome assembly GCF_041519305.1 of Streptomyces luteireticuli. Classification (NCBI taxonomy): domain Bacteria; kingdom Bacillati; phylum Actinomycetota; class Actinomycetes; order Kitasatosporales; family Streptomycetaceae; genus Streptomyces; species Streptomyces luteireticuli. The sequence continues at coordinate 3,517,882 of NZ_CP167927.1, forward strand.
GCTTCTTCAGGTGCTCGGTCGGCGCGACCACGGTCACCTGCTGGACGACGTGGTGGTGCAGCAGCCAGGACGCGAGGGTGAGCGCGAACGTGGTCTTCCCGGCGCCGGGGGTGGCGACGGCGAGGAAGTCACGGGGCTGGGTCTGGACGTACCGGTCCATGGCGCCCTGCTGCCAGGCGCGCAGCTTGTTGGCGGTACCCCAGGGGGCCCGGCCGGGGAAGGCGGGCGAGAGGTGATGGTTGGCTGTGGTGGTAGTCACGGTCTCCGTCGGGGTGGTCGGGGGCCTTGAGGAAACACAACCGCGACAGCCTACCCAAGGTGCGGGCGGAGGGAGTCCGGCCCCGCTGCGGAAGGGGCGAAAGGGGCGGGTGACGGGACCGGAGTCCCGTCACCCGCCCTGTCGGTATCGGTATCGGTATCGGTGGACGTACGGCCCGTCCGGGGAGGACAGCGCGAGCCGCAGTCGTCGGGTTCGGGAGACGGGATCATGCCGGGCGCACCCGGTCCTTCGTCCCGCGCTCCTTCGTCCCCCGCTCCTTCGGCCGCAGCCGGGTCGCGACCGCCGCGCCCGCCACGGCCACCGCCGCCATCGCGACGTAGACGGCCGCGAACGCGGAGTGCGGAGCCGCGGCGTCCGACGCCCCGTGGGCCCCCTCGCCGGCGGTCCCGCCGCCGAACGCGCCGAAGAGCACGCCCGCGACGCCGACCAGCACGATGTTGCCGAGGGCCTCGGACACCTGGAGGGCGGCCGAGCTGACGCCCTCCTCCCCCGCCGGGGAGAGCTCCAGCGCGAGCACGGTGCTGCTGGAGACGTTCAGCCCGATCCCGTAGCCGGCGACGACCCACGAGGCGGCGACCAGCCACACCGGCGCCCCGTCGAGCAGCACCAGCGGCACCACCGCGATGGAGACGGCCATCAGCACCAGGCCGAGGCACATCAGCCGCTGCCGGTATGGCTCCAGCCGGGACCGGCTCTGGGTGTAGGCGCCGAGGCTCCAGGTGAGGCCGCCGCCGGTGAGGGAGAGCCCGGCGGTCGTCGCGGACATGCCGCGCTCGCTCACCAGCATCAGCGGGATGAAGCTCTCGGAGGCGAGGAAGGCGCCCACCGTGATGCCCCGCAGCAGCACCACGGACGGCAGTCCGCGCAGGGCGCGGAACGTCCCCCTCGGCAGCAGCCGGACGATGGACGGGGCGAGCAGCGCGAGACCCGCGACCGCCGGCACCAGGGCGAGCCACTCGCGGCCCTGGCCCGCGTACTGGAGCAGCCCGGCGCCGACGGCGACGGCCAGCGCGAGCGCCGCCCGACGGCGGTCGGGGGCGCCCCCGGCCTCCGGACGCGGCAGCTTCCGCAGCGCGGGCAGCATGACCGCGAGCGGCAGCAGGATCAGGACCGGGATCGCCAGGAACACCCAGCGCCAGCCGAGCTGTTCGGCCACGGATCCGGCGATCACGGGACCGACCAGGACGGGCACCACCCAGGCGGCCGAGAACGCCGCCAGGATCTTGGCCCGCAGGCGCTCGGGGTAGGCGCGCCCCACGACGACGTAGAGCGACACCACGACGAACCCGCCGCCCAGGCCCTGCACCGCCCGGGACGCCACGAGCATCCACATCTGCTGGGCGGAGCCGGCGAGCACCAGACCGGCGCCGAAGGTGGCGATGCCGGTGAAGAGCGGGCCCAGCGGCCCGGAGCGGTCGCTCCACTGCCCGGCGACGGACATGGAGAACAGACTGGCCGTGAAGTAGGCGGAGAAGGCGAAGGCGTACAGCCCGACGCCGCCCAGGGCGCGGGCCGCGAAGGGCATGGCGGTCGTGATCGCGCTCGCCTCGAACGCGATCAGCGAGACGACGGAGATGATGCCGAGGGTCAGGGCGCGGTAGCGGCTCCCGAGGACGCCACCGGCCTCCCCCGGTGGCGTGGTGGCGGCCCCTGGGGCCGCGGATATGGAGTCAGTACTGGTCATGGTGGCGAGCCTAGAAAGAGGGCGTTTCCGGCGCTTCTGTCCAGAGAAGGGACCGTCCTCGTCCGTTCGCCCTACCTCCGAAGTCACAGCCCACCGGCCACACCAGTCACAACAGACACACCGTCCGTCACGCCGCCCATCTCGCCGTCCGTCACGCCGTCGTCACCAGCACCCCCGCGTACGACACCCCCGCGATCACCGCCCACGCCCCCAGCCCGAGCGCCGCGACCCGGCCGCCCGTGCGGACCAGCGAGGGCAGGTGGACCGCGCTCCCCAGCCCGAACAGCGCGGCCGCGAGCAGCAGTTCCTGGACGCGCTGCGCCCCGTCCAGCACGGTACCGGGCAGCGCTCCGGTGCTGCGCAGGGCCACCATGGCCAGGAAGCCGACGACGAACAGCGGCACGACCGGCGGCCGTTTCGCCCCCCGCCCGGTGCCCGCCGTCCGCCGACGCCGTATCGCCACCGCCACCCCCGCCACCAGCGGCGCCAGTAGCGCCACCCGCATCAGCTTCACCAGGACCGCCTCGCCGAGCGCCGTCGGCCCGGCCGTCTGCGCGGCCGCCACGACCTGGCCGACGTCGTGCACGCCCGCCCCCACCCAGCGGCCGAACTGCGAGTCGTCCAGCCCGAGCGGGTGGTGCAGCAGCGGCAGGACGGCGATCGCCAGCGTGCCGCAGAGCGTCACCAGCGCCACGGACGTCGCCGTGTCCTCCTCGTCGCTGCCGGAGACCTCGCCGACCGCCCCGATCGCGGACGCCCCGCAGATCGCGTAGCCGGTCGCGATCAGCAGCGGCTGGTCGCCGCGCAGCCCGAGCCGGCGGCCGAGCCAGAGCGTCCCGGAGAAGGTCGCGGCGACGGTCACCAGCACCATCGCCACAGTCGCCCAGCCGATCCCGAGCACGTCGCCCAGGCTCAGCCGCAGCCCCAGCAGCACCACGCCGAGGCGCATCAGCCGCTTCCCGGCGAGGGTGAGCCCCGCGCGTCCGGCACCGCGCACCAGCTCCCGGACGCCGGGCAGATGCGCCGCGCCGATGCCGAGCACGACCGCCGCGGTGAGCAGCGGGACGGCGGGGACGAGCCCGTGGACCGCCCAGGCCAGGGCGACCCCGGCGGCCACCATGGCCAGGCCGGGGAGCCGGCCGGGCGGCGCGGCCCCCGGGGTCGCGCGGGCCCGGTCCTCGACCAGCACCACCGCCGTCTCCCCCCTCACAGCTCGTCGGCCGGCAGCCGGTAGACGCGCCGCACGCTGGTGCCGAGCCGCGAGACGTCGGCGCCGTAGACGTGGATCGAGACCGCCGCGGACGAGGACGCGTTGCGCACCCGGTGGATGTCGCCGGGCGGCGCGAAGCCGCAGACCTCGCCCTGCCGGTTGGCCACGTCCTCGACGGCCACCAGCCGGGCGCTCGGCCCGTCGGGGACCAGCCGGTAGCGGCGCTCGCTCTCCGTCCCCTCGTGCACACCCGTCACGCACCACGCCACGTGGTCGTGGATCGGCGTCCCCTGCCCCGGCAGCCAGACCAGCGCCACGACCGAGAAGCCGCCGTCCGGTTCCGCGTGCAGGACGTGCTGGCGGTAGTGGTCCGGGTCGCCGGCGCGCTGCTCGTCGGTGAGGAGGTCGGGCGCGCCGAGGTGGCCGGCGAGCAGCTCGCCGACGAGGTAGGCGGTCGTGTCGGGCGGCAGGCCGCGGTCCACCGCCTCCCTGATGCCGTCGACGAGGGCGCGGAGCCGGGCGGTGACCGGGGGCGCGGCGGGGGCTGTCGTGGGCGTCGTCATAGGGGCAGCGTCGAGCCGGGGAACGATCACGTCCAACGACAGTTCGTTGGCCGGTCGCCAACTGCCGCTTATGGTTTGTTCGAACAGCCGCCGGTACGCCGCCTCGCCGCCGCCTTGAGCTCGTCCAGCACGAGGGCGGTGGCCGGTACGCGGAGGTGGTCGCGGAGCACGTACGCCGAGACCTGGCGGCTGGACGCCGGGTCGAGCGGGCGGCCGGTGATCCGGTCGTGGCGCAGGAACGACAGCACCAGCCCCGGCATCATCGCCACCCCCAGCCCCTCCGCGACGAGCGACTGCACGACCAGGATGTCGTCCGTGGTGAACGCTATGTCGGGCGCGAAACCGACCTGGGTGCACTCGTGCAGGAAGTTGGTGCGGCAGCGCAGACAGCCCGCGATCCAGCGCTCCTCGGCGAGGTCGGCCAGGGCCACGGCACGGCGGCGGGCCAGCGGGTGCCCGGCCGGCATCAGCACCGTCAGCTGGTCCTCCAGCAGCGGTATCTCCACCAATTCGTCCGGCACTTCGTCGTGCAGCCCGGGGTAGGTGAAGGCGAGCGCGATGTCGAACTCGCCGCGCTCCAGCCTGCGCAGCGACTCCGGGGGCTCCCCCTCCAGCAGTTCGACCCGCACCCCCGGGTGGTCGGCCGCGAGCCGGGCCAGCGCCTCGGGGACGAGGGTGGCGCCCGCGCTGGGGAACGCGCACATCCGCACCCGGCCGGAGCGCAGCCGCGTCAGCGAACTCATCTGCTGCTGGGCCACGCTGAGCGTGTCGAGGATCGTCTCGGCGTGCCGGGCGAGCGCCTCCCCCGCCTCGGTCAGCCGCATCCGCCGCCCCACCCGCGTGAACAGCGGTGTCCCGACGGCCCGTTCGAGGGCCTTCATCTGCTGGGTGATCGCGGGCTGGGTGTATCCGAGCGCCCGGGCGGCCGCGGAGTACGAACCGGCCGCCACCACCGCGTGGAACGTCTTGATGTGCCGCGAGTCGAACACACCGGAATCATAAGCGGATTTTGGGGCAGGCGGGAGTTCCTTGATGGGTTGCTTCTGGATCATCCACCACTTAAGGCATGGTTGACATATGCCACATAACGCACCACCCGCCCCCTTGCGCTACCCCTCCTACGACGGCGCGGAGCTGGCCTACCGCGTCCTGGAGGCACGCGAGCCCGACGTCGGCCGCCCACCCGTGATCTGCCTCGCCGGCGGCCCCGGACGCGACGCCGCCTACCTCGGCGACCTGGGCGGCCTCGACGCCCGCCACACCCTCGTCGTCCCCGACTCCCGTGGCACCGGCGCCTCCCCGCCCGCCCCCGACCCCTCCGGCTACGCCTTCCCCGCCCTGGCCGAGGACGTCGAATCCCTCCGCGCCCACCTCGGCCTCGACCGCTTCGCGCTCCTCGCCCACGACGCCGCCTGCGCCACGGCCCAGGCGTACGCCGCGCTCTACCCGCACCGCCTCGCGCACCTCGTCCTCGTCACCCCGGGCTCCCGCCTCCAGGGCGAACTCCCCGGCGACGCCGAGGAGATCTTCGAGTCCCGCGCGGACGAGGAGTGGTGGGTGGACGCGTACGTCGCCGCCCACTCCCTCCCCGACACCCGCGACTTCGCCGAGGCCCGCGCCCTCCTCCGCCGCGCGGCCCCCCTCGCGTACGCCCGCTGGGACGCCCCGCAGCAGGCCCACGCCGCCGCCCAGGACCACCAGCTCCACCCCGTCCCCCGCATCGCCTTCTGGCAGGGCGTCGACGACGCCGCCCGCACCGCCGTCCTCGACCGCCTCCGCGCCGTGACCTGCCCCGTCCTCGTCGTCACGGGCGACCGCGACGCGGTCACCGGCATGCGCGCCGGCGAACTCGTCGCGGCCTCCTTCCCCCGGGCCGCGCTCCGGCCGCTGTACGGGGTCGGCCACTACCCATGGGTGGACGAGCCGGAGATGTTCCGCCCGGTGGTGGAGGAGTTCCTGGCGTCCCGGTCCTCATGAGCCCCATGAACGGGGCATGTCGGTCATGTGGCGGCACCCCGCGCCCTGTTGATCGAGGTCGGGGCCCCGCCCTAATGTCTTGAGGGACAGCACAACTTGGCCGTGTGCCCGAGTGGTTGAGGGGCTCGCCTGCAAAGCGAGTTACGCCGGTTCGATTCCGGTCACGGCCTCTGCGTCTGAGTACCCGTACTCAGCTCCGGACGCGTAGGCGCGCGGATGCCCCGCTTCGCACCCGCCGCCTAGCGTGACGATCATGACAGCAGCCCGCTACGACAACGCCGCCGCCAACTGCCTCAAGGCCATCGGCGGCCTGGTGCTCTGGCTCTTCGCCGGGGCGACGTTCCTCTTCGCGCCGTTGGCGGTGATGGCGAGCGACCCCTGCGGCCAGGGCGACACCCAGCTCATCTGCACCACGACCGGGCAGCAGCTGGTGGCGTACGTCCCCCTCGGCACGGCCCTGCTGGCCGCACCGCTGGGCACCTGGGGGCTCGCCTCACGGCGGGAACTGGCCCGGTACGCATGGGTACTGGCGATGGTCATGCTGATGGCCGCGTGGATGGTGGTCGACGCGATCGCGGGCTCGCACCCCTAGCCGGTCGGTCGGCCGATGGCCCTACGAGGACGGCGTGGGCAACCAGCCCGGGATGTGCACGACCGGCGCACCGTGCTCCAAGGCTGCGGTCAGCACCTGCCGGTAGGCGATCAACTGCGGGTGCCTGCGCCGCTGTTGGGTCACCGCCCCCGAGAGGAGCAGAACGGGGATCGAGACCACCAGCAGCACGGCGGCCCCGGCCAGCATCAGAGCCCCTCCCCCGTCAGCGGCCGGGAGCAGCAGCACGAGTCCGCCCAGGAACCCCACCAGAGACAGCCACGTCGACGGTCCGTAGCGCACCCGGTGCGCGCCCAGCACACCCCGCACCACATCGTCGTCGAAATAGTCGACGCCGCTCCGCCGCCCGATGTCCTCGACGGCCGCCGCCAGCCGGGGATCGGCCGCCAGGGCGGCCCCGTTCACCGGCAGCACTCCTCCGTACCCGGCCAAGCCGCCCCCTTTCCTCACACCCGCGTACAGGGTGTGATCACTCGGACCATCAGTCGCCGCTGCCCGGCCACGATCGTCACGCCCGCCCGGTACCCCTCGGCATTGCGCGCCGCCGACAGCAGACTCGCGTCCGCGACGTCCTCGAACGACACCCAGCCGCCGGCCTCGAACCACGCCCCCAGCCGCATCAGCGCCTCCGGCAGCGCCGTGTCCCGCACCCGGTCGACGTACCACTGATGCCCCACGGCACAGGGCGTCTCCGTGAACCCCCACGGCACGCACTCCGGACACACCACGGACACGACGTCGTCCGTCCGCCCCACCCTCCGCCGGAGCGCCAGCGCGTCGAGGATCCGGCTGGAGTGGGCGTACAGCTCGCGGACCAGGGCGGCATCGGGAGCCACCTGCGGTACGGCGACGACGTCCAGACACCCGGACGCCGAACGATCCGCTTCCGAGGCATCGACGAAGCCCACCGTCATCCCGCCCTCACGCGCTCACATAGAAACATCCAATCGATGCACAGGTTAGCGAATGAGGAACAATCAGAACCCCTCGGCCGGATTGCCCATAAAGGGGTGACCAGGTTCCGGATAGCCCTGGCCCCCGTCCCCGAGCTGAGCATCCGGACGAGGCATCAGATGAGTAGCCGGACTCATGCCTGCCGTGCTGCGGCTGACGGACGATTCCGTACGTGACCGGACGAACAAAAATCCTCGCCCTCATCTTCTCGACCACAGCGGTGGTCGGCGCCGCCGCCCTGATAGCGGGTGTCGCGGTGTTCGCCCGGTGGGCCAAGTCGATGTGGGAGGGCGACCCCTACCCGGTGGCCCGTCCGGCAGCCACCGCCGAGCGGCTGGACGGACACACGCAGTCCGTCTACGACGCCCTCGGTCTGCCGCGGGCCCGGCTGGACGACGACCGGCCCGGCCGCGGCATGGAAGCCGGAGGCTCCGCATGCCCACGCCAGGGCCTGCGCCACCTGCCCGAGAACCTGCGCGACACCCCGCCGGCCGAGCCCGGCGTCGTGGACGTACGCGAGGAGTGGGCCCTCAAGGGCGTCCCCCGCGCCGAGGCGGAACCGGCGCTCGAGCGAGTGCGACACCATCTGACGCGGCAGGGCTGGAAGGTCATGAGGTTCGACGACTCGACGCCCGGCCACGAACTCTGGCTCCACCTCAAGCACCCGCGCACCGGCGACACCATCAGGGTCGCGACGAACTCGGAGGACCGCCTGTCGGTCTCCGCCTACGCCGAGTGCGCGAGATACCCCTCGGACACGGAGCGGGACTACTACGGCGCCCTACGCCTGCCACCCCAGCAGGCCCCCGCCCAGCTCCGTCGCACTCACAGCCCGGCATAACACCGCGCCGCCTCCCGCGAGAACACGACCCACATCCTGTTCCCGGCCAACGGCCCCCGCGCGTTCTCCAGCCCGCAGATCCCCCTGCACGCCGCCACGACCTCGTCCAGCGTCGTCAACGCCAGGCGCCGAAGCCCGAGGCAGACCCGGCCGTGGCCGCCGGCATGCGCCGGATGCTTGTCGAAGACGGTCAGCCGGAGCACCCCGTACCGCCACCTCAGAGATACGTCCGTCTCCCGGTTGACGTTGAACAGATGGCAGTTCCCGAGGAGTTCGGCCACCGCGAAGGTCCCGAGCTCCGCCATGTCGGACAGCCCGTGCTCGTCGAGCAGTTGACGCACGAGGCGACGGGCGAGGGAGAGCGCATACGGACTCCCGGGAAGCCCGAAGGAGTAGTTGAGGTCGGCCAGGGTCGGCGCACCCGGCACCGCCGGCGGCCCGCCCGGGAGGCAGGCGGATACGGCGTCACTGAGCATGCGTGATCACTCCAAGCACGTGGGGGGGATTGGGGTCATCGCACGCAACCGCCGGTGGCTCGCCTCCCTGGACGCGGGCACACCCCTCCCAGGGAGGACGGGCATGCTCACGCGGTGCTCTTCCGACTCGCTGTGCGTGAGTGAAGCGGCACCGAAGGTAGCGCACACCGGGTGGACGGTTCTACCGAACAGGAGAACCGTTCTACGCGATGGATCTCATGCAGCTACAGCGGCAGACTGTCCGCGGCTACGAGGAGAGGTGACATGCCACCACGCAACGCCCCCACGGTCCGTCAGCGGCGCCTCGGCACCGAGCTGCGCAAGATTCGAGAGGCCGCTGGTATCTCCACCCAGCAAGCTGCCGCGCTCATCGGCGTCAATCGGACTCGGATCCCCAACATCGAGTCCGGCAGCTTCGCGATCAGTCCAGAGCGGGTGCGCACCCTTGCCCAGCACTACGGCTGTGGTGACGGGAAGTTGATCGACGCCCTCGCCGACATGGCCCGGGATCGAGACAGCCGCTGGTGGGAGTCGTATCGCAACAACCTGCCGACTGGCTTCCTCGACGTCACCGAACTCGAGTACCACGCCACGGCGTTCCGAATGTTCCTCATGGTGCACCTGCCGGGCCTTCTTCAGACGGCCGAGCACGCGCAGGCGGTCTTCGAGGCATCTCTCGCCTCTCTCCCCAAGAAGGAGGTCGAACTCCGCGCCGGACACCGCATGCGACGGCAGGAGATCCTCACTCTCCGGGACGACCCACCCCCGTTCACCGCGATCATCCACGAGGCAGCCCTACACATGCAGTTCGGCGGACCGAACGTCGCCAGGGCTCAGTTGAACCACTTGCTCCGCATGAGCGAGCGGAGCAATATCAGCATCCGGGCCATCCCCTTCGACACTCAGGGCTTCGCCGGCTCCGGCCAGTCCATCTGTTACGCGTACGGGCCGGTCCGCCAGCTCGACACGGTCCAGTTGGACAGCTTTCACGGCCCCGTCTTCGTCGACTCGGAAACGGAGTTGAGGAGGTACCGCGACTTGCTCGACAACGCGGAAGCCCGGTCCCTCACACCGGAGCAGACTCGCACACTCATCGAAACGATTGCCCACCAACTACGAACGGACACCCATGCCTGAGACGCAGTGGCAGGAACCTATTTGCGGCGGGGACGGAGGCAACTCCTGCCTTCAAATAGGCCAAGCGCCGGATGGAACGCCTATCCTCCGCGAAACAGACCGCCCTCACGAGGTAGTCACCACGACTCGTGAAGGCTTACGGAACTTGGTCGAGGCCGCCAAGAGAGGTGAACTTGACCATTTGATCTGATCACTTGACGCCCGGCCTCACAGGCTACGCACGAGCTTGGCTGCCTCGGCGACCGGGAGCAACGGATACCTCTTCTTCAGTTCGTGGACAGCTTCGGCGACCCCCTCACAGTCGCGGATTCGCCTCAAGGGCAGCACATCCACAGACTGCCTCAGCTCGTCAAACGACGTGAAGGTTCGCACATACCAATCACGCTGCTTCCGACGCGCTGCATAGAGCTCACCGAACGCGGGGCACAGGACAACCAACACAAGAAGCAGGAAGATCAAAACCTGATCGAACGAGCCTGTCCCGTTCATGGTCAAAATCAAACCGAACGCTCCGATGGCTACACCCCAGAGCGCAACCCGCAGACCGTACATAAAGAACCGACCCTCTCTCCATGAGCCGCAGGAATCACCTCTGATGAGGTAAGTGTCCGGACAGCGGCCGCCGGCGCAAAGGCTCCTCCCCCGGCTCCTGGCCATGAGAGATCATTGTTTCTCCTGCTTCACCCCGCCCGGGATCAGGCATGGCGAATCTATTCCGATACCCATCTCGCCAAACCCCTTCCCGGACGCCGCAGACTCCACCGAGATAAAGAAACCCTCCTTCTTCGGTCGCGCCTCCACAATCATGCTGACGTTGGGCGACTCGTAACGTCGAAACGTCGTGACGTCGTACCCGTCGCGCTCAAACATCTTCCGAACTTTTTCACCGGCCTCGTTGTGCCTTTCCTGGGGCAAGTCCACCCAGGCCGTGTAGAGAAGTTTGTACCTCGAATCTGTTGCAGACTCGCCGTCTCTCCCAATACACCCGACGTATCTGACATCTGGATTTCTAGAGTTGACACGGACTCCCATAACATCGGCAACATGCTCAGTGAAGCGCCGGGCCCAGTCTTTCGCCTCCGATCTGTCCATTCTGGGCAACGGATCGTTCTTCCCCTTTTCCTTCGAATCAGACACACAACCCCCCAGGAGGCCGACGACTACAGACAACGTCACGAAGCGCAACGTGAAACTTCTCAAAGGCCCGTGGACAGGCGCGACAGTTCCGGGCCTCACTTGACTCCTTGGGGTACATGAGGGAACGGCATGTCATAGCCAGGCCGGCCAAACGGAGCGGGCTCATATCCTGTAGTCGTAGGCGCCTGGCTCCCAGTGATGATCCTCCCCTGATTGACCAGGGATTCACTAGGAGTTTTCGAATCGGCCCAATCCCAGTACCCACTGTGCCCACTTGTGTCCACTCGAATCCGCTGAGCTCCAAAGGTGCTTGTCGCAGGATCGATACCCAGCGTCTTGTCAGCAGCCCTCTTGATTCCGTCATCATCCGCGGTACCGATGTATACGTGCCTGGGGTCCACGTGCAAATCCCGAGCATGCTCGACAGTCAGCCCCGGGCTCCCGAGAGCGATAATGTTGTCAGCCTCCAGCCCGCGACCCCCGGCAGCCCCTGCACCCATGGTTGTTGAGCCGTAACTGTGACCGATCACTGTCAGGCGACCGTGTCGCTCCCCCTGAGCCGCACGAGTTCCAGCTGTGAACTCGCGCAGCGCTTCTCCACCATCCTCGGCTCTCGAAGTCCCGGCCACGCCGAGGTCTACTCGGGAGTCGGACACCTTGACCTGCGGCGCCTCGTAGTCGAGCCATGAAATGACGGCTGTGCTGTCGTTTGGTCTCAGCTTCATTGCCACACGCTGCAACCCGCTAATGCGATCCACCTGGCCAGGAATGCTTTCCAAGTTCGTGTTGGTTCCAGGAACAAGCACGGCTGTGTTGGCCGCCGTGTCTGGATTTCCCATGGCGATGATGGCTCGTCCGTCGCCTCGCGGGTCAACCTTAAGCAAGTAGAGCCTCTGCTCTGCTGGGACACCGTCAGCCGAATCCAACTTGCTCTTCAAGGCCTGAAGTCCTGCCTGTTGCTTGTTGAACTCGTCGGGGTTGATGGCATGGTCGGGCCGCGCCGGATTCAGCATCTGGTCGAGCAGCAGCCTGTTCGCACTGTCACGCACCGCACTCGGTAGACCGTTCATGGCGCCCACCTTCTCGGGGTACATCGCGATGAACAGCTGCTGCTGATCCTGGTCGAGCCCCTTCCACCAGGCAGCGTTCTCCTTGACGTCATGACCCCTAGGCCAGCCGAAGGGGCCCACACCGAGATCCTTGGCGATGCCCTTCGCCGCCTTCGCAGACTGCCCGAGCGCGTCTTCCTTGTGCAAGCCTTGGGGGTCGAACTCCGTGATCGCCTTGCGTCCCTCTTCGCTCGCCTGCTCCGCGTCCTTGAGCGCCTGGTTGATGCTGTCCTGGTACTTCTGCATACCCACCGCGTATTTCGCGAACAAGGCCGGCTGATCCGGATCGTGCTGCGCGTCGAGCAGCCAGGTCGGCATCTTGACCTGACCGGTCCCGTCATCGACCACGTAGTGCTCCTGCTCAGCGCTACGAACGGCATTACGCAGATCGGTCTGCGCCTGCGTCATCCGGATGCGGACGGTTTCCAGAACCTTCGCGATGAGGAGCGCGTCCACATGCGCCGCTTCCATCTGGCCTTGCAGGATGCCCAGGACCTCCTTGCCCGCTTTCGCCGCTTCCCCCTCCCACCCGCTCTCAAGTGGACCGGTCACCTGCTGGCGGTGGAACGTGTGAGCAGAGGCCAGCTTGTCGCCCAGGGTCCTCCAAGAGGACGCCGCGGATTCCAGAGGGGCGGTGTTCAGGTTGAACAGGCGCTGGAACAAGCTACTCATCTCTCGTACCCCTTCAGGAACGAGTCGTAGATCCTGCTGTCCGTCCACTGCTGGCCGTTCGCCGTGTCTGTGAGGAGTTCCCCGCTCCTGCCGATGCGTGTCCGCATCCCTTCGAGCGCGGTGTCCCACTCGCTGGCGGCATACTCCAGCGCGGTCCCGAACGACCAGTCGCGAAGGCCCTCGGCGGCATCCTTCATGCCCTTTACGGCCTTGGACACATGAGGCGCCAGGTCGCGTCCGACCTGCCCGGATGCCCCACCACTCGCCCGTAACTCCTTGAACGGCACGGCTAGTTTGTCCGACAACAGTTACCACCTATCGCGAACTCGTATCAGACGGGGCCAGAAGCTGCCCCGCTTGCCCACCCACTTGTATATCGCGATCACCGATGTCGCGCATGAGTACGCGTACTTATGCACGATCCCGAGCATATCGGCCCGTACGCAGGATAGTTCGAATGATCATCCATGCGCGTCAGGACAGTGCGGCGAAGGCCCTATCTCCCCCCTGACAGTGCAGCCACCGAAGTGCGATATCGGGTAGTTTGACCCTGCAGGAAGATATGCCCAACCGGTCCCCCGGCCAAAGCACCCGCAACTCAAGCCAAGCTACGCTGCACTTGCCTGGTGGCGGATGCGGAACGCTTGCATGGACGACGAAGCGACACAGTCCTCGTCGTACCTACCGCGCCACGGGGACAACATCAGTCAGCTGCTGGCAACGAGCATCACAGCTTGAAGACCACTCCATGCCAGACCCACCCTGCCTCAAGGGCCGTGCCCCGCATGGGCTTCTTCATCGCCCGTGAATCGAAGGCGAACGTCTCACCCGTTGCGGACACATGAGGCTGTGCAAGCGTAGCCATGAGGTCAACGAGAGTCCGAGTTGTACGAACCGTACGGGGGCGGAGGCGGGCCGAAGGCCGTTGCACGGTTACGTCGGCGACGAGCGACGGTGAAGGGAATAGTGATGGCTGCTGCTAGTACGGCGAAAGCACCGACGGCAGCGCCGATCCAGGCGGACGGGGTGTTGTCCTCACTCGCCTTCTCCGGGGCGGCTTCCGGCTTTTGGCCAGCCTGTTTTTGGGCCTCGGGCCGCTTACTCTCCGAAGACTTCGGGAGCGAGGTGCCGAGAAGGGGGTTCACCTCGGCAGGCCCGGGATCACCCGGGCTCTTGAGGGCGATGCGAGGCCGGACGACGCCGTAGCCGAGGGTGTCATTCCGCTTCTCGCCGCTCTTGGGGCCGCCGGCCGTGTTGATGAGGACGCGGAGGACCTGGTTTGCGGTCCAGTTGGGGTGGGCGGACCAGAGGAGGGCGGCGGAGGCGGAGGCGAGGGCGGAGGCGTCGCTGGTGCCGTGGCTGCGGCGGATGCCGGTGCCTTGCCTGGTCGTGGTGTACATGTCGTCGCCCGGCGCGGCCAGGACCACCTGCCTTCCGCGCTGGGATTCGGCGGTCACCCTCGCGTTCCTGTCGATCGCCCCTACGCCTACTACTCCCTTATGGGCGGCCGGATATTCGGCCGGGTTGCCCTTCTGCCCCTCGTTGCCAGCGCTCGCGAAGACCAACTTGCCCTTGGCAGCCGCGTAGTCGAGTGCCTGCGCTTGTTCCTTGCTCTCAAACGCATACCCAATTGACACGTTGATGATCTTGGCATTGGAGTCCGCTGCGAATCGGATGGCACGAACCAGGCTACGGTCCGAGCCGATCGGATCATCGACTCGTACGGGAAGAATCTTGGCACCTGGAGCGAGCCCCTTCGCCCCGGTACCACCAAGTCCCTTGCCAGTACCGGCGATCAACACCGCCATGGCGGTTCCATGCCCGGGAACGTCCTCCGGAGCAGCGGACTCGGAGAAGTCCTTTTCCGGAAGTACCTGTCCCTGGAGATCCGGGAGATCGGCATCCACCCTGGAATCGAGCACGGCCACAGTGACGCCGGCGCCGTCGCTTGTCCGCCACATTTCTTCGGCATGCATCCCCTCGAGATGCCACTGCCGTTCCCTGACCGTGTCGGCATGAGCGGACGTCGCGGTGGATGCCAGAAGGAAGAGGGCCGCGGCGCAGTGCAGCGCAACCGATCGTGCGTTACGTGCAAGGTGGGTACCTCTGCGCATGAACTGCCCTCTTCCTTCCAGGAGTCAGCCGATGACGGGGGGCACGTTTCGCTGCCCGTCATGGGACGACCATGACTCTTCGTCCTCGACCAGGTAGTCGGGGCGCTTGCCTCGGGAGGCGTCCCGCTTCCGGTCTCCCGGGTTGCGGACCAGGCCCGTGCCACCCTGTGTAAAGGCACGGCCGCCATTCGGTGTGCTGCCACCGACGACACCGCCGGCCTCTGAGGCCAGGCGGCGACCGCCGGCTCCGACGCCGCGCCCGCCACCAGCGGACGAGCCTGGCATGCCGCCAAAGCCTGGTCCGGCCATGCCGGGGCGTCCTTGGGTTCCTTGGGCCGGTTCGGCTCCGATGACCGTACCCCGAGGCGTCTGGAGCGGCGCCGGGCTCGTCCCACGTACAGTCGGCTGACCACCGATGACGTCGCTTGTCGGGATCCGAGGAACGCCGGTCGAGGGCAGCCCCACACGTCCTGTGCCCGGGCCGTTCCCCGGGACCCCGGGAACACGCCGAGTGCCAGTAGAGCCCGGCCCGGTCGGGCCGGTTCCGACAGGGCCGCTTCTTCCCTCCGGCTTGGGCGACGGCGGCACTCGGCCCGGCCCCTGAGGGGTCACCGGGGGGACCCTGGGAATGTGCGGGGCAGGCACATGCGGGCGGCCGACCGGTGGCGGCACGGACGGGCCACTCGGCGACGGGGTGGTCGGCGGCCCGCCGTTCGGTGTAGCAGGAACGTTCGGTATCGACGGCACAGTTTTCACGCCACCGTCCGACCTGGTCGACGAGTCGGTCGAAGGTTCGGAGCGATCACCGTGGGGCGGGGAGACCACGCCGGTGGACGTGTCGCCGCCACCGGACGACCCGGTGCCGTTGCCATGAGTCCCCTGCACACCAGAGTTGCCCGTCCCGCCGTCGCCACCTCCGGCTGCACCGGTCGATCCGTAGCCCCCTCCGCCACCTGCCGATCCTCCCGAACCCGAACCGCCGGGGAGCGACACGTACTCGAAGCCGTCCTTCGACTGCTTCGGCAACATTGCCGTCGGCATCGGCGGGAAATTCGGCCGCGCAGCCTTCGTCAGATCCGTCCCATGCGCGTTGTACGACGACTCCAGCGCCCCCATCGCCCGCGCCGCCGCGTCATGGGCCTCCTTCAGCTGCTTGGCCGCCAGATTGGCCTGCAACGGGGTCGGGCCGGCGTTGAGCATGGGGCCACTGCTCGGCTGGAGGCTGAAGTTGGGGGTGGGGTCAGCACCGGCGCTCGGCTTCAGGGTGCTGAGGTCGGGGATGCCCGAGGCGCTCGGCTTCGGGTTGCTCGCGTTGAACGAGTCCAGCGTCGCCTTCGCCCCCGCCGGATACTTCGGCATCGTCGTCTTCGCCTGCTGGAGCGCGACCGACGCCTCGTGCAGCGCTGCGCCCGCCGCCTGGCTGTAGTCGCCCAGCCGCGTCGTCGCGTTGGCCATGTCCGCGCCCCAGGTGTGGAAGGCGTCGGCGCCCTGGCCCTCCCACTCCAGGCCGGCCATGTGGTCCTTGAGGTCCCCGCCGATCTTCTTGATCGTCCCGGCGGCCTTCTTCAGTTTGTCGGCGACCGCGTCGACCTTCTCCGGACTGGCCTGCTCGATCATCTTCAGGAGCTGCTGGTGCGGGAACTGATGGAAGTCCGTGCACTGCGAGGCGAATTGGCCGCGCGGGTCGGCGGCCGGGCCGTGGCCCTGTGTCGAATCGGTCATGACCAGTGGTGTCCCTTCCCGTCCGGATTTCCTGCCCTGCGTCGCCGCTTCACCATCACATCTCCCCCTCGCCATGCGTTCCGCCCGACTTCTCGGGGGCGGGGTTCACCTGGTCGCGCCCCGCGCTCTTCGCGTTCGGGTCCTGCTTGGGGTCGTAGTACTTGGCGAGTTCGCGCTGGACCGCCCACATCTTGTCGCGGTGGTCCAGGTCCGTCCCCTGGTAGTCGTTGTGCGCGCCCTGCACCGCGAGGCTCAGCGCCTCGATCTGGTCGGACAGCAGTTTCGACAGATTCGCCAGGTCCTCGTGCACCGCGTTGTACATGCCGTACAGCGCCCCGGCCGCCACGAAGTCCTGCCCGAAATGACCCTTGTCGATCTTTTCGGCAGCCAGATTCGCGTGTGCGGCCTCGGAGCCCCCGAGTTCCGTCAGCGCTTCGTCGACGCGGTTCTTGAAGCCCTTGAGCGCTTCCACCTCGACGCGCATTTTGTCCGCAGCGGATTGCCCAGCCACGTACAAACTCACCCCCCACTCAACCCCGTGAGCCCTGCAATGAACCTCCTTAGCCTACCGACAGGTATTCAGTGGTGCATCGCGCATTAACTCAACTCACATGAGTATCAGGATGGATGGCGCTACAGCCCCGCCCCCACCGCCGCCTGCGGCCGGATCGGCAGGCGGTTGACCGGGCGGCCCGTCGCCGCCCGTACCGCCGAGGCCACCGCCGCCGGGGACGTGACGACCGGGACCGCGCTGATCGCCTTCGCGCCGAAGGGGGCGACCACGTCCCGCTCCTCCACCAGCTTGACGATGCGGATGTCGGGGGCGTCCAGCGACGTGGGGAGGGCGTAGCCCGCGAAGTCGGGGCGGCGGACGTGGCCGGCGTTGGTGCGGAGGTTCTCCGTCAGGGCCGCGCCCACGCCCTGGGTGATGCCGGCCTCGATGCGGGCGTGCGCCTGGGCGGGGTTGAGGACGCGGCCGACGTCCTGGGCGACGGCCATTTCGACGACGCGGACGGAGCCCAGTTCGACGTCCACGTCGACGACGGCCCGTACCGCGCAGAAGGCCATGCCGACGAAGGCGTCGCCCTGGCCGGTCTCGTCGAGGGGCTCGGTCGGGTGGGGGCGGCACTGGGCCGTGGCCCAGAGCTCCTTGCCGTCGAGGGCCTCGGCGACCGTGGTGCTGAGGACGCCGTCGTAGGAGGTGATGCGGCCGTCGGCGATCGTCAGGAGCTCCGTGGACATGCCGAACTGGGCGGCCAGGGGCTGGAGCAGCTGCGTACGGACCATGCGCGCGGCGCGCTCGACCGCTCCGCCCGAGACCCAGGTGTGGCGGCCGTGGGCCGCGGGGCCGCAGGGCGGCTGGTCGGTGTCGATGGGGGCGACGTGGACGTCGGTGATGCCCAGGACCTCCTGGACGATCTGCCGGGCGAGGGTCGAGAAGCCCTGGCCCGTCTCGACGGCCGCACAGATGACCGTGGCGACGGAGCCGCTCACCTTGACCGTGGCGGTGGAGACCTCGTCGGCGCCCTCGGCGCCCAGCATGTGGACCATGCCGACGCCGTAGCCGACGCCGCGGCGGACGGCGGACGGTTCGCCGGCGCCTTCGGGGCCGCCGGGGAGCCAGTCCTCCTCCTCGGGCGACGAGGACGGCAGCGGGAAGTCGCGGACGGCGGCGAGGAGTTCGGCCACCGGGGCCGGGCAGGTGACCGTCTGGCCGGTGGGGAGGATGTCCCCCGTCGCCATGATGTTGCGCATACGGAGGTCGGCCGGGTCGAGGCCGAGCCTGGCCGCGAGCTTGTCCATCTGGCCCTCGTAGGCGGCGCAGACCTGCATCGCGCCCTCGCCGCGGACGTGACCGGAGGGCGGGTTGTTGGTGCGTACGGCCCAGCCCTCGACGAAGGCGTGCGGGACGACGTACGGGCCGCAGGCGAAGGCGACGGCGGCGGCGAGCGCGTCCCCCGAGGAGTCGGCGTAGGCGCCCGCGTCCATCAGGATCTGGGCCTCGACCTTCACCAACTTGCCCTCCGCGTCCGCGTGGTGGCGGTAGCGCAGCAACGTCGGGTGGCGGTGGGCGTGGCTGAGGAAGGACTCCTCGCGGGTGGCCGCGAGCTTGACCGGGTGGCCGGTGCGCAGGGCCAGCAGGCCGAGCGGGAGCTGGACGCCGGAGTCCTCGCGGTCGCCCATGGCGCCGGGCACACCGGTGACGACGATCTTGACGCGCTCGGGTTCGAGGGCGAACGCGGCGGCGGCCAGGTCGCGGTCGGCGTGCGGGTCCGTGGAGGCGGTGTAGATCTCGACGCCGCCGTCGGGGCGGGGCACGGCGAGGGCGGCCTCGGCGCCGATGGGCGCGGGGTCCTGGCGGCCGATGCGGTAGAGGCCCTCGACGACGACCTCGCCGGTGATCCCGGGGTCGCCGAAGCTCAGCGGGATGTGCCGGATGAGGTTGCCGTCGGGGTGCAACGGCTCGGCGGAGAAGGCCTGTTCGGGGTCGGTGACGGGCTCCAGCACCTCGTACTCGACGGCGATGGCGGCGGCGGCGAGGCGGGCCGTGTCGGGGTGGTCGGCGGCGACCGCGGCGATGGGCTCGCCGTGGTGGCGGACGACGTCGGAGGCGAAGACCGGCCGGTCGGCGACGCGGCGGCCGTGGGCGGCGTCGCCGGGGACGTCGGTGTGGGTGACGACGGCGTGGACGCCGGGCATCGCGGCGGCCGTGCGGGTGTCGATGGAGAGGATGCGGGCGTGCGGGTGCGGGGAGCGCAGCACCGCGGCCCACAGCAGGCCCTCGGCCCACAGGTCCGCGGCGTACGGGAAGGTGCCCTGCGTCTTGGCGTCCGCGTCGGCCGCGGGCACGGAGGCGCCGATGCCCTGCGGGGGTCCGTCGGGCGCCGCGGGGGGCGCGGCGACGGAGGAGACGGCCAGCGAGCCGAGCACGCCGGTCACGTCGTCCGGTCCGCCGGATCCGGCCGTCCCGGCGCTGCCGCCCATGCCGCCCGTCATGCCGTCGCCTTTCCGCCGCCGCCGTGCTGCGGGCCCGCCTGGTGCGGGATGCGTCCCGTCGCCGCGTCCGGTCCGTCGCCGGAGCCGGACTGCTGTGCCTGTGCTTCCTCCAGGGCCGCGGCGGCCTCGGCGCGCTCGTCGGCGACCTTGCGGACGGCGTCGAGCACGCCGCGGTAGCCGGAGCAGCGGCAGAGGTTGCCGCAGATGGCCTGGCGGGTCTCCCGTTCGGTGGGGGCGTGGTTGCCCTCCAGGAGGTCGTGGACCGTCATCGCGAGGCCGGGCACGCAGAAGCCGCACTGCACCGCGCCGCACTCGGCGAGGGCGCGCTGGACGTCCGAGGGCCGGCCGCCCGCGGCGAGCCCTTCGACCGTGCGGATCTCGGAGCCGGCCGTGGTGGCGGCCGGGACGAGGCAGGAGGCGACGAGCCGGCCGTCCACCTGGACGGAGCAGGCGCCGCACTCGCCCTGCGAGCAGCCGTCCTTGGCGCCCGCGAGGCCGAGGCGCTCGCGCAGGACGTAGAGCAGGGACTCGCCGATCCAGGCGTCGCTGACGGGCCGGTCGGCGCCGTTGACGCGCAGGACGTACGAGGCGCAGGGGTGCTCGGTGGCCGGGGCCGGGGGCGGGAACTCCTCCTCGGGGAGGGGCAGGCCCTCGTCGGCGGAGGGCTCGTCCGAGGGGCGTCCGGCCTCGGGGTCCTCGGGGGCGAGGTCGGGGTCGGAGTCGGGGTCCGCGGAGGGCTCGGGGGCGTCGGCCTCGGCCGCCGCGGGGGCCGGAACGGACGGCTCCGGGGCGGACGGGGGCGGCGCGGGGGCCGCGGCGGGCGGCGCCACCGGGTCCTGGGCGTACGGGAGTTGGGGGTGCGGGAGTTGGGGGTGCGGGGCCGGGGTGTGCGACCCGTCCGGGGTCTGCGCGGGCGGCTCGTGCGCAGCCTGCGCGGGCGGCTCCGGACGTACCGGTTCCGGGGCGGACGGGGCCTCGGCCGCCGCGGGCACGGACGCCTCGGCCGACGGTTCGTCCACCGCGTGCCGGACGGCGGCCCCGGCGTGCGGCGTTGCCCCGGGGGCGCCCGGAGCGCCGCTCACGACCTCCCATGCGCCACCGGCCGGGGTGTCGCCCGTACCGGTGACGCCCACGGTGGACGGCTGCGTCAACCCGCCGACCGCGTACGCGTTCGCCGTGTACTCCTCCGGTCCCTCGGGCGTGTCGCCCTGAACGGGCGGGACCGAGGGGACGGGCGATGCCGGAGGGCCGGATGGGGCGTGCGGGACGGAAGGTGCGGCGGCCTCCGGTGCCGGGGACGGCATGTCCCACTGGCCTGTCCGCACCGCCGGCCCGTCGTCCACGGGACGGTGCCAGACACCGGCGCCGGTGTCCCCGAGTGCCGGGGCCGGCCACGGTGCCGTGGAGTGCGGGTCGGGATCCTGGCCGACGGGC
This sequence comes from Streptomyces luteireticuli, assembly GCF_041519305.1. Lineage (NCBI taxonomy): Bacteria > Bacillati > Actinomycetota > Actinomycetes > Kitasatosporales > Streptomycetaceae > Streptomyces > Streptomyces luteireticuli. Next base: position 3,538,799 of record NZ_CP167927.1, read on the forward strand.
GCGGGAGCGGACGCGGGCATGGCCGCGGGCGCGGCCGCGGCGGCGCGCTCGTGCAGCGCGTACTCGCCGGAGTCCTCCACCGGGTCGTCCCCGGCGGCCGGGACGGACCACTGGCCGGTGGAGGTGTCGCCCAGGGCATCCGGGAACGGCACCGGCCATTCCGCGGTGTCGTTCAACTGCCCGGCGTGACCGGACTGTCCGGCGTGACCCGACTGAGCGGCGTGACCGGACTGATCAGCGTGACCGGCGTGACCGGCATGCCCCGTGTGGCCGACGTGACCGGCCTGCTGTCCCGCGGCCGGAGGCGCGTACGCGTCGGCCGTCATGGCCCATTCCCCGGAGTTGCCCGAGACGTACGGGCCGGTCGGCCAGTCGTCGACCGGGGCCTCGGCCCGGCCGTCCGCCGGCCCGGCGGACTGCTGCGGGACGGGCGCCGGGGCCTGCGGCGGAACGGCCTGATGGCGGGGCGGCGCGGACTGCTGCGGGACGGAGTGCTGGTGAACGGACTGCGGGGGAACGGACTGCTGCGGGGCGGCCGGTGCCGCCGGGTACGGGGGCACCGCGTCCCAGGACCCGGCCGTGGGCGGCGCGTAGCCCGTGCCGGGGGCGGCCAGCGGCGCCCAGCCGTTGCCGCCGCCCGCGTTCGGGTGCGCCAGCAGCTCGGGCGGGAGCTGCACGAACGACGTGCCCTCGGGGTCGATGTCCACGCCGCGGGGCATGGGCTGCCAGCCGCCCTCGCCGGGCGTCCGGGCGTGTCGCTTCTGATCGTCACTCACGCGAGTGCCCTCCCCAGTGCTCGGCGGGCCAGAGTCGCCACGGTACGCCGCAGATGCAGCACGGCCGGCGGCAGGGTACCGGGCTCACCGCTCTCCGGGGCGGGCACGGGATCGGGGATGCACGCGGCGGCGACGTAGTCGCCGAAGGCGGTGAGCGCCTCGGGGGCCAGCGTGCGCTCGCCGTCCCAGTCGATGAGCGAGGCGACCCAGTGCTCGGCGTCGTAGGGGCGCAGCGGCATCGGCGCGACGGCGCCGACGGCGCAGCGCACCATGCGCCGGGCCGGGTCGAGGACGACGGCCACCGAGGCGGTGGCCCGGCCGGGGCCGGTGCGGCCGGTGGCCTTGAGGAAGGTCTGCGGGGCGTGCAGCAGGGGTACGCGGACGTAGCCGATGAGCTCGCCGGGGTGCAGCAGCTCGATCCCGGCGAGCAGCCGGCCGACCGGGATCTCGCGCCGCCCGCCGCCGGGTCCGGCGATGACGAGGGAGGCTTCCAGGGCGGCGAGGACCGGCAGCGCGTCGCCGGTCGGCGCGGCCGAGGCGATGTTGCCGCCGAGGGTGCCGGCGTTGCGGATCTGCGGCGGGCCGGCGGCGCGGGCGGCCGCGGCGAGGGCCGGGATGAGGGCGGCGAAGTCCGGCCGGCCCATCCGGGCGTGGGTGAGTCCGGCGCCGAGCAGGGCGTGGCCGTCCTGGTACTGCCAGCCGCGGATCTCGCTGATGCGGCCGAGGCCGACGAGCGCGGCGGGCCGCAGCAGTCCCGAGTTGACCGCTGCCATCAGATCGGTGCCGCCCGCGACGGGCACGGCCGCGGGCATGGCGGCCAGCGCCGCCACGGCCTCGTCGAGCGAGCCCGGCAACGTCACCGTGTGCGTTGCTTGCGGTGCGTGCGTGGTCAACCCAGCTGCCCCTTCCCCGGTCGTCCCGGCTGTCCCGGCCGTCCTCCCGCTTGCGTTCCGCCGTACGGTACGTGCTGACGGCCCGGACGTGGCAACTCTGGCACATCTTCCGAGTCCGCCGTCGCGAGGGTCCGCGAACAGCTCTCCGTCCCCGGCAGTCACGGACGTCCCGTCCGGCCCGGGTTCCTCGGGGGCATGGGCGCCGCCTCCGCGTCCCGGGCGCGGCGGGGGCGCCCGCCCGCTTCCCCACTTCGGGGCGTATGGCCATCTTTGGGCGTTCCTTGTACGACTTACGGCGGTGTGTGAAGGTCCACCGTGCCAGGGGCGGGGGGCACGGACCGTCACCTTCCGTCGTGCCTCACACGATCGGGGAAGAGCCCTCGATCGGGCGTCCGAGCACGCCGGGCCGGCGCTGCCAGGGGCGGGGGCCGCCGGGCGGGCGATAGTCCACGCCCAGGGCGTCGAGCCGGGCGTAGTGGGCCCGCATGCGCTGTTCGAAGTGAGCGAAATCGCGCGCTCCGGGTGCGGGGAGCGACGACCAGACGGTCTCGGCGAAGGCGGCAAGGCGCGGGAACGCCTGGTATTCGCGGCGCTGCTGGTCCTCCGTCACCTCGGTCCACAGATTGGCCTGGGCGCCGAGGACGTGCGCGGCCGCGTCGCCGGTGAGCTCCGGGGGGACGGGTTCGAAGCGGTAGACGTCCTCCAGGGTGCGGACGGAGCCGATGGGCACGGGCTCGTCGTCGCCCGGGGCCTGCCGGTGGTCGAGGTAGACATGCTGCTCGGGGCACATGACGACGTCGTGGCCGGCGCGCGCGGCGGCGACCCCGCCCTCGTAGCCGCGCCAGGAGGAGACGACGGCGCCCTCGGCCAGGCTTCCTCCCGGCCGCAGGCCTTCCAGGATCTCGTCCCACCCGACGAGCCGCCGCCCCCGCTCCGCGAGCCACCGGTCGAAGTGCCGGACGAACCAGCTCTGCAGCGCGTCCTCGTCGGCCAGCCCCTCGGCCTTCATCCGCGCCTGCGCCGTGGGGGACGCCCGCCACTGGTCCTTGGGGCACTCGTCGCCGCCGATGTGGATCCAGGGCGAGGGGAAGAGGTCGAGGACTTCGGCGAGCACGTCCTCGTAGAACGCCAGGGTGTTGTCAGTGGGGGCGAGTACGTTCCGACTGACCCCCCAGGTGTCCCAGACGGTCAGGGAGGTGGTGTCGACGACGTCCGTGTTGCCCAGCTCCGGGTAGGCGGCGATGGCGGCCTGCGAGTGCCCGGGCATGTCGATCTCGGGGACGACGGTGATGTGGCGCTCGGCTGCGTAAGCGACGATCTCGCGGATGTCGTCCCGGGTGTAGAAGCCGCCGTGCGGGCGGGGGTCCCAGAGCGGGGAGGCCCGGTGCCCGAGCTTGGTCCGCGCGCGCCAGGCGCCGGTTTCGGTGAGCCGGGGGTGGAGACGGATCTCGACGCGCCAGCCCTGGTCGTCGGTGAGGTGGAGGTGGAGCACGTTGAGCTTGTGCGCCGCCAGCAGGTCGAGCCAGCGCAGGACGCCCTCCTTGGGCGTGAAGTGCCGCGCCACGTCGAGGAGTAGACCGCGCCAGCGGAAGCGGGGGCCGTCCTCGATCGCGACGGCGGGGAGACGCCAGGAGCGTCCGGGGGCGACGGGGGCCCTGCGGAACGCCCCGGGGCCGAGGAGTTGGCGGAGGGTCTGCGCGCCGTGGAGGACGCCGGCCGGGCCGCCGCCGTCGATGCGTACGCCACCGCCGTCGGCGCGGAGCCGGTAGCCCTCGGGGCCGAACTCCCGCTCCACGCCGGGGTCGACGCGCAGGACGAGGCCGTTCCCGCCGGGGGCGTCGGGCAGGGGCAGTCCGGTGGCCGCGCCGAGGGTGGCGCGCAGCAGGCGGCCCGCGCCCCCGGTGCCGGGGCCGGCGTCGATCGTGCTGCGTTCGTCGAGTACGGGGCCGGGGCCGGGGAGCCGTACGAGCCGGCGGGGCGCGGGAACAAGTCCGGTGTCGGTGTCCGTCATGGGGTCAGTCCTTCACCGCGCCGCCCGGTCCGGAGACCAGGCGCCGCTGTACGAGTACGAAGAAGACGAGGACGGGAACGGTCATCAGGGTGGACGCCGCCATGATGCCGCCCCAGTCGTTGCCCTCGTCCTTGAAGAAGACCAGGAGGGCCATCGGCAGCGTCGAGTTCTCGGTGGCGCTGATGAGGAACGACTTCGCGAACAGGAAGTCGTTCCAGGTGGAGATGGAGGAGAAGACGCTCGTCGCGACGAGGCCGGGGAGGACGAGGGGAAAGAGGATCCGCCGGAGGAAGCGGGCGCGGCTCGCGCCGTCGAGATACGCGGCCTCCTCCAGGGCCTCGGGCACGGCCTTGACGAAGCCGCGCAGCATCCAGATCGCGAAGGGGAGGGAGAAGGCGAGGTGCGGGAGGATCAGCGAGCCCAGGGTGTTGAGCCCGATGCCGGGCACGGTGTCGCCGATGTCGCGCAGCAGGAAGAACAGCGGGATGGCCAGCGCCTCGACGGGCACCGTCTGCGCCACGAGGACCATGACCAGGAGCGTGGTGCGCAGCCGGAACCGGACGAGCAGCATCACCACGCCGATCGCCGAGCCGAGGCTGTACTGCGAGGAGGCGAACGCCTTCTGGTGGGCGTAGACGTTGAGCGTGAGGTTCTGCCCGGCGATGCCGCCGCCGTTGGTCATGACGTAGATCTGGGTGAAGACCTTGGAAGTCCCAGATGACGGACTGGAGGGTGACGACGGTCAGGACCGGCCGCAGCATGGGCGCCATGACGTGGCGCCAGGTCCGCCAGGGCGAGGCGCCGTCGAGCGCCGCCGCCTCCAGCACCTCGCCGGGGATGGCCGGGATGCCCGCGTAGACGGTGACCATCACGAACGGGAAGGAGCACCAGACCACTTCGAGGAGGACGAGCGCGAAGGCGCTCCAGCGGTCGTAGGTCCAGGAGTGGCCGTCGAAGCCGGTGAGGCCGAGTCCGGTCAACACCCGGTCCACCGGCCCGGAGTCGGGGTCGAAGAGGAACAGCCACACGGTCGAGCCGGTGACCGCGGGCGTCGCCCACGCGCCGAGCGCGGCGAGCATCAGCGCCAGGCGCGGCAGGGCGCGGACGCGGGTGAGGAGCACGGCGGCGGCGCAGCCGGTGGCGAGGGTGGCGAGGACGCAGGCGGCGGCGAAGGCCAGGGGCACGACGAGCACCTGGCGGAACTGCGGGTCGCCGAACACCTCGCGGTAGTTGGCCAGGCCCCGGAAGGACGTCGGTTCGCCGCCGCTGACCTGGGCCTGGGTGTATTCGAGTACGGAGATCAGGCCGAGCTGGTAGACGCGGTAGAGCAGCAGCCCGCCGAGGAGGGCGAGGGCGGGGGCGAGGTGGAGCCAGGGGGTCCAGGGCCCGGTCGCGCGGGCGGCCGTCATCGGCGGAACGCCTCGTTCATGCGCCGGGCCGCGGCGGCGGTGGCCGCGTCCACGTCCTTCCGCCCGCTGACGATCTCCTGGAACATCGTCGGCAGCACCTGCCCGGCGTCGACGGCCGCCCAGCCCGGCGTGGCGGGGACGGGGACGGTGCCCGCGTCGAGGGTGCGCACGAACGGCTCGGCGAACGGCTCGCGGCGCTCGGCCGCGCGCCGCGCCCCGGCGGAGGCGGGCAGGTAGCCCATGGCGTCGAAGAGCCGGCCCTGGGTGCGCCGGGAGGTCAGGGACCTCATCAGGCCGACGGCGAGGGTGCGGTGCGAACTGCTCCTGAGGACACCGATGTTGTTCCCGCCCGCGAACGCCGGGGCGATGCGCCCCGGTTGGAGGCCGGGCAGCGGCACCACCGCGTACCGCCCCTTCACCGGGCCGCTGTCGACGGCCTTCCGGTTGAAGTCGCCGGCGATGGCCATGGCCGCGCGGCCGGAGGCGAAGGCCTGGACCGTGTCGTTGCCGCCCATCGCGGCGCAGCGGCTCGCGGGGCAGTTGTCGTCGCCGAAGAGAGCGGCCCAGGCCCGTACGCCGGCGCGGGACTTCGCGTCGTCGACGGCCGCGTGCCAGGTGCGCCCCGTGCGCCGGGTGATGTCACCGCCGTGGGCCCAGACGAAGGGCAGGGCGCCGTAGGTGTAGGCGCCGCCGACGGCCGGCCCGTACAGCCGGGGGCGTTCGCGGTGGATCCGCCGTGCGGTGGCGGCGAGTTCGCCGGGGGTGCGGGGCGGGGCGAGGCCCAGGTCGCGGAAGACGTCGGTGCGGTAGTAGAGGGCGCGGACGCCGACGAACAGCGGGGAGCCGTAGAGCTTTCCGTCCACGGTCACGGAGGAGACGGAGGCGTCGTCGGCGCCGGGGCGGCCGGCGAGTTCGGCGGTGACGTCGGCCAGCCCGCCGCCCTTGACGTGGCCGGCGGTATCGGTGTTGCCGTACTCGACGAGGTCGGGGGCGCTCTTCGGGTCGTTGAAGGCAGCCTTGGTCTTCTGGGCGCGGGTATCGACGGGGATGTAGGAGGCGAGGGCGACCAGTGCGACGAGCGTGGCGACGGCGGTTCCCCGGGCGGACGGCGGCATGAGTGATCCCCTCCCGATCGGTGCGCACTCCACCGTTGCGACATGCGCAACACACGTTTCCCTGTGCGCAATTGGGAGGAGGCTAAGCGCGTCCGCCCGGCCTCACAAGGGTTCGCGTCCGGACCGTGACCGGACGAAGCGCTCCGTGCAACGCGGACGGCTCCCCGGGCACGTCACGCGTGCCCGGGGAGCCGTGGAAATCCGGAGGAGGAGCCGAGAGGGGAGGGCCCGAGGGGGGAGGGCTACTTCTTGCCGTCGCCGCCCTTACCGCCCTTGCCGCCCTTGTCGTCGCCGGCGCCCATGCCGTCGAAGATCTCTTTGCACATGGGACAGACCGGGTACTTCTTCGGGTCGCGCCCGGGCACCCAGACCTTGCCGCACAGGGCGACGACCGGGGATCCGGAGAGCGCGCTCTCCATGATCTTGTCCTTCTGGACGTAGTGGGCGTAGCGCTCATGGTCGCCGTCGCCGTGCGACACCTGCGGCGTCGGCTCTACGAGGGTGCCTGTACCTGCCCCGCGCTCGGGCTCAAGAGTGCTCATGGTCCCCAAGGGTACTGGGGAGCGCCACGGTCGGCCGAGGCCCGTCGGCCCGCGCGGCCCGGCCTGTCGCGAGCGCGTGCCCTGCCAGGCCGAGCGCGGCCACCGCGGCGGCGGCCCAGGGCAGCGTGCGGGGCGCCAGTCCGGCGGAGAGGGCCACGCCGCCGACCGCGGACCCGACGGCGCTGCCCAGGTAGAGCGCCGAACCGTTGAGGGCCAGGACCACCGGTCCCCGGTCGGGGCGCAGTTCCAGCAGCCGGTGCTGCTGGGGCACCTGGAGGGCCCAGCCGCCGGCGCCCCAGACCAGCAGGGCCAGGCCCGCCGCGACCGGGTGCGGTGCGAGGACGGGCAGCAGTGCCTCGGCGCCGGCGACGAGCACAAGGACGGTGGTGATCAGGGCGGCCACCCGTCCCGCCCGGTCCATCAGCGGGCCGATCGCCGCGCTCCCCAGAACGCCTCCGAGGCCCCAGGCCCACAGGTAAGGGGTGACGCCGTGGACACCGCCCGTCGCCTCCAGCACGGGTGCGAGATAGGTGTAGAGGCCGAGGCTGGCGACGGCGGCGAGGAAGGAGACGCCGACGACCGGGGCGACGCGGCGGTCCACGACGGCCGCGAGGCGGTCGCGGACGGGCACCTGGGGCTCCGGGGGCATGGGCGGCAGCAGGACGAGCAGCCCGGCCAGGGCGGCCGCGCCCAGGGCCGTGAGCAGCCAGAGCGTCGCCCGCCAGCCGGTGTGCTCGGCCAGCAGGACCCCCAGCGGGACGCCGAGCACCGTACCGGTGCTCATACCGCCCATGACCAGCGCGAGCGCCCGGCCGCGCCGGGCGGCGGGGACCATCGTGGAGGCGGCGGCCGTGGACAGCGCGGCGTAGAGCCCCGCCCCCGCCCCGGCGGCCACCCGGGCCGCGAGGAGGAGCGCGAAGCCGGGAGCGAGCGCGGTGAGTCCGTTCGCCACCGTGAACACCGTGAGGGATCCGATGAGCGCGGCCCGCGGCCTGCGCCCGCCGAGCAGGCTCGCGAAGAGCGGTGCCGAGACGGCGTAGGCGAGGGTGAAGGCGGTCACCAGCTGTCCGGCGAGCGCCACCGTCGTCCCGGTGTCGTCGGCGATGGCGGGCAGCAGCCCGGCCATCACATAAGCGTCCAGCCCCAGGGCGAAGGAGCCCAGGGCCAGCAGCAGAACCTTGCGCACGGCGGTATCCCCCTATGTCCGTGATCCGGCGCCCTTTGCGGGGCCGGTGGCGGGGAGACTAGGCAGCCCGAACGCGCGTCCGGAAATGCCTCGGTGCGGCTATTTATGCTTGGTGCGCATGACCGACCTCAGCGGTGTCGAGCTCCGTCAACTGCGCTGGTTCCTGGCCGTGGTCGAGGAGCGCAGCTTCACCTACGCCGCCGCCCGGCTGGGCATCGGCCAGCCCGCCCTGACCCGCGCGGTCCAGTCGCTGGAGACGGCCCTCGGCGCCCGGCTGCTGGAGCGCACGACCCGCAGGGTCGCGCCCACACCTGCCGGACAGCGCCTCCACGAGGAGCTGACGGTGACCCTCGCCCGCCTCGACGACGCGCTGCGCGCCCCCGGCCGGGACGCCTTGCTGCGGCTGGGCTTCGCCTGGCTGCTGCCGGACCGGGCGGCGTCCCTGGTCGAGGAGTTCAAACGGGCCACCGGCGCGGGCGTCCGGCTGGTGCGGCGGGACGCCGCGCTCGCGGGCCTGGACACCGGCGGGGCGGACGCCGCCGTGCTGCGCGGCGAGGTTCCGGCCGGGATGCGCGGGGTGGTCCTGTGCCGGGAGGAACGGGTGGCCGCCGTCCCCCGCTCGTCACCGCTCGCCCGCCGCCGCGTCCTGGACTGGACGGAGCTGGCGGCGCTGCCGCTGGTCGTCAACACGGTCAGCGGGACGACCGCGCCGGACCTCTGGCCGGAGGGCGCCCGGCCGCGCATGGCCTGCACGGCCGGGAACATCGACGAGTGGGTGGAGTCCGTGGCCGCCGGACACGGCGTCGGCGTCGCCCCGCAGCCGGCCGCCGAGCGCCTGAAGCACCCGGCCGTGCGCTACGTCCGGCTGAAGAACGCCCCGGCCGTGACCGTACGGCTCGTCGTCCCCGCGCGCGGCGCGCACCCGCTGGCCGACCGGTGCGCCGAACTGGCCGGCGTCAGTTGAGGCTGGGGTCGTCCGGGTAGGTGGCGACCATGGCCAGCTCGTTGCGCTGGCGGCGCAGGACCGACCGCCAGAGCCGGGACGGGTCCGGGGACGACACGTCCCCCGGCTCCGACTCCACGACGTACCAGGCGCCCTCGACGAGCTCCTCCTCCAGCTGGCCGGGGCCCCAGCCCGAGTACCCCGCGAAGATCCGCAGCGAGCCGACGGCCGGCCCCAGCAGCTCCGGCGGGGCCTCCAGGTCGACGAGCCCGATGGCGCCGTGCACCCGGCGCCAGCCGATGGGGCCGTCGACGACGGCGGGGACGTCCCCGGCGCGCGCGTGCGGGTCCCCCGGGACGACGGCCACGCCCAGCGCCGAGTCCAGCGAGACCGGCCCGCCCTGGAAGACCACACCCGGCTCGCCGGCCAGGAAGGCCCAGGACGCGAGGATGTCGGCGACGCCGACCGGGGTCGGCCGGTTGAGCACCACACCGAGGGAGCCCTCCTCGTCGTGGTCGAGGAGCAGCACCACCGCGCGGTCGAAGTTCGGGTCGGACAGCGCCGGCGTCGCGACGAGCAGTCGTCCTGTGAGCGAGGACACCTCGGGCATGGCGACATGATCCCGCATTTCCGGGGTCCGCGGGGAGTGGAAGGGCGCACCGGACCGGACGGATCCGTACGCGCCCGCGGAACAGCTAACCGGTAGCGACCACTCCGCATACGGAGCGTGTTGTTGCAAACCCATGACGTACCCGGAGGCCCGGGATGGCGCCGACCGCCCCCTCCGGTCGCATTACCCTTTCTTCTTGCCCACCTGCCCAACTCCAGGAACGCGAGATCCATGACCGGCCCTGACGATGTCCTGCTTGTCCATGGCGGTACCCCGCTCGAGGGCGAGATCCGTGTCCGCGGTGCGAAGAACCTCGTGCCGAAGGCCATGGTCGCCGCGCTGCTCGGCAGCGGCCCCAGCAGGCTGCGCAACGTCCCCGACATCCGGGACGTCCGGGTCGTCCGCGGACTCCTCCAGCTGCACGGCGTGACCGTGCGCCCCGGCGACGAGCCCGGCGAGCTGGTCCTCGACCCCTCGCACGTGGAGAGCGCCAACGTCGCCGACATCGACGCGCACGCCGGCTCCTCGCGCATCCCGATCCTCTTCTGCGGCCCGCTGCTGCACCGCCTCGGCCACGCCTTCATCCCGGGCCTGGGCGGCTGCGACATCGGCGGCCGGCCGATCGACTTCCACTTCGAGGTGCTGCGCCAGTTCGGCGCCACGATCGAGAAGCGGGAGGGCGGCCAGTACCTGGAGGCCCCGCAGCGGCTGCGCGGCACCAAGATCCAGCTGCCGTACCCGTCGGTCGGCGCGACCGAGCAGGTGCTGCTGACGGCCGTGCTGGCCGAGGGCGTCACGGTGCTGTCCAACGCGGCCGTGGAGCCGGAGATCGAGGACCTCATCTGCGTGCTGCAGAAGATGGGCGCGATCATCTCCATGGACACCGACCGGACCATCCGCATCACCGGTGTGGACTCGCTCGGCGGCTACAACCACCGCGCCCTGCCGGACCGCCTGGAGTCCGCCTCCTGGGCCAGCGCGGCGCTCGCCACCAAGGGCAACATCTACGTCCGCGGCGCCAGCCAGCGCGAGATGATGACCTTCCTCAACACCTACCGCAAGGTCGGCGGCGCCTTCGAGATCGACGACCACGGCATCCGCTTCTGGCACCCCGGCGGCGAGCTCAACGCCATAGCGCTGGAGACCGACGTCCACCCCGGCTTCCAGACGGACTGGCAGCAGCCGCTGGTCGTGGCCCTGACCCAGGCGTCGGGCCTGTCCATCGTCCACGAGACGGTCTACGAGTCCCGGCTGGGCTTCACCTCCGCCCTCAACCAGATGGGCGCGCACATCCAGCTCTACCGCGAGTGCCTCGGCGGCTCCGCGTGCCGCTTCGGCCAGCGGAACTTCCTGCACTCGGCGGTCGTCTCCGGCCCGACGAAGCTCCAGGGCGCGGATCTGGTCATCCCCGACCTGCGGGGCGGCTTCTCGTACCTGATCGCCGCGCTGGCGGCGGAGGGCACGTCGCGGGTGCACGGCATCGAGCTGATCAACCGCGGCTACGAGAACTTCATGCAGAAGCTGCGGGACCTGGGCGCGAATGTGGAGCTGCCGCAGGGCGCGTGACGCGCTGCGCTCCGCGGGGAGGGCGGGTTCCGGGGTTTTTCGCCCCGGACCCGCCCTTTCACCGTTTCTCCCGGGACTCCGCCCCTGGCCCCCGTTTGTTGCGGCTCCGCCGCTCGTCCTCAAGCGCCGGACGGGCTGATTTCAGCCCGTCCGGCGCTTGAGGACTCCGCCCGAAGGGCGGACGGGGTCCGGGGTCTCCCCGGAAGAAACGGTGAAAGGGCGGGACCGGGGCACACACCCAGCCCGGCGCGCCAGAGGCATCCTCCGGCCACACCGAGACGAAACGCCTGAGGGCGGCCACCCCCTCCCGGGGGCGGCCGCCCTCAGAGCGGGACCTGCTTACTTGCCCTTGGCGGCTTCCTTGAGCTTGGAGCCCGCGGAGACCTTCACGCTGTAACCGGCAGCGATCTGGATCGGCTCGCCCGTCTGCGGGTTACGGGCAGTGCGAGCGGCACGGTGGGTGCGCTCGAAGGTCAGGAAGCCGGGGATGGTCACCTTCTCGTCACCCTTGGCGACGACCTCACCGACGGTCTCGGCGAGGGCGGCCAGAACGGCGTCGGCGTCCTTGCGGGTCACCTCGGCGCGGTCGGCCAGAGCGGCCACCAGCTCACTGCGGTTCATGTTGTACTCCCGTGTTCTTCTTGCCAATGAGGCGTGAGATCGAAGCCGATGCTGCCAGGGCCCTCGGACAGTCCCCGGACCCGGGTCCGCCACTAGATCCCTCGCGCCCTAGGGGGATGCCCCCCGGACGGAGTCCTCGGGGGAGCATCCTGCCCCCACCAGTGGCGGGAAAGCCAATCCGGCACCCTGGAGAGTCACACGGAAAGCGCCACAGCCTCGGGTGGGGCCGCGTTTCCGCGGCCCGTTCACTGCCCGACACCCTATGGGGGCCGCACGAGCGCCGCGCCACGCGACGCGCCGTCGTCAGGCCGTCGTGGCAGCCGTCACAGCCGCTCCGGCGGCCTTGGCGGCCTCCCGGACCGCGCCGGCGACCGCACCGGCGACCTTCTCGTTGAAGACGCTGGGGATGATGTAGTTCGCGTTGAGCTCGTCCTCGGTGACGACGTCCGCGAGCGCCTCGGCCGCCGCCAGCATCATCTCCGTGTTCACCGTCCGCGACTGCGCGTCCAGCAACCCCCGGAACACCCCCGGGAACACCAGCACATTGTTGATCTGGTTCGGGAAGTCCGAACGCCCCGTCGCCACCACCGACGCCGTCTGACGCGCGATCGCCGGATCCACCTCCGGATCCGGGTTGGCCAGCGCGAACACGATCGCACCCTCCGCCATCGCCGCCACATCCTCGGCACCCAGCACATTCGGCGCCGAAACACCGATGAACACATCGGCCCCCCGCACCGCCTCCTTCAAGGAGCCCGTGATGCCCTCGGGGTTGGTGTTGTCGGCGATCCACCGCAGCGCGGACTGCGGATCGGCCGAGACCAGGTCCTCACGGCCTGCGTGGACGACACCGTGGATGTCGGCGACGACGGCGTGCTTGACACCGGCGGCCAGCAGGAGCTTGAGGATCGCCGTACCGGCCGCGCCCGCACCGGACATGACGACCCGTACGTCACCGATGCCCTTGCCCACCACACGCAGCGCGTTCGTCAGCGCCGCCAGCACCACGATCGCCGTACCGTGCTGGTCGTCGTGGAAGACCGGAATGTCCAGCGCCTCCCGCAGGCGTGCCTCGATCTCGAAGCAGCGCGGGGCGGAGATGTCCTCCAGGTTGATGCCCGCGAACCCCGGCGCGATGGCCTTGACGATCTCCACGATCGCGTCCGCGTCCTGCGTGTCCAGACAGATCGGCCACGCGTCGATGCCCGCGAACCGCTTGAAGAGGGCCGCCTTGCCCTCCATCACCGGCAGCGCCGCCTTCGGCCCGATGTTCCCCAGCCCCAGCACCGCCGAACCATCCGTGACCACCGCCACCGAATTCCGCTTGATCGTCAGACGGCGGGCGTCCTCCGGATTCTCCGCGATCGCCATGCACACACGCGCCACACCAGGGGTGTAGATCATCGACAGATCGTCACGGTTGCGGATCGGATGCTTCGACGCCATCTCGATCTTGCCGCCCAGGTGCATCAGGAACGTACGGTCCGACACCTTCCCGACCGTCACACCCTCGATGCCGCGCAGCTTGTCCACGATCTCGTCGGCGTGCGCCGTCGAGGTCGCGGCGACGGTGACGTCGATCCGCAGCTTCTCGTGACCGGAAGCGGTGACGTCCAGGCCGGTCACGGAACCACCGGACGACTCCACGGCCGTCGTCAGCTGGCTGACCGCGGTACCACCGGCGGGCACCTCCAGTCGGACCGTCATCGAGTACGAGACGCTAGGCGCCGTTGCCATGGCCGCTTCCCTGCTTTCCCTGATCACGATGTGCTGCGCGCGCAACGTCCGCGCGACGTTCGATCGTCCCACCTACCCATCGGTAGACGGTAACCGGCCCAGGGATTGCGGAAGTCCGGTTTCGCGATATGAGAGCCCACCTGGGCAAACGCCCCGCGCAAACACGATGGGCGCCCCTCGTGTCGAGGGGCGCCCATCGGAAAGCCAGCGGCACCGACCCGCCATGCTCGCCTCGCGGCAAGTGGTCGCTCGTAGCGACAAAGGTTGGGCCCGGGGGCTTGGATCGAGCCGGTGCCGTACTCAGGCTAACAAACGCCCCCGGAAAGTCATTCCCGGTAGCGCCCGTTCCGGTCGAACCCGTGGGAGCGCGGCGGCCCGTCAGTCGCGCAGCAGGTCCGGCACGCCGTCCGCGTCCGGCTCGTCCCGCTCCCCCGCCAGCACGGTCAGCCGCTGCGTGGCGCGGGTCAGCGCCACGTAGAGCACCCGCAGGCCGGCCGGGGACTCGTCCGCGATCTCGGCGGGCGTGACCACGATCGTCGCGTCGTACTCCAGGCCCTTGGCCTCCAGGCTGCCCAGCACGACCACGCGGTCGCCCAGCCCGGCCAGCCAGCCGCGCGCCTCGGCACGCCGGCCCATCGGCACGACGACGCCGACCGTGCCCTCCACGTCGTCCAGCAGATGCTCCGCCTCGGCGCGGACCGAGGCGGGCAGGTCGGGGCCGGCGACGGCGAAGCGCGGCTCGACGCCGGTCGAGCGGACCGCGGACGGCGACTCCATCCCGGGCATCGCCAGGGCCAGCACCTTCGAGGCCAGTTCGGCGATCTCGGCCGGGTTGCGGTAGTTGACCGTCAGCCGGAAACGGCGGCGCGGACGGGTGCCCAGCGCCTCGTCCCGGGCGAGGGCCGCCTCGTCGGGGTCGGACCAGGAGGACTGGGCCGGGTCGCCGACCACCGTCCAGGTCGCGTGCCGGCCGCGGCGGCCGACCATGCGCCACTGCATCGGCGTCAGGTCCTGCGCCTCGTCCACGATGACGTGCGCGTAGTCCCGCCGCTCCTGCGCCAGCCGCTCCGCCCGCTCGCGGCGCGACTCGCCGCGCTCGGGCATCAGCTCCTCCAGGCCGGTGAGCTGGTCGAGCGGGTCCGCCTCGCGGGGCTTCCGGGGCTGTGCCGGGGCACCGAGCAGCATCTCCAGCTCGTCGAGCAGCGCCACGTCGTGGACCGACAGCGGGCCCTTGCCCGCGGCGTCGAGACGGCCCAGGGAGCGGGCCAGCAGCCGCGTCTCGCGCGGATTGAGGACCCGGCGCGTCCAGCGCGCCAGCCGGCGCTCGTCGGCCAGCAGCGCCAGCACCTGACGGGGCGTCAACTCCGGCCACCAGGCGGCCAGGAAGGCCAGGAAGTCGTCCTCGGTGGTGATGTCCTCGTCGAACGCGGCACGCGCCTCCGCGGCCAGCTCCGGGTCCGTGTAGCGCCGGGCGCCGCCGGCCTTGGCCCACAGGGCGTCGAGGATCAGCCGGCGGGCGCGCGGGCGCAGCAGGTTGACCGGCGCCGTCCCGCCGAGGGCCGTCTGCCGGATGCGGTGGAGCTCCTCGGCGCCGAGCTCGATCCGGCCGCCGAAGGCGACGACGCGCAGCCGGTCCGGGACGGAGCCGCCGCCGCGCGGGACGTCCAGCGCGCCGCGGACCGCCTTGCGCAGCACCTTGAGCATCCGGGACGAGCCCTTGATCCGGGCCACGGCCGGTTCGTCGTACGTGTCCGCCTCCGCGCCGTCCACCAGCGAGCCCAGCGCCCGGATGGCGACCTGGCCCTCCTCGCCGAGCGACGGCAGCACGCCCTCGGTGTAGGCGACGAGCAGCGGGGTCGGCGAGACGACGAGGATGCCGCCGGCGTAGCGGCGGCGGTCCTGGTAGAGCAGGTACGCGGCGCGGTGCAGCGCGACGGCGGTCTTGCCGGTGCCCGGGCCGCCCTCGACCTCGGTCACCGAGGCGGCGGGGGCGCGGATCACCAGGTCCTGCTCGGCCTGGATCGAAGAAACGATGTCCCTCATGGTGTGACTGCGGGCCTGGCCGAGCGCGGCCATCAGCGCGCCGTCGCCGACCACCGGCAGCGCGGTGCCGTCCAGGGTGGTGCGCAGCTCCGGGCGGAGCAGGTCGTCCTCGACGCCGAGCACCCGGCGGCCCTTGGAGCGGATGACCCGGCGGCGGACGACCCGGCCCGGGGCCACGGGTGTCGCCCGGTAGAAGGGGGCCGCCGCGGGGGCCCGCCAGTCGATCACCAGCGGGGAGTAGTCGGCGTCGAGGACGCCGATACGGCCGATGTGCAGGGTCTCGGCGATCTCGGCCCGCTCGTCGCGCACGGCGTCGTCGGCGGGCTCCACGGAGGTGTACGCACCGTCCGGGCCCCTCTTGCCGTCCTTGCCGAGGAGCAGGTCGATCCGGCCGAACAGGAAGTCCTCGAACTCGCTGTTGAGCCGGTTGAGATGGATCCCGGCGCGGAAGACCTGGGCGTCGCGCTCGGCGAGCGCCCCCGGTGTGCCGACCTGGCCGCGCTTGGCGGCATCGTCCATGAGGAACTCCGCCTCGTGGATCTTCTCCTCGAGGCGCCGGTACACCCGGTCCAGATGGTGCTGTTCGGCACCGATCTCACGGTCGCGGATCCCGTCCGCGGCCTTCTCAGGTTCCGTCGCCACCTGCGCGCTTGTGGCGTTCTGCGCGGCCACCCAGGCCCCCTTCTGTGTGCGTAGGGCAGCCTTCAACCGTACGCGAACAGGGGGACCCCGCGCACCTGTCAGGACATGGGAGGTTTGACACCTTCCTGCCGGTCCTCGCCCCTTGCGTCCTTCCCGCCGAGCGCCCTGCGGCGGTGACGGGCGACGCGCTCGCGATTGCCGCAGACCTCGCTGGAGCACCAACGGCGGCGCCGGCCCCGGGAGGTGTCGAGATAGAGGAGCGTGCAGCTCTCGCCCTCGCACTGGCGCAGCAGGCCGCGCGCGGCCGGGTCGGTGAGCAGCTCGACGGCGTCGCGGGCGACCAGGGCCGCCAGCGCCGCGCAGTCCGGCGGCCCGGCGACGGTGCGGACCAGTCCGCCGTCGCCGTTGCGCACGGCGCGCGGGGCCGGGGGCGCGACGGCGGCGAGGGCGTTGACGCGTTCGAGGTCGGCGTCGGCGGCGCGGCTCTCCGGACCGCCCGCGACCTCCGCGTGCACCACGCGGTGCAACAGGCCGCGGAGCGCCTGGAAGTGGCGCAGCCAGCCGGAGTCCACGCCGTCCAGCGGGGTGCCGGGCGGGACGACGCGGGCGCCCAGCAGCCAGGCGCGCAACCGCTCCGGGGTGGCCAGGCGCTCGTACGGCTCCTCGCCGGGCCGCCCGGCCGCGGCGAACGTGGCCACGAGGTCCAGACAGAGCCGCCCGGAGTCGAAGCGCAGGTCGTGAGGGGCCGCAGCCATGTGCGTGTCACCTTTTCCCTGTGGGATCCCTGTGGGGCTGTGCGCCTCCCCACAGGGTGCCCGGCCGGGCCCTCGGCCGGAAGCCCCGTGACGGTCCAGCCGCGTTTCAGCCGCGCAGGAAGCCGTCCCCGTGCACGGCGATGTGCGCCTCCAGGGCGTTGAGCGCGTCCTGGGTGGCCTGCCCCGTGCCGCTGCCGCGCTGCTCCGCGTAGTACGCGGCGCCGAGCTTTCTCAGGAGCTCACCGCCGGCGCGCTGGGCCTGCACCTCCTCGACCTTCTCCTTGCCCTGCTGCAGCGCCTGCTGGGCCTGCTCCTTGGCCCGGTCCAGAAATCCCGCCATGTCGGCCTCCGTGGGACGGATGGTGCGAGGGGTTCTTTCACCTGGTGGATCAATTGTTGAGCGGGGGGTGGGGCGGCGGCAAGCGGCTCGGGTGTCCTGTGGGTTTGCCCCGGTCCCGCCCTTTCGCCGTTTCCCGGGGCGGGGCCCCGGACCCGAACCGCGCTCCGCGCGGTGGCGGGGCTTCGCCCCCGCGCCCCACCGGGGGCTCCGCCCCTTGGCCCCCGAAGCGCCCTGCGGGCTCCCCCAGAGGGGGCACCCCCAGTCCTCAAACGCCGGACGGGCTGGTTTGGCCCCCGGGCAGGTTCAGTCCTCGGGCCGGATTCCAGGCGGGGGCGCACCATTCCAGCCCGTCCGGCGCTTGAGGACGAGCGGCGGAGCCGCGACAAACGGGGTCCGGGGCGGAGCCCCGGAAGCAGAGGTGCAGGGGCGCAGCCCCCGCCCTACCGCGGCGAAGCCGCGGTGCCGGGCCCGGGGCTTGCCCCGGGGGAAACGGTGAAAGGGCGGGACCGGGGCACACCTCACCGCCCCGCACCCCCCACCCGCCGCCTCCGCCGCACCCACAGCAGCACACCCCCCGCCAGCACCCCGGCGGCCCCCAGCCCCCCCGCCGCAGCCGCGACCACCGTCCCCGCCCCCGATCCGTCCCCGCCGGAAGCGGACACCCCAAGGCCGGAGGAACCGGGGCCGGACGAACCGAGGGCGGACGCGCCAGGAACGGACGGCCCCAGAGCCCCCACAGCCCCCGTCACCACCAAACTCCCCGTCCTCCGCACCCGCCCGTGATGGCTGACCACCGTCACGGGGTACTCCCCCGCCCCCAGCGCCCGCCGGATCCGTGCCGGGCCGAAGTAGCGCGGGTCGTCCCCGTCCCCGGCCCGGCTCTCGTCCCGGCGGAGCGGGACGGGGTGTTCGAAGGCAGGGGACGTGGCGGTGAGCCGGTCTTCCTCGCCGGGGTCGGGCGAGGCGTCGTGCCACAGGACGTTGACCGTGCCGCCGGCCGCCGCGGGCCCGTCCGTACGGGCCCGGCCCGCCCCGCCGGGGCCGGTGAAGAACGCGGGGCCGCGCGTGCGGCCCAGATAGTCGCCGTCCCCGGGACGCGCCGCCCGGACGGCCACCGTCCGCTCCCCCCGCGCGCGCCCGTCCGGACCGGTCAGGACGATCTTGTAGGTGCCCTCCTTGGCGCCCGGCGGCAGCGTCACGGTGCCGGTGAACATCCGGGGGTTGTTCCAGTGGCTGCCCCGGGGGTCGTGGACCAGCCGCACGGGCCCGGGCAGGACCGGCGAGCGGGCCGTGAAGGAGGAGCCCGTCTCACCGGGCCAGAGGTCGTCGAACCACAGGGCGAACCGCTCGCCCGGGCGCAGCACCCCGTCCTCGTCCGACAGCCGGAACGACGGCGGCTTCTGGGGCCGTACCCGGACCAGGTCCCGGGCCACGGTCCGGCCGCCGACCCGGACGGCGAGCGGATACGCGCCGGGACGGGCCGTCATCGCGACGGCGGGACGGCCGTGGTGGCCCTGGGCGCGGCGGTCGTGGTCGTAGGGGGCGAGCGGGACGGGACGGGAGCCGAAGACCGGCGAGTGGACGGTCACCGGCGCACCGGGGCGCACGCCCTGCACGTCCACGTCGACCAGTTCACCGGGACGGTTCTCGAACGCCCCGTTCAGCACCACGTGCACGGCGCTGTCCGCGGACGCGCCCGGTGCCGACGCACCGCCCGTGAGCAGCACCGCACCGGTGAGCGTCACCACTGTGGCGGCCGCACGGATCCCCTTCATGGCGCCACCCCCCTTTGTCCAGTGAAGAGGGCCTTCCCCGGCCCCCGGTTGCCCATGTTTCGGCCAGGAACAGCAAACAGGACAGCTGACAGGAACGGCCGTGGAACGGCGAAGGCCCCACCGCCGGGGGCGGTGGGGCCTTGCCTCACATGGGATGAGTGGAGATGGCGGGAATCGAACCCGCGTCCAACGGTGCGGAATCAGGGCTTCTCCGAGCGCAGTCCGCTGCGATTTTCTCGGCCCCGGAGATCACACGGACAAGTCTCCGACGGGCTCAGTCACTGTTTGATTTCCCACCAGGTCCCGTGACCGGACCTAGTGGTTTAGTCCCCTAGCTGATGCCAGGATCCGGGTCGGGAACAGCCCCGGGCTGACACTTCGCAAGTCGCTACTTAGGCAGCGAGGGCGAAGGAATCGCGCTTGGTGTTGGCGATTATTGGTTGCGACATATGGTTTACGAGATCATTGCCGCTTCCTCGGCTCGCTTCCCCTGCTTCGACATCCGCTGTCGAAACCGATCATCCCCATGTTGATTTTTCAAAGTGCAGCCCCGGGGGGGGCGTGCTACGGACCATGGTACGTGACCCACGGCGGGCGGTGCCAGCGAATTACGACGGCGCCCCCGGCGGGGTCACCGGGCCGCGCGCTCCCGCTGGCGCCGGCGCGCCGCCGCGATCGCGCGGTCCGACTCACGGCGGTCCGTCTTCTCCCGCAGGGTCTGCCGCTTGTCGTACTCCTTCTTGCCCTTGGCGAGCGCGATCTCGACCTTGGCCCGGCCGTCCTTGAAGTACAGCGCGAGCGGCACGATGGTGTGCCCCGTCTCGCCCGACTTGGACTCCAGCTTGTCGATCTCGGCGCGGTGCATCAGCAGCTTGCGCTTGCGGCGCGCGCTGTGGTTCGTCCACGTGCCCTGGGCGTACTCGGGGATGTGCACGTTGTGCAGCCACACCTCGCCGCCGTCGATCTGCACGAAGCCGTCCACCAGCGAGGAACGGCCCTGCCGCAGCGACTTGACCTCGGTGCCGGTCAGCACCATGCCGCACTCGTAGGTCGTCAGGAGGTGGTAGTCGTGCCGTGCCTTCTTGTTCTGGGCGACGAGCTTGCGCCCCGGCTCTTTCTCTTTCTGCTGCTTTCCCATGGTGCGGTCATTCTCGCACTACGACCCCGGTCCCAGGCCACTCAATACTGCCCGGGCCCGGGGCTCGGGATCGCCGTGGACGACCAGGTCGGGGGTGAGGCCGTCGCCCTCGACGGTGCGGCCGGCGGGGGTGCGCCAGTGGCCTACGGTCTGCTCGGCGACCGAGCCGTCGGGCAGCGGGCGGGGCATCTGCACGGAGCCCTTGCCGAAGGTCCGGGAGCCGACGAGGACGGCCCGGCCCCGGTCCTGCAGGGCGCCGGCCAGCAGTTCGCCGGCGCTCATGGTGCCGCCGTCGACCAGGACGACCAGGGGCCGCCGGGTGTCGCCGCCGGAGCGGGCGGACAGGGCCCGCTGGCGGCCGTGGACGTCGTAGGTGGCGACGAGGCCGCCGTCGAGGAAGGCGGACGCGGTGGTGACGGCCTCGGTGACCAGGCCGCCGGCGTTGCCGCGCAGGTCGAGCAGGACGCCCTCGCCCGGCCCGGCCGCCCGTACCGCCTCGCGCACCGCGCGGCCCGTGCCCCGGGTGAAGGAGGCGACCTTGATCCGGGTGCCGGCGGCCGCGCCGTCGCGGAACCGGTCGGAGACGACGCTCCTGGTGCGCAGATGCTCGCGGCGGAGCGTGCGTTCCTGCACCGCGCCCTCCCCGGCCGCCGCGCGCCCCGCGGGGGCCAGGCCCAGCCGCACGGGGGTGCCCGTACCGGACGGACCGCCGCGCAGCCGGGCGACGACGTCGGTGACCGGACGGCCGGTCACCTCCACCCCGTCCACGGTGCGCAGCCGTTCGCCGGGGGCGATCCCCGCCCGGGCCGCGGGTCCGCCCTGTTCGACGCCCTCGACCTCCATCGCCCCGTCGGCGAGGCGGCGTACGGAGAGGCCGACCCCGACGTACTCGCCGTGCAGGGCCCGCTCGAAGCCCTGGTACTCCCGGGCGCTGTAGACGCCGCCCCAGCGGTCGGGGGCGGACACCGCGCCCCGGGGGCGGGCGGCGGACGCGGCGGGCCGCTTGGCGTCCCCCGCCCCGGCGGCGCGCGGCGCGCGGGACGCGGCCGGGAGCCCGTGCCGGGCGTCCGCGCCCCACGATCCGGTGGCGGCCCCGGTGGCCAGCGCCGCGGCGAAGACCAGCGTCAGCACCGCGCCGCGGCGGAGGCGGCGCTGCGGCGCGAACATCGGCGGGCCGGGCATGCGCGAGAGTCTAGGCCACCACCGGCCGCCGTACGGGGAGTTGGCGGGACGGCGGCAGCGGCGCACCGCCCGTACCACCGGTCTCCCGCCGCATCTCCGCTATACCTTCAGGTACTTCCACAGCGCGGCGAAGGCGGCCAGCGCGGGCATCAGCAGCCCGGTCGCGAGGACCAGCGGCAGCTTGGTCAGCACCGCGTCCCAGCCGATGAACTGGATGACGTCGATGTGGGTGGCCAGCAGGTTGTTGACCAGGAACTGCTGTCCGCACACCAGCAGGACGCAGGCAAGGATCCCGCCCAGCAGCCCGGCGACGGCCGCCTCCATGATGAACGGCACCTGGATGTAGAAGCTCGACGCACCCACCAGCCGCATGATCCCGGTCTCCCGGCGCCGGCTGAAGGCCGAGACCCGTACCGTGTTGACGATCAGCAGCAGGGCCACGACGAGCATCAGGAACATCACGCCCAGCGCGCCCCAGTTCATGTACCGGAGGAGGTTGAAGAGGCTCTTGAGGGTGTCCTTCTGGTCCTCGACGGTCTGCACGCCCGGGCGTTTCTGGAACGCGCTGGAGATGACCTCGTACTTGGTGGGGTCCTTGAGCTTGATGCGGAAGGACTCCTGCATCTGGTCGGCCGTCACCACCGTGGCCAGCGGCTGGCTGCCGAACTCCTCCTTGTAGTGCTTGTACGCCTCGTCCGACGTCTCGAAGTGGATGCTCTGGACCAGCGGCATCTTCTCCAGGTCGGCCTTGATCTGCTTCTTCTGCTCGTCGGTGACCGCACCCTTGGCGCAGGAGGAGAAGTTCGCCTTGTCGGTCTTGTTGCAGAGGTAGATCGAGACGTTGGCCTTGTCGTACCAGTAGCCCTTCATCGAGTTGACCTGCTCGTTCATCAGCAGCGAACCGCCGAAGAGGGCCAGCGACAGGGCGACCGACACGATCACCGCGAAGGTCATCGTGAGATTGCGGCGGAGACCGACGCCGATCTCCGACAGAACGAACTGGGCGCGCATGGCGTCCTTTCACTGCCTTTCAGTGCAGGCTTTCAGTGCTGGTAGCCGTAGACGCCGCGCGACTGGTCGCGCACGAGACGGCCCTGGTCGAGCTCGATGACGCGCTTGCGCATCTGGTCCACGATCTGCTGATCGTGAGTGGCCATGATGACGGTCGTGCCGGTCCGGTTGATCCGGTCGAGCAGCTTCATGATGCCGACGGAGGTCTGCGGGTCGAGGTTGCCGGTCGGCTCGTCGGCGATCAGCAGCATCGGGCGGTTGACGAACGCCCGGGCGATGGCCACCCGCTGCTGCTCACCACCGGAGAGCTCCCCGGGCATCCGGCCCTCCTTGCCGCCCAGCCCGACCAGCTCCAGGACCTGGGGGACGGCCTTGCGGATCTCGCCGCGCGGCTTGCCGATGACCTCCAGGGCGAAGGCCACGTTCTCGGCGACCGTCTTGCTGGGCAGCAGCCGGAAGTCCTGGAAGACGGTGCCCAACTGGCGGCGCATCTGCGGCACTTTCCAGTTGGAGAGGCGGGCGAGGTCCTTGCCCAGCACATGCACCTGCCCGTGGCTGGCCCGCTCCTCGCGCAGCAGGAGTCTCAGGAAGGTGGACTTGCCGGAACCGGACGAACCCACCAGGAAGACGAACTCGCCCTTCTCGATCTCGAGCGAGACGTCCCGGAGCGCCGGGCGGTTCTGCTTCGGGTAGGACTTGGAGACGTTGTCGAATCGAATCACGAGTGCACCACGTGCGACCTGGAGAGCGGCACGGAACGCCACGGTCGCGGCGCCCGTCGGTGTGCGTGACCATACGCGAACGACGCGTGTACGCGCAGTCGGCGTCCTGTGTTGACGGGTTTATTACCGCCACCTACGGGGACAAATCGAGGACAATCGGATCCTGGGCGGGGCACCGCGGAATCGATCGGGTCGGCTCCCGGGTACCGGCCGCGCCGAAGGGCGGGAAAGCTGGCACAGTGGTAGGGGGAACCGCTCGGCTCTCTCTCGCGTTGGACGTACCGGAGGAGGAATTCGCATGACATGCGACCGACTGGTGTGCGCCAACTGTGCAGCCCCGGTCAGCGAGGGACGGTGCCCGGTGTGCCGGGCCAGCCGGGAGCGGCTCCAGCAGCAGGAGGGCGTGTTCGCCGGTCTGACACCGGGCGCGCTGGTCGCGCTGCTGGTGGCGCTGGTCGCGGTGGCGGTGCTCGCCCGCGGCTTCGCCGGCTGAACAGCCGCCGAGCGGCGGTCCCGCACGAGACGCGGAAGGCCCGGGGTGCATGGCACCCCGGGCCTTCGTCATGGGCGGACGGTCACCCTGCGCGTGCGACCGCTCACGCCCCACCGCCCTTGATCAGGCAGGGGTGTTGCGGTTGATCACCCGGGGCAGCAGCCGGAAGCCGATGCCGCCCGCGATCATCGTCGCGGCGCCGGCCACGAGGAACTCGGTCTGACCGGCACCGGTCTGGGCCAGCTCCTCCTTCGGCTTGGCCTGCTGCACCGGCTTGACGCCCGCGCCGTCGGCGGTCGTGTTGCAGTTGCCGCTGCCGGTGTCCACCGGGCAGGTGGTGGCGTCGTCCTTGCCGCCGGTGGTGGTGCCGGGGGCGGTGGTGCGGTCGTCGCCGGGGGTGGGCCTGCCGGTCGACGGGGAGGTCGGGTCGGACGTCGGGTTCCCCGTGGGCTCGGACGTGGGGTCCGACGTGGGGTTCCCCGTGGGCTCGTGCGTCGGCTCCTTGGTCGGCTCGCGCGTCGGCTCGTGCGTCGGCTCCTTGGTGGGCTCCTGCGTGGGCTCGTGCGTCGGCGGGACCGTCGGCTCCTGCGTCGGCTCCTTGGTGGGCTCCTGGGTCGGCGGGACCGTCGGCTCCTGCGTCGGCGGCGTGGGCTTCTCCGTCGGCTGCGGAATGCTCGTGGGCTCCTGCGTGGGACCCGTCGTCGGCCCGTCCGGGGCGGCCACGCCTCCGCTCCCATGGACCTTCGCCGTCTTCGACAGCCCGCCCAGCGGGACGTCCACACCGGCGGCCGAGGCCGCACCCGCGGCCGTCAGCGAGGCGCCGGCGGCTATCACCGCACCCGCGGTGATACGCGCCATACGCAGCCGCGTCTTGTTCGTCATATGCCTGCTACCCCCAGTAGCTGGATTCGTCGTTGGGGCAGCCGTGCACCGGGTGGTGGTCCTGGGAGGGTCCGCGAAACGTCAGCGGCGGCCGTACGGCCTGGTGTCGCCCCCCGCCACACGCATCCCAGTGATACGCATGCCGCTCGTCACCCTTGCGAGTTTTCGGGCACACGTCAAGGCGGATCCGGGCCGTACGCCCGGATCCGCCCTGATCCGTCCTACTTTTCCCGCGTCCTACTTTTCCCGCGTCCTACTTTTCCTGCTGCTTGCGCCAGCGGATGCCGGCCTCCAGGAAGCCGTCGATGTCGCCGTCGAGGACCGACTGCGGGTTGCCGACCTCGAACTCCGTGCGCAGGTCCTTGACCATCTGGTACGGGTGCAGGACGTACGAGCGCATCTGGTTGCCCCAGGAGCCGCCGCTGTCGCCCTTGAGCGCGTCCATCTTGGCCTGCTCCTCCTGGCGGCGGCGCTCGAGGAGCTTGGCCTGGAGGACGTTCATCGCGGTCGCCTTGTTCTGGATCTGCGAGCGCTCGTTCTGGCAGGAGACGACGATGCCGGTCGGGAGGTGCGTCAGACGGACCGCCGAGTCGGTGGTGTTGACGCCCTGGCCGCCGGGGCCGGAGGAACGGTAGACGTCCACGCGCAGCTCGGACTCGTCGATCTCGACGTGATCGGTCTGCTCGACGACCGGCAGCACCTCGACGCCCGCGAAGGAGGTCTGGCGGCGGCCCTGGTTGTCGAAGGGCGAGATGCGCACCAGGCGGTGGGTGCCCTGCTCGACGGAGAGGGTGCCGTAGGCGTACGGGACCTGGACGGCGAAGGTGGTCGACTTGATGCCGGCCTCTTCGGCGTACGAGGTCTCGTAGATCTCGGTCTTGTAGCCGTGGCGCTCGGCCCAGCGCAGATACATCCGCTGGAGCCGCTCGGCGAAGTCGGAGGCGTCCACGCCGCCGGCCTCGGCGCGGATGTTGACCAGCGCCTCGCGGGAGTCGTACTCGCCGGACAGGAGGGTGCGGACCTCCATCTCGTCGAGCGCCTTGCGCACGGCGGTGAGCTCGGACTCCGCCTCGGCGAGGGCGTCGGCGTCGTCCTCGGCCTCGGCGAGCTCGAAGAGCACCCCGAGGTCGTCGATGCGGCTGCGCAGCGTCTCGGTCTTGCGCAACTCGGCCTGGAGGTGCGACAGCTGGCTGGTGATCTTCTGCGCCGCTTCGGGGTCGTCCCACAGGGACGGGGCGGCCGCCTGCTCCTCGAGCACGGCGATGTCGGCCCTCATCCTGTCGAGGTCCAGGACGGCCTCGATCGACCCCATGGTCGAGGAGAGGGACTTGAGCTCTTCGGATACATCAACGACTGCCACGCACCCAGCCTAACCGCTGTGCGGGGCGGGACGCCCCGGTCCGGCGTTCACGGGAGCTGCCCCTGGGGCGCGTCCGTGCGGTGGACACCGGGCTTCGCGTCCCCGGATTCATGGCCGGCCGTGGCGTACCAGCCGCCCACGCCCGCCGCCGCGGCCAGTGCCACCGCGGCCGCGCCCAGCTTGATCCGGCGGCGTCTGCGCTCCTCCGCGGTGCGGTGCCGGGCCGAGCCGGCCCGGCGCTCGCCCGCCGCGCGGGGCGCCCGCGCGGTGCCGTGCGCGCCGCCCGCGAGCTCCTCCGGCCCCGGGACGCGCATGCTGGTGTGGGTGTCGCGGCTGGAGTCGAAGGCGGGCGCCGGGACGAGCGGGACCGCGCCGCGGCGGGGCGGCCCGGAGGCCACGGAGGGCGGGGCGGCGTACAGCGCGCCGGGCGCCCGCTCGCCGCCGTCCGCCGGGTCCTCCTCCGCGTCCGGCTCGTCGATGTCGAGCGGCGGCAGCCCGGCCAGCGCGGGCAACAGTTCGCGCAGCCGCGCGCCCAGCTCCGGGGCGCGCAGCCGGGAGGCGGGCGCCTTGGCCAGGCACTGGAGGATCAGCTGCCACAGCTCGTCGGGGATGCCCGGCAGCGGGGCGACGGTCTCGGTGACGTGCCGGCGCAGGACCGCTCCGGGGTGGCCGCCGCCGAACGGGGTGAATCCGGCGAGCAGTTCGTAGAGCACGGTGGCCAGGGCGTAGACATCGACGGACGCCCGGGGCGGCAGGCCCTCGACGATCTCGGGGGCCACGTAGTCGGGGGTGCCGATGACGCTGCGCGGGGCCCCGGCGCGGGCGCGGTCGCGGGCGGGGCGCGGGGAGTCCACGAGGCGGGCGATGCCGAAGTCCGTGAGCAGCGCGGGGTGGGCGCCGCCGGGGCCGAGCGGGCCCTCCATGTCGAGCAGGACGTTCTCCGGCTTCACGTCGCGGTGGACGACGCCGGCGCGGTGCGCGGCGGCCAGGCCGTCGGCGACGTCCGCGACGATGGCGACGGCGGCCTCGGGGGCCAGCCGGCGCTCGTGGTCGAGCCGGGTCCGCAGGTCGGTGCCCCGGACGAGGTCCATGACCAGCGCGAGGTCCGCGCCGTCCACGACCAGGTCGCGGACGCCGACCACCCGGGGGTGGTCGAGGCCGAGGAGGGCCGCCCGCTCCTGGACGAAACGGCCGACGAGCTCCTGGTCGGACGCCAGGTCCTCGCGCAGGAGCTTGATGGCGACCGGGCCCTCGGGCCCCTCGCCCAGCCATACCGTGCCGGCGCTGCCCCGGCCGAGGACCTGGTGGGCGGTGTACCGGCTGCCGATCTTCCGTGCCAAGACTGTTCCCCGACTCCTCAGACATCCCGACAGGTCAGACATCCCGACAGGCGCGTCGCACCGACCCCCGCGCGACCAACCTGCGCGGCTGCCAACCTACGCGGCTGAGGGGATGCTAGGGGCACCGGCCGGTGCCCATCCTCACTTCCGCGGGACAAGCCGCCCGATCCGGTGGGCCGGGGAGCGGCTGCCCGAAGCCCGTGGGCTAGTTGCCCGAACTGTGGCCCGCGATCCAGTCCTTGGCGTTGGTGACCCAGTCCCAGGCGGCGTCCCAGAAGCTCTTGCCGTCGGCGACCCAGTCCTTGAGCGGGGTGAACTCCCACACGGCCCAGGAGCCGATGACCAGGATCACGATCAGGAACAGACAGCCCTTGAGGCAGCCGAGGCCCGGGATGCGCATGGGGTTGGCGCTCCGCTGGCGCGGCGGACGGGGTTCGCGCCGGGGGGCGGGTTCGGGCGTGGGCGGGGCGTACGGCTGCGGCCGGGGCGCCTGCGGCGGCTGCTGGTAGCGCGGCTCCGGCCGGCGCCGGCGCGGGCTCTGCGGCGTGTACGACTGCTGGGGCTGCGGTACGTACTGCTGCTGCTGTGGCGGCTGCTGTTGCGGCGGCTGCGGCGCATAGGGCTGCTGCGACTGCTGCTGGCGGTACGGCTGCTGCTGCGGTGCCTGCGGCGACGCGTACGGCGACTGGGGCTGCTGCGGCTGCTGGGAGTAGCCCTGCTGGGGTGCCGGGCGGCGCGTGGGGCGCCGGCGCAGCGGGTCCTCGCTCGGGTCCAGGTACTGGACCTGCGTCTGGTCGTTGCGGTCGCGGGCCGCGCGCAGCTGGGTCTGCCAGGGGTGCGGGCCGTCGGCCTGCGGCTGCCCGGGGTCCACCGGCGGCATGGCGCGGGTGGGGTCCGCCCCGCCGTAGGAGCCCGCGGGGAGCACCTGGGTCGGGCCGGCACCCTGGCCCGGACCGGCCGGAAGCACCTGGGTGGGGCCCGCGTCGGGGGCCGTGGCGGGCAGGACGCTGGTCGCCGCGTTCGGGTCGTACCCGCCCGGTGCGCCGGCCGTCGGCGGCAGCACCTGGGTGGGGTCCGCGTCACCGAAGCCGCCGGCCGGGGAGCCCTCGCCCGTGCCGGGCACCACGGCCGGCTGCGGGTCCGGGGCGAGCAGCGCGGCGACGCCGAGCGCGGCCTCGGCCTGGGCCGCGCTGGCGTGCACGCCGACGCCGGCGGCGACGACGCGCAGGGCGCGGGCCAGGTTCTCGGCGCTCGGGCGCTCCTCGGGGCGCTTGCTCAGGCAGCGCTCGATGACCGTCCACAGGGGCTCGGGAACGGTGGTGGGGCGGCGCGGGTCGGCGGTGAGGTGCTGGTGCAGCACCTCCAGGGCGGTCGCCCCGGCGAACGGGGGCCGGCCGGTGACCAGCTCGTACAGCAGGATGCCCGCGCCGTAGATGTCCACGGCGGAGGTCTGCGGGCGGCCCTCGGCCGACTCGGGGGCGACATAGGCCGGGGTGCCGACGAACTCGTGGGTGCGGGTGAGGCCCGGGGAGTCGGCGAGGCGCGCGATGCCGAAGTCCGTCAGCATCGGGTGCATCCGCCCGCTGTCGTCCTTGAGCAGGACGTTGGCCGGCTTGAGGTCGCGGTGCACGATGCCGTCCGCGTGGCTGGCCGCCAGCGCGTCGGCGATCTGGGCCGTGAGCAGGGCGGCCGCCACCGGGGTGAACGGGCCGTTCTCGCGCAGGTAGCGGTGCAGGTCCGGGCCGTCGATCAGGTCCATGACCAGGGCGAGCAGGTCGCCCTCGACCACGAGGTCGCGGGTGCGGACGATGTTGGGGTGGGTGAGGCGCAGCAGGACGGAGCGCTCGCGCAGGAAGCGCATCACCACGTCCGCGTCGTTGGCCAGCTCCTCCTTGAGCACCTTGATCGCGACGGTCTCGCCCGGCTGCCCGGTCACGGCGGCCTCGGCTCCCGCCGCCTCCCGCTGGCTCGCCCGCCAGACGGTGCCCGTGGCCCCGCGTCCGAGCGGCTCCTCGAGCAGGTACTTGCTGCCTACCGGCCGCACGTCATGCGCTCCCTGGTGGTGATCCGGACCGTGCTCCCGGTCCCGGTGTCGAATTCTGTGTGACGGCCTCTCCCCGAGCTCGGCCCTCCGCCCACTGTAGTGCTGTCCCGCGAGCCGTCGCCTTGACGCATACGTGGGACTCGGGGGGAAGACGCGTGTTCCGGACGGTTGGTTGCCGCCGGTTGCTGCGGGGATGTCCTGGGGTGATCGACGACCGGGCAGAAAGAGGCCGGGACCGGTCGTCGATGGTCACCCGCCGTACGGGCCCGAAGGGGAAATCCCTCACGATCCGGTCGCCGATCGTTCGCCCCCGGGCGTTTTCGTCTCCTCTTCGACTCCCGTTCGAGCAGGGGGCCGGTCGTTCATGATCACGAATCGGCTCTCGCCGGGCGCGCTGTCGGCGGCAGGTGCGAGGATGCTCGCAACACGGAGCGGTGGGGGCTGCGCGGAGGCCCCGCGCTCCGTGGTGACCTGTACGTGCCGAAGTGCCCGTGCGCGCCGGGGGGCGGTCCTTCTTCCCTCCGGACCAGGGCAGGAAGGGACTGTGGACGCCGATGCAGATCCGGCTGACCGTCCTCGGGCCACCGCTCGGCGGGCACGCCGCGCACGCCTGCGACGTTCTGGTGACCGCTCCCGCGGGCACCGCCCTCGCCGGGGTGGCGAGCGGCCTCGCCGCCGCCCTCGCGGCGGCCGGCGCCGACCTGGGGAGCGGGGCGGTCGTCGTCCACGCCGGGCAGGAGCGGCTGGACGCGCAGCGCTGCGCCCTGGGCGAGCCGCCGCTGATCGACGGCGCGGTGCTCTCGCTGGGCGCCCCCGCCGACCCCGAGCGGCACGCGGGTCCGCCCCTGGCGGGCATCCCCCGGCTGCACGTCGTCTCCGGTCCCGACGCGGGCGGGGTGCACCTGCTGCACGGCGGCGAGGTCCGCGTCGGCCGCTCCTCCTCCGCGGACATCCCGGTCGACGACCCCGACGTCTCCCGCCTCCACTGCGCGGTCACCCTCTCCGACGACGGCCGCGTCACCCTCCACGACCTCGGCTCCACCAACGGCACCACGCTGGACACGACCCCGGTGGACGACCGCCCGGTCCCGTTCCGCCCGGGGTCACTGCTGCGGGCGGGCGAGTCCACGCTGGTCCTGCACGGCCCGGACACCGCGGGCGCGGCCGGGGAGGGCCCGCACCTCCTGCCGACGTCGCCGGACGGGGAGGGCCGCCTGCGGGTGACCCCGCGGGCCGGGGCGGACGGGGATCCTCGGGCGCGATGGGGCGCGGACGGCGGTGGGACCGCCGGGGCGCCCGGTCCGTACGGGGGCGCGGCCCCGAGCGGGCGCACCGGTGCGCCCGGGGGCGCGCCCGGAGACGGATCCGCCGACGGGGGCGGGTCGTCCCCGGCGGCGGCCGGAGGCGTGCCGGACGGCGTCGCTCCCCGGTACGCGACGGGTCACGGCCCGGAGCACTGGGCGCCCGGCGCCCCGGCCGCGGCGGCGGAGCAGCCGCCCTCGGGCGGGGCCGCGGCGCACCACGGCGGGCCTGTCTTCGTCCCGGACGAACCGACCTCCCCCCGGGGCACCCGTGCCCGCGCCGGGGTGCCGGAGGAGGATCCGCGCGGCGTCCCGTCCCGCACCGCCGGACAGGACGGCGCGCCCGCACGCGTGCCCGGGGCGCGGGCCGCCGCACGGCCCCATGCCGGGGATGCCCGTGTCCCCGACGGGCCGGGCGGCCGCCCGGCCGCCCACGGCTCCGTCGTCCCCCCGCGCGACCCCGCGGCCGCCGTGCCCCGCCCCTCCGGCCCGGAGGAACGGACGCCCCCGCGCGGCGTCTCCACCACCGCGCGGCACCCGGGAGCCGACGGCGCCTTCGGCGCGCCCGCCGGCGAGGGGCCCGCGTGGGGCGCCCGGACACCGGTGTACGGGACCGGGGCCGGGGCGGCGGGACCGTACGCGGCGCCGGACGGCCCGGGCGGCGTGGCGACCGCCGGCCCCGGCGGCGCCCCCCAGCGCGCCCCCCAGCAGCGCACCGCGGAGCCGTCGTGGACCGCGGCCCCGGCCCCGGCGGACGTCCCGCACCCGGCGGACACCTCGACCGCCCTGGGCACGGCCCGCATCCACCCCGGCCCCGGCACCCCGGAGGCCCCCCCGGCCGCCGACGGCAAGCGCGCGCGGGGCCGCGGCATAGCGGCCTGGGCGCGCCGCCTCGCCGGCGGCCGCGGCGGGCAGCAGCCGCGGCCCGAGGACGACGGCGGGCAGGGCGTCGTCCCGTCCCCGAGGGAGCCGGCCCCGGTGGAGACCGCCGCGGGGCTGCGCGAGCGCTGGCCCGACCCGGCGGCGGTGCTGCTGACCGTCCTCGGACCGGGGCCGCGGCTGTGGGAGCGGGGCCCGGACCATCCGGACCTGCTCACCGTCCGCCTCGGCACGGCCGACCGCTATGTGCCCGGCCCGCACGGCGGCGAGGGCGCGCTGCTGCCCGCCGTGCCGGTCACCGTCGGCCTGCGGCAGGCGGGTTCGCTGGGCCTGGCCGGTCCGCGGGTCCGGCTGGCCGGCCTGGCCCGTTCCGTCCTGGCCCAACTGGCCGCGCTCCACTCGCCGTCGGTGCTGGAGTATGTGCTGATCGCCGCGGATCCGCTGCGCACCGCGGCGGAGCGGCAGGCGGAGTGGGCGTGGCTGGGCTGGCTCCCCCAGCTGCGTCCGGCCCACGGCCAGGACTGCCGGCTGCTGGTCGCCTACGACCGCGAGCAGGCGGCGGCGCGCACCGCGGAGCTGGTGCGGAGGCTGGACGACGGCCCCCTGGGCCCGAGTTGGCCGACCGCGCCCGAGGAGAAGGTCGCGGCCCTGGCCGAGGCCCACCGCGGGCCGCGCACGGTGGTCGTCGTGGACGGCGACCCGGGCACTCCGGCGCTGCGGGAGTCCCTGGCCCGGCTGGCGGCGCGCGGCGGCGCGGCCGGGATCCATCTGGTCTGCCTCGCGGACGCCCCGTCGACGACGGCGAGTTCACCGGTGTCGGCGGCCCTGGAGACCGCGCGGGCGGCGTCGCCCGCGTTCCCGTACTGCGGGGCGGCGGCCCTGATCGGCGGGGACGTGGCCACGGTTGTCCAGGTCATCGGGAGCGCGCCGCGCGGCGGTGCGGACGCGCCGCCGGGCAGCACGGTCGTCGCGGCCCTCGACGCGGTGTCGGGGGCGTGGGCGGAGCGCTTCGCGCGGGCGCTGGCGCCGCTGCGGGTGGCGGACTCGGCCGAGGGCGACGCCCGTTCGGCGCGGGTCGCGGCGCTGCCCCGTACCGCGCGCCTGCTGGACGAGCTGGGCCTGGCCCGGGCCACCCCGGCCTCGCTGACGGCCCGCTGGGCCTCGGCCACGGATCCGGGCAGCCGCCCGGGCGGCCGGGCCGTCGCCGTCCTGGGCGCGGGCCCGCACGGCCCGCTGTCGGTGGACCTGGCCGCCGACGGGCCGCATCTGCTGGTGGAGGGCGGGGCGGGCAGCGGGAAGACCGAGCTGCTGCGCTCGCTCGCCGCGTCGCTCGCGGCCGCGGACCGCCCGGACCGGCTCTCGCTCGTCCTGGTGGACGGCGCGGCGGCCGAGCGCGGCGAGGGCCTGCGGATGTGCACCGACCTGCCGCACGTCTCGACGTACCTGGCGGCCGCGGACCCGCTGCGGATGCGGGAGTTCGCGCAGGCGCTGGGTTCGGAGCTCAAACGGCGCGCCGAGCTGCTGGGCACGCTGGACTTCACCGCGTGGCACGAGCGGCACTCCCCGCCCCCGGCGCAGGCGGCACCCCCGCGCCGACCGGACGGGACCGGCGCCTCCGGCGACCTGGAGGCGCCCGCCACCGGCACGCTCCAGCTGCGCGCGGCCCGGTCCGGCGCCCCCGCGCACACCGCGGAGAACGCGCTGCCCCGGCTCGTCGTGCTCGTCGACGACCTGGACGCGCTGGTCGCCCCGGCCCTGGGCAGCACCGGCCGGCCGGCGGCCGGTTCGGTGGTGCGGGCCCTGGAGGCCGTCGCCCGGGAGGGCGAGCGGCTGGGCGTCCACCTGGTCGCCGCGTCGGGCCGCCCGGACCGCACGGCGGACACGGCGGTGGCCGAACGGGCCGTGCTGCGCGCCGCGTTGGAGATCGCCCCGCCTGCGGACGACGGCGGGGCCGCGGCCGGTCCCGCGCCGGGGCGCGGCCGGCTGCACCGGGCGGGGGGCGCCGGCCCGGCGACCCCGTTCCAGGCGGGCCGGGTCACCGGCCGGATCCCGCGGACCGCGACGCAGCGTCCGACGGTGGTGCCGCTGGACTGGCAGCGGATGGGCGATCCGCCGACGCGGCGGCCGCTGCGGGAGCTGGGCAACGGCCCGACGGATCTGGCACTGCTCGCGAGCGCGCTGCAGCGGGCGGCCCAGTCGGCGGGCACGGTGGCGGCGCCGCCGTTGCTGTAGGGGGACGCCGGACGGGCTGTTCGGCCCGTCCGGCGCTCCGGGGTGAGCAGCACCCCACCGCACACCCCCACCCCTCCCGTCCCCTCCCCCATCACATCCCGGTCACGATCGCCGAGTTGACATCGACGGCGGTATTGCGAGCGCCACCGCCCCGGCGTAGGACTGTCGCACGGAAGTGCGGTCGTACGGGGGCCGGAGCACGGGGCGAGGCCCCCGCGGCGACCGGGCACGGAAGGGACGGCGATGCGTACGACACCGACGAGGAGCCGCACGGCACGCGGTGCGCTGGCCGCGCTGGCGGCAGGGGCCCTGGCCCTGTCCGCGGCAGCCTGCGGCGGCGACGGCGGCACGAAGGACGGCAAGGGCGACGGCACCCCGGGCGCGTCCGCGCCCACCGGCACCTCCGACGTCATACGCCACACCGTCGCGCTCCCCAAGCTCGGCGGCCAGAAGATCAAGGTGACCGCGGTCTGGACCGGCGCCGAGCAGCGCAGCTTCACCAAGGTCCTCGACGAGTTCTCCAAACGCACCGGCGCGAAGGTGGACTTCGTGCCCAGCGGGGACGACATGTCGGCGTTCGTCGGATCGAAGGTGGCCGGCGGCGACCCGCCGGACGTGGCGCTGCTCCAGCAGCCGGGCGTGTTACGGGAGTTCGCCGGGAAGGGCTGGCTCAAGCCGCTCTCCCCCGAGGCGACGGCCGAGCTGGGCAAGAACTTCTCCAAGGGCTGGCAGCGGCTCGGTTCGGCGGACGGCAAGCAGTACGGCGTCTACTTCAAGGCCAGCAACAAGTCGCTGGTCTGGTACAACACCAAGGTCTTCGACGCGGCCGGGGTCAAGGAGCCCGCGTCCTGGGACGAGTTCCTGCGCACGGCGCAGGCGATCGCCGACTACGGCGTACCGCCGGTCTCGGTCGGCGGCGCGGACGGCTGGACGCTGACCGACTGGTTCGAGAACGTCTACCTCTCGCAGGCCGGCCCGGAGAAGTACGACCGGTTGACCACCCACCAGCTCAAGTGGACGGATCCGTCGGTCAAGGACGCCCTGACCACGCTGGGCAGGCTGTTCGGGAAGAAGGAGCTGCTGGCGGGCGGCAACGACGGCGCGCTGCAGACCCAGTTCCCCACCTCCGTCACCCAGACCTTCGCCGGCGGCGACAAGGCCAAGGCCGCCATGGTCTACGAGGGCGACTTCGCCGCCGCCAACATCACCGCGGCGAAGGCGGGCATCGGCACGGACGCCAAGGTCTTCCCGTTCCCGAAGGTCGGTGCGAAGGCCCCGGTGGTGACGGGCGGCGACGTGGGCGTGGCGCTCAAGGACGGCACGGCGGCGCAGGCCCTGCTGACCTTCCTGGCCTCGCCGGACGCGGCCTCGGTCTGGGCGCACGAGGGCGGCTTCCTCTCCGCCAACCGCAACCTGGACCCGGCCGCGTACCCGGACGACGTCCAGCGCTCCATCGCCAAGGCCCTGGTGGCGGCCGGGGACGACTTCCGCTTCGACATGTCCGACCAGGCGCCCGCGGCGTTCGGCGGCAAGCCGGGCCAGGGCGAGTGGAAGGACCTCCAGGACTTCCTGCGGAACCCGGCGGACGTGGCGGGCACCCAGCGGAAGCTGGAGGCCGACGCGGCCAAGGCGTTCGGCGACTGACGGGCGCGGTCCCATGGCCACCGCGACACCGCAGGCCGCCCGTCCACGGCGCGCCAGGTCCCTGTCGGCCACCCACCCCTGGGTGGCCGCCGCCTTCCTGCTGCCGGCCCTGGCGCTGCTGGGCGCGCTCGTCGTCTACCCGATCGGGTACTCGGTCCACCGCAGCTTCTTCGACGCGTCCGGCCACGGCTTCGTGGGGTTCGACAACTACCACGAGGTGTTCTCCGACGACCGGATCCGCACGGCTCTGAAGAACAACGTCATCTGGGTCGTCGTGGCCCCCGCCCTCGCCACCGTCCTCGGCCTGATCTTCGCCGTGCTGACCGAACGGGTGCGCTGGGGAACGGCGTTCAAGCTGGTCGTCTTCATGCCGATGGCCATCTCGATGCTGGCGGCGGGCATCGTCTTCCGGCTGGTGTACGAGCAGGACCCGGACCGGGGCGTCGCCAACGCCGTGTGGGTGGGCGTCCACGACGCCTTCGCGGCGTCCGCCCCGTACCCGGGTGCGCATCCGCGGCCGGGCGGCGACCTGGCGGCGGACGCGAACGGCGCGTTCACCGCGAGGTCCGTGCTGCGGGCCGGCACCCCGGCGCTGGTGCCCCTGGTGGCGGTGAAGCCCCAGGACGCCGAGGGCGAGCGGGACGCCGTACCGGCGCGGGCCGAGCCGGGGAAGGTCACGGGAACGGTCTGGCTCGACTTCGTGCGCGGCGGCGGGGGCACGCCGGGCCGCGTCGACAAGGGCGAGAAGGCGCTGCCGGGCGTGACGGTCGAGGCGGTGCGCGACGGCCGGACCGTCGCGTCGGCGACGACCGGCCCCGACGGGACGTTCGCCCTGCCGGCCGCGGCCGACGGCGCCCATGTGCGGCTGCCCGCCTCCAACTTCGCCGAGCGGTACCGCGGCGCCGAGTGGCTCGGCCCGACGCTGGTCACCCCGTCCATCATCGGCGCCTACATCTGGATGTGGGCGGGCTTCGCGCTGGTGCTCATCGCGGCGGGCCTGGCGGGCGTGCCGCGCGAACTGCTGGAGGCGGCCCGGGTGGACGGTGCGAGCGAGTGGCAGGTCTTCCGCCGGGTCACGGTGCCGCTGCTGGCCCCGGTGCTCGGGGTCGTGGTCATCACGCTGACGATCAATGTGCTGAAGATCTTCGACCTCGTCTACATCATCGCCCCGGGCTCCAGCCTGCCGGACGCCAACGTCCTGGCGCTCCAGCTGTACCAGTCGTCCTTCGGCACGGCCGTCAACCAGGGGCTGGGCAGCGCCATCGCCGTGCTCCTGCTGCTGCTGGTCCTGCCGGTGGTGATCGTGAACATCCGGCGCATGCGCAAGGAGGGGCGGCGATGACCCCGGTGGACACGATGCCCGCCCCGGAAGGCACGCGGCCGGGCCGGCGGCCGTGGCCCGCCCGGCTGGCGGCCCGGCTGGGCGGCGGGGCGGTACGCCTCTTCCTCGTCGCGGTCGGGCTGTTCTGGCTGATGCCGACGGTCGGACTGCTGCTGTCCTCCCTGCGGGACCGGTCCGAC
The DNA here is from genome assembly GCF_041519305.1 of Streptomyces luteireticuli. Classification (NCBI taxonomy): domain Bacteria; kingdom Bacillati; phylum Actinomycetota; class Actinomycetes; order Kitasatosporales; family Streptomycetaceae; genus Streptomyces; species Streptomyces luteireticuli. The sequence continues at coordinate 3,575,512 of NZ_CP167927.1, forward strand.
ATCGCCTCGTCGGGGTGGTGGCAGGTCTTCGCCCACCCCGGGCAGCTGACGGGATCGAGCTACGACACGCTCTTCCACAACGACAAGGTGATGCACTCGCTGCTCACCACCACCCTGATCACCGTGCCCGCGACGGCGCTGGTGATCCTCGTCGGGGCGTTCGCGGGGTACGCCTTCGCCTGGCTCGAATTCCCGGGCAGGGACTGGTGGTTCATGGGCGTGGTGGGGCTGCTGGTCGTCCCCGTCCAGGTCGCCCTGATCCCGGTGGCGAAGCTGTTCAACACCCTGGGCATCTTCGAGACGACGCCGGGCGTGGTGCTCTTCCACACCGCGTTCGGGCTGCCGTTCGCCATCTTCCTGCTGCGGAACTTCTTCGCGGAGATCCCCCGCGAGCTGCTGGAGGCGGCCCGGCTGGACGGCGCGGGCGAACTGAGGCTGTTCCTGCGGGTGATCCTGCCGCTGGGCGGCCCGGCGATCGCCTCGCTGGGGATCTTCCAGTTCCTGTGGGTGTGGAACGACATGCTGGTCGGGCTGATCTTCGCGGACAGCGGCAACCCGCCGATCACGGTGGCCCTCCAGCAGCAGGTGCGGCAGTTCGGCGACAACGTGGACATCCTCGCGTCGGGCGCCTTCCTCTCCATGATCGTTCCGCTCGCGGTGTTCTTCGCCTTCCAGCGGCAGTTCGTCAGCGGTGTGATGGCGGGGGCGGTGAAGTAGCGGGCGGTGAAGCAGCGGGCGTCGCCGGTGGAGCAGTGGGCACCGGCGCCCGGGTGCGGCACGCGTACCGCGAGACCGCGCCGCCGCGCACGTACACCGACGACTCCTCGCGGCACAGCTCGCCGAGCACGCGCGACTTGGCGTACTCGGCACGCTGGGCCCGGAACCAGCGGCCGCCGACGGTGGTCGTGTCCCACACCACCCAGACCCGGGTGCCCGGGGCCAACCTGCCTATACGGCGGCGCAGTTCGGCCGCGTCGACGTCCTCGCCGTAGAGGGTGCCGGAGGCGGCGGCGGACCGCCGGAGCGTCAGATCGCGCAGGCCGGCGAAAGCGCTCGGGTAGATGAGGGCTATGCGGCGCTCGTGGTGCGGGAGGAACAGCACCGCGTCGCCGGGCCGCGCCGGCCGGCCGACGGCGGCGGCCACCCGGGCGGGCTCGTCGCCCCGGCTCGCGGGGAGCCGCTCGCGCTGCTGGACGGGGAGCTGCCACAGGAAGGACGCCACGACCGCCGCGACCCCGGCCGCCACGGCGACGCCGCGCCAGGGCAGGAACCCCAGCAGCCGCTCCGCCCCGGCGGCGGCGAGCAACGGCACGCCCGCGAGGCTGAAGAGCAAGTAGCGGTCGAGGAACACCGGTGTGCTCTGCGAGGCGGCGTACAGCAGGACGGGCGGGACGAGGGCCAGCGGCAGGGCAACGGCGTGGAGCGGAAGCCGGGGGGCCTCCGGCGGGCCGGTGCGGGGCAGGGGGGCGAGCAGGGCGACGGCGGCCAGCGCCAGGGTGCCGGCCAGGACGGCGCCGCTCGGGCCCGCGAACGCGAGGACCAGCCCCCGGGCCTCCGCGGGACCGGGCGTCCTGATCCAGGAGACCTGCCCGCTCTGCCCCCGGGAGAAGACCGCCAGCGGCGCGACCGCCGCGCAGGCGGCCAGGGCCGCGCACCCCCAGCCGCGCCACGTCCGCCACGGCACGCGCGAGGCCAGCAGCGTCAGGGCGTGCGCGGGCAGCAGCAGGACGGCGAACTCGTGCAGCAGCGCGCCGGCCGCGACCGCCGCCCCGTAACCGGCCCAGCGGGCGGCGGAGCCGTGCTCGGCCGCCCGGACCAGCAGCAGCGTCGCCAGCGCCGCGACCGCCGCGACCAGCGCGTACGACCGGCCCTCCTGCGCGTAGTGGCCGACGAAGGGGTTGACCGCATAGAGCAGGCCCGCCCACAGGCCCACGCGGGGCCGGGCGAGCCGGCTCCCCAGCACCCCGACGAGGGCGGCGGTGCCGGCCGTCGCGGCCACCGAGGGCAGCCGCAGCGCCACCTCGTCGGCCCGTACGGCGAGGACGGCGTGCATCAGCAGGTAGTAGAGGCCGTGCACGACGTCGACGGAACCGAGCAGCCGGAGGATCTCGGGCACCGAGCGGCGGGCCACCTGGAACGTGGCGCCCTCGTCGCGCCACATCGAACCGCGGTCCAGCCCCCACAGCCCCAGGGCCGCCGCCACGGCCGCCGGGACCAGCACGGCCGCCCGCGCCACCGCCCGGCCGCGGCCGCCCGCCGGCGCCGCACCGGCCGCCGGCACCCGCTCCGTCAACGGGACCCGTACAGACGTCCGCCCCATCGCCGCCCCCTCCCGTTCCTCGGCACACCGGGCCCCAGAATGGCCATTTTTGTCGTACTTGCCGGATAAAAATGTGTTCCGTGACAGTGAACGGGAGCGGAACCGTCAGCGTGATCGTCATCGGCTACGACGACGCCGCGCACATCGCGGACGCCGTCCGCTCCGCCCTCGCCCAGGGCCCCGCCGTCGCCGAGGTCGTCGCCGTGGACGACGCCTCCACGGACGGCACGGGCGCCGTCCTCGACCGGCTGGCCGCGCGCCACCCCCGGCTGCGCGTCATCCACCGCCGCGTCAACAGCGGGGGCTGCGGCACGCCCCGCAACGAGGGGCTGCGCGCGGCCCGTTCGCCGTATGTGATGTTCCTCGACAGCGACGACGTGCTCCCCGAGGGCGCCGTGGACGTGCTGCTCGGCGCCGCCCTGCGGCACGGCGTCCCCGTGGCCGCCGGCCTGTGCGTCCGCCGCGAACTCCCCCAGCGGCTCGACACGCACTGGCAGCCCGGCCTCTACCGCGCCGCCGCCCTGCACCCCTCCCCCGAACACCGTCCGGCGCTCCTCCACGACACCCTGTGCGTCAACAAGCTCTACGCGCGCGCCTTCCTCACCGAGCACGCCGTCGCCTTCCCCGAAGGCCGCTATCCCTACGAGGACTTCGTCTTCAGCGCCCGGCTCCTCGCGGCCGGACCGGCCGTCGCGACCGTCCCCGACACCGTCTACGTCTGGCACGTGCGGCGCCGCGCCGCCCGGCCGTCGATCTCGCTCGACCGCGACCGGATCGCCAACTGGCACGCCCGGGTGCGCGCCCACCAGCGCGGCGTGGAGATCTACCGCGCGGCCGGCCGGGACCGGCTGGCCCTCGCGGCCCGCGTCAAGTTCCTCGACCACGACCTGCGCATATACGTCCGCGAACTGCCCCGGCGCGACGCCGTCTACCGGCACGCGTGGTGGCGCGCCGCCCGGGCCTGCCTGGCCGGCTACGGCGAGGCCGAACTCACCGCCGCCCGGGCACCCGCCCGGTGGATCGCCCGGGTGCTGCTCGCCGCACCGGCCCCGCGCGACCTGGACCGGCTCGCCCAGCTCGCCGCGCGGCCCGCGCGGCTGCTGCCGCCCTACGCCGTGGCGTCCGGCGGGCCGGTGTGGGCCGAGGACCTGCCCGCCGCCGTCCTCGACGGCCTGGCCTCGGCGCCCGCCCGGCGCCTGCCCGTCACCGTCGACGCGACGCTGCGCCTGCGGCTCCGGGCCGATCTCACCCTGCACGTCCACGACCTCTACGGCCTCCTCGCCACGGCCCGGCCGCATACGGCCGAGCTCGAACTCCGCCCCCGCGGCGGCACCTCGGCGCTGGTGCTCCGCGCGCCCCTCCACCCCGAGGGCTCCGGCTGGACCGCCCGGCTGCGCTTCGGCCCGGGGCCGCTGGCGTCGCACGGGACCCGGACCTGGGAGGTACGGGTGGGACTGCACTGCGCGCACGGGGGCGTGCTCCGCACGGCCGCGCGACCCGCCGACGCCCTGCCACGCCGCCGCATCCCCGTGCCGAGCCTGCGGCACGGGGTGCTGCTCCTGCGTCCCTATGCGACGGGGGGCGGGGCACTGGCGGTGCGGGTGGTGGTGGGGGTGGGGGGTGTGCTGGTGGCGGTGGCGAGACGGTTGCGGTGGCGTTGTTAGAGAGTGGACGCCCCTGGCCCGCCCTTTCACCGTTTCTTCCGGGGCTGCGCCCCTCGGCCCCGCAATGCGGCTGCGCCGCATTGTCCTCAAGCGCCGGACGGGCTGATTCAGCCCGTCCGGCGCTTGAGGACTGGGGGTACCCCCTCTGGGGAGCCCGCAGGGCGCTTCGGGGGTCCAGGGGGCGGAGCCCCCGGTGGGGTGCAGGGGCGAAGCCCCGCCCACCCGCGCGCGGCAGCGCGTCAACGGGGTGGCGCAGGGGCGCAGCCCCTGCGGGAAACGGCGAAAGGGCGGGACCGGGGCGAATTCCCTGCTCACCGATCCACCTCCTCGAACAGCGCCTCCCAGCGATCCAGCACCACCGGCAACGCCAACGGCGCCACCCGCCCCCGCGCAGCCCGCCCATACCGCCCCCGCACCCCCGCATCCGCCATCAGCCCGCCCAACGCCCGTGCGAACGCCCCCACATCCCCCGGCGGCACCAGCACACCCGTCTCCCCGTCCGCCACCAACTCCCGCACCCCGCCCGACAGATCGAAGGACACGCACGGCACCCCGCAAGCCGACGCCTCGGCGAGGGCCATCGGACGGCCCTCGTACTCACTCGTGAGCGCGAGCAGGGACAGCTCGCGGTAGGCCGCGGCCACGTCCCTCACCGTCCCGCGGAAGCGCACCCGGTGGGCGACGCCGAGCCGCGCCGCCCGCTCGCGCAGCCCCGGCTCCTCCGGCCCGTCGCCGAAGAAGTGCAGCTCCCAGTCGGGGAATTGGGCGCTCGCCACGGCGAACGCGTCGACGAGCCGGTCGAGTCGCTTGACCGGGTCGAGCCGGCCGACGGCCCCGATCCGCCGGGTGTCCAGCGGCGCCGGCGGACCGGCGGCGAACGGCAGGGGGTTGGGCACCACCGCCACATTCGGCAGGCGCAGCCGCCGGAACTCCGCCGCGTCCGGCTCGCTGAGGAAGACGGCCTTCTCCAGCGAGGCGTAATGCCGCAGGATCAGCCGGAGGTTGGCCGAGCAGGCGGCCTGCGCGAAGGACTCGTGGTACTGCCCGACACACTTCAGGTGCGCCCGCTCCACGCCCGTCAGCCAGTCCGCCGCCCAGGGCGAGCCGATCACCACGTATCCGTCGCGCACCGCCGCGAACCGCCGGGCGAGCCGGGCGCGGGCCCGCTCGCCGTCCCGCCGCCCGGCGCGGAGGGCGCGCAGCCGGGCGGGGTGCAGCAGCCCGCCGAGGGAGGGGGCGGCGGCTTCCCGCTCGGGGGCGGCCGGCGAGCGGTGCAGTGTGGCGCGCCGGTAGGCGGGGCGGGCGTGGAAGGCGTGCGGCTCGGGGCTGGGCCGGATGCCGATCAGTTCCACCCGGTGGCCGCGCTCCGCGAAGCCCTGGGCGAGGGTGTGCAGCACGCGCTGGGAACCGCCCACCGAGTCCACGTCGACGCCGACCAGGAAGAGGTTGCGCCGGGTCACCGGGCACCTCCCGCAGAGGACCCCGCGAAGAACAGGTCGACCACGGCCTTGCTGGACGCCCCGGTCTCGTACGGGTTGAACCGGGCCCGGAACCTCTCGTACGGCTCCGCCCACTCCTCCCGCACGGCACCCAGGTCCCGCAGCGCGGCGGCGAGTTCATCTGCGGAGGCGACCAGCGGTCCGGGGGCGATGGCGGGCAGGTCGTAGTAGGTGCCGCGCAGCGAGGAGCGGTAGCGGTCGTAGTCGTCGGCGTGGAACAGGACGGGCCGGCCCAGGTTGACGTAGTCGAACATCACGGACGAGTAGTCGGTGAGCAGCGCGTCCGAGGCGAGGAGCAGGTCGTTGAGGTCGGCGAACTCCCGTCCGTCGCGCACCGCGTGGCCGAGCTCGCGGGGGACGGTGTAGCGCTCGTAGTAGTGCGGGCGGACCACGACCGTCCATGCCCCGCCGGTGCGGCGGACGAGTTCCGCGAGGTCCGCCCGGACCGATGCGCCGCTGCCGCGCGCCCCGTCGCGGAAGGTGGGCGCGTAGAGCAGCACCCGCGTCCCGTCGGGGATCTGGAGCCGCTCGCGGGCGGCGGCGGCGCGCTCGCGCTGGGCGGGCTCGTCCCGGCGGACGAGGACGTCGTTGCGCGGCAGTCCGGTGCGCAGCAGGGCTCCGGTGTACTCGTTGGCGCGGACGAAGGTGCGCTCGAACTCCTCGCTGGGGGCCACGAGCGCGTCCCAGCGGCCGATCAGGGCGCGGTGTCTGCGGCGCCGCCCCGGCCCGGCGAGCCGGAGCTCGGGGACGTCGAAGCCCATGTGCTTGAGCGCCTGGCCGTGCCAGGTCTGGAGGTAACGGGTGCCGGGGCGCTTGGCGAGGTGCGCGGGGAAGCCGTGCGAGTCCACCCAGTAGCGGGCGCGGGCGACGGCGCGGAGGTGCTCCCAGCTGCCGCGCCTGACCAGGGGGACGCCCTCGGGGTAGCCGGCACGGCTGCCGGTGTAGGACCAGACGGCGCGCAACGGGAGGCCGCGGCGCAGGAGTTCCTCGTGGATGTAGCGGGGGCTGTCGGCGTAGCCGCGGCCCTCCAGGGCCTCGAAGACGACCAGGGCGTCGTCGACGGGCAGCCGGTGGAGCTCGTGGCAGGCGAGGGCCTGGGCACCGGGGCCGGTGGCGCGGCGGGCCAGCCGGCGGACGGCGGCCAGATGCGGTGCGAGGGCCTCGGCGCGGGCGCGGGGACCCGTCCGCTCCCACCGGATCTCCAGGCGGCCCGCGCCGCGGTCCTCGCAGCCGACACGGATGTCGTGACCGTCGATCCGGGCGCGGAAACCGGGCGCGCCCGGGGTGGCGAGGAGGGGGTCGGCGCGGTGCAGGCCCAGGCGTTCGAGGACGACGACGGGGTGGCGCCGGCCGCGGAAACCCTGGAGGCCGAGCCGGGTGCGGCCGAGGTCGAGGACGAGGTCGGCGGTGCGCACGGTCGCGTCGTCGGGGGCCGGGTCGTAGCCGAAGGGCACCGTGAGAGGGGCGGTCCGGGCGGTGAGGCGCAGCTCGGCGGCGACGGGTCCGGCGAGCAGCCGTGCCGGGTCGTGGGTGCGCAGGGTGATCCGCAGCCGGGTGCCGTGGGGGGTGACGCGGGTGACCTCGTGCCGCAGCGCGGCGGTGGCGAACGGCTGGTCCGCCATGTGCCAGTCGGTGATGTCCAGTTCGGCGGCGGCGCGGGCGTCCGGGGGCGGGATGGCGCCCCAGTAGGTGCGGCCGGCGTCGCGGACGGTGTGGAGCGGTGCGAGGAGCGGGCGGTCGAGCGTGCGGGCGCAGTCGGCCGCCTCGGCGTGCCGGCCCGCACCCAGCAGGTACTGGCAGATCCGCTGTTCGCGCGGGAGGGCCTCGACGGCGGTCGGGGCGAGGCCGTCCAGGTAGGGCGTGACGGCGGCGGCGAACGCGGCGGCCCAGCCGGGGCCTTGGAAGGGCAGGTCGCCGAGGTGGAGACGCAGGTCGTGGCGGAGGAACGCCGCGTCCTTGGCGGGCCTGAGGGCCGCGTGGCCGTTCTCCTCCAGGAAGGCGTCGGTCAGCCGGGCGACGGCGACGCGGTCCACGACGCTGCGGATGCGGTGGCGGCCCGCGGTGATGGAGCCGGCCCGGGGGTCGAGCCGCCAGGTGTAGACGGGCCAGGGGACGACGGCGAAGCGCTCGGCCAGCGTGTAGGCGCGGGCGCTGAAGTGCTGGTCCTCGTAGTGGAGCCCCTCGGGGAAGCGCAGCCGGTGCCGGGCGAGGAAGGCGGTGCGGTAGAGCTTGTTGGTGGAGAGGTGGTCGAGGAAGTACTCGGGGGCCTCGGCGATGCCCGCCAACACCTTGGATTCCTCGAAGAGATGGGGGTACCACAGGCCGGTGGCGCCGGTGTCCTCGAAGAGCCGGGTGACCGCACCGGCCACCAGGTCGGCACCGGTACGTTCGGCGGTGAGCAGCAGCGATTTGCAGGCGTGGTACGGGAGTTCGTCGTCGCTGTCGAGGAACATCACGTACGGCGCCCGGGCGGCGTCGATGCCCGCGTTGCGCGGGGTGCCGCAGCCGCCGCTGTTGACCGGCAGCCGTAGCGGGCGCACCCGGGGGTCGGCGGCGGCCAGCCGGCGGACGGCGTCCGGGGTGGCGTCGGTGGAGCCGTCGTCCACGATGAGGACTTCGAGGCTGCGCAGCGACTGGTCCAGGACGGACCGCACGGCGCGCGGTAGCCGTTCCGCGTCGTTGTGGACGATCACGACGACACCGACGTCGGGAAGGGGGCGCGCGGCAGGCATGGGTCACCTCGTCTCCGATGCGTTCCGGGGGTCCGGATCACTACTCAGAGAGTAGGGGGCACCACTGACAGTCACCTTCGGGGCGGCCGCCGCCCGCCTCCGCCACACGGCCAGCGCGAGGACGGCGGCGGCACCGGTGAACATCACGATGTCCTTGAAGGCGTGCCGCCGCGACCCACCGAGCTCCGGCCAGGGCACCCCGGCGACCTGCGGGACCAGCGGCATCCAGAACCACACCTGGCGCGCGGCGGCCCCGCGCACCACCACCGACGCGACGAGCGCCGGCAGGATCACCAGGGCGTAGTGCACGAACGACGGCCGGGACACCAGGAACGCCGCGAGCATCAGCAGCGATCCGCACTCCACCAGCCGCAGCGCCTCGTCGCCCCCGGTGCGCCAGCGCGCCCGGGCGAAGCCGAGCACGGCGACGGCGGCGCACGCCCCCAGGACAAACGCCAGATGGTGCGGCACGCCGAGCCGGGGCAGGACGGCGGTCCACGAGGCGTCGTACGGCGCGGCGTAGTCGTCCTGCCCGTGCAGCAGGAACGGCAGCGTCTTGGTGAGGAACAGCTGCGGCCGGGGCATCGCGAGCGCCGCCGCCAGGGAGACCAGCGCGGGCAGGCCCACCGCCCACGCCAGCGCCCGCCACCGGCGGGCGAGCACGAAGAGCAGCAGCAGGGGCACGAGCATCGGCTTGAGGGCGACCGCCGCGCCGACGACCACCCCGGCGGCGCTCCAGCGGCCGCGCAGCGCCAGCAGCAGGGCGGCCGGGAACGCGACGACCGAGGCCGCCGTCCAGTTGCCCAGGTGCACGATGGCCTGGAAGGGCAGGAAGAGCGCGAGGGAGGCGGTGACGGCCGCCGCGAGCCGGCTGTCCGCCCGGACGTCGAAGATCCGCAGGGCGAGCACCACGCCGGCGAGCACGAGCGCGGCGGTGACGAAGGGCACCGCGCGGGTCAGCGTCCGGTCGGCGAACGGCGCCTGGGGCAGCGCCGCGAAGACCGCGCCCGGCAGATAGAGGAAGCGCTTGTCGGCGTAGGGGGAACCGCCGTCGAGCAGGGTGCGGGCGGCCCGGACGACGACCGCGTTGTCCATGCCCGTACGGCGGACGCCCAGCATCCGCCCCGCGCTCAGCAGGTACACCAGCAGCGCGGCGGTGAGCACCGGCCACGGGGCACGGCCGCGCGCCCAGCGCGCGAGCCCGTCCCCCGGCGCCCCGTCCGGCGTCCGCGCTCTGCCGCCCGCCCTCCACACCTTCCTCAACGCTTCTCCACCTCCAGCAGCGCGAACCCCCCGGGTCCGCGGACCGTCCGCCGCAGCGCCGGATCGTCCGGCCGCAGGCCGGGGGCGCCGTCCTTCTGCAGTACCCAGCGCGCCCCGTACCGCCCCAGCAGGCCGAGGCGTTCGGCCCGGGAGGCGGAGGGCGCGAAGTAGCGCCGGGTCGCCTCGCGGCGCGCCCGCTCGTCCGGCAGGAAGACGTCGGGCCAGGCCGGGGCGACGGTGTACGGCCCGTAGGCGGGCAGCATCCGCAGCGCGAAGTAGTCGTTCGTCATCACCGTGGCGCCTCCCGGCAGTTGACGTGCCGCCCAGCCGAACGACGGCCACGGAGCCACGGCCGGGACGTACTGCCGCACGGCCCGGGCAGCGCGCACCGGCAGCGCGTACGCCACCACGCCCGCCTGGGCGCACGCGCCGGTCAGCAGCGCCGCGCCCGTGACCGCGGCGAGGGCCCGGCGGGCCCGGCCGGCGGCCTCCGCCGTGGCGACGGCGAGCGCGAGCTGGGCGGGCAGGAGGACGGCGGGCAGGACGCGGCCCCACGCCCAGTGCCCGCTCCAGCCGCCCGCCGCGAAGACGGCGAGGCCCCCCGCGAAGAGCAGGGCGAGCGGATCGCGCCGGTCGTGGCGCCACCGGGCGACGAGCGCGACGACCCCCGGTGCGAGCAGCCAGAACTTCCCCAGCAGATGGGTGTAGAGCGGCCGGTGGATCGCGTCGAGGCCGTCCGCCCCGGAGAGCGCGAAGAAGGGGTAGTAGGGCCAGGCCCACAGCACCCCGAGCGCCAGGCCGCCCGCCGCCGCCACCTTGGGCCACACCTCGCGACCGCCCCGCGCCAGCACCGCCGCCGCCCCCAACACTGCGACCGCACCTGTGAATTGGTGCACCAGCAGCACCACGGCGAGCAGCAGCCCCAGCGCAAGGAAGGCCACGAATCCCCAGGCGCCCGCGACCGCCCGGCGCAGCAGCGCCCACAGGTGCAGAGCGAGGCCGAGCGCGAGGGTGCTCGGGTAGGCGAGGGTCAGGGCGAGCGAGGTCAGCCCGGGCACCCCGCTCCAGGCGAACAGCCGCGTCCCGTGCAGCAGCAGCACGCACAGCAGGGCGAGCGGCACGGCGGCCGGGCGGCCGGTCAGGGTACGGACGAAGGCCGCGACACCGGTGACGAACAGGACGAGCCCGGCGAGCGCGGCCGGGTGCAGCACCCCGAGCCCGCCGAGGCCCGAGACCCGCGCGGTCAGCGCGAGCAGGACGGTCCACGGCGAGTAGTAGGGGCTGGGGGCGTCGGCCGCCACCAGCGGATGGCCGGGATGCCACAGGTCGGCGCGCAGCCGCTCCACGACCGCGGCGTGCATCCCCAGGTCACCGGCCCAGGGCAGCCGCACGGCCATCGCCAGCAGCAGGGCCGCCGGGAGCAGGGCCGCACCCCACAGCGCCGGGTGCGCGCGGACGGCGCGGGCAATCATGCGTCAGCGGGCCCGGCCGCCGCCCGCGCGCAGGGTTCTGACCCGCAGCCGCCAGGGCACGGCGACCGACTCCAGCTGCACGGCCAGATTCATCTTCGACTCCCCCACGGTGCGGTCCTCGAAGTGGATGGGCACCTCCACGACCGTGAGCCCGGCCCGCAGCGCCCGGTACTTGGTCTCGACCTGGAAGCTGTAGCCCGCGCTGTCGACGGTGTCGAGGTCCAGGGCACGCAGGGCGGCCGCGCTCCAGAGGTTGAAGCCCCCGGTGATGTCGCGCAGCCGGGTGCCGAGGATGGTGCCGGCGTAGGTGTTGGCCCAGCGCGAGAGCAGCCGGCGGTGGGTGCCCCAGGCGGCGGAGAGCGTCCCGCCCGGTACATAGCGGCTGCCGACGACGACGTCCGCGCCGGTGGCCAGGGCGACGCCGAGCAACTCGGCGATCTTGTCGGCCGGGTGGCTGCCGTCGGCGTCCATCTGCAGCACGTACGCCGCGCCGTCCTCGACGGCCCGCGCCATGCCGGCCGCGTAGGCCCGGCCCAGGCCCTCCTTGGCGGTCCGGTGCAGGACGGCCATGCGGGACCGGCCCGGCTCGTTGTACTTCTCGGCCAGCTGCTCGGCGACCCGGCCGGTGCCGTCGGGACTGCCGTCGTCCACGACGAGCAGCCGCAGCCCCTCCAGCGGCAGGGCCATCAGCGCCTCCGCCATCATCGGGAGGTTCTCCGCCTCGTTGTATGTGGGCATCACCACGGTCGTCGCGGTGCGGCCCCACTCGGCGGGCAGGGGGGTCATGACGGTGTGCGGAACGCTCATGGGGCTGTCCTCGTCGCGTAGGGATCGCTCGTCGCGTAGGGGGTCGGCTCGCATGGGGTCGCGGCTCAGGCCGCGGAGAAGCGGATGGCCGCGTCGGGGATCGCGCTGCCGCACCAGACGCGGGCGCCGTCGCGCAGCTCGTTGTCCGCGCCGATGTCGGCCCGGTCCCCGATGACGGCACCGTCGAGCACGGTACGGGGGCCGACCCGCGCCCCGGCGCCGACCATGGACGCGCGCACCCGGGCCCCCTCCTCGATCCGGGCCCCGTCCAGCACGACGCTCCCCTCGACCTCGGCACCGGCCCCGACGCGGGCCCCGGCGCCGACGACCGTGCCGCCGCCGAGCCGCGCCCCGGGCTCGACGTGGGCGCCGGGCAGCACCAGGTGTTCGCCGGGCTCGCCGGGCACGGCCGGGGAGCGGACGATGCCGCGCACCAGGTCGGCGGAGGCCTGGACGAAGGAGGCCGGCCGGCCCAGGTCCAGCCAGTACGAGGCGTCCACCACGCCGTGCAGCAGCGCTCCGGCGGCCAGCAGGCCGGGGAAGGTCTCGCGCTCCACCGAGACCGGCCGGCCGGCCGGGATGGTGTCGATGACCTCGCGGCGGAAGACATAGCAGCCGGCGTTGATCTGGTCCGTGACGATCTCCTCCGGGCGCCGGGGCTTCTCGGTGAAGGCCAGGACGCGGCCGGCGGGATCGGTGGGCACCAGCCCGAACGCCCGGGGGTCGGCGACCCGGGTGAGGTGCAGCGTCACGTCCGCCCGCGCCCGCTCGTGCCGGCGGAGCAGACCGCGGATGTCGAGGCCGGTGAGGATGTCGCCGTTGAAGACCAGCACGCCGTCGCCCGGCCGGGCGTCCAGCGCGTCGGCCGCGCCGCGGATCGCCCCGCCGGTGCCGAGCGGCTCGCGCTCGGTGACGTAGGTCAGCCGCAGGCCGTGGGCCGATCCGTCGCCGAAGTACGGCTCGAAGACCTCCGCGAGGTAGGAGGTCGCCAGGACGACGTGCTCGACACCGGCGGCCCGGGCGCGGGCCAGCTGGTGGGCGAGGAAGGGCACTCCGGCGGCCGGGACCATGGGCTTGGGGGTGTGCAGGGTGAGGGGCCGGAGCCGTGTGCCCTTGCCGCCGACGAGCAGTACCGCCTCTGTCATGCCACCGTCCTCGCGCCTTGTCGTCGCATCGTCGCACTGCGTTAGTTTTCGCGGGAAATTACACTACAATCGGCTGTCTGCGTGCAATGTCCGCTATGCGTGGCGAACGTATCGGGAGATGCCCTTGCGACAGGTGAAGGCAAGAGGAAGTCGTCCGCACAGCCCGTCGGGACTGCTGGCACTCGGCCGGGAATTCGCGAAGTTCGGCACGGTCGGCGGCATCGGGATCTTCGTCAACTTCGGCGTCTTCAACCTCTGCCGGGGGATCACCCGCCTCCCGGTCGTCCGGTGCAGCGTGATCGCCACCGTCGTCGCCATCGCCTTCAACTATCTGGGCCTGCGGTACTTCACCTACCGGGACCGCCGGCGCGGCGCCCCCGGCCGGGAGGTCGCCCTCTTCGCCGCCTTCAGCGCCGCCGGCCTGGTCATCGAGAACGGGGTGCTCTACGTCGCCACCTACGCCTTCGACTGGAACACCCCGTTCCAGAACAACGCCTTCAAGTTCCTGGGCATCGGCACGGCGACCCTGTTCCGCTTCTGGGCCTACCGGGCCTGGGTGTTCCGGACCGGCCCCGGCCGCGGACCACGGCCCGCCCCGTGTCACGACGCACCCGCCGGCCACCCCGGCGACCCCGCCGCATACCGACCCGAGACCACCGCACCTCCACCGTAGGAACCACCGGACCCAGGGCAGCAGGCCCGGGCGGCCGGACCGCCAACACCAGCGGAACCGGCAGGAACCAGAACGTGAAAAAGGGGACGGAAAAAGGGGCGGCCCCGGGGTGTTCACCCCGGGGCCGCCCCTTGTCACCGCTGTCAGGTGTGCGTGCGCAGCAGCGTCCGCATCGTCCGCATGGCCACCGACAGGTTGGCCAGGTCGAACGAGTCCGAGCCGCGGATCTCGTCGAGCGTGGTGCGCGCCCGGGTGAGGATCGGCGCGTTCCTCTCCTCCCACGCCGTGAAGCGCTGCTCCGGCGTCGAGGAGCCGTTGCCCACCGAGAGGATGTCGGCGGTCAGCGCTGCGTGGCAGGCGTACAGGTCCTCGCGGATGGAGGCGCGGGCCATCGACTGCCAGCGGTCGGCGCGCGGCAGCTCGATGATCCGGTCCATCAGCTGGCTGATGTGCAGCCGGTCGCCCAGGTCGTAGTAGACCTCCGCGACGAACAGCGGCTCCTTGCCCGTGCGCTCCGCGATGGCCACGATGTCCAGCGCCGGGAAGACCGACGAGAAGCCGGCCACCCGGACCGCCAGCTCGTCCGGGACCCCGGCGGCGGCCAGCTCGTCGTGGATGGACTTCCACCACTCGAGGTCGTCGCCGCGCAGCAGCTTGGGCAGCTCGGCCCAGACCGTGGCCACGCCGTCGCGGAAGAACCCGATGGTCTCCGCGAGTTCGAGCGGCTGCGGCCGGTTGTTGAGCAGCCAGCGGGTGCCGCGCTCGACCAGGCGCCGCGAGTGCAGCCGCACCTGCGTCTGGATGTCGGCGGCCGTCGTGTTGTCCAGCGCCTCGACCGCGTCCCACACGGCGTTGAGGCCGAAGATCTCGCGGGCGGCCGTGTGCGCCCGGACGATCTCCTCCAGCGACGCCCCGGTCTCCTCCCGCAGACGGTGCAGGAAGGTCGAACCACCGGAGTTGACCGTGTCGTTGACGAGGACGGTCGTCACGATCTCGCGGCGCAGCGCGTGGTGGTCGATCTGCTCGCCGAACGACTGCCGCAGCGCGGTCGGGAAGTAGGCGTAGAGCAGGCGCTGCAGGTACGGGTCGTCCGGCAGCCCGGTGGTGAGCAGCTCCTCGGCCGTGGTGATCTTGATGTAGGCGAGGAGGACCGCGAGCTCCGGCTGGGACAGCCCGCGCCCGGCGGAGAGCCGCTCGCGGATCTGCCGGTCGGTGGGCAGGAACTCCAGCCCGCGGTCCAGGTGGCCCTCGCGGCTGAGGCGGCGCATGATCCGGTGGTGGGCGTGGAGCAGGCTGGGTGCCTGGGCCACGGCGTTGGCCAGGGCGACGTTCTGCGCGTAGTTGTTGCGCAGGACCAGCTCGCCGACCTCGTCGGTCATCTGGGCGAGCAGCTTGTTGCGCTGCTTGACGGTCATGTCGCCGTCGGTCACCAGGGCGTTGAGCAGAATCTTGATGTTCACCTCGTGGTCGGAGGTGTCCACACCGGCGCTGTTGTCGATCGCGTCGGTGTTGATCCTGCCGCCCGACAGGGCGAACTCGATGCGGCCGAGCTGGGTCAGGCCCAGGTTGCCGCCCTCGCCGACGACCTTGACGCGCAGGTCCTGGCCGTCCACCCGGATGGGGTCGTTGGCCTTGTCGCCGACGTCCGCGTGGGACTCGGCGGAGGACTTGACGTAGGTGCCGATGCCGCCGTTCCACAGGAGGTCGACCGGGGCACGCAGGATGGTCTTCATCAGCTCGGCCGGGGTCATCTTGGTGACGCCCGCCTCGATGCCGAGGGCCTCGCGGACGTGCGCGTTGACCGGGATCGACTTGGCCGTGCGCGGGTGGATCCCGCCGCCCTTGGACAGCAGGGTCTTGTCGTAGTCGGCCCACGACGAGCGGGGCAGCTCGAACAGGCGCCGGCGCTCCGCGTAGGAGGTGGCGGCGTCCGGGTTCGGGTCGATGAAGATGTGCCGGTGGTCGAAGGCGGCCACCAGGCGGATGTGCTCGGAGAGCAGCATGCCGTTGCCGAAGACGTCGCCGGACATGTCGCCGACGCCGACGACGGTGAAGTCCTCGGTCTGGGTGTTGTGGCCCAGCTCGCGGAAGTGGCGCTTGACCGACTCCCAGGCGCCGCGGGCGGTGATGCCCATGCCCTTGTGGTCGTAGCCCGCCGAGCCGCCGGAGGCGAACGCGTCGCCCAGCCAGAAGCCGTAGGACTCCGCGACCTCGTTGGCGATGTCGGAGAAGGTCGCGGTGCCCTTGTCGGCGGCGACGACGAGGTAGGTGTCGTCCTCGTCGTGGCGCACGACGTCCTTGGGCGGGACGACCTCGCCGCCGACCATGTTGTCGGTGATGTCGAGCAGACCGGAGATGAAGGTCTTGTACGAGGCGATGCCCTCGGCCAGCCAGGCGTCGCGGTCCACCGACGGGTCCGGCAGCCGCTTGCCCACGAAACCGCCCTTGGCGCCGACGGGCACGATGACGGTGTTCTTCACCATCTGCGCCTTGACCAGGCCCAGGATCTCGGTGCGGAAGTCCTCGCGCCGGTCGGACCAGCGCAGACCGCCGCGGGCGACCTTGCCGAAGCGCAGGTGCACGCCCTCGACGCGCGGGGAGTAGACCCAGATCTCGAAGGCCGGGCGGGGCGCCGGCAGGTCCGGGATGGCCTGCGGGTCCAGCTTGATCGAGAGGTAGTCGTGCGACCGGCCCTCCGCGTCCCGCTGGAAGTGGTTGGTGCGCAGGGTGGCCTTGATGACGGTGAGGAAGGCCCGCAGGATGCGGTCCTCGTCCAGGCTCGCCACCTGGTCCAGGGCGCCGTCCAGCTCCTCCAGCATCCCGTCGATCAGCTCGTTGCCCGCGCGCTGGAGCGTCGGGGACATCCGGGCCTCGAAGAGGTTGACCAGGAGGCGGGTGGTGTGGACGTTGTTGCTGAGGGTGTCCTCCATGTACGACTGGCTGAAGGTCACCCCCGCCTGCCGCAGGTACTTGGCGTAGGCCCGCAGCACCATGGCCTGGCGCCAGTCGAGACCGGCGCGCAGCACCAGCTTGTTGAAGTTGTCGTTCTCCGCGGCGCCGGTCCAGACGGCGGCGAACGCCTCCTGGAAGCGGCCGCGCGCGTCGTCGCCCTCGACGTGCTCGGGCATCCGCAGGCCGAAGTCGTAGACCCAGGCGGTGGTCCGGTCCGAGCAGCGCAGCTCGTACGGGCGCTCGTCGATGACCTCGACGCCCAGGCGGTTGAGCACCGGCAGGACGGCGGAGAGCGAGACGGGGGCGCCCGTGCGGTAGATCTTGAAACGGCGCTCGCCGGGGCCCGCGCCGACCGGCTCGTAGAGGCTGAACTCGAAGTCGCGGTCACCGCCGCCCGTGGTCAGCTTCTCCAGGTGGCCCAGGTCGTTGACGGCGGCGCGGGGGCTGTGGTCGGCCTTGTAGCCCTCGGGGAAGGCGTGCGCGTAGCGGCGCAGCAGCTCGGCGGCGCGCTCCTCGCCGACCTCGGCGGTGAGCGTCTCGGCGAAGCCGTCGGCCCAGGAGCGGGCGGCCTCCACCAGCCGGGCCTCGATGCGCTCCTCGTCGGCCTCGGTGAGGTCGGGCAGGGTGGAGCCGGGCTCGACGCGGACGACGAAGTGCAGCCGGGAGAGGACCGATTCGGTGTTCCAGGCCGTGAAGTCGACGCCGGCGCCGTTCAGCTCCTCCTTGAGGATGTCGATCAGCCGGAGCCGGACGCCGGTGGTGTAGCGGTCGCGCGGCAGGTAGACCAGGGCCGAGTAGTAGCGGCCGTACTCGTCGCGGCGCAGGTACAGCCGCAGCCGGCGGCGCTCCTGGAGGTAGAGCACGCTGGTGGCGATGGCCCGCAGCTGGTCGGCCGGGGTCTGGAAGAGCTCGTCGCGCGGGTAGGTCTCCAGGATCTGGAGCAGGTCGCGCCCGTCGTGGCTGTCGGGCGAGAAGCCGGCGTCGGCCAGGACCTGGGCGACCTTGCGGCGGATGACCGGGACGCGGCGCACCGACTCGGTGTACGCGGCCGAGGAGAACAGGCCCAGGAAGCGGCGCTCGCCGGTCACATTGCCGTCGGCGTCGAACTTCTTGACGCCCACGTAGTCCAGGTAGGACGGGCGGTGCACGGTGGCGCGGCTGTTGGCCTTGGTGAGGACGAGCTGCTTGTGCTCACGGGCCTTGGCACGGGCGTCCGCCGGGAGCCTGCTGAAGGAGGCCGACGCCGGGCGGGCCAGCGGGGCGTGGTTGCCCTCGTGGTGGCCGTGGGCGGTGTGGGCCGGGTCGGAGCGGAGGATGCCCAGTCCGGTGCCGGGGACGGCGGTGAGCGCGTCCTCCTCGCCGCCGTCGGCGGCGGGCACCTTGGTCAGCTCGTACTCGCGGTACCCCAGGAAGGTGAAGTGGTCGGCGGACAGCCAGCGCAGCAGCTCGCGAGCCTCGTCCACCTCGGTGACGGGGAGGTCGGCGGGGGCCGGCTCGTCCGGCAGGCCGTCGGCCAGACGGAGCGCGGCGTCGCGCATCTTCTCCCAGTCCTCGACGGCCTCGCGGACGTCGGACAGGACGCGCAGCAGGTCGGCGGTGATCTGCTTGAGGTCGCCGCGGTCGGTCTCGCGGTCGGTCTCGACGTGGATCCAGGACTCGACGAGGGCGTCGTGCGGCAGGACCGCGTCCTTGCCGGCGCCGTGCGCGTCGCAGTTGGAGCCGAGGACCTCCAGCAGGCGGCCGGTCACGTCGCGGCGGACGACCATCTGCGGGTGGATGACGACGTGGATGCCGCGGTTCTGCCGGGACAGCTCGTTGGTGACGGAGTCCACGAGGAAGGGCATGTCGTCGGTGACGACCTCGACGACGGAGTGGCTGCACGTCCACCCGTTCTCCTCGACCGTGGGGGTGTGCACCCGCACATTGGCGGTGCCCTGCGGCCGGTTCTCAGCGAGACGGTAGTGCGACAGCGCGGCGCCGAAGACGTCGACGGGGTCGCGGCCCGTCAGGTCCTCGGGGGCGGTGTGCAGGTAGTAGCGCTGGAGGTAGGCGGCCAGGGCGTCCCCGGCGAGCCCGCTCTCACCCTCCGCACCGGTCGGTGGCGGTCCCCCGGCCGGGCTGTTCTCGGCGACGCGGGCCGCCCGCACGAGCAACTCGGCCTTGGCTTCGTCCAGCTTGGTCTGCATGTCCTCTGGCTCCTGTCGCGCGCCGTTGCGTGACATCGGTGGTGAAGGCATCACGCCGCGACGCGGAATCTCCGGTCGTCTTCGACGGTATGCCGGGATGAGGGGTGGCCGGAACGTCCTGCGGCAACTGTGGCAGACCTGTGAAGAGAGCCGCCGGTGCCGGACGGGGCCGGTTCCTGATGACAGCGCAGGCCCGGGCGTCGTGGCGTTCCGGGCGCGGCACAGCGGCGTCGTCGCCTCTGGCGGATATCGCGCTGATCACCCGGTAAGGCTATCGCTCTTCCGGGGGAGCTCGTCATGAGGCGATTGTGGCAAAACCCGGCGCGCGACTTTGACGGTCCGGACAGTGCCCGGACCCGTCCGTCCTGCCCGGGCCCTTCCCCGGCCCCTCAGCCCACCAGCCGGTCCGCCGTCTCGACCGCCTCCGCCAGCGTGTCGGCCACCGGCACGCCCGCCGAGGCGAGACTGGCCCGGCTGTGCGACCCGCCGCTGTAGAGCACCGCCTTCGCCCCGGCGTGGGCGGCGGCCAGGGCGTCGTCCAGCGCGTCCCCCACGACCACGATCCGCTCCGGGGATATGCCCTCCAGGGCCGCCAGGTGCCGGACCATCTGCCGGGCCTTGCCCTGGTCGCTCCGGCCGGTGCGGCCGTCCACCCGGACGAAGTGCCGGTCTATGCCATAGGTCCGGACCAGGGGTATCAACTGCTCGTGCGGCGCCAGGGAGCACAACGACTGGGTCCGCCCGGCGGCCAGCCGCTCCTCCAGCAGCTGCCGGGCTCCCTCGGCCAGCGCGGCGTCCACCGCGTGGGCCGCGTAGTGCCGGTGGAACGCCTCGTCCATGGCCAGCCACTCCTCGTCGGAGGGGAGCCGGCCCATGAGGCGTTCGTAGAACCTGGGGACGGGCACGCAGTACAGGTCCCGGTAGCGGTCAAGGGTGATCGGCGGCAGGCCGACCTCCGCGAAGGAACCGTTCGTGGCCGCGAGGACGGCATCGACGTCGTGGAGCAGCGTGCCGTTCCAGTCCCAGACGATGTGGGCGCCGTGCTGAGTCATGCAACGACGGTACCGGGGGCCACCGACAACGCCCGGCCCCGGCTGCCGGACCGGCCCCGGCCTCGCCCTTTCCGCCCGGGCCGGCTAGATCAGGTTGGGGATCTCCTGCACCCCGAACCACATCAGCTCGTGGTCCTCGGCCCCGTCCACCGTGAACCGGGCGTCCTCGTCGCCCTGGTCCGCCGCGCCCAGCGCCGCCGCGGCGGCGGCGACGTCCGCCTCGGCGTCGTCCGCGTCCACGTGCACGGCGGCCGCCTTGGACAGACGCACCGGCCGGGCCAGCCGCACCTCGCCGACCGCGTCCCGGTCCAGGCCCCGGTCCGGGTCCACGGCCACCTCGGCGTCCGGCACGTCGACCGCCACGACCACCCGGCGGCGCGCCGCGGACGGATCGACGGCGAGCCGGCGCAGCGAGCCCAGCGCGGCCCGGCCGAGCGCGGCGTACTCCAGCTCCTCCATGTCGTCGGAGGTGTACCACTCGCGCAGCGCCGGGGTGACGGCGTAGGCGTCGACGGGGGCGGGGCCGAGCTCGCCCGTCCTGTGCGCCTCGGCGAGACCGGGGAGGGTCAGGGGGACGTAGACGCGCATGACCGCCGCTTTCCGGAGTACCTACGGTTGTGCTGCCAGCATACGGGGGCGAGTCCCCCTTCGAAGTGCCGGGAGCACCCGGCCCGGTCGCCGCCCGCTCCCCTGCGCACCGCCATGACCAGCGCCGATCCCGGAGCGACCGCCCTGATAGGTGAACTGCCGGGGGCCGCGGGGAGCCCTTGTCCGGCCGGGCGGCACGCCGGTAGAAGATCCCCCGACCGAAGGGGGCGACGAGCTTGAACAGGACCACCGGACCGGGCCGGAATGCGGGCCACCGGAGCGCACCACCACGGCGGACGGACTCCCGCCGCCCGGGCGGCGGCCCGGCGACCGCCCGGCGGACACGGGCGGGCATCCCGCGCTACTGGTTCGCCGAGCAGCTGCTGCTCACCCTCAGCGGGCAGCGCCCGGTCCACCGCATGATCGGGCACACCCTGCCCGCCGCCTACGACCTGCTCGCCGAACTGGCGCCCCGTGCGCCCCTGCGCCCGGCGGCCCCGGGCGGCCGGACGCCCGTCGTCCACCGCTGCGACGAGTTCCAGCCGCGGCCCGGGGTGATCGAGGCGTACGCGCGGATCGTCTCCGGGGACCGGCTGCAGGCGCTGGCCTTCCGGCTGGAGCAGGGCACCGACCGGCGCTGGCGGTGCTCGGCGGTGGAGCTGGACTGCGCCCGGGCCTGAGCCGTGCCCATCCGGAGCCGTGCCCATCCGGAAAGCGGCCGGGGGCGGGACACCCGATGGTGTCCCGCCCCCGGTTCCCGCGGACTACTTCTTGCGGCGGCGGCCGCCGTTCTTCTGGGCCTTGCGGCGCTCGGCCCGGGTCAGGCCGTCCGCCGACGAGCGGGTGACGGAGTCGTCCTCGAAGTCGCCCTCGATGACACCGCCTTCGCCGTCCACCGTCGGGGCGGAGAAGTGCAGCCGGTCAGGCCGCTGCGGGGCGTCCAGGCCCTTGGCGCGGATCTCCGGACGGGCCGCGGCGGGCACGGCGTCCTCGATCTTCTCCAGGGACGGACCCTCGGCGCCGGGCTGCACCGGCACCTCCTCCAGCTGCTGGTCGACCTGGACCTCCAGGTTGAACAGGTAGCCGACGGACTCCTCCTTGATGCCCTCCATCATCGCGGTGAACATGTCGAAGCCCTCGCGCTGGTACTCGACCAGCGGGTCCTTCTGGGCCATGGCGCGCAGGCCGATGCCCTCCTGGAGGTAGTCCATCTCGTAGAGGTGCTCACGCCACTTGCGGTCCAGCACCGACAGCACCACGCGGCGCTCCAGCTCGCGCATGATGTCGGAGCCCAGCTGCTCCTCGCGCGCCGCGTACTGCTCGAGGATGTCGTCCTTGACGGACTCGGCGATGAACTCGGCGGTCAGGCCCGCACGGTCGCCCGCGGCCTCCTCCAGCTCCTCGATGGTGACCCGCACCGGGTAGAGCTGCTTGAAGGCGCCCCACAGCCGCTCCAGGTCCCACTCCTCCGCGAAGCCCTCGACGGTCTCCGCCTGGATGTAGGCGTCGATGGTGTCGTCCATGAAGTGCTGGATCTGCTCGTGCAGGTCCTCGCCCTCCAGGACGCGCCGGCGCTCGCCGTAGATGACCTCGCGCTGGCGGTTGAGGACCTCGTCGTACTTCAGGACGTTCTTGCGGGTCTCGAAGTTCTGCTGCTCGACCTGCGACTGGGCGGAGGCGATGGCCCGCGTGACCATCTTGTTCTCGATCGGCACGTCGTCGGGGACGTTGGCCATGGCCATCACGCGCTCGACCATCTGCGCCTTGAACAGCCGCATCAGGTCGTCGCCCAGCGACAGGTAGAAGCGGGACTCGCCCGGGTCGCCCTGACGGCCGGAGCGGCCGCGCAGCTGGTTGTCGATACGGCGCGACTCGTGCCGCTCGGTGCCCAGCACATAGAGCCCGCCGAGCGACTTGACCTCCTCGAACTCGGCCTTGACCGCGGCCTCGGCCTTCTCGAGGGCGGCGGGCAGCGCGGCCGCCCACTCGTCGATGTGCTCCTCCGGGTCGAGGCCGCGCTGGCGCAGCTCCGCCTCGGCGAGGTCGTCGGGGTTGCCGCCGAGCTTGATGTCCGTACCGCGGCCGGCCATGTTGGTGGCCACGGTGACGGCGCCCTTGCGGCCGGCCTGGGCGACGATCTGCGCCTCGCGCTCGTGGTGCTTGGCGTTGAGCACCTCGTGCGGGATGCCGCGCTTGGCCAACTGCTGCGAGAGGTACTCGGACTTCTCGACGGAGGTGGTGCCGACCAGGATCGGCTGGCCCTTCTCGTGCTTCTCGGCGATGTCCTCGACGACGGCGTCGAACTTCGCGACCTCGGTGCGGTAGATCAGGTCCGACTGGTCCATGCGCTGCATCGGACGGTTGGTCGGGATCGGCACCACGCCGAGCTTGTAGATCTGGTGGAACTCGGCGGCCTCGGTCATGGCCGTACCGGTCATTCCGGAGAGCTTGTTGTAGAGGCGGAAGAAGTTCTGCAGGGTGATCGTGGCGAGGGTCTGGTTCTCGTCCTTGATGTCCACCCCTTCCTTCGCCTCGATCGCCTGGTGCATGCCCTCGTTGTAGCGGCGGCCGGCGAGGATACGGCCGGTGTGCTCGTCGACAATCATGACTTCGCCGTCCATGACGACGTAGTCCTTGTCCTTCTTGAACAGTTCCTTCGCCTTGATGGCGTTGTTGAGGTAACCGACGAGCGGGGTGTTGACCGACTCGTAGAGGTTGTCGATGCCCAGCCAGTCCTCGACCTTGCCCACACCGGACTCGTGGATGCCGACCGTGCGCTTCTTCTCGTCGACCTCGTAGTCGCCGGTCTCCTCGATGCCCTTCTGCGGGTTGGCCGGCTCGCCCCGCTTGAGCCGCGTGACCAGCTTGGCGAAGTCGCCGTACCACTTGGTGGCCTGGTCCGCCGGGCCCGAGATGATCAGCGGCGTACGGGCCTCGTCGACGAGGATCGAGTCGACCTCGTCCACGACCGCGAAGTTGTGGCCGCGCTGCACCAGCTCGTCCTTCGACCACGCCATGTTGTCGCGCAGGTAGTCGAAGCCGAATTCGTTGTTGGTGCCGTAGGTGATGTCGCAGCCGTACTGCTCGCGGCGCTGGGCCGGAGTCATGTTGGCCAGAATGCAGCCGACCGACAGGCCGAGGAACTTGTGGACCCGGCCCATCATTTCCGAGTCGCGTTCGGCGAGATAGTCGTTGACCGTGATGAGGTGCACGCCGTCGCCGGAGAGCGCGTTCAGGTAAGCGGGGAGGGTGCCCACGAGGGTCTTTCCCTCACCGGTCTTCATCTCCGCCACGTAGCCCAGGTGCAGCGCGGCGCCGCCCATGAGCTGGACGTCGTAGTGGCGCTGGCCGAGCACGCGCTTGGCGGCCTCGCGGACGGTCGCGAACGCCTCCGGGAGCAGGTCGTCGAGGCTCTCGCCGTCGGCGTAGCGCTGCTTGTACTCCTCGGTCAGGGCGCGGAGCTCGGCGTCGGAGAGGTTGACGAAGTCCTCTTCGATGGAATTGACCTGGTCCGCGATGCGGTGCAGCTTGCGCAGGATCTTGCCTTCTCCTGCACGCATGATCTTGCCGAAGACGGACACGTAGGCTGACTCCTTGCCGGTCGGGCCTGGCACTGGCTGTCCCCCGCCACCGGCGGGGAGAGGGTGCGCGGGCACGACGGGGCAGTCCCCGCCGCAACGGCCATCGTAAGCGAGGACCCCACCGCGCCGGGAGGTCCGTCATCCCCGAGGTCGGCTCTCACCCGCACGATGAACGAACGGGGCGCCCGCGGAGTGCCCGCCGGGGGTAACCGGAGGGCGCGGCGTTGCCGCGGACGTGCACCCGGCCGTCGTCCGGGTTGTGACATTCTCTGCGCGCATGGAAGCGATATCCCTCACGACCGGACGTCTGGTGCTGCGTCCCTTACTGCCGTCCGACGCCCCGGCCGTGCACGCCGCGTGCCAGGATCCGGAGATTCCGCGCTACACCCCGGTGCCCTCGCCGTACACGGCCGAACACGCCCGCGCCTTCGTGGAGGACAGCTGTCCGGCGGGCTGGCGGGACGACACCGCGTACACCTTCGGCGTGTTCACCCGGGACGAAGGACGGCTGACCGGGGTGATGGCCCTGATGCGGCTCGCCCTCGACGACCCCGCCCGGCAGGCGGAGATCGGCTACTGGACGGCCAAGGAGCAGCGCGGGCGCGGCTACACCGCCGAGGCGGCCCGTGAGGTCGTCCGGTGGGCCTTCGAGGACCTGGGCGCGGAACGGCTCGAGTGGATCGCCGAGGCGGGGAACAAGGGCTCGCGCGCGGTCGCCCTCGCGTGCGGGTTCCGGATGCAGGGCACCGTGCGCGGCCTGATCGTGCACAACGGGACGCGGCGCGACGCCTGGACGGCGACACTGCTCCCCTCGGACCTGGGCCTGCCCTCGCCGACGCCGTACCTGCCCTGGCCGGGACGCGACTGACCGGGCGTTGTCAGTGGCCGGTCCTAGGGTGGCCGCATGACAACTGCCGCTGCCGCCAAGGGCCCTGGGGCCGCCGTCCACCTCACCGCCGACGAGGCGCGCCGCATGGCGCTGCGCGCCCAGGGCCTGCTCGGGGCCCCCGACCGGCGGGCGGGGGTGCGCGGAGTGCTGCGCCGGCTGGGGGCGGTCCAGCTGGACACGATCTCGGTGCTGGCCCGTTCGCACGAACTGGTGCCGTACGCCCGGCTGGGCGCGGTCGGCCGCACGACGGTGGAGGAGGCGTACTGGGCCGCCGGTCCGCAGCCGGCGCACAGTTTCGAGTACTGGTCGCACGCGGCGTGTGTGCTGCCCATCGAGGAGTGGCCGCTGTTCGCCTTCCGGAGGCGGGCCTTCCGGGCGCGGGGCCACCGCTGGCACGTGATGGCGGAGCCGGAGCGCTCGTGCGCGGCGGTGCGCGAGCGGCTCCGGTCCGACGGGCCGCTGACGGCAACCGAGTTGGGCGGGGCGAAGAACGGCGGTCCGTGGTGGGACTGGTCCGAGACGAAGATCGCCGTCGAGTGGCTGCTGGACACCGGCGAGGTCGTCTGCACCGAACGCCGGGGCTGGAAGCGGGTGTACGACCTGGCGGAGCGCGCGGTGCCCGGCGCCCTCCTCCACGACGACCTGGACGACGCCGCGTGCATACGGCGCCTCGTCGCGCAGGCCGGGGCGGCACTGGGCGTGGCCACCCGGGCGGACCTGGCGGACTACCACCGGCTCAAGGGCGAGCAGGTCGACGCGGTCCTGGCGGAGACGGATCTGGTGCCGGTCGAGGTGGCGGGCTGGTCACGGCCGGCGTGGGCCGACCCTCAGGCGCTGGCCGAGGAATCCACGGCGAAGGGCCGGCGGCACCGCACGGCGCTGCTGTCCCCCTTCGACTCGCTGATCTGGGACCGGCCGCGCACGGAGCGGATCTTCGGCTTCACGCACCGCCTGGAGGCATACGCGCCCAAGGCCAAGCGCGTCCACGGGTACTTCGCGATGCCGCTGCTGGCCGGCGGCCGGCTGGTGGGCCGGGTGGACCCGGCCCGCGAGGGGCGGACGCTGGTGGCCCGGCAGGTCTCGCTCGACGGCGCCGCCGCGGTGCCGCCGATGGCCCGGGCGCTGCGGGAGGCGGCGGAGTGGGTGGGCTGCGACGCGGTGCGCATCGAGCGGTGCGACGACGCGGGCCTGGCGAAGGCGCTGACCAAGGCCGTGGCCTGACCCCTGGGCACCCAGCCGCAGCCCCCGACGGCACCCCACCCTCAGCGGATCTCCAGAATCTTCTCGCGCATCGCATACACGACTGCCTCCATCCTGGAGTGCAACTGCAACTTCTCCAGGATGTTGCGCACATGGTTCTTCACCGTGTTCTCACTGATGAACAACTCCTTGGCGATGTCACGGTTGTTCATGCCCGTGGCGACGAGCTTGAGCACCTCCAGCTCCCGGTCCGTGAGGCGGGGGGCCGGGACCAGCCGCCGCTCGTCGGTGCGCTGGATCATCGACTTGAACTCGGTCAGGAGCTTGGACGCCATGGAGGGGCTGATCTGCGACTGGCCGTCGGCGACCGCCCGGATCGCGGTCGCCACCTCGTCGGTGGAGATCTCCTTGAGGAGGTAACCGGTGGCCCCGGCCTTGATCGCGTCGTAGAGGTCGGCCTCCTCGTCGCTGATCGTCAGCATGATGATCTTGGCGCTGGGGGCCACCTCCTTGATGGAGGTGCAGGCCTCGATGCCACCGCGCCGGGGCATGCGCACATCCATCAGCACGATGTCCGGCAGCAGGTCGGCGGCCTTGTCCACGGCCTCCGCCCCGTCCCCGGCCTCGCCGACGACGAGGATGTCCTCCTCGTGGGCCAGCACGATCTCCAGCCCGCGGCGGAAGAGCGCGTGGTCGTCCACGACCAGCACCCGGATCGGCTCGCCCCGGGAGCCCTCCGCGGCCCGCTCCGCGCAGGCGCCCGCGGCGCTGTCCTCACCCGGCCCGGAGACGGGTCCGAACCTGTCCGCCATCGTTCCTCCCCCTGAAGGCCGTGGCCTCGCGGTTGCACTGTTGCCGGAGCCCCAACCGGTCCCGGCGGACCGGCCGTTGCCGCCCGCCCATGATTCCATGCCGGACGGCGGCCCGGCGCTCCCGCTTGCCGCGTGACGGTGTCCCGGAGACCCGAGGGCCTCCGGGACACCGTCACGGGCGACTTCTCCGCGACCGCGCGCCACCGCGGCGTCCCGCGGTCAACCGCCGCGCCGCGGGCCCGGCTCAGCCGCCGAGCGCGCCTCCCGCGCCGCCGGGCGTCTCCTCGGCGAACGCATCGGTGTTGAGGTGGATGACGCCGTAGTCGTAGGCGTGCCGCCGGTAGACGACACTCGGCGTCTTGTTCTCCGCGTCGACGAACAGGTAGAAGTCGTGACCGACCAACTCCATTTCGTAGAGCGCCTGGTCGAGCGACATCGGGGCGGCGGTGTGGGTCTTCTCGCGGACCACGACGGGGCCCTCGCCCCGGATCTCCAGCGAGCCCATGCGGGTCACCGGCACCTCTCCGGCCGTCTCCTCGGTGACGAGCCGGCCGCTCGCGTCGAGCTCGGCGGCGCCGACGGCGGCCGGAACCTCGCTCGCCGGGATGCGTCCGTTGCCCCGGCGGCTGAGCCGCTTGTCGTGCTGCTTGCGCAGCCGCGCCTCCAGCTTGGCCGTGGCCAGGTCGAGCGCGGCGTAGGGATCTGTCGCGGCGGCTTCCGCCCGGATCACCGGTCCGCGTCCGCGCACGGTGATCTCCACTCGGTCCGAGCGGTCGGCCTGCCTGGGGTTGGGCTCCTTGGACACCTCCACGTCGAGGCTGATCACCTTGCCGTCGAGCTTCTGGATCCTGTCCAGCTTCAGCTTCTCGGCCACGTGCTTGCGAAAGCGCTCGGGCACCTCTGTCTTGCGGCCCTTGACGACGATGTCCACGCAGAACTCCGTTCCCGGATCACTCCGCCGACGATGCGGAGCGCATCCCTCTTGCATCAGACCCCGGGGATACCCGGAGCCACCGACACGGCGGTTTCACCTCCTCCTCCCCCTGCTGCAAGATCTACATCCCACCCGTCTCCAGCTTCTTCGACGGCGCACAAAACACGCCAATCCGGAGATACGAGGCATAGCTCCTGCGATTCCTCACAACCGAACATATCTCGCCCGGAAGCCCGTCGGTACCCCCAACCTCGGCGTACCTCCATTCAGGTGTTCTCCGGCCGTTTCCCTGAAGAACGACGGGCGTTACCGGCGAGTTCCACTTGACATCGGCTTGCCGTCGTCCACCCACGGCGCCCCCGGCCATGCCCTCCCGCCGGCTCCCGGGGCGGCACCGCGACCACCGCCGCACCCACGACCCGGCCGCCCGCCTCCCCCACCGCACGGGCCGCCTCGACCAGGGAGGCACCCGTCGTCATCAGGTCGTCCACGAGGACCACCGGAGCATCCCCGTACCGCCACCGGGCCGCCCCGCCGGCCACCGCCATGGCCCCCGCGACATTGGCGCACCGCCCCGGGGCGTCCAGCCCCACCTGGTCGGCGACGACCCGGCGCTGCCGCAGCACCGCTCCCACGCACACCTCCTCCCCGGCACGCCGCAGCGCCCCGGCCGCCACCACCGCCAGCCGCCGCACCGGATCGTGCCCCCTCCGGACCACCGCCGACCGCGCGGAAGGCACCGGCACGAGCACCAGGGGCCCACTCCCGCCCCTGCCGTCCCGCACCCGGCCCACCGCACCGGACCGCCGTACCGCACCCGCCAGCGCGCCGCCCAGCGCCTCCGCCAGCACCAGGGCACCGCGCTCCTTGTGCGCGAGCAGCACCGACCGCACCGCGTCCGCGTACCACGCCGCCGCGTACACCGGGGGAAGCCCGCCGGGCACCGGATCCGGCCATGCCCTCCGGGGCCGCCCCGTCACCTCCTCGCGGCACTCCTCGCACAGCACGCACCGGTCCTCACCGCACCCCGCGCACTCGGCCGGCAGCACCAGGCCGGCGATCTCCCGCCACCACCCCCGCATGCGGCCACTCTGCCGCCGCGGCAGGCCCGCCGCCACCCCTGTGGATAACTCCGGGTGACCTCTGGCCACAGATCGCGACGGCCGTCCACAGGTCCGCTCCGGGAGGACCGGCCGGACCGGGTCTACCCCGGGTAGACCGGCGCGGAGCCCTTCGCCACAGGCTTCCAGTTGGTGTCCGGCAACAGCCTCACGATGCCGCCGTCCCGCTCGGCGAGCAGCGCCTGCGCCTTGCCCGCCCCCTCCGGCGCCGCCACGCCCCCGACGCCCGTGATGCCCGGCAGCGCCGAAGTGTTGGACAGCGAACCGTCCGTGTCTATGAATTCCACCTGCTGGAGCCCGCCCTGCTCGCTCCCCGCCACCAGCAGCCGGCTCCCGCCGGCCCACGAGACGGCGTCGACGTCTGCCAGCTTCGGCGCGACCGACCTCAGCTCCCGCACCGACAGCCCCGTCCGTCCCCCACTGCCCTGCCGCTCCACCCGACCCAGCCGCAGGACCGACCGGTCGCCATCGGCGACCAGCAGCGCGATCCGCACCCCGTCGGCGGCGACCCGCACCCCGGTGATCCGCTGCCCCTTGGGCCCGTCCACCGGAACCTCCTCGGGAGTCCCCGTTCCCCCGCGCAGCCGCAGCAGCCTCGGACGGTCCGGATCCTGGTCCGCCACCCACAGGTTGCCCGAACCGTCCCAGCTCGGCGTGGTCAGGCCGCCCTTCGGGCCGCCGCGCGCGGTCAGCCGGGCCTCGCCCACCGACGCCCCCGTCTCCAGGTCCACGACGTGCAGTGTCTGTCCGTTCAGGGACACGCCCGCCGCACGGCGCTCCGCCCGGTCCACCGCCACGGACCGCAGCTGCGGCCCGCCGTCCGCGCCGAACGGTCCGGGCACCCGCCGCGGCTCGTCCTCCCCGTCCGCCAGACCGGCCAGCCGGTGCTGCTCGTCGAGGAAGTACTGCCGGTCGGGGCGCCCCGCGGTCTGGTCCGGCCCGTAACCGCGGGCTTCGCCACGATTGAGCGAGCACAGCGTCTCGCCCCCGCTCTGCAGCGTCACCCGGTCGACCCGCGCCGACTCCTGCGCCGTGTAGAAGAGCTGGGCCGCCATCCGCAGGCACTGGTCCTGCCCGGCCCCCTCCGCCTGCTTGCTGAGGCGGACCTTGAGGCTGTTGGAGTCGTCGAGCGACAGCCGCTCGTCCTCCAGCTGCGTCCCCGCCGGGAAGGCCGACGCGGTGACCGGCTCCAGCCAGGTCGTGGGACCGTCGAGCAGCGCCCGCACCGCGGAGGTCACGGTGTCTATGCGCTTGCGCAGGTAGACGGGGTCGGCGACGAGCACGGGCGCGGGACGCGCCTTCCCGCCCACGCCCGGCGCCGGCTCCGTGAAGTAGAACTTGTTGACCGACCGGTAGATGCGCTGGAAGTCCGAGAGACCCACCACCAGACCGGCCGGCAGCGCGTCGATGCGCCACTCGCCGCCCTCGCGCGTGAGGTGGATGCGCTGCCGGTAGGCGCGGGCGTCCGGCCGGTAGGCGTGCTTGGCGTCCACCTGCGCCACCTGCTTGCCGGTCAGCGTGACCGTCAGCTCCGTGTCCCGCTCCCCGCCGCCGGTCTCCACCTGCACCTGCGGGATCGGCTCCGCCAGCACCGTCGTGGAGGCGGTCGGCCGCCACTGCCGCTCGGCCTTCTTCGCCAGATACATCCGGGCGGTGGCGTAGTCCGGGTCGTCGCTCGTCGTCGCCTCCAGGAAGCCCTTGACGAGCTCCAGGGGCTGCTCGTTCTTGCGCGGCGGCACGCCGTAGACCCGCACCTGGGCATCGGCGTCAGCGCGCTGCGCGGAGTCGACGGACTCCACCTCACCGCTGTCCGGCATCGACGCGCAGCCCGCCAGCAGGCCGCCGCACACCGCAGCCGCCAGCAGCGCGACGCCCGGCCGCCGGCGTCGTACGCCGCCGTTCATGCCCTTCACACCCGCCTCCGGTCCTGGCCGCCCGCACTCCTGTCCACCGGCGCGCCGCCCGGCCGGGCCACCACGCGCGCGCCGTTGCCCGGCAGCGCCGCCGGGTCCACGGCCGGCGGGGCCTGCCGCGTCTGCGGAGGTACGGACGCACCGCGACGCGTCGTCGTCAGCGGCACCCCGGCCTCGTTCAGCCCCAGGTTGCGCCGCGAGTCCGCAGGCTCCAGCGGGATCGGCGAACCGCGCAGCGCGTCGCCCGCCGCGCACGGCAGCGTCAGCCGGAACTGGGAACCACCGCCCGGCTCGCCCCACGCCTGCAGCCAGCCGCCGTGCAGCCGCGCGTCCTCCACCGCGATGGAAAGCCCCAGACCGGTGCCACCGGTCGTCCGCGCACGCGCCGGATCGGCCCGCCAGAAGCGGTTGAACACCCGTGTCGCCTCACCCGGTTTGAGCCCCACACCGTAGTCGCGGACGGCCACCGCGACCGCGCCGCCGGCCATCGCCAGCCGCACGACCACGTCCCGCCCGTCCCCGTGCTCCACGGCGTTGACGACGAGGTTGCGCAGCACCCGCTCCACGCGCCGGGAATCCGCCTCCGCGACCACCGGCTCCTCCGCGCCCTCCACGAGCAGCCGGCTGCCCTTGCGCTCCGCCAGTGGCAGCGCGCCCTCGATCACCCGGTTCACCACATCCCGCAGGTCGACCGGCTCCGCCTCCAGCGCGGCCGCGCCCGCGTCGAACCGGCTGATCTCCAGCAGGTCGGCCAGCAGCGACTCGAAACGGTCCAACTGCCCGCACAGCAGCTCCGCCGAGCGCGCCGTGACCGGGTCGAAGCCGTCCCGCGCCTCGTGAATGACCTCCGCCGCCATCCGTACGGTGGTCAGCGGCGTCCGCAGCTCGTGCGACACGTCGGAGACGAACCGCCGCTGCATCCGCGACAGCTCCTCCAACTGCTGGATCTTCACCTGGAGGTTCTGCGCCATCTTGTTGAACGCCTCGCCGAGCCGGGCGATGTCGTCCTCGCCGCTGACCTTCATCCGCTCCTGGAGCACCCCCGCGGCGAGCCGCTCGGAGATGCTGGCGGCCATCCGCACGGGCGTGACGATCTGCCGCACGACCAGCCAGGCGATGGCCCCGAGCAGTACGACGAGGAACACCCCCGCCGTCGCGAGCGTGCCCTTGACCAGGCTCAGCGACTTCTCCTCCTGGGTGAACGGGAAGAGGTAGTAGAGCTGGTACGACCTGCCGTTGACGTCGTAGAGCCGCTTGCCGACGACCAGCGCGGGCTCCCCCTCGTCGGAGCCGTTGCGCTTGATCGAGGTCGGCTCCTCGTAGGCCCCGGACTGGGTCTCCAGCTTGCGGCGCAGATCCTGCGGAATGCTGCGCTCGGGATCGATGTCCCCCGAGGCGCGCGGGCCGCGGGTGCCCACGTGCGACGGGTCCGTTCCCCCCTCGCTGAGCGCCACCACGTGGTAGACGCCCTGGCCGCCGCTGGCGAGTTGCTGGACGAGCCCGGTCAGCCAGGCACCGGGATCCGGATTCCGCCCGCCCGTCTGGGAAGCGTCCTGGCCCCGGCCGTCGGCGCCGATGCCGGCCGCGTCGGCCGCGTCCCGGGCCGCCTTGAACCCGCCCTCCGCCTGGCTCTGCGCGGCGTTGCGCTTGGCCTCCAGCAGGCCGTTGCGCACCTGGCCGATGACAACGAGCCCCAGCAGCAGCACCACGCCCAGCGACATCAGCAGCGTCGTGACGACCACCCGCAGCTGCATATTGCGCCGCCACAGGCGCATCGCGGGCAGCAGCGGACGCCGCACCCAGCGCGCGTACAGCCGCAGCACCGGATGGACCGGCGCGGCGGCGGCACCGTCGGGCAGCAGCCGGCCGGCGCGCCACAGCCGGCGGAAGAGCGATATGCCACCCTCCGCCACGGGCGTCCCCCCTCCGGGGGAGGGACGCCCCGCGCTCCGCCCCGGAGCGGCACCGCGCTCGGTCACGTCAGCTCGGCCCGGCCTTGTAGCCGACGCCGCGCACCGTCACCACGATCTCGGGACGCTCGGGGTCCTTCTCCACCTTCGAGCGCAGCCGCTGCACATGCACATTGACCAGCCGCGTGTCCGCCGCGTGCCGGTAGCCCCACACCTGCTCCAGGAGCACCTCACGGGTGAACACCTGCCAGGGCTTACGGGCCAGGGCCACCAGCAGATCGAACTCCAGCGGCGTCAGGGCGATCGCCTGGCCGTCCCGTTTGACGGAGTGGCCCGCCACGTCGATGACCAGGTCACCGATCGTCAACTGCTCCGGCGCCGGCTCCTCCGACCTGCGCAGACGGGCCCGGATCCGGGCCACCAGCTCCTTCGGCTTGAACGGCTTGACGATGTAGTCGTCCGCACCCGACTCCAGACCGACCACCACGTCGACCGTGTCGCTCTTGGCCGTCAGCATCACGATCGGCACGCCGGATTCGGCACGGATCAGCCGGCACACCTCGATTCCGTCCCGGCCGGGCAGCATCAGATCGAGCAATACAAGATCCGGTTTGGCCTCGCGAAATGCGGCGAGTGCCTTGTCGCCGTCGGCTACAAACGACGGCTCGAAACCTTCACCACGCAGCACGATTCCGAGCATCTCGGCCAGTGCGGTGTCGTCGTCGACGACAAGGACGCGTCCCTTCATATCGACATCATCCCATTACCCGATCGTGACCTGTCACACAGCTCCGCCAGACCACCCTTCGTCACGGGGGAAACAACCCCGTTTTCCGTGACAATCGCGGTCACCAGCTCGGGCGGTGTGATGTCGAACGCAGGGTTGTACGCCTGCACACCGGGCGGCGCCACGGCCACACTCGCAACAGGCGCGCCCCCGGCCTCGGGTGCCGCGGGGAGAGGCCCGGGGAACTCCGTCACCTCGTGCCCGGGCCGCTGCTCCACCTCGATGCCCGTCGCGTCCTCCGTCCCGGGGTCCACGGTCGTGCACGGCGCCACGACGACGAACGGCACGTGGTGGTAGCGGGCCAGCACGGCGAGCGGATAACTGCCCACCTTGTTGGCCACCGCGCCGTCGGCCGCGATCCGGTCGGCCCCGATGAGCACCGCGTCCACCTCGCCCGACGCGAACAGCGAACCCGCCGCGTTGTCGGTCAGCACGGTGTACGCCATCCCGGCGCGCGCCGCCTCGTACGCGGTCAGCCTGGCGCCCTGCAGCAGCGGCCGCGTCTCGTCCACCCACAGGCGCCGCAGCCGCCCCGCCTCGTGGACGGCCCGGGCCACGCCGAACGCCGTGCCCCCCCCGCCGGAGACGAGGGAGCCCGTATTGCAGTGCGTGAGGATCTGATAGGCCCCGCCGGGCAGCAACTCGTCGAGCAGATCGAAGCCATGGCGGGCCATCAGGGAGCTGGCCCGTGCGTCCTCCCGGTGGACCGCGCGCGCCGCGGCGAGGGCCGCCTCCCCCGCCCGCCGGGCATCGGCGCCTGCCTTCAGCGCCGCCCGGTACTCCTCCACGGCCCGGTCGACCCCGAGGGCGAGGTTGACGGCGGTGGGGCGGGCGTGGGCCAGCATCGCGGCGGATTCCTCGACATCGAAGCCCCGCACGGCCGCGAGCGCCACACCGTACGCACCCGCCACACCGAGCAGCGGGGCACCGCGCACCGCCAGCGTCCGTATCGCCTCGACCAGGGCCGGCACATCCGTACAGACCAGCTCGGCCTCCTCGGCGGGCAGCCGGCGCTGGTCCAGCAGGACGATCACAGGGCCTTCGGGTGGCTCCTCCCAGCGCAGAGCGGCGGAGACGGGATAACCGGTGGCGTCCGTGCGGAGCGCGTGCTGATCGGCCATTCACCCAGTCTGCCCCTGGCGGGCCGACTCTTGAAGGCCACCCCGCGCCCTCTCCCTCTTACGAGCCCACGGCGTGCGACGGGCACCGTGACACGATGTTTGTGTAACGGGTTTGCGTCATGGCCCGACGGCCGGAACGGCACGCGGGCCCAGAAGGAGCGACAGAACATGAACGACTCTCCGGGCCCCGGCTCGCCCGGACCCTCCCCCTCCGGCCAGCAGCCTCCCGGCTGGCAGCAGGCCGGCTGGGGCTGGGGCCACCAGCCCTGGGCTCCCCCGCCCCGTGCGCCCCAGCCGGGCGTCATCCCGCTGCGTCCCCTCGGCGTCGGCGAGATCCTCCAGGGCTCGCTCAACACCATGCTCAAGCACTGGCGGACCGTCCTCCCCGTCTCCCTCGGGGTCTCCATCGGCACCCAGGCCGTGGCCACCGTGGTCACCGGCCTGTGGCGCCAGGACAGCGAGGCGCTGGAGAGCATCAGGGACAACGCCAGCCCCCGACGGGTGCTGGAGGCCATGGGCGACAGCATGGGCACCATGGGCGTCACCATGGTGATCGGGCTCATCGGCTCGATCATCGCGGCGACGATGCTGACCGTCGTGGTCAGCCGTGCGGTCCTGGGGCAGTCCGTCACCGCCGGCGAGGCCTGGCGGAGCTCCCGGCCGCAGTTGGCGCGCATGGCGGGCCTGCTCTGCCTCATCCCGCTGCTGATGGTGGGCGTCCTGGCCCTGGGCATGGCCCCTGGCCTGCTGCTCTACGCGGCCGGGGCGGAGCCGGTCGGGGCGGCGCTCGCACTCTTCGGTGTCCTGGCCGGGATGGTGGGCACCATGTGGCTCTGGATTCGCTACTGCCTCGCGGCGCCGGCCCTGGTGCTGGAAAAGCAGGGCGTGATCGCGTCCATGCGACGGAGTGCGAAGTTGGTACGGGGCGCTTGGTGGCGGATATTCGGGATCCAGATCCTGGCGTTGCTGCTTCTTTTTGCGGTAGCCATGATCGTGGAGATACCTGTGGGCATCATTCAATTGATTGCCGCTGGCGATCTTGAATCCGCCGCTTCGTTCAGCTGGACTTCCGCGATCATTACGGGCGTTGGAGCCGTTGTCAGTTCCACTCTCACACTGCCTTTCACGGCCGGTGTGACGGCGCTGATTTACATGGACCAGCGCATTCGCCGGGAGTCCCTGGATGTGGAGCTCATTCGCGCAGCCGGCGAGGCACCGGTCGCCTGAACCGTTCTGCCCGCTCCTTCGGGGGCGGGCAGAAGTCTTCGGGGATCCGGAGCACTTGGGAACCTGTCTTGAAACGCAGAAAAGCCGTAGGTCCCGGATCGTTTCCACGATCCGGGACCTACGGCTTTATCAAATTTAGTTCGGCGGCGTCCTACTCTCCCACACGGTCCCCCATGCAGTACCATCGGCGCTGAAAGGCTTAGCTTCCGGGTTCGGAATGTAACCGGGCGTTTCCCTAACGCTATGACCACCGAAACACTACGAAACATATCAACAACCGGCAATGGTTGTTCGTGGTTTCAGAACCAACACAGTGGACGCGAGCAACTGAGGACAAGCCCTCGGCCTATTAGTACCAGTCAACTCCACCGGTTACCCGGCTTCCATATCTGGCCTATCAACCCAGTCGTCTACTGGGAGCCTTACCCCATCAAGTGGGTGGGAGTCCTCATCTCGAAGCAGGCTTCCCGCTTAGATGCTTTCAGCGGTTATCCCTCCCGAACGTAGCCAACCAGCCATGCCCTTGGCAGAACAACTGGCACACCAGAGGTTCGTCCGTCCCGGTCCTCTCGTACTAGGGACAGCCCTTCTCAAGACTCCTACGCGCACAGCGGATAGGGACCGAACTGTCTCACGACGTTCTAAACCCAGCTCGCGTACCGCTTTAATGGGCGAACAGCCCAACCCTTGGGACCGACTCCAGCCCCAGGATGCGACGAGCCGACATCGAGGTGCCAAACCATCCCGTCGATATGGACTCTTGGGGAAGATCAGCCTGTTATCCCCGGGGTACCTTTTATCCGTTGAGCGACGGCGCTTCCACAAGCCACCGCCGGATCACTAGTCCCGACTTTCGTCCCTGCTCGACCCGTCGGTCTCACAGTCAAGCTCCCTTGTGCACTTACACTCAACACCTGATTGCCAACCAGGCTGAGGGAACCTTTGGGCGCCTCCGTTACCCTTTAGGAGGCAACCGCCCCAGTTAAACTACCCACCAGACACTGTCCCTGATCCGGATCACGGACCCAGGTTAGACATCCAGCACGACCAGAGTGGTATTTCAACGACGACTCCACACACACTGGCGTGCATGCTTCACAGTCTCCCACCTATCCTACACAAGCCGAACCGAACACCAATATCAAGCTATAGTAAAGGTCCCGGGGTCTTTCCGTCCTGCTGCGCGAAACGAGCATCTTTACTCGTAGTGCAATTTCACCGGGCCTATGGTTGAGACAGTCGAGAAGTCGTTACGCCATTCGTGCAGGTCGGAACTTACCCGACAAGGAATTTCGCTACCTTAGGATGGTTATAGTTACCACCGCCGTTTACTGGCGCTTAAGTTCTCAGCTTCGCCCCACCGAAATGGAGCTAACCGGTCCCCTTAACGTTCCAGCACCGGGCAGGCGTCAGTCCGTATACATCGCCTTACGGCTTCGCACGGACCTGTGTTTTTAGTAAACAGTCGCTTCTCGCTGGTCTCTGCGGCCACACCCAGCTCAGAGTGCAAGACTCATCACCGGACATGGCCCCCCTTCTCCCGAAGTTACGGGGGCATTTTGCCGAGTTCCTTAACCATAGTTCACCCGAACGCCTCGGTATTCTCTACCTGACCACCTGAGTCGGTTTAGGGTACGGGCCGCCATGAAACTCGCTAGAGGCTTTTCTCGACAGCATAGGATCATCCACTTCACCACAATCGGCTCGGCATCAGGTCTCAGCCTTAACGTGTGACGGATTTGCCTACCACACGGCCTACACCCTTACCCCGGGACAACCACCGCCCGGGCTGGACTACCTTCCTGCGTCACCCCATCGCTTACCTACTACAAGTCTGGTCCGTCGGCTCCACCACTTCCCTTCACCCGAAGGATCCAGGACGGCTTCACGGACTTAGCATCGCCTGATTCGATATTGGGCGTTTCAAAGCGGGTACCGGAATATCAACCGGTTGTCCATCGACTACGCCTGTCGGCCTCGCCTTAGGTCCCGACTTACCCTGGGCAGATCAGCTTGACCCAGGAACCCTTAGTCAATCGGCGCACACGTTTCCCACGTGTGTATCGCTACTCATGCCTGCATTCTCACTCGTGAACCGTCCACAACTCGCTTCCGCGGCTGCTTCACCCGGCACACGACGCTCCCCTACCCATCCACACACCCGTTAGGGCTGTTGTATGAATGACACGACTTCGGCGGTACGCTTGAGCCCCGCTACATTGTCGGCGCGGAATCACTTGACCAGTGAGCTATTACGCACTCTTTCAAGGGTGGCTGCTTCTAAGCCAACCTCCTGGTTGTCTCTGCGACTCCACATCCTTTCCCACTTAGCGTACGCTTAGGGGCCTTAGTCGATGCTCTGGGCTGTTTCCCTCTCGACCATGGAGCTTATCCCCCACAGTCTCACTGCCGCGCTCTCACTTACCGGCATTCGGAGTTTGGCTAAGGTCAGTAACCCGGTAGGGCCCATCGCCTATCCAGTGCTCTACCTCCGGCAAGAAACACACGACGCTGCACCTAAATGCATTTCGGGGAGAACCAGCTATCACGGAGTTTGATTGGCCTTTCACCCCTAACCACAGGTCATCCCCCAGGTTTTCAACCCTGGTGGGTTCGGTCCTCCACGAAGTCTTACCTCCGCTTCAACCTGCCCATGGCTAGATCACTCCGCTTCGGGTCTTGGGCGCGCTACTGGGTCGCCCTATTCGGACTCGCTTTCGCTACGGCTTCCCCACACGGGTTAACCTCGCAACACACCGCAAACTCGCAGGCTCATTCTTCAAAAGGCACGCAGTCACGACACCGAGTGCAAGCACTCGATGCGACGCTCCCACGGCTTGTAGGCACACGGTTTCAGGTACTATTTCACTCCGCTCCCGCGGTACTTTTCACCATTCCCTCACGGTACTATCCGCTATCGGTCACCAGGGAATATTTAGGCTTAACGGGTGGTCCCGCCAGATTCACACGGGATTTCTCGGGCCCCGTGCTACTTGGGTGTCTCTCAAACGAGCCGCTAATGTTTCAGCTACGGGGGTCTTACCCTCTACGCCGGACCTTTCGCATGTCCTTCGCCTACATCAACGGTTTCTGACTCGTCCAACAGCCGGCAGACTGTTGAAGAGAGATCCCACAACCCCCACGACGCAACCCCTGCCGGGTATCACACGTCGTAGGTTTGGCCTCATCCAGTTTCGCTCGCCACTACTCCCGGAATCACGGTTGTTTTCTCTTCCTGCGGGTACTGAGATGTTTCACTTCCCCGCGTTCCCTCCACACTGCCTATGTGTTCAGCAGCGGGTGACAGCCCATGACGACTGCCGGGTTTCCCCATTCGGACACCCCCGGATCACAGCTCGGTTGACAGCTCCCCGGGGCCTATCGCGGCCTCCCACGTCCTTCATCGGTTCCTGGTGCCAAGGCATCCACCGTGCGCCCTTAAAAACTTGGCCACAGATGCTCGCGTCCACTGTGCAGTTCTCAAACAACGACCAGCCACCCACCACCCCGACACCGAAGCATCGAGTTCACTGGGGCCGGCAGAAGGCAACAAGCTCACGCTCGTACCCTCAGACACCCAACAGCGTGCCCGACACCCTCCACCCAGGACTCACGTTCCACGCCGAAGCAGTACTAATGATCCCTTCCGGAAAGTGCCGAATAGTCAACGTTCCACCCATGAGCAACCGTGCAGAACGTTTGTCTGCAGTCGGCTATGTGCTCCTTAGAAAGGAGGTGATCCAGCCGCACCTTCCGGTACGGCTACCTTGTTACGACTTCGTCCCAATCGCCAGTCCCACCTTCGACGGCTCCCTCCACAAGGGTTGGGCCACCGGCTTCGGGTGTTACCGACTTTCGTGACGTGACGGGCGGTGTGTACAAGGCCCGGGAACGTATTCACCGCAGCAATGCTGATCTGCGATTACTAGCAACTCCAACTTCATGGGGTCGAGTTGCAGACCCCAATCCGAACTGAGACCGGCTTTTTGAGATTCGCTCCACCTCACGGCATCGCAGCTCATTGTACCGGCCATTGTAGCACGTGTGCAGCCCAAGACATAAGGGGCATGATGACTTGACGTCGTCCCCACCTTCCTCCGAGTTGACCCCGGCAGTCTCCTGTGAGTCCCCATCACCCCGAAAGGCATGCTGGCAACACAGAACAAGGGTTGCGCTCGTTGCGGGACTTAACCCAACATCTCACGACACGAGCTGACGACAGCCATGCACCACCTGTACACCGACCACAAGGGGGCGACCATCTCTGGCCGTTTCCGGTGTATGTCAAGCCTTGGTAAGGTTCTTCGCGTTGCGTCGAATTAAGCCACATGCTCCGCTGCTTGTGCGGGCCCCCGTCAATTCCTTTGAGTTTTAGCCTTGCGGCCGTACTCCCCAGGCGGGGCACTTAATGCGTTAGCTGCGGCACGGACGACGTGGAATGTCGCCCACACCTAGTGCCCAACGTTTA
The DNA here is from genome assembly GCF_041519305.1 of Streptomyces luteireticuli. Classification (NCBI taxonomy): domain Bacteria; kingdom Bacillati; phylum Actinomycetota; class Actinomycetes; order Kitasatosporales; family Streptomycetaceae; genus Streptomyces; species Streptomyces luteireticuli. The sequence goes on from NZ_CP167927.1 coordinate 3,615,828, forward strand.
CGGCGTGGACTACCAGGGTATCTAATCCTGTTCGCTCCCCACGCTTTCGCTCCTCAGCGTCAGTATCGGCCCAGAGATCCGCCTTCGCCACCGGTGTTCCTCCTGATATCTGCGCATTTCACCGCTACACCAGGAATTCCGATCTCCCCTACCGAACTCTAGCCTGCCCGTATCGAATGCAGACCCGGGGTTAAGCCCCGGGCTTTCACATCCGACGCGACAAGCCGCCTACGAGCTCTTTACGCCCAATAATTCCGGACAACGCTTGCGCCCTACGTATTACCGCGGCTGCTGGCACGTAGTTAGCCGGCGCTTCTTCTGCAGGTACCGTCACTTTCGCTTCTTCCCTGCTGAAAGAGGTTTACAACCCGAAGGCCGTCATCCCTCACGCGGCGTCGCTGCATCAGGCTTTCGCCCATTGTGCAATATTCCCCACTGCTGCCTCCCGTAGGAGTCTGGGCCGTGTCTCAGTCCCAGTGTGGCCGGTCGCCCTCTCAGGCCGGCTACCCGTCGTCGCCTTGGTAGGCCATCACCCCACCAACAAGCTGATAGGCCGCGGGCTCATCCTGCACCGCCGGAGCTTTCCACCACCAACCATGCGGTCAGCGGTCGTATCCGGTATTAGACCCCGTTTCCAGGGCTTGTCCCAGAGTGCAGGGCAGATTGCCCACGTGTTACTCACCCGTTCGCCACTAATCCACCACCGAAGCGGCTTCATCGTTCGACTTGCATGTGTTAAGCACGCCGCCAGCGTTCGTCCTGAGCCAGGATCAAACTCTCCGTGAATGTTTACCGGTAATCCGGTGCACACATCACGAGAGCGGAACAGCCAGGCGGAATAAGCCCGGCCGTTCACAGCGTCCTCGCTGTGTTTTTCAAAGGAACCTCATCCCAACCGGCAAAACCAGCCGGGACGGGGTTGTTTTATAGTCTGGCGTTGACTTTTGGCACGCTGTTGAGTTCTCAAGGAACGGACGCTTCCTTCGTACTCACCGAGACTCAGTCTCGGCTTTCCTCCGGGCGCTTCCCTTCGGTGTTTCCAACCTTACCAGATCCGATTTCTCGTTTCCGGCCCCCTGTTGGAGCGGGGTTCGCCTTCTCGCTTTCGCTGTCCGGCGATTTCGACTTTATCAGATTTCGAGCGAACCGATTCACACCGGCTTTTCGATTCCGATAAGGAGTCAAGGTGCTTCGATGTGGAGCAACCGATCGGTCACTGCGCGAAGCCTTGTAGATACTAGCTGCTGATGGCGACTTGGTCCAGTCGTCTCAACCGTTTGAATCTACCTCCCCGGTCGAACCGTGTCAACGATTTTCTCGGGGCGAAGGGAACCCTACCAGGCTCCGCGCCCCCGGCGCACACCCCGCCCCTCAGTCGAAGACCGTCGGCGGGCTCTCCAGGTCCTCCAGCTCGATGCCAGGGGCGGACAGGACCACGTCGCCGGCGAGGTGGACGGTGTGCCGCTCACCCGTGTCGAGGGCGCTGACCTGGTACTCGTCCACGTTCAGCACCCCGTTGTCAGTGGGGTGTGGTGTCCTTCCGACCAAGGCCCAGGACTGGTCGACGGTGAGGGGGGCGAGGACGGGGGCGGTGAAGGCGACCAGGCGGATGCGGGTCGAGGGGCCGCCGGGGGTGAGGCGGAGCAGACGGGCCAGGGCCACGTAGAAGGCGGGGGAAGCGCCGGTGAAACCGTGGGCGGCGACGTTGCCTTCCGTGGCGTGCTCGCCCGACGGGTCCGTGCGGACCCAGGTCACGCCGTCGAGCAGGGCTGCCCGCACCTGCCAGTCGGCGGAGTGGAGCTGGAGGCGGATGGGCCGGCCGAGGGCATCGATCGAGAGATCGGCGGAGGCGGTCCGCTCGCCGGACGGAGCGGTGGTCGTGGAGACGTAGCGCCAGCCGGAGGGGCCGGCGGCGCACTGGAAGTGTTCGTCACCGAGGGGGGTGCGATCGTGCGGATCGTGGAGCGAGTAACGGCCGCGGGGCATGGTGGGTTCCTTGACGCGAACGGGCCAGGCCCCCGCCGCGGGGGCAGGGGCCTGGCCGGCCGGTGGGCTCACCGGCTGCTGACGTTGCTCGTGCCGGTCCTGCCGGCACGGATGCGATCGTCAGTAACGGTAGTGGTCGGGCTTGTACGGGCCCTCGACCTTGACGCCGATGTACGCCGCCTGCTCCGGGCGCAGCGTCGTGAGCTTCACGCCGAGCGCGTCGAGGTGGAGGCGGGCGACCTTCTCGTCCAGGTGCTTCGGCAGCACGTAGACGTCGGTCGGGTAGGACTCGGGCTTCGTGAAGAGCTCGATCTGCGCCAGCGTCTGGTCGGCGAAGGAGTTCGACATCACGAAGGACGGGTGGCCGGTGGCGTTGCCCAGGTTCAGCAGGCGGCCCTCGGAGAGCACGATGAGGACCTTGCCGTCGGGGTAGGTCCAGGTGTGGACCTGCGGCTTGACCTCGTCCTTCACGATGCCGGGGGTCTTCGCGAGGCCGGCCATGTCGATCTCGTTGTCGAAGTGGCCGATGTTGCCGACGATGGCCTGGTGCTTCATCTTGGCCATGTCGGTGGCCATGATGATGTCCTTGTTGCCGGTCGTCGTGATGAAGATGTCGGCGATCTCGACGACGTCGTCCAGGGTGGCGACCTGGTAGCCGTCCATCGCGGCCTGCAGGGCGCAGATGGGGTCGATCTCGGTGACGATCACACGGGCACCCTGGCCGCGGAGCGACTCCGCGCAGCCCTTGCCGACGTCGCCGTAGCCGCAGACGACCGCGACCTTGCCGCCGATCAGGACGTCGGTGGCGCGGTTGATGCCGTCGACGAGCGAGTGGCGGCAGCCGTACTTGTTGTCGAACTTCGACTTGGTCACGGCGTCGTTGACGTTGATCGCCGGGAAGAGCAGCGTGCCGTTGGCCTGCATCTCGTAGAGACGGTGGACACCGGTCGTGGTCTCCTCGGTGACACCGCGGATCTCCGACGCCAGCTGGGTCCACTTCTGCGGGTTCTCACCCAGCGTGCGGTTCAGCAGCGTGAGGATCTGCGCGTACTCCTCGCTGTCCGCCGTGGACGGGTCCGGCGCGGCACCGGCCTTCTCGAACTCGACGCCCTTGTGCACCAGGAGGGTGGCGTCACCGCCGTCGTCCAGGATCATGTTCGGGCCGCCGGTCGGGGAGTCGGACCAGGTCAGGGCCTGCTCCGTGCACCACCAGTACTCCTCCAGCGTCTCGCCCTTCCAGGCGAAGACGGGCACGCCCTGAGGGTTCTCCGGCGTACCGTTCGGGCCCACCGCGATGGCGGCGGCGGCGTGGTCCTGGGTGGAGAAGATGTTGCAGGACGCCCAGCGCACCTTGGCGCCCAGCGCCACCAGCGTCTCGATCAGCACCGCCGTCTGCACCGTCATGTGCAGCGAGCCGGTGATGCGGGCGCCCGCCAGCGGCTGCGTCTCCGCGTACTCCTTGCGGATCGCCATCAGACCGGGCATCTCGTGCTCGGCGAGGGTGATTTCCTTACGGCCGAATGCCGCCAGGGAAAGGTCCGCGACCTTGAAGTCCTGGCCGGTGGAGGTGGTGGTCATACGGGCTGCTCCTCCTGAAGGGCGAGCGAGGGATGGGTACGGCCGTGCGACGGACAGGTCGCGTGCGCGACGGTCTCCATGAGGCTTCCGCTCCCTGAGATTCCCGCGCGTCACACCTGGCCGCAGCGCAGTCCGTCGGAGGCCCTCTCTCCCTCGGCCGGTCCGACGTACGAACCGCCCGACCGCCATCAGCAGCGACGTCTGGCACCGGATCCGAATCTACACCGCACCGTGCGCCGAGCCCCAGCCCCTTCCGGGGCCCGATCCGCGGAGCGAATGGTTCCGGACTGCGCCTGCCGCGCCGACCGGAGCGGGCATCGTCACGCTGCGAGCGTGATACGTAACACAATGCGACTACGGGTGCACCGTCCGGAGGGATCCGGCGGGCGAGGGGGAACGAAGGAGAGGAGGACCCGCGTGACCAGTCCGGCCGTTCCCCCCGAGGGCGCGGGGCCCGATGGGGGTGAAGGTACGAGGGATAACGCCCGGGCCGACGGGCAACGGCTCAAACTGCTCGCCGTCACCGCCTGTCCCACCGGCATCGCCCACACCTATATGGCGGCGGAGAGGCTGACCCAGGCCGCCCGGGCGCTGGGGCATGAGATCAGAGTGGAGACCCAGGGGGCCGTCGGGGCCGAGAACGTCCTCACGGCCCGCGACATCGAGGAGGCCGACGGGATCGTCGTGGCGGCCGACAAGGATGTGGACCTCGGCCGGTTCGACGGCAAGCGGGTGCTGGTCACCGGCGTGACCGAGGGCATCGACCACCCCGAGCGGCTGATCGAGCGGGTGCGTGACGCCCCCGTCCACCGGGCGGGGCGGCCGGGGGGCAGGAGGCGTGGGGGTGCGGTGGTCTACCGGGCGCTGATGACGGGCGTGTCACACATGATCCCGTTCGTCGTCGTCGGCGGACTGCTGATCGCGGTGTCGCTGGCCCTGGGCGGGAGTCCGGGACCGAGCGGTCTGGTGCTGCCCGAGGAATCGGTCTGGAAGCACCTGCACGACATCGGTGCCATCGGTTTCGCGCTGATGCTGCCCGTGCTCTCCGGTTACCTCGCCTACGCCGTGGCCGACAGGTCCGCGCTCGTGCCGGGGATGGTGGGCGGTTGGATCGCCGACCACGGTGCGCTGTACGACTCGCGGTCGGGCGCGGGCTTCATCGGGGCCATCGTCACCGGCTTCCTCGCCGGCTGGCTGGTGCTGGGGATCCGGCGGATCAGGGTTCCGGGGTTCGTCCGGCCGATCATGCCGATCATCGTCATCCCGGTGGCGGCCACCTCGGCGCTGGGGCTGTTCTTCGTCTACGTCCTGGGGCGTCCCGTCTCCTGGATCTTCGAGCATCTGACCGACTGGCTCGGCGGACTGGCCGGAGCGAGCGTGGCGGTGCTCGGGGTGCTCGTGGGGCTGATGATCACGTTCGACATGGGCGGGCCCGTCAACAAGACGGCCTTCCTCTTCGCGGCCGGGCTCATCCCACGGAACCCGGAGGTCATGGGGATGTGCGCGGTCGCGATCCCGGTGCCGCCGCTCGGGCAGGGCCTGGCGACACTGCTGCGGCGCGGGCTGTTCCGGGCGCAGGAGCGGGAGGCGGGGCTGGCGGCGCTGTTCATGGGGTTGTTCGGTCTCACCGAGGGGGCGATCCCCTTCGCCGCGGCGCGGCCCACCCGGGTGATCCCGGCGAACATGCTGGGCGGCGGGGTGGCCGGCGCGATCGCGGGCCTCGGGACGGTGACGGACGGGGTGCCGCACGGAGGGCCGGTGGTGGCGGCGCTGGGGGTGGTGGGCGGTGTGCCGATGTTCCTGATCGCGGTCTCGGTGGGGACGGTGGTGACCGGGCTGACGACCGTCACGTTGATGTCCCTCGGGCGGGAGGCTCCGCGCGCACCCGCCGTCGCGCGCGGGCGGGATCGTCCCTCCACCGCGGTGTCGACGGAGCCGGCCCCGCCGGCAGGACCGGCCGCGGTGTTGTCGGGCCGGCTCAGCGAGCGGACCGTGCGGCCGTGGCTGGCCGCGCGCGACAAGGAGGGGGCGATCCGGGAGCTGGCGGAGCTGCTCGCCGCGGGGGGCGGCGTCACGGACGTCGACGTCCTCGTCTCCGATGTGCTGCGGAGGGAGGAGCGGGGCACTACCGGCTTCGGGGAGGGGGTGGCGATTCCGCACGCCCGGTCCGCCGCGGTGACGGCGCCGGTCGTCGCGTTCGCGCGGTCGGAGGCGGGGGTGGCCTGGGGTTCCCCGGACGACGCGGCGGCACGGTTGCTCTTCCTCATCGCCGTGCCGCGGGGGGCGGCGGCGGACGAGCATCTGCGGATCCTGGCGGCTCTGGCGCGGCGGTTGATGGATCCGGGGTTCCGGCGGCGGTTGACGGGGGCGGTGGGGGTGGGCGCGATCCTGGGGGTGCTGGCGGAGATCGGGTGACGGGCTGTGGGCAGGGTGAGTTTCCCCAACCCCGCCCTTTCACCGTTTCTCAAACGCCGGACGGGCTGGTCTGCGGCCCCGGCCCGCCCGGGGTCGCCGCCGGGTCCGGGCCCGCGGCCGCTGCCGCCTCGCTGTAGACGTCGGGCTCCAGGTAGATGGCCCGGGCGATGGGCACCGCCTCGCGGATGCGGGACTCGGCCGCGTCGATGGCGCGGGCCACCTGGGCCGCCGTGTCGTCGTGGCGCACCGCGATCTTCGCCGCGACGAGCAGTTCCTCAGGGCCCAGATGCAGCGTGCGCATGTGGATGACGCCGGTCACCGTCTCGCCGTCGACGGCCGCCGCCCGGATCCGGGCGACCTGTTCGGGGCCGGCCGCCTCGCCCAGGAGCAGCGACTTCGTCTCGGCGGCCAGGACCAGGGCGATCAGGACGAGGAGGGCGCCGATGCACAGGGTGCCGATGCCGTCCCAGACCCCGTCGCCGGTCGCGATGGTGAGGGTGACGCCGAGCAGCGCGAGGACGAGGCCGACCAGCGCGCCGAAGTCCTCCAGCAGGACCACGGGGAGCTCGGGCGCCTTGGCCGTGCGGATGAACTGGCCCCACGACTGCCGGCCCCGCAGCTCGTTCGACTCCTTGACCGCCGTGCGGAAGGAGAAGCCCTCCGCGACGACGGCGAAGACGAGCACGCCGACCGGCCAGTACCAGTTGTCCAGCTCGTGCGGTTCGCGGATCTTCTCGTAGCCCTCATAGAGCGCGAAGACACCGCCGATGGTGAACAGGACGATGGAGACGAGGAAGCCGTAGATGTAGCGCTCGCGGCCGTAGCCGAAGGGGTGCTCCTCGCTCGCCGCCCGCCGGGCCTTCTTCCCGCCGAGCAGCAGCAGCGCCTGGTTGCCGGAGTCGGCGACCGAGTGCACGCCTTCGGCGAGCATCGACGACGACCCGCTGAACACGAAGGCGACGAACTTCGCCACGGCGATGGCCAGATTGGCCCCCAGCGCGGCGACGATGGCCTTGGTCCCGCCTTGAGCACTCATACGCAGTCGTTGTCCTTTGCTGTTTCTTTGCCGCTTTCGGCGGGCCATTCTCGCAGCAGGGGCAGCGCAAACAAGGGCAGCAAGGACGCGTGAGCGGCGGTCAGACCGCCACGGTGGCGCGGAAGAGGGTGCACGCGCCGTCGAGCACGACGCGCTCCCCGGCCCGGACGAAGGCGGACTCCCCCTGGGCGAGGGAGAGTTCACCACCGTCGTCGCCGCGGAGGAGGGCCGTGCCGTGGGTGCACAGGAGGACCTGCGGAGCACGGGCGTCCAGCGGGTGCGGCGGGGCGCCGACGGGCCGTACGTACCGGGAGAGGCGGAACTCGCCCACCGGCGCCGCGTAGACCTCCTCGCCGTCGGGCCCCGCCTCCGGGCGCAGCACCCCGGGGACGCTCGGCTCGAAGCGGACGACGCGCAGCAGTTCGGGGACGTCGATGTGCTTGGGCGTCAGGCCGCAGCGCAGCACGTTGTCGGAGTTGGCCATGATCTCGACGCCGAGTCCGTCGAGGTAGGCGTGCGGCACCCCGGCGCCGAGGTAGAGCGCCTCGCCGGGCTGGAGCCGTACGTGGTTGAGGAGCATGGCCGCGACGACGCCCGGGTCCCCGGGGTAGTGCCGGGCGACGAAGGCGTAGGCGGCGTAGTCGTCCCGGTGCGGGCCCTCCTGACCGGCCAGCCGCTCGGCGGCGGCGCCGGCCGCGGCGGCGGTCTCCGCCATGGCCTCGCGGTCGGCGGTGAGGACGGCGGTGAGGACCTCGCGCAGGGCGTCGGTCTCCGGGTGGGCGCGCAGCAGGTCGACGTACGGCTTGAGCGAGTCGACGTCGAGGGCGGCGAGCAGGTCCGCGGTGGCGGCCGGGTCGCGGAAGCCGCACAGGCCGTCGAAGGGGGTGAGGGCGCAGAGGAGTTCGGGCTTGTGGTGGGTGTCCTTGTAGTTCCGGTGGGGGGCGTCGAGGGGGATGCCGCGGGCCTCCTCGGCGGCGAACCCGGCGGCGGCGCCGGTCCGGTCGGGGTGCACCTGGAGCGAGAGCGGGGCGGCCGCGGCCAGCAGCTTGAGCAGGAACGGCAGGGTGGGGCCGAACTCGCGGACGGACGCGGCGCCGAGCTCGCCCTGCGGGTCGGCGGCGATGACCTCGGAGAGGGGCCGGGGCCCGTCCCCCCGGTCGACGCGGGACGGGGCGCCGGGGTGGGCGCCGAGCCAGAGCTCGGCCTGCGGCTCACCGGTCACCGGCGTGCCGAGGAGCCCGGGGATCGCGGTGGTGGAGCCCCAGGCGTAGGGGCGCACGGTGTTGGCGAGGCGGTCCATGAGGCGGTTCCTGACGTGTTCGTACGGGTCCGGCCGGCTCGCGCGCCCCGCTAGGGGGTGCCGGCGAGGGCCAGGTAGACGGCGGCGAAGTCGGTGACGGCCAGCAGCTCGGCGGCGGTCTCCAGCGGTGTCCCGTCCTCGGTCGCCTCCAGTTCGCTGATGGGCGTGCCGCGGTGGAGGGCGAGGTCACGGGCGCCGGGGGCCGGTGAGGTGATGGCCGGGGCGCGTTCGCGGAGGAGGACGACCCGGGCGTGCAGCGCCTCCGGTTCGTCCACCCGGTCGCGGAAGAAGTCCTCCGGGTCCGCTCCGGCGGCGAACGCGCCGGAGAGCAGGGTGCCGTGGGCGGTGAGCGCCTCGGGCAGCTCGGCGGCGAGCGCGGGCCGGCCGGCGAGCGCGGCCAGGACGGTGGCGAAGCGCCGGCCCGCCGCGGCGGCGAGGTCGCCCTCGGTCCAGATGAGCGGCAGGGTGTCGGCGAGCTCGGCGGCCAGTGTCTTGGCCGGGTTGCTGTACGTGGCGATCGCCGGGCCGCAGCGCTCGGCCAGCTCGTCGAGCCGGTCGGCGAGCGCGTCGAGCGCACCGGCCGGGGCCTCGAACAGACCGATGCGGTCGGCCAGCACGAGCAGCGGGGTGAGCAGCGACCAGAGGGTGCCGGGGCCGGTCGGCAGGACGTTCTCGCCGTGCTCCGGAACGTCGTCGCCGGCCATCGTGGCCTCGTACGGCGTGCTGGTCAGCGGGATGGCCAGGCCGCGGGCCTGGGCGGCGGCCTCGGCCAGTGGCGAGCCGGCCGGGGTGACGCAGACGACCGAGCAGCCGCGGCGGTAGGCGGCCTCCAGCAGCAGGGCCAGCCCCGGCTCGGTGCCGTCGGGGCTGACGACGAGCAGCAGGTCGAGCGGGCCGGTCCAGCCGGGGAGCGTCCAGCGCAGGGCGCCGGGGGCCGGGGCCACACCGGCCGGGCGGACGGTCGTGACCGGGCAGCTGCCGCCGCACAGGGCGGCCAGCAGGTCGGCGGTGGAACCGGCCGCCGGGCCGGGGCCTGCCACGAGGACGGCGCGCGGGCGGCCGTCCGGCCGCAGGGCTCCGATACCGGCCTCGTCGGCGTTGCGGGCGGCCGTGCGCACGCGGGCGCCGGATTCGGCCGCCCCGCGCAGGAGGCCGTGGACGTCCGCGCGGGACAGGGCGTCGGGGTCGTCCAGCAGTGACTCGTCGAACACCGTTGATCAGTCTCCGATCGCCGTCGGGTACGCGCGGTGGGTCAGGCGGGGCGCCGGGCCTCGTCCACCAGCAGGACGGGGATGCCGTCGCGGACGGGGTACGCCAGGGCGCAGCCGTCGCTCGTGCACACCAGCTCGGCGGTCTCGTCGGAGGCGCCCGCTTCTTCGCGGAGGGGGGCGTGGCACGCCGGGCAGGCGAGGATCTCCAGGAGGCCGGCTTCGAGCGGCATGGGGGTTCCCTTCGGGAGGTGTGCGTCTTCGTGCGGTCGGGCTGTGCGGTCAGCGTACCGCCGGGCCGTGGGGCCACGCGCCGCGTGACCCCACGGGGGTGACGGGCGTCAGGCCCTGACGACGGCCAGCACCTCGTCGCGGACGCGGGCGACCGTCCCGGCGTCGCGGGCCTCCACGTTGAGCCGCAGGAGGGGCTCGGTGTTGGACGCGCGGAGGTTGAACCACCAGTCCGGGGTGGTGACGGTGAGGCCGTCGAGCTCGTCGACGGTGACGTTTTCCCCGCCGGCATAGGCGGCCTTGACCGCGGCCATCCGGCCGGGCTGGTCGGCGACGGTGCTGTTGATCTCGCCGGAGGCCGCGTAGCGGTCGTAGGAGGCGACGAGCTCGGAGAGCGGGCCGGGCTGCTCGCCGAGGGCGGCGAGGACGTGGAGCGCGGCGAGCATGCCGGTGTCGGCGTTCCAGAAGTCGCGGAAGTAGTAGTGGGCGGAGTGCTCGCCGCCGAAGATGGCGCCGGTGCGGGCCATCTCCTGCTTGATGAAGGAGTGCCCCACACGGGTGCGGACGGGCTCGCCGCCGTGCTCGCGGACGACCTCGGGCACCGAGTGGGAGGTGATGAGGTTGTGGATGACGGTGCCGCCGGGGTGCTTGGCGAGCTCGCGGGCGGCGACGAGGGCGGTGATGGCGGACGGGGAGACCGGCTCGCCCCGCTCGTCGACGACGAAGCAGCGGTCCGCGTCGCCGTCGAAGGCCAGGCCGATGTCGGCACCGGTCTCGCGGACCTTGGCCTGGAGGTCGACCAGGTTCTTCGGGTCGAGGGGGTTGGCCTCGTGGTTGGGGAAGGTGCCGTCGAGCTCGAAGTAGAGCGCGACCACGTCGATCGGCAGGCCCTCGAGGACCGTGGGGACGGTGTGCCCGCCCATGCCGTTGCCCGCGTCGACCACGGCCTTCAGCCGGCGGATGCCGGTGAGGTCCACGAGGGAGCGCAGGTGGGCGGCGTAGTCCGCGAGGGTGTCGCGCTGTGTGATCGTGCCCGGCCGGGCGACGGATTCGGGCGCCCCGCCCTCCGTCCAGCCCTCGACGAGGGTGCGGATCTCGTCGAGACCGGTGTCCTGGCCGACGGGCGCGGCGCCGGCGCGGCACATCTTGATGCCGTTGTACTGGGCGGGGTTGTGGCTGGCGGTGAACATGGCGCCCGGCAGGCCCAGGTGACCGCTGGCGAAGTACAGCTGGTCGGTGGAGCAGAGGCCGATCTCGGTGACGTCGGCCCCGCGGGCGGCCGCGCCCCGGGCGAAGGCTCGCGTCAGGCCGGGCGAGGAGGACCGCATGTCGTGCCCGACCACGATCGCGGCGGCGCCCGTCACCTCGACGAAGGCGGCACCGAAGAGCTGGGCGAGCTTCTCGTCCCACTGGTCGGGGACCACACCACGCACGTCGTAGGCCTTCACGAGCTGCGACAGATCGGCCACGGTCAACCCCTCCTGGAGTCCTGGAACAGGGACCCCAACCTACCTGGCGGGACCGACAATCCGGACGGCGGACGGCCGACCCGGCCCGGAACCGGAAGTGGACGGCGTGCGAACAGCGGACGACGGAGCGTCAGGCGGCCGGACGCGCGGCCCACGGGGCGTCAGGAGTCGGGCGAGCGCAGCACCCTGAGATGGCCCCGGCGGGCGACCTCCATCGGGTTGACCTCGCGGGTGCTCGGACCGACGGGCCCGGGGCCCGGGCCCGCGGCGCGCTCCTGCGGATGCGGACGGGCCGCCTCCCGCACGGCGTTGGCCAGTGCTTCGAGGTCGTCACTGCTGGGGCGGGCGGGGCCGGTGTCCACGGCGAGGCGGACGACGTCCCAGCCGCGCGGGGCGGTCAGGCGCTCGGAGTGCTCGGCGCACAGGTCGTAGCAGTGGGGCTCGGCATAGGTGGCGAGCGGACCGAGAACGGCGGTCGAATCGGCGTAGACGTACGTCAGCGTCGCCACGGCCGGGCGGCCGCACGCGGTGCGCGAACAGCGACGTACAGGGCTCACGACGTTGGACGGTACCGCACTCTTGAACGGGCCGCGACGACTCACTCCTGGCTCACCCCTCCTTGTCGTGCCGGAGCGTCCCGTGGACACCGGCCCCGAACCGCCTGGCTGACCTGCACGGGGAGCGATCGGGGCGGGAAGCGCGGCCCTGGGACTCAGTCATCACCTGGCTACCATAGTGTCATTCGGCATGCGGTCACCGGTCTCGTGGGTGGCTTTATCCGATCGCAAGGATGGCCGGAACGCTCATCGGGCGACATCCGATGAGATGCGCGGCTACGGCGCGTGCACGGCCGGGCGGCGGATACCCTCGGGGTGATGGACAGCCCCGTACCGCCACCGGCCGCCGCCGGCGGCGAACCCAGCCCGGCGGGCCCGCGCCCGCGCCACCGCGACCGGCACGGCCGCGGCATGCGCGGCCCGATCGCTCCGCCGCAGGTGCCGCTGTCGGTGAGCCGTGCGGAGGCGTTCGTCGATCTGGTCCACGACTCGGCGGAGCGGCTGGAGCGCCGCTGGCCGCAGCTGGCGTCGGTGGACTTCGCGGTGCGCGAGGTGCCCGTCCCGGGCGAGGACGGCGAGCCCCCCGTGGAGTTCCTCGACAGCGAGTCCGTGCCGCTCGGCCGGTACGTCGCGGCCCACGGCGACCGGCCCGACCGGATCGTGGTCTACCGCCGTCCCGTGGAGATCCGTACCAAGAGCCGCGACGAGCGGGCCCTGCTGGTGCACGAGGTCGTGGTCGAGCAGGTCGCCGAACTGCTGGGGCTGGCCCCCGAGTCGGTCGACCCGCGTTACGGCCAGGACTGAGGCCGCCCGTCAGCGGGTGACGGCCGACAGGTCCTGACGGACCGTCGGGACCTCCACGGTGGAGCGGTCGTCGGGCAGCGGCTGGACGGTGAACGCGGGGACGCCGTCCTTGGGCAGGGTCAGCATCCGGGAGGCGTGCACGGGCCCGCCGGACACCTTCTCCACACCGACCGCCCAGACGCCCTTGCCGCCCTCGGGCTTCGGCGGCTCGACCGTCAGCGTGGTGCCGCCCTTGACGGTGTACGTGCGGGAGGCCGGCGCCCCGCCCTCGCTGCCCGCCGAGGAGACCACCTTGACCTGCGCGTCCTTCTCCGGAGCCGTGAGCGAGAGCGTCGTCCCCTTCTCCCGGGCGTCGGCCACGGTGCCGCGGGTCGTGATCGGCCGGACCGCCGGGATGAACGCGGTCTCCTGTTTGTCCCCCTTGCCCCGGGTCACCCGCAGCCCGGCCGTGAACGGGACGCCGTCCTCGGACGTCAGCAGCAGCGACCCCGGTTCGCCCTTGGTGACGGCACCCAGCTCGGCCGAGGCGGTCATCCCGCTCTTGACGTGCAGCGCCTCATGACCGGCCGGCCGGATGGAGCCGCTGGGCCCGGCCAGCTTCAGCGACAGATCGGCGTCGTCCGAGCCGGGCGCGAAGGCGACGAGCCGTACGGACGTGGCGTCGGCGGGGATGCCCGGGAGCACCGCGCCCGCCCCGGCGTCGGAGGCGGACAGCCAGTCGCCGCCCTGCTTGTCGTCGTTGGACTGGACGGCGGCGCCCACCCGGCCGGACCGGGCGGCCACATGGAGGGTGAGGTCGCCCTCGGTGCCGTCGGACGACTCGGGGAGCGTGGTCAGCAGCACGGGCACGGTGGAGCGCGGCGGGACGGTGACGCCCTCGCCGGTGGGGGCGGCGACGCGGCCGTCCTTGCCGTAGAGCTCCAGGTCGACGACGGCGGCCGTGGTGGCGTCGGGATTGGTCAGATGGACGTAGTCCTGGCGGCCCTTGGCCGTGGCCACGCCCGGGAACCAGAACGAGGTGTCCGGCGCCGTGCAGGTCAGCCCCTGCAGCCCGCGCCCGCTGCCGGCGGCGATCGTGGTGGTCTGCTGCACCGTCCAGCCGGGGGCCAGCGCCCCGTCGGCGGAGCCGATCAGGGCGGGGGCGTCGGAGCGGTCGGTGGTGGCGGTCACCGGCTTGCCGGGCGCCTTCAGGGAGAGGACCGGCTTGGCGCCCTTGTCCCCCTTCTTGGCGTCCGCGGCGGGCAGCAGGTCGGCCGGCTTCGTCTCCCCCCGGCCGCCCCCGGGCGCGTAGGCGGTGTACGTCGTCTCGCCGACCTCCGAGGAGGTGGGCGCCGGGCAGAGCGCGGAGGTGTGCTGGACGGGCATCCGGGCGGTGCCCGTCCGGGGCGCGGCCGTGCCGTCCTGCGACGGCCCGGCGACCACGGCGACGCCGGTGACGGCGGCGAGCGCCGCGGCCGTCGCGAGCAGGGAGAGGGTCGTGCGCTTCACTGCTGCTCGCTCCCGTCGCGGCGGGCCCCGTCGGCCCCGCCGTGCGTCGTGTCGTACGTCGTGTCGTAGGGCTGCGTGCCGTAGCCGTACGGGTCGTACGCACCGCCCGCGTAGGGGTCGGCGGCCTGGTACGAACCGTCGGGGTAGTACGCCTGCTGCGCGTAGCCGTTGTCGTACGCGCCTTCCTGGTACGGCTGTTGCTGCCCGTAGTACGCCTCCCAGCCCTCGGCGGCGGGCGTCTGAGCGTAGGGCTGCTGCGGCACGGCGGCGTACGGATCGGCCGACGGCTGTGCGTAGGGGTCCTCCGGCACCGGGACCGGCTCCGGCGCGGCCTCCGGCACGGCGGCGGGCGCGGCCTCCGCGGCGGCGCGCAGCCGGCGGGCCCGGCGGCCCTCCCCCGCCACCGCCTGCGCGGGCACGGCCGCGGCCGGTGCCGCGGCCTCGGGCAGGTCGTCGTCGACGTGCCGGCGGCGGCCCGGCAGGGCGAGGACGACGAGGACGACGCCGAGCAGCGCCTGGGTCCACACCCAGGCGGTGCGGGTGAACGGGGTCTCGTAGGAGAGCGTCAGCTTCCCCCCGTTCGCCGGGAGTCGGAAGCCCTGGGCCCAGCCGTCGACGGTGGTGCGCTTGAGCTCCTTGCCGTCGAGGGTGGCGTGCCAGCCGGGTGCCGCCTTGTCGGCGAGGCGCAGGACCCGGCCGCCGGACCCCGCGGGCAGGGTGGCGCGGGCCCCGACGGGGCCGGAGGCGACGGGCAGCGGCGCGGCCCCGTCGGCGACGACGGCGACCCGGGAGACCTGGCGGTCCACCCGCCACAGCGCGGTGCGGCCCTCCTGGCTGAGCCGGGTCAGGCCGGGCGTGGCGTCCAGGGAGGCGCCGATCTCCTTGGCCGTGTCGTCGCGGACGAGGACGAAGCCGACGGCGTACCCGCTCAGCCGGGCGGCCTGGTCGGCGCCGGAGCCGGAGGCGAGGTCGGCGACGACGCCGTCGAGCCGGCGGTCGCGGCCGCCGCCCAGGGCCTCGTCGCCCATGCGCACTCCGGAGCCGCGCACCAGCGCGTAGGTGAGGCTGCCGGGCGTACCGCCGAGCACCAGCGTGCGGGCCTGGTCGCGGGTGGTGGCGGCCTCGGCGACGAACGCCGGGACCTGGACCGGGTCCCGCCGCTCCAGCGGGCCGCCCGCGCCGCCGGCCGCCCAGGCGACGGCGGCGACGAGCGGGCCCGCGGCGGCGGCGAGCACGACGAGTCCGGCGACCGGCTGCCGCCAGCCGAAGCTGCGCGCGGCGACCCGCTCGCGGGCGCCCTCGGCCCCGACCGCGGCGGCCGCGAGCAGCGCCAGTCCCTGGACGAGGGTGGCGGGCCCGGCCCAGGCGGAGTGGTTGGCGAGCGCCGCGGCCAGCATCCCGGTGAGGGCCACGGCCCAGGCGGTCAGGACGACGGGCCGCCGGTCGGCGCGGAGCAGCGCGCCGAGCGCGGCCAGCAGGACACCGGCCAGCGCCAGCCCGCCGAAGGTCTTCGCCCCGCCGGGATCGCCCAGGAGCAGCTGCCACGACGCGGTCGTGCCGCCCCCGTACACCGTCCCGGCCTGGTCGAGGAACCGCCCCGGGTGCGCGAACAGCCCGAACGACCAAGGGGCGAGCACCAGTACGGGGGTCAGGGCGAGGGCGAGGAATGCCAGGCCGTGGGCCTTGAGCTGCCTGCCGCGGACGCGCAGGGCCAGGACGCCCAGGCCCAGGGCGACGGCGATCGGCCACACCAGGGGCGTGAAGGCGGTGGTGACGGTGAGCAGGAGGGCGTACGCCCAGACCGCGCGCCAGGTGGGCCGGGCGCCCGCCGAGCGGAAGCCGCCGGCGGAGACGGCCGCGCGCGCCATCAGCGGCAGCAGGACCGCGAGGACCGCCGTGCCCAGCCGGCCCGTCGCGAGCGCTCCGGTGGTGGCGGGCAGGAAGGCGTAGGCGACGCTGCCCCAGGCGCGCAGCAGCCGGGACCCGACGAGCGGCCGGGAGGCGAAGTAGGCGGTCAGCCCGGCCAGCGGGACCGAGCAGACGAGCAGCAGCGTGAGCGTCAGGTTCACCGAGCCGAGCAGCAGCACCGACAGGGCCGCGAGGACGGCGAGGTGGGGCGGGCCGCCGGCGGTGTCGCCGGTGCCGACGGGGTGCCAGCCGTCCGCGAAGCGCGACCACAGCCCCCCGATGCCGTCGGGCGCGGGCAGCAGGGCGCCGCCGGACAGCGCGCCGCCGCCGTAGAGGCCGCGGCAGGCGATCGCGGAGACGAGCAGCAGGAGCGCGAAGAGCACCGGCGCGGGCTTGCGGGCGAGCCGCTTGAGCCGGGCGAACTGCTCGATCTCCAGGTAGTCCGCGTCGTCGCCGCCGGGCCCGGACTCGACGGCGCCGTGCCGGCCTGCCGACGACGAGGCGCTGTCCGGCCGCCCGCCGAACGCGGCCGTCAGCTGCTCGAATGCCGCGCGCAGGCTCGCACCGGGCGGCGGGAAGAGGGGACGCAGCTCCTTGGCGGGGACCTGCGCCCCGGCCCTCCGCTTGCGGGCGGCGAGGACGCGGCCGGGCTTCAGCAGGACGGAGCCGAGGCCGGTGAGTTCGTCGAGGGCGGAGCCCGGCGCCTTGCCGACGAGGTAGCCGAGGACCCTCAGCAGGGTGCCGAGGACGATCCGGAACACGGCGTACGGCAGGGCCGCGCCGCGGGTGTTGGCGAGCAGCGTGTGGACGGCGCCGGCCTTGTCCACCCGGTGCGGCGAGAGCGGCTTGCGGCCCGCGCAGTCCACCGGCCGGCGCTCGCGGGAGGCCGCCTCGGCGTGCCGGAGCACGGCGTCGGGCGCGACGAGGACGCGGTGGCCGGCGGCGTGCGCGCGCCAGCAGAAGTCGACGTCGTCGCGCATCAGCGGCAGCCGGGCGTCGAACCCGCCCAGCGCCTCCCACACGTCGCGGCGCACCAGCATGCCGGCGCTGGAGACGGAGAGCACGGAGCGCACCTGGTCGTGCTGGCCCTGGTCCTGTTCGCGGCGGTCGAGGCCGGTCCAGCGGCGGCCGCCGCGGGCGATGGCGGCGCCGACCTCCAGCAGCTGCCGGCGGTCGTACCAGCTGCGCAGCTTGGGGCCGACGACGGCGGCGTCCTCGGCGTCGGCGACCCTCAGCAGTTCGTGGAGGGCGGCCGGTTCGGGCGCGCAGTCGTCGTGCAGCAGCCACAGCCACTGCACGGGCTCGCCGGTGGCGCCCCGGCCGTCGAAGTCGGAAGGGTCCTCGGCCCAGGTGCGGCTGACGGGGTCCCAGCCGCTGGAGCCGGCGAGGTAGGGCAGGTCGTCGGCGGTGGGCGCCGGGGTGGCGCGCACCGCTTCCTCGACCGCGGTGCCGAAGCCGGCCCGGCGGGCGAGGCGCAGGACGCGGTCGTCGCCGAGCGCGTCGGCGAGCAGCCGGGCCGAGTCGTCGTCGCTGCCGGTGTCGGCGGCGACCGCCCGCTGGACGGGCCGGTCCTGGCCGAGCAGTCCGGCGAGCGCGTCCGGCAGCCAGCGGGCGCCGTCGTGGGCGACGAGCACGGCGGTGACGACGTGCCGGGGGAACGCCGGGGGGTGGGTGAGGTCGAACGCGTGGGTGCTGTGCGCGGACATCGGGGTACGGGCCCTCCGGCCGGTCGGACGGGAGCGGGCTCCCGGCGGGACCGCGGTGTTGGACTGCGGTGGACGGGTGCGGCCCCGGGAGGGGCCGGTGCGTCACGGACGGCATCCCAGACTAGTGGCTGACAACACGGCGGCCCGCCTCCTGAGTGCGGGGCGCGGGAGGCGGACCGTGCGGTACGGACGGGTCTTGGGTGCGGTGCGGGCCGGAAGGGGTCCTGCCCGGTTCACGCCACCGGGTCACGGCGGACCGGTGCGCGGCGCCCGGCCGGACGACGTCGGGTCCGTCCCGGACGGGGATGGTGCGGGAGTGGTGCTCAAGCGCTGTGGGATGGGCGCGCAGCCGGTGCGGGCGGCTGACGCTGCCTCAGAGGCCTTGGGAGGGGCCTCAGACCGCGGCCTTCTTCAGGCGGCGGCGCTCACGCTCGGACAACCCGCCCCAGATGCCGAAGCGTTCGTCGTTGGCGAGAGCGTATTCGAGGCACTCGGAGCGGACTTCGCAGGCGAGGCAGACCTTCTTCGCCTCGCGCGTGGAACCGCCCTTCTCGGGAAAGAAGGACTCGGGATCGGTCTGGGCGCAGAGTGCGCGCTCCTGCCAGCCGAGCTCCTCGTCCGCCTCCTCGACCAGCAGTTGCTGAAACAGCTCGGTCATGTGCGCCCCTCGTCTGTCATTGCGTCCCCGTGATGCTGCCGTGATCAGGTACGGCAGAACGACACGAGTGAAATTACAAGTGCGCCGATCCGGGCCAGTCAAGCCGAGATCTGCTATTGGGCCCCTTATTCACTCTGCGGAACCAAGGCCGAGCGGAAAGTTGCCAAATCGCCACAAGAGTGGACACATCTCCCGCCCGCCACAAGCGTCCCGAGAGTCCCTCGCCATGGAGAGGGACGTCATCCGCGGCGATCCAGTTGCATCGCGGGGGGCGGAGGATGTTTGAGGACCAGGATGCCGGGCGATTGTCCCGCCGCGCGCCCACACAAACCCTTCACCGCACTCCGATACCGGATGAGGTGAAAGATTGGCATCAAAACGGACATCCGGTTGACACCACACGGGTCATGCCGGTCTCCTTGTCTGCATGCTCGCGACCGCACCCGCCCCGTCCGGCCTGACCCGTGCCTACGGGTCGCGCTGTGCCGCGCAGGCGCGCTGTCGCTGTTCCAGCTGTTGATGCCGCAGAGCTCCGGCTGACCCCCTCCCCTTTTTTCTTTCCCCTTCGCCTGCCCGTGTCCGGGCAGGTCGTGGCACCGCCTTCCCGTCTGCCTGCCGCACCGCCGAGGAACCCTCTTTCATGAACAGCGACGTCCAGATCGCCGGCGACCCGCTCGCCCTCCCGCACCTCATGCCCCCGCCGCCCGCGCACCCCTCCACCGTGGCCGGGTTCGCCGGTCTCGCCCGCGCCGTCGCCGCCGACCGCGCCGCCTGGTCCCGCCTCGTCCGCTACGACGCCACCAGCCGCTGGTACCGCCGGCTGCGCACCGGCCCCGGCTACGAGGTGTGGCTGCTCAGCTGGGTGCCCGGCCAGGGCAGCGGGCTGCACGACCACGGCCGCTCCTCCGGGGTGCTCACCGTCCTGCACGGCGAGCTCACGGAGACGCACCGGACGCCGGGGGGCGCGGTCCGGCGCCGCCTCGTCGCCGGCGACCAGCGGGTCTTCGCCCCCGGCCACACCCACGAGGTCGTCAACGACTCCCTGGAGCCGGCCGTCAGCCTGCACGTCTACTTCCCCGGTCTGACGGAGATGCCGTTCCACGACCGGCGCGACGAGGTCTCCCTGCGCAACTCCCCGGCGCCCGCCCGCCAGTACGCGCCCCGGGACTGACATCCCGCCCGCCACCCGACCACCACCCCTCAAGGGCAGCCCTGCGGGCTGACAGACTGATCCGCATGCGCATTGTGGTTCTGGCCGGCGGGATCGGGGGCGCCCGCTTCCTCCGCGGCCTCAAGTCAGCAGTCCCTGAAGCGGACATCACCGTCATCGGGAACACCGGCGACGACATCCACCTCTTCGGGCTCAAGGTCTGCCCCGACCTCGACACGGTGATGTACACGCTCGGCGGCGGCATCCACGAGGAACAGGGGTGGGGCCGGGCCGGTGAAACCTTCGCGGTGAAGGAGGAGTTGGCCGCCTACGGCGTCGGGCCCGAGTGGTTCGGGCTCGGCGACCGGGACTTCGCCACCCATATCGTCCGCACCCAGATGATCTCCGCCGGCTATCCGCTCAGCGCCGTCACCGAGGCGCTGTGCGAACGCTGGCGGCCCGGTGTGCGACTGCTTCCCATGAGCGACGACCGCATCGAGACCCATGTCCTGATCGACGACCCGGACGCCGACGGCGGGCGGAAGGCCGTCCACTTCCAGGAGTACTGGGTGCGGCTGCGCGCCCAGGTGCCGGCCCATGCCGTCGTCCCGGTCGGCGCCGAGCAGGCCAAGCCCGCGCCCGGGGTGCTGGAGGCGATCGCCGACGCCGACGTCATCCTCTTCCCGCCGTCCAACCCGGTCGTCAGCGTGGGCACCGTCCTCGCGGTGCCGGGCATCCGCGAGGCGGTCGCCGGCGCGGCGGCACCGGTCGTCGGCCTCTCGCCGATCGTCGGCGCCGCACCGGTGCGCGGCATGGCCGACAAGGTCCTGGCGGCCGTCGGCGTGGAGTCCACGGCCGGGGCCGTGGCCCGGCACTACGGTGCCGACCTGCTGGACGGCTGGCTGGTGGACACCGTGGACGCGGACGAGACCGCCGGCGTGGAGGCCGCGGGCATACGCTGCCGCGCCGTCCCGCTGATGATGACCGACATCGAGGCGACGGCGCGGATGGCCGCGGAGGCGCTCGCCCTGGCCGAGGAGGTACGCGCGTGATTCCCGCCTACCGGGTGTGGGCCCTGCCCGGCATCCCCGAGGTCCGTCCCGGCGACGACCTCGTCAAGCTCGTCGTGGCGGCCGCCACGGCCGAGGGCACGCCCGGCCTGGCCGACGGCGACGTCCTGGTCGTCACCTCGAAGATCGTCAGCAAGGCGGAGGGACGCGTCGTCGAGGCGGACGACCGCGAGGCCGCGATCGACGCCGAGACCGTCCGGGTGGTGGCCCGGCGCGGCACGCTGCGCATCGTCGAGAACCGGCTCGGCCTCGTCATGGCCGCGGCCGGCGTCGACGCCTCCAACACCCCGGCCGGCACCGTCCTGCTCCTGCCCGAGGACCCCGACGCCTCCGCCCGCGCCCTGCGCGCCGGGCTCCGCGAGGCGCTCGGCGTGGACGTCGGCGTCGTGATCACCGACACGGCCGGCCGGCCCTGGCGCAGCGGTCTGACGGACATGGCGATCGGCGCGGCCGGCGTCCGCGTCCTCGACGACCTGCGCGGCGGGACGGACGCCCACGGCAACCCGCTGAACGCGACGGTCGTCGCGACCGCCGACGAACTGGCCGCCGCCGGCGACCTGGTGAAGGGCAAGGCGGGCGGGCTGCCGGTGGCGGTGGTGCGCGGGCTGCCGCACGTGGTGGACGAGGCGGCGGAGGGCGCCCGGACGCTGGTGCGGGGCGCCGAGTCCGACATGTTCCGGCTGGGGACGTCGGAGGCCGTGCGCGAGGCGTTGTCGCTGCGGCGCACGGTGCGGGAGTTCACGGACGACCCGGTTGACCCGGGTGCGGTGCGGCGCGCGGTCGCCGCCGCGCTGACGGCACCGGCGCCGCACCACACGACGCCGTGGCGGTTCGTCCTGCTGGAGTCCGCGGAGTCCCGGACCCGGCTGCTGGACGCGATGCGGGACGCCTGGATCGCGGACCTGCGCCGGGACGGACGCTCCGAGGCGAGCATCGAACGCCGTGTCCGGCGCGGGGACGTCCTGCGCAACGCGCCGTACCTGGCCGTGCCGTGCCTGGTGATGGACGGCTCCCACGACTACCCGGACGAGCGGCGGGCCGCGGCGGAGCGGGAGATGTTCGTGGTGGCGACGGGGGCCGGGGTGCAGAACTTCCTGGTGGCACTGGCGGGTGAGCGGCTGGGGTCGGCGTGGGTGTCGTCGACGATGTTCTGCCGGGATGTCGTGCGGGAGGTGCTGTCGCTGCCGGAGGACTGGGATCCGATGGGGGCCGTCGCCATCGGGCGGGCTGCTGCGGCGCCGCGGGAGCGGGGGGCGCGGAGCGCGGAGGCGTTCGTGGAGGTGCGGTAGGGGGTTGTTGCCCCGGACCCGCCCTTTCACCGTTTCTTCCGGGGAGACCCCGGGCCCCATTCGCCCTTCGGGCGAAGTCCTCAAGCGCCGGACGGGCTGAAATCAGCCCGTCTGGGGGTTGCCCCCTCCGGGGAGCTTGAGGACACCCGCGCGGAGCGCAAAGAAACGGTGAAAGGGCGGGGCGGGGGCAACAACCCCTACCAACCACGGATGTCGTTGACCGACAACCGCGGCGCCCGCCTCGGCTGCCCCCTGCTCATCAGCAGAATCAACCGGCACGCCCGATGCCGCTGCCCCTCATAGGGGGCGAGCAGCGACAGCATCCCCGCATCGTCCACGCCCCGCGTCTCCGCCAGCGCCCACCCCACCGTCCTCGGCAGGTGCAGGTCGCCGACCGTCACCGCGTCCGCCGCGCCATGGCTGCGCTGCACCGTCTCCGCGGCCGTCCAGGGGCCGATGCCGGGCACGGCGCACAGCAGGGACGCGGCACGCGAGGGGTCCAGTGCGGACGCGGACTCCACACGGGCCGCCAGCCGCGCCGCGCGCACGATCGTCGCCGAGCGCTTGCCGTCGACGCCCGCCCGGTGCCACTCCCAGGAGGGGATCAGGGCCCAGGTCCGCGCGTCGGGCATGACCCGCATGCGCGGCATGCCGACGGGGCCGGGGGCCGGGTCGCCGTGGCGCCGCAGGAGCAGCCGCCACGCGCGGTACGCCTCGTCGGCGGTGACCTTCTGTTCCAGGACGGCGGGGATCAGCGATTCCAGGACCAGGCCGGTGCGGGCCAGCCGCAGGCCCGGGTGGCGGCGGTGCGCCTCGTGCAGCAGCCGGTGCCGGGGGACGAACGCGGTGGGGTCGTCGCCGGCGCCCAGCAGCGCGGGCAGGGTCTCCAGGAGCCAGTCGCCGCCGGGACCCCAGGCCTCGGCGCACACCCGGCCGTCCCGCACCGCGATCCGCACCGTGCCGGGCCCCTGCGGGGTGCGGCCGGCCCGCCAGACCGCCCCGTCGGGGGCGACCTGGTACGCGGGGTCGCCGGGGCCGCGCGCCAGGACGCCGAGGGTGCGCCCCAGGTCGTACGGGCCCGGCGGGGCCCAGGTGCGGGTGGCCATCCGGCCAGGGTAACTCCGGCCGCCGACGGCCCTGCTGGTTCGGACCTGCTGGTTCGGACCTACTGGTCGGACGAGAAGCGCACGGACCCCGCCGGGAGCTCCGCCCCGCACCACACCCGGGCCCCGGCCCGCAGCTCGTTGTCCGCGCCGACGACCGCGCCGTCGCCGACGACCGCGCCGTCCAGTACCGTGCGCGCCCCGATGCGCGCCCCCGCGCCCACCAGCGAGTCGCGGATCCGCGCGCCCGGCTCGACGACGGCCCCGTCGAGGACGGTGCTGCCGTCGATCCGCGCGCCCGCCCCGACCCGGGCGCCCGCGCCGATCACGGTGCCGCCCATGAGCTTGGCGTCGGCGGCGACCTCGGCGGAGTCGAGGACGAGGCGCTCGCCGTGGCGGCCGGGCACCGCCGGCGACGGGGCGCGGCCCAGGACCAGGTCGGCCGAGCCGCGGACGAAGGCCTGCGGGGTGCCGAGGTCGAGCCAGTAGGTGGAGTCGACCATGCCGTGCAGGTGCGCCCCGTCGGCCAGCAGCCCGGGGAAGGTCTCGCGCTCGACGGAGACGGGCCGGCCGGCCGGGATGGTGTCGATGACGGACCGGTTGAAGACGTAGGCACCCGCGTTGATCTGGTCGGTGACGATCTCCTCGGGGGTCTGCGGCTTCTCCAGGAAGGCCGTGACCCGCCCGTCCGGGTCGGTGGGCACCAGCCCGTACGCCCGCGGGTCCTCGACCCGCGTCAGGTGCAGGGAGACGTCCGCGCCCGCCGCCCCGTGGGCGGTGATCAGCCCGCGGATGTCCAGTCCGGTGAGGATGTCCCCGTTGAAGATCAGCACCGGGTCGTCGGGGCCGGAGTGCAGCCGGTGGGCGACGTTGCGGATGGCGCCGCCGGTGCCGAGCGGCTCGACCTCGGTGACGTACTCCAGGTGCAGGCCCAGCGCGGACCCGTCGCCGAAGTACGGCTCGAAGACCTCGGCCAGGTAGGACGTGGCGAGCACGATGTGCTCGATCCCGGCCGCCCGGGCCCTGGCCAGCTGGTGGGTCAGGAAGGGGACCCCGGCCGCCGGGACCATGGGCTTGGGGGTGTTCACCGTGAGCGGGCGCAGCCGGGTCCCCTTGCCGCCGACCAGGAGGATCGCTTCGCGCGACGGGGACGGCTGGTGCGGTTCAGTCAACGGTTCGTCTCTGCTTCCTGGTGGGGCCGGGCCGTGAACGGCGGCCAGTGTATGCAGAACGTACGGTTCCGGCCGCGCCCGGTCAGCGGCCGCGCGTCATCGGCCCTGTGCGCGGGCCGCCTTGGTGCGGACGGTGCCGAGCTTGCCGTAGAGGCGGTCGCCGGGGCACTCGGTGGAGTAGCCGTCCCGGTGGCCGGAGATGACCTTGAGTTTGACCTTCGCCCCCTTCTTGAAGAGGTTCCCGCCGGCGGAGACCAGGGTGGCGGTCCCGCGCGGGTTGGCGTTGTAGAGGCCGAGCTTCCAGGCGGTGAGGGCGGCGATGGCGTTCACCGCGGCGGTGGGCGGGTTGGTCTTGCCGAAGGTGCCGAGGACGGCGATGCCCATGCTGTTGGTGTTGAAACCGAGCGTGTGGGCGCCCTTGACGGGTTTGGCCACGCCGCCCGCCCGGCCCTCGTAGACCGTTCCGCACTTGTCGACGAGGAAGTTGTAGCCGATGTCCCGCCAGCCGCTGCTGACGACGTGATAGCGGTAGATACCGCGGATGACGGAGGCCGACTGCGCGCAGGTGTAGGTGTTGCCGGAGGCCGTGTGGTGGATGAAGGCGGCCTTCACCTTCTTGGTATAGACGAATCCCCGCTCACGGAGCGACTCGTCCGCGCCCCAGCCGGCCCGGGTGACGATGCGCGGGCGGGGCCCGGCGTAGCCGGCGTAGGCGCCGTTGTCGTTGTCCTCGTCCGCGGCGACGTCGTCGTCGAAGACGCTCTCGTCGCCCCGCTGGGGCCCGTCGGCCGGGCGGTCGGGACGATCGGGGCGGTCGGGGCGGTCGGGCCGGTCCTGGCGGTCCGGACCGTAGGGGCGGTCGGGGTGGTCGGGACGGTCAGGTCTGTCGGGACGGTCGTGGCCGTACGGGCGATCGGGACGGTCGGGGCGGTCAGGGCGGTACGGCCAGCCGGGACGGTCCGGGCGGCTGGGACGGCCGGGGCGGTGGGGCCGGTCGGGGTCCGTGTTCCCGGACACCCCGGCGGGGCCGTCATGGGCCTTCCCCTCCCCCGACGCGCTCTCGTCGTCCGCACCCGGCCGGTCCCGGTCGTGATCACGGTCGCGGTCGCGGTCACGACCGCCGGTGCCGCCACCGCTGGTGCCGGGCAGGGCACCGTGGTGCGCGGGGCCCGACGAGCTCACCGTCGCGCCGGGGTCGACGGCCGTGATGGCCTCCACCTCCGCCGTGCTGGGGCGCTTGCCCGAGGCGGGGATCTCGGTGGCGCCCAGCGGGGCCAGCGGGGCGTTGACGGCGGAGCTGTTGCGCTCCTCGTCGTCGGGGGACGGCATGGCCCGGGTGCGGGGCCGGCGGGCGGGGTCGGCGCCCGGGTCGACGAGCTCGATGCGCATGCCCTTGGGGAGCACGGCGGCGGCCGGCTTGCGCCCGCCCGCCGCGACGGGGCGCACCCGCACCTCGACGGCGTCGGAGGCGCCGACCCACAGCGGGGCGGTGGACCCGCGGCGCCCGGCGCGGGCCTCGGCGGTGTCGAGGTCGGGGCGGTCGTGGTCCTGGGCCTGGACGTCCTGCCAGCCGGACCAGGCGCCGCTGTTCATGTTCCGGGTACGGACCTGGGCACGGCCGCGCAGTTCGGCGCCGGCGTTGTCCCAGACGATGCCGACCAGCGAGAACGGCTTGACCTTCTGGGCCCGCAGCCCCTGCGCGGGGGCCGCCTCGGGGCCCCGGGCGGCGCCGGACTGGTCGCTGTCCGCCGACAGGGGCACCAGGGGCAGCGAGTATGTCGCGCCCGGCAGGTCGGGCAGGGCGGGCAGGGCGGCCGGGGCGGGACCCCGCGCGCCCGGGGCCGTGGCCCCATGGGCGGAGGCACCCGGGGCGGCGAGGGAGGGCAGCGCCAGGGTGGTGGCTGCACAGGCGGTGACGGCCGAGGTGACGAGGATTCCACGCATGACAAAGATCCTGGGCATATCACCACAAATCTGTCCATTCGCAAGATGACGGTGCGTCGGCCGGAACAGCCCGTCGGACGCGTCCGTCCGACTGACCGTCACCGGCCCCGCGGCGTACCCTGGCCGCGATGAACGCCACCGACCGCACCCCCGCCGACCTGCTGCGTTCCGCCCTCGCCGCGGACCCGGCCCGCCCTCTCGTGACCTTCTACGACGACGCCACGGGCGAGCGCGTGGAACTGTCCGTGGCCACCTTCGCCAATTGGGTGGCCAAGACCGCCAATCTGCTCCAGGACGACCTCGCCGCCGAGCCCGGCGACCGCCTCGCGCTGCTCCTCCCCGCCCACTGGCAGACCGCCGTCTGGCTGCTCGCCTGCTCCTCCGTCGGCGTCGTCGCCGAGGTGGACGGCGACCCGGGCACGGCCGGTCTCGTCGTCGCCGGTCCGGACCGGCTGGACGAGGCGCGCGCCTGCTCCGGGGAGCGCGTCGCGCTCGCCCTGCGCCCGCTGGGCGGCCGCTTCCCGCAGCCGCCGGAGGGCTTCGCCGACTACGCCGTCGAGGTGCCCGGCCAGGGCGACCGCTTCGCCCCGTACGCCCCGGTGGACCCGGCGGCCCCGGCGCTCTCCGTGGGCGGGCTGGAGCTGACGGGCGCACAGCTCGTGGAGCGGGCCCGCGCGGACGCCGCCGGGCGCGGCCTCGGACCCGGGTCGCGCCTGCTGTCCGGGCTGTCGTACGGCACCTGGGAGGGGCTGTCCGCCGGACTCTTCGCCCCGCTGGCCGCGGGCGCCTCGGTGGTCCTGTGCCGCAACGCCGACCGGCTGTCCGCGGCGGACCTCGACGCCCGGCGGGAGAGCGAGCGCGTCACCGTGACGGCCCTCTGACGCTGCCGGACCGCCGCACCGGGGCGATGATCGACGGGTACGCACCGCCGGAACCGCCCCGGAGGGAGGTCGCGCAGCCGTGGTCCGCTCCTCCCGCACGGGCACGAGACGCCGCAGGCGCCGCTGGCTGCGCGGGATCGCCATCGCCCTGGCCGTGCTCACCGTGGCCGCCGGGGTCACCACCTGGGTGCTGTACGAACGCCTCGACGGGAACATCACCACCGACACCCGCACGGCGGAGGAGCTGGCGCGGTACGAGCGCGAGCGGCCCTCGGCCCTGGTCGCCGGGGCCCAGAACATCCTGATCATCGGCTCCGACACCCGCGGCGGCGCCGGGAACGGCGCGTACGGCACGGACAGCGGCACCCAGCGCTCGGACACCACGATCCTGCTGCACGTGGCCGCCGACCGCCGGAGCGCGACCGCCGTCAGCATGCCCCGCGACCTGATGGCGCACATCCCCAAGTGCCGCAGGCCCGACGGCACGTTCACCAACGAGCGCTTCGCCCAGTTCAACTGGGCCTACGAGTTCGCCGGCGCCGCCTGCACCATCCGCACCCTGGAGAACATCACCCACGTCCGGGTGGACCACCACATCATCGTGGACTTCGCCGGCTTCAAACGGCTGGTGGACGCGGCCGAGGGCGTCGAGGTCTGCCTCCGCAGGCCCGTCGACGACCGCGAGGCGCACCTGCGGCTGCCCGCGGGCCGTCAGATCCTGCACGGCGAGCAGGCCCTGGGCTTCGTCCGGGCCCGCTACGGCATCGGCGACGGCAGCGACACCGAGCGGATGGGACGTCAGCAGGACTTCCTGGGCGCCCTCTTCCAGGAGATGCACAGCGACGGCGTCCTGCTCAACCCCACGCGCCTCTACCCGGTGCTCGACGCGGCGACCAGGTCGCTGACCACCGACGCCGGGCTGGACTCGCTGCGCAAGATGTACGACCTGGTGCGCACCGTGCGCAACATCCCCACCGAGCACGTGCAGTTCCTCACCGTGCCCCGCCACCCCTACCCGTACAACGCGGACCGCGACGAGCTCGTACAGCCGGACGCGGACCAGCTCTTCGAGCTGCTGCGGCACGACCGGCCGGTGTCGGTGACCGCGCGCATCCGCCCGGCGGCGGACGGCAAGTCGGGCCCGGACGGACCGGACGACCCCGACGGCCCGTACAACAGCCCGTACGGTCCGGAGAGCACGCCTCCGTCCAACACCCCCTCACCCACCGCTCCCCCCACCTACGAAGGCACCACCGCCGCCCGCGGCATCTGCGACTGAGCGGCACGGGGGTACGATCTGACTTTTCGTCCCCGCACCTCCCGGGCGAGCGCCATGGTGAAGAGATGGGACGGATTGCCCGGTTGTAAGGGAAGTGCGATTTGTCACCGGCGTCGCGCACCGCTGAACTGGGCGGATAGTGTGAGCGGTCCGGTGCGCACGGCCGGGTGACCGCGCACTGCAAGACGACATGGACCGAGCGCCTCGGGATACAGGCGCCGCGTGGCACCGACGGAGGATTCGAGCGACCGTGGACGCGCAAGGCCGTGGGCAGGCGGACGGTATCGACCCCGCCGACCAGTGGGTCTTCGACCCCAAGACCGGCAGCTATGAGCTGCGCCTGGACCCCTCCGGGCCGTCGGGCCCCTCCTCCGGCTCCCCGTCGGGGCATCCCTCCCCCGGTCCGGGCCGGTCCAATCCCCCCGTCGGCACTTCCGCGGCGCCGAAGGTGCCCGGGCCCGCCGGGCCGGCGCCGTCCCGCGGCAAGGGCAAGTCCCTGCCCGAGCAGCGCGGCGGCGGGCGGCGCGGGGCCAAGGCGGCGGCCGCGGCCACCGCCACGACCGGCCGGCGCAAACCCAAGCCGAAGAAGAGCGCGAAGAAGAAGGTCCTGCTGTGGACCGGCGGCACGCTCGCCTTCCTGCTCGTGGGCGGCTCGATCACGGCGTACATGATCTACGACCACTTCAACAACAACATCGACAAGGTCGACGTGGGCGTCTCCAACGAGGCGGTGCCGGACGGCCCGATGAACATCCTGGTCATCGGCACGGACAAGCGCTCCGGCAAGGGCAACACGGGCTACGGCGACAAGGACAGCGTCGGCCACGCCGACACGACCCTGCTCTTCCACGTCTCCGAGGACCGCAGCAACGCGACGGTGATCTCCATCCCGCGGGACATGATCACCAACATCCCGCAGTGCACCGCCAAGAACGACGACACGACCAAGACCATCCCCGGTTCGAAGGGCGTCCGCTTCAACGAGAGCCTGGGCCAGGAGGACCGCGACCCCGGCTGCACCTGGCGGACCGTCGAGCAGATCACCGGGCTGAAGGTCAGTCACTTCATGATGGCCGACTTCAACGCGGTCAAGGAGATGTCCTCGGCGGTCGGCGGCGTCGAGGTGTGCCTGGGCAAGGACATCAACGACAAGGACTCCCACCTCAAGCTGCCCAAGGGGCGGCACCGGGTCGAGGGCGAGCAGGCCCTGGCGTTCGTCCGCACCCGGCACTCGGTCGGCTTCGGCGGCGACCTCAGCCGGATCGAGCTCCAGCAGCAGTTCCTCAGCTCGATGATCCGGGAGATGAAGTCCTCGGACACGCTGTCCGATCCGGGGAAGCTCTACCACCTGGCCGACGCGGCGACGAAATCGCTCACCGTCGACACCGGCATAGGCTCCATCTCCAAGCTCACCGCGCTGGCGAAGGAACTCAGCAAGGTCAACCTGAAGAACATCACCTTCACCACCCTCCCCGTCCTCGACAACCCGGCCGACGGAAAGATCAAGAAGACCGTCATCCTCGACAAGGCGAAGGCCGATCAGCTGCTCGCCATGGTCCGCGACGACGTCTCCCTCACCGAGGTCAAGCAGAAAGAGCAGGAGGCGAAGGACAAGGAGGACGCGGCGAAGAAGGCGCAGGACGCCAAGCAGGCGGCGCTCCTCAAGGGTCCCAAGGCCGAGCCGGCCAAGGTGCGCGTCAAGGTCTTCAACGGCAGCGGCAAGGTGGGCGCCGCCCAGGAGACCGTCACCTGGATGCAGAACTCCCAGGCCATGGCCCACAGCGCCAACGGAGGCAACGCGCCCGGCAACAAGAAGGCCGCCAAGACCACGCTGGAGTTCGCCCCCAACCAGGCCGACCAGGCACGCCGCCTCGCGGAGGCCATGGGCCTGCCGGCCGACGCGCTCAGGCAGACCGACAAGGACGCGGCCCCGCTCGCGGAGATGACCCTGGTCCTCGGCGCCGACTTCAAGGGCGCGGGCGTCCCCGTCACCGCTCCGAAGGCCCCGAAGAAGGCGCCCGAGGGAATCCAGAAAATCGAGGCCGACGACAAGAACATCTGCGCGAAGTGAATCCGGCGAACGTTCTTGCGCATCTCTCTAACTGGTAACAGAGTCACCGGATACGCGCATCTGCCCATCGGGCCGGACGCACCACTTAAGGGGAGGGCCCGTTGGGGATCGGCAGTGCGCGGGGGGAAGAGAAGACGAAGGCGAAACCCCCCGCCGACGAGGGCGGGACGCGGCCCCGGCGGCGCCGCGGCGTACGAATAGCCCGCTGGACCGCCCTCTGTCTGGCGGTCCTCGTCCTGGCGGTGTCCGCGACGGGCTGGTTCTACTACCGGCATCTCAACCACAACATCCGCAAGAGCAGCCTCAACCTCGGTGACAAGCAGCTCGACCGCAGCGTCCCCAACGCCGCCGGCCAACGCCCCCTCAACATCCTGCTCCTGGGCTCCGACAGCCGCAGCGGCAAGGAGAACCAGGACCTCGGCGGCGCCCGCGAGGACGCCGACCGCCCGGGGCTGGCCGACGTCCAGATGCTGGTCCACGTCTCCGCCGACCGCTCCAACATGTCGGTCGTCAGCGTTCCCCGCGACACCCGGGTGACCATCCCCAAGTGCACCGACCCGGCCGACGGCGGCAAGGTCTACAAGGAGACCAGCAGCCAGATCATCAACACCAGCCTCCAGAACGGCGGTCCGGGCTGCACGGTCGCCACCTGGGAGGAGCTCACCGGCATCCCCGTCGACCACTTCATGATGATCGACTTCGCCGGGGTGGTGAGCATGGCCGACGCCGTGGGCGGCGTCCCGGTCTGCGTCAAGGACAACATCCGCGACACCAAGTCCGGCCTGGAGCTCACCAAGGGCTCGCACACCATCAAGGGCGAGCAGGCCCTGCAGTGGCTGCGCACCCGGCACGGCTTCGAGGACGGCAGCGACATCGGCCGCACCCACGCCCAGCACCTCTATATGAACGCGATGGTCCGTCAGCTCAAGAGCGGCAGCAAGCTCAGCGACCCGGGCCAGCTCACCGACCTCGCCGAGTCGGCCACCAAGGCGCTCACCGTCGACAAGGACCTCGGTTCGGTCAAGAAGCTCTACGACCTCGCCAACGACGTCAAGCGCGTGCCGTCCGGCCGGATCACCATGACCACCATGCCCTGGGCCCAGGACCCCCAGGACCCCGACGCCCATGTGATCCCCAAGCCCGGCGACGCCGACAAGCTCTTCTCGCTCATCCGCAACGACATCGCGCTGGACGGCAAGGACAAGAAGAAGCCCGAGAAGCCGGTCCCCTCCGGCTCGCCCGTGGCCAGGAACAACGTGGCCGTCACCGTCTTCAACGGCACCGGCACCACCGTCCTGCCGCCCGTCGGCGCCCGTGGCTCCGACATCGCCGCGCACCTGGTCAAGCAGGGCTTCGCCAAGGCGACTTCGGACTCCGCCCCCCGGATGCAGGCGGACACCACGATCACCTTCCCGAAGGCGGCGCAGCGGGCGGACGCCCTGGCCGTCGCCAAGGCCATCGGCCTGCCGGAGAGCGCCGTGCGCCTGACGCCGGAGGCGGACGGCATCACGCTGGTGATCGGCGGCGACTGGCGCGCGGGCACGTCCTATCCGAAGGCGGCGGACGCGGCGGAGAAGGACGACGATGCCAAGGACGGGAAGAAGAAGCAGAAGCGCGAGGAGAAGTCCGAGGGGAAGCCCGGGGAGAAGTCGGGGGACAAGCCCGAGGACAACAAGGCCCCGGAGAGCTCCAACCCCCTCAACGGCGACGACAAGTCGGCCTGCATGGAGGTCAATCCGCTCAACAAGTTCTGAACGGAGCGGGCCGCCCCGGCACATGGGGCGGCCCGCCTTGAAGTATTACGCCCTGACGTATTACGCCTTGACGGCGGGCCGGCGGCTGGCGATGACGCGCTTCGCCAGCGAGCGCGGGCTGGTGAGGAAGCCGAAGCCCCACGACATGTGCATCGTCGCCAGCGCCACGGGGATCTGCGCGCGCGCCTTCAGCGGCAGCCCCTTGCCCGCGGGGACCGAACCGGCGACGATCGCCGCCAGATAGCCGCCCGGCACGACCAGCGCCCACGGCGTCACCGCGGCACCCACGACCAGGCCGGCCGCGATGGCGACCACCGCGGTCGGCGGGGCCAGGTAGCGCAGGTTGATCGACCCCTTGTGGAAGCGGGCGACGACGTGCCGCCAACGGCCGTAGTCCTTGTACTGCTTGGCGAGCGCCCGCACGCTCGGCCGGGGCCGGTAGGAGACCTTCAGCTCCGGCGAGAACCAGATCAGCCCGCCCGCCTCACGGATGCGGAAGTTGAGCTCCCAGTCCTGGGCCCTGATGAACTCCTCGTTGTAGCCGCCCTGCTGCTCCAGCGCCTGCCGCCGGAAGACGCCCAGGTAGACGGTCTCGGCCGGGCCCGCCTCGCCACCGGTGTGGAACGCCGCGTTGCCCACGCCGATCTTCGAGGTCATGGCGGCGGCGACGGCGTGCTCCCAGTCGTTCTCGCCCTCGGCGTGCATGATGCCGCCGACGTTCTGCGCCCCGGTCTCGTCCAGCAGCCGCACGGCCGTCTGGATGTAGTCGGGCGAGAGCATGCCGTGACCGTCCACCCGCACCACGACCGGGTGCCGCGACGCCTTGATCGCCGCGTTGAGGGCGGCGGGGGTGCGACCGGTGGGGTTCGGCACAGTGTGCACGCGCGGGTCCTCGCGGACGAGCTCGGCGGCGATCTCGTCCGTGCGGTCCTTGGACGGGCCGAGGGCGATCACCACCTCGAGCTCACCGGCGTAGTCCTGCTCCAGGATGTGCCGCACGGCGGTGCGCAGATGGCGCTCCTCGTTGAGCACCGGCATGATCACGGAAACGGCGGGCGGCTGCTGCTCTGGCATGGTTCCTCGGGGGTACGGGGGTCGGGGTGCACCCCGTGGCGGTCTGCGGGATCGTCGGCCACGTTACCGCGAACGGGGGATGCCCGGCCGCGCCGCCCGGGTGGCGGGCCCCGGACCGACGGCGCGGTGACGCGGACCGTTGATCGTATGGGCCTACGGTGACCGGATCCCCGCCCCCGTGCGTCACGGAGGTCTCCCCGTGTCCGTACCGCCCCGCTCCCCCCGAGCCCGCCACGGCGCCCCGCGCCGGCCCCGCTGGGGACTGCGCCTGGCCACGGCGGTGGCCGTCCTGGTGCTGGTGGTCAGCGGCGCGGGACACACGGTGGTGCACGGCATCGAACGGCGCCTCGGCCGCACCGACCCCTTCGCCGGGCTGCGGGACCGGCCTCGGGCCGGCCTGGGCACCACCCTCCTGGTCGTCGGCACCGACGGCCGCGACGCGATCACCGAGGAGGAGCGTGTCCGCTACCGGCTGGGCGGCGCGCCCTGCCACTGCACCGACACCGTGATGCTGGTGCACCTCTCCGAGGCCCGCGACCGGGTGACCGTGGTCGGCCTCCCCCGCGACTCCTACGCGGTGCTCCCCGAGCACAAGGACCCCTCCGGCGCCGTCCGCCCCGCCCATCCGCAGAAGCTCAACGCCGCCTACGCGGAGGGCGGCCCCCGGCTGACCGTGCGCACCGTCGAGGCGCTGACCGGGGTGCACGTCGACCACTACCTGGAGGTCGACTTCACCGGCTTCATGCGGACCGTGGACCTCCTCGGCGGGGTGCGGGTCTGCACGGCGCAGCCGCTCAGGGACGCCTGGAGCGGGCTCGACCTGCCGGCCGGCACCAGCACGCTGAACGGCGGGCGGGCCCTGCAGTACGTGCGCTCCCGGCACCTGGGCTCCGGCTCCGACCTGGAGCGGATGCAGCGGCAGCAGCGGTTCGTCGCCGCCCTGCTGCAGCGGGTGACGGACAGCGGGGTGCTGCTGGACCCGCCGCTCTTCCACGAACTGGCCGTGACCGTGCTCGGCTCGGTCCGCGCCGACCGCGACCTCGACGGGGGGCAGCTGGTGGAGCTGGGCGGAGCGGCGCGGAACCTGACCCCCGCCACGTCCGAGTTCACCTCGGTCCCGGTCTCCGTCGCCGACTTCCCCGTCCCGGGCGTCGGCTCGACGGTGCGCTGGGACGGGCCCGGTGCCGAGCGGATCTTCCGGGCGCTGCGGGCGGACCGGCCGCTGGCCGTCCGCCCCCAGCGGGCCTCCCACGACGGGAAGGCCGGGCCCCCTCAGCCGCCTCAGCCACCCGGCTTCGTCGAGGTGCCGCCCGGGCGGATCCGCGTCCAGGTCCTCGACGGCAGCGGCCGTGCCGGCCTCGGCGGCACGGCGGGCGCGGCGCTGCGGGCCACCGGTTTCTCCCTCACGGGCGCGCCCGCCGCGGCCCCCGCGCCCCTGCCGCGCACGGAGGTCGCCTTCGATCCGCGCTGGGACCGCTCGGCGCGGACGCTGGCGGCGGCGCTGCCGGGGGCGGTGCTGCGGCCGGTGACCGGGCAGGGGCCGGTGATGCGGGTGACGCTGGGGGCGGACTTCGGCGGGGTCCGGCCGGTACGGGCGGTAACGCCGCGGCCGGCGGACGGCCCGGCCGGGGTGCTCACCGGGGACCGGGCGGTCTGCCCGGGCAGCTAGGTTTGCCCCGGTCCCGCCCTTTCACCGTTTCCTCCGGGGAGACCCCGGACCCCATTCGCCCTTCGGGCGAAGTCCTCAAACGCCGGACGGGCTGAATCAGTCCTCGTAGCCCTCGGCAGCCCGGTTCTGCCGCAGCTCCATGATCGCCCGCCGCCGCGCCAGCCGGTGTGTGCGCCGGATCTGTGCCTCCTGGTAGCGCCGCCGGTCGCGGTCCGTCTCCGGGAGCACCGGGGGCACCGTGCGCGGCTTGCCGTTCTCGTCGACGGCCGCGAAGACGAGATAGGCGCTGCCGACCTGGGTCGCCGGCCGCGACTCGTTCCACCGCTCGGCGAGCACCCGCACGCCGATCTCCATGGAGGACCGGCCGGTCCAGTTCACCTGGGCCTTCACATGGACGAGGTCGCCGACCCGGACGGGCTCCAGGAAGGCCATCTCGTCCATGGACGCCGTCACGGCCGGGCCGCCGGAGTGCCGTCCGGCGACCGCGCCGGCCACGTCGTCCACCAGTTTCATGATCACGCCACCGTGCACGGTGCCCAGCAGATTGGTCTCGTTGCTGGTCATGATGTGGGACAGCGTGGTGCGGGACGCCGAGTTCGGCTTGCCGGGTATCGCGTCCTCACCGGACTCGGCGGTCCGGTCGTGAGTGGTCATGCCCACCACTGTAGGTGGCGGCCGCGGCCGGGGCCGCATGTGTCAGGTCTGCAACAGCCCTGCCCCGGTCTCGTAGCACCCGGCGGGGCACCGGGCGCGGCCGGGCACACTTGCCCTCATGAACCAGTGGCCCGAAGCGCGGAACAACGACCCCCGGAACCCGTACGGGAGCCCCGGCGCCCCCATACGCCCCGCGGGCTCGCCCGCCGCACGGCCGCAGGACGGCTACAACACGGGCCAGGTCTACGGGCGCGGAAGCGGCACCCCGGGGCACGGCACCCCGGGGCCGCGGCCGAAGCGGCCGAACTGGCGCAAGCGGATCACCATAGGCCTGCTCGCCTTCGTCGCGGTGCTGCTCGTGGTCTCCGTCAGCACCTACTTCTGGGCCGACTCCAAGCTGCGGCGCGAGGTGGACCTCGGCAAGGTCGCCGACCGGCCGCCGGCCGGCAAGGGCACCAACTACCTGATCGTCGGCTCCGACAGCCGTGAGGGCCTGTCCGACAAGGACAAGGAGGAGCTGCACACCGGCTCCGCCGACGGCAAGCGCACCGACTCGATGATGATCCTGCACACGGGCGACAACGGCACCACGATGCTCAGCCTGCCCCGTGACTCCTTCGTCACCATCCCCGCGTTCAAGGGCGAGAAGTCCGGCAAGCAGTTCCCCGCCTCGACGCACAAGCTCAACGTCGCGTACGCGGACGGCGGCGCCGAACTGCTCATCCGCACCGTGGAGTTCAACACCGGTCTGCGCATCGACCACTACGCGGAGATCGGCTTCGGCGGGTTCCGCAGCCTGGTCGACTCGCTGGGCGGCGTGGACATGTGCATCGACAAGCCGATCAAGGACCGTGACTCCGGCGCCGACTTCAAGGCCGGCTGCCAGACGCTGGACGGCAAGCAGTCGCTGGCGTTCGTCCGCCAGCGCCACCAGGAGGCCGACCAGGACCTCGGCCGGATGCGCAACCAGCAGAAGTTCCTCAACACCCTGGCCAAGCAGGCCGCTTCGCCCTCCACGATCCTCAACCCGTTCCGGCTCTACCCGGTGATCGGCTCCGGTCTCGACACGCTCATCGTCGACAAGGACATGGAGCT
This sequence comes from Streptomyces luteireticuli, assembly GCF_041519305.1. NCBI lineage: Bacteria > Bacillati > Actinomycetota > Actinomycetes > Kitasatosporales > Streptomycetaceae > Streptomyces > Streptomyces luteireticuli. Next base: position 3,652,377 of record NZ_CP167927.1, read on the forward strand.
GTGGGACCTGACGTCGATGTTCTGGGCGATGAAGGGCGTCACCGGCGGCGACGGCAAGCAGATGACCGTGCCGATCGGCAACGCCAACCTGCCGACGCGCGGCGACGGCGTGGCCGTCAAGTGGGACCCGGTGAAGTCCAAGCAGCTCTTCGCGCAGCTGAAGAACGACGAGAAGGTCACGGCCCCGTAGCTCAGGCCGCTTCCGGCCCGGCCTCCTCGAAGACCGCGAAGACGCCGCCCTGCGGATCGGAGACGACCGCGATCCGGCCCATCACCATGTCGAAGGGCGGCTGCAGGACCGATCCTCCGGCCCGGACAAGCGCGTCCACCGTGGTGTCGGCGCCGTCCACGGCGAAGTACGTCAGCCAGTGCGGCGGCGTCCCGGGCGGGAGCCGGTCGAGCCCCTGCACCCCGCCCACGGGCTGTCCGCCGACCTTGAGGACGACGTAGCCGGGCACCTCCGGGGAGGGCTCGGCCTCGATGCCGAACGCCGCCGAGTAGAAGGCCGTGGCACCCCCGACATCCGTCGTCGCGAGCTCGTTCCAGGTCAGCGCGCCGGGCTCGTTGACCACCTCGCAGCCGAAGAAGTCGCGCGGCTCCCAGAGGCCGAGGACCGCGTCCGAGGGGTCGGCGACGATGGCCATCCGCCCGAAGGTCAGCACGTCCATCGCGGGCATGACGACCTTGCCCCGGTGGGCGGCCACGGCACCGGCCGCCGCCTCGGCGTCGGCGACGGAGAGGTACGTCGTCCACACCGTGGGCGGCGGGGGCTGCCCGTCCTGCGCCATGGCGGGCCCGATCCCGGCCACCGCCTTGCCGTTGAGGGTGCAGACCGCGTAACCACCGGTCTCCGGCGGCCCTGGCTCGCCCTGCCAGCCGAAGAGGTCCCGGTAGAAGTCGAGCGCCGCCCGCTGGTCGGGCGCCATGAGGTCGACCCAGCAGGGGGTGCCGGGCGCGTAACCGCTGCGTACCTCGGACATGCCTCCAGCCTGGGCCCGGGGGCGGACGCCCGCCACTCGGCGGGACGGGGGCTACGCCTGCGGCCGGCCCATCGCGCGGTATGTCCAGCCCGCCGCCCGCCACGCGGCCGCGTCCAGCGCGTTGCGGCCGTCCAGCAGGTGCGGCTCCGCGACGACCTCCCGGAGCGCGACGGGGTCCAGCGAGCGGAACTCGGCCCACTCGGTCAGGTGCAGAACGACCTGCGCCCCCCGGCACGCCTCCGGCGCGCTGTCCGCGTACGCCAGCGTCGGGAAGACCCGCCGCGCGTTCTCCATCCCCTTGGGGTCGTAGACCGTGACCTGCCCGCCCTGGAGGTGGATCTGACCGGCGACGTTGAGCGCCGGCGAGTCCCGGACGTCGTCCGAGTCCGGCTTGAAGGTCGCGCCCAGCACGGCCACCCGCTGCCCCAGGAAGCTGCCGCCCACCGTCTCCCGCGCCAGCTCCACCATGTGGCCGCGGCGGCGCATGTTGATGGAGTCGACCTCGCGGAGGAAGGTGAGCGCCTGGTCGGCGCCGAGCTCGCCCGCCCGCGCCATGAAGGCGCGGATGTCCTTGGGCAGACAGCCGCCGCCGAAGCCGATCCCGGCGCGCAGGAACTTCTTCCCGATCCGCTCGTCGTGCCCGATGGCCTCCGCCAGCTTGGCCACGTCGCCGTCCGCCGCCTCGCAGACCTCGGCCATGGCGTTGATGAAGGAGATCTTCGTGGCGAGGAAGGAGTTCGCGGCGGTCTTGACCAGCTCGGCGGTCGGGTAGTCGGTGACGACGAACGGCGAGCCCTCGCCGACCGGTGTGGCGTACACCTCGCGCAGCACCTTCTCCGCGCGCTCGCCCCGGACGCCGACGACGATCCGGTCGGGGTGGAGGGTGTCCTCGACGGCGAAGCCCTCGCGCAGGAACTCCGGGTTCCAGGCGAGCTCCACCTCCGCACCGGCCGGGGCGAGTTCGGCGATCATGCGCGCCAGCCGGGCCGCGGAGCCCACCGGCACGGTGGACTTGCCGACGACCAGCGCGGGACGGCGCAGCAGCGGCGCGAGCGAGGCGACGGCGGCGTCGACGTACGACATGTCGCAGGCGTACTCGCCGTGCTTCTGCGGGGTGTTGACGCAGACGAAGTGGACGTCGCCGAACTCGGCGACCTCCTCCCAGGAGGTGGTGAAGCGCAGCCGCCCGCTGGAGCCCTCCAGCCCGGCGACATGCCTGGCCAGCAGCTCCTCCAGCCCCGGCTCGTACATCGGGACCTCGGCGCGGGAGAGCATCTCGATCTTCTCGGGGACCACGTCGAGGCCCAGCACCTCGAAACCGAGCTCGGCCATGGCCGCGGCATGGGTCGCGCCGAGATAGCCGGTGCCGATCACGGTGATCTTGGGGGCCATGCGTGCTCCAGGGACGTACGGAGGTGCCGATTGCGTGGCCCGAGCATAGTCGGGGCCCCGGTTGGGGAGATTCCGGGTGATCGCGTGCTGTCGGCAAGCTCACGTATCCCGGCCCGGAGCGGCGCCCCTACAATCGCGGTTACTAAACGGTAATTAACATGCGCACTTGGGGAGTTTCGCCGTGGCGGGAAACAAGGACTTCGACCTGTACAAGGTGTCCGAGGAGCACGACGAGCTCCGCAAGGTCGTGCGCTCGCTGGCCGAGGCGAAGATCGCGCCGTTCGCCACCGAGGTGGACGAGGAGGGCCGCTTCCCGCAGGAGGCCCTCGACGCGCTGGTCGCCGCCGACCTGCACGCCGTGCACGTCCCGGAGGAGTTCGGCGGCGCCGGCGCCGACGCGCTGGCCACGGTCATCGTGATCGAGGAGGTCGCCCGCGTCTGCGCCTCGTCCTCCCTGATCCCGGCCGTCAACAAGCTCGGCTCGCTGCCCGTCGCCCTCTCCGGCTCGGACGAGCTCAAGAAGCGCTACCTGGGCCCGCTCGCCAAGGGCGACGCGATGTTCTCGTACTGCCTGAGCGAGCCCGACGCCGGCTCGGACGCGGCCGGCATGAAGACCCGCGCCGTGCGCGACGGCGACTTCTACGTGCTCAACGGCGTCAAGCGCTGGATCACCAACGCCGGCGTCAGCGAGTACTACACGGTGATGGCCGTGACCGACCCGGAGAAGCGCTCGAAGGGCATCTCCGCCTTCGTCGTCGAGAAGTCCGACGAGGGCGTCACCTTCGGCGCCCCGGAGAAGAAGCTCGGCATCAAGGGCTCCCCGACCCGCGAGGTCTACCTCGACAACGTCCGCATCCCCGCCGACCGCATGATCGGCGCGGAGGGCACGGGCTTCGCCACCGCGATGAAGACCCTGGACCACACCCGCGTCACCATCGCGGCCCAGGCCGTCGGCATCGCCCAGGGCGCCCTCGACTACGCCAAGCAGTACATCAAGGAGCGCAAGCAGTTCGGCAAGGCGATCGCCGACTTCCAGGGCATCCAGTTCATGATCGCCGACTTGGCGATGAAGCTGGAGGCGGCCCGGCAGCTGACCTACGCGGCGGCCGCGAAGTCCGAGCGCCAGGACGGCGATCTCACCTTCTTCGGCGCGGCGGCCAAGTGCTACGCCTCCGACGCCGCCATGGAGATCACCACCGACGCGGTCCAGCTGCTCGGCGGCTACGGCTACACGCGCGACTACCCGCTGGAGCGGATGATGCGCGACGCGAAGATCACGCAGATTTATGAAGGTACGAACCAGGTCCAGCGCATCGTCATGGCGAGGAACCTGCCGTAGTCCGTTCTTCCCGGAGGTCCGGAACGGCCGCGAGAGAGGCGGCCGTTCCGGACCTCCGGCGTACTACGCCTGCGGGCGGACGAGGGCGAGCAGCCTGAGCACGTGCCCGGCCTCGGCGAGTTGGCCGTCCCGGTCGGGCGCGGGGAGCAGCCAGAACGCCCCCGGGCCTTCCCGCCGCTCCGGGTGGGGCGCGCGGAGGTACCGGATGTGATCGCGTGCCCCCACTGACGTGGTGCCGGATACATGCCACGCCCGGGCCGTACCCGGCCGCACGAGAACGGTGTAGAGGTCCCGGCGGCGGGAGACCACGACGCCGTGACCGATACCGACGCGGCGGAACGCCTCCTCGACCGCGTCGTCGGTTTTGATCCCATTGATGGCGGCCTCGACGACGGTGTCCGGCAGGTGGATGGCGTCGAAGCGCTGCCCGATCTCGATGGCCGGTGTTTGACCAAGCGACCATGCCTCATGGATGAGCCGAGGGTGTACGACGCGGGAGACGAGCCACAGGGCGCCGGGGTGGCGCTGGGTGGGGTGGACGGGGAGCGTCACGGGCGTGCCTCGGGATCCCGGGTGGTGACGGTGCGGTGGGTGGGACGGAACCGTTTGCGGTTCCAGTGGTCGAGCGGGATGCCGCCTCCGACGGAGAACTTCTGACAGATGGCGCAACGCGATCCGGTACAGCGGCTCGCGCCGCATGCCGTCACCGGCGTTCCGGCGGAACAGCCACACCCCTTCACAGGGTTTCACCGGGGCCTCCCGACATGGGGATGCTGCCGTAGCTCGACGTTGCAGTCCGTAGCCTGCGAGAAGTTGCCGGTCTGCCAAGCCTCGGCGCGCTGTCGGACCAGCGCTCCGCAGACATCACATCCGGCTGTGGGCCCGGGATCGTCCATCGCCATCACGGTCGCGAGAAGGTGGACGGGGACGGGCTCGCGAGCGAGAGTCATCCGGCGACCTCCGACACTGCTGCCGCATACCGGATAGCGCCCAGCATTCGGCGGCATCCCGCAAGGTGCGCAACGGCCCCTCGGGGTACGTGTTGACGGGTATTTTGGAGCACTGTCATCAACCTCCATGTGGTTGGTGGCCATGCCCCCGGACGGCTCGCATCCGCCGCGGGGGTCTTCTCCTGAGCCTGACTCTACCGCAACTTAGTACGTCCTGGGACGTCCTATCTCGTACTTGCGCGACCTATGCTGACCAGACCTGGCCTTTTACGCTGCTAGCCATGATCGAGATCGATCGGGAGAGCATCACCCCGATGTACGTGCAGCTGGCGTCCGTCCTACGCGAGCGCATCCGGCGCGGGGAGATCCCGGTTGGCCGCCGCATCCCCTCGCAACACGAGCTGGAGCTGGAGACCGGCGGCGCGGTCAGCCGCCGCACGATCAAGTCCGCCATCGGCGCGCTCGAAGCCGAGGGGATCGTTCGGGGCGTCCAGGGTAAGGGCGTGTTCGTCATCGCGAAGCCTGACGCGGCGGCTCCGTCCGAAGGCGGCATGACTGCCGGCTGAACTGGCAGCGTGGCTTTCAGCCGGCGAATCATGGATCGCGGCGAGCCGCCATACGTAACGGTCGTCCACCTGGATGCCTGTTGACCCAACGCCCACGTGGATTCACCCACGCGCCCCGAACGGACGCGTCCCTTGCCATCCGCAGACGTACGTTCCCGTACGACTACGTACAGGGCTTGACAGCGCAGGAAGCCGTCCAGCCTCGGGCTACGCGACATCGACATCTTCGCGCAGCCCAACCTGCGCATCGCTTGCGGGGCGCAGGTTGGGCCTGAACAGATCCAACACTCCCGTCTGGTCGACAACTTTGAGACTGCCGCCCGCTCACCACTTGTCTGACCACAGAGTCAGCCTGGGATTTGGCAGGCGGGCCACTTCCGTGGAACTCGGTGAGTCTCTCCACCCTGCGGGTGCCGACCCCGGGACCCGCTCAGCGCGGCAGCGGCGTTCGGGCAGCCAGGACGGAGAAGCGCTACCCATGTCCATCTTGGGGATGGCAGTTTGTCCATGTCGACCCAGGCGTCCCGCTCACGGGCCGGTAGTCGTTGCGGGACTTGACGCACCCTTCGCCTGCCTGCCCATACAGGGCCTCACAGAGAACACACAGCGATCAGCTGGTGCCTGTACTTCCGTGAGGGCCCTCGCCTACCCCCTGAACAGGGCGCGACCGTACTCCACTTCACTGTAGGCAGCCAGCCACAGGGAGACCACCACCCGTCAGGACCAGGCGCCAAGACTGTTGAGCACCAGCAGCAATAACGTCAAGGTTGTCCCGAAAACGGCACCACTCCGCGCAACACACGCCGGAAGACCGTCACCGTCGAGCCGCCCCAAGAGTCCGGCCACCATGCCGACGGTGCCCGACATCAGCGCCGCCGTCAAGACAAGCAGCAGCTTCACACTGAACGACAGCTCCACCATGAACCTCCGCGAACCGTAGACGAGTTGAGCAGGTACAGCGTCCGCGCCGGTCGGGAGGTTCGACTAGGATTCCGGACTATCTCAAACTTCTCAGGACTATGCAGGACTACGGGGGCGACATGGGCCGACTCCCGAAGGCACTGGATCCCCGGGACCCGCTTCAGGCCTTCGCCATCGAGCTCAGAGCGTTGAGAGATGCCGCAGGCGCAGCCGGGGGGCAAGCCGCCACCTGTGAGGCCGTGGGCATTAACCGTTCAACGTACTATGCATGGCTGAGTGGAGCGCAACTCCCCACCAGCGACTTACTGGAACTGGTTGTTAGAGCATGGGGTGGCGACAGGGCCCATTGGGCGGAGCGACGACGCCAGACCGAGAGGGCCTTGGCGCAGGACAGGCCTGATTGCGAGTTACCGACACGTGAGACCTCGAATGAAACCGACAGCCCATTAAGCGAAATTGAACGGCTTGAGTTTTCCATACCCTGGACCGAGGCAATAGAATCAGCATGGATGGTTTTGGGCCCCTGCACTTCCGGCCAAAAATTAGAGAGCAGACTAGCGTGCCACATATTCCTTTCCTGCCTTGGGTTACATGGGGAGGAAAAGTGGACGACGCCCATGGGCGCGAAGGTACAGCTTTCTAGAATTCGCGCCGATGTCAAGCGTACTGCGATTGAAGCTGGCTTCTCCGCAACACCTCCAAGCGTCTTAGAGATTACAGATTCCATCTTGGAAGGGTTGATCAGGAACCATTTGATCGGGGTGTCTGGATACGATGTGGCGGCGAACGGAAAGTTAGATCCCATCTTCCAAATCGAGTCATGGCTACTCAAGGCCACTAAGTGGTTACCGGACTCTCCAGAGAGATGCCTGGACCTCATCAGAGAGGCCCGCCTATCCTGACTGGAGGATCATTGGATGCGTAGCCTCGGAGCCTCCTGGCTTTATTGGACGCGCCGGACACACAAATTACGAGAGAAGTATCTCTTGCGAGAGCGCCCAGCCCGGCTCAATTGCGCATCTTCGGTACAGCAATTAGCTGAACCAGAGGACCTCTGCCAGTCAACCCCAGAGCTCCCTTGTCAGCCCTGATAGGCGGGACCGATCCGTTCATCTCACGCCTCGGCCCGCACGACCAATGTCCCTTCGTGCTTGCCGTCCGGCGGATCGATGACGTCTGCCGTGATGTTCGTGAAGCGGGCCGATGCCAACAAGGACGTCCACTCGCGGGGGGAATGGTCCCAACGCGATACTGCACGCGCTTCTCGGAGAGGTTCCCCCGGTTGCGGATCAGGCTGCGGTGGCTTGTGCGAGAAGACGAACACCCCGCCATCGGTCAGGCTCTGTCGCACCAGTGGAAGGAGCGTCGTCGGGTCTGTGAACCAGACAGGGCCGAAGATCGACAGAACGACGTCGAAGCTGTCGGGATGGGTGGCCAGAAACTCCGTTGCCTCTGCCGTCCGGAAGGAGAGGTTGGGGAGGTGGCCCCACCGGCTTACCGCCTTCTCGCGTTGCGTAGGAGCTATGTCGATGCCCACACATTGGGCACCGAGCGTCGAGAGGTGGGCAAGGTTGCAGCCGGTACCGCACCCGAGTTCCAGCACGCGACGCCCCTGAACCTTGCCGATCAGCGACTCGTTGGGGCCGTGGTCGGCGTACTGAGTCCAGTTCAACCACGTGTTGGCTCCAGCGGCGTTGTGGGTCCTGCGTGGCGTTCGGCCAGCCGCGTAGCGTTCCCACGCTGCGGTGACTGCTTCCATGCCGTTCCTTTCACGCGTGATGGCTCCCCCAAGTCGGGGGAGCCATCCGTCTAACAAACCTTGCTGTTACTTCCCGCCGACCGGGCTGTCAGTGCACCCGGCGTGGCACTGGGAGCAGTCAGCCTCATCGGTGTTCCACAGGTCGTGGTCGATGCCGAACCCGGCTGCCTTGATCGCTTGGACGGTCTCCCGCAGTGAAGGAGCCTCACCGCTGTTCTGCTGGGGGAGGTGCGGGACGTGGTGGATGTAGTGTCCGGCGACCGTGTTGCAGAAGGCCGTGTAGTTGATGCTGTCGAGCACGAACGAGTGAACGCCGAAGTCCACGCGCGGGGCCGGGCCCATGTGGACGTCAGGCCGTTCGACGGACGTGACCAGGTAGGCGATCGTCTGGCCGAAGGTGCGTTCCGCCGTCTCATGGTCCATGCCATGGTCACGCATGATCAGCTGTACTTCACGCTCCCAGACCTCGGAGGTGACGCAGGTGCGAGGGTCCCTGAGCTGTACGGCTGTTGCCACCGTGTTCCCTTTCTCTCGATGGAGTGGACAGCCTTGGCTGTCCTCGGGGGTGGTGCGTTGGAACCCGCCCGGCCGGCGGTCGTCAAGCAGATGACCGGGCGGCAGTGCAGGAGGGGCGGGCAGCGGTACCCCGTGGGGTGTTCCTAGGGCTGGCGCCGCTTCGCCGACTCCGCGTGGACCAGGGCATCGATCAGCTTGCGGGCAGTGGGCAGCGGCACGGTCCCCAGGTACAGCGACGGCTCACCGGAGAGGGAGGCGCGGCCCATCATCTGGGGCCACGAGTCCCGCTCTCCGACTTTGATGCCCATCTCCGCCAGCACCCGCGTGAGCATGAACGCGGTGTCGTCGGCCTTCCTCTTGCCCGCCATGAAGGCATCGGCTTGCTGCGCGGCTGCTTCGGTTTCCGTGGTCATGGTGAGGATTGCTCCCACTCTGCTGTCTGTCTGGCCGTGTCACTCAGTCAACGCCCGTATATATGGGGGAACTTGCACAGAGTTTGCACAACGGGTGTGCGGGTCGGCGCGCAGCCTGTGAGCATGGGCGACAGGACCTGTATCCGCGAGGAAGACATGAGCCCATGAGCACTGATCTGGCCCCCGGCGCGAACCTGGCGGTACTCCGGAAGGCACGCGGCCTGTCGCAGGCGCGGCTGGCCGGGAAGGCAAACGTCTCTGTCTCCCTGCTGTCCAAGATCGAGGTGGGGGACCGGGCGCTCACACCTGCGACTGCCGCCGCCCTGGCCGAAGCCTTGGGGCTGTCCATGGCCGAAGTGCAGGGCAAGGTCACCGTGGAGCACGACTCGGAAGCGCATCTGTCGGCGCTGCGGTCGGCCATCAGGGATTACGACCTTCCCGGAAGGCAGAAGGTCAGGGAAGGGGAGATCAGCTCCGCCCTGGAGGCCGCCGGGCAACTCCGGGACGACGTAGAGGTGACCCGTCTTCTGGCCATGCTGCCGAAGCTGCTCAGGGACGCCACGGCGTTCGCGTACACCGCGAACACGGCGGAAGCCTGGGCGGCGCTCACGGACGCCTATGGCACCGCCTATTGGCTGGCTGCACGGCACAGGTGGATGGACATGGCAGAGCTGGCCGTGACACGTCAGCGGTGGGCTGTCGAGCAGCGAAGCAACCCACTGGGTGAGGCCATCGCGGCGCGCGACAGGGCCGGGGCGTACCTGAACGGCGGAGACTTCGAAGGCGGGCTGACCATCGTTGACCGCGCCATCGGCGCCGCTCAGAGGAGCCTGTCAGGGCAGGAACGCGCCTTCGCGGTCGGCCTGCTCAACCTCCGGGGCATGACCTTGGCCGGTCGGCTCAAGGACAAGGAGGAAGGCAAGCGGCAGGCAGAGCGGCACATCACGTCTGCTGCCGAAGCCGCTGAATGGTTCAGCCAGGACTGGAACCGTCATCACATGATCTTTGGCCCCCAGAACATGGCCACGCACGTGCTCGCCACTCGGCTGGACTTGGGCAAGCCCCGTGAGGCACTGAGTGCGGCAGAGGACATTGACGCTGTGCTGGACGGGCTACCGCCCACCCGCATCGCCCCAACGCGGATCAACATGGCACGGGCCCAGCTCGACATCGGCGACCGGGATGGGGCCCTGGAGAACCTGACTACCGCTTGGGACGTGGCACCGCACATGGCGCGCATCCATCCGATGGGGCGGGAGGTCTTCCGAGTGCTGTCGTCCCTTCACCGCCGGAGCAACCCTCAGCTTCTCAGGCTGTCGAAGCTGTCAGGAATCGCGGTCTGACGAGGGCCGACGAATCCCCACCCTGGGGGAATGCTGGGGAGCCCCCCGCTGAAGAGGGCATCCGTGCAGGTCAGAGCCTTACTGCCCGTGAAGCACGCAGATCTACGAGGGCACGAACCAGGTGCAGCGCATCGTGATGGCGCGCAACCTGCCGTAGTTCCTCACTCGGGTCCGGAACGGCCGCTTGCCGCACGGCCGTTCCGGGCCTCGGCGGTGGTGCGTTCTTCGAGGGTGATGTCCACGCCGCGGACGCTGTGACGGTAGACCGGGGAGAAGCCCGCGCGGGCGAGGGCCTGTTCCTGGGACGCGGCGGTGCGGGCAGCGGCCTCGCGGGCGCCGCCGGAGAGATGGTTGCAGTCGATGCGCCAGACCCGGGGCGTGTGGGCCAGGCGCTGTTGCAGGAGGGCCGGGTCGGCGGGCAGGTCGTCCAGGGCGCCGAGCTCGGCGGCCGTCCGGGCCCTGCCCAGGTCGGGGCGGCCCGTGAAGGACTCCTTGAAGGCGGTGGCGATCAGGCCGCACCGGGCACCGCTGAAGAGAACGGCGTCCCCGGGGGCGTCGTGGATGCGCAGGGTCGTGCGCACGGCGCCGGTATCCCACGGGCGGCTGTCCTCCCGGCGTATGGCCAGGTGGGACGAGGCGAGGGGAACGGCCGTCAGGAGCACGAACAGCAGTTGCGCCCGCAGGGGGACGACGGTGAGGGCCGTCGCGAGCAGCAGGGCCAGGGCCGGCAGACAGAAGAGCAGGTAGCGGTAGGCGAACAAGGGGTGGTCGAGCGAGACGACCGCCAGGAGCAGCGGGGGGACGATCGCCCAGGGCACGCCGACGGCGAGGGCCAGGGGCGGGGCCTTGCGGCGGCGCACCACGAGGAGGGTCAGGGCGGCGAGGGCGGTGAGGGTGAGCAGGAGTTTCAGCGGGGTGGGGAGCGTGCCCTGGCCGGGGGTGAGGAGCCAGGTGAAGTAGGCGAACGGGGTTCCGGCGGTGACCGGTGCGGCGTCGCCGACGGCGGAGCTCTGGGCGGAGGCGAGGATCAGCAGCGGGACGACGGCGGCGACGCCCGCGGCCTGGGCCAGGAAGAGGCGCACGACGACGCGGCGGCCGGGGCGCAGGAGAGCCACGGTGACCGCGTGGGCGGCCGGCAGCAGCATTCCCAGCAGGTTGAACCAGCCCAGCAGGGCGATCAGCACGGCGTAGCAGACCAGCCACCGGCCCCGGGCGCGGCCGGCCAGGATCTTCACCAGGGCGCCGGTGGCCAGCACCGCCACCGCCATGACGAAGGCGAACGAGCGGGCCTCCTGCGCGTACCGCGACGCGGTCGGCAGGACGGCCAGAAGCAGCCCCGCGCACAGCCCGAGGCGCGGACCGCCGAGCAGACGCCCCAGCCACGCGAGGCCGCCCGCCGCGACGGCCACCGCCGCCGCGGAGGCCACCCGCGGCCAGAACTCGGTGAGCCCGCCGCATACCTGCCCGACCAGCCACATCAGTACGTAGTGCAGGCCGTGCACCGCGTCGACCTGCCCCAGCAACTCCATCAGCTGCGGCCAGGACCGCCGTGCCACGTCGATGGTGACGATCTCGTCCGTCCATGCGGAGGGGGCCGTGTTCCCCCACACCCCGAGGACGAACGCGACGGCGGGCGGCACCCACCCGGCCACGCGCATCCAGCGGGTACGACCGGCGGACGCACCGGATATGGCAGGCACGGCGGGAGGGGGCGAGGTGGCTGTCACGGTGATGCTTTCGTCGCTGGCGCTCCCGCACCGGGCCGGTGCGGGACGGGCGGCGAACAGCATCGCGTGTGACGCCGAGCAGGATGCGCCCCCACGTTCGTACCAGTATGTCCCATACGGGCTTGGTGCCTGCCCGGACGGTGCTCAGCCGTCCAGCGCGCCGATCGTCGCCACCGACGGCCCCCGCCGGGACCGGACGTCCCGGGAGACGGACTCCGCGTCCCGCAGCACCCGCACCGCGTTCTGCCACGTCAGCTTCGCCAGATCGGTCTCCGACCAGCCCCGGCGCAGCAGTTCCGCGATCAGGTTCGGGTAGCCGGCCACGTCCGCCAGGTCCGCCGGGGTGAACGCCGTCCCGTCGAAGTCGCCGCCGATGCCGATGTGGTCGACGCCCGCCACCTCCCGCATGTGGTCCAGGTGGTCCGCGACGGTCGCCGCCGTCGCGACCGGGCGCGGGCGGGACGCCTCGAAGGCGTGGTGGACGGCCATCGCCTCGGCGGTGGTGTCCAGGTGGTGGAAGCCGTGGGCGCGCAAGTTCTCGTCCGCCGCCAGCGTCCACTCCACCGCCGCCGGCAGGATGAACTTGGGGACGAACGTGGCCATGGCCACGCCCCCGTTGGCGGCCAGCGAGGCCAGCACGTCGTCGGGCACGTTGCGCGGATGGTCGCAGACCGCCCGCGCCGACGAGTGCGAGAAGATCACCGGCGCCTCGCTCACCCGGACCGCGTCCCGCATCGTGTCGGCGGAGACGTGCGAGAGGTCGACGAGCATGCCGAGGCGGTTCATCTCGCGGACGACCTCCTCGCCGAACCGGGTCAGGCCCCCGGCCCGCCGCTCATCGGTCGCGGAGTCCGCCCACGGGATGTTGTCGTTGTGGGTGAGGGTCATATAGCGCACGCCGAGCGCGTACAGCGAACGCAGCGTGGCGAGCGAGCAGTTGATGCTGTGGCCGCCCTCGGCGCCCATCAGGGAGGCGATGCGGCCCTCGGAGCGCGCCGCCTCCATGTCGTCCGCGGTCAGCGCGAGCCGCAGGTCGTCCGTGTAGCGGTCGGTCAACTGCCGGACGATGTCGATCTGTTCCAGCGTGGCGCTGACCGCGTCGTCGCCGGCCATGTCGCTGCGCACGTAGACGGACCAGAACTGGCCGCCCACGCCGCCGGCGCGCATCCGCGGCAGGTCGGTGTGGAGGCCGGCGCCGCTCTGGTCGGTGGCGATGTCGCGCCGGTCCAGGTCGTAGGCGACCTGCTGGCGCAGGGCCCAGGGCAGGTCGTTGTGGCCGTCGACGACGGGGTGCGCGGCGAGGAGTTCGCGGGCGCGGGTCAGCTCGTCCATCGTCACTTCCCGAATCCGAAGCCGGTGGCGCCCTCGACCTTGGCGCGCAGCCGTCGGCCCTTCTCCGTGGCCTGCTCGTTGAGCTCGTCCTGGAAGCGTCGCATCCGGTCGCGGAGTCCGTCGTCGTGGGCGGCGAGCATCCGTACGGCGAGCAGTCCGGCGTTGCGGGCGCCGCCGACGGAGACGGTGGCGACCGGCACCCCGGCGGGCATCTGCACGATGGAGAGCAGGGAGTCCATGCCGTCCAGGTACTTCAGCGGGACCGGTACGCCGATCACCGGCAGGGTGGTGACGGAGGCCAGCATGCCGGGGAGATGGGCGGCGCCGCCCGCCCCCGCGATGATCGCCTTGAGGCCGCGGTCCGCCGCGTCCTCCCCGTAGGCGACCATCTCGCGGGGCATGCGGTGCGCGGAGACGACGTCCACCTCGTACGGGACGTCGAACTCGGCCAGCGCCTGGGCGGCGGCCTCCATGACGGGCCAGTCGGAATCGGAGCCCATCACGATGCCGACAACGGGGGAACTGCTCATTCGGTGATCGTTCCTCGCAGATATCCGGCGGCATGGGCGGCGCGCTCGCGCACCTCCGCCAGGTCGTCGCCGTAGGTGTTGACGTGCCCGACCTTGCGGCCGGGCTTGACGTCCTTGCCGTACATATGGATCTTCAACCCGGGGTCGCGCGCCATGCAATGGAGGTACGCGGAGTACATGTCCGGATAGTCGCCGCCCAACACATTGGCCATCACGGTCCACTTGGCGCGCGGGCGGGGGTCGCCGAGCGGGAGGTCGAGCACGGCCCGGACGTGGTTGGCGAACTGCGAGGTGATCGCGCCGTCCTGGGTCCAGTGCCCGGAGTTGTGCGGGCGCATCGCGAGCTCGTTGACGAGCACCCGTCCGTCGCGGGTCTCGAAGAGTTCGACGGCGAGGTGGCCGACGACCCCGAGCTCCTTGGCGATCCGCAGGGCGAGCTCCTGCGCGTGCGCGGCCAGTTCGCCGGGGAGGTCCGGGGCGGGGGCGATGACCGTGTCGCAGACGCCGTCCACCTGGACGGACTCGACGACCGGGTAGGCGACGGCCTGCCCGTGCGGGGAGCGGACCACATTGGCGGCGAGCTCGCGGGCGAAGTCCACCTTCTCCTCGGCGAGGACGGGCACTCCGGCACGGAAGGGCTCGGCCGCCCCGCGCTCGTCGCGCACGATCCAGACGCCCTTGCCGTCGTAGCCGCCGCGGACGGTCTTGAGGACGACCGGGAAGCCTCCCCCAGCTACCGCTGGGGGTGCCCCCAACTCCTCCGCGAAGCGCCGCACGTCGGCCGGGTCCTCGACGATGCGGTGGCGCGGGCACGGGACGCCGATGGCGTCGAGCTTCGCGCGCATCACGCCCTTGTCCTGGGCGTGCACCAAAGCGTCGGGCCCCGGGCGGACGGGGATCCCGTCGGCCTCCAGGGCCCTGAGGTGTTCGGTCGGAACGTGCTCGTGGTCGAAGGTGATGACATCGCAGCCTTGTGCGAAAGCACGAAGGGTGTCGAGGTCGCGGTAGTCACCGATGACCACCTCACCCGCGACCTGCGCCGCAGAGTCCTGCGGGGTGTCGCTGAGCAGCTTGAACTGGATGCCGAGGGGGATGCCCGCCTCGTGGGTCATGCGCGCGAGCTGGCCGCCGCCGACCATGCCGACTACCGGGAACGTCACGCCCCCAGGGTATCCGTACGCACGACCGGCCCCGGCGGCCCCTTGGACGATCCTCCAGGGGCGGGCCGCGCCGGGGGTTCGCCGGGCGTTCATCCACACCCCGGGCCGCACCGGAACCCGCTCGCTAGCATGGAGCCTTGTCCACCGCCCTGCCCCACGCCCCGACCGCCCATCCATACGGACCCTACGGAGCCTGACGAACTCATGAGTCATCGCCTGAGTCATCGGCGCACAGTGCGTTCCCGGCTGGAGCGGGTGGCCCGCGAAATCGCCAAGTTCGGCGCGGTCGGCGCCATGGGATTCGTGGTCAACCTCATCGTCTTCAACATCTGCCGGCACGGCCTGGACCTCGCGGTGGTCCGCTCCGGCGTGATCGCCACGGCCGTCGCGATCGGCACCAACTATGTGGGCAACCGCTACTGGACCTACCGGCACCGCGACAGGAACCGGCGCAGCCGGGAGATGACGCTGTTCCTGCTCTTCAGCGGCGCGGGCCTGGTCATCGAGAACGGCATCCTGGCGCTGTCCCACTACGGCCTCGGGCTCACCTCGTCGCTCGCGGACAACATCGCGAAGAACGTGGTCGGGCTGGGGATCGGGACGGTGTTCCGCTTCTGGTCGTACCGGACGTGGGTGTTCCGGCGGACGCTGCCGGTGCGGACTGCCGAATCGTTCCTGGCGGACACGGACGCCCCGGCCGAGGTCCCGCGGCAGCGAACGAAGGCGCCTTCGCACTCCCGCTAGGCGCCACCGGCCTCAGTCCTGCTCCCCCTCCATGCTGAGGAACAGGGCGAAGACGGGCGGGCTCTGCTGGAGCAGCTCCAGCCGCCCGCCGTCCGCCTCGGCCAGGTCCCGGGCCACGGCGAGGCCGAGCCCGGTGGAGTTCCGCCCGCTGACCGTGCGCTCGAAGACCCGCGCGCCCAGGTCGGTGGGCACCCCCGGCCCCTCGTCGGAGACCTCGACGACGGCCTGGTTGCCGGTGACGCGGGTGCGCAGGGCGACCGCGCCGTCCCCGTGCGTCAGGGAGTTCTCGATCAGCGTCGCGATCACCTGGGAGACCGCGCCCGGCGTCCCCACCGCGCGCAGGCCCTGCTTGCCGGAGCGGGCCAGGGCCCGGCCGCCGGCCCGGATCGCGGGCCGCCACTCGTCGAGCTGCTGCTGGATGACCTCGTCGAGGTCGAAGGTGACGGCCGAACCGGTCTTCGGGTCACGGGAGTTGGTCAGCAGCCGCTGGACGACGTCGGTGAGCCGCTCGACCTGGGTGAGGGCGATCGTCGCCTCCTCCTTGACCGTGTCCGGGTCGTCGGTGAGCGTGATCTCCTCCAGCCGCATGGACAGCGCGGTCAGCGGGGTGCGCAGCTGGTGCGAGGCGTCGGCCGCCAGCCGGCGCTCGGCGGTGAGCATCCGGGCGATGCGCTCGGCGCTGGCGTCCAGGACGTCCGCGACCCGGTCGAGCTCGGGGACGCCGTAGCGGCGGTGCCGGGGGCGGGGGTCGCCGGAGCCCAGCCGCTCGGCCGTCTCGGCGAGGTCGGTGAGCGGGGCGGTGAGCCGGTTGGCCTGCCGTACGGCCAGGAAGACCGCGGCGATCACGGCCAGCAGCGCCACGGTGAGGATCACCAGCAGCGTCCGCCCGACCTCCTTGCTGACCGTCGCCCGGGACTCCTCGACCCGGACGGTCTCGCCGTGCTCGCCGGTCTCGGTGGAGGAGATCAGACCGCCCTCGGGGCGGCTGCCGATCTCGATGGGCGCCCGGCCGGGGATCTCGACCCGGGCGTACCGGTCGGTGGTGACCTGCTGGCGCAGCACCCCCGACTCCACCCGCTCGCCCCCGGCCAGCCGGCCCTCGACGATGCTCACCAGGCGCACGGCCTCGGACTGCACACTCTCGCGCGCGCTGTTCTCGATCGTGCGGGTCTCGACGATGACGAGCGAGATGCCGAAGACGGCGATCACGACGAGCACGACGGCCAGGGTGGAGTTGATCAGTCGGCGGCGCACGGCGTGCTTCGGTCCCGATTCTCTGGACGGCCAGTTCTTTTCGAGTCGGTTCTTTCCGGGTCAGTTCTTCTCGAACCGGAAGCCGACGCCCCGGACGGTGGCGATGTAGCGCGGGTTGGCCGCGTCGTCGCCGAGCTTCTTGCGCAGCCAGGAGATGTGCATGTCGAGGGTCTTGGTGGACGACCACCAGGTGGTGTCCCAGACCTCGCGCATCAGCTGGTCGCGGGTGACGACCCGGCCGGCGTCCCGGACGAGCACCCGGAGCAGGTCGAACTCCTTCGCCGTCAGCTGGAGTTCCTCCTCGCCCATCCAGGCGCGGTGGGACTCGACGTCGATGCGGACGCCATGGGTGGCGGTGGCCTGCTGGGGGGACTCGGCGGCGCCGCGCCGGAGCAGGGCCCGGACGCGGGCGAGCAGCTCGGCCAGGCGGAAGGGCTTGGTCACATAGTCGTCGGCGCCGGCGTCCAGCCCGACGACGGTGTCCACCTCGTCGGCGCGGGCGGTGAGGACGAGGACGGGGAAGCCATGACCCTCGGTACGCAGCCGGCGGCAGACCTCCAAGCCGTCCATGCCGGGCAACCCGAGATCGAGGACGAGCAGATCGACGTCCCCCTTGATCCCGGCGGCGAGCGCGGCCGGACCGTCCTCACGCACCTCCACCTCGTACCCCTCGCGGCGCAGGGCGCGCGCGAGCGGCTCCGAGATGGACGCGTCATCCTCGGCGAGCAGTACTCGGGTCATGGGGGTGATGGTAGTCCGCTCGGGCGCACGTCAGAGCGCACTCCGGAGCACGGGGGGCAACGGATTGCCGAACCTTCTACCACTCCCGGACCGGGACGAATGGTTCCGCCCGCGACTGTGATCCACGTCTCAACCCCCTCCAAATCGGGGCGTGGTGTGACGTATGGTTACCGGAAGTCTTGGCACCAATGGGGGATCTTCGGCACGACAGCACCGCCGAAGGTCCCCGTTGTGCACGGGCCCGGAACCCGACCGGCGAACCCCCGGTCCCGTTCCTCAGTGAATGACCTGTCGGCCGGGTCCGCCGCGCGAAGGTGCGCGGGGGCGTGGATCCCGGAGAACGGCCGCTCTGCCGGCTCCCCATCGAGGGAGGCGAACCCCAAAGGGCGTGGGGGCGAGCGGTGCCGCGACCGGTGCCGGCCAACCCCCATACGGGCGCGCAGCAGCTCCACGCGCGTCCTCGGAACCCAAGGATCGACCACATGGCGTCCAGCCTGACGAAGGAGTCAACCGCCCGGGACAACACCCCCGTCGCCGGCGGCAAGACCCTCTTCGGCCACCCCATCGGCCTGGCCCCCCTCTTCCTGACCGAGATGTGGGAGCGCTTCTCCTATTACGGAATGCGCGCCCTGCTCGTGCTCTACCTGATCTCCGGTGGCCCGGACGCCAAGTCCGGTAGCCAGGGCGGCGGTCTGGCCATGCCCGAGTCCACGTCGCTGGCCATCTACTCGGTGTACGTGGCGATGGTGTACCTGCTGGCCATGCCCGGCGGCTGGTTCGGCGACCGGGTGTGGGGCCCGCGCAAGACGGTGGCCATCGCGGCCAGCGTGATCATGTGCGGCCACCTGCTGCTCGCGCTGCCCGGCAAGCCCACCTTCTTCGCCGGTCTAGCGCTGGTGGCGATCGGCTCGGGTCTGCTGAAGTCCAACATCTCGACGATGGTCGGCCACCTCTACAACGGCCCGAAGGACCCTCGCCGCGACGGTGGCTTCACGCTCTTCTACATCGGCATCAACCTCGGTGGCCTCGGCGCCCCGCTGGTGATCGGCACCGTCGGCCAGAAGGTCAGCTGGCACCTGGGCTTCACCCTCGCCGCGGTCGGCATGGGCCTGGGCCTGGTGGCGTTCCTCATCGGCACCCGCTGGCTGGACCCCAAGAGCGCCCAGGTCCCGATGCCGCTGACCAAGGAGGAGCGGAACTCCTGGCTGCTGAAGGGCCTGATCTGGCTGGTCATCGCCGCGATCTTCTACGGCGTCGTGGTCGGCACCGGCACCTTCACGATCAACTGGGCCCTGGTCCCGATCGCCCTCATCGGCCTGATCGTCCCGATCTTCGTCCTGGCCCGCATCAAGCGGGACAAGGAGCTGACGTCGGAGGAGCAGACCAAGGTCAGCGGCTACATCTGGTTCTTCGTCGCCGCCGCCGTGTTCTGGGGCATCTTCGACCAGGCCGGTTCGACCATGTCGACCTTCGCCGAGAAGAAGACCACCGACAACGTCTTCGGCATCCACTTCCCGTCCACCTGGTTCCAGTCGATCAACTCCGCCTGGGTCCTGGTCCTCGCCCCGATCTTCGCGGCGATGTGGGTGGCGATGGCGCGCCGCAAGCGCGAGCCCAGCTCCACGGTGAAGTTCTCCGCGGCGATGCTGCTGGCCGGTGCCTCCTTCGTGCTGTTCGCCATCCCCATGGCGATGGCGACGGACGGCAAGACGGTCAGCCCCATGTGGCTGATCACGATCTACATGCTGCAGACCCTCGGTGAACTGTGTCTGTCTCCTGTGGGTCTGTCGCTCACCACGAAGATGGCGCCCCAGAAGTACGCCAGCCAGATGATGGGCGTCTGGTTCCTCGCGGTCACCGCGGGCGACTGCGTGATGACCCTGATGGCGACGGCGGGCATCGACCTCAACAGCTTCGGCGTCATCCTCGGCGAGGCGGCGGTCGCGGCCCTGGCGGGTGTCGCGGTCTGGTCGTCCCGCAAGAAGATCGAGGCCCTGATGGGCGACGTGCGCTGACGCACACGGACGAGAGGGCCCCCGGCGCAATGGCGCGCCGGGGGCCCTCCGGCGCTCTCCGCCGCTTCTGCCGCCCTTGTGGACCGCTCGGGTCCGTTTCCCTCTCCGGGCTACCCCGGGGCCGCCAGCTCCGCCCAGACGGTCTTGCCGACGCCCCCCTCGCGGCGCACGACCCCCCAGTCGAGACAGAGCCGCTGGACGATGAACATCCCATGGCCCCCGGGACGGCCCGCGCGGTGCGGGGTCCGGGGAGCGGGCTCGCCGGCGCCGAGGTCGGAGACCTCCAGGCGCAGCACCTTGGCCCCCCGGGTCACGAGCAGTTCCTCCGGCCCCCCGGCGTGCAGACAGGCGTTGGTGACGAGCTCGGAGACCACGAGCAGGACGTCCTCCGCGGCGGCGCGGTGGTCGGCGGTGAGTGCCGGCAGCCAGCCCCAGTCGACGAGCGCCTGGCGGGTGAAGTCGCGCGACATGGGGACCGCGCCGCCGACGCCGACGAGGTGCAGCCTGCGGGACGGCCCGTCCTGCCCGGAGGGGACGGCCGCCGCGGAACCGTGCGCCTCCGGGCCGGGCTCGCCCGGCGCCGGCCGGGACGGCCGGGTGGTGCTCATCAGCGCTTCACCTCACCGATTGACCGATAGAGAAGTTTGTGGAGAAGGGTCGGCCCGCCCGTGCGGGCGGATCCAGCGGGGCTCCTGCCCGGCCGCGCGCCGCGGACACCTGTGACGCGGCTCGCGTACCCCGGCCGGTGCGGCGGGTTGCTACTCGGCCAGTGCGGCGTCGAGCGTGCCGTGGACCACGAAGACCGCGCCGGCGCCGGTGATCTCGAAGACCCGGGCCACCACGGGGCGCATCGCCGCCAGGTGCACGGCCCCGCCCGCGGCCTCGGCCTTCAGCCGGGCGCCGAGCAGGACGTTGAGTCCGGTGGAGTCGCAGAACTCGAGCTGTGAGCAGTCGACCACGACGCGTGCGTTGGTCTCGGCTGCGCAACTTTCCAGAGGTTCGCGGAGCAGTTCGGCCGTATGGTGATCGAGCTCACCCCGCGGCGTCACGACGGCGCTGGCGCCGTGCCGGCGGACCTCCACCCGTAGTCGGGTCCCGCTCACGACGCCGACACCTTTTCCCTGGTATCTCCGCTTTTCATCGCGTATCCCTCCGTGGTGTGCCCGTGCCGTGCCATGCCCGCTGAGGACAGCGGAAACCCTACGCGTTCCATACGGGCGCCGAAAGTCCAACTTCCGGCATTTACTGCCGAACTTGGACATTTCAGACTTGCCAAGCCGAGGTAAAGGCCGATAGGGCTAGAGGAAGTACATCGACCACCACGGACGGCCCGGAGGCGCCGCACACCGCAGCACGAGCCCATGGCACCGGCGGCCCTACGCCGAGAACGATGGAGGAGACCATGTCACCCCGGCTCGACGAACCGCGTTCCCCCCTGATGTGCAGGACCGCCTCTCCGGAGGCCCCGGAGAGCGCCTCGTCGGCACCCGCACCGCTCCCGCCGCTCCCCGAGATCCCCCCGTACGACGAGGTGGAACCGGTCGACGCGCGGGCCCTGTCCAAGACCCTCTTCGCGCGCCTGGAATCGCTCGAGGAAGGGACGCACGAGTACCAGTACGTGCGCAACACCCTCGTCGAACTCAACCTGGCCCTGGTCAAGTTCGCCGCCTCCCGGTTCCGCACCCGCAGCGAACCGATGGAGGACATCATCCAGGTCGGCACGATCGGCCTCATCAAGGCCATCGACCGGTTCGAGCTCAGCCGCGGCGTCGAGTTCCCGACCTTCGCGATGCCGACCATCATCGGCGAGATCAAGCGCTTCTTCCGCGACACCAGCTGGTCGGTGCGCGTCCCGCGCCGCCTCCAGGAGCTCCGCCTCGCCCTCGCCAAGTCCGGCGACGAGCTCGCCCAGCGCCTGGACCGCTCCCCCACCGTCGGTGAACTCGCCGCCCACCTCGGCATCACCGAGGACGAGGTCGTCGAGGGCATGAGCGCCAGCAACGCGTACACGGCCAGCTCCCTGGACGCGCCCGCCGAGGCGGACGACAGCAGCGGCGACGGCGCCCTCGCCGAGCGCATCGGCTACGAGGACCACGACCTCGAAGGCGTCGAGTACGTCGAATCGTTGAAGCCGCTGATTGCCGAACTCCCGGCGCGCGACCGGAAGATCCTCTCGCTGCGGTTCGTCGCCAACATGACCCAGTCGGAGATCGGCGAGGAGCTCGGCATCTCGCAGATGCATGTGTCCCGTCTGCTGTCGCGGACGCTGGTGCGGCTGCGGCGGGGGCTGCTCGGCGACGAGTGACCCGTAGGGGAGTCCCTCTTCCGATCCCGTCGCCCCGCCGGGCGGCGGGGCCCGGGGGGCGGGGCGGGGCGCGCCCCCGTCCGTCGAACGATGCAGCACCCCCTCCTCCGACGGGCCGACGCAACGCCCCTTCCCCCTTCCTAGGCTGGCGTCACCGCAGCATTCCGGAAGGGGAAACCGTGATGAGCCGTGCCTCGGGGCAACTCGCCGAAGGAGTCGTCACCTTCGCCGTCGGAGCGGCGCTCAAGCTGTACGCCGCCGACGTCGACATCCCGGTCGTCGAACCCGCCAAGGTCGGCGTGGTGCTGATGGTCCTCGGCGGCGCGCTGTTCCTCATGGGAGCCGTGGGCCTGGGGCGGCGGGGACGGGCGGACTGACGCCGCCTCGGCCCTCCTACGCCAGCGCCCACTCCACCGCCGCCTCGGCGTGCAGCCGCGCGGTGGGGAAGACCGGCACCGGGCTGTCCCCCTCGTCCACGAGGAGCTCGATCTCCGTGCAGCCCAGTACGACGCCCTCCGCACCGGCGGCGACGAGACCGCGGATGATCTCCCGGTACGCGGCGCGCGACTCCTCGCGGACGACGCCCGCGCACAACTCCTCGTAGATGACCCGGTGGACGGTCCGCCGGCCCTCCTCGTCCGGGACGAGGACCTCCAGGCCACCCGCCGCGAGGCGGTCCTTGTAGAAGGCCTGCTCCATCGTGAACGCGGTGCCCAGCAGGGCGGCCTTGCGCACCCCCGCCGCGCGGACCGCGGCGGCGGTCGCGTCCGCGAGGTGCAGCAGCGGGACGGAGGCCGCCGCAGTGACCTGGTCCGCGACCTTGTGCATGGTGTTGGTGCAGAGGAGCAGCAGCTCCGCCCCCGCCGCCTCCAGCGCCTTCGCGGCACCGGCGAGGACCTCCCCCGCCTCCTCCCAGCGCCCGGCGGCCTGGAGCCGCTCGATCTCCGCGAAGTCCACGGAGTACAGCACGCACTTGGCGGAGTGGAGGCCGCCGAGCCGCTCGCGGGTCAGCGTGTTCAGCAGGCGGTAGTACTCGGCGGTGGACTCCCAGCTCATGCCGCCCAGCAATCCGATCGTCTTCATCCGCTCACCTTCGCCGCCGCGACGGCCCGGCGCAACGGACTTACGCCTGGTCACACCGCACGCACGCCCCACTTCCAGACCGCCGACACCAGCGGTACACCCGGCCGGTAGGCGAGATGGACGTGCGAGGGCGCGTCGAGGAGCACGAGATCGGCACGGGCACCGGGAGCGATCCGGCCGACGTCGGTGCGCCGCAGCGCCGCCGCACCGCCCGCCGTCGCGGACCAGACGGCCTCGTCCGGCGTCATCCCCATGTCCCGTACGGCCAGCGCGATGCAGAACGGCACGGAACTGGTGAAGGACGAACCGGGGTTGCAGTCCGTGGAGAGCGCGACGGTGACGCCCGCGTCGAGCAGACGGCGCGCGTCGGGCCACGGGGCGCGGGTGGAGAACTCCGCGCCGGGCAGCAGCGTCGCGACGGTGGAGCCCTGGGCGAGGGCGTCGACGTCCGCGTCGGTCAGGTGGGTGCAGTGGTCGGCGGAGGCGGCGCCGAGCTCCACGGCGAGCCGGACGCCGGGCCCGTGGCCGAGCTGGTTGGCGTGGACGCGGGCCTGGAGCCCCTTGGCGAGGCCCGCTTCCAGGACGGCGCGGGACTGGTCGCCGTCGAAGGCGCCCTTCTCGCAGAAGACGTCCACCCAACGGGCGTGCGGGGCACAGGCGTCGAGCATCTCGCCGGTGACGAGGGCGACGTAGCCGTCCGGGTCGTCCGCGTACTCGGGGGCCACGACGTGGGCGCCGAGGTAGGTGACCTCGTCGGTGTGGGCGGCGGCGATGCGCAGGGCGCGGGCCTCGTCGTGGGTGCTCAGCCCGTAGCCGGACTTGGTCTCCAGGGTGGTGGTGCCCTGGCGCAGCGCCTCGTCCAGGTAACGGCGGAGGCCCGCCTCCAGCTCCGCGTCGCTCGCGGCGCGGGTGGCGGCGACGGTGGTGCGGATGCCGCCCGCGCTGTAGCTCCGGCCGGACATACGGGCGTTGAACTCGGCGGTGCGGTCGCCGGCGAAGACCAGGTGGGAGTGGGAGTCGACGAAGCCGGGCAGGACCGCGCGGCCGCCGGCGTCGACGGCGTTGTCAGTGGCGGGTGCTTTGCTGGTCTCGCCGACCCAGACGACGCGGTCGCCGTCGATGACGACGGCCGCGTCCTGGAGCAGGCCGAGGGGACCCGTGCCGAGGGAGGTGTCATTGGTGACGAGACTGCCGATGTGGGTGATGGCCGTCGTGGTCATAGGGGTGTGGTCGTCCTTCACGGGATGGATGGCCTTCTGTTCCTACGGCGTCGGCTCCTGCGGCGTCAGCCGTGGAGGGCGGCGATCGACTCGGCGAGGGCCCGGGGCACGTCCGGTACGAGCAGGTGCCGCCCGTCGCGGACGATCTGCCGCCCGCCGGTCACGACATGCCGTACGTCCGCGGCCGTGGCCGCGAATACGGCCGTCTCGGCGGCCAGTTCGGGCCCTGGCCCCGCGGTGCGGACGGAGTCCAGCGCCACGGTGGTGAGGTCGGCGAGCGCTCCCGCCTCGATACGGCCGGCCTCGTGCCAGCCGAGGGCGGCGTGGCCGTCGGCGGTGGCGGCGCGCAGCAGTCGGGCGGCCGTCCAGTTGCCACGGCGGTGGGTGCGCAGCCGCTCGTCCAGCTCCATGGCGCGGGCCTCCTCCAGGAGGTCGATCACCGCGTGGCTGTCGCTGCCGAGGGAGAGCGGCGAGCCGGCGTCCTGGAGGGCGCGGGCGGGGCCGATGCCGTCGGCGAGGTCGCGCTCGGTGGTGGGGCACATGCACACCCCGGTGGCGGAGCCGCCGAGCAGCCGGACATCGCCGGGGGTGAGGTGGGTGGCGTGGACGGCCGTGGTGCGCGGGCCCAGTACGCCGTGGTCCGACAGCAGCGCGGTGGGCGTGAAGCCGTACGCCTCGACGCAGGCGTCGTTCTCGGCGGTCTGCTCGGAGAGGTGGACGTGCAGCGGGGCCTCGCGCTCCTCGGCCCAGGCGGCGACGGTCGCCAACTGCGCGGCGGGGACGGCGCGGACGGAGTGGACGGCGGCGCCGATCCTGGCGTGGCCCGCGGGCTTGAGCTCGGCGGCCCGCTCGGCCCAGGCGTCGGCGGTGCCGTCGGAGAAGCGGCGCTGGTGCCGGTTGGGCGGTTCGCCGAATCCGGAGGAGAGGTAGGCGGTGTCGAGGAGGGTGATGCGGATGCCGGCTTCCGCGGCGGCGGCGATCAGGGCCTCGCCCATGGCGTTGGGCCCGTCGTAGGGCGTGCCGCCCGGGGCGTGGTGGAGGTAGTGGAACTCGCCGACGCAGGTGATGCCGGCGAGCGCCATCTCGGCGTAGGCGGCGCGGGCGAGGGCGAAGTAGCTCTCGGGGGTGAGCCGGTCGGCGACGCCGTACATGACGTCGCGCCAGGTCCAGAACGTGCCCTCGCCGGCCTGCACGGTGCCGCGCAGGGCGCGGTGGAAGGCGTGGGAGTGGGCATTGGCCAGGCCCGGCAGGGTCAGCCCCCGCAGGGTCTCCGCTCCCGGCGGGGGCGTGGCGGTCCCCGTGCGGACGGCGGTGATCCGGCCGCCGTCCGGGTCCACGTCGATGGCCACGCCCGGCTCGACGCGGTCGCCGAGCCAGGCGTGCTCCGCCCAGTAGGTGGTGGTCACCGGCACGCGAGGCCCTCCAGTACGTCGGCGAGTGCGGTCACCCCGGCGAGGCAGTCGTCCTCGGCGGCCGTCTCGGCCGGCGAGTGGGAGACGCCGGTGGGGTTGCGTACGAACAGCATGGCGGTCGGGACGCTCGCGGAGAGGATTCCGGCGTCGTGTCCGGCCCCGGTCGGCAGGACGGGGACGCCGCCGAGCAGTCCGGCGAGCCGGTCGCGCAGGTCGTGGGCGAACTCGACGACGGGGGTGAACGACTCTCGGGTGACGCGCACCTCGACGCCGTCGCGCCGGCCGCGCTCGACGGCGGCGCGCTCGATCTCGCCGACGACCTCGGCGAGGGTCGCCTCGTCGGCGGCGCGGGAGTCCAGCCAGGCGCGGACCAGGGAGGCGATGGCGTTGACGCCGTTGGGCTCGACACCGACCTTGCCGAAGGTGGCGAGAGCACCGGCCAGCCGGGCCTTCTTGCGGGCGGCCAGCACGGTGTTGGCGTAGGTGAGCATCGGGTCGTGGCGGTCCTCGATGCGGGTGGTGCCCGCGTGGTTGGCCTCGCCGTGGAAGTCGAACCGCCAGCGTCCGTGCGGCCAGATCGCGGAGGCGACGCCGACGGGGTGGGGCGTCTCCGCCAGGGCGCGGCCCTGCTCGACATGGAGCTCCACGAACGCGCCGATGCGCGCGAGGCGTTCGGGGTCGGCCCCGATGGCCTCGGGGTCGTACCCGGCGCGCTCCATGGCCTGCGGCAGCGAGACGCCGTCGCCGTCGCGGAGCTTGTGGGCCGCCTCCACGGTGAGCTGCCCTGCGGTCAGCCGGGAGCCGACGCAGGCGAGCCCGAAGCGGGCGCCCTCCTCGTCGCCGAAGTTGACGACGGCGAGGGGCCGGGCGGGCCGGGCTCCGCGGGCGCGGAGCTCGTCGAGGGCGGCGAAGGAGGAGACGACGCCGAGCGGGCCGTCGAAGGCGCCGCCGTCCGGGACGGAGTCCAGGTGGGAGCCGGTGACGACGGCGTCCCCGGCGGCCGGGTCCCCCAGCCAGGCCCACTGGTTGCCGTTGCGGTCCACCTCGTAGTCGAGCCCGCGGGCCTTGGTCTGCGCCCGGAACCACTCGCGGCAGTCGGCGTCGGCCCCGGTCCAGGCGAAGCGGCGGTATCCGCCGCTCTCGGCGGCGCGCCCGATGGGCTGCAGGTCGGCCCACATCTCGTGGAACGAGGGCCCGCCGTTGGTGGGCGGCCGTTCACCGCCGTTGGTGGGCAGTCGTTCCGCATGGGCGGAACGGGTGGGCACCAACGGCGGTGCGGACGGCGACGGTGCTCCGCCCTCCGCGGCGGGCGCCGTGGCGCCCACGGCATCGTCGCCGGGTGCGGCCCGGTGGTCGCGGTGTGCCCACCCGTTCCGCCCTGCGGAACGACTGCCCACACCGCGAGGAGACTCGGTCACGAGTCGTCACCCTCCCGCATCGGAACGCGCACACCCCGGTCGGTCGCGACCGACTCCGCGATGTCATAGCCCGCGTCCACGTGCCGGATGACCCCCATCCCGGGGTCGTTCGTCAGCACCCGCCGGATCTTCTCGCCCGCCAGCGGCGTCCCGTCGGCGACCGTGACCTGGCCCGCGTGGATGGACCGGCCCATGCCGACACCACCCCCGTGGTGAATGGACACCCACGACGCCCCGGACGCCACATTGACCATCGCGTTCAGCAGCGGCCAGTCCGCGATCGCGTCCGACCCGTCGAGCATCGCCTCCGTCTCGCGGTACGGCGAGGCCACCGAGCCGCAGTCGAGGTGGTCGCGCCCGATGACGACCGGTGCGGACAGCTCGCCGCTCGCCACCATGTCGTTGAAGCGCTCGCCGGCGCGGTCCCGCTCGCCGTAGCCGAGCCAGCAGATGCGCGCGGGCAGGCCCTGGAAGTGGACGCGCTCGCCGGCCATCTTGATCCAGCGGGCGAGCGACTCGTTCTCGGGGAAGAGGTCGAGGATGGCCCGGTCGGTGGCGGCGATGTCCTTGGGGTCGCCGGAGAGCGCGGCCCAGCGGAAGGGGCCCTTGCCCTCGCAGAACAGCGGCCGGATGTAGGCGGGGACGAAGCCGGGGAAGTCGAAGGCCCGCTTGTAGCCCGCCAGTTGGGCCTCGCCGCGGATGGAGTTGCCGTAGTCGAAGACCTCGGCGCCCGCGTCCTGGAAGCCGACCATCGCCTCCACGTGCCGGGCCATCGACTCCCGCGCGCGGCGCGTGAAGTCGGCCGGATTCTCGGCCGCGTACGAGGCCATGTCGGCGAAGTCGACGCCGAGCGGCAGGTAGGCCAGCGGGTCGTGGGCGGACGTCTGGTCGGTGACGATGTCGATGGGCGCGTTCATCGCCAGCAGCTGCGGGAGGAGTTCGGCCGCGTTGCCGAGGACGCCGATGGACAGCGGACGCCGTGCGTCACGCGCCTCGACCGCCAACCGGAGGGCGTGGTCGAGGGAGTCGGCCTTCACGTCCAGGTAGCGGTGCTCGATGCGGCGCTCGATGGCGCGCGGGTCGCAGTCGATGCAGATCGCGACGCCGTCGTTCATGGTGACGGCGAGCGGCTGGGCGCCGCCCATGCCGCCGAGACCGGCGGTGAGGGTGATCGTCCCGGCCAGCGTCCCGTTGAACTTCTTGGCGGCGACCGCGGCGAACGTCTCGTACGTGCCCTGGAGGATGCCCTGGGTGCCGATGTAGATCCAGGAACCGGCGGTCATCTGGCCGTACATGGTGAGGCCGAGGTGCTCCAGGCGGCGGAACTCCTCCCAGTTGGCCCAGTCGCCGACGAGATTGGAGTTGGCGAGCAGGACGCGCGGGGCCCACTCGTGCGTCTGCATCACGCCGACCGGGCGGCCGGACTGCACGAGCATGGTCTCGTCCTGCTTGAGCGTCCGCAGGGTGCGGACCATCGCGTCGAAGGACCGCCAGTCACGGGCCGCCTTGCCCGTGCCGCCGTAGACGACGAGCTTGTCGGGGTGCTCGGCGACCTCGGGGTCGAGGTTGTTCTGCAGCATCCGCAGGGCGGCCTCCTGCTGCCATCCCAGGGCGCTGAGCCCGGTTCCTCGCGGCGCTCGCACGGGTCGCGGTCCTGACATGGGATGCCTCCCTGACACGGGATGAATAGAACACTGCACATATTGCGGTCGGTGAATAGCTCTAGTCAACAGCTCCGTGCGCCCCGTTCCGCACCCATGGCATACCCGTCCCGACGGTGGTGAAGTAGGCCCATGAGCCTCGTGGACGACGACCCGGACGGAACGGACCGGGCCGCGCGGCGGGACGCCGCCGTGCGGGCGGCGGTGGCGCAGGGCCTGGTGGACGAGCGGGAACCGGTCGTCGGCCTGCTGGACGTGGCCGGCATCCGCGCCTCGGCGGCCGCGCTGCGGGAGGCGTTCGCGGAAGTGCTCCCGGGGCACCCCGGCTCCGGCGGCGTGCTGCACGCCTTCGCCGTCAAGGCCGCCTCCCTCGTCCCCGTGCTGCGGCTGCTCGCCGACGAAGGGCTGGGCTGCGAGGTCGCCAGCCCCGGGGAGCTGGCCCTGGCGCGCGCGGCCGGGGTCCCCGCCGGGCGGATCGTGCTCGACTCCCCGGCCAAGACGGCCGCCGAGCTGCGCGAGGCGCTGGCGCTGGGCGTCGCGGTGAACGTGGACAGCCGCGCGGAGCTGGAGCGGCTGGACGCACTGGCCGGACCCGCGGGCCCGGCCACCGCGTCCGCGCTGGGGCTGCGCATCAACCCGCAGGTGGGCGGCGGCGCCATCGACGCGATGAGCACGGCCACGGAGACCTCGAAGTTCGGGGTGGCGCTGCGCGACCCCGGCGCCCGCGCCTGGCTGCTGGACGCGCACGTACGACGGCCGTGGCTGACCCGGCTGCACGCCCACGTCGGCTCGCAGGGCTGCCCGCTGGAGCTGATGGCCGAGGGCGTGCGGATCGTCTACGAACTGGCCGAGGAGATCAACGAGGTCGCCGGGCGCCGGCAGATCGACACCCTGGACATCGGCGGCGGGCTGCCCGTCAACTTCGCCTCCGACGAGACCGTCCCCGGCCACCGGGAGTACGCCCGCCTCCTCGCCGCCACGGTGCCGGGCCTCTTCGACGGGCGCTACGGCCTGGTCACCGAGTTCGGCCGGTCGCTGACGGCGAAGAACGGCATGGTGGTGGCCCGCGTCGAGTACGCCAAATCGGCCGGGGGACGCAGGATCGCGGTGACGCACGCGGGCGCGCAGGTGGCCGCGCGCACCGTCTTCGCGCCCGGGACCTGGCCACTGCGGGTGGCCGCGTACGACGCGCACGGGCTGCCGAAGGCGGGCGGGCCGGTGCCGCAGGACGTCGCGGGGCCGTGCTGCTTCGCGGGCGACCTGGTCGCCGTGGACCGGGAGCTGCCGCCACTGGCGGCGGGCGACCACATCGCGCTGCTGGACACGGGCGCGTACTGCTTCTCCACCCACTTCGCCTACAACACCCTGCCGCGGCCCGGGATCCACGGCTGGCTGGAGGCGCCCGACGGGCGGGTGCGCTTCGTCCCCGTGCGGGCCCCGCAGACCCTCGGCGAGCTCGTCGCGGAGAGCGGCGGGGCGCACGCGGACGGGCTCAGCGCGCTGCGCTGACCCCCGCGCGGGCCGCCGTGCGGCGGGCCCCGCCCGGGGCGGCGTCGCCCGCCGCGAGCCCCGTCGTCAGATACCCGCGCACGCCCTTGGCCGCGGGGCTGCCCTTCGCCCACTCGGTGCGCACCCACAGCAGGCCGCCGGCCTTCCGCTCCAGGCCGCCCAGCCAGTGGGCCTTGGCCCACAGGCCCGCGCCCAGCCCGGCGAGCAGCATGCCGCCGGCGGCCGGGAGGACGAACGAGGAGGCCACGGCCACGGGGAAGGCGAGCGCCAGCCGGCCGCGGCGGGCGCGGCGCCAGAGGCGGGCGGTCACGGCGCGGTCCTGGAGGAAGACGGACCGGCCGGCCCGGGAGGCGCCGCGGACGAGGTCCGCGTAGCGCCGGCGGCGGGCGGCGAACGCGACGGCCGCCGCCGCCAGGAACAGCACCGCCCCGGCCAGGACGCCGATCCGGCGCCCCGTCAGCCCCGGGACCGCCGCCCCGATCCCCGCCGCCAGGACCCCCGGCCACCACAGCCAGCGGACCGGAGCCCGCACGATCACCGTCACCCGCGCCACCGCGTGGCCTCCACGCCCTCCGCACCCCATGCCGAAACCTCCTCACACCGGCTGATTCCAGGCGCAGGGTAGCGAGCGAATCTGAGGAGGTCCTGAGAACGGCGTGAGTGCTACCTCGGTATGAGGCCGGCCTTGGCTCCCCCGTACGACGTGCGCGCCACGCACGGCGGGCTACGTTTCGCCCCGTCGGGTCGAGCGGGAGGGTGGTACGGGGATGCCGGTGGACGGGCGGGCGTTGCGACGGCGGGCGCTGGTGGCGGTGGTGGCGCTGGCGTTGACGGGGGTGCTGAGCGCGTTCGGCGGGACGCCGGAGGCGGGGGCGGCGGGGCCGCGGCCGACGACGGCGGTGCGGTGCGGCTGACGGGGAGGGTCACTCCACGAACAACCCCCGCGCCACCGCCCTCGCGTCGAACTCCTCCAGCCGCGCCTGCGCATCCGGCAACGCATCGCACATCGCCTCCAGCAGCACCCGTCCCAACAGCATCGGCGCACAGGCCGTGTCGAAGGCCAGCCCCGTCCCGACGGCGGCGGGCAGCAGCAGATCGCTGTGGCGGGCCACGGGCGCGAACGTGGAGTCCGCGACCGTGACGACCGTCAGGCCCGCCCCCCGCGCGTACTCCAACGCCTCGACGACCTCCCGCGGATGCCGCGGCAGCGCGAAGCACAGCAGGGCGCTCGCCCCGGCCCGTACCGCCCCGTCGACGCGGTCGACGAGCAGCGAGCCGCCCTCGTCGAGGAGCCGCACGTCGGGGTGGACCTTGCGGGCGAAGTAGGCGAAGCCGCCCGCCTGGGCGGTCGCGGCGCGCAGGCCGAGGACCGGCAGCGGGCGGGACGCGGCGAGCAGCCGCCCGGCCCGCACCACCGGCGCGGGATCGGCGAGCACGGACGCGAGGTGCCGCAGGTTGTCGATCTCGGCGTGGACCGCCTGCTGGTACTCGTTGTACGCACCGGACTCCGCCACCGGCCCGCCCGGCACCGCCTCGCGCAGATGGCGACGGAGCGCCGGGTAGCCGTCGAAGCCGAGGGCGACCGCGAAGCGGGTCACCGACGGCTGGCTGACGCCGGCGAGCTCCGCCAGTTCCACGCTGGAGAGGAAGGGCGCGTCGGCGGCCCGGCGCACCATGCAGTGGGCGATGCGCCGCTGGGTGGGCGTCAGCCGGTGGCCCTCGAAGAGCTTCTGCAGCCGCGCCGTGGCCTCCGGCGCCCCACCGGTTTCCGTCATCGGCTCTCCATTCATCGACCGCCGTTCCTGCATGAAATTATGCAGCCGATGAAGCGGTCGCTCACACCGGCGGCAGCAGCTTCTTCTGCGGCTTGCCCATCGCGTTGCGCGGCAACGCCTCCAGGAAGCGCACCCGCCGGGGCCGCTTGTGGACGGACAGCCGCCCGGCGACGAAGTCGATCAGCGCCTGCTCGCCGACCCCGTCGGCCACCACATAGGCGACGATCTCCTGCCCGAGGTCGTCGTGCGGCACGCCCACGACGGCGGCCTCGGCGACGGCCGGGTGGTCGAGCAGCGCGTTCTCCACCTCGCCCGCCCCGATCCGGTAGCCGCCGGACTTGATGAGGTCGGTGGAGGCGCGGCCGACGATGCGGTGCGTCCCGTCGTCCTCGATGGCGGCGATGTCGCCGGTGCGGAACCAGCCGTCGGCGGTGAGCGCCTCGGCGGTGGCCTCCGGCCGGTTCAGGTAACCGGCGAAGAGCGTCGGCCCGGACACCTCCAACTCCCCGATTCCGCCGCCCTCTTCGACGGCGGCCAGCCGCGTCCGGGTGCCCGGCAGTGGTACGCCGACACAGCCCGGCCGGCGCTCGCCGTCGGCCCGGGCGGCGACCGTGATCAGCGTCTCGGTCATGCCGTACCGCTCGACGGGGCGCTGCCCGGTGAGCGCCTCCAGGTCGCGGAAGACCGGCGCGGGCAGCGCGGCGCTCCCGGACACCAGCAGCCGGGCCCCGGCGAGGGCACGCGCGGAGGCGGGGTCGCGGACGACACGGGACCACACGGTCGGCACGCCGAAGTACAGGCTGCCGCCCGCGGCGGCGTACGCCTCGGGGGTGGGCCGCCCGGTGTGCACCAGCCGGCAGCCGGTGCGCAGCGCGCCCAGCACGCCGAGGACCAGGCCGTGCACATGGAACAGCGGCAGCCCGTGGACGAGCGTGTCCTCGGCGGTCCACTGCCAGGCCTCGGCGAGGCCGTCGAGACCGGCCGCGACGGCGCCGCGCGGTATCAGCACGCCCTTGGGGGCGCCGGTCGTGCCGGAGGTGTAGAGGACGAACGCCGTTGTCCCCGGCTCCGGTTCGGCTCCGGACCAGGCGGCCCGCTCCCGGAGATCGACCGGCAGGCCGACGCCCTCGTCCCCGGCGGCGCCGAGGACGAGCTCGGCGCCGGAGTCCCCGATGATGTGGTCCCGTTCCACCGGCCCCGCGTCCGGCGGCAGCGGCACCACGGGCACACCGGCGAGCAGCCCGCCGACCACGGCGGCCACCGTCTCGGCCGTCGCCGTGGCCCGTACGGCGACGGAGGACGCCCCGGCGATCCGGGCCGCGACGGCGCCGGCGGCACCGAGCAGCTCCTCGCGGGAGAGGGACCGGCCCGCGACGGACAGGGCGTCCGGCCGGTCGGTCCCGGTGAACGGCAGCAGTGGTTGCGGTGCGGTCACGGACGTCTCCTTCCACGGGGCCCGCGGGAGGGGCGGCCCCACTGCGGATACGGGTGCTGGCCCCACTGACGCGGGGCCCGCAGCGACCGTACCGTTACCGCCATGACCGGCCATGACCCAGACCTCGAGAAGGAACTCGACGCGACCCTGCAGACCCGTAAGGAGCTGGGGTCGGAGTACGAGGCGGAGCTCGTCGACTCCTTCCTGGAGAAGGTGGAGCGGAAAGTCGACAACACCGTGGACCAGCGGATGCGGCGGCTGGCGGCGGAGCAGCAGATGGCGGCGGCGCGGGGCGATTCCCCGGCGCGGGCCGGGGAGTTCGGCACCTTCGGCGAACGCTTCGGGTTCGCGATCGTGTCGCTGGTGCTGGCGATACCGCTGACCGCGATAGCGGTGGCGCAGGCGGGGCTGCTGGGGCTGGTGGTGGCGTGGGCGGGGATCGTGGGGGTGAACGTGGTGCAGGTGTCGCGCGGGTTCCCCTGGCAGCGGCAGTGAAACGCCGGACGGGCCGCACCGGTCTGTCCGGCATCTGAAGACAAACCCCCGCGCAGAGGCCGCCGCACCCCGGCCGACCGGCCGGGGTCGGGACGGCGGCGACCCCCACGGACGGACGCGGAACGAACCCGCGTCCGGACGGCCAGGGAGTCCGGGAGCCGCTCCGGAGATCCACGCCGTCGCACCGAGGCACCGCACCGGACGCTCTCCGTCCGCGCGGCACCCCTTCACTATGCGGGGCCCGTGTTAAGTCCGTGCTGCCATCACGTGACGCATACGTACCTTTTACGGGTCACGGGCCCCCTCGCACCGCACGCGTCACTTCGCGCCGTTGCTGCCCTCCGCCAGGAACGCCAGCAGGTCCTGACGGCTCACCACACCGGTCGGCTTGCCCTCGACCAGGACGATCGCGGCGTCCGCCTCGCCGAGCACGGCCATCAGGTCGCCGACCGGCTCGCCCGAGCCGACCTGCGGCAGCGGGGCGCACATGTGCTTCTCCAGCGGGTCGGAGAGCGAGGCCCGCTTGGTGAACAGCGCGTCCAGCAGCTCGCGTTCGACGACCGAGCCGATGACCTCGGCGGCCATCACGTCCGGGTGACCGGCGCCCGGCTTGACGATCGGCATCTGGGAGACGCCGTACTCGCGGAGCACCTCGATGGCCTCGCCGACCGTCTCCTCGGGGTGCATGTGCACCAGGGACGGCAGTTCGCCGTCCTTGCGGCGCAGCACGTCGGCGACGCGGGCCTCGTCGCTGGCCTCCTCCAGGAAGCCGTAGTCCGCCATCCACTCGTCGTTGAAGATCTTGCTCAGGTAGCCGCGGCCGCTGTCCGGGAGCAGCACGACCACCACGTCGTCCTCGGTCAGCCGCTCGGCCAGGCGCAGTGCGCTGACGACCGCCATACCGCAGGAGCCGCCGACGAGCAGGCCCTCCTCGCGGGCGAGGCGGCGGGTCATCTGGAAGGCGTCCTTGTCGGAGACGGCGATGATCTCGTCGGTCACCGTGCCGTCGTAGGCGGTCGGCCAGAAGTCCTCGCCGACGCCCTCGATCAGGTACGGACGGCCGGAGCCGCCGCTGTAGACGGAGCCCTCCGGGTCCGAGCCGACGACCTTGACGCGGCCGTCGCTGACCTCCTTCAGGTAGCGGCCGGTGCCGCTGATGGTGCCGCCGGTGCCGACGCCCGCGACGAAGTGGGTGATCTTCCCCTCCGTCTGCTCCCAGACCTCCGGACCGGTGGAGTAGTAGTGCGACAGCGGGTTGTTCTGGTTGCTGTACTGGTCCGGCTTCCAGGCGTTCGGGATCTCATGGACGAGGCGGTCGGAGACGTTGTAGTAGGAGTCCGGGTGCTCCGGGTCGACGGCGGTCGGGCAGACCACGACCTCCGCGCCGTACGCCCGCAGCACGTTGATCTTGTCCTGGGACACCTTGTCGGGGCACACGAAGACGCACTTGTACCCCTTCTGCTGGGCCACCATCGCCAGGCCGACACCGGTGTTGCCGGAGGTGGGCTCGACGATCGTGCCGCCCGGCTTGAGTTCGCCGGACTTCTCCGCGGCCTCGATCATCCGCACGGCGATGCGGTCCTTCACCGAACCGCCGGGGTTGAAGTACTCGACCTTGGCCAACACGGTGGCCTTTATGCCTTCGGTCACGCTGTTGAGCTTCACCAGCGGCGTGTTGCCAATGAGCTCGATCATCGAATCGTGATACTGCACGGTGATCTCCGCGGTCGGGGGCACTAGCGGTTCGTCGCGTGCCCGTACGACCAGCCTATTCGGCCGAATGGCGGTCCGGCGGCCCTCGCCGCGCGTTGCGGCCGCCCCCGCTCGGGGCACGTACGTATCAGCACGGTCGGGCACAGGGTGCGGCACACGGTGCACCGCGCTCGCGGAGCGGGAGGAGACCCGCCTTATGTCCATGTCGAGGGCGAGGGCCGCCCGGCGCATCGCCGCCGCGGCGGCATACGGAGGCGGCGGCATCGGTCTGCTGGGGGGCGCGGCACTGGGGCTGCTGCTCACCGAGGTGGCGCTGGCCAGGAGGGTTGTCGGCGGCAACCACGACACGCCGCCGCAGGCGGACGGGCGGTACGGCTCCTCGTTCGTGCACGGGCCCGGCCGCGAGCCGCTGGTGCTCGGCATGCTGGGCGACTCCACGGCCGCCGGCAAGGGGGTGCACCGGCCCCGGCAGACGCCGGGGGCACTGCTCGCCACGGGGCTGGCGGCGGTGGCGGAGCGGCCGGTGGACCTGCGCAACGTGGCGCTCTCCGGGGCGCAGTCCTACGACCTGGAGCGGCAGGTCACGCTTCTTCTGTCAGGTCCGGGGCAGTCCCCCGACGTCTGCGTGATCATGATCGGGGCCAATGACGTCACCCACCGGGTGCCGGCCGCCCAGTCGGTGCGGCTGCTGTCGGAGGCGGTCCGCAGACTGCGGGACGCGGGGTGCGAGGTCGTCGTGGGCACCTGCCCCGACCTCGGCACGATCGAGCCGGTCTACCAGCCGCTGCGCTGGCTGGCCCGGCGGCTGAGCCGGCAGCTGGCGGCGGCGCAGACGATAGGGGTGCTGGAGGCGGGGGGCCGCACGGTGTCGCTGGGCGACCTGCTCGGCCCGGAGTTCGCCTCGAACCCGCGGGAGCTGTTCGGCCCGGACAACTACCACCCCTCGGCGGAGGGCTACGCCACGGCCGCGATGGCCGTGCTGCCCACGCTGTGCGCGGCGCT
The DNA here is from genome assembly GCF_041519305.1 of Streptomyces luteireticuli. Lineage (NCBI taxonomy): Bacteria > Bacillati > Actinomycetota > Actinomycetes > Kitasatosporales > Streptomycetaceae > Streptomyces > Streptomyces luteireticuli. The sequence goes on from NZ_CP167927.1 coordinate 3,689,087, forward strand.
CGGCCTGTGGCCGGAGGACGAGGAACGGCCGGACGCGACGCGCCGCGAGGGGATCCTGCCGGTGGCCCACGCGGCGGCGCGGGCCGCGGCGGAGGGCGGCGCGGAGGTGTCCGTGGCGCGGGGCCGGTGGGCGCTGCTCAAGTACCGCCGACGGCGGCAGCTGCCGGCCCCCGAGGGACCGGAGGGCGGCCCGGAGGGCCCGGAGGACGGGGGGCCGGCGCGGCATGGGGCGTGGAACCGGGTGGGGCGCTGACCTCCGGTGGGCACCGGGGTTTGTTGCCCCTGGCCCGCCCTTTCACCGTTTCTTCCGGGGAGACCCCGGACCCCATTCGCCCTTCGGGCGAAGTCCTCAAGCGCCGGACGGGCTGTTCAGCCCGTCCGGCGCTTGAGGACACCCGCGCGGAGCGCAAGGAAACGGTGAAAGGGCGGGCCAGGGCAACACCCCCCACCGCCACCCCCACGCGCGACACTGGAAGCCACCCCGCAAAAAGGCCCCCGCCGCATGAGGCCCGCATCACAGGCCCACCCCCGTGACCCGGCACCTTACGTGCGGGTAACTTCACCGGAGCCGAGCCAGCCAAGCCAAGCCGCAGCGCCAGGAGCCGTGATGCCCGAAGCCGTGATCGTCTCTACCGCCCGCTCCCCCATCGGCCGGGCCTTCAAGGGTTCGCTGAAGGACCTGCGTCCCGACGACCTCACCGCCACGATCATCCGGGCCGCGCTCGACAAGGTCCCGGGCCTCGACCCGCGCGACATCGACGACCTGATGCTCGGCTGCGGCATGCCCGGCGGCGAGCAGGGCCACAACCTGGCGCGGATCGTCGCCGTGCAGATGGGCATGGACCACCTGCCCGCCACCACGATCACCCGGTACTGCGCCTCCTCCCTCCAGACCTCGCGCATGGCCTTCCACGCGATCAAGGCGGGCGAGGGCGACGTGTTCCTCTCGGCGGGCGTCGAGATGGTCTCGCGGACCGTCAACGGCTCCTCGGACGGCATGCCCGGCACCCACAACCCGGTCTTCGCCGAGGCGGAGGCCCGTACCGCCGCCCGCGCCGAGCAGGGCGGCGAGGGCTGGCACGACCCGCGCGAGGACGGCCTCGTCCCGGACGCGTACATCGCGATGGGGCAGACCGCGGAGAACCTCGCCCGGCTCAAGGGCGTCACCCGCCAGGAGATGGACGAGTTCGGCGTCCGCTCGCAGAACCTCGCCGAGGAGGCCATCCGCAAGGGCTTCTGGGAGCGCGAGATCACCCCGGTGACCACCCCGGACGGCACGGTCGTCAGCAAGGACGACGGCCCGCGCGCCGGTGTGACGCTGGAGGGGGTCCAGGGCCTCAAGCCCGCGTTCCGCCCCGACGGCCTGATCACGGCGGGCAACTGCTGCCCGCTCAACGACGGCGCGGCCGCGGTCGTGATCATGTCGGACACCAAGGCCCGGGAGCTCGGCCTGACCCCGCTCGCCCGGATCGTCTCCACCGGTGTCTCGGCGCTCTCGCCCGAGATCATGGGCTACGGGCCGGTCGAGGCGAGCCGGCAGGCGCTGAAGCGGGCCGGGATGACCATCGGCGACATCGACCTGGTCGAGATCAACGAGGCGTTCGCGGCCCAGGTGATCCCGTCCTACCGGGACCTCGGCATCGACCTCGACAGGCTCAACGTCAACGGCGGGGCCATCGCCGTGGGCCACCCCTTCGGCATGACCGGCGCGCGGCTCACCGGCACGCTCGTCAACTCGCTCCAGTTCCACGACAAGCAGTTCGCGCTGGAGACGATGTGCGTGGGCGGCGGCCAGGGCATGGCGATGGTGCTGGAGCGGCTGAGCTGAGCGGCTGAGCCGAGCGCCCGGGCGGCGGGCCTCAGGTGAACCCGCCGAACCCCTGTTCCCGTTCGTGACCCAATCTCCCCCAGGATGTGACCAACGTCCCGGGGGAGATTCGTTTCCCCAGGTCAGATATGTTGAAGCAACAACCTCCGGGCCCTAAGTCCCGCCGGTTTCATGACGTTTTGCACTGGGGGCAGGGGAAGACGCGCGCGAAGCTGAGGTAGGAATTCGGGGGATCCATAGCAACCGGGAGTACGTCAGTGAGCGCCATGTCTCTTGCCCTGCTGCTGGCCGCTGCCACCGCCACGGCCGCGGGCGCCGCCGCGCTGTACGCCACCCGCGGACTGCGCCGGCAGATCACCGCCCTGCGCGTCGACCTCGCGACCGCCACCGCGGCCGCCACCGAGGAGCGCGCGGAGCGGGCCGAGGTGCCCGCAGCCCGGACCGCCCCCGCGGCAGAGCTCTCGGAGGCCGGGGTCTCCGAGATACGTGCCGCCGTCGCCGACGCCCTCGCCGAGGAGCGCGAGCGCGAACTGGCCGAGGCCCGCGCCTTCTGGGCCGCGCAGGAGGCCCTCGACCTGGGCGCCGCCCCGGGCGCCGACGCCCCGCTGCTGTCCGGCCTCACCGGCCCCGGCGCCGACGAGACGGCCGCCGACGGCGGTCCGTACGGCCTGTACATCCCCCGCCAGCCCGACCTGGCCGGCCTCGAACTGCCCCTGGCGGACGAGGCGGACGCCGCCGAGTCCCCGGAGCTGGCCGCCGCCCGCCGCCGGCACCCCTCGCACCCCGACTTCTCGCCGGTCGCCCCGGTGACCGACCACGAGCGCACCGTCGAGCGGCTCACCGAGCTCGCCGACGCCGGCGTCCCGCTGGCCGACGTGCGCCCGGGCCCGCTCGGCACCCTCGACGTCTACGTCTTCGCCGACGGCACCACCGTCTGTCTGACGCCCGGCCACCGGGAGACCGCCGAGAACCTCGCCCACGCGCTGCGCACCGGCGACGCCCCCGTCCTGCTGGGCGGCTCGGGCGTGGCGGGCGCCTACGCCCTGACGTTCGGCTGCGCCTCCGGCAACGTCTATGTGCTGGCGGACCGCGTCATCGCCTCGCAGTAACAGCCCGGCGTCACAGTCACAGCCCGCAGCGCCGGGCCGCCTCCTCGATGAGCCCGACGGCCTCGGCCACCTGCACCCCCCTCGCCCCGCCGCCCCCGGCGGCGAGGGCCTCGGCCAAGTCATGGCCCGCGACGGCCACTTGGTCCGCCACCGCGAACATCCCCGCCTCGGGCATCTGCCGCGGCTCGCCCTGTCCCGGTTCCTCGATCCGCTGTGCCCGGGCGGCCAGCTCGCGGGCGAGGGCCAGCGCTTCCGCCGCCGCGCCCCGGCTCAGTCGGGACTGCGGCAGGGCGCGCAGGCGGTCGGCGAAGGCGTCCACGGCGGCCAGGAGAGGCGTCACATCATCCACGCCCCGAGACTATGCGGCGGCTGCCGACTGTTGCCAATGGCTGAACACTCAGGCACGGTGACATGAAGGACCATCATCCGAAGCGTCCGGAGGCGCCGATGTCCCACGTCATCTCCGACGAGACCCACCGGAACCTGCTCTCCCGAATCCCCCACTGCACCGGCCGTGACATAGCGGAATGGCTGCGTACGGTCGACGAAGGCCCCGCATTGTCCAGGTTCGAGGAGAAGGTGAGCTGGCTGCGCGGAGAGCACGGCCTCGCCTACGGCCACGCCAAGGCGATCGTGCACGAGTACGACCTCCGGCGGGCCGCGCGCAGGCTCCTGTAGCGCCGCGGTCCCCCGCAAACGGGGGACGGGGCCCGGGAAGGCATCGCCTTCCCGGGCCCCGTCCATGGGGTGCCGGACCCGCCCGCGCTAGTCCTGGTTGAGGATCGCGATCAGGCGGAGCAGCTCGGTGTAGATCCACACCAGCGACAGCGTGAGGCCGAACGCGGCCAGCCACGACTCCTCGCGCGGCGCCCCGTACTTCACGCCGTCCTCGACCTGCTTGAAGTCCAGCGCCAGGAAGCAGGCGCCGAGCACCACGCCGACGATGCCGAAGACGATGCCCAGGCCGCCGGTGCGGAAGCCGAGGCCGTCGCCGCCGCCGAACACGGCGAACAGCAGGTTGACGGTCATCAGCAGCAGGAAGCCGATCGCGGCGCCGGCCACGAAGCGGGTGAAGCGGCGGTCGACGCGGATGAGCCGCGTCTTGTACGCCACCAGGACACCGGCGAAGACGGCCGTGGTGCCCAGCACCGCCTGCATCGGGGCGCCCTGGGCGATCGTGTTGTACGCCTGGCTGAGGACGCCGAGGAAGAGGCCCTCGAAGACCGCGTAGGCCAGGATGATCGCCGGGGACGGCTTGGCCTTGAACGCCTGGACCAGACCGAGCACCATCGCGACCAGACCGGCGCCGAAGCCGACCGGGGCGGGCAGTCGCAGCGCCCAGGCCGCACCGGCCGCGAGGATCACCGCGGCCAGCGTGATGCCGGTGCGCAGGACGACGTCGTCGATCGTCATCGCGCCGGACCGCGCCGGGGCCTGCGGCCCGCCGTACTGGACGTCGGCGGCGCCCTGGGCGTACGGGTTGTTCGCGTAAGGATTGGTCGGCTGCGCGTACGGGTTGTTCCCGTACGGATTTCCCTGCGTCGCGGACCCGGACTGCGGTGCCGCGTTGAAGTTCGCGTAGCCGCCTCCGGAGGTGAACCCCCGTCGCGAGAAGACCGGGTTCCTGCTCCTCATTTCACTCCTCCATGGCCACCCTGCGCGGCCTTGCCGTCAAGGGTAATGGGTAGGCAAAGGAATGGCTCTCGTACTGTGGGACGATCTTTTGGCGTATCCCTCTCCTACCAGACAACGCCATCGCGCGACAGCCGGTTCCGTCCGGGGGACGGCGAAAGGCCGGACGGCGATGCCGTCCGGCCATGTCACCACATCGGCGCTCAGCCCGCCATGGCATTGACGCGCACGGCCATGTTCCCCGACGGGTGCTTGTTCTCGTACATCAGCTGGTGCGCCTTGCCGGTGTCCGCGAAATCGCCCACCCAGGAAAGACACGGGTCGAGCTTCTTGCTCCCGGCGAGTTCGATGACCCGGCGGCACTGCTGGAGATTCGCGAAGTGCGAACCCTGGAGGCGCTTCTGCCGCATCCACAGGAATCGCAGGTCGACGTCGCCGTTGTATCCGGTCGTGCCGCCGCAGATGACCACCATGCCGGCGGTGTCGCACAGATACATCGACGTGGGAATGGTGTTCTGGCCGCTGTGCTCAAGAATGATCTTGGGGTTCCGGCGCTCGCCCAGGATCTCCCAGAACTTGGCGCCGAAGGCCCGCGCGCCCTTCATCCACTTCGCCATCGCGGCGTTGTCGTCGGTGTCGGGGAGCCGTCCCCAGTGGTCGAACTCGTTGCGGTTGATGTAGCCCTCCGCGCCGAGCTCCATGCAGAACTTGCCGCGCTCGTCGTCGGAGACCACCGCGATGGGGATGCCGCCCCGGATGCGGGTGATCTGGATCGCCATCGAGCCCAGGCCGCCCGCGCCGCCCCAGACGAGCACCGGGTCGCCGGGCTCGACGGTGTGCGGGGCCCAGCCGGTCAGCTGGCGGTAGGCGGTCGCGCCGGTGAGCAGGAAGCAGGCCGCCTCCTCCCAGGACAGGCTCTTCGGCTTGGGGTGGCACTGGAAGTCCTTGACCAGCGCGTACTGGGCGAAGGTGCCGTAGTTGGTCTCGTAGCCCCAGGCCTTCTGGGTGACCGAGGTCATCGGGTCGCCGCCCAGCCGGACGTCCTGGGCGGTCTCGTCCCAGGTGCAGCCGGAGAGCAGGATCTCGTCACCGACCTTGACGTTGGTGACGCCCTCGCCGACGGCCCAGACGATGCCCGAGCCCTCGGAGCCGCCGATGTGGAAGCCCTCCGGCTCGCCCGCCTTCTGCCGGCCCCGCACCACGTCGTAGGGGTAGCCCAGCGAGGCCCAGACGTTGTTGTAGTTGATCCCCGCCGCCATGACGTAGACGAGGACCTGGCCGCGGCCGGCCTTCGGCACGTCCACGACCTCCATGGCGAAGCCCTGCTCCGGCGGACCGTAGCGCTCCGGGCGGATGACCGACGCGTGCATGCGCGCCGGCACCTCGCCCAGGGGCGGCATCTGACCGATGTCGTACAGGTCCTTGGTCAACTCTTCCTCCACGTCGGGTGACTGGCGTCACATGCGTGTTGCGGTACTGCTGGGCCGGGGGTCACGCGCCGGTCTCCGCCTCCAGTTCCCGGGCGAGGGACGCGGTCGTGACGCCCTTGGCCAGCCGGGCCACGGGGAGGGAGACGCCCAGCTCCCCCTCCAGCCGCTTGCGCAGCTCGGCGGCCATCAGGGAGTCCATCCCGAGCCGGTTGAACGGCTTGTTGACGTCGAGCCGGGACACCCGCATCCCGAGCACCTCGGCGACGTGCCCGGCCACGCGGTCGGCGACCGGCCGGTCGTCGGCGGGGGCGGCGCGCTCGGTCGCCGGAGCGGGAGCGGGAGCAGCGGCCGCGACCGGCGCCGGGGCGGCGGACACGGGCGCGGGAGCAGCGGCCGCAGCCGTGCCGACCGGACCGGCGGGGGCCGCGGCGACAGCGCCGTACGCGGGGGTGGAAGCCACCGGGACGGCGGCGGCCGTTCCCGGGACGCCCGCCCCCGAGATGCGCAGACTGCCGCGCAGTTCGATCACGAAGCCGCTCGCCGGGTCGGTGAGCCGCAGTTCACCGGTCAGCTCGACGCCTTGGCCGGCGGCGGCCGGGAGGGCCCGCGCCGCGGGCTCCTCCGCCCTCGTGTGCTCCACCGGCTCCGTCGCGTTCACCGTGTTCTCCCCGTTCCGGTTCTCTTCCTCCCCGCCGGCCGGGCGGCCGACGGGCATGCCCTTGGCCTCGGCGACGAGCCGCTGCCCGTCGTCGAAGAGGGCCACGTCCAGGGCGAGTTCGCCGCCCGCGTCCTCGCTGATCCGGCAGACGGACCACAGTTCCTCGGTCGCCGGGCCCGACACCACGAACTCGGTCAGCCGCGGGGTGAGGAGCGAGGGGTCCGGCACCAGCGCCAGCGCCGGCTGGTAGGCCGAGCGGACCAGCTCCGGGTGGACCGGGTGGCCCGGCCTCGGCTCCGTCCCGGCGGGGCGGCGCAGCCGGGCGACGGCCTCGCCGGTGCCCAGCCGGACCTCCTCCAGGACGGGCCGGAGCGCCCCGGCCGCCGCGGTGCGGCGGTAGAAGGCGCCGGCGTCCAGGGTCTCCGGGCAGCGGGCGAGCACCCCGGCGGGCGGCTCGTACGCGGCCGCCGCGGAGGACGCGGCGACGGCGCCGGAGGCACGCGGCGTCCACGCGCCCGCGCCGGTGCGGCTCTCGACCGCGAAGGACCAACTGCCCTCCGCCGCGCCGGGGGTGAGGACGACCCGCAGCACGGGGGCCTCGCCGGGGCGCACCAGCAGCGCCTCGCCGATGTCCGCGCCTGTGACGCGCACCCCGTCCGTGCCCGCCGCCTTCGCCGCGGCCGCCCGGGCCGCCTCCACGAACTCGGGCCCGTGGACGACGGCCGGGCCGCCGTCCGGGGCCGGCAGGAGGAAGGGCGTGTCCGGCGCGTCCAGCCGGAACTCGTACGTCCGCGGCAGCGCGTCCAGGTCCTCCACCCAGTAGCTCTCCCGCTGCCAGGGGTAGCGCGGCAGCGGGACGCAGCGCCCGGCGCCGTGCAGCTTCTCCCAGTCGACGGGCGCGCCCGCCTCGTAGACCTTGCCCAGGTGGGTCAGCAGGGTCTCGCGCTCGGGCCGTTCGCGCAGCAGCGAGCCGACGACGGTGCCGGGCAGACCGGCGTCGGCGAGGGTCTCCTCCACCGCCCGGGACAGCACGGGGTGCGGGCTGATCTCGACGAAGACGGTCTCGCCCGCCTCGGCGACGGCGAGCACGGCCTCGTGGAAGTGGACGCGGCCGCGGATGTTGCGCGTCCAGTACGACGCGTCGAGGCCGGAGCCGTCCTCCAGCTCGCGGGTGACGGTGGAGCGCATCGGGACCCGGCCGGCGCGCGGGGCGATCTCCCGGAGTTCCGCGGCGAGTTCGCCGAGCAGCGGCTCCATCTTGGCGCAGTGCGAGGCGGCTTCCGCAGCCATGACGCGGCAGAACACGTCGCGGGCGTCCAGCTCGGCCTTGATCTTCTCGATGCCCTCGACCTCGCCGGCGAGGACGGTGGTGCGCGGGCCGTTGCTGGCCGCGACGGCGACGTCCACCGCGAGTTCGGCGATCAGGGTCTCCGCCTCGCCCGCGGTCAGGGCGGCCACCGACATCGTCCCCTGGCCCCGGACGCGGTCGCGGATGAGCCGGGCGCGGCGACAGACGACGGCCGCGGCGTCGGCGACGCTCAGCGCCCCGGAGACGCAGGCGGCGGCGGACTCGCCCATGCTGTGCCCGAGGACCACGTCCGGCTCGACGCCCCAGGCCCGCCAGGTCTCGGCGAGGGAGACCTGGACGGCCCACAGGACGGGGTGGACGATCGCGACGGTCTCGTTCACCAGGTCGGTGCCGTCGCTCAGGCGGTCGATGACTGACCAGCCGGTCTCGGCGCGCACGGCCTCGTCGCAGCGCATCAGCGCGGCGCTGAACGCCGGGGAGACGTCCATGAGTTCGCGGGCCATGCCGATCCACTGGGAGCCGTGGCCGGAGAAGACGAAGGCGACGCGCGGACGGCCCGCCCAGCCGGCCCCGGCCGCCTCCTCGGCGGCCTCGCGCAGCCGTTCGGCGAGGGTCTCGTGGCTGTCGGCGACGACGGAGGTCCGCACGTCGTGGTGGGCGCGGCGGACGGCGGCGGTGTGGCAGAGGTCGGCCAGGTCCGCGTCCCTCCCGGCGCCTTCGAGGTGGTCGGCCAGGTCGAGGACGCGCTGCCGCAGGGCCTCGGGGGAGGCGGCGGAGACGGGGAGGAGGTGGTCGGCGCCGCGCTCGGTGACCTCGGCGTGCCGGACGGGGGCGACGGCGGGGTCGGCCTCGGTCAGCACGATGTGGACGTTGGTGCCCGAGACGCCGAAGGCGCTCACGCCGGCGGTCAGCGGCCGGCCCTCGGCCGCGAGCGGCACGGCGGCGGCGTGCGGGATGTCCAGACCGGCGCCGTCCCAGTCGACGGCGGTGGTGCGCTCGGTGACGTGCAGGCTGCGGGGGACGGTGCGGTGCTGGAGGGCCAGCACGGTCTTGATCAGGCCGAGGACGCCGGCGGCGGAGCCGGTGTGGCCGATGTTGCTCTTCACGGAGCCGACGAGCAGCGGCCGCTCGCGGGGGGCGCCCATCTCGGCCGCGATGGCGCCGAGTTCGACGGGGTCGCCGGCGCGGGTGCCGGTGCCGTGCGCCTCGATGCAGTCGACGTCGGTGACCGGGATCCCGGCGTCCGCGTAGGCCAGGCGGAGCATCTCCCGCTGGCCGCTCACCGCCGGGTTGATCATCGTGTCGCTGCCGGCGCCGTCGTTGTTCATGCCCCAGCCACGGATGACGGCCCGGACCGGGTCGCCGTCGGCGAGCGCGCGGTCCAGCGGTTTGAGGATCACCGCGCCGACGCCCTCGCTGAAGACGAAGCCGCTGGCGTCGGCGGAGCCGAAGCGGCAGTTCTCGCCGAAGACGGCGGCGTCGACGAAGCCATGGTTCTCGGTGTTGGTCAGCAGCAGCTGGGAGCCGCCCGCGATGGCGACCGTCGACTCGCCCGCGCGCAGACTCTGGCAGGCCAGGGCGATGGCGGTCAGCGAGGAGGAGCAGGCGGTGTCGACGGACAGGCCGGGGCCGTTCAGGTCCAGGGCGAAGGAGACGCGTCCGGTGGCGGTGGAGCGGGAGCCGGCGCCGAGCGAGGCGTGGATGTCGGGGTGGCCGACGGACTGCTGGAGCTCCCAGTAGTGGACGGCGGTGGTGCCGACGTAGACCCCGGTGCGGGTGCCGGCCAGTTTGCCGGTGTCCTGCCCGCCGTCCTCCAGCGCCTCCCAGACGGCCTCCATGAAGAGCCGCTGCTGCGGGTCCATGCCCGCCGCCTCGCGCGGGGAGATCCCGAAGTACCCGGCGTCGAACCGGTCCACGTCCTCCAGCAGCCCGGAGCGGACGCGGGCGCCCGGCACCTCGTACTGCCTCCCGAAGCGGGTGGCCGGTACGTCCTCCACCGTGCAGACCTCGTCGGTCAGCAGGCGCCAGAAGGCGTCCGGGCCGTCGGCGCCGGGAACCCTGCAGCCGATTCCCACGATCGCTATCGGAGCGGGACGCACCGGGTCGTTTTCGCCCATGGGTACGTGACTTCCTTAAGTCCGGGGGGTGTTCGCGCGGCGGAGTGGGCTGCGCGGCTTTCGGACTCCGACTCTGGGATACGGCGCGCGGAATGTTCAACGGCCCGGTCAGGAAACTGCCGGGCCGGCACCGGGTTGTCCGGAAGTCCCGGGCGGCCGTGGCAGGTTCCTGCCGCCGTGTGACGCGCCCGACACAAAGAATTGTCTAAGCCCGTAACAGACCTGCGTTCGAGGCATGTACACCCGCCTGGAACCGGGAACGGGCGCCGAGCAGCCGCATGATGTCCGCGACGCGGCGGCGATAGGTGCGGACGGAAATGTCGAGTTCACGGGCGGCCACCTCGTCGGTGTATCCCTCGCCGAGCATGCGCAGGATGCGCGCCCCGGAATCCCGGCGCAGGCATTCCTGGAGCCGCTGGTAGCCCGCCAGCGGGGCGGCCCGGTACCAGGCCGTCATCATGATGTCGTAGAGCGCCCGGACCACGGCGGGGGCGCGGACGACGGAGGCCTCGGCACCGAAGACGGTGGCCTCGCCGGGGCGGATCAGCGCGACCCGCTGGTCGACGACCGCGGCGGCGTGCCGCACGCCCGCGGCCAGGCGGATCTCCACCCCGTCGAGCAGGGTGGCGAGCCGGGCCAGCCGCTCGTCGCCGGCCATCTCGGGCGGGGCGAGGATCTGCACCCGGGCGTCCCGCGGGCCGCGGGCGGCCAGGGCGCCGAGGGCGGCGGCCACCAGGCGCGGGGCGTCCCTGGTCGGGGGGACGAGCAGCGTCACCGACAACTTCGCCTCGCCCACGAGGCTGTTGAGCGCACGGATCGCGGCCGTCCGGTCGTCGATGACCGCGAGCGCCGAATCCTCCAGCGCGCGAATTTGCGTGCTGTTCACCGCGGATTCGATCAACGGCCGCATCCGCGCGAGCACCTGGTCGATGTCGCCGGACTCCGCCCCGTCACCTCCGGGGGGTATTTCCCCGGCGGCCCGGTCGCCCGGTTCGGGGACCATGTAGAGGGAATTGGGAATACGCATGCACGCCCCAGTGAGTTCGTTGCACCCCGTCCGGTCGGCGGGGCCGTGAACTCAACTGCGGGGAAATGCCGTGGAATCCACGGACGGCGGTACGGAATCAGCGGAACGCACGTCTCCGTACACCTCGCCTCCCCCACGGATCACAACCCTACCGATCGGTAACGCTACAATCCGTAGCGTAAGTCCGTCAACGCGCCACCGCTGCGCGAGGGTTGACATCCGGCCAAACGGCCGGGGCCGCGCCGCACGGCGGGACCGCCCGGACGGGCCCGCGGCCAGCGCCGTCACCGCCCGCCGTACCGCCGGTAGTTGGCTCTTTCTGCGCGGTCCGCAATTTTGCGTGCCACGCACTTTCTGTACTGTGCGCCGCATGGGCACAGCAGCGCGCAAGGAGCCGGCCGGGCAGGGCCTGCGGGAGCGCAAGAAGAAGGCGACCCGGACGGCACTCGGCCTGGCGGCCCTGCGGCTGGCCGCCGAACGCGGCTGGGCGGCCGTGCGGGTCGAGGACATCGCGGCCGAGGCCGGGGTCTCCCCCCGCACGTTCAACAACTACTTCTCCAGCAAGGAGGAGGCCGTCATGGCCTCCGGGGCCGACCGGGCCGAACGCGTCCGGGAGGAACTGGCCGCGCGCCCGCCCCAGGAACCGCTGTGGGAGGCGCTCACCCACGCCTTCGTCGCCGCCCTGGCCGAGCCCTCCTTCGACCCGGCCACCGTCCTGCGCGCCCGGCTGGCCCTGACCCACTCCCAGCTCGCCGCCGAACAGGTCCGGTTCGAGGCCGGGATGGCCGCCATCCTGGCCACCGAGATCGCCCGGCGCACCGGCACCGACGCCGAGCGGGACCTCTATCCGCGCCTCGCGGCCACGCTCGCGTTCACGACCTTCCGCGTCACCTTCGAGCACTGGGTGCGCAGTGGCGGGGACACACCCGTCGCCGACGCCGTGCGCCGGGCGATGCGGCGCGTGCGCGTCGACCCGTGACCGCCCCTCACAGAGAGACGTCCGCCATGCCCCCGACAGCCCCTCCCGAATCCGCCTCCCCCGGATCAGGAGCCCCCGGACCCGCCTCCCCCGCCGCGGCGGGCTGGCGCAAGGTCCCCGTCCTCGTCGTCGGCCTCACCCTCCTCCTCGTGGCCATGCTCACGGCGTTCGCCCTGCCCGCGATCAACTCCGGCCCGCACAAGGTGCCGATCGCCGTCGCCGGACCCGGCCCTGCCGCCGACAGGATCGCCGACCGGCTGGCGGAGGCGAAGCCGGGCGCCTTCCGGATCGAGAAGGTGGCCGACGCGGACGCCGCGCGCGAGCGGATCGACGACCGCGACGCGTACGGGGCCGTCGTCCTCGGCACGAAGCCCGGCGCGAAGCCGAAGGTGCTGATCGCGACCACGGCCGGGCCGTCGGTCGCCGCGACCCTGCGCGCGCTGGCCCTCACGCTCGACCCCGCCGCGGCGGGAGTCGGCGCCACCGTCCACGACCTGTACCCGCCGACGTCCGACGACCCCAACGCGGTCGGGCTCTCGGCCGGGGCCCTGCCCCTGGTCCTCGGCGGCTACCTGGCCGCCGCGGCCATCGTCCTGCTCCTGCGCTCCCCCGCCCAACGGGCCGTCACCGCCCTCGGCTTCGCCCTGCTCGGCGGCTTCTCGCTCACCGCGCTCCTCCAGTACGGCTTCGGGATCACCGACGGGAACTACCTGCTGATCTCGCTGGCCGTCGCGTTCAGCACCGCCGCGACCTCCGTGACGATCATGGGCCTGCACGCGGTGCTGGGCGGCCGGGGCCTGGGCCTGGGCGCCGCCATGATGATCTTCCTCGGCAACCCGCTGTCGGGTCTGGCCTCCGGCCCCGAGTGGCTGCCGTCCGGCTGGGGCACCTTCGGCCAGTTCCTGCCGCCCGGGGCCGGAGGGACGCTGCTGCGGTCGACGGCGTTCTTCGACGGGGCCGGGTGCGGGCGTGCGCTGATCGTGCTGGGGTGCTGGCTGGTGGGCGGGCTGGCGCTGTTCACGCTGGGGGCGCGGGTCGCCTCGAAGCGGGCGGCTGTGGGGGCTGGAGCCCCCGCGCCGCAGGAGGAACGGGCCGCGGTGCCGGCCCGGTAGGGATTTGCCGCCCCTCCCCGGGCCTGCGCCCCGAAGCGCCCTGCGGGCTCCCCCGGAGGGGGCACCCCCAGTCCTCAAGCGCCGGACGGGCTGAAATAGCCCGTCCGGCGCTTGAGGACGAGCGGCGGAGCCGCGACAAACGGGGTCCGGGGCGGAGCCCCGAAGCAGGGGCGCAGGGGGCGCAGCCCCCGCCCACCGCGCGGAGCGCGGTACCGGGCCGGGGGGCGGAGCCCCGGAATGGGGGCACCCCCTCTGGGGGAGGTGAAAGGGCGGGCCGGGGGCAAAACCCCGTAGAACCCGCCCCGCCCGCTCACCCCTCCACGAACGCCACCGCCCGCGCCGGCGCCGCACTCGTCCCCGTGAGCTTCAGCGGGAAGAAGCCCACCATGAAGCCCGTCAGCGGCAACGCCCCCAGATTGACGAGCTGTTGCACGATCAGCGCCTCCTTGTCACGGATCGCGTAGTGCCCGTCCCAGATGTGCCGGGAGTCCCCCGTCTCGTGGAACGCCCGGCGCATCGCGGGAATCGGCCGGTCCCACCCGATCGCGTCCGTGCCCAGCACCGTCGCCCCGAGCCCGGTGAGGTACCGCGTACCGGCCCCGGACATCCCGGGGTACGCGAAGTACTCGGGATCGCGCAGCGTGTACCGCTCCTGCCCGGTGCGGATGAGCACGGCGTCCCCCGGCTCCACGTCCCGCCCCGTCGCGGCGATGGCCTGCTTGAGCGCCTCGACCGGGATCGCCTCCCCCGGCCTGGCCCATTCCCGGACGTCCAGCACCATCCCCGGCCGGTACAGCTCCTCCAGCCCGATGTCACTGATGGTGCGCGAGGGGCGCCCCTCGCAGGTCGCCCCGCTGTGCAGGGGGGCGTCCACGTGCGTCCCGCAGTGTGTGCTGATCTCGTGCATGACCTCCCCGGCCGGCCCCGCTCGGCCGGGTACGTCCTCGGGGTCGCACCCGAAGGAGGCGACCATGAAGTCCAGACCCCAGTCCTCGTGCGTGAGGTAGTCCATCCGCGGCGCCACCACGAGCGCCAGCTCGGGCTGGTTGTCGGGGATGAGGTCGAGGTCGCGGGAGTCGATGGGGGATGTCAGGTCGACGATGCGGCTCATTTCAGATCGTCCCAACTCTCTGTGTCGGTCTCAGATCTCGTGTCTCGGGTCTCAGCGGTGGTCTTCCGGGATCCGGCCGATCAGCCCCCGGAGCTCGGTCTTGAGCACCTTTCCGTAGGAGTTCTTGGGCAGTTCGGCCACGAAGAGGAACCGGCGCGGCCGCTTGTAGCGCGCCATCTCGGCGAGACAGTGCCTCTCCAGGGCGGCCGCAAGGGCGTCCCCACCGTCCCCGCTGTCCCTGCCGTCCCCGCCGTCCCCGCCGTCCCCGCCCGAGGGCACGACGAAGGCCACCGGCAGCTCGCCCCACTCCGCGTCCGCCCCGCCGACGACGGCCGCCTCGGCGACCGACGGGTGGCGCAGGAGCACCTCCTCCACCTCACGGGGGTAGATGTTGGAACCCCCGGCGATGATCAGGTCCTTGGCCCGGTCGACCAGCGTGAGGAAGCCGTCCGCGTCGAGGCGCCCCAGGTCCCCGGTGTGCAGCCAGCCGTCGCGCAGCGCCCGGGCGGTGGCCTCGGGGGAGTTCCAGTACCCCGCCATCACGGTGGCGCCCCGGACGAGGACCTCGCCGGTCTCCCCGGGCGGCAGGGCCCGCCCGTCGTCGTCCGCCACCCGCACCTCGACGCCGGTGCGGGCCCGGCCGACGCTCTCCAGCCGGGCGGCGGGCCCGGCATGGTCCTCGGGCCGCAGGTGGGTGATCGTGCCCGGGGACTCGCCCTGCCCGTAGCCCTGCCACAGGCGCCCGGCGCCGAAGCGGGCGACGGCCTTCTCCAGGTCCGCCCGGTACATCGGGGCTCCGCCGTAAAGGATCCGGTGCACGAGCGGCACCAACTCCCCGTCCAGCAGCCCCGGGTCGAGCAGCCGGCGCAGGACGGTCGGGACCGCGAAGAGGCTGACGGGCCCGAAGGCCCGCAGCGCCTCCCCGAGGGTGTCCGCGTTCACCGCGCTGCCGCGCGGGAAGACCTGGGCCCGGGCCCGGGCGACATGGGCCAGGCCGAAGAGCCCGCCCGCGTGCGACATCGGCGCGATGTGCAGCATCGCGGCGTCGACACCCGTCCCGATGTCGGCGAGTGCGCTGCGGGTGGCCGCGGCCAGGTTGCCGTGGGTGAGCACGGCGCCCTTGGAACGCCCGGTGGTGCCACTGGTGTAGAAGAGCCACGCCGGGTCGTCGTCGCCCGCGGTGGACGGCGCCCGGGCGACACCGCGCCCGGCGCCGGCCACCAGCTCGTCCGCCGCCACGAGCGCGGTCGCGCCGAGGCCCTGCGCCCGCAGCGGACCGGCCAGTTCGTCCGTGGCGACGCAGAGCCCCGCCCCGCAGTCCTCGGCGAGCTGTGCGAACTCCTTGGGATGGAGGCGGGCGTTGAGCGGGACGGCCACCAGACCGGCCCACCAGACCCCGAACAGCACCTCCGGGTAGAGGGGCGTGTTGCGCATGGCCAGTGCGACCCGGTCGCCGGGGCGCAGCCCGTGCTCCCGGACCAGCGCGTCGCCGATCGCCTGTGCCCGGTCGGCGAGTTGACGGTGGTCCCGCAGGACGTCGGCCCCCTCGCAGACGGCGGGGGCGTAAGGGTTCGCCGCGGCGGCGCGCCGCAGCAGCTCCGCGATGTTCATGACCGCCTCCCCGCCTCCGGCGCCTCCAGCACCAGAACCGCCGCGGCGGCCTCCTCGAAGCCCAGGAAGCCGCCACCGTTCTCCGCGAGCCCGATGCGGGCCCCGGGCACCTGCCGGGCGCCCGCCTCGCCCCGCAGCTGGGTGACCAGTTCGTGGATCTGACCGATGCCGGTGGCCCCGACCGGGTGGCCGTTGGACTCCAGCCCGCCGGAGGTGTTGACCGGCAGCCGGCCGCCGAGGGCCGTCTCGCCGCGGGCGGCGGCCGGGCCTCCCTCGCCGGGCGGGACCAGGCCGAGCGCCTCGGCCTGGAGCACCTCGCCGACCGCGGTGGCGTCGTGGACCTCGGCGAGCGAGACGTCGTCGGGGCCCAGTCCGGCCCGCTCGTAGGCGAGCGCAGCGGCGCGCCGGGTGATCGCGCGCTCCGGCTCGTCGAGCGTGCGCCCGGTGCCCGAGACGACCACGGAGGCCCGCAGCCGGACCGCCCGGCGGGCACCCAGCCGGCGGACGACGGCGGGCGAGCAGACCAGGGCGGCCGCGGCGCCGTCGCCGATGGGCGCGCACATCGGGACGGTGAGCGGGGCCGCGACCTCCCGCGCGGCCAGCACCTCGTCGGCGGTGAGCTCCTCGCGGCGGGCGGCGAGCGGGTTGAGCGCGCCGTGCCGCCGGTTCTTGGCGGTGACGGCGGCCAACTCGCGCGGTGTACAGGAAGGATGGCGGCGTCGGTGGTCGGCGGCGAGCGCCGCGTAGATGTCCATGAAGACCGAGCGCCGGCCCGGCGGCACCTCGTCCGCCCCGGCGGCCTCGCGCAGTGCCTTGAGCCCCTCCTGCCACCGCGCGACGTCCAGGCCGCCATGGAAGGCCGCGGTCAGCCGCTCCTCGTCGGCCCCGTACATCTTCTCCGCGCCGATCGCGAGCGCGACGTCCATCTCGCCGGCCCGCACCGCGGTGGCCGCGAGGTGCAGCGCGGTGGCCCCGCTCGCGCAGGCGTTCTCGACGTTGACCACCGGGACGCCCTCGACCCCGGCGTCCCGCAGGGCGGCCTGCCCGCGGACCAGATGCTGCCCCTCCAGGGCGCCCTGAGTGGCGTTGGCGAAGAACACCCCGTCCACAGCGGAGAGTTCGCACCCGGAGTCGGCGAGGCAGCGCGCGAGGGCCTCCCCCGCGAGGGCGCCGACGGTCAGGTCCGGGAACCTGCCGTAGGCGGTGCGGCCCACGCCGAGCACGTACACCTCGTTCATCAGGGGACCCTGACGGTGTTGCGCAGGACGCCGATCCGCTCGACCTCCAGCTCGACCACGTCCCCGTCCGCGAGCCGCCGTCCGAGGTCGAGCGCCGTACCGGACGGGACAGTTCCGGATCCGATGACCTCCCCCGCGTGCACCGCCCGGTCCCGGCTCAGGTGCACGATCGCGTCCTCGAAGCTGTGCTCCATGCCGTCGGTGGTGCCGCGCGACCACTCCTCGCCGTTGACCCGGGCGGTCATGGTGAGGGCGTACGGGTCGGTCAGCTCGTCGCGGGTGACGATGCAGGGGCCGAGGGTGTTGGAGCCGGCGAAGTCCTTGCCCTCGCAGGGCCCGACGCCGGCCCGCATCAGGACGGCCTGGAGGTCGCGCGCGCTCCAGTCGTTGAAGACCGTGTAGCCGAAGATGTACGCGTGGGCCTCGTCCGGCTTCACCTCCCGGCCGGTGCGGCCCACCACCGCCGCGAACTCCAGCTCGAAATCCAGCTCCTTGGAGCCGGAGGGCGCCACGATCTCGTCATCGGGCCCGCTGACGGCGAGGTGGTCGGCGGTGTAGTACATGACGCGCTCCCGGAAGAGCGGGCTCAGGTCGAACTTCCCGCCGGCCATCAGCCGGTCGAACTCGGCGGCGGGGTCCGCGGCGCCGGCGGCCTGCCGCCGGGCCAGCTCCCGCAGCCCCACCTCCAGATGGGCGATGAACAGCCCGCAGTCGCGCAGCCGGGCCGGGCGCGGCAGCGGCGCCAGCAGCCGGACGTTGTCCCGGGCGAGCAGGGCCGCCCCGGGCCGCCGCGCGACGAGCTCCCGCACCCGGTCCAGGCCGGGCTCCCCGGACTCGATCAGGGCCTGGAGCGAGCCGAGCGCGGCATCGCCGGGCGCGGCGGCGGACAGGTCGAGGACGACGGCGTCGCCGTCCAGCAGCACCCCGGCGCGGGGCCGGTCCGGCTGGCTCTGCCTCTCGAAGGTGATCAGGCGCATGGGGCAACTCCGATCGTGCGGTCGGCGATCGTGCGTCGGCAGTCGTGCGGTCGGTGGTCGTGCGGTCGGCAATCGTGCGGTCGGTGGTCCGGAACACCGGAATACGGACGCAGCGCGGGCGAAACCGGACGGCAGGGAACAGAGGCCACCGCTTCCGCAGGGCAGGACGCGCCGACGCCAGGACTTCCAAGGTCCAAGGCTCGGCTTACCGGCGATAACTGGACGGTGGTCCAATCGTTGAACGCCCGGCACAGGCCGTCAAGTGGTATGCACCTACTGATGTTTGGGGCTTCCGCTTCCTGCCGCGGCCTTCGCCCGCCCGACGGCCCCGTGGAACAATCGCGCCATGGCCGGACGTCGCGAGGAATCAGCACGGGAGAGCCGCCGGCGGCTGCTGGACGCGGCGACGGAGCTGGTCGCCGAGGGCGGCCCGCGGGCCGCGTCCGTCCAGGCCGTGGCCGGCCGGGCGGGCATCAGCCGCGGCTCGGTCGCCTGGCACTTCGGCTCCAAGGAGGGCCTGATCGCCGAGGTGATCGGCAACGCCTTCGGTACCGCCGAGCGGATGTACCGCGAGCGGCTGCCGGAGACCGGCCCGCTCGCCTTCGGCACCCTGGTCGACGCGCACCTGGCAGTGGTGGACGCGCCCTGCGGGCGGGTGTTCGCCACGGTCCTGCCGGAGGTGATGGGCGCCCCGGGCCCACTGCGGGACGCCTATGTGCATGGCTACGAGCACACCCGCCGGGTCTGGATCGGCTACCTGGAGCGGATCACCGCCCACGCCCCCGGGCTGCCCGACGCGAAGAGCCTGGCGACGATCGTCTTCGGCAGCGGCGTCGGGGTGAACACCCTGCACAGCCTCGACGGCCTGGTGGACCGGGCGGAGGCGTTCGCCGCCCTGAAAACCCTCTTCGAACTGGCCGGCGGGCCGGGCCCCCGGCAGGGCTAGTCCGGCGGGGCCAGGGGGTCCGTACCCGTCCGTACGGCCCGGAGCCCGTCCGGCGGTGAAGCGGACGCCCGCCCGCAGGCGAACCCCGCGGACGAACGACGAACGTGCATGTGTGCCCGGAGCCGGACTCGAACCGGCACGGCCCGAAGGGCCAGCGAGGTTTAAGCTCGCCGTGTCTGCATTCCACCATCCGGGCGGGCCCTCGGGCCGCACGCACAGAGGGGACGCGCGCGCGGGTTCCCTTGAGGAGAACGGGATGAGCCTATCCGGGTAGCGCCCCCCAAACAGCGGAACACTGACCAGAGGTTGTCTTATTTTATGGGCAACTTAGCGCTCATCAGTGCGGAACAGGTCCCTTCGGCACATGCCAGAGGCCGATCCGCCCTCCTCGCAGCCTCTCCCGGCCCCCTCCCGGGAATTGTCGCAATCTCGCCTCCCACGGCGGCCGCCGGGGTCATACCCGAGGATGACGGCGCCCCCGGGCCGTACCTCTGGAGTCTGTCCCGAGAACGGGAACCAGGGCTGATCCGGGAGGCGCGCAGGGACAGGACGATGGAAGCACCTTCCCGGTTCCACCTCCCGGTTCCGTCGCCCGGTTCCGTCGCCCCGATCAAGGAGTACGTCCGTGACCACCAGCCCCTACGGCGCCCCGACCGCCGTCCGCACCGCGGTTCCCGCGGCCGTCGCGACGGACCTGACCAAGGTCTACGGCCAGGGCGAGACCCAGGTGGTCGCCCTGGACGCCGTCTCCGTGGAGTTCCGCCGCGCGGAGTTCACCGCGATCATGGGCCCCTCCGGCTCGGGCAAGTCCACGCTGATGCACTGCATGGCCGGCCTCGACACCGTCTCCGGCGGCTCGGCCCGGATAGGCGACGTGGAGCTGACGGCGCTCAACGACAAGAAGCTCACCCAGCTCCGCCGGGACAAGATCGGTTTCATCTTCCAGGCGTTCAACCTGCTGCCGACGCTCAACGCCCTGGAGAACATCACGCTCCCCATGGACATCGCCGGCCGCAAGCCCGACCGGCAGTGGCTGAACCAGGTCGTGGAGACCGTCGGCCTCTCCGGCCGCCTCAAGCACCGCCCCAACCAGCTCTCCGGCGGCCAGCAGCAGCGCGTCGCCGTGGCCCGCGCCCTCGCCGGCCGCCCCGAGATCATGTTCGCCGACGAGCCCACCGGCAACCTCGACTCCCGCTCCGGCGCCGAGGTCCTCGGCTTCCTGCGCAACTCGGTGCGCGAGCTCGGCCAGACCGTCGTCATGGTCACCCACGACCCGGTGGCCGCCTCCTACGCGGGCCGCGTGGTCTTCCTCGCCGACGGCCGCATCGTCGACGAGATGTACGAGCCGACCGCCGACGCCGTCCTCGACCGCATGAAGGCGTTCGACGCCAAGGGCCGCACGAGCTGACCACGACCGTTCACGACACCCAGGACACCTGACTGATGTTCCGCACCGCCTTGCGCAACGTTCTCGCGCACAAGGCCCGGCTGCTGATGACCGTCCTCGCCGTGATGCTCGGCGTGGCCTTCGTCTCCGGCACCCTGGTCTTCACCAACACCTTCTCCGAGGCCCAGAAGAACAGCTCCCAGAAGGGCTTCACCCACGTCGACGTCGCCGTCCAGCCCCACACGGCGGACCGCGACAACGGTGCGCCCGGTGGGGCACCCCTGCTGACCCAGCGCCTGCTCGACAAGGCCGCCGAGGTCCCCGGCGCCGCCTACGCCACCGGCTCGGTGGACGGCCAGGCCTTCCTCGCCGGCAAGGACGGCGAGCTGGTCGGCCAGGGCTTCTCCCGGGCCGGCTCCAACTACTTCCCCGGCCCCGACGGCAAGGACGCCCGCTACCCGCTGACCTCCGGCCGCGCCCCGCAGCGCGCCGGCGAGATCGCGGTGGACGCCAAGACCGCCGACCGCGCGGGCTTCAAGGTCGGCGACACCGTCCGGATGTCGGTCAGCGGCCCGGTGCTGCCCCAGAAGATCACCGGCATCTTCACCACCGACAGCGGCAGCGTGACCGCCGGCGGCAGCCTGACCCTCTTCGACACCGCCACCGCGCAGAAGCTCTTCACCAAGCCCGGCCGCTTCACCGAGATCGACGTCAAGGCCGCGCCCGGCACCTCCCAGACCGCGCTCAAGGCCGGGATCGACAAGATCCTGCCGCGCGACGCCGAGGCCGTCACCGGCCAGAAGCTCGCCGACGACGAGACCAGGATGATCGAGGAGAACTCCTCGGCCTCGAAGACCATCCTGCTGATCTTCGCCGGTATCTCGCTCTTCGTCGGCATCTTCATCATCGCCAACACCTTCACCATGCTGGTCGCCCAGCGCACCAAGGAGCTCGCGCTGATGCGCGCGGTCGGCGCCAGCCGCCGCCAGGTCACGCGCTCGGTGCTCATCGAGGCGTTCGTGGTGGGCGCCGTCGCGGCCGTCGCCGGTCTGCTCGCGGGCATCGGCATCGGCGCCGGGATGCGCTCGGCCATCGGCGCCGACATGCCCGACGGCCCGCTCGTCATCACCCCGGGCACGGTCGTCACCGCGCTGGCCGTCGGCATCGTCGTCACCATGCTCGCCGCCTGGCTGCCCGGCCGCCGCGCCGCGAAGATCCCCCCGGTCGCCGCCATGAACAGCGTGCACGCGGTGGCCACCACGAAGTCGCTGGTCGTCCGCAACACCATCGGCGCCGTCGTCGCCGCCGCGGGCGCCGGGCTGAGCCTGGTCGCCACCGACGAGTCCGGCCTCGGACTCGGCGCCGGCCTGCTGGTCATCGGCGTCTTCATCCTGACCCCGCTGCTGGCCAAGCCGCTGATCGAGGCAGCCGGTCCGCTGCTGCGCCTGTTCGGCATGTCCGGCAAGCTGGCCGGGCAGAACGCGGTCCGCAATCCGCGCCGCACCGCCGCGACCGCCTCCGCCCTGATGATCGGCCTCACCCTGATCACCGGCCTGACCGTCATCGCCGGCAGCATGCAGAAGGCCATCGACAAGATGGCCACCGACGCCCTCAAGGCCGACTACGTCGTCGTGATGGCCAACACCTACCCCCTCTCCCCCGACGTGGCGAAGAAGCTGGAGCGGCAGCCCGACATCACCGCCGTCAGCGCGCTGCGCGAGTCCCCGGCCCGCATCGGCGGCGAGCACGAGTCCCTGGCGGGCGTCGACGGGAAGTCCGTCGACAAGCTCGTGAAGCTCGACTTCACGTCCGGCTCCTTCGCCGGGCTGTCCGGCGACAAGGCCGTCGTCGACGCCGACACGGCCAAGAACCGCGGCTGGAAGCTCGGTTCGTCCTTCACCGTCACCTATGAGGACGGCAAGAAGGGCAAGCTGACCGTCGGGGGCATCTACAAGGGCAACGAGATGCTCAAGGGCATCATGCTCGACAACGCCACCCTGACCCCGCACATGACCGAGGTCAACGACAAGCAGGTGATGGTCAAGACCGCCTCCGGCACGAGCGACTCCGCGAAGAAGTCGATCCAGAAGGCACTCGGCGACAACCCGGCGATCCAGGTCCAGGACAAGGACGACATCTCCAACGAGATCGCCAAGGCGATCAACATGCTGCTGAACGTCCTCTACGGACTGCTCGCCATGGCCGTGATCGTCGCGGTCCTCGGCGTCGTCAACACCCTGGCGATGTCCGTCTTCGAGCGCCAGCAGGAGATCGGCATGCTGCGGGCCATCGGCCTGGACCGCTCCGGCATCAAGCGGATGGTCCGCCTGGAGTCGCTGGTCATCTCGCTCTTCGGCGGCATCCTCGGCATCGGCCTCGGCGTCTTCTTCGGCTGGGCCGCCGGCCAGCAGATAGCCGAGAAGATCGCGACCTACGAACTGGTCATGCCCTGGGGCCGGATGGGCGTCTTCCTGCTGCTGGCCGCCGCGGTCGGCGTGCTGGCCGCGCTCTGGCCCGCCCGCCGGGCGGCCCGGATGAACATGCTCAACGCCATCAAGGCCGACTGACGGCCGTACGACGACGAAGGGCCCGGCAACCGCCGGGCCCTTCGTGCATCCTCAGGAGTGCCACTCCCGGGTGCGCAACGGCAGCCCCGGATCACCGGATCCGGGCGTACGGACCGCGAGCACCTGGTTGACGCCGATGCGGTTGCGCTCGAAGGACAGCGCCGAGGCCGCCATGTACAGCCGCCACACCCGCGCCCGGCCCGGCGAGGTCAGCCGCACACACGCGTCCCAGTGCTCCTCCAGGTTGGCCACCCAGCGGCGCAGGGTCAGCGCGTAGTGCTCGCGCAGCGCCTCCACGTCGCGGACCTCGAACCCGGCCTCCTCCAGCTGCGCCACCGTCCGTCCCACGGGGGCCAGTTCGCCGTCGGGGAAGACATAGCGGTCGATGAACTCGTCGACCTGGTACCCCTCTTCGTCCTTCAGCGGCCGCCGGGCGATCTGGTGGTTGAGCAGCCGCCCGCCGGGCTTGAGCAACGCGTGCAGGGCGGCGGCGTATTCGGCGTAGCGGGCGCGGCCGACGTGCTCGGCCATGCCGATGGAGGAGACCGCGTCGAAGGGTCCGTCGGAGATCTCGCGGTAGTCCTGGACCCGGATCTCCACCCGGTCCGTCAGCCCCGCCTCGGCGATGCGCTTGCGGGCGTAGGCCGCCTGCTCCTCGGAGAGCGTGATGCCGACGGCGTTCACCCCGTACTCGCGGGCGGCGTGCAGCACCATGGAGCCCCAGCCGCAGCCGACGTCCAGCAGCCGCATCCCGGGGGCGAGGCCGAGCTTGCGGCAGACCAGATCGAGCTTGGCGCTCTGGGCGTCCTCCAGGGTGGCCCCGGGCTCCCAGTAGGCGCAGGAGTAGACCATGGACGGGCCGAGGACCTTCTCGTAGAAGGCGTTGCCCACGTCGTAGTGGTGGCTGATCGCCTGCCTGTCGCGGCGCAGGGTGTGCAGCGGGCCGGTCGTGCGGCGGGCCTCCTCGACGGGCGGGGAGGGCGGCACCCAGGGCCCGGTGAGCTTCAGCAGCTCCTTGCCCGCGGCGCGCAGGTGCGGGTCGCGCAGCGCGGCGAGGGCGGCCAGGGGGGCGGAGCGGCGCGAAGTGTCCTCGTCGCGCTCCCAGATGGACTCCGCGAGCAGGTCCAGGGCCCGGTAGAGGTCGCCCTCGACATCGAGGTCCCCGGCCACCCAGGCGCGGGCCAGGCCGAGTTCGCCCGGTTTCCACAGCAGCCGGCGCAGGGCGCGGCGGTTGCGGACGACGAGTACGGGGGCGCCGGGCGGACCTGCCTCGCTGCGGTCCCACGCGCGCAGCCGGACCGGGAGCGGTGCCCCCAGTACCTGTTCGGCGAGAGCGGCGAGCCGTCGGGCGGCCTGGGCCATGTCGCACACCTCCGTGAAGAAGGATCAGGAGATAGGTTCACCTACCACCTAAACACCTGTGGGGCGTGCTTTAGTCCTTCCCGGCCCGAGTTGGTCACCTCCGTGCGGACGACGGGAATTCGCCGCGTCGGCGGATCCGCGCGCGGACACGCCGGAGGGCGCCCACCCCACGGATTGGTGGACGCCCTTGTACGCCGGCGGAAGTGCCGACGGTATGTCAGCTGGCCTTGGCCTTCTGGGCCGGAGCGGCGTCGCGCGGCGCCGGCTTGGCGGCCTCGTAGAACTCCTCGCGGGGGTTCTCCATGGCACCGAGCGAGACGACCTCGCGCTTGAGGAACATGCCCAGCGTCCAGTCGGCGAAGACGCGGATCTTGCGGTTCCAGGTCGGCATGGCCATGCCGTGGTAGCCACGGTGCATGTACCAGGCGAGACGGCCCTTGAGCTTGATCTTCATCTTGCCCAGGACGATCATCGCGACGCCCTTGTGCAGGCCGAGACCGGCGACCGCGCCCTTGTTGGCGTGGCTGTACTCCTTCTGCGGGAAGCCCCGCATGCCGGAGACCACGTTGTCGCCGAGGACCTTGGCCTGGCGCAGCGCGTGCTGGGCGTTCGGCGGGCACCAGGCGTTCTCGTTGCCGGCGCGGCGGCCGACCATGTCCGGAACCTGGGCGTTGTCGCCCGCGGCCCAGATGTAGTCGGTGCCCTGCACCTGGAGGGTCGCCTGGGTGTCCACGTGGCCGCGCGGGCCGAGCGGCAGGCCGAAGCGGGCCAGCGCCGGGTTGGGCTTGACGCCCGCGGTCCACACGATCGTGTTGGAGTCGACCTCGAGGCCGTTCTTGAGCACGACGTGGCCGTCGACGCAGGAGTCCATCGACGTCTCGAGGTGGATCTCGATGCCGCGGCTCGCGAGGTGCTCCTTGCCGTACTGGCCGAGCTTCTCACCGACCTCGGGGAGGATGCGCGGGGCGGCGTCGACCAGGATGAAGCGCATGTCCTCGCGCTTCACGTTGCGGTAGTGCTTGGCCGCGTCGCGGGCCATGTCCTCGACCTCGCCGATCGTCTCGGCGCCGGCGAAGCCGCCGCCGACGAAGACGAAGGTGAGCGCCTTGCGGCGGATCTCCTCATCGGTGGTCGAGTCGGCCTTGTCGAGCTGCTCCAGCACATGGTTGCGCAGGCCGATGGACTCCTCGATGCCCTTCATGCCGATGCCGTTCTCGGCGAGGCCGGGGATCGGGAAGGTACGGGAGACCGCGCCCATCGCGATGACCAGGTAGTCGAAGGGCAGCTCGTACGCCTCGCCCACCAGCGGGGCGATCGTGGCGACCTTGCGGTCCTGGTCGATGGTGGTGACGCGGCCGGTGAGGACCTCCGCCCTGGGGAGCACACGTCGCAGCGGCACCACGACGTGCCGCGGCGAGATGCTGCCGGCGGCTGCTTCGGGGAGGAAGGGCTGGTACGTCATGTACGAGCGCGGGTCGACGACCGTGACGGTCGCCTCGCCGTACCGCATCTTCTTCAGGATGCGGCGGGCCGCATACATGCCGACGTACCCACCGCCTACTACGAGGATCCGTGGACGCTCCGTGGTGCTCATGATTCGAGTATCCAGCACACCCCGAAGGGGTGCTCGTGCGCCCCTTCACAAGGCGCGGTGGGGTGTCTGCTACACTTCGCCGCCCACGTGACCGACGCCATAGCCCCGACGGGGAACCACTTCATCCCCAAATGCGTTGGGCACCCCCGCTGAGCTGGACTTGCGACCCCGGACACGACTGGACCACCGGGGCCGATCCGGCGCGTGAACGTTCCTTCAACCCCTTGGGAACAAGGACGTTCGCGCTCATCCGGGCCGTCCGGTCCCCGAATGGGAGGCCGGAACCCATCAGTCCGTGGTCCTAGGACCAATTTTTCATGTGAAGGATTTCACGAACTTTTTCGGCGCCTGTGCCCCCTGCGGCCCTTTCAGACCGCGCTCCACGCGATTCCGTCCAAGATGTCGTGCTCGCTCACCACGACCTCCTGCGCCCCCGTCCGCTCCATCACGCACTGGAGCACCAGCGCCCCGGCCGCGATGACGTCCACCCGGCCCGGATGGATCACGGGGATCGCGGCGCGCTCCGCGTGCGTCGAGGAGAGCAGCCGGGCCGTGATCTCCCGGACCTTCTCCAGCGGGATCCGCGCGTGGTGGATCGCGGCCGAGTCGTACGCGTCCAGCCCGAGCGCGACGGCGGCCACCGTGGTCACCGAGCCGGCCAGACCCACCAGGGTGCGCGCCTCGCCCAGCGGCACGGTCCGCTCCGCCAGGTCCAGGGCGGCCTCGACGTCGGCCCTTATCGCGGCCACCCGCTCCGGCGCCGGCGGGTCGGACACCTCGCCGTCCACGACGAGATGACGCTCCGTCATCCGCACACAGCCGACGTCGACGCTGCGCGCCGCCCGGACGTGCTCCTCCCCGACGACGAACTCCGTGGAACCGCCGCCGATGTCCACCACGAGGAAGGGCCGCGCGAGGTCGGTGCGGCCGGTGAGCTCCTTGGTGGCACCGGTGAAGGAGAACTCCGCCTCCTGGTCACCGGTGATCACCTCGGGCTCGACGCCCAGGATGTCCACGACCCCGCGCACGAAGTCCTCGCGGTTGTCCACGTCCCGGGAGGCCGAGGTGGCCACGAACCGCACGCGCTCCGCGCGGTGTTCCGCGATCACCGCGGCGTACTCCCGGCACGCCGCGAAGGTCCGCTCCAGCGCCTCCGGCGCGAACCGCCCGGTGCGGTCCACCCCCTGCCCCAGCCGGACGATCGTCATCCGCCGGTCGAGCTCCTTGAACTCGCCGGTGGCGGGGTCGAGATCGGCCACCAGCAGGCGGATCGAGTTCGTACCGCAGTCGATCGCGGCAACGCGGGTCATGCACACTCCAGCAAGGTCGTGGGACGGTCGGCGGATCCGCCGAACCTACTCCTGGGTGCCGCAGGGCGTC
The DNA here is from genome assembly GCF_041519305.1 of Streptomyces luteireticuli. NCBI lineage: Bacteria > Bacillati > Actinomycetota > Actinomycetes > Kitasatosporales > Streptomycetaceae > Streptomyces > Streptomyces luteireticuli. Next base: position 3,716,461 of record NZ_CP167927.1, read on the forward strand.
ACGCACGGCCCCTTGCGCCACCACTCCGGCAGCATCGCGATCGCCTCGTCACCGAGCGGGTTGACGCCCGGGCCCGCGGCCAGCGAGTGACCGACCAGCACGTGCAGGCACTTGACCCGGTCCGGCATGCCGCCGGCGCTCGGGAAGCCCTCCAGCACCTCGATCGCGTCGCGCCGGCAGATGTAGTCCTCGTGCGCCGCGCGGTAGGCGGCCGCCAGCTCCGGGTCGCTCTCCAGCCGGGCGCTCATCTCCTTCATGACGCCCTCGGCCTCCAGCGTGCCGATGGCCGAGGCCGCGCGCGGGCACGTCAGGTAGTAGAGCGTCGGGAAGGGCGTGCCGTCCTCCAGCCGCGGCGCGGTCTCCACCACGTCGGGGTTGCCGCAGGGGCAGCGGTGGGCGATGGCGCGCAGGCCGCGCGGCGGGCGGCCCAGCTGCTCCTTGAAGGCGGCGATGTCCGCCTCGGTGGGCTCGGTGGGCTCGGTCTGGGGAGGAGGCGTGTCCATGTGCTCGCTCGTGCTCGGAGGATCGGAAGGGAGGGTGGGCCGGGGTCAGCGGTGGCCGTCCGAAGTGTCCACCCCGTCCCAGAGGTTGCTGTACCAGGGCCGGTCGCCGGCGCCCTGGTCCCGGCGGGGCTTGGCGCGTCCGCTGCCGTCGACGACGGTGAAGCCGGTCTCCCCGGGCCGTACGTAGTGCAGGTGCTCGCGCGCCTGCTGCTCCACGTACGCCGGGTCCTCCAGCCGCGCCTTCTCCTCGCGCAGCAGCTTCACCTGCTCGCGGGCGCGCTCGGAGCGGTGCCGCTGGTCGTCGATGTCGGAGCGCTGGGTGACCCACTGCCGCATGGGGTAGGCCAGGGCGACGACCAGGGAGCAGACGACCAGCGCCAGCAGCGCCGCACGGCCGGTGAGCCGGCTCCGGCGGGGCGGCCGCGTGCGCCGGCCCCGGGCGTCCGGCCCCTGGACGAGCGCCGTGCCGATCGCCTTGAGCCTGGTCGCGGTGGAAAACCGTTCCGCCGCCACGTCGCCTCCCCGCTGGTCACTGCACCGAAGCCAAACCGTCCCCGGCCACGGTACGGGACCGTGGCCGGGGACGTGGTGAGGCTTGAGGCTTTGTCAGCCCCGGGCGTCGGCCCTGGAGGGGATCAGCCCTTGAAGCGCGGGAAGGCGGAACGGCCCGCGTACACCGCGGCGTCGTCGAGGATCTCCTCGATGCGCAGCAGCTGGTTGTACTTGGCCACGCGCTCGGAGCGGGCCGGGGCGCCGGTCTTGATCTGGCCGCAGTTGGTGGCGACGGCCAGGTCGGCGATGGTGACGTCCTCGGTCTCGCCGGAGCGGTGGGACATCATGCACTTGAAGCCGTTGCGCTGGGCCAGCTCGACGGCGTCGAGGGTCTCGGTCAGCGAGCCGATCTGGTTGACCTTGACCAGCAGGGCGTTGGCGGCGCCCTCCTCGATGCCGCGGCCGAGGCGCTCGGGGTTGGTGACGAACAGGTCGTCGCCGACGAGCTGGACCTGGTCGCCGAGGCGCTCGGTGATGGTCTTCCAGCCGTCCCAGTCGTCCTCGAACAGCGGGTCCTCGATGGAGACCAGCGGGTACGCGGCGACGAGCTCGGCGTAGTAGTCGGTCATCTCGGCCGCGGTGCGGTCCTGGCCCTCGAAGGTGTAGACGCCGTCCTTGTAGAACTCGGAGGCGGCGACGTCCAGCGCCAGCGCGATGTCCTGGCCGGGGGTGTAGCCGGCCTGCTTGATGGCCTCGAGGATGAGGTCGAGGGCCTCGCGGTTGGAGCCGAGGTTCGGGGCGAAGCCGCCCTCGTCGCCCAGACCGGTGGACAGGCCCTTGGCCTTCAGCACGGCCTTGAGGGTGTGGTAGACCTCGGTGCCCCAGCGCAGCGCCTCGGAGAACGACTCGGCGCCGATCGGCGCGATCATGAACTCCTGGATGTCCACGTTGGAGTCGGCGTGCGAGCCGCCGTTGAGGATGTTCATCATCGGAACGGGCAGCAGGTGCGCGTTCGGGCCGCCGAGGTAGCGGAAGAGCGGCAGGTCGGACGCCTCGGAGGCGGCGTGCGCGACGGCCAGGGAGACGCCCAGGATGGCGTTGGCGCCCAGCGAGCCCTTGTTGTCGGTGGCGTCCAGGTCGAACATCGCCTGGTCGATCAGGCGCTGCTCGGTGGCGTCGTAGCCGACGAGCTCCGGGCCGATCTGCTCGATGACGGCCAGCACGGCCTTCTCGACGCCCTTGCCCAGGTAACGGTTCTTGTCCCCGTCACGGAGCTCGATGGCCTCGAAGGCGCCGGTGGAGGCGCCGGACGGCACGGCGGCACGGCCGGTGGAGCCGTCGTCGAGGCCGACCTCGACCTCGACCGTGGGGTTGCCTCGCGAGTCGAGGATCTCGCGAGCTACGACGACGTCGATGGACGGCACGAGGGTCTCCTTCGTGTGTGTCTGAAGTTCTGCAGCACGAGCCTAACGGGCCCCGGAGGGTCCGCCCGCCCTCGGACCGCCGCCCGGCCGGAAAAATGGCACAAACGCCGAGATCACGGGATGAATGGGCTGGATGTTCGCCCAGCGGTGAACGGCTCGGGGAACCACTGGGGGAACCGCCCGGTGATTCTCCCGCGGGAACGGCGGAGCCCCGCTCCGATGCGGCTCGGGGGGAGCGGGCGCATCGGAGCGGGGCGGTTCGCCAGGGAAGGCTGCGTCAGCTGAGGTGCAGCTTCTGGCCGGGGAAGATGAGGTCGGCGCTCTCGACGATGTCCTTGTTGCGGTCGTAGAGCTTCTCCCAGCCGCCCTTGACCTTCTTGGCCTCGGCGATCTTGGCGAGGGTGTCGCCCTCCTTGACCTGGTACTCGCCGTCGCCCATCTTGACCGTCTTCGGGGCGGCGTGGCGGGGGGCGGCCGGCTTGGCGGCCGGGGCCTCCTCGTCGCTCTGCTGCGGAGCGGCGTGCTTCGGCGCGGACTGGCGCTCGCTGCGGTCGGCGTGCGTCTTGGTGGAGACGCTGCGCTCGCCGGTCGACTTCTGGGTCTTGGTGGACGAACCGGAGGTGTCCACGTCGGCCTTGGCGCCGCCGGAGGACAGCGGACCGGCGCTGGCGCAGCCCCAGGCACCGGGGCCCTGCATGGCGAGGAGCTTCTCGGCGACGGCGATCTGCTGGCCCTTGGTGGCGAGGTCGGCGCGCGGGGCGTAGGCGGTACCGCCCGCGGCGGCCCAGGAGGACTGCGAGAACTGCAGGCCGCCGTAGTAGCCGTTGCCGGTGTTGATCGACCAGTTGCCGCTGGACTCGCACTGGGCGACGCGCTCCCAGGTGTCGACGGAGGCGGCGTGGGCGGAGGTCGCGGCCATCAGCGGGGCGGCGACTGCGGCGCCGGTGACACCCGCGAGCGTGGCGATGCGGACGGCCTTGTTCGGACGACGGTGCTTGCCCTTGGACATGACTCGGTTTCCTCACCGGCGCCTACGAGGTGAGCTGTCGGGTTCGGACGTGAGTTGCCCGGCCCGGTGGCTTGCGCGCACCAGGCTTCACCCCTAGCCGCTGCGGCACCCCGGTCACTGACCGGCGGACCGTCGCGGCGACTTACCTTGGTTCCCCCGCTCCTGCCTACGGCGCTTGCGCGACGACTCCCCCGGCCGCCGGCAGGATTCGGCGTGACGACCGTGGTGCTCGCGGTGGCGAGCGGTGACGACGTTAAGCACAGGCGGCCTACGGGTTCAAACCCCCCTTTTCGGCCACCGGCTGGATCCAACCCCCTGAGAAACTCGGTGTTTCCGCAGGTGAGAGCCGCTTCCCCGGCTCCTGACGGGCCGTATCCGAGACGCTGTCAACGAGACCCATGTCTCACTTTCGCTCGGAACGGACATTCGACCCGAACTGCCCTCCTACTTCTTCAGTTCGAGCTGCTGGCCTGGGTGAATGAGATCCGGATCGGAACCGACGACCTTTTTGTTGTCGTGGTAGATCCGGTGCCAACCGCCGGGCACGGAGTGCTCCTGCGCGATGGCTGACAGGTTGTCACCGGGGCGCACGGTGTAGTCCTCGGCACGCGACCCTTGTCCATGTGCTTCCGCACCACCGCGCGAGGAGCGCTCCGCGCCCGAACGCGGCTGCTGCGCGCGGTGCTTGCCGGTACCCGCTCCGGCGTCCGCGCCGGTGGCCGTGTCCGCTTCCGCACCACGGTCCGCGCCCTGGTCGCCGCTCGCGCCGGACGTGCTGCCGGGCGCCGGCGAGTGCGGCGCGCGGGACGGTCCGTCGGGCCGGTCGGCGGAGCGGGAGGGCGCGGGGCCGGACTTCGGCGCCTCCGGGGCCGTGGACCTGCCGGAGCCCTTCCCGGGCGCCTTCGCGTCCGTCGTGCCCTCCGCGGCGTCCTCGGTGTCCCGGGTGCCCTCGGCCGGCTTGCGGTGCTTGCCCTTGGCGTCCTCGCCGGAACTTCCGCTTCCGGACGGGGTGTCCGACGGGGTGTCCGACGGAGTGCCCACGGTCCCGGACTTCCCCGGCGACCGGTCGTGCTCCCGCGCCCCGGACGGCGGCCTGTGCTCCGGCGCCGGGGTGGAGGCGTCGGCCCGCCCCGGGTCCACGTCCGGCGCCGGGCCCTCCTTGGCCAGGTCCGACTTCACGGCACAGGCGGGCCAGGCGTACGGGCCCTGCTGCTTGAGGATCCGCTCGGCGACGGCGATCTGCTGGGCACGGCTGGCCTGGTCGGGCCGCGGCGCGAACTCCCGGCCGCCGCTCTCCTCCCACATGTCCTGCGTCATCTGGAGCCCGCCCAGATACCCGTTGCCGGTGTCGGCGCTCCACAGCCCGCCGCTCTCGCACTGGGCGACGCGGTCCCAGGTGGGGGCGTCCGCCGCGTCGGCGGTGGTGGCCCCGAGCAGCGGCATGGCGATTCCCGCGCCCGTCACGCCCGCCGCGAGCACGGCGGCGGGAATCTGACGGGGGCGTCGATGTCGACCTTTCCCGGAGAGCATGCGGTCACCTCTCATGTGGCGGCTGAATATGACCGTCGAACATAGCGACGGCCCCCAGCGGTCACAAGCAGGCGCGAGTGCGGTCGGGTGACGGTCAAAGAGAGTTGACCTATAGTCATGTGCCCGTGTGCCCGGGCTCCGGGGAGAAGGAGACGGGCAGGGTGCGCAGGCCCCGCATGATGAGCCCGCCACGCCACCGCAGTTCCTCGGGATCCACGGAAAGCCGCAGGTCGGGAAGGCGGCGCAGCAGCGTCGCGAGTGCCGCCCGGCCCTCCAGCCGCGCCAGCGGCGCACCGAGGCAGTAATGGATGCCGTGCCCGTATCCGAGGTGCTGATTGTCACTGCGGGCCAGGTCGAGCGTGTCGGGGTCGGCGAACCGCTCCGGGTCGCGGTCGGCGGCCGCCAGAACGACGAGCACGGGGTCCCCCTCGGCGATGCGCTGCCCGCCGATCGTCAGGTCCCGCGTGGCGAACCGCCAGGTCGCCAGCTCCACCGGGCCGTCGTAGCGCAGCAGTTCCTCCACCCCGGTGGCGAGCAGTTCCTCGTCCCCCTCGGCCAGGGCGTCCTGGAGCCGCGCGCGCTGCCCGGGGTTGCGCAGCAGGGCGTACGTGCCGTTGCCGATGAGGTTGACGGTCGTCTCGAACCCGGCGAAGAGGAGGATGAAGGCCATCGCGGCCGCCTCGTTCTCGGTGAGGTGCTCGCCGTGGTCGCTGGCCCTGATCAGCCCGGAGATGAGGTCGTCCCCGAGATCCTCGCGCTTGCGGTGGATCAGCTCCGCCAGGTACGTCCGCATCCGCTTCACCGAGCGGGCCACCCCGCCGCGCGGCCCGCCGCCGTGCCGGATCATCATCCCCGCCCAGTCCCGGAAGTCGTCCTGGTCCTCCGGCGGGACCCCGAGCAGGTCGCAGATGGCGTAGATGGGCAGCGGGAAGGCGAACTCGTGGATGAGGTCCGCCTCGCCCCGGCCCGCGAAGCCGTCGATGAGCCGGTCGGTCAGCTCCTGGACCCGCGGCGCGAACTCCGCGACCCGGCGGGGGGTGAACGCCTTGGAGACCAGGCGGCGCAGGCGGGTGTGGTCCGGCGGGTCGATGTTGAGCAGATGCGTCATCAGGTTGGCGCTCCGCTCGCCCGGAATGCCTACCTTGCCCTTGCCGTGGGCGGACTCGGAGTGGTGCACGGGGTTCTTCGACAGCCGCTGGTCGGCGAGCGCCTGCCGGGCATCGGCGTACCGGGTGACCAGCCATGCCTCGACACCGCTGGGCAGCGTGGTGCGGTGCACGGGGGCGTGCTCGCGCAGCCAGGCGTAGGCGGGATAGGGATCGCTCGCGAATTCCCAGGTGAAGAGGGGCGGCATGGAGGAGGGGCTGTTGTCGTGCACGCCCCGACGCTACCGGGCCCCTCCGAGCGCTCAGTGATGCCCGCCCCCGCCGCTGCCGAACGAGCCGCTCCCCCCGGGGTTCCACTTCTTGCGCTCCTCGGAGAGCTCCTCCGGATGGCTCCCGGGGTTCCGGATCTCGTGCGGGAGCACCCGCTCCCCGGGGCCCTCCGTCCGCAGCCGGTCCGCCTCGCGGTGCTCGGTGACATAGCCGACGACGTCCTCGTCGTCGTCGTGGCCCGGCCCGTGGTCGGGCGAGGTGGGGCCCCGGTCGTGCTCCTGCCGGGTCTGCCACGCCCCCTGCCGCCGCTGCGGCTGGCTCGGCGGCGGCGGCTCCTTGTCCCGCCACCGCTGTCCGAACACGAAGGCCAGGATCAGCAGGGCCCCGACGCACAGGCCCACGATGAAGGGGGCGATGCCGCCGGCCCAGGCGGGCAGGGCGTAAGTCATGTGGTCGCGCATGGAATGCGGGTACCCGAAGGGGACCCCGACCAGACCGCCGCTGAGCCGAACGGGTGTCCACGCGCTCCCGGACCGCGCCGGCTACGCCCCGGCGCCGCCCGCCCGCTCCGCCCGCCCGGCCCGCCCGGCCTGCTCCGCCGCAAGGATCGCGTCCCGGTAGGTACGGGCCGCGGCGCGCAGGGCGGTCTCCGGCTCGACGCCCTCCGCCTCGGCGCGGACCGCCATGGCCAGCAGCGCGTAGCCGACGCCCTCCCCCGCGGGGACGGCCACGTCGAGGCCCCCGGCGCGGGCCCGGGAGGCCAGCTTCGCGGCGAGCGCGAGGGCCGGCTGGCCCAGCGGCACGCCCTCGGTGACGGACTCGCGCCCCTTCTCGGCCGCCTTGGTCCGGTTCCAGTGCTCCTTGACGTCCTCGGGCGTCAGCGCCGACTCGTCGCCGAAGACGTGCGGGTGCCGGTGGACGAGCTTGTCGACGATGGCGCCGGCCACGTCGTCGATGGCGAACGGCTCGTCCGGGTCGTCCTGGGCGATGCGGGCGTGGAAGACGACCTGGAGCAGCACGTCGCCGAGCTCCTCGCGCAGGGCCTCGCGGTCGCCGGTCTCGATCGCCTCCAGGAGCTCGTACATCTCCTCCAGGCCGTACTTCGCCAGGTCCTCGTGGGTACGGATGCCGGTCCACGGGCAGGAACGGCGAATCCGGTCCATGACCTGCACCAGGTCCAGGAGCCGGGCACCGGGCAGGTCGTAGGAGCCGGGCAGCAGCTCCAGGGCGGGCATCGTCTCCCGGCCCGAACCCGCGAGCCGGGCCAGCCCGTCGGTCAGGGCGGACTCCCCCGCCGCCGAGGTGATCACCACCGTGGTGCGGCCCCCGGCCAGGCAGTGGTCGACGAGCTCCCGGGCGCCGGGCACCGCGGTCCCGGTCCCGATCCCGGCCTCCCGGAGATAGGGGAGCAGCGGGTGGCCGGGGTCGGCGCACAGCACCCGGTCGGCGGCGTGCAACGTCTGCCACGCCGGCCAGGACAGCAGTCCGGGGGCGACGCGGTGGCTGGTGGTGAGCAGGACGATACGGCCGGGCGCGGAGTCGTTCACCCTGCCGAGCGTAGGGGACGGGCGGGAGCGGAGGACCGCGCGGGTGGCGCCCGCGCCGAGCCCTACACCGGGCTCTCGGGGTCGGGGGCGGCGGCGGGCCGCAGCCAGGGCTCCTGCACCGGGCGGGCGGTGCCGCGCTTGGCGTCCCAGGTGCCGTAGCGCGGGTTGATGTCGACGCGCAGCGCCTCGGAGGTCTGCATCAGGACCTGGTTGGTGCGCACGGGGCCCAGCTTGCCGTCGAGCTTGGTCCGCATGAGATCCATGGACAGCGCCTGGTCGATCTGGCCGGGGGCGATGCCGAGGGCCAGGAAGCGGGCCCGTACGGCGTCGGCGCCGCCGTTGGCCCGCTCGACCTGCTGCCGCTCGTCCTGGAGCTCGCGGCGGCTGACGTCGACCCCGTTGTCGCGGCCGGCCTTCTCGATGATCCGGTACTGGACGAGGCGGATGAGCGTGTCCTGGCCGAGCCGGGCGCTGTTCGCCATCAGCTGCTCGCCCTGCGGGGACGCCTCCTGGGCGTCGCGGACGTCCGCCACCTGGCGCTGGAGCTGGGCGACGGTGATCCGGTCCTTGCCCACGACCGCCGCCGCACCCGGGTGCGGGGTCGACCCGCAGGCGGTGAGCAGGGGGGTCGCGGCCAGCAGGCCGGCGGCCGCGGCGGCGGAGAGCGCGGTCCTCCGGCGGACGCGAGGGGTTCGGCGGAAGCGGCGGATCGGGCTGGTCATAAAGCCTCCCGGCGGCAGTGATCGTGCGGCGGTGCGTCGATCGACCTGGCGTTGATCGATGGTAGGGAGTCCGTGTGGCCGGGGCCACTGATTCGACCGACGATTCGTCGATGAACGGGACGCACGGGGCTCCCGTTGCTCATGAGGCGTCAGGGACCCCACCGCCCCGGGTCGTTCAGGCCCTGACCTCGCCGAGCCGGCGGAGGGTCCGGCGTATCTCCGTGGGGAGCGGGTGGTGCGGACCGTGCAGCCGCTCCGCGTCGAGGAGGAGGGCGACGAGGGTGTCGTGGGCCGCCCGGCTGTCGCCGAGGGAGAGCAGCAGATGGCCCGTGCGCCGGCGGATCTCGAACGGGGTGGCCGGGTCCTCCGGGTCGTTCTCGAAGCGCGGCAGCAGGTCGCGGTACTCGTTGAGCGCGCCGACCGCCTCGCCCAGCTGCTCCAGGCACTGCGCGGCGTCGTAGCGGAGCCGGAGCACCTGGCGGGCCACGTGGGGGCCGGTCTCGGCGGCGTACTCGTCGACGAGACGGCGCAGTTCGGGCAGGGCCCTGCGGTACTGGCCGTCGTCCATGAGCGTGGCCGCGTACTGCTTGCGCAGGCTGCGGACGATCCCGGAACGCTCGCCGTGCTCGGCCGCGGCGGCCGGGAGGATGGCGCCGAGGAGATCGACGGCCTGGGTGACACCGCCCTGGTCGAGCAGGCGCTTGACCTCTTCCACGGCCCCGGCGACATCGGGCCCGGAGGAGGGGGCCCGCGGGGGTGCCGGCGACGGTACGGGCACCGGCACGGGGGCGGGCCCCCACCCCGGGGCGGGGCCGGTCGCCGATCTGTCGGGCCAGGGGGCGTGCGGCGACAGGAAGGGCCGCGTCGGATTCATGGGGCCGACGGGCCCGGGGCCGGAGGCCGGTCCGGGGGCCGCCCGGCCGGGGGCGGGCAGCAACGGAGCGAGCGCCTCGTAGACCTCCTGGGCGTCGGCGGGCCGCTCCTGCGGATCCTTGGCCAGCAGGCGCAGCACGATCTCCTCGAGCGCGGGAGGCACTTCGGGGCGGACCCGGCGCACCGGGAGGGGCGGCTCGTAGAGGTGACGATGCAGCACCCCGAGCGCCGTCGAACCCGCGAACGGCACGTCCCCGCTGAGCAGTTCGTGCAGCACGACGCCGAGGGCGTACAGGTCGGTGAACGGGCCGACGGCTCCGCCCATGGCCTGCTCGGGCGCCATATAGGCGGGGCTGCCGATGGGCGAACCGGTCCGGGTGAGCCGGGTGGTGTCGGCGTCCAGGACGGAGGCCACGCCGAGGTCGAGGACGAGCACGGAGCCGTCGGGGCGCACCATCACGTTCCGCGGCTTGAGGTCGCGGTGGATGATCGGCACGGCGTGCACCGCGGCGAGCACCGAACACAGCTGGGCGGCGACGGAGACCGCCCAGGGCCAGGGGTAGGGGTCGTGCTCGGCCAGGTGGTCGGCGAGGTCGGCGCCCTCGACGTACTGCATCACCAGATAGAGGTCGTCCCCGTCGCTGCCCGCGTCATGGACGGTGACCAGGCCTCGGTGGTCGACCTGGGCGGTGACGCGGCACTCGCGGACGAAGCGGCGGCGCAGCTCGTCGGCGGCGTCCTCGGTGCCCGCCATGCGGTCGGGGCGCAGCAACTTCACGGCGACCCGGCGGTCCAGCCGCTGGTCGTAGCCCGTCCATACCTGGCCCATGCCGCCCTGCCCGATGACGGTGGCCAGCTCGTAACGGCCGGCGATGATGCGCCCGTTCACCGTCCCCCCTCCCCCTTCTCCCCGGCGTCCTTGCGCAGGAGATCACTCAATTCGTCGAGCTCCGCACGCACCTGACGGATCCTCTCCGGGGACCGGTGCGCGACGGTCTGCCGTCCCGGCTCGTCCGGCGGCGGGGATATATAGGGCGGCTCGGGCCGAGCCATGGCTGGCGGGGTGGCGACCGGCGGGGGCGGGGCGAACCGGGTCGCCTCCGGCGGGTTCATATAGGGATTCGGCTGCGCGGCGGCGATGACCGTACCGCCGCCGTACGGCTGCTGGGCGTGGGGCGGCGGGTAGGCCCCGGCGGCCGGCGCCGGAGGGTAACCATGGCCGGGGGCGGCAAAGGCGGGCCCCACAGGGAACCGCCGGGCGTCCAGCTCCTTCTGGTGCCGGATGTCGGCCATCAGATAGGCGGTGACGGTCAGTGTCCCCAGGATCAGCAGCGCGCCGACGGCGACGTTCGACCAGGCGCTGTCCTTCGGCGCCGTGCCGGCCCAGGCGAAGAGGCCGAACGAGCCGAACAGCGTCCCCCAGAACAGCCCCCAGTCCTGCGCCCTGCGCCGGACGATCGCGATCCTCAGCATCGGCACCCAGCTGAGGATGCAGAGCGAGCACACGGTGACGGCGACGACGATCACCCGGATGGTGACGACCATCGCCCTGCCAGGGCGGTGCGGCTGCGGCTGTCCGGGTTCGAAGCCGGGGCCATACATGACTGCTCCTCGGATGCGGGGTGTGATCAGAGCCTAACTACCGACCTCCGAAAGATCGCGAGGGTTGTACGCACCGGGCCGCCGACGCGGGATGTCACATCCGCCCGCGCCGTGGCAACCGTCGCGGACCCGCCCTCACTCCGGGCGGACGCTCCCGTCCGTGAGCCCGTCGTACAACCCCTGTATCAGCCCTGCCCCCAGACGCTCCGTCAGCCGCAGCGCCTCCTCGAACTCGGCCAGCGACCGGAAACGGGCGCCGTAACGGCGCTGGTCCGCCAGCGGCAGCCGGGGCACCTGGAGCCTGCGCACATCGAGCCGGGTCGCGGTGGACGCATAGCTGCTGGCCTGACGCTGGTTGGCGGTGCCGCGCAGGAACCCGGCGAGGAACCAGGGGTCGATCGCCGCCGGATCCGGCCGCAGCAGGAACAGCCCCCGGCCCAGCGCCGCCCCGGCGGTGGACTCGTCGACCACACGGGCCACGGTGACGTCACCGAGCACCGGCACCACGACGTCGCCGGCCTCGACGAGCACCGGCTCCTCCGCCGGGCCCTCGGGCAGCGCCCCGGAGGGGGCGAGGCCCGCCTTGACGTCGTAGTCCGTGAGCACGAGCGGCGCGTCCGGCCCGGCCGTGGCACCGGGGCCGCCCGCGCGCATGACCAGGGCTCCGGCGCGGGCGAGCTCGCCGACGGTGGTGGCCGGCCAGCGCGCGCCGTCGGCGGGCCCCTCCGGCACGGCGGGGGTGAGCTCCGCGGCCCGCCCCAGGGCCACGGTGAGCCGGTCGTGGACCGCGGCCAGATCGGCGGCGCCGCCGGAGGAGGCCGGCGGCGGGAGGTGCCGGGCGGGGGCCAGGTCGACGTCGTCGTCGAGCAGGTCGATGACCGGCAGCGAGCGGTGCTGCCCCGGCTTCTCCTCGACCGTGCCGGACCGGTCGAACTCCTGCCACGCCTCCAGGACGGCGGAACTGACGGCCTGCCAGGGGAGCTTGTCCCGGCCGGCGGGGGCGAGGTCGGCGGTGTCGACGAGCAGGAGGTGCGGCGCGGGGGACGTCTGGGCACCCGGGCGGCGCAGGACCCACAGGTGCAGCGGGATGCCGTACGGCGGGGCGGCGCCGGCCGGCAGGGCGACGACGGCCCGCAGCGCGCCGCGCCGCAGCAGGTCGGCGCGGATGCGGCGGCCCGAGCGGCGGGAGGCCGCGGCGGGCGGCATCAGCAGGACGGCGGTGCCGCCCTCGCGCAGCCGGGCCAGGGCGTGCTGGACCCAGGCGAGCTCCGATTCGGTGCGGGCCGGGAAGCCGTACTCCCACCGCGGGTCGTACGCGAGCTCCTCGTGGCCCCAGTTGCGCTCGTTGAAGGGCGGGTGGCACAGGACGGTGTCGGCGGCCAGGCCGGCGAAGGCGTCGCCGCGCAGGCTGTCGCCGGCGCGCACGCGCACCCGCGCGTCGGAGTGCAGGGCGAGGCGCAGGGCGGTGAGCGCGGCCAGGTCGGCGTCCGCCTCCTGGCCGAGGACCGACAGCCCGCCCACGGAGCCGGACGGGCCGGCCGCGCTGAGGAGGCTCCCGGTGCCGCACGCGGGGTCGAGGACCGTGCGCGGCCGCCGGGCCTCGGCGGTGCCCCGGCCGAGCGCGGCCATGAGCTCGGCCGCGCCGGGCGGGGTGAGGGAGTACTGCCGGGGGTTGGCGTCGAGGTGACGGCCGAGGAGGAACTCGTAGGCCTGCGCCGCGCCGCGCACCGAGGCCAGCTCGGCGGAACCGCGCACGAGCGCGGAGGAGACGGCGAGCTCGGCGGGCGTGGGCACGGGGATGGCATGGTCCTCCCCGAGGCGGGCCGTCAGCACCGCTTCGAGGGCCGCGGGGAGGGCCTCGGCGAGCTCGAGGTCGGAGAGCTCCGCGAGCTCCAGCCAGGCCGTCGACCGGTCGCGGACCAGGAGGAGCACGGAACCGGCGTAGCGCAGGGCGGTCACGGCGCCGGCCGGGTGCCCGGCGAGGTGCTGCCAGACGCGCTCGCGGAGCGGCACCTCCGCGATCTTGCCCTGGTGCCGCAGCCACTGCTCGACGTCGCCGAGGTAGAAGGTCGGGCTCGTCTCGGTGCCCCCGACGGGCTGGGGGAAGTCGGCGTGCCGCCGGCGCCAGTTGCTGACCGCCGCACGGCCCACTCCGGCCAGCCGGGCGATTCCCGCCGCGGTCACCTCCGCCGCGCTGTCCGTCACCTGGCTCCCCTCCTCCTGCGTCGCGTACCGCGCCTCCGATGTGGGGACGAGCATACCCCCGCACCTCCGACCAACCCCTTCACAGCCGAGTACTCACACTTTCTTGTGAACATGGTTGACCCGGTTAACAGACTCTGCTGTCATTGACTCATCGGTTCACGGAACTCGCAGCGAGGGGTGTCCCATGTATCAGCAGGACCGGCAGCAGGACCGGCGGACGCAGCGGAGCCGGTTCGCGCGGCACAAAGTCCTCACCGGCGCGGGAGCGGTCGTCCTCGTCGTGGGCATCGGCGCCGCCGTCGCGCCCGGCGGGAGCGACGGGGACGGCGGCAGCAAGGCCTCCGACCGGGTCGTGAGCTCCGGCGCGGAAGGAGCTGGAAAGGACGGAAAGGACGCGGGCGGCGCACAGGGGAAGCCCGGGAAGGGCCGGAAGGCCGGGTTCTCCGGCAACGGCACCTTCCGCGTCGGCTCCGACATCGCGCCCGGCACCTACCGCAGCCTGGGCAACAAGAAGGGCGGCAACTGCTACTGGGAGCGCGCCAAGGACTCCAAGGGCGACGCGGACTCGATCATCGCCAACGACAACGTCGTCGGATCCAGCTATGTGACGGTCGCCACCGGCGACAAGGTGTTCAAGACCCACGGCTGCAAGAGCTGGGAGCGCGTCCCGGAGGAGAAGAGCGGCACTCCCAAAACCTCCGCCCCGGGCGACGGGATGTACCGCGTGGGGGTCGACATAGCCCCCGGCACCTACGCCTCCCCGGACAACGAGGCGGACGGCAACTGCTACTGGGAGCGCGCCAAGGACGCCCTGCACGGGATCGACTCCGTCGAGGCCAACGAGAACGTCACCGGAAACGGCCTGGTGACGATCACCCCGCAGGACGCCTACTTCAAGACCAGCGGCTGCACCGCCTGGAAGAAGACGGGCTGAGCCGCCCCGCGGCGACCGCCCCCACGGGCAACGGCGTCACCCCCCTCCGGTGGTTCCGCGTATCTTTTCGACAGTCGCCCACAGACCAGAAGAAGCAGCCGGAGGAAAGGACCACCCCATGGACTCGGCCGCAGCCGCAGTCTCGGCCCAGGGCCCGAGCGCGGCCGGCACCCCGGTCGGGAGCCGCACCTGGAAGGAGACCCTGCGGGCACCACGGCTCGATCCCTACTGGCTGGCCGGGACGCTGTTCGTCCTCTATACCGCCCTGTCGGTCACCCGGCACCTGCGGATGCTGACGATCTCCTGGGACCTGGGCATCTTCGAGCAGGCCGTCCGGACCTACGCACACCTCCAGACACCCGTCGCCGACCTCAAGGGGCCCGGCGCCAACATCCTCGGCGACCACTTCAGCCCCATCACCGCGCTCCTCGCCCCCTTCTACCGGCTCTTCCCCAGCCCCATCACCCTGCTCGTCGCCCAGGCCGCGCTGTTCGCGCTGTCCGCCGTGCCGGTCACCCGGCTCGCCGCCGGGAAGCTGGGCCGGGCCCGGGGTCTGGCGATAGGCATCGCCTACGGATTCTCCTGGGGCATCCAGCGCGCCGTGGACTTCGACTTCCACGAGATAGCGTTCGCGATGCCGCTCCTGGCCTTCTCCCTGGAGGCCGTGGTCAACCGGCGTTGGCGGGCCGCCGCCTGGTGGGCGCTGCCCCTCGTCCTGGTCAAGGAGGACCTGGGGGTCACCGTCGCCGCGATCGGTGTGGCGATCCTGGTCTCCGTGCGCCGCACCGGGCACGATCCCCGCGCGACACGCCTGGCCTGCGGGCTCGTCGTCCTCGGCCTCGTCGCCGCCGCACTGGCCCTGACCGTGGCCATCCCGGCGTTCAACAACACCGGCTCCTACGACTACTGGAAGAAGCTCGACGGCGAGGGCCCCGCCCCCACCATCCCGCTGCTGACGGCGCTGCGCACCCTGCTGTGGATACTGCTGCCGACCACCGGCCTGCTGGCCCTGCGCTCACCGGTGCTGATCGCCGCCGTGCCGACCATCGCCTGGCGCTTCGTCTCCCACGACGACCACTACTGGGGAACGGACTGGCACTACAACGCCGTTCTGATGCCGATCGTCTTCGTGGCACTGACCGACGCGCTCGCCCGGGCTCACGGCAGCCCCCGCGCCTGGCTGCGCCGGTACGCCCGCCAGCTGCCGGCCGCCGTGGCCGGGGCGGCGCTCGCGTTCAGCGCGTCCCTGCCGTTGTACAGCCTGACCGAGCCCGCCACCTATCGAATACCGGAGAGCGTCCGGGCTACCGAGCGACTGCTGCAGCTCATACCCGACGGCGCGACCGTCGAGGCGTCGGACGTGGCGTCCATAAGCCGGCTCGCCGGCCGCTGCCGGGTCTTCTGGATCGGCGACACCCGGGGCATCGAGCCCGAGTACATGGTCGAGCGCGTCGGTGACGGCAGGGCCGCCAAGGATCTGGTGGCGGACGCCGAGCGGATGCATCCGCACACCCGTTACCAGGTGTTCGGCGTCGAGGGCGCCACCGTGGTGCTCAAGCGGGCCGCCCCCGCGTGAGCCCCGCGGGCGCGCCCAGGACGAGCCGGGCGCGGCGGGTCGAACGGCGGGGCAGCACCGCGACAGGGCACGACGGGGCGGGGCGCGACGGGGCGGGGCGCGACGGGGCGGGTCAGCCGCCGAGGATCGTCGTGAGGAACTCGCCCGTCCACGCCAGGAGTTCCCGGCCGACCAGCGGCTTGCCGCCGATGGGCCGGGTCGCCGGGCGGGGCACCAGGATCTGGTGCGTGGCCGGCTTCATGACCGTCCGCGGGTAGAGCCGCTTGAGCCTCAGCTCCTGCGACTCGCGCAGTTCCACCGGACCGAAGCGGACGTTGGAGCCCTGGAGGGTGATGTCGGTGACCCCGCAGGCGCGGGCGAGCATCCGCAGTCCCGCGACCAGCAGCAGGTTCTCCACCGGCTCGGGGAGCTTGCCGTAGCGGTCGGTCAGCTCCTCGCGGACGGCCTTGATGTCCTCCTCGCTGTTGGCGGAGGCGATGGCGCGGTAGGCCTGGAGGCGCAGCCGCTCGCCCGGCGCGTAGTCGTGCGGGACGTGGGCGTCCACCGGGAGTTCGATCTTGACCTCGAGCGGCGGGGGCTCCTCCGCTCCCCCGGCCTCCAGCGAGGCCCGGTAGTCGGCCACGGCCTCGCCGACCATGCGGATGTAGAGGTCGAAGCCGACGCCGGCGATGTGTCCGGACTGCTCGCCGCCCAGGAGGTTGCCCGCCCCACGGATCTCCAGGTCCTTCATCGCCACATACATGCCCGCGCCCATCTCCGTGTGCTGGGCGATGGTGGCCAGGCGCTCGTGCGCGGTCTCGGTGAGCGGTTTCTCCGGCGGGTAGAGGAAGTAGGCGTAGCCGCGCTCGCGACTGCGGCCCACCCGGCCGCGCAGCTGGTGCAGCTGCGACAGACCGAAGTTGTCACCGCGCTCGACGATGAGGGTGTTGGCGTTGGAGATGTCGATGCCCGACTCCACGATCGTCGTCGAGACCAGCACGTCGAACTTCTTCTCCCAGAAGTCGACCACGACCTGTTCCAGGGCCGACTCCGACATCTGGCCGTGTGCCGTGGCGATCCGGGCCTCGGGCACGATCTCCCGCAGCCGGGCCGCCGCCCGGTCGATCGACTCGACGCGGTTGTGGATGTAGAAGACCTGGCCCTCGCGGAGCAGTTCGCGCCGGATCGCGGCACCGATCTGTTTCTGGTCGTACGGGCCGACGAAGGTCAGCACCGGGTGGCGCTCCTCCGGCGGGGTGGTGATCGTCGACATCTCGCGGATGCCCGTGACCGCCATCTCCAGCGTCCGGGGAATCGGGGTGGCCGACATGGTGAGCACATCCACGTTGGCCCGCAGCTTCTTCAGCTGCTCCTTGTGCTCGACGCCGAAGCGCTGCTCCTCGTCGACGATGACCAGGCCCAGGTCCTTGAACTTGGTCTCCGAGGAGAAGAGGCGGTGGGTGCCGATGACGATGTCGACCGAGCCCTCGCGCAGCCCCTCCAGCACGGCCTTGGCCTCGGTGTCGGTCTGGAAGCGGGAGAGCGCCTTGACCACGACGGGGAACTGCGCGTACCGCTCGGAGAAAGTGCCGAAGTGCTGCTGCACCAGCAGCGTGGTGGGCACCAGCACGGCGACCTGCTTGCCGTCCTGCACCGCCTTGAAGGCCGCGCGGACCGCGATCTCCGTCTTGCCGTAGCCGACATCGCCGCAGACCAGACGGTCCATGGGGACGGACTTCTCCATGTCCTCCTTGACCTCGGCGATGGTGGTGAGCTGGTCGGGCGTCTCCGCGTAGGGGAACGCGTCCTCCAGCTCCCGCTGCCAGGGCGTGTCCGGACCGAAGGAGTGGCCCGGGGCGGCCATCCGCGCCGAGTAGAGCTTGATCAGGTCGGCGGCGATCTCCTTGACGGCCTTCTTGGCGCGCGCCTTGGTCTTCGTCCAGTCCGCGCCGCCGAGCCGGTGCAGCGTGGGGGCCTCGCCGCCCACGTACTTGGTGACCTGCTCCAGCTGGTCGGTGGGGATGTAGAGGCGGTCGCCGGGCTGGCCGCGCTTGGCAGGCGCGTATTCGACGAGCAGGTATTCGCGGGTGGCGCCCTGGACGGTGCGCTGGACCATCTCGATGTAGCGGCCCACGCCGTGCTGTTCGTGCACGATGTAGTCGCCGGCCTGGAGGGTCAGCGGGTCGATGGACTTGCGGCGGCGGGCCGGCATCCGGCCCATGTCCTTGCTCGCGGACTTCTGTCCGGAGAGGTCCGTCTCCGTCAGGACGGCGATCTTCAGCCCCGGGTGGACGAAGCCGTTGTCCAGGCTCGCGCAGGAGACGTGCACCAGGGACGGGGAGAAGGCGTCCAGACCGGCGTCGAGCCGGGCGGCGATCCCCTCGCCGCCGAGCACCTCGACGGTGCGGGCGGCCGGCCCGTGCCCCTCGGTGAGGAACAGCGTCCGCCAGCCGTCGGCCAGCCATCCCTTGGTGTCGGCGAGGGCGCGGGCGGTGTCGCCGCGGTAGCTCTCGGGGGCGTGCATGCCGAGCATCAGGGTGTCCGAGTCGCCCTCCTCGTCCGCGGCACTGAGTCCGATGTCGCCAGAGGCGAACGGCGTGACGGACCACCACATCATGCCCAGCTCACGGGCCCGGTCGCGGACGTCGGCGATGCTCCACAGCGAGGCGGCGTCCACGTCGATGGGCGCCTCGCCGCCGCCGGCGGTGGCCGCCCACGACGCCTGGAGGAACTCCTGCGAGGTGGCCACCAGGTCGGCCGCGCGGGTGCGCACCCGCTCCGGGTCGCAGACCACGGCCATGCTGCCGACGGGCAGGACGTCGAGCAGCAGCTCCATGTCGTCCACCAGGACGGGCGCCAGGGACTCCATGCCCTCGACGGCGATGCCCTCGGCGATCTTCCCCAGCAGCTCGCCGAGCTCCGGGTGGTCCTCGGCGAGGGCCGCCGCGCGCTCCCGCACCGCGTCGGTCAGCAGCAGCTCACGGCAGGGCGGGGCCCACAGACCGTGCTCGGCGACCTCCAGGGAGCGCTGGTCGGCGACCTTGAAGTAGCGGATCTCCTCGACGTCGTCGCCCCAGAACTCCACCCGCAGCGGGTGCTCCTCGGTGGGCGGGAAGACGTCGAGGATGCCGCCGCGCACGGCGAACTCACCGCGCTTCTCGACCAGCTCGACCCGGGCGTACGCGGCGGCGGCCAGCGCCTCGGTGACGTCGCCGAGGTCGGCGCTCTGCCCGCTGCGCAGACTGACCGGTTCCAGGTCGCCGAGCCCCTTGACCTGCGGCTGCAGGACGGAGCGGATGGGTGCGACGACCACGCTGACCGGTCCGGCCGCCGGGTCGTCCTGGCTGGGGTGGGCCAGCCGGCGCAGCACGGCGAGGCGGCGGCCGACCGTGTCCGAGCGCGGGGAGAGCCGCTCGTGGGGCAGGGTCTCCCAGGACGGGTACTCCACGACCCCGTCCGGCGGCAGCAGATCGCGCAGGGCCGCGGCCAGGTCCTCGGCCTCGCGGCCGGTGGCGGTGACGGCGAGCACGGGCCGGCCGGTGCGTCCGGCGAGGGCCGCGACGGCGAAGGGACGGGCGGCGGGCGGGCCGACGAGGTCGATGTGCGGCCGGTTGCCGTCGGCCGCGGCCTTCACCGCTTCGGCGAGCGCCGGATCGTTGACGACGGCGTCGAGCAGACCGTGCAGGCTCATGGAGGGCTTCCCGTCCAGGGTTGGGCGCAAGTGGACAACGCGAAGGGCCCGACACGTGGGGTTTCTGTGTACGGGTCGGGTGTCCCCCAGCGTACGACGGTCCGGGGACGGGTGCAGGGGCGTTGGGGAGGGAGGGGCAGCCCCCGGACGGGCTGTGCGCGAAGGCCCGGACGCACACCCCCGTGGCGCGTCCGGGCCCCCGTTTCCCTCCCCTGCCGGATCAGTCCGTCGCGATCGCGTTCAGGACGTTCATCCGGCCCGCCCGGAAGGCCGGGACCAGGGCGGCGAGCAGGCCCACCAGGGCGGAGCCGAGGAAGACCGTGCCGATCGTGGGCCAGGGGATGTCCAGCACCCCGAGGCCCTGCAGGGCCAGGAGCTTCTGGGCGGTCGCGCCCCAGGCCATGCCGAGGCCCAGGCCCAGCAGGGCGCCGAAGAGGGCGATCACCACCGACTCCAGGCGGATCATGCGGCGCAGCTGGCGCCGGGAGAGGCCGATGGCGCGCATCAGCCCGATCTCCCGGGTGCGCTCGACGACCGAGAGGGCCAGGGTGTTCACGACGCCCAGGACCGCCACGACGATCGCCAGGGCCAGCAGGCCGTAGATCATGTTGAGCAGCTGCCCGACCTGGTCCTTGATCAGCTTCTTGTAGTCGGCCTGGTCGCGGACCTTGAGCTGCGGGTAGTCCTTGAGCGCCGCCTTGAGCGCGGCGGCGGCCTCGTCGGCCTGCCCGTCCTTGGCCTTGGCCAGCATCATCAGCGGCGGCGGCATCCTGTCGGCCGGGAGGTACTGCCGGGCGGTGGCGATGTTCGTGTACATCGCTCCCTTGTCGATGCTGGTGTCGTCCGAGGTGATCGCACCGACCTTCAGCTCGGCCGTCCGGCCGTCCACCATGGCGACCTTCAGCCGGTCGCCGACCTTGACGCCGTGGTCCTTGGCGTAACCCTCGGGCACGGACATGGCGTCCTTGCCGTAGGCGGCGGTGAGCTCGCCCGCGACCGTCCCGGCGCGCACGTCGTCGGCGTAGGTCGGGGAGGCGGCGGTGAGCCGCTGGTCGCCCGTCTTCCCGTCGGGCGTGGTGATCCTGGCCTGGACGACGGCGTACTCGGTGACGTGCTCGACGTGGCCCGCGGACTTCACGGCCCTGATCATCGCCGGGGTGAGCGGCCCGTTGTTGCCGTCGACGATGAAGTCCGCGCCGACGGACCGGTCGAGCTGCTCGGTGGCCGAGGCGATCATCGAGGAGCCGACCACCGACAGGGCGGCGACCAGGGCGAGGCCGATCATCAGGGCCGAGGCCGTGGCGCCCGTACGCCGGGGGTTGCGCAGCGCGTTGCGCTCGGCGAGGCGGCCGACCGGGCCGAAGACCCGCAGCACGACCGCGCTGATGACGCGGACGACGAGCCCGGCGAGCAGCGGGCCGACCACGACGAAGCCGACCAGGGTGAGCAGGACGCCCAGGGCCAGCAGGCCGGAGCCGCCGGCCGCGTCGTCCGCGTTGCCCGCGGCCACCAGGGCGGCCGCGCCGGCGCCGGTGAGGACCAGGCCGATGGCCGTCCGGATCTTGCCGGCCTTGGCGTCGGCGGGGTTGCCCGCGTCGCGCAGGGCCGCCATCGGGGAGATCTTCCCGGCCCGGCGGGCGGGCAGATAGGCGGCGAGGACGGTGACCACCACGCCGACCGCGAGGCCGACGAGCGGGGTGGCGGGCTTGACGGTCAGTTCGCCGAGGTCGAGCTTCATGCCCAGCGACCCCATGAGCTCCATGAGTCCCACGGCCAGCGCGATGCCGCCGCCGATGCCCAGGACCGAGCCGACGACGCCGAGCAGCAGCGCCTCGGTCAGGACGGACCGGTTGACCTGACGGCGGCTCGAACCGATGGCCCGCATCAGACCGATCTCCCGGGTGCGCTGGGCGACCAGCATGGAGAAGGTGTTGACGATCAGGAAGATGCCGACCAGGACGGCGATGCCGGCGAAGCCGAGCAGGGCGTACTTCAGGACGTCGAGGACGGACCCGAAGTCCTTCTCGTTCTCCTTCTTGGTCTCGGCGGCGGTGCGGACGGTGTAGTCGGTGCCGATGGCCGAGGTGACGTTCTTCTTGAGCTGGTCGTGCGTGATGCCGGAGGCGGCGGTCAGCCCGAAGCCGGTGCAGGCGCCCGTGGTGCCGAGCAGCTTCGCCTGCGCGGTCGGGGTGTCGAGGTAGACGACGGCCGCGCCCGGGTTGGTCGTCCGGTACGTGGCGATGCCGACGACCCGTACGGAGAAGTCGCCCGGGGCGGTGGTCACCCGGAGGGTGTCGCCCATCTTCACGTGGTGCTTGTCGGCGGTGTCCTTGTCGAGGACGGCCTCGCCGGCGCCGTGCGGCTCGTGACCGCTGGTGATCTCGACGGACTTCTTCTGGCCCTCGTGCCAGTTGACGCCCACGGTGGGCGCGCCGGAGGAGGGGCTCAGGCTCTCGTTGTCCGCGTCGGTGAGGGTGAGCCGCTGGCTGCTGACGAGGGGCTGGACCTTGGCGGCGCCCCGCACCTTCGCCAGCCGGCCGGCCAGCGACGCGGGGAGCGTCTGCGGCCTGCCGGTGTCCTGGGCATGGTCGTTCTTCTGCGGGACGACGGCGACGTCGGAGGCGGTGGCGCCGAAGAGCTTGTCGAAGGTAGCGGTCATGGTGTCGGTGAACACCAGGGTTCCGCAGACGAACGCCACCGAGAGCAGGACGGCGACGGCGGACAGCGCCATGCGGCCCTTGTGCGCGAGGAAGTTGCGCAGGGAGGTCTTGAGGACGGTCACGACACCCGTCCACGGGCGTCGAAGTGCTTCATCCGCTCGAGCACCATGTCGGCGGTCGGCTGGTGCATCTCGTCCACGATCCGGCCGTCGGCCAGGTAGAGGACGCGGTCGGCGTACGAGGCGGCGACGGCGTCGTGGGTGACCATCACGATGGTCTGGCCGAGCTCGTCCACCGAGCGGCGCAGGAAGCCGAGGACCTCGGCGCCGGCCCGGGAGTCCAGATTGCCGGTCGGCTCGTCACCGAAGATGATCTCCGGCCGGGCGGCGAGGGCGCGGGCCACGGCGACGCGCTGCTGCTGGCCGCCGGAGAGCTGGTTGGGGCGGTGCTTCAGCCGCCCGGCCAGACCGACGGTCTCCACGACCTGGTCCAGCCACTGCCGGTCGGGCTTGCGGCCGGCGATGTCCATGGGGAGCGTGATGTTCTCCAGGGCGTTGAGCGTCGGCAGCAGGTTGAACGCCTGGAAGATAAAGCCGATCCGGTCGCGGCGGAGCTGGGTGAGCTTCTTGTCCTTGAGCCCGGATATCTCGGTCTCGTCGATCCAGATCTGACCCGAGGTCACGGTGTCGAGACCGGCCAGGCAGTGCATGAGGGTCGACTTGCCGGAGCCCGAGGGGCCCATGATCGCCGTGAAGCGGCCGCGGGCGATGTCCACGTCCACATGGTCCAGGGCGGTGACGCGGGTCTCGCCCGAGCCGTACGCCTTGACCACCTGGCGGGCCCTCGCCGCGACGGCGGTCCGTCCCCCGCTGCCCCCGGTCCTGGGAATCGATACGGCCGTCGTCACGTGAGGTCTCCTGAAGGTGATGCGATGCGCTGAACTGCGCCTTCCAGCCTGCTCGCCGGGCGGGCCCGGCGCGATGGGGCCCAGTGGTGTCCTCGGGGTGGGGCCAGCCCCACCCCCGTCCTCCGGCTGCCCTCAACGAGCCTAGGAAGCGGTGGCCCCCGTCCCCTCCTGCTGGGGGACGAACCGCGGCACCGGGAACGTACGGGCCGCCCCCTAGGGGAAAAGGAGGCACCGTTCGTCTTCGTGTCAGGGTCAGCGACCGCTGTCCATGGTGCCGTTGATGCGCCCGAAAACAGCGGGAAAGAAGGGAAATGGCCGAACCGTGCTCCCCTGCGGGGGAACGCCTGGCGAAGAAACCGTGAAGCCCGTCCCGGGGCAAGACAATTGGGGCTTGAGGGAATTAGTGTTCGGGGTTATGGCCGAGGGGGGCGTCCAGAAGACCTCCTGCGCACGGCCGCCGGTCTCCCGAGGAAGCAGCCCAGTGAAGATACTTCGTACGCGCGCTGCCAGCGTCTCCCGACAGGGACTGTGCACGGCTCTGCTCGTCGCCAGCCTGACGGCCGCGGTCGGCGCCGCCGGCCCCCCGCACCCCACGGCGAGCTCCGAGGATCCCGCGCCGGGGCCCGGCAACCCGCAGAGCCTGCCCCACGGCTCCCCCAACCTGGCCCTGCCCGACCTCGTCCCGCCGCCCGGCACCGGCAAGCCCGGCCCCGGCGGTCCCGGGAGCAAGGAGGAGGTCAAGGGCATCCCCGCCACCGCCCTGGCCGCCTACAAGAACGCGGAGAGATACGCGAAGGACCGGTGGCCGGACTGCCACGTTCCCTGGGAACTCATCGCCGCCATCGGCAAGGTGGAGTCCGAGCACGGCGCCATGGGCGGCGGCCTGCGCCCCGACGGCTCCACCGAGAAGCCCATCATCGGGCCCCGGCTGACGGGCGAGAAGTTCGCGCTCGTCCGGGACACGGACGGCGGCCGGTGGGACGGCGACACCCAGTACGACCACGCCGTCGGACCCATGCAGTTCATCCCGTCCACCTGGGCCGCCTACAGCGCGGACGGCCGCAACGCCGGCCAGAACGACCCCAACAACATCTTCGACGCGGCGGCCGGCACGGCGCGCTATCTGTGCGCGGGCGGCCTGGACCTGAGCAAGCAGGCCGATCTGGAGAAGGCGGTCCTGCGCTACAACGCCTCGCGCGACTATCTCAACAGCGTGGTCGCGTGGATGCGCGCGTACCAGAACGGCGAGGGCGGGGCGATCCCCGATACGTCGGGTCCGTCGAGCGGCTCGTCGCCGTACCCGGGGACGACGCCCCGGCCGACGCGGCCGGTGCCGACGGGACCGGGGACGACGTCGCCCTCGACGCCGACGCCGCAGCGGCCGAGCACCCCGACGAAGCCGAAGGACCCGGACAAGTCCCGGGACCGGGACCGGGGCAGGCCCGGGGACAAGGACAAGCCGACGCCCAAGCCGACGCCGTCTGCGCCGCGGGCCGCGCGGCTCGACCGGGCCGGCGCCGGGGAGCTGACCGCGACGGCCGGCGGAACCTTCAAACCGAGCCCGAGCGTGCGGGCCTTCACCGCCGACGGCAAAGCCGTCCCCAAGGGCACCCGCATCCGCTTCGAGATCAGTGGTAAGACCGAGGCCCACTTCCCGGACGGCACCCGCACAGCCTCCGTTGTCACCGGCCAGGGCGGCCTCGCCACGGCGAAGAAGATCAGCGCGGGCGACAAGCCGGGTGACTTCTCCATCCGCGCCTCCGTCGAAGGACTCGACCTGAAGCCCGTCTACTTCGATGCGACTGTCGAGGCGCCGCATGCCGCGGGCTTCGAGCGGGTGGGCGCCGACACGATGGAGGTCACCGCAGGCAAGTCCGCCCCGCGCAGGGCCATCGCCAAGGCGTCCGACGCCAAGGGCAGCCCTGTGGCCGGGGTAAAGGTCACCATCACGGTGAAGAAGGACGGGCACCCGGTCGAGACCGGCCCGTACTTCAAGGACGACAAGGGCAAGCCGGTCCGCACGGCGACGTTCACGACCGGCCAGGACGGACTGGTCTTCCTGGAGGGACTGGTCGCCGGTGACCAGGCGGACACCTTCAGTCTGGAGCTGACCACCGAGGGCGAAAAGCCCGCCGCCCCCTTCCTCTTCAAGGTCGCCGTGAAGGCGGCCGAGAAAGCAGACGACAAGGGCAGGCCCACCGCCCCCGGCAAGACCGACGACAAGAAGACCAAGCCCACGCCCAAGCCCACCCGCTGACACCGGAACGCCGTCCCGTCCGCCCCGCCGCGGGCGGGACGGCCCGTACGCGGCGGGGCGTCAGTCGCCCAGCGCCGGATCCTCCGCCACCGGCTTGCCCGTCAACGCGGCCAGGCTGTGCCGCACATGGGCCATGTGCGATCGCAACTCCTCGCGGCGCTCCTCGTGTTCGCGCAGCACCCGCTCGGTCTCCCGGACGATCCGCTCCTCGCGCACCCGCGCCTGGGCGATCAGCGAGGCCGCCTGCGCCTCGGCGTCCTCCTGGCCGTGCCGCGCCGCCTCCTCGGCGTCCGCGTACCGGCGCTGGGCCTCGCTCAGCGTGGAGCGGGCGTACTCCTCCATCGCCGCCACCCGGGCGTCCAGCGCGGCCTCGCGCTCGGCGGCCTCGCGGCCGGCCACATCCCAGCGCTCGGCCTGCTCCTTCTCCTGGTCGGCGAGCATCGCCGCGGTCCGCTCGCGCATCTCCTGAAGCATCTGCACCGAGTCCGCGCGCCGCTGTTTGGCCTCCTGACGGGCCGTCGCCCGCAGGTCGTCCGCCACCGACTGGGCCGCCAACTGCGCCTGCCGGGCCCACTCCTCCGCCTCGGCGCGGACCTCCACCTGGTACTCGTGCGCCGCGTCGCGCACCTTGCGGGCGTGGCCACCCGCCGCGTCGTGCATCTCGGCGGCCTCGGCCTCGGCCCGTTCGCGCAGGCCGAGCGCCTCCGCCTCCGCCGTCGTCACCAGCCCCTGGGCGCGCGCGCCCAGCGTCTCGTACGTCTGCGGGGGCAACTGCGTCACCACCTGCGCCAGGCGCTGGACCTCGTCCTCCATCTCGCGCTGGAGGACCGTCAGCCGCGCGGCACGCTCCCACGCCGAGTCGCGCTGCCGCGCGAACTCGGCGAGGGCCCGGTCCACCTGGTCAGGCCGGTAGCCGCGGCCTCGTACGACAGTGAAACCGTCAGGAGACACCGATGCACTCATGCTTGTAGCCCCTTATTCCGGAAACCCGGTATGCGACGCGGTCAGGCGCACATCATTCCCGCACGGGGGAAGTGCCCGAAACGCGACACTCCGCCCGTCTCTTCTGTCAAGGATGCGCCAACCGGCAGCGCGGGGCGCTAGAAGAGACCGTCCCACATCTGCTCCAGCAGCACCGCCCACCAGTTCTCGGGCGAGGCCAGGGCCGCCGGGTCGAGCGCCGCGAGCTGGTCCTGGAAATCCACGGTCCAGCGCCCGGCCTGCTCCGGAGTCAGACCGTAGCGCCAGCGCCACATGCGGCCGAGCAACGCCAAAGAGCGTACAAACTGAGGAAGGCTCGTGTTGACGAACTGCGGTGCCACGGACCGTCCGTCCGGGCCCGCCTCCAGCGGTACGGCCACGATGTGCGCCGTACCGTACTGCACGCACAGCTGGCGGCCGAAGTCGCTGCCCATCACCAGATACGAACCGGCGTCCGGCGCCGGCTGCACCCCGCGCTCCAGGGCCAGCTCCGCCAGCGTCGGCACCGGGCGGCCCGGCTGGGCCTGCGCCCAGAAGAACGGGCCGAAGTCGCCGGGCAGTCCCGCCCACACCAGGGTCTGCGCCACCACGTCCGGCACGCCCTGGCGCGAGACCGCGCGCTGGTCGAAGCGGAAGACGCCCTGCGGACCGAAGGACTCCTGCAGCTCCCGGCCGATGGCGTCCGGGGCGACCGGCGGGGCCGGCTGCACCTGGTGCGGCTGGGGCGGCGGCACCCGGTTCGGCGCCGGCCGGGCCGGGCCGCCCGCGACCTGGTGCAACTCGCCCTGGTGCTCCACCAGGTGCCGCACGCCCTGCTGGCGGGTGGCGTGGTCGCGGCCGTACGGGGCGGTGTGGCTGACGCGCACCTGCGGCCAGGTCTCGCGCACCATCCGGGCGCAGTAACCGCCCGGCACGTCGCACGACTCCAGCTCCGTGTGCAGCTCCAGCACCTGCTGCGGCGGCACGTTGAGCGAGCGCAGCTCGTGCAGGATCTGCCACTCCGGGTGCGGGGTGCCCAGCGCGCTGCGGCGGATGATCTGCTGCTCCGAACCGTCCTGGGCGCGGTAGCGCAGGACGGCCATGTAGCCGGGGCCCACGGTCGGCACGCCGGCCGGGGGCTGCGGGTAGCCGTAGCCCCCGGGCGCCTGCGGGGTGCCCGGGCCCGGCGGGGTGCCGGGGCCCGGCGGGGTGCCGGGGCCCGGCGGGGTGCCGGGGCCCGCGAGCATCGTGGCCGCCGCGTGCACACCGGCGCCCGGGGTGCCGGGCGTGGCGGGGGCGCCCGGACCGGCGGACGGCGCACCGGGTGCGGCGGGGGGGTGCGGGGCGGGTGCGCCGGGGCCGCCGACGGCGCCCGGAACACCCGGCGCGCCGGGGGCGGCGGGCGGTTGCACACCGGGGCGGCCGGGGATGCCGGGGGGCGCGGGCGCGGCAGACGCGCCGGGGGCGTCCGGGTTCGCGAGCATGGTCGCGGCGTGGTGGACCCCGCCGCCGGGGGTGCCCGGCGCGGCGGGAGGAGCGGCCGGGGGCTGTGCGGGGGCCGCGGGCACTCCGGCGGGGGGCGTGCCGGGTGCGGGGGGCGTGCCAGGCGCGGCGGGCGGGCCCTGGACGGGGGGACGGCCCAGCGCGTCCGGCGTCGCCAGAACCGTCGCCGCGTACCCGGGCGATGCCTGCTCCGGTCCCGAAGTGCCGCCGGGAACAGGGGCGTTGGGGGCGCCCGGCCCCGCCGGGGGCGCCGCCGGGGCGGCCGGCGGCACGGCGTGCTCCGGATCCTCGACGGCCGGCGCTATCGCCGTTCGCGGCAGTGAACTGCCGCCGGGCATCAGCTCCGTACGCGCTTCGGCCGAGGCGCGGGGCGCGGGCGCGTCGTCGGCGTCGGAGCCGGAGAGCGCGGGCGCGAGGACGGTCGCGGGCAGGCCGACGGAGGCGTCCTCGCCACCGTCGGCGTCGGAGAGGTCCGCACCGGGCCAGGCGGGTGCGCCGTCCGTCTGCGCGGGCACACCGGGCATACCAGGCATATCGGATGCGCCGGACGCGCCGGGCAGGCCCGAACCCCCCGAAGAGGCCGAGGAGTCGACGGATGCCCCGGACGTCGCGGACGCCGCCGGGAAGCCCGGCGGGGGCGGGGGCGGCGGAGCGGCACCTTCCGGTGCGCCGGAGGGCGTCCCGCCCTCCTCCTTCTTCCGGTCCGGTATCCCCATCGCGTCCGCCGCCTCCTGGAGCCACTGCGGCGGGCTCAGCAGGAAGGACGTCGCCTCCAGGTCCAGTCGTCGGGGCGGGGTCCCCGCCGCCGGTGCCGGTTCTTCCACCGCTCCGTACTCCTCCTCGTACCGCCGGATCACCTCGCCCACCGGCAGCCCCGGCCACAGCGTGGTCTCCCCGCTGTCCCGGGCGATCACCAGCCGGGTGCGCGCGCCGTCCGCCGCGACACCGTCGCGGTCCTCGGCCCAGGCCACGAAGCCCAGGTCGAACTCCCGCACCTGCACCTCGCGGTGCAGATACGCCGGCACGTCTCCGTTGACCCAGCGCTCCGCGCGCTCCTGAGCCTGCGCGAACGTCACCACCGCGCTCACCCCTCCACCGGGACGGCGTACGCGAATCCGCCGTCGACCATCAGGTTCGCCACCGTCTCCAGCTCGGGCGGACCGCCCGCGAGCCGGGTCAGGAAGGCGTCGAAGTCCTCGCCGCAGGGCAGCATCAGCCGCTCCACCCGCTCCTGCACCGTCCAGCCGTCCCGGTCCCGGAAGTCGTCGTAGGGGCAGAACCACACCGAACCGAGCGCCTCGCCCCGGACCTTGACCGCGAGGACGCCGCCCTGGGCGAAGGCCACGCCCAGGTAGTCCTTGGTGAAGTGGTCGCGCAGGCACTTGTTGACATACACGAGGTCGTTGACGGCCGGCTCCTCGCGCACCGTGAAGAACGGCTGGTCCAGCAGCAGCCCCAGCTCGGCGTCGAGCGCCGCCCCGACGGGCGCGCACCCGCCCGCCGCCTTGAGGAAGGCCCGGTAGGCGCCGGGCAGCCGGTAGCCGAGGTCCTCCTCGACGCCGCGCACCTGCTCCTCCGTCACCGCCAGGTCCCGCTGCGGCAGCGCGAAGTGCACCGGCCGGGTCTCCTGGAGCGGCCGGGTGCCGCGCTTGCCCTGGTCCACGGCGGCCGTGGCCAGCCCGCCGTGGTGCCGCAGCAGCGCCTTGACCTCGGCGGGGACCAGCTCCAGCCGGCGGGTGTGCGGCACGTGGTGCCAGGTCCAGCCGTGCGGGGTGGCCACCGGGGGCAGGCTGGCCCACAGCTCGTGGCCCTCCGCGTGCAGCGCGGCGTTGGCCGAGACGTAGTCCGTCAGCCGCAGCTCGTCCACCCCGAAGCCCTCCGGCGGCTCCGCGATCTCGGCGGCCGCCCGGGCATAGGGCGAGAAGTCCGGATAACCGTCCTCGTCCACCCGCACGCCCTTGGGGTGACGGCCGCGCCGCACCGGGTCCGGGAAGTGCACGACCTGCCCGGCGTAGGCCGCATTCGGTGGCGCGGCCTGCTGCGCGGCCCGACCTGTCGTCATTGGCGGATGCCCCCTGCTGGCTGACTTGCTGCGGTGTCTCCCGGCGTTCCCTGGCCCCCGGCGGGACGGGGAGCGGGCCCCTCGGACCCCCTCCGGGCCACCTGGGGCCCTCGGCCGGGAACGGCCTCATGACGGACAGCCTAAGCGCTGCCGCAAGACGGACTCCCCGCCCTCCGGAAAGCCCGGCGGCGCAGGAGGGGAGAGCCCCGGCGCACGGCCGCGGGACGAAATCCCCCGCCTTCCGGCAAACTCCGGCACACCCACCGATTCACCCTCGTGCCACGACTGGGGCACCTCTCACCTATCCCGGCACACCATGCACACGCAACACCGCCCTGCCTTCCGCTCCCACCACCGCGTTTGGCAGGCTGATCCCCGCAACAGGGGGATTGCAGGGAGGGAAGAAGAACCACCATGCACACGACGCAGGACCACCAACCCCTGACCGGGGGCGCCGTCGGCGACGCCCCCGGCGACCCCCGGCTCACCTGGAGCGCGGCCGAGGACACCGAACGTCCGCCGGCCCTGCTCCACCGCCGCGACGGCATCCTGCCCGCCGTCGCCGCCGCGCTCTCCGTCCGCGGCACCACGCTGACCTGCACCGCCGCCAAGGCGGAGCAGCCGCCCGCCCTGCACCCCCTGGTCCAGGACTTCCTGGACACCCTCGCCGGCGACAAGCGCGAGCGCTTCACCGGCCGCTGCCCCGAGGCCGTCCTCCTCACCCGCTTCCTCACCCAGCACGAGGCGGGCCGCAGCAAACGCGCCTCCCGCAAAGCGCTGACCCACGGCGAGGCCCGGCGCGCCCTCAAGCAGTCGAAGATCACCGCCCGGCACATCCGCGAGGACGGCGACCCGCGCCACGGCGCCTACGCCGCCCCCTGCCGCTCCTGCACCGCGCTCCTCGCCCACTTCGGCGTCCGCGCGATCGACCCCACTCCCACGGAACGAGGCAGGCCCTGACCTCCATGCGCGCATTCGACCGCACCGCCGCCACCCGCTTCCCCGTCGCCGTCGACGCGGCCCTGCGCGAGGCCGGCTGGCAGCCGGGCCGGTGGGACATCAAGGCCGCCGAGAAGTGGGCCGACGCGCTGCGCGCGCATGTGTCGCCCGCCGGTCACCGGCACACCGTCTTCCCCGCGGCCGTCGAGGCCTGGGCCGAGTTCGGCGGTCTGCGCATCGCCGCCTCCGGGCCCGGCAAGCACATCGCGACCACGCCGTTCCACATCGACCCGCTGCACGGACTGCACCTCGCCCGCACCGTCGCCGATCTCGGCCGGGCCCTCGGTACCGAGGTCTGCCCGCTGGGGCAGGAGCTGGACGGCCAGGCGCTGCTGACCATCGACGCCCACGGCCGGGTCTACAGCCTCGACCACACCGGCGACTGGTACCTCGGCTCCGACATCGACCACGCCATAGGGACCCTGGTCACCGGCGCCCGCCCGGCCCGGCTCTCGGCCGAGGGCGCCCCCCGGCGGACCGGCGCCTGACGGCGGCCGGCCGCCGGGGAGGACGCCCGGCTACGCCGCGTCGGCGCGCCCCTGCGCCACGTCGGGTATCACCGCGGACACCCGGAAACCGCCCCGGTCCGTCGGCCCGGACACGAACACGCCGCCGAGCGCGGTCACCCGCTCCCGCATCCCGACCAGCCCGTTGCCCCCGCTGGGCAGGCCCGCGTCCGTACCGCCCGCGGGCGGTCCGTTCTCCACCTGGAGCGCCACCTCGCGCTCCCGGTGCGCCAGCCGCACCCGGGCGTCGGCACCGGGGGCGTGCTTGTGGACGTTGGTGAGCGCCTCCTGCACGACGCGGTACGCCGTGCGCTCCACCCGCGGCGCGTACGACCGGCGCTCCCCCTCGACCAGCAGCTCCACCGCCATCCCGGCCTCCCGGGACTGGCCCACCAGGGCCGCCAGCTCCGCCAGGCACGGCCCGTCGGCCGCCTCCGCCGCCCGCGCGCCGGCCGTCCTGCGCACCCGGGCCGACGCCTCGGCCGCCACCGCGGCCAGCCGCTCCGGCTCCTGTGCCGCCGCCGGGGCCGCCGGGGCGCCGTCCGGGGTCGTGCGCAGGACGCCGAGCATCTCCCGCAGCTCGGTCAGCGCCTGCCGGCCCATGTCCCCGACGAGCGCCGCGTTCCGCGAGGCCTTCTCCGGGTCCTTGAGGGCCACCGCCTGGAGGGCGGCGGCGTGCACCACCATCAGCGACACCCGGTGCGCCACCACGTCGTGCATCTCGCGCGCGATACGGGTGCGCTCCTCGCTGCGGGCCCACTCGGCGCGCTCCTCGGCGCGCTCGGCCAGCAGCGACAGCTCCCGCTCCAGCCCGTCGGCCCGCTCCCGCAGGCTCTCGACCAGCCGTCGTCTCGCCCCCACGTACAGGCCCAGCAGCAGCGGCGGGGCGGTCAGCCCGAGCGCCATCACGGACGAGAAGAGCAGCACCAGCCCCAGGCCCGGCCGGTAGTCGGCCTGGGCCATGTCCTGGTGGAACCTGGCCGCGGAGACGATCAGCGTCCCGGCCAGCGAGGCGACCGCGAGCACGACGATGATCCGCCGCGGGACCTCCGAGGCGGCCAGGGTGTACAGGCCGACGATCCCCAGCAGGAACCCCATCTCGGCCGGGGTCACCGCGATCGACACCAGGACGACGGCGACCGGCCACCGCCGCCGCACCAGCAGCAGGCCGCCGACCGGCAGCCCCGTCAGACCCCCAGGACCCCCGGCAGCCCGACCTCGTGGGCAAAGGCGATCCCTTCCAGCACGCATTCGAACGCCGACACCACGGCCAGCACGACATCCAGCACCAGGCTTCGTCGCCTGGCCCACCACCACGGCCCCGCGGGCGCTCCCCGAGCGCCCGCGTCCGTGATTGCCCCCGTTGTGGTCATACCGACCAGACTACGGGTGGGTGCCAACGGTTTTCGAAAAACTGACAGTGGCACGCAATCGGCAGCCGCAGAAGGGAAGTTCGCGCTACCCGGGCCAACACCGTCGCATCGGGGCCATGCCGTACGGCATAGTGTTGTCTGCGCGCGTTGCCGATCAAGCGAATCGGGCGCGGCGGGCGAACCATCCCGGGTCGTCTAATGGCAGGACAAATGATTTTGGTTCATTGAATGAGGGTTCGATTCCTTCCCCGGGAGCTGTGCACCGCGTCACGCATCGGGTCCTGACCGTCCAGGTCAGGACCCTTCGGCGTTCCGGGCCCCGTACGCACCGGTATCCTGCGGGTGTCACCCCCTCGAACCCTCGAAGCCGAAGGGCCCACCCGTGAGCGCCAACCGCCCGGCAGCCGTCGTCGTTCTCGCAGCGGGTGAGGGCACCCGCATGAAGTCGGCCACTCCCAAGGTCCTGCACTCGATCTGCGGCCGGTCCCTCGTCGGGCACGTCGTCGCCGCCGCACGCGAACTGGCGCCCGAGCAGCTCGTCGTGATCGTCGGGCACGCCCGCGAGCAGGTCGCCGCACACCTGACCGAGATCGACCCGGCCGTCCGCACGGCCGTCCAGCACGAGCAGAACGGCACCGGCCACGCCGTGCGCATGGGCCTGGAGGAGCTGGCCCGCGAGGGCGTCCGCCCCGAAGGCACCGTGATCGTCGTCTGCGGCGACACCCCGCTGCTCACCGGCGCGACGCTGGCCCGCCTCGCGGACGTCCACGCCGCCGACGGCAACGCGGTGACCGTGCTCTCCGCCGAGGTGCCCGACTCCACCGGCTACGGGCGGATCGTGCGCGACCCCGCCACCGGCGCGGTGACCGAGATCGTCGAGCACAAGGACGCGACCGAGGCCCAGCGGGCGATCCACGAGATCAACTCCGGGGTGTTCGCCTTCGACGGCGAGCTGCTGGCGGACGCGCTGGGCAAGGTCCGCACGGACAACAGCCAGGGCGAGGAGTACCTGACGGACGTCCTCGGCATCCTGCGCGAGGCCGGCCACCGGGTCGGCGCGGCGGTCGCCCCCGACCACCGGGAGATCCTGGGCATCAACAACCGCGTCCAGCTCGCCGAGGCCCGCCGGCTGCTCAACGAGCGGCTGCTGCACGAGGCGATGATGAGCGGTGTGACCGTGGTGGACCCGGCGACGACCTGGGTGGACGTCACGGTGACCTTCGAGCCGGACGCGCTGGTGCACCCCGGCACCCAGCTGCTGGGCGCCACCCACATCGCCACCGGCGCCGAGGTCGGCCCGAACTGCCGCCTGACGGACACCGCCGTGGGCGCGGGCGCCCGGGTGGACAACACCGTCGCGGACTCCGCGCTGATCGGCGAGCGGGCCGCCGTCGGCCCCTTCGCCTATCTGCGGCCGGGGACGAAGCTCGGTGCCAAGTCGAAGGCCGGCGCCTACGTCGAGATGAAGAACGCCGAGGTCGGCGAGGGCACCAAGGTGCCTCACCTGTCCTATGTGGGCGACGCCACCATCGGCGAGTACACCAACATCGGCGCCGCGAGCGTCTTCGTGAACTACGACGGTGTGAACAAGCACCACACCACGATCGGCTCGCACTGCCGCACCGGATCGGACAACATGTTTGTGGCTCCGGTCACGATCGGGGACGGCGCGTACACCGCCGCCGGCTCGGTCATCACCAAGGATGTGCCCCCGGGTTCGCTGGCCGTCGCACGAGGACAGCAGCGGAATATCGAGGGCTGGGTGGCTCGAAAGCGCCCCGGAAGCGCGGCCGCGCAGGCCGCTTCCTCCGCTCTCCAGGAGCACGACGGGGAGCAGTGACCGTCACACGGTCCCGCCGATCGGGGCGTACCGTGATAAGCGCACACAAAGCGACATCCAAGGAGACTGTGCTGTGACCGGGATCAAGACGACCGGCGAGAAGAAGCTGATGCTCTTCTCCGGCCGCGCCCACCCCGAGCTTGCCGAGGAGGTCGCGCACCAGCTGGGCGTCGGCCTGGTCCCGACCAAGGCGTTCGACTTCGCGAACGGTGAGATCTACGTCCGCTTCCAGGAGTCCGCGCGCGGCGCCGACTGCTTCCTGATGCAGAGCCACACGGCTCCCATCAACAAGTGGGTCATGGAGCAGCTCATCATGGTCGACGCTCTGAAGCGGGCCTCGGCCCGGAGCATCACCGTGATCGTGCCGTTCTACGGCTACGCCCGTCAGGACAAGAAGCACCGCGGCCGCGAGCCGATCTCGGCCCGCCTGATCGCCGACCTGTTCAAGACGGCCGGTGCCGACCGCATCCTGACGGTCGACCTGCACACCGACCAGATCCAGGGCTTCTTCGACGGCCCGGTGGACCACCTGTTCGCGCTGCCGCTCCTGGCGGACTACGTGGGCGCCAAGGTGGACCGCGACAAGCTCACCGTCGTCTCCCCGGACGCCGGCCGCGTGCGCGTCGCCGACCGCTGGTGCGACCGTCTGGGCGCCCCGCTCGCCATCGTCCACAAGCGCCGTGACAAGGATGTCGCCAACCAGGTCACCGTGCACGAGGTCGTCGGCGACGTGAAGGATCGTGTCTGCGTACTGGTGGACGACATGATCGACACCGGTGGCACCATCTGCGCCGCCGCGGACGCCCTGTTCGCGCACGGTGCCGCGGACGTCATCGTCACCGCCACGCACGGCGTGCTCTCCGGCCCGGCCGCGGACCGGCTGAAGAACTCCAAGGTCAGCGAGTTCGTCTTCACCAACACGCTGCCGACGCCGAACGAGCTGGAGCTCGACAAGATCACGGTGCTGTCGATCGCTCCGACGATCGCCCGCGCGGTGCGCGAGGTGTTCGAGGACGGCTCGGTCACCAGCCTCTTCGACGAGCAGGCGTGACGATCGCGTAGATCGATTTAGAGTGCGGCCTCCCCGCCGGGTAGACTCCTCGAGTTGCTCGGCGAGGGAGGCCGTATCCATGTGATGCGGCGGTCCGTTATCGACGCGCTCTTCGTAGCAGGCCGTTCGTGGCCGGGTGACCCTGTCCACCGACACGACCTCCGAGGAGTGCACCATGGCCGAGATCAAGCTCGCCGCCGCCGTCCGCACCGAGTTCGGCAAGGGCTCCGCCCGCCGCATCCGCCGCGCCCACCAGGTTCCGGCCGTCGTCTACGGCCACGGCTCCGAGCCGGTCCACGTGTCCCTCCCGGGCCACGACCTGATGATGGCGCTCAAGACCCCGAACGTCCTCCTCTCCCTGGACATCGAGGGCCGCGACGAGCTCGTCATCCCCAAGCAGGTCCAGCGTGACCCGCTGAAGGGCTTCCTGGAGCACGTCGACCTGCTCGTCGTCAAGCGCGGCGAGAAGGTCACCGTCGAGGTTCCGGTCCAGACCGAGGGCGACCTGGCCGCGGGCGGCAACCTGCTCGAGCACACCCTGACCGCCCTGCCGGTCCAGGCCGAGGCCACCCACATCCCCGAGGCCGTCACCGTCTCCATCGCGGGCCTGGAGGCCGGTGCCTCCGTCCTCGCCAAGGACGTCGTCCTGCCGGCCGGTGTCGAGCTGGCCGTGGACGCCGACACGGTCGTCCTGCACGTCGTCGCCGGCCAGACCGCCGCCGCGGACGAGGCCGCCGAGGGCGCCGAGGCCTGAGCCTCGTTTTTTCTTCCGGCCGCCGTCCCGCTCCTTCGCCGGAGCGGGGCGGCGGTTGGCGTATGAAGGAGACATGCGGATGACGGACGACACGAGCGCGAGCCCCTGGCTGATCGTGGGCCTGGGCAACCCCGGCCCGGAGTACGCGGGCAACCGCCACAACGTGGGCTTCATGGTCGCGGACCTGCTCGCGGAGCGGATCGGGGCGAAGTTCAAGGCGCACAAGGCGGGGCGGGCGCAGGTCGTCGAGGGACGCCTGGGCGCGCCGGGCCCGTCGAGCCGGCGGGTGGTGATCGCCAAGCCGATGTCGTTCATGAACCTGTCGGGCGGTCCGACGACGGCGCTGCGCGACTTCTACAAGGTGCCGGTGGAGCGGATCGTGGCCGTCCACGACGAGCTGGACATCGACTACGGGCAGCTGCGGCTGAAGCTGGGCGGCGGCGACAACGGCCACAACGGGCTGAAGTCGATCACGAAGGCGCTGGGGGCGGACTACTGCCGGGTGCGGTTCGGGATCGGGCGGCCGCCGGGGCGGATGCAGGTGGCGGACTTCGTGCTGAAGGACTTCTCGTCGGCCGAGCGCAAGGAGCTTGCGTACGAGGTGGATCGGGCGGCGGATGCGGTCGAGTGTCTGATCGTGGACGGTCTTGAGCGGGCGCAGGGCACGTACAACTCGTAGGGCCCGGAGGGGGTTTTGCCCCTGACCCGCCCTTTCACCTCCCCCAGAGGGGGTGCCCCCATTCCGGGGAGACCCCGGACCCCATTCGCCCTTCGGGCGAAGTCCTCAAACGCCGGACGGGCTGTTCAGCCCGTCCGGCGTTTGAGGACGAACGCGGCGAAGCCGCGTTGCCCCGGGCCTCAGCCCGTGTTGCGCAGGCCCGCCGCCACACCGTTCACCGTGAGAAGCAGAGCCCGCCCCAGCAGCGGATCCGGCGCCTCGCCCCGCTCCGCCGCCTCCCGCTGCCGGTGCAGCAGCGTCACCTGCAGATACGAGATCGGGTCGAGGTAGGCGTCGCGGATGTGGAAGGTCTGGCGCAACACCGGGCTCGCGTCGAGCAGTTCGCGCTCCCCGGTAATCTGCAGGACCTCCTGCACGGTCAGCTCGTGCTCGGCCCGGATCGCCTCGAAGACGTGCTTGAGGTCGTCGGGGACGAGCGTGTCGACGTAGTGCTGGGCGATGCGCAGGTCCGTCTTCGCCAGCGTCATCTCCACGTTGGAGAGGAAGTTGCCGAAGAAGTGCCACTGCGCATGCATCTCCTCCAGGACCGTGTCCAGCCCCGCCTCGCGCGCGGCCCTCAGCCCGGAGCCGACGCCGAACCAGCCGGGGACGATCTGCCGGGACTGGGTCCAGCCGAACACCCAGGGGATGGCCCGGAGTCCGTCGAGGCCCGCGCCCGAGTCGGGGCGGCGTGACGGGCGGGAGCCCAGGTGCAGCTCGGCGAGCTGGTCCACGGGCGTGGAGGCGAAGAAGTACGCGGGCAGGTCCGGGTCCTCCACCAGCCGCCGGTACGCGGCGTGCGCGGCGTCGGAGACGGTGTCCATGGCCGCGTCCCAGCGGGCGAGCGCCTCGTCGGACTGGCGCGGGGAGGTGTGCAGGGCGGACGCCTGGAGCGTGGCGGCCACGGTCAGCTCCAGGTTCTCCCGGGCGAGCGCCGGGATGAGGTACTTGTCGGAGATGACCTCGCCCTGCTCGGTCACCTTGATCTCGCCGTCCAGCGTGCCCCACGGCTGGGCGAGGATCGCGTCGTGGGTGGGGCCGCCGCCCCGGCCGACCGTGCCGCCGCGGCCGTGGAAGAGGCGCAGCCGCACCCCGTAGCGGTGCGCGACGTCGCGCAGCCGGCGCTGGGCACGGTGGATCTCCCACTGCGAGGTGGTGATGCCGCCGAACTTGGAGGAGTCCGAGTAGCCGAGCATGACCTCCTGGACGTCCCCGCGCAGCGCGACCAGGCGCCGGTAGGAGGGGTCGGCGAGCATCGCGTCGAGGATGACGTCGGCCGCGCGCAGCTCGTCGGTGGTCTCCAGCAGCGGGACGATGCCGATCTTCGCCCAGCCCGCGTGCAGGTCGAGCAGCCCGGCCTCGCGGGCGAGGACGGCGGCGGCGAAGACGTCGTCGGCGCCCTGGCACATGGAGATGATGTAGGACTCGATCACCTCGGGGCCGAAGCGCTCCAGCGCCTCCCGGATGGTGCCGAAGACCCCGAGGGTCCTGGCGCCGGCCGCGTCCAGCGGCGCGGGGCTGGGGGCCAGCGGACGGCGGGAGCGCAGCTCCTTCGCGAGGAGCTTGCCGCGGTACTCGCGCGGCATGTCGGCGTACCGCCAGGACTCCTCGCCGAGCCGGTCGAAGAGCTGGCCGAGCGCGTGGTGGTGGGCGTCGGCGTGCTCGCGGACGTCCATGGTGGCCAGGTGGAGGCCGAACGCGGCGAGGGTGCGCAGGGCGCGCTCCACGCGGCCGTCGGCGATGAGCCCGCCGCGGTGGGAGCGCAGCGAGTCCTGGATCAGCTGGAGGTCGGCGAGCAGGTCGGCGGTGCCGAGGTAGTCGCGGCCCTCCACGTGCGGGGTGTCGCGGGCCAGCCGCTCACGGGTGTTGAGGAGCTTCTGGCGGACGCAGGTGGCCTTGAGCCGGTAGGGCTCCTCGGCGTTGAGCCGCTTGTAGCGCGGGCTGATCTCGGGGAGCAGCTCGAGGTCGCGCTGGAGCGAGGTGAGCAGCTCCTCGCCGGCGCCGCTGTTGCGGATGGAGTTGGAGAGGGCCACGCGCAGCTCGTCGACCAGCTCGACGGCGTCGGTGATGCCGTGCTCGTGCTGGAGGATCAGGACGTCCCAGGTGACCTGGGGGGTCACATTGGGGTTGCCGTCGCGGTCGCCGCCGATCCAGCTGCCGAAGGTCAGCGGGCGGGTGGTGACGGGCAGCGGGACGCCGACCCGGTCGAGCTCGGCCGCGAGGTCCTCCAGGACGTCGCCGACGGCGCCGGTGTGCAGCTCGTCCAGGTAGTAGATGGCGTTGCGCGCCTCGTCGGTGGGCTCGGGGCGGGCCACGCGCAGTTCGTCGGTCTGCCAGAGCAGGTCGATGTTCTCGGCGAGGCGCAGGTCGAGGCGGCGCTTGTCGCCCTCGCCGGTGGCCGGCCGGTCCAGCAGCTCGGCGATGCGCAGGAGCTTGTTGAGGACGCTGCGACGGGCGGCCTCGGTGGGGTGGGCGGTGAAAACCGGCCGGACGCCCAGGTGCTCGACGGTCTGCCGCAGGTGCTCGGGATCGGCGTCCTTCAGCTTGTCCGCGGTGCGGGCCAGGATCGAGCCCTCGGCGTCCCGCTTGGCGCCCAGCTCCCGGGCGCGGTGCACCTGTTCGGTGACGTTGGCCAGATGGAAGTAGGTGGAGAAGGCGCGCACCAGCTTGGCGGCGGTCTGCGGGTCGGTGGAGCCGAGCAGCCGGGCGGCGGCCTCGCCGTCGGTGCGGGTCAGGGCGCGGACCTGTTCGACGAGGGCGAGGAGCTCGTCGCCCTCCTGGCGGACCAGGGTCTCGCCGAGGAGGTCCCCGAGGCGGCGGATGTCGGCACGCAGGGCGGCGCTGCGCCGTGCTTCGGTGCTGGTGGGGTCGGCACTGCTCACAGGTGCGGCTCCTTGCGGTGATTCCGAGCACGTCTGGAGGGGTGGCGGACCGCGCTGTCCGACGCCCCAAGCATAGGTCGCCGCCCGACGCGCGGTGGCCGAGAGCCCTCTTGCCCCCTCCCGGGGCCCTGCCATACTTACGTTGCCGTAGGTTACGGAACCGTAGCCAGCCCCCGACCCCCACGAGGGAACCCCATGACTGCAAGCCCCGACGTGCTCGAAGACGTGCCGAAGGTCCAACAGGGCCCGCTCCCTTCCGCCACGCTGGGTGGTGACAGCAAGCGCTCGATCGAACAGATCACCCTGCTGCTGTTCATCACCGTCCCCTTCGTCGCGCTCGTCGCCGCGGTACCGCTCGCCTGGGGCTGGGGGGTGAGCTGGCTGGATCTGGGGCTGATGACGGCGATGTACTTCATTGGCTGCCACGGCATCACGATCGGCTATCACCGTTACTTCACCCACGGCTCGTTCAAGGCCAAGCGACCGCTGCGGATCGCCCTGGCGGTGATGGGGTCGCTGGCGGTCGAGGGGCCCGTGGTGCGCTGGGTGGCGGACCACCGCAGGCACCACAAGTTCTCGGACGCCGAGGGCGATCCGCATTCGCCGTGGCGGTTCGGCGAAACGATCCCGGCGCTGATGAAGGGCCTGTGGTGGGCCCACGTCGGCTGGATGTTCGACGAGGAGCAGACTCCGCAGCACAAATACGCCCCGGACCTGATCAAGGATCCGGCGATCCGGGCGGTCTCCCGCCAGTTCGTGCTGTGGACCACGGTCTCGCTGCTGCTCCCCCCGCTGGTGGGCGGCCTGGCGACCTGGTCCTGGCAGGGGGCGGTGACGGCGTTCTTCTGGGGTTCGCTGGTCCGGGTGGCCCTGCTGCACCATGTGACGTGGTCCATCAACTCGATCTGCCACGCGGTGGGCAAGCGGCCCTTCAAGTCGCGCGACCGCTCGGGGAACGTGTGGTGGCTGGCGATCCTGTCCTGCGGCGAGTCCTGGCACAACCTGCACCACGCCGACCCGACGTCGGCCCGGCACGGGGTGCTGCGGGGGCAGATCGACTCCAGCGCCCGTATCATCCGCTGGTTCGAAAAGGCCGGATGGGCGTACGACGTGCGCTGGCCCAAGGCTGACCGCCTCGCGGCCAAGCGCAAGGAGAACAGGGAGAAGGAGGGTGCCGCGCACGCGGCATGATTGACGGCGTGGCGATCGACAGCAAGACCACCGGTAAGAAGGACCAGAACCCCGCGTCCGGGACCAGACGCACCCGCCGGGTGCGGATGACCGGCGCGGAGCGCCGCGAGCAGTTGCTGGACGTCGGTCGCACACTCTTCGCCGAGCGCGGCTTCGAGGGCACGTCGGTCGAGGAGATCGCGGCGAAGGCCGGGGTCTCCAAGCCGGTGGTCTACGAGCACTTCGGGGGCAAGGAAGGGCTCTACGCGGTCGTCGTGGACCGCGAGATGCGGCAGCTGCTGGACATGGTCACGGGGGCACTGACGGCGGGCCACCCGCGGGAGCTGCTGGAGCAGGCGGCGTTCGCGCTGCTCGACTACATCGACTCC
This sequence comes from Streptomyces luteireticuli, assembly GCF_041519305.1. Classification (NCBI taxonomy): domain Bacteria; kingdom Bacillati; phylum Actinomycetota; class Actinomycetes; order Kitasatosporales; family Streptomycetaceae; genus Streptomyces; species Streptomyces luteireticuli. The sequence continues at coordinate 3,757,955 of NZ_CP167927.1, forward strand.
TATACGGACGGCTTCCGGATCCTGGTCCGCGATTCGCCGGTGGCGCAGTCGACGGGCACGTTCGCCTCGCTGATCAGCGACATCGCGACGCAGGTCGAGGACATCCTGGGCCTGGAGTTCAAGGCCCGTGGCTTCGACCCGAAGCTGGCGCCGCTGTATGCGCAGGCGCTGGTGGGGATGGTGGCGCTGACGGGCCAGTGGTGGCTGGATGTGCGCCGGCCGAAGAAGGCGGAGGTGGCGGCGCACTTGGTGAATCTTGCGTGGCATGGGCTGGACGGGCTGGAGCCGAAGCCTCGGCTGGTGGGGCATCGGCGTTCTTAGCGCCGGGGCGCCGTCGGCCCCGGGGGGTTTTGGTTTTGCCCCTGGCCCGCCCTTTCACCGTTTCCCCGGGGGAGACCCCCGGACCCCCATTCACCCTTCGGGCGAAGTCCTCAAACGCCGGACGGGCTGGTTTCCGCGCGGAGCGCGGCGAGAAACGGTGAAAGGGCGGGACAGGGGCAAGCTCACTCCTTGACCGCCACCGCGAAGATGCGGCGGAACGGGAAGACCGTCCCGTGCGGCCCCGCCGGATACGCCTCGCGCAGCAGAGCCGCGTAAGCCGCCACGAACTCCTCCCGCTCGGCGGGAGAGTCGGCCAGCGCCGTCAGAACGGGGCGCAGACCCGTCCCCTTGAGCCAGTCGAGGACCGGGTCCTCGCCCGACAGCAGATGGCAGTACGTCGTCTCCCACGCGTCGACGGCCAGGCCGAGGGATGCCAGGCGCTCCAGATAGCCGGCCGGGTCCAGGACGCGGAGCGGGCCACGGAGGACGCCGTCCAGGCGGTCCCGCCAGCGGGGCGACGCGCACAGGTCGTGGAGCAGCACGTGCGAGGGCGAGTCGTGGTTGCCGGGGACCTGGAAGGCGAGGACCCCGCCCGGGGAGAGCGCCGCGGTCCAGGCGGCGAAGGAGTCCGCGTGACCGGGCACCCACTGGAGCGCCGCGTTGGAGACGATCAGGTCGAGCGGGCCGATCGGGGCCCAGTCCCCGGCGTCCGCCCCGGCGAAGGTGATCCGGCCGCCGCCGCTGGTGCGGCCCGCGTGCGCCTGGGCGTCCCGCAGCATCTCGGGCGAGTTGTCCAGCCCGGTGATCAGGGCGTCCGGCCAGCGGTCGGCGAGCAGGGCCGTGACGTTGCCGGCGCCGCAGCCGAGGTCGACGATGCGGGCGGGGCCGCCGGCCGGGAGGTCGGGGACGCGGGCCAGCAGGTCGAGGAAGGGGCGGGTGCGGTGACCCGCGTGACGCAGATACTGCGCGGGGTCCCAGGTGGTGGTGTGCGGCATGGTGGTCCTCCCGTGGAGCGGCGGGCGTGCTGCCGGCCCTCCCGCCAGCATCCCTCTCCATATATCTTGACGTCAAGAGACTCCATGTCGACAGACCCACTACACTGATCCCATGGAGGACGAGGTCGATCGGCTGGTCGCAGCGTGGCGCCGGGAGCGCCCTGACCTCGACGTGGAGCCGCTGGAGGTGCTCAGCCGGGTCAGCCGGCTCGCCCGCCACCTCGACCGCGCCCGTCGACTGGCCTTCGCCGAGCACCAGTTGGAGCCCTGGGAGTTCGACGTACTGACGTCGCTGCGCCGGGCCGGGGCGCCCTACCAGCTCTCCCCCGGGCAGCTACTCACCCAGACCCTGGTCACCTCGGGCACCATGACCAACCGCATCGACCGGCTCGCCAAGAAGGGCCTCGTCCGGCGCGAGCCCGACCCCAACGACCGGCGCGGCGTGCTGGTGCGGCTCACCGAGGAGGGGCAGGACCGGGCGGACGAGGCGCTCGCCGGGCTGCTCGCCCAGGAGCGCGCGATCCTCGCCGAGCTCTCCACCGCCCAGCGCCATGAACTCGCCGGACTGCTACGCCAGTTGACCGCCCCGTTCGACAACGTCCCCGGCTAGGTCCACCGGGCCGACCCCGGCGCGGCGGGCCAGCGCCACCGCGGCGAGCGTGGAGTGGACCCCGAGCTTGCCCAGCACGTTCTGCATATGGGTGCGGACCGTGTGCGGGGAGAGGTAGAGCCGCTCCGCGACGGCCTTGCGGCCCAGCCCGGCCACCATGCAGCGGAGCACCTCGCGCTCGCGCGGGGTCAGCGACTCCACCAGCCGCTCGCTCTCCGTGCGGTGCTTGCGCGCGGCCGTGAGCTCCCGCAGCACGCCGGTGAGCAGCGCGGGCGGCAGATGCGTCTCGTCCCTCAGCACCCCGCGTATCACCGCGAGCAGGCGCGAGAGCGAACAGTCCTTGGCGACCCAGCCGCCGGCGCCCGCCTGCAGCGCGGCAGCCGCCCGCCGCGGGTCGTCGCGCTCGGCGAGGACCACCGTCCGCACCCCGGGGTGGCCCGAGCGCACCCCGGCCACCAGCGAAATGCCGTCCACCGCACCGCCGCCGTCCGGCCCCGGGCCCTGCCGGCCGGGAGGCCGCCGCTGCTCCGGGACCCGGGCGGCCTCCACGGCCACCGTGCCCAGATCGGCGTCGATCAGCAGGACGTCGAAGCGACGTCCTTCCACCGCCGCGCGCTCCAGCGCGCGCAGCGCAGCCGGCCCGCTGCCGGCCGCCGAGACGTCCACGTCCTGCTCCGCCGCGAGCGCGGCGGCGAGGGACTCGGCGAAGATGCGGTGGTCGTCGACGACCAATACCCGAATGCGTGCCACAACCACCCCCAAATCCGGGGAGGCGCGCAGTGCGGGTACGGCGCCCGGTACGGGCGTCGTCCCGGCGCACGGCCGCCGCCGCACTCCGACAACTACCCCGCCCCGGGCGTCGTACCTGCCTGTCTCGCCCCCTGATCGGCGCCGGCCCCCACCGACGCTCTGCTCAGCGTACGGCCGGGGTACGACAACGGAAGCCGATTCGCAAAACTGCTTGACCCGGATGTTTATGGTGAGCTTTCTGTTCAGTATTGAGGCGGCGAACGACGCGGAACGACGCGATGTGACGCACGGATGGCCCAAGCGGCATGACGGCGCAGGTCAGTTGGGAAGCCCTCGGTTCACAGGTCGCGCCGCGCCCCGTCCCCCGGGGTCACGGCGAACACCCGCGGCGGCCGGCGCCCCCCGGCCGCGAAGGCCGCTTCCACCTCCCGCGCCACCCCCGCCGCGGCCGCCTCCTCCGTCAGCACCACCGCGGAGCCGCCGAAGCCGCCGCCGGTCATCCGGGCGCCGAGCGCCCCGGCCCGGCACGCCGCCGACACCGCCAGGTCCAGCTCGGCGCAGGAGACGGCGAAGTCGTCGCGGAGCGAGGCGTGTCCGGCCGTGAGCAGCTCCCCCACGGACCGCGGGTCACCGGCCTCCAGGCGGGACACCACCCGGCCGACGCGCATCTCCTCCGTCACGACGTGCCGCACCAGCGGCCGCAGCGACGGCTCCAACTCTCCGAGCGCACCGTCGAGTTGCGAGGGGGCGAGATCGGCCAGCAGCCGCAGTCCGAGCGCCCGCGCGCCCGCCTCGCAACCGGCGCGCCGCGCCGCGTACGCGCCGTCCCGCAGCGCATGGACGGCCCGGGTGTCCACGACCAGGAGCCGCAGCCCATGCGCCACGGGGTCGAACGGGACCTGCCGCAGGGCGAGATCGCGGGTACGGAGGTGCAGCACGTGGCCCGTGGTGCAGCAGGCGGCGGCCGTCTGGTCCATGATCCCGCAGGGCACCCCGGGGAAGGCGTGCTCGGCGTCCCGTGCCAGCAGGGCCAGTTGGCGGCGGTCCGCCTCCTGCCCGGCGAGCCCGGTCAGGGCCAGCGCCACGGCCAGCTCCAGGGCCGCCGAGGAGGACAGCCCGGCGCCCAGCGGCACATCCGTCTCCACGTGCACGTCCGCCCCGCCCGGCCCGTACCCGGCCCGGCGCAGCGCCCAGGCGACGCCCGCCGGGTAGGCGGCCCAGCCGCGCACGGAGCCCGGCACCAGCCGGGCGACGGCCAGTTCGGCGGGCCCGCCCGGGGCGTCCGCGGAGTGCAGCCGCAGCAGCCCGTCGGCGCGGGGCGCGGCGGCCGCCCAGGTACGCCGCGGCAGGGCGAGGGGCAGGACGGAGCCGCCGTTGTAGTCGGTGTGCTCACCGATGAGGTTGACGCGTCCGGGCGCGGACCAGACGCCCGCGCACGCGGTGCCGAACACCGCGCGGAAGGCGTCCGCGACGCGCCCGGCGCGGTTCAGCGGACCTCGCCCTCCCCCGGCCGGCGCGCGAAGTCCCAGGCGTCCGCGATGATTCCGGCCAGGTCCGGGCGGCGCGGCCGCCAGCCGAGGACCTCCCGGGCCCGCTCGGCGGAGGCCACCAGCACGGCGGGATCGCCCGCCCGGCGGGGGCCGGTGCGCCGGGGGATCGGGTGCCCGGTGACCCTGCGCGCGGTCTCGACGACCTCGTGGACGGAGAAGCCGTTGCCGTTGCCGAGGTTGCACACCAGGTGCTCGCCGGGCCGGGCGGCGGCCAGGGCCAGCAGATGCGCCTCGGCCAGGTCGGCGACGTGCAGGTAGTCGCGGACGCAGGTGCCGTCCGGGGTCGGGTAGTCGTCCCCGTGGACGGCGATCTCCGGCCGCTCGCCGAGGGCGACCCGCAGGACGAGCGGGACCAGGTGCGACTCGGGCTCGTGCCGCTCGCCCCAACGGCCGTGCGCCCCGGCCACGTTGAAGTACCGCAGTGAGACGCCGGCCAGCCCGTGGGCCGCGCACTCGGCGGCGATCATATGGTCCACGGCCAGCTTGCTGGCACCGTACGGGTTGGTGGGGACGGCGGGCGCGTTCTCGGTGACCGGCACGGTCACGGGCTCGCCGTAGGTGGCGGCGGTGGAGGAGAAGACCAGGGTGCGCACGCCCGCCGCGCGCATCGCGTCGAGCAGGTCGAGCGTCCCGCCGACGTTGTTGCGCCAGTACTTCTCGGGGTGCGCGACGGACTCGCCGACCTGGGAGCAGGCCGCGAAGTGCAGCACCGCGTCGTACGAGCCGTCCAGATGGCGCGCCACGTCCTGGATGCGCCCCTCGATGAAGCACGCGCCCTCCGGAACGGCGTCGCGGTGGCCGGTGGAGAGGTCGTCGAGCACGGTCACGGTGTGCCCGGCCGCCAGCAGATGGGCCGCGACGACGCTGCCGACATAGCCCGCACCACCCGTGACCAGGCACTTGCTCGTGTTCATTCGCTTGCTGCCTCTCGCAGTCGCTCGGCCGCGGCCTCCGGCGGCACATCGTTGATGAACACGTTCATGCCGGATTCGGAACCGGCGAGGAACTTGAGCTTGCCGGGAGTGCGGCGGACGGTGAAGACCTCGAGGTGAAGGCCGTACTCCGCGCGCAGCGGGTGGCGCACGGGGGCCTGGTGCCAGCCGCTGACGTACGGGGTGGGCGGCGCCCCCGGCCCGAAGAGCCGGTCGAAGCGGCGCAGCAGCTCGCGCTGGAGGCCCGGCAGCTCGGCACGGGCGGCCGCGCCGAGGGCGGTCAGGTCGGGCACCCGCCGCCGGGGGTGGAGGTGGACCTCGTACGGCCAGCGGGCCGCGTACGGCACGAACGCCGTCCAGTGCTCCCCGGAGAGCACCATGCGCCGCCCGTCGGCCTCCTCGGCGGCCACGACGTCGTCGAAGAGGTTGCGGCCGGTGCGCCGGCGGTGGGCGACGGCGGAGGCGAGGACGCGCTCCGTGCGCGGGGGGACGAACGGGTACGCGTAGATCTGCCCGTGCGGATGGGCGAGGGTCACGCCGATCTCCGCGCCCCGGTTCTCGAAGCAGTAGACCTGCCCGATGCCGGGGAGGGCGGACAGCTCCGCCGTGCGGTCCGTCCACGCGGCGAGGACGAGGGCGGCCCGCTCGTCGTCCAGGGCGGCGAAGGAGCCGTCGTGGTCGGCGGTGAAGCAGACGACCTCGCAGCGGCCGGGCCCCGCGAAGGCGGGGAAGCGGTTCTCCAGGACGACGACCTCGTAGTCCGCGGCCGGGATCTCGGTGGGCCGGCCGTCGCGGGAGGGGCACAGCGGGCAGAGGCCGGTCGGCGGATGGTAGGTGCGGTCCTGGCGGTGGGAGGCGATGGCCACCGTGTCGCCCAGCAGCGGATCGGTGCGCAGCTCGGTGCCGCGGCCGGCCGGGGCGAGGGGGCGCGGGTCCGCGGCGTCGCGGGCGGCGCCGTCCCGGGTGTCGTAGTAGAGCAGCTCGCGGCCGTCCGCGAGCCGGATCGCGGTCTTCCTCACGCCCTCGGCTCTCCTCACCGGTGCCTTCCCACCCCGCGCTTCACACGGAACCATGGGGCAACAACTCGGTCAACCGTGAACGAGGGGTCTCCATGGGCGACTTGCACGACCCGCACGACCCGCACGGCACCCACGGCCTGGCCGAGGGGCTCCGGCTCCCCGTCGACGGCCTCGACTACGCCATCCTGGCCCTCTACTTCGCCGTCGTCCTGGGCGTCGGCTGGGCCGCCCGCCGCTCGGTGCGCACCAGTCTGGACTTCTTCCTGGCGGGCCGTTCCCTGCCCGCCTGGGTCACCGGTCTCGCCTTCGTCGCCGCCAACCTCGGCGCCACCGAGATCCTGGGCATGGCCGCCAACGGCGCCCAGTACGGGGTCTACACGGTCCACTGGTACTGGATCGGCGCGATACCCGCCATGGTCTTCCTGGGCCTGGTGATGATGCCGTTCTACTACGGCTCCGAGGTGCGCTCCGTGCCGGAGTTCCTGCTGCGCCGCTTCGGACCGTCCTCGCACCTGCTGTCGTCGGTCATCTTCGCCGTCTCCTCGGTGCTCATCGCGGGCGTCAACCTCTACGCGATGGCGATCGTGCTCCAGGCGCTCCTCGGGTGGCCGCAGTGGGTGGCCGTCGTCGTGGCCGGTTTCTTCGTCCTCGCCTACATCACCCTGGGCGGCCTGTCCTCGGCCGTCTACAACGAGGTTCTGCAGTTCTTCGTCATCCTGGCCGCGCTGATCCCATTGACGGTCGTCGGCCTCGAACGGGTGGGCGGCTGGGGCGGGTTGAGCGACCGGGTGACCGAGCGGCGCGGCGGGGACTTCCTCACCGCCTGGGGCGGCACGGGCATCGGCCACGCCAACCCGCTGGGCGCGAACTGGCTCACCATCGTCCTGGGCCTCGGCTTCGTGCTGAGCTTCGGCTACTGGACGACCAACTTCGCCGAGGTGCAGCGGGCCCTGTCCGCGAAGGACCTCGGGGCGGCCCGGCGCACCCCGCTGATCGCCGCGTTCCCGAAGCTGCTCATTCCGCTGGCGGTCGTGGTGCCGGGCCTGATCGCCCTCGCGGTGGAACCGGCGCTGGGCGCGCCCGGCAGCGGGCTCAGCTACAACGACGCGATCCCGGTCCTGATGCGCGACCTGCTGCCCAACGGGGTGCTGGGGCTGGCCGTGACCGGGCTGCTCGCGGCCTTCATGGCCGGGATGGCGGCCAACGTCTCGTCCTTCAACACGGTGTTCACCGGCGACATCTGGGCCGCGTACGTACGGCCCGGCCGCGACGACGCGTACTACCTGGCTGCCGGGCGGGTGATGACCGTGCTCGGGGTGCTCGCGGGCATGGGGACGGCGTTCCTCGCCGCGTCCTTCTCCAACATCATGAACTACCTGCAGACGCTGTTCTCCTTCTTCAACGTCCCGCTGTTCTGCGTCTTCGTCATCGGGATGTTCTGGCGGCGGACCACCGCGGCGGGCGGCTTCTGGGGGCTGCTGTCCGGGACCGTGGCGGCGATGGTCCACTACTTCGTCCTCTACCGGCAGGGCATCGTGTCCATCCCCTCCGACCAGGGCGCCAACTTCGTCTCCGCTATCGCGGCGTTCGCGGTCGGCGCGCTGGTGACGGTCTCGGTCTCGCTGTTCACCGAGCCCCGGCCGGCGGCCTCGCTGGCCGGGCTGGTCCACGGCATGCGCCCGGCGGACGGCCCGGCGGACGACGGCGCCTGGTACCGCCGGCCGGCCGTGCTGGGCTGGGGCGCCGTGGCCCTCGCCGCCCTCTGCTACGTGCCCTTCTCCTTCTGACCGGCGAACCCACCGGGGAGCGTCATGAACGACCGCAAGGGGCCCGCGCGGCCCTTCGACATCCGCCTCGTCATCGGCGGGCTGTTCACCGTCTACGGCGTCGTCGTCACCGTCGCCGGGATCACCGCCTCGGACGAGGACCTGGCCAAGGCCCAGGGCATCAACATCAACCTCTGGACCGGCCTGGGCATGCTCGCCCTCGGCGTCCTCTTCCTGGCCTGGCTCAGGCTCCGCCCTGCCGCCCCACCACGCCGCGGGGAGGAGCCGGACGGGAAGTGACCGGAACGCCGCCCGCGGCCCGGTCCAGCAGCCCCGTACGGGCCGCGAGGGCCGCGGCCTCCAGCCGGGAGCCGACCCCGAGCTTCATCAGGACGCGCTGGACATGGGTGCGTGCCGTGCTGGGTGCTATCCCCATGCCGGCGGCGATCAGCCGGGTGTCCTCGCCCTCGGCCACCCGCACCAGCACCTCGACCTCGCGCGGGGTCAGCAGCTGGAGCAGCCGGGCGCCCTCGTCGTCCGGCTGGGCCGCCGGGTTGAGCAGCTCGGTGAACGCGCCCTGGAGCAGCTGGGGTTCGACCGCCGCCTCGCCCGCGCGGGCCTTGAGCATGGCCCGCTCGACGCCCTCGATGCGCTCGTTGTGCCGGACGTAGCCGGAGGCGCCGGCGGCGAAGGCGGCCGCGATGCCCAGCGGGCTCGGCACCGGGCCGAGCACCACGACGGCGACCTGCGGACGCTCCCGTTTGATCCGGACGACGGGCTCGAACGCGCCCGGCTCGGCCGGGGCCGCCGTGCCCAGCAGGCACACTTCGGGCGCCCGGCTCACCACCAGATCGGCCGCGCCCGCACTCGGCGCGGCCGCCGCCAGGACCCTGTGCCCGCGCAACTTCAGCGCCGAGGCGAGGGCCTCGGCCAGCAGTCGGTGGTCGTCGACCACCATGAGCCGCACGCCCATAGCGCTGCCCCCCTGTCGCCCGCGTACGTCTCTGTGTCGTCGACGCAGTCACGCTTCGAAGTCACGCTTCTCACGTCGCTACGTCTCTTTGTCGCCTGTTGCCTCCGGAAGCTACACGCTTGTTCGACGTTCCGCTCCCCCTACTCGTGAGAAGTCCCCCGGAATGCCGAAATCCCTGCCAATCACGTGTACTTCGCGTCTGAAACGGATCGTTCAGGCATGTACGCGCGATGGACAGGGATACGGCGCCGAGCGTTCGCCAAATGATCAGCGGTGCGTCAACCGGTCGTCAACCACGATCACCCGGCCGGGCGGAGGCCCGGTCAGCCGGTGCCCCAGATCATGGCGATGTACTCCTTGCCGTCCGCGAACGGACTCGGCTTGTGGACGTAGTTGCGGCCCAGATAGAGCCGGTCCTGCGCCCAGATGGCCTGCTCGAACTGCGGCGAGATCTGGCTCTCGGTCTTCTGCGTGGCGAGCGGGTTCTTCAACAGCTCCTGCGCGGCGAAGGAGTTGGGGTCGATCCGGACGACCGAACCGCCCGCGCGCCAGTTCGCCGTCCGGTACACGATGGCCGCGCCGTCCTTGTCCGTGCCGATCGGCACCATCGTGGAGCTCACCCGGCCGTCGGCCTTGCCCTTCGACCGGCCGTTGGACAGGTCGAACGCCACGATCTCGTTGACCCGGCCGACCTCACCGGACTTGCCGGTCTGGTGGTCGTCCGACGGCAGGTAGAGGGTGTCCTTGGAGACGACGAGCTTGGAGCAGCCCTCCACACCGGTCGAGGGGCAGCGCGGGACGAACTTGCCGTTCTCCGTGGCGATCTTGCTGCGCAGCTTGCCGTCCTTGCCGCTGTCGTCGATCGCCATGAAGTCGGAGACGCCGTTGCCCGTGTGGTCACCCGCGTTGACGCCGATGACCAGCGGGTCGGTCGACGCCACGTGCACATAGTCCAGCCCGCTGGGCACCTTGAAGGTGGACTTGGGCAGGCCCGTCGCCGGGTCCAGCGTCTGGACCTTCATCTGCGGGTGCTCGTAGTCGCCGCAGCGCTGCACCGCGACGAGCTTGTTCCCGCCGCCGTAGCCGTCGTCCCGGCAGGAGTCGTCGGCCTTGGGCTTCCACAGCTCCTTGCCGTCCAGCGACCAGGCCGCGCCGCCGCCGAGACCGCCCGCGGCGACGGTGCCGCCGCCGACGGTGACCTCGGCGAACGTGACGTCCTTGTCGCCGAGTCTGACCGACTTCTGCCACAGCTTCTTACCGTTGTTCAGGTCGAGCGCGACGACCTGGTTGCACGGCCCGCCGTACGGCTTGCTGTCGCTCGGCGGGAACTGCGAGACCAGCACGGCCGTCTTGCCGTCGGCGGTGACGTGCTTGGGCGCCCAGCAGATGTCGCCGTCCAGCGGGATCTCCCACTGCTTGCCGCCGGCCGGGCCGTAGCCGACGACCTTGTCGAGGTCGCCCTTGGCGAAGACCTTGTCGGTGACCCACATGCCGGCGGCCGGCCGGCTGCTGTCCTTGATCTGCGGCTGCTCGGCGCCGAAGAGGAACTTGCCCTCCTTGGCCTTGCCGGGGTCGTCGGCGCCCTTGCCCTTGTCCCCCTTGTCGCCGTTGCCGCCCTTGGTATCGGTCGCGGTCCTGGCCTTGTCGTCCTTGCCGTCGTCACCGCCCTGGACGGCGTACCAGAGGCCGCCGCCGACGAGGAGCGCGAAGGCGGTGACGGCGCCGATGACGACGGCCGTGCGCTTCTTGTTCTTCGCCGGGGGCGGGGGCGTCTGCGGGCCCTGCGGGTACGCGCCTTGCGGGTACCCGCCCTGCGGATAACCGCCCTGCGGATATCCGGCCGGGTAGCCGTAGCCGCCGGGGGGCGGCGGGGGCGCCTGCGGATAGCCGTACGCGGGGCCCGCCGGGCCGCCCATGGGGGGAGCGGCCGGGGGCGCCGGCGGGGCGGGTGGCGCTGCCGGAGGCGCCGGCGGCACCGGCGGGGCCGGGGGCGCCTGCGGCGGCTTGCCCGGTGGCCGGGGCTGGGGCGGCATGGCGGGAGGAGCCCCGAAACCGGGGGGCTGGTCCTGGGGAGCGCCGAAGCCTTGGGGGGGCTGGGGCGGCTGTGACATCAGCTTTCCTCATTTACGCGCGGAACCCACAGGCCCGGGCGGCCTCCCCCGCGATCCCGGTGACGCCACGGCGCCGGCCGGCGCACGGCACCCTCCCGGGAAGGAGCGCATCGGGTGCGGATCCCGCCGGTGAGCGGCACGTGAGCGGGTGTTCTTTGTATCACCCGCCGATACGGCGGGACGGGTCGCTCGTGGGTGCCCGGGGGAGCCGATACCGGGCTGTGACGAGACTGTTGTGAGGGGGTTGTGCCGCGTGCAGGTGTACGGGGGTTGATGCTCCCCGGAGGGAGCGCCCCCGCGCCGTCGCCCTACACCTCCTCCGCCAGCTCCAGCCAGCGCAGCTCCAGTTCCTCCCGCTCCCCCGCCAACTCCCGCAGCTCCGCGTCCAGCTTGGCCACCGCCGCGAAGTCCGTCGCCTGCGCGGCGATCCGCTCGTGGAGCCTGGCCTCCAGCTCGCTCACCTTGTCGAGCCGGCGCTCGATCTTCTGCAGCTCCTTCTTCGCGGCCCGCGCGTCCCCGGCGGACTTCGCGGGCTTGGCGGCGGCGGGCGCCGGCGCGGGGGCGGCGGCGCTCAGCACGGCCTCGCGCCGCTCCAGGTACTCGTCCAGCCCGCGCGGCAGCATCCGCAGGAAGCGGTCGCCGAGCAGGGCGAACACCCGGTCCGTCGTGCGCTCCACGAAGTACCGGTCGTGGCTGATGACGACCATCGAGCCGGGCCACCCGTCGAGCAGGTCCTCCAGCTGCGTCAGCGTCTCGATGTCGAGGTCGTTGGTCGGCTCGTCGAGGAAGAGCACGTTCGGCTCGTCCATCAGCAGCCGCAGCAGCTGGAGCCGGCGGCGCTCACCGCCGGAGAGGTCCCCGACCGGCGTCCACTGCTTCTCCTTCGTGAAGCCGAACTTCTCGCACAGCTGCCCGGCCGTCATCTCCCGGCCCTTGCCGAGGTCGACGCGGTCGCGCACCTGCTGGACGGCCTCCAGCACCCGCATGGCCGGGGGGAGTTCGGCCACCTCCTGGGAGAGGTAGGCCAGCTTCACGGTCTTTCCGACGACCACCTTGCCCGCCGCGGGCTGCTTCTCGCCCTCCGAGCGGGCCGCCTCGGCGAGCGTGCGCAGCAGCGAGGTCTTGCCGGCGCCGTTGACGCCGACGAGACCGATCCGGTCGCCCGGGCCCAGCTGCCAGGTCAGGTGCTCGATCAGCACCTTCGGGCCCGCCTGGACGGTGACGTTCTCCAGCTCGAAGACCGTCTTGCCCAGCCGGGAACTGGCGAACTTCATCAGCTCGGCGTTGTCGCGCGGCGGCGGCACGTCGGCGATCAGCTCGTTGGCCGCCTCGATGCGGAAGCGCGGCTTGCTGGTGCGCGCCGGGGCGCCGCGCCGCAGCCAGGCGAGCTCCTTGCGCATCAGGTTCTGCCGCTTGGCCTCCTCGGTCGCGGCGATCCGCTCCCGCTCGGCGCGGGCGAAGACGTAGTCGCTGTAGCCGCCCTCGTACTCGTGGACCGCGCCGCGCTGGACGTCCCACATCCGGGTGCAGACCTGGTCGAGGAACCAGCGGTCGTGCGTGACGCAGACGAGCGCCGAGCGGCGCGCCCGCAGATGGCCGGCGAGCCAGGAGATGCCCTCGACGTCCAGGTGGTTGGTGGGCTCGTCGAGGACGATGAGGTCCGGCTCGCCGATCAGCAGCTTCGCCAGGGCGATGCGGCGGCGCTCGCCGCCGGAGAGCGGGCCGATGACGGTGTCCAGGCCCTGCGGGAAGCCGGGCAGGTCGAGCCCGCCGAACAGCCCGGTGAGCACGTCGCGGATCTTGGCGTTGCCCGCCCACTCGTGGTCGGCGAGGTCGCCGATCACCTCGTGCCGGATGGTGGCGGAGGCGTCCAGCGAGTCGTGCTGGGTGAGGACGCCGAGCCGCACATGGCCCGCGTGGGTGACGCGGCCCTTGTCGGCCTCCTCCAGCTTGGCGAGGACGCGGATGAGGGTGGTCTTGCCGTCACCGTTGCGGCCGACCACGCCGATCCGGTCCCCCTCGTTGACGCCGAGGGAGACGCCGTCGAGCAGCGCACGGGTGCCGTACACCTTGTCGACGGCTTCCAGATTGACCAGGTTGGCTGCCATGGGGACAGGACTCCTCGCATCGGATACCCCTCCAGGATCCCACGGCTTCAGAACCCCCCGGACTGGCCCCCGGCCGCCTCCACCGGCCGGACGCGCAGCACGGCCCACGCGGGCAGCAGCGTCGCGGCGAGGGTGACGGCCACGGCGCCGGCGACGACGCCGAGGTAGACCGTGACCGGTCCGTAGGGCAGGACCCGGTCCGAGGCGGAGAGGGAGAACGGGACGAGCGCGGCGGCCGCCGCCAGCGTGCCCAGGACGACCCCGGCCAGGGCGGTCAGGCTCCCCTCGACCGCCATCATGCGCAGCAGCTGCCCCTTGGTGGCCCCTGTGAGCCGCTGGAGCGCGAACTCCTTGCGGCGGTTGCCGACGGCGACGGCCGTCGAGTTGACGACCGAGAGGCCGGTGTAGACGACGAGCATGCCGACGACGAGGTAGTTGACCCAGGCCTGGGTACGGGTGTCCGCGGCGTGCCCGGCGGCCAGCGCGTCCCGGTCCTGGACGGCCAGCCCCGGGTGACGTCCGGCGAAGCGGGTGAGCGCGGCCATGAGCGCGTCCCGGCCGGTGCCGTCGGCGGCGCGGACCATGATCTGCGCGGGGACGCCCCGGGTGGTGTGCGGGGCGAGCAGTTCGACGCTGGTCAGAGCCTGCTCGTAGCCCTCGCGGGCGGCGACGAGGGCGACCACCCGGACGTCCACGGCGGCGCCGTCGCCCAGCCGCAGCCGCAGGGTGTCCCCCACGCCGCGGTGGATCCGGCGGGCGAGCGGCTCGGGCAGGGCGATCGTGTCGCCGCGCAGCGCGGCCAGGCTGCCGGCGGTGACCTTCGCGCCGACGGTCCGTTCCGCGCCGTCCGCGCCGACGCCCCGCAGGGGCAGTCCACGCTTGCTCTCGGCGCCGTCGTGCGGGCTCTCGGTGTAACCGGTGCTCGTGACGTACGCGCTCGCGGCGCCGACCTCGGGCAGCCGGCGCACGGCCGCCGCCAGGGCCGGGTCCACGCCGGCGGGGGAGGTCAGCACGGCGTCGGCGCGCAGGCCGTCGGTGAACGCCTTCCCGGTGAGGGCGGCGGTGCCGGTCTGGAGGTAGATCATGCCGGTGGCGAGGGCGGTCACGAGCATCACCGGGGTGGCGACAGCGGCCGTACGGACCGGCGTGGCCCGGCAGTTGAGGACCGCGAGCCGGCCGGACGCGCCGGTGAGCAGGCGCACCGGCCAGTGCAGCAGCGCCGTCACGGCCCTGGTGAACCACGGGCCGAGCAGGGCGAGGCCGACGGCCGCGCACATCACGGTGGGCCCGGCGGTGCTCGCCGCTACCGGGCCGTGCAGGACCAGCGCGGTGACGATGCCCAGCGCGGCCGTCCCCGCCAGGAACAGCAGCCCCAGCAGCAGCCGTACGGGCGTGAACCACCGTTCCTGGACGGCGGCTTCGCCCAGCGCCTCGACGGGGCGGGCCGCCACGGCGCCCCGGGCGCCCAGGAGACCGCCGCCGACCGCGGTCAGCAGGAGCGCCCCGAAGGCGGGCATCGCCGGGATCCAGCCCTGCCGGAACTCCAGGGTCTCCGCGGCCATTCCGCTGTCCACCAGCGCCTCGAAGAGCCGACGGCCCGCGACGGGCCCGGCGAACCAGGCGGCGGCCGCCGCGAGGACGGCGACCAGCAGCGTCTCCCCGACGATCATCCGGCGCAGCATCCCCTTGCCGGCGCCGACCGCCCGCAGCAGGGCGAGCTCGCGACGGCGCTGCCGCGCGCACAGGCCGACGGTGCCGGCGACGACGAACACCGAGACGGCGACGGCGAGTCCGCCGAAGACGCCGGAGAGGGCGATCAGGTCCCCGGAGCCACGGACGGCCTCCGGATGCTCGACGGTGCCGCGGTCGTCGCCCGTGAGCACGGTCAGCCCCGGCAGGGCCTCCCGCACCCGCTCGCGCACGGCGGCGCGGTCCGCGCCCGGTCCGGTGACGATCGCGGTGTCGGCGACCGTGCCCGGGTGGGGGTCGAGGCGCTCGGCGTCGGCAGTGGCGAAGAACAGCGTGGGGCGCGGGACTTGACCGCTGCGGGCGATGCCGCTGAGGCGGTACGCGGCCGTCGCGCCCCCGCCGCGGGCGGCGATCCGTACGGTGTCGCCGACGCGCTTTCCGGTGCGGGCGGCGAGGCCCGTGTCCAGCACGACCTCGCCCGGGCGGGGGGCCGCGCCGTCGAGTCCGTACGGGGTGAGGGCGGCGGACTCCCAGCCGTGGGCCTCGGCCTTGCCCCCCGTCCCCGCCAGGACGACGTCGAAGGTGCGCTCGCCGACGGCCCGGCGGACGCCGGGCAGTCGGCCCGCCCTCTCGACCGACTCGGCCGGTATCCCGGCCCGTTCGGGGAGCACGGCCGCGTGCTTCTCCCCCGGCTGCCGGTATGTGCGCTCGCCCGTGACAAGGATCTGGGCACCCGCGAGGCGCTGCGGCGGCACGTTGTTGCGGATCCCCGTCTCCATGAGGCCGCCACAGGCCATGACGATGGTCGCGCCGAGGGCGAGGGCGAGGAAGGTGGCGAGGAATCCACCGGTGCGGTGGCGGAGCGAACGCCGGGCGAGCTTGCCGATCATAGGGTCGACGGTAGGGGCGGGGAGGGGGCTCGGCCCATGGGAGCAGCGGGTGTTGTGGGGGTGGGGGTAGCCCTACCCGTGGGGCGGGGTGATTTCAGCCCGTCCGGCGTTTGAGGACGAACGCGGCGCAGCCGCGTTGCCCCGCGCAGCAGCGCAAGAAACGGTGAAAGGGCGGGGCGGGGAGAAAAACCCCTAACCCGCCACCACCGTCGCCCCCTCCACCGGCCCCGCCGCCACCCGTACCGCCCGGCACGTCCCGGACGCCGACAGCGCCGCCGCCACCCGCTCCCCGTCCTCCCGGGACTTGGCCAGGAAGGCCGTCGTCGGGCCCGAGCCCGAGACCAGCGCGGCCAGGGCGCCCGCCTCGACGCCCGCCGAGAGCGTCGACGCCAGCGACGGCCGCAGCGAAAGCGCCGCCGATTGGAGGTCGTTGGAGACGGCCGCCGCCAGCGCCACCGCGTCGCCCGCGCGCAGCGCGGCGAGGAGGGCGGGGGAGGCGGACGGCTGGTCCGGCCCCGGGTCGGTGCCCGCGGCCGCCCGCAGCCGGTCGCACTCCCCGTAGACGGCCGGCGTCGACAGGCCCCCGTCCGCGACGGCGAAGACCCAGTGGAAGGTGCCGCCCGCCTCCAGCGGGGTGAGCACCTCTCCCCGTCCTTCTCCCAGCGCGACCCCGCCGATCAGGCTGAAGGGCACATCGCTGCCCAATTCTGCACAGATCTCCAGGAGTTCGGAGCGCGAGGCACCCGTGCCCCAGAGCGCGTCGCACGCCACCAGCGCGCCCGCCCCGTCCGCGCTCCCGCCGGCCATGCCCCCGGCGACGGGGATGTCCTTGTCGATGTGGATATGGACGTCCGCCTCGCGCCCGTACCGCCCGGCGAGGGCGAGGGCGGCCCGCGCGGCCAGGTTCGAGGCGTCCAGCGGCACCTGCGCCGCGTCCGGCCCGGAGCAGGTCACCCGCAGCCCGTCCGAGGGTGCGACGGTGACGCGGTCGTACAACGAGACGGCGAGGAAGACGTTGGCCAGCGCGTGGAAGCCGTCGGACCGCGGCCCGGCGACGGCCAGCTGGACGTTGACCTTGGCGGGCACGCGGACGGTGACGGACGAGGGCGACGACGCGGTCACGGGGAGCAGCTCCTCAAAAAGCAGTGCGGGATCAGTCCTGCTTGTTCTCGACGATCTCGTTCTCGACGATCTTGTTCTCGGCGATGGCCACGAACTCGTCGACCGTCAGCGACTCCCCGCGGGCCTGCGGCGAGACCCCGGCCGCGACCAGCGCGGCCTCGGCCTTCGCCGCGGAGCCCGCCCAGCCGGCGAGCGCGGCCCGCAGCGTCTTGCGGCGCTGGGCGAACGCGGCGTCCACGACGGCGAAGACCTCCGCCTTGGTGGCCGTGGTCTCGATGGGCTTCGCGCGCCGCACGAGCGACACGAGGCCGGAGTCGACATTCGGCGCGGGCCAGAAGACGTTGCGGCCGATGGCCCCGGCCCGCTTCACCTCGGCGTACCAGGCGGCCTTCACCGAGGGCACGCCGTAGACCTTGGAGCCGGGCGGGGCGGCCAGCCGGTCGGCCACCTCGGCCTGCACCATGACCAGGGTCCGCTCGATGCTGGGGAAGCGGTCGAGCATGTGCAGCAGCACCGGGACGGCGACGTTGTACGGCAGGTTGGCGACCAGCGCGGTCGGCGCCGGGCCGGGCAGCTCCTGGACCTGCATGGCGTCGCTGTGGACGAGGGAGAAGCGGTCGGCGCGGCCGGGCAGCCGGGCGGCGACGGTCGAGGGCAGGGCCGCCGCGAGCACGTCGTCGATCTCGACGGCGACGACCCGGTCGGCCGCCTCCAGCAGGGCGAGGGTGAGCGAGCCGAGCCCGGGGCCGACCTCGACGACGACGTCGTCGGGCCGTACCTCGGCGGTCCGGACGATGCGCCGGACCGTGTTGGCGTCGATCACGAAGTTCTGGCCGCGCTGCTTGGTCGGCCGCACCCCGAGGGCGGCGGCCAGTTCGCGGATGTCGGCGGGGCCGAGCAGGGCGCCGTTCTCGTCAGTGCTGGGGGAGCTCACCCGTGAAGTTTACGGCCGCACACGGGCCAGGGGCTCGCCCCCCGGCGTACGTAGAGCTTCTTGGCCCGGTGGGTCTGCTCCTCGGCCGGGGCGTCCTGCGGGCGGCCGTTGCCGCCGAGGGACTGCCAGGTGCGGACGTCGAACTGGTAGAGCCCGCCGTAGGTGCCGGACGGATCCACCGCGTCGGGCCGCCCGCCCGCCTCGCACTGGGCGAGGCCGTGCCAGTTGAGTCCCTCGGCGCCCTGGACGGTGGTGGGCACCGCCTTGGTGCCGACCTTGACGATCTGGGCACGGGGCTTGCGCACGATCTCCGAGGAGATCTTCTTGGGCTTCTGCTTGACGCCGTTGACCATGCGCAGCGCGTAGGTGATGCGTTCGAGGCCCGGCTC
The DNA here is from genome assembly GCF_041519305.1 of Streptomyces luteireticuli. Taxonomy (NCBI): domain Bacteria; kingdom Bacillati; phylum Actinomycetota; class Actinomycetes; order Kitasatosporales; family Streptomycetaceae; genus Streptomyces; species Streptomyces luteireticuli. Next base: position 3,776,114 of record NZ_CP167927.1, read on the forward strand.
GCCGCGCTGGGCGACGACCTCGGTGCCCTTGGTGAGCGTGGGGTCGTCGTGGCGTTCGCTGGTGAAGTCGATCGGGACCTCGCGGACCTCCTGGCCGCCGGTGATCCTCATGATCGAGATCGTCTGGCCGTCGCGCGGGAAGCTCTCGGGGTCCACGGAGGCGGTGTCCTGCCCGTGGAGGACGATGCCGGCCTGCTGGATGGCCTCGCGGACGGTGGCGGCGTTGGTGCGCAGGGTGTGCTCGTGCCCGTCGGCCACGAAGGTGACCGTGCGCTCGGTGCGGACGTCCAGGTCCAGGCCGCGGCGGGAGATCGGCGCGGAGCGGGAGGCGGAGAGGTGGGCTCCCTCGGCGCGGACGCCGAGCTGGCGCAGGGCGCCGTCCACGGTCCGGGCGGTGGTCCACACCCGGCGCCGCTCCCCGTCGAGGGTGAGGGTGACCGGACGGCCGTAGCGGACGACGACGCGGTCGCCGGCGGCCAGGTCGTGGTGGCGGCCGGGGGCGACGATGTCGTGCTCGCCGACGGCCATGCCCTCGTCGGCCAGCAGTTCCTCGACGTCGTCGGCGAAGGTGTGCAGGGTGCGCGGCGTGCCGTCGACGCTGAGCTGGACGGCCTTGTCACTGGCGATGAAGGCGGAGGTGCCGCCGGCCAGGAAAGCGACGACCAGGGCCTGCGGCAGCAGGCGGCGCAGCGGGTCGGGGACGCTCCCGGCCCGCTTGCGGCGCGTCGCGCGGCGGCTGCCGGCGCGGCCGGGCCCGGCGGGCTCGCCGTAGAGGTCGACCGGCTGCTCCTCGTCGTAGCCGCCGAAGGGACCCGCCGGGAGGCGGTCCCCGGCGGGGGCCTCGAAGGAGGGCTCCGCGTAGGCGGCGGGGTCGTACGGGGAGTGGACGACGCCGGTCAGGACGTCCCCCGTCAGGACGTCGCCCGCGGGAACGCCGCCCGTCAGGACGTCCGCGGTGCCCATGGGCGACCCCGAGGACTGCCGGGGCACGTACGCCTCGTGGATCTCGGGGGCGCCATGGACCCCGTAGGACTCCTGGGGTCCGTACGCATCATGCTGCGGCGGTGCATACGGGAGGTACGACGGCGGCTCCGCCGCACCGAGGCGCGCAGCGTGGGGGCTGCCCTGCGGATGGCTCACGACACTCCACTGGGTCCGGGCTGACGGGCCAGGACTGTAGCGAAGCTTTGGTGACTCTCCAAAGTCCGATAGTCACACTGTGTCGTGATCCAGGAGTTAGTAGCGGAACGCCCGTGCGGTATTCGCGCCGACCGCCGTGGCCAGGGCGTCCTCGTCGACGCCCTTCACCGCCGCCATCGCCCGCAAAGTGACCGGAATGAGGTACGGCGCGTTGGGCCGTCCCCGGTAGGGCGCGGGGGTCAGGAAGGGGGCGTCGGTCTCGACGAGGATCCGGTCGAGCGGGGCGACGGCCAGGGCGTCGCGCAGCGGCTGGGCGTTCTTGAAGGTGATGTTGCCGGCGAAGGAGAGGTAGTAGCCCGCCTCGGCACAGACCTCGGCCATCGCCGCGTCGCCGGAGAAGCAGTGGAAGACCACCGTCTCCGGCGCGCCCTCCTCCGCGAGCACCCGCAGCACGTCGTCGTGGGCGTCCCGGTCGTGGATGACCAGGGCCTTGCCGTGCCGCTTGGCGATGTCGATGTGCCGGCGGAAGGAGTACTCCTGGGCGGCCACGCCCTCCGGCCCGGTGCGGAAGAAGTCGAGGCCGGTCTCGCCCACGCCGCGCACCGCCTCCAGCGCGGCCAGGGCGTCGATCTCCGCGAGCGCCTCGTCGAGGGCGGCCGTGCCGCCGGGTTCACGGACCCCCTGGCGCGACCAGCCGTCGGGGTCCCCGAGGACGATCCGCGGCGCCTCGTTGGGGTGCAGGGCCACCGCGGCCCAGACGTTCCCGTGCTCGGCGGCGGTCTTCGCGGCCCAGCGGGAGCCGGCCAGGTCGCACCCCACCTGGATCACCGTGGTCACCCCGACGGCGGCGGCCGCGGCCAGGGCCTCCTCGACGCTCGTGCCCTGCATGTCCAGATGGGTGTGCGAGTCGGCCACGGGCACGGCCAGCGGGGCCGGCGGCGGTGGAGGGACGTCCTTGAGGTCTTTCTTCTTCCGCTCGCCGTCCGCCGAGCCGCTGTTCCGTGCTGTCGCCGCCATGGTCGGGATTCTAGAGACCGGCCCCGGACCCGCCCCGGCCGGGCTACTTCCGGTGGAAGGGGTGCAACAGGTCGGAGAGGTGCCAGTGGTGGTGCTTCTCCTCGGCCTGTTCCGGCCGGCTGTCGACCGGGATGCTGCCGCTGTTGAACGGCCCGGTGGGCGAGACCGGCGGGACGACCGTGCGCGAGGCGAGATGGAGGGCGTCGGCCACCTGTGCCACCTGACCCGAGCGCATGATGCGGACGACGTGCGCGCCGCAGTTCACGCACGTGGGGCGGGTCAGCGGCGACGGCACCCGGGTGTTGTCGGCGTAGTACGTCACGAAGGGCTTGCCCTCGGCGTCCACGTGGTGCTCTATCGCGTACGACTGCTCCCAGCAGTGCCCGCACCGCATGCAGGCGAAGGCGTACGACTCGTGCGCGGTCTCCCGCCCCGGCCGGGCGGGCGGCGCCGTGCGCGTCGCGGTCGTGGGCTCGACGCCACTCGAGGTTCCTGCGGTCTCGCTCATGGCAGCTCCTCTTGTCCGCCGGACATATTCCGTCCAGCCGGACGCTGTTCCGGGATCGGACGTCCCACAACCAGGGAACGCCCATTCCCGCGCCGGCGCAGCAGCCCGATCGCCGAATTGGGGCAAACTTAACCGCTCATTGCCCGAAGGGCCCGGGAACAAGGTCAGAACGAGGTCTGACCTTTGCTTTTCACGCCGGCCCTTTACTTTACGGCGAGACCTGTCACCCGGCATTTTTTGGCGTGTTCACTGCCGCCCCATCCGCTACTGCGCGGATTTGGCGGCGGTTTTCGCGGCGACGACCGCGTCGAACACCTCGCGCTTCGGAATTCCGGCCTCCGCGGCCACCGCGGCGATGGCCTCCTTGCGGCGCTCCCCGGCCTCCTCGCGCACCCGCACCCGGCGGACCAGCTCGTCCGCGTCGGTCTCCTTCGGCCCCGGGACGGCGCCCTGGACGACGATCGTGATCTCGCCGCGGACGTCCCCGGCCGCCCACTCGGCCAGCTCCGCCAGCGGGCCGCGGCGGACCTCCTCGTAGGTCTTGGTCAGCTCCCGGCAGACGGCCGCCCGCCGGTCGGCGCCGAACACCTCGGCCATGGCCTTCAGGGTGTCCTCCAGCCGGTGCGGGGACTCGAAGTAGACGAGGGTGCGGCGCTCGCCCGCCTCCTCGCGCAGCCGCCCCAGCCGCTCCCCCGCCTTGCGCGGCAGGAAGCCCTCGAAGCAGAACCGGTCGACCGGCAGCCCGGACACCGCGAGCGCGGTGAGCACCGCGGACGGACCGGGGACGGCGGTCACCTTCACCCCGCGCTCGACGGCCGCGGCGACCAGGCGGTAGCCGGGGTCGGAGACCGACGGCATCCCCGCGTCCGTGACCAGCAGCACCCGCGCCCCGCCGGCCAGCGCCTCGACGAGCTCGGGTGTCCGCGCCGACTCGTTGCCCTCGAAGTAGGAGACGACCCGGCCGGTGGTGTGCACCCCCAGCGCCTGGGTGAGGCGGCGCAGCCGCCGGGTGTCCTCCGCGGCGATCACCTCGGCGGCGGCCAGCTCCGCGGCCAGCCGCGGCGGCGCGTCGGCCACGTCGCCGATGGGGGTTCCTGCGAGTACGAGCGTTCCAGTCACCTCCCCATCCTCGCAGGCCCCCCGGCGCGCGCCCGACGGCCGGCCCGCCGCCGCGCGCTCCCCGCTCCCCCGCCCCGGCACAGGCCCGTTCCCTACGATGGCGCGGTGACCAGTGACACCGCGACGCACGACCGGCGTGAGAGCACGGCCGCCGGCCAGCCGCCCCCGTGGCAGCTCCGGCTGCGCCGCTTCGGCTACGTGGCCCCCCGGCGCGGGGGCGACGCGCGCGAGCGGCTCGTACCGCCCTTCCCCGAGCCGGGCACCCGGCTGTGGACGGTGCTGGGCATGCGGCCGGGGCCGGCACGGCTGCTGGCGCGGTCCCTGGGCTGGCTCGGTCCGCTGCTGGTGGCACTGGTCGCGGGGCTCACGCGCTTCCACAACCTGCGCAGCCCCAACGCCGTGATATTCGACGAGACGTACTACGCCAAGGACGCCTGGGCGCTGTGGAAGTACGGCTACGAGGCCAAGTGGCCCGACGACATCAACGGCCGGATCGTCCAGGGCTACGACCACGTCGCCGACGCCCCCACGTTCGTCGTGCACCCGCCGGTCGGCAAGTGGGTCATCGGCATCGGCGAGCAGCTCTTCGGGCTGACGCCGTTCGGCTGGCGCTTCATGGTCGCGCTGCTGGGCACGCTGTCGGTGCTGATGCTCTGCCGGATCGGGCGGCGGCTCTTCCGCTCCACCTTCCTCGGCTGTGTCGCCGGCGCCCTGATGGCCATGGACGGCATGCACTTCGTGATGAGCCGCACCTCGCTCCTCGACCTGGTGCTGATGTTCTTCGTGCTCGCGGCCTTCGGCTGCGTGCTGGTGGACCGCGACAAGTCCCGCGCCCGGCTGGCCGCCGCGCTGCCGGAGACCGACGAGGGCGTCGCCCGGCCGGACGCCGGGGTCGGCGGCACCCTGCGGCTGGGATGGCGGCCGTGGCGGATCGCGGCCGGGGTGTTCCTGGGGCTCGCCGCCGCCACGAAGTGGAACGGCGCGGTCTATCTGGCGGCGTTCGGGCTGCTGATCGTGGTCTGGGACGTCGGCTCGCGCCGCCTGGCGGGCGCCCGCCGGCCCTGGCGCGCGATGCTGCGGCGGGACGCGCCCTGGGCGTTCCTGGCCACCGTGCCGGTGGCGCTCGCGGTCTACCTGGCCTCCTGGACCGGCTGGTTCGCCAACAGCGGTACGTACAGCGAGACCCAGGGCTGGCAGCACAGCGGCTACTACCGGCACTGGGCCGAGACGGAGGGCGGCTACAGCTCCGACGGCTTCCTGGCCGGCGTCCTCAACCCGCTGCGCAGCCTGTGGCATTACGAGGAGGAGGTGTGGAAGTTCAACACCACCCTCCACTCCCCGCACACCTACCAGTCCAATCCGTGGAGCTGGCTGGTCCAGGGCCGTCCCGTCTCCTACTTCTACGAGTCCCCGGCCGCCGGGCACGACGGCTGCCCCACGGACACCGCCGGCAAGTGCGCGCGCGAAGTCCTCGCGCTGGGCACGCCGATGCTGTGGTGGGCCGCCTGCTTCGCCCTGGTCTACCTGCTCTACCGCTGGTTCTTCCGCCGCGACTGGCGCTCCGGCGCGATCCTGTGCGGCGTGGCGGCCGGACTGCTGCCGTGGTTCAAGTGGCAGGACCGGACGATCTTCGACTTCTACACCGTGGTGTTCGTGCCGTTCCTGTGCCTGGCGGTGGCGATGCTGATCGGGGCGGTCGTGGGCCCGCGGGAGGCGACGGAACGACGGCGGGTGGCCGGGATCGTGGGCGCGGGAACGCTGATCCTGCTGATCGCCTGGAACTTCATCTACTTCTTCCCCATCTACACCGGCCAGGCGATCCCGTTGGACGCGTGGCGGAACCGGATGTGGTTCGACACCTGGATCTGACGCGCCGGGATCCGGCACGTTGGGACACGTTGTCCGGGGGGCTGACGGTGTTGTCCATGTGACGTGGACGACGACCGTCCGTCACACCGCGTGCATTGTCAGTGCCCTCCCGTAGTGTGCTGCGCCGTAGGACAGTTCCGCGGCGCAGGGTGTGCCGCGGGTGGGGAGGGGCTGACGATGCGCACGGGAGCGAAGGTCACGGTGGGGGTGGTCACCGCGGCGCTGTTCGGCGGCGCCGGTTTCGGGGCGTGGCGCCTGGTGGACGCCGTGGGGAGCGGCGCGGACAACGCGCACCGGCAGGCGGCACCGGAGCGGACGGGCCCGCCGACGGCGGACGAAGTGGAGGGCGCCGCGCGCGACTTCCTGGCCGCGTGGGCGAAGGGCGACGCGGAGGGGGCCGCGGCGCTGACGGACAACGCCCAGGCGGCATCGGCCGCGTTGGGCGCGTACCGCAAGGACGCGGGCATAGAGAAGGTGACGTTCCGGCAGGGCGCCGCGGCGGGGGCGAAGGTCCCCTTCACCGTCACTGCCGAAGTCGCCTTCAAGGACCGGCACTCGACGTGGACGTACGAGTCGTCGCTCGGCGTCGTGCGCGGCCGGACGACCGGACGCGCCGTCGTGGACTGGCAGCCGGCCGTGCTGCACCCCGGGCTGGCGCGCGGCGAGACGCTGCGGACGGGGCCGGGCAAGGGGTCGGACATCAAGGCCGTGGACCGCTCCGGCCGGGAGCTCGACGCCAAGGAGTTCCCCTCGCTCGCGGCCGTCCTGCCCGAGCTGCGCAAGCGGTTCGGGCAGAAGGCGGGCGGCCGGGAGGCGGTCGAGGTCCGCGCCGAGCGGGCCGACGGCACGGGCCCCGGCCGCACGCTGCACACGGTCGACAAGGGCGAGGCCGCCACGCTGCGCACCACGCTGGACGCCCGCGCCCAGCGGGCCGCGGAGGACGCGGTGGCCCGGCGCGACGAGGCCTCGGTGGTGGCCGTGCGCCCGAGCACCGGGGAGATCCTGGCCGTCGCCGACACTGGCGCCCGGCGCGCCGGGTTCAACGCGGCGCTGCTGGGCCGCACGGCGCCCGGGTCGACGATGAAGGTGGTCACGGCCGCGCTGCTGCTGGAGAAGGGCGCGGCCCGGACGGACCAGCCGCTGGCCTGCCCGCAATACGCCACCTACGGCAAGCAGTTCCACAACGTGGAGAAGAGCGAGATCGCGGGCGCCACGTTCGCCCAGGACTTCGCCGCCTCCTGCAATACCGCCTTCGTCTCGCTGGCCGGCAAGGTCGCGGACGGGGACCTCGGCGCCGAGGCGCGGGAGGTCTTCGGCCTGGGCATGGACAACTGGCAGACGGGGGTGACCACGTTCGACGGACGGATACCGGACGACAGCGGCGCGGAGAAGGCGGCCGCGATGATAGGCCAGGGCCGGGTGCAGATGAATCCGCTCACCATGGCGTCGGTCGCCGCCACTGTGAAGGACGGCACCTTCCGCCAGCCGCACCTGGTGGACCCGGAGGCCGCCGGTCTGGAACTGGCCCGCGCCGCCCGCCCGTTGCCGCGGCCCGTCGCGGACGGGCTGCGCCGCATGATGCGCCTCACGGCCGTCGGCGGCACGGGCCGGACGGCGATGGCCGGGCTGGACGGGGACGTCGGCGCCAAGACCGGCTCGGCGGAAGTGGACGGCCAGGACCGGCCCAACGGCTGGTTCACCGCCTACCGGGGCGACATGGCGGCCGCGGCGGTCGTCCCCCGGGGCGGCCACGGCGGTGACTCGGCGGGCCCGGTGGTGGCGGCGGTGCTGCACACGGGGTGAGCCGTCACTCGCCCCGGAGCGCCTTCCGCAGGCCGACGTTGCCGATCAGGATCCCGCCGTCGACGGGGAGCGTCACGCCCGTGATCCACGCGGCGTCCCGCGAGGCGAGGAAGGCGACGGCCGCCGCGATGTCCTCGGGGCGGCCGACCCGGCCGAGCGGATAGTGCGGCGCCGCCCTGCCCAACGCCTCCTCGCGGCCGTCCCAGTTGGGGGTGTGGACCGTGCCCGGCGCGACGAGGTTGACCCGTACGCCGCGGGGCGCGGCCTGGCCGGCCAGGGTGCGGGTCAGGCTCGCGAGACCGGCCTTGGCGGCGCTGTAGGCGTGGTTGCCGAAGTCCTGCTCGCCGTTGACGGACCCGATGTTGACCACGGCCCCGCGGCCGCCGGCGGCGGCCAGGTGCGGCATCGCGGCCCGCGCGCAGCGGAACGCCCCGCCGAGGGTGATGTCGAGGTCCCGCTGCCAGAGTTCGTCCGGGTACTCCTCGAAGAGGGCCGGGTCGGGGCCGCAGGACAGGGCGTTGTTGACGAGGACGTCGAGCCGGCCGGACGTCGCGACGGCATGGGCGACGGCCCGCTCGACGGCCTGCCGGTCGGCGACGTCGCAGGGGAGGGCCTCGGCGGTGCCGCCTTCCGCGCGGATGCCGGCGGCGGCGTGCCCGGCGCGGTCGCCGTCCACGTCCGTGACGAGGACGTGGGCGCCTTCACGGGCGAAGCGGCGGGCGGTGGCGGCACCGATGCCGCGGCCCGCTCCGGTGACGAGGACGGACCAGCGGTCGAATCGGGGTTCCTGCACGGGCGGCTCCACCGGGGCTCCCTACCCCTCCAGCGACCGCGCAACCGCCCGTACCAGCGCCTGTGCCCGCGCGTCCGCCGTCACGTTCTTCTGCATGCCGTTCGTCACGTACCCGAACGAGATCCCGCTCTCCGGATCCGCGAAGGCCAGGCACCCGCCCCGCCCCGGGTGACCGAACGACCCCGGCCCCAGCAGCGGCGACGCCGGGCCGTGCAGCATGTAGCCCAGTCCGAAGCGGGTGTTCGCGAGGAGGACCCGGTCCGGGCCGGCGGACTCCTCCGTGCGGGCCAGGGTCAGCGTCGCGGGCGCGAACAGCCGGCGGCCGCCGCCCTCGACGTCCCCGATGAGCGCCGCGTAGAAGCGGGAGAGCGCCTCGGCGGTGGCGATGCCCGCCGAGGCGGGGAGTTCGGCCGCCCGGTAGGCGGGGTCGTTCTCGTCCGGGAGCGGATCGATCGCGGCGAAGGCGCGCCGTGTGAGGGAGGACGGGTCCGCGTACGCGTCGGCGACGGCCCGCTTGGGCCGGATCCGCAGGCCGGACGCGCCACCGGCCGGCTCCGGCGGCGCGACGTCGCCGATCCGCCCGGCGCGGTGCCGCTCGGCCTCGGGCAGCCCGATCCACAGGTCGAGGCCGAGCGGCCGGGATATCTCCTCGGCGGTCCACTCGCCGATCGTCCGGCCGGTGATGCGCAGCACCAGTTCGCCGAGGAGCCAGCTGTAGGTCTGGGCGTGGTAGCCGTGGTCGGTCCCCGGCTCCCAGGCCGGGGCCTGGGCGGCGACGGCGCGCGGGCCGCTCACGCCGTCGACGGCCTCGGCGGGCGTGAGCGGGGTGTCGAGGACGGGCACCCCGGCCCGGTGCGCGAGCAGGTGCCGGACCAGGACGCGTTCCTTGCCGGCGGCCTTGAACTCGGGCCAGTACGTGCCGACGGGCGCGTCGAGGTCGACCTGGCCGCGCTGGTGGAGCAGGAGGAGGACGGCGGCGGCGACGCCCTTGGTGGCGGAGCGGACGATCTGGGCGGTGCGGCCGGTCCAGGGGGCGGTGCCGTCCACGTCCGCGGTGCCGGCGTGGAGGTCGACGACCTTGCGGCCGTGGCGGTGGACGACGACGGCGGCACCGCGTTCGCCCCTGCGCGCGAAGTTGTCGGCGAAGGCGTCCCGGACCGGTTCGAAACCGGTCGCTGTCGTGCCATGGACGTCCGTCACTTTTGTCCGCTCCCACCGCGTTGTCGTTGCACGTGCCCCTCCATGGTGCACGGGCGCAATCGACGCGCGTGGACCGGGTCCGGGCGGGGTGGGGCGGAACCCCTCACAGAGCCGCCCGGCTCCCCGTGCTCACCCGCTCCTTCGCCGTGGCCCCCCGCTGCGCGTCCGCCGCCACCTGCTCCGCCGTCAGCACGTAGCCCGTCTCCGCGTTCGCCGTCGAGCGGGCGAAGACCACGCCGTACACCCGGCCCGAGGGGCTCAGCAGCGGGCCCCCGGAGTTCCCCGGCCGGACCAGCGAGCGCACCGAGTAGACGGACCGGGTCGCGACGCCGTCCCCGTAGATGTCCTGGCCCTTGGCGCGGACCTGGTTCGCGACGGTCGCGGCGCGCAGGTCGAGGCCACCGTTCTCGGGGAAGCCGGCGACGACCGCCGCGTCGCCGCGCTTGGCGCTCTTGTCGAAGGGGAGGACGGGCGCGTCCAGGCCGGGGACGTCGAGGACGGCGACGTCCGTGGCGGGGTCGAAGAGGACGACCCTGGCCGGGCGCGGCCAGCCCGTGCCGCCGACCCGCACGGTCGGGTCGTTGACGCCGGCGACGACGTGCGCGTTGGTCATCACATGACCGGGCGCGTAGACGAAGCCGCTGCCCTCCTGCCCGCGCCGCCCGCCGCCGACGTCCGCGACGCCCTCGACCTTGACGACGCTGGCCCGGGCCGCCCGTACGGCGTCGCCGGTGACGGCGTCGCCCGACGGCCGGGCCACGCTCGTGGCCGGCTCGTGCTCGAAGGGGTTGAAGACCTGGGGGAAGCCCGCCCCGGTGAGCGCGTCCGTGGTCCGGCTGAACCAGGTCGGCGCCTGCTCGGGCATCGCGTCCTGCACCGCGCCGAGCAGCCGCGAGTCGCGGATCTCGCGGGTGAGGAAGGCCGAGTTCGTCGAGACGACGACGGTGGCCGCGACCCAGGCGACGAGCAGGACGGTCAGCGAGTTGACGACCGCGCCGCCGATGCCGTCCACCCCGCGCACCGGCGCCCAGGTCAGCCGCCTGCGCAGGCTCCACGCGAGCCGTCCGGCCAGCGCGTGCCCGAGGGCGGCGGGGACGAGGACGACCAGGACGGCCACGATCGCGGCGGCCGAGCTCCCGGCCTCGAAGTGTCCGACGATCGAGGGCAGGGCCCAGACGCCGAGCACCGCCCCGCCGAGGAAGCCGGCGAGCAGCACGGCGCTCGCCACGAGGCCGCGCCGGTAGCCGGTGACGGCATAGGCGACGACGACCAGGAGCAGAAGCACATCGAGCAGGTTCACTTGGAGCCCTTTCCGTACGCCCGCGCCCCCGACCGCGGCCACGGGCGACATGCCCCGTGGACTAGGGAAAACGCGCGTTCCCGGGCTCGCGGTTCCCGGGCGTGGTCTTCACCACGTCCGGGAGGCGGGGCCGCGGGCCCGGGAACGGTACGGCGGGTCAGACCCCGGCGGGTTCGGGGTCCCGGTCCTTCTCCGCCGGCTGCGGCGCCAGCCGCTTCCGCAGCCCCTCGCCCTCGACGTCCACGTTGGGCAGGGCCCTGTCCAGCCGGCGCGGCAGCCACCAGGCCGCCTTGCCCAGCAGGGCGAGCACCGCCGGGACGATGGCCATGCGGACGATGAAGGCGTCGAAGAAGACCGCGACGGCCAGGCCGAAGCCGATCATCTTGATCATGGGTTCCGAGGAGCCGATGAAGCCGGCGAAGACGCTGATCATGATGACCGCGGCGGCGGTCACGACCCGGGCGCCGTGCCGGAAGCCGGTCACGACCGCCTCGCCGGGCCGCTCGCCGTGGACGAACGCCTCCCGCATCCGGGTCACGAGGAAGACCTCGTAGTCCATCGCGAGGCCGAAGACGACGCCCACCATGAAGATCGGCATCATGCTCATGATCGGGCCGGTCTCCTCGACGCCGAAGAGCGAGCCGAGCCAGCCCCACTGGAAGACGGCCACGACGGCGCCGAGCGCGGCGACCACCGAGAGCAGGAAGCCGAGCGCCGCCTTGAGCGGGACGAGCACGGACCGGAAGACGACGATCAGCAGCAGGAAGGCGAGGCCGACGACGAGCGCCAGGTAGGGCAGCAGCGCGTCGTTCAGCTTCTGCGAGACGTCGATGTTCATCGCCGTCGTGCCGGTGACGAGGACGGTCGCACCGGTCTCCGCCTTCAGGGAGCTGCCCTTGTCACGGATCGCGTGGACCAGGTCCTCGGTCTGCCCGCTGCTCGGCTTCGACTTGGGCACGACGTTGAACAGGGCCGTGTCACCGGTCTTGTTGGGCATCGGAGGTGTGACCGCGGCCACGTCGCCCATGCCGCCGACCGCCTTGGCGACGGTCTGCGCCGCCTTCTTCGGGTCCTTGGCGTCCTTCCCGTCCACGACGACCATCAGCGGGCCGTTGAAGCCGGGGCCGAAGCCCTCGGCGATCAGGTCGTACGCCTTGCGCTGCGTGGTCTTCACCGGCTGCGAGCTGTCGTCGGGCAGGCCGAGCTGGAGGGAGGCGGCGGGGGCGGCGAGCGCGCCGAGGCCGATCACACCGGCCAGCAGCACCACGACGGGGCGGCGCAGCACGAAGCGGGCCCAGCGGGTGCCCATGTTGGGCTTGTCCTCGCGCTCGACGCCCTTGCGGTCCTTGCGGGCCAGCACCTTGTTCCCCGCGAAGCCGAGCAGCGCCGGGATGAGGGTGAGGGCGATGAGCACCGCGATGACGACGGTGCCGGCGGCGGCCATGCCCATCTTGGTGAGCATCGGGATGTTGACGACGGCGAGGCCCGCCAGCGCGATCACGACGGTGAGGCCGGCGAAGACGACGGCCGATCCGGCGGTGCCGACCGCGCGGCCCGCGGCCTCCTCGCGCTCCCGGCCCTCGGCCAGTTCGGCGCGGTAGCGGGAGACGATGAACAGCGCGTAGTCGATGCCGACGGCGAGGCCGATCATCATCGCCAGCGTCGAGGTGTTGCCGGACAGGCCCAGCGTGGAGGCGAGCGCGGTGATCGAGGAGATGCCGACGCCCACGCCGATGATCGCGGTGAGCAGCGGCAGTCCGGCCGCGACCAGCGAGCCGAAGGTGATCACCAGGACGAGCGCGGAGATGACGATGCCGATGATCTCGGTGTTGCCGGCCTCGGGCATCTTCTGCAGGGCGCTGCCGCCCATCTCGACGCTCAGCCCGGTGTCCTGCCCGTGCTTCTGCGCCTCGTCGAGCCCGTCGCGCGAGGCGTCCGTCAGCTCGTTGGACTTCACCTTGTAGGTGACGGTGGTGTAGGCCGTGGTGCCGTCCTTGCTGACCGTCTTGGCCGCGAAGGGGCTGGGGGCCATGGCCACCTGGGGCCCGGCCAGCTCGCGGACCGTCTTCTCGACGGCCGCCTTGTTCTTCGGGTCGGTGATCTTCTGCCCGTCCGGCGCCCGGAAGACCATGCGCGCGGACGCGGCGTCGGCCTTCTGGCCGGGGTAGCGCTCCGCGAGCACGTCGAAGGCGTGCTGCGCCTCGGTGCCCGGGATGGAGAAGTCGTCGTTGGTGGACTTGGAGGCGGTGGCCGCGCCGGCACCGGCGAGGCCCAGCAGCAGCACCCATATCAGGGCGACGTACCAGCGGCGCCGGAAGGCGAGCCGGCCGATCTTGTAGAGGAAGGTGGCCACGAGGCGTTCTGCTCCCGTCGGTTGGGAAAACGAGCAACTGGCAGTGGGGAACCAGCCCGACGTCTGGAGCGGTGCGTCAGGTGGAACTGCTGGTATTGGGTGGGGGGTTACGGGGGGTGCGGAGGGTTCACATGCCGAGCGCGGGGAGCAGCACGGCGTTGATGAAGCGGGTGAGGTAGTCCGGGTCCGCGGGCCGGTCCTCGATCAGCGGCCGGGTGACGACGGCGCCGATCATCATGTGCGCGACGAACTCCAGGGCGGGGGTGGCGGGGTCGAGTTCCCCCCGGTCCACGGCCCGCTGGAGCAGCCTTCGCATCTCGGCCATCTCGGGTTCGATCAGCTCTTCGCGCAACGCCCGGTTGAGGTCGGGGTTGCAGGCGACGGCGTGCCCCAGCCCCCGCATGAGGGCCATGTCCTGCTCCAGCCGCGCGGGGTCCGCGACGGCGGAGAGCGCCAGCAGGTCGCCGCGCAGGGTCCCGGTGTCGATGTCCGCGACCTTGATCGGCTTGTGGTGCCGCAGCGCGCTCGCGACCAGCTGGGGCTTGCCCTTCCACTGGCGGTAGAGGGTGGCCTTGCTGGACCGGGTGCGGGCCGCGACGGCGTCCATCGTCAGGCTCTCGTAGCCGACCTCGCACAGCAGGTCGATGACGGCTTCGTAGAGCTCGGCCGCGCGCTCGGGGGTGAGCCGGGTGCGGCGGGGCGACGGTGAGTCCGCCGGTGAGGAGTCCGGCGAGGATTCCGCAGTCATGAGGTATGCCCATCGAACGAAACGGTTTCGTACAGTTCGAGCGTAAGCGGACACGAGAGCGAAACGGGACCGTTTCGATGTGGCATCGGTCACGGCCCGGGTTGCCGGGACATACCGCACTCGAAACCATGAAACGGTGAGCGATGCCTATCTCCGGTACCCGCATGTGCACGGCGATCAGCTCTGCTTCGTCGCCGAGGACGACCTGTGGCTCTCCCCCCTCCCCGGCCCCGGCGGCGCGGAGGGCCGCGCCTGGCGGCTGACCGTCGACCGGACGCGGGCCGGGCACCCCCGCTTCTCCCCGGACGGCCGGGAGATCGCCTTCACCAACTGGCGCAGCCTCGACCCCGAGGTGCACCTCGTCCCGGTGGACGGCGGCCCCGCCCGCCGGCTGACCTACTGGGGCAGCAGCGACGCACGGGTCTGCGGCTGGACGCCGCCGGACCACGAGGGCCGGAGCGACATCCTGGCCGTCTCCTCGCACGGCCAGCCCTTCTCCTACTTCTCCTGGGCCTACCGGCTGCCCACCGACGGCTCCCCCGGCGGCCGGCTGCCCTGGGGCCCGGTCTCCGACATCGCGATGCGCGGCACGGGCGACGCCCCGGGCGAGACGCTGATGCTGGCCGGCAAGCCACCGCACGAGCCCGCCTCGTGGAAGCGCTACCGGGGCGGGGCCACCGGCCGGCTGTGGCTCCAGGGCGGCACCCGGCTGGTCCCCGACCTGCGCGGACACCTGGACTCGGTGATGTTCGCCGGCGGCCGGATCGTCTTCCTCTCCGACCACGAGGGCGTCGGCAACCTCTACTCCTGCCTCCCCGACAGCTCGGACCTGCGCCGCCACACCGACCACGCGGACTTCTACGCCCGGCACGCCTCGACCGACGGCACCCGGGTCGTCTACCAGTGCGCGGGCGAGATCTGGCTGGTGGACGACTTCGCCCCGGGCGCCTCCCCGCGCCGCCTCGACGTCCGCCTCGGCGGACCGCGCGCCGGCCGGCGGCGCTACCAGGTGCAGGCCGCCGCGCACGTCGGCGGCCTGGCCGTGGACACCACGGGCCGGGCCAGCGCCGTCCAGGTGCGCGGCAGCCTCTACTGGCTGACCCACCGCGACGGCCCGGCCCGGGCCATCGCCGACACCCCGGGGGTGCGGGTGCGGCTGCCGGAGATGCTGGGCTCCACGGGCCGGGTCGCCTACATCACGGACGCGGAGGGCGAGGACGCGGTCGAGATCGCCCAGCTGCCGCGCGCGGCGGACGCCGGGGAGCCGAGACGGCTCGCGGCGGGCCGGCTCGGCCGGGTGCAGGAGACGCTCTCGTCACCGGACGGGAACCTGCTGGCGGTCGCCGCGCACGACGGGCGGCTGCTGCTCGTCGATGTCTCCCCGGAGGGCGACGGGGCATCGGGCACAGCAGCGCGAAGCGCTTCCACCCGGGGCGGTGGCGGGCGACGGGTGGGCGAACTGGTCCGCTCCGCCAACGGACCGGTGCGCGACCTGGCGTTCTCCCCCGATTCGGCGTGGCTGACCTGGTCCCACCCGGGCGTCGGCCGCTCCCTGCGGAAGATCAGGGTCGCCCGGCTCGCGGACCGGCACGTCGTGGACGTCACCGACGGCCGCTTCGAGGACGAGCAGCCGGTCTTCACCCGCGACGGCCGCTACCTCGCCTTCCTGTCCTGGCGCGGCTTCGACCCGGTCTACGACGTGCACACCGGCGACCTGTCGTTCCCGCTCGGCTGCCGCCCCTACCTCGTCCCGCTGTCCTCCGCGACCCCCTCGCCGTTCGCCCTGACCGCCGAGGGCCGCCCGGCCGGCGGCGGGCTCGACCTGGACGCGGCCGACGGGGAGGGCCCGGTGACCGTGGAGACCGAGGGCCTGGAGAGCCGGGTCACGCCCTTCCCCGTCGCCGCCTCCAAGTACTCCCACCTGTACCCGGTGCACGGCGGCGGCCTGGTGTGGCTGCGCTGGCCGATCTCCGGAGCGCTCGGCGAGACCTTCGCCAACCCCGCCGACACCTCGGGCAAGCCCACGCTGGAACACTTCGACCTGGTCAAGGGCCGGCGCACCGAACTCACCTCCTCCCTCGACACGTTCGCGGTCAGCGGTGACGCCACCCGGCTGGTCCTCAACGACGACGGCGCGCTACGGGCCGTGCCCGCCACCGAGCCGGCCGACCTCGACACGACCGTCCACATCGACATGCGCCGCATCCTGCACGAGGTGGACCCGGCCGCCGAGTGGCGCCAGGCGTACGCGGAGGCCGGCCGCATCGTGCGCGCCTACTTCTGGGAGCCGGGCATGGGCGGCGTCGACTGGGACGCGGTGCTGGAGCAGTACCGGCCGCTGGTCGAACGCGTCGCCTCCCCCGACGACTTCGCCGATCTGCTGCGCGAGATCCTCGGCGAGCTCGGCACCTCCCACGCCTATGTCGTCCCGGCCCGCCGCAACGAGGGCCCGCCGCACTACCAGCGCGCCATCGGCCTGCTCGGCGCCAACCTCACCCACCGCAAGGACGGCGGCTGGGCGGTCCGCCGCATCCTCCCCGGCGACTCGTCCGACTCCAAGGCCCGCTCCCCGCTGGCCGGTTCGGGCGTCCGCGAGGGCGCCGTGCTCACCCATGTCGACGGGCGGCCGGTGGACCCGGTCGCCGGCCCGTACCCGCTGCTGGCCGCCGCCGGCGGCACCACCGTCGAACTCACCTTCCGCTCGGAGGAGGACGGGGGACACGCCCGCCGGGTCGCCGTGGTGCCGCTCGTCGACGAACGGCCGCTGCGCTACCAGGACTGGGTGGCCAAGCGCCGCGCGGTCGTCCGCGAGCTCAGCGACGGCAGATGCGGCTATCTGCACATCCCCGACATGGGCGGCTCGGGCTGGGCCCAGTTCAACCGGGACCTGCGGATGGAGATGTCACGGCCCGCGCTCATCGTCGACGTGCGCGGCAACGCCGGCGGCAACATCAGCGAGCTCGTGGTGGAGAAGCTCACCCGGACCATCATCGGCTGGGACCTCACCCGGGACGCGGAGCCGGTGAGCTACGCCTCCAACGCGCCGCGCGGACCCGTCGTCGCCATCGCCGACGAGATGACCTCCTCCGACGGCGACATGATCACCGCCGCCTTCCGGCTCCAGGGCATCGGCCCCGTCGTCGGCCTGCGCACCTGGGGCGGCGTCATCGGGATGACCGGCCGGCACCGGCTCGGCGACGGCACCGCGATCACCGTCCCCATGAACGCCGCCTGGTTCGACGTCTACGGCTGGTCCGTCGAGAACCACGGCGTCGAGCCCGACATCGAGGTCGACCGCACCCCGCTCGACTGGGCGGAGGGCCGGCACAGGCAACTCGACGACGCGGTACGGCTCGCGCTCGACCTGCTGGAGCGGCACGGCTCCCGGACCCCGCCCGACTACTCCGGCGTACCGGACCGCAGCCGTCCCGAACTGCCGCCGCGCGCACAGCAGTAGAACAGCAGGAGAGGGGCGCGCCAGGAGATACGGCGCGCCCCTCACAGCAGATCGGCTACTCGTCGATGTCCTGGATGTCGTCCAGCGACTGCTGCCGGCCCTGCTGTTGCTGCTGGCGCTCCTGTTGCTGCTGACGCAGCTTGTCCTGCGTCTGCTGGCCCTTCTGCTGCGCCTGCTGCTTGGCCTGCTGGGCCTTCTCCTTGGCCTGCTGGGCCTTGCCCTGCATCTCGTCCTTGATGCCCATGCTGGTTCAACTCCCGTGGGTGAGGTGAGGGGCCCGGGAGTTCGCTGCCCGGGCCGCGACCAGCCTCACACGAGGGGACATTCCGCGCATTTCGATCAGTAACGCTGCGTATCACTAACGCTGCGCACGCGCCTTCTCGTCCGCCGCTCCCCCGGCCCCCACCAGCCCCCGCCCGCCCAGCGCCGCCAGCCGGTCCCCGAAGTGCCGCATCTCGCGCCGCGCGCCCAGCGCCAGCAGCCCCGGCAGCAGCCCGCGCACCGGCTGCGTCCCGCGGAGCCACCCCTGGGCGTACACATGCGCCGAGCGGCGCTCGATGCCCACGACGAGCCGCTCGACCGCCGGACCCAGCGGATAGGTGCGGTTGACCGGCCACGGCAGCCGCTGCCGCATCTCCCGCATCAGCCCGACCTCATCGGTGCCGCGCACCATGTCCGTGTCGGTCCAGCTCAGATAGCCCACCCCGACGCCCACGCCCCGGTGCCCGACCTCGGCCCGCAGCGTGTGCGCGTACGCCTCGACGCCCGACTTGGACGCGCAGTACGCCGACATCAGCGGCGCCGGCAGGATGGCCGCCAGGGACGCGATCTGGAGCAGATAGCCCCGGCTCGCGACCAGGTCCGGCAGGAAGGCCCGGCCGGTGGCCGCGGAGCCCACCAGGTTGACCTCCACCACCCGCCGCCACACGTCGAAGTCGCAGCCCTCCAGCGGGCCGCCGGCCGCGACCCCGGCGTTGGAGACGACGACGTCCACCCGGCCGAACCGGTCCCGGACCTCCCCGGCCACGCGCTCCATCGCCTCCGCGTCCGTCACGTCCGCGTGCCAGTGGGCGGCCTCGGTCCCCAGCGAGCCCGCGACCCGCCGCAGTTCGTCGGGCTCCAGCCCGACCAGCGCCAGCCGGGCGCCGCGCGCGGACAGCTTGCGGGCGAGACGTTCGCCCACCCCCCGCGCCGCACCGGTGACGACCGCCACCCGTCCTCGAAGTACCGTGCTCATCGCACCGCTCCCGCCGTCGTCTCCGTCGCCGTCTCCGGAACCCGTACTTTCCTGAGCAATTGGTACTCCTGGAGGTCCACCCTCCGGGTCGCTTTCCGGAACTCGGACGTCGTCCCCGGCCAGACGGTCGTGTTGCGCCCCTCCGCGTCCAGGTACCAGCTGTCGCAGCCGCCCGTGTTCCACACCGTGCGCTCCATGCGCCGCTGGAGCATCCGGTTCCAGGCGTTCGCCGCCGACGGCCGGGCGTCGAGCGCGGACCGGCCGCCCAGCACGTCCAACTGGCGCATGAAGTCCGCCAGATAGTTCAGCTGCGACTCGATCATCAGGATCATCGAGCTGTTCCCGAGCCCGGTGTTGGGGCCGATGATGAAGAGGAGGTTGGGGAAGCCCGGCGCGCTGGTCCCGCGCAGGGCCGCCATGCCGCCCTTCCACGTCTCGGCCAGCGTCCGGCCCTCGGCGCCCGTGACCCGGTGGGCGATCGGCATGTCCGTGACCCGGAAGCCGGTGCCGAAGACGAGGACGTCCGCCTCCGCCGTCGTGCCGTCGGCCGCGACCAGCGTCCGGCCGCGCACCTCGGCGAGGCCCGAGGTCACCACGTCCACATTGGGCCGGGACAGGGCCGGGTAGTAGTCGTTGGACAGCAGGATCCGCTTGCAGCCAATCCGGTAGCCGGGCGTCAGCCTGGCCCGCAGCCCCGGGTCCGGGACGCCCCGGCGCAGATGGGCCCGGGCGATCGCCTCGACGAAGCCGAGCCGGTCCGGCCTCCTGGTGAACGCCCCCGTCTGCAACTCCCGGATGCCCCACAGCAGTCCACGGCGCAGGGCGCGCGTCGGCGGCACCTTGGAGTGCAGCCAGCGCTCGGGCGCCGTGATGCGCCGGTCGGCGCGCGGCACCACCCAGGGCGGGGTTCGCTGGAAGAGCGTCAGCCGCTCCACCTCCGGCTGGATGCCCGGGACGATCTGGATGGCCGAGGCGCCGGTGCCGACCACCGCCACGCGCTTTCCCCGGAGTTGGACATCGTGGTCCCACCGGGAGGAGTGGAAGACCGGCCCGGGGAAGGAACCCAGACCGGGGATGTCCGGCAGCTTCGCGTCCGACAGCGGGCCGGTCGCGGAGACGACGACGTCGGCGAGGTACGTCCCCGACGCCGTCTCCAGCTCCCAGCGCAGCTCGTCCGCGTCCCAACGGGCGCTCAGCACCTCCGAGTCGAGCCGCAGGTGCGGCCGCAGCCCGTAGGTGTCCGCCACCCGCTCCAGGTACGCCCGGATGTGCGGCTGCCCGGAGAAGTTGCGCGGCCACTCCGGATTCGGCGCGAACGAGAACGAGTAAAGGTGCGAGGGGACGTCGCACGCGCAGCCCGGATAGGTGTTGTCCCGCCAGGTGCCGCCCACCGCACCAGCGCGCTCCAGGACGACGAAGTCCGTCACCCCCTCGCGCCGGAGCCGCACCGCGGCGCCCAGCCCGCCGAATCCGGACCCGATCACCGCCACCCGAACCTGAACGGCCATGCGCCATCGCCTCCCGGATCGCCCCGCGGTTCACCCCGCGGACTGTGCCAGTGATTGCTGGCACGGTGCGAGGGTAGGGCAGCGCGCTACCCGGCGGTAGGGGTTCTGCGCAAGGAAGTTACCGCGAGTCGCACGCGTCCGGGCGGCCTACGCTTCCCGGGTGAGCACCGACGAGAAGACCCCGCCGCGCGAGTACCGGATGACCGAGCTGGCCGAGGCGGCCGGCATCACCGTCCGCACCCTGCGCTACTACCGCGAACGCAGGCTCATACCCCCGCCCCGCCGCGCGGGGCGCATCGCCTGGTACGACGACCACCACCTCGCACGGCTGCGCACGATCGCGGCGCTGCTGGAGCGCGGGCACACCCTCGGCGGCATCGCCGAGCTGATCGCCGCCTTCGAGGGCGGGCGCGGCGTCGCCGAACTCCTCGGCCTGGGCGACCCGTTCGCGGCCCCGTGGTCCCGCGAGACCCTGGTCCGGCTGTCGCCGGAGGAGCTCCTCGACCACTTCTCGGGCGAGGCCACGGCGGAGAACCTGGCCGCTTCCCTGGACATCGGCTATCTCGCCGTGGACGGCGAGGAGTTGGTGCACGTCAGCCGGCGGCTGCTGGACGTGTCCAGGAAGCTCGTCCGCGAGGGCGTCCCCCTGCCCGTGATGCTGGCCGCCGGCCGCGAGATCCGCGCCCACGCGGACGCGCTGGCCGCCACGTTCGCCGCCCTGTTCCGGGAACACGTGCTGACGGACATCCCGGCGGGGGCGGCGGAGGGCGAACCCCCGTCGTCCGAGGACGTCGACCGGATGGCCCGCACCCTGGACCGGCTCCGCCCGGTGGCCCACACGGTGGTGGAGGCGGAGGTCGCCCTGGCGATGGACCGCCGCATACGGGCGGAACTGCGCGCCTGGCTGGGTGACTAGGAGACGGTCAGGATTTCCAGGACGTGCCCGTCCGGACTCCTGAAGTACGTGCCGCGGCCGCCGTTGTGGTGGTTGACGGCACCGGGGTCGTCGAGACGGGGCCCGGAGTAGTGGGTCACCCCCGCCTCCTCTATGCGCCGGAGGATCGCGTCGAACTCCGCCTCCGGGACGAGGAAGGCGTAGTGCTGCTCGGCTATGGCCGGATGCGGGCTGGTCATGAAGTCGAGCGTGACGCCGTTGGCCAGGCGCAGGGCGACGAACGGCCCCACCTCCGGGCCGGTTTCGAGTCCGAGGAGACCCGCGACGAACGCGGCGGCGGCGTGCTTGTCGCGGGAGTGGACGATGGTGTGGTTCAGCTCGATGGGCATCCTTGATCGTGGCACGGCGGAGGACCCGGGTCGAGGACCGATTCCGGCCGGACGGTGAAGGGGGGCGTCCCGGACGGCAGTTGGAAACGCCCCCGGCGGCGTCAGCGCTCGAAGACGACCGTCACCGGCGCGTGGTCGCTCCACCGCTCCGCGTGCGACGCCGCCCGCTCGACGACCGCCTTCCGCGCCCGCTCCGCCAGCCCGGGCGAGCAGACGACATAGTCGATGCGCCAGCCGGAGTCGTTGTCGAAGGCGCGGCCGCGGTAGGACCACCACGAGTACGGGCCGGCGACGTCGGGGTGGAGGGCGCGGACGACGTCCACGTACTCCTCGAAGACCTTCGTCAGCCAGGCCCGCTCCTCGGGGAGGAAGCCCGCGCTCTTGCGGTTGGCCTTCCAGTTCTTGAGGTCGGCCTCCTGGTGGGCGATGTTCCAGTCGCCGCAGACCGCGACCTCGCGGCCCTCCGCCGCCGCCCGCGCCTTCAGGGCGACCAGGTACGGGAGGAACTCGGCCATGAAGCGTTCCTTCTCGTCCTGGCGCTCCGTGCCGACCTCGCCGGAGGGGAGGTAGAGGCTGGCGACCGTGACGCCGGGCAGGTCGATCTCGACGTAGCGGCCGCTGCCGTCGAACTCGGCCGAGCCGAAGCCGATGCGGACGGCGTCCGGCCCGCGGCGGGAGTAGACGGAGACGCCCGCCCGGCCCTTGGCCGCCGCCGGGGCGTGCACCACGTGCCACCCCTCGGGCTCGCGGACCTCGTCGGGGAGCTGGTGGGGCTCGGCGCGGACCTCCTGGAGGCAGACCACGTCGGCCCCGGTGGCCGCCAGCCACTCCACGAAACCCTTCTTGGCCGCGGCGCGCAGGCCGTTCACATTCACGGACGTCACAGTGAGCATTCCGGCACGATACCGACTTCCGGAACGGCCCTGTCGCGCCCGGTCCGGCCGCCCTTACGATCCCGGGATGCGGATACTGCCCGTCGCCTTCGACCACCCGGACGCCGTGAAACTCAACGACGAGGTGCAGGAGGAGTACCGCCGCCGCTACGACGACGACGGCGATCTCACCCCGCTGGAACCGGCCCACTTCGCCCCGCCGCGTGGCCTTTATCTCATCGCCTACGAGGACGGCGGCGCACCCGTGGCCACGGGCGGCTGGCGCGCCTGGGAGGACGCGGAGGAGGGGTACGCCGAGGGCGACGCCGAGATCAAGCGCATGTATGTGATCCCGCGGGCGCGCGGCCTGGGGCTGGCCCGGCGGATCCTCGCCGGGCTGGAGGAGGACGCGCGGGCGGCGGGGCGGACGCGGATGGTGCTGGAGACGGGGTCCGCGCAGCCGGAGGCGATCGCACTCTACACCTCGTCCGGCTACGCGCCGACGGCCAAGTTCGGGATCTACCGGTTCCACGCCGGCTGCCGCTGCTACGCGAAGCCGCTGCTGCCGATCTAGTCCGGCACCGGGCCGCGGACGGCGTCCCGCAGGTCCAGGACCGCCTGCGCGCCGCCGCCCTCCGGGTTCTCGAAGGTCAGCCGGGCGCCCAGGACCCGGGCCTGGCCGACCGCTATCGTCAGGCCGAGCCCCAGCCCGGAGCCGGAGTCCGTGCGGAAGCGCTGCGGGCCGTGGGCCAGGAGCTGGTGCGGAAAACCGGGGCCCCGGTCGCGGACGCGGACGACGCCGTCGTCCACCTCGGCGACGACCGGCCCGGCGCCGTGCCGGAACGCGTTGGTGACCAGGTTGGTCAGTATCCGCTCGACGCGCCGCGGGTCGGTCTCGACGAGGCCGTCGCACACCACCCGGACCTCGGCCGGGGTCCGGCCGGGCCCGCCCGCGGCGGTGACCGCGGCGGTGACCGCGGCGACGGCCCGGCGGGCCAGGTCGCCCAGCGCCCGTACCTCGGTGTCGGCCCGCTCGGCGTCCGCGTCCAGCCGGGCCACCTCCAGGACATCCTCGACCAGGGTCCGTACGCGCCGGGCCCGTTCCTGGACCATCTCGGCGGGGCGGCCGGACGGCAGCAGGGCGGCGGCGGCGACCAACCCGGCGACGGGGGTGCGCAGTTCGTGCGCGATGTTGGCGGTCACCTCGCGCTCGGCCTGGAGGCGGGCGGCGAGCGCGTCGGCCATGCGGTTGACGGCGACGGTGAGCCGGGCGATCTCGTCCTTGCCGCCGCGCGGGCGCAGCCGTGCCGTCAGGTCGCCCTCGGCGATGCGCTCGGCGGTGCGGGCGGAGGCGTCGATGCGGCGCCCGGCGAAGGCGGCGAGGCTGACGCCGACGATCCCGGAGAAGGCGGTGCCCAGCGCGCCGGCCGTCCACAGGACGTCGTCGAGGTCCTGGATGTTGCGGGTCTCGCGGGTGTAGGGGCGCCGCAGGGCGATGACGTCGTCGCCGAGGCGGGTGGCCGCCCACAGGACGGGTTCGGAGCCGCCGCGGTCCAGATAGGTGGCCGTCTTGCGGTCCTCGGCGGCGCGGCGCAGGGGTTCGGGCAGACCGTCGGGGTTGACGAGGGTGTGCGCGCGGTCGAAGCCGGCGGCGTGGTCCTCGACGGCGGAGGCGAGCCGGGAGGTGATCATCTCGCGGGCGGTGGCGAGCTGGTTGACGGCCGTGCGGTGGTGCACCACGAACCCGATGAGGACGGCGACCAGCGCGGCGGTGACGGTGATCGCCGCACCGATCTTCGTTCTCAGTCCCATGGGTCAAGGCTCCTCGACGGCTGTCACGCACGGCTATCGCTTCGGCACGAAGAGCCGCAGATCACTCAGTCCGGCCCGGTGCCGGGCCGGGACCCCGTCGGCCGTGACGGAGGCCCGGCTGTAGTACGCCCGGTGATCCTGCCCCACGAGCCCGCCGAGCCTCACCCGGGCCCGGAGCGGCTCCCCGCGGCAGCCGGGCGCGCACCAGGCGCCGGACACCTGCCCGACCGCCTCGGCCACCGGCCCGCCCCAGGACTCCCAGCGCAGCCGGGTCAGCCGGACGGCACCATCGATCTCCAGGACCGCGGGGCGGCGCAGCAGGGGGCGGCCGGGCCCCTCGCTGATCCCGACGGGAAGTTCGCCGGTCGCCGCCGGGGTCGGCGCGGGTCCGCTCACCTCGATCCCGCCGGGCTCGGCGCAGCCGCCGAGGAGCAGGGCGGCGAGGAGGGCCACGAGGACACCGGCGGCGGTTCGTGGCACGGGGTTCCTCGGGGGCGGGGCGGTCCGAACGGGCGACGGCATGCGACCCCGTACAGGGCCATTCGCGTCAAATGTTACCGGTGGGGCGGATTCGCCTCCTGCGGTCTTGACGTTCGTGAGTCGTCGGCTCATAGGATCTCGGCGCTCCAGTGGTCCGTGCCCGTAGCCGACGCCGCTCCGGAGGTCACCCATGCACATCGCCCGCCGCACGATCCTCGGCGCCCTCGCGGGCTCCGCGGCCCTCGGGGCCACGGGCACCGTCCCGGCCGCGGCCGGGACGCCGTCGGGGGGTGCCGCCGTCGAGGCCCTGGCCCGGCTGCTGCCCCGCCACCACCAGCAGGTCACCTTCAGGACCGTGCCCCGCCGGGGCGGCGCGGACGCCTTCCGGGTCTCGGGGGCGGCGGGCCGGATCCTCGTCGAGGGCACCACTCCGGCCGTCCAGCTCACCGGCTTCCACCGCTATCTGCGGGAGCGGGCCCACGCGCACTTCTCCTGGGCCGGCGAGCGGACCGACCTGCCGGCCGCCCTCCCGGCCGCCGGCCGCGCCCTCGCCGCGACCGCCAACGTCCGCCACCGCTTCGCGCTCAACGACACCAACGACGGCTACACCGGCCCCTACCGCGACTGGGACTACTGGGAACGCGAGATCGACGTCCTGGCCCTGCACGGCTTCAACGAAGTGCTCGTCTACGCGGGGGCCGACGCGGTCTACCGGCGAACGTTCGTCGAACACGGTTACTCGGACGCGGAAGTGCGCGCCTGGGTTCCGGGTCCGGCCCATCAGCCCTGGTGGCTGATGCAGAACATGAGCGCCTTCGGCGGCCCGGTGTCGCAGGCCCTCCTCGACCGCCGGGCCGCCCTCGCCCGGCGCATCGTCCGCCGGCTGCGCGAGCTGGGCATGACCCCGGTGCTCCCCGGCTACTACGGCACCGTGCCGCCCGGCTTCGCCGACCGCCACGACGGCGCCCGGACCGTCCCCCAGGGCGACTGGGCCGGCTTCCCGAGACCCGACTGGCTCGACCCGCGCACCCCGCACTTCACCCGCGTCGCCCGCACCTTCTACCGCGTGCAGCGGGAGCTCCTCGGCGCGACGTCCATGTACAAGATGGACCTCCTGCACGAGGGCGGCACCCCCGGCCCCGTCCCCGTCGGCGCCGCGGCCCGCGCCGTGGAGAAAGCGCTGCGCACCGCGCACCCGGACGCCGTATGGGCGGTCCTGGGCTGGCAGAACAACCCCCGCCGCGAGATCCTCGACGCCGCCGACCGGTCGAGGATGCTCATCCTGGACGGCATCCCCGACCACTACCCGCACGTGACCGACCGCGAGAAGGACTGGGCCGGCACCCCGTACGCCTTCGGCACCATCTGGAACTTCGGCGGGCACACGGCGCTCGGCGCCAACACCCGCGACTGGGCCTCCCTCTACCACCGCTGGCGCACCAAGCGGGGCAGCGCCCTGAGCGGCATCGCGCTGATGCCGGAGTCCGCGGACAACAACCCGGCGGGACTCGCGCTCTTCTCCGACCTCGCGTGGACGGACGGGCCGGTGGACCTGGAGGACTGGTTCGCCCGCTGGCCGGTGCAGCGCTACGGCGCCGCCGACCGCTCGGCGTCCCGGGCGTGGGACGTGCTGCGGCGGACGGCGTACGGGACGACGCGCGCGGACGGGTGGAGCGAGGCGGCGGACGGGCTGTTCGGGGCGCGGCCGGACCTGGCCGTCAACCGGGGCGGCGCGTGGTCGCCGCGCAAACTCCGCTACGACGCCGAGGAGTTCGAGGAGGCGCTGCCGGCGCTCTTGGCGGTCGCCCCGGCGCTGCGGCGCAGTTCGGCGTACCGGTACGACCTGCTGGACGTGGCGCGGCAGTGCCTGGCGAACCGGAGCCGGGTGACACTGCCGCGGATCAAGGCGGCGTACGAGGCGGAGGACGCCCCCCGCTTCCGCGAACTGACGCGGTCGTGGCTCGACTTGATGGACCTCATGGAGGAACTCGTCGCCACGGACGAACGCCATCTGCTCGGACGGTGGGTCGCCGAGGCGCGGGCCTGGGGCGCCACCCCGGCGGAACGCGACCGGCTGGAGCACGACGCGGTCTCGCTCCTGACCGTCTGGGGACCGCGCCCGTCGGCGGACGGCGGCAAGCTGCACGACTACGCGAACCGGGAGTGGTCGGGCCTGGTCGGCGGTCTGTACCGGCT
Source organism: Streptomyces luteireticuli (assembly GCF_041519305.1). NCBI lineage: Bacteria > Bacillati > Actinomycetota > Actinomycetes > Kitasatosporales > Streptomycetaceae > Streptomyces > Streptomyces luteireticuli. The sequence goes on from NZ_CP167927.1 coordinate 3,802,810, forward strand.
GCGCTGGACCACGTACTTCGCGGAGCTGGAGGCGGCGTTGGGAGCGGGCCGCAAGCCGAAGCCGGTCGACTGGTTCGCGCTGGAGGACGGCTGGACGCGCCGCCGCCCCGCGTACCCGGCGAAGCCGCGGGGGGACGTGGTGGAGGTGGCGCGCCGGGTGGCCGAACGGCTGTGAGGCCATCGCCGGACGGGCCGGTCCGTGCCGACCCGTCCGGCGCCCGCGGCCCTACGCCCGCGAACCCGCCAGCTTCCACTCCCGGTGCAGCCCCGGCAGCGGCATCCGCCGCTCGAATATCGGGGTCCCGAAGATCTTCAGCTGCAACTGCAGCGCACCGTTCAGGTCGACGCCCCCGAACGCCCCCCACTTCCCCTTCAGCGACTTCTTCCCGTCGCTGGAGATGTCGCCCTTCACCTCGCCCTCGGCCCGCAGATACGGCGACAGATTCCCCGTCACGCCCACGGTCCCGTACAGCCCGACCGCCGCCTCCGCACCCAGCGCGGCCTTGACCTTGCCACCCGCCGAGGCGGACGCCTTGACCGGCGAACCCTTCAGATCCGCCTGGCTCACCGGCTCCCAGCCCTTCGCCCGGCTGTAGGAACCGCCGACCTTGAAGCCGCCCTTGACGTCCTGCTTCACATCGACGGTGATCTTCCCGTCGCCGTCGACCTGGAGGTAGCAGGTCAGGTCCGCGTTGACGACGACCGGCACCGGGCCGACCTGGATGACCGGCGTCGCGTGCAGCTTCGCGAACGGCAGCCGCAGCGGCTTGCCGTCCTCGGTCGACGCGGCGGCCTGCCCCTTCAGCTCCCACGCCGCCTTCCAGTCGCCGGCCAGCGACAGTGACGCCGTACCGGGCGCGCGCCCGTCCGTCCCGCGCCCGTCGTACCCGAAGTCGACCTCCGGCGCCAGCTGCACGAAGCCGTTCACGGACGCCTTCGCGGACGCCGGGGCGCCCTTCGCCGTCGCGATGGCCGTCCCCACGTCCACCCGCAGGCTGCCCAGCGGCAGCTTCGCGCCCTGCGGCCCGAAGTGCAGGTCGCCCCGCTTCGCCCAGGACACCTTCACTCCGGGGACCAGCGGCTTGACCGCGACCGCCGACGGGTCGACGGCGACCTTGCCGCCCGCCTTCGCGTCGCCGAGCAGCGCGGGGAGCGTCGCCGGCTCGGTACGGACCTTCGTGCCCTTGGCGGTCCGGCCCTCGACCTTGGTGACCTTGGCGAGGACGCCGTTCGGGGCACCGGGCGCGGGCGCACTGGCGAAGACGTCACCCACGGCCACGGACTTGGCGGGGGCGGCGGACGGCGTGCTCCCGCCGCCCGGCTTCTTCGTGTCAGCAGCCGTCGCCAGCACGGCCGTTCCGCTCTTCCGGTCGTACGAGGCGACCCTCAGCGCCGACTTGTGCGCCTGCTGCCGGTGCGGCGCGGCGGACGACGGGCTCGCCACCGCGCTGGGCACGGCACTCCCGTCGGCGGGCGCGGCGGCGACGCCCATCGGCGCGGCCGCGACGGCCATCTCCTGGGGCGCCTCGGAGGAGGCGGCGGCGGACGGCGCGGAGGCCGGCTCCGCGTCCTTCGCCCGGTCCGATCCGGACGCCGAACACCCGGTGACGGCCAGGGATATGGCCGTCAGGGCAGGGAAGAGCACTCTCGTGTAAGGCTTGCGCAAGATGAATCCTCGGGGGCGGACTGCGGGTTACTTGCAGGTAAAGATCCGCATGATCCTGTCATGCACGCCACGACCCAAAGATCCATCCGATGACCCGGACGGAATGATCTGCGTCACAGGGCCCGATGAACGGAGATCACACACGAGACCGTGGTCCGGACCGGCAGCTCCAGCGCCCCGATGCGCTCCCGGAGTTCCTCCACCGAAATGTGCCGCGCACTCGGCCCCATGAGCACGAGCTGCTCCACGTCCCCGGCCGTGAGCTCGACGGTGTACTCCTGCGCAGACCGCCCCTCGGCCCGGAAGCGCCCGCCGAGCGTGCGCTCCAGCCGGTCCTCCTTGGCGGAGTCCACCCCCAGCAGGCCGAGCGGACCGCGGAGTTCAACCAGGTGCGCCGGGGTCGGCGTGACGACGACGAGCGCCCCGCGGCCAGGACGCAGCACCCGATGAAACTCCTCCCCATTACGAGGCGCAAAAACATTGAGCACGACATCCACCGACCCACTCCGCACCGGCAACCGCCGCCAGACGTCCCACGTCGCGGCCCAGGCCCTCGGATGACACCGGGCCGCCTGCCGCAGCGCGAACTTGGACGCGTCCAGCCCCAGCCCGACGGCGCCGGGCAGCGCGTCGAGAACGGCGGCCAGGTAGTGCCCGGTACCGGCACCGGCGTCGAGCACGGTCCCGTCACCGACGCCGAGCCCTTCGACGACCCGGGCCAGCTCCCGCGCGAGCGGATCGTAGTGCCCGCCCCCGAGGAACGCGGTCCTGGCCCGCACCATGTCGGCGGAATCCGCCGTACCGGCCTTCATGTTGCCGGTCAGCAGCCCGACGTACCCCTGACGCGCGATGTCGAACGAGTGCCGCGCGGGGCAGCGGAGCGCCCCGCCGTCCAGGGAGAGCCGCTCTCCGCAGAGGGGGCACGTCAGGACATCGAGGAGCCGGGTGACGGGCATGGGCTGGAGTCCTCCGCGCAAACGGTTTCGGGACCGGGTCCCGGCTTCAGCGGTGAGAGACATGAGGACAGCCGGCAAATACGGTGCTCCCGAGGCTAACACGGGCCGATGGGACGGCTGGTGAGCCGAGGGTTCCTCTCCCCGGCCCGCCCTTTCACCGTTTCCCGGGGAGACGCCGGACGGGCTGAAATAGCCCGTCCGGCGCTTGAGGACGAGCGGCGGAGCCGCGACAACGGGGGCCAGGGGCGAAGCCCCGAAAGCAGGGGTGCAGGGGGCGCAGCCCCCGCCCACCGCGCGGCAGCGCGGTGGGCGGGCCGAGGGGGCGGAGCCCCCGGAAGAAACGGTGAAAGGGCGGGGCGGGGAGAAAACCCCCTCCCCCCCCTCACCGCTCCGGCGAAGACCCCGGCGGCACCACTCCCCGCATGTCGAACGTCAACCCCGAAAACCTCTCCCCCTGAATCACCGGCCCGTACTGCGTCCCGCCAGTGACACTGTTGTGCACCCGCGGCGCACTCTCCCCCCGACCCCCCGGATCCAGCTCGGCAAGCAACTGCCGCAGCTCGTCCGCGGCCCCCGGATCCGCGCGGAGCGCCACCCGCAACCGCTCCCGCCACCGCTCCTCGATCACAGCCACGGCCGCGTCCGCGGAGGGACCGTCCTCCCCCGCCCCGGCGGCCAGTTCCTCCGCATCGCGCCGGAGCTCGCCGTCCACCACCGTCACGTCGTCACCGCCGTCGCCGCCGTCGCCGCCACCGTCCGCGCCACGGGCGAAGAACCGCGCCACCCGCCCCCGGGCCTGCGACCAGGCGTCCGTGACCATCAGTCCCACCAGTGTCGTCGCACCCGACGCCGCCAGCGCCGTCAACTCGGCCTCCACAGGGCCTCCTTGCGATTGCCGCCCCGGAATTCCCATCCCACGGCCCCCACGGTAGAGAGCGGCGAACCGCTTGGGTAGCCCGCCGCCCCTCACCACCCCCGGAAGGGCGCCTCCCGCTGCCACCAGGGCGCCCCGATCAACTGGCCGGGATGAACCGACGTCCTGGGGCGATCGGATTCCCACGAGCCGGTCCACTCCGCGGTGAGGGCCCGGAAACTGGTGGGGGTGCAGCCGGCCAGCATCCGGAAGTCGCGGTTGAAGTGCGGCTGGTCGGCGTAGCCGGACGCGGTCGCGGCCTCGGCCCAGGAGGAAAGCCCCGTGCCGCACATGAGGAACATGGCCCTCTGCAGCCGGGCGATACGGGCCACGGTCTTGGGGGACAGCCCGATCTCCTGCCGGAACCGGGCGTTCAAGTGCTGCCGCGACCAGCCCACTTCCTCCGCGAGCGCGCCGATGCGCACATCGCCCGAGAGGGCCGTCAGCCGCTGCCAGGCCCGCCGGACCGGCACGGGCAGCTCCGGCCCGGCACCGATGCGGGCGATCAGAAACTCGTCCAACAACCGGAACCGTGCCGTCCAGTCGGGGGCGTCGGCAAGCCGCTCGGCCAACCGCCGCGCACAGGCCCCCAGCAGATCGGTGAGACCGACACACGCATGGGCGATCTCGCCCAGCGGCAGGCCGAACAACGCCCGGGCCCCCGGCGCCGTCAGCCGCACCGTCAGGCCGTACATCCGCCCGACCTGCTCGATCGCCATCGGCCGGTCCCTCGGCCCGGTCACCGGCGAGCCCACCGAACACCACTCCGGAGCCCGGGAGTCGGCACCCACCCTGCGGACGTGCGGCTCGAAGTCGATGACGCAGAGCACGGTCTCCAGTGCCATGACCCGCCGCACCAACGGCCGCGCGAGCGTCCAGTCCTGGCCCGTGTACTCGAGGACGAGGCCCGCCAGCCGGGGATGCGGGGCGCAGAAGGCGAGTTCACCGGAACCGGCCTTCCGGACGCTGCTCACGGACACCTGGCCGTCCACACCGCTCCCCCCGGTCGCACGGAACACCGGACCCGACCACGGATCCTACGGGAACGCAGAAATCCCGCCCGATCGAAACGATCGGACGGGATTCCCGCGTTGGTTGTGGACCTGAGGGGATTCGAACCCCTGACCCCCTCGATGCGAACGAGGTGCGCTACCGGACTGCGCCACAGGCCCTTGCAACGAGTGAAACTCTAGCACCCCGACCGGCCTACGAGAAAATCCCCTCCTGCCGCCCCCTCGCTGGTCAGCGCGGGGGGGGCGGCGGAGGCGTCAGCCGTTGGCCGCGCGCGGACGGTCCTCGTCGGCGTACTGGTCGAAGAGCGGGGTGCGGCCGCGCTCGCGCGGGCGGCGGCGCGACCGGGCCCCGCGGCGGTCCTCGGCGGGCTTGCGGTCGAGGGCCGGCTCGGCGGTGCTGGAACGGGCGGCGCTCCACGTGTCCGGAGCACCGAGGTCGGCCGAGTCGCCGGCGCGCGGGGCGACGGGCGCGGTGACATACGTCGGCAGCGGGACCGGCACCGGCTCCCAGCCCTCCTCGCCCTCCGTGCCGCGGTCGCGCTGCTGGTCCACCCACTCGGCGTGGTCGGTCTGCTCGACGAGCGCACGACGGCCCGCGCTGCGGGACGGGGGCATCGGGGGCTCAGCGGCGGGGGCCGCCTGCAGGACGGTGTCGGAGGCGGCGGCGGTCACGGGGTCCGCCGCCTGCTGAGGGCGGGGACGGCCCTCGCGCAGCCGCTGGGCGGCCAGCTCGGCGCGCCGCTGGTCCATGACGAAGGCGAACCGCCGCCGCTCCTGGATCCGCAGGTAGCAGATGTACGCGCTGAGGAGCAGCGCCGGGAGGGCGGGGGCCCACAGGAACGCCACCCCGCCCACGCCCGCGACGACCGCGCCCAGGGTGAAGGCGAGGAAGAGGACGACGGTGGTGCGGCGCCGGCGGGCGAGCACCTTCGAACGGCGCGCGCGCTCGGCGGAGGCGGCGGACGCGGCCGCCTGGGACGCCCGGTCGGGCGCGGGCGCGCCGGAGGACCGCACGGCGACCGTGTCGGTCGCGGCGTCCGGTGCGGGGGCCGCCGGGGGTTCCGCCTCCGCCTCGGGGCCCGGGGCGGACGTGTCGGCGGAGCCGGACACGGCGCGCCCCTCGAGCTCCTTGGCGTAACGGCGCTCCATGCCCGCCCGTCCGGACAGCAGCCGGATGGCCGTGCTGAAGCGTTCCGTCGGACGGGCTTCGTTGAGCTCGTCCTGCCTACGGAGCCACATCGGCACCAAGTAGGCGGCCCAGGCCCCGACGATGACTGCGTAGATCAGGCCGCTGCTGCTCACACTGCACACGGTAGAGGGGCTCGCTCAGCTGATTCCGCCAATTGGCGCGGTGTGTCGCACGAATCGGCTCATACCTCGAACTTTTTTTGTGATTGTTCGGTTCGGTGTCGCTCGGAGGCGGCCATTCGACGGGAAAGTTCGAATATTTGTTTTATTTCTTCATGTCCTGGGTCCCATGGCTGCCCTGGGTCCCATGGCCGTCCCGCGACCGGTGCCAGCGGGACAGCAGCCCGTCCCGCGCCTCGTCGGCGGTGAGCGCGTAGACGAGGTGGTCGCGCCAGTCCCCGTCGATGTGCAGATAGCGCGGGCGCAGGCCCTCCTCCCGGAAGCCCAGCTTCTCCACCACGCGCCGGCTGGGCGCGTTCTCGGGACGGATGCAGACCTCGACGCGGTGCAGGCCCAGACCGTGGAAGCAGTGGTCCACGGCGAGCGCGAGGGCGGTCGGCATGACGCCCCGGCCGGCCACCGCCTCGTCCACCCAGTAGCCGATGTGCGCCGAGCACATCGAGCCCCAGGTGATCCCGGCGACGGTGAGCTGGCCGGCCAGCTCGTCGCGGTACTCGATGACGAAGGGCAGCATGCGCCCGGCGTGGGCCTCGGCGCGCAGGTGGCGGACCATCTGCCGGTAGGTGGGCCGGCGGGCGGGCCGGGCACCGGGCGGGGGCGGCGGGACGGTCGCCTCCCAGGGGCGCAGCCAGTCGCGGTTGCGCCGGTTGACCTCGCGCCAGGCGCTCTGGTCGCGCAGGCGGATGGGCCGCAGGACCACGTCGCCGTCCGCGAGGGCGACCGGCCAGGTGCTCATCGCGGGGTCCGGGGATCCGGCCCGGGGTGGTCACCGCCGCGCAGCTGGTCCACCGCGTGCGGCAGCAGACGGGTCAGGACGGCGAGGCCGTCGCGCACCCCGCCCGTCGAGCCGGGCAGGTTGACGATCAGGGTGCGGCCCGCCACCCCGGCCAGTCCGCGGGAGAGCGCGGCCGTGGGGACCTTGGCGAGCCCCTCGGCCCGGATGGCCTCGGCGATGCCCGGGACCTCGTAGTCCAGGACGGCCCGGGTGGCCTCGGGGGTGCGGTCGGTGGGCGAGATGCCGGTGCCGCCGGTGGTGAGCACCACGTCGTACGCGTCGGCGACGGCGGCGCGCAGGGCCGCCTCCACCGGGTCGCCGTCGGGCACCACACGGACGTCCGCGACCTCGAAGCCCAGCGCGGCCAGTCCCTCGGCGAGCAGGGGGCCGCCGCGGTCGGGGTAGACGCCGGCCGCGGCGCGGTTGGAGGCGGTGATCACCAGGGCTCTCACGGTCGCCGCCAGTCGCCGGACTTGCCGCCCGTCTTCTCCTCGACCCGGATGCCGGTGATCACGGCCGCCTTGTCGACCGCCTTGATCATGTCGACCACCGTGAGCGCGGCCGTGGAGACGGCGGTCATGGCCTCCATCTCCACACCGGTGCGGCCCGTGGTGCGCACGGTGGCGGTGATCTCGATCGCGTCGTCGGCGACCGCCAGGTCGACCACGACGCCCGTGAGGGGCAGCGGGTGGCAGAGGGGGATGATCTCGGGGGTGCGCTTGGCGCCCATGATCCCCGCGATCCGGGCGGTGGCGAGGACGTCCCCCTTGGGCAGGCCCTCGCCGCGCAGCAGCTCCACCACGCGCGGCGAGACGAGCACCCGCCCGCTCGCCCGGGCCGTACGGGCGGTGACGTCCTTGGCCGAGACGTCGACCATGCGCGCCGCTCCCGCGTCGTCGAGGTGCGTCAGCCTGGCGGGTGGGTGCTGGGCGCTGCTCATCGTTCTCCCGGTCCGGGTCGGTTGGTTGGGATGGGCAGTCACCGTACCCGGAGCGGGGAGCCGTCGGTCCGGAAGGCCGCTAGTCGAGAAGGATGGCGTCGAGTTCCGTCCCCGCGGGGACGGAGGTGGTGTCCTCGGGGACGACGATCAGGGCGTTGGCGTGGGCGAGGGCGGCGACCAGGTGGGAGCTCGCGCCGCCGACGGGGGTCACCCGGCCGTCCTCGTACCGTCCCCGCAGGTACTGGCGGCGGCCCCGGGGCGAACCGGCGACCGCCGCGGTGCACTCGGCCCGCACCACGGACCGGTCGTGCGGCGGGAGGCCCATCAGGGCGCGGACGGCGGGGCGGACGAAGAGCTCGAAGGAGACGTAGGAGCTCACGGGGTTGCCGGGCAGCGCGAAGAGGGGGACGCGGTCCGGGCCGAGCCGGCCGAAGCCCTGGGGCTTGCCGGGCTGCATCGCCAGCGCACGGAAGTCGACGCTGCCCTCGTCGCCCGTGAGCCCGGAGAGGGCCTCCTTGACGACGTCGTAGGCGCCGACGCTCACGCCGCCGCTGGTGACGACGGCGTCGGCCCGGATGAGCTGGTCCTCCAGGGTGGCGCGCAGGGTCCCGGCGTCGTCGTCGACCGCGCCGACGCGGTAGGCGAGGGCGCCGGCGGAGCGGGCGCAGGCGGCGAGGAGGTAGCTGTTGGAGTCGTGGATGCGGCCGGGGGCGAGGGGTTCGCCGGGCGGGACGAGCTCGCTGCCGGTGGACAGGACGACGATCCGGGGACGCGGGCGGACGGTCACGGTGGCGCGGCCGATCGCGGCGAGGAGGCCGAGCTGGGCGGGGCCGAGGACGGTGCCCGCGGCGAGCGCGAGGTCTCCGGCGGCGACGTCGCTGCCTCGGGCGCGGACGTGGGCGCGGGCGGCGGCGGGGCGGTGGATCCGGACCTCGCCCAGACCGCCCCCGGGGACCGGACGGCGGGCGGACATCGTGGTGGCCGGGCCGCCGCCGAGGCCGCCGTCGGTCCACTCCACGGGGACGACCGCCTCGGCGCCGGGCGGCAGCGGTGCCCCGGTCATGATCCGGGCGGCCTCGCCGGGGCCGACGGCGGGCAGCTCCGCGCCGCCCGCCGGGACGTCGCCAACGACCCTGAGCACCGCCGGGAACTCCTCGCTCGCGCCCTCGACATCGGCGGTGCGGACCGCGTAGCCGTCCATGGAGCTGTTGTCGAAGGGCGGCAGGGCCGCGGGGACGGTGACGTCCTCGACGAGCACGCAGCCCTGGGCGTCCAGGAGTTGGAGCTCGATGGGCTCCAACGGGCGGATCCTGCCCAGGATGTCGGCGAGGTGCTCGTCCACGGACCAGAGGCGGTCCGCGGCGGGGGCCGGGGCTGTATCGGTCAAAGCGCTACATCTCCTCGGTGACGTACCTGCGGAGCCAGGCCCGGAAGTCCGGCCCCAGATCCTCGCGTTCGCATGCCAGTCTGACAATGGCACGCAGATAGTCACCACGGTCACCGGTGTCATAACGGCGTCCCTTGAACACCACGCCGTGCACCGGCCCGCCGAGCCCCGGCTCGGCGGCGAGGGCCTGGAGCGCGTCGGTGAGCTGGATCTCGCCGCCGCGCCCGGGCGGGGTCTCGCGCAGCACGTCGAAGATGGCCGGATCGAGCACATAGCGGCCGATCACCGCGTAGTTGCTCGGCGCCTCGGCCGGATCCGGCTTCTCCACCAGGCCGGTGACCTCGACGACGTCCTCGGCGTCGGTGGGCTTGACCGCGGCGCAGCCGTAGAGGTGGATCTGCGAAGGGTCCACCTCCAGCAGGGCGATCACGCTGCCGCCGCTGTGGCGCTGGATGTCCACCATCCGCGAGAGCAAGGGGTCCCGGGCGTCGATCAGGTCGTCGCCCAGCAGCACGGCGAACGGCTCGTCCCCCACGTGCGGCGCGGCGCACAGCACCGCGTGGCCGAGGCCCTTGGGGTCGCCCTGGCGCACGTAGTGCATCGTCCCGAGGTTGCTGGATTCCTGCACGCGGGCCAGCCGGGAGGCGTCGCCCTTGCGCCGCAGGGCCTCCTCCAGCTCGTAGTTCCGGTCGAAGTGATCTTCCAGCGGGCGCTTGTTGCGACCGGTGATCATGAGGACGTCGGTCAGTCCGGCCTGGACCGCCTCCTCCACCACGTACTGGATCGCCGGCTTGTCGACGACCGGCAGCATTTCCTTGGGCGTGGCCTTGGTGGCCGGAAGGAAGCGGGTACCGAGACCGGCGGCAGGAATGACAGCCTTGCTGATCCGACGACGCGCGTGAGTCATGGGGCGAACACTATCCGTTGCGTATGAGTGGAAGATGCGGCTCCACCGAGTATGAACCGAGAAAAGGAGTTTGTACGAACAATGGGCAAGTCCGATGTCGACAAGGCCGACTTGCGGCGAACGCTGCTCGACCGGCGAGCGGCCCTGAGCGCCGAAGCCGTCCAGGGGGCGCAGGAAGCGCTGGGGAGGCGCGCGCTCGATCTTCCGGAGCTCGCGGACGCCGGAACCGTGGCCGCATACGTCTCGGTGGGCCGCGAACCGGGCACCCGGGCACTGCTGGAGGCCCTGCGGGAACGGGGAACGCGGGTGCTGCTGCCGGTGCTGCTGCCGGACAACGACCTGGACTGGGCGGCCTACCGGGGACCTGATCATCTCGTCCGCGCCGGACGGGGGCTGCTGGAACCCGACGGGGAGCGGCTGGGGCCCTCCGCCGTGACGGAGGCGGAGGCCGTGCTGCTGCCGGGGCTGGCCGTGGACGGCCGGGGGCTGCGGCTGGGGCGCGGGGGCGGGTCGTACGACCGGGCGCTGGCGCGGCTGGAAGGGGCTTCGGTGGCCCGGGTCGTCCTGCTCTACGACCACGAGGTGGTCGGGCGGGTGCCGGCGGAGGCGCATGATCAGCCAGTGGACGCGGTGGTGACGCCGGGCGGGGTGCGGAGGTTCCGCTGACGCGGGGGAATGTGCCCCGGACCCGCCCTTTCACCGTTTCTTCCGGGCTCCGCCCGGACCCGCAACGCGGCTGCGCCGCGTTAGTCCTCAAGCGCCGGACGGGCTGAATCAGCCCGTCCGGCGCTTGAGGACACCCGCGCGGAGCGCAAGGAAACGGTGAAAGGGCGGGACAGGGGCAAGAATCCCCCGCCGCGGCCCTACGGCCGCAGCGTCAGCGAATCCTCCGTCGCCTTCTTCACCGCACCCGCCGTGTACGCCCACGGCAGCAGCTCACCACGGGCCCACTTGTCCGTCTGGTCGTAGTAGTGCGCGTTGTACGCGTGACCCGACGCACCCGTCAGGTTGATCCAGCGGGACTTGTCGAAGTCGTCCAGGTTCACGACCATCCGCATGGACGGCACCCAGAGCACCTCGTACCCCCCGGCCGCGTTCCAGCCCGCCGCGTTGACCGCGGCCTCGCCGCCCGCCAGGTTCCACGGGCCGCGGTTGAGCAGCCACTTCACGATGGACGGGCCTTCCTTGCCCAGCGTCTGGTTCTTCAGGTTCAGCTGGTGCAGGCGGCCCCAGCTCCAGGACGAGACGTCCTTGCCGAGCTTGGAGGTCAGCTCCCAGCGCGCGTCCTTCATGGCGCGGGCCAGCAGCTCGTCACGGTTCTTGGAGCCCGGGTTGGCGCGGGTGCCGTTGGTCTTCCACCAGGCGTCGTCCGGCTTGTCGATGATCGTGCGGACGACCTCGAACCAGCGGTCGCCGCCGTCCGGCTGGGCCTCGTCCGGCTCGCGCTCGCCGCACTCCGTGACCAGGCGGGTGTTGCCGTCGAGGTCCTCCTTGGGACCCGCGTCGTTGGTCGGGCGCACCCGCAGGCACTGGCCCTTGACGCGCAGCTCCTTGGGGAGCTTGTTGCCGAAGGCGAGCTTGAGGGTGTTGCGCCAGACCGCGTTGAAGTACGCGGCGGCGGCCGAGTCGGCGTCCTGGTGGTAGTCCCAGTCCTTCAGCAGCTCCTGGGCTTCCTTGAGGTATTTGGTCTCGCGCTCGTTGGGGCCCTTGAGCTTGATCTTGAGCAGGTAGGGCGTCAGCAGCTTGGCGACCTCGCTGCTGTTGTCCATCTGCATCTTCTGCATGTCCTCGGTCGAGATCTTCCCGCCGTCCTTGATCTTCGACTGGATCAGCTCGTTGATGCGCTGGCTGCGGACGCCGTAGCCCCAGTCGGAGGTCAGCGGGAGCGGGTACTTCTTGTCGACGACGGCCTGGTTGGCGGTCACGATGTAGCCGCGCTTGGGGTCGTAGTCCCAGGGCAGCGCGGACTGCGGGACGTAGCCCTTCCAGCTGTAGGCGGGGTCCCAGCCGGGGGCGGGCAGCCGGCCGTCGTGCTTCGGGCCGCGCACCGGGATCTGGCCGGGGGCCTGGTAGCCGATGTGGCCCTTGGTGTCCGCGTAGATCAGGTTCTGCGAAGGGACCGCGAAGTCGGCGGCCGCCTTGCGGAACTCGGTGAAGTCCGAGGCCCGGTCCAGGGCGAAGACCGCGTCCATGGTCCTGCCCGCGTTGAGCGCGGTCCAGCGCAGCGAGACCGCGTACCCCTCGGCGCGGTCCGGCGCCGAACCCTTGACCGGGGCGTCCTGGCCGACCTTCGACAGCTCGTCGTTGCGGTCGGAGACGATCGGGCCGTTGTTGGTCGAGCGGATGGTGAACTCGCGGTCCTTGCCGCCCGCGACCTTGATGATCTCCTTGCGGGTGGCGAGCGGCTTCTGCTGTCCGCCGAACTGGTACGTGCCGTCCGAGGAGACCTTCTCCAGGTAGAGGTCGGCGACGTCGGCGCCGAGGTTGGTCATGCCCCAGGCGATGTCCTGGTTGTGGCCGATGACGACGCCGGGCATGCCCGCGAAGGTGTAACCGGCCACGTCGTACGGGCACTCGGCGCTGGTCTTCGTGCAGTGCAGGCCCATCTGGTACCAGAGCGAGGGCATCTGCGGCGCGAGGTGCGGGTCGTTGGCGAGCAGCGGCTTGCCGGTGGTCGTGTACTTGCCGCCGACGACCCAGGAGTTGGAGCCGATGCCGTTGCCGTTGGGGCCCAGCAGCGCCGGCATCTGGCCGAGCGTCTTCGACAGGGCGGACAGGCCGCTGCGCAGCCCGCCGGTGGCGGAGGCGCCGCCGGGGGTGGTCCTGTTGGTGCTGCCGGAGGGCGTACCGCCGTTGCCGGACGTCCCGTTGCTGCCGGGCGTCCCGCCGGTGGCGGACGCCCCGTTGCCGGGAACGCCGTTGACCGTGCCCTGCTGCGCCCCGGAGGACGCGGACGACGGCGCGGCCTTCGGATCGAACTCCTTCGCCAGGGCGTCGTAACCGCCGCCCTCGACGATCGGCTTGTTGCGGTCGTACGGATACGACGGGTACAGCTGCTCGATCTGCTTCGCGTCCAGCCGGGTCGAGGCGAGCGAGCGGTCGATCTCGTCCCGCAGGTTGGCGCGCAGGTCCCAGGCCATCGCCTTGAGCCAGGCGACCGAGTCGACCGGGGTCCACTTCTCGGGCTTGTAGTCGTTCTCGAACTCCAGGGCCGCGTACTCCACGGACAGCGACTTGCCCTGGTGGTCCTTGAGGTAGGCGTTGACGCCGTCGGAGTACGCCTGGAGGTACTTCTTGGTCTCCGCGGAGAGCTTGGTGTCGTACTCCTCCTGCGCCACCTTCCGCCAGCCCATGGTGCGGACGAAGGCGTCGGTCTCCACCTGTCCGGAGCCGAACATCTCCGAGAGGCGGCCGGCCGTCAGGTGCCGGCGGACGTCCATCTCCCAGAACCGGTCCTGCGCCTGGACGAAGCCCTGCGCGCGGAAGAGGTCCTCGGCGGAGTCCGCGTAGACCTGGGGGATCCCGTTCCCGTCCCGCTCGACCCGCACCTGACCCTTGAGGCCCTTGAGCTGGATCGTGCCGGTGGTCTCCGGGAACGAGGCGCGGACGGTGTCGACGCCCCAGTACGCCCCGTAGCCCGTGCCTCCCATGAGCAGCAGCACGAGGCTGATCCCGAGCAGGCGGGCGCGGCGTCCCTTCTTTTTCTTGCCGGAAGGGCCGGTGTTGTTGGAGGGCATCGCTGTCCTTCGCGGGGCCGGGTGGTCCTGGAGTGCTGGAAGCAACCATAGGCGCAGGGCACCCGGCGGCCGGACGCGGAGTCGTCACCGCCGCTGCGGGCGGACGACGGCCGGGCCACCGAAAGGCGTTAAGAACCCGTAAAATGTTAGGAGAGGAAACGAAATTCCGGCCGTCCACAGGAACGTTTCGCTGTGCCGCGGCCGGAGTTCTAGTGAAGGGAGCGGCCCCTGACTGTCCACCACCTCAACGAACTCCTGCTCGTCTGCTCGCTCGTGCTGCTGGTAGCGGTGGCGGCGGTACGGGTCTCCTCCCGCAGTGGGCTCCCCGGCCTGCTCATCTATCTGGGCATCGGCATCGCGATAGGCCAGGACGGCATAGGCGTCGGCTTCGACGACGTCGGTCTGACCCAGGTCATGGGTTACGCCGCGCTGGTCGTGATCCTCGCCGAGGGCGGTCTCGGCACCAAGTGGCACGAGATCAAACCCGCCCTGCCCGCCGCCGCGGTCCTGTCCACCTTCGGCGTCGCCGTGAGCGTCGGCGTCACGGCCGCCGCCGCCCACTACCTGGCCGGCGTGGAGTGGCGGCAGGCGCTGATCGTCGGCGCGGTCGTCTCCTCGACCGATGCCGCCGCCGTCTTCTCCGTCCTGCGCAACGTTCCCCTCCCGTCCCGGCTGACCGGTGCCCTGGAGGCCGAGTCGGGCTTCAACGACGCCCCCGTCGTCATCCTCGTCGTCGCCTTCTCGGCCGCCGGACCGGTCGAGCACTGGTACCTGCTGCTCGGCAAGATCGCCCTGGAACTGGCCATCGGCGCGGCCGTGGGCCTGGCCATCGGCTTCCTCGGCGCGTACGGACTGCGGCACATCGCCCTGCCCGCCTCCGGCCTCTATCCGATCGCCGTCATGGCCATCGCGACGATCGCCTACGCGGGCGGCGCGCTCGCCCACGGCTCCGGCTTCCTCGCGGTCTACCTCGCCGCGCTGATCCTGGGCAACGCCAAACTGCCGCACCAGCCGGCCACCCGGGGGTTCGCCGAGGGGCTCGGCTGGATTGCCCAGATCGGGATGTTCGTCCTGCTCGGTCTGCTGGTCACCCCGCACGAGCTGGGGGACGACATCGTGCCCGCGCTCGCGGTCGGCCTGGTGCTGACGGTGGTGGCCCGGCCGCTGTCGGTCTTCCTGAGCACCGCCCCGTTCCGGCTCCCCTGGCAGGAGAAGGTGCTGCTCTCCTGGGCCGGGCTGCGCGGCGCCGTGCCCATCGTGCTGGCCACCATCCCCATGGTGGCGGGCGTGCCCGAGGCCCGGCGGATGTTCAACATCGTCTTCGTCCTGGTGATCGTCTACACCCTGGTCCAGGGCCCGACGCTGCCCTGGCTGGCCCGCCGTCTCAAGCTGGGGAAGACCGAGGCCGAGGACCTGGGCATCGAGTCGGCCCCGCTGGAGCGGCTGCGCGGGCACCTGCTGTCGGTGGCGGTCCCCGAGGGCTCGAAGATGCACGGCGTCGAGGTGGCGGAGCTGCGGCTGCCGGCCGGGGCGTCCGTCACCCTGGTCGTCCGCGACGGGACGAGCTTCGTCCCGGGGCCGACGACCGTCCTGCGGCACGGGGACGAACTGCTGGTGGTGGCCACCGACCCGGTCCGGGACGCGGCCGAGAAACGGCTGCTGGCAGTCTCCGAAGGCGGCAAGCTGGCCGGCTGGCTGGGCACCGGGGGCACCAGCAATGGGACGCCGGTTGCCATTCCAGGGAAAACGGGCCGGAAACAAGCGCCAGGTATGGTAGGGAAGAACTAAGTTCATCCTGCTCAATACATCGAACCAACTCTGCCTGATGCAGGGCTGGCGCGACCGCACGGCGGCCGCGGCCGCGACAAGGCGGCCGGCGCGGTATCTACCACGGTCCTGCGCGAGAGGACAGCTCTCGGCGCGCTCCGTGCGGCGATCCCGTCCGGGGCGTGCTACCAGGCGGCGGAAAGGCCGGACCGTGGCAGGCACGGTCAACGAATCCGCCGGGACACGCCCCGGGTACGGTCAGCTGCTGCGCACGCGCGGCGCCTGGACGTTCCTGCTCCCCGGCTTCCTGGCACGGCAGCCGTTCGCGATGCTCACCATCGGCATCCTGCTGCTCGTCCAGAACACCACCGGCTCCTACACGACGGCGGGCGCCGTCTCGGCGACCGCCGGTGTGGCCATGGCGCTGTTCGCCCCGCAGGGCGGCAAGCTCGCGGACCGCTTCGGACAGGCCGCCGTGCTGCTGCCCGGCGTGGTCGTGCACGCGGCCGCGATCTCGCTGCTGATCACGCTGGCGCTGTCGCACGCACCGCTGTGGGCGCTGTTCGCCGCGGCGGTGCCCGCCGGTGCGTCCACCCCCCAGATAGGCCCGATGGTGCGGGCCCGCTGGGCGGCCAAGCTGACGGGCTCGCCGCTGATGGCGACCTCGGCCGCCTTCGAGTCCGTCACCGACGAGTTCACCTTTGTGATCGGCCCGGTGCTGGCCACCGCGCTGTGCACCGGCGTGCACCCGTCGGCGGGCCTGGTCGCCGAGGCGGTGCTGACCGTCGTCGGCGGTCTGCTCTTCGCCACGCAGCGGCGCACCCAGCCGCTTCCCAGCCGCGCGGCGGGCGGGCACCGGCAGGAGAAGGGCGCCTCAGCGCTGTCGGTGACGGGCGTGCGCGTCCTCGCCGTCATGTTCCTCGGCATCGGCTCGGTCTTCGGCGGCATGCAGATGTCGATGACCGCCTTCACCAAGGCGATCGGCGAGCCGGGGCTCAACGGCCTGCTCTACGGATGCTTCGCGGCCGGAAACATGATCGCGGGCATCGTCGTCGGCACCGTCGCCTGGCGCAGCGCGCCCCAGCGCCGGCTGCTGATCGCCTATCCGCTGCTGACCCTGGCCACCACGCCGCTGTGGGCCGCGCACTCCGCGCCGCTGCTGGGCGGGCTCGGCCTGCTCGTCGGCATGTGCATCGCCCCGGCGCTGATCACCGGCTTCACCCTGGTCGAGAAGCTGGTCCCGGCCGAGACCCGGACCGAGGCGTTCACCTGGCTGACCGGCTCGGTGGGCCTGGGGCAGGCGGCCGGGTCCCTGGCGGCCGGCAAGCTGGTCGACCGGTTCAGCGCGCACGCGGGCTTCCTGGTGCCGCTGTGCGGTACCGCGCTGGCGCTGCTGGTCCTGCTGGCACTGCGCCGCAGCCTCACTCCCCCGGACGCGGCGTCGCACGTCGCGGCACGTGGGGTGGGTCACCGTGAGCCCGTAGCGGTGGACTGACGCGCGGGAATACTGCACTATGGAGCGTCGTTAGCACTCATCGAGTGAGAGTGCCAGGAGGAGCAAGTGCCGACTTACCAGTACCAGTGCACCGAGTGCGGCGAGGGCCTCGAGGCGGTGCAGAAGTTCACCGATGACGCCTTGACCGTGTGCCCGAGCTGCGACGGACGCCTGAAGAAGGTGTTCTCCGCGGTCGGCATCGTCTTCAAGGGCTCCGGCTTCTACCGCAACGACAGCCGTGGCACCTCGTCGAGCAGCAGCCCGGCGAAGCCGGCGGCGGCCACGACGTCGTCGTCCTCCACGGCTCCCGCTTCGAGCGCGGCCTCGTCGAGCTCCTCCACGAGCACGAGCAGCAGCTCGTCGGCCGCCTGACGCACTCACTCCGCAGGGTCCTTCGACGGAGCCCGCCGCCTCTTCGCGAGGTGGCGGGCTCCGTCGCGTTCCGGGGCTCGACCGGGCTCCGGGGGCGTGGGCCAGGGCCTGTGCCGGCCCCTCGGACACGCCCTAGGGTGACGGCATGGTCAACACGAGCACGGCCGATGCTCTCGGCCGACAGACGGGTCCCCGGGCGGAGATAGGCGTCATCGGGGGCTCGGGGTTCTACGCGTTCCTCGACGACGTGACCGAGGTCACGGTGGAGACGCCCTATGGACCGCCGAGCGACTCCCTGTTCCTCGGCGAGGTGGCGGGGCGCGAGGTCGCCTTCCTCCCCCGCCACGGCCGCGGCCACCACCTGCCGCCGCACCGCATCAACTACCGGGCCAACCTGTGGGCCCTGCGCTCCGTGGGCGTGCGCCAGGTGCTGGGCCCGTGCGCGGTGGGCGGGCTGCGGGAGGAGTACGGGCCGGGGACGCTCCTGGTGCCCGACCAGCTGGTGGACCGGACGAAGGCACGGGCCCAGACCTTCTACGACGGCGAGCGGCTGCCCGACGGCAGCGTGCCGGAAGTCGTCCACCTCCCCTTCGCCGACCCCTACTGCCCCGTCGGGCGCGCGGCCGCGCTGGCCGCGGCGCGCGGGCGCGACTGGGAGCCGGTGGACGGCGGGACGATGGTGGTGGTCGAGGGGCCGCGCTTCTCGACCCGCGCGGAGTCGCGCTGGCACGCGGCGCAGGGCTGGTCGGTGGTCGGCATGACCGGGCACCCGGAGGCCGCGCTCGCCCGTGAACTGGGCCTCTGCTACACCTCGATGGCGCTGGTCACGGACCTGGACGCCGGTGCCGTGACGGGGGACGGCGTCACGCACCACGACGTGCTGCGGGTCTTCGAGCAGAACGTGGAGCGGCTGCGCGGGGTGCTCTTCGACGTGGTGGGCGCCCTGCCGGGGAACGGGGACCGGGACTGCCTGTGCACGCACGCGCTCGACGGCTGGGACCTGGGGATCAAACTGCCCTGACCGCCCGGATCCGGCCGGCCTGCACACCCCATGGGGTGACGGAGTTTTCCACAGTCCTCGGTCTGTCCACAGGCCTCAGCGGGATCCGGGAAAAGACGGGATCGTGGGGAGCGTCCTTCCGGGCTCCTCGGAGCCTTCCGGAACTCCCCCACGACGGGCGGTGGTTGCCGTGTCCCCTTTTCCCTCCTCCTCTCCCCTGTCCTCCTCCTCTCCCGCGCCCTCCGCGTCCTCCCACGCGTCCGGGCCGTCCTCCCTCGGCTCGCGTCCCTCCTGGGTGCCGCCCCCGGCGTGTGCGGTCCCGCACTTCGCGCCGGTGCGCGTCGGGCGCCGGCGTGGTGCGGCGACGGGTTGGGTAGCGGTCGTGGCCGGGGTGGTGATCCCGTGCTCGGCACTGCTGGCCTGCTGGGGTCTCCGCTGATCGTGTTCATGGATTGGACACACCGGCCGGATGGTCTCGTATGGTGTTCAATCCGCCATTCCGGAACATCCGGGGCAGACGAGTACGGAGAGAGGCTGTTCGGTGAGCGAGAAGAGGACGGGGATCCTCGGGGGCTTCAAGGCATTCCTGATGCGGGGCAACGTGATCGACCTGGCGGTCGCCGTTGTCATCGGCGCGGCGTTCACCAACATCGTGAACTCCGTGGTCAAGGGCGTGATCAACCCCATCGTGGGCGCCTTCGGCACCACGGACCTGGACAGTTACGCCGCCTGTCTCAAGGGGCCGTGCGAGAAGAACGCGGCCGGGGTGGTGACCAAGGGCGTCTTCATCCAGTGGGGCTCGGTGGTGAGCGCCTCGCTCACCTTCCTGATCACCGCGGCGGTGGTCTACTTCCTGATGCTGCTCCCCATGAAGCGCTGGCAGGACCGCCAGGCGGCCCGCCGCCCCGCGGAGAACGAGCCGGCCCAGCCCACGGAGATCGAGCTGCTGGCGCAGATCCGGGACACGCTGATCGAGCAGCGGCGCGGCCCGGGGACGGACTCGGTGCCCGCACCGCGCTAGCGCGCACTCTCCGGGCCCTGTGGCTCAGAGGTGGTGCGGCGGCTTCTCGTCCAGGAAGCGGGCCAGGTCGGCGGCGGCATCGGCCGCCGGCCGCTCGCCCCAGCCCCGGTCCGTGTCGTCCTGGGACGGACGGTCCAGCGGATCGTCGAAGACGAGGGCGGGCCTGGGTTCGGGGGCGGTGCTCATGGTTCCAGGGTACGGGCCGCCCCGGTCGCGACGGACCGCACGGGCGGCGACAATCGCCGCATGAGCGATACGCCCCCGCGGCCGCTCCCGCGCCACCCCGGCGTGCTGCGCCGGATGACCACGCGCGGCCGCGAGGAGGAGCACCGCACGGCCACCCCGCTGGAGCTCTTCTTCGACCTGTGCTTCGTGGTCGCGGTCGCCCAGGCGGGCCGGCAGCTGGTGCACGCGCTCGCGGAGGGCCACCCGGGGCACGGCATCCAGGGCTACGCGATGGTCTTCTTCGCGGTCTGGTGGGCCTGGATGAACTTCACCTGGTTCTCCTCCGCCTACGACACGGACGACGTCCTGTACCGCGTGGTGACGCTGGTCCAGATCGCCGGGGTGCTGGTCCTCGCCGCGGGCATCCCCCGCGCGTTCGACGCCGGCGACTACCGGGCCGTCTGGTTCGGCTACCTGGTGATGCGGCTGGCGATGGTCAGCCAGTGGCTGCGCGCGGCGTTCTCCGCGCGGGGCGCGGAGCGGCGCACCGCGCTGCGGTACGCGCTGGGGGTGTTCCTGTGCCAAGTCGGCTGGCTGGGCCTGCTGTTCCTGCCGGCCCACGCCAAGGCGTGGCTGTTCCTGGGGATGGCGGTCTGCGAGATGGCCGTCCCCGTCTGGGCCGAGCACGGGCAGCCGACCGGCTGGCATCCGCACCACATCGCCGAGCGGTACGGGCTGTTCACCATCATCGTGCTCGGCGAGACCGTCTCGGCGGCCACGGTCGCGGTCCAGTCGGCGGTGGACGAGCACCGGGGGCTGGGCACGCTGCTGCCCATCGCGGCCGGCGGACTCCTGATCATCTTCGCCGCCTACTGGATCTACTTCGCGGTCCCCATCCATCTGCGCCTGATCTCCAACCAGCAGGCTTTTCTCTGGGGTTACGGGCACTACCTGGTCTTCGGCTCGGCCGCCGCCATCGGCGCGGGCATCGAGGTGGCGATCGAGGAGGCCACCGGGAAGGCGCACATCGCGACGTTCCCGGCGTCGGCCTGCGTCACCGAGGCCGCGGCGCTGTTCATGCTCACGGTGTGGCTGATCCACTCGCGGCACCAGAAGCGCGGCCCGGTGCAGCAGTCGGTGCTGCCGGTCTCGGCGGCGCTCGTCCTGGCCTGCACGTTCGCGGGGCGCCTGGCGGTGCTCGCGGCCGGGTGCGTGGCGGCCGTCACGGTCGTGGTGGGGGTCACGCTGACGGCACGTCGGAATGCCGCGGACCGCCGGGAGACCGCTTCCGGCCGGGAGACCGCTTCCGGGTCGTGAGACGCGTGATACGCATGGCGGCATGACTGATGCCAGCACCGCCCGGAACGCGACGGGCCCCCGGGACGCCCTCACCGACGTGACCGGCCTGCGGGTCGGACACGCCCAACTGACCGGAGAACGTGCGCTGTCCGGGACGACGGTGATCCTCACCGAGCCCGGCGGGGCGGTGGCCGCCGTGGACGTCCGCGGCGGCGGGCCGGGGACGAAGGAGACCGACGCGCTCGACCCGCGCAACCTCGTCCAGCGCGTCGAGGCCGTGGTGCTCACCGGCGGCAGCGCCTTCGGGCTGGACTCGGCGTCGGGGGTGATGGCCTGGCTGGAGGAGGCCGGCCGCGGGGTGCGGGTCGGCCCCGACCCGTCGCAGGTGGTCCCCGTCGTCCCGGCCGCGGCCGTGTTCGACCTCGGCCGCGGCGGCGACTGGCGGGCCCGTCCGGACGCGGCGCTCGGCCGCCTGGCCGCCGAGGCGGCGGCCCGGACGGAGGCAGGCGCGCCCGTCGCGCAGGGCAACGTCGGCGCGGGCACGGGCGCGGTGGCCGGTGGGCTGAAGGGCGGGGTCGGCACGGCGAGCACCGTCCTGCCCTCGGGGGTGACGGTGGCGGCGCTCGCGGTGGTCAACGCGGCAGGTTCGGTGGTCGATCCGGACACGGGCGTGCTGTACGGGGCGGACCGCCGGGCGTCCCTGCCGCCGGAGGAGCGGCACCGCGCGGCGGTCTCCGCGCTCGCGGAGGCGCGCGAGGAGTCCGGGCGGCGGGCGGCCTCGTCCGCGCGGCCGCCGCTCAACACGACGATCGCGGTGGTCGCCACGGGCGCGGCGCTCACCCGCGCCCAGGCTCAGAAGCTCGCGGGCACGGCCCACGACGGTCTCGCCCGGGCGGTCCGGCCGGTGCACCTGCTGACGGACGGCGACACGGTCTTCGTCCTGGCGACCGGGACGCGCCCGCTGCCCGCGGAGGACGGCCTGCCGGCCGGGGTGGACTACGCGCTCGGGGCGGTGAACGGCATCCTGGCGGCGGGCGCGGACGTACTGCAACGGGCAGTGGTCAAGGGGGTGTTGGCGGCGGAAGGGGTGGACGGCCCCGGGGGCGTCTTCCCGTCGTACCGCGAGCTGTACGGGGACGTTTCCGGCGACCCCGTCGGTCCTGAAGGCCCCGTCGGCCCCGAAGGCCCCGGCGGTCCTGGAGATTCCGGCGTTTCCGCGGAAGCGAGGTGAGCGAGCAGGAGGTCTTCCAGAGGGAGGGTTTCGGTGATCCATGGACCGTCGAGCACACCGGAATGCCGGACAACAGCGGTGAATTGACGGCCCGTAACGACTGACCGCACGACGGCGCTCCGGTCCAGCGCGGCCGGCAGCCCGTCCGCGGTCCGCGGGTCGGTGCGGCCGGTGATCCTCCGGTGCTCCCCGACCAGCCGCCGCGCGTCGCCCACGAGCCGTACGCCGCCGTCCCGCAGGAGCAGCACATGGTCGCAGGCGCCCTCCAGCCCGGACGGGACCGGTGAGGACAGGACGACGGAGAGGCCGCGCCCGGCCGCCTCGGCCAGGACCAGGTCTACGATCTCCTGGCGCGCCGGCGGGTCGAGGCCGGCCAGCGGCTCGTCCAGCAGCAGCAGTTCGGGGCGTTCGCCGAGGGCCAGCGCGAGGGCGATCCGGACGCACTGGCCGCGGGAGAGCGTGCCGACCTGGGCGTCGAGGGGTATGCCGCCGGACCGCACGATGCGCTCGGCGGCGGCCCGGTCGAAGTCCCGGTCCGACCCGTGCCCGAAGCGGAGCGTGTCGGCGGCCGTGAAGCGGGGGTAGAGCGGTTTGTCCTGGGCGAGGAACGCGACGCGCCCGCGGACGGCGGGTCCGCCGGGCTCGGCACCGAGCACGCGCAGTGCGCCACGGGTCGGCCGGAGCAGCCCCGTCGCCAGGTGGAACAGCGTGCTCTTGCCGGCCCCGCCCGGCCCGACGAGGGCGGTGACGCGGCCGGCCGGCAGGGCGAAGTCGCCGTCGCGCAGCGCCCAACCGCCGCGGAACCGGTGCCCGAGCCCCGACGCCACCAGGGCCTCTGGATCCGTCACGTGCCGCCCTCCCCGCCTCCACCTGCTTTCACTAACCCCTTAGTGGAATGATGCGGACAGCGGTCGCACACCGTCAAATCCGGGTGCTCAACCGGCCTTCGCCGCAAGCGGCGCGCGCCGCTCCTTGAGCAGGACGACCAGTCCCGCGGCGACGAGCACCCCCGCCGCGACCGCGCCCAGGTACGGCAGCGCCCGGCCGATCAGCGGGACGACGAAGACGCCCCCGTGCGGGGCGCGCAGCGTGCAGCCGAACGCCATGGACAGGGCGCCGGTGACCGCGCCCCCGGCCATCGCCGGCGGGATCACGCGCAGCGGGTCCGCCGCCGCGAACGGGATCGCCCCCTCGGTGATGAACGACGCGCCCAGCACCCAGGCCGCCTTGCCGTTCTCCCGCTCGGCCCGGGTGAACAGCCGTCCGCGCACGGCCGTCGCCAGCGCCAGCGCGAGCGGCGGCACCATCCCGGCCGCCATGACCGCGGCCATCACCTTCAGACTGCCGTCGTTCGGGTCGGCGAGCCCGCCGACGGCGAAGGCATAGGCGACCTTGTTGAGGGGGCCGCCGAGGTCGAAGCACATCATCAGGCCCAACAGGGCGCCCAGGAGCACGGCGTTGGTGCCGGACAGACCGCCCAGCCAGCCGGTCAGCGCGGACTGGAGGGACGCGAGGGGCTTCCCGATCACCAGGAACATCAGGAACCCGACGACCGCCGAGGACAGCAGCGGGATCACCACCACCGGCATGATCCCGCGCAGGACCGCCGGCACGTCGACCCGCCGGATCGCCGTCACCACCGCGCCCGCGACCAGACCGGCGATCAGGCCGCCCAGGAAGCCGGCCCCGATCGTCACGGCGATCGCGCCGCCGACGAACCCCGGGACGAGGCCCGGCCGGTCGGCCATCCCGTACGCGATGAACCCGGCCAGCACCGCCACCAGGAAGCCGAACGCCGCACCGCCCGTCTGGAAGAACAGCGCCGCCCAGCTCATGGACTCGGTCCAGACGAAGTGCTTCGCCACCGAGGGCGCCTTGTCGACCTCATAGCCGCCGATCGCGAAGGCCAGCGCGATGAGGAGGCCACCGGCGGCGACGAACGGGACCATGTAACTGACGCCCGTCATCAGCCACTTGCGCAGCCTGGTGACGAACCCGTCGCCCTCCTCCGCCCCGCCGTCCATCGGCACGGTGGCGGGCCGGGGCCCCGCCGCCGCCTTCTCCCGTACTTCGGCGACGAGTTCGGCGGCCCGGTTCACCCCGGCCTTCACCCCGACGTCGACGACGGGCTTGCCCGCGAAGCGGTCCCGGTCGCGGACCTCGACGTCATGGGCGAGGATCACCCCGTCCGCGGCGGCGATCACGCCCGGGTCGAGCCGGGTGAACCCGGCCGACCCCTGTGTCTCGACGGCGATCCCGACCCCCGCGTCCTTCGCTGCCCGCTCCAGGGCCTCGGCGGCCAGATAGGTGTGGGCGATGCCGGTGGGGCAGGAGGTGACGGCGACGATCCGGAACGGCCGGTCCGCCGGGGCGTCCGCCGCGGCGGCCGGCGCCGTCCCGTCCCCCCTGATCAGCGCCGCCGCCCCCGCCTCGTCCGTCGCCGCGCGCAGCGCCCCCGTGAACTCCTCGTCCATCAACTGCCGGGCCAGGGACGACAGGATCGTCAGATGGTCGTCGTCCGCGCCCGACGGGGCGGCTATGAGGAAGACCAGGTCCGCGGGGCCGTCCGGGGCGCCGAAGTCGATCCCGGGCGCGGAACGGCCGAAGGCCAGGGTCGGTTCGGTGACGTGGGCGCTGCGGCAGTGCGGAATGCCGATGCCGCCGTCCAGGCCCGTCGGCATCTGCGCCTCGCGCGCGGCCACGTCGGCGAGGAAGCCGTCGAGGTCGGTGACGCGGCCGAGAGCCCGCATACGTACGGCGAGCGACCGGGCGGCCGCTTCCTTCGTGTCGGCGGACAGGTCGAGGTCGACCAGTTCCGCGGTGATCAGTTCACTCATCGCGGGCTCCTTCGGGGGACGAGCGGCGGCTACGAGGCGGAGGACGGGCGGGTCACGGCACGGGCTCGGTCAGGGCGCGGTCCCGCGGGACGTCCGTGGTGACGGTCACCGCGGACGGGTCGAGGTCGGCCGGGGACGGCATCGCGCTGCCGGGCAGCCGCACGGCCGCCGCCCCGTGGGCCAGCGCGGCGGCGAGCGCCCGGGGGCCCGAGCCCCCCGCCGCGAGGAACCCGGCCAGGGAGGCGTCGCCCGCGCCGACGTTGCTGCGGACGCGGGCGACCGGGGCCGTCCCGAAGTACGTACCGGACGCGTCGGCCAGCAGCTGTCCGTCGGCGCCGAGGCTGGCCAGTACGGCCCGCGCGCCCCGGGCGCGCAGTTCGCCGGCGGCCGCCGCCACGTCCCCGACGGTGGCCAGCGGCCGGCCGGCCGCCTCCGCCAGTTCCTCCGCGTTGGGCTTGACGACATCCGGCCGTTCCCGCAGGGCGGCGGTCAGGGCCGGGCCGGACGTGTCGAGCGCGATCCGGGCGCCGGTGGCGTGCGCCCGGGCCGCCAGCCGCCCGTACCACTCGGGCGCGAGGCCGCGCGGCAGGCTGCCGCAGCAGGCGACCCAGTCGGCCGCGGCCGACCGCTCCCCCACGGCGGAGAGCAGCAACGCGGCCTCTTCTGCGGTCAGTTCGGGACCGGCCGCGTTCACCTTGGTGAGCGTGCCGTCCGGTTCGGCGACGGCGACGTTGACCCGGGTCGCGCCGGCCACGGGGACGCCCGCGACCTCGATGCCCTGCGCGGCGAGCAACCGTTCCAGCAGCGCGCCCTCCGCGCCGCCGAGCGGCAGGACGGCGACGGTGCGGTGCCCGGCGGCGGCCACCGCGCGCGAGACGTTGACGCCCTTGCCGCCGGGGTCGACCCGGTCGGCGGCGGCCCGCAGCACGGCGCCGCGGCGCAGCCCGGGGACCTCGTAGGTGCGGTCGAGGCTGGGATTGGGGGTGACGGTGAGGATCATGCGGCGGCCCGCACCACGGCCGTGCCGGCCCGTTCGACGGCGCGGACGGCGTCGTCGTCCAGCCCGGCGTCGGTGACGAGGAGATCGACGTCGGACAGGTCGCCGAAGCGGGCGAAGTGCTGCTTCCCGTACTTGGCCGAGTCCGCGAGCAGGACGACCCGGCGCGCCGACGCGACCGCCGCCCGCTTGACGGCGGCCTCGGCGAGGTCGGGCGTGGTGAGCCCGCCGTCCGGCGAGAAGCCGTTGGTCGCGACGAACGCGACATCGGCCTTGATCTCCCCGTAGGCGCGCAGGGCCCAGGCGTCGACGGCCGCGCGGGTGCGGTGCCGGACGCGCCCGCCGATGAGGTGCAGCGCGATCCCGGGGTGGTCGGCGAGGCGGGCGGCGACGGGGAGGGCGTGGGTGACGACGGTGAGGCCGGTCTCCAGGGGGAGGCGGGCGGCGAGGCGGGCGACGGTGGAGCCCGCGTCGAGGATCACGCTCCCGTCGGTGCCGGGCAGTTCGGCGAGGGCGGCGCGGGCGATGGCGTCCTTCTCGTTCGCGGCCGTCGCCTCGCGTTCGGCGAGGTCCGGTTCGAAGTCCAGACGGCCGGCGGGGATGGCACCGCCGTGCACGCGCCGGAGCAGACCGGCCCGGTCGAGCGCCTTGAGGTCGCGGCGGACGGTCTCGGCGGTGACCTGGAAGGCGTCGGCGAGGGAGAGGACGTCGACGCGGCCGCCGGCGCGGGCGAGGCGGAGGATTTCCTGCTGGCGCTCCGGTGCGTACATGTTGGTTTGAGTCCGTTCTCTGCCCGGGTGTGCTTGCTTGGCGGGCAGCTTACACAGGGGCGGACGCGGGCGGGCAAGGCTTCGCCGCCACATCCCACCGAGGGCTCCACCCCCTGACCCCGTAAACCGCAACGCCCTCAATTGCCCTAGGACAAACGCCCCTTGCCCCTAATACGAAACCCCACTACCGTCCCGCGCATGATCACCGCCACCCTCCCCACCCGCACCACCACCCTCCCCGGCCGTCACATCCGCCTCGAACCCCTCGCCCCCTCCCACACCCCCGACCTCTTCGCGGCCGCCGGTGGTGACGAGGACGTCTGGCGGTGGACGAGGCAGCGCACCCCGCGCACCGAGGAGGAGATGGGCGCGATCGTCGCGCACCACCTCGCCGAGAGCGCGCTCGTGCCGTTCGCGGTCGTCCACCGGGACACCGGCCGGGCCGTCGGCGTCAGTTGCTACGCCGACGCCTCCGTCGAAGGCGAGCAGCTGGAGATCGGCGGCACCTGGTACGGCCGCGCCCACTGGGGCACCGCCGTCAATCCCGAGTGCAAACTCCTGCTGCTCGCCCACGCCTTCGAGGACCTCGGCATGGGCCGCGTCGTCTGGAAGACGGACCACCGGAACGAGCGCTCCCGGCGCGCCGTGCGCCGCCTCGGCGCCGTCGAGGAGGGCACGTTCCGCCGCCACGTCCGCCGCCCGGACGGCAGCTGGAGGGACAGCGTCTGGTTCTCGATGCTCCGCGACGAGTGGCCCGCGGCCAAGTCCCGTCTGCAGGAGCGGATATGAAAGCGGATACGACAACGGATACGGCAGCGGATACGACAACGGCGCGGCCCCGCCCGGAAGGATCCGGACGGGGCCGCGCCGTACCGCCGGCTCAGGCCGCCATCGGCTCGCCCGCCGACTCCACGGCCACCGCCTCGCTCTCGGCGGGGGCCTCCTTCGAGCGCCGCGGCAGCGCGAACATCAGGGCCAGGACGACGCCGAGCAGCCCGGCGACCCACCACATCGCGTGCCGGTACGCGTCCGCGAAGGCGGTCGCCGCCCGTCCCTCCGCCACCGCGCCCTCGTCGAGCACACCGAAGAAGACCACGGACACCAGGCCGAGGCCGACCGCGTTGCCCAGCTGCTGAGTGGTGTTGATCAGTCCGGACGCGGAGCCCGAGTGCTCGCGGGGCACCTCGGCGATGACCGCCTCGGTGAGCGGCGCCACGATGAGCCCCATGCCGGCGCCCATGACGACCAGCGGCAGCGCCATCTGCCAGGGCTGGATGTCCGCACCGAAGTGGCCGACCTCCCAGATGTAGGTCAGGACGCCGGCCGCCATGACGAGGGCACCGGTCTGGAGGACCTTCCGGCCGAAGCGCGGGACGAGCTTCTGCACGGACATGCCGGCGGCCACCGAGACCGCGAGCGAGAACGGGATGCCGGTCAGACCGGCCCGCAGCGGGCTCCAGCCCAGGCCGAGCTGCATGTACAGCGTCCAGCACAGGAAGAAGATGCCGCAGACGATGCCGAAGGCGAGCTGCACCCCGATGCCGCCCGCGAAGCTCTTCACGGAGAACAGCGAGAGCTCGACCAGCGGCGAGCCGTCCTTCGCCTTCTTGTGCCGCTCGTAACGGACGAACAGGGCGAGCACCACCGCGCTGCCGGCCATCGACAGCCAGCCCCACAGCGGCCAGCCGAGCTCGCGGCCCTGGGTGAGCGGGTAGAGGAACATCACGATGCCGAGCGTGGCCAGGACGACGCCGACCAGGTCCAGCTTGAGCGCGTCGGCGCTGCGGGACTCGGAGATGAAGCGGCGGCCGAGGATCAGTCCGGCGATGCCGACGGGCAGGTTGACCAGGAAGATCGGCCGCCATTCGAGGCCGAAGAGGTTCCACTCGGTCAGGAGCGCACCGAGGATCGGGCCGGAGACCGCGCCCAGGCCGACGATCGCGCCGAACATGCCGAAGACCTTGCCGCGCTCGTGGGCGGGGAAGGTGGAGTGCACGATGGCCAGCACCTGCGGCACCATCAGCGCGGCCGTGCCGCCCTGCAGGATCCGGGAGGCGACCAGCAGGTGCGGGTCGGCCGCGACACCGCAGAGCATCGAGGCCACGGTGAAGCCGGACATGCCCAGGAGGAAGATCTTCCGGCGTCCGAATATGTCGCCCAGCCGGCCACCGGTGATCAGCCCGGCGGCGAAGGCCAGCGCGTACCCCTCGGTGATCCACTGAAGGACGCTGAACGAGGCGCCCAGGTCCTTGCTGATGCTGGGCATGGCGATGTTGACGATCGTCACGTCGACGAGGTCCATGAAGGACGCGGTCAGCACGACGGCCAGCGCAATCCAGCGGCGACGGTCGAGGGGCGGATCGGTGCTCACGGAGCTCACGGTGCAGGGCCTTCCACTTCGTTTTCCAGGCGTGTCCCCACGTTAACCAGCCACTAGGTCAAACCGTGTCCTAGTTCCCTGGCAGGCTGTGTGGCATGACCGACACGCCCGTACGGCTGCTGAATCTGCTCTCCCTCCTCCAGACCCCCCGCGAGTGGCCGGGCAGCGAGCTCGCGGAGCGGCTCGGCGTGAGCCCCCGGACGATCCGGCGGGACATCGAACGGCTCCGGGACCTCGGCTATCCCGTACAGGCAACGATGGGGGCGGTCGGTGGGTACCGGCTGGCCGCCGGGGCGGCGATGCCGCCGCTGGTCCTCGACGACGAGGAGGCGGTCGCCATCGCGGTCGGCCTGCGGGCGGGCGCGGGCCACGCCGTCGAGGGCATCGAGGAGGCGTCCGTCCGCGCCCTCGCCAAGCTCGAACAGGTCCTGCCGTCCCGGCTGCGCCACCGCGTCACCGCCCTCCAGGCCGCGACCGTGCCGCTGACCTCGGGCGACGGGGCGACCGTCGATCCGCGCACGCTGACCACGATGGCCTCCGCCGTCACCGGCCACGAGCGGCTGCGGTTCGCCTACCGCACCGGGGACGGCACGGAGAGCAGACGGCTCGTGGAGCCGCACAGCCTGGTGAGCACGGGACGCCGGTGGTACCTGGTGGCGTTCGACAACGACCGCGACGACTGGCGGACGTTCCGGGTGGACCGGGTGAGCGAGCCGTTCCCCACAGGGGCGCGCTTCGAGCCGCGCGAGCTCCCCGCCGAGAACGCGGCGGCGTTCATACGGGGCTCCCTGGCGCGGGACCGGCCGACGTACCGGCTGGTGGTGACGGTGCACGCCCCCGCCGAGTCGGTCGCGGCCCGGCTGCCGGGCACGATGGGCACGCCCGAGGCGGTGGACGGGACCACCTGCCGGCTGGACGCGGACGTCTCCGACCCGCTGGAGTGGCTGGCCTTCCGGCTGGCCATGCTGGACTGCGAGTTCACGGTGCACCGGCCGCCGGAGCTGGTCGCGCACATCCGCGCGCTGGGGGCGCGGATCAGCCGGGCGGCCGGAGAGCCGTGACCTGAAGAAGGCCCCCGGGGTGCCGGGGGCCTTCGGTGCGCGTCACGCCGCCGCGTCGAAGCCCGTGTCGTGGGCCATCTTCTTCAGCTCCAGCAGCGCGTGCTTCTCGATCTGCCGGATCCGCTCACGGGTGAGCCCGTGCTGCTTGCCGACCTCGGTGAGGGTGCGCTCCCGCCCGTCCTCGATGCCGTACCGCGCCTTGATGATCGACGCCGTGCGGTGGTCGAGACGGCCGATGAGCCCCTCCAGCTCCTCGCTGCGCAGCAGGGCGATCACCGACTGCTCCGGCGAGATCGCGGAGGTGTCCTCCAGCAGGTCGCCGAACTGGGTCTCGCCCTCGTCGTCCACGGACATGTTGAGGCTGACCGGGTCGCGCGCCCAGTCCAGCACGTCGCCGACGCGCTCGGGGGTGGTGCCCAGCTCCTCGGCGATCTCCGTGTGCTCGGGGTCGCGGCCGTTCTCCCGGTTGAACTCGCGCTGCACCCGGCGGATGCGGCCGAGCTCCTCGACCAGGTGGACGGGGAGCCGGATCGTGCGCGACTGGTCGGCGATCGAGCGGGTGATCGCCTGACGGATCCACCAGGTCGCGTACGTGGAGAACTTGAAGCCCTTGGTGTAGTCGAACTTCTCGACCGCGCGCACCAGACCGGCGTTGCCCTCCTGGATCAGGTCCAGCAGGGGCAGACCGCTGCGCGGGTAGCGGCGGGCGACGGCGACCACGAGGCGCAGGTTCGACTTGATGAAGACGTCCTTCGCGCGGGTGCCCTCGGCGGCTATCGCCTCCAGCTCCTCGCGCGAGGCGTCCCCGGGGCCGCCCGACTCCAGGCCGTCCAGGAGCTGCCGGGCGTAGACGCCGGCCTCGACGGCCTGCGACAGCTCGACCTCCTGGGCGGCGTCGAGCAGAGGTGTACGCGCTATCTCGTCCAGGTACATGCCGACCAGGTCGCGATCGGCGATCTCCCCGCCCGAGGCGCGAACACTGCTTGCCCGGTCTGAGCCCCTGGTTGCGGACTGACGACGGGCGACGGCACGGGTTGCCATGCGTACTCCCTTGCGATGAGACGGTCGCGGGATGGTGGGGGCTCGCTCCAGCGAACCCGTCCGAAGGAAAGAACGACCGGAATCCGGACAGAATTCCCCTGGGACGTCTTCATTTTTACGATCATGCAGTACCCTGTCCGGCCGCGAGCGGGGTCACAGGGCGGTGGAGACCGGCGGACGCCCTGGTCAGGCGGGATGCGCGGCGCGGTGCGCAGCCCGCGCGGGGCGGGTGACCGCCACGTCCGACGAGACGGCCGTCACCTTCGAGCGGCCGGGTTCCTGTCTGATAGACGCCGTTCCCCGGTGTCCGGTTGCGCGACACGCGCATGTCCTCCCGGTTCCGGCTCCGGCCGCGCTGATCGATTTGCCGGGGTACGGGCGCGGGTGTGCGCTGGTATCCACGGGGGGCGAACGACCCGGGGGGTGGCGAACGAGAGGAGCCCCGCCATGCCGGCGCACTCGATCCTGCCGCACCACGTCCACGACGCCCCCGGACCCGTTCCCCGCGGCGCGCACCTGCCGGCCCGGCGGACGGAGGCCGGTCCCGTACCGGACCGCAGCCGCGCCGCCTGGGCGGTGCCGGCCTGCGTGGGAGCGGTCCTCTTCCTCTACACCGTCTTCCTCTCCCACGACAACGGCTTCTCCCAGGCCGGCGGCTGGCTGCTCGGCCTGGCCGTCGCCGTGATCGCCACCGGCATCGGCTACGTCCTGGTGCGCGAGCGCAACGCGATGATCCCCGAGGCCCGGGCGCTCTCCTACGGCGTGCTCGCCGGCGTCACCATCGGCTTCCTGCACAGCGTCTCCGGCGGGACCTGGCTGCGCTCGCTGGGCATCGGGCTGGCCTGCGGCGTCCTGGTGGGACTGCTGTCCTACGACGTCTTCCACTGGAACGAGCGGCACGAGCATCACTGACCCTGCCGACGAACGGGGGCCGGTGGACGGGGATCGACGGACGGGGGACGTACGACCGCAGACCGTTCCGGCCGCACCACGAACCGGCCTAACGTGGCACGGTGATCAGCCGAACTGCACCGACCGCTTGGCCAGTCCCATCCAGAAGCCGTCAATGACGCTGCGCTGGCTGCCGAGTTCGTCCTCGGCAGCACCCAACGTGACGAAGAGGGGGGCGAAGTGCTCGGTGCGCGGATGCGCGAGAGCGGCGGCGGGGGATTTACGGGCGAAGTCCAGCAGCGCGTCGACGTCCTGGGCTTCGAGCGCCTCGCGCCCCCAGTGGTCGAACTCCGCGGACCAGCCCGGCGTCCCGCCCCCGTGCCGCAGCGCGGCCAGGTTGTGGGTGAAGAACCCGCTGCCGACGATCAGGACGCCCTCGTCGCGCAGCGGCGCGAGGCGACGGCCGATCTCCATCAGCCGTCCGGGGTCGAGCGTGGGCATCGAGATCTGGAGCACCGGGACGTCGGCGCCGGGGTACATCTCGACCAGCGGGACGTACGCGCCGTGGTCGAGCCCCCGGCCGGGGACGTCGTGGACGGGCGTGCCCGGGCCGCGCAGCGCCTTGCGCACCCGCTCGGCAAGGCCCGGCGCCCCCGGGGCCGGGTAGCGGACGCGGTAGTAGTGCTCGGGGAAGCCCCAGAAGTCGTAGGTGAGCGGCACGGTCTCCGTGGCGCCCAGGGCGAGCGGGGCCTCCTCCCAGTGCGCCGAGACGATCAGGACGGCGCCGGGCCGGGGCAGTTCGGCGGACCAGGCGGCGAGCTGGCCGGGCCACAGGGCGTCGTCCGCGAGCGGCGGGGCGCCGTGGGAGAGGTAGAGGGCGGGCATGCGCCCGGCGGGGGTCTCGGTGGTGGACTGCACGGTCGGCTCCGGTCGGCCTCGATAATGCTTGAACTTTCAAGCTCTTCGACGCTTCGACTTTAGACCGGTTTTATTTAGACTTCAAGAACTGAGCGGCAGGCGATCAGTGAGTGGAACAGTGGATGTCATGACGAACCAATCCGCACCGGACCCGGCGCCCGACCCGGCGGAGCCCCGCTGGCTCAGCGCCGACGAGCAGGCCGCGTGGCAGGCCTACCTCCACGCCACCACGCTGCTGGAGGACCACCTCGACCGCCAGCTCCAGCGCGACGCGGGGATGCCGCACATCTACTACGCGCTGCTGGTCCAGCTCTCCGAGGCGCCCCGGCGGCGGATGCGGATGACCGAACTCGCCCAGCAGACCAAGATCACCCGTTCCCGGCTCTCGCACGCCGTCGCACGGCTGGAGAAGAACGGCTGGGTGCGCCGCGAGGACTGCCCCTCCGACAAGCGGGGCCAGCTGGCCGTCCTGACGGACGAGGGCTTCGAGATGCTGGCGCGGTCGGCCCCCGGCCATGTCGCGGCCGTCCGGGCGGCGATCTTCGACCGGCTCACCCCCGAGCAGGTCACGGAGCTGGGCGAGATCTGCGGGACGATCGCGGCCGGCCTCCAGCCGGCCGGTGCCGATCTGCCCTGGCTGCGCTGAGCGGCGTCGCCTGCCGCGGGCTTCCCCGGGGATGCGCGAGGCCCTGCCGGGCCGTGTCCGGGGGATCTTCGTCATGCAGCGGCACGACGACGGCCCGTCAGGGGCGCGGGGAACTGCGCGGCCAGCCACGACGCGCCCGCAGACGAGGTCCCGGCCTCCGGGGGCAGTACGTCGACCGCGGGCCGGCGGTGGCTGGTCGCGCAGTTCCCCGCGCCCCCGACGGGCGCAGCCGTCCCGCAGTGAAGAACCGCCGGCTCAGGCCCTACCGGCCGGGCCCCCGGTCCTCCGGGCCTGGTGGACCGGAGGACCGGAGGCCCCGAACACCCTCAGTGGGCCATGACCGGAATCGCGTCCTCCGCGCCCTCCGCCTTCGCCCCCTGCGCACCCGCGCCCGCGCCCCCGCCCGGGCGGCCGGCATTGACGAAGACCAGCGAGACGAGGGAGGCCAGGGTCAGGATGCCGACGGCCCAGGCGATGCCCGTCTGGAAGCTGTGCACGGTCGCGTTCAGCCCGACCAGCTTCGCGGCCTGCGGCGACGTCGCCTCCGACGCGTGGGACTTCAGGTAGTCGGTGACGGCGCTGGCGGCGATGGTGTTGAGCAGGGCGGTGCCGATCGCGCCGCCGACCTGCTGCGAGGTGTTGACCATCGCCGAGGCGACACCGGCGTCCCGGGCCTGCACCCCGTGGGTGGCCAGGCTCATGGCCGGCATGAAGGCCGTGCCCATGCCCAGGCCCATCAGCAGCAGGCCGGGCAGGATGCCCGTCGTGTACGGGGTGTCCACGTCGATCCGGGTCAGCAGCAGCTGGCCGACCGCGGCCAGCAGGAAGCCCGGGAACATCAGCCAGCGGGCCGGGACCCGCATCATCAGCCGGGCGCCGATCTGGGTGGAGCCCGTGATCATCGCGGCCATCATCGGCAGGAACGCCAGGCCGTTGGAGACCGGGCTGTAGTGCTTGACCCCCTGCAGGTAGAACACGAGGAAGAGGAACAGGCCGAACATGCCGATCGAGGCGAGGCCCAGCGCCGCGTAGACGCCGCCGCGGTTGCGGTCGGCGACGACGCGCAGCGGCAGCAGCGGCGAGGCCACCTTGCTCTCGACGACCACGAAGGCCACCAGCAGCACCGCGGCCGCGACGAACAGGCCCAGCGTCAGCCCGGCGGTCCAGCCGTCGGACTCGGCGCGGGTGAAGCCGTAGACCAGCGAGACCAGGCCCAGGGTGGCCAGGATCACGCCGGGGACGTCGAGCTTCGCCGGGTTGCGGCCGCCCGCGGGCTCGCGGACCACCGCGGTGGCGCCGACGACGGCGATCACGGCGATCGGGATGTTCACGAAGAACGTCCAGCGCCAGTTGAGGTACTCGGTGAACACGCCGCCGAGCAGCAGACCGACGGCGCCGCCGCCACCGGCGATGGCACCGAAGATGCCGAACGCCTTGGCGCGCTCCTTGGCCTCGGAGAACGTCACGGCGAGCAGCGACAGCGCGGCGGGCGCGAGCAGCGCGCCGAAGACGCCCTGGAGGGCGCGGGCGGACAGCAGCATGACCGTGTTGACCGCGATGCCGCCGAACGCGGAGGCGACGGCGAAGCCGATCAGGCCGGTGATGAACGCCCGCTTGCGGCCCCACAGGTCGGCGATGCGGCCGCCGAAGAGCAGCAGACCGCCGAAGGCGAGGGCGTAGGCGGTGATGACCCACTGCCGGTTGCCGTCCGATATGCCGAGGTCGGCCTGGGCGGAGGGCAGGGCGATGTTCACGATGGTCGCGTCGAGGACGACCATCAGCTGGGCCAGCGCGATGAAGACCAGCGCTTTCCAGCGCCGGGGATCGGGGAGGGGGGTGGTTTCTGGCATGGAGGGGCCTACCTCATGGTGCGAAAAAGCCGGAACAGGCGGAGCTGGTGGGGGAGTACGAGAAGCGGGGGAAGCGGAAGTACGGGCGTCGTCGGAGGTATGACGAACTATGACAGGGGGGTGTGACAACCGGCCGACGCCTGCCGCCGGTTGCGGCGGAGGTCGTCGAAGGTCACCGCGTTGCCGGGCAGTTCCGAGCGGGGCGGGTTCATCAGGCCGTCCAGGAAGAGCTGAAGGTGCCGCTGGACGAACCGGTCGAACTCCGGGCAGCCCTTGCCGGGCAGCGGTCTGGTCAACTGGGTGATCGCCACCATCAGGTCGCCCAGGGCGATGTCCGGGCGCAGCTGGCCGGACGCGTGGGCCGCGTCCATCAGACCCTGCACCCCGGCCTCCAGCCGCTCACGCGCGGCGACGAGGTCCGGATGATCGTGGTCCACATAGCCCTCCAGCAACGGGCACAGCGCGCCCACCCGTTCGGCGGCGGCCGCGTGGACGAAACGCCTCAGCGCGCGGAAAGCATCGGGCTCCTCGGCTCGTGCAGCCTCGGCCTGTTCCGCGATGCGGCCCATGACCGAGAGGGTGACGTGGTGGATCAGCTCGCGACGGTCCGCGAAGTGCCGGTACAGCGTGGCATTGCCGACGCCGACACGTCGAGCGATTTTGTCGAAGGAGAAGTCGCCCCCGTCCTCGACGAGCACCTCCCGGGCGGCCGCGATGATCCGCTCCCGGTTGCGCTGGGCGTCGGCGCGCAGGCGCGGCTGGGTGGCTGTCACGGACCGTACTCCTTCATAAGCGGGGAATGGTTCCCCGTTTACGCGGGGACGTGAGGTCAAACGGGGAGAAGGTCCCCGGATATTTCCCGCTCCTTCTGTGGCATGCGTCACGCGGCACGCGGTCTCGCCACAGGATCACGCTCCGCAGCGGGCCGTCACCCGATTGCCGTACCCCCGAAGGCGTACGGGCGTGCGACGACCCAGGGTGTTAGTCAGCCAGCAGGAGGCCAGCAGGAGGTGACCGGCATGAGAACCCTGGCCATCCCCGTGGTGGCGGCCGCCTTGTTCGCCCTCACGGCACCGGTGTCCATGGCGGGCGCCCACGCGCCGACGGCGCTCCCGGCACTGCCCGACCCCACCGGACGGCGCCCCACCGGACCCTGCGCCCTGCGCTCCGCGGGCCGCACCGTCTCGGAGAGCGCCCGCACCCCCGGCGGCTACGCCCGCTCCAGCGGGACGGTCCGCGCCGTCACCCTCCTCATCGACTTCCCCGACGCCCCCGGCCGGATCAGCCCCCGGCAGCGGTACGCCGAGTTCTTCCCGGCCGTCGCGGACTTCTACCGGACGAGCTCGTACGGGCGGCTCGACTACCGCTCCACGCCGCTGCTGCGCTGGATCCGCATGTCGCGCCCGTACTCCGCGTACGGCATCCGGCGCGGCACGCCCTTCGACACCCGCAGCGACACGGGCTACCACGCGCTCGCCCGGGAGATCCTCGCCGCCGTCGACGGCTCCGTGGACCTGCGCCGCTACGACCTGGTCAACGTCCTGGCCAGCCCGGACGCCGGGCCGCCGGCCACCGAGGACGTCCGCTCGGTGACCTTCGCGGGCGCCCCCACGGGTCTGCGGACACGGCACGGCGCCGCTCTGAAGAACGTCTCCTTCATCTGGAGCCGGCAGACCGGCGACAGCCCCTACCGCGTCCTCGTCCACGAGAACGGCCACAGCTTCGGCCTCCCCGACCTCTACGCCACCGGCCGCGGCGACCGCTCCGTCTCCCCCGTCGGCCACTGGGACCCCATGGACGAGGACTGGGGGCCCTCCAACGACTTCCTCGCCTGGCACAAGTGGAAGCTCGGCTGGCTGGCACCCCGGCAGGTGCAGTGCGTCACCGTCGCCGGCAGCCGTACCTTCACCCTCAGCCCGACCTCGGTGCACGGCGGCACCAAGCTGGTCGTCGTCCCGCTCTCGCGGCGCCGCGCGGTGACCCTGGAGGCCCGCGCCCCCGGCCCCCTCGACCACACCGTCTGCCGCCCCGGCGTCCTGATCACCACGGTCGCCACCGACCGCCCCTCCGGCTCCGGCCCGATCCGCGCCGTGGACTCCACCCCGCAGGGACGCGGCTGCTACACCTCCGACCCCAACGTCACGGCGGGCCTGAGCGACGCCCCGTTCACCGTCGGCCGGCGCGCCGCCGTCGAGGGCGTCACCGTCGACGTGCTCGGGCGGGACGCGCAGGGGGGCTGGCGGATCAAGGTGACGCGGGGCCGCCGCTGACGACCGCGGATCAACTCCCGTCACCTCCCCGCCTCCGGACCAGTAACGTTCGGAGGTGAGGGCGGGGAGGTACGGACGTGACGGGCGGCATCCAGGGCGACGTACAGGGCGGCATACGGACGCGGCTGCGGGTCCCGGTCGGCGAGGACGCCGGACGGTGGGTGACGCGACGGGCCGACCGGTACGCGCTGTTCGTCGTGCACAACGTCACCTCGGCCACCCGTCTGCTGGACGTCCTGCCGCTGATCACCGAGGATCTGCGCGTCCAGTCCCTGGTGACCTGCACCGGCTCGTCCCCGTTCCAGGCGGGCGTGCCGGAACTGCTGGCGGCGACCGGGCTGCCGGTGGTGCCGTGGGAACAGGCACGGCGGCTGCCGGTCGACCTGGCGGTCTCCGCCAGCTACGGCGGCGAACTGGAGTCGTTCACAGGGAAGTTGGCCGTCCTCTCGCACGGGATTGGCTACAATAAAAGGCTCGCAACACCGGACACCGGACACCGGACACCGGACACCGGACACCGGACACCGGACACCGGACGACCGCGTCCGCGCCCATGCCCGCCCCGGCTCCCGTCTTCGGGATGTCCCCCGAGTGGCTCCTCCACGACGGCCGCCCCCTCGCCGCCGCGACCGTCCTCTCCCACCCCGAGCAGCTGGAACGGCTCCGCGCGGGCTGCCCCCAGGCCGCCCCGACCGCCGTCCTCGCGGGCGACCCCTGCTACGACCGCATCCTCGACGCGCTCCCGCACCGCGGCCGTTTCCGCCGCGCCCTCGGCGTCGGCCCGGGCCAACGGCTCGTCCTGCTCGACTCGACCTGGTCGACCGGCTCATTGTTCGGGGACGACGACGATGTCCTGCCCTGGCTGCTCCCCCGACTGACCGCCGAACTCCCCGCGGACGAGTACCGCGTGGCCGCCGTCCTCCACCCCAACATCTGGCACGGACACGGCTCCGGGCAGGTCCGCGCCTGGCTGGCCCGGGCCCGCCGGGCGGGGCTCGCCCTCGTCGACCCGCTGGGCGGCTGGCGGCAGGCCCTCGTCGCGGCGGACTGCGTCCTGGGCGACCACGGCAGCGTCGCGTACTACGCGGCGGCGGCCGGCAGACCGGTCCTCCTCGGCGCGTTCCCCGCCGCCGACCTCGACCCCCGCTCCCCCGTGGCCGAACTCGGCCGCATGGCACCCCGGTTGCGCCCGGGCGACGGCCTGCGCGCCCAGATCGACCGGGCCGTCGACACCCACGACCCGCACCAGTACGCGGAACTGGCCGCCCAGACGACCTCCGCGCCGGGCCGGTCGGCGGAACTGCTGCGCAGCACCTTCTACCGGCTCATGGACCTGCCCGAACCCCCGCACACCCCCGCCCTGTTGGACCCGCTCCCCCTCCCGGCCTACGAACCCGCCGAACGCACCGCACCGATACGGGTCCTGACCCGGCTGCACCCCGCCGCCCCTCCCGAGGTCACGGTCGCCCGCTACGCGGACACCCCGTACGAACCCGAGGACCCCTGGGCCGAGGCCGCGCACACCGCCATACCCGAGGACACCCGTGACAGCGGGCTGCTCACCCTGGCCGACGTGATCGTCCGCACCGCCCCCGAGGACGATCCCCGGCTCGGCCCGCCCGCCGCCTGGACCGCCGAGGTGCTCGCCCGCCACCCCCACTGCGGACTCGCCGCGTATGTCACCGGCCCCGGCCGGTGCACCGTCCGCACCCGCGCCGGCGACCTGCTGCGGCTGACCGCCGCGCCCGGCCCGGACGGCAGGCCCGACCTCTGCGACCCGGCGGCGTACGCGTCGGCGGTGTACGCGTGGACGGGCGGCGGCGGGAAGGCGCTCGGGGAGGGGGACGGGGAACTGGTGGTGCTGACGGGCCGGACACGGCACCGGGTCGCGGTGGAGCGGCTCGCGGGCTAACCGCACTCCGCCAGGCGCTCCCGCACCCGGGCCACGCCCACCTCGTCCCCGCCCTTCGCGTACAGCTCCTCCGCCCTCCGCAGGAACGACGCCCGCTCCTGCGCGTCCTCCGCGCACCGCGCGCGCAGTTCGGCCGCGTCCGCGTGCTGGAGCTCCGCGCCCTCCCGGTCCATCACCTCCAGGGCGTCGTCGAGACAGACCCGGGCCGCCGCCGCGTCCCCCGCGCCCAAGTGCGTCTCGCCCAGGCTCATATAGACCCGGCCCTCGTTGTACAGGTCCGGTACGGGCAGTGCGCGGAACATCGCCAGGGCCGCGTTCAGCCGGGCCGCGGCCTCGGCGAAGCGGCCCCGGCCGCGCAGGGCGCGCCCGATGTGGTCCTCCAGCAGCGCCAGGCCGCGCGGCACGTCGTCCGCCCCGTCCTCGTCCGGTCCGATCTCCCGCCAGAACCCCTGTGCGGCGCGGAAGCACTCCTCCGCCTCCCGCCACCTCCACTCGCGCAGCCGCAGCAGCCCCCGCGCCTCGGCGGCAGTGGCCAGGCCCCTCCGGTGCCCGGCCGCCGCCTCCGCCGCCACCGCCTCGTCCAGCGCGGCCCCGGCCTCGTCCCACGCGCCCCGGCCCATGTGCCCGAAGGCCGACTGGACGAGCATCCGGCCCAGGAAGCGGGGATCGCCCGACCCCTCCTCCACCAGGCGGCGGGCCGCCTCGATGCCCAGCCGGTGGCCGTCGATCCACTGGTCGTGGAAGCCCAGCCGCAGGTGCAGCGCCCAACTCGCCTGGCAGAGCCGGCACACCAGCTCGTCGGCCCCGACGGACTCGGCGGCGCGGACGGCCGCCGAGACGCCCTCCCGCTCGCGCCGCAGGGCGGCGAGCGCGTCCCGCGCGTCGTGCCGGTCGCGGACCGCCGGCAGCGCAAGCCCCTCGTAGTCCCGGCCGAGCCGCCAACGCCCGGGCATCACCCGGAAGTCGGCGGCCACGGCGAACTCCAGGTACCAGCCGGCCGCCCGGCGCACGGCGCGGTTCCGGTCCGCCGGGCTCTCCACCTCCCGGGCCCACCGCTCGGCGTGCTCGCGCACCAGGTCGTGGAAGCGGTAGCGCTCCTCCCCCACCTCCTCCAGGAGGTGCACCCCGGCGAGCTCCTCCAGCAGCACCCGCGCCGCGCCCTCGGTCGTCCCGGCCGCCCGGGCCGCCGCGCCCGGACCGATGCCGGGCCAGGGCCAGCCGGCCAACAGCCGGTAGAGCCGGGCCGCTTCGGGGCTCAGCTCGCGGTACGAAAGGTCATGGCTGCGCCGGACGCCGTCGTCCGCCCCCAGGTCGTGTCGCACCCCCTCGTCGTTCCCCGACAAGCGGCTCCCGACCGTCTCCCAGCTGAGGTGCCGGCGCGCGCCGAGGAGCGAACCGGCGCCGCAGAGCGCCAGCGGCACACCTGCGCAACCCCGCGCCACGGCCACCGCACCCGCCGCGTCCCGTGCCACGGGCCGCCGGCCGGCCGCCGCCACCACCCGTTCGAGGAGCAGGACGGCGTCCTCCTCGGCCAGGGGGTCCAGCACGAAGAACCGCGCCCCCGGGTCACCGGCCAGCCCGCTCAGCCGGTGCCGGCTGGTCACCAGGACCAGGGACCCGGCAGCCGCCGGGACCAGCGCCCTGACCTGCGCCTCGGACCGCGCGTCGTCGAGCAGGACGAGCAGCCGCCGGTCGGCGGTCAGTTCGCGGTAGCGGCCGCGCTGCCGCGTCAGGTCGGAGGGGATCGCGGCGGCGGGCTCCCCGAGCTGGGCCAGCAGCTCGGCCAGCACGTCGGACGGGGTCGCCCCGCCGCCGAGCCGTACGTACAACTGCCCGTCCGGGAACCGCTCCACGAGCCGGTGCCCGCAGTGCACGGCGGTGGCCGACTTGCCGATCCCGCCCGGCCCGCAGACCACGGCGACGGTCGCACCGCCCGTCCGCCGCTCCTCCAGCAGCTCCACGAGGCCGGCCAGGACGTCGTCCCGGTCGGTGAACACGCCCTTGTCCGCCGGCAGCATCCGCGGCACCGGCGCGTCCCCCGGCGCCGCGCGCAGCAGTTCCACCTCCCGCATCCATCGGAGCAGGGCGTCCGCGTACTCGGGACGGTCCAGGGCGCGTGCCCGCAGTTCCTCGGCGACCCGGGCCTGGTCATCGGCGGTGACCGGCAGCGCATCCGCGCCCTCGGCCCCCTCCCGTCTCAGCAGTCCGACGAGCCCCTCGACAGCCCTACGCCCCATCTCTCCGGCCGCCCCGCTCAACGCGGCCGACACCGCCGTCTCCACAGCCGTGCGCACGGCCTCCCAGCCGATCGCCCCGAGCCCCACAAGCCCCTCCCCAACTCGACCGGCCGCCCACGCTATCGGGGGACTTCTCCGAACGTCACCAACCTGCCCGACATGCAGTCATGGACGGCTCCGCCCAGCCGGGCAGGGAGCGCAGCACGGCGGCGCGCTGCCGCACGAGCGCGATCTGCTGCCCCCCCCGGCGAAATCGTCGCGCCGCGCGGACAGTTGCCCGGGGTGCTTGCGGTAGCGCAGCGTGGGCGCGTCCACGAGCACGCCCTCGGCCGTCGCGGAGGCCGCCATCAGCAGACCGGTGTCTTCCATGCCGTGCAGTGCGGACCATCCGCCGAGCGCCAGCAGCAGACCGCGCCGCCACATGACCCCCGCCGGGTGCACGGGCAGCTGGTATCCCTCCTGCCCCGTGGACCAGGCGTCGAGAAGAGCACCGCGCGGCAACGTCCCGGCGTGCACGGGAAGTTCGTACCGACGCAGACCACCGCCCGGCAGCAGGTCCCTGGCATGTCCTACGGCAAAACCGGCGCGAGGCCGCTCGCCCAGGGCTCCGGCCAGGAGAGCGAGAGCATCCGGCTCCAACTCGTCGTCCGCGTCGGCATTCTGGACGAACTCGGCCTCCGCTCGTCCGAGGGCCACGTTGCGCGTGACGGCCGGGCCCTCGCCGGTGCCGTTGGCCGCGACGTCCACCCGGCCGTCCCGGGCCGCGCCGCACTCCGCGAGTGCCCGCAGCACGGCGTCCTGCGGACCGTCTATCTGCACGAGCCAGCCCCAGTCGCCATGGCTCTGCCGCCGCAGCGACTCCCAGGCGGCGGGGAGGAACGCGGCGTGGGGCGCGTGGACGGCCGTCACCACGTTCACCAGCATGATCCGCATGATATGGCCCCGGGATCGACGTGAACATGATAGGCAGAGGCGGATGCGACAACCCTGGGGGGAACCATGGATTCCGCGTCGGTCACGGCACGGTTGGACGCGGTCTCCGCGTCCGACTCACGCCAACTGGACCGCGTCTGCGAGGAGGTGGCCGCGGCCCTCGTCCGCGACGCCGTCGAACCGCCCTTCGACGTCGACTCCGCCGACTTCGCCACCGACCCGTACCTGATCTGCGCCGACCGCTACTGGCG
Organism: Streptomyces luteireticuli; assembly: GCF_041519305.1. Classification (NCBI taxonomy): domain Bacteria; kingdom Bacillati; phylum Actinomycetota; class Actinomycetes; order Kitasatosporales; family Streptomycetaceae; genus Streptomyces; species Streptomyces luteireticuli. The sequence continues at coordinate 3,845,816 of NZ_CP167927.1, forward strand.
GCTGCGCTTCCTGGCCCTGCCCGGCATCCGCACCGCCGCCGAGTGCGCCGTCTGGCTCGGCGCGCACGTCACGGCCGCGCACCGCACCGAGGTGCGCGAGAAATGGAGCCTGGGCTACGCCTTCATCACCAAGGACACCGTCGAGTCGCCCCGCGAACTGGCCGAGGCGGCCGAGCCGATCGTGGCCCGGGACTCGCCGTCCGGCGACATCGCGTACTTCGCCACCCTCTACCACGCGGGCAAGCTCCGCTCGAACTTCGCCGCCGGAGAACTCCACCAGTTCCTCGACTCCTCCCTCCTCGCCCTCGCCGCCGGGCGGCACCGGCAGGACCCCCTCTTCACCGCCCTGCGCGCGTTCGCGGCCTTCGCCGACGCGGCCATCACCACCGAGTACGCGACCACACTGCTGGACGAGGCGTGGAACACCCCGCGCCGCACCCGCCACGTCGTCGACATCTGCCTCAACGGAATCCAGATGGCGGCCCCCTTCGAAGGCCAGGGCACCCTGCTCCGCGACCGCGCCGAGGAAGCCGTACGGGCCTTCCCCCACGACCACATGTTCCACTTCCGCCTGGCCTGCGGGGAGCACGAGACCGGCCACCACGACGCGGCCCTGACCCGTATCGACCAGGCCCTGCGCCTCCTCCCCGCCATCGGCACCCGCGGCAGCCACGAGCTGCTCCAGGGCCAGTATCTGCGCAAGCGCGACGACATCCTGGCGGCCAGGTCCCGCGCCCTGCTCGACGCGGAACACGCCCGCCGGCTCGCCGAACGCGAGGCCGAGCACCAGCGCCGCTGGGAACGCCTGGAGGCGGACCTCCGCGAACGCGAGGAGCGCCAGTCCCGTTCCCACCAGGCCCTCCAGGAAACCGCCCGCGCCAACGCCGTCCGCGCCGTCGAACTGGTCGCCGTCTTCACCGCCGCCATCGCCTTCGCCGTCGGCTCCCTCCAGATCACCCTCAACGGCACCCTCTCCCTCCACGACCGCCTCTGGCTCATCGCCGAGCTCTGCGCCGGCCTCGCCCTCTTCTCCCTCCTGGTGATCGGCGGCACCTGGCTGATCACCCGCCCCCGCCCCTGACCCACCCCTGTGGCCCGGACCACCCGATCTCCCCGCCACCCCCGGAACCCGGTAGGCTGACCCCGGATCCCGTCCACGGACCGGGTCCTTGCCTCCGTAGCTCAGGGGATAGAGCACCGCTCTCCTAAAGCGGGTGTCGGCAGTTCGAATCTGCCCGGGGGCACGCGGCGAAGGGCCGGTTCAAGGGTTTGATCCCCTCGAACCGGCCCTTCTGCATGATCACGGCCGTGCCGCGCACGTGTCGTACCGAGGGCACCTTGAGATGCCTCCTCGCGACCGGGGCGCAGGCGGTGAGCCGGCTCAGGGTTTCAGCCAGATGCGGCGGTACCGGGCGGCGGAGAAGACCTGTCCGACCTGCTCCGGAGTGAGGGTGCCGGTGAGAGAGCCAAGGGCCGCCACTTCTCGTTCCCGGTAGATCCGCACGGTGTGCTGCGTGGCAGCGCGCTCCAGGGACGCGACGCCCACGAAGACGAGAACCGGTTCAACGGGGACGGCGAAACCGCAATGCCGCTGCAGTACACCTTGGACATAGGCCGCCTCCGCCCTGCTCGCGGCAGCGTACGGGGCCGGCTTCCCTCCATTGACCTTGGCCATGGCGTCGCCGACCCAGACCGAGGCGCCCCGATGCGTCTTGGTATTGATGCTGAACACCCCACCGGGGCCGATCAGTAAGTGATCGATATCGCCACCGTTGTTCTTCGGCACGCCGTGCAGGACGCGCCATCGTTTCGGAGCCAGCCGTTCCAGCTCACGGCCCACCTGTCGTTCACCGTCGAGGCCGGTGTACCAGCTGTCCCACTCCGACGGGCGGCGCAGGGCCTTCGCCCAAAATCGCCGGGCCGGGGAAGGGCCTCGCTCGGCGATGAGCCCGAGCAGACCCGCACCGGGGCGGTTCCTGGCCAGGTCCTCGCTGGGAGGAGGGGCGGAGAGTCCTGTCGGGGGCGCTTGGGGAGGCGGGTTGCTCGGCGTACTCGGGCGCCTGTCGGGCCGGGCCACAGACGGCAAGGGCGCGGAGTCGAACCCGATCTCGTCACCGAGGTGTTGGCGCAGCAGGGCCAACGCTTCGTTCCGGTACTTCTGGACCTTGATCGTGACCTCTTTCGTCGGCCGGTCCGCCCATGCGACGGCGGTCCCGTCCGGGAGGTTCACATAGAGCCGGTCCATACCGTGCCGCTTCCACGGTTTCACTGTCAGATCGCTCATGGCCCGCCCCCCGGCCCGCCAAATGTGCCTTCCCCATGCATATGGCAGCAGTAAGTCATCAAACCGACAAGAGCACCCGGCCAACATGGCCTGTTAAGGGTTTCGCGCTCTACCTGTGGCGGCATGCGCCGAACGGCCGCGTTCCCCTCCCCGTCGATTACCGCCGGGAGTCCCCTTTCGCGCAGGATGGCCGTATGACCGAGATCCACACCCCCCGCCTCCTCCTCCGGCGCTGGCACGACGACGACATCGCCTTCATGGCGGAGATCAACGCGGACCCCCGGGTCATGCGCCGGGTCGACGACGGCTCGACGCGCGACCTGGACGCCACCGCCGAGGACATCGAGCGGTGGGAGGAGGAGTGGGACGAGGAGGGCTTCGGGCTCTTCGCCGTGGAGTTGCTGGGCTCGGGCGAGCTGATCGGGTTCACGGGGCTGTCCGTGCCGGAGTTCCTGCCGGAGGTGCTGCCCGCCGTGGCGATCAGCTGGCGGCTGGGGTCGCAGTTCTGGGGGCAGGGGTACGCGTCCGAGGCGGCCCACGCCACGCTGGAGTTCGCCCTCCAGGACCGTGGGCTCGACCGTGTCATCAGCATCAGCAGGCTGGGCGACACGGCCTCCGCGAACATCGCCGACAAGCTCGGCATGGAGCCGGAACGGGAGACGGTGCACCCGGTGCACGGCTTCCCGCTGGTCGTGCACAGCATCGACCTCACCGAGTTCGAGGCCTGAGCGGAAAGGGCGCGGCCGGTCAGCGCATCCAGGCCGGTGAGTCGATTCCCCAGAACTCGTTGAGGCCGAGGCAGGTTGACATCGGCTTCCCCTTCAGTACGTCCTGCCACTCTAGTTCAAGGCGCCCCGCGCAGGATCCGCGCCGCCCTCATCTCCAGTTCCGCCCTGAACTCCGCCGTGCGCTGTGCCTGTTCCAGGCGGAGGCCGTGGTCGAGGCGGGACATGCGGGCGGCGGCGGTGCGGGTGGCCTCGTGGAGGTCCGCCTCGTGGAGGACGGCGGTGGAGGCGTGGTGGAGGTGGAGGTCGGCGGTGTGGAGGCGGCGGGTGGCGTCCAGTTGGGCGGTGAGGAGGCGGTCGTAGGCGGTGGACGGGCTCATCAGTTTCACCAGGACGGGGAGGGCGTCCACCGCCAGGAGGAGAAGGTGGAGGACTACGGCCACGAAGCCCGCGTACCAGTCGGACCAGGCCACTTCGCCGAGGGCGTTGGCGCGGGTGAGGAGGCCGGAGTCGTCGAGGTGCGCGGCATGGTCCCGGGTCTTGGCGGCGATGGCCCGGTCCAGGGCCGGGCGGTAGGTCGCACCGGCCGATGCCTCCTTCGCCGTGAGGGTGCGGGACTGTTCGGTGAGGGTGGCGAGTTCGGACTCGTAGGTGCTGATGTTGCTGGTTCTGCGGTAGTCGTCCGCGTCCGCGCGGGCGCGCAGACAGGTGTCGCCCACGTCGTGGCGGCCGTTGGCGCCGTAGATCCACTTCGCCGGGTCGTCGCACTCGCGGCGCTCCGCGTCCTGCTTGGCACTCAGGGTCTTGTGGAGGGACTGGAGCTGGGCCTGGAGGGCTGTGGCGCGGGCGGTGGTGTCCTGGATCTGACGGTGCACGGAGGCGGGGGAACCGGGGACGTTCAGCTGGTAACCGCCGCACCCCGCGCGGGTGGTGGTGTCCGCGCCGTCCGGCGGGTTGCAGGAGACGAGCATGCCGCGGTACGCGTCGGCGTCCCGGGTGTTCCCCGCGGCCGTCTGCTGGTGGATCTCCTTGTCGAAGATCTGGAGGAGCAGCGGTTCGGCGATGGTGAGGCCGACGAGCAGCGAGAGGGCCAGGCGGGGCAGCAGGGACTTCAGGCGGCCCCGGGACAGGACGCCATGGGTGCCCGAGACCAGCCAGGCGTCCAGGGCGAGAACCACCCAGAACCAGACGACCCCGACCGAGACCACGACAGGCACCGGGAGTTCGTCGCGGACGGTGGCGAATGCCAGGGCCATCGAGGCGCCGCCCAGCAGCGCCGTGTTGAGGACGATGGCGCCGTACCAGGTGTAGCGGGCGCGTTCCTGCGGCACCCGCTCCAGGAGTTCCTCGTCGACGCCGATCAGGCGGCGGAGGGGGCTCAGGAGCATGCCCGGGCGTACGCGGCGGACGGGGCGGTGCACGGCGGGCAGTACCGCCGGGCGGGCGGGGGCGTCAGCCGACATGTTCCTCCCTCCCCGCGTCGCCGAGGTCGTCGTCGGAGGGGACGGCGGTGCTGTCCGCGCGTTCCACGCTGTGGACCTCGCCGCCCTGCAGGGCGTACGCCGTCTGCTGTGTCTCGCCGACGTCGTTGATCAGGGCTCCCACGTCGACATGGGCGTCGTCGCCGTGGCCGCGGTCGATGACCCGCTTGGTCAGGTCGTACCGGGCCTGGAGCATCCGCTCCCGCCACTCGCGCTGCTCCTTGCGGCGCTCCAGCGCGTCCGCGCGCTCCTCGTCGCGCAGCCGCCGGGCGTCCTCCCGCTCCACCTCCCAGCGGCGCGCGTCCTCCTCGCGCTCCTCCTGCCGGAGGGTCGCGGTGTCCTCCCGTTCCTGCTGCCGGCGGCGCAGCGCCTCCTGCCGGCCGGCTGCCGCGTCCTCCCGGGCGTCCTTGCGGGTCAGTTCGCGGGCGCGGTCCTCGCGGTCGAGGCGGTAGCGGGTGTCGTCGCGTTCGACGTCGAGGCGGTGGCGGAGCTCCTCGCGGGCGAGGGCCTCCTTGCGCTCCAGCCGGGCCCAGTCGCGTTCGGTCAGCCGGTCCTCGCGGCCGAGTCGCGTGTCCTCGGCGGCGCGCAGCCGTCCGGCGAGCTCGTCGGCGGTGATCTCGCCGCGCTGGAAGGCGTGGATGTCGGCGGCGACCGGGTCGCGGCCGAAGCTGCGGAGGTCCTCGGCGGTCTCCTCCCGGACGTACGCGTTGTGCTTCCGTCTCAGCCCGAGCTCATGGTCCTGGCGCTCGGAACCGGCCGCCTGCTCGTACGTGGCACGCAGGTCCTCGTACTGCTGGCGGTGGCGTTCCTCCAGCAACTCCCGTTCGCGGCGCCGGATCTCCTCGGCCTCGGCCTCCTTGAGGCGGCGGGCCGCCGTGGCCCGCTCGCGCTCGCGCCGCCGGTCCTCCTCCGCCTCGGCGCGCTCGCGGGCGTAGCGCGCGGCCGCCTCGTCCCGCTCGCGCTTGAGGCTCTCGATGTGCTGCTGGAGGGCGAGTTCGGATTCGGCCCGCTCCTTCTCGACCTCGCGCCGGAGCTGCTCCTTCTGCTGCCCCAGCCGGGCCTCCTCCACCTCCCGCAGGTGGGCGGCGAACTGCTCGGGGGTGAACACCTCGACGGTGACCGGGACCGCCCTCAGCCCGGAGACCAGCGGCGGGGTCAGCTCCCGGTACGCCTCCAGATACGCGCCGATCTTCAGGCGCGCCCGGTCCACGGCCATCACCGGGAAGTCCAGGGCCTGTTCGGAGAGCCCGGGTATGCCGCGGAGGTAGCCGAGCAGCAGGGCCTCGATGTCGGTGACCCCGTCGCGGACGACGGCGGGGGCGTCGGTGACGGTGCAGTGGAAGGTCACGCGGAGGGTGAAGTCGCCCGGGTCGGCGGACGGTACGGGCATCTCGACGCGGACGGGCACGCCGGCCCTCCGGTTGACCACGGTGACGGAGCTCGCCATGACGACGACCTCGTCGGCGGGGCCGAGCAGTCCGTGGTCCTCGACGTACTCCTCGCCGCGCCGCCAGACCAGCACATGGTGCGCGGCCAGGCGCGGGACGTCGCTTTCGTCCCTGCTCAGGTGCTTGCGGAGCCAGTTGCCGCGTTCGAGCGGCCGGCCGAACTCGCGCTGTTCGACGATGGGATAGCTCTCGGGCATGTCATTCCTTATGTGCTCGACGTGCTCGGCGTGCTCAGTACGGGGGTGCCGGCCGGTGCGCCGCCTCGTAAGGCCGTGAGGAACCCGGTGAGGACGGCGGGATCGACCGGGCGCCGGGAGCCCTCGTTCCGCCCGAGCGCCGTGGCCAGCAGCGTCCGTTCCTCCGGGGGCAGGGCCGCGGCCAGCGCCCCGCCCAGGCGCCCGGCGGTGGCCCCGGGCTCCCGGCCGACGGCGGGCAGCGCGTGCAGGGTGTCGCGGAGGGCCGCCAACGCGGCCTGCCGCACGGGCCTGTTGCGCAGCACTCCCGCCCACAGCTCGGCGATCCGGGCCGTCGTCCCGGGCTGCCGTTCGACCAGTGCCGCGACGGCGGGACGGCCGGTGCCGGGCCCGTCCACCGAGAGGACCGCCAGCACCGTGTCGAAGGTCATGACCTTGATCCGGGTGGCGACGGGGGCCGCGCACTGCTTGCGCAGCCGGTGCACGAGGGCGTCGAGGACCACTCCGGCGTCCTCCTGCCCGTCCGCCAGCAGCGCGAAGAGGTGGGCCATGCCGACGACGGCCGGCCTGCCCTGTCCCTGATGGATCAGATGCCACAGCCGTTTCACCGCGTCGGTGGGGAACCGGACGCCCAGCTGTCCACTGAAGGCCCGCGCCGCGGCGGACCTCAGCCCGGGGTCACCGGAGTGCGCCCAGCCGCGCACCAGGGTCAGCGCGGCCGGGGCGAGCGTCTCGTCCAGACAGATCCACCCCAGCACATGGTCGGCCATGAACTCGCCCTCCGGGCCCGCCCCGCCCCGCGCCCAGGGGCGCAGATAGCAGTCGGCGACCTCGTCGAAGGCCGTACGGGCCAGCAGCGCCAGGCCGGAGGCGACCGAACGGTGGAGTTCGCCGTCCGGGCGCCCGGCGACGAGCGCGGTCAGCCAGTCCCGCACCCCGTCCCAGAAGGCACTGGAGTGGTTGGCCCACAGCTCCTCCAGCACCCACTGGCGGTAGTGCGGGGCGGCGAAGACCCAGACGGTACGGCCCGGGGCGCCGTGCGCGCGCTCCTCCGTGGCGACGAGCGCGTTGCGGGCGAGGGAGCGGCGGCGGTCGCCGGGGGCGGCGGGGACCGGCTCGGCCTCTCCTTCGGCGGGAGCCGGCGCGGGCGTGACGTCCGCCAACGTCCCCGCGAGGCACCCCTCCAGGGACGCCTGCAGCGCCTCGAAGTCCCGGCGGCCGGTCCCCATGGCGAACGCCAGCGTGGCCACCTCGGCGATCTCCCGCGGCGAGCGCTCCGCCGCGAACCAGTCCCGCACGGGCTGCGCCGCGCTGCTGCCGTACTCCCGCCACACCGCGCGCGGCTCCTCGCCGCGGGCGATCCGTCCGGCCGCCGCGGCGACCTCCGCGACCAGGCAGCCGCCGGGCATCAGCCCGGCCGCCTCCTCGGCGGCCCGCCCGGCGCACCCGTCCTCGCGCAGCCGCTCCCGCAGCACCTCCCCCAGGTCCGGGGCCCGCCAGGGGACGTGCCGCACGGCCTCGGGCGGGGTGCCGCCCGGCTCGTGGACGGTGGTGACCACCAGGTGCGCGCCCTGCCCGCGCACCCGGTCCCGCACCCGCCGCCAGTCGAAGTCCGCCGTCCTCGCGCCGCCGGTCCCGCCGCCCGCCGCGTCCTCGTTCATACGGTCGAGCAGGACGTAGCCGACGCCCCGGTCGAAGGCGCGCTCGGCCAGCTGCTCCAGGTCGATGTCCGGGGAGAGGACGACGTACACCGAACTGTCGGCGACCTTCTTGAGGAGGGCGACGGCCCCCGAGCGCTTGCCCGTGCCCGGGGGGCCGACCAGGACGACCACGGTGTCCGCGGCGAGCGCGGCGGCCGCCTCGGCGAAGGGGGGCGGCTCGACGTAGGCGTACAGGACGGCGTCGATCTCCTCGGTGTCGAGCCGGCCCGTGGCCCGCCGGGTGCCGGACGCGGGGGCGGAGGCGGAGGCGGGGGCGCCGACGCCGAAGTGGGCCTGGGGGGCGTGGAGCGGGCCGTGGAAGACCTGGTTGACATAGGTGTGGTGGTGGCCGTGGCCGGTGGCGTCGTCGTCCGGGGCCTGCGGTTGCGGGCGGTCCGCCGGGCCGTTCACGAGGATGCGCCGAACACGGCGCCGGTGGCGTTGACGGTGCCGTGGAAGTGCTGGACGACTTGGGGGGACCGGGGGGCGGGGCCGGGGCCGGGGCCGGAACGGTCTCCGGCGGCTCCCCGTACGTCGCCCCCCGGGACCCAGATCCAGGCGCGGCCCGTGAACTCCTTGTTCTCGACCACGACTTCGGTGAACTCACCGGCGCGGAAGGTCGTGTACGCCTCCTCGCGCACCACGTCGTCGAAGACCGTGGACGACACCGCGACGGCCAGGCAGACGTCCGGGTTCGCGGCCAGGGCGGAGCGCAGCACCGCGCTGTCGAGGATGCGGCCGGTCACGACCGGGGCCGGGCCGAGGAATCCGTTGGGGCCGGGCGACACCGGGCCGAAGTGCACGGCCGCCCGCAGCCGGAGGCGGCCCTCGGGCACCCGGTCGTGGTTGTAGGCCCGCAGGCCCGCGTCCAGGGTGCGCATGAACGCGTCGACGAGGGCGGGTTCGGAGGCCCCCTCGGGCAGGACGGCGAGCTCCGAGTCCCCGCCCTGCTGCACCTGCCACCGCCCGCGGTCCAGTCCGGCCGCGCGGGCGGCGTCGCCGAGCAGCTGCGGTATGGCCTCCTGGAAGCGGCTCTGCCGCAGGACGTCGGCCTGCCCGTACCCCTTCGCGTCGACGGCCAGCAGGAGTCTCCGGCCGAACGAGCCGTTCACCACCACAGCACCTCCATGTGCGCTCTTGCGGGAGAGAAAGGATGCCGCACGGCTCAACTCCCCGTCTGTTCCTCGGTGTTACAACTCCCCCACAGAAGCGTCGCGATCCGGTACCCGCGGGCGCACCGGCGCCCGGTCCCCCCGGGCCGGGCGCCGGTCACCACCAGTCGTACGCCGGTGGGCGCGGGGACACCCCGTGGAAGTACGGGATGCGGGAATCCGTACAAGTGGCTGGTCGGGGCGTGGAGTTGCGGGGTTACTGGGCTGAGCGCGCGGCAGCGGCCGCCGTCACGGAAGGGAAGCCCGATGACCCCGATGACATCGACGCCGACACCGCCGGGCGAGTCCGGCCCGTACATGCTGGCTTCACTGCAGAGCGCCCACCAGCACGCCGACACCAAGGCCGGGATCCTGGCCGCGGCCCAGGCGGCACTGACCGGCACGGCGGGGTCGTGGACCTGGCACGCCGCCGAGCTCTGGCGGCGGGGCGGCGGGACGGGGGTACTGGCCGGGGCGCTGCTCGTGCTGTTCGCCTGCGGGCTGTCCGGCGGGGTGGGGTGCCTGGCGGCGGCGCTGCGGCCGCGGGTGTGGCGGCCGTCCGCCGCCAACCGCTACAGCTACGTCCACTTCGCGTCGGGCGGCGGCCTGCCCGGGGTGGACGGGGCGGACGGCGCGGACGGGGCGGACGGCGCGGACGGGACCGCAGCGGAAAGGGCCGAACTCGCCCCGGCGCTGCGCTTCCTGGCCCGCGTCGCGGTGGTCAAGTACCGCTGCGTCACGGGGGCGGTGGTGTGCACGGCGGTGATGGGCGCGAGCGCGGGGCTGTGCCTGGCGCTGCGGCCGCTGCTCGGCTGATCCCGCCACCGGGCAGCTCCGCGACCCGCCGCAGCCGGGCGAGGTCGCGGATGGTGGTGGAGCGGTAGCCGGTCTCCAGCAGGCCCTCCTCGCGGAGTTCGCGCAGCCCCTTGTGGACGGTGGTCTCGGCGGCGCCGGTGAGCGCGGCCAGCTCCGGCTGGGTCAGCCCGCAGCCCATCACGACGCCGCCGCCGTGCTCGGGCTGCCCGTAGGCCGCGGCGAACTCCACCAGGAGCCGGGCGAGACGCACCTTGACCGGATACCCCCGGAACTCCATCCGGCGGCGGTTCGCCCAGCGCAGCCGGTCGGAGACGATCCGGGTGAGGGCCATGCCCACCTCGGGGCGGCGCATCAGCAGTTCGCGCAGGGCGGCGGGCTGGAGGACGCGGGCGGCCATGGGCCCGCACGCGGTCACGGTCGCCGAACGCGGCACGCCGTCGTCCCCGTCCACGCCGTCCACGCCGTCGACGGCCGCCATCTCCCCGACCGTCTCGCCGCCGACGCGGACGGCGAGCAGCGACACCTGCCCGTTCTCCAGCGTGGCGGTCACCTTGGCGAAGCCGGAGAGCAGCAGGAGGACGTGGCGGTCGTGCGCGCCCTCGCTCAGCAGGACGTCGCCGGCGTCGAAGCGGACCTCGGTCCCCAGCCCGAGGAGTTCCTGCCGGGCCGGTTCCGGCAGCATGCCCAGCAGGCTCCGGGCGGGCCAGTGGGTGGGCGGTGCGTTCATCTTTGTCCCCCTGCTTCATCCGCCTGCTTCGTCCACCTGCCGAGGTGTCGTCGGCGCGGCGCCGGGGCCTCGGTGGCCAGCACGGTAGTGGGAGAGGGGTGGGGTGGGCGGGTGATCGGCGGGATTGGGGGCGGGGGGTGCGCGCTTCGCGCGGGGGTTTTGCCCCTGCCCCGCCCTTTCACCGTTTCTTGCGCTCCCGCTCGGGGGCAACGCGGCTGCGCCGCATTGTCCTCAAACTCCCCGGAGGGGGCAACCCCCAGACGGGCTGATTTGTCCCCCCACCGGAAGCCCGTAGAAATCTGCCTGCTTGAGCAGCGGCATCACAGGATCCCCCGCCCTGGCACGCCCGTTAGGCGCCCGCAGGCGCAGCAGCCGTACGCCCAGCTCCCGTTCCCGCCGCACCAGCCTGCGGACCTGGACGAGGCGGCCCGAACCCATGCCCGCCAGCACGGCGCCGCCCGCCGACAAACCCGTGAAATACGCGAGACCCACCACACCGGCCACGAGGACGACGAAACAGAGCGCCATCATCCGGAACTCCTCCCGAAGCGTCTCCCCCGGCCCCATCACACGCGCACCGGGCGGCACCGGCCCGACCGCGTCCAGCCGTTCGCCGCACCACGCGCGGCTCCGGCGGGCGGTCCACCAGAGGGCGGCCGCCGCGACGACGGCCATCACCGCCCAGCTCCGGCCCGACCCCCTGCCCTCCGCCGCCGCGAACGCCCCGGCGGTCATCCCCACCAGGCCGACCCCCAGCGCGAACACCGCCTCCCTGCGCATCACGTCGACCACTCCCACCAGAACGGGCGGCGTATCCACCTGTTCCCCGCGTTCCACGCGTTCCCCCTCGGTTATGTCCCTGTCTGACACGGTGAGGTTATCCCCCACGCTTCGCACTCCCTCCCGAACGCCGCGAAAGCGACCAACCACCAAGACACACCCACGACTTCCGCCACCTCCGCCCCGCGCCGTACTCTGACGGCCTTGTTCCAGTTGAAGATCGCCCCGGGGAACCGCCTGATGATGCCGATACCAGAGGCCGTGTCCCTGGGTGTGGCCGTGGGCACGGCCGTCGCCGCCGTGATCGCCGGCCCGTTGCTGGTGCGCTCCCGGCGCGCGGCGGCGCGGCTGCGGGACGAGAGGGACGCGGCCGTCGGGGAGAACCGGGCGCTGACCGCGCGTCAGCGGTCCTGGGAGGACGAGCTGGAGCACCTGGCGGCCGAGCGGCTCCCGGCGGTGCTCGACGGGAAGCCGGAGGTGCCGGGGCTGCGCCACGGGGAGCTGGCGGGCAGCGTGTTCGGGACCTGGCAGCGGGCGCTGCTGGAGCGGACCACCGCCGCCGTCACGGCCGTACGGACGCGCGAGGACTCCGCGCGGGCCGCGTTCCTCGTCATGGCCGACCGCATCCAGGTGATGGCGCTCGCCCAGCAGCAGGGCCTGGACGTCCTCGAACAGACCGCGGAGAACCCCGTCCTCATGGCCGGGCTGATGCGCGCCGACCACGCGGCCGCACAACTCGCCCGGCAGGCCCAGACGATGAAGGTGCTGTGCGGCGCCTGGCCGGGACGGCAGTGGCCGGACGCCGTGTCGCTGCTGGACGTGGTGCGCGGCGCGCAGTCGCGGATCCTGGAGTACCAGCGCGTACGGGTCCAGGGCGCGCGGGACGCCGCCGTCCGGCCGCGGGCCGTGGAGGCGCTCATCCACGCCGTCGCCGAACTGCTCGACAACGCCACCCGCTACTCGCCCCCGACCGTCTCCGTGCTCGTGGCGATCCGGCCGGTGCACAGCGGGGCCGTGATCGAGATCGACGACGGCGGGCTCGGCATGACCGAACAGGCCCTCGCCGAGGCGGAGCTGCGCCTGGCCGGCAGCGAGGCGGCCCGGCGCCGGGGCTGGGGCCCCAACCCGCAGCTGGGGCTGTCGGCCGTGGGGCTGCTGGCGCGGCGGTACGGGTTCTCGGTGAAGCTCTCCCCGTCGGCGTACGGCGGCGTACGGGCCGTCGTCCTCGTCCCGTCCGCGCTGCTGACGGCGACCGGCGCGGCCGGGGCCCCGGCGGTGCCGCAGGCGCCGGGGGTTCCGCAGGCGCCGGGGGTTCCGCAGGCGCCGGGGGTTCCGGACGCGTGGGCCCCGCGGGCGGACACCGCCCCGGTCCCGGCTCCGTCCGTCACGCCGCCGGGACCGGAGGGCCCGCGCCCCGCCGCCGCCCCCGCCGTCCCCGGCGGCCTCCCCCGCCGCCGCAGCCGCCGCGCCGCGGCCGCCGTCCCCGGCGGTACCGCCCCACCGGCGGCGGGCACCCCCTCGATCTCCCCGGCGGACCGGCCGCCCCGCTCCGCCCGGCAGGCCGCCGACTTCATGAGCAGCCTCCAGGCCGGGACCCGGATCGGCCGGGAAGAGGCCGCCGCGAAAGCCTCCATGGAGACCGCCGCGCGCGACGGGCGCGAGGGGCACGACGGGGAGCGCAACGACACCGAAAGGGAACAGAGTTGAGTACGAACGGGAATCTGGAGTGGCTGCTGGCCGATGTCCTGCGGGTGCCCGCGGTGCGGCACGCGCTCGTCGTCTCCCGCGACGGCCTGCAGCTCGCCGCTTCCCCCGGGATATCCACCGACGAGGCCGACCGGCTGGCCGCGATCTGCTCCGGGCTGCTCTCGCTCGGCCACGAGGCCGCCGCCCAGCTGGCGGGCGCGGACAGCGCGCCGCGGCAGGTGATGGTGGAGTTCGACGGCGGTTTCCTGTTCCTGGTGGCCGCGGGCCCCGGCGCCTCGCTGGCCGTCGCCACGGCCGCGGAGGTGGACGCCGGGCTGGTGGCCCGGGAGATGCAGCACCTGGTGGTGCGGATCGGCACGCACCTCAGCAGCCCGCCCCGCACCGGCACCACCACGTCGTGAGCGGCCCCGTACGCCCCTATGTGATCACCGGCGGCCGGACGGCGCCGTCCCGCGACTCCCTCGCGCTGGAGACGCTGGTGGTGGCCGCCGGCGCGGCCACGGCGGCGGAGCATCCCGGCCTGCACCCCGGGACCGTCCTGCCCCCCGAAACCGCCTTGTCCCCCGAGACCGTCCTGTCCCCCGAGACCGGCGAAATCCTGGACCTCTGCGTCCAGTTGCTGTCCGTCGCGGAGGTCGCCGCCCACCTCCGCCAGCCCGTCGCCGTGATCAAGGTGCTCCTCGGCGACCTGCTCGACGCCGGCCTCGTCCTGGTCCGCCCCCCGATCACCGCGGCCGAACGGCACGACCCCTCGCTCCTGAAAGAGGTACTCGATGGACTCCGTCAGCTCTGACGGCGGCCCTGACGGCTCCCGCTACCTGCCCTCCACCGTCCGCACCTCCGTCAAAATAGTCGTCGCGGGACCGCTGGGCGTCGGCAAGACCACCTTCATCGGCTCGCTCAGCGAGATCCCGCCGCTGCGCACCGAGGAGACGATGACGCAGGCGGGGCAGGGCGTGGACGACGTGCTGCCCGGCAAGTCCACGACCACCGTGGCGATGGACTTCGGACGGATCACCCTCAACCGGCGCCGCGTCCTGTATCTGTTCGGCACCCCGGGCCAGCCCCGCTTCTTCCCGATGTGGCGGCACCTGACGCACGGGGCGCTCGGCGCGCTCGCGCTCGTCGACACCCGGCGGCTGGAGGCGAGCTTCGACGTGCTGGGGCACCTGGAGGAGCTGGGCGTGCCGTTCGCCGTCGCCGCCAACGCGTTCCCGGACGCCCCCGTGCACCCCGAGGACGAACTGCGCGAGGCGCTCGACCTGTTGCCCGGCACCCCGGTGATGCTCTGCGACGCCCGCGACCGCTCGTCCTGCGCGTCCTCCCTGATCACCCTCGTCGACCACCTCCTCACGGCGGCCGCCACCCCGGAGGCACCCGCATCATGACGCCGACCGCTCTCCATGGAGAGGCCCTCACCGGCGACACCGAGGCCCTCTACGAGCGTCTGCGCGCCGAGCACGGCCCGGTCGCCCCCGTCGAGCTCGAACCCGGCGTCCCCGCCTGGCTGGTGCTCGGCTACCGCGAGCTGCTGGAGGTCACCCGCAACGAGGAGTGCTTCTCGCACGACTCGCGCCGCTGGCGGGCGTTGCGCGAGGGGCTGGTGCGCCCGGACTCGCCCCTGCTGCCCATGATGGGCTACCGGCCGACCGTCCTCTTCGCCGACGGTCCCGAACACCGCCGCCTCTACCGGGCGGTGAGCGACGGCTTCGCCCGCCTCGACCAGCACGCGCTGCGCCGCAGCACCGTCCAGCTCTCCGGCATGCTGCTGGACGCCGTCGCCCCGCTCGGCCGCGCCGACCTGCTGGCCGACTACGCCCAGCAGCTCCCGCTCTGGGCCGCCTCGCGCATGATCGGCCTGCCGGACGGCACCGCGCCCGAACTCGTCGGCGCCGTAAGGGCGATGGTGGACAGCGGGCCGGACGCGCCCGCCGGGAACGCCACGCTGCAGCGGATCCTCGGCGACCTGGTGCGGCACAAGCGGACGGAGCCCGGCGAGGACCTCACCTCCTGGCTGCTGGCCCACCCCGAGGGGCTGTCGCCGGAGGAGGTGCTGCACCACCTCGCCGTCATCGTCGTCGCGGGCAACGGCCCCGCCGCGAACTGGACGGCCGCGACGATCCGGCTGCTGCTCACCGACGCCCGCTTCCGCAGCCATGTCACCGGCGGGCGGCTGACCGTGGACGCGGCCCTGGACGAGGTGCTGTGGCGGGACGCGCCCGTGCAGAACTTCCCCGGCCGCTACGCCACCCGCGACCTGCGCTTCGGCGGGCAGCACATCCGCGAGGGCGACGCGCTGCTGCTGGGGCTGGCGGCGGCCAACCGCGACCCGGCCGTCCGCCCGCCCGACGGGCACATCGTCCCCGGCAACCGCTCCCACCTGGCCTTCGGCGCCGGGCCGCACACCTGCCCGGCCCGGGACCCGGGCCGGCTGATCGCGCACACGGCCGTCGACACCCTCCTCCACCGGCTGCCCGACCTGCGGCTCGCCGTGCCCGTCGAGGAGTTGGCGTACCGGCCCTCGCCGTGGGCTCGCGCGCTGACGGCGCTGCCCGTACGGTTCACCCCGCATCCGACCGCGACCGCGTAGCTGGAGGACACCATGGACGCCTTCCGCGAGACCTTCCGTCTGGACGTGAACGCCCCCGATCTCCACGGCGAGATACGCGCGTTGCGCGCCCGCGGCCCGGTCGTCCGCGTCGAGCTCCCCGGCGGCGTACCGGCCTGGGCGGTCACCCGGTACGGGCTGCTGCGCGAGCTGCTCACCGACCCGCGCGTCGCCAAGGACCCTGCGAACTGGCCCCTGTTGACGTCCGGGGCCGTCCCCGAGGGCTGGCCGCTCGTCAACTTCGTCGCGCCCGCGGGGATGGTCACCGCCGACGGGGACGACCACCGCCGGCTGCGGGCCCTGGTCTCCCAGGCGTTCACCCCCCGGCGCATCGCCGGGATGCGCCCGCGCACGGAGGCGACCGTACGCTCCCTCCTCGACGCCCTGGATACCCTGAACGGCAGCCCCGTCGACCTGCGCCTGCACTACGCCTACCCGCTCGCCATGCGCACCATCGGCAACCTGCTGGGCGTACCGCCCGAGCGCTACGACGAGTTCCGCGCCCTGTCCGCGAGCCTGACCAGCAGCGCCACCGCCCCGGCCGAGGTCCTCGCCACCCGGCGCCGGCTCCTCGCGCTGCTCGCCGCCCTCGTCGCCGAGAAGCGGGCGCGGCCCGGCGAGGACATCACCAGCGACCTGATCGCCGCGCGCGAGGACGGGGACCGGCTCTCCGAGGACGAACTCATCGGCACCCTCCTCCTCATGCTCGTCGCGGGCCACGGCACGACCCTCAACCTCATCACCAACGCGGTGCTCGCCCTGCTCACCCACCCCGGGCAACTGGCCCTGGCGGTCACCGGGGAACGCCCCTGGACGGCCGTCACCGAGGAGGTCCTGCGCCGGGACTCCCCCGTCGGCCACTTCCCGATGCGGTACGCGACGGAGGACATCCCGCTGGCCGGCGAGGTGATCCGGCGCGGCGACGCGATCCTCGCCTCGTACGCGGCGGCGGGCCGGGACCCGTCCCACTACGGCCCGGCGGCCGACGACTTCGACCTGGACCGCGGTCCGGTACGCCATCTGTCCTTCGGCCACGGCGCGCACTTCTGCGTGGGCGCGGCGCTGGCGCGCCAGGAGGCGGAGGTGGCCCTCCCGTCCCTCTTCGCCCGCTTCCCGGAGCTGTCGCTGGCCGTCCCCCCGGAGACCCTGACCCCGCTCCCCTCCTTCATCAGCAACAGCGTCCGCACCCTGCCGGTGCTTCTGAGGGCATGACATTTGTCCCGGCGGACCCCCCACACCCGTCTCTGCCGGGGACCGGGCCCGCCGGGCGAAGCTGTTCCCGTACCGAGAACCACAGGAACAGTCCCCAGGAGCAGAGCACATGTCGCAGGTCGCCGCCCCCGCCGCCGCACCGGACCGGCCCCACCCCCTGGCGGCCTTCAAGCCCCTCCTCCTCGACCTGGCCATCCCCCTCGGCTCCTACTACCTCCTGCACTCGGCCCTCGGCCTGGACCTCCTCCTCTCCCTGGCCCTCAGCAGCGTGGTCCCCGCGGCCCACTCCCTCGCGGACGCCCTCCGCAAGCGGACCTTCAACGCCCTCGCCACGGTGATGGTCGTCGTCAACGTCCTTTCCATGGCCCTCAGTTTCACCAGCGGCGACGCCCGGCTGATGATGGCCAAGGACTCCGTGCTCAGCAGCTTCGTCGGCCTCTCCATCCTCTGGTCCGTGGCCCGCGGCCGCCCGATGATGACCGCCGGCCTCAAGCCGCTCCTCATCAAGACCAGCGCCGCCAAGTCCGCCGCGTGGGACCGCCTGTCGGCCACCGACACCCGCTTCCGCCGCCACGAGCGCACGTTCAGCCTGGTCTGGGGCGCGGCCCTGCTGACGGAGTGCGTGGCCCGCGTCATCGGCGCGTACACCCTGCCGGTGGAGACGATGGCGTCCTGGGGCTCGACGGCGATGCTGCTGGGCGCGATAGCCCTGGGGATCGTGGCGGGCGGCGCCCTGGCGGTGGCGCCGATGGAGAAGCTGCTGGAGGAGGCGACGGCGGAGACGGCGTGACCGACGGCGGCGTGACCGGAGCGGCGGACTCGCGTTAAGGGAAACGTACTTCCCGGAACCGTACTTCCCCAAGTGCGAGGTGGCGCTGTGCCCCGGAACCCCTCAGGTCTGTCGAAGCCCGGCGACATGTTCGACCGCGACTGGGAGTGGAGCGAGCTGACCGCCTTCGCGGCCGACACGGTACGGAACGCGACCATGGGCGTCGTCTCCGGCCGCCGCCGCCAGGGCAAGTCGTTCCTGCTCGACTCACTCGCCAGGGCCTCCGGCGGCTTCTACTTCTGCGCGTACGAGGCGACCGAGGCGGAGTCCCTGCACCGCTTCGGGGAAGAACTCGGCCAGTACACGGGGGCCGTCGCCCCCATGCGCTTCGACCGCTGGGAACAGGCGGTGGACGCTCTGCTCGCCCTCGGCCGCGAGCGGCCCCTGGTGGCGGTCCTCGACGAATTCCCCTACCTCGCCCGCGCGACCCCGTCCCTGCCGTCCATCGTCCAGGTCGCCTACGGCCCGCGCCGCCCGGAGCGTCTGGAATCGCTTACCCGCCTGCTCCTCTGCGGCAGTTCGCTGGCCTTTATGGGGAAACTGCTCGCGGGCACCTCACCCCTACGGGGCCGGGCCAGCCTCGAACTGGTCGTGCACCCCCTCGACTACCGTCAGGCGGCGGCCTTCTGGAACATCAGGGACCCACGCCTCGCCCTCCTCGTCCACAGCGTCGTAGGCGGAACCCCGGCCTACCGCAAGGAGTTCGTCGGCGACGACGTGCCCGCCGGCATGACCGACTTCGACGCCTGGGTCTGCCGCACGGCGCTCTCCCCCAGTTCGCCGCTCTACCGCGAGGCGCGCTACCTCCTGGCCGACGAGTCGGACCTCAGGGACCGCGCCCTGTACCACTCCGTCCTGGCGGCCCTCGCCACCGGCAACGCGACCGCCGGACGCATCGCCAGTTGCCTGGAACGCCCCATCAGCGACATCACCCACCCGCTCACGGTGCTCCAGGACTGCGGTCTGGTACGGCGCG
This sequence comes from Streptomyces luteireticuli, assembly GCF_041519305.1. Lineage (NCBI taxonomy): Bacteria > Bacillati > Actinomycetota > Actinomycetes > Kitasatosporales > Streptomycetaceae > Streptomyces > Streptomyces luteireticuli. Next base: position 3,864,454 of record NZ_CP167927.1, read on the forward strand.
AGGAGGACGCGTTCCGCCGCAACCGCAGCACCTACCGGGTCGCCGAACCCCTCATCGCCTTCGACCATGCCATCTCCCGTCCGAAGCGGCCCCTGCTCGACCGGAGATTGGCCCGGCAGGTGTGGACGGCGGCCCGTCCCCGCTTCCTCTCGGCCGTGGTCGGCCCGCACTTCGAACAGGTCTGCCGGGACTGGGTCGCCACCTTCGCCTCCCCGGAAACCTTCGGCGGCATGCCGATCGACGTGACGTACGGGACCGTGGCCGACCCCGCCGCCCGCATGGGCATCGAGCTCGACGTGGTCGTCCGCGGCGCAGTGGGCCAGGACAACGGCGTCCTCCTCTCCATCGGCGAGGCCAAGTGGGACCGGACCATGGGCACTTCCCACCTCGACCGCCTCCGCCACGCCCTGACCCTCCTCGCCGCCCGCGGCATCGACACGGCCGCCGCCCGGCCGGCGTGCTACAGCGGGGCCGGCTTCACACCGGACCTGCGGGCTGCGGAGGCGCGGGGGGAGGTGGTCCTGGTGGATCTGCGGCGGTTGTACGAGGGGGAGTAGCCCGTTGAGGCCCGGCCCAGCGTGCCGTTCCGACGTGGTTCACCCGACCGTGACCGAGGAACGACGTGTGAAACGGCCCCCGAGCACCTGCGGCGTCCGGGTACGGGGATAGAGGCAGGCATACAGCCCGTACTCGGCACGCAGGGCGTCCCGTCCCCGCGGGCTGAGCAGATGGACATCCTGGTCGCCACGCACTGCCTTGACGGCGAACTCCCGGGCGCGGAGGGCCTCCCAGGCCTCCGGCCCGGCCTCGGCGTGGTCGATGAGCCCGTCCGGTCCGGCATCCGCGAGGGCGACCACGATGCGCCATTGCCGCGCATTCACGGCTTGCGCGAGGAAGCCGCTCAACACGCGCGCGGAGTGCACGGGCGCCGCATCGATCAGCTGGGTGAACTTGTCGTGCCGCTCCCCGGCCCGCCGGGCTACACGCTCGCTCTGCGCGTACGCGGCGTCGACTCCCGCCAGTGCCCGGTCGTGCAGTAGCCGGCGGAACCGGTCGAGTTCATGGTTGCCCAAGCGGGCTGCCACAGTCGGTGCACGCTGGACCAGCACGGCGACGGCAAGCGACCCGGGCTCGTCGCGCTCGACCACCGCGGGGACGTGGACGATGCGGGCGCGCTCGAACAGCCCGGCCAGCAACTCGGCGAGGAGCTCCCGGCGTTCGACGGCCTGCGGGTGGTGGTGCAACGCACGGTTGACCCGGCCGGGGGAGACGCCCAGGGCGAACGCCAGCCGATGGTGCAGGGTGCCGTCGACGCGCAACGCGCCCCACCCGGGACCTCCGTGTCCGCAAACGATCGCATCTGCGAATCCCAGGCCTGCTCGACGACCCGTCAGGCCCTCCCGCACCGAACCTGGAGCGCCCGTCGGGCAATGCCCACGCCCCGACTAAAGTTGACGAGTCACCGCTGGTCATGGAGCCAGTACGTATCGCAGTCCGGGAGGTCGTCGTCCCGGGGGGAGGGCTGATTCCGCCATGACTCGTCGCTCCAACGGGCTGATAGGCATCTGGGCCGAGGCCCAGCGGGACCGGCACCGGCAGCAGGAGCTCAGGCAACGGGCGCTGGTGCAGGAGGAGCGGGAGAGGGAGCGGCAGCAGCGGGCCGCCGAGCGGGAGGCCGCGCGGCTGGACCGGGAGCAGCGGGCCGCCTACCGGCAGGCGCGGGAGGCCGGGGCGCGGCGGCGGACGGAGGAGCTGGAGGCGCGGGTCGCGGCGCTGGAGGGGCTGCTCGCGGCGGGGTGCGCGGCGCCGGGGTTCACGACGGCGCGGCTGACGGAGCCGGAGGCGCTGGAGCCGTTCAACCCGGGGCACCTGGCGCAGCCGACGCTGATGCCGGACCCGGGCCGGTACGGCATCGGCAGGCGGGCGCAGTACGAGGCGGACCTGCGCGCGGCGCAGGACGCCGAGGCGCAGCGGCAGCACCAACTGGCCGCGTACCGGCGGCAGTACGACCAGTGGGCGGCCACCCGGCTGGCGCAGGTGCGGCAGCACAACGCGGGCGTCGCGGAGCTCGTCGCGGCGCTGCGCGGCGGTGATCCGGACGCGGTCGTCGAGTACTTCTCGGCCGCGCTGTACGCCTCGACGGCGTGGCCCGACGAGTTCCCGCACCAGATCGCGGCCGCCTACGACCCGGGCGCCCGCCAGCTGGTGCTGGAGTGGGAGCTGCCGGGCATCGACGTGGTGCCGGAGGTGAAGGCGGTGCGGTACATGCCGACCGCCGACCAGGAGAAGGAGACGGCCCGCCCGGCGACCCAGCGCCGGGCGCTGTACCGGGACGTCCTCGCCCAGTGCGTCCTGCTGGCCGTGCGCGAGCTGTTCGCGGCGGACGAGTTCGGGGCGCTGGAGTCCGTCGTGCTCAACGGCTTCGTGGACGACCACGACCCGGCGACCGGGCGGCGGGCCCGGCTCGTCCTGGCGGCGGTGGGCGTGGACCGGGCGGCGTTCGGGCGGCTGCACCTGGAGCAGGTGAGCGCGCCCGAGTGTCTGACGGACGCGCTGGGCGGACGGCTGTCGGCCCGCCCGGACCAGCGCATGGCCGTCCGGCCGGAGCGCACGCCGGACGAGGTCGGCCGGGGCGTCGTCTCGCACGGCGGCGGGGAGGACGGCGGCCCGGACCTGTTCGAGATGGACCCCATCGCCTTCGAGGCGCTGGTCGCGGAGCTGTTCCGGGCCCGCGGCATGCAGGCGGTGATGACGACCCGGTCCAACGACGGCGGGGTGGACGTCGAGGCCCTCGACCCGGACCCGATCAGCGGCGGCCGGATCATCGTGCAGGTCAAGCGGTACCGCAAGACCGTCCCGCCGACGGCGGTGCGCGATCTGTTCGGGACGGTGCAGGGGGCCGGGGCGAACAAGGGCGTGCTGGTGACGACCTCGGGCTTCGGCCCCGGCTCGTACGCCTTCGCCAACGGCAAGCCGCTGACCCTGGTGTCCGGCGAGGAGCTGGTGGGGCTGCTGTCGCAGCACGGGCTGCGGGGGCGGCTGGGGCCGTCACCTCGTACCCGTACCCCCCAGACGGAGCCCCCCGCCGAGCACAACGTCCTCGGCATGTCCTGGTCCGGCCGCGTCGCCCTGGACGTGTGCGCGCTGGTGTGCCGGGGCACGCAGGTGCTCAGCGACGACCACTTCGTCTTCTACAACAACCCGCGCACCCCCGACGGCACCGTCCGCGCCGCCGAGCCGCTGCCCGGGGCCGGGGACCGGGCCGCCCTGCGGGTGGCCTTCGACGCGCTGCCGGCGGCCGCGGACCGGCTGGTGCTGGCGGCGGCCATCGACCCGGAGGTCAACCCGGAGGCCGATCTCTCCCTCTTCACGGACGCCCGGATCCGGCTGTCGGACGCGGCGGGGGCCGAGCTGGGGCAGCTGGAGGTGTCCGACGGGCGGCCGGGCGAGACGGCCCTGGTGCTGGGCTCGTTCCGGAAGCGGTCCGGCGGGAACTGGGACTTCGTCGTGGGGGGCAAGGGGTACGCGGGGGGCCTGGAGGCGCTGGTGCAGGAGTACGGAATAGAGGTGGCCTGAGATATCCCCAGGCACTGGGTTTTCCACAGGCCCCGACCGGCGTCGGCCGTTCCTCGTACACTTCCCGAATGGCCGACCCCACTGAGAACAGCGAGCCCGGCGTGCTGAGCGAGGCGCTGGGCGTCCTGCGCCGCGTCTTCGGTTACGACGCGTTCCGCGGGGAGCAGGAAGAGATCATCGAGCATGTCGTCGCAGGCGGCGACGCGCTCGTCCTGATGCCCACGGGCGGCGGCAAGTCGCTGTGCTACCAGATCCCGGCCCTGGTCAGACCGGGTGTCGGCGTGGTCGTCTCGCCACTGATCGCCCTTATGCAGGACCAGGTGGACGCGCTGCGCGCCCTCGGCGTCCGGGCCGGCTTCCTGAACTCGACGCAGGACCTCGACGAGCGCCGCATGGTGGAGGCCGAGTTCCTCGCGGGCGAGCTGGACCTCCTCTATCTGGCCCCCGAGCGGCTGCGCCTCGACTCGACGATGGGCCTGCTCGACCGCGGCAAGGTCTCCGTCTTCGCCATCGACGAGGCGCACTGCGTCGCCCAGTGGGGCCACGACTTCCGCCCGGACTACCTGGCGCTCTCCGCCCTGCACGAGCGCTGGCCCGACGTCCCCCGCATCGCCCTGACCGCGACGGCGACGGAGGCCACCCGCCGGGAGATCGCCGCCCGGCTGCAGCTGGGTGACGCCCGCCACTTCGTCGCCAGCTTCGACCGGCCGAACATCCAGTACCGGATCGCCCCGAAGAACGACCCGAAGAAGCAGCTCCTGGAGCTGATCCACGGCGAGCACCCGGGCGACGCGGGCGTCGTCTACTGCCTGTCCCGCAAGAGCGTCGAGGACACCGCCGACTTCCTGGTGGCCCACGGCGTCGAGGCCCTGCCGTACCACGCGGGCCTGGACGCGGGCGTCCGCGCCGCCAACCAGTCGCGCTTCCTGCGCGAGGACGGCGTGGTGATGGTCGCCACGATCGCCTTCGGCATGGGCATCGACAAGCCGGACGTCCGCTTCGTCGCCCACCTCGACCTGCCCAAATCCGTCGAGGGCTACTACCAGGAGACCGGCCGCGCCGGGCGCGACGGCCAGCCGTCCACGGCCTGGCTGGCCTACGGCCTCCAGGACGTCGTCCAGCAGCGCAAGATGATCGACGGCTCGGAGGGCGACGACGCGCACCGCCGCCGGCTGGCCACCCACCTCGACGCGATGCTCGCGCTCTGCGAGACGGTCGAGTGCCGGCGCGTCCGCCTGCTGGACTACTTCGGCCAGCGGGCCGAAGGGCCCTGCGGCAACTGCGACACCTGCCTGACCCCGCCCGTCACCTGGGACGGCACCATCGCCGCCCAGAAGTTCCTCTCCGCCGTCCTCCGCCTCGCCCGCGAGCGGCGGCAGAAGTTCGGCGCGGGCCAGATCATCGACATCCTCCTCGGCAAGAAGACCGCCAAGGTCATCCAGCACGACCACGACCAGCTGACCGTCTTCGGCATCGGCACCGACCTCAGCTCCGCCGAATGGCGCGCCGTCGTACGGCAGTTGCTGGCACTGGGCCTGCTGGCGGTGGAGGGCGAGTACGGCACGCTGGTCCTGACCGAGGCCAGCGGCGACGTCCTGGGCCGGCGCCGCGACGTCCTGATGCGCCGCGAGCCGGAGAAGCCCTCCCGCGCCCGCTCGGCCCCCGGCAAGTCCCGCGCCGCGGCCCCCGCGGACCTCCCCGAGGCGGCCCTGCCGGTCTTCGAGGCCCTCCGCGCCTGGCGTGCTTCCCAGGCGAAGGAGCAGGGCGTCCCCGCCTACGTCATCTTCCACGACGCGACGCTCCGCGAGATCGCGACGCTGCGGCCGGACTCCCTGGACACCCTGGGCGGCGTGAGCGGCGTCGGCGAGAACAAGCTGGCGAAGTACGGGGAGCAGATCCTGGAGGTCCTGGGCGAGTTGGAGGAGCCGGGAGGGGCGGAGGGGGCGGAGAAGTCGGAGGCGCACGCCTAGCGGGACGGGCGGGCCCCGGGCCCGCCCCGTTCACCGACCGGGCGCCGCCTTGGGCGACTTGGCCCCCTTGGGGGACTTGGCCCCCTTGGGGGACTTGACCGCCCCGGGGGACCTGGCCGCCCCGGAAGGCTTGGCCGCCCCAGCGGGCTTGACCGCCCCGGGGGACTCGACCACCTCGGAAGTCCTGGGCGCACCAGGTGACTTGGCCGCCCCGGAAGGCTTCGGCGTCCTCGGCGCTCCCCGCGCCGGGGCCGCCTCCCCGTCCACCCTCGCCAGGTGCGCGTACACCACCACGTTCCCCATATACACGTGCTCCTCCTCCGAGAAGCCGCCCCCGCAGGTGATCACCCTCAACTCGGGCCGCCCGGAGGCGCCGTAGACCTTCCGCGACGGGAAGTCGTCCCGCCCGTACACCTCGATCGCGTCGATCGTGAAGACGGCGGTGCGGCGGTCGACGCGCAGGACCTCCACCGAGTTGCCCTTCTTCAGGGCGCCGAGGTTGTAGAAGACGGCCGGTCCGTCGGGGGTGTCGACGTGGCCCGCCACCACCGCCGTGCCGATCGCGCCCGGCTTCGTGCCCGCCTCGTACCAGCCGGCGATGTTGCGGTCCTTGACCGGCGGGGTCGCCAACGAGCCGTCCGGGAGCAGCCGGAGGCCGAGCAGCGGGGCGTCGACACGTATCTCGGGTATGCGCAGCCGGACCGGGGTCGCGGGCGGCAGGGGCCGGACCAGGGACTCCCGGTGGCGGGGGGTGAGCGCGCCGTGGGAGGCGAACGCCTCCGAGGGCGACGGCTGCGGCGGGGGCGCGGGGGCCCGGGCACCGGTGTCCATGAGCCAGGTGCCGGTGAACGCGCCGGCGGCCAGGATCAGGGCCGCCGCGGTGTCACGCGTGGAAGGCATCGGAGTCCTCCGCGGAGCCCGGTTCCCGGCCGCCGGGGACGGCCGGGAACCGGAACCGCTCAGGCCCGGCCGCCGCCCGAGCGACGGCGCAGGAACAGCGTCCCGCCGACCGCCGCGGTGGCCAGGACCGCCGCCCCGGCGATGATCTCGGACGTGCCCGAGCCCTCGCTGGTGCCGCCGGCGCCGGTCTTCATCGGCCCCGCGGGGGGACTGGCCGGTTTGGCGGGTTTGCTGGGCGCGGGGGTCGACCAGGAGCCGTGGGCCGTGCCGCCCGTGCCGCCGCCGACGACCACGTCACCCGTGGCCTCCTTGCCGTTCTTGCACTTGACCCCGATCCCGTACGTACCGGCCTTCGCCGCCTCGGGGACCTTGAACTCGCCGACCACCACTTCCTTGTGGGCGCTCGACTTGAGCTCGAACGCGGAGGGTCCTCCCACGGCGCTGGCGTCACCCGTGCCGACACCCTGCTTTCCGCAGGCGAGGGTGCTCACCGTGACCGTCGCGCCGGCTGTCGTGGCACCTGGTTCGATCTCCAGCTTCTCGAAGTCCCCGGCGAACGCGGGGACGCAGGGCAGCCCGGCCACGGCTATGGTCAGGACGGCGCCGGCCAGCACTCGTGCAGTACGCATGCTCGTTCCTCCGTGCGCGGACGCGGCACACCGATGTGCCGCAGCAGGTGGGAGGTTCCGCGCAGTTACGAGCGAACCCGTGTTCCGCGCGCGACGCATTCCGTACGAGGACGAACGGGTGACGGGATCCCGGGCCGCGCATCCGACGGAACGCGCATCCGGCGGAGCGCTCAGCGCGCCAGGTCGTCCGGGCAGCCCGTGCCGCGCGGCAGCTTGTACGGCGCGCCGATCCGGTACGTGCCGGCGTGCGGCGCGTGGAGGACCGTCCAGTCGTCCTCGGGCCGGTCGTCCCCGGCCGCCTGGTCGATCCGCTTCGTCAGGCAGCCGCGCTCGTTGACCGGCGGCTCGCCGTTCGGCCCGGCCTTCGGCGGCTCGACGGGCTTGCCGGTCTCGTCCACCAGGCCCAGCCAGGGCGTGTACGGGATGCGGATGAGCACCGGGCCGGCGGACTTCACGCTGATCGTCAGCTCGTCCGCGTCGGCCCTCAGCACCTCGGCGGGGGCCGCGGCGAGCGGCGTGGGGTTCTTGACCGCGTAGAGCCGCCAGTTGGCGTCGGACCAGACCTGCTGCAGGTACGGCTGGCCCTTGGCGACGAGCTCGGCCTCCTTGACGGCGGCGTTGTCGGGCTCGTCGGTCGGCAGGACGACGTAGTGGACCGCCCAGCGGTCGAGCCACTCGCGGTAGCTGTCGGCGGTGAGCAGACCCTCCTTGTAGAAGATCGGGTTCCGCTTCATGTCGGCCTGCCGGTTCCAGCCCCGGGCCAGATTGACGTACGGGGCGAGGGCGGAGGCCTCGCGGTGGCTGCGGGCGGGCACGACCTCGACCCGGCCGCGTCCGGCGTCCGCCTTCTGGAGCCGGTCCATGAGCGGGGCGAGCTCGCGGGCCCAGGACGCGGCGGGGGTGGTGTGGATGATGTCGGAGATGGAGTTGGCGCTCTGCCAGATCGTGATCGTGGCGATGGCCAGGACGGACGCGGTCCACTTGCGGCCGGTGCGCAGCCACTCCGCACGGGGCGGGGCCTTCCGCCCCTGGAGCGCGGCGAGCAGGACCACGCCGCCGAAGACCATCCCGAGGCGGGAGATGTTGGTGCCGATCTGCGAGGGGATCAGCCAGACCAGCAGCACGCCGACCACATACAGACCGGCCGCTATCCGGACGATCCGCCACTCCTTCGGGGTGAAGGCCAGCGCGAAGACCCCGGCCAGCAGCGGCAGGATCGTCGAGGCGATCGACATCGGCTGCTGCCCGGAGAAGGGGAAGAGCCAGGCCGAGAGCGCGACCACGGCGACCGGGGTGAGCCCCAGCGCATACGCCGCGGGCCGCCGCCTGCCCAGCCACAGGGCGGCGGCGACGATGCCCACGTACAGGCCCGCGACCGGGCTCGACGCCGTCGCGAGGGCCGCCATCAGGGCCGCCAGGCCCGCCCGGAGCCAGCGGTACTTCCGCTCGGCGCGCCAGCGCGCGGGCCAGGCGAAGACCATGGCGACGGCGGCCAGGCCGAACATCACGCCGAGCGCGAAGGTCACCCGCCCGGAGATCGCGTTGCAGGCCATGGCGAACGCGCCGTAGAGAGCCGGCCACAGCGGCCGTTCCACCGCGCGGCTGCGCACCAGCAGCAGGGCGATCAGCCCGGACGAGGCGGTCCCCGCGATCATCATCGTCGGGCGCACGCCGAGCAGGGCCATCAGGTACGGCGAGATCGCGCTGTACGAGACGGGGTGCATGCCGCCGTACCAGGCGAGGTTGTACGCCGAGGCGGGGTGCTGGAGGGCGAACTCGGCCCAGGCGTCCTGGGCGGCGAGGTCACCGCCGCTGTTGGCGAAGACGAGCCGCCAGACGACATGGAGCACCGCGGCCACGAAGAGGGTGACGGGCACGGTGCCGGTGAGCACGGCGCGGATACCAGGCCATGACGAGGAGGCGCCCGGCACGGTCCGTGCGGCGCCTGCTCCGTCGTGTTCTTCCGATTTGCCGGCCCGCGCCGGGCCCACGGTGGTCACTGCGGTATCTCCCCGTCCTCCCCGAGGTCTTCCCCCATCTTCACGCATGCCCCCGGAACAGGTGCCCCGGGACTTCACACGTGCGCCCGGAACGGCCGCGGGCGAACCCCGCGACGCTAGCACGCGCCGTCCCGCGGCCCGGGCGGCCCGGACCGCGGAGGGCCGCGGGACGGCTCCCGGCCCGTACGAGCCACTCGTACGGGCCAGGAGCCGGCCGTGCCGCCCGGGAGGCGCCGGTCAGCCCAGGCGGGTGAGCTTCGAGCCGAAGGACGGCTCGCTCAGCGCCTTCTGGAGCGCCACCGGGACCTTCACTGCGTCCGGCCCGGAGCCGACGACGAGCTCGCCGACGACGGTGCCGGCCTTGGCCGAGTGCGGCAGGGTCTTGTCCTTGGAGCCCTTGGGAGCCTTGGGCTTCAGGGCGAACTTCGCCTTCATGCCGCCCCAGCCGAAGCCCTTGACGTCCTTGGTGGCCACGACGGGCGTCTTCCCGCCGAGCTGGTCGTCCACATAGCCGACGACCTGGCCCTTCTTGACGACGGTGGCCTCCTGGAGGCCGTTCTGGACGGCGGTCAGCTGCTCGTAGCTGACGTCCTTGGCCATCTTCAGGGACATCAGCGCCTGGACGTCCGGGCCCTTCTTCCAGTGCTGGTCCATGGTGGTGCCGACGATCAGCACCTCCTCGTCGCCGAACCGCTTGCGGGCCGCCCACATCAGGGCGCCGCCGGCCGCGGTGGTCGAGCCGGTCTTGATGCCCAGGACACCGGTGCGCTTGAGCAGCAGGTCGTCGATGTTGCTGTTGATCTGCCCGCCGTCCTTGATCTTGGCGTTGGGCTTGGTGGTGATGGACCGGACGACGGGGTTCGTGATCACCCGCTCGGCCAGCAGCACCTGGTCGGAGGCGGTGCTGACGGTGGTCTTGTCGAAGCCGCTGGGGTCGGTGTAGGTGGTGCGCTTCATCCCCAGCTCCTTGGCCGCGTCGTTCATCTTCTTGACGAACGGGGCCTCGGACCCACCGGAGTCCCAGCGGGCCAGCTGGCGGGCGATGTTGTTGCCGGAGGGGATCAGCAGCATCTGGAGCATGTCGTACTCCGAGTACGTCTGCCCGGCCTTGATCCACTCGATCCGCGACTCGTCGCCGGAGCCGGCCTCCTTCTCCGCCTGGGCGTCGATCTTGATCATCGGTCCCTGCTCCGGGACGTCCTGCCCGCCCTGCTTCTTCATCTTCAGCGGGTGGTCGCGCAGGATGATGTACGCCGTCATGACCTTGGCCATGGACGCCGTCGGCACGGGCTTCTGGTCGCCGAAGGTGCCCAGGTCGCCGACGCCGACCACCTTGGCGGCGGACTGGCCCTCCTCGGGCCACTTCATGGAGAACTTCTCGCCGCCGAAGGTGTAGGCGGCCTGCTTGCCCAGCGACAGCTCCGTGTTCGGCAGCGGCCGGACGGCCTGCACCACACAGAAGACGATCAGCAGCAGAACCGCTATCGGCGTGTAGATCTTCAGCCGCCGGACGGTGCTGCGCACCGGGGTCTCCGGCGGCGGCGGGGTGTTGGTCAGCTGCGCCAGGAGGTCCAGCGGCGCCTGCTTCTCGCCGTCCGGGCCGACCGGCAGGGGCGTCTGCGTCGTCCGCTCGGGACCGTCCGGGCCGGCCGGCTGCTGCGGGCGCGCGGCGGGGGCCGCGGGCGCGGGCGCGGGCGCGGGCGGGGCGACCTTGACGGGCACGGCGGGCCGCGCCGGCTTCGGGGGCGCGGCGGGTGCGTCGTCCGACTTCAGCGGGACGAAGCGGCTCGCGCGCTCGTCACCGGTGGGCGCGCCCTTGGGCGGGGCGGCCGGGGCCTTGATCTTCGGGGTCTCGACCTCCGGCGCCTTGATCAGGGCCGTGGGCTGGTCGGAGGGGTCGGGTCCGGCGGAGTCCGCCTTCGCGGGGGCCGCCGCCTTGGCGGGCTTCTGCGCGTCGGCGACGGGCGCCTTCAGCAACGCGGTCGGCTGGTCGGCCGAGGAGGACCCCGACCCCGCGGCCTTCGGCGCTGCGGACTTCGACTCCACCGGCTTCGACTCCGCCTGCTTCGGCTTCGGCGCCTCGACGACCGGGGCCTTGAGAAGGGCGGTGGGCTGATCGGCGGAGGAGGCCGCCGAGCGGTCCGCGGCGGATGCCGCCGGCCGGTCGTCGGCGGAGGAATCCGCGATCGTCTCCGGACCGTCCTCGTCCGCGCTCGCCACCCACGAGGCGACGGCGGCCTTCAGCCGGTCGTCGCCCGCCGGGGCGGAACCGTTCTTCGGCCGGCCGGCGCCGGACACCTCCGCGGCGGCCCGGGAGGCGCCGTCCTTCGGACGGCTATCCTCCGCTTCCTCCCGCTTAGCGGGCTTTGCATCCGCATCGGTCCCGGTGGCCGCCGGACGCGCCCCGGCCCGCTCCGTGCGGGCGCCGTCGTGCCGCGGCGCCGCCTCGGAGTCCGGTTCCGCCGGCGCCTTCGGCTCCCGGAGCACCCCGAGCCTCGGGTCGTGCTCGCCAGCCGTCTCCCCCGACGGCTTCCCCTGCTCAGACTTGTCGGGGGACTCGCCCGCCACCGATGCCTCCTCGATTCCCGCGCCGTACGCCGAGGCGGGGCGACCAGCGCCCCGCTTCCCGGACATTCTCAACGTCTACCAGTGTCCTCTGCCGTCGGCGTGCCAGCGCGCGACCACCCGTCAAGCGGCCTCCGCTGCTTCACCCATGTGCAAGACGAGACGACATACCTACCGGTTCCCACCCGAAGCCACCACGCACTCTCGACAGACCAATGTGAGAGGGGTCACCCTGTCACTCATCCACGCGGGGAGGCATGGATGGGCAGGAGCCGCAGAACAATTCCGGAGGAGCTTCTGCTGCTCGCCCTGGACCCGACGACCGGGACCACGGCGCAGCCGCAGTCGCTCGACCTCGGTCTCGCCGGAGCCCAGCTAGTGGAGCTGGCTCTGGCCGGACGGATAGCCCCTGACGGGGATCGTATCGCCGTGGTGATGCCACGGCCCACAGGAGATCCGACCCTGGACACCGCGCTCGAACTGCTGCGACGCCGCGGCAGCCCGGTCCGCGCGGTGCACTGGATCGGCGGGCCCCGGCTGGGGCTGCGTCAGACGTACCTCACCCATCTGGAGCGGTGCGGCATGGTGCACGCCGTCGCGGGCCAGATGTGCGGGGTGCTGCCGACCACCCGCTACCAGGCGACGGACACGGCCATCAGCCGGGAGATCAGGGCCCGGCTGGACAGCGCGATCCGCACCGGCGTCCCGCCGGACCCTCGGACGGCCGCGCTGGCCGCGCTGGCGCACGCGGTCGGCCTGGGCAAGCATCTCTACCCGGGCAACGAGGGCCGCTCGTCCCGGTCCCGGCTGCGGGACCTGATCCGGCACGACCCGATGGGCGGGCTCGTGGCGCACGCCGTGCTCGACGTGCAGAACGGGGTGGCCCAGCCGCGCCGGTCCACGGCGGTGGCCGGTGGCGGGAACGGCGGCGCCGGGCGCCGGAAGGCATCCGTCCGGTCCGCGGTGGCCTCTGCTGAAACCGTTCCTCAGGCCATCCCGCCCCACGGCGGGGTGATGGCCCGCGCGGCGGCCTCGTGAGGCCGTGGCGGACGGCGGGAGCGCCTTCCGGTGACGCACGGGTTCCGGTGGCGCACGGGGCGGGCCCGGGGCCGGGTGACGCGGTGACGTGAGCGACCCGCTCGCCCAGTGGGGCAGGAGGCGATGACGCGGTCCGGCGCCGGGCCGCGTCCCCCTGTCGCGCCCTGCGCGGGGTGGCAGAACCTCCGCCACCCCGCGCAGGCGCGCCCGCGAACTTCCGCGCCCGGACGGCACCGTGACTCCGGTCGCCGTGACTGCGGTCGTCGCGAGAGGACGCTGTGTCGGCATTTTCCAGCGCCGCCCCGGCCGGTGGTGGCAGGCTGCGGGGACCAGGAGACAGCAGCATGACGGAGCCGGAGGTGCCTCCCGTGGCGTCCAGTGTCAACCCCACCGTAAGGCGGCGCCGATTGGGGCAGGAGCTGCGCAAGCTCCGTGAGCTCAAAGGGATGACGGCCGAGGAGGTGGCCGAGCGGCTCCTGGTCTCCCAGTCGAAGATCAGCCGGCTGGAGAACGGCCGCCGCAGCATCAGCCAGCGCGACGTCCGCGATCTGTGCGGGGTGTACGGGGTCGAGGACCACCGCATCGTCGATTCGCTGATGCAGATGGCCAAAGAGTCACGCCAGCAAGGCTGGTGGCATGCCTTCGGCGACATTCCGTACAGCGTCTACATCGGCCTGGAGACCGACGCGGCCTCGCTGCGGATCTACGAGGCGTCGCTCATCCCCGGCCTGCTCCAGACCCCGGGCTACGCCAGCGCCGTCACCGAGGGCTCATGGCCGGAGGCCACCGCCGCCGAGGTCGAGCGGCGCGTCCAGGTGCGGATGCGGCGCCAGGAGCGGATCACCGACCCGGTCAACCCGCTGCGCCTGTGGGCGGTCATCGACGAGTCGGCGCTGCGGCGCATCGTCGGCGACCGGGCCATCATGTGCGAACAGCTGGAGCACCTCGTCGACTTCAGCCTCCAGCCGCACATCACGGTGCAGATCCTGCCCTACGACGTGGGCGCGCATCCGGGGATGTACGGCAAGTTCTGCATCCTGGAGTTCCACGACCCGCAGGACGCCAGCACGGTCTACCTGGAGGGCATCACCAGCGACCTGTACCTGGAGAAGCCCAACGACGTGCAGGCCTACAGCGTGATGTACGAACACCTGCGGATGCAGGCCCTGAACGCCGAGCAGACCCGGCAGTTCCTGCTCAGCGTCGCGGACGAGTACCGCGACTGAGCGCCCCCGGGGCGGCAGCCGCCGAGGAGGCGGAACGGTACACCTGGTGCCGTCCCGGTGGGAAGAGTCGCCTGGAATATGCCATCCGGTCGAGTGAACAGCCCGTTCATCCGGTGATGTTGGCGCGTACCGTCGGTCGCACCTTCGGGAAGCCGGCGCTACCCCCGATTCGGACAGGCAGTACTCACACAGGCATTACTCACACGGCATCGGAGCAACACCATGGCAATGCAGCAGCCCATGTCCACGTGGCGGAAGTCCTCCTACTCCCTCAACGGCGACTGCGTCGAGGTCGCCTCCTTCGCCCCCGGGGCCGTCGCGGTGCGCGACTCCAAGGCCCCGCGCCGTGCCGAGCTCGGCTTCACGCCCGAGGCGTGGGCGGCCTTCATGACGCAGGTCACCCCCGGGAGCGAGTGACGCCCCGACCGGCACCCGCACGCCCCGTCCGCCCGGGCGGGGCAACCCCTGGGGAACGCGGGTGAGTTCGGCGCCACGGATCCGTCCACCGCGGCCGCGCACGGCCCATCGCGTCACCGGGCTGTCGTGTCACCGGCCCGTCGTCATCACCGGGCCGTCGCCCCCGGGCCCGTCGTGCGGCGCGCCCGGGCCGGGGCCCGGGGGTACGCCCATGACCGGGCCCGTCGCGGTCACGCCCTCGGGTAGCGCGCCAGCCAGGCGGCCGAGGAGCCGGCCGGGCCGTGCAGCGAGGCGCCCTGCGTCAGCTCCATGGCGAAGTCGTCGGCGAGTTGGAGGACGGTGGCCCGTCCCTCCAGCTCGGCGAGCCAGCCGGCGGGCAGCGCGGTCTCCCCGTGCAGCGCGCCGAGCAGGTTGCCGCAGATCGACCCGGTGGAGTCCGAATCCCCGCCGTGGTTGACGGCGAGCAGCAGACCGTGGCGCATGTCCTCGGCGACGAGCGCGCAGTAGACGCCCATGGCCAGGGCCTCCTCCGCCACCCACCCCTGGCCCAGCGACTCCACGCGCTCGGGCGTCGGCAGGCCCTGGCGCACCGCGCCCAGGGCCTGCCGGAGCGCCTCGGTGGTCTCCTCGTGCCCCGGGCGGCCGGCGAGCAGGGCCAGCGTCCGCTGGACGGCCGCGTCCAGCGACTCGCCGCGTGCGACGCCGTGGACGATGACCGCGAACGCCCCCGCGGCCAGCGAGCCGGTGGGGTGCCCGTGCGTCTGCACGGCGCATTCCACGGTGAGTTGGAGGACGAGCTCCGGTTCCCAGCCGACCAGGAGCCCGAAGGGGGCCGAGCGCATCACGGCGCCGCACCCCTTGGAGTCGGGGTTCCTCGGCTCCTCCAGGGTGCCCATCCGCTCGTCCGCGAGCCCGGAGAGGCAGGCGTTGCCGGGTGCCCGCCGGGAGTAGAGCCACTCCTCGCGGGCCAGCCAGCCGGCGTCCGGCTCCCGTTCGTCCGGCCCCCAGTCGCGCTGGGTGGCGGCCCACCGCAGATAGGCGCGGTGGACGTCGGTCGGCGGGTGCCAGGCGCCGGTGTCCCGGCGCACCTGGGCCCGTATCAGCCCCTCGGCGGTGAAGAGCGTCATCTGGGTGTCGTCGGTGACGGCACCCCGCCGGCCGTAGGCCGGGACGTAGTCCTCGACGCCCTGCGGGCCGTGCGCCGAGCGGATCGCCTCCAGGGAGTCGAACTCGATCCCGGCGCCGAGCGCGTCGCCGATGGCGCCGCCCAGCAGGCAGCCGCGCACCCGGGCGCGGAAGTCCTGCTGTTCGGCCCGGCCCCACAGGGGCGTCCCCGCACCGACGGTCGTGGTCACGTTCCGGCCTCCCGGCTCAACGGTCGCTGGTGACTTGCGGATTGCGGATTGCGGATGGTCCATTGCGGCGTACGGTCGGCACAGCACTGTAATCGACCGCCCGTGCGGGCTTACGGGGTCTTGGCCGGGCGGACGGTGTTCATGATCTTGTCGATCTCGGCCTCGGGGAGCGCGTCCGGGACGCCCTGGTCCGCGTAGACCACCCAGCCGTGGAACGTCCCGTCCGGCAGCTTCTGCGCGATGCTCTTCACGATCGCGGTCGGCGGCACGCAGGTGCTGGGCCGGTTGGTGACGGTGACCTTGGCCGTCGCCGTGTACCCCTCGATGCCGTTGTGCTTCCAGGGCGTCGCCCGGCTCACCTCGATCTTCGGCTTGTGGCTGCCCGTCCCTCCGTAGGCCATGACGCCCCAGTTGCCCGCCCAGTTGCGGGCGTTGTCCTGGAGCGTGCCGTCCGTGCCGCCGCCGGTGGTGCCGACGGTGGCGAGCTGGCCCTTGCCGGCCTCGCCGAAGGTGTCCGGGTTGGGGTTCGAGGCGCAGCCGCCCTCGTGGAAGCTGGCCGTTCCGGTCATCGCGACGACCGGCTTGCCCTTCTCGGTGTACGAGATCATCGTGTCGCCGGGCAGGAGCTTCCACTTGGCGTCCTTGCCCGGGACGTCGTAGCTGAAGCCGTGGCGTTCGTAGGTCTGGGTCTGCCAGCCCTTGGGGGGCTGGTAGGCGGACGCGTCCGGGGAGTTGGCGGGCGAGGAGCCCTCCGGCGTGCCCGGGGTCTGCGGGGCGGCCGACGCGCCCTTGTCGTCCCCCTTGGCCTTCTCGTCCTTCTTGTCGTCCCCGCCGGTGCCCAGCGCGTAGGCGAGACCGCCGCCGATGACGCCCAGCGCCACGACGCCGCCGACGACGGCGAGGAGCGTCTTGTTCTTACGGGGCGCGGGGGCGGGCGGCTGCGGCTGGAAGGACGGCCGGTGCTGCTGCGGCTGCTGCTGCTGTTGTCCGAACTGCGGCACCGCGCCACCGGCGGGTGCGGGCCCGGGCGGCGGCACGGCCCCCGCGCCGGGCACGGGACCCGGCGGCGGGGGCGGGGGTACGGCCGGTCCGCCGATCATCGTCGGCTGTGCGTGCCCCGTGCCGCCCTCGCCCCAGGTCGGCGGCGGGCCGAAGCCGCCCTGCGGGGCGGGCGGCGGGCCCGGCTGCGGGGGCTGACCGGCCGGGCCGGGCTGCTGGGGGTTGTTGTGGGGCTGTGGGGGGTTCTGGGGCCAAGACATGCGGGACACCCTATGCGCGGGACGGTCGCCGTCCGATCGAGGCCGTGCGACAGTCCCGCAACACTGCTGACCGACGCCCGGTCAGTCGTTCCCCAGCACCGGCAGCAGTTCCGGCAGATGGCCGTCCGACGCGACGGCGGCCTTCCACCGCTCCTCCGGCACCTCGCCGTACGTCGTCGTCCGCGCCCGCGACGGACGGCCCGCCGCCTCCGCGATGGCCTCCAGGTCGCGGATCGAGCGGTACGAGCCGTAGGACGACCCCGCCATCCGCGAGATGGTCTCCTCCATCAGCGTGCCGCCCAGGTCGTTGGCGCCCGAGCGGAGCATCTCCGCCGCGCCCTCCGTGCCCAGCTTGACCCAACTCGTCTGAATGTTGGGGATATGCGGGTGGAGCAGCAGCCGGGCCATCGCCGTGACGGCGCGGTTGTCGCGCATCGTCGGACCGGGACGCGCGATGCCCGCGAGATAGACGGGCGCGTTGGTGTGGATGAAGGGAAGCGTCACGAACTCTGTGAAACCACCCACGTTTTTAGAGATCGCAGCCTGCTGGATGCCCGCCAGCGTCCGGAAGTGCCCGAGCCAGTGCCGGGGCTGGTCCACATGCCCGTACATCATCGTGGACGAGCTGCGGATGCCCAGCTCGTGCGCGGTCTTGACGACCTCCACCCACGTACTGGTCGGCAGCTTGCCCTTGGTGAGCACCCAGCGGACCTCGTCGTCGAGGATCTCCGCCGCCGTGCCCGGGATCGAGTCGAGCCCCGCCTCCTTCGCCGCGGTCAGCCACTCGCGGATCGAAAGCCCGGTCCGCGTCGCGCCGTTGACGACCTCCATCGGCGAGAAGGCGTGCACATGCATCCCCGGCACGCGCTCCTTGACCGCCCGCGCGATGTCGAAGTACGCCGTGCCCGGCAGGTCCGGGTGGATGCCGCCCTGCATGCACACCTCGACGGCGCCGACGTCCCACGCCTGCTGGGCCCGGTCGGCGAGCTGCTCCAGCGAGAGGGTGTAGGCGTCGGCGTCGGTGCGGCGCTGGGCGAAGGCGCAGAACCGGCAGCCGGTGTAGCAGACGTTGGTGAAGTTGATGTTCCGCGTGACGATATAGGTGACCTCGTCGCCGACCACGTCCCGCCGCAGGTCGTCCGCGATCCCGCAGAGCGCGTCCAGCGCGGGCCCGTCGGCGTGCAGCAGAACGAGCGCCTCGGCGTCGGTCAGCCGCGTCGGGTCATCGGCAGCCTGCTTCAGCGCCGCGCGGACGTCGCCGTCGAGCCGCTCGGGCACCATCCCCGGCGCCGCGGCCTCCCGCAGCGCCTCCCAGTCGCCGTAGACCTCGTCGAAGTCGTCCCGGCGGTCGGCGGTGCGGCCCTCGGTGTCGATGGTGCGGTGCAGTTCGGTGCGCCCGGAGGGGACGAAGACCTCCTCGGGCTCCTGCCACGGCAGCCCCTTCACCTCGGCATCCTCGCGGGCCAGCCCCGTCTCCGGGTCGGCCAGCGCCCGCACGTGCGGCAGCACGCGCGGGTCGAGCCACGGCTCGCCGCGCGTCACGAACTCCGGGTAGACGGCGAGACGTTCCTTCAGGACAAAGCCCTCGGCGGCGGAGCGCTCGGCGAGTTCGTCGATCCGCGGCCAGGGGCGCTCGGGGTTGACATGGTCCGGGGTGAGCGGGGAGACGCCGCCCCAGTCGTCGATCCCGGCCCGGATGAGCCGTCCGAACTCCGCGTCCACCAGGTTCGGCGGGGCCTGGAGGCAGGCGGAGGGGCCCATGATGTGCCGGGCGACGGCGACGGTGGCGACGAGGTCGTCGAGTTCCGCGTCCGGCATGCCGCGCATCGCGGTGTCCGGCTTGGCGCGGAAGTTCTGCAGGATGAGCTCCTGGATGCCGTGGTAGGCCCGGGCGACCTTGCGCAGCGCGAACAGCGACTCGGCGCGCTCCTCGTACGTCTCCCCGATCCCCAGCAGCAGTCCGCTGGTCAGCGGCACCGAGCTGCGGCCCGCGTCCTCCAGGTGCCGCAGCCGGACGGCCGGGTCCTTGTCGGGCGAGCCGTAGTGCGGTCCGCCGGGCTCGCTCCACAGCCGGGTGGCCGTGGTCTCCAGCATCAGGCCCATGGACGGCGAGACGGGCTTGAGCCGCTGGAAGTCGGTCCAGGACATGACGCCGGGGTTGAGGTGCGGCAGGAGGCCGGTCTCCTCCAGGATCCGGACGGAGATGGCGCGGACGTACGCGAGGGTGTCGTCGTAGCCGTGCGCGTCCAGCCACTCGCGGGCCTCGGGCCAGCGCTCCTCCGGCTTGTCCCCCAGCGTGATCAGGGCTTCCTTGCAGCCCATCGCGGCCCCGCGGCGGGCGATGTCCAGCACCTCGTCCGGGGACATGAACATCCCCTGCCCGGCCCGGCGGAGCTTGCCGGGGACGGTGACAAAGGTGCAGTAGTGGCACTTGTCGCGGCAGAGGCGGGTGAGCGGGATGAAGACGCTCTTGGAGTAGGTGATGACCCCGGGGCGGCCGGCGGCCTCCAGCCCGGCGTCCCGCACCCGGGCGGCGGAGGCGCAGAGGTCCTCCAGGTCCTCCCCCCGGGCCCGGAGGAGGACGGCCGCCTCCGTGACGTCCAGCGCGACGCCGTCACGGGCCCGTTTGAGGGCTCTCCGCATGGCGTTCGCGGTCGGGGCCTCCGGTACGGGACGTTCCGGTACGGGACGTGATGCGCTCGAAGTCATCTCCCGAGCATACGAGCGGGCCGAAGTGACACCAGGGGAGATCACGCCTGACCGGTGTGGACCTGGTCACGCCAACCGGAGGCCCCCTCCGGGCCAGGTCGCCCCGGCCGACCGCCCGTCAGGGCCGGGGCCCCGCCCGGAAGGCGGCTCACAGGAACTCCGCCAGCGCGTCCAGCGCCCGCAGCACCTCCGCCTCCCCCGCCGCCGGCAGCCCCACCACGACCTCCTCGATGCCCTGGTCGGCCAGGTGCGCCAGCTTCCCCGCCGACGGGTGCACCGCGTACGGGATGACGACCGGTTCGCCCGGCCGCCCCGCCTCCGCCCAGGCCGCCCGCAGCCTCGGCAGCGACTCCCCCAACCCGCCCCCGCCGATGGGCAGCCACCCGTCCGCGTACTCCGCGACCGCGGCGAACAGCCCGTCCCCGGACGCCCCGCCGATCAGCGTGCGCGGCCCGACGAGCGGCGGCGCGCCCACCCGCTCGCGCGGCGGCAACAGCGGCTTGGGGTGCGCCCAGCTGGCCCGCACCGAGCCGAACTCCCCCTCGTAGGCCGTCGGTTCGGCGGCCCACAGGGCCCGCATCAGCGCCATCCGGTCGCGCACCAGCGCGCGCCGGGTGCGCCACTCCACGCCGTGGTCGGCGGCCTCCTCCACGTTCCAGCCGTAGCCGATGCCGAAGGTGAACCGGCCCCCGCTGAGATGGTCCAGCGTGGCCACCTGCTTGGCGAGGACGACCGGGTCGTGCTGGGCGACGAGGGCGACGCCGGTGCCGACCGCGATCCGGTGGGTGACGGCCGCGGCCTGGGCGAGCGCGACGAAGGGGTCGTGCGACCGGCCGTACTCCCGCGGCAGCTCCCCGCCCATCGGCGCGGGGGTGTCCCGGCTGACCGGAATGTGGGTGTGCTGGGGCAGATAGAGGCCCGAGAAGCCGCGCTGTTCGAGCTCGCGGGCGAGCCGGACCGGGGTGATCGTCTCGTCCGTGAGGAAGGCCGTGGTCGCGATGCGCATGCGGGAACCTCCGTGGCAGCCGGGAAGGCTACCCACGGTAAGCCCTGGAGCGTCACCTGTGACCCATGTCGAACGACCGACACACAACCGTCAACCGCCGGACGTTCCACCGCCCGCCTCCCGGGCGTACAACGGTCCCCGGAACGGAAGGCGACGAAGGAGTCCGCATGGACCGCCGGAACGTCCTGAAACTGACCGCTTTCGCCGGAGCGACGGGTGCCCTTACGCTCGGAGGCGTGACCTCCGCCCGGTCCGCCACCGGCGCCGCCGAGACGCACCGCATCACCGGCCGGCTCCCGGCCGGCGCGCCCGACTACGTCTACCTCCCCGTGGAAGTCCCGCGCGGCGTCCGGGAGATCGCCGTCTCGTACACCTACGACAGACCGGCCGTCCCCGCCGGCATCCACGGCAACGCCTGCGACATCGGCATCTTCGACGAGCGCGGCACCGGGCTGGGCGGCGCCGGGTTCCGGGGCTGGTCGGGCGGGGCCCGTACGGAGTTCTCGATCGGCGCGGAGCGCGCCACCCCCGGCTATCTGGCCGGACCCGTCCGCCCCGGCACCTGGCACATCGTCCTCGGCCCGTACACGGTGGCGCCGCAGGGCCTGGCCTACGAGGTGACGGTCACCCTGCGGTACGGACCGGCGGGCACCGCCCCGGCCGCGGTCTTCCCGCCGCAGCGGGCCCGGGGCCGGGGCCGGGCCTGGTACCGGGGCGACGGCCACCTCCACAGCGTCCACTCCGACGGCCTCCGCACCCCCGCGGAGATCGCGGCGGCGGCGCGGGCGGCCGGGCTCGACTGGATCGTCACCACCGAGCACAACACGACCTCCGGGCACGGCGCGTGGGACGGGCTGTGGGGCGACGACCTCCTTGTCCTCACCGGCGAGGAGATCACCACCCGCAACGGCCACGTCCTCGCCCTGGCCACCGACCCCGGCACCTTCGTCGACTGGCGCTACCGCGCCCGCGACGGCGTCTTCCCCCGCTTCGCCCGCGCCGTCCACCGCGCCGGCGGACTGGTCGTCCCCGCCCACCCGTTCGCGACCTGCCCCGCCTGCAACTGGAAGTTCGGCTTCGACGAGGCGGACGCGGTGGAGGTCTGGAACGGCCCGTGGACACCCGACGACGAGACCGCCGTCGCCGCGTGGGACGCCCTGCTGGCCACCGGCCGCCGCCTCCCCGCCATGGGCAACAGCGACGCCCACCGCGAACCCCAGACCGTCGGCCTGCCCCAGACCGTCGTCCTCGCCGACGACCTCTCGCGCCCCGCCCTGCTCTCCGCCCTGCGCGCGGGCCGCAGCTGGATCGCCGAATCGTCCTCCGTACGCCTCTCGTTCGGCGCGACGGGCTCGCACGGCGGCCACGCGGGCATCGGGGGCCACCTGGCCGACCCGGAGGCAACGGTCCGCCTGGAGACGGCCGGCGTACCGGCGGGCTGCACGGCTTCCCTGATCACGGACCAGGGCCCGATGCTGACCGCCCCCGTCCCGGCGGACGGCCGGCTGGAGTGGCGGACGACGGCGGCACGCGCGGCGTACGTCCGGGCGGAGGTGCGGCGCCCGGGCGGGGCGATGGTGGCGCTGACGAACCCGGTCTTCCTG
This sequence comes from Streptomyces luteireticuli, assembly GCF_041519305.1. Taxonomy (NCBI): domain Bacteria; kingdom Bacillati; phylum Actinomycetota; class Actinomycetes; order Kitasatosporales; family Streptomycetaceae; genus Streptomyces; species Streptomyces luteireticuli. The sequence goes on from NZ_CP167927.1 coordinate 3,886,708, forward strand.
GACAGCGGCCGGAGTTGACGGACCACCGCCACGGCCAGGCTCACCGGATGGCGGGCATGCGACCCGACCGCCAGTCGTCCACGCGTCGGCGGATGTTGTTCACCATGGGCAGGTCGTCCACATCGCCGGGGTCGAACCACCGGACGTCGGTCGACTCCTCGGACACGGCGATGGCACCGCTCACCGGGCGGGCGAGGAGACAGATGGAGAACTCCTGGCGCACTTCGCCGTCGTCGTAGGCGAAGACGTGCCGGGGGTCGCTGTACGTACCGACGATTCCGGTGATCTCCACGTCCAGCCCGGTCTCCTCCCGGGTCTCCCGGACCGCGCAATCCGCAAGGGATTCACCGAGGTTCATGGCCCCGCCCGGGAGAGCCCACATGCCGTTGTCGGATCTCCGCTGGAGCAGGATGCGTCCACGGCCGTCCACCACCACGACCGAGGCAGCGGGAACCAGGCTGTTGGCCGCAGGCGCTTCCGGGTCGTCCTCGAAGTCACGCCTGCCCATGGTCGTCGCCTCCCCATACCGGCGTCGCCTGGGACCACAGTTCTTCGACGTGGGCGGCGAAGCGGTCGAAGAGGCCGTCGTTCTGGTGTCTGCGCAGGTGAAGCGTGGGGGCGTCGTGGCCGACGCGGTGCGTCAGCAAAGGGGTCACGATCATCTCCTGGTCGAAGCGGAAGACGGACAGGTACGCGTGGCCGCTGCTGAACCGCGCCTCCACCCCGCCCTGCCCCTTGATCTTTTCCAGCTCGGCCAGCGTGACACGGATACGGGTCGAGAGCGTCAGCGGAACCTGCTCGTCCGCCTCCCGCAGCCGCGTCATCGCACTGTCGGGATCGCCCACGAGAAACCGTACGCGGCAGCCCTGAACGGCCTTGCGGCGCAGGGCGCTGCCGAAGCGCGCCTGTTCCAGCCACAGGAAGTAGTTGGTGTATCCGGCAAAGGTCAACTCCTGCTCTGCACGGGTGATCAGCGTCCGCCAGAGCGAGGCCGGGCAGGCGGAGCGGTACGGGTAGACGGAGACGACCTCGCGGTCCGGTCCGACCTTGAGGGCCTTCTTCGCCGCCGTCGGCCACAGCACCGATTCGTCCTCTCCCAGCGCGCCGCAGGCGGCCCATCGGTGGCGGGCGTGGGGCACACGCCCAGGCTCCGTAACCCACCTGCCCACCGTCTTGACGTCGACACCGCAGCGTTCGGCCAATTGCCGGTCGGTGAGGTGAGCTTGGGCCATGGCTCGGCGAAGAGCGTCATTCATGGCAAGCCTCCAGGACGTTTGGGACGAGTTCCGCTGTGCGGCCTTCCTCGTTCCTAACGGTCCGGGAACGGAGTGGGAACGCCCCGCGAGAACCGGAACCGTATGGCTGCGCCCGCAGACGTCATCCACCAGGACCCAAAGGAAGCTTCGGAGCACCATGTCCACTGCCGACAATTGCAGCCCCTCCCGCACGACGGGACCCCCGCCCATCACCCCGATGATGACCGGCGACATCGAGCCCCTCGACCTCGTCACCATCCGCGCCACCATCCGCCGCGCCCTGGCCGTACGCCCCCGCCCGCCCCGCGCCGCGGAGGTCCGCGAGATCACCGCCGCCCTGCGCGAGCACCTGCGACGCATGCTCCATGTGGCGCGCCAGCGCGCCGAGTTGACCGAGCGCGGCACCGGCGCCTGGATCCAGTGGACCGCCGTCATCGGCCGCGTCGAGGACGACCTCGCCCGCGTCCCCGCCCCCGGCAGAACCACAGCCGCGATGCACATGGACGACCTCGGGCGCACAGCCCGCCGCCTCGTCGACTGCCTCGACGAATGACCGGGACGCACCCGGGACCCCGCTCCCATGTGCCCGGGACACGGGTCTTCCTACGGTGACGTTCCCAGCCCGTCATCAGGGCGGGCGTCGTCGCTCGGGAAGGACGTCCCATGAGACAGAAGATCTTCGTGGCGGTGGCCGCCACGGGAGTGCTGCTGGCCGGTGCCGCGGGAGCGGCCGTCGCCGCACCCGCGCAGGAAGCCACCGCGACGACCGTCACCGTCGTCGGCAAGCAGCAGACGCAACGGCACGGCACATACGGGCCGTACCGCGACTACCGGTCGTGCTACAAGGCCGGTGAGTGGGGCCAACGCCACGGCTACTGGCACTCGTTCTCCTGTGACCGCGAGTACGACCAGTACCGCCACGTCTACTGGTGGCTGTACACGTGGTGAGGACAGCCGGGCGTCAACCGCGCGGCAGCAGGCCGCCGAACGGCCCGGGCCGCGGTCCTCCGGCGGTCAGGCGGAGCCTCTCCGTGAGGGACGGGCTGCGCAGCAGGTCCCCGGGGGTGACGAAGTCCGGGGCCGCCTCCTTGGCGCGGATCACCTCCAGGGCCTCGTCGGAGGGGAGCGGCCCGCCGTGGAGGGCGGCGCCGAACGCGGCCATGGAGGAGAGGAGTTGCTCGTCGGACGGGTCGGCCAGGCCGGGCGGCAGGGCCGCCGCGTAGGCGGAGACCAGCGGTGCGAGCGCCGCCTCCGCCGCGGCCGGGGAGAAGGGACCCGTCCTGGGGAGGGCCGGAACCGGCGGCAGGGCGGGCTGCGCCTGTGCCCAGTCCAGCAGCGTCCCGCCGGAGCGGGAGCCGTCCGCGTCCACCTTCAGCGCGTACGGCTCCGCCGGCCGCGCCTCGGCATGGCAGCGGAAGACGAACTCCGAGCAGATCATGGGCTGTCGGCCCCTCTCCGCCATGGCGTTCACGGCGGCGGCCGCCTGGTCCAGCACGGTACGGACCAACCGCCGCCCGCCCGGCGGCAGTGGGACGCGGCGGGTGACGCACAGCACGGCGAGCAGCACGATCTGCTGGTGCGCGTAGGACGTCCGGCCGGCGTCGAGGTGGCGGCGGGCGACGCCGAGGACGGGCGCCATGTCCGCGGGCGCGGTCAGGGTGCGGCCGACGACGAGGTCGTGGCCCTCGCGGGCCCGGGCGAAGGAGATCGTGTGCAGGCCCTCCCCGGTCACCTCGGCGAGGGTGCCGTCGCCGAGGGCCAGCGCGGCATGGCTGACCTCGGAGTCGTCCATGAGGCAGATGGCCCGTGAGACGGCCTCGGTGCCGCGGGTGAGGACGACGTCCCCGGGTCGGATCTGCTGGGGAAGGGACATGGGTGTTCCCGTCGGTCGGTGGGTGCGCGGAAGCTTCCGCTGCCCGCTCGACGGGCGCCTCAAGCGGCCCACCGGCAGCTGTCCGCCGTACGGGTGAACGGCCCCGGGAAGGATCAGCGCATCCCCCGCCGCTGCGCGGCCGACAGCACGAGCAACGCCACCGGCACAGCCACGAGAACACCCGTCGGCAGGACACCGGCCGCCGCCAGCAGGCAGCAGAGCGCGTACGGCAGCAGCATCGGGAGGAGTCGGACGATCACGAGTGGGCTCCTTCGGGGACGGCGCGGCGGGCCGCGTCCAAGTAGTCGGCCAGGTCGCGGTATTCGCCGGCGTCCACGGCCAGGTCGCCGGACATCGCCGCCGGGTCCTCGCGCCAGGCGCCCCGCACCCCGGCCGAGATCCCCGCGTCGCCGCCCGTGAACAGCGCGCCCAGCTCGTCCATCCGCGCCACCAGGCGCCGGACGGCCGCGTCCGCCGGCGGCACCCCGGACGCGCGGAGGCGTTCCGCGCGCCGGTACAGCTCCGGCCACTCCACCTCCAGGTGGTAGTGCGCGGCGGGCCCCAGGGCGGACGCACGGTCGCCCAACTCCCGTACGGAGTCGGCGTCGACGTGCCGACGGAGGACGCGCTCGCCGTCCGGCCCCGTCCGGCCGGTCGCGCGCAGCACGTCGAGGAGCGTGGGCAACGGCACTCCGCCGGTGGCGAGTTCGCCGTCGAGGGCCACCAGCCGCTCCCGCAGCGTCTCCAGCGCCGCGAGCGCGGACTCGACCTCGGTCAGGTGGTCGCGGACCAGACGCACGGGGTCGACGCCCGCGTCCAGGCAGGCGCCGATCGCCTCCAGGCCCAGCCCGAGGCCGCGCAGCGCCAGTACCTGGTAGAGGCGGGCGAGGTCGGACTCGGTGTAGGCGCGGTGGCCGCCCGCCGTGCGCCGGGAAGGGGTGAGGAGACCGATGGCGTCCCAGTGGTGGAGGGTGCGCACGGTCAGTCCGGACGCCTCGGCGAGCGCGCCCACTTTCCAGGTGGTGTGCATGGCCCGATCCTCCCTCCTCACGCCGCGTGAGGTTCAAGCCCGCCCGCGCGGGGCGGCCCCGGGTTCCCGCTCCCGCGCGCCGTTCCGGGGCCGGGATTCCGCGCCCACTATCGGGGCAGATGCCCAACAGAGAGGGAACCTCATGAAATCGAGGGCCTTCCGCCTCGCACCGGCGGTGGTGGCCACTGCCGGGCTGTTGTTCGCCGGTACGGCGGGCACGGCCGTCGCGGTCCCGTCGGACGACTCCCCGAGCCCGACCGGCAGCGCGACCGGCAGTGCCACGCCCGGCGACACGAGCAGCCCCCCGAGCGAACAGGAGGAGAAGCACGCGCAGCAGGAGACCGAGCAGCTCACGAAGGCCCACTGGGTGAAGCACGGCCACTACCCGAGCGAGCAGTCCTGCCGCAAGGCCGGCAAGGACGGCGTGGACCACCACAAGTGGCACGAGTACAAGTGCCAGAAGTCGTACGACCACGACGACTATCACTGGTGGTGGTGGCTCTACACCCGGTGAGTCCGGCGGGCGTGCCCTCCGCACCCCGGAGGGCACCTCCTAACGGCCGCCGCGGAAGAACTCCGGACTCCTCCGCCGCATGACCTCCATCAGCACGCCGCCGAGCACCAGCAGGCCGACCCCGATGACGAAGACGGCGCCGACCCCGAACACCGAACTGCCCGTCCCGTACGCAGGGTTCCACATGTCGTACAGCGTCTTGCCGAAGACGGCCGTCAGCAGCAGTCCGCCGAGCACGGGCAGGACGCCCTTGAAGAGCGCGTCGCGCGGCGAGCGGCGCAGTTCCGCGCGGAAGAACCGGGCGCAGGCGAAGGCGGTGATCGCGTAGTAGAAGCAGATCATGAGGCCGAGGGCGTAGATGGTGTCGACCAGCACATTCGCGCTGAGGAAGCTCATCACCGCGTAAAAGCCGCCGGTGGCGACGCCCGCCGCGACCGTCGCCCGGCCCGGGGAGCGGAAGCGCGGGTGGACGGCGGCGAAGGAGCGCGGGAGCGCGCCGTAGGTGCTCATGGCCAGCACGGTGCGGGCGACGGGCAGGAAGGTGGTCTGGAGGCTGGCCGCGGCGGAGGCGAGGACGGCGACGAAGAGGAGGGCGCCCAGGGCCCGGCCCATGACGGGTTCGGCGAGGGCGGCGAAGACGTTGTCCGCGGTCCGCGGGTCGGCGAGGTCCGCGCCGGCGTACCGCTGGGCGGCGATGCCGGTGAGCAGGTACGAGCCGATGAGGACGACCATGGCGAGCAGGGCGGCCCGGCCGGGCGTGCGGTCGCTGCCCTCCGTCTCCTCGTTGACGGTCAGGCACGCGTCCCAGCCCCAGAACATGAAGATCGAGAGCGAGAGCCCGGCGGTGAAGGAGGCGAAGGAGGGGACGGCGAAGGGGTTGATCCAGTCCCAGGAGAAGTCCATGGCCCGGCCCTTCGCCAGGGCCATGGCCACGAAGACGGCCAGGACGGCGAGTTGGAGGGCGACGAGCGTGTACTGCACGCCCTTGGTCGCGGTCATGCCGCGGTAACTGACCGCCGTGGCCGCGGCGATGAGCGCGAGGCAGGTGACGACGTGCACGGTCCGGTCGTCGTCGAGGGCCGCGACGCCGTCGCTGCCGGTGAGTTCGCCGAGGAGGAGGTAGAGGAAGGACGTGGCGACGCCGGCGAGATTGGAGAGGACGATGATGGTGGCGACGACCAGTCCCCAGCCGCACATCCAGCCGACGCGCGGGCCGAAGGCGCGGACGGACCAGGTGAAGGACGTACCGCAGTCCGGGACGGCCTTGTTGAGCTCGCGGTAGGCGAAGGCGACCAGGAGCATGGGCAGGAAGCCCGCGAGGAAGACGGCGGGCATGTGCAGCCCCACCTCGCCGGCGGTCGGGCCGAGGGTGGAGGTCAGGCAGTAGACCGGGGCGACGGTCGAGACGCCGATGACGGCGCTGCCGAGCAGGCCGACCGAGCCGCGGCCCAGACCTTTGGCACGGACGCCGTCGGCGCCCCCGGTGACGCTCGTTACCGTGTCCCCGCTCCGGGGAGGGCGCTCGCGCGCTGCTGCATCCGCCATGGCTGGGACGTTAGGTCCTGCTGTTTCCGTGAACGGAGGATTGCGCTCCCGCAAAGCCCCCTTAACTTGACGGCCGTACTCACCAGTTGGCCTGCCAATTGAAGGGTCGACGGGCGTTACGGCAGGTAACAGCCAGGTGGAACCCCCGAGTCGGGCAGGTGCGGAATTCGCAGCACTGCCCCTTTTGTCCTGGTTCAAAATTTTCCGCCGGGCCGCCACCGGGCCACCATCGGTCGGGTCCTCCGAAGAGGTCCGCATCACACCCTGGAGCATCCGACGTCACAATCCGGCCGTCCGCGCGCACCGCACAAATCGCCATGGACCCACCGGCGGCGCACGCCCGCGCCCCGGTCCGCCGCCGCACGGAACGACCGCCCCTCGCCGTCCCGCCGACGGATCCGGAGCCGTACAATGCCCGGTCCGAATAAGGCGAGTTGTGGCCGGTGGTCCTGTTCAGCCGGACACCGGGGGTCCGCCGGACACCGGTCCCGGCCCGGCCCGCCCCGGGGGAAGACACCGCTCCGGGGAGGCCCGCCGGAGCCCCGTACGGCACCGGCTCCCGGGGATCCATACCCCCGGGAGGTCCCCCCGGAGAGGGCCGGACCGGTGCTGACGCCGGGGGCCGGAACAGGGCAGACTGACCGGTGCCACCGAGGGGACGAGCAGGGGGTCACGATGGCCGGGGACACAGGGCACGAGCAGCGGTTGCGCTTCGCCGTGCTCGGACCCGTCCGCGCGTGGCGCGGCGACGAGACAGTGCGGACCGGCTCACCCCAGCAGCGGGCCCTGCTCGCGGCCCTGCTGCTGCGCGGCGGGCGGACGGCCACCGCGGCCGAGCTGGTGGACGCGCTGTGGGGCGACGACCCCCCGCACGCGGCCCTGGCCGCGCTGCGCACCTACGCCTCGCGGCTGCGCAAGGCGTTCGGGCCCGACGCGGACGTGCTGGCCAGCGAGGCGGGCGGGTACGCGCTGCGGACCGGCGTCGGCAGCCTGGACACCGACACCGCCGAACGGCTGGCCGCCGAGGCGGACAAGGCGCGCGCCAACGGCAACCGCGGCGGCGCCCGCGCCCTGATCAACGAGGCCCTGGCGGTCTGGGACGGCGAGCCGCTGGCCGGGCTCCCCGGCCCGTACGCCGAGACGCAGCGCGCCCGGCTGGAGGAGTGGCGGCTCGGCCTGCTGGAGACCCGCCTCGACCTCGACCTGGAGCTCGGCCACCACGCCGAGGCCGTCTCCGAGCTCACCGCCCTCACCGCCGCGCACCCGCTGCGCGAGCGGCTGCGCGAGCTGCTGATGCTCGCCCTGTACCGCAGCGGGCGGCAGGCGGAGGCCCTCGCCGTCTACACCGACACCCGCCGCCTCCTCGCCGACGAACTGGGCGTCGACCCCTGCCCCGAGCTCGCCGAGCTCCAGCAGCGGATCCTCAACGGCGACGCGGACCTCAACCTGCACCTCCCCGCGGACCGCGGCACCGCCGGCCCGGCCTTCATCCGCCCCGCCCAACTCCCCGCGACGGTCTCCGACTTCACCGGCCGGGCCGCGTTCGTCGACGAGCTCAGCCACCAGCTCGCCACCGCCGAGGGGCGGATCATGGCGGTGTCCGCCGTCGCCGGCATCGGCGGCGTCGGCAAGACGACGCTCGCGGTGCACGTCGCGCACGCCGCCCGCAACCACTTCCCGGACGGGCAGCTGTACGTCGACCTCCAGGGCACGGGCCCGGTCGTCGCGGACCCCGAGGCCGTGCTCGGCGCGTTCCTCCGCGCCCTCGGCACCCCGGACTCGGCGATCCCGGAGGGCCTCCAGGAGCGCTCCGCCCTCTACCGCTCGACCCTCGACGGCCGCCGCATCCTGACCCTGCTCGACAACGCCCGGGACGCGGCCCAGGTCCGCCCGCTCCTCCCCGGGACGGAAGGCTGCGCGGCCCTGGTCACCAGCCGGATGCGGATGGTCGACCTGGCCGGCGCCCATCTCGTCGACCTGGACGTGATGAGCCCCGAGGAGGCGCTGGTCCTCTTCACCCGGATCGTCGGCGAGGAGCGGGTGGGCGCCGAGCGCGACGCCGCCATGGACGTCGTCGCCGCCTGCGGCTTCCTCCCCCTCGCGATCCGCATCGCGGCCTCGCGCCTGGCGGCCCGCCGCACCTGGACCGTCTCCGTTCTCGCCCGCAAGCTCGGCGACGAGCGCCGCCGGCTGGACGAGCTCCGGGCCGGCGACCTCGCGGTCAAGGCGACCTTCGAACTCGGCTACGGCCAGCTCGAACCCGCCCAGGCCCGGGCCTTCCGCCTCCTCGGCCTCCCCGACGGCCCCGACATCTCCCTCGCCGCCGCGGCCGCCGTCCTCGACCTGGACCCCGACGAGACCGAGGAACTCCTCGAAACCCTCGTCGACACCTCCCTCCTCGAATCCGCCGCCCCCGGCCGCTACCGCTACCACGACCTGGTCCGCCTCTACGCCCGCTCCTGCGCCGAACGCGACGAACACCCGCCGCAGGAGCGGGAGGCGGCGATGTCGCGGCTGCTGGACTTCTATCTGGCGACGGCGGCGGGGGTGTACGTGCTGGAGCGGCCGGGCGATCAATTACTGAAGCACCTGACGCCCACCCGGCACCCGGGGCTGACGTTCACCGACCGCACTGCGGGGGCGGACTGGCTGCACACCGAGGCAGGGTGCATGTTGGCATGCGCACGACGGCACTCGTCGGACAGCGGAGAGCCGCTGAGGAAGGCCGTGGACCTGCTGCAGGCGCTCAACGACCTGATCGAGTCCGGCACCTACTCACGGATGTACGCGCAGGCGGCCACCGACCTGCTGGCCGCCACCCGGGCTTCGGGGGACGCCCGGGCGGAGGGCCGTGCGCGAACCATCCTCGCGCACGTCCACAGCCTCGCAGGGCGGTTCGCGGATGCCGATGAAGAGGCCGCGGAGGCGGTGCGTCTCGCGCACGAGTCCGGCGACACGTTCCCGCTCTGCCTGGCCTCCAACTTCCGCGCGATTGTCGGCATTTACCAGCAGCGGTACGAGGACGCCGAGACGCACTGCGTCCAGGCCCTGGACTCGTTCCGCAGCGACGGCAACCGCAACGGTGCGGCCAGCGCGCTCAGCAACCTCTCCCGGATCCACGGACACACCGGACGAACGGATTCCGCGGTCCGGCTCGCCGAGGAGAGCCTCGGCATCTACCGCGACCTCAATGTCTCGTGGCGGCTGGCCAACGGCCGCTACGCCTACGGCATGGCCCTCGCCAGTGCCGAGCAGCACGAGCGCGCCCTGGCACAGTTCTCGGAGGCCCTGTCCATTTTCCGGAGCAACAGGCAGCGGATGTGGGAGGGCTGGAGCCTCTACCGCATGGCGGAGATCCACCACGCCATGGGCAACCACGCCCAGGGCGCCTCCCACGCCGAGCAGGCGCTGGCCCGGTTGCGCGGCATCAGCGGAGAATGGCGGAGGGGCGACATTCTCGCCGTACTCGGCCACTGCCTCGACCGTCTCGGGCAGAGGGAGCGTGCCTACGCCTGCTGGGCGGACGCGCTGTCCGTGTTCGAGCAGCTGGGGTACGAGAAGGAGGCGGCCGAGGTACGCGGCCTGCTGAGGCCGGCCAACGCCTAGGCGCCCTCTGCCCGTGCCCTCTGTCCTCGCCCTCGTCATGCCGTCGTTCATCATTCGTTTATCGGGGCGCGCCATCCTTGGTGATGTCGATCCGTCGCGTCGGGGGGCAGACGGGTCGTGTGGTGCGCCACCACTAGGGTGAACAACCCTCAAACACCCGTCCGGAGGCCCTCGGGGGAGTCGCCGGGCGGGTGTCGCAATCCCCGTCGTACTGCACGACTCGCACTTTTCGATGGAGTTGAACGACCATGAGCGACAACAACCAGCTCAACCCCACTCTGCCCGCGCCACAGCAGGACGGCCAGATCACGAACAACGCAGCAGGCATCGGTACCGCGAACGCAACGGAGGTCGGTACCGCGCCGCTGAAGCCCAAGGTGCAGAAGCTCACGGATTCTCCGGACGACAACCACGCGGGTTCCGAGCCGGTCTGAACCGGCCCGGTCCGTCAGGCCCCTGGGCGACGGAAGCTCCCGGCACACTCCGGGAGCTTCCCGAGCCCGGGCTCGGCACGGCGAAGTCCCGGTGCGCGGGGGGACAGGGAGCTTCGTCGGCCGGCACACAGCAGAGGCCGGCATCGGCGGCACGGAGGGGGAGCCGCCGATGCCGGCATTTCTGTTGGCCCGGAGACGCCCGGGCGACTTCCGGAGAGATCCGGAGAGAAGTGACATCGCAAGCCCCCCGAAACCCCCGAGCAAAAGGAGCCTCCATGACCCGCAGGACAACCACTCGCGCCAAGAAGGCCTTGGCCGTGTTCGCCATCGTCGGCGCCGCGACGGCCCTGGGCGCCCTGCCGGCCGCTGCCGACAACCACACGGGATCCGTGCAGAGCGCCGCCCGTGTGGTGCCGGCCTCCTCCGGCGACGTCATCGACACCGCCACGAGCGCGGACGATCACCACGTCGGCAGCATGGAGCTCTGACCACTGCCCGCACGGAGGGGCCCCTCGGACATCTCTGGTCCGAGGGGCCCCTCCGTGTCCGCCGGGCCCGGGCAGGACTCGTTCCTGTCCGAACAGCTTTCGCGTCCCGGGCACGCCGGAAAAACACCCGCCGCGGACTCCGCCCGCTGCGCCGGGGTCCCCGCTGGTCACGCGGGTGCCCCGTACGCCCGACTCACCGCCGCGCCTGCCCCGTTCCCTTCGCCGCGTCCAGGGCGTAGACGCAGCGGTCCTTGCTGCAGGCGTAGACGACGCCGCCGACGACCAGGGGGGTGCCCGTGATCTCGCCGCCGGTGGCGAGCTTCCAGCGGAGCTGGCCGCCCGCCGCGTCGAGGGCGTAGAGGCAGTGGTCGGCGGAGCCGAAGTGGACGCGGCCGTCGGCCACGGCGGGGGAGCCGACGATCTCGCCGCCGGCGGCGAACCGCCAGCGCGGGGTGCCGGTGGCGGCGTCCAGGGTGTAGAGGGCGCCGCCGCTGCCCAGGTGGACCAGGCCGTTCGCGACGAGCACGGGCGCGGTGGACTGGCGGGCCTCGGTCGCGATGCGCCAGCGCTCGTGGCCGCTCGCGGCGTCCAGGGCGTAGACGGTGCCGAGGTAGTCGGCCGCGTAGACGCCGCCGGCCGACCAGGCGGGCGGGCCGAGGAAGACCGCCGGGGCCTCGAAGCGCCAGCGCACATCGCCGCGGGCGGCGTCGACGGCCAGCAGGCGGGTGCCGGCGGCGATGTAGACGACGCCGTCGGGGGCGGAGTGCAGGCGCACCGGGACGCCGCCGCAGGACGCGGCGTCGCCGACCGGGTAGGACCAGCGCTCCGTGCCGCTGCGGGCGTCGAGGGCGCGCAGCCGGCCGTCGGACCAGACGAAGGCGGTGCCGTCGTGGACGGCGGGCCCGCAGTCGGGGGTCTCGAAGTCGGTCTGCAGGCCGCCCGTCTCCCACAGCAGTTCGCCGGTGGCGGCCTCCCACGCCTGGGCGCCGCCGCCGCGGGTGCCGGTGACGACCGTGCCCCGGTCCGCGCTCAGGGAGTACACCCAGCCGTCGGTGGACAGGCGCCAGCGCTCGGTGCCGTCGGCGGCGTCGAGGGCGTAGAGCGTGGGCCCGTCGGAGGCGTGTATGCGGCCGTCGGCGACGGCCATGGCCCAGGCGACGTCCCGGGTCTTGAACTGGCGCCGCCCACTGGCCACATCGAGGGCGTGCACCTCGAAGGAGGTGACGTACACCAGGTCGCCGGCGACGACCGGGGTGCCCCAGACGTCGTTGGACATACGGAACCGCCAGGGGCGCCAACGGGACGGGTCCACCGTGGAGTTGACGGCCGCCTCGGGCGCGACGGGGGCCGCGGTGGCGCCCGGCGGGCGCACCCAGGACGCGCCGGGCGCCGCGTACGGCTCGCGGGCGTCCGCGACGCGCGGCCCCGGGCCGATCGGCACCTGGGCGCCGGGCAGCCGCACGGCACCGTCCGCGGTGGAGACGGGCGCCGCCGCGTGCCGCCCCTGGGCGACGGGGGCCGGAGCGGGCGCCGCGGCCGGGCCGCCGCGCGGATCGGCCCAGCCGGGGGCAGCGGGCGCCCTCGACGGCTCGTAGGACGGGGCGGCCGGGGGCCGTGCAGGGCGCGGCGGGGTCGCGGGCCGGGAGGCGCCACGGGCGGGGGCGGAGGCGGCGGGCCGGTGCCCGGCCCGGCGGTGCTCGATGAGCGAGACGGCGTCCGGCGGCAGCCAGGCCGAGGCCGTGCCGCTGTCGTCGCCCCCGCCGGAGGCGAACAGGTGCGGGCCGAGCTGCGCCTGGAGGTCCGCGGGGGTGGGCCGGTGCTCGGCCGCCATCTGCATGCAGGAGTCGATGAGCGGCCGCAGCTCGTCCGGCAGGCCGCTCAGGTCGGGGCCCTCGCGCAGCAGCATGAAGACGGTCTCGACCGGGTTGGCGCCGTGGAAGGGGGCGTGGCCGGTGCCCGCGAAGACGAGCGTGGAGCCGAGCGAGAAGACGTCGCTGGCGCCGGTGACGCTGCGGGAGTCCCGGGCCTGCTCGGGGGACATGTACGCGGGCGTGCCGACGGCGACGTTGGTCATGGTCAGCCGGGTGTTGGACACCCCGGAGGCGATGCCGAAGTCGATGACGCGCGGCCCGTCCTCGACCACGAGGACGTTGGACGGCTTGAGGTCGCGGTGGACCAGCCCCGCGCTGTGGATCGACTGGAGCGCCTCGGCGATGCCGGCCGCCAGCCAGCGCACGGCCTGGGCCGGGAGCGGCCCGCACTCGTTGATGATCTCTTCCAGGGAGGGCGCCGGGACGTACGCGGTGGCGAGCCAGGGCACGGCCGCGCGCGGATCGGCGTCGACGACCGCGGCCGTGTAGAAGCCGCTGACCGCCCGCGCCGCTTCCACCTCACGGGTGAAGCGGACACGGAAGAGCTGGTCCTCGGCGAGCTCCGTGCGCACCGTCTTGATCGCCACCCGCCGGCCCGAGGCCGAGCGGGCGAGATAGACCAGTCCCATGCCACCGGCTCCGAGCCTGCCGAGCACCTCGAACGGGCCGATCCGTCTCGGGTCGTGCTGCGTAAGCTGCTCCAACTGGCCTGCCACCTCCCCGTGGGGGCTTGAAGGGTCGTTCAGCCCCGTGCAGCGTCTCACCGCGAATTATCCCGGGGTACGCGCCCTGATTCTCCCTGGCCGGAGCCCCGGTTGCGAACCCGGGTCACGCTTCGGCGTGTCCATGTCGAAACCGGAACGTCCGGTCCCGTCCTCCCGTCGCCGGTCAGCGCGGTGGAGCCGCCGTCTCCAGCACGGCGAAGTCCGCGCCCTGACTGTCGGTCAGCACCGCGAACCGCCCGTACGGGGCGTTCTCGGGGGCGCGCCGGACGCGGCCGCCCAGCCGCCCGGCGGCCGCCGCGGCGGCGTCGCAGTCGGCGACGGCGAAGTGGACGAGGAAGTGCGCGGGCATCATCTCGGGGAAGTCCCCGCCCATGACGGCCCGTCCGCCGACCGCGTGCTCCGGACCGGGCGGCAGCCCCGCGGGCGTCCACAGCGCGTAGTCGTCCGCCGTCGCCTCCTCGCTGTCCAGCACATGCGCGACGAGCCCGAACACCCGCTCGTAGAAGGTGTCCACGGCCGCCGCGTCCCGGGTGTACACCTCGGTCCACGCGAACGACCCCGGCTCGCCGAGCTCCCCGAAGCCGTGATGGGTGCCGGCCTGCCAGACGCCGAGGACGGCGCCGCCGGGGTCGGCGGCGAGCAGCATCGTGCCGAACGGGCCGACGGTGAACGGGCCGGTGACGACCTGCCCGCCCGCCGCCGTGATCCGCCGGGCGGTCGCGGCGGCGTCGGCGGAGGAGAAGTAGACGTTCCACGTGGTGGGCATCCGGCCGTCGGGCTTGGGCGCGAGGGCGGCGACGGCCCGGTCGTCCTGGAACGCCTCGGTGTACGAGCCGTATTCGGGTCCGGCGTCCCGGAAGGTCCAGCCGAAGAGCCCTCCGTAGAAGCGCTTGCCCGCCTCGACGTCGGGCAGCATGACGTCCGCCCAGCACGGCGCGGACCGCGGGCCGGTGTCCGGGCCGGTGTCCATGGACCCGCCCGCCTCGGCCGCCTCGTCTGCCTCGCCCATGGACGCCGCCTCCTTCAGCAGCTTCGCGCGGCGGCGGCTCTGCGCGACCGCGCGGCCGTCCGCGGACCGTTCGGCCGCGCGGGGTGCCGCAGCAGCCACGGTATCGGCGCGGTGCCGATCCCGCCCGGTCGGCGGCAGCGGCCGCAAAGCGCCGGCGAAGGCGTGCCGAAGGAGCGCGGAAGGCATGCGGAAGGCCCCGGAAAGCGGGCCGGGAACAGCGTCCGGAAAGGCTCCCGGCCATGGCGTTCCGATAAGACAATTCACCGGTACGGGCCAATCCCCGAACGTTCTCATTTCCGCCCGCGAAAACCCCGCTGACCTGCACAACAACCCCGTCCGGCACCCCCGTCCCCATTTGCACGCGACCGAATCGCGCTCCGATCACCCCTCGGTAAGCTGACGGCATGACAGGACAAGTACGCACCGTCGACGGCCGGGTGGCCGGCAGGCGTGGTCAGGCGACGCGGCAGAAGCTGCTCGACTGCCTCGGCGAAATGCTCAGCTCCTCTCCTTACCGCGACGTCAAGGTCATCGACGTCGCCCGGCGGGCCGGCACCTCGCCCGCGACCTTCTACCAGTACTTCCCGGACGTCGAGGGCGCCGTCCTGGAGCTCGCCGAGGAGGTGGCGGCCGAGGGCGCGGGTCTGACGCAATTGGTCGCCGGGCGCTCCTGGGCCGGAAAGGCGGGCAAACAGGCCGCCGAGGAACTGGTGGACGGCTTCCTCGCCTTCTGGCGGCGCAACGACGCGATCCTGCGCGTCATCGACCTGGGCGCGGCCGAGGGCGACAAACGGTTCTACAAGATCCGCATGAAGATCCTCAACGCCGTCACCAACTCCCTGACGGAATCGGTCAAGGAACTCCAGGCCAAGAAGAAGGTGGACAAGGACGTCAGTCCGGGAGCGGTGGCGGGCTCGCTGGTCACCATGCTGGCGGCGGTCGCCTCGCACCAGAAGGGCTTCACCACCTGGGGCGTGAAACAGGCCGACCTCAAGCCGAATCTCGCGCTGCTGGTGCACCTGGGCATCACCGGCAAGAAGCCGGTCAAATAACGCGGCGGCCGTACGCGTGCCGTACGCACGTCCTGTCATCGCGGCGGCGGGCCGCCGGGAGCGTCCCCGGCGGCCCGTCCTCCTTCTCAGTGCTTCTTCTTGACGACCTTCGTCAGCACATACTTCTTGCCGGAGCCCTGCTTCCCTATCTCGTGGAAGAGCCGCGGCTCCTTCGTCGTCCCGCTCACGCTCCAGTTCTTCCGGAATTCGCAGGCGTCTATCTGCAGGGACACCCCGACGATCTTCCCGCCGTCCCTCAGCGGCGCCCAGCGGCCCGAGCCGTCGCAGTCCTTCGACCGGGGCTTGCCCATGCCGTCCCAGTCGAAGTTGTCCAGGCCCTTGGCGAGGGCGCGGCCGCCCTTCTCCAGCATCACGCTGCCGTTCCGGCCGTCGTCCCAGAGGCCGGCGATGTCCGACTTGTGGAGCCTCGGCGGCCGGTAGACGTCGACCAGCCCCGTCCCGTAGACCGTCGCGCCCATCGCGCCGACGGCCAGCCAGGCGACGGCGCCGCCCAGCGTCACCCGCCGGGCGACGCTGCCGGCCCGCCCCTCGCGGTACCGGCGCGCGGCGGCGCGGGCGGCGAGGGCGGGCGGCAGCAGGCCGACGGTGAGCGCGGCCCACCAGAGCAGGTACGACAGCGGGCGGGCGAAGGACAGGCTGCCCAGGGCCGCGACGGCGCCGAAGACGGCCACCGCGGCCGCGGCGACGACGGGCACGGCGACCACGGGCCGGGCGCCGAGGGCCCCCGCCCGCCCCGGGCGACGGCCGGCCCGGCGGGCCAGGGCGAGCGCGGGCATGACGGCCGCCGCGGTGATGAACCCGCTGAGCAGCACGGTCAGCAGCAGCGCGCCGAGGCCGACGGCGGCGGCGGTCAGCGGGGTGTTCGGCAGCCCGTCGTGCTCCCGGGCGAGGAGGACGAGGACCCCGGCGGTCGCCGCGACCACGAACTCGGCGCAGAGGGTGGCCATGGAGGCACAGAAGGCCGCCCCGAAGCCGTCGGAGTGGGCGGAGTCCGTGGACTCGGCAGGCTCGGCGGGCTCGGCCGGACCGGCGGTCCTGGCGGCCTCGCCCGCCGCGGCGTCCGCTGGGGACTCGGGGGCCTCGCCCGTACCTGATCCGGCGGCCGCGACGGGTACGCCGTCCGCGTCGGACCCGTCACCCGCCGCGGACGCGGCCGTCCCGGCAGGAGCGGGGGACCCGGCGGAAGCAGGGGCGTCGTCGCGCCGCGCGGGCGCGCGCTTCGCGCCGCCCGTCCCGGCCGACGCGGACTCCGCCGCGGCGGACTTCGCGTCCGGTATCGAGCCCGGCTCAGCCTGCTGTGTCATATCCGCCCCTCTCTCCAAGAATGATTCCCCCGACGGCCATGAGGTTCCGTTGGCGAGGGGTTCCGAGACGGCCCTCACGCCGCGGACGGCGACGAGGATGCCAGAAAGGGTCATTCTTGCCGAATGGTTCTTCTCATGCCGAATGTGGACACTCGACGCGAAGCTTCGGCCGGAGGTGCACACGACCCCGCGGGCACGGGACCGCCGCCCGGGAAGACGGAGGCGGGCGCCCTCGCGGACGACAGGCACCGAAAAGTGTGGCGCGCATCACAGATCGCGTCATTCCAGGGGCAGTTACGAGCCATCCGCCCGGACCCGTCAGCGGCGGCGTACAGATGCGCACCCCGAGCACGGCACCGCACGCCGCCCACCGACTCCGGCGCCGGAAGCCCTGCCGTCGCGCCGGTTCGCGACCCGCACTCGCCAAGTCGCCCCGGGTCACCCGGGTGTCTCGGCGTCCCCTCGCAACGAATCGCTGCATCCAAGAGTGATCACGTGAACACTTCACGTCAACACCTGGTCTGGACTTTGCCGCCTACGCCCCATTTGTGAGTACGCGGTGTGGCTCAAAAGCGCCGCCCCACAAGGGCAGTGCGGGCGCCGGACCCGAGGCGCCGGGCCTGCGGTCGATCTCGCACCAGATGCTCTTGCCCGCCCCCTCGGGCTGCCAGCCCCACCGGTCGGCGAGGCCGTCCACCAGCTCCAGGCCACGGCCGCCCGTCTCGTCGCCGCCGGCGCACCGCCGACGCGGCGGCCGGGCGCTGAAGTCGGCGACCTCGACGCGGACCGTGCCCCCGGGGAAGAACATCCGCAGCACGGCCGGACACCCCGTGTGCACCACGGCGTTGGTCACCAGCTCGGAGATCACCAGGATCAGCGCCTCCGCGAGCGAGTCGTCCAGCCCTATCCCGCAACCGGCCAGCCGCGACCTCGCCCACCTGCGGGCCCGCCCCACCTCCGAGGGATCGACCCCGACCTCCATCTGCACCTGAAGCACCTGCACCGCTCACACCATCCGAACCGGCGGACACAACGCCTCGCGTCTCCAAGGGCCACGTCTCGTGACTCCCTTTCCCCACAACCCCGTTGACGCACAACTACCCCAACAAGCGCTTCAGACACATTCCTGAGCAAAGGAGTATGAATGCCGCGACGCCCTACGGCACGCACGCGCTCACGGGGAGGAAGTCCGAGCCCGCACCTTACTCCGTTGCGTGACGACTTACGCGCAGAACACCACTCCACGGCAACACAGCGTGGTTATTTCGCCGGACCGACCGGGGTAATTCAGGCGAGGCGATTACATTCCGCGATTTTGTCGCTCAGAATTTCGCCCGAGCGAATTTCCGGACGATTACCGAGCGCGCCGCGCGAATCGATCTTGAGATCGCCGGTCCGATGCCTGGCGCTCCGTCAATTGCCGTCGGCACGGTACGTGGCGGAGGCCTGGTCGAAAAACGTGTCCACGGAACGCTGTCCGTCCATCGGACCGAGCACCTGCAGCACGTGGTACCGACCGCCCATGATCACCGCGGAGTTGCGCACATAGACCTGACGGCCGCTGCTGTCGTTCCAGTTGAAGGCGCCCTCCGCGCCCGCGGTCCGGCCGACGTCCACCCGGCGCAGGCCGGAGGCGCCCGACCAGGACGAGGAGCGGTACGCCTCCAGCTCGGGCTCCCGCTCCTGCTGGTAGGCCATCGGGTCGGTGCCGAACTCGGCGGTCCTGTCCCGGCCCGGCACGACGATCAACTCGAAGTCGCCGCCCGCGTAGACGACCTGGCCGCGCGCGTTGTCCCCGCGGCGCTGCCACTCGCGGGCGACGGCGACGCTGAAGCCCTTGGGGTCGCGGCGCAGGGTGAACCCCTTGGCCACACCGCTGGTTTCGACCGTCGGATCCTCCTGCGGATCCCCTTGCGGAGCGGCGCTCAGCGCGCCCGCCGTGCGATCGGCGCCCCGGCCGGCACCGGCGCTCTCCGAGGCCCGCGGCATGAACAGCAGCGCGTAGAGCACCGCCCCGACGAGCAGCAGCAGGATCACCCCCAGCAGCAGTCTGCCGAGCCGCGGGGCGGGCTGCGCCCGGACGGCGGCGTGCTGCTCCTGGAGGTGGCCCGCCGCGGCGAAGCCGGCGACCGGCTCCGCCCTGCGGTGCCGGGCGGGCCCTGCGGGCCGGCCGCGCCGGCGGCGCACCAGCTCGCCGCGGCGGCGGGGGATCGGGAGCCGGGCGGTGCCGCGGGCGGCGGTCGTCTCCGCGGCGAAGCCGGGAGTGCCCGGAGCGCCGGGGCCCGGGGCGAACGACGGGACCGTGACCGTACGGCTGCCGACGTCCGGCTCCGGGGCGGACCGGATCAGGGACCGCAGCCAGCCGCGCAACTCCTCGAAATCCGGCCGTTCTTCCGGGTCCTTGCGCATCAGCGACTCGACGACGGGTCGGAGCGCGCCGCACTCCTCCGCGTACGCGGGGGGCTCGGAGCAGACGAGCTGGACCAGGTCGGCGGTGCTGTCCTCCGGGTACGGCGGGTGGCCCTGCACGACACGGAACAGCAGGGCGCCCAGGGCCCAGAGGTCGGCGGCGGGGCCGACGGGCGGGGCGAGCTGCCAGTTCTCCCGGACGGGCCAGGCCTGTTCGGGCGCCCAGCGCTCGGTGACGGGACCGACGACGAGCATCCGGGCCTGCCGCGCGCGCTCGGCGGCGAGGGCGCCGGGGGAGTCCTGGGTGGCCCAGCCGGTGCCCCGGACGGGGGGCTCGGCAGGGGGCTCGGCGGGGCCCTCGGCAGGGGACGCCGCGGGGTTCGCGCCGCGGACCAGGGCGTCCGCGTTCCAGGCTCCCGGGGCCGGGGCGGTGCCGCTGGCGGCGGTGCCGCCGCCCCAGGGGGAGGCGCCGGTCGGGGGGCGGGTGCCGCCGTTGCCGTCGGCCGCCGCGGCCCGGGCGGCCGCGGCGGCCTTGGTTCCGGCGCGGTAGGCGGCGATGGCGTGGGCGCGGGGGCCGCGGCGGGGGTCCGTGCGCGGGGAGTGCCGGGGCGGGGCCGTGCCCCGGTCCTGCCCTTCCACCGGGGCTCCCCCGCGCTCCGCGCGGCCGCCGGGGTTACCGGGGCTGCCGGGGTTGCCGGGGTTGCCGCTCCCCTCGCGCGCGGCGCCCGGCACCGGGTCGTAGCCGCACAGCGCCTCCTCCGCCGCCCCCGCCGCCAGGCCCGTCAGGACGGCGCGGCCGTCCTCGCAGATCAGGACCGTGCGCGTGGTGATGTTGCGATGGGTCCAGCCCTGGGCGTGGAGGGCACGGAGGGCGGTGAGGACGTCGGCGGCCACCTCCGCGGCGCGGTGGGGGGAGAGGGCGCGCTCGGCGAGGACCGCGGCGAGGGGGCGGGCGGAGACCAGTTCGCTGACGATCCACAGGCTGCCCGCCTCGGCGAAGACGTGGAACACCTGGTCCAGGCGCGGGTGGTCGGGGATCCGCGCCGCGGCCGTCGCGGCCTCCAGGGCGCGGCGGACCGCCGGGTCCGCGGGCCCGGCGAGGGTGCGCGGGCGGCCGGACCGCGGCCGGTCGCCGTCCTCGTCGACGAGCTCGGCGTCCACCACCTCGGGCAGCGGGATCTGCCGGACCAGGACCTCCTGCCCGCTGTAGGTGTCGAACGCCCGTGTCTCGACGAGCTCGAACGCATCGGAGGGGGGCAGCGGCAGGCGATACCGGTCGGCGAGCACCCGGCCCGCGTAGTCGTCCACGACGCCTCCCCAAAGCGCGCGATGTCCCTGCATCCCCTGGGCCGACCGACCCGACCGTCCGTCAACGGCGTTCCGCCGGACGTCGGTTGTGGCTGCGTACCGTCCCCGACATCTCACGATACGTGCCGGACGCAGCCCACAGGGCCCTTACCGCTCAGATCGTCGGACTCGTTGCCCGGCGGACGTCAGCCGTCGGACCTCACCCGGACGCGGCGGGCGCGTGGACCGGCACGAGCTGCCGCAGGCCGTCGTTGCCCGAACCACCGCCGTGCTTGACGGCGATGACGATTACCGTGCCGATGACGGCCAGCACGACAACGGCGAGCACGGCGAGCAGCACACGCCGCTGCGCCGGGACCCTCATCCGGACCAGGGTCTCGGTGTAGGCGCCGCTCAGCGGCGGCTGCGGCTGCGGATCCGCCTCGGTGCGGGCCGAGCCCGAGGGGGTGGCGTCCCGCAGCGGGCGGAAGGCGGACTGGCCCTCCGGCTTCTTCGCGGTCTGCTTGCGCGGGGCGGGCGCGGAGGCGGACGCCGCCGGGCGGCCCGCCGCGGCGGGGCCCGCGGAGGCGGCCGGACGGGCCGGCTTCTCCGGCGTCTTCGGTACGGCGATGGCCTGCGTGACCTCCGGGTCCGCGGTCGTCCGGGAACGCGCGGGCGGCCGCTCGTCCGGCGCGTTGACGGCCTCGGTGAGCAGCGCCCGGGCGCCCGCCTCGTCGAGCCGCTTCTGCGGGTCCTTGGCGAGCAGCCCGTACATGACGCCTTCGAGCGGGCCCGCGTTCTTCGGCGGGCCGAGCGGCTCGGTCATGACGGCGGTCAGGGTGGCGATGGCCGACCCCTTGTCGTACGGCGGCGCGCCCTCGACGGCCGCGTACAGCAGGCCGCCCAGCGACCACAGGTCGGCGGGCGGGCCGGGCTTCTGGCCGCGGGCCCGCTCGGGGGATATGTACGAGGGGGCGCCGACGAGCATGCCGGTCGAGGTGACGGAGGGGTCGCCCTCGACCTGGGCGATGCCGAAGTCGGTGAGGACGACGCGGCCGTCGTCCGCGATGAGGACGTTGGACGGCTTCACGTCGCGGTGCAGGATGCCCTGGAGGTGCGCCGCGCGCAGCACGTCGAGGACGGCCAGGCCCACTTCGGCGGCGCGCCGCCACTTCAGGGGCCCGTCCTCGCGGATGACGTCGGCGAGCGAGCGGCCCTCGATGAGCTCCATGACGATCCACGGGCGGTCGTCCTCGTGGACGACGTCGTAGACGGTGACGGCGCCGGAGCTGCGGATGCGGGCAATGGCCTTGGCCTCGCGCAGGGTACGGGTGATCAGCCGGCGCTTCTCGTCCTCGTCGATGTTGGCCGGGAAGCGCAGTTCCTTGACCGCGACGACACGTCCCAGGGTCTCGTCGGTGGCGCGGTGGACCGTGCCCATGCCGCCCCGGCCGAGCACGTCACCGAGACGGTAACGCCCGGCGAGGAGGCGCCCGGTCGTGCCCTGCGTCTGCTCCGCGTCCGACATGCGTCCCCTCTGGCGTTCAGCTCTGCGACCAACCGACCCCGGCAGAGCGACCATTGTCTCTCATCCGCCGACCAGTGGAAGGCCAGGGTCCGTCAGACCACGGATGTGACCATGGATGATGAGCGCATACCGACGCGCAGTGCCTCATCGCGCATCACGGCGGCCGTGGCCGCACCGTGCTGCACCGTCATGGCGCCGACGACGGTGTGCGATGGCGACCCTGCCCGCTCTCCTGTTACAGGACATCGTTGCACGGGACGCGGTTCCCGGGGCCGCCGAGCTGTCACAAGATGCTCACGGCGCCCCCCGGTTCGGCCGGAACGGGCCGTTCTCCTGCCCGGACGGCCGCGCGCCACCGGGCATGGCCGACCGTCAGAAGCGGCCGGAACCCCGAAGCACGGCCGCCGGCCCCGGAGTTCCGCCGGACCGCCCCAGGGCCGGTGCCGACCCGTCGGACACCCCTAGGCCAGCGGCTGCACCTCCGGCGCGCCCAGCCGCGCCGCGTCCGCCGTGCGGTCGTCCGGCTGGAGCTGCGACTCGCGTTCCGCCTCCACCCGCTTCTCGTAGTGCTCGACCTCCTTGTCCACCTGCGCGCGGTCCCAGCCCAGCACCGGGGCCATCAGCTCCGCCGCCTCGCGGGCGCTGCGCGTGCCGCGGTCGAAGGTCTCGATGGAGATCCGGGTGCGCCGGGTGAGGACGTCGTCGAGATGGCGCGCGCCCTCGTGCGAGG
The DNA here is from genome assembly GCF_041519305.1 of Streptomyces luteireticuli. Classification (NCBI taxonomy): domain Bacteria; kingdom Bacillati; phylum Actinomycetota; class Actinomycetes; order Kitasatosporales; family Streptomycetaceae; genus Streptomyces; species Streptomyces luteireticuli. Next base: position 3,909,390 of record NZ_CP167927.1, read on the forward strand.
CCGCGTAGACGACCTCGGCGCGCAGATAGTCCTCGGCGCCGCCGAGCGGGCGGCCCAGCGAGGGGTCGGCCGTGACGAGGTCGAGGACCTCGTCCACCAGTGAGCCGTACCGGTTGAGCAGGTGCTCCACCCGCGCCACGTGCAGCCCGGTGCGCTGCGCGAGCTGCGCCCGGGCGTTCCACAGGGCGTGGTAGCCCTCGGCGCCCACCAGCGGCACGTCCTCCGTGACGCAGTCGGCCACTCTCTGCGCGAGCCCGTGCACCGCCTCGTCCACGGCGTCCTTGGCCATCACCCGGTACGTCGTGTACTTGCCGCCCGCCACGACCACCAGCCCCGGGACCGGGTGCGCCACGGTGTGCTCGCGGGAGAGCTTGCTCGTCGCGTCCGACTCGCCGGCCAGCAGCGGGCGCAGCCCGGCGTAGACGCCCTGGACGTCGTCCCGGGTCAGCGGCACCGCGAGCACGGAGTTGACGTGCTCCAGCAGGTAGTCGATGTCGGCGCTGGACGCGGCCGGGTGGGCCTTGTCCAGGTCCCAGTCGGTGTCCGTCGTCCCGATGATCCAGTGCCGGCCCCAGGGGATGACGAAGAGCACGCTCTTCTCGGTGCGCAGGATCAGCCCGGTCGTGGAGTGGATGCGGTCCTTGGGGACGACGAGGTGGATGCCCTTGGAGGCGCGGACGTGGAACTGGCCGCGCTCGGCGATGAGCTGCTGGGTGTCGTCCGTCCACACGCCGGTGGCGTTGACGATCTGCCGGGCGCGGATCGCGAACTCGCGGCCCGCCTCCAGGTCGCGCACCCGGGCGCCGACGACCCGCTCCCCCTCGCGGAGAAAGCCCACCACGCGCGTCCGGTTGGCGGCCTCGGCGCCGTACGCGACGGCGGTGCGCACCAGGGTGGTGACGTAGCGCGCGTCGTCCATCTGGGCGTCGTAGTACTGGAGGGCGCCGACCAGTGCGTCCTTGCGCAGGCAGGGGGCCACGCTCAGCGCGTGCCGGCGCGTCAGATGGCGGTGGAGGGGCAGTCCCCGGCCGTGGCCGGAGGAGACGGACATCGCGTCGTAGAGCGCGACGCCCGAGCCCGCGTAGAGCCGCTCCCAGCCGCGGTGCTGGAGCGGGTAGAGGAACGGCACCGGTTTGACCAGGTGCGGGGCCAGCCGCTGGAGCAGCAGCCCGCGCTCCTTGAGCGCCTCGCGGACCAGGGCGAAGTCGAGCATCTCCAGGTACCGCAGCCCGCCGTGGATGAGCTTGCTGGAGCGGCTGGAGGTGCCGGCCGCCCAGTCCCGCGCCTCCACGAGGCCGGTCACCAGGCCGCGCGTGGCGGCGTCCAGCGCGGTGCCCGCGCCGACGACGCCGGCGCCGACCACCAGGACGTCCAGCTCTCGCTCCGCCATCCGGGCGAGCGCCGCGGTGCGCCCGGCCGGCCCGAGTGTCGCTGTCCTCACCACTGCCTCCCGCTGCGTCGGGGTCTCCCTCCGATGCTGCCCCAGATCGGCCGGGGCGGCCTCCCGCGGCGGCTCCGGGGGCGACGCCCGGAGCGGCAATGCCCGAAATATGTCGTATATCCCCTTAACCTGATCTACACCGCCGCACCTGCCGCACCTCAAGGGATCGGTCCGGCGGCCCAGGGGAAGGACCGCGTCACGTCATGCCCGCAGATCTCGCCGTCATTGGACTGGGCCACCTCGGCCTGCCGCTCGCCCGGGCCGCCACCGCCGCCTCCGTGGCGACCGTCGGCCACGACCCCGACCCGCGCACCGTCGCCGAACTGCGCGCCGGACGGCTGCCCGCCGACGACGGGCCGGGCACCCTCACCGCCGCCGAACTGCGCCGGATGCTCTCCGCCGGCTTCCGCCCCACCACCGAGGACGCCGCGCTCGAACGGGTCCGTACGGCCGTGATCTGCGCACCGACCCGGCTCGGCGAGGACGGCGCCCTCGACCTGAGCGCCGTCGGGACCGCCGCCCGCGCCCTCGCGCCCCGCCTCCGGCCGCGCACCACGGTGATCCTGGAGTCCGCCGTCCACCCGGGCGCCACCGAGGAGTTCGTGCGACCGCTGCTGGAGGACGGCTCCGGGCTGTGCGCCGGGCGCGACTTCCACCTCGCGTACTCCCCCAGCCGCGCCGACCCCGGACGCCGGGACCGCGACCTCGCCCGCGTCCCCCGGGTCGTCGGCGGGCTCACCCCCGCCTGCACGGAGGCGGCCGCGGCGTTCTACGGACGCCTCTGCGACAAGATCGTCCGGGCCCGGGGCCCCCGGGAGGCCGAGACCGTACGGATGTGGGAGACCAACTACCGCCACGTCAACATCGCCCTGGCCAACGAAATGGCGGTCTTCTGCCACGACATCGGCGTCGACCTGTGGGACGTGGTGCGGTGCGCGGAGACCAAGCCGTTCGGCTTCCAGGCGTTCCGGCCCGGACCGGGCGTCGGCGGTCACGGCACGCCCGTCGACCGCGTCGGGACCGGGCACCCGCTGCGGATGGTGGACCTGGCGCGGGACGTCAACGGGCGGATGCCGCTGTACGTCACCCAGCGCAGCGCCGCCCTGCTCAACGAGCACGGGAAGTCGGCGCGGGGCGCCCGGGTGCTGCTGCTGGGCGTCGGCTACAAGGCGGACACCGGCGACCAGGAGGGCTCCCCCGCCCCCGAGATCGCCTCCCGGCTGATGGAGCTGGGGGCGCAGATCAGCTACCACGATCCGTATGTGCCGGGATGGCGGGCCGGGGGCCGGGCGGTGCCGCGGGTGGACTGCCTGTACGAGGCGGCGGCCGAGGCCGATCTGACGGTGCTTCTGCAGCACCACCGGACGTACGACCTGCAAGGGCTGGCGGTGAAGGCGCAGTTGCTGCTGGACACGAGGGGGGCGAGCCCCGCCGGTGCCGCGCACCGGCTCTGAGCCCCCTCCTACAGCCGGCCGCTCGCCGGCAGCCGCGGCTGCGCGTCCAGCAGCGTCCGCAGCTTCGCGAAGTCCTCGACGCAGCGGCCCGTGCCCACCGCGACGCAGTCCAGGGGGTTGTCCGCGACCAGGACCGGAATGTCCAGCTCCCGGCTGAGGCGGACGTCGAGCCCGCGCAGCAGCGCACCGCCGCCCGTGAGCACGATGCCCCGGTCCATGATGTCGCCGGACAGCTCCGGCGGCGTCTCGTCGAGCGTCTGACGCACGGCCATGACGATGGCGTCCACCGGCTCCGTCAGCGCGTGCCGGATCTCGTCGGCCGTCAGCTCCAGCGTCTTGGGCAGACCGCTGACCTGGTCGCGGCCGCGGATCGTGTAGCGGTCGGGGGGCAGCAGCCCCTGGGTCTCCTCGGGGTCCCCGGAGTCGGCGCCGGCGAGGCTCTCGTTCTTCGCCAACTTGCTTGCCACCGACGCCAGTCCGGCGATGGACCACTTGCCCGTCGGCGCGGCCGAGCCGATGCTCAGCTTGATGTCCTCCGCGGTGCGCTCGCCGATCGCCAGCGCGTACTCCTTCTTCACATAGGAGATGATCGCCGCGTCCATGGCGTCGCCCGCCGTCCGCACCGAACGCGCGGTGACGATGCCGCCCAGCGAGATGACCGCGACCTCGGTGGTGCCGCCGCCGATGTCGACGACCATGCAGCCGGTCGGCTCGCTGACCGGCAGGCCCGCACCGATCGCCGCCGCCATCGGCTCCTCGACCAGGTGCACCGCCCGCGCCCCGGCCTGGGAGGCGGCCTCGATCACGGCCCGGCGCTCGACGCCCGTGATGCCCGACGGCACGCAGACCACCACGCGCGGACGGGACAGCATCCGCTTGCCGGTGACCTTCTTGATGAAGTGCCGCAGCATCCGCTCGGCTATCTCGAAGTCGGCTATGACGCCGTCGCGCATCGGGCGGATGGCCACGATGTTCGAGGGGGTGCGACCGATGGTCTCCTTCGCCTCGGCACCCACCGACAGCACGCCGCCGTCATCGGCGTTGACGGCGACGACCGAGGGCTCGTTGAGCACCACTCCCCTCCCCCGCACGTACACCAGCGTGTTCGCGGTGCCGAGGTCGATGCCCATGTCCCTGCCGGTGAACGACTTACTTTGCGCCATAAGTCGCCAGTATTCACCATGACCGAACTTTTATGCGGAGTTGACGACCAGGACCGGACACGGCGAAGGCCCGGCTGCCGAGGCAACCGGGCCCGCGTCCGACGGAGCGTCAGCGCTTGTCGTGCTGCGACGGCGCGACCGTCACCTCGACCCGCTGGAACTCCTTGAGCTCGCTGTAGCCCGTGGTCGCCATCGCCCGGCGCAGGGCGCCGAAGAAGTTCATCGACCCGTCCGGGGTGTGCGAGGGGCCGAGCAGGATCTCCTCGGTGGTGCCGACGGCACCCAGGTTCATGCGCTTGCCGCGCGGCACGTCCTCGTGGACGGCCTCCATGCCCCAGTGGTGGCCGCGGCCCGGCGCGTCGGTGGCGCGGGCGAGCGGGGAGCCCATCATCACGGCGTCGGCGCCGCAGGCGATGGCCTTGGGCAGGTCGCCGGACCAGCCCACGCCGCCGTCGGCGATGACGTGCACATAGCGGCCGCCGGACTCGTCCATGTAATCCCGGCGGGCCGCGGCCACGTCGGCCACGGCAGTCGCCATCGGCACCTGGATGCCCAGGACGTTACGGGTGGTGTGCGCGGCGCCGCCGCCGAAGCCCACCAGGACGCCGGCCGCGCCGGTCCGCATCAGGTGCAGGGCCGCGGTGTACGTCGCACAACCGCCGACGATCACCGGGACGTCGAGCTCGTAGATGAACTGCTTGAGGTTCAGCGGCTCGGCGGCACCGGAGACGTGCTCGGCGGAGACCGTGGTGCCGCGGATGACGAAGATGTCGACGCCCGCGTCCACGACGGCCTTGGAGAACTGCGCGGTGCGCTGCGGCGACAGCGCGGCGGCGGTCACGACGCCGGAGTCGCGGACCTCCTTGATGCGCTGCCCGATCAGCTCCTCCTTGATCGGAGCGGCGTAGATCTCCTGCATGCGCTTGGTCGCGGTGTGCTCGTCCAGCTCCGCGATCTCGGCCAGCAGCGGCTCCGGGTCCTCGTAGCGGGTCCACAGGCCCTCGAGGTTGAGCACGCCGAGACCGCCCAGCTCACCGATGCGGATGGCCGTCTCGGGCGAGACGACGGAGTCCATCGGGGCGGCCAGGAACGGCAGCTCGAAGCGGTAGGCGTCGATCTGCCAGGCGATCGAGACCTCCTTGGGGTCGCGGGTACGGCGACTCGGGACGACGGCGATGTCGTCGAACGCGTACGCCCGGCGGCCGCGCTTGCCGCGCCCGATCTCGATCTCAGTCACGTTTGTGGCCTTTCCTTCTACGTCTGCCGCACTCCAGTATCACCGACGCGGCGGGGCGCGGCCGCGCGCCGACGGGGTTTGCCCCTGGCCCGCCTCTGGGGGAGCCTGCAGGGCGCTTCAGGGGGCCAGGGGGCGAAGCCCCCGGTGGGGCGCAGGGGCGAAGCCCCGCCCACCCGCGCGCGGTAGCGCGCAAGCGGGGTCGCGCAGGGGCGCAGCCCCTGCGAAAACGGATGAGGGCGGGGCGGGGAGAAAATCCCCCCGCCCCGCCCCCACCCGCTCAGCGCCGCGACGAGTAGTTCGGCGCCTCGACCGTCATCTGGATGTCATGCGGGTGGCTCTCCTTGAGCCCCGCCGCCGTGATCCGCACGAACGTGCCCTTGTCCTTGAGCTCCTGGACATTGGCCGATCCCACATATCCCATGGACGCCCGCAGGCCGCCCACCAGCTGGTGGGCCACCGAGGACAGCGGCCCCCGGTAGGGCACCTGGCCCTCGATGCCCTCGGGCACCAGCTTGTCCTCGGAGAGGACGTTGTCCTGGAAGTAGCGGTCCTTGGAGAAGGAGCGCGCCTGCCCGCGGGACTGCATCGCGCCCAGCGAGCCCATCCCCCGGTAGGACTTGAACTGCTTGCCGTTGATGAAGACCATCTCGCCCGGCGACTCCTCGCAGCCGGCCAGCAGCGAGCCCAGCATCACGGTGTCGGCACCGGCGGCGATCGCCTTGGCGATGTCGCCGGAGAACTGCAGACCGCCGTCGCCGATCAGCGGAACACCCGCCGCGTGGCACGCCTTCGCCGCCTCGTAGATGGCCGTGACCTGCGGGACGCCGATGCCGGCGACCACGCGCGTGGTGCAGATCGAGCCGGGGCCGACGCCCACCTTGACGCCGTCCACACCGGCGTCGATCAGCGCCTGCGCGCCGTCCCGGGTGGCGACGTTGCCGCCGACCACATCGACGTCGATGTTGGACTTGATCTTGGCGATCATGTCGAGGATGCCCCGGCTGTGACCGTGGGCGCTGTCCACGACGAGGAAGTCCGCACCGGCCTCGACCAGCGCCTGGGCCCGCTCGTACGCCTCGGCGCCGACGCCCACCGCGGCACCGACGACCAGGCGGCCCTCCGCGTCCTTGGCCGCGTTCGGGTACTGCTCGGCCTTGACGAAGTCCTTGACCGTGATCAGACCCTTGAGCACCCCGGCGTCGTCCACCAGCGGCAGCTTCTCGATCTTGTGGCGGCGCAGCAGCTCCATGGCGTCCTCGCCGGAGATGCCCACCTTGCCGGTGACCAGCGGCATCGGCGTCATGACCTCGCGGACCGAACGCGTGCGGTCGTTCTCGAAGGCCATGTCGCGGTTGGTGACGATGCCCAGCAGCTTGCCCGCCGGGTCGGTGACCGGCACGCCGCTGATGCGGAAGCGGGCGCACAGCGCGTCCGCCTCGGCCAGGGTGGCGTCGGGGCGGACGGTGATCGGGTCGGAGACCATGCCCGACTCGGAGCGCTTGACGAGGTCGACCTGGTTGGCCTGGTCCTCGATGGACAGGTTGCGGTGCAGCACGCCCGCGCCGCCCTGCCGGGCCATGGCGATCGCCATCCGCGCCTCGGTGACCTTGTCCATGGCGGCGGACAGCAGCGGGATGTTGACCCGGACGTTGCGCGAAACACGGGAGGAGGTGTCCACCGCGTTCGGCAGTACCTCCGAAGCGCCCGGCAGCAGCAGGACGTCGTCGTAGGTCAGACCGAGCATCGCGAACTTCGCGGGCATTCCGTCGGCGTGGTCAGTCATGACACCTTCCCAAATACTCAAGATCTGCCGGGGCCGTCACCACCGGCGGCGTCCGCCGCGGGCCCCGGAACCCCCTTGCCTCAGCGAGGACTCCCATGCTAACGGCCGTCGCGGGTGTCCCATTCCACGACCGGTGAGTCCCGCGTCACTTGGAGGTTCCTCCACAGATCCCGTCCGTCACTGTTCGGCCAGGGCCCTCAGTCTGCTGAGCGCCCGGTGCTGGGCGACCCGTACGGCGCCCGGCGACATCCCCAGCATCTGCCCGGTCTCCTCGGCGGTCAGCCCCACGGCGACCCTGAGCAGCACCAGCTCGCGCTGGTTCTCCGGGAGGTTGGCGAGCAGCTTCTTGGCCCACTCCGCGTCGCTGCTGAGCAGCGCCCGCTCCTCGGGGCCGAGCGAGTCGTCGGGCTGCTCCGGCATCTCGTCGGAGGGCACGGCGGTGCTGCCCGGGTGCCGCATGGCGGCCCGCTGGAGGTCGGCGACCTTGTGCGCGGCGATGGCCACGACGAACGCCTCGAAGGGCCGCCCGGTGTCCCGGTAGCGGGGCAGCGCGCAGAGCACGGCCAGACAGACCTCCTGGGCGAGGTCGTCCACGAAGTGCCGTGCGTCGCCCGGCAGTCGCGACAGCCGGGTGCGGCAGTAGCGCAGGGCCAGTGGGTGGACCAGGGCGAGCAGATCGTGGGTGGCGCCCCGGTCGCCCTCGACGGCGCGGGCGACGAGAGCGCCGATCTCCCCGGGTCCGGCGGCCACTGGGTGCCCCGGTGTCTCGTCGTCACGCATCGGTCCATGGTGCCTCGGCGTCCGACGATCCACGGCACCGCCTTCATAGTTGTGCGTCGAACCGTTACGCGTCGGTGTCCTCGCACTCACGTCTCGCGTCGCCCCCTTCCGGGTATACCCGCCCCGCGCCCACGACTCCGCCGATAGCTTGTGCCCGTGCCGTGCGGCGTGATGCCGTGCGGCAGCGAGCGGCGCCTGTCCGTCATGAGGTCTCTTCTGGCCGAGCGAGAAGGTCCGGCCTCTGGCGGGGAGGAGTCACATCTCAAGGATGCGGCATCCGTCGGGGTTTCGGCGCCAGACGTCCGCGCGGCCGCCGGTTGCCGGCGCGACCGGCGGGCGTCGGCGCGGTGGGGTCGCGGTGCGCATGCCCCTCCCCCGCGCCGGGGCGGCGCAGGGGGACTGCCCGGGTGGCCGCGTACCGCTGCCGCACCGCGCCACGCACCCGAGCGGCTAGCGGACCAGGCCCCAGCGGAAGCCGAGCGCCACCGCGTGCGCGCGGTCGGAGGCGCCCAGCTTCTTGAAGAGCCGCCGGGCGTGGGTCTTGACCGTGTCCTCGGAGAGGAAGAGCTCGCGGCCGATCTCGGCGTTGGACCGCCCGTGGCTCATGCCCTCCAGGACCTGGATCTCCCGGGCGGTGAGCGTGGGGGCGGCGCCCATCTCGGCCGAGCGCAGCCGGCGCGGGGCGAGCCGCCAGGTCGGGTCGGCGAGCGCCTGGGTCACGGTGGCCCGCAGCTCGGCGCGCGAGGCGTCCTTGTGCAGATAGCCGCGCGCCCCGGCGGCGACCGCGAGGGCCACGCCGTCCAGGTCCTCCGCCACCGTGAGCATGATGATGCGGGCGCCGGGGTCGGCGGACAGCAGCCGGCGGACGGTCTCGACGCCGCCCAGGCCGGGCATGCGGACGTCCATGAGAATCAGATCCGAACGATCGGCGCCCCAGCGGCGGAGGACTTCCTCGCCGTTGGCCGCCGTCGTCACGCGCTCGACGCCGGGCACGGTCGCCACCGCACGACGGAGCGCCTCTCGGGCAAGCGGGGAGTCGTCGCAGACGAGGACGGATGTCATGGCCGCCCTCCGCAGCTGATGCGCGTCACCTTGAGCCTCCAGGCTGGTACTGGTCGTCACCTGTGCGATGGGCGAGACACCTGCTCGGGCAGACCGCCGCGGACCGTCCCGGACACCTGACCGCACGCGCTCACCAACCGCCTCCGGCACTCTCAACGACGGTCACCCGAAAGAGTTACGGGCTCGGTCGGCCCCGTTCGGCACTCTACGTGAGGGCGCGGACACGGAGCAGGGCGCACGGGGGGCGCTCGTCAGATCGTTCGAGTCGTGCCCCATTTGCCCGCTTGGAGTCGTTTTTCTTCCCATTCAGTGGCAAGTGTGGCTAGATTCGCAATGAGTCATATTTTCATCTGCTCAGTTCGCATCGATTCACATCGAGGGGACGACCAGCAATGGCAGATTTCTCCCGGCTCCCCGGCCCCAACGCCGATCTGTGGGACTGGCAGCTGCTCGCCGCCTGCCGCGGGGTCGACAGCTCGCTCTTCTTCCACCCCGAGGGCGAGCGCGGCGCGGCCCGCAGCGCCCGCGAGACCTCGGCGAAGGAAGTGTGCATGCGCTGCCCGGTCCGCGCGGAGTGCGCGGCGCACGCGCTGGCGGTACGGGAGCCGTACGGCGTGTGGGGCGGACTCACCGAGGACGAGCGCGAGGAACTGATGGGACGCGCCCGGCACCGCTCCATCACCGCCTCGGGCAGCCCGATGAGCGCCTGACCCCGCCCGGGAGGATTCCCTCAGCGACGCGCGGCGGCCGTCAGATGGTCCAGCATCCGCGCGACGGCGGGCACGCGCGCCAGGTCGGGCAGGGTCAGGGCCACGATCTCGCGCTGCACCACGGGCTCGACCGGGACGGTCCGGGAGCCCTTGTGCCGGACGGACTCCACCGCGAGCTCCGGCATCACCGCCACCCCCAGACCCGCTCCCACCAGGCCGAAGACCGCCGGGTAGTCGTCCGTCGCAAAGTCGATCCGGGGGGTGAACCCGGCGTTCTCGCAGACCTCCACCAGATGCCGGCGGCAGCGCGGGCAGCCCGCGATCCAGGGCTCGTCGGCGAACTCCCCGATCGCCACCCGCTCCGCGTCGGCCAGCGGGTGCCCGTCGGGCACGACCCCCACCAGCCGGTCGGTCAGCAGCGGCCGCACCACCAGGTCGTCCCACTCGGCCGCCTGCTCCCCGCCGCGCACCTCGGGGTAGCGGAAGGCCAGCGCGATGTCGACGTCGCCGGCGCGCAGCATGCCCACCGCGCGCGGCGGTTCGGCCTCGACGAGGGAGACGAAGGTGCCGGGGTGGGCGGCCCGCATCTCGGCGAGGGCGGTGGGCACCAGCGTGGAGGAACCGCTGGAGAAGGAGACCAGCCGCACCCGGCCCGCACGGAGCCCGGCGATGGCGGCGATCTCCTCCTCGGCGGCGGTGAGCCCGGCGAGGATCCCGGCGGCGTGCCGGACGAGGGCCTGGCCGGCCTCGGTGAGCCGCATCTCACGGCCGGTGCGGATCAGCAGCGGGGTCCCGGCGGACTGCTCCAGGGCCTTCATCTGCTGGCTGACCGCCGGCTGGGTGCAGCCCAGTTCACGGGCGGCGGCCGAGAACGAACCGGTGCCGGCGACCGCGCGCAGCACTCTCAGATGGCGTGCCTCGATCATTCCTTGAGCATAAGACCCTCTTGGGGATGCCGGAAGCAAACCGTCTCGACGCTTTGAGCCGTTGCCGCCTACCCTCGTGCGATGCGCGTCCTCTCCGTGAACACCGGCCGGTCCACGACGGCCGCCGACCGCTCCGCCCCCGGCTCCGCCTTCGCCGGCGGGCTGGGCTCGGGCATCGACAAGCGTCCCGTGCGGGGCCCGGTCGCCGTGGCCGCCCCGGGCCCCAAGGGGGTGGCCGGCAGCGGACTGGCCGGGGACGCCATCGTCTCGCTCCGGCACCACGGCGGCGACGACCAGGCGGTCTACGCCTTCGCCCGCGAGGACCTCGACGGCTGGGAGCGGGCGCTGGGGCGGACGCTGCCGGACGGCTCGTTCGGCGAGAACCTCACCACCGCCGGGGTGGACGTGTCCGGCGCCCGGATCGGGGAGCGCTGGCGGGTGGGCGAGCGGCTGCTGCTGGAGGTGACCTCGCCGAGGATCCCCTGCCGGACGTTCGCCACCTGGCTGGGCGAGAACGGCTGGGTGCGGCGGTTCACCGAGACCGCGGCCCCGGGCGCGTACCTGCGGGTGCTGGAGCCCGGGGAGGTCCGTGCGGGTGATCCGGTGACCGTCGTCCACCGCCCCGGGCACGAGGTGTCGGTCTCCTTCGCCTTCCGGGCGAGGACGACGGAGCGGGCGCTGCTGCCCCGCGTCCTCGCGGCGGGTGACGCCCTGCACCCCGAACTCCTGCGCAAGGCCGAGGAGTCGGCGCGCTCCGCGGTTCCGGCCGGGGGTGCGGCCCGTAGCGAAGCCGCCCGGGAAACTCAGTAACGTTCCCTCATGACGACTGCACTGATCACGGGAGCGACGGCCGGCATCGGCGCGGCCTTCGCACGGCGGCTCGCCTCCGAAGGGCACAACCTGGTCCTCGTGGCCCGCGACGAGAAGCGGCTGAACGAGCAGGCGACCGAGCTCCACGACCGGCACCGGGTGGAGGCCGAGGTGCTGCGGGCCGACCTCGCGACCCAGGAGGGCATCGCCGCCGTCGAGTCCCGGCTCTCCGACCGTAAGCATCCGGTCGATCTGCTGGTCAACAACGCCGGGTTCGGCAACAAGGGCCGCTTCCTGGAGGTCCCCGTCCAGGACGAGCTCACCATGCTCACGGTGCACTGCGAGGCGGTGCTGCGGCTGACGATGGCCGCCGCCCGCGGGATGCGCGAGCGCCGGCGCGGCGGCGTGGTCAACGTGGCGTCGGTGGCCGCCTTCGTGCCGCGCGGCACCTACGGGGCGAGCAAGGCGTGGGTCGTGCAGTTCACCCAGGGCGCGGCACGGGACCTGGCGGGCAGTGGGGTGCGGCTGATGGCGCTGTGCCCGGGCTTCGTGCGCACCGAGTTCCACGAGCGGGCCGGGATGGGGACGGACAACATCCCGGGCTGGATGTGGCTGGACGCGGACCGGCTGGTGGACGCCGCGCTCAAGGACCTGGCGCGCGGCAAGTCCCTGTCGGTCCCGGACCCCCGGTACAAGGCGCTGACCGGGCTGTCGAAGTTCGTGCCGCGCGCGGCGCTGTCGCGGGTGTCGTCCACGACGGGCCGCAAGTACGGACCCAACTGAGGCCGGACACGCCGGAGGCCCGGCCCCCCTCGCGGGGTGCCGGGCCTCCTTCGGTTCCAGCGCGTGGTTCAGTGCGCGTGGCCGTGGCCGTGACCGGCCTCGGCGGGCTCCTCTTCCTTCTTCTCGACGACCAGGGTCTCGGTCGTGAGCAGCAGGGAGGCGATGGAGGCGGCGTTCTCCAGGGCGGAGCGGGTGACCTTGACCGGGTCGATGACGCCGGCCTTCACCAGGTCGCCGTACTCGCCGGTGGCGGCGTTGAAGCCCTGGCCCTTGTCGAGCTCGGCGACCTTGGAGGTGATGACGTAGCCCTCCAGGCCGGCGTTCTCGGCGATCCAGCGCAGCGGCTCGACGGCGGCGCGGCGGACGACCGCGACACCGGTTGCCTCGTCGCCCTCCTTGCCGAGGTTGCCGTCCAGCACCTTGACGGCGTGGACCAGCGCGGAGCCACCACCGGAGACGATGCCCTCCTCGACCGCGGCGCGGGTCGCGGAGATGGCGTCCTCCAGACGGTGCTTCTTCTCCTTGAGCTCGACCTCGGTGGCCGCGCCGACGCGGATGACGCACACGCCGCCGGCGAGCTTGGCGAGGCGCTCCTGGAGCTTCTCGCGGTCCCAGTCCGAGTCGGTGGTCTCGATCTCGGCCTTGATCTGGGCCACGCGGCCGGCGACCTCGGAGGAGTCGCCCTTGCCGTCGACGATGGTGGTGTCGTCCTTGGTGACGGTCACGCGGCGGGCGGAGCCCAGCACGTCCAGGCCGACCTGGTCGAGCTTGAGGCCGACCTCCTCGGCGATGACGGTGGCACCGGTGAGGGTGGCCATGTCGCCGAGCATCGCCTTGCGGCGGTCGCCGAAGCCCGGGGCCTTGACGGCCACGGCGTTGAAGGTGCCGCGGATCTTGTTGACGACGAGGGTGGAGAGCGCCTCGCCCTCGACGTCCTCGGCGATGATCAGCAGCGGCTTGGAGCCACCGGCCTGGATGATCTTCTCCAGCAGCGGGAGCAGGTCCTGGATGGCGCCGATCTTGCCCTGGTGGATCAGGATGTACGGGTCGTCGAGGACGGCCTCCATGCGCTCCTGGTCCGAGACCATGTACGGCGAGAGGTAACCCTTGTCGAAGGCCATGCCCTCGGTGAAGTCCAGCTCCAGGCCGAAGGTGTTGGACTCCTCGACGGTGATCACACCGTCCTTGCCGACCTTGTCCATCGCCTCGGCGATGAGCTCGCCGACCTGCTTGTCCTGGGCGGACAGGGCGGCGACGGCGGCGATGTCGCTCTTGTCGTCGATCGGCCGGGAGGTCGCGAGGAGCTCCTCGGAGACGGCCTTGACGGCGGCGTCGATGCCCTTCTTCAGGGAGGCCGGGGAGGCGCCGGCGGCGACGTTGCGCAGACCCTCGCGGACCAGCGCCTGGGCCAGCACGGTGGCGGTGGTGGTGCCGTCGCCCGCGATGTCGTTGGTCTTGGTCGCCACCTCCTTGACGAGCTGGGCGCCCAGGTTCTCGTATGCGTCCTCGAGCTCGACCTCGCGGGCGATGGTGACACCGTCGTTGGTGATGGTGGGAGCGCCGAACTTCTTGTCGATGACGACGTTGCGGCCCTTGGGGCCGATCGTCACCTTCACGGTGTCGGCAAGCTTGTTGACGCCGCGCTCAAGGGCGCGACGGGCGTCCTCGTCGAACTTCAGGGTCTTCGCCATGGGTTAAATCCTTCGCCGTGTCTCTCGGAACGAACTGCGCCCCGGCCGCCCGGTTGGTGGACGCGGGCACCCGGGGCGCAGCTCAAAAGCTTCGAAGTCTCGGAAGCCTGGGGTGAATTACTTCTCGATGATCGCGAGCACGTCGCGGGCCGAGAGGACGAGGTACTCGTCGCCGTTGTACTTCACCTCGGTGCCGCCGTACTTGCTGTAGAGCACGACGTCGCCGACCTTGACGTCGAGCGGCAGGCGCTCGCCGTTCTCGAAGCGGCCCGGGCCCACGGCGAGGACGGCGCCCTCCTGGGGCTTCTCCTTCGCGGTGTCCGGGATGACCAGGCCAGAGGCCGTGGTCTGCTCGGCGTCGAGCGGCTGGACCACAATGCGGTCCTCGAGCGGCTTGATGGCAACCTTGGAGCTGGTGGTCGTCACGATCCGACCTCCCCCTTCGGAGATCTCACGGGGTTAACTGTCTGAGGTGGCGACCAGGTCGATCCGTCGTCGCGGGTGCCGGACCTGCCCGTCGCTGTGTTTGGCACTCACCGGTGGAGAGTGCCAACGGAGCCGAGACTATGACGCGCTTAGCACTCGGTCAAGCGGAGTGCCAATTCCTCACCCGCGCGCGGCGCCCGCGCCGGGCGCCGTTCGGACGCCCGCCTCACACGTAGTCCTCCAGCCTGGCCACCGTGTAGCCCTGCCGCTGGATGCTCCGCAGCATGTTGGTGACCATGCGGGTCATCGTCGTGCCCTTGAGCTCGGCCGGGCCGCGGAAGTGGGCGAGCACGATGTCCCCGGGACGGAGCTTCCCCGCCTCGGCGTACCTCATGTCGTTGATCTGCATCGTGGCCTGCCAGAGCACGACGGCCTTGATCCCGCAGGAGCCGGCGGCGGCGAGCGTGGCGTCGTTGTAGTTGCCGTACGGCGGGCGGAACAGCTCCGGGCGCTTGCCGAACCGCTTCTTCAGGGTCTCCTGCTGGCCGCAGATCTCCCGCTTCTGCGCCTCGGGGGACAGGGTGCGCAGATTGGGGTGGGTGAGCGTGTGGTTGTGCACGCCGTTGCCCAGGGCGCGCAGGGTGTCGAAGTAGCCGTATCCGCGCCCGGCGCGAGCGGCGCTGTCGGTCAGGAACATGCTGAACGGCAGCTTGAGGTCCTTCGCCATCTCCAGGAACTTCGGATCCTTCTCGGCCCCGTCGTCGAAGGTCACGAAGACGACCTTGTCCTTGGTCGGCACCCGCCGGACGATCTGCGGCACACCGCCCCTGTGCCCCTCCGTGATCCGGTGCGCGGGCGGCGGCGGAGGCGGGGCGAGCGGCTTGTCCAGGCCCCAGCGGCGGTACGCGGCGGGGTCGGCGGACGGCGACTTCGCCGGCGCGGCGGACGACGGCGCGGCGGCCTTCTTCTCCTCCTTCGGTGCCGGGGACGGGTCCGAGCCTCCGGAGAGCAGCAGGGCGGCGGCGCAGCCGGCGAGAAGGGCACGTGCAGATCGGGTCACACCATCGATTGTCGTTCTTGCGTTCGACAGACGGGTGCACGGCTCCCGGCCCCGAGCCCGTCACCGAGAATGGAAGCGTGTCAGCACCCTCCTCCGACGTCACCGCCTTCACCGCCCTCCTCACCGACGAGGGCCGCCGCCTCCTCGACGGGCTGCGCGACCACGACCCCGCGCAGGAGCTGGCCGTCGCGACCCGGCTGCGCCGCGAGCACCCGGCCGGGCTGGTCTCCGCCGCGCTGGGCCAGGCGCGGCTGCGGCAGCGCGCGGTGGCGAAGTTCGGCGCCGAGGACGCGTACCGGATGTTCTTCACGCCCAACGGCGTGGAGCAGGCCACCCGCGCCTCCGTCGCCGCGTACCGCGCCGGGCGCTTCGCCGCGCTGGGCGTACGCCGCCTCGCCGACCTCTGCTGCGGCAACGGCGGCGACGCGATCGCCCTCGCCCGGGCGGGCATCGAGGTCCTGGCCGTCGACCGCGACCCGCTGACCTGCGAGGTGGCCCGCGCCAACGCGGCGGCGCTGGGCCTGTCCGAGCTGATCGAGGTGCGCTGCGCGGATGTGGCGGAGGTGGACACGGCCGGGTACGACGCGGTGTTCGTGGACCCGGCGCGCAGAGGGGGCCGGGGCCGGATCTTCGACCCCGAGGCGTACTCCCCGCCCCTCTCCTGGGCCGTCGGGGCGGCCCGCAAGGCCCCGTACGCCGCACTGAAGATCGCCCCCGGTGTCCCCCACGAGGCGCTCCCCGAGGACGCCGAGGCGGAGTGGATCTCCGACGGCGGCGATGTGAAGGAGGCCGTCCTGTGGTTCGGCACCTCCCCCGGCGCCCGCCGCGCGACCCTCCTCCCCGGCCCGCGCTCCCTCACCGGCGCCGGCCTCCCGGACCCGGCCGTCCGCCCCATGGGCCGCTACCTCTACGAGCCGGACGGCGCGGCGATCCGCGCCCACCTCGTCGCGGACGTGGCCCGGGAGGTGGACGGCGGGCTGATCGACGAGACGATCGCGTATGTGACCTCGGACGAGCTGCGCCCGACGGCGTACGCGGCGGCGTACGAGATCACGGACGTGCTGCCGTTCAATGTGAAGAAGCTCCGGGCGCTGGTGCGCGAGCGCGGCATCGGCGTCGCCGTCATCAAGAAGCGGGGCTCGGCGGTGGAGCCGGAGGAGCTGCGCAGGAAGCTGAAGCTCGAAGGGCCGGGCTCCTGTGTCATCGTCCTGACACGGGTCGCCGGCGCCCCGGCCATGCTGCTCGGGCAGCCGGTCACCCCAGCTCCGTGAGGTCCTCCGCGTAGATGGTGGCCAGCGGCTGCGGGCCCACGTACTGCTGGCAGTTGCAGCGCTCGCGCTCGTAGCCGACGGGCTTCTTGTCCGCGTCCCAGGCGACGGCCACCTGGACCGTCTCATGGCACTTGCCCTGTTTGTCATGCTTCGCCAGATGGTGGCCGCAGCCGCAGACCGGCTCCGGGGGCCTGCCCGCCGCCTCCAGGGCGACCCGCTCCTCGCGCTTGGCCTCGATCAGTTCGAGCTTGCGCTTGTGCCGTTTGCCGAGGGCCGCGCTGACCGAATCGCGGAAGCCCGCGGCGGCGCCCGCCAGCGGTCCTCCGAAGATCAAAGCCCACCACCACCAGTCCATGGCGGACACCCTCCCGTTGCTCCCCGTGTGGCGCGAACCATCAGGATAGGGCGTCGTCACACTGACGGACATGGACCAGGAACTCGTCCGGGCCGCGACCCGCACCGCGCGGCTCCACGCCCGCGGCCGCGAGCACTCCATGGCCGCCGCGGCCCGCACCGACGACGGCCGGATCGTCACCGGCCTGAACGTCCACCACTTCACCGGCGGCCCCTGCGCCGAGCTGGTCGTCATCGGCACCGCGGCCGCGCAGGGCGCGCGCTCGTTGCGCACGGTCGTGGCCGTGGGCGACGGCGGCCGCGGCGTCGTCCCGCCGTGCGGCCGCTGCCGCCAGGTGCTGCTGGACTACTACCCGGACGTCGAGGTGATCGTCGGCGAGGGCACGGCCCTGCGGGCCGTTCCCGTCGCCGAGTTGCTGCCCTGCAGCTACAACCCGCCCTGTCAGCCGGCGTCGTAGAGGTTCTTGCGGCTCAACTCGTGGACATGGTCGTGGTCGTGGCCGTGGCCATGGGAGTGCGCGTGCCCGTGGTCATGACCCGGCACGTGCGTGTCCGTCACCGGCAGCGAGGAGTCCGCCGACAGGTCCCACGCCGAGGCGCTGCGCCCGCGGGCCACCATCTCCGCGCCCAGCGCCGCCACCATCGCGCCGTTGTCCGTGCAGAGCTTGGGGCGCGGCACCCGCAGGGTGATGCCCGCGTCCTCGCAGCGGCGCTCGGCCATCGCCCGCAGGCGGGTGTTGGCGGCGACACCGCCGCCGATCATCAGGTGGTCCACGCCGTGGTCCTTGCAGGCGCGCACCGCCTTGCGGGTGAGCACGTCCACCACGGCCTCCTGGAAGGAGGCGGCGACGTCGGCGACGGGCACGTCCTCGCCCGCCGCCCGCTTCGCCTCGATCCAGCGGGCGACCGCGGTCTTCAGGCCGGAGAAGGAGAAGTCGTAGATCGGGTCCCGGGGGCCGGTCAGCCCGCGCGGGAACTTTATGGCCTCCGGGTCGCCCTCGCGCGCGTACCGGTCGATGACCGGGCCGCCGGGGAAGCCGAGGTTGAGGACGCGGGCGACCTTGTCGAACGCCTCGCCCGCCGCGTCGTCGATGGTCGAGCCCAGCGGCCGGACGTCGGCGGTGATGTCGGGCGCGAGCAGCAGCGAGGAGTGGCCGCCGGAGACCAGCAGGGCCATCGTCGGCTCGGGCAGCGCGCCGTGTTCGAGCTGGTCGACGCAGATGTGCGAGGCGAGGTGGTTCACGCCGTAGAGCGGCTTGCCCAGGGCGTACGCGAACGCCTTGGCCGCCGAGACGCCCACCAGCAGCGCGCCCGCGAGCCCCGGGCCCGCGGTGACCGCGATGCCGTCGAGGTCCTTGGCGCTGACGCCGGCCTCCTTCAGCGCGCGCTGGATGGTGGGGACCATCGCCTCCAGGTGCGCCCGGGAGGCGACCTCGGGGACCACGCCGCCGAAGCGCGCGTGCTCGTCGACGCTGGAGGCGATCGCGTCCGCGAGGAGGGTGTGGCCGCGGACGATGCCGACGCCGGTCTCGTCGCACGAGGTCTCGATGCCGAGGACGAGGGGTTCGTCAGCCTTGCGAGCCATGGGTCATTCCTTGCACAGCGGTTACGGGATCGGTGAGGCGCATGACGAGCGCGTCCACGTTGCCGGGCTGGTAGTAGCCGCGCCGGATGCCGACGGGCTCGAAGCCGAAGCGTTCGTAGAGGCGCTGTGCGCGGGTGTTGTCGACGCGGACCTCCAGGAGCACCTCGCGGCACTCGAAGTCGGTCGCGGCGGCGAGGAGTTCGCCGAGCAGCCGGGAGCCGAGGCCGGTGCTCCACTGGTCGAAGGCGACGGCGATGGTCTGCACGTCGCCGGTGCCGTCGACCGCGGCGAGGCCCGCGTAGCCGACGACGCGGCCGGCGGCCTCGGCGACGACGTAGCGGCGGGTGGCGCCCGCGCCCCGGGCGTGCGCCAGCTCGGACCAGAACAGGCCCTTGGACCAGGCGTCGTGCGGGAAGAGGGCGCGCTCCAGCTCCAGCACGGCGGGGATGTCCCACCAGCGCATCTCGCGGACGCGTACGTCTCTTGCCTCGGGGGCGCTCACTTCGGTGTGACCACCTTGTAGTTGGCCGGGACCTGGGCGTCCGGGCGGCGCAGGTACAGCGGCTGCGGCGGCAGGAACTCCCCGCCGGTACGGAGCCTTTCGGCGGCCAGGCAGGCGAGCGCGGCGGCGGACTGGTGCCGGGGCAGATCGGCGCGGACGTCGCTGAACGCGTCGGCGTAGAGGACGGCGCCGGCGCCGACGGCCGTCAGCCCGGCCAGCGGCTCGGTCAGGTCGCCGGGCCGGTCCACGGAGGGCTCGGTGACGCGGGTGCGGGCGTCCGCGTAGCGGGCCCAGTAGACCTCCTTGCGGCGCGCGTCCGTGGCGACCACGAACTCGCCGGTCAGCCCGGCCTGCCCGGCGGCGTAGGCGAGGCCGTCCAGCGTGCACAGGCCGTGGACGGGCACGTCCAGCGTGGCCGCGAAGGTCGCGGCGGTCACGATGCCGACGCGGAGGCCGGTGTACGGGCCGGGGCCGACGCCGACGACGACGCCGGTGAGTTCGTCGAGCGTACGGCCCGCCTCGCCCAGCACCCGGTCCACGGCGGGCAGCAGCAGTTCCCCGTGCCGGCGGGCGTCCACCTGGTTCGACTCGGCCACGACGGAGTCCCCGTCGTGGAGGGCTACGGTGACGGCGGGAGTGGCGGTATCAAGAGCGAGCAGCAGCACAATGACAAGCCTACGGCGCGCCGTGGGGCGGCCGGTGCGCGCGTAGGGTCCCGCGCGGGGGCCTCCGGGGGCGCGGCGGGAGCGCTTCCGGGTACTCGTCCAAGTGCTACGGTCAGCCGCACAGCCGTACGGAGGAGAGAGGGTACGCAGCGTGGCACGCAGCAGCTCGGGGGTCTTCGTGGCCGGGCTCACGGCGGCGGCACTGGCCGCGGTCGGTTACCTCGCGTACGAGGCGTCGGCGGCGCCCGACCGCCCGTCCCGCGGCCACCACGCGTCCGCCGCGCCGTCCGGTGCCGGCCCGGGCTCCGCGAAGGGCAAGGACGAGGCGAAGGGCGGCCCCGCGAAGGACGCGCCGCCCGCCGTGCCCGCGAACTCCGGCGACGGCAAGCGGGTCGTCTACTCGGTGGCCCAGAAGCGGGTGTGGCTGGTGGGCGCCGACGCGGCCTCCCCCCTCAAGACCTTCGAGGTCGCCCCGAGCACGGTGGACCCGAAGCCGGGGTCGTACGCGGTGACCTCGCGCGATCCGAACGGCACGGGCTCGGACGGGGTCCCGATCGAGCACATCGTGCGCTTCCACCGCGATGCCGCGGGTGTGGTCTTCGGCTTCAGCGCGGCCGTGGACGGCTCGTCGCCGGACCCGAAGCCGACGCAGAAGACGGGCGGCATCCGGGAGAAGCCCGCGGATGGGCGGGCGATGTGGGAATTCGCGGTGCGGGGCGCGAAGGTGGTCGTGGTTCCGTAGGGGTTTTTGCCCCGGTCCCGCCCTTTCACCGTTTCTTCCGGGCTCCGCCCGGACCTGCAACGCGGCTTCGCCGCGTTAGTCCTCAAACGCCGGACGGGCTGATTCAGCCCGTCCGGCGTTTGAGGACACCCGCGCGGAGCGCAAAGAAACGGTGAAAGGGCGGGACCGGGGCACAACCAAACGCCCACCGGCGTAAACCCGCCCCACCCCACCCCCGTCCCACGGACAGGTGGACTTCAGGCCGCGTCCCGCTCCGGCTCCGCCGGACCAGCCGGCTCGCGCCCGGGCGCCGACGGCGGAGTCGAGACCGCATCGGCCGCCGCACACGACGCGAGCAGATCGCGCATCGAGGGACGCTCCCCGGCCCCGGCCGCGGCGGAGGGCTCGGAGCGGTGATCCACGGCGGCGGCGGGACGCTGTTGGGCCGACATGAATGCCTCCTCGGGCAGAGCGGCCGGTCATGGTTAGGTAGACCTAACCAGGTCTCTCCCCTCCATGTCACCACGCCCGGCGTCAAGGACGCAACATGTTCCCGACACCCTGTCGGTTACTGATCGTGATTCCGGTTGACATCGCCCCGGCGACGTCCGACGTCAGCCCAGCGGACCGAGATCCGCCCCGGACCACCGCTGTCCCACACCGCTCACGGTCACCGTGCGGACGTCCTCGTCGGTGGGCACGCCCTCCGCTTCCGCTCCCACGGCACGCTCGATGACCACCCGCAGCCGGTCCTCGGACAGGTCCTCGACCTTGCCGTCGCCCCATTCGACGACGGTCACGGACTCGGGCAGCGAGACGTCCAGGTCCAGGTCCTCCATCTCGTCCAGCCCGCCGGACAGCCGGTAGGCGTCGACGTGGACGAGGGCCGGGCCGCCGGACAGCGACGGGTGCACCCGGGCGATCACGAACGTCGGCGAGGTGACGGCGCCGCGCACCCCGAGGCCCTCGCCGAGCCCGCGCGTCAGCGTCGTCTTGCCCGCGCCCAGCTCGCCGGAGAGCAGCACCAGGTCACCGGCGCGCAGCAGGCGGGCGAGTCTGCGGCCCAGCTCGCGCATGTCCTCGGAGGTCTTGACGGTGAGCGTGGCGGCGGCGGTGGACGCGTTCATACCGCCCGATGGTACGGGCCGTCCGGGAACGGCCTCAGGCGCGAGCCGTCTCCCGGGCCGCGGCCAGCAGCGCGGCGAGCCGCTCGCCGACGACGTCCGGCCGCTCCAGCATCACCAGATGCCCGGCACCGGGGACGACCACCAGCTCGGCCTCCGGCAGCTCCGCGGCGATCGCCTCGCTGTGCCCGCTCGGAGTGATCAGGTCCTTCTCGCCCGCCAGCACCAGCACCGGAAGCCCGCGGAAGGCCCGCAGCGCCGTCGCCTTCTCGTGCGCCACGAACGCCGGGTAGAACTCGGCGACCACGTCCACCGGCGTCGCCTCCAGCAGCCGCTCCGCGAAGCGGGCGACCGCGGGGTCCACGTCCCGGGAGCCGAACGAATAGCGCCGGTAGACGCCGGAGAGCAGGTCGGCGGCGGCCCGGCGGCTCTTCTCGACCAGCTCCGTCCGGTCCGTCATCAGCCGGAACGCGCCCGGCAGGACGCGCCGCACCACGCTCATCCCGGCGGCCGGCAGCCCGAAGGTCAGCTCGGTGAGCCTCCCCGACGACGTACCGACGAAGGCGGCCCCGGCCACGCGCTCCGCGATCGGCCCGGGGCACTGGTCGGCCAGGGCCATCTGCGTCATGCCGCCCATCGAGTGCCCCACCAGCACCAGCCGCCCCTCGGGAGCGGCGGCCCCGATCACCGCCGCGAGGTCGCGGCCCAGCAGGTCGATCGAGGGGGGCGCGGTACGGCCCCGGCCCGAACGGCCGTGGCTGCGCTGGTCCCAGTAGACGGCGCGGACACCGGCCTCCCGCAGGGCCGCGCGCTGGAAGTGCCAGGAGTCCTGGCTGAGGCAGTACCCGTGGCTGAGGACCACGGTCAGGTCGGACGGGCCGTCGTCCACCTCGTAGTACAGCTCGGTGCCGTCCTCCGCGACCGCCGTCCCCGGCGTGCCGCGCAGCGTCCCGTACGGGCCCGTCGCGTCCAGCGCGAGCCGGGCCCGGTGGCGCATGCCGCGCCCGACCGTGAGCCGCTCCACGGCGACGCCCGCCGCCGCCCCGGCGGCCAGGAGACCCACCGCGGCACCGGCGAGGCCCGCGCCGCGCAGCCGCCCCGACTCGGTCATGCCCCGGGGCCCTCCTCCTCGCCGACGTACACCCGGGGCACCCGCCCGGTGATGCGGGTGATCACCTCGTAGGCGATGGTCCCGGTCGCCTCCGCCCAGTCCTCGGCGGTCGGCTCGCCCCGGTCGCCGGGGCCGAAGAGCACCGCCTCGTCGCCGACGGCGGCCGCGTCGTCGCCCAGGTCCACCACGAACTGGTCCATCGCGACCCGGCCCGCCACCGTCCGCCGCTTCCCCGCGACCAGCACCTGTCCGGTGCCGGAGGCGGAGCGCGGGATGCCGTCGGCGTAGCCCAGCGGGACCAGCGCGAGCGTCGTCTCGGCGGGCGTCGTGTACAGGTGCCCGTACGAGACGCCGTGGCCGGCCGGCACCCGCTTCACCGACGCGAGGGACGCGCTCAGCGTCATCACCGGCCGCAGCCCCAGCTCGGCGGAGGTGCCGAGCTCCGGGCTCGGCGAGATCCCGTACATCGCGACCCCGGTCCGCACCAGGTCGAAGTGGGACTCCGGGAGGGTCAGGGTGGCCGGCGAGTTGGCGAGGTGCCGCACCTCCGGGGCCAGGCCCTGGGCCTCGGCGTACGCCACGGCGTCCCGGAAGACGGCCAGCTGCGCACGGATCGAGGGGTGCCCCGGCTCGTCCGCGCAGGCGAAGTGCGACCAGACGCCGGTGACGCGCAGGCTCCCGGCCTCCTCCGCCTCGCGGGCGGCGGCCACCAGCTTCTCCCAGTCGGCGGGCGCGCAGCCGTTGCGCCCCAGACCGGTGTCGATCTTGAGCTGGACGCGGGCGGGGCGGCCGGCGGCCCGGACCGCCGCCAGCACCTCCTCCAGGGCCCACAGCCCGCTCACCGAGATGTCGATGTCCGCCGCGACGGCCTCCCGGAACGGCCCGCCCGGCGTCCACAGCCAGCACAGCATCCGGCCGGTGTCCCCGGCGGCCCGCAGCGCCAGCGCCTCCTCCGGCGTGGCCGTGCCGACCCAGGCCGCACCGGCCTGCCGCGCCGCCCGGGCGCAGGGCACCGCCCCGTGCCCGTACGCGTCCGCCTTGACCACTGCCATCAGCTGCGCCCTGGGGGCACGGGCCCGCAGAGCACGCACATTGGCCCGGAGCGCGGCCAGATCGACCACGGCACGGGCGCGCATCGGTGTCTCGTTCATCCCCGCCAGTGTCTCAGGCCCGGGGGCCGGAGGTGCGGGCCCGGGGGCCACGGGGAGACTGGGAACCATGAGGACTGGTTTCAGCGTCGAGACCGTAAGGGCCGCCGAGCGCGCGCTCATGGCCGAACTCCCCGAGGGCGCCCTGATGCAGCGCGCCGCGGCCGGACTCGCCGCCGCCTGCGCCGGCCTGCTGGGCCGGGTGTACGGGGCGCGGGTCGCGCTCCTGGTCGGCAGCGGCGACAACGGCGGCGACGCCCTGTACGCCGGGGCGCGCCTGGCCCGGCGGGGCGCCGGTGTGACCGCGGTGCTGCTGGCGCCCGAGCGCACGCACACGGGCGGACTGCGCGCCCTGCGCGCGGCCGGCGGCCGCGCGGTGGAGGCCTCCGCGGGGGTACCGGCCGTCGAACGGGCCGACCTCGTCGTCGACGGCATCGTCGGCATCGGCGGCACGGGCGGCCTGCGCCCCGAGGCACTGCCGCTGGTCCACGCGGCGGAGGGCGCGCTCGTGGTCGCCGTGGACCTGCCGAGCGGGGTGGACGCGGACACGGGCGAGGTCCGGGGGGACGCGGTCCGGGCCGACGCGACGGCCACCTTCGGCGCGTACAAACCCGGTCTCCTCATCGACCCGGCGCGCGAGCACGCGGGCGCGCCCCACCTCGTCGACATCGGCCTGGCCCTCCCCGCCGCCCCCGACGTCGAGGCCCTCCAGCACGCCGACGTCGCCCGGCTGCTCCCCCGCCCCGCCGCGGAGAGCGACAAATACCGCCGCGGCGTCGTCGGCGTCGTCGCCGGCTCCGCCCGCTACCCCGGTGCGGCCGTCATGGCCGTCGCGGGCGCGCTGTACGGCGGCGCGGGCGCGGTCCGCTACGCGGGCCCCGCGGCGGACGCGGTGATCGCCCGCTTCCCCGAGACGCTGGTGACGGCCGGCCCCCCGGCCGCCGCCGGCCGCGTCCAGTCCTGGGTCGTGGGCCCCGGCCTCGGCGACGACCCCCAGGGCCGGCAGGCCCTGGCCGACGTCCTCGCCTCCGACGTCCCCGTCCTCGCCGACGCCGACGCCCTGCGTCTGCTCTCTCCCGAAGCGCTGTACGACCGCCGCGCGGAGACGGTCCTCACCCCCCACGCGGGCGAGGCGGCCGCCCTCCTCGGCCTCTCCCGCGAGGAGGTCGAGTCCTCCCGCCTCGCCTCGGCCCGCGCCCTCGCGTCCCGCTACGGCGTGACCGCGCTGCTGAAGGGCTCGACCACCCTCGTCGCCCCGCCGGCCGGCGGCCCCGTCCGCGTCAACCCCACCGGCACCGGCTGGCTGGCGACGGCCGGCAGCGGCGACGTCCTCAGCGGCCTGGCCGGCGCCCTGCTGGCGGCGGGCCTGCGGGGCGTGGACGCGGCATCGGTGGCGGCCTACCTCCACGGCCTGTCGGCCCGTGCGCTGGGGGCGGCGCCGTTGACGGCGATGGAGGTGGCGGGGGGGTTGCGGGGGGTGTGGCGGGACGTCTCGATCGGGTGATGTCCCGGCAGGAAGGGTACGGGTACGCACCCGTCCCCATACCCTGGGCAACATGACCGACGCCAACATCCGCATCCCGGCCGAAGCGCGTGATCGGCTCGCCGAAGTCGCCGCGGCCGAGGGCCTGTCGCTGCGCGCCTATCTCGCCAGGCTCGCGGACAGCCTCCTCACACCGGCCGAACGCGCCGAAAGGGCCGAACGAACCCGCCGCATGCTGCAGGCATGGAACGGCTACGACCCGAGCCCGGAGGAGGAAGCTCAGCTGGACGCCGAGCTGGACCGCCGCCTTGCCGAGGCGGCCCGGTGAGCGACCACGTCCACATCGTCCTCGACGAAACGGCGATGGTCGCCGCAGGCCAGGGCAACGCCATCACCTCCCGCCTGATCCACCGGGCCAACACCGAAGCCGACTGGTACCTGTACGCGCCGACGTGCGCCCTGGTGGAAGCCGATCGCACCCGCCCCGGCACAGCGGAGCACTTGGCCGCCCTGCCCGGCATCATCGTCCTCGACCTGGATCTGCCCGGAGCGTTGGCCGTCGCACGGGGAGACGCCTGGGCCGCGGCCCACACCCGGCACTCGGCGGAGCCGACCGCGGAACGCCCCGACGGCGCGTTCATCGCCACGGCCGCGCCGGGACATTGGACGGGGCATCCGGTGCGGGTGCTGGACGTCAGTCCCTGACCGAGATGCGGTGACGCCCCTCGACCACATACTGCCCGTTGCACAGCGGCCCGGCATGCTTGATGGACACGTCCACGTCCGCCAAGTCCCGCAGGAACGCAAGGTCGAGGGGCTCGGGGCTCTCGTTCTCGGTGAAGAGCTCGAGGAACCGGAGCCCGGGGTACGCCCGAGGAAGATGGTCCAGGTCATCCCACGTCCATGCGTACATCCTCCGCAGGACCAACCGCTCCACCTGGGGAACCGGAGTCATGCTGGCAAAGTTCCGGATTTCCTCGCCCCGGATCTCCACCTCGCACAGCAGGGGGAAAGTGACCAGACCGTCGCGGTCCAACCCTGGGGCCGTGAACGCCAAGGTACTGAGGGCGGGATGACACCGCAGACCGGCGAACCGGTCCTCGCAGGACGGCCCACTGCCAAGGAACAAGCTCTGCAGGCCTTCCGGCAGCAACACCATCCCTGCCGTGTCCGCTCCGGCCAAGGGCCGCCGCCAGTCGAGACGCAACGTATGAAGCTGCTTCATCCAGAAGAGCGCATTGTCCAAGTCCTCGGGCCGTACTCGCAGTTCGAGATCGAGCAGCCGCAACCCGTCCGGGTTCAGTGACCCCAGGCCCACCGCCCCCTCTGTGTCCGTAACCCGCAAGGACCGCAGCGGTGGGCAACCCTCCAACACCCGCAGGTCGACCGTCCCCGCATGTCCCTGAATCCGCAGATCCCGCAGCACCGGCGTCACCACCTCCCCCAACTCCCCCTCCGCGAACGTCCCCCGGCACCACACCTCCGGCCGCCCGCCCAGCCTCCTCAACGCCCTCAGCTGCGCACCGCTCTTCGCGACGAACGCCAGCCCGTCGTCGTACCGCAGCCGTCCGATCACCGCGTCCGCATAGTGATCCGTGTCGAACCGGTCCCAGGACCAGACCAGTTGGGCCCGCACCTCCCGCCAGGGATGCGTCGCGTACCGCGCCAGCAACGGAATCGCCCGATCGTCCCCCACCGCCGTCGCCGTGACGACCACCGCGTGCGCCACCTCGTCCGGCAGCCCCTCCGGCCCCGGCAGCAGGTCGAGCACCACCTCGCCCGCCTCCGCGAGCGCCTTCGCCGACGCCACGTCCCTCGGGGGGACGAGCTCGGCCGCGGCCCGCTCGACGCGGGTCCGTATCTCCGGGGCGACCTCGGTCGCATGCTCCAGGCAGACCGCGGCCAGCAGGTGCAGCCGACGGCGGTACGACGGCTCCGCCTCGCCGCGCGCCAGCAGCTTGTCCAGCAGTTCCGCCCGCGCCCGCGGCGCCGCGTGGCCGACCGCCATGCGCAGCACGTCCTCCCACTGGGGGTCGTGCGCGTTGTGGACCAGCAGGTCGAAGTCCCAGTCCTCCACCGCCGCCCGGGCGCCCAGGTAGTCCTGGAAGGTGCGGTGGACGAAGTCCAGCGTCCCGTCCGTCGGGCGGCGCAGCAGCCCGCTCCGCAGGACCAGGTGCTTCAGAATCTCCTCCGCGCCGCCCCGTGCCGCGACCGCCGGCATCGCCGGGAGCGCCCGCTCCAGGATCTCCACGGCCTTGTGCCACTCGATCTCCGAACGGCCGTTCCTGATCAGCCAGTAGGCGATCTTCTGGAGGAGGGCGAGCTGGGCCTGCTCCAGCTCCGGACCCTCGATCCCGACCACGATCTCCCGCTCCCGGTCCCGCCGGACGAGGAGCAGGTCGAGCGCCGCGCGGTACAACTCCATCCGGCCGTGCGGCAGACACCCCCGCCGGGCGCGGTTGAGCGCGCAGATCAGCGCGCACATCAGCGGATTGGTGGCCAGCCGCCCCAGATCCCGCTTCTGGACCACGGCCGCGCCCAGCACGTCCCGGAAGCCGCGCAGTTCCCCGTCCGCCGCGGCCCCCGCCGCCTCGTGCCAGCGGCCGATGAACGCCAGCACGTCCGACCGGCTCATCGGCAGCAGCTCCAGCTCCGTGAAACCCAGCTCCGAGAGCCGGCCCTCGCGGACCGCCGACGGACGGGTGGTGACCACGTACCGCGCGTCGGGGTACGCGTCGAGCAGGCCCTTGAGCCACTGCAGGGTGCGGCGGCGGTACGCCTCCGGAACCTCGTCCAGCCCGTCGATCAGCAGCAGGGCCGTGCCCTCGGCCAGCCGCCGGGTCACCCAGCCGCGCGCGCCGGGCAGCCCGGCCAGCGGCCCGGCGACCGTCGTCAGGAACTCCTCCGGGCCGGGGAGGATTCCGTCGCGCACCAGCGTCCGCAGCGGCAGGGTCAGCGGGAAGCAGCCGCTCAAATGACCGAGCCCCGGGGGTAATTCGCCCCTGGCCGCGACCGTGGCGAGCCACTGGAGCAGGGTGGTCTTGCCGGAGCCGGCCGCCCCCCGGAGCAGGACGCGCTTCTGCCCGGCGAGGGCCTCCTCGACCCGCCGCGGGGCGGGCCCCGGCCCCTCGCGGTCCCCGCCCACCAGCTCCAGGCTCAGATAGGCCGTGTCCAGCGGCCAGGTCTCGCCGCTGCCGTCCGAGAGCGTCAGCCCGATGATGGTCAGCTCACCGGCCCGCCGCACGGTGAACTCGCGCAACCGCCGCTCGAACTCCTCGGTTTCGAGCTGCCGCGCCGTGGCCAGCGACCGCGACTCCGGTCTGTGCCCGGCCAGCAGGCACTCCTTCAGAAACCCGAAGTCGGACCAGAGCGCGGCCGCCGGCGTCACCGTCAGCCGCCCGTGCCGCCAGCCGCCCGGGTCCGCGTCCACGACACCGGCCAGCAGCCCGTCCACGAAGACCGCCGCGCCGGACATCCCGGCCCACGGCGAACCGCCGTCGGCCGGCGGCTCGGGCGCGCCGCCCTCGCAGGCCAGGACGTACCGGCCGCCGAGCAGGCCGCTGCCCGGTTTGAGCGTGCCGACGAGCTGCTCGGTGTCCAGTTCCCCACACCCGTCGCGCTGCATCTGCGGATAGCCGATCGCCTGCGCCCCGGGCCAGGTCCGCAGGTCGTACGCCCGTCCCCAGACGAGCGGCTCGAACCCGTCCGCGGCCTCCTCCGGCACGACGCTCCGCTCCGCGAGGAGCAGCGCGGCGTCGCACCGCCGGTCGTCGTCGCGCGCCCACACCACCCGGCAGGGGACCGGCCCGGCCCCGCCGGGGACGATCACCCGGGGCGCGGCGCACTCCCCCACCACATGGGCGGCGGTGAGCACGACGTACGGCGTCAGCAGATAGCCGCTGCCCTGCCCGCTCCCGAAGACCGCCGCGATTCGTTCCTTCGCCGGGTGCACCGCGACCCTCTCCCCTCACTCGGGACGCCAGCGTACGGGCGTCAAGGGCGAGTTGCTCCGGGATCCCCGAGCCCGGCCCCGAGCCCGACCGCGATCCCGTCCAGCAGCCGCCGCAGCCCGAACTCGAAGAGCTCGTCCAGCCGCAGGTCGTACCCGCCCACGGCCTCCAGCTCCCCGATCACCTTGGTGAACGCCGGATAGCGGCCGGACGCCGCCAGCGCCGCGAAGTCGGCCGCCTGGTGGTCCATCCACTCGTCGCCCGTGAGGCCCGTGGCCGCCTCGGCCCGGCGCTCGCCCTCCAGGTGGACCGCGATGCCCACGACATAGCTGTACAGCAGGACGTGCAGGTCGAAGCGAGCCCGTACGTCGAGGCCGAGCTCGTCCAGGGCGGCCAGCAGCCAGTCGCCGTACGCGAGCAGATTGGGAACCGCCAACGGGCGGGTGACGGGCCCGAGATGGGCCAGCCAGGGGTGCTTGCGGTAGAGGGACCACAGGGTGCGCGCGGCCAGTTCGACCCGCGCGCGCCAGCCCTCCGGCGGGTCGTCGGGGAACGACGCCTCGCCGAACGCCGCGTCGGCCATGAGCAGGACGAGGGCGTCCTTGCCGTCGACGTAGCGGTACGGCGACATCGTCGCCACCCCCAGCTTCGCGGCGACACCGCGCATGGACAGGGCTCCCAGCCCCTCCTCGTCCGCGATCCCGACGGCGGCGCGGACGATGCGCTCGCGCGTGAGGTCGCGGTCGGCGGCGGGCGCGTCCGGCGCCGGGGCGGCGGCCCGCCGCGCGGCCGGCTCGCGCGGGGCGACGACGCTGCCGACCCGGGGGCGGGCCTGGATCAGCCCTTCCTGCTGGAGCGTGGTGAGCGCCCGCGCGGCGGTGGCCAGGGCGACGCCCCAGTCCTGGGCGATGCGGCGGGTCGAGGGGACGCGGTCGCCGGGGGCGAGGTCGCCGGCGGCGATGCGGCGCCGGATGTCGTCGGCGATGCGCTGGTAGGGCGGCGCGGTCACGGTTCCTCCTTGAACACCCTGTACTAGAACAGAAGCTAGCACGAGGCCTGCCGGAAGAAGCCTTGGCAAGGCTGTACGTACGTTGTACATTCAGAGCAGTACAGCACGTACACCGTACGAAACGGGGGGACTCCCATGACCACCACTGTTCTCGTCTCCGGCGGCGGCCTCGCCGGCCCCGCCCTCGCCCACTGGCTGCGCCGGCACGGCTTCGCACCCACGGTCGTCGAGCGCGCTCCCGCCCTCCGCCCCGGCGGCCAGGCGGTCGACGTCCGCGGCGTCGCCCTGGACGTCGTCGACCGGATGGGCCTGCTGGAGAAGGTGCGCGGCGCCCGCACCCGGCTGCGGGGCATGTCCGTCCTCGACGGGGAGGGCAACGAGGTCCACCGCAGCACGGAGGCGGTCCTCAGCAGCGGCCGGCTCGACAGCGACGACGTCGAGATCCTGCGCGAGGACCTGGTGCGGTTCCTGTACGAACTGACCGCCGACGGCGTCGAGTACGTCCACGACGACTCGATCACCGCCCTGGAGGAGACCGGCTCCGGCGTCCGCGTCGCCTTCGAGCGCGGCCCGGACCGCGAGTTCGACCTGGTGATCGGCGCGGACGGGCTCTACTCGAACGTGCGCCGCCTGGTGTTCGGCCCGCACCGGGACTTCCTGCACCATCTCGACGCCCACCTCGCGGTGTTCACCGCCGACAACTTCCTGGAGCTGACGGACTGGGAGGTGTACCTCAAGGACGGCGGGAGCGCGTACGTCGTCTACCCGGCGCGCGAGAACCGGGAGTTGCGTGTCACCTTCGGCTTCGAGTCCGGCCCGCTCGACCTCGACCACCGCGACACGGAAGCCCAGCGGCGCCTCGTCGCCGAGCGGATGGAACGCTGCGGCTGGCAGACGGCGCCGATGCTCAAGGCGCTCGCGGACGCGGAGGACTTCCACTTCTCCGCCATGGCCCAGGTGCGGATGGACCACTGGTCCCGGGGCCGGGTCGCCCTGCTCGGCGACGCGGGCTACTGCGGCTCGCCGCTGACCGGCCAGGGCACGAGCCTGGCACTGGTGGGCGCGTACGTCCTGGCGGAGGAACTGGCCCGGGCGGACGGGGACCATGTGGCGGGCTTCGCGGGATACGAGCGGCGGATGCGGCCGTTCGTCACGCTCAACCAGGCGCTGGCGACGGAGAACCCGGGGGCACCGGCGTCGGAGGAGTCGATGGAGCGGGCGAAGTGGGCGATCGGGCTGGACGGGTGAGGGGGTGGAGGGTGGAGGGTGCGCCCCGGCCAGGGCGGGGCAGGGGCAGACCCCCCACCAGAGGCGCACCCTCACCCCTCCGCGATCACCACCGCCGACGCCACCCCCGCGTCATGGCTGAGCGACACAT
Organism: Streptomyces luteireticuli; assembly: GCF_041519305.1. NCBI lineage: Bacteria > Bacillati > Actinomycetota > Actinomycetes > Kitasatosporales > Streptomycetaceae > Streptomyces > Streptomyces luteireticuli. The sequence continues at coordinate 3,941,017 of NZ_CP167927.1, forward strand.
GCCACGACCGCACCCCCAGCCGCTCCGCACACGCCGCCACCGTGCCGGTCACCACCAGCCCCGGGCGCCCGTTCTCCCCGGTCACCACCTCCGCGTCCGTCCACAGCAGCCCGGGCGGCGCGCCCAGCGCCTTCGCCAGGGCCTCCTTGGCGGCGAACCGGGCCGCCAGCGAGGCGGCGCCCCGCCGCTCCCCGCTCGGCAGGTGCAACTCCCGGTGCAGGAACAGCCGTTCCGCCATCTGCGGCGTCCGCCGCAGCGCCGCGTCGAAGCGCTCGATCTCCGCGACGTCGATACCGACCCCGACGATCATTCGACGGTCACCGACTTCGCCAGGTTGCGCGGCTGGTCGACCTCGTTGCCCCGGGCCGTGGCCAGCTCGCACGCGAAGACCTGCAACGGCACGGTGGCGACCAGGGGTTGGAGCAGCACGGGGGTGGCGGGGATCTCGATCAGGTGGTCCGCGTACGGCCGGACCGCCTCGTCGCCCCGCTCGGCGATCACGATCGTCCGGGCGCCCCGCGCCCGGATCTCCTGGATGTTGGAGACGATCTTGTCGTGCAGGACCGACCTCCCGCGCGGCGACGGCACGACGACCACCACCGGCAGATCCTGCTCGACCAGCGCGATCGGCCCGTGCTTGAGCTCGCCCGCCGCGAAGCCCTCGGCGTGCATGTACGCCAGCTCCTTGAGTTTGAGCGCGCCCTCCAGGGCGACGGGATAGCCGACGTGCCGGCCCAGGAACAGCACGGTCCCGGCGCCGGCGAGCGAACGCGCCAGCTCCCGCACGGGCTCCATGGTCCCCAGCACCTCCTCCACCTGGGTGCCGATCCCGTCCAGCTCGCGGATCACCGCCCCGACCTCGTCGCCCCACTTGGTGCCGCGCACCTGCCCCAGGTAGAGGGCGACCAGATAGCAGGCCACCAGCTGCGTCAGGAACGCCTTGGTCGAGGCGACGGCGACCTCGGGCCCGGCGTGCGTGTACAGCACGGCGTCCGACTCCCGGGGAATCGTCGAGCCGTTCGTGTTGCAGATGGCGAGCACCTTCGCGCCCTGCTCCCGCGCGTGCCGCAGCGCCATCAGCGTGTCCATCGTCTCGCCGGACTGCGAGATGGCGATCACCAGCGTCCGCTGGTCCAGGATCGGGTCCCGGTAGCGGAACTCGCTGGCCAGCTCGGTCTCGCAGGGGATCCGGGTCCAGTGCTCGATCGCATACTTGGCGATCATCCCCGCGTGGTACGCCGTGCCGCAGGCCACGATGACGACCTTGTCGACCTCCCGCAGCACGGACGCCGGGATGCGGACCTCGTCCAGCGTCAGCTGCCCGGCGGCGTCGATGCGGCCGAGCAGGGTGTCCGCGACGGCCTTGGGCTGCTCGGCGATCTCCTTGAGCATGAAGGAGGCGTAGCCGCCCTTCTCGGCGGCGGAGGCGTCCCAGTCGACGTGGTACGTCCGCACCTCCGCCGGGGCGCCGTCGAAGTCCGTGACGGTCACCCCTTCCCGGCGCAGCTCGACGACCTGGTCCTGGCCGAGTTCGACGGCCTCGCGGGTGTGCGCGATGAAGGCGGCGACGTCGGAGGCGAGGAACGCCTCGCCGTCGCCGAGGCCGACCACCAGCGGGGAGTTGCGACGGGCCCCGACGACCACGTCGGGGTCGTCGGCGTGCACCGCGACGAGCGTGAAGGCGCCCTCCAGCCGGCGGCACACCTGCCGCATGGCCTCGGCCAGGTCGCCGCAGGAGGAGAAGGACTCGGACAGCAGATGGGAGACGACCTCGGTGTCCGTCTCGGAGACGAGGACGTGCCCGCGCTCCGCGAGCTCGGCGCGCAGGGCGGCGAAGTTCTCGATGATGCCGTTGTGGACGACGGCGACCCGGCCCGGATTGTCCAGGTGCGGATGGGCGTTGACGTCGTTGGGGGCACCGTGCGTGGCCCATCGCGTGTGGCCGATGCCGGTCGGGCCGGACGGCAGCGGCCGGCCGGCGAGCTCCTTCTCCAGGTTGGCGAGCTTGCCCGCCTTCTTCGCGGCGGCGAGCCCGCCGTCGGCCAGCACCGCGACCCCGGACGAGTCGTAGCCGCGGTACTCCAGCCGCCGCAGCCCGGCCAATACGACATCGAGGGCGGACTGCCCTCCCACATAGCCAACGATTCCGCACATGGAGTGCAGCGTACGGCCCCCGGCTCACCGCCGAGGGCTCAACGCCCGCGCTCGATGCGGTCGATGGCGTCCTGGACGAGCTCCAGGTACTCGACCTCCTCGCAGCGCGGCTTGCTGCCCAGGTGGTACTGGTCGAGGCAGTCGCCGAGGTCCTGGCCCAGGTCCTCGTCGGGCAGGTCGTCGCCCAGCTCGGCGAGGACGTCGTCCGCGGTGCACCCCACGGAGGCGTCGTACGTCACGGAGCCGTCGCGCGGCCGCGCCAGGTGCAGGACGGTCTTCCTGATGAGCCTGAGGACGAGCCGGAGTACGAACACGGGGGGTTCCTCGCAGGGTGCCGGGCTGCCGAAGGCTGGGACCGTATTCCCGACCCGCGAGTAGGTACAGGGTTCCGGCGAGAACTTCACCCTCGCGCGTCGACGGCCCCCACAGCTGCCCTACGGGTGCCCTACTCCCACCCCGCAAACCCCGCCGAAACCCTCCAACCCCACACCCCGCAGTGACCCCACCACGGCTCCCGCGCACAATGGGCCCCGTGCCCACCACCTCAGAGCCGTCGCAGCAACGACGCCGCGCAGACTCCTCGCCCTTCGTCGACCTGACCCGGTCCGAGTGGAGCGCGCTCCGCGAGAACACCCCCCTGTCGCTGACGGCGGAGGAGGTCGAGCGCCTGCGGGGCCTCGGCGACGTCATCGACCTGGACGAGGTCCGGGACGTCTACCTGCCGCTCTCCCGGCTGCTCAACCTCTACGCGGTCGCCACGGGGCAGCTGCGCGGCGCGCTGAACACCTTCCTGGGCGAGAAGGGGGCCCAGCGGGGCACTCCATTCGTCATCGGCGTCGCGGGCAGCGTGGCGGTCGGCAAGTCGACCACGGCCCGGCTGCTGCGCGCCCTGCTGGCCCGCTGGCCCGAGCACCCGCGCGTCGAGCTGGTCACCACGGACGGCTTCCTGCTGCCCAACGCCGAGCTGCACCGGCGGGGCCTGATGTCCCGCAAGGGCTTCCCCGAGTCGTACGACCGGCGGGCGCTCACCCGCTTCGTCGCGGACGTGAAGGCCGGCAAGGACGAGGTCTCGGCGCCGGTCTACTCGCACCTGATCTACGACATCGTGCCGGACGAGCGGCTGACCGTGCACCGCCCGGACATCCTGATCATCGAGGGCCTCAATGTCCTCCAGCCGGCCCTGCCCGGCGGGGACGGCCGCACACGGGTGGGCCTGGCGGACTTCTTCGACTTCAGCATCTATGTGGACGCGCGGGCCGAGGACATCGAGCGCTGGTACTACGCGCGCTTCCGCAAGCTGCGCGCGACGGCCTTCCAGGACCCCGACTCCTACTTCCGCCGCTACACCCAGGTCTCGGAGGAGGAGGCACTGGACTTCGCGCGCCGCAACTGGCGCACGATCAACAAGCCCAACCTCCTGGAGAACGTGGCCCCCACGAGGGGCCGCTCCAACCTGATCCTGCGAAAGGGCCCGGACCACAAGGTGCAGCGGCTTTCGCTGCGCAAACTGTGACGTCGCGCGCGCCGTCCTCAAGCGCCGGAGGGCAATTCAGCCCGTCCGGCGCTTGAGGACCTCGCGGCGAAGCCGCGATGCCCCGCGCGGGAGCGCAGGAAACGGTGAAATGGGGGTGCCCCCTCTGAGGGAGGGGCGGGGAGAAAACCCCTTGAGGGACGAACCCCCTTACCCCAGCGCCGACTTCACGACATCGGCCAGCCGCTGAGCAACAGCCCGAGCCTGCTCGATGTCGGCCGCCTCGACCATGACACGAACGAGCGGCTCGGTACCCGAGGACCGAAGCAACACCCGCCCCGTCGCCCCCAGTTCCCGCTCCGCGTCCGTGACCACCTCCGCCAGCTCCTGCGAGGAGCCGACCCGCGACTTGTCCACGTCGCGCACATTGATGAGCACCTGCGGCAGCCGCTCCATGACGCCCGCCAGCTCCCGCAGCGGCCGCCCCGTCGCGGCGACGCGCGCGGCCAGCATCAGGCCGGTCAGCGTGCCGTCGCCCGTCGTCGCGTGGTCGAGCACGATCACATGCCCGGACTGCTCGCCGCCGAGGGCGAAGCCGTTCGCCTTCATCTCCTCCAGGACGTACCGGTCACCGACCGCCGTCTGGACGAGCGAGACGCCCTCCCGCTCCATGGCGAGCTTGAAGCCGAGGTTGGACATGACGGTGGCCACCACGGTGTTCTTCCGCAGCGACCCCGCCTCGCGCATCGCGAGCGCCAGCACGGCGAGGATCTGGTCGCCGTCGACCTCCGCACCGGTCGCGTCCACCGCGAGGCAGCGGTCCGCGTCCCCGTCGTGGGCGACGCCCAGGTCGGCGCCGTGCTCGACGACCGCGGCACGCAGCTTGTCCAGATGCGTGGAGCCGCACTCGTGGTTGATGTTGAGCCCGTCCGGCTCGGTCCCGATGGTGACGACCTCGGCACCGGCCCGCGAGAACGCCTCCGGCGAGACCCGGGACGCGGCCCCGTGCGCGCCGTCGATGACGACCTTCAGCCCGTCCAGGCGGTTCGGCAGCACGCCGATCAGGTGGGCGACATAGTTGTCGAAACCCTGGTCGTAGTCGCGTACGCGCCCGACGCCGGCGCCCGTCGGCCGCTCCCAGGGCTCGCCCGTGGCGTGCGCCCGGTACGTCCGCTCGATGCGGTCCTCCAGCTCGTCGGCGAGCTTGTGCCCGCCCCGGGCGAAGAACTTGATGCCGTTGTCGGGCATCGCGTTGTGGCTGGCGGAGAGCATCACGCCGAGGTCGGCGCCGAGCGCGCCGGTCAGATAGGCGACGGCCGGGGTGGGCAGCACGCCGACCCGCAGCACGTCCACGCCGGCGCTGGCCAGGCCCGCCACCACGGCGGCCTCCAGGAACTCCCCGGACGCCCGCGGATCGCGGCCCACCACCGCCACCGGGCGATGGCCCTCGAACGTACCCGCCTCGGCGAGCACATGCGCCGCCGCGACCGACAGGCCGAGCGCCAGCTCGGCCGTGAGGTCGGCGTTGGCGACGCCGCGCACACCGTCCGTACCGAAGAGTCGTCCCACTGGTGTCCTCCGAAAAACGCGGGAGTTCGGGGCCCGGGGGAGCCCCCTTGTGCATAGAGGTGTCGAGCTGCTGGAGGTTTCGGTTCCCGGTCGGGGGTTTTGCCTCCAGGTATACGCCCCAATACGCCCCGGGGCGCGGGCGCCGATGCGCAGGCGCCCGCACGCGGGCGCCCGGCCGCCAATAGCCGAACGCCCCGGCGGCACGATCCGTGCCGCCGGGGCGTTCGAGCAGTAGCAGCGAACCGCCGGATTAGCGCTTGCTGTACTGCGGGGCCTTGCGGGCCTTCTTGAGACCGGCCTTCTTGCGCTCGACCGCACGGTCGTCGCGCTTGAGGAAGCCGGCCTTCTTCAGGGCGCCGCGGTTGTTGTCCACGTCCGCCTCGTTCAGCGCGCGGGCCACGCCCAGGCGCAGGGCGCCGGCCTGGCCGGAGACGCCGCCACCCGCGATGCGGGCGATGACGTCGTAGCGGCCGTCGAGCTCGAGCACCTTGAAGGGCTCGTTGACTTCCTGCTGGTGCACCTTGTTCGGGAAGTAGTCCTCGAGGGTGCGACCGTTGATCTTCCACTTGCCGGAGCCCGGAACGATCCGGACGCGGGCGATGGCGTTCTTGCGACGGCCCAGGCCGGCGGCCGGCTGCGGGTCGCCGAAGCGGGACGCGAGGGACTCGGAGGTGTACTCCGACTCGACGACCTCGGTCTCGGTGGTGTACTCCTCGACGGCCTCGTCTTCGATGACGGGGGTCTCGGCGGTGGTCTCAGCCACGATTCTCCTCAGACTTTCTGGTTCGGCGGTGGCCGGGACTTAGCCCTGCTTGACCTGGGTGATCTCGAACGGAGCGGGCTGCTGGGCGGCGTGCGGGTGCTGGTCGCCCGAGTAGACCTTCAGCTTCGAGAGCATCTGACGGCCGAGGGAGTTCTTGGGCAGCATGCCCTTGATGGCCTTCTCGACAGCCTTCTCGGGGTTCTTGTCGAGCAGCTCGTCGTAACGGACGGAGCGCAGACCGCCCGGGAAGCCGGAGTGGCGGTAGGCCATCTTCTGGGTCTTCTTGTTGCCGGACAGGTGCACCTTGTCGGCGTTGATGATGACGACGAAGTCACCCATGTCCATGTGCGGCGCGTACACGGGCTTGTGCTTGCCGCGGAGCAGGGAGGCGGCCTGGGAGGCCAGACGGCCCAGGACGACGTCCTGCGCGTCGATGATGTGCCACTGGCGCGTGACATCGCCGGGCTTGGGGCTGTACGTACGCACGGTCGTAGCCTTCGCTTCTTCAGTGAATTGGGTCCTGACACGGTCCGTACCGGACGATCACACAACCTTGGCCGCACAACGGGGACGCAACCCGCGCACGGACCGCCGGCGATCAGACCTGACGGACAAGCGTAAGGGCCCCTCGCGTGAGAACGACCAAGCCAATACGCATAACGAACTCGTAGAGTACCGGGCGGGCACTGCCGGGGTCAAAACACATGGTCCCACCGGGGCCGGGCGGGGGCCAGCCGACCAAACAGCCCGTCCGGCGTTTGAGGACTTCGCCCGAAGGGCGAATGGGGTCCGGGGTCTCCCCGGAAGAAACGGTGAAAGGGCGGGCCAGGGGCAGACTCCCCCTACCTCCGCCGCACCACCCGCTTCTCGTCCCACACCGGCTCCCCCGCTTCCCGCACCACCCCGTCCGACCCGAAGACCAGGAAGCGATCGAACGAACGCGCGAACCAGCGGTCGTGCGTCACCGCCAGCACCGTCCCCTCATACGCCTCCAGTCCCTCCTGGAGCGCCTCGGCGCTCTCCAGGTCCAGGTTGTCCGTGGGTTCGTCGAGCAGCAGGGCCGTCGTGCCGGCCAGCTCCAGCAGCAGGATCTGGAAGCGCGCCTGCTGCCCGCCGGAGAGCCGGTCGAAGGGCTGGTCGCCCTGGCGCTCCAGCTCGTAGCGGCGCAGCGCGGACATCGCCCCGCCCCGGTCCTTGGCGTGCTCCGTCCACAGGATGTCGACGAGGGTGCGGCCCAGCAGCTCGGGGTGGGCGTGCGTCTGGGCGAAGTGCCCGGGCACGACCCGCGCCCCCAGCTTCCACGCGCCCGTGTGCGCCACGTCCTCCCCGGCCAGCAGCCGCAGGAAGTGCGACTTCCCCGAGCCGTTGGACCCGAGCACGGCCACCCGCTCCCCGTAGAAGACCTCCAGGTCGAACGGCCTCATCAGCCCGGTCAGCTCCAGCCCCTGGCAGGTCACGGCCCTCAGGCCGGTGCGCCCGCCGCGCAGCCGCATCCGGATGTCCTGCTCGCGCGGCGGCTCCTGCGGCGGCCCGGCCTCCTCGAACTTCCGCAGCCGGGTCTGCGCGGCCTGGTAGCGGGAGGCCATGCCGTCGTTGTACGCCGCCTTCTGCTTGAGCGTGAGCACCAGCTTCCTCAGCTGGGCGTGCTGCTCGTCCCACCGCCGCCGCAGCTCCTCGAAGCGGGCGAAGCGCTCCTTCCGCGCCGCGTGGTACGTGGCGAAGCCACCGCCGTGCACCCACACATCGCTCCCCGCGGGCCCCGGCTCGACGCTGATGATCTTCTCCGCGGCCCGGGCCAGCAGCTCCCGGTCGTGGGAGACGAACAGCACCGTCTTCGCCGTCTCCCGCAGCCGCTCCTCCAGCCAGCGCTTGCCGGGGACGTCGAGGTAGTTGTCCGGCTCGTCGAGCAGCAGCACCTCGTCCGTGCCGCGCAGCAGGGACTCCAGCACCAGCCGCTTCTGTTCGCCCCCGGAGAGGGTGCGCACCTGCCGCCACTGCGCCTTCTCGTACGGGACGCCGAGCGCGGCCATCGTGCACATGTCCCAGACGGTCTCGGCCTCGTACCCCCGCGCCTCGGCCCAGTCGGAGAGCGCCTGCGCGTACTCCATCTGCGCGGCCTCGTCGTCCCGCTCCATGATCGCGAGCTCGGCCCGGTCGACCGCCCCCGCGGCCTCCCGGATGCGCGGCGGCGCCACGGACACCAGCAGGTCCCGCACCGTCCGCCCGTCCCGCACGGACCCGACGAACTGCGGCATCACCCCGAGCCCGCCGCTGACCGTGACCGACCCCCCGTGCGGCTGGAGCTCCCCCGCGATCAGCCGCAGCAGCGTCGTCTTCCCGGCCCCGTTGGCCCCGACCAGCGCGATCGCGGCGCCCTCGCCGACCCGGAAGGAGACGTCCCCGAGCAACGGCCGCCCGTCGGGCAGGAAGTACTCGAGGTGGCCGGCTTCCACATGTCCCATGCCTCCGCATTCTGGCGCCTGCCGGGGCCCGGACCAACCGGATTACGATGCGCCCCATGAGTTTTGGGCAGGGGGACCCGCAGGGACAGCGCCCGTGGGGGCCGCCGCAGGGGCCGGGGAACACCCCGGACTGGGCGGCGCTGGCGGACGACACGGCGGCCCGCGGACGGCGGCGCCGGCTGCTGCTGATCGGCGGGGGCGTGCTGGCCGCCGCCGGTGTGGCGGCGATCGTGGCGACGGCGATCGTGGCCAGCGACAAGGGCGGCGACGGGCCGAAGAAGCAGGCCGCCGCCGGGCCCACGGCGAGCGGAACGCCCGCCGCCGCCGAACCCACCTTCGCCCCGGTCGCCCCGCCCTCCCCGCTGGACCCGCGCGACTTCATATCCGACAAGGGCAAGGACACCGCCCCGCTGACCCCGGCCACGCTCTTCCCCGAGGCCAAACCGTCGGTCGCGGGCCGGGCGTACGAGCGGACCGCCACCTCGTCCGGCACGGACTGCGCGGAGGTGACACAGGGCGGCCTCGGCTCCGTCCTCGCGGAGAACGGCTGCCGCCAGGTCCTGCGGGCCACCTATGTGCGCGACGGCGTGGCCGTCACCGTCGGCGTCGCCGTCTTCGACAACAAGGCCGCGGCGGACCGGGCCAAGGACCGGTCCACGGGCAACATCGCCGCCCTGACCGGCGGGAAGAGCCCCGACTTCTGCCGGGCGACGGCTTGCCGGCTGACCGCCAACGCCGAGGGCCGCTACGCCTACTTCACCGTCGCGGGCTACACCGGCAACAAGCCTGTGACCAGTGACGACACCAAGGCGCTGACCGCCGGGCGGGACATCTCGACATACGCCTTCGGACGGGTCCTGACCCGCGGACGGGCGGCGGCAGCGGCCGCGGCGGCGACGCCCCGCTAGCCCGTCGGACACCCCCTAGCCCTCCTCGGTACCGGCTCCCTCCGCGTCGTCCCCGTCCTCGCCCGTCCCGCCCCGCTGGACCGCGACGGCCTTGCGGACCTGGGCCGAGACCAGCCGGTCGGGGATCTGCACGCGCTCGGGGTCGCCCAGACCGGTGGCGAAGAACATCGACAGCACATCACCCGTACGGACCACGGTGATCAGGCTGGGCGCCTCCTCCACCGCGTTCGACAGCCGGAAGGCCGCCGCCTCGTCGCCCAGCTTCGGCGCGGCCACGGTCTCCACGGCGTCGAACACCTGGGACTCGCCCTCGCCGGTGCGCATCCGGAAGCCGCCCGTGCAGGCCCCCGCCGCGTCGCGCAGCCGCCGGAAGACGGCCGCGGCCTCGCCGGGCCGGTACTCGGAGACCCGGATGGTGCCGAGCAGACCCTCCAGATCGTCGTCCTCCCCCGCCCCCGCGAAGGTGCTGACCACCGAGCCCAGCGGCTTGGGGTCCGGCTCGGAGCCCAGCGCGTTGGCCAGCGGCAGGCACGCCGGCTGGTCGCTGCCCGGGGTGCCGCGGCCGGCCGTGCCCGGCGGGGCCTCCTCGATCACCAGGCCCGGGACCTCGGTCTTCTCCAGCTCGGCGCGTCTGAGGCGGCCGGTGGGCCCGTCCTCGTCGGCCTTCTTCGGTCCGACGGCCCCGGCGGCTCCGGCGGCCTCTTCGGGCGCCCGCCCGCCGGCGCTCCCGCTCGCGCTCTTGCCGTCGCCCTCGTGGCCCGTCCGGCCGCCTCCGCAGCCGAGCGTCAGTCCCAGCACCACGGCCACGGAGACCGCAGCCGTCACTCTCGCCTTCACTCCCCCAGCCTCCCAGTCCCACGGGGCCGGTCCGCCCGCGCCACACCGGCGCATCCGCGGTGCCGTCCCACCCCTCCCCCGGTCGAAAGACCGCCCGGCACCGGCGTGCCGACGGCCCCTCCCCGCAGTATCGACAGAGCAGTCATATTTCGCATGCGGATTCGAAACCGGGTACCCCACAACCACCCCCGCGTGATGCAGGCCACAATGTAGGCTGCGCGGGCAACCGAAACCCCTGCCAGCAGCTCTAACCGATACGAAACGGCCGCCTTCAGCACGGAGCGGACCGGCAGGGGACGGACCCCACACCCAGGCCAGGGGGAAGGACGGACGCGACGCCGGCATCAGCGGGCCGCGCACACACCGCCATGAAGATCTCTTTCCTGTTGCAGAACGCCTACGGCATCGGCGGCACCATCCGCTCCACCTTCAACGTCGCCGGCGCGCTCGCCGCCCGGCACGACGTGGAGATCGTGTCGATCATCCGGACCGGCAAAGCCCCCCGCCTGCCCCTGCACCCCAAGGTCAAGCTGGTCAATCTGATCGACAACCGCCCCGAGGAGGGCACCGACCGGGAAGACCCGCTGCTCGCGCAGGACAGCGCCTACATCCCGCCCAAGGAGGCCAAGGGCGCCCACTTCAGCGCCCTGACCGACCAGCGCGTCGCCGAGCACCTCGCCCAGACCGACGCCGACGTCGTGGTCGCCACCCGCCCCGGCCTGGTGATGTACCTCGCCGGCTTCGGCCAGGAGGGCAGCTACCTCAAGGTCGGCCAGGAACACCGGATCTACGGCACCCACGAGCCCGGCATCCGTGCCGCCCAGGACCGTGCCATCCCCTTCCTGGACGCCCACACCACCGTCTCCGAGGCGGACGCCCGCACCCACCGCGAGCAGTTCCCCGACGTCAAGACAAAGATCATCTGCATCCCCAACGGCTGCCCGCCCTCCGAGGTCGAGCCCGCCGACCCGGCCACCAAGCTCGTCGTCGCCGCCGGCCGCCTCATCCCGGTCAAGCGCTACGACCTGCTCGTCGCCGCCTGGGCCACCGTCCACGCCACGCGCCCCGACTGGAAGCTGCGCATCTACGGCCGCGGCCCCGAGCTCGCCAAGCTCCGCGCCCAGGTGGAGAAGCTCGGCCTCGTCGAGACGATCACCCTCATGGGCGCCCACTCGCCCATCGAGACCGAGTGGGCCAAGGGCTCCATCGCCGCCGTCACCTCCCGCGAGGAGTCCTTCGGCATGACGATCGTGGAGGCCATGAACTGCGGCGTCCCCGTCGTCGCCACCGACTGCCCGCACGGTCCCGGCGAGATCATCTCCGACGGCAAGGACGGCCTCCTCGTCCCCGTCGGCGACAGCGAGGGCATCGCCCGGGGCCTGCTGAAGCTGATCGAGGACGACGAGCTCCGCCGCTCCATGGGCGCCGCCGCCAAGATCTCGTCCCAGCGCTACGCCCCCGAGGCCATCGCCGACGCCTACGAGGACCTGATCCGCAGCCTCGGCGTGGACACCACCCCGGCGTCGGCCGCCTCCGCCCCGGAGAAGGCCGCGCCCTCCCGCACCCTGCGCAGCACGATCGGCAGGATGATCCGCCCGCTGCGCGCCAAGCCGGTCGCCCAGCCGGCCCGCAAGCCGGTCACGGAGGCGCTCAAGGAGATCGTCCGCCGGCCGCTGAAGGCCACCGCCTCCACCCGGGTGAACGCCGCCGGCGACCTCGTCGTCTCGGTCGACCCCCAGGGCCTCTCCGGCGACGACCTCTCGCTGACGGTGACCCGCCGCAAGGAGGGCAAGCCGATCGCCGTCCCGCTGGCCACCCCGGCCACCCCCGGCGCCCCCTACACCGCCGTCCTGGAGCGCGAGAAGCTGCGCCTCGGCGAGGGCCGCTGGGACTTCCACGTCGTCCGCGACGAGGACAAGGCCCGCCGCCGCGTCGTCTCCCATCTGGCCGAGGGCAAGGGCCTGTTGGACCTGGAGCCGCTGCCGGGCGCCCCGTTCACCTGGGCCATCGCCTACCCGACCGTGGACGGCTTCCTGGCCCTGCGCGCCTGGCACCGCCCGGCCCACGCCGAGGCCGTGACGATCCGTCAGGCCGAGACGTCGTTCACCGTCGAAGGCACCCTGTACGGCACGGAGTTCACCGAGGACACCAAGCCGTTCGTCATCGGCACCCCGCGCGCCGAGACCGCCGCCGACATCTCGGCCGAGGTCACCGTCGTGGACCCGACGACCTTCCGCTTCACGCTGCGCAACTCCCAGCTGAAGGCCGCGCGCGGCGACGAGGGCGCCATCTGGGACCTGGCCCTGCGGCTGGCCGGCGACGCCGAGCCGGTGCGGATCGGCCGGATCGTCGGCGACATCGTCGACCGGAACAAGACCGACATCTACCCGGTCGTCGGCGGCGTCAAGCCGTACCTCACCGTCAACAGCGACCTGGCCGTCAGCTGCCCCGCACCCGAGGGCAGCTGACGCCGCGTCGGCCCTGAGCCCGCGTCAGCAGCAGCCGGCTCCCGGGAGCGTCCGCTTGTTGCGGGCCTCCCGGTTGCGGGCGGCCAGCTCGGAGTCGTCCGGGTAGCCGACCTCCTCCAGGGTGAGCCCGTGCGGCCGCACCACGTGCACCGCCGAGTCCCGCACCCCGGCCGCCAGCACCTTCCCCGGCCACTCCACCGGCCGGTGCCCGTCGCCGACGAACAGCAGCGCGCCCACCAGCGAACGCACCATGTTGTGGCAGAAGGCGTCCGCGCGCACGGTCGCGGTGATGATCCCGTCCGCGTCCCGCTCCCAACTCAGCTGCTGGAGCGTACGGATGGTCGTCGCGCCCTCGCGCTTCTTGCAGTACGCGGCGAAGTCGTGCTCGCCGACCAGCCGCTGTGCCGCCGCGTTCATCTTCTCCACGTCCAACGGCCAGTCGTGCCACAGGACATGACCGCGCAACAGCGGATCGACACCGCCCGGGTGGTCCACGACCCGGTACGCGTAGCGCCGCCAGATCGCCGAGAAGCGGGCGTTGAACCCGGCCGGCGCCTCGGCCGCCCGCCACACCCGGACGTCGTGCGACAACCGGCCGGCCAGCCGCCGCAGCAACTTGTCCTCGTGCTCGGCCCACACCTCGGCGGGCAGATCGACGTGCGCGACCTGGCCCCGGGCATGCACCCCGGCGTCCGTACGGCCGGCGACCGTCAGCTCGTACGTCTCCTTGGACCGCGTCACGGTCCGGATCGCGTCCTCCAGCTCGCCCTGCACCGTCCGCTGGCCCTCGCGCTGCTTGGCCCAGCCGGAGAAGTCCTTGCCGTCGTACGACAGGTCCAGCCGCACCCGCACGAAACCGGGCGCCACCTCGTCACTCACCGAGAGTTCCTCTCACAGAAATGCGGGACGGGCCCGCCCCCGGAAGGGGCGGGCCCGTCACTGACACGCATCAGCGGTGTCAGGCGTCCTTCGACTCCTCGGCCGGAGCCTCGGCGGCAGCCTCGGACTCCTTGACCGCACGCTTGGTGGCGGCCTCGGCCTCGGCAACGGTCGCCTTCTTGGCGATCTCGCCCTCGACCAGCTCGATCACGGCCATGGGAGCGTTGTCGCCACGGCGGTTACCGATCTTGGTGATGCGGGTGTAGCCACCCGGACGCTCGGCGAAGCGCGGAGCGATCTCGGTGAAGAGCACGTGCACGACGCTCTTGTCCGTGATCGTCTGCAGCACCTGGCGACGGTTGTGGATGTCGCCCTTCTTCGCCTTGGTGATCAGGCGCTCGGCGACCGGACGCAGGCGGCGAGCCTTGGCCTCGGTCGTCGTGATGCGGCCGTGCTCGAAGAGCGAGCGGGCGAGGTTCGCCAGCATCAGCTTCTCGTGCGCGGCACCGCCGCCCAGACGGGCACCCTTGGTGGGACGCGGCATGGTGTTTCTCCTAAGTGTCTGCCCCGGCCGTATCAGGTACCGGAGTCAGTATCCGAGCGAGCGGTTGCCCGTCGGAGATCCGGACTGCCCCGAAGGGGCGAGTCCGGAAGGGGCGCGGGGCGGTGTCGACTATGCGACTCCGTCGCGGTGCGCGATCAAGCACAGCGCACCCGCACCCGAAGTACGGACCGGATGGCCCGAGCTCTTAGTACTGCTCGGTCTCGACGAAACCCGCATCCGCGTCGTCGTCGGCGCCAAAGGCGTCGGCGGCAGCGGTGGGGTCGAAGCCGGGGGGCGAGTCCTTCAGCGCCAGACCCATACCGGCCAGCTTCGCCTTGACCTCGTCGATCGACTTCGCACCGAAGTTGCGGATGTCGAGCAGGTCGGCCTCGGAGCGGGCGACGAGCTCACCCACGGAGTGGATGCCCTCGCGCTTGAGGCAGTTGTACGACCGAACGGTGAGCTCGAGCTCCTCGATCGGCAGCGCCAGGTCGGCGGCCAGGGCGGCGTCCGTCGGGGACGGACCCATGTCGATGCCCTCGGCGTCGATGTTCAGCTCACGCGCGAGACCGAACAGCTCGACCAGCGTCTTGCCGGCGGACGCCATGGCGTCGCGCGGCCGCATGGCCTGCTTGGTCTCGACGTCGACGATCAGCTTGTCGAAGTCGGTGCGCTGCTCGACACGGGTCGCCTCGACCTTGTAGGTGACCTTGAGAACCGGCGAGTAGATGGAGTCGACCGGGATACGGCCGATCTCCTGGCCCACCTGCTTGTTCTGGACGGCGGAGACGTAGCCGCGACCGCGCTCGACGGTCAGCTCCATCTCCAGCTTGCCCTTGGCGTTCAGGGTCGCCAGGACCAGGTCGGGGTTGTGCACCTCGACACCGGCCGGCGGGGCGATGTCCGCGGCGGTGACCAGACCCGGGCCCTGCTTGCGCAGGTACATCACGACCGGCTCGTCGTGCTCCGAGGAGACGACCAGCTGCTTGATGTTGAGGATCAGGTCGGTGACGTCCTCCTTGACGCCCGGCACGGTGGTGAACTCGTGCAGGACACCGTCGATGCGGATGGACGTGACCGCCGCACCCGGGATCGAGGAGAGGAGCGTACGGCGCAGGGAGTTGCCGAGGGTGTAGCCGAAGCCCGGCTCCAGCGGCTCGATGACGAACCGGGAACGGAACTCGTCCACGACCTCTTCGGTCAGGGAGGGACGCTGAGCGATCAGCATGCGTTCAATCCTTCAGTCATGGACACCCACTATTTGATGTCCTGAACTCTTACAAGGGTACGGGCGGTACGGCTCCGAAGAGCCGTACCGCCCAGACCCTCAAGGCAACCGCGAAGCGGTCGGCGCGTCAGACGCGCCGGGTCCGCTTCGGAAGCGCGTCAGACGCGGCGACGCTTCGGCGGACGGCAGCCGTTGTGCGGGGTGGGGGTGACGTCCTGGATCGAACCGACCTCGAGGCCCGTGGCCTGGAGGGAACGGATCGCGGTCTCGCGGCCGGAGCCCGGACCCTTGACGAAGACGTCAACCTTGCGCATGCCGTGCTCCTGCGCGCGACGCGCGGCCGACTCGGCGGCCATCTGCGCGGCGAACGGGGTGGACTTGCGCGAGCCCTTGAAGCCGACGTGGCCGGCGGAGGCCCAGGAGATCACGTTGCCCGTGGGGTCGGTGATCGAAACGATGGTGTTGTTGAACGTGCTCTTGATGTGCGCGTGGCCGTGAGCGACGTTCTTCTTTTCCTTGCGGCGCACCTTCTTGGCAGCGCCCTGACGACCCTTGGGGGGCATCTCTTATCTCCTACGGGAGGTGGTCGGTCCTACAGCGAAGACCGCTGACGAGCGTCCGCTGAGGACTACTTCTTGCCCGGCTTCTTCTTGCCGGCGATGGCGCGACGCGGGCCCTTGCGGGTACGGGCGTTCGTGCTGGTGCGCTGGCCGTGGACGGGCAGGCCACGACGGTGACGGAGGCCCTGGTAGCAGCCGATCTCAACCTTGCGGCGGATGTCGGCCTGGATCTCGCGACGGAGGTCACCCTCGGTCTTGATGTTGGCGTCCACGTGCTCGCGGATCTTGACCAGGTCCTCCTCGGACAGGTCACGAACGCGGGTGTTCGGGTTCACACCGGTGGCGGCGAGGGTCTCCTTCGCCAGGGTGCGGCCGATGCCGAAGACGTAGGTGAGTGCGACCTCCACACGCTTTTCGCGCGGGATGTCAACACCGGAAACGCGTGCCATTGACTGGCTCCAGATGTTCGTCGGAGGTCTTCCACAGAACCACTCCCGACGGCCGGCCTCTTATGTCTCAAAGATTTGGTACCGAGCGGGTCCCCGGCCTCCGAGCCGAGGGTGTCGCCCTCCATCACAGAGAGGGACGGGTCCTGCGTATGTACATATTGCTCGCGTCGCGCGAAGGAACTGCGGAGTGCAGGTCCTGCGTCAGCCCTGGCGCTGCTTGTGGCGCAGGTTGTCGCAGATGACCATGACCCGGCCGTGGCGGCGGATCACCTTGCACTTGTCGCAGATCTTCTTGACGCTCGGCTTGACCTTCATGGGTGTGAGGTTCTCCGGGTCAGTGCCATCACCCCGCGGGAACGGGGCGGCGGCAAGATCTACTTGTAGCGGTAGACGATCCGTCCGCGCGTCAGGTCGTACGGAGAGAGCTCCACCACGACCCGGTCGTCGGGAAGGATACGGATGTAGTGCATCCGCATCTTGCCGCTGATGTGCGCGAGGACCTTGTGACCGTTCTGGAGCTCCACCTTGAACATTGCGTTCGGCAGAGACTCGATCACGGTGCCCTCGATCTCGATGGCACCTTGCTTCTTGGCCACGCTTCGCCTTTCGAATCGGCTACCTTGATCGACTTCGGGATTCGTACCCCCGCGCGAACGCGGGCATGCGGATACACGAGAGCCGACGCGTCAGTCTACGTCAGGGCAACCGGAAAGACTAATCCAGGGTGGTGCCTGCCCACCCCGCGAGATCACTAACCGGCCGCCCCGCTGTCCTGACACCCCCCTCACGCCGCCTTCACGCCGTGAACGGCCCCACCGCTCCCATGGACACACCCCGGGGCGCCCCACGGGCTCCACGCGGCCGCGCCGGCCCCGACCGCCGACGCCACCCTCGCGGGCTCGGCGCCAGGGCGCCTCACAAGCTTCGCGCGGCTGCGCCGGCCTCCGGCCGGCGGAACACCGAGCCCGGGACCGGCTCAGCCCAGAGGATCAGGCGCAGCCGTAATCCCCAACTCCGCCAGCTTCGCCTTGCCGCCGTCGACCGCCGTCAGCACCAGCGGGCCGTCCTCCGTCACGGCCACCGAGTGCTCCCAGTGCGAGGACCAGGTCAGGTCGTCCGTGAGGACCGTCCAGTCGTCCTCCAGGACGTGGGTGCGGGGCGTGCCCAGGGAGACCATGGGCTCGATCGCGATGCAGAAGCCGGGGACCAGCTTCGGGCCGCGGCCCCGCTTGCGGGAGACGTAGTTCAGCAGGTGCGGGTCCATGTGCATCTCGGAGCCGATGCCGTGCCCGCCGTAGTCCTCGATGATCCCGTACTTGCCGGTGGCCGGACGCGGCTGGCGGCGGATGTACGTCTCGATGGCCCGGGAGATGTCCACCAGCCGGTTGCCGTTCTTCACGGCAGCGATGCCGGCCCACATGGACTGCTCGGTCACCCGGGAGAGCTCGATCAGCTCCGGTGCGTGACCGGTGCCCACGAACGCCGTGAAGGCGGCGTCACCGTGCCAGCCGTCCACGATCGCGCCCGCGTCGATGGAGATGATGTCGCCGTCCTTGAGGACGGTCTCGGCGGACGGGATGCCGTGCACGACGACCTCGTTCACCGAGGTGCAGATCGTCGCGGGGAAACCGCCGTACCCGAGGAAGTTCGACTTGGCGCCGTGCTCGGCGAGCACCTTGCGGGCGACCTCGTCCAGGTCCTTGGTCGTGGCCCCGGGCACGGCCGCCTCCCGGGTGGCCGCATGGATGGCGGCGACGACCAGCCCCGCCTCGCGCATCTTCGCGATCTGGTCCGGCGTCTTGATCTCTACCGCCATGGGGGCCTTCCTCTCGACGCCGCGGGCTCCGCGACGAATGTGCACGACAACTGTTCACACAAACACTACGGCCGCGACGCCCGGAGGGGCATCGCGGCCGTGTGCCACGGAGGGGGTGGGGTCAGGAGGCGTCCCGCGAGGGGAGGGCCTCCATGGCCCGCTGGGTCACCTCGTCGACCTTGCCGAGCGCCGAGATCGTCGCCACGAGGCCCTGGGCCTTGTAGTAGTCGATGATCGGCTCGGTCTCGCTGTGGTAGACCTCCAGCCGCTTGCGGACCGTGTCCTCGCGGTCGTCGTCGCGCTGGTACAGCTCGCCGCCGCAGACGTCGCAGACGCCCTCGGTCTGCGGCTGGTTGTAGATCGCGTGGAAGACGTGGCTGCTGTCCGCCCGGCAGATCCGGCGGCCGGCGATCCGCTTGACGACCTCGTCCTCCGGGACCTCCAGGTCCAGGACCGCGTCCAGCTTGAGGCCCTTGCCGGACAGGTACGCGTCCAGCGCCTCGGCCTGGCCGATGTTGCGCGGGAACCCGTCCAGCAGGAAGCCGCCCTCGGCGTCCTCCTGGCCCATCCGGTCCTCGGCCATCCCGATGGTGACGGAGTCCGGCACCAGCTGGCCGGCGCGCATGAACTCCTGGGCCTTCACACCGAGCGGCGTGCCCTGGCTGATGTTCGCCCGGAAGAGGTCGCCCGTGGAAATGTGCGGGATCGCAAGGTTCTTGGCGAGGTACGCGGCCTGCGTACCCTTGCCGGCGCCGGGCGGCCCGACGAGGACGATTCGCATCAGCGGAGGAACCCTTCGTAGTTGCGCTGCTGAAGCTGGCTCTCGATCTGCTTCACAGTCTCCAGACCGACACCCACGATGATCAGGATGCTGGTTCCCCCGAACGGGAAGTTCTGGTTTGCGTTGAGTGTGACCAGCGCCACGGTGGGCACCAGGGCGATCAGGCCCAGGTAGAGAGAGCCGGGCCACGTGATGCGGTTCAGCACGTAGCTCAGGTACTCCGCGGTGGGTCGTCCCGCCCGGATGCCCGGGATGAACCCACCATACTTCTTCATGTTGTCTGCAACTTCTTCGGGGTTGAAGGAGATGGCGACATAGAAGAAGGCGAAGAACACGATCAGCAGGAAGTAAGTGACCATGTAGATCGGGTGGTCGCCCTTGACCAGATTGGCCTGGATCCAGTTGGCCCAGCCCGCCTTGGAGTTGGTGAACTGCACCAGCAGGGCCGGGATGTAGAGCAGCGACGAGGCGAAAATCACCGGGATCACACCGGCCTGGTTCACCTTGAGCGGGATGTAGGTGGACGTCCCGCCGTACGAACGGCGGCCGATCATGCGCTTCGCGTACTGCACGGGAACGCGGCGCTGCGCCTGCTCGACGAAGACCACCAGCGCGACCATCGCGAGGCCGCAGAGGATCACGAGTCCGAACTCCAGCCAGCCGTCCATCAGCTTGCCCTGGAGCTTGATGGCCCACAGCGCGCTCGGGAAGCCGGCCGCGATCGAGGTGAACATCAGGATCGACATGCCGTTGCCGATACCGCGGTCGGTGACGAGCTCACCGAGCCACATGATCAGCGCGGTTCCCGCGGTCATCGTGGTGACCATGGTGATCGTGGTGAAGATGGAGTGGTTGGGAACGATTTGATTGCCGACCGGACAGGTGCCGAAGAGCGCGCCATTGCGCGCGACGGCGACCAGGCCGGTGCCCTGCAGCACGGCGAGCGCGACGGTCAGATAACGCGTGTACTGCGTAATCTTCGCCTGCCCCGTCTGTCCCTCCTTCTTGAGGGCTTCCAGTCGGGGGATCACAACCGTCAGCAGCTGCAGGATGATGCTTGCCGTGATGTACGGCATGACCCCCAGCGCGAAGATCGTGATCTGCAGCAGCGCGCCACCACTGAACATGTTCACGAGGCCGAACAGACCCTGACCACTCTTGGCCTGGTCGACGCACGTCTGGACCTTCTGGTAGTCGACACCGGGTACCGGGATGTGCGCCCCGAGCCGGTAGAGCACCATGATGCCTAGCGTGAACAGCAGCTTCTTGCGCAGGTCGGGCGTCTTGAACGCCCGGGCGAACGCGGTGAGCACGGTGCCTCCTGCGCCTCCCACGCGCCCGCGTGAGAGGTAACGGTCTTGAGGATCGACGAATACTTATCAGTCAAAGCCGCACGGCCTGGGAAGCCTGAACCCCCCATAGGTACAGCAACAGTCCACGCCACCTTACCGGCGACCGTGCCCGGCTTGGAACGACCAACCGGGGATGCCCCTGATGGGACATCCCCGGTTGTCAGATCAACGAACTCAGATGAGCTCGGTGACGGTGCCGCCGGCGGCGGCAATCTTCTCCTGGGCGGAGGAGGAGACGGCGTCCACCGTCACCTGCAGCGCCACGGAGATCTCGCCCTGGCCAAGGACCTTGACGAGCTCGTTCTTGCGAACAGCACCCTTGGCGACCAGGTCGGCCACCGTGACCTCGCCACCCTGCGGGTAGAGCGCGGCCAGCTTGTCCAGGTTCACGACCTGGAACTGCTTGTGGGCGGGGTTCTTGAAGCCCTTCAGCTTCGGGAGGCGCATGTGGAGGGGCATCTGCCCACCCTCGAAGCGCTCCGGAACCTGGTAACGGGCCTTGGTGCCCTTGGTACCACGACCGGCCGTCTTACCCTTCGACGCCTCACCACGACCCACACGGGTCTTGGCGGTCTTGGCGCCCGGGGCGGGACGGAGGTTGTGGACCTTCAGCGGGTTGGACTCCGCCATGTCAGTCGACCTCCTCGACCGTGACGAGGTGGCGGACGGTCTGCACCATGCCGCGGATCTCGGGACGGTCCTCCTTGACAACCACGTCGTTGATCTTCTTGAGACCAAGCGAGCGCAGGGTGTCGCGGTGGTTCTGCTTGCTGCCGATGTAGGACTTGGTCTGCGTGACCTTGAGGCGAGCCATTACGCACCCGCCCCTGCACGCGCACGCAGCAGGGCGGCGGGCGCGACGTCCTCGAGCGGCAGACCACGACGGGCGGCGATCTCCTCGGGACGCTGCAGTCCCTTGAGGGCCTCCACCGTGGCGTGCACGATGTTGATCGGGTTCGAAGAACCGAGCGACTTCGACAGGATGTCGTGGATGCCGGCGCACTCGAGCACCGCGCGCACCGGGCCACCGGCGATAACACCGGTACCGGGGGACGCGGGCTTGAGCAGGACGACACCGGCCGCCTTCTCGCCCGTGATCGGGTGCGGGACGGTGCCCTGGATACGGGGGACCTTGAAGAAGTTCTTCTTGGCCTCTTCCACGCCCTTGGCGATGGCAGCCGGAACTTCCTTGGCCTTGCCGTAACCGACACCGACCGTGCCGTCACCGTCGCCCACCACGACCAGCGCGGTGAAGCTGAAGCGGCGACCACCCTTGACAACCTTGGCGACGCGGTTGATCGCGACTACGCGCTCAACGTACGCGGTCTTCTCGGCGGCAGCGCCACCGTCGCGACCCTTCCGGTCCCGCCGCTCGCCGCCACCGGCACCGCTTCCGCGGCGCTGGGGTCCAGCCATTGGAATTACCTCTCTCTGTTACGTCCGCTAGCTCCGGAACCGGGGCTTAGAACTTCAGCCCGGCTTCGCGGGCGGCGTCCGCCAGAGCGGCAATGCGCCCGGCGTACTGGTTGCCACCGCGGTCGAACACGACGGCCTCGACACCGGCGGCCTTGGCACGCTCGGCGACCAGGGCGCCAACCTTCTTGGCCTGGGCGCTCTTGTCGCCCTCGCCACCGCGGATCGAAGCGTCCAGGTGGGACGCCGACGCCAGGGTGTGGCCCTGGAGGTCGTCGATGACCTGGGCGGTGATGCCACGGTTGGAACGCGTCACCACGAGACGGGGGCGCTCAGCCGTACCCGAAATGTTCTTCCGGATGCGGATGTGACGGCGCTGCTTGGCGGTGCGCTTGTACGCGTCGCCCTTAGCAATCTTGACACCGTATGCCATGGCTTACTTACCAGCCTTTCCGACCTTGCGGCGGATGACTTCGCCCTCGTACTTGACGCCCTTGGCCTTGTACGGGTCGGGCTTCCGCAGCTTGCGGATGTTCGCGGCGACCTCGCCGACCTTCTGCTTGTCGATGCCCTCGACAGTCAGCTTGGTCGGGGACTCCACCTTGAAGGTGATGCCCTCGGGCGCCTCGATCAGGATCGGGTGGCTGTAGCCCAGGGCGAACTCCAGGTTGGAGCCCTTCGCCTGGACTCGGTAACCGACACCGCTGATCTCGAGCTTCTTGCTGTAGCCCTGGGTCACGCCGGTGATCATGTTCGCCACCAGCGTGCGGGACAGACCGTGCAGGGCCTTGTTCTGACGCTCGTCGTTGGGGCGGGTGACGGACAGAACGCCGTCCTCGCCCTTAACGATCTCGATCGGGGCCGAGAGGGTCAGGCTGAGGGTGCCCTTGGGGCCCTTCACCTGGACCGCACGGCCGTCGATGGTGACGTCCACACCAGCGGGAACCTGGATGGGCAGCTTGCCAATACGCGACATTAGCTATTCCTCCGTTCCCGGGTTACCAGACGTAGGCGAGGACTTCCCCACCCACGCCCTTCTTGCTGGCCTGCTGGCCGGTCAGGAGACCGTGGGACGTGGAGATGATCGCCACGCCCAGGCCGCCGAGGACCTTCGGCAGGTTGGTGGACTTTGCGTAGACCCGGAGGCCCGGCTTCGAGATCCGCTTGATGCCCGCGATGGAGCGCTCACGGTTCGGACCGAACTTCAGGTCGATGACGAGGGACTTGCCGACCTCGGCGTCCTCGACCTTCCAGCCGGAGATGTAGCCCTCCTGCTGCAGGATCTCGGCGATGTGCGCCTTGATCTTGCTGTGGGGCATGGCCACGGTGTCGTGGTAAGCCGAGTTCGCGTTCCGCAGACGGGTCAGCATGTCTGCGATCGGATCGGTCATGGTCATGTTTGGCCTTCGGCCTCTCTCGCCGTGGTTTCCTATGTGCGCCATCCCTCTCCCCGAACAGGGTCGGGACGGGTGCGGCGCGGGGACCTACGGCGTAGTAAGACGAATTGGGCGGCGGGGGCCCAACCCTTCAACTCTACGCGAGTTACGGGAAGGGCTCCCGCCTCCAGATTGCTTACCGAGAGTCCTGGTCAACCCAACTGGGTTGTTACCAGGAGCTCTTGGTCACGCCCGGCAGCTCGCCACGGTGAGCCATCTCACGGAGGCACACGCGGCACAGGCCGAACTTGCGGTAAACGGAGTGCGGCCGGCCGCAGCGGTTGCAGCGGGTGTACGCGCGGACCGAGAACTTCGGCTTGCGCGCGGCCTTAGCGATGAGGGACTTCTTCGCCATCTCGCTCACGCCTCCTTGAACGGGAAGCCGAGGTGACGAAGGAGGGCGCGGCCCTCGTCGTCGTTGGTCGCCGTGGTGACCACGGTGATGTCCATACCCCGGACGCGGTCGATCTTGTCCTGGTCGATCTCGTGGAACATGACCTGCTCCGTGAGACCGAAGGTGTAGTTGCCCCGACCGTCGAACTGCTTCGGGGACAGACCGCGGAAGTCGCGGATGCGCGGGAGCGCCAGCGACAGGGTGCGGTCCAGGAACTCCCACATGCGGTCGCCACGGAGGGTGACGTGGGCACCGATCGGCTGGCCCTCGCGCAGCTTGAACTGCGCGATGGACTTACGGGCCTTGGTGACGGCCGGCTTCTGGCCGGTGATCGTGGTGAGGTCGCGGATGGCGCCCTCGATCAGCTTGGAGTCGCGGGCGGCGTCGCCCACACCCATGTTGACCACGATCTTGGTCAGACCGGGAACCTGCATGATGTTCTCGTAGGAGAACTCCTCACGCAGCTTGCCGACGATCTCTTCGCGGTAGCGCTGCTTGAGACGCGGCGCGTTGGTGGTGGCAGTCATCAGATGTCCTCACCGGTGCGCTTGGCAACGCGGATCTTGTTGCCGTTGTCGTCGAAGCGGTAACCGACGCGGGTGACGACCTTCTTGCCGTCCTTCTCCACGACGAGCTGAACGTTGCTCACGTGGATCGGGGCCTCGGTCGTCACGATGCCGCCGGTCTGCGAACCGCGAGCGGTCTGGCCGGCCTTGGTGTGCTTCTTGACCCGGTTGACACCCTCGACGAGGACGCGGTTCTCACGGGGCATGGCCACGATGACCTTGCCCTGCTTGCCCTTGTCCTTGCCGGTGATGACCTGAACCAGGTCGCCCTTCTTGATCTTCATGCTTACAGCACCTCCGGCGCGAGCGAGACGATCTTCATGAACTTCTTCTCGCGCAGCTCTCGGCCCACGGGGCCGAAGATACGGGTGCCGCGGGGGTCGCCATCGTTCTTGAGGATGACGGCCGCGTTCTCGTCGAAGCGGATGTACGAGCCGTCGGGACGGCGGCGCTCCTTGACGGTGCGAACGATGACGGCCTTGACGACGTCACCCTTCTTCACGTTGCCACCGGGGATCGCGTCCTTGACGGTGGCGACGATGACGTCACCGATGCCCGCGTAGCGGCGACCCGAGCCACCGAGAACACGGATGCAAAGGATCTCCTTGGCACCAGTGTTGTCGGCGACGCGAAGTCGCGACTCCTGCTGGATCACGTCTATCTCCTGATCGTCTGCCGGTTCCCGGCAGGGGCTCCGAGGAGCCCCTGCCGAGCCTGGCGGAACTTATCTGAGGGAGAACCCTCAGAAATTACTTGGCCTTCTCGAGGATCTCGACGACGCGCCAGCGCTTCGTGGCGGACAGCGGCCGGGTCTCCATCAGGAGGACGCGGTCGCCGACACCGGCGGCGTTCTGCTCGTCGTGCGCCTTGAGCTTGTTGGTACGGCGGATGACCTTGCCGTACAGCGCGTGCTTGACGCGGTCCTCGACGGCGACGACGACGGTCTTGTCCATCTTGTCGCTGACGACGAGACCCTCACGGGTCTTGCGGAAACCGCGCTCGTTCGTCTCAGTCACATTCTTCTCGCTCATCAGGCGCTCTCCACCGTCTCGATGCCCAGCTCGCGCTCGCGCATCAGGGTGTAGATCCGGGCGATGTCCTTACGGACGGACTTGAGCCGACCGTGGTTCTCAAGCTGCCCGGTCGCCGCCTGGAAGCGGAGGTTGAACAGCTCTTCCTTGGCCTCACGGAGCTTCGCGACGAGGTCCTCGTCGTTGAGCTCGCGCAGCTCGGTCGCCTTGATACCAGCGGCCATCACGACTCACCTGCCTCGCGCCGAACAATGCGGCACTTCATCGGAAGCTTGTGAGCAGCGCGGGTCAGCGCCTCACGAGCAACCTTTTCGTTCGGGAAGGACAGCTCGAACATCACCCGACCGGGCTTGACGTTCGCGATCCACCACTCCGGAGAACCCTTACCGGAACCCATGCGGGTCTCGGCCGGCTTCTTCGTCAGCGGACGGTCCGGGTAGATGTTGATCCAGACCTTGCCGCCACGCTTGATGTGACGGGTCATGGCGATACGAGCGGACTCGATCTGCCGGTTCGTCACGTAGGCCGGGGTCAGGGCCTGGATGCCGTACTCACCGAACGCGAGCTCGGTGCCACCCTTGGCCATGCCGTTCCGCTTGGGGTGGTGCTGCTTGCGGTGCTTGACCCTGCGAGGGATCAGCATGTCGGTCAGGCCTCCGTTCCGGTGCTCTCGGCCGGAGCAGCGGCAGCGGCCTCGGCCTTGGGGGCCTCGGCAGCGGCGTTCTGCTGCGGCTTGCGGCCGCGGCCGCCACGCTCGCCACCACGGCCACCACGGGCCGGGCGGTCGCCGGCGCCGCGCGACGGGCGGTTGCCCGCACGGGCGGCGGCGTTCTCGGCGCGGACCTCGGCGATGTTCTTGACGTCGCCCTTGTAGATCCAGACCTTCACGCCGATGCGGCCGAAGGTGGTCTTGGCCTCGAAGAAGCCGTAGTCCACGTTCGCACGGAGCGTGTGCAGGGGCACACGGCCCTCGCGGTAGAACTCCGAGCGGGACATCTCGGCGCCGCCGAGACGGCCACCACACTGGATCTTGATGCCCTTGGCGCCGGCCTTCATCGTCGACTGCATGCTCTTGCGCATGGCACGACGGAAGGAGACGCGGGAGGACAGCTGCTCGGCGACGGCCTGGGCCACCAGCTGAGCGTCGACCTCGGGGTTCTTGACCTCGAGGATGTTCAGCTGGACCTGCTTGCCGGTCAGCTTCTCCAGCTCGCCGCGGATGCGGTCCGCCTCGGCGCCGCGGCGGCCGATGACGATGCCCGGACGAGCGGTGTGGATGTCAACGCGGACGCGGTCGCGGGTGCGCTCGATCTCAACCTTCGAGATACCGGCGCGCTCCATGCCCTTCGTCATCATGCGACGAATGGCAACGTCTTCCTTGACGTAGTCCTTGTACAGCTTGTCGGCGTACCAGCGCGACTTGAAGTCGGTGGTGATGCCGAGCCGGAACCCGTGCGGGTTAACCTTCTGGCCCATTACCGGGTTCCTTCCTTGCTGCTGACGACCACGGTGATGTGGCTGGTCCGCTTGCGGATCCGGTAGGCACGGCCCTGGGCACGCGGACGGAACCGCTTCAGGGTCGGGCCCTCGTCGACGTACGCCTCGCTGATGAACAGCGTGGAGGCGTCCGTGTGGTCGTAGTTGTGCGCGGCGTTGGCAATGGCGCTGTCCAGCACCTTGCCCACCGGCACGCTCGCGGCCTGCGGGGCGAAACGCAGGACCGCCTGAGCCTCCGTGGCATCCATGCCACGGATGAGGTCCACCACGCGGCGGGCCTTCATGGGCGTGACGCGGATGTACCGCGCCTGGGCCCTGGCTTCCATGGTTGTCCCTTCGGTGTCAGTCATAGTCGTTCGCACCCCGCTTAGCGGCGCTTCGACTTGCGGTCGTCCTTGACGTGGCCGCGGAAGGTGCGGGTCGGCGAGAACTCGCCGAGCTTGTGGCCGACCATCGACTCGGTGACGAACACCGGGACGTGCGTCTTGCCGTTGTGCACCGCGAGCGTGTGGCCGAGCATGGCCGGCACGATCATGGAGCGACGGGACCAGGTCTTGATGACGTTCTTGGTACCGGCTTCGTTCTGAGCGTCCACCTTCTTGATGAGGTGTCCGTCGACGAAGGGTCCCTTCTTGAGACTACGCGGCATCTAAACCCGCTCCTAGCGCTTCTTGTTCGTCTTGCGGCGGCGGACGATGTACTTGTTGCTCGCCTTCTTGGGAGAACGAGTACGACCCTCCTTCTGACCCCACGGGGAGACCGGGTGGCGACCACCGGAGGTCTTGCCCTCACCACCACCGTGCGGGTGGTCAACCGGGTTCATCGCGACACCGCGGACGGTCGGGCGAACGCCCTTCCAGCGCATACGGCCGGCCTTGCCCCAGTTGATGTTCGACTGCTCGGCGTTGCCGACCTCGCCGACGGTGGCGCGGCAGCGGACGTCGACCAGGCGGATCTCACCGGACGGCATGCGCAGGTGGGCCATGACGCCCTCCTTCGCCAGCAGCTGCACGGAGGAACCGGCGGAGCGGGCGATCTTCGCACCGCCGCCGGGACGCAGCTCGATGGCGTGGATGGTCGTACCCACGGGGATGTTGCGCAGCGGCAGGTTGTTGCCCGGCTTGATGTCGGCCGTGGGGCCGTTCTCAATCCGGTCGCCCTGGCCGAGGCCGCGCGGAGCGATGATGTAGCGCTTCTCGCCGTCCACGTAGTGGAGCAGCGCGATGCGCGCGGTGCGGTTCGGGTCGTACTCGATGTGAGCGACCTTGGCCGGCACGCCGTCCTTGTCGTGACGACGGAAGTCGATCACGCGGTAGGCGCGCTTGTGGCCACCACCCTGGTGGCGAACGGTCACACGACCGGCGTTGTTACGGCCGCCCTTGCTGTGCAGGGGGCGGACCAGCGACTTCTCCGGCGTGGACCGCGTGATCTCGACAAAGTCGGCGACGCTGGAGCCACGACGGCCCGGGGTCGTCGGCTTGTACTTGCGGATACCCATTTCTCAGTCCTCGTCCGATTTCGGACGATCCAGACCGCCCTTAGGCGGTCGGACCGCCGAAGATGTCGATTCGGTCGCCCTCGGCGAGGGTCACGATGGCGCGCTTGGTGTTGGCACGCTTGCCGAAACCGGTCTTGGTGCGCTTGCGCTTACCCTGACGGTTGATCGTGTTGACCCCGGTGACCTTGACCGAGAAGACCGTCTCGACGGCCTGCTTGATCTGGGTCTTGTTGGCGCGCGGGTCGACGATGAACGTGTACTTGTTCTCGTCCAGCAGCGCGTAGCTCTTCTCGGAGACGACCGGCTTGACCAGCAGGTCGCGCGGGTCCGAGAACGTCTTGCTGGTGACGTCGCTCATCAGGCGGCGCTCCCTTCGGTCTCAACGGCCTTGGGGCCAGACACGAAGGACTCGAAAGCGGCCTGGGTGAAGACCACGTCGTCGGAGACGAGCACGTCGTACGTGTTCAGCTGGCCCGGCTCCAGGATGTGAACCTGGGGCAGGTTGCGGGCGGACAGCCACGCGGCCTCGTCGGAACGCTCGGCGACCAGGAGCACGTTCTTGCGCTCCGAGATCTTGCCCAGCAGGACCTTGGCGGCCTTGGTGGACACCGCGCCGTCGACCACGCCGGAGACGACGTGGATGCGGCTGTGACGCGCCCGGTCGGTGAGGGCACCGCGGAGGGCGGCGGCCTTCATCTTCTTCGGGGTCCGCTGGGAGTAGTCACGCGGCACGGGACCGTGCACGACGCCACCACCGGCGAACTGCGGCGCGCGGGTCGAACCCTGACGGGCGCGACCGGTGCCCTTCTGGCGGTACGGCTTCTTGCCACCGCCGCGGACCTCGCCACGGGTCTTGGTCTTGTGCGTGCCCTGACGGGCAGCGGCCAGCTGCGCGACGACGACCTGGTGGATCAGCGGAACGCTGACCTTCGCGTCGAAGATCTCCGTGGGGAGCTCGACGGTCCCGGCCTTGTCGCCTGCCGGCGAAAGGATGTCAATGGTGCTCATCGGTTACCTCAGGCCCCCTTGGCCGCGGTACGGACCAGGACGAGGCCGCCGTTCGGACCAGGAACCGCGCCCTTGATGAGGAGCAGGCCCTTCTCCGCGTCAACGGCGTGGACGGTCAGGTTCTGGGTGGTGACCCGCTCGTTGCCCATGCGGCCCGCCATGCGGAGGCCCTTGAACACACGGCCCGGGGTGGCGCAGCCACCGATCGAACCGGGGGAGCGGTGCTTGCGCTGGGTGCCGTGCCCGGCGCCGAGGCCACGGAAGTTGTGGCGCTTCATGACACCGGCGAAGCCCTTGCCCTTGCTCTTGCCCGTGACGTCGACCTTGACGCCGGACTCGAACACGTCCGCGGAAATCTCCTGGCCGAGGGTGTACTCGGCGGCGTCGGAGGTGCGGATCTCCACCAGGTGGCGGCGGGGGGTCACGTCGGCCTTGGCGAAGTGGCCCTTGAGGGGCTTGTTCACCTTGCGCGGGTCGATCTCGCCGAAGGCGATCTGGACCGACTCGTAGCCGTCGGCGTCGTTGGTGCGGACCTGCGTGACCACGCAGGGACCGGCCTTGACAACGGTGACCGGGACGACACGGTTGTTCTCGTCCCAGACCTGCGTCATGCCGAGCTTCTCGCCCAGGACGCCCTTGATCTGCTTAGCCATCTCGCGCGTCACCTCAGAGCTTGATCTCGATGTCGACGCCAGCCGGCAGGTCGAGACGCATAAGCGAGTCAACCGTCTTCGGCGTGGGGTCGAGGATGTCGATGAGGCGCTTGTGCGTGCGCATCTCGAAGTGCTCGCGCGAGTCCTTGTACTTGTGCGGCGACTTGATGACGCAGTACACGTTCTTCTCAGTGGGCAGCGGCACCGGGCCCGCGACCGACGCACCAGTGCGGGTCACCGTCTCGACGATCTTCTTCGCCGAGGAGTCGATGACCTCGTGGTCGTAGGCCTTGAGCCGGATGCGGATCTTCTGTCCCGCCATGGCTACTTCGTAGTCCTGTCTCTCGTAACGCTCCGGAACTCGGTCGGCTGTGCGGCCGCACAGTCCCTCCCCGCTCCACCTCCGACCCACGCGGTCGGGCGTGTCGCGCCCCTTCCAGCAGATCTCCCCGAAGGAAGATCCCTGCTCAAGGGGTTCGTGGGGGAAGAACACCCACCGAGTGCCTGGCTGGGGCCCCGCTGACACTTCCCGGAAGATTCCCGTACTTCCACCCCTCATAAGGGGTGACGAGTACTGCGGGACTCGCTTCCAGTCCTCCCGGCGGGAGGCGCGCAGCATCGGCACTCAACCGAGCAACCTGAACAGTGTGCCATACGGGCCCGAAGCGGCGCCAATCGAAGCCGAAGACGGTACCCCGACCGGCCCAGATGTCAAACCGCCGGGCCGACATTCCCGGCAGAACGGCCATCCTTCCCGGAGAACACCTGTCCGCCGCCCCGCCACGCCATGGTGGCCGAATCCCGGGCCGTCCCCGATCGGGGAACCAGGCTTTGTTACGACTTGGGCAACCCGCCGGGCCTCTTCCCCGTCCCTTCACACAGCTGGGGGGCGCTGGACAACGAAGCGGAGTCAGGTAGTTGAACATCTCACAGCGCAGAGCCGTTCCCTACGAGAACGCTCGTCCGGTCTCGCGCCGGGCCGTGCTCGCCGGGATCGCGGCCGTGACCGCCGTCACGGCCGCGGGATGCAGCGACAGCGGCTCCGGCCGGTCCGCCGCCCGCCCCTCCCCCGTCCGCGCCGTGGACCCGCGCTCCACCCAGCCGTTCGACGAGCCCAAGGGCCCGCTGCTGCTCCAGATCATGGCCCACCCCGACGACGACCTGTTCTTCATGAACCCCGACGCCCAGCACCTGGTGCGCGCGGGCGTACCGGTCGTCTCCGTCTATGTGACGGCCGGCGAGGCCATAGGACAGAACTGGGTCGAGGGGATGCCCCCGGAGGCCAAGAAGCACCACGACAAGGCCGCCTACTCCTCCTCCCGCCACCAGGGCCTCCGTCAGGCCTACGCGACGATGATCGGCAAGGACCACTTCACGAAGTGGGACAAGTCCGTCATGGACCTGCCGGGCGGCGTCAAGGCCGAGACCAACGAGCTCACGGCCGGCGGCCGCCGGGTGCGGCTGGTCTTCCTCAACATCGCGATGCTCTCCGAGCACAACATCCGCCTCCCCCAGCTGTGGAACGAGCTGGGCGTGCGGATGGAGTCGCTGGTGGCCAAGGACTCGCCCTGCACCACGGTGAGCACCTACAAGCACGGCACCCTGGTGGACGCACTGGCCGCGATCATGGACCGCTTCCGCCCGACGGTGGTCCACACCATGGACCCGGACCCGGACTTCCAGGTGCACGACGCCACGCACCCCAAGGACAACGACTACGGGGCGTGCTCCGACCACCGCGACCACACCCCCACCGCGCTCTTCACCTGGAAGGCGCTCTCCCAGTGGGTCGCCGACACGACCAAGCGGGGCGGCCACCCGCCGCGCTTCGTCACCACGTCCTTCCGCGGCTACTACAACCAGCGCTGGCCGCACGGTCTCCCCAAGGAGATCGTCGAGCAGAAGCACCGGCTGATCCGCGAGTACGGCGGCGAGCCGACCTGGCACTGCGGCAACGACGGCGGCTGCGGCGACTACGGCCAGGGCGGCGACCGTCCGCTGCGCAACCGCAAGGCCTGGATCCGCTCCACCCACTACCGCCACCCGGGCGCGACGCCCGTCGTGGACAGCGACAAGTCCGGGCGCCTGGAGGCCTACGGGGTGCTCGGTCTGCACGCCGTGCGCTGGCAGGAGACCTCCCCCGGCAGCGGCCGCTGGGGCGCCCCGCAGAACCTCGGCGGCGGCCCGCTGGCCCCCGCGCTCGCCACGGTGCTCGACTCCGCCGGCCGCCGCCTCGTCTTCGCGATGCGCTTCTCCGCCCTGGAGGGCGAGGGACGGGCCGACACCCGCGAGATCGTCGTCCTGGAGCAGCGCTCCCCCGGCGGCCCGTTCAAGGCCTGGACGGGCCTCGGCAACCCGGAGCACCACCCCGACCGCGGCCGCCGCGTCGGCATGCCGGCCGCCGTCACTGCCCCCGACGGCCGCGTCCACCTCTTCGTCCGCAACGCGGGCAAGGGCGTCTCCACGCGGGTCCGCGAGCCGAACGGCAAGTGGGGCAAGTGGCGCAACCTGGCCGGCCAGGAGATCCAGGAGGGCCTGACGGTCCTGCTGGACCGCGACCACCGGATCCACGTCTTCGGCGCCGGCCGCGACACGGTGCACCACTGGAGCCAGGACGACCCCGGGGCGCCGATGCGCTTCCTGCCCCTGGACGACCTCCCGCAGCCCGCGGGCGACCCTGTCGCCGCCTCCGTCGGCCCCGACGGCAAGGTCGTCGTGGTCTACCGCCGCCCGGCGTCCGCCGAGCCGGAGGCGTACCGCCTCACGGGCGGCGCCGACACGGAGCGCCTGGACCGCTCCGCCGCCCGCGACCTGCGCGGCTACGGCGCGCTGTCCGCGACCCCGCTCCCCCAGCGCGGCCACGACGACGCCCTGATGCTCCTCGGCCGCGCCCTGGACGGCCATGCGCAGCTCACCGACGCGTCCTCGGAGGACGCCCACCCGACGGTCGTACGCGACCGCCCGGTCCCGGTCGGCACCCCCGCCCTCCACGCGGACGGCTCCCAACGCCTGGCGGTGGTCGCGATGGGCGCGGACGCGACGCCGTGGATCTGGCGCCAGTGAGGATCTGAGCCCCTGGCCCGCCCTTTCACCGTTTCTCACCGCGCTCCGCGCGGGTTGTCCTCAAGCGCCGGACGGGGTCCGGGGTCTCCCCGGGAAACGGCGAAAGGGCGGGCCAGGGGCAACTCCCCGCGAAGCGCACCCACCCGGACCCACACCCCAACGCAGAGAGGGCCCGCACGTCCGAAGACGTGCGGGCCCTCTCTTGACCGCTAGGTCAGACCACAGGCAAGTCGCAAAACTTACTTGGTGATCGCGGTGACCTGGCCGGCGCCGACGGTGCGGCCGCCCTCACGGATGGTGAAGCGCAGGCCCTCCTCCATCGCGACGGGCTGGATCAGGGAGACGGACATCTCGGCGTTGTCGCCGGGCATGACCATCTCCGTGCCCTCCTTGAGGGTCACAACACCGGTCACGTCAGTCGTACGGAAGTAGAACTGCGGACGGTAGTTGTTGAAGAACGGGGTGTGACGGCCACCCTCGTCCTTCGACAGGATGTAGGCCGTGGCCTCGAACTCGGTGTGCGGGGTGACCGAACCCGGCTTGATGATGCACTGGCCGCGCTCGACGTCCTCGCGCTTGATGCCACGGAGGAGCAGACCGACGTTCTCACCGGCCTGGCCCTCGTCGAGCAGCTTGCGGAACATCTCGATGCCGGTGACCGTGGTGGTGGTCTTCTCGGTCTTGATGCCGATGATGTCGACGGTCTCGTTGACCTTCAGGACACCACGCTCGATACGACCGGTGACGACGGTGCCACGACCGGTGATCGTGAAGACGTCCTCGATCGGCATCAGGAACGGCTTGTCGACGTCACGCGCGGGCTGCGGGATGTTCTCGTCGACAGCGTTCATGAGGTTCATGACCGACTGGCCCCACTCGGCGTCGCCCTCAAGCGCCTTCAGCGCCGAGACCTTGACGACCGGAGCGTCGTCGCCCGGGAACTCGTACTCGTTGAGGAGCTCACGGACCTCGAGCTCGACGAGCTCCAGGATCTCCTCGTCGTCCACCATGTCGGCCTTGTTCAGGGCGACAACGATGTACGGAACGCCGGACTGGCGGGCCAGGAGCACGTGCTCCTTGGTCTGCGGCATCGGACCGTCGGTCGCGGCGACCACGAGGATCGCGCCGTCCATCTGGGCGGCACCGGTGATCATGTTCTTGATGTAGTCCGCGTGACCCGGGCAGTCAACGTGGGCGTAGTGACGCGACTCGGTCTGGTACTCGACGTGCGCGATGGAGATGGTGATACCGCGCTGCCGCTCCTCAGGCGCCTTGTCGATCTGGTCGAACGGCGTGAAGGGGTTCAGCTCCGGGTGAGCGTCGTGCAGCACCTTGGTGATGGCCGCGGTAAGGGTCGTCTTACCGTGGTCAACGTGACCGATGGTGCCGATGTTGACGTGCGGCTTAGTCCGCTCGAACTTCGCCTTCGCCACGGGTTCCTCCTGGGAGTGGTTCTGTACGCCTGCTTCACGGCGCCAGGGATCTTTGCTGGGAAGCCGCCCGCCGGGGCGCCCGCTGCTGAAATCTTGCGATTTGCCGCGGTATGCCCCGACGTTCGGTGTCAAGCCTAAAGCGTCAGCCTCGTCTGTGGAGACGGGAGCTGGTTACTCGCCCTTGGCCTTCGCGATGATCTCCTCGGCGACGTTCCGCGGAACCTCGGCGTAGGAGTCGAACTGCATCGAGTAGCTTGCGCGACCCGAGGTCTTGCTGCGGAGGTCTCCGACGTAGCCGAACATCTCCGACAGCGGAACCAGGCCCTTGACGAGCTTGGCGCCGTGACGGTCCTCCATGGCCTGGATCTGGCCACGGCGGGAGTTGATGTCACCGATCACATCGCCCATGTAGTCCTCGGGGGTGGTGACCTCGACGGACATCATCGGCTCGAGCAGAGCCGGCGACGCCTTGCGAGCACCCTCCTTGAACGCCATGGAACCGGCGATCTTGAAGGCGAGTTCGGAGGAGTCGACGTCGTGGTAGGCACCGTCGAGCAGCGTCACCTTGACGCCGGTCAGCGGGTAGCCGGCCAGAACACCGAACTCCATGGCCTCCTGGCAACCCGCGTCCACGGACGGGATGTACTCCCGCGGGATGCGGCCACCGGTGACCTTGTTCTCGAACTCGTAGCCATCGCCCTCGAGGGGCTCGATGGCCATCTGCACCTTGGCGAACTGGCCGGAACCACCAGTCTGCTTCTTGTGCGTGTAGTCGATGCGCTCGACGGCCTTGCGGATCGTCTCGCGGTACGCGACCTGCGGCTTGCCGACGTTGGCCTCGACGCGGAACTCACGGCGCATACGGTCGACCAGCACGTCGAGGTGCAGCTCGCCCATACCCGCGATGATGGTCTGGCCCGTCTCCTCGTCCGTGTGGACCTGGAAGGACGGGTCCTCCTCGGCGAGGCGCTGGATGGCGACACCCAGCTTCTCCTGGTCGCCCTTGGACTTGGGCTCGATGGCGACCTGGATCACCGGAGCCGGGAAGTCCATGGACTCCAGGATCACCGGGTTCGACGCGTCGCAGAGGGTCTCACCGGTGGTGGTCTGCTTCAGACCCATGACGGCGACGATGTCGCCGGCACCCACCGAGTCGATCTCCTCACGCTTGTTCGCGTGCATCCGGTAGATCTTGCCGATGCGCTCCTTCTTGCCCTTCACGGAGTTCTGGACCTGGGATCCAGCCTCCATGCGGCCCGAGTAGACCCGGACGAAGGTGAGCTTGCCGAGGTGCGGGTCGCTCATGATCTTGAAGGCAAGGCCGGCGAACGGCTCGTCGTCGGACGGCTTGCGCTTGACGACCTCGTCGGGGTTGTTGACGGCGTGGCCCTCAACAGCCTCGATGTCCAGCGGCGACGGCAGGTAGCGGACGACGGCGTCGAGCAGGGGCTGAACGCCCTTGTTCTTGAACGCGGTACCGCAGAACACCGGGGTGACGGTGACGGAGTCGGCGCCACCCTTCGACGCGAGCGTGATGCGGCGGATGGCCGCCATCAGCTGCTCCTCGGTGGGCTCCTGGCCCTCCAGGAACAGCTCCATCATCTCTTCGTCGTTCTCGGCGACGCCCTCGAGGAGCTTGCCGCGCCATTCCTCGGCAGCCTCGATGTGGGTGTCCGGGATGTCGACGACGTCGTACATCTCGCCCTTGGCGGCCTCGGCGGACCAGACCAGAGCCTTCATCTGGACGAGGTCGACCACGCCCTTGAAGTCGGCCTCGGCACCGATCGGCAGCTGCATGACCAGCGGAACCGCGCCCAGGCGGTCGACGATCATGTCGACACAGCGGTGGAACTCGGCACCGGTGCGGTCCAGCTTGTTGACGAAGCAGATACGCGGCACGCCGTAGCGGTCCGCCTGACGCCAAACGGTCTCGGACTGCGGCTCAACACCGGCAACGCCGTCGAACACCGTCACGGCACCGTCGAGCACGCGCAGCGAGCGCTCCACCTCGACGGTGAAGTCGACGTGGCCCGGGGTGTCGATGATGTTGATGGTGTGGTCGACGTTGTTCAGCGGCCAGTGGCAGGTCGTCGCGGCAGACGTGATCGTGATGCCACGCTCCTGCTCCTGCTCCATCCAGTCCATGGTGGCAG
Organism: Streptomyces luteireticuli; assembly: GCF_041519305.1. Taxonomy (NCBI): domain Bacteria; kingdom Bacillati; phylum Actinomycetota; class Actinomycetes; order Kitasatosporales; family Streptomycetaceae; genus Streptomyces; species Streptomyces luteireticuli. The sequence continues at coordinate 3,977,403 of NZ_CP167927.1, forward strand.
CGCCATCGTGGACCTCACCGATCTTGTACGAAACACCGGTGTAGAACAGGATCCGCTCGGTGGTGGTCGTCTTGCCCGCGTCGATGTGGGCCATGATCCCGATGTTGCGGACCTTGGCCAGGTCAAGCGAAGTGGTGGCCATATGGCTCAGTCTTCTCTCGGTTCTCGATGGGGGTAGCGACTACCAGCGGTAGTGCGCGAAGGCCTTGTTGGACTCGGCCATCTTGTGCGTGTCCTCGCGCTTCTTGACCGCAGCGCCCAGACCGTTGGAGGCGTCCAGGAGCTCGTTCATGAGGCGCTCGGTCATGGTCTTCTCGCGACGGGCGCGGGAGTAACCGACGACCCAGCGGAGCGCCAGGGTGGAGGCGCGGCCCGGACGGACCTCGACCGGCACCTGGTAGGTCGCGCCACCGACACGGCGGGACTTGACCTCGAGGGCGGGCTTGACGTTCTCGAGCGCGCGCTTGAGCGTGATGACCGGGTCGTTGCCGGTCTTCTCGCGCAGACCCTCCATGGCGCCGTACACGATGCGCTCGGCGGTGGAGCGCTTGCCGTGCAGGAGGATCTTGTTGATCAGCGACGTCACCAGAGGGGAGCCGTAAACCGGGTCGATGATGACCGGGCGCTTCGGGGCGGGGCCCTTACGAGGCATTCTTACTTCTCCTTCTTGGCGCCGTAGCGGCTGCGAGCCTGCTTACGGTTCTTGACGCCCTGCGTGTCGAGGGAGCCACGGATGATCTTGTAGCGAACACCCGGCAGGTCCTTCACACGGCCACCGCGGACGAGCACGATCGAGTGCTCCTGCAGGTTGTGGCCCTCACCCGGAATGTAAGCGGTGACCTCGATGCCGCTGGTCAGACGCACACGCGCGACCTTACGCAGGGCCGAGTTCGGCTTCTTCGGGGTGGTCGTGAAAACACGCGTGCAGACGCCGCGGCGCTGGGGCGAACCCTCGAGTGCGGGCGTCTTGTTCTTCTCGACCTTGTCCTGCCGGCCCTTTCGGACCAGCTGCTGGATCGTAGGCACCGTTTCTCCGGTTTCTGTGTGCCGATCACGATAAAACTAACCTGGAACGCGGCTCCGACCCACGCGGTCGGGCGTGTCGAATACTGCAGACCTCCGCACGGAGCGGATTGGTGCAGATTTCGGTGTCTTTGAACCGTTCGGGCCCCTTGGGGACCGTTCGGGCCCGGCCTCTCGCGCGGTCTGAAGGCACGCACAAGAGCCCAGGGACACCCCAGGCACAAGGTCAGAGCGTACCTACAGCATGGGCCACGGTCAAAACAAATGCACACGCGGAGGACGTACCGATGTGCAGCATATGTCCGGATTGAGTAGTCCTCAACGCCGGGCGGCCGCCCCTCGCCGCCCCGTCTCCGCCGCCGCCCGACCGGCCTGCGCGCCGCCGCTCACGGCCAGGATCATCTCCGTCATCTCGACGAACTGCCGACGGTGACTGCCGGGAATCCCGAGCAGGACGGCCGCCTCCTCGGGGGTAACCCCCTCGCTCCGGCCGGCCGTCACGCCCCCGGGACCGCCTCCCGGCAGCGGCAGCTCCGCCTCCGTTGCCCTGCCGGACCTGATCAGCACCTCGCGCAGCCCCACTCCGAGCACTCGCGCCAACCCTCGCATGGTGTCCAGGTCGGGCATGCTCTGCCGCTGCAACAGCCGGGTCACCGCGGCGCGGTGCACACCGGCGTCCTCCGCCAGCCGCGACTTGCCGCCGCCACGCGGGCTGTCGATGTCGTACCCGCGCTCCCGCATCAGGTCCTCGACCCAGCTCGCGAACCGCTCCAGTTCCGAGGTCTTGCTCCCCATGGCACGCTCCCTCCGCACAGCAGACCCTACCGGTCGTTCGCGCACGCAATACCAACAATGAACAAGTCTTCGGAGAGCAAGGGTGAAGGCTTGGTGGACATCGGAAGCAAAGTTTGTGTTGCGCGCTCGCACGCACGATCTATACGCTGAGTGCCACCTCAGCAACCTTGAGCTGATGTGGCCCCATGCGCATCACCTGTATCCGAGGAGGACCCGATCCCCTCATGCCTGTCCGCGCTCGTCCGTACACCGCAGGAGCAGTCATGACCCACAGTCCCAGCAACCGGCCCGACCGCGCCGCCATATGGCTGGGCATCCTCCTCCGCCAGTTCCCCGAACTGAGCCAGGAGCTCGCCCCAAGCCGTACCGCCGCGCCGTCGCCCACCGGCCGTTCCTCACGATCCGCTCCCGGAACAGCAATCCGGCTGTTCATCTCCGACACCATCCGCGACATCACGGACGGAGTGGTCGAACTGGAGGAGGCGGTCTGCGAGAAGCTCCGTCTGCCCCGCCCCCACCGGGGCACGGTCGAACAGCGACTGGCCCGGCTCGTCGATCTGCTGGACCGCACGGCAGCGCACCCCCTTCTGGCGGAGCACATCCGCAACGAGGCCCGCCGCATGGCGCGGCGCTGCTCGCTCGCCCTGGGCGAGGTCGAGACGCCCGTACGTGTGGAAGGCCGCTGCCAGCACTGCGGCTCCGTCTCCCTGCGGGTCTTCCCTCACCGGGAGACCGTCGTCTGCGTCAATCCCGGCTGCCGCTGTTCCACCCAGGACTGCGCCTGCCACACAGACGGCAAGCACCGCCACTCCTGGGTGCGCGCCGAATGGCAACAGCTCGCGGAAGCGACCGGTCTGGAAGGAATGGAGGGGATGCGTTGAAGCTGTCGATGTTCCCTGCCGAAGCCACTCTGATCACCACCGCCATGGCGGCCCGCGAGGCCGCAGTGTCTCCTGATGTCATCTATAAATGGGTCCAGTTGGGCCACTTGAACCCTGCCGGCCGCCAGGGCCGGTCGAGCCTCTACCGCTTGGAGGATGTCTTCGCCGCCGAGCGCGCTACGCGCCGACCGCACGAGTTGCGGGTCCGGGCCTGAGATGGCGGGCCGGGGCTCGGAACCGCGCCCCGGCCCACCACCCGGCCTCACTCGTTGCTGTGGTGTATTCGCAGCACTTGGGCCTCCGACGGCCCACCCTCCGAGTCCATCGCCTGCACCGCTTCCTGCCACCCGCTGACGAATCCGTCCAGCACCGCCGCATCCACCGTCCTCTCGGCCACCTTTCCCACGACGGCCGCCAGCACCTGGGCCACCTCATCGGTGAACGTCCCCGAATGACCGGCCTCGGCCGCCACCTCCATGGTCGCCGCCACGACATCGACGAGCCGGTCACTGTGCGCGCTCACCGGGCGAACCCTTCGCGCATCAGGAATCGCTCACTCATGCCACCCCCAGGTGCTGTCTGCCAATTCAACGCCGCCCCCCGTGACATCTCCCGTGCACCCATGGCTTTCAGCCAGGGCACCCAGGAGTGTGTGCGATCGCCCTAACCTAACCCGAGCCACTGACACACCGTCCGCTCAGGGGAACAGCGCGCGACGGCCCCCGGCACGCGGCAACTTAGGATCAGCCGCGAAGGGGGCGGAAACCGGACGGCAGGAGAACCGGGCGTGTGGGGGCGGCAGGACAAGAAGGACGGCGACGGGTTGCCCGACGCGATACGGGAACAGCTCCGCGAGGCGGACGCCCTGCATGTCGCGCTGGGCATCGCCTTCGACCGCTATACAGAGGTGCGTGCGGCCGTCGAGGAGATGCTGGACCGGGGCGACGGCCTGCCGGCCAAGCCCGAGCGGGACTTCTTCGACGGCCACAGCGGTATGCGGGAAGCCTTCACTGAGATGGCGACCACATATGTGAACGCGCGCGGCGACTACTCGTACTTCAACCTTGTCACCGGAAACACCCCGGAGCCCCTCCCGGTGCTTCACAAGGACCTCAGCTCCCTCATCAAGTCCTCCAAGCGCACCCTCAAGAACCTGGAACGCCTGGCAAGGAGGGTGGAGCGACGCCACAAGCGGCTGCTCGACCTGCACTCGACGCTGGAGCCGATCCGCGCCCGCATCCATGTGGCCCTGACCGCCGCGGCCCACGAGCTGGCGTGGGTGCACCCGATGACGAGCGGCAGGTACACCCTGGAGACGCGCCTCAACGCGGCCGCGGACGAGCTGCGCGAACTCGACGCGGGGATCGTGGTGTTCCTACCGGCCATGGTGATCCCGGACCGGTATCGGGACGTGGAGGGCACGATTGCGAAGGTCCGGGAGGAGCTGCTGCGGATGCGGTGAGAGGTCCGTTCACCCCCGCACGTGGGCGACGAAGGCGCCCCAGGCGGGGGCGGGGAAGGCGAGGGGTGGCCGATGGGGGGCCTTGGAGTCCCGGACGGGGACTATGCCGGGTATGTCATCGGCGACTTCGACGCAGCCGTCGGAACCACCGCCCCCTCCGCCGCTGTAGCTGCTCTTGCGCCAAGCCACCGCGCTCATGCTCACGTTTGTACTCCTCTGCCACTGCTTCGATCAACGCCAGTGAGTCCTTCGGCGACAGCGCCACCGACCTCGTGAACTCAAGCGCCCTGGTGTACAGAGCGACCTTTGCCGGTGCGTCGTGCAGACCACCCGACATGGCGCCCTCTGTATAGACCACCGGCGGAGCGTCCTCGAACTCCATGACCTTCACATCACCCTGCAGCGGCGGAGCCCCCGCGCTGTACGGCACCACCTGGAGCAGGATGCGCCGCCTGCGCATCATCACGGCCAAGCGCTTCAACTGCTCATACATCACCGACGCTCCACCGACCGGCCGCCGAAGCACACTCTCATCGATAACCACGGTCAACATCGGCCGTGTTGGGTGCTCAAGGATGAGCTGACGCTGCATCCGCGGGGCGGCCCATGCGTCGATGGTCTCTTCCTGCTCCAGCGGCCAGGCGCCGAGAATCACCGCCTTGGCATAGGCCTCCGTCTGCAACAGGCCGGGAACAAACCTCATGCTGTACTCATGGAGGGCCACGGCCAGCCCCTCAAGATACCGGGCCCCCTCGAAGTAGTCGTCATACTCCGACTCCAGGTCGATCAGCTCCGTACAGATCCGCTCGAAGAGCCCATCCGTACCCAGCTCGACATCAATCCGCTTCGCGTAGTCGAGTTGCGGCTTCCTGACCCCGGACTCGAACTGCCCGAGGTACGACCCGGAACAGGCCACCCGCACCCCCAGCCCGGTCTGCGTGAGCCCGGCCTCCTCCCGCTTCCGCTTCAGCTCCTGTCCGAAGAACCGCCACCCGAACTTCGACGGCTTCGTCCGACCCGATCCAACACCCTTGGCCACAGGCTAACTCCCCGACCGTGCACGGCAATTGCATCCAGCTCTCGCTTGCCGAGCGTAGTTTCACGCCACCACGCTGGAAGCTCCTTCCGCCCAGCACAACCCGAAGGGGACGTTCCGTGTCGTACCGCGAAGGGACCTATGTCGTGGACACGCGTACCGCGACGCTCGCACAGGTCATGGCCACCGTCGGCCGCAGCGTCTACGTGAGACCGCCCGGCGGCGGCCGCGAGTGGGAAGCCCCACCGGAGGCGCTCCGCCTCGCGACGCGCGAGGAGAAGCAGGCCCGATGAGCACCAACTGCCCACACGCCAACGGCTGGACGACACTCGACCGCGGAGCCCGCCGTTGCGACGACTGCGGCGTCGAACGCCACGACTCCTACGGCCCCCTGCGGCTCCCGCCGGACGACGACGCCCTCGGCGCGAAGTCCGGCACCGACCGCGCCACCGCCGCGGCGACCGCCATCGCCCTCCTGGGCACCCGCTTCCTGGAGGCCCGCGCCCGCCTGCTCCGGCGGCGCCCCCGCTGGGCGGTGGCCGCGTGAACACCCTCATGGACGCCCGCCCGGGCACGATCCTGACCGTCCCCTGGCGGACCAGGTACAGCGACCAGCAGGTGTCGGCCCACCTGACCGTGTCGGAGGACGGCCGACGCGCGGAGGGCCGGTTCGTCGGACCCGCCGGACCCGCGAACGGCCCGTGCACCCCTCCCCCGCCGCCCCAGGACCTCTACGCCGAGGGCGACGTCTCGACGACGACGCTCACGGAGACGGACTTCTGCCGCCCGGAGGTGGAGTTCGCCCTGGGCGTCCGGCTGCACGGCTGCCGCCAGTACGCGGCGGACAAGGCGCGCTACGGCACCCGCCCGGTGTGGCTGCGCGCCCTGGACGGCGACCCGTCGTGGGCGTGCGTCCTGTTCCGCGAGGACGAGACACTGACGACGCTCGTCTGGCAGGGCGGCCCGCGCCGCCTCTGGGACGAGGCGGAGGCGGCGTACGCCTGGTGGCTCGGCCAGGGCTCGCCGCCGCCCGAGCACTTCGGGATGACGGTGGACGGCGACGGCAGTCGCGTATGGCTGGACCACCCAGAGAACGTGATCGACACCGCGTAACGCGCGCCCCCAAAACTTCTTGTTGCGCTCTCGCGCGATCTCATTCAGAATAGCTGCAGCGGCGGAGCTGCGTCCTCAACAGGGCGGCAGCATCCGCCGCTTCGCGTTGGGCGGGCCGTACAGCCCCTCCCTCTCCCTCCGCACGCCGTGCGCCCGCCCAGCGCGTCCCGCCTGCTCGAAAGGAGCACTCATGTAATGGAAGCCCCCATCACGTTCCCCGATGTGGAACGCCTCATCATCGACCACCTCAAGCTCCGCTCGGAGCTGGCCGGGGTGACCATCGACAACCACCCGCCCGCCGGCTTCGACGGCACACAGAAGGCGGTGCTGGTCTCCCGGACCGGCGGCGCCTGGGTGGACGACCTCCATCTCGACCAGCCGCTCGTCGAGTTGGAGGTCTACGGCCCGGACAAGACGGCGGCGCACACACTGTCGCTCCTGGTCCGCACCGCGCTCCTCCAGCTCCGGGGCACCGTCTACGGATCGGCGGTCGTCCACGACGTCGTCGAGACAGAAGCGGTTCGCTGGTTCCCGGACTACAACCGGCCGGGGGCCAACCGCTACCGCACGACGGTGTGGTTCGCACTCCGTCCCGCCTGACTTTCCTCTGCACAGGCCCTGCCGACCGACGGCAGGGCCTTTTCTCATCCCTTTCCTCAAGGAGAACCTCATGCAGAACCCCAACGAGATCCGCGTCGCCGGCACCGGCCGGATCCTCATCGCCAAGGTTGGCGCCGACGCCCCGGCGGACACCACCGCCGAGTGGGGCGCCGCCTGGCACGATCTGGGTTACACCAGCACCGACGGCGTGAAGTTCGGCCGCAAGGGCAAGACCGCCAACGTCGACACCTGGCAGTCGCTGACCCCGGCGCGCACGATCTACACCGAGCGCGAGCTGACCGTGAAGTTCGGCATGCTCCAGCTCAACGAGGACACGCTGCCGTTCTTCTTCGGCGGCGGCGATGTCGTCGAGACGGCCCCGAACTCGGGCCTCTACAAGTACGAGATCCAGAGCGACCAGGGCGAGGACGAGCGCGCGCTCGGCATCGAGTTCAACGACGGTGGGGACGTCCGCTACCGATTCGTCGTCCCGCGCGGTCTGGTGACCGTCAGCGACGACATCGACCTCAACCGCAAGGGTGCGGTCAAGCTGGGCGTCACTTTCACCGCTCTGTCCTCCAAGCCGGGTGCCGCGCTGGCGACTTGGCTGATGAAGGACAAGGCGTACGCGGTCGGCGCGGCCAAGTAATTCCCCGACGGGTGCCGCCCCATGTGGGCGGCACCCGCCTTCCTCCCTCCCCTACTTCTCAACAGGAGCAGTCATGCCCGCATTCGACGTCAACGCCGCCCGCGCCCAGCGCCTGGAGGCCCAGGGCCGCGCCTGGTCGTTCTCCCTGGACGGCGACACCTTCGAACTCCCCACGGAGATCAACCACCGCACGGCCCGCGGTCTGCGCGAGCTCGACGACAACGACGTCGACGGCCTGCTGGGCCTGCTGATGGGCAAGGAACAGTTCGCCCGTTTCGAGGAGCACGACGTCACGATGCAGGACATCGCGGCGATTCTTGAGGCCTACGGCAAGGAGACGGGGCTGGGCCTGGGGGAAGACTGAGCCTCGACGCGTTCGTAGAGGAACACGCCGAGGCTCTCGAAGCCGATCTGCTGCGGCATTACGGCGTGGACTTGCTGGACTGGCACCGGGGGTCGTTGTCTGCGCGACGGCTCATGGTGCTGGTCAAGCACTTGCCACGCGACAGCGCAGTCAACCGCGACCTGCACGGCGAGACCGTGGAATGGGATCCGAACACCCATCTTCTGGCGGCGATCACCGATCACCTGGCTGTCGCCAACTGGATCACCATCTCCATGAACAGCGACGAGGACGCGGAACCGCTTCCCTATCCGGAACCAGTCCCGAGGCCGGGCCACGACGATGAGGCGATCGAACTTCCGGAGGTGGAGGAAGGGCGACCGGAAACCCTTCACGAACCGGACCAACTCATTCGCTTCTTCGCCTGATTCCTGCCGTCATGTGGTTTCCATACTCGACCTCAAGTAATCCACAAAAGCGAGCACTCCCCACGTCATGAGCTGCATGAGGATTATGCAGGCCAGCCCGCCCCATAGCATGACCCAGGCCCAGGAGCGCTGTTCGAGCTCTCTGACCGTGCGCACCCTGCGCGAGGGAGATTTTGGGTCATAGACGATATCCAGAATCTCGCCAGCCTCGGAAACCCTTGGGCCCCACAGCGGACTGCGATAGGTGAAACGCTGCCCCTCAAGGGTCCTGAAATTAAATTTCTCGGAAACCTGCCCCTCAGACCTGTAGTGTTCACCTGCGCAGCGCGCTTTGACGGTCACCCCACGCTTCCTCAATATTCGATCGGTGAAGAGCGGCCGAATCCCGAAGGGAAAGACCCCGACAGCAAGGATGACCAAAACTACGAAGACATCCACCACAATAAAAACGTTTTCAATGAACCCACTTTTCACCATCGCAACCCCCTAACAAGAAAACAATCTTCCCGAAGGTACCACAGGTGGGCCGACAAACAAAGACATGGCCGGAGAATACAACCCCGAACAGGCAGGTGAGAGATGCCCCCCGAAGGGCCGTCCGTCAATGATTCCCTACCTTCGCTACCCGAAGGGAGGAGGTGGGATTTCAAGTCAGAAAAACATAATGCGGCGGACCTAGTCGAGACCGTAAATGGCCTGACTCGCACGCAGAATAACATCAGCGAAACGGTCAATGGCCTCAGCAAGTCGGTGACCGAAATCAGCCTCAGCCTTACCGGTATGAGCGCCGGCGCAACAGGCCTCAGCGCGAGTGCAAGCGGCGCGGGCGTCAGCGCCGACGGCGCCAAGGTGTCCCTCGGGGCCCTGGCCGGAGGCTTCACCCTGGCAAAGGCGGATGCCACGGCCTTCAAGGTGGACGAAAAAGGTTACTACTTCTTCGGTAAGCAGGTAGTCACCTGGCCGTGGGCGCTGGACGAAAAATCCAGCGCCGCGCTGGCAGAAAAACGGATAGGCAAGCTGACACCGGAGAAATATCGCGATAAAGAAGCCTATGAAAAGGCTCGGAGAATCACCGAACAATCCCCACGCCCGGACACCCAGAAGAACGCCCAGAAAGCCCTAGGGCAGTACAGAAAAACCGTCACAAAGCTCCTCAAGGAATACGAGAGACTCGACAAGGCCGACAAGGATTCGAAGAAGAAGAGCGCCGACACCGATAAGGTCATGAAGGGCATGGAGAAGCAGGCAAAGGAGCTGGACTCAACGCTCAAGAAACTACCTACCTCGATATCCGGAGTCACCAACGCGATCGGCCACTAGGAACGATTTTCGCGGACAATATAACCGAATGGCTTGAACCATGACGACACTCGTCCAATCAATGCGCAGCGGCACGAATATCGCTCGCCCCTTCAAAGGAGCTGTCGACGGCCTGGGCAGGTCCACCCAGAATCTGAGCAACCGGACCGGTGCACTAAGCACCAACATGGGCAAGGTCAAGACGCCCGTGCAGCAGGTCGGCCGCGAGCTCAAAACCGCCAAGACCAATGCCGACCAGTCGGCCAGGGCCATCACCAAGAACGGCAAGGCAGCGGGTAACGCCGCCGCCCCCGTGGGCAAGTATGGCCGGGAGACCAAGGGCGCCGACCGCAACTCCAAGGGTCTGAACAAGACCATGAAGAGCAACGTCATCGGGATGTTGCTCGATCTCTTCACTCCGCTCATCGAGAAGGTCGTCGCCATGGCGTCCAAGTCGAAGACGATGAAGAAGATCATGAGGACCGCCTTCTCTGTAATTCAGAAGGCCGTCGAAAAGTCCATGACGGTCATCAAGCCCATCATGAAGGCCACGGGCAAACTCATGGACCTCGTCTGGAAGGGCATCAAGCTCGCGATCGCGCCCGTCCTTGCCTGGATCGTCAGTGACATCCCCAACGGGTTCCGGAGCGTCAAGGACGCTGCGAAGGCTGCCTGGGACTCCCTGCCCAAGTGGGCCCAAGATGTCTTCAAGGGCATTCTCAATGCCGCGACGTACCCGCTCCGAACGATGATCGACCTCATCAACTCGGCGATCAGGGCCGTAAACGGGATCCATGTCTCCGTCCCGAGTTGGGTGCCCCTCATCGGCGGTAAGGGCTTCACCATCAACATCCCGGAGATCCCGAACATCCCGACGTTCGCCGAAGGCGGCATCGTTTCGCCGCGCAGCGGTGGTCTGCCGGCCATCGTCGCCGAGGCAGGCGAGTCCGAGGCAGTCATGCCGCTGTCCAAGCTGGACAGGTTGCTGACCCGTACGGCTGTCGAAAGCCGACTGGCATCAGCCGGGGTGGGCGGGCCCGCCAACGGTGCCGGATTCCACATCGAGAACTACTACGCCACCCAGGTCAGCGATCCCCGGGAGACCGCCATGTCGCTGATGTTCCTCGCCAAGGCCCGCGGCTGACATAAACGTTGCCAATACCACCGAAGGAGGGAGGATCCTCACAGTGGCAGCTGCAACAGCGCTACCGGCCAATCCGCTCACCAATGCCCCCGCCGCCGCCTCCAATTTCGCCTCGGTGCTGAGGCAGTTGTCGCGGAGCCTGACACCGGCCACACAGCACATCATCTCCGCCGCCGGCGCCCTCGACCGTGCTCACCGCACGATGGGCACGGTCACACAGCCCTACAAACAGACCACGACACAGGGCGACGCAACAGCAGCCTCCTTTAAGAACTCCGGCAGACAGACCAACGCCGCCATTCCAGGGCTGCAAAAGAAGAAAACCTCGCTCCAGCAGACCAACCGCTGGGCCAAGGGCTTCGCCCTCCGAATCGCCGCCCTCTCCAAGGGCTTCGCCCTGTTCGGCAAACTGCTCGGCAAACTCGGCGGCATCGTCGGCAAGTTCTCCGGGCAGATCAAAATCGCCAGCGGCGTGATGCAGGCCGTGAACCTGGTCATGAAGGCCAGCCCTCTCGCCCTCCTCACCACCCTGCTCCTCCCCATGGCCGAGCAACTCATCGAGTTCGCCATGAACTCGGAGACGGGCAAGCGGATCACGAGCGCGGTGTTCGAGAGCGCCGAGCGGATGATCTCGCGCGCCATGACGGTGATCGAGCCGCACATCGAGTTCGCTCTCACCCTCGTCACCGGCGTGTTCACCGGCATCAAGCTCTTCCTCGAACCCGCGAAGAAGTTCCTCAAGGGCGACATCTCGGGCGGCATCAAGGACACCGGCAAGGCGTGGGAGCAACTCGTCCACGGCCTGGGCGAGTTCATCAAGACCGGATTCCTCATGGCCGTCGGCATCCTGAAGGCCCCGGTGAACGGGATCATCAGCTTCGCCAACATGGTGATCGACGCCCTGAACACGATCCACGTCAACTTCCTCGGCAAGAAGTTCGGCTTCGACCTGGACCGGATCCCGATGCTCGCCCAGGGCGGCGTCGTCTCCCCCCGCGACGGCGGCGTCCCCGTCATCCTCGCCGAGGCCGGAGAGGCCGAGGCCGTGCTCCCGCTCTCGAAACTCGACCGACTCCTCACCCGTACCCGGGAATTGGCGCATGCGACGGCCGAACGACGCGCCCCAGGCCGGCCCGCCCTGACCCACTACTACGAGCCCGAGGGCCGCGGCTCCCACAGCATCGCGGAGGAACTGCTCTTCCTCGCGCAGACACACAGCATCAGAAGGTGAGGCCCACCCCCATGCCACCGATCACCACAACTACAGAACAGCCCCCCGGCTCACTGATCACCCAAGACGGGCAGATCCAGTGGGCCGGACTTCTTATGGGCCCCGGTACCGACTACCAGATCGCCGACACCGGCCTGACCGGCTGGGCCGACCTCCCCGGCCTGGACAGCGGCGACGTGCTCCGCCCCGACCAGCACGGCGCCTGGCCCGGCGCGCAGTGGGCCCAGGCCCGTACCGTCACCGCGCCCGTCTGGCTGCTGCCGGAGGACCGCTCCCGCGCCGCCGCCGTCGCGCGCGCCTTCAACGCGGCGACCGGCGTCCACGCCGGCGAGCAGTGGCTGGCCGTCCGCCTCCACGGCGAGACGCTGGCCTGCCGGGCCCGGGTGACCCAGCGCGTCGTCCCGCACGACCGGATGTTCGCCACCCGGGGCGCGGCCAAGGCGACCGTGCAGTGGGTCTGCACCGATCCCCGCCGCTTCGGCACCGAGCAGCAGTGGGCACAGGCCGGCCTGCCGCTCCCGGAGAACGGCCTGTCCTGGCGGCGCGACAACGGCAACGGCGCGGACAGCCTGGCTTGGCCCCTCGGCTGGGGGCGGAGCGGCTCCGCGGGCCTGGTCACCGCGGTCAACACCGGTGACGCGCCGACCAGCCCCGTCATCGAGTTCCGGGGGCAGGTCACCCGCCCGTCCCTGGTCCGGCTCAACGACGGCCTCCGGATCGAATACGACATCACGCTCGCCCCCTCGGACGTACTGACCGTCGACACCAACACGGGCACTGTGACGCTCAACGGCACCGCCTCGCGCCTGCACACCGCGATGCCGTTCTCGACACCGGAACAGCTCTTCCAACTCTCGCCCGGAGAGAACGAGTTCGCGTTCCGCGCGACGCCGGGCGCCCCGGGCGACAGCGCCACGGTGACCATCACCTGGCGCAACGCCCATTGGTGAACAGCGGCCCCGTCAGGCCAAGTCCCGTACACACGAACCCTCTTGGAGAACGACATGAACATCGGCAGTGCGTGGCTGCTCAACACCGTCAACGGCGAGGGCGGCCAGACCCGCCTGGACACCCGGCTCTCCCCGCTCGGCACCATGGCCCCGACCGGCTCCCTGACCTCCCGCCCCGGTGTGATCCCCGGATCCCCCAACGGACGTGACACCATCACCGGCCTGGCCGTCGAGGCCGGCGGCAGCGGCATGAGCACCCGGGTCGCCCCGGGCCGCGCGATCGTCCAGGGCACCGCCGCCGCCGGCGCCTACCCGGTCTACGTCCCCGAGTACACCAGCATCACCTTCACCGACGGCGACGCGGGCAACCCCCGCATCGACCTGGTCGTCCTGCGCGTCTACGACGACCAGCAGGACGCCTCCGGCAACACCGCCGCCGTGATCGAGGTGGTCCCGGGCGTGCCCGCGGGCCTCCCGAAGGCCCCCGCGGCGCCGCCGGCCTCCCTGACGCTGGCCGAGGTCTTCGTCAAAGCCGGCGCCTCGGCCGGCACGGGCGGCATCGACTGGAAGAAGGCGGTGGTGGACCGCCGCCAGGCCACCGTCGCCGCCGGCGGCATCATCCCCGCCGACCGGGGGCTCGGCTTCGACGGCGCCTACCCGGGCCAGTACCGGGACTCCGGCACCGGGCTGCAGCGCTGGGACGGCAAGCAGTGGCAGGACCTGCAGCCGACCTGGCAGGACTACACCCCGGAGTGGGGTGCGGAGAGCGACATCCAGCCCGCGAACGGCCTGCTGACCGGCCGATTCCTCAAGGTCGGCGCCCAGGTCCAGTTCTACGCATCGCTCAAGATAGGACCGATGTCCAGCTGGGGAGGTTTCGCCGGCTTCACCAGCGACTGGTACGTGACCCTGCCCGTGCCACCGCGCGTCGCCCTGCCCGGCAACTTCCGGGCCCGCACCGGACAGGGCTCCGGCGCGTACTACTTCGGCGGCTGCTACATCTACCGGACCTCCCCGTCCGACAAGCAGTTCGCCGGCCTTCCGGCCGGCACGGGTGTCGCCCGGTGGTGGTCGTGCAACGACTCCGATGGAAAGCCCTCGTCGAAGCGGGTGGGCGGCGCGTACCCCGCCACGCCGTCGAGCAACTCCTGGTACGAGATCTGGGGCACCTACGAGGCCGCCGCATGAGCCTCGCGCCCCGGCCCTCCGAGATCGTCTACCGCGCGCTCTTCTGCGACCTGCGCACCGACCGGCTGATCGACGCCCTCCCGCTCATCGACGTCGAGTTCGACGACTACATCGGCAAGGCGGGATCGCTCCGCGGGACCGTCCCCCTCCCCGACGAGGCGCTGGCCCGGCGGGCCCGCGCCGCGCTCCGGCCCGGCCGTACCGCGGTCTGGCTGGAGCGCGGCTCCGATATCTGGTGGGGCGGCATCCTGTGGACGACCACGGCCAACGGCGACGAGCGGGGGCGACTCCAGGTCCAGATCCAGGCCGGGACGTTCGACTCGTATCTCGATCACCGGATGCTGTCCGAAAAGCAAGTCTTCACCAACCGCGACCAGTTCGACATCGTCCGCGAGCTGATCGACCACGCCCAGTCGCAGCCCGGCGGGGACATCGGCATCAGCTACACCGGCGAGAAGTCCGGAGTGGTGTACGCGCGGACCGAGTACGCCTACACCGAGCTGAGGAAGATCCACGAGATCATCGAGCAGCTCGGCAAGATGGAGAACGGCTTCGAATGGCGCATCCACTGCTTCCGTGACACGGTTTCGGGCGAGCGCGTCAAACGCCTTCAGCTGGGCAGCCCCAGGATCGAGGCCCTCGCCTCGGACATCGTGCTCGACCGCCCGGGCCAAGTGCTCACCTACAGCCTGCCCTCCGATGCGACCGTCCAGGCCAATGCCGTGGTGATGCGCGGCGATTCCGCCAACAACGACCAGGCGTCCCCGTCGCAGCCGCAGATGTCCGACCCCCAGGTGTGGGTGGAGGATCTCGCCGACGGTTGGCCCCGGCTGGAGTTCACGGACGACCGCAGCGGGGTCCGCGACAAGACCGTGCTCAACGACATGGCCCGCGCCGCGCTGGACCACAAGCACCGTCCCGAGTTCATCCCCGAGGTCACCATCCGCATGGACGGCCGGATCAACCCCGCCCTGATCGGCGCCTACATCCGGCTGCGCATCCGCGACGGCTGGCACGAGGAGATGCCGGACTCCCGCTACCGCGTCGTCGGCCTGTCCGTGACGCCCCCGGCCCGTGGCAAGGCCGAGACCGCGAAACTCATTCTGGAAGAAGACGTCTATGGCCGCGATTCCTCTTGATCTCCTGGACCGCATCCGTGCCCTGGAACGGCAGGTTCGCGCGGTAATGGGCAGCGCCAACACCCGCCCTGCCATGGACCGCGTCCAGGGCGGCAACGTCGTCATCAGCGACGGTGGGCAGCTGGCGGTCCGCGGCACCGAGGGCGAGAAGGGCGCCGAGCTCCTCTTCATCGGTCAGAGCACCGATGTCTTCCCCACCCGGCCCAACGGCGACGGGCAGAGCGGTTTCATGCTGCGCCGCGAGGACGGCTCCGTCGCCATGGCGGTGCGCGCCGACGCGCCCGACATCGAACCCCGGCAGTCGGTGAAGATCTTCGACGGCCGCAGCAACACCATCGTCGCGGACGACACCTCGGGCGAGGGCCTGGCCCGGCCCTACATCCCGTACCCGCAGCCGACCGCGGTGAACTCCGGCCGTTGGGAGTCCACTTCCGCCACGGACTGGACCACGCTCTACCGCACCGACGCCATCGTCCAGCACCCCAGCATCCACTGCCTCATGGAGGCGACGGAGGGCGGCGAGGTCCGCCTGCTGGTCAACGGCGTCCCGGTGGGACCCGTCGGCACCGGACGGCTGGAGTTCACCGAGCCCGTCGGGGTGCCCTTCGACACCCGCGTCACCTTCGAGGTGCAGGCCCGCGTCACCGCCCCCGGCGGCACCGTCGCCTGCTCGCCGGGCGCCCTCTACGGCCTCAAGTCCTGACTTCTCCCAACTCCCCTGGAGACACTCCCGTGTTGCCCAACTCCATCCCCACGGTGACCGTCACCGCCCGCTACCTCACCCCGGATGGCCTGCCGCTGAGCGGCAACGTCACCTTCCGGGCCCCGACGCTGCTCACCCACACCGGCAGCGACACCATCCTCGGCGGTCCGATCATCGTGCCGCTCGACGGCGACGGCCGCATCAAGGCCGTCCTGCCGGCCACGGACACCCCGGGCATGAACCCGGCCGGCTGGACGTACACCGTCGTCGAGCAACTGGCCGGACTGCCGGCGAACCGGACGTACGACATTGTCCTGCCCGCCGCACAGAAGACGGTCGACCTCGCCGATCTCGCCCCCGTCGACCCGGAGGCCCCGCACTACGTCGCCGTACCCGGCCCGCCCGGCCCGGCCGGCGCCCCCGGCGCGGCGGGTCCGGCGGGCGCGCCGGGCCTGGTGCAGTCCGTCAACGGCAAGAGCGCCGCGGCCGTCGAGCTGACCGCCGCGGACGTCAAGGCCGTGCCCGCCGCGTCCGTCGGCCAGGCGGGCGGCGTCGCCGCCCTCGACGCCTCCGGCAAGGTCCCCTCCGCCCAGCTGCCGCCGGGCGCCGTCGCCCCCGTGTCGTCCGTCAACGACAAGAAGGGCGAGGTGAAGCTCGTCGCCTCCGACGTGGGCGCCCTCGACCAAGCGGCAGCCGACCTGCGGTACGTCCAGCAGTCGGCGGCCGTGCTGTCGGTGAACGGCAGGACGGGCCAGATCGCTCTGGACGCCGCGGCGCTGGGCGCGGCGGCGTCCGGCTCGGTCGTCTCGCTCACCGGTGACCAGACCGTCTCCGGCACGAAGACCTTCGCCAACGTCCCGATGGCGAAGGCCGATCCGACCACGGGCGACCACCTGGTCCGCAAGAGCTACATCGACTCCCTCGGCGCGCCCGGCGTCTGGGGCCCGGTGGATCTCGGCTTCAAGGCCTGGACCTTCGATCCGGCGTCGGCGTCCATGTCGATGGCGGTTCCCGGCGAGAAGAACCCCATGCAGCCTCAGTACTGCTACTCCGGCCAGGTCTACCTGATGGGCGTCGTGCTGCACGCGCCCACCGAGATCAACAAGCTGGCTTTCTACGTCCACACTTACAAGACCGACACGCTCAGCGCCGCCTCGTATGCGGGCCTGTACGACGCCAACGGCAAGCGTGTCGCGGCGACTTCATCGCTGAAGGACATCTTCCCGCGCGTGCTCGAAGGCAACACTGTCGCCTTCCCGCTCTCGGCGACTTACACCGCGCAGCCCGGGTTCTACTGGGTGGCGTTCGTCCTCAACGGCCCTGCGGACAAGCAGGACGGCCCCGGCTTCGCCGTCGGGGCGAACTACGGCCTGCGCCCGTCCGGGGGCGCCCGTATGCCCGGCGCCTTCGTACGCCACGGCCGCCTCCCGGCCACCGGCCAGACGTCGCTGCCCGCGTCGTTCAACCCTTCCACCGTGATCGACGACACCAACGCCATCTGGGCCGCGGTCGCGTAACCCGGATTCCCGGAAAGGAAGCCCCATGACCACTCGTTCGATCTTCATCGGTGCCATCAAGTCCATCGAGACTGTCACCCGAAGCTTTACCTTCACAGCTCTGCAGCACCCGCGAACGTTCGAGATCGCTGTCCCCGAAGGCGGGCTGATTCTCAACGGCTGGGCTCATATGGAAGCCACGCAACCGGACGGACAGCACGAACCGAAGTCCGCCACGCACTCGTACATCTCGCCCTCGGGGCAGGCGTGGCAGTGCGAGGTGGAAGACGCCTGGCGCCCTTCCTTCCCCGGCTTCGCGTGGACCTGCGAGGTCACCCTCACCGTCGTCTACGCCGTCCCCGCCTGAGCCATCCCAGGCCCCCGCCCAACGGGCGTGCCCCGCACCGCTTCCGGCGGTCCGGGGCACGCCCGTTCCCGTACCCGAAGGAAACACCCGCATGGCGACTCCTCTCACCGCCGACCAGCTCCTCACCGCCCTCCGCGTCGAAGGCATCACCGTCGTCGAATACCGCGACTGGCGCGAGCACAACCGCAACCACATGGGCACCTGGGGCCCGGTGAACGGCGTGGTCATCCACCACACCGCCTCCAGCGGCACCCGCGACTCCGTCGATCTCTGCTACGACGGCTACGACAAGCTCCCCGGCCCGCTCTGCCACGGCGTGATCGACAAGGAAGGCGTCGTCCACCTCGTCGGCAACGGCCGCACCAACCACGCCGGACTCGGCGACGGCGCCGTACTCGACGCTGTCATCAACGAGTCCGCGCTCCCCCGCCCGACCGCCAAGGACACCGATGGCAACGTCCGCTTCTACGGCTTCGAGTGCGTCAACGAAGGCGACGGAAAGGACCCCTGGCCGGCTGCCCAACTGGAGGCCATCGAGCGCGTCTCGGCCGCCATCTGCCGTGCGCACGGCTGGGGTTCGGGCTCCGTGATCGGGCACAAGGAATGGAAGAACGACAAGATCGATCCGCTCGGCTTCACCATGGACGGAATGCGTGCCCGCGTCGCCGTC
Organism: Streptomyces luteireticuli; assembly: GCF_041519305.1. Classification (NCBI taxonomy): domain Bacteria; kingdom Bacillati; phylum Actinomycetota; class Actinomycetes; order Kitasatosporales; family Streptomycetaceae; genus Streptomyces; species Streptomyces luteireticuli. The sequence continues at coordinate 3,995,920 of NZ_CP167927.1, forward strand.
CGCCTCGGCTCGGCCCCCACCCCGCCGAGCGGCAACGAGCCCTTCCCCGGCGCCGACTTCTTCAGGAACTCGCCCGACTCCCCGGTCGTCGCGGCCATGGGCCGCCGTCTGACCGCCGAGGGCTGCTCCGCCTACACCGAGGGCCCCGACTCCCGTTGGACGGACGCCGACCGCGAGTCGTACCGCCGTTGGCAGCGCAAGCTCGGCTTCACCGGCTGCGACGCCGACGGCTGGCCCGGCAAGTCGTCCTGGGACGCCCTCAACGTCCCCCGCTCCTCCTGAAAGGCGGCAGAGGCAACTTCATGAGCACCATCAAGGGTATAGACGTCTCGTCCTACCAGTCGTCCTCCTACTCCACGGACGGCCTCGACTTCGTCTTCGTCAAGGCCACCGAGGGCCGCTCCTACGTCAATCCGCGCATGCGGGACCAGGCCGACCGCGCCCGCAACGCCGGACTCGTCCTCGGCTTTTACCACTTCCTCCACCCCGGCGACATCGACGCGCAGGCCGCGTTCTTCGTCGAGCGCTGCGACTCCGTCGCCGGCGACGTCCTCGCCGTCGACTGGGAGACCACCGACTCCGGCACCGCGTCCTGCGCGGAGAAGGACGCCATGCTGCGCAAGGTGAAGGCGCTGCGCCCCGATCACCGCGTGATCCTCTACTGCAACCGTGACTTCTGGCGGAACCGGGACTCCAGCAGCTACGCCGCGGACGGCCTGTGGATCGCCGACTATGTGGACGCGGGCGCTCCGAAGATCCAAGCCGACTGGCTCGTCCACCAGTTCACGGATGATCCTGTGGACACGAATGTGGCCCGCTTCGGTTCGCGGGCCGAGATGCGGGCCTGGGCGCAGGGCAGCAGCGGAACACCGGCGCCCGCCTATGTACCCTTCCCCGGCGGCGACTTCTTTCACGGATCGCCCAACTCATCGGTCATCACCGCCATGGGCCGCCGGCTCGTCGAGGAGGACTGCTCGGCGTACGTCCAGGGCCCGGGATCGCAGTGGACCGAAGCGGACCGCCGCTCGTACGCCAACTGGCAGCGCAAGCTGGGCTTCAGCGGCAGCGACGCCGACGGCTGGCCCGGCCGTACGAGCTGGGACGCGCTGAAGGTGCCGCGCTCATGACCGACGAGACGAAGCGCACCCTGCGCACGATCCTCCAGACCGCCGTCGCCCTCGCGGTCGCGCTCCCCGCGATCGTCGAGGTATCCGGCATCCCGGCGTCCCTCCCCTGGGTCGCCGGCGCGCTGGCCGTCGCCGGCGGGCTGGCTCGTGTCATGGCGCTGCCTGCCGTGCAAGTGTTGCTCCCTCGCTGGCTGCGCACGGACGACCGGGGCCGCCCATGAGCCAGTCCGCCCCGCACACCGATATCGCCCTCGAACTGGAGCGGCTGCGCGGCACGATGGAGGCCGGCTTTGCCCGCGTCGACGGAGCGCTCGCGCTGCTCGTCCAGCGCAGCGACCAGACCGATCGTCAGCTGGCCGATCATGAAACCCGTCTCGACGCCCTGGAGCGGGCCCGCTGGCCGCTTGCCAGTGTCGTGGCGCTGACGGCGGTCGCCGGGCTGATCGTCTCCCTCGTACAGCTCCGCTGACCGGCGGGATCACAGCACCGGCCCGGCCTGGACAACATTCTGACGCCCCATAAGGTCCATCGCAGGCGTCCCCCCACACCCATACGCCACACCAATCACACGACAGGAATCACCATGTTCCAACGCCAGGGGGGACTCCACCCCATGAGCCGTACTGCGATCGGCACGGTACTGGCTATCGCCGCCACCGTCGGACTCGCACTCCCGGCCTCCGCCGACGAGGGCGACACCGGTGCGGCGCCCACCAACGTCCAGGCCCTCTCGTACAACGGCCGGGTCCGCCTCTACTGGGACCAGCCGACGGCTCCGGTCCCGGCCGACCACTGGATGGTGTACCGGTCCACGACGCCCGTCCCCGTGGGGCAGCCGGACAGCGATGCCCGGTTCCTCTCCGAGACCGGCGGCCGAGGGAGCGGCGACATCCTCCCCGACGACTCCACTCCTTACTACTACTCGATCTGCGTGGTTCCCCAGCGGCCCATCGCCGGCTGGTTCTGCTCGACGCCGGTCACTCCCACCGCGATCACGCGCAAGTCCGATCAGCCCGACATCCCGTACGGCCTGTGGCACACCGAGGACGACGGAGCGATCACCCTGCGCTGGGAGAAACCGAAAGACGACGACGTGTCCCTCGCCGGCTACGTCGTCTACCGCTGGGACTCGGACTCCGCCCTGCGCAGCAAGGACACCGCGACACGGCTCAACAGCACGCCGCAGACCGGGCTGGAGTTCACCGACCGCACCGTCACCGGCGGCAAGGACTACTCCTACGCCGTTGTGGCGGTGAGCAAGGACGGGGCCGAGTCGGCGCTGGTGGAGTTCGAACGCGCCTGGGCGTGGGCCTGACCCCTGTCGGGGCCGCGCGGAAACGCCGCAGGGCGGCCACCCCGGAGAAACCCCGGGATGACCGCCCTGCCGAGCGTCACAGAGGACGCGACTACTGGTTGTACGGCCCGTAGTCGTAGTCCTCCAGCGGAACCGCCTGACCGGACCCCGTACCGAAGGGCGAGTAGTCGATGTCGTCGTAACCGACGGCCGAGTACATCGCGGCCTTCGCCTCCTCGGTCGGCTCGACCCGGATGTTCCGGTAACGGGACAGACCCGTACCGGCCGGGATGAGCTTACCGATGATCACGTTCTCCTTGAGGCCGATGAGCGAGTCGGACTTGGCGTTGATCGCCGCGTCCGTCAGCACTCGGGTCGTCTCCTGGAAGGAGGCGGCCGACAGCCAGGACTCCGTGGCCAGCGAGGCCTTGGTGATACCCATCAGCTGCGGACGGCCGGAGGCCGGGTGGCCGCCTTCCTGGACCACGCGACGGTTCTCCGTCTCGAAGCGCGAGCGCTCCACGAGCTCGCCCGGCAGCAGCTCCGCGTCGCCGGACTCGATGATCGTCACGCGGCGGAGCATCTGCCGGATGATGATCTCGATGTGCTTGTCGTGGATCGACACACCCTGCGAGTTGTAGACCTTCTGGACCTCGCCGACCAGGTGGACCTGGACGGCACGCTGACCCAGAATGCGCAGCACGTCGTGCGGGTTGGTGGCACCCACGGTGAGCTTCTGGCCCACCTCGACGTGGTCGCCCTCGGCCACCAGCAGACGGGCACGCTTCGAGATCGGGAACGCCGTCTCGTCGCTGCCGTCGTCCGGGGTGACGACGATCTTCTTGGTCTTCTCGGTCTCCTCGATCCGGACGCGGCCGGCGGCCTCGGAGATCGGGGCGACACCCTTGGGCGTACGGGCCTCGAAGAGCTCGACGACACGGGGCAGACCCTGGGTGATGTCGTCACCGGCCACACCACCGGTGTGGAAGGTACGCATCGTCAGCTGGGTACCGGGCTCACCGATCGACTGGGCGGCGATGATGCCCGCCGCCTCGCCGATGTCCACCAGCTTGCCGGTCGCCAGCGAGCGGCCGTAGCAGTAGGCACAGGTGCCGACCGCGGACTCGCAGGTGAGGACCGAGCGGGTCTTGACCGTCTCGACGCCGTGGGCGACGAGCTGGTCGATGAGCACGTCACCGAGGTCGACGTTGGCCGGCGCGATGACCTTGCCGTCGACGACGACGTCCTCGGCCAGCATGCGGGCGTACACCGACGTCTCGACATCGTCGGCCTTGCGCAGCACGCCGTCCTCGCCGCGGACCGCGATCGCCAGCTTGAGGCCACGGTCGGTGCCGCAGTCCTCCTCGCGGATGATCACGTCCTGGGAGACGTCCACCAGACGACGGGTCAGGTAACCCGAGTCGGCGGTACGGAGGGCGGTGTCCGCGAGACCCTTACGGGCACCGTGGGTGGAGATGAAGTACTCCAGCACGGACAGACCCTCGCGGAACGAGGCCTTGATCGGACGCGGGATGGTCTCGTTCTTCGCGTTCGACACCAGACCACGCATACCGGCGATCTGCCGCATCTGCATCATGTTTCCTCGGGCACCCGAGTCAACCATCATGAAGATGGGGTTCGTCTTGGGGAAGTTCGCGTTCATCGCCTCGGCGACCTCGTTGGTCGCCTTGGTCCAGATCGCGATGAGCTCCTGCGTGCGCTCGTCCTTGGTGATCAGACCGCGCTCGTACTGCTTCTGGACCTTCTCGTCCTGGGCCTCGTAACCCTTGACGATCTCCTTCTTGGCCTCGGGGACCACGACGTCGGAGATGGCCACGGTGACGCCGGAACGGGTCGCCCAGTGGAAGCCGGCCGCCTTCAGGTTGTCGAGCGTCGCCGCCACGATGACCTTGGGGTAGCGCTCGGCCAGGTCGTTGACGATCTCGGAGAGCTGCTTCTTGCCCACCGAGTAGTCGACGAACGGGTAGTCCTCGGGCAGCAGCTCGTTGAAGAGCGCACGGCCCAGCGTGGTGCGCAGGCGGAACGAGTCGCCCGTCTGCCACTCCGGCTCGCCCTCTTCCGCCACCGGCGGGGTCCAGCCACGCGGCGGGACGGTGCCGATCGGGAAGCGGATGTCGACCTTCGCCTGGAGCGAGAGCTCACGGGCGTCGAACGCCATGATCGCCTCGGCGACGGACGCGAAGGACCGGCCCTCGCCCTTGACCTCGCGCTCCTCCTCATCGGTGGTGAGGAAGAACAGACCGAGCACCATGTCCTGGGTCGGCATGGTGACCGGACGGCCGTCGGCCGGCTTGAGGATGTTGTTCGAGGACAGCATCAGGATGCGGGCCTCGGCCTGCGCCTCCGCGGAGAGCGGCAGGTGGACGGCCATCTGGTCACCGTCGAAGTCCGCGTTGAACGCGGTGCAGACGAGCGGGTGGATCTGGATGGCCTTGCCCTCGACCAGCTGCGGCTCGAAGGCCTGGATGCCGAGGCGGTGCAGCGTGGGCGCACGGTTCAGCAGAACCGGGTGCTCCGCGATGACCTCTTCCAGCACGTCGTACACGACCGTGCGGCCGCGCTCGACCATGCGCTTGGCGCTCTTGATGTTCTGCGCGTGGTTCAGGTCGACCAGGCGCTTCATCACGAACGGCTTGAAGAGCTCCAGCGCCATGGCCTTGGGCAGACCGCACTGGTGCAGCTTCAGCTGCGGGCCGACGACGATGACGGAACGGGCCGAGTAGTCGACGCGCTTGCCGAGCAGGTTCTGACGGAAGCGACCCTGCTTGCCCTTGAGCATGTCGGACAGCGACTTCAGCGGACGGTTGCCGGGGCCCGTGACCGGGCGACCACGACGGCCGTTGTCGAAGAGCGCGTCGACGGCCTCCTGAAGCATGCGCTTCTCGTTGTTCACGATGATCTCGGGGGCACCGAGGTCAAGGAGTCGCTTGAGGCGGTTGTTGCGGTTGATGACGCGGCGGTACAGGTCGTTCAGGTCGGAGGTCGCGAAGCGGCCACCGTCCAGCTGCACCATCGGACGCAGGTCCGGCGGGATCACCGGGATGCAGTCCAGCACCATGCCGCTGGGGCTGTTGCGGGTCTGCAGGAAGGCGGAGACGACCTTGAGGCGCTTGAGCGCACGGGTCTTCTTCTGGCCCTTGCCGGTGCGGATGATCTCGCGGAGGCGCTCGGCCTCCTCCTCCAGGTCGAAGGACTCCAGGCGCTTCTGCAGCGCGGCGGCGCCCATCGCACCCGAGAAGTAGGTGCCGAAGCGGTCGCGCAGCTCGCGGTAGAGCAGCTCGTCGCCCTCGAGGTCCTGGACCTTGAGGTTCTTGAAGCGGTTCCAGACCTCGTCGAGACGGTCGATCTCGCGCTGCGCACGGTCGCGCAGCTGCTTCATCTCACGCTCGGCACCCTCGCGCACCTTGCGGCGCACGTCGGCCTTGGCGCCCTCGGCCTCCAGCTCGGCCAGGTCGGACTCGAGCTTCTTGGCACGGGCCTCGAGGTCGGCGTCGCGGCGCTGCTCGATCTGCTGGCGCTCGACGGAGACGTGGGCCTCCAGCGACGGCAGATCGCGGGTGCGGCGCTCGTCGTCCACCCACGTGATCATGTAGGCGGCGAAGTAGATGACCTTCTCGAGGTCCTTGGGCGCGAGGTCCAGCAGGTAACCCAGCCGGCTCGGAACGCCCTTGAAGTACCAGATGTGGGTGACCGGGGCGGCGAGCTCGATGTGGCCCATCCGCTCACGGCGCACCTTGGCGCGGGTGACCTCGACGCCGCAGCGCTCACAAATGATGCCCTTGAAGCGGACACGCTTGTACTTGCCGCAGTAGCACTCCCAGTCCCGGGTGGGGCCGAAGATCTTCTCGCAGAAGAGCCCGTCCTTTTCCGGCTTCAGGGTGCGGTAGTTGATGGTCTCCGGCTTCTTGACCTCGCCGTGGGACCAGGTTCGGATGTCGTCCGCGGTCGCCAGGCCGATCCGCAGCTCGTCGAAGAAGTTGACGTCGAGCACTTTGTCGTCAATCCCTCTTTCAGGGTTCGTGCCCTCTCGCTTTCTCAGCGAGGTATGGGCTCTACATCAGTGGTCTGGGGGTCCGGGGACGACCGGGGGATCCTTGTGGATCCCCCGGTCAGACCCGTCAGACCTCTTCGACGCTGCTCGGCTCGCGCCGGGACAGGTCGATACCGAGCTCCTCCGCCGCGCGGAAGACGTCCTCGTCGGTGTCCCGCATCTCGATGGACATGCCGTCCGAGGACAGCACCTCCACGTTGAGGCAGAGGGACTGCATCTCCTTGATGAGCACCTTGAAGGACTCGGGGATGCCGGGCTCGGGGATGTTCTCGCCCTTGACGATCGCCTCGTAGACCTTCACGCGGCCGGTGACGTCGTCGGACTTGATGGTCAGCAGCTCCTGGAGTGCGTATGCGGCGCCGTAAGCCTCCAGCGCCCACACCTCCATCTCACCGAAGCGCTGGCCACCGAACTGAGCCTTACCACCCAGCGGCTGCTGGGTGATCATGGAGTACGGACCGGTCGAACGGGCGTGCAGCTTGTCGTCGACCAGGTGGTGGAGCTTGAGGATGTACATGTACCCGACCGAGATCGGGTCCGGGAACGGCTCGCCGGAGCGGCCGTCGAACAGCCGGGCCTTGCCGGACGGGAGCACCATGCGCTCGCCGTCGCGGTTGGGCACGGTGTGGTTGAAGAGGCCGGCCAGCTCGTCCTCGCGGGCGCCGTCGAAGACCGGGGTCGCGACGTTGGTGCCCGGGGCGACCTCGTCGGCGCCGATCGCCTTGAGGCGCTCCATCCACTCCTCGCTGCCCTCGACGTTCCAGCCCTGGCTGGCGAGCCAGCCGAGGTGGATCTCGAGGACCTGTCCCGGGTTCATTCGGGACGGGACACCCAGCGGGTTGAGGATGATGTCGACCGGGGTGCCGTCCTCCAGGAACGGCATGTCCTCGATCGGCAGGATCTTGGAGATGACGCCCTTGTTGCCGTGACGGCCGGCGAGCTTGTCACCATCGGTGATCTTGCGCTTCTGGGCGACGTAGACGCGGACCAGCTGGTTCACGCCCGGGGGCAGCTCGTCGCCCTCCTCGCGGTCGAAGACGCGGACGCCGATGACCTTGCCGATCTCGCCGTGCGGGACCTTGAGCGAGGTGTCACGGACCTCACGGGCCTTCTCACCGAAGATCGCGCGGAGCAGGCGCTCCTCGGGGGTCAGCTCGGTCTCACCCTTCGGGGTGACCTTGCCGACGAGGATGTCGCCGCCGATGACCTCGGCACCGATGCGGATGATGCCGCGCTCGTCGAGGTCCGAGAGGACCTCCTCGGAGACGTTCGGGATGTCCCGGGTGATCTCCTCGGGGCCCAGCTTGGTGTCACGGGCGTCGACCTCGTGCTCCTCGATGTGGATCGAGGAGAGGACGTCGTCCTGGACGAGGCGCTGCGACAGGATGATCGCGTCCTCGTAGTTGTGACCCTCCCACGGCATGAACGCCACGAGCAGGTTCTTGCCGAGCGCCATCTCGCCGTTCTCGGTCGCGGGACCGTCGGCCAGCACCTGGCCGGCCACGACCCGGGCGCCCTCGTCCACGATCACCTTCTGGTTGACCGAGGTGCCCTGGTTCGAGCGGGAGAACTTGGCGAGGCGGTACGTGGTGTACGTGCCGTCGTCGTTGGCGGTGGTGATGTAGTCCGCGGAGACCTCCTGGACCACACCGTCCTTGTCGGCCTTGGTCACGTCACCGGCGTCGGTGGCGCAGCGGTACTCCATGCCGGTGCCGACGAGCGGGGCCTCCGCCTTGATGAGCGGAACGGCCTGGCGCATCATGTTCGCGCCCATGAGGGCACGGTTGGCGTCGTCGTGCTCGAGGAACGGGATCATGGCGGTCGCGACCGACACCATCTGGCGCGGGGAGACGTCCATGTAGTCCACGTCGTCGGGCGCGACGTAGTCGACCTCGCCGCCACGACGGCGGACCAGCACGCGGGCCTCTTCGAAGCGCAGGTCCTCGGAGAGGGGCGCGTTGGCCTGGGCGATGACGAAGCGGTCCTCTTCGTCGGCGGTCAGGTAGTCCACCTCGTCGGTGACCTGACCCTCGACGACCTTGCGGTACGGCGTCTCGACGAAGCCGAACGCGTTGACCCGGCCGTACGAGGCGAGCGAACCGATCAGACCGATGTTCGGGCCTTCGGGGGTCTCGATCGGGCACATGCGTCCGTAGTGGGACGGGTGCACGTCTCGGACCTCGAAGCCCGCCCGCTCACGGGACAGACCACCCGGGCCAAGGGCCGACAGGCGGCGCTTGTGGGTGAGACCCGACAGCGGGTTGTTCTGGTCCATGAACTGGGACAGCTGGCTGGTGCCGAAGAACTCCTTGATGGAGGCGACGACCGGCCGGATGTTGATCAGGGTCTGCGGCGTGATCGCCTCGACGTCCTGGGTGGTCATCCGCTCGCGGACGACACGCTCCATACGGGCCAGACCCGTGCGGACCTGGTTCTGGATGAGCTCGCCGACGTTGCGCAGACGACGGTTGCCGAAGTGGTCGATGTCATCGGTCTCGACGACGATCGAGGTGCCGTTCTCGCCGACCGTCTCCAGCTCACCGGCGTGCAGCTTCACCAGGTACTTGATCGTCGCGATGACATCGTCGACGGTCAGCACACCGGCGTCGAGCGGGGCGTCGCCGCCCAGCTTCTTGTTGACCTTGTAGCGGCCGACCTTCGCCAGGTCGTAGCGCTTGGGGTTGAAGTAGAGGTTCTCGAGCAGCGTCTGCGCGGCCTCACGCGTCGGCGGCTCGCCCGGGCGCAGCTTGCGATAGATGTCGAGCAGCGCGTCGTCCTGGCCCTGGGTGTGGTCCTTCTCCAGGGTGGCGCGCATGGACTCGTACTCGCCGAACTCCTCGAGGATCTGCTCGGTGGTCCAGCCGAGAGCCTTCAGGAGGACGGTGACGGACTGCTTGCGCTTGCGGTCGATGCGGACGCCGACCATGTCGCGCTTGTCGACCTCCATCTCCAGCCAGGCACCCCGGGACGGGATGATCTTGGCCGTGAAGATGTCCTTGTCGGACGTCTTGTCGATGGAGGAGTCGAAGTAGACACCGGGGGAACGGACCAGCTGCGAGACGACGACACGCTCGGTGCCGTTGATGCAGAAGGTGCCCTTGGGCGTCATGAGCGGGAAGTCGCCCATGAAGACCGTCTGGGACTTGATCTCACCGGTCTCGTTGTTGGTGAACTCGGCGGTGACGAAGAGCGGGGCCGCGTACGTGAAGTCGCGCTCCTTGCACTCGTCGATCGAGTTCTTCGGGGGCTCGAAGCGGTGGTCACGGAAGGTCAGCGACATCGACCCGGAGAAGTCCTCGATCGGGGAGATCTCCTCGAAGATCTCCTCCAGACCGGACTTGGTGGGGACGTCCTGACCAGACTCCAGCGCAGCCTCGACGCGAGCCTTCCAGGCGGCGTTGCCGAGCAGCCAGTCGAAGCTCTCGGTCTGCAGCGCAAGGAGGTTCGGAACCTCGAGAGGCTCCTTGATCTTCGCAAATGAGATGCGCAGCGGGGCAGTGCTGGCGCCGTTGTTCGTATTGGCGGTCGAGGCGTTGCGCGAGGCGGCCAAGAGGGGGTCCTTCCGAGGGCTCGGACTCACTACGCGCGTACCGGCCCCACGCCGTGCATCGATAAGAAATCCCAGGTCAGAGGGTTTCCATCAGCAGTGCTCGACAGTGGGCATGCCCCTGGTGACGGGCAGGAGGCAGCTAACAGGCAGCGCAAAGGGTCAGTGTAGCCACTTGGCCCACTGATGTCCAGAGCGGATGTCCCGAGACCGGTGCGATACCAATCTCTCCCTCCGGGATCCTGTTGTCCTCGCCGTACTCGCCGGACGCGACCGAGGCCGCCCGGCTCCGTCCGGCAACCGCCTGGTGCCGGAAGCGCACGACGATACTTCCCTCTCCGCCGTCGTTCCATGCCTCGGACGGTGGACCGAAGACGGTGGTCGAGGTTCTGCGAGTCACTGCGTCCTGAGAATTGCGCGCGACGTGCCGTTCGTCAAGGCCCTCCGGCCCCCTGGCGGCCCGCCGACGGCCGCTCACGTGCCGCTCCCGGGCCCCTGCGACGGGGCAACAAAGATCACCATACTCGCCCCGGAGGCGGCGGTGTGCCGCCCGCCCGGGTACGCCGAAGGGCGACCACCCGCATGGGTGATCGCCCTTCGTTCGTCTGACGAGTCAGACAGGAGCCTTCAGGCCCCGTAAGGTCACTTGACCTCGACGGAGGCGCCGGCGCCCTTGAGGGCCTCGGCGGCCTTCTCCGCGGCGTCCTTGGCGACCTTCTCGAGGACCGGCTTCGGGGTGCCGTCGACGAGGTCCTTGGCCTCCTTCAGGCCGAGGGAGGTCAGCTCACGCACGACCTTGATGACCTGGATCTTCTTGTCACCGGCGGCGGTGAGGATGACGTCGAACTCGTCCTTCTCCTCAGCGGCCTCGGCGGCAGCGCCACCGGCGGCACCGGCGACGACGACCGGCGCGGCAGCGGCGGCGGTGACGTCGAACTTCTCCTCGAACGCGGCGACGAAGCCCGCGAGCTCGATGAGGGTCATCTCCTCGAACTGCGCGAGCAGCTCGTCCTGGGTCAGCTTCGCCATGATGGCGGTCCTTCCACTAAATCGGCAGGTGCCGGGATGTACATGTCGGCGGGCGTACGGCCCGCTGCGACCGGTGCCGGGTGGCACCGATCAATGCGCGAGCCGAATTACTCGGCACCGCCCTGCTCGGCGAGCTTGGCGCGCAGCGCGTCCGCAGTGCGGACGAGCTTCGTCGGCAGCGCCTGGAAGAGCGAGGCAGCCTGCGACTGCTTGCCCTTCATGGCACCGGCCAGCTTGCTGAGCAGAACCTCGCGGGACTCGAGGTCCGCAAGCTTCTTGATCTCATCGGCGGACAGCGCCTTGCCGTCAAGGACACCGCCCTTGATGATGAGATTCGGGTTCTCCTTGGCGAAGTCACGAAGACCCTTCGCCGACGCCACCGGGTCACCGGTGACGAAGGCAACGGCCGTCGGGCCAGCGAAGAGCTGGTCCTCCAGCGTGATCCCGGCCTCTCGGGCCGCGATCTGGGTCAGCGTGTTCTTCACCACGGCGTACTGGGCGTTCTCACCGAGCGAACGGCGCAGCGTCTTGAGCTGCGCCACGGTGAGACCGCGGTACTCGGTCAGCACAGCGGCGTTCGAGCTACGGAACTTGTCCGTCAGCTCGGCAACCGCAGCAGCCTTGGCGGACGTCGCCATGAGCCTCGGCCTCCTTCCGGGTGATTCGGACCGCTACGCGCGAAGGGACCTGGGCAAAACGAAACGCCCCGGCGCTGGCGCTCGGGGCGTGACTCGACCACGATGAACAGCTGGCATCCAGCGGCTCAGTGGGAGTTCAACCACAATCACCTGCGCAGGTCGCCCGCAGCTAGCGGATCCTTCGGCCACCACGCCTCCGGGACGGAGGCACAGCAACGACCAGCGGTCTTTGGCTTCCGGAACACCATAGGCGAGCGACCTGCGCGGAGGCAAATCGGGTCAGGACTGCTGCTTGGCGGCCTCGATGCTCTTCGCCAGGTCCTTCATCATCTGGCCGAAGTCGGCGGTCTCGCCGGCCGGCGGCGCCTTGACGTCGACCTTGGTGCCGTAGTCGGTGTAATCGGTGGTGATCTTCACCTTGCCCTGGGCGGTGTCCATTCCAATGATCATTTTCACCGGGAGGTCGTCACCATTGACCCAGAATTCGGTGTCATAACCCTTGATGCCGGCCTGCTTGGCGGTCTCCAGGAACTTCTCGCGCTCCTTGGCATCCATGACCTTGGCGGACTCGTTGCCCTTGAGCATTTCGTCGAGCGTCAGGGTGCCCTTGTAGTGCTGGGCCTGGACGCCGTTGACGTTCTCCGAGCCCACGCGCTTGAGGTTCGGGGAGTCCGTCAGGGCGGCCATCTGCTTGGCCGGGTCCTGGTTGGCACTGTCCATCTTCGAGGTCAGCTGCTGCTGCAGCGTCGCGTTGGGCGCGTCCTTGAAGTCGAGCTTCATCCACTTCTTGCCGCGCAGCCCCTCGGGGGCGTCCTTCATGGACTCGGCCGGCATCTGCGTGTAGACGACGCCGTCCAGCATGAGCATGCGGGTCTTGCCGCCGGCGGCGCCGGCGCCGGGCATCGCGGAAGAGGCACCGGACATCGTCATGTCCATCGCGGCGGGGTTCCAGCCCATGACGCCGTCCATGACCATCTCGCTGCCGTCGGCGGCCTTGGCGCCGGTCGCGGAGACGGTCATGTGGACCTTGGCCGACTTCACGCCGCTGGTCTTCTTGTAGGCCGCCTGGAGGGCCTGGACGGGGCTGCGGTCGTCGGAGGACTTCGCGGCGCCCTGGGAGGCGCTCTTGTCGCTCTTCTTGTCGTCCTTCTTGTCGTCGGAGTTGCACGCGACGGCGCCGACGAGAATCGCGGCCGCGGAAAGCGAAATGCCGATGCGACGGACCGTGGAGCTGCTGGACATGTCCCCCACCTTTTGGAGATTGCTTTGTCTTTACGTTCGCCCGAACGATAACCCAGGGCTCCGACAAGGCGACAACAAAAAAGGGGCGGCCCCGCATCCGGAAGGATGCGGGGCCGCCCCGTGAAGCTCACACGCGGGGTGCGGGTTCTCAGACGGTCTCGTCCTCGACCAGCAGGTTGCGGGTGCGGTTCGAGTCCAGCGGAATGCCGGCGCCCATGGTGGTGGTGAGGGTCGCCTTCTTGATGTAGCGGCCCTTGGCGGCGGACGGCTTCAGACGGAGGATCTCCTCCAGCGCCGCGGCGTAGTTCTCGATCAGCGCCTTCTCGTCGAACGAGACCTTGCCGATGATGAAGTGCAGGTTCGCGTGCTTGTCGACACGGAACTCGATCTTGCCGCCCTTGATGTCGGTCACGGCCTTGGCCGTGTCCGGGGTGACCGTGCCGGTCTTCGGGTTCGGCATCAGACCACGGGGACCGAGCACGCGGCCGAGGCGGCCGACCTTGCCCATGAGGTCCGGGGTGGCGACGACGGCGTCGAAGTCCAGACGGCCCTTGGCGACCTCGTCGATCAGCTCGTCGGCACCGACGATGTCGGCGCCGGCGGCACGCGCGGCCTCGGCACGGTCGCCGGTCGCGAAGACCAGGACCCGGGCGGTCTTACCGGTGCCGTGCGGGAGGTTCACGGTGCCGCGGACCATCTGGTCGGCCTTGCGCGGGTCAACGCCCAGACGCAGGGCAACCTCGACGGTGGCGTCGAACTTGGTGGCGGAGGTGTCCTTCGCCAGGCGGACGGCCTCGAGCGGGGCGTACAGACGCTCCCGGTCGATCTTCGCGTCCGTGTTGCGAAGAGTCTTGCTGCGCTTCACTGAAGCTCCTCAGTTGCTTGGAGTCGTGGTGCGGGCCAGCGCCGGCCCTTCCACGGGGATGTGCCTGAAGGCGGGGCTGAATCAGCCCTCGACCGTGATGCCCATGGAGCGGGCGGTGCCGGCGATGATCTTCGACGCGGCGTCCAGGTCGTTGGCGTTCAGGTCGGGCATCTTGGTGGTGGCGATCTCGCGGACCTGCGCCTCGGTGATCTTGGCGACCTTGGTCTTGTGCGGCTCGCCGGAGCCCTTCTCCACGCCCGCGGCCTTGAGGATCAGCTTCGCGGCCGGCGGAGTCTTGGTCACGAAGGTGAAGGAACGGTCCTCGTAGACCGTGATCTCCACCGGCACGACCATGCCACGCTGCGACTCGGTCGCGGCGTTGTAGGCCTTGCAGAACTCCATGATGTTGACGCCGTGCTGACCCAGCGCGGGGCCGACCGGCGGAGCCGGGTTGGCGGCACCAGCGCTGATCTGGAGCTTGATGAGCCCCGTGACCTTCTTCTTCTTGGGAGGCATTGCTCTCTCCGGGTCCTGGTGAGAATTTTTTGCCCACGACACACTGCTCGCGGGCATACCGCACCACGATAGCGGGTAACGTGGCCCGACCAAAAACCGAGAGGCCAGACCGTGATCGGTCTGGCCTCTCGGGCGTCTGTGGCTAGTTCTTCTGGATCTGGTCGAAGCTCAGCTCGACCGGGGTCTCGCGGCCGAAGATCTCGACGAGGCCCTTGACCTTCTTCGAGTCGGCGTTGATCTCGTTGATCGTGGCCTGGAGGGTGGCGAACGGACCGTCGGTGACGGTGACGGAGTCGCCGACCTCGAAGTCCAGCACCTGGACCTCGACCTTGCGGCTGGGGGCCGGACGGCCCTCGGCCTCGGCGGCCTCCTTGGCGGCCTTCGCCTCGGCCTCCGGGGCGAGCATCTTGACGATCTCGTCCAGCGTCAGCGGGTACGGGTCGTAGGCGTTACCCACGAAGCCGGTGACGCCCGGGGTGTTGCGGACGACGCCCCAGGACTCGTTCGTCAGGTCCATGCGCACCAGCACATAGCCGGGGAGCTTGTTCTGGCGGACGGTGCGGCGGTCGCCGTTCTTGATCTGGACGACCTCTTCCTGCGGCACCTCGGCCTGGAAGATGTAGTCCTCGACGTTCAGCGAGACGGCGCGCTGCTCGAGGTTGGTCTTCACACGGTTCTCGTAACCCGCGTAGGTGTGAATGACGTACCACTCGCCGGGCAGCCCGCGCAGCTCCTCGCGGAGCGCGGCGACCGGGTCGACGACCTCGGCCTCTTCGGTCTCCTCCGCGGCGGCAGCGGCGGCCTCGACGACCTCCTCGGCCTCGGCCGCGATCTCCTCGCCGGCGTCCTCGGCGGCCTCGGCCGGCTCCTGCTCGGCGGCAGCGGCGTCGCCCTCGACCTCGGCCGGGACAGCCGCGTCCACGTCGGCCTCTGCCGCCGCCT
Organism: Streptomyces luteireticuli; assembly: GCF_041519305.1. Classification (NCBI taxonomy): domain Bacteria; kingdom Bacillati; phylum Actinomycetota; class Actinomycetes; order Kitasatosporales; family Streptomycetaceae; genus Streptomyces; species Streptomyces luteireticuli. Next base: position 4,011,192 of record NZ_CP167927.1, read on the forward strand.
CGACGGGCTCGACGGCGTCGGGGTTCAGGTTCGGGTCAGACACGTGGCTGCTTCTTCCTGGTCTTCAAGAGGTGGAACGTGCAAAAAGGCGGCTCTCCGGAAGAACCTCCCGGAAACGACCGCCCCTGCGCGCGGACGGGCTCAGCCGAAGACGTACTTGACGGCGTTGCTGAACCCATAGTCAATCACGGTCACGAGACCAATGACGATGACGACGAAGACGATCACCACGGTGGTGTACGTCGAGAGCTGGCCGCGCGTGGGCCAGACGACCTTGCGGAGCTCCGCCACGACCTGGCGGTAGAACAGCGCGAGACGGCCCAGCGGGCCCTTCTTGCCGCGCTTGCCGCCACGGCGCTTCTTGACGGCGACCTCGTCCTCGGGACGACCGCTCTCAGGCGTCGCGGTGGAGCCCAGGGCTTCCGTCACTACGTCCTCACCTGAATCCGGGTCGTGGCCGTGCCGCGCCCGGTCGAGCCGCACGGCGGTGCTGCATCACTGCATACGCACGCACCTCGGTGACGATGCGTGTAGCAGGGCCGAAGGGACTTGAACCCCCAACCGCTGGTTTTGGAGACCAGTGCTCTACCAATTGAGCTACGACCCTTTGTGGTTCCCCCAACGTACCGCATCGGTCCGGAAGCACGGTGTGCCCGGGACTGATCCGCCGCGGAGGGGCCAACGACGAGTGAGTGTACGTGCTTCCCGCCTCCACGTCGAACAGTTACCGCCGCGACCTCCGGGGCGACCTCGCGGAACGGGGTCCCGCGGGCCCGTGGCGTACCGCTTCGTGGAACACCGCCGCCCGGTTCGTCCCGGGTCTGGGACGATGCCTGTATGACCGATGCCACCGCTCCCTTCCCCGCCGCGCAGGCGCCCACCGACCGCCGGGTCTCCACCCGCATCGGGTCGATCTCCGAGTCCGCGACGCTCGCCGTGGACGCCAAGGCCAAGGCCCTCAAGGCGGCCGGGCGCCCGGTGATCGGCTTCGGCGCCGGTGAGCCGGACTTCCCCACTCCGGACTACATCGTCGAGGCCGCCGTCGAGGCCTGCCGCGACCCGAAGAACCACCGCTACACCCCGGCCGGCGGTCTCCCCGAGCTGAAGGCCGCGATCGCCGCGAAGACGCTGCGCGACTCCGGCTACGAGGTCGAGGCGTCCCAGGTGCTCGTCACCAACGGCGGCAAGCAGGCCATCTATTCGGCCTTCGCCAGCATCCTCGACCCGGGCGACGAGGTCATCGTCCCGGCCCCGTACTGGACCACCTACCCCGAGTCGATCCGGCTCGCGGGCGGCGTCCCGGTCGAGGTCGTCGCCGACGAGACCACCGGCTACCGGGTCTCCGTCGAGCAGCTGGAGGCCGCCCGCACCGAGCGCACCAAGGTGCTGCTCTTCGTCTCCCCCTCCAACCCGACCGGCGCCGTCTACACCCGCGCCCAGGTCGAGGAGATCGGCCGCTGGGCCGCGGAGCACGGGCTGTGGGTGCTCACCGACGAGATCTACGAGCACCTGGTCTACGGCGACGCCGAGTTCTCGTCGCTGCCGGTGGTGGTGCCGGAGCTGCGCGACAAGTGCATCGTCGTCAACGGCGTCGCCAAGACGTACGCCATGACCGGCTGGCGCGTGGGGTGGATCGTCGGCCCGCAGGACGTGGTGAAGGCCGCGACCAACCTCCAGTCGCACGCCACGTCCAACGTCAGCAACGTGGCGCAGCGGGCCGCCCTGGCCGCCGTGTCCGGCGACCTGACGGCCGTCGAGGAGATGAAGGTCGCCTTCGACCGCCGCCGGCGGAAGATCGTCCAGATGCTCAACGAGATCGACGGCGTCGTCTGCCCGGAGCCGGAGGGCGCGTTCTACGCGTACCCCTCGGTCAAGGCGCTGCTCGGCAAGGAGATCCGCGGGAAGCGGCCGGCCACCTCGGTGGAGCTGGCGGCGCTGATCCTGGAGGAGTCCGAGGTCGCGGTCGTCCCGGGCGAGGCGTTCGGCACGCCGGGCTATCTGCGGCTGTCCTACGCGCTGGGCGACGAGGACCTGGTCGAGGGCGTCTCCCGGATCCAGAAGCTGCTGGCCGAGGCGCGGGACTGATCGACTCCTGGCGGAGGGCCGCCCCGGAAATTTCCGGGGCGGCCCTTCCCCCTTTGGGGAAAGTGCCTTCCGGTCGGCCTGCCCCATGCGGCAGGATCCCGGAATGGAGAACGTACGCGACGTCCGACTGCTGCCCAAGGCGCATTTGCACCTGCACTTCACCGGTTCCATGCGGTCCTCGACCCTGCTCGAACTGGCCGACAAGTACGGGGTGCACCTCCCCGAGGCGCTGAGCAGCGGCGAGCCGCCCCGGCTGCGGGCGACGGACGAGCGCGGCTGGTTCCGCTTCCAGCGGCTCTACGACATCGCGCGCTCCTGTCTGCGGACCCCCGAGGACATCCAGCGGCTGGTCTTCGAGGCGGCCGAGGAGGACGTCCGGGACGGCTCGGGCTGGCTGGAGATCCAGGTGGACCCGACGTCGTACGCGCCGCGGCTGGGCGGGCTCATCCCGACCCTGGAGGTCATCATGGACGCCGTGGACCGGGCGTCCCGGGACACGGGTCTGGGCATGCGCGTCCTGATCGCCGCGAACCGGATGAAGCACCCGCTCGACGCCCGGACGCTGGCCCGGCTCGCGGTGCGCTACGCGGACCGGGGCGTGGTGGGCTTCGGGCTCTCCAACGACGAACGGCGCGGCCTCGCCCGCGACTTCGACCGGGCGTTCCAGATCGCCCGCGAGGGCGGGCTGCTGGCCGCCCCGCACGGCGGCGAACTGTCCGGGCCGAGCAGCGTCCGGGACTGCCTGGACGATCTGCGGGCGGGCCGGGTCGGGCACGGGGTGCGGGCCGCGGAGGACCCGCGGCTGCTGCGGCGGCTGGCGGAGAAGGGCGTGACCTGCGAGGTCTGCCCGTCCTCGAACGTCGCGCTCGGCGTCTACGAGAAGCCCTCGGACGTCCCGCTGCGGACGCTGTTCGACGCGGGCGTGCCGATAGCCCTGGGCGCGGACGACCCGCTGCTCTTCGGCTCGCGCCTCGCGGCCCAGTACGAGCTGGTGCGGGAGCACCACGGTTTCACGGACGCGGAACTGGCGGAGCTGGCACGGCAGTCGGTGCGCGGGTCGGTGGCCCCGGGGGATGTGAAGGGGCGGCTGCTGGCGGGGATCGAGGCGTGGCTGGGGGCGGTGGGGTGAGCCCGCCCCCGCCCCGTCCTACAGGCTGACCCCGACCGTCACCGGCTCGTTCACCAGCGTCACCCCGAACGCCTCCCGCACCCCGTCGCGCACCTCGCGCGCCAGCGCCAGCAGGTCCTCCGTCGTCGCCGCGCCGCGGTTCGTCAGCGCCAGCGTGTGCTTCGTCGAGATCCTGGCCGGCCCGGAGCCGTAGCCCTTGGTGAAGCCGGCCTTGTCGATCAGCCAGGCAGCCGAGGTCTTCACCAGGCCGTCCCCCGCGGGGTACGCGGGCGGGACGACGTCGTCCCCGAGCCGCTCCGCGGCCCGGGCGAGGAACGCCGCGTGCTCGGCGTCCGTGAGGACGGGGTTGGTGAAGAACGATCCCGCCGACCAGGTGTCGTGGTCCTCGGGGTCGAGCACCATGCCCTTGCCGGCGCGCAGCCGCAGCACCGTCTCGCGGGCGGCGGCCAGCGGTACGCGGTCCCCGGCCGCCGCGCCCAGGGCGCGGGCCGTCTCGGCGTAGCGCAGGGGCGCCGAGAGCCCGCCCGCGTCCTCCAGCTCGAAGCGGACGCGCAGCACGACGTACCGCGAGGGGTCCTGCTTGAACCGGCTGTGCCGGTAGGAGAAGCCGCACTCCGCGTTCGGGAGGACGACGACCTCGCCGGCCCGCCGGTCGTACGCCACGACCTCGGTGATCGTGGTGGAGACCTCCTGGCCGTACGCGCCCACGTTCTGGATCGGTGTGGCGCCGGCCGAGCCGGGGATCCCGGCCATGCACTCGACGCCGGCGAGCCCGGCCCCGACGGTGCGGGCCACGGCGTCGGACCAGTTCTCACCGGCGGCGAGTTCGAGGCGGGTGCCGTCGAGCGAGAAGCCGGTGGTCGCGATGCGCAGGGCGGTGCCCTCGAACCCCTTGTCGGAGATCACGAGGTTGCTGCCGCCGCCGATGATCAGCAGCGGCACACCGGCGTCGTCCGCCTCGCGTACGGCCGCGATCACCTCGTCGTCGGTGACGGCCGTGATCAGCCGGGCGACGGGGCCACCGAGGCGGAAGGTGGTCAGGGGGGCGAGGGGGGTGTCGTGGAGTTCCTGCACGGCGACAAGGGTACGGGGCGGGCGTCAGACCCCGGCCGGCTCCCGGTCCGCGGCGGGCTCCGGCACTGCCGGAGCCGGGGCCGGGCGGAGCGCCAGGGCCGCCGCGACCGCCGCGAGGGCGACGCCTGCCGCGCCGGCCCACAGCGCGGGGGCGATCCCGTCCACGAAGCGCTGCGGCGACCCGTAGCCGCCCCGCGCCGCGAAGACCGAGCCGAGCACGGCGACGCCGAACGCGCCGCCCAGTTCGCGCAGGGCGCTGTGGGCGCCGGAGGCGATGCCCTGCTCGGCGGCCGGCACCGAGGCCATGACCAGGGCGGACGCGGGGGCGAAGTACAGGGCCATGCCGGTCCCGCCGGCGATCAGGGCGGGCAGCTGGGCGGCGTACGGGAGGTCGACGGAGACCGTCAGCGCGTAGAGCGTGAGACCGGTGGCCTGGAGGGCCAGTCCGCAGACGACGACGATCCGGCCGCCGAACCGGTCGGCGAGGCGGCCGGCGAGCGGGGCGACGAGCAGGGGCATGCCGGTCCACGGGAGCATCCGCAGCCCCGCCTCGGTGGGCGTCCAGCCGCCCACGTTCTGGAGGAACTGGCCGAGCAGGAAGATCGAGCCGAACATCCCGAAGAACATCAGCAGCCCGGCCGCGTTGACGCCGCTGAAGGCCCTGTTGCGGAAGAGGCGCAGGGGCAGCACGGAGTTCTCGCGGGCGGAGCAGTGCCGGACGAACGCGACCAGCAGCAGCCCGCCGGCGATCAGCCCGGTGAGGACCCGGCCGCCGGTCCAGCCATGGGCGTTGACGTTCACTACTGCGAAGACGATGCCGAAGAGCCCGGTGCTGACCAGGAGCGTCCCGCGGAGGTCGAGGCGGGCGCCCGGCGCATACGACTCGGCCGTCCGCAGCCGGACGAGGGGAAAGAGCAGGAGGCCGACGGGCACGTTGAGCCAGAAGATCCAGTGCCAGGAGACGTATTCGGTCAGCCCGCCGCCGACGAGCGGTCCGGCGGCCACGGCGAGGCCGTTGACGGCCCCCCAGATGCCGAAGGCGGTGCCGCGCCGCTCGGGCGGGGTGGCGGCGGTGAGCAGGGTGAGGGCGATCGGGGTCATGACCGCGGCGCCGGCGCCCTGGACGGCGCGGGCGGCGATCAGGCCCCCGATCCCGGGTGCGAGGGCCGCGGCGGCGGACGCGCCGGTGAAGACGAGCAGTCCGAGGCCGAACAGCCGGCGCCGGCCGAACCGGTCGCCGAGGGCGGCGCCGGGCATCAGGAGCACGGCGTAGGTGAGCGTGTAGGCGCTGACCGTCCATTCGAGGTCCTCCGGCGTCCCGCCGAGGTCGGCGCGGACGGAGGGCAGCGCGGTGGTGACGACGAGGTTGTCGAGCGCGGTCATGAAGCCGGCGGCACCGGCGATCACCAGGGCCCAGACGGCCCGGCGTGCGGCGTGACGATCCACTTTCTCCCCCTGGTTATTAAGTGGTCACTAACTTTTGTGGTCAAAAAAACACGCCGGCGGCCGGGCACTCCGTCCCGGCCCGGCGCATCACTCCTGCGGCAGGCCGTCCCACACCCGGTGGTCGGTGGGGAAACCCAGCGACACCAGGGCGTTGATGAGCATGCCGTGCCCCATGAACCGGGACGACGCCTTCGCGTCGTCGCCCAGGGCGGCGTGGACGTGGTCCCGCAGCCTCTCCCAGCCGGCCCGGATCGGGCGGCCGAACTCCGTGTCGCCCGCCGCCTCGGCGGCGGCGACCGCGACGCACATCTGGAGCAGCATCAGCAGCATGTCCCGGTCGCGGGCGATGAGGTCCTCGTACGCCAGACCCATGGTGCGCTTGGCGTCCTCGGGGGCGACCCCCTCGGACGCCTCCTCGAAGGTGCGCAGGATCTCCTGCTGGCAGCGCTCGACCGCGGCGAGGAAGATCGCCTGCTTGCCGGGGAAGAGCCGGAAGAGATACGGCTGGGAGACCCCCACCCGGCGGGCGATCGTCTCGGTCGAGGTGCCGTGGTAGCCACCCCGCGCGAACTCCGCGACCGCCGCCCGGACGACGCTCTCCCGCCGCTCCTCCGCGCTCATCCTGACCATGCCCGAGAGATTAGTGGCTGCTCACTAACCCGCACAACCCCCCGGAGCCCGGCCGGTCCGGCTACGCCAGCCGCACCACGGCCCGCGACATGCCCAGCACCTTCTGCCCCGCGCTCGTCGCCACCAGGTCCACCCGCACGGTCCGCGCCTCGTCGTCCAGCTTGGCCGCGACCTTGCCGGTGACCTCGATGACCGCGCCCTTGTCGTCGTTGGGCACGACGACCGGCTTGGTGAAGCGCACCCCGTACTCGGCGACGGCGCCCGGGTCGCCGGTCCAGTCGGTGACCACGCGGACCGCCTCGGCCATGGTGAACATGCCGTGCGCGATCACGTCCGGCAGTCCGACCTCCTTGGCGAACTTCTCGTTCCAGTGGATCGGGTTGAAGTCGCCCGAGGCCCCGGCGTAGCGCACCAGGGTGTCGCGCGTCACAGGAAAGACCGCGGCCGGCAGCTCCGTGCCGACCTCGACGTCGTCGTAGGAGATACGGGCGGTCATCACGCCTCCTCGGCGGCGCGCGCCACCAGCATCGTGTGGGCGGTCACGACGTGCTCACCGTGCTCGTCGTGCACCTCGCCGCGAATGGTCAGAAGATCGTTGCCGGCCATCGACTTGATCGCCTCGATGGTGGAGGTGACCGTCAGCCGGTCCCCCGCCCGCACCGGCCGGGTGTACGCGAAGCGCTGGTCGCCGTGGACGACCCGGCTGTAGTCCAGGCCCAGCTGCGGGTCCTGGATCACCTCGCCGGCGGCCTTGAAGGTGACGGCGAACACAAAGGTCGGCGGAGCGATCACATCCGGGTACCCGAGCGCCTGCGCGGCGGCCGGGTCGGTGTATGCCGCATTCGTATCGCCGACGGCCTCGGCGAATTCACGGATCTTCTCGCGGCCGACCTCGTAGGGGGCGGTGGCCGGGTAGGTCCGTCCGACGAAGGACTGGTCGAGCGCCATCGGCTCGGCACCTCCTGAATGGGGATACGCCATGAGGCCGCCCCCGGAATCGGGGACGGCCTCATGAACGAGACTGTTACGTCTTTATCGCGTTTCGCGGTGCGCGGTGTGCGCGTTGCAACGCGGGCAGTGCTTCTTCATCTCAAGACGGTCCGGGTCATTACGCCGGTTCTTCTTGGTGATGTAGTTCCGCTCCTTGCACTCCACGCAGGCCAGCGTGATCTTCGGGCGGACGTCGGTGGCAGCCACGTGAGTGCTCCTTGACGGATGGACGGATGAAACGCAGACAAGAGTAGCCGATCGGAGGACCGACCCCGCAATCGGCTACTATGTGTAGCGGTGACCGGACTTGAACCGGTGACACAGCGATTATGAGCCGCTTGCTCTACCGACTGAGCTACACCGCTTTGATGTGGGAGAACTTCCCCGCCCGAAGGCGGGGAAACCTCTCACACCAGAGCCCCAAAACGGAATCGAACCGTTGACCTTCTCCTTACCATGGAGACGCTCTGCCGACTGAGCTATTGGGGCGAGCGAGGAAGACATTACACGGTCTGCGGCCGAAGGTGAAATCCGTATGCCGCGGCCCCCACGAGGCACCGTCCCGCCCGTCCCGCGAGCCGCTCCGGTACGACTATTGCCCGCCCGCCGCCGCCCTCCCCGAACCCGCTCCGTACGCGGCCTACGCTCGGACCACGCTGCGTGAACGCCTGCCCCGGCCCGTAGGAGCGCAATGCCCGACAACCAGCCGCAGCCCGCACGCAACCCCGACGGCGACGCCACGTCCCCGCCCGGCGGCGGCCCCGGCGAGAACCCCCTGATCCTGTGTGACGCGCACCTCGCCGACGGCCGCGTGGTGGACGTCCGGCTCAGCGGCGGCCGCATCGAGGCCGTCGGGACGGCCGGCAGCCTCGCCCCGGGCGTGCGCTGCGATCTGACCGGCTATCTGCTCCTGCCGGCCCCCGCCGACCCGCACGCGCACTGCGACACCGCGCTCACCGCCGACCTCGACGGCCCCGTCCCCGACGGCGTCGAGGACGTCCAGCGGCGCGTCACCGAGGCCGCCCTGCTCCAGCTCGGCCACGGCGCCACCGCGCTCCGCTCCCACGTCCGCATCGGCGACGTCCAGGGCCTGCGCCCCCTTGAGGGCGTCCTGGCCGCCCGGCGCACCCTGCGCGAGCTCACCGACCTGACCGCCGTCGCCGTCCCCCGGCTGCTCACCGGCGTCGCCGGGGCCGACGGCCTGGCCATGCTGCGGGACGCGGTCAAGATGGGCGCCACCGCGGTGGGCGGCTGCCCCGACCTCGACCCGGACCCCACCGGCTACGCCGAGGCCGTCCTGCGGATCGCCGCCGAGCACGGCTGCGCCGTGGACCTGCACACCGACGCCGACGACCCGCCCCGGCTGGCCCGGCTGGCCGCGATGGCCGGCGGGCTCCGCCCCGCCGTCACCCTCGGCCCCTGCGGCGGCCTCGCCCGGCTCCCGCGCGAGAGCGCCGTGCGCGCCGCCGAACAGCTCGCCGCCGCCGGAGTGACCGTGGCCTGCCTGCCGCAGGGCGACTGCGGGGTGACCGCCGGGTCCCGCTACCGCGTCTCCCACTCCGCCCCCGTCCGGCTGCTGCGCGCCGCCGGGGTCCGCGTCACCGCCGGCAGCGGGGCCGTGCGCGACGCCGCCAACCCGGTCGGCCGCGGGGACCCCCTGGAGGCCGCCTTCCTGCTCGCCTCGCGCGGCGAGCTGGACCCCGAGGAGGCGTACGAGGCCGTCAGCGGCCGGGCGCGGGCGGCGATGGGCCTGGCCGAGGTACGGGTGGAGGCCGGCTTCCCGGCCGAGCTGCTGGCCGTCCGCGGCGGCGGGATCGCCGGCGTGCTCTCGCTCGGCTACAGCCGGCTGGTGGTCCACCGCGGCCGGGTGGTCGCCCGCACGAGCGCGATCCGCGAGTTCCGGCACTGCGCGGGCACCACTCCCCTGGAGCTGCCCCGTCAGTCGCCGCGCCAGTCGCCGCGCGGCGGCGAACCCTCCTGACCCCCGCCGCACCCCGGCGTACGGTCGGATCATGCGCATTGTGATCGCTGGTGGACATGGACAGATCGCGCTGCGGCTGGAGCGGTTGCTCGCCGCGCGCGGTGACGAGGTGGCCGGCGTCATCCGCCGGCCCGAGCAGGCGGGCGACCTGCTCGCCGCCGGGGCCGAACCCGTCGTCTGCGACCTGGAGTCGGCCTCCGTCGCGGACGTCGCCCGGCATCTGGAGGGCGCCGACGCGGCCGTCTTCGCGGCCGGCGCGGGCCCCGGCAGCGGGGCCGCCCGCAAGGACACCGTGGACCGCGCCGCGGCGGTGCTCTTCGCCGACGCGGCCGAGGCCGCCGGGGTACGGCGCTTCGTGGTCGTCTCCGCGATGGGCGCCGACCGCGAACCCCCGGCCGGCACCGACCCGGTCTTCGCCGCCTATCTGCGCGCCAAGGGCGCGGCCGACGCGGAGGTCCGCTCCCGGCCCGGCCTGGACTGGACGGTCCTGTGCCCCGGCCGGCTGACCGACGATCCCGGCACGGGACTGGTCGCCCTGGCCGGATCCACCGGCCGCGGCGACGTGACCCGGGACGACGTGGCGGCCGTCCTGGCCGCGCTGCTGGAGGAACCGGCCACGGCGGGCCGCACGCTGGAGCTGATCGGCGGCACGGTGCCGGTGGCCGAGGCCGTACGGGCGGCCGCCGCGGAGAACTAGGGCCGCATACGGAAAGGCCCCCGTCCTCGAAAGGACGGGGGCCTCAACCGGTGGCGGCGCCAGGATTCGAACCTGGGTAGGCTAAGCCGACGGATTTACAGTCCGCTCCCATTGGCCACTCGGGCACACCGCCATGGGTTCGTCGCCTCGGATTCCCTTTCGAGTCCCCTTGGCAACGACGTAAACCATACCCGATGACCAGGGGTGCTCCGCCACTCGGTTCGCAGCCGCCCGATCCGCCCCCGGGTGACTAGGCTTGCGGGGCGGCCGTCCCCGGCCCGGTCCGGCGTCCCGCCGGGCGGCGCTCCCCGGGACGCCCCCACGCCGCGCCCCCTGACGGAATCTACGCACGAGGAGCCAACTCAATATGGCCGACTCCAGTTTCGACATTGTCTCGAAGGTCGAGCGGCAGGAGGTCGACAACGCCCTCAACCAGGCCGCCAAGGAGATCTCGCAGCGCTACGACTTCAAGGGCGCAGACGCCTCGATCGCCTGGTCCGGCGAGAAGATCGAGATGCGCGCCAACGGCGAGGACCGCGTCAAGGCGATCCTCGACATCTTCCAGTCCAAGCTCATCAAGCGGGGCATCTCGCTGAAGTCGCTGGACGCGGGCGAGCCGCAGCTCTCCGGCAAGGAGTACAAGATCTTCGCCTCCATCGAGGAGGGCATCTCCCAGGAGAACGCGAAGAAGGTCGCCAAGATCATCCGCGATGAGGGCCCCAAGGGCGTCAAGGCCCAGGTCCAGGGCGATGAGCTGCGCGTCTCCTCCAAGAGCCGCGACGACCTCCAGGCCGTCCAGGCCCTGCTCAAGGGCAAGGACCTGGACTTCGCCCTCCAGTTCGTCAACTACCGCTGACGCAAGGGCGCCTGAGGACCCGATACGAGGGCGCGCCGGGGAAGGTTCCCGACCTTCCCCGGCGCGCCCTCGTGCACTTCGGGCGCTTCGGGCGCTTCGAGCACGTCAGGACGAGCGCTCCTCGAGCGCGGCGCGCCAGACCGGGCTGTCCACATAGTGGTTGTCGAAGCGCTCGGAGGACTCCCGGATCTCGCGCGGGTCCGCCTCGCCGCGCATGACCCGGCCCAGCAGGCGCAGGTAGTCGAAGCGCGGCAGCCCGGGCGTGAAGACGAACAGCACGTCCGCCTCGTGCCCGGGCGCCGCGGCGAAGGCGTGCGGGGTGTGCGGCGGTACGACGAGGAAGTCGCCGGCGTGCAGCACGGTGACCTCCTCGTCCACCAGGACCCGCAGCGCCCCGTCGAGGACGAAGAACAGCTCGGAGGCGCGGGTGTGGAAGTGCGCCGGGGCCCCGACGGCGCCCTTCGCGAACCGCGAGCGGTAGCTGGTGAGTTGCCCGCCCGTGGCGTCGGCGTCGGCCAGGAGGGTCATGACGCTGCTGGGGTCGCTCGTGGTCTCCGCCCCGGCGGCACGGGTCAGCACTGCGTCGTTCCTGCGGATCGCGTCCGGCATGGTCGGGTCTCCCGGTGTCACTCGCTCCATCGTTGCGAGAACGACCCTATGAAGCCGAAAGACCTCGGCCGCGGTGCAATTCCACCCGGGAATCCGAGGTCAATCACGGTCGCTCAGAAGTCGACGTTCGCCGCCTCGTCCGCCCTCATCACCGACTCCTGGTGGAACTCCTTCTTGTAGGCGGAGCGGATGGCCTCGATGCCCGAATCCTTCGTCCGTGCCTGGGACTTCGGGTAGAGCAGCGTCAGTTCGTAGGAGCGTTCGCGGATGACGACACCCTTGGCGTTGCGCCACTGACCGCGGGCGTCCTCGATGGTCAGGCCGTCCGGGAATCTCGGCGTGACGGCCTTGGTGACGAACGCCAGGAACTGCTTCTCCGTCACGTCCGGCTTGCCGTCGTTGCGCCCGGTGCCGAAGTAGAGGTGCGTGCCGACGTAGGGCTTGCCGCGCACGGCGGCGGACTGCGCGGTGGTGGACGTGTCGCCGCCGGGGTCGAAGGCGGCGTACGCGGTGGGCGCGCCCACGGCGAGGACGGCGGCGGTGGTCACGGCAGCGGCACGCAACCGCGGCTTGCTGATGGGCACGTGAACGATTCCCTTCCGTCGGGCCGCGCGGACGGTGCGCGGCTCCCCAACTCTGCTGGGAGCCGGGGAGCTTGGCAGGGAAAGGTCTGATGTTGGCCGAAAGTGGACTGCCTACAGGGGCAGGGTGTACTCCACGGCCCGCCGCGACGTCGGGGCGAAACCGGCCGCGGACAGCGCCGCGTTGAGGTGGTCGTCGTCCGGGGCGGCGTAGGCCAGGACCTCGTGCGTCCCGGGGTGCTCGGCGCGCAGCTTCTCCATCACGGCGGCGGTGAGCTCGGCGAGCCCCGCGGCGGTGCCCTCTTCCTCGCGGTCGTGCGCCAGGACCGCCGTACCGTCCTCGAACTCGACGTCGAACAGGGCGTCTTCGCGCGTCAGGCGGAAGGCGGCGGCAGCGTCGGGCGCGGGCCCGGCGGGCTCCAGCTCCAGCCGCCACCAGCGGTGGACCTCGTCGCCCTCGACGGCGCCGAGCTCCTCCAGGGCCGGCCGGTCCGTCTCCTCCGACTCCGTGACCCACCGCAGGGCCGTCCCGCCGGCCTCCCGCGCGATCGCCGCGGCCTCCCTCATCAGCGGCACGAGGGCGCTGCCGGAGGCCTCCGGCAGTGCGACGATCCGCAGGGCGGGGTCGTCGGCGCCCAGGTCGAGCAGGGTCACCGATCCGGTGAGTGCGTGGGTCTCGGTGTCGTGCGCCAGGACGACCGCGAGGGTGCCTTCGTCGCCCGCGTCCCGGACGATCTCGGTGGAAACAGCCATGAATCGATCCTCTCACCCCCCACCGACAACGAAGGGCCCGGCGGAAGGTCCACCGGGCCCCGGCCGTCCGTACGCGGTCGTCCGTACGCGGTCGTCAGCGCGTCGCGAACGGTGCGTCCGTCGGGACGATCTCGCGGCCCAGCGGCATCAGCGAGATCGGGATCAGCTTGAAGTTCGCGATCCCCAGCGGGATGCCGATGATCGACAGGCAGAGCGCGATGCCGGTGACGATGTGCCCCAGCGCCAGCCACCACCCCGCGAAGACGATCCAGATGACGTTGCCGATCAGCGACCCCGCCCCCGCGTCGCGCCGCTCCACCGTCGTCCGCCCGAACGGCCACAGCGCGTAGGAGGCGATGCGGAAGGAGGCGATGCCGAAGGGGATGGTGATGATGAGGACGCAGCAGATCAGTCCTGCGACGACATAGCCGATCGCCATCCAGAAGCCACAGAGGACCAGCCAGACGAGATTCAGGATGAGCCTCATGAAAACAGCCTTCCACGCGAACGATTCTTCGGCCACTGAGACGCGGGACGGTGACGCACGGTTGCCATTACTCCCGGTACAGGGAGATCAAGACGTCGGGACATGTTTACGAGACGGAAGGCCATTCGGACGCTCGCCCCGGCTGCCTACGGTGATCACACCAGGTCGGTCGGCCGGTTCAGGGCCAGTCAGTTCAGGGAGTGTCGTATGCGTGCCGTGGTGCAGAAGTCCTTCGGTGGTCCCGAGGTGCTCGAGGTCGTGGAGGCCCCGCGGCCCGTGCCGGGCGCCGGTGAGGTGCTCGTCAGAGTGCACGCGAGTGCCGTGAACCCGGTGGACGTGGCCGTGCGGGCGGGGACGTTCCCGCTGCTCGGCGAGCCGCCGTTCGGGGTCGGGTGGGATGTGTCGGGCGTGGTGGAGGAGGTGGGAGAGGGAGCCGGATTCGCCGTCGGGGACGAGGTGTTCGGGATGCCGCTCTTCCCGCGGGCGGCCACCGCGTACGCCGACTACGTGGCCGTTCCCGCCGCGCACCTCGCCCGCAAGCCCGCCTCGCTCGACCATGTGCACGCCGCCGCACTGCCGTTGGCCGGACTCACCGCCTGGCAGGGGCTGGTGGACGCGGCGGGCGTCGGCGAGGGGCAGCGGGTGCTGGTCCACCGGGCGGCCGGCGGGGTGGGCCATCTCGCCGTACAGATCGCCAAGGCGCGCGGCGCGTATGTGATCGCGCTGGCCAGCGAGGGGAAGCACGGGTTCGTGCGCGGCCTGGGGGCGGACGAGGTGATCGACTACCGGGCCGTGGACTTCACGGAGGCCGTACGGGACGTGGACGTGGTCCTCGACTCGACGTCCACGAGCGCCCGTTCGCTGACCGTGCTGCGCCCCGGCGGCACGCTCGTCACGATCATGGAGCACCAGGACGCCGAACTCGCCGCCCGTACCGAGGCGGAGGGCTTCCGCTTCGCGGGGGTCCTGGTGGTGCCGGACGGCCCGGCGCTGGCGGAGATCGCCGCACTCGTGGACGCCGGACGGATCCGGCCGTACGTCCGCGACACGTTCCCGCTGGCGGAGGCGGGCCGGGCGCACGAGCTCGTGGGGTCGGGGCGGGCCCAGGGCAAGGTCGTACTGACCGTCGTCTGACTAGGGTTGACGCCGTGGACGTACTCACCGAGGCCGTGGCCTCCATGCGGACCGGACGGCCGGCCTCCGTGCGCACCGACGGCCGCGCGCCGTGGGCCCTGCGGCTGCCGGCGGTCGAGGGCGCCGGCTTCCACGTCGTCCTGGAGGGCGGCTGTTGGCTGCTGTCGCCCCGGGACGCGGCCTCGCACCGGGAGCCCGTCCGGCTGGAGACCGGTGACGTGGTCTTCCTCCGGGACGGGCGGGCGCACATCCTCGCCGACGACCCGTCGACGCCCCCGGTGGACGGGAACTCCGCGTCGTTCCGGCCCGGTTCGCCCATCGGCACGCTGTCGCTGGGCGGCGACGGGCCGCGGACCGGCCTGCTGTGCGGCGCCTACCACCTGGACCAGGGGCGGCCGCACCCGCTCGTCCGGCAGCTGCCCGCGATGATCCGGCTGACGACGCGGGACGGGCGTCACCCGGAGCTGAGCGCGGCGGTGCGCCTGCTCGGCGCGGAGGTGGGGGACGCGCGGCCCGGGGCCGACGGCATCGTGCCCTCGTTGATCGACGCGTTGCTGCTGTACATCCTCCGGGCGTGGCTGGAGGAGTGCCCGAAGGAGTCCGCCGGAGGGTGGGCGGCGGCCCTCGGCGACCCCGCCGTCGCCCCGGCGCTGACCGCCGTCCACGAGGCGCCGGAGGCGGCGTGGACGGTGGAATCGCTGGCCGAGCGTTCCGGGCTGTCCCGTGCGGCCTTCGCCCGGCGGTTCACCACGCTGGTCGGGGAGCCGCCGGTGGCGTATCTGACGCGCTGGCGGATGACGGTGGCGGGGCGGTTGCTGCGGGAGTCGGACGCACCGCTGGCGGTGGTGGCGACGCGGTCGGGGTATGGGTCCGAGTTCGCGTTCGCGAAGGCGTTCAAGAGGGCGTACGGGCAGGCGCCGGGGGGTTACCGGCGGGCGGCGCGGGGGCGGGGTGACGGCCCGGGGTCCGTCCCTCGTTCGGCGTAACGCAGCGCGCTGCGGGGCGGGTGGGCGGTCATGGTGGGGCGTGCCGCCGTTCGGCGGATGTCGTCACTCTCGTTAACCGGGAGGAATCATGCGTAGAGCGATCGTTGCAGCGGCGCTGGTCGTCGTGAGCGTGCTCGGGGCCCCCACCGTCGCCCAGGCCCGGCCGGCCGACGGCGACCCCTTCGACACGTGCCTCCTCAACGGCGGAAACGTCGATTGGGACGACGAGCTCGGGACCATCTACTGCGTGGGCGACGACGGGGTGAAGATCCCCGCTCGCTAGCCCCGGCCCCCGGCCATCCGCTCCAGCCGACTGATCCGCTCCGCCATCGGCGGGTGCGTGGAGAAGAGCTTGGACATCCCCTCGCCCGGGCGGAAGGGGTTCGCGATCATCATGTGGCTCGCGGTTTCGAGGCGGGGCTCCGGCGGGAGAGGGAGCTGCCGGGTCCCCGCCTCGAGCTTCCGCAGGGCCGAGGCGAGGGCGAGCGGGTCGCCGGTGAGGCGGGCCCCGGACGCGTCGGCCTCGTACTCGCGGGAGCGGCTGACGGCGAGCTGGATGAGGGAGGCCGCGATCGGGCCCAGCAGCATGATCATGATCATGCCGACGATGCCCGGGCCCTCGTCGTCGTCCGAGCGTCCGAAGGGGATCAGCCAGGCGAAGTTCACCAGGAACATCACGACGGAGGCGAGGGCGCCCGCGACGGAGGAGATGAGGATGTCGCGGTTGTAAACGTGGGACAGCTCGTGGCCGATGACGCCGCGCAGCTCGCGCTCGTCGAGGAGGCGCAGGATGCCGTCGGTGCAACAGACGGCGGCGTTGCGCGGGTTGCGGCCCGTCGCGAAGGCGTTGGGGGCCTCCGTCGGGGAGATGTAGAGGCGGGGCATGGGCTGGCGGGCGGCGGTGGAGAGCTCGCGGACCATGCGGTAGAGCTGTGGCGCCTCGAACTCGCTGACGGGGCGGGCGCGCATGGCGCGGAGGGCGAGCTTGTCGCTGTTCCAGTACGCGTAGGCGTTGGTGCCGAGGGCGACGAGGACCGCGACGATCAGGCCGGTGCGGCCGAAGGCGCTGCCGATGACGATGATGAGCGCGGACAGCCCCCCGAGGAGCACGGCAGTCCTGAGCCCGTTGTGCCGGCGGTGCACGGTACGCCCTCCAAGTGGTGCGGCAGGGGAACCCTTGAACCAGTGGAACCTTTCGCTCTGGTCAACGCGAGGCGGGGGGAGCTAGTTCCCTTGTGCACGGGGGTGGGCGATCGGCGTTCAGGTGAACGCCGGGGGGAGTTTGCCCCTGGCCCGCCCTTTCACCGTTTCTTCCGGGGAGACCCCGGACCCCATTCGCCCTTCGGGCGAAGTCCTCAAACGCCGGACGGGCTGGATTCGGCGCGCCAATCCAGCCCGTCCGGCGTTTGAGGACACCCGCGCGGCAGCGCGGCGAGAAACGGTGAAAGGGCGGGGCGGGGAGAAAACCCCCTACAGCAGCGTCCCCGACGCGAAGCGCAGCACCAGCTGCGGCGCACCCGACAGCACCACACCCGCCACGGCCGCCAGGCCGATCGCCGCGCCCAAGGGCGCGGGCACCTTGAGTGCACCGGCGCCGTCGCCCTCCGCCTCGCGGAACAGCAGCGCCGCCCACTGCAGGTAGTAGTACAGCGCGATCACGACGTTCACCGCCATGACCACCGCCAGCCACCCCAGCCCCGCGTCCACCGCCGCCGAGAAGACCGTCACCTTCGCGAACAGGCCGATGACGCCCGGCGGCAGGCCGGCCAGGCAGAGCAGGAAGAAGGCCAGGCAGAGGGCCGGGAGCGGGCGGCGGGCGAAGAGGCCGCGGTAGTCGGCGAGGCGTTGGGCGGGGCTCGTCCGGGAGACCAGCGCGGCGACCGCGAACGCGCCGAGGTTCACGGCCGCGTACATCAGCGCGTACGCCACGGTGGAGCCGATCGCCCGCCCGGGCTCCTGCGCGTACCCGGCCGCGGCCAGCGGGACGAGCAGGTAGCCCGCCTGGCCGACCGAGGACCAGGCGAGCAGCCGGACCGCGCCGTGCCGCCGGTCGGGCCGCTGGCGCAGCGCCGCGACATTGCCGGCGGTCATCGTGACGGCGGCGAGGACGGCCAGCACCGGTCCCCACACGTTCGCGTACGACGGGAACGCGACGACCGTCACGAGCGCGATGCCGGTGAAGCCGACCGCCTTGCCGACGACCGACAGATAGCCGGCGACGGGCAGCGGCGCACCGACGTACGCCTCCGGCACCCAGAAGTGGAAGGGCACGGCGGCCGTCTTGAAGGCGAAGCCGACGAGGGTCAGCACGACGCCGGTGCGGGCGAGGACGGCCAGCCGGGGGTCGACGTCGCCGAGGCTGTGGGCGATGTCCGTCAGGTGCATCGTGCCGGTGGCCGCGTAGACGAAGCTGACGCCGAGCAGTGTGACGGCCGTGGCGGTGACCGAGGAGAGGAAGAACTTCAGCGCCGCCTCGGAGGAGCGCCGGTCGCCGCGGCGCAGGCCGACGAGGGCGAAGGCGGGCAGGGAGGCGACCTCCAGGGCGACGACGAGGGTGGCGAGGTCGCGGGCGGCGGGCAGCAGGGCGGCACCGGCGGCGGAGGACAGCAGCAGGAACCAGTACTCGCCCGCGGGCAGCCGGTCGTCGCGGACCGCGTCGTGGGACAGCAGGGCGGTCAGCAACGCACCGCCGAGTACCAGCAGCTGGATGACGAGGGTGAAGCGGTCGGCCTCGTAACTGCAGGTGTGGCTGCCGGTGGTGAGGCAGAAGGTGCTGCGGGTGCCGCCGTGCAGCGGGAGCAGGGAGAGACCGGCGAGGACGATGCCGCCGATAGTGACCGCGCCGAGCACGGGCTTCCGCGCCTTGGGGAGGAAGAGGTCGGCGACGAGGACCGCGAGCGCCGCGAGGGCGAGGAGGGTCGGCGGGGCGACGGCGAGCCAGTCGACGGACTGGACGACGCGGGGGGTCAACGCGGCCACGGAGATGGGCGCTTCGGCGAATTCGGTGGGGAGACCCATCAGTTGCCCCCTCCGAGGAGCTGCTGGACGGCCGGGTCGGTGAGGCCCAGGAGGGCCGCGGGCCAGAGTCCGGCGAGGACGGTGAGGACGACGAGCGGCGTCCAGGCGGCGAACTCGTACGGGCGGACGTCGGGGAGCGCCGGCCCGACCGCCCCGGCCGGGTGCTGCTCGCCGTTGCCGCCCATGCAGACCCGGCGCACGACGACGAGCAGATAGGCGGCGGTGAGCAGGGTGCCGAGGCCGGCGAGGACCAGGAAGACCAGGTAGGCCGGGCGGCTGAGCCCGTCGGCGGGGCGGAAGGAGGCGAACATCGCGAGCATCTCGCCCCAGAATCCGGCGAGTCCGGGCAGGCCGAGCGAGGCGACGGCGCCGAAGGCCAGGAGACCGCCGAGGCGGGGCGCCCGGCCGTAGAGGGCGGCGCCGGTGGGGCCGGAGAGGTGGTCGAGGTCCGTGGTGCCGTAGCGGTCCTTGATGCCGCCGACGAGGAAGAACAGCAGGCCGGTGACGAGGCCGTGGGCGATGTTGGCGAACAGCGCGCCGTTGACCCCGGTGGGGGTGAGCGTGGCGATGCCGAGCAGGACGAAGCCCATGTGGCCGACGGAGGAGTAGGCGATGAGCCGTTTCAGGTCGCCGTTCGCCCCGCGGCGGGCGAGCGCCAGGCAGACCAGCGAGCCGTAGACGATGCCGACGGCGGCGAGGGCGGCCAGACAGGGCGCGAGGGTGTGGGCGCCGTCGGGGGTGATGGGCAGCAGGATGCGGACGAGACCGTAGGTGCCCATCTTCAGCAGGACGCCGGCGAGCAGGACGGAGCCGGTGGTCGGGGCGGCGGTGTGCGCGTCGGGCAGCCAGCTGTGCAGGGGCCACACCGGGGCCTTGACGGCGAGTCCGGTCCCGATGGCCAGAGCGGCGATGACCTGCGTGGAGTGGCTCAGACCGGACCCGTTGTCAGTGGCGAGTGCCACCATGTCGAACGTGCCGCCCTTGATGCCGACGAGGAGGAGGCCCAGCAGCATCACCACGGACCCGAGCAGGGTGTAGAGGATGAAGCGCCAGGCGCCGCGCTCCCTTCCCTCGCCGCCCCAGCGGGAGATCAGGAAGTACATCGGGACGAGCACCGTCTCGAACGCCAGGAAGAACAGCACGAGGTCGAGGACGGCGAAGCTCGCGAGGGAGCCGCCTTCGAGCAGGAGCAGCAGCGCCACGTACGCCTTGGGTGACGGGCCATCGGGTACGCGGAAGTAGCTGTACAGCGCGCAGAGGAAGGTGAGGAGCGAGGTCAGGACGAGGAGGGGGAGCGAGACCCCGTCGACGCCGAGGTGGATCCGGACACCGAGGGCCGGGATCCAGCTGACGTCGGTGGTGGCCTGCATCCTGGCCGGGTGGTCGTGGTCGAAGCCCACGGCCAGGGCGACGGACAGGGCGAGCACGGCGCCTGTGACGGTGACGCCGTGCCGCAGGACGGCCTGTTCGGGGCTGCGGCCCCCCAGGCCGGGCGGGGCCGGGAGCAGGGCGGCGACGGCTCCGAGGAGGGGGACGACGACGATCGCGGCGAGGAGGATCTGCAGGACGGTGGTGCTCACGGTCGGGCTCCGGAGGCTACGGGGGCGGTAGTGCTCACGGTTCAGGCTCCGGAGGCTGCGAGGACGGCGGCGACGGCCAGGACGACGGAGCCTGCGAACAGGACGGTCAGATAGGTCTGGGTGTTGCCGGTCTGGGCGCGGCGGACGGCCGCGCCCAGCAGCCCGGGCGCGGTGCCCGCGCCGCGCACATAGCCCTCGACGACCTCGCGGTCGAGGAAGCGGGCGAGGCGGGCGGCGCCGAGCACGGGCCGGACGACGAGGGCGCGGACGACGGCGTCGAGGTGGAAGCCCGCGGCGGCGTGCCGGTGGAGGGGGCCGAGCAGGAGCCGGCCGGGGTCGGCCGGGTCCTGGGCGCCGGAGACACTGCCGTACGCCGCCTCGTGGGTGGCGATCGCCTCCTCCTCGGAGATGGCGGGGGCCGCCTCCGGGTCGGCGGCGACGGCGCCCATGGGGGTGCGGGCGGCGAGCGCGTGCGTGCGCCGCCAGGCGGCGAGGACGACGAGCGCGCCGGCGAGGGCGCAGCCGGTGCCGAGGAGGGAGGTGGTGGCGGTCGGGGCGAGGGAGTGCCCGTCGAACCAGTCGGGGAGCCGCCAGGCGGCGAGGCCCAGGGCGAGGGTGGGCACGAGGAGGACCCATAGGACGGCGGTCATGGCGCGGGGTTCGCGACCGTGGTCGGCGGCCTCGGGGCCCCTGCCGTGGAAGCCCATCAGCCACAGGCGCATCGCGTAGCCGGCGGTGAGGACGGCGGTGGCCAGCCCGGCGACGAGGACGAGCCAGCCGGCCGCGCCGGGGATGCCGTCGGCCTGGCCGCGGGCGGCGTGCTCGGCGGCGCCGAGGACGGCCTCCTTGGAGAAGAAGCCGCTGAAGGGCGGGATCGCGGCGAGCGCGAGGAGGGCGACGGTCATCGTCCAGTACGCGTCGGGGACGCGCCGGGCGAGCCCGCCCGTGCGGGAGGTCGCGGCCAGCGAGTTGGTGCCGGCGGCGTGGATGACCACGCCCGCCGCGAGGAAGAGGAGGGCCTTGAACGCACCGTGGGAGATCAGGTGGAAGACGGCCGCGCCGCGGTCGCCGACGGCCAGGGCGCCGGTCATGTAGCCGAGCTGGCCGACCGTCGAATAGGCCAGGACGCGTTTGATGTCGTCCTGGGCGAGCGCGGCGAGGCCCGAGCCGACCATGGTGACCGCGGCCATGACCGCGAGCACCACCAGGGCCGCCGTGGAGGCGGCGAAGACGGGGAGGAGCCGGGCCACGAGGTAGACGCCGGCCGCGACCATCGTCGCGGCGTGGATCAGCGCCGAGACCGGTGTGGGGCCGGCCATCGCGTCGGGCAGCCAGGTGTGCAGCGGGAACTGGGCGGACTTGCCCGCCACCCCGGCGAGCAGCAGCAGCGCGACGAGGGTGGGGTGGGCCAGGCCGCCGGACGCGGCGGTGGTCACGATCTGGTCGATCCGGAAGGTCCCGGCGTCGGCGGCGAGCGCGAAGACGCCGATCAGGAACGGGACATCACCGGCCTTGGTGACCAGGAACGCCTTGAGGGAGGCGGCCCGGGCGGCCTCGGTCTCCCAGTAGTGGCCGACGAGGAAGTAGGAGCAGATGCCCATGACCTCCCAGCCGACCAGCAGCACCATCAGGTCGCCGGAGTAGACGACGAGCAGCATCGCGGAGGTGAACAGGGACACCAGCGCGGCGTAGGAGGGGTAGCGCGGGTCGTCGCGCAGATACGCCGTCGAGTAGACCTGCACACAGGTGGCGACGGCGCCGACGAGCACGGCGACGAGGACGGCGAAGCCGTCCAGGTGCAGGGCGAGGTCGATGGGGACGGAGCCGGTCGGGGTGAGCCGGGTCGCCGCGTCCAGCGACGTGCCGCCGCCCTGCTGCCAGGCCACCACCACGGCCAGCACGGCGGCGACGGCGGTCGGCAGGACGGCGAGCGGGCGGACGAAGCCGGGCGCGCGGCGGCCGGCCAGGATGCCGCCGACGGCGCCGAGGAAGGGCAGCAGCGGGACGAGCGCGGCGGTGGTCGTGGTCGTCACGCGGCGGCCTCGGCCTTCTCCCCGCGCGCGGCGTCCTCGCCGACAGGCCGGGGGTCGTTCGCGTCCTCGCGCAGGTCGCGGAGCCGGTCGAGGTCGGCGGTGCCGCGGTTGCGGTGGACGAGCAGGACGATCGCCAGGCCGATGCCGATCTCGGCGGCGGCGATGGCGATGGTGAAGAGGGTGAGCGCCTGTCCGGCGTGGAGGGTGTCCCTCAGCCACACGTCGAAGGCGACGAGATTGAGGTTGACGGCGTTGAGCATCAGCTCGACCGACAGCAGGACGAGGATCGCGTTGCGCCGGGCGAGGACGCCGTACAGGCCCGTGCAGAAGAGGAGGGCGGCGAGGACCGCGGGGTAGACGAGGTGCATCAGCTCTTCTCCTCCTTCTCCTGCTCGTTTCCGGCCTTCTCGGCCTCGGCGGCGCGCCTGCGGGACAGCACGATCGCCCCGACGAGCGCGGCGAGCAGCAGGACGGACAGCGCCTCGAAGGGCAGCACCCAGTACCGGAAGAGCATCTCGCCGGTGACCTTCGTGGAGCCCTGGACCTCGCCGTGGACGTCGATCCACGACCTCCGGAAGGCGTCCGCGACCACCCAGACGAGGGTGACCGCGGCGGCCCCGGCCACCGCGAGCGCCGCCGGGCGGTTGCCCGAGTCGGCGTCCGGGGAGGGCCCGATGGGCGCCTTGGTGAGCATCAGTCCGAACAGCAGGAGGACGACCACGGAGCCGACGTAGATCAGCACCTGCACCCAGGCGATGAACTCGGCCGTCAGCAGCAGGTACTCCACCGCCAGCCCGCCGAGCGCCACGACCAGCCACAGGGCGGCGTGCACCAGCTGCTTCGTCGTCACGGTCAGGACGGCCGCGCCGAGGACGACGACGCCGACCAGCAGGAAGGCGATCTCGATGCCGCTCGGGGAGAGGAAGCCGTGGGCGCCCGCGGCGAGCGTGCTGCTCATGCGCCGTCCTCCTTGTCCTTGTGCTGCGCGGCGGCCAGTTTCTCGGCCGCCTTGCGGGCCGCCGCGACCTCCTTGGGCTCCTCGGCCGCCGGGTCGAGTGCGGGCGGCTCGGGCACCGTCCACATCCACTCGCGGAGCCGGTCCCGTTCATGGGTGAGGTCGCGGATGTCCGTCTCCGCGTACTCGAACTCCGGCGACCAGAAGAGTGCGTCGAACGGACACACCTCGATGCAGATGCCGCAGTACATGCACAGCGCGAAGTCGATCGCGAACCGGTCCAGCACGTTGCGGCTGCGCTCACGGCCGCCGGGCGCGGCGGGCGGGACCGTCTCCTTGTGGGAGTCGATGTAGATGCACCAGTCCGGGCACTCGCGGGCGCACAGCATGCAGACCGTGCAGTTCTCCTCGAACAGGCCGATCACCCCGCGGGTGCGGGGGGCCAGCTCGGGCTGTGCGTCCGGATACGGGACGGTCTCCGCGCGGCGGGTGAGCGTGCGAAGGGTGACGGCCAGCCCCTTGGCGAGGCCGCTGCCGGGGATGTTCATGAGATCGCCACCTTGACGACGCCGGTCAGCGCGATCTGCGCGAGGGCGAGCGGGATGAGGACGGTCCAGGCGAGCTTCTGCAGCTGGTCCTCGCGCAGCCGCGGGTAGCTGACCCGCAGCCAGATCACGACGAAGGCCAGCACCGCCGCCTTCAGCAGCATCCACACCCAGCCGAGCCCGTCGGCCCCGAACGGGCCGTGCCAGCCGCCGAGGAACAGCGCCGACGTCAGGGCGCACAGCACGACGATGCCCGCGTACTCGGACAGCAGGAACATCGCGAACCGCAGGCCCGTGTACTCGGTGTACGCGCCGAAGATGATCTCCGAATCGGCCACCGGCATGTCGAACGGCGGCCGTTGCAGCTCCGCGAGGCCCGCGGTGAAGAACACCAGCCCGCCGACGATCTGCCACGGCACCCACCACCAGTGGAAGGCATCCACGATCCCCGGCAGCGAGACCGTGCCCGCGGCCATCGCCACGGAGGCGGCGGCGAGCAGCATCGGCAGCTCGTACGCCATCAGCTGGGCGGCCGTCCGCAACGCGCCCAGCAGCGAGAACTTGTTGGCCGACGCCCAGCCGCCCATCAGCGAGCCGAGGACGCCGACGCCCATCACGGCGAGGACGAAGAAGACGCCCGCGTCGATGTACCAGCCGACGGCCCGGCCGGGGCCGATCGGGATCGCGACCAGGACGAGGAGGTACGGCAGCAGCGCGACGGCCGGGGCCAGCTGGAAGATCCGCCGGTCGGCGTCGGCCGGGACGATGTCCTCCTTCTGCGCGAACTTCACCCCGTCCGCGACGAGCTGCGCCCACCCGTGGAACCCACCCGCGTACATCGGCCCGAGCCGACCCTGCATATGGGCCATCACCTTGTGCTCCGTCTGCCCGACGAGCAGCGGGAACACCAGGAAGACGGCGAACAGGGCAACGAGGCGCAGCACCACGTCGAGGGTGTCGCTGCTGCTCATGCGGGGTCGCCTCCGGCGGGGTCGGGGTCGTTCTCGGCGCGGGGTTCCGGCTCGCGGCCGCCGTCGTCGCCGGTGCGGTCCGCCGGGCCGGCGGCGGGGCCGGCGCCCGGGGCCTCGCCGGCCTCCGGCGCGGGGGCAGGCTTCTCCTGCGACTCGTCGAAGGCGGGACGTGCGTGGTGCCACGGCGCGTCGGACGAACGCGGCGCCGTGCGCCGGGGGGCGGGCCGCTCCTCCGCCGACGAGGCGTCCGCCGCGTCCGTGGCATCCGCGGTGCCTTCGGCCCGCTGACTCGCCGAGCCGCTGCTCGCGCTGCGCGCACGGCGCGGCGCAGGGGCGCCGCCCGGCCGGCCGGCCGGTCCCTCGCCCGCGTCGGCGGCGGCCGCACCGCCGGCCTGCTGACTCGCCGAGCCCTCGCTCGCACTCCGCGCCCGCCGGGGCGCGGCGGGCGCACCGCCCTGTTGGCTCGCGGAGCCGTCCGCCGCACTGCGGGCACGACGCGGCGCCGGAGCGCCGCCCTCCGCCTGGCTCGCCGAGCCGTCCGCCGCGCTCCGCGCGCGGCGCGGGGCGGGGGCACCGCCCTCCGCCTGCTGCGTCGCCGAGCCCTCGGCCGCGCTGCGCGCCCGCCTCACGGGGCGTTCGCCCTCGGCTCCCGCCGCCGCGCGGGCGGCGCGGGCCGGACGGGCCGGGGCCGGGGGGAGCTGGCCCTTGAGCGGGCCCCACTCGTTCGGGTCCGGGACGCCGGGCGGCAGCATCTGGCGCCGCTTCGGGCCGCCGTGCTCGGATTCGCCCGGCTCCTTGGCCCCGGGCCACGCCTTCGCCACCCGGGCCGCCAGCACGAAGTCCTTGCGCAGCGGGTGGCCCTCGAAGCCCTCGGGCAGCAGCAGCGGGACCAGGTGCGGGTGGCCCGTGAAGTCGATGCCGAACATCTCGTGCGTCTCGCGCTCGTGCCAGGCGGCCCCGGCGTACAGGGACACCGCCGTCGGCAGGGCGGGCGCCTCGTGCGGCACGGTGGTGCGCAGCAGCAGCCGGCGCGGCGGGGTGCCGTCGCCCGACGGCAGCGCCACCACGTGCGCGCAGACGCGGAAGCCCGTGCCCGGCTCGTCGACGGCGCTGAGCCAGTCGAAGAAGGCGCAGCCCAGCGTGGAGCGCGCGGTGTCGAGCGCGGTGAGCCAGGACGCGGCGGGGACGTCGACGGTGAGGAGGCCGTACGCCTCCTCGGCCGTGGCGCCGGCACCGAAGAGCTCCTCGGCGGGGGCGGGCAGCCAGCCGGTCATCGGGCGCCCTCCGCGGGGGAGGCGGGGGGAGCAGGGGGAGCGACGAGCCCGCTGCGGAGCTCGGCCACCGACGCGGCGCCGGATCCGTACCGCTCCGCGGTCGACTCCCGGGCGATCTTCTCCTGGAGCTTGAGGATGCCCTGGAGGAGCGCCTCCGGCCGCGGCGGGCAGCCGGGGACGTAGACGTCCACGGGGATGATCTGGTCGACGCCCTTGGTGACGGCGTACGAGTCCCAGTAGGGCCCGCCGCAGTTGGAGCAGGCGCCGAAGGAGATGACGTACTTCGGCTCGGGCATCTGCTCGTAGAGCCGCTTGACCGCGGGCGCCATCTTGTCCGTCACCGTGCCGGAGACGATCATGAGGTCGGCCTGGCGGGGGCCGGGCGCGAAGGGGATCACGCCCAGCCGGATGAAGTCGTGCCGGGCCATCGACGCGGCGATGAACTCGATCGCGCAACAGGCGAGTCCGAAGTTGAAGACCCAGAGGCTGTAGCGGCGGCCCCAGTTGAGGACGACCTTCATGGGCTCGGGGGCCAGCCGGGCCAGCGCGCCCAGCCGACGGGGTTCGGGAAGATCGACGGAACGTGTCACGTCCACTCCAGGACGCCCTTCTTCCATGCGTACAACAGGCCCACGGCGAGGAAGCCGAGGAAGACGAACATCTCGACGAGCGTGGCGGCGCCGTAGCCCGGGGCGGCGAAGACCGTGGCCCAGGGGAACAGGAAGACCGAGTCCACCGCGAAGATCACGTACAGGAAGGCGTAGACGTAGTAGCGCACCTGGGTGTGCGCCCAGCCCTCGCCGACGGGGTCGACGCCGCACTCGTAGGCCATCAGCTTCTCGGGCGTCGGCACGACGGGCCGCAGCAGCCGTCCGGCGCCGAAGGCGAGGGCGACGAAGAGCACGCCGAGGACGGCGAGCAGGGCGACGAGGCCGTATCCGTCGAAGTACGCGGTCGTCCCATCGGTCGCAGCGGTCGCCTCCGGCACGTCCGGCCCCTCGCTCCCTGTGAACCTGTGCGGCGGTTTCGTCCGCATTCGACGATCTGTACGCACAGGAGTCTAGGTGG
Organism: Streptomyces luteireticuli; assembly: GCF_041519305.1. Classification (NCBI taxonomy): domain Bacteria; kingdom Bacillati; phylum Actinomycetota; class Actinomycetes; order Kitasatosporales; family Streptomycetaceae; genus Streptomyces; species Streptomyces luteireticuli. The sequence continues at coordinate 4,038,074 of NZ_CP167927.1, forward strand.
TGCCGGGCCGGGAACGGGCCGCGCTGCCCGCCCGGGGGTGGGGTTCTCCCCACCCGGCGGCTCCCGGGGCCCCCATGGCGGACGGCGGCCGGCGCCGGGCAGGCTGGTGCCATGACCACCCGCACCACCAGCACGGCCGCCGACGACGAGGCGCTGCCGCCCGCCCGGTTCGCCTTCGACGCCCGGACCTGGAAGGAGGTCGCCCATCTGCTGGCCAACGTGGCGACGGGCCTGATCGGGTTCGTGTACACCGTGCTGTGGCTGTTCCCCGGCCTGGTGCTGTCGTTCACGGTGGTGGGCCTGCCGCTGCTGGCAGCGGGGCTGGCGGGCATGCGCCCCCTCGCACGGCTGGAGCGGGGCCGGGCCCGGCGGCTGCTGGGCCTGCGGATCGACGAGCCGAGCCCACTGCCGCGCGGCCGCCGCGGGGGGTTCGCGCGCCGGGTCTGGGAGACCCTCAAGGACACGGTGGCCTGGCGCTCCACCCTGTACGCGATGATCCGGCTGCCCTGGGGCGTGCTCACCTTCGGCGTCACCCTGGCGGCGCTCTTCGTCGCCTGGCCGGTTCTCGGCCATCTGGCCCGGGGGCTGACGACGGTGGACCGGGCGATGGCGCGCGGTCTGCTGTCCCCGTCCAGCGAGCTGGAGCGGCGGGTGGCGGAGCTGGAGCAGGACCGCGGCGTGGTCGTCGACACCGCCGCCGCCGACCTCCGCCGCATCGAACGCGACCTCCACGACGGCGCCCAGGCCCGCCTCGTCGCCCTTGCGATGGGTCTGGGTCTGGCGAAGGAGAAGGTGCTGGAGGACCCGGAGGCGGCGGCGAGGATGGTGGACGAGGCGCACGGCGAGGTGAAGCTCGCCCTCCAGGAACTCCGCGATCTCGCCCGCGGCATCCACCCCGCCGTCCTCACCGACCGCGGACTCGACGCCGCCCTCTCCTCGGTGGCGAGCCGCTGCACGGTGCCGGTCGCCGTGCACGTGGACCTCGGCTCCCGGCCGGCGCCGGCGATCGAGGGCATCGCCTACTTCACCGTCTCCGAACTCCTCCAGAACATCAGCAAGCACAGCCGCGCCCGCACCGCGCAGGTCGAGGTCTGGCGGGCGGGCGACCGGCTGCTGCTCCAGGTGCGGGACGACGGGCAGGGCGGCGCGTCCACGGCCGAGGGCAGCGGACTGGCCGGACTCGCCGAACGCCTCGGCTCGGTGGACGGACTGTTCGAGGTGGACTCCCCCGCCGGCGGCCCGACCGTGGTGACGGCCGAACTGCCCTGGCGGTCGCGCGGGTCGTCCTGACGGACGGTCACCTGAACGCCGGCCCGGCGGGCCGGCGTTCAGGCGCTCCCCGCCGGGGCGCCGGACGACCCCACGCGGTCCGGTCCGGCGGCCCAGCGGTGACCCCGACCGCCCGACCCACCGCCCCGGCCGCACCCTGCGCACTGGCCGGTGGCACCCGCCGGCACCGGCCCGCCGTACCCCGGCCGCCCCGGCCCAAGGGGACGCCCGGCCGCCCGTCCCGCCCCCGAGGCCCGCCCCCGAGGTAGGGACAACCCCACCCCCGGAACACCCACTCCCCACATGGCCGTGCCCCCGCCGCCCGGGAGAAGCTGGGCGAACGGAGACGACGGGCTCCCGGCACGGGGGCAGGGCGCAGCGGCGCGAACGAGCGGACGACAAGAGGACCCAGATGGCCATCGAGCACGGATACCTGTCGGGGGCGGCACCCCGGACGCACCGGCTGCCCCTCGTACTGCGGGCGCCCCTCTCGGGCCGCACCTGGCGCGAGTTCCTCCACGCCCAGCTGAGTCTGCCGATCGCGCTCGCGGGGTTCACCTGGGGCGTCGTCACCGTCTCGCTGGGCCTCGGCCTGCTGGTCACCTTCATCGGGCTGCCCGTCCTGGCGCTCGGCCTCGCCGGCGCGCGGCTGCTCGGCGCCGTCGAGCGGACGCGGGCCCGGGTGCTGCTCGGCGTCGAGGTGGAGGCGCCGCACCCGGTCCAGGCGGGCAACCGCGGCGGCGGGCCGCTGGGCTGGACCTGGTCGCTGCTGCGCAGCGGCGCCTCATGGCGGCAGCTGATCCATGCGGTGGTGCAACTGCCGTGGGCGGTCTGCACCTTCACCGTGTCGCTGGTGTCGATGCTCGTGGGCTGGGCGCTGTTCCTCTACCCGGCGTACCAGTGGATGTACCCCACCTGGTGGGGCACCCCGGGCATGGGGCTCTACAGCGACACCCGAGGCGTCCAGATCTACCTCGACAACCCCTTCGAGATCGCCGCCACCTGCCTGGTCGGCCTGGTGGTCGTGCTCGTCACCCCGTGGGTGCTGCACGCGATGGCCTGCGTGGACGGGCTGCTGGTGCGCTCGCTGCTCGGCCCGTCCCGGCTCGACGCCCGGGTGGCGGAGCTGGAGCAGGACCGCGGCGTGGTCGTCGACACCGCCGCCGCCGACCTCCGCCGCATCGAACGCGACCTCCACGACGGCGCCCAGGCCCGCCTCGTCGCCCTCGCCATGGACCTCGGCCTGGCCAAGGAGAAGCTGCTGGAGGACCCCGAGGCCGCGGCGAGGATGGTGGACGAGGCGCACGGCGAGGTGAAACTCGCCCTCCAGGAACTCCGCGACCTCGCCCGCGGCATCCACCCCGCCGTCCTCACCGACCGCGGACTCGACGCCGCCCTCTCCTCCGTCGCCGGCCGCTGCACCGTCCCCGTCGCCGTCCAGGTCGACCTGGACACCCGCCCCGCCCCCGCCATCGAGGGCATCGCCTACTTCACCGTCTCCGAACTCCTCCAGAACATCAGCAAGCACAGCCGCGCCCGCACCGCCCGCGTGGAGATCTGGCGTTCGGCGGACCGGATCATGCTCCAGGTGCGGGACGACGGGCAGGGCGGCGCGTCCACGGCCGAGGGCAGCGGACTGGCCGGACTCGCCGAACGCCTCGGCTCGGTGGACGGACTGCTGGTCGTCGACTCCCCCGCCGGCGGCCCGACAACGATCACGGCGGAACTGCCCTGGCGCGACCGGTGAGCGGCGGCCTTCAGGCGGCGGCCGACAGGCGGCGCACCCCCACTTGCTGCGATGCTGTGGGCTCCAACAGCCGAGCAGTGAGCCAGGGGGCCGGACGTCGTGGTCGAGGACAGGGTGCGAGTGGTCATCGCCGAGGATTCAGTGCTGCTCCGCGAGGGCCTGACCCGGCTGCTGACCGACCGCGGGCACGAGGTCGTGGCCGGTGTGGGGGACGCGGAGGCGCTGCTGAAGGCGGTGCGCGAGCTCGCCGACGAGGGCGCCCTGCCGGACGTGGTGGTCGCGGACGTCCGGATGCCCCCGACCCATACGGACGAGGGCGTCCGCGCCTCCGTACGGCTCCGCCGCGACTTTCCGGAGCTGGGGGTCCTGGTCCTTTCGCAGTATGTCGAGGAGCAGTACGCGACCGAATTGCTGGCCGGCAGCAGCAGGGGTGTCGGCTACCTCCTGAAGGACCGGGTGGCCGAGGTCCGCGAGTTCGTCGACGCGGTCGTCCGGGTCGCCCGGGGCGGCACCGCGCTGGACCCCGAGGTGGTCGCCCAGCTGCTCGGCCGCAGCCGCAAGCAGGACGTGCTGGCCAACCTCACCCCGCGCGAGCGGGAGGTGCTCGGCCTGATGGCGGAAGGGCGGACGAACTCCGCCATCGCCCGGCAGCTCGTCGTCAGCGACGGAGCGGTGGAGAAGCACGTCAGCAACATCTTCCTGAAGCTCGGGCTGTCGCCGAGTGACGGGGATCACCGTCGCGTTCTCGCGGTGCTGACCTACCTGCGCTCCTGATCCAAACCCGCCCGCCCGACGATCTGTCAGGTCGTGGCTGCGCCGCTGGTGGGAGGGCTGGTCCCGGGGACCTGCGACCGCGGTCGCAGCCCCGGCGGCAGCCTGTGGCCATTCCGTACGGCCCTCCGGCGGCGGCGTGCCAGGATGGATGACGGCCGCGGGGCCCTCCCTTCCCGTGCTCCGTCCCGGGTGGCCGTGTCCCGCCCACGTACGATGACGATGGGAACGCCGGTCGGCACCACCACAGCGCGGGGCCGCCGTCATGAGGGAGGTCCGAAGCAGTGACCAGCCAGGTCAGCAGCCCGGCCGAGCAGGCCGATTCAGCCGAACAGCCAGGGTTCTCCCCGCCGGGTGCCGGGGACGAACCGTCGCGCCTCGCAGGACAGCGCGGCGCCGCACCCCGCTCCGGCGGCAAGGAGGTCCGCCGGCTGGACCGCGTGATCATCCGCTTCGCGGGCGACTCCGGCGACGGCATGCAGCTCACCGGTGACCGCTTCACCTCCGAGACGGCCTCCTTCGGCAACGACCTGTCGACCCTGCCGAACTTCCCGGCCGAGATCCGCGCCCCCGCCGGCACCCTGCCCGGCGTCTCGTCGTTCCAGCTGCACTTCGCCGACCACGACATCCTCACGCCGGGCGACGCCCCGAACGTCCTGGTCGCGATGAACCCGGCGGCGCTCAAGGCCAACCTGGGCGATGTGCCGCGCGGCGCGGAGATCATCGTCAACACCGACGAGTTCACCAAGCGCCCGATGGCCAAGGTCGGTTACGACACCAGCCCGCTGGAGGACGGCTCGCTGGACGCGTACAACGTCCACCCGGTGCCGCTCACCACGCTGACGCTGGAGGCGCTCAAGGAGTTCGGGCTCCCGCGCAAGGAGGCCGAGCGCAGCAAGAACATGTTCGCCCTCGGGCTGCTGTCGTGGATGTACCACCGGCCGACCGAGAACACCGAGGCGTTCCTGCGGAAGAAGTTCGCCAAGAAGCCGCAGATCGCCGAGGCCAACGTGGCCGCCTTCCGGGCCGGCTGGAACTTCGGCGAGACCACCGAGGACTTCGCGGTCTCCTACGAGGTCGCCCCCGCCACCGCCGCGTTCCCGCCCGGGAGTTACCGCAACATCTCCGGCAACCTCGCCCTGGCGTACGGGCTGATCGCCGCCGCCCACCAGGCCGACCTGCCGCTCTACCTCGGCTCGTACCCGATCACCCCGGCCTCCGACATCCTCCACGAGCTGTCGAAGCACAAGAACTTCGGCGTACGCACCTTCCAGGCGGAGGACGAGATCGCCGGCATCGGCGCCGCGCTCGGCGCGGCCTTCGGCGGCGCGCTCGCGGTCACCACGACCTCCGGCCCCGGCGTGGCCCTGAAGTCCGAGACGATCGGCCTCGCGGTCTCCCTCGAACTGCCGCTGCTCGTCGTGGACATCCAGCGCGGCGGCCCGTCCACCGGCCTGCCCACCAAGACCGAGCAGGCGGACCTGCTGCAGGCGATGTACGGGCGCAACGGCGAGGCCCCGGTGCCGGTCGTGGCCCCGAAGACGCCCGCGGACTGCTTCGCCGCGACCCTCGACGCCGCGCGCATCGCGCTCACCTACCGGACGCCCGTCTTCCTGCTCTCCGACGGCTACCTGGCCAACGGCTCCGAGCCCTGGCGGATCCCCGAGCCCGACGAACTGCCCGACCTGCGCGTCCAGTTCGCCACCACGCCCAACCACGAGCTGGCCGACGGCACCGAGGTCTTCTGGCCCTACAAGCGCGACCCCGAGACGCTGGCCCGGCCGTGGGCCGTCCCCGGGACGCCCGGCCTGGAGCACCGCATCGGCGGCATCGAGAAGCAGGACGGCACGGGCAACATCTCCTACGACCCGGCCAACCACGACTTCATGGTCCGCACCCGGCAGGCCAAGATCGACGGCATCTCCGTCCCCGACGTGGAGGTCGACGACCCGAGCGGCGAGGCCCGCACCCTCGTCCTCGGCTGGGGCTCGACCTACGGGCCCGTCACCGCCGCCGTGCGGCGCGTCCGCGCCGAGGGGCACCGGGTCGCCCAGGCCCACCTGCGCCACCTCAACCCCTTCCCGCGCAACCTGGGCGAGGTGCTCCGGCGGTACGACAAGGTCGTCGTGCCCGAGATGAACCTCGGCCAGCTCGCCACACTGCTGCGCGCCGAGTACCTCGTGGACGTCCACTCCCACACCCAGGTCAGCGGCATGCCGTTCAAGGCCGAGCAGCTCGCCACCGTGCTCAAGGAGGCCATCGATGTCTGAGGCGCTCAAGCTGGTGCCCAAGGCCGAAGCCAAGCAGTCCATGAAGGACTTCAAGTCCGACCAGGAAGTGCGCTGGTGCCCCGGCTGCGGCGACTACGCGATCCTGGCCGCCGTCCAGGGCTTCATGCCCGAACTCGGCGTCGCCAAGGAGAACATCGTCTTCGTCTCCGGCATCGGCTGCTCCTCCCGCTTCCCGTACTACATGAACACCTACGGGATGCACTCCATCCACGGCCGCGCCCCGGCCATCGCGACGGGCCTCGCGACCTCGCGCCGCGACCTGTCGGTGTGGGTCGTCACGGGTGACGGCGACGCGCTCTCCATCGGCGGCAACCACCTCATCCACGCGCTGCGCCGCAACGTCAACCTGAAGATCCTGCTCTTCAACAACCGGATCTACGGCCTGACGAAGGGCCAGTACTCGCCGACCAGCGAGGTCGGCAAGATCACCAAGTCCACGCCGATGGGTTCGCTGGACGCCCCCTTCAACCCGGTCTCCCTCGCCCTGGGCGCCGAGGCGTCCTTCGTGGCCCGCACGGTCGACTCGGACCGCAAGCACCTCACCGAGGTCCTGCGCGCCGCCGCCGACCACCCCGGCACGGCCCTGGTCGAGATCTACCAGAACTGCAACATCTACAACGACGGCGCCTTCGACGCGATCAAGGACCGTGAGCAGGCGCAGGAGGCGGTGATCCGGCTGGAGCACGGGCAGCCGATCCGCTTCGGCGCGGAGGGATCGAAGGGCGTCGTCCGCAACCCGGACACCGGTGACCTGGAGGTCGTGGAGGTGACGCCGGAGAACGAGTCGCGCGTCCTCGTCCACGACGCGCACGCCTCCTCCCCCACGACGGCCTTCGCCCTCTCCCGCCTGGCCGACCCGCAGACCCTCCACCGCACGCCGATCGGCATCCTGCGGAGCGTGGAGCGGCCGGTGTACGACACGCTGATGGCGGACCAGCTGGAGGCGGCGGTGGAGCAGAAGGGGAAGGGCGAGCTGTCGGCGATGCTGGCGGGCAACGACACGTGGACGGTGGTGGGTTAGTTCTCTCCCCTCCCCGCTCTTTCGCCTCCCCCGGAGGGGGCGGCGAAAGAGCGGGACCGAGGCACTCGGACACCCGCGCCGGGCACCCACCGAACGGGTGCCCGCCCGCCGCGTCTGCCCGGGCGGCCACAGGGCACCCGCTCTCATATGGTCATGGCCGCCCCCGCCGAACCCTTCGTCCGCGAACGCCTCCTCTACCGCGTCAAACGCGGCCTCCTCGGACCGCCCCTCGTCACCCAGGCCCTCGCCCACGAGAAGCTGTCCAACCCGATGGCCCTCGGCGTGCTCGCCTCCGACTGCATCTCCTCCACCGCCTACGGCCCGGAGGAGATGCTGATCATCCTCGTGCCGGTGATCGGCGCCGCCGCCTTCGACCTGGTGCCCCTGGTCGCCTGCGCCATCCTCCTCGTCCTCCTCCTGGTGACGCTCTCCTACCGCGACGTCGTCTCCGTCTACACCCGGGCGGGCGGCTCCTATGTCGTGGCCCGCGAGAACTTCGGCCCCCGCGTCGCCCAGATCGCCTCCGTCGCCCTGCTGATCGACTACATCGTCACCGTCGCCGTCCAGTCCGCCGCCGGGACCGACGCGCTGATCTCCCTCGCGCACCTGGTCGGCCACGGGTACCACGGAATCGACCACCTCAAGCTGCCCATCACCGTCACCGTCGTGGTGGTCCTCATGTACGGGAACCTGCGCGGCATCCGGGAGGCGGGCCGGGCGTTCGCCGCCCCCGCCTACCTCTTCATGGCCGCCATCGCGCTGCTGCTGGTCATCGGGCTGGTGCGCGGGCTGACCGGCGGCCTGCCGCACGCCGACCTCCACGCGCAGGGCGCCTATCCGCTCGGTTCCCCCGGGCACGGCTGGCTCTACGGCGCCTCGCTCTTCATGGTGCTGCGCTCCTTCGCCAACGGCGGCTCCTCCCTCACCGGTCTGGAGGCGATCTCCAACGGCGTCTCCACCTTCCGCAGCCCGCAGGGGCGCAACGCCCGCCGCACCCTGACCGTGATGAGCGCCATCCTCGGCGTGATGGTGCTCGGTGTGTCGGTGCTGGCCCACTTCACCCACGCCATCCCGTACCTGGACGGCAATCCGACCGTCCTCTCCCAGGAGGCCCACCTCGTCTTCGGGGACGGCTGGCTGGGCACCACCGGGCTGGTCTACGTCCAGCTCGCCACCGCGCTCATCCTCTACACCGGCGCCAACACGCCGTTCACCGGCTTCCCGTTCCTCGCCAGCTTCGTGGCCGAGGACCGCTTCCTGCCCCGCCAGCTGACCCGGCGCGGCCACCGCCTCGCCTTCTCCAACGGCATCATCTGCCTCACCGTCATCTCGCTGGCCCTGCTCTTCGTGACCGGCAGCAATGTCGACAAGCTCGTCGCCCTCTACGCCATCGGGGTCTTCACCGGCTTCACCATGGCCGGGGCCGGCATGACCGCCCACCACTGGCGGCGGCGGGAGCCCGGCCGCGGCTGGAAGGTGGCCGTGAACGCGGCCGCCGCCGTGGTCTCCGCCCTGGTCGTCCTGGTCTTCGCGATCACCAAGTTCACCGAGGGCGCCTGGCTGGTCGTGGTGGTCTTCCCGCTCGGCGTGTGGGCGCTGATCCGCATCAACCGCCAGTACCGGGAGGAGGCCGAGGCCCTGGAGAACGTCCCGGCGTTCACCACCGACCGGCCGCACTGGCGCCGCCACCTCGTCCACGTCCTCGTCGACGCGCTCGACCTGGCCACCGTCAAGGCGCTGCGCTACGCGCACGAGCTGCGGCCGGACGAGGTGCGGGCCGTGCACTTCGTGATCGACGAGGAGCGGGCGCGCCGGCTCGCGGCCCGGTGGGACGCGACGCCCGGCACGGATATCCCGCTGGAGCTGGTGGACTGCCCGGACCGGCGGCTGCGGCACGCCGTCACCGAGCTCGCGGCCCGGACGACGGCCGACCCGGCGACGGCGCTGACCCTGCTGATCCCCCGGCGCACCCACTCGAACCCGCTCGGCCGGATGCTCCACCGCGACACCGGCGACCTGATCGCCCGGGCGCTGGAGCACCTGCCGAACGTGGCGGTGACGATCCTCCCGTTCGACGTCACCAAGGCCGTGGAACTGCTGCGCGCGACACGGCAGGAAGGGAGCGGTGCCCCGGATACCGGCACGTCATGACCGTCATCCGATACGGACATGACACGCACCCCGGGGCGGCGTTACCTTCGCCGGGTCGCCGTCGCACCACCGGGAGGGATCCGTGAAGCCGGACACTCAGCCGGGCACACAGCCGGGCACTCAGCGGGACGAGACACGTGCGGGGTTCCTGTACGGTGTCGCCGCCTATGCGATCTGGGGGCTCTTCCCCCTGTACTGGCCGCTGCTGGAACCCTCCGGGGCGTCCGAGATCCTCGCCCACCGGATGGTGTGGTCGCTGGTCACCGTCGTCGTCGTGCTCGCCGTGACCCGGCGCTGGGCCTGGATACCCCCGCTGCTGCGGCAGCCCAAACGGCTCGGCATGATCGCGCTGGGCGCGGCCACCATCTCGGTCAACTGGGGCATCTACATCTGGGCCGTCAACAGCGGCCACGTCGTCGAGACCTCGCTCGGCTACTTCATCAATCCGCTCGTCGTCATCGCCCTCGGCGTCGTCGTTCTGCGCGAGCGGCTGCGGAAGGCCCAGTGGGCGGCGGTCGGCATCGGCGCGGCGGCGGTGGTCGTGCTCGCGGCCGGCTACGGGAAGCTGCCGTGGATCGCCCTGGGCATCTCGGCCTCCTTCGGCACCTACAGCCTGATCAAGAAGAAGGTGGGGCTGGGCGGGCTGGAGTCGATGGCCGCGGAGACGGCCGTGCAGTTCCTGCCGGCGCTGGCCTATCTGCTGTTCCTCGGCGGTGGCGGCGGGAGCACCTTCGCGAGCGAGGGTGCGGGGCACGCCGCACTGCTGGTGGCCTCCGGCGCCATCACCGCGCTGCCGCTGGTCTCCTTCGGCGCGGCGGCCGTGAAGCTGCCGCTGTCCGTCCTGGGGATGCTCCAGTATCTGGCCCCGATCTTCCAGTTCGCGCTGGGCCTCGCCGTCTTCCACGAGTCGATGCCCACCGAGCGGTGGGCGGGCTTCGCGCTGGTGTGGCTGGCGCTGGCGGTGCTGACGTGGGACGCGTTGCGGGCGGCGCGGGCGGGGCGCGCGGAGCTGAACGCGGCGCGGGACAAGGCGACGGCAGCCGAGCGCCCGGTATCCGGAGAACGGAGTCCGGTGTCCGAAACCCGCTCTTGACGCGTCTTCAAGGGTCCACTGAACATCATGGGCACGTCAAAGGAGTTGGGAGCCCCCCATGTTCGTTCTCAACGGACCCACCCTGCCCGTCACCCCCCGAAGACGCCGAACGGCCGCCGGTGCGGCCCTGACGGCCGTCCTCCTGGGCCTCGCATCGGCCCCCGCGATCGCGGCTCCGGCGGCACCGGCCCGGGTACCCACCACCCGGCCGGCCGCCGACGCCCCCGAGATACCCGCGGCGAACGTCAAGGCCCACCTCAACCAGTTGCAGTCCATAGCCAACGCCAACGGCGGCAACCGCGCGCACGGCCGCAGCGGTTACAAGGCATCCCTCGACTATGTGAAGTCCAAGCTGGACGCGGCCGGTTACACCACCAGCGTCCAGCAGTTCAGCACCAGTGGCGCCACCGGCTACAACCTCGTCGCCGACTGGCCCGGCGGCGACCCGAACCATGTGGTGTTCGCCGGCTCGCACCTCGACTCCGTCTCCGCCGGCCCCGGCATCAACGACAACGGCTCCGGCTCCGCCGGCGTCCTCGAAGTCGCCCTCTCCGTCGCCAAGTCCGGCTACAAGCCGGACAAACACCTGCGGTTCGGCTGGTGGGGCGCGGAGGAGCTGGGCATGCGCGGTTCCTCGTACTACGTCAACCAGCTGCCCACCGGCGAGCGTTCGAAGATCGACGCGTACCTCAACTTCGACATGATCGGCTCGCCGAACCCGGGATACTTCGTCTACGGCTACGACGCCTCGCTCAAGTCCCTCTTCGAGGACTGGTTCACCGCGCGGAACATCGCGACCGAGGTGGACACCGAGGGCGACGGCCGCTCCGACCACGCCCCCTTCCAGCAGGCGGGCATACCCGTCGGCGGCCTCTTCAGCGGCGCGGACTACATCAAGACCGCCGAGCAGGCCAGGAACTGGGGCGGTACGGCGGGCCGGGCGTTCGACGCCTGCTACCACCGCTCCTGCGACACGTCGTCGAACATCGACGACAAGGCGCTGGGCACGAACAGCACGGCGATCGCGGGCGCGGTGTGGAAGCTGAGCGGCGGCTCGTCGACGACACCGCCGGGCGGCACGGTCTTCGAGAGCAAGGCGGCCGTGGCGATCCCGGACGCCGGGCCGGCGGTGGAGTCGCCGATCACGGTGAGCGGGCTGACGGGCAACGCGCCGTCCTCGCTGAAGGTCGGCGTCAACATCACGCACACCTACCGCGGCGACCTGGTGCTCGACCTGGTCGGCCCGAGCGGGCGCACATACCGCCTGAAGTCCTCGGACGGGAACGACTCGGCGGCGGACGTCGTGACGACGTACACGGTCGACGCGTCGACGGAGACGGCGAACGGCGTCTGGAAGCTGCGGGCGCAGGATGTGGCGCCGCAGGATTCCGGGACGGTGAATGGCTGGAAGCTGACGTTCTAAGCGTGGTGGTGCGCTGTCCTCAAGCGCCGGACGGGCTGATTATTCAGCCCGTCCGGCGTTTGAGGACTTCGCCCGAAGGGCGAATGGGGTCCGGGGTCTCCCCGGGGAAACGGTGAAATGGGGGTGCCCCCTCTGGGGGAGGGCCAGGGGCAAACCCCCCTACGCCGTCACATCCCGCGACGTGAACCTCGCCCACGCCGCCGACCCGAACACCGCCGCATACAACCCCTGAAGCGCCAGGTTCCGCCACAACTGGTCCCAGTACACCGGATCCCTCAGCAGATCGGCGAAGCTCAACCAGTAGTGCGGGAACAAATACGGCTGCACCGCATGCAGTTGCGGAAACTGGTCGAGGATCTGCACCGTGATCAGCAGCCCCACCGTCGTCGCCATCGCCGCGATCCCGCTCCCCGTGAGCGTCGAGACGAACAGCCCCACCGCCGCGATGCCCACCAGCGACGCCGCGACGACGCCCGCGATGGCGAGGGCCCGGACGAGTCCCTCCCCGAACGACACGGTCGTCCCGCTGATCAGCGTCACCTCGCCCAGGGGGAAGAGCAACGCCCCCACCAGCAGCGCCGAAACGGCCACGACCAGCGTCGCCACCACGCAGAACACCATCGTCGTGGTGAACTTCGCGAGGAGCAGCCGCGTCCGCCCGGCCGGGGCGACGAGCAGATAGCGCAGGGTGCCGGACGCCGCCTCGCCGGCGATCGAGTCACCGGCGATCACCCCGATCGCCATGGGGAGGAAGAACGGCAGCGTCGCGGCGAGCGACGCGAAGACGAGGAAGAGCCCGTTGTTGGTGACCTGGCTGACGAACGCCGGCCCGTCCCCGCCGTGTTCGCCGAAGGACCCGTCCCGCCCGCCACCGGTCTCGATCTTCACGGCGATGCCGACCAGGACCGGAACGGCGGCGAGCACCCCGAGCAGCACCAGCGTGCGCCAGCGCCGGAACACGGTGACGATCTCGCTCCGGAAGAGGGACAGCCGCCACGTCACCGGCGCCGGCCGGCGCACCGCCTCAGCCTGCGACATCGAAGCCCTCCCCGGTGAGCGCCACGAACGCGTCCTCCAGCGAGGCCCGTTCCGTCCCGAAGGCCCGGACGCGCACGCCCGCCCGGACGAGGGCGGCGTTGAGGTCCGCGAGGTCGGCCGGGCCCGGGGCGGGTTCGCCGGTGACGCGGTCGTCGGCGACCACCAGATCGTTCACACCGTGCTCCTTGAGGACGCGGACCGCGTCCGCCGTGTCGGGGGTGGTGACGGCCAGCCGGCCGCGGGTGGAGGCGGCCAGCTCGCCGACGGTGCCCTGGGTGAGCAGCCGGCCCCGGGACATCACCGCCGCATGGGTACAGACCTGCTCGATCTCGTCGAGGAGGTGGGAGGAGAGGAAGACCGTGGTCCCCTCGGAGGCCAGCGAGCGCACCAGGGTGCGGATCTCGCGCATGCCCTGCGGGTCCAGCCCGTTGGTCGGCTCGTCCAGGACGAGCAGCTCGCGGGGCTGGAGCAGGGCCGCGGCGAGGCCGAGGCGCTGCTTCATGCCCAGCGAGTACGCGCGGGCCTTCTTGCCGGCGGCGCCGGCCAGGCCCACCCGCTCCAGCGCCGCGGCCACCCGGGCGGCCCGGGTGCGCGGATCGGCGGCGGGGTCGGCGGCGTCGTAGCGCAGCAGATTGTCGCGGCCGGAGAGGAAGCCGTAGAGCGCGGGGCCCTCGATGAGGGCCCCCACCCGGGGCAGCACCCGGGCCCCGGCGGCCGGCATCGGCTCGCCGAGCACCCGGGCGAGCCCGGCGGTCGGCTCGATCAGCCCCATGAGCATCCGGATCGTGGTGGTCTTGCCCGATCCGTTGGGGCCGAGGAACCCGAAGACACTGCCGCGCGGCACGACGAGGTCGAGGCCCGCCACCGCGAGCTGGCCCCCGCGGTAGCGCTTGGTGAGCCCCCGCGTCTCGATGGCCGCCGCCGGCTCCGTCACGGATCCCCCCTTCACCGCTGCTCGGCCGGTTACTTGTGCGCGGCCGAGTCGGCGGCCTTCACCAGCGCGTCCTTGGTGACCGCGCCGACGTAGACCTTGCCGTCGTCGGTCAGCAGGGCGTTGACCAGCCGGGTGCTGACGACGCGGCCGGTGCCGAAGTCGCCCGAGACCTTGGTCCCGAAGCTGTCCAGCAGGGACGCGGCGTCGGCCGAGGTCTTGTCGCCCTTCGCACCGTCGCCCTTCCCGCCGGGCAGCTTGCCCTTGCCGCCACCGGAGAACTCGGCGATCGAGGACCAGCCGGTGCCGGTCACCTTGGCGGCGGAGCCGGTGCCGATGCCGGGCGGGGCGACGGGCAGCCTGCCCTTGCCCGCCTCGTGGCCCTTCTCGTGGCCCTTCTCCTCGGAGCCCTCCGTGACCTTGGCGCCCTTCGGCGGGGTGAAGGAGAAGGTGGAGGCGGACGGCTTGTCGAAGGAGACCTTGGTGAAGGCCACGTCGACCACGGCCTTGCCGCCGCCCTTCGGGGCGAGGGTGAACTTCAGCGGGACGCCGTTCTTCGCGTCCACCGCGATGCGCACGGCGCCGACCGTGGTGTCGTCCTGCTTGGGCTTCAGGGTGAGCTGGTAGGCGTCCCGGCCGGCCACCTTCGCCGTGCCGTCCACGGCGACGTCGGTGTCCGGACCCGCGGCGTCCAGCACCTTCTTGGCGAGCTCCTGCGGGGAGGCGCTCTCCAGGCCGGACTTCGAGGACTCCTTCTGGTGCTTCTGCTGCTTCTGCGGAGCCTTCGCGTGGTACGCGGTGTTGCTGCCGCTGTCGTACGCCCAGACCTGGTCGCCGTTGCGGACCATGCTGTACTCGGCGGCGCGCTCGACGATCGACACACGCTGGCGCTCGGGGCCGTCCGCCGCGACGCGCAGGGTGTGCGTGCCGGAGGCGAGCTCGGTGAGCCGGTCCTGCGGCGAGGCGCCGCCCTTCCCGCCCTTGGCGCCGTCCCCGGAACCGCCGAAGGACATGCCGGACGGCATGGACGGCAGACCGAGGTCCGTGGTGACGCGCACCGAGCCGGACAGCTGCTGGGTGTCCGACGCGGCCACCTTGGCTATCAGGTCCTGCGCGCTGATCTTCGGCAGATCGGGGTCGCCCGAACTGGCCAGGGCGGAGCCGATGCCGATCGTCGCCGCGGCGACGCCCGCCACCGCGACGGGCACCGCGTAGCGGACGGCCTTGCGGCGGCCCGGGCCCGAGGGGCCGTTGGCTCCGGACGTCACGGGGTCCGCGGGGTCCGGTGCCGGCTGAATGCGTGCCATGTGCTCTACCTCCGTCGTCTGCGGCGGTCTGTTCACGTCGTGCACTCGCCCACACCTGGGCTCAATTGTGGCCCGACCGCTCGGCGGGGGCACCGGAGTCGGGAGGATTGCCCCCGCACGCTCTCCGGCACGACCCTTCCCATTCCACCAAGCCGCGACGCCCGGGTCATCAGCCAGGGGGATCAACTCCCCGTACCTCTGCGGTATGACGCCCCCTAAGGGGCGGCCCTCCGGCCGGATGAAGGGACCCCTGACAAAAGACGAACGGAGCGTCAGCCGGCCCGGTGGCAGACCGCGTCGCAGAGCTCCTCCAGCGCGGCCTTGGCCGTGCAGTCGGGCAGCGGCGCCAGCGTCGCGCGGGCCTCCTGCGCGTAGCGGACGGTGTCCCGGCGGGCCTGCTCCAGGGCCGGGTGGACGCGCAGCCGGCGGAGCACCTCGGCGAGCCGGTCGTCGTCGGCGAGGTCGCCCTCCAGCAGCTCGCACAGCTCGACGTCCTCCGGCGCGCCGGTGGCCGCGGCGCTCGCGCGCAGGTGCAGCACCGGCAGGGTGGGAACGCCCTCGCGCAGGTCGGTGCCCGGGGTCTTGCCGGACTCGTGGGAGTCGCTGGCGATGTCCAGGACGTCATCCGCGAGCTGGAAGGCGGTGCCGAGCCGCTCACCGTAATGGGTGAGGATCTCGACGACGCGCTCGTCCGCGCCGGACATCATCGCGCCGTAGCGGCCGGCGACGGCGATCAGCGAGCCCGTCTTGCCGGCGATCACGTCCAGGTAGTGCTCGATGGGGTCGCGCCCGTCGCGCGGGCCCGCCGTCTCCAGGATCTGGCCGGTGACCAGGCGCTCGAACGCCTCGGCCTGGATGCGGACGGCCTCCGGGCCGAGGTCGGCGAGGATCTGCGAGGCCCGGGAGAAGAGGAAGTCGCCGGTGAGGACGGCCACGGAGTTGCCCCAGCGGGCGTTGGCGCTGGCGGCGCCCCGCCGGATGTCCGCCTCGTCCATGACGTCGTCGTGGTACAGGGTGGCCAGGTGGGTGAGCTCGACGACCACGGCCGAGGGCACCACCCCCGGGGCGTACGGGTCGCCGAACTGGGCGGCGAGCGTCACCAGCAGCGGACGGAACCGCTTGCCCCCGGCCCGGACGAGGTGCTGCGCGGCCTCGGTGATGAAGGGCACACCGCTCTTGGTGGCCTCCAGAAGGCCTTCCTCGACAGCGGCCAACCCTGCCTGGACGTCGGCTTCAAGAGCCTGGTCCCGCACGCTCAGCCCGAAGGGCCCGACGACGGTCACGAGGGGTACTCCTGTCTGCCTGCGATCACGGGGATTGTCGATGTGTCGCTGTCTTCACCAAAAGTCAGCGTATCCGGTCGGTTCTGGATCATCGTGACCGCCTGCTCGAACGACGACCCGTCACCGACCCTCCCCGGGACCTCCGAGTGCGCCCCGGGTCCTCCCCCGGCGGAGGAGGACCCGGGGCGCGCCCGGCAGCCGTGGCCCCCTAACGGAGCGCCGCCACGGCCCGCGCCAGCCGCGGCGAGGCGTACTCGGTGCCGCACACGAACCGCATCACCGGTCCGAAGCTGGCCGCCGCCGGCAGACCGGTGAAGAAGAGCCCGGGCACCGAGGAGTGGTACCCCGCCCCCAGCCGCGGGCCGCCGGCCCCGGTGGCGAGCCGGGCGCGGACGCTGTCGCCGAGGAAGTCGAGGGCGCCCAGGTCCACCCGGTAGCCGGTCGCCGCGATGACGTGGTCGGCGGCGAGCTCGGTCTCCTCCGCGGGGCCGGAGCCGGTGCCGGTGGCGGCCAGGGTGAGGACCGGACGGCCCTCGGCGAGCCGCGCCCGGACGATCCGCTTGCCCTCGGTGACGTCCACCCGGCCGATGAAGCGCTCGCGCAGCCACCACGCGCCGAGCGGCCCGAGCACCTTGCGCACCAGGTACTCCCGCAGCTGCGGGGGCAGTCGGCGGAAGCCGTCCGCGTGGTACGAGAAGGCGTACAGCGACCAGGCCCGGCCGAACGGCGTGTCCGGCTTGAACGGCGACTGCCCGTCGGGCGCGGCCCCGAAGCGCACCGCGCCCCGCCGCCGCGCGACCACCCGCACCGACGCGGCGCCCGCCTCGGCCAGCAGCACGGCGGTCTCCAGCGCCGACTGCCCGGCGCCGACGACGGCCACGTCGCGCCCGGCGAAGCCGGACAGGTCGCGGTGGTGCGAGCTGTGCGAGAACGGCCCGCCGTCCACCGGCCCGTCCGGCACGGCCGCGGTCAGCTCGGCGGGGACCCGGGCCAGCCCGCTCAGCCCGGTGGCCACGACCACCGCGCGGGCCGCGAACTGCTCGCCGGAGTCCAGCTTCAGCTCGAAGCCGGGCCCGCCCGGCCGCCGCTCGACGGACTTCACCCGGACCTGCTCCAGATGCGGGACCAGCCGCTGCTGGAACCACAGCCCGTAGCCCGCGAACGTCTCGACCGGGATGACGTCCCAGTCCGACTCGTACCGCCGCTCCCCCACGTCGAGGCAGTAGTCGAGCAGGGTGTGCCCCGGCTGGGGCGCGTCGATGTTCGAGGCCACCGGGGTGGACTTGAGCAGCATCCCCGCGGGCATCTGCTCGCGCCAGGCCACCATCGGCGCGCCGAAGACCCGTGTCGGGACCCCGCGCGCCTTCAGATGGGCCGCCGTCGACAGGCCGTACGGACCGGCCCCGATCACTGCTACCGGAAGTGTCACGTGTCCCCTCCCAGGGCGTTGCCCGGCCCGCTGGGCCGGTCTGCTGCGTCACGTGGACTGCGGGGGCCCGGACCGTCCGGACGGTCCTTCGGACGCCCCGCGGGCGGCCCGTCCGAAGGACCGCCGGAACTACTCGACGGGGGATCGCCGGACCAGCTCGGTGCCGGCGGCCGCCGTGGCGGAGCGGCGCCGGGAGCGCCACAACTGCCACAGGTGCCGCACGCCCGGCCGGACGAGCCGGGCGCACATGGTGAAGAACGGTTTTATGTCGTCCCGTGCGGCCCACGCCAGCTCCGTTCCGGTCGCCTTGGCGGGCGCGTGCGGGGTGGTGTAGCCGCTGCGCCGGTACGCGGCGAGGGCGGGCAGGTCGATGTTCTCCACGACGAACCGCCGCCCGGCCAGTTGTTCGCCCTCGGGCACCCGGCGGCCGGTGAGGTCCAGATGCTGCGCCCGGACGACGTCGACGCCCGCCTCGCTCTCGAACATCCGGAACTGGGCGCCCATCCGGGGGTTGAAGTCCAGCAGCTTGTACCGCCCGTCGCGCCGGTCGAACCGCCAGTCCAGGTCTATGATCCCGCAGAACCCGATCTGCTTGATGAACTGGGCGGCCAGGGCGGCCAGTTCGGGATTGTCGACGATGTAGGCGTTGGCCGTCATACCCGCGTGCGGCGGCCAGGAGCGCACCTTGACCCCGGTGAACAGGGCCTGCGGCGCGCTGTCCGCGTCGAAGTAGGCGTGGACGATCCAGTCCTCGGCCTCCTCCCGGGGCAGGTACTCCTGGAGGATCACCCCCGGGCACGGCCCCCACTCGCGCGCCAGCTCCAGCAGCCCGCGGGCGTCGGCGATGCGGGTGGTGCCGGACACCGCGGGGCGGCGGCGGCGCTCGAACGCCTCGCGGTTCTTGGCCACCAGCGGGAACACCGCCGTCGCCGCGTATTTCTCGATCTCCTCGTACGAGGCGGGGAACAGCGTGGCCGGCGCCGGCACCCCGTGCTCCACACAGAGCTCGTGCAGCCCCTGCTTGCTCGCGAGTCTCCTCGGCAACTCCCGCTCCACCGGCGGGAAGAGGAACCGTCCCGCCAGCACCTCGGCGTGCTCGGCGATGAGCACGGCCGCCTCCTCGTCCGTCGGCAGCAGCACGGCCGGCCGGCCGATCCGGTCGCCGATCCGCAGCAGCCCCGCCACCAGGTCCCCGGCCCGCTCCGTGCCCGTCGTCGGCCAGACGAAGCGGCCGGTCAGATACCGGGAGGAGGCGGCCGGCGTCCAGCGGTCCTCGGTGATGGCGTACATGGGCACCCCGAGTCTGCCGAGACTGCGGATGGCGCCGACGCCGCCGTGGTGCAGGGGATAGTTGCCGAACTTCACGATCAATCCGGGCACCGACCGGTCCGCCGCCACGGACACACTCCTGCTCGCCACCGGCTCCCCCCTCGGCCACCCAGCCTCAGCGGCCCCCCACTGTGTGTGACCCGACTTAGGACGCTACTTCGGAATCGACGGCTCCAGCAAGGAGTTACCGGACATTGCCCTACCTTTTCCCACGGCTGGAACGCCTGTTGGAACGCCGCTCGAACATCTCTTGCCCGTCGGCCGTCAACACGTAATGTGTGACCAGTTCCGAGTCTCCGAGTGGAGAAGGCGAGGCCGCGACACCCATGCCCCAGCACAGCCCCCACGCGATCCCCGAGGGCGACCCCTTCGGGCCGGACGCGCTCCCGTACGGCGTCTTCACCACCCCCGACGCCCCCGACCACCCCCGGATCGGCGTGCGCCACGGCGCGTTCGTGCTCGACGTGGCGACCGCCGCGGCCGAACACGGCTCCCCCTACGCCGATCTGCTCGACCAGCCGGTCCTCAACCCGCTGATGGCCGCGGGCCGCCCGGTCTGGGAGGCCGTCCGCGCGGAGATCCGCGGCCTGCTCGACGCGGGGGTGCTGCCGGGCGGGTACGCGCGTTCCCTGGACGAGGTGACGCTCCACCTGCCGTTCGAGGTCGCGGACTACGTCGACTTCTACGCGAGCGAGCACCACGCGTCCAACGTGGGACGGATCTTCCGCCCGGACAGCGAGCCGCTGACCCCCAACTGGAAGCACCTGCCCATCGGTTACCACGGGCGCGCGGGCACGGTCGTCGTCTCCGGCACGGACGTCGTGCGCCCGCGCGGGCAGCGCAAGGCGCCCTCCGACGCGGCACCGTCCTTCGGCCCCTCGCTCCGCCTCGACATCGAGGCGGAGGTCGGCTTCGTCGTCGGCACGCCGTCGCCCGGGCCGGTCCCCCTGGAGGCCTTCCGCGACCACGTGTTCGGCGTCTGCCTGGTCAACGACTGGTCCGCGCGCGACATCCAGGCGTGGGAGTACGTCCCGCTCGGCCCCTTCCTGGGCAAGTCCTTCGCGACGTCCGTCTCCGCCTGGGTGACGCCCCTGGAGGCCTTCGACGCGGCGCGCACGGCCCCGCCGTCGCGGACGTACCCGCTGCTGCCGTACCTCGACGACTCGGCCTCGCCCGAGCCGGGCGGCCTCGACCTCCGCCTGGAGGTCCGCATCAACGGCGAGGTCGTCTCGCGGCCGCCCTTCTCCGCGATGTACTGGACGGCGGCGCAGCAGCTGGCCCATATGACGGTCAACGGGGCGACGTTGAGGACGGGCGATCTGTTCGCCTCCGGGACCGTGAGCGGTCCCGAGCCGGATCAGCTGGGGTGTCTGCTGGAGCTTACGGGTGGGAAGGGGCCGTGGCTGGCGGATGGTGACGAGGTCGTCATCACGGGCTGGGCGCCGGGCCCGGACGGGGCCCGGGTGGGCCTGGGCGAGGTCGTGGGCCGCGTGCGCCCGGCGACTGCCTAGGGGGTTTTGCCCCTGTCCCGCCCTTTCACCGTTTCTTCCGGGGAGACCCCGGACCCCATTCGCCCTTCGGGCGAAGTCCTCAAACGCCGGACGGGCTGAATAGCCCGTCCGGCGTTTGAGGACGAACGCGGCGCAGCCGCGTTGCGGGGTCCGGGGCGGAGCCCCGGGAAACGGTGAAAGGGCGGGACAGGGGCAACCCTCCGCGCTGACCTCAGCGCACGAACACCCCCGCCTGCCCCGCCAGATCAAGGAAGTACTGGGGCGCGACGCCCAGAACGAGCGTCACCGCAACGCCGACACCAATGGCAACGGACGTCAGCGGCGACGGCACGGCAACCGAAGGCCCATCCCCCTTCGGCTCACTGAAGAACATCAGCACAATCACCCGCACATAGAAGAACGCCGCCACCGCCGACGACACCACACCCACGATCACCAGCGGCACCGCACCCCCGGCCGCCGCCGCCTTGAAGACGGCGAACTTCCCCGCGAACCCGCTCGTCAGCGGAATGCCCGCGAAGGCCAGCAGGAAGACCGCGAAGACCGCCGCGACGAGCGGCGAACGCCGCCCGAGCCCGGCCCACTTGGACAGGTGCGTCGCCTCGCCCCCGGCATCCCGCACCAGGGTCACGACCGCGAACGCCCCGAGCGTGACGAACGAGTACGCGGCGAGATAGAAGAGGACGGACGAGACCCCGTCCGGGCTCACCGCGATGACACCCGCGAGGATGAACCCCGCGTGGGCGATGGACGAGTAGGCCAGCAGCCGCTTCACATCGGTCTGGGTCACGGCCACGATCGCGCCGACGAGCATCGTCAGGATGGCGACGCCCCACATCACCGGCCGCCAGTCCCAGCGCAGCCCCGGCAGCACGACGTACAGCAGCCGCAACAGCGCCCCGAACGCGGCCACCTTGGTTGCTGCGGCCATGAAGCCGGTGACGGGCGTCGGCGCGCCCTGGTAGACGTCCGGCGTCCACATGTGGAACGGCGCCGCGCCGACCTTGAAGAGCAGGCCCATCAGCACCATCGCCCCGCCGATCAGCAGCAGCGCGTCGTTGCCCGTCGTGGCGGCGAGGGCCGGGTCCATGGTGCGGACCGCGCCGCTGACGACGTCGGCGATGCCCGAGTAGGAGACCGTGCCCGCGTAGCCGTAGAGCAGGGCCACGCCGAACAGCAGCACCGCGGACGAGAAGGCGCCCAGCAGGAAGTACTTGACGGCCGCTTCCTGGGAGAGCAGCCGCTTGCGACGGGCCAGGGCGCACAGGACGTAGAGCGGGAGCGAGAAGACCTCCAGCGCCACGAAGAGGGTCAACAGGTCGTCCGCCGCCGGGAAGACCAGCATGCCGGCGACCGCGAAGAGCAGCAGCGGGAAGACCTCGCTGGTCGTCCAGCCCGCCTTGACGGCCTCCTGCTCGGCGTCGCCGCCGGGCACGGCCGCGGCCTGGGCGGCGAAGGAGTCCACCGGGCGGCCGTGCGCGGCGGGGTCGAGGCGGCGCTCGGCGAAGCCGAGGACGGCGACCAGGGCGACGAGGAGGATGGTGCCCTGGAGGAACAGCGCGGGGCCGTCCACCGCCACCGCGCCCATCGCCGCGGCGTGCGCCTTGCCCGTGCCGTAGCCCTTGGCGGCCAGTGCGACGACCGCGGCGAAGGCGGCGGCCAGGCCCACGGCGGAGAGGGCCAGCTGGGCCAGGTGGCGCGAGCGGCGGGGCAGGAAGGCCTCGACGAGCACGCCCAGGACCGCGGCACCGAGAATGATCAGTGTCGGGGACAGCTGGGCGTACTCGATGTGCGGCGCCGGGATCTTCTTCGGGGCGTCGGCCGCCGCCGACACCGATTCTGTCCACAGGCTGTGGACAACGGCTGCGTTCCTCACTTCGCGCCCTCCGCATTGCTCACGCGAACATCGGGTTCGGGGTCGGTCCGGTCGACCTGCGACAGGGTGTGCTCGACCGCGGGATCGAGGATCCGCGTCACCGGCTTGGGGTAGACGCCGAGGAAGAGCAGCAGCGCGATCAGCGGTGCGACGACGGCCAGTTCGCGCACGCGCAGGTCGGGCATGGCCCGCACGGGCTCCTTGACCGGGCCGGTCATCGTGCGCTGGTAGAGCACGAGGACGTACAGCGCGGCGAGCACGATGCCGACGGTCGCGACGGCGCCCGCGACCGGGTAGCGGCTGAACGTGCCGACCAGGACCAGGAATTCGGAGACGAAGGGGGCGAGCCCGGGCAGCGACAGCGTGGCCAGCCCGCCGACCAGGAAGGTGCCGGCGAGGACCGGGGCGACCTTCTGCACCCCGCCGTAGTCGGCGATGAGCCGCGAGCCCCGGCGGGAGATCAGGAAGCCGGCGACCAGCATCAACGCCGCCGTGGAGATCCCGTGGTTGACCATGTAGAGCGTGGCGCCGCCCTGGCCCTGGGTGGTCATCGCGAAGACGCCCAGGATGATGAAGCCGAAGTGGGAGATCGAGGCGTAGGCGATCAGGCGCTTGATGTCCCGCTGGCCGACGGCGAGCAGCGCACCGTAGAGGATGCTGATCAGCGCCAGCACGATGATCACGGGGGTGGCCCACTTCGAGGCCCCCGGGAAGAGCTGGAGGCAGAAGCGCAGCATCGCGAAGGTGCCGACCTTGTCGACCACCGCGGTGATCAGCACCGCGACGGGCGCGGTGGCCTCGCCCATGGCATTCGGCAGCCAGGTGTGCACCGGCCACAGCGGGGCCTTGACCGCGAAGGCGAAGAAGAAGCCCAGGAACAGGGCCCGTTCGGTGACGGTGGCGAAGTGCAGCCGCCCCGAGGCCCGGGCCTGGACGATCTCGGTGAGCGAGAAGGTGCCGTGGCCGAGCTGGTCCGCGGTGACCGCGTAGAGGCCGACGACGGCGGCCAGCATGACCAGCCCGCCCGCGAGGTTGTAGAGCAGGAACTTGACGGCCGCGTACGAGCGTTGGCGCGCCGCCTCGTCCTCGGTGCGCTCCCCCGCCCGGTCGCCGAAGCCGCCGATGAGGAAGTACATCGGGATGAGCATGGCTTCGAAGAAGACGTAGAAGAGGAAGACGTCGGTGGCCTCGAAGGAGATGACCACCATGGCCTCGACCATGAGGATCAGGGCGAAGAAGCCCTGGGTGGGCCGCCAGCGGCGGTTGGGCGCCGCCGGCTCCAGCGGGTCGGCGTCGTGCCAGCCGGCCAGGACGACGAAGGGCACGAGCAGGGCGGTCAGGGCGACCAGCACCACCCCGATGCCGTCCACGCCCAGCTCGTAGCGGACCCCGAAGTCGCTGATCCAGGCGTGGGATTCGGTGAGCTGGAAGGGACCGCCCTTGCCCGAAGGGGCGTCCGGGTCGAAGCGGACCAGCTGGACGGCCGCGAGCACCAGCGTCGCCAGCGAGAAGGCCAGCGCGACCCACTTCGCGGCCTCGCGCCGCGCGGCCGGGACGGCGGCGGTGGCGACCGCGCCGACGGCGGGCACCGCGGCCGTCACGGTGAGCAGAGGAAATGACATGGTTCAGACCGCCCTCATCAGCAGGGTCGCGGCGATCAGCACCGCCGCGCCGCCGAACATCGAGACCGCGTACGACCGGACGTAGCCGTTCTGCAGCCTGCGCATCCGGCCGGAGAGGCCGCCGACGGAGGCGGCGGTGCCGTTGACGACGCCGTCCACCAGCTTGTGGTCGAGATAGACCAGGCTGCGGGTCAGATGCTCGCCGCCGCGGACGAGCACGATGTGGTTGATGTCGTCCTGGAGCAGGTCGCGCCGGGCGGCGCGGGTGAGCAGGGAGCCGGGGGGCGCGGTGACGGGCACGGGCCGGCGGCCGTACTGCGCCCAGGCCAGCGCGACGCCCAGGACGAGGACGACCATGGTGGCGGCGGTGACCGTGAGCGCGCTGACGGGCGAGTTGCCCTCCTCGTGCCCGGTGACCGGCTCCAGCCACTTCACGAACGACTCGTTGATGCTGAACAGGCCGCCCGCGAAGACCGATCCCACGGCGAGGACGATCATGGGGATCGTCATCGTGGACGGCGACTCGTGCGGGTGCGGCAGCTCGCCCTGTGCGTCCGGCTGCCAGCGCTTCTCGCCGAAGAAGGTCAGGATCATCACCCGCGTCATGTAGTACGCGGTGATGGCCGCGCCGAGCAGGGCCGCCCCGCCGAGGATCCAGCCCTCGGTGCCGCCCTTGGCGAACGCCGCCTCGATGATCTTGTCCTTGGAGAAGAAGCCCGACAGGCCCGGGAAGCCGATGATGGCGAGGTAACCGAGGCCGAAGGTGACGAAGGTGACCGGCATGTACTTCCTGAGGCCGCCGTAACGGCGCATGTCCACCTCGTCGTTCATGCCGTGCATGACCGATCCGGCGCCGAGGAAGAGCCCGGCCTTGAAGAAGCCGTGGGTCACCAGGTGCATGATCGCGAAGACATAGCCGACCGGCCCCAGCCCGGCCGCGAGGATCATGTAGCCGATCTGCGACATCGTCGAGCCGGCGAGGGCCTTCTTGATGTCGTCCTTCGCACAACCGACGATCGCACCGAAGAGGAGCGTGACCGCCCCCACCGTGACCACCGCGGTCTGCGCGTCCGGCGCCCCCTCGAAGATCGCTCCGGAGCGGGTGACGAGGTAGACCCCGGCGGTCACCATGGTGGCCGCGTGGATCAGGGCGGAGACCGGGGTCGGGCCCTCCATCGCGTCCCCGAGCCAGCTCTGCAGCGGCACTTGGGCGGACTTGCCGCAGGCGGCGAGCAGGAGCAGCAGCGCGATCGCCGTCAGCCTCCCCTCGCCCGCGCGGTCCGCCGCGGTGAGCACGGGCCCGAAGGCGAAGGTGCCGAAGGTCGTGAACATCAGCATGATCGCGATCGACAGGCCCACGTCACCGACGCGGTTGACGAGGAACGCCTTCTTCGCCGCCGTGGCGGCGCTCGGCTTGTGCTGCCAGAAGCCGATCAGCAGGTACGAGGCGAGGCCGACGCCCTCCCAGCCGACGTACAGCAGCAGGTAGTTGTCGGCGACGACCAGCAGCAGCATCGCCGCCAGGAAGAGATTGAGGTAGCCGAAGAAACGGCGGCGGCGCTCGTCGTGCGCCATGTAGCCGACCGAGTAGAGGTGGATCAGCGTGCCCACGCCCGTGATCAACAGGACGAAGGTCATGGACAGTTGGTCGAGGTGGAAGCCGACGTCGGCGCGGAAGGTGCCGACGGGCACCCACTGGAACACCGTCACGTCGAGGGTGCGCTCCTCGCCGCTCCGGCCCAGCATGTCGGCGAAGAGCACCGCGCCGAGGGCGAAGGAGGCCGCCGCGGCCAGCGTGCCCAGCCAGGGTGCGCTCCGGTCCAGTCTCCGCCCGCCGCACAGCAGCACGCCCGCTCCCAGGAGGGGCACGAGGACGAGCAGTCCGATGAGGTTCTCCACGTCAGCGTCCCCTTAGAGCTTCAGCAGACTGGCGTCGTCGACCGAGGCCGAGTGACGGGCGCGGTAGACCGACACGATGATCGCGAGGCCGATGACGACCTCGGCCGCGGCCACCACCATCGTGAAGAAGGCGAAGACCTGGCCGTCGAGGTTGCCGTGCATCCGGGAGAAGGTGACGAACGCCAGGTTGCAGGCGTTCAGCATCAGTTCGACGCACATGAAGACGACGATCGCGTTCCGCCGGATGAGCACCCCGACGCCACCGATGGTGAACAGCAGGGCCGCCAGGTAGAGATAGCTGACCGGATTCACTGGGCGACTCCCTTCGGCCCCTCGTCGCGGTCGCGCTCCAGCCACGCCGCCGACCGCTGCTCCAGCGCCGCGAGGTCCGCGAGCGCCTCCTGGGACACGTCCCGCATCTGGCCCCGGTCCCGCAGCACCCCGCTGACGCTGAGCTCGGCGGGCGTGCCGTCCGGCAGCAGCGCGGGGATGTCGTTGGCGTTGTGCCGGGCGTAGGTGCCGGGGGCGGGCAGGGGGGCGACGAAGGCGCCCTTGCGCGTCCGCTGCTCCGAGAGCTCCCGCTGGGTGGCCGCCTTGACGGTGCGCTCCCGGTGGGTGAGCACCATCGCGCCGACGGCCGCGGTGATCAGCAGGGCGCCGGTGATCTCGAAGGCGTACACATAGCGGGTGAACACCAGGGCGGCCAGGCCCTCGACGTTGCCCCCGGCGTTGGCCTGGCCGAGGCCGTCGAAGTGGCGCAGCGAGGCGTTGGCGATGCCGGCGAACAGGAGGACGCCGAAGCCCAGCCCGCACACGGCGGCGAGCCAGCGCTGGCCCCTGATGGTCTCCTTGAGGGAGTCGGCGGCCGTGACGCCGACGAGCATCACCACGAAGAGGAACAGCATCATGATCGCGCCGGTGTAGACCACGATCTGCACGATGCCCAGGAAGTACGCGCCGTTGGCCAGGTAGAACACGGCGAGCACGATCATGGTGCCGGCGAGCGAGAGGGCGCTGTGCACGGCCCGCTTCATCAGCACCGTGGCCAGCGCGCCCCCGACGGCGACGACCGCGAGGATCCAGAACTGCACGGCCTCGCCCGTCGAGGTGGCCGAGGCGGCCGCGAGGCTCATGCCTCCACCCCCTCGCCGGCCGGGCGTTCCCCCTTGGAGAGGGCCACCTGGCGCTCGGTGCCGGGCGCCGCCTCGGTCACCAGGCCCCGGTAGTAGTCCTGTTCGGTCATGCCGGGGAAGATCGCGTGGGGCGACTCGACCATGCCGTCCTCCAGGCCGGCGAGCAGCTCCTCCTTGGTGTAGATGAGCGACTCCCGGCTGCGGTCGGCCAGTTCGTACTCGTTGGTCATCGTCAGCGCCCGGGTGGGGCAGGCCTCGACGCACAGGCCGCACAGGATGCAGCGCAGGTAGTTGATCTGGTAGACGCGGCCGTAGCGCTCGCCCGGGGAGTAGCGCTCCTCCTCGGTGTTGTCCGCGCCCTCGACATAGATGGCGTCGGCCGGGCAGGCCCAGGCGCACAGCTCGCAGCCGATGCACTTCTCCAGCCCGTCCGGATGCCGGTTGAGCTGGTGGCGGCCGTGGAAGCGCGGCGCCGTGGGCTTCTTGTACTCGGGGTACTGCTCGGTGAGCCGCTTCTTGAAGACGTCCTTGAAGGTCACCCCGAAACCGGCTACGGGATTCTTGCGGGGGAGCTTGGAAGCGTCCCCGTGGGAAGACTCAGCAGGCACCGTCACCCTCCTTTCCGTCACGCACAGTGTCCACCCCGCCACTGACAATGAGCTCCCGGTCCCGCCGGGACGCCCGGCGCGGCACCGGCGGCAGGGTCTGGCCGGGCAGCGGCGGCACCGGGTACCCGCCCGCCATCGGGTCGAACTCCCCGCCGCCCCCGGCCGGTTCGGCCTCCTCCTTGCCGCGGCCCCGGAAGACGTCGGCGACGAAGGACAGCAGCAGGATCACCAGGACCGCGCCCGCGACGTAGAGGACGATCGAGCGGAAGTCGTAGTCCTCGTTGCGCAGCGCCCGCACCGTCGCGACGAGCATCAGCCACACCATCGAGACCGGGATGAGGACCTTCCAGCCCAGCTTCATGAACTGGTCGTAGCGCAGCCTCGGCAGCGTCGCGCGGATCCAGATGAAGAAGAACAGCAGCGCCGCGAGCTTGGCCACGTACCAAAGGAGGGGCCACCAGCCGTGGTTGGCCCCCGCCCAGAACGCCGAGACCGGCCACGGCGCCCGCCAGCCGCCCAGGAAGAGCGTCACGGCCACCGAGGAGACGGTGACCATGTTGACGTACTCGGCCAGCATGAACATCGCGAACTTGATGGACGAGTACTCGGTGTTGAAGCCGCCGACCAGGTCGCCCTCGGACTCGGGGAGGTCGAACGGGGCCCGGTTGGTCTCCCCGACCATCGCGATGATGTAGACGACGAAGGAGACCGGCAGCAGCAGCACGTACCACCGGTTGTGCTGCGCCTCCACGATCGCGGAGGTGGACATCGAGCCCGAGTAGAGGAAGACGGCCGCGAAGGAGAGGCCCATCGCGATCTCGTAGGAGATCATCTGGGCGCAGGAGCGCAGGCCGCCGAGGAGCGGATAGGTGGAGCCGGAGGACCAGCCGCCGAGGACGATGCCGTAGATGCCGACCGACGCCGTCGCCAGGATGTAGAGGATGGCGATGGGCAGGTCGGTGAGCTGCATCGCGGTCCGGTGGCCGAAGACCGAGATCTCGTTGCCCGCCGGGCCGAAGGGGATCACCGCGATCGCCATGAAGGCCGGGATCGCCGCGACGACCGGCGCGAGGATGTAGACCGCCTTGTCCGCGCGCCGGACGACGAGGTCCTCCTTGAGCATCAGCTTGATGCCGTCCGCCAGGGACTGCAACAGACCCCATGGGCCATGCCGGTTGGGTCCGATGCGCAGCTGCATCCAGCCGAGGATCTTGCGCTCGAAGACGATCGTCAGCAGCACGGTCACCAGGACGAAGACGAAGCAGAAGACGGCCTTGAGGACCACCAGCCACCATGGGTCGTGGCCGAACATCGACAGATCGCCCGCGGCCAGGCCGTGCAGGGAACCGGCGTTCACGACAGCACCTCCGGAACGTCGTCCGTGCCGGGGGCGACGCGCACGATCTCGCCGGGCCGGGACCCGGTGTCGGAGGCGACGCCGCCACCGGCGGAGTTCAGCGGGAGCCAGACCACCCGGTCCGGCATGGGGGTGATCCGCAGCGGCAGCCGGACGGTCCCGGCCGGGCCGCGCACCGCGAGCAACTCCCCGTCGGCGACGCCGGTTTCGGCGGCCGTGGCCGGGGAGAGCCGGGCGACGGCGGCGTGCCGGGTGGCGGCCAGGGCCTCGTCGCCGTCCTGGAGCCGCCCCCGGTCGAGCAGCAGCCGGTGTCCGGCGAGGACGGCCTCGCCCGCCCCGGGTTCCGGGACCCGGTGGGGCGGCTCGGCGGGGTCGGCGGCGTAGGGCCCGGCCCAGCGGCCCAGCCGGGCCATCTCGGCCCGTACCGCGCGGATGTCCGGCAGGTCCAGCGGGCGGCCGTCCATGGCGTCGGCCAGCAGGTGCAGCACCCGGGCGTCCGGCAGCACGTGCCGGCCCGCCAGCTGGTCGGGCTTGAGCGCGGCCTCGAACGGCCGCGCCCGGCCTTCCCAGTTGAGGAAGGTGCCCGGCTTCTCGGCGGCCGCCGAGACGGGGAGGACCACGTCGGCCCGGTCGGTCACCTCGCTCGGCCGCTGCTCCAGGCTGACCAGGAAGCCGGCCGCGTCCAGCGCCTCGCGGGCACGCGCCGGGTCGGGCAGGTCCGCGACCTCGACCCCGCCGACGAGCAGGGCGCCCAGCTCGCCGGTGGCCACGGCCCGGAGGATCTGTCCGGTGTCCCGGCCGGGGCTGCGCGGAAGTTCGGGGACGCCCCAGGCGGCGGCGGTCTCCTCGCGGGCGCGCGGATCGGTGGCCGGGCGGCCGCCGGGCAGCAGCCCCGGCAGGGCGCCCGCCTCGACGGCGCCCCGCTCGCCGGCCCGGCGGGGGATCCACACCAGCCCCGCGCCGGTCGCCGTGGCGGCGGCCACGGCGGCGGTCAGCGCCCCGGGCACCTCCGCCGTCCGCTCCCCTACGAGGATCAACGCGCCGTCCTGGCGCAGGGCTTGGGCCGCATCGCCCTCCGCGGTGCCCTCCGCGAGGGCCGTGAGCCACTGCGGCTCGGTGCCGGGCGCGGCGGGCAGCAGCGTGCCGCCGGTCTTCGTCAGGCCCGGCGTGGCGTGCGTGGCCAGCGAGAAGACCCGCAGCCCCCGCTTGCGCCACGTCTTGCGCAGCCGCAGGAAGACCCCGGGCGCCTCCTCCTCGGCCTCCAGGCCGACCAGCAGCACCGCGGGGGACCGCTCCAGATCGGCGTACGTCACCGCCGGCGCGCCGAGGTCGCGTCCCCGCCCGGCCACCCGGGCGGCCAGGAAGTCGGCCTCCTCGCCGCTGTGCGCCCGGGCCCGGAAGTCGACGTCGTGGGTGTCGAGCGCCACCCGCGCGAACTTGGCGTAGGCGTAGGCGTCCTCGACGGTGAGCCGGCCGCCGGTGAGGACCCCGGCCCGGCCGCGGGCCGCGCGCAGCCCCTCGGCGGCCACCTGGAGCGCCTCCGGCCAGCTGGCGGGCCGCAGTTGGCCCTCGTCGTCGCGGACCAGCGGGGTCTCCAGCCGCTCGGGCCGCTGCGCGTAGCGGAACGCGAAGCGGCCCTTGTCGCACAGCCACTCCTCGTTGACCTCGGGGTCGTCGGCGGCGAGCCGGCGCATCACCTTGCCGCGCCGGTGGTCGGTGCGCGTGGCGCAGCCGCCCGCGCAGTGCTCGCACACCGACGGCGAGGAGACCAGGTCGAAGGGGCGGGCGCGGAACCGGTAGGCGGCCGAAGTCAGCGCGCCCACCGGGCAGATCTGGATGGTGTTGCCGGAGAAGTACGACTCGAAGGGGTCGCCCTCGCCGATGCCGACCTGCTCCAGCGCCCCGCGCTCCAGCAGCTCGATCATCGGGTCGCCGGCGATCTGCTCGGAGAAGCGGGTGCAGCGGGCGCAGAGCACGCACCGCTCGCGGTCCAGCAGCACCTGGGCGGAGATCGGGACGGGCTTCTCGTAGGTGCGCTTCTTCCCCTCGAAGCGGGAGTCGGTGCGGCCGGCGGTCATCGCCTGGTTCTGCAGGGGGCATTCGCCGCCCTTGTCGCAGACCGGGCAGTCCAGCGGGTGGTTGATGAGCAGCAGCTCCATCACCCCGCTCTGCGCCTTCTCGGCGACGGGCGAGGTGAGCTGGGTACGGACGACCATCCCGTCGGTGCAGGCGATCGTGCAGGAGGCGGCCGGTTTGCGCTGGCCCTCGATCTCGACGATGCACTGCCGGCAGGCGCCGACGGGCTCCAGCAGGGGGTGGTCGCAGAACCGGGGGATCTCGATGCCGACGAGCTCGGCGGCCCGGATGACCAGGGTGCCCTTGGGAACGGAGAGTTGGACGCCGTCGATGGTGACGGAGATCAGGTCCTCGGCCGTCGGCGCTCCGGCGCTCTTCGCCGTGACGGTCATGCGTGCACCTCCGGGTGCGACTGGTCGGCCCACACCGTGGACTTCGCCGGGTCGAACGGGCAGCCCCGGCCCCTGATGTGCTCCTCGTACTCCGCGCGGAAGTGCTGGAAGGAGGAGAAGACCGGGGCGGCGGCGCCGTCGCCGAGGGCGCAGAAGGACTTGCCGTTGAGGGTGTCGGCGATGTCGTCGATCTTGTCGAGGTCGGACATCCTGCCCCGGCCCGCCTCGATGTCCCGGAGCAACTGGACGAGCCAGTACGTCCCTTCGCGGCAGGGCGTGCACTTGCCGCAGGACTCATGGGCGTAGAACTCGCTCCAGCGGGTGACCGCCCGGACGACGCAGGTGGTCTCGTCGAAGCACTGCAGGGCCTTGGTGCCGAGCATCGATCCGGCGGCGCCGACGCCCTCGTAGTCGAGCGGGACGTCCAGGTGCGCCTCGGTGAGGATCGGCGTCGAAGAGCCGCCCGGCGTCCAGAACTTGAGCCGGTGGCCGGGGCGCATGCCGCCGCTCATGGCGAGCAGCTGGCGCAGGGTGATGCCGAGCGGCGCCTCGTACTGCCCGGGGCCCGCGACATGGCCGCTGAGGGAGTACAGCGTGAAGCCCGGGGACTTCTCGCTGCCCATCGAACGGAACCATTTCTTGCCCTTGTTGAGGATCGCGGGAACCGAGGCGATGGACTCGACGTTGTTCACCACAGTGGGGCAGGCGTAGAGCCCCTCGACCGCGGGGAAGGGGGGCCGGAGCCGGGGCTGGCCGCGGCGGCCTTCGAGGGAGTCGAGCAGGGCCGTCTCCTCGCCGCAGATGTAGGCGCCCGCCCCCGCGTGCACGGTGACGTCCAGGTTCAGTCCGCTGCCGAGGATGTCGCGGCCGAGGTACCCGGCCGCGTACGCCTCGCGCACGGCCTCGTGCAGCCGCCGCAGCACGGGGACGGTCTCCCCGCGCAGATAGACGAACGCGCGCTCCGAGCGGATCGCCCAGCAGGCGATGATCATTCCCTCGACGAGGGAGTGCGGATTGGCGAACAGGAGGGGGATGTCCTTGCAGGTGCCCGGTTCCGACTCGTCCGCGTTGACCACGAGGTAGTGCGGCTTGTTGTCGCCCTGCGGGATGAACTGCCACTTCATCCCGGTCGGGAAGCCCGCGCCGCCGCGGCCGCGCAGTCCGGAGTCCTTCACATAGGCGATCACGTCGTCCGGGCTCATGGCGAGGGCCTTGCGCAGGCCCTCGTAGCCGTCGTGCCGGAGGTAGGTCTCCAGTGTCCAGGAGCGCGGTTCGTCCCAGAAGGCGCTCAGCACGGGGGCGAGCAGCTTCTGCGGACTCGTCCCTCCCCCGGGCTCCGCCTGGGAGGTGCCACCGATCTCGGGCGCCACGGTCATCCCTCCCCCTCCTCGGATGCGGGCTCCTGCGCATCGCGCCCGTGCGGGACGGTGCGCGGCGGTCCGACACGGGCGGCGCCGTCCTCGCCGCGCGCCAGCCGCAGCCCGGCCAGCGAGGCGGGGCCCGCCCCGCCGCTCGCCTCCACCGCGCCCGGCCGCTCGTCGGGGAAGCCGGCCAGCAGACGGGAGGTCTCGCGGTGGGTGCACAGCGGCGCGCCGCGGGTGGGTTCGACGGTGCGGCCGGCGCGCAGGTCGTCGACGAGCCGCTCGGCGCTCTCCACCGTCTGGTTGTCGAAGAACTCCCAGTTGACCATCACGACGGGCGCGTAGTCGCAGGCCGCGTTGCACTCGATGTGCTCCAGGGTGACCTTGCCGTCGTCCGTCGTCCCGCCGTTCTCCACGCCCAGACGGGACTTGAGGGCGTCGAAGATGGCGTCGCCGCCGAGCACGGCGCACAGGGTGTTGGTGCAGACGCCCACCTGGTAGTCGCCGCCCTTCTCGCGGCGGTACATGGTGTAGAAGGTCGCCACGGCCGTCACCTCGGCCGTGGTCAGCCCGAGTTGCTCGGCGCAGAAGCGGATGCCGGTGCGGGAGACGTGCCCCTCCTCGGCCTGCACCAGGTGCAGCAGCGGCAGCAGGGCGCTGCGGCTGTCGGGGTAGCGGGCGATCACCTCCTCCGCGTCCGCCGCCAGCCGCTCCCGCACGTCCTCCGGGTACTCGGGCGCGGGCAGTTGGGGCATCCCCAGCTGGATTCCTGTCACCTGTCGCAACCTCCCATGACCGGGTCGATGCTGGCCACGGCGACGATGACGTCGGCCACCTGGCCGCCCTCGCACATCGCCGCCATGCACTGGAGGTTGGTGAAGGAGGGGTCGCGGAAGTGCACCCGGTAGGGCCGGGTGCCGCCGTCGCTGACGACGTGCGCGCCGAGCTCCCCCTTGGGCGACTCCACCGCCGCGTACGCCTGTCCCGGCGGCACCCGGAAGCCCTCCGTCACCAGCTTGAAGTGGTGGATCAGGGCCTCCATCGAGGTGCCCATGATCTTCTTGATGTGGTCGAGGGAGTTGCCCAGTCCGTCCGGTCCCAGGGCCAGTTGGGCGGGCCAGGCGATTTTCCGGTCCGCGACCATGACCGGGCCGGGCTCCAGCCGGTCCAGGCACTGCTCCATGATCCGCAGCGACTGGTGGATCTCCTCCATCCGCACCAGCAGCCGTCCGAACGAGTCGCAGGTGTCGACCGTCGGCACCTCGAAGTCGTACGTCTCGTAGCCACAGTACGGGTCGGACTTGCGCAGGTCGTGCGGGAGGCCGGCGGCTCGCAGGATGGGACCGGTCGCACCGAGCGCCAGGCAGCCGGCGAGATCGAGGTGACCGACGTTCTGCATCCGGGCCTTGAAGAGCGGATTGCCGACGACGAGCTTCTCGTACTCCACCAGGTTCCGGCGGAGCTTCTTGATGAACTCGCGGACCTGGTCCACCGCGCCGGGCGGCAGGTCCTGGGCGAGGCCGCCGGGCCGTACGTACGCGTGGTTCATGCGCAGCCCGGTGATGAGCTCCAGGACGTCGAGGCACATCTCCCGGTCGCGGAAGCCGAAGACGGCGACGGTGGTGGCGCCGAGCTCCGTGCCGCCCATGGCGACGTAGACCAGGTGGGAGGAGATCCGGTTCAGCTCCATCAGGAGCACGCGCAGGACCGTCGCCCGCTCCGGCACCTGGTCCGTGATGCCGAGCAGCCGCTCCACGGCCAGGCAGTACACCGTCTCGTTGACGATCGGCATGAGGTAGTCCATGCGCGTCACGAAGGTGGTGCCCTGGGTCCAGGTGCGGTACTCGAGGTTCTTCTCGATGCCGGTGTGCAGATAGCCGATGCCGGCGCGGGCGTCGGTGACGGTCTCGCCGTCGATCTCCAGGATGAGCCGGAGCACCCCGTGCGTGGAGGGGTGCTGGGGGCCCATGTTGACGACGATGCGCTCGTCGTCGGTCCGGCGGGCCGCGGCGACGACCTCGTCCCAGTCGCCTCCGGTGACGGTGTAGACGGTCCCCTCGGTGGTCTCGCGCGTTCCGGCCGTTCCGTCGCCGGGAGTGGTGGTGGACATCAGCTGTACGACCTCCGCTGGTCCGGAGCCGGGATCTGGGCGCCCTTGTACTCGACGGGGATGCCGCCCAGGGGGTAGTCCTTGCGCTGCGGGAAGCCCTGCCAGTCGTCCGGCATCATGATCCGGGTCAGCGCCGGGTGCCCGTCGAAGACCAGCCCGAAGAAGTCGTAGGCCTCGCGCTCGTGCCAGTTGTTCGTCGGGTAGACCTCGCAGACGGACGGCAGGTGGGGGTCGGCGTCGGGGACGGAGACCTCCAGCCGGATCAGCCGGCCGTGGGTGAGGGAGCGCAGGTGGTAGACCGCGTGCAGCTCACGGCCCTTGTCGCCGGGGTAGTGCACGCCGCTGACGCCGGTGCACAGCTCGAAGCGGAGCGCCGGGTCGTCGCGGAGCGTCCGGCAGACGCGGAGGAGGTGCTCGCGGGCGACGTGGAAGGTGAGTTCGCCGCGGTCGACGACGGTCTTCTCGACGGCGTTGGACGGGAGGAGGCCCTGCTCCTCCAGGGCGCCCTCCAACTCGTCGGCGACCTCGTCGAAGTAACCGCCGTAGGGCCGGACGGCCTCGCCCGGCATGCGCACGGTGCGCACCAGGCGTCCGTAGCCGCTGGTGTCACCGCCGTTGTTGGCGCCGAACATGCCGGTGCGGACGCCGATGACGTCGCCGGACTCGTCGCGCTGCGCGGGCACCTGCTCGTTCTGCTCCGTCATCGCAGCAGCCCCTTCATCTCGATGAGGGGCAGGGACTTCATGGCCGCCTGCTCGGCCTCCTCCTCGGCGGCCACGCGGTGCGGGCCGAGCTTCTCGCCCTGGATCTTGCGGTGCAGCTTGAGGATGGCGTCGATGAGCATCTCGGGCCGCGGCGGGCAGCCGGGCAGGTAGATGTCGACGGGGACGATGTGGTCCACGCCCTGGACGATGGCGTAGTTGTTGAACATGCCGCCGCTGGACGCGCAGACGCCCATGGAAATGACCCACTTGGGGCTGGGCATCTGGTCGTAGACCTGGCGCAGCACCGGCGCCATCTTCTGGCTGACGCGTCCGGCGACGATCATCAGGTCGGCCTGGCGCGGGGAGCCGCGGAAGACCTCCATGCCGAAGCGGGCGAGGTCGTAGCGGCCGGCGGCGCTGGTCATCATCTCGATGGCGCAGCAGGCCAGGCCGAACGTGGCCGGGAAGACGGACGCCTTGCGCACCCAGCCGGCGGCCTGTTCGACGGTGGTCAGCAGGAAGCCGCTGGGCAGCTTCTCCTCGAGACCCATGTGCGGTTTCGCCCCCTAGTCCCATTCCAGGCCGCCGCGCCGCCAGACGTAGGCGTACGCGACGAAGACGGTGAGTACGAAGAGCAGCATCTCGACGAGCCCGAACAGCCCGAGGGAGTCGAAGGTGACGGCCCAGGGGTAGAGGAAGACGATCTCGATGTCGAAGACGATGAAGAGCATCGCCGTCAGGTAGTACTTGATCGGGAAACGCCCGCCGCCGGACGGCTGCGGGGTGGGCTCTATGCCGCACTCGTAGGCTTCGAGCTTGGCGCGGTTGTACCTCTTGGGCCCGATGCGCGATGCCATGACCACGGAGAAGATCGCGAAGCCGGCACCGAGGGCTCCCAGTACGAGGATGGGCGCGTAGGCGTTCATCCCTCCCCGCTCCTTCCAGTCGACGCTGACTGCTGGCTGTCGGGACCCCGGCGGCTGGACCGCTCACGGGCGAACACCGCGGAAGGATTCTGCGAAGATCGCGAATATGTGAGGCAGTTCACAAGCCCGGGTCGAGGGCATCTTATGCCCGGTGGTCTGTGATCTGCGACACGGCGTACGCGCCGGTGTTTGTGATCTCCACCACCTGACGAACGATCATCAAGTCGGATGAGCGGTGATCTTCTCCGGCGAAGCGCTCGAACGATCATCAGTAGCGGCTTTTCCGGACATACCCACTGGCCGGAACGGTGAGTCGTCATCAAGGCGGGAGCAGCGCGCGCGTTTTGACACGTACAACCGTCAACTGATAGTGGAGCGCCGCGCAGTGGGACGAGGCGTCGCCGCCGCACCCGGCCGTCGGCTCGTGCTTTCCTTCACCAACGCCCTTCGGGGGCGCGTCGCGTGAACTCCGCCACGCGCACGGACGCCGGGCACCCGTCCGCCGCCGCTCTCCTCGACGGCCGAGACCAGAACGTGATATACCGCTCGGCCACTCGTCCCCATGTGCCCAAATGCCATGCTTAGCCGCATGATCACGATTGCCGGGGCGGCCCGCGGAGAGTCGCGTTCCGGTGCGTACGACCCGAATTCCGAGTGTTCGACAGCCAATTGTGGCCCACGTCACTCATATTGAACTCAACCTGGGGTGCCTGGTAAGCCCTTGTCCCATGTCCCCCAACGCGCACATAACCAGCCACCGGAAGCCCCGTCGCCCGGCGACCCAGTCCTGGGCCGTCCGCACGGGTGTTGCCGGTGGCGTCCTCAGCACCCTGGCCGTCACGGGCGCCGCCCAGGCCACCGCCGCGGAGAAGCCGGCGGAGGCGACCATCGAGATGCCGGTGCTCAACGGCGCCCTCTCGCAGTCGCTCGCGCAGGTCGCGGACGCCACGCAGCAGACCGCGAACGACTACCAGGTCCGCGCGCAGGTGGACAACGCGGTGGACCACGCCCGCGCCGCCGCCAAGAAGGCCAAGCAGGAGGCCGACCGCAAGGCCGAGGCCGAGCGCAAGGCCGCCGAGGCGAAGGAGAAGCGGGAGGCCGAGCAGGCCCGCGCCTCGCGGGACGCGAAGCGGACCGCGCTCTCCACGAAGACGGCCGCCGCGTCCGAGGACGACTCCTCCGACTCGTCGTCCACCGGCTCGAAGTCGGACTCCGACACCTCGACGTCCACGTCCACCTCCTCGAAGAGCTCCACCGGTGCGACGGGCAACGCCGCCACGCTGGTGTCCTTCCTCCAGGCGCAGGTGGGCAAGGCGTACGTGATGGGCTCCACCGGCCCGTCCTCCTACGACTGCTCCGGCCTGGTCATGGCCGCCTACCAGCAGATCGGCATCAGCCTCCCGCGCGTCTCGCAGGACCAGTCGACGGCCGGCACGCAGGTGGGCCTGTCCAACCTGCAGCCCGGCGACATCCTCTACTGGGGCTCCGCGGGCAGCGCGTACCACGTCGGCGTCTACATCGGCGGCGGCAAGTTCATCGGCGCGCAGAACCCGAGCACGGGTGTCGTCGAGCGCGACCTGAGCTACTCGCCGCCCACGGGTGCCGTGCGCGTCATGTGAGCCTTCGGCACGCAGCAGTCGGAAGGGCCGCCGTTCCCCCTGGGGACGGCGGCCCTTCCGTATGTTCCCGGGACCGGGATCGGTCGGGTGCCCTCCCCCCAGTGCGGTGTTCGCGGGCACCCGGCCGGCCGATGTCCGGTTCCGGGGTGTTGGTGGTGGGGTGAGTCTGCGGGGCGGATGTGCTCCGGCACAAAGTGCTTCGGAGAGGGCCGAATACGGGCGTTTGTTCTGATCGGTTCGTCGATGACTCCCGATCGGGGATGACTGGATCGGGTCGGTTTTCGGTCGGGTGCGGGTGGGTGCGCTGCGCGGGGTTTTGCCCCTGGCCCGCCCTTTCACCGTTTCTCGCGCGCTCCGCGCGGGGCAACGCGGCTGCGCCGCGTTCGTCCTCAAGCGCCGGACGGGCTGAATAGCCCGTCCGGCGCTTGAGGACTCCGGCCGAAGGCCGGATGGGGTCCGGGGTCTCCCCGGGAAACGGTAAAAGGGCGGGACCGGGGCTCAATCCCCGCGCGTCAGCGCGGCATCCACCATCGCCCCCGCCGCCCCCACATACCGCTCCGGATCGCACAACTCCACGCACTCCTCCGCCGTCAGCACCCCGGCCACCCGGGGATCCGCGGACAGGACGTCCGCGAGCGGACGCCCCGTCCGCACCGACTCCTCCGACAGCTCCGTCAGCAACCGCTTCGCGCCCGCCTTCCCCAACCGCGGCGCCAGGACCGCCGAGACCCGCTCGGACACCATCTGTCCCCCCGTCAGGCCGAGATTGACACGCATCCGCGCCGGCCGCGCCTCCAGCCCCTCCGCCAGCTCCACCGCCGTCCGTGCCGCGCCGCCCACCAGCCGCAGGCACTCCCGCAGGGGCAGCCACTCCGCGTGCCAGGTGCCGGCCGAGCGCTCGTCCTCGGCCAGCAGCTGCTGGGTGAGGACCAGCGCGAAGGCCGGCACCTGGAGCGCCGCGGTGCGGATCATCGTCGCGAGGACCGGATTGCGCTTGTGCGGCATGGCGGAGGAGGAGCCCCGGCCCGCCACCGCCGGCTCGGCGACCTCGCCGACCTCCGTCCGGGTCAGGTTCTGCACGTCGAGCGCGAACTTGCCGAGCGCGCCCGCCGTCAGGGACAGCACCGCGGCCAGGTCGGCCATCGGCGAGCGCAGGGCGTGCCAGGGCACGGCGGCGGGCCGGGCCAGCCCGGTCTCCTCCGCGAAGAGCGCGGCGAGCCGCTCCGGGTACGAGCCGAGGTCCGGTTCCCCGGCCAGGCGCGCGTACTCCAGGTACCCGGCCAGCGTCCCCGCCGCGCCCCCGAGGGCGACGGGCAGGCCGCCGTCGTCCAGGAGCCGGCCGACGCGTTCCTCGGCGTCCAGGACGAGCTGGCGCCAGCCGGCGGCGCGCAGGCCGAAGGTGGTCGGGACGGCCTGGAGGGCGAGGGTCCGGGCGGCGGCGGGCGTGTCGCGGTGGGCGGCGGCGAGCCGCCCGAGCGCGTCGGCCACCAGCCGCAGGTCGTCCCGGACGAGCCGCAGCGTCCGCGCCGCGACGAGGAGCGCTCCGGTGTCGAAGACGTCCTGGCTGGTGGAGCCCCGGTGGACGTACTCCGCGGCCGTGGCGTCCCGTTCGGCCACCGCGGCCGTGAAGGCGGCGACCAGGCCGACGACGGGGTTGGCGGTCTCCCGCGAGGCCAGCGCGAGGGCCCGTACGTCCGGCGGACCGGCGGCGGCCGTCTCCGTGATGACCGCGGCCGCCTCCGCGGGCACGCTCCCGAGGCGGGCCTGCGCCCGGGCGAGGGCCGCCTCGGCGTCGAGCATGGCCTGCACCCAGGCGGTGTCCGAAGTGGCCTCCTCGGCGGGGGTCCCGGCCCGGACGGGCGAGAGCAGGCCGGTGTCGTGCGGGGTCATACGCGGATCTCCGTCGGTGCGTCCGGCGCCGCGGCGGCCGGAGGAAGGGCGAGCAGGGAACGGGCGATGGCGTCGGCGTCGGCCAGGGTCACCGAGTCCACGCCCGGGCGGATGCCGGCGGCCGTGACCCAGTGCACGGACTCGGTGGGGACACCGTAAGCACAGCGCCGCGGGTGTGCGACGCCGTCGGCCGCGAGCAGGTGGTAGGGGCGTCCGCCGACGGCCAGGCCGCCGGTCTCGTGGGCCGGGCCGACGGCGGACGGGACGCGGTACGGGGCGCACTGGCCCGTGTCGAGGAGGTGCCGCAGCAACGGGTCCTCCGTGCGCCGCAGGTCGGGCTCGGGCAGCCGGGCCTCGATCAGCGCGGCGGCGCGCACGGGCGGGCCCGGCACCTCGGGCGAGACGGCCACGAAGGCCGGGTCGCGGACGTCGAGGCGGACCTCGGTGCCGGGACCGGTCACCTCCAGCAGCCCCGCCTCGATCAGGGCGGCCATCTCCTCGATCCGGCGGGCCGGCGGGCCGATGGACAGGAAGGCGTTGAGCGGCGTGTACCAGCGCTCCAGTTCGTCGCGGTGGGAGTCGCCGTCGAGGCCGGCGTGGTCGACCGCGAGCCGGACCTCGTTGCGCAGATCGCGCAGCACGTCGAGGGCGGCCTTGAGCGGCCCGTCCACATTGCCCTCGCGCGCGGCGCGCACGTCCGCGCGCAGCCGGCCGAGCAGCCAGCGGCGGAACGCCTCGCGGCCGGTGAAGTCCCGGCCCTTGTGGGGGGCGGCGATCCGCTCCCAGTCCCATCTTCGGCCCGCCGGGACGCCGTACGTGTCGAGGAGTTCCTCGCGTTCCCCGCTCGCCCCGGCGGCCAGGTAGCGCGCGGTGAACTCCGCGCGCTCGGCGTCCCGTCCGAGCGCCGTCAGGAGCGTCCCGTAGTAGACGCCCTCCACCTCGGCCGCGATCAGCGGCCACAGGTCGGCGGTGAAACGAAGGGGTCCCCTCTCCCGCAGGGCGGCGATCCGGGCCGGGGTGAGGAGCCGGGGCAGGTAACGCCCGGACGGGCCCTTCTGGTTGTCGCCGCGCGCGTGGTACGGCACGCCGCGCCGCGAGAAGGCGCACAGGCGCGGCTCCCGCCCGGAGGGCCGGTAGACGAGCCCGCCGGACCCCGCCCGGTGGAACGTTCCGCCCCTGCCGGTGGTGAACAGGGCCATGTAGTCGAAGAAGTTGAGACCCAGGCCCCGTAACAGCACGGTGGAGCCCGGCTCCACGCCGGACAGGTCCGCCTCCGCGGGGTTGGCCGGCCCGAGGTAGGCCAGGCCGTGCAGCCGGGCCAGGCCCGCGGTGCGGGCCTCGGCGGGGGTGAGCCGGGCGGGCACGTGGCCGAGGGCGAGCACCACGGCGTCCAGCCCGTCCAGCCGTGTGCCGTCGGCCAGTTGGAGGGACTGCGGCCCGCCCGCCGTGCCGTGCGCGTCGGTGAGCGCGACGGCCCGCGAGCGGTGCACCTGCACGGTGACGTGGGCGGGGGCGCCGGCGACCACGCGCCGGAAGCAGTCGTGCAGGTAGC
Organism: Streptomyces luteireticuli; assembly: GCF_041519305.1. Lineage (NCBI taxonomy): Bacteria > Bacillati > Actinomycetota > Actinomycetes > Kitasatosporales > Streptomycetaceae > Streptomyces > Streptomyces luteireticuli. The sequence goes on from NZ_CP167927.1 coordinate 4,079,793, forward strand.
GCCCGTAGAAGGCGCGGGTCGGGTACGTGTCCGGGCCGAGCCGGCGCGCCTCGGCGAGCACCCACGCCTCCTCGCCGCTCCGCTCCCCCGCGGCCGCCACGTCCCGGGCCCACGCGTGGAGCGCGGGCCCCGGCTCGACGGGCCCGTCGATGCGCGAACTGGCGTCGGTGAACAGGGTGATCTGCGAGGCCACGGTGTTCATCAGCAGGTGCCGTGACTGGTCCGGGCGCCATACGGCCCCGGCGCCGGGTAACGCGGGATCGGCCAGGTGCACGGTCACCGCGCCGTGCGCGGGGGCGGCGCGCTCGTTGGCGCACAGCCGCTCCAGCACGGAGAGCCCGCGGGGACCGGCTCCCACCACGGCCATCACGAAGGTGTCGGTCTGCGCACGGGACGCCGGTGCAGCCACGGAACGCGCTCCATTCGAGGTGCGGGACATAGGTGCGGGACATATGGGTGCTGTACGGGAGGAGGGAAAAGGGCAGTTCGGCGTCGCGACGGCGAAGGAGGCACAGGCGGGCGCCGCCCGGCCGTTGTCGCGCACGTTCTCTGCGGAGGCGAACACCTGACGGTGCGTCAGATACGCCGAGCCGGACACCTCCCGGCTCAGAAGTAACTTAACCCGACGTCAGCGGCGTTCGAAAGGCTTCCGGAAGGCATTCGGGAGGCATTCGGGAGGCATTCGAACAACCGCCGCACGAAACTCCCCGGGGATGCGCGAAGGCCCCCGGGTGCCGTCGCCGACGGCGCCTCGGGGGCCTTCGCGGGACATCCGTCCCGGGTCACGCCTTGGGCGCGATCCGGCTCAGTCCGTTGATCACCCGGTCCATCGCGTCGCCGCCGGTCGGGTCGGTGAGGTTGGCCAGCATCTTCAGCGTGAACTTCATCAACAGGGGGTGCGTCAGGCCGCGTTCGGTGGCGATCTTCATGACCTTCGGGTTGCCGATCAGCTTCACGAAGGCCCGGCCCAGCGTGTAGTAGCCGCCGTAGGCGTCCTTGAGGACTTTCGGATAGCGCTGGAGGGCGATCTCGCGCCGGGCGGCGGCGCGGCCGTGGGCCTGGACGACGACCTCGGCGGCGATCCGGCCGGACTCCATGGCGTAGGCGATGCCCTCGCCGTTGAACGGGTTCACCATCCCGCCGGCGTCGCCGACCAGCAGCAGGCCGCGCGTGTAGTGCGGCTGCCGGTTGAAGGCCATCGGCAGGGCGGCGCCCCGGATCGGGCCCGTCATGTTCTCCGGGGTGTAGCCCCAGTCCTCGGGCATGGAGGCGCACCAGGCCTTCAGCACCTCGCGCCAGTCCAGCTCCTTGAAGGCGCCCGTGGTGTTCAGGACGCCGAGGCCGACGTTGCAGGTGCCGTCGCCCATGCCGAAGATCCAGCCGTAGCCGGGCAGCAGCCGGGGCTCCGAACCGCGCCGGTCCCACAGCTCCAGCCAGGACTCCAGGTAGTCGTCGTCGTGGCGGGGCGAGGTGAAGTAGGTGCGGACGGCCACGCCCATGGGCCGGTCCTCGCGGCGGTGCAGGCCCATGCCCAGCGACAGCCGGGTGGAGTTGCCGTCGGCGGCGACGACGAGCGGGGCGTGGAAGGTGACGGGCCGCTTCTCCTCACCGAGCCTGGCCTCCACACCGGTGATCCGGCCGGTGCGGCCGTCGATGACGGGGGCGCCGACGTTGCAGCGCTCGTACAGCCGGGCACCGGCCTTGACGGCCTGCCGGGCGAGCTGGTCGTCGAAGTCGTCCCGCTTGCGGACCAGTCCGTACTCGGGGAAGGTCGCGAGCTCCGGCCAGTCCATCTGCAGGCGGTTGCCGCCCGCGATGATGCGCAGGCCCTTGTTGCGCAGCCAGCCCGCCTCCTCGGAGATGTCGATGCCCATGGCGATGAGCTCCTTGACCGCGCGCGGGGTCAGGCCGTCGCCGCAGACCTTCTCGCGCGGGAACGCGGTCTTCTCCAGGAGGAGGACGTCGAGTCCGGTCCTGGCGAGGTGGTACGCGGTGGTGGAGCCGGCGGGACCGGCGCCGACCACGATCACATCGGCGGTGTGTTCGGCAGGGACGTCGCTCATGTCGGCTCTCCCGTTCGGTTATTGGAGACGGTGCTGCTCCCGACGAGTCTATGAGCCACCCCCGGGCGAACGGGCACGGGTCGTTGACTCCGGGCTACCGGCCGGTCACCCGGATGATCACGGCTTCCCGGTCCACCAGTACGCCAGCGCGGTGTCGAACGTCCGGTGCCAGGTGGCGGCGGGGCCCATCCCGTCGCGCCCCTGGAAGAGGATCGCGTACTCGGTCCCGGACGCGTCCACGTACGCCTGGTTGACCGCGCGCATCGGCCGCCCGTGGTCCTCCCAGGTCCACTCCCACAGGGCGCCCGGGCGCCCCTTGAAGGTGTTGCGGGTCAACTGGAGCCGCCGGTAGCCCTCCTGCTTGCCGACCGTCTTCTCCAGCTCCAGGAAGTGCTCGTACGACGGCTGCTCCGCCTTCTCCACGACGCCGACGCGCAGGTGCTCGGGGCCGGTGGGCCCGTGCCAGTCGGTCTGCCCGCCGCCCTTGTCCTCGCGCCGCCAGCCCTCGGGCACGGCCAGGGAGAAGCCCTCGGGGGCGGCGGCCCGCTCGAAGCCCCCGGGCATCCTGCCGGGCGGCAGGGTGGCGGCCTCGTGGGCGTCGGGGGCGGCGACGGTGCCGTCGGCGGGACCGCCCGGGGTGGCGGGCGTGGCGGGCGCGGGCGGTGCGGCCGACGCATCCGGCGCGGGCGCGGCGGTCGGCCGGGTGCTCGCCCCGGACCGCTCCTGCGGCGCCTTGCCGCCGCCGTGCCCGGCCGCCAGCAGCACCCCGGCGGCGGCCGCGCCGCCGACGAGGAAGGCGGCCAGGCCGACGGCGGCCCACCGCAGCGCCGTCCGGCCGCGACGGCCGGGGTCGGACGCGGCGCCGGGGGCCGCGTACGAGGTGGGGTCCACGGCGGTCGGCGGCTCGGGCGCGGCGGGCTCCGCCGCCGGAGGCGGTCCGACGACGGGCGACGGGGCGTCGGCCGGGACCGGCGGCGGGGTGACGGGGGCCTGAGCGGGGACGGGCGGGACCGTCGGTGCGGGCGGAGCGCCCGGTGCGGGCGGAGTGGACGGGACGGGAGGAGTGGACGGGACGGGCGGGGCGGACGGCCTCGGGGGCGCGTACGGGCCCGCCGCGTACACCTCCCCGGCCGCCTGCGGGAAGCCGGGCCGCCGCGCACTCTGCACCAGCGCGGCCAGCAGCACCGCCCCGGCCGTCCACAGCAGCCCGAAGAGCAGCAACTCGCCGCCGTTGACACCGGCTTCCGTGTCGGCGGCGATGCGCGTGCCGAACAGCCGGGTCCCGGACGTGACTTCCGCGGAGAACCCGGCGGCGAGCGAGGCCGACCAGACGGCCGCCAGGAAGAACACCCCGGACAGCACCTGCTCCGCACGGCCGCCGGCCGCCCGCCGCACCACCATCAGGGTCAGCGCCAGCGCACAGAGCACTCCCATGACCACCACGCCCACCTGGGCCCAGACGCCCCACTGGGCACCGATCTCGGACAGCCCGGCGCCGACGGCGCGACCGGAACCGTCGTACCCGGAACCGTCGCCGAACCAGTCGCCGTCGCCGGACAGCGCGCCCGAGGACGACACCGTGACGTCGGCTCCCCAGGACACCCCGAGCGCCAGCAGAGCGGCGTTCACCAGCAGGGCCAGCAGACCGAGCAGGCCCCAACCCCCCTCCAGGTCATCCGCGTTGACGGCGACGACCACGAAGAGGACGACCGACCAGAGCGCCAGCGCCAGGGCGAGGGCGCGCAGGGCCGTACCGGCGGCGCGCAGCACCATTCGCGCGCCGGGCCCGAGTCGTACGGCGACCGCGTCCCGGCACAGCACGGCGGCGCTCACCGCGGTGGTCAGCCCGAGGGCGAACAGGGCGGCGAGCACCGGGGTGGTGGAGAGGGACACCTCATCGGTGTCCGGCTGTCCGTACAGCCCCAGGGCCAGCACCGCCGCGCCCGACAGGAGCCCGATGCGCAGGGCCGCCTCCAGCCCGCCGGTGCCCGGACCCGAGGGGCGGTCGCGGCGCAGCCGCGCGGCGCCGGCGATCGTCGCGACGGTCCACAGGACGGTCATGGTGAGCAGCCAGAACGAGACCGAGCCGCGGCCGCGCTCGCCCTCCGCCTCCAGACCGGCGCCGAGCCCCTGGAGCAGGAGCGCGATCGCGGTGCGGAAGCGCTGGGACCACGGGAGGGCGTCCTCGTCGGCCCCGTAACTGGGCAACGAGAGGGCGACGGAGAGGACGGCGAGCAGGGCGACCGGCCACAGCGCGGCCCGGGCCGAGCGGCCCCAGTCGCCGGTGGCCGTCCGGCGCACGAACAGGGCGACGGCGCCGGGTGCGGCGGCCGCGGGCGCGTAGGGCGGCGGGGGCGGGGCGCCCCCGGCCGTCGGCGCCCCCGGCCGTTCCCTGCCGCAGGTCATGCAGAACCGGGCGTCCGGGGCGAAGGCGTTGCCGCAGGACGGACAGAACGAGGGCATGGACGCTCCGAGAACTCGGCAAGGTCAGGACAGCCGGAGCACCTTACCGAACGTCAGTTCCCGGAAGCCGCCGTTCACTCGGCGGGCTTGAAGCCCCGGTGCAGCGCGACGATCCCGCCCGTCAGGTTCCGCCAGGCGACCTTCGACCAGCCGGCCTTCTGCAGCCGCGCGGCGAGCGCCGACTGGTCGGGCCAGGTGGAGATGGACTCGGCGAGGTAGACGTACGCGTCCGGGTTGCTGCACACCGTGCGCGCGATCGGCGGCAGCGCGCGCATCAGGTACTCCGAGTAGACCGTGCGGAACGGCGCCCACGTGGGGTGGCTGAACTCGCAGATCACCACGCGCCCGCCCGGCCTGGTCACCCGCAGCAGCTCGCTCAGCGCGGCGTCCGTGTCGTGCACGTTGCGCAGCCCGAAGGAGATCGTCACCGCGTCGAAGACACCGTCCGCGAACGGCAGCCGCGTGGCGTCACCGGCGGTCAGCGGCATCCAGGGGTGGCGCTTCTTGCCCTCGCGCAGCATGCCGAGCGAGAAGTCGCAGGGGACGACGTAGGCGCCGTCGGCGCTGAAGGGGATCGACGAGGTGCCGGTGCCCGCGGCGAGATCCAGCACCTTCTGCCCGGGACGGGCCTCGACGGCCTTCGCGACCGCCTTGCGCCACAGCCGGGCCTGGCCCAGCGAGATCACATCGTTGGTGAGGTCGTACTTGGCCGCCACGTCGTCGAACATCGCGGCGACTTCGTGCGGCTGCTTGTCCAGGGAGGCTCGGGTCACTCCCCCATTGTTCACCCTCGGTCGAACCCTCCCGTCACAGGGGGCTCTGGACGGGTACGGCCGCCCCGGATCGACGACCGCTCCGCGGTGCGGACTGCGCTCTTCCTGTGGGCCCCCGCCCCCCAGGACCACCGGCCTTCCCCCGTCTCCCCGCCGCCCGTCGGCGGCGCGGACCGCGCCGGTGGTGCGCGTCCTTACGGCCGGCCGGTCCAGCGGTGGCCGGGCCCTCGAAGTCGCACCGCGGAGCGGCCGGAGCGGCCGTCCCCGCGGTGATCATCCTGCCGGGCGGGAGCGGTGGGAGGGGTTCCTCTTGACGGGGCTCTGATGTGGGGGTTCGGGGCTCTTACGGATCGTTGACGGCGAACCCGGCAGAGTCCTCGCCCTGTTCAAAACCTGAGCAACGCCGTCAGATCGATCTCCATGGGGAACGGCAGCTCCGTGACCAGCTTCTCCCGATGCACGGGGTGCAGGGGCGCCGGGATGTACGACCGCTCCTCAACAGGAAGCCAGAACTCGTGCACGGCCAGCCGCCGGTCTTCCTCCAGCTCGATGCGCCAGTAACTGGGCACGCCGGACTCGGCGTACAGAGCGGGCTTACGAATCCGGTCGTCGCTCCTGGAGCCCGTCGAAACCACTTCCACCGCCAGCTTCAATTTGCTGACCGGAGTGCACTCCGTGGAGAAAAGGTCGACTCCCTCGATGTCGTAGACGCTCACGTCGGGCTTTCGGACATGGTCATCGGCCAACTTCACGCACCGCTCGACATTGACCCCGTACGCGGCGGGCGCCGCGTCCTCCAGCTGACGGCACAGCCTGTCCCGCACGTGGTCGTGCCAGAGCATGGTTTGTCCCCGGACCACGATCACTCCGTCCACGAGTTCCCAGTCGAAGGGCAGCTCCAGTTCCTTCACCTGGTCGAAGGTCCAGCCATCGCCAGGCGGGAACATCCAGTTCTCCGGCGTGGCGAGTACCCCAGGCCGATCGATTGTCATCACTGCTCCCATGGACGCGAGTGTGGACGCGGACGCGAATCGCGATCCCACATACGACGGTAGCCTCACCCGAAGTAATGAAACGGGCTTCCGCGCCGGTCTCACCGCCCCCGGAACACCAGCCGCCCCGCCAGCACCGTGGCCACACACGTCCCCGCCCCACGCGCGATCAGCGCCGCCTCGTCGGGAACGTCGAAGGCGGCCAGGTCGGCCCGGCCGCCGACGGTCAGCGGGCCCGCGACGGCACCGGCCAGACCCCCGGCACCCGCGAACGGATCGAGATCCGGCTCCGTACCCGGCGCCCCGGCGCCCGGAAGGGCGCGCAGCCCGGAGCGCGCCACCGCCGTCCGCACCACCGGATCCGTGAAGTCCCCGGCCACCGCCGTCGTCCCGTGCCGCAGCATGTGCTGCAGACCGCGCCGGACGCTGCCCGCCCAGCGGGTCTCGCTCATCTCCAGGGCCGCGAGGCGCTCACCGGTCAGCGGGCGGTCGCCCACCGCCTCGTACTCGCGCGGGTCGGGGTGGTAGGTGCGCTCCAGCAGCGCCCCGCCGTGCCACTGCCGCAGCCCCGGCGTGATCACCCCCGGCCACCGGCGCACCCGTGCCCCGGGATGCGCGGCGGCCACCTCGTCCAGCGGTCCGAGCGCCGCGACGGCCGCGCCGTCGACGGCGACCGCGCCGTCCGGAAGGACGTCCGCGCCGGTCAGCAGCAGCCCCGCCGCGTGGATCGTCAGCACGCTCAGCGCGCGTCGAGCAGCTTGAGCTCGGGGTGGGCCGTGCCGCCCTCGATCGCCGTGGACGACAGGTGGGAGACCACGCGGTCGTCGACCGGGTCGTTCGCCGGGTCCTCGTGGACGACGAGGTGCTCGTACGTCGTCGCCCGCTGCGCCGGGACGCGGCCCGCCTTGCGGATCAGGTCGATGATCTCCATGCGGTTGGATCGGTGCTTGGCGCCGGCCGAGGAGACGACGTTCTCCTCCAGCATGATCGACCCCAGGTCGTCCGCGCCGTAGTGCAGCGACAGCTGGCCGATCTCCTTGCCCGTGGTCAGCCAGGAGCCCTGGATGTGCGCGACGTTGTCCAGGAACAGCCGCGCGATGGAGATCATCCGCAGGTACTCGAAGATCGTCGCCTGGGTGCGGCCCTTGAGGTGGTTGTTCTCGGGCTGGTACGTGTACGGGATGAAGGCGCGGAAGCCGCCCGTGCGGTCCTGCACGTCGCGGATCATCCGCAGGTGCTCGATCCGCTCGGCGTTGGTCTCGCCGGTGCCCATCAGCATCGTGGAGGTCGACTCGACGCCCAGGTTGTGGGCCAGCTCCATGATCTCCAGCCAGCGCTCGCCCGACTCCTTCAGCGGGGCGATGGCCTTGCGCGGCCGCGCGGGCAGCAGCTCGGCGCCGGCGCCGGCGAAGGAGTCCAGGCCGGCGGCGTGGATGCGGCGGATGGCCTCCTCGGCGGAGACGCCCGAGATGCGCGACATGTGCTCGACCTCGGACGCGCCGAGGGAGTGGATGACGAGCTGCGGGAACGCCTTCTTGATCGCCGAGAAGTGCTCCTCGTAGTACTCCACGCCGTAGTCCGGGTGGTGCCCGCCCTGGAACATGATCTGTGTGCCGCCCAGTTCCACGGTCTCCGCGCAGCGGCGCAGGATGTCGTCGAGGGGCCGGGTCCAGACCTTGGGGCTCTTCGGTGCGGCGTAGAAGGCGCAGAACTTGCACGCGGTGACGCACGAGTTCGTGTAGTTGATGTTGCGCTCGATGATGTACGTCGCGATGTGCTCGGTACCCGCGTACCGCTTGCGGCGCGCGGCGTCGGCCGCCGCGCCCAGCGCGTGCAGGGGAGCGCTCCGGTAGAGGACGAGCGCCTCCTCCGGGGTGATCCGGCCGCCGGCGGCGGCGCGGTCGAGGACGGCCGCGATGTCAGAGGGCGTGAGGTCGGCGTTCTCCGTCACCGTGCGTCCCTTCGGAGGGGGTTTCGTCAGTCCGAGCCAGCCTACGCGGCCGTCGGGCGCGGGTGCGGGCGAGGGGGGCGTCACCGGTGGCGGAGGGGTGCCGTCCGCGCCGGGCGGGAGGGCGGGCGCCCCGGGACCTCCGCCCCGTCCGGGCCCGGGCCATCGGGCCCGATTTTCAGCCTATGACTCAATTCATGGGCCCTCCCAGGAACCCGCGTCCCGCATTTGCCCATCCACTAGGACGGAACAAACCGTCATGTCCTTCGGGGCAGCAGAACCGTCCGGAGCGACGCGATGACGCACTCAGCCAACGGGGCCTACCGGTCCCAGGGCCACCGCCGGGCCTCCCGCGCCAAGCGCTGGACCATAGTGGTGGCCTCCATAGCCGTGCTCGGGCTGATCACCGGCGGGGTGCTCAAGTACTTCGAGATCGGCCCGTTCTCGCACAAGGGCGACCCGGTCAGCTTCGGACAGGACGTCCCGGCGAACGGCACCGGCGGCGGCCAGGCCGGCGGCAACGACGGGGCGAAGCCGGCCGCCGACTCCAAGGTCGCGATGCCGACCGGCCCGAAGGCCGAGTTCAAGAACGCCAACACGCTGAGTGACGGCACCGAGATCGGCGTCGTGACCTACGCCGGCAAGAAGTCCGGCTTCACCGGCAAGGTGTGGGTCTGGGCCCCCAAGCAGTACCAGGACCCGCAGTACAAGAACAGCGGCTTCCCCGTGCTGATCGCGCTCCCCGGCGGTCCGGGCTTCCCCGTCAACTACTGGATGGGCACCGACCTGGGCCTGGAGTCGAGCGTCGCGAAGTGGTCGAAGGACGGCACGAGCAAGCCCTTCATCATCGCGATGCCGGTTCTCAACCCGAAGAACGCCGACCCCCTGTACTGGGACGGCAGTGACATCCCGGGCCAGCCCAAGATGGGCACCTGGCTCACCGAGGACGTCCCGCAGCTGATCAAGGAGAACTTCCGGACGATCAAGTCGCGCGACGGCTGGGCCTTCATGGGCTCCTCCACCGGCGGCTTCGCGGGCCTGAAGGCCGTGCTGAAGCACCCGGACAAGTTCAAGGCCGTGATCGCCTCCGGCCCGGACATCGTCCCCGACTCCCGCCTGTGGAACGGCCACCCGAAGGAGATGGCGGAGAACAACCCCGAGGTCCTCTCCAAGAAGCTGATCGCCAAGGGCGGACCGGACGTCTACCTCGCCTTCCAGTACGGCACCCTTGAGGGTTCCGTGAAGCCCAAGGTCGACAAGTACATCGCCACATACGGCAACAAGGGCCCCATCCACACCCACCTCCAGGTCATCCAGGGCGGCAAGCACGACGCCAAGACCTATGTGAAGGGCATGGACGAGGGCAGCATGAAGTGGATCAGCGGCCAGATCGTGGGGCCGATCCCCGCGTCCTGACCGAGCCGGTCGGACCGTGCCCGGCCGGGCACGGTCCGACCGCACAGCAGCCGCCGGGCCCCGGGAGCCCCGCCGGGCTCCCTCCGTCCGGACCGACCGTCATGTCCTTCGGGACAGGAGATACGTCCAGAGGGACAGGATGAGCCAGTTGACCAACGGTGCCTACCAATCCCGGGGCCGTCGCCGGGCCTCCCGCGCCAAGCGCTGGACGCTCGTCGCGGTGTGCATAGCCCTGCTCGGCGCGATCGCCTACCCGGTCCTCGACTACTTCGAGGTCTTCTCGGACAAGGGCGACCCGATCAGTTTCGGCCAGAACGACGGCAAGGGCGGGGAGCAGAAGGCCGGTTCGAAGGCGCTGATGCCGCTCGGCCCGGACGCCGGCTTCAAGGTCTCCGGCACGGTCCCCGAGGACGGCAGCAAGATCGCCGTCACGACGTACCAGGGCAAGAAGTCCGGTTTCAAGGGCAAGGTGTGGGTCTGGGCCCCCAAGCAGTACGACGACCCGGCGTACAAGGACAAGGGCTTCCCCGTGCTGATCGCGCTGCCGGGCGGCGCGGGCTTCCCCAACAACTACTGGATGGGGACCAACCTCAAGCTGCAGTCCTCCATCCAGAAGTGGGCGGACGAGGGCAAGAGCCTGCCGTTCATCATCGCCATGCCGGTGCTCAACCCCGAGAACCACGACACCGACAAGAACGACCCGACGCCGGGCCGCTACTGGGACGGCAGTGACATCCCGGGCCAGCCCAAGATGGGCACCTGGCTCACCGAGGACGTCCCGCAGCTGATCAAGGAGAACTTCCGGACGATCAAGTCGCGCGACGGCTGGGCCTTCTTCGGCTCCTCCACCGGCGCCTCGGCCGGGCTGAAGTCCGTGCTGCAGAAGCCGGACAAGTTCAAGGCCGTGATCGCCTCCGGCCCGGACATCGTCCCCGACTCCCTGCTGTGGAAGGGCCACGAGAAGGAGCGGGCGGACAACAACTCCAAGGTGCTCGCCCAGCGGCTGATCGCCAAGGGCGGCCCCGAGGTCTACCTGGGCCTCCAGGTCGGCTCCAGCGAGCCGGTGAAGCCGCCGATCGACGCGTTCTTCGCCAAGTACGGCAACAAGGGCCCGGTCAAGGCGAAGTACCACGTCATCCAGGGCGGTCAGCACAACGCGGCGACCTATGTGCCCGCCATGGAGAACGGCGGCCTGATCCAGTGGATCAGCGAGCATATGCAGAAGCCGGTCGCCTGACGCCCGCGGAAGTCCGCGCCACGGAGCCCCGGCCCCCGAACAGGGGCCGGGGCTCCGGCCGTTCCTCAGGACCCCAGCAGGTCCACCCGGACGTCCGCCGGGTAGCCCGTCGTCGGCCCCGTGCGCCGGGCGAACTCCGCCACGCCCTCCAACTGCGGGGCGCCGAAGCGGAAGTCGAGCGTCGTGAAGTACCGCTCCAGCAGTTCGGCGTCGAACGCCTCCCAGCGCGCGGCCTGTTCGGCCACCTTGCCGACCTCCTCCAGGGACAGATCCCGGGAGGCCAGGAACGCCTCGTGGACCTCGCGGACCATCTCCGGCTCCCGGGCGAGGTAGTCGCGGCGCACGGCCCACACGGCGAAGACGAACGGCAGCCCCGTCCACTCCTTCCACATCAGCCCCAGGTCGTGGACCTGCAGGCCCAGCTTGGGCGCATAGTGCAGCGAGGCCCTCAGCGCGGCGTCGCCGATGAGCACGGCGGCCTCCGCCTCCTGCATCATCTGGCCCAGGTCCGGCGGGCAGGTGAAGAACTCGGGCTGCACCCCGATGCGCTCGGTGAGCAGCAGCTGCGCCAGGCGCACGGAAGTGCGCGAGGTGGACCCGAGGGCGACGCGCGCCCCGTCCAGCTTCTCCAGCGGCCCCTGCGAGACGATCACGCAGGACATCACGGGTCCGTCGCAGCCCACGGCGATGTCGGGGAGCGCGACGAGTTCGTCGGAGTGGCGCAGGTACTCGACCAGCGTCACCGGGGCGATGTCGAGGTCCCCCCGAACGAGGGCCTCGCTGAGCTTCTCGGGGGTGTCCTTGGACAGTTCCAGGTCGAGCAGCGTCCCGGTCCGGGCGAGCCCCCAGTACAAGGGCAGGCAGTTGAGGAACTGGATGTGGCCGACGCGCGGACGGCTGCGGTGCCCCCGTCGCGGCGCTCGGGCTGGGGTCGGTGCGTCAGGTACGGAATTGTCCACATCCGGAGGCTAGCCCCGTCGCTCGCGATCACCCCGGGCGGGGTCCGGCCCGTTCCCGCCCGACCGGCGAGCTTTTCCGGCTTTGCTCGGCCGAAAACCCACCTTGAGCGTGATCTTCAACTCTTTCGCGGTGAGAAGGCTCCGTGCTACGCTCGCCGCAAGTTGCAGTTTGGTTTCCCTTGCAGTACAGAGCCTGCGGAGCATGTAACCCGCAGGCTTTTGTAGTTTTCAGACTTCTCGCAGGTTCTGGAGCAGGGCAACCCTTTGGCCCATAGGAGGGCTTTATGGCTACCGGAACCGTGAAGTGGTTCAACGCTGAAAAGGGCTTTGGCTTCATCGCCCAGGACGGCGGGGGCCCCGACGTCTTCGTCCACTACTCCGCGATCAACGCCTCCGGCTTCCGCTCCCTCGAGGAGAACCAGGCGGTGACCTTCGACGTCACCCAGGGCCCGAAGGGCCCGCAGGCGGAGAACGTCACCCCCGCCTAAGCTGGAACCGGACGCACATCGCGACCGACGCAGTACCCAAGGAGCCCCGTCCGACGGACGGGGCTCCTGCTGTTTGATCAGCACGCCCATCGATCATGAGTGCGGTGATCGGGCAGCCGTATTCGCTTTTCTTCCCCTCCGGCCGGCGCATTCATCCACCGGCAATGTTTAACAGCGCCTTAACGGTTTCCGCACATCATGTCGATTTTGCCGACACGGTGTTCGAGATCAAGGGTGTTTTGGAAGGGCTCCTGCTCCGCCCCGCCCCGCCCCGGAGGTCCGAATTCCAGCCCGCCCGGGGGTGCGGCCGACCTCCACGTCAGCCGCCGGACGGCACCTCGCGCACGGCCGGCCAGCGCCGGCCGCTCACCAGGTTCTCCAGGCCCACCCACGCCACGTTCATCAGCGTCTCCGCCGCCTCCCGCGCCGACGGGACCGCCCCACCGCCGAGCCCGTCCGGTCCGTGCGCCCCGATCGCCCGGTCCGCGAGCGACTCGGCCGCGCCCACCAGCGCGTACGCCAGGCCCGACGCCTCGCGCCCGTCCAGCGGCGGGGCGTCCGGGGCCACCGCGGCGGCCTCCTCGATCAGCCCGACGATGACGTCGACCACGCCCTCGCGCAGCTCCGCCACGACGCCGGCGAACGGCTCCCCGTGGGAGCGGGCCTGGCGGCTGAGCACGGCCCAGCCCTCGGGGTGTTCGGCGGTGTGCGCGAAGAAGGCGCGCAGGCCGTTCCAGAGGCGGCGCTCGGCGGGGTCCTCCGGCCGGGCCGCGGCCCGCACGGCCGCGAGGAGCACCTCGGCCTCGCGCCGGATGCAGGTGCCGAAGAGGTCCTCCTTCGAGTTCAGATAGAGGTAGACCAGCGGCTTGGACGCCCCGGCCAGCTCCGCGATCTCGTCCATGGACGCCGCGCTGTAGCCGCGCCGGGCGAAGACCCGCACGGCCGCGTCGCACATCTGGCGCTCGCGCACCTCCCGGGGCATCCGCCTGGCCTTGGGCTTCGTCTGTGCGGTGGTCACATGTGCAGTGGTCACAACAAACATCCCTCCGCCCCCGCTACATTACCGGCAGGTAATATCACGGAGGGGAGGGACGTCAAGGGTGGCCATCAGGCCGTAACGATCACTTGGCGAAGGTTTACGCCGTGGTCACCGCGGCCGGCTGCGGTGCGACCTCGTCCCGGTCCAGACCGGACGCGGAGACGTTGTCGTACGCGGTGCGGTCGAGGATCTTCTCCCGCGAGGCCACGATGATCGGGACGACGGACTGGCCGGCGACGTTCGTGGCCGTGCGGACCATGTCCACGATCGGGTCGATGGCCAGCAGCAGGCCCACGCCCGCCATCGGCAGGCCCAGCGTGGACAGCGTCAGGGTGAGCATCACGGTCGCGCCGGTCAGGCCCGCCGTGGCGGCGGAGCCGATCACCGAGACGAAGGCGATGAGCAGGTAGTCCCGCAGTTCCAGCGGCACGTCGAAGACCTGCGCCACGAAGATCGAGGCGATGGCCGGGTAGATGGAGGCGCAGCCGTCCATCTTGGTCGTCGAGCCGAAGGGCACGGCGAAGGCGGTGTACTCCTTCGGCACGCCGAGGCGCTCGGTGACCTTCTGGGTCACCGGCATCGTGCCCACCGAGGAGCGGGAGACGAAGCCCAGCTGGATGGCGGGCCAGGCGCCCTTGAAGAACTGCAGCGGGTTGACCTTGGCGACGGTGGCCAGCAGCAGCGGGTAGACGACGAAGAGGACGATGGCACAGCCGACGTAGATGTCGGCGGTGAAGGTGGCGTACTTGCCGATCAGGTCCCAGCCGTACTTGTGGATGGCGTGGCCGACCAGGCCGAGGCTGCCCAGCGGGGCGAGCCGGATGACCCACCACAGCACCTTCTGCAGCAGCTCCAGCACGGACTCGCTGAGGTCCAGCAGCGGCTTGGCCTTCGCGCCGACCTGGAGGACGGCGACGCCGGCGACGGCGGCCATGAAGACGATCTGGAGCACGTTCAGCTGGGTGAACGGCGTGATGACGTCGGTGGGCACGATCCCGGTGATGAAGTCGAGCCAGGAGCCCTTCTTCTTGGGGTCGCCGCCGTCGGCCGCGGTGAGGCCGGTGCCCGAGCCGGGGTCGGTGAGCAGGCCGATCGCCAGGCCGATACTGACCGCGATCAGCGACGTGATCATGAACCAGAGCAGGGTGCGGGTCGCCAGCCGGGCGGCGTTGGAGACGTTCCGCAGATTGGTGATGGACACCAGGATCGCGAAGAAGACGAGCGGGGCGATCACGACCATCAGCAGCTGGACGAAGATGTCACCGATCTTGTCCAGGGTGGTCTGCAGCCAGCCGATGTCGCCACTGCGGGCGGCCCAGCCGAGCAGGGCGCCGAGCACGAGACCGAGCAGGATCTGGGCCCAGAAGGGCACCTTGGGTATCCGGCCGAGGGCGGAACGCGGCCCGGGGGACGGGGCCTTGGCGGGGGGCGTCGATGACAACGGAAACTCCGGGGACAGACGGGACGAGAAGAGGGCGCGGGGCGCCGAAGGTCCGTACGTGCGGGATCTCCGGCCGCGTGGTGCAGATCGGCGGCGTTGCGCGAATCAGCTGCGACAACAGGCCGCGGACAGACAGCGGCAAAGATCGACGTGCAGGCGCGCCACGAGCGCGGGACTCATGGGGGTTCGGTGCGCTGCTGCTGTCTTCATGTCGATACGTTAACACTGCAACTTTGAGGAACCCAAAGGGTCTCTTTGGGTTCCGGCACGTTCCTGACACCAAAAAACGCGCCGGTGGCCGGGCGGGGAACAGTTGCTCCCCGCCCGGCCACCGAACGCGATGTGATGAATAACGCCCTTGTGTCCGCTTCGCCCTCCCCTTCCGGGACCTTCCGGGACCTTCCGGGAAGAGCGGGCGCTCAGTCCTCCTGGCCGGCGTTCGCCGTGATCCGCGCCTTGGTGCGGTCGACGCGCTCGGCGACCTGCTCGGCCATCGCGTCCCGCTGCTTGCGCAGCAGCACCCAGCTCAGCGGCGCCGAGATGACGAGCGCGAGCAGCACCATCCAGAAGATGTTCGAGCTGCCGATGCCCAGCGGGACCACCCGCGCCCAGCAGAGCACCCAGACGACGGCGAAGCTGGCGATGAGCAGGCCGAATCGCAGTGCGGTGTAGCGGAGCGAGGCGTACTTCTGGCTACTCACGGACGGACCTTCTTCGTAGGCGGCGACCAAACGGCTCCTACCAGTCAAGCACGGCGAGGAGTGGATCAGGCCAGGGGGAGCCACATCTGGATGTTGTCGCGGTAGTCGTCGCCGAACCGCAGCGCGCCGGGCAGCCGCCCGGCCTCCTTGAAGCCGGCCCCCTCGTAGAAGCGCTCGGTGCCCGTGCCGCCGCGCACCTCCAGGTGCAGTGCCTCCAGCCCGGCGTCCCGGGCCATGGCGACGACCTCCTCGATCAGCCGCCGGCCCCGGCCGCCGCCCTGGAGCGCGGGGTCCACCATCACCAGGATGACGGTGGACCAGTGCGCCGACTTGTAGTCGTCGTTGGGCCTGAGGAACGCGGTGGCGGCCAGCCGTCCGTCCTCGTACCCGGCGAGCATCCGCACCGCCCCGGCGGCCACCGAGTCGGCCCGCTCCCGGGCCGCCGGGCGGATCTGCCCCTCGGTCACCGGCGGCATGAAGCCGACGGCGCCACCGGCCTGCGAGACGTCGAACCAGAGCCGGAAGAACTCCTCACGAAGCTCCGGGGTCATCTGCGGGTCACGGACGAAGGTAAGAGACATGGGGGCGATGCAACCATTACCGCCCCGAGGGGCGCAAGAGAAAACCCCGGTGCGGGCACCGGGGTTGTCACATCGGACGACGGATCAGAACCGCATCGGCTGCGGCGCCTCGCGACGGTCGGCGTCCGGGCCCTCGTACTCCCGGATGACCTCGTAGCGGGTGTTGCGCTCGGCCGGCCGGAAGCCCGCGTCGCGGATGAGCTCCAGCAGGTCGTCGCGGGTCAGCTTGTTCGGCGTGCCGTAGTTGTCCGCGTCGTGGGTGATCTTGTACTCGACGACCGAGCCGTCCATGTCGTCGGCGCCGTGCTGGAGCGCGAGCTGCGCGGTCTGCAGACCGTGCATCACCCAGAAGACCTTGACGTGCGGAACGTTGTCGAACAGCAGCCGCGAGACCGCGAAGGTCTTCAGGGCCTCCGCGCCGGTGGCCATGGAGGTCCGCGCCTGGAGCCGGTTGCGGATCTTGCCGTCCTTCATGTCCACGAAGTCGTGCTGGTAGCGCAGCGGGATGAAGACCTGGAAGCCGCCGGTCTCGTCCTGCAGCTCGCGCAGCCGCAGCACGTGGTCCACCCGGTGGCGCGGCTCCTCGATGTGCCCGTAGAGCATCGTGCACGGACCCTTGAGGCCCTTCTCGTGCGCGAGGCGGTGGATGCGCGACCAGTCCTCCCAGTGGGTCTCGTGGTCGACGATGTGCTGCCGGACCTCCCAGTCGAAGATCTCGGCGCCGCCGCCGGTCAGCGACTCCAGACCGGCGTCGATCAGCTCGTCGAGGATCTCGGAGGCGGGCATCCCGGAGATCTTCTCGAAGTGGTGGATCTCGGTGGCGGTGAACGCCTTCAGGGAGACCTGCGGCAGCGCCTCCTTGAGCGCCTTCAGCGAGCGCGGGTAGTAGCGCCAGGGCAGCGTGGGGTGCAGGCCGTTGACGATGTGCAGCTCGGTGAGGTGGTCGTTCTCCATGGCCTTGGCCAGGCGGACGGCCTCCTCGATGCGCATCGTGTACGCGTCCTTCTCGCCCGGCTTGCGCTGGAACGAGCAGTAGGCGCACGAGGCCGTGCACACATTGGTCATATTGAGGTGCCGGTTGACGTTGAACAGCACGGTGTCGCCGTTCTTGCGCGTGCGCACCTCATGGGCCAGACCGCCGAGCCAGGCGAGGTCGTCGGACTCGTAGAGCGCGATGCCGTCCTCGCGGGTCAGCCGCTCACCGGCGCGAACCTTCTCCTCCAGCTCACGCTTGAGCCCCGCGTCCATCCGCCTCGCCTCTCCTCGTCCGTACAGCCCCGTCGAGCCTACTCCCCCGCCCTCAGATGCCCTCGGGCAGCTCTCCCACCCGGTTCTCCCACTTGGTGGAGAGCACGATCGTGGTCCGGGTCCGGCTGACGCCCTTGGTCCCGGACAGCCGGCGGATGGTGCGCTCCAGCCCGTCCACGTCGCCGACGCGCACCTTGAGCATGTACGAGTCGTCGCCCGCGATGAACCAGCAGTCCTCGATCTCCTCCAGGTCGCGCAGCCGGCGCGCCACGTCCTCGTGGTCGGCGGCGTCGGAGAGCTGGATGCCGATCAGGGCGGTGACCCCCAGCCCCAGCGAGGCGGCGTCGACGGTCGCGCGGTAGCCCGTGATGACCCCCGCGGACTCCAGCCGGTTGATCCGGTCCGTGACGCTCGGGCCGGACAGGCCGACGAGCCTGCCGAGCTCCGCGTACGAGGCCCGGCCGTTCTCCCGGAGGGCCTGGATGAGCTGCCTGTCCACCGCGTCCATGGCTGGAACCTTTCAATAATCAGCGAACTTGCCGTCTTGCATGTAGAATCTAAGGCATCGGGGGTTCGATACCCCGAAAATCTTTCACCGAACGTTCATGGCACCAACGATCCTTCAGGAGATGAACCCCGTGTACTCGATCGAGATGGCCTACGCCCGCATGCGTGAGCTGCAGGACCTGGCCAACCGCTCGCGTGCCCACCTGCCCGCCGCCGTCCGCCGCGCCGAGGCCGCCGAGGCCCGCGCGCGCCGCACGAAGAAGCGCTAACCCCCCTCCGGGGAGCGACCGCCACCCAGCTCCCCCTTCCACCGGCGGTAGAAGCGGTGCGGCACCCCCGCCGCGTCCAGTACCCGCCCGGCGACGAAGTCCACGAGATCCTGGATGTGCGTCGCCCCCGCGTAGAACGCCGGAGAGGCGGGCAGCACGATCGCGCCCGCCTCGTCGAGCGCCACCAGCTGCTTGAGCGTCTGACCGCTCAGCGGGGTCTCCCGCACCGCAACCACCAACGGCCGCCGCTCCTTGAGCGTCACGCTCGCGGCCCGCTGCAGCAGATCCTTCGACAGCCCCAGCGCCACACCCGCCACACAGGCCGTGCTCGCCGGGACGATCAGCATCCCCTTCACCGGGTACGAACCCGACGACGGCCCGGCCGCCAGGTCCCCGGCCGCCCAGTGCCGCACCCGTGAGACGTCGGGCTCGAACGTCTGCGGCTTCCCGTCCGCGCCCATGGCCAGCCAGGTGCGCAGGTCCTCGCGCCAGTGCGCGTCCCGGAAGGCGATGCCGGTCTCGTCCAGCAGCGTCAGCCGCGAGGCCCGGCTGACGACCAGGTCCACGTCCTCACCCGCCGCCAGCAGCCCCCGCAGCACGGCGGCGGCGTACGGCGTCCCGGACGCGCCGGAAACGCCGACCACCCAGGGCCGGCGCTCCGGTTGTTGCGTTGCGTGTTCGTACGGCTCCACGGGGCCGAGCCTAACCGGACGGGCCCGCACGCCGTGTCCGGCGGTCCGGGCCTACAGGCCCAGGCCCCGCACCAGCAGGTCCAGCAGCGCACACACGAACAGGGCAATGCCGATAAAACCATTGACGGTGAAGAACGCCCTGTTCAACCGCGACAGGTCGTGCGGCCGCACCACCGTGTGCTCGTAGACGAACGCCACCGCCACCACGGTCATGCCCACCCAGAAGAACGCCCCGGCGTGCGTCGCCAGCCCGTACCAGACCAGCAGCGCCGTGGTGATCACGTGACAGACCCGGGCGCCGTACAGCGCGGCCGGGATCCCGAAGCGGGCGGGGGTCGATTTCACGCCATGTGCGCGGTCGGCGGCCACGTCCTGGCAGCCGAAGATCAGGTCGAAGCCGCCGATCCAGACACCCACCGCGAGGCCCAGGATCACCGCGTCGCCCGACCACGACCCCGTCACCGCGAGCCAGGCGCCCACCGGGCCCATCGCCTGGGCCAGGCCCAGGATCGCGTGCGGGAAGTCGGTGAAGCGCTTGCCGTACGGATAGACCACCATCGGGATCACCGCGATCGGCGCCAGCGCCAGGCACAGCGGGTTCAGCAGCCCCGCCGCGCCCAGGAAGAGGACCACCGCCACCAGGGCGCCGGTCCAGGCCGAGCGCACCGAGACCGCCCCGGTGACCAGTTCGCGACCCGCCGTGCGCGGGTTACGGGCGTCGATCTCGCGGTCGATGATGCGGTTGCAGGCCATGGCGAAGGTGCGCAGGCCCACCATCGCGACGGTGACCAGGAAGAGCTTCCACCAGTCGACGCGCCCGTCCTTCTGGAACATCGCCGTCAGGGAGGCGATGTAGGCGAAGGGCAGCGCGAAGACGGAGTGCTCGATCATCACGAGCCGGAGGAAGGCGCGGGTGCGCCCCGGGCTCGGCGCGGCCGCGGCGGAGGCGCTCACAGGCCGTACTCCTTCCAGCGCCGGTCGACCTTCGCGGCCGTCTCCGGGTCGGAGACGACCATCTCCGGCCAGCCCCCGTCCCGTGTGTAGCCCTCCTCGGGCCATTTCGCCGTCGCGTCGATGCCGGCCTTGCCGCCCCAGAACTGCTGGTACGAGGCGTGGTCGAGGTGGTCGACCGGGCCCTCGACGACGGTGAGGTCGCGGGCGTAGTCGACGTTGCCGAGCGCGCGCCAGGAGACCTCGTGCAGATTGCGGACGTCGCAGTCCGCGTCCACGATCACGATCAGCTTGGTCAGCGACATCATGTGCGCGCCCCAGATCGCGTGCATCACCTTCTGGGCGTGCTTGGGGTACTTCTTGTCGATCGAAATGACCGCGCAGTTGTGGAACCCGCCGGACTCCGGCAGGTGGTAGTCCACGATGTCCGGCACGACGATCTTGAGCAGCGGCAGGAAGAAACGCTCCGTCGCACGGCCGAGCGGGCCGTCCTCCGTCGGCGGCCGGCCGACCACGATCGACTGGAGCAGCGGGCGCTTCCGCATGGTGACGCAGTCGATGGTGAGCGCCGGGAAGTCCTCCTGCGGCGTGTAGAAGCCGGTGTGGTCGCCGAACGGCCCCTCCGGCAGCATGCGGCCGGGCTCCAGCCAGCCCTCCAGGACCACCTCGGCGTTGGCCGGGACCTGGAGCGGGACGGTCTTGCAGTCCACCATGTCGACCCGCTTGCCCTGGATGAAGCCGGCGAGCAGGTACTCGTCGATGTCCCCGGGCAGCGGCGCGGTGGAGGCGTAGGTGACGGCCGGCGGGCAGCCGAAGGCGATGGCGACCGGCAGCCGCTCCCCGCGCTTGGCCGCGACCTGGTAGTGGTTGCGGCTGTCCTTGTGGATCTGCCAGTGCATCCCGATGGTGCGCTTGTCGTGGCGCTGGAGCCGGTAGAGGCCCAGGTTGCGGACGCCGGTCTCGGGGTGCTTGGTGTGGGTGAGACCGAGGTTGAAGAAGGAGCCGCCGTCCTCGGGCCAGGTGAAGAGCGCCGGCAGCGCGTCGAGGTCCACCTGGTCGCCGGTGAGGACGACCTCCTGGACGGGCGCGTCCTTCACCTTGCGCGGCGGGACGTGCGCCATCGCGCCCAGCTTGCCGAAGGCCTCCCGGAAGCCGACGAAGCCCTGCGGCAGCTCCGGCCTGAGGAGCCCGCCGATCTTCTCGCCGATCTCCTCGTAGGACTTCAGCCCCAGCGCCTTGAGCAGCCGCCGGTCGGTCCCGAAGACATTCATGGCCAGCGGCATCGCCGACCCCTTGACGTTCTCGAAGAGCAGCGCGGGACCGCCGGCCTTGTTCACCCGGTCGGTGATCTCCCCCACTTCGAGGTGGGGGTCGACTTCGGCCTTGACGCGCTTGAGGTCACCGTCGCGCTCGAGTGCTCTGAGGAACGAGCGGAGATCGTCGTAAGCCATGCGTTCCAGTATCGAGCACGCACTACGCTGGCCTTGTCACGGGGCCGCGGCGCGGCCCGCAGCCGCACTCCGGGGGTCCGTCGGCCAATGCTCAGGTATCTGCCGTTCCTGCTGGTCCTGGCCCTGTGGATCTACTCCTTCATCGACTGCCTGAACACCCCCGAGGAAGAGGTCCGCAAGCTGCCCAAGGCGGCATGGGTGATCATCATCCTCCTCTTCGGCGAGGTGCTGCTGGGCCCGGTCGCCTGGTTCGCGGTCGGCCGCCCGCGCGCGGCGGCGGACGCGTACGGACGGCGGGGCTCCGCCGGCGCGGCCGGTGGCGGCTGGGTGGCGCCCGACGACAACCCCGAGTTCCTCCGCTCCCTGGGCAAGGACCGCAAGCCGGGCGCCGACGGCGACGACCGCGGCTGAGCGCGACGGGCCCGTTCGGGGGTTCCGGCTCCTCCCGACGGCCCAGCGGGTCATCCCTCGATCGGGTAATACGATCAACCCATCGACGCTCTCCTGTTCGCCAACTCCCCTCCTTTCACGGCCATTTGACAAGCCGTTCATCCGCACCCCCCTGCCCCCGGCACTGCCGGGCCGGAAGAGTCGTAGCGGCCACACTGTGGCCTGACACGACCTCAGGGAGGGTGCATGCCCGAGTTCATGAGCAGGCGAAGACTCCTCGGATCCGCCGCCGGTGCCGCCGGTGGTGCCGCGCTGACACTGCTGCCGCCCAGTGTGCAGCGGGCCGTGGCGGCCGGCCCGGCCGGGCGGGGGTCCCTGAGGGACGTCAAGCACGTGGTCATGCTGATGCAGGAGAACCGGTCGTTCGACCACTACTTCGGCACCCTCAAGGGCGTGCGCGGCTTCGCCGACCCCGACGCCCTGCGGCTCTCCACCGGCCGGAGCGTCTTCCACCAGCCGGACCCCGAGAACCCCAGGGGCTATCTGCTCCCCTTCCGCCTCGACACCCGCCGCACCAGCGCCCAGGCCATCCCCTCCACCAGCCACGCCTGGGGCGTGCAGCACGAGGCGTGGAACGGCGGGAAGATGGACCGCTGGCTGCCCGCGCACCGCAAGGCGGACGGGAAGAACGGGCCGTACGTGATGGGGTACCACACCCGCGAGGACATCCCGTTCCAGTTCGCCCTCGCCGAGACGTTCACCCTCTGCGACGCCTACCACTGCTCGGTCTTCGGGCCCACCTGGCCCAACCGGCTCTACTGGATGACCGGCACCATCGACCCCGGCGGCGGCCACGGCGGCCCGGTCATCAGCAACACCATGCCGTCGCCGTACCGCTGGACCACCTATGCCGAGCGGCTGCAACGGGCCGGTATCAGCTGGCGGGTGTACCAGCAGGAGGACAACTACGGCTGCAACATGCTGGAGTGGTTCCAGCGCTTCCGGGACGCGCGGCCCGGCGACCCGCTGTACGAGCGCGGGATGCGGCGGCTGCCGGAGGGCACGTTCGAGGACGACGCCCGCAACGACCGGCTGCCCGCGGTCTCCTGGATCATCCCGACCGGCCCGGCGTCCGAACACCCGGACTCCCTGCCGGCCGCCGGGGCGGACTTCGTGGCGAGGAAGATCGAGGCGATCGCGGACAACCCCAGGGTGTGGGCCAAGACCGTCTTCATCCTCAACTACGACGAGAACGACGGCCTCTTCGACCACGTCCCGCCGCCGGTGCCGCCGACGGGCACGAAGGACGAGTTCGTCGGCGGACTGCCGATCGGGGGCGGCTTCCGGGTGCCGTGCCTGATCGTCTCCCCCTGGACGGTGGGCGGCTGGGTGGCGGGCGAGCCCTTCGACCACACGTCGGCGCTGCGGTTCCTGGAACGGTGGACGGGGGTGCGCGAGCCCAACATCAGCGCGTGGCGGCGGAAGACGTTCGGCGACCTGACGTCGGCGTTCGGCTTCGGGGCGCCGACGCGGCGGGTGCCGCGGCTTCCGCTGGACACGGAGCGGGAGCTGGAGGAGGCGCGGTGGGAGGTGTCGCACCTGCCCAGGCCTTCGCTGCCGGGCGCGACCCAGCGCTTCCCCGAGCAGGAGCGGGGGCGGCGGCCGCGCCGGTGAGGGTGTTTGCCCCCGCCCCGCCCTTTCACCGTTTCTTGCGCGCTGCCGCGCGGGTGTCCTCAAGCTCCCCGGAGGGGGCAACCCCCAGACAGGCTGGTTCAGCCCGTCCGGCGCGGACTAGGGGAGCTCCCGCTTCCCCTCCCCGTACTCCCTCCGCAGCTCCCGCCACCGCTCCACCGACCACGTCGGCCAGTCCGCCGGATGCCCGGCCAGCGCCTGGAGCAGGTACTCGAAGTGGTGGTGCCAGCCCGCCAGGCAGTCGAGCCGCTCGTCGTCCGTGCCCGGCATCTCGTTCGTGAAGTGCAGCAGCGTCCCGCCGACGCTCGCCGGTGCCCGTTCCAGCTCGAAGCGGATCCGGCCGTGGACCTCGACGGTGTACTCGGCCACCGAGGGCGGCTCCCAGGCCGTCACGCGGCCGGGCGCGACCGTCCCGGTGCCCTCCGGCCCGGCGGCGTTGAGCCAGCGCAGCGTGATCGCCCCGCCCTCCCGCCGCTCGAAGGGCTCCGCCGCGGCCAGCCACGCCGGCAGGCCCTCGGGCGTCGCGACGGCGTCCCACACCCGCTCCTGCGGGTACGGCAGGGACAGCTCGTAACGGAGCGTGTGGACGTCGCCGTGGGTCTCCGAGGCCCCGTACGGGGACGGTATCTCCATGGGTCCAGCACAACACGACGGCCCGTCGTCCGCCTCTCGGACAACGGGCCGTCGTGTGCGGCAAGGGCTCAGACGCCGGAGTAGGAGTGCTTTCCGCCGAAGAGGAAGTTGACCCCGTAGTAGTTGAAGATGTAGCAGGCGAACGCGGCCAGGGCGAGGTAGGCCGCCTTGCGCCCCTTCCAGCCGGCCGTGGCCCGCGCGTGCAGATACGACGCGTAGGCGACCCAGGTGATGAAGGACCAGACCTCCTTGGGGTCCCAGCCCCAGTAGCGGCCCCACGCCGCCTCGGCCCAGATCGCGCCCGCGATGATCGTGAACGTCCACAGCGGGAAAACGGTCGCGTTGATCCGGTAGCCGAACTTGTCCAGCGTGGCGGAGGCCGGCAGCCGGGTCAGGGCGTTGTCGTACGCCATGTGGATGCGGACACCCATGCGCATGCTGAGCGGGGCGTCGGCGGACAGGCCGCGGAACTTCTTCTCCAGCACGCCGGGGCCGGTCTTGCCGGCCGCCAGCCGCACCTCGTAGCCGTCACGGAGGCGGTAGAAGAACGTGGAGACGGCACCCACGTAGAGCGCGGCGCCGGAGAGGATCGCGCAGGAGACGTGGATCCACAGCCAGTAGGAGTGCAGCGCGGGGACGAGCTGGGCGCTCTCGGTGTAGAGGACGGAGACGGCCAGGCCCAGGTCGAGCAGGATGGTGAGCACCACCGGCAGGCCGAGCCAGCGGACGTTCTTCTTCGCCGCCAGCAGGCCGAGGTAGACGCCCACGGCGCACATGCCGAAGGTGGTCGAGAACTCGTACATGTTGCCCCACGGCGCCCGCTCCACCGACAGGGCGCGGGTGAGCACCCCGCCCGCGTGCAGGGCGAAGGACAGCACGGTCAGCGAGATCGCGATGCGGCCGTAGAGGTCGCCCTTCTCGCTGGTGCCGGCGGCGCCGGGGCCGTCCGGGACGTCGGCCCGGGAGCCGGGGGCGGACCGGGTGACGACCTTGGGGCGCTCCAGCACCGCCGTGCCGCCGCCGGCCTTCTTCACCTGGACGGTGACGGCGGACGCGGCCCGCCCCGCCTCCGAGGTGATCGCCGCGGCAGTGCGGCCGACGGCACTGCGGCTGCCGAAGACCCACTCCGTGATGTGTGCGAGGAAGGCGAGGGTGTAGACGGCCATCGCCGAATAGATCAGCACATTGCTGGTATGGGCCAGGTTCTCGTTGGCCGCCGCCGCGAGGTTCACGCGCGCGCTCCTTCGGAGGATTCGGAGGGTTCGGCAGGTCGTTCCGGCTCGTCGGCGGGCTCCTTCGAGTCCTCGTCGGCGACGGGAGGTGCGTCGGGCTGCAGGGCGACGGCGATGTCCGCGAGCTCCTCGGGCACCTTCGCCGACTCGCTGCGGCCGAGGCCGCCCAGCTCCACGACGGTACGCCCGTCGGCGCCGCGGACGGCGCGCACCCACACCCGGCGGCGCTGGATGAACAGCGACAGGGCCACGCCCACGATCGCGGCGACGGCACCGGCCAGCGCCGGGCCGTCACCGGGCTTGTGGGAGATCTGGAAGGTGGCCCAGCTGCTGATGCCGTCGAAGGTCAGGGTGCCCGCGCCGTTGGGGAGGGTCAGCTTCTCGCCCGGCCTGAGCGCCCGCTTGTACGGCCGGCCCCCCTCCTTGAACTGCTCCATCTTGGAGGTGTCGAGCTTGTAGACGCTCTGCGGCACGCCCGAGTCGATGCCGAGGAAGCCGCGGTAGGCGGTGAGCACCAGCACCGGATTGTCCAGGGCCGGGAACTGGGAGAACATCGACCCGGACCGCGGGTCGAAGGTCGGGACGAACATGCCGGTGAAGCCCAGCTGGTCCGTCTTCCCGTCCTTGTCCAGGTAGTCCGGCACCTTGAGCACGGTCGTCTCGGTGACGTTGTTGTCCAGCGGCAGTGAGGCCACCGCGCCCGAGTAGGCGATGTTGCCCTTGCCGTCGCGGACGGTGACCTTGGGCGCGTAGCCGTGGCCCTGGAGGTAGACCTTGGAACCGCCGATCTCCAGCGGCTCGTTCACCTTGATGGTGGTGTCGTGCTTCTCGCCGTCGGAGCCGTTCCAGTACGTCACGTGCGCCCGGTAGTCGCGCGGGCTGCCCTTCTGCGGGCCGGTGCGCTCGTAGCTCCCGCTGAAGCCGTTGAGCGTGAAGCCGAAGGGCGGGAGGTCGTCCGACGCGAAGAAGGAGCCGGACTTGAAGTCGTCGTACTGGGTGAGGGTGTTGGAGAAGCCGTCGCCCTCGACGACGAGCTTGCCGCCCTCGTACTTCCACAGCTGCGCGGAGGCGAAGGCCACCAGCATCACGATCAGCGAGACGTGGAAGAGCAGGTTGCCCGCCTCGCGCAGATAGCCCTTCTCGGCCGCGACGGCGTTGCCGTCCACGGTCGTCCGGAACCACTTGCGCTTGAGCACCTTCTGCGCCGCCGCCAGCACCTGCTCGGGGTCGGCGTCCGTCTTCCAGCCGGTGTGCGCCGGGAGCCGGTTGAAGCGGTGCGGCGCCTTCGGCGGGCGGGCGCGCAGCTGGCCGACGAACTGCCAGGTGCGCGGGACGATGCAGCCGATCAGCGAGACGAACAGCAGGATGTAGATCGCGGAGAACCACACCGAGCTGTAGACGTGGAAGAGCTGGAGCTTCTCGTAGACCGGCGTCAGCGTCTTGTGCGCCTCTTTCCAGGCGTCGGCCTTCATCGAGTCGACACTGGTCTGCGGGATCAGCGAGCCGGGGATGGTCGCGAGCGAGAGCAGCAGCAGGAGGATCAGCGCGACCCGCATCGAGGTCAGCTGCCGCCAGAACCAGCGCAGCCAGCCGGTGATCTCCCGGCCGGTCCAGGCCAGCCACCCCAGGGCACCGGGTTTGCGGACGCCGCCGAACGAGCCGGGGACGGACTGCCCCGTCTCCTCGACGGGCGCCGTGGACATCCGGGCTCCCGCCGCCTCCTCCTCGGAGGCCTCGGATGGCCCGGGGGCCCCGGGGGCCTCGGGTGCGGGGGTGCTTTCAGTCTTGGACATCGATCAGATCCCGGGGTTGTATTCGCTCGTCCACGTCTGCAGATCCTGGACGAGGTAGTCCCACGCACCGGTGACCAGGAGCAGGCCGACGGCGACGAGCATGCCACCGCCGATCCGCATGACCCATGCGTAGTGCTTCTTGACCCAGCCGAAGGCGCCGAGCGCCCGGCGGAAGGCGAGGGCCGCCACGATGAAGGGCAGGCCGAGGCCGAGGCAGTAGGCGAGCGTCAGCAGCGCTCCGCGCGTCGCGCTCGCGTCGTAGGCGTTGAGGGCGTTGACGGACGCCAGGGTGGGGCCGATGCACGGCGTCCAGCCGACGCCGAACCCGATGCCCAGCAGGGGCGCGCCCAGGAGACCCATCGAGGTCTTCACCCGGAAGCGCACGTCCCGCTGACCGAATCGGTTCAGCAGGCCCATGAAGACCAGGCCCAGCACGATCATCACGATCCCCAGGACCACGGAGATCGTTTCCTTGTACTCCTGCAGTGTCTGCCCGAAGTAGCCGAAGAGCGCCCCGCCGGAGACCAGCACGGCGCTGAACCCCAGCACGAACAGCGAGGAGCCCAGCAGCATCCGTCCGCGCTTGACCTTCGCCAGGTCCGCGCCGCCCGCCCCCGTGACGTACGACAGATAGCCCGGCACGAGCGGCAGGACGCACGGGGAGAAGAAGGAGACCAGCCCGCCGAGCAGCGCGACGGGCAGGGCCATGATCAGCGCTCCGGAGAGCACGGTGTGGTTCATGCCGTCGGCGGCTGCGAGAGTGATCGACGCGGGGGTCACGGCGTCACTTCTCCGCGACCAGCGGGTCGAGGGTCTTGCGCAGCTCGTCCTCGGTCACCGGCCTGATGGCCCGCGCGGCGATCTTCCCCTCGCGGTCGATGAAGATCGTGGACGGGATGGCCTGCGGGTTGAGGCTGCCCTTGGGGAAGCGGAGCATCAGCTTCCCCGCCGAGTCGAAGAGGCTCGGGTACGGGACGTCGAACTGCTTCTCGAACGCCTTGGCCGGGGCCGGGTTGGGGTCCCGGGTGTTCAGGCCGACGAACTCGACGCCCTTGTCCTTGTACTCCCGGGCGACCTTGCCCAGCCCCTTCGCCTCGGCACGGCAGGGCGCGCACCACGAGCCCCAGACGTTGAAGACGATGACCTTGCCCTTGAACTTCTCGGTGGCGTTGAGCTCCTCGTCCTGGAGCGTCTTGCCCGACAGCTCCGGAGCGTCCTGCCGGCTGCCCTTGTCCTTGACGACGTCGACCCCGCCCTTGCCCTGCACGAACTGGGTCTCACCGCCGCCGCCCGAACTGCCCCCCGAGCCACAGGCGCTCAGGGCCAGGGCGGAGAGGGCGGCGCCGATGGCCGCAACAGTGGTATGACGTCGGTTTCGATTGCGTCGGTTGGCGCGGCAGGCACTCATGTGAAAAGTTTCGCATGGCGATTTCCGGGATCTTGCGCGCCCCCCTCGCCCCGGACAACACCGATGACAACGCCGATGTTCAGCCGATAGGCGCCCACTTCTGCCCGGCCTTCAGCCGCCGCAGCCCCTCCAGGACCGCCGGGTCCTGCGCGTCGAGCCAGTCGCACAGCTGCCGGAAGGAGACGAGCCGCACGTCGCCGCGCTTCTCGTCGGCGATGCGTTTGATCGCCTCCTCGACGGCGTCCATATAGATCCCGCCGTTCCACTGCTCGAAGTGGTTGCCGACGAAGAACGGCGCCCGGTTGGTCTCGTACGCGCGCCGGAACCCGGCCAGGTACGCCTCCGTGGCCTGCCGCCGCCAGCCGGGGTAGTGGACCGGCGGGGCCTTGGTGGAGTTGCGGGACTGGTTGGCGAGCAGGTTGTAGTCCATCGACAGCAGCTCGAAGGAGCGCCCCGGCAGGGGTATCAGCTGCAGCGGGAAGTCCCAGACCCCCATCCGCTTCCGCGGCCAGACCTGGCGCGCGCCCGGGGAGCTCGCGTCGTACCGCCAGCCGAGCCGGGCCGCCGCGGGCAGCAGGTTCTCCTGGCCGAGCAGACAGGGGGCGCGGGCGCCGACGAGCTCCTTGCGGTAGTCGAAGGGCAGCGGTTCGAGGTCGGTGAACCCGGTGTTCGTCCGCCACGAGGTGACGAAGGAGACGGCCTGCGCGATCTCCTCCTCCCACTGCGCGGGCGTCCACCGGGCCACCGAACCGGGGCCCGAGCAGAAGTGCCCGTTGAAGTGGGTGCCTATCTCGTGTCCCTCCAGCCACGCCTCGCGCACGTTCCGCAGCGTCTCGCGGATGTGGTCGTCGGCGAGGTAGCCGATGGCGGAGGCGCCGGGCCGGTTGTTGGGCGGCCGGTAGAGGGTTTTACGGGACTCGGGCAGGCAGTAGAGGCCGGTGAGGAAGAAGGTCATCCGCGCGCCGTGGTCGCGGGCGAGCTTCCGGAAGCGGGGGAAGAGGCCGTTGCCTATCTCGCCCGCCCCGTCCCAGGAGAAGACGACGAACTGCGGCGGCTTCTGCCCCGGTTCCAGCCGTTCGGGCGGCGGGGGCTGCAGGGGCTGCGGGCCCGCGTCCGCCGTCGAGCCGTCCCCGATCGGCCGGGCCTTGGCCATCGTCTTCGCCCGGACCACCACCGGATCGGCCTCGGAGGTGAGTCCGCAGCCCGCGGCGCCCAGGGCCAGCGCCGCGCCCAGGAGGCCCCGCCGGCCTATGCCCGTGTCCCGCATGCGCGGCCTCCGCTCGTCGTCGCAGCGCCCCCGCCCCCTGTCGTCCATATAAGACGACGTCGGGGGCGGGGGCGCGTTGGCTTACGGCGGAAGCGGGACCCCCAAGGCCCTTTGAGGCGTCAGGCGCCGAACGCCTTGGAGCCGCCCTTGACCGGCTTGGCGCCCGCCAGCAGATGGGCCGGGACCAGGTCCCGCGCCGGCTCGCTGTACCCGACCGAAACGATTTTGTCGCCGCGGTAGGTGAAGGTCGTCAGGCTGGCCAGGGTGCACTGCCGCTTGCGCGGGTCGTGCCACAGCCGGCGCCGCTCGACGAAGCTGCGCACGATCCAGATCGGCAGCTGGTGGCTCACGCACACCGCCTCGTGGCCGCGGGCCGCGTCCCGCGCCGCATTCAGCGCGCCCATCATCCGCACGACCTGCTCGATGTACGGCTCGCCCCACGACGGGCGGAACGGGTTCGTCAGGTACTTCCAGTTGGCCGGCTTGCGCAGCGCGCCGTCGCCCACGCCGAAGGTCTTGCCCTCGAAGACGTTCTCCGCCTCGATCAGCCGCTCGTCCGTCGCCAGGTCCAGCCCGTGCGCCTTGGCGATCGGCGTCGCGGTCTCCTGCGCGCGCTCCAGCGGGGAGGCCACCACATGGGTGATGTCCCGCCCGGCCAGATGCTCGGCCACCCGGTCGGCCATCTCCCGCCCCAGATCGGAGAGGTGGTAGCCGGGCCGGCGCCCGTAGAGCACGCCCTCCGGGTTGTGCACCTCGCCGTGGCGCATCAGATGGACGACGGTGATGTCCTTCTCGCTGCTGCTCACTTCGCCTCCTCGGCCTCGGCCGCCGCCCGCGCCGCCGCCGGCAGCGCCGCCGCGATCCGCTCGATCGCCGCGTCGTCGTGGGTCGCCGAGACGAACCACGACTCGAACGCCGACGGCGGCAGGTAGACGCCCTGCGCCAGCATCGAGTGGAAGAAGGCGGTGTAGCGGAACGCCTGCTGCCCCTTGGCCAGTTCGTAGTCCGTCACCTCACGGTCGGTGAAGAAGACGGAGAACATGTTCCCGGCGGTCTGGAGGCGGTGGGCCACCCCCTCCTTCGCCAGCGCCTCGGTCACCAGCGAGCGGACCCGCAGCGAGACCGCGTCCACCTTCTCGTACGCCGCGTCGTCCAGCAGCCGCAGCTGGGCCAGACCGGCCGCGGTGGCGACCGGGTTACCGGAGAGCGTGCCGGCCTGGTAGACCGGGCCCGCCGGGGCCAGGTGCGCCATCACGTCGGCGCGGCCGCCGAAGGCCGCGGCCGGGAAGCCGCCGCCCATGACCTTGCCGAAGGTCATCAGGTCCGGGGTGACGCCGTCGATGCCGTACCAGCCGGACTTCGAGACGCGGAAGCCGGTCATGACCTCGTCGGAGATGAACAGCGCGCCGTTCTTGGCGCACGCCTGCTTCAGCCCCTCGTTGAAGCCGGGGGCCGGCGGGACGACGCCCATGTTGCCCGGCGACGCCTCGGTGATCACACAGGCGATCTCGCCCGGGTAGCGGTGGAACGCCTCGTGCACCGACTCCAGGTCGTTGTACGGCAGGACGATCGTGTCGCCGGCCTGCGCGCCGGTGACGCCCGGGGTGTCCGGCAGGCCGAAGGTGGCCACGCCGGAGCCGGCCGCGGCCAGCAGCGCGTCCACGTGGCCGTGGTAGCAGCCGGCGAACTTGATCACCTTGGCGCGGCCGGTGAAGCCGCGGGCGAGCCGGATCGCGGACATCGTCGCCTCGGTGCCGGACGACACCAGGCGCACCTGCTCGACCGGGGCGACCCGGGCGACGATCTCCTCCGCGAGGGCGACCTCGCCCTCGCCGGGGGTGCCGAAGGAGGTGCCGCGGGAGACGGCCTCCTGGACGGCCGCGATCACCTCGGGATGAGCATGGCCGAGAATCATCGGTCCCCAGGAGCACACCAGGTCCACGTACTCCCGGCCGTCCGCGTCCGTGAGGTACGGGCCGGTGCCGGAGACCATGAACCGGGGCGTTCCGCCCACGGCGCGGAACGCGCGTACCGGAGAGTTCACGCCACCGGGGGTCACGACCGCCGCGCGCTCGAAGAGCGTCTGGGACACTGGGGCTTCATATGGATAAGGCACTCTGTTCCTGCCTGCGGATGACGTAGGGAGGGACGTCGTCGGCGACGGTGGCCGCGCGCCCCGGCTTGTGGGACCGGCTCGGCTGTCGGCCGGGTGTCAGCCCCCGCGCGTCTGGGACACTGGGGGCCGGGAGGGGTAGCTCACGCCACCCATGCTCTCAGAGCCCCGTGGGCACTCGTGTCCGGGCGTTTCGCGCGCTCTCGACGGGGGAGGTGTCTGAGACGATGATCGGGTTGCGCGGCGGGGGCTGTGCTGCGTAAAAAAGCGATCGGGTGGAGATATGCATCGCGGTGGCGGACTGGGCGAGGGCACCGACGACCTCGGCCCCGAGCGAGCCCGGCCGCCCCGCGGGGGCCGGCACCGGCGGAAGGAACAGCCCCGCAACGACGGTCCCGGGCGGACCGGCGGCGAGGGCGGGAGCGGCAGCACGAGCAGGAGTGGCCGGATGGGGGTGACCTACAAGTACTTCGGGGCGCCCAACGGGGCCACCGCCGCGCGCGTGCCCATCTCCATGCGCCCCGAGGAACTCGGCGGGGACGAGCTCGGCATGGGCGGGATGTTCACCCGCATCAAGCCCGAGACGGTCGCCGCGATGGTCCTCACCGGCATCGAGGGCATACCCCTGCACAAGGTCCCCCCGCTCGAACTGGTCGTCCTCCACCCCGACTACGCCGTCGTCAAGCTCCCCATGACCGTGGTCGACCCGCTGCGCGGCATCGGCGAGGAGTCCGTGGGCGCCGCCGCCTTCATCTGGTCCACCGTCCCCGACCGGGGCGGCCCGCGCGACGCCTTCACCGTCTACCGGCTGCTCCACGAGTGGCAGGACTTCTCGCACCGCCTCCACGAGGCGGGCCACCAGCCGTACTGCCTGGTGTGGCCGTGACCGTCATCCGCTCCATCGCCCTCTTCCTGCTCGCCGCCGTCCTGGAGATCGGCGGCGCCTGGCTCGTCTGGCAGGGCGTGCGCGGCAGCGATTCTTCAGGCGGGAGGGGCTGGGCCTGGATCGGCGCCGGGATCGTCGCCCTCGGCGCGTACGGCTTCGTCGCCACCCTCCAGGCCGACGCGCACTTCGGCCGGGTCCTCGCGGCGTACGGCGGCGTCTTCGTCGCCGGCTCGCTGGCCTGGGGCATGGTCGCCGACGGATACCGGCCCGACCGCTACGACGTGCTGGGCGCGGCGGTCTGTCTCGCCGGGGTAGCTTTGATCATGTACGCGCCACGCGGGCGTTAGGAGACCCCATGCACGGCACCACCCCCACCGCAGTGATCACCGGTGCGAGCAGCGGCATCGGCGCCGCCACCGCCCGCGGCCTGGCCGCCGCCGGCTACCGCGTCGTCCTCACCGCCCGCCGGAAGGACCGCATCGACGCCCTGGCCGCCGAGCTCACCGGGGCCGGGCACCAGGCGGTCGCCTACGAGCTCGACGTCACCGACCGCGCCGCCGTCGACGTCTTCGCCCTCTTCCTCGACGACCTCGGCCCCGTCGAGGTGCTCGTCAACAACGCGGGCGGAGCACTGGGCACCGACCCCGTCGCCACCGCCGACCCCGCCGACTGGCGGGCCATGTACGAGGTCAACGTCCTCGGCGCGCTCCATGTGACCCAGGCGCTGCTCCCCCTGTGGAAGACCTCCCCCGGCACGGTCGTGATCGTCTCCTCCACCGCCGGCCTCGCCACCTACGAGGGCGGCGGCGGCTACGTCGCCGCCAAGCACGGCGCCCATGTCATGGCCGAGACCCTGCGCCTGGAGCTCAACGGCCTGCCGGTCCGCGTCATCGAGATCGCCCCCGGCATGGTCAGGACCGACGAGTTCGCGCTCAACCGCTTCCGCGGCGACGAGGACCGGGCCGCGGCCGTCTACGCGGGCGTCGCCGAACCACTGACGGCCGAGGACGTCGCGGAGACGATCACCTGGGCGGTCACCCGGCCGCCGCACGTCAACGTCGACCTCCTGGTCCTCCGCCCCCGCGCCCAGGCGAGCAACTACAAGGTCCACCGCGAGACTTCCGGGGACTGACCCCGCGCTGTGCGTCACCGGCTTCGACGCCGATACCCGCAGGACGCGGCCTGGGAGCACGGCGTTTCAAGGGCCGGGGCGGAGCCCCCGGCCCTTTCCGTCGGCAGGTGCCGCATCCACGCCGCGCAACGCATAACAGACGTTTGAACGCCGCCAGTTCGGGTGACGCCTTCTCGTTCCCGCACGAGGGCCGCCGCGGTCGGCCGACCATCGCTCCATGACGTTCATGGATCTCGAAGTTCCGCGCTGGGCCTACATGTTCGGCTTTTTGCAGGCCGACGGGCATCTGTCAGCCGGCGCCGGCCGGAGAGGAAAGCTCCAGGTCGAGATCAGCCATCGTGACATCGACATACTCCGGGCATTTCAAGAGCTGTGCCCCTACAAGAGCACCCTCAGTGAACGCACGAGGGCGACCAACTTTTCCGAGAAGCACCGGAGTGCCATCTGGACCTTGTGCTCCCTGGAAGCGCGCAACCGCCTCATCGAGCTCGGAATTCCGTGCGGAAAAAAGTCAACGCGGATCGCTCCCCCGCGCGTTCCGTTCTCCCGGCGCGACTACCTGCGCGGCATCATCGACGCGGACGGAGCCGTGGGGTTCACTGCCGACGGGCTGCCCTTCGTCAGCCTGGCCACGACGAGCACCGCCATCGCAACGTACCTGTGCCGCTACACCAAGCTCACGCTCGGCATTCACAAACTGACCAGCCGGAACGCCCGGGACGGCGCCTACAACCTCATATACCTGCGCGAGACCGGCGTTTCACTGGCCGACCACCTCTACTACCGAGGATGCCTGGCCCTGGAACGCAAGCGCTCGGCTGCGGAACAGGTGGCCGCCTGGGTACGCCCCTCCCACATGAGCCCACCCCGGCAGCGACGGAGCTGGACACAGTGGGAAGACCAAATCCTGCTCGCGGCGACTTCCCTCCCCGGAGTTGCCGAACAACTCGGTCGATCCGTACAGGCGTGCCAGCTCCGCCGCATGCGGCTGCGCCGGAAGTAGCCGTCGTCACCCCTTGACGCAGACGACCTGCTTCAGCTTCGCCACCACCTCGACGAGATCCCGCTGCTGCTCCATGACCTGCTCGATCGGCTTGTACGCGGCCGGGATCTCGTCCACGACCCCGCGGTCCTTGCGGCACTCGACGCCCCGCGTCTGATCCGCCAGGTCCCGCTCGGAGAACCGCTTCTTCGCCTGGTTCCGGCTCATCCGCCGACCGGCGCCGTGGGACGCCGAGTTGAAGGACGCCTCGTTGCCCAGGCCCCGCACGATGTACGAACCCGTGCCCATCGAGCCGGGAATGATCCCGTACTCGCCACCGCCCGCGCGGATCGCGCCCTTCCGTGTGACCAGCAGGTCGACACCCTCGTAGGTCTCCTCCGCCACATAGTTGTGGTGGCAGGAGATCACCGGCTCGAACATCGGCCGGGCCTTTTTGAACTCCTTGCGGATCACGTCCTTGAGCAGGGCCATCATGATCTCGCGGTTGTGCCGCGCGTACTCCTGGGCCCAGAAGAGGTCGTGCCGGTAGGCGTCCATCTGCGGAGTGCCCGCGAGGAAGACCGCCAGGTCGCGGTCGACGATGTTCTGGTTGTGCGAGAGCTTGCGGGCCTCGCCGATGTGGTACTCGGCCAGTTCCTTGCCGATGTTCCGGGAACCGGAGTGGAGCATCAACCAGACAGAACCTGCCTCATCAAGGCAAATTTCGACGAAATGATTTCCGCTTCCAAGCGTTCCCATCTGCTTCAGTGCTCGACCCTGACGGAATTTGACTGCTTCCGCGACCCCGTCGAACCGCCCCCAGAAGTCGTCCCACCCCGCCGTCGGCAGCCCGTGCAGCCGGCGCGGGTCCACCGCGTCGTCGTGCATGGCGAAGCCGACGGGGATGGCGCGCTCGACCTCCGAGCGCAGCCGGGACAGGTCGCCCGGCAGGTCGTTCGCCGTCAGCGACGTCTTCACCGCGGACATCCCGCAGCCGATGTCGACGCCCACCGCCGCCGGGCACACCGCTCCGCGCATGGCGATCACCGAGCCGACGGTGGCCCCCTTGCCGAAGTGGACGTCGGGCATCACCGCGAGGCCCTCGATCCAGGGCAGCGTCGCGACGTTGCGCAGTTGCTGCATGGCGACGTCCTCGACGGTGGCCGGATCCGCCCACATGCGGATCGGCACCCGGGCACCGGGCAGCTCGGTGAACGACATGTCTTCCCCATTCCCCCAAAAGGTGAGTCAAAAAGTGCGATAGCGCAAAAAACGCAAAAGCCGGATCAATGCGCTGATTCACGACAGCGGACCAGCGGTGCGGCGGCGCGTGCGGTACACATTGTGTCCAGCGGCCACCCAGCCGCAGCAACCAGTTTTCGCCCGGGAGCGGGCGGAAGGGAGCCTCGGAACAGTGCAGCGGAGGGCGTACGCACCGGCAGCCGCACTGGCCGCCGCCGTGCTCGCGGCCGGCCTCACGGGGTGCGGCGGGGGCTCGGGGACCGGCGGCGGGGACGACGACCCCAAACCGGGCCCCGGCGGGGCCACGGCGCCCGCCGCCGAGCCCGGCAAGTACCACAGCCTCCCCGAGCCCTGCGGCTATGTGGGCCACGAGACCCTGCGCCGCCTGCTCCCCGGCATCGACGAGGGCGACGACGACGCCGGCCAGGACGCCGACCGGGCGTTCAAGGGCCAGGCCACGCTCACCTACGACGCGGACCGCCGCGTCGGCTGCCGCTGGAAGACCCCGGACGACACCCGCCACCTCTCGGTCGACTTCGAGCGCGTGGTCTCCTACCAGGCGGGCGTCAGCGACGAGGACCGGGCGCAGGCGCTCTACGCGGAGCGGGCCGCGGCCGCCCGCATCCCGGCGGCCTCGTCCGCCCCCTCCACCGCACCGCCCTCCTCGTCCCCGCCGGACGCGAAGGACAAGGACGCCAAAGACAAGAAGGACGCGAAGGACAAGGACAAGAAGGGCAGGAACGACCCGAAGACGACGGGCGCGTCCTCCCGCCCCGCCGGCACCGCCTCCCCCTCCGCCCCCGCCCCGCCCTCGAACGGGCCCGAGCTGGGCTCGCGGGTCCTGGACGACGTGGGCGACGACGCGTACGTCGACGACAAGCTGGTCTCCGGCGGGACGGATGTGCACCGGGACGTCACGATCGTCTTCCGCTCGGCGAACGTGCTGGTCACCATCGCGTACTCGCAGGGCAGCGCGGACCGGCAGCATGTGCCCGGCAGCCAGGACCTCCAGGGCAAGGCGCACGGCCTGGCCCGGGAGATCGACGCCGGTCACTTCGGCAACTAGCCCGGCGAGTACCCCCTCCATTCCGGCCGGGCCGCGTACCGTGCGAGGAGATCCTGTCCGGCCCCGCATCGATTGAGCGAAGGACCCATGCACCGACGAACAGCCCCGCGACTCGCCCGAATCCTCGCCTGCGCCGCAGTACCGATGGTGCTCGTCGCGGGCTGCTCCGATTCGGGGGGCGGGAAGAAGAGCGAGAGCACGCCGTCCGCCGCCGCCTCGGCGAAGCCCTCGGCCACGCCGTCGCTGGCCGCGGCGAAGTATCCGAAGCTGCCCGACACCTGCAAGGCGCTCCCGGCCAAGACGGTCGAGGATCTGGTCCCGAAGGTGAAGGACAAGGCGGGCAAGGCGCTCACCGGCAGCTGCTTCTGGTGGGGCCTCAACGACGAGAAGGCCGACGACATCCAGTACCGGGCCCTCAACCTCCAGTACAACGGCCTGAGTTCGGAGCCGGCCCTGGGCTCGGCCGACAAGCGGGCCCAGGAGTTCGCCGAGCAGCAGGTCAAGAAGGCCATGGCGGAGGACTCCCCGAAGGACGTCAAGAGCCAGCCGGCGAGCGGCATCGGCGACTGGGCGTCCACGGTGACGACGACGACCAAGGACCAGAAGGGCGTCGAGTACCACAACGCGACGGTCATCACCCGGACGGCCAATGTGGTGGTGACGCTGAAGTACAGCGGCGCGGGCCTGGAGGGTGCGAAGGCGCCCGACGTCTCCGACGTGTCGAAGGACGCGCAGGGCGCGGCCAAGGAGGCGGTGGCCGCGGTCGCCGCCGCCAACAAGAAGTAGCTGGACGCGCCGAAGGGCCCGCCTCCCCGAGGGGAGGCGGGCCCTTCGGTCACTCCGTCGGTCAGCCGGCCAGGAGCTTGCGCACCCGGTCCGCCCCCACCGCGAGCAGCAGCGTGGGCAGGCGCGGGCCGGTGTCGCGGCCGACGAGGAGCTGGTAGAGCAGCGCGAAGAACGAGCGCTGGGCGACCTTGAGCTCGGGGGTCGGCTTGGCCTCCGGGTCCAGACCGGCCTGGATCTTGGGCACACCGTAGACCAGGGTGGTCAGGCCGTCGAGCGACCAGTGCGTCTCCAGCCCGTCGAGCAGCAGCCGCAGGGACTCGCGGGCCTGCTCGTCGAGCGCGGCGAGCGCCTCGGTGTCGGGCTCCTCGCGGACGATGGTGCGCTGCTCGGCCGGGACCTGGGTGTTGATCCAGTGCTCGGCGCGGTCCAGGCGCGGGCGGGTCTCCTCCAGCGAGGTAACCGGGTTCGCCGGGTCCAGGTCGGCGAGGATCCGCAGGGTCTGCTCGTCGTGGCCGGCGGTGATGTCGACGACCGAGGCGAGCGTGCGGTAGGGCAGCGGGCGGGGCGTGCGGGGCAGCTCGCCGGCGGCGGTGCGGGCGGCGCGGGCGTGCGCGGCGGCGTCGGCCGGCAGCGCGGTGCCCTCGGCGACCTTGGCCTCCAGCTTGTCCCACTCGTCGTAGAGCCGCTGGATCTCCTGGTCGAAGGCGATCTTGAAGGACTGGTTGGGCTTGCGGCGGGCGTAGAGCCAGCGCAGCAGCGGCGCCTCCATGATCTTCAGCGCGTCGCCCGGGGTCGGGACCCCGCCCTTCGACGACGACATCTTGGCCATGCCGCTGATGCCGACGAAGGCGTACATCGGGCCGATCGGCTGCTCGCCGGCGAAGACCTTGCGGACGATCTGGCCGCCGACGACGAAGGAGGAGCCGGGCGAGGAGTGGTCCACGCCGGAGGGCTCGAAGATCACGCCCTCGTAGGCCCAGCGCATCGGCCAGTCGACCTTCCAGACCAGCTTGCCGCGGTTGAACTCGCTGAGCAGGACGGTCTCGGTGTGGCCGCAGACGCAGGTGTAGGCGAGCTCGGTGGACTCGTCGTCGTACGCGGTGACGGTGGTGAGGTCGCGCTCGCAGGCGCCGCAGTACGGCTTGTACGGGAAGTACGAGCCGCCCGCGCTGCCGTCGTCCTCGGCGGCCGCGCCGGAGCCCTCGGCGGCCTCCAGCTCGGCCTCGTCGACCGGCTTCTGCTGCTTCTGCTT
This sequence comes from Streptomyces luteireticuli, assembly GCF_041519305.1. Classification (NCBI taxonomy): domain Bacteria; kingdom Bacillati; phylum Actinomycetota; class Actinomycetes; order Kitasatosporales; family Streptomycetaceae; genus Streptomyces; species Streptomyces luteireticuli. The sequence continues at coordinate 4,118,886 of NZ_CP167927.1, forward strand.
CGGCTTGCCGGTCGCCTTGTCCTTCGTCCGGTACTGGTCGAGGATCGCGTCGATCTCGCCGCGGTGCTTCATCGCGTGCAGGATCTGCTCGCGGTAGACGCCCGAGGTGTACTGCTCGGTCTGGCTGATCGGGTCGTACTCGACGCCCAGCTCGGCGAGCGCCTCGACCATGGCGGCCTTGAAGTGCTCGGCCCAGTTCGGGTACGCGGAGCCGGCCGGGGCCGGGACGGAGGTCAGCGGCTTGCCGATGTGCTCGGCCCACGACTCGTCGATGCCGGGGACGCCGGCCGGGACCTTGCGGTAGCGGTCGTAGTCGTCCCAGGAGATCAGGTGCCTGACCTCGTGGCCACGGCGGCGGATCTCGTCGGCGACCAGGTGCGGGGTCATGACCTCGCGCAGGTTGCCCAGGTGGATCGGGCCGGAGGGCGACAGGCCGGAGGCGACGACGATCGGTTTGCCGGGAGCCCGGCGCTCGCCCTCGGCGATGACCTCGTCGGCGAAACGGGAGACCCAGTCGGCCTCGGTGCTCTGAGCCTGAGCCACGGCACTTCCTTCCTTACGGTCTGGCATGACCATTGTCCCAGACGGCACAGGGGGCCACCTGGTTGCCCGGCGGGGACGAAAGCGCGGGACGAAAACGCGCATGAGGCCCGTGATAGGCGCGTGGGATACTCGATGGGCACCGAAAACTGCCGCCTACCGGAATGGCACGCACCCCATGGCTCTGGTCCCCTCCCTCGCTTCCACGCTCAACCGGCGCATCGCGGACGCGCTCTCGGCCGCCCTGCCGGAGGCCGGCGCCGCCGACCCGCTGCTGCGACGGAGCGACCGGGCGGACTTCCAGGCCAACGGGATGCTGGCGCTGGCGAAGAAGCTCAAGGGGAACCCCCGCGAGCTGGCCGGCAAGGTCGTGGACGGGCTGCCCGCCGGCGACCTGATCGCCGACGTCGAGGTCTCCGGCCCCGGCTTCCTCAACATCACCGTGACCGACGCGGCGATCACGAACACGCTGGCCGCGCGCGCCGCGGACGACCGCCTGGGCGTCCCCGTCAAGGAGCACCCCGGCACCACCGTCATCGACTGGGCCCAGCCGAACGTGGCCAAGGAGATGCACGTCGGCCACCTGCGGAACTCGGTGATCGGCAACTCGGTCGTCAGGATCCTGGAGTTCACCGGCGAGAAGGTCGTCAGCCGCCACCACATCGGCGACTGGGGCACCCAGTTCGGCATGCTCATCCAGTACCTGATCGAGCACCCGCACGAGCTGGACCACAAGGCCGAGGGCGAGGTCTCCGGCGAGGAGGCCATGTCCAACCTCAACCGGCTCTACAAGGCCTCCCGTTCGCTCTTCGACGCCGACGACGCGTTCAAGGCGCGGGCCCGGCGCCGGGTCGTGGACCTCCAGGCGGGCGACGAGGAGACCCTCGCCCTCTGGCAGCGGTTCGTGGACGAGTCGAAGATCTACTTCTACTCGGTCTTCGACAAGCTCGACGTGGAGATCCGCGACGAGGACATCGTCGGCGAGTCCGGCTACAACGACATGCTCGCCGAGACCTGCCGCATGCTGGAGGAGTCCGGCGTCGCGGTCCGCTCGGAGGGCGCGCTCTGCGTCTTCTTCGACGACGTCAAGGGCCCGGAGGGCAACCCGGTCCCGCTGATCGTGCAGAAGTCCGACGGCGGCTTCGGCTACGCGGCGACCGACCTGTCCGCGATCCGCGACCGCGTCTTCAACCTCAAGGCCGACACCCTGCTGTACGTGGTGGACGTCCGGCAGTCCCTGCACTTCAAGATGGTCTTCGAGACCGCCCGCCGGGCCGGCTGGCTGACCGACGACGTCAAGGCCGTGCAGCTGGGCTTCGGCACCGTCCTGGGCAAGGACGGCAAGCCGTTCAAGACCCGCGAGGGCGAGACCGTCCGCCTGGTGGACCTGCTCGACGAGGCGATCGACCGGGCCTCGGCGATCGTCCGCGACAAGGCCCGCGACCTCGGCGAGGAGGAGATCGCCGAGCGCGGCGCCCAGGTCGGCATCGGCGCGGTGAAGTACGCGGACCTGTCCACCTCGGCGGCCCGCGACTACAAGTTCGACCTGGACCAGATGGTCTCGCTCAACGGCGACACGTCCGTCTATCTCCAGTACGCCTACGCCCGGATCCAGTCGATCCTGCGCAAGGCCCGCGAGGCCGGTGAGTCCGGGCCCGTGGCGCACCCGGAGCTCGCCCTGGCCCCGGCCGAGCGGGCGCTGGGCCTGCACCTCGACCAGTTCGCCGCGACGGTCGCGGAGGCCGCCGAGGAGTACGCGCCGCACAAGCTGGCCGGCTACCTGTACCAGCTGGCCTCGCTGTACACGGCGTTCTACGACCAGTGCCCCGTCCTCAAGGCCGAGTCCACCGAACTGGTGGAGAACCGCCTCTTCCTCTGCGACCTCACCGCCCGCACGCTGCGCCAGGGCATGTCCCTGCTGGGCATCCGCACCCCCGAGCGCCTCTAGTCACCGGACCGCGGCCGCTCCGAGCTCGAACCAGATCAACTTCCCCACCAGTCCCTGGGGTTGGTCGCGCAGCGCGAACCCGCCCCAGCTGTCCGCGCACCGCTGGACGAGGCCGAGCCCCCTGCCCCGCTCGGCCTCGTCGTCCGGCCCGTGCGCCGACGGCACCCGGTCGAGCACGGGCAGCCGCGGATTGGTGTCCCACACGGCGACCCGCACCCGGTCCCCCTCCCGCCGCACCCGCACCGAGGCGGGCCCGTCGGAGTACCGGTAGGCGTTGGTGACCAGCTCCGAGGTCAACAGCTCGGCTGTATCGGCCAGTTCGAGGAACCCGTGCTCCTCGAGGATGGTGCGCAGGGTGCGCCGGGCGATGCACGGCGCCATCGGGTCGGAGGGAACCTGGAGCGTGTACTCCCAGTCGTCGGCAAGATCGGGCTCGGGGCTCTCATGACTCATGCACGCCTCCGTAGAGTGAGCGGTCTGCCACGCACGGTAGTCATGTTCGGTTTGCCCGTGCCGGGACTGCCCGGATTCGACGAGAGACGACCTATGTGGGTGACACGGGAGGTTTAAACGGGCGCGGTGGGTGCGCCCGGGGAGGGGTTTTGCCCCGGTCCCGCCCTTTCACCGTTTCTCGCCGCGCTGCCGCGCGGGGGCAACGCGGCTGCGCCGCGTTCGTCCTCAAACGCCGGACGGGCTGAATTTCAGCCCGTCCGGCGTTTGAGGACTTCGCCCGAAGGGCGAATGGGGGCCCGGGGGTCTCCCCCGGAAGAAACGGTGAAAGGGCGGGACCGGGGCACCCCTAGCGCGTCAGCGCAAGCGCCGCGCGAACTCCGTCGCCCAGTACGTGAGGATCATGTTCGCACCCGCCCGCTTGATGCTGGTCAGCGTCTCCTCGATCGCACGCTCGCGATCGATCCAGCCATTCGCCGCCGCCGCCTCGACCATCGCGTACTCACCCGAGATCTGATACGCCGCCACCGGCACATCCACCGACTCCGCCACCCGATGGAGCACATCGAGGTACGGCAGCGCCGGCTTCACCATCACCATGTCCGCGCCCTCCGCGAGGTCGAGCGCCAACTCCCGCAGGGATTCCCGGGCGTTGGCCGGGTCCTGCTGGTAGGTCTTGCGGTCGCCGCTCAGCGACGAGGCCACCGCCTCGCGGAACGGCCCGTAGAAGGCGGACGAGTACTTCGCCGTGTAGGCGAGGATGGAAACGTCCTGGTGCCCGGCCGCGTCCAGCGCGGCGCGGACGACGCCGACCTGGCCGTCCATCATCCCGCTGGGGCCCACGACATGGACGCCGGCGTCGGCCTGGACGCGCGCCATCTCCGCGTACCGCTCCAGCGTCGCGTCGTTGTCGACCCGGCCCTCGGAATCCAGGACGCCGCAGTGCCCGTGGTCCGTGAACTCGTCCAGGCACAGGTCGGACATGACGATGAGCTCGTCCCCGACCTCGGCCTTCACGTCGCGGATCGCGACCTGGAGGATGCCGTCGGGGTCCGTCCCCCCGCTGCCCGTCGCGTCCTTGTGCTCGGGGACGCCGAAGAGCATGATCCCGCCGAGGCCGGCCTCGACCGCCTCCACGGCGGCCTTGCGCAGCGTGTCCCGCGTGTGCTGGACGACGCCCGGCATCGAGGAGACCGGCACCGGCTCGGCGATGCCCTCCCGCACGAAGGCGGGAAGGATCAACTCCGCCGGGTGCAGGCGGTGTTCGGCGACCATGCGGCGCATGGCCGGGATGGTCCGCAGCCGCCGCGGACGGCTGGCCGGAAATGATCCGTACGTGCTCAACTACGTGCCCTTCTACGCGATCCGGGCCGTCGCTCGCTCGGGCGCGTGACCGGATCACCGGCCTCGACCGCGGCGTCGCGCCGCGCGGCCCCGAACTCCGCGAGCGCCTCGGCGAGCTTGTGCACCGAGGGCTCGGGCGACAGCACGTCCACCCGCAGGCCGTGTTCCTCCGCGGTCTTCGCGGTGGCGGGGCCGATGCAGGCGATGACGGTGACGTTGTGCGGCTTGCCGGCGATGCCGACCAGGTTCCGCACGGTGGACGAGGAGGTGAAGAGCACGGCGTCGAAGCCGCCGCCCTTGATCGCCTCGCGGGTCTCGGCCGGCGGCGGCGAGGCGCGCACGGTCCGGTAGGCCGTGACGTCGTCCACCTCCCAGCCCAGCTCGATCAGGCCGGCCACCAGGGTCTCGGTGGCGATGTCGGCGCGCGGCAGGAAGACGCGGTCGATCGGGTCGAAGACCGGGTCGTAGGGCGGCCAGTCCTCCAGCAGCCCGGCGGCCGACTGCTCGCCGCTCGGCACCAGGTCCGGCTTGACGCCGAACTCGATCAGCGACCTGGCGGTCTGCTCGCCGACGGCCGCGACCTTGATGCCGGCGAAGGCCCGGGCGTCGAGCCCGTACTCCTCGAACTTCTCCCGCACCGCCTTGACCGCGTTCACGGAGGTGAAGGCGATCCACTCGTAGCGGCCGGTGACCAGGCCCTTGACCGCGCGCTCCATCTGCTGCGGGGTGCGCGGCGGTTCGACGGCGATGGTGGGCACCTCGTGCGGCACGGCGCCGTAGGAGCGGAGCTGGTCGGAGAGCGAGGCGGCCTGCTCCTTGGTGCGCGGCACGAGGACGTTCCAGCCGAAGAGCGGCTTGGACTCGAACCACGACAGCGGCTCCCGCCGCTCGGCCGCGCTGCGCTCGCCGACCACGGCTATCACCGGCTGGCCGCCGTCGGGCGACGGCAGCACCTTGGCGGCCTTGAGGACCTGGGCGATGCTGCCGAGGGTGGCGGTCCAGGTGCGCTGGCGGGTGGTGGTGCCGGCGACGGTGACGCTCAGCGGGGTGTCCGGCTTGCGGCCGGCGGAGACCAGCTCGCCGGCGGCCGCGGCCACCGCGTCGAGGGTGGTCGTCACCACGACCGTGGCCTCGCTGGCGCCGGCCTCGGACCAGCAGGTGTCCGTGGCGCTGCGGGCGTCGACGAAGCGCACGTCCGTGCCCTTGCCGTCGCGCAGCGGGACACCGGCGTAGGCGGGCACGCCGACGGCGGTGGCGATGCCGGGGACCACCTCGAAGGTGATGCCCTCGGCGGCGCAGGCGAGCATCTCCTCGGCGGCGTTGCCGTCGAGGCCGGGGTCGCCGAGGACCGCACGCACGACCCGCTTGCCGCCGCGCGCGGCCGACATGACAAGATTGGCGGTGTCCCGGAGCACCGGGATGTCGGCGGCCCGTGACGACTCGTCAGCAACCGTCTGCGCAGGCATGTCCACCTGCGGGCGGGCATGCGCACGCACCACATCCAGCACTTGCGGATCGGCCACCAGGACGTCGGCGGCCGCCAGCGCCTCCACGGCGCGCAGCGTCAGCAGTCCCGGGTCTCCGGGGCCCGCACCGAGGAAGGTGACGTGCCCGGGTGCGGGGTGGTTCGGGGCGGTGGGGTTCAAAGTGCTCGCTCCCCCATCAGACCGGCCGCACCCTTGTCCAGCATCTCCGCCGCGAGTTCGCGGCCGAGGGCCAGTGCGTCGTCTGCCGACGCGGGTACGGGACCGGTGGTGGACAGCTGCACCAGCGTGGTGCCGTCGGTGCTGCCGACGACGCCGCGCAGGCGCATCTCGGTGACAGCCTGCTCGTCTTCCAACAAGTCGGCCAGCGCACCCACGGGTGCGGAGCAGCCGGCCTCCAGGGCGGCGAGCAGGGAACGCTCGGCGGTCACGGCGGCCCGGGTGTGCGGGTCGTCGAGCTGTGCGAGCGCGGCGACGAGCGACGCGTTCTCCGCGGTGCACTCGATCGCCAGGGCCCCCTGGCCGGGGGCGGGCAAAACGGTGTCGGGCTCCAGGAACTGGGTGACCCGGTCGGCGCGGCCGATCCGGTTCAGGCCCGCGGCGGCCAGGACGACGGCGTCCAGCTCGCCCTTCGTCACAAAGCCGAGCCGGGTGTCGATGTTGCCCCGGATCGGGACGGTCTCGATCCGCTTCCCGAGCGCGCGGGCCCAGGCGTTGAGCTGGGCCATGCGGCGCGGCGAGCCGGTGCCGACCCGGGCCCCGTCGGGAAGTTCCTCGAAGGTCAGCCCGTCGCGGGCGACCAGCGCGTCGCGCGGGTCCTCGCGGGGCGGGATCGCGGCCAGGGCGAGGTCGTCCGGCTGGGCGGTCGGCAGGTCCTTGAGCGAGTGCACGGCGAAGTCGATCCCGCCCGCGAGCAGCGCGTCGCGCAGCGCGGAGACGAAGACGCCGGTGCCGCCGATCTGCGCGAGGTGCTCGCGCGAGACATCGCCGTAGGTGGTGATCTCCACCAGCTCGACCGGCCGGCCGGTCACCCGGCGCACCGCCTCGGCGACCTGGCCGGACTGGGCCATGGCCAGCTGACTGCGCCGGGTGCCCAGGCGCAGCGGGGTGGAGGGATTGCCGTTCATGCCGACTCCCGTGCGTTGTTCTCGGTGGCGAGCCGTGTGCTGTCGGCCCGGCTGACGGCCGCGACGGCCTGCGGGTCGAGGTCGAAGAGCTCCCGCAGCGCGTCGGCGTAACCGGCGCCGCCGGGGGTGGAGGCCAGCTCCTTGACGCGCACGGTGGGCGCGTGCAGGAGCTTGTCGACGACACGGCGTACGGTCTGGGTGATCTCGGCCCGCTGCTTGTCGTCCAGCCCGGGCAGCCGGCCGTCGAGCCGGGCGATCTCGCCGGCGACCACGTCCGCGGCCATGGTGCGCAGGGCGACCACGGTGGGGGTGATGTGGGCGGCGCGCTGGGCGGCGCCGAAGGCGGCGACCTCGTCGGAGACGATGGTGCGGACCTGGTCGACGTCCGCCGCCATCGGCGCGTCCGCGGACGCCTCGGCCAGGGCCTCGATGTCCACCAGGTGCGCGCCGTCGATGCCGTGGACGGCGGCGTCGATGTCGCGCGGCATGGCGAGGTCGAGCAGGGCGAGGCGGACGCCGGAGGCCTCCGCGCAGTCGGCGTCGACCGGGCAGACGGTGCCCGCGAGCGCGGCGGTGACCGCCTCGGCGGTCAGGACCAGGCCCGTGGCGCCCGTACAGGAGACGACGATGTCGGCGAGCGCCAGCTCCTCGTGGAGCAGGCTCATCTCGACGGCACCGGCGGTGACCTTCGTCCCCGCGCCCGGCTCCGTAAGGATCTGCGCCAGCCGCTCGGCCCGCTCCAACGTCCGGTTGGCGACGGCCACATGGGCCACTCCGGCGCGGGCGAGCGTGGCCGCGGCGAGCGAGGACATCGAGCCGGCGCCGATGACCAGGGCGCGCTTGCCCGCCGCCCAGCCGGTGACCTCGGCGCCCCGGGCCAGCTGCTCCAGGCCGAAGGTGACGAGGGACTGGCCGGCCTTGTCGATCCCGGTCTCGCTGTGCGCCCGCTTGCCGACCCGCAGCGCCTGCTGGAAGAGGTCGTTCAGCAGCCGGCCGGCGGTGTGCAGCTCCTGGCCGAGGGCGAGCGCGTCCTTGATCTGGCCGAGGATCTGGCCCTCGCCGACGACCATCGAGTCCAGGCCGCAGGCCACCGAGAAGAGGTGGTGGACGGCGCGGTCCTCGTAGTGCACGTAGAGGTGCGGGGTGAGCTCGTCCAGGCCGACGCCCGTGTGCCGGGCGAGCAGGGTGGACAGCTCGGCGACGCCGGCGTGGAACTTGTCCACGTCGGCGTAGAGCTCGATGCGGTTGCAGGTGGCGAGCACGGCCGCCTCGGTGGCCGGTTCGGCCGCGAGGACGTCGTGCACCAGCGCGGCCCTCGCCTGCGGGGTGAGGGCGGCCCGCTCCAGCACGCTCACCGGCGCGCTGCGGTGGCTCAGTCCGACGACCAGAAGGCTCATGCCGGCATCACGGCGGGGACGTCCCCGTCGGGTCCCTTCCGGCCCTCGCGGGCCGCCGCGGCGGGCCGGCCGGCCGTACCGGTGCGGCGCACGGCGGCGGTCTCCTCGCCGGCCTTGCGCTGCTCGTGGAAGGCGAGGATCTGGAGCTCGATCGACAGGTCGACCTTGCGCACGTCCACGCCGTCGGGCACGGAGAGCACGGTGGGCGCGAAGTTGAGGATCGAGGTGATCCCGGCGGCCACCAGGCGGTCGCAGACCTGCTGGGCGGCGCCGGCCGGGGTCGCGATGACGCCGATGGAGACGCCGTTCTCGCTGATGATCTCCTCGAGTTCATCGGTGTGGCGCACCGGCAGCCCGGCCACCGGCTTGCCCGCCATCGCGGGGTCGGCGTCGATCAGGGCCGCGACGCGGAAGCCGCGGGAGGCGAAGCCGCCGTAATTGGCGAGGGCCGCGCCGAGGTTGCCGATGCCGACGATGACGACCGGCCAGTCCTGGGTCAGGCCGAGCTCGCGGGAGATCTGGTAGACGAGGTACTCGACGTCGTAGCCGACCCCGCGGGTGCCGTACGAGCCGAGGTAGCTGAAGTCCTTGCGGAGCTTGGCGGAGTTGACGCCCGCCGCGGCCGCGAGCTCCTCGGAGGAGACCGTGGGGACCGAGCGCTCGGAGAGCGCGGTCAGCGCACGCAGATACAGCGGTAGCCGGGCGACGGTGGCCTCGGGAATCCCTCGGCTTCGGGTCGCCGGTCGGTGAGTTCGGCCAGTTGCCACGGTGCTCCTGCGGGTAGAGCGGGGCTGCAGGCGGCGCCTCGTCCCAGGACCGCCCCGTCGTATGCAGGCTATGTCTTTGTGAACGCGTGCACAAAGATGGTGTCCGCTTTGTCCGGGCAAAGTGATGGGTGTCACGCGGCCTTTCGGCCCGATCGGGGAACCAATGAACCCCATGCGGCGACGGTCACACGCGCCGCACCCGCACCAGGGGTCGACGGACGGGGACATGGCCGTTCACTCCTCATCCCCGGCCGGAAAAACTCCCGGACGCCAACAAATCGCCCACGATGGTAGTCGACTCAGGCACCCAAATCGGCCCGCCGGAACCCCGGCGGAGCCCCGGCCGGCCCCGGGCACAATGGGCGGCATGAGTCTGCTGCGCCGCCGCAAGAATCCCGCCGACCGCCTCGTCACCCTCGTCGGCAAGCCCGGCTGCCACCTCTGCGACGACGCCGAGTCCGTCATCTCCGCCGTCTGCGGCGAACTCGGCGCCCGCTGGGAGAAGAAGGACATCACCCAGGACGAGGAGCTGCACCGCAAGTACTGGGAGCAGATCCCCGTCGTCCTCGTGGACGGCGAACAGCACGACTTCTGGCGCGTGGACCCGGCCCGGCTGCGCAAGGCGCTCGGCGGCTGACCGCCCGGGCGCGGCGGGCCATGTGACGTTACCGACACGTAGAGTTCGCGCCAAGGCTTTGCTCCCGCACCGAGCGCTCCGAACAAAATGGCTATGCTCGCGGCATGGCCGCACTTGGATGGCTCACCCGGCTCGCACCCCGCCGCCCCGCCACCGCACGCAGCGTGCGGGCGGGCGAAGCGGCGGCGGAGGCAGCCCGCAAGTCCGCCCAGGAGCACGCGGAGCGGGAGCGGCACGAGGAGACCGCACAGGCCCCCGAGCCGGAGTTCCCCGTCGCCGGCGACGTGAAGGCCGCCGCGTTCTTCGACCTCGACAACACCGTGATGCAGGGCGCCGCCCTCTTCCACTTCGGCCGCGGCCTCTACAAGCGGCACTTCTTCCGCAAGCGCGAACTCGCCCGCTTCGCCTGGCAGCAGACCTGGTTCCGGCTCGCCGGCATCGAGGACCCCGCGCACATCCAGGACGCGCGCGACAGCGCCCTGTCCATCGTCAAGGGCCACCGCGTCTCCGAACTCATGGCCGTCGGCGAGGAGATCTACGACGAGTACATGGCCGAGCGCATCTGGCCCGGCACCCGCGCCCTCGCCCAGGCCCACCTCGACGCGGGCCAGAAGGTCTGGCTGGTCACCGCCGCCCCGGTGGAGACCGCGACGATCATCGCCCGCCGGCTCGGCCTGACCGGCGCGCTCGGCACCGTCGCCGAGTCCGTCGGCGGCGTCTACACCGGGCGGCTCGTCGGCGAGATGCTGCACGGCCCCGCCAAGGCCGAGGCCGTCCGCGCGCTCGCCGCGGCCGAGGGCCTGGACCTGTCCCGCTGCGCCGCCTACAGCGACTCCGCCAACGACATCCCGATGCTCTCGCTGGTCGGCCACCCCTGCGCGGTCAACCCCGACGCCGGGCTGCGCGAGCACGCCCGCGAGCGCGGCTGGCGGCTGCGCGACTACCGCACCGGCCGCAAGGCGGCCCGGATCGGCATCCCCGCCGCGGTGGGCCTCGGCGCCCTGGCGGGCGGCGCCGCCGCGGCCGCCGCACTGCACCGCCGCCGCCGCTGACCGGCCCGCCGACTCCCGCCGCGCCCGGCCCCGTCCGCCCCTGATCCGGCCCCGGACGACGCCCGAACAACGCCGGCCCGGCGGATCACCGGATCGGGCGATCACACAGGCGAGCCGCAGGCGCGCCTTTGACGACACAGCGTCACCACCGGTCCCCCACAGGCAATCCGGTTGTCATACCCCCACACAACCCCCGGCAGTCCTGCCGTGTCCGGATTACCACAACACGCTGCCCAATCGGCCACACCCAAAGCAAATACGGTCAACTTCTGTTAGCGGTTCGATATTTGAACGGGCGGCAATAGGCGAGAGAGCGAACGGAAACGATGAATTGAGCAACTCGGCGTAGCGCTGCCTGTACGAAGGGTTATTCTCCTCAGACGCAATCCGGTCCCCCGCTTGTCCCTACGACGAGTGAACGGACCGGAACTGCACGTGATGGAAGCTCTGCCTCTGGGAGTCCCGTGTACCCACACGTCGGGGTTGACGCCTCGGGCCTGGCTACGCTGCGCGCAGCGGTCGTCGACCGCCTGCGCGGCTTCGTCCCCACCGCGTACGCCGTCCCCGCCCTCGCCACGCCCGCCCCCGCGGTAGCCGTAGGCTCTGCCGGGCAACGGAGCCCCTGCTACGCCCTCGCCGAAGCCGGCGCCGCGGTGGGCAGACGCGCCCGGCGCGGCACCGGCGCCGCCGCCACGACCACCCGCCGCCCCAGCGCCGACAGCGACAGCGCCCGGATGCTGGACCTGGTCGAGCGTGCCCAGGCCGGCGAGTCCGAGGCCTTCGGCCGGCTCTACGACCAGTACGCCGACACCGTCTACCGCTACATCTACTACCGCGTCGGGGGCCGGGCCACGGCCGAGGACCTCACCAGTGAGACGTTCCTGCGCGCCCTGCGCCGCATCGGCACCTTCACCTGGCAGGGCCGCGACTTCGGCGCCTGGCTGGTGACCATCGCCCGCAACCTCGTCGCCGACCACTTCAAGTCCTCCCGCTTCCGTCTGGAGGTCACCACCGGCGAGATGCTCGACGCCAACGAGGTCGAGCGCAGCCCCGAGGACTCCGTCCTCGAATCCCTGTCCAACGCCGCCCTGTTGGAGGCGGTGCGCAAGCTCAACCCCCAGCAGCAGGAGTGCGTGACCCTCCGCTTCCTCCAGGGCCTGTCGGTCGCCGAGACCGCCCGGGTCATGGGGAAGAACGAGGGCGCGATCAAGACCCTCCAGTACCGCGCGGTCCGCACCCTCGCCCGGCTCCTCCCCGACGACGCCCGCTGACGACCGGCGCGTAACCCGACTGCCACGCCGCTCGTTGTCCGGGATGCAGACTTCCCGCGTCGCGCCATGCCCGCAATCACTCACTCGATCGAGTGGATGCCCTCAAGGCGTGCAACCTCCAGGTATTCGGGGGAGTCGATCGTCATGACGAGAGGAGGTGCCGCCAGTGATCGCGAACGTTTCGGCGCACCGGCGGGCGAACGCCTTCGCCCAAGCCCTGGAGGAGCAGGAACTCCAGGGCGAGGCGGCCGCACGGACCGGCCCACCGGCGGACGACGCCGAGCAGGGGAAGCTGCTGACGCTGGCGGGCGGGCTGAACCGACTGCCCGCCCCGGAGCTTGATCCCGAGGTCAGGACCGTGCAGCGGGCGCAGCTGATCGCCGCCATGGAGGCCCATTTCGCCGGCGCCGCCACCGCGGTCCCCGAGCCGCGCAGGGCCCCGGGCGAACGGGCCGCCGGCCGGGGGTCCCACCGGGCCAATCCGCTGAGCCGCCTCAAGCCGCGCTCCCGCTGGTCCAAGGGGCTGGCGGCCGGCGGGCTCACCGTGGGCGTGGCCGCCGGAGCGCTCGGCGGCGTCGCCGCCGCCAGCTCCAACGCCCTCCCCGGCGACACCCTCTACGGCCTCAAGCGCGGCATGGAGGACCTGAAGCTCGGCATGGCCGACAACGACTCCGAGCGCGGCGGCATCCTCCTCGACCAGGCGTCCACCCGGCTCCAGGAGGCCCGCCGCCTCATGGAGCGCGGCCGCTCCGGCCATCTGGACCACGAGTCGCTGGGCGAGATCCGCCGGACCCTCTCGGGCATGCGCCAGGACGTCTCCGAGGGCCACCGCCTGCTCCGCGCCGCCTACGAGCGCGACGGCTCCCTCGGCCCGCTCAAGCTGCTCTCCTCGTTCAACTCCTCGCACCGCGAGGGCTGGGGCCAGCTGCGCGACCGGCTGCCCCTCCCCCTCAACGACGTCCGGGACCAGGTCAGTTCGGCGTTCACCGCCATAGACGACGAGATCGCCCCGCTGCAGTCCCTGCTGCAGGGCCACGACCAGCGCCAGACCCATGGCAAGGGCGGCGCACCCGCCCGCCCCGGCGCCCCGGGCAGCCCGTCCCACGGCGCCCCGTCGCCCCGCACCTCGTCGGGCGGCGGCAAGCACGCGGCCGACCGGTCCGTCCCGCCGAGCGCGGGCAGCCAGGACGAGCAGGAGGGGCTCCTCGGCGGCACCGGGCTGCTGCACCCGGCGTCCCCGTCCGAGAGCCAGAGCCAGGGTCAGAGCCCGTCCGGTACGCCGCACGGCAAGGACGGCAAGCCCTCCAAGCAGCCGGAGTTGACCATCCCGCCCCTGCTCCCGGACATCCTTCCGAGGCTGGGCATCCCGCCCGGCGAGGATCAGAGGTGATCACTCAGGACCGGAAGTGATCGCGGCCGTCAGCCGCGATCTCCTCAACGTCGGTCCCCACGGCGGTCGGTGTCGGGCAGCCCTGCTGTCAGAAGAACACCGACCGCCGTTGCACGAGCAGCTTGTAGAGCGTGTGCTGAATCGTCTCCCGCACCTGGTCGGTGAGGTTGAACATCAGCATCGGATCGTCCGCCGCCTCCGGCGGATAGCCGTCCGTGGGCACCGGCTCGCCGAACTGGATCGTCCACTTCGTCGGCAGCGGCACCGCCCCGAGCGGCCCCAGCCAGGGGAACGTCGGCGTCAGCGGGAAGTACGGCAGTCCCAACAGCCTCGCCAGCGTCTTGGAGTTGCCGACCATCGGATAGATCTCCTCCGCCCCGACGATCGAGCACGGCACGATCGGCGCCCCGGCCCGCAGCGCCGTCGAGACGAAGCCGCCCCGGCCGAAGCGCTGCAGCCGGTACCGCTCGGAGAACGGCTTGCCGATCCCCTTGAAGCCCTCCGGCATCACCCCGACCAACTCGCCGCGCTCCAGCAGCCGCTGCGCGTCCTCGGCACAGGCCAGGGTGTGCCCGAGCTTGCGGGAGACCTCGTTGATCCCCGGCAGCATGAAGACCAGGTCGGCGGCGAGCATCCGGAGGTGCCGCTCCGCCGGATGACGGTCGTGCACGGCGACCTGGAGCATCAGGCCGTCGACCGGCAGCGTCCCGGAGTGGTTGGCGACGACCAGGGCCGCGCCCTTCTCCGGGATGTTCTCGATGCCCCGCACCTCGACCCGGAAGTACTTCTCGTACAGCGGGCGCAGCGCCGACATCAGGACCTGGTCGGTGAGCTCCGCGTCGAAGCCGAACTCGTCCACCTCGTAGTCGCCGGTGATCCGGCGGCGCAGGAACTCCAGCCCGTGGGCGAGCCTGCGCTCCCATCCCGGGCCGTCCGTCCGCACCTGCCCGCCGGGGGCCGCAGCGGGCTCCTGCGGGGCCGCGGGCCCCTCCTCGTCGCGCGGCTGCGGGACGGGCGCGAGCGGCGCCGCCGCCCGGTTCGTACGGGCCGTGCCGCCGCGCCTGGGACGCCGCTTGGAACGCGGCTCCTCGCCGAACGGGATGACCTTCGCGTCCGCCATGGTGCGTGCGCTCCTCAGTTCAGGCCGCGGCCGGCAGGCACCGCGGCGGCGATCCGGTCGACGGTACGGGCGAGGGCGTGCGGCGGCAGCAGTCCCGTGCCGCGGCTGCGCGTGAAGTCGGCGAAGGCCCCGGCCGAGGTGTACCGGGGGTGGAAGCCGAGAGTCTCCCGCATCTGGGTGGTGTCCACGACCCGGCCGTGGGTGAGCAGCCGGATCTGTTCCCGGGAGAAGTCCAGCATCCCCAGCGCGCGCAGCGCGGAGCCGGCCCAGGCGACGCCGGTGGCGAGGAACGGAAGGGTGGGGCGCCCGAGGCGCCTGGCGGCCTGGGAGAGCAGGATCACGCCGTCCCCGGCGATGTTGAACGTCCCGCTGTTGAGCGTGCCCCTGGCGGGCTCCCCCGCGGCGATCCGCAGCGCCTCGACGGCGTCGTCCTCGTGCAGGAACTGCAGCCGGGGGTCGAAGCCCAGGACCGTGGGGAGCACGGGCAGCGAGAAGTACTCGGCGAGCGGCGAATCGGCGCCGGGCCCGATGAGGTGGGCGAAGCGCAGCACGCACACCGCCACGTCCGGCCGCCGGCGGGCGAAGCCGCGCACATAGCCCTCGACCTCGACGGCGTCCTTGGCGAAGCCGCCGCCGGGCAGCGACTTGGGCGGCGTGGTCTCGGTGAACACCGCGGGGTCGCGCGGCGCGGACCCGTAGACGCCGGTGCTGGACCTGACCACCAGCCGCTTCACGGCGGGGGCCTTCTGGCAGGCGCCCAGCAGCTGCATGGTGCCGATGACGTTGGTCTCCTTGACCGCCGTCCGGCTGCCCCGCTTGCCGAGCGGGGTGCCGTTCACGTCCAGGTGGACGACCGTGTCCACCGCGTGCTCGGTCAGGACCCGGGCGATCGCCGGGTGGCGGATGTCCGCCCGTACGAAATCGGCCCCGCCGAGATGGTGCCCGGGTGGCACCGCGTCCACCCCGATGACCCGTTCGACACCCGGCTCGCGCGTCAGGCGGCGGACGAAACGGCCGCCCAGCCGACGGGCGACTCCGGTGACGAGCACGACCCTGCCCAAGATCAGTGCCTTCCCTTCGGTCGGGCCCTCCCTCACACCCGGGAACGGCTGCCCTGTTGGCGGCCACCGTAGCGGGTCGCCGGGGCGCTGTGACGAGAGCCCGTCACCGGGGCGACATTTCAAGCCGTAGCGAGAGGCTCACGCACCGCGATGCGCCGCAGGCCGCGCGGGCCCCGGACGCACCGCAGCCCTCCCACCGCCGGAGCGGTGGGAGGGCTGCGGGACGAACACAGCGACGCTGCCTACTTCTTGCGGCAGCGCTTACTTCTTGTTGCGGCGCTGAACGCGAGTGCGCTTGAGCAGCTTGCGGTGCTTCTTCTTGGCCATCCGCTTGCGCCGCTTCTTGATAACAGAGCCCACGACTACCCTCGCTTACATCGATTCACTCGGTGCGGGGCGTCCGAGCCCACACGACCTACATCGGGCCAGCCTACCCGGCACCGGGCGAACAGCGTAATCCGAGGTCCTCGTCAGGCGGTTTCCACCCCCACGAAGGACTCACGGAGGTACTCGTGCACCGCCTGCTCTGGGACCCGGAAGGACCTACCCACCCGGATCGCCGGCAGATGACCGCTGTGCACCAAGCGGTACACGGTCATCTTGGACACGCGCATCACCGCGGCGACTTCCGCCACGGTCAGGAACACGACCTCGTTGAGAGGCCTCTCGCCAGCAGCCATGACACACCTGAACCTTCCGCACATGACGCGCACCGGCTTCCCCTCCGGTGACTCCTCGTCGCTGCGCGCTCACTCCCCAGATTAGGGGCGGGTGATGCGAGTGGGGAAGAGGAGCAGCCATCGGCCGCCTACCGTGACAGACACGCTCGATTGAGTACATAGCGAGTAAGCGGTCGGTAGTAATCAGACCGCACAGTGTCATCAAGCGGAACGACGGCGGACACCCGCCCCTCGGCCTCGGCGACGAACGGCGCCGGGTCGTCGGAATCCGCCAGTCCGATGGCCTCAAAGCCCAGTTGACCTGCCCCGCAGACCCATCCGTGGTCCCCGATGACCAGGGCCGGAAGAGGGCCGTCGCCATCTCCCGCAGCAGCGAGTGCAGTACGAAGCGGGAGGGGTGAATGCGTATGTGCGCCGGGCTCATTCGCGGTGGCGCACGCGCCGGGTTCGCGCACCATCGCGACTCCTCGGACGTAGTCAAGGTTGTATGTGCGTACGCCAAACCGGGTCGTTATGTCGATACTTCGACCCTGCGCAGGGGTGAGGACAGCACATCCCACCGCTGAGAGGCCTGCGGCCAACCCGGCGTAGAAACCCAGGAGCCGGTGGGGGTGGCCGGTGCCGATCAGCACCGGAGCGCCCGTCGCGGCGGCCGTGGCGACCCGCTCGGCGAAGACACCGAGTGCCGCCAGCGTGCGGTCGGGGTCGATCACATCATGCCCGGAAGTATGTGCGGGATCGGCCGAAACTCCACACCGACGACCCATCAGGCGCAACAACTCCTCGAAGCGCCAGTCACTTTCCGGCTCCAGCCCCATCAGCACCCGGGGGTCCCGGGCGACGAACCGCCGATAACGGGCCAGGCTCCGCTCCCGGGTCGTGGCCACGGGGCCGGCGAGACCGGCCGCGAGCAGGTGTGCGCGCAAGCGTTCCACGCAGCGACTAACGCCGCGGGGGGAGCACGGGCTACGGGACCCGGCCCGCACCCGGCCCATCGGTCGGCCCATCGGTCGGGTCAGGGCAGGAGTCCGTGGGCCGGGAAGACCGCGCGGCGGGTGGCCAGGATCGCCTGGTCCAGCCGGTCGGCCGGGTCGTAGCCGGACGTCCCGAAGTCCCGCCACGCGGGCCGCAGCCCGTCGGTCATCCGCAGCGGCCCCAACTGCCGTGTGCGCCGGAAGACTTCGTCCCGCCACTCCTCCGGCACCGCGGACTCGGGGTCCACCGGCCGTCCGGCGGCGACGGCACACAGATGGGTCCACGCCCGCGGCACCACGTCGACCACCGCGTAGCCGCCCCCGCCGAGGGACACCCAGCGGCCCTCCGCGTGCTCGTGCGCCAGGGTGTGACAGGCCTCGACGACCAGCCGCTGGGCGTCCAGGGACACCGTCAGATGGGCGAGCGGGTCCTCGAAGTGGGTGTCGGCGCCGTGCTGGGTCACCAACACCTGCGGCCGGAAGGCCGCCAGGAGTTCCGGCACGACGGCGTGGAAGGCCCGCAGCCACCCCGCGTCCCCCGTCCCGGCCGGCAGCGCGATGTTGACCGCCGTGCCCTCGGCGCCGGGCGCACCGGTCTCTTCGGGCCAGCCCGTCTGCGGGAAGAGGGTGTGGGGGTGCTCGTGCAGAGAGACCGTCAGCACCCGGGGGTCCTCCCAGAACGCGGCCTGCACCCCGTCGCCGTGGTGCACGTCCACGTCGACGTACGCGACGCGTTCCGCGCCGAGTTCGAGCAGCCGGGCGACGGCGAGGGCGGCGTCGTTGTAGACGCAGAAGCCGGACGCCGCTCCGGGCATCGCGTGGTGCAGCCCGCCGGCGAAGTTCACCGCGTGCAGGGCCTCGCCCCGCCAGATGGCCTCGGCGGCGCCGACGGATTGGCCGGCGATCAGCGCGGCGGCATCGTGCATCCCCTCGAAGGCGGGATCGTCGGGCGTCCCCAGGCCGTACGAGGCATCGGCCTCCCGGGGATCGGCGGACGCCGCGCGTACGGCGTCGATGTAGTCCTGACGGTGCACCAGCCGCAGCGTCGACTCCCCGGCGGGCCTGGCGGCCACCACCCGCATCGCCTTGTCCAGGCCGTACGCCTCGACCAGGCGCATGGTGAGGGAGAGCCGTACCGGATCCATGGGATGTCCGGGGCCGAAGTCATAGCCGGTGACCGCTTCGTCCCACATCAGCTGCGCGCGACCGCTCATGGCGGTCACCGTATCGGTAAACGCAGAAAAGCCGTAGGTCCCGGATCGTTTCCACGATCCGGGACCTACGGCTTTATCAAATTTAGTTCGGCGGCGTCCTACTCTCCCACACGGTCCCCCATGCAGTACCATCGGCGCTGAAAGGCTTAGCTTCCGGGTTCGGAATGTAACCGGGCGTTTCCCTAACGCTATGACCACCGAAACACTACGAAACATATCAACAACCGGCAATGGTTGTTCGTGGTTTCAGAACCAACACAGTGGACGCGAGCAACTGAGGACAAGCCCTCGGCCTATTAGTACCAGTCAACTCCACCGGTTACCCGGCTTCCATATCTGGCCTATCAACCCAGTCGTCTACTGGGAGCCTTACCCCATCAAGTGGGTGGGAGTCCTCATCTCGAAGCAGGCTTCCCGCTTAGATGCTTTCAGCGGTTATCCCTCCCGAACGTAGCCAACCAGCCATGCCCTTGGCAGAACAACTGGCACACCAGAGGTTCGTCCGTCCCGGTCCTCTCGTACTAGGGACAGCCCTTCTCAAGACTCCTACGCGCACAGCGGATAGGGACCGAACTGTCTCACGACGTTCTAAACCCAGCTCGCGTACCGCTTTAATGGGCGAACAGCCCAACCCTTGGGACCGACTCCAGCCCCAGGATGCGACGAGCCGACATCGAGGTGCCAAACCATCCCGTCGATATGGACTCTTGGGGAAGATCAGCCTGTTATCCCCGGGGTACCTTTTATCCGTTGAGCGACGGCGCTTCCACAAGCCACCGCCGGATCACTAGTCCCGACTTTCGTCCCTGCTCGACCCGTCGGTCTCACAGTCAAGCTCCCTTGTGCACTTACACTCAACACCTGATTGCCAACCAGGCTGAGGGAACCTTTGGGCGCCTCCGTTACCCTTTAGGAGGCAACCGCCCCAGTTAAACTACCCACCAGACACTGTCCCTGATCCGGATCACGGACCCAGGTTAGACATCCAGCACGACCAGAGTGGTATTTCAACGACGACTCCACACACACTGGCGTGCATGCTTCACAGTCTCCCACCTATCCTACACAAGCCGAACCGAACACCAATATCAAGCTATAGTAAAGGTCCCGGGGTCTTTCCGTCCTGCTGCGCGAAACGAGCATCTTTACTCGTAGTGCAATTTCACCGGGCCTATGGTTGAGACAGTCGAGAAGTCGTTACGCCATTCGTGCAGGTCGGAACTTACCCGACAAGGAATTTCGCTACCTTAGGATGGTTATAGTTACCACCGCCGTTTACTGGCGCTTAAGTTCTCAGCTTCGCCCCACCGAAATGGAGCTAACCGGTCCCCTTAACGTTCCAGCACCGGGCAGGCGTCAGTCCGTATACATCGCCTTACGGCTTCGCACGGACCTGTGTTTTTAGTAAACAGTCGCTTCTCGCTGGTCTCTGCGGCCACACCCAGCTCAGAGTGCAAGACTCATCACCGGACATGGCCCCCCTTCTCCCGAAGTTACGGGGGCATTTTGCCGAGTTCCTTAACCATAGTTCACCCGAACGCCTCGGTATTCTCTACCTGACCACCTGAGTCGGTTTAGGGTACGGGCCGCCATGAAACTCGCTAGAGGCTTTTCTCGACAGCATAGGATCATCCACTTCACCACAATCGGCTCGGCATCAGGTCTCAGCCTTAACGTGTGACGGATTTGCCTACCACACGGCCTACACCCTTACCCCGGGACAACCACCGCCCGGGCTGGACTACCTTCCTGCGTCACCCCATCGCTTACCTACTACAAGTCTGGTCCGTCGGCTCCACCACTTCCCTTCACCCGAAGGATCCAGGACGGCTTCACGGACTTAGCATCGCCTGATTCGATATTGGGCGTTTCAAAGCGGGTACCGGAATATCAACCGGTTGTCCATCGACTACGCCTGTCGGCCTCGCCTTAGGTCCCGACTTACCCTGGGCAGATCAGCTTGACCCAGGAACCCTTAGTCAATCGGCGCACACGTTTCCCACGTGTGTATCGCTACTCATGCCTGCATTCTCACTCGTGAACCGTCCACAACTCGCTTCCGCGGCTGCTTCACCCGGCACACGACGCTCCCCTACCCATCCACACACCCGTTAGGGCTGTTGTATGAATGACACGACTTCGGCGGTACGCTTGAGCCCCGCTACATTGTCGGCGCGGAATCACTTGACCAGTGAGCTATTACGCACTCTTTCAAGGGTGGCTGCTTCTAAGCCAACCTCCTGGTTGTCTCTGCGACTCCACATCCTTTCCCACTTAGCGTACGCTTAGGGGCCTTAGTCGATGCTCTGGGCTGTTTCCCTCTCGACCATGGAGCTTATCCCCCACAGTCTCACTGCCGCGCTCTCACTTACCGGCATTCGGAGTTTGGCTAAGGTCAGTAACCCGGTAGGGCCCATCGCCTATCCAGTGCTCTACCTCCGGCAAGAAACACACGACGCTGCACCTAAATGCATTTCGGGGAGAACCAGCTATCACGGAGTTTGATTGGCCTTTCACCCCTAACCACAGGTCATCCCCCAGGTTTTCAACCCTGGTGGGTTCGGTCCTCCACGAAGTCTTACCTCCGCTTCAACCTGCCCATGGCTAGATCACTCCGCTTCGGGTCTTGGGCGCGCTACTGGGTCGCCCTATTCGGACTCGCTTTCGCTACGGCTTCCCCACACGGGTTAACCTCGCAACACACCGCAAACTCGCAGGCTCATTCTTCAAAAGGCACGCAGTCACGACACCGAGTGCAAGCACTCGATGCGACGCTCCCACGGCTTGTAGGCACACGGTTTCAGGTAATATTTCACTCCGCTCCCGCGGTACTTTTCACCATTCCCTCACGGTACTATCCGCTATCGGTCACCAGGGAATATTTAGGCTTAACGGGTGGTCCCGCCAGATTCACACGGGATTTCTCGGGCCCCGTGCTACTTGGGTGTCTCTCAAACGAGCCGCTAATGTTTCAGCTACGGGGGTCTTACCCTCTACGCCGGACCTTTCGCATGTCCTTCGCCTACATCAACGGTTTCTGACTCGTCCAACAGCCGGCAGACTGTTGAAGAGAGATCCCACAACCCCCACGACGCAACCCCTGCCGGGTATCACACGTCGTAGGTTTGGCCTCATCCAGTTTCGCTCGCCACTACTCCCGGAATCACGGTTGTTTTCTCTTCCTGCGGGTACTGAGATGTTTCACTTCCCCGCGTTCCCTCCACACTGCCTATGTGTTCAGCAGCGGGTGACAGCCCATGACGACTGCCGGGTTTCCCCATTCGGACACCCCCGGATCACAGCTCGGTTGACAGCTCCCCGGGGCCTATCGCGGCCTCCCACGTCCTTCATCGGTTCCTGGTGCCAAGGCATCCACCGTGCGCCCTTAAAAACTTGGCCACAGATGCTCGCGTCCACTGTGCAGTTCTCAAACAACGACCAGCCACCCACCACCCCGACACCGAAGCATCGAGTTCACTGGGGCCGGCAGAAGGCAACAAGCTCACGCTCGTACCCTCAGACACCCAACAGCGTGCCCGACACCCTCCACCCAGGACTCACGTTCCACGCCGAAGCAGTACTAATGATCCCTTCCGGAAAGTGCCGAATAGTCAACGTTCCACCCATGAGCAACCGTGCAGAACGTTTGTCTGCAGTCGGCTATGTGCTCCTTAGAAAGGAGGTGATCCAGCCGCACCTTCCGGTACGGCTACCTTGTTACGACTTCGTCCCAATCGCCAGTCCCACCTTCGACGGCTCCCTCCACAAGGGTTGGGCCACCGGCTTCGGGTGTTACCGACTTTCGTGACGTGACGGGCGGTGTGTACAAGGCCCGGGAACGTATTCACCGCAGCAATGCTGATCTGCGATTACTAGCAACTCCAACTTCATGGGGTCGAGTTGCAGACCCCAATCCGAACTGAGACCGGCTTTTTGAGATTCGCTCCACCTCACGGCATCGCAGCTCATTGTACCGGCCATTGTAGCACGTGTGCAGCCCAAGACATAAGGGGCATGATGACTTGACGTCGTCCCCACCTTCCTCCGAGTTGACCCCGGCAGTCTCCTGTGAGTCCCCATCACCCCGAAAGGCATGCTGGCAACACAGAACAAGGGTTGCGCTCGTTGCGGGACTTAACCCAACATCTCACGACACGAGCTGACGACAGCCATGCACCACCTGTACACCGACCACAAGGGGGCGACCATCTCTGGCCGTTTCCGGTGTATGTCAAGCCTTGGTAAGGTTCTTCGCGTTGCGTCGAATTAAGCCACATGCTCCGCTGCTTGTGCGGGCCCCCGTCAATTCATTTGATTTTTAGCCTTGCGACCGTACTCCCCAGTCGGGGCACTTAATGCGTTAGCTGCGGCACGGACGACGTGGAATGTCGCCCACACCTAGTGCCCAACGTTTACGGCGTGGACTACCAGGGTATCTAATCCTGTTCGCTCCCCACGCTTTCGCTCCTCAGCGTCAGTATCGGCCCAGAGATCCGCCTTCGCCACCGGTGTTCCTCCTGATATCTGCGCATTTCACCGCTACACCAGGAATTCCGATCTCCCCTACCGAACTCTAGCCTGCCCGTATCGAATGCAGACCCGGGGTTAAGCCCCGGGCTTTCACATCCGACGCGACAAGCCGCCTACGAGCTCTTTACGCCCAATAATTCCGGACAACGCTTGCGCCCTACGTATTACCGCGGCTGCTGGCACGTAGTTAGCCGGCGCTTCTTCTGCAGGTACCGTCACTTTCGCTTCTTCCCTGCTGAAAGAGGTTTACAACCCGAAGGCCGTCATCCCTCACGCGGCGTCGCTGCATCAGGCTTTCGCCCATTGTGCAATATTCCCCACTGCTGCCTCCCGTAGGAGTCTGGGCCGTGTCTCAGTCCCAGTGTGGCCGGTCGCCCTCTCAGGCCGGCTACCCGTCGTCGCCTTGGTAGGCCATCACCCCACCAACAAGCTGATAGGCCGCGGGCTCATCCTGCACCGCCGGAGCTTTCCACCTTCAAAGATGCCTTCGAAGGTCGTATCCGGTATTAGACCCCGTTTCCAGGGCTTGTCCCAGAGTGCAGGGCAGATTGCCCACGTGTTACTCACCCGTTCGCCACTAATCCACCACCGAAGCGGCTTCATCGTTCGACTTGCATGTGTTAAGCACGCCGCCAGCGTTCGTCCTGAGCCAGGATCAAACTCTCCGTGAATGTGTACCGGTAATCCGGTTCAACACTCGCGTTGAGCGGAACAGCCAGGCGGAATAAGCCCGGCCGTTCACAGCGTCCTCGCTGTGTTTTTCAAAGGAACCTCATCCCAACCGGCAAAACCAGCCGGGACGGGGTTGTTTTATAGTCTGGCGTTGACTTTTGGCACGCTGTTGAGTTCTCAAGGAACGGACGCTTCCTTCGTACTCACCGAGACTCTGTCTCGGCTTTCCTCCGGGCGCTTCCCTTCGGTGTTTCCAACCTTACCAGATCCGTTTTCCGTTCCGTTTCCGGCTCGGAATCCATTTCCGGTCCCCGTTGGAGGGGGTTTGTTTCCCGCCTTCCGCTTTCGCGTCCCGGCGTGATCACTACTTTAGCGGATTTCCCCGGCGACTCCTAATCGGAGTCCGGAACCGAATTCCGGCATGCCGAAATTCATCCCGTTCAGGGGCCGTGCAGTAGTGGATCCCGCCGAGCTGGCGTGAAACGCCGCCCCGGCTTCCTCGCGGACGCCGTGGCAACTCGAAGAACCCTACACGAGCCCGTAACCCTGATCAAACCCGTGGCGCAAGCGGATTCGGGAGCGTACGGTCGGGGGCATGACCCAGCACGTGTGCAAGCGCCAGTGGTGGCCCGCCTGACGGCGGCCACCCCTTCGCGCAGCTCGCGCACGCACCCCACGGCCGCCGCCTCGGCGGCCGTTTTTGCTGTCCGTGGCGGTGGTCCCTCGACCGAGACAAGACCGAGGAGACGAACCTCCCCATGACGCGCATCTTCAGCGGCATCAAACCGACCGGCCACCTCACTCTGGGCAACTACCTCGGCGCCCTCCGGCAGTGGGTCGAGTCGGACCAGCACCGTGCCGAGGCGATCTTCTGCGTGGTGGACCTGCACGCGCTGACCGTGGACCACGACCCCGCCCGGGTCCGCCGGCTCAGCCGCCAGGCGGCCACCCTCATGCTCGCCGCCGGGCTGGACCCCACCCTGTGCACCCTGTTCGTCCAGAGCCACGTCGACGAGCACACGCGCCTCTCCTATCTCCTGGAGTGCACGGCGTCCGACGGAGAGATGCGCCGGATGATCCAGTACAAGGAGAAGTCGGTGCGCGAGCGGGAGACCGGCGGCAGCGTGCGGCTCTCGCTCCTCACCTATCCCGTGCTCATGGCGGCGGACATCCTCGCCTACGGCGCGGACGAGGTCCCGGTCGGCGACGACCAGGCACAGCACGTCGAGCTGACCCGAGATCTGGCGGTCCGCTTCAACCAGCGGTACGGGCAGACGTTCACCGTGC
The DNA here is from genome assembly GCF_041519305.1 of Streptomyces luteireticuli. Classification (NCBI taxonomy): domain Bacteria; kingdom Bacillati; phylum Actinomycetota; class Actinomycetes; order Kitasatosporales; family Streptomycetaceae; genus Streptomyces; species Streptomyces luteireticuli. Next base: position 4,143,831 of record NZ_CP167927.1, read on the forward strand.
CCAGGGCCGTGCTCCCGCCGGTCGCCGCGCGGGTGATGGACCTCCAGGACCCGACGTCGAAGATGGGCAAGTCGCACGCCGAGACCTCGGGGATCGTGTACCTGCTCGACGAGCCGGACGTGGTGCGCCGGAAGGTGATGCGCGCGGTGACCGACAGCGGCGCCGAGGTCGCGTACGACCGGGCGGCGAAGCCCGGGGTGACGAACCTGCTGGAGCTGCTGGCGGCCTGCACCGGCAAGGAGCCCGGGGAACTGGCCGCGGGCTACTCCTCGTACGGGGCGTTGAAGAAGGACACCGCCGACGCGGTGGTGGAGCTGCTGCGTCCGGTGCGCGAGCGGCACGCGGAGCTGTGCGCCGACCCGGCGTACGTGGACGGCGTCCTGCGGGACGGCGCCCGCCGGGCGCGGGAGCTGGCACGGCCCACGGTCGACGCGGCGTACCGGGCGATCGGCCTGCTCCCCGCCCGTTGAAGGATCAGCCGGTCCCGGAGGCCAGCTCGCGGCTGCGGTCACGGGCGGCCTCCAGGGCCGCGATCAGGGCATGCCGCACCCCGTGCTTCTCCAGCTCGCGGATGGCGTTGATCGTCGTCCCGGCCGGGGAGGTGACCGCCTCGCGGAGCTTGACGGGGTGTTCGCCGCTGTCGCGGAGCATGACGGCGGCGCCGATGGCGGCCTGGACGATGAGGTCGTGGGCCTTGTCCCGGGGCAGGCCGAGGAGGATGCCGGCGTCGGTCATGGCCTCGACGAGGAAGTAGAAGTACGCGGGGCCGGAGCCGGAGAGGGCGGTCGCCGCGTCCTGCTGGGACTCGGGGACGCGCAGTGTCTTGCCGACCGGCTTGAAGATCGCCTCGGTGCGCAGCAGGTGGTCCTCGGTGGCGTGGGTGCCGCCGGAGATGACCGACATGCCCTCGTCGACGAGGACGGGGGTGTTGGGCATGACGCGGACGACGGGGATACCGGCCGGGAGCCGCTCCTCGAAGAAGGCGGTCGGGACGCCGGCCGCCGCGCTGATGACGAGCCGGCCGGCGGGCAGGTGCGGGGCGAGCTCGTCGAGGAGGGCCGCCATGTCCTGCGGCTTGACGGCCAGGATCAGGGTGTCGGCGCGCTTGGCGGCGTCCGCGTTGCCGACGGCCTCGACGCCGTAGCGCTCGCGCAGGGCCTCGGCGCGCTCGGCGCGGCGCGCCGTGCAGAGCAGGTCGGCGGGCTTCCAGCCGGCCCGGATCATGCCGCTGAGCAGCGCTTCCCCGATCTTTCCGGTCCCGAGGACGGCGACTGTCTGGGCCACGGTGCTCACCTTTTCGCTGCGCTGGGCTTCGGGGCGGGCGGCCGGCGGTCCCGGTGGGCCGGCCGTCCGGTCATCTTCGCACCTCGCCCGCCGGCGTGCGGCCGCCGTCCGCCTCCGGCCGGGGGCGCCCGCGCACGGCAGCGGGGCACCGCGAGAAGGAGGGGCGTGTGATTCCCGGTATCCGCCGGAGTGAACGGAGGTAGCTCTTCCGACGGCACGATCCGGCGTTTACATCGTGGTAACACTCCGTCCCGTCCATGGCCCTGGGCCTTTGGACAGACTGTGACCGGGTGTTCGCGGCAGGATGCAGGAGGAGGCAGGGACGCACCCCGTCCCCGGGCGCGTACGAACGTCGTCCCCGGGCGTCATGCGAACGTCCGACCCCGACCGTCCGGTCCGACGTCCGGCCCCGACCATCCGGTCCGACGTCCGCCCCGGCCCGCTGCCCCTCCCCGCCCGCACTCGGCCTTCCGCATCGCGCCCGCCCCCGAGCGTCCGTGTCCACGACAGCCCGCACCGGCCGAGGCCCGGGCCGACCCCCAGGCCGACGACCCGTACAGGCTGCCCGATCCGCCCGCCCGTACTCGTCCCTTGACGGAACTTTGTCCCCGGTGCGCGGCGTGCGCGTCCGGGGCGCTGGAGGCGTCTCCCATGAAGCCCATGAAGCCCATGAAGCGCAAAGTCCTCGGCCCCGTCCTGACCTCCGCCTCGCGCCTCGGCCTCCCGGCCGGCCTGCGCGCCGATTTCTCCGCGTCGCTCGTCGTCTTCCTCATAGCCGTCCCGCTCTCCACGGGCATCGCCGTCGCGTCCGGCGTCCCGGTGGAGCTGGGGCTGATCACCGGGATCGTCGGCGGTCTGCTCACCGGACTGCTGCCGGGCAGCAGTCTGCAGGTCAGCGGGCCCGCCGCCGGGCTCACCGCGCTCGTGTACGAGGCCGTCCGCGAGTACGGCGTGGGGGCGCTCGGCATCCTGGTGCTCGCCACCGGCGTCGTCCAGGTCGCGATGGGCCTGCTGCGGATGGGCCGCTGGTTCCGGGCGGTGTCCGCGGCGGTGGTGCAGGGCATGCTCGCGGGCATAGGGGTCGTCCTGATCTCCGGCCAGCTCTACCGGCTCGCCGACGCCAACGCGCCCTCGGGCGGCCTGGAGAAGCTCGGCGGCCTCGCCCTGCTGCTGACCGAGACGCTCGAATCGCCGTCGGCTCTGGTCGCCCTCGCCGTCGGCAGCGGCACGGTGGCCGTCCTCGCGCTGTGGCCACGCTGGCGGCGCGGGGCCCGCGCGCTCCCCGCGCCGCTGGCCGCGGTCGCGCTGGCGACGGCCGCGGTGACCGCGCTGGACCTGCCCGTGGACCGGGTCCGGGTGAACGGGCTGCTCGCGGCGGTCGAACCGCCGGACGGGAGCGATTTCTTCCGGCTCGGCGAGATGGGTGTCCTGGGCACGGTCCTGGCGTTCGCCCTGATCGCCTCCGCCGAGGCGCTGTTCGGCGCGGCCGCCGTCGACCGGATGCACCCCGGCCGCCGCACCGACTACGACAGGGAGCTCATCGCCCAGGGCGCCGGCAACACGGTGTGCGGCATGCTCGGCGCCCTGCCCATGACCACCGTCGTCGTGCGCAGCTCGGCCAACGTCCGGGCGGGCGCGCGGACGAAGGCGTCGCGCGTGCTGCACGGCCTGTGGCTGCTGGTCTTCGCGACGCTGCTGCCCTGGGCACTGGAGGCGATCCCGGTCGCCGCGCTGGCGGGAGTGCTGGTGCACTCGGGGTGGAAGCTGCTCCCGGGACGGGAGTTGGGCCGGCTGTGGCAGGACCACCGCGGTGAGGCCGCCGTCCTGCTCGCCACCACCACGGCGATCGTGGTGACCAACCTCTTCGAGGGGGTCGTCATCGGCCTGGCGCTGGCGACCTTCAAGGTCGCGTGGGAGATGTCCCAGGTGCGGGTGGAGACGGTACGGGCCGGCGACGGCTTCGTCCGGGCGCGCGTCATCGGCAACGCCACCTTCCTCCGGCTGCCGAAGCTGCTGGACGAGCTGGAGTCGCTGACCCGGTCGGGACGGGACGTCGTCGAGCTCGACCTCCGCGGGCTGCGCTACATGGACCGGGCCTGCCGGCAGGCGCTGGACGACTGGGCGGGACGGCACACCGTCCTCTTCGAGGGCGGCGGCATGATGGCCGTCTGACCGCCCGCCCTTCCCCGCCGCTCACCCGACGAGCAGCACCACCTTGCCCCGCCCGTGCCCGCTTTCCACGTCGCGCTGCGCGTCCGCGGCGCGGTCGAGCGGGTAGACGGCCCGTACGTGCCAGGCGAGTTCACCGCGCGCGTACCGTTCGGCGAGCCCGGCCAGCCGGGCCGCCGAGCGGGCGGGCGGAGTGGTCCGCACCCCGGCCGCCGCCGCCCGCTGGTGCTCGACGAGGGTCAGCATCCGGCTCCGGTCGGCCACCAGGTCCAGCGACAGGTCGAACGCCTCCCCGCCCGCGCCGTCGAGGACGCAGTCGACCCCCTGCGGCGCCAGCTCCCGGATCCGTTCGACGAGCCCCTCGCCATAGGCGACGGGGAGCGCGCCGAGGGAACGCAGGTATGCATGGTTGGCCTCGCGCGCCGTACCGATGACCATCGCGCCCCCGGCACGCGCCAGTTGGACCGCCGCACCGCCCACCGACCCGGCCGCGCCGTGTACCAGCAGGACCTCGCCCTCGCGCGGGGCGATCGTCTCCAGGGCGATGTGCGCGGTCTGCGTCCCGGCGGTGAATCCGCCCGCGACCTCCCAGGGCATCGTGGCGGGCTTGCGGGTCACCTGGTCGGCCGGCGAAACGATCAGCTCCGCGTACGCCCCGAGCTGCCCGAAGCCCAGCACCTCGTCCCCGGGCGCCCAGGCGGTGACGCCCGGGCCGACCTGGTCGATCACCCCGGCGAACTCGTTGCCGGGGATGCGCGGCAACGGCCCGGAGACGCCCGGCGGCGTCCAGCCGGCGCGCACCGCGCAGTCGTACGGCTGGACACCCGCCGCCCGCACCCGGACCCGCACCTGCCCCGGGCCGGCCTGCGGCTCCTCGACCTCCTCCACCCGCAGCACCTCGGGGCCCCCGGGCTCGTGGAACAGCGCTGCTCGGCTCATCGTCCGTCTCCTCCGCATCGCCACGGCCCTGTCGCCGTGTGCACTGATCACGACGGTAGGGAGCGGGGAGCCGGAGCGAATCCGTAGCGCTACGGTAGGGGCGCCGGCCCCTCGAATCCGCCGTCCAGGGCGGCGAGTTCGCGCCGGGAGCCGACGCCGAGCTTCGGATACGCCTTGTACAGGTGGTACTCCACGGTCCGCGGGCTGAGGAAGAGCCGGGCGGCGATGTCGCGATTGCTGGTCCCGGCCGCGGCGAGGCGGACCACCTGGCGCTCCTGTGGCGTCAGGGCGGCCAGCGGATCGGGACGCGCCGCGGGCGCGGCCGACGCCGTCCCGCCCACCGCCCGCAGCTCCCCGCGGGCGCGTTCGGCCCAGGGCACGGCGCCCAGGCGCTCGAACGCCTCCAGCGCGTTCCGCAGCCGCGGCCGGGCTTCGGCCCGCCGCCGGGCCCGCCGCAGCCACTCGCCGTACAGCAGCTCCGTACGGGCCTCCTCGAACGGCCGGCCCGCGCCCCGGTGCCGGTCGAGCGCCGCCGAGTAACGTTCCTCCGCCGCCTCTTCGGGCCCGGTCAGCGCCGCGCAGCGCAGGGCGACGGCGGCGGCCCACGGCTGCCCGCCCGCCTCGGCCCAGGCGCTGAAGACGGCCAGCTGCCCGGCCGCCCGCTCCGGGAGACCGGCCCGTACGGCGGCCTCCACCAGGTCACCGGTGGCCGGCAACAGGACGACGGCCGCGACCGGGCCACCGCGAAGAGCGTCCTCGAACCGGCCCAGGGCGCGCTCGGGCCGGCCCAGTCCGAGGTCGAGGAGACCGAGGACGGCCGCGGAGGCCTCACCGGCCGAACGCCCGAGCGCCGCGCGGCACTTCTCCTCGTCGCCGGCGAGCGCCGCGACACGGGCGGCGACCCGGTCCGCGACGGCCAGCAGCCGACGGGCCGGCAGGGGGCCGGCCGGCCCGGCCGCGTCCGCCGTCGAACCGGCCGCGTCCTCGGCCTCCGCCGCCGTCGCGGCCGCCTCCCGCACACGCCCGGTCGCCAGCTGCACATCGGCGAGCGGCCGCAGCACCTCCGGCAGCGACAGAACGGTGCTGCGCGCCAGACAGCGGGCCGCCTCGGCGGTGGCCAGCCCGAGCACCGCATCGTCGTCGCCGAGCAGGACGGCGCAGTCGACGGCCAGGAGGCGCAGAAGATGCGAACCGGGATTGTGTCCACGGATCTCGTCGACGAAGCAACGCAGCGCCGTCACCGGGCCGTTGAAGTCCGCCTCTCCCGTCCCGACACCGGACACCAGCCCCGCAAGTGCCGACAACGCCGCCATCGCCGACTGCTCCGACCGCACCCGGGCCGCCGCCTCGGCGACCCGGCCGACCAGCGTCCCGTCCCCCGCCGCCCACGCGCTGCGCGCGGCGAGCACCAGCATCGGTACGAGGGGGCCGGGATCACCGCCGACGTCCTCGCCGCCGCCGAGCAGCTGCTCGGCGTGGTCGAGCAGAAGGTACGCCGCGGTGCGCGGATGCCCGCCCACGTCCTCGACGGCGCCCCGCACCATCCCCAGCCCGGCACGCAGCGTCCGGTCCTCCGTCAGCTCCGTCGCCCGCCGGGCCAGCCCGTCGGCCTCCGCGATCCGTCCTGTCACGACGGACACCTGGGCGGCCGACAGCAGGCGCCGCGCACGGTCGAACGGCAGTGGGCTGAGCTCCGAGGCCCGGCGGTGGGCGGCGGCCGAGGCGGCGAACGCGCCCCGCTCCCAGGCCGATTCACCGGCGCGGTCGAGCCGGGCCGCCACCTCCTCGTCCGGTCCGGCGGCGGCCGCGGCCAGGTGCCAGGCCGTACGGTCGGGGTCCCGGACGGCCCCGTCGGCCCCGGCGAGCGCGCGGTGCGCGGCCATCCGCTCGACGGGGTCGGCGCCCTGGTAGGCGGCGGCACGGATGAGGGGGTGCCGGAAGGCGACCGCGGCGTCGGTGAGCGTGACGAGCCCGGCGCGTTCGGCCGCGCGCAGGTCCTCGGGCCCGGCGCCGAGCGCGCGGGCGGCCGCGAGGACGGTACGCAGCTCGCCTCCGCTCTCGGCGGCGGCGACGAGCAGCGCGGTACGAGCCGTCCCCAGCCCCTCGATGCGGGCCCGGTAGGCCTCCATCAGGCGGGCGGGGACGGGCAGTTCGCCGGGGATCGGGGTGGCGCCCGCCCGCTGGCCGGGGGTGAGCGACCGTACCGTCTCCACGAGCGAGAGGGGATGTCCGGCCGACTTCTCGACGACCGTGGTCAGCACCCCGTCCGCGAGGTCCGGTGCCCGGTCGGCGAGGAGTTCGGCCGCGGCCTCGGGGGCGAGCGGGCCGAGCCGCAGCTCGGGCACGCCCGGCGCGGGCGACGGCCGTGCGTCGTCGGGCAGGTCGTCCCGGGCCGCGAGGAGGACGGCCACGGGCTCGTCGCCGAGCCGGCGCGCGGTGAAGAGCAGGGCCTCGGCCGAGGAGGGATCCAGCCACTGGAAGTCGTCGACCAGGCAGAGCAGCGGCTGCTCGGCGGCCAGGTCGGAGAGCAGGGTGAGTACTGCCAGCCCGATGCGGAAACGGTCCTCCGGCGAGGCCTCGGCCAGACCGAACGCCCCGCGCAGGGCGCCGGCCTGGGGACCGGGCAGGGCCGCGAGCCGGTCCTCCGTCAGCACGGGACGCAGCAGCAGGTGCAGTCCGGCGAAGGGCAGGACGGACTCGGCCTCGGTGCCCGTGGCCCACAGGACCCGCACCTCGCTCCCCGCCGTCCTGGCCCTTCGAGCCGCCTCGGCCAGCAGTTCCGACTTGCCGATGCCCGCCACACCGCGCACCAGCAGGGCACCGCCCCGCCCCTCCCACGCGCGCGCCAACAGCGCGGCGACAGCGGCGTGTTCGGCCTCCCGTCCGTACAGCACCATGCGACGGCCCCTGCCTCGATCGACGTTCCCCGTACCCCGCAGATCAGCCGGGCCATCCCCGCAGCCCTACCCCCGTAGTCCTACGGATTCGCCGTCTGACCTGGGAAGACTACGTTCTGGACCATGACACGGACGACCCCCATCACCATCGGCGTCTTCGCCCCGGCGCTCACCCTCGACCCGGCCGCCGCCCCCGGTGAGACCGCGGAGGCGGCCCGCCTCGCCGAGAAGCTCGGCTTCGAATCCCTGTGGACCAGCGACCTGTTGACCGGCCGCTGCCCGATGCTCGACCCGCTGCTGGTGCTGGGCGGCGCGGCCGCCGCCACGACGCGGCTGCGGATCGGCACCGCGGCCCTGGTGCCCGCGCTCCATCCACTGCCCGGACTGGCCCAGCGGCTGGCCACGCTCCAGTACATGGCCGACGGCCGGCTCCTCGTCGGCGTCGACGCCGGGGACAGCCCGTGGGCCCGCTGGCGCGGAGGCCTGAAGGACCCGGCGGCCTGGCGGGCGACGGGCATCCCCTTCGAGGAACGCGATGCCCGCCTGGACGAGGCGCTCTCCCGGCTGCCCGGCGCTCTGAGCGGCGAACTGGGCCAACTCGACCCCGCACAGCCGGACTTGAGGCTGACCGTGCCGGCCGAAGCACCGCCCCTGCTCATCGGCGGCGAGAACGAGGCGGCCCTTGAGCGAGCCGTCCGGTACGGCGACCACTGGTTCCCGGCGCTCGCCTCTCCGGCCTGGCTGACGGAGAGAATCACCCGGCTGCGCGAGCGGGCGGAGGACGTCGGTCGTCCGATGCCGGGCGTCACCGTGGCCCAGCCGTTCGGCCTCGGTGGCGTCGAGCGGCCGGGCGGTCCCGATCTGACCCGGACCGCGGCCAACGCCTTCGGCATTTCGAAGGAGAGGGCCGAGGCCATGGTCTTCGACGGGAGCCCGGAGCAGGCTGCGGAGCGGATCGTGGAATTCGCCGAGGCCGGCGCGGACCGGATCGTTTTCAGCACATACGACCCGGGCTGGCGGAAGCAGTACGAACTGCTGGCCGAGGCCGTGGAGTTGTTGCCGTAACGGCGATGAACGCAGAAAAGCCTCGGGTCCGAATCAGATTTCTCCGACTCGGACCCGAGGCTTTATCAAATTTAGTTCGGCGGCGTCCTACTCTCCCACACGGTCCCCCATGCAGTACCATCGGCGCTGAAAGGCTTAGCTTCCGGGTTCGGAATGTAACCGGGCGTTTCCCTAACGCTATGACCACCGAAACACTACGAAACACACAACCGGCAATGGTTGTTCGTGGTTTCAGAACCAACACAGTGGACGCGAGCAACTGAGGACAAGCCCTCGGCCTATTAGTACCAGTCAACTCCACCGGTTACCCGGCTTCCATATCTGGCCTATCAACCCAGTCGTCTACTGGGAGCCTTACCCCATCAAGTGGGTGGGAGTCCTCATCTCGAAGCAGGCTTCCCGCTTAGATGCTTTCAGCGGTTATCCCTCCCGAACGTAGCCAACCAGCCATGCCCTTGGCAGAACAACTGGCACACCAGAGGTTCGTCCGTCCCGGTCCTCTCGTACTAGGGACAGCCCTTCTCAAGACTCCTACGCGCACAGCGGATAGGGACCGAACTGTCTCACGACGTTCTAAACCCAGCTCGCGTACCGCTTTAATGGGCGAACAGCCCAACCCTTGGGACCGACTCCAGCCCCAGGATGCGACGAGCCGACATCGAGGTGCCAAACCATCCCGTCGATATGGACTCTTGGGGAAGATCAGCCTGTTATCCCCGGGGTACCTTTTATCCGTTGAGCGACGGCGCTTCCACAAGCCACCGCCGGATCACTAGTCCCGACTTTCGTCCCTGCTCGACCCGTCGGTCTCACAGTCAAGCTCCCTTGTGCACTTACACTCAACACCTGATTGCCAACCAGGCTGAGGGAACCTTTGGGCGCCTCCGTTACCCTTTAGGAGGCAACCGCCCCAGTTAAACTACCCACCAGACACTGTCCCTGATCCGGATCACGGACCCAGGTTAGACATCCAGCACGACCAGAGTGGTATTTCAACGACGACTCCACACACACTGGCGTGCATGCTTCACAGTCTCCCACCTATCCTACACAAGCCGAACCGAACACCAATATCAAGCTATAGTAAAGGTCCCGGGGTCTTTCCGTCCTGCTGCGCGAAACGAGCATCTTTACTCGTAGTGCAATTTCACCGGGCCTATGGTTGAGACAGTCGAGAAGTCGTTACGCCATTCGTGCAGGTCGGAACTTACCCGACAAGGAATTTCGCTACCTTAGGATGGTTATAGTTACCACCGCCGTTTACTGGCGCTTAAGTTCTCAGCTTCGCCCCACCGAAATGGAGCTAACCGGTCCCCTTAACGTTCCAGCACCGGGCAGGCGTCAGTCCGTATACATCGCCTTACGGCTTCGCACGGACCTGTGTTTTTAGTAAACAGTCGCTTCTCGCTGGTCTCTGCGGCCACACCCAGCTCAGAGTGCAAGACTCATCACCGGACATGGCCCCCCTTCTCCCGAAGTTACGGGGGCATTTTGCCGAGTTCCTTAACCATAGTTCACCCGAACGCCTCGGTATTCTCTACCTGACCACCTGAGTCGGTTTAGGGTACGGGCCGCCATGAAACTCGCTAGAGGCTTTTCTCGACAGCATAGGATCATCCACTTCACCACAATCGGCTCGGCATCAGGTCTCAGCCTTAACGTGTGACGGATTTGCCTACCACACGGCCTACACCCTTACCCCGGGACAACCACCGCCCGGGCTGGACTACCTTCCTGCGTCACCCCATCGCTTACCTACTACAAGTCTGGTCCGTCGGCTCCACCACTTCCCTTCACCCGAAGGATCCAGGACGGCTTCACGGACTTAGCATCGCCTGATTCGATATTGGGCGTTTCAAAGCGGGTACCGGAATATCAACCGGTTGTCCATCGACTACGCCTGTCGGCCTCGCCTTAGGTCCCGACTTACCCTGGGCAGATCAGCTTGACCCAGGAACCCTTAGTCAATCGGCGCACACGTTTCCCACGTGTGTATCGCTACTCATGCCTGCATTCTCACTCGTGAACCGTCCACAACTCGCTTCCGCGGCTGCTTCACCCGGCACACGACGCTCCCCTACCCATCCACACACCCGTTAGGGCTGTTGTATGAATGACACGACTTCGGCGGTACGCTTGAGCCCCGCTACATTGTCGGCGCGGAATCACTTGACCAGTGAGCTATTACGCACTCTTTCAAGGGTGGCTGCTTCTAAGCCAACCTCCTGGTTGTCTCTGCGACTCCACATCCTTTCCCACTTAGCGTACGCTTAGGGGCCTTAGTCGATGCTCTGGGCTGTTTCCCTCTCGACCATGGAGCTTATCCCCCACAGTCTCACTGCCGCGCTCTCACTTACCGGCATTCGGAGTTTGGCTAAGGTCAGTAACCCGGTAGGGCCCATCGCCTATCCAGTGCTCTACCTCCGGCAAGAAACACACGACGCTGCACCTAAATGCATTTCGGGGAGAACCAGCTATCACGGAGTTTGATTGGCCTTTCACCCCTAACCACAGGTCATCCCCCAGGTTTTCAACCCTGGTGGGTTCGGTCCTCCACGAAGTCTTACCTCCGCTTCAACCTGCCCATGGCTAGATCACTCCGCTTCGGGTCTTGGGCGCGCTACTGGGTCGCCCTATTCGGACTCGCTTTCGCTACGGCTTCCCCACACGGGTTAACCTCGCAACACACCGCAAACTCGCAGGCTCATTCTTCAAAAGGCACGCAGTCACGACACCGAGTGCAAGCACTCGATGCGACGCTCCCACGGCTTGTAGGCACACGGTTTCAGGTACTATTTCACTCCGCTCCCGCGGTACTTTTCACCATTCCCTCACGGTACTATCCGCTATCGGTCACCAGGGAATATTTAGGCTTAACGGGTGGTCCCGCCAGATTCACACGGGATTTCTCGGGCCCCGTGCTACTTGGGTGTCTCTCAAACGAGCCGCTAATGTTTCAGCTACGGGGGTCTTACCCTCTACGCCGGACCTTTCGCATGTCCTTCGCCTACATCAACGGTTTCTGACTCGTCCAACAGCCGGCAGACTGTTGAAGAGAGATCCCACAACCCCCACGACGCAACCCCTGCCGGGTATCACACGCCGTAGGTTTGGCCTCATCCAGTTTCGCTCGCCACTACTCCCGGAATCACGGTTGTTTTCTCTTCCTGCGGGTACTGAGATGTTTCACTTCCCCGCGTTCCCTCCACACTGCCTATGTGTTCAGCAGCGGGTGACAGCCCATGACGACTGCCGGGTTTCCCCATTCGGACACCCCCGGATCACAGCTCGGTTGACAGCTCCCCGGGGCCTATCGCGGCCTCCCACGTCCTTCATCGGTTCCTGGTGCCAAGGCATCCACCGTGCGCCCTTAAAAACTTGGCCACAGATGCTCGCGTCCACTGTGCAGTTCTCAAACAACGACCAGCCACCCGTCACAACCTGCCGAAGCAGACCTACACCGGGGCCGGCAGAAGGAACAGCCTCTCGGCCGTACCCTCAGACACCCAACAGCGTGCCCGACACCCTCCACCCAGGACTCACGTTCCACGCCGAAGCAGTACTAATGATCCCTTCCGGAAAGTGCCGAATAGTCAACGTTCCACCCATGAGCAACCGTGCAGAACGTTTGTCTGCAGTCGGCTATGTGCTCCTTAGAAAGGAGGTGATCCAGCCGCACCTTCCGGTACGGCTACCTTGTTACGACTTCGTCCCAATCGCCAGTCCCACCTTCGACGGCTCCCTCCACAAGGGTTGGGCCACCGGCTTCGGGTGTTACCGACTTTCGTGACGTGACGGGCGGTGTGTACAAGGCCCGGGAACGTATTCACCGCAGCAATGCTGATCTGCGATTACTAGCAACTCCAACTTCATGGGGTCGAGTTGCAGACCCCAATCCGAACTGAGACCGGCTTTTTGAGATTCGCTCCACCTCACGGCATCGCAGCTCATTGTACCGGCCATTGTAGCACGTGTGCAGCCCAAGACATAAGGGGCATGATGACTTGACGTCGTCCCCACCTTCCTCCGAGTTGACCCCGGCAGTCTCCTGTGAGTCCCCATCACCCCGAAAGGCATGCTGGCAACACAGAACAAGGGTTGCGCTCGTTGCGGGACTTAACCCAACATCTCACGACACGAGCTGACGACAGCCATGCACCACCTGTACACCGACCACAAGGGGGCGACCATCTCTGGCCGTTTCCGGTGTATGTCAAGCCTTGGTAAGGTTCTTCGCGTTGCGTCGAATTAAGCCACATGCTCCGCTGCTTGTGCGGGCCCCCGTCAATTCCTTTGAGTTTTAGCCTTGCGGCCGTACTCCCCAGGCGGGGCACTTAATGCGTTAGCTGCGGCACGGACGACGTGGAATGTCGCCCACACCTAGTGCCCAACGTTTACGGCGTGGACTACCAGGGTATCTAATCCTGTTCGCTCCCCACGCTTTCGCTCCTCAGCGTCAGTATCGGCCCAGAGATCCGCCTTCGCCACCGGTGTTCCTCCTGATATCTGCGCATTTCACCGCTACACCAGGAATTCCGATCTCCCCTACCGAACTCTAGCCTGCCCGTATCGAATGCAGACCCGGGGTTAAGCCCCGGGCTTTCACATCCGACGCGACAAGCCGCCTACGAGCTCTTTACGCCCAATAATTCCGGACAACGCTTGCGCCCTACGTATTACCGCGGCTGCTGGCACGTAGTTAGCCGGCGCTTCTTCTGCAGGTACCGTCACTTTCGCTTCTTCCCTGCTGAAAGAGGTTTACAACCCGAAGGCCGTCATCCCTCACGCGGCGTCGCTGCATCAGGCTTTCGCCCATTGTGCAATATTCCCCACTGCTGCCTCCCGTAGGAGTCTGGGCCGTGTCTCAGTCCCAGTGTGGCCGGTCGCCCTCTCAGGCCGGCTACCCGTCGTCGCCTTGGTAGGCCATCACCCCACCAACAAGCTGATAGGCCGCGGGCTCATCCTGCACCGCCGGAGCTTTCCACCACCAACCATGCGGTCAGCGGTCGTATCCGGTATTAGACCCCGTTTCCAGGGCTTGTCCCAGAGTGCAGGGCAGATTGCCCACGTGTTACTCACCCGTTCGCCACTAATCCACCACCGAAGCGGCTTCATCGTTCGACTTGCATGTGTTAAGCACGCCGCCAGCGTTCGTCCTGAGCCAGGATCAAACTCTCCGTGAATGTTTACCGGTAATCCGGTGCACACATCACGAGAGCGGAACAGCCAGGCGGAATAAGCCCGGCCGTTCACAGCGTCCTCGCTGTGTTTTTCAAAGGAACCTCATCCCAACCGGCAAAACCAGCCGGGACGGGGTTGTTTTATAGTCTGGCGTTGACTTTTGGCACGCTGTTGAGTTCTCAAGGAACGGACGCTTCCTTCGTACTCACCGAGACTCTCTCTCGGCTTTCCTCCGGGCGCTTCCCTTCGGTGTTTCCAACCTTACCAGATCCGTTTTCCGTTCCGTTTCCGGCTCAGAATCCATTTCCGGTCCCCGTTGGAGAGGGTTTGTTTCCCGCCTTCCGCTTTCGCGTCCCGGCGTGATCACTACTTTAGCGGATTTCCCCGGCGACTCCTAATCGGAGTCCGGAACCGAATTCCGGCATGCCGAAATTCATCCCGTTCAGGGGCCGTGCAGTAGTGGATCCCGCCGAGCTGGCGTGAAACGCCACCGCGGAAAACCGGTTCGGCTCCGTGGCAGCTCGGAGTACATTACGGATCCGGTGCCCCCGTGTCAACCCACGGCCCAGGCGCGTCAGTCGAGGTCCCGGAGCCTGCCGCTCGCGTCCGGCTGGGCCGTCTCCACGCGCCGGAGCAGCCGGGTCAGGAGCTCGCCGAGCCTGCCGCGGTCGTCGCCGGAGAGGTCCTGGAGGAGCTCCTCCTCGAAGACCGAGGCGAGCCGCATCGCGTCCAGCCACTTCTCCCGGCCGTCGTCCGTGAGGCCGACGATCACCCGGACCCGGTTGCTGCCGTCGCGCTCCCGGGTCACGAGGCCCTCCGCGACCATGCGGTCGATGCGGTGCGTCATGGCGGCGGGGGTCAGGCCGAGCCGCTTGGCCAGATCGCCGGGGCCCAGGCGGTAGGGGCGGCCGGCGAGGACGAGGGCCTTGAGGACCTCCCACTCGGCATTGCTGATGCCGAGCTCGGCGGTCTGCCGTCCGTACGCGACGTTCATGCGCCGATTGAGCCTGCTGAGGGCCGAGACCACCTTCTCGACCTGCGGGTCCAGGTCCTGGAACTCGCGCTGGTAGGCGGCGATCTGCTCTTCGAGGCTCGGCTCGGCGGGGCCGGGGGTGTCAGCCATGCCCGGCAGTATGACATGACCCCTTGCCGTTAAAGCCCTTTGATGTGTACTCTTTAGCTTCGAAGTTTACGTCTGAAGTCTTCAGGCCTGGACTGTCGCCTGCGGGCCGGTCCAGGCCACTTCTCGGCCTAGGGGGTGAGTGTGACCACCGCGATGGGCGCAGCACTGCGCCGGATCCAGCTGGGCAACGCACTGAGCGCGTTCGGCAACGGCTTTACGGTCCCGTACCTGTTCATCTATGTGTCACAGGTACGGAATCTCGGTGCGACCACGGCAGGCGTCGTGCTCGCGACGTTCGCCGTCGCCGCACTGCTTGTGCTGCCGTTCGTCGGCCGCACGATCGACCGCCGGGGTCCGCTGCCCATTGCCGTCGCGGGTACGGTCTCCGCCGCCATCGGGTCGATGGGCCTCGGCCTGGCCGACACCCAGTCGCTGGTGATCGCTGCCGCGGCGGCGCTGGGTGCCGGTATAGCGGTCATCCAGCCGGCGCTGGCCACGATGATCGTCTGGTGCTCGACGACCACCACACGGTCGCGCTCGTTCGCCATGCAGTTCTTCCTCAACAACCTCGGCCTCGGAGTCGGTGGTCTGCTGGGCGGCCAGATCGTGGACACGTCCGACCCGTCGAGCTTTGTGCGGCTGTTCGCGATCGAGTCCGCGATGTTCCTGGTGCTGGGCGCCACGGTCGCGACCGTCCGGCTGCCGAAGGCGCCCAGGGTCGAGGACGCGATACCGGCCGACGGTTCCGCGAAGAGCGGGTGGCGGACGCTGCTCTCGGACCGGGCGATGGTGCAGCTGCTGGTGCTGGGCTTCGTGATGTTCTTCGCCTGCTACGGCCAGTTCGAGTCCGGTCTGGCGGCCTATGCGGTGGAGGTCACCGAGATCTCGCCGTCGACGCTGGGCATCGCCCTCGCGGCGAACACGGCGGCGATCGTGCTGACCCAGTTCGTCGTGCTGCGGCTGGTCGAGCGGCGTCGGCGCAGCCGGGTCGTCGCGCTGGTCGGGCTGATATGGACCGTGGCGTGGATCGCCGCCGGGGTCTCGGGGCTCATATCGGGGTCCCACGCCGTCGCGGCCACGCTGCTGATCTCGACGTTCTCGCTCTTCGGCATCGGCGAGTCGATGCTGTCGCCGACGATGGCCCCGCTGGTGGCCGATCTGGCGCCGGCCCGGCTGGTCGGTCAGTACAACTCGGCCTTCGCCCTGGTGAAGCAGCTGGCGCTGGCGGCCGGTCCGGCCGCGGGCGGGATGATGGCGGGCGCCGGGCTGTACGCGCCGTACATCGTGCTGCTGGTCCTGTGCTCGCTGGGGATCTCGGTGCTGGCGCTGCGACTGGGCCGCAGGCTCACTCCTGCCCAGGACAATCCGCTGCGCGCCGCCGAGGAGCGGCGGGCGGGTGCCGTCGCCGCCGGTGCGGAGGCGGCCGTGACCGCGGACGATGCCGGCCGGCGGATGCCGGTGGGCGTCTGACGGCGGCCTTTCCCCGGGGCGGACCGCCTCAGACGGGGGCGGGCTTCTCCGGGAGGGCGAATTCGCACCAGACCGCCTTGCCGCCGCCGGGCGTGCGCCGCGAGCCCCAGGAGGAGGCGATGGTCGCGACGATGGAGATGCCGCGGCCTGCCTCGTCCCCCGGCTCCGCGCGGCGGCGCCGCGGTAGGTGGTCGTCCCCGTCGGTGACCTCGATGATCAGGCGCCGGTCGGTGCGGCGCAGGCGCAGGCGCATCGGGGGCGTGCCGTGCTGGAGCGAGTTGGCCACGAGTTCGCTCGCGGCCAGGACGCCCAGGTCGCGGAGGTCGGCGGGGAAGCGCCAGCTGGCCAGGACGCCGGAGGCGAAGGCGCGGGCGCGGGGCGCGGCCTCGACGCCGCCGAGCAGTTCGAGCGCGGCGTTGTGGAAGAGCTCCGCGTCGTGGCCGGTGCGGGCGGGGTGCTGGAGGACGAGGACGGCGACGTCGTCGTCGTGTTCCTCCGTGATGCCGAGGGTGCGGATGAGGCGGTCGCACATGACCTGGGGGGATCCGGTGGCGCCGGCGAAGGCGCGCTCGAGGGAGGCGACGCCCTCGTCGATGTCCTCGTGGCGCCGCTCGACGAGACCGTCCGTGTAGAGGACGGCGCTGGAGCCGGGGCCGAGCGGGACGCTTCCCGAGGTGTGCAGCCAGCCGCCGGTGCCGAGCGGGGGGCCGGTGGGCTCGGCGGCACGGTGGACCGTGCCTTCCGGGTCGCGGACGAGGATCGGCAGATGGCCCGCGGACGCGTAGACGAGCCGGCCCTCGTTGGGGTCGTGGACGGCGTAGACGCAGGTGGCGATCTGGGTGGCGTCGATCTCCGCGGCCAGTCCGTCGAGGAGCTGGAGCACTTCGTGGGGCGGCAGGTCGAGGCGGGCGTAGGCCCGGACCGCCGTGCGGAGCTGGCCCATGACGGCGGCGGCGCGCACCCCACGGCCCATGACGTCGCCGATGACCAGGGCCGTGCGGCCGGCGCCGAG
Organism: Streptomyces luteireticuli; assembly: GCF_041519305.1. Classification (NCBI taxonomy): domain Bacteria; kingdom Bacillati; phylum Actinomycetota; class Actinomycetes; order Kitasatosporales; family Streptomycetaceae; genus Streptomyces; species Streptomyces luteireticuli. The sequence continues at coordinate 4,160,971 of NZ_CP167927.1, forward strand.
GGTGATCACGTCGTACCAGTCGCCGCCGACGGCGGTGTCCTGGCCGCCGGGCTGGTAGGTGGCGGCGACCCGCAGGTCGTCGGGCTGCTCCAGTTCCTGGGGGAGGAGGCTGCGCTGGAGGGTCACGGCGGCCTCGCGCTGGCGGCGTTCGCTGGTGCGCAGCCGCTCGGCGGCCTCCACCTGGTCGGTGACGTCCGCGGCGAAGACGAGGACGCCGGGTCGGGTGTCGCCCCGTTCCTCCGGTCCGCCGTCTCCGGCCGGTGCGGCGCCCACCTGGATGGGGGAGCAGGTGAAGGTGTAGTAGCCGTGCCGGGTACGGGCGTCCGGGTCGGGTGTGCCGGGGGTGTCGGCCGTGGTGACGCGGCGGGACTTGACGGTGCGGGGCCGGCCGCTGCGCAGGACCTGGTCCATGAGGGCGAGCAGGCCCAGCTCCTCCAGCTCGGGGAGGGCCTCGCGGGCGGGTCCGCCGGGGGTGCGGGGGCCGAAGAGGGCGGCGTAGGCGTCGTTGACGTAGGCGATGCGGTGGTCGGGCCCGTAGACGACGGCGACGAGGGCCGGGACCTGGCCGAGGACGTCGTGGACGGAGAGCCCGTCGAGGGTGGGGACGGGCGCGGTGTGCGGGCGGGATCCGGCGCGGGCCGCGGGGACGGAGCCGGCGACGGCCGGTGCGGTGGTGGTCTTGCGGTCGGCGCGGGCCGCGGCTCGGCGCTGTGTGCCGGGGAGCCGGGCGCTCCAGCGGGTGAAGTTCACTGAGGATTACCTCGCGGAGTCGGTCCGGATCAGCTCGGCGACGTGGGGTGGCGAAGCCGCGCGCCCGGCACGGGGGCGCTGGTGGTGGTGCGGGGGCCGGCCCCCGAGGGAATGCAGCAAACGTCCAAATCCTTGCGATCGTTACTCTTCGGAAGTGCGAGCCCACCCATGGTCACACGTCCAGTGTGGCCGACCGGACTGACATCCGTGAGACGTCGGAGCCGTCGCCGGGAGTTCCCCGCTCCGGCATCGGCGTGGCGCGTGCGTCAACTGGCCTCCGGGTGGCGGCCGGTGCCCGCGGCGAGTTCGAATTCCGCCCGGGGGTTCTCCAGCGAGCCCAGCGAGACGATCTCACGCTTGAACAGCCCCGCGAGGGTCCATTCGGCGAGGACGCGTGCCTTGCGGTTGAAGGTGGGGACGCGGCTGAGGTGGTAGGCGCGGTGCAGGAACCAGGCGGGGTAGCCCTTGAACTTCTGTCCGTAGACGTGTGCGACCCCCTTGTGGAGGCCTAGCGAGGCGACCGAGCCGACGTAGGCGTGCCGGTAGTCGCGCAGGGAGTGGCCGCGCAGGGAGCACAGGACGTTGCCGGCGAGGACCTTCGACTGGCGGACGGCGTGCTGGGCGTTGGGCGCGCAGTACACGCCCTCGTCGTGGGCCGTCAGGTCGGGGACGGCCGCGGCGTCGCCGGCGGCCCAGGCGTGGTCGGTGCCCTCCACGCGCAGGTCGGGATGGCAGCGGACGCGGCCGCGGTCGTCGAGCGGGAGGTCGGTGGCGGCGAGGACGGGGTGCGGCCGGACGCCGGCGGTCCACACCAGGGTGCGGGCGGGGTGGCGTGAGCCGTCGCTGAGCACCGCGACGCGGTCCTCGCAGGAGTCGAGGCGGGTGCCGAGGCGTACGTCGATGTTGCGGCCGCGCAGTACCCGCAGGGCGTAGCGGCCCATCTCGGGGCCGACCTCGGGGAGGATCCGGTCGGTGGCCTCGACGAGCAGGAACCGCAGGTCGTCGGGGGAGATGTTGTGGTAGTACCGGGCCGCGTAGCGGGCCATGTCCTCCAGTTCGGCCAGGGCCTCCACGCCCGCGTAGCCGCCGCCGACGAAGACGAAGGTGAGGGCTGCGTCGCGGACCTCGGGGTCGCGGGTGGAGGAGGCGATGTCGAGCTGTTCGAGGACGTGGTTGCGCAGGCCGATGGCCTCTTCGACGGTCTTGAAGCCGATGCCGTGCTCGGCGAGCCCGGGGACGGGCAGGGTGCGGGAGACGGAGCCGGGGGCGACGACGAGTTCGTCGTAGTGCAGGACGATGTCGCCGGCGCCCTCCTCCTCGGTGGCGAGGGTGCGCACGTGCGCGGTGCGTCCGGCGTGGTCGATGGAGGTCGCCTCGCCGACGACGACCTCGCACCGCTTGAGGGTGCGGCGGAGCGGGACGACGACGTGGCGCGGCGAGATGGAGCCGGCCGCGGCCTCGGGAAGGAAAGGCTGGTAGGTCATGTACGGGTCGGGGCTGACGACCAGGATCTCGGCCTCGCCCTTTCTGAGCCGGCGCTGCAGGTGCAGTGCGGTGTTCATGCCGACGTATCCGCCGCCCACGACCAGAATGCGCGCCGCTCGCCTCTCCGCCGATTCTTTGGCCAAGGCTGTCCCTTCGCATCCTCGGGTTCACAGCTCTCCCCCGCTCCCTCCCATGACGCATCGGGTACCGGGCTTTGTCCACAGGGCCGGACCGAACATATGACTGGCAGCGGAGCTGGCCTGCCGTCCGTCCTGTTGCCCCTGTCACCAGAAGGTCCGCAGGTCAGCAAGGACGCGCCGGGGTGGTGAAGTGGTGCGGAATCAACCGGCACCGGGCGCGTACTCCAATTGGGGGTGGGCTGTGCGGAACTACCCCCTTCTTTCTTGACGTGGGCTCAACTATGTTCGTACTTCGTCGGGGCGCCGAAAGCGCCGTGTCCCGGCAGTCAGGGCGGGGAGTCTCCGGGGGGAGACGTCATAACCGGGGGAAAACATGCCAATTCAGGGCACTCATTGGTCGACCGCTGTCGCGCCGTCGGACGGCAACGGCGGTCGTAGCACGCCGCTGCGCGTGGACGCCCAGCGCAACCTGGAGCACGTGCTGAGGGCGGCTCGCGAGGTCTTCGGCGAGCTGGGGTACGGGGCGCCGATGGAGGACGTGGCGCGCCGGGCCCGCGTGGGCGTCGGGACGGTCTACCGACGGTTCCCGAGCAAGGACGTACTGGTCAGGCGGATAGCCGAGGAGGAGACCGCACGGCTGACCGAGCAGGCGCGCACTGCTCTCGGCCAGGAGGACGAGCCGTGGTCCGCGCTGTCGCGGTTCCTGCGCACCTCGGTGGCCTCGGGCGCGGGGCGGCTGCTGCCCCCGCAGGTGCTGCGCGTCGGGGTCGAGGTGGAGGCCGTGGAGTCGGCCGTGCCGCCGCAGGCGCGGGTGCCGCAGCAGCGGCAGCCGGGCGGGTCCGGGGGCCAGCTGCACGAGCTGCGGCTCGTCGAGCACCGGCCGGCGCCCGTCCCCGCCGAGGAGCGGGACGGCTCGGGCGCCGCGGCTCTGCTGGAGGTCGTCGGGCGGCTGGTCGACCGGGCCCGGTCGGCCGGTGAGCTGCGGCCGGATGTGACGGTCGCCGATGTGCTGCTGGTGATCGCCACGGCGGCGCCGTCGCTGCCGGACGCGGCGCAGCAGGCGGCCGCTTCCTCGCGGCTGCTGGACATCCTGCTGGAGGGGCTGCGCTCGCGGCCGGCCGCGTAGGGTCCGGCCGGCCCGGCGGAGGACCCGTACGACCGGCAGCCCGGGTGCACCCGAAAGGAGGGCTGGCGTTCGGAAGGTTGTTCCCGTTCGGGTGACCGTCAACCGACCGTGAACGACGGCGGATAACCGGCCGACGGCCTACGGCCCCTGACGCTCCGGTGTGCGAAGGCTCCCCGGACGAGTGGTTGCCGTTGGTGCGTCTCCACAGGCGCAGGTGCCTGTGCGACGCTGGCCGCTGTTCGGTGTCCGGCGTGCACGGGAGCCTCCGGTATGGGAGTTGACGGGCGGGAAGAGCCGTACGGGAGCGAGGAGTCGAGCGCTGCGGCATCACACCGCGCGCCGCCCGGCGTACCCGGTCAGGGCGGCCCGCGCAGCCGCGGCCGGGGCCGCCACGGCGGCGGGCCGAGCCTGCCCCAGCAGCGCGGGAGCGAGTGGGGCGGCGCCTTCGGCGACGCCGTCTCGCGGACGCCCGGGGACGCCCCCGAAGGGCCGGAGGCGGAGTCGCCCGACGCGGACGGCGCAGGGGCCCGGAGCGGGGCCGACCGCGCCGACGGGCCCGGCGACGAGCCGGACGAACGGGAATCCCCGCCGTCCGACGCCGAGTTGGTCGCTCGGCTGCGCGACGGCGAGGACCCCGGCGCGGATTCGTACGCCCTGCTCTACCGTCGGCACGCCGACGCGGTGCGCGGGTACGCCCGGAGCTGCTGCCGTGACGTCCACACCGCCGAGGACCTCACCAACGAGGTCTTCGCCAGCACGCTGCAGGCGGTACGGCGGGGTTCCGGGCCGGACACGGCGGTGCGCGCCTATCTGCTCACCACCGTGCGCCGCGTCGCCGCCGCCTGGGCGAAGACGGCCCGGCGGGAGCAACTCGTCGAGGACTTCGCGGTGTTCGCCGTGTCGGCGGCCGGCCCGGCGGGCGAGGACGGCGACGCCCCCGACGGGGAGGCCCATGCCATGCGGCAGGCCGAGGCGTCCCTGGCCGTGCAGGCGTTCCGCAGCCTGCCCGAGCGGTGGCAGATGGTGCTCTGGCACACCACCGTCGAGGAGGAGGCGCCGAGCCAGGTCGCCCCGCTGCTCGGGCTGAGCGCCAACGCCACGGCGGTGCTGGCGCACCGGGCCCGCGAGGGGCTGCGGCAGGCGTATCTGCAGGCCCACGTCAGCGCCTCGCTGACCTCGGCGGGCAGCTGCGCCCAGTACGCGGACCGGCTCGGCGCCTATGCGCGCGGCGGGCTGCGGATGCGGGCCGAGCGCGGGCTGCGCAAGCACCTCGCCGAGTGTGCCCGCTGCCGTACGGCCGCGCTGGAGCTCGCGGACGTCAACGCGCGGCTGCGCGCGGTCCTTCCGGTGGCGGTCGTCGGCTGGTTCACCGCGGGCGCGTCGGCGAAGGCGGTCGCGGGCCTGGCGGCGGGCGCCGCCGGGGCCGGTGCGGGAGCGGCCGCGGGCGGTGCCGCCGCGTCGGGCACGGGATCAGGCAGCGGTGCGGCGGCGGGTGAGGGGCTGGGGGCGCCGGCGAAGGTGGCGCTCGGGGCGGGTGCGGTGCTGACGGCGGGCGCCGTCCTCGCGTACGCGCTGTCCGGCGGCTCCGCCGGGCCGCCGCGGAGACCGGAGGCCAGGCGTCCGGTGGCGTCTGCCGCGCCGTCGCACAGGCCGGGCCCCACGCCCACCGCCGGCCCGACCGCGGCGCCGTCCTCGCCGCCGCCCCCGCCCGAGCCGCGGCGGGTGGCCGCGCGGGCCGTCGTCCCCTCCGCCTCATCGACGCCTGCGCCGACGCCCCCGGCCACGCCGAGCCCCGCCCCGTCCCCGTCGCACACCCCCCGGCCCGCTCCCCCGCCCCGGCCGGTCCCGTCGCCACCGCCTCCGAAGCCGCCCAAGCCCGTCCCGCCCCCGCCCGCGGCCGTCCACCATCTCAACGAGCTGGATTTCGACGCGCTCGGGGACCGAGGGAGCGGTGGGATCAGCGGTATCGCCGGTATCGGCAGGGACAGCGGGGACCGCGCGGACCGGGAGCCGGAGGTGCGGATCGACGAGGGCAGCCCGATGTGGCAGCGGGACGGGCTGCGCGTCGGCGGCCATACGTATCTGCACGGGGTGAGCGTGGGGACGACCTCCTCGGTCGCCATCGACCTGAACGGCCCCTGTACGGCCTACGACGCACTGGCCGGGGTGGACGACCTGTCGCTCGGGGGCGGCGCGGTGCGGTTCTCGGTCTCGGCGGACGGGGAGCGGCTGTGGGAGTCGGAGGTGCTGCGGAGCGGTGACGCGGCGGTGCCGGTGCACGTCCCGCTGGACGGGCGGCGGACGCTGCGGCTGGAGGTGGAGGGGATGTCGCCGTACGGCGATGTGGCGCTGGCGGACTGGGCGTTGGCGCGGCTCGTGTGTACGTAGGCGGCAGGCGGCAGGCGGCTCGTACGCACATAGGGGGCTCGTATGCGCGTAGGCGGCGCCCTCTACAGGCTCCGTCGCATCACACCCCCCGCCACCGCCCGCTGCCGCGGCGCCTCCGCCCCCGTCCAGCACGTCCCCCGGCGCGCGAGCAGCCGGCGCAGCCAGACCTCGGTCGAAACGATCTCCGCCAGCCCGTCCAGGGGCAGGTCCGCCCCCTCCGCCGCCGCGTGCAGCGCACCGCGCACCACCCGCGCCTCGACCAGTCCCGCATCGGCCAGCAGGGGCGCGTCGAAGAGCTGCGCCAGCGGGGCCGCATAGGCGCGCAGACCGGCGCGTACGGCCGCGGCGTGCGCCGCGTGCGAGGTGGCACCCCAGCCGGCCGGCAGGTCGTGGATGCCCGAACCATGGAGAACGGTGCGCAACACGGCCGCACGCGCCCCGGGTTGCACGCGGAGCGCCTCGGGGAGCGCGCGGCAGGCGCGGACGACCTGGTTGTCGAGGAAGGGGGCGTGCAGCCGCTGGCCACGGATCTCGGCGGCCTGTTCGAGGACCCGGTGGTCGGCCGCGTACCGGCCGAGCGCGGCGGCGGCCCGCTGTTCGCCGGGGCGCAGCGGCGGCCCCGACGGCCGGACGGCCGCCGCCTGGAGGCGGACCGACACCTCCGCCAGCGCCTCGCCCGTCAGCCAGCGCGCGGCGGGCCCGGGCCGGCACCAGGTGAGGGCCGCCAGCGAGGCGTCCACGGCCCCGGCCGGCGCGTCGTCCACCATCCCGGGGACCCCGGGGCCCAGCAGCCGCGCGGCCGCCTCCTCCAGCCCCTCCCGGCAGGACGTGCGCGCCAGCCGCCGCGCCGCCCGGTAGACCGTGAAGGGGACGACCGCGGAGTGCGCCGCCGGTCCGGCCGCCCGGGCCAACGCCGTGACCGGGCGCAGCAGATGGCGTCTGCGGCGGCCCATCAGGAGGTCGGCGAGCCGGGCGGGATGGGCGTCCAGGACCTGTCGCGCGCCGTGCCCGGTGAGGTGGTCGGCGCTGCCCGCGGCGAGCCGGCGGCGGTGGCGCTCGGCGGTGACGAGGGCGGGTCCGGGTTCGTCGGTCAGCGGGCCGCTCATCAAGTCCGCGTAGGGGAGCGCCTCTTCGGCCGCGGCGACGACGACATGGCGCAGCCGGGGGTCGGCGGCCAGGGCGCGGGCCCGTTCGATCTCGGTCTCGCGCGCCCGTCCGCCGCCCGCCACCAGGTCGTTGAAGGTGACGACGAGCAGCCGCTCGCCCGCCCCCGCGCCGTGTCCCGGCGGGGTGCCCGGCAGCCCGGGCAGCCCGGCGGCGAGCAGCGCGAGGGTGGCGGAGGCGCTGCCGCCGGAGAGGTCGGCGCCGATGCCGGGCGCCGGGACGCCGCGGGCGGCCCGCCGGAAGGCCGGGCCCATGCCGGGCACGGGGCCGGGGTCGCGGCCGCCGGGGAACCCCGTGGCGAAGTCCGGTGCGTGGCGCGGCGCGGCGAACCGGGTGCGCACCGCCTCGACGAGGGCGTCGCGCACGCCCTCGACCGCCTGCTGTGCGTCGGCCTCGGGGGCGGCGACGGCGAGCGAGGCGGTCGGTTCGTACCCCGTGACGTCCCGGGCGCCGTCGCGCACGACCAGCGCGTGCCCCGGCGGCACGCGCCGCACGCCCGCGTAGGGCGTGCCGTCGCCCAGCGCCTCCGGGGAGTCGGGGCAGGCGAGCAGCGCGGCGAGGTACCCCACGTCGAGCTGGGCCTCGATGAGGTCGGCGAGCGGCAGGGCGGCGGTGGCGTACGCGGTGCCGCCGGCCCAGGCCGTGTGGAACACGGGCCGGGCGCCGGCCAGGTCCCCGGCGACGGTGATGCGCCGGCCGATCTGCGCGACGGCGGTGTAACTGCCCGGCCAGGCGGTCAGATGGCGCAGCGCGCCGCCACGCGCGGCGAGCAGGCCCGCGCGCAGCTGGTCGTCGGCGGCCCCGCAGCGGCCGAGGACGGCGAGGCGGGTGACGAACGCGGAGGTTCCCGACGGGCCGGCCTCGGCGTGGACGACGCGCACCTCGTCGGGGCGCCAATCGCCCACGGCCCACAGCGGATCGGGGTCCTCCCACAGGAGTTGAGCGCCCACGGGGTGGACCGCCGGGGCGCCGGACCCGCCTCCGGAACCGGCCCCGGAGGCGGTGCAGCTCCACCCCACCAACCAGCGCATCGCCGCCTCCACAGGCTGTGGACAACCATCGGGTAGCAGTCATCATGCACAGCGAGGCGGACGACGCGACATGGAACGGGCGACTCCTGATCACCCTCGATACGCCAACTGCCCGTAAAGCCGGGCGAAATGACGTCACACCGTGGCCCGTGCGCACCCCATGCTGCCACGGTTGACGGCGGATGAAACCGCTTCGGCGCCCGCACCGGGCGTCCGGCACGGCGGGCGCACGACCGGATCCGGCCGTTTTCGGCACGGCACGCCCGGACGCCGGCCACCGCGAACTCCCCCGGGCGGACGGGGCGTTCGCTTCACCGGCGAGGAACAACGGCGCAGTCCGGGAGGCACGAGCCGCACCCCCCGGACCGGTCCGCCACCCGCGGGGAATGAGGCGGCGGCTTCCCCCAGCCCACTGGATCCAGTACAGCGGGCCAACCCACGCGAACACCATGGAACCGCCCGGGCGATGGCGTGTACAAGGCGCACAGCAGGCGCACGGCCACACACAGCCGGAGCACGCGTCTCTCGGTGCACGCACATGCGGACCAGAATCTCGCCATCCGGGACAGCGCCCCTTAACGGTCGGGATGTGGGGAACTACGCTGGGTTTACGAATGCCCCGCGCCTATGCCGGGGCGGGCACCGTTGTTGCCGAGGGGTGCGCATGTCCAGGGAGCCACGCGGACCGAACGAGAAGCTGGGCACGGTCCTCGCTCTCGCGGGGATCAGCAACGCCGGTCTGGCGCGGAGGGTCAACGACCTCGGTGCGCAGCAGGGATTGACACTCAGGTACGACAAGACGTCGGTCGCCCGCTGGGTGTCGAAGGGCATGGTCCCGCAGGGTGCCGCCCCGCACCTCATCGCCGCGGCGATAGCGGGCAAGCTGGGCCGGCCGGTCCCGCTGCACGAGATCGGGCTCGCCGAGGCGGACCCGGCGCCCGAGGTGGGGCTGGCGTTCCCGCGCGATGTCGGCCAGGCGGTCCGCTCCGCGACCGAGCTGTACCGGCTGGATTCCGCCGGTCGCCGCGGAGGCGGCAGCATCTGGCAGAGTCTCGCCGGTTCGTTTTCCGTCAGCGCGTACTCCACCCCCGCCTCGCGCTGGCTGATAACCCCGGCCGACAGTTCGGTGGCCCGCGATCCGGAGCAGGCGGCCGACGAGCGCGCCGCCGGCACCGTCCCGGACTGCGGTCTGCCGCAACGCGTCGGCCACAGCGACGTGGCCAAGCTCCGTGAGGCCGCGGACGACGCGCGCCGCTGGGACTCCAAGTACGGTGGCGGCGACTGGCGTTCGTCGATGGTGCCCGAGTGCCTGCGGGTGGACGCCGCCCCGCTGCTCCTGGGCGCATACACCGACGAGGTGGGCCGCGCGCTGTTCGGCGCGACGGCCGAACTCACCCGGCTGGCCGGGTGGATGGCCTTCGACACCGGCCAGCAGGAGGCCGCCCAGCGCTACTACATCCAGGCCCTGCGGCTGGCCCGCGCCGCCGCCGACGTACCGCTCGGCGGCTATGTGCTCGCCTCGATGAGCCTCCAGGCCACCTACCGCGGCTACGCGGACGACGGCGTGGACCTGGCCCAGGCGGCCCTGGAGCGCAACCGCGGCCTGGCCACGGCCCGCACGATGAGTTTCTTCCGCCTCGTCGAGGCCCGCGCCCAGGCCAAGGCGGGCGACCAGCCGGCCTGCGGGGCAGCGCTCAAGGCGGCCGAGGGCTGGCTGGAGCGGGCCCGCTCCGGCGATCCCGACCCGTCCTGGCTGGACTTCTACACCCAGGAGCGGTTCGCCGCGGACGCCGCCGAGTGCTACCGCGACCTGCGCATGCCGCGGCAGGTGCAGCGGTTCACCGAGCAGGCGCTGTCCCGGCCCACGGAGGAGTTCGTGCGCTCGCACGGGCTGCGGCTGGTCGTCTCGGCCGTCGCCGAGCTGGAGTCGGGCAACCTCGACGCGGCCTGCGCGGCCGGGGCGCGGGCGGTGGAGGTCGCGGGGCGGATCTCCTCGGCGCGCACCACGGAGTACGTCCGCGATCTGCTGCACCGGCTGGAGCCGTACGGCAACGAGCCGCGGGTGGTGGAGCTGCGGGAGCGGGCGCGGCCGTTGCTGTCGATGACGACGGCGGTCTGACGACTGCCGTTCGCGTACGGGGCGTTCACCTTCCGCACGCCCCGGCGTCCCCTGCGCATCATCCCTGGTCCGACAATGTTTCGGCCCGTTGTCAGTGGCGCACGTCATCATAGGGACCGTGAGTCGGCGAGAGCGGGGACCGGCGGTCGGTGCGGGGAGTCGCGGGGAGGTGATCCGATGGCGGCGTACGACTGTGACGTGCTGGTGATCGGTGGCGGCATCGTGGGCCTGTCGACGGCCTACGCGATCACGCGCGCCGCGCCGGGCACGAGCGTCGTCGTGCTGGAGAAGGAGCCCGGCCCGGCCCGTCACCAGACCGGGCGCAACAGCGGGGTGATCCACAGCGGGATCTACTACCGGCCGGGCTCGTTCAAGGCGCGGTTCGCGGCGCAGGGCGCGGCGGAGATGGTGAAGTTCTGCACCGAGCACGGTCTGCCGCACGAGGTCACCGGCAAGCTGATCGTCGCCACGGACCACGCCGAGCTGCCCCGCCTGCACGCCCTCGTCCAGCGCGGCCGGGAGAACGGCATTCCCGTGCGCGAGCTGGGCCGGGCCCAGATAGCCGAGTTCGAGCCCGAGGTGCGCGGCATCGGCGCCATCCACGTCGGCACCACGGGCGTCTGCGACTACGGCGCGGTCGCCGCCCGCCTGGCCCTGCTCGCCCAGGACGCGGGGGCCTCGGTGCGGTACGGGGCGGAGGTCCGCGTCATCGGCCGGCGCGGGGCGGCCGTCGCGGTGCGCACGGCGGACGGCGCGGTGCTCCGGGCGCGGGCCCTGGTCAACTGCGCGGGGCTGCACAGCGACCGCATCGCCCGGCTGGCGGGCGACGACCCGGGCATGCGGATCGTCCCCTTCCGGGGGGAGTACTACGAGCTCTCCCCCGCCGCCCGGGGCCTGGTCCGCGGTCTGGTCTACCCGGTGCCCGACCCGGCCTTCCCCTTCCTCGGCGTCCACCTCACCCGGGGCATCGACGGCCATGTCCACCTCGGGCCGAACGCGGTGCCCGCCCTGGCCCGCGAGGGGTACGCCTGGCGGACGGTGCGCCCCGCCGAGCTGGCCGGCACGGCCGCCTTCCCCGGCGCCTGGCGCCTCGCCCGCCGCCATTGGCGCCACGGGGCCGACGAGATCCGCCGTTCCCTCTCCAGGCCCGCCTTCACCGCCGCGGTCCGGCGCCTGCTCCCCGGCGTGCGGGCGGACGACCTGATACCCGCCCCGGCCGGCGTCCGCGCCCAGGCCGTGCTCCGGGACGGCACGCTGGTCGACGACTTCCTCTTCGCGAGCTCGCCCCGCATGGTGCACGTCCTGAACGCACCGTCGCCGGCCGCGACGGCCTCGCTCCCGATCGGACGGGAGGTGGCGCGGAGAGTGCTGGCGGAGCTGCGGTGATCATCCGGTGGGGCGTGCCCGGCCCGCCCGTACTATGGAAGAACTGTGTCCGAGAACCACGCCGCCACGGCCACCCAGCAGACCACCGCCCCCGCCGTCCCCGCTCCGGGCCGACGCCGGGAGCCGATGTTCCCTGACGGCCCGGCCCCGGACCCGGCCGGCTCGCACCACGAGCGCCGCATCCGCTCCTTCCAGCCGCGCCGCAGCCGCGTCACGACCGGACAGAGCGAGGCGCTGCGCCGCCTGTGGCCCCAGTGGGGCCTCGACATCGACGGCCTGAGCAGGATCGACCTCGGCGAGCTCTTCGGCGACCCCGACCTGCCCGTCGTCCTGGAGATCGGCTTCGGCATGGGCGAGGCCACGGCGCAGATGGCCGCCGCCGACCCCGGCACCGGCATCCTCGGCTGCGACGTCCACACCCCCGGCCAGGGCAATCTGCTCGCTCTCGCCGAGCGGAACGGCCTGACCAACGTCCGGGTCGCCAACGGCGACGCGATCATCCTCCTCCGCGAGATGCTCGCCCCCGGCTCCCTCGCCGGCATCCGCGTCTACTTCCCGGACCCCTGGCCCAAGAAGCGCCACCACAAGCGCCGTCTGATCCAGCCCGAGTTCCTGGCCCTGGCGGCGACCCGCCTGGCCCCCGGCGCCCTCCTGCACTGCGCCACCGACTGGGAGCCCTACGCCGAGCAGATGCTGGAAGTCCTCACCGAAGCCCCCGGCTTCGAGAACACCCAGCCCGACGGCGGCTTCGCCCCGCGCCCGGACTTCCGCCCGCTGACCCGCTTCGAGGGCCAGGGCCTGGACAAGGGCCACGTGGTCCGCGACCTGCTGTTCCGCCGCGCGTAAAGCGTCCCCGCCGGTCCTGCGCCCTTGGTTAAGGTCAACGGGTGCATGAGTCCCAGCAGTGGCCTGCGGCAGCGGGCCCGATACCCACGCCACCCGCCCCGGCCTTCCGGCACTATCGCCCCCGCCGCGCGCTCTGGGACAACAAGGCCGTGCGAGCAGGCACCCTGGCCCTGCTCCTGGCCCTCTGCGGCCTGCTGATCCTCGCCCTGGTCCGCGAGCAGACCGGCACGGCGGGCTTCCTGGTGGGCCTGGGCCTGGCGGTCCTGCCCGTCCCGCTCCTGATCGCCGCCTTCCGCTGGATGGACCGCGTAGAACCCAAACCCTGGCGGAACTTGATCTTTGCCTTCGCCTGGGGCGCCTGCGCGGCCACCCTCGTGGCCCTCCTGGCGAACAGCTACGCCACGAAGTGGCTCATGAACACGATCGACATCGCCCACCGCGAGGAGGCGAGCTCCTTCGGCGCGACGTTCGTGGCCCCCGTGGTCGAGGAGTCCGCCAAGGCCGCCGCCGTCCTCCTCCTCTACCTCTACCGCCGCCGCGACTTCAACGGGATCATCGACGGCGTGGTCGTCGCCGGCATCACCGCCACCGGCTTCGCCTTCACCGAGAACATCCTCTACCTCGGCAACGCCTACGCCTCCGACCAGTCCTTCGGCGCCTCGGGCTTCACCACCACCGCGGGCACGTTCTTCGTCCGCGTCCTGATGTCCCCCTTCGCCCACCCCCTCTTCACCTCGATGACCGGCCTGGGCTTCGGCATAGCGGCCACCCTCCCGGCCCACCGCCGCGTCCTCCGTGTTTTCGTCCCCCTGACCGGCCTCCTGACCGCGATGGTCCTCCACGCCGTCTGGAACGGCTCGGCCTCCCTCCCCGGCCTCGGCTTCCTGATCGTCTACGCCCTCTTCATGGTCCCCGTCTTCGGCACCCTGACCTGGCTGACGATCTGGTCCCGCCAGAACGAACTCCGCACGATCCGGGCGCACCTCCCGGAATACCAGGCAGCGGGCTGGCTGACCCCGCCGGAGCCGTTGGCTCTGTCGTCGATGCGGGCGCGGGCGATCGCCCGGGACGTGGCCAAGCGCGCCAACGGCCCGGCGGCGGCCCGGACGGTGGCGGAGTACATCTCCTTCGCGACGTCCCTGGCCTTCCTGCGGCAGCGGGCGTACGCGGGCCGGATGACCCCGGACTTCCAGGCCCGGGAGCAGGAGTTGCTGCATCACTTGTGGCAGCGGAAGGATGTGGCGCAACCGGCGTTGGAACGGGCTTCCATGTCGGCGGTGCGACCGGTGATGACGCCGCCGGTGGCCGGACACGGGGCGGGTACTCCGGGGATGGGATGGCCGGGGCGGCCGGGACCGTACGGAACGGGGATATTGCCGCCGCAGGGACCGTACGGTACGGCTGACCCGGGGCAACGCCAGTAACGCAGCGGAACCTGAAGGTTCCAGGGGCTCAACAGCCCCGCAGACACCACTACCCTCTGAACTGTGGCTGACGAGACGGATTGGACACCGCCAGAAGGATCTTGGGCGTCTTCGGCTGCACGCCGCCGCAACATGCAGGCGATCCGCAGCCGGGACACCAAGCCCGAGCACCTGATCCGGCGGCTGGTGCACGCCCAAGGCCTGCGCTACCGAGTAGCAGCGAGACCGCTACCAGAGCTGCGCCGCACAGCGGACCTCGTCTTCCGCCCCGCCAAGGTCGCGGTGTTCGTTGATGGTTGTTACTGGCACGGATGCCCAGAACACTACGTGGCGCCCCGGACCAACCCCGGCTACTGGTCAGACAAGGTCGCCCGCAACGTGGCCCGCGACCGGGACACAGACAAGCGCCTAACAGAAGCCGGTTGGCTCGTGCTCCGTTTCTGGGAGCACGAGCCCTCAGACGCCTGTAGCCACAAGATCGTTCAGGCCGTCACCAGTCGTCGGCACCCTCGAAGCACCCCAACCCCGCCTAGCTGAATAGCACTTGTGCAGCGGCACAACGTGAGCCGAACCCTCGCTCAGTTGGGCTCCACCAGCAAGAAACCGTCGGACTTACCTTCCCCCCAACTTCACCGCATAACTCAGAAAGTTCGCGAGTGACCCTCAGCCCATCACTTCATTGCACACAGCTACGAGGGAGGTTAGCCCCCTCATACAGGCACATCTCACACGGCACCAACCAGAGAACCTTGCCCACCACATGTGCTCCTGACGCGGGTCAGCGATACTCGTCTACATGCCTGAGGAAACAAACAGCAACGAAGAGTTTAGAGCCTCTGATGGAACTCCGTTCTGGGAACTCTCCCGCTTCCCCGGCACCAACAGACGCTTCGGGCAAGAACGTCGCCTTGCAGCATGGCTCTGGTTCAACAAGGCAGTCGGCGACATATTCACGATGAACGAGCTGCGTGACGCGCTAGGACCAAACATCGTCGGCGAGTCCGAACATCTGAACCGCCGCCTGCGCAAGCTACGTGCGGTGGGCTGGGTTCTCCCCTCCTACAAGGATGACGACTCTCTCAAACCGGACGAGTACCGCGTGGAAGCCAAGGGCGTTCGGTACTGGCTGGACGAGGATCGGAAGGCTCACAAGTCATTCTCGCCATCCCGTCGCACGCGGCGCCTGGTCCTCGAACGTGACGGCGGCCGTTGTGTCGTCTGCGGCATCGCCGCCAAGGAGTCGTACCCAGGCGAGCCGGACAAGAAGGCCAAGCTCACCATCGGGCATCGCGTACCACAAGAGCGCCTCAGGACCCGCGGAGCCGCCGACGACCTCGACAACTGGAGGACCGAGTGCGCCTGGTGCAACGAGACAGTCCGAGATGAGATCCCAGACCCTCAGCAATACGACGAGGTCGTTGCCCAGGTGAAACGCCTGAGCCGTAGAGACAGAAGAACGCTGCTCAACTGGCTGCACAGAGGCGAACGCACCCGGTCAGACCTTGACCGCGTCTACGATCAGTCCCGGGCCCTTACCCACAACGAGCGAGAAAGCCTCATTACACACCTGCAGAAACAGTTCAGCAGCGACGACAATTAGGAGCGTTACCCCATATGGCATCAGCGCTTACCGCAGCCAGGGAGAAATTCCATGGAATCCTGGCCAGCAAGCACACCCTATCCATTTCGCCAAATTACGTAGCCTCGAACGCCGACAGCAGCCAGAAAACCAGCAAGGAAATCGCACTGCGCGTAGCGCAAGACCTTGCCGCCCCAATCATCCCCGAGAAGCTAAAAGGCCAGCAGGCCGGAAAACAGCTCGAAGAGGCCGTAAAGGATTTCCTGGAAGATATCTTTCCTGCCTTCCAGACTCTGCGCCCAGGCAACTGGATCATTGAGAACGTGGGCGGAAATCGCACCGAATATCAGATCTCCAAATACGAACCCTATACACACCTAGCCAGCCTTGCACGCGCCATTGAGAATGACCGCACCCTGGCTTCCGTGCTCGGAAACTCATACGAGATCAGCCCTGACATTCTAGTCCTGCGGCGCCCCGAGTCGGACGAAACAATCAATCGTCACCAGGAACTCGTAGATACAAGCTCAGGACAACGCGCTGTCATCAGACAGGCCAATCAAGAGAACGCGATCGTTCACGCCATAGTGTCGTGCAAATGGACATTACGCAGTGACCGCGCACAAAATGCACGGTCGGAAGCTCTCAACGTGCTCCGCAACCGAAAAGGGCGGACGCCTCACATTGTGGTCGTCACCGGGGAACCCTCGCCCTCTAGGCTTGCTTCTCTGGCTCTGGGAACCGGTGATATCGATACGGTGTATCACTTCGCCTTGCCGGAGCTGATAAATGCTGTCGCCCAAACCGGTAACGACGAGGCTGTCAGCATGCTCGACACCCTCGTCTTTGGAAAGCGCCTCCGAGACATCAGCGACCTGCCGCTAGACCTTACCGTCTAGCGGCATTCTAAGATCAGCTCGTAAATCGCTAGCTGATCCGTGACCGCATCTCGGCGAAGCGCACATGCCTCTCGTGGCCTTCTTGGCCGATGAACCCCTTGAAGGCCACGAGACGGTATGCACGGCCTCCGAGCTGTTCCTCTTCGTCGATCACGAAATCCCGCGCCAGCATGGCCATTCGACGCTCGAAAGCCAAGGAGTCCATTCTCTCTCCGGAGAGCTTCACCAACTCCCTTTCAGTGAGAGCGGTGCGAGCGTCCTTCAATGCCAAATAGAGATGGTCATGCATGACCTCATTCTCCACATCAGCCAATGCCTTTGCTTCTCCCTTGTGGTTCAGTGCATTGGCGATAGATGTTCCGACAGCGCGAGCTACAGGCGGAGGAAAGGCATTGCCGATCTGCCTGTAACGGGTCGTCTTCCGTCCTGTAAAGGTCCACTCATACTCAGGCTCAGGACCCCAGCCTTGGATGCGAGAAACCATCTCGGTAGTGAGCTTGGGCATGAAGTCGACAGGATCCGACGCGCTAGGCGGAGCGTCAGCAACGCCCATCGGGTCTACACCAAGTTCGCGCCAAGCCGCCTTGGCGCGAGTCGGACCGAGATCGGCACCCCCATGCTTTTTCGAGCCTCCGACGATTGTTGGAGCAATGTCATTTGCTTTCTTTGCCCACGCCTTAGCACCGCGCCAGCCGTTCACCGCCATCAGACTCTGCAGAGCCGATCCGACCGTGCCTTCATAAGGGGCCTTTTCAGGCCACTCGAACCACTGGGCATCTTCATGACGCATCGCGACGAGGACGAAACGGGGTCGCAGCTGCGGAACTCCGTAGTCACTGGCATGCAACAACTGCCAGTCAGACCAATAGCCGAGATCTCTAAGCCGGTCCTTCACATGCTGGCGGTAGGCAGAAAAACGAGGCATCGACAAGCCGCGCACATTCTCAAGGAGCAGGGCCCGCGGCTGCATCTTCCCTGCCAGTTCTACCGCCCAAGCAAATAGGTCCCGCTCGTCAGTCGCGCCGAGCTGCTTGCCTGCAATTGAGAACGGAGGGCAAGGCACTCCGCCGGCGAGCAAGTCGATACCGACATATTTTTTAGGGTTCCAGATGCCCTCATCGGCGACGTCACCCTGCTGTACGTCCCAGTCCCGGTTCGCGCGCAGCGTGTCGGCCGCGTTCTTGTCCAGCTCTACGGCAAGGGCGTGTTCGAATCCTGCAAGCTCAAGGCCGAGCGACTGCCCACCAGCGCCCGCGCAGATCTCCACGGCCGACAGCTCAGCCACGCTCTTACCTCCAGGTCGGAACCACACAGGTCTACTATCCTGACTCATCAAACACCCAGGGTCTGACACCCGCTGCTGCGGTGCGCACGATCACCCTCAGCAGTGCCCCCTGACCAGCGATGCCGCCGGAGTCCCCAACCGATGCATTGCCCGCCTGGGTCCAACCTCACAGGATGCTGCGGTCCTCAGCAGGCTCGGTCGTGGCACCCCAAACACCACCGAACACGTACCGCACTAGCCGCACGACGCTCAGTAATCAACATCAACCGCTACTGTCTGCTCGCCTGCGCCAGGAGACTGATACCCCCAACGCGCTCACTCTGGAGCCGAATCGGAGCATAGTGCGCCTGCGAACATATCGAAGGCATCCGACACCCCGAGGGCAAGCACCCACATCCCCTACTCAGCAGAGGGAAGCGGGAAACGTCTAGGGCAACTCTCTTTGTGAAGATACAGCTTGAGACTGGACACCAGATCGCGACCGATGGTGATCAACATCTTAGGTTCACTGCTTTCCCTCAGCGCTACGCCGCCTCCAAACTGCGCCAACTCTATACAGCTATTGTCCGGGCCACCGCCCGAATACGAAGACTTCTGCCAGGAAATCGGTTTCGTCACAGCTTCGCTTCTCACATTTCCTGGATAGCTTGGTAGATGAGATTCCGCGACGAAGATGCGTCGAGAGCTTTCCGTTCCAGAACGGCGAACATGTCCCGATACATGGCCAGCAGCGACACGGAGTTGACCAGGCGGCCACAGAAGGCATCATCGATTTGCACGGTGTCGAGCTCTGGGAACGGGCCGACGGCGTAGAGCATGGACTGGATGGAGCCCGACAGACCATCCATGTCAAAGGGCACAATCCTGAGTTGCACAGCTGGCCACTCTGCAACCTCAGCAAGGAACCTCAACTGGTCCCGCTGGACCGAACGGCTTCCGTACCGGATGCGTAGTGCCGCTTCATGGACGAGGGCTGTGGTGGACGGCGGCGTCGCACGGTCATAGATAACACGTCGGCGAGTGCGGTGTTCGACGCGTACGTCCACCTGATCTTTCGGGATTCTGTGGGAAGCACTGCTGAACACCGCTCGGGCGTAGTCGGCTGTCTGGAAGATGCCTGGGATATAAGTGATCTGAAGCAGCAGGATCGCACGTGCGTGGTGCTCAAGTTCTGAGACGTCAAGGAATCCCTGGGTCAGGGCGCTTCGATACTCGTCCCACCAGCCGCGTCCGCGCTCACCCGCCATCCTGCACAGCTCGTCGATCAGCGCCTGATGGCCCGATCCGTAGTGATGGGCGAGGCGCCGGACACGCTCGGGGCTCACGCCCCAACGACCGGCTTCGATATGGCTGATCTGGGCTGTCCCGCCACCGAGATGTGCACCAGCCTCGCTGGCTGACATCCCGCACGCCTCACGCAACTTCCTTAGCTCAGCGCCTAGTCGGGCCTGGCGCGCAGTGGGGTTACTCCTCGGTGGCATGAGTACGAGCCCTCCGTTTCCATGACAGCGAGTGTGGTGCGCCACCATCCCACAGTCCACCCTCTGTCACTCGATCATGGCACAGGGTTGTGACGGCGCAGCCTTGTGACCTACGGTCCTGACCCACGCCGCGCAGCACAGCCGGGAAGAGCCGAAGTGCAGCCGTCTGCATACCGATTTCCGGCAGACGGCCGAGCCACGGACGGCGGACCTGCACGGAAGGTCCACGACATCGTTGGGAGACCACATCCATGACCACTGCGAGCCTCCCTTGCCCAAACGTCACCCCAGCCCACGAGCCCGTTCGCTCTTACCAGTTGCTCGCTCCTGCCATTCCAGAGGCCGTGCGGGTCGCGCGGGAGTTCGTCACCACCGTGCTCGAAGCCGGTGGGCATCTCGGGCTCGTGGATGATGCGCGGTTGTGTGTGTCCGATGTCGTGTCCAACGTCGTTCAGCATGCGGGGTCCGCGATGTTGTCCGTACAGGTCACCGACTACGGGGATCGGGTACTCGTGGAGGTGCGGGATGGCAATCCGGCGCTTCGGCCGCACCCGCGTGCGACACACCAGCCCACGACCGGGACGAGACCGGGCGTGGGCTGCTGCTTGTGCGGGAGCTCTCCTCCGTTTGTGGGCTCCATCTGGTGGGGGACGGGATGGTTGTTGTGAGGAAGTGCCTCTGGTTCGAGCTTCGTCAGGCCGCGAGTTCTGCGTCGCACTTGGGCCTGGTGGGGTCGAGCGGGAGCTTCGGGGAAGCGGTTCGGCGGGCGATGGACGGGGACAGGGCCGTGACCGTCAGGGCTGCCGCGGTGCCTGCCACAGCCGTGGTCCACCAGACGAACGACGGGCCCGCCGTCGTGTACACCGTCGTGCCGACGGCCAGGGCCGTGAAGCGGCCCACGCCCACGGTCCATTGGTACGCGCCCTGGTAGCGGCCTCGGGCGTGGGCGGGGGCCAGGGAGGCGACGATGGAGCCGGCGATGCCGCCGACCATCGACTCGCCGAGGGACCAGAGGACGACGGTCGCCGCGTAGGCCCAGGTCGAGTGGGCCACGCCGGTCAGGGCCACGCCCAGGGCGACCAGAGTGCTGCCCATGGCGTAGACGGGGATCTGGGGGAAGCGGGAGAGGACGGAGGTGGCGACGGGCTGGAGGGCCACCACCAGGGCCGCGTTCAGGGTGGCCATCAGGCCGAGGGTGGTTGCCGAGAGGCCGTCGTCGTGGATCGCGAGGGGGAGGGCGACCTCGGTCAGGCTGTAGATGACCAGGGCTACGTAGAAGAGGGGAAGCAGGGTGCGCATCAGGGGGTCGCGGAGGACGACGCCGTAGCCGGTGCCCTCCCCGGCGGGCGGCTTCGAGGGCGTCGCGTCGCGCGGGAGGAGGAGGGTGGCGATCAGCGCGTACGTCAGGGTCGATACGACGTCCGCGGCGAAGAGGAGCCAGTAGCCCTCTGCGGCCAGGAAGCCGCCCAGCATGCCGGCCACGGCCGTGCCGATGTTGACCGCCCAGTGGGAGAGGGAGAAGGCGGTGCGGCGGCGGGAGGCGGGGACGCTGTCCGCGAGCAGCGCGCCGGCCGCCGGGCCGACCAGGCTGCCGGTGGCGCTGAGGAGGACGGCGGCGAGGGCGAGGGTGGTGGCGTTGGGGGCGAGGTAGAGGAGGCCCTGGGCGGCTGCGGTACCGAGGAGGCCGGTGAGCATCGTGGTGCGGCGGCCCACGCGGTCGGCGAGGAGGCCGCCGAGGACGGGGCCTATGAGGTTGCCCGCGCCCAAGGCTCCGAGGATGTAAGGGGTTTGGTCGGTGGGGATGCCTCGGGAGGAGAGGAAGAAGACGAGGAAGGGGGTGACGAGGTAGCCGAGGCGGTTGACGACTGTCCCGGCGAAGATGATCCAGGCGGTGCGGGGGAGGCCGCTGAAGGTGGAGAGCATGGGGCGAGCTTGCGACCCCTGGCGGTGCGGGAGTTATTGATTAAGCTCTGGCTTAATCCAATCGGGCTTCGGGGGTGGCCGTGCAGACGGAACTGGCTTTTTCCGCTGATGATCTGGCGCTCACGCGCTTCGCCGTCTCGCCGATGTGGGAGGTGGTCACCAGCTTCCGGCTGCTCGCGTCGGGCATCGCGCATCCGGTTCACCGGCGGTGGCTGGAGCAGGTGCGGCCGCGCGTGGCCGAGGCGGGGCTGGATGCCGGGCTGCTGGCCGGGGTGATCCCGGCGGACGGTTATCTATGTGACTTTCTCACGCCTTTTCCCGAGGAGCCGTCGCCGTCCCTCGAGGACGAGCTGGGTGCCATCCGTGCCACTCCCGAGGCGATGGTCGCCGCTGATCTCGGCAAGCTCGGGAAGCGGATTCCGGGCAGTGGGTGCGGGCGGTGGCTGGAGCTCGTCGCGGAGGAGATCGAGACCTACTGGGAGATCGCCCTCGCGCCGTACTGGGCGAAGATCAGGACCGTGCTCGACGCGGAGGTGTTCCACCGGGCGCGGCAGGTCGCCGAGCGGGGGGCCGGCCACCTCTTCAACGACCTCCATGGGACGGTGAGTTGGGACGACAGTACGTTGCGGCTCGTGCGGCGGCGCTGCGTCGTCTCGCGGGACGGGGGCGTCGGAAGCGGGCTGCTGCTCGTTCCGTCCGTGTTCGCGAGCTGTGTGCTGACCTGGAAGCAGCCGCCCGCGCCGCCGCAGCTCGCGTACCCCGCGCGGGGTGCGGGGGCGTTGTGGGAGCGGCAACCGGTGCCGCAGGAGGCGGCCATCGCGGCCGTGCTCGGGAGGTCGCGGACGCGGCTGCTGACGGAGTTGGACGCGCCGGCGTCGACGACGGAGCTGGCCGGGCGTACGGGGATCTCGGCTGCCGGCGTCTCGCAGCACCTGGCCGCGCTGCGGGGCGCCGGGATGGTGAGTGCGCACCGGACGGGGCGGTCGGTGCTGTACGCGCGGACGGCGGTGGCGGAGTCGTTGCTCGCGGCGGCGGCGTGAACGGCGACGGCGTGAGGGGCCTCGGTGATCCGGTTCGGGGCGAGGGTTAGCTTCGGGAGCAGGCTTACGTGCGACACCTGTTGTCGGTGTCTTTGATACGGAGGTTGGCGCTATGGCGGGAATTGCCGGTGCGGTGACGCGGGTTCCGGCGGCTGTGACGGCTGCGGCCGGGCTGATCGGTGGGTACAGCGTTGCCCGGATCACGAAGAAGCGGCCGCTGGGTGGGGTGGCGCTGGGCGTGGCCGGGGTCGTCGCGGCTCGGCAGTGGGCCGGGAAGGTGGGGGCCGGGAAGGCGGCGGCTCTGACCGGGCTGTACCTGGCCGGTTTTGCGGGGTCGCATCCGCTGGCGAAGCGGGTGGGTGCCTGGCCTTCGGTGTTGGGGGTTACGGGGGTTGTGGCGGCGACGTCCTGGGCCGTGGAGCGGTCGGCTTCCGCCGTCGAGGGCTGAGGGGGAGGGCGGGGCCGGGTTTTGCGCCCCGGACCCGCAACCTCAACCCCCGGACAGGCTGACTACGCCGACGCCTCCGTCAGCTTCTCCAACTCCTCCCCCGTCAGCTCCACATCCGCCAACGCCAGCAGCGGGCGCAGCTGTTCGACCGTGCGGGCGCTGGCCAGCGGGGTGGCGACCGTGGGGCGGGTGGCGAGCCAGGCCAGGGCCACCGTGGCCACCTCGGCGTCATGCGCGGCGGCGACCTCGTCCAGGGCCGCGAGGACGCGCAGGCCGCGCTCCGTCCCCAGGTGCTTCGCCGCGCCTTCCGCGCGGGCGCTGTCCACCGTCGTGCCGGGGCGGTACTTGCCGGTGAGGAAGCCCGAGGCCAGGGCGTAGTACGGGACGGCGGCCAGGCCGTGGCGGGCGGCGACGTCGGCGAGCGGGCCCTCGTAGGTGTCGCGGGAGACGAGGTTGTACTCCGGCTGGATCGCCACGTACTTGGCGAGGCCCGAGGAGTCGGAGAACTCCAGGGCCGCGGCGAGGCGTTCGGCCGTGACGTTGGAGGCGGCGATCTCGCGGACCTTGCCCGCCTTCACCAGGCCGTCGAGGGTGGTGATGTACTCCTCGACCGGGACGGACGGGTCGTCGTAGTGGGTGTAGTAGAGGTCGATGCAGTCGGTCCGGAGGCGGCGGAGGGAGGCTTCGACGCCTTCCTTGATGGTCCGCGCGGACAGGCCGGCCTTCTCCGGAACCCCGGCGCCCACCTTCGTGGCCACGACGATGTCGGCCCGATTGCCGCGTGCGGCCATCCAGTTGCCGATGACGGTCTCGGACTCGCCGCCCACGTTTCCGGGTGCCCAGGCGGCGTAGACGTCGGCGGTGTCGACGAAGTTGCCGCCGGCCTCCGCGTAGGCGTCCAGGACCGCGAAGGACTGCTGCTCGTCGGCGGTCCAGCCGAAGACGTTGCCGCCGAGGGCGAGCGGGTGGACGGACAGGCTGCCGATCTTCCGGGTGTGCGTCGTCATGCTTTCTGGCAGCGCGGGCGCCGACCCGGTTATTCCGTGGGGCAGCCGGGCCGGCCGGGCCTTTCCACGGGGGGTACGGGCAGGTCGACCAGTGCCGTGGCGGGCAGGGGGCCGGTGTGGACGGACAGCGGTGTGGCGATGTCCTCCAGGGAGCGGCCTTCGGCCGGGACGGCCAGGAAGGCCGCGACCACGCCGGCCAGACACATCAGCGCCGCGCCGATCTGGAAGGCGAGGACCGCGTCGCCGACGACTCCGCTGCTGGTCAGCTCGGCGAAGAGCAGGGGGCCGCTGATCCCGCCCGCCGCGGTGCCGACCGCGTAGAAGAAGGCGATGGCCATGGCCCGGGTCTCGGTCGGGAAGACCTCGGAGACGGTGAGGTAGGCGCTGCTCGCACCGGCGGAGGCGAAGAAGAGGACGACGCACCAGCAGGCGGTCAGGGTGACCGCGCTCAGGACGCCGGAGCCGAAGAGCCAGGCGGTGACGAAGAGGAGGGCTCCGGAGACCAGGAAGGTGGAGGAGATCATGATGCGTCGGCCGGCGGTGTCGAAGAGCTTGCCCAGGAAGAGCGGGCCCAGGAAGTTGCCCAGCGCTATCACGGCGAAGAAATAGCCGGTGCGGGAGGTGGAGACGCCGAAGAACTTGGTGAGGATCTCCCCGAACCCGAAGGTGATGGCGTTGTAGAGGAACGCCTGGCCGATGAAGAGGGCGAGGCCCAGCACGGCGCGCCGCCGGTAGTCGGTGAAGACCGTGCGGGCGATGTCGCGGAAGCCGGTGCGTTTGCGCTGGCGGATCGTGATGGTGCCGACGGCCGGCTCCAGCGGGGCGCCCCGCTCCTCCTCGATGCGCCGCTCGATCGCGTCGACCAGCACCTCGGCCTCCTCCGCCCGGCTGTGGATGAAGAGCCACCGCGGGCTCTCCGGGACGTGCCGGCGGACGAGCAGGATGACGAAGCCGAGGACGACGCCGAGCCCGAACGTCAGCCGCCAGCCGACGTCCTTCGGGAAGAAGCGGGTGTCCAGCAGGAGTATCGAGAGGAGGGAACCGGCGATGGCACCGAGCCAGAAGCTGCCGTTGATGACGAGGTCGACGCGGCCGCGGTAGCGGGCCGGAATCAGCTCGTCCACCGCGGAGTTGATGGCCGCGTACTCCCCGCCGATGCCGAATCCGGTGATGAAGCGGAAGACGAAGAACCACCAGGACGAGTACGAGAGCGCGGTCAGCGCGGTCGCCGCCAGATAGACGGCGAGGGTCACCATGAAGAGCCGTTTTCGGCCGAAGCGGTCGGTGAGCCGGCCGAAGAACAGGGCGCCGACACAGGCGCCGGAGACGTAGAGCGCCGCTGCCACGCCGGTCACCTGGGAGCCGGTGATGGGCAGGCCGCTGCCCTGCTCCGAGAGGCGTCCCGCGATGTTGCCGACGACCGTGACCTCCAGGCCGTCGAGGATCCAGACCGTGCCCAGGCCGACCACCACGGTCCAGTGCCACCGGGACCAGGGCAGCCGGTCCAGGCGTGAGGGCACGGAAGTGCTGATGGTCGCGGGCGTCACATCATCTGAGTTCCCTGTCGCCCTCGGAACATTCGCGGCAAATTTCCGCATCGGGGCACGGCGGGTGGGCAGGGGAGGAACAGCGGCGCGCGGGGGTATGCGCAAGCCCCCGGCGCGCAGCTCACCCCTTACAGATGACAGGACCTCTTACGGATGCAGGCCCTTGGAGCGCAGCCAGTGCAGCGGGTCGACCGGGCCCCCGCCGTGCGGCCGGACCTCCAGGTGCAGGTGCGGTCCGGTGACGTTGCCGGTCGCCCCGACCCGGCCGATGACCTGGCCGGGAGCGACCTTGCCGTGGGTGCGGACCATCGACGACAGATGGCAGAACCACAGCTCCGTACCGTCGTCCAGGCGCAGCACGATGCGGTAGCCGTACGAGCCGGCCCAGCCGGCGTGGGTGATCCTGCCGCCGCCGACCGCCTTGACGGGGCTGCCCGTCGGCGCGGCGAAGTCGGTGCCGGTGTGGCGGTGGGACCACATGCCGCCGTGCGACCCGAAACGGGCGGTGATCCGGTAGGAGGAGACGGGCAGGACGTAGCGGTGCTTCGCGCGGTCGATCCGCTCGGCGGCCCGCCGGGCCTCGGCCTGGGCCTTGCCCGCGGCCTTGGCGGCGGCCTGCTGGGCGGCGGCGCCGTGGGCCGCGGCGGCCTGGGCGGCGCTCCGGGCCTGCTGGGCCGCGGTGCTGTCCGTGTGGGTCGCGGCCGCCGCTCTGGCCTGCGCCGCCGCCATCCGCTGCGCGTCCGCGGCCGCCCGCTCCTGCGCGGCTGTGCGCGCGGCGTCCGCGGGGTGGTGACCGGGGTCGGCCTGCTGGAGGATGCGGGCGCGCAGCGCCTCGCCGGCGTCGGACGCGCCCTGCGCGGGGGCGGGGGCCGCGGGGGCGGGCGCCTCGGCCGCGGCTTCCGCGGCGGAGGTGCCCTCGCCGCCGGAGGAGTCGCTGGAGGAATCGTCGGAGGCGTACGGGCCCGTCCCCGCCGTCGGTTCCACGTCCGGCACGGATATGGGGGCCGGGCGCTCCTGGGCGCTCGCGACGCCGGTGCCCGCGCCGACCGCGGCGATCACGCCGACGCCGAGGGCCGCGCCGCCGCGCGCCATCGTGCCGCCCCGCTGCTTGGGCACCCGGTGCCGGCCACGGGCCGGAGCGTCGCTCTCCGCAAAGGGGGCCGGAACGTCGGGCGTTGTCTCGCCGGACCGGTCCGGGCCCGGCCAGGAGCTGTGCGAACTGTCCTCGCCTGTGGGGCTGTTGGACGCCACGGGGGCGTTCACCTTTCCTTCCTCTCGCCTGCCGGGTTAGCGGTGGGGGTCCCCCCAGGCCGTTCAGGCACTGGGGGAGGGTTCGGAGCAGGAAGGTCTCCTACGGGCAGGGGAACTGCCCGATGCACCCCACGGGTTGGTGGTTCCCCGGTTCCCTCTCGTGCCCACGGGATTCGGCGAAGGCGCGCGGTGCCGCCTCTTGCGACGGTGTGAGGACCGCGTTGCGTTATCGAACGTTAATAGACAGGACTGGTGGTTTCCAAGCCGAAAGCGTGAATCCACGGGGCGCTTGGCAAAACGGGGGAGCACCTCCGCACTGACGGTGCGTCATCCGTGATGCAGCGTGCCCGGGGTGCGCCCCGAGTGCGCCCTCAGGTGGTCACGGCCGTGGCCGTCGGCGCGGTGGACGGCCAGCAGGGCCATGTCGTCGTCCGTGTGACCGCCCGCGTGCCGGGCCACGTCCGCCGCGAGGAAGTCCAGCAGGCCGTCGGGGCTCCTGGGCTGCCGTCCGGCCAGTCGCTCCCTCGGGTCGTAGAAGACCCCGGCCGCGTCCCGCGCCTCGGTCACCCCGTCGGTGAACAGCAGCAGCGTGGTCCCCACCGGGAAGTCCCACTCCTCGACCCGGTCCGGCCACTCCCCCTCCCCCGCGCCCTGCCCCAGGTCCCCCATGCCCAGAGGCAGGGCCGGCGTGCGCGGATGGGTCTCGCCGACCGCGCCGTCCGGGTACAGCAGCAGCGGGGGCGGGTGGCCGCGGTTCACCAGGCGCAGGCGGCGGGTGCCGTCCTGCGGGACCTCCGCGAGGACGGCGGTGGTGAACCCCTCGAACTGGTCGATGTTCGCCCGCCGGTCGCCCTCCCGGCGGAGGGCGCTCTCCAGCCGGTACGCGACGCCGTCCAGGGTGCGCTCCTGCTCCGCCGCCTCGCGGAACGCGCCGATCACGACGGCCACGGCCTCGACGGCGCCGAGGCCCTTGCCGCGGACGTCGCCGACGATCAGACGGATGCCGTACGGGGTGTCCTGCACCGCGTACAGGTCCCCGCCGATCCCGGCGTCGGCCTGGGCCGCGATGTAGCGGGCCGCGATGCGCAGGCCGCCGATGCGGGCGGGGGGTACGGGCAGCACGGCGCGCTGCGCGGCCTCGGCGATGCCGCGGGCGGACCTGAGCCGGCTGTCGCTGCGGCGTACGACGCGGTTGATGCCGAGGGCGAGGAGGGAGACGGTCAGGACCGTCACGTTCTCGGTGACGGACTCGCCGGTGCTCGGGGAACCGCGGTGGACGGTGATGTCGACGGACGCGAGGACGGCGATCAGCGCGACGACGGCGGTGGCGCGGGCGGAGAGGAGGGAGGCGGCCACGAGGGGGGCCGCGGTGAAGAAGGGGGCGGAGTTGTAGTGGGAGGGGGTGAGGGCGGCGAAGACCTCACCGGCGACGAGGAGCAGGGCGGGAAGCCAGCTGGCGGCTCGCCAGAGGTAGTTGGGGCGGGCGGGGATCCTTGGGTCGGAGGTGGCCTCTTCCTCTCGCTTCCCCACCGTGTTCTCCTGCCCGGGGTGGTGTGGCTTTCGCTTCCCCTTCCCCACGATTGCGGTGCCGGGGGGCGGGGGCCAGTGGGGGTGGGCCGTGTGGGGGGGTTGCCCCTGGCCCGCCCTTTCACCGTTTCTTCCGGGGCTGCGCCCCCTCGGCCCCGCAATACGGCTGCGCCGCATTGTCCTCAAGCGCCGGACGGGCTGGTTGGTGCGCCCGGGCGCGAAATTCAGCCTGTCCGGCGTTTGAGGACAGCGCCCGAAGGGCGCTTCGGGGGCCAGGGGGCGAAGCCCCCTGTGGGGTGGCGCAGGGACGCAGCCCCTGCGGGAAACGGCGAAAGGGCGGGTCCGGGGCAAACTCTTCCCCGACGCACCCGCCCTCCCTCAGACCCGTACCCGCCGGGCCTACGCCGCCGATCCGGCGCCCGAGCCCGAACCCGCACCCGGACCACGGCGCGGACGCCGACGCGACGACCGCGTCCCCTGCCCGGAACCCTGGCCCAGGCCCTGGCCGGACCCCTGGCCCGCGCCCCGGCCGGCGCCCGAGTTCAGGCCGGAGCCCTGGCCGGAACCCCGCGCAGCACCCTGCCGACGCTGCCCCGGCTGCCCGTTCACCTCGTTCTGGGCGGCACCGGCCCCCCGGCCCCGCCCCCGGCTCCCCCGGCCCGGACGGCCCGACGTGCCCTTCGGGCGGGTGGCGCCCGAAGCCTTCGGGGCCGCCTGCGGCTGGACCGGGACCGGGATCGTCACCGGGACGCCGCTCGGCTCGCGGGCGCCCGTGATGCGGGAGAGTTCCGCGTCCCCGGGGGCGACCCGGGTCACCTGGGGGCTGATCTTCGCCGTGGACATCATCCGGGTCATCTCCCGGCGCTGCTCGGGCAGGACGAGGGTGACCACCGTGCCCGACTCGCCGGCGCGGGCCGTGCGGCCGCCGCGGTGGAGATAGTCCTTGTGGTCCACAGGCGGATCGATGTTGACGACCAGGTCGAGGCCGTCGATGTGGATGCCGCGGGCCGCGACGTTGGTCGCGATCAGCGCGGTGACCTGGTCCGTGCGGAACTGCTCCAGCGTGCGGTTGCGCTGCGGCTGGCTCTTGCCGCCGTGCAGCGCCGCGGCCCGGACGCCCTCCGAGAGCAGCCGCTTGGCCAGCCGGTCGGCACCGCGCTTGGTGTCGACGAACATGATCACGCGCCCCTCGCGGGCGGCGATCCGGGTGACCGTGCTCTTCTTCACGGTCTCGTCCGCGACGTGGAGCAGGTGGTGGTCCATGGTCACGACGGCCCCGGCGGACGGGTCCACGGAGTGGGTGACCGGGTCGCTGAGGAAGCGGCGGACGAGCCGGTCGACGTTGCGGTCCAGCGTGGCCGAGAAGAGCATCCGCTGACCGCCCGGGGCGACCTGCTCCAGCAGCCGCGTGACCTGCGGCAGGAAGCCCATGTCGGCCATCTGGTCGGCCTCGTCGAGGACGGTGATCGTCACGTCGCCCAGGGCGCAGTCGCCGCGCTGGATGAGGTCGGCGAGCCGGCCGGGCGTGGCGACCAGCACCTCGGCGCCGCGCGCCAGCTGGTTGGCCTGCCGCCCGATGGACATGCCGCCGACGACCGTGGCGGTGCGCAGGTTGAGCGCCGTGGCGTACGGGGCCAGCGAGTCGGTGACCTGCTGGGCCAGCTCACGGGTCGGCACAAGGACGAGCGCGAGCGGACGGCGCGACTCCGCGCGGCGCCCGGCGGTACGGGCCAGCAGCGCCAGGCCGAAGGCCAGGGTCTTGCCGGAGCCGGTGCGGCCGCGGCCGAGGACATCCCGGCCCGCGAGCGAGTTGGGGAGGGTGGCGGCCTGGATCGGGAAGGGCTCGGTGACGCCCTGCGCCGTCAGCGTGGACAGCAGGCCGGCGGGCAGGCCGAGGTCGGCGAAGGAGTCCACGGGCGGGAGCGCCGGGGTGGTGCTCACCGGGGTCGTGAACTCCGCGTGCCCGGACGGTGCCGCGCCCCCCTCGGGACGGGCCGGCCGGCGGCGCGCCGGCTGACCGCCGCGCGAACCGGTGGAGCGGGGCGGTCGGGCGGATCGGGCGGCGGGGCTGGGCATTCGGGACCTTCCCGGAGGCGGAAACGGGGGCGGGGGCGACAATGGGGCCCGCACCCAGTGGTGCGGGCCCCATCGCCTCGTGATGCGGGGTTCGTCAGATGTTGACGATGTTCTCCGCCTGCAGACCCTTCGGGCCCTGCGTGACGTCGAAGGACACCTTCTGGCCCTCGAGCAGCTCACGGAAGCCCTGGGAGGCGATGTTCGAGTAGTGGGCGAAGACGTCGGGGCCGCCGCCGTCCTGCTCGATGAAGCCGAAGCCCTTTTCGGAGTTGAACCACTTAACGGTGCCGGTAGCCATGTCTATCTCCTAGCGGATTGGGGTGGGCCCCAGACCGGAACGACCGGCAGCCGGCACAGGCCGGCATAAACAAAAATGCGCCATCGGCTACATGACCGAGGCGCACACGAGTTCATGGGTACCACAACTGCAACTCGAACAACCGTACCACATCCTCGCGGCAGCCCACCGCCCTTTGGCTCCAGGCCCTATAACTCCACCCCCAGCGCCCGGGCGTGCCGGTCGGCCGCCACCTCGGCGTCCGCCTCGTCGAGGTAGACCTCGCAGACGAGCCGGCCGTCCGAGGTCAGATTGTGCTCCAGCTCCCAGAGGGAGATCTCGCCCCCGCCCTCCAGCAGGAACGCGTGCTCGTAGAACCGGCACCAGGTCCCGTCCCTCCCGGGCCCGCGCCGCCGCGGCTTGGTGATCAGCGCGATGTGGTGGCCGAGGGCGCCCTGGAGGATCTCGCCGACCACCTCGCCCGGCCCGTCCCGGTTCTCCGCGCGGCGCAGCAGCCGCCGGGCGTGGTCGGGCGAGGCCTCGGAGACGTACTCCCGGCGGGGCCTGCCGGGGCCCATGGCCAGCAGCAGCTCCTCCGCGAGCCAGGCCGGCAGCTCCTCGTCCTCGCGGTCGGGGCCGATGCCGCCGCCGATCCGCCGGTGCACCCGCCGCTCGGCCTCGTCGAGGGCCTCCTCGCGGGCGTAGAGCTCGTACTGGAAGCGCCCCTGCGGGCCGGTGTCGTGCTCCAGCTCGTGGAGCAGCAGGCTGCTGCCGTCGGCGAGCAGGAAGATGTGCCGGTAGGTGTGGCAGCGCAGCGGACGGGCACCGTCGTTGCGCTGCCGGTACGAGCGGAGCTCGGCCTGGTGCATCAGGGCGGTGCGCAGCCGGGCCAGCAGGGGCTCGGCGATCTCGAAGCCGTTCTGGGCCCGGGCCAGCAGCCCGGCCACGTGCTCGGCGGGTGTCGGCTCGGCGCGGCCCTCGCCCCCGCCCGTGTGCGTCTGCTCCATGCTTCGACCTCCCGGCCCGCTCCTGCCCACCCCGCGCACTTACCGTAGCGGCGCGGGTACCGGGCGGGGGCGGGGTTTCCCGTTATCCGCCGCCGGACGCCACCGGGACGCCACCGGGGCATCGCCAGGGCACCGCCGCGGACGCCGCCGGGACATCGCCGGAACGGCGGGCCGCCGCACGTCCGGGCGGGCGCCGCGCGGGTACGGGCCCCCGGCCGCGGCACCCCGGCGGCACCCATCGACCGGGCGGCGCAAGGGAGTTCACCGCACGCCGGACCCGTACGCCCGCGCCCCCCGAGGCAACCCGCACGCCTCCGCTTCCTTCTTACTCGCGGGAGGCGACCGCCTCCCCCAACGGGTCAGAGGAGGAACGACCATGTCCCTGCACTACCCGCGGGCCCTCCGGAACCACTTCCCGCACCCCGCCCCGGCCGCGCTCCACGGCCACCGGCACCCGGCGGCCCCGTCCGCCGACGGGATCACGATCGACTACAAGCGCCGCACGGCCGTCGTCGGCGGCCGCGAAATCCGGCTCACCTTCGTCGAGTTCGAGCTCCTGGCGCACATGGTCGCCCGCCCGCTCCAGGTCTACACCCGGCGCCAGCTGATGACCTCCGTCTGGGGGCCGACGACCCTGGGCAGCGGGCGCACGGTGGACGTCCACATCGCCCGGCTGCGCGGCAAGCTCGGCCCCGGGTACCGGGAGACGATCATGACGGTGCGGCACGTCGGGTACGCCTACGACCCCTCGCGCTCCGACCCGTCCTGTACCGACCCGTCCCGCACCGGAGCGTGAGCGCCGGGGCATGAGCACGAGGCACGACCGTCGGGACACGACCGCGAGGGCCCGGGACCGCCCCACCGGCCCCACCGCCTCACCCCGCCAGCCCGTGCTCCGCCGCACCGCTGCCGTCGCCTGCCGGGACCGCCCGCCCGGCCGGCCGGCGCCCGAACCACCAGCCCGTCGCGGCGAGGACGGACAGCAGCAGACCGGCCCCGACGAACGAGCCACCCGGGGCCGCGTCGACCACGTACGGCAGGAACAGCAGGCCCACGGCGCCCGCCGCGCGGGTCACCGACTGATGGGCGGTCAGCAGCGCCACCCGCTCGGCGGGGGCGAAGCGGGAGAGCCGGGCCCGCAGCGTCACCGCCGTGACGGGGAACAGCAACCCGCCGGCCACGCACAGCGCCACCGCCATCGTCAGCGTGGTGGCCAGGCCGAGCCCGGCGAGCGCCACCCCGGACAGCACCCAGGCGGTGCAGTAGGTGCCCAGCCAGCGGCGGCCGGCCGGCAGGCCCGGGGTCAGCAGGTTGCCGACCAGGGCCCCGGCCGCCGTCGCCGCGAGCGTGAGCCCGTAGCCGGCGGCGCCCTGGCCGAGCCGGACGGCGATCAGCGGCGGCAGCCCCACCGTCGGCACGGCCGCCGCGAACTGGGCCACCCCGCTCACCGCGACGGCGGCCGCGACCGGCCGGTGGGCGCGCAGCACCCGCCGGGCCGCCGGGGCCCGCGGCGGCGCCGCGCGCACCGCGGTGAACGCCGCGTACCGGCCGAGCCAGGCGAGGGCGGCCGCCGAGACGGCGAAGGTGAGCCCGTCGATGGCGTAGAGCTGGATCTCGGGGACGAGGAGGAGGACGACGCCCACGCTCCCCTGGCCCGCGACGGCGGCGATCCGCGCGGTCAGGTCGAACAGGCCGCTCACCTCGTGGAGGTCCACCACCCCGTCGCAGGCCGCGAGTTGGGGGATGAGCGCGCCCAGGTTGGGGTCGAAGACCGCGCCGAGCACACCGAGCGTCAGGACCAGTCCCATCAGCACCGTCAGCCCCGTGCCGTCCGGTGTCCACAGCAGCGGGACCGAGAACGCGAGCAGGGCGCGGGCCGCGTCCACCCGGGCCAGCGCGCGCCAGCGCATGAACCGCGCCACACCGTCGCGGGCACCGGCCAGGACGACGTACGGAAGCGATTCCGCGACGGCGACCAGGCCGGTGAGCGACGTCGAGTGCGTCGACTCGTAGACGATCCACATCGTGGCGATCGCGTAGAGGCGGTCGCCGACGACGGACAGCGTCATCGAGAGCCACAGCACGCGCACCGGCCGTCTGCGCAGCAGCCGTATGTACCCCATGTCGGCCCCGGTCCCTCCGGCATGTTGAGGCGGACCCGTCACGCTAAGGGACGGTGAACGGGCCTTTACGGCAAAGGGGTTGGACCGGGCGCGCTTGCACTCGTTCGTGGGGATCGGCCGGTGACAGGCATGACCGGGGGACTTTCCGTCCCCACCTTCGGTCCGGCGTGGTACCGGTGGTGCCTGCATTTCCCCAGTCGCACGCGAGAGCACGGGAGAGGACCGGAGAGCGTTCCGTTACGGACGCGATTTACGCCGTCCTCCCGGACGGCAGTGCCCCGGGAGACGAAAAACCGCAGGACGCCGGTCAGGCGTCCTGCGGTTTCCGATGCGGTAGGCCGTGTGGGACTCGAACCCACAACCAATGGATTAAAAGTCCACTGCTCTGCCAATTGAGCTAACGGCCCGCACCCCGCAGCATAGCCCGGCGGGGCGCCGTAGCCCGAGTCGTTATGCCCGGGACTTTCCCGGAAGCCTTTCCGGAAGGGGCCCGTCCGGTACGTCCGTGCCGTACGGGCCCTCAGTTCGGCGGCGTTACGGGGCGCCTGCCGGCGGCTCAGCCGTTGCGCTTCCAGCGGGGCTTGTCGGCACGGCGGTCGAAGGAGCCGGTGCGGTGACCGTCGGAGTGGCGGTCGTCACGGCGGCCGTACGGACGGTCGCCGCCACCGGAGCGGAAGCCGCCGGAGGGACGGTCGTCACGACGGTCGCGGTTGAACGGACGGTCGCCACCGCCGGAGCGGTAACCGCCGGACGGGCGGTCGTCACGGCGGAAGCCGCCGGAGGGACGGTCGTCGCGACGGAAGCCACCGCGGTCCTCGCGCTGCTGGAACCCACCGCGGTCGTCGCGGCGGAAGCCGCCACGGTCGCCGCCGCGGTCGTCGCGACGCTCGTCACGACGGAACGACGGACGGTCGTCACGGTCGCGACGGAAGCCACCACGGTCGTCACGGCGGTCGTCACGGCGCTCGTCACGACGGAACGACGGACGGTCGTCACGGTCGCGACGGAAGCCACCACGGTCCTCGCGACGGTCGTCACGGCGGAAGCCGCCACGGTCGCCACCGCGGTCGTCGCGACGCTCGTCACGACGGAAGGACGGACGGTCGTCACGGCGGTCGCGGTCACCACCGCGGTCGTCGCGGCGGAAGCCGGACGAACGGCGCTCGAAGTTGCCCCGGTCGTCGCGGCGCTCGCGCTGCTCGCGCTCGGCCCGCTCGGCGGCCTCGGCGGCGGCCCGGGCCTCCTCGCGGGCGGCCTCGGCGGCGGTCTCCTCGGCCGCGGCGGCGACGGCGGCCTCCGGGTCCTCGCCGCGCTCGCGGGCGGCGCGGGCCAGCAGGCGGTCGGCCTCCTCGCGCAGCTCGGTGGCGCGGCGCTGGGCGCGCTCCAGCTGGCGGCCGAGGTCGGCCAGGTCGCGCTCGGCCTGCTTGGCGGCGTTGGCCGCCGAGTCGGCCTGGACCTCGGTGAGGGAGCGGGCGCCGGTGATCTCGGCGACCTCCGGGTCGAAGGCGCCGGCACCGCCGACGATGTGGCGCGAGGCGTCCACGCCCGCGTCCTCCATCAGACGGAAGATCTGGCGGCGCTGGTGCGGCAGGGACAGCGAGACGACCGTGCCGGACTGGCCGGCGCGGGCCGTACGGCCGGAGCGGTGCAGGTAGTCCTTGTGGTCACCGGCCGGGTCCACGTTGAGGACCAGGTCGATGCCGTCGACGTGGATGCCGCGGGCGGCGACGTCGGTGGCGACCAGCACGCCGACGCGGCCGGCCTTGAAGTCCTCCAGGACGCGGGTGCGGGCGCCCTGGGTCATGCCGCCGTGCAGGGCGTCGGCGCGGACGCCGGCGTCCACCAGCTGCTCGGCGACGCGGTCGGCGCCCATCTGGGTGCGGACGAAGATGATCGTGCGGCCCTTGCGGGCGGCGATGGCGGCGGTGACCGGGGCCTTGTCCTTCGGCTTCACGACGAGGACGTGGTGGGTCATCGTGGACACCGCGCCGGCCGACGGGTCGACCTCGTGCGTGACCGGGTCGACCAGGTAGCGCTTGACCAGGGTGTCGATCTCGTTCTCCAGCGTCGCGGAGAACAGCAGGCGCTGGCCGCCGGTCGGCACCTGGTCGAGGATCTCGGTGACCTCGGGCAGGAAGCCCATGTCGGCCATCTGGTCGGCCTCGTCGAGGACGGCGACCTTGACGTCCTCCAGCGAGGCGGCGCCGCGGTTGATGATGTCGCGCAGACGGCCCGGGGTGGCGACGAGGATGTCGACGCCGCGCTCCAGGGCGTAGATCTGGTTGCCCATGGACGTACCGCCGCAGACGACCTTCATCTTCAGGCCGAGGACGTCGCCGTACGGCTGGAGGGCGTCGGCGACCTGCATCGCCAGCTCACGGGTCGGGGTGAGGATCAGACCGCGCGGGCGCTTCTTCGCGGTGTGGCCGCCGGCCAGGAGCGACAGCAGCGGCAGACCGAAGGAGAGCGTCTTGCCGGAGCCGGTGCGGCCACGGCCGAGGATGTCCTTGCCGGCCAGGGCGTCCGGGATGGTCGCGGCCTGGATCGGGAAGGGGGTGGTGACGCCGTTCTGGGCGAGCTTGCGGACGATCCCCTCGTCCAGGCCCAGGTCGGCGAAGGTGATCGTCGGCTCGGCGGACTCGGCGGACTCGGTCGTCTCCTCGACGGCGATCTCGGTGATCTCGTCGGTGACGGTCTCGTCGTTCTCGAGGTTCTCGAGCAGCGTCTGGTCAGTGGAAATGGACATGCGAAATGCGAAACCTTCCGGAGTTTCGGCACGCGCCCAAGCTCCGTGTCGGCTTCACAAATGACCGCCTCGATGCGGTCAGCCACGGCAAGGTAAGGAACGCGCCACGCGGCGCGCTTCTGTAGGGCGCCGGGCAAATGGGATCAAACGATCTACCACCATACGCACCCCACGCCGTTCCGCGCAACCCCGTCCCGGACATTCCCCCCGGATCGGTTACCTGATCGGCTACTGGGCAGGCGGTCCGGCCTGGGGCGTCGGCTGTGGCGCGGGGGAGCCGGAGGACGGGGGCGGCGGCGAGGTCGGGGGCGCCGGCGGCGTGGGCTTGTCGGGGTTCGGCCGGGCGGTCGGCGCCGGGGCGGTCGGCTTCGGCGGGGCGGACGAGGTGCCGGGCGCGGGGGGCTTCTTCCGCTCCCCCGGCTTGCCGTCCGGCCGGGGCGCCGGCGGCGACGCCTCCGCCGTCTCGGCGGACGAGGCCGCGGCCGAGGGCTCGCCGGGGCGGACGCTCCGGGCGGCCGACGGCCCGCCGGGGACGCCGCGCACCCCCTTCGCGTCCGCGTGCGCGCTCCGGCCGCCCGGCGAGGCCTTCCCCCGCTCCGGCTCCCGCCCCGCCTCCCGCTGCCCGCCCTGCCCGGACGGGGAGGGGCGGCCCGGCTCGCTCACGCTCATGCAGCCGCCGAGGGCCAGGGTCGCGACGGCCGCGGCCGCGAAACGGAACGCTGCGTGCACTGGGGTCGCGCGCATGGGGGGACCGCCTTACGGGGGTTCACGGGATCACCGGAGGATCGACCGGGGGATCACAGGGGGGACAGGCCCCCTGCCCAACTGACCCCGCCCCGCCCAGGACACGCGGGCGCTCCGGCGCACCGGCCCGGACCGGACGCGAACCCGGCGAACCCGGCGGACTCAGCCGTAGCCGAGCGCGTGCAGCCGGGCGTCGTCGATCCCGAAGTGGTGGGCCACCTCGTGAACCACCGTCACCTCGACCTCCGCCACGATCTCGTCCCGGGTGGCGCACATGCGCTGCGTCGGGCCCCGGAAGACCGTGATCCGGTCCGGCAGCACCCCGGCGTACCACTCGCCGCGCTCGGTCAGCGGCGTCCCCTCGTAGAGCCCGAGCAGCTCCGGGTCGTCGGCCGGGGGCTCGTCCTCGACGAACACCGCGACGTTGTCCATCAGCCGCGTCAGCTCCGGCGGGATCCGGTCCAGCGCCTCGGCGACCAGTTCCTCGAACTCCTCGCGCGTCATCTCCAGCACGCCGCCATTGTCCGGCACGGGCGGGCCCGGCGCGGGTCCTGGGCGCCGCCTCGCCGGACCTGCCCGGACCCCTGTGGCGAGGACCTCGGCAAACCGTTTTGGCGTTCGCTCCCCGCATCCCATATGCTTCTCACGTCCCCGAGGCGCCGCAAGGCGCCCAGGTGGGCCATCAGCCCTCATCGTCTAGTGGCCCAGGACGCCGCCCTTTCAAGGCGGTAGCACGGGTTCGAATCCCGTTGGGGGCACGCACAATCGTGTGCGAGACTTGTTCTCGCCCACGCGCTTGGTCCTGTGGAGCAGTTTGGAGTGCTCGCCACCCTGTCAAGGTGGAGGCCGCGGGTTCAAATCCCGTCAGGACCGCTGCAGTTCCGCGAGGAACTGCGTGGCTGGGTAGCTCAGTTGGTACGAGCGTCCGCCTGAAAAGCGGAAGGTCGCCGGTTCGACCCCGGCCCCAGCCACAAAAGAGCCCCCCATCTCCGGATGGGGGGCTCAGTGCGTTCATGGGCACTCGTCCCGCCCAAATACGTTCGCCGGTCCGCCGCGCCTGGTGCGATCCTGGACCCCGTATGTCTACGCAGCCTGCCCTCACCCACGCCGATCTCGCCGCACGCCTGCCCGAGCTGACCCTGCGCGACGCGCAGCGGCTGGGGCGCAGGCTCGACGGTGCCCGCCGCATCCGCAAGCCCGACGCCCGCGCCACCGTCCTGGCCGAGATCGCCGACGGGATCGCCGAGGCCGAGCTGCGCGTCGAGAGCCGGCGGGCCGCCGTGCCCGCCGTCAGCTACCCCGAGCAGCTTCCCGTCAGCCAGAAGAAGGATGCGATCCTGGAGGCGATACGCGACCACCAGGTCGTGATCGTCGCGGGTGAGACCGGTTCCGGCAAGACCACCCAGATCCCCAAGATCTGTCTGGAGCTCGGCCGGGGTGTGAAGGGCCTGATCGGCCACACCCAGCCCCGCCGGATCGCGGCCCGCACCGTGGCCGAGCGGGTCGCGGAGGAGCTGCGGACACCGCTGGGCGAATCCGTCGGCTGGAAGGTCCGCTTCACCGACCAGGTGAGCCCGGACACCCACGTCAAGCTGATGACCGACGGCATCCTGCTCGCGGAGATCCAGACCGACCGCGAGCTGCGCGCCTACGACACGATCATCATCGACGAGGCGCACGAGCGCAGCCTCAACATCGACTTCATCCTCGGCTACCTCGCCCAGCTGCTCCCCCGCCGCCCCGACCTCAAGGTCGTGATCACCTCGGCGACGATCGACCCGGAGCGCTTCTCCCGGCACTTCGGCGACGCCCCGATCATCGAGGTCAGCGGGCGGACGTACCCCGTCGAGGTCCGCTACCGGCCGCTGCTGGAGGAGAACGGCGAGGACTCCGACCGCGACCAGATCACCGCGATCTGCGACGCGGTGGACGAGCTGGCCCGCGAGGGCGACGGCGACATCCTGGTCTTCCTCTCCGGCGAGCGCGAGATCCGCGACACCGCGGACGCCCTGGAAAAGAAGAAGCTGCGCTTCACGGAGATCCTGCCGCTCTACGCGCGCCTCTCCCACGCCGAGCAGCACCGCGTCTTCCAGCGCCACACCGGCCGCCGCATCGTCCTGGCGACGAACGTCGCCGAGACGTCGCTGACCGTCCCCGGCATCCGGTATGTGATCGACCCCGGCTTCGCCCGGATCTCGCGCTACAGCCACCGCACCAAGGTGCAGCGCCTCCCCATCGAGCCCGTCTCGCAGGCCAGCGCCAACCAGCGCAAGGGCCGCTGCGGCCGCACCAGCGACGGCATCTGCATCCGGCTCTACTCCGAGGACGACTTCCTCTCCCGTCCCGAGTTCACGGACGCGGAGATCCTGCGGACGAACCTCGCCTCCGTCATCCTCCAGATGACCGCCGCCGGCCTGGGCGACATCGAGAAGTTCCCGTTCATCGACCCGCCGGACCGGCGCAACATCAAGGACGGCGTCGACCTGCTGCAGGAGCTGGGCGCGCTCGATCCGCAGCAGAAGGACCCCAAGAAGCGGCTCACCGTACTTGGCCGAAAGCTTTCGCAGCTCCCGGTCGACCCGCGGCTGGCCCGCATGGTCCTGGAGGCCGACCGGAACGGCTGCGTCCGCGAGGTCATGGTCATCGCCGCCGCCCTCTCGATCCAGGACCCGCGCGAGCGGCCCTCGGACAAGCAGCAGCAGGCGGACCAGCAGCACGCCCGGTTCAAGGACGAGACCAGCGACTTCCTGGCCTTCCTCAACC
Organism: Streptomyces luteireticuli; assembly: GCF_041519305.1. Lineage (NCBI taxonomy): Bacteria > Bacillati > Actinomycetota > Actinomycetes > Kitasatosporales > Streptomycetaceae > Streptomyces > Streptomyces luteireticuli. Next base: position 4,200,553 of record NZ_CP167927.1, read on the forward strand.
TCTGGCGCTATGTGCGCGAGCAGCAGAAGGCGCTGTCCTCGTCGGCGTTCCGCCGCATGTGCCGCTCGGAGTTCCTCAACTACCTGCGGATACGCGAGTGGCAGGACATCTACTCGCAGCTGCGCACGGTGGCGAAGTCGATGGGCGTCCACCTCTCCGAGGAGGACGCGGCGCCGGAGCGGATCCATCAGTCGCTGCTGGCGGGCCTGCTGTCGCACCTGGGCCTGAAGGACACCGAGAAGAACGAGTACCTGGGCGCCCGCAGCGCCAAGTTCGCCGTCTTCCCCGGCTCCGCGCTCTTCAAGAAGCCGCCGCGCTGGGTGATGTCGGCCGAGCTGGTGGAGACCTCGCGGCTGTGGGCGCGGGTGAACGCCCGGATCGAACCGGAGTGGATCGAGCCGCTCGCCCAGCACCTGGTCAAGCGGAACTACAGCGAGCCGCACTGGGAGCAGAAGCAGGCGGCCGTGATGGCGTACGAGCGCGTCACGCTCTACGGCGTGCCGATCGTCGCCCAGCGGAAGGTCAACTACGGCCGGATCGACCCGGAGACCAGCCGCGAGCTGTTCATCCGCAACGCGCTCGTGGAGGGCGACTGGCGGACCCACCACCAGTTCTTCCACGACAACCGCAAGCTGCTCGGCGAGGTCGAGGAGCTGGAACACCGCGCCCGCCGCCGCGACATCCTCGTCGACGACGAGACGCTCTTCGACTTCTACGACCAGCGGCTGCCCGAACACATCGTCTCCGGGGCCCATTTCGACTCCTGGTGGAAGCACAAGCGCCATGAAGAGCCGGAGTTGCTCAACTTCGAGCACTCCATGCTCATCAACGAGAACGCGGAGGCCGTCACCAAGGACGACTACCCGGACTCCTGGCGGCAGGGCCGGCTGAAGTTCAAGGTGACCTACCAGTTCGAGCCCGGCGCGGACGCCGACGGTGTGACCGTCCACGTCCCGCTCCAGGTGCTCAACCAGGTCTCGTCCGAGGGCTTCGACTGGCAGATCCCGGGGCTGCGCGAGGACCTGGTGACGGAGCTGATCCGCTCCCTGCCCAAGCCGATCCGGCGCAACTGCGTCCCGGCGCCGAACTACGCCCAGCGCTTCCTGGACCAGGCGTCGCCCCTCGCGGCGCCGCTGACCACGTCGCTGGCGCGCGAGCTGCACCGGATGACCGGCGTGCGGATCGAGGCGGACGACTTCGACCCGGGCCGCGTCCCCGACCACTTGAAGATCACCTTCCGGATCATTGACGAGCGGAAGCGGAAGATCGCCGAGGACAAGGACCTGGAGGCGCTGCGGACGCGGCTGAAGCCGAAGACCCAGGCGGCCATCTCCAGGGCCTTCGAGAAGGCCGCCACGGCCCCCGGGAGCGCCCCGGGCCCCGAGCAGCGCTCCGGGCTCACCCAGTGGACGATCGGCGCCCTCCCGCGCACCTTCGAGACGCGGCGGGCGGGCCAGCCGGTCAAGGCGTACCCCGCGCTCGTCGACGAGGGCACGTCGGTCGCCGTCCGGCTCTTCGACACCGAGCCGGAGCAGCGGCAGGCGATGTGGCGCGGCACGCGCCGGCTGATCCTGCTCAACCTGCCGTCGAACCCGGCGAAGTTCGCCCAGGGCAAGCTCAGCAACCAGCAGAAGCTCGCCCTGTCCGCGAATCCGCACGGCTCGATCCCGGCCCTCTTCGACGACTGCGTCTCCGGCGCGGCCGACAAGCTGATCGCGGCGCACGGCGGGCCCGCCTGGGACGAGGAGGGCTTCCGCAAGCTCCTCGACGCGGTGCGGACCGACATCGTCGATGTGACGCTCGACACCGTCCGCAAGGTCCAGGAGGTGCTGGCCGCCTGGCACGCGTGCGAGCGCCGGCTGAAGGCGACGACCAGCCCGGTCCTGCTGCCCTCCCTCACGGACGTCCGGCAGCAGCTCGCGGAGCTGGTCAAGCCGGGGTTCGTGACGGCCCACGGCGTCCGCCGGCTCCCGGACCTCCTGCGCTACCTGGTGGCCGTGGACCGGCGCCTGACGCAGCTGCCCACCAACGCCGAGCGGGACCGCTCCCGGCTGGCCAAGGTGCAGGAGATGCAGGACGAGTACGCCTGGCTGCTGGAGCAGTTCCCGAAGGGCCGCCCGGTGCCGCAGGAGGCACTGGACGTGCGCTGGATGATCGAGGAGCTGCGGGTGAGCTACTTCGCGCATGCGCTCGGCACGGCGTTCCCGGTGTCGGACAAGCGCATCGTGAAGGCGATCGACGCGTTGGCGCCCTGAGGCGGGCGCGGGTCGCGGGGTGCGGCGGCGGCCGAGTTCGACCGCACCCCCTGACCTGCTGTACAGTCATGCACGCAGCACCGCGAGAGCGGGAAAGCAGCAAGGTCCTGTGGAGCAGTTTGGAGTGCTCGCCACCCTGTCAAGGTGGAGGCCGCGGGTTCAAATCCCGTCAGGACCGCATAGAGATGGAGGCCCGCGCACCGCAAGGTGCGCGGGCCTCTTCGCTTGCCCGGCAGCACCCGGAGGCCGCGTCCATGGCGGAGCCGCCATCGGGCACAGCGCATCCCGTCGGGGTCACGGCCGCCGTTCCGGCAAATCCCGCCGCCCCCGCGCCCGTTGCGGGTCCGGGTTCCCGAGGAGGGGCTTTCGCGCCATGCCTTGACGACGACACGTGCCAGGGGTACCCAGTCAGTGGGAGGTGCGCGCCCGATGACCACAACGACCCGGACCGGGGGTTCCCGGCACGAGACCGGAGCCCTGCTGCGTGCCCACCTCTCGGCCGCCGTCGGCCATGGGCATCTGACCCGCCACTGCGCGGTCTGCCACCGGCTGCTGCGGCTGGCCCTGGGCCCCGGCGCCGACGGGGGCGCAGCGGGGCGCACCGGCCGCGACGAGGGCCCCGCCGCGTGGTGAGGCGCCCCGGCGGCGGCGCACCGAGGCGCCCAACGACGGTGCGCGCCAGGGCAGTCGGCCCGGCGCCGGGGGAACCGACGGGTCGGTCCGCTTCCTTATCGCGCCGACACGGTGGGTGACAAGCACACCGCGTTGTGACGGGAGTCACCGAAAGAGTTACGAAGAAGGCGGAACTCACCCCCCGCTCACCACCGGTCAATTTAATATGTGCAATTGCACCGCCCCCTCAACCACCCGCGAAAGGCACCGGCCTGACCGGAATCTCCCCTTCCGCGACCACTCCGGGACCGCCCCGCCGGCGGTGCGCGAAGGAATGCCCGGACCCCCACGACCGCAAAGCGGACAGAACACGGGCGCAACAGGAGCACAAAAAAGACCGCGCTGGACCCGGCGGAGTCCAGCGCGGTCGACGACTACACCCGATTCCCGGGCGTGGACTCCCGTTGGGGGCGGGTGTCCGTCGCGGCACTGCCTGGTGGAGCTCGATGGAGCTGAGGGTGGGCGGTCAACGGGTTGGGGGCCCCGGAAAACGCCCGGTCACGCGGTTGATCAGGACTCGCTGCGCTGCTGCGGGATACCCGCCAGCAGCGCCCGGACCTCCGCCTCGCGGTAACGGCGGTGCCCTCCGAGCGTGCGGATGGACGTGAGCTTGCCTGCCTTGGCCCACCGCGTGACCGTCTTCGGGTCCACGCGGAACATCGTGGCAACCTCAGCCGGGGTCAGCAGCGGCTCGGCATCAGGGGTGCGAGCGGTCATGAGCGGCCTCCTCGGGAGAACCGAGTTCAGGATCGGTTCTTTCCTCTAAATTCTGCACCTTGACCCACGTTGCCCGAAATGGCAGACGCAGGCCGAGTCGGTTATAGGACGAACGGCTTGTCCTCGGCACTACAACTACACCATCTGTCCAGCCACGTCGGCCAAACCGATGGAATTGCCCTCTCAGGTGTTCAACCTCGACGGAAGCCGATGGACCATGCCATAGCGGACAGTCACGCCACCGTGACGATCAGTCACAGCGGGATCAGGGGTCATCAGACCCGCCAAGGAGTGCAATACCGATCAATCCACCCTTACTCGGACGGAAGGAGTCCTTCCCGGACTCCTTGTCCTATTTTGCCACGAGGGTGGGCGATGGGCGCAAGAGCTGACGTTAGTGCGCTAGATCACGATTGTGGCAATTGGCCGGATCAGGACCTAGGTCCTGACCGTCCGAAAAGCCCGCACCCGCCCGCCAGTTGACCGTCAGTTGGCGAACTGACGGTCGCGCACCGTCCGCCAACGCTCCGTCAGCCGCTCGTACGCCGCACCCGCCCGCGCACCGTCCCCGGCCCGCAGCGCGGCCAGCCCCTCCGCGATGTCGGCGGCGGAGCGGTCGTCCGCCAGCCGTGCCTCCGGAACCATATGCACCAGACCGCCGTAGTCCAGCTCCACCAGGGAGCGGGGATGGAACTCTTCCAGCCACCGCCCGACGTCCACCAGCCCGTCGATCAGCGGCCCCTCCTCGATGGCGTCCCGCAGCGTACGCAGCCCCCGCGCCACCCGGCGCCGGGCCTCGACCATGGGGGTGCGGTACCGCAGCACCGGCACCTCGCCGGCCCGGCCGTAGTCCCGCTCGCCGTCGGAGAAGAGGACGAACCAGCGCAGCGGCACCTGCCAGGTCGCCGTCCGGATCCAGGGGCGGGCGTCGGGGTTGCCCTCCAGCCAGCGCGCGTAGTCCGCCTCCGCCTGGCGCCGCACCACCGGCGGCAGCACCGCGTCGAGGACGGGGGCGGGGAAGCGCTCGGAGAGCTCCTCCAGGGCCAGCCAGCCGCGCAGCCGGGTGCGCCAGGGGCAGACGCAGACCACGCCGTCCACGACGGCGACGAAGGCGTCCCGGCTCTCGTGGACCGGCACGGGCACGGGCGGGGTCGGCAGCAAGTCGGCCAGCGAGCGCCGCAGTTCGTCCTGGGCGGTGGGCAGCGCGTCGCGCCGCGCGTATTTCTCCCAGCGCCGCCGCTCCGCCCGGGGGAAGGCGCTGAGCGGCTCGTAGACCCTCAGATACGCCGCGTACGGGACGGTCACCGACGTCGCCAGACCCACGCTCGCTCCCTCAAGCAGCAGGAACCCCCCGGGGGCCACGCGGAGCGCGCGGGCCTCCCGTACTGACCGAATCGTCCCACGGCACGACAGCCCGGGAGAGTGATCCTCGGCACCGCACCGGTACGAGGGCCCCACAGGGCCTACTCTCGTGCCAACCGGGCCCTCCTCCACCCCCGGAGGGCGACCACCGCGAGACATATGGAGTCACCACCGTGACTGACGTACGTCCCACCACCGAAGCCGAGGGCGTGCTGCACACCCTCTTCCGCTCGGACCTCGGCGGTCATGAGCAGGTCGTGCTCTGCCAGGACCGCGAGACCGGCCTCCGGGCCGTCATCGCCATCCACAACACCGCCCTCGGCCCCGCCCTCGGCGGCACCCGCTTCCATCAGTACGCCTCCGACGAGGAGGCGGTGCTCGACGCGCTCAACCTCTCCCGCGGCATGTCGTACAAGAACGCCCTCGCCGGACTCGACCACGGCGGCGGAAAAGCCGTGATCATCGGCGATCCGGAGACGATAAAGACCGAGCAACTCCTGCTCGCCTACGGCCGGTTCCTGGCCTCCCTCGGCGGCCGTTATGTCACCGCGTGCGATGTCGGCACGTACGTGCGGGACATGGACGTCATCGCCCGGGAGTGCCGCTGGACCACCGGCCGCTCGCCGGAGAACGGCGGCGCCGGCGACTCCTCGGTGCTCACCGCCTTCGGCGTCTTCCAGGGCATGCGCGCCGCGGCGAAGACCCAGTGGGGCGAGCCGACGCTGCGCGGCCGCCGGGTCGGCGTCGCGGGCGTCGGCAAGGTCGGCCACTACCTGGTGGAGCACCTCGTCGAGGACGGCGCCCAGGTCGTGGTCACCGATGTGCGCGCGGACGCGGTCGAGCGCATCACCGCCCGCCACCCGCAGGTCACGGCGGTGGCCGACACGGCCGCGCTGGTCCGCACCCCGCTGGACGTCTACGCCCCGTGCGCCCTCGGCGGCGCGCTGGACGACGCGACCGTGGCGGCCCTCACCGCGACCGTCGTCTGCGGCGCGGCCAACAACCAGCTCGCCCACCCGGGCGTCGAGAAGGACCTCGCCGACCGCGGCATCCTCTACGCGCCGGACTACGTGGTGAACGCCGGCGGAGTGATCCAGGTGGCCGACGAGCTGCGCGGCTTCGACTTCGACCGCGCCAAGGCCAAGGCGACCAAGATCTACGACACGACGCTGGCCATATTCGAGCGCGCCCGGGCGGACGGCATCCCGCCGGCCGCGGCCGCCGACCGGCTCGCCGAGCAGCGCATGGCGGAGGCCCGGGCACCGCGCACCGCCGAGGTCCCGCGCCAGGCCCGCCCCTAGGCGGTGTCCGAGGGACGCCCGTGACGCACGGGAAACCTTCCGGCACAACGGGCCCGCTCTGGTGGTCGGGGTCCGCACAGCGGTCCCGACAGACCGCCCGCCGGGGGAAGGCAAGGGAGAGATCCCTCACCACCCCTCGGCGGGTCGCCGCGCGGATCGGGTTAAAATCGCAGCTGACCAGCGAGGACGGGGCACCTCGCGGGTTGTGCTCCGTGGCACGTCATGCGGGCGACGTACCGTATGGCCGCGGAAGCAGGTACCGTGGAAGTCCTACAGACCGGATCCCTCTGCGGGGATCCGCTCTGACTCATGACAGTGAACGCGTGTCAAGACTCTGGGGCCGTCGAGCCCCGTAATTGAGGGGGTCGAGCCATGGGGCGCGGCCGGGCCAAGGCCAAGCAGACAAAGGTCGCCCGCCAGCTGAAGTACAACAGCGGTGGGACCGACCTCTCACGCCTGGCTGACGAGCTGGGCGCATCGCCGGCGATCAAGCAGCCGCCGGAGGTTGAGCCGCTCGAGGAAGAGCTGGACGACGACCCGTACGCCCAGTACGCGGCGCGTTACAACCAGGACGACGACGAGGACGAGCAGCAGCCGTCCGGTCAGTCCGCCTACCGTCGCCGCGCTTGACGCGATAGCTTTCTCCGACCCGGTCCGGGGCCTCGCCCCGGACCGGGTTCTGTGCTGTCCGGGCCGCCCGGGACCGATGGCCCCGGACGGCCCGCAGGCCACACCGGTCAGCTCGCGTAGTCACCGTTCAGGACCACCGCGTCGGTGCGGCCGGCGCGCTCGGTGATCTCTCCCGCGACCCAGGCGTCCACACCGCGGTCGGCGCAGGTGGCGAGGGCCACGTCGACGGATTCCCGCGGGACGACGGCGACCATGCCGACGCCCATGTTGAGCGTCTTCTCCAGCTCCAGCCGCTCGACCCCGCCCGCCTCGCCGACCAGCGAGAACACCGCGCCCGGCGTCCAGGTCGAGCGGTCGATCGCCGCGTGCAGGTGGTCCGGGACCACCCGGGCGAGGTTGTTGGCGAGCCCGCCGCCGGTGATGTGCGAGAAGGCGTGCACCTCGGTGGTGCGGGTGAGGGCCAGACAGTCGAGCGAGTAGATCCGCGTCGGCTCCAGCAGCTCCTCGCCGAGGGTGCGGCCGAACTCCGGGACCTCGCGGTCCAGCTCCCAGCCTGCCCGGTCGAAGAGCACGTGGCGGACCAGCGAGTACCCGTTCGAGTGAAGTCCGGACGACGCCATCGCGATGACGACGTCGCCCTTGCGGATGAGATCGGCGCCCAGCACCCGGTCGGCCTCGACCACGCCGGTGCCGGCACCGGCCACGTCGAACTCGTCAGCGCCGAGCAGCCCGGGGTGCTCGGCGGTCTCGCCGCCGACCAGCGCGCAGCCCGCGAGAGTGCATCCCTCGGCGATGCCCTTGACGATCGCGGCGACCCGCTCGGGGACCACCTTGCCGACGCAGATGTAGTCGGTCATGAACAGCGGCTCGGCACCGCAGACCACCAGGTCGTCGACGACCATGCCGACGAGGTCGTGGCCGATGGTGTCGTAGACGCCCATGCGGCGGGCGATGTCCACCTTGGTGCCGACGCCGTCGGTGGCGGAGGCGAGCAGCGGGCGCTCGTACCGCTTGAGGGCACTGGCGTCGAAGAGGCCGGCGAAGCCGCCGAGGCCGCCGACGACCTCGGGGCGGGTGGCCTTCTTCACCCATTGCTTCATCAGTTCGACGGCGCGGTCGCCCGCCTCGATGTCGACGCCCGCGCTTGCGTAGCTGGCACCGGTGCCCGCGTGCGGAGCACGCTCCGAAGATGCTGCGGAAGTCATGTTCCTGAGATCTTTCGTGTCGTTCTTACGGGCGGCGCAGGGCGTCCGCGGCGTCGGGGCCGCCTGCGAGCTCGGTCTCCAGCAGATGCTTGCCGAGCAGCTCGGGGTCGGGCAGCTCCATCGGGTACTCGCCGTCGAAGCAGGCGCGGCAGAGGTTCGGCTTGGCGATGGTGGTCGCCTCGATCATGCCGTCGATGGAGATGTAGGCGAGGGAGTCGGCGCCCAGGGACTTGCCGATCTCCTCCACCGTCATGCCGTTGGCGATCAGCTCGGCACGGGTGGCGAAATCTATGCCGAAGAAGCACGGCCACTTGATCGGCGGCGAGGAGATCCGGATGTGGACCTCGGCGGCGCCGGCCTCGCGCAGCATCCGCACCAGGGCGCGCTGGGTGTTGCCGCGGACGATGGAGTCGTCCACGACCACCAGGCGCTTGCCGCGGATGACCTCCTTCAGCGGGTTGAGCTTGAGCCGGATGCCGAGCTGGCGGATGGTCTGGCTCGGCTGGATGAACGTCCGGCCGACGTAGCTGTTCTTGACCAGGCCGGAGCTGTACGGGATCCCGCTGGCCTCGGCGTACCCGACGGCGGCCGGGGTGCCGGACTCCGGGGTCGCTATCACCAGGTCGGCCTCGGCCGGGGCCTCCTTGGCCAGACGGCGGCCCATCTCGACGCGGGAGAGGTAGACGTTGCGGCCCGCGATGTCGGTGTCGGGGCGGGCGAGGTAGACGTACTCGAAGACGCAGCCCTTGGGCCGGGCCTCGGCGAAGCGGCTGCTGCGCACGCCCTGCTCGTCGATGGCGATCAGCTCGCCGGGCTCCACCTCGCGGACGAACGACGCCCCGACGATGTCGAGGGCGGCGGTCTCGGAGGCGAACACCCAGCCGCGCTCCAGGCGGCCCAGCACGAGCGGGCGGATGCCCTGCGGGTCGCGTGCGGCGTACAGGGTGTGCTCGTCCATGAAGACGAGCGAGAAGGCGCCCTTGACGTCCGGGAGGACCTTGGCGGCCGACTCCTCGACGGTCAGCGGCTTGCCGTCGTCGTCGGTCTGGCCCGCGAGGAGGGCGGTGACCAGGTCGGTGTCGTTGGTCGCCGCGACCTGGGTGGCCCGGCCGCCGTCGCGCGGCAGCGCGGCCACCATCTCGGCCAGCTCGGCCGTGTTGACCAGGTTGCCGTTGTGCCCGAGGGCTATGGAGCCGTGGGCGGTCGCCCGGAAGGTGGGCTGGGCGTTCTCCCACACCGAGGCCCCGGTGGTGGAGTAGCGGGCATGGCCCACGGCGATATGGCCGGTGAGCGAGCCTAGGGAGGTCTCGTCGAAGACCTGGGACACGAGGCCCATGTCCTTGAAGACCAGGATCTGGGAGCCGTTGCTCACCGCGATGCCCGCGGACTCCTGTCCACGGTGCTGCAGCGCATACAGCCCGAAATAGGTGAGTTTGGCGACCTCTTCGCCGGGAGCCCAGACACCGAAGACGCCGCAAGCGTCCTGGGGGCCCTTCTCGCCGGGGAGCAGGTCGTGGTTGAGTCGTCCATCACCACGAGGCACACCTCGAGTCTATGGCAGCAACGTGGTTCATCCGAACCGGGGACGACCGGGGATGTCTCACACCACGCACAGCCACACCACGCGTACAGCGGATGAGCGTCCGCTCAACTGAGCAAGGGAAGTTGTGCGGACAGGTCCGCGCGTTCGCCGCTCGCACTGACCAGCGCGTTCTCGACCGCGGCGGCCCAGTCGAGGCGGCCCGTGGCCAGCCGGATCCAGGTCAGCGGGTCGGTCTCGACGACGTTGGGCGGGGTGCCGCGGGTATGCCGGGGGCCCGCCACGCACTGGACGACGGCGAACGGCGGGATCCGCACCTCCACCGAACCGCCGGGGGCCCTGGCGGCCAGCGCGTCGGCGAGCAGCCGGGTGACGGCCGCGAGGGCCTGCCGGTCGTGGGCGACCGCGACGCCGGTGGCGGCGGCGAGGTCGTCGGCGTGGACGACGGCCTCCAGGAGGCGGGTCACCAGGAAGTCGGCGACGGTCATGGGGCCGAAGCGGCTGGTGATCACAGTGCCGGAATCGGTCGTGGACGCTTCGATCAGCCGGTCCGCGGCGGTGCCCAACCGCTCGGCGACGGCGCGGGGTTCCGCACCGGCGGCCAGGCCGGCGGCCTCCTCGTCCACGGCAGCGGCGGCCGTGCCGAGGAGGGGGAGGTAACTCCGCAGGTCGACGCGTTCGGCGGCGGGGTCCGGGGCGGGTTCGGCGAGATATCCGGGGAGACGCCCGAGAACGGCCGTGAGGTGGACGACGAGCTCGCGGACGGTCCAGTCGCCGAGACGGGTCGGCGTGTCGAGGGCGCCGGGCTCGTCGCACACCGCCTCCACCGCGGCCCGCACGGCCCGGAGTTCGCCCTCCAGGGCGGTGCGGATCTTGACGGGGTCGAAGACACGGGGGCGCGGTGTGCGGGGGGCGGGGCTCATGGGGCGAGCGTAGCTCCGGGCGTACGGGACGGGCGCCGGCGTACGGACGGGCGCCGCCCGTCACTTCGTCCCGTAATCCCCCAGCCCGAACTCGACCGTGCCGAAGGCCCGCTCGGCCAGCGCCTTCGCGTCGGCCGCGATGTCCGCCGCCCGCTCCCCCGCCAGCAACCGCTGGTGGTTGTGCGTCAGGAGCGCGGAGCGGACGCCCATGAGCTGGGCCGCCACGACCCGCGCCAGGGGCTCCTCCCCCGGGGCCGCCTCCTCGGCCAGCACCTGTGCGAGGCGCTGCGTGCCGAGGTAGACCAGCTCCTGGGCCCGGGCCAGCAGCGACGGCGTCTCGGCGACCAGCCGGCGCACCCGCAGCACGTAGGAGTGGTCGTTCATCCCCACCGACGCGTCGAACGCGTCGACCGCCGCCAGGAATTGGCGGCGCACCGCGGCGACCACGGACTCTCCCGGCGCCCGCTCCCGCACGGCCCGCGCCACGTCGTCGACGTGCTCGCGCATCGGGCCGAGGACCAAGTCCTCCTTGGTGCCGCAGTAGTTGAAGACCGTCATCTTGGACACGTCCGCCGCGGCGGCGATCTCGGCGACGGAGACCTTGTCGAAGCCGCGCTCCAGGAAGAGTTCGGCGGCGACCTTCCACAGCCTGCGGCGGGTCTCGGTCTTCTTGCGCTCGCGCAGCCCCGGCTCCTCGCTCATGCCATGACTGTACCAAGATGAAATTTGATCCCGGATAAAGAATTGACTCGGTACACGTTTGTGCTTCAAGGTTGCCCCCATGACCGCACCGCTGTCCTCCGGCAAGCGAAAAGCCGGCTTCGCCCTCTGTCTCGCGACGATGCTGCTGGCCGTCCTCGACCAGAACATCGTTTCGGCCGTCACCGTCCCGATCGTCGAGGACCTCGACCCCGCCCACGGCATCGACCGCATCTCCTGGCTCATCAGTGCCTTCGCCCTCGCCTCCACCGCCGTGCTGCCGCTCTACGGCAAGCTCTGCGACACGCTCGGGGCCAAGCGGGTCTTCCTGGGCGCGGTCGCGGTCTTCCTCGTCGGCTCCGCGCTGTGCGGCGCCGCCGGTTCCATGGACCAGCTCATCGCCTTCCGCGCCGTCCAAGGCATCGGTGGCGGCGGGCTGATGAGCGGCACGATGGTCGTCATAGCCCAGCTCAAGGAGCCGGTGGAGAAGGGCGGGGGCAAGGGATCCGCCGTCGGCGGGCTCGTCGCCGGCACCGGTATGGCCCTCGGCCCGCTCCTCGGCGCCTTCCTCTCCGACCACGCCGACTGGCGCTGGATCTTCTACGTCAACCTGCCCATCGGGCTTGCGGTACTCATCGGCGGCGCGTTCGTCCTCGACCTGCCCCACCACGGCGTACGGCACCGCATCGACTTCCTCGGGGCCGCCCTCGCCGCGGCGTTCTCCACCACGTTGCTGCTGGTCGCCGAGTGGGGCGGCCGCGACCACGGCTGGGGCTCGCCGGTGATCCTGGGCCTGCTGGGCGGTTCGGCGGCCCTGCTCGCCCTCTTCCTGTGGCGCCAGGCCACCGCGGCCGAACCGGTGCTTCCGCTCTCGCTGTTCCGCAATCCCGTGCTGCGCGTCGGCTTCGCGGTGCAGGGGCTCGTCGGGCTCGCACTGATCGGCGCGATCGTCTACGTGATGCTCTACCTGCAGGTGGCCCGGGGCATCGCGCCCACCTCGGCGAGCCTGTTCATGCTCCCGATGGCGCTCGGCATGGCGGGCGCGGGGCTGGTCACCACCCGGCTCGGGGCCTCCCCGAAGACGTCCGTGATCAGCGGCGCGCTCTGCGCGGGCGCGGCCATGGGGCTGTTGGCGCTGACGGACGTGGATACGGACCTATGGGTCGTCCGGGGCGAAATGCTGCTGCTGGGAGCCGGATTCGGGCAACTGCTGGGGCAGTTGATCGTGCTGGTGCAGCAGGCGGCACCACGGCATCAGCTCGGAGTCGCGACGACGGGCGTCCGCTTCTTCCAGACGCTGGGGACGTCGCTGGGGTCGGCGCTGTTCGGGACGGTGCTGGCGCGGGTGTACGCGGCGGAGGGGCCGGGCGGGTCGGCGAGCGGGATCGCGTCGCTCCGGGGGGCCGAACGGGCCGACGCGGTCGGGGCGTTCGTCACGTCCGTGGACACGGTGTTCGCCGTCGCGGCGGGGGTGGTGGGGGTGGCGTTGCTGCTGGCGTTGCGGCTGCGGGTGCCGGCCGTGGCTCCGGCCGTGGCGGAGGAGAGCCCCGGCCCCGCCCTCTCACCGTCTCTTCCGGGGCAGGCCCCGGCACCCGGACACGGCTCCGCCGCGTAACCGGGGCTCCGCCCCTGGACCCCGAAGCACCCTTCGGGTGCTGTCCTCAAACGCCGGACGGGCTGAATCAGCCCGTCCGGCGTTTGAGGACGAACGCGGCGGAGCCGCGAAACGGGGTCCGGGGCGGGGCCCCGGTTACGGGAAGGGGCGGGGTGGGGGAAATCCCTACCCGAACAGCGCCGGGATCGTCGCCTCGTAGGCGTCCCGCACCTCCGCCAGCGGCAGGCTGAACTGCCCCTGGACGTCGACGGATTCGCCGTCCACCACACCGATCCGCGTCGCGGGAAGCCCCCGCGCCCCGCACATGTCCGTGAAGCGGAGCTCCTCGCTGCGCGGGACCGCGACGACCGCCCGGCCCGCCGACTCGGAGAAGAGGAGGACGAACGGGTCCAGACCGTCGGGGACGACGATGCGGGCGCCGTTGCCGCCCCGCAGGCACGACTCGACGACCGCCTGGATCAGACCGCCGTCCGACAGGTCGTGCGCCGCGTCGATCATGCCGTCGCGCGAGCCCGAGATGAGGATCTCGCCCAGCAGCTTCTCGCGGTCGAGGTCCACGGCCGGCGGCAGACCGCCGAGGTGGTCGTGGATCACCTGCGACCAGGCCGAGCCGCCGAGTTCCTCGCGCGTGTCGCCCAGCAGGTAGAGCAGCTGGCCCTGCTCCGCGAACGCCATCGGCGTACGGCGGTTGACGTCGTCGATGACGCCCAGCACGGCGACCACCGGCGTCGGGTGGATGGCGGTGTCGCCGGTCTGGTTGTAGAGCGAGACGTTGCCGCCGGTGACCGGGGTGCCCAGGGCCAGGCAGCCGTCGGCCAGACCCCGCGTGGCCTCGGCGAACTGCCACATGACGGCCGGGTCCTCGGGCGAGCCGAAGTTGAGGCAGTTGGAGATGGCCAGCGGGCGGGCGCCGGTGGCGGCCACGTTGCGGTACGACTCGGCGAGCGCCAACTGCGCGCCCGCGTACGGGTCGAGCTTGGCGTAGCGGCCGTTGCCGTCGGTGGCGACGGCGACGCCGAGGTTCGTCTCCTCGTCGATGCGCACCATGCCGGAGTCCTCCGGCTGCGCCAGCACCGTGTTGCCCTGCACGAAGCGGTCGTACTGGCTGGTGATCCAGGACTTGGACGCCTGGTTCGGGGACGCGACCAGCCTGAGGACCTGCTCGCGCAGCTCCTCCCCGGTCGCCGGGCGCGGCAGCTTCGCCGCGTCGTCGGCCTGGAGGGCGTCCTGCCACTCGGGACGGGCGTACGGACGCTCGTACACCGGGCCCTCGTGGGCGACGGTGCGCGGCGGCACGTCCACGATCTGCTCGCCGTGCCAGAAGATCTCCAGCCGCTCGCCGTCGGTGACCTCACCGATGACGGTGGCGATGACGTCCCACTTCTCGCAGATCTCCAGGAAGCGGTCGACCTTGTCCGGCTCGACGATCGCGCACATGCGCTCCTGCGACTCGCTCATGAGGATCTCCTCGGGCGAGAGGGTCGCGTCGCGCAGCGAAACGGTGTCGAGCTCGACGCGCATGCCGCCGGAACCGGCGGAGGCGAGCTCGCTGGTGGCGCAGGACAGGCCCGCGCCGCCGAGGTCCTGGATGCCCTCGACCAGGTGCTCGCGGAAGACCTCCAGGGTGCACTCGATGAGGAGCTTCTCCTGGAAGGGGTCGCCGACCTGGACGGCGGGGCGCTTGGCCGGGCCTGTGGAGTCGAAGGTCTCCGACGCCAGGACGGAGACGCCGCCGATGCCGTCGCCGCCGGTGCGGGCGCCGTAGAGGATGACCTTGTTGCCGGCCCCGGAGGCCTTGGCGAGGTGGATGTCCTCGTGCTTCATCACGCCCACGCAGAGCGCGTTGACCAGCGGGTTGCCCTGGTAGCAGGGGTCGAAGACGACCTCGCCGCCGATGTTGGGCAGGCCCAGGCAGTTGCCGTAGCCGCCGATGCCCGAGACGACGCCGGGCAGCACCCGCTTGGTGTCGGGGTGATCGGCCGCGCCGAACCGCAGCGGGTCCATCACGGCGACCGGGCGGGCGCCCATGGCGAGGATGTCGCGGACGATGCCGCCGATGCCGGTGGCCGCGCCCTGGTAGGGCTCGATGTACGAGGGGTGGTTGTGCGACTCGACCTTGAAGGTGACCGCATAGCCCTGGCCCGCGTCCACGACGCCGGCGTTCTCGCCGATGCCGACGAGGAGGGCGTCGTTGGCCGGAGCCTTCTCGCCGAACTGGCGGAGGTGGACCTTGCTGCTCTTGTAGGAGCAGTGCTCGGACCACATCACCGAGTACATGGCGAGTTCGGCGCCGGTGGGCCGGCGGCCGAGGATGGTGCGGACGCGCTCGTACTCGTCCTGCTTCAGGCCGAGTTCGGCCCACGGCTGCGGGGCGTCGGGGGTCTCGGCGGCGTGCTTGACGGTGTCGAGAGTCATGATGCCTTGACCAGCTTCTTGAGGATCGACGTGAAGAACCCGAGGCCGTCCGTGCGGCCCGTGCCGACCAACGGCTCGACCGCGTGCTCGGGATGCGGCATCAGCCCGACGACGTTCCCGGCGGCGTTGGTGATGCCGGCGATGTCGCGGAGCGAGCCGTTGGGGTTGCCGTCGAGGTAGCGGAAGGCGACCCGGCCCTCGGCCTCCAGCTCGTCCAGCGTGCGCTCGTCGGCCACATAGCGGCCGTCGATGTTCTTGAGCGGGACGGAGATCTCCTGGCCCGCCTCGTAGTCGGCCGTCCAGGCGGTGTCCGCGTTCTCCACGCGGAGCTTCTGGTCGCGGCAGATGAAGTGCAGGTGGTTGTTGCGGAGCATCGCGCCGGGCAGGAGGTGCGTCTCGGTGAGCACCTGGAAGCCGTTGCAGATGCCGAGGACGGGCATTCCCTCCCTCGCCCGCTCGACGACCGTCTCCATCACCGGCGAGAAGCGGGAGATGGCGCCCGCCCGCAAATAGTCGCCGTAGGAGAAGCCACCGGGCAGGACCACGGCGTCGACCTGTTTGAGGTCCTTGTCGCGGTGCCAGAGCGGCACCGCCTCCAGGCCGGCGATGCGGACGGCGCGCTGGGTGTCGCGGTCGTCGAGCGTGCCGGGGAAAGTGATGACCCCTACGCGTGCCGTCACGACCCGGCCCCGGTCTCGGTCCCGGCCTCGGTTCCGGTCCCGTTTTCGACCCGGACGGTGAAGTCCTCGATCACGGTGTTGGCGAGAAACGTTTCCGCCATCTCGTGGATGCGGGCGAGGGCGGCCTCGTCGACCGGCCCCTCCACCTCGAGTTCAAAGCGCTTGCCCTGACGGACGTCGGCGATCCCCTTGAAGCCCAGGCGTGGCAGCGCGCGCTGCACCGCCTGCCCCTGCGGGTCGAGGATCTCCGGCTTGAGCATGACGTCGACTACGACGCGTGCCACTGGCACTCCCGGTGTGTGGTGCGTGAGCTGAAGCGGTGCCGCCAGCGTACCGCCCCAAAAAATCTACGCGGGTAGATATCGGAGGGCCTCCGACGCCTTTACCGACGGTCACCGGGGCGCCACCGCGAGAAAAAATCCCGGAAAAATACCGGAAGGACACACGGTTCCCATTGCAAACCGGCACGCCGACGGAATTAACTGGGCTGCACCGGGCAATGCCCTTTGTTGCAGATCCTGCCGCAGAGCCGGAAATACATTGCCGGAGAACCATCTAGACCCATGCATCACCGCAGGTCAGACGCGGTGGTACAGGCTGAAAGGACCATTCCGTGGCGCAGCGTGTGGTAGTGACGCTCTTCGATGACATCGACGGAGGAGAGGCCGCGGAGACCGTCACCTTCGGCATCGACGGCAAGTCGTACGAGATCGACCTCAACACTGCCAATGCGAAGAAACTCCGACTCGCACTGGAGCCTTACCTGGACGCGGGCCGCAAGCGCGCCCGTTCCGGCAAGGCGTACCGCCGCACCTCCGTCGCCCCGGACCCGGCGGCGGTGCGCGCGTGGGCCCGGTCGAACGGCATGGAGGTGCCGCCCCGGGGCCGGATCCCCAAGAAGGTGTACGAGGCGTTCAACGCGGCGAACTGACGACAACGCCCCCGGGGAGCGGGCCCGCCGCCCGACCCCGGGGGCACTCTTGTCCGCCTTTGCACAGCCCTGTCCGCAACCGTCCCCGAGGCCGACTGCCCTTCGGGGAACCGGATTTGCATCGCCCCCCACATGATCCGCTAGAGTCTGGATCACGCCGAGGGGCGAGGCCGGAAGGCCGGACTCCCCGGAACGCGCGGGTGTAGCTCAGTAGTAGAGCGCCCCCTTTCCAAGGGGGAGGCGCAGTGTGCGATTCCTGTCACCCGCTCTGACCGTTCGACCGATCACGCTTGTGGTCGGGAGGATGGCGCGCGGGTGTAGCTCAGTAGTAGAGCGCCCTCTTTCCAAGAGGGAGGCGCAGTGTGCGATTCCTGTCACCCGCTCTGACCGTTCAAACGGCCACTCCTGTGGTCCGAAGGACGGCATGCGGGTGTAGCTCAGTAGTAGAGCGCCCCCTTTCCAAGGGGGAGGCGCAGTGTGCGATTCCTGTCACCCGCTCTCATCGCTTACCGACCACTCCGGTGGATCAGGTAGAGTGGTGCACGCACCGCACGGAAGCGCGGAGCGAATGCGGACGTAGCTCAGTTGGTAGAGCGCAACCTTGCCAAGGTTGAGGTCGCGAGTTCGAGCCTCGTCGTCCGCTCCAGAACGAAGGCCCCGGTCATCAGACCGGGGCCTTCGGCGTTCCTATGGCGTTCCCGCGGCGTTTCCTTCCTCCGCCCTTCCCCTCCCCCCTCCCCTCTTCCCCTCCATCGCCCCTTCCTCCGGCCT
This sequence comes from Streptomyces luteireticuli, assembly GCF_041519305.1. Classification (NCBI taxonomy): domain Bacteria; kingdom Bacillati; phylum Actinomycetota; class Actinomycetes; order Kitasatosporales; family Streptomycetaceae; genus Streptomyces; species Streptomyces luteireticuli. Next base: position 4,218,269 of record NZ_CP167927.1, read on the forward strand.
CACATGACGTTTGTCAGCGGAAGTCATGACGGGCCGCACTGCACTCTCCTCCCGGTCGCCGGGACGCTGGAGTCATGAACACCGGGGAGAGTGTGATCGAGGTCTCACGGCTGCGGCGGAGGTACGGACCGGCCGGCGCGGCCGGCTTCGACGCCGTGCGGGAGATCAGCTTCGACGTGCGGCGCGGGGAGTTGTTCGCGCTGCTGGGGACGAACGGGGCGGGGAAGACCTCCACCGTCGAGCTGTTGGAGGGCCTCGCTCCGCCGACCGGCGGCCGGGTCCGGGTCTTCGGCCGTGATCCGTACGGCGAACGGGCCGTGGTGCGGCCCCGGATAGGGGTGATGCTCCAGGAGGGCGGCTTCCCGTCCGGGCTCACGGCGGCCGAGACGGCGACGATGTGGGCCGGGTGCACCACGGGGGCGCGCCCCGTCGGCGAGGCGCTGGAGCTCGTGGGGCTCGACGGGCGGCGGGACGTCCGCGTCAAGCAGCTCTCCGGAGGCGAGCGGCGCCGGCTCGATCTGGCGCTCGCCCTGCTGGGCCGGCCCGAGGTGCTGTTCCTGGACGAGCCGACGACCGGTCTCGATCCCCAGGCCCGCCACCTCACCTGGGAGTTGGTGCGCGAGCTCCGCGACGGGGGGACGACCGTGGTGCTCACCACGCACTATCTGGAGGAGGCCGAGGCCCTGGCCGACCGCCTGGCGATCATGAGCGAGGGCCGGATAGCGGCCGAGGGCACGCCCGGTGAGGTCATCGCCGGGCGGCCGTCCCGCATCCGTTTCGCGATGCCGCCGGGCTGGTTCGTCGGGGACCTGCCGCCGCTGGCCGAGCTGGGTGTCCTGCGCCACTCCGAACTCCCGGGCGCCGGCGGGCAGGTGGAGCTCAGGACGCGGGAGCTGCAGCGCACGCTCACCGGACTCCTGCTGTGGGCCCGGGAAACGGGCGTCGAGCTGGAGGGGCTGGACGCCCGGACCGCCTCGCTGGAGGAGGCCTTCCTGGCGATAGCGGGCGCGGGCAGCGCCCGGGAAGAGGCGGACGCATGACGGCCCTGACGCGGATGCTGGCCCTCGGCCGCGCCGAGCTGACCCTGCTCGGGCGCAACCGTCTCGCCCTCTATACGGCGCTGTTGATGCCCCCGGTGATGGCCTGGGCCCTGCGGAACGGCATCGGCGGCATAGACGGGCTCGACCTCGACAAGGCCGGGATGTCCCTCGACGAGATGGCCATGACGGCCGGCTTCGGTTTCGTCCTGCTCTTCGTCGTCCACCAGAACCTCGTCAGCGCCTATGTGGCGCGGCGCGAGGAGCTGGTCCTCAAGCGGCTGCGCAGTGGGGAGGCGCGGGATCCGGAGATCCTCGCGGGGACGGCGCTGCCCGCCGTGCTGATATCCGTGGCGCAGTGCGCGCTGCTGGCCGTCGTGGGGGTGACCCGGCTGGGGATACGGGCCCCGGCCCGGCCCGATCTGGTGTCGGCCGGGCTGGTCCTGGGCATCGTGGTGTGCGCGACACTGGCCGCGGCGACGTCCGCCTGGGCGCGGTCCGTCGAGAGCGCCCAGTTGGTGACGCTGCCGCTGTTCCTCGTCTCGTTCATGGGTTCGGGGATGGCCGTTCCGCTGGAGCTCCTGCCCGGCCCGGTGGCCTCGGTGTGCGAGCTGCTGCCGCTCAGCCCGGCCGTGGCGCTGCTGCGCGGCGGATGGCTCGGCGGGATGGGCGCCTACGAGGCGGTGGGGCAGATGATGACCGCCTTGGCCTGGACGGGGGTGGCCGTGTTTGCTGTGAACCGATGGTTCCGCTGGGAGCCGCGGCGTTGAGACGGGGGAGGACATGGGGGTACCGGCACGGCTGACGGGCTGGCGGGGGCGGAGCAGGATCGCCCAGGTGGACAGCTATATGCGCTGGACGCTGTATCTGCTGCCGTTCGTCTTTCCTCTCAGCGCCGCCCCCACTCTGCTGGGCGAAACCGGTGGGGGCCGGGGTCTGTCGCAGTTGCTGTCGGTGCTGAGCCTCGGGCAGTGCGTGCTGGGGGTGGGCCTGCTCCGGCGTTCTCTGGAGCACTACCGGCTGAAACGGCCGGCCCCCTGGCGGCGCATCGTCCTCGCCGGGGTGCTGCAGATGGTCACCCTGGCGGTGCTGGTCGTCCTGGTGCAGGGCGACGGGATCACCCACGCCACCGCGCGGGGCACCGCGCTCCTGTCCGGGGGGCTGACGTTCTTCGGGGCGCTGAGCCTGCTGGCCGCGCGGGTGCGGACCTATCTGCTGTGGTGCCTGGTGGGCGGGCCCTTGGCGGGCCTGGCCGTCCTGCCGCTCGGGGGCCGGGCGGCGGGGGCGGTGGTCGTCGCCTTCATGATCTGGTTCCTCGCGCTGTGGAGCCTGTCCACGGTGCGGACCACGGGCTGGGTGCTCGCGGTGATGTGGGAGGCGGAGGCGGCCCGGGCCGTGCAGGCGCGGCTGGCCGTCGCGGAGGAGCGGCTGCGCTTCTCGCGGGACGTGCACGATGTGCTCGGCCGCAATCTCACGGTGATCGCCCTCAAGAGCGAGCTCGCCGGGCAGCTGGCCCGGCGGGGGTCGCCCGCCGCGGTGGAGCAGATGGCCGAGGTGCAGCGCATAGCGCGGGATTCGCAGCGGGACATGCGCGAGGTGGTGCGCGGCTACCGCGAGGCGGACCTGCCGACGGAACTGGCCGGGGCGCGCGGGGTGCTGGGCGCCGCGGGGATCGTCTGCCGGGTCGACGACACTGTGCGCGAGGAGCTGCCGCCCGCGGTGCGGTCGGTGCTCGCCTGGACGGTCCGGGAGGGGACGACGAATGTGCTGCGGCACGCGGAGGCCGGCCGGTGCGCCATCCGGCTGCGCACGGCGGACGGCCGGGTGGAGCTGATCATGGAGAACGACGGGGTGGGCGGCGCGGCGCCGAAGTCCGGCGCCGACGGCCATGGCAGCTCCGGCGGTTCCGGTCTCACGGGGCTGGGCGAACGGGCCGTCGCGCTCGGCGGGACGCTGGTGGCCGAGCGGCGGGGCAAGGGGACGTTCCGGGTGACGGTGGTGCTGCCGCTCGCGCCGGAGCGCCCGGAGCCGGACCCGGATCCCCCGGCCGTCGTCCTCACCGCGTCTCCCGGAGGAACCTCGTGATCACTCTGCTGCTCGCCGACGACGAGCACCTCATCCGTGGCGCGCTCGCCGCGCTCCTCGGGCTGGAGGACGACCTCCGTGTCGTCGCCGAGGCCGCCTCGGGGCCGGAGGCGATCGCCATGGCGCGGGCGCACCGGCCCGACGTCGCGGTGCTGGATCTTCAGATGCCGGGTGCCGACGGTGTGACGGTGGCCACAACTCTACGGGCCGAACTCCCCGGCTGCCGCACCATGATCGTGACCGGGCACGGCCGGCCCGGGCACCTCAAGCGCGCCCTGGAGGTGGGGGTGCGGGGGTTCGTCCCGAAGACCGTCTCGGCGCAGCACCTCGCCGAGATCATCCGTACCGTGCACGGCGGAAGCCGTTATGTGGACCCGGAGTTGGCCGCCGACGCGATCAGTGCGGGGGACTCCCCGCTGACCGCCCGCGAGGCCGAGCTGCTGGAGCTGGCGGAGGACGGGGCGCCCGTCGCGGAGATCGCGGAGCGGGCCCGGCTGACGGCCGGGACGGTCCGCAACTACCTCTCGGCGGCCGCCGCGAAGCTGGGTGCGGAGAACCGTCATGCGGCGGCGCGCATCGCACGCGCTCAGGGTTGGCTATAGTGGAACCCGCACCGCACGAGAGCGCGGAGCGAAATGCGGACGTAGCTCAGTTGGTAGAGCGCAACCTTGCCAAGGTTGAGGTCGCGAGTTCGAGCCTCGTCGTCCGCTCCAGAGCAAAGGCCCCGGTCATCAGACCGGGGCCTTCGGCGTTCCTATGGCGTTCCCGCGGCGTTCTGGCCGCGGTCGAAGCGGAGGCGGAAGAGGGCGCCGCCGCCTTCCGCGCGTTCCGCGGTGAGCTCCGCCCCGTGGGCGCGGGCGATCTGCCGGGCCATCGCGAGGCCGAGTCCGGAGCCGGGCAGGGCGCGGGCCTGCCGGGAGCGGTAGAAGCGGTCGAAGACGTACGGCAGGTCCTCGGCGGAGATCCCCGGGCCGTGGTCGCGGACCGTGAGGTCGAGGTGACCTGTGGTGCCGGTGCCGCTCAGCCGCACCTCGACGGCGCCGCCGGGCGGGCTGAACTTGGCCGCGTTGTCGAGCAGGTTGGCCAGCAGCCGGGCGAGGCGGGCCGGGACGCCGTCCACCGTGAGCCGGTCCGCGTCCGCCTCTTCCACCTCCAGGGCGAACGGCGTGTCCGGCCAGTGACCGCGCGCGTCGGCCGTGCAGCGTTCGGTGAGCAGGTCCAGCCGTACGGGCTCGACCAGTTGCTGCGGTTCCTCGTCACGGGCCAGCTCGATCAGGTCGTTGACCAGGCCCGTGACCTCGCGCAGCTGACGGCCCAGGGCGGTCGCGGCGCGGTCCCGCTGGGCGGGGGTGAGCCGTTCCGCCCGGGCCAGGAGTTCGGCGTTGGTGCGCAGGGCGGTGAGCGGGGTGCGCAGTTCGTGGGAGGCGTCCGCGACGAGACGGCGCTGGGCGGCGACGGCGTCCTCCAGCTCGCCCAGCATGGTGTTGAAGCTGTCCGTGAGGCGGGTGATCTCGTCCCCGCGCTCGGCCTCGTGGGGCGGCAGCTCGATGCGGTGGGCCGGGTCGCGGGTGGCGGCGATGCGCTCGGCCGTGGCGGTGAGCCGGGTCACGGGGCGCAGCGCCGTGCGGGAGGAGAAATAGCCGAGGCCGGCGGCCAGCAGCACTCCGGCGCCGCCGACCGCGCCCAGGAGCAGACCGGCCTGTTCGACGCCCTTCTCCACGGTGTCGGAGCGCACGGCGACCTGGAGGGCCCGGCCGCGGCCGAGCGGGGTGGTGTACATCCGCAGCGAGCGGCCGTCGCGGACGATGTCGCTGTAGTACGGGCCGAGGGTGCCGGACGCGACGCGGCGCGTGGCGCCGGTGACGGGCAGGACCAGCCTGCTCTGCCCGGGGGCCGCCGGATCGGCGGGGACGACCTGGGCGCAGGCGGGGGCGGCGAGCCAGGCGCACTCCGCGTAGAGCACTCCGGTGCCGTTCAGCCGGCCCTGCTGGGCGATCGCGCCGGACTGCTGCTTGAGCTGGAGGTCGAGCTGGTTCCTGATCTCGTAGCGGATGACCACATATGCGGCGGCGAGCACGCCGAGGGCGACGACGGCCACGGCGGCGGACGTGACGATCGCGAGGCGGGTGCGCAGCCGGGCCTTCACCCGGGGCCTCACCGGTCCGCCAGGCGGTAGCCGATGCCGTGCACGGTGTGCAGGAGGCGGGGGGCGCCGCCCTGTTCCAGCTTGCGGCGGAGGTAACCGATGTAGACGGAGAGGGAGTTGGACTCCGGCCCGAAGTCGGCTCCCCAGACGTGCTGCTGGATCGTTTCGCGGGGCAGGACCTGGCCGGGGTTCCGCAGGAACAGCTCCAGGAGCGTGAACTCGGTGCGGGTGAAGTCGAGATGGACACCGGCGCGGGTGCCGGTGCGGGTGACCGGGTCCACGGCGAGGTCGGCGAACGCCAACTGCTCCCCGCCGCCCTGCTGTTCCCCGGCGGGGGCCGCGCGGCGCAGGAGGGCGCGCAGCCGGGCGAGGAGTTCGTCGAGGGCGAAGGGCTTGACGAGGTAGTCGTCGGCCCCGGCGTCCAGGCCGGCGACCCGGTCGGAGACGGTGTCCCGGGCGGTGAGGACGAGCACGGGGGTGCGGTCGCCGAGCTCGCGCAGGCGGCGGCAGACCGAGAGGCCGTCGAGGACGGGCATGGCGAGATCGAGGACGAGGGCTGCGGGTTGCGGCCCGGCCGCGAGGGCTTCGAGGGCCGCGAGGCCGTCCGGGGCGGTCCGGACCTCGTAGCCCTCGACGCGAAGGCTGTCGGCGACGGCTTCCCGGACGTCGGGGTCGTCGTCGACGACGAGGATGGGGGTGGGGGCGGAGGTGGACATGCGTCCCCACTGTAGGTGGATCTTGCCGTTCCGTTACTGCCAGCGCGTCAGCGTCAGGCGTTCGTACGCCTCCACGTAGCGGGCCCGGGTCTGGGCGACGACGTCGTCCGGCAGGGGCGGCGGGGGCATGTCGCCGTGGCGGTCCCAGCCGGACGCCGGGGAGGTCAGCCAGTCGCGCACGTACTGCTTGTCGAAGGAGGGCTGCGGGCGCCCCGGGGCCCACTGGTCGACCGGCCAGAAGCGGGACGAGTCGGGGGTGAGGACCTCGTCCGCCAGCACCAGCGAACCGTCGGCCAGGCCGAACTCGAACTTTGTGTCGGCGAGGATGATGCCCCGGTCCCGCGCGATCTCCCGGGCCCGGTCGTAGACCGCGAGCGTCGCCTGCCGCAGCTCCGCCGCCGTCTCGGCGCCGACCTGCCGGGCCACCTCCTCGTACGCGACGTTCTCGTCGTGCTCGCCGACCTCCGCCTTCGTCGCGGGCGTGAAGATCGGGGAGGGCAGCTCGGAGCCGTCGGTGAGGCCCTCGGGCAGGGCGAGGCCGCAGACGGTGCGGGTCTGTTCGTACTCCGCCAGACCGGAGCCGGTCAGATAGCCGCGGGCCACGCACTCGACGGGGAGCATGTCCAGGGAGCGGCAGACCAGCGTGCGGCCCTCCCAGTCGGCGGGGGCGCCGGGCGGCAGCTCGGTGGAGAGGACGTGGTTCGGCACGAGGTCGGTGAGCCGCTCGAACCACCACAGGGACAGCCGGGTGAGGACGCGGCCCTTGTCCGGGATCTCGGTGGGCAGCACCCAGTCGTAGGCGGACATGCGGTCGCTGGCGACCATCACCAGGCGGCCGTCCCCGTCCCGGTAGAGGTCGCGGACCTTGCCCGTGTGCAGATGCACAAGGCCGGGCACCTCCACGGGTTCGGGCTTCTCGACGAATCCGGACACGCGTCCTCCTGGTGGTTTGTCCAAACGCCTCGATTCTGCCGCATGCCCGCGGCGCGTCCGGCAGAGGGTCAGGCGGGTTTGCAGATGTGGTCGAACAGGTTGGCCGTGGCGCGCTGGACACGGGCGTCCGCGTGGCCCGGCCGGTCCAGGGCGGGGGCCCAGGCCGAGGTGCCGGAGGCGAAGACCAGGGCGCCGCTCGGCGCCCGGTACAGGGATGTCTCCTGGTGGCGCCGGGCGCCCTTGGCGTCCCGGTACGGGGAGTGGGCGAGGAGGATGCGCTCGGTGTGCGCGGGCAGGGCGGTGCGCGGGTGGTAGCGGTCGGCGGCGCCCGCGACGAGGCCGGGGAGCTCCTCCCCCTCCTCGGCGCCGGTGCCCTCCCACAGCCAGTGCCGGGCGTTGCGGACGACCAGGGGGGCGGGGGCCGGGACGCGGCCCGCGTACTGGATGCCCAGCAGTTGCTGCTCGGGGGCGGTGTCGCGCCACCGCGCGGAGCGCCCGGCGCCGCGGTACTTGCGGCAGGTCAGCAGGCGGTCCGGGCCGGCCGGCGAGGGGGCCGTCTCCAGCTGCCAGTGGAGGGTGTCGGCGGCGAGGAAGACCAGGGAGGTGCCGCCGTCGCGCGCGGCCTCGGCGGCGCGCCGCAGGGGCGCGGTCCAGTACGGGGCGGGGCCGGGAAAGACCAGGCCCCGGTGGCGGGCCGGGTCCACGCGCCCCGCGTGCAGGTCCGTGGCGTGGGCGTAGCCGAGGTCGTAGCCATGGCGCTCGGCCCAGCGGATGACGTCGTAGGCGTGCCCGATGCCGGGCGGCAGGCCGGTGCCCGCGTAGGGGCGGTCGGCGCAGACGGTGACCGCGGCGTCCTCCTCGCCGAGCAGCCGGCCCTGCTCGTCCCAGGCGTGGTGCAGACCGGCGCCGGTGCGGCCGTCCTCGGGGTAGAGGTTGTGCGCCTGCCAGCTGAGGTCGGGGAGGACGAGCAGCAGGTCGGCGGGGGCCGTGTCGCGGACGGTGAACGGGACGTGGGCGCGGGCGCCGTCGTCGGTGGCCAGGACCGCGACGTAGGCGCCGGGCGGCCAGTGGGCGGGGACGGGCAGGCGCCAGGAGAGCCACCAGTGGTGGCAGGAGACGGCGCGGTCCGCGACGAGCGGCGGCGGCTGGACCATACCGGCCAGCGGCGGGCTCGCGGCCACCCTGGCGGCGCCGTGGCCCGCGTAGTGGCCGATGCGGTGGACGGTCGCGGTGAAGGGGCGCGGGGGCTCCACGGTGACGCGGAAGTCCACGGTCCCGCCGGGGAGGACGGAGGGCTGCGGGGTGAAGCCCCGGATCGGGCGGCGGACGTCGTCGACGGCGTACCAGGGGGCGGCGGCGGAGGACCGCAGCCAGGGCAGCGGGGCCGCGGGGAAGGGGTCGGTCGCGGCGTGCGCGAGCGCGCCGGATTCCCAGCCGTCCACCCTTGCCCCCTCCCCTCGCCGCCGCGCTCAGCCGAGCCGGACCGGCTTCTCCGGACGGACACCGACCTCGCCCAGCCAGGCGCGCAGCGGCTCCCCGTCCCCGTCCTCGACGAGGCTGAGCACCGTGCGGGCCAGGTCGGCGCGGCGGGCGCCGCCGACCAGCAGGGCCGGGCCGTCCAGCCAGTCGAGGCCGGGGACGGCGCCCGCGGTGTCCACCGCGGCGCAGCAGATCATGGCCGTGACGTGGTCGGTGAGCAACTCGCGTTCGCTGCGCGGCGGCTGGAGCGGGAACAGCGGGACGAGCCCGTCGAACCGCGGCCCGTCGGCGCCATGGGCGGCTGCCCCGCCCGGGCCGCCGGGCGGGCGGGCGCCGTCGGTGCGGTGGCCGGCCTCGCGGGCCAGCTCGGCGCTGAGCCGGGCGCCCAGCCGCTCGCCGACGCCCGGACCGGCCGGGCCGGTGAGGCGGTCGAGGACGCGGGCGACCGTGGGCGGGGCGGGAGTGCCGTCCACGACGGGCACGGAACCGGCGGGGCAGGCGGTGAGGTCGAGGGCGTCCTCCAGGACGCGGTGCAGCCGGGCGGCCTCCAGCCGCCACTTGCGGTCCACGACCTCCTCCGGGTACTGGCTCCAGCTGACCGGGGTCCAGCCGGGGCAGGGCCGCTCCGGGCCGCCGTGGAAGAGCCGGGCGGCCAGCAGGGAGGCGGCCTCGTCGATGACGCCCGGCTCCTCCAGCAGATCGCAGGCGGGCCGCTCGCCCAGGCGGGAGGCGAAGCCCTCGGCGAGCCGGTCGCGCCGGGAGAGCTCGGTCAGCGCGGAGACCACGCCGGCGTCGAGCCGGGACGGCCAGCGGCCCATCCGCCAGGCGGGCAGGGCGACTCGGTTGAGCAGGCGGTCCCAGCCGGCGTAGGCGAGGCCGACCTGCTCCTGGGCGACGATCCGCAGGCCGTAGTCCACGGCCTGGGCGCGCTCGGAGGCGGCCGCGGCGACGCCGCGCTCCATCTCGGCCGCGTGCTCGCGGCAGGAACGCAGCAGCAGCCGGGCCGTCCAGCCGACGAAGGCCAGCAGTGGACGGCCGGCGGCGACCGCCACGGCCGCGTCCAGGCCGCGGACGAAACGGCGGGCGGCGGCTATGTCCGGCTGGGCGGACGGGCCGGTGCCGGCGACGACCGGGGCCAGCAGGGCGCGCAGCTCGGCGACGCGCATCCACCACAGGAACGGCGAGCCGATCACCAGCACCGGGGTCGCGGGGCGGCGCTGCCGCCCGCCCGGCGCCGGGCGGACGCGGTGCGCCGGATGCGTGCGGTCCTCCAGCCAGCTGTCGCAGTCGGGGGTGAGGGCTATGGCCGAGGGCGCCGGGACGTCGAGGCGGTCCGCCAGGTCGCGGACCAGGCGGTAGAGGTCGGGGGCGGTCTCCTCCGGGACGGGCACGGTGGGGCTGAGCGCCGGGCGGGCCCGGACGACCACCGCGGCCACGACGGCGGTGAGCGCGAGGACGACGAGCGCGGCGGCGGTCACGGCCGGGCGGGCGGCGGCGACGGCGCTCCCGTCGGGGATCCGGCCGGTGAGCGAACCGGCGAGCAGCACCACGGCCGCGGCGGCCGGCAGCAGGGCGACGGCCAGCGCGGTGCTGCGGACGCGCAGCACGGCCAGGGCCCGGGTGCGCGCGGCGTGCGCGCCGGCTTCCGTACCTGCCGTACTTGCCACGAGACCGATCACCCCCAATTGCCTGTCGTCCGCTGTGGATCCGTTTCCCGGGAGCCACGACGGCCGGGAGGGGGCCGCCGTCGTCGCCTACCACCCCACTGTGGCACCGGCCTCTGACATCGCAATGCCGGTGGGCCAGTTGCCGGACGCGCGGCGGTCGGCCTGCGCGGCACCCTAGTTGGGCCTGGGGCGTACGTCAGCCAATCGGCCTATCGGTCACCCGATGGAATGGCTTTGCGTCGAGCGGCTGCGCGAAGTGGGGGGAGGAGTTTTTTCCTTCCCCACCCCGCCCTTTCACCGTTTCTTCCCGGGCTCCGCCCCGGGGGGGCCGCGCTCGGCGCGGGCGGGGCATGCGGGGGCTGCGCCCCCGCGCCCCTGCTTCGGGGCTCCGCCCCGGACCCCGTTTGTCGCGGCTCCGCCGCTCGTCCTCAAACGCCGGGCGGGCTGGTTTGCGCGCCCGGGCGCGAAATCCAGCCCGCCCGGCGTTTGAGGACTGGGGGTGCCCCCTCTGGGGGAGCCCGCAGGGCGCTTCAGGGGTCCAGGGGGCGGAGCCCCGGTGGGGCGCAGGGGCGAAGCCCCGCCACCGCCCGGAGGGCGGTCCGGGTCCGGGGGCTTGCCCCCGGGGAAACGGTGAAAGGGCGGGGCCGGGGCGGAAACCTTCCCTCAGGACACCCGCGCCGCGATGTCCGTCCGGTGCTGCGAGCCGGCCATGCGGATGCGGGAGACCGCCTCGTACGCCCGGGTCCGGGCGTCCGCGATGTCCGTGCCCGATGCCGTCACCGACAGGACGCGGCCGCCCGCGCCGACCACCGCGCCCGACGCCTCGTCCCGCTTCGTCCCGGCGTGCAGGACGTACGCGCCCTCGACGGCGTCCGCCTCCGCCAGGCCCTCGATCACGTCGCCGGTGCGCGGCGTGCCGGGGTAGTTGTGCGCGGCGACGACGACCGTCACGGCCGCGCCGTCGGACCAGCGCAGGGGCGGGAGGGCCGCCAGCGTGCCGGTGGCCGCCGCGTGGAGCAGGCCGGCCAGGGGGGTCTTCAGACGGGCCAGGACGACCTGCGTCTCGGGGTCGCCGAAGCGCGCGTTGAACTCGATCACGCGGACACCGCGCGAGGTGATCGCCAGTCCGGCGTAGAGCAGGCCGGAGAACGGCGTGCCGCGCCGCCGCAGTTCGTCGACGGTCGGCTGGAGGACGGTCCGCAGGACCTCGTCCACCAGCTTGGGGTCGGCCCACGGCAGCGGCGAGTAGGCGCCCATGCCACCGGTGTTGGGGCCCCGGTCGCCGTCCAGGGCGCGCTTGAAGTCCTGGGCGGGCTGGAGGGGGACGACCGTCTCGCCGTCGGTGACGGCGAAGAGGGAGACCTCGGGGCCGTCGAGGAACTCCTCGATGACGACCTGCTCACAGGCGAGGGCGTGCTCGCGCGCCGCGGCGAGGTCGTCGGTGACGACGACGCCCTTGCCCGCCGCGAGCCCGTCGTCCTTGACGACGTAGGGGGCGCCGAACGCGTCGAGCGCCGCGTCGACCTCCGCCGGGGTGGTGCAGACGTAGCTGCGGGCGGTGGGCACGTTCGCGGACGCCATCACGGACTTGGCGAACGCCTTGGAGCCCTCCAGCCGGGCCGCCTCCGCGGACGGCCCGAAGACGGGGATGCCGCGCGTGCGCACCGCGTCGGCGACGCCGGCGACCAGCGGGGCCTCCGGGCCGACGACGACCAGGTCCGCGCCCAGGGCGGCGGCCAGGTCCGCGACGGCCGCGCCGTCGAGGGCGTCGACCGGGTGCACCTCGGCGACCTCGGCGATGCCGGCGTTGCCCGGGGCGCAGTGCAGCGCGGTGACGTCGGGATCGAGGGACAGTGAGCGGCACAGGGCGTGTTCGCGGGCGCCGCCGCCGATGACGAGGACCTTCACGGGGGTCACCCTATTGCCTTCCGGAACGATCAGTGCCGCCCGTCCCTGCTCTCCCACGACGCCCGTCGGACCTCGTCAGAACGTTTCGCCGCACGCGCCCCGTCACGTCCACACAGGTGACCCACTCTTTCGAGTGAGGGCGAAAAGCGCCCCTATACCCGATTCCCAGGCACTTATGGGCGGCAAAGACCGGATCCGGCGCACAAGGCCAACCGTTCGGCGGTAGGAAAGGGGCGGTGACAGCGGTACACAGCAGCGAAGAGGGAGTGCAGGTGTGAGCCAGCCTGAGATGCGACCCGAGGGACTCCCCAAGGAGCAGGACGGGAAGCACCGGGGAGACCTGCGCGGCCGGACGTTCCCGCTGGGCGACTGGGGCGAGCCGGCCCAGCGGCTGGACGAGCTGTACCGGTGGGTGGAAAGCGGCGCGCTGTACCTGGCCGACTGGTATCTGGCCGACCGGGCCTGGAAACGGCGCTGGGCCCGCGTCCTGCGGGTGGCCGCCGCGGCGTGCACGGTCGTCGGGGCCGCGCTGCCGCTGCTCCAGCTGGCCGGTGCCCTCCGCTCCGGCGGCACCTGGGCGTTCCTCGCCCTGCTGGGCACGGTGGCCTGCGTCGGCTGCGACCGCTACTTCGGGCTGACCACGGGCTGGATGCGCGCCGTGGCCACCGCGCAGGCGGTCCAACGGCGGCTGGAGGTCCTGCAGTTCGACTGGGCGTCGGAGTGCGTGCGCGAGGTGCTCGGCCCGACCGAGGGCACGGCGAGCGAGGCGGCCGAGCGCTGTCTGACGGTGCTGCGCCGCTTCTCGGAGGACGTCTCGGAGCTCGTCCGGGCCGAAACGGCCGACTGGATGGTGGAGTTCCGCGCCGGCCCGGCGCCGCTGCTGACGCAGTCGCTGGTCGCCTGGGGTCCCCGGGAGAACGGCGTGACCGTCGGCCGCTTCCCCATCCCGCCCGGTTCCCGGCCCAACATGCCGCGCCAGCGGCCGCCGGAGTCGCCCCGCTAGGGCGCCCGGCGGCCCGCCGCCGGCCGAGGACGGCCTTCAGAGGACGGCCCTCAGCTGAAGACGATCATCGAGCCCTGCCCCAGGCTCCGGGTGGCCGCCGCGTGCAGCCCCAGCCACACGTGCCGCTCCCGGGCGAAGGGGCTGTCGTCCGCCGGGCCGGGCACCGCCCGCTCGTCCAGCGTGGTGGGGCGGCCCGGGGCGGCCGGGGCCTCGGGCGGGTTGTCCGGATCGATGCCCAGCACCGGGGCCACGGAGCGCAGTTCGCGCAGCAGGCCGTGACTGGAGCCCAAGGGGCCGCCGCCGTCGAGGAGTTCGTCGTTGCTCAGCGGATGGGCGAAGTCCACCGGGACGTACGCCCCGGCGTGGTCGTAGTGCCAGACCAGGTGCGACTGCTGGGCGGTGCTCTCGAACATCTCCAGCAACTGCTCGTAGTCACCGCCGAGTTCGTCCACGGGGGTGACGGTCAGTCCGCACAGGTTCAGCAGGTGGGCGCGGCGCAGGAAGTGGAGCGCGTCGTAGTCGAAGCCCGCTACGGGGGCCACGTCCCCGGACAGGCCGGGCATGTAGCCGAAGACGGGGACGGGCGGCAGCCCCGCCTCGCCGAGCGCCTTGTCGTAGACGGCGATCTCCTCGGCGAACGGGTTGTCGGGGCTGTGGCACAGCACGTCGACCAGGGGGACAAGCCAGAGGTCACAGGCCACGTGAGCTCACTCTCGTATTCGCCTTCAGTGCGATGGTCGGGCCAGAGTAGTGCCGCTCAGCGGGTTGTCACACAGGGCCGACGGACATGGAAGGCCGGATTCCGGCGGATTCCGACGAGCTCCCTCAGGCCGTCAAAGACTTGATCAGCGTCATCGCATGGGTGTTGTAGCCGGTGACGATCCGCTGCACGGCCGCCGCCTCCCGGCGGGCGAGCGCGTCCACCATCTCGGTGTGCCCGCACCACAGCCGTCCGCGCAGATCGGCGACCCGGCGCAGCAGCGGCACCATGAAGACCCAGCACTGCACCCGCACCCGGTCCAGGAAGTCGGAGATGTAGGGGTTGCCGACCAGGGCCGCGAACTCGCGCCAGAAGCGCAGGTCGTAGCCGATGAGGATGTCGAGGTCGCCGGCGCTCGCGGCGCGCGACGCCTCCTCGGCGCGGCGCCGCACGGAGGCCAGGACGGGCGGGGTGGCGGCCGTCATCGCCTGCTCGGTGGCGTGCCGGAACATGCCCTCCAGCATCATCGTGCGGGCCTCGACCATGTCCAGGAAGTCGGCGTACGAGAACTCCCGCACCCGGTAGCCCCGGTGCAGCTCGACGTCGAGGAGCCCCTGCGAGCACAGGTCGAGCAGCGCCTCGCGGACGGGGGTGGCCGAGACCCCGTAGCTCTCGGCGATCTCCTTGACGGTGAACTGCCGCCCCGCCGGAAGCCGGCCCGCGATGACCTCCTCGCGCAGGGCGTCGGCGATCTGTGAGCGCAGCGTCGTGCGCTTGACAGCCTCGCTGCCGGCCATTGTTGTCCGTCTCCCCTTCCGTGACCGCGCGCCAGCGCGCGAACGGCCCTCGCAACAAGATAGGCGAGGGCCGTCGGGGAGCGTACCCGTACGGTCAGGCGGTGTGGCGGTCAGCCACCGTCAGCGCCTCGTCCAGCAGCGCGAGACCGTCCTTCGCCTCGGAGTCGCTGATCGTGCACGGCGGGACGGCATGGGTCCGGTTCATGTTCACGAACGGCCACAGGCCCGACGCGCGGCACGCCGCGGTGAAGGCGGCCATCGGGGCGTTGTCCCCGCCCGTGGCGTTGTAGGGCACCAGCGGCTCGCGGGTCTCCCGGTCGCGGACCAGCTCCAGCGCCCAGAAGACGCCGGTGCCGCGCACCTCGCCGACCGAGGGGTGGCGTTCGGCGAGCTCGCGCAGCCCGGGGCCGAGGACCTCCTCGCCGATCCGGGCGGCGTTCTCCACGATGCCCTCCTCGGCCATGGCGTTGATCGTCGCCACCGCGGAGGCGCAGGCCAGCGGATGGCCGGAATAGGTCAGTCCGCCCGGGTAGGGGCGCGTCTCGAAGGTCGCGGCGATCTCGTCGGAGATGGCCACCCCGCCGAGCGGGACGTAGCCGGAGTTGACGCCCTTGGCGAAGGTCATCAGGTCCGGGACGACGTCCCAGTGGTCGGCGGCGAACCAGCGGCCGGTCCGGCCGAAGCCCGCCATGACCTCGTCGAGGACGAAGACGATCCCGTACCGGTCGCAGATCGCGCGCACCCCGGCCAGGTAGCCGGGCGGCGGGACCATGATCCCCGCGGTGCCGGGCACCGTCTCCAGGATGATCGCGGCCACCGTCGCCGGCCCCTCGAAGACGATCGTGTCCTCCAGGTGCCTCAGCGCCCGCTCGCACTCCTGCTCCTCCGTCTCCGCGTGGAACGGCGAGCGGTAGAGGAACGGCGCCCAGAAGTGGACGACCCCGGCGGCGCCGCTGTCGGACGGCCAGCGGCGCGGGTCGCCGGTGAGGTGGATCGCGGCGGCGGTGGCCCCGTGGTACGAGCGGTAGGCGCTGAGCACCTTGGGGCGGCCGGTGTGCAGCCGGGCCATCCGGACGGCGTTCTCGACCGCCTCGGCACCGCCGTTGGTGAAGAAGACCCGGTTCAGGTCGCCCGGCGTCCGCTCGGCGATCAGCCGGGCCGCCTCGGAGCGCGCCTCCACGGCGAAGCCCGGCGCGAACGTGCACAGCCGCGCGGCCTGTTCCTGGATCGCCGCCACCACCTTGGGGTGCTGGTGGCCGATGTTCGTGTTGACGAGCTGGGAGGAGAAGTCGAGATAGCGCTTGCCGTCGAAGTCCCAGAAGTACGAGCCCTCGGCGCCCGCGACGGCCAGCGGGTCGATGAGGCCCTGGGCGGACCAGGAGTGGAAGACGTGCGCGCGGTCGGCGGCCTTGACGGCGGCACCGAGGGCGGGGTCGGACGGCGTGCTCACGGGCGTGACCTCGGGGGGCTCGGCGGGCTCGGACTGTTCTGCGCAGCCTACGGGCGCCGCACGGCCCGTGGCACCGGCACAGTGTCCGCAACCGGCCACGCATACCGGCACTGTGCCGGTCCCGGTCCACGAATCGCCGTACGGGAAATACCGTTTCGCCCAGGTTTACCGTGCTACGTTCGTCGCCAGTTGCGCCTGATGGTCTGTGACCTCGGGCGCTCTTCCTCTTTCGGGGCTGCTTCGGGGCGCCCCACACCGCTCTATCGAGGAGTCATCTTGGCCACGGGCACCGTGAAATGGTTCAACTCGGAGAAGGGCTTCGGCTTCATCCAGCAGGACGGCGGCGGGGCCGACGTCTTCGCGCACTACTCCAACATCGCGACCACCGGCTTCCGTGAACTCTCGGAAGGCCAGAAGGTCACCTTCGACATCACCCAGGGCAACAAGGGCCCGCAGGCCGAGAACATCATCCCCGGCTGAGTCCCCGCCCGGGACCCCTCCGGGACCCCGCCGGCTGCTCGCCCGGGTCCCGGCCGGGTCCCCCCGCAGGTCCCCGAGAGGGCCGGTCCTCCCCGCGGAGGGCCGGCCCTCCCGCCGTGCGGCTATCCTCCGGCTCGGACACATGGGGGAAGGAGAACCGAGCGCATGGACGCCCTGACGCCGGAGGACCCGCGCACACTCGGCGCCTACCGGCTGGTCGGCCGGCTCGGCGCGGGCGGCATGGGCCGGGTCTATCTGGCCCGTTCGGACCGCGGCCGCACCGTCGCGGTCAAGCTCGTCCAGCCGGAGCTGGCGGGCCGGGAGGAGTTCCGCCGCCGCTTCCTGCGCGAGGTACGGGCCGCCCGCGAGGTCGGCGGCGAGTGGACCGCGCCCGTTCTGGACGCCGACACCGAGGCGGACGTGCCGTGGGTGGCGACCGGCTACATCCCCGGACCCTCCCTGCGCCAGGTCGTCGACGGGGAGTTCGGGCCGCTGCCCGAGCGGTCGGTACGGATCCTCGCCGCCGGGCTCGCCCGCGCGCTCCAGGCGATCCACGCCGCCGGCATCGTCCACCGCGACCTCAAGCCCTCCAACGTCCTGGTCACCCTCGACGGGCCGCGCGTCATCGACTTCGGGATCGCCCGGGCCCTCGACGCCGTGACCGACGGGGAGGGGCTCACCCGCACCGGCGCGGCCGTCGGCTCCCCCGGCTTCATGTCGCCCGAGCAGGTGCGCGGCCGCGGGACCACCCCGGCCAGCGACGTCTTCTGCCTCGGCTCGGTGCTCGCCTACGCGGCCACCGGCCGGACGCCGTTCGGCACCGCGGACAGCGGGGCGCACGCCCTGATGTTCCGCGTCGCCGAGGAGGAACCGGACCTCACCGGCGTCCCCGAGCCGCTGCTCGCGCTGATCACCGACTGCCTGGCGAAGGATCCGGACCGGCGCCCCACGCCCGAGGAGGTGCTCGACCGGACAGGCGCCCGGGAGGAGACGGACGGCCCGCGCCCGTCCGCCGAGCCGTGGCTGCCCGCCCGCCTCGTCGCCCACCTGGGCCGCCATGCGGCACAGCTGCTCAACGTGGAGGGACCGGCGGAGATACCCGGCGCGGCCCCGGCCGCCCCCGTCTCCGCCCCTGTTCCCGCCTCCGAGCTGCCCACCTCCGTCGTGCCCCCGCACACGCCCCCGCCGGCGGACCCGCCCACCGCGACGGCCGGCACCACGTCCGTCGTGCATCCGCCCCCGCCCGGCTACGGCCCGGCGCACCCCGGCCCGTACGGGCCCTACGGGCCCCCGCCGCCCGCCCCGCGCCGCTCCCGCAAGCCGCTGGCGCTCGTCGCCATCGCGGCGGCAGGGCTGCTGGCCGGCGCCGGGACGGTCTACCTCGTCAAGCAGCAGCAGAGCGGGGACGACGGCAAACCCGCGGCCCGCCCGACGACGTCCGGCCGGACCTCCGGCGGCGGCACCCCCGCCCCGCCGCGGACACCCGCGACCACCGGCCCGTCCACCGGGTCCGCCCCGTCCACCGGCTCCGCGCCGGCCGGTGGCGCGCAGGCGTTCACGGGCAGCTGGTCCTCCGACTTCGCCACCGGCGGCGGCCGCAGCTACCGCACCATCGGCCTCACGGTGGGGGCCAGCGGCGGCACCGCCGAGATCGAGGGCCACGGCAGCCTCGACGACGGCACCTCCTACCGCTGCACCTGGACCGCCCCCGTCCGGGGCGACAGCACCGCCACCGTGCTGCACCTCGGGCCGTCCACCGTCACCGGCGCCCAGCCCACCACGGCCTGCCAGCCCGGCTCCGCCTCCGACCTGACGCTGCTGCCGGACGGCCGGATGCGCCGCGACTTCACCGACTCGGGGACGAAGGACGCCTCGCTGGTCTACCGCAAGCAGGGCTGACAACGGCGAACGCCCCGGCGGTCGTGGTGACCACCGGGGCGTTCGTCCGCGCGAGGCGCCTTACGACAGGCGCCTTACGACAGGAACGAGTTGATCTCGATCGTCTCGTCGCGGCCCGGGCCGACGCCGATCGCGGAGATCGGGGCGCCCGACATCTCCTCCAGCGCCTTCACATACGCCTGGGCGTTCTTCGGCAGCTCGGAGAAGGTCTTCGCCTTGCTGATGTCCTCGGTCCAGCCCGGCAGCATCTCGTAGATCGGCTTCGCGTGGTGGAAGTCGCTCTGGCTGTAGGGCAGCTCCTCGACGCGCTTGCCGTCGATCTCGTACGCCACGCAGACCGGGATCTGCTCCCAGCCGGTGAGCACGTCGAGCTTGGTGAGGAAGAAGTCCGTGAGGCCGTTGACGCGCGTGGCGTAGCGGGCGATCACGGCGTCGAACCAGCCGCAGCGGCGGTCACGGCCGGTGGTGACACCGCGCTCGCCGCCGATGGTGCGCAGCGCCTCGCCGTCCTTGTCGAACAGCTCGGTCGGGAACGGACCGGCGCCCACGCGGGTCGTGTACGCCTTGAGGATGCCGATGACCCGGTTGATCTTCGTGGGGCCCACGCCCGCACCCGTGCAGGCGCCGCCCGCGGTCGGGTTCGAGGAGGTCACGAAGGGATACGTGCCGTGGTCCACGTCCAGCAGGGTGCCCTGGCCGCCCTCGAAGAGGACGACCTTGCCCTCGTCGATGGCGTTGTTCAGGATCAGCGTGGTGTCGGCGACGAAGGGCTTGATCTGCTCGGCGTAGGCCAGCATCTCGTCGACGATCTTCGCGGGGTCGATCGCGCGGCGGTTGTAGAGCTTCGCCAGGAGCTGGTTCTTGAGCTCGAGGGCCGCCTCGACCTTCTGGGTCAGGATCGACTCGTCGTAGAGGTCCTGGACCCGGATGCCGACGCGGTTGATCTTGTCCGCGTAGGTCGGGCCGATGCCGCGGCCGGTGGTGCCGATCTTGCGCTTGCCGAGGAAGCGCTCGCCCACCTTGTCGAGGGTGACGTTGTACGGCGTGATCAGGTGGGCGTTGCCGCTGACCAGGAGCTTGGACGTGTCGACGCCGCGCTCGTTCAGCCCGCTCAGCTCGGAGAGCAGGACCGCCGGGTCGACGACGACACCGTTGCCGATGACCGGGGTGCACCCCGGCGAGAGGATCCCGGAAGGGAGGAGGTGGAGCGCATATTTCTGGTCACCCACGACGACCGTGTGGCCGGCGTTGTTGCCACCTTGGTAGCGCACCACGTAATCCACGGATCCACCGAGGAGGTCGGTGGCCTTTCCCTTGCCCTCGTCACCCCACTGAGCACCGAGCAGCACAAGTGCGGGCACAGGCGTACACCCCTTCCGGGCGGGGCATGTCCAACGTGCGCAGGTGGCCAGCCGCCCGCTTGATACGGGCGCTCACCACCGCTAGAGCCGTCGAACCGGTGCCCCGGATAGACGAAGCCCCTGGCGCAACAGCGACAGGGGCTCTTGCACCGAGAGGTTACCTGAGGAAGGACGAACGTGTCGGCTGCAGACCCGACCGGACAGCAGCTGCTGGTCGTCGTCGACCCGGTCGCGCGGCGCGTGGACGGCGAGTCCGTGCGGATCGCGAGGGATGTGCTGAGCGCCGGATCGGTGGCGAAAATCTGTCTCCCGGACGGCCCCGCGGAGATCGCCCGGGCGGTCGCCCGGCGCGGCCGGAAGCGGCTGGTCGTCATCGGGGACGACCGGGCGTTACTGCGTGCGGTCGCCCTGCTGCACCGGCAGCGGGAGCTGGCCGACGCACCGCTGGCCTGGGTGCCCGTGGGGCCGCTCCCGGCGGTCTCGGTGGCCCGCGCGCTGGGCGTCCCGCTGGGCGCGGTGGCGGCCGCACGGGCGGTGCTGGACGGGGTGGAGCGGCGGCTGGGGCTGCTGGCGGACGAGAGCGGGGGCGTGGTGCTGGGCGGGCTCTGGGCGCCGGTGGGCGCCCACCGCCCCGGCGGCCCGGCGGGCGGGCGTACGGGCCCGTGGTGGTCCCCCGCCGCGCGGACGGCCCGGACGGCCCTGGCCCTGCTGGCCAGGCCGGCCGGACGCCCGGCGACGACGGGCCAGCAGCTGCGGGTGGAGGCGGACGGGGTGGTGCTGGCCGACGCCGACCAGCCGCTGGACCGGGTCGCGGTCACCATGGCCGGAGGCCTGGCGGACGTCGCCGTCCACCCGTCCGGTGCGGAGATCCCGCTGCGGCGCCGGGCGCGCGCGGTGACCGTCTCCGGTCCCGGCTTCCGCTACCGGGCGGACAACCGGATACGGGGGCCGGTGGAGGCGCGGACGTGGACGGCGGAGGGGGAGGCGTGGCGGCTGGTACTGCCGAGGGTCTGACGGGCCGGCTCAGCCCCCCGGGGTGATCAGGCCCGCCTCGTACGCGAACACCGCCGCCTGCGTGCGGTCCCGCAGCCCCAGCTTCACCAGGATCCGGCTGACGTGCGTCTTCACCGTCGACTCGGCGACGACGAGATACGAGGCGATCTCCGCGTTCGACCGGCCCTGGGCGACCAGCACCAGCACCTCCGTCTCCCGCTCCGTGAGGTCCCCGATCCGCTCCTGCGACGGTGTCCTCGGGGTGCCCAGCCGGGAGAACTCCTGGATGAGGCGCTTGGTGACCGTGGGCGCGAGGAGCGCCTCGCCGGAGGCGACCACGCGGACCCCGTCCGCCAGCTGCCGCGCCGACGCGTCCTTGAGCAGGAAGCCGCTCGCCCCGGCCCGCAGCGCCTGGTAGACGTACTCGTCCAGGTCGAAGGTGGTGAGCACCAGCACCTTCGCGTCCGCGTCGGCCGCGACGATCTCCCGGGTGGCCTCCAGGCCGTTGAGCTCGGGCATGCGGATGTCCATGAGGACGACGTCGGGGCGCAGCTCCGCGACCTTCGCCAGCGCCTGGCGGCCGTCCACCGCCTCGCCCACGACCTCGATGTCGGGCATGGCGTTGAGCAGCACGGAGAAGCCCTCGCGGACCATCATCTGGTCGTCGACGATCAGGACCCTGATGGTCACGCGGCGGCCTCCGCGGCGTGCACCGGCAGGAAGGCGGTGACCTCGTAGCCCCCGTCGCCCGTGGGCCCGTCCGTCATCTCGCCGCCGAGCATCGCGACGCGCTCGCGCATGCCCAGCACCCCGTGCCCGGCGCCGGGCGAGGGCTTGGCCAGCCGGTCCGGCGGGCCGTTGACGACGCGCAGCCCCAGCCCGACGGGCACGTAGGACAGCTCGACGCGGGCGGCGGCACCGGGCGCGTGCCGCAGCACGTTGCTCAGCGCCTCCTGGACGATGCGGTACGCGGAGAGCTCCACGCCCTGCGGCAGCGGCCGCACCACCCCGGTGGTGACCTGCTCGACGGTCAGCCCGGCGCCCCGGACGTTGGCGAGCAGCCCGTCGAGCGCGGCCAGCGTCGGCTGCGGGGCCTCGGGGTCGTCGAAGGCGTCCGAGCCGTCGGAGCGGATCACTCCGAGGACGCGCCGCAGCTCCGTGAGGGCCGCGACGGCGTTCTCGCGGATGGTGACGAACGCGGCCGCCAGCTCGGGCGGCGTGTCCTGGACGCGGTACGGCGCGGCCTCGGCCTGGATGGCGACGACGGACATGTGGTGCGCCACGACGTCGTGCAGCTCACGGGCGATGGTGGTGCGCTCCTCCAGCACCGTGCGCCGGGACCGCTCGACCTCGGTGACGGCCGTCTGGACCGCGACCTGCTCCCGGGACTCGCGCAGCAGCCGCACGGCGGAGACCCCGGAGAGCAGGACACCGGAGACGAGGAGCCACTCGAAGAAGCCGTCGACGCTCACGACGGGGCGGAAGACGGTCAGGAAGGCCGCGATCAGAGCGGTCAGCAGCCACATCTCGCCCGCCACCCGCGGCCGCGACCGCATCGCGACGAGCATCATCACCAGGACGTGGACGGCGAGGGCGACCCGCACCCAGGGCCCCAGGGCGGTCGTGAAGAAGATCGTGGCCACCGAGCACCACCACGCGCCGATGGGGCGTACGAGGGTCATCAGCAGCGGCACCCCGACCAGGATCATCACCAACAGGCCCATGTCGCGGAGGGCCTGGAGCGCCACGCCCATGGTCAGGACCACCACGGCCGCGTGCGGCAGCCAGCGCGCGTACCGGCGGAGGCCGCGCGGCACGACGCGCAGGAGACGGCTGCCGGGCGCGAGCGGCGCCAGCGGCCGGAAGGCGAAGGCGTCCACGAACAGGTCGCGGTGGATGCCGTCGAAGGCGCTCTTGAACATGAGCAGCTCGCTGCGGACGGAGGTCGGCTCGGGGGTCGGGTTCACGCATTCAACGGTAAACAGACGGCCGTCCTTCGTCGTCCGCGTCGATGAGGATCTCCGGCCGTCCGTCTCAAGTACTACGCACGGCTACTGCGCACGACCTCCCCCAGCTCCCGCGCCGCCCGCTCCGCGTCGGCGAAGCGGCAGTACAGCGGGGCGAAGCCGAAGCGCAGCACGTCGGGCGGGCGGACGTCGCCGACGACGTCCCGCCGGACCAGCTCCGCCATGACCTCCCCGGCGCCGGGGCAGCGCAGCGAGACCTGGCTGCCGCGTTCGGCGTGCGCGGCGGGGGTGACGGACGTCACCCGGTCCCCGGGGACGTACGCGGCCACGCAGCGGAGGAAGAAATCGGTGAGGGCGAGGCTCTTGGACCTCAGGGCCGCGAGGTCCACGCCGTCCCAGACGCCGAGGGCGGCGTCCAGGGCGAGCAGCGACAGGATGTCGGGCGTGCCGACCCGGCCGCGCGTCGCCCCCTCCGCGGGCCGGTAGCCGGGTTCCATGCCGAACGGGTCGGCGTGCGAGTTCCAGCCGGGCAGCGGGGAGTCGAAACGGTGCTGGAGCTCCCGGCGCACATAGAGGAAGGCGGGCGAACCGGGGCCGCCGTTGAGGTACTTGTACGTGCAGCCGGCCGCGAGGTCCACGCCGTGCTCGTCGAGCCCCACGGGCAGGGCGCCCGCGCTGTGGCACAGGTCCCACACCACGCGCGCCCCGGCGGCGTGCGCGGCGGCGGTGATGCCGGGCAGGTCGTGCAGCCGCCCGGTGCGGTAGTCGACGTGGTTGACGAGCACCGCGGCGGTGCGGGGTCCAGCCTCGCGGGCGACCGCGCCGGGCTCGACGGCCCGGACGCGGCGGCCGGTCAGCCGGGCCGCCGACGCGGCGATATAGCCGTCCGTGGGGAACGTCGCCGCGTCGACGAGGATCTCGTCCCGCTCCGGACCGCCCAGGCGGACGGCCGCGACCAGGGCCTTGAAGAGGTTGACGCTCGTCGAGTCGCCCACGACGACCTGTCCGGGCGCGGCACCGACCAGCCGTCCGATCCGGTCGCCGACGCGCTCGGGCGCGGTCCACCACCCGGACTCGCCCCAGGAGCGGATCCGCAGCCGCCCCCACTCGTGCCGGACGACCTCGGCGAGCCGGGGCGCGACGGCGCGGGGCAGCGCGCCCAGCGAGTTGCCGTCGAGGTAGGCGGCGCCGTCGTCGAGGTCGAACGCGGCGCGCAGCGGGGCGAGTTCGTCGGCGGCGTCGCGGCCGGCCGCCTCGCCGGCGAGGTCAGACACGGCTGCGCGCCGTCCACAGCTCGGGGAAGACGGTCTTCGCGGCGCGCTTCTCCAGCCAGGCGACCCCGGCCGAACCGCCCGAGCCCTTCTTGGCACCCATCGCCCGCCGGGTGGCGACCAGATGGTCGTTGCGCCAGCGCCACACCAGCTCGGCTATCTCGGTCAGGGTCTCGCCCAGGCGGCGTTCGTCGCCGTGCCGCTCCTCGGCGGCGTAGACGCGTTCCCACATGTCCTCGACGGCCGGGTCGGCCTCGTAGGGCGCGGAGACGTCGCGCTCCAGGACGGCCGCGGGCACGCCGTGGCCGCGCAGGGCGAGCCAGCGCAACGCCTCGTCGTAGAGGGACGGTTCGTGCAGCGCCTTCTCCAGCCGGGCGTGCACCTCGGGGACGTTGCGGTAAGGCACCAGCATGGAACGGGACTTGTCGCCGAGGAGGAACTCCATGCGGCGGTACATGGCCGACTGGAAGCCGGACGCCTCGCCGAGCGCGCCGCGGTAGCGGTTGAACTGGCCCGGCGTCAGGCGGGCTATGGGCCGCCAGGAGGCGTTGAGCGAGACCAGTTCGTCGACGGAGCGGTCCAGCGCGGCCAGCGCGGCGGGCAGGTCGTCCGCGCGCAGGGCGCGGCCGGCGGCCTCCCACTCGTGGACGACGAGGGCGAACCACAACTCCATGACCTGGGTGGTCACCAGGAACGCCATCTCGCCCGGGTCGTCGGACAGCGGCGTCTGGAGCCGGGCGAGGACCTCGGCCCGGACGTAGTCCTCGTACGGGGTGGTGGCGGCGAATTCGAGCGTGGGGGACGTGGGCAGTTGCGACACGGCGGACTCCTCGGCAGCGCATACCTGTGGATAGCGATCCTGCGGGTAGCGGTCCGCCCCTTCCTCTCGCATGTGGAGCCCCGGTCCCCTGCGGGCATCATCCGTCCCAGGAGCCGCTCGGTGCAAGGGGTCGTCCGGCCGGAACGGCCCGCCCGGGAGCGGGAGTTCCGGCCGGACCGACGGCTCAGCCCAGCGTGCTGGCGGCCGTCGGCGAGCTGTCGCGGAGGAACGCCGTGCAGCGCTCGTACTCCTCCTGCTCACCGATCGACTGGGCGGCGCGGGCGAGGGCGTGCAGCGCGCGCAGGAAGCCGCGGTTGGGCTCGTGCTCGAACGGCACCGGGCCGTGGCCCTTCCAGCCGCTGCGGCGCAGGGCGTCCAGGCCGCGGTGGTAGCCGGTGCGGGCGTACGCGTAGGACTCCACGACCCGGCCGGCCTCGTACGCGTCGTCGGCGAGCTGCGCCCAGGCGAGGGAGGAGGCGGGGTACTTGGCGGCGACCTCGGCGGGAGCCGCGCCGGAGGCGAGCAGCTCGCGCGGCTCGGGGTCGTCGGGCAGGTGGGTCGGGGGCGGTCCCCCGAGCAGGTTCTCGTGAATGGCCATGGCCTCCAGTCTGCACTGTCGCCCCGCCGGGCGGGGAGGCCGAGGCACGCTTGATCGCGCGCGGGCCGGTCAGTGCTCGCCCGGGTCCAGCGGCGGCGACGTCACCCCGCAGTGGTACGCGCACTCCGGGTGGCACCGGTCGCGCCGCGGGGCGCGGATCGTCGTCCAGGCCAGCAGCGCCCCGGCCACCAGGGCGCCCGCGCACCACACCATCGCCCGCTGGAACGCGGCGCCGAAGGCCGCCGGATCCCGGTACGCCTCCGGGCCCATCCCCGTAAGCAGCGGCAGCGCGGCCACCGCCACCAGGCCCGCGGCCCGGGCGGCCGCGTTGTTGATGCCGCTGGCCAGGCCCGCCCGGCCGACGTCCACCGAGGCGAGCACCGTGGCGGTGAGCGGGGCGACCAGGGCCGACATGCCCAGGCCGAGGACGACCAGCGCGGGCAGGACGTCGCGCCAGTACACCGCGCCCGCCCCGGCGCGGGTCATCAGCAGCATGCCCGCCGCGCACAGCAGCGGGCCGACGGTCAGCGGCAGCCGGGCGCCGATCGTCTGGCCCAGCCGGCCGGCGCGGGAGGAGAGCAGCAGCATCAGCACGGTGGTCGGCAGCAGCGCCGTCCCGGCCTCCAGCGCGGACCAGCCGGCGACGATCTGGAGCTGGAGCACCGACAGGAAGAAGAAGCCGCTGAACGCCGCGTAGACGCAGACCGTGACCGCGTTCACCGCCGAGAACGTCCGGTTCGAGAAGATCCCCGGCGGCATCATCGGCTCGGCCAGCCGCCCTTCGAGGCGGACGAAGAGGAAGCCCAGCAGCACCCCCACGACCCCCGGCACGATCACCGCGGGCGAGGCGCCGCGACCGGGGGCGGCGATCAGGGCGTAGGTGGTCAGGGCGAGGGCCAGCGCGCCCAGCACCGCGCCGAGCACGTCGAACCGGCCGCGGGCGGTGGGATCCCTGGTCTCCGGCACGTGGCGCAGGGCGACGGGGACGCAGACGGCGGCGATCGGCAGGTTGATGAGGAACACCCAGCGCCAGCCGGGTCCGTCCACCAGCCAGCCGCCCACGAACGGCCCGACCGCGGAGGCCACGCCGCCCAGCCCGGACCAGGCGCCCACCGCGCCCGCGCGGTCGTCGGGGTGGAAGACCGCCTGGAGCAGCGCGAGCGAGCCGGGGGTGAGCAGCGCCCCGCCGATGCCCTGGAGCGCGCGGGCCGCGATCAGCACCCCCGCGTTCGGGGCGATCCCGCACAGCAGCGAGGCGAGCGCGAACCAGACGATGCCGAGGACGAACACCCGCCGCCGCCCGAAGCGGTCGCCCAGCGCCCCGCCCAGCAGGATCAGCCCGGCGAGGGTGAGCATGTAGGCGTTCACGGTCCACTGGAGGACGGCCAGGTCGGCGTGGAGGTCGGCGCCGATGTGCGGCAGGGCCACGTTGACGACGGTGCTGTCGAGCAGGGCCATGCCCGAGCCGAGGACGGCCGTGAGCAGCACGTACCGCCCCGTGGGCGTGCCCAGGCGGATCCCGGGGCCCGCCTCCCGGTCCCGCTCCCGGACGGATTCGCTCATGGTTCCGATGGTCTCCCGGCGGGCCGGGCGCGGCCATACGAACGGGAAAGGGGCCCGGCGTGATCCGCCGGGCCCCTCCGTGGTGCGTACCGCTTACTTGCCGAGCTTGGTGCCCGTCGAGCGCAGGTCGGCGCAGGCCTTGGTGACGCGCTCGGCCATGCCGGCCTCGGCCAGCTTGCCCCAGGTCCGCGGGTCGTAGGTCTTCTTGTTGCCGACCTCGCCGTCGACCTTCAGGACGCCGTCGTAGTTCTGGAACATGTGGGCCGCCACCGGACGCGTGAAGGCGTACTGGGTGTCGGTGTCGAGGTTCATCTTCACGACGCCGTTCTCCAGCGCGGTGCGGATCTCGTCCTCGGTGGAGCCGGAGCCGCCGTGGAAGACGAAGTCGAACGGGTCCTGCTTGCCGTGCTTGGCGGCGATGCCGTCCTGGAGGTCGCGGAGGAGCTCGGGGCGGAGGACGACGTTGCCCGGCTTGTAGACGCCGTGGACGTTGCCGAAGGAGGCGGCCAGCAGGTAGCGGCCCTTCTCGCCCAGGCCCAGGGCCTCGGCGGTCTTCTCCACGTCGGCGACGGTGGTGTACAGCTCGTCGTTGATCTCGTGGGTGACGCCGTCCTCCTCGCCGCCGGTCGGGGTGATCTCGACCTCGAGGATGATCTTCGCCTTCACGGCCTCGGCGAGCAGTTCCTTCGCGATGGCGAGGTTCTCGTCGAGCTTCTCGGCGGAGCCGTCCCACATGTGGGACTGGAACAGCGGGTTCTGGCCGGCGGCCACGCGCTCCTGGGAGATCTTCAGCAGCGGGCGGACGTAGCCGTCCAGCTTGTCCTTGGGGCAGTGGTCGGTGTGCAGCGCGATGTTGACCGGGTACTTCTTGGCCACGACGTGCGCGAACTCGGCCAGCGCGACGGCGCCGGAGACCATGTCCTTGCTGTACTGCCCGCCCAGGAACTCCGCGCCACCGGTGGAGATCTGGATGATGCCGTCGCTCTCCGCCTCGGCGAAGCCGCGCAGCGCGGCGTGCAGAGTCTGGGTCGAGGTCACATTGATGGCCGGGTAGGCGAACTTGCCTGCCTTCGCCCGGTCGAGCATCTCGTTGTAGACCTCGGGGGTTGCGATGGGCATCTGTCCGCTCCTTGTGATGTGCGGGTGGGCTTGGGGGTGCCCTGACCTAGGGGGCGACGTTCATCGTCGTCCCCATCTTCCCAGACTCCCCGAATTGCTCCACATGGTGCATCCGCCAGATACGGCGGCAGATACGACGGCGGGCGCGTGGTTTCACGTGAAACCACGCGCCCGCCGGGGACGCCTCTGCGAAAACCGCAGGTCAGGCCAGGTCGAGGTCGGCCAGCTGGTAGCCGGTGACGTACTGCAGACCGGCGTCGGCGATGGCCTGGGCCGCACCGCGGTCGACGATCGTGGCGACCGCGACGACCTCCGCGCCCGCCTCGCGGGCCGCCTCGACGGCGGTCAGCGGGGAGCCGCCGGTGGTCGAGGTGTCCTCGACGACCAGGACGCGGCGGCCCTTGATGTCCGGGCCCTCGATGCGGCGCTGCATGCCGTGCGTCTTCTGCGCCTTGCGGACGACGAACGCGTCGAGCGTGCGGCCGCGCGCTGCGGCGGCGTGCAGCATCGACGTGGCGACCGGGTCGGCGCCGAGGGTCAGCCCGCCCACCGCGTCGTACTCCAGGTCGGCGGTGGCGTCCAGCATCACCTGGCCGACCAGCGGGGCGGCCTCGGCGTCCAGGGTGATCCGGCGCAGGTCGATGTAGTAGTCGGCCTCCTTGCCGGAGGAGAGGGTCACCTTGCCGTGGACGACGGCCTTGTCCTTGATCTGCTGAAGCAGGGCGTCACGCGCGTTCATGGGGATGAGCTTAGGCCAGCGTCCGCCAGGTCCACGTCGTGGAGATCTCCAGCGGATCGATGGGGGTGACCAGACGCGGCAGGGTGTTGAGCCCGTTCGGCGGGCCCGACTGCGGCTCCACGCAGACGGCCTCGGCCTGCTCGTCGTAGACGACGACCCACTCGGCGCGGCTGGTGACGGTCAGTTCCAGGGCCCCCGGCCAGGTGAGGGTCACCCGCACCCCGTCGGGCATCCCGAAACAGTCGTCCCAGGGGCCGGACTTGGGGTCGATGCGACGGCCGGTGGGCAGGTGGTCGTCCCCGCGTTCCTCCTGCCAGGCGGGGGCGAAGTCGATCTCGACATCGCCGCCGGTGCCGAGGTTGCGCCGGAACCACGGGTGCCAGCCGGCCTGGGCCGGGAAGGAGTCCTCGGCCGCCTCGACGCCCATGGTGAGCGTCAGGGAATCCTCGGCCAGTTCTGCCATCTGGGTGACGCGGCCGGGGTACGGCCAGGCCGTGTCGGCCAGGTCGTAGGTGAACGCGGCGAAGGCGTCCTCCGCGCGGACCGTGCGCCAGGGCACGTCGCGGCCCGTGCCGTGGATGGCGTGGGGCGGGTGGTTGACGGGCATCTGGTGCGTCTCGGCGCCGTTGCGGAAACGGCCGTGGTCGATGCGGCCGCACCAGGGGACCATCGGGAAGGCGCCGTACGAGGGCCCCTGCCGGAGGAGTTCGGTGCCGTCGACGCGGAGGCTGGAGAGGCGGCAGCCGTTCTCCGTGTCCACGATGGCTCGGGCGGGGCCGGCGGTGAGGGTGGTCTGAGCGTTCGTCACGAGTCCGACGATAGGTCGGCGGCAGCACGCCGCGCGCGCCGTCCCCGGACGCCGGGCGGGGAGAGAACCCTCAACGCCGGCGCCGCAGCACCCGTCCCACCACCACCGCCGACGCCAGGGCCACCGCCGCCGCCGGAGCCGCCCAGCGCAGGGCGGCGCGGCCCGTGGTCGTCTCCGGGGCGGGGACAGGGGCGTACCGCCCCCGCGGCGGCGCGTGGTCGACCTCCTCCGCGCTGCGGCCGATCATCGTGCGGCGGGCGTGGGCCGCCTCCGCCGGCGGCTCGTCGTCCTCGACGACCTCGGCGACGACGTCCTCGACCACCTCGGCCACGACCTCCGCCACCACGTCCTCGGCGGTGACCGGCTCCACGCCGGCGGCCGGGGCGTCGTCGTCCGCCTCCTGCCCCAGCGTCCCGGCCAGCGCGGTCGCGAAGCGGTCCAGGAGGCGACGGGCCGCCGCCAGGGCCGTGCGGTCGTCGACCTCGGCCAGGCGTCCTGCGCGGGCCATCGTTCCGGTGCAGGTCAGCCGGGTGCCGCCGGGGACCTGCGCGGGGACCGCGAGCAGGGTGAGAGTCACCGAGGCCGAGCCGCGCGCCTCCGTGCCCTCGGCCGTCAGCTCGTACGCGCCGTCCCGCTCGGCCAGCCGGAGCGTCCCCCGGTAGGTGATCGTCGATCCGCCGATGCGCAGCCGCAGCCGCCCGGCGACGACGGCAGCCTGCGCGTCCCCCGCCTCTCCCGCGTCCCGCTGGAGGCCCGGGACGCACCGGGCGACCCGCTCGGGATCGGAGAGGGCCCGCCGGACGTCGGCGACGGGAAACGGAACGAAAACCTCATGCTCCATGGCAAACGAGCCTACCCACCGGTTTCCCCGGCAGGGACTCCCCGGTCGGATCCGGTGGAAGTTTCCGACGGAAGGCGACCTTCCGCCGACCGTGGCCGCCGGTCCGGGACGATCGGCGATCACACGGCCGGCGGAACGGCCGAAGATCCACGTCAGTCGGCCACCGTGAAGCGCTCGCCGACGTGCTGCGGCTTCTCGATCTCGTCGATGAGGGCGACGGCGTAGTCCTCGGTGGAGATGCGGCTCTTGCCGTTCTCGTCCACGACGAGGTCGTCGAGACCGGTGCGGTAGGTGCCGCTGCGCTCGCCGGGCTCGATGGTGCCGGCGGGGCTGACGTTGGTCCAGCGGACGTCGGTCACCGTGCGGTAGAAGTCCAGCGCGTCACCATGGGCGTGCATGATCTGGAGCAGGAACTCCGGCAGGCCCTCGGTGTCCCAGACCTGCTTGCCGTCGGGGGTGCGCAGCGAGCCGGCGCCGCCGACCGCGATCAGCCGCGGCGCGGCGTCGCCCAGCGTGCGCAGCCCCGCGACCAGGGACTCGGCGGCCGGCTTGATGGTGGCGAGGTGGCCGGGGCCGTCACCGCCGCCGACCGCGCTGACCACGACGTCCTGGCCCTTGGCCACCGCGGCCACGGACGCGGGGTCGAGGACGTCACCGGTCACGACGGTGAGGGCGGGGTGCTCGACGGTGACCTTGGAGGGGTCGCGGACGACGGCCGTCACCTGGTGGCCGCGGTCCAGCGCCTCGCGCAGGACGCGGCTGCCGATCGTGCCGTTGGCGCCGAAGAGAGCGATCTTCGCCATGGGAATCTCCTGAGGGATCGAGAAGGGAGGGGAGGAAAGGGAGGAAGGGGATTTACGCGCCGGATCCATGCTCGTCGAGAGCCCTGGTCAGCGCACGGGCGGACGTGGTCGGTCCGCCGAGCCGCCGCACCGTGCCGTCGGCGGCGTGCAGCAGCAGGGTGGGGAAGCTGTCCACGCCGAGCCGGCGGACCTCGCGGAAGCCGGCCTGGGCCGCCTGCCGGGTCGCGGGCAGGGCGTACGCCGCGGCGGCCGCCTCCGCGTCCACACCGCCGGCGTCGTCGGCGACGGCCTTGAGCGTCGCCGGGTCGGACAGGCTCAGCCCGCCCTGGTACCAGGCCCGCTGCAGGGCGCCGGCCAGCTCCAGCGTCCTCTCCGGCGCCTGCAGGGACAGGGCGACCAGCGCGGTCGCCGCGTCGGCCGAGTCGAGGACGGTCGTGCCCTCGGCCACCGCCCGCCGGTAGGCCGGGCCGAAGACCGCGCCGATCAGTTCGGCGATCCGCGCGTCGGACTGCGGGATGTAGGAGGCGTAGGCGCCCACCGGCTGGGCGCGGGCGCCGGTGAAGAGGCCGCCGCTGAGCACCCGCAGGTCCAGGCGGTCGGCGTTCACCGCGGCGAACTCCCGCACCGTGGGGCCGAAGCCGTAGCACCATCCGCAGTAGGCGTCGAACGCGTATGTGACCTTGTGCCGGGGCTGCTGTGCCATGTCGTTCACCTCTTCACCGAAGTCGAAGTCGAAGTCGTTTCTCTGTCAACCACTCTTGTGATTGACCTCAACGTTAGGCAGCGGAAACCCCTCCCACCAGGTACGCTCGGGTCTCCTCATGGTGAAAAAACGACACGACGCCATCGTCGAGCTCACCTATACGCCCCCGCCCGGCACCCCGGCGGGCGTCGAGGTGATGACCGTCGCCGAGCTGCGCGCCCGCGCCGCCGAAGGACTGCTGCAACGACCGCAGCGGCTCGACTTCCACCAGCTGGTCGTCGTCGACTCCGGCGCCGCCGGCCACACCGTGGACTTCACCGGCTACTGGCTGACCGAGGGCTCGGTGCTGTGGGTGCGCCCCGGCCAGGTGCAGAGCTTCGGGGACGCCACCCGCATCGAGGGCACGGTGATCCTGGTGCAGCCCGGCTTCCTGCCGCCCGGCAGCACGGTCGCCGTCATGGCCGACGACCCGTTCCACCCGGTGCTCTGGCAGCCGGTCGGCGACGACCTGGAGGCCGTGTCCCTCGCGGTCCGGCACCTGGCGGCCGACTTCCGCACCGGCGCCGGGCTGCCCCCCGCCGTCCACGCCGACGTGCTGCGCCATCTGCTGTCCGTGCTGGTGCTGCGGCTCGCGCACCTCACGGCGCCGGTGGGCAGCCGGGTCGCGGCACCGGGGGACGCCTTCGTCCGCTTCCGGGCCGCCGTGGAACGGGACTTCGCGACCAGCCACCGGGTCGCGGACTACGCCCGCGCGCTGGGGTTCGCGCCGCGCACGCTGGCGCGGGCGACGCTGGCGGCGGCGGGCATGGGGGCGAAGGAGTTCATCGACCGGCGGGTGATGCTGGAGGCCAAACGGTTGCTGGCGCACAGTGATCTGCCGGTCGTCAGGGTCGGCGAGCGGATCGGGTTCGAGGACGCGGCGAACTTCTCGAAGTTCTTCCAGCAGCGCGCCGGGCTCGCCCCCGGCGCCTTCCGCACGGCGGCCCGCCGGACCGCATGACCGGGCTCACTCCCCGTACCGGGGGTGCATCAGCGTGGACGGCGCCGCGCCCCCGCCCTCCAGGGCCCGCACCCCGTCCGGCACCCCGGCCCGCGACCGGCCCGCGAGGACGAACGCCCAGCCCCCGCCCGTCCCCGCGGTCCGGTACGGCCGGGTGCACAGGCCCACCGACCGCACGGTCGCATCCACGGTCCTGATGTCGTGCCGGACGTCGGGCACCTCCCCCACCCGCCCCGCGTGCACCACGAGCCGCCCCTCGTCGCCCAACTGCCGTGCCACCAGCCCGTAGAACTCCTGCGAGTACAGCTTCGCGCCCCCCGTGCCCTCGGGCCCCGGCAGATCGCAGACCACCACGTCGTACGCCCGCCCGGGCCCCTCCGGGATCCGGGCGCGCAGCCACTCGAAGGGGTCGGCGTGCACCACGGCGACCCTCGGATCCTCGTAGGCCCGGCCGTTGAGCCGGACGAACCGGGCGTCCGTGCGGGCCAGCCGGACCACGGTCGCGTCGGGATCGACGACGGTCACCGCCGCCACACCGCCATACCGCAGCACCTCGTGCACCGCGATGCCGTCGCCCCCACCAAGCACCAGGACCCGCCGGCGCGGTCCCGCCATCGCGGGGCGCACCAGCGCCTCGTGGTAGCGCGAGGGCTCGCCGGCGGCGCGCAGCCGGCCGTCCAGGAAGAGCGCGGGCGGCCGGCCCCCCGCGTCGCCGCCGGTGAGCACCACCTCCTTCATGCCGGTCCGCACGGCCACCCGCACGTCCGCCCCGTAGACCGCCTGCCGGGCGGCCCGCTCGAACGGACCGCTGAGCGCCGAGCAGAGCGCGAGCAGCGCGAGCACCAGCCCGTTGGCCGCCATCACCGCCCAGCGGGCCCGCGCGCTCAGGTCGCCACGGAACAGCCACAGCACCAGCGCCCCGCCGGCCACGGCGTTGACCGCGCCGGTGACCAGGGCGCCCGTCAACTGGCCCAGGACGGGCAGCAGAAGGAAGGGGAAGGCGAGCCCGCCCACCAGCGCGCCCACATAGTCGGCGGCGAAGAGGTCGGCAACCGCGCCGCCCGCGTCCTGCCGCCGGATCCGCTGGATCAGGGTCATCAGCAGCGGCACCTCGGCCCCGGTGAGCACCCCGATGAGCAGCGAGAACCCCACGAGCGCCGGCCAGGCCCGGCCGTACCAGGCGAAGCAGGCGTACAGCGCCATCGCCGACAGACCGCCCGCCAGGGCGAGCACCGCCTCCACCGCCGCGAAGCCGAGCGCGGCGCGGGCGCGCAGCCGCTTGGCGAGCAGGGAGCCGACCCCCATGGCGAAGACCATCACCGAGAGCACGACGGACGCCTGGGTGACGGAGTCGCCGATGAGGTACGAGGCCAGGGCGACCAGTTCCAGCTCGTACACCAACCCGCAGGCGGCGCAGATGAAGACGGTGGTCAGCACGAGGAGGCGGCCGATCCCGGCCGGTACGGGCAGTCGCGCGGGTACCGGACGGTAGATCATGCGGGAACGCTACGTCACGATCCGGCATCGCCCTGTCACCCACACGAGTTCAATGCTCATGATCCTCGCGCGAGTTGACGGCACTCCCGGCCACGCTCCCGTTCGCCAGGGGGCTCGCGCGGGGCGTTACGCGGCGCCCGGCGCACCGAGGGGTGCGCAGCCTCCGCGCACTCCCACCCGGGTGCGGGTGACGACGAGGCGTCCCTCCTGCGGATACGCGTGCCAGGTGCGCCAGCTGACCTGGCCGTCGCGCCGCTGGGCGAGCAGCGCGGTGAAGGCGTGCGGGTCCCCCGGAAACGTTCCGGCCAGCCCCTGGGGGTGCTCGGCGACCAGCGCCAGGAGCTCCTGCGCACGCCCCGCGAACGAGCAGCGCGACAGGGTCTCGACCCGGGCCGCGAATTCGTACTCCCAGGCGCCGACGCGCTTCGCCACGCCCAGGGGGAGCGGGGTACTGCTGCCGGGTATACAGGCGACCGTCTCCGAACAGGCTCCGCTCCCCTCCTCCAGCAGGACCTGATGGGAGGCCCCGAGCAGCCGCAACTGGACGGACGCCCGGTCGAGTTGGAGATCGAGAACGGCCAGCGCCGGGAGAGGCTCCCGGCCCAGGCACCAGGCGAGGTCGGCCGCACGGGTATCGGTGTAGCTGGTCTTGAGGGTGGTGAGCATGGGTCGGCTCCGCGAGCGAACAGTGGGGGATGGCCGGCCCGCCCCGAGGAGGACCAGGTCTTCGAGTACGCCGGTCATGCCCGCTCCGGAGGCTCCCTGATCCGGCGAAGGCGTTTCCGGGATTCCCGGGGGGTTTCTCCAAACGTCTCCGGACGCTGCCCTGATCGGACGCTGCCCTGATCGAGAGGAAATCATGAAGCCATCGACGCCCACAGCATTTTTACCCATCATCGTCGATTTTCCATCCACGCGTGGGCCCGACAGTTCAAGTGTTCAACCGAAAAGCGCCCGGCGGGAGTTGGCCTCCCTCCGGGCGCATATGCGGGTGGACCTGCGCCACTTGCAAATCCCCTGTTCAAAGGAGATCAGCCGCTGCTGACCAGCCGTTCCACCGCCGTGCGGACCGAGTCCTCGCTCCGGCAGAACGAGAATCGCACCAGATGGGACGGGGCGCCGGGGCGCACCCAGAAGGCGGAGGTGGGAATGGCCACCACCCCGGCGCGCGAAGGGAGTTCACGGCAGAATCGCACGCCGTCCCCGTGCCCCCACGCGCGGATGTCCGCCTGGAGGAAATACCCGGCGTCCGCCCGGTACGGACGCAACCCGGCGCGCGCCAGTCCCTCGCTCAGCAGGTCGCGGTTGCGCCCCAGGGTCCGCCGCACCTCCGCGGCCCACTCCTCCACGCCCCCCAGGGCCCGCGCCAGCGCCTCCTGATAGGGCGTGCCGGAGGCGTAGGTGAGGAACTGCTTCACCCCGGCGACCGCCGCCAGCAGCCCCGCCGGGCCGCACACCCAGCCGATCTTCCAGCCGGTGACGCTGAACGTCTTGCCCGCCGACGAGATGGTGAGCGTCCGCTCCCGCATCCCCGGCAGCGCGGCGATCGTGCGGTGCGCGCCGGCGGAAGCGTCATCGAAGACCAGGTGCTCGTACACCTCGTCCGTCACCACCACGAGGTCGTGCTCCCGGCAGACCGCGGCGACGGCGTCCAGCTCGTCCGGGGTGAACACCTTGCCCGTCGGGTTGTGCGGGGTGTTCAGCAGCAGGACGCGGGTGCGCGGCGTGACGGCCGCCCGCAGCGCGTCCGCGTCCAGGACGAACCGGTCCCCGTCCTCCACCAGCGGCACGGCCACCAGCTTCGCACCCGCGAAGCGGGCCCCCGCCGGATAGGCGTCGTAGCAGGGGTCGAAGGCGATCACCTCGTCGCCCGGGTCGCACAGCCCGAGCAGCGCCGCCGCGAGCGCCTCGGTGGCCCCGGTGGTCACCAGCACCTCGTCCCGCGGGTCGTACGCCAGCCCGTAGCGCCGCAGCTGGTGCGCCGCCACGGCCTCCCGCAGCGCGGGCGCGCCGTGCGCCGGCGGGTACTGGTTGGCGCCCGACCGCACCGCCTCCGCCACGTCCGCCAGCAGTTCCGGGGGACTGGGCAGCTCCGGGACGCCCTGCCCGAGGTTCACCGCGCCGGTGCTCCGCGCCAGCTCGGTCATCTCCGTGAAGACGGAGGTGCCCAGACCGGCGACCCGCGCCGCGGGCCGCCATCGCGCGCCCGGCGCGCCCTCGTCCGTACCGCCCGCGCCGTACGCGCCCGTACCGTCCACGCCCATCAAGCCCTCCCCGATCGGTCCTCGACCTGCGGTCCTTGATCGCCCCCACGATAGGCGGGCCCCCGCCCGTCCGGCACTTGAGGACGGAGCCCGGACAGGCGCGGCGCCGGGCGGACCCGTGCGCCGAGTGGGTGGAAGCCGCGCCGCGTACGGGCGTGACATGTCGCGCGCGCGAGACGCCCGACGCATGGTCGGTATGCCCGCCCGTTCCGTACCGGCGCCGTCCCCGGCGCCCGACCGGTCACGCCGCCCGGAGTCCACCGGTGCCGGCCCGGCCGCTCCCCCGGCCGGCCCGGGGAGGTGCCCCGAGGAGGTCCCGTGTCAGCCGGCCCCGTCGTCAACCCCGGCGCGACGCCCGTCCGCGCACCGGAACCGAGCCGCGTCCCCGGCGACCGTCCCCTCGGCCGCACGGACCGGGTGCGCGAGGCCCTGCGCCGCGCACTGCCCGCGCTGGGGCTCTACGCCTCGGCCCGGCTGCTCGGCCTCGCCATGATGGCCGGCTGGGCCTGGTCCACCGGCCGCCACCCGCGCACGCTGCTCGGCCACTCCTGGGACGGCATCTGGTACGCGGGCATCGCCCGCAACGGATACGGGCTCGTCCTGCCCTCCCCCACCAGCCGCGGGGTGATCTTCAACGACCTCGCGTTCTTCCCGCTGTTCCCCGGCCTCGTGCACACCGTGACGGTGCTGACCCCGTTCTCCGTCGTCTCCGCCCAGCTGGTCGTCTCCTGGAGCTCGGCCGTCGCCGCGGCCTGGGGGATCTACGCGGTCGGGGAGCGGCTGTACGGCCGGCGGACCGGCACCTGGCTCGTCCTGCTGTGGGGCCTGCTGCCGCACGCCATCGTGCAGACGATGGGCTACACCGAGTCCCTGATGACCGCGCTCGCCGCCTGGTGCCTGTACGCGGCCGTCACCGGCCGGCCCGTGTGGGCCGGCGGTCTGGCCCTGACCGCCGGGCTCTCCCGGCCCAACGCCGTCGCCGTGGCCGCCGCCCTGATCTGCGCCACCGCGCTCGTCCTGTGGCGCGACCCGCTCGCGCGCGGCGACCGGCGGCTGTGGGCCGGCGCCGCGCTCGCCCCGCTGGGCTGGGCGGGCTACGTCCTCTGGGCCGGCATCCGCTCCGGCGACGGACCGCTCGGCTACTTCGCCGTGCAACGGCGCTGGGGATCGCGCTTCGACTTCGGCGCGGACGCGTTCCGCTTCGTCCGCCACCTGTTCACCGGCCGGGACTTCCTCTGCTACTACGGCTCGCTGGCCGTCCTCGTCGTCGCCTCCGTCGCGCTCGTGCTGTTCGTCCTGGAGCGGCCGCCCGCCCTGCTGCTGGTCTACGTGCTGGTGCTGTGCGTCATCGCGGTCGGCGGCTCCAGCTACTTCGCGTCCAAACCGCGCTTCCTCATCCCCGCCTTCCCGCTGCTGCTGCCGCTGGCCCTGGGGATGACGAGAGCCCGGCCGCGCACCGTCGTGGTGACGGTCGGCGCGCTGGCCGGGCTCTCGTTCGTCTACGGGACGTATCTGGTGACGATCGCCCGCATCCCGATGTGAGGCTGCACCTCGTGAGGACTATGCAGCGTGAGGACTACGCGTCGGCGTCGCCCTCGCCGTTCCCGCCGTTCTCGCCGTCCTCCAGCTCCTCCTCCAGGCCCAGCTGCTCCACGAGCCACTTGTCGAACTCGACGGAGGCACGGACCCAGCTGACGGTGCTGGAGACGAAGTGCTCCAGGGACACCCCGACGCCGATCAGCATCTGCGCCTCGCCGATCAGGCGGACGGTGCCGTCGTCGTTGGTGTGCGTGTAGACCTTGGGCCACAGGGTGCGGCGGTTCCAGTCGTCGATGACCTCCAGCAGCTTCGACTTCTCGTCGATGCCGTGCGGCCGGTCGTAGAACGTCCGCACCGAGAAGACCTGCTGCTCCTCCTCGCCGCGGAACATGAAGTACGTACGGAACTGCTCCCACGGAGCCGCGAGGTCACCCTCGTCGTCGACGAGGAACTTCAGCTCCATCTGCTCCAGGAGCTGCTTGACCAGGTCCTGGTCGGGGATGACGGGGCCGGCCGGGCCCGTCTCTTCGGGCTGCGGCTCGGGCTGGCCCCCGAAATTAGGAATCGAGGACGGGTCGATGCTCACCGTGGATTTCCCTTCGTACGATTGCCGCCATCCTCCCCCACACCAGCCCCTGCCCCGCAACCCCCGGCGCATGCGTCTCCATCGACCACGCGGCCGGGGGCGTTCCCGGGGGCGTGCTTACGCCGTCCGGACGGGCCGCACCGTGAGGCCCTCCTCACCGGGATTCCGCTCGACGCGAACCGTGTCGCCGTCGCGGACGTCGC
This sequence comes from Streptomyces luteireticuli, assembly GCF_041519305.1. Classification (NCBI taxonomy): domain Bacteria; kingdom Bacillati; phylum Actinomycetota; class Actinomycetes; order Kitasatosporales; family Streptomycetaceae; genus Streptomyces; species Streptomyces luteireticuli. Next base: position 4,257,244 of record NZ_CP167927.1, read on the forward strand.
CGGCCAGGATCGCGCGGGCGAGCCGGTCGCCGATGGCGGTCTGCACCAGGCGGCGCAGCGGGCGGGCGCCATAGGTCAGGTCGGCGGCGCCGGGCTCCTCGTCGTGGCCCAGCGCGGCCAGCCAGTGCAGCGCGGCCGCGTCGACGTCGAGGGTGAGCCGGCGGTCGGCGAGGCGCTTCTGCAGCTGCGCGATCTGGATCTGGGCGATCCGCTCCAGCTGGCCGCTGCCCAGCGGGTGGAAGACCACGATGTCGTCGAGGCGGTTGAGGAACTCGGGGCGGAAGGAGGCCCGTACGGTCTCCAGCACCTTCTCCTTCTTCTGCTCCTCCTTGAGCAGCGGGTCCACCAGGAAGGTGGAGCCGAGGTTGGAGGTCAGGATGAGGATGGTGTTGCGGAAGTCCACCGTCCGGCCCTGGCCGTCGGTGAGCCGGCCGTCGTCCAGCACCTGGAGCAGGATGTCGAAGACCTCATGGTGGGCCTTCTCCACCTCGTCCAGCAGCACGACGGTGTACGGGCGGCGGCGGACGGCCTCGGTGAGCTGGCCGCCCTCCTCGTAGCCGACGTAGCCGGGGGGCGCGCCGACGAGGCGGGCCACGCTGTGCTGCTCGCTGTACTCGCTCATGTCGATGCGGACCATGGCCCGCTCGTCGTCGAAGAGGAAGTCCGCGAGGGCCTTGGCCAGTTCGGTCTTGCCGACGCCGGTGGGGCCGAGGAAGAGGAACGAGCCGGTCGGCCGGTCGGGGTCGGCGATCCCGGCCCGGCTGCGGCGCACGGCGTCGGAGACGGCCCGTACGGCCTCCTCCTGGCCGATCAGCCGCCGGCCGAGCTCCTCCTCCATGCGCAGCAGCTTCTGCGTCTCGCCCTCCAGCAGACGGCCGGCCGGGATGCCGGTCCAGGCGGCGACGACCTCGGCGATGTCGTCGGAGCCGACCTCCTCCTTGACCATGAGGTCCTTCGCCGCGGCCTCCTGCTCCGCCTCGGCCTCCGCCTTCGCGGCCTCCTCCAACTCCCGCTCCACCGCCGGGATCTCGCCGTAGAGCAGCTTGGAGGCGGTGTCGAAGTCGCCGTCGCGCTGGGCCCGTTCGGCCTGGCCGCGCAGGTCGTCCAGGCGCTCCTTGAGCTCGCCGACCCGGTTGAGGGACTGCTTCTCCTTCTCCCAGCGCGCGGTGAGGCCGCGCAACTCCTCCTCCTTGTCGGCCAGATCGCGGCGGAGCTTCGCCAGCCGCTCCTTGCTGGCCTCGTCCGTCTCGTTGCGCAGCGCCAGCTCCTCCATCTTCAGCCGGTCGACGGACCGCTGGAGCTCGTCGATCTCGACGGGCGAGGAGTCGATCTCCATGCGGAGCCGGGAGGCGGCCTCGTCGACGAGGTCGATGGCCTTGTCGGGGAGGAAGCGGGAGGTGATGTACCGGTCGGAGAGGGTGGCCGCGGCGACCAGTGCGCCGTCCGCGATCTGCACCTTGTGGTGCGCCTCGTAGCGCCCCTTGAGCCCGCGCAGGATCGCGATGGTGTCCTCGACGGACGGCTCGGCGACCAGCACCTGCTGGAAGCGCCGCTCCAGCGCCGGATCCTTCTCGATCCGCTCGCGGTACTCGTCCAGCGTCGTGGCGCCCACCATGCGCAGCTCGCCGCGCGCCAGCATCGGCTTGAGCATGTTGCCCGCGTCCATGGCGCCTTCGGAGGCGCCGGCGCCGACGACGGTGTGCAGCTCGTCGATGAACGTGATGATCTGGCCCTCGCTGGACCTGATCTCCGCGAGGACGGTCTTCAGCCGCTCCTCGAACTCGCCGCGGTACTTGGCGCCGGCGACCATCGCACCCAGGTCCAGCGAGACCAGCCGCTTGTTCCGCAGCGATTCGGGGACGTCGCCCTTCACTATCCGCTGTGCGAGCCCCTCGACGACGGCCGTCTTGCCGACGCCGGGCTCGCCGATGAGCACGGGGTTGTTCTTCGTCCGCCGCGACAGCACCTGCACCACGCGCCGGATCTCGTGATCCCGCCCGATGACGGGGTCGAGCTTGCCGTCCCGCGCCGCCGCGGTGAAGTCCGTACCGAACTTCTCCAGCGCCTTGTACGTACCCTCGGGGTCGGCCGTGGTGACCCGCTGGCCGCCGCGGGCCTTCTCGAAGGCGTCCAGCAGCCGCTTCGCGGAGGCGCCCTGCTGCTCCAGCAGCTCGCCCACCCGTCCGCCCTTCGCGGCGAGCCCGACCAGCAGGTGCTCGGTCGAGACGTACTCGTCCCCCAGATCCCGCGCCCGCTCGGCCGCGTCCACCAGCACGGCCTGCAGCTCCCGCGTCGGCTGCGGCGGCGCCACGGTGGACCCCTGCACGCTCGGCAGCCCGGCCAGCACGCGCTCGGCCCCGCCGCGCAGCACGGCGGCGTCCGCCTCGACGGCGGCCAGCAGATCCAGCAGATTCTCGTTCTCCTGCCCGGCGAGCAGGGCGAGCAGCAGGTGGGCGGGGGTCATATCGGCATGTCCGGCCGCCACGGCCCGCTCATGGGCGGCGCTCAGCGCCTCACGGCTCTTGTTGGTCAGCTCGGCATCCACGGTCGGGGGCTCCTCCTCGGGCTCGGCATGCATCCTGCCGTAAGCAACATGCGATAAGTTGAGTCTATTCCACTCAACCTTGGTTTGGGGAGGGCGTCGGGGCACACGCCCCTCTTGCGAGTGAAGCCCTGGGGAGAGCCGGGCGCCACCGCAGCCGCCACGCCGCCCACCACGCCGGGGGAGGCCCTTCGGGACCGCTTCCCGGCCATGGAGCCGCCGGAAGGGCGCCGGGCCGCCAACTACCCTGTCCCCCATGGCCCATGACCTGCACAACCTCCCCGACACCTACCTCACCTTCTGGCGCGAGCGGCATTTCCCGACGCTCACCACCCTCCGCCGGGACGGCAGCCCGCACGTCGTCCCCGTGGGCGCCACCTTCGACGCGGAGACGCGCACGGCCCGCGTCATCACCCGCAAGCAGAGCGTCAAGGTCACCAACGTCCTCGCCGCCGGGCCGGACGGGGCCCGGGTCGCCCTGTGCCAGGTCGCGCCGGGCGGCTCATGGGCCACGCTGGAGGGCAGGGCCGTCGTACGGACCGAGCCGGAGGCCGTCGCCGACGCGGTCGCCCGCTACGCCGAGCGCTACGGACGCACGCCCGAGCCCAATCCCGACCGGGTGCTCATAGAGATCGCCGTGACCCGCGCGATGGGGAACGTCCGCGGCATCTGAGCGACGATGGGGGCATGACGCACGACGCCCTCTTCGACGGGATCGCCATCGCGCCGGACCGCGAGCGGGGCACCCTGACCGTCTCGGGACCGGCGGTCCCCGAGGTCGTCGTGCGCCGGCCGTCATCAGACCGGGCAAGGGCCGGGTGAGCCGCCGCTCGTACCGGGTGGACGTGACGTACGACGGCGTCCGCCACCGGCTCGTCCCCGACTCCCGGGAGGGCAGCCGGCTGCTGCGGAACGGGCGCCCGGCCCATGTACCTGCTGGTGACCACGGCGATCGCGGACGCGCTGCCCTAGCCGCCCACGCGGGCGCTCGGCTGCTCGCCGCGCTGGGCCTGACGGGCGCGTTCGGCGACGGCGACGGCGACGGGGTTGAGGACGGAGACGTCCGGCGAAGGCAAGGTTTTGCCACCGTAGTTGAGCATGCTGATGACATTGCCGACTCGCACGGCGATGCCGACCATGGTGCCCAGCTTCTGGGTGACCCGCATCCCCGTGTACTGATCACCGACGGCCGGTACGGGAAGCTCGGACATCCCGCCCTTTGACGCCGCTTCCGCGATCAGACGGGCGTACGCCTTCGCCGCCGCGTCGGCGCTCGAATAAGCGACCGCGCCAACGGACACCTCCCCCTCCGATCCGGGCGGCTTGTACGCCGCCTCGGCCGCCCCCGTGGCACCCGCGCACGTCGGCTCGTCGGCCTTGCAGCCGTTCTCGAACGTCCCGGGGCTCTTCGCGCTCGTCCACCCGGCCGGCATGCTCCGCAGGTCCGGGACGATCGCCGCGACGCGGTCGTTGTCGAGCGAGGCCGTGACGGCGCCGGGGGCGGAACGCGCCGGAGCGCTCGGCGAGGAGGGCGACGAGGAATCGCCGCCACCCTGTCTCCCCCCGACCGCACGGTAGATCACGAAACCCGCCACCAGGATCACCACCAGCAACAGGACGACGAGGGCGATCCGCCACCCATTACCCGCCCCGGTCGCCGGCACGGCGGCCGTCCCCACCGAAATCGAGCCCTTCACCCGGCCGTTGACGTGGATATGGGTCTGATCGCGGCCCGCACTCGGGGCGACCAGGACCGTGGACGCCCGGTCCAGCTCGTACCGGAAGGCGGGATCGAGGTCGAGCAGCCCGACGACCACCGTCCGCGCCGCGGCCCGCGCCGCGGGATCGGCGGGGTTCGCGTCGATCCGGTTCAACGCGGCCCGCCCGTCGGGGGATTGACTCATCCGGCGTCGGACGAGATCGGCGACCCCCTGACCCAGGCCGCTGCCCGCCCCGCTCGCGACGGCGGTCAGCCACTGCACCGCGGCATCCGCCAGATTGCCCGCTTCCATGCGCCCCCCTGGGCCTCCGTCACGCGCTCCTCGGCCGACAGTATCCCCAACAAGCCTTTGACAGATGGAAGTTGCCCTCTCATGGCAGGAGGCCCGCCCCCTTCAGGGACGGGCCTCCTGGACAATCGAGCCGAGCGCTCAGCGCTCCCGCTTGCCCGGCCGCCAGACGACCAGCGCGCTGGTCTGCTGCACCTCCTGGTACGGGACGAGGTCCCGCCGGTAGGAGGCGTGCACCGCGGCCTCGCGCTGCTGCATCGCCGCGGCGGCACCCTCGACCACCGTCTGGAGCTCGGCGACGCGCTGCTGGAGCGCGGCCACCTGGTTCTCCAGCTCGATGATGCGCTTGATGCCGGCCAGGTTGATGCCCTCGTCCTGCGACAACTGCTGCACCTGGCGGAGCAGTTCGATGTCACGGGCCGAGTAGCGGCGGCCGCGCCCGGCCGTGCGGTCGGGGGAGACCAGGCCGAGGCGGTCGTACTGCCTGAGGGTCTGCGGGTGCAGCCCCGAGAGCTGGGCCGCGACGGAGATGACGTACACCGGTGACTCGTCGGTCAGCTCGTAGGGGTTACGACGGCGTCCGTCGCCGTTCATCGCGGTCACGCTCCCTTCGCTGCCTGGAACAGCTCTGCGCGCGGGTCCTCACCCGCCGTCGCCTCGCGGAAGGACTCCAGGGCGTCCCGGGCCTTGTCGCTGAGATCCTTCGGCACGGTCACCTCGACGGTGACCAGCAGGTCGCCGCGGGTGCCGTCCTTGCGCACCGCGCCCTTGCCGCGGGCGCGCATGGTGCGGCCGTTGGGCGTGCCGGGCGGGATCCGCAGGGTGACCGGAGGTCCGCCCAGGGTGGGCACCTTGACCTCGCCGCCGAGCACCGCCTCCGCGAAGGTGACCGGCACCGTGACGGTGAGGTTGTCGTCCTTGCGCCCGAAGACCGGGTGGGAGCCGACGTGGACGACGACGTAGAGGTCGCCGTTGGGACCGCCGCGCTCGCCCGGGGCGCCCTTGCCGCGCAGCCGGATCCGCTGGCCGTCGGAGACGCCCGCGGGGATCCGGACCTGCATGGTGCGCGACGAGGTGGCCCGGCCGCTGCCCTTGCAGACGTCGCAGGGGTTCTCGGGGATCAGCCCGCGCCCCTTGCAGTCGGGGCAGGGGTCGGTCATCGAGAAGCCGCCGCCCGCGCCGCGCGACACCTGGCCGGTGCCGACGCAGGTCGGGCAGACCCTGGGCGTGCCGTTCTTGTCGCCGGTGCCGGAGCAGGCCTTGCAGGCCGCCGAGGAGGACATCCGCAGCGGGACGGTGGCCCCGTCCACGGCCTCGGTGAAGCTGAGCGACACCTCGGACTCGATGTCCTGGCCCCGGCGCGGCTGGGTGCGCGTCCCGGCGCCGCCGCGGTTGAACAGGCCGCCGAAGACGTCGCCCAGGCCGCCGCCGCCGAAGCCGCCGGCTCCCGCCCCGCCCTGGGCGCCCCCGAAGAGGTCGCCCAGGTCGAAGTTGAAGGAGCCGCCGGCGCCCGGCCCGGGGCGGAAGCCCCCGTTGCCGAAGAGCGCCCTGGCGTCGTCGTACTCCTTGCGCCGCTTGGCGTCGGCGAGGACGTCGTAGGCCTCGGAGATCTCCTTGAAGCGCTCCTCGGCCGCGGCGTCGCCCTTGTTGGCGTCCGGGTGGAACTCGCGGGCGAGCTTCCGGTACGCCTTCTTGATCTCCGCCTCGGTGGCGTCCTTGGAGACGCCGAGGGCCTTGTAGTAGTCCTTCTCCAGGAAGTCCTTGGTACTCATCCCCGGCGTCCCTCCTCCCTGTCCGAACAGTGCCTACGGTCGTGCGTCATCGCGTCAGCCCTCGTCCGGGCCACCGCTCTCCTCGTCGGACTCGCCCTCGCCCTTGCCGGACGCGGCGCCCGGCTGCGGCTCGGCGACCGCGACCCGCGCCGGGCGGATCGTACGCTCGCCGATCCGATACCCCGGCTGCAGGATCTGCACGCACGTGGTCTCGGTGACGTCCGGCGCGTAGCTGTGCATCAGCGCCTCGTGGATCAGCGGGTCGAAGGGCTCGCCCTCCTTGCCGAACTGCTGGAGGCCCATCTTCGCCACGACCGTCTCCAGCGACTCGGCGACGGACTTGAAGCCGCCGACGAGCTCGCCGTGGTCACGGGCGCGGCCGATGTCGTCGAGCGTGGGGAGCAGCTCGGACAGGAGGTTGGCCTGGGCCACCTCCTTGACCTGCACCCGGTCCCGCTCGACCCGGCGGCGGTAGTTCTGGTACTCCGCCTGGAGCCGCTGGAGGTCCGCGGTCCGCTCGTTGAGCGCGGCCTGGGCCTGGTCCAGCTGGGCCTGGAGGCCCACCTCGACCAGCTCCTCGCCGGCCGGGGCCGCGCCCGCCTCCTCGGCGGGTGCGGCGCCCTTGTCGTCGGCCGGCTTGCCGGAGGGAGTGCCTTCAGGCTTGTCGTCGAAGCCCGGGGTCTCCTCCGTCACGCCGACGCACCGCCCTTCGGCTTCTCGTCGTCCACGATCTCGGCGTCGACGACGTCGTCCTCGGCCTTGGCCTGCTGCTGGCCGCCGGCCGCACCCGCGGCACCGGCCGCGCCCTGGGCACCCTGGGCGTCGGCGTACATGGCCTGGCCGAGCTTCTGGCTGACCGCGGCGACCTTCTCGGACGCCGTGCGGATCTCCGCGGTGTCCTCGCCCTTCAGCTTCTCCTTGAGCTCGGTGACGGCGGTCTCGACCTCGGTCTTCACCTCGGCCGGAACCTTGTCCTCGTTGTCCTTGAGGAACTTCTCCGTCTGGTAGACGAGCTGCTCGGCCTGGTTGCGGGTCTCGGCGGCCTCGCGGCGCTTGTGGTCCTCCTCCGCGTACTTCTCGGCCTCCTCGCGCATGCGGTCGACCTCGTCCTTCGGCAGCGAGGAGCCGCCGGTGACGGTCATCTTCTGCTCCTTGCCCGTGCCGAGGTCCTTCGCGGCGACGTGCATGATGCCGTTGGCGTCGATGTCGAAGGTGACCTCGATCTGCGGGACGCCGCGCGGGGCCGGCGGGAGGCCGGTCAGCTCGAACATACCGAGCTTCTTGTTGTACGCCGCGATCTCGCGCTCGCCCTGGTAGACCTGGATCTGCACGGACGGCTGGTTGTCCTCCGCCGTCGTGAAGATCTCGGAGCGCTTCGTCGGGATCGTGGTGTTGCGCTCGATCAGCTTGGTCATGATGCCGCCCTTGGTCTCGATGCCGAGGGACAGCGGGGTGACGTCGAGCAGCAGGACGTCCTTGACCTCGCCCTTGAGGACACCGGCCTGGAGCGAGGCGCCGATGGCGACGACCTCGTCCGGGTTGACGCCCTTGTTGGCCTCGCGGCCGCCGGTCAGCTCCTTGACGAGCTCGGCGACGGCGGGCATACGGGTCGAGCCGCCGACCAGGACCACGTGGTCGATCTCGGAGAGGGCGATGCCCGCGTCCTTGATGACGTTGTGGAACGGGGTCTTGCAGCGCTCCAGCAGGTCCGCGGTCAGCTGCTGGAACTGGGCGCGGGTGAGCTTCTCGTCCAGGTGCAGCGGGCCCTCGGCGGAGGCCGTGATGTAGGGCAGGTTGATCGTGGTCTCGGTGGACGAGGAGAGCTCGATCTTGGCCTTCTCGGCGGCCTCGCGGAGGCGCTGGAGGGCCATCTTGTCCTTGGACAGGTCCACGCCGTGGCCGTTGGCGAACTGCTTGACCAGGAAGTCGACGACGCGCTGGTCCCAGTCGTCACCACCGAGGTGGTTGTCGCCGTTGGTGGCCTTGACCTCGACGACGCCGTCGCCGATCTCGAGCAGCGAGACGTCGAAGGTGCCGCCGCCGAGGTCGAAGACGAGAATGGTCTGGTCGTCCTTGTCGAGGCCGTAGGCCAGCGCGGCGGCCGTCGGCTCGTTGACGATGCGCAGGACGTTGAGGCCCGCGATCTCGCCGGCCTCCTTGGTGGCCTGGCGCTCCGAGTCGTTGAAGTACGCAGGGACGGTGATGACCGCGTCCGTGACCTTCTCGCCCAGGTACGCCTCGGCATCCCGCTTCAGCTTCTGCAGGATGAAGGCGCTCATCTGCTGCGGGTTGAAGTCCTTGCCGTCCAGGTTGATCTTCCAGTCGGTGCCCATGTGGCGCTTGACCGACCGGACGGTCCTGTCGACGTTGGTCACGGCCTGGCGCTTGGCGACCTCGCCGACCAGCACCTCGCCGTTCTTCGCGAAGGCCACGACGGACGGCGTGGTCCTGGCGCCCTCGGCGTTGGTGATGACGGTGGGCTCACCGCCCTCGAGAACACTGACGACGGAGTTCGTCGTACCCAGGTCGATGCCGACCGCACGTGCCATGTCGATTCCTCCAGCTGACTTGAGTGGAACAGGCTCAAGGGTGCAACACGGAAGCCATGGTGTCAACGGAGCTGAGTCGAGGGGGCTCAACTCTCGTGCGCCCAAGATCGGCAAGGAGGGCGCCCCGAGGGCGGAGAGGGCGGTTCTGAGGCTTGCCTGCGCGACGCAGATCACCGGCGCTGCGGGTATGGCGCGCGGCCGGGAGTGAGTAGTCTCGTACGGACTGGATAAGTTACCGGTTAGTAATCCCGCAATCCCGCTCTCGCAGGTCCGAGGAGCCCTCCCATGCAACTCGCCGCGATCATCGTGTCGCTGGTCCTCATCGCGGTCGGCGTCGCACTGTTCGGCCGTGCCATCCTGCAGATCTACCAGCACATGCGGCTCGGCCAGCCGGTGCCCAAGGGCACCCGCACCGACGACCCCAAGCAGCGCACGGTCACGGTGGCCAAGGAGTTCCTCGGCCACACCCGGATGAACCAGTGGGGCACGATCGGCGTCGCGCACTGGGGCGTGGCGGTGGGCTTCTTCGCACTGCTGCTGACGATCCTCAACGCCATCGGCCAGCTCTTCAAGGCCGACTGGCTGCTGCCGATCATCGGCGACTGGCTGCCGTGGGAGCTCTTCGTCGAGTTCTTCGCCACGATCACCACCCTCGGCATCCTCACCCTGATCGTCGTCCGGCAGCTCAGCAAGCCGGGCAAGCCCGGCCGCAAGTCCCGCTTCGCGGGCTCCAACTTCCGCCAGGCCTACTTCGTCGAGGCCGTCATCCTCATCGTCGGCGCCTCGATCATGACGCTGCGCGGCCTGGAAGGCGCCCAGCACGGGGTGGAGAGCTACGAGGCCGGGTACTTCGCCTCGTACCCCCTGGTCGCGGCCTTCCGGGGGCTGAGCGTCGGCACGCTGCAGAACGTCACCTACCTGGTCGCCATGATCAAGATCGCGACGTCCTTCATCTGGATGATCACGATCTCGCTGAAGACCGACATGGGCGTGGCCTGGCACCGCTTCCTGGCCTTCCCCAACATCTGGTTCAAGCGCGAGTCCAGCGGTGATGTCGCGCTGGGCGCACTGCAGCCGATGGTCAGCAAGGGCGAGCCGATCGACTTCGAGGACCCGGCCGAGGACGCGGTCTTCGGTGTCTCGAAGATCGAGGAGTTCTCCTGGAAGGGCCTGCTCGACTTCTCCACCTGCACCGAGTGCGGCCGCTGCCAGTCGCAGTGCCCCGCCTGGAACACCGGCAAGCCGCTCTCCCCCAAGCTCATGATCATGGCCCTGCGCGACCACGCGCACGCCAAGGCGCCGTACCTGCTCGCCGGCGGCGGCAAGGACGCGGAGGGCAATGAGCAGGCCACCGAGGAGCAGCTGAAGAACGTCCCCGCGGCCGCGCTGGCCGAGGCCGAGCGCCCGCTCATCGGGACCCTGGAGGAGAACGGCGTCATCGACCCGGACGTCCTGTGGTCCTGCACCACCTGCGGCGCCTGCGTCGAGCAGTGCCCGGTGGACATCGAGCACGTCGACCACATCGTCGACATGCGCCGCTACCAGGTGATGATCGAGAGCTCCTTCCCGTCCGAGGCGGGCACGATGCTCAAGAACCTGGAGAAGAAGGGCAACCCCTGGGGCCTGGCCAAGAAGCAGCGCCTGGCATGGACCAAGGAGGTCGACTTCGAGGTCCCGGTCGTCGGCAAGGACGTCGAGGACCTCACCGAGGTCGACTACCTCTACTGGGTCGGCTGCGCCGGCGCCCTGGAGGACCGCGCCAAGAAGACGACCAAGGCTTTCGCGGAGCTCCTGCACATCGCGGGCGTCAAGTTCGCCATCATGGGCGGCGAGGAGGCGTGCACCGGCGACTCGGCCCGCCGCCTCGGCAACGAGTTCCTCTTCCAGCAGCTCGGCCAGCAGAACGTCGAGATGCTCAACATGGCCTTCGGCGAGGACTCCGAGGACGAGTCCACGAAGAAGCCCAAGGCCAAGAAGAAGATCGTCTCGACCTGCCCGCACTGCTTCAACACCATCGCCAACGAGTACCCGCAGCTCGGCGGCGAGTACGAGGTCATCCACCACACGCAGCTGCTCCAGCACCTCATCGACGAGGGCAGGCTGATCCCCGTCACCCCGGTCGAGGGTCTGATCACCTATCACGACCCCTGCTACCTGGGCCGCCACAACAAGGTCTACACACCGCCGCGCGAGATCATCGCCAAGGTGCCGGGCCTGCGGAACGAGGAGATGCACCGCCACAAGGAGCGCGGCTTCTGCTGCGGCGCCGGCGGCGCGCGCATGTGGATGGAGGAGCGCATCGGCAAGCGCATCAACAACGAGCGCGTGGACGAGGCCCTGTCCCTCAACCCCGACATCGTCTCCACCGCCTGCCCGTTCTGCCTCGTCATGCTGACCGACTCGGTCAACGGCAAGAAGAACGAGGGCAAGGCCAAGGAGTCGATCCAGGTCGTGGACGTCGCCCAGCTCCTGCTGGATTCCGTCAGGACCCCCGTCGAGCCCGAGGGGGACGGCGAGACGGCCGACGCTCCGGAGCCGGACCCCGAGCCGGTGAAGTAACGCCGGCCGGCACGGTACGACGAGCCCCGGGGCATCCGCCCCGGGGCTTTCCCTTAGGGGTTGTCACAGCTCGGCAGCAAGCGGGCCCGGGAGGCCCCCGCCCGGCACCACCACCCCCCGGGAGCGGGTACGTTCGAAGGCGTGGCTGGATTCAGGATGGGACGCGGCGGGGACTCGAACGAGCCCGACGCCGCGCGGCGAGGACAACACCCGGGGCAGCAGGCCCCGTACGGCGGCCCCGCGTACGGCGGGGGCCCGGGCCCCGGTCACGCGCCCGGCGGCGGCTACGGCGGCGGGCAGGGCGGTGCTCCGCAGCCGCAGTGGCAGGCCCGCCCCGGCGGCCGGGACGAACCGGAGTACTTCGGCGGGGGCCAGCAGTACCACCAGCCCCCGCAGCCGCCCGCACCACAGGCGCCGTACGACCCGTACGGCCGCCCCGGGGACAGCCCCGGGCACACCCAGCAGTTCGGCATCGGCGACGCCCCGGACGCGTACGGCTCGCACGACGGCCGCGACGGACAGGGCGACGACGGCTACGGCGACGCGCAGACCTACGGCGGCCAGGCGCCCGCCCCGCCGTCCGGGCCCCGGTTGCACTGGAAGGACCTGCTGACGGGCATCGTGCTGCGCCCCTCGGCCACCTTCTGGCAGATGCGCGACCACGCCATGTGGGGCCCCGCGCTGATCGTCACCTTCGTCTACGGCCTGCTCGCGGTCTTCGGCTTCGACAAGGCCCGCAAGGACGTGCTCAACGCGACGCTCGCCAACAGCTTCCCGCTGGTGCTGACGGCCGGCGCCCTGGTCCTGGTCTCCGCCCTGATCATGGGCGCGGTCACCCACACCCTGGCCCGCCAGCTGGGCGGCGACGGCCTGTGGCAGCCGACCATCGGCCTCTCGATGCTGATCATGTCGATCACGGACGCGCCGCGGCTGGTGCTCGCCTTCTTCCTCGGCGGCGACAACACCCTGGTGCAGCTGCTCGGCTGGGCGACCTGGCTGCTGGCGGGCTATCTGCTCACCTCGATGGTGAGCAAGTCCCACGACCTGCCCTGGCCCCGGGCGCTGGGCGCCTCGGCGATCCAGCTGGTCGCCCTGCTGTCGCTCATCAAGCTCGGCACGCTGTAGCCCGCTGCCATCGGCCGTACACGGAGGGCCCCGGACGTGACGCGTCCGGGGCCCTCTGGCACGATCACCACGGCGTCCCCCCACATCCCTTGCGCCACTGGTTTCTGGTTTCGCAGCAAGGACCCTGCATGATCCGACGCATCGCCGTACGCCGCGCCCCGGCGGCGGCCCTCGTCCTCACCTCCGCCGCCCTCGGCATCGCCGTGCCGGCCGGCGCCGCCCAGGCGGCGCCCGTGACCTGCGCGCCCGGTGTCTGGAAGGCGGAGTTCTTCCCGAACACGACCTTCCGCGGCACCCCGAAGAAGACCGCCTGCGACAACGCCATCGCCGAGAACTACGGCACCGGCGCCCCCGCCGGCCTCCCCCGCGACAACTTCGGCGTCCGCTGGACCACCACCCGCGACTTCGGCTCCGGCGGCCCCTTCGCCCTCACCGCCGAGGCCGCCGACGGCATCCGCGTCTACGTCGACAACGTCCTCAGGATCGACCTGTGGAAGGACGTCGCGAAGACCCGGAAGAAGACGGTCAAGGTCACCGTCCCCAAGGGGAAGCACACCCTCCGGGTCAACTACGCGGCCTTCACCGGCCCCGCGAACGTGAAGTTCACCTACACCCCCCTCACCGGCAAGGCCGACGACAAGGTCAAGCCGCTGGCCCCGGCCCGGCCGAAGGCGATGTACGACACCGCATCCGGCAAGACCACGCTCACCTGGGCGAAGAACAACGAACTCGACCTCGCCGGCTACCAGGTCCACCGCCGCGCCGCGTCCGGCCCCTGGACGGTCGTCAGCGGCAAGAAGCCGCTCACCGGCACCTCCTTCACCGACCGCCCGAAGGCCGACGGCACCACCTACGCCTACGCCGTCACCGCGCTCGACAAGGCGGGCAACATCTCCGCCCGCTCCGCCGAGGCGAAGGTCACCACCCCGGTACCGGTCCCGGCCGTCCCGGCCGCGCCGACCGGCCTGACAGTGTCGGGCGACTATCTGGAGGCCGGGCTGACCTGGGCGAAGAACGGGGAAGCGGATCTGGAGGGCTACCGGCTCTGGCGCCGTGACCCGCAGCACGACTGGCGGCTCGTCCTGACGACGCACGGGACCTCGGCCACCGATGTGCCCCCGGCCGACGGCACCACCTACGAGTACGCCGTCAGCGCGGTCGGCGTCCGGGGCCAGGAGTCACCGCGCTCCGCGCCGGTCTCCTTCACGTCCGTGGACAGCCGTCTGCCCCAGGCCCCGCTCGACCTCGCGGTCTTCGACGTCCCCCGGGGAGCCGCCCTGTACTGGCGGACCCGTGACGACGCCACGCACTTCCGCATCTACGTCCGGGACGAGGGCCGCCCCGACTTCACCTACCTCGGCTCCGTCAAGGGCAAGGACCTGAAGTTCGTGGACTGGACGCTCCGGCCCGGCGTGACGCGGAGCTACTGCATCACCGCCGTGAACGACCAGGGCGTGGAGTCCGGCCGCAGCAACGTCGTGCGCAGCGGCGAGGAGCCGTCCTGACGCACGGCACGCAGGACGGCCGAGGGCCCCGGCTCTTCCGAACCGGGGCCCTCGTGGACCGTCACGCGTCGAGGACCTGGCCCTCGCGCCGCACCACCGGCGGCTCCACGCTCCACGGGAAGTTGATCCACTCGTCGGTGCGCTTCCAGATGTACTCGCACTTCACCAGCGAGTGCGACTTCTCGTAGATCACCGCGCTGCGGACCTCGGCCACGTGCTCCAGGCAGAAGTCGTGCACCAGCTTCAGCGTCTTGCCGGTGTCGGCGACGTCGTCCGCGATCAGCACCTTCTTGTTGGAGAAGTCGATCGCGTTCGGCACCGGCGCCAGCATGACCGGCATCTCCAGCGTCGAGCCCACGCCCGTGTAGAACTCGACGTTGACCAGGTGGATGTTCTTGCAGTCCAGCGCGTAGGCGAGGCCGCCGGCGACGAAGACACCGCCGCGCGCGATGGACAGGATGATGTCCGGCTCGTAGCCGTCGTCCGCGATGGTCTGCGCCAGCTCACGGATGGCCTGCCCGAAGATCGGGTAGGTCAGGTTCTCGCGGATGTCACTCACTGTTGCTCGCCTTGCTCTGCTCAGACCTGGGTGCGGTGGAAGTTCTGGAAGGACCGCGAGGGCGTCGGCCCGCGCTGGCCCTGGTAGCGGGAACCGTGCTTCGCGGACCCGTACGGGTGCTCGACCGGCGAGGTCAGCCGGAACATGCACAGCTGGCCGATCTTCATGCCCGGCCAGAGCTTGATCGGGAGCGTCGCCATGTTCGACAGCTCCAGCGTCACGTGCCCGGAGAAGCCCGGGTCGATGAAACCGGCCGTGGAGTGCGTCAGCAGCCCGAGCCGGCCGAGGCTGGACTTGCCCTCCAGCCGCGAGGCGACGTCGTCGGGGAGCGTGATGACCTCGTACGTCGAGGCGAGCACAAACTCGCCCGGGTGCAGGATGAACGCCTCGTCCTCCTCCGGCACCACCTCGCGCGTGAGGTCCGCCTGCTCCACGGCGGGGTCGATGTGCGGGTACCGGTGGTTCTCGAACACCCGGAAGTAGCGGTCCAGCCGTACGTCGACGCTCGACGGCTGCACCATCGACGCGTCGTACGGATCGATCTTCACCCGCCCGGCGTCGATCTCGGCCCGGATGTCCTTGTCTGAGAGAAGCACGGGTCGAGGATACGCGGAGACGGAGCACGGCGCGGGCCCGGTCCGAGGGGACCGGGCCCGCGCCGCCGTTCACCGCCTTATGATCAACGCTTCTGGTGCGCCACCGGCACCGAGTGACGGAGCCGGGCGCAGCGCGGGCAGCGCAGCAGCCGCCCGGGGCCGAGCCGCCCGGCACCGAGGTTCTGCATCGGGAACGAAGCGGTGCTGAACACGTGCCCTTCGGCACAACGAACGACGGTGCGCTCCATCGAGTCCCTTTCCCCTGGACGTGAAAGACAAAAGCCACATTAGGGGATGTATAGGACTTGCTCCTACGCGGCACTCCCGCCACCCCCCGGACCGGCTGTCCGCGCCACACGGTACGCCCCAACTCCCGTCCCCCACGCCCGCATCCCCCTCCCGTACTCGCCCCTTCCACACCACCCCCGCAAGCAGAAAAGGCCCCCCGCGACAGATGCGCAGGGAGCCTCGGATGGGGTACAGTGTGCGACGATGCGACGCCTTGAGGGGCGTCCTCGCGGGCGTAGTTTAATGGTAGAACATGAGCTTCCCAAGCTCAGAGCGCGAGTTCGATTCTCGTCGCCCGCTCTTCACGGAAACCCCGGGCCGGTCGGCCCGGGGTTTCTTTGTGCTCTACCCCGGCCGCTCCTCGTTGCGGACCCAGACGCGGTCGGGGCCGGCGTAGAGGTAGTCCCGGCGCCCCTCGGTGGCGCTGGTGCGGAACGGACGGCCGCCGCGGTCGCCGATGGTCGTCGTGCCGTGCCGGTCGCCGCTGCTCCACTCGAGTTCGAGGTAGTAGGAGCAAGCGCAGCCCGTGGTGCGGGCGTTGACCCGCAGCACCCGGGGGTCGACGGCGGAGACCGAGATCGGGAAGTCGACGGCGGGCGTCGGCCTGTCCTCCCGTTCCCCGGGGACCGCCCTGACCAACGGGCGTTCGGCGTCCAGGTTGACGGCGAAGGACGCAGGAACGATTCCGCCGCCACAGCCGCCGCCGGTCGAGAAAACCTTCCAGGGAAGCGGCCCCCGGCCCCCTCCCACCTTGCGCACATGCAGGGCCCGCAGCACGACCGCCGACCTCGAACGGCCCTGCACCGTCAGCTCGATCTGCGACTCGTCGCCGTCGACGGCACCCTCCGCGGCGGCCCAGCCGGGCATGTCCTGGCCGAGCGGTGGCGGCGGCACCTTCGAAGCGTCCTTGTCGACGAGGAAGTTGTGATGGCAGGGGGAGTCCCAGGCCTGGGTGCGGGCGGTCACGGTGAACGGGTCGGCTTCGCCGGCGGAGTCCTTGTCCTTGTCCATGTCCTTCCCGTCCCGGGAGGGCGTACGGCTCGGTCCGGCGGAGCCGCCGCCCTTCGTGCCGGTGTCCGGTAAGTCCGCGGGATTTTCCGGGCCGTTGCCGGGGGAAGGGACACGGGCGTCCCCGTCCTCGGCGGACTTCCCGCCGGCGTCACCGGCGGGCGCGGACGGGTGCGGAGACGCACCGTCCGTCCTGCCCGGCGCGCTCGGCATATGCGTCGTCGGGCCCGTGCCCGGCCGCGCCCCGTCGCGACGCCGTTCTTCGGGCGACGCGGCGTGGAACGTCACGGCCAGGGTCGTGAGGACGGAGACGACCACGGCCACCGCCACGGCCGCGACGGAGCGGTGCCACGGCCTCGGCGGCCTCCTCCCGTCCGACTCCCGTCCGGGAGGGGACGGTTGCCGGTCGTCGGGTGCCGCGGCGGCGCCCGGCCCGTCCGCCGGCTCCGCCGTGACCGGAGCGGCTTCCGGCGGACCGGCCGCCTCCGCCGCGCCCTGTCCCTTCCGCCCCCTCGCCGCGTCCGCCAGGATCCACGCGCGGTGCACCGCTGCCCGCTCCTCCGGCGTCGCCCCGCAGAGCCGGACGAACCGTTCCACCGGCGCGAAGTCCGTCGGCACGGCATCGCCCCGGCAGTAACGGTGCAGCGTGGACGTGCTCATGTGCAGGCGTCCCGCCAACGCGCCGTAGCTGCGCCCGGACCGCTCCTTCAACGCGCGCAGCAACTCCGCGAAGTCGCCCGTCATGTTCCCCGCCCCCACCGGTCCAGCCCCTCTCCTCCCCGGTGACCGACGCTCGACGCATCCCGCACCGGCGTCCCAGGGCACATCCGTTCCCGCAGCTGAGACGCGTAATCGGCATCCCACCGTTCCCGATGTCCCCACGGCCGTTGCCCCGGCCGGACCCCGCCCGGCAGCGTGGTGCCCACCGGACGACGGCCGCGGCCCCACCGCCCATCGAGGCGTCCGCTCCCCCTCGCCCCCCACGGACCGTGACGAGCGCGGGACCGTCCACCGGCACCCAGCCACCAGCACGCAGAAAGGCACGACTCCATGAACGCCAAGACCACCACCGTGGCCCGCTTCGCCGCAGCGGCGGCCGCCGCGACCGCCCTCACGTTCGCCTGCGCCCAGGCCGCCGGCGCCGCCCCCGCGACGCCGAAGGCGGACCGGCAGCCCGTCCCGTGCACGGCGAGCAACACCAAGGTCACCGTGACCCCCGTCTCCCGCCCCCTCAACCACCTGCTGCTCACCGCCACCAACACCGGCAGGACGGCCTGTGCCGCCTACCACGCGCCGGCGCTGCGCTGGGACGCCGACCAGCAGGCCCCCGTCACCGTGCTCCGGGACAGCAAGCCGCAGGCCGTGGTCACGCTCAAGCCCGGCCAGTCCGCGTACGCCGGCATCATGAGCGAGTCCCCCGACGGCAGCGGCACTCACGGGCACCCCGTCTCCGGCATCGACGTCTACTTCACCGACGCCTCCGACGAGGGTTCCGTGGGCGGCCCCGCGCGGCCCAAGATCCCGGGCACGTACTTCGACGACTCGGCCTGGGTCACGTACTGGCAGAGCTCCGCGGAGCAGGCCCTCTCCTACTGACGCCGGCCGCCCGCCTCCCCTGCACGGCCTCGCGGGGGAGGCGGGCGCCCTTCGTTCAGCGTTCCGCCGCACCGCCGTACAACGCCGCCGCCTCCGCCGCCGCCCGGGCCAGGTCCTCGCGCACCTCGTCCGGGCCGGTCACCTCCACGTCCCCGCCGTACGCCAGCAGCGCCCGCGCCGCGCCGGGCGCGGGGAAGGCGAACTCGACCGTCGCCGGGTCGCCGCCCGTCGGCGGTCCCGTCAGCTGGTGGCCCCGCAGCCGCAGCAGCATGTCGAGGCGGGAGCGGCGCACCCGGGCCGTCACGAGGACGTCCGTCGGCCGCTGTTCGACCTCGCGACGCAGCACCTCCCACACGTCGGCCAGCTCGACGCCCTCCCGGCGGCGCACGGCCGCCGGGGTGACGGTCACGGAGACCACGCGGTCCGCGCGGAAGAGCCGGGGTCGGCCGCGCCGGTCGGCGACCAGGTACCAGACGCCCGCCTTGGCGACGAGGCCGTAGGGGTCCACCGTGTAGGTGCGCGGCTCCGTGGTGCCGCCGTGGCGGTAGCCCAGCCGCAGCCTCCGGTCGGCGAAGACGGCGTCGTGGAGTTCGCCGGGGCCGGTGTCGGGTGCCGGGCCGGGCATCCAGCGCACCGGGTCGACGAGGATGCGGCGGCTGGTCGCCTCGGCGGCCGGGCGGTGCGGTGCGGGCAGGGCGGCCATCACCTTGCGCAGGGCGGAGCCGAGCGCCCCGTCCAGGCCGAGGGCCGCGTGGGCGCCGCCCTGGGCGGCGAGGACGAAGAGGGCGCGGGCCTCGTCGGCGGTGAGCCCGGTGACGTCGGTCCGGTAGCCGGGGAGCAGGGCGATGCCGCCGTGCCGGCCGCGCTCGGCGTAGACGGGGACGCCGGCGGCGGAGAGGGCCTCGACGTCGCGGTAGATCGTGCGGACGGACACCTCCAGCCGCCGTGCCAGTTCGGCGGCGGGCACCCGGCCGCGGGTCTGGAGGAGCAGCAGGACCGACAGCAGCCGATCGGACTTCACCGTTCCCCGCCCCTTCCGGAAGTTTCTGAAGCCCGCCGGAAAACCTGACGGCAGGTGTCAGCTTATGCGCGAAAACTCTGTCGTGCCCGCTCACGGAGATCACCGACGGAGGAACGACCCCCATGGACACCACGACCGACCCGCGCCCCCTTCTCACCCGCGCCTCGGGCCAGTTGGCCCGGCTGATCGCGGCCGTTCCCGCCGAGCGGCTCAACGGCCCCACGCCGTGCGAGGAGTTCGACGTACGCGCCCTCCTCGGGCATCTGGTCGGCGGGGCGGACGCGGCCTCCGCCATCGGCGAGACCGGGACGAGGGGCGTGCTCACGCCGGCCTCGGACATCCCGGACAACGGCTGGACCGCCGCCTACGACGCGGCCCGGGCCCGGCTGACGGCGGCCTGGGCGGACGACACGAAGCTCGACATGCCGCTGACCATGCCGTGGGGCGCGATGCCGGGCCGGGCCTATCTCTTCTCGGGGTGCGTGCTGGAGATGGCCGCCCACGCGTGGGACCTTTCCCAGGCCCTCGGCTCCCCGTTCCCGCTCGACCAGGAGCTCGCGGAGTGCGCGCTGGAGTGGGCCCACCGGGCGCTGCCGGCCGAACGGCGCGGCGAGGGCGTGCCGTTCGCCCCGGTGCGGCCCGCTCCGGAGGGGGCGGACGCGTACGTGCGGCTGGCGGCCTGGCTGGGCCGCGCGGTCTGACCCGCCCCCGCGCGCGGCCCGGCCCGGGGTCAGTGCTTCTCGGTCTCCGTGCGCGGGACTTCCTTCACCTCCGCGGTCGGCGCGTTCCGTTTCACGGACTCGATGCCGTTCTGGCAGGCGGCCTTCGAGTTGTACGCCTCGCCGACGGCGATGATCTCGCCGTTGCCCGCCTTGAGCCGGTACCGGTACTTGCCCGCCTTGTCCTCGTACATCTCGAACTTTCCAGCCACGGTGCCTCCAGGTGCAGGGTGCGGTCGTCCCTTCCAGAAACGCACTCCCGCCGCGCGGCGGCAGCGCCGGTGCGCCGTCCGGGTGACCCGCGGCGCCGCGTACGGCGCGGCGGTGCGGCTGTGCGACGGACCCAAGTGACGGGCGGGCCGCGGGAGTCGGGGGCTACCGTGACGCCGTGACCGTCTACGCGATAGCGCAGCTGACCATTCACGACCGGGCCCGCTACGAGCGGTACGCGGCCCGTTTCCTGCCCGTGCTGGAGCGGTACGGCGGGCGGCTGCTGGCGGCCGACGAACGGCCCGCGGTCGTGGAGGGGGAGTGGGAGCGCGAGAAGGTCGTGCTCATGGCCTTTCCCGACCGGGACGCGTTCGAGCGGTGGGCGGGCTCGGCCGCGTACCGGGAGATCTCCCGCGACAGGACCGCTTCCACCGAGGGCGTCGTGCTGCTGGTCCGGGGCGTCGGGCCCGGGTGATCAGCTCTCGCCCGGGAGGAGGCGGAGGGCGCAGAGGGCGACGGCCAGGTCCGCGACCGCGCGGGGGTCGGCCAGGGACCGGCCGGTGAGCTCCTCCAGCCTGCGCAGGCGGTAGCGGACCGTGTTGGGGTGGCAGTACAGGAGGCGGGCGGCCGCGGCGGCCGAGCCCCCGGCGGAGAACCAGCGTTCCAGGGTGTCCAGCAGGCGCTCGCGTTCGGGCGGCGGCAGGGCGCGGACCCGGGCGAGGACGGCGCCGGCGACGCGCCCGGCCTCCTCCGGGGCCGCCGCGACCAGCAGGGAGACGGGGCTCTCGGCGAACCGGGCCACGCCCGGGGCCCGCCCGGCCGTCCCGGCCAGGGCGAGGCGGGCCAGCCGCAGGGCCCGGGGTGTCTCGTGGAGCGGCCGGTAGGGCGGACTGACGCCGACGCGGGAGGCGGCGGCCCGGCCGAGGACGCGCAGGGCCGCCTCCTCGGCGTCCGGGGCGCGGAGCGCGACGACGCCGACCTGGAGGCCGGGCAGCAGGCGCCAGGCCGAGCGGGCGCCCTCGGCCCGGAGGCGGGATTCGATGCCGGGCAGGGCCTCCCGCCCGGGGGCGGGCACCTCGGCGGCCACCACGACGAACGGCCCCTCCGTGGGCAGCCCGAGCGCGTGGGCCGCCTCCCAGAGCGTGGTGCGGTCGGTGAGCAGCCCGGTGAACAGGGCCTCGACCAGGGCGGACCGCTCCCGTTCGCGCTGCAGCGTCAGCTCCGTCGCCGCCTCGCGGTACGCGTCCCCGGACGCCGCCGCGAGCCCCTCCCTGACCCACCACGCGGCCAGCGCGGTGACGCTCTCCACGGTGACGCCGTCGGCGCCGCTGACCTCGCCGGCCAGCGCCGACCAGAGGTACTCGGACCCGACGCGGTAGGCGTGCAGCAGCTCGGCCAGCGGGATCCCCCGGCGGGCGCCGTCCCGGCCGGTCCGCCGGGCCGACTCCATCCCGGCGCCGTCCCCGTGGGCCAACTGCCCCAGCACCAGCTCGGCGTTGCGCCGGCACGACCCGAGGAGCTCGTCGTCGGGGACGCGTTCCTCGCTGCCGTAGTACGCCACTTCGGCCCGTATCCGGCGGGCCATGCCCTCCGCGAGGGCGGGCGCGCGGGCCAGCAGCGCGGCCGCGGCGGGGGCGACCTCGGACGGAGGATCCGGTGCGCTGCTCATGACGGGCAGGTTACAAAGCCGCGCCGGTTCACGGGGGTTGTTGTGCGCGAGGACAACGGGGCGTCCGCGATTCCGGTGCTCCGGCACATGGCTCGGGGGTCGATGCGCCACGACGATACCGGCAACGTTACCGGCCGGTTTCGTCCCACCGTTCCCCTCGCCCTCCCCCAGGAGGAACCGTGCCCAGAGCCGCATCGACGAGCACCAACCACCGCCCGGGACGGCGGCGTTGGCGCTCCGCCCTCACCGGCGGCGCCCTCCTCGCCACCGCCCTCGCACCCTGGGCGGCCCCGGCCCGCGCCGCGGACGGGGCCGCCACCGGCCCGTACGTCGCACTCGGGGACTCCTACGCCGCCGGCGCCGGGATCCCCGCCGCGTCCGGCGGCCTGTGCCTGCGCTCCGACCACAACTACGGCCATCTGCTGGCCGCGGACCTCCGCACCTCCGCGTACCGGGACGTGACCTGCGCCGGCGCCAAGGTGAGCGCGCTGAGCGCGGCCCAGACCGATGCCGGCATACCCGTCAACGGGCCCCAGCTGGACGCCGTTTCACGTGAAACCGGCCTCGTCACCCTCACCGTCGGCGGGAACGACCTCGGCACCTCGGACCTCGGGTTCGTGGACGCCGTGGCCCTCTGTACGGCCCTCGCCCCGACGAACCCCTTCGGCGCGCCCTGCCGCGACCACTACAAGGACACCCTCGGCACCCGCCTCGACGCCGCCGCGCCCCGGCTGACGCAGGCGCTGCGGACGATCCGCGAACGGGCGCCGCACGCCCGGGTGCTGGTGGTCGGCTACCCGTCGGTGATCCCCGCCGACGCGAAGCGGTGCCTCGGCAAACTGCCGGTCACCACCGGCGACATCACCTATCTGCGGTCCGTCCTCGGTGAGCTCAACTCCATGGTGTCCCGCGCCGCAACGGCCGGCGGTGCCACCTACGTCGACACCCTGGGCCCGACGGAGGGCCACGACGGCTGCTCGGCCGAACCCTGGATCGAGAGTCTCCTCCCGGCCTCGCCCACCCTGCCGCTGCACCCCAACACGACCGGCGAACGTGTCATGGCCGACGCGGTGCTGCGCACCCTCGGCCGCTGATCGCGCCACCGTCCGGGAGTCAGCCCTCCGGGTCGCGCCCGTCCTCGTACGGCGCCTCCTCGACGATCCGTTCGCCGAGGTCGTCGGCCCACTGCTGCGCCCAGCGGCGCAGCCCCGCGACGGCCTCCTCGTCGAGGCCGTGGGCGGCGAAGGCCCGGTCGTCGATCCACTCGGCCCCCTCCAGACGGGCCCGCAGATCGGTGAGGTCGAAGCCGTCGGGACCGCGTGCGTGCCGGCGGCCGAACTCCTCCAGTTCGGCCGCCGGCCAGCGGGCGGAGGCACCGTGGACGTCGACCAGGTCGCGGGCCAGCCCCCGCTCGGCGAGGGCCCGCACCCGGGTGCCCACGACGTCCTCGACGGCGAGGACGGGGCCGAGCCCGGTGACGACCGGCGGGCGCCACATCGTCTCCTTGAGGAGATCGAGCGGGCACTCCTCGTCGGTGTCGGGGCAGGTGACCCGCAGCCGCGCGGAGAGCGGCCCGGTCTCCACGTCGCGCACCCGCCAGCCGCGCTCGCGGAGCCCGGTCCGGACGCCGGCGGCGATGTCCGCCATCGCGGCCTGCGACTCGGTGGCGAGGGTCACCCCGACGCTCGCCCGGTCCGTCAGCCCGTGCACCCGCATCGCGTATCCGCCGGCGAGGACGAGCGCGTACGGCGAGCCGACGGACATGGCGTCGGCGATCAGCCGGCGGTGCGTCCCGGGCAGTTGGTCCGGCGCGCCGGTGGCGGTGGGCATGCCTCCATTGTCCCGTAGGGCGGCGTGCCGCGCGGCGCACGCGAAGCCGCCCCCGGGTGGTCCCGGGGGCGGCCGTGGGTGCCGCGGATGTACCCGTCAGTCGTTGAGCGAGCCGTTGCCCGAGATGATCGCGAAGTCGTCGATGAGGTGCGACAGCGGGTCGTCGCCGTCGTTGATCGTCGAGTTCTCGGTGCACATCTGCTGCTGCTGCGAGGACAGGATCGGCACGTCCTGGACGCCGATGTTGATGAGCGCCAGCACCGACTGCAGACCGAGCTTGCCGATGGCGATGCAGGGCTTGTTGAACGAGCCGTTGATCAGGCCCATCTGGGGGCTCATGTAACCGCCGGTGTAGGTGTTGCCGTACATCTGGACGGCTTGGTTGGCGTTGGCGACGTCGCCGCCGCCGGGTCCGGCTGCCAGTGCGGGGGCTGCGGATGCGCCGATTGCCGACGCCGTCAGTGCGGCCGTGGCCACTACCTTCTTGATCACAATAATTCCTTCGCTCTGGTCGGTTTACGAGCGCTACTTGCCCAACCCGTCCGGCCGGGGGAAGTCATCGGTTTTCATTCATTCGGCCCAGAAAATTCCTCGGCACACGGAAACCCCCTGCCGCGGGTCCCGCACACCCGCCGCAGGGGGAATCCCGTGCTCGCTTCCGGGATCAGCCGTTGGCCGAACCGTTGCCCGAGATGATCGCGAAGTCGTCGATGAGGTGCGACAGCGGGTCGTCGCCGTCGTTGATCGTCGAGTTGTCGGTGCACTGCTGCTGCTGCTGCGAGGTGAGGATCGGCACGTCCTGGACGCCGATGTTGATGAGCGCCAGCACCGACTGCAGACCGAGCTTGCCGATGGCGATGCAGGGCTTGTTGAGCGTGCCCTGGATCAGGCTCATCTGCGGGCTTTCCTTGCCACCGGTGTGGGTGTTGCCGTAGCCGGTCTTCGCGCCGTTGGCGTTGGCCACGTCCTGGTCGTTGCTGAGAGCCATTGCCGGGGCGCTGACGGCGCCGACCGTGGAGACCGTCATGACGGTCGTCGCGAGTACCTTCTTGAGCACGTGATTAGCCTTTCGATCGTGTAGCGCCCCCACTGAGAAAGCGATCTGAACAACTCCCGCCCCGGAAGAGAGGTTCCGGGCTTTCACTCATTCGAGCCAGTGTGGCGAAGCGCTCGAACGGGAAATTTCCAGGAATGCCGTCGGTACGAAAAGCGGCTGGTCCTCGCGCATTCTTTGGGGCGATGCAGTCCGGGGCGGTGCAGCCCGGTGCGGCGCAGTACTGCAATCCGAATTGCGGAAGGAAATTCCGGCGGCCCGGCCGGCCCCTCGGCTCAGCCGGTCCGGTGCCGCCAGCTGATCGGCGAGGCGAAGCCCGACGGGCGCCAGTGGGCCGGGGTGCGCAGCAGACCGTGGGCGGAGAAACCGGCGGGCAGGGCGACGCCCGCACCCGCCACGGCGCAGGCGAGGAGGATCGCGGTCACCGCGGCGAGTTCCTCGTGGCCCGCGGCTCCCCTCTCGACCCGGACGAGCGGGTCCGCCGGGAGCGGGTCGGTCATGGCGTTCCACCCTCCCTGCCGGTGCGCCCCTCCACCATCCCCGGCGGCGGCACCGGGGGCACTCCGGTACGTCCGAACGGGTGATGGGCCCGCCGGAGGGCGGATCCCGCATCCGGATGAACCGCCCCGCGCGCCCGCCGGGGGCGGGGGTCCGGCCGGGCGCGCGGGCGGCGGCCCCGGGGCACGTCATCTCCCGGTCAAATGCGGTGACTTGCCGCGAACGACGGCGTGCGGCGGCCCGGTACGCCACTGCCGGGGCGGTCCGGGTGCGTTCACACCCTTGACGTCCACCGGGCGTGCGGCGCAGGGAAGTTGTGACGGCACTGCCGAGCATGGAGGGCCGAGGGCACGACAGCACGGGCACGACGGAACGAAGGCACGGCGGAACAAGGCACGCGGAACGAAGGAGAGCAGGGACCACATGGGCAGCACCCCCCACACGCGCAGGAGCGACACCCGGGAACGCATCCAGCGCACCGCGCTGGATCTCTTCGTCGTCCGCGGGTACGAGAAGACCTCCCTGCGGGAGATCGCCGAGCAGCTCGGGGTCACCAAGGCGGCGCTCTACTACCACTTCAAGACGAAGGAGGACATCCTCCGCGCCATCTCCGACCAGGTCGGCGGGCCCGTGGACGAGCTGATCGACTGGGGCGAGGCCCAGCCGCCGACGCCGGAGACCAAGCGCGAACTGCTGTGCCGCTACAGCGAGAAGCTGCGCGGGGCGGTTCCGGTGTTCCGCATCCTCCAGGAGAACCAGGCATCGCTGCGGGCCCTGGACATCGGCGGGCGGCTGCGGGAGCGGGTGACACGGCTGTCGCGGCTGATGCGGGCGGGGGACGAGGGGCTGGACGCCCAAGTGCGCTTCTCCAGCGCGCTGTTCACGGTCCACTTCGGGGCCCTGGCCCTGGACGACGTCATGGGCGACCCGGAGGAGAAGCGTCTCGCCACCCTGGCCGTGGCACTGGAGGTGCTGGGGACGGCCGCCGCCGGCCGGTGACGGCGGGTGCGCCGGGCCCCGTCAGCCCACGGCGACGGGGGCGAAGGCCGGCGGCGGCCCGGCGGCCCCGGTGGCGCACAGCCGTTCGGCCTCGGCGAGCGCCCGGGCGCCGCGGCCGGGGGCCATGTCGAGGCGGGCCAGCACGGAGGGGACGGCGATGCTGGGCATGATGTGCTCGTAGAGGGCGATGGCCCGGCGTTCCAGGTCGGCGCGGCCGGTGACGGCCTGGGACATGGTGCTGACCCCGGCGTACGCGCCGACGATCAGCTCCGCGGTGTCGGCCGGGACGACGTGCGGCAGCACCTCGCCACGCTCCTTGCCCTCGGCCAGGACCCGGACGTGCAGCCGGGTCCAGCCCTGGAAGGGGCCGCTGCGGTTGAGGTTCGCCGAGCCCTGCTCCAGGGTGAGCCGGACGCTGCCGCGCAGCAGCGGTTCGTCCACCATCCGGTGCGCGAACACCAGGCCGAGGTCCACGAGTTGCTGCATCCGGGAGGTCACCGGGGGCTCGGGCAGCCGCGGCGCCTCGACGAGCTGGGCGTCTATCACGGCGTGCGCGAGCTCCTCCTTGGAGGCGAAGTGGAAGTAGAGCGCGCCCTTGGTCACCTCGGCGCGGGAGAGGATCTCGGTGATCGTGGCCGCCTCGTAGCCCCGTTCGTCGAAGACCACCGCGGCCGCTTCCAGGATGGTCCGGCGGGTTCTGATCGCCCGGTCCTGCTTCGCCACGGTCCGCCTCCGAATCGATAGCCGCCCCCGCGGTGCGGCGGCGCCGGCGATGCCACCCGAACCGAACCGCCGCCGGAACCAAACCGACGCGGACGATTCCCCGCCACCGCGGGCGCCCGGCCCGCCCGACGAGCCTACGCAGCCGGGCCCCGTCGGCGGAGGACGGCGAACCGGCCATGTCCGGCGCCCCGCGGCGCACCCCGCCCACCTCGGACC
Source organism: Streptomyces luteireticuli (assembly GCF_041519305.1). Lineage (NCBI taxonomy): Bacteria > Bacillati > Actinomycetota > Actinomycetes > Kitasatosporales > Streptomycetaceae > Streptomyces > Streptomyces luteireticuli. Next base: position 4,284,291 of record NZ_CP167927.1, read on the forward strand.
TTGCCGGACAGGCACAGGGCGGGCGGCGGGCGGACGGGCCGCCGGCGGGGGAAGGCGGCCCTCCGCCCGGCCGAAAGCCACCCGTGGGCGTGCCGGGGACCGGGGATCACGGCAAACCGGACGGTATGCATCCGACTTGGGCCGTGCCGGAGCCGTGCTCTCAGGGCTGGATGTTGCCGATCATGTAGCAGACGATCGCGATCACGATGAGGGCCAGTACGACAACGGTCTTTCGTTCCTTGCGCGTCATGGATTCCATCACGCCTCCCAGACAGCGTCCGATGGCTCGGACCGCCCTGACGGGGAAACTACTCGTGTTCAGGTGGTTACACCACGGAACGATCGAAAGTCTGAGCAGGACTTGAGGATTGACCCTCCGCTTGCCCTCCGCTTCCCCTTCGTCCGCCTTCCGCCCGCCTTCCGCCCGCCCCGCCCGCGCTCCCCCGCGCATCCGTCCGCCGGACACATGACCGTTTGACCCGGCGGGACCCATCCGGGTTCTCGTCCTCCGTTACGGCCGACTCCCGCACGCTTCGTCGTTATGGTCTGCCGTGCCGTCCTCCGCCGGCGACCGCTTCGAGGGAGATCGCGACGGGATGACTCTCAGCCTCACCGGAAACGCCTTCCTCGCCCTGCTGGTCACGGCGGCGGTCCTGGCCGTGCTGGCCGTCCTGCTGCTGTGGACGCGGATCCCGGGGCCGGCCCCCGTGCGCTGGGGGACGCGCCTGGCGCTGATCCTCCTCTGCCAGGCCACCGCGATCTGTGTGGTCGCCGCCTGGATCAACACCAGCTTCGGCCTCTACGCCTCCTGGGACGACCTGCTGGGCCGGACGGACGGCGCGGGTCCGGTGGCCATGCAGGGCCCGCCGGCCGAGCACGCCACGTTCACCAAGGACGACAACGGCATGCGGGAGACGTACTTCCGCGGCACCCGGTCCGCGCTGTCGGGGCAGGTGATGGTGTGGACCCCGCCGCAGTACGACGACCCGCGCTACCGCCGGACGTCCTTCCCCGTGGTCATGCTGCTGCACGGGGTCCCCGGCTCGCCCCAGTCGTGGACGGAGCAGGGCCGGATGCCGAGGGCGTACCAGAAGCTCCTCACCGAGGGCACCACCCGCCCGTTCATCCTCGCCGTCCCCGTGATCAACCCCGGCGGGCGGGACACCGACTGCTCGGACGCGGGCGGGCGCAATGTGGCGACCTGGCTCTCGCAGGACGTGCCGGACCTCGTGCGACGGCACTTCCGCGCCGCACCGCAGCCCAGGTCCTGGGGGCTGCTGGGGATCTCCACCGGCGGGTTCTGCGCGGCCAAGCTGCCGCTCCAGTTCCCCCGGGTCTTCGCCGCGGGCGCGGCCCTCGACCCCGATCCGCTCAACGGCGACGGCGGCGCGCTCGCCGACCCCGTCCTGCGCGAGCGCAACAGCCCGACCTGGCTGGTCGCCCACTCCCGGTCGGACGCGGCGCTCTTCCTGGCCACCTCGCGCCAGGACCGCGACAGCCCGCCGTCCTATCTGGAGGAGTTCCAGCGGGCCGCGTCGGGGAGCCGGGTGCGGCTGAAGACCATGCTCCTCGACAAGGGCGGGCACAACTACCGGACGTGGTCCACGCTGTACCCGGAGGCGTTCGCCTGGCTCGCGGGTCAACTCCCGGGCTGACCCGGCCGGTTCAGTCCTTCTTGGGGCGGTCCTGGACGTCCTGCGGGAAGGTGAGCCGTCCGCTCATCCACTTCATCGCCTCGCCGATCTCCCGCTGCCAGGTCTTGAACCCGTGGCTGCCCTCGGGGAGCACGATCTGGGCGACGTCCAGCTTCTTGGCGTGCGCGGCGTCGACGAACTTCTCGGTCGCCTCGTAGTTCTTCTCGCCCTTCCTGCTGGTGGCCACCAGCAGCGAGACCTGCGGCACCGGCTTGTTCTCCAGCCGCCACATCAGGTCGTGCTCGCGCTTGCGCTCCTCGGCCTTCTCGCCCGAGCCGAAGAGGTTGCCGGTGGCGATGTCGTTCTTGATGCGGAAGTCGCCGGAGAGGGAGGCCGCGACCGGGTAGACCTCCGGGGCGCGCATGGCGAGCTGGAGGGCGCAGGTGCCGCCGGAGGAGTAGCCGAGGACGCCCCAGGAGGTGGCGTGCTCGCCGACCCGGTAGGCGCTGCGCAGCGCCTCGGGCAGGTCCTTGGTGAAGAAGGTCTCGGCCTGCGGGCCGTCGGGGACGTCCACGCACTCGGTGTCGCGCGGCGAGGCGATCGTCGGGGCGAGCATGACGATCACCGTCGGGCTCATCTTCCGCTCCTCCAGCAGGCGGGCCGCGTTCAGCGGCACCCGGAGGTTGCGGGCGACGCTCGCGCGGCCGCCCGGGTAGCCGCTGACGGCCACCATGACGGGGAAGCGGGTGCGCTGGTACTGCTTCTGGAAGTACTGCGGGGGCAGATAGACGTAGGCCGGGTTGACCGCCTGGGAGCGCTTGCCGAGGATGCGCACCGAGCGGATGGCGCCGACCTTGTCCTCCGGGCCCTTCGGATAGCCGGGGAAGGACTCCACGTTCTCGCCGTCGGTGGGCTGGATCAGGCCGTTCCGCGACTCGTCGACCGTGGCGCGGGGACCGCCCGGGTTCATCTCGATCACGTTGACCGGCGCCTTGTCGACCCGGCCGAGGAGCTGGTTCCAGGTGCCGAAGAAGCCCACGTTGGCATTGACCGCGAGCAGCACGGCGGCCATGATCGACAACTGGGTGAGCAGGATCGAGCCCAGCCGGCCCAGGACGGGCAGCGGCCCCTTCCCGGAGAGCCGCGGCCAGACCCACACCATGAGCCCCACGCACAACACGGCGGCGAAGGCCACCGTGTACAACAGCGACCTGCTGGTCAGGCCCATGCGGTTCTCACTCCTTGCCCCGGACGTGGGTACTCATGTTCGGATCGGCGATGCTCAACGATTAAGAGGCCGGAAAGGGCCGCCAGGGTTGCCCTGCCCGAGTTTCTTCCCCGGCCCTTGTCCTGCCCGCACCCTGCGCTTCCCCCGCCGTTCCCGCCCCGGACACCCCCCGCCGCGGGCTGGCCGAACCGCACCTTCCGCCCGATGGTGGGGGGAAGGCTCCGCGGGGACGGACCGGGACACCGGTGGAGGTGGGCGGCATGACGGACGACGGCGGGACGACGGGGACCAAGGACGCGAATCCCTGGACCGGCGGCCTCTTCGCACCGGTCCGCGAGGAGGTCACCGCGCTCGACCTCCCGGTGACCGGCCGGATCCCGGACGCGCTGCGCGGCCGCTACCTGCGCAACGGGCCCAACCCGCTGTGCGTCCAGGACGCCGGGCTCGCGCCCGGCCACCAGTGGTTCGCCGGCGAGGGGATGGTGCACGGGGTACGGCTGCGGGACGGGCGGGCCGCCTGGTACCGCAACCGCTGGGTGCGTTCCGACGCCGTCGCCCGGCAGCTGGGCGAGAAGGTGCTGCACGGGCCGCGGCACCTGGTGGACTTCGCGCCCAACACCCACGTCCAGCAGTTCGCCGGGCACCTGCTGACGCTGGTCGAGGGCGGCGCCCTCCCCTACGAGCTCGACTCGGAGCTCGACACCGTGGGGCCCTTCGACTTCCACGGGACGCTGCCCGGCGGGTTCGCCGCGCACACCGTCGTCGATCCGGCGCGCGGCGAGCTGCACGCCGTCGCGTACTGCCCGGCCTGGCCGTATGTGCAGTACCTGGTCGCCGGGACGGACGGGTGCGTGCGGCACCACGCCGACGTCCCCGTCGAGGGACGGCCGATGATGCACGACTTCTCGCTCACCGCCCGCCATGTGCTGCTCTACGACCTGCCGGTGGTCTTCTCCGCCGGTTCCGGCCCCTCGGGCAACGCCTTCGGCTGGGACCCCGGCCGCCCGGCCAGGCTCGGGGTGCTGCCGCGCGAGGGCGGCCCGGACGAGGTGCGCTGGCTGGAGACCGACCCCTGCTTCGTCTTCCACACCGCGAACGCCCACGAGGACGACGGGGTGATCACCGTCCATCTCGTCCGCCACGAGCGCTGGCCCGACGGCCCCGGGACGGGCCGGCCGGCCCACCTGGAGCGGTGGACGGTGGACCCGGCCGCGGGGACGGTGCGCCGGGAACGGCTGGACGACCGGCCGGTGGAGCTGCCGCGGGTCGACCCCCGGCGGCTGACCGCCGGGCACCGCTACGCCTACGCGGTGCACGAGCGGACGGGCGGGGACCGGACCGGCTTCGGCCGGGGGCTGCTCAAGTACGACCTGGCGCGCGGCACCTGCGAGGAGTACCCGGTCCCGCCGGACGGGGACGTCGGCGAGGGCGTCTTCGTCCCGGCCGCGCCCGGGGCGGCGGAGGACGACGGCTGGGTGCTGGCCTACGCGTACGACCCCGGCCGCGCGGCCAGCGATCTGCTGGTGATCGCGGCCGGGGACTTCGCGGCCGGGCCCGTCGCCCGGGTCCATCTGCCGGCACGGGTCCCGGTGGGGGCGCACGGCAACTGGATCCCCGACGCGGTGTGAGCTGCGCGGTGCGAGCTGCGCGGGGTCACTGAGGTTCGCCTCGCGTCGCCGGTCCGGCGTGTCCCGTGGGCCTGTGGTTCCGGCCGGGGGTCCGGCCCGCAGCGAAGCTGCTATGGGGTGCGGCCCCCGGGAAATGCAGCATCTGCAGACCCGGGCGACAGGGCCGGTGTAGGGGATCCGTGGGACGGAGCCGGGCCGACGGGGCCGGTCCACCGGGCCCGACGGGGCGTTGGGTCTAGCCTTACCGTCACCCCCAGTCGGTACATTCCGGACAAAGGTAAGGATTTCTCCTCATGGGAATTCGCAGCCTGCTGCGGAGCGCGTTCGGCCTGGACAAGGAGCCCGGGAGCGGGGCGCCCGCCCTCCCCCAGCAGGGCACCGCCTCCCCCGGCCCCGCCCCCGCCGCGCCCGCCGCCCCGTCGGTCCCCGCCCAGCCCACCGGTGACCGCATCCCCGACCCCGGCACGCTCCCGCCCGTCCCGCCCAACCCCCTCCCGCCGGGCCCCGAGCCGGTCCCCGAGCCCGAGCCCGCCCCGCCGATGCCCGCCCCGCACCCCGTACCCGAACCGGAGCCCGCGCCCCGGCCCGAGCCCGAGCCCTCGCCGAGCCGGGACGGCCTGCAGAGGACCGGCCCGGAAAGGACCGGCCTGGACAGGGTGCGCCGCACCGCGCCCGGCCTGGTCGGCCTCTACAAGAAGGCCGGCGACGCCCTCGGCGAGCAGGGCCTGACCGGCCGGCGGGCCGCCGTCCACCTGGTGCTCGACCGCTCCGGCTCGATGCGCGGCCACTACCGCGACGGCAGCGTCCAGCACCTCGCCGAGCGGGTGCTCGCGCTCTCCGCCCACCTCGACGACGACGGCACCGTCCCCCTCGTCTTCTTCTCCACCGAGGTGGACGGCGTCTCCGAGCTCGGCCTCGACCGCTACCGCGGACGCGTGGCCGAACTGCACGGTTCCTACGGGCACATGGGCCGCACCAACTACCACCTGGCCATGCGGGCCGTCATGGAGAACCGGGCGGCCTCCGGCGCCCCGGCCCTCGTCGTCTTCCAGACCGACGGCGGGCCCTCCAGCCGGGCGGAGGCGGAACGGGCGCTCCGGGAGAGCGCCGGGCTGCCGGTCTTCTGGCAGTTCGTCGGCTTCGGCGAACCGGCGGGCCGGGGCTTCGAGTTCCTGCGCGGGCTGGAGGAGTGGCCCGCCGTGGACAACGCGGGCTTCTTCCCGGCCGGCCGCGACCCCCGCGCCCTGCACGAGGAGGAGCTCTACCGGGGCCTGACCGCCGGCTTCGCGGCCTGGCTCACCCGGGCCCGGGCCGCGGGGACCGTCCGCTGACCCGGCTGCGCGCGAGGTCCACGGTCACCCGCAGGCCGCCCCCGCGGCGGGGGACGGCCTCGGCCGTCCCCCCGTGGGCCCGCGCGATGGAGCGCACGATCGACAGCCCGAGCCCCGCGCCGCCGCCCAGCCGCTCCCGGCCCTCGCCGCGCCGGAACGGCTCGAACAGCCCCTCCACCTCCGCGGCCCGCACCACCGGACCGGTGTTGGCCACCACCAGCCGGCCGGACTCCACCGTCACCTCGACCCGGCCGCCGCGGTGGTTGTAACCGACCGCATTGCGCAGCAGGTTGCCCACCAGCTGGGCCATCAGCACCCGGTTGCCGCTCAGCGGCGCGAGGCCCCTCCGCACCGCGACCGTCACGCCCGCGCGCTCCGCCCGCGCGGCCACCGCGGCCACCTCCTCGGCCACGACCTCGTCCAGGTCGAACGGCTCCGGCCGCTCGATCCCGTGCTCGCTCCCGGCCAGCACGAGCAGGCCCTCGATGATCCGCTCTGACTTGCGGTTGGTCTCCAGCAGCACCGCCCGGGTCCGGGCCAGCTCCGCCGCCGACGGCTCGCCCTCCAGCCCGACCTGGATCGCCGCCCGCTGGGTGGCGAGCGGGGTGCGCAGCTCGTGCGAGGCGTTGGCGATGAAACGGCGCTGGCTGTCGAACGCCCCTTGCACCGGGGTGAGGAACCGGCCGGCCGTCCACCAGCCGACCCCCACCGCGAGCAGGGCCGTCGCCAGCAGCGCGCCCACCGACCAGACGATCAGCTCCTGCGAGGCGGCGGCGCTCACGTCGCCGGAGACCCGGTGCAGCGTGGAGGTGGTGAGCGTCTGCCAGTGCGCTCCCTGGACCGGCACGGCCGTCTCCGCGATCAGGTCCGCGCGCTCGCGGGTGCTGCGCCGGGACAGCAGGTTGACGGTGACCAGCAGCCCGGCGCCGAGCATCAGGAAGATCCCGCCGAACGCCCCGGCGATCCTGGTGCGCGCGGTGAGGACGGGCCGTTTCACAGCGTGTACCCGACGCCCTGCACGGTGCGGATCAGCTGCGGCTCGCCCAGCTTGCCGCGCAGCTTGCTCATCGCCACGCGCACGGCGCCGGTGAACGGGTCGGCGTGCGCGTCCCAGGCCCGCTCCAGCAGTTCCTCGGCGGAGACCACCGCGCCGTCCGCCTCCAGCAGGATCTGCAGCAGCGAGAACTCCTTGGGCGAGAGCCCCAGTTCGCGCCCGTCGCGGCGGGCGGTCCGGCGCACCGTGTCCAGCGTCAGCCCGTCCCGCTCCAGCAGCGGCGGCGAGGGACGGGCGCTGCGGCGGCGCAGCGCCCGCACCCGGGAGATCAGTTCGGGGAACTCGAAGGGCTTGGGCAGGTAGTCGTCGGCCCCCAGGTCCAGCCCGGCGACCCGGTCCTCCATGCTGCTCGCCGCCGTCAGCATCAGGATCCGCGTCCGCGCCCCGGAGGCGACGAGCCGCCGTGTCACGTCGTCCCCGTGCACCCGGGGCAGATCGCGGTCGAGCACGAGCACGTCGTAGTCGTGCAGCCCGAGATAGGCGAGCGCCGCGTCCCCGCTGTAGACGGTGTCCACCGCGAACCCCGCCCTGCGCAGACCGGTGGCCACGAGCTCGGCCAGGGTTTCCTCGTCCTCGGCGACCAGCACTCGCATGGCGTCGTCCTCCACCTCGCTGGGATCCTGCGGTGTACTCCTCGCCCCCTTCTTCCAGAATGCGGTGTATCAGAGGAGATGTTTCGCGGATGTCTCCATGCGGCGGCAATTCCGGGCCCGCGGGCGGTACCCCCGTGAGCGGCCCCGGACGGGATACGGAGAGTGACCGTCCCGCCGAGCTCTCCGCGTAAGTCCGACGCCCCGCGACATCACCCTCCGTCACCGATCAGGACGTCGCGAAGTGGGCATCGTAACGGTGTGAACGATGAATTCCCCCTCGGCAGCTATGTCATCGACACCCGTACCGGACGACTCGGGCAGGTCATGGACACCCACGCCGGTTACGTTCAGCTACGTCCACCGCGCGGCGGGATCGAGTGGTCCTGCCCCCCGACGGCCATCCGGTTCCCCTCCCGGGACGAGATCGCGGCCGGGGAGAGCGGATGCGCCCGGTGAGCGCGCGCAGCGTCTTCCTGTTCGGCACCTGGACACTGCAGCCCGACCGGGAGCCCGACGCGGAGCCGATGACGTACGCGATGCAGTGCGCGGTGTGCGGCGAGGGCTCGGGCCCGGCCGAGGACTTCCTCGACGCCCAGCACTGGGCCTTCCGGCACGCGGGCCGCAACCCCTCGCACCACACCTACCGGGAGTTGATCGAGCGCCCCTGGCGGGCCTGGATGGACCGCCCGCACGGGATCTGAGCGGAAAACGCCGCGCGGCTGCCCCCTGGTGCTCGGATACGCTAAAGGTGACTGTGACCGACGCGTCACGGATTCCGTCACCCCGCACCGACCAGGGAGCAGCCGGCAATGGCTCGACACCTCATCACCAGCGCCCTTCCGTACATCAACGGGATCAAGCACCTGGGCAACATGGTGGGGTCCATGCTCCCGGCGGACGTCTACGCCCGCTTCCTGCGCCAGACCGGCCGCGAGACGCTCTACATCTGCGCCACCGACGAGCACGGCACCCCGGCCGAGCTGGCCGCCAAGGAGGCCGGTCTGCCGGTCGCCGAGTTCTGCGCCCAGCAGCACGAGGTGCAGAAGGCCATCTACGACGGCTTCGGCCTGGCCTTCGACTACTTCGGCCGCAGCTCCTCCCCGGAGAACCGGGAGATCACCCAGCACTTCGCACGGCAGCTGCAGAAGAACGGGTTCATCGAGGAGCGGGCGATCCGCCAGGTGTACTCGCTCGCCGACGAGCGCTTCCTGCCCGACCGTTACATCGTCGGCACCTGCCCGCACTGCGGCTACGACAAGGCCCGCGGCGACCAGTGCGAGAACTGCACCCGCGTCCTGGACCCGACGGACCTGATCGACGCCCGCTCGGCGATCAGCGGCAGCAGCGACCTGGAGGTGCGCGAGACCAAGCACCTGTTCCTGCTCCAGTCCAAGCTCCAGGGCGAGGTCGAGGCGTGGATCGACGAGCACGGCAAGGACTGGCCGGTGCTCGCCTCCTCCATCGCCCGCAAGTGGCTGACCGAGGGCCTCAACGACCGCGCGATCACCCGTGACCTGGACTGGGGCGTGCCCGTCCCGGCCGACACCTGGCCGGAGCTGGCCGCCGAGGGCAAGGTCTTCTACGTCTGGTTCGACGCGCCCGTCGAGTACATCGGCGCGACCAAGGAGTGGGCCGACCAGGACCCGGGGAACCGCGACTGGAAGTCCTGGTGGTACGAGGCCACCGACGTCCGCTACACCGAGTTCATGGCGAAGGACAACGTCCCGTTCCACACGGTGATGTTCCCGGCCACCGAGCTCGGCACCCGCGAGCCCTGGAAGAAGGTCGACTACGTCAAGGCCTTCAACTGGCTGACGTACTACGGCGGCAAGTTCTCCACCTCGCAGAAGCGCGGCATCTTCACCGACGCCGCCCTGGAGCTGCTGCCCGCCGACTACTGGCGCTACTTCCTGATCGCCAACGCGCCGGAGTCGGACGACACTTCCTTCACCTGGGAGCTGTTCTCCACCACGGTCAACAAGGATCTGGCCGACGTCCTCGGCAACTTCGTCAACCGCGTCCTGTCCTTCTCCCGCAAGCGGTTCGGCGACGAGGTCCCGGCCGGCAGCGAGGCGGGCGCGGCCGAGGCGGAGCTGGGCGAGGAGATCGCGCGGCTGCTCGCGGAGTACGAGGAGCACATGGAGGCCCTCCAGTTCCGCAAGGCGGCGCAGGCGCTGCGCGCCCTGTGGAGCGCGGGCAACTCCTACCTGGAGACCAAGGCCCCCTGGCTGGAGATCAAGACCGACCCGGAGGGCGCCGCGCTGACGCTGCGCACGGCGATGAACCTGATCCACCTCTACGCGGTGGTCTCCGAGCCGTTCGTCCCGGCGTCGGCGGCCGCGATGCGCTCGGCGTTCGCGCTGCCCGCCGACGGGCGGACGTGGATCACGCAGGACGAGGCCCGCTCGCTCTCGCTGGTCCCGGCCGGTACGCCGTTCACCGTCCCGCCGGTGCTCTTCGCGAAGATCACCGATGAGGACCTGGCGTCCTACAAGGAGCGCTTCGGCGGCGCCGACGCCGTCTGAGCCGACCGACCGAGAGGGCCCGGAACATCGCGTTCCGGGCCCTTTGTCATGCCCGTTGATCGTTCGGCAATCGTTCGTTGAGCGCGGTCCGCCAGGCTGTTCCCTGTTGATTCATGGGGGAAACGAAGGAAGAGCCGAACCAGTGTTGGATGACCATCGCATCACCGTGAGCGTGCACGCCACCGACGAGCTCGGCCGGGCCAGGATCGTCCGCCGGCTGCGGACCCTGCCCGAAGTGCGGGTGGTGAATGAGTCGGCGGCGGTCGAGATCCTGCTGCTGGGGCGCCACGACCAGGACGCCCCCGGCGAGCTGCGCCGGAGAACCCGGGAGAGCTGGGCGCCGCTGGTGGTGGTGGCCGAGGAGCTGGGCGAGACGGAGCTGATGGCCGTCACGGAGTACGGCGTGCGGTCCGTGCTCTGGGGGCACCGCCTCACCCCGCGGCGGCTGGCGCGCGCCGTGCACGCCGCGGCGGGCTGCTGCCCGCCGGAGCCGCTGCCGAAGCTGCGGGCGCTGGTGTGACCGCTCCGGGTACGACGAAGGGGCCCGGCGCATCGGTGCCGGACCCCTTCGCGAACAGCCCTGTTACTTCGTCGGCTTGTACGGCGTCGCCTTCGCCGGGCCCGTGCGGATGCTCAGGTGGAGCTCCTTCAGCCGCGCCTCGTCGACCTCGCTCGGGGCGCCCATCAGCAGGTCCTGGGCGTTGCCGTTGAGCGGGAACGCGATGGTCTCGCGGATGTTGGGCTCGTCGGCCAGCAGCATGACGATGCGGTCGACGCCCGGGGCGATGCCGCCGTGCGGCGGGGCGCCGAACTTGAACGCCCGCAGCATGCCGCCGAATTCGCGCTCGACGTCGTCCTTGGAGTAACCGGCGATCTCGAAGGCCCGGTACATGACCTCGGGCTCGTGGTTACGGATGGCGCCGGAGGACAGCTCGGTGCCGTTGCAGACGATGTCGTACTGCCAGGCCAGGATGTCCAGCGGGTCCATCGAGTTCAGCGCCTCCAGGCCGCCCTGCGGCATGGAGAACGGGTTGTGCGAGAACTCGATCCTGCCGGTCTCCTCGTCCTTCTCGAACATCGGGAAGTCGACGATCCAGCAGAAGCGGAAGACGTTCTCCTCGAACTGGCCGGCGCGCTTGGCGGCCTCGACGCGGACCGCGCCCATGATCTTGGAGACCTCGTCGAAGTCACCGGCACCGAAGAAGACCGCGTGGCCGGGCTCCAGGCCCAGACGCTCGGCGAGGGCCTTGACGTTGTCCTCGGTGAGGAACTTGGCGATCGGGCCGGTGAGCGCGTTCCCCTCGCCGACGCGGACCCAGGCCAGGCCCTTGGCGCCCTGCTCGACGGCGAAGTCGCCCAGCCCGTCGAAGAACTTGCGCGGCTGGTCCTGGACGGCCGGCACGGCCAGCGCCCGGACGTGCTTGCCGGCGAACGCCTTGAACTCGGAGCCCTCGAAGACGTCGGTGACGTCGGTCAGTTCCAGCTTGGCGCGCAGATCCGGCTTGTCCGAGCCGTACTTGAGCATCGCCTCGCGGAACGGGATGCGCGGGAACGGCGAGGTGACGTGGCGGCCGTTGCCGAACTCCTCGAAGAGGTCGGTCATGACCTTCTCGATGACCTGGAAGACGTCCTCCTGCTCGACGAAGGACATCTCCATGTCGAGCTGGTAGAACTCGCCCGGCGAGCGGTCGGCGCGGGCGTCCTCGTCGCGGAAGCAGGGCGCGATCTGGAAGTAGCGGTCGAAGCCCGCGATCATCAGCAGCTGCTTGAACTGCTGCGGGGCCTGCGGCAGCGCGTAGAACCGGCCGGCGTGCACCCGCGAGGGCACCAGGAAGTCACGCGCGCCCTCGGGGGAGGTGGCGGACAGGATCGGGGTGGCCAGCTCGTTGAAGCCCAGGGCGGTCATCTTCTGGCGGAGCGCGGAGATGACGGCCGAGCGCAGCATGATGTTGCGGTGCATGCGCTCGCGGCGCAGGTCGAGGAAGCGGTACTCCAGGCGCCGCTCCTCGTTGACGCCGTCCTCGGCGTTGATGGTGAAGGGGATCTGGTCGGCGGCGCCGAGCACCTCGACCTCGGTGACCTCGACCTCGACCTCACCGGTCGGCAGGTCGGGGTTGACGTTCTCCGTACCGCGGCTCGCGACCCGGCCGTCGATGCGGACGACGGTCTCCTTGGTGAGCCGGCCCAGGGCCTCGTTGGCCGGGGTGCCCGGGCGGGCGACCAGCTGGGTGATGCCGTGGTGGTCGCGGAGATCGATGAAGAGGATGCCGCCGAGGTCGCGCCGATTGTGCAGCCAGCCGCTCAGGCGCACGTCGGTGTCGACGTCCGCCGCACGGAGCTCGCCGCAGGTGTGGGACCGGTAACGATGCATCGTTCATCCAAGTCGTGGTCGAAGGCGTGGATCGAGGGTGCGCTGCACTGGCCCGCCGCACTGGGTTAGCGTGCATACAGCACTGAGCAAGGGTACTGCCCCACCCGCCTTCGGTGGTCTGCCTCCAGGAAACCCACATAAAGTGGGGCAATGCGCACCGAGGACGTCCTGGCCGCCGTCGCGACCGGCCTGTGGCACTGGGACAGGGCCACCGGATCCGTCACCTTCGACGCCGAGGCCGCCCGGCTGCTGGGGCTGCCCGCCGGACGGGCCGAACTGACCGAGTCCGGCATCCGGGCGCGCTTCCACGCGGTGGACTGGGTGGAGTTCCAGGGCGTGATCAGCCTGGCCGTGGCGGAGCACACACTGGCCGAGGCCCGGATCCGGGTGGTGGACGAGGCCGGACTGGTGCTGCGGACCGTCCGCGCCCGCGCGAAACCGGTGGAGCAGGGCGGCTCCCCCGCGCTCGTCGGCACCCTGGAGGAGGTCCCCGAGCCGCACCCGGGCACCTCGTCCCTGCGCAGCACCGTCACCGGCGACTGGCGGCGCAACCGCGAGGCCTTCCTGCTGGACGCCGGCCGGGCGCTGGCCGAGGCGCGGTCGACCGCCGAGGTGCTGAGGGTGGCCGCGGGGCTGTCGATGCCCGGCTTCGAGCCGTCCGCCCTGGCGGTCTTCGGGACCGACGGCAGCCGGGTGACGATGATCGGCCACCACGGCTACGGCACGGAGGACGTCGAGGCCCTCCTCGACATGCCGCTGGACAGCAGCCACCCGGCCGCCGAGGTCATCCGCACCGGCCGGGGCATCTACATCCCCTCGCCGGACGACTACGCCCGCCGCTTCCCCCGCATCTGGCCCATGGTGGAACGGTTCGGCCGGCGGGCCTGGTCCTTCCTGCCGCTCATCAACGCGGGGCAGACGATCGGCGCCTGGATGGCGGGCTTCAGCGTCCCGGTCTCCTTCACCCCCGACGAGCGCTCGGTGCTCACCACGGTGGCCCGGATGCTCGCCCAGGCCCTCGGCCGGGCCAGCGTCCACGAGTCCGAGAAGGAGCTCTCGGTCGGCCTCCAGCGCTCGATGATGCCGACCGTCCAGCCGGACATCCCCGGCATGTCGGTGGCCGCCCGCTATGTGCCCACCGGCGGCGGCCTCCAGGTCGGCGGCGACTGGTACGACATGATCCCGCTGCCGAACGGGAAGCTGGCGCTCGCCATCGGCGACGTCCAGGGCCACGACGTCCGCGCCGCCGGACTCATGGGACAGCTGCGGATCGCCCTGCGCGCCTATGCCTCCGAGGGCCACCACCCGGACGCCGTGCTCTCCCGCGCCTCGCGCTTCCTGGCCGGCATCAACGGCGGGCCGGACACCTTCGAGGAGGTCGACCCGCGCTTCGCCACCTGCCTCTACATCGAGGTGGACCCCACGACCGGGCTGCTGGTCATCGCCCGGGCCGGCCACCCCGACCCGGCGATCCGGATGGGCGACGGGACCCTGCTGGTGCGCTCCACGGCCGGCGGGCTGCCGCTGGGCATCGACCCGGACACCGACTACCCGACCACCCGGCTCGTCCTCGAACCCGGCGAGACGATGCTGGTGTGCACCGACGGCCTGATCGAGACCGGCGGCCACGACCTGGAGACCGGCTGGCAGCGGCTGCGCGAGGTCATCGAGGCCGAACCGGCCGGGGACGCCGGCCGTGCGGAGGACGCGGACTTCCTGGAGAAGCTGGCCGACGGCCTCGTCCAGGCCGTGCACGGCCCCTCGTCCCACTACACGACCGGCCCGCTGGTGGACCGGCGCGAGGACGACATCGCGCTGCTCCTGCTGCGCCGCGAGGCGCCCGCGGCGCCCCCGGGCGGCCCCGTCACCGCGCCGCCGCGGCGCACGGTCCTCTCCATCGCCCAGGCGGAGCCCGAGCGCATCGCGGAGGCCCGGCAGCAGGTGCGCAGCCTGATGCACGACTGGCGGGACGAGGACCAGAAGGACTCGGCGGTGCTCATGGTCTCCGAGATGGTCACCAACGTCCTGGTCCACACGGACGGGGACGCGCTGCTGAGGGCCGTCATATCCGGCGGGCCCGGCCACCGCCGGCTGCGGGTGGACGTCGCCGACTCCAGCGACGAGCTGCCGCACCGCCGGCACCCGGGGGAGATGGCCTCCTCCGGGCGCGGTCTGGTGCTGATGGAACTGCTCGCCGGGGCGTGGGGGGTCGAGCCCCGGGGCGAGGGCAAGAACATCTGGTTCGAGCTCTACGAGGCCGAGCCGTCGGTGGCGGACGGCGTGGCCGACCTGGCCGACCTGGAGGCGATCACCTAGCCGCCGTCACGCCTCGTCCGCCGGTACGGTCCCCAGGCGCCCGGCCTTGAAGTCGTCGAAGGCCTGGGCCAGCTCCACATGGCTGTTCATGACGAACGGCCCGTAGTGCGCCATCGGCTCCCGGATCGGCCGCCCGCCCAGCAGCACCACCTCGAAGTCGGGGCTGCGCGACTCCTGCTCCGCGTCCGCCCGCACGGTGACCGCGTCCCCGTCGCCGAAGACCACCGACTGGCCCGAGCGGAACGGCCGCCCCTCGGCGCCCGCGGTGCCGCGCCCGGCCATCGCATAGGCGAGGGCGTTGAAGCCGGTCGGCCACGGAAGGGTGAGCTCCGCCCCCGGGCTCAGTGACACGTGCAGCATCGTGATGGGCGTGTGGGTGACCCCGGGCCCCTCGTGCCCGTCGATCTCGCCGGCGATGAGCCGCAGCAGCGCCCCGCCGTCGGCGGAGCTCAGCAGCCTGACCCTGCCCCGGCCGATGTCCTGGTAGCGGGGGGCCATCATCTTGTCCTTGGCGGGCAGGTTCACCCACAGCTGGAGGCCGTGGAAGAGCCCGCCGCTGACCACCAGCGCCTCCGGCGGCGCCTCGATGTGCAGCAGCCCCGACCCGGCGGTCATCCACTGGGTGTCGCCGTCGGTGATCGTGCCGCCACCACCGTGCGAGTCACGGTGGTTCATGATCCCGTCGATCATGTAGGTGACGGTCTCGAAGCCGCGGTGGGGGTGCCACGGGGTCCCCTTCGGCTCTCCCGGGGCGTACTCCACTTCACCCATCTGGTCCATCATGATGAACGGGTCCAGGTACCGGTAGTCGATCCCCGCGAAGGCGCGGCGGACCGGGAAGCCCTCGCCCTCCAGGCCCTGCGGGGCAGTGGCGACGTGCAGAACCGGACGCCGGCGGGCGTCCGCGGGAGCGGTGACGCGGGGCAGGGACAGCGGATTCTCGACGGTTACGGCGGGCATGTCGGCCTCCTCGGGGGTTCGGTCCCAATTTAGTTGAAGGGTGAACAACCAGCAAGCGGTCATCCATTCCCGGGCCGGACCCGTCCCGGTGGTGGACACTTGATCAATGCGCGCCAGATCCTCCCCCGGCCCCGGCAAGTCCGGCTACGCCGCCCTCTTCGCCGCCGTCCTGGCCCTGGCCGCCCTCGGCCTGCTGGTGGCGGGCCAGGGGTCGGCCACCGACGGCTCCCTGGCCCGGGGCGAGTCCTCCGGCCACTACGCCCAGCCGGAGGCGGCCGGGGACAGGACCGCCGACGCCATGGCCTCCGCGGTGCGCACCGAGCCCGGCAAGCCGCACCCGACCGTCGACGCCGCGTCCGCCGGCCACGGCGGGCGGCGCACCGACCCGCTGCCCCGCTCCGAGCCGCTGGAGGCGTCCCCGCAGGAACCCTCGCCGGCGATCGGGCCGCTGTTCTACACCGACCAGGACGAGCCGGGCCACGGCTGCACCGCGAGCGTCGTCCACAGCGAGCGCGGCGACCTGCTGGTCACCGCCGCGCACTGCGTCTACACGGGCGGCTTCCACACCGACATCGCCTTCGCCCCCGGCTACCACGACGGGGTCGCGCCGTACGGGATCTGGGTGCCCACCTCCATCGACGTGGCCCCCGAGTGGATAGCGGACCGGGACGAGGACCACGACGTCGCCTTCCTGCGGGTGCGCCAGGTCGGCTCGGACGCGTCCGTGGAACAGGTGACGGGCGCCGAGCGGATCGCCTTCCACCCGCCGACGTCCAGGCCGGCCCGGGTGCTCGGCTACCCCGGCGACGGCGAACGCCCCCTCGGCTGCCAGAACACGACCCGCCCCGAGGGCTCCACCCAACTCCGCTTCGACTGCAAGGGGATGCCCGGCGGCACGAGCGGGAGCCCGCTGCTGACGGATGTGGACCCGGCGACGGGACTGGGCACGGTCGTCGGCGTCCTGGGCGGCAAGGACGAGGGGGGCGACGACGAGACGTCGTACAGCTCGTACTTCGGGGACGCGGTGGAGGAACTGCACGCGCGGGCGGTGCGGTAGCGCGCTGGGGCGCGCGCCATGTCCCGTGCGCGGGGCGGCAGTTCGCCGCGCCATTTCAGCCCGTCCGGCGTTTGAGGACGAACGCGGCGCAGCCGCGTTGCCCCGCGCGGCAGCGCGCAAGAAACGGTGAAATGGGGGCGCCCCCTCTGGGGGAGGGCCAGGGGCAAACCCCGCGTCAGCCGTACATCCGCCGCATCGCGAAGTCCACCATCTGCTCGACCGCCTTCGCGTCGAACACCATCCGGTGGTCGCCCTCCATGTCCAGCACGAAGCCGTACCCCGTCGGCAGCAGGTCGATCACTTCCGCGCCCGTGATGACGAAGTACTTCGACTCCTTCCCCGCGTAGCGCCGCAGCTCCTTCAGCGAGGTGAACATCGGGATCACCGGATGCTGGGTGTTGTGCAGGGCCAGGAAGCCGGGGTTGTCACCGCGCGGGCAGTAGACCTTCGAGTTGGAGAAGATCACCTGGAAGTCCTCGGCGGACATCGAACCGGTCGTGAAGGCCCGTACCGCGTCCGCGAGCGACGGCGGCGACGGCTCGGGGTAGAGCGGCTGCTCGCCGTAGCCGCCGGGCTGCTGCGGCGGGGCGTAGCCCTGTTGTCCCACGTTCGTGTCGTAGCCGTACATGGGCAGAAGCGTAACGAGTCACAGTTGGCCGAACAGGGGTTGCTTCTTATTACCGGTGGGTAGCATCATGCAGATTACCGACCGGTACGAACGAAGAACGCCCCTCTCGTCACCCCTTACGGAGCCGTTGTCATGGGCCACTACAAGTCGAACCTCCGCGACATCGAGTTCAACCTCTTCGAGGTGCTCGGCCGCGACAAGCTGTACGGCACCGGCCCGTTCGCGGAGATGGACGTCGAGACCGCCAAGGACATCCTCTCGGAGATCGCCCGCCTCTCGGAGAACGAGCTGGCCGACTCCTACGCGGACGCCGACCGCAACCCGCCCGTCTTCGACCCCGAGACCAACACCGCCCCGGTCCCGGACACCTTCAAGAAGAGCTACCGGGCCTACATGGACGCCGAGTGGTGGCGCCTGGGCATCCCGGAGGAGATCGGCGGCACCACCGCCCCGCGCAGCCTGCTCTGGGGCTTCGCCGAGACGATCCTCGGCTCCAACCCGGCGGTCTGGATGTACTCGTCCGGCCCGGCCTTCGCCGGCGTGCTGTTCGCGGAGGGCACCGAGCAGCAGAAGCACATCGCGAAGATCGCGGTCGAGAAGGAGTGGGGCTCGACCATGGTCCTGACCGAGCCGGACGCCGGCTCGGACGTGGGCGCCGGCCGCACCAAGGCGGTCAAGCAGGAGGACGGCTCCTGGCACATCGAGGGCGTGAAGCGCTTCATCACGTCCGGCGAGCACGACATGGCGGACAACATCCTCCACTACGTCCTCGCCCGCCCCGAGGGCCACGGCCCGGGCACCAAGGGCCTCTCCCTCTTCCTCGTGCCGAAGTACGAGTTCGACTTCGAGACCGGTGAACTGGGCGCCCGCAACGGCGTCTACGCCACCAACGTCGAGCACAAGATGGGCCTCAAGGCCTCCAACACCTGCGAGATGACCTTCGGCGACAAGCACCCCGCCAAGGGCTGGCTCATCGGCGAGAAGCACGACGGCATCCGCCAGATGTTCATGATCATCGAGTTCGCCCGGATGATGGTCGGCACCAAGGCCATCGCCACCCTCTCCACCGGCTACCTCAACGCGCTGGAGTACGCCAAGGAGCGCGTGCAGGGCCCGGACCTGGCCAACTTCATGGACAAGTCCGCGCCCAAGGTCACCATCACCCACCACCCCGACGTCCGCCGCTCGCTGATGACGCAGAAGGCGTACGCGGAGGGCATGCGCGCCCTCGTCCTCTACACCGCCGCCGTCCAGGACGACATCCTGGTCAAGGAGGCCGCGGGCGAGGACGCCAAGGCGCTGCACGGCCTCAACGACCTGCTCCTGCCGATCGTCAAGGGCTACGGCTCCGAGAAGTCCTACGAGCAGCTGGCCCAGTCGCTGCAGACCTTCGGCGGCTCCGGGTACCTCCAGGAGTACCCGATCGAGCAGTACATCCGTGACGCGAAGATCGACACGCTGTACGAGGGCACCACGGCCATCCAGGGCCAGGACTTCTTCTTCCGCAAGATCGTCCGCGACCAGGGCCAGGCGCTCACCACGCTCTCCGAGGAGATCAAGAAGTTCCTCGCGGAGGCGCCCGGCGGCGAGGAGCTGACGGCCTCCCGCGACCGGCTGGCCAAGGCCGCCGCCGACCTGGAGGCGATCGTCGGCATCATGCTGACCGACCTCGCCGCCACCGAGAAGGACGTCAAGTCCATCTACAAGGTCGGCCTCAACACCACCCGGTTCCTGCTGGCCGCCGGTGACGTCGTCGTCGGCTACCTGCTGCTGCGCGGAGCCGCCGTGGCCGCCGCGAAGCTGCCCGAGGCCCCCGCCAAGGACAAGGCCTTCTACACCGGCAAGATCGCCGCCGCGAAGTTCTTCGCCGCGAACGTCCTGCCCGGCGTCTCGGTCGAGCGCACCCTCGCCGAGGGCGTGGACCAGTCGCTGATGGAGCTGGACGAGGCCGCGTTCTAGGCCGCGCCACGATGCCCGTACGAAGGCCCGCTCGGGGGGAGCGGGCCTTCGTACGTCCTCCTTATCCTGGCCCCATGAGCACTGCGCACCGCTTCGACCGCGGCCACACCGACGACCTCATGTCCTTCCTCGCGGCGAGCCCCTCGCCGTACCACGCGGTGGCCAACACGGCCGCCCGGCTGGAGAAGGCGGGCTTCCGGCAGCTCGCGGAGACCGACGCGTGGGACGCCTCGTCGGGCGGGAAGTTCGTGCTGCGGGGCGGCGCGATCATCGCCTGGTACGTGCCCGAGGGCGCCTCGCCCGCCACCCCGTTCCGCATCGTCGGCGCGCACACCGACTCCCCCAACCTGCGCGTCAAGCCGCTCCCCGACACCGGGGCGCACGGCTGGCGCCAGGTCGCCGTGGAGATCTACGGCGGCACCCTGCTCAACACCTGGCTCGACCGCGACCTCGGCCTCTCCGGCCGGATCACCCTGCGCGGCGGCGAGCACCGCCTCGTCAACGTCGACCGTCCGCTGCTGCGCGTCCCGCAGCTGGCCATCCACCTCGACCGGGGCGTCAACGACGGTCTGACGCTGGACCGTCAGCGCCATATGACGCCGCTGTGGGGCCTGGGCAGCGTCCAGGAGGGCGACCTCATCCGCTTCGTCGCGGCGGAGGCGGGCGTGGAGGCCCAAGAGATCACCGGCTGGGACCTGATGACGCACAGCGTCGAGCCGCCCGCCTACCTCGGCCGCGACCGCGAGCTGGTGGCCGGTCCCCGGATGGACAACCTCCTTTCCGTGCACGCCGGTACGGCCGCGCTGGCCGCCGCCGCGACGTCCGACGGCCTGTCGTACATCCCCGTCCTGGCCGCCTTCGACCACGAGGAGAACGGCAGCCAGTCCGACACCGGGGCGGAGGGCCCGCTGCTCGGCAACGTCCTGGAGCGCTCGGTCCTCGCGCGCGGCGGTACGTACGAGGACCGCGCGCGGGCGCTCGCCGGTACGGTCTGCTTCTCCTCCGACACGGGCCACGCCGTGCACCCCAACTACGCGGAGCGGCACGAGCCGGGCCACCACCCGGTGGCCAACGGCGGTCCGTTGCTCAAGACCAATGTCAACCAGCGGTACGCGACGGACGGCGGCGGGCGGGCGCTGTTCGCCGACGCGTGCGAGCGGGCGGGCGTGCCCTGGCAGCACTTCGTCTCCAACAACTCCGTTCCCTGCGGCACCACGATCGGGCCGATCACGGCGGCGCGGCACGGCATCGCCACGGTCGACATCGGCGTCGCTATCCTCTCCATGCACTCCGCCCGCGAACTGTGCGGCGCGGACGACCCGCATCTGCTCGCCTCGGCGCTGACCGCCTTCCTGGAAGGCTGACTTCCGGCAAGGCCGAGCCGTCCCACTCCGGGGGAACCACCATGACCGACCGTCGTCTCCTGCCCCTCGCCGCCGCCGTGCTCACGGCCGTGGCCACCCTGACGCTCACCGGCTGTGGAGGGGGCGGGAGTTCGGACGCGAAGGACTCCTCCGCCGCGAACGCCTCGGACTCCGCGGACTCCTCCGACGCGCCGGACGTCGGCGCGGAGGGGGAGGACAGCGCGGCCTCGGGCGCGGCGAAGGGCGACGCGTGCGCCCCGTCGGACGTCAAGCTCCAGGCCCGGCCCGCTCCTTCCGGACGCGTCCTGCTGGTGGCGACGGCGTCCAAGGCGTGCACGGCGTACGGCTTCCCGTTCCTGCGCTTCGACAAGGACCAGGCGACGGCGGACATGGTCGCCGCGTCGAAGCCCGCGGCGCCGGTGCGGCTGGCGCCGGGGAAGGCCGCCTACGCCGGCGTCGTGCCGACGTCGGCGGACGGCGGAACTCCCCGGGAGGCGACGGAGCTGTCCGTCTCGTTCCAGGCGAAGAACGGCGACCCGGTGGAGGGCGGGGAGCTCAAGGCGGCCCTGCCGGGCGGGAAGCTGAAGATCGACGACTCGGTGCGGACGACGTACTGGGTGGGGGAGGAAGCGGCGGCCCTGAAGGGCTGACGCTCCTTACCCGTCCAGACCCGCCAGCACCAGCGGCAGCCGCTCCGCGCCCCCGGGGACGACCCGTACCGGAACTCCCCAGTCCTGCTGGTGCATATGGCACGCCGGGTACTCGTTCTCCGGGTCGTCGTCGCACGAGGCCGCCATCGCGGAGACGTGCAGGACGCCCTCGGCCACGCCGTCCGCCAGGACCACCCGGCGGCTGAGGTCCGCCCCCGCGCCCGAGCCCTCCGCCAGCAGCTCCGGCGGCGTCGAGCTGACGAGCAGCCGCGTCGACGGCCCGTACCGCGTGTCCAGCTTCTGCCCGGCCGGCGCCTCGAAGAGGACGTCCAGGAGCAGCTCGCCGGGGGCGACCTCGGTCGCCTCCCGCCGCGTGCGGTGCGCCACGGACTCCACCCGCACCGCCTCCTCCGGCAGCCGCAGCCGCGTCAGCCGGTGCCGGGCCGACTCGACGACGAGGATCTCGCCGGAGTCCGGCACCAGCACCGCGTCGGACGGCTCCCGCAGATCCGTGGCGAGCGTGCCGACCTCGCCCGTCGCCGGGTCGTAGCGGCGCAGCGCGTGGTTGTAGGTGTCGGAGACGGCGACGGACCCGTCCGGCAGCGCGGTGACGCCCAGCGGGTGCTGGAACAGCGCCTGCCCGGCGTCGCCGTCCCGGTGCCCGAAGTCGAACAGCCCGGTCCCGGCCGCGGTCCGCACGGCGAACCCGTCGCCGTCCCGCTCCACGTACCGCAGCGCGGACGTCTCGGAGTCGGCGACCCACAGCCGGTCACCGGCGGCGGCCAGCCCGGACGGCTGGGCGAACCACGCCTCGCGGGCCGGCCCGTCCACCAGCCCCTCGTTGGTCGTGCCCGCGGCGGCCTCGACGGTCTCCGTCGCCGGGTCGTACGTCCACAGCTGGTGGACGCCGGCCATGGCGATCCAGAGCCGGTCCGCGAACCAGGCCACGTCCCAGGGGGACGAGAGCGCGACCTCGCGGGCGGGGCCGGACGTGGCCGCGCCCTGCCACCACTGGCGGCCCGTGCCGGCGACCGTGGTGACCTCGCCGGTCCGCGGGTCGTAGGCGCGCAGCGCGTGGTTGACGGTGTCGGCGACGATCACCCGCCCGTCGGGCAGGAGCGCGAGCCCCTGCGGCTCGCTGAACCGCACGGGGTCGTCGGCGAGGCCGCGCTCCCCGGTCCCGATCCGCCGGACGACGCTCTCGCCGTCCTCCGCGAGCTCGACGAGCTGGTGCCGGGTGGTGTCCGAGACGAGGAACCCGCCCTCCGGCAGGGCCAGCGCCTTCCCCGGGAAGCGCAGATCGGTCGCGACCGGCTCGGGCGCCACATACGGCCCGTCCCCGCGCCGCAGCGTCCCCTTCGCCGCGTGCTCGGCCTCCAGCTCGCCGACCAGCGCCTCCAGCGCGTGCGCGTGCCCCTCGCCGGCGTGCTGGGCGACGACGTACCCCTCGGGGTCGATCACGACGAGCGTCGGCCAGGCCCGTACCGCGTACTGCTTCCACGTCGCGAGCTCGGGGTCGTCGAGGACGGGGTGATGGACCCCGTACCGCTCCACGGCGTCGACGACGGCCCGGTGCTCGGCCTCGTGCACGAACTTCGGCGAGTGCACGCCGATGATCACCGTGGTGTCCCGGTGCTTCTCCTCCAACTCCCGCAGCTCGTCGAGCACATGCAGGCAGTTCACACAGCAGAACGTCCAGAAGTCGAGGATCACGATCCGCCCGCGCAGCGCGGCCAGATCGAGCTCCTTCCCGCCCGTATTGAGCCAGCCGCCCTTGCCGACGAGCTCGGGGGCACGGACGCGGGGGCGACGGGGCGTAGGAGCACTCATGACACAAGGGTGCCATTGGCGTGTGAACGCGGTATGTCGGCCCGGGCCTGCCGGCCGGCAACAGGACGGCCGCATGCGGAACTTGATCCACCTATTTTGCCGTCCCTTTAACTATGAAGAGAACGCATATCCGAGCCACCCGCCTCGTCGCCACCTCCGCCGCCCTCGGGCTGGCCCTCACCTGCGCCGGTACCGCCGCAGCGGCCGGGAAGCACTCGGGAGAGCCCGGGGCGAGCCTCACCCGGTACGCGCTCTCGCCGGGTCTGTTGAAGATCACCGGCGGGCGGACGGCGGGCAATCCGACGCAGGTGCACGGGGTGCTGGGGATGCCCAAGGGGAAGGGGCCGCATCCCGTGGTCGTGGTGATGCACGGGGCGCATCCCAACTGTGTGACCGTCGGGAAGACGGACGCCGTATCCCGGAAGCCCGTCAGGACCGCCTGGCCGCTGGTCTGCGCCGCGCCCGGCAAGAAGGAGAAGGTCGGCCCCGACTACCTGCGGCAGGACGCCGGGCTCTCGCACCTGGTGGAGGCGCTGACGCGCAAGGGGTTCGTCGCCGTGTCGATCGACGTCGTCTCGCCGGAGATCTGGTGGGGCGGGGAGACCGAGCCCGAGAAGGGGTACACGGATCTCGTCGACGCGCATCTGAGGCTGCTCGGGGATCTCAACAAGGGCGTCAAGCATGGGCTGAAGATGCCGGACGTCAAGGGGCGGATCGACACGTCACGGGTCGGGCTCGTGGGGCACAGCCGGGGCGGCGGGTACGTACTGTCGCAGAAAGCCGCTCAGAGGAAGGGGCTGTTCGGGGCCGTGGCCCTCGAACCCGCCGAGAACGCCGAGAAGGCGACGCACAAGGTGCCCGTCCTCAACGTCCGTGGCGCGTGCGACGAGGACACCGGGCCGGAGGCCGGGCTGCGGACGATGAAGGGGCTGGCCACGTCCGGCCGGACCAAGGTCGCCGCCGATGTGCTGCTCGCCGGCACCGGGCACACCATGCTCAACACCAATCTCGCGCCCACCGACAAGGACGGGAGCGTGGGCAGCTGCAAGCGGGGCAAGGTCGCGAACCCCGTCGCCGCCCGCGCCCAGGTCGCCCAGCTGACCGCCGCTTTCCTGGACCAGGCGCTGCACAAGGCGGGTTCCTACCGGCTCCCCGCGATCAAGGGCCTCGCCCCCAAGGGCGGGAACCTCCGCAAGGGCGGGCCGGTCATCGGCTTCCAGGAGGCGCGTCAGGAGACGTTCACCGATCCGCTGAAGATCCGGGAGAGCGTGTCCAAGGAGCGGCTGCTGCCGGCCATCCCGAAGGGGCTGAAGGTCAACAAGGTGCCCGACGACGGGATCTAAGAACAGGGCACGCCCAGCACCCGGTTGCGCAGCGCCGGGAACTCCTTCCGGGTGCGGGCCACCCGTTCCATGTCCAGGTCGAGGCGGAGGATCTCCTCCTCCGCCCCCGCCTCGGCGAGCACCTCGCCCCAGGGGTCCACGGCGATGCTGTACCCGGCCTGCTCCACACCGCCGTTGGTGCCGGCCGTGCCGACGGCCAGGACGTACGCCTGGTCCTCGACGGCCCGGGCCTGCGCCAGCAGCGTCCAGTGGGCGCGGCGCGCCGCGGGCCAGCCGGCCGGGACGACGAGGGTCTCGGCGCCCGCGTCCACCAGCGCCCGGAAGAGTTCGGGGAAGCGCAGGTCGTAGCAGGTGGCCAGGCCGATCACGGTCTCCGGGAGCGCCAGGGTGACGGGCTCCCGGCCCGCGGTCATCAGCACGGCCTCGCCCTCGTCGAAGCCGAAGAGGTGGATCTTGCGGTAGGTGCGGACGAGCTTCCCCGACGGGTCGAACACCAGCGAGGTGTTGAACAGACCGTCCTCACCGCCCTGTTCGATGATCGATCCCGCGTGCAGCCACACGCCCGCGTCGCGCGCGGCGGCCGACATCAGCCGGGACGTGGGGCCGTCCGCCGGCGATTCGGCCTCGTGGAGGAAGTGGGGGGAGGCGAAGGCGCCCGTGGTCCACAGCTCGGGGAGGACCACCAGGTCGCTGCCGCGTTCCGCACGGACGAGACCGGCCACGCGCTCGCGCCGCTCGTCCGGCGACTCGGCCGCCGGGTCGACGGCGAGCTGGATCAGGGAGACGCGCACAGCTACCACCACTTTCCGCCCATGAAACCTCTGCCGGGTTGCCCTTGCGCAGCGTAACTTAAGAGACCCAGACCGCACTTGCCCCGCGCACGTACACACCGCACGACGAGGGATCACGTGACCGTCCACCCCAGCCTTCAGCCGGCGATCGACGCCTGGACCCATTCCATCGAAGCGATCAACGAGTTGGTGAGACCGCTCGCCGAGGGCGACTGGAACCGGCCGACGGACTGCCCGGGGTGGTCCGTGCGCGATGTGGTCTCGCACGTCATCGGGGTCGAGAGCGAGATGCTGGGCGAGCCGCGGCCCATCCATACGCTGCCGCGCGATCTCTACCACGTCACCGACGAGTTCTCGCGCTACATCGAGGTGCAGGTGGACGTGCGGCGCTGTCACACGGCGCCGGAGATGACCTCGGAGCTGGAGCTCACCGTCATCCGCCGGTCGCGGCAGCTGCGCGGCGAGACCCGCTCCCCGCGGGCGCCGGTGCGCTGGCCGCTGGGCTCGGGGAACGAGCAGACGCTCGAACGGGCGTTGACCGTGCGGGCCTTCGACGTCTGGGTGCACGAACAGGACCTGCGCCGGGCGCTGGGCGTGCCCGGCAACCTGGCCGCGCCCGGCGCGCTGATCGCGCGGGACGTGCTGGTCGCCGGGCTGCCCGGGGTGGTGGCCGGGAAGGCGGGCGCGCCCGCCGGTTCGGCGGTGGTGGTGGATGTGCACGGGCCGGTGGAGTTCCTGCGGACCGTGCGGGTGGACGGGGCGGGGCGGGGCTCGGTGGACTCCAGTGTCTCGCTGGGGCCGGTGGTGACGCTGGCGCTGGACTGGGAGGCGTACGTCCTGCTGGCCTGCGGGCGGGTGCGGCCGGAGGCGCTGGACGGGCGCGTCACGGTGGAGGGCGAGCCGGGGCTGGCGGTGGCGATACTGCGGGAGTTCGCCGTCACCCCGTAGAGCCCCTACGGAAGCACCGGGACGTGGACCGTCTCCACCCGGGACGCCACGATCCGTTCCTCCTCGCGTCGTTGGGCCCGGCCGCGCAGCCGCAGGATCTGGGTCAGGCCCAGCGCCTGGAGGGCGAAGACCGAGGCGAAGGCGGCCCGGTAGTCCTCGCCGGTGGAGTCCAGGATCAGGCCGATGGCCAGCAGCGTCGTGATGGAGGCGGTGAAGCCGCCCATGTTGACGATGCCGGACGCCGTGCCCTGCCGCTCCGGCGGGTTGGCGGGGCGGGCGAAGTCGAAGCCGATCATCGAGGCGGGGCCGCAGGCGCCGAGCACCGAACAGAGCGTGATCAGCAGCCACATCGGGGCGTGCGGCCCGGGCCAGGCGAGGGCCGCGGCCCAGAGCACGACGGTGGCGGCGACGGTGCCCAGGGCGAGCGGCAGCCGGGCGGCGTGGTGACGGCCGATGATCTGGCCGTAGACGAGGCCGACGGCCATGTTCACCAGCACGACGAGGGTGAGGAGTTCGCCCGCGGTGCCCCGGTCGAGGCCCTCGGCCTCGACGAGGAACGGCATGCCCCACAGCAGCAGGAAGACCATCGCCGGGAACTGGGTGGTGAAGTGCACCCACAGGCCGAGCCGGGTGCCGGGCTCGCGCCAGGCGAGGGCGATCTGGCGGCGGACGTAGCCGGCTCCGGGGTGCGGGGCGGGCGCCGGCTCGTACCCCGGGGGGTGGTCCTGGAGGAAGGCCACGAGCAGGACGAGGACGAGGACTCCGGCCGCGGCGCTGCCCGCGAAGGTGGCGGTCCAGCCGTGGGTGTGCAGCAGCTGGGCGAGGACGAGGGTGGAGACCAGATTGCCGGCCATTCCGAAGAGCGCCGCCACCTGGGCGATCATCGGGCCGTGCCGGGCGGGGAACCACCGGGCGCCCAGCCGCAGGACGCTGATGAAGGTCATCGCGTCGCCGCAGCCCAGCAGGGCGCGGGCGGCCAGCGCACCGGCGTAGGAGTGGGAGAGCGCGAAGCCGAGCTGTCCGGCGGTGAACAGCAGCACGCCGAGGGCGAGCACCTTCTTGGTGCCGAGCCGGTCGACCATCAGGCCGACGGGTATCTGCATCCCGGCGTAGACCAGCAGCTGGAGTATGGAGAAGGTGGACAGCGCCGAGGAGTTGATGTGGAAGCGCTCGGCGGCGTCGATGCCGGCCACGCCCAGGCTGGTGCGGAAGACGATGGCGACGAAGTAGACGGCGACGCCGATGCCCCAGACGGCGACCGCCCGCCGGCCTCCAGTGGGGCCTCCCCCAGCTCCTTCAGAGCCAGGGGAAGGGTCGCCCGGCAGGGCCCCGGCGGCCGGGGAGGAGCTCATCGGACGTCTCCCTGGGCGAGGTTGCGCACCCAGCCCACGTGCCGGTCGACGACGGCGACCGCGGCGGCGGCGTCGCCGGAGCGCAGGGCGTCGAGGATCTCGGTGTGTTCGGCGATGTTCTTGGCGATCCGGTCGGGGTGGGCGTGCATGGCCGCCACCCCCATCCGCAGCTGGCGGTCGCGCAGCTGGTCGTAGAGGCGGGAGAGGATCTGGTTGCCCGCGCTGCGGACGATCTCCGCGTGGAAGGCCCGGTCGCTCACCGAGACCGCGGCCAGATCGCCCTCGGCGGCCTGCCGCCGCATGTCCTCGACGAGCTCCTCCAGCCTGCCGATCAGCGCGGGCGCGGCCGGCACCGCCTTGGCCGCCGCGTGCTTCTCCACCAGCAGCCGGGTCTCCACCACATCCGCGATCTCCTGGGCGGACACGGCCAGCACGAGCGCCCCCTTCTTGGGATAGAGCTTGAGCAGTCCCTCACCCTCCAGCCGCAGCAGCGCCTCCCGCACCGGGGTGCGCGACACCCCGACGGCCTCGGCGAGCCCGCCCTCGGTGAGCAGCGTCCCCCCGGCGTAACGCCGGTGCAGGACCCCGTCCTTGACGTGCGCGTAGACGCGCTCGGCGGCGGGGGGCTGTCTGACCTGTGCGGACATGGAGGAGGTAGGCATGCGCACAGCATAGATACAAGACAGACGCTTGATGAGGGCGTGTCCGCGATCCGGACGGTCGGCGGTACGTACCGCCCGTGGACCGGTATGGACGCTCAGTCGGTCAACGGGGTGATGAACACAAAGCGGAGATCGGGGCGTTGTATCGGCAGCAGGACGTGGGTGGTCACCCTGATCTCGGTGTGATCGTGGTACGGCAGGCGCAGCCGGAAGACGTGCCCGTCGCGGTGCTCGACGACGTCGTGCTCCTCGGCCCAGATGCGCCGGCAGGCGGCGTCGGAGTCCAGCACCTCGCGGACCAGGGAGCGCAGTTCGGCGTTGTCGGGGTTGCTGTTGGCCGCGACGCGGAGCATCGCGAGATACGTCCGGGCGCAGGTCTCCTCCCAGTCGAGCATCTGCTCGCGGGCCTCGGGGTGGAGCAGCGCCCACCGCATCAGGTTGGCGCCGGGGCGCAGCACCCAGGGGAACCACTCGCCCATGAGGCCGTTGGAGGCGACGACGTTCCAGGCCACGTCGGAGAGGTAGGCCGGGTAGGTGGTCTGCTGGACGAGCAGGTCCCGTACGCCCTGCGGGAGTTCGCCGAAGCCGGTGCGCGGCCCGGGCGGGCGGCGGCCGCAGACGGCGAGGAAGAGGGTGAGCGTCTCGGCCTCGCTCAGCCGCAGCGCGGCGGCGACGCGGAGCAGGAAGCCCTCGGAGAAGTCCCGGCGGCGGCCGGCCTCCAGCGCGCGGTACCAGCCCTCGCTGACGCCGGTCAGCCGGGCGACGTGCTTCTGGGAGAGCAGGCGTCCGGGGCGGGGATACGTCCAGCGCAGCTCGGGGACGGTGCGGGCGTCGACGCGGGAGCGCCAGGCGCGGAGCAGACGGCTGATGGACTCGCCGTCGCGCACGTCGTCCACGTCCACCTGAGCCTCGCCTTCCGACACTGCAAGTGTCGGTCAATCTTAAGTAAATTGCCCTACACGGGCCATTCCACCCTCTGCCGGGGGAAATGTCCGAGGCCGCTCACGCCTGTGCGGAGGGCCCGGGCGCCGCGCTCCACACCGGAGGGGGGTGGGGAGCGGGCGCCCGGGCCCTCTGCGCGCTGCCTGCGGCCGTTTTCTTGCCCCCGGCCCGCCCTTTCTCCGTTTCCCGGGGAGACCCCGGACCCCATTCGCCCTTCGGGCGAAGTCCTCAATCGCCGGACGGGCTGTTCAGCCCGTCCGGCGATTGAGGACGAACGCGGCGCAGCCGCGTTGCACAGACCGGCTACCCCCAGGTCAGCAGCCGCTTCGGCTGCTCCAGCACCGCCGCCGTGTCCGCCAGCACCTTCGACCCGAGCTCGCCGTCCACCAGCCGGTGGTCGAACGACAGCGCCAGCGTCGTGACGTGCCGCGGCTTGACCTCGCCCTTGTGCACCCACGGCTGGAGCTTGATCGCTCCGACGGCCAGGATCGCGGACTCGCCCGGGTTGAGGATGGGCGTGCCGGTGTCCACGCCGAAGACGCCGACGTTGGTGATCGTCACCGTGCCGCCGGACATGTCCGCCGGGCTCGTCCTCCCCTCCCGCGCCGTGCTCACCAGGTCGGCGAGCGCCTTCGAGAGCTCCGGGAGCGTCTTGGCCTGGGCGTCCTTGATGTTGGGGACGATCAGGCCGCGCGGCGTCGCGGCGGCGATGCCGAGGTTGACGTAGTCCTTGCGGACGATCTCCTGATTCTCCTCGTCCCAGGCCGCGTTGACGTCCGGGTTCCGCCGGATCGCGACCAGCAGCGCCTTGGCCACGATCAGCAACGGGTTGACCCGCAGCCCGGCCATGTCCGGGTCGGCCTTCAGCTTCTGGACGAGCTTCATCGTGCGGGTCACGTCGACGGTGATGAACTCCGTGACGTGCGGCGCGGTGAAGGCGCTGGCCACCATGGCCTGCGCGGTGGCCTTGCGGACGCCCTTGACGGGGATGCGGGTCTCCCCGGCGCGGGTCTCCCCGGCACTGGCGGCGGCCCCGGCCGGAACGGCCTGGACAGGCCGGACAGCCGGAGCGGCCGGCTCGGCGACCGCCTGGGCGGCGGCGTGCACGTCGTCACGGGTGACGACCCCGCCGGGCCCGGTGGGGGTCACGGCGCCCAGGTCGATGCCCAGGTCCTTGGCCAGCTTGCGGACCGGCGGCTTGGCCAGGGGGCGCTCCGCGCCGGCACCGGCGGGGCCGACGACGGCCGGTGCGGGGGCGGCGGGCGCCACCGGGGCCGGGGCCGGGGCGGCATGACCGTTCAACTCGGCCTGGACGGCCGCCGCGTACGCCGCCTTCGGCGCGGACTCCGCCGGGGCCTTGCGCGCCCGGCGCTTGGTGGAGGACGGCGCCGCGCCGTACCCGACCAGGACGGCCTGGCGGCCCTGGGGCTCGGCCTCCGGCTCGGGAGCCGCCGGAGCGGCCTCCGGCTCCGCCGGGCCCGCGCCCGGCGTGGTGTCGACGGAGATGATCGGCGTACCGACGTCGACCGTCGTCCCCTCCCCGAAGCGCAGCTCGTGCACCACGCCGTCGAAGGGGATCGGCAGCTCCACGGCCGCCTTGGCGGTCTCGACCTCGCAGACCACCTGCCCGTCGGAGACGGTGTCCCCGACGGCCACGTACCACTTGAGGATCTCGGCCTCGGTGAGCCCCTCGCCCACGTCGGGCATCCTGAACTCGCGGAAGCGCTCCGTACTCGCAGTCATCGTCACGACTCTCCTCAGCCCTCAGTACGCAAGCGAGCGGTCTACGGCGTCGAGTACCCGGTCCAGTCCCGGAAGGTACTCGTCCTCCAGCCGCGACGGCGGGTAGGGGGCGTGGTAGCCGCCGACCCGCAGGACGGGGGCCTCCAGGTGGTAGAAGCAGCGCTCGGTGATCCGGGCCGCGATCTCGGCGCCGGAGCCGAAGAAGACCGGGGCCTCGTGGACCACGACGAGCCGGCGGGTGCGCTCGACGGACGCCTGGATCGCGTCGAAGTCGACCGGCGAGATCGACCGGAGGTCCAGGACCTCCAGCGACCTGCCCTCCTCCTCGGCCGCCGCGGCGGCCTCCAGACAGGTCTTGACCATGGGCCCGTACGCGGCCAGCGTCAGGTCCGTGCCGGCGCGCACCGTACGGGCGGTGTGCAGCGGGCCCGGGGCGGCCGTGGCGGCGTCCGTGTCGACCTCGGAGCGGTCGTGGTAGCGCCGCTTGGGCTCGAAGTAGATGACCGGGTCGTCGCTCTGGATCGCCTGCTGGAGCATCCAGTACGCGTCGGAGGCGTTGGCCGGGCTGACCACCTTCAGGCCCGCGACGTGCGCGAAGAGCGACTCGGGGGACTCGCTGTGGTGCTCGACGGCGCCGATGGCCCCGCCGTAGGGGATGCGGATGACGACCGGCAGCTTGATCTTGCCGAGCGCGCGGGCGTGCATCTTGGCGAGCTGGGTGACGATCTGGTCGTACGCGGGGAAGACGAACCCGTCGAACTGGATCTCCACCACCGGCCGGTAGCCGCGCAGCGCCAGGCCGATCGCGGTGCCGACGATGCCGGACTCGGCGAGCGGGGTGTCGATGACGCGGTCCTCGCCGAAGTCCTTCTGCAGGCCGTCGGTGACCCGGAAGACGCCGCCGAGCTTGCCGACGTCCTCGCCCATCACCAGGACCTTGGGGTCGGACTCCAGCGCCGTGCGCAGCGAGGCGTTGATGGCCTTGACGATCGACAGCTTCTCGGTGGCCATCAGTTGCTCTCCTCGTCCGCGAACTGCGCCTGGTAGGCGGCGAACTGTGCGCGCTCCTCGTCGACCAGGGCGTGGCCGTCGGCGTAGATGTTCTCGAAGATCGCCGTGTCCTCGGGGTCCGGCATGGTGCGGACCCGGTCGCGGACGCGCTTGGCGAGGGCGTCGCTCTCGGCCTCCAGCGCGGCGAAGAACTCCTCGTCGGCGTACCCCTCGCGCTCCAGGTGACGGCGCAGGCGCAGGATCGGGTCCTTGGCCTCCCAGGCCTCCCGCTCCTCGTCCCGGCGGTACTTCGTCGGGTCGTCGGAGGTGGTGTGGGCGCCCATCCGGTAGGTGAACGCCTCGACGAGCATGGGGCCCTGGCCGGTGCGGGCGCGCTCCAGGGCGGCCTTGGTGACCGCGAGGCAGGCCAGGACGTCGTTGCCGTCGACGCGGACGCCGGGGAAGCCGTAGCCCTGGGCGCGGCGGTAGAGCGGGACGCGGGTCTGCTTCTCGGTGGGCTCGGAGATGGCCCACTGGTTGTTCTGGCAGAAGAACACCACGGGGGCGTTGTAGACCGCGGCGAAGGTGAACGCCTCGGCCACGTCGCCCTGGCTGGAGGCGCCGTCGCCGAAGTAGGCGATGACGGCGGAGTCGGCGCCGTCCTTGGCGACGCCCATCGCGTAGCCGGTGGCGTGCAGCGCCTGCGAGCCGATGACGATCGTGTACAGGTGGAAGTTGTTCTCGTTGGGGTCCCAGCCACCGTGGTTGACGCCGCGGAACATCCCGAGGAGGTTGGTCGGGTCCACCCCGCGGCACCAGGCGACGCCGTGCTCGCGGTAGGTCGGGAAGACGTAGTCGTCGGCGCGGGTGGCCCGGCCGGAGCCGATCTGCGCGGCCTCCTGGCCCAGCAGGGAGGCCCACAGGCCCAGTTCGCCCTGGCGCTGGAGGGTGGTGGCCTCGCCGTCGAAGCGGCGGGTCAGCACCATGTCGCGGTACAGGCCGCGCAGTTCCTCGGGCGTCACGTCGATGGCGTAGTCGGGGTGCTCGACCCGCTCGCCCTCGGGCGTCAGCAGCTGTACGAGCTCCGGCTGGTCCGGCCCGCCGGCCGGCTTCTTCACGCCGGCGCGTTTGCCGCCGCGCGGCTTGCGCGCGGCGGGGCTGTCCACGGTCACGTGTGCTCCTCCGTCTGTCGGCCCCCGGGGTCGCCGGTGGCCGTAGGGGGTCCCCCCGCCGTGGGGCTGGGGGTGCTCGCCCGCTTCCCGACGGCACACGGGGTGGGTGTGCCGAGGCCGAACCGGACGCGACAGGCGCCCCGGCGAATGGCCTGCAATAGGCACGTTACCCAGTACCCGGCATTCCTGCGAAACCCTCTCTGACCTGCGATTTTGCTTGGATTTCCAAGTAAATCGAGAAAGGGCCGCAGCAGCACTGGTCAGAGCCTTGCGAGCCTCCTCCGCGCGAGCGGAGTTACCGCCGGAACGACCGCACGTTATCCCGGAGGACAAGAGCAGGGGAAGACTCGATGTGTGAGACTGACACTGTGCGCGAACAAGGAAAAATCACGGTATTTCTGCTTGACGACCACGAGGTGGTACGGCGCGGCGTCCACGAGATGCTCTCCGTGGAGGAGGACATCGAGGTGGTGGGCGAAGCCGGCACCGCGGCCGACGCTCTCGTGCGCATTCCCGCCACCCGGCCCGATGTCGCCGTACTGGACGTTCGCCTTCCGGATGGTAGTGGAGTCGAAGTATGCCGTGAGATCCGCGCCCAGGACGAGGGCATCAAATGCCTGATGCTCACCTCCTTCGCCGACGACGAGGCGCTTTTCGACGCGATCATGGCCGGGGCCTCGGGTTATGTGCTGAAGGCCATTCGCGGCAATGAACTGCTCTCCGCCGTGCGCGACGTCGCCGCCGGAAAGTCCCTGCTCGATCCGGTCGCGACCGCCCGGGTGCTGGAGCGGCTGCGCGACGGCAAGGACCCCAAGGGCGACGACCGGCTCGCCTCCCTCACCGACCAGGAGCGCCGCATCCTGGACCTGATCGGGGAGGGCCTGACCAACCGCGTGATCGGCGAGCGGCTGCACCTCGCCGAGAAGACCATCAAGAACTACGTCTCCAGCCTGCTGTCCAAGCTGGGCATGGAGCGCCGCTCCCAGGCCGCGGCGTACGTCGCCCGGCTCCAGGCCGAGAAGCGCTGACGCCGGCCGGTCCGGGGATCCGTCCGTGGATCCGTCCGTTTCCGGTCCGGGGATCCGTCCGTTTAGGGACCAACGTCCCGGGCGCGACGGGGCGGGTGGCTCTACGTGCACCGTGGGTAACGGTGCAGAGTAAGGCGCATGCCTTCAGACGAGTACCGAGCGTTCGAACTGCTCGACCGCGCCCCCTACGGGCGGCTCTCCGTGACCATGCGCGCGCTCCCGTTCGTCATCACCACCCGGCACATCGTCTCCGACGGCAAGATCCTGATCCGGCTGCACGGCGGCTACGGCTACGGACGCGCCTGCGACGGCTCGGTCGTCGCCTACAACGCCGACAACTTCGGCGGCCGGGAGGAGGGCGACGAAAACGTCTGGCACATCCAACTCATGGGAACCGCCCGTACCTTCGTCCCCGACCCGGCCGAACTCCCGCGCTTCGGCCCGGCCCCCCGCACGGCCGACAACGGGCCCTTCATCCCCGAATACCTGTGCATAGAACCGCAGTTCATCACCCTGCACCACCTCGAAGGCGTACCCGCACGGGCCGCCGCGCACGCTTCGTGAACTAACATTTGGGGCGTGCCGCGCTCAGTTGTCCACCACGCACCGCCCCACGCCCCACCCCCCGACGGCGCCCTGCGCACCCTGCTGCGCCGCTACCACCAGGCGGGCGAGCCCGTCTCCTGCGAACCGCTCACCGAGGGCCTGCTGAACCGGGGTTACCGGCTCTCCACCAGCCGCGGCCGCTTCTTCCTCAAGCACCATCTCGACGGCGACCGGGACGCCATCGCCCGCCAGCACGCCGCCACCCTCCGGCTGGGCGCGCTCGGACTGCCGGTCGCCCCGCCCGTCGCCGACGACGACGGGTCCACCGTCGCCGTCCTCGGCGGCCGCTGCTACGCCCTGCACCCCTGGGTCGAGGGCCGGCACCGCGACGGGGGCGAGCTGACCGAGACCCAGTCCCGGCGGCTGGGGGCGCTGCTGGGACGGGTGCACGTCAGCCTGGAGACGGTCATGGAGGGCGAGAGCCCGGAGGACGCTCCCCAGGGCCCCCAGGAGGCCGCCACGGGCCGTTCCCCCGCCCGTTCCCCCGCCCCCGACGCCGCGGCCGACCCCGAGGACACCTACGCGCTCATCGAGGAGCTTCTGGTCCTGGCCCGCCGCCGGCCCCGCGACGCCTTCGACGAACTCGCCGAGCACCGTCTCGTCGAGCGCCGCGCCCTGCTGGAGCAGCACGCCCACCGCCGCCCGCCGGCGGCCGCGACGCCCGCCCGGGGCTGGGTGCACGGCGACTTCCACCCGCTCAACCTGCTCTACCGGGGCGCCGAGCCCGCCGCGATCATCGACTGGGACCGGCTGGGCGTCCGGCCGCGCGCCGAGGAGGCCGTCCGGGCGGCCGTGATCTTCTTCCTGCGGCCCGACGGGACGCTGGACTTCACGAAGATACGGCCCTACGCACGGGCCTACCGGGGCAGCACGGGCGCCGCCCCCGCCGAACTGGCGGCGGCGGTGCACCGGGTGTGGTGGGAGCGGCTCAACGACTTCTGGATGCTGCGCTGGCGCTACCAGCTCGGAGACCACCGCGCCGACCCCGGTTTCCCGGCGTCGGCGGCGTTGGCGGTGTGGTGGACGCGCGCGTACGACGAGGTACGCGCGGCGTTCACGGACTGACGTCCGTTGGGGGACGGGGAGTTCAGGGGGTGGTGTGGCCCTGGGTCGTCTGACCCTGAGCCGCCTGCCCCTGGCTGGTCTGGCCCTGGGACGTCTGACCCTGCGTCGTCTGACCCTGGGACGTCTGACCCTGGCTGGTCTGACCCTGGCTGGTCTGGCCCTGGGATGTCTGACCCTGAGTCGTCTGCCCCTGGGTCGTCTGCCCCTGCGTCGTCTGGCCCTGCGTCGTCTGACCCTGGTTGGTGCCGGGCTTGCCGTCGTCGGTCGGGTTGGTGGTGGGGTCCTTGCTCGGCTCGTTGGACGGCTCGTTGCTCGGCTCCTGCGACTGGCGGCCGCGGTGCCGGGTGTTGCCCGAATAGTCGCCCTCGTCGCCGGAGTTGTCGCCCGTCGTGCCGTTCCGCTCGGGGACGGAGTGGGACTCCTTGTCCTTCGGGGTCGCGGAGGAGGCGTCGGGGGAGCCGGGGGTGGAGGGCGCGACGGTCTGCTTGTCCTTCTTGGTGTCGCCCTCGTTCTGCTTGTTATGCGGCAGCATCACGTACGCCGCCACGGCGACCGTCGCCACGATCACCACCGCGATGAAGATCCACAGCTTGCTGCTGCCGCCGCCCCGGCCGCGCCCGCCCGGCTCGTAGTCGTCGTCGCCACCGCCGCCGATGCCCTGCGGAAGGATCCGCTGCGGGGAGGTGTCGCCGTGCTGCGGGTGCGGCATGGCCGTGGTCTGGCCCATGCCCACGCCCGCCGCGCCCAGCATCTGCGTGGCCGCGGTGGCCGCCGCGACCGGGCCGGTGTCCCAGGCGCCGGTGTGGCCGCCCGCGTCGTGCAGCATCTGGAGGCTGTACTGGACCAGCCCGCGCATCTCCTCGGCGCTCTGGAACCGGTCGTCCGGGTCCTTGGCCAGCGAGCGCATGACGAGCCCGTCGAGCTCCGGCGGGACGCTGCTCAGCACCGTCGACGGCGGGATCGGGTTGTCCTGGACGTGCTGGTACACCACGGAGAGCGGCGTCTCGCCGGTGAACGGCGGGCGCAGCGCCAGGAGTTCGTAGAGCAGGCAGCCGGTGGCGTAGAGGTCCGAGCGGGCGTCCACGGTCTTGCCGAGGGCCTGTTCGGGCGAGAGGTACTGCGGGGTGCCCATGACCATGCCGGTCTGGGTCATGGTGGACTGCGCGCCGTGCAGGGCGCGGGCGATGCCGAAGTCCATGACCTTGACGGCACCGTTGTTGGTGATGATGACGTTGGCGGGCTTGATGTCGCGGTGCACGATGCCGTGCTGGTGGCTGTAGGCCAGCGCGTCCAGCACGCCCGAGACGATGATCAGCGCCTGCTCGGGCGGCGGGGCCTCGGCGTTGAGCAACAGGTCGCGGATGGTACGGCCTTCAACCAGCTCCATGACGATGTACGGCACGGTGCTGTGGCCGTTGATGTCCTCGCCGGAGTCGTAGACGGCCACGACCGCGTGGTGGTTCAGCCCGGCGACGGACTGTGCCTCGCGGGTGAAGCGGGCCTTGGAGACCGGGTCCTCGGCGAGGTCGGCACGGAGCAGCTTGACCGCGACCGTGCGGCCGAGGCGTACGTCCTCGGCGGCGAAGACCTCCGCCATGCCGCCGCGGCCGAGCCGGTGGGTGAGGCGGTAGCGGCCGTCGCCGACCATGCCGCCATTACCCCACATTTCCGGCACATCGGGCATTCCGCCCCCGGTGGCGTCAGGGTCGGACGGACCCTGGGCGCTCTGCGTCTGTGCCATCAGTCCTCGCCGTCGTGTCTGGCCGCTCGCGTGGGGGCCTGAACCTTGGGGCAGTGCTCACGCAGAGCCCGGGGCAGTACCTCGGGGCAATACGAAGCAATGCAGTTCTTCCGCTAGGCACGCTACAGGTTCCGGGATGCGCACCGGTCGGGGATGGACCGGCAATCAAACCCGCAGCGGGCCGCGCAAGGCAAATTCCGTGACGGCTTGTCGCGCATCCGGTCACGGAACGGGCACGTGGCTTGACGTGCCCCCGCCCTACGGCACACTTGGCCGGGATACGTGTCCGGCCGGATGGATCTGGCCGGATCAGACCTTTGAGCCGGGGCCCCGATTCGGCTCGGCGATGGGGGAAACAACAGCATGAGCCAGGACGGCGCACAGGGCCGGTACGCGGGACGGGCCGTCGGCGGCGGCCGCTACCAGCTGCGCGACCTGCTCGGCGAGGGCGGCATGGCCTCCGTGCACCTCGCCTACGACTCGGTGCTGGACCGCCAGGTGGCGATCAAGACCCTGCACACGGAACTGGGCCGCGAGTCGTCCTTCCGCGAGCGCTTCCGCCGCGAGGCGCAGGCCGTGGCCAAGCTCACGCACACCAACATCGTCTCGGTCTTCGACACCGGCGAGGACGCGCTCGACGGCTCGACGATGCCGTACATCGTCATGGAGTACGTCGAGGGCAAGCCGCTGCGCTCCGTGCTCGACGCGGATGTGAAGCAGTACGGCGCGATGCCCGCCGCGAAGGCGCTGAAGATCACGGCCGATGTGCTGGCGGCGCTGGAGGTCAGCCACGAGGCGGGCCTGGTCCACCGGGACATCAAGCCGGGCAACGTGATGATGACCAAGCGTGATGTGGTCAAGGTCATGGACTTCGGCATCGCCCGCGCCATGCAGTCCGGCGTCACGTCGATGACCCAGACCGGCATGGTCGTCGGCACCCCGCAGTACCTCTCGCCCGAACAGGCGCTGGGACGCGGGGTGGACGAGCGCTCCGACCTGTATTCGGTCGGCATCATGCTCTTCGAGCTGCTGACCGGGCGGCTGCCCTTCGACGCGGACTCGCCGCTGGCCATCGCGTACGCGCACGTCCAGGAGGAGCCGGTCGCGCCCTCCACGATCAACCGCTCGATCCCTCCGGCGGTGGACGCGCTGGTCGCCCGCGCGCTGAAGAAGAACCCGAACGAGCGCTTCCCGTCCGCCGCCGCGATGCGCGACGAGTGCGCCCGCGTGGCCTCCACGGTGCACTCCGCGTCCTCGCCGATGATCAGCGGCGACGCGCCGGCACCGCGCAGCGGGGCGGGCGTCTCCTCGGCGGTCTTCCCGCCGGTGGACCAGCAGGCGGTCCCGGGCCCGGGCATCCAGTCCGTCCAGACCCCGTACCAGCCGCAGCAGCCCCAGCAGCCCCAGCAGCCCCAGCAACAGCCCTACGGGTCCTACCAGCCCCCGGCCCCCGCGTACTCCACGCCGCCCCCGTACCAGGCGCCGCCCGCTCCTTCCGGCGGCAAGGGGAACAAGCCGGTCATCATCGGCTCGGCGGTCGTCGCCGCCCTGGCCGTCATCGCCGTGGTCGCGGTCGTCGTCCTCAAGAGCGGTTCGTCCGACGACGGTTCGAAGACGCAGGCCGACGAGCAGAAGACGGCGCAGACCGCGTCCCCGGCGGGCGGTACGGGCGGTACGGGCGGTACGGGCGGTACGGGCGGCGGCAGCACCGCCAACGAGAACAAGCACAAGGACGGCGACAAGACCCGGGTCGTCGAGGCCGAGCGGTGCACCAACGCGCGCGACAGCTTCCTCGACAAGACCAAGAAGAACATGCCCGACCTCCGCTGGGTCTCCATCGACTCGGTGAAGTCCTGCCTCCAGGGCGCGGGTTGGAAGTACCGCGTGGACAAGCAGGACGAGAACACCTGGGGCAAGGGCACGGTGATGCAGCAGAGCCCGCAGCCGGGCGACGCGTTCGACCCCAAGAACACCACGATCGTGGTCACGGTCTCCACGGGCGACCCCGCCTCCTGACGACGGCCCCCTGCCGGCGGACATGGCGAAGGGCCGGAAGTCCCGGTGGACTTCCGGCCCTTCGCCGTATGCGTTACAGGTACGGACCCGAGCGCGCCCCGTGCTGCGGGTGGCCGTCCTCGTGGTCGTCCTCGCCGATGCCCGCCGGGAGGGCGCGGCGCATCTGTTCCAGCTGGGCGCGGGCCGCCATCTGCTGGGCGAACAGCGCCGTCTGGATGCCGTGGAACAACCCCTCCAGCCAGCCGACCAACTGGGCCTGCGCGATGCGCAGTTCGGCCTCGGTGGGGATGGTGTCGTCGGTGAACGGGAGCGAGAGGCGCTCCAGCTCCTCCACGAGCTCGGGGGCGAGCCCGTCCTCCAGCTCCTTGACGGAGCTGTGGTGGATCTCCTTGAGCCGGACACGGCTGGCCTCGTCGAGAGGAGCCGCCCGTACCTCCTCCAGCAGCTGCTTGATCATGCTGCCGATGCGCATGACCTTCGCGGGCTGTTCGACCTGCTCCGTCACAGGCACCTCACGCGACTCGTCGTCACCGGCCCCGCCGCCGGGGCCAGCGCTGCCGAGAGCCATGCCGTCCGGGCCTACGACCAGGACGTGCGGGCTCTCCTGCGACCGTTCGTTCCTCGGCATATCCATGCCGCCATTCTCTCGCACAGGTGATTTCCCCCAGGTGATGCCCCTGTATGCGGCTGATCCACCGGCGCAGGGGCGCAGAACCGTCCCGGCTTTCAGCGACGGCTTTCAGCGACGGCGCAGACGCAGGCCGAGGAAGCCGATGCCGAGGCCGGTGAGCGTCAGCCCGGTGCCGAGCGGGAGGACGCGCATCACAGGTTCCGGGGGCGGGGCGGACGTGCTGCCCTGCGCGGTCGCCCCGCCCTCGGCCCGCACGGGCACGGGGGGCGGCGCGGGCGAGGACGGCGTGGGCGAGCGGGTGGGGGACGGGGACGCCTCCGGTACGGGCGTCCCGGCCGCCTCATCGAGGGCCTCCGGCAGTCCCGGTTCGGACCGCTCCTCGTCCACGGGCGCCGGCGGCCGCTCCTCGTCCGGGTACTCCACGGGCGCCCGCGAGGGCTCCGGGGCACGGCCGGGGTGGGCGCGCCCCTGGCCCGCGACCGTCCCGGCGAGCCGCCCGGGGTCGGGGGCGGCGGACGGGCCCGGCGGGCGGGGCAGGGGCCCGGACGGCCCGGACCCGGCCGCCACCGCACCCGGCGCCAGGGCGAGGACGGCCGCCAGCGTCAGCCCGGCGAATGCGGCCGGGCGGGTTCCGGCGATCACCCCTCCACCGTCACACGGGGACCGGACGGCGGCAGCGGGGCGGCCGCCGTCCGGGTGACTCAGCCTGCCGCGCCCGTGGTGAGCAGCACCTTCCCCACGTGCGCGCTCTCCTCCAGGATCCGGTGCGCGGCGGCCGCGTCCCGCAGCGGCATCCTCCGGTCCACGACCGGGCGCACCCGACCGCCCGAGACCAGCGGCCACACGTGCTCGCGCACCGCCGCGACGATCGCCGCCTTCTCCGCGAGCGGCCGCGAGCGCAGCGTCGTCGCCATCACCGCGGCGCGCTTGGACAGCAGCTTGCCGAGGTCGAGTTCGGCCTTGCGGCCGCCCTGGAGGCCGATGACGGCCAGCCGGCCGTTGACGGCGAGGGCGTCCACGTTCCGCTCCAGGTACTTGGCGCCCATGATGTCGAGGATCACGTCGGCGCCCGCGCCGCCGGTGACCTTGCGCAGCTCCTCGACGAAGTCCTGCTCGCGGTAGTCGATGAGGATGTCCGCGCCCAGCTCGCGGCAGCGCTCCAGCTTCTCCGCGCCGCCCGCGGTGACCGCCACGCGCGCGCCGACCGCCTTGGCCAGCTGGACGGCCATCGTGCCGATGCCGCTGCCGCCGCCGTGCACCAGCAGCGTCTCGCCGGGGCGCAGGTGGGCGAGCATGAAGACGTTCGACCAGACCGTCGCGGTGACCTCGGGCAGGGCCGCGGCCGACACCGTGTCCAGCCCCTCCGGGACGGGCAGCAGCTGGCCGACGGGGACGACGGCCTTCTCCGCGTACCCGCCGCCCGCCAGCAGCGCGCACACCTCGTCGCCGACCGCCCAGCCGCTCACCCCCGGGCCGAGGGCGGCGATCCGGCCGGAGCACTCCAGGCCGAGGTACGGGGAGGCGCCGGGCGGCGGGGGATAGAGGCCCTTGCTCTGCATCAGATCCGCGCGGTTGACGGCGGTCGCGGCGACCTCGAC
Source organism: Streptomyces luteireticuli (assembly GCF_041519305.1). NCBI lineage: Bacteria > Bacillati > Actinomycetota > Actinomycetes > Kitasatosporales > Streptomycetaceae > Streptomyces > Streptomyces luteireticuli. Next base: position 4,326,047 of record NZ_CP167927.1, read on the forward strand.
CAGCACCTCTCCCCCGCCGGGCACGGGATCGGGTACCTCGGCCCAGACGAGCGCGTCGGGTCCGCCGGGTGTGGGGATGGTGATCGCATGCATGCCGCGAGGCTACTCCCGGGGTCGGACACCGCACCTGACACAGCGGCGGACACGGCGGGTACACGCCGCCGGACAATTCGCCGGGATACGGGATCATGGACCCGTGCCGACTTCACCGACCGACGGACCGGGCCGCCCGGAGAGCGCCCGCAGCCGCCTGAGGAACAGCCGCCGGATGCTGCTCCGTTCGCTCTGGCGCCGCACCCGCGCCGACGCGGAGGACGCGGAGGCCGGGCGCTCGGTGATACTGCCGGTCCAGCACGTCACCGCCCCGCTGCGGCAGGTGCTGCGCCGCCTGCTGATGGCCCTGACGGTCCTCGGGCTCACCACCCTCGTCGTCTATCTGGACCGGGACGGCTACCACGACAACGCGGGCGGCCCGCTGGGCTTCCTCGACGCCGCGTACTACGCGACCGTCACCCTCTCCACCACCGGATACGGCGACATCACCCCGGTGGGCGCGGGCGCCCGGCTGACGAACATCCTCGTCGTCACGCCGCTGCGCGTGCTGTTCCTGATCATTCTGGTCGGCACCACGCTGGAAGTGCTGACCGAACGGACGCGCCAGCAGGTGCGCATTCATCGTTGGAGATCGCGGATGCGGGACCACACCGTCGTCATCGGGTACGGCACCAAGGGCCGGCACACGATCGAGACGCTCATCGGCCAGGGGCTGCCGAAGGAGAAGATCGTCGTCGTGGACCCGCAGAAGAAGGCGGTCGACGCGGCGGCGGTCGACGGCCTCGTGGGCGTCCTCGGCGACGCGACCCGCTCCGAGACCCTGCGCCGCGCCGAGCTCCAGAGCGCCGCCAGGATCGTCGTCACCACCCAGCGCGACGACACGGCCGCCCTGGTCACCCTCACCGCCCGCCAGCTCAACAAGCACGCCACGATCGTCGTCGCCGTCCGCGAGGACGAGAACGTCCCGCTGCTCCGCCAGAGCGGCGCCAACACGGTGGTCACCAGCTCCAGTTCGGCGGGCCGCATGCTCGGCATGTCGATGGTCAGTCCGTACGTGGGCGACGTCCTGGAGGACCTGCTGACCTACGGCCAAGGCCTGGACGTCGTCGAACGCCCGGTCACCAAGTCGGAGGCGGGCCGCTCCCCGCGCGACTGCGCCGACCTCGTCGTGGCCGTTGTCCGCGGTCACCGCCTGCTCAACTACACGGACGCGGAGGCCCAGTCCCTCCACCTCACGGACCGCGTGATCACGATCCGGCAGGCACCGGCGGCGACGCCTGCCGAGTAGGCGCTCAGTCGGCGAAGTCCTTCAACTCCTCGGTGTCCAGGGTGAACCCGACCGGGTCGGGAAGCTGCACGGACTCCCCGTACGGCCGGGACAGGATGCTGAGGTACTCGCCGTCCTTGGGCTCGGAGTAGACGGTGACCATGGCGCGGTCGCGGTCGATCAGGAGGTAGACCGGAATGCCGGCCGCAGCGTATCCGCTCGGCTTTTCCATCCGGTCACGCCGGTTGGTATCCGTGTCGTCCGAGGTCACCTCCACCACCATCAGAACGCCCTCGGGGTCCGACCACTCACCGTGCCCGGCGAAGTGCTTGCGCGGAGCAAGAGCCGCATCGGTGATCGCACGCCCCTTGCGATAGCCCTCGATCTTCAGGCCGGCTTCCGCGTACAACCGCACATCGGGTCGCTGCTCCCTGCACGCGTCCTGAAGCCACATGATGATTTCACGGTGGTCCCCGTCCGGCACCGGCTTGACCTCGATCCTTTCGTTGATGAATTCCAGACGCACGGTCTCGGGCGCCGTGCGGGCCAGTTCCTCGAACTCCTCGACGGAGATCAGGGAACGCTCGGCGGGGGTCGGGGTCATGTGATCGCCTCCTCCCTTCAATGGTGCCCCGATGTCGGGCGGGGCGTCGTGTACGACGGTCATGCGTGTGCCTTCCTTTCGCGTTGACGGTTGATGGCTCGTAGCCGATCGACGCGGACGCGGACGTCATCGGCCAGAGTCCGGCAGGGGTCGGGCCGGGGCGGCGTCTCGCCCCGGCAAGCGCCGCAGATACCGGCGGTGAGGGCCTCCGCCGTGCCGGGAGCGCGACAGACGACGCACTCCAGAAGCATGTGCGGCCGCCTGGGAGCGGTGTGCTCCCGCACTTCCGGAGGGAGCTTCTCCCACAGCCGACGCCGCGTGAACCCGGCCGCGTACAGCACCTCGGGCGGCAGCCCCGCCGTCATGATCCGGACGAATTCGCCGTCCGTGACGCCGCGTTCGAACCACGGCTCGACGAGCGGCGCGAGGGCGGCGCAGTCGGCGGCGGACAGGGTCATACGGGGATCGGCGAGCCCGAGGGAGGCCAGCAGCCCGTAGGCGCGGGAGCGGGGCCGCCGGGCGACGTCTCCGGCTACCGGAGCGGGCACCACCTCGGTACAAGACGCCGGGGAGTCGTCCGGAGCACAGGCCCGATCGCCGACCGGTCCACCGGTGGCGGACGAACTGCCCTCGTCCACGGGAACATCACCCCTCCGCACCGCCTCCCACCAGGAGTCATCGCGAGGCGTCCGGGAGAAGAAGGTCCGCGTCACCCAACGCGAGCTGCCGTCCTCACTCTTGACGGTGACCTGGAACCGTCGCAGATGACCGGCCTCGGCGAGCCGCCGCAGCGCCGTCAGGCAGGCGGCCTGCCCGTAGTCGGGCAACTGGGCCGCCAGCGACTTGCCGTCCACTGCCGCGCCCTCGGGAAGCCGGTCGATGAAGGCGGCGATCGACGCTTCCCGCGGCCGCAGATGGACGAAGTCGTCGCCCCGCCGGGGCTCTTGGCCGGGCGCATTGCGCTTCCCGAAGCCGGAGCGGGCCATACGAGGAGTGTGCGCGGGAAGGGACTCAGGACTAGGGTAGGCGTCAGCCACGGGATCGGCTCCACGACCTCGTCGGTGAGACCCCGGCCGGTGGTGCTAGCACCGGACCGGGGTCGTCTTGTTGCTGCGCACGCTAGGGCCTTGCGACAGCACGTCGCAAACCAGCCACTCATCGCGAACTCCCCGTGGTACACGCGCGCTTGGGCACGTGCGCGGGGCGGGTTGGTGGGTGGGTTTAGCAACCCACCATTCCTTTAGGGAGCGCTCGGATCTCGGCCCCCGAATCCCGAAGCTCAAGCTCCGGGCAACTGTCACTTGAGGTATTCACCTCATAGAGGGATGTCGTACTGCAGCTCGTACAGATGCCCCGCCTTCGCCATCACCGAGGCCTCGATGGGGCGTTCACCGTCCGTGTAGACCACGCGGAACGTCCGCAGCACGGGAAGGTCGCTGGGCATGGCCAGGGCCGTGTACTGCTCCTGCGTGGGCACGCGCGCCGAGACCTGGTCCACGCTGTGGCGGGGCGGGTAGCCCAGTTCCGCGAGGAGGGTGGGGGTGCCGCCGCGGATCCTGCGGTGTTGGGTCATCGGGGTGCCGTCGGCGATGTCAAGGGGGTAGTAGGACTTGACCAGTTCGACGGGTTCGTCGTCGAAGAGCAGGATCTGGGAACGCAACAGCGCGGTGCCATCCCCGGCAAGGTTCAGCGCGGCGGCGACGTCCGCCGGCGGGCGCACCTCGGCGACGTCCAGGAGGCGGCTGCGGGCCCGTACGCCGCGCCGTTCGGCCTCCGTGATCCAGCGGTACGGCTGTCCCGGGGCGGCCGGCGCCAGATAGGACGCCGGATGCATCGTCCGCTGCCGGTGCTCGCGCACCGTGACCCCGGAGCCCGGGCGTCCGACGACGAGCCCTTCGGCCTTGAGCACCTGGAGTGCCTTCTGCACCGTCGCGTTGGAGACGTGGAAGCGGTTCTTGAGCCGCAGGGTGGAGGGCACGTTGCCGCCCGGCGGCAGGTCGCCCGACATGATCTCGTCCCGCAGGTCGGCCGCGATGCGCTCGTGGAGCGGGCGTGTGTCCGGCACGGTCAGCCGATCCCGAGGTCGTAGCGGAGGTGCCGGAGTCCCGCCGGCATCGTCATGACGTCCACCTGGAGGGGCCGGTCGTCGCCGTCGAACGTGACCCGGGTCAGGTGCAGGACCGGTTCCCCGTCGTCCATGGCCAGTGCTTGACGCTCCTCGGCATCGGGCATCCGCGCACGGACCTCCTCCACGACCCGCCGGCCGACGTGCCCGAGCCGGGCGAGCAGGGTCACGGCGCCGCCGGGGATCCTGGCCGTCCCGGCGAGGGCCGTGCCCCGGGCGATGGCCAACGGGTAGTAGGTGTCGGTCAGTTCCGTCGGCCGGTCGTCCAGGGAGATGATCCTGCGGCGGACGACGACGGGCTGGTCGTCCGGCACCTGGAGCAACTCGCCCACCCGGGGCGGCGGGAGTGTCTCCCCCGCCTCTACGACACGTTGCGTCCCCCGCCGCCCCTGCGCGGCGGCCTCCTCGCTCCACGCGTCGCGCTGTCCCCTCTCGCGCGGGGCCAGGTAGGGGACTGATGTGCTGGTCCACTCGCTACGGCTCACGGCGGCCTCCTGCCCGGGTCGCGGTTCCCCGACCTTACTGCGCCTCCGACGGGGCGTGAGCCCGATCGGGTGACCCTGCCTCCGAAACCTACCTGTCCGCTGTTCGCGAATAGCAGTATGTTCCGCGCCATCCAGGGCAGTTCAGGGCCGTTCAGGGCCACACAAGGGAGTTGACCGATGCAGAATCCGCACCAGCGTCTCCGGACCGCCGCCCGCCATCGCCTCTCCCTCGTCACCGTGGCGGGGGACGGCGTCCGGGTCGGCGACGTGGTCTCCGTCGGCGGCATCCCGCACCGGGTCAAGGACGTGCGCTGCGTCTTCCCCGCCCGTGCGCGGCTCGAGTTCGAGGACGGGAACGTGTACGTCGTGGGGCGGTCGCATCCCATCGAGGTGTCGCGGCGCGTCCCGGTCATCGGGCAGGGGATTCCAGGGGGCCGCAGCCGACGGTGACCCAGCATCAAGTTCCGTCAGCAGCCAGGCCTTTGAGCACCGGCTCAGCCGATCGGGCCGCCCCCTGTCGCCGTCCACGGGAGGTCGAGGAGCGCGACCTGGCCGCGCGGGGTGTTGCCGCCCGGGGGGATCACCGCGATCGCGTCGGCCGCGGCCAGGCCGCGCAGCATCGCCGGGCCGTGGAAGCGCAGCGGCCGGGCGCCGTCGCCGCCCCGCAGGACGACCGGGACGAGACGGGTGTCGGTCGGGTGGCTGGGGACGGGGCCGGAGAGGACGGCGCGGCGGAGGGCGGGGGCGGTCCGGGCGGAGAGGGTGCGCAGCAGCGGCTCGGCGAGGGTGAGCAGACCGGCGACGGCGGCGAGGGGGTTCCCCGGGAGGCCGACGAGGTGGCGGCCCGGGGCCAGGCGGGCGAGCAGCATCGGGTGGCCGGGGCGGACCGCCACCCCGTCCACCAGCAGTTCGGCCTCGATCCGGTCGAGGGCGGGATGGAGGTGGTCACGGGGGCCGGAGGCGGTGCCGCCGGTGGTGATCACCAGGTCGGCGTCGGAGGCGGCGAGGGCGTCGTACAGGGCGTCGGCGTCGTCGCCCAGGCGGGTCGTTCCCGCGTCCTCGGCGCCGAGCGCGCGCAGCCAGGGGCCGAGCATCGGGCCGAGGGCGTCACGGATCCGGCCGTCGTGGGGCAGGCCCTCGTGGACGAGTTCGTCGCCGAGGACGAGGACCTCGACGCGGGGGCGGGCGGTGACCGTCAGCTCGTCGTACCCGGCGGCCGCGGCCAGGCCGAGCACGGCGGGGGTGATCAGGCTGCCGCCGGGCAGCAGTTCGTCGCCCCGGCCGCACTCCTGGCCGCGCGGGCGGATGTCCTGGCCCTGGCCGACCCGGCGGGTGGCGTGCAGCTCGCCCTCGTCGGACACGTCGCCGTGCTCGCTGCGGATCACCGCGGTCGCCCCGGGCGGTACCCGGGCGCCGGTGGCGATCGGTACGGCGTGGCCGTCGCGCAGCGGCTCGGTCCCGCCATGACCTGCGACGATGCCGGTTTCGTCGGCGGGCAGGCGCCAGGGCCCGGGGCCGGCGACGGCCCAGCCGTCCATGGCGGCGGTGTCGAACGACGGCAGGTCGGTGAGCGCGGTGAGGGGAACGGCGAGGGTCCGGCCGAGCACGTCGCCGAGGGGGCGGTCGACGGCGGGCAGGGGCTCGGCCGCACCGGCGGCGATGCTGCCGGCGGTGGCCCAGGAGGTGTGACGGGGGCCCTTGCCGTCACCGTCGCTCCCGCCTCTGGAGGGGGCGGGGCGGTGGGGGGCGGTCCCGTCGGCGTCACGGGGGCGGGCGGGGCGCCGGTCGGCCGGCTGCCGCTCGGCCCGCTGCCGGTCGCGGCGGGGCGCGCCCTGCCCGCCGGAGACGTCGCGGACCGTCCGCCAGATCTCGGTGAGGCCGTCGGTGGGGCCGTCGCCCCGGTCCCGGGCCCGGGGCACGGAGTCCGGCACGGGGTCGCCGCCCGGCGCGCCCCGGTGGTCGTAGAAGCTCACGCCCTCGAACGGGACGTCCAGCGGGGCGGTTTCACGTGAAACACCGGACACCGGCGCCGGGCCCGGCTCCTCCGCGAAGGGGTCCTCGAACGGGAGGTACCCCCCGTCCACCGGCCCCACGGCCCGGCCGGGAGTTCCATGGTCGCCCGCGAGGATGGCCAGCGCCTCGTCCGTGGCGCGGTCGAGGGCCGCCGCGTCCGCGTCGCCGTCGCGGGGGCTCATGCGGGTGCCCCGGAGGCGTCGCCGTCCTCCTCCGCCCAGCGCGCGGCCAGCGCCGCCGCCTGGCGGGCGGCGCGGGCGACCTCCTCGGGGCCGCCGCCGCGCAGCGCGGCCGCGTAGCCGACGAGGAAGGTCGTCAGGGGGGCGGCGGGGCGGGCCACGCCGTGCGCGGCGTCGCGGGCCAGGTCGAGGAGTTCGGCCCTGTTGACATCGAGTTCTATGCCGAGTTCGGCCTTGACCGCGGCGATCCATTCATCCAGCACGGCCCTATCGTCCCTGATGCGCGCGCGGGCCGCGCCGATGTCCTGCCAGGTGTCGCAGTCGAAGGATGCCTCGTGGTACGGGAGGCGCGCGAGGGACAGCTCGGCCGTGAGCAGGCGCAGGGGAAGCCCGGTGAGGGTGCCGTGTTCCGTGGCGAGCAGGGCGATCTCGCGTCGGAGCGGCTCCGCCCGGTAGGCGGCGACGAGCGGCTGGTCGCGCCCGTCGGCGTCGATGAGGAGGGCGCCCTCGGCGCCCCCGCCCCCGGGCCCGGCCCCGGATCCGAACGCGGACTCGGCACCGGCACCGGCACCGGCACCGGCGACGAGCGCCTGTACGGCCTTCGGATCGAGGAACGGCAGGTCGGCCGAGAGCACGAGCACCGTCTCCGCAGTCGCGTGCCGCAGCCCGGCGTGGAGGGCGGCCAGCGGACCGCCGCCGGGCGGCTGTTCGCGCGCCCAGACGACGGGCCGGACCGTGGCCCGGCGCGGCCCGACGACCACCGTCGTCGCCGCGCCGGCGCACGCGCCGAGCACCCGGTCGAGCAGGGAACGGGCACCGACCCGCACCCCGGGCTTGTCCGCCCCGCCCAGCCGCCGGGCGGCTCCGCCGGCCAGGATCACCGCGTCGTACTGCGTTTCCGTCACCCGACGAGTATGCGTGCCTTCCCGGCCCCGTCGTTCACAGCGTTCGCAGGAGCACCGCGGGCCGCTCGACGCAGTCGGCGACGTAGCGCAGGAATCCGCCCGCCGTTCCCCCGTCGCACACCCGGTGGTCGAAGGCGAGGGACAGCTGCACGACGTGCCGCACCGCCAACTCGCCCTGATGCACCCATGGTTTGGGGGCGATCCGGCCGACGCCGAGCATCGCCGCCTCGGGGTGGTTGATGATCGGGACGGAGCCGTCCACGCCGAAGACGCCGTAGTTGTTGAGGGTGAAGGTGCCGCCGGTCAGCTCCGCCGGGGTGATCCGGCCCTCGCGGGCCGCCTCGGTGAGCCGCGCGATCTCCGCCGAGAGGTCGGCCGCGCCCCGGGTGTGCGCGTCGCGGACGACGGGCACCACGAGCCCGCGCGGGGTCTGCGCGGCAAAGCCGAGGTGGACGGCGGGCAGCAGCACGATCTCCCGGGCCTCGGTGTCCACCACGGAGTTGAGCTCGGGGAACTCCGCGAGCGCGGCGGTGCAGATCCGGGCGAGGAGGGCGAGCAGCGAGACCTTCGTCCGGCCGGGGCCCTCGTTCATCGCCCGGCGCGCGGCGAGCAGCTCCGTCGCGTCGGCGTCCACCCAGCAGCTGGCGTCCGGGATCTCGCGCCGGCTGCGGCCGAGCTTCTCGGCGACGGCGCCGCGCAGCCCGCGCAGGGGGATGCGCTCGCCCGCGGCCGGGGGGACGGCCATGGGTGCGGGTGCGGACTCGGCGGCGGCCGCGGCCCGTTCGACGTCGGCGCGCAGGATCAGCCCCTCGGGGCCGCTGCCGTGCACCCGGGTCAGGTCGACGCCGTGCTCGCGGGCGATCCGCCGCACGAGCGGGGAGATCACGGCCACGGTGGCGGGAGGGGAATTTTTGGCCGGATTCTTGACCGGTTCCCCGACGAGTCCTTCGGCGTGCTCCCGCGTCCGGGCCCTGACGGGCACCCGACCGCCGGAGACGGGCGTGTCCGACCAGAGGGCCCCGTCGTCGGGGCGCGGCACCGGCTGCGGCGGCTGCGGCCTCCGCCGCACACGGGCCCGGCGGGGGGCCGGGGCCTGGGTGCCGTAGCCGACGAGGACGTTGCCGGAGCCCTCCTCGGCGAGCGGCGCGGACGATGCGGACGGCCCCTCGTCCTCCCCCACCGCCACGGTCAACAGCGGGGCGCCCACCGGCAGTTCCGCGCCCTCCTCGCCGAAGCGCGCGGTGACCACGCCCCCGTAGGGGCAGGGCACCTCCACCATCGCCTTGGCGGTCTCGACCTCGACCACCGGCTGGTCCACGGCGACCACGTCGCCGACCTCGACCAGCCAGCGGACGACCTGTGCCTCGGTGAGCCCCTCGCCGAGGTCGGGCAGGGCGAACTCCTTGACAGCAGCCATCAGTTGCCGACCCCCTGCGTCCACTCGGACTCCCATTGAAGCCGGGCGACCGCGTCCAGCACCCGGTCGACGCCCGGCAGATGGTGCTTCTCCAGCATCGGCGGCGGATAGGGGACGTCGAAGCCCGTGACCCGCAGCACCGGGGCCTCCAGGTGGTGGAAGCAGCGCTCGGCGACCGTCGCGGCGAGCTCGCCGCCGGGCCCGCCGAAACCGGTGGCCTCGTGGACGACCACGGCCCGGCCGGTGCGCCGCACGGACGCGACGACGGTCTCCTCGTCGAACGGCACCAGCGAGCGCAGGTCGACGACCTCCAGGTCCCATCCCTCGGCGCGGGCGGCCTCGGCGGCCTCCAGGCAGACGGGCACGGAGGGGCCGTAGGTGATGAGGGTGGCGGAGGTGCCGCGGCGGCGGACGACGGCGGTGCCGATGCCCGGCACCTCCTCGGGCCGGTCGGGCTCCCAGTCGGCCTTGGCCCAGTACAGCCGCTTGGGCTCCAGGAAGACGACCGGGTCGTCGGAGGCGATGGCGGCGCGCAGCAGCCCGTAGGCGTCGGCGACGGTGGCCGGGGTGACCACGTGCAGGCCCGGGGTGGCCATGTAGAGCGCCTCGGAGGAGTCGCTGTGGTGCTCGACGCCGCCGATCCCGCCGCCGAAGGGGATGCGGATGGTGATCGGCATGGGGAGCCGGCCCCGGGTGCGGTTGCGCATCTTGGCCACATGGCTGAAGAGCTGCTCCAGCGCCGGGTAGCCGAAGGCGTCGAACTGCATCTCCACGACCGGCCGCAGCCCGTACATCGCCATGCCGACGGCCGTGCCGAGGATGCCCGCCTCGGCCAGCGGCGTGTCCGTGCAGCGGTCGTCGCCGAACTCCTGGGCCAGCCCGGCCGTGATCCGGAAGACGCCGCCCAGCGTGCCGACGTCCTCACCGAGGACGTGGACGGCGGGATCGTCGGCCATGGCGTCGCGCAGCGCCCGGTTGAGGGCCTGGCTCATAGTGGCGGGCTTGCGGCCCGTCACGGTGACCGCGGTGGTCATCGGTCCGTTCCTTCCTCGGCGGCCGCCAGCTCGTCCCTCAACTGCTCGGCCTGCCTCGCCAGTTGTCCGGTCCGCCGGGCGTAGACGTGGTCGAACAGCTCCATGGGGTCGAGCGCGGGGTCCTCGTTCATCCGCTCGCGCAGGTCGGCCGCCATCCGCTCGGCGGCCTCGCGCTCCGCGGCGGCGTCCTTCTCCTCCAGCAGCCCGCGCCGGGTGAGCTCCCGCTCCAGCAGCTCGACGGGGTCGTGGGCGCGCCAGGCGGTGACCTCGGCGTCGGTGCGGTAGCGGGTGGCGTCGTCGGCGTTGGTATGGGCCTCGACGCGGTAGGTCAGGGCCTCGACGAGGGTGGGACCGCCGCCGGACCGGGCGCGGCGCACGGCCTCGGCGAGGACCTCGTGGACGGCGGGGGCGTCGTTGCCGTCGACCAGGCGGGCGGGTATGCCGTAGCCGACGCCCTTGTGCGCGAGGGAGGGCGCGGCGGTCTGCTTGGCCAGGGGCACGGAGATAGCGAAGCCGTTGTTCTGCACGAGGAAGACGACCGGGGCCTTCCAGACGGCGGCGAAGTTGAGCGCCTCGTGGAAGTCGCCCTCGCTGGTGCCGCCGTCGCCGACCATGGCGAGCGCGACGACGTCGTCTCCCTTGAGGCGGGCGGCGTGCGCCAGGCCGACGGCGTGCGGGAGTTGGGTGGCCAGCGGGGTGCTGAGGGGGGCCACGCGGTGCTCGCGGGGGTCGTAGCCGGTGTGCCAGTCGCCGCGCAGCAGGGTCAGGGCCTGGACGGGGTCGAGGCCGCGGGCGATGGCCGCGAGGGTGTCGCGGTAGCTGGGGAAGAGCCAGTCGCGCTCCTCCAGGGCGAGGGCGGCGGCGACCTGGCAGGCCTCCTGGCCGGAGGACGAGGGGTAGACCGCCAGCCGGCCCTGCCGGGTCAGCGCGGTGGCCTGGGTGTTGTAGCGGCGGCCGCGCACCAGGTGCCCGTAGAGCAGCCGCAGGAGCCCGGGGTCGAGCGCGTCGGCGGCGGGCGTGCCCAGCAGCCGGTACGGCTCGTCGTCGGGCAGCAGCGGCACGGGGTCGGTGCGGGGCCGCCAGGCCCGGGACGGGGGCGGCCGGTGCGAACCGGGCTGCTCCAGGACCGTCATGACGAGCACCTCCTCGGGAACGAGCATGACCGGAAAGCACCCTGTGCTCTCCCTACCGATTGTTCGGTCGTCGGGGCATTTTGGCTACAGGCGGCCTCAGCCTGTGGACAAACGGTTTTCCACAGCCTGAGATATGAACAGCGCGTCCATGAAGGGGAGGCATGGCGGTATGCAGGACGAACAGATGGCCAGTTCAGCCAATTCGAGCCACAGAGCACCGGCACGGCAGCTCGACGAGATCGACCGCTCGATCCTGCACATGCTCCGGACCGACGGCCGGGCCTCGATACGGTCCGTGGCCGAGCGCGTCCACGTGTCCCGCGCCAACGCGTACGCGCGCGTCAACCGGCTCATCGACGACGGGGTGATACGCGGCTTCGGGGCCCGCATAGACCAGGAGCGGGCCGGGCAGGGCGCGTCGGCCTACATCACGCTGAAGATCGTGCAGAACTCCTGGCGGACGGTGCGCGACAAGCTGCGCACGCTGCCCGGTGCGGCCCATATCGCCCTGGTCAGCGGGGACTTCGACGTTCTGCTGCTGGTGCACACCAAGGACAACAGGGCGCTGCGGGAGCTGGTGCTGACCCGCATCCAGGCCATCGAGGAGGTGCTGAGCACCCGGACCCTGCTGGTCTTCGAGGAACAGGACCTCGACGACCGGGACCCCAAGGAGGGCCCGGCCTGAGGACCGGACGGACCGGACGGGGGCGGAGGGAAGTGGACGGGGGCGGACGAGGCCGCTCGCGCCCCGGCGGCCGTACGCCCCGGCGGCCTCGCGGCCCGTTCCGGCTTCCGCCCGGCCGGGACGGCCTCCGCGGTGCGGGCACCCCCGCAAGGCGGACGACCCTCGGGGCGAGGGACGGCCTTCGCAGCGCGGACCGGCCCTCACGGTGCGGGACGGCCCCCGGGAGCACGGAACGCCTCCCTGCGCGCCGGACCTCGCAACCGCGCGCCGCCATCCCCGGCGCCGACCGACCACCCCGTCGTGGGCCAACGCCACCGCGCGAGCCGGCCCCCACAGCACCGGCAGCCCAGCGGCCCGACCCGGCCCGGCAGCCCGGTCACCCAGCCGCACGGGGCGCAGGGCGCGGGACACGGAGGGGCGCAGGGCGCGGCCCCCGACCACCCCGCCCCCTCGATCGCCCGAGCGGCTCAGCGACCCCGCAAGCCCGCGAACGCCGTGAGGATCACCGCGTCCGCCACCTCCTGCGCGGTGGCCGCGCCCCGGCGCTGCGGCCGGTACCACTCCACCACCGAGTTGATCATGCCGAAGAGCAGCCGCGTGGCCAGCCGGACGTCCACGTCGGGGCGCAGGTCGCCGTCGGCCGCGGCCTCTTTGAGCAGGTCCGCGACGCGGTGGTCGAACTCGCGGCGGCGCTCCATCGCCCAGCGCTCGGTGTCCGTGTTGCCCCGCACGCGCAACAGCAGTGTCACATAGGGCAGTTCGGCGATGAGCACCTCGACGGTGCGCCGGGTGACGTGTTCGAGCCGGTCCACCGCACGGCCGCCGGTGGCACCCGGCTCGTCCAGCACGGCGAAGAGCCCGTCGAGGGCACGGCTTATGGCCAGCCGGAGGAGCTCCTCCTTGCCCTTGACGTGGTGGTAGATCGAGGACTTGGAGATCCCGGCCGCCTTGGAGAGGTGCTCCATGGACGTGCCGTCGTAGCCCCGCTCGTTGAACACCGCGACGGCGACCGCGAGCAGCGATTCTGGCGTGTAGGTGTCACGCTTGGCCATGGTCATGATTGAAGCAGGCTCTCCTTGACGGCCGCACGGCGGCGGAGCGGCTGGGACGGGGCATAGCGGCCGCCGGGGTACTCGAACTCCATGTTCTGCAGGAACCGGCGGACCCATTCGACGTCGAGCTCCCGGCCCCACTCCAGCGGCCCGCGCGGGTAGTTCACGCCGAGGCGCATGGCGGTGTCGATGTCCTCGCGCGAGGCCACGCCACGGCCGGCGGCGTCCTCGGCGAGGTCGACGAGGAGGGCGACGGTCCGCGCGACGATCATGCCGGGGACGTCGTCGACGACGCTGACGCGCTTGCCGAGGGCCTGGAACAGGCCGGTCGCGGCCCGTACGTCGGCCGGGGAGGCGGCCGGCGAGGCGGCGAGGGCGACGCGCTCGCAGCCGCGGTAGTCCAGGGCGAGGTCGAAGCAGATCCTCGGGTGCTCCGCCGCGCGGCCGTCGGTGAGCGTCAGCCGGGCGCCGCCCGGCAGCACGAGGTGTCCCCAGTCGCCGTGGCCGGGCCCGACCCGGGTGACGCCGATGCCCGCCGCCTCGATCAGCCCGGGCAGGACGGCCGCGGGCGGGGGCAGCTCGCCGTGCAGGACGACGGACCCGGGCGCCTTCTCCGGCGCGGCCGTGCGCGGCTCCGGGCGCTCCGCGCCCTCCGCGTGGTCGTACCAGCCGCGCCCGCTCTTGCGCCCCAGCAGCCCCGCCTCGACCAGCCGCCGCTGGGCGAGGGACGGCGTGAACTTCGGGCTGTGGAAGAACGCCTCGTACACCGAACGGGTGACCGCCTCGTTCACGTCCTGGCCGATGAGGTCGGTCAGCTCGAAGGGGCCCATCGCGAAGCCGCCGCTCCCGCGCAGCACGGCGTCGATCGTGGCCGCGTCGGCGGCGCGCTCCTCCAGGACGCGGAAGGCCTCGGCGTAGAAGGGCCGGGCCACCCGGTTGACGACGAACCCCGGGGTGTCGGCGCAGCGCACGGGCGTCTTGCCCCAGGCCGCGGCGGTCGCGTACGCGCGGTCGGCGGCCACCGGATCCGTGGCGTGGCCGCTGACGACCTCCACCAGCGGCAGCAGCGGGGCGGGGTTGAAGAAGTGCAGTCCCACGAGGCGGCCGGGGCGGCGCAGCGGGCCGGCGACGGCCGTCACCGGCAGGGACGAGGTGTTGGTCGCGAGCAGACAGGCGTCGTCGACGACCGCCTCCAGCTCGGTGAACAGCCGCTGCTTGACGTCGAGTCGCTCGACGACGGCCTCGATCACCAGCGCCGATCCGGCGAGGCCGGCGAGCTCCGCGACCGGGCGCAGCCGCTCCCGCGCCGCGTCCCGCTCCCCGGCGGCCAGCCGGCCCTTGGCGACCAGGCGGTCCAGCCGCGCGGCGACGGCCGAGGTGGCCTCCCCGGCCCGGCCCGGCACCGCGTCGTACAGCCGCACGGGGTGGCCCGCGACGAGGGCGACCTGGGCGATCCCCTGGCCCATCGTGCCCGCGCCGACGACGGACACGGTGCGCTCCGGCTCGATTGCGGTCATGTCTGTGATCCTCCCCGATGGGGTGCGGGCGGATTCTCCCGGGCCCCCTTGTCCCGACCGATCGTTCGGTTAATGTATCTGGCGGGTACGACAACGGCACCCCGCCGTGCGCGCCCGGCGCCATGCACCAGCCACATCAGCCGCATCAGCACCAGCCGCATCCGAGTTCCGCCCGACGAGGAGTTGGTCAGCCGTGACTGCCGCACTCACCACCGACCAGTTGACCGAGAGGCACGCCGCCACGCTCGATGCGGCCCTCGACGCCATCCGCACCCGCGCCTACTGGTCGCCGCACCCCGAACACCCCAAGGCGTACGGGGAGAACGGCTCGCTGGACGCGGCCGCGGGCCGGGCCGCCTTCGAGGCCCTGCGCGGGCGCCGGTTCGAGCTCGACCAGCCCGGCACGGACGGCTGGACGGGCTCCGAGGTCTCGCCCTACGGCCCCCGGCTGGGCATCGAGTACCCGCACGCGGACATCGCGGTGCTGCTCCCCGCGATGCGCACGGCGATGCGCCCCTGGCGCGAGGCGGGTCCGCGCACCCGGGCTCTGGTCTGTCTGGAGATCCTGAAGCGGATCAACTCCCGGACGCACGAGCTGGCGCACGCCGTCATGCACACCAGCGGCCAGGCGTTCATGATGGCGTTCCAGGCCGGCGGGCCGCACGCGCAGGACCGGGGGCTGGAGGCCGTCACCTATGCCTACGCCGCCCAGGCCGAGGCCGAGCGGACGGCGGAGTGGGTCAAGCCACAGGGCAAACGCGAACCGCTGAAGATGGCCAAGGAGTTCACCGCGGCGGCGCGCGGCATCGCCCTCGTCATCGGCTGCAACACCTTCCCCACCTGGAACGGCTACCCGGGTCTGTTCGCCTCGCTCGCCACCGGCAACCCCGTCCTGGTCAAGCCGCACCCGCGCGCCGTCCTGCCGCTCGCCCTGACCGTGCGCATCGCGCGCGAGGTGCTGGGCGAGGCCGGGTTCTCCCCCGACCTGGTGGCGCTCGCCGCCGAGCGGGACGGCGAGGGCATCGCCAGGACCCTCGCCGTGCACCCCGATGTCCGGATCATCGACTACACCGGATCCACCGCCTTCGGCGACTGGCTGGAGGCCAACGCCCGCC
This sequence comes from Streptomyces luteireticuli, assembly GCF_041519305.1. Taxonomy (NCBI): domain Bacteria; kingdom Bacillati; phylum Actinomycetota; class Actinomycetes; order Kitasatosporales; family Streptomycetaceae; genus Streptomyces; species Streptomyces luteireticuli. The sequence continues at coordinate 4,341,632 of NZ_CP167927.1, forward strand.
AGGCGCAGGTGTACACGGAGAAGGCCGGCGTCAACACGATCGTCGTCGACTCCACCGCCGACTACCGGGGCATGCTCTCCAACCTGGCCTTCTCGCTCTCCCTCTACAGCGGCCAGATGTGCACCACCCCGCAGAACCTGCTGATCCCGCGCGGCGGCATCGCGACGGACGCCGGCCACAAGACGTACGACGAGGTGGTGGCCGATCTCGCCACCGCCGTGGAGAAGTTGCTGGGCGACGACGACCGTGCCAACGCCCTCCTCGGCGCGATCGTCAACGACCAGGTCAAGGAGCGCATCGACGCGGCCGGCCGGATCGGCGAACTCGCCCTCGCCTCGCGGACGGTGGCCAACCCCGACTTCCCGGACGCGACCGTCCGCACCCCGGTCGTCGTCAAGCTCGACGGCGCCAAGCCGGACGCCGAGGCGGCGTACTTCTCCGAGTGCTTCGGCCCGGTCTCCTTCGCGGTGGCCGTGGACTCCACGGCGGACGCGGTGGACCTGCTGCGCCGGACGATCCGCGAGAAGGGCGCGATGACGGTCGGCGCGTACACGACCTCCGCAGAGGCGGAGCAACTCGTCGAACAGGCCTGCCTGGACGAGTCCGCCCAGCTCTCCCTCAACCTCACCGGCGGCGTGTACGTCAACCAGACGGCGGCGTTCTCCGACTACCACGGCACGGGCGGCAACCCGTCGGCGAACGCGGCGCTGTGCGACGGGGCGTTCGTGGCGGGGCGGTTCAGGGTGGTGGAGGTACGGCGGGAGGCGTGAGGGGACAACGCCCGGGCGGGCTGATTTTTCAGCCCGTCCGGGCGTTTGAGGACGAACGCGGCGCAGCCGCGTTGCCCCGCGCGGGAGCGCGAAGAAACGGTGAAAGGGCGGGACAGGGGCAAATCCCCCTACGCCGGCCCGCCCCAGTGGAACAACGCCATCCCCACACTCGTGGCGAGGTTGAAACTCGACACCCCCGCCCGCATCGGCAACGAGACCACCCGGTCCGCCCGCCCCCGCAACTCCTCCGACACCCCGTGCCGTTCGGACCCGAACACCAGCACCGCGTCATCGGGAAGGGCCACCGACCGGATGTCGTCCCCGTCCGCGTCCAGCGCGAACATCGGTCCCTCCGGCACCGCCTCCGAGAACACCCGTTCCACCGCCGTCGCGAAGTGCAGCCCCGCCCCTGCCCGTACGGCGTTCTGGTGCCATGGGTCGAGGTCCCCGGTGGTGACGACCCCGGTCACTCCGAACCCCGCGGCCAGCCGCACCACGGCCCCCACGTTCCCCAGGTTCCGCGGGTTGTCGAGGACGACGACCGGGGCACGCCGCGGCCGGGCCGCCAGAACGCCGAGGTTCGTGCGACGCGCGGGCCGCACCGCCAGGCCGGCGACCTCCGTCGTGTGCCCCCGGGGCACCAGCGAGCGCAGGACCGCCCGGTCCACCTCCACCATCAGCGCGGAGAGCGCCCCCGAGACGTCCGGAGCAAGCCGCCCGGCCAGTTCCAGCACCCCGTCCCGGTCGCTGGTGACGACGGGGCCCACCTCGGCCCCGAACCGCAGCGCGTGCTTGAGCGCATGGAATCCGTCGAGCAGCACGGCCGACGGGGCCAGCTCGCCCCACTGCCGCACGGCGATACCGGTCGCGTCCTCGGTCATGCCCCCACCCTAAGGCCCTGACCTGGGCAGAAGGCCCGGGCGCTCACTCCGCCCCCACCTGCTGACGCATCGGCTCCTCCTCGGCCGCGGCCGTACCGCCCCGCTGTACGGGAACGCGCACGGGCACCCGCGAGGCGACCCACCGCATCCGGCCCGCCACAAGATCTCCCGCTTTCCGCAGCCAGTTCGTCGGCAGGAACACCGCGTCCGCGAAGATCATCACCAGCGAGAAGAACGGCAGCCCCAGCAGCACCGCGATGCCCACGTGCTCGACCATCATCAGTAGCAGCAGGGCGTTCTTCACCCTGCGGTTGAGCAGGGTGAAGGGGAAAGCCGCCTGCACGGCCACCGTGCCGTAGCTGAGCAGCAGCACGACGACCCCGCTGGCCGCGAGCGCGTGCGAGAGCGCGGGCCAGGGCGAGAAGTAGTCGAGGTGCAGGGGGTAGTAGAGCGCGGTGCCGTCCTGCCAGAGCGAGCCCTGGATCTTGTACCAGCCGGCCGCCCCGTAGATCAGACAGACCTCGCCCATGATCACCAACAGCGCGGCATTGTGCAGGAGATGACCGAACGCGGCCATGACCGCCCGCACCTCGCCGCCCGCGAGACCGTCCCGGAGCCGCACCAGCCACCACACCCCGTGCAGCAGCCACACCGCCCACAGCGCAGTGCCCCAGCCGATGCCGGGAACGGGCCCGTGGTCCGTCCACGTCAGCGCGGGATCGGCGAGGACCGTCGCCGCGACGAGCCCGGCCCCGCAGACCGCCCAGAGCACGATCCCGGCCAGGTCCCGACGCGGATCGTCCGCACTCCGCCCCTCTCTGGCCAACCGCCGTGCGTCCAGCGACCACACCTGACCGCATCGCGTGAACACCGTGTAGATCGCCATGAGATGGAGGACGTTGTCCCCGCCGTCGCCCACGAAGACGCTGCGGTTCTGCAGCGACAGCACGCCGATCATGTAGAGCACGGACATCGTCCGGGTCCGCCAGCCGAGCATGAACAGCAGCGCGGAGGCCATGGCGAGGAGGTAGACGAGCTTGAACCACCAGTCCTCGCCGGACCACATGAGCACGGTGAACGCATGGTTGTCGGCGATCAGCCGGCGGGCCAGCTCCCAGCTCCACGGTGCGTCCGGCCCGTACAGCTCCTGGCTGTTGAACCACTCGCGCACCAGGAAGAACAGCCAGGTGAAGGAGAGGCCGATGCGGATCACGGCCGTCTGGTACGGGCCGAGGGAGGACCCGGTGACCCGGGCGAAGGCGTCGGCGCAGGTCCTGCGCCAGGTTGCGGCGCTCACCAGGACCTCACCACGCCCAGGTCGGACGCGGTGACCTGCCACCAGCCCAGCTCACGGTAGGCCGGCTTCGCGGCGGGCTGCCCCGCGGCCCACGGCGGCGGGGTGACGCTCGTGGTCACGGACCGCAGCTGGACGCGGTGCAGCCGGGTCCCGTCGCGGTCGAGGTCGAGCCGGGAGACCGCGAGCCGTCGCAGGTACTCCTCGGAGAGGTCGCCGCGCATGCCCGTGGCCTGCCCCCGGTCGTCATGGGTGTTGCCGTAGAAGTCCCAGGCGCGGCGCAGCGCGTTCTGCTGTGTGTGACTGGGGAGGGGGTTGTGGAGGATGGCGGCACCGTCCTGGGCGGAGAGGTCGGTCCAGGGGGTGATCCGGACCTTGCCGTCCGGGCCGGTCACCTGCGCGCGCACCTGGACGGCGATGTTCTGCTGCAGCGGGTTGGGGGCGAAGAACTTCCAGTTCTGCTCGAACTCGGGCAGAACGTAGTCACCTATGGTCGCAGCGTGCTGCTTGCTGACCGTGTTCAGCGGCGCCACATGCAAGAACATGATCACCAGATGTACCGTGGCGACCAGGGCGACGACCACGGCGCCCAGCGCGACGATCCGGCGCGCGGGCCGGGACAGCGCCACGGGCGCGGCCGCTCCCGCCCCCCGCTCGTGTCCGTCGTCCGTTTCCATCACGCCCCGATCCACCGTCGTCCTCCGCAGGCCCTGCCGCCGTGCGCCACCGCGGCCGTGCGCGACCGCATGCGAACGGTACCGAGGCGGCTCCGGCGGCGCAGCGGCCGGAAGACCCGAGCATGCCGTGGCGTGCGCTATAGCCGCCCTCGCCCGCCGCGGCTCCGCCGTCGCCCCCGCCTACACCTCGTCGTCGCCTCGTCGTCCACAGGCGGTTATCCACAGGCTTGACACCTCTCCGGGGCCGCCCCACCATTGAACCGAACGATCGGTCGGTCGGTGGCCGGAAGCCTCGCCCGGCAGCGGCCCCGCCCTTCCCGGTCTCGCGGCGGGACCGCGCCCGTTCGCACCGGACCTCACCGGAGGGGGCATCGCATGACGACGGCAGCACCGGAGACGGTGGAGACGACGGACCCGTCGGCCCTGGAAGCCGTGTTCGACGCGGCGGTCGCCGCCGACGAGCGCATCGAGCCGCGCGACTGGATGCCGGACGCCTACCGCGCCACCCTGGTCCGGCAGATGGCCCAGCACGCGCACTCCGAGATCATCGGCATGCAGCCCGAGGCCAACTGGATCACCAGGGCCCCCTCGCTGCGGCGCAAGGCCATCCTCATGGCCAAGGTGCAGGACGAGGCCGGCCACGGCCTCTACCTCTACAGCGCCGCCGAGACCCTCGGCACCGGCCGCGACGAGCTGCTCGACAAGCTCCACTCCGGCCGCCAGAAGTACTCCTCGATCTTCAACTACCCCACCCTGACCTGGGCGGACGTCGGCGCCATCGGCTGGCTCGTGGACGGCGCGGCGATCACCAACCAGGTCCCGCTGTGCCGCTGTTCCTACGGCCCGTACGCACGGGCCATGGTCCGCATCTGCAAGGAGGAGTCCTTCCACCAGCGCCAGGGCTACGAGCTGCTGCTCGCCCTCAGCCGGGGCACCGAGGCCCAGCACGCGATGGCGCAGGACGCCGTGGACCGCTGGTGGTGGCCGTCCCTGATGATGTTCGGCCCGCCGGACGACGAGTCCGCGCACTCCGCCCAGTCGATGGCCTGGAAGATCAAGCGGCACTCCAACGACGAGCTGCGCCAGCGCTTCGTCGACATCTGCGTCCCCCAGGCCGAGTCCCTCGGCCTGACCCTCCCGGACCCCGCCCTCCGGTGGAACGAGGAGCGCGGCCACCACGACTTCGGCCCCATCGACTGGGACGAGTTCCACCAGGTCCTCCGCGGCAACGGCCCGTGCAACGAACAGCGGCTCGACCGGCGCCGGAAGGCCCACGAGGACGGCGCCTGGGTCCGCGAGGCGGCCCTGGCGCACGCGGCGAAGCACAGCGCCCCCGAGCACACCGACCGCACCGAGCACCCGGAGGCAAGCGCATGACCGGCACCGACTGGCCCCTGTGGGAGGTGTTCGTGCGCAGCAGGCGCGGCCTCGCGCACACCCACGCCGGCAGCCTCCACGCCCCGGACGCCCAGCTGGCCCTGCGCAACGCGCGCGACCTCTACACCCGGCGCAACGAGGGCGTCTCGATCTGGGTCGTGCCCTCGGCGGCGATCACCGCCTCCTCGCCGGACGAGAAGGACCCGTTCTTCGAGCCCGCCGCGGACAAGGCGTACCGCCACCCCACCTTCTACGAGATCCCCGAAGGGGTGCGGCACCTGTGACCCCCGTACCGCCCGTGAGCCCCGTACCGACCGCGGCCGCCCTCGCACTCGGCGACGACGCCCTGGTCCTCTCCCACCGGCTGGGGGAGTGGGCCGGCCGGGCGCCCGTCCTGGAGGAGGAGGTCGCCCTCGCCAACATCGCGCTCGACCTGCTGGGCCAGGCCCGCACCCTGCTCTCCCTCGCGGGCGACGAGGACGAGCTGGCCTACCTCCGCGACGAACGCGCCTTCCGCAATGTGCAGTTGGTCGAGCAGCCCAACGGGGACTTCGCCACCACCATCGCCCGCCAGCTCTTCTTCTCCACCCACCAGCACCTGCTGTACGGCCAACTCGCGGTCGCCGACGGCCCGTTCTCCCCCCTGGCGGCCAAGGCCGTCAAGGAGACCGCCTACCACCGCGACCACGCCGAGCAGTGGACCCTGCGGCTCGGCGACGGCACCGCGGAGAGCCACGAACGGATGCAGCGGGCCGTAGACGGCCTCTGGCGCTACACCGGCGAGCTGTCCCGGCCGGTCGAGGGCCTCCCGGAGATCGACTGGCCTTCCCTCCGGGCCAGTTGGACCTCTCTGGTCACGGACGTGCTGGGACGGGCGACCCTGGAGACGCCCGCCGGACCGCAGTCGGTGGCCTGGGCGGCGGGCGGCGGCCGCCAGGGCGTCCACACCGAGCCCTTCGGCCGCATGCTCGCCGAGATGCAGCACCTGCACCGCAGCCACCCGGGGGCGACATGGTGACGGCCCCGACGCCCCTGGAGGAGCGGCTCCGCGCACTGGCCGGGGCCGTCCCGGACCCCGAACTGCCCATGATCACCCTGGCCGAGCTCGGAGTCCTGCGCGACCTGCGCGTCACCGGCCCCGGCCGGGTCGAGGTGGAGCTCACCCCCACCTACACCGGCTGCCCCGCCGTCGAGGCCATGTCCGCCGACATCGAGCGCGTCCTGCACGAGCACGGGCAGGCCGAGGTGTCCGTGCGCACCGTGCTCTCCCCCGCCTGGTCCACGGACGACATCACGGCCGAAGGACGCCGCAAACTGGCCGCGTCCGGCATCGCGCCGCCCCGCCCCGGGGCGGGGGGACCGGTCGCCGTGGAGCTGGGCCCCACCCGGCGCGCCACGCCCCCCGAGGCCCCGGCGGAGCCCGTCCGCTGCCCGCACTGCGGCTCCGCCGACACCACGCTGCTCAGCCGCTTCTCCTCCACCGCCTGCAAGGCCCTGCGCCGCTGCGAGGCATGCCGCGAACCCTTCGACCACTTCAAGGAGTTGTGATGGCAGCGGCCCGCCACGGCGTCTTCCACCCCCTGCGGATCGCGGCCGTCGACCCGCTCACCGACGACTCGGTCGCCCTCACCTTCGAGGTGCCCGAGCAGCTGCGCGAGGACTTCCGCCACGCGCCCGGCCAGCACCTGACCCTGCGCCGCCGGGCCGAGGGCACCGAGGTGCGGCGCACCTACTCCCTCTGCGGCCGCGCGCCCGCGCCCGGCGACGGGGGACCGCGGACGCTGCGCGTGGGCGTCCGGCTGGTGGACGGCGGCGCGTTCTCGACCTACGCGTTCAAGGAACTGGCCGTCGGCGACGTGCTGGACGTGATGACACCGGTCGGCCGCTTCGTCCTGGAGCCGCGGCCCGGGCACTTCGCGGCGATCGTGGGCGGCAGCGGGATCACCCCCGTCCTGTGCATCGCCGACACCCTGCTCGCCCGCGAGCCGGCGGCCCGGTTCACGCTGCTGCGCAGCGACCGCACGACCGCGTCCACGATGTTCCTGGAGGAGGTCGCCGACCTCAAGGACCGCTATCCGGACCGGCTCCAGGTCGTCCAGACCCTCTCCCGCGAGGAGCAGCAGGCGGGCCCGGCGTCCGGCCGCCTCGACGAGGAGCGGCTGACCGCCCTGCTCCCGGCGCTGCTCCCGGTGGCGGCGGTGGACGGCTGGTTCCTCTGCGGCCCGCACGGGCTGGTCATGGGTGCCGAACGGGCCCTGCGCGGCCTGGGTGTCGCGCGCCCGCGGATCCACGAGGAGATCTTCCATGTCGAGGACGCGGGGGCACCGCGCACCCCGCCCCCCGCGGCCCCCGCGCACAGCACGGTCTCCGCGACCCTCCACGGCCGGGGCGGCACCTGGCCCGTCCGGGACGGGGAGTCCCTGCTGGAGGCGGTCCTCCGCAACCGCCCCGATGCTCCGTACGCGTGCAAGGGCGGTGTCTGCGGGACGTGCCGGGCGTTCCTCGTCACGGGCGAGGTCCAAATGGACCGCAACTTCGCACTGGAGCAGGAGGAGTTGGAGTCCGGCTACGTCCTGGCGTGCCAGTCCCACCCGACGACGGAGCGAGTGGAACTGGACTTCGACCGCTGAGGAGTTGATCCACCGGACGGGCTGCTCCAGCCCGTCCGGAGCGCATCACCTCAGATCACGGCACCCGGCGCGCCACCCGCGCCGACCACCGCACGCCCCGCCGCGGCCCAGGCCTCCATCCCGCCCGCCACGTTCGCCGCGTCGAGGCCCTGCTGCAGCAGGTACGCGGTGACCTGCGCCGACCGTCCGCCGGACCGGCAGATCACATTCACCCGCCGCCCGTCGTCCAACGTGTCCGACATCTCTCCGTACCGCACGGCGAAGTCGCTCATCGGAACGTGCACCGCACCCTCCGCATGCCCCGCCTCCCACTCGTCGTTCTCGCGCACGTCGAGCAGGAGGTCGTCCGCCGAGAGATCGTCGACGCTGACCGTGGGCACACTGGATCCGAAAGTCATGCGTCCGACGCTACCCGAACTGCTGCCCGGCCAGCTCCGCCAGCCGGGCCTCGCGCTCGGTGATCTGCGTCAGCAGCCCGCCCGCGACCTCCTCCAGCAGCCCGTCCGGGTCGTCCGGCGCCATTTTGATCATCGAGCCGATCGCGGACGCCTCCAGCTCCGCGGCCGTGGCCGAGAGCATCTCCTTGCGCCGGGCCAGCCATTCCAGCCGCGCATAGAGTTCCTCGGCGCGGCTCGGCCGCCGCCGGTCGGGGACGGGCCCCGCGGCCCACTCCTCGGCCAGCTCCCCCAGGAGCGCCTCGTCCCCCGCCGCGTACGCCGCGTTGACGCGCACCATGAAGGACTCGCGCCGCCGCCGGTCGCCCTCGTCCGGCGCCAGGTCGGGATGGGCGCGGCGGACGAGCTCGCGGTACGCCTTGCGGGCCCCGTCGCCGGGCCGCACCCGCTGCGGCGGGCGGACCTGCTGCCCGGTGAGCATCGCCGACGCCTCGGGCGGGAGCCCCTCCGAGTCCAGCCAGCCCCCGAAGAGGTCCTGCACCCCGGGCATCGGCTGGACCAGCGCCCGCGCCTCCCGGGCCCGCCGCAGGTCCTCCGGGTCGCCGGAGCGCGCCGCGACGGCCTCGGCGATCAGCGCGTCCAGCTCCTCCAGCCGCGCGTAGAGGGGCCCGAGCCGGTGGTGGTGCAGGCGGGAGAAGTTCTCCACCTCCACCCGGAAGGTCTCCACGGCGATCTCGAACTCGATCAGCGCCTGCTCGGCCGTCCGTACGGCGTGCTCCAGCCGCTCGGTGCCGGGCTCCGACGGAACTTCGGTCTCCGGATTCGTCACCCGCCCAGCCTACGGCTCGGACGCCGGACGACTCAGACGCCGACGGCCTCCTCCATCTCCTCCTCGGCCTCGGCCGCCTTCGCGGCCACCGCGCGTCCCCGCCGCTCCACGGCCCACGCGGCACCCAGCACCACCAGGCCGACCGCGAGCCACGCCACCAGCGTCCCCACGTGCCCACCGAGCCCGTTGCCACCGAAGTACACATGGCTGCGCGTGCCCTCGACGAAGCCGGCGCCGTTCCAGAAACCGTGCAGCCACCTGAAGAAGCCGTTCTGGAGCTCGGGCCGGAAGACCCCGCCGGAGCTGGTGAAGTTCAGCATGACGAACAGCACCATGACGCCCAGCGTCGTCCACCGCTTGAGGAAGGTGTGCAGCCCGGTACCGACGAACAGCACGCCCGCCGAGTAGATCCACGCCAGGCCCCACGTCCCCCACAGCCCGTGCTCGACGAGGTGGAAGACGGGCCCGGCCAGCGCGGTCCCGATCAGGCTCACCACCAGCGAGACAGCGGCGGCCAGCGCCGCCCGCACCTTCAGCGGCAGCGCCCCGCCGGCCCCGCCGATCACGGCGACCGAGGCGTAGGAGCCGATGCTCAGCGCGACGAGCAGGAAGAAGATGCCCTGCCCGGTCGGGTCGTCCTCGGCGGGCGGGACGACGTCGGTCACCTTCAGCGGGGCGCCCTGGCGCGCGGCGACCGGGGTGAACACCTTCTGCACGGCCGAGGCCGTGGTGTCCGACCCGGCCGTGGCCACCAGCAGCTCGGGCGCGCGCCGGTCCGGCACATACGCCCCGAAGACGTCCTGGTGCTCCAGCGCCCGCACCGCCGCGTCCCGGTCCGCCACGGTGCGGACGGACAGCTTGTCGCCCGCCTTCTCACCGATCGCCGCCGCCAGGTGCTCGGCGCGCGGGCCGGAGCCGACGACCGCCACCGGCAGCTCGTGCGGTGCCGGCTGGGCGAAGGCGCCGAGGTAGGCGAGTCCCATGCCGACGCACATCAGCAACGGGGTGAGCAGGTGGGTCAGCACGTGCCGGAGCGCGCTGCGCGTCGCGGGCCTCATGGGCACCCCTCTCCAGGATGGTTGGCTTATACAACTCTCTATCAAGTTGTACTATACAACCAAAGCGACGGAAGGAAACCCTCGTGCCGCACCGAGCCGATTCCCTGGACACCATCCAGCGCGAACTGACCGCCTTCGCCCGCCGGGCCCGCGCCGCCGCCGCGCAGCTCCACCCCGAGCTCTCGCTCGTCTCGTACACCCTCCTCGCCCACCTCCAGGACCAGCAGGGATGCCGCGCCACCGACCTCGCGGCGCACTACCTGCTCGACAAGTCCACGGTCAGCCGGCAGGTCGCCGCCCTGGAGCGGCTCGGTTTCGTCGAGCGCCGCACCGACCCGCAGGACCAGCGGGTCCAGGTGCTGCACCTCACCGACCGCGGCACCGCGGTCCTCGACCAGGTCGCGGCCAGCCGCCGCACCGCCTTCGAGGAGCGCCTCGCCGACTGGGACGAGGACGACCTGGCCCGCTTCGCGTCCTACCTGCTGCGCTACAACGCCTCGGGATCCGCCCGGGATTGACCCGAACACGCAAAAAGCCCTCCACGGGGGAGGGCTGAGAGATACGGCACACCGCGCCGGCGGCCGGGCATGACGAAACGGGCCCCGTCGTTTTCACGACGGGGCCCGTTCTCACTGTGCGCGAGGGGGGAGTTGAACCCCCACGCCCTTGCGGGCACTGGAACCTGAATCCAGCGCGTCTGCCTATTCCGCCACCCGCGCATTGGGTGTGTCCTCCGGCTTCCGCTCCCCTACCGGACTTTCGTCCGTTTCGCGGTGCGTCCGCCTTCCGACATGCAGAACATTAGCACGCCCTGGAGGGTGCCTTCACACCCGTGATCCGCCGAGGGCCCCCGGGAGGCCCCCCGGGCGTCCGCGGGGACCCCGCCGGTTGCGCGACACTGGCTCTCCGGCGGCTCTACGATCCGGGTGAGGAGCGGTGAGGGAGCGCGGAGGCAGCGCGTAGGCGACACTCATCACTCCTGGCGCCGAAGGGGAACCAGCCGTTTTCCCGGCGCGTGGATACGATCAGTAAGCAGTATCAGGAACGGCACCGAGCATCACAGGCGTCACCGAGGGAAGGAGGTGCCCCGTGGGAGTACTGAAGCGTTTCGAGCAGCGACTCGAAGGTCTCGTGAACGGCACCTTTGCCAAGGTGTTCAAGTCCGAGGTGCAGCCCGTCGAGATCGCGGGCGCACTCCAGCGGGAGTGCGACAACAACGCCACCATCTGGAACCGTGACCGCACGGTCGTTCCCAACGACTTCATCGTGGAGCTGAGCGCCCCGGACTTCGAGCGGCTCAGCCCGTACTCCGGCCAGCTCGGCGACGAGCTGGCCGGCATGGTCCGCGACTACGCCAAGCAGCAGCGGTACACCTTCATGGGGACCATCAAGGTCCACCTGGAGAAGGCGGACGACCTCGACACCGGGCTGTACCGGGTGCGCAGCCGCACCCTGGCGTCCAGCGAGTCCCAGGAACCGCAGGGATACCAGGGGCACGCGCCCCAGCAGCCGACCTTCGGCGGTGCCCCCCGCGGCGCCTCCCCCGCCCCCCAGGGCGGCGGCTACCCGGAGCGGCCGGCCGGCGCCCCGCCCATGCCCTCGGCCCCGCCGCCCGGCGCGGCCCGTCCCCAGCCCCGCGCGGGCGGGCCGGGTGCCGGCGCGGGAGAGCGCATGCGCCGCTGGATCGAGATCAACGGCACCCGCCACCAGATCTCCCGGTCCACCCTGGTGCTGGGCCGCAGCACCGAGGCCGACGTACGGATCGACGACCCCGGCGTCTCCCGCCGGCACTGCGAGATCCGCGTCGGCACTCCCGCGACCGTCCAGGACCTGGGCTCCACCAACGGCATCGTCGTGGACGGGCAGCACACCACGCACGCTACGCTCCGCGACGGCTCACGCATCGTCGTGGGCAGCACCACCATCGTTTACCGGCAAGCCGAAGGGTGAAGCGGGGGCAATGTCAGAGCTGACCCTCACGGTCATGCGGTTGGGTTTCCTCGCCGTACTGTGGCTGTTCGTCATCGTGGCCGTCCAGGTCATCCGCAGCGACCTGTTCGGCACCCGGGTGACCGCGCGCGGCTCGCGCCGCGGCGGCGAAGGACGCCCGGCACAGCGGGCGGCCCAGCAGGCCGCACCGCCGCCGCAGCGCCAGCAGACCGGCGGCCGGCGCGGGGCCGGCCGCGGCGAGAGCCGCGGCCGCCGCGGGGCGCCCACCAAGCTGGTGATCTCGGAGGGCACGCTCACCGGCACCACCGTGGCCCTGCAGGGCCAGACCATCACCCTCGGCCGGGCCCACGACTCGACGATCGTGCTGGATGACGACTACGCCTCCAGCCGGCATGCCAGGATCTACCCGGACCGCGACGGCCGATGGATCGTCGAGGACCTCAGCTCGACCAACGGCACCTATCTCGACCGGACCCGGCTGACCACCCCGACCCCGATCCCGCTCGGCGCGCCGATCCGCATCGGCAAGACCGTCATCGAGCTGCGGAAGTAGTAGGACCATGACGACCGGAGGGTGGGCATCGAGGTGGGCAAGGGGCTGTACCCGGAGCCGACTGGCGAGGTGCGCATGAGTCTGTCGCTGCGTTTCGCCGCCGGATCCCACAAGGGCATGATCCGGGAAGGCAACGAGGACTCCGGTTACGCCGGCCCCCGGCTGCTCGCCATCGCCGACGGCATGGGCGGCCAGGCCGCGGGCGAGGTGGCCAGCTCCGAGGTGATCTCCACCCTGGTGAGCCTGGACGACGACGTCCCGGGGTCCGACATCCTCACCTCCCTCGGCACCGCCGTCCACCGCGCCAACGAACAGCTGCGCTCGATGGTCGAGGAGGACCCGCAGCTGGAGGGCATGGGCACCACGCTCACCGCCCTGCTGTGGACGGGCCAGCGGCTCGGCCTGGTGCACGTCGGCGACTCCCGCGCGTATCTGCTGCGCGACGGCGTCCTCACCCAGATCACCCAGGACCACACCTGGGTCCAGCGGCTCGTCGACGAGGGCCGGATCACCGAGGAGGAGGCCACCACGCACCCGCAGCGCTCGCTGCTGATGCGCGCGCTGGGCAGCGGGGACCACGTCGAGCCCGATCTGTCGATCCGCGAGGTGCGGGCCGGCGACCGCTATCTGATCTGCTCCGACGGCCTCTCCGGCGTCGTCAGCCACGAGACCATCGAGGAGCGGCTGGCCAGCTACCAGGGCCCGCAGGAGACGGTCCAGGAGCTGATCGAGCTCGCCCTGCGCGGCGGCGGTCCGGACAACGTCACCGTGATCGTCGCGGATGTGCTGGACGTGGACGGCGGGGACACCCTCGCGGCCCAGCAGTTCACCGACACCCCCGTGGTCGTCGGCGCGGTCGCCGAGAACCAGTTCCCCCTGGGCCACCTGGGCGCCATGCAGACCCCGGCCGGACGCGCGTCCGAGCTGGGCCGCACCCCGCCCCCGCCAGGTCCGTCCGGCGGCTTCGGCCCGCCCGGCAGCGGCCCGGCCGTGGGCGACGCCCCGGACGGCGCGTTCGGCGCGTTCCACGACGAGTACGACGACGACGGCGTCGAGCAGGCCCGCCCGCCCCGCCGCGGCGGCTGGATCAAGCGGTCGCTGATCATCGCCGTGGTGCTCGGCGTCGTCGGCGGCGGCCTCTACGGCGGCTACCAGTGGACGCAGACGCAGTACTACGTCGGCGCCAAGGACAACACCCACGTCGCCCTCTACCAGGGCATCAACCAGGACCTCGCCTGGATCAGCCTCAGCAGGCTGTACCAGGACCACCCCGAGATCGAACTCAAGTACCTCCCCGTGGACCAGCGGGGCCGGGTCGAGGACACGATCGCGGTCGGCAGCCGGGACCAGGCCGTGCAGAAGGTCAAGGACCTGGGCACGCTGGCCAGCGCCTGCAAGAAGAAGGACGAACAGCAGAAGGCCGAACGGCGTCAGCGCGAGAGCCAGAAGCCGGACACACAGCAGCCGGACGGCCGGAAGCCCGAGAACGGCAAGCCCACCGGGGCCGCGAACGGCGGGACCTCGGTCGCCCTCCAGTCCGTGCCGACCCCCGGTCCCACCCTCAGCGAGGAAGAGCAGAAAGTGGCTCAGCAGTGCAACGGCTCCCAGCAATAAGGCTGTAGGGGACCCGCGACATGTCAGCCATCTCACCCATGCCGAACACCACCGCCACCACCACCGTCAGTACGGCGGGCCAGCCGAGCCGGCGCAACACCGAGTTGCTGCTGCTCGCCTTCGCCGTCATCCTCCCCTGCTTCGCGTACGCCAACGTGGGCCTGGCCCTGGACGGCACGATGCCCTCCGGCATGCTCGGCTACGGGCTCGGGCTCGGCCTGCTGGCCGGCGTCGGGCATCTGGTGATGCGGAAGTACGCCAAGTACGCCGACCCGCTGCTGCTGCCGCTGGCCACGGTCCTCAACGGACTGGGCCTGGTGATCATCTGGCGGCTGGACCAGTCGCCACGGCTCCAGTCGTCCAAGACCTTCGCCCCCGCGGCCACCAACCAGCTGCTGTTCTCGGCGCTGGGCATCGCCCTGTTCGTGGGCGTGGTGATCTTCCTCAAGGACCACCGCATCCTCCAGCGCTACACCTACATCTCGATGGCCGTGGCGCTGGCCCTGCTGATCTCGCCGATGTTCTTCCCGGCCGTCTACGGCGCCCGGATCTGGGTGACCATCCCGGGCCTGGGCACGCTCCAGCCCGGTGAGTTCGCCAAGATCGTGCTGGCGGTGTTCTTCGCCGGTTACCTCATGGTCAAGCGGGACGCGCTGGCCCTGGCCAGCCGCCGCTTCATGGGGATGTACCTGCCGCGCGGCCGTGACCTGGGCCCGATCCTGGCCGTCTGGGCGTTCAGCATCCTGATCCTGGTCTTCGAGACCGACCTCGGCACCTCGCTGCTGTTCTTCGGCATGTTCGTCGTGATGCTCTACGTCGCGACCGAGCGCACCAGCTGGATCGTCTTCGGTCTGCTGATGTCGGCGGCCGGCGCGGTGGGCGTGGCCTCCTTCGAGAGCCACGTCCAGGCCCGGGTGGACGCCTGGCTCGACCCGTTCGCCGGCTGGGGCAAGTCCCAGGCCAGCGAGCAGATCGCCAAGGCGCTGATGACCTTCGGTTCGGGCGGCGTCGCGGGCTCCGGCTGGGGCCAGGGCAACTCCGACCTCATCGGCTTCGCCGCCAACTCCGACTTCATCCTCGCCACCGTCGGCGAGGAGCTGGGCCTGGCCGGCGTCATGGCCATCCTGCTCATCTACGGGCTGATCGTGGAGCGCGGCGTCCGCACCGCGCTGGCCGCCCGCGACCCGTTCGGCAAGCTGCTCGCCATCGGCCTGTCCGGCGCCTTCGCCATCCAGGTCTTCGTGGTGGCCGGCGGCGTCATGGGCCTCATCCCGCTGACCGGCATGACCATGCCGTTCATGGCACAGGGCGGTTCCTCCGTGATCGCCAACTGGGCACTGGTGGCGATCCTGCTGAAGATCAGCGACGCGGCCCGCCGTCCCGCACCCGCCCCCGTCTCCAACCCCGACGCCGAGATGACCCAGGTGGTCCGCCCGTGAACAAGCCCGTGCGCCGGATCGCGATCTTCTGCGGACTGCTCATCCTCGCGCTGATGGCCCGCGACAACTGGCTGCAGTTCGTCCAGGCCGACGAGCTCAAGAACAACAAGCACAACACCCGGGTCCAGATCGCCCGTTACAGCCAGCCGCGCGGCAACATCATCGTCGACGGCAAGGCGATCACGGACTCCAAAGAAGTCAACGGCATCAACTACAAGTACAAGCGCTCCTACATCAACGGCCCGATGTGGGCGCCGGTGACCGGGTGGAGTTCCCAGGCCTTCGACGGCGGGCTGCTGGAGAAGGTCGAGGACAAGATCCTCACGGGCGACGACGACCGGCTGTTCTTCAACCGGACGATCGACATGATCACCGGCAAGGGCAAGAAGGGCGGTGACGTGATCACCACCCTCAACGCCAAGGCGCAGGAAGCCGCCTTCAAGGGCCTGGGCGACAAGAAGGGCGCCGTCGCCGCCCTGGACCCGCGCACCGGCAAGATCCTCGCGCTGGCCTCCACCCCCTCGTACGACCCGTCGACCATCGCGGGCGCCAACGACGGCGACGCGTGGAAGAAGCTCAACGACGACAAGAACAAGCCGATGCTCAACCGGGCGCTGCGCGAGACGTACCCGCCCGGCTCGACCTTCAAGGTCGTCACCGCCGCGGCGGCGCTGGAGAGCGGCCTCTACAAGGACGTCGACGAGAAGACCAACTCGCCCAAGAACTGGACCCTTCCGGACACCCAGGGCGTCCGGCTGCCCAACGAGACGACGATGCCCTGCGACAACGTCTCGATGCGGGCGGCCCTCCAGTGGTCGTGCAACAGCGTCTTCGGCAAGATCAGCGCCGATGTCGGCAACCAGAAGATGATCGACACGGCCAACAAGTTCGGCTTCAACAAGGACGACCTGACCACCCCGGTCGGCGTCACCAAGAGCGTCTACCCCAAGGACAACCGCCCGCAGAACGCCATGGCCGGCATCGGCCAGGCGTCCAACCGCGCCACCCCGCTCCAGATGGCCATGGTCGCCGCCGCCGTCGCCAACAACGGCAAGCTCATGGAGCCGTACATGGTGGACAAGCTGCGCGCCCCCAACCTCAACGTCATCGAGACGCACCAGCCCAAGGAGCTGAGCCGCCCGCTCACCCCCGAGCACGCGCAGTCGCTGCAGAGCGCCATGGAGACGGTCGTCGAGGAGGGCACCGGAACCGCCGCCAAGATCAACGACGTCAAGGTGGGAGGAAAGACCGGTACCGCGCAGCACGGCGTGGACAACAGCGGGAACCCGTACGCCTGGTTCATCTCCTACGCGAAGACGGGCGACGGCTCGCCGGTGGCCGTGGCCGTGGTCATCGAGGGCTCCGACACCATGCGTGACGACATCGCCGGCGGCAAGCTCGCCGCACCGATCGCCAAGAACGTCATGGAGGCGGTGCTCAAGACGCAGAAGTGATCCGACGGGATCACGTACCAGTCGGATATCGGGTGACGGTCGCGCCCGGGAGTGGTACGGCCCGCCGGGTACGGTAAGCGCGGACAGCACACCGCCGGACCCACGTCGGTGCGGTCAGGATGAACGGAAGGGCTGGAGCTATGGAAGAGCCGCGTCGCCTCGGCGGCCGGTACGAGCTGGGCTCGGTGCTCGGCCGCGGTGGTATGGCCGAGGTGTACCTCGCCCACGACACCCGGCTCGGCCGCACCGTCGCCGTGAAGACGCTGCGGGTGGACCTCGCCCGCGACCCGTCCTTCCAGGCCCGGTTCCGCCGTGAGGCCCAGTCGGCCGCCTCGCTCAACCACCCGTCCATCGTCGCGGTCTACGACACCGGCGAGGACTACGTGGACGGCGTCTCGATCCCGTACATCGTCATGGAGTACGTGGACGGTTCGACCCTGCGCGAGCTGCTCCACTCCGGCCGCAAGCTGCTCCCCGAGCGCTCGCTGGAGATGACGATCGGTGTGCTCCAGGCCCTGGAGTACTCCCACCGGGCCGGCATCGTCCACCGCGACATCAAGCCCGCCAACGTCATGCTGACCCGCACCGGCCAGGTGAAGGTCATGGACTTCGGCATCGCCCGCGCGATGGGCGACGCCGGCATGACCATGACCCAGACCGCCGCGGTGATCGGCACCGCGCAGTACCTCTCCCCCGAGCAGGCCAAGGGCGAGCAGGTCGACGCCCGCTCCGACCTGTACTCGACGGGCTGTCTGCTCTACGAACTGCTCACCGTGCGGCCGCCGTTCATCGGCGACTCCCCGGTCGCGGTCGCCTACCAGCACGTGCGGGAGGAGCCGAACCCGCCGAGCGCCTTCGACCCCGAGATCACGCCGGAGATGGACGCCATCGTCCTCAAGGCGCTGACCAAGGACCCCGACTACCGCTACCAGAGCGCCGACGAGATGCGCGCCGACATCGAGGCCGCCCTGGAGGGCCGCCCGGTGGCCGCCGCGTCCGCGTACAGCTCCATGGGCTCGGTGGGCTACGGCGGCGAGGACCAGCCGACGGCCATGCTGCGGCCGCACGGCCAGCAGCACGACCCGAACGCCACGGGCCAGACCTCCATGCTCCCGCCGGTCCGCGACGGCGGGGGCTACGGCGGATACGACGGCTACGGCGACGGCGGCGACTCCGGCGGGCACGGCGGGGGCCGCAAGAAGAGCGGCCTGTCGACGGTCCTGCTGGTGGTCGCGGGCATCCTGGTGCTCGTCGGGGCGATCTTCATCGGCAAGTCGCTGTTCAACGAAAAGGGGGGCGGTGACGAGGTCACCGTGCCCAGCCTGCGCGGCGAGACGCTCAAGAGCGCCCAGGAGCAGGGCAACAACGTCGAGCTGAAGGTGGTCGACAGCGGGAAGTCGATCAACTGCGACGAGCCCGAGGGCAAGGTCTGCGACCAGGACCCGAAGCCCGGGGCCAAGCTCCAGCGCAACGGCGAGATCAAGGTGTCCCTCTCCAAGGGACCGGCCAAGATCGACGTGCCGAACGTGATGACCCTGTCCTACGACGACGCGAAGAAGCAGTTGGAGGACGCCGGCTTCACGGTCCGCCGCAAGACCCAGGAGACCGACAAGTCCGATCCCAACACGGTCATCGGCCAGGACCCGAAGGTGGGCGCCAAGGCCAACAAGGGCGACGAGATCACCCTCACCGTGGCCGTGGCGCCGCAGACCAAGGCCGTTCCTTCGGTCGTGGGCCAGAAGTACGACGACGCCAAGAAGCAGCTGGAGGACAACGGCTTCAAGGTGGCGCGCAGGGACGTCGACTCGAACGAGGAGGCGGGCAAGGTCGTCGCCCAGAACCCTCAGGGCGACAGCAGCGCGGCACCCAAGTCGCAGGTCACCCTCGACGTCTCCAAGGGACCGCAGGACGTCGACGTTCCCCAGGTCATGGGGATGAAGCTCAAGGACGCCAAGAAGACCCTGACCGACGCCGGATTCAAGGTCGCCGTCCTCGCCGGTCCTCAGGACGACAAGGCGATCGTGACCGCCGCCGCCCCGATGGGCGGCAAGGCCAAGAAGGGTTCGACCGTCAACCTGACCACCCAGGCCGGCGGGGTCATCGGCGGCGCCGACGGGAGCACCGGCCAGACCGGAGGGGACAGCGGCGGCAACGACGACGGCGGAGTCTTCGGCGGCTTCATAGGAGGCCACCACTAGGGCGTCGGCAGGAGCTGCGGGCTCAGCCCCGCAGCTCCTTCGGCGGCGTCCGCTTCGCGTCCACCTTCTCGGTGCGCACCAGCTCGGCCCAGACGATGTAGCGGTAGTCCGAGGTGTAGATCGGCGTGCAGGTCGTCAGCGTCAGATAGCGCCCGGGCCGGGTCTTCCCCGACTCCTTCGGGAGCGGGTCGAGCACCTTCACATTGAACCGCGAGGTCTGCCTGAGCTCCTTGAAGACCTTGTAGACGTACCAGGTGTCCCGGGTCTCGAAGACGACCGGGTCCCCGTCCTCGATCTTGTGGATGTTGTGGAACTTGGCGCCGTGTCCGTCCCGGTGCGCGGCCAGCGTGACGTTGCCCTGCTTGTCCCAGGGCATCGCGGACTTCACGGGCTTGCGGTAGTAGCCGGCGACGCCCTCGTTGAGGACGCTGCTGCCGGTGCCGGGCTTCACCAGCACCTCGCCGCCGCCCAGCATCGCGGGGACGTGCAGGAAGCCGATGCCGTCCTTGGTGTCCAGCGCCCCCGGGCCGGAGGGGGCCTTGGCCCAGTTCTCACGGACGCGGTCGGCCTGCTTGCCCGCCTCGCGGTCGGCTATCACGTTGGTCCACCACAGCGAGTAGACGACGAACAGGGCCAGCAGCACACCCGCCGTGATCAGCAGTTCGCCCACCACGCTGACGGCGGTGGCTATCCGCCCCCGAGCCCGGCTCACGGGCCGTGACGCGCTCTCGGTCTGCTCGTCGGTCACTGTCACAGCCGCCCGTACCCCGTTCCGCTGTTCTCGCCCATCCGGTCCGTCATCGTTCGACGAGCGCGTCGGGCTTCCCCCTGCCGCGCGGGCGCTCGTCCACCATCTTGCCCCACACGATCATCCGGTACGTACTGGTGAACTCGGGGGTGCAGGTGGTCAGCGTGATGTAGCGACCGGGGCCGGTGAAGCCCGAACCCCGGGGCACGGGGCGGATGACGTCGACGTTCGCGGGTGACGTCTGGTCAAGGCGGCTCGTCATCTCATAGGTGTAGAAGCTGCTCCGCGTCTCCACCACGATCTTGTCACCGGGCCGCAGCCGGTTGACGTAGCGGAACGGTTCGCCATGGGTGTTGCGGTGGCCCGCCAGCGCGAAGTTGCCCCGCTTGTCCCAGGGCATCGCGGACGTGAGCGTTCCGCCCCCGTAGTGCCCGACCATGCCCCGGTCGAGGACCTGGTGCTTCCCGGTCCCCTCGGCGATCGGCGTCCGCACGTCCAGCGCGGGGATGTAGAGGATCGCGAAGCCCTCGCCCGGCGAGAACGTCCCCGCGTCCCGGTCGGGGCCGCCGTCCTTCTCCCAGCTGTGCCGCAGGCTCCTCGCCGCCCCGCCGGCCTGCTGCTGGGCGATGACGTTGGTCCACCACAGCTGGTAGGCGACGAACAGCAGCATCAGCACGCCGATGGTGATGAACACTTCGCCCAGCAGCCGGCTGACGGCCACGCCCACCCCGGCGCGTGCCGCGCGGCGGGCGGCCTTCCGCCGCTGTGCCCGGCCCCCGCCGGGGCCTTGGGCGGGCACGTCGGGGCGCGGCCGCGGCGGGCGGTCGACGGGCTGCTCCGGGGGCAGCGGCTGATGGACGACCCGGGTCCGTGGGGTGCCGTACGCGGCGTACGGCTGTGGCTGCGCCGCCGGCCGGGGATCCCCCTCGGGGCGCAGCCCGTTCACTCCCCGGCCTTGCCCACCACCGGGGCGAGCCCGGCCGAGCGTTCCACCGCCCCCGGATCGCCGCACGCGACCAGCCAGTTGGCGAGCATCCGGTGGCCCCACTCGGTGAGCACGGACTCGGGGTGGAACTGCACGCCCTCGACCGGCAGATCGCGGTGGCGCAGGCCCATGGCGATGCGGCCGCGGCCGTCGGGGCGGGTGGTCCAGGCGGTCATCTCCAGCTCGTCCGGCCAGCCCTCGGGGTCGACGGCGAGCGAGTGGTAGCGGGTGGCGGTGAAGGGCGTGGGAAGGCCGTGGAAGACGCCGCCGCCCTCGTGGGCCACGAGCGAGGTCTTGCCGTGCAGCAGTTCGGGGGCCCGGCCGACGACGCCTCCGTAGGCGACGGCCATCGACTGCATGCCCAGGCAGACGCCGAACACCGGCACGCCGGTGGCCGCGCAGTGCCGCACCATCTCCACGCAGACCCCGGCCTCCTCGGGGGTGCCGGGCCCGGGGGAGAGCAGCACGCCGTCGAAGCCGTCCTGCGCGTGGTCCGGCCGGACCTCGTCGTTGCGGCGCACCTCGCACTCGGCACCCAGCTGGTAGAGGTACTGGACGAGGTTGAAGACGAAGCTGTCGTAGTTGTCCACGACGAGGATGCGCGCGCTCACCGCGTCACCGCCATTCCGTTGCCGGCGTCGGCAGGCTGTCGTCCACGGTCACGTCGTTGAACGGCAGCAGCGGTTCGGCCCAGGGGAAGACGTACTGGAAGAGCGCGTAGACGACGGCCAGCACGAGGGCCAGCGAAATCAGCGACTTCACCCATGCGTTGCCCGGCAGATGACGCCAGATCCAGACGTACATGCTGTCCCTACTTGCCGACGGGGATGGTCTTTGCCGCACCAGACTAAGGGGCCGGGCCCGCGTCCGGGGGCCGGTCAGCCCACGGGGCGGGCGTAGTGCAGGTCCACCGCTCCGGTGTAGCCGGGGAGCGTCACCGAGCCGCGGTCCTCGACCTTCCAGCCGAGGCCGTAGGCCTGGACGTACTGGAGGTAGTTCTGGACGGCGGGCGCGGTGTCGAGGGCCTTGCGCAGGGCGCCGCGGTCGCCGACGGCGGTCACCTTGTAGGGCGGGGAGTAGACGCGGCCCTGGAGGATGAGGGTGTTGCCCACGCAGCGGACGGCGCTGGTGGAGATCAGCCGCTGGTCCATCACCTCGATGCCCTTGGCCCCGCCCCGCCAGAGGGCGTTGACCACGGCCTGGAGGTCCTGCTGGTGGATGACGAGGTCGTTGGGCTGGGGCTGGGGAACGCCGGGGATCTTGGCGGTGGCGTTCGGCGGGGCGTCGGTGAGGGTGACGGTCAGGGCCGTGCCGTCGAGCGGCCGGGTGCCCGCGGCGTCGCCCAGCGCGGCCAGCCGTCTGGCCTCCGCGGAGTCGGAGCCCGCGTCCCGCCCGGCCAGGGTGTCGACGCGGGAGCGGAGGGCGGCGGTGCTGCGTTCCAGGTCGCCGTTGCCCTTGCTGCGTTCCCGGATGAGGTCGGAGAGCCGGAGCATGGAGGCGTCGGTGCGGATGTTCGTGCCCTTGGCCGTGTTGAAGCTCATCCAGAAGATGAGGCCGGCGAGGGCGAAGACGGCTGCTGTCAGCAGTCGCACCGGGCGCAGCCGCCGGGGACGGCGGCCGGGTCCTGCGTCGCTGGTGGAGTCGGCGGAATTGCTCAACGTACCCTTGTCCTCTCCGGCGCCGCGGAAGCACTACGCTAACGGACGCCCGGGGGGAAGGAAGCGCTCCCCGGCGCGGCCGACCAGCCCTTGTTCCCCCAGCGCGGTCACGCAGCGCATCGACAGGAGAGTCCCTCGTGCCGAAGTCACGGATCCGCAAGAAAGACGACTTCACGCCGCCGCCGGCGAAGCAGCAGAGCATCAAGTTGCACAGCGGACGGCGCTGGGTGGCACCGGTGATGCTGGCGCTGTTCCTCATCGGGCTGGCCTGGATCGTGATCTTCTATGTGACGGGCAGCGACATGCCCATCGAGTCGCTGCACAACTGGAACATCGTGGTCGGCTTCGGCTTCATCGCCGCGGGGTTCGTCGTCTCCACCCAGTGGAAGTAGGGGATCCGGGCCCGGATTCCCGCCCGGGGGCGGTTGTCCCCCGGGTTATCCACACCCTCGTCCACAGTGGGGAAAAACTCAGAAGATCTGTGGATAACTTCCTCGGCGTTGACGCCGGTGTGACTGATCACGAACCCGGGGGTTCCGCCTGCGCACCGGCGCCTTCCGCCATTTGCGCAGGTCGGAGCCGGTCTCTCGGAGGGGCCTCCGACTGAGCGCGACGTCGCACACCTGATCCGGCCGCCGCTGTGGACAACCACCGCCCCACCGGTGTGGGTGAGCGGTCCCGGACCGGGGGCGGGCGCCGCCCCCTAGCCGAGCTGGGACGTACGGACGAGCACCGTCACCACGATCGCCAGCAGCGCCGCCCCGCAGGTGAGCCCCTGCACCAGGGCGCGCCGGCCACGCGGGGCGTGCACCATGCCGAACGCCACCAGGGAGCCGACCACCAGCCCGCCGATATGCGCCTCCTTGGCGATGTCGGACCAGGTGAAGGTGAAGATCAGGTTGAGCACGAGCAGCGCGACCACCGGGCGCATGTCGTACTTCAGCCGCCGCATCAGCACGGCGGTGGCCCCCAGCAGGCCGAAGATCGCGCCCGAGGCGCCCAGCGACCCGGCGTACGGCGAGACCAGCAGATAGCTCAGCGCGCTGCCGCCGAGCCCGGACAGCAGATAGAGCGCCAGATAGCGCGCCCGGCCGAAGGCCGCCTCCAGCGGCGGGCCCAGCCACCACAGCGAGAGCATGTTGAACGCCAGGTGCACCGGCGACTCGTGGAGGAAGAGCGAGGTCAGCAGCCGGTACCACTGGCCCTCGGCGACGCCCTCGCCGTCGTGGAACGGCGAGCGCCCCAGCATGCACAGGGTGTCGACGAGGTTCTTGTCGGTGGCCATCACCGCGATCCATATCGCGACGTTGATCCCCAGCAGGACCTTGGTCACGAGGAAGGGGTCCGAGGGATGGGTGACGCCGCCCGCGACCGTGCGCGGGGCGGAGTCGCGCCGGGCCCCCTCGGCGCGGCCGGACGGCGGTCCGCCGCCGGAGCACTCGGGGCAGTGGAAGCCGACCGAGGCATTGACCATGCAGTCGGGGCAGATCGGCCGCTCGCAGCGGGTGCAGCGGATCCCCGTCTCGCGGTCCGGATGCCGGTAACAGCAGACAGCCTGGTCGTTCATGCTCTCCCCTCGCCCTGTACGGACCGGGCGCCACGGTCCACCGCGGCCGCCCGCCCGTCATACGGACGGGCGGGGCACCGGGTTCCCGGACCGCGCGGCCGTTCCCCTATCGGGTCTCGATCACAACGGTTTCGATGACGACGTCGGGGACCGGGCGGTCGTTGCGGGTCGGGGTGTTCGCGATGGCGTCCACGACCCGCTTGCCCGCCTCGGTGGCGACCTCGCCGAAGATGGTGTGCTTGCCCGTCAGCCAGGTGGTCGGGGAGACGGTGATGAAGAACTGCGAGCCGTTGGTGCCGGGGCCGGCGTTGGCCATGGCCAGCAGATAGGGCTTGGTGAAGGCCAGGTCCGGGTGGAACTCGTCCTTGAACTGGTAGCCCGGGCCGCCGGTGCCGTTGCCCAGGGGGTCACCACCCTGGATCATGAACCCCTCGATGACGCGGTGGAAGACCGTGCCGTCGTACAGCCTGTCCGTGGTCCGCTCGCCCGTCTCCGGGTTGACCCACTCGCGCTCGCCCTTCGCGAGTTCGACGAAGTTCTTGACCGTCTTCGGGGCGTGATTCGGCAGGAGCCGGACCTCGATGTCCCCCCGGCTGGTCTTGAGAGTGGCGTAGAGCTGCTCGGCCACGGTCTACCTTCCCTAGGGCTGCGCTGACAGCCACCGATCCTCGCACGGACGGCGGTCCCGCGAGTAATGCCCAAAGCCCCGCGCGAGGCGCCGAAAGGTGGCATCGTCGGAGCCGGGCCCCGTGACCCGGATGCCCGCCCGCACATGCCGGACCGCCCCTGGGCAGGCATGATTTTCCCCTGGGTGGAAAGGCGAAAGACCATACGCCACCGAGGAGGAGGTTCTCGTGACCCGCAAGGACAGCGTGCGCGCCGCGACCGGCACTGCCAAGGACAGCGTGCGCCACGCAGCGGAAGTGGTGGCGCCCTATGCCGGCACGGCCAAGGAGACCGCCGTGCACTATGCGCACGAAGCCCGCGTCCGGCTGGCCCCCAAGGTGGCCGAAGCCGGCCGGCAGGCCCGGTCCCAGTACGACGCCCATCTGTATCCCCGCCTCGAGCACGCCCGCGAGGCCCTGCCTCCCAAGGTGGCCGAGGCGGCGGCCCGGGCCCGGGCCGCCGCGGAGCCCGTGCGCGACGAGGCGCTCTCCCGGGGCACCGCGGCCCTCGCGGCGCTGCGCGGCGAGGTGTCGGCGCAGGAGATCGAGAAGCTCGCCCGCAAGCAGTCCGCCCGCTGCCGGGCCGGCCGGGTGGCCAAGCGGCTGGCGGTCGTCGGCCTCCTGGTCGGCGGGGCCGTCGCCGCCTGGAAGTGGTGGGACCGGCAGGCCAATCCGGACTGGCTGGTGGAGCCCCCCGCCCCCACCGAGGTCGCCGACCGCCCGCATCTCTCCTCGGTGGACGGCAGTTCCGACTCCACGCCCCTCGACCCCGAGGTCCGCGCCAAGCAGGCGGAGACGGAGGGCGACGAGGGCGGGGAGGGCTAGCCGGCCCGCCCTCGGGCGTCCCGGGCACCCGGACATCAAAAAATCCCCTCCGACCGCGTCGACGCAGGTCGGAGGGGATTTCGCGTGGAGCCTAGGAGAGTCGAACTCCTGACATCTGCCATGCAAAGACAGCGCTCTACCAACTGAGCTAAGGCCCCGTCGCTGACCAGAGTACCCGGTACGGGAGGTGTATCCGACCAGGTATCGCCGCGACCCACCACTCTCCGTAGGATGCACCGCAAGATTCGCGGCAGCGAAGCGAAGGGGAGAGCGAGATGGACGCAGCACAGCAGGAAGCCACCGCCCGCGCACGAGAGCTGCAGCGGAGCTGGTACGGGGAGCCGCTGGGGGCGCTCTTCCGCCGGCTGATCGACGACCTCGGTCTCAACCAGGCGCGTCTGGCCTCGGTGTTGGGCCTCTCGGCTCCCATGCTCTCGCAGCTGATGAGCGGTCAGCGGGCGAAGATCGGCAACCCCGCCGTGGTGCAGCGCGTCCAGGCCCTCCAGGAGCTCTCCCACCAGGTGGCCGACGGCAGCGTGAGCGCCGCCGAGGCCGCCGAGCGGATGGAGGAGGTCAAGCGCAGTTCGGGCGGCAGCGTCCTCAACTCCACGCAGACCACGGCCAGCAGCGGCGCCCCGACCGTCAAGCGGGTGGTGCGCGAGATCCAGTCGCTGCTGCGCTCGGTGGCCGCCGCCGGCGACATCATCGACGCGGCGGGCACTCTCGCCCCCACCCATCCCGAACTGGCCGAATTCCTACGGGTCTACGGCGCCGGCCGGACCGCCGAGGCGGTCGCCCACTACGAGGCCCACCAGAGCTGACGCCCGTCATGGGTGAGGTGTTCGCCGGGCGTTACGAGCTGGTGGACCCCATCGGGCGCGGTGGGGTGGGGGAGGTCTGGCGGGTCTGGGACCGCGAGCGGCAACGCTACGTTGCGGCGAAGGTGCTCAAACAGAGCCATGCCCACGCCCTGCTGCTGCGCTTCGTGCGCGAGCAGGCGCTGCGCATCGACCACCCGCACGTACTGGCGCCGGTGAGCTGGGCCGCCACCGACGACCGGGTGCTGTTCACCATGGAGTTGGTGCGCGGGGGCTCGGTGGCCCATCTCATCGGCGACTACGGCCCGTTGCCGGCCGGCTTCGCCTGTGTGCTGCTCGACCAGTTGCTCACGGCGCTCGCGGCGGTGCATGCGGAGGGTGTGGTGCACCGGGACATCAAGCCCGCCAATCTCCTTCTGGAGGCGACCGGAACGGGCCGGCCGCATCTGCGCCTCTCCGATTTCGGCTGTGCGATGCGCAAGGGCGAGCCGCGGCTGACGGAGACCAACTATGTGATGGGAACGCCCGGTTACTTCGCGCCCGAGCAAATGGCGGGCGAGGAACCGGATTTTCCCGCGGATCTCTTCGCGGCCGGACTGGTGGCGCTCTATCTGCTCACGGGCCGGAAACCGGACGCCGAAGCGCTCGTACCGCTTTTCCGGCGGGACGGACTGCCCCCGCCGCCGCAGGAGGTCCCCGCGCCGCTCTGGGACGTCGTCGCACGGCTGCTGGCCCCCGACCCGGTGGACCGCTTCCGTACGGCCGCCGGGGCGCGCGAGGCGCTGGCCGCGGCGGCGGCGCTGCTGCCGGCGCCGGACGACGGGGAGCGCATCGAGGTCTTCGACCAGATCGGGCCGCTGCCACCGGGGTTCGGGCCACGGGGCCCGGAGAAGGCCCCTCAGCGGCCCGTTCCGCCCCCGTTGCCCACGACCCCGCCGATGCCGGTGCGTTCGGCCGCGGTGCCCCCCGTGGCGCCCCGCCGGGGCCCGGCACCGCCGTCGCGGCGGACGGCGGCGGTGATGCTGCTGGTGGCGCTGGTGTGCCTGCTGGCGGGCGCCTGGGCGCTCTCCGTGACCTGATGGACCGGATTCACTTCTGCAATCATTTTATTCGCAGTAGCGAATGAATGGAGGAGCCGAGGGACACCGGGTCCCGGAAACGAAGCGGGGCCCCGGCCGTCATCGGCCGGGACCCCGTTCGGAACTCTCAGGACTCTCGCAGTCTCACACGCCCGAACCTGCGGGCACGGAGTCGGTCGCCTCCGTCCACAGATCCTGCTCGGCGCGATCCGCCTGGATCTGGCGGTACACGAGGAGCCCGCCGATGGCGGCCAGTGCGACCAGGAGCAGCTTCTTCACCGCGCGACCTCGTCTTTCCTTGACGTAAGGGGACTCTGGTGGCCGATGATACACACCGGCCGATACCGATCGGTGACCTGCATCAGGCCTTTGCCTACGGCTTGATGGGACATGACGCATCACAACGCCGCACAAAAGCCGATCGGCCCGGCCGGAGATTTCTCTCCGTCCGGGCCGATCGGGCCGGTGGGGCTAACAGGACTTGAACCTGTGGCCTCTTCCTTATCAGGGAAGCGCTCTAACCGTCTGAGCTATAGCCCCGCGCTGCACCGAAAGATTAGCGCACTTGGGGCCCAGTCCCAAAATCGGCTTCCCCGGTCCGGCTACTCGTCCTCGGCGAGCGTCAGCTCGACACCGCCCACGAAGGAGGCGGAGAGGTTGTAGACGAAGGCGGCCAGGGTCGCCAGGGCGGTCGCGAGGACCACCTCGATCACCGCGATGATCGTGGTGAACATCAGGACCCGCGGGAACGAGAGGAACGACTGGAGGTCGAACCCGCCGCCCTCGCCGGACGTCGCGTCACTGATGGTGCCGCCGACGGCGGAGAAGACGCCCATGGCGTCCAGAACCAGCCACAGCACCGTGATCGCCACGATCGTGCAGATGCCGAGCGCCAGCGACAGCAGGAAGCTGACCTTCATCACCGACCAGGGGTCGGCCTTGGCCACCCGCAGCCGCGCCGAACGCGTCCGCGGAGCCGCGGCGGCGGCCGGGGCCGCCGGAGCCGCCGCAGGAGCGCTCTTGCCCCCGGTGGCGGGCTTGGGCACCCGCCCCTTCGCCCCGCCCGCCGCCGTACGCTCGGCCGGCGGCTCGTAGGCCTTCGGCGGGTGGTACGGCTTCGGGCCCCGGGTATCCGTCATGGTGTCCCCCCTGTTCGCGGTCGTGGCGCCACCGCCACGGGGGGAGTCTGCCCCGTCCGCGACGGAGCCACGGGCACCGTCCCCCTTCGCCGCGGTGCCCTTCGAAGCTGTGTCCTTCGAAGAAGTGGCACCGCGCCGCCCGGCGTCCGCACCGCTCGCCGCGGTGCCCGTGGCTCGACTCACGACCTACTCCTCGGTGTCCTCGACCGGGGGCTCCATGCCCTCGGCCACCTCGGGCCCCCCGCCCCCGGCTCCGGCCGACGCGCCCTCGGTGACGTCATCGACCTCTTCGGCCTCGCGGCCGGCCTCGGCGTTCCTCGCGATGCCCACAACGGCGTCGCGCTTGCCCAGATTGATCAGTTGGACGCCCATGGTGTCACGGCCGGTTTCACGAACTTCGTTGACCCGGGTGCGGATCACACCGCCGGAGAGGGTGATGGCGAGGATCTCGTCGGTCTCCTCGACCACCAGGGCGCCGACGAGCGAACCGCGGTCCTCCACGATCTTCGCGGCCTTGATGCCGAGGCCGCCACGGCCCTGGACGCGGTACTCGTCCACGGGCGTGCGCTTGGCGTAGCCGCCGTCGGTGGCGGTGAAGACGAACGTGCCCGGGCGGACGACGTTCATCGACAGCAGCTCGTCACCCTCGCGGAAGCTCATGCCCTTGACACCGGAGGTGGCGCGGCCCATCGGACGCAGCGACTCGTCGGTGGCGGTGAAGCGGATCGACTGCGCCTTCTTGCTGATGAGCAGCAGGTCGTCGTCGGCCGAGACCAGCTCGGCGCCGATCAGCTCGTCCTCGCGGCCGTCCTCCATCGCGCGGAGGTTGATCGCGATGACGCCGCCGGAGCGCGGCGAGTCGTAGTCCTTCAGCGAAGTCTTCTTCACCAGGCCGGACTTGGTAGCGAGCACCAGGTAGGGCGCCGCCTCGTAGTCGCGGACGGCGAGGATCTGGGCGATCTTCTCGTCCGGCTGGAAGGCGAGCAGGTTGGCCACGTGCTGGCCGCGCGCGTCCCGCCCGGCGTCCGGGAGCTCGTACGCCTTGGCCCGGTAGACCCGGCCCTTGTTGGTGAAGAAGAGCAGCCAGTGGTGCGTGGTGGAGACGAAGAAGTGGTCGACGATGTCGTCCTGCTTGAGCTTCGTGCCCCGCACGCCCTTGCCGCCGCGCTTCTGCGAGCGGTAGTCCTCGGTCTTGGTGCGCTTGACGTAGCCACCGTTGGTGATGGTGACGACGATGTCCTCCTCGGCGATCAGGTCCTCGATGGACATGTCACCGTCGAAGGGAATCAGCTGGGAGCGCCGGTCCTCGCCGAACTTCTCGACGATCGCGGTGAGTTCCTCGCTGATGATCCCGCGCTGCCGCTCGGGCGAGGCCAGGATCGCGTTGTACTCGTTGATCTTCGCCTGGAGTTCGTCGTGCTCCGCGGTGATCTTCTGGTGCTCCAGGGCCGCCAGGCGGCGCAGCTGCATCTCCAGGATCGCGTTGGCCTGGATCTCGTCGATCGTCAGCAGGCCCATCAGGCCCTCGCGGGCGATGTCGACGGTCTGGCTGCGCCGGATGAGCGCGATGACCTCGTCGATGGCGTCCAGCGCCTTGAGCAGACCGCGCAGGATGTGGGCGCGCTCCTCGGCCTTGCGCAGCCGGAAGCGGGTGCGCCGGACGATGACCTCGATCTGGTGGGTGACCCAGTTGCGGATGAACGCGTCCAGCGACAGGGTGCGCGGCACGCCGTCGACCAGGGCGAGCATGTTCGCGCCGAAGTTGGTCTGCAGATCGGTGTGCTTGTAGAGGTTGTTGAGGACGACCTTGGCGACCGCGTCCCGCTTGAGGACGATCACCAGGCGCTGGCCCGTGCGGGACGAGGTCTCGTCACGGACGTCGGCGATGCCGCCGACGCGGCCGTCCTTCACCAGGTCGGCGATCTTCTGCGCGAGGTTGTCCGGGTTGACCTGGTAGGGCAGCTCGGTGACCACCAGGCACTGGCGGTTCTGGATCTCCTCGACCGCGACCACCGCGCGCATGGTGATCGAGCCGCGGCCGGTGCGGTACGCCTCCTCGATGCCCTTGCGGCCCACGACGAGCGCGCCGGTCGGGAAGTCGGGGCCCTTGATGCGCTCGACGAGCGCGTCCAGCAGCTCCTCCGGGCCGGCGTCCGGGTTGGCCAGGAACCACTGGGCGCCCTCGGCCACCTCCCGCAGGTTGTGCGGGGGGATGTTGGTGGCCATGCCGACCGCGATGCCGGCGGAACCGTTCACCAGCAGGTTGGGGAAGCGCGACGGCAGCACCGTCGGCTCCTGGTTGCGGCCGTCGTAGTTGTCCTGGAAGTCGACGGTCTCCTCGTCGATGTCCCGGACCATCTCCATCGACAGCGGCGCCATCTTGCACTCGGTGTAGCGCATGGCGGCCGCCGGGTCGTTGCCCGGGGAGCCGAAGTTGCCGTTGGAGTCCACCAGCGGCATCCGCATCGCCCACGGCTGGGCGAGGCGGACGAGGGCGTCGTAGATGGAGGCGTCGCCGTGCGGGTGGTACGTACCCATCACGTCACCGACGACGCGGGCGCACTTGTAGAAACCCTTCTCGGGCCGGTAGCCACCGTCGTACATCGCGTACAGGACGCGGCGGTGCACCGGCTTGAGGCCGTCGCGCACGTCGGGGAGCGCACGCGAGACGATGACGCTCATCGCGTAGTCGAGGTAGGAGCGCTGCATCTCCGTCTCGAGCCCGACGGGCTCGACGCGCATGCCGACGCCCTCGATGGTGGCGGGCTGGCCCTCGGGCGTGGTGCCGTCCGGGGTCACGGGCGTGTCAGGGGTGGAAGTCTCGTCGGCCATTGCCGTTCAAAGTCCTTTCGAGCCGCGGCTGTTCGTGCAGGCCGACTCAGATGTCGAGGAAGCGGACGTCCTTGGCGTTGCGCTGGATGAAGGAGCGCCGCGCCTCGACGTCCTCGCCCATGAGCACCGAGAACAGGTCGTCCGCCTGTGCGGCGTCGTCCAGGGTGACCTGGCCGAGCACGCGGTGGTCGACGTCCATGGTGGTGACGCGCAGCTCCTCGGCGTTCATCTCGCCGAGACCCTTGAAGCGCTGGACCGAGTCGTCCTTGATGCGCTTGCCGTTCTCCCGGCCGAGCTGGATCAGGGCGTCGCGCTCGCGGTCCGAGTAGGCGTACTCGAAGTCGTCGCGACCCCACTTGATCTTGTACAGCGGGGGGCGGGAGAGGTAGACGTGCCCGGCCTCGACCAGCGGACGCATGAAGCGGAACAGGAAGGTCAGCAGCAGGGTGTTGATGTGCTGGCCGTCGACGTCGGCGTCCGCCATCAGAATGATCTTGTGGTACCGGAGCTTCGAGATGTCGAAGTCCTCGTGCACACCCGTGCCGAACGCGGAGATCAGCGCCTGGATCTCCTGGTTCTGCAGGATCTTGTCGATCCTGGCCTTCTCCACGTTGAGGATCTTGCCGCGGATCGGCAGGATCGCCTGGTACTCCGGGTTCCGGCCGGACTTGGCCGAGCCGCCGGCGGAGTCGCCCTCGACGATGAAGATCTCGCACTTGGTCGGGTCGTTGGACTGGCAGTCCGACAGCTTGCCCGGCAGCGAGGCCGTCTCCAGCAGGCCCTTGCGGCGGGTCAGGTCGCGCGCCTTGCGGGCCGCCACCCGGGCGGTGGCCGCCTGGATGGACTTGCGGATGATGTCCGCGGCCTCGTTGGGGTTACGGTCCAGCCAGTCCGTCAGCTGCTCGTGGACGACCTTCTGGACGAAGGTCTTGGCCTCGGTGTTGCCCAGCTTGGTCTTGGTCTGGCCCTCGAACTGCGGCTCGCCCAGCTTGACCGAGATGATCGCCGTCAGGCCCTCGCGGATGTCGTCGCCCGTGAGGTTGTCGTCCTTCTCGCGCAGCAGCTTCTTGTCGCGCGCGTAGCGGTTGATCAGACCCGTCAGCGCCGCGCGGAAGCCCTCCTCGTGGGTACCGCCCTCGTGGGTGTGGATGGTGTTGGCGAAGCTGTAGACGCCCTCGCTGTACTGGCTGTTCCACTGCATCGCGACCTCGACCGAGAGCATCCGCTCCTTGTCCTCGGCCTCGAAGTCGATCACCGTGGGGTGAACCAGCTCCCCCTTGCGGGAGTTGAGGTAGGTGACGAAGTCGGAGATGCCGCCCTCGTAGTGGTACCGGACGGTGAGGGCCTTGCCCTCCTCGTCCACATGGTCCGGGCGCTCGTCCGTCAGCGAGATGGCCAGACCCTTGTTGAGGAAGGCCATCTCCTGGAAGCGCCGCGAGAGCGTCTCGAAGGAGTACTCGGTGGTCTCGAAGATGTCGCCGTCGGCCCAGAAAGTGACGGAGGTGCCGGTCTCGTCCGTCGCCTCGTTCTTCTGCAGCGGGGCGGTGGGGACACCGAGCTTGTAGTCCTGGGTCCAGCGGAAGCCGTCCGTCCTGACCTCGACGGCGACGCGTGTCGACAGCGCGTTGACGACCGAGACGCCGACGCCGTGCAGACCGCCGGAGACCGCGTAGCCGCCGCCGCCGAACTTGCCGCCCGCGTGCAGGACGGTCAGCACGACCTCCACGGCCGGCTTGCCCTCGGAGGGGACGATGCCGACCGGGATGCCACGGCCGTTGTCCACGACGCGGACGCCGCCGTCGGGCAGGATCGTCACGTCGATGGTGTCGGCGTGGCCGGCCATGGCCTCGTCCACGGAGTTGTCGACCACCTCCTGGACGAGGTGGTGCAGGCCGCGCTCACCGGTGGAACCGATGTACATGCCCGGCCGCTTGCGGACCGCGTCCAAGCCCTCCAGCACGGTGATCGCGCTGGCGTCGTACGACGTCTCACCGCCGGGAGCGGAAGGGGTGGTGTTCTCGTTGGGGTTGCCGGAATCGGCCACGAAGCGCCCTTTCTGGCACAGCACAGCCCTTCTCCTGCCCGTGGCGGTGGGACGCCCTCGGTCGGGAGACCGGATGGCAGGCGGGAGCGACTGCGTCGTTCGACTTGTTTCCGCGATCGGCATTCCGCGAATCGACGGGATTACCACCAGTCTACCGGTAGCGCCGACATGAATGGGGGTTTGGCGGTGCCTGAGTCCGCATGTGCCGCCCTGAACCGGCATCAGCCGACTCCCTATATGTGGCCCCGGGCTCCAAGAGGCTCACAGCGGCACTCAGCGCTTCGGGATGTCAACCGCCCGCTACCGCGAGCCCGCCACGGCATCCACCCCGGTCACATCCGGACCAACTGGTACGGACCAACCGGGCCCGGATCACCCGTAGGTGTCCCCCGGTCCCGTGCTCCCCGGGGCCCTCAGCGCCCCGTACCGCCGGCCCGGACCGCCCGGGCCCAGCACCTTGATCATCCGGACCGTGCCCCGGCCGAGGTCGTCGTTGAGCCGGGCCACCAGCTGGGGCGCCAGCAGCCGCAGCTGGGTCGCCCACGTCGTGGAGTCGCACTGCACCGTGAGGACCCGGTCCTCCTCGTCGTAGCGCTGCGGCTCGCAGTGCAGCGCCACGTCCTGGCCGACGATCTGCGGCCAGCGGCCCATCACCCCGCCGACCGCCGCGGGCGTCTCCCAGCCGCGCTCGGTGATCAGCCGGCTGATCGCCGCCCCCAGCGGCAGCGGGTCACGACCGTCGGCGCGCGCGCCGGAGCGCAGGCCGCCGCGCCGCGCCTGCTTCTTCTGCTGCACCGCGTTGCCCCGCGCCCGCGCCTGTTCCTTGGCCGCGCGCAACGCCACCCGCGCCAGGTCCACCCCGGTGGGCTCCGGTGCCTGCCCGGTCATGCCCGCTCCACCGTTCCCTCGGAGACCGCGTACCGGGCACCGGTCAGGACGCCGGGGACGTCGTCGTCCACCGCGGCCGTCACCAGCACCTGCTCGCCGCCCGCCACCAGCTCCGCCAGCCGTTCCCGGCGGCGGGCGTCCAGCTCGGCGAAGACGTCGTCGAGCACCAGGACCGGCTCGTTGCCCTCCGCGCGCAACAGCTCGTACGCCGCCAGCCGCAGCGCCAGCGCGTACGACCAGGACTCGCCGTGGCTCGCATAGCCCTTCGCGGGCAACTTGCCCAGGCGCAGCACCAGATCGTCGCGGTGCGGGCCGACCAGGGTCACCCCGCGCTCCAGCTCCTGCTTGCGGGCCTCGCCGAGGGCGGCGAGCAGCACCTCGTAGAGCTCCTCGCGGGTGCGGACGCCGTCCGCGCCGACCGGGCCGCGGTAGTCGAAGGCCACCGGGCCGCCGCCGGGGGCCAGTTGCTCGTACGCCCGGTCGGCCAGCGGCAGCAGGGTGGCGATCAGGTCCAGGCGCCGCGCCAGCAACTCGGCGCCCGCCCGGGCCAGATGCTGGTCCCAGATGTCGAGGGTGGACATGTCCACCGAACGCCCGCCGTGCCGGCGGGCCATGGCCGCGGACTTCAGCAGGGTGTTGCGCTGCTTGAGGACGCGCTCGTAGTCGGAGCGCACGCCCGCCATCCGCGGGGAGCGGGCGGTGATGAGCTCGTCGAGGAACCGGCGGCGCTCGCCGGGGTCGCCCTTGACCAGGGCCAGGTCCTCGGGGGCGAACAGGACCGTGCGCACGATGCCCAGCACGTCACGGGGTCTGACCTGCGAGGACCGGTTGAGTCTGGCCCGGTTGGCCCGGCCCGGGTTGAGCTCCAGCTCGATCAGCTGCTGCCGGTCGCCCTGGGCCACGGCGGCCCTTATGACGGCCCGGTCCGCACCGAGCCGCACCAGGGGGGCGTCGGAGGAGACACGGTGGCTGCCGAGGGTCGCCAGATAGCCGACCGCCTCGACGAGATTGGTCTTGCCCTGGCCGTTGGGGCCCACGAAGGCCGTGACGCCCGGGTCGAGCGGGACCTCGACCCGGGCGTACGAGCGGAAGTCGGCGAGCGAGAGATGCGAAACGTGCATGGGTGCGCGCCGAGCCTCCTGTTGACCTTCTGAGCGTGGGTTATTTGCTCTCGACCGCGTGGCCGCCGAACTGGTTGCGCAGCGCGGCGATCATCTTCATCTGCGGCGAGTCGTCCTGGCGGGACGCGAAGCGGGCGAAGAGCGAGGCGGTGATCGCCGGCAGCGGCACCGCGTTGTCGATCGCGGCCTCGACCGTCCACCGGCCCTCGCCGGAGTCGGCGGCGTAGCCGCGCAGCTTGTCGAGGTGCTCGTCCTCGTCCAGGGCGTTGACGGCCAGGTCGAGCAGCCAGGAGCGGATGACCGTGCCCTCCTGCCAGGAGCGGAAGACCTCGCGCACATCGGTGACGGAGTCGACCTTCTCCAGCAGCTCCCAGCCCTCGGCGTAGGCCTGCATCATGGCGTACTCGATGCCGTTGTGGACCATCTTGGCGAAGTGGCCCGCGCCGACCTTGCCGGCGTGCACGGAGCCGAACTCGCCCTCGGGCTTGAGGGCGTCGAAGATCGGCTGCACCCGGGCGACGTTGGCGGCGTCGCCGCCGTACATCAGGGCGTAACCGTTCTCCAGGCCCCAGACGCCGCCGGAGACGCCGCAGTCGACGAAGCCGATGCCCTTGGCCGCCAGCTCCTCGGCGTGCTTCTCGTCGTCCGTCCAGCGGGAGTTGCCGCCGTCCACGACGATGTCGCCGGGCGACAGCAGCTCGGCGAGCTCGTCGATGGTGGACTGGGTCGCGGCCCCGGCGGGGACCATGACCCACACGACGCGCGGGCCGCTCAGGGAATCCACAAGCTCCTTGAGGCTGTGGACGTCCCCGAGGTCCGGGTTGCGGTCGTATCCGATGACGGTGTGGCCTGCGCGGCGGATGCGCTCGCGCATGTTGCCGCCCATCTTGCCGAGACCGACGAGACCGAGCTCCATCAGTGATCCTCTATGCCGTAGTCGTTGCGGTTTACCCGGAACCGAGCCTACGCCCGGGGCTCCGCGCACACCTGTCGGGAGAGAGCGCTCAAACGGTGGGCGGGCGACCGCCCACCGTTCGTACGGGCCCTCCGGCCGCGCTCCCGGGCGTCAGCCCGACAGCCGCACCGGCATGCTGCGTCCTTGCGAGGGCCGACCCTCGCGCTCCCGGCCGCCGGGGGCGCCGGTGGGCATCAGCCCGACAGCCGGACCGGCATGATCAGGTACTTGTACGCCTCGTCCGCCTCCGCGTCGAGCGCCGGCTTGCCGCTGAGCAGCGCCGGCTTCGTGGAGGTGGTGAAGGACAGCTGGGCGACCGGGGAGCCGATCGCGGCCAGGCCCTCCAGCAGGAAGCCCGGGTTGAAGGCGATGGAGATGTCGTCGCCCTCCAGCTGGGCGTCGACCCTTTCCACAGCCTGTGCGTCGTCGCTGGAACCGGCCTCCAGGATCAGCACGCCCTGCTCGAAGCTCAGCCGCACCGGGGTGTTGCGCTCGGCGACCAGGGCCACACGCTTGACGGCCTCGACGAACGGCGCCGTCTCGATCACGGCGACCGAGTTGAACTCCGTCGGGAACAGCGTGCGGTACTTCGGCAGGTCGCCCTCGAGCAGCCGCGTCGTCGTACGGCGCCCGGCGCCCTCGAAGCCGATCAGGCCCTCGCCCTTGCCGGAGCCGGAGAGCGCCAGCGAGACCGAGTCGCCGCCGCTGAGGGACTTGGCGGTGTCCAGCAGCGTCTTGGCCGGGACCAGGGCCACGGCGGAGACGTCGGGGGTCTCGGGCTTCCACATGAACTCGCGGACCGCGAAGCGGTAGCGGTCGGTGGAGGCCAGGGTGACGGTGTCGCCCTCGATCTCGATGCGCACACCGGTGAGCACCGGCAGGGTGTCGTCACGGCCGGCGGCGATGGCGACCTGGGTGGCGGCGGAGGCGAAGACCTCGGCCGGGACCGTGCCCGTGGCGGTCGGCATCTGCGGCAGCGCCGGGTATTCCTCCACAGGCAGGGTGTGGAGTGTGAATCGCGAGGAGCCGCAGACCACGGTGGCCCGCACGCCGTCGGTGGAGATCTCCACAGGCCTGTTGGGAAGTGCGCGGCAGATGTCGGCGAGCAGCCGGCCGGAGACGAGGACGGTGCCGTCCTCCTCCACGTCCGCCTCCACCGAGACACGGGCCGAGACCTCGTAGTCGAAGCCGGAGAGGCTCAGCGAGCCCTCCTCCGCCTTCAGCAGCAGGCCCGCGAGGACCGGCACCGGCGGACGGGCCGGGAGGCTGCGGGCCGCCCAGGCCACTGCCTCCGCGAGTACATCGCGCTCCACCCGGATCTTCACCGGAACCGCCTCCTGCTTGTTGCTGGCTGGCCCTGCTGGGCTGTCTTCGTCGTCCTCGTCGGCTTCGAGGCCGGAGAACAGTCTGACGCACACCGCTGACAGCTGATGCTTCCCGCGGTCAAGTCGCACCCGGAGGCGTGGCACGGGCCGGGCCCGAGTTGTGCACAGGACCCACTTCGAAACGAGTTCCCCGGTTGATCTCTGTGGTCGTAGTAGTAGGGCCTGTGGAAACCGTGGATAACGTTCTTTACGCAGGTCAGCGCGGAAATTTTGTCCACCGGCCCTGTGGGCGCAGACGGTGGAAAAGCGGGGGTCGCTGTGGAGAACGGAAAGTTCTGCACAGGCGGTGCACAGGCAGGGCGCACTTCTCCCCAGCGCCGTCCCCAGTTTTACCCACGTTCCCCACAGCCCAACCCGGCACCTTGGTGTGACGCCTTTCACTCGGTGCGGTGAGGTCGGGCGTTTCGTTGCCGAACAGTGGACATCCGTGTGGAAAGGCTGTGTACAACAGCGATCTTCCTGTGGGTTGCCGGTGGACAACCTCCGCCCCGGTTGTCGGCCGCCCCGTCATCCACAGGCTGTGGACTTCCGTTCCCCACACATCCCCAGGCTGCTGACCTCCCCTGATGGGCTATCAACAGGGCCTGCTGTGGACATCATCTGGATAACTTCCCGGTCCCCAGGGTGTGGACGGCGCTTCGATGTGGATTCTGTGGAGAACGGGGTGACCCGGACCCCATTTCGAACATCGCGTTCCGGGGACGGCCGTCCCCGGAACGGCGAAGGGCGCCCCGGGAGCCGTCCCGGAGCGCCCTCGGACGCGTCCGCCGCGCCCTCGGCGCGGTCGTGTCAGCCGTTCTTGATGCGGTTCGTCAGCTCCGTCACCTGGTTGTAGATGGACCGCCGTTCGGCCATCAGCGCGCGGATCTTGCGGTCGGCGTGCATCACCGTCGTGTGGTCGCGGCCGCCGAACTGAGCGCCGATCTTCGGCAGCGAGAGGTCGGTGAGCTCCCGGCAGAGGTACATCGCGATCTGACGGGCCGTGACTAGCACGCGGCTGCGCGAGGCGCCGCACAGGTCCTCGACGGTGTGCCCGA
Organism: Streptomyces luteireticuli; assembly: GCF_041519305.1. NCBI lineage: Bacteria > Bacillati > Actinomycetota > Actinomycetes > Kitasatosporales > Streptomycetaceae > Streptomyces > Streptomyces luteireticuli. The sequence continues at coordinate 4,380,497 of NZ_CP167927.1, forward strand.
AGTAGTCCGCCGTGGCCGCCATGATGGCGGGCGCGGTGATCTCCGGGGAGGCGTCCTCGCCGCCCGGGATCAGGTCCTTGAGGACGATCTCGGTCAGGCCCAGGTCCACCGGCTGCCGGTTGAGGCTGGCGAAGGCCGTGACCCGGATCAGCGCGCCCTCCAGCTCACGGATGTTCCGCGAGATGCGCGAGGCGATGAACTCCAGGACCTCCGGCGGGGCGTTCAGCTGCTCCTGGACCGCCTTCTTGCGGAGGATCGCGATCCGGGTCTCCAGCTCGGGCGGCTGGACGTCCGTGATCAGACCCCACTCGAAGCGGTTGCGCAGCCGGTCCTCCAGGGTCACCAGCTGCTTGGGCGGCCGGTCCGAGGACAGCACGATCTGCTTGTTGGCGTTGTGCAGCGTGTTGAAGGTGTGGAAGAACTCCTCCTGGGTCGACTCCTTGCTCGCGAGGAACTGGATGTCGTCGACCAACAGGATGTCCATGTCGCGGTAGCGCTTGCGGAACGCGTCCGCCTTGCCGTCGCGGATGGAATTGATGAACTCGTTGGTGAACTCCTCGGAGCTCACGTAGCGCACCCGCGTGCCCGGGTACAGGCTCCGCGCGTAGTGGCCGATCGCGTGCAGCAGGTGGGTCTTGCCGAGGCCCGACTCCCCGTAGATGAACAGGGGGTTGTACGCCTTGGCCGGCGCCTCGGCCACCGCCACCGCGGCGGCGTGCGCGAACCGGTTGGACGCGCCGATGACGAAGGTGTCGAAGAGGTACTTCGGGTTCAGCCGGGCGGTCGGCTCCGCCGGGCCCGACGCCGAGGAGGACTTGCCGCCGACCGGACCGCCGCCCGTGCCGGGCACGCCGCGCCCGTCCTGGCCGCCGCGGGTGTCGGGGATCTCGCGCTGCTGCTCGTAGCCCCGCTCCGGGGCGGGCGGGCGGTAGCCGCCGTTGTCCCGCTGCGGCGGTTCGTAGCCGGCGGGGGCGTGCTGCGGCGGCGAGGCGTACGGGTCGCGCTCGGCCTCGCCGAAGCCGAGCCGGGGCTGCTGCCAGCCGTAGTCCCCGCGGTCCGCGGCGGGCGGGGCCGCGTGGCGCGGCCAGGCCCCCGGATCCGTGCGGGGCTGCTGGTAGTCGGGGTAGGCGGGGCGGACCGACGGCAGGTCGTCGGCCTGGGGGCGGCCGTAGCCGCCGCGGTCGTCGTAGCCCTCGTACGCCTCGCGGGCCGGGACCCCGTGGGGGCGCTCGTCGGGCGCGGGCCGTTCGGGCGCGGCGGGCTCGCCGACGGAATTGTCGACGGTGATCGCGATCCGGATGGGACGGCCGCACTCACGGCTGAGCGCCTCGCTGACGACCGGGGCCAGCCGGCCCTCCAGCACACCCTTGGCGAACTCGTTGGGGACCGCGAGCAGGGCCGTGTCGGCGACCAGGGCGAGCGGCTGGCACCGCTTGATCCAGTGCTCGTCCTTGCTCTCGACTCTGCCCTCGCCCAGGAGCTGCTCCAGCACGCGCGGCCACACTGCGGCAAGATCGGCAGGCAGGTCAGCCACAGGGCACGCTCTCTCGGTCAGCGGGGGCGCCCTTTGAATCCCACGAATGTGTGGTTCTCGGGACGGGCGGGAAGTATTCGGAGTTCAGCCACGGTAGTCAGGCCGTGGCGGGTGGTTCAAGTCGTTGTCCACAGGGTGTGTACAAATGTGCCATGCGACGGGCGTGGCGCCCCACTCGGGCACGGTTGGCGGCTCCTGGCCCCGCGGGAGGCTACGGTGTATCCCTGGTGCGCTCCCGGTTTGACCGGATGGCGTAATGCCGCGTACCGTGACCAGGTCGAGTTGTCGATGGCTGCTGCCGCCTGCCTCCGATGGGCAAAGGTAGCGCTCCTCTCTGGTGGAGCGCGACTGTGAAGCGGTGCCTTGCGTACTTGAGAGCTTCTCGTGGGCGCACGGTGACAGCCGGCGATGTCCCGCCATCACACGATTCATGGAGTCCCCGAGTGAGCAAGCGCACCTTCCAGCCGAACAACCGCCGTCGTGCGAAGACCCACGGCTTCCGCCTGCGCATGCGCACCCGTGCCGGCCGCGCGATTCTCGCGTCCCGCCGTGGCAAGGGTCGCGCCCGCCTGTCGGCCTGATCAGCCTGACGTCAAGGTCCATGACGTGCTGCCTTCCGAGTCTCGGCTGAGGCGGCGCGAGGACTTCGCGACCGCGGTTCGACGAGGACGCAGGGCCGGGCGCCCGCTCCTCGTCGTCCATCTCCGCAGCGGTGAAACGGACCCGCACTCACCTGGGGAAACAGTCTCCCCGGTGCGTGCGGGTTTCGTCGTGAGCAAGGCCGTGGGCGGTGCCGTGGTCCGCAACCGCGTCAAGCGGAGGCTGCGCCATCTGATGCGTGACCGGCTGGATCTGCTGCCCGCCGGTAGCCTGGTGGTGGTGCGAGCCCTGCCGGGCGCGGGCGAGGCGGACCATGGTCAGCTGGCCCGCGATCTCGATACCGCGCTGCAGCGGCTGTTGGGAGGGGCGCCGCGAAGCTGCAATCCCCCGGAGGCCGGATCTTCGGTCCTCCGGAACCCCGGCCATGACCCGGGAGGGAGTGCACGGTGAAGTACCCGCTGCTGTGGTTGATCAAGCTGTACCAGTGGACCATCAGCCCCCTGCTGGGCCCGGTCTGCAAGTACTACCCCTCGTGCTCGCACTATGGCTACACGGCCATCCAGGTGCATGGCGCGATCAAAGGAACGGCGCTGACGGCCTGGCGCATCCTGCGCTGTAACCCGTGGTCGCTCGGTGGCGTCGACCACGTACCTCCCCGGAAGCGTCCGGTCTGGCACCAGCGGCTGAGGAGCCGACTGGGCGGACACCCCGTCGTGGGGTCCGCCGCACAGCCCGAGACTCAGCCCAACGCCCAAGGAGCCTGATTCGTGGACACGATCCTCGGTCCTCTCTATTACGCAGTTTCCTGGATCATCGTCCAGTTCCACTCGTTCTACAGCCTCATGTTCGACCGGAACAGCGGCTGGGCGTGGGGCCTGTCCATCGTCTCGCTGGTGGTGCTGATCCGCATCTGCCTGATCCCGCTCTTCGTGAAGCAGATCAAGGCGACGCGGAACATGCAGGCGCTCCAGCCGAAGATGAAGGCGATCCAGGAGCGCTACAAGAGCGACCGGCAGCGCCAGTCCGAAGAGATGATGAAGCTCTACAAGGAGACGGGCACCAACCCGCTCTCGAGCTGTCTCCCGATCCTGGCCCAGTCGCCCTTCTTCATCTCGCTGTACCAGGTCCTGAACCACATCGCTCAGGGCAAGACGGTCGGCGTCATCAACCAGGACCTGCTGTCCAGCGCCCGCCAGGCCCACATCTTCGGCGCCCCGCTGTCGGTGAAGTTCCTCGACAGCGCCAGCAAGATCGAGAAGCTGGGTTCGACCGTCACCGACGTCCGGGTCGTCACGGTCATCATGATCGTCCTGATGTCGCTGTCGCAGTTCTACACGCAGCGCCAGCTGATGACGAAGAACGTCGACCTCTCGGTGAAGACGCCGTTCATGCAGCAGCAGAAGATGCTGATGTACGTCTTCCCGATCATGTTCGCCGTCTTCGGCATCAACTTCCCGGTCGGTGTCCTCGTCTACTGGCTGACCACCAACGTGTGGACCATGTGCCAGCAGATGTACGTCATCCGCCGCAACCCGACCCCGGGCAGCCTCGCCTACACCCAGCGCCAGGAGCGTCTGAAGGCCAAGGGCAAGCTGAAGGAGGACCCGGCCGAGATCGCGGCGAAGGAGGCCGCCGAGGCCGCGCGGGCCTCCCGCCAGCAGCCCAAGCGGCAGACGAAGTCGAAGCGCCAGACCGGCCCGGCCACCGGCCAGGCCGGCAAGACCCCGGGCGGCCGCACCAGGGCCTCGTCCGGCAACGGCGCCCAGGAGTCGGAGGACGGCAAGCCGCAGCAGGGCGGTTCGTCCCGCGGTGCCAAGTCCGGCCAGCGCAAGGGCGGCCCCCAGCGGCCCAAGCACCCCTCGTCCAAGAAGTAATGAAGGAGTCCACTGTGACGGACACCCAGCACCAGACCAGTGCGGCCGCCGCCGAGGGCACCGACACGATGTCCCGCCTGGAGCAGGAGGGCGAGATCGCGGCCGACTACCTCGAGGGTCTGCTGGACATCGCCGACCTGGACGGCGACATCGACATGGACGTCGAGGCCGACCGGGCGTCGGTGTCGATCATCAGCGACTCGGCCGGCCGCGATCTGCAGAAGCTGGTGGGCCGTGACGGTGAGGTGCTGGAGGCGCTCCAGGAGCTGACCCGGCTGGCGGTCAACCGGGAGACCGGTGACCGCAGCCGTCTGATGCTCGACATCGCGGGCTTCCGGGCGCGCAAGCGCGAGGAGCTCGCCAAGCTGGGTGCGCAGGCCGTGGCGGACGCCAAGAGCAGTGGCCAGCCGGTCAAGCTCGCTCCGATGACGCCCTTCGAGCGCAAGGTCGTCCATGACGCGGTGGCCTCGGCGGGCCTGCGCAGCGAGTCCGAGGGCGAGGAGCCGCAGCGTCGCGTCGTCGTCCTGCCGGCGTGACCTGACCCCACTTCCCGGTAGGTACGGCCCCGTCTGCTCGCAGGCGGGGCCGATCCTTGTCAGCCTGACAGTCGGACTCCGGAGGGCGGAGGCCGCAGTGTCATCGATGTCGTCGATACAACGTGGTACGGAAGGACGGTTCACCGTGGAAGAGGCAGCGGAGCTCCCCCCGGCGCCCCCGGAGGCACGGGCGGTTTTCGGTGACCGCTTTCCGGACGCCGTTCGCTATGCCGAGCTGCTGGCCGACGCGGGCGTCCGGCGCGGTCTGATCGGCCCCCGGGAGGTTCCCCGGCTGTGGGAACGCCACCTGCTGAACTGTGCGGTGCTCTCCGAGGCCGTGCCCGAGGGCGTCTCCGTGTGCGACGTGGGCTCGGGCGCCGGGCTGCCGGGCATCCCGCTGGCACTGGTCCGTCCCGACCTCCAGATCACGCTGCTGGAGCCGCTGCTGCGGCGCACCACGTTCCTCTCCGAGGTCGTGGAGCTGCTCGGCCTGGACCATGTCACGGTCGTCCGCGGCCGGGCCGAGGAGGTGTTGGGCAAGCTCCAGCCGGTGCATGTGGTGACGGCGCGGGCGGTGGCCCCGTTGGACCGCCTCGCTGGCTGGGGCGTGCCGCTGCTGCGCCCGTACGGCGAGATGCTGGCCCTCAAGGGCGATACGGCCGAGGAGGAGCTCAAGGGCGCCCGGGCCGCGTTGAGCAAGCTCGGCGTCGAGCGGACCTCGGTGCTCCAGGTCGGCGAGGGCGTGGTGGACCCGCCGTCCACACTGGTGCGGGTCGAGGTCGGTGAGAGCCCGGGCGGTGTGCGCTTCGCGGCGAAGCGGGCCAAGGCGGCCAGGGTGAGCCGCTCGCGGCGCCGGCGCTGAACCAGCAGGTCCCCCGAGGCGTGCTCCATACAAGCTGACTGACGTACCCGTCACGGAGTGTCGCGGCGAGTGAGCGATGTGTCACATGCATCGTGTTTCACGTGAAACATCGCTCCTTGCTGCAGGGAATCATCGGCCGCGGCCGGGCGGCCGCGGCGCGCACTCCGATTTCCCGGGGGTCGACCCCCGGACCCCCGGTCGAAGCCGTAGGCCCGCTGAGCGCGCTGGACCGGCGACGCGAGGCGAATCCGGGTCATCGGCGGGCAGCCGGTGCCGTGGAGTCGTCACCGGTATCCACAGGCTCGGGGGATTCATCCACAGGGGAGCGGGCCTCACTGGTTCGCGACCCGGGAAACATGGCAGGCTCTCCACATCGCGAGCCTGATGTCGAGGAGAGTGAATCCTTGCGGTCCGACGCCAATATCGCGGGGCCGATGACCGATCCGGTCCCCGGTCCCCGCCCCGCCGACTCCGAACCGATGTCCCTTCCCGGGGATGCCGACGGGTCTGTTTCACGTGAAACCGTGCCGCACCCCGGGGCGGGAGGGGACATCCCACCCCAGATGCCACGGCCGGAGCAGACCCGGGTCATGGTGGTCGCCAACCAGAAGGGCGGGGTCGGCAAGACCACGACCACGGTGAACCTGGCCGCCTCGCTGGCGCTGCATGGCAACCGGGTGCTGGTGGTGGACCTCGACCCGCAGGGCAACGCTTCGACGGCGCTGGGCATCGACCACCACGCCGAGGTGCCGTCGATCTATGACGTGCTGGTGGACCAGAAGCAGCTCTCCGAGGTGGTCCAGCCCGTCCGCGATGTGGAGGGTCTCTTCTGCGCTCCCGCCACCATCGACCTGGCCGGTGCCGAGATCGAGCTCGTCTCCCTCGTGGCGCGTGAGAGCCGGCTGGACCGGGCCATCAAGGCGTATGAGCAGCCGCTGGACTACATCCTGATCGACTGTCCGCCTTCGCTGGGACTGCTGACGGTCAACGCCCTGGTCGCGGGCGCCGAGGTGCTGATCCCTATTCAGTGCGAGTACTACGCGCTGGAGGGCCTGGGGCAGCTGCTGCGGAACGTCGAGCTCGTCCGGGGTCATCTGAACCCCAAGCTGCATGTGTCGACAATCCTGTTGACCATGTACGACGGGCGGACGCGGCTCGCCTCCCAGGTGGCCGACGAGGTGCGCAGCCACTTCGGCCAGGAGGTGCTCAGGACGAGCATCCCGCGCTCGGTCCGCATCTCCGAGGCTCCCAGCTACGGCCAGACGGTGCTCACCTACGACCCGGGCTCCAGCGGTGCGCTGTCGTACCTGGAGGCCGCCCGGGAGATCGCGCTCCGGGGAGTCGGCGTGCGGTACGACGGCGAAAGGGCCCATATGGTGGGCCGTCAGCAACAGCATGACCAGCACAGCATGTCGGAGGGGCTGCAGTGAGCGAGCGACGTAGAGGACTGGGCCGTGGGCTCGGTGCACTGATCCCGGCGGCGCCCAAGGGGGCGGAGATCGGTACACCTGCGATGAGCCCCGGGGCGACGTCGCCCACCGCGATGCCGCTGCTGACCGCAGACCGGCTGGCAGCGACGCAGGTCGCCGAGAAGGAGCTGGGCACCACCGGGGTGGCCGGTCCCGTCGTGGCCGAGGCGCCCGCTGCGCGGAAGCCCGCGGCCGACGAGACGGTGGCGGGGGCGCACTTCGCGGAGCTTCCGCTGGACTCCATCACTCCCAATCCGCGGCAGCCCCGTGAGGTGTTCGACGAGGACGCCCTGGCCGAGCTGGTCGCCTCGATCCGCGAAGTGGGGCTCCTCCAGCCTGTCGTCGTCCGGCAGCTGGGCCCCGAGCGCTACGAGCTCATCATGGGCGAGCGGCGCTGGCGGGCCTGCCGTGAGGCCGGTCTGGAGAAGATTCCCGCCATCGTCCGGGCCACGGAGGACGAGAAGCTTCTCCTGGACGCTCTGCTGGAGAACCTCCACCGCGCCCAGCTCAACCCGCTGGAGGAGGCCGCGGCTTACGACCAGCTGCTCAAGGACTTCTCCTGCACGCACGACGAGCTCGCCGACCGCATCGGCCGCTCACGTTCCCAGGTCTCCAACACCCTCCGGCTGCTGAAGCTCTCGCCGGAGGTGCAGCTGCGGCTCGCCTCCGGAGTGCTCTCCGCCGGTCATGGCCGGGCGCTGCTCTCGGTCGATGACGCGGAGGAGCAGGAGAAGCTCGCCCGCCGCATCGTGGCGGAGGGTCTCTCCGTGCGTTCGGTGGAAGAGATCGTCCAGCTGATGGGATCGCGGACGAAGAAGTCCGCGAAGGCCAAGGGGCCGCGGGCGGGTGCCCGGGTCTCCCCGGCGCTGAGCGATCTGGCGTCGCGGCTGTCGGACCGCTTCGACACCCGGGTGAAGGTCGACCTGGGGCAGAAGAAGGGGAAGATCGTGGTCGAGTTCGCCTCGATCGACGACCTGGAGCGGATCCTGGGCACCCTCGCTCCCGGTGAGGGCGGAGTGCTGGAGCAGAAGCTCTCCGAGGACGTCTCCGACGAGGCAGCGTCCGATGAGGGCATGGGCCGGTAAGCGCCCTTCTCGTTCCCCCGGGGCGGCTTGTGTTTCACGTGAAACACAAGCCGCCCCTTTGCCTTTGTCGGCTGTCGGCCCAATCGCCGTGTGGATACGATGCGTTGAGGTATGGCACAACCACGTCGGACACGCTGTCGCAGTTCACGGAGGGGCGGGGCCATGCGAACGGTGAGCCGGACCGGATGGGTGGCGACGGGGCTGGGCCTCGGAGTGATCGGCGGGTTCGTCGGCGGCCTGCTCAGGGAGCGCAATGTGCTGAGCGCCGCCCGGGACGCGGCACGCGTAGGAAGTGAGGAACTGGCTCGATGGGGCGTCGGCTCGTACCGCTCACTCTGGACAATCTCCCGGACCTCCCGAAGCGCTGTCGCGCCTGCGTCTTCTGGGAGCTGGACCCCGTCAGCGGTGAGGCCGCGCTGAGAGCCGGCCGTCCGGAGCTGGAAAAAGAAGCCTGGATCTCGGCCGTGCTGCTGGAGTGGGGCTCGTGCGGTCGCGTCGTCTACGTCGATGACGAACCGGTCGGTTTCGTGCTCTACGCGCCTCCGGCGTATGTGCCCCGGTCCACGGCCTTCCCCACCAGCCCGGTGGCCGCGGATGCGGTGCAATTGACCACTGCCTGGCTGATGCCGCGCTTCCAGGGACAGGGACTCGGCCGGGTGATGGTGCAGACCGTCGCCAAAGATGTGCTCCGACGGGGATTCAAGGCCATCGAGGCCTTCGGCGACGCCCGTTGGAAGGAGCCGGCATGTGTACTGCCGGCGGAGCACCTGCTGGCGGTCGGTTTCAAGACCGTACGGCAGCATCCCCGCTATCCGAGGCTGCGGCTGGAACTCCGTTCGGCGCTCTCCTGGAAGGAGGACGTCGAGCTGGCGCTGGACCGGTTGCTCGGAGCGGTCCAGAAGGAGCCCGCGCTGAGGCCGCTGTGAGCATGAAGCAGGGGCTGTCCCAAGCGGGACAGCCCCTGCTTCATGCTCGCCGTTTCACGTGAAACAGCGATCGCGTTCTCAGCGACCGATGAACTCGTCCAGGTCGCGCTCCAGCGCCGCCTTCGGCTTGGCACCGACGATCGTCTTGACGACCTCGCCGCCCTTGTAGACGTTGATGGTCGGGATCGACATGACGCCGTACTTGGCGGCGGTGGTGGGGTTCTCGTCGATGTTGAGCTTGACGACCTCGAGCTTGTCGCCGTGCTCGGCGGCGATGGCCTCGAGCGAGGGAGCGATCTGGCGGCACGGACCGCACCACTCGGCCCAGAACTCCAGCAGGACGGGCTTGTCGCTCTTCAGGACGTCCTCGTCGAAGGACGCGTCGGTCACGGCCTTGAGAGCCATTGTGCGGTCTCCTTGGATCTTTTTGTGCGGAGGGGGGGTTGGTCAGGCGCTCTGCTCGGGCTCGCGGGCGTTCACGCCGTCGCCGAGGGCGGCGAGGAAGCGCTCCGCGTCCAGGGCGGCGGAGCAGCCGGTGCCCGCGGCGGTGATCGCCTGGCGGTAGGTGTGGTCCACGACGTCACCGGCGGCGAAGACACCGGTGAGGTTGGTCCGGGTGGTGGGGGACTCGACCTTGAGGTAGCCCTCGTCGTCCAGCTCCAGCTGGCCCTTGAAGAGCTCGGTGCGGGGGTCGTGGCCGACGGCGATGAAGAGACCCTCGACCGCCAGCTCGGAGGTATCACCCGTCTTGACGTCGCGCAGGGTCAGCCCGGAGAGCTTGTTCTCACCGTGGATCTCGGCGATCTCGCTGTTCCAGGCGAAGGAGATCTTCGGGTCGGCGAAGGCACGGTCCTGCATGGCCTTGCTCGCGCGCAGGACGTCACGGCGGTGGACGATGGTGACGGTCCTGGCGAAGCGGGAGAGGAAGGTGGCCTCCTCCATCGCGGTGTCGCCGCCGCCGACCACGACGATGTCCTTGTCCTTGAAGAAGAACCCGTCGCAGGTGGCGCACCAGGAGATGCCACGGCCGGACAGCTCGTCCTCGCGGGGCAGGCCCAGCTTGCGGTGCTGGGAGCCGGTGGCGACGATGACGGCCTTGGCGCGGTGGACGGTGCCGGCGGAGTCGGTGACCGTCTTGATGTCCTCGCTGAGGTCGACCGCCGTGATGTCGTCGGGGATCAGCTCGGCGCCGAAGCGCTCGGCCTGGGCCCGCATGTTGTCCATGAGGTCGGGGCCCATGATGCCCTCGCGGAAGCCCGGGAAGTTCTCCACGTCGGTGGTTTCCATCAGCGCGCCACCGGCGGTCACGGAGCCCTCGAAGACCAGTGGCTTGAGGGAGGCGCGGGCGGTGTAGAGCGCCGCCGTGTAGCCCGCGGGCCCGGAGCCGATGATGATCACGTTGCGGACGTCGCTCACTGGTTTCTTCCTTGTCTCTGCCGACTGCTGCCTGGTCTTTGCTGGGTCTCACCCCACCCAACGGATCCTACGGGGCGAGCATTCCCCCAGAAGCATCGCAGCGGCCGGGGAGACGGCTCAGGAACGGGCGACCGTCTGGTTCACCAGGACCTTTCCCGGGTTGCCGGGTGATGAGGCGGCACAGTCCGCCGCGACGACGTAGACGTCAACGAGCGAGTCGTCGCCGGAGTGCGCGAAGACGACCAGATAGGTGTCCGTTCCGGTGAACCGCTCCTGGCGTGTGGCGAGTGCCGATTCGGGGCGGCCGATGGCCTGCTGCACACAGTTCGGGGCGGTGGTCCCGGAGGCCTGGAAGGGTACCGTCTCCGTGCTGTCCTGGGCCCGCATGCCCCGGCTCTCGCCGGACTTCAGGTCCTTGAGGACATTGTCGACACGAGCCTTGAGTTCCGTCACGGCGATCGCCGACGGAGTCGCCCGCCCCGGGGCGGGCGTGGCACTGTCGCCTCCGCCGCTCCCGCCCTGGAGGAGGACGGTGCCCACACCGAGGGCCGCGGCGGCGCAGGCGGTGCCGATCAGCATCCCGGTCCAGCGTCGGGTGCGGGGGGTTCGGGAATCCCGGGGGCCGGGGGTCCGGCGGCCCGGGCCGGTGGCTGCGCGGGGGCAGCCGGCGGGGCGATCGGCCGTCACCGTTTCACGTGAAACGAGGTCCGCTGTTTCACGTGAAACATGTTCGTCGGACCGCGGCGCCGTTTCACGTGAAACAGCGGCTGCCTCGGTCTGCGGGGAGGTCGCGTCGAGCAGCGCCTCGGCCGCCAGAGCCGCGTCGATCCGCCCTGCGACGTCCGCCGGCATCCTGACGGGGCCCGGAAGGGTGCCCAGCAGCCCCCTGATCTCGTCGAGCGAGACGCGTACGTCGTCGCAGATCACACAGTCCGCGAGGTGCTCCCGCAGATCCGCGGTGCGTGCAGGAGAGAGGATCCCCTCGGTGAGTGCGGAGATCTCCGCGACCTCCGGGTGCCCGTCCGTGCCGGTCGTCGAGGTCACGCTCGTCCACCTCCGCCCTTCACTGGATCCACGTCACTCTGTCCTGCCGGTGGTGGGACGGACGTCCCCTGCGACCGGTTCCTTTCCCGCTCGGCGGGAGGGCTACCCCTGCCGTCGGGACGCAGATGGGTGAGCATCGGCAGCAGCCTGGCCCGTGCTCTGGCGCAACGGCTCTTCACGGTGCCGACGGGGATGTTCAGTACGGCGGCCGCCTCCGCTACGGGATAGCCCTGCATGTCGACCAGCACCAGGACGGCCCGTTGGTCGGGCGGGAGGGTGGCCAGGGCGCCGAGCAACTCGCGGTGGAGGTCCCCGCGTTCCGCGGGCTCGGCCGCGGACTCATGGGGCTCCAGCAGGTGTTCCAGCTTCTCGGTCTCCACGAGAGGCGAGGTCCGCCGGGCGGCCGCCTTGCGGGCACGGTCCAGGCAGGCGTTCACGGTGATGCGGTGCAGCCAGGTGGTGACGGCGGACTGGCCACGGAAGGTGTGCGCGGCCCGGTAGGCGGAGACGAGGGCGTCCTGGACGGCGTCCGCGGCCTCTTCGCGATCGCCGAGGGTACGCAGGGCCACGGCCCAGAGCCGGTCCCTGTGGCGCCGCACGATCTCGCCGAAGGCGTCGGGGTCGCCGGCGACGTGCCGGGCGAGCAGCTCGCCGTCGCTGCTGCCCGCCGGTGTCCCCCGCTGTCGTGCTTCTTCTCCGATTGCACTCACCCCGCCCTGAGAGCGCTCTGTGCCGCGCGTGGACCGCTGTTGAGAACAACTTAGAGAGGAGGGGGATCCGCTGGGTAGGGGCAGCGGACCTCCGGGGTCAACGGCCCAAGAACCGCACGTCGCTGATGCCCTGCTTGTAGCCGGGCTTGCTGAAGTCCTTTTCGCCGCTGTACGGCAGGGCCGTGATCCACACCAGGACGTAGCGCGTCTTGACCGTGCTCTTGGCGGAGAGCTTCGCCAGGGTCCCGTTCTCGGTGACCTCGGACAGCTTCTTCATCTTGCTCACCGGCGTGGATGTGATCAGGCTGTCCGTGGCGTAGAGCGTGATCTTGGTGCCGCCCTCGTCGCGCAGGCGGATCTTCGCCTCGGAAAGCTGCTGCTCCTTGCCGAGGTCGTAGATGATGCCCACGCCCTCCTTGTAGGCGTTGGGTGCCAGCTGGTCATTGAAGGACCGTGTGCGCCAGACAGGTCCGCTGCCCTTGCCGTAGGTGAACCGAACCTTGTCGGGGCTCTGTTCAGCGCCGTCCGGCGCGTACTCGTGGGCGCCCTTGATCGGCAGCTTGTGGACGGCCGGCTTGTTCGGGGAGCCGCCGTCCGAGGTCTGCGAGTGGTGTGTGTCGTCGTCCTTGTCGATGCGCTTCAGCAGCGTGTCCGCGAGCTGCCAGCTGCCGAGGCCCAACGCGGCGATGAGCAGCGACGACACGATCCACTTGATGGCCGTGCCGGTGCGGCTCTGCAGCGGGGGCGGCGGGGGGACCGGAGCCGGGTGGGCCGTCTGCGGTCCGTAACCGCCGGGCTGGGGCCGGGGATAGGACGGGGCGGCGGTGAAGGGCGTCTCCGGCGGTCGGATGCGCGGCATGGCCGCGACCGCCTTGGCGAGCTCCTCCGGGGTGGTGCAGGGCTCTTCCTGGCCCTTGGCCGTGAGTGCCCGCATCGTCAGCTGGGAGAGCCCTCGGTGGACACCCGCGCGCACCTGGTCCGGTGCGATCAGGCCGACGCCCTTGGGCAGTCCCGCCAGGCCGTGCGCATGGCCCTCGTAGGGCCAGCGCTGGGTGAGTGCCGCGTACAGCAGGGCGCCGATGGCCTCGGTGTCGGTGCGCTGAGGGGAATCGGAGGTGATGCCGCGCAAGGCGGCCATGACGGCCAGGCCCCGGATGCGGTACTGGCCGCTGCCGGTGCGCAGGACGGAACCGGGCCCCAGTCGGAGATGGGCGAGGCCCTCCCGATGGGCCGCCGACATGGCCTGGGACACCTGGCTCACGAGCTGGTAGGCGTCGAAGGGCTCCATGGGCCCGGCCGCGAGGACCGCGGTGAGCTCCGTGGCGTCGGGCAGCCACTCGTGGACGACGTAGACGAGGTCGTTCTCCTCGACCGCGTCGAGGACCTGGACGAAGCGCGGGTCGCCGAGCAGCGCCGCGGAGCGGGCGGCGGCGAGCACCGAGCGGGCCCGGGGATGGTCGGCGGGCAGCAGATGGACTCCGACGGCCCGGCGCAGCTTCTCGTCGACGGCGCGCCAGCTGCTGAATCCCTCCAGACGGGTGACGCACTCCTCGAGGCGGTACCGTCCGGCGAGCTTGTGCCCGCTGTGCAGCTCTGTCGGCTGATCGGCGCGCGCGGTCCCGTCGGGCTCCGTGCGCCCGTCGTCCTCGTGCGCGCCGACGACGTCCTTCTGGGTCTTCGCGGCCTCCGTGCCGTCGGCCGTGGCCTCGCCCGCCTTGGCGGCGCTGCTGTCTGCCACGTCGACGGCAGCCGTGCTCCGTTCCGCCACCGTCGTTCCTGCCTCCCCGTCCGTTGCACCCTGTCCGCGGCCAAGACAATTGTGCCCACACTCCGTCGCCCTGCACGACACGCGACGATGGGCGAAGGTTGCGCTCCGGTCAGCGTCCCAGGCGGCCCCGGACCATGCCGACCATGGCGGTCAGCTCCTCGACGCGCATGCGCTTTGCAGCGGCGTAGAAGACGCCGAGCAGCAGCACACCACCGCCGACCAGGGCGGCGAGCGAGCCGATCACGCCGCTGCCCAGGACCTGCCCGATGCCGTAGGCGGCCGCACCGCCGATGAGCGTGGCCGGGATGCATGCGCCTGCCAGGCGGGCGTAGGTCCGCACCACGCGCGCGCCGTCCAGGTCTCCCCCGAGCCGGTTCCGCAGTCGGCGCCAGGCGACACCGACGCCGACTGCGTAGCCCAGGCCGTAGGACGCGGCCATGCCTGCCACGGCCCAGCGGGCCGGCAGGACGTAGTAGCTCAGCGCCGCTCCGGCCGCATTGACGGCGGCGACGATCACCGTGTTGTAGAAGGGGGTGCGGGTGTCCTCGTAGGCGTAGAAACCACGCAGGATCACATACTGGGCGGAGTAGGGAATGAGGCCGATACCGAACGCCATCAGGATGTACCCGATGTTGGTGGCTCCACCTCCCCCGGTGCCGCCGGAGAACATCAGAGTCGCCATCGGGATGCCGAGCGCGAGGAAGGCGAAGGCACAGGGCACGATGGCGACGGCCGACGTGCGGAGCCCGTGCGAGAGGTCGTCGCGGACCGCCGAGGCGTCTCCGTCGTGGGCCGCCCGGGAGATCCGGGGGAGCACCGCCGTCATCACGGAGACGGTGATGATGGCCTGCGGCATCTGCCAGAGCTGGAGCGCGAAGTTGTAGCCGGTGATACCGGTGCCCTTGTGGCCCGCATGTTCCGCCAGAGCACCGGCCTTGGTGGCCAGCCGGGTGACGACGACCATGCCGAGCTGGTTGACGAGGACGAAGAAGAACGTCCACTTGGCCAGGCCCATGGCCTTGCCCAGGCCCTGACCGCGCCAGTCGAAGCGCGGCCGGATCCGGAAGCCCGCCTCGCGCAGGTAGGGCAGCATCGCCAGGGCCTGGACGACGAGACCGAGCAGGGTGCCGATGCCGAGGAGGCGGACGCCCTCTGCCGGAATGGTGCTGGAGTTGACGTCGGTCGTGGAGGACGTACCGAAGGCCCAGATGAAGGCGCCGAAGGTGGCGATGATGATGATGTTGTTGAGGACCGGGGTCCACATCATCGCCCCGAACCGGCCCCGTGCGTTGAGGATCTGGCCGAGGACGACGTGCACGCCCATGAAGAACATCGTGGGCAGGCAGTAGCGGGCGAAGGCGACCGCCACGTCCAGCTTGGCCGGATCCGAGGCGGCGTCACCCATCATCAGCTTGATGAAGAGCGGCGCTCCGAGCACACACACGGTGGTCACGCCGGCCATCAGCACCACGACCAGCGTGAGCAGGCGGTTGGCGTATGCCTCGCCGCCGTCCTCGTCGTTCTTCATGGCGCGGACCAGCTGCGGAATGAAGACCGCGTTGAGCGCGCCGCCCCCGACGAGGATGTAGATCATCGTCGGCAGGGTGTTGGCGACCTGGTAGCCGTCGTTGAGGGTGCCGACGCCGATGGCGGCGGCCATGACGAGGTTCCGGGCGAAGCCCAGGACGCGGGACACCATGGTTCCGGCCGCCATTACGGCACTGGACTTCAGCAGGCTGGCCGCCCGCCCGCCCTTCGCCGGGGCGGGTGCCGTCGCCTGCGCCGACGGCATCTCCTCCGGCTCGGGTTCCGAGAGCGGCTCGGCCGACGGAACCTGCGATGGGGTGGGAAGGGGACTGTAGTGACCTGGCGCCGGGATCTGCTGACCCGCCGGGCGTTGCGGCTCGTACGGCTGCTGCTGGTCGCGGTAGAGATGCGCGAACGCGTCGCGCTGCGGAGGCTCCGGGGTGTGGCCCGCGAGACCGTCCACGCCGATCAGCTGGGTCGCCGCATCGTCGTCGGGGGCGTAGGCGGGGCCACCGGCCCCGGGTACCGGCGCGGCCGGCCACGGCTGCTGCTGGTATCCCTGCTGCGGGTAGGCGGGGCCGGGCGGAGGCACCGGTCCTCCGCCGTGCGGCGGGATGAGCTGGGTGCGGTCCAGGTCGGCCGGATCCTGGCTGGCGTACGCGTCGCGCAGGTACGGATCCTGGGCGTACGGGCCCGGGCGCGGCGGCTCCTGGGCACCGGGCGGCGGCGGGTACTGGTCCCGTCGGTCCCCGCCCGCGCCCTGGCCGCGGTCACCGTCGTACGGCGCGTTCATCGCTAACCCACCTCATCCGTCCGCGGCCGACCGGCCCCACGACACGTCAACGTTCCACTTTCTCACCCGGGCCGGAGGGCCGACCGCTCCGCTTTCCGGTGTCCGCCGCCGGGTCCCCCGGCTGCTCGGGCTCGTCGCTGCCGGGCCCGTCCGCCGAGGGGCCTTCACCGCCGGGGCCGTCCCCGGCCGGCTCGCGGCCCCCCGAGCGCTTGCGCTTGAGGTAGATGCGGAGCCCCGCGAGGACCAGGAGGAACACTCCACCGGCGATGACCAGCAGCACCATAAGGGTGACGGAGGTGACATGCACAGTGAACTCCACGGCGTCACCGACCGGCTGGTTGTCGGCAGTGTAGAGCTGGGCCTTCAACCTGACCGGACCGTTGGCGTAGGCCCGGGTCTCGAACTTCACCGACTGGCTGTGCCCGCCCTCGATCTTGACCGGCTGCTCGCTCTCCACCTTCAGACGGTTGGGCTGGGTGGATTCCAGGCGCAGCTTCAGCCCGGTGACGCCCTGGAGCAGTCCGTTCTTCACGGTCACCGGGATCGTCGCGCTGCGTCCGGAGAGTGTCGCGTCGGACTTCTCGACGAGCTTGACCTGCTGGGTGAGGGTGGTGAGATTCGAGGCGACTTCCTCGCGGAAGTCCGCAGCGCCTGCCGCGTCGCCCCGCCACGACGTGGACATCTCGCGCATGATCGCGCTGCCGAAGGGGATGACCACGCGCTCCGGGGAGGTCAGGATGACCTTGAAGCCGTCCAGGGACTTCTGGGTCCTGTAGATGGTCGTGAAGGCCTCGGCGGACAGTTCCTGGGACCGCAGCGAGTCCGGGTAGGCGCCGGATCCGGGGACGTGGCGGTTGGCCGCCGGGTCGGGCTTGGCCTTGGCCGCGTCCTCGAGGGCGAGTGGCTGGGTCCAGCGCCCGTCGGAGAGACCGCCGAGTGCCGCCGCCATCGCCTGGGCCTGGCTGGTGGTGGGCAGGCGCTGCGGGGCGACGACGATGCTCCGCTCGTTCTCCGGCGCCTGCTTGTTGACCATGAGGCTCTGGGCGAGGAACCGCTGCACCGCGAGCGAGGCGTCGCCCGCGCGCGTCAGGTCGCCCTCGAAGGCGGTGGAGAGCCGGGCGTCCGCCACGACGGCGGTGTTCCCGCCGCCGATCTGCCGGGCCGCCGTGGGGGCGTACGGGGAGCCGTCGGGCTCCCGGAGGCTGTCGCTGCGGGCGATGATGTTGCGGGCGCCGGCCGAGGTGGCGACGTCGACGATGGAGGGGTCGATGGCTCCGTCGACCGGCCAGGCGAAGTCGGTGCGCGGCTTGACCTGGAGGATGGTGTCCACGGTGGTCGCGGCGAGCTCCGTGGCCGACTGGAGGTGGCCCAGCGTGCCGGGGACGTTCTTGCCGCGGTGGGCGAGCGAGGCCAGGTCGGGGTCGGCGAAGGGCAGCGCCACGACCTGGTGGCCGTTCACGGCGGCCTGGAGCTGGCCGAGCCACTGCTTGGCGACCGCCTGGCCCTGGCCCGGGGTGTTCTCCCCGTCGGGGCCGGTGATCTGGTAGCGCTTGGTCATGGCCTCGACGGTCGCCAGCAGGTCGGGGTCGATCACCCAGGTCACCGGCAGGTTCTTGCCGAGGGAGACGAGCTGCTGGAGGCGCCCGCCCGGTGCCAGCTCCGCGGCGAGGTCGTCGTTGGGGAAGACCGGCGTCTGCTGCTGGTCCGACTCGGTGCGGCCGGTGAGACGGGTGCTGGAGATCAGCGGCCAGAGGAAGGTGAGCTTCGTCTTCTTGCCGTCCGTGCCGGAGGGCTGCCACGGCAGCAGGGTCCGGCGGATGCCGAGCACCCGCTCGTAGGGCTGCTCGGCGGTCTGTCCGGAGAGCGAGACGCCCAGCTGGTAGACGCCGTCCCGGTCGAGGTTCAGGTCTTTCGCCGGCAGGGTCAGGCTGAACTCGCGGCTGACCCCCGGCTGCAGCTTGCCGATCTTCTGCGTGTGGCCGTTCAGCTCGGCGCCGTCCGTGCCGGGGGAGAAGGACGTCCGGTCACCGATGTCGTCGATCTCGCTGCGTGTGGAGAGCAGTGGGCCCACGCGCAGTCCGACGTGGCCGCCGGTGACCGTCGCCCTGCTCTTGTTGGTGACGGTGCCCGAGATCGTGATCTTGTCGTTCTGTGTCGGGGCGCCCGGTGTGAGGGTGTCGATCGAGACCCCGACCGTCCGGGAGCCCCCCGCTTCCGCCCGGGCGGCGGGGGCGGACGGCAATTGGATCATTCCGAGGAACACCAGCAACCCGGTGAGCACCGTCGCGATGTGCCGGAACCGCCGGAGGGCAGGAGCGGGTGTCGTCCCCTGGAACTCTGCCGCTTCGGCCACGCGCTCGCCCGTCCCTCGTCGTCGTCAGTGGTCGTCGGATGTGCGTCCACGAATGGTAACGAGGCGCGCTGTGCCGAAGTGCTGCGGACCGCAGCACATGATCACCTGCTGCGGCCCCCGGCCAGGCCACGAGCGGTTTATGAAGCGCCTCACACACCCGTCCTCATCGAGGACGTCTATCGGCCCCCGGCCACGTACCCTCTTCTGTTGTGCCGAACGCCAACAACAGCCAGCCCACGCCGTCGAACGAACTCAGCCACGTGCAGCGCCGTGCCGTGAGCGAGCTCCTGCGGGTGTCCCCCGTCGCCGACGACCTCGCCCGCCGCTTCCGGGACGCCGGGTTCACGCTCGCCCTGGTCGGCGGATCGGTGAGGGACGCGCTGCTCGGCCGTCTCGGCAACGACCTGGACTTCACGACGGATGCCCGGCCCGACGAGGTGCTCAAGATCGTCCGGCCCTGGGCGGACGCGCTCTGGGAGGTCGGCATCGCCTTCGGGACCGTCGGCTGCCGGAAGTCCGGTTTCGATCTTGAAATCACGACTTATCGGTCGGAGGCCTACGACCGGACCTCGCGCAAGCCGGAGGTCTCCTACGGCGAATCCATCGAGGAGGACCTGGTCCGCCGCGACTTCACGGTCAACGCCATGGCCGTGGCCCTTCCGGAGAAGGAGTTCATCGACCCGCACAACGGGCTCGAGGACCTCGCCGCACGGGTCCTGCGCACTCCCGGCACCCCGGAGGAGTCCTTCTCCGACGACCCGCTGCGCATGATGCGGGCCGCGCGCTTCGCCGCCCAGCTCGATTTCGAGGTGGCTCCCGAGGTCGTCACGGCGATGAAGGAGATGGCGGGTCGGCTGGAAATCGTCTCCGCCGAGCGGGTCCAGGGCGAGCTGAACAAGCTGATCCTCTCCGGCCACCCCCGCAAGGGGCTCCGGCTCCTCGTCGACACCGGTCTGGCCGCGCTCGTCCTCCCCGAGCTGCCGGCCCTCCGGCTGGAGAGCGACGAGCACCACCGTCACAAGGACGTCTACGAGCACACCCTCACCGTCCTCGACCAGGCCATCGCCCTGGAGGCCCCGCGCGACGAGCCCGGGGGCGGTCCCGACCTGGTGCTGCGCCTGGCGGCGCTGCTGCACGACATCGGCAAGCCGAAGACCCGCCGGTTCGAGAAGGACGGCCGGGTCTCCTTCCACCACCACGAGGTGGTCGGCGCGAAGCTGACCAAGTCCCGGATGACCAAGCTCAAGTACTCCAACGACCTGGTGAAGGACGTCTCGAAGCTCGTCGAGCTGCACCTGCGGTTCCATGGCTACGGCACGGGCGAGTGGACGGACTCGGCCGTGCGGCGCTACGTCCGGGACGCGGGCCCTCTGCTCGACCGGCTGCACAAGCTGACCCGGTCCGACTGCACGACCCGCAACAAGCGCAAGGCCAAGGCGCTCTCCGACGCCTACGACGGGCTGGAGCGGCGCATCGCCGACCTCCAGGAGAAGGAGGAGCTGGACGCGATCCGGCCGGATCTCGACGGCAACGAGATCATGCAGATCCTGGAGATCGGCCCCGGTCCGCAGGTCGGCAAGGCGTACCAGCACATGCTGGAGCTCCGGCTGGAGAACGGCCCGATGGAGCGCGACGAGGCCGTCGCCCAGCTGAAGCGCTGGTGGGACGCCCAGCAGGGCTGAGCGGGACCGGGCGATGTTTCACGTGAAACGCGCGCCGTTGTCGGGCGGCGGTGCTTTCGGCGGCGATGTTTCACGTGAAACCGGTCCCCCGGCCGCCAGCGCGGCCGCCGTCACCGCATAGAGCACCGCGACGGTGACGACGAGGGCGACCGACCGGCCGTCGTGCGGCAGCATCAGCGCGGCCACCCCCGCCGCGCCCACGAAGGCGGCATTGAACAGGACGTCGTAGAGCGAGAACACCCGGCCGCGGAAGGCGTCCTCCACGGTGGACTGCACCACCGTGTCCGTGGAGATCTTGGCCCCCTGGGTGACCAGTCCCAGCACAAAGGCGGCGATCAGCATCGGTGTGGGGGTGAAGGGCAGGCCCAGGGCGGGTTCGAGGACGGCGGCCGCGCCGGCGCAGACCACGATCCAGCCCCGCCGCCCGAACCTGCCGACCGCCCAAGGGGTGATCACCGCCGCAGCGAAGAACCCCGCCCCCGAGACACCCACCGCGAGTCCCAGCAGGGCCAGGCCGGCCGCGTCGCTGTCGGTCCAGGCGTACCGGCAGAGCATCAACAGGGTCACCGTCAGGGCGCCGTAGCAGAAGCGCATCAGCGTCATCGCCGCCAACGCCTGTGCGGCGGGCCGTCGGTGTGCCAGGTGCCGCAGTCCGTTCGTCAGCCCGCGCACCGTCACGGTCAGGGCCGTGCGCAGCGAGACTCGGGAAGCGAGGGTGTCAGGTCCCAGCAGCGCCGCGGGGATGCGCAGTGCGGCGGCCCCGGCACAGAGGTAGAGGGCGGCGCCGACGAGGACGACCAGGGTGTCGGAGATGGTCCCGCCGGGGGCGGCGAGGCGTACGGCGAAGGCGATGCCCCCGCCCGCGGTGGCGGCGAGCGTGCCGGCGGTCGGGGAGAGCGCGTTGGCCATCACCAGGCGCTCGGGGCTGTCCACGACATGGGGCAGGGAGGCGGAGAGCCCCGCGAGGACGAAGCGGTTGACGGCGGTGACGGACAGCGCGGAGACGTAGAAGATCCCGTCGGGCGCCGTGGCGAGGACGAGCAGAGCGGTGCCGACGGCCAGGACGGCGCGCAGCAGGTTGCCGTAGAGCAGCACTTGGCGGCGCCGCCAGCGGTCCAGGAGCACCCCGGCGAAGGGGCCCAGCAGGGAGTACGGCAGCAGCAGGACGGCCATGGCCGAGGCGATGGCCGCGGGGGACGTCTGTTTCTCGGGGGAGAAGACGACATGGGCGGCGAGGGCGACCTGGTAGACCCCGTCGGCGCCCTGGGAGAGCAGGCGCACGGTCAGCAGGCGGCGGAAATCGCGCAGTTGGAGCAGGACGCGAAGATCACGCACGACGGGCATGCGGTCAGCTTCACATACGGGACAGGCCCCCGGGCGTCACGAGCCTGATGACTCGGTCCCGGGGGCCTGCGATCGGGGCTGTGGCGCGTTCTAGCGCTCCACCTCTCCCTTGATGAACTTCTCGACGTTCTCCCGGGCCTCGTCGTCGAAGTACTGCACGGGCGGCGACTTCATGAAGTAGGAGGAGGCGGAGAGGATGGGGCCGCCGATGCCCCGGTCCTTGGCGATCTTCGCGGCGCGCAGGGCGTCGATGATGACACCGGCGGAGTTCGGGGAGTCCCAGACCTCGAGCTTGTACTCCAGGTTCAGCGGGACGTCGCCGAAGGCACGGCCCTCCAGGCGGACGTAGGCCCACTTGCGGTCGTCCAGCCAGGCCACGTAGTCCGAGGGACCGATGTGGACGTTCTTCTCGCCCAGGTCGCGGTCGGGGATCTGCGAGGTGACGGCCTGCGTCTTGGAGATCTTCTTGGACTCCAGGCGCTCGCGCTCGAGCATGTTCTTGAAGTCCATGTTGCCGCCGACGTTCAGCTGCATGGTGCGGTCCAGGACGACGCCCCGGTCCTCGAAGAGCTTGGCCATCACACGGTGCGTGATGGTGGCTCCGACCTGCGACTTGATGTCGTCGCCGACGATCGGCACACCGGCCTCGGTGAACTTGTCGGCCCACTCCTTGGTGCCGGCGATGAAGACCGGGAGGGCGTTGACGAAGGCGACCTTGGCGTCGATGGCGCACTGGGCGTAGAACTTGGCGGCGTCCTCGGAGCCCACCGGCAGGTAGCAGACGAGCACGTCGACCTGACGGTCCTTGAGGACCTGGACGACGTCGACCGGGGCCTCGGGGGACTCCTCGATGGTCTGGCGGTAGTACTTGCCGAGACCGTCGAGGGTGTGGCCGCGCTGGACGGTGACACCGGTCGTGGGCACGTCGCAGATCTTGATCGTGTTGTTCTCGCTGGCGCCGATGGCGTCGGAGAGATCGAGCCCGACCTTCTTGGCGTCCACGTCGAAAGCGGCCACGAAGTCGACGTCGCGCACGTGGTAGTCGCCGAACTGCACGTGCATCAGACCCGGCACGCGGCCGTTCGGGTCGGCGTCCTTGTAGTACTCGACGCCCTGCACCAGCGAGGCGGCGCAGTTGCCCACGCCGACGATGGCTACGCGAACCGAACCCATTCCGGTTGCTCCCTGTTCGTTCTCGACGAAGCCCTGCTGCGTGCAGGGCTCACTGGTCCGGACCGGCGCGTCTGTCACGCCCGGCCCGTTCGCTCTCGATCAGCTCGTTCAGCCAGCGGACCTCGCGCTCCACGGACTCCATGCCGTGCCGCTGAAGCTCGAGGGTGTAGTCGTCCAGCCGTTCCCGGGTACGGGCCAGGGAGGCGCGCATCTTCTCCAGACGCTCCTCCAGCCGGCTGCGGCGGCCTTCCAGCACGCGCATCCGTACGTCCCGCGAGGTCTGCCCGAAGAACGCGAAGCGGGCGGCGAAGTGCTCGTCCTCCCACGCATCCGGGCCCGTGTGCGCGAGCAACTTCTCGAAGTGCTCTTTCCCCTCCGCCGTCAGGCGGTAGACGATCTTCGCGCGCCGTCCGGCCAGTGAGGCCGCCTTGGCGTCCTCGGGAGCGCTCCCGGGCTCCTCCACCAGCCAGCCGTTCGCCACAAGGGACTTCAGGCAGGGGTAGAGGGTCCCATAGCTGAACGCCCTGAACACACCGAGTGAGGTGTTCAGTCGTTTCCGCAGCTCGTAGCCGTGCATCGGGGACTCGCGGAGCAGGCCGAGGACGGCGAACTCGAGGATGCCGGAGCGTCTGCTCATGTTTCGCCTCCTTGTCCCCCACAGCCTAGTCCTTTGCTCCCGTGTCTTTACTGGTCCCTTATTCCGAGCTGATGTACCGAGCTGATGTATCGACTCGATACATCCAGACGATAGAGCGCGGGTCCTGAGCGGACAAGAGGGGGAACGGTGAACGAGGTCACATCACCGGTTCGTGGGACACCGGCGGCCTGAATTGGAGTGAACATCCAGAGTAGTCGGGTTTTGACCGTGCGTAGTCTGTGCGCCATGCAGACCACTGGGAACCGGGTGATGCCGGGTGGCGTCCTCGTCCCGGATGCAGTGCGCCCGGCCGTTCAGGGGGCCGGTTCGCGCACCGGGGGGAACGCACACCTGCCGCTTCCAGGCGATAGCGCCTGCCCAAGGAAGTAGTCGTTCGATGAGCGAGCATCGTCGCAAGCCGCCGCAGTCGCAGGGCGGCGGACGAGCCGCGGCCCGGCGCGCGTCGCAGCAGCCGACGTCCGGCCGCCGTGCCGCACCACGCAACAGTTCCGCCGTGCCCGGCCGCGGCCGGGGCGAGGAGCCCCCCTACGGCGGGCGGGCCGCGGCCCGGCGCGGCGGGTCCGGCGGCCGCAGACGGGCGCCGGCCCCAGGAGGGGGGGCGGGCAGGGCCCGGCGGGACGCCTCCGCGGGCCGGAAGGGGCTCGTCGACTATCCACGGGTCGGCCGGGACGGCTGGCGGCGCTGGATCCCGTCCTGGCGGCTGGTCGCCGGGGCCGTCGCGTCGTTCGCCGGCCTGATCCTCGGAACGGTGGGAGTGGCCCTGGCCGTGGTGCAGGTGCCGAGCGCCCAACTGGCCTCGAAGGTCCAGAAGAACGTCTACTACTGGTCCGACGGCAAGCAGATGGTCGTGGCCGGCGGGGGCAATCTCAACCGGCAGATCGTGCCGATCTCCCAGATCCCGCTCTCCATGCAGAACGCGGTCATCTCCGCGGAGAACGCCAGTTTCTACAAGGACTGGGGCGTCGACCCGATGGGCATCGCCCGGGCGGTCGTCAAGATGGCGCAGGGCGGCGAGACACAGAGCGGCTCCACGATCACCCAGCAGTTCGTCAAGAACACCTACCTCAGCCAGGAGCAGACGCTCAAGCGCAAGGTCACGGAGCTGCTGATCTCCGTGAAGGTGGGCGCGACCCAGGACAAGCACGACATCCTCGCGGGCTATCTCAACACCGCGTACTACGGCCGGGGGGCCTACGGGATCCAGGCGGCGGCGCGCGCCTACTACGACAAGGACTGCTCGGACCTGACGCCGAGCGAGAGCGCCTACCTGGCGGCGACGCTCAACGGGCCGAACCTGTACGACCCGTACGGCGGCCAGGGGCCGGCCGCGACGCCGGAGAGGAACACCAAGCGGGCCACGGACCGCTGGAAGTGGACGCTGGACCGGGAGGTCGAGGTCGGCCACCTCGGCGCGGCCGACCGCGACAAGTGGGTCGGGCAGGGCTTCCCGCAGCCGCAGAAGCCGAAGCCCGCGACCAACCGGGCCGGACAGATCGGCTACCTCACCGACCTCGCCGACAACTACATCACCGCCCATTCCACGATCAGCAAGGGCGAGCTGGACAAGGGCGGTTACCAGATCTACACGACGTTCGACCGCAACAAGGTCAACGCCCTGGCGAAGTCCGTCGAGGCCGTGCGCAGGGCGAACCTCAAGCCGGACAAGCGCGAGGTCGACAAGTTCGTGCAGTTCGGCGGTGCTTCGGTGGAACCCGGGACGGGGAAGATCGTCGCCATCTACGGCGGGGAGAACGCCCTGACCCACTTCACCAACAACGCCGACTACACCGGTGTCCAGGTGGGCTCGACGTTCAAGCCGTTCGTCCTGGCCGCCGCGATGACGCACGGCAGGCGGAACCCGGCCCTCGGTCCCCAGCAGGGCGACGGCGAGCGCACGCTGGTCTCCCCGGAGAGCGTCTACGACGGCGACGACAAGCTGACGCTGCGGACGTACAACGGGGCCGTCTGGCACGACCGGGACGGCAGCGAATGGCACCAGAAGAACGACGGCGACGAGGACCGGGGCCTCATCAGCCTCCGCACGGCCATGCAGTTCTCCGTGAACACCCCCTACATCCAGCTCGGCATGGACGTCGGCACGGACCTCGTCCGGGAGGCGGCCCTGTCCGCGGGACTGGACAAGGAGCAACTCGCCTCGACCACCCCGACGTTCTCGCTGGGCACCTCGGCACCGAGTGCGATCCGGCTGGCCGGCGCGTACGCGACCTTCGCGGACAGCGGCCGGCAGATCGACCCGTACTCGGTCGCGAAGGTGGAGAAGAACGGCAAGCCGGCCTACGAGCACGTGCAGAAGACCGAGGAGGCGTTCGCCCCCAACGTCGCGAACAACGTGACGGACGTGCTCAGGACCGTCGTGGAGGCGGGGACCGGCACGGCGGCGAAGCTCGGGGCCCGTCCGGTGGCCGGCAAGACGGGGACGACGGACGGCAACCGCTCGGCCTGGTTCGCGGGCTACACCCCGCAGCTGTCCACGGCCATCGGCATGTACCGCGTCGACCCCAACGCGAAGAACCAGGAGTTCCTGTCGATGCGCGGGGTCGGCGGCAAGCCGACGATCCACGGTGCGTCGTTCCCCGCGGAGATCTGGGCCGACTACATGGGCGCGGCGCTGAAGGGCATGCCGGTCCGGCAGTTCGATCCGCCCCGGCCCATCGGTGAGAAGGTCTTCGGCGGCGGAGCCTCCCCCTCTCCCGCACCGGCGCCCTCGGCATCCCCGTCGGCGTCGCCGTCGGAGACCGCCGAGCCGTCCCCGACGGCCCCTCCGTCCCCCTCGCCCAAGCCGAGCCGGACCTGTGGGCTGCTCGACGCGCGGTGCCGGGCGGGTGACCACGAGGGCACCGACGGCGGCACCACGGCCGGGCCGGGGGCCAGTGACGGGGCCACCGGGGGGCCGGGCGGCCAGGAGGGCGACACCGGCGGCGAACCGGCGCCGCCGGGGCAGACCCGGCGGCAGGGAGGCGGCCTGTTCGGCTGAGCCGCGCCGTACGAGGCCGGGAAGTCGCACGAGGCCAGGAAAAGGCAAGGGCCGGGACCGTCTCGTTCACTCGGGACGGTCCCGAAGTTTTCCACAGGCGCGGGGTTGTCCACAGGCCCCAGCGGGCCACAGACGGGTACGGCAGGATGGGCGCATGAGGAGCGTGCGGGACGACCAGCTTGTACGGCCCACCGTCGAGGACGAGGTGGCCGCCGCCGGCAGTGAGCTCATCGGCGGGCCGGCCGGCCGCCGTGCGCTGCCCGGCGGGTGGCGGGTCCCGGTCCGGATCATCGCGCTGGTGATGATCGGGATGTTCGCGCTGGGCATGGTGCAGAAGGCGCCCTGCTACGACCACGGCTGGTTCTTCGGGGCCACCACCCAGTACACGCACGCCTGTTACTCCGACATTCCCCATCTGTTCGCGGGGCGCGGGTTCGACCAGGGGCTCATTCCGTACCTCGACAGGATCCCGCGTTCGGCGGGCGACATGGACTACCTGGAATACCCGGTGCTCACGGGGCTGTTCATGGAGGTCGCCGCGCTGGTCACCCCGGGCGGCGGCAGCATCCAGCACCGGGAGCAGTTCAACTGGTTCGTCAACGCCGGGTTGCTGCTGGCCTGTGCGGTGGTCATCGCGGTGTGCGTGGCCCGGACGCACCGGCGCCGTCCCTGGGACGGGCTGCTGGTCGCCCTGGCCCCGGCCTTCGCCCTGACGGCCACGATCAACTGGGACCTGTTCGCGGTCGCGCTGACCGCGGCGGCGATGTACATGTGGTCGCGCGGGAAGCCCGCCGCGACGGGTGTCCTCATCGGTCTGGCGGCGGCGGCGAAGCTCTATCCGGTGCTGCTGCTCTGGCCGTTGCTGCTGCTGTGCTGGCGGGCGGGCCGGCCGAGGGCGTTCCTGACGTCCCTCGCCGCGGCCGCGGGGGCCTGGCTGGTGGTGAATCTGCCGGTAATGTTCGTCTTCGGCGGCGGCATCCACATCCGGCCCGGCTGGGCGAAGTTCTACACCTTCAGCCAGGAGCGGCCGGTCGACTACGGCTCGTTGTGGCTGCTCATCTCGCAGAAGACCGGGGACCCGCTGGCGGACGTCAACACCTATGCCACGGCGCTGATGATCGTCGGCGCGCTGGCCCTGGGCGCCCTGTGCCTGTACGCGCCCCGGCGGCCGCGCTTCGCGCAGCTCGCCTTCCTGGTGGTGGCCCTGTTCGTGCTCACCAACAAGGTCTATTCACCGCAGTACGTGCTGTGGCTGATCCCGCTCGCCGCGCTGGCCCGGCCCAAGTGGCGCGACTTCCTGATCTGGCAGGCGTGCGAGGTGCTCTACTTCCTGGGCATCTGGTTCTACCTGGCGTACATCGGCGATGGGGACAAGCACCAGGGGCTGCCCCTGGAGGGGTATCAACTGGCCCTGGTGCTGCACCTGCTGGGCACGCTCTACCTCTGTGCCGTGGTCGTGCGCGACGTCCTCTCCCCGGAGCGGGACGTCGTCCGGCGCGACGGGTCGGACGACCCCTCGGGCGGTCTCCTGGACGGGGCCCCGGACATACGGGTCCTGGGCCCCGCGCGCCGGCGGTACCGGCCCGTGGAGCGTACGGAGGGACGTGTCCAGTGGGGCGCCGGGAGCGGCGGCGCGTAGCCGTCGTCCCGGGGCCCGGTCACCACGGGGGGTGGATCAGTGGTCGACCAGCCGGTCGAACTGGGTGGTGGTGTGCCGCAGATGGGCCACCAGTTCGTCGCCGACCTGCGGCGCGGGGGCGTCGTCCGGGACGAACAGGATCGAGCACTGCATGTGCGGGGGCTCGGCGAACCAGCGCTGCTTGCCGGCCCAGACGAAGGGCGACAGATTGCGGTTCACGGTCGCCAGGCCCGCGCGGGCGGCGCCCTTGGCGCGCGGCATCATGCCCTGCAGCGACTTCGGCGCCTCCAGGCCCACGCCGTGCGAGGTGCCGCCCGCCACGACCACGAGGCAGCCGTCGCCGGCCACCTTCTGCTGGCGGTAGCCGAAGCGGTCGCCCTTGGCGACGGGCGTGACGTCCAGGACGGAGCCGCGGTAGCCGGTGGCGTCGTGGTCGCCGAGCCACAGCCGGGTGCCGATGCGGGCCCGGAAGCGGGTGTGCGGGTACTGCTGCTGGAGCCGGGCGAGTTCGTCGGCCTTGAGGTGGCTGACGAACATGGTGTGCATCGGCAGGTGGGCGGCGCGCAGCCGTTCCATCCACGCGGCGACCTCGTCGACGCCGGTGGTGCCGTCGCCCCGGTCGAGCGGGAGGTGGATGGCGAAGCCCTCCAGGCGCACGTCCTCGATGGCGGCGTGCAGCTTGGGCAGGTCCTCCTCGCTGATGCCGTGCCGCTTCATGCTGCTCATGACCTCGACGACGACGCGTGCGCCGACCAGGCCGCGCACCCCTTCGACCGAGGAGACCGAGCGGATGGCGCGGTCCGGCAGCGGCACCGGCTCCTCGCCGAGCCGGAAGGGCGTGAGCACCAGCAGGTCGCCCCCGAAGAGGTCCTTGGCACGGGCCGCCTCGTAGGTCGTGCCGACGGCCATGAGGTCGGAGCCGAAGCGGGTGACCTCCTCCGCCAGCCGTTCGTGGCCGAAGCCGTAGCCGTTCCCCTTGCAGACCGGGACGATGCCCGGGAACTGCTGGATGACGGACTGCTGGTGTGCCCGCCAGCGCTGGGTGTCGACGTAGAGCGTGAGCGCCATGGCCGGTCCCGGAGCCTTTCCCTGAGTGTGGTCGGAGCTGTTCGGACAGCTGGGTCAGCGGCGCGACATGTAGATGTCGAGGGCCTTGTGGAGCAGCTTGTTGAGCGGGAAGTCCCACTCGCCGAGGTATTCGGCCGCCTGGCCGCCGGTGCCGACCTTGAACTGGATGAGGCCGAAGAGGTGGTCGCTCTCGTCCAGCGCGTCGCCGATGCCGCGCAGGTCGTAGACGCTCGCGCCGAGCGCGTAGGCGTCGCGCAGCATCCGCCACTGCATCGCGTTGGACGGGCGGACCTCGCGCTTGTGGTTGGCGGAGGCGCCGTAGGAGTACCAGACGTGTCCGCCGACGATCAGCATCGTCGCGGCGGCCACGGCCTCGCCCTCGTGGATGGCGAAGTACAGCCGCATGCGGTTGGGGTCCTCGGTGTTGAGGGCCGTCCACATGCGCTGGAAGTAACTCAGCGGCCGCGGGCGGAACTTGTCGCGCTCCGCGGTGATCTCGTACAGGTGCTGCCAGGTGGGCAGGTCCTCGTAGCCGCCCTGGACGACCTCGACGCCGGCCTTCTCGGCCTTCTTGATGTTGCGGCGCCACAGCTGGTTGAAGCCCTTGTGGACGTCCTCCAGGGAGCGGTTCTGCAGCGGCACCTGGAAGACGTAGCGCGGCTGGACGTCGCCGAAGCCGGCGCCCTCCTCCTCGCCCTGCTGCCAGCCCATGCGGCGGAGCTTGTCGGAGACCTCGAAGGCGCGCGGCTCGATGAAGGTGGGCTCGACGTCGCGCAGGCGCTTGGCGTCCGGGTCGGCGATGCCCTTCTTGATCGCGTCGGCGTCCCAGCGGCGGATGACCACCGGCGGGCCCATCTTCACCGAGAAGGCGCCCTGCTTCTTGAGGTGGGCCAGCATCGGCTGGAGCCAGTCCTCCAGGTTCGGGGCGTACCAGTTGATCACCGGGCCCTCGGGGAGGTAGGCGAGGTAGCGCTTGATCTTGGGGAGCTGCCGGTAGAGCACCAGACCCGCGCCGACCATCTGGCCGGTCTTGTCGAACCAGCCCAGGTTCTCCGAGCGCCACTCGCCCTTGACGTCCGCCCATGCCGGGACCTGCATGTGACTGGCAGCAGGCAGGCTCTGGATATATGCCAGATGCTGCTGTCGGCTGATGGTCCTCAAGGTCAGGCTCATGCGGGGCGCTCCTCGGCAGGTGTGTCCCCAGGGTCGGGGCTCCGGCTCTCGCGCCGAAGCCTACTGCGACCGGGGAGCGCCCCGTTTGGGCGTACGGTCCGTTATCCGATCAGACCCCCGAAGAGTCCGCCGTGGGCCATGCCCAGGAAGAAGCCCACGGCCGAGGCGCCGAGGAAGATGATCAGCAGGAACCGCTCGCCGGTGGTGGCGGAGATGAACTGGCCCCACGCCCCGGTGAGGATGCCCGCCAGCCCGCTCCACGAGCTCAGCAGGTGCAGGTCCTTGAACGCCGAGGAGACGAAGGCCAGCAGGCCCAGCACGACCGTCACCCCGACCAGGGTGTTCTGCAGGGGATGGGGCTTTCCGTCGCTGTTCAGCACCGCGTTGAGCAGGGAGCGCGGACTGCGCGGTGAGGGGGACTGCCGGACGGCCTGTGTCATGGGGCTACCTCCTGAAGGCAGGCGGCGCGGGGTGGCGCCGGTCACACCCGATGCGTCCAGGGTGAGGGGCCCGGCCGCCGGATTTCAACCGGACGCCCGGGAGCGGGTACTCTGGACGGTCTGCATCGGTATCTGCCCGGACCCGGCATCGGTCCCGGGGACGACCCGGGGCTTCCCGCTGATGGTCCGTGCTGCTTGTCAGTGTCGGCCGATACCGTTGTTCACGCATCACGACCCTCCTGCCACGGATCGACCGTGGCCGCTGAGTCCAAAGGAGGTGGGTTCCACATGCGTCACTACGAGGTGATGGTCATCCTCGACCCCGATCTGGAGGAGCGCGCTGTCTCCCCCCTGATCGAGAACTTCCTCTCCGTCGTCCGTGAGGGCAACGGGAAGGTCGAGAAGGTCGACACCTGGGGCCGTCGTCGTCTCGCTTACGAGATCAAGAAGAAGCCCGAGGGCATCTACTCGGTCATCGACCTGCAGGCCACGCCTGAGGTCGTCAAGGAGCTCGACCGCCAGATGAACCTGAACGAGTCGGTCCTCCGGACCAAGGTCCTCCGCCCCGAGACCCACTGAACCCCAGCGGTTCAGAGGTAATCGGGCTGTATCTCCACGAGTAGCAAGCAGCCAGCAGCACACCCGCCGAGAGGTTCATCCATGGCAGGCGAGACCGTCATCACGGTCGTCGGCAATCTCGTCGACGACCCCGAGCTGCGCTTCACCCCGTCCGGTGCGGCGGTCGCGAAGTTCCGCGTCGCGTCCACTCCCCGCACCTTCGACCGCCAGACCAACGAGTGGAAGGACGGCGAGAGCCTCTTCCTCACGTGCTCGGTGTGGCGGCAGGCGGCGGAGAACGTCGCCGAGTCGCTCCAGCGCGGCATGCGCGTCATCGTGCAGGGCCGGCTGAAGCAGCGGTCCTACGAGGACCGCGAGGGCGTCAAGCGCACGGTCTACGAGCTCGACGTCGAAGAGGTCGGCGCCAGCCTGAAGAACGCCACGGCGAAGGTCACCAAGACTTCCGGTCGCGGTGGCCAGGGTGGCTACGGCGGTGGCGGCGGCGGTAACCAGGGCGGCGGCTGGGGCTCCGGCCCCGGCGGCCAGCAGGGCGGCGGCGGTGCTCCCGCCGACGACCCCTGGGCGACCGGCGCTCCGTCCGGCGGCCAGCAGGGCGGCGGAGGTGGCTGGGGCGGCGGCTCCGGCAACAACTCCGGCGGCTACTCGGACGAGCCGCCCTTCTAGGCCCCTCGTGGGCCCGGGCCCCAGGCCCGAGGGCGACAGCAACTTCTTGAAGACATAGGGAGAAAAGACAAATGGCGAAGCCCCCGCCGCGCAAGCCCAAGAAGAAGGTCTGCGCGTTCTGCAAGGACAAGACCGCTTACGTGGACTACAAGGACACGAACATGCTGCGGAAGTTCATTTCCGACCGCGGCAAGATCCGTGCCCGCCGCGTGACCGGCAACTGCACCCAGCACCAGCGTGACGTCGCCACGGCCGTGAAGAACAGCCGTGAGATGGCGCTGCTGCCCTACACCTCGTCCGCGCGATAAGGGAAGGGTGACCAACTAATGAAGATCATCCTCACCCACGAGGTCTCCGGCCTCGGCACCGCCGGTGACGTCGTCGACGTCAAGGACGGCTACGCCCGCAACTACCTGGTCCCGCGCGGTTTCGCGATCCGCTGGACCAAGGGTGGCGAGAAGGACGTGGCGCAGATCCGCCGCGGCCGCAAGCTGCGCGAGATCGCCACGATCGAGCAGGCCAACGAGGTCAAGGGTCAGCTGGAGGGCGTCAAGGTCCGCCTTGCCGTCCGCGCCGGCGAGGCCGGCCGTCTGTTCGGCTCGGTGACCCAGGCCGACGTCGCGACCGCGATCAAGACGTCGGGTGGCCCCGAGGTCGACAAGCGTCGCGTCGAGCTCGGCTCGCCGATCAAGACCCTGGGCGCCCACGAGGTGTCCGTGCGTCTGCACGCCGACGTCGTCGCCAAGCTGGGCGTCGAGGTCATCGCCGCCTGAGCCTGCGCTCATCCGGCATGACGAAGGGCCGCACCCCTCGGGGTGCGGCCCTTCCGTCGTCCGACGGCCGTGCCCTCAGCCGCGTACGGCCCCGGTGACGATCCAGCGGCCGGAGCGGGCGCGCAGCCACAGGGTCACCAGCCGGGCCGCCATCATCAGGGCCATCGCCCACCACAGGGCCGTCAGCCCGCCGCCCAGGACCGGGACGAGCAGCGCGGCGGGGGCGAAGACCGCGAGCACCACCAGCATCGCCCGGGCCAGGTACGGTCCGTCGCCGGCGCCCATCAGCACGCCGTCCAGCACGAAGACGACGCCCGCCACCGGCTGGCTGAGCGCGGCGGCCAGCAGCGCCGGCAGCAGCGCGTCCCGCACGGACGCGTCCGAGGTGAACAGCGGGACGAGCAGCGGCCGCGAGAGCACCACCAGCGCCCCCAGCAGCACGCCGGTGGCGATGCCCCACCGGACCATGCGCCGGCAGGCCGCGCGGGCCCCGTCGGCGTCGTCCGCGCCCAGGTACCGTCCGATGATCGACTGGCCGGCTATGGCGATCGCGTCCAGGGCGAAGGCCAGGAGGTTCCACAGGGCCAGCACCACCTGGTGCGCGGCCACCTCGCGGTCGCCCAGCCGGGCCGCGACCGCCGTCGCGATCATCAGTACCGCGCGCAGCGCGAGCGTGCGGACCAGCAGGGGTACGCCGGCCCGGGCGCAGGCCCGGATACCGGCGGCGTCCGGACGCAGCGAGGCGCCGTGCCGCCGGGCGCCGCGGACGACGACGGCGAGGTAGACGGCGGCCATGCCGCACTGGGCGGCGACGGTGCCCCAGGCGGAGCCGGCGATGCCCCAGCCCGCGCCGTAGACGAAGGCGAGGTTGAGCACGCCGTTGACGGCGAAACCGCCGACGGCGACGTACAGCGGCGTACGGGTGTTCTGCAGGCCGCGCAGCACGCCGGTGGCCGCGAGGACGGCGAGCATGGCCGGGATGCCGAGCGCGCTGATCCGCAGATAGGTGATGGCGTACGGGGCGGAGTCCGGCGAGGCGCCGAGGAGGCGGACGAGGCCGGGGGCCGTGGGCAGGGCGGCCGCCGCGAGGGCCGTGCCGAGCAGCAGGGCGAGCCAGATGCCGTCCATGCCCTGCCGGATGGCGGCCGGCAGGTCCCCGGCGCCGACGCGGCGCGAGACGGCCGCGGTGGTGGCGTAGGCGAGGAAGACGAAGACGCCGACGGCGGTGGTGAGCAGCGGGGCGGCCACGGCGAGACCGGCGAGCGGCCCGGTCCCGAGGTGACCCACGATGGCGGTGTCGGCCAGGACGAAGAGGGGCTCGGCCACGAGTGCGCCGAAGGCGGGCAGGGCGAGCGCGAGGATCTCGCGGTCGTGCTGCCGCGTGGCGCGCCGGGTGCGCGCGAGTGTTTCGCTCACACGTCCCATTCAATCGTCCACAGGTAATGAGTGCAACCGTATAGTGGCGCTTACTGGCAGTGGCTGGGTGTGATCTTCTCTGCGCCGTTTGTCGTGATCTCGGGCCGAGCGGGAAAGTTTTTCTCCTCAACAGCCGGTGGATGGCAAAAGGCCAGGTCAGAGGTGGTGCCTCGGAGGTTTCCCGGGTTTGTCCACAGCGGTTTCCCCCGGCTCGTGCACAGGATCCGGGGGGTTCTCCACAGGATGGGGCCCGTCGTCCACACCTCCTGTGGATAACCAGATTGGCTGACGGTGCCCGCGGGCCTACCGTGGACCGGCGCCCGCCGTCCGTTTCCGTCCCGCCGACAGCGTCATCATCGGTGTCGCCACAGGCGTCATACAAGCGGAACCGGGCGTCTTGTTTGTCGGTGCCGTGGTCTAAGAAGGAGAGCACGGCGAGGTCCGCGACGCGGACGGGAGGAGGCGACGGTGAGCGTCCACGAGCCCATGGACGAGCCCTGGGGCGACGGCCCGGGCGACCGTCTGCCGTTCCCCCGGCGCGGGGGCGGGGGTAAGGGCCGCGAGCAGCGGGACGGCGAGGACGGCGGTTCCTGGCAGGGGTCGCAGGGCGGGGGCTTCGAGCGTGTCCCGCCGCAGGACCTCGACGCGGAGCAGTCGGTGCTCGGCGGCATGCTGCTCTCCAAGGACGCCATCGCCGACGTCGTCGAGATCCTCAAGGGCAACGACTTCTACCGGCCCGCCCACGAGACCGTCTACCAGGCGATCCTCGACCTCTACGCCAAGGGCGAGCCGGCCGACCCGATCACGGTCGCGGCCGAGCTCACCAAGCGCGGCGAGATCTCCCGCGTCGGCGGGGCGGCCTATCTGCACACCCTGGTCCAGACCGTCCCCACCGCGGCCAACGCCGAGTACTACGCCGAGATCGTCCACGAGCGCGCCGTCCTGCGCCGCCTGGTCGAGGCGGGTACGCGGATCACGCAGATGGGATATGCGGCCGACGGCGACGTGGACGACATCGTCAACAACGCCCAGGCCGAGATCTACGCGGTTACCGAGCAGCGCACCACCGAGGACTACCTCCCGCTCGGCGACATCATGGAGGGCGCGCTCGACGAGATCGAGGCGATCGGTTCGCGCAGCGGCCAGATGTCCGGCGTTCCGACGGGCTTCACCGACCTCGACGCCCTGACGAACGGCCTGCACCCGGGCCAGATGATCGTCATCGCCGCCCGTCCCGCGATGGGCAAGTCGACGCTCGCGCTGGACTTCGCCCGGGCCTGCTCGATCAAGAGCAATCTGCCGAGCGTGATCTTCTCCCTCGAAATGGGCCGCAACGAGATCGCGATGCGCCTGCTGTCCGCCGAGGCCCGGGTCGCCCTGCACCACATGCGCTCCGGCTCCATGACGGACGAGGACTGGACGCGGCTCGCCCGCCGCATGCCCGACGTCTCCGCCGCGCCGCTCTACATCGACGACTCGCCGAACCTGTCGATGATGGAGATCCGCGCCAAGTGCCGCCGCCTGAAGCAGCGCAACGACCTCAAGCTGGTCGTCATCGACTACCTCCAGCTGATGCAGTCGGGCGGCGCCCGCCGCCCCGAGAGCCGTCAGCAGGAGGTCTCGGACATGTCGCGTAACCTCAAGCTCCTCGCCAAGGAGCTGGAGGTCCCGGTCATCGCCCTGTCCCAGCTGAACCGAGGCCCCGAGCAGCGTACGGACAAGAAGCCGATGGTCTCCGACCTCCGTGAGTCGGGTTCGATCGAGCAGGACGCCGACATGGTCATCCTGCTGCACCGCGAGGACGCCTACGAGAAGGAGTCCCCGCGCGCGGGCGAGGCCGACCTGATCGTCGCCAAGCACCGTAACGGCCCGACGGCCACGATCACGGTGGCCTTCCAGGGCCACTACTCGCGCTTCGTGGACATGGCGCAGACGTAAGGGCGCCGGCGCGGCGGTCCGGTGCCGGTGTGCTTCCTCTTCCCCGGAGACCCCCGTCCTCCGGGGAAGAGGCGCACGGTCACTGCCGGTTGGCCTCGACCTCCAGCGAGATCGTGATCTTCTCGCCCACGGCCCCGCCCGCCGGGCCGGCCGTGACGCCGAAGTCGGAGCGGTTGATCTCGGCGGTGGCCGAGAAGCCGGCGGCGGGGTTGCCGTCGACGCCGGTGCCGAAGCCGTTCACCTCCAGGGAGAGGGTGACGGGACGGGTGACGCCGCGCAGGGTGAGGTCCCCGTCGACCAGGAAGCCGTCGTCCGCGGCGCGCACGCCGGTGGAGGCGAAGGTCATCTCCGGGAAGGTCCGGGTGTCGAGGAAGTCCGCGCTGTGGATGTGCCCGTCGCGCTGGCCGTTTCCAGTGGAAACGGAGTCCGTCCGGACGGTCGCGGTGACCGAGGACTCCAGCGGGTTCTCCGCCAGGACGATCCGTCCCTCGAAGGAGTCGAAGCGCCCGCGGACCTTGGCGATGCCCAAGTGACGGACGGAGAAGGAGACTTCCGAGTGGTTCGGGTCGATGGCCCAGGTCCCGGTGGTGTAGCCGGGGACGGCCGCGAGCAGTGCCGCGACGGACGGGGCGGGCGGGGCGGACGGGTTGGGCGAAGCAGGCATCAAAGGCCCCCAGAAAGCTAGAGGTTGAAAAGTGATCTGCTGAGCTCTCAAGCAACATAGCCGCTCCGTGTTGAGAGCTCAACTACTTGTTAGGCTGGAGTTATGACCGATCACTCAGAGACCCGCTGGCTCGACGACCGCGAACAGCAGATCTGGCGCACCTTCATGTCGGCCAGCATCGAGCTCCAGGCCCATCTCGACCGTCAGCTGCGGGTCGACGCCGGGATGCCCGTCGCGTACTACGAGATCCTGGTCATGCTCTCCGAGACCCCCGAGCGGGCCCTGCGGATGAGCCGGCTGGCAGAGCTCTGCAACTCCTCGCGCAGCCGTCTCTCCCATGCCGTCGCCGCCATGGAGAAGTCCGGCTGGGTCAGCCGCTGCGCCATCGAGGGGGACCGGCGCGGGGCGGTGGCCAGGCTCACCGACGCCGGGTACGAGGCGCTGCGGCAGGCGGCCCCCGGTCACGTCACCGAGGTCCGCGAGACGCTGTTCGAGGCACTGACCGAGGAGCAGCTCCGCGCGCTGGGGGAGATCGCTGCGGCGCTCAAGGCGCGGCTGAAGGAACGGGGTTGTTCGCGGTACGGGCGCGGCGAGAACTGTTGACCTTCGGGTAACCGGAGGACCCGATCCGTCCGCGCGAGGTTTCACGTGAAACCTCGCGCCCCCCAGGGCTCCGCCCCTCTGCGACGATGGAGCCATGCACCGCGTCGGAGTCCTCGCCCTCGACGGCGTCATCCCCTTCGAGCTCGGGGTTCCCTCCCGCATCTTCGGTGCCGCGCGGGACTCCTCCGGGGCTCCGCTCTACTCCGTCGCCACCTGCAGCCTCGACGGACAACCGGTGCGTACCGACGCCGACTTCGCGCTGGCCGTCGGGCATGACGCCACCTTGCTGACGGCGGTGGACACGGTGGTGATACCGCCCTCGCACGGCCTCGGGCCGGTCAAGGAGGACGGCGTGCTGCCGGAGGCGCTGGGGCGGGCGCTGGCGGGGGTGCGGCCGGGGACGCGGATGGTCGCCATCTGCACGGGGACGTTCGTCCTGGCGGCGGCGGGGCTGCTGGACCGGCGGCCGGCGACCACGCACTGGCGGGAGACGGAGCGGCTGCGGCGGCTGTTCACGACGGTGCGGGTGGACCCGGACGTCCTGTTCGTGGACGACGGGGACGTCCTGACCTCGGCCGGTGCCGCGGCGGGGGTGGACCTGTGCCTGCACATCGTGCGCCGCGACCACGGCAGCGCCGTCGCCGACAGGGTGGCCCGCACCTGTGTGGTGCCGCCCTGGCGGGACGGCGGCCAGGCGCAGTTCGTCCGCCGGCCGGTGCCGGACCCCGCCACCGGCGGCACGGCCGCCACCCGCGCCTGGGCGCTGGAGCGGCTCGGCGAGCCCCTCACCCTGGCCGCGCTCGCCGCGCACGCGGGGATGAGCGTGCGGACGCTGACCCGGAGGTTCCGGGACGAGGTGGGGATGAGTCCGGGGCAGTGGCTGGCGCAGCAGCGCGTGGACCGGGCCCGGCATCTGCTGGAGACCACGGACTGGCCGGTGGACCTCGTCGCCGGCCGGGCGGGGTTCGGTACGGGGGCGTCGCTGCGCGGGCATTTCCACGGGGCCGTCGGCGTCTCGCCGCAGACGTACCGGAGGACGTTCCGCCAGGGGCCCGGGCCGCTCGGCGGCCGGCTCAGTAGCCGACGGTGAACCGCGTTCCCCGGTGCCGGGGCCGTTCGGCCTCGTCCACCAGGGCGACGGCGAAGTCCTCCATGGAGACGGCGGAGACGCCGTGCGCGTCGACGAGGAGCTCGTCGCCGCCCACCCGGTAGCCGCCGGTCCGTACGCCCGGTTCGAGGAGCGCGGGCGGGCTGATGTGCGTCCAGTCCACGGTGTCGCCGGCCCGGCGGCAGACCGCGAGCTGGTCGGTGCACGCCTGGGCGATGGGCCGCCAGGCGGCGGGCACCCAGGCCGGGTCGTCGAGCACCGGGCCGCCGCCGCCCGGCACGATGAGGCTGCCGGCGCCGCCGACGAGCAGCAGGCGCGCACCGGTGCCGGCGAGTCCGGCGAGCAGGCCCTCGGCCGCGGTGACGAGGAGGCGTTCGCTGCCGGGGGCGGGCCGGGTCGCGCCGATCACGACGTCCTGGCCGACGGCCAGCCGGGCCACGTCGGCGGGGACGGTCGCGTCGCCGGTGCGGACCCGGACCGCCGGGGGGAGCGTTCCGGCGCGGGCCCGGTCGCGGACGGCGGCGGTGACCTCGTGGCCGCGGGAGAGGGCCTCGGCGACGACGCGGCGACCGACGTTCCCGGCGGCTCCGAAGACGGTGATGCGCATGTTTCTCTCCAGAAATCAGTTGTCCGGGGAATCAGGGGAATCAGGGGAATCAGTTGTTCAGGGCCAACGGGGCGCGGCGGGGGCGTATCTGGGCACCGATCAGGGCGCCCAGGACGACCAGCCCGCCCAGGAGCTGGGGTCCGGTGAGCGTCTGTCCGAGGGCCAGCCAGCCGAGCGCGGTGGCGACGAGCGGGCTCAGCAAGCCGAGGAAGGCGACGTCGGTCGGGGGCAGTTCGCGGATTCCGCGGAACCAGAGTGCGTAGGCGAACGCGGTCCCGACGGTGGCGAGATAGCCGTAACCGGCCAGGTTGGTGCCGGTCAGGCCGCCCGGCGGCGGGCCCTCGACCCACAGGGCGACGGGGACGAGCAGCACCCCGCCCGCGACGAGCTGCCAGCCGGTGGTGGCGAGCAGGGGCGCGGGCGACGCCCAGCGCTTGCCGAGGACGACCCCGGTCGCCATGACGACGGCGCTGCCCAGCGCGGCGGCGATCCCCGGTCCGTCGAGCCGTGCCCCGGACCGCAGGACGAGCAGGCTGACGCCGGCCACTCCCACGGCCCCGGCGGCCACGGTGCGGGCGGACAGCCGCTGCCCGAGGAGTCCGGTGGAGAGCAGTGCCGCCAGGAGCGGCTGGACGGCGCCGATGGTGGCCGCGACCCCGCCCGGGAGGCGGTAGGCGGCGATGAACAGCAGCGCGAAGAACGCCCCGATGTTGAGGGTGCCGAGCACCGCCGACCGCCACCACCAACTGCCGCTCGGCAGACGGCGGGTGACGGCGACGAGGACGAGGCCGGCGGGCAGCGCCCGCAGCACGGCGGCCAGCAGCGGTCGGCCGGGCGGCAGCCACTGCGTGGTGGCGAGGTAGGTGGTGCCCCAGAGGGCGGGAGCGAGGGCGGTGATCAGCAGGATCCTGAGGCGTTTGCTTAGCACTAAGGCAATGTAGCTCACCGCTAAGCTATTTCCTCCGATGTTCTCCCGTGAGGTACCTCACCGCTAAGGCATTGCTAGGGTGGTCCGGTGGCAGATCACGTCGATTTCGTACTGGAGCAGTGGGCCGCCCGGCGTCCCGGGCTGGACGTCTCCCCGATGGGGGTGATCGGGCGCCTGTCGCGGCTGCACCGGCTCGTCGAGGCCGAACTGGCCCGCACGTTCAAGGCGCACGGGCTCGACGCCGGTTCGTTCAACATCCTCGCCACCCTGCTGCGCAGCGCGCCGCCGCACCGGCTCGCGCCCACGGAGCTGATGAGGGCCGGCATGGTGACCTCGGGCGCCGTCACCCAGCGCCTCGACCGGCTGGAGGCCCGTGGCCTGGTGACCCGCACGCCCGACGAGACGGACGGGCGCGGGGTGCGCGTCGAGCTCACGGGCGAGGGGCGGGCGCTGGTGGAGAAGGCGTTGCCGGACCACCTGGCCACGGAACAGCGGGTGCTGTCGGTGCTGGGGCGGGAGAGGCAGGACGAACTCGCCGGGATGTTGCGGGAGTTGCTGGAGTCGCTGGGGGATCGCAGCGAGGGGTGAGGGACTTCCGGGGCTTTCGGGGCTTCCGTCCGGCGGTCAGGGCGTCCCCGGGGTCTTCCGCGTGGTGACGTTCATCCGGTTCCACACGTTCGCCGTGCAGATCACCGCGATGAGCCGGGCCAGTTGCCCCTCGCCGAAGTGGTGTTCGGCGGCCTCGTACACGTCGTCCGGTACCCCGCCGGGCAGCAGGGTCACGGCCTCGGTCAGCGCGAGGGCCGCGCGCTCGGCGGCGGTGTAGAGGAGCGAGTCCTGCCAGGCGCCCAGCTGGTACAGGCGCTCCTCGGTCTCTCCCGCCCTGCGGGCGTCACGGGTGTGGTAATCGATGCAGTAGGCACAGCGGTTGAGCTGTGAGGTCCGGATCTGGACCAGTTCGAGGACGACCGGGTCGAGGCCCGCGCGGGCGGCGCCGTCGAGGGCCAGGACGGCCTTGAAGACCTTGGGGGCGACGGCCTGGAAGTCCATGCGCTGCGCGGTGAGGCCGGTGTGCCGTGCGGTGAGGCCGTGCCGTGCAGTGAGGTCGGAGTGCTTTGCGGTGAGGTCGGTCTTCGTGGCGAGGTCGGTCTTCGTCATGAGGACCACCGTAGGAGCGCCGGAGACCTTGGATAGGGTGCATTTCCATGGCGGAAAACCGGGTCAATCCGATATCGGTCACAGGCGCCGACCTGCACATCGAGCTCTCGGGGGAAGGCAGCCGGCGGGCTCGGCTGACCCGCGCCCTGCGCGGGGCGATCCGCGGGGGCCGGCTCGCGCCCGGCACCCGGCTGCCGCCCTACCGCTCCTTGGCGGCCGACCTCGGCCTGGCCCGCAACACCGTGGCCGAGGCGTACGCTGAACTCGTCGCCGAGGGCTGGCTGGTGGCCCGGCAGGGCTCCGGGACGAGCGTCGCGCCCCGGGCGGAGGCCCGGGTGCCCCGGCCGCGGTCCCGTCCCGCGCCCGCGCCGCGGCCGTCCCTCAGCCTGGTCCAGGGACAGCCGGACGCCGGGTCGTTCCCGCGCACGGCCTGGGCCGCGGCGGCCCGGCGGGCGCTGAACGCCGCCCCCAACGAGGCGTTCGGCCCGGGCGATCCACGCGGCAGGCCCGAGCTGCGGCGGGCACTGGCGGACTACCTGGGACGGGCGCGCGGGGTGCGCACGGACCCCGGACACATCGTCGTCTGCGCGGGGTTCGCGCACGCGCTGCGGCTGCTGTCGGGCAGCGGCGGGCCGTTGCGCGGCACGCTCGCCGTCGAGGCGTACGGTCTGCCGTTCCACCGGTCCGTCCTGGCCGGTGCCGGGCTGCGCACGCGGCCGCTGCCGGTGGACGAACACGGCGCCCGCACCGGCCTGTTGGCCGGCGCCGAGGACGTACGGGCGGCCCTGCTCACCCCGGCGCACCAGTTCCCCACCGGCGGGCCCCTGCACCCGCGCCGCCGGGCGGCGGCCGTCGACTGGGTGCGGGCGGGCAGCGGGCGGATCCTGCTGGAGGACGACTACGACGGGGAGTTCCGCTACGACCGGCAGCCCGTCGGTGCCGTCCAGGGCCTCGATCCGGAGCGGGTGGTGTATATCGGGTCGGTCAGCAAGAGCCTCTCGCCGGCGGTGAGGGTGGGCTGGATGGTGCTCCCGGGGCACCTGGTGGACGACGTCCTCGCGCTCAAGGGGGAGCGGGAGGCCTGGACCGGGGTCACGGACCAGCTGGCGCTCGCGGACTTCCTCGACTCGGGGGCGTACGACCGCCATGTGCGCCGGATGCGCCGGCACTACCGCGACCGCCGGGACCGGCTCGTCGCCCTGCTCGCCGAACGCACCCCGCACCTGGCGGTGTCGGGGATCGCGGCCGGGCTGCACGCGGTGCTGCGACTGCCGCACGGCACCGAGGAGTCCGTCGTCCGGGCGGCGGCGCGGCGCGGACTGGCCCTGGAGGGACTGGCGCCGTACCGCCACCCGGAGAGCACCGGCGAGGCGTACGACGGCCTGGTCATCGGCTATGCGACGCCGCCCGACCACGCCTTCGCGAGCGCGCTGGACGTCCTGTGCCGGACGCTGCCCGCGCTGCCGTAGACCGGGCCGTGGGCGATGGTGATCTACCGTGCCCGGATGGACAGTGCACTTGAGAACGTCGACGGCCTGTTGCCCGCGACCCGCCGGACCCTGCTGCACCGCGTCGCCACCGTCCAGGCCGAGGGACGGGCGCCCTCCCTGGTGGCGGCCGTGGTGCGGGAGGGGCGCACGGTGTGGTCCGCCGGACGGG
This sequence comes from Streptomyces luteireticuli, assembly GCF_041519305.1. Taxonomy (NCBI): domain Bacteria; kingdom Bacillati; phylum Actinomycetota; class Actinomycetes; order Kitasatosporales; family Streptomycetaceae; genus Streptomyces; species Streptomyces luteireticuli. Next base: position 4,423,262 of record NZ_CP167927.1, read on the forward strand.
GCGAGGTGGCGGGCGGAGCACCGGACCCCGCCGGCACGCAGTACCGCATCGGCTCGATCACCAAGTCCCTGGTCGCCGTGGCGGTCCTGCGGCTGCGCGACGAGGGCCTGCTCGACCTGGGCGACCCGGTCGGCAAGCACGTGGACGCGGCGGAGGGCGCCGACGCGACCGTCGCCCAACTCCTCTCGCACAGCGGCGGACTGGCCGCCGAGGCGCGCGGCCCCTGGTGGGAGCGGACGGACGGGGCCCTGCGCCCCGAGCCCGCCGACCTCTTCGGCGCCCGCCCGCGACCGCATCCGGCGGGCCGGGTGTACCACTACTCCAACCCCGGGTACGCGGTGCTCGGCGCGCTCGTCGAACGGCTGAGGGGCGAGCCCTGGTACGACGTGCTGCGCCGCGAGGTGCTGCTGCCGCTCGGCATGGAGCGCACGACGTACGGCCCCGAGGCGCCGCACGCGGACGGGTGGGCCGTGCACCCCTGGGCGGACGCGCTGCTGCCCGAACCGGCCGTGGACACCGGCCTGATGGCGCCCGCGGGGCAGCTGTGGTCGACGGCCGCGGACCTCGCCCGCTTCGCGGCGTTCCTGCTGGACGGTGACGAGAAGGTGCTCCCCGCCGCGACGCTGGCCGAGATGCGCCGGCCGGCGGTGGAGCCGCAGGGCCCCGACTGGTCCCTCTCCTACGGCCTCGGCCTCCAGCAGTTCCGCCGCGACGGGCGGACCCTGGTCGGCCACACCGGATCCATGCCCGGCTTCGTCGCCGCGATCTGGGCGAGCCCGGACGACGGGGTCGCCGCCGTCGGCCTCGCCAACCGGACGTCCATGATGCCGCTGGTGCCGCTCACCGCCGATCTGGTCGGTGCCGTCGCGGAGTTGGAGCCTCGTATTCCGGAGGTGTGGCGGCCGGCCGGGGACGTCCCGGCGGAGCTGCTGGAGATCGCCGGGCCCTGGTACTGGGGCGCGCTGCCGTTCGCGCTGCGGATCCGCGCGGGCCGGTTCCTCGACCTGACGCCGCTGGGCGACGGCGGCCGCGCCGCGCGCTTCGCACCCGGGTCCGACGGGACCTGGACCGGGCTCGACGGCTACTACGCGGGCGAGCCGCTGACCGTCGTCCGGCGCGTGGACGGGAGCGTGAGCCACCTGGACATCGGCACCTTCGTCCTGACCCGCGAGCCCTACGAGCGCGGCGGCGCGGTGCCCGGCGGGGTGGACGAGGGCGGCTGGCGCTGACGGAGCCGTGGCGCAGGGGGCGGCGTAGGGTCGGGGCAGAGACTGGCGGCGCCGGGACGCGGCGCGACACATCTGGGAAGGCATCGTGACTGCGAACTCCGCACCGGCCCTGCTCGACCTCGCGCCGATGGGCGCCGGGCACTTCGCCCGCATCGAGGACAAGATCGCCGCGCTGATGCGCACCCGCGAGACGGTCGTCACGATGCAGGGCGAGGCCCTGCTGCCGCTGGAGGCGTGCATCCGCTCGGCCGTGCGCCCCGGCAGCACCGCGCTCAACGTGGTCACCGGGCCGTACGGCGAGACGTTCGGCGGCTGGCTGCGGTCCTGTGGGGCGGAGGTCGTCACCGTGACGGCGCCCTTCAGCGGGGCGGTGAGCCCGGAGGAGATCGCCGTCGCGCTGCGGGACCGTCCGGAGATCGACTTCGTGAGCCTCGTCCACGCGGAGGCCGCGACCGGCAACACCAACCCCGTCGCCGGGATCGGGCGGGTCGTGCGGGAGCACGGCGCCCTGCTGATGCTGGACGCGGTCGCCTCCGTCGCGGCCGAGCCGCTGCTGACGGACGAGTGGGGCGTGGACCTCTGCATCATCGGCGGACAGAAGGCGATGGCCGGTCCCGCGGGGGTCTCCGCGGTGTCCGTCAGCGCCCGCGCCTGGGAGCGGATCGCCGCCAACGAGGCGGCGCCGCGCCGCTCCTACCTGTCCCTGCTCGACTGGAAGGAGCGCTGGCTCGACGGCGGTCGCGCGGTGCTGCCGCACGCGCCCGCGCAGTTGGAGATGCTGGCGCTGGAGCAGGCCGCCGACCGCATCGCGGCGGACGGCCTGGACGCGATGATCGCCCGGCACCGGGCGGCGCGGGACGCCACCCGGGCGGGGGTCCGGGCGCTGGGCGGCGCCGTGCGGCCGTACGTCGTGCGGCACGAGGACGCCGCTCCGGCCGCGACGACGCTGCGGGCGACGGACGGGGTCGACGCCCGCGAACTCGTCGCCGCCGCGCTGGCGGCCGACCCGTCCGTGCCGCTCCAGGCAGCGGGCGGCTCCCTGGCGAAGGAGATGATCCGCGTCAACCACTACGGCATGGCGGCGGACCGGGGGGTCGTGCTGGCGTCGCTGACGGCGCTGGGGGCGGGGCTGCGGGCGCTGGGAGCGTCCGGTGCGGACGGGGACGGGGCTGTTGAGGCGGCAGGGGCCGCGTGGGATGCGGTGATGACCGGCTGAGGGTCGCCCCGGGTCGGCCGGGGCGCGGTTTGTGGGACCGCGGTCGGGGTGCTGTGCGGGTGCGCGGCGCTCCGGCCGCGGTTTTTTGTGCCCCGGTCCCGCCCTTTCACCTCCCCCAGAGGGGGTGCCCCCATTCCGGGGGCTGCGCCCCCCTCGGTCCCGCAATGCGGCTGCGCCGCATTGTCCTCAAGCGCCGGACGGGCTGGAATTCGCGCCCGGGCGCGGAAACACGCCTTCCCACCCCCACCCGCACCCGCCCTCTAGAATCGGAACCACCACCCCGTTTGACTCCACCCCGCCCGGAGCCTGCCCCATGCCGCGGACCACCTCTCGCCCCGACCGTCCCGCCCCCCTCCGGGCCGACGCCCGGCGCAACCGGCAGCTCGTTCTCCAGGCGGCCCGATCCGCCTTCGCGGAGGCGGGGTTGGGGGTCACGCTGGGGGAGATCGCACGGCGCGCCGGTGTCGGTGCGGGAACCGTCTACCGGCATTTCCCTTCCAAGGAAGCCCTGTTCAGGGCGACGGTCGTGGACCGGATCCGGCTCTTCACCGACACCGCAAGGGAGTTGGCCGACGCCGAGGAACCCGGGGACGTCTTCTTCCGCTACCTCGCCTCCGTCGTCCGGCTCTCCGCCCGGAACAAGGGCCTGTGCGACGCCCTGGAGGCCAGTGCGGAGGGCCGGTTCACCCCCTCGCTGGCCGTCGAGCGCGACTTCCGGGGAGCGCTGGGCGTCCTGCTGGCCAGGGCCCAACAGGCGGGCGCCGTACGGAAGGAGGTGTCGATCGACGACGTGATGGGCCTGCTTCTCGGCTGCCTCGCCATGGAGCAGCGCGGGGGCGCGCCCGGCCGGTTGACCGCCCTCGTGTGCGACGGCCTCCGCCCGGGCCGCAACGTGACGAAACTCCCCCCGAGGGCCCCGGAACAGCGTGACGAAACGCGATGCGCCGTCTGCGGAGGCCCGCTGCCGCCCGCCCGCACCGGCCGCCCGGCCCGTTACTGCGGCGCGGCCTGCCGTCAGAAGGCCTACCGGGCGCGGACGCGCAGCGCGCCGACGGCGTCAGAGGTGGTACTTGAAGCCGAGGTGTGACGCCTCGAACCCCAGCCGCTCGTAGAACCGGTGGGCATCCAGCCGCGTCGCGTCCGAGGTGAGCTGGAGCAGCATGCAGTCCAGGCGCCGGGCCTCCTCCAGGGCCCATCGCATCAGCAGGCTGCCCAGCCCGCGGCTGCGCTCGTCCGCGTGCACGCGCACGGCCTCGACGAGCGCCCGCCGGGAGCCGCGGTGCGAGAGGCCGGGGATGACGGTGAACTGGAGGGTCCCTATGGGGCGGCCGTCGCGCACGGCGACGATCAGCTGCTGCTGGGGGTCCGCGTCGATCGCGGCGAAGGCCGCGCGATAGGGGGCGGGGTCCTCCGGTGTCTCGCGCCGCGCGCCGAGCGGGTCGTCGGCCAGCATGGCCACGATGGCGGGAACGTCGTCGGCGGTCGCGCGCCGGATCTCGACGCCGCTCGTGAGGATGTCGCTCGTGAGGTCGCTCATGAGCGGGACCCTATGCGCGTGACCCGCTCTTCACGAGGCCGTCGCGAGGCCGTCGCGGGGTTGCCGCGGGGGTGTCACGAGGTCGGAGCGAGGGATTCCACCGCGGCGACGAGCGGCGCCAACTCCGGCCGCGCGGACGCCTCCTTGAGCGCCCGGTACAGCGCCGCGTCGTTCGTCGGCCGCGCCTCGGCGAGCAGCGCGAGGCCGGCCTCGGTGACGTCGGTGTAGATGCCGCGCCGGTCGGTGTCGCAGAGGTAGCGGGTCAGCAGGCCGCGGTCCTCCAGCCGGTTGACCAGGCGGGTCGTGGCGCTCTGGCTGAGCACGACCGCGTCGGCTACCTCGTTCATCCGCAGGTGTCCGCCCTCGCCGCTGTGCTGGCGGCTGAGCACGTCCAGGACGGAGAACTCGCGCACGCTCAGGCCGTGCCCCGACTGGAGCGCCCGCTCGATGTGCGACTCGATGCGGCCGTGCAGCGCGGAGAGCGCGCACCAGCCCTGGGCCAGGCCCGCCAGCGCGGGATCCAGGGTGCGAGACATGGGTTTGCCCTCCTTCGTGACGTCCGCCGCCCTCAGGATAGCCCCCTGGTGCAATAGCCCGCGCTTGCAAGTAGACGGCGTCTGCAATTATTGTGGACGCCGGTAAGGCCCGCATGCATAGAAGTGGTGCCGCCCCGAACATCCCCGATCCAAGGACCCCCTCATGCCCCTCGCCCTGCTGGCGCTCGCCATCGGCGCCTTCGGTATCGGCACCACCGAATTCGTCACCTCGGGCCTGCTCCCGGAGGTGGCGGAGGAGTTCGGCGTCTCCGTCCCCACCGCCGGTTACCTGACCACCGGATACGCGCTCGGCGTCGTCGTCGGCGCGCCGATCCTGGCGATCGTCGGGAGCCGGGTCTCCCGCAAGAAGATGCTGATCTCGCTGATGGGCCTGTTCACGGCCGGCAACGCGCTCTCCGCCGTCGCGCCCGTCTTCGGCGTGATGCTCGCCGGGCGGATCGTCGCCTCCCTGGCGCACGGAGCGTTCTTCGGCATCGGCGCGATCGTCGCCGCGGGGCTGGTCGCCCCGCAGAAGAAGGCGGCCGCCATCTCGATGATGTTCACCGGGCTGACGGTCTCCAACATCGTCGGCGTGCCCTTCGGCACGATGCTCGGCCAGGGCGCGGGCTGGCGCGTCACCTTCGGCGTCATCGCCGGTCTGGGACTGGTCGCGATGCTGGGCATAGCGACCCTCGTCCCGCGGCTGCCGATGCCCGAACGCACCCGTATCGGCGGGGAGATGGCCGCCTTCCGCAACCCGCAGGTGCTGCTCGCGATGGCCATGACCGTCCTCGGCTTCGGCGGTGTCTTCACCCTGAGCACCTATATGGCCCCGATCCTCACCGACGTCGTCGGCTACGCGCCGTCCTCCGTGACCTGGCTGCTCGTGCTGTTCGGCGTCGGCATGTTCGCCGGCAACCTCGTCGGCGGCCGGCTCGCCGACCGGGCGCTGATGCCGCTGCTGTTCACGGGGCTCGCCGGGCTCACCGCGGCCCTCGCCCTGATGCCGCTCGCCACCCACAGCAAGGTCGCCACGGCCGTCGCCATCCCGCTGATCGGCGCCTTCGGCTTCGCGACGGTTCCGCCGCTGCAGAAGCGGGTGCTCGACCAGACCGCCGACGCCCCCACCCTCGCCTCGGCGGTCAACATCGGCGCCTTCAACCTGGGGAACGCCATCGCCGCCTGGCTCGGCGGCCTGGTCATCTCGGCCGGGCTCGGCTACCGGGTGCCCAACCTGGTCGGCGCGGGCATGGCGGCCGGCGCCCTCGTCCTCGCCATGGTCTCCGCCGGGCTGGAGCGGCGCACCGGCGGGACGTCCCAGGGCGGCCGCGTCACGGCCGGCTCCTCGGTCCCGGCCGGCTCCTCGGCTCCGGCGGGCTCCTCGGCCCCGGAAGGGCAGGACGCGGTGGCCGCCGGACGGTGACCGGGTGACCGGGGCGACGGAAGAGGCGGTGGGGCACGCACCGGAAGTGCGCGTGCCCCACCGCCTACGCTCGTCGCCATGAGCAGACTGCACTTGTTCGACCTGGACGGCACCCTGATCCACGGTTCCGCGGCGGCGGTCGAGATATCCCGGCAGCTCGGGGTGGAGCGCGAGATCGACCGTCTGGAGCGGGACTTCGCGGGCGGACGGCTCACTCCCGTCGGCTTCGCGACGGCCGCCTGCGAACTCTGGGGCGAGACCCTGACGGACGCGGCCGTGACGGCGGCCTTCGACGGAGCCCCCTGGCTGGACGGCATCCAGGACGTCTGGGCGGAGATCGCGGCGCGCGGCGAACGGTGCGCGGTGATCTCGCTGTCCCCGCACTTCTTCGTGGAGCGCCTGCTCGCCTGGGGCGCCGACGCCGCGCACGGCTCGCGCTGGCCCGACGTGCCGCTGCGGGCCCCGGTGGACCCCGCGGGCATCCTCGACGCCGGCGCCAAGGTCCGCATCGCGGACCAACTCTGCGCCGCGTACGGGCTGGAGCGCGCGGACTGTGTGGCGTACGGGGACTCGATGTCGGACGCCCTCCTCTTCGCCGCCGTGCCGGTGTCGGTCGCGGTCAACGCCGACCACCACGTGCGGGACATCGCCTCCCACTCCTACACCGGCCGTGACCTCAGGGAGGCGTACGGGCTGGTGGGCGCCCGCCGCTGACCGGCCGCCGCGCACCTGTCGTACGTCGCCGCGTTCGAGTCGGCCACCCTAGCCGCAAGTCATGGGCCCGCGGGCGGAGTTCGGTGAATATGCCGGAGCCGCCGGGCGGGGTGGCAGGCTACGCGCACCGGAACGCGGACGCTCCCCGGAACCGCCGGAGAGCGTCGGACCCACGAGGACCGACGAGAGACGTTCGAGGCGAGTGACGATGGACGGCGGCACCTACGGCAGAGGAGACGAATGGGGCTGGTTCACCCCGTTCGACGGACCTCCGGAGCGAACCCCTCCGGGCCCGGGGGCCGCCCCCGGGCCCGAAGCGCCCCCGGAGCACGGCGAGCCGTCCGGGCAGGGTACGAGCGCCGGTCCGGGCTCCCCGGACCCCCGGCCGGGCGGGGACGCCGAACGGCCGGGCCCGGACCCCGCTCCCACGGCGCCGCGGGGTCCTTCCACCGGGCCGTTCCGCAGGAGTCCTTGGCCGGGGGGAGCGGGCGCCGGGCCGGGGGGCTGGGCCTCCTTGGCGTTGCCGAAGCCCCTGAAGCCGCCGGCCGGGCGGGGCGCCTTCAAAGAGCCGCCGCCGGTGAGCCTTCGGCCGGGGCACCGGCCAAGTCCCCCGGCCCGTAAGGAAACCGACCGGTCCGGTTCCGTTGCCCAGGATGTCCCGGGACCACGGACCCGGGCCGTCGACCGGACGACCGGCCGGGGTGATTCCCCCTCGACGCGCCTGCCGGACACCGCTGTTCCTTCGGCTCCCCCTCCCCGCGGGGACGCCCCGTCCCCCGACACCGTGCTCATCCGCCGCACCATGGCCGAACTGGAGCCCGTCGCCGACCGGGCCGTCTCCTACTTCTACGCGCTGCTCTTCCTCCACCGCCCCGAACTGCGGCCGCTGTTCCCCCCGGCCATGGACGCCCAGCGCGACCGGCTGTTCAAGGCGCTGCTGACCGCCGCCCGGCACGCCGACGACGCCGGGACCCTCACCGCGTACCTCTCCGCGCTGGGGCGCGGGCACCGCAAGTACGGCACGCGGGCCGAGCACTACCCGGCCGTGGGCGAGGCCCTCATCGGGGCTCTCGCCCGGTACGCGCCCCGGACCTGGAACGACGAGGCGGAGGCCGCCTGGGTGCGCGTCTACACCGTGATCTCCCAGATCATGATCGATGCGGCGGCCGACGACGAACTCACCTCCCCTCCCTGGTGGCAGGCCGAGATCGTCGGTCACGAGCTGTGCGGCCCCGACGCCGCCGTCGTCACCCTGCGCCCCGACCAGCCGTACCCCTTCCTCGCCGGCCAGTACGCCGGCGTCGAAACCCCCTGGTGGCCGCGCATATGGCGGCACTACTCCTTCTCCTGCGCCCCCCGCCCGGACGGTCTGCTCTCCTTCCACGTCAAGGCCGTGCCCGCCGGCTGGGTGTCCGGTGCCCTGGTCCACCGTGCACGCCCCGGCGCCGTCCTCCGGCTCGGTCCCCCCGCCGGTTCCATGATTGTGGACCACACCACTGACAACGGCCTGTTGTGCCTGGGCGGCGGAACGGGCATCGCCCCGATCAAGGCGCTGGTGGAGGATGTGGCCGCGCACGGCGTCGCGCGCCCGGTCGAGGTGTTCTACGGGGCCCGGCGCGACGGCGAGTTCCATGTGATGGACGCCCTGCGGGAGTTGGAGCAGGAGCACTCCTGGCTGTCGGTCCGGCCGGTCGTCGCCGACGGGCCGAAGCGCGCGCTCAGCGGCCAACTGTCCAGCGTAGTGCGCGAGTACGGGCCGTGGAAGGACTGCGTCGCCTATCTGTCCGGACCGCCGGAAATGATTCGCAGCGGTGTGGACACCCTGGTCGGCGTCGGCATACCGTCCCACCGGATACGCCACGACTCGATCCACGAGCTCCTGGCGGCGACGGGATGACCGGCGGGATGACGGCGGGGACCACGGAGCGGTGGTGCGTGCGATGGCGGCGAACCGGAACGGACTGCCCGGCAGCGACGGGGAGCACGCGCTGCAGCACCGCCACGGCACCGCCGAGCGCGCCGCCCGCTTCTACGACGAGCAGACGCTGTCCCATGTCAACGCCGGGATGCGGGAGTTCGTCGCCCGGCAGGAGATGTTCTTCCTGGCGACCGCCGACCGGCACGGCGCGTGCGACAACAGCTTCCGGGCCGGCCCGCCCGGCTTCCTGCGCGTGCTGGACGAGCGGACGCTCGCCTACCCCGAGTACCGGGGCAACGGCGTCCTGGCCAGCCTGGGCAACATCGAGGAGAACCCCCACGTCGGCATCCTGCTGATCGACTTCCTGCGGGACAGGGTCGGGCTCCACATCAACGGGAGCGCCCGGGTGGTGGAGGACGCGGTGATGCGAACGGCTCACCCCGGGCTGCCGGTTGACGCGATACCCGGGCGCCGCGCCGCCCTCTGGGTGGAGATCGCGGTCGAGGAGGCGTACATCCACTGCGCCAAGCACATTCCGCACCTGCGCAGGGCGTCGCGGGACGAGGCGGCCGACGGGCGGGCGTGGGGTACGGACGACGCCCGCCGCAAGGGCGGCGACTACTTCGGGGTGCGCGCCGGGCGCCGCTGACCGGGCTCAGCCCAGATCGTCGGCGAGCAGGGCCCGGACCCCTTCGATGTTCTGCGCGAGGTAGGAGCGCAGCGAGGGAGGAACGACCTCCACCGAGGCGATGCCCTCGCGGGTGAAGGGGACGCGGACGACGTCGTAGGTGCCCGACGGCTCGTCCACCTCGGGTCCGTGCCGCCGGGAGAGGTCCATGGCGGCCAGCCGGCAGACGAAGAAGTGCTGGACCTTCACCCCGTGCGCGGCGTGGTGGAGGGAGTGGGAGACGGTGTCGACGAAGGCGGGGACGACGTCGGCGACCTTGCCGCCGAGCTCCTCGTCCACCTCGCGGTGGAGCGCCGCGACGACGGTCTCGTCCTCGGGCTCCACGCCGCCGCCGGGCGTGATCCAGTAGGGCGCCTGGCCGGGCTTGGTGCGTTTGATCAGGATCATTTCGAGGTCGTCGGAGCCGGGTTCCCCGGCGAGCAGGATGGCGCGGGCCGTGCGTTTGACCACGGGTCGTACGGTCATAAGCGACATCTGCCGCGTGCGGGCCGCGGTGAAACCCCTTTCCCGGCAGAACCGGGCTCACCGCCGGAACCCTGGGCTCACCAGGAAACGGCGGCGCGCAGCAGCCACTCGTGTGCCCGGGCGAGGTGCGGGTGGGCGAGCGTCCCGGCGCGGACGACGAGGAAGTAGGTGCGCAGCGGGGGGACCGGGGGGTTGAGGAGGGCGACGACCTCGCCGCTGTCCAGGGCCTCTTCGCACAGATAGCGGGGCAGCACCCCGATGCCCGCCCCCGCGGCCACGCAGGAGAGCACGGCCCGCAGGTCGGGCGCGACGACCGCGCCGGTGGCCACGGGCTTGCTGTCGAAGACGGCGGACCAGTAGCGGGTGACGAACGGCAGGCTCTCGTCGACCTCCACCACCGGCAGGTGTTCCAGGACGCCGAGGCCCTTGTCGCGGACGACGGCCGCGCCGCCGAGCCGGGCGGCCCACCGCGGGGCGCCGACCAGGACGTGCTCCTCGTCGCAGAGCGGGGTGGCGGTGAGCAGCCGGCCGCGGGGGCGCGAGGTGGTCACGGCCAGCTCGTGCCGGCCGGCGGCCAGGCCCTCGAAGAGGTCCTCGGACATGCCGTGGGCGGCGCGCACGGTGAGCCCCTGGGTGATCAGCGGGCTGAGGGCGGGCAGGACGCGCAGGGCGGTGAACTCCGGTGGCCCGGCGAGGTGCAGGGTGCGGTGCGGCCATCGCTCGTCCTGCCCCGACTCGGTGATCTCCAGCAGTGCGTCGACGTGCGGGGCGATCCGGTGGGCGAGTTCGTCGCCGGTGGTGGTGGGGGTGACGCCGCGGGCCCGCCGGACGAAGAGGGGGCGGCCGAGCTGCCGTTCCAGCGTGCGTATCTGGCCGGTCACCGCGGGCTGGGAGAGGCCGAGGAGGGCGGCGGCGCGGGTGAAGGAACCCGCCCGGTGGACCGTGACGAACGTGCGCAAGAGGGTCAGATCCATGCCGTCTCCCCGGCTCGTCCGCCACCGACCGTAGAGGAACTATAAATAAGTCGATAGGGCTGTGTCGTCAGGGTGATTGGACTCTGACGCAGAGTCAACTAGCCTTGTTCGCACGGTTCTTCCTTCGTGCGGGACCGTGGCGGCTCAAGCCATGAGGGGGGAGGCTTGAGCCGCCTCAGTGCTGCCTGCGGCCCCGGGGACGGTGGTTGGTGCCCCGGCCGTCGTGTCCGTTTCCTTACGGCCTTCCTTGCAGCCTTCCTTGAGGCCCCGGTCTTCCTTGAGGCCCCGCTCCGGGAGCTGCCGGAAGCTGTCGGCCCTCGGCGGTCCGTGGCAGTCTGGGACGCATGGAAGAGCGCTCCGGACACGGGCCCGCCGGCCCCCCGTACCGGCGGCGGCCGCCGGTCCTGCCGGGTGAACCGCCGTACTACACCACGGACACGTGTGCCGGCTGCGGGGCCATCGTGCACGGCATCCACGGCCGCTGGACCTGTGCGGCCTGCGGGACGTGCAGCCCGTACCAGGAGCCGCCGGAGGGCTGGGCCTCGGAGATCACCCAGGAGGAGCTGGCCACCAACACGGTCGGGTACGACGTCCCGCCGGAGCCCCGGCGGAGCTGAGCCGGCGGTCAGTCCTTCTCGTCCGGCAGGATCATGTGCATCGCCCAGGCGACGATCGAGATGATCACGCCGCCCACCAGTGCCGAGCCGAAGCCCGCCACATGGAAGGCGAGGTGCAGCCGGTCCGCCAGCCAGCTGGTCAGCAACAGCATCAACGCGTTGATCACCAGCGTGATCAGGCCCAGCGTCAGGATGAAGAGCGGGAACGACAGCAGCTTGACGACCGGCTTGACCAGAAAGTTGACCAGGCCGAAGACGAGCGCCACCCCGAGCAGCGTGAGCGCCTTCGCGGCGGTCGTCTCGCCGCGCAGGGTGATGCCCTTGAGCAGCCAGATCGCCGCTGCGAGGGCCGCCGCGTTGGCGATCGTCTTGACTACGAAATTCTTCATACGTGAGATCGTGGCAGACGGGACCGACAGGTGGGATCCGTCCGCCGCACGGCGGGCGCCCGGAGGAGGAGACGGCGGATGAAGGCGTTCCGGCTGGACGAGCTGGAGGCGGAGCGGGCCGCGAACGAGGGGGCGTACCTGCAGTTCCTGCGGGAGCGGAATATGTCCGCCGGGCTCTACGCGCTGGACGCGGGGGACACGGACCCGCAGGGCCCGCATGTGCAGGACGAGATTTACTTCGTGGTGAGCGGCCGGGCGGCGATCACGGTGGGGGACGAGACGACGGAGGTCGGGCGCGGCAGCGTGGTGTACGTCCCGGCGAACACGGTCCACCGGTTCCATCACATCAGCGAGGACCTCAGGGTTCTGGTGGTCTTCTCCCCGCCCGAGAGCTGAGGGTCGGCCCCGCCTTCCCGTAGGGGGAGGTTCAGGGGCGTACGGGGGCTGTGGGGCCCCCGCCGGCACCCCGGTCCGTCCTAGCATCGAAGCAGGCCCGGGCGACCGTTCCGGGCGACGACGATGCGCGAAGCGGAGAGCAGGGAACGACATGGCTCAGAAGGGGATACTCGCGGGACTGCCGTGGTGGGTGAAGTGGATCGCCATCCCGGTACTCGTGTGCGTGGTGTTCGGCAGCTTGATCGTCAGCGTGCTCGGGTTCGTCGTCGACGTCCTTTTCAAGGCGCTGCTGCTGGTGGCCCTCGTCGGCGGTCTGGTCTTCGTCGTCAAGAAGTTCACGGGCTCCTCGTCGTCGAAGGGCGGCGACTGGTAGGCCGGTCGGTCCGGCGAATTCGTCAACTCAACGAAGCGGGACGCGGGGAGTAACTTCTTCCGTCAGCCGGTACGGCTCGTTCACCCCGGCACCGAGTGTGCGAGGAGGGGCGTGATTTACGCCCCTCCTGCCCGTCCCGCTGTGATTCCAACCGGTTTGCGAGGGGCAGGAGTAGGCCCGCCGAAGCCCCTGTCCCCGGCGTCGCGCCGCTGCGCACCGCCTCTTTGCCGCCCTCGTCGCCGCCCCGCGACGGGCGCCGCCACTTTGGCCAGTTCTCGGATTGTGTCCGCCCGGAATCCGGCGGAACGACTCCGCCCCGTAGTCGAGTCGCTACGCTCCAGAGTCGAAGAGCCGTAAGCTCCCACTCGATCTCTATCAGTAACTGAAAAATCACTCCTTGTGATCCGCAGGGCGTTGTTGTCAGACTATGGCGTCATGAGTAGGGCCATGAGGATCCAATCCCGGCCAAACCGACAAAGACGGGGCATTGGGCGATGCGCGACACAGTTCAGGCAGAAGTGATCATGACGTTCCTCGTCTCCGAGGAGCTGTCCTTCCGTATCCCGGTGGAGCTGGCCTATGACAGCAGCGATCCCTATGCGGTGAAGTTCACCTTTCACCTGCCCGGTGATGCCCCGGTGACCTGGGCGTTCGCAAGGGAGTTGCTGCTCGACGGGCTGAGTCAGCCCTCCGGCGAGGGGGATGTGCACATCGCCCCCGCCTCCGCGCAGCACCTCTCGGACGTCTTCATCCGTCTGCAAGTGGGCGGCGAAGGCGCCCTGTTCCGGGCCGGAGCGGCGCCGCTGGTCGCCTTCCTCGACCGGACCGACCGCGTCGCCCCGCTCGGCGAGGAGCGCTCGGTCGCCGACTTCGACTACGACCTGGCGGCGGCGCTCGACAGCATCCTCGCCGGCAACACCGAAGGGCAGAACGCCGGTTAGCGGCCCGGTCCGGCGCCGCCCTCCCCGGCCGGCCGCCCGGCGGGCTCCCCGGGCTCCTCGACCGGCACCCGCTCGGCGCGTGGTGCCGGGCCCCGGGCCGGGACGCCGGCCCCACCGCCGGGCCGCCCGTCCGCCGACCGCCGGTCGCTCCGGCCGTCACCGCCGCCGCTGCCGTCACCGCCGCTGTTGCCGCCGTCGTTCATCGCCGAGAGCAGCTGCCGTGCCAGCCCCAGGCCCGTACCGCCCATCGTCAGCGCCTTGGCGAACAACTCGGACATCCCGTCGGCGCCGTTCAGCAGCACCATGTGGTCCACGTTCCCGAACGCCTCGGCACCGGCGCGGACGATCTCGGGCCAGTTCTCCGCCAGTTGCTGGGCGACGACCGCGTCCTGGTTCTCCGCCAGGGCCGCCGCGCGGGCCTTGATGGCCTCGGCCTCCGCGAGTCCGCGGGCCCGGACCGCCTCCGCGGCGGCCAGCCCCTTCGCCCGGGCGGCCTCCGCCTCGGCGAGCCCCCGCGCCTTCCCCGCCGCGGCCGTCGCCTCGCCGGTCGCCCGGGTCGCCTCCGCCTCCGCGGCCGCCGCCGTCTTCACCCGGGTCGCCTCGGCCGCGGCCGCCAGCTCCGTCTCCCGGGCCTGGGCCTGCGCCGCCGAGATCCGGGCGTCCCGGTCGGCCTCCGCCAGCGTGCGCGTCTCGTACGCCGCGGCGTCGGCCGGCTTGCGGACGTCGGCCTGGAGCTGCTGCTCACGGCGCTGGGCGGCCAGTTCCGCCACCCGCGTCTCCTGGACCACGACCTCCTGCCGTGCCGCCGCCTCCGCCAGCGGACCGGCCTGCCGGGCCTTGGCGGCCGCGCTGTCCCGCTCGGCCTGGTAGCCGGCCTGGAGGATCTCGCTGTCCCGGGTGGCCTCCGCCATCCGGGCCGCCGCCTGCTGCTCCGCCTCGGTCGCCGCCCGGTCGGCCGCCGCCTGGGCGATCCGGGCGTCCCGCTGGACCGCCGCGGCGTGCGGCGCGGAGAGGTTCTTGATGTAGCCGGTGGGGTCCTGGATCTCATGGATCTGGAGGGAGTCGATGATCAGGCCCAGCTTCTCCATCTCCGTGCCGGAGGCCGCCCGGGTCTCGCCCGTCAGCCGCTCCCGGTCGCGGATCATGTCCTCGACGGTCAGGCCGCCGACGATCGAGCGCAGATGCCCGGCGAACACGTTGTGCACCCGCTCCGGCATGTGCCTCTGCTGGTCGAGGAAGCGGCGGGCGGCATTGGCGATGGAGACGAAGTCGTCGCCGACCTTGAATATCACCACGCCGTGAACCTTGAGCGGGATGCCCTGGTTCGTCACGCAATCCACATTCAGCTCGGCCTCGTTGAGATCGAGGGACAGCTTGCGGACCACCTGCACACCGGGCAGCACCAGCGTGCCGCGCCCGGTGACGATCCGGAAGCCCATCCCCTCGCCGAGGCCCTCCACACGGTGCCTGGAACCGGAGATGACCAGCGCCTCGTTCGGCTCGGCGACCCTCCACATCAGCTTGAACAGCCCGACCACGACGGCGACGGCCACGACCACGGCCCCCGCCAGGATTCCGATGAACACGTCCCGTTCCCCCCTCGTCCTCGTGGACCCACGGGCTGCCGTACATGTCCCGTGCGTCGCACGTCCCGTGCGCTACGACGGCTCCGGTGCCGCCCGCGGTTCAGCGATAGGCCGCCGTCACGTACACCGTGCGCGGCGGCTGGTGCTCCACGACCACCACCAGCGTGCCCGGGGACATGCGCTCGCCCTCCTCCGCCGCGTACGCCAGGAACGCCTCGGCGCCGCCGCGCACCCGGAGCATCACCTCCCCGACCAGCCCGGGGCCGATCGCACCCGTCACCCTGCCCAACTCGCCGATCACGGCAGCCCCCCCGCCTACGTCGCCGCATCCTCATCGCCGCGCCTTCATCGCCGTGCCCGGCGGCGTCGTCCTCCCCCGGACCTCGCACGGCCCCCCGCCGCGGGGCGGGAACCCGTGGTCACAGTGTGCCGGTCGGCACTGACAACGAGCGCCGCCAGCACCGTCGTCACCGGTACCGAGAGCACCAGGCCGATGCTGCCGACCAGCGTCCGCACGATCTCTTCGGCCACCACCTCGCTCGTGGCCACCGTGCCCACCCCGCTGTCCGCGATCGAGAACAACAGGAGCAACGGCAGTGACGCACCGGCGTACGCCATCACGAGCGTGTTGACGACAGAGGCGATATGGTCCCGCCCGATGCGCATCGCCGCACCGTACAGTTTCCGCCAACTCGCGTGCGGGTCCGCCTCCTTCAGCTCCCACACCGCGGAGGTCTGGGTGACCGTCACGTCGTCCAGCACGCCCAGCGAACCGATGATGATCCCCGCGAGCAGCAGTCCCTTGATCTCGATCCCCGGATAGAGGCCGTGCACCAGGCCCGTCTGGTCGTCGGTATTGCCGGTCAGGTGCGCCCAGTCGATGAACCCCGCCCCCAGCAGGCCGATGACCAGCAGCGAGGTGAGCGTCCCCAGAACGGCCACGGACGTACGGGCGTTGAGGCCGTGGCACATGTAGAGCGCGATCAGCATGATCGCGCTGCCGCCGACCACGGCCACCAGCAGCGGGTCCGAACCCTGGAGCACGGCCGGCAGGATGAACAGCGTCAGCACCCCGAAACTGATGGCGAGGGCCACCAGCGCGAAGACTCCGCGCAGCCGTCCGATGACCACTACCGCCAGGGCGAACATCCCGGCCAGCAGGGCCATCGGCACGTCCCGGTCCACATCCGTGACCGAATAGCGCAGGTTCTCCGGCGCCTTGGGCGCATAGGCGAGCACGACCCGCTGCCCCACGGTGTACTGCCGCGGCGCGCCGGGGTGCACGACCTCGGTGAACGAACGCCCCTTGTCCGGACCGGAGGTGACCTCGACGACCGCCGACCGGCAGGAACTCCGCTCGGCGGCGCCCGGACCCGTCGCCCCCTGCTGTCCCTGCGCCCCCGCCTGTCCCGGCCGGCCTGCCTGCCCCGGTTGACCCGTACCGGGGGTGGCGCAATCCGTCTCCTCCACCTTCACCACGCGCCCCGACTCCATGTGCTGGTCGAGGCCGACGCCGGTGTGCTGGTGCGGCGGCGCGCCCCCCGGCCAGAGCACGACGAGCCCCACCGCGACCGCGGCGGCGAAGGGGATCAGCACGGCCGCGATCACCTTGCGCAGATGCGCGGAGACGGGCGCGGCCGGGCCATGGCTGTGCCCATGCCCGTGCCCATGCCCATGGCCGTGTCCATGGCTGTGTCCATGGCTGTGCGCGTGCCCGTGTCCACGGCTGCCGTGCTCCTGGCCGTTCCCGGGGCCGTCCTCAGGGGCGTTCCCACGGTTGTTCCCCCGGCCGTGACGTCCCTGGCCGGGGGAGGGCTGCCGAGGGGGCGGCAGTGGATCGCTGGTGCTCATCGCCCGATCATCGCAACCCCCTCTGGCCCTCCGGCGCGGGAAGGCGCTAGCGTTGTGGCACCTTTGCAATCGCGGGAGCTCGGAGCACCGGGCTGAGAGGGCGCTGACCTCCGTACGAACGGTACGGGAACCGCTGCGTCGACCGCCGAACCTGTTACCGGGTAATGCCGGCGTAGGGAGTTACGGTCTCATGACCACGCAGGACGCACGCACGTCTGCCGACCCGTCCGTCGAGGGGCAGGCAGGGGAGCGAAACGGGCAGACCGGACAGATCGGTTGGCACAAGGACTACGTCACCGGCTCCCGCCCGGACCTGAGGGTCCCGGTGCGCCGGGTCCACCTCACCAACGGCCGCGACGTCCGCCTGTACGACACCTCCGGCCCGTACACGGACCCGGCCGTCGACACCGATGTCCGCCGGGGCCTCGCGCCGCTGCGCGAGAACTGGATCATCGGGCGCGGCGACACCGAGGAGTACGCGGGGCGGCCCGTGCGCCCCGAGGACGACGGCATCAAGCACACCTCGCCGCGCGGCGGCCTCAGGAACCTCGACGCGGTCTTCCCGGGCCGGCCCCGGCTGCCGCGCCGGGGGCGCTCCGGCGCCGCCGTGACCCAACTCGCCTACGCCAGGCGGGGGGAGATCACCGAGGAGATGGAGTACGTCGCCCTCCGGGAGGGCGTCTCCCCGGAGACCGTCCGCGAGGAGATCGCGGCCGGGCGCGCCGTGCTGCCTGCCAATGTGAACCACCCCGAGACCGAGCCGATGATCATCGGCAAGAAGTTCCTGGTCAAGGTGAACGCCAACATCGGCAACTCGGCCGTCACCTCCTCCATCGAGGAGGAGGTCGAGAAGATGACCTGGGCCACCCGCTGGGGCGCGGACACGGTGATGGACCTGTCCACCGGGCGCAACATCCACACCACTCGTGAGTGGGTGCTGCGCAACTCGCCCGTTCCCATCGGCACGGTGCCGCTCTACCAGGCACTGGAGAAGGTGGACGGCAGGGCCGAGGAACTCACCTGGGAGATCTACAAGGACACGGTCATCGAGCAGGCCGAACAGGGCGTGGACTACATGACCGTCCACGCCGGCGTCCTGCTGCGCTACGTCCCGCTGACCGCCCGCCGCAAGACCGGCATCGTCTCCCGCGGCGGCTCGATCATGGCCGCGTGGTGCCTGGCGCACCACAAGGAGTCGTTCCTCTACGAGAACTTCGAGGAGCTCTGCGAGATCCTCGCGGCCTACGACGTGACGTACTCGCTCGGCGACGGCCTCCGCCCCGGCTCCATCGCGGACGCGAACGACGAGGCGCAGTTCGCCGAGCTGAGGACCCTGGGCGAGCTCAACACCATCGCCAAGCGGCACAACGTCCAGACGATGATCGAGGGCCCGGGCCATGTCCCGATGCACAAGATCAAGGAGAACATCGACCTCCAGCAGGAGATCTGCGAGGAGGCCCCGTTCTACACCCTCGGCCCGCTGACCACGGACGTCGCCCCGGCCTACGACCACATCACCTCGGGCATCGGCGCCGCGATGATCGCCTGGTGGGGCACGGCGATGCTCTGCTACGTCACGCCCAAGGAGCACCTGGGTCTGCCGGACCGTGACGACGTGAAGACCGGCGTCATCACCTACAAGATCGCCGCGCACGCCGCGGACCTGGCCAAGGGCCATCCCGGCGCCCAGGAATGGGACGACGCCCTCTCGGACGCCCGTTTCGAATTCCGCTGGGAGGACCAGTTCAACCTGGCCCTCGACCCGGACACGGCCCGCGCCTTCCACGACGCGACGCTCCCGGCGGAGCCGGCGAAGACGGCGCACTTCTGCTCGATGTGCGGTCCCAAGTTCTGCTCGATGAAGATCTCGCAGGACATCCGCCGGGAACACGGCGGGGACATGGGGGCGGCCGAGATCGAGGCCGGGATGGCGGAGAAGTCGCGGGAGTTCGCGGAGGCGGGGAATCGGGTGTATTTGCCGTTGGCGGAGTAGGTGAGAGTTGTCGAGACCGTAACTGGACGTTATGGTCTCGACGTTTCCGCAGGCAGCGGGGGAAAGAACCGCTACAGTTCGGGCGGGCCCGAAGCCGCAACTTGGATTTGTGACTTCGGGCCCGACCCGTCGTCTCCGCTACTTGAGCGCGTAGACGGGAGTCCCGTCGCCTCGCATGCCGGTCTGCCGGATGCACCCCCGCTTCTGCATCATCCGCAGCGAGTCATGGACGCGGTGGACGGACAGTCCGGTGCGGGCGGCGATCGCGTCCAGCGGATAGCCCGCCTCGCCGCGCTCGATGATGGCAGGGAGGATGTACGCGCCAACGGCCCAGATGTCGTTGGTGATCACGAGGTTGTTGGACCGCCAGCCGCTGAGTACCGACTCCGCTGTCACGCGGGGACGTGGCGCCTCGGACGACCGTGCGGAGGGAAGACGGTCCGCGATGTCCCGGAGTACCTCGATGACCTCCGTTCGCCCCTGGGCCGCTTCGCGTCGTACGGCGGCGAGTTCCTCGATGAGCTGGAGATTGCGCTCCTCCAACCGCGCGAGTACGTCGGCCATTTGGTGCGGTACGGCGTACGCAGGGGCGGCCGACGTCTGAACTTCGGCCTTCTCCAAGTGGTACGAGCCGTCCCGCTGGATGGTGACGATGACCTCGGTCACCCACCGCTTGAACGGCTCCGCCTCCGGTTTTGTGCAGCCGTTCACCAGCCGGATCAGACCCTGCAGATTCACCATCCTCATCGACCTCTGAAGCCCGTGACCTGCATGTTTGCGCAAGGTGTCGCTCCCAGTTACACCTTGAGCAAGCTCGTCGAGCCGCATGGAGAACTCGTCGGGCACGTGCTGGCTGAGGGCGGCCCGTGTGTTCGCGTATCCGAGTTCGCCCGCTACGTCGGCCGCCGGGAACCAGTGACTTCCGTCCGGCAACGTCAACCGCCGGACCCGTGCTCCAGTCGCCGCGTAGACGAAGTCGTTGACGTCGATGGCGTCCTGCTGCTCCGCCGACCGGTTCGGCGGCATGTTCTGTGCGCTCATGATGAGCATCACCTCCACCACCGGACCGTAGGCCAGCCCCCCGCGCCAATTGCCCGTGCATAAACGGACGTTCGCCCTATGGAGGGTGGTTCAGGTGAATTTCCTGCGCCGGGCGATTCGTGAACGGTAAAAGACCTCCCGGCGTACCGCCCTCACTCCCTCCGCCGCTCCTGCCCGCCCAACTCCGGACTCGTGAAGTCCGGACTCGTGAAGCTCGGCCGGGTGTGCGGGCTCGGGCTGTCCTCGTGGCTGGAGAAACCGGGGGGTGTATAGCCGAGCCGGCTGTGGCTCTCGTGCGGCTCCCGGCCGTGCGGAACGCCGGGCCGCGTCGCGGAGTTGGCCAGTGTCTCGCGGAGGAAGGGCAGGACGCCGCGGCGGAGCAGGGCGTCGTGCCAGATCTCCCGGGCGCGCTCCGCCTCCGCGTCGAGGCCGTCGCCGGGCCCTCCCGGCCCACCCGCCCCGGGGCGGCCGTTGCGCACCGCCGTGAACAGCAGCGCTCCCATGGCGACCAGCGCCGCGGCGGCGGTCAGACCGGCGAACCACCAGCCGACGGTGACCATCGGGCCGGACACGGCCCCCTCCGTCCCGACGGCCTTCAGTGCGTACCCGATGATCAGGAACAGGAGCGCGGCGATCCCCGCGAGGACCGGGGCCAGCACGGTGAGCATCGCGGCGGCCCCCGCGCCCCCGGAACCGTCGTCCGCCGCGTCGTCCGCGGTCTCGCCGCGGCCCTCGGCGGACCGGTTGCGCAGCTCCTCCCGCGCCCGGACGAAGTTCCGGTATTCCGTCATGGCGCAGGCGGAAATGGCGGCCATGGCCTGGACGGCCATGAGGCGCAGCTGTTCGGTGTCGAGGCGCTGCCCCGACGCGGCGAGCAGCGTGCCGATCTCCGGGTCGCGGTTCGCCGAACGCAGCGCCAGGTCCAGGATCCGCTCGAATTCCGGGCGGTCCTCGGCCAGTAGGTGCGGAGCGCTGTTCATGTGCATCCCCCGATGCTCCGTAGGGCCCTTGGCGCGGGCGGCGCCGGCAGCGGGCGGAAACGGAGGAGAGCCTGCTACGGATAAGCCGATGGTAGAGCCGCACCGGTGCGGGGTGACAGTGCGTTTCGCGAATTCCCCCGCGGCGGTGGAACTCCCCGTGGAACTCCACCCATGCCCGCGTCCGGCGCGGTGAACCCTCAGCCGGCCAGTGGGAGTTGCACCACCAGCAGTTTTCCGGCCATCGTGACCCCGCCGTCCATGGCGAGGGCGAGGCCGTCCGCGTAGAGGTGCGGGCCGTCCACGACGGGCGCGCTCTCCTCGCCGTCCGCCTCCTCGCCCGGGACCTCGCCGAGGAGGTACGGGATGGGGCTGTGGCCGTGGACGACACGGCTGCCGCCGTAGGTCTCCAGCAGCTCGCGGGCGGCCATCCCGCCCGCCTCGT
Organism: Streptomyces luteireticuli; assembly: GCF_041519305.1. Taxonomy (NCBI): domain Bacteria; kingdom Bacillati; phylum Actinomycetota; class Actinomycetes; order Kitasatosporales; family Streptomycetaceae; genus Streptomyces; species Streptomyces luteireticuli. The sequence continues at coordinate 4,444,571 of NZ_CP167927.1, forward strand.
CGCGGAAGGCGAAGCGCTTGGTGAACTTGCGGAACAGCTCCCAGCACTCGTCCGGGTCGTTGCGCTGGAGCGCCTCGGTCACCGCGTCGTTGACGGCCTCGATGGAGTCGCCGTAGTCGAGGTAGGCGGTGGTGTCGGAGTGGACGAGCAGGTGCCCGTCCTCCTCGGCCATGGCGTCGAGCCGGGACATCCACTGGAGGTGGTGGTCCTCCAGGCGCTCCATGTCCGTGCGCTGGCCGCCGTTGAGCAGCCAGGCGGCCTGGAAGGAGGCCGTGCCGGCGCCGGAGCTCACGGGGGTGTCGCCGAACCGCTTGGCGCCGATGAGCAGCAGCTCGTGGTTGCCCATCAGGGCCTTGCAGTAGCCGCCGGCCGCGGCGGCCTCGGCGGAGAGCCGCATGACCAGGTCGATGACGCCGACGCCGTCCGGGCCGCGGTCGGTGAAGTCGCCGAGGAACCACAGCCGGGTGTTGCCGGCGGCCCAGTGGCCGTTCGCGTCGACGATGCCCTCGGCGGCGAGCGCCGCGTAGAGCTCGTCGAGGTATCCGTGGACGTCGCCGACGACGTAGAGCGGGCCGGGGCCGCTCGGCAACGGCTGCGGCTGCGCCTGGGGGACGGTGATGGGGGTGAGCTCGACGGTGGGGACGTCGTGCGGGTCGGCGGCGTACGGCTGGCGCTCGATGACCGGCAGGTCACGGGCGGTGGGCGTGTAGCCGCCGAGGTGCGGGTCCTCGGCGCCGAGGTGGGCGGGGGGCAGGGGATGGGTGTATCCCTGCAGGGGAGGAGGGGCGGCGTACCCCGGGTACGGCGTCACCGCCTCCGTGGTCCCTGCCACAGGTCCTTGTCCGGCCCCCTGAGCCATCGACCCCTCCACCGTCGCGCCGCAGTGCACCTTGTGGACCCTGCCTGGTCGCGGCGGCCCGTGGTGTCGTGCGCCCATCATAGGAATGACCGTCGCGGCTTGTGACGCACCAGGGGCCGTCAATCGGGGCGGGAGCCCGGGTTCACCTGTTTTTTCTCCACTAATGTCCGTTTCGTTAGCGCCGGGCGAGGCGTCCATGTGTGGTGACCCATAGGGTGCGCGCGGTTGACGGCCGCCCGGCAGCGGGCGGTCAGCCGGGGGCCGGACCGCGCGGAGGGCTGACCGTGGTGCGCGGCGGGCGCCGCTCGGAGGACGTCCGGACGATCAGCTCCGTGGGTATCACCTGCTCCACCGGCCGCCCGTTGTCCAGGCCCTCGATGGCGTCGATGAGCAGCTGGACGACCGCCGTGCCGATGCGCCGGGGCTTGAGCGAGAGCGTGGTGATGGGCGGTTCGGTGGTGGCGTAGACGACGGACTCGCTGCAGCAGACGAGCAGCAGGTCGTCCGGGACGCGCAGGCCGTAGCGGCGGGCGGCGGCCAGCAGATCGGTGCCGTTGGGGTCGAAGAGCCCGTACACCGCGTCGGGCCGGTCGGCGCGGGCGAGCAGCCGGTCGGCGGCGACGGCGCCGGCGCACGGGTCGTGGGCCGGGTACTCCTCGTAGACCGGGTCCTGGCCGATCCGCTCGCACCAGTGCAGGTACGCGTCGGTGGACAGGCGGGTGTAGGTGTCGGTGCTGGTGCCGGTGAGCAGCCCGATGCGGCGGGCGCCCGCGGCGGCGAGGTGGTCGAGGATGCCCAGGACGGCGGCCTTGTGGTCGTTGTCCACCCAGGCGGTGACCGGGAGGCTGCCGGCCGGGCGGCCGTCGGAGACCACCGGGATGCCCTGGCGCACCAGGTCCGAGACGACCGGGTCGTGGTCGGAGGGGTCGATCACGACGGTGCCGTCGAGGGCGACGTTGGACCAGACGTCGTGCCGGGAGGTCGCGGGCAGGATGACCAGGGCGTAGCCGCGGGCGAGCGCGGCGGAGGTGGCGGCCCGGGCCATCTCGGCGAAATAGGCGAACTCGGTGAAGGTGAAAGGTTCATCCCCATATGTGGTCACGGTCAGGCCGATGAGGCCGGACTTGCCCGTACGGAGGGTGCGGGCGGCGGCGGAGGGGCGGTAGCCCAGCCGGTCGGCGACCTCGCGGACGTGGCGGCGGGTCGCGTCCGGCAGCCGCCCCTTGCCGTTGAGCGCGTCGGAGACGGTCGTGATCGAGACACCGGCGGCGGCGGCCACGTCCCGGATGCCCGCCCGCCCCTGCCGGGTGCCTCGCCGGGCGGGGTCCGTCCGGCTCACTTGATGCTTCCCTGCTGCTGTCATGGCGAGCCGATAGTAGGGCTCGGGAGCTTGTCCGGCGGGGCGCCGTATTTTGGAGTTGACAGGCACGTTTCTGCACGATCGATACCCGTCAATGACCATGGAAGTGCAGGTGGTTGTCGGGGGAGACGGTGAACCGTTGGCCCCTGGCATATCTACGTCCGGTGGCGGCCCCGGGGTGCGGGGTGCCTTCAACTCACCTTCACGGGGGATGCGCGCCAGGGCGCCCGCCAGGGCGCACGCCAGGACAGTTCGCGCGACCTCACATCTGGACGCCACCCGGGGCAATCCTCATAAGGTGTGCAGTATTCAGGGATGTGGAGGAGGATCCGCGGTGACCGACAAGACCCCAAAGCTGCGCCCCGCGCTGGACAGCGTTCCGTCCTACAAGCCCGGTCGGCCGGCCGCCGACGGAGGCCCGGCCGCCTACAAGCTGTCCTCCAACGAGAACCCGTATCCGCCGCTGCCCGGCGTCATGGAGCGCGCGGTGGCCGCCGCGGCCGGGTTCAACCGGTATCCGGACCTGGCGTGCGCCGGTCTGCTGGCCGAGCTCTCGGACCGTTTCGACGTGCCGATCTCCCATCTGGCGACGGGCACCGGCTCGGTCGGCATCGCCCAGCAGCTCGTCCAGTCGACCTCCGGCCCCGGTGACGAGGTCATCTTCGCCTGGCGCTCCTTCGAGGCGTACCCGATCGTCACGCAGATCGCGGGTGCCACTCCCGTTCCGGTCCCGCTGACCGAGGACGAGGGACACGACCTGGACGCGATGGCCGCCGCGATCACCGACCGGACGCGGCTCATCTTCGTCTGCAATCCGAACAACCCCACCGGCACGGTGATCCGCCGGGCGGAGCTGGAGGCCTTCCTCGACCGGGTGCCCTCCGACATCCTGATCGTGCTGGACGAGGCCTACCGCGAGTTCATCCGGGACGAGGACGTGCCCGACGGCATCGACCTCTACCGGGACCGCCCCAACGTCTGTGTGCTGCGCACCTTCTCCAAGGCCTACGGGCTGGCCGGGCTCCGGGTGGGCTTCGCCGTCGCGCACGACCCGGTCGCGGCGGCGCTGCGCAAGACCGCCGTGCCGTTCGGCGTGACCCAGATCTCCCAGGAGGCCGCCATCGCGTCGCTGCGCAGCGAGGAGGCGCTGGCCGAGCGGGTGGAGGCACTGGTGGAGGAGCGGACGCGGGTGGTCGAGGGGCTGGTGGGGCAGGGCTGGACGGTGCCCGAGAGCCACGCCAACTTCGTCTGGCTGCGGTTGGGGGAGCGCACGGCCGACTTCGCGGAGGCGTGCGAGCGCGGCGGCGTGATCGTCCGGCCGTTCGCCCCGGACGGGGTGCGGATCACGATCGGTGAGACCGAGGCGAACACCCTCTTCCTGAAGGCCGCCGAGGAGTTCCGCAAGCAGCTGTAGCTGCCGCAGCGGCAGTTGTGGCAGTTGTGGCGAAGGGCGCCGCACCCCGTCCGGGGTGCGGCGCCCTTTCTGCTGCTGGTGCAGCGACCCCCGGCCGTCGCAAGGGTCCAGTGGGGTACCCCGGATACATGACCGAAAAGCGGGTGCGTCATAATGCTTGTGAATGTGAACGCGTTCACAAGCTCATCCCTTATGTTCCGCTTTCACCGGGACAAAGGGTGCAAAGTGCTGGCGAAAGGCCGCCGGCGAAGCACCGGTACGAGACACCGGTGACGCACGATGCAAGGAGGGACCGCGGTGAACCTGGCCCTGGCGCCGGAGACTCTGGCGCGCTGGCAGTTCGGCATCACCACCGTCTACCACTTCCTCTTCGTCCCCCTCACGATCAGTCTCGCGGCGATCACCGCCGGCCTGGAGACGGCCTGGGTGCGCACGGGCAAGGAGAAGTACTTCCACGCCACGAAGTTCTGGGGAAAGCTCTTTCTGATCAACATCGCGATGGGGGTGGTCACCGGCATCGTGCAGGAGTTCCAGTTCGGCATGAACTGGTCGGACTACTCCCGCTTCGTCGGTGACGTCTTCGGGGCGCCGCTCGCGATGGAGGCCCTGCTGGCCTTCTTCTTCGAGTCCACCTTCATCGGCCTGTGGATCTTCGGCTGGGACAAGCTGCCCAAGAAGATCCACTGCGCGTGCATCTGGATCGTGGCCCTGGGCACCGTCCTGTCCTCGTACTTCATCCTCGCCGCCAACTCCTGGATGCAGCACCCGGTCGGCTACACGGTCGACAAGGCGACGGGCAGGGCCCAGCTCACCGACATCTGGGCCGTCCTCACCCAGAACACCACCCTGGTCGTGGTCTTCCACACCCTCACCGCCGCCTTCATCACCGGCGCGGCGTTCGTCATCGGCATCTCCTCCCTCCACCTGTGGCGCGCCAAGCGCAGGCAACTGCGGGGCGAGGAGCTCGGCGAGAAGCAGCGCAAGCAACTGCCGGCCATGCTGACCTCGCTGCGCGTCGGCCTGGTCGTGGCGGTGATCGCCGGTCTGGGCACGGCGATCAGTGGTGACGCGCTGGGCAAGGTGATGTACGAGCAGCAGCCCATGAAGATGGCCGCCGCCGAGGCCCTGTGGGAGACGCGCGCCCCCGCGCCCTTCTCTGTCTTCGCGGTCGGCGACGTCTCCAAGGGCCACAACAGCGTGGAGATCGAGATACCCGGTCTCCTCTCCTTCCTCGCCCACAGCAACTTCACCGAGTCCGTCCCCGGCATCAACGACGTCGCGGCCCAGGAGGCGGCGCGCTACGGCGGCAAGCCGGAGGACTACATCCCCAGCGTCTTCATGACCTTCTGGGGCTTCCGCCTCATGATCGGCTTCGGGATGACCTCGTTCGTCGTGGGCCTGATCGGACTGTGGACCACCCGGCGGAAGTTCTGGCTGGCGCCGGAGCGCCGCCGGGGCGAGGACGAGATCCCGGCCCTGATGCTCACCAAGTCCCGGGAAATGGGCCCCTTCCTGACCAAGTGGTCCTGGCGCGTCGGCATCCTCACCCTGGGCTTCCCGCTGATCGCCAACTCCTTCGGCTGGATCTTCACCGAGATGGGCCGGCAGCCCTGGGCCGTCTACGGGCAGATGAAGACGGGCGACGCGGTCTCCCCGGGCGTGAGCCAGGGCGAAGTCCTCACCTCCCTGCTGGTGTTCACCGGCCTGTACGCGGTGCTCGCGGTCGTCGAGGTCAAGCTGATGGCCAAGTACGCCAAGGCCGGGCCCGACACGGACGAGAAGCCCCCGGCCAAGGACCCCAGGCTGCGCCTGCCCTCCGGCGGGTCCGGTGCGGACCGGGCCGCCGAGGACGCCGACAAGCCGATGACCTTCGCCTACTGACGCGGCCGCGGACGCGAACGACCGGCGGAACGGAGAACCGACCATGCACCTCCACGACTTCTGGTTCCTGCTGATAGCCGTCCTGTGGACGGGCTACTTCTTCCTCGAGGGCTTCGACTTCGGCATCGGCGTGCTCACCAAGGCACTTGCCCGGGACCGCACCGAACGACGGGTGCTGATCAATACGATCGGCCCCGTCTGGGACGCCAACGAGGTCTGGCTCCTCACTGCCGGCGGCGCCACTTTCGCGGCCTTCCCCGACTGGTACGCCACCCTCTTCAGCGGCTTCTACCTGCCGCTGCTCGTCGTCCTGGTCTGCCTGATCGTGCGCGGCGTCGCCTTCGAGTACCGGCACAAGCGCGACGGCGAGCGCTGGCAGCGCAACTGGGAACACGCCATCTTCTGGTGCTCGTTGATCCCCGCCTTCCTCTGGGGCGTCGCCTTCGCCAACATCGTGCGCGGGGTGCCGATCGGCCCGGACAAGAACTTCACCGGCGGCGTCGGGGACCTGCTGAGCCCCTACGCCCTGCTGGGCGGCCTCCTCACGCTCGTCCTCTTCACCTTCCACGGCGCGGTCTTCGCCGCCCTCAAGACGGTCGGTGACATCCGGCACCGGGCCAGGGCCTTCGCCACCCGCTCCGGCCTGGCCGCCGGGGTCCTGGCCGTGGCCTTCCTCGCCTGGACCCAGGCCGACGCGGGCAACGGGCGCAGCCTGCCTGCCCTGGTCGTCGCGGTGGCGGCGCTGGCCGCCGCGCTGGTCATGAACGGGCGGGGCCGGGAGGGCTGGGCGTTCGCCCTGTCCGGTCTCACCGTCGTGGCCGCCTTCGCGACGCTCTTCCTCGCCCTCTTCCCGGACGTCATGCCCTCCTCCAGCAACGCGGAGTGGAGCCTGACCGTCGCCAACGCCGCTTCCAGCCCCTACACATTGAGGATCATGACCTGGGTCGCGGGCTTCGCGACCCCCGTGATCCTGGCCTACCAGGCCTGGACGTACTGGGTCTTCCGGCAGAGGATCGGCACTCAGCACATTCCCGCAGCTCACTGAGGAACGGTGGCATATGAGGCCCGTAGACCCCCGGCTGCTCCGGTACGCGTCGGCGACCCGGCCCTTCCTGGCCGCCTCCGTGCTCCTGGGGCTGGCCGGGGCCGGACTGGTCGTCGTCCAGGCGATGGTGATCGCCGAGACCGTGACGGGCGCCTTCCGGCACGGGCGCACGGCCGGTGAACTCGCCACCCCCCTCGCCCTGCTGGCCGCGACCGCGGCCGGCAGGGCCCTGGTCTCCTGGCTCACCGAACTCGCCGCGCACCGGGCGAGCGCCGCGGTCAAGTCCCAGCTGCGCGGCCGGCTGCTGGAGCACGCCGCCCGGCTCGGCCCGGGCGCCGTGAACACCGGCGAGCTGACCGCCCTGGCCACCCGGGGGATCGACGCGCTGGACGACTACTTCGCCCGCTACCTGCCCCAGCTCGGGCTGGCGGTCGTGGTGCCCGTCGCCGTCCTGGCCCGTATCGTCTCCGCCGACTGGGTCTCGGCGCTCGTCATCGTCCTCACCCTCCCCCTCATCCCGCTGTTCATGGTGCTCATCGGCTGGGTCACCCAGTCCCGCATGGACCGCCAATGGCGTCTGCTGTCCCGGCTCTCCGGGCACTTCCTCGATGTCGTCGCCGGGCTGCCGACGCTCAAGGTCTTCGGCCGCGCCAAGGCCCAGGCCGAATCCATCCGCGCCATCACCGCCGACTACCGGCGCGCGACGCTGCGCACCCTGCGCATCGCCTTCCTCTCCTCCTTCGCCCTGGAGCTGCTCGCCACCCTGTCGGTCGCCCTGGTCGCGGTGGGCATCGGCATGCGGCTGGTGCACGGCGAACTCGACCTCTACACCGGTCTGCTGGTGCTCGTCCTGGCGCCCGAGGCGTATCTGCCGCTGCGGCAGGTGGGCGCCCAGTACCACGCGGCGGCGGAGGGCCTGGCCGCCGCCGACCGGGTCTTCGCCGTGCTGGAGACCGAACCGCCGGCCGCGGGCACCCGTCCCGCGCCGGACGCCCGGGGCGCGGTGCTCTCCGTCGACCGGCTGGTGGTCCGCCACCCGGGCCGGGACCGGCCCTCCCTGGCCGAGACCTCGTTCGAGGTGCGGCCCGGGGAGACGGTCGCGCTGACCGGGACCAGCGGATCCGGCAAGTCGACCCTGCTGAACGTCCTCCTCGGCCTCGAACGCCCCGCGGGCGGGCGGGTGTCCGTGGACGGTGTCGATCTGTCATCGCTCTCCCCCGAAAGCTGGCGGGCCCAGGTCGCCTGGGTCCCGCAGCGGCCCCATCTGTTCGCCGGCACCGTCGCCGAGAACGTACGGCTGGCGCGGCCGGACGCCACCGACGCGCAGCTGCGCGACGCACTCCGCGCGGCCGGTGCGCTCGATTTCGTCTCCATGATGGAGCACGGCACTGACACCCGCCTCGGCGAGGACGGAGCCGGTCTGTCGGCCGGTCAGCGCCAACGCCTCGCCCTGGCACGGGCGTTCCTGGCCGACCGCCCCGTCCTGCTGCTCGACGAGCCGACGGCCAACCTGGACGGGGAGACGGAGGCGGCTGTCGTCGAGGCGGTGCGCCGGCTCGCCGAGGGGCGGACGGTGCTGCTGGTGGTGCACCGCCCGGCGCTGCTGGCCGTCGCCGACCGGATGGTCAGGCTGGGCGAACCGGTGGAATCTGCCGCTCCCGTACCGGCGTTGACGCCCGCCGCGCCCGCCGAGGCGTCCGGCGTCACCGCCGGCCCGGCCGGCGACGCCCCCGGCCGAGGGCAGGGCGCCCGGACCCGTTCCGCGCTGGCCCGCGTGCGCGCCGAGGGCCGCCCGTGGCAGGGCAGGTTCTGGCTCGCCCTGCTGCTCGGCAGCCTCGCCCTGGCCAGCGCGACCGGTCTGATGGCCGTCTCCGGCTGGCTGATCTCCCGGGCCTCCCAACAGCCGCCCGTCCTCTATCTGATGGTGGCCGTCACCGCGACGCGCGCCTTCGGCATCGGGCGCTCCGTCTTCCGCTACGCCGAGCGCCTCGTCTCCCACGACGCGGTGCTGCGCGCGCTGGCCGGGCTGCGGGTCTCGGTCTACCGGCGGCTGGAGCGGCTGGCCCCCGCCGGGCTGCGCGACACCCGCCGCGGCGATCTGCTGTCCCGGCTTGTCACCGATGTGGACGCGCTCCAGGACTACTTCCTGCGCTGGCTGATGCCGGTCGGCTCGGCCGTCCTGGTGGGCGGCGCGTCCGTCGGATTCATGGCCTGGCTGCTGCCGGAGGCCGGCGCCGTGCTGGCGGCCGGTCTGCTGACCGCGGGGATCGCCGTGCCCGTGCTCTCGGCCGCCGTCGCCCGGCGGGCCGAGCGGCGGCTGGCGCCCGTGCGCGGCGAGTTGTCGGCCGGGGTCGTGGGCCTGCTGTCCGGCACCGCCGAACTCACGGTCGCCGGCGCGCTGCCGGCCCGGCTCACGGGGCTGCGCGGGGTGGACGCCACCCTGACCCGCATCGCCCGCCGGGCCTCCGCCGCCACCGCCCTGGGCTCCGGACTGACCACGCTGATCAGCGGGTTGACCGTCGCGGCGGCGGCCTGGACGGGCGTGGCGGCCGTCCACGACGGCCGGCTGGGCGGCGTGTGGCTCGCCGTCGTCGTCCTGACGCCCCTGGCCGCGTTCGAGGCGGTGACCGGTCTGCCCCTGGCGGTCCAGCACCGCCAGCGGGTGCGCCGTTCCGCGGAGCGGGTGTACGAGGTGCTCGACGCGCCCGAGCCGGTGCGCGACGGGACGGGGCCGGCGCCGTCGTCCCCGTTCCCGCTGCGCCTGACGGACGTGACCGCGCGCTACCCGGGCCGTGCGGAACCGGCGTTGCGGGACTTCGGCCTGGAGCTGACGGCGGGCCGCAGGGTCGCGGTCGTCGGGCGGTCCGGCGCGGGCAAGACGACGCTCGCGCAGGTGCTGCTGCGCTTCCTGGACGCCGATGCGGGGGCGTACGCCCTCGGCGGCCGGGATGCGACGGGCATGGACGGCGACGCCGTGCGCCGTCTCGTGGGCCTGTGCGCCCAGGACGCGCACCTCTTCGACAGTTCGCTGCGCGAGAACCTGCGGCTCGCGCGCCCGGACGCGGACGACGCGCGGCTGCGCGAGGCGCTGCGGGCGGCCCGGCTGCTGGACTGGGTCGAGGCGCTGCCCCGGGGGCTGGACACGCCGGTCGGGGAGCACGGCGCGCACTTGTCGGGCGGCCAGCGGCAGCGGCTGGCGCTCGCCCGGGCGCTGCTGGCGGACTTCCCGGTGCTGGTGCTGGACGAGCCCGCCGAGCATCTGGACGTGGTGACCGCGGACGCGCTGACCGCCGATCTGCTGGCGGCCACCGAGGGCCGGACCACGGTGCTGATCACGCACCGGCTGGCCGGGCTGGAGGCGGTCGACGAGGTGATCGTGCTGGACGGCGGGCGGGTCGTGGAACGTGGTGCGTACCGGGAACTGGCGGAGGCGGACGGAACGTTCCGGTTGATGCTGGAGCGGGAGCGGGCGGAGGCCGACATGGTGCGTCCACCGCTTTCGGTTGATCAGTCGCTTTCCCTAGCAAAAGGTACTTATTAGGCTCTGGGTATGCCCGCCACGGAAGACTTCTCCGGTCCCCAGGACACCACCACGCCCTGGAGACCCCTGGACCCGCTGGCCGCCGCCACGGAGGCCACCCGGAGCCTCCAGGGCATGTCGACCGAGCTGACCGCGCGGATCCCCCAACTCCTGGAGGCCATGCGGTCGGTCGGCACCGGGCTGGAGCTGCACAGCACACTCGACCGGATCGCCGCGACCGCCGCCGAGCTCGCCGACGCCCGCTACGCCGCCATCGCCGTCACGGAGGCCGCCGACCCCGCCGGCGAGGGGCTCGCCGACTTCGTCACCTACGGCGTTCCCGAGGAGGAGCACCGGCGCATCGGAGCGCACCCCAGCAGCCAGGGGCTGCTGGGCGCCCTGCTGGGCCGGAGCGAGCCCACCGGTGCTCCGGGCGACTTCCTGGCCGTCCCCATCCGGGTGGACGGCGAGATCTTCGGCAACCTCTATCTGACCGGGAAGCGCGGCGGCGGCGAGTTCGGCGTCGCGGACCTGCACATGGTGAAGATCCTGGCCACCGAGGCGGGCATCGCGATCGGCAACGCCCGGGTGTACGAGCAGGGCCGCCAGCGCATGCGCTGGATCGACGGCTCGGTGGCGGTCACCACGGCGCTGCTGTCCGGAAGCGACGCCGAGGACGCGCTGTCCGTCGTCGCCGAACAGGCGCGCAGGCTCGCGGACTCGGCCGCCGGGATCGTGCTGCTGCCGGACAAGGAGGGCGGGCTGGAGATGGTGGCCGTCTCCGCCGACGACCCGGCGGGGCTGCTGGGGACGGTGATACCGCCGCACAGTCCGGTGGTCGACCGGCTCCTCGCGGGCGAGCCGGTGTTCGTCGAGGACTCGGCCACCGACCCCCGCATGATCACGGGCGTGGCCCCGCGCTTCGGGCCGAGCATGCTGCTGCCGCTCAAGAGCGGCGGACGGGTGCTGGGCACCCTGGCCATCCCCCGCGACCGGGACAGCCGCCCTTACACGGCCGCCGAGCGCACCCTGGCGGGCCAGTTCGCCGCGCAGGCCGCGCTCGCGCTCGTCCTGGCGGAGGCGCAGCGCGACCGCGAGCGGCTGGCCGTCTACGAGGACCGCGACCGCATCGCCCGCGACCTCCACGACCTCGTCATCCAGCGGCTGTTCGCGACCGGTCTGCTGCTGGAGAGCGCGCAGCGCAGGGCGGTGGTGCCGGATGTGCGGAGCACGGTCGGACAGGCCGTGGACGAACTGGACGTGACCATCCAGGAGATCCGCACGGCGATCTTCGCCCTCCAGCAGGGTCCGGCCGAGGCGCCCGCCGGGCTGCGGACGCGGGTGCTGCGGGAGATCGGCACGGCGGCGGTGCCGCTCGGCTTCCAGCCGTCGGCGACGTTCGTGGGGGCGGTCGACGCCAAGGTCGGCGAGCGCACCGGGAAGAACCTCGTCGCGGCGCTGCGGGAGGCCCTGTCCAACGCCTTCCGGCACGCGCGGGCCTCGCGCATCGAGGTCGTCGTCGACGCGACGGTGCGCCTGCCGGACGGCCGGGAGGCGGTCCGGCTCAGCGTCGCGGACGACGGCGTCGGCATCCCGGAGGGCGGCCGGCGCAGCGGGCTGCGGAACCTCGCCAAGCGGGCCGAGTCGCTGGGCGGCTCCAGTGCGTACGGGCCGGGGCTGGACGGGCGCGGGACGCGGGTGGTGTGGGAGGCGCCGCTCTAGCGCCCGCACCGATCCATCGGACACGCCCTGGGGTCGCTCCAAGGAGGACGGGCCGCGTCCTCCGAACGGGCCTCTGCGGGAGCGCGTCCCCGCGGTCCGCGACACGATCGCGTCCATGCGGCGACTGCGATCCTCCCGTCCCCGCCGGGCGCGCCTGTGCCGGTCCCACCGGCGCGCGGCCGGCGCCTTCTGCGCCCTGTGCGCCGTGATGTCCCCGGTGCTCGCCTCCGGGCCCTCGGCCGCCGTGCGGGCACCGGACCGGCTCGCCCGGGCCGGCGCCGACGTCTACCGCCTCGCCCGGGAGGAGGCGCTGGTCAGGGAGCGCTACGAGAGGGCCCTGCCCGCCGCCCGGGAGCGCGGGGCGGAGGACGAACGGCTGCGGCAGCGGCTCAGCGGGCAGCGGTTCGTCTCGTCGGTGCTGCGCGAGGACGCGGGGGCGGCCGCCCGGGCGCAGTACCGCAGCGGCGGGTTCACGGCCCGGGACAGCCTGCGCTTCTCGGACGACCCGTTCGAGCTGCTGGCCCTCCAGGAGACCGACACCGGCCGGCGGGAACGGCTGGCCCGCAGGCTGAGCGACGCCGACGACCGCGGCAGGGCCCTGGAGCTGCAGGAACAGGCCGTCGCGGCCTCCTGGCGGGCCCTGGACCGGGACGCGGCGATGCTGCGCCGGACCCTGGGCGGGGCCACCGGCCGGCTGGCGGCGGCGCGCGAGGAGCTCGACGGGATGGCGGCGGCCGCGGTGGGCGGCGGCCATTGCGACCCGGTGGACCGCGAGGTCCTGGAGGCGGACGAGGACGCGGGCCCGGAGGGGGACCGGGACGGACGCGACTGGACGCGCCCCGTGCTCTCGTACCGGCTCTCGGCCGGATACGGCGGCTCCGGCGCGAACTGGTCCGGTACGCACACAGGGCAGGACTTCGCGGTCCCGACCGGCACCCCGGTGCGCTCGGTGGGGCCGGGCACCGTGGTCGACGCGGGCTGCGGCGGGGCGTTCGGCATCAGCCTGGTGGTCCGGCACCCGGGCGGCTGGTACTCGCAGTACGCGCACCTGGCCGCGGTGTTCGTGGCGCCGGGACAGCGGGTGCGCCCCGGGGAGTGGATCGGGCTCTCCGGGACCACGGGCAACTCCACCGGCCCCCACCTGCACTTCGAGGTCCGCACGAGCCCGGAGTTCGGGTCCTCCGTCGATCCGGTGGAGTGGCTGCGCGGGCGGGGCGTGGGCCTGTGAGGCCGAGGTCAGGACCGGCCGCGCAGCATCCTCTCGATGATCTCCGCGACGCCGTCGTCGTTGTTGCCGGCGGTGCGGTGCGTGGTGGCGGCCAGCACGTCGGGATGGGCGTTGGCCATCGCGTACGAGGTGCCGGCCCAGGAGAGCATCTCCAGATCGTTGGGCATGTCCCCGAAGGCCACGACCTCCTCGGGCGCGATGCCGTGCCCGGCGCAGTACCGGGCCAGCGTGCTGGCCTTGCTGACCCCGGGGCCGCTGATCTCCAGCAGCGCGGTCGGGCTGGAGCGGGTGAACGAGCCGTGGGCGCCGGCCGCCGCGCGGGCCCGGGCGAGGAAGTCGTCGGGGGCGAGCCCGGGGTGGTGGGCGAGCAGCTTGAGGACGGGGCCGCAGGGGGTTCCGTCGCACGCGCGGGCGTCCTCGGCGAGGAACTCCTCGGCGGTGGCCACGACCGCGTCGTCGCTGAGCATGAACGGCGGGTACTGCGGCTCGTAGTGGAAGCCGGTGGTGCGCTCGACGGCGAACGTCGTGCCGGGGACGGCGGCGCGCAGCCGGTGCACGACGGCGAGGGCGTCGGCGGACTCCAGCGGGCGGACCTCGACGAACCGGCCGCCGTCGCGCAGGTCCACGACGGCGGCACCGTTCGCGCAGATCGCGAGCCCGTGGCCGTGGACGTGGGCGCTGGCCACGTCCATCCAGCGGGTCGGGCGGCCAGTGACGAAGAAGACCTCGATGCCGGCGGCCTCGGCGGCGGCCAGCGCGGCGACGGTGCGGTCCGAGACCGTCTTGTCGTCCCGCAGCAAGGTGCCGTCGAGGTCGGTGGCGATCAGCCGGGGTATCGGGGATCTCCGGCGGCCGGCCGGGGTCTCGGGCTGCTCGGTTGCTGAAGTCACGGTCCCATTCTCGGCCACGCGGTGCGCTGGGGCGCACGCGCGGACGGCCGCGCCGGGTCAGCGCCCCAGCTTGTCGAGGGCCTCCGTGGCGATCCGCTCGAAGACCGCCTGGTCGGCGGCGAAGTCCGAGTCCGGAATGGGCCAGTGGACGGCGATCTCGGTGAAGCCCAGGGCGAAGTGCTCGCCCGCGAAGTCGACGAACGCCTCCAGGGACTCCAGCGGGCGGCTGCGGTCGGGCGTGAAGCCGGTGAGCAGGATCTTGTCCAGCTCCGCCACGTCCCGGCCGGCTTCGTCGCAGGCCGCGGCGAGCTTCCCCAGCTGGGCGCGGAGCGCCGCGCGGGACTGCTCCGGCGTGCCGGTCTCGAAGATCTTGGGATCGCCGGTCGTCACCCACGCCTGACCGTGGCGGGCCGCCAGCCGCAGCCCGCGCGGGCCGGTGGCGGCGACGGCGAAGGGCAGCCGCGGCCGCTGGACGCAGCCGGGGATGTTGCGGGCCTCGTCGGCCGAGTAGAACGTGCCCCGGTGGGTGACGGCGTCCTCGGTCAGCAGCCGGTCGAGCAGCGGGACGAACTCCGCGAAGCGGTCGGCGCGTTCCCGGGGCGACCACGCCTCCTGCCCCAGCGCCGTCGCGTCGAAGCCCGACCCGCCGGCGCCTATGCCCAGGGTGACGCGGCCGCCGGAGACGTCGTCCAGCGAGATGAGGTCCTTGGCCAGGGTGACCGGGTGCCGGAAGTTCGGCGAGGTGACCAGGGTGCCCAGGCGCATCCGGGAGGTCGCCGCGGCCGCGGCGGTCAGGGTGGGGACGGCCCCGAACCAGGGGCCGTCGCGGAAGCTGCGCCAGGAGAGGTGGTCGTAGGTGTACGCGGTGTGGAAACCGAGCTCCTCGGCGCGCAGCCACTGGTCGCGGCCGCCCTCGTGCCAGCGGCGGACGGGGAGGATCACGGTGCTCAGGCGATGGGGCGAGGTCATGCCCCGAGCCTACGGGGAGGGTCGGGAAAGCCGGCGGCGAGGGAGAATCGGGACAGGGAGCCTTTGTGGGCGCCTCCGCCTCCACGGAGTCTGGGAGGTCACCGTGCGAGAGACCCGTTTCACTCCCGACCGCGGGCTGACCACCCGCATGGTCACCACGATGTTCTTCATCGGGCTGCTCTACGTGGTGTTCGTCGGCGCCCTGATCGTGCTGCTGCGCGGGGCCTGGCCGGTCGTGCTGCTGCTGGCGGGCGGTGTGTTCGTCGCGCAGTTCTGGTTCAGCGACCGCATCGCGGCGTACGGCATGGGTGCGCGCGAGGTCACCCCGCAGGAGGCGCCGGAGCTGCACGGCGCGGTGGACCGGCTGTGCGCGCTGGCGGACATGCCCAAGCCGCGGGTGGCGGTCGCCGACAGTGATGTGCCGAACGCCTTCGCCACGGGGCGCAACAGCAAGAACGCGCTGGTCTGCGCGACGACGGGGCTGTTGCGCCGGCTGGAGCCGGAGGAACTGGAGGGCGTGCTGGCGCATGAGCTCTCGCACGTGGCGCACCGGGACGTGGCGGTGATGACCATCGCGTCGTTCCTCGGGGTCATGGCCGGGATCATCACCAGGGTCGGGCTGTGGGGAGGACTGCGCCGGGCCGGTGGGCGGGATGCCAACACCGCCCTGCTGATGGTGGTGATCCCGCTGGTCAGCGCCGTGGTGTACGTCATCAGCTTCCTGCTGACGCGGCTGCTGTCGCGCTACCGGGAGCTGTCGGCCGACCGGGCGGCCGCACTGCTGACGGGCCGGCCGTCGGCGCTGGCGTCGGCCCTCACCAAGGTCACCGGGGAGATGGCCCGGATCCCGACCCGGGACCTGCGGCAGGCCGAGCCGTTCAACGCCTTCTGGTTCGCCCCCGCCTTCTCCAAGGAGACCCTGAGCGGTCTGCTCTCCTCGCACCCGACGCTGGAACAGCGACTGGACCAGCTCGCCGGGATCTCGGTGCGGCTCGGACAGGGGTGAGGGCCGGGGGCCGAGGTCGCGCGGCGAACGCATGAGATGCCGGGCGGCCGGGGGAGGGCGGGACGGGGGACGGGCAGGGACGAGGGGGCGGCACAGACCGCCGGAAGGAGCCGTACAGCCGTGGGATTCCTGGACGTCATCCTCGGGCGCACCAAGCCGGTCCGCCCGGACCTCGATCAGCTCTTCGCCCTGCCCTCCGCGGCCGTCACGCTCGAGGCGGGCGCCGGGCTGGACCCGACCGGGCTGGGTTCCGTGTGCTTCGCCAGCGTGGAGGGCGGGGCCTTCGACGGCGTGCGGCAGGAGGTGCAGGAGCTGCTGGACGCGGACACGGGGCGCGGCGGGGCGCCCGTGGAGTTCAGCCGGGACGCCTACGGCTACACCTGGCTGCTCGCACGGCACGCCCCGGAGGACACGGCGGCTCTGGTCAACGATCTCCACGCGGTCAACACGCTCCTTCAGGAAGGCGGGTTCGGACCCCAACTGCTGTGCTCGCTGGTGAGCTTCCACGACGCCCGGCAGCGGTCGCTGGGCCTCGTCTACCTCTACAAGCGCGGCACGTTCTACCCCTTCGCCCCGGTCCGGGGCGAGCGGGAACGGCGTGACCACGCACTGGAGATCCAGGTGCGGGCGCTGCTGGAGGACGATCTGCGGATCGAGGGGGATCTGAGCCGGTGGTTCCCCGTGTGGGGCGCGCCGGGTCTGTGAGGGGGCGGGGCCGCCGCACGGCGGCTCATCCCTCCTGCCCGGCCCCCGCGGTCCCCTGCCCGGCGTTCGCCGCCTCTCCGGTGGACGGTGCGCCGGCCGGCACTTCGCGGGCCGCCCTCCCGCGGGCCAGCCGGTACTCCTCGGCGGCCCAGCGGGCCCACTCCTCCCGCATGGCGGTGAAACGCAGGCCGTACTCGAGGGCGAGCCGGCCGTTGACCGAGAGCGGCCCGTCGTCCCACTCGACCTTCCGCTCCACCTCCGTGAGGCCCTGGTGCTGGCGGGCCGCGCGCTCGGCCTCGCCGTGGAGGTAGGCGACGGCCTCGACCGGGGTGAGGCGGTTCAGGAAGAAGACCCTCAGCAGGGCGTCGCTGCGGACCCTGCGCGGCTCGTCCTCCAGCAGCCAGCGGCGCAGCTCGACCAGGCCGCCGTCGGTGATCGCGTACTCCTTGCGGCCGCGGGGGCCCTCGGAGACCGCCTCCAGCAGGCCGTCCTTCGTCAGCTTCGCCAGCTCGCCGTAGACCTGGCTCTGGGTCGCCGGCCAGACGTTGGCGAGAGAGGTCTCGAACGTCCGCATCAGGTCGTAACCGCTGGCGGGACGATCGGCCAGCAGTCCCAGCATCGCGTGTCTCAGGCTCATGCCCTCCACCTTACATTCCAATATTGACACGTCAAGGCTGGACGTTCTAATTTCGACGTGTCAAAGTTGGAACGTCGGCGAGCGGCCGACCGGAACCCGACGGATCGGCTGGGAGATTTCCATGGACTACCTGCGCGGCTTCATCGCCTGGATCGCCTTCGCGGTCGCCTCGTCGTACAGCCTGCAGTGGGGCGCGGCGGCCGGCCTGGTCGTCGCCGTCGGGGTGCTGGCCAACGAGCTCCGCTCGGGCACGCCCGCCGGAGCGCTGGTCCTGGACGGCAGCTCGGTGCTCTTCTTCGCCGCTTTCACCAGCCTGGCCTTTGCCTTCCCCCACTGTCCCCTCTGGGGGTACTCCGGCGCCTTCTCCCTGGGCTGGCTCGCCCTCACCGCTTGGGGCACCGTGGCCGTCGGGCGTCCGTTCACCACCGGCATCGCCAAGCGGCAGGCCCCGCCCGTCGTGTGGGAGATGCCCTTCTTCCGCCGGATGAACACCGTGATCACCAGCGCCTGGGCCACCGCCTTCACCGTGACCGCCGGTTCCGTGGTCGCCATTCACGCGGCCGGGCTCGGCAGCGTGGCCTCCCAGCTGGTCCAGATAGCCGGCTTCGTCCTGCCCGTGGCGTTCACCCGTCGCTACGTGGAGACCATGCGCGCCCGCCGGGCCGCCGCGCGGTGACGCCTTCCGGGCAGCCCGCTCGATCCCGGCCTTCCCCCGGCCCTTCCCCCGTCACGAGCACCTCCGAAGGAGCACGTCATGACAACCGCCCCCGCTCATCTCGCCGGCAACTTCGCACCGGTCGCCGAAGAGCTGACCGCCCACGACCTCCCCGTCACCGGAGCGCTCCCGCCCGAGCTCCGCGGCTGGTATCTGCGCAACGGCCCCAACCCTCAGGACGCCGCCTCCGGCCACTGGTTCTTCGGCGACGGCATGATCCACGGAGTGCGCCTGGAGGGCGGCCGGGCCACTTCCTACCGCAATCGTTGGGTGCGCACCTCGACTTTCACCCACGGCGCCCGGATCCATGACGGGCGGGGCGGGGTCGGCCTCACCGCCGGCGCCGCCAACACCCATGTGGTGCGGCATGCGGGGCGCACCCTCGCCCTGGTGGAATCGTCCTTTCCCTACGAGGTCGACTGCCGGCCGGGGCGCGAGCTGGAGACCGTCGGGGTCCACGACTTCGGCGGGCGGCTGCTCACCCCGATGACCGCGCACCCCAAGACCTGCCCCGTCACGGGGGAGCTTCACTTCTTCGGCTACGGCGGGACGGACGCCCCCTTCCTCACATACCACCGGGCGTCCGCCGACGGCGAGTTGGAGGTCAGCCGTCCGGTGGACGTCCCGGCCCACACGATGATGCACGACTTCCATCTCACCGCAGGCCATGTCGTCTTCATGGACCTGCCCGTGGTCTTCGACGCCGGGCGGGCCCGCAGACCCGGTGGCGGAATGCCCTACGCCTGGGACCCCGGCCACGGGGCGAGGCTGGGCGTGCTGCGCCGGGACGACCCCTACGGCGAGGTGCGCTGGCTCCCCATCGACCCCTGCTACGTCTTCCACGCGCTCAACGCCCATGACGAGAGCGGTGCCGACGGCGAGCGGATCGTCCTGCACGTCGTCCGCTACCCGCACTTCGCGGCCCCCGGCCTCGGCCCGGCCCACGGCTCCCTCTGGCGATGGACGCTCGACCTCGCGACGGGAACGGTCCGTGAGGAGCAACTCGACGACGAACGCTGTGAGTTCCCGCGCATCGACGACCGCCTCGCCGGTCGGGTCGCCCGGTACGGCCATGTCACCGTCGCCGACAGCCCCTCCTCGCCGGCCCCCGCGGGCGCGCTGCTCCGCTACGACCTGCGGACGGGCTCGGTGGCCCGGCACATCTTCGGCCCGGGCCGCACTCCGGCCGAGGCGTCGTTCGCCCCGGCCGACGACCGGCCGGGCGGACCCGGGTGGCTGCTCACCTACGTCCACGACGCCGGGAGCGACACCAGCGATCTGGTGGTTCTCGACGCGGACGATCTGGCCGCACCTCCGGTCGCCGTGATCCACCTGCCGCAGCGTGTGCCCTACGGATTCCACGGCAACTGGCTGGAGGACCGCTGATGTTGCCGCCCCCGGGAGGCGAGGGCGTCCATGGTGCGGGCCCGGACCTCGCGTTCCGCGGCGGCGGCGATGAACGCGCTCAGGTCACCGTCGCCGGGGCCCACCAGGGCGCGGATCTCCCGGACGGTGGCGGAGGGCAGGCGGACCTCGGCCCACCCGTCGTCGGGGGCGGTCGGTCCGGGGGCAGGTACGGGGAGAGGGGCGCTCCGGGCGCCGGGGCCGTCGGGCCCGAGGGGGGTCCCGGGGCCGCCGTCGGAGTCGGCCGGACCGGTGGCGAAGGCCTCCTCGAGGTGGGTGCGGAGGTGGTGGACGGCCAGGGTCCGCATGGCGCGGGCGAGTTCGGCGTCCACCGTCTGCCGGGCGAGCGGACGCAGTCGGCGCACCAGGGCCGCGGCCCGGTCGGCCGCCTCGTCGCTCGGCGGATGACCGAGATAGGGACGGAAGACGTGTTCGGTGGTGAAGTCGAGGAAACGCCCGGCGATGTGCTCGACCTGGGCGCGCAGTTCCCTCAGATGCGCGGAGACGGCCTCCAACGGGACGCCGGCCTCCCGCAGTTCGGACGCGACAGCCAGCAGCCGGGGGCTGGGGGCCAGGAAGGTGTCCGGGTCGTCCGGCAGCCGTTCGAGGACGCCCAGTTCCACGGCCTCCCCCAGGGCGCTCTCGTCCGGTCCGCCGAACGTCCCGGCCAGCTCGGCGCGGCCGACGCGCACGGGGCGTTCGTCGGTCCAGGGTCCGTCCACCTCGGCGACCAGGCCGAGGACCCCGCCCAGGCCCCGGCCGGTGTCCCAGGCGTCGAGCAGCTCCTTGATGCTGGCCAGGGTGTAACCGCGGTCCAGCAGGCCGCCGATCTGCCGGAGACGCGCCAGGTGGGTGTCCCCGTAGACATTGGCCCGGCCCCGGCGTTCGGGCCTGGGCAGCAGACCCCGGTCCTGGTAGGCGCGGATGGTGCGGACGGTGGCCCCGCTGCGGTGGGCCAGGTCCTCGATCCGGTACGCCGGCTGTTCGGTCACGCGTCGCTCCTCACCCGTCACCACCGGGACGGCCGTCACCGCCGGGACGGCTCACGAGGCGGCCGCGCCCCCTGTGCCGCTCCCCGCGCCACGGGCCGCCGGAGAGACCGTCAGGTAGGCGACGGCCTTGCTCAACGACCCTTCCTGCGAAGGATGGTACGAGCGCCTGAGGTAGCGGGGGATCGCCGCACCCAGCTCGCGCCAGGTGGGCAGCAGTCCCTTGTCGACGGCCTTGTTGTGACGGCCCAGGGTGTAGCGGAGCCGTCCCGCGAGCCGGGGGTCGTGGCGGATCAGGTAGGACGCGCCGGCCGCCCAGAGGTAGGTCAGCACCGGCGCGGTGATCGCCATGCCCAGCAGACGGCGGGCGTAGCGCCGGGGTTCGTCGCCCCCGCAGTGCTGGTACATGTCGAAGGCGACCGCGCGGTGTTCGACCTCCTCGGCCCCGTGCCAGCGCAGCAGGTCCAGCATCACCGGGTCCGGGTCGCTCCGGTCGAGGGCGTCGGCGCGCAGCACCCAGTCGCCCAGCACGGCGGTGAACTGCTCGGTCGCCGCCACCACCGACAGTCTGAAGCGCAGCCAGGCCCGGTCGGAGACGCGCAGGCCGAACGGCGGGCGCTCGCCCAGCAGCACGTCGAACATGAACTCCACGTGCCGGGTGTAGGCGGTGGTGTCCAGGCCCTGGTGGGCGAGGTGGTCGAGCACGTAGGAGTGCTGGACGCTGTGCGTGGCCTCCTGGCCCATGAAGCCCTTGACGTCCTTGAGCAGCGCCTCGTCCCGCACCAGGGGCAGGGCCTCCTTGAAGACCTTGACGAACCACCGCTCGCCGGCCGGGAGCAGCAGGTGCAGGACGTTGATGACGTGGGTGGCGGTCGGCTCGTCCGGTATCCAGTGGAGCGGGGTCTCGCGCCAGTCGAAGCTCACGCGCCGGGGCGCGATGCGGTAGCCGTCGGTCATAGGGGGTTCCTCCTGCGATGTGGGCCTCGGCCGGGGCGGTCAGACCCGGGGCTCGATCCGGGCGACGGCGCGCCGCAGCCGGGGGGCGAAGCGTGCGGCGAGGCGCATGCCGTGGGCCTCCGGTGTCACCGGTACGACGGCCCGGTCCTCGTACACCGCCCTGAGGACGGCGTCGGCGACCCGCTCCGGCGGGTAGTTCCGGCGCCCGTAGAGCCGGGTCGTCCGCTCGCGCAGTCGGCGTTGTTCCTCCTCCGGGACGCCGGTGAAGAGGGTGGCGGCCGTGATGCCCGTGGTCACGAGGCCGGGGCAGACCGCGGTGACTCCTATGTCCCGGCCCGCCAGTTCGGCGCGCAGGCACTCGCTCAGCATCAGCACCGCCGCCTTGGACGTGCTGTAGGCGGAGAGGGCGCGGGAGGGCTGGAAGGCGGCCGCGGAGGCGGTGTTGACGATGTGGCCGCCCTCCCCGCGCTCGGCCATCTGCCTGCCGAAGATCCGGCAGCCGTGGATCACGCCCCACAGATTGACGTCCAGGACCTTGCGCCAGGCGTCCGCCGGGGTCTCCAGGAACGGTCCGGAGACCCCGATGCCCGCGTTGTTGACCAGGATGTCCACCACCCCGTACTCGGCGGCCGTCCGGGCCGCGAGCTTCTCCATGGCCCGCTCGTCCGAGACGTCGGCGCACTCGGCCCAGGCCTCGGGCGCCCCGCTCAGCCGCGCCAGTTCGGCCGTCCGCCCGGCGCCCTCCGCGTCCACGTCGACCGCCACGATCCGGGCCCCGGCCCCGGCGAACGCGAAGGCGACGGCCCGGCCGATGCCGCTCGCCGCGCCCGTCACCAGCACCAGGCGGCCCGCGAAGCGTTCGGTGTACCGGTCGCGGCGGGTGCGGCGGTGCGCGGGGGCGGGCGTGCGCTCCTGGTGCGCGGTGGCGAACGCGGCGATCCACTCGGCCAGTTGGCCCGGACGGGTGCGCGGCACCCAGTGGCCGGCCCGCAGACTGCGCCGCACCAGTCCGGGGGCCCAGCGTTCCAGGCCGTCGTAGAGCCGCTCGGACAGGAACGCGTCGTCGGTCGGGGTGATCAGCTGCACGGGGGCGTGGGCGTAGGCGTCGGGGCGTGGACGGCGCAGCCGGGAGCGGACGTTGTCGCGGTAGAGCCAGGCGCCGTGCGCCGCGTCCGAGGGGAGCGAGGCGGTGGGGTAGGGGCCCCGGGGCACCTTCTCGAACCGCTCCAGCACCGCCGGCCAGCGCTTCCCCAGCGGCCCCCGCCAGGCCGCCTCGGGAAGGAGCGGGGTGTGCAGGGCGTACACGTACCAGGACTTGGCGCCCTGGCCCAGGAGTTGGGCGGCCCGTCGCGGGGTGGGGCGGGCGGCGCGCTCCTTGAGCCAGTGCCCGAAGTGGTCCAGCGACGGGCCGGAGACGGAGGTGAAGGAGGCGATCCGGCCCTGGGCGCGGGGGGAGGTGGCGAATTCCCAGCCCTGCACCGAGCCCCAGTCGTGGCCCACCAGGTGCACCGGGGCGTCCGGGCTCAGCGCGTCCACGACGGCCAGGAAGTCCTCGGTGAGCTTCTCCAGGGTGAACCCGCCGCGCAGCGGCCGGGGGGCGGTGGAGCGGCCGCAGCCGCGCACGTCGTAGAGCACGACGTGGAAGCGGTCCCGGAGCCGCACGGCGACCTCCGACCACACCTCTTTGCTGTCGGGGTAGCCGTGCACCAGCACGACCGTGGGGCCGTCCGGGTCGCCCAGTTCGGCGACGCACAGCTCGACCCCGCCCGAGTGCACCCAGCGCTCCCGGGCCCCCTCGATCCCCTTGCCGAAGGCGGTCATCGTCCGGTTCTCCCCTCTCCGTGCCGCACGTGCGGCAGATCGTCGTCGAGCCAGAACGCGCTCTCCCCGGGGTCGCGGGAGTCGGTGATCACGAGGAGCTCCTCGAACTTGGCCCCCGTGCCCCGGAATCCGAGATGCGGTTCCACCGCCCACAGCCCCGGCCTGGGCGGGTGGTCGGAGCGGCGGTGCGGGCTCCACAGCGGGGACCAGCCCTCCCGGTGGCCGTGGAGCAGGTCGGAGGCCAGCCCCTTGAGGGCCTGGGTGCCGAAGCCGAAGAGGTGCGGCGACCACCGGCGCTCCGCGACCCGGCCGACCTTGTGCGCGATCACTCCGAAGGGATAGGCGCGATGACGGTTCACGTACCCCTGCCGCATCATGAGGCGGTCCACGTCCTCGTAGATCTCGCGCAGCGGCCGCCGCTCGCGCACCTCGCGGAGGATCAGGTCGCGATGGTCGCGCAGGTCCTCGACCAGCCGGGTGTGCAGGGGGTTCGGGCCGAGACAGCCCGAGTAGCCCACGTCGGCGGTGAACCCCCGGTGCACCGGGGCGAGGTCCAGGATGAAGGGCATCCCCGGCTCCAGCCGGCGCCCGGTCGGGAAGAACTGGGTGGGCACGCGGAAGCCGGTGAAGGCCGTCCGGTCCCCGAACCAGGCGAAGGGCAGGTGGAACCAGTCGCGGACCCCCTGCCGGCGCAGCCACTGCCGCTGCATCCGGGCCGCGTCGTGCTCGGTCACGCCCGGGCGGAGCTGTGCGGCGACGGCCTCGGCGCAGTCGTACGCCAGACGCTGCACGTCCCGGAATCCACGCAGATCACTGTCCATGCCCAACCACCTGTCCACCGCAGGGAAGTTGCCACTGATGAATGTGACAATGACCGGAGGCCGAGTCAAGGGGTGGGACGTCCGGACCGGCCGCGGGTGCCCATACTTTCGGCCCCGTCCCCTACGGGTGGGTCAGACCCGAGGACTACGCGCAAGCCCTCATCCGGGCTGACGATTTCCGCGCCCGGCGCCACTACCGTCGAAGACGTGACTGTGATCGCCACCGAAAGCCTCGGCAAGCGGTTCCCCCGGGTGACCGCGCTGGACCGGCTCTCCATCGACATCGCTCCCGGAGTGACCGGGCTGGTGGGTGCCAATGGCGCGGGCAAGTCCACGCTGATCAAGATTCTGCTGGGGCTCTCCCCGGCCACCGAGGGCCGTGCCGAGGTCCTCGGCCTGGACGTCGCGACCGAGGGCGCGGCCATCCGCGAGCGCGTCGGTTACATGCCGGAGCACGACTGCCTGCCGCCCGACGTCTCCGCCACGGAGTTCGTCGTGCATATGGCGCGGATGTCCGGACTGCCGCTGACCGCCGCCCGGGAGCGCACCGCGGACACCCTGCGCCACGTAGGCCTCTACGAGGAGCGCTACCGCCCGATGGGCGGCTACTCCACGGGCATGAAGCAGCGGGTCAAGCTGGCCCAGGCCCTGGTCCACGACCCGCGCCTGGTCCTGCTGGACGAGCCGACCAACGGCCTCGACCCCGTCGGCCGCGACGAGATGCTGGGCCTGATCCGCCGCATCCACACCGACTTCGGCATCTCGGTGCTGGTCACCTCGCATCTCCTCGGCGAGCTGGAGCGCACCTGCGACCACGTCGTCGTGATCGACGGCGGCAAGCTGCTGCGCTCCTCCGCCACCAGCGACTTCACCCAGGCCACCGGCTCGCTGGCGGTCGAGGTCACGGACACCGACGCCCACCCCGACGGCACGGCCGCGCTGTCCGCGGCGCTCGTGGCCGCGGGGCTCACGGTGCAGCCGGCCGCGGGCGAAGGGGAGTTCGCGGCGGCCGGCGCCGGGTCCGTGCTGCTCGTCGACGTCGCCGGGGACGCGACGTACGACCTGGTGCGGGACGCGGTCGC
This sequence comes from Streptomyces luteireticuli, assembly GCF_041519305.1. Classification (NCBI taxonomy): domain Bacteria; kingdom Bacillati; phylum Actinomycetota; class Actinomycetes; order Kitasatosporales; family Streptomycetaceae; genus Streptomyces; species Streptomyces luteireticuli. Next base: position 4,469,596 of record NZ_CP167927.1, read on the forward strand.
CGCTCTCGGCCTGGGGCTGGTGCGCATGGAGCCGCGCCGGCACCGCATCGCCGAGGTCTTCCGCTCCCCCGGCGCCACGCCCGACAACAGCGCGCAGAAATGGGGCAGTTCCGATGCCGCCTGAGACGACCGCCGCGCCCGCACAGGGCGTGATCCACAACATCGGCTACCGGGATTACACCGGCCCCCGCCTGGGCCGCGGGTATGCCCGCCGCGCGCTGTACTCGCAGAGCCTGCGCGGTGCCTATGGGCTGGGCCGCTCGGCGAAGTCCAAGGTCCTGCCGATGACGCTGTTCGGTGTGATGTGCGTGCCGGCCGCGATCATCGTGGCGGTGGCCGTCGCCACCAAGATGACCAAGCTGCCCGTGGAGTACACGCGTTACGCGATCCTGCTCCAAGCGGTCATCGGCCTCTTCCTGGCCGCCCAGGCGCCCCAGTCGGTCTCCCGCGACCTGCGCTTCAGGACCGTCCCGCTGTACTTCTCCCGGCCGGTCGAGCGCGTCGACTACGTGGTGGCCAAGTTCGCCGCGCTCGCCTCGGCGCTGTTCCTGCTGACGGCGACGCCCCTGGTGATCCTCTACGCCGGCGCCCTGCTGGCGAAGATGGGTTTCGCCGCCCAGACGAAAGCCTTCGCCCAAGGACTGGTCTCCGTGGCTCTGCTGTCCCTCTTCTTCGCCGGCATAGGCCTGGTGGTCGCCGCCCTGACACCGCGCCGCGGCTTCGGCGTCGCCGCCGTCATCGCGGTCCTCACCATCTCCTACGGCGCTGTCAGCACGGTCCAGGGCATCGCCCTCGCCCGCGACAACACCGACATCATCGCCTGGCTCGGCCTGTTCTCGCCGGTCACCCTGATCGACGGCGTCCAGACGGCCTTCCTCTCGGCCACCTCCGCCTTCCCGGGCGGCCACGGTCCGGGCGCGGGGGCCGGAGCGCTCTACCTCCTGGTCGTCCTCGGCGCCGTCGCCGGCTCCTACGGCCTGCTGATGGCCCGCTACCGGAGGGCCGGGCTGTGACAGAGATCCACATCGACGGCGTCTCCCGCTGGTTCGGCAATGTCGTCGCCGTCAACGACGTCTCCATGACCATCGGCCCCGGCGTCACCGGGCTGCTCGGTCCCAACGGCGCCGGAAAGTCCACCCTCATCAACATGATGGGCGGCTTCCTGGCCCCCTCCAGCGGCACGGTCACCCTCGACGGGACGGTGATCTGGGGCAACGAGGAGATCTACCGCCACATCGGCCTCGTCCCCGAGCGCGAGGCGATGTACGACTTCCTCACCGGCCTGGAGTTCGTCCGGGCCAACGCCGAGCTCCATGGGCTGCCCGCCTCGGCGGCCCGACGCGCTCTGGCCACGGTGGAGATGGAGTACGCGCAGGACCGCAGGATCGCCACCTACAGCAAGGGCATGCGGCAGCGGGTGAAGATGGCCTCCGCCCTGGTCCACGATCCCTCGGTGCTCCTGCTCGACGAGCCCTTCAACGGCATGGACCCCCGCCAGCGGATGCAACTGATGGATCTGCTGCGGCGGATGGGGTCCGACGGGCGCACGGTGCTGTTCTCCTCGCACATCCTGGAGGAGGTCGAGCAGCTCGCGGCCCACATCGAGGTCGTGGTGGCCGGACGGCACGCCGCCTCCGGCGACTTCCGGAAGATCCGCCGGCTGATGACCAACCGCCCGCACCGCTACCTGGTCCGCTCCAGCGACGACCGAGCCCTGGCGGCGGCCCTGATCTCCGATCCCTCGACGGCGGGCATCGAGGTCGACGTCCAGGAGGGCGCCCTGCGCGTCCAGGCCGTGGACTTCGGCCGGTTCACCACCCTGCTGCCGGCCGTGGCCCGGGCCCACGGCATCCGGCTCCTGACGGTCTCGCCCTCCGACGAGTCCCTGGAATCGGTCTTCTCCTACCTCGTCTCGGCCTGAACGGAGGCGCCGGAATCCATGTACCAGATCTACCACCCGACGGTCGCCCGGCTGACCTATCGGGGGCTCCTCGGCCGCCGTCGCGCAGCCGTCCTCTTCACCCTCCCCGCCCTGCTGCTGATCATCGCGGCCGCCATCCGCCTGCTGACGGGGCCCGACGACGAGACGGCCACCAAGGTGCTGGGCGGCTTCGCGCTCGCCACGATGGTGCCGCTGATCGGCGTCATCGCCGGAACGGGCGCGATAGGGCCCGAGATAGACGACGGCTCGGTCGTCTATCTGCTCGCCAAACCGGTCAAGCGGCCGACGATCGTCCTCACCAAGCTGATCGTCGCGACCGGGGTCACCGTCGTCTTCTCCGCCGTCCCCACCCTGCTGGCCGGACTCCTGCTCAATGGCAACAGTCAGCAGATCGCCATGGCTTACGCGGTCGCCGCGGCGGCCGCCTCCGTCGCCTACAGCGCCGTCTTCCTGCTGCTCGGGACGGTCACCCGGCACGCCGTCGTCGCGGGCCTGGTCTACGCCCTGGTCTGGGAGTCGCTCTTCGGCAGCCTGATACCCGGAGCGCGGACGCTCAGCGTGCAGCAGTGGGCGCTGTCGATCGCCGAGCGGATCGGGGCGCCCGGGGCGATCACCTCCGACGTCGGACTGCCGGTGGGCCTGGGCCTGTTGGCGGCCGTCACGGTGGCGGCCGCCTGGTACGCGGGGGAGCGGCTGCGCAGGCTGACGCTCGCGGGGGAGGAGTGATCCGGAGACCCGGGACCTCCCCCGCGCGGCAGCGGGACGGACGGGCTCAGATCTTCCGGTCGCGACCGGCGCCGAGCCCCAGGAACACCAGGGCCACACAGGCCAGAAGGAGGATCCCGATCGGCAACGACCAGCCATGGGTGGCCTGGTGGACCGCGCCGACGACGAACGGCCCGGCGGAGGCGAGCAGATAGCCCCACGTCTGGGCCATTCCCGAGAGACGGGCGGCGGTGTGCGCGTCACGGGTGCGCAGCACCATCAGGGTCAGTGCGAGGCCGAGCGTGCCGCCCTGGGCGACGCCCATCATCGTGGCCCACACCCAGGCCCCGGCGGCGGGGGCGAGCAGCAGTCCGGTCGTACCGGCGGCCATGAGCACCACGACGCCGACGGCCAGCAGCCGCTGGTGCCGCATGCGCCCCGCGAGCATGGGCACCACGAACGAACCGGCCATCTGCACCAGTGTGTAGAAGGCGTAGACGAGGCCCGCGGTGCTCTTGTCCATGCCGTTGTCGGTGAAGACCGTCGGCATCCAGGCGATGCACACATAGGCGATCAGTGACTGCGTGCCCATGAGCAGGGTGACCTGCCAGGCGAGGCCGGAGCGCAGCAGGTTGGGGGCGTCGGCCGCGGGCTGCCGGGCCGCCGGTGCCGCGGCGTGGTGGCCCCCGCGCCGGGCGAGCAGGGCCTGGGGGATCCACACGATCACCGCGACGGCGGCGAGCAGCGACCAGGAGGCGAGCGAGCCCCGCCAGCCGCCGAGAGCCTTCTCCAGGGGCACGGCGCAGGCGGCCGAGACGGTGGCGCCGAGGATCATGGCGGTCGAGTAGAGGGCGGTCATGCTCGCCGCCCGCTCCGGGAAGTCGCGCTTGATCAGGCCCGGCATCAGAACGTTGAGCAGGGCGATCGCGGTGCCGACCAGGGCGCCGCCGACGAACAGCGTGACCACGGGCGGCGCGACGCGCAGCAGGATGCCGCCGCAGAGCAGGACGAGCGCGGCGCACAGCACCGTCTCGGTGCCCAGGCGCCGGGCGAGCCGGGGCGCGACGATCGAACCGAGGCCCATGAAGACCAGCGGGATCGTGGTGACCAGGCTGCTGGCGGTCGAGTCGAGGCCGAAGTGGTCGTTGATCTCGCCGACGAGCGGGGAGACCCCGGCGAGCGCGGCCCGCATGTTGAGCGAGGCGAGGAGGATGCCGGCGAGGACCAGCGCCGGGTGGGCGCGCAGGGCGCGGGCCCCGGCGGGGGCCGGTGCCGCCGAGGAGGGTTCCTCGGCGGCGACGAGGGAGGTCGTGGACGGGGATATGAGGGGCGTCTCGGGCCTCGTTTCCGACATGCGGGTGCCTTTCCGGTGGTGCGTTCCCGTGGGGTGCGGGGTGGTGGTCAGTTCTCGGCGAGCAGCGATTCGACCGCCTGCTTGGGGCGTTCGAGGAGGGCCCGGGCGGCCCGGGCGGCCGCGTCGGGGTCGCCGGAGGCGATGGCCTCCATGAGGGCGTGGTGGTCGCCGTGGATGATGCGCGGCATGTCCCGGTCGCCGAGCGCGGTGAGCAGGGCCTCGCGCACGGAGCTGCTGAACCAGCTGTAGGTCGCGGTCAGGGCCGTGTTGTGGGCGGCCTCCACGACGGCCTTGTGGAACTCGACGTCGTGGTCGGCGTAGAGCTCCAGGGTCCCGGAGTCCGGCTGGCCCTCGGGGTCCTCGAAGGCGGTCTGCGCCTCCAGGGCGTCGCGCATCCGCCGCAGGTCGGCGGGCTCGTGGCGCGTGGCGGCGAGCCGGGCGGCCTCCGCCTCCAGCGCGATCCGCAGTTCGAGGACGTCGCGGACGCCGGCGCGCTGCACGCCGCGCATGACCTCGGCCGGGTCGGCGGTGGAGACGACGAAGGTGCCCTCGCCCTGCCGGGAGCGGAGCATCCCGGCGTGGACGAGGACGCGGACGGCCTCGCGGACGGTGTTGCGGCCGACCTGGAGCTGTTCCGCGAGGGCGTGCTCGGTCGGGATGCGCTCGCCCACGCGCCATTCGCCTGCGGCGACCTGGGTGCGGAGCTGTTCGACGACGGTGTCCACGAGGGACTGCCGTCCTGCGGCTCGCAGGGCCATGTCGGCTGCGCCTCCTGCTGTCTCGGGTGCCCGGTTGCCCAGTCATCCTACAACTGCCCCCCGATGTCGCCCTCGGGCGACAGATATACGGGCAAACCCTCTGTTAACCCCCTACAGGCCCACTCCGCTCAGCTCCCTGCGCGACGTGATCCCCAGCTTCGGGTACACGTTCGACAGGTGGTAGCCGGCCGTCCGGGGGCTGATGAAGAGGCGCGCCCCGATGTCGCGGTTGCTGAGGCCCTGCGCCGCCAGGCCCGCGACCTGGAGCTCCTGGGGGGTGAGCAGGTCCAGGGGGCCCGCGGGCGCGCCGGAGGCGACGAGGCTCTCGCCCCCGGCCCGCAGCTCCGCGCGGGCGCGCTCGGCCCAGGGCCCGGCCCCGAGCCGCTCGAAGGTCTCCAGCGCCGACCGCAGCCGCGCCCGCGCGTCCCCGGTGCGGCGCATCCGCCGCAGGTGCTCGCCGTGCAGCAGTTCGGTGCGGGCCCGCTCGAAGGCCGACCCGGTGCCTTCGTGGTGGCGGCGGACCGCCCGTGCGTACAGCGCCTCCGCCTCCTCGGGGTCCCGGGTGAGCAGCGCCCGGCAGCGCAGGGCGACGGCCTCGGCCCAGGGCCTGCGGCTGTGCGCCGTGAGGTGCTGCTCGTACCAGTCGAGCGCGGAGCGGCCCGGCTCGGGACGGCCGTGCCGGACGGCCGCCTCGACGAGGTCGGGGAGGGCGCCGATGACCCCCTGCCGGTCGGGGGCGGCGACGACGGCCGTCAGCCGGTCGAGCGCGGCCCCGGGCCGGCCGAGCCCCAGGTCGAGGAGGCTGAGCGCCCCGGCGGCGTGCACGGTGCCGGGGGCGATGCCCAGGGCGAGCGCCTCGGCGGTCAGCGCGCGGCAGCCCTCCTCATCGCCCCGGACCGCGGCGAGCTGGGCGAGCACGGTGGCCAGGTGGACGCGGACGCGGGCCTGGCCGGTGTCGTCGGCGGTGCGCAGCCCGTCGGTCGCGGTGGCCAGGGCCTCCCGGTGCAGGCCGAGCAGCAGCTGGGTGCGGGCGAGGAGCATCTGGACCAGTCCCAGGACGCCGAAGGCGCCCTGTTCGCGGCACTGCCGCTCCAGGGCCTCGGCGAGGTCGCGGGCGGCGGCCAGGTCCCCGTGGAAGAGGTGCCACCAGCCCAGCTGCACGGCCTCGCGCACGTCGGCCGCCGACTCCCCGGCGGCGCCGATGAGTTCGCGGACGGCGCGGGCCCCGTCGGCCGGGGCGGCCCCGTCGCACCGGTGCTGGCCGGCCGCGAGCCGGGCGAGCGCCGCGACGCGGTCCGCCCCGGGCAGGCGCAGCCCGGCCGCCCGGGCCGACGCCGCGTCGAGCGCGGCCTGGTCGCCGGCGTGCCAGGCGGCGTGCGCGGCCCGCAGGAGGAGCGGGCCCGCGGTGTCCGGCGCCGGTCCGGCGAGCAGCCGTTCGGCGGCCTCGGTGAGCAGGGCGTGGGCGTCGCGGGAGCGGCCCTGTTCGTCGGCGGCCTCGGCCCGGACCAGCACGGCCGCGGCGTGTGCGGCCGGGTCGGCGTCCCCGTCCGTCAGGGCGATGGCCCGGACCGCCAGTTCCTCGGCCTGGTCCAGCCGCCCCGCGTCGGCGGCGGCGCGTGCCGCGGCGGTCAGCCGGCGGCCCCGGCCGCCGTCGTCGGGGGTCAGCGCGGCCGCCCGCTCGTACGCCGCGGCGACGGTGCTCGAACTGCCGCGCGCGCGGGCGCGTTCGGCGCTCTCCTCCAGCAGCCGCGCAGCCACCGGGTCGGGGCCGGTCCCGGCGGCGGCGAGGTGCCAGGCCCGCTGGTCGGCCCCGCCCGGCCGGCCGTCGAGGACGTCGGCCAGGGCCCGGTGCACGGCGAGCCGCCGGCCGGCCGTGCCGCCCTGGTAGACGGCGGTCCGCACCAGGGGGTGCCGGAAGACGAGTGCGCCGTCGGCGAGGTGCAACAGCCGGGACTGTTCGGCGGGTTCGAGGTCGTCCAGGGTCGCGCCGAAGCGTTCGGCGGCCGCCAGGACGGTGTCGAGACCGGCCGTGCCGGCCGCCGCGGCGACCAGCAGCAGGGCGCGGGTGGGCTCGGGCAGTGCGGCGACGCTCGTGGAGAAGGCCCGGAGCAGTCTGCTGTGCGGGGGCAGGGCGGTGATGCCGTACGGGGAGGCGTACCGTTCCTCCTCCCGCTGGGCCGTGGGCAGTTCGCACAGGGCGAGCGGGTTGCCCGCGGCCTCCTTGAGGACGATGTCGCGGGCGTGCCGGGGCAGACCGGCGGCGTGCTCCGCCAGCAGCGCGCTCGCGGCTTCGGAATCGAGCCCGGCCAGCCGCAGTTCGGGAATGCCGGGGGCCGGGAAGGCCGGGGCGTGGTCGTCGCGGGCGGCGAAGACGACGGCGACCGGCTCGGCGTTCAGCCGCCGGGCCGCGAACAGCAGGGCGTTCGCCGACTCCCGGTCCAGCCAGTGCGCGTCGTCCACCAGGCACAACAGGGGCCGTTCCTCGGCGAGTTGGTCGAGGAGGGTGAGTACGGCGAGTCCGGCGAGGAAGCGGTCGCCCCCGTCGGCGGCGGAGGCCAGGCCGAAGGCCGAGCGCAGCGCCGCGGCCTGTGCCTCGGGGAGGCCGTCGACGCGGTCCAGCGCTCCGGCGAGCATCAGATGCAGCCCCGCGAACGGAAGTTCACCCTCCGCTTCGATGCCCGTGCCGCGCAGCACGCGCATCCCGGCCTCCTCGGCGGTCCGGGCGGCGTGGTCGAGCAGAACGGACTTGCCGATGCCTGCCTCGCCGCGGAGCACCAGCGTCCCGCTGCGCCCGGCGCGGGCGGTGGCGAGGAGCTGGTCGAGCGCGGCGGTCTCACGGGTGCGTCCATGGAGCATGGCCTCACGGTAACCGCTGGTCAGCGCGGGGGGAGCGGCAGGCGTCAGGCCGCGTACGGGATCCGCCCGCGGGCGTCGCGCAGGGCGTGGCCCCACCAGAGGAGCTGGTCGAGCAGGCGCTTGGCGGCGCCGTTCACCGCGGTCGCGTCGAGCGGCTTCCCGTCCTTGTCGAACTTCTCCCAGGCCATGGCGAAGCTGATCGTCTCCCGCACCGTGACGGAGTGCAGTTCGGCGAAGACCGGCCGCAGGTGCTCGACGGAGCGCACGCCCCCGGCGAGTCCGCCGTAGGAGATGAAGCCCACGGGCTTGCCCTGCCACTCGGTGTAGTGCCAGTCGATCGCGGCCTTCAACGAGGCCGGGTACGAGTGGTTGTACTCGGGCGTGATCACCACGAAGGCGTCGGCGGCGGCGAGCCGGGGAGTGATGGCGGCGACCCCGGGGGACGGGCTGCCGGACAGCACGAGCGGAATGTCCACCTCCGCAAGGTCGATGATGTCGATGTCCAGACCGGAGTGGACCCGGGCGCGCTCGGCGAACCAGTTGGCCACGACCGGGCCGAAGCGGCCCTCGCGGGTGGAACCGACGATGACGGCGAGGCGGAGGGGAGCGGTGGTGTCCATGGGGATTTCCTCACGAGCGACGGGAGTTGGGCCGGTGACGGCCGGTCGGTGCTGACGTCGACGACGCTACGGGCGCGGCCCGTACCGGCACATCTGTAGGACTACCGGGTTCTCCGGCCGGGACGACGGGGCCCTGACCAGGTCGTCCGACAGATGTGCCGGTACGGGCCCGGTTCCTAGCGTCGGTGCCATGAACGAGACCGCCGCTCCCCGCTCCCGCCCGGCCGCCACGCTGGGGCTCGTCCTCCTCGGGATGCTCACCCTCGCGATGTCGATGTCCGGCACCACGGTGGCCCTCCCGGACATCGGCGCCGACCTGGACGCCTCGGGCGCGCCCCTGCAATGGGTGATCACCGGGTACTTCCTGACGGCCTCCAGCTTCATGCTGGTCGCCGGTTCGCTGGCCGACGCCTTCGGCCGCCGCCGCGTCTACCGCGTCGGCGCCCTGTTCTTCACCGCCGGCCTCGCGATGGGCGCGACGGCGGACGGCGTCCTGCTGCTGGACGCGGCCCGGGTCCTGGCGGGGCTCGGGGCGGCCGGGGTGATGGCCGGCGGCGGCGCGCTGCTGGCCGGCACGTTCGAAGGGGCCGCCCGCACCCGGGCGTTCGCCGCCCTGGGCACGGTGGGCGGCATCGGCCTCGCGGCCGGGCCGACCCTGTCCGGTGCGCTGGTGGGCGCGCTCGGCTGGCGTGCCGCGTTCCTGGTGTTCGCGGTGGTGGGCGCGGTGCTGCTGGGCGGCACGCTGTTCGTCGCCGAGTCGCGGGCCGCGGCCCGGCCGCGGCTCGACGCCGTCGGCGCGGTGACGTTCATCGCCGCATTGGGGCTGTTGATGACCGGAGTGACGCAGGGGCCGCAGAACGGGTGGTCCCACCCGCTGGTGCTGGGGGCCTTCGGGGGCGGTGCCCTCCTCCTGGTGACGTTCGCCGTGCTGCAGCGCCGCTCGGCGCACCCGGTGCTCGACCTGGCCCTGGTGCGCGACCGCCGCTACCTGGCCTGGACGCTGGCCGGCCTGACCGGGGCCGTCGGCTTCGCCGGGGCGCTGACCTATCTGCCGACGTACTTCCAGGGCGTCGACGGCCTCTCCTCGGGCGAGGCGGGGACGACGATGCTGCTGCTGACCGCTCCCGTCCTCTTCCTGCCGCTGCTGGGCGCGCGCCTGGTGAACCGCGGCGTGCCCGCCCGACTGGTGATCGCCGTGGCGATGGGGCTGGTGGCGGCGGGCAACGCCTGGCTGACCGTGCTGACGCCGGGAGCCGGGGCCGGCCTGCTGGCCGGGCCGCTGCTGACGATCGGGGCCGGGACGGGACTGGCGAACGGGATCATCGACGGCCAGGCGATGAACGCCGTCGCCCCCGGGCGGGAGGGGACCGCCGCGGGGTTCCTCAACACCGTGCGGGGCGGCGGACAGGCGCTGATGATCACGGTGCTGGGGGCGGGGCTGCTGAGCCTGCTGCAGGGGCGGCTCGGGTCCGGCGAGCTGGCGGGCCGGGTCGCGTCCGGCCACCTCGACGGTCCGGACCACGCCTACCTGGCCGGGGAGTTCACGGGGGCCTGGCACACGGTGTCGTGGACGATCGCGGGGGTCATGACGGTGGTGGGGGTGACGGTCGTCGCCCTGCTGCGGACCCCGCGCGGAGAGCGGACGCCCCTTCCCCGGAGGGAGCGCCTCCGCAAGGCGGCCCCGACGCGGTAGTCCTCGCACACCGGGTTCGGTCCTCGCACTCCGGCCGGGGACGCCGGCGCCGGACGGGCTTCACGGCCCGCCCGGCGCCGGCGTCCCCCGTCGGTTACCGTCGAACCGTGGAACGCCGGTACGGGCGGGGGATCGCCCTGGCCCGGGCCTGGGTCCGGTCGTCCCCCGGTACGCACATCTGGCTGCTCATCATCGGCATCACCAGCCTGGTGATCGCCGCGGCCAGCGAGGGACTGGAGACCTTCCTCCTCCACCGCACCAGCAGCAACATCCACGAGCTCACCAGGCACCCGCTCCAGTCGCTGCTCATCAGCGGGTTCTGGATCGAGAGCCCCTCCTCGTTCCTGCTCTACGCCGTGCTCTTCGAGCTGGTCCACGCCAATGTGGAGCGCTGGGCCGGCACCCTGCGCTGGCTGTTCACGGTCGGCGTGGCGCACATCGCGGCGACGCTGATCAGCCAGGAGGCGCTGCTGCTGGCCATCGAGCACCACACGGCGCCGCGGGCCATGAAGCACGTGGTCGACATCGGGGTCTCGTACGGGCTGGCCGCGGCCGCCGGGCTGCTGAGCTACCGGGTGCCGCGGCCCTGGCGCTGGGCCTGGCTGGCCGGGCTCGTCCTCTTCTTCGTGACGCCCCTGCTGACCGGCGCCACGTACACCGACATCGGGCACGCCATCGCGGTGCTCGTCGGCCTGGGCTGCGGGCCGCTGGTGCGCGGCCTGCCGCCCTGGGACTTCGGTGCGTTCAGCGCGCCGTGGCGAAGAGCCGCTCGATGACCACGGCGATGCCGTCCTCGTCGTTCGAGGCGGTGACCTCGTCGGCGACGGCCTTGAGCTCCTCGTGGGCGTTGGCCATGGCGACGCCGTGGCCGGCCCAGGCGAACATCGGGACGTCGTTGGGCATGTCGCCGAAGGCGATCGTGTCCGCCGCCTTCACCCCCAGGCGGCGCGCGGCCAGCGAGAGGCCGGTGGCCTTGCTCAGCCCGAGCGGCAGGAGCTCGACGATGCCGGCGCCCGCCATCGTCACGTCGACGAGGCCCCCGGCGGCCGTCCGCGCGGCCTCGGCGAGGGCGTCGTCGTCCAGGTCGGGGTGCTGGAGGTAGAGCTTGTTGAGCGGCTCCGCCCACAGCTCGGACCGGTCCGTGACCGGCACCGGCGGGCGCGGGCCCTCCAGGATCCGGTACCCGGGCGTGACGAGCAGCTCGCCGTCCAGGCCGTCGCGGGAGGCGGCCAGGTGCAGCGGGCCCGTCTCCGCCTCGACCTTCTCGACGGCAAGGGCGGCCAGCTTCCGGTCGAGCGTCACCGACGTCAGCAGCCGGTGCTCGCCCGCGTGGTAGACCTGCGCGCCCTGCCCGCACACCGCGAGGCCCCGGTAGTCCAGCGCGTCGAGTATGTGCCGGCACCAGGCCACCGGGCGGCCGGTGACGACGAGGTGCGCGGCTCCCGCCGCCCCGGCGAGGGCCAGGGCGGCACGGGTGCGGTCGGAGACGGTCTCGTCGGAGCGCAGCAGCGTCCCGTCGAGGTCCGTCGCGACCAGGCGGTAGGGCGGCGGGGTGGCGGTCACTTGGCGGCCGGCTCCAGGACCTCGCGGCCGCCCAGGTACGGCCGGAGCACCTCGGGGACGTGGACCGAGCCGTCGGCCTGCTGGTGGTTCTCCAGCAGCGCGACGATGGTGCGCGGCACCGCGCAGAGCGTGCCGTTGAGCGTGGCCAGCGGGCGGACGTTCTTGCCGTCGCGCATGCGGACGGACAGGCGGCGGGCCTGGAACTCGTTGCAGTTGGAGGTCGAGGTCAGCTCGCGGTACTTGCCCTGGGTCGGGATCCACGCCTCGCAGTCGAACTTGCGGGAGGCGGAGGAGCCCAGGTCACCGGTGGCGGTGTCGATCACCTGGAAGGGCAGCTCCAGGCTGGTCAGCCACTGCTTCTCCCAGTCCAGGAGCCGCTGGTGCTCGGCCTCGGCGTCCTCCGGCGCGATGTACGAGAACATCTCGACCTTGTCGAACTGGTGGACGCGGAAGATGCCGCGGGTGTCCTTGCCGTAGGTGCCGGCCTCGCGGCGGAAGCAGGGGGAGAAACCGGCGTACCGCAGCGGGAGCCGGTCGGCGTCGATGATCTCGTCCATATGGTACGCCGCGAGGGGCACCTCGGACGTGCCGACCAGGTAGAAGTCGTCCTTCTCCAGGTGGTAGACGTCCTGCGCGGCCTGGCCGAGGAAGCCGGTGCCCTCCATGGCGCGCGGCTTGACCAGCGCGGGGGTGAGCATCGGGGTGAAGCCGGCGGCGGTGGCCTGGGCGATGGCCGCGTTGACGAGGGCGAGCTCCAGGAGCGCGCCGACGCCCGTCAGGTAGTAGAAGCGCGAGCCGGAGACCTTGGCGCCGCGCTCGACGTCGATCGCGCCGAGCGACTGGCCGAGCTCCAGGTGGTCCTTGGGCGCGAAGCCCTCGGCGGCGAAGTCGCGCGGGGTGCCCACGGTCTCCAGGACGACGAAGTCGTCCTCGCCGCCGCGCGGCACGTCGGGGTGGACGAGGTTGCCGATGCTCAGCAGGAGGCGCTGGGCCTCCGCCGCGGCCTCGTCCTGCTCGGCGTCGGCGGCCTTGACGGCGGCGGACAGCTCGCCGGCCTTCTTCAGCAGCGCGGCCTTCTCGTCGCCGGTGGCCTTGGGGATGAGCTTGCCGAGCGCCTTCTGCTCGGCGCGGAGTTCGTCGAAGCGGACGCCGGACGACCTGCGCCGCTCGTCGGCGGAGAGCAGCGCGTCGACCAGGTCGACGTCCTCTCCACGGGCGCGCTGGGAGGCGCGCACACGGTCGGGGTCCTCACGAAGCAGGCGAAGGTCAATCACCCCACCAGGCTACCGTTGTGTGCTGCGATCACTCGACGCGATATTCCCCTTCGGTGGGGTTTGTCCTGTTCTGTAATGATCCTTTGTCGTCCCGAGAGGGTCCCCGGAACGTGCGGAATGCGTCGCGGTCGATCGTCGTCCGAAAATGACGAATGCGGGCGAAGCGCCGTTATCGGACGGGACGCGGCGCCGAGCAGCCTTGTGGAGGGCGGGAGTTGGGCCCGGAGGTTGTCCACAGGAGGCATTGCTTCCGGTTCTTTGTCCACAGGGTGTGTGGGAAATCTGTGGATATCGGAACTGGATCCTCCGCTTGTTTTCGTTATCGATCGCCCTTTAGCGGTGCCCTAGCGGATAAACCTTGCATGGGCGCTCTTTCGGGTGGAGATCACCTTCACTAAAGGGTTGTTCGAGGCCTTTGGGGTGACGGGTGGGCGGTGGACGGCCGTCGAGGGCGGTGGCCGGGGCTGTGGACGACCCGGTGGATTACTAGAGAGATTTGTCGACGTTGACCGATTCGTAACCCATTCGGATGCCTCGTTCTATCGACTTATCCCCAGAATGGCCCAGGGTTGTGGATAACCCTGTGGAGAACCGTGCCCCGCCTCCGTCAGGCCCGGCCGTCCTGGCAGCGCGCCAGCCACTCCGCAGCCGCCACATAGTCGGCGTCCGCCGTCCCCGGCCGCACCGCGGTCTGCGGCACCCCGCCCGGCTCGGCGCCCGCGCGCGGATACGAACCCAGGAACCGTACGTTCGGGCAGATCCGCTTGAGACCCATCAGCGTCTCCGCCACCCGGCGGTCGCCGATGTGCCCCTCGCAGTCGATCGAGAAGCAGTAGCGTCCCATGCCCTCGCCCGTGGGCCGCGACTCGATCCAGGTCAGGTTGACCCCGCGCGCGGAGAACTCCTGGAGCAGCTCCATCAGCGCGCCCGGGTGGTCGTCGCGGAGCCAGACCACCAGGGACGTCCGGTCCGCGCCGGTCCGTGCCGCGGGCCGCGCGGGCCGCCCCGCCAGGACGAAGCGGGTCTCCGCGTTCCGCGCGTCGTGGATGTCCGTGACCAGCGACTCCAGTCCGTACGTCGGGGCCGCGAACTCCCCGGCGAACGCGGCGTCGTAGCGGCCGTCGCGCACCAGTCGCGCGCCGTCCGCGTTGGACGCCGCCGACTCCCACTGCGCGTCCGGGAGATGGGCGGCCAGCCACTTGCGCACCTGCGGCTGCGCCACGGGGTGCCCGGTCACCGTCTTGATGTCGGACAGCCGCGTCCCCGGCCGGACGAGCAGCGCGAACGCGATCCGCAGCAGCACCTCGCGGTAGATCATCAGCGGTGCGCCGGTGGCGAGTTCGTCGAGCGTCGCGGTGACGCCGCCCTCCACGGAGTTCTCGATCGGCACCAGCGCGGCCGCCGCCTCGCCGCCCCGGACGGCGTCGAGCGCGGCCGGGACGGAGACCATGGGGACGAGCTCGCGGGTGGCGGCCTCCGGGAGGGTGCGCAGGGCGGCCTCGGTGAAGGTGCCCTCGGGACCGAGATAGGCGTAGTGGCTGGCCGACATCACGAGGGTTCCTCCGGATCGATCACCTGGTGGCGCTGCCACGATACTTGCGGCGCCGTGCGCGGGGGCGGGGCCGGGGCGAACTCACCCCTCCAGCAACCGCTGTCCCACGTACTCCCCTTCCGCACACCCGCCCGGCACCGCGAACAGCCCGCTCGCCTCGTGCTTCAGGAAGCGCGAGAGCCCGTCCCCCCGGTCCAGCTTCCGCTGCACCGGCACGAAGCCCCGCATCGGGTCCGCCTGCCAGGCGATGAAGAGCAGCCCCGCGTCCGGCGCGCCGTCGTCGCGGAAGCCGTCGTGGTACGAGTAGGCGCGCCGCAGCATGGCCGCGCCGCGGTTGGACTCGGGCGCCGCGACGCGGATGTGGGCGTCGCCCGCGATGGCCAGCGAGCCATCGGGGTTCACCTTGTCCAGGTCGACCGGCGTCGTCTCCGTGCCGCCGGACAGGGGTGCGCCGTCCGACTTGCGGCGGCCTATCACCTTCTCCTGGCGCTCCGGCGACAGGTGGTCCCAGGTGTCGAGCAGCATCCGGATGCGGCGGACGACGGCGTACGAGCCGCCCGCCATCCACGCGTCCGCGCCCTCGCGGTCCTTCGGGACGAAGATCCGTTCGTCGAAGTTCGCGTCCGAGGGCTTGGGGTTGTTGGTGCCGTCGATCTGGCCCATCAGGTTGCGCCCGGTCAGCGGCCGCTCGGTGGCGCCGGGCGCGCGGTTGAAACCGTTCATCTGCCAGCGCAGCCGGGCCGAGTCGCCGGCCTGCCGCTGGAGCAGGCGCAGCGCGTGGAAGGCGACGAACGCGTCGTCGGCGCCGATCTGCACCCACAGGTCGCCGTCGCTGCGCTTGGCGTCGAGCGCGTCCTGGGTGAAGGAGGGCAGCGGTTCGAGGGCGAACGGGCGCTTGGCGGTCAGGCCGGTGCGGTCGAAGAAGGTCCGGCCGAAGCCGAAGGTGACGGTCAGCGAGGACGGCCCGGCGTCCAGCGCGATCCCGGTGTCGTCGCCCTTGGGCGTCCGTCCGGCCGTCAGCTCGGCGGCCGTCGCCGACCAGCGGCGCAGCAGCGCGGCGGCGGCCTTGCGGTCGGCGCCGGGGGCGAGGTCGAAGGCCAGCAGGTGGCCGTGGGCCTGGGCGGGATCGGCGATGCCCGCCTGGTGCGTGCCGTGGAAGGGGAGCGCCGCCGTGCCGACGCCGGACAGCGGCGCCTTGTCATCACGCGCCGCCGCGGCACCGGCCGCCCCGGCAAGTCCGCCGACGAGGAGGCCGCCCGCGCCCACGGCGCCGGCGGTGCCGAGCAGCCGGCGTCTGGTGAGCGCGGAGTCGTGCGCGGGCTGCTCGGGCTTCGCCTTGTTCGCCTTCTTCACCTTGCTCGTCTTGTTCTTGTCGGTCTTGTTCGCCTTGCCGGATGTCTCAGTCATTGATCTCTACGTTTTCGATCTCGGTGACCTGGTCGATCTCTGAGGTCCGTACGGTCAGGGTGAGTTGCCACCGCCCCGCCATGGGCAGCTGGAAGCCGGAGGCGCGCAGCCGCCCGGCGGACACGCGCTCCAGGGGGACGCGCAGCGGGCCGATGCCCTTCTCCTTCTCGGTGAACGACACCGTCGCCTCGGGGACGTCGGCGGGCCTCCCTGCGGGGTCGGTGAGCGCGACGTCGACGGTGTTGGCGCCGGGGCGCCCGGGGTCGAGGGCGACGCGGGCGGTGCCGCGCCCGTTCGTCCCCCCGGTGTCGTAGGCGATCGTGACGTCGGTCCGGCCCGCCGTGGCGGGTGCCGTGCCGCCGTCCGTCCGCCCCGCCCGCTCCTGTTCGACCTCGGCACGGCCGGGCTGGGTGGTGGTGAGGACGGTGGTGACGGCGAGCAGGACGACGGCGACGGCGGCCTCGGCGAGGACCGAGCGGCGCAGTCCGGCCCGTGCGGGGTCGGCGTCCCGCCGCCGCTTGCCGGCCGCCTTGGCGACGGCGGCCCGCTGCCGGGCCAGCTGGGCGGCGCGCTCGGGGGAGTCGGTGGTCCGTGCGGCCGGTGCCGCGGTCCGGGGGCCGGACGGCCGGACGCCGTCGGCGAGCCGCACCGTCCACCGCCGCGAGAACGCGGCGCCCCCGACCATCACGGCCACCAGCGAGACCTTGACGAGGAGCCAGCGCCCGTAGTCCGTGCCGGTGAGCGCGGACCAGCTGCCGACCTGCCGCCAGGCCTGGTAGAGCCCGGTGACCACCAGGACGCACACGGCCCCGAACGCCAGCCGGGAGAACCGCCGCACCGCGTCGCGGGGCAGGGCCTCGTCCGCGCGGAGCGCGGCGAGCAGGGCGGCGAGACCGCCCAGCCACACCCCGACGGCCAGCAGGTGCGCCACGTCGACGGGCATGGCGAGCCAGGGCTGGAGGCCCTGGCTGGCGTGCTCGGCCGCCGCCCAGGTCGCCGCGAGGCCGGCGGCGACGACGGTGCCGCCGGCGGCCAGGCCGTAGGCGAGGGCGGGGCGGTCGCGCAGCGGCGGGGCGCCCTCGCGGGCGTCCGCGCGGGCGCCTTCGCGGGAGTCCTCGCGGGCGTACGAGCCGAACAGCACGGCCAGGAACACCGCCGCCGCGCTCAGCAGGAGCAGCCGCGTCAGCATGGCCGCGCCCGGCTTGGTGGACAGCGCGTCGCCGAGCAGCGCGAGGTCGAGGACGGAGCCCGCTCCCTTGCCGCCGGTGTAGGCGCCGCGCAGCAGCAACAGCACGGCCGTGGACAGGAACAGCGTGATCCAGCCGCCGACCGCGATCTTCTGCACGGGCCGCGAGGCCCGGCACACGCCCGCGAAGACACAGCCGCCGACGAGCAGGGCGAACCCGGCGTACGCCGCGTACCGCCCGATGTCGTAGAGCGTTCCGACCACCGGGTCCGTCCCGGCGACGGGGGCCTCGACCGTGGTCTTCGACGGGGCTCCGACGGAGAAGGTGAAGGCCCCGGCCACCGGGTGGCTGTCCGCCGAGACGGCCTGCCAGGCCACCGTGTACGTGCCGTTGGCGATCCCGGGGCGCAGCGCGACGGAGGCCGTTTCGGAACGGCCGTCCGTGTGGCCGGGCTTCCCGGTGTCGACGCGGGTGCCCTGCGGGTCGAGCACCCGGACCGAATCGGCGCCCAGCAGCACCCCTTCGGAGAAGGTCAGCTCGATCCGGGCGGGCGCGGTGGGCACCACCGACCCCTGGCGGGGGTCGGTGGCGGTGAGCGCGGCGTGCGCCGACGCGGTGCCCGCGCCGGCCGTGAGCACGCACAGCAGCGCGGCGGCCAGCGTGCCCAGCAGGGCCGCGAGCCGCCCGGCGGTCGGGGTCCTCATGGTGATGTCAGCCCTTGGGACGGAAGGACGCGCTCTCCACCGGAACCTGGATCTTCACCGGCGCGGAGGTGGCGAAGTGCAGGGTGAACTCGACCTTGTCGCCCACCGCGGGCTTGTGGTCCAGCTTGCCGAGCATCAGGTGGTTGCCGCCCCGGGAGAGGGAGAGCGTGCCGTTCGCCGGGACGTCCAGCTTCTCCGCGTGCTTCATCTGCGAGCCCTCGGTGGAGTGCAGGGTGACGTCGCCGGAGAGCGGGGTGGTGACCTTGGTGAGCTGGTCGGCCTTGCCGCCGTCGTTCTTGACGGTGAAGTAGGCGGCTGCCATGTCCGTCATGGCGGGCTGCGGCAGATAGGCGCCGCTGACCGACAGCTCGGGCTTGTCCTTCGAGCCGGAGCCGCAGCCGGTCACGAGCACGAGGGCGCCGGCGAGCAGCAGCGGCAGGGCGGCGGCGGTGGCGGCGGTCGCGCGGTTCATCTTCACGGGGCGCATCAGGGGTTCTCTCCCTTGACGATCTTCGGGAGACCCTTGGCGTACTGGTCGGCGGTGGTTTCGGCGGTGTAGATCCAGTGGGCGCTGTCGTCCTTGGGCGAGAACCCGACGACCTGGGCGCCATGGCTGACGGTGATGGAGCCGTCCTTCTCCTTCTTGGGCTTGTCCACCAGGATCCCGAGCGGCTTGGCCGCGGCCTGGATGGTGTCGAACGAGCCGGTCAGGCCGACGATGTCCTGGCCGCCCTGGGCGTCGAGCCACTTGCGCATCCGCTCGGGGGTGTCCCGGTCGGGGTCCGTGGTGACGAAGACGATCTGCAGCTTCTCCTGCTCGGCCTTGGGCAGCTTCTTCTCGGCGGCGGCCATGTCGGCGACCACGGTGGAGCAGACGTCGGGGCAGTAGGTGTAGCCGAAGTAGAGCAGGAGCGGGCGGCCCTTGGTCTCCTTGACCAGCTCGTAGGTCTTGCCGCCGGTGTCCTTGAGGACCAGGTCGGGCTTGGCCTTGGGGGTGTCGAGGGCCAGGGGGACCTTCTTGGGCTCGGCCGAGACGTCGGCTGCCGGCTTGCCGTCCGCCTTGTCGCCGGATCCGCCGCAGGCCGTCAGGGTGAACGCGGCGGCGAGGGCGAGCACGGCGCTCGCGGTCTTGGTGCGCATGGAGCGTTTCTCCAAAGGGATGGGTCGGTGGTGCGGGGCCGGCGGTCCGTCATGGGACGGGCCCGCCGGCCCGGCCGGTCCGTGCGTCAGGCTGTGGTGCGGCGGCGCCCGGCGAGCACGCCGAAGGCGACGCCCGCCGCACCGACGACGATGCCCACGATGCCGAGGGCCCGAGCGGTGGTGTCGGAACCGTCGGACGAGCCGCCGTCCTCGGACTCGGAGGCCGCGGCCTGCGCCGTGGCCTCCTTGCCGTTCTTGCCGTCCGCCTTGTCGACGAGCTTCAGCACGGGGGCAGGGTGCTCGGGCTCCTCGCCGCCGGGCTTGGACGGGTCGATCCAGCGGACGACGTCGTCGTCGGAGTAGGTCTGGAGGGCCTTGAAGACCAGTTCGCCGGTGTCGGTGGGCAACTGGCCGACGGAGAGCGGGAACTGCTGGAACTGGCCGGGCTCGATCTTCCCGCCGGTCCAGACGACCTTGCTGACCGCCTCGTCGATGGTCTTGCCGTGCATCTGGACGGGCTTGTCGAGCTTGGTCTTCTCGACCTTCACGTCCCAGCCCGGGACCGCCTGTGGCATCACCGAGACGAGTGGGTGCTTGGGATCGAGATCGAGTTCGAGCTTGACCGTCGAGGCGTTGTCCTTCTCGTTCGGCACCTTGATGGAGACGGTGCTGTAGCCGCCCTTCTCGGCGGTGCCCGGCTGCACGCTCACGTGCGCCGAGGCGGGGCCGGCCAGCAGCAGGACGCCGCTCGCGACGGCGGTGCCGACGACGGCCAGGCGGAGCGGACGACGGGTGCGCTTGACAGCGCTCATGGTGGTGTTGATGTTCATGCGAAAACACTCCCTGGGCAGGAGGAGGCGGGTGGGGTGGCGCGCGTGCGGCCGTGCCGCGACCGCCCTCCCGCCGTAGCGCCAGGGTGCGTCGCGTGCTCAGGCCGCGAGGGCGAGGCGCGGGGGACCCCGCCTGATCACGGAGTGCTGGAGCTCGGGCTCCCGCACCGGACGCTCGTCGTCCCGATGGGTACGGCGCACGGGCGCGTCCGGCCCGTCGGCCGTCCCCGCCAGGAACGCGCGGACGAACGTCAGCGCGGCGCGCAGCACCCGGACGAACGCCGCCTCGCCGACCGCACGGGCCGACTGCGCCGACAGCCGCACCACGCGCCACAGCGCCACCTCGCCGCGCCGCAGCAGCCAGCCCAGGACCAGGGCCGCGAGCAGGTGCCCGAGCAGCATCGGCAACGACGGGACGAGGGCGTGGGCGAAGCTCTCCGCGGGCGCGGCCGGGGCCGCCGCGGGGTGCGCGGCGGCCGGGTCGAGCCCGGCGTCCGTGATGATCCGGCGCGCCTCGGCCGGGGAGGCCGGGGGCCGCTGGTTGCAGAGCAGCCGGCCCGCGAAGCTGACCAGGGGGCCGTCGTGCCCGGAGCGGGGGGCCGCCTCCGGCCCGCGCTGGCCCAGGGAGAACAGGGCGTGCAACACCACCTGGCCCACGACCAGACAGGCCGCTATCCCCGGCAGCGAGCGCTCCCGCCCGGCCAGCGGGGCGGTCAGGGCGAACACCGCCGCGAAGCCCGCGGCCAGGGTCCACAGCGGCACCGCCGCGCAGGATGCCAGCGCGTGCCCGCCCGCGGACAGCAGAACACAGACCGCGGTGAACACCGCGGCCCGGATCATTCGCAGATCGGCGCCGGCGCGCGCGACGGGGTGAGGCATGACTGCGTCATCATCCCACCGGACTCACTCCTTCCCCACGGCAGGGTCGTCCGCATACCCCAATGCGCCCTCCCGCCGCGTCCGCCGAATGAGCGGACTCACACGCCCGGCAGGCTTACCACCTGTCGCGCGCGGCTATAGGTATCGATATGTCGAGCCGCGGCCAGGAGGCTGAGCATGAGCATTTGGTGGTCACTCCACTTGCGGCGCGAGGCCGCGAGCGTTCCGCTCGCCCGGCGGCTGCTGGTCGGCGCGATGGAGACGGCCGGGGTCGACCCCGAGACGGCCTACGACCTGGCGGTCGCCCTCAGCGAGGCGTGTGCGAACGCCGTGGAGCACGGTGGTGACTCCTCCACCGGCTACCGGGTGACCGCCCGCATCGACGGCGACACCTGTCGTATCGAGGTCACCGATTCCGGACCGGGCTTCACCGGCCCCGCGCCACTGCGCGAACGCCGCAGGACCGCCCGCCGCCTGGAGACGAGGCCCCCGGCCCCCGCCCATGACGAACACGGGCGGGGCCTCTTTCTGATCGAGTCCCTGACGGACAACGTCCATGTCCGCAACCGCCCGGGACGGCAGGGCGCCGTGGTCACCTTCGACAAGATCCTCAAGTGGCGCGAGGACGCGGCGCTCCTCAGGGCTTCGTGACCGGGCCCGCTTCCTGATCAGAACCGCTTCGTGACCGGGCCCGCTTCGTGACCGGCCCCGGCGGGCAGGGCCTTCACGCCGCCTTCCGCTCCGCGAGCTCCTCGGCTATCCGCTCGATCTCCGCCGGGCGCCCGGCCATGATCGTGCGCACATGCTCGGTGACCAGCTCCACGGGCCAGTCCCACCAGGCCGCGCGGAGGAGCCGCTCGACGTCGGCGTCGTCGAAGCGTCGGCGTATCGGCCGGGCCGGGTTGCCGCCGACGATCGTGTAGGGCTCGACGTCGCCGGTCACCACCGAACCCGCCGCGATCACGGCCCCGTCGCCTATCCGGACCCCGGGCATGATCAGTGCCTGATAGCCGATCCAGACGTCGTTGCCGATCACGGTGTCGCCCCGGCTGGGCAGGTCTGTGACGAGGTCCAGGGTCCGCTCGGTCCAGGCGCCGCCGAACATGGTGAACGGGAAGGTCGAAACACCCATCGTGGGGTGCGCGGCGCCCGGCATCATGAAGCGCGTGCCGGCGGCGATGGCGCAGTACTTGCCGATCACCAGCCGCTCCGTGCCGTAGGCGTAGAGCACATTGCGGCTCTCGAACTCCTCGGCCCCGTCCGGGTCGTCGAAATACGTGTACTCGCCCACCTCGATGCGGGGGTCCGAGACCAGGGACCGCAGCAGGACGACCCGGTCGTGGCCGGCGAGCGGATGCAGAACGGTGGGGTCGGGGATCGTGGTGGCGGTCATGAGGACTCCCTCCGGGACGGGCGGGCGAGAAGTAATGCAACCGATGTCGCGTTAGAGAGAGCATGGCATGCGCGGCACCCCGCCCGCAAGAGCTAATGCGACATGTGTTGCCTTTGCTTGGCCGCCCCTTGGTCGCCCCCCCGAAAATCGATGGCAGCCGCCTCCGCGCCGCTGCTACGTTGGCGGCGTTCCAGACCTTCCGCCTCGGGCCCTCGGGCCCGCCCGACCCGGGACAGGTGTTCATGTCGACGACCCGGCCGGCGCCGAGCGCGCCTCGCCGCACCGCGTAACAGCCGCTCTTCGCCGCCCCGTTGCGGCGGGCGGACCGGACGCGGATCCGGTGCCCCAGGCCGCTCGGCCGACTCCTGCTGTCATCGAGAACTTCCCAGCAAGGAGCCCCCGGGTGTCCGACTCCCACAACATCCTGAAGACCAGCACGTTCACCTGCGTACGCTGCGGCCTGACCGTCTCCGCGCACGCCGCCGACGGAAGCCGGCGCAATCACTGTCCGTCGTGTCTGCACTCGCGGCATGTCGTCGACCACGTCGAGGGCGGTCCGTCCGACTGCCGTGCACGGATGACCCCGATCTCCATCGCCGTCCTGCGCGACGGCAGTTGGATGGTCATCCACCGCTGTGTGCGCTGCGACGAGCTGACGTCCAGCCCCGTCTGCACGGACGACAACCAGCTCATCCTGATGCGCATGGCGGTGCGCCCGCTGGCCCAACCTCCCTTCCCCCTCGAAGCGTTCGGGGATCTGTGAGGGGCCGCGCCATGTCACGACGGAAGAACACCCCGCGCCGGTCCCGCCGTCCACAGCGTCGCAAGGATGTCCTCCACGGCCGCGACGGCCACCGGACGAACGCCTTCCGGTGCGTCGGCTGCGGTCTGGACATCTCCCCCGACGCGCCGGGCACCGCCCATCGCAACCACTGCCCCAATTGCCTGGCCAGTCTCCATGTCGACCGCCGGGTCCCGGGCGACCGCGCCGCGTCCTGCCGGGGCCGCATGGAGGCGCTGAGCATGTCCGTACGCCCGGACGGCGAATGGCTGATCGTCCATCAGTGCCTGGCCTGCGGCGAACTCGGCGCCAACCGCATCGCCGGGGACGACAACGCCCTCGTCCTGATGCGGCTCGCCCTCCGGCCGCTGAGGGACACCAGGGTCGCGAGCGGTGCGCTGCTCGCCCTCTGACGGGCCGCCCTCCGGCGGGAATTGATCCCGGGAGGGAATGAAAGGAAGGGGCCGCCGGGACCTCACAGGTCCCGGCGGCCCCTTCCGTACGCCCCGTTGGCGGAGGTCAGCCCTTGAGGCCCGCCATCCACGCCTCGACGTCCGTGGACGTCCGCGGCAGACCCGACGAGAGGTTGCGGTTGCCGTCCTCGGTGACGAGGATGTCGTCCTCGATGCGGACGCCGATGCCCCGGTACTCCTCGGGCACGGTCAGGTCGTCGGCCTGGAAGTAGAGGCCGGGCTCGACGGTCAGCACCATGCCGGGCTCCAGGACGCCGTCGACGTACGCCTCGGTGCGGGCGACCGCGCAGTCGTGGACGTCCATGCCGAGCATGTGGCCCGTGCCGTGCAGGGTCCAGCGGCGCTGCAGACCGAGCTCGACGACGCGCTCGACCGGGCCCTCGAGCAGGCCCCACTCGACCAGCTTCTCCGCCAGCACGCGCTGCGCGGCGTCGTGGAAGTCGCGGAACTTGCCGCCCGGCTTGACCGCGGCGATGCCCGCCTCCTGGGCCTCGTACACCGCGTCGTAGATCTTGCGCTGGAGCTCGGTGTAGCGGCCGTTGACCGGCAGGGTGCGCGTGACGTCGGCGGTGTAGAGGGTGTGGGTCTCCACGCCCGCGTCCAGCAGCAGCAGTTCGCCGGAGCGGACCGGGCCGTCGTTGCGGACCCAGTGCAGGGTGGTGGCGTGCGGACCGGCGGCGCAGATCGAGCCGTAGCCGATGTCGTTGCCCTCGACCCGGGCGCGGAGGAAGAAGGTGCCCTCGATGTAGCGCTCGGAGGTGGCCTCGGCCTTGTCGAGCACCTTCACGACGTCCTCGAAGCCGCGGACGGTGGAGTCCACGGCCTTCTGCAGCTCGCCGATCTCGAACGCGTCCTTCACCAGGCGCTGTTCGCTGACGAAGATGCGCAGCTCCTCGTCGCGCTCGGCGGTGACCTTGTCGGTCAGGGCCGTCTCGACGCCGGCGTCGTGGCCGCGGACGACGCGGACCGGACCCGTGGCCTCCGCCAGGGCGGCGGCCAGCTCGCGGACGTCCGCACAGGGCATCCCGTAGAGCCGCTCGGCCTCGGTGAGGCTGTGGCGGCGGCCCACCCAGAGCTCGCCCATGCCGTCGAGCCAGAACTCGCCGTTCTCCCGGTCGGAACGGGGCAGCAGGTGGAGCGTGGCCTTGTGGCCGTCGCCGGCGGGCTCCAGGACCAGGACGCCGTCCTGGGTCTGGTCGCCGGTGAGGTACGCGTACTCGGTCGAGGCGCGGAAGGAGTACTCGGTGTCGTTCGAGCGGGTCCTGAGGTTGCCCGCGGGGATCACCAGCCGCTCGCCGGGGAAGCGCGCGGAGAGCTCGGCGCGGCGCCGCGCGGTCTCCTGGGCCTGCGGTATCGGCTGCAGGTCGCGCAGCTCGGTGTCGGCCCAGCCGTTCTTCATGTTCTCGGCAAGCTCGTCGGAGACGGCGGGGTAGAGGCCGTTCTTCCGCTGCTTGATCGGCTCGTCACCTTCGGGGTTCTCGGGTGCGGGCTGGTCGGTCATGCTCTCCTCCTCGAACGGGGCCGCCCTCCATCGTAGGTGCGGGGAAACGTGGCCGAGAAGGGCCGTAGGACCGGGACCGGGCCCGGTCACTCGAAGTGCGCGACCAGCAGGACGACGTCCTCGCCCGCCCCGTCGCCGGACGGGTCCGGGACCTTCGTCCCGTCCCCGTCGTCCGGCAGCACGGCGCGCAGGACATGGTCGGCCACGGCCTCCGGGTCGCGGCGGGCCTCGCGGGGCACGCCGGCCGCCGCGGCGTGCAGCCGGGCGAAGGCCCGGTCCATCGCGTCGCCGGTGCGGTGCAGCAGGCCGTCGCTGTAGAGGAGGAGCGTTTCGCCCGGGGCCGGCTCGATCTCCACGCTGGGCGCTTCCCAGCAGGTGAGCATGTTGAGCGGGGCCGAGAGCGAGGTGTCCACGTACTCGGTGCGGCGGTCGCCGATGATCAGCGGCGAGCAGTGCCCGGCCGCGGCGAGGACGACCTTCCGGGCCGCCGGTTCGCAGTAGGCGAAGAGGGCGGTGGCGGAACGGGTGGGCTCGGTGAGCCGCAGGAGGAGTTCGAGATCGGAGAGGACGGCGACCGGATCCTCGCCCTCCATCACCGCGTAGGCCCGCAGCGAGGCCCTCAGCCGGCCCGTCGCGGCCAGGGCACCCGGGCCGGAACCAGTGATTCCGCCCACGGCCAGGCCCAGCGCGCCCTCGGGCAGCGGCAGCGCGTCGTACCAGTCGCCGCCGCCGCACGGCCCGGTGCGGTGGCGGACCGCGAGCCGTACGCCCGGGACGTGGGGCAGCCGGGTGGGCAGCAGCTCCTCGCGGAGGGTGGCGAGGGCCTCCCGGGCGCGGCCCAGCTCCAGCAGCCGGGCCAGGTGCTCGGCGGCGTGGGCGGCGTAGAGGCAGGCCAGGTGGCGTCGGCGCTCGTCGGGCTCGGCCGGCTCGTCGTAGAGCCAGACGGCCGCGCCGATCCGGCCGGCCGCC
Organism: Streptomyces luteireticuli; assembly: GCF_041519305.1. Lineage (NCBI taxonomy): Bacteria > Bacillati > Actinomycetota > Actinomycetes > Kitasatosporales > Streptomycetaceae > Streptomyces > Streptomyces luteireticuli. The sequence continues at coordinate 4,495,177 of NZ_CP167927.1, forward strand.
GCGCCGGCCGGGGCCGCGGTGTCCAGCGGTACGGCGTAGCTGGCGGCGTAGCCGAGGCGGGAGGCGACCGCGCGGTGACGGGGGTCGAGGTCCTCCTCGGCGGGGATGTCGGGGCGGGCCGTTCCCGAACGGGCGCCGACGGGGGGCAGGTCCTCCAGGAGCCCCACGTACGGGCGGGACGGGGCGGAGGGCGCCGTTCCGTGCGGAATGGTCTCGAGATGGCCGAGGTCGGCAGGGCCGAGTCCGAGGGTGACGGTCAGCGCCCGGCCGGAGTCGTCGACGGGGTGCAGGGTGACCAGGCCCCGGCCGGCGCCGACGAGTGTGGCCCCGGCGTGCAGGAGTTCATGGAGCGCGGCTTCGAGGTCGGTGGTGCGGGAGAGGCGCTCGGTGAGCTCCTGGAGCGAGGTGAGATCGGAGACCCAGCGGGCGAGGCGGTCCTGGACGAGGAGATGGGGAGCCTGGCCACCGGAGAGGGCCGTGGGGGTGGAGGGAGGAGAGCTCGCACCAGAGGGGTCCGTGGGGCCGGAAGTGCCCGTGGTAGCAAGGGAATCGGAGGTTCCGGAGGTCGTGCCGGAAGCAGAAGACAGGGTCGGGGCAGGAACAGGAGGATCGATTCCGGCCACTTTCGGGAGGTGGGGGGCGTTCATGGCCGTCTGCTCCGGAGGGGTGGGGCGGAGACGGCCCGGCAGTCCGCGCGCCGGAGCCTGCGGAGGGCTTCGGTGAGCCCGTCCGGCCAGCCCATCGGCCTGTGCGTGGCAGGGAATAGCACGGCGAACCCCCTGTCGTGGTGCGTGCTATGGGGGCCTCCACATGTACACGCCCCGGTGAGGCAATGTCCAGCATTGGACCAGTGGGAATGATGGTGTCTGAGGGGTTTTGAAGTTGGCCGGAAAATAGTGCCGTGCCCACCCCCTTGCGGTCGACTGGCGTTGCTCGACAGCGCGTCACCGCCACCGCGGTGGGTACGTACTCGAGGAAGGACAGGGGCAGTTGGGGGCGCCCCGGAACCCGGCAGCGGGGCCGGGCGTCTTACCCGGCAACGGCCGTGTCCGTCCCCGAGCGGCGTGGGGGAACCCATGCCGTGGGCGAGGGGCATACCGGCCCCAGCACCAAGCGCCATGCGTGCGCCACCCTCCGCCATGTTTCACGCTCGGCCCCAGGCGTGATGCGCTGCGTTGTACGCGCAGTGACCTGTGATCCATGTGGTGCGCCGACCATGAAGGCCGGCGGCGCGTTGAGTGCCGCGCCACGCGGTGCCCGTAGTGCCATGTAGTGCGACATCGCGGCGCTGTCACCCACAGCGCCGGGATCTGCAACGAAGTGATCCGCAACGAAGTGCAGTGCCATCACGGTCCCCGGCTCCGGCCGGGGCCACCCTCGGCGTTCACGGAAAGGAACGAGCGCTCATGCGCGAGATCCTCGGAAGGCGACGCAAGCTCTCGCTCCGGCGGTCCGGCCGGTCCGCGGTGGTCACCGCGGCCCTCACCTACGCGACGGAGTGGAAGTGGCCGGTGCTCCCCGGTGTGGGCCTGCGGCCCGGCATCGGCCGCGTGCGCGAGTGCGGCTGTGCCCACCCCGACTGCGCGGCCCCCGGTGCCCACCCCTTCGACCCGGGGCTGCTGGCGGCCACCACGGACGCCCGGATGGTCGGCTGGTGGTGGACCAACCGGCCCGAGGCGCCCGTCGTCCTGGCCACCGGCGGGAGCGCGGCCTGCGCCGTGAGCCTGCCCGCCGTCGCCGGGGCGCGCGCGCTGGCGGCCCTCGACCGGGCGGGTGTCCGCCTCGGTCCGGTGGTCGCCACCCCGGCGCGCTGGACCCTCCTGGTGGCGCCGTACTCGCTGGAGGTCCTCGGCGATCTGCTGCACCGCCAGGAATGGGTGCCGGGTTCGCTGCGCTTCCACGGCGACGGCGGGTACGTCGTCCTCCCGCCGTCGGCGACGGGCCCCGGCCGGGCCCGTTGGGAGCGGACGCCGCAGCCCGCGGTGCCGGCGTCGGGACGGCCGCGCGCGCCGCGCCCGTCCGCCGGGGCACAGGACGCCCGGCCCTGGCTCCCGGACGTGGCCTCGCTCGTCGACGTCCTGGTCGAGCAGAGTGCGGCCACCGGCTCGCAGGGCGGCGGGAGCAGGCTGGCGCACTGACGCCGCGCGGATCGCCGGGCGCGGCAGCCCGTGGGAGCGCGTACGGACGGGAGACGCACGCGCTCTCACTCTTACGGGTGTAAGCCGCGCCGAGAACTGCGGGAATCGGGTGTGGACGGGCCGGGAGGACGGGGTGCCGGCCGCTATGTTCGGGGGCGGACCCGCGTCGGATGCCGTGCCGGTCGAACGCCGGGTTCTCCGGCGGGTTTCGACCGGGCGCCTGTGGTCGCCGTCGGTCCGGGCGGGGTGGGCCCTCAGCCGTCCCGCGAAGTATCCAGTGTCCGCGGCGAGTCGCAGGTGGTCCCATGGAGCGTGCGTCCGGTGTGCCCGGCGTGTCCCAGCAACATGCAGCCAGTCTCCGGATGGTGGCGCTCGCCGGTGTGGTGGCGCTCGCCGTCGTGCTGCCCCTGGCGGCCGCGACGGCCGGTCCGGCGGCGGTGGCCGGACGGGCCAAGGCCTGGCCGGCCGGCAAGGAACGGAGGGCGGGCGGGGGCCGGGGCGGTGTCGTACCCGCCGCGGTGCCCTCCCTCGCCTCCTCGCCCTCGACGGACGAGCCGGCCGGTCTCCTCGGCGGCGCCCCGGCCGCGGCCTCCGCGTCCGGCGCCCCGGAGGAGCCCCGCGACACCGCCCAGTGCGGCCCCGAACTCGACTCCCCCGAGGGCCTGGAGGCCCAGACCTGCGTCCTGACGGAGGGCGGGGAGACCTGGGCCCGTACCTACTACCGCAACGGAACGGGCGGCCCGTTGACGGGTGTGCTGACGCTGATGTCCCCGGACGGCCGGTCGCTCCAGATGCAGTGCCCGATGGAGGCGTCCGACGCCCCCGACGCCTGTGAGACGCCCCGTCGGCGGACGCTGCGCGGACATGGCGCGTATACGGCGGTCGCGGAGATCGCCTCGACCGAAGGGAAGCTGCTCCTCCGCTCCGGGAGCAACTCGCCGGACTCCACCGAGGATTAGCGCCGGCCCCCGGAACGGTTCCGTCCGCCGGGTCCGGCCGTAGCCCGTCGGCGGTACCGGGTGCGGGGTGGAGAAACGTCGTGGCCTCGGCCTGTGAAGGCGGGGGGACGGCGGGCGGGGCGGCCGTCGGATGCCGGGCGCGGCGGGCCGGGCAGGGCCCGCGGGCGTCTTCCGGCGTCCGGGCATGGAAAGGCCCGATCGCTGGCGACGGGGGATGCACCAGCGACCGGGCTCCTAGAACCGTAACAAGAGATCGGCGGTTCGCAAATTCGATCGTGGATTTCCGGACGCCGATTTCCGGGCTGACAGCGGGAGTTGTGACAGGAGTCACGCGAGGGACTCGCTCCGGGCCCCCGGAGCGAGAGCTTCCGGTGTGGCCCGGAGGAGCGCTCCGCCGATCAGTTCAGCGTCACCTGACGGCTGGTGAGACCGTTGCGCGCCCGTCGTTCGTCGGCCGTCAGGGGCGTCCGCGAGGCGAGCGCACCGGCCAGCCGCTCCGCGAAGGCCGCGGCCGGCTTCTCGACGTCCGCCGCGCGCACGGAACTCGGCAGGTCCCACACCGGGACGGTCAGACCGTGGGCCCGGAACGACCCGACGAGGCGGGTGCCCTCGCCGAGCGAGGACTCGCCGGCCGCGTGCAGCCGGGCGAGCGCGTCGAGCAGTTCCTCCTCGGGGTGGGTCATCACCCAGCGCAGGTGGTTCTTCTCGGGCACCTCGCACCAGTACGCGCCCCCGACGGAGTCCAGGCGGACGGTCGGGATCGCGGCGGCGTTGGCGCGCTCCAGGGAGGCGGCGACCTCGCCGGTGGCGTTCTCCGCGTTCTCGATCCAGAACTCGAAACCCGTGTGCACGGCCGGCTCGAACGGAGCGGCCGGGTCCAGCAGGTCCTGGAGCCGGGGGCCGTCGGCCGCGGTGCGCCCGGCGGCGACGGGGGTGCCGGGCTCGGCGACCAGGGCCCGCTGCAGGGTGTCGGCCAGGTCGCGGCTGATGTCACCGGTCGCCGTGTCGTTCTGCAGGCCGAGCAGGACCGCGCCGTTGTCGCGGCGCAGGGCGGGCCAGGCCATGGGCAGCACGGTGGCCAGGGTCACCGAGGGAACGCCCTCGGGGAGCCCGTCCTTGAGGTGGAGTTCCACGGTCGCGGCCGGGACCAGCTCGCGCAGCGCGACCCAGTCGGCCTCGCCCGGCAGCCCCTCGAACGGGCGCTGCACCAGCTCGGTCACGGCGTGCGTCGCCGCGGCGCCGTGACAGGCCTTGTAGCGCCGGCCGGAGCCGCAGGGGCAGGGCTCGCGGGCGCCGACGACAGGGACCGTGCCGTCGCCGGGCCGCGGTGCGGCGGCCTTGGTCTGGGGGCGGCGCTTCTTGGCCATGGCGTGAATGTCTCCCGTGTCGGTGCGTCCGGCTGGTACGGGCGCGAGCCTAGCGCCCGGCCGGGCGCCGTCCGCGGCAGCACGGGCGGGTTGTGCGGAGGGCCGAGTCCGGTGCGCCCGGGCGCGGGGTGCGGACGCCCGGCCGGGGTGCGCGGGCCGTCGTCGTACGGCTCGGCGGGCGAGGGGGGAGTGCTTGCCCTACGGGCTCGGGCGGACGTCCCGCGGGGGCGTGCCCGGCGGTGTCACACCAGCCCGTCCAGGTCGGAGAAGTCGAGCTGGGGGGTGAGGTCGACGCGCGTAGCGAAACCGGCGCGCGCGGAGAGCGCGGCCCATACGGTCACCTCTCCCGAGGCGTCCCGGACACCCCACTCCTGGGACAGCGCGCTGATGATGTTGAGGCCGCGGCCGCCGCGGGCCGTGACCGAAGGAGTGGCCGGAAATGGTCGGGTGGGCCCGCCGCCGTCGGTGACCTCCACGGTGAGCCGGCCGCGCTCGTCGACGCGCCAGGCGGCCCGGATCCCGCCGTTGCCCTCGCCCTCGCCCTCGCCCGCACCGCCGTCCCGGCCCAGCGGACGCCCGTGCCGGTAGGCATTGCTGAGCAGTTCGGAAAGGATCAGTACGGCGTCGTCGATGACCGAATCCGGTACCCCGCTGGCGCGCAGATCCTTGCGCATCCGGTGTCTCGCTTCGCCCACACCGGCTGGACCATGGGGTACGGCCATGACCGACGATGTGGGCACCTCCTGCGCCACCACCAACGCCACCCCCGAGACCTCCTTTGCCCCACGTCAGGGGATGAATGCCCCAATGGACTGGACCGGAAACCGGCCACTCCGTGCCCGGTGGGGCACTCGGCCCGGCCGGACACGTACCGAACGCGCCGGTGCACTCCCGGTGACGGGCGCGGGGGCGTACGGACTCACCCGACGGCGCACGGGCGCCCCGGGAGGGCGCGGAGAAGCCCGTCGGCCCGGCCGGGGCCGCGGAATCGGCCCCCGTTCTCAGCGCCGTCCGAGCTGGGTGAGCACCGCCTTGGGGCGGTTGGTGATGACCGCGTCCACGCCGAGCCGCAGGCACAGCTCCACGTCTTCCGGCTCGTTGACGGTCCACACGTGCACCCGGTGTCCCGCGCGGTGCAGCCGGGCCACGTAGCCGGGGTGGTTCCTGACGATCCGGATGCTCGGGCCGGCGATGTGCACCCCCGGCGGCAGCCGTCCGTCGCGCAGCCGCGGCGAGACGAACTGCATCAGGTAGACCACCGGGATCGCCGGGGCAGCGGCCCGGATCCGGTGCAGGGAGCGGGCGGAGAAGCTCATCACGCGGACGGGCGAGGGCTCGCCGGGCGGCGGGGCGGCCAGGCCGAAGCGGCCGAGCAGGTCGAGGAGCCGGGCCTCGACCTGGCCGGCCCAGCGGGTGGGGTGCTTGGTCTCGATGGCGAGCTCGACGCGGCGGTCCGCGTCGGCGACCAGTTCGAGCAGCCGCTCCAGGGTGAGGACGGCGGTGCGGTCGGGGCCGGACGTCTCGGTGTCGGGCTCCTCGGTATCGGCCGCCCCGCCCTTCCACGAGCCGAAGTCGAGCGCCGCGAGGTCGGCCAGTTCCAGGGTGGAGACTGCGCCGCGGCCGTTGGACGTGCGGTTGACGCGGCGGTCGTGGACGCAGACCAGGTGCCCGTCGGCGGTCAGCCTGACGTCGCACTCCAGCGCGTCCGCGCCGTCCTCGATCGCCTTGCGGTAGGCGGCGAGGGTGTGTTCCGGGGCGTCGTCGGAGGCTCCGCGGTGGGCGACGACGGCCGGGGCGGGGCGTCCCGGCCGGGGGGCCGGGGCCGGTTGGGCGAAGGTCACCGCGTTATCGTGCCACCGCCTGGCACAATCGCGCATGGGGTGTTTGTCCGGTTGTTCGCTCGACACCCCGCCGGCCCGTTCGGGCACCGCCGCACACAGCCTCCGCTTACGGCGCCCTGACGGGCGATGGTGAAGGCTGGTCAGGGTAGGTGTTCCGGTGTGGCCCCGGCCCGCCCGCACGGCCACGGCCGCGTACGACCCGATGTGCACCTGATGAGGAGACCACCGTGAGCACCGAGAACGAGGGCGCCGCAGTTCCGTCCGCGGCCGGGCCGCAGGGGTCTCCGGCGCCGCAGGACGCGGAGCGCCCCGCTCGGGCGAACCCTCCCGCGGAGCCCGCCGAGTCTCCCGCCGCGCCCGCCGCGCCCGCCGTCCCGGCGCCCCCGGCCGCCGCGCCCGCGTCGGCTCCGGACGGGGGGACGGCGCAGATGCCCGCCGTCCCGCCGGCGCCGCCCGCCGGAGCCGGTGCTCAGCAGCAGGGCGCCCCGGCCGCGCCGCAGGCCCCCGCCGGCGGCCCTTGGTACAACGCCGCCGGTGCCCCGCAACAGCCATACGGCGCCCCGGCCTACGGGGACGCCTCCGGCAACGGGCCTCTGGTCCCGCTCGCCTCCTGGGGCGCCCCCGAGCCGCCGCGGCGCCGGCGCGGCGGGCTCGTGGCCGCGGTGCTGGCGGCGGCCCTGGTCGCGGGAGCGGCCGGCGGCGGCATCGGCTACTGGGCGGCGGACCGGAGCGACACGAGCTCCACCACCGTCTCCGCCTCCGGCGACCCGAAGCTCGCCAGCCGGACCCCGGGCTCCGTCGCGGACATCGCGGGCAAGGCCCTGCCCAGCGTCGTCACCATCGAGGCGCAGAGCAGCGGGGGTGAGGGCGGCACGGGCACCGGCTTCGTCTACGACACCCAGGGCCACATCCTCACCAACAACCACGTGGTCGCCTCGGCCGCCGACGGCGGCAAGCTCTCGGTGACCTTCTCCGACGGCAAGCAGTACGACGCCGAGGTCATCGGCCGGGCCCAGGGCTACGACGTCGCGGTCATCAAGCTGAAGAACCCTTCCGGAGCCAAGCTCAACCCGCTCCCGCTGGGCGACTCGGACAAGGCCGCGGTGGGCGACGCGACGGTCGCGATCGGTGCGCCCTTCGGCCTGTCCGGCACCGTCACGACGGGCATCGTGAGCGCCAAGAAGCGCCCGGTCGCCTCCAGCGACGGCGGCGGCAGCAACGCGTCGTACATGAGCGCGCTCCAGACCGACGCCTCGATCAACCCGGGCAACTCCGGCGGCCCGCTGCTCAACGCGCAGGGCGCGGTCATCGGCATCAACTCGGCCATCCAGTCCGCCAACAACGGCGGCGGCCTGCCCGGTGCGCAGGGCCAGTCCGGCAGCATCGGCCTCGGCTTCGCCATCCCGATCAACCAGGCGAAGAACGTTGCCGAGCAGCTGATCAGGACCGGCAAGCCGGTCTACCCGGTCATCGAGGCCACGGTGAACATGAGGGACGCCGGCGGCGGTGCCCGCATCGTCTCCAACGGTTCGGGCGGCTCCCCGGCCGTGACCCCCGGCGGTCCGGCCGACAAGGCGGGCCTCAAGCCCGGCGATGTGATCGTCAAGCTCGGCGACACCAAGGTCGACAGCGGCCCGACCCTGATCAGCGAAATCTGGACGCACAAGCCCGGCACCAAGGTCTCCGTCACCTATATCCGTGACGGCAAGCAGAAGACCACGGAGATCACCCTCGGGGAGCGCACGGGCGACAAGTGACGCCCGCCCACGGCCCCGTCCACCCTCCGGGCGGGGCTGCACGTCCTCGATCGGCACCCGGTAGGCTGTCCCCGCGTCGCGGCAGGTCGTGACGTGGGGAGGCTTGCCCGAGCGGCCTAAGGGAACGGTCTTGAAAACCGTCGTGGCAGCGATGTCACCGAGGGTTCAAATCCCTCAGCCTCCGCCATGTGGCCATCCGGCCGGGTGGAGAGGGGTGCTCCGGTAACCGGGGCACCCCTTCTCTCTTCGGGGGGCGCGAAGGCCGGTCCTCGGGACCGGTCTCCGGCGAACGCACAGTCGGTGAACTCGGTGTCGAAGACGGTGTGGTTGACGACGGCAGCGCTGGTGGGGATGCGGGCGTAAGGCGAAGGTCCATGTCTTGATTGAACAGGACCCCACTGACAACTGCCGTGACCTGCACAGATGTTGTCCGGCGCCTGCCGGGCGGAGGTGTCCGGCCGCGTCCTACGACGCCGCCCGGCGCCGGGCCGGCGCCAGCAGGGTCAGGTGTGCGCCGGGCCGGCCGGCGCGGCGGCCGGTCACGGTGGGGTACGCGCCGGCCGGTCCCGCCGTGCGCCAGTGGTCGCCGAGGCGCTTGGCGGTGTACATGGCCTCGTCGGCGCCGCGCAGGAGTTCGGAGAGCTCGGCGCCGGGCCGGTGCGCGGTGTGGCAGAGGCCGATGGAGGCGCGGGGGGCCAGGGTGACGCCGCCGGTGTCGAGGGGCGCGGAGATGAGGGCCGAGAGTCCGTAGGTCAGTTCGGCGTCGAGGTCCGCGTCCGGGGCGAGCCGGACCAGTGCGGTGAACTCGTCGCCGCCGAGCCGCGCGGCGAAGCCCCCGCGGGAGGCGCACCAGGCCGCGAGCCGGTGGCCCACCGCGGCGATGACCTGGTCGCCCACCGCGTGTCCGTGCGTGTCGTTGATCTGCTTGAAGCCGTTGAGGTCGAGGAGGAGGACGGCGGTGTGCGGGCGGCGGATCGCGCGCAGGGCGCGGGAGGTGAACTCGTCTCGGCACATCAGGCCGGTGAGCGGGTCCGTGCGGGCGGTGCGGAGACGGCGGACGAGGAAGAGGGCGTGGACCGCCCACCCGACGGTCGGGGCGGCGACGGGCAGGGCCTGGAGTATGAGGTTCATCGGGCACCTTCCTGTGCGGACGCTGGTGTTCGCGGACTGTTCCGGGGGATCGGCGCGGCCCGGAATCCCGGGGGCCGCACGGCCGGTGCGGACGCGCTGTCGCGGGCCGCGGAATCGTTCCGGCCGGGTCCGGTCCGGGAAGGGCCGGTCATGCTGGACGTCCCCGTTTCGGGCCGGGCGGGAGCCGGGCCGGTGCTCAAATCCCTTGTCCACCAGGGGGGATGGGAGGTGGCCGAAATCAACTTGGCCGAATTTGTGCCGAAACGATTCGGTGCTTGGGGCTTTTGGGGGGTGAGGGCGTTGAGGGAGGGGTGTGGGCGGCGATGTGGGGACTTGGGGATGTGGTGAAGGTTTATTCCTGGACGGTCATGCTTGCGAGGGAATGGGGAGCGGCGGGGGGTTCGGTGGAGATTCGGTGGGCAAACCTGGTGTCGCGACGTCGATCCACCGCTGGGGCGGCCGGCCAACCACCCCGCAAGAAACAGCAGTTCCGTTCTGGAGGCATGACATGGCAAGCACCCGCACTGCAGCCCGTATCCTCGCCGCCGTAGCCGCTCTCCCGATGGCCGCGTTCCTCTTCGCAGGGGTCGCCCAGGCCTCGGACGACGGTCACCACGGCCAGCTCGCCAACAGGGGTTCCAACGCGGCGATCGCCGGCGTCGTGGGCAGCGGAGTCGGGGGGAGCAACCACGGCAACTCCACGACGACCCAGCAGGTGGCAACCGGCACAGGAGCAACGAATCAGGACAATACGGCCAGTGTGACGGGCTCCGGTCACACGCACATCCAGCAGGAGAACGTACGGATCGTCTTCACCAGCATCCACGGCCACTGAGGTGGCGGTCACCCCGACCCGGTCGGGGTGACCATGGGTGTGGTGATCGTGGACAGGGTCTGAACGACCGCGCGACGGGACCTCGGTGCCCGTCGCGCGGTCGTTTCCTTGTGTGCGCGGTTCCTTCGCGGGCGCGGCTTCTTCGGGGGGTGTTCGGTCTGTGCCCTTGTGATCCGACGAAGTTGATGGTCCGTCTGCTGCATCGGCCGGGCCCGGCAGTGGAGTTCGGCCGCGGTGGAGCGGCGCGTTCCTCTCCGTCGGGCGCTCCGTCCCCCTGACGGGGCATCACCCGAACCGGGATTCAAAGGATGTGTCATCACAGAAGGGACAGTTCCCACGTCCGGGCTGCTTCTCGGCGCAGACGGATGAATCGAGGGCGTGTCACCGAAGGTGCGTGGGATCGTGGACCTTGACTTCGCCGTATGCACCCACGAAGGAAGATCATCGGATATCTTGTCGCCCTGATGGCGGGCGTGGCCCAGCTTCCGGCCGTTGATGTCCCCGCCACTGCGGCCGACGCGCTGAAGCCGCCGATGGTCCAGGCCCGCGCCGTGTTCCGGGGGCGGGCGTTCGACACCTGTGAGGCCCCGTCGCTCGTCACCCTCAGGGCGTGGAAGACCTCCCAGTACCGCGCCGTCGGCATCTATTTCGCCGGGTCCGGGCGGGCCTGCCCCCGGCAGCGCTGGCTCAGCGCCGCCTGGCTCACCGGGGCCCGCGACATGGGCTGGCGCGTGCTCCCCCTCTACGTCGGCTCGCAGTCGCCCTGCGTCCGCTCCGAGACCAAGCGGTCCGTCCCCATCCCGGCCGACGCGCCCGAGGACCAGGGTGCCGACGAGGCCGTCGAGGCGGTGAACAGGGCCGCGCAGCTGGGCATCCTGCCCGGCAGTCCGGTCTACCTCGACATGGAGGCGTACGACGACAAGGACGAGGACTGCGCGTCCACCACGCTCGCCTTCATCCGCTCCTGGAGCGCCACCGTCAACCGCCACGGCTATGTGCCGGGCTTCTACAGCAGCGCCGAGTCCGGCGTCCGTCACATGGAGCGCGCCCGCCGGTCCGGGACGGACTCGCTGCCCTCGGTGATGTGGTTCGCCCGCTGGCGCGTGACCGCCTCCACGGACAAGGAACGCATCCTGGCGAAGTCCGCCTGGCAGCCGCACCGCCGCATCCACCAGTACGCGGGGGAGGTGTCGGAGACCCACGGCGGCCGGAAGCTGACCATCGACCGGGACCTGGTCGACGCGCCGGTGGCCGTCATCGGGTGACCGTGCGCCGGCGGCGCCGGGCCGGGCCGATACGGACGTCGCTCCGTCTACCCCTCCAGGAGGTGGGGGCAGCCCGACCCGTACGACTTGAGGCGGATCGTCCTTCGGCACCTGCGGGCGATCCGCCGGGTACCGGCGCGCTCCTAGCGTTGAGGCATGACCACGACCGTGTGCCCCCGTGCATCCACTGCCGTGTACCCGTCCTTCTCCTCGTACGTGCGGGCACGCGGTCCGGTGCTGCAGCGCACCGCCCGCTCGCTGACCTCGAACCCGAGCGATGCCGAGGACCTGCTGCAGACGGCGCTCACCAAGACGTACCTGGCCTGGGAGCGGATAGAGGACCACCGGGCGCTCGACGGCTACGTCCGGCGTGCGCTGGTCAACACGCGCACCTCGCAGTGGCGCAAGCGCAGGGTGGAGGAGTACCCCTGCGACGAGCTCCCGGAGCGCGAGGCGCTTCCCGCCCCCGACCCGGCCGAGGCGCAGGCGCTGCGCGACGCGATGTGGCGCGCGGTGCACCGGCTGCCGGACCGGCAGCGGGCGATGGTCGTCCTCAGGTATTACGAGGACCTGACCGAGGTGCAGACCGCCGAGCTGCTCGGAGTGTCGGTCGGCACGGTCAAGAGCGCGGTCTCGCGGGCCCTCGGCAAGCTGCGCGAGGACCCGGACCTGATGCGGGCGGCCTGACCGGAGGAGGGCGGACGGGGTACCTGCGCTGCCGGGCGGGTGCCGCCGCCGGGGCCGAGGACGGCGAGGGCGGCGGTGAGGGCCGGGGGGCCGGAGGCGGCGGCCGCACACCGTCGGTTCACCGCTGCAGGGGTAGTGACGTACCACCGGAAACGCCACCAGAATCACCGGGAACGACCCTCGCGTAACGAGTGCCCAATGGGGAGGCCCCTGGTGCAGAGCACGATGCAGGACGTACCGCTGACCGTGACCCGGATCCTGGAGCACGGTTCGATGGTCCACGCACAGTCGCGGATCACGACCTGGACCGGGGACGGCGCGCCGCTGCGCCGCAGCTTCGCCGAGACCGGGGCACGGGCGGCGCGCCTCGCCCACGGGCTGCGGGGCCTCGGCGTCGGCACGGGGGACGCCGTGGGCACCCTGATGTGGAACAACTCCGCCCACGTCGAGGCGTACTTCGCGATCCCGTCCATGGGCGCCGTCCTGCACACGCTCAACCTCCGGCTGGCCCCCGAGCAGCTCGCCTGGATCGTCCGGCACGCGGCGGACCGGGTGGTCGTCGTCGACGCCTCGCTGCTGCCGCTGCTCGCCCCGCTGCTGCCGCACCTCGACTCCGTCGAGCATGTGATCGTCTCCGGGGCCGGGGACCGGTCCGTGCTCGACGGCTGCCGTGCCCGGGTGCACGACTACGAGGAGCTGCTCGCGGCCCAGACGGACGCCGGTTACCCCTGGCCCGAGCTGGACGAGCGGCAGGCGGCCGCCCTCTGCTACACCTCGGGGACGACCGGCGACCCCAAGGGCGTGGTCTACAGCCACCGTTCGGTCTATCTGCACTCGATGGAGGTCAACTCCGCGAGCTCCTTCGGGCTCAAGGCGGGCGAGACCTGTCTGCCCGTCGTGCCGATGTTCCACGTCAACGCGTGGGGCCTGCCGCACGCGGCGTTCATGTCGGGTGCCTCGCTGCTGCTCCCCGACCGCTTCCTCCAGCCCGTGCCGCTGGCCGAGATGATCGAGTCGGAGCGCCCGTCGATGGCCGCCGGTGTGCCGACGATCTGGCAGGGGCTGCTGGCCGAACTCGGCGCCAAGCCGCGGGACATGTCGTCGCTGAAGGTCGTGATCAGCGGTGGCGCGCCCTGTCCGCCGTCCCTCATGAAGGCGTTCGAGGAGCGGCACGGGCTGCGGATCGTGCAGGCCTGGGGGATGACGGAGACGTCCCCGCTGGGCTCCATGGCCTACCCGCCGCCCGGGCTGACGGCGGAGGAAGAGTGGCCCTACCGGGTCACCCAGGGCCGGATCCCCGCCTCGGTCGAGGCCCGGCTGGCCGGGCCGGACGGCTCGTTCCTGCCGTGGGACGGGCGGTCCGCCGGCGAGCTGGAGGTCCGCGGTCCGTGGATCGCGGGCGCGTACCACGGGGGCGCGGACGGTGAACCGTTCCGTCCCGAGGACAAGTTCAGCCCCGACGGCTGGCTGCGCACGGGGGACGTCGGGACGATCACCCCCGACGGCTATCTGACGCTCACCGACCGGGCCAAGGACGTCATCAAGTCCGGCGGCGAGTGGATCTCCTCGGTCGAGCTGGAGAACCACCTCATGGCCCACCCCGAGGTCGCGGAGGCGGCGGTGGTGGCCGTCCCCGACGAGAAGTGGGGCGAACGGCCGCTGGCGGCGGTGGTCCTGCGGAACGGCTCGGCGGTGGAGCACGAGGCGCTGCGGGCGTTCCTGGGGGACCGGGTCGCGCGCTGGCAGCTCCCGGAGCGGTGGGTGCGCGTGGCGGCGGTGCCGAAGACGTCGGTGGGGAAGTTCGACAAGAAGGCGCTGCGGCGGCAGTACGCGGACGGGGAGCTGGACGTGGTCGTGCTGCCGCGGGTGAGCGGCTGAAGGGGCCTTCGAGGGCGGGGCGTTCGGTCCGGGGCGCCCGCCCGTGGGCCCCTGCGGGGAGAGGGAACGCCTCTGCCCCGCCCTTCACCGTTTCTCCGGGACGGAGCCCCGGACCCGCGCCGAGTCCCGGCCCTTGAGCCTCGATCCGGGTCCTGCCCCTGTGCCTGCCTCCCCGGTCACCGCTCCCGCGCCGCCAGCGCGCCGCCCGCCCAGCCCAGGGCCGCGCATCCCGCGGCGATGGCGCAGACGCCGTTCCATCCCCAGTGGCCGAAGGCCGGGCCGGCCAGTGCCGAGGTGATCGCTCCGGCGGCGAAGCAGGAGACGACGTACGCGGTGTTGGCCGCGGCGGGGGAGGCCGAGGAGGCCAGGGCCCGGGTCTGGTTGGCGACCTGACCGGCCGTGAAACCGGCGTGCAGGATCACCGCTCCGGCGCACAGCGCCCACAGCCGGTGTCCGCCGAGCCAGAAGAGCGGCAGGGAGACGACCGCCAGCGCATAGCCCGAGGCCATGACGCGGTGGGCGCCGAAGCGGTCGATGAGGGTGCCGGTGGCCGGTGAGGCGAGGGCCGAGACGAGGCCGAACAGGCCGAAGAGCCCGGCCGCGGCCGTGGTCATGCTGTACGCCCCGTCCGAGGTCAGCAGCAGGACGAGCGTCGTCCACAGGGCGCTCCAGGTGCCGAACAGGCCCGCCTGGCGGGCGCACGCGGCACGCAGGCCGGGCGAGGAGGCGACCAGGCGCGGCAGGCCGGCGATGGCCCGGAGGGGGTGGGACCGGCGGACGGGACGGGTCTCGGGCGGCAGGACCGCGGCCGTCAGCACGCCGATGGCCAGCGTCAGCGCGGCCGCGCCGAGGAAGACCGGGCGCCAGCCGTACGCCTGGCCGGCGAGTCCGCCGAGCACCCGGGCCGCGACGCTGCCCGCGAACATCCCGGTCACGACGGCGCCGACGTGCCGGCCCCGCCGGCCGGCCGGGGCCCGCTCGGCGACGAGCGGGATGAGCAGCTGGGGGACGACCGTGGCGGCGCAGGCGACCAGGACGGCCGCCGCGAGCGGGACCGGGCCGGGAGCGCAGGCCGCGACGGCCAGTGCCACGGCGGCGAGGGCGGAGAGGATCCACACCAGCCGCCGCCGGTCGGCGGTGTCGCCCAGCGGTGCGAAGAACAGCAGGCCGACGGCGTAGCCGAGCTGGGCGAGGGAGGCGATCCACCCCACGGCCGAGGGTGCGACGCCGAAGCTGCCGGCGATGAGCCCGAGGAGCGGCGTCGCCAGATAGATGTTGGCTGCCGTGATCCCCGTGCACACCGAGAGGACGGTCAGCAGCACTCCGGTGCGCGGGCCCCGACGGCCGTCCGGTCCGCCGGGGCCGGCGGCCGTGCGGGTGGCGGCGGCCGGGCGGCCGGGGGCGCTCGCGCGGGGGGTGACGGTCGTACGGGGGGACGCTCGCAACGCTTCTCCCGAAGTAGTAACCAACTGGTTGGTTAAAGGTTTCCCGGGTCGCCCCTCACTTGTCAACCAATTAGTTGGTTACCCTGGGTGGTATGCCAGCAGCCAGGGATCCCGAGGCCACCAAGGCCCGCATCTTCGCGGCGGCCACCGCCGAGTTCGCCGCCCACGGCATCGCCGGAGCGCGGGTGGACCGCATCGCGCGCGCGGCCAAGGCCAACAAGCAGCTGCTCTACGCCTACTTCGGCAACAAGGCGGAGCTCTTCTCGCAGGTCCTGGAGGAGTGTCTGACCCGCCTCGCGGCCGAGGTCCCGGTGGACGCCGAGGACGTCGACGGCTGGGTCGAACGCCTCATGGACTACCACGCGGCCCACCCCGAACTCATCCGGCTCATCTACTGGGAGGGCCTGGAGTACGGCACGGAGCGCTTCCCCCACGAGGAGGAGCGCAAGCGCCACTACGAGCGGAAGGTGGCCGTCTTCGCCGAGGCCCAGGAGAGGGGGCTCATCAGCTCCCGCATCCCCCCGGCCGACCTGCTGTTCATCATGATCTCGATGGTGTCCTGGTCGACCGTCCAGCCGCAGATGCGCCGCGTGCTGACCGGGGACACGGACGAGGACCGGGCCCGGCTGCGGGCCTCCGTGCAGGAGGCCGCGCGGCGCATCGTGGGCTGAGCCCGGGGCGATCACGGGCCCGGGAGCGATCACGGGCTCGGAGCGGTCGCGGGCCCGGCCGTCAGCCCGGGCTGGTGCCGATCTTCGCCAGCAGGTCCACGATCCGGCCCTGCACCTCCGGGCTCGTGGAGCGCTCCGCGAGGAAGAGCACCGTCTCGCCCGAGGCGAGCCGGGGCAGTTGGGCCGGGTCGATGCCGGCCGAGGTGTAGACGACCAGCGGCGTCCGCTCCAGGAGTCCCCGGTCGCGCAGCCAGTCCAGGATCCCGGCCCGCCGGCGGCGCACCTGCATCAGGTCCATCACCACCAGGTTGGGACGCATCCGCTCGGCCAGCGCCACCGCCTCGGAGTCCGTGGCCGCGCAGGCGACCTGCACCCCGCGCCGCTCCAGCGTCGCCGTCAGCGCGTCGGCGATCGGCGTGTGCTCCTCGATCAGCAGCACGCGCGGCGGGTGCATCTCGCTGTCGCGCGGGGCGAGCGCCTTGAGCAGGACGGCCGGGTCGGCGCCGTACGCCGCCTCCCGCGTCGCCTGGCCCAGACCGGCCGTCACCAGCACCGGAACCCCGGACTCCACCGCCGCCTGACGCAGCGCCTGGAGGGCGGTGCGGGTGATCGGGCCGGTGAGCGGGTCGACGAACAGGGCCGCCGGGTAGGCCGCCATCTGCGCGTCGACCTCCTCGCGCGAGTGCACGATCACCGGCCGGTAGCCGCGGTCGGTCAGCGCCTGCCGGGTGGACGCGTCCGGCGCGGGCCAGACGAGGAGCCGGCGCGGGTTGTCGAGCGGCTCGGGCGGCAACTCGTCGTCCACGGGCGGCGGAACGGGCGCGTCCGTGCCGACGATCTCCACGGCCCCGTTCGGCCCGTCGAGCGGCTCCGGGCCCTCGGCCCCCTCATCGGGTGCCCCTATGGCGAAGGCACGCCCCTGGGGCGCGGCCGGCGGGCGCGGTCCGACCGGGCCGGGCCGCGGCGCCGAGGCGGCCGCCTGGGCCTGCGCCTCGCGCTCGCCGTCGGTGGGATTGCCCAGCTTGCGACGCCGGCCGGAGCCGACGCCCGTGCCGCCGGGCGGGGTCTCGCCGTCGCCCTGGGAGAACGGTGCGCCCTGCCCCAGCGCCCGCACGCTGATGGCGCGCGCCTCGCCGCCGCCCTGCTGTGCCGCGGCGCCCGGCTCCTCGGCGAGCGCGCGCCGGGCGCGGCGACGGCCGGTCGGCGCGGCGGGGCCGGTGTGGTCGGAGGGGCCTTGGGGGTGTTGTGGCGCGGCGGCGCCGGAGTCCTCCTGGCCGGCCGGTCCGGTGGGTCCGGAGTGGCCGGAGGTGCCGACGGGAGCGGCGGGACCCACCGGACCGACGGGTCCTCCGGGACCCCAGCCACCCGGGCCGCCCAGGGGCGACCCGGGCCGCGCGGGCCCGCCGGGAGCGGCGTGCTCACCGGGGCCCGCGGGAGCGCCGGACGCGTCCGTGGCGGCCTCGACGGGACGGTGGGGAGCGGCGGTTGTCACGGGGGCGGGTGCCGGACCGCCGCCGGGCCCGGAGGCCCCGGTGTTCCGGTCCGCGTTCGAGGGAGCAACGGGTGCCCCGTTCCCCGCGGTTGGGCCCGGTGCGGGAACTCCGGCAGCCCCGTCCTCCGTACCGGCGGGACCAACCGGCGCATGCTGCCCGGCAGTTCCGGTGAGCCCGGCCATGTCCAGGGGGCCGTTCCCGGCCGCACCCGGAGCCGTGGTGCTGTCCGCCGGTCCGCCGGGCGCGACGACGGCACCTCCCGCCCCGTTCTGCCCGGTGTTCCCACCGGCACCAGTGGCCCCAACAGGCCCGCGCCGCCCGGTGATTCCGAGCAGCCCGGCCACATCCAGCGGCGCGTTCCCCGTCACGTCCGGCGCGCCGGCTCCGTCCCGCGCCCCCGGGACGGCCGCGTCCGCGCCCCGGACCGGGGCGGGACGGGCACCGGGAGCGCCCGCGTCGTCGGCCGGAGCCTCCGGCTTGCGGTCCGCGTCCGCCGGGGGCAGCGCGAACGCCGTCCGGGGAACGTCGGCTCCGGAACCGTCCGGGGCCGGGTGTTCAGGCGTCCCCGCCGGGGCGCGCCGCGCCCGCCGCCCGGTGGGGACGGCGACCGCCTCGGGGGCCACGGCGGACGGGCGGTCGGCCTCGGCCGGGGGCAGCGCGAACGCCGTGCGCGGGGCGTCCGGTTCCGGAGCGGTGGCCGTCGCCGCCTCGCGCCGGGCGCGCCGCCCGGTCGGCGCGGACGCCGGGGCCGGATCGCCGGCCCGGCCGTGCCGGTTGGCCCGGGCGGCCGGCGTGCCGTCGTGGGCCCCCTCCTCGTCCGCCCGGGCGGGGCCGCGCCGACGGCCCGTCGGCTGGGCGGGAACGGACACCTCGGGCACCGCCGGCCCCTTGTCGCCGGCACCGGATCCCGAGGCCGGTGCGGACGCCGTCCGCTGCCCCGGCATCGGCATGATCGTCGTGCCGCTGCCGATGCTCGGCGGCGAGTCCGGCCGGTCGGCGGGCGACACCGGCCCGGCCGCCGCGGAGACCGGCACCTCCAGGACGTACGCCTTGCCGCCCGCCGCGCCGGGCACGTCGTGGGTCTGCAGCACGCCGCCGTGCCGCTGGACGATGCCCCGCACGACCGGTCCGTGGACCGGGTCGCCGCCCGGGTAGGGGCCGCGCACCTCGATGCGGACGGCCGTGTCGCGCTTGGCCGCCGCGACGACGATCGTGGAGTCGCCGGAGGGCGCGCCCCCGGCGGGGGCGTCGCCGGTGGAGTCCACGCCCGCGACGTCGGCGATCAGATGCGCCAGCGCGCGGGCGAACCACTCCGCGTCCACCTCGGCCTCTATGGCGGGGGCGTGCACCGCGAACTGCGCGCGACCCGGGCCGATCAGCTCGACGGCCCCCTCGACCCCGGCCGCGACGACCTCGTCCAGCTTCGCCTTCGCCCGGACGATCTTGCTCTCGCCGCCCTCCAGCCGCTGGTACTCCAGCACGTTGTCCACCAGCCGCGCCATCCGCCCGTAGCCGGCGGCGAGATGGTGCAGGATCTGGTTGGCCTCGGGCCACAACTGCCCGGCGGGGTCGGCGGCCAGGGTGCCCAGCTCGCCGCGGAGCCGGTCCAGCGGACCGCGCAGCGAGCTGTCGAGCACCGCCGTCAACTGGGCGTGGCGCGCGGCGAGCGCGTCGTACGGGCGGCGGTCGGTGAAGGTCATCACCGCGCCGACGAGCTGGTCGCCGTCGCGCACCGGGGCGGTGGTCAGGTCGACCGGCACCGCGCGGCCGTCCTTGGCCCACAGCACCTGGCCGCGCACCCGGTGCTTGCGCCCGGAGCGCAGGGTGTCGGCGATGGGCGAGTCCTCGTACGGGAACGGCGAACCGTCCGCCCGCGAGTGGTGGATCAGCGGGTGCAGCTCCCGCCCGCCCAGGTCGCTGGCGCGGTAGCCGAGGATCTGCGCGGCGGAGGGGTTGACGAGGACGACCTTGCCGGCCGTGTCGACGCCGACCACGCCCTCGGCCGCCGCGCGCAGGATCATCTCCGTCTGGCGCTGCTGGCGGGCGAGTTCGGCCTCGGTGTCGAGGGTGCCGGTCAGATCGCGGACGACGAGCATCAGCAGCTCGTCGCCGGTGTAGGAGCCCTGGTCGGCGTACGGGGTGCGGCCGTCCGTGAGGTTGGCGCTGCTGACCTCGACGGGGAACTGGGTGCCGTCCGTGCGCCGGGCGATCATACGGGTGGGCTTGGTGCGCCCGCCGTTCGCGTCGTGGTCGGGCAGCCGCATCGAACCGGGAATGCGACGCGAGTCGAACGCGGGCAGCAGATCGAGGAGTCCGCGCCCGACGAGCCCGGTGCCCGGGACCTCGAACGTCTCCAGTGCGATGTGGTTGGCGTTGACGACCGTACCGTTGCAGTTGACGAGCAACAGCGCGTCGGGAAGGGCGTCGAGTATGGCTGCGAGGCGAGCAGCGCCTCGGGATGGCCTGCTGCTCACTGCGACGCTTCCTCCCTGGTTACCGCACCGTGCGACCGCAGGACCGGGGGCACCCCCGGCACGGTGGCCGGTGGACTACCGCCGCCCCTGCGGCGTGTTGCTGGGGGGAAGTCTACGGGCTGCGGAGTCCGGCGCGACGGCGGATGAGGGGTGCGCCGCCGCCTGTCGCGCGGCATTCGGGGTGCATCGGGGGCGCGGGGAAGATCACTTGCCGGACGGGCGCGCCGGATCCCCCAGCAGCCGGGAGAACTTGTTCCAGCGGGCGATCTCGCAGCCGTTCGTCCGGCTGAAGTCGGTGTCGACCGGCCGGCCGGCCCAGGTGCCGGACACATGCGCGTGGTCGGGACCGCCGTAGATCATCGTGCAGTTGGCGCCCGGCGGGACGGGGGCGAACGGGTCCTGGCCCCAGCGTGTCTGCTCGTCGAGCTGGGCGCAGGCGCCCTTCGGGTCCCGGACGGTGCCGCGGGCCGGATGGCAGGACAGCTCGTACCGGCCGCTGAGTCGTCCGCTGTCGGTGACCGTGACGGAGAGGTGGTCACCGCCCGGTCCGGCGGGCAGGGGGAGCGGGGCGGCGGCCGCCGCGGGCGCGGCGAGCAGCAGGACCGGTGCGGTGGCGAGGGCGAGACGGCGGAGCGGCATGCGGGGACTCCAGGGGGTGCGAGTGGTGCGGGGCGGGCCGCGCGGTCGGCGCCCCACCCCTCTGACGCGTCTAACGCGCGGGTGCGCCGCGCGTTGCGCGCCCGGAACTGCTTTGCCCGCGGGGCGCGGAGACCGGTACCGTTGGAGTGCGGTTGGTGGCGAGGCCCTGGGCTGTGTCATCATCTGCATGCAGCATTCGCCTACGCGCGGGTGCGGCTGGAGGCGTCGCCTAGTCCGGTCTATGGCGCCGCACTGCTAATGCGGTTTGGGTCTTAAAGCCCATCGAGGGTTCAAATCCCTCCGCCTCCGCAGCCGGGAGCCCCGGCCGTCGTCATGACGGCCGGGGCTCCTCTGTTTCGCCGGACGGCCCGCGGCGACCCGCTTCTTCTCCGGTTCTTCCCTGGAGGGCCCGCTTCCGCTGATCTTCGCGCCACCCCTGCTGTGAGGCGTTTGCGCAGGTCAGAGGGGGTGAGGGCAATGGATTTCGCCTCTCGGCGCAGTTCATGTAATGTTGTTCCCGCAACGCCGACCGGCAAGGGAAACCACCGGGAAGCCAAGCGCTCGTAGCTTAACGGATAGAGCACTTGACTACGGATCAAGAGGTTGCAGGTTCGAATCCTGCCGAGCGCACAGCCGAGAGATCGGCGCCAAGCAATTGGCGCTGTTCACTCGTCCGTCGCGGGGTGGAGCAGCTCGGTAGCTCGCTGGGCTCATAACCCAGAGGTCGCAGGTTCAAATCCTGTCCCCGCTACTGTGACCACAGGCCCGGTACTCATGTACCGGGCCTGTGGCGTTTCCCGTTTCCCGTGAGGGGGCGCACGGTGCGCGACGAGGAGATATCCGGTTTCCGGCGGAGTCTGGGACTGCCGGGCCTGATCGATGTGCATACGCATTTCATGCCCGAGCGGGTCCTGACGAAGGTCTGGGCGCATTTCGACGCGGCGGGCCCGCTGCTCGGCAGGCCCTGGCCGATCACCTACCGGCGGGCCGAGGACGAGCGGCTGGCCGTGCTGCGGGGCTTCGGGGTCCGCGCCTTCACCTCGATGATCTATCCGCACAAGCCGGACATGGCGCGGTGGCTCAACGGCTGGGCGGCGGACTTCGCGGCCCGTACGCCCGACTGTCTGCACACCGCCACCTTCTTCCCCGAGCCGGACGCCGTCCGTTATGTCCGGGAGGCGCTGGACTCCGGGGCGCGGGTCTTCAAGTCCCACCTCCAGGTGGGCGGCTACGACCCGCGCGACCCGCTGCTGGACGGGGTGTGGGGGCTGCTGACCGAGGCGGGGACGCCGGTGGTGGTGCACTGCGGCTCGGGCCCGGTGCCGGGTGCGTTCACCGGGCCGGGGCCGGTGGGCGAGGTGCTGGCCCGGCATCCGTCCCTGCGGCTGGTGGTCGCGCACATGGGGGTGCCCGAGTACGGGGCCTTCCTCGGCCTGGCCGAGCGGTACCCGGGCGTCCATCTGGACACGACCATGGCCTTCACCGACTTCATCGAGGCCGTGGCGCCGTTCCCGGCCGCGGAGCGGCCCCGCCTGGCGGAGCTCGGTGAAAGGATCCTCTTCGGCAGCGACTTCCCCAACATCCCTTACGGGTACGGGCATGCGCTGGAGGCCCTGACCCGGCTCGGCCAGGACGACGCCTGGCTGCGCGGGGTCTGCCACGACAACGCGGCGCGGCTGTTCGGGCTGCCCGGGGATTCCCGCCCGGGGGATTCTCAGACGATTCCCAGGTGAGGGCAAGGCGGTTCTCACGGGCCGTACCGAGCATCACCGTTATGACCACCGCATCCTCCGAAGCACGCACCCGTCCCGCCCCGGGCGCCCCACGTGCCGTGCGCCCGCTGGTCGTAGGGGACCTGGTCCTCGACGTGGCGGACCGCGTGGCGTACCGCGGCGGCACGGAGATCCGGCTGACCGCCACCGAATGCGCGCTCCTGCGCCAGCTGATGAGCAATCCGGGCCGGGTGCTCAGCAAGGCGCTGCTGCTGGACCGGGTCTGGGCCCATGCGTTCGGCCCGGGCGACCGCGGCAATCTCGTCGAGCTCTACATCTCGTACCTGCGCAAGAAGATCGACGCCGGCCGCCCTCCGATGATCCACACGCGGCGCGGCATGGGGTACGTCCTCAAACCCGTCCCGTAGCGGTCCTTCCGCCGGTCCGCCGGCCCCCGAATAAATGGCTGTACGGCGTATAAGAAGCTCCTGTACGGTGTAGATCGATCTCATCGGTCCACCGCGGTCACCCGTGCAAGGAGCACCCATGTCGGCGCCCGTCACCGATTCCCAGACCCCCTCCGCCCCCTCCGGCCCGTCCCGGCTGCCCACGCGCTGGCTGATCCTGGGCGTCATATGCCTCGCGCAGCTCACCGTGCTGCTCGACAACACCGTTCTCAACGTGGCCATCCCCTCACTGACCGAGGAGATGGGCGCCGCGACCTCGGACATCCAGTGGATGATCAGCGCGTACTCCCTGGTGCAGTCCGGGCTGCTGCTGACGGCGGGCAACGTCGCCGACCGCTACGGGCGGAAGAAGATGCTGGCCACCGGCCTCGCCCTGTTCGGCATCGGCTCGCTCGCCGCCGGGCTGGCGCAGTCCACCGGGCAACTCATCGCCGCCCGCGCCGGCATGGGCGTCGGCGGCGCGCTGCTGATGACCACCACGCTCGCCGTCGTCGTGCAGACCTTCGACGCGGACGAGCGGCCCAAGGCCATCGGCCTGTGGGGCGCGGTGAGTTCGCTGGGCTTCGCCAGCGGCCCGCTCATCGGCGGTGTGCTGCTGGACCACTTCTGGTGGGGATCGATCTTCCTGATCAACGTCCCGGTCGCCGTGCTCGCCCTGGTCGCCGTCCTCAAGCTGGTGCCCGAGTCGAAGAACCCGGCCGGTGAGCGGCCCGACCCGCTCGGCGCGGTGCTCTCCACCATCGGCATGACCGGCGCCGTCTTCGCGATCATCTCCGGCCCGGAGCACGGCTGGACGTCGGCCCGGGTGCTGGTCTCCGGCGCCGTGGGGATCGTGGTCCTCGCGCTCTTCGTCCTGTGGGAGCTGCGCATCCCGTACCCCATGCTCGACATGCACTTCTTCCGCCAGGAGCGGTTCGTGGCCGCAGTGATGGGCGGCATCCTCGTGGCCTTCGGCATGGGCGGTTCGCTGTTCCTGCTCACCGAGCACCTCCAACTGGTGCTGCACTACGGGCCGCTGGAGACCGGTCTGCGGATGACGCCGCTGGCGCTGATGATCGTCGTCCTCAACCTCGCCGGCGTCGGCGCCCGGCTGATGGCGAGGATCGGCGGGCCGCTCGCCATCGCCGGCGGCATGGCGCTGCTGGCCGTCGGACTCGCCGTGATCGCCCTGCTCGGTACGCACGGCTACGGCGGGATGTTCCTCGGCCTGGTGCTGATGGGCGTCGGCATCGCGCTGGCGGCGCCCGCCATGGCGAACGCGGTCATGTCCGCGATCCCGCCGGAGAAGGCCGGCGTCGGCGCCGGGGTCAACGGCACCCTCCAGGAGTTCGGCAACGGCCTCGGCGTCGCCGTGCTCGGCGCCGTGCTCAACTCCCGCTTCGCCGCGCTGCTCCCGGTGGCCGCGGCCGGGGCGGGCTCGCTGCCCGCGGCACTGGCCAAGTCCCGTACGGAAGCGGAACGTTCGGCGGTCGAGGACGCCTTCGCGTCCGGTGTGCAGGCGGGCCAGCTGGTCGGTGCGGCCGCGGTGCTGGCGGGCGGACTGGTGGCCGCCGTGCTGCTGCGCCGGGCGGAGCGGCCCACCACGGCGGAGGAATCCGCGCAGGCCAGGGCCTAGCATCGGACGCAGACCACCGGCAGGGCGGAGAGACGGGCATGGCGAGCAGCAGCGGCGCGGGAGAGCCGAGGATCAGTGTCTGGCTGTCCGGGGAGAAGCCTCCGCCGCGCCGCCGGGCGGACGCCGAGCGGGCCCGCGAACAGGCGGGCGGACTCGACCGGGAGAAGATCGTCGCCACCTCGGTGCGGCTGCTGGACGCCGAGGGGCTGGCCAAGTTCTCGATGCGCCGCCTCGCCGCCGAGCTCGGGGTGACCGCGATGTCGGTCTACTGGTACGTCGACAACAAGGACGACCTCCTGGAGCTGGCCCTGGACCAGGTGTCCGGGGAGATGCCGCTGCCCGACCCCGCCGACGAGGGCGAGGACTGGCGCGACCAGTTGCGGCAGCTGGCCATCGGCTACCACCGGGTCCTCGTCCGTCACGAGTGGGTGTCGTCCCTGATGGGCCGCTATCTGAACATCGGGCCGCACTCGATGCGCTTCTCGAACACCACGCTCGCCGTCATGCGGCGCAGCGGGGTCCCGCCGCACCGGATCGCCGGGGCCATGGGGGCGCTCTTCCAGTTCGTCTACGGCTTCGCCACGGTCGAGGCGCTGTACCGGGAGCGCTGCCGGGTGCCGGGCATGGACCACAACACGTACCTGAGGCGGGTCATGGACGCCGTGGCCCACGACCAGCAGTTCGTGACGGAGTACGCCGAGTCGGTCGAGCTGACGCGGGCCCGGATGGACGAGAGCTTCGACCAGATGTGGAAGGCCGACTTCGAGGTCGGCCTGGACACGGTGATCGCGGGCATCGAGGTCATGCGGGACCGGCTGCGGGAGGAGTAGCGGGAGACGCAGCGGCCCCGGGCGGTGCGCGCCGGCCGTCCCCTGCCGTTGTCGCGCGCACCGTCACCGGGGCCGTTCGCCCGGGAGCCACCGTTCCGCCCCCGGGTCGCCGGCCGCGCCTCCCCGCTCGTGGAGGCGCGGCCGGGGTCCGTCAGCCGGCCTTGGCCGGCGTGGCCTGTGCCGCCCCGTCCGCCGGGGCGTTGGTGTCCGCCGGGGCTCCGGGGCGGCCCTTGAGGGCCACTTCCTTGATGAAGAGGGTCAGCAGGAAGGCCACCAGCGCGGTCGGCGCCGCATAGGTGAAGACGTCGCCGACGCCGTGCCCGTAGGAGTCCTCCATGATCGAACGGAGCGGCTCGGGAAGCTTCTTGACCTCGGGGATGCTGCCGCCGCCCCCGCCCTGCTTCGCCAGCGCGGCGCCCTTGGGGCCGAGCGCGGTCAGACCGTCGATCACATAGTCCTTGACCCGGTTGGCCATCACGGCGCCCAGCGCCGAGACGCCGACCGCACCGCCCAGGGAGCGGAAGAAGGTCACGACCGAGCTGGCGGCGCCGAGGTCCTGGGGGGCCACCTGGTTCTGCGCGGCGAGCACCAGGTTCTGCATCATCATGCCGAGGCCGAGGCCCATGAGCGCCATGTAGCAGGCGAGCT
This sequence comes from Streptomyces luteireticuli, assembly GCF_041519305.1. Lineage (NCBI taxonomy): Bacteria > Bacillati > Actinomycetota > Actinomycetes > Kitasatosporales > Streptomycetaceae > Streptomyces > Streptomyces luteireticuli. Next base: position 4,521,029 of record NZ_CP167927.1, read on the forward strand.
GCCAGTACGGGGTGTCGTGGCGGATGCTGCCCAGCAGCCCGATGCCCGCGGTGAGCAGGACGCCGCCGGCGAGCAGCCAGGCCTTCCAACGGCCGTTCCTGGTGATGATGTTGCCGGAGACCGTCGACGAGATGAACAGGCCGGCGATCAGCGGGATGGTCATGACGCCCGACATGGTCGGCGTCTCGCCCCGCGAGAGCTGGAAGTACTGCGAGAGGAAGACGGTGCTGGCGAACATCGCCACACCGACGAACAGGCTCGCCGCGGAGGTCAGGGCGATCGTCTTGTTGCGGAACAGCCGCAGCGGGATGATCGGTTCGGCCGCCTTGGACTCGACGAGCACGAAGATCGCGCCGAGCGCCACGGAGCCGGCCACCATCACGGCGGTCTGCCAGGACAGCCAGTCGTAGTTCTTGCCGGCCAGGGTCACCCACACCAGCAGCAGCGTGGCTGCGGCGGATATGAAGAAGGCGCCGAGCCAGTCGACCTTCACCTGCCGCTTGACCACGGGGAGGTGCAGGGTGCGCTGGAGCACGATCAGCGCGATCACGGCGAAGGGCACACCGACGTAGAAGCACCAGCGCCAGCCGAGCCAGCTGGTGTCGGTGATGACGCCGCCGAGCAGCGGGCCGCCGACGGTGGCGACGGCGAAGGTCGCGCCGAGGTAGCCGCTGTAACGGCCGCGCTCGCGCGGGGAGATCATCGCGGCCATGACGATCTGCGCCAGGGCCGAGAGGCCGCCGACGCCGATGCCCTGCACGACGCGGCAGGTGATCAGCATGCTGGTGCTCTGCGAGAGACCGGCCAGCGCGGAGCCGGCCACGTAGACCACGAGGGCCACCTGGACCAGCAGCTTCTTGCTGAAGAGGTCGGAGAGCTTGCCCCACAGCGGGGTCGTGGCGGTCATGGCCAGCAGGGAGGCCGTCACGGTCCAGGTGTAGGCGGACTGGCTGCCGTGCAGATCGTGCATGATCTTCGGCAGGGCGTTGGAGACGATCGTCGAGGAGAGGATCGCCACGAACATCCCGAGCAGCAGCCCGGACAGCGCCCGCATGATCTGGCCGTGCGTCATGTCGGCGGTGCCGGGGCCGGAGGGTTCGGTGTGGCTCTCCCGCACACCTGACGGTGTGGTCTTGGCCATGGACTTCCTTTTCATCATGCTTCGTACGGTCATGTGGCGGTGCGGGCCGCGAGCTCCCGGGCCGGGAGGTGCGGACGGCACTCGCCGAAGCTCTCGCGGAGCCGGGCGAGCAGCCCGATGGCGTGGGCGACGTCGGCGTCGCTCCAGTCGCTCAGGCAGTGCGCCAGCGCCTCGGTGTAGCGGGTGCTCACCTCGTCGAGCAGGGCCGCGCCGCCGGGCGTGAGGCTCAGCAGCCGGGAGCGCTTGTCCAGGTGGTCCGGACGGCGCTCGAGCCAGCCGCGCTCGGCGGCGTACGCGACGTGTCGGCTGGTCACCGACATGTCGACGACCAGCAGCTCCGCGAGCTTGCTCATGCGCATCTCGCCGTACCGCTTGAGCAGTTCGAGCACGATGACCGAGGTGGGCGGGCAGTCGGGGGGGAGGACCCGGGCGAGGCCGCGCTTGATGACGCCAATGGCGCCGAGCTGCTGGGCGAGCTCGTGGTACTGCTCGTGCGCGGCCAACCGACCCTCCCGTTTAAGTTGCTTAGGGCAACCATAAGAAGCTTGGTTGCTGAAGGCAAATGAAAAGCGGTAAAGGGTCGGTCAAAGTTCAATGATCAAGGAATCGGCGGGTGCCCGGCCGAGGGGAAGCGCGCTGCGGACGGCCGGAAATCCCGGCCCCTCCGCGCGGTCCGGGACCCGTCTTCGCTAGGGTCCTGAACCATGGCCAACCCCCATCAGTACCAGCCTGAGGGCAACCAGGACCCGGCGGGCAGCACCCAGATGTTCCGTGCCTTCGTCGACGAGGGCGCCCCCGGCCCGCAGGCGGCGGCTCCGTCCTCCCGGGGCCGTCGTGCCCCTTCCTCCGGTCCCCGAGTGGGCCTGATCGTCGGCGTGCTCGTCGCGATCGTGGTCGTGGCGACGGTGGCCTGGATGGCGCTCGCCTGACGCGGCGCCCCGGGCGCTGCGGATCCTCGGCGCACGGCCGCCCGGGCGGCGGTGCGCCGCTGCGGCCTGCCCGGAGACGGGCGGGCGCGTCCACGACGGGGCGTCTCCCGCGCGGACGGGGATGTCCTCCCCCGAGCTCTCGGCTTCGCCCGAGCAGGGGGCGCCCCCACCGGCGGGGCGCGGACCCGCGGCCGTCCCCGGGTACGGGACGGGTCGGGGTGGTGCGGACGTCCTTGCGGCCGGACGGCCCGGCGGCCCCCGCCGCGACTGTGCTCGCGGCCGCCGCTGCCGTGTCCGGGGAACGGTTGACGGATGAAGGTCGGCCGGACGCCGTGCGGCGCCCGTCAGTCGGCGATCAGGCCCTCGCGCAGCTGGGAGAGCGTCCGCGTCAGCAGCCGCGAGACGTGCATCTGGGAGATGCCGACCTCCTCGCCGATCTGGGACTGCGTCATGTTCGCGAAGAACCGGAGCATGATGATCTGGCGTTCCCGCGGCGGCAGTTTGGCCAGCAGTGGCTTGAGCGACTCCCGGTACTCCACGCCCTCCAGCGCCGTGTCCTCGTAACCGAGGCGGTCGGCCAGCGAGCCCTCGCCGCCGTCGTCCTCGGGCGAGGGGGAGTCCAGCGAGCTGGCCGTGTAGGCGTTGCCCACCGCGAGGCCGTCGACCACGTCCTCCTCGGAGACGCCCAGGCACAGGGCCAGTTCGGGCACCGTCGGCGAGCGGTCCAGCTTCTGCGCGAGCTCGTCGCTGGCCTTCGTCAGGGCGAGCCGGAGCTCCTGGAGCCGGCGCGGCACCCTGACCGACCAACTGGTGTCCCGGAAGAAGCGTTTGATCTCACCGACCACGGTGGGCATCGCGAACGTGGGGAATTCCACCCCCCGTTCGCAGTCGAAGCGGTCGATGGCCTTGATCAGCCCGATGGTGCCGACCTGGACGATGTCCTCCATCGGCTCGTTGCGGCTCCGGAAGCGCGCCGCCGCGTACCGCACCAGGGGGAGGTTGAGCTCGATGAGGGTGTCACGGACGTACGTACGCTCGGCGCTGTCCCGCTCCAGGGCCGCCAGCCGCAGGAACAGGGAGCGGGAGAGGGTGCGGGTGTCGATGGCTTCGCAGTCGGCCGGCACGGCGTGCGGTGCGTCGTCAGTGGCGAGCACCTTCGCGCTGCCCAGGTCTACGGACATGCCACCCCCTTGAGGTCGCGGACGGATCACAGCGGGACCCCGGTCACAGGCACGGTGCGAGGGGTTCAGCCTCCACCTGAATACCGGAGGCTGCGCTGTGGCAAACGCAGTTCCAGCAGAATGTCACATGTCGGCAACACGCTGTAGCGTCAAGTCGACATATCTGCCGCACGACCTCGGGGGGCACCCGGAAGCGTCAAGGGGCGTGTCCCCCACACGGGTTACGCATCGATTCGATTTGCGGAGCGCAGCCGGGCGAAGCTCCGGGAGAGCAGCCTCGACACATGCATCTGGGACACCCCCAGCTCCGCGCTGATCTGGGACTGCGTCAGATTGCTGTAGTAGCGCAGCAGCAGGATGCGCTGCTCGCGCTCCGGCAGCTGGACGAGCAGGTGGCGCACGAGATCGCGGTGCTCCACTCCGGCGAGCGCCGGGTCCTCGTAGCCGATGCGGTCCAGCAGGCCGGGCAGGCCGTCGCCCTCCTGGGCGGCCTCCAGCGAGGTCGCGTGGTACGAGCGCCCCGCCTCGATGCAGGCGAGCACCTCGTCCTCGCCGATCTTCAGCCGCTCGGCGATCTCGGCGGTGGTCGGCGACCGCCCGTGCAGCACGGTGAGGTCCTCGGTGGCGCCGTTGACCTGCACCCACAGCTCGTGCAGCCGGCGCGGCACGTGCACCGTGCGCACGTTGTCGCGGAAGTAACGCTTGATCTCGCCGACGACGGTGGGCATGGCGAAGGTCGGGAACTGGACGCCCCGGTCGGGGTCGAAGCGGTCGATCGCGTTGATGAGTCCGATGGTGCCGACCTGGATCACGTCCTCCATCGGCTCGTTGCGGCTGCGAAAACGCGCCGCCGCGTACCGCACGAGCGGGAGGTTGGCCTCGATCAGGGCGGCGCGCACGCGGGCGTGCTCGGGGGTGCCCGGCTCCAGTCGGGAGAACTCCTTGAAGAGCACCTGGGTCAGCGCCCTGGCGTCCGCGCCCCGGCTCTCCCGGGTCGGCGCCCCCGGGGCCTGCGGGGGGTTCTCCTCCGACGTCGTCTCCCCTGACGCCGTCTCTCCTGACGCTGTCTCCTCTGGCGCTGTACGGGCCGGCACGGTCACACCACCCTTCGCGGTCAGCTCCAGGGCAACTCATCCGTCAAAAGCGGTCATAGCATCACAAGACATGTCCACTGTGTGCAAGCACCGCATTACTCCGTGTTGACCGTGGGGGTGGGCTGCGGAGCGGCACGCGCAACGGCCCCCTGCCGTGGGGCGGGGGGCCGTTGCGGGGTGCGGGGGAGGAGCCGCGGTTCAGAACGGGTAGTCGGCGATCACCCACGTGGCGAACTCCCGCCACTGGGCGGCCGCCGCCCGGTGCGCCGGGTGGTCCAGGTACCGCTGGAGGGCCTCGGCGTCCTCGACGGCGGAATTGACGGCGAAGTCGTAGGCGATCGGCCGGTCCGAGATGTTCCAGGCGCACTCCCAGAAGCGGAGTTCGGGGACGGCGCCGTCCAGGCGCTCGAACGCCTCCACGCCGGCGAGCACCCGGGGGTCGTCGCGGTCGACGCCCTCGTTGAGCTTGAACAGGACGAGATGACGGATCACGGTTATGCCGCCTTCCGGGCCGCGGGACTCAATTGATGAGCTGGGTCATGAACTCGCCGATGCTCTTGGCGGCGTCCGAGATCCCTTCGAAGCCTATCTGCACGAGTTCGGCCGCCCGGGCGGGGGAGTGGATGATCGTGTACCCCACGAATACGACGAGGATCCAGAATGTGACCTTCTTGGCCTGCGCCATGCCGTAACCGCCTCCCCGTCCCGTCGTCCGTCCCCCGGAGCGCTCGCGAGAGTCTAACCGCACACATGGACGAGCGATCATGCTCGACCGGGGCTGCGGCCGCACCGTCCCCGGCCCGTACTCACGCCGTCTTTAAGGACTTAAGGCCCTGCAAAGCGGGCCCTTCGCCCGCCTGTCCGCGGTATTCGGGGACGGAGGATGGGGGGACGCCCGTTCGGATCTGGCAGGAATTCGAAGGGCGGGGACATGGATCCTCTCTGCGGGGTCCGGGCCGCGAGCTTCCCCCCTGACTGCGGCCCGAACTCGGAGGCCATGTCCTCATGGGGGGAAGCGGCTTGTCCCCCCGATGCCGCTTCCCCCCTCCTGCGTCAGCCGGGCCCCGGCTCCGGACCGTTTCGCGCACTTGGTCCGGAGCCGGGGCCCCGTGCATTTCCGGCGGCTCCGTTCCCGGCCCGTTCCGGCCCACGATTTCCCTAACTCCGATGAACTCTGGGTCTGTTGAGGTGAGAAGAGCCCATGCCCGGGGCACCAGAAAGGCACACGGCCCGAGGCGTTCCCCCGGATTACGGGACCGGCCGTCCCGGTGCGTGCGAGCGGGTCCCTTACGGGGCAGACCACTGCCCCGGGGTGGCAGGCCAGTGAGGGAGAACGGTGAGGTTCGCATGGGCGGGTACGAGCTCGCCTTCACCATGCGGGAGCGTGTGGCGGGGGGAGCGGTCACCATTGAACTGGTGGGAGAGATCGACATCTTGGCGGAGCAGGAACTGGCCCCGCGGATCGAGGCGTTGGCCGGACGGTGCCGCGCCGACCTCGTCATCGATCTGCGGGGAGTGACGTTTCTGGACGCGAGCGGGCTGCGGTTGCTGCTCCGTGCGCGGAACCGGGCGGTGCGCTGCGGCGGCCGGCTGCGCGTGGTGCGGGGCGGACCCCGGGTGTCGAAGGTGATCAGGGTCGTCCGGCTGGAGGCCGCGTTCAGCTGGCTGGACGCGCCGCCGGGGGCCGATGTGGCGTGCGGTCCGCGGGACGGGAGCGTGCCGGCGTAGCCGCCCCTCACCTGCCGGACGGGCTGTCACGGGCCCGGCCGGGAAACGGCCGAGGGCCCGACCTGGTTCAGGTCGGGCCCTCGGGCGAAGAGCGGTAGCGGAGGGATTTGAACCCTCGGTGAGGTGTTGCCCCACACTCGCTTTCGAGGCGAGCTCCTTCGGCCGCTCGGACACGCTACCGAGAGGAAGCTTAGCGGACGATGGGCCGTACTCCGAAATCGGTTCCCGGAAGGCGCGGGGGCGGGGCGGTCAGCGGTCGCGGAAGAAGCGGGTGAGAAGCGCGGAACACTCGTCCGCGAGGACCCCGGAGACCACTTCGGGGCGGTGGTTGAGGCGTCGGTCACGCACGACGTCCCACAGGGAGCCGGCCGCCCCGGCCTTCTCGTCGACCGCGCCGTAGACGACGCGGTCCACGCGGGAGAGGACGATGGCCCCCGCGCACATGGTGCACGGCTCCAGGGTGACCACCAGGGTGCAGCCGGAGAGCCGCCACTCCCCGACGGCGCGGGCGGCCTCGCGGAGGGCGAGCACCTCCGCGTGCCCGGTCGGGTCGCCGGTGGCCTCGCGCTCGTTGCGGCCCCGGCCGATCACGGTGCCGTCCGGGGCCAGGACGACGGCCCCGACCGGGACGTCGCCGGTGGCGGGAGCCCGCTCGGCCTCCTCCAGGGCGGCGCGCATGGGCTCCTGCCAGGGTGCTCGGACGGGATCGGGGCCGGGCTGGGCGTCGTTCATGGGACCAGTGTGAGCGAGGGGGCCGTGGGGACGGTCAGCGGACGGCCTCCAGGACCTCGGTGCAGCCGAGTGCGTCGGCGATCCCGCCCAGGGCGTCCCCGTCGAGGGCGAGGAGCTGCTTCTCGCCCACCCCGACGTCGTCGAGGAGGCGGGAGTCGCCCAGCGGGCCGCTCGGCACCGCCTCCTCGGCCTCGGGCTCCTCGTCGCGGTCCTCGGCCTCGGGCTCGCCGTCCTCCGTGCCGTCGAGGTCGAGGGTGTCGAGGTCGTCGTCCTCGCCCTTGTCCCGGCCGAGCAGTTCGTCGACGAGCAGGGCGCCGTAGGAGCTGCGGGCGGCGGAGGTCGCGTCCGAGATGAAGACGCGGGGGTCGTCGTCGCCGTCCACCCGGATGATGCCGAACCAGGCGTCCTCCTGCTCGATGAGCACCAGGACCGTGTCGTCGTCGACGGCGGCCTCGCGGGCCAGGTCGGCGAGATCGGTCAGGGTCTCCACGTTGTCGAGGTCTGTGTCGCTCGCTTGCCACCCGTCGTCGGAGCGCGCGAGCAATGCGGCGAAGTACACCGTGACTCTCCCACTGGTCATAGGCGGTGCCGGGCCGGACGGGGACAGCACCCCGCCCACTCGGAATCGTGGCAGAAACCCGGCCGTTGCGAGAGGTCTTCCGCGCTGCGTCGTGCAGTAGTCCGAGAGATGTGGCTCACCCGGCGGCCGGGTCACCGCCATCCGGGCGCCCGCCGGTCCGGGCCGTCACCACCGGAACGTACGCATCCGCATCTGTTGGCGCATCCGGGCGGCCCTCGCCCTGCGCGGCTGCACCCGGTCGCGCAGCTCTCTCGCCTCGTTCAGCTCGCGGAGGAACTGCGCGCGCCTGCGCCGTCTCTCCGCGTCGCCGTCGGCGGGCGCCTCCGGCCCGCCCGTGCCCTCGGGGGGCTCCGCTTCTCGTTCGTCACGGTCGGCCATGGGCAGCACCACCTCGTGCCGAGGTCCTCGCCCGGTGGGGCGCACCGGGCGTACGTGCCCACTTTCCCTCCAAGTGGTGGTTTGATGCCACCGTGCGGCCGGGAGGCAGGCCGGGAGCCGGTGTCCGAAAGCTCGGTTAATGTCGTTGTCATGCGGATCCACGTCGTCGACCACCCGCTGGTGGCGCACAAACTCACCACGCTGCGCGACAAGCGCACCGATTCCCCCACGTTCCGGCGGCTCGCCGACGAGCTGGTCACCCTGCTCGCCTATGAGGCGACGCGTGACGTGCGGACCGAGCAGGTCGACATCGAGTCGCCGGTCACCGCGACCACCGGCGTCAAGCTGTCGCACCCGCGGCCGCTCGTCGTGCCGATCCTGCGCGCGGGCCTGGGCATGCTCGACGGCATGGTCCGCCTGCTGCCCACGGCCGAGGTCGGCTTCCTGGGCATGATCCGCAACGAGGAGACCCTCAAGGCGGAGACCTACGCGACGCGCATGCCGGACGACCTCTCCGGCCGCCAGGTGTACGTCCTCGACCCGATGCTGGCCACCGGCGGCACCCTCGTCGCGGCGATCAACGAGCTGATCCGGCGCGGCGCGGACGACGTCACGGCGATCTGCCTCCTCGCCGCCCCGGAGGGCGTCGAGGTCATGGAGCGCGAGCTGGCGGGCGCGCCGGTGACCGTGGTCACCGCCTCGGTGGACGAGCGCCTCAACGAGGACGGCTACATCGTCCCGGGTCTCGGCGACGCGGGCGACCGCATGTACGGGACGGCCGGCTGACCGGTCAGCACTTGGCGGCACCCCCGGACGGCGAGGACACCGGCGGGGAGGCCGCCGGTCCGGGGCTCGTGCCCTTCCGGGGCGCGAGCTCCTTGAACCCGGCGCCGATGATCAGGTCGATCTCCTCGCTCTTGCGGACGTCGGCCTTGACCTCGGCTCCCTCCACCTGTTCCTGGAGCACGCGCATCGCCGTGTCGGTGTCGTCCGGGGCGCCCAGCAGCAGCGCCGTCCCGTTCACGTTCTTGTCGTAGGGCGCCGGGGCGTTGCCCACCTTGCCGATGCGGAAGCCGCGCTGCTTGAGCTCGTCCGCGGTGGTCTTGGCGAGGCCGCTGCGCGGCGTGGCGTTGTAGACGTTGACGGTGATGTCGGCGGGCCTGGGGAGCTGCTCGCGCGGGGCGGCGTGGCCGGCCGCCCGTGCGTCGGTGTGGTCGTCGTGCGCGGCCCTGCCGCAGTCGCCGTTCTTGCGGGCCGCCTGCGGGGAGCCCCCGCCGCCCGAGAAGGCGTCGACGAGCTGGAGCGTCCCCCAGCCACCCAGTCCCAGGACGGCCACCGCGGCAACGGCGGCGAGCGCGATCCTTCTCGGGCTCCTCGGCCGCCGCATGTGCGGGAATCGACGGCCCGTGACGCGATACTTTCCGCCCATGCCAGGAGGGGTGAGCATGCTCATGCGCGCAGCGTAGTGCGGGCGGGGGCCGGTGCCTACTAGATGATCAACGGTTGCGCCGACCCCAACCCAAAAGGGCCAATACCCGCTGTAAACCTCTGTGAAATCAGGGGTGAGGGGCCATGGAAGGGCCCACTGGTCAGTCCAGTTCGAGCACGCGTGCGTGCAGGACCTGACGCTGCTGGAGGGCCGCGCGGACCGCGCGGTGCAGGCCGTCCTCCAGGTAGAGGTCGCCCTGCCACTTCACGACGTGGGCGAAGAGGTCGCCGTAGAAGGTCGAGTCCTCCGCGAGCAGCGTCTCGAGGTCGAGCTGCTGCTTGGTGGTCACCAGCTGGTCAAGGCGTACCGGGCGCGGGGCGACGTCCGCCCACTGGCGGGTGCTTTCCCGGCCGTGGTCGGGGTACGGCCGACCGTTTCCGATGCGCTTGAAGATCACACGGAAAGCCTACCGGGCCCGCGGCTCCCGGCGCAGCCATGGCGCGGGAGTCGGAAGGCGACAATCGGCCGCAAACCGGGAGCCGCCCGGCCGAGGGAACGATTGTGCACAGGCTGTGGACCGGTGGCGTCAGCCCTTCGCGGCCTTGGCCGCCCGCTTCATCTCCTGCTTGTAGGCGCGGACCTCGGCCAGTGAACCGGGCCCCGTGATGTCGGCGACCGAGCGGCGGCTGCCCTCCTCGCCGTACGGGCCCGCCGCGGCGCGCCAGCCCTCCGGCCGCACCCCGAGCTGCTTGCCCAGCAGCGCCAGGAAGATCCGGGCCTTCTGCGTGCCGAATCCGGGCAGGTCCTCCAGCCGGGCCAGCAGCTCGCGGCCGCTGCCGGCGTCCCGCCACAGCGCGGTGACGTCGCCGTCGTAGTGCTCGACGAGATATCGGCACAGCACCTGCACCCGTTTCGCCATGGCCGCCGGATAGCGGTGCACGGCCGGCTTCCGCGCGCACAGCTCCTCGAACGCCTCGGGGTCGTAGGCGGCGATCTCGTGGGCGTCCAGGTCGTCGCGGCCGAGCCGGCGGGCGATGGTGTACGGGCCGGTGAAGGCCCACTCCATGGGGATCTGCTGGTCGAGCAGCATCCCGGTCAGGGCCGCCAGCGGGCTGCGCGAGAGCAGCGCGTCGGCCTCGGTCTGCTGGGCGAGCCGAAGGGGGTGCTCCGTGGCGTCCATGGCACCGATGATCCCTCCGGCCCGTCCCCGCCGCACGTCACGCGATGGTGGTGAGCCGCCGCTCCACGGCCTTGGGGTCGTGACTCCATTCCTCCCCGATCTGCTCGGCGAAGGGGTCGGGGAAGATCTCCTCCGCCCCCGCCTCGATGCCGTCGACGATCGCCCGGGCCACGTCGGCCGTGGTCGCGCGGGGGAAGTCGGCCATGGCGGGCAGGCCGGCCGAGGCCAGCCGCAGCATGTCCGTGTCGACCGGCCCGGGGAAGACCGCGTGCACGGTGATGCCGCGCGGGGCGAGGTCCGGCCGGACGGCCTGGGTCAGTGCGTTGAGCGCGGCCTTCGAGGCGGGATAGGCGCCCATGGACGGCGTCCCGCCGAAGGCGCCGACGCTGATGATGTTGGCCACGGCCCCGCCGCCGTTGCCCTCGACTACGGGTGCGAAGGCGCGCAGGACGCGCAGCGTGCCAAGCCAGTTGGTGTTCATCACGGTCTCGACGTCCCTGAGGTCCATCTCCAGCAGGTGTCCCATCGCGTACACGCCCGCGTTGTTGACCAGGATCGTCACGTCGGCCGCGGTCAGGGCGGCGGAGCTGACCGAGGTGGGGTCGGTGATGTCCAGGGCGAGCGGACGGACCCGCTCCGGGTCCTGCGCGGTCACCGCCGCCAGCGTCCCGGGATCGCGCGCCCCCGCGTGGACCCGCGTCGCGCCGCGTTCCAGGAACGCGGTGACGAGGGCGCTGCCGATGCCGCGGTTGGCGCCGGTGACGAGGGCGACGGCGTTGTGGACGCGCATGGGGGCTCCTGGGGTCGGTGATGCACAGGTACCCCTTCGGCGGAGGGAGGTCACCCGCTTCGCCCGTATGCCGACGTGCAGTCGTTCGATGCCCGCACCGCGACGGGAGTGCTGAGTAGAGCGTTCGTTCTAGCGCGTGCTACGGTCTGTGTAGAACGTTCGTTACAGGACACGTTCGTCACGGCCTTGGGGGAGGACCCATGGAAACGAAGCGCATCACCGTCAACGGCATCGAGCTCGCCTACGTCGAGCAGGGCGAGGGCCCGCTCGCCCTGCTGCTGCACGGCTTCCCGGAGACCCCGGGCATGTACCGGCACTTGATGCCGGTCCTCGCGGCCGCCGGGTACCGGGCCGTCGCCCCGTACATGCGGGGCTTCGCCCCCAGCCAGGTGCCGCCGGACGGCAGCATGCTGATGAAGGACCTGGTCGCGGACGCCAACGCGCTGCACGAGGCGCTGGGCGGCGACGGCGACGCGGTCATCGTCGGCCACGACTGGGGCGGCTTCACCACCTGGGGCGCCGCGGCCCTCGCCCCGGAGCGCTGGTCGAAGGTCGTGGTGGCGGACGTCCCGCCGCTGCGCTTCTACGAGCGCCGGGCGGCCGTCCCCGAACAGATCCACAAGAACAGCCACTTCTACTTCTTCCAGATGGGCGTCGCCGACCAGCTCGTGCCGGTGAACGACTTCGGCTACCTCGACTGGCTGTGGAACCACTGGAGCGGCGACGTCGCCGGTTACGACCCCGCCGAGGACATCCGCGCGGGCAAGGAGGCCCTGCGCGACCCGGCCAACCTCCGCATGGGGCTGGGCCTTTACCGGCAGAACTTCCCCGCCGACGCGTTCGGCACGGAGAAGTGGGAGATGGGCCGGCTGCTCGCCGGGCTGCCCACGCAGCCGACCCTGTACCTGCACGGCAGCGAGGACCCGGTCGTCGACGAGGAGATCCTCGCGGACATCGTCGCCGCCCTGCCCGAGGGCTCGGACGGCGTCCTGCTCCAGGGCGTCGGCCACTTCCCGATGGTGGAGGCGCCGGAGGAGGTGAACCGGCGCATCCTGGACTTCCTCGGGAAGTGAATCCGGGTGCGACGGGCGGGAGTTCGCGCCTCGGGGGCGGTGGTCGGCCGGCCCGGCGTCCTCGAACGGCCGCCGGGCGTCCGGCGCTCGACGGCCGACGAGGCGGGGCCGTTCCCGCAGGATCCGCGGCCCCTCAGCGTGTCAGCGCACCCAAGCCCGCCGGCAGGGCGTCCGCGTGCACCACCCCCACCCGCTGCGTCGCCCTCGTCAGAGCGACGTAGAGGTCGCTCACCCCCAACTCCCCCGGCTCCACCACGATCACCGTGTCGAACTCCAGCCCCTTCGCCTGCCGCGGATCCAGCAGCACCACCGGCCGGGTGAGATCCGGTGCCACCCCGCAGGACGCCTCCGGCAGCGCGGCGGACAGCGCCGCACGGTGCCGGGGCGGTGCGATGACGGCCGTGCGGCCGCCCTCGCCCGCGTGCTCCGCGACGGCCGACGCCACCGCTCCCGGTACGTCGTCGGTCCGGCGCGCCCACGGCCGCACCCCCGTCGACCGGATCGACCGCGGGGGACGGAAGGAAGGATTCCCCTCGGCTCGGAGGACCTCCGCCGCGACCTCCATGACCTCGGACGGCGTGCGGTAGTTGACCCCCAGCCGGACGTGCTCCCAGCGGTCGCCGACGTGCGGTGCGAGGGCCTTCGCCCAGCTCCCGCAGCCGCCCGGCTCGGCGGTCTGCGCCGGGTCGCCGACCAGGGTCATGGAGCGGGTCGGGCAGCGTCGCATCAGCAGTCGCCAGGCCATGGGGGACAGTTCCTGTGCCTCGTCCACGATGATGTGGCCGAAGGCCCAGGTGCGGTCCGCCGCGGCGCGCTCGGCGGCGCTGCGGTGGTCGGCCTCCTCGTGCCGCTCGGCGAGGCGCTCGGCGTCGACGAGGTCGTGGGCGGCGAGCACCTCCGAATCCTCGTCCTCGAGCTCCTCGAACTCCTGGGTGCGCGAGCCGTACGACAGGTCGAGCACCCCCTGCGCGTACGCGATCTGCTGCTGCCGCTCGGCCTCGGCTGCGGCGCGGGCGGCCGAGTCGTCCTCGCCGAGGAGCTCGGCGGCCTCGTCGAGCAGCGGTACGTCGGCGGGCGTCCACGGCCCGTCCGCGCGGCGGATCGCCCCGGCGTCGGCCTCGGGGAGGTGGACGGGGTCGGCGAGGAAGTCCGCGACGAGTCGCTGGGGTGTGAGCGGGGGCCACAGCTCGGCGATCGCGGAGTGCACCGCGCGGCTGTCCGCGATCCCCTTGCCGAGCTGGGCGATGTCGTCCGGGCCGAGGAGACCGGGCCCGCCGTACGGGTCCGCGCCCAGCCGGTCGGCCAGTTGGGCGGTGAGCGCGTCGATCACCGAGAAGGCGAAGGTGGCGCGCGCGAGGTTGTGCGGCAGCCCCGTCTCGCGCGCCCGCCGCCGTGCCTCGCGCGCGATGCCGGCGTCCAGGAGCAGGTCGCCGTCGTCGTGCGGGATCTCCAGCGCCGGGTCGGGCAGCGTCTGCCGGTCGCGCAGGTACGCGGCCAGCCCGTCCGCCATCGCGGCACCGCCCTTGACGGCGGCCGCCCGGGGGGAATCGGTGCCGGTCGCGGTGACACCGGGGAAGAGCTCGCCGGGCGTGGCCAGCAGGACGCCGGTCTCGCCGAGCGACGGCAGCACCTCGCCGATGTAGCCGAGGAACGCCGGGTTGGGACCGACGATCAGCACGGCGCGGCGGGCCAGTTGCTCGCGGTGCGCGTACAGGAGGTACGCCGCGCGGTGCAGCGCCACGACGGTCTTGCCCGTGCCCGGGCCGCCCTCGACGACCAGGACGCCGCGGTGCGGGGCGCGGATGATCCGGTCCTGCTCGGCCTGGATGGTCTGCACGATGTCGTGCATCCGGCCGGTGCGCGCGGCGTCCAGCGAGGCCAGCAGGACGGCGTCGGCGTCGCTGCCCTCGTGACCGGTGCGTTCGGTGTCGGTGAGGTCGAGGATCTCGTCGTGCAGGGCGGTCACCTGGCGACCGCGGGTGCTGATGTGACGCCTGCGGCGCAGCCCCATCGGTGTGTGGCCGGTGGCGAGGTAGAACGGCCGGGCCACTTCGGCCCGCCAGTCGACGACCAGCGGGGTGCGCTCGGCGTCGTCGCGCCGGATGCCGATGCGCCCGATGTGGTGGTCGCGCCCGTCCCGGAAGACCAGCCGGCCGAAGCAGAGGCCGTGCTCCCCGGCCTCGAACGCGGCGAGCAGCCCGGACCGCTCCGCGACCAGGATGTCGCGCTCCAGCCGGGCCTGGAAGGTGCCGCCCGTCGCGGCCAGCGCGTCCGCCACTCCGCTTTCGGTCCGTGCGATGAGTTCTTCGAGGCGTGTGTGGAGGGTGTCGACGAATTCCTGTTCCCGGCGCAATTCCTGGTCCGAAGCATTTGACATGGTGACTCCCACCCCGATATCATGGCCTTAATAAAGCTTCTCTGTGTGCGGTGAGTTGTGCGCACAGAAACACTCAATATACGCAGGGAAATGCCCCGGACGTCAATAAGTCCGGGGCATTTTTTGTGCGGGCCCGGCGTGCGGGATCGGCGTACGGGCCTCGGCGGGGGTCGACGCCTGTCGCTCCTGGCGCGCGGCTGTGACGTGGGCGGATGACGTTCCCGGCCGGTCCGGCCGCGGACGGCCGGGGTATTTCCCGGGCGGGCGCCATGCAGGGCGGCGCCGGTGTGCCCGCTGCTTGCCGGCTCTGCTTTCCCGGCAGCATCGTGGACCCTGTTCTTTCTCCCCGCCCTGCCCTCCTGCTCTGTTCCCCGCTCTTTCCGTCCGGCGCTTTCCTGTTCGCCGGGTCAGCCGCCTCGGCGGCTGCTGCCGGACCGCGGCCGGAGCAGGGCGACTCCCAGGACCGCCGGGGTCATCAGCAGGAGGGTGAGGGTGACCAGCGAGGTGTGGCGGACCGGAGGCCGGGGCCGTGCGGTGACCGCGCCGGTCCGGAAGCGGTGTGACGCGTGCGGCGAAGGTGTCGGCGGAGGCGAGGGTGGTGGAGACGACGGCGGCGGGGGCGCGGGCACGGCCGGTACGGGTGGCGGGGGCGGGGCCGGCGGGCGCTTCGGGGGTGCGGTGACGGGCGGGGCGGGAGCGGGGCGCACGGGGCGCGGGGTACGCGTCGGCGGTGCCGGGGCGGGGCGTGCCGGGGGAGCGGGGCGCGGAGGGATCCGGCATGCGGGCGGTCTCGGAGGGGCGGGCGGCCTCGGGGAGGGCGGAGGCGGCGGGGACGGCGCGGGCGTCGGCGGCGGGGGGCAGTGGATCCACAACTCCACGGCCGCGGAGGCCGCGCGGGATGCGGCGCCGAGGGAGGCGGCACCGAAGCCGTGGACGCACAACTGCCCGCTCCCCGCGGTGCCGACGGCGTACGGGGGCGGAGTGCGGACGGCCGTGGCGGCCGTGGACGCCCGGGGCGCGGCGCGCCCGCCCGGATCCCCGGCCGCCGCTTCCGGCGCCGGACCCAGCAGCGCGACGGCGGTCACCCCCGCCAGCCACCCCGCCCGCAGCACTTCCCCCACCCGTCCCCGCACGCGGACAGCCTGTACAACGGGCGGCGGATCCAGCCGCGTTCGGGCCGCTATTCCCCCGATGGGTGGAACCGGAGGCCGTCACGTCACCGCCGGGTGTTGACGCAGTCAGTCGGTGCCGCCCGCGCCCGTCAGCCGGGCTTCCAGGCCGTCCAGCACCATGCGCAGGCCGTAGTCGAACTTCTCCTCACGGGTCTCGCGCGGGTCCTTGTGCCGCAACGAGGCGTAGTGCACCAGCAGTTGGGGGTGTCCGTCGGCGGCCTCCTCGGCGGCGGGCCACAGGCTCTCCATCCACTCGCGCTCGCTCTGCCCGTGCCGGGCGAGGGTCGTCAGCCACGCCGCCTCGGCGGTGGTGATGCCCATGACGTACGAAGTGAGCGTGGAGACCGCGAGGTCGGCCTCGCCGGCGGGGAGGCCCGCCGTCTCGAAGAGGGCGAGCATGCCCTCGGAGAGCCGCATCACGTTCGGGCCGAGCTGGGTGACGCCCAGCTCGCCGGCCACCGAGGCCATCCAGGGGTGGCGCAGGATCGTCGAGCGGAGGCTGTGCGCGCAGCGCACCGTCGCGTCCCGCCAGTCGTCCGGGGCGCCGGGCGCGGGCACCTCGACCTCGCCGTAGACGGCGTCCACGACCAGCTCGACGAGCTCGTCCTTGTTGGCCACGTGGGTGTACATCGAGGTGGCCCCGGCGTTGAGCCGGGTGCCGAGCTTCCGCATGCTCAGCGCGGCCACGCCCTCCGCGTCGAGCAGTTCGAGGGCGGTGGACACGATCTGCTCGCGGCTCAGTGCGGGCTGTTCGCGCCTGCCCCGGCGGGGGCGGGTCCACACCGAGGGGATCGGCTGCTTCGGCTGGGCCCTGTCGTCGGCCGGCATGCGGCCTCCTTTCTCTCGCGCTCAGGATACCCATCGATCCGCACGCTGTACGCCCTTGCGCACACCGTGCGGAAGTCCGTACAGTGTTCGGAGTCAGGCCGGTCCGACGGGGACCGAGCCGCTCACGACGGGGGGACGTCATGCCCAGCAACCTCACGACCGCGTTCGACACCGCACGCTGGCAGGCGCGGCTGGACGCGCTCCGCGCCGAGCACCGGGTTCCCGGAGCGTCGCTGGCGGTGCTCGTCGGCGGGACGGTGCACGAGCTGGCGAGCGGGGTGCTGCACCGGGGCACGGGGGTGGAGGCGACCACCGACTCGGTGTTCCAGCTCGGTTCGATCGCCAAGATCTACACGGCGACGCTGGTGATGCAGCTCGCCGAGGCCGGCGAGCTGGACCTGGACGCGCCGGTGACCGACGTCCTGCCCGACTTCTCGGTGGCCGACCCCGAGGCCGTCCAGGGCATCACGGTTCGCCGGCTGCTCAGCCACACCAGCGGACTGACCTGCGACTTCACCCTCGACACTGGCCGGGGTGACGACTGCCTGGCCCGCTATGTCGAGGCCGCCAAGGGCGTCGCCCTCGACTGCCCGCCCGGGACGGCCCTCTCCTACAGCGGCATCGGGTACAACGTGCTGGGCCGCATCATCGAGGTGCTCACGGGGCTCACCTGGGACGAGGCGCTGAAGCAGCGCCTGTTCGAACCGCTGGGCCTGGAGCGGACGATGACGCTCCCCGAGGAGGCCCTGCGGTTCCGCGTCGCGATGGGGCACCTGGGAGAGCCGGGCCAGGACCCCGAGCCGGCCCCCGCGTGGGATCTGATGCCGCGCTCGGCCGGTCCGTACGGCCGGGTCATCGCCAGTGCCGGTGACATCGTCCGGTTCGCCCGGATGCACCTCGACGGCGGGGTGGCGCCGGACGGCGCCCCGGTGCTCGCCCCCGGCACGGTGGCCGCCATGCAGCGGCGCGAGGCCGACTGCCCGGACAAGTGGTCGGTCAGCGCGGACGGCTGGGGCCTGGGCTGGAGCCTCTACGACTGGAACGGGGTGCGGGGCTACGGCCACGACGGCGCCTCGATAGGTCAGTACGCCTATCTGCGCGTGGCGCCGGAGGCGGGTGTGGCCATAGCCCTGACCACCAACGGCGGCGGTGCGCGCCTGCTCTACGCGGAGCTCTTCCGGGAGTTGCTCGACGAACTGGCCGGGGTCCGGATGCCGGACGCCTTCGCACCCCCGGCCGTGCCGCCGGCCGTGGAGCTCGCGCCCTTCGCCGGCACCTACACCCGTGCGGGCGTCGTCATCACCATCAGCGAACACGACGGCGCGGGGCGCCTGGTGTACGAGTTCGTGGACGGGATGAAGGACTTCTCCCCGCCGATTGAGGCCGAGCTGGTGCCGGTGTCCCGGGCGGTGTCGGGGACGACGACGGAGACGGTGTTCGCCGCGTCGGGGGTGGGTGCGGCCTTCAGCGAGGACTGGATGCCGGTGGTCTTCACCACCATGGCCGACGGAAGCCACTACTGCTGCATAGGGATGCGGGCGGCGCCCAAGGCGGCGTGAGCCGTCGCGGCAGGGGCCGCCCGGGTGGTGGGGCGGCCGGGGGTGTTGCCAAGTGAGGCCGTGTCGAGGGGGTTTGGCGGCGGCGTGAGGGTTCGCCGGGCCGCTCCGGGAGGACTCGTGCACCCTCTGGCGCCCCGCCAGTCCCTCGCCCTACCGTGACCGCGGTGGGCGCTCCCACCGAACGGCTTGCCACGTCCCCCATCCGACCAGAGGTGAGTCTTGTTCCCCCAACGTCACACGAGACCCGGCCGGTTACGGCGAATACGTGTTGTCCTCGGTCTCCTCGGCATCGTGGCCGCCGCGGCCACCGGACCCGCGCTGGCGACGGACGGCGACGCCGCCCGGCCCCGGCAGCCCCTCGTCCGGCCCATCGACCCGCAGCACTGGCGCAACCCCGACGACATGACCTGGGCCGAGTACCGGTCGGTGCCCGGGACCCGCTGGGCCGATCCGGCGGTGAAGCCCACGAAGCGGATGTTCAAGGGCGCGCTGGTGCTCCTCGACTATCCCGACGAGGAGTTCTCGGTCAGCAAGCCGCCGGGGGCCGGGAAGTTCGGCAACCCGCAGCCCACCGCGTCCAATGTGCCCCGGAAGCAACTGGCATCGTTCTACCGGGACTTCCTCAACAAGCCCGGGACGCTCAACCACGGTCACACCATCAACGAGTACTGGATGGAGGACTCGGGAGGGCGCGTCGGGGTCGACCTGACCTCCTTCGGCGTGTACCGGATGCCGTGGAAGTCCTACCAGTACGGCATCGAGCCGGGGATGAACCCGGGGGCCTGTCCCGTCGGCGACAGCTGCGGGAAGGACATCCGGGCCGACGGCAAGCGTGCCTGGACCGCCGATGTGGGGGCGGAGAGGACGAAGAAGTTCGACTTCGTCTTCTACCTCACCGCGGGGGTGGACGAGTCGTCGGCCTGGCAGGAGTTCGGGCAGATGAAGTTCCGTTCGGCCGGGGACGTGCCGGCCGCCTGGGGCCCGCCCTCGCCCCTCGCCTCGGGGAGCAACGCGGCCGCGACGCGGTACGTGCCGTGGACGTCCTGGCAGGCGGCTGCCCGTATCTGGCCCAACGCCGAGAACGGCTCCTCCACGCAGGCGGAGAGCTCGGGCATGGCCACCTTCGCCCATGAGCTCAGCCACATCCTGGGCATAGGCGACAACTACAACAATCCCTACGGCACGCCGTTGAGCCGCAGTTACACCGGCATCTGGGGCATGCTCTCGCGCGGCTCGTTCAACGGTCCGGGCGGTCCGCACACCCGGTGGATGATCCCCGCCACGGCGGGCGGTTCGATGGGCGCCCAGCATGTGCTCCGGGACAAGATGAAGCTCGGCATCGTCGACGACAAGAACGTGCTGAGGCTCGACCGGGACGCGCTGAAGAAGTCCGGCACGGTCGTCGCCCGGGTGACCGCGCGGTCGGCGCCGCCCGGTGAGAAGGGGCTGACCGGCGTCAACATCAGCATGGGCCGCGACCTCTCCCCGGCCTGCGACCGCACCAAGGACCCGCTGTGCGACGGCGGCGGCTACGACAACTACACCGTCGAGGTCGTCGACCGGATGGGGATGGACTCGTTCACCCCGGACAGCGGCGTCCTGATCGGCAAGACCAAGAACGCGGACCGGGCGCCGTTCGCCTGGGTGGTCGACGCGCACCCCGAGGACATCGGGCTGACCGACTTCGTCCGCCCCGACGGCACCCCGCAGAAGATCACCATGGGGGACTACCGGCAGCTCAGCGACGCGCTGTTCCACGCGGGGGCCGATTCCGGCAGCTCGTACGAGTACGAGGACAAGGCCAACCGGCTCCACTTCTACATACTCGACGTCCGGCGCGACGCGTCCGGGATCCTCTCCTACAGCGTGGGCGTCAAGTCCCTCGACGGGAAGGGTCCGCAGGCGCGGGGCGTCGCCCTGAAGGACGGTGCGCCGAAGGGGCGTCCGGCCGACGGGCGGGCCGTGTGCACCTTCACCCTCGCCAACACCGGACGGGCCGCGGGTGCCGATCCGTACACCGCGTCCGATGTCTACCGGCTGTCGGCCTCGGCGTCCGGCCGGGGCTGGTCCGCATGGCTGCCCAACCGGCTGGCCACCGCACGCGCGGGTGCCTCGGTCCCGGTCGACGTCGCCGTGGCGGCGAAGCCGGGTGCCGACCGGCACGGCAGGGTGACGCTCACCGCCCGTTCGGAGAGCGACCCGAGTCGCACGGCGCGGGCCACGTGCTCGCTGCGCGGCTGAGGATGAGCGGGTGTCGCCGGTCCGTCGCGACGGACCGGCGACACAACGCCTGTGCAGCAGTGGTTACTTCCACGCCTTGTGCGCGGTGTCCCACTTCTGCCAGTGGCCGTTGTGGAGGCGCTTCCAGCAGTGGGCGTGCTCGTCCCACTGGGCGTAGACCCGGGCGTCGGCGTCCCAGCGCTGCCACACCTTGTGGTGGGCGTCCCAGCGGTCCGCCTTCTTGTCGACGCCCTTCTCCCAGCCCAGGTGCTTGCCCTTGTCCTTGCCCTGGCCGTGGTCCTTGCCCTGCTCCATGCCATGGGCCTCGACGGCCTTGTGCAGAGGGGCGACCGCGGGCTTGCCCGGGTGGACCGGGTCCGCGGAGGCCGCGCTCCCGGCGGCCGCGGCGGCCCCGGTCAGCAGCGCGGCGGAGGCGGCGATGAGGGCGGCGCGCCGCATTCCTGCGTGAGACATGAGGGTTCTCCTGGATCAGGGCTTCCGGGGAAGTTCCTTCTCCGGAAGCCGAGTTCTCGGTACGCAGCGCATCCTTGCGTGAAGGCCGGGGCGTTGGGGGAATTCGAGGCCCGGGTTCCTCCGTCCGGATGATGTGACAGGTACGGCGGTAGGAACGGCGGGCGCCAGGGTGACGGTGGGGGCTCGCCGGGGGTACGGATCCCCGCGGCGGACCGGTTCACCTGAAGGAGCGCAGCCGGAGGCTGTTGGTGACGACGAAGACCGACGAGAACGCCATCGCCGCGCCCGCGATCATCGGGTTGAGCAGGCCCAGCGCCGCCAGCGGCAGTGCGGCGACGTTGTAGCCGAAGGCCCAGAAGAGGTTGCCCTTGATGGTGCCGAGGGTGCGGCGCGAGAGGCGGATCGCGTCGGCGGCCACCAGCAGGTCGCCGCGGACGAGGGTGAGGTCGCTCGCCTCGATGGCGGCGTCCGTGCCGGTGCCCATCGCGAGGCCGAGGTCGGCGGTGGCGAGGGCGGCGGCGTCGTTGACCCCGTCACCGACCATGGCGACCGTGCGTCCCTCGCCCTGGAGGCGCCGCACGACGTCGGCCTTGTCCTGCGGGAGGACCTCGGCGATCACCTCGTCGATGCCCACCTCGCGGGCGACGGACTCGGCGACGGCCCGGTTGTCGCCGGTGAGCAGGATGGGCGTCAGGCCGAGACGGCGCAGTTCGGCGACGGCCCGGGCGCTGGTGTCCTTGACCGCGTCGGCGACCGTGATGACGCCGCGCGCCGCGCCGTCCCAGGCGACGGCGACCGCCGTGCGGCCGTCGGCCTCGGCGGCGGCCTTCGCGGCGGCGAGGCCGTCGGGGAGGGGGATGGACCAGTCGGCGAGCAGCTGCTCCCGGCCGACGAGCACGGCGTGGCCGTCCACGACGCCCTGGACGCCGAGCCCGGCGACGTTCTCGAAGCTCTCGGGCGCGGGGAGCGGTCCGGTGCGCTCCATGGCGCCGTCGGCGATGGCGCGGGCGATGGGGTGCTCCGAGGCGTGCTCCAACGCGCCGGCCAGCCGCAGCAGTTCGGCCTCCTCCGTGCCCGGGGCGGTGACGACGTCCCGCAGCCCCATCCTGCCCGTGGTGACGGTCCCGGTCTTGTCGAGGACGATGGTGTCCACGCGCCGGGTGGACTCCAGGACCTCGGGGCCCTTGATGAGGATGCCGAGCTGGGCGCCGCGCCCGGTGCCGACCATCAGCGCGGTCGGGGTGGCCAGGCCCAGGGCGCAGGGGCAGGCGATGATCAGGACGGCCACGGCGGCGGTGAACGCGGCGGCGGTGTCGCCCGTCGCGAACAGCCAGGTCAGCAGGGTGCCGAGGGCGATCAGCAGGACGACGGGGACGAATATCCCGGAGATGCGGTCGGCCAGCCGCTGGACGGCGGCCTTGCCGTTCTGCGCGTCCTCGACCAGCCGTGCCATACGGGCGAGTTGGGTGTCGGAGCCGATCCGGGTGGCCTCCACCACCAGCCGGCCGGAGGTGTTGACGGTGGCGCCGGTGACGGCGTCGCCCACGGTCACGTCGACGGGCACGGACTCGCCGGTCAGCAGGGCGGCGTCCACGGCCGAGCTGCCCTCGGTCACGGTGCCGTCGGTGGCGATCTTCTCCCCGGGGCGGACGACGAACCGGTCGCCGACCGCCAACTCCGCGACAGGTACGCGTACTTCGCGCCCGCCCCGCAGGACCGCCACGTCCTTGGCGCCCAGCTCCAGCAGGGCGTGCAGGGCGGCGCCCGCCTTCCGCCGGGAGCGGGTCTCCAGGTAGCGCCCGGCGAGGATGAAGGTGGTCACCCCGGCCGCGGCCTCCAGATAGATGGAGGACGAACCGTCGCTGCGCGAGACCGTGAGGTCGAAGCCGTGGCGCATGCCGGGCATGCCCGCGTGAACGAGGAACAGCGCCCACAGCGACCAGCCCAGGGCGGCGAGCGTGCCCATCGAGACCAGGGTGTCCATGGTGGCGGTGGCGTGCCGGGCGTTGGTCCAGGCGGCCTTGTGGAAGGGGAACGCCCCCCACACGACGACCGGTCCGGCCAGCGTCAGCGAGAGCCACTGCCAGTTGTCGAACTGCAGCGCCGGGACCATCGCCAGCAGCACCACCGGCAGCGACAGCGCGAAGGACATCCACAGCCGCTGCCGCAGCCCGTCGGTCTCGTCGCCCGCCGCCTCCTTCCCGCCCGTCGCCGGTTCCGGCGCCGCGGGCGGGGCCGGCTCCTGCGCGGTGTAGCCGGTCTTCTCCACGGTGGCGATCAGGTCGGCGACCGTGACGTCCGCGCCATAGGTGACCTTGGCCTTCTCGGTGGCGAAGTTGACGGTGGCGCTGACACCGTCCATGCGGTTGAGCTTCTTCTCGACGCGAGCCGCGCACGAGGCGCAGGTCATGCCGCCGATGGAGAGCTCGACGTCGGTGGCCGGTCCCGTGGGCGTGCCGAGGGCGCTGCTGGTCATGGGGTTCTCCCGGGAGGAGGGCCGGGGCCGTACGGCGGCCATATCAGTGGGGCGGTACGGCCCGGCGGGGTGCGGGGTGTTGCCTCGGGCCCGGTGCTTCGGGCCTCGGCCTCGGGGCTGCGGCCTCGGGCTTCGGGCCTCGGCCTCAGGCGCGGCCGACGAGCTCGTAGCCGGCCTCGTCCACGGCGGCACGGACGGCCTCGTCGTCCAGCGGGGCGGCGGAGACGACGGTGACGGTCCCGTCGGCCGCCACGGCCGTGACGGAGGTGACGCCGGTGATCGCGGAGACCTCCTCGGTGACCGCGCCCTCGCAGTGGCCGCAGGTCATGCCGGTCACTCGGTACACGGTGGTGGTGCTGGGCTGAGACGTCATGGCTGCTTCCTCGGATCGTGGTGCGCGGGGGCGTGCGGTGCCTTCCACGCATCCCACGGTATACCCCCCAGGGGTATCAGGAAAGGGTGGGTGGGAACACGGAAGCGGGTGGCCACCCCGAGGGGGCGGCCACCCGCTTCGTACTGCGGTGGCGGGACGCTCTGCGCGGCGCCGGGCGGGGAGCGTCAGGACGGTCCGCGGCTCCCCCGGCGCAGGGCGTCGAAGTCCACGGCCGCGCCCCGCGCCCACAGCGCGCCGACGCCGGCCAGCAGCGCGCCCGTCCGGGACGCGGCCTCGGCGGGGTGCGCGGTGAGGTGGACGACGGCCTGCCGGGCGCCGTACCCGGGGTGCCGGCGGGCCAGCGCCGAGAGCGTCCGGCCCGGGCCGACGTCGGCCAGCGACCGCGCGGGTCCGGCGAAGAGGGTGGAGAGCGCCTCGCCGAACCGGACGGGCGCGCGCAGGTGCCGGGTCCAGTACGCGACGGAGCGCAGCTCCTCCGGACCGGCCCACCGTCCGGTGGTGTCCGAGAGGACGGGCAGCACGGGCCGCTCGCGCCCCAGCGTTCCCACGAACCCGGCGAACCGGTCACTGATCCGCTCGACCACCGGCGAGTGCCCCACCGCGTCGACCCTCAGCAGCCGCGTCTCGACGCCCCGGCCGCCGAGCTCCTCGGCGAACCGGGCGACCGACTCGGCCGGTCCCACGACGGTGCACCAGCCGGGTCCGTTCACCGCCGCGACGGACAGCTCCGGCGGCAGCCGGCGGACGAGCAGGGCCTCGGGCAGCCGCACGGCCGCCATGGCACCCGCGGGCACCGTCCCGAGCAGCCGGGCGCGCTCGGCGACGAGCCGCATGGCGTCCTGCGGCGCGAACACCCCGGCCACGCAGGCGGCGGCGTACGCGCCGAGGCTGTGCCCGGCCACCGCGCCCGGCCGCACCCCCCAGGACTCCAGCAGCCGCGCGGTCGCGTACTGCACGGCGAAGACGGCCGGCTGCGAGAGCGCGACGGTGGCCAGGCGGGCGGCGGCGAGGGGGCGTCCGGCCTCGGCGGCGGGGAAGAGCGTCTCGCGCAGGTCCAGCCCCAGCGGCCCGGACGCCCACTCGGCGGCGTCGTCCAGGTGCCGGCGGAACTCCGGCTCGTCCCGGTACAGCTCCTCCGCCATGCCCAGGTGCTGGCCGCCCTGGCCGGCGAAGAGGAACACCGGCTCCGCGCCGGCCGGGGATCCCGCCCCGGCGCCCGCCCGCAGTGCCGCCACGGCCCCGTCGGCATCCCGGGCGACGACGAACCTGCGGTGGGCGTGGTGCGTACGGCCGGTCTGGAGCGTCCGTGCCACATGGACCAGATCCGTGCCGGGCCGGCCCTCCAGGCGGCCGGCGAGCCGCAGCACCTCCTCGTCGGCCGCCTCCGGCGTCCGCCCGGAGACCACCAGCAGCTGGTGACGGCCGGGCGGGGAGGAGGGGCGTGCCGGGAGCTCCCGGCGGGGGAGTCGGGCCGGGGTCCGCCGGCCGCCGGGGAGGGGGCCCGGGGCGCGGGGGAACCGTCCCGCCGTTCCGGCGGCGACGAGATCCTCGTACGCCGTCCGTTCCTTGAGCGACATCCGGTGGTCCTCCGAAGTGCCGATGAGGGTGGGGATGGGGATGCTGGTCCTGGACGTGACGCCGCACCCCGCCGATGAGGGGAGCGGAAACGGGCCGGGGCCGCTCGGTGTGGGGGGTGGTGGCACCGTGAGCGGCCCCGGCGGTCTCA
This sequence comes from Streptomyces luteireticuli, assembly GCF_041519305.1. Taxonomy (NCBI): domain Bacteria; kingdom Bacillati; phylum Actinomycetota; class Actinomycetes; order Kitasatosporales; family Streptomycetaceae; genus Streptomyces; species Streptomyces luteireticuli. The sequence continues at coordinate 4,546,490 of NZ_CP167927.1, forward strand.
GGAGCGGGCGTGGACGTGCGGTCCGCGCCGCGGGGCGCCGGGCCGGAGGGGCGGACCGGCGCCGTCGGGGCCGGGGCGCGCGGGGGCGGATCCGTCGTCCGGCCGACCGGTGATGACGACCACGGCAAACCTCGACATTCGTCCCGGGTGAACGCGTTGCCGCCGCGCGGGACATCCGGTGGCGAACGACTCGTGGAGCGGGCGTCGGACGTGAGTCCGCACGATGAAATCGCGTACGGCGCCTGCCCTTTGACTATGGCCGGTGCGGCACGAAACTGTCCAAGGCTTGTTCAACAAGGACCGCATAACCTTTGGTTATGGCAATGACTCTCCGGCAGCTCCAGTACCTGGTGACGATCGTCGACTCGGGTTCCTTCACCCGCGCCGCCGAGCGGCTGCACGTCTCCCAGCCCGCCCTGTCGCGGCAGCTGCAGAGCCTGGAGCGGTCCTGCGGCGGTCCGCTGGTCGAGCGGGGCGCCCGGCCGGTCCTCCTCACCGCGCTGGGGCGGGCCGTGCTGCCGCACGCCCGGGCGGCCCTCGCCGAGGTGGACCGGGCCGACGCGGCCGCCCGGCGGGTGTCCGGCAACCAGCGCCTGGAACTGCGGGTGGCCACGCTGTACTCGGTCAGCTTCGGGGTGCTGCCCCCGGCCCTCGCCGCGTGGCGGCGCGAGCGGCCGGACGTGCTGCTCTCCCTCACCGAGCAGTTGCACGCGGGCGACGTCCAGGAGGTCATGACGACCGGGGAGGCGGACGTCGCCGTCGGGCCGCCGCCGGTGGACTGGGCGGGGCCGGTCTTCCCGCTGGGCAGCGAGGAGTTCGTGGTCGTCCTCGGGGCCGACGACCCGCTGGTCCGGCGGGCCGGTACGCATCTGCGCCTCACCGAGCTGGCGGGGCGCGAATGGGTCCACTACACGGCGCCGAACGGGCTGGCACGGATCCTCGACTCCGCCTGCGCCAACGCCGGTTTCGAGCCGCGCGTCGCCGTCCAGACGCAGCAGACCGCCACCGCCCTGCAACTGGCCGCCGCGGGGCTGGGACCCACCCTCTTCCCCGCGAACATCGTCCCCGTGGGCCTCACCGGACGCGTCCGTACCCCGGATCCGCCGGTCCACCGCATGCTCACCGCCTACACCCGCAGACACCCGGATGCTCTGACCACCTCCTTCATCGACACCCTCACCCGGCACGCCTGTCTCGTTCCGCCCCACATCCCCTCGGCCGTCGGGCAGTTGGGGAACGTCGTGGAAATCCCGCTGCAACGGAGGGGGAACGGAGGGAATTGATCCGGAGCGGAGGGAGTTGATCCGGTGCACCCGTATCCAGCGCGCCGTTGATCGGTTACCGTGACCGGCGTGACGCCAGGGGCCGTTCCGCTCGTGCCCCGGTCCGCGCCCTCGGTCCGGGTCCTCCTGGCCGTGGTGCTGACCGGGCTGCTGTACGTGCTCTGCTGCGCCCACGGCCAGCCGTCCGCGCAGCAACAGGCCCCGGGCGCCGCCGTCGTCGTCTCCTCCGCCGCGCTGGATTCCCACGGCCACGGCGCCCACACCCACCACTGCGATGGGGAGCCCGAGGCCGGCGCGTCCGCCCCGCGGTCCGTCGCACCGCACCGTCCGGACCACGCCGGTACGCCGGTGTGCGCGCCCGTGGACGGGCCCGGTGCGGGCGGTCCCGCGCCGGGGCCGGAACGGACGCCGGGGCACGGCGTGGACCCCGCGCGCGCCCGTGCGGCACTGGGGGTCTGGCGGGCCTGACCGGACCCGCCCGTACGGCACGCGGCCGCCGCCAGAGCGGCCGTTCCCGCCGTCGCGGCACCGCGTTCCCGGCGTCATTCCCCCGACACCGCGCTCCCGCCCGGCACTTCGCCGTCCCGTGCCGAGTCCCGGGTGAGGTGCGCAGGAGACCCGTGCGATGAACTCTTCCGGTATGCCCCTTTCTTCCCTTCCTGTTGCTCCTGCGGCGCCGTCGCCGGCCCAGGTGCTCACCGCTGCCGTCCGTCCCGCGCAGACCCCGGCCGGTCTGGTGGGCGACACCCCCGTGCTGTGGATCGGCGCCCCCTTCACCGCCCCCGGCCGTGGCTTCTGGGCGAAGCTGGAGGGCCGCAACCCGGGCGGCATCAAGGACCGCACCGCCCTGTACATGACCGCCCGCGCCCGGGAGCGGGGCGATCTGCTGCCCGGGGCGCGGATCGTCGAGTCCACCTCCGGCACCCTGGGGCTGGGCCTCGCCCTGGCCGGGGTCACCTACGGCCACCCCGTGACCGTGGTCACCGATCCCGGCATGGAGCCGCTGATGCGCGGCCTGCTGCGGGCCCACGGCGCCGAGGTCGACGTCGTGCGCGAGCCGCACCCGTCCGGCGGCTGGCAGCAGGCCCGCCGCGAGCGGGTGGACGAGCTCCTCATGACCGCTCCCGACGCCTGGTGCCCGGACCAGTACAACAACCCCGACAACGTCACCGCCTACCGCGGGCTCGCCCACGAGCTGATCGCCCAACTCGGGCGCATCGACGTGCTGGTGGTCAGCGTCGGCACCGGCGGGCACTCGGCCGGTGTCGCCTCCGTCCTGCGCGGATTCCTCCCCCGGCTGAGGGTGGTGGGCGTGGACGCGACGGGCTCCACGATCTTCGGCCAGCCCGCGGCCGCCCGTCTGATGCGTGGACTGGGCAGCAGCATCCACCCCCGCAACGTGGACTATTCGCTCTTCGACGAGGTCCACTGGGTCGCCGCACCGGAGGCCGTCTGGGCCAGCCGCGCCCTGGCCAGGAACCAGTACGCCACGGGCGGCTGGAGCGTCGGCGCGGTGGCCCTCGTCGCCCGCCATCTGGCCGGGGCCCTCCCCGCCGAGACCCGGATCGCCGCCGTCTTCCCCGACGGCCCGCAGCGCTACGTGGGCACCGTCTTCGACGACGCGTACTGCCGCGAGCACCGGCTCCTCGGGCACGTACCGGCCGACGGGCCCGACGAACTGGGCCACCCCGGCGAGCGGACGGTCACCCGCTGGACGCGCTGCACCGCCGTCGCCGACCCGCTGGCCACCGGCCCGGACGCCGTGCGGGCGGGCCGGTGAGGGGCCTCTGGCGCACCACGCGCTCCTTCCCGCCGGTGGTCCGGCTGCTGATGGCCAACCAGTTCGCGATCAACCTGGCCTTCTACATGCTCATGCCCTACCTGGCCGCCCATCTGACCGACGACCTCGGGCTGGCCGCGTGGGCCGTCGGCCTGGTGCTGGGCGTGCGGAACCTCTCGCAGCAGGGCATGTTCCTGGTCGGCGGGATGCTCGCCGACCGTTACGGCTACAAGATCCCGATCATCGCCGGATGTCTGCTGCGCACGGCCGGGTTCGCCGTGCTGGGCTGGGTGGACACCCTGCCCGCCCTGGTGGTGGCCTCGGCCGCCACGGGCTTCGCCGGGGCCCTGTTCAACCCGGCCGTCCGCGCCTACCTGGCGGCGGAGGCGGGGGAGCGGCGCGTCGAGGCGTTCGCCGCCTTCAACGTTTACTACCAGGCCGGGATGCTGCTCGGCCCGCTCGTCGGACTCGCCCTGCTGGCCGCCGACTTCCGCACCGTGTGCACTGTCGCCGCCGCCGTCTTCGCCGTCCTCACCGTCCTCCAGACGAAGGGCATGCCCTCCCGCCGCGGTGCCGCACGGCGGGACGGGGCGCCGGTGCCGTGGCGGACGGTCGTCGCCAACCGCCCGTTCCTGCTCTTCTCGTTGGCCATGACCGGCTCGTACGTGCTCACCTTCCAGGTCTACCTGGCGCTGCCGCTGGCCGTGGGCGGAGCCCTCGGCGCGGAGGGGACGAAGGCGGTCGGCGGCCTCTTCGTCGTCTCGGCGGCGGTGGCCGTGACCGGCCAGCTCCGGCTGACGGGCTGGGCGGGCCGCCGCTGGCGCGGCGACCAGGCCCTGGTCAGGGGCCTGGCCGTGATGGGGCTGGCCTTCGTGCCGCCGGCCCTCGTCCCGGCCGGGTCCGGGCCGCCGGTGCTCGGCGCCCTGCTGCTGACGGTCGTCCTGCTGGCCGTGGGAGGCGCGGTGGTCTACCCGTTCGAGATGGACACCGTGGTCTCCCTCTCCGGCGACCGCCTCGTCGCCACCCACTACGGCCTCTACAACACCGTCTCCGGTCTGGGCATCACCCTCGGCAACCTCGCCACGGGCGCCCTGTGGGACACCGCGCAGCGCCACCACGCCCCGTGGATCGCCTGGACCGCCCTGACGGCGACGGGCCTCGGCTGCGCGGCGGCGGTGCTGGGGCTGTCCCGTACGGGGCGGCTGGGCGCGGCCTCCGGGAGGCGGCCGGTTCCGGTCCGACCCGTCGCCCCCTAGCCGGCGGCAGGCGCCCGGTGCCGTGCGGCCCGGCGGCAGCAGCGCAACGGGAAGTCCGCCCGGACCGTTGTGCCGCCGGTGTCGGCGGAGGCGGCGCGGAAGGTCCCGCCGTACGCCTCGCACCGCCAGCGCATGCCCTTCATCCCGTAGCCCTCGGCCCGCCGCGCGGGCTGCGGCAGGCCGCGGCCGTCGTCCGTGACGGTGACGGTGATGCGGTCGTTGCGGCAGGTCAGGGAGACGGTGACGTGCCGGGCGCCGGCGTGCTTGACGATGTTGTTGAGGGACTCCTGGACGACACGGTAGACGGCCAGGTTGACGCCGTTCTCCGCGGTGGACGCGTGGAACCGTTCGTCCCGGACGTCCACGTCGACGATCAATCCGTTCTCGGCGGCGACGCGTTCGGCGCGGGACGTGATCATCTCGGCCAGGCTCAGCCCGCGGAGCGCGACGGGGCTCACGGTGGCGATGATGCCGCGCAGGACGGCGGTCTGTTCGTCGAGGGTGCGGGACGCCTCCTCCATGGCCGCGCGGAGCCTGTGCGGATCCGTCTCGGCGCGGGCGGCGTCGAGCCGGCGCCGGGCCAGGGCGAGGAACTGGAGGACCTCGTCGTGGAGTTCGCCGGCGATCAGGCCGGCGTGGTGCTCCTGGCGCTCCACCAGCGACCAGGAGGAGCCCTGGCGGATCACGATCTTGGCCTCGGGCCAGGCCGGCACGGCGTAGACCAGGGCCACGGTCAATAAGCCCAGCGCCACCTGGCTCAGTTGGGGGACGGACAGCGTGTGGCCCGCGCCGAGGAGCGCGAAACCGCAGGAGAGCATGGTCAACAGGCAGCGGGCCCGCCACCGTTGGCCGGCCAGGACCGCGAGGACGCCGGTGGACAGGGCGATGGCGGGGGCCGCTATCGTCCGGGCCGGCAGCCGGTCGTCGGCGACGATGTTGGCCGCGTACGACGCGGAGCCGACCAGGGCCATCGCCACGCACACGCCGCCGACGAGGCTCTGCGCGGCGGACCGCCGGTATCCGGGCCGCGCCTCCGGTCCGCTACGCATGGGCCGCGTCGCGGCGCCGCCGGGCGTAGGCGACCAGATCGGCCCGGGTGACCAGGCCCAGCCGGGTGCGCAGCGCTGCCCGGACGCTCTCCACGGTGCGGACGCTGACCGTCAGCCGCGCCGCCACCTCGCGGTTGGTGAACCCGTCGGCCAGCAGCTCCAGGACCTGCCGCTCGCGCGGGGGCAGCTCGCCCTCGCCGCGCAGGGTCTGCGCCAGACAGGCGCCGAGCGAGGGCTGTACGTAGCGGCGCCCGGACGCCACCGTCCGCGCGGCCAGGACGAGTTCGGCCACGGAGCTGTTCTTCAGCAGGTAGCCCGAGGCCCCCGCGGTCAGCGCGCCGCGGACGAGCGCGGGGTCCTCGTACATGCTGTGCACCAGGATCCGCATGCCCGGCGCCGCCAGCAGCAGCCGGGGAATGGCCCGGAGGGCCGAGCCGGACTCCAGCTTCATGTCCAGCATCAGCAGTTCCGGCCGGAGCTCGGCCGCGACGTCGACGGCCTCCCGTTCGCAGGCGGCCTCGCCGACCACGGCGAAACCTTCCGGTTCCAGGAACGCACGGGTCCCGGCCCGTACGGTCGGATGGTCGTCGACCAGGACCAGTCTGACGGGGTCGTCCATTGTCAGCCTCGTACTCCGGAGGCGGCGGCAATGGCAATGCCACAGCCCCTCGTGGAAACTCAAATGCGCCGGATTCAAGCGCGCGTTCACCCTCCGATGTAAGGGACACCTTTGTCAACCGCCCTTGTACGAAGTAGGGCATGGGCATGGCGACTTGGAGGAATTGACGAATCCCCCGCGCCAATGTCCCGCCGCAGGTTCAAGGTTCAACCTGCTGCGGCTAATCCGCAGAAACCTTGCGGACTGCTGCGGATGCCGCGGTTCCGAACGGGCGGTGAAGATCGAGTCGTTCGCAGGAACGCACCGGAAGCGCCACCGCAGGGCGATACCGGTGATCACCAGGAAAGCAGGTGTTCAAGAATGGTTTCGTCCCTCCTCCAGCTCGCCCAGACGCTGGCGACCGACGCGATCAAGTGGTTCCTGAGCTGAGAACTCGAACGCTCCGGACCTGACCCCCCACACCCGCGGCCGGAGAACCACGAGTCCCCCCTCGTCGGGGGTGGCCCCTCATGCCGGAGGGACCACCCCTGCGGATCCCCCCACAAGCAGCGGATCCCCCCACAAGCAGCGGATCCCCCCACTGTCCCCCCACTGTCCCCCCACAAGCAATGGAAAGGAGGGCCGGGAATATGTCGAACTTCCTCGACTTCGCGGTGAACCTGTTCACCGGCGTTGCCAAGCTGTTCCTGGGCTGAGACCTCCCCCTCGGAGATGATCAGTTGCCGGACGGAGCGCGGTTTCTTCCCCCTCGGGCGCTCCTCCGGTTCCGGGTCTCGGTCCATCCGCATTTCCTCGGTTCCGCACCGCGTCCGGTCTCCTGACGCCGTACCGGTGCGAATTCCTGAGCCCGTCGGTCAACTGGCAGGTGGCCGACGGGCTCAGGTGCGTCCGGGCCCGGACGCACCCGCCGCCGTCGCGCCCAGCCGGACCGCGAGGGCGGCGATGTCGTCGTCGAGGCCCCCGCTGCTGTAGCGGAGCAGGTCGCGGTGGAGCAGGTCGAGCAGCTCGCCCGGCCGCGCCGGGTTCTGCCGCCGCATCCAGTCCGGCAGCGGGAAGAACTCGCCGTCGCGGTTGCGGGCCTCGGTGACGCCGTCGGTGTAGAGCAGCAGATGGGCGCCGGGGGAGAAGGCGAAGGTGTCGATGCTGTAGCGGTCGCCGATCAGATCCGCGAGGTTGAGGAGCGGCGAGGGGTCGGTGGGCTCCAGGACGTGGAGTTCCCCGTGGTTCAGGAGCAGCGGCGGAGGATGTCCGCAGTTGAGGATGCCGATGCGGCCGCCCCCGTGCGGGATCTCGGCGATGAGGGCGGTGGCGAAGCTCTCCATCAGCTCCCCGTGCGGGAACGCGGCGCTGTAGCGGGCGCTGCTGGCCTCCAGACGGCGCGCCACGCAGCTCAGCCCGGCCTCGTCGTAGGCCGCCTCCCGGAAGCAGTTGACCATCGCCGCGGCCTGCCCCACGGCCGGCAGGCCCTTGCCCCGCACGTCGCCGATGAGCAGCCGGACCCCGTACCGGGTGTCCACCACCTCGTAGAAGTCGCCGCCGATGCGGGCCTCCGCCGCGGCCGCGAGGTACAGCGACTCGATCTCGATCTCCCCGAAACGGCGCGGCATCGGACTCAGCACCACCTGCTGCGCCGCGTCGGCGACGAGCCGCACCTGGAAGAGCGTCCGCTCCCGCTGCAGCCGCACATGACTTCCGTACGCGGCCGCCACGGTGACCGCGACGATCCCCGCCGCCGTGTACCCCGTCCCCAGGTCGGGGAAGACGATGCCGAGGCCGATCATGAGGAAGAGGCAGACCGTCCCCAGCAGGACCGTGGGGAGCACGGGCCACATCGCCGCCGCGAGGGCGGGCGCCGCGGGCAGCAGCCGGCTGAAGGCCATGCTCCGGGGGGTGGTGTACGCCAGGCTCGCGATGACGACGGTCAGGACCACCGGTGACAGCAGGGTGAGCGGCCCCCGGCCGTGGTGACGACGGAGGCGCGGCCGTCCAGGCGTGATCACATCTCATAGCATATCCGGGCAAAGTGGACGTAGCGCTCTGGTCGGCCGAAGGGGTCGGCTCTCGAAGTTCTTCCTCCGGTGGCGGGGAACGACGAAGGCCCCGACCGTTGAACGGTCGGGGCCTTCAAGTGCCCGGTGAGGCACTGGCGGAGGATACGAGATTCGAACTCGTGAGGGGTTGCCCCCAACACGCTTTCCAAGCGTGCGCCCTAGGCCTCTAGGCGAATCCTCCGCCGCAAACAATACAAGACGCGGAGCAGTGCTCGCGAACCCGCTTCCGAGGGGTGGGGACGGGGGGTCCGGAGGGGCGTGCGGGTGCGCTAGGCTGAGGGCAAGCCCCTCACGTGGCGCTATCTCACCCAACTCCCCCAGGGCCGGAAGGCAGCAAGGGTAAGTGGGCTCTGGCGGGTGCGTGGGGGGCCCTTGTGTTTCCAGGGGGGCCGGAGCGGTCCGGGACCCCGGGGGAAACTGTGATCGAGACCACTTGTCAGTGGGGCCCGATATCGTCGTAGGCGTGTCGTCCCTCGCGCTCTACCGCCGCTACCGTCCCGAATCCTTCGCCGAGGTCATCGGGCAGGAGCATGTCACCGACCCGCTGCAGCAGGCGCTGCGGAACAACCGGGTCAATCACGCGTACCTGTTCAGCGGGCCGCGCGGCTGCGGCAAGACGACCAGCGCGCGCATCCTCGCGCGCTGTCTGAACTGCGAGCAGGGGCCGACGCCCACCCCTTGCGGGGAGTGCCAGTCCTGCCAGGACCTTGCGCGCAACGGGCGCGGTTCGATCGATGTGATCGAGATCGACGCCGCCTCGCACGGTGGTGTGGACGACGCCCGTGAGCTGCGCGAGAAGGCCTTCTTCGGCCCGGCCTCCAGCCGGTACAAGATCTACATCATCGACGAGGCCCACATGGTCACCTCGGCGGGCTTCAACGCCCTGCTGAAGGTGGTCGAGGAGCCGCCGGAGCACCTCAAGTTCATCTTCGCGACGACCGAGCCCGAGAAGGTCATCGGGACGATCCGGTCGCGTACGCACCACTACCCGTTCCGGCTCGTCCCGCCGGGGACGCTCCGGGACTACCTGGGCCAGGTGTGCGGGCAGGAGAAGATCCCTGTCGAGGACGGCGTGCTGCCGCTCGTCGTGCGCGCGGGCGCCGGGTCCGTCCGTGACTCGATGTCCGTGATGGACCAGCTCCTCGCCGGTGCCGCCGAGGACGGTGTGACGTATGCCATGGCCACGTCGCTGCTGGGGTACACGGACGGCTCCCTGCTCGACAGCGTGGTGGACGCGTTCGCCGCCGGGGACGGGGGCGCCGCCTTCGAGGTCGTCGACCGCGTCATCGAGGGCGGGAACGACCCCCGCCGCTTCGTCGCCGACCTGCTGGAGCGGCTGCGCGACCTGGTGATCCTGGCCGCCGTGCCGGACGCCGCCGAGAAGGGGCTCATCGACGCCCCCGCCGACGTCGTCGAGCGGATGCAGGCGCAGGCGTCCGTCTTCGGCGCCGGCGAGCTCAGCCGCGCCGCGGACCTGGTCAACGAGGGCCTGACGGAGATGCGGGGCGCCACCTCGCCCCGGCTCCAGCTGGAGCTGATCTGCGCCCGCGTGCTGCTGCCCGGCGCCTACGACGACGAGCGGTCCATGCGGGCCCGGCTCGACCGGCTGGAGCGCCAGGGCGTCGGCGGGGGGCCCGCCGCGGGCGGGTTCGTCGCCCCGCCGCCGGCCGTGCCGTCCGCCGGGTACGTTCCCGGGCCGCAGGGGCACGACCCGGCCGCGACGCCCGGCCTCTCCGGGCCGGCGGCGGCCCGCGCGGCGGTTTCGTCCACGGCGCAGGAGCCGGCCCCTCCGGCTCCTCAGCAGCCCCAGCCGTCCCCGGCACCCTCTGCGCCCGTCACGCCGCAGCCGCAGCAGGCTCCCGCCGCCGCTCCGGCGCCCGCCGCCCGGCCCGGTGCCTGGCCGTCCGCCGCCGCCCCGGGACAGGGCGGTGCCGCACCCGCGGCGCAGCCGGGGTCCTGGCCCACGGCCGCCCAGCCGGGCGCCCGGCCCGGCGGTGCCCAGGCGCCGCAGCCCACCGCTCCCGCCCCTGCCTCCGCACCCGTGCCCGCCTCCGCCCCGGCTCCCGCCGCGGGTGGCGGTGACGTGGCGCAGGCCCGCCAGATGTGGCCCCAGGTCCTGGAGGCGGTCAAGAACCGCCGCCGCTTCACCTGGATCCTGCTCAGCCAGAACGCCCAGGTCACCGGGTTCGACGGGGCGACCCTCCAGGTCGGCTTCTCCAACGCCGGAGCCCGCGACAGCTTCGCCAACAGCGGCAGCGAGGACGTCCTGCGCCAGGCGCTCCAGGACGCCCTCGGCGTGCAGTGGAAGATCGAGATCGTCGTCGACGCAGGCGGCGGTCCCGCGGGCGGTCCGGGCGGCGGCTTCGGAGGCGGCAGCGGTGGCGGCGGCTTCGCGCCCGTCGCCCCGCCCACGGCCCCGCCGCGGCCGCAGGCGCAGCCCGCCCCCGCGCCCCAGCCGTCCGCCCCGGCGGCGCCCCGGCCCGCCGCGCCCCCGGCCCCCGCGCCGTCCCACCGCGAGCCCGAGCCCCCGCCGGCCGTCGCGCCCGAGGACGACATGCCCGCCGAGGACGACCCCGACCTCGACGAGACCGCTCTCACCGGCCACGACCTGATCGTCCGCGAGCTCGGTGCCACGGTCATCGAGGAGATCGCCAACGAGTAGCGGCCGGGGAGGCCGGGGCGCCCGGGGGGTCCGAGGCCCTTCGGGAGCGCCGCGCTCCCGGGCGCTCCCGTGCTCGCTCCGTCCTTTTCCCCGGGCATGGCGCGCCGCGTCCGGCGACCACGTAGGCTCGGGCTACCGACCCGCGTCGGCCCGGCGGAATCCCCGGATCCCCCGGGAACTCCGGGATCCTCCGGCCCCGGCGCGCCGTCGTACCCGTAGTCGCGAGAGCACAGGAGCGAAGCCGTGATCCCCGGTGGTGGCCAGCCCAACATGCAGCAGCTGCTTCAGCAGGCTCAGAAGATGCAGCAGGACCTCGCCGCAGCCCAGCAGGAGCTCGCGGAGACCCCGGTCGAGGGTTCGGCCGGCGGCGGCCTGGTGAAGGTCACCGTCACCGGTGCCGGCGAGCTCCAGGGCCTGGTCATCGACCCCAAGGCCGTGGACCCGGAGGCTGCGACCCCGGACGAGACGGCCGAGACCCTCGCCGACCTGATCCTCGCCGCCGTCCGCGACGCCAACGCGGCCGCCGCGCAGCTCCAGCAGCAGAAGCTCGGCCCGCTCGCCCAGGGTCTCGGCGGCGGTCTTCCCGGTCTCGGCTTCTAGCAGTTCCGGCAGCATCCATCCCGAAGGAGAACCCGATCCGTGTATGAAGGCGTGGTCCAGGACCTGATCGACGAGCTGGGCAGGCTGCCCGGCATCGGTCCCAAGAGCGCCCAGCGGATCGCCTTCCACGTCCTCCAGGCCGAGCCGGCCGACGTCCGCCGGCTCGCCCAGGCGCTGACCGAGGTCAAGGCCAGGGTCCGGTTCTGCGCCGTCTGCGGCAACGTGGCGCAGGAGGAGCGCTGCCGCGTCTGCCAGGACCCGCGCCGAGACCCCGCCGTCATCTGCGTCGTCGAGGAGCCCAAGGACGTCGTCGCCATCGAGCGGACGCGGGAGTTCCGCGGCCGTTACCACGTGCTCGGCGGGGCCATCAGCCCCATCGAGGGCGTCGGTCCCGACGATCTGCGCATCCGCGAGCTGTTGGCCCGGCTCGCGGACGGCTCGGTCACCGAGCTGATCCTCGCCACCGACCCCAACCTGGAGGGCGAGGCCACGGCCACGTACCTGGCGCGCATGGTGAAGCCGATGGGACTCAAAGTCACCCGGCTCGCCAGCGGGCTCCCTGTGGGCGGAGACTTGGAATATGCCGACGAGGTCACGCTCGGGCGTGCCTTCGAAGGGAGACGACTTCTCGATGTCTGACGCAACGCTCCACGACGCCAAGCGCGATCCCGACGACTTCGCGGTCTCCGTCGCGGACTCGATCGAGAGCTTCATCGTCGCCGTCGCCGAGGTGTCCCGCGGCGATGAGCCCGACAGCGCCGTTCCCTTCCTGCTGCTGGAGATCTCCCAGCTCCTCCTCACCGGCGGCCGCCTCGGCGCCCACGAGGACTTCCTCCCCGACGAGCGCTACGAGCCCGACGTCGGCCCCGAGCCGGACGTCGACGAGCTCCGCGAGCGCTTCGCCGCGCTCCTCGACCCGGTCGACGTCTACTCCGAGGTCTTCGACCCGTACGTGCCGCGCAGCGCCCCCGTCGCCTGCCGGATCTCCGACGACCTCGCCGACGTCGTCACCGATCTGCGGCACGGCATGGCCCACTACCGCGACGGCCGGGTCAGCGAGGCCCTGTGGTGGTGGCAGTTCTCCTACCTCTCCAACTGGGGCCCCACCGCCTCCGCCGCGCTCCGCGCCCTCCAGTCGCTCGTCGCCCATGTCCGCCTCGACCAGCCGCTCGACGAGCTCGACGGCCTCGACACGGACGCGGTCGGCACGGAGGAGCAGCTGGAGGAGGAGGCCGGCCGGGTCATGGCCGCCGAGATCGGCTCGGGGCCGGGGCTGCGGTCCGTCTGAACTGCCGCCCGCCCGCGGCCCGGTGGGCGTGGGCCCGGTTCCGTTCGCTGCCGTGCGGTTCGAATTCCCGGGCCGGGGCCGGACTTCGCCGCCGGCCCCGGACGAGGGCGGTGGAACGAAGAACCACGTCCGTGGGGGACGGGCGCAGGAGAATTTCCCCCCGCGGTGCCTCCGGCCGGTCGAATGCGCCGGAATGTCTCACGATGCGGCTCCGCACAAGCCGAATTCCGCCCCTCGTTAGACTGAACCGACCGCAATACACAGAGCTGCGAGGAGCGCACGTGGGCCTTGTCGTGCAGAAGTACGGAGGCTCCTCCGTTGCCGATGCCGAGGGCATCAAGCGGGTCGCCAAGCGAATCGTGGAAGCCAAGAAGAACGGCCACCAGGTCGTCGTCGTGGTTTCCGCCATGGGCGACACGACGGATGAGCTGATCGACCTCGCCGAGCAGGTATCTCCGATTCCTGCCGGGCGCGAGTTCGACATGCTGCTGACCGCCGGAGAGCGAATCTCCATGGCGCTGCTGGCGATGGCGATCAAAAACCTCGGTCACGAGGCGCAGTCGTTCACCGGCAGCCAGGCCGGGGTCATCACGGACTCGGTCCACAACAAGGCGCGCATCATCGATGTCACGCCGGGCCGCATCCAGCAGTCGGTGGACGCGGGGAACATCGCGATCGTCGCCGGCTTCCAGGGTGTGTCCCAGGACAAGAAGGACATCACGACGCTGGGCCGGGGCGGCTCGGACACCACGGCCGTGGCCCTCGCCGCGGCGCTGGACGCCGAGGTCTGCGAGATCTACACGGACGTGGACGGCGTCTTCACCGCCGACCCCCGCGTGGTGAAGAAGGCCCGCAAGATCGATTGGATCTCGTTCGAGGACATGCTGGAGCTGGCGAGCTCCGGCTCCAAGGTGCTGCTGCACCGCTGCGTCGAGTACGCGCGCCGTTACAACATCCCGATCCATGTGCGGTCGTCCTTCTCGGGGCTCAAGGGCACATGGGTGAGCAACGAGCCTCCAGGAGGTCAGCCGGTGGAGCAGGCGATCATCTCGGGTGTCGCGCACGACACGTCCGAGGCGAAGGTCACGGTCGTGGGCGTGCCCGACAAGCCGGGCGAGGCGGCGACGATCTTCCGGGCCATCGCGGACGCCGAGATCAACATCGACATGGTGGTGCAGAACGTCTCCGCGGCGTCCACCGGGCTGACGGACATCTCCTTCACCCTGCCGAAGACCGAGGGCCGCAAGGCGATCGAGGCGCTGGAGAAGACCAAGGGCGGGGTCGGCTTCGAGTCGCTGCGCTACGACGACCAGATCGCCAAGATCTCGCTGGTCGGCGCGGGCATGAAGACCAACCCGGGCGTCACGGCGACCTTCTTCGAGGCGCTGTCCAACGCGGGCGTGAACATCGAGCTCATCTCGACCTCCGAGATCCGCATCTCGGTCGTCACGCGCGCCGACGACGTGAACGAGGCCGTCCGCGCGGTGCACACCGCCTTCGGCCTGGACAGCGAGAGCGACGAGGCGGTCGTCTACGGCGGCACGGGGCGCTGATCCGCTGCCCCCTCCCGACGTCCCGCACCTCGCCGTCGGACGTTCCAACGGGCGGACACCCGGGGTGAGATGCGGGATTCCGCGCACCGCCCCGGGCCGGCCGGATCGCCGAACTCATGGCGGCCGGGTCGGCGGCTCCGCAATACTGGTGGGCGGTGTGAAGGTTCTGTGATCAAGCCATTGATCCAGGCCCCTTGAACTGCGCGTGGACGCCCTGCGAGTGCGCTCACCGGGTCAGGGCGGTGCGGGGCGTCAGGGGAGGGCTGGTACGCATGAGGGCGTGTGGTGCGCTGTCCGGTGCCACGTCGGCGACGAGGTCCCCCAGGGTGCCCCGGGCGTACAACCCTGATGGGGGGAAGCGTGTCCAACAGGCGTGGCAGAGGTCATCAGCATGGCGACAGTCCCGAGACGTGGCGGCGCCACGACGCGCACGCGTGCTCCGGGCGGTATGCCGGTGATAGCGCCCTGGCCCGCCTCGTCACCGTCGGCTCCCTCCGGTCAGCCGGGCCGTCCGGAGCGGATTCCCGCGCAGAAGACCGGGGAGCAGGCGTCGGTGACGCCGCTGCCGCAGCCGTCGGAGCCGCAGCCGGCCGTCGGCGCTGACGCGACGATGGCCGCGGGGACCACCGTCGACCACCTCACCGAGACCTACCGGGCGCACTACCGGTCGCTGCTCGGCCTCGCCGCGCTGCTCCTGGACGACACGGCCTCCTGCGAGGACGTCGTGCAGGAGGCGTTCATCCGCGTGCACTCCGCGCGCAACCGGGTCCGCGACCCGGAGAAAACCCTGGCCTATCTGCGGCAGACCGTCGTCAACCTGTCCCGCTCCGCGCTGCGCCGCCGCATCCTGGGCCTCAAGCTCCTCTCCAAGCCGATGCCGGACATGGCGAGCGCCGAGGAGGGGGCGTACGAACAGCTGGAGCGAGACCAATTGATCAAGGCGATGCGCGGCCTGCAGCGCCGACAGCGCGAGGTCCTCGTCCTGCGCTACTTCGCCGACATGACCGAGGCCCAGGTGGCCGAGGCGCTGGGCCTGTCCATCGGCTCGGTGAAGGCGTACGGCTCACGGGGGATAGCCGCGCTCCGTGTCGCCATGGAGGCTCCGGCATGAACTCCGGTACGAACCACGACTTTCCGGATGACCCGGGGCGCGCCGAGCCCTTCGGACACTCCGGACCCTCCGCGCTCGACGAGGAGGCGCTGCGCCGGCTGATGCAGGGGGCCGTCGGGGGCCTCCGGCCGTCCGACGGCGCGCTGGACCACCTGCGGCAGGCCGTGCCCGCCCGCCGGACACGGCGGCGCCAGGCACTGGGCGGTGCCGTGGCGGCCGCGGTACTGCTCGGCGTGGCGCTGCCCGCCGTGCTGCACGTCGCCGACGAGATCGGCTCCACCGGCCCCGGCGACCGGCCCGCCAACGCGGCGAGCAGCCACCACCACTCCGAGGGCACGGTCGAGGGCCGGCAGCCCGGGAGCGGCGGCGACGACCACCCGGGCGACCGCTCCCGCGACGGGTCGGCGGCCCGGGGCGACCACCGGGGCGAGCCGTCGGGCGACGGTTCGCGCTCCCCGGCGGGCGAGGCTCCGCAGAGCCCGGGGCGTACGGGCACCACGGCCCGGCCCGAGCCGGGGGCCACCCTGAGCGCGGTGGCACCGGTCTGCTCGCGGACGCAGCTCGGCGAGGGCTCGGGTGTCGTCGGCGCCGCCGACGCGGCCGGCCGGGTCTACGGGGCCTTCCGCATCGTCAACGTCTCCCGCGCCGTCTGCGCCGTGACCGGCCCCGGCGCACTCGTCGCCCAGCCCCCGGGCGGCACCGCCGGGCGGGCGAGGATCTCCGTCGTCGACCACACCTCCGGCGACCCGGCGGCCGGGCTGCCCGACCCCCGGCGCGAGCCCGAGAAGGTCGTGCTGCGCCCGGGCCAGGCGTACGAGGTGAAGTTCGCCTGGGTGCCGGCGGCCGCCAGCACCTCGGGGGCGTGCACCAAGGACACCGGCAGCAGCCCCGCGCCCGGGGTGAGCTCCTCGCCGAGCGCTCCGGCGACGACGGGCTCCCAGGCGTCGGCGGTCCCCACGGGCGGGGCCCCGGAGACACCCGCGCTGGACGGCTCCGGCGGTTCGGCCGGCGGCGGCTCCGGCTCGGGCAGTTCGGGCAGTTCGGGCGGCTCCGGCGGAGCCGCGGGAGGCATCACGCTCACCAACACCCCGGTGGCGGGCGAGCCCGCCGCAGCCGAGGCCCGGATACCGGACGCGTGCGCCGGAACCGTCTACCACACGGGCCCCTTGCCGACGGCCGCGCCAACGGCGTAGGAACCGCCTCGGCGGAGGGGCCGGCGGCGGGGCCGCGGAGGAGCCGGCGGCCGGGCCGCGGAGGGGGCGCGGCCGGTGCCTCGCGATGCCGTCGGTCCGTCCGGGCCGGGCCCGGAACGGGGAGGGCAGGTGCGGCACCGCCGTACGCTCCCCGTACCGTGGGGGTGTGTATCGGTTTCTGCTGACCCCCCGCTGGTGGGTGATCAACGCCTTCGCCGTGCTGGCCATCCCCTTCTGTCTGTTCATGGGCACCTGGCAGCTCGGCCGCTTCGAGACGCGCGTCGACTCCCACCGTGAGCAGCAGGACCAGGCCGACGAGGCCCGCACCGCCGCCGCGGCTCCGCTGAAGGACCTCCTGCCGGTGACCACCGAGACCTCCGGCCGCAAGGCCCGGGTGACCGGACAGTACGACAGCGGACGCCAACTGCTCGTCCCCGACCGGGAACTGGACGGCCGCAACGGCTTCTACGTCCTGACCCCGCTGCGCACGGACGACGGGAAGGCCCTGCCGGTGGTGCGGGGCTGGCTGCCCGGCGACCCCGGCTCCAAGGCCGACACCGCCGGGATCCCCGCCCCGCCCGCCGGCCGGGTCACCGTCGCCGGTGCGCTCCAGTCCTCCGAGAGCCCCACGTCCAAGGGCGTGGGCGCCTCCGGCGGCCTGCCGGCCGGGCAGTTGGGCGTGATCAGCGCGGCATCACTGGTCAACCTCGTGCCGTACGGGGTGTACGACGCGTGGATCACGGCGACGGACGCGGCCCGTCCGCTGACCGTGGTACCCCCCGCCGCCCCGCCCAACAGCGGCCTGGATCTCAAGGCCTTCCAGAACCTCGGCTACACCGGCGAGTGGTTCATCTTCGTCGGCTTCGTGCTCTTCATGTGGTTCCGGCTCTTCCGCCGCGAGGTCGAGGCCTTCCGGGACGCGGAGCTGGGCATCACCCCCGATCCCGGGCCGGGGCCGGACGGCCCAGATGACGCTCGGCAAAAGCGATCTCCAGCCGGAGCTGCTTGATCCGCTCCTCCACGACGAGGGAGCCGTGGCCCGCGTCGTAGCGGTAGACCTCGTGGGGATGGGTGCGCTCCTCCAGGCGCCGTACGTAGTTCTCGATCTGACGGATCGGGCAGCGGGGGTCGTTCATTCCCGCGGAGATGTAGACCGGGGCGCGCACGTCGTCCACGTAGGTCAGCGGGGAGGACGCGGCGAAGCGCTCCGGGACCTCCTCCGGGGTGCCGCCGAGGAGCGTGCGGTCCAGGGCCTTCAGCGCCTCCATCTCGTCGTGGTACGCCGTCACGTAGTCGGCCACGGGGACCGCGGCCAGGCCCAGCGCCCAGGCGTCCGGCTGGGTGCCCAGGCCCAGCAGCGTCAGATAGCCGCCCCAGGAGCCGCCGGCCAGGACGAGGCGCTCCGGGTCGGCGAGGCCGGAGGAGACGGTCCACTCGCGCACGGCCGCGATGTCCTCCAGCTCGATCAGCCCGACGCGGTGCTTGAGCGCGTCCGTCCAGGCCCGCCCGTAGCCCGTCGAGCCGCGGTAGTTGACGCGCACGACCGCGAAGCCGTGGTCCACCCAGGCCGCCGGGCCCGCCGCGAAGGCGTCGCTGTCGTGCCAGGTGGGGCCGCCGTGGATCTCGAAGACGGTCGGGAAGGGGCCCTCGCCCGCCGGCTTCTGCACCAGGGCGTGGACCTTGCCGCCCGGGCCCTCCACCCATATGTCCTCGACCGGGACCGAGTCGGGGGCGTGGCTCACGCCGTCCGCTCCCGCCGGCGGCTCCAGCACCACGTGCCCGGCGGTGGACCGGACGACGGGCGGCTTCTCCGCGGAGGACCACAGGAATTCCACCGTCCCGTCGGGACGGGGCAGGGCGCCCGAGACCGTGCCCGAGGGGGTCTCGAGGCGGGTCAGCGCGCCGTCGGCCAGGTCGTAGCGCCAGAGCTCGCTGCGCGCCTGGTGGCTGTGCTCGACGAGCAGCGCCGAGCCGTCCGGATACCAGTCGGCCTCCAGATCGCCGGGGAGGTCGATGGCGAGCGCGGTCTCCGCGCCGGTGGTCGCGTCCCACAGCATCGGTTCCCAGCGGCCGCGCCGCTGGTGCCCGACGAGCAGCCGGGCGTCGCCCTCGACGGGGGCGAAGCCCATCGCGGACAGGCCGAGCTCCTCGGTGCCGCCCCGGGTGTCGTCCAGCTCGGCGACGGTCGTGCCGTCCGTCCGGACGACGCGGATCGCCGAGTGCATGGCGTCGCCGTGCTCGGTGTGCTCGATGGCGATCAGGGCGCCGTCGTGGGACAGGCCGGCGACCGCGGCCGACTGCTCGTGGCGGTAGATCTCCACGGGCGCGGCGCCGGGGCGCACCAGGTGCACCGAGGAGCCGGCCTTGTCGGTGGACCGGCCGATCACCGCCGTGCCGTCCCGGCCGAGGGCCAAGCCGTCCGGGTAGGACGGGTCGAGGCCGGGCGCCGCCGGCTCGTCGGGGCCGCCGTGGAAGGGCTGGCGCATCCAGACGCCGAACTCGTCCCCGTCGGAACACAAGTCGGGAACGGCTGAGCTGTAGCCGTCCTTGAACCACCAGATCCACTCGCCATCCGGCGTGAGGGTCCCGCCGGTGGTGCCGTTGGGCCGGTCTGTGACCTGTCTCTGCTCACCGGTCTCCCGGTCCCAGGCGTACACCTCGTACGTCCCGGTGGTGTTCGACGTGAACAACGAGCGGTGTGGGGCCTCTTCGGCCCACCGGGGGAGGGAGACGCGAGGCGCGCGGAAGCGCTTCTCCCAATTAGGCATGGACTCCGAATCACTCATGCCCATATCCAACCCCAATACACAGCTCATCAGAAAGCCCCAGGTAGAAGGGATAGGATCACACACCATGACCCAAACGTCTGTTCGAGTGGTCGGCTGTGGCCGACAGTCTGTAACCCGCACCGAGGACGACAATTCGGTGTCCATCGGTACTCAGAAGCGGGATATCCAGTATTGGGCCGACACTCCCGGACAGCAGCGCACCATCATTGGGTGGGCGCTGGACGTCAACACCTCTGGCACCACCAATCCATTTCAGCGCGATCAACTCGGCCCGTGGCTCACTGAGCGCGTACACGAGTGGGATGTGTTGGCGTTCCCTCGCATCGACCGAATATCTCGGAAGGTGCGTTATTTCTCTGAGCTGCTGGACTGGGTGGAGGAGAACAACAAGCACATCGTCACGGTGGACGGCAGCCTGAATACACAGGCGGCCGGAGGTAGCGCGGTGGCAAAGGTGCTGTCGGTCCTGGCCGAAGAAGAGCACCGAAAGATACGTACGAACATCCTGGGCGGGATGAGGACCCTGCGGGAGCTGGGTCGCTTCACCGGAGGCCCGCACCCTTTCGCGCATGTCTCCGTGGACGCTGGGGACGAACACAAGCTTCTGACGCCCGAGCCTCAGTATGCGGAAATCCTCAGGGACATTTCCCAGCGGGTCCGTGAGGGCGAGTCCACGTATGCCATCGCCGACCATTACAACCGAAAGGGAGTGATGGTCTGGTCGGATTACCTCCGCTCTGTACGGGGCAAGCAGGTGAAGGGCATCCTCTGGAAGCCCGCAACAATCGCCCGGATCATCCAGAACCCTATATGTGCGGGATTCCTTACGCACAACGGTGAGATATGGGAGAGTGATGAGGGGGAACCGACGGTCATTGTCGATGACCCGATCCTCACCCTCGGCGAATGGGAGGCCACGGTGCGAGCAATGGAGTCCCGTACTCGGAAGAAGACAGTACGGCGCAGGGATACTGCATGCCTGATAACAGGAATTGCCAGGTGTGGGCATTGTGGCGGCCGGATGGTGTGCCATCACCAGACCAAGACTCTCAAGTCCGGGGAGCAGCGCACGTACAAGGACTACTACTGTACCGCCAAGAATGCGGGCATTAAGTGCCCTTCCACGGCCCGCATGAAGGAACAGGATCTGGAGGCGTTCTTCGCCGACGCCTTTCTGTCACACCTGGGGGAAGCCCCGGAGATGATGAAGGTGGTGGACCCTGGTGAGGACCACACGGCGGAGCTTGAGCAGAAGCGGGAGCGGCTTCAGAAGCTGGAGAGCGACTACGCAGAGGGAAAGTACGATACCGAGGCCAAAGAGGCGTCCTACTGGCGCACGCTCGAAAATCTGACGGTCAAGATTGCCGCGCTAGAGGCTAAGCCTGTGAAGCCGAGGACTGTGTCTTATGCTCCTACGGGGCGCACCTGGGCCGAAAAATGGGAGTCCATGAGCACCCAGGATCGCCGGGAGTTTTTGTCGGAACAAAGCGTTTCAGTCCTGGTGTGGAATCAAGCAATACCGGGCTTCAAAAACGGAGTCATGGTCCATCTGGGGAACCTCCGGGAGCTTGCGATAGCGGCCGGAGTTGACAGCGCAGACCTTCCTGACTGGCAAGAGACGGGGTTGAATATCCCTGCCCACTGGGCAGACCCGGAGATCTTGAGCAGTGAAGATATGCGCAAGGCGCTGGAGAAGACTTACGGAAGCTGTGAGTTGCCTCAGACCTTGAGGGACATCCGGGCTCGAAGGGCTGAGGCTCTCTCGGAGGGTGTAGAGCTCCAGTAGCCGTCCGCGCGCCGGCATGCCAGAAGGGGCCTGAGGGGGCTTGTGAGGCCCCCTTGGGCCCCACTGGTATTTCCCCGGTAGTCCGAGGGCTTGGGGGCCCTGGAGGGACCTCCCTGGGCCTGTGTGCGGCCAAGGGCCCAGACCGTCAGCCTGGGCCCTGTGAGGTTGGGTCCTGCTGAAGCCTCCGGGGCTCAGCATGGACAACACCTAACATAAATTAAAAAGGTGCTTCTTCTGACTGCATGGGCCGTGGAGCGGCCCTGTAGTAGTCATAGTCATTAGGCATAATGCTTACATAGGTATCAATATTAGATTTGGTATCTATCTTAAAGTTCTTGCTTGTATCATCTCTCAGGGGGGCCGTAGGGCCCCCAGAGGATCCTTTAGGTTTTATAGATAGGTTGTGTGTCTCCTGTGACACCCCTCTGTCCGGGAGGGTCAGTCGGTAGATGATCGGCCCGTCGGGCACTTTTCCGGTCGGCGTAAGCCACCCTGCTTTGCGGAGCTTGGCTACAATCTTGTTCACAGTCTTTTCGGGTGTTTGGCCGCTATAGCAAAGGTCCCGGGCTATCGTTCCGTTCGATGGGCGAACGTTCTCCCCGGTTTCGTAGTCTCCGTAGGTGGCCATGGCCACGCCGACAAGCTTGGCCTCCCTGGGCATGTCGGATTGCAATAGTGCCTTCCGCCAAAGGTGCTCCCTTATGGTCCCTCTCCTCTCGGCTGCTGTGACTGGCATCTGAACGGTAGTGAAAGTTGAGCTTCTGTCAAAGTCTTTTCTGATGCAGCCGAGTGGCGTCCCGTGGCAGTTACCTCGTATCGCCAGATGCGTACGTAGCGGGAGTACCGGCCTCGGTGGGCGGTTCCGCCAGGGTGGATCACGCATTACCCCATCTGTCAATGGATGGGTGCTGGAAATTCCATACCCGTACAGGGTGCGGGGAAGGCACCCCCGGTGGGTCCTCGTGAGGGTGTGAGAGGGGATTACCCCCAGGTGCGCAGCCAGGGGTGGGCGCAGAGGGTGTCTCACAATCCATCGTTAGTGAGACGGCGGATCGCTCCCCGGGTGCTGTCCATTTCGCCCCTGCTTTGACGTCTCGAAACCCGTCTCAAAAGATCTGTCGCACCTCTAGGTTTTGAGACTCGTTTATGAGACTGTTTGGTCATGACGACCAAGACCCCGGCCGATCAGGTCGAGCGCCATGTCTGCCCGAAGTGTGAAGCCCCCGCAGGGAGCCCTTGCCGTACGTCTAAGGGCAAGGTGTCGGTGAACTACCACACGGGCCGCTTTGCCCTGGTGGCCGCGCTCAAGGCGGAACTTGCAGTGAAGACCCCGGCCAACCGCAATCCCGGCAAGCCCTGGGTGGTCGGTGAGGCCGTGCCCGAATCGGCGGACGTGGCGCTGGGCGCAGCAATCCGCATCGGGTACGCCCGGTGCTCAACGGTCGGGCAGGAACTCCAGAGCCAGTTGGATGCGCTGGCTGTTGCCTCCTGCACCCGTGTGTTCTCGGAGAAGATCAGCACCCGTGTGAAGGAGCGGCCGGAGCTTGAGAAGGCGCTAACACTGGCCCGGGAGATCAAGACTGCCGCGCCCGGGCAACCGGTCATCTTGACGGTGGTGGAGATGAAGCGCTTGGCCCGTAACGCGGCAGAGCTTATGGCGCTGTCGTCCGCTCTCCAGGCGGACGGCATTCAACTGGAACTCCTGTCCGGCCCGCTCCAGGGCGTGTATGACCCCAACGGCGCCGGGGCCATCGTGTTCGCCGTGCTCGCTGTCGCGGCTGAAGTGGAGCGTGAGGGCATCAGGGAGAAGACCTTGGAGGGGTTGGAGGCTGCCGCTCTGCGAGGTAACCACGGTGGTCGTCCGACCGTCATGGACGCTGACAAGCTTGCCGTTGCCAAGGCGCGGCGGGAGAAGGGTGAGAGCGTCACGGCGATAGCCAAGGCGCTGGGGGTGTCCCGAGCGACCCTGTACCGGGCGCTGGGCGGTGAGTCGTAGTCCGCTGAGCCCTGAGGCAGCACGATGTTTCTCGGTGGTCTGGCTGACAGATCACGAAGGTGCGGGGCATGCTGTGCCGACGCTTCCGAGCAGAAGGGGAACAGCCATGGCACGACGCTTGAGGATGCTTGGCACCACCTCGGATGACAACGACTGCCCGACCCTGTACGAGGACCTGGACACGGGCGAGATCCTTGTGCAGGGCGAGAGGGCGGAAGATGAGGACGTGGCGCAGCTCCGCGCCGTGAAGCCGTCCGAGGGCTTCGTGGTGGTCCCGCGTGAGCTGCTCGTTCGGTTCGCTCCCAAGGAGTAGTCCCGTGCCGGAGCTGGTCAGTACCTCGGTGCTGAACGGGTTGTTCGACACGTTCGAGCACACTGCTTGGCGGCTGGAGACTCAGCGCGCGTACGAGGCCGACACCAAGTCGGATCGGTACAAGCGTTGGGCGCGTGGGGAGGGCTACAGCGCCGTAGGGCGCGAAGCGTTCTTGAATGGCCGTCGCGCTCTTGCCGAGCAGGGTAAGCGTGTTGAGCGTGTGCGGATCGTGGACAACCCGCCGACCGACAACCAGCGGTACTTGCTCGACGGGGCTCAGGTCACCATCGAGGCCGGGGAAGACATCCGGTACTTGTGGCGTGCCGACGCTGAGCGACTGGCATTGCCCATGGCGGACTTCTGGTTGTTCGACTCATGCACCCTGGCCCGCTTCCACCATGAGGACGGCCGGACGCTCGGGCTGGAGCTGATCACCGATCCGGCGGCAGTGGTCGCGGCCTGCCAAGTCCGCGATGCAGCCTGGCATTTCGCTGCCTTGTACGAGGAGTTCGCTGCGCGGGTACCTTCCGCTATGTGAGCACCGATTTCCAACGAGCCCGAGAGGCCCTTGGTGCGCGGCTGCGTGAGCTGCGTACCGAGGGCGGGCTTACTGGCCGACAGTTGGCCGAGCGTTGCGGCTGGGTCCACTCCAAGGTTTCGAAGCTGGAGAACGGCCGTCAGACAGCCGCTCCCGAGGACCTGAACACATGGGCCCGGGCCTGTGGGGCTCCTCGGGAGTCAGAGGACCTACAGCGCCGCTTGCGGGGGCTTGAGACGCATGTGCAGTCCCGCCGCCGGCAGCTCGCCGACGGGCACGCTCCGATACAGGAACAGTCGGTCGTCGAGTACCGGAAGACTCGCGCGGTTCGGGCGTATGAGGCGACCGTGATCCCCGGGTTGTTCCAGACACCTGACTATGCGCGCTCCCTGCTGACGCATAACGCCTCGATTCATCAGACCCCTCGGGATACCGAGGCGGCCGTACGCGCCCGGATGAAGCGCCAAGAGGTGCTGTACGAGCCTGGCAAACAGCACCGGATCCTCTTATGGGAAGCGGCGCTTCACGCCCTGCCCTGCTCCCCTGTGACGCTCGCTGGGCAGCTTGACCGGCTTGCGGGTCTGGTCGGTCTGGACACTGTGTCGCTCGGTCTCATCCCTCTCGGTGTGCCGCTGACGCTGACCCCCAGACATGGCTTCTGGATCTTTGATGAGCGGTTGGTGCGCGTCGAGACGATCAGCACGGAGCTCCGGTTGGACGACCCGTCCGACGTGGCCCTGTACGGGCGTGTCTGGGATCGGTTGAACGATGCGGCGGTCTACGGGGCCGAGGCTCACCGGGTCTTGGCCCGTGCGCGTCGTGTTCTCGGGTGATCCGCGAACCATTGGGGGGGATCACGAACCGACGCGAGAAACAACGAGAAACTTCGCGGGGTTTGGAAGCGACACAGTCCTAGCGTGGGCGCCCTTCCGACTACGCGAGAGGACGGCGAGACGGTGACCACCAAGACGAGCATCTACCGGGACGAGTACATGACCTACGCCCCAGAGGGCGAGACATGCCCGGTGTGCAAGACGGCGATTGGGCAGCTTCAGCCCGCGCGGCGGGGCACTGAGGAACGCGCGTCGGCGGCTCCCGTGGTCGTCTACTGGCACGCCGCGTGCGTGCGGAAGGCGGCGGACAAGTGACCGTGCGCGCCATCTACCGGTACATGCCGCACACGATCAAGCGTGCGCCGGAGGGCGGGATCGTCTTCGAGGCGTTCTGCACCGCAGTGGGGTGCGGTGAGGACTCCGGCCCGCAGGACGAGCAGGATGCTGCGCAACTCTGGGCGTTGCGTCACGCCGCTCGTACAGGCCATGACCTCTTCCGCCGTGTCATGACCGACCATGCGAGGGTCACCCGGACTGAGTGGTCTGGGTCTGTCAGAGGGTGTTCTTGAGTCTCGACTAGTGACATAATCGGTCACCGTCCGTGTCCGAGAACCACCAGATCCATTCGCCGTCCGGCGTCAGTACCCCGCCCGTGGTGCCGTTGGGCCGGTCCGTGACCTGACGCCGTCCGCCGGTGGCGCGGTCCCACGCGTACACCTCGAACGTGCCGGTCGCGTTCGAGGTGAACAGCGAGCGGTCCGGTGCGTCCTCCGCCCATCTGGGCAGCCCCACGCGGGGCGCCCGGAAGCGCTTCTCCCAATCGGGCATGAACCCGTCGCCCCGCAGGGGCTCGTTGCTCTCAGTCATGCCCCCATTCTGCGCCGAACCGCCGACATCCAGACCGGCCGCGGCCCAGTCTGTGGACGACCGGCCGTCTGTGGACAACTCCATGCCTCTGTCGGGTGGTTGTCCGGCGCCGTGCTGACGGAAGACCGGCGGACCGGGCCCCGCTGTCAGTGGCACGGGTCATAGTCGGGGCATGTACGAGACGCCGGACGACATGACCGCATCACCGTGCACGGCAGGGTGGTCGAGGTGACACCCGCGCAGGACCCGGCCCTGGAGTCCTTCCTGGCCGGGCTGCATGGACGGGAGCTGTGGGAGACCCGGCTCAAGGACGTGGCATGGGCGCGGATCGACCCGGAGAAGATGTCCACGTTCCACAACCCAGGGGTGGGGGTGGGTGGTTAGGCGTTCAGCAAGGGCGACACGCCCCGCACAGATTGGCCTCCAGCAGTTCCAGCAGTCGCGCCAGCTCGGCGCGGTCGTGATCGCCCAGCCCGGCCAGGGTGACGTCCTCCAGCTCCTGCCACACCTCCGCGACCTCGCCCCGCAGCGCCTGGCCCTGCTCCGTGGCCTCCACCACGACCGCGCGCCGGTCGGTGGGGTCGGGTTGCCGGCGGACGAGTCCCGCCTGTTCCAGGCGCTGCACCATGCGGGTCACCGTCGAGGGGTCGAGGCCGCCCGTCAGCTTGATCAACTCGGTCTGGCGCTGCGGGCCGTGTTCCCACAGGGCCATCATCAGCAGTTCCTGCCCCGGGTAGAGGCCCAGGCGGCGCAGCAGCTGCCCCGCCGTGATCCGGTGGAGCTTGGCGACGCGGGCGATGGCGTGGCTGACCTCGCCGCACGTGCCGGATTCCGTGGTCGTGGTCGCTTCGTTCGGGCACTGGTACTCGGCGCCGGGCATGAGGGCCTCCTGGTTCGTCAGCTCTGGGACGCATCTCCCCGCTTCGACGGGAGTCCGGGAAATCTTCCCTCCTCCCATTATGTTGGCTGGCCAAATAATGCGCTACAGTGGCGCCACGCCGATCGATTGGTCGGCCAAGTAATTTGGAGGGCTCCGTCATGACCAGCGCTTTCGACCAGATCACCGTCGGTGGGAACCAGCTCGCCAACCGCATCGTGATGGCTCCGATGACCCGCAGCCGGGCGGCCGACGGCGGCCTGGTCACCGAGCTGACCGCCGAGTACTACGCCCAGCGCGCCTCCGCCGGCCTGATCGTCACCGAGGGCGTCCAGCCCTCCGTCGTCGGCCAGGGCTACCCCTTCACCCCGGGCCTGCACAGTGCCGAGCAGGTCGTGGCCTGGCGCAAGGTCACCGACGCCGTGCACGCCGAGGGCGGCCGGATCTTCGCCCAGCTGATGCACACCGGCCGCATCGGCCACCCCGTTCTGCTGCCCGACGGGCTCGTCCCCGTCGCCCCCTCGCCCGTCGCCGCGGAGGGCCAGGTCTTCACGGCCGAGGGCCCCAAGGACTACATCGCCCCGCGCGAGATGACCGAGGACGAGATCCGGCAGACCGTCGCCGACTTCGCGAGCGCCGCCCGCAACGCCGTCGAGGCCGGCTTCGACGGGGTCGAGCTGCACGGCGCCAACGGCTATCTGATCCAGCAGTTCCTGGCGACCAACACCAACCTGCGCACCGACGGCTGGGGTGGCTCGATCGAGGGCCGCATCCGCTTCGCCGTGGAGGTCGCCGAAGCGGTCGCCGCCGAGATCGGCGCGGAGCGCACCGGCATCCGCCTGTCGCCCGGCGGCACCATCAACGGCATCCACGAGACCGACACGCGCCCCACCTACGAGGCGTTGGTCGCCCGCATCGCCCCGCTGGGCCTGGCCTACCTGCACATCATGGAGCCCGGCGACCGCGAGCTCACCGTCGCCCTGCGCAAGCTGTTCGAGGGCCCCTTCATCCTCAACCCCTTCACCGAGGGCCGGCCCACCGGCCCCGAGGACCTCGCCCTCGTCGAGGACGGCACCGCCGACCTCGTCTCGTTCGGCGGCCTCTTCCTCGCCAACCCGGACCTCCCCCGCCGCCTCGCCGCCGGCGGCCCGTTCAACACCCCCGACCGCTCCACCTACTACGGCGGCGACGCCAAGGGCTACACGGACTACCCGACGCTGGAGGGCTGACGCCCGCGGCACGTGCCGGGCCGCCGAGTGTCCTCGGCGGCCCGACGTCCTGTCGCAGTCCGCTCCGTGATCGTCACATCGTGTGCGAGGGCTGCTGCCGTGAGCAGTGGCTGGCCGCTCGACGGGAGGCCCGCCGGTGGGAGGCGGCCGGCTAGGACGAACGGAGCGTCGTAGCCCAGCTGTTGGTCTTGACCGAACGGGACCGGCGACTCCCTGCGGACCGGCGCTGGCCGGGTACGCGCGCGGCCAACGTCGACATGCTCCTGATCGGCCCGGGAGGCGTCTTCGCCATCGACGTCAAGAACTGGCGGGCGGCACCGGAGGTCGTGAAGGGGAGGCTCTGGGCCGGCGGCTGGGCCTGGGACGGGCATGTCGGCAAGCTACTGGACGTGACGAAGTCGGCCGAACGCGCGGTCGGATCCCACGGATTGTCGCCGGTCGCCGTCCAGCCGCTCATGGTGTTCGCCGGCCGGCGCCTGGACGCCCGGCTGGGCAGCATCCGGCTGCTCGGCGAGCGGGAGGTGGGGCCGGTGCTGCCGGCTCGGCCCGCGGCAGGTCCGGGAGATCGCCGACCGGCTGGAGCAGGTCTTCCCCGGATACGAGGAATCGACCGTCGGCGAGACCGCGAAGGGCAGCCCGAGGGCCCAAGAAGAGGGCGCCGAAGGGCTTTTCGACGTCGACGGGTAGCGCGATGCCGTCCTCGACGAGGCGCACCGCGCCCCGATCGAGCGGCGGATGACCTTCCTCCACCCCGACCAGGTCGCACTCGTCCGCCGTGAACGGGGCGGCCCGCCCGGGTCAGCGGCCCGGTCGGCACCGGCAAGACAGTCGTCGGCCTGCACCGGGCGGCCCACCTGACCCGTCGCCCACGAGGGCCACGTCCTGTACGTGACCTTCGCCGACAACCTGCCCCGTGTGCAGGGCACTTTCCTGAGTGCCATGTGCCCGGCGGTGGCGGACCGGGTCGACTTCGGCAGCCTGCACTCCTGGGCCCGGAGTGCAGGCTGCATGGCGACAAGGCGGAAACCGCGTTCAGCCTCGCCTGGAAGTACGTCGGGCGGGGAGGCAGGCCGGTCGAGACAGACCCTGCTCCCGGTTACTGGAGCGAGGAGATCGACTACGTCGTCAAAGGCGCGGCATCACCTCCTTCGAGGAGTACGCCACCGTCCACAGGCGCGGCGCCGCGCCAGTCTGCAGCGAGTCCACCGGCAAGCGGTGTGGGAGCTGTGCGAGGCCTACGAGCGGGACCGGACGAAGCGCGGCGTGCACGACTTCAACGACGTCCTCTCCCCGGCTTTGGCGGAGGTGGTCCGCAGCGCCGAACGCCCGCCGTACAGCGCCGTGGTCGCCGATGACGCCTTCGACGGCCTGCGCAGCTCGGGGCGAACCTGCGGCACGGGTGTTTCCGGGAGAGGTCCGTGGTCGGAAGAGGCCCGCGGTCCCCACGTCAGCGCGTACATCCCTTCGGCGCGAGCTCGGCACGGCATCCCGTAGGGACCGGACACTCCTGAGATCTGATCACCGGGACTCGTGGCGAGGGCTCCGGGCACGACTGCACCAAGATCCCTACATGTGACCCGCATCTCACGGTTGAGTGCCATGGCGCGGAGGCGCACTTCGAGTGTGGGCCGGGGAGCCGGCTTGGGGCAGGGCTCCCCAAAAGGCTCCAAACGGCCCCAGAAACGAGTCAGAGCCTTGACCGACTGAGTCGATCAAGGCTCTGACTAGGTATTTCACCTGTCGGGGTGGCGGGATTTGAACCCACGACCTCTTCGTCCCGAATGAGGTCCGGAGATGGCCGTGTCCTGCGTTGGCCACCTTCGCCGCTGGTCGGGCCGTTGGTTTGAGCTGGTCTGGTGTGGCGTTCCGAGCGGCGCCTTGCAAGATCTTCTCCCCGGTTTCTCCCAGCACATCGACTCGCAGAGGGAGACGAGCTGCCGGGCGCAGGGCTGGAGCGCCCTCCTTCGCCAGCGCATCGCCACCCCCTGAAGCCTTGATACAAGGGTGCGCGAGAACGCAGTTACTTCGCCGCGTTACCGGTAGCTCCGCCTCTGAGGGCAGTGGCTCCCAAGGCTGGCGGTGGGAGTGAGCCCTTGCCCCAGTCCCTCACGGAACGCCACCAGGGCAGGCAGGCGCCCGCAGCGCCACGTCCACGGCTGGCTATCCTGAGGCACAGCCTGGAGCGCAATCATCCGTTTGGAGTCGGCAGTGTCGAAGCAGATCCGCAGGTACCTTCCTGTTGTCCTCTCTGCTTCGATCGCCCCGTGGCTGGTCTGCACTCTCATCTTCATGGGTGAGAGCGTTGTCCTGTTTGGGGACGCTGACGGAACGGCGTCCACTCTGCTGGCTGGCCCGCTGCTCCTGGTTCCGGTACTGATCGCCGCTCTCGTGTCGGTGACCGTTGTCGTCTTCCGGCGCTTGGGACGCTTGCGCCGTGACCAGTGGCCGCTGGCGGGACTTGTCATCTGCCTAGCTGCGTGGGTCACCCACTTCGCCGTTTCAGCTGCTTTGTCGGTCGGCGGTGGCGGGGCAGGGATGGTTGCGTGGGCCCTGTTCACCGGCTACCCCATCGTTGTCTTTTGGTTCACCACCTACGCCTGGCGCAAGACCATCCACTAACTCCTGTAGACACCGCAGTGGGCTTCCATGGGCACCCGGCTTGTGGAAGCCCACTGGGTCCTGCAGGGGAGGGGTTAGTTGTAGTGCCCCGTGTAGCCGGTCAGGTCGGCAGGTTCGCATCCGGCCGATCCCACCAGGCAAAAGGGGCTGGCGTACTTGCGCTTGTAGACATCCGTCACCCGACCACCGTTGTAGATGTACATGTAGTGGTTCGGCATCAGCCGGTGAACCCCCGATCGGATTTGCCAGTCACCGTTGCTGTATACGCGGAACTGCATGGCACCGGAGATCGCGTTCCCCATTGTCATACTGCCGCAGAACGGGTTCCTTGCTTGTGTCGACAGGCGCATGTCAATATAGTTCGACCCGTTGCCGAGCTTCCTGGCGAAGCTTTCGTTGGATGCCGTCTTTTTGGCGACAAGCTTTCCGTTCTTGTCGTAAACGTGTGTCGCTCCGATACTTGTGTTCCCCTCGACTGACTTGTTGCTCCATTTGATCGTCGCGCTGACAGATGTGCGATAGCGCGAGTTTTTCCAGTCGAAGCCGCGGTTGTCGCCGCCGAAGGTGTACCCCTTGCCGTATGTGCACACGGCTTTGCCACCCACCGTCGGCGCAGCTAGCCGGGCCTCAGGGATGAACGTCGTCCACGTGAGCGTGGTGGTGGACGCTGCGGCTGCTGCCTTCCCCCGAGCTGCTACCGAAGCCCGCATCGCGGTGAGATCCGACTCGCCCTTCGCCGTGGTGGGGACGGTAACTTGCAGGCCGAAGGTGCGGGCCTGGGAGTGGTCGCCGACCAACTCAGGAATGATCCGGTACTGATACTTCGCGCCCGGTACGACATGCGTATCGCGGAAGCTGGACGAACCTGCCTTTAGCTCGGCCACCGGCGTGCCTTCGCGAACCACTGTGTAGCGGGCATTCTTCGAGTACGACTTCCAGGCCAAATCCACGAAAGAAGGGCTCGTCGCACTGAGAGCCCCGTCGTCCACCATGGAGCTGTCCACGACGGCGGTCTGACCCGAGGGAGAGACGCGCACGCTGAAGCTGGAGACCATTGGCTTCGCGGCCGCCGCGCTACGCGGTGCTGCACCGGTGACATCGCGGTAGGACAGTGCGTCCAGTCCGAAGGCGGCCTTCGGGGCAGAGGAGCTCGGCGCAGGTGCGCCGGACGCGTTGGTAACGGTGGTTCCGAGTAGTGCGAGTGGCACGGTCAATACTGTGGCCAGGCGGGGTATGGGAAGTCGATTACGAAAATTATGCAAGGGTGTTCTCTGTTCTATTAGAATGCGGGGCCGCCTCGGCCAACTGCCGGGTGCGGCTCAAAACGATCCGTGTCTGGTCAGATTTCAGGGCATGGCCACTGAAGGTGGTGTTTGGTCCTCCTCGAAATGCCAACGGCCTTACGGTGAGATGCTGCAGGTATGGGAACTCTTTGAACTCGGAAGAGTGATATCACGCACTGAGGCGCCCAGCCTAGAGTTCAAATTTCCACTAATCGCTCCGCTCTGGACGTTGAGGTGCTGTGACGGGACGTCAAGTCCGTTGTATAAATCAAGATTGACGGAGCGTCATGACTGCCCCTTGCGGGGGTGTGATGTGTCGCGCCTCACATTCCAGGTCCTCGATCTTCAGGGTGATCGGCCCTCTCGGCGGCCGTCGCTGTTCATTCACGGGGCCGTGATCGCGGTAGCCGTCTTCTGCCCCTCCGCGGTGTTCTCGCCGTAGGTGCTCCACTGGAAGCCGCTCCCGTGATACGGGCATTGGGGCCTCGCTGTCGGGGTTGGTATAGCTGAAGAAGCCGAAAATCTCTCCAACCTCGTAGATCTGAGAATGGCGGATCATGTAGATCCGTCCGATTGAGCAGTAAGCCATCGAGACGGCCTGGACTGAACGTCTTCACGAGCCCTGATGGCCGTTCTCTCGACGTGCAGGTGGCAGGAGGAGATCTCTCTCTGGGTGGCTGCTACCTGTGACGCTCCCGCTGACACCGAGGTCCTGACGGGCAGCCTCGTGGAAGTCGTTGACCGCACGGAAGGCGGCACGGTTGCGGGCGCGCCAGTCATCCAGGGTGCCTGTGGTCTTGCCGGTCGCCTGCCAGTCGACTTCAAGCGCACGGGCATTGAGTTCGTGAGCGGCCTCCACGACCTCGTCTCCGCCGAGGAGCATGACACGCTCGAAGGCGCGGCCTCGTAGACGGCCGGCCTCTGCCATCCCTTCAAGTAACTCCAGCTCGGTCTTCTCGGTCTCTCGGAGGCCTTCTCGGGACTCGTACAGCTCGACTGCGAGGAAGACGCACGACCGCATCCTGTCGACGTACGTCTCGTAGGCGTCGAGCTTCTTGCCGTCCCACCGGGTCAGCATGGCCTGGCGGTGGCGCTGCTTCTCCACCCGGTGGTTGGTGAAGTGGGTCGTGAGCGCACCTAGGACGACTGCGGCGATCGTTACGAACTGCTCGACGGCGTCCAACGCCTCCGCCCCCAAGGGAGAAGGCATGTAGATGACTTGAGGATCTCAGGGGAGTTCGTACGCCTGTGCTGGAGGCGGGGAGAAGGCTGAAACACGCAGGAGGTGGGGGCTGCTGTCGTGAGTCTGCCCAGTTCAGGGCCGTGGCGTGACAGCGTGACCGCTGTGACACCACCACTGTTTCAGCCGCTTTGGTGGTGGAGGTGGGTAGTGCTCAGGCTCATCAACGATCCGTTTTTTTAGGGGAGTTCTGCGGCATCGATGAGGGATAGGACTACATCCGTCTGGGACGCGATCGGGCCGCGAAGACGGGTAGGGACGGACCGTCGCTGCAGCATCACTGGGTAGTCCTCGGGCATGTACGAGTTGATCAACCGGTAGGGAGAGAGCCCGTGCTGCAGGAAAGGCTCCAGGAGCTCGGCGGCTGACGTGCCAGCCGTTGCCAGCCGCTCCGGGCTGATCTCGACGACGATCTCACAGCTCGGGTGCAGGCGGCCCAGTAAGGGAGCGAGGCCCTGTAGCACGTCGCTTTCGGCGCCCTCAACGTCGATCTTGATGAGGCGTGCACGTTCCAGTTCGTCGGCGGTGACCGCTTGGGCCAGAGGCAGTCCGGGGACGGTCACCTCTGCTTCATGGCGGGCTGGCTTCAGCATCGTCGTGGCGCCCAGGTTGCCGGAGTGGGGGGTGTACAAGGTGACTTCACCCGGCTCAGCTGTCACGGCCGCTCGCACGGGACGGACGTTCTCGCAGTGGTTCAAGGAGAGGTTGGCGAGCAGTTCCGCGTGAAGTCCTGGTGCGGGCTCGACCGCCACCACCCGGCCGGCCGGGCCGACGAGGTGGGAGGCGAGGACGCTGTAGTACCCGAGGTTGGCGCCGATGTCGATGAAACCGTCGCCTGGCCGCAACCTCGAAGCGATAAATGCGGAGACGTGCGGCTCCCAGACCCCAGAGGTATAGATCGTCCTCGTGATCAGGTCTTCCGTGGTGCGGGCTCGCATACGCAGACCATGACGTGTCCTGATGACCCTGGTTGAGCGGGGGTTCTTGCGTAGGCCCACGTCGAGCCATTCCTGCAGCAGGGCCTTCTTGAGCGAGATCCCCGGTCCGTAGCGGACGTACCAGCGAGCCGCGACCAACAGGGGCGTCCAGGGCGGGGGAACGAGGTGAGTCTGGGAAGGCGGCGGGCGCATCGCTCCAGGGGGCATGCTCCTGACGGTACGAGCCCCTGGTTACTCCAACAAGATCTGAAGGGTGTTGACCCTGCGGGCTGGGCAGCACTCATTTTGTGAGCCAATCGGACGCTGGCCCTTCCCGGTCCCTGGCCCTCCTGCAGGCCCGGACCCGAGCCATCCTGAACACGGCAGACCCCTCTTGGCCGGGTCGCCTGGCAGACGACTTGCGCTGGCTCGACGCGGACTGGCGGGAGTCATCCGAGGTCTGTGCGGATGCAGCTTGGGCTGCCCGCGCGCAGGGGAACAGCGTCCTCAGCAGCCTGAGTCCAAGCCAGGTCACTTCCTCTGACCTCGATCCGGTCACCGCCCGCACTTACCGGCATCTGTACCTGAACGCCCTCCGATATGACATTCGCTGCCCCACCCTTCAGGCATTCATTGAGCAACTCGTGGACTCGGGAGTCCAGCCACTGGATTGCTACAGCCGTGCCCTTTACGCCTTCGCCTTGCTGGCTCAGTCCCACCCGGAAGGGCCTGGCCTCATGGACGAACTTCTTGGCGAAGTCGGTGCACACGCAAAGACTCTGCACGTTTTGCTCCATGGCCTGTGGTTGGGCCAGAACCTCGACCAGGGAGCGGAACGGATCCTCGCTCTCAGCAGCCAGCCCCCCTTCGACGGTGACAACGATCCGATCGTGCTCTTCCGCGTGGCCGGCGCATTGCGTCGGCTCGGCCGGTATGACGAAGGACTCACGGCCATTGACCAGGCGCTCGATCTTCTGCCGCCTGGCGACGCTCTGGTGGTCGCTGACCTGGTGCGTGAGCGCCTGCTGATCGTTGCTACCCAGGACCTATGTCGTCACCAGCTCGCCCAACCTTTCCGAGGCGCACTGGCGTGACCCCCGGCGTCTCGGGTTGGGCCTTCGACAGTCGCAGCGGCCGACCGTCGTTGGTTTCGCGCTTCGACGGTGCTCTTTCGCTCAGAGATGTAGAACAGAGGCCAGGC
Organism: Streptomyces luteireticuli; assembly: GCF_041519305.1. Taxonomy (NCBI): domain Bacteria; kingdom Bacillati; phylum Actinomycetota; class Actinomycetes; order Kitasatosporales; family Streptomycetaceae; genus Streptomyces; species Streptomyces luteireticuli. The sequence continues at coordinate 4,581,423 of NZ_CP167927.1, forward strand.
TCTCGAAAAACGAGAGCCTGGCCTCTGGGAAGAAACGGGCTTTTACCTACCGTCAGTTGGGGGAGACGGTCTGTTCACTGGGAAGGCGGTGAACGCCTGGAAGGTGTGCGCCTTGAAATGTCGGTCGCCGGTCTCCTCGGCATGCTCCAGGGCCCACTCCTGGACCCTTTTCGGGCTGGAGGAGACAGAGCTCCGCTGCCCGCAGTCGAGGCACTCGCCGGTGTACTGCGTCCCCGCGAAGAGGTCGGGTGTTAGCGCCCAACGAGAAGTCGGTTCGGGGGAGAGGGCTCCATGCACTCGATCAGCGGGCAAACGCTCGCCCCGACTGACCGCTACTCGTGCTACGTCGCGCAGAGCTGCAGCCAGCGGACGAACAAGGAGCTGGAGCTCATCAGGCTTCGCGCCGTCACGGTTGAGTAACCTCTCGACATGGCCGAGGAGTTCGTCGGCCTGGTCGAGCTGATCGCCCTCGATGCGGCACGCGAGGTCGGCGAGAAGCCCGTGCTCGGCCCCTGAGCTGAGGTAACACGGTTTGTTCCCAGGCCCGGCCCAAGGTAGGAGACGCAGCTCGACGTCGGGCGTGTACTCCGCGGTTCGCGATGCGTCACGGAATGAAGTAGTGGGCATTGTCCACCTCCTGTGGACGCGTGGTGTACACGGCCTCTCCGCGGTCGCCGCGGAACGTTAGGTTGGCGACTTCGACAACGGTTCCGCTGGGATTCGTGGACACACGTTGAATCGCCAACACGGGGAGTGTCACGTGGATTTGGAGCGCCTTACCCTCCTCCGTAGTCGGGGGGCGGGCAACGACTCGCTCCACGGTGGACGCAATCGTGAAGCCGTAGGCGGCGTACAACTGCGCGACGTCATCACCCCAGGGGGACGGCTGCGGCATCTTCACCATGCCCAGGGTTTTCGCCATGCTTTGCCTCACGTAGAGGCGAACCAAGCTGTACGGGATCTTCTCTTCGAGGCTGAGGTAGCGATATTCCGTCAGCTGGGTGCCCGGTGCGATGTTCATCAGGGATGCGAGTTCCGAGCAGGCCTCCACCTTGTTGACTTCCGAAACGATCCTGAGCTTGGCCTCAGAAGCCGGGTGTTCCTCCCACAGCCTTCGATCGCTGGAGTACGGGATGCGCGGAAGGGGCAGGGCGACGTAGTTACCGCTCCCGTGCCGTTTGTGCACCAGCCCCTCCGCCTGGAGAACGTGCAGGGCATGGCGCAGCGTGGGGGTGGTGGTGTGGAGGAGGGCGGCGAGCTTCGCCTCGGAGGGTAGGCGATCACCCCTGCGGTACTCACCCTTGAGGATCTTCTCCCGGAGCGTGTCGGCGATCTCCGGGTACCGCGCCGCTGGCATGCGTCACACCCTTCCGGCCGGCTGGACCGGACGCATGGCGAAGAGCCGCGTCCCGGTGCACATCAGGAAGGCCTCGCCGGTGTCGAAGTAGACGCGCTTCCCGCCGCCCGGCATGTTCTGGGCGTGGTCGACCTTGAACTCCCGCTGGCCGATCTCCAGGAGATCACCTCGTCGTACCGTGGCAGCGGTGACTTCGACGAGTGTGAGGACGAGGTTCGGGTGATACATCAGTTCCCCCTCATGGCGAGTCGGCGCGAGTCATTCGCCTGGTGGCACCGGCAGTTGCAGGTCTCGTAGACGACCCCCGGCGTGGGGCGGGTGCCTGCGCGTTCGGGCACCTTGCACTGGTCATGGGTGCCCACCCGGCATTCGACGGACAGGTAGGGGCTGTGTGCGTGGCGGTCGGGCATCAGCGGACCTCCACCTGGAGGCCGCACCCGCTTGCCAACATCGCCAAGAGGTCAACCTCGTCTCGAGGACGCCGACCCTCCGCGCCGGCGGACTGGGTGCCGGCCGGTGTCGGCCTTGTCACCGAAGCGCGGTGGGCGTCGCTGCGGGGTAAGGCCTGCTTCCTGGCCCATACCGGAGCACTGCGGATCCTGGTGAACACGCCTATCAGCTCCTCATGGCTGACGATCACGACCCGTGGCAGCCTCCGCGGCCACGGGGTCTTGCTTGTCGACGGCAGCCCAGACCGCACGGCCGCGTTTCGAACCGGTGACGACGCCCCACCAGTCCGCAGCCGCGAGCGCTGCGGTGAGTGAGTCGAACGCGGCGGCAGAGAGGTCGTCCGGCATCTCTGCCTCGATGTGCACGTGGGTTTCCCGATCAATCACCCGAGGGGCGCATCCTGCGGCGGCGAGGTGATCGGCGACGCGGGCGACACGGGCTTGGGTCGAGGGCACAACGCGTTCCTCCGTCGCTGTGCGGTCACTGACGTGGAAGGCCACCCAGACGTGGTCTAGGCGTTAATCTACGCCTAGACTAACGCTAAGGAGAAGGCTAGGTGCCCAACTTGACATGGGCGCCGCATGTGGAAACCGGGGCCTAGATTTGCCGTATGCGTGAGCAGCCGCCTTACCGCCGTTTCGCCGAGACGCTTCGGAAGCGCATCGATGGCCAAGAGTGGAAGCCCGGCGAACGCCTGCCCTCTCGTGCGCAGTTGGCCGACGAGTACGGCGTAACCGCGGACGTGGTCCGCCGTGCCCAGGAGTGGCTCATCTCGGAAGGCGTGCTCACCGGGCGTGCCGGCTCGGGAACCTACGTGGCGGAACGGCGCGAGCGTCGGAGGCTGGTTCGCTCGCCCGAGCAGGAGCAATGCGCGCCCGACGCGCAGTGGACGTTCGAGAGCCGGACGGACGGGATGGTGCCCGCGTCGCCGGAGATCGCCGCGCGCCTGGGCATCGAAGAGGGTGCCTACTGCGTGCGCACCGCGTACGAGTACCTGGTGGACGACAAGCCGGTGCAGCTCATGACGAGTTGGGAGCCGTACGACCTGACGGTCGGCACCCTTGTCCTCCTGCCCGAGCTCGGCCCCCTCGCCGGCGCGGGCGTGGTCCGTCGCATGGCCGAGATCGGTGTCACCGTGACTGATGTCGAGGAATGGCCCGAGCCCGGACATGCGGATGCCGAGGAGGCGAACCTCCTCGGCATCCAGAAGGGTGCGCTCGTGACGCGGATCCAGCGCACCTACTACAGCGACGACGGGCGGGCAGTGGAGACGGCGGACATCGTCGTACCCGCCGCGAAGTGCCGGATCGCCTACCGGTTCCCGGTCACTCGCTGACGGGGTAGCGCCAGCGGAGGTAGCTCAACTCCCTCGCCCTGGCCTCGACTACGGCCATGCGCGCGTCGCGCTCGGCGGCGTCCGTGTGGGAGGGCTGGCTCGTCGCCTGTCCAGGCCACTTGCGGTAGAGAAGTCCGGCTTCGCGGGTGAAGTATCCGCGGCTGACCGCGTTGAGCGCGAGCAGAAGGCCCGTGTCCTCCGAGGCCGGCAGTGCCATCCACCCGCCGAGGGCGAGGAGGAGCTCGCGCCGCATGCACAGCGTCGCCGGGTGGACCTGCGCGCGGAACCCGTGCTCCTTCCAGTGCTCAAGGACGGCGCCGCGTTCGATCGGCCCCTCGTCCGGGTCCTGGTCGAAGCCGAGGGTGGAGCCGTCGGGCAGGAGGTCCAGGACGCGGGACGTGGTCCAGCCGATCGTGCGGTCTGCCTCCAGGACGGCCAAGTCGCGGGCGAGCGCCCCGGGCGTCAGCTGGTCGTCGGCGTCCAAAATCTTGATGTAGTCGCCCTCGGCATGGGCCAAGGCGATCGTGCGCGCGACGCCGGGGCCGCCCGGCCGGCCTTGCCGGAAGATCACCCGTGAGTCGTCAGGTATGTGGGGCGCGACCGCTTCACCCTTGCCGTCCTCCTGTACGACCCACTGCCACTCCCATCCCTCGGGGAGCTCCTGCGCGCAGATCGACTTGTAGGCGTCCGGCAAGTGCTGCGCGGCGGGTTCGTGGACGGCGGTAACGATGACGAGCCGGCCCATGCCGGTCACCACCTTTCCAGGGGAGTCGTGAAGATCATTTCGGTGCGGTCGCCCGGGAGCAGGACGTCGGAGATCTCCACGGCTCGGCCGTTGATGTCGAAGGACGTCTTCCGGAGGGCCAGGACCGCCGTGCCGGGCGGGAGTTCCAGCTCTTCCGCCTCTTCGCTCGTCGGCGGGCGGGCGGTGACGCGTTCCTCTATGCGGCCGAGCTCGACGCCCACGGTGTAGAGCTGGTTCTGGGTGCCGCCGGGCCAGGGCTCTTTGGTCTCGTCGAGGAGGTCGGGGTTCTCCTTGACCAGGTCGCGGACGAGGTAGGAGGTGACCAGCGTGAAGGGCGCGGTCTCTACGCGGTACCGCGTCCGGTAGCTGCGTTCGACGAGGTCGGTGCCCTCATCGACACCGAAGGCCTTCGCCAGCTCAGCGGTCGCCTTGACCTCGCGGTACGCGGCGTGGAAGACCAGGTCGGGCATCTCCAGGCCGGTGTCGTGCTCGGTCGCGCCCGTGGATGCGCGCTTCGTCAGCGGTTCGCGGGCCCGGTCCTTCTCCCACTGATGGCGGGTGTTGGTGCGCTGCACGAAGGTGCGGGGGCGCCGGACGAAGTTGCCACGCCCGTGATCCTTGATCAGCAGCCCCTCGGCCTGCAGCACGCGAAGTGCTTCCCGGACGGTCGGCAAGCTTCGCCTGTACTGATCGGCAAGCTTCGCCTCTGAGGGCAGTCGATCGCCGGGGGCCAACTGACCTGTACGGATGGACTGTCGCAGGTCGTCCGCGATGCGTTCGTACGCCGTCGCCATTGAGGATCACCGCCCCTGTCTTGCTCGACCCTCAGCATACGAGTCATTAAGAGGTCTTGACGACCTAGGGAGACCTACGCCATAGTCTGAGCAACTCATTAAGAGGAGTTGAGGACCTGACCTCTTTATGAGTTGCTTGTGCCCGGAGGAAAGCCCGCAGGGGTGAGTACGAAGGAAGCGCCCGTTGCTTGAGAACTGCACAGAGTGCCTGGACGAACGAGTGTTTTTGATCTTCGGCGCCGCTCCGCAAGGTGTGCGGCGCCGGAGGTGATGATCACTCGTCTCCTGATGAGCGATCTCCCGGAACTACCGGGGCGGACTCCCGTCCGTCGCCGGCTTCCTGCCTCTACATCCCATGGGGGATCAATGAAGCTCGCTATCGGCGACGTCGTCCGAGACCGCGCCGACATGGCGCTGGGAACTGTCGCTGGGCTCACCAGCTTCGGCAGCGAGAAGTGCGTGACCGTCCAGCTCCCCGACGGAGGACTTCGTCTTCTGGCGCCGGGCGCCATGGAGGTCGTGGGCCGCCACGTCGTGCAACCGACGGCCGGGCAGGGCATCATCGCCCTGCTCTCCCTCGTCGCCAGCCTGGTCGTTGTGTTCCTCAGCGGCCGGGCCGCCGGAGACCTCGGCGGCGACTGGCTCCTCACCATCTTGTGCGGCCTCGGCGGCCACTACATGGTCATGCTCGCCTACCAGTGGTGGACCCGCTTCACCAGCCCGCGGCGCTTCCGCATCTGACGGCCTCCGGTCAGCGGCGGCAGCCGACGGTCAAGGAAGCCTGCCGTCGCTGACCTCCCGTCCCGTCCAGGACTTTGGAGAGGTCAATGCGTACGTACATCGGTTACCAGGAGGCCGCGAACACCGAGGAGTTCGAGGAACTCGCCCTCGGCTTCGAGAGCCTCTTCCTCGGGCGGCCCGGGGAGTCCGGCGAAGACCGCGCGGCTCGCTCCTCGGCGGCCCGCGACATCCTCGCCGAGCTCTGGGAGGAGAGCCACAGCGACGAGATCGCGTTGCTGAACGCGCTCTATGCGGCCCAGCTCAGTCAGGTCAGCAAGGTCGTCACGCTGAAGAGCAAGGACACGGCCTGGCAGAGGACGAGGGCGGCCTGATGGCCCTCACTCTGCCTTCCTCGTATGCGGAGCCCGCGGTCGTCGTCGCTGCTGTCCTGCCGGTGGTGTGGGGCGTATGGCGGGGCCTGCGGATGCTCAGAAGCAGTCCGATGCTCGGAACTCCGGCGGTCCGCGTTGCCGCCCTGGCGGCGGTGGGCTGCACCGCCTACAGCGCCGACACTTCATGGGGCTTCGCCGGCGACGTCCTGCACATGACCAGCGTGGTGGAGCGGACGGCCATGTTCGCGGCCGCCGAGCTGGCGCTCTTCGCTACGGCGCTCATGGCCAGGCAAAACCTCAACGGCCCGAACGGCGCACCCGGGGCTCCCGGAGTCCTCGTCTGGTTCATCACCGGGGTGCAGATCGTTCCCGCGTACGCCGAGTCCGGGCCGGTCGGCGGCACTGTCCGCGCCGTCGTTGGCCCGGTCATGGCTGCTGTGCTGTGGCACTTGGCCATGGGCATCGAGCTGCGGCACCGGAAGCCGGACTCCGAGTCGTCAAGTCTCGCGGCCGTACTCGGGCGGGAATTGCGCGAGCGTCTGCTCTCCCGGCTCGGTGTCGCCGAGCGCGGCCGCGATGCAGTCCAGATCACCCGTGATCGTGCAACGGTACGGGCCGTTGCGCTCGCCGCGCGCCTCGCCGAGAAGTCGCCCGAGCAGCGGGGCCGGTGGAGGGGTCGACGGACGGCTCGTCGTCTGTCGGTGGCCGTGGCGCAGGCTTCGGTCGGTACCGACCGCGGGCAGCGCCGCAAACTGCTCGAACAGCTCGCGGCCCGTCGCCATGCGACGGCGCTGGCCACTATCCATCGCCCAAGCACACTGCGCATATGGATAGTCACGAGTGTGGACGTGCGCCGATAATCGGTCGTGAGGGCCTGTTGCGGCTGGTCATGGTGGCCGAGCGGCTGGAGGGCCGTGGCGAGGGGGTCGTGGCATGTGCGACGGAGGTGATGTCGGCCCCAGAGGACTGTGCGGCCGGCGTCGGACGAGAGGGTGTGGGCCGGGCTGCCGGAGGTGAACCGGCAGGCGGTGGTGCGGCAGTTGGCGAAGCTGGCTGGCCGCGTGATGTCGACCGCTGCGGCGCCGGGTGAACGGGGCCGGTCATGACAGCGGTGATGCCCTGGGAGAGGGCTGACAGTAAGGTGACCGACCGTCACCTCCTGCGTCTCGCGGCGGTCTATGTCCGTCAGTCCACGCGGCAGCAGGTCCTGGATCATCAGGAGTCGACGCGGCTGCAGTATGCGCTGGTGGACCGGGCGGTGAGGCTGGGCTGGGAGGCGGACCGGGTCCTGGTGATCGACGACGACCAGGGGATGTCCGGGGCGAGTGCGGTGGCCCGGACCGGTTTCCAGCGGCTGGTCACTGAGATCGGCCTGGACCACGTCGGCCTCGTGCTCGGTATCGAGATGTCCCGTCTGGCCCGCTCGGGCAAGGACTGGTACCAGCTCATCGAGTTGTGTGCCCTGTCGGGGGCGGTGCTGGCGGACACCGACGGGGTCTACGACCCGGCGGACTACAACGACCGGCTGCTGCTCGGGCTCAAGGGCACGATGAGCGAGGCCGAACTCCACCTGATCAAGCAGCGGATGTGGAACGGACGCATCAACAAGGCCCGCCGCGGCGAACTCACCTTCCCGCTGCCCTCCGGCTATGTCCGCCGTCCTTCGGGCGAGGTGGTCTTCGACCCGGACGAGCAGGTGCAGACCGTCATCCGCCTGGTCTTCGCGCAGTTCGAGCGGATCGGCACGCTGCACGGGATGCTCCGCTACCTCGTCGACCACGACATCCAGCTGGGCATCCGGCTGCGCGAGGGTCCGGACAAGGGCACCCTGGAATGGCGGAGGCCGAACCGGATGACCCTGCAGACCCTGCTGCACAACCCCGCCTACGCCGGCATCTACGCCTACGGCCGGCGCCGGGTCGACCCACGCCGCAAGGACCCCGCCCGCCCCAGCACGGGCCGGGTCGTCCAGGCAAGGGACGAATGGCTCGTGATGGTCCCCGACGTGCTCCCCGCCTACATCACGGTGGCCCAGTTCGAGGCGAACGAGGCGAAACTCGCCGCCAACCGGGCCCGCGCCGAGACCATGGGCGCCGTCCGCAACGGGCCCGCTCTCGCGGCCGGGCTGGTCTTCTGCGGCCGCTGCCACCGCCGCGTGATCGTGCGGTATCACACCCAGGAGAGCAAGGCCGTCCCGGAGTACGTGTGCTCCCGGGAGGTCACCAACTACGGAGCCGCCAGGACCTGCCAGCTCCTGAACGCGGCATGCGTGGACCGCTTCGTCGAACAGCAGGTCCTGGCCGCGCTCACGCCCGCCGCCGTCGAGGTCTCGCTCCAGGCGGCTGACCAGGTCATGTCCGAGCGGGCCGAACTGGAGAAGCTGTGGGCCCAGCGGCTGGAGCGGGCCGAGTACGAAGCCGACCGGGCCCGCCGCTGCTACCACCTGGCCGAACCCGAAAACCGCCTGGTCGTGCGCCAGCTGGAGAAGGAATGGGAGACCGCGCTGGCCAGCCAGCAGAAACTCCGCGAGGAACACGCCCGCTTCACCCGCACCAGCCCGCGAACCCTCACCCCCGCCGAGCGCCGGACCATCACCACTCTGGCCGGTGACATCAACGGGCTGTGGCATGCGAAGACGACGACGGTCACGGACCGCAAGGAGATCATCCGCGCGATCGTCGACAAGGTCGTCGTCACCGTGGCCGGCACCACCGAACGCGTCACCGCGGTCATCGTCTGGGCGGGCGGCGCCACCACCTCCGGCGAGCTCGTCCGCCCGGTCCAGCGGCTCGACCAACTGTCCTACTACCCACAGCTGACCAGCCGGATCAGGGAACTCGCAGGCCAGGGCACCGGCGCCAGCGGGATCGCCGACCGCCTGGAAGCCGAGGGCTACCGCCCGGCGAAGGGCGGCAAACGGATCACCGCGACCACCATCCGCAACCTCATGCGCCGTCTCGGCTGCCCGGCAGGCCGTGTCCACCGCCACCGCCCCGCACTTCCCGGCGAAGGCCCCGGCCCGGACGAATGGTGGCTCAAACACCTGGCCGCGGAACTGGACATGACCACCTCCACCCTCTACGCCTGGATCAACCGAGGCTGGATCACCACGCGCCGCGAGAGCTCCTGGCCGCACCGGCTCATCGCTCACGCCGGCCAGCAAGAACTTGCCGAACTGCGGGAACGACGGACTCGCCCGCCCGGCTGGTACAGCCGCCGCCTCTGGACCGAGAACGACAACACGCCAGCCGATCCGCATCCATGAGTGCAGTGTGCTTGACACGTCTCGACCTGACGTCGCCCTGGGACGAGCCCGACTCGGACCCGGCAGCGTCCGCACTGGCTTCCCTGGCTCGCAGACAGATGCGGAAGGCGACGGAAGGGATTCGCGAGCGCGGGTATCCGAAGGTGCTGTTCGCTGATGTCGCCCCAGCTCAGAGGGTGAACGCCCGCAACTGTTCACCTGAACACCCCGGTGCGCCCGAGCCGTTGGAGGAACCAGAAGGCGGCCCGGACGTGAAGAAGCTGGGCAGCGGGGAGGCCCAGGCTGCCATCGAGGACGGGTGGGCGAAGGGCTTCTCCATCCGCGAAACCGCGCGACGGGCGACCCGTGCTCCCAGCTACGTGCACAGCGTCTTCGTGAAGCTCGACAGCGACCGCGGTGGTCGCCCGCCGGCCGTGCGCCGGGCCCAGGTGAATGGACAAGACGAGGCCGAACCGGAGAAGGCCGCCTCGGCGAGTTCCTGATCGATCCCTGAACCCAAACTCCGGGCCCGGCCGCTGCTTTGGCGGGTAGGGCCGGGCCCGAATCCCTCCCTGACGGAAGGAACTGTCAGTGAAGCACGACAAGGACGTCGACAACGATCCGAGCAGCAGCCCGGCGGTGGGGACCGCCGGCGAAGGGGCGGTGCTCGACCTCGACAAGGCCCGGTCCGGGCGTGGCGAAGCCGGGTCGGTCGCGCAGGACCCCGACGCCATGGTGATGGTGGACGGGCCGGATGAGCCGAAGACCGGATTCATGGCTCGGCTCGCGAGCACCAAGCGTCGGCCCATCATCCCCCTGTGGATGCGCGACCGGGCCGAGCTGGGGGCTTCCGCGAAGTGGGTGGCCGGGCACTACAGCCATGTGGTCGGGTACCACCTCTGGCGCTCTCCGGTGTACGCGGCGAAGCTCGCTCTCCAAGCGCCCCAGGGTGCCGCCCACTTCGTGGGCGGGACCATGCGGTGGGTGGCCGACGCCGAGGGCGAGCCCGTTCGGCTCGCGGCTGTACGACGCGAGGACGCCGGCGAATACCTCCGGCTCTCGCGGCAGCGCGACGGCCGCGTACGTCTGCGGACTTTTGTCACGATTCTCGCCTCGCTCTTCGGGGCCGGGGCGGCGTTGGCGCTCTACGTACTGGCCCCGGGCTGGATGCAGGCGGTCTCGGCCGGTGCCGCGATCCTGGCTCTGGGGTACCTGGGCACCCCGGCGGACGCTCCCGTGATCACCCGGGCGGTAGAGGCGCCGAAGCTGCAGAAGCTCACCAGCGACATCGTCCTCCGTGCTCTCGGTGCCCTGGGGATCGCGGCCATCAACTCGACGCAGAGCAAAGGCGGAGACGGCTTCACCTTCACCGCGCCGATCACCCGGGACGGTCCCGGCTGGCGTGCGGAAGGTGACCTGCCGTACGGCGTGACGGTCACGGACGTGATCGAGCGACGCGACAGGCTCGCCTCGGGGCTCCGCCGGCCGCTGGGCTGTGTGTGGCCCGAGGCAGTCCCTGACGAACACACCGGGCGACTTGTCCTCTGGGTGGGGGACCAGGACATGGCCAAGTCGAAGCAGCCTGCCTGGCCCCTGATGAAGTCCGGGACGGTGGACCTGTTCAAGCCCGTGGCCTTCGGCACCGACCAGCGTGGCCGGTGGGTGGAACTCACCCTCATGTACATCGCAGCCGTCATCGGCGCGATCCCCCGCATGGGCAAGACGTTCCTTCTCCGCCTGTTGCTGCTGATCGCCGCCCTGGACGCTCGGGCCGAGGTCCACACCTACGACCTCAAGGGCACCGGCGACCTGGATCCGGTCGGCAACCGGATCTCGCACCGACACCGGGCCGGGGACGACGACGAGGACATCGAGTACGCGATCAGCGACTTGCGCGCCGTGCGCCAGGAGATGCGTCGGCGCACGAAGGTGATCCGGTCCCTGCCCCGGGACCTGTGCCCCGAGTCGAAGGTGACCAGTGAACTCGCCTCCAAGAAGGGCCTGGGGCTGCACCCGATCGTGATCGGTGCGGACGAGTGCCAAGTGTGGTTCGAGCACGAGAAATATGGCCGGGAGTTCGAGGAGATCTGCACCGACCTGGTCAAGCGCGGCCCGGCCACCGGAATCGTCCTCCTGCTCGCCACCCAGCGGCCTGACGCCAAGGCCCTGCCCACCGGCATCAGCGCCAACGCCTCGGCCCGCTTCTGCCTCAAGGTGATGGGCCAGTTGGAGAACGACATGGTGCTGGGGACGTCCGCCTACAAGCGCGGCGTGCGCGCCACCATGTTCGCCTGGGCCGACAAGGGCGTGCACTACTTCGTCGGCGAAGGCGCGGACGCCCGGATCGTCCGCGCTGTCTACGCCGATGCTGTGGCCGCCGACCGTATCGCCGTCCGTGCTCGCGCCTTGAGGGAAGCAGCCGGCACCCTGTCCGGCCACGCTCTGGGCGAGGAGCCGGAGGTCGACACAACGTCCTCGTACGACCTGCTGCGCGACATCCTCGCAGTTGTCCCGGTGGCCGAGCCGAAGGTCTGGAACGAAACCGTCGTCGCCCGCCTGGAAGATCTGCGGCCCGACATCTACTCCGGCTGGGCCGCCGAGCAACTGACGGCCTCCCTCAAGCCGTTCGGGATCGAGACCGTGCAGATCGGCCGCCGCATGAACGGCAAGGTCGTCAACCGACGAGGCCTCATCCGAGCCGACGTCGCTGAAATCGTCGCTGAACGTGACGGGAACCAGGAAGCCGGATGACGCGCCGGGGCTGCTATCGCTAGCGGCTCGCCTCGCTAACGTTAGCGGCCCCGCTAGCGCTCAGTACATGCCCTGACCAGGCCGCTAGCGGTTAGCGGCTCTCCGCGTGCACAGCCTGAATTCTCGCTCGGGAGGCCCTTCGTGAGCTCCGCCCTCTCCGCTATACCCGCTGTTCTCTTCGTCGCTCTCGGTTATGCCGCCCTCTGCGCGGTCAGCCCGTTCGGCAACTGCCGCAAGTGCCGGGGCTTCGGCTTCAAGGTCAAGAAGAACCGTCATGGCCGGATCACCCGCGGTCGTTACTGCCGTCGCTGCGACGGCCACGGCAAGCGAATCCGCGTGGGCCGTCACCTCTACAACGCCGCCGTCCGCGTGCATCGCGACGGCACCCGCTGACCGAGCCCGAGGAGTCCTCGCCCGTGTCCTTCTCCATCTCCGCCCTCGTCTTCTTCGGCCTCCTCATGGCCATGCTCGTCCGCTCGAAGGCCCTCGGTGCCGGCTCGGCCGTCGTCGCCGTGCTCTTCGGCTTCTACCTCAGCCGGACCGGCGCGGCCGCGCCGATCGACCAGGTCATGGCGGCCATCAGCCACGCCATCCCCAGCCTCTGACCGCGAAGGAGAACTCCAGTGTCGACGCAGACCAACTCGTCCGCCGTGCGCCCCATTTCGTTGATGGCCGCGGGTGAGCTCAGGGACGCGATGACGGCCATCGAGGAAGGCAAAGGCCCTGCCGCCGTCGCCGCGCTCATGTCGATCGACTCCGCCTCCTGGCAGGCGATCGAGCAGCGCCTTGCCGCTCTCGTGGGCACCGACCTCCGCGAGCTCCTGCTCAAGGTGGCCGGGGACAGTGGCAAGTCGGCGTCGGCCATCGCCTGACGGCTCCCTGTGTGGCCCCGACTTCAGCAAGCCGGGGCCGCGCGGAGGGCCGGACAGACCGGCCGCACTCCACTCACGGAGGACTCATGTCCAACCGTTCCATCAGCTGGTTCCACAGCCTGACCGACAGCGTCTTCGCTCTCGGGGCCGCTGCCCGTGAGACCCGGCTCGCGCACCAGGCGGCCCAGGTCGCCATGTGGAACGTCGAGCCCGCCCGGCTCCAGTACGAAGAGGGCCACATCCGGACCGCGGGCAGGCACATCCACCAGGTCCACCCGCACGCCGTGGCCCTGGGGAAGATCCACGACCTCTGCGCGGCCCATGAGCAGGCGACGGCCACGCTCTACCGGTCCACGGCGAGGATGTACGCCTACGGCACCGCTATGGCTGTCCTGGCCGTCATCAACAGTCAGCAACCGCGCTGCATCGAGTTCGAGCGCGACGAGTTCGGTGAGTACGTGACGCCCATGGGCGAGCTGCCGGACCTCGCGGAAGCCCTCGGGGCGTGGGCCGGGAATGAGCGCCTCGCCGAGCTGAGGCGCAACGTCATCGCCTGCGTACGGGCCGCCGAAGCCGCTGAGGAACTGGCGTCGGACGAGAACCTCGCCGGTCATGAAATGGCCCGGCTGACCGAAGCCCGGAGCCACGCCGCCGGATTGGCGAACAGCTCCTACGCCTACGGCGAGCAGGCCGAGAAGGCCCTCCACTTCCTGCTCATCAATGCCCGCAAAAGCGACCTCTCTTGAGGAGAAGCAATGACGACTGAACCGCACGGCACCACCTTCACCATGGCCTACTCCGACGCCCCGAGCCTCTTCTCCGAGGTCGTCTGGCTGAGGAAGTACGGCCGTGTCCTCGGCAGCCAGGACCGGGAGTTCTTGCTCCGCAAGGCGGCGATGTTCGACAGGATCGCGATCAAGGAGACGGCCCGGCCGGTGATCGAGGCCGTTGAACGGCTTGCCCGACAGCTGGTCGAGCACGACGTGGCCCACGCCGGACTGAGCCTCAGGGGCTCCGAGTTGACCTGCGGTGACGACTACCGCGCGTACGTCCGCCAGGAGTACCTCGCGTGGAGGCGCGCGCAGGACTCCTGAATTCGCCCGGGGCAGCGGCCAACAGGTCAAGGAAGCCCGCTGCCCCGGCCTCCCATCCCGTCCACGGAATCAGGAGGTGCCACAAGGATGCACCACAGCACTCCCCGCCCGCTGCCCCGGGCCGCACTTGACGCGATCGAGCGGGATTGGCGCGTCTTCCCCCTCGTCCCCAACAGCAAGCGCCCGGCCATCCGTTCATGGGAGCTGCGCGCGACGACCGCCACCGCGCGGGTCGTCCGGTGCTGGTCGGCAGGTCGCTTCAACGTCGGCATCGCCACCGGCCCGTCCCGGCTGGTGATCGTCGACCTCGACGTGCCCAAGAACGACCGCGACGTCCCGCCCGTCGACATCCCCTCGGGGGTGACCGACGGCGCGGACATGCTGGCTGTCCTCGCCGAGCGGCACGGTCAGCCGTTTCCCACCGAGACCTACACGGTCCGCAGCGTGAGCGGCGGCACTCACCTGTACTTCGCCGCCCCCGCCGACCTGGAGCTTCGGAACACGGTGGGCACCCTCGGGTGGAAGATCGACACCCGCGCGAACGGCGGGTACATCGTCGGCGCGGGCAGCGAGATCGACGGCAAGCCGTACGTCGTCGTCCACGACGCGCCGCCCGCTCCGCTGCCCGGTTGGCTCGCTGAGCTCCTCCGGCCGGCTCCGCTGCCCCCGCAGAAGCCCGTGGTCGTGAAGCTTCCCTCCGACCGGCGCGGTGCGTACCTCCGTGCGGCCGTCGACCAGGAGCTGGCCAAGGTGAGCGGTTCCGCCGAGCACCGGCACAACGAGGCGCTCTACCTCGCGGCCGTCGCCCTCGGGCAGCTCGTTGCCGGTGGGGAACTGAACGAGATCGAGACTGCCGGATGGCTCCTGGTCGCCGCCCGTCAGGTGGGCCAGGGCGAGCGCGAGGCCCGCGGCACGATCGCGTCCGGGCTGAAGGCCGGCGCCAGGCGGCCGCGCTCGGTCGGGCGGAGGGCCGCGTGAGCGAGAGCGAGTACAGCCTTCCCCACCTCTACTCGTCCCCGGAGCCTCAGCCGCTCCAGCCCGTCCAGCAGCGCATCCGCACGGCGTGGACGGCGGACGAGCTGATGGCGACCGAGTTCCCGGCGCCCCGCTGGGCCGTGCCGGGGATCCTCTCGGAGGGCGTCAACCTCCTCGCCGGCCCGCCGAAGGTCGGCAAGTCCTGGCTGTCGCTCGGCCTGGCCCTCGCCGTCGCGGTCGGCGGCCGCGCGATGGACAGCATCGCCGTTGAGGGCGGGCCGGTGCTCTACCTCGCCCTGGAGGACACCCCGCGGCGCCTGCAGACCCGCATGCGCAAGATCCTCGGCAAGGACCGTGCCCCGTCCTCGCTGACGCTGGCGACTTCGTGCCCGCCGCTGCCGCAGGGCGGGGGAGAGGCCATCGCGCAGTGGATCGAGCGCAACCGCGATGCCCGCATGGTCGTCATCGATGTCTTCGCGAAGATGCGCGGCACTTCGGCACCGGGCGCGTCGGCCTACGACGCTGATTACGCGGCCGTCGGTCACGCCAAGCGGATCGCGGATCACTACGGCATCGCCATGGTCCTGGTGCACCACGTCCGTAAGGCTGGCTCGGACGACTTCCTCGCCGAGGTCTCCGGCACCAACGGCCTGGCCGGGGCCGCCGACGCCACGCTCGTCCTGAAGCGTGCCCGGGGCCAGGCGGACGGGGTTCTCCATGTGACCGGCCGGGACGTGGACGAGTCCGAGTACGCGCTCCGCTTCTACGCGGAGGCGGGTGCCTGGCAGCTCCTCGAAGGCCCCGCCGCCGACCACACCATCGGCGACACCCGGGCCACGATCCTGCGCTATGTCCGCGGGAACCCCGGCGCCAAGCCGAAGCAGATCGCAGAGGAGACCGACCTCGACCCGGCCCTGGTGCGGCAGACCTGCGCCCGCATGGCCAACGACGTCCAGCTCATCAGGAAGGCCGGGGGCTACGTCGTCCCCGGTGACAACGGGGGGCAGGCATGAACAGTCACAGCCGTCACAGCGTCACGGGCGTCACCCTGCCTCATCTCTTCCGTCCGGCGGAGATCGCCGAGGCCCTCGGCTGCTCGGAGTGGTGGGTCAAGGAGCAGGCCCGGCAACGACGGATCCCGTTCACCCGGGCCGGTGGCGCCTACAGGTTCACCGCCGAGCATCTCGTCGAGATCATCGCGATCTTTGAAGAGCGCCCCATTGGGGGCACCAGCCGCAGCGCTGGACATGACGAGCCCGCTCGCACTCAGCGTTCCGGCAAGGCCGTCCCGGCTGTCCGGCTTCGCGCCCGTGCCCCGCGTCGAAGCCAGAGCCAGCGTCCGGCCGTCGGTCTGTAGGGGGACACATGGGCTTCGCTGAGAAGCGCGGCAACTACTGGCGTGGTCGATACAAGATCGCGCCTGGTAAGTACGGGACCGTACAAGACGCTTCGGGCCGAGTGATCAAGTTCGCCACGAAGCGTCAGGCCAAGAGGGCCGCCGACAGGGAAGAGGACAAGGAGGAGATCAACGTCCCCGCCCCGGTCGAAGAGGTCGAGGCGCCGAACCGGACGACCTTTGGCGAGTACGCCAGCAGTTGGTACGCCGATCAAGACCTCGCACCCTCCACCATGCAGAACTACAAGCGGCACATCGAGGAGCACCTGCTCCCCGAGTTCGAGGACGTGGCACTCGCCGACATCCTCCGTAAGGACGTCAACGCGTGGGAGAAGAGGGAGAAGGCCGCGTACGCGGCTTCCAGCGTCAAGACGTGGCGCGCGACGCTCCACCTCATGCTCGCCGATGCGGAGGACGACGGCCTCATCACTTCCAACCCCGCTGCCAAACGGCGAGGGCGGGGCAAGAGAGCCGGCCGGTCTCGCGACCGCGGTCCTGAGAAGGTCGTGACAACTCCTCTTGGCGCTCTGCTCATCGCTGAGCGGGCCGCTCTGCTGTCCGGACGCGACGATGAGTTCGTGGCCTGCATCCTGAAGGCCTACACGGGGATGCGGTGGGGTGAACTCGTCGGCTTGGAGGTGGAGTTCGTAAGGCCTCGGGCAATCCGTGTGGAGTGGCAGCTGTACGAGCTCGACACGGGCGAACTGGTCCACTGCCCGCCCAAGGACGACAGCTACCGCAACATCGACATTCCCGACTGGCTCTCGGGACTGGTGTCGGACCACATCAGGCGTACCGCATCCGGACCGTGCGGCTGTCACAGCAGGAAATACGTGTTCCGAGGACAGGGCCTTGCCCGCCAAGGCGTCTCCGGGGCGAAGCTGGTGGACGTCGCCCGTCGGGCCGAGGTGTCCACGGGCACAGTGTCTAACGTGCTGAACCGCCCGGAGAAGGTCGCCGACGAGACGCGGATTCGTGTCGAGAAGGCAATCGCCGATCTTGGGTTTATCAGGGGCGGAACGCCGGATGGGCACGCCGCTCATTGGCGCCGCAACGGGTTCGCCACGTGGGTCTTCCACCCGGCCGGCGATGGCTGGTACCCGAAGAAGGCTCCCCAGGAAGCCCGGCCGGTGCCGCTGCTGGCCGAGCCGTGGCCCGGGGTGCCGGCCCGCGGCCGAGGCGCTTCTGGCCGCGCGGAGGCGTGCTGGGTGCCGATCGCCAAGGGCATCACGCCTCACGGCCTGCGGCACACGCACCGGACCTGGATGGAGGACAGGGAACTCCTCAACACGGAGAAGGCCCTCATCGACGAGCGCATGGGCCACATAGACGGCTCGGTCTCCGCCCGCTACGCCCACGTGACCCCGGCCATGAGGCAGCGTCTGTGCGACGGCCTGACGCGGATGTGGCACGCATCACTCGAAGCTCGGCGGGCGATGAGTCCGGGATCGGCCGTGAGGATCCTCGACAGGCTGCTTCGGTCGTAGGCCCCGGGCGATCCGGGAGAAGCCGCAGCCGCGGTTTTCTCCCAGATTTCTCCCAAACGATCTCCGGAACGCAGTGAGGGCCACCTACTCAAGTTGAGTAGGTGGCCCTCATCTGCTGTTTTAGCAGTCGGGGTGGCGGGATTTGAACCCACGACCTCTTCGTCCCGAACGAAGCGCGCTGCCAAGCTGCGCTACACCCCGATGCACTCCGAGTTCCCGCTTTCGCGAGTCCCCGGCGCAACGAGCTCTACTTTAGCGGACCGGAGCCCGTAGGCGAAATCCGATTCCGGAGGCCGTGCAGGTGGGGGCGTACGCGGTCGGCGAGGGTGAGGGTGAGGGCCAGGGCGTAGAAGGCCAGGCCGAAGACGACGGCGTTGGTGGCGATGCCCGCGTAGCCGTGGAGGTCGACGTCCAGGAAGGGGTACGGGTAGCGGCCGTCGGTGCCGGGGTCGAGGAAGGCGCCGCGGATCAGGGCGAAGGGGAGGTAGAAGAGGGGATAGGCCAGCCACTGCCAGGCGTGGCGCAGGAGGAAGCCGCCGGGCGCGGTGAGCACCAGCCAGTCGAAGGCGGCCGCGAGCGGGGTCACGGTGTGGAGGAGCTGGTTGGCGACCGACTCCAGGGGGGTGCGGTCGCTGGTCATGGAGAAACCGCTGGAGTCGTTCGACAGGACGAAGTGGAAGACGAGACCCGTGATGGAGATGTAGAGCAGCGCCGCGCCCGTGATCCGCGGGGACAGGGCGGGGCGTCCGGTCCAGGCGCGGTGGGCGGACCAGGCGGAGGCGACCGCCAGCAGGAGGTTGGACTGGACGGTGAAGTAGCTGAAGAGCCGGCCCAGGTCGTCGGAGTCGATCGTGTCCAGGACGACGCCGGTGAGCGCGGCCAGGGCCACGAGCGCGCGGAAGACCGCCGTGAAGGGTCGGCGGACGGCCGGGAGCACGGCGGACGCGGGAACGCCTGCCGCGCTCGCCGCGCCGGCCCGGGTGGTGGAGGGGGTCGGGTCGATCATCCCTCCACCGTACGGGCGGTCCCGGAAACCCTCCCGGACCGGTCCCCGGCCAGGGCTTCGGCTCAGTCGCGGGCGACGAGCGTGAGGAGCGTGGCCTCGGGCGGGCAGGCGAAGCGGACCGGGGTGTAGCGGTTGGTGCCGCAGCCGGCGGAGACGTGTAGGTAGGAGCGGTGGCCGCCCGCGCGGTGGGTGGACAGGCCCTTGACCCGGCCGGTGTCGATGTCGCAGTTGGTGACCAGCGCCCCGTAGAAGGGGATGCAGAGCTGGCCGCCGTGGGTGTGGCCGGCGAGGATCAGCGGATAGCGGTCGGCCGTGAAGGCGTCCAGGACCCGCAGGTAGGGGGCGTGGACGACGGCCATCGAGAAGTCCGCGTCGGCGACCGGGCCGCCGGCGACCTCCGCGTACCGGTCCCGCTTGATGTGCGGGTCGTCCAGGCCGGTGAGCGCGATCTCCCGGCCGTCGATCTTCAGTCGGCCCCGGGTGTTGGTGAGGTCGACCCAGCCGGCCTCGTCGAAGCCGTCGCGCAGTTCCTCCCACGGGTTGTGGATCGCGCCGACGACGGGGGTGTTGCCGTTGAGGCCGTGCCGGCCGGTGGCCTTCTCGATCAAGTAGCGGGCGGGGTTGCGCAGCTTGGGCCCGTAGTAGTCGTTCGAGCCGAAGACGTACGCGCCGGGGAAGCGCATCAGCGGGCCGAGCGCGTCGAGCGTCTCGGGGACGCCCTTGGGGTCGGAGAGGTTGTCTCCGGTGTTGATCACGAAGTCGGGACGCAGCCCGGCGAGGGACTGCAGCCAGCGCTGCTTCTTGCGCTGTCCGCCGACCATGTGGATGTCGGAGACCTGCAGGACCCGCAGGGGCCGCATGCCGGGCGGCAGGACGGGCACGGTGACCCGGCGGAGCCGGAAGGAGCGGACCTCGAAGCCGGCGGCGTAGGCGAGGCCCGCCGCTCCGGCTGCTGTGATTCCCAGGGGTACTGCGTATCGCGCGCGCATACGGCCATGGTCGCAGACCTGGGCGGTGGTGGACGCCATGGGACCGGCGGGGGACGGGAGTTGTGGGGGCCGGCGGTTAATGAAGGGCACGGGCGCGGGCGGGATGCGAAGATTGCGCCATGACCACGCTCAAGGCAAAGCTCCACGACGACCTCACCGCCGCCATCAAGGCGCGCGACGAGCTGCGCTCCGCCACCCTCCGTCTGACCCTCTCCGCGATCGCCTACGAGGAGACGGCCGGCAAGACGGCCCGGGAGCTCTCCGACGACGAGGTGCTCAAGGTGATCACCCGCGAGACGAAGAAGCGCCGCGAGGCCGCCGAGGCGTTCGACAAGGGCGGCCGAGCCGACTCGGCCGAGCGCGAGCGCGCGGAGGGCGAGGTCCTCGCCGCGTACCTGCCGGCCCAGCTGTCGGACGAGGAGCTGACCGCGCTCGTCGCGGAGGCCGTGGCCGAGGCGAGGGCGGGCGGCGCCGAGGGACCGAAGGCGATGGGCGCCGTCATGAAGGCCGTCAAGCCGAAGGTGGGGAACCGTGCCGAGGGCGGCCGGGTGTCCGCCGAGGTCAAGCGGCAGCTCGCGTAAGGCGGATGCGGAAGGGGCCCGCCCGGACCGTACGTGGTCCGGGCGGGCCCCTTCGTTGTCCTTCGCCGTCCTTCGCCGTCCCGTCGGCTAGTGGGGGCGTCCGGGCTTGCCGGGCTTGCCGCCCTGGCCGGCGGGGCCGCCGCCCTTCTTGTTCTTCCCGTTCTTGTCCTTCTTGTCGGAGCCGCCGGTGTCGATGCCCGAGACGGTGTCGAAGGACGGCGCGGGCCTGCCCTCCAGGGCGCCGCTCATGGCGTCGCGCCAGATCGGCCCCGGGGTGTCACCGCCGTAGACCTGGCCGTGGTAGACGCCGCCGATGGTGATGTCCTCCATCTGCACCTCGTCGCCGGCGCCGCCGACCCACACGGCACCCGCCATGTTCGGGGTGTAGCCGACGAACCAGGCGGCCTTGCGGCCGTCCGTCGTACCGGTCTTGCCGGCGCTGTCGCGCCCGCCGAGGCCGGCCTCCTTGCCGGTGCCGTCCTCGACCACGCCCTTGAGCAGGGTGTTGACCGTCTCGGCGGTCTCCTCGGACATGGCCCGGGAGCAGCTGGTCCTGGGGATGTTCAGGGGCTTGCCGTTCGGGCCCTGCGCCGAGGTGATGAGGACGGGGGTGCAGTACGTGCCCTTGTTGGCGAAGGCGGCGTAGGCGGCGGCCATGCTCAGCGGGGACATGCCCGCGGCGCCGCCGATGGCCATGGCCGGCACCTGCTCCATCGTGGCCCCGCTGGCCGGCTTGAGGCCGAGCTTGTCCGCCATCTTCACGGCCGGGCAGATGCCGATGTCCTCGAGGAGCTGGATGTAGTAGGTGTTGACCGACTTCGCGGTGGCCTCGGCCATGCCGTAGGGGCCGACCTCGCTCCGGTTCTCGTTGTTGACCTGGTCCCCGCCGTTCTTCCAGGTGCCCTTGCAGGTCGCGATCTCGGAGGGGTACGGCATGCTGTACGGCGACGAGTACGTCTGGTTCGCCGACTTGCCCTCCTCCAGCGCCGCCGCCGCGATGATCGGCTTGAAGGTGGAGCCGGGCTGGAAGCCGTACGTCGAGCCGCCCATAGCGTGGTTGGCCGACAGGTTGATCTGCGTCTGGTCCTTGCCGAAGCCGTACGGCTTCGACTGCCCCATGCCCAGCACCTTGCCCGTCCCCGGCTCGACGATGGAGATCGCCGTGGCCACCGTGTCGCTCTGGTAGACGTGGTCGGTGATCGACTTCTGGACGGACTTCTGCGTCTGCGGGTCGAGGGTCGTGCGGATCGTCATGCCGCCCTCGTTCCACCGCTTGGCGCGGGCCTCCTTCGTCTTGCCGAAGGCGGGGTCCTGGAGGAAGACCTGGCGGACGTAGTCGCAGAAGAAGCCGGCGCCGTTGACGGCGGTGATGCAGCCGCTCTTCGGACGGCTGACGTTCAGCTTGATCGGCTTGGCCTTCTCGGCGGCGGCCTGCGCCGGGGTGATGTTCTTCAGCTCGACCATGCGCTGGAGGACCATGTTGCGCCGCTGGGCGGCCGCCTTCGGGGCGTTGACCGGGTCGAAGCGGCTGGGCGACTGGACGATGCCGGCCAGCAGGGCGGACTCGCCGAGCGTGAGGTCCTTGGCGTGCTTGCTGAAGTAGCGCTGGGAGGCGGCCTCGACGCCGTACGCCTGCTGCCCGAAGAAGGTGATGTTCAGGTAGTTGGCGAGGATGCGCTGCTTGCCCAGCTCCTTCTCGACCTGGATGGCGTACTTCAGCTCCTTGACCTTGCGGCCGAAGGTCTGCTGCGTGGCGACGGCGACCTTGTCCGGGTCGTCGCCCGCCTCCTCGACGAAGACGTTCTTGACGTACTGCTGGGTGAGGGTCGAGGCGCCCTCGGAGACCCCGCCGTTCTGCGCGTTGCGGTTGAGGGCGCGGAGCACGCCCTTGAGGTCGACCGCCCCGTGCTCGTAGAAGCGGGCGTCCTCGATGGCGACGATCGCCTTCTGCATCCAGGGGGAGATCTTGCCGAGGGGGACGACCGTGCGGTCGCGCGAGTAGACCTTGGCTATCTCGCCGCCCTCGGAGTCGAGGATGATGGTCCGCTGGCTCAGCGGGGGCGTCTTGAGGTTCGCGGGGAGCTCGTCGAAGCCTTCCACCGTCCCCTTGGCCGCCAGTCCGAAAGCGCCGATGCCCGGCAGGGCCAGGCCTGCCAGAAGGACTCCGGAGAGGACGCTGACGCCGAGGAATTTTGCGGCCTGCCGGCCCCCCGAAGAGGACCCCCCGCCCGAGCGCTTCATAGCCATGGGGGAAAGCCTACGTTCTCATTCGGCGGACAGGCGCCCGTGTGTTCGCCTACGCTGTTTTACGCCAGTCACTGCGGTTGTCTTCAGCATCACCTCTGCCCTCACTCCTGTAGGTGATGAGGCATGTCCGTATTGCCGCGTGTGTCATTGGCTGCCCCGTACGGAATGAGCGAACTGCCCATATCTGTATGGGTAAGTCGCCGATGTCGCCAGGTCACTCCGTTGGGTGATCTGCCGCGTACACATAGTCCCTTCGGGCTATCCAAGATTGGGCCCGAAGGGGGTGTTGCCCCCTGTCCTGCTTCCGTAACGTCCTCAACTGGCAACGGTGAATATGCCGCTGCCGCCGTGGGGGAGCCTCGATTCGGGAGAGGACGGCGCCAGCATGAGCTGGGTAACCGACTGGAGTGCGCAGGCCGCCTGCCGCACGACCGATCCGGACGAACTGTTCGTTCAGGGCGCAGCACAGAACCGGGCCAAAGCGGTCTGCACCGGATGCCCGGTCCGCACCGAGTGCCTGGCCGACGCGCTGGACAACCGCGTCGAGTTCGGTGTGTGGGGCGGGATGACGGAGCGCGAGCGGCGGGCGCTGCTGCGGCGCCGGCCGACGGTGACGTCGTGGCGCCGCCTGCTGGAGACGGCCCGCACGGAGTACGAGCGCGGCGCCGGCCTCCTGCCGCTGGACGAGGAGGAGTACGACGCGTACGCCGCGGCGGGCTAGTCCGCGGAGCCCCGCGCAGGGGCAGCCTGTCCGGCGCCGTCCACCGGGACGGCGGGGTCCGTCGTGGCCTGGGCCGGCAGGGGAGCCGGGGCGCCCCGGTCCGCACGGCCGGCGAGCCGCTCGCCGATGGTCCGCAGCCCCGCCAGGTCGTGCACGTCACCGGGGAGCGCGGCCACCTCGGCCACCGGTACGTCCGGATGCAGGGCCGTGAAGCGGTCGCGTGTGCGCCGCTCGCGTGTCAGCACCTGCATGCGCTCGGCGTGCAGGCGCAGGAGTCCCGCGGCCAGCCGCTCCGTCGAGACCGCGGAGTCCGCCAAGACGGAGCCCGCCGAGACCGCGGAGCCCGTGGAGGTCGCGGAGTCCCCGGGCGCAGAGTCGCTGGAGACCGCCGCAGAGTCGCTGGAGGCCGGGGCCGCCGAGGCCGTGGACTCGCTCACGGATCCCGACGGCTCGAATCCCGACGACGCACGGTGTGCCGTACCGTCGTGTGCCGTACCGCCCGATGCCGCGGAGCCCGCGGGCACTCCGGGTGACACGGGCTGGGGGAAGCCGCTCTCGGGAGAGGATGTATCGAGGGGAGTGGCGGTGCCGGGGTCATCAGCGGTACGTGTCCCAGCTTGCCCGCTGCCACGATCCACAATGCCGCCGCCGTCAAGATTTTCTGGGTAATCCGCGGTGCCGCCCGCTCCGTCCGCCGTCCCGCCCGCCGGGCGGTCCGCCGTCGCACAGGTCCCTTCCGTCAGCGCCTCGGCCGCTGCCAGCGCACGTTCCGCGGAGAGCCGCGCGGCCCCGCTCCCGTGCACCCGGTTGAGCACCAGCCCGGCCAGCGGCATCCGCTCCTCGGCCAGCCGCTGGACGAAGTACGCGGCCTCGCGCAGCGCGTCCCGTTCGGGCGCGGCCACCACCAGGAAGGCCGTTCCGGGAGCCTGGAGCAGGCGGTAGGTGGCATCGGCGCGGGTACGGAATCCGCCGAACATCGTGTCCATCGCGGCCACGAAAGTCTGTACGTCACGTAGCAGTTGGGCCCCCATCAGTTTGTTGAGGGGGCCGCTCATCACCGACATGCCGACGCCCAGGAACTTCATCCCGGCCCTGCCGCCGATCTTCGCCGGGGCCATCAGCACCTTGATGAGCCTGCCGTCCAGGAACGAGCCGAGCCGGCCCGGCGCGTCCAGGAAGTCCAGCGCCGAACGGCTCGGCGGGGTGTCGACGACGATCAGGTCCCACTCGTCGCGGGAGCGCAGCTGGCCCAGCTTCTCCATGGCCATGTACTCCTGCGTGCCGGCGAAGCCGGCCGACAGGGACTGGTAGAAGGGGTTCTCCAGGATCGCCCGGGCGCGGTCGCGGTCCGCGTGCGCCTCGACGATCTCGTCGAAGGTCCGCTTCATGTCCAGCATCATGGCGTGCAGTTCGCCGCCCGCCGACGCGTCGACGCCGGGCACGCGGCGCGGCACGTTGTCCAGTTCGTCGATCCCCATCGACTGCGCGAGCCGCCGCGCCGGGTCGATGGTCAGCACCACGGCCTTCCGGCCGCGCTCCGCCGCCCGCACGCCGAGCGCGGCGGCGGTCGTCGTCTTGCCGACCCCGCCGGAGCCGCAGCACACGACGATCCGGGTGCCGCGGTCGTCCAGGATGGCGTCGATGTCGAGAACGGTCGTCCTGTCCAGGCTCACCGGGCCTCCTCGCTCGTGCCGGTCACGATCTCCCGCGTGCGCAGTGCGCGGGCCATGCGGTAGAGCCCGGCCAGATCCACTCCGTCGCCGAGCAGCTCCAACTCGCAGGCCGGGAGGCCGAGATCCTCGATCCTGGCCCGGCTGCCGCGTTCGAGCGCGAGCCGTTCGGTGTGCTCGCGGGCCTCGTCCAGCAGCGGGGCGACCAGGGATCCGGCCGTGCCCGCCCGGTTCTCCCCGCCGGAGGAGGTCCGGGCGAGGGCGTGCGCGAGGGCCTCGGCCACGGCCGCGCGCCGGCCGTTCGCCGCCGCCTCCACGGCCGCCCCGTCCAGCACCTCGGGCCGCACCATGTTGACGACGACGCTGCCGACCGGCAGGCCCGCGGCGCGCAGCTCGGCTATGCCGTCCACGGTCTCCTGGACCGGCATCTCCTCCAACAGCGTCACCAAGTGCACCGCTGTTTCCGGGGACTTGATCACGCGCATCACCGCCTGCGCCTGATTGTGGATCGGCCCGATCCGGGCCAGCCCGGCGACCTCGTCGTTGACGTTGAGGAAGCGCGTGACACGGCCGGTCGGCGGGGCGTCCATGACGACGTGGTCGTAGACGAAGCGGCCCGTGCGGTCCTTCCTGCGCACCGCCTCGCAGGCCTTGCCCGTCAGCAGGACGTCCCGCAGCCCGGGGGCGATGGTCGTCGCGAAGTCGATCGCCCCCAGCTTTCTCAGGGCCCGGCCCGCGCTGCCGAGTTTGTAGAACATGTGGAGGTAGTCCAGCAGCGCCCGTTCGGCGTCGATGGCCAGCGCGTGGACCTCGCCGCCGCCGGGGGCAACCGCGATCTTCCGCTCCTCGTAGGGCAGCGCCTCGGTCTCGAAGAGCTGCGCGATGCCCTGCCGGCCCTCCACCTCGACCAGCAGTGTGCGTTTGCCCCCGGCCGCGAGGGCGAGTGCGAGAGCAGCGGCGACGGTGGTCTTGCCGGTACCGCCCTTGCCGCTGACGACATGGAGCCTGCTCATGGTGCGGAGCCTAACCAAGCCCCGTACGGCCTTCGCACGAGGCTGTCGGTGGGAGGCATTACAGTCGGGCCATGACCAAGTGGGAATACGCAACCGTGCCGCTGCTGGTGCACGCGACCAAGCAGATTCTGGACACCTGGGGCGAGGACGGCTGGGAGCTCGTCCAGGTCGTGCCGGGGCCCAACCCGGAGCAGCTGGTGGCCTACCTGAAGCGGGCCAAGCAGTGAGCGCCGTCGAGGCCAGGCTGGCCGAGCTCGGGCTGACGCTGCCGGACGTCGTGCCGCCGCTGGCCGCCTACCAGCCGGCCGTGCGGACCGGCGCGTATGTGTACACGGCCGGTCAGCTGCCCATGGTCAAGGGATCGATCCCGGTGACCGGCAAGGTCGGCGCCGAGGTGAGCCCGGAGCAGGCCAAGGAGCTGGCGGGCGTGTGCGCGCTCAACGCCCTAGCCGCCGTGAAGTCCGTCGTCGGCGATCTGGACAGGATCGTGCGCGTGGTGAAGGTCGTCGGCTTCGTGGCCTCCGCGCCCGACTTCACCGGCCAGCCCGCCGTGCTCAACGGGGCCAGCGAGCTGCTGGGCGAGGTCCTGGGCGAGAAGGGCGTGCACGCCCGCTCCGCCGTCGGCGTCGCGGTGCTCCCGCTGGACGCGCCGGTCGAGGTCGAGATCCAGGTCGAGGTCGCCGGCTGACGGCCGCTTCCGGGAACGGGCTCTTCCGGCTCGGGACCCTCTCGAACATCCGCCCGTGAGCACATAGCATCCGGCCATGGCGACGACCAACGGCCAGTGGTACCCACCGGAATGGCCCGACCGGATCAGGCTGCTCGCGCAGGGCGGGCTCGACCCCGTGACGCCGCGCCGCGCCGCCACGGTCCTGCTGCTGAGGGCCGGGGCGGACGACGGGATCGCCGTCCACATGCTGCGCAGACGCGCCTCCATGGCCTTCGCCGGAGGCGCGTTCGCGTATCCGGGCGGCTCCGTGGACCCGCGCGACGAACGCGACGTGCCCTGGGCCGGGCCCTCGCCCGAGGAGTGGGCCGCGCGCCTCGGCGTCGAGCCCGCGGCGGCCCAGGCCATCGTCTGCGCAGCGGTCCGCGAGACCTTCGAGGAGGCGGGCGTGCTGCTTGCCGGACCGGCTCCGGACACGGTCGTGGCCGACACCACGGGTGCGGAGTGGGCGGCCGACCGGGCCGCGCTCGTCAGCCACGAGCTGTCGTTCGGCGACTTCCTGGAGCGGCGCGGGCTGCTGCTCCGCAGCGACCTGCTGGGCGGCTGGGCGCGCTGGATCACCCCCGAGTTCGAACCGCGCCGCTACGACACCTGGTTCTTCGTCGCGGCCCTGCCCGAGGGGCAGCGCACCTGCGACGACTCCACCGAGGCGGACCTGGCGGTGTGGACCGCCCCGGCCGAGGCGGCCGCGGGCTACGACCGCGGCGAGCTGCTGATGATGCCGCCGACCGTCGCGACGCTCCGCTCGCTCCTGCCGTTCGGGAGCGTGGCCGAGGCGCTGGCGGCGGCGGGTGATCAGGATCTCACCCCGGTGCTCGCGCGCGCCGAGCTCGTCGGGGAAGAGATCGTGCTGAGCTGGCCCGGGCACGAGGAGTTCACCAAGCACCTTCCCTTCCGCCTGCCGGGCCCGCCGCACATTCCAGCGACTCCGGGAGCCGATGCATGACGAACCCAGCCGAAGCCGCCGACCTGCCGGGCCGGCCGCGCGCGGCCGCTCCGGGCGGGCCCGCCACCGAGCGCGCGACCTGCGTCCTCGCGCCCAACCCGTCCGTGATGACCCTCGACGGCACCAACACCTGGCTGCTGTCCGAGCCGGGCTCCGGCCTCGCGGTCGTCGTCGATCCGGGGCCGCTGGACGAGGGGCACCTGCGGGCGGTCGTCGCCACGGCGGAGGCGGCGGGCAAGCGGATCGCGCTGGCCCTGCTCACCCACGGCCACCACGACCACTCGGACGGAGCGGCACGGCTGTCCGAGCTCACGGGCGCCCCGGTGCGGGCGGTGGACCCGGCGCTGCGGGCCGGCGGTGGCGAGGGCCTGGCCGCGGGTGACGTGATCACCACCGGCGGGCTGGACCTGCGGGTGATCCCCACGCCGGGCCACACCGCGGACTCGGTCTCCCTCCACCTCCCGGCGGACCGCGCGGTCCTCACCGGTGACTCCGTCCTCGGCCGCGGCACGACCGTCGTCGCCCACCCGGACGGCCGTCTCGGCGACTACCTCGACTCGCTGCGCCGGCTGCGGACGCTCACCGTCGAGGAGGACGTCCGGACGATCCTGCCCGCGCACGGCCCCGTGCTGGACGACGCCAAGGGTGCCCTGGAGTACTACCTCGCCCACCGCGCCAAGCGCCTCGCCCAGGTGGAGACGGCCGTCGAGGCGGGCCACCGGACCCCCGAGGCGGTCGTCGCCCACGTCTACGCGGATGTGGACCGCGCGGTCTGGCCGGCGGCGGAGCTGTCGGTGCGGGCGCAGCTGGACTATCTGGGGGAGCACGGGCTCATCTGACGGGCCCGGCCGGGGGGGGGGGGGGGGGGGGGGGGGGGGGGGGGGGGGGGGGGGGGGGGGGGGGGGGGGGGGGAACGGCCCGTCCCGGGGCACGGGTTTCCCGGCCGGTCGCCGGGAGTCTGTCAGGTCCTGCGGTCTCCCGGGCCGTCAACCTCCGTGCCCGCCGGGCCCTTTCGGCTCCCGGTGGCCGGCGGGAGGAGGCGTTTCCGGCCGTACGAAAGCCCCGCTCCGTGAAGGAAGCGGGGCTCCGGTGCGTACGGCGCGCGTCAGCGGGAGCGCTTCGCCAGGCGCTCCACGTCCAGCAGGATCACGGCACGCGCCTCCAGGCGCAGCCAGCCGCGGCCGGCGAAGTCGGCGAGGGCCTTGTTGACCGTCTCGCGGGACGCGCCGACGAGCTGGGCGAGCTCCTCCTGGGTGAGGTCGTGCACCACGTGGATGCCCTCCTCGGACTGCACGCCGAAGCGGCGCGACAGGTCCAGCAGGGCCTTGGCGACACGGCCGGGGACGTCGGAGAAGACGAGGTCCGACATGGAGTCGTTGGTACGGCGCAGACGGCGGGCGACGGCGCGCAGCAGGGCCGTGGCCACCTCCGGGCGGGCGTTGAGCCACGGCTGGAGGTCGCCGTGGCCGAGGCCGAGGAGCTTGACCTCGGTCAGCGCGGTGGCGGTGGCGGTGCGCGGTCCGGGGTCGAAGAGGGACAGCTCGCCGATGAGCTCGCCCGGGCCCAGGACGGCCAGCATGTTCTCGCGGCCGTCGGGGGAGGTGCGGTGGAGCTTCACCTTGCCCTCGGTCACCACGTAGAGGCGGTCGCCCGGGTCGCCTTCGTGGAACAGGGCGTCGCCCCTCGCGAGGGTGACCTCGCCCATGGAGGCGCGCAGCTCAGCGGCCTGCTCGTCATCGAGCGCCGCGAAGAGCGGGGCGCGCCGCAGAACGTCGTCCACGAGTTCTCTCCTTGTCGACATGCACAGAGGACCGTGGTCCCCATGATGCCCGTCGGTAAAACTGTGTGATCAAACACAAGTGTGGCGCATCGTCGGCGGAAGCCCTACGGCAGGGGTCCGATTGGGCTGTGCTTTTCCCGCGGCCGGGGCGGATGTCACTGCTGGGCTTTAGTCTGGCCGGGTGTCCAATACGCCGGTGAGAGCACAGGGCAAGGGGGCCGGGAGGGTGACCTCGGCTCATGGTTCCGCTGTGGGCGAACGCCCCGCCGTGAAATCGTCAAACGACGCAAAAGAGGCGAAACCGAGGACCCGTCGGGCAGCCGGGACGGCGGCGGGGAAGGCGGGGCCGAAGCCCGCCGCCAAGTCGGCGGAGCAGCCGAAACAGGGGAAGCCCCCGAAGCCGTCGAAGCCGCCGAAACCGTCGGAACCGGAGTCGCGGACCGCGCTCGTC
The DNA here is from genome assembly GCF_041519305.1 of Streptomyces luteireticuli. Classification (NCBI taxonomy): domain Bacteria; kingdom Bacillati; phylum Actinomycetota; class Actinomycetes; order Kitasatosporales; family Streptomycetaceae; genus Streptomyces; species Streptomyces luteireticuli. The sequence goes on from NZ_CP167927.1 coordinate 4,611,167, forward strand.
CGGCGGGCCCGGCGGATCAACCGCGAGCTCGCGGAGGTCTACCCGTACGCCCACCCGGAGCTGGACTTCGAGGACCCCTTCCAGCTCCTCGTCGCGACGGTGCTCTCCGCCCAGACCACCGACCTGCGGGTCAACCAGACCACCCCGGCCCTCTTCGCCGCCTATCCGACGCCGGAGGACATGGCGGCCGCCGACCCCGAGGCGCTGGAGCAGCTGATCCGGCCGACGGGCTTCTTCCGGGCCAAGGCCAGGTCCCTGATGGGCCTGTCCGCCGCCCTGCGGGACCGCTTCGACGGAGAGGTGCCCGGCCGTCTGGAGGACCTCGTCTCGCTCCCCGGCGTCGGCCGCAAGACGGCCAACGTCGTGCTGGGCAACGCCTTCGGGGTCCCGGGCATAACCGTCGACACGCACTTCCAGCGCCTCGTGCGCCGCTGGAAGTGGACCGACCAGACGGACCCGGAGAAGATCGAGGCCGAGGTCTGCTCGCTCTTCCCGAAGAGCGACTGGACGATGCTCTCGCACCGCGTGATCTTCCACGGCCGCCGCATCTGCCACTCCCGCAAGCCCGCCTGCGGTGCCTGCCCGATCGCCCCGCTGTGCCCGTCGTACGGCGAGGGGGAGACGGATCCGGAGAAGGCGAAGAAGCTGCTCAAGTACGAGAAGGGCGGCATGCCGGGCCAGCGGCTGAAGCCGCCGCCGGACTTCCCGGGCCCGCCCGCGCCCCCGCTGGGAGCCGGGTGAGGGGAGCGGCGCGCGGGGGCGCCGCGCGGCCGACGGGCACGGACCAGGGACGACCGGGGACAACGGGGACATGGGGAAGCGCATGAGGATCACGTACGGCCGGGACAGCCGGGAGATCACCGTCACCGCCGAGGGGCTGCCCGCCTGGCTCGAGCCGGTCGCGCAGGTCCTGCGGGACGTCGAGCCGCAGCAGTTGAGCCGCTATCTGCCCCCCGAGACGGGCGGGCGGCGCTCGGCCGTCCTGGTGCTCTTCGGCGAGGGTGCGCAAGGCCCCGAGCTGCTGCTCCTGGAGCGCGCCGGCACGCTGCGCTCGCACGCGGGGCAGTCCTCCTTCCCCGGCGGCGCCCTCGACCCGGAGGACGGCGACCCCGCCGACGGAGGGCTCGTGCGCGCCGCGTTGCGCGAGGCCGAGGAGGAGACGGGGCTCGACCCGTCGGGCGTCCAGGTCTTCGGCGTGCTGCCGGACCTGTACATCCCGGTCAGCGGGTTCGTCGTGACGCCCGTGCTCGGCTGGTGGCGCGAGCCCAGCCCGGTCGGCCCGGTCGATCCCGCCGAGACGGCCCGGGTCTTCACCGTCCCGGTCGCCGAGCTCACGGATCCGGCGAAGCGCGCGACCGCCGTCCATCCGAGCGGCCACCGCGGCCCGGTCTTCCATGTGGACGAGGCACTGGTCTGGGGCTTCACGGCGGGGGTGATCGACCGCATCCTGCACTACGCGGGCTGGGAGCGGCCCTGGGACGCCGGCCGGGAGGTCCCGCTCGACTGGAGTTCCTGACCGCCGTGCCCGGCCCCCGCGGTCCCGCCGCCGTCCCGAGTTCCGCCGCCGTCCCGCCGACACCCGCAATGCGAGGCCCTCTTCGGTGAACGTACTGGACATCGTGCTGCTGCTGGCCGCCGCCTGGTTCGCGGTCATCGGCTACCGCCAGGGGTTCGTGGTCGGCGTGCTCTCGGTGGTCGGATTCCTCGGCGGCGGCCTGGCCGCCCTCTATGTGCTGCCGCTGATCTGGGACAGCGCCGCGGGAGACCGGTCGCCGGGCACCCTGGCTGCCGTGGCGGCCGTCGTCATCGTGATCGTCTGCGCCTCCGTGGGCCAGGCCGCGACCACGCATCTGGGCAACCGGCTGCGCGGCCGCATCACCTGGTCCCCGGCCCGCGCCCTGGATGCGACGGGCGGGGCGCTGGTCAACGTCGTGGCCATGCTGCTCGTCGCCTGGCTGATCGGCTCCGCCCTCGCCGGCACCTCGCTGCCGACGCTCGGCAAACAGGTGCGCGGCTCCAAGGTGCTGCTCGGCGTCGCCCGGGTCGTGCCCGGCGAGGCCAACACCTGGTTCGCCGACTTCAGCACGGCCCTCGCCCAGAACGGCTTCCCCCAGGTCTTCGCCCCCTTCTCCGCCGAGACCATCACCTCGGTGCCGCCGCCGGACCCGGAGCTGTCGGGCAGTGCCGTCGCCGCCGAGGCGCAGCGCAGCATCGTCAAGGTCGTCGGCAACGCGCCGGGCTGCGGCAAGGTGCTGGAGGGCAGTGGGTTCGTCTTCGCACCGCACCGCGTGATGACCAACGCCCATGTGGTGGGCGGGGTGTCCGAGCCGACGGTGCAGATCGGGGGCAGGGGCCGGCTGCTGGATGCCAAGGTCGTGCTCTACGACTGGAAGCGCGACATCGCCGTCCTGAGCGTCCCCTCGCTGGACGCGCCCGCCCTGCGCTTCGCCGCGGTGGACGCCGAGAGCGGCCGGAGCGCCATCGTCGCGGGCTTCCCGGAGAACGGTGCGTACGACGTGCGGTCCGCCCGGGTCCGCAGCCGCGTCGACGCCAACGGCCCGGACATCTACCACCGCGGCTATGTGCGCCGCGACGTCTACTCCCTGTACGCGACGGTGCGGCAGGGCAACTCGGGCGGCCCGCTGCTGACCCCCGACGGGCGGGTCTACGGAGTCGTCTTCGCCAAGTCGCTCGACGACGCGGATACCGGCTACGCCCTCACGGCGGACGAGGTGCACGAGGACGTCGTGGCGGGCCGTACGGCCATGGCACAGGTCGAGACCCAGGGATGTGCGCTCTGAGCCCGTGCGGTGGAGTACGAGGAGGGGCCGGCCGCCCCGGTGTCAGCGGCCGCGGGGGTGGCGCAGCCGCGCCGAGACCCAGCGCGCGCGGCGCCGGATGATGCGCGGGATGCCGATCCTGGGGTCGGTGCCGTCCCCCGGCGGGAAGGCGTCGTGACGTCCCTCCGCCCGCTCGGGCATCTCGGTGGCCACAGTCAGTGCGGCATCGTCTTCGGCGCCGCGCTGCTGAGTCAGGTCGCGATGGTCGTGCGTCCAGCCCATACCCCGGTCTGTGCCCGGGGCGGAAGGTCGGTAATCGCCTCGGGGTCCGGCAATTGGCCTATGCACGGGGCAATTGGCCGTTCGTCGGCCAAAAGTTCGATACCGATGGGCCTTGAGGCCGCCCGGTGTTCTCCTACCGGTCCGGCTCCGGGTCCTTCAGCCAGCCGATCAGCTCCGCCGAGAAGGCCGCAGGGTCCTCCTCGTGCGGGAAGTGCCCCAGCCCGTCGAACAGCCGCCACCGGTACGGCGCTTCCACGAACTCGCCCGAACCGGCGGCGCTGCGGGTGCGCATCACCGGATCGAGTGATCCGTGGACGTGGAGCGTGGGAACGCGCACGGGACGCTTCATCCGGCGGTTGAACTGGATGCCGTCCGGCCGCGCCATCGACCGCACCATCCACCGGTACGGCTCGATGGAGCAGTGCGCCGTGGACGGGATCGTCATCGCCCGCCGGTAGACGTCGACCGCCTCGTCGTCCGGCAGCCGGGGGCCCGACCAGTCGCGCATCAGCCGGCCGACCAGCGCCGCGTCGTCCGCGACGAGCCGGCGCTCCGGCAGCCACGGCCGCTGGAAGCCCCAGACCGCGGAGCCCGCGGCCGTCTGCTGAGGGTCGGTGAGCATGGCCGAGCGCCAGCGCCGGGGGTGCGGCATCGAGGACACCGCCAGCCGGCGCACCAGCTTGGGCCGCATCACCGCGGCCGTCCAGGCCAGATAGCCGCCCAGGGCGTGCCCGACCAGCGCCGCATCCGGCTCGCCCAGCGAACGGATCACCCCGGTGATGTCCAGGGCCAGGTTCGCGGGGTCGTAGCCGCGGGGCGTGCGGTCGCTGCCGCCCACTCCGCGCAGGTCCATCGCGACCGCCCGGAAACCGGCCTCCGCCAGGGCCGGCATCTGGTGCCGCCACGTCCACCAGAACTGCGGAAAACCGTGCAGCAGCAGCACCAGCGGTCCCTCGCCCATCTCGGCGATGTGGAACCGCGCCCCGTTCGCCGCGACGTCCCGGTGCGTCCAGGGCCCGTCGGGGCGGACGACCGCCGTGGGCGACGCGGCGACGGCCGCCGGGACGGCCCGTTCCTGACCCTGCCCGGGGCCGGGGGACGCGGGCGCTGCGGAGGTATCGGGCACCGTCATACGGACGAGCGTGTCACAGATGCGTCCGCCTGGCTCGCGTCCTGGAGAGGACGGGGGTGAGGCTTGACCGTACCCAGGACCGCCGCCGTCTCCTTGGCCGAGGCCAGGGTCCTCTCCGGCTTGCTGATCTTCTTGAACTTCCGCACGGCCAGCAGCCCCAGCAGCCCCGCCAGCACCAGGAAGGCACCGCCGGTGATCAGGAACGACCAGGCGAGCCCCAGCCCCGTGCTGTGGATCCCGTACGCCGCCGCGAAGCTCAGCACCGGCAGCGAGAAGAGGGCCAGGACGCCCGCCGCGGCGATCGCGCCGCCGCCGATGCCGACCCGCTTGGCGTCCTCGCGCAGCTCGGCCTTGGCCAGCGCGATCTCGTCGTGCACCAGCGCGGACAGCTCCGTGGTGGCCGTGGCCACCAGCTGGCCGAGGCTGCGGTCACCGTCGTCGGCTGCGCTCATCGCTGCTCCCTCATCGTCGTCGCTCCGTCGTCTGCGGGTCTTCCGCGGTCCCCATGGGTCCGCCATGGGTGTTCCGCCCGTCTTCAGCGGATGTGAAGACACTCAGATCATGCCGGACCATCGTCGTCGGTGGTGCGCCCGGAGGCGACTTCCGCCAGGCGGCGGTGCTCGGCGGCCTTCGCCTCGAGGAGTGCGGCCATGCGCAGGTGGTAGTCGGGGTTGCCCTGTTCGTAGATGTCGGGGATGCCGTCCTGGTCCTCGTCCCGGTCCTCGTCGGCGCAGAGCTTCTTGTACTTGTTGTCGCGCAGCTTGAGCAGGATGCTCGCGAGGACGGCCGCGATCAGCGAACCGACCAGGACCGCCGCCTTGACCTCGCCCTCCAGCGCCGGGTCGCCGCCGAAGGCCAGCTCGCCGATGAGCAGGGAGACGGTGAAGCCGATGCCGGCCAGCGACGCGACCGCGAGCACGTCCGGCCACTTGAGGTCGGGGTTGAGCTCGGCGCGGGTGAACCGGGCGGCCAGCCAGGTGCCGCCGAAGACGCCGATCGCCTTGCCGACGATGAGGCCGAGGACCACACCGAGCGTCTCCGGCCTGCGGAAGATGTCCGAGAGCGCCCCGCCGGAGATCATCACCCCGGCGGAGAAGAGCGCGAACATCGGCACGGCCAGGCCGGCCGAGAGCGGGCGCACCAGGTGCTCGATGTGCTCGCCGGGGGACTGCCGCTCGCCGTCGTGCCGGTGGCAGCGCAGCATCAGGCCCATGGCGACGCCGGCGATGGTGGCGTGGACGCCGCTGTTGTACATCAGCGCCCAGTTGACGACGGCCAGCGGGACGTAGATGTACCAGCCCCGGACGCCCTTGCGCAGCAGCAGCCAGAAGACGAACAGACCCAGGACGGCGAAGCCCAGGGCGGCGAAGTTCAGCGTCGAGGTGAAGAAGACCGCGATGATGAGGATCGCGAAGAGGTCGTCGACGACGGCCAGCGTCAGCAGGAACGCCCGCAGCGCCGACGGCAGGGCGGTGCCGATGACCGCGAGCACAGCGAGGGCGAAGGCGATGTCGGTGGCGGTCGGGACGGCCCAGCCCTTCAGGGAGCCGCCGCCGGTGGTGGCCACCGTGGCGTAGACGAGGGCGGGGGCGGCCATGCCGCAGAGTGCGGCGATCACGGGGAGGGCGGCGGCCTTGGGGTTGCGCAGCTCGCCGGCGACCAGTTCGCGTTTGAGCTCGATGCCCGCGACGAAGAAGAAGATCGCCAGCAGCCCGTCGGCGGCCCAGTGCTGGACCGAGAGGTTCAGACCGAGTGACCCGGGGCCCAGGTGGAAGCTGCGTATGGACTCGTAGCTGTCCCTGATCGGGGTGTTCGCCCAGATCAGCGCGCCGACGGCCGCGACCAGCAGCAGGACGCCGCCGACGGTCTCGGTGCGCAGCGCGTCCGCGAGGAAGTTCCGCTCGGGCAGGGGAAGCCTGCCGAGGAAGACGGAGCGGTTGTTCTTGGGCGCGGCCACGGTGGGGACCTCCTGGGGTCGATCGACGGACACACGTGGGGGCCACGTGTGCTGAGTGCCGACCAGACTTCCCGGCGCGCCTGTGATTCTTGTCGAGATTTATACGCGTTGCGTATGTACTTTAGCCCGAATGAGTGAAGGGCGCCCGGCCGGAGCCGGACGCCCTTCACTGTGCGGGTCGTGGGATCAGTCCTCGGCAGGGGCTGCCGGGAGCTTGTTCTGGATGAGGTCCATGACCGAGGAGTCGGTCAGGGTGGTCACGTCGCCGAGCGTGCGATGCTCGGCGACGTCGCGCAGCAGCCGGCGCATGATCTTGCCGGAGCGGGTCTTGGGCAGCTCGGCCACCGGCAGGACGCGCTTGGGCTTGGCGATCGGGCCCAGCTGCTTGCCGACGTGCGCCCGCAGCTCCTCGACCAGGGCGGCCTCGTCGGCGTTCTCCCCGTCGCCGCGCAGGATGACGAAGGCGCAGATCGCCTGGGTGGTCTGGGGGTCGGTCGCGCCGACGACCGCGGCCTCGGCGACCCTCGGGTGCGAGACCAGGGCGGACTCGACCTCGGTGGTGGAGATGTTGTGGCCCGAGACGAGCATGACGTCGTCGACCCGGCCGAGCAGCCAGATGTCGCCGTCGTCGTCCTTCTTGGCGCCGTCGCCGGCGAAGTAGCGGCCCTCGAAGCGGGACCAGTAGGTGTCGAGGAAGCGCTGGTCGTCGCCCCAGATGGTGCGGAGCATCGAGGGCCAGGGCTCGGTGAGGACGAGGTAGCCGCCGGCGCCGTCGGGCACCTCGCGGGCCTCGTCGTCCACCACGGTCGCGGCGATGCCGGGGACCGGCACCTGCGCGGATCCGGGCTTGGTCTCGGTGATCCCGGGCAGCGGGCTGATCATGATGCCGCCCGTCTCGGTCTGCCACCAGGTGTCCACCACGGGGGTGCGGTTCGCGCCGATGTGTTCGCGGTACCAGACCCAGGCCTCGGGGTTGATGGGCTCGCCGACGGATCCGAGGATGCGCAGGCTGCTCAGGTCGAACTTGGCCGGGATGTCGTCGCCCCACTTCATGGCGGCGCGGATCGCGGTCGGCGCGGTGTAGAGGGTGGTCACGCCGTACTTCTGGACGATCTCCCACCAGCGGCCCCGGTGCGGGGTGTCCGGGGTGCCCTCGTAGAGGACTTCGGTGGCGCCGTTGCTGAGCGGGCCGTAGACGATGTACGAGTGGCCGGTCACCCAGCCGACGTCGGCGGTGCACCAGAAGACGTCGGACTCGGGCTTGAGGTCGAAGACCGCGTGGTGGGTGTAGGAGACCTGGGTGAGGTAGCCGCCGGAGGTGTGCAGGATGCCCTTCGGCTTACCCGTGGTGCCCGAGGTGTAGAGGATGAACAGCGGGTGCTCGGCGTCGAACGCCTCGGGGGTGTGCCGGTCGGACTGGCGCTCCACCAGGTCGTGCCACCACACGTCGCGGCCCTCGGTCCAGGCGATGTCCTCCTGGCCGGTGCGGCGGACGACGAGGACGCTGCGGACGTTCTCCGTGCCCGGGCGGGTGAGGGCCTCGTCCACGGCGGGCTTGAGCGCGGACGGCTTGCCGCGCCGGAAGCCGCCGTCGGCGGTGATGACGACGCGGGCGTCGGCGTCGTTGATCCGGGTCGCGAGGGCGTCGGCGGAGAAGCCTCCGAAGACCACCGAGTGCGGGGCCCCGATGCGCGCGCAGGCGAGCATCGACACGACCGTCTCGGGGATCATCGGCAGGTAGATCGCCACCCGGTCGCCGGGCCGGACACCCAGCTCGACCAGGGCGTTGGCGGCTCGGGAGACCTCGCTCTGCAGCTGGGCGTAGGTGATCGAGCGGGTGTCGCCCGGCTCGCCCTCGAAGTGGAGGGCCACCCGGTCGCCGAGGCCGTTCTCCACATGGCGGTCCACGCAGTTGTAGGCGACGTTGAGCTTTCCGTCGGCGAACCACTTGGCGAACGGCGGGTTCGACCAGTCCAGCGTCTCGGTCGGCTCGGTGTCCCAGCTCAGACGGCGCGCCTGCTCGGCCCAGAAGCCCAGCCGGTCGGCCCGCGCCCGCTCATAGGCCTCCGCGGTGACGTTGGCCTGCTCGGCCAGAGCGGCGGGCGGTGCGAACCGGCGCTCCTCCTTCAGCAGGTTGGCCAGGCTTTCGTTGCTCACGACATCTCCCTTTCCCAGGGGGCCCGTTGCGTCCCGGGCATAGCTCACCAGGTGGGGGCGGACCCTGACAAGGGGTGACGGAGGAATGGTGGTTTAGACCTGTAGGGATCAGTCGGCCGAGGTCAGACGGCATCGAGCACCTCGGGCCGTACGGCGGTGAAGGTGCGCGAACGCTGGTCCAGCACATAGGCCTGGGCCTCGGCCACATGGAAGTACATGCCCTGGAGGTGGAGCGTCCCCTCGGCCACGCGCCGGGCCACGCAGGAGTGCGCCATCAGGTGATCGAGCTGCTGCATCACATTGACCAGCGCCAGCCGCTCGACGTCGTCCGCCACGGGCCGCTCGGCCAGGGCCACCTCGCCGCGCCCCAGCCGGCCGATCCGCTGCATGCGCGCCAGACTCGGCCGGCCGTGCCGCAGCCAGCGGCCGAGCGGGGTCTGCGGGGCGGCCGGGTCGGCGCCGGGTGCTGCGGTGTCGAGCAGGGCCTGCATCGCCCCGCACCCCGAGTGTCCGCAGACGGTGATGCTGGCGACCTTCAGCACCTCCACGGCGTACTCCACGGCGGCGGCGACGGAGTCGCACACGGCGTCGTCGCCGGGGCGCGGCATCAGATTGCCGACGTTGCGCACGGTGAACAGGTCGCCCGGGCCGCTCGACGTGATCATGCTGGTCACCAGCCGGGAGTCGGCGCAGGTCAGGAAGAGCTGGCTGGGACGCTGGCCCTCCCGGGCGAGTCGCGCCAGCTCCTCGCGGACGAGGGGCGCCGTGTCGCGCTGGAACGCGCTCACCCCGCCGATCAGTTGGCCTCCGCCGGAGGCATCCCCCGCCGCGGTCCGGGGGCGGACGCAGTGGTGGTTGCGCCAAGGGGTCCAGGGCCGGCAGCCGTGCCCGTCGGAGGACTCGGCCACGGGGTGGCCCGTGCGCCCGGTCGTCGTGACCCAACCCCCGTGGTCACGGTGCCCGTTCGACCAGGTCTGCAACGCGTCGTAGGCGGCGTGGTCCATGAAGGACCCGCCCAGCTCCACCACCGCACCGGCCCCGTGCGGGACGCGGGAGAGCGCGCGGCGCAGCCTGGGAACCGCGAGGAACGTCAACTGGCCGTGAACGGCCACCCGGTAGTGGCCCTCCCGCTCGGCGGAGACGGTGATCCGGGTGCGCCCCAGCCGGCGCAGGGAGAGCAGGGCGGCGACGGCGATGCCGGTCGCGGTGCCCGGGAGGACGCCGAACAGCGCGACCGTGACAAGGGTGGAGATGTGAACGGGCAGTTCGCGGCGCCGCCACGTCCGCTCCGGGCGGCGGAACCCGGCCATCCGTACGCCCGCCGCGAGGACCAGCGCGGCGAGGGCGGCGACCGGCACCAGCTCCAGCGCCGAGGCGCACAGCGCGGCGCACGGCAGCACCCACATCCCGTACAGGATCACGGACTTGCGGCTGGCGGGCGTCGCACCGGCTGCCCCGGAAGCCGCCCCTCCGGTGACCGGCAGCCCTCCCAGCAGCCCGGACACGACGGTGGCGGCCCCCTGGCCGACCAACTCGCGGTCCGGCTCCCCGGCGCGGTGGCCGTCCGCGGACGGCATCAGGGTCTCCATGCCCGCCACCAGGGTCATGGTCAGCACCGCGCCGCAGACCGCGAGGAGCGGGCCGTCGGGAAGGACCGGCAGCGGCGCGATGTGCCAGTCCGGGAAAGGGATCCGGGGAAGATCCGCCCCCGCGCTCACCATGGTGGCGAGCGCCACGGCCGCGAGCGGGGCGGGCACGCCGCGGGCCGCGCGCCCGGCCCTGCCGGGCAGCCTCGGCCAGGCGGCCAGTACGGCGAGGACGCAGACGGCGGCCAGGAGCGCGGGAGCGCTCGGACGGGTCAACTCCGCGGGAAATGCCCAGGGGTTCCCCGGCAGCGGGCCGCTCAGTACGACGTGGAGCTGGCCCGCCGCGATGGTCACCCCGATGCCGGCCAGCGCGCCGCGCGCGACGGCCGGGCCCGCGGGCGGCATCACCCGGGCTACGCGGGCGGCTCCCAGGGCGACTTGCGCCAGTCCGGCCAGCACGGTGATCGCGCAGGTGGCCCGCCAGCCGAAACGCTGCACCAGCTCGGCCGTCACCGCCACGAGGCCGACGGCCGCCCCGCCGGCCCGCAGTCGTGCCCGCCCCAGACCGCCCGCGACCAGACCGCCGGCCGCCGCGGCGACCAGTCCGGCACGCGGGGGCGCTCCGGCGGCCAGCGCGACACCGAGGGACAGCGGAACCGCGGTCAGCGCCAGGGTGGCGGAGGTGGTCAAGTCCCGCCGCATCGTGGGGCGGTGGGGGCGCTCCGGCAGGTCGGCCGTGGGGCGGCCGGTCGGCGGGGGAGGAGCCGGGTGAACGTGCATGGTCGGGTCCCGTCTGCGTCGGGCGGCGGCCGGGCCAGGGGCACGACCGGGGTCACGGCGGGCAGCGCGGCTGGAGCGGCTGCGTGGCGGGGCTGCGGCGGGAGTTATCAACTCTCGGTAAACGAATCGTAATGGAGAGTAAAGGGCTGAGGGAAGGGGGCGATCCCTATCAAGCGGGAGCTTCCTCCTATGGAGTGAATATTCATTTTTTTCGGCTTGTCATACTTATCTTTTCCTTTGACCGTGCGACGTTGGCCGGAACGACGGCGGATCAGGGCGGCGAGGCCCCCGCCGGACCGGCTGAGCAGGTCGAAGGGTGAGATGCCTGATGGCGGCTGCATGGAGACACACACTGGGCGGCCTCGCCGCACTGGCGCTGGCGGCCGGGGCCGCGGGCTGCGCGGGGGACGACGGCCCGGACGCTCCGGGGCCGCAGGCGGCCGCCGGTCCGAAGTCCGTGGAACGGCCGGTGCACCTGCTCGGCGACGGTTCCACCGCGGACACGGGCCCCCAGCCGCGGCAGCCCAAGCCGCGGCGGATGGCGCCGGGAGAGAAACCGCCGCAGTTCGTGGTGTTCTCCTGGGACGGCGCAGGGGAGGACAGCCAGCGGCTCTTCTCCCGTTTCCGCAGGATCGGCAAGAAGTACCACGCGACGATGACGTACTTCCTCAGCGGCGTCTACATGCTTCCCGAGGAGAAGCGCACCCTCTACGAGCCGCCCCAACACGCCGCCGGGGCCTCGGACATCGGCTTCAACGACGTCCGAGGCGTGCGGGACACCGTGGAACAGCTGCGCGGTGCCTGGCTGGAGGGCAGCGAGATCGGCACCCACTTCAACGGGCACTTCTGCGGTGCGGACGGGGGCGTGGGAACCTGGACACCGGGGGAGTGGTCGAGCGAGATCCGACAGGCCAAGTGGCTGGTGCGCAACTGGAAGACCAACGCGGGCCTCAAGGACGAGCCGCCCCTGCCCTTCGACTACGGCAAGGAACTGGTCGGCGGCCGGGCCCCCTGCCTGGAGGGGCAGCACAACCTCATCAAGGCGGCCAAGAAGCTGGGCTTCCGCTACGACGCCAGTTCGGCGGGCGGGCGGCAGATGTGGCCGTCGAAGACGGGCGGGCTGTGGGACTTCCCGCTCCAGGACGTGCCCGTGCCCGGCCGGGGCTTCGAAACCCTGTCGATGGACTACAACTTCCTTGCCAACCAGTCGGGTACGACCAAGGGGGACCCCTCACGGCGTGCCGCGTGGGGCCGGCAGATGCGCGACGGACTGCTGGCCGGCTTCGAGCGGGCCTACCACGGCAACCGCGCCCCGCTGTTCGTCGGCGACCACTTCGAGTCGTGGAACGGCGGCGTCTACATGCGGGCCGTGGAGAGCGTGATCGCCCGTGTCTGCACCAAGGAGGGCGTACGCTGCGTCTCCTTCAAGCAACTGGCCGACTGGCTGGACGTGCAGGACCCCGGCGTGCTCGCGCGGCTGCGCCGGCTGGAGGTCGGTGAGGCGCCGAGGCACGGCTGGGCACACCTCGGCGACACCCCGGCGTCCGAGCCGCACGTGCCCACGCCGCACGCACCCTCCTGGCACGCACCGTCGTCGCAGGAGCCCTCGACGCACGAGCCGGACGGCGGATCCGGGCGGTACGACGAGGATGACGACGACGAGGACGACGACAAGTCGTCGCGTACCAGGTCCTCGCGGAACAAGCCGGTGCGGATCAGACCCGTGCTGGTCAGGCCGGCTGCGGGGTAGCCGGCAGCGGTTCGCCGAGCACGAAGGCGGGGTCGACCTGGGCCGCCAGGTCGGCACCCGTCTTCGCGTTGCCCCAACTCTCCGCGTTCTTCAGGTGGAAGTGCACCATCTGGCGGGTGTAGCGATGCCAGTCACGGCTCCCGTACGCCGTGTCGGCGGCCTCCCGGAGGGTGTCCAGAGCCTCGCGGTTGACCCCTTCGAGCAGCTCGAAGAGGGGTGGCCGGCCCTTCTCCATGGCCCGCACCCAGTCGGAGTGGCCGAAGCAGGTGAGCAGGTCGGCGCCGGCCTCGTCCCGCAGGAAGTCCAGGTCGTCCTGGCCCTGCACCTTGTTCCCCACGACCTTCAGGCGGACGCCGAAGTCCCGTGCGTATTCCTTGTACTGGCGGTAGACGGACACGCCCTTGCGCGTCGGTTCGGCCACGAGGAAGGTCATGTCGAAGCGTGTGAACATCCCCGAGGCGAAGGAGTCGCTGCCCGCCGTCATGTCGACGACCACGTACTCGCCCGGTCCGTCGACGAGATGGTTGAGGCACAGCTCCACCGCGCCCACCTTGGAGTGGTAGCAGGCCACGCCGAGATCCGCATCGGTGAACGGGCCGGTGGCCATGAGCCGTACGGATGCCTCGTCGTCGAGGGGGACGGTGCGTGCGCAGGCGTCGTAGACCGGGTTGTCCTCGACGACCCGCAGCAGTCGGGAACCCCGGCCGGGCGGAGTTGTCTTGATCATCGTCTCGGCCGAGACGATGCGGGGATTCGAGCCGCGGAGGTAGTCCTTGATGAGCGGAAGGTGCGCGCCCATCGCGGGCAGGGCGGCCGCCTCGGCCTCGTCCAGTCCGAGCGCCGCTCCCAGGTGCTGGTTGATGTCGGCGTCCACGGCGACGACCGGGACACGGCGGGCGGCGAGGTGGCGGATGAACAGAGAGGACAGCGTGGTCTTCCCGCTGCCGCCCTTCCCTACGAAAGCGATCTTCATGTTCACCAAGCGTAGGTGCGGGAGTGCGCCAAGTGAGGTCGGTGAGTGAAGAAGACCACTCCTTCGAGGGGTGTGAGCGGGAAATGCGTAGGGTCTTACTCATGAGTACGACTGCCGATCCCCTGGCTGCCCTGGGCTCGCTCCCGGGCGTCGCCGATTCCGTGGATTCCGTACGCAGGGCGGTGGACCGGGTGTACGGCCACCGGGTGATGCGCCGCCGCAGCAACGAAGTGACGTCCGAGGCGGCTCTGCGCGGTGCGCGGGGTTCGGCCGCGCTCTCCGGGGCGGACTGGGCCCTTGAAGAGGTGCGCCGGCGCTCCGACTTCGGGGGTGAGGGCGAACCCCGCACCGTGGGGGCCGCGTTGCGGCTGACCGCCGAGGCGGGTCAGCTCCTGAGCGTATGGCGCCAGTCCCCGACGCGCGTACTGGCCCGGCTGCACCTGGTGGCCGCGGGGAAGGCCCAGCCGGACGACGCCGTGGGGCGGCCCCGGCTCCGTGGCGAGGCCGTGGACGAACCACTGATCGACCTGCCCCTGCCGGACGCGGACGAAGTGGCGGGGCGGCTGGAGGGGCTGGCGCAACTGCTGATCGCGGGCAGTGAGGCCCCCGCGCCGGTGACGGCGGCCGTGGTGCACGGAGAACTGCTGGCCCTGCGTCCGTTCGGCTCCTGCAACGGGCTGGTGGCCCGGGCGGCCGAGCGCATCGTGCTGGTCGGCAGCGGTCTCGACCCCAAGTCGATCTGTCCCGCGGAGGTGGGGCACGCGGAGCTCGGACGGGAGGCCTATCTGGCCGCGCTGAGGGCGTACGCCTCCGGTACGCCGGAGGGGGTCGCGGCCTGGATCGTGCACTGTTCCCGCGCCGCCGAGCTGGGGGCCCGTGAGTCCACGGCGGTCTGCGAGGCCCTGCAGCGGGGAGCCGCCTGACGTCCCTCTGTGGTGCAAGTGCGCCGCACGGGCGCAGAATTGCGGCGGTACCGGTCCTGCTCGGCACCGCCGCTGGCACGTTCGCCGGGTTACCAGTGCGTGCACGAAAGGCGTCCATCAGGCGGGGGAACTTTGCTCCGCCTGGTGCGACTGGCCCGTAATCGACGGGTCGGCGTCGCGTGGGTGCCCGGCATCCGTGCTCGGTCCGTGGGCCTTGATGCGTAGCAGGCATCCTCCCGGATGTCCCTGGTCTCGCGGGCCGTTGACTCCTTTCTACTCCCCTCGCCGGGTAAGCGGAAGGCGGAGCCGCACTTCTTTACTTTTAGCTTCAAAAACGGTCAATCAGGGCACGGTCATTCGGGGCGAGGGCGAGGGGAGCGGCGGCGGCCCGCCAGCCAGAACAGCCCCACGGCCGCAGCGGCCGCCCCGACCGCCGCCGCGGCCAGCAGAGTCGGCCGGGAGGGCACCGGCAGCGCCGCAACCCGTTGTTTGAGCCGTACCGGACGGCTGAAGGCGAGGACCGGCCAGTCGCGGGCGGCCGCTTCGCGGCGCAACGTCCGGTCGGGGTTGACCGCGTGCGGGTGGCCGACGGATTCGAGCATCGGGATGTCGGTGGCCGAGTCGCTGTAGGCGTAACAGCCTGACAGGTCGTAGCCCTCGGAGGCGGCGAGCTCGCGGACGGCCTCGGCCTTGGTGGGCCCGTACGCGTAGTACTCCACCTCGCCCGTGAAGACGCCGTCCTCGACGACCATGCGCGTCGCCACGACGCGGTCGGCTCCCAGGAGCCGGCCGATCGGCTCGACGACCTCGGCGCCGGAGGTGCTGACGATGACCACGTCGCGCCCGGCGTCATGGTGCTCCTCGATGAGCGAGGCGGCCTCGTCGTAAATGATCGGGTCGATCAGCTCGTGGAGGGTCTCCGCGACGATCTCCCGGACCTGGTGCACGTTCCAGCCGCGGCAGAGCTCGGAGAGGTACTTCCGCATCCGCTCCATCTGCTCGTGGTCCGCGCCGCCGAGCAGGAAGACGAACTGGATGTACGCCGTGCGCAGCGCGGCGCGCCGGTTGATCAAACCGCCTTGGTAGAAGGACTTGCCGAAGGTGAGCGTGCTCGACTTCGCAATGACCGTCTTGTCCAGATCAAAGAACGCGGCTGTTCGGCGCAAGGAGTGGTTTTCCACGCCGCCGAGCATAGGGGCCCTCCATTCGGCGTAAGCTGAGGCGTGTGGGTTTGCCTGAGAAGGCTCTCGGGTACACCATGGAAGTCACGGATCGTTCGCGACCGTGTCTAACCCGGTCCGACTCCTCCCCCCCCGAGTCGGCCGTGGGGACGACCCCCGCTCTCCCCCCCGGCGGGGGTCGTCGCATGTCCGGATGTGTTTCGGGCATCCTCTCGAGCCTCCTTCGACGGTCGGGCGCCTCGCGTGGCGCCGCTCCGCCTTCCTTCATACACGTAACTGTGCGTAATCGCCGCACTGCTCTGCGGAAGTCACCGGTATAGGTGAGCGGGATATTCACAACCGTTGAGTTGTCCACAGTTTTTCACCAAGATCCACACGATTTCCCGGTCCGCTGCACGGTGATTCCCCACGAGTTCCGCGATGCCCGCGGAGACGAGAGCGCGTCGTGTGGCGCGCAGGAGAGGGGAGGGGCCGTGAACGGACCTGTCGCAGGAGAGGGGAAGGCCGCCGCCGGCACGAGGCGGAGCGGCCCATTGATCGTCACCGAGGACGAGGACCTGCTCGACGATCTGCTGCGGCTGTGCGCGGCGGCCGGAGCCCTGCCCGAGGTCGCCCACGGGACGTCCGTCCGGGCCGACCAGTGGTCCGGGGCCCCGCTGGTCCTGGTCGGCGACGACTGCGCCGACCGCCTGCCCGGCGTCGTGTGCCGCGAGGGGGTGGTGCTCGTCGGCCGGGATCCCGACGATCCCGGCGTCTGGCAGCGCGCCCTGGGCATCGGCGCCCGCACCGTGGAGGTGCTGCCCGACGGCGAGGGCCGGCTGGTCGACCTGATCGCCGACGCGGCGGAGGGAACGGGGCGGCCCGCGCTCACCGTGGGGGTGATCGGCGGGCGGGGCGGCGCCGGAGCCAGCACCCTGGCCTGCGCCCTCGCGGTGGCGGCGGCCCGGACCGGGCGGCGCACGATGCTCGTCGACGCCGACCCGCTGGGCGGCGGGCTCGACGTCCTGCTCGGGGCCGAACGGGCCGAAGGGCTGAGATGGCCGGCGTTCGCCGGGTCCCGGGGGCGGGTGGCCTGCCGCGCGCTGGAGGAGGCGCTGCCCGAACCGCACTCCCTGCGCCTGCTGAGCTGGGACCGCGGCGACCGCGTCGCGGTCCCGCCCGAGGCCGTGCGCGCGGTGCTGGCCGCTGCCCGCCGGAGAGGCGGGGTGGTGGTCGTCGACCTGCCGCGCGGTGCCGACGGCGCGGCCGCCGAGGTGCTCGGGCAGTTGGATCTGGGGTTGTTGGTGGTGCCCTCCGAACTGAGGGCGGTCGCCGCCGCGCACCAAGTCGCCCTGTCCGTCGGCATGATGATGGGCGACCTGCGGATGGTGGTCCGCGGGCCGTGCGGACCGGGGCTCGACGGGGAGGAGGTCGCCCGCCTCCTCTCCCTCCCCCTCGCCGGGGAAGTGCCGGAGGATCCCGGCCTGTCCCGGGCGCTGGCGGCGGGCCGGCCGCCGGGTGCGGACCGGGGCCCGCTGGCCGCTTTCTGCACGGAGTTCTGGGCACAGGTGCTGCCCGACGGCGAGGGCGTGGCGGCATGAGCACGGCACTGCTGGACGCCGTGCGCCTGCGGCTGGCGGTGACGGGAGCCGAGCCGACAGCCGCCCGGGTCGCCGAGGCCCTGCGTCAGGAAGGCCGGCTCCTCGGCGATGCGGAGGTGCTGGGCATCGTCTCCCGGCTGCGCTCCGAGCTGGTGGGCAGCGGTCCCTTGGAGCCGCTGCTGGCCGAACCGGAGGTCACCGACGTCCTCGTCACCGCGCCCGACCAGGTGTGGGTGGACCGCGGGGCGGGCCTCCGGCGCGCGGACGTGTCCTTCCCCGACGCCGCGGCGGTGCGCCGGCTCGCCCAACGGCTGGCCGCGGTCGCCGGCCGTCGGCTGGACGACGCCCGCCCCTGGGTGGACGCACGTCTCCCCGACGGCACCCGGCTCCACGCCGTCCTGCCCCCGGTGGCCGTCGGATCGGCCTGCCTCTCGCTGCGTGTCGTGCGGCCGAAGGCCTTCACCCTGGACGAGCTGGCCGCGGCCGGGACGGTGCCGCCCGGCGGGCAGGAACTGCTCCGCTCCGTGCTGGACGCCCGGCTGTCCTTTGTGATCAGCGGTGGTACGGGCTCGGGGAAGACCACCCTCCTGTCGAGCCTGCTGGGCCTGGTCGCGCCGGACGAACGGATCGTCCTCGCCGAGGACTCGGCCGAACTGCGCCCGGACCACCCGCACGTGGTGCGGCTGGAGTCCCGCCCCGCCAACCAGGAGGGCACCGGCCTGGTCACCCTGCGGGACCTGGTCCGCCAGGCCCTGCGGATGCGGCCGGACCGGCTGGTGGTCGGGGAGGTGCGCGGGCCCGAAGTGACCGATCTGCTGGCCGCGTTGAACACGGGTCACGAAGGGGGCTGCGGAACCGTGCACGCCAACGCGGCGGCGGACGTCCCCGCCCGGCTGGAGGCCCTCGGCTCCACGGCCGGGCTCGACCGGGCCGCGCTGCACAGCCAGTTGGCAGCGGCCCTGGCGGTGGTCATCCACCTCGTGCGGGACCGCGGGGGCCGTCGGCGCGTCGCCGAGGTGCACGTCCTGGACCGCGACCGCGCCGGGTTCGTGACCACCGTGCCGGCCGCCGTCTGGGGCCCGGAGGGCTTCGTACGGGCACCCGGCTGGGAACGGCTCGCGGCGCTGTGCGGGCGGGGCGGGGGCGTGCCATGACGATTCCGGTGGCGGCGCCACAGACGCTGCTGACCGCGACGGCGCTGCTCGGTGTCGCGGTCGCCGTGCGGCCTCCGGTGCGGCGGGGCCGGGAACTGCGGCGGGCGAGGGGGCTGTTCGCCGATCAGGGTGCGGTGGGTGCACGCGTCCCGCTCCTTCCGCCGCGGCTCCGGGAGGCCGTGGAGCGGCTGCTCGCCGCGGGACGGGGACGGCGCGAACTGTGGTGCCTTCCGGCAGGGTGCGCCGTCGGCCTGCTGGGCGGGTCGGTCCTGCCGCTGCTCATGGCCGGGGCGGCCGTGCCGCTGGTGAGACGCCGGCTGGCCGCCCGGCGGCGGCAGCGGGAGCGAGAACAACGGGAGGAAACCGTCATCGAGTTGTGCGGGTCCGTCGCAGGTGACCTGCGGGCGGGGAGACAGCCCGGCGAGGCGCTGGCGGTGGCGCCGGGGGATGCCCTGGGGCCGCCGTGGCAGGCCGTCATGGCGGCCGCGAGGTTCGGCGGGGACGTGCCGGCGGCGCTGCGGGAGGCCGGCGGACAGCCGGGGGCCGAGGGACTGACCGGAGTGGCCGCCTGCTGGCAGGTCGCCGTCGACGGCGGGGCAGGGCTGGCCGCCGGGCTCGAACGGGTGGGGACTGCGCTCGCCGCGGACCGGGACCAACGCGAGGATCTTCTGGCCCAATTGTCCGGCACGCGCACCACCGCCGTGATGCTCGCCCTGCTCCCGGTCCTCGCCCTCCTGATGGGCAGCGCTCTCGGTGCCGATCCGCTGCGCGTGCTGCTCCACACCCCGGCCGGCCTCGGCTGCCTCGCCCTGGGCGGGTTCCTCGAGTACGCGGGGCTGGTCTGGACGCGGCGCATCGTGCGCGCCGCCGGCGGAAGGGAGGAGTGATGGACGGGCGGTGCGTGGGCGGCCCGGAAGCGGCCGTCGCGCTGGCTGTCGTCGCGTCCTGTGCGGTGGCCGCTCTGCGGGGCGGCGGCAGGGCGAAGGCGGTGCGGCGCAGGGCGGCGGGGCTGTGGGGCGGTGATCCGCCGGCCACCGCGGCGATGTGGCGGCGCGCCCGTGCGGCGGGTCCCGCCGTGGTCCGTGAGGGGCTGCCCGTGGCCGCGGCTGTCGTTCTCGGAGCGGTCCTCGTCGGCGGTCCTGCCGGCTGGGCCGTGGGGGCTCTCGCCGCCTGTGGCCTGTGGTGGTGGAGACGGAGGGCCGGGCGTGAGGCGCCCGGGGAGCAGGAAGTCCCTGCGGAGGCGGCGGCACGGCAACTGCCGCTCGCCGCCGACCTGATGGCCGCCTGTCTCGCGGCGGGCGCGGGGCCACGGGAGGCGGCCGAAGCGGTCGGCGGCTCGCTCGGCGGCCCTGTCGGCGACCGGCTGTCCCGGGCGGCCGCCGAGGTGCGGCTCGGCGGGGAGCCGTCGGTCGCCTGGGGGCGGCTGGCCGTGCTGCCGAGGGCCCGAGGGCTTGCGCTGTGCCTGGAGAGGGCCCAGGCGACGGGAGTGCCCGCCGTGGATCCCATGGCCCGGCTCGCCGTCACCCTGCGCGCCGCGCAGAGCCGGTCGGCCGGCATACAGGCCCGCCGTGCGGGCGTCATGGCGACGGCCCCGCTGGGGCTGTGCTTCCTGCCCGCGTTCCTGACCGTCGGGGTCGTACCGATGGTGATCGGTCTGGCGAGCGGGCTGGTGCGGGGCTCGTAGCGGTACGGACCCTGCCCTGGACAGGACATGAGGACGTCGCCCGGGCAACTGGTGTCCGGACGCGAGGAGATGAGGAGGAAGTGATGGTCATGCGGTGGTGGGCGAGGGTCAAGTGCGCTGCGGGGCAGGCCGGAGAGGCGGGGATGTCGACGGCCGAGTACGCGGTGGGGACACTCGCCGCCTGCGCGCTGGCGGCGGTGCTCTACAAGGTGGTCACCAGCGAAGCGGTGAGCGCCGCGTTGCAGGGGCTCATCGAGAAGGGGCTCCATGCGACGTTCTGATGACGGCCGTTGCGACAACGACCGCACCCGTGACGGCGTCCGTTCGGACCGCGGCTATGCAACCGCGGAGACCGCCATGGTGCTGCCGACGCTGGTGCTGTTCGGCATGGCCCTCATCTGGGGACTGATGGCCGCGTCCGCGCAGATCCAATGCGTGGACGCGGCACGGGCCGGGGCGCGGGCCGCGGCCCGCTCGGACCCGGCTCCGGCGGCGGTGCGGGCGGCGAGGACGGCGGCCCCCGCGGGGGCCCGGGTCGTGGTGACGAGGGAGGGGGATCTGGTGAGGGTGCGGGTCGAGGCGCGGGCTGCGGGACCCGGGCCGCTCGCGGTCCGGCTGGGCGGAGAGGCGGTGGCCCTTGCGGAGGACACGGTGGGGTGACGGGGGAGGAGGCGACAGGGGCTCCGCCGCCGTATGGACGGCGATTGCCGCCACGGCCTTCTGCGCGGTCTTCGCGCTGTTGCTGGCCATGGGCCAGGCGGTGCTCGCCCGGCACCGTGCGGGCGGCGCGGCAGACCTGGCGGTCCTGGCCGCCGCCGACCATGCGCTCCTCGGCCGGGAGGCGGCCTGCGGCCCCGCCCGCCGGGTCGCCGGCGCCCAGCGGGCGCGGGTGGTGTCCTGCACGGTGCGGGGCGAGATCGCCGAGGTGACGGCCGAGGCACGGGCCGGGCCGTATGCCGTCCGGGTGCGTTCCCGGGCGGGGCCTGCAACGGCGGCCGGGCCGGGGGCTCCGGCGGATTCGTCCGGTCCGGTGCCCGGGGGGACCGGACCGGACGGCGGGAGCGCGACGGAGGGGCCGTCGGCCCGGGCCCGTCCGGGAGCGGGCCCGGGCTCAGGGCCCCGGGGCTGATTCCGCGGAGTCCCGTCCCTCCGGGGGCGGGTTCCCGGGAGGGGCCGCCGCGCCCTCCGCCGCGCCCTCCGCCGGGCCCTCCGGCGCGCCGGACAGCAGCCGGCCGAGAAGGCGGACGGCCGCCCTCTTGTCGAGGGGCTCGTTCCCGTTGCCGCACTTGGGCGACTGGATGCACGAGGGGCAGCCCGTCTCGCACTCGCAGGCGGCGATCGCCTCGCGGGTGGCGGTGAGCCAGCGGGCGGCCGTGCGGAAGGCCCGCTCGGCGAAGCCCGCGCCACCGGGGTGGCCGTCGTAGACGAAGACGGTGGGCAGCAGCGTGTCGGGGTGGAGGGGCACGGAGACGCCGCCGATGTCCCGGCGGTCACAGGTGGCGAAGAGCGGCAGCATGCCGATGGAGGCGTGCTCCGCGGCGTGCAGGGCCCCGCCGAGGGCTTCGGGCGCCACCCGGGCGTCGTCGAGCTGGTCCTCGGTGACCGTCCACCACACGGCGCGGGTGCGCAGCGTACGGGGCGGCAGGTCCAGCTTGGACTCGCCCAGGACCTCGCCGGTGATGACCCGGCGGCGGAGGAAGGAGACGACCTGGTTGGTGACCTCGACCGAGCCGAAGCACAGCCGGGCCTCGCCCCAGGGGACCTCCTCGACGGTCTCCAGGACGGAGACGGTCGTGGTGTCCCGGGCCGTCGTCGAATAGGGCGGATCGGCCTGCTCGACCAGGGCGACGTTGTCCTCCAGGTCGAGGCGCCGGACGAGGTAGCTGCGGCCCTGGTGGAGGTGGACGGCGCCCTCGTGGACGGTGGTGTGGGCGGCGGCCGCGTCCACGGTGCCCAGCAGCCGTCCGGTGCCCTCCTCGACCACCTGGACGGGCCGCCCGCCCTCGCCCCGGATACCGGTGAGTTCGGCGGCGCGCTCACGGCGCGTCCAGTGCCAGGACGTGCCACGGCGCCGCAGCAGCTTGCGCAGCTCGAGACGGGGGAGGAGGCCCGGTGTCTCCGGTCCGAAGAGCGCCAGGTCGGTCTCGGTGAGAGGGAGCTCCTCGGCGGCGGCGCACAGGTGCGGGGCGAGGACGTAGGGATTGTCCGGGTCGAGGACGGTGGTCTCGACGGGCTGCCGGAAGATTGCTTCCGGGTGGTGGACGAGGTAGGTGTCCAGGGGGTCGTCCCGGGCGACGAGGACGGCCAGCGCGCCCCGGCCGGTGCGGCCCGCCCGGCCGGCCTGCTGCCACAGGGAGGCGCGGGTGCCGGGGTAGCCGGCGAGGAGGACGGCGTCGAGGCCGGCCACGTCGACTCCGAGCTCCAGGGCGGTGGTGGCCGAGAGGCCGAGCAGCTCGCCGGTGTGGAGCGCGCGCTCGATGGCGCGCCGCTCCTCGGGGAGGTAGCCGCCGCGGTAGGCGGCGATACGGGAGGGGAGGGATCGGTCGACCGCGGCCAGGCGCTCCTGGGCTATGAGTGCCACGAGTTCGGCGCCGCGCCGGGAGCGGACGAAGGCGACGGTGCGTACGCCCCGGACGGCGAGGTCGGTGAGCAGCTCGGCGGTCTCGGCGGTGGCCGTGCGGCGGACGGGGGCGCCGCGCTCGCCGTGGAGCTCGGTCAGCGGTGGCTCCCAGAGGGCGAAGACCGTCTCGCCACGCGGGGAGCCGTCGTCGGTGATCTCCACCACAGGGACCCCGGTGAGCCGGGTGGCGGCGGTGGCGGGTTCGGCGGCGGTGGCCGAGGCGAGCAGGAAGACGGGCTCGGAGCCGTAGCGGGCGCAGAGGCGGCGCAGCCTGCGCAGCACCTGGGCCACGTGCGAGCCGAAGACGCCGCGATAGGTGTGGCATTCGTCGATGACGACATAGCGCAGGGCGCGCAGGAAGGAGGCCCATCGCGGGTGCGAGGGCAGGACGGAGCGGTGCAGCATGTCCGGGTTGGTGAGCACGTAGTTGGCGTACTGCCGTATCCATTCGCGCTCCTCGACGGGCGTGTCCCCGTCGTGGACCGCGGGCCGGACCGCCTTGCCGAGGGGAGCGGCCAGGGCGCGCACGGAGCGGTGCTGGTCGGCGGCGAGGGCCTTGGTGGGCGCCAGGTAGAGGGCGGTCGCGCCGCGCCCGTTGGGAGCCTCGGAGCCGTCGAGCAGGGTGCTGAGGACCGGCGCGAGGTAGGCGAGGGACTTGCCGGAGGCGGTCCCGGTGGCCACCACCACCGACTCGCCGCGCAGCGCGTGCTCCGCCGCGAGCGCCTGATGCATCCACGGCCGGTCGATGCCGGCGGCCCGGACGGCGGCGGTCACTTCCGGCCGGATCTTCTCGGGCCAGGCGGCATGACGTCCGGGGCGAGGGGGCAAGTGCTCCGTATGAGTGATGCGTGCAGCCCGGGCTGCCCCGGCGGTGAGTCCGTCGAGGACCGCCCGGGGAGCGGGGTGTACGCCCGCCTCCGGCGGGAGTTGATCGTGGGCCATCGACATCGAGTGTGTCACTGGCGTGACGGACAATGGCGTCAAGGCGTCGTGCACGCCTGCCGGTAAGTGATTGAATGCCATCGCGGCTGCCGATCTGCGGGGGGCGACCGCTCGATGCAAGGTGCTGGAGGATCCGTGGACCTGTCCCTGTCGACCCGGACCGTTGGCGACCGTACGGTCGTCGAGGTCGGTGGCGAGATTGATGTGTACACCGCGCCCAAGCTGCGGGAGCAGCTGGTCGAGCTTGTCAACGACGGCAGCTATCACCTCGTCGTGGACATGGAGCGTGTCGACTTCCTCGACTCCACGGGGCTCGGCGTGCTGGTCGGCGGGCTCAAGCGGGTGCGGGCGCACGAGGGCTCGCTGCGCCTGGTCTGCAACCAGGAGCGCATTCTCAAGATTTTCCGTATCACCGGTCTGACCAAGGTGTTCCCGATCCACACCTCGGTCGACGACGCGGTGTCGGCGACCGACTGACGGCCGCCGGAGCTGTCGGCGCGCGGGTGCCGGGCCAAAGGGCTCGGTCCCTGTGTGGGTTCGCTCCGTCCCCGTGACGGGGGAGGGGGCACGTACGACCGAGGGGGATGGGATGGCCACCGTCGAACTGCTCTTCAGCGCCCTTCCCGAGCACGTCCGCACCGCACGCCTCGTGGCGGCCGCGGTGGCGCGCCGGGCGGGGGTCGACGAGGCCGTGCTCGACGAGGTGCGGCTCGCCGTGGGCGAGGCCTGCTCACGGGCGGTCGGCCTGCACCGGAGCATCGGCATCGGCACCCCCGTACGCGTCCGGCTGACGGAGGACGAGAAGAAGTTCTCCATCGAGGTGGGGGACGACGCGCCGCACATGTCCATCGCCGAGGCCGTGGCGGGCTCCTCCGGTGCGTCCGCCGCGGAGCACGAGGACGCCTCGGAGGGCGAGGACGACATGGGTCTCGCCGTCATCAGCGGGCTGGTCGACGACGTCGAGGTGAGCGCCGACGAGAACGGCGGCGTCATCCGGATGAGCTGGCCGACGATCCCGGCCTCCGTTCTGCCGTAGCCGCGCCTGCGATTCCCGGTGGAGCCGGGCCTGCGTGATCCGCCGTAGCCGTGCGCGGTGCGGGTGCGGAGCCGTCCGACCGGCCCCGGAGCGCGGTGGCCGTAATTCCCCGGGCGCATTCCCGGATCTTCACCGGGCGGGGTTCCCCTGCTGCGGATCATTCACACGGTCTCCATGCGCACCGACTCATTCCGGTTGCCGCGCTCTGTTTTAGATCACGTCATGCTCCCTACAATCCGTCCATCTTGAGCTCAGGAAGCCTGAGCGTGACGGCCGTTCCGCGTGCGCGGACCGGCCACGCGCCCATGCGCCAAACGTCAGGGAGGACGAATGGCGGGGCCCTTCACCCCTGAACAGGTGGACTTCACTCGGAATCTCGCGGATCAGAACCTCGCGGTTGAGCTCACGCACGGCAACCGCGTCCTCGTGATCGTCATCGCGGCCGTGGCCCTTGCGGCCCTCGTGGTGGCCGTGGTGCTGGTGCGGCAGGTGCTTGCCGCCGGGGAAGGCACCGACGGCATGAAGAGAATTGCCGCCGCTGTACAGGAAGGCGCGAATGCCTACCTGGCACGGCAGTTGCGGACGCTCGGCGCATTCGCCGTGGCGGTGTTCTTCCTTCTCATGCTTCTGCCCGCCGACAACTGGTCGCAAAGGCTGGGGCGTTCTGCGTTCTTCCTCGTCGGCGCGCTCTTTTCCGCCGCGACCGGCTATATCGGCATGTGGCTCGCGGTGCGCAGCAATGTGCGGGTGGCCGCGGCGGCGAGGGAGGCGACTTCGGCTGCGGGGGAGGCGGAGAAGGATCTCACCGCCGTTTCCCACCGGGCGATGAAAATCGCGTTCCGTACGGGCGGCGTCGTCGGGATGTTCACCGTCGGCCTCGGCCTGCTGGGCGCCTCCTGCGTGGTGCTCGTCTACGCGGCCGACGCCCCCAAGGTGCTGGAGGGCTTCGGCTTCGGGGCCGCGCTGCTGGCCATGTTCATGAGGGTGGGCGGCGGCATCTTCACCAAGGCCGCCGATGTCGGGGCCGACCTGGTCGGCAAGGTCGAGAAGGGCATCCCCGAGGACGATCCGCGCAACGCCGCCACCATCGCGGACAACGTGGGCGACAACGTCGGCGACTGCGCGGGCATGGCGGCCGACCTCTTCGAGTCGTACGCCGTGACGCTGGTCGCCGCGCTGATCCTCGGCAAGGCCGCGTTCGGCGACTCGGGTCTGGCCTTCCCGCTGCTCGTCCCCGCGATCGGGGTGGTGACGGCGATGATCGGCATCTTCGCGGTGGCGCCGCGGCGCTCCGACCGCAGCGGGATGTCCGCGATCAACCGGGGCTTCTTCGTCTCGGCCGTCATCTCGCTCGCGCTGGTGGCGGTCGCCGTCTTCGTCTACCTTCCGTCCAGCTACGCGGATTTGAAGGGGATCGGCGACGAGGCCATCCGGAACCACGCCGGTGACCCGCGGGTGCTCGCGCTGGTGGCGGTCGCCATCGGCATCGTCCTGGCGGCGCTCATCCAGCAGCTCACGGGCTACTTCACGGAGACGGGCCGGCGGCCGGTGCGGGACATCGGCAAGACCTCGCTGACGGGCCCCGCGACCGTCGTCCTCGCCGGCATCTCCATCGGGCTGGAGTCGGCGGTCTACTCGGCCGTGCTGATCGCGCTGGGCGTCTACGGGGCGTTCCTGCTGGGCGGTTCGTCGATCATGCTCGCGCTGTTCGCCGTCGCCCTGGCCGGGACGGGGCTGCTGACCACCGTCGGCGTCATCGTCGCGATGGACACGTTCGGCCCGGTCTCCGACAACGCGCAGGGCATCGCCGAGATGTCCGGCGACGTCGAGGGCGCGGGCGCCCGGGTGCTGACGGACCTCGACGCGGTGGGCAACACCACCAAGGCGATCACCAAGGGCATCGCGATCGCCACGGCCGTGCTGGCGGCCTCGGCGCTCTTCGGCTCGTACCGCGACGCGATCTCCACGGCCGTCGCCGACGTGCACGCGAAGTCCTCGGAAATGAACCTGAGTCTGGACATTTCGCAGCCCAACAACCTGGTGGGGCTGATCCTCGGCGCGGCCGTCGTCTTCCTCTTCTCGGGTCTGGCGATCAACGCGGTGTCCCGGTCGGCGGGTTCGGTGGTCTACGAGGTGCGGCGGCAGTTCCGTGAGCACCCCGGGATCATGGACTACACCGAGAAGCCGGAGTACGGGCGCGTGGTGGACATCTGCACCAAGGACGCGCTGCGCGAGCTCGCCACGCCCGGGCTGCTCGCGGTCATGGCGCCCATCGCGGTCGGCTTCGCGCTGGGCGTCGGCGCGCTCGGCTCGTATCTGGCGGGCGCGATCGGCGCCGGCACGCTGATGGCCGTCTTCCTGGCCAACTCCGGCGGCGCCTGGGACAACGCCAAGAAGCTGGTCGAGGACGGCCACCACGGCGGCAAGGGCAGCGAGGCGCACGCGGCGACGGTCATCGGCGACACGGTCGGCGACCCGTTCAAGGACACGGCGGGGCCGGCGATCAACCCGCTGCTGAAGGTGATGAACCTGGTCGCCCTGCTGATCGCCCCGGCGGTGGTGAAGTTCTCCTACGGGGCCGATGCCAGCAGGCCGTTGCGGATCGGCGTCGCGGTGCTGGCCGGGCTGGTCATCGTCGTCGCGGTCTACCTCTCCAAGCGGCGCGGGGTGGCCGTCGACGGTGAGGGCGGCAGCGCCGAGCGGTCCTCGGAGCCGGTGGATCCGGCGGTGGTGTCCTGACGGCCCGCGCCGGAACACGACGGCCCGTACCGTGCGGCCCGCGCGGTACGGGCCGTCGTGTTCCGGCGCGGCGAACGCCACATCAGAAGGGGGTCACATCGCGACAGAAGTGGGCATATGGGATGCTCGGCTCGCGGGCCGTACCGGCGGGACGTGTAAGTTCCGGGGCCGAGAGCCATTGAAGGGACCGATCCGGTGAACAAGAAGCTTGTGGCTGCACTGTCCGGCGGTGCGGCGCTCGTCCTGACGCTGACAGGCTGTGGCGGTGGCGGCGACGACAGTGGCAAGAAGCGCGACGAGTGGGCCAAGCAGATCTGCGACCAGATGCACCCGCAGGTGAAGAAGGCCAAGGACGCCTTCGCCAGCATCGTCGCCGTGCGGGGCGAGGAGGACTCCAAGAAGGTCCAGCAGACCGACTCGGCGTCCTTCCAGACCATCTCCGACGCATACAAGTCGCTCGCTTCGGTCGTCGAGAACGGCGGGGTCCCGCCCGTCACGGACGGCAAGACGACCCAGGAGAACGCCGTCAAGGCGCTCAACGACCTCTCCGGGGTGTTCGCCGGGCTGAAGAAGCAGGTGGACGGCCTGAACACGTCCGACAAGGCCAAGTTCTCCGACGGCCTCAGGGACTTGGCCAAGAAGCTCGACAGCCTCAAGGGCAAGGGCGACGACGCCATCAACAAGCTCCAGTCCGGCGAGCTCGGGCAGGCGATGCTGAAGCAGCCGAGCTGCAAGAAGGTGGAGTCCCCCAAGTAGCGTTCCCCGTGCGGTGACCGGGGCCGTCCTTCGCCGATGCGCCGATTGTCAGTGGCGCACCCGACAATGGTCCTGTGAGTACGCTCCCTTCCGCCGCCGCCCCGTCGCGCACCGCCCGGCTGCGCGACGCCCTGCTCGCCGCCGACTTCACGGCCGACGGTCTGCTCGACCTGCTCGGCGCGCCCGCCTATGCCGCGCTCGCCCGCAGCGAGACGGTCCCGGCGCTGCGCGCCACCCGCGGGGACGGCCCGCTGGAGACGCTGGTCCGGCTCTTCCTCCTGCAGCGTCCCGTCGGCCGGGCGCGGGCGTCCGCCGCGCTCCCCCTCGACGACTGCCTCGCCGACGGCTGGCTGACCGCCGCCGGTGACGAGGTGCGCGCCACGGTGGATGTGCGCCCCTACGGCGGCCCGGACGGCGAGGACTGGTGGATCGTCTCCGACCTCGGCTGCGCGGTCGGCGGGGCCGGCGGCATCGCCGGGGGAGGCGCGGGCCCGGCCGGGACGGACCGCTCCGAGCTCGTCCTCGGTGTCGGCGGCGCCTCCACGACCCTCGCCGGCCTCACCGTCCGCACCCCCGTGGGCAGCGCCCTCGACCTCGGCACCGGCTCCGGCATCCAGGCGCTGCACGCCGCCCAGCACGCGGGCCGTGTCACCGCGACCGATCTGAACCCGCGCGCCCTGCGCTTCGCCCGGCTCACGCTCGCGCTCTCCGGCGCCCCCGAGGCCGATCTGCGCCAGGGCTCCCTGTTCGAGCCCGTCGCCGACGAGACGTTCGACCTGATCGTCTCGAATCCGCCGTTCGTCATCTCCCCCGGCGCCCGCCTCACCTACCGCGACGGCGGCATGGGCGGCGACGACCTGTGCCGCACGCTGGTGGGCCAGGCGGCGGCTCGGCTCAACGACGGCGGTTACTGCCAGCTGCTCGCCAACTGGCAGCACGTCGAGGGCGAGGACTGGCGCGAGCGGCTGACGTCCTGGGTGCCGGCCGGCTGCGACGCCTGGATCGTCCAGCGCGAGGTGCAGGACGTGGCCCAGTACGCCGAGCTGTGGCTGCGCGACGCGGGCGACCACCGCACGGGCCCCGAGGAGTACGCGGCACGGTACGACGCGTGGCTGGACGAGTTCGAGACCCGTCGGACCAAGGGGATCGGATTTGGCTGGATCACGCTGTACAAATCGGGTGCCGACCGTCCGTCCGTGATCGCCGAGGAGTGGCCGCACCCGGTGGAGCAGCCGCTCGGCCCGAGCGTCCGGGAGCACTTCGAGCGGCAGGCGTTCCTGCGCGCGCACGACGACGCGGCGCTGCTCGGCGCCCGCTTCCGGCTGGCCCCGGAGGTCGTCCAGGAGCAGGTCGGGCTGCCCGGTGCGGAGGACCCGGAGCACGTGGTCCTGCGCCAGAACCGGGGCATGCGGCGGGCCACCAAGGTGGACACGGTGGGTGCCGGCTTTGCTGGCGTCTGTGACGGGACTCTCAGCGCCGGCCGCATCCTCGACGCCATCGCCCAGCTCATCGGCGAGGACCCGGTGCTGCTGCGCGACCGCACGCCCGAATCGATCCGGCTCCTGGTGGAGCAGGGATTCCTGATCCCGGAGGCCGGATGACCGGGGCCGGATGACCATGGAGGCGGATTGACCGGAACATGCGGGGCCGGGGCGGTCGCGGCGGGTCCCGGCCGTTGTCCGAAACACGGGATGGTGATGTTGATCGCCTCGTGAGGCGTGTCCCGTATCGTCCGGATACCGTCGCCCCAGAGCAGTGGGCGGCGCGTTCCTCCCGGTGGTGTGACGGTCCGGGCGGCAGACAGGACGCTTGTCGGGTTACCGTTCGAGTGGCGTTGCGGGCTTTCCCCGTTTGACACGAGGGCGGGATGTACCGTCACACTCCGCAGCGTCACCGCAACTCCCATGCCGATTGCGACCGGAAGAAGAGCGAAGTTGTCCCCGACCAGCGAGACCGCACAGGGCGGCCGCCGACTCGTCATCGTCGAGTCGCCTGCCAAGGCGAAGACGATCAAGGGCTACCTCGGCCCCGGATACGTCGTCGAGGCAAGCGTCGGGCACATCCGTGACCTGCCGAACGGGGCGGCCGAGGTCCCCGCGAAGTACAAGGGCGAGCCCTGGGCCCGCCTCGGTGTGAACGTGGACGCCGACTTCCAGCCCGTCTACGTCGTCAACGCCGATAAGAAGGAGCAGGTCAAGAAGCTCAAGGGACTGCTGGCCGAGTCCGACGAGCTCTTCCTCGCCACCGATGAGGACCGCGAGGGCGAGGCCATCGCGTGGCACCTCCAGGAAGTCCTCAAGCCCAAGGTCCCGGTCCGCCGGATGGTCTTCCACGAGATCACCAAGGACGCGATCCAGGCCGCCGTGGCCAACCCGCGCGAGCTCAACAAGAAGCTGGTCGACGCCCAGGAGACCCGCCGCATCCTCGACCGCCTCTACGGCTACGAGGTCTCGCCGGTCCTGTGGAAGAAGGTCATGCCCCGGCTGTCCGCCGGACGGGTGCAGTCCGTGGCGACGCGGCTGGTCGTCGAGCGCGAGCGCGAGCGCATCGCGTTCAGCTCCGCGGAGTACTGGGACCTCACCGGCACCTTCGGCACCGGCCGTGGCGGCGACACGTCCGACCCCGCCTCCCTCGTCGCCCGGCTGACCTCGGTCGACGGCCGGCGCGTGGCCCAGGGCCGCGACTTCGGGGCGAACGGCAGGCTCAAGGACGCCGCCCAGGTGCTGCACCTGGACGAGGCGAACGCCCGTGCCCTGGCCGCCGCCCTGGAGCAGTCCTCGTTCGCCGTCCGGTCGGTCGAGTCCAAGCCGTACCGCCGTTCCCCGTACGCCCCCTTCCGCACCACCACCCTCCAGCAGGAGGCGTCGCGGAAGCTGGGCTTCGGTGCGAAGGCGACCATGCAGGTGGCCCAGAAGCTGTACGAGAACGGCTTCATCACCTATATGCGTACGGACTCCACGACGCTCTCGGACACCGCGGTGGGCGCCGCCCGGGCGCAGGTGACCCAGCTCTACGGCGCGGACTACCTGCCGGAGAAGCCGCGCACCTACGCGGGGAAGGTCAAGAACGCCCAGGAGGCGCACGAGGCCATCCGTCCTTCGGGTGATCGTTTCCGCACTCCCGCGGAGACCGGGCTGACCGGCGACCAGTTCCGGCTCTACGAGCTGATCTGGAAGCGGACCGTCGCCTCCCAGATGAAG
Source organism: Streptomyces luteireticuli (assembly GCF_041519305.1). Lineage (NCBI taxonomy): Bacteria > Bacillati > Actinomycetota > Actinomycetes > Kitasatosporales > Streptomycetaceae > Streptomyces > Streptomyces luteireticuli. The sequence goes on from NZ_CP167927.1 coordinate 4,642,379, forward strand.
GACGCGGTCGGCAACTCGGTCACCGTCAGGATCGCGGGCAGAGCGAGCGACGGCCGCGAGGCCGAGTTCAGCGCGTCCGGCAAGACGATCACCTTCCACGGCTTCATGAAGGCCTACGTCGAGGGCGCCGACGACCCCAACGCCGAGCTCGACGACCGCGAGCGCCGGCTGCCGCAGGTCGCCGAGGGCGACGCGCTGACGGCCGAGGAGATCACCGCCGACGGCCACGCGACCAAGCCCCCCGCCCGCTACACCGAGGCGTCGCTGGTCAAGGAGCTGGAGGAGCGCGAGATCGGCCGTCCGTCGACCTATGCGTCGATCATCGGCACCATCCTCGACCGCGGCTACGTCTTCAAGAAGGGCACCGCGCTCGTCCCGTCCTTCCTGAGCTTCGCCGTGGTCAACCTGCTGGAGAAGCACTTCGGCCGGCTGGTCGACTACGACTTCACCGCCTCCATGGAGGAGGACCTCGACCGCATCGCCCGCGGCGAGGCCCAGGCCGTGCCGTGGCTGCGCCGCTTCTACTTCGGCGAGGGCTCGGAGGACTCCGGCAAGGCGGCCGCGGCGGGCAACGGCGACGGCGACCACCTCGGCGGTCTCAAGGAGCTGGTCACCGACCTCGGCGCGATCGACGCCCGGGAGATCTCCTCGTTCCCCGTCGGCGAGGGCATCGTGCTGCGCGTCGGCCGCTACGGCCCGTACGTCGAGCGCGGCGAGAAGGACTCCGAGGGCCACCAGCGCGCGGACGTCCCGGACGACCTGGCGCCGGACGAGCTCACCGTGGAGTACGCGGAGGAGCTCTTCGCCAAGCCGAGCGGCGAGTACGAGCTGGGCACCGACCCGCAGTCGGGCCACGCGATCATCGCCAAGGACGGCCGCTACGGCCCGTACGTCACCGAGGTGCTGCCCGAGGGCACCCCGAAGACCGGCAAGAACGCGGTCAAGCCGCGGACGGCCTCGCTCTTCAAGTCCATGTCGCTCGACACGGTCACCCTCGACGACGCGCTGAAGCTGATGTCGCTGCCGCGCGTCGTCGGCACCGACGCCGAGGGTGTGGAGATCACCGCGCAGAACGGCCGCTACGGGCCGTATCTGAAGAAGGGCACGGACTCGCGCTCCCTGGAGAGCGAGGACCAGATCTTCGGCATCACGCTGGAGGAGGCCCTGGCGATCTACGCGCAGCCCAAGCAGCGCGGCCGCGCCGCGGCCAAGCCGCCGCTGAAGGAGCTGGGCACCGACCCGGTCAGCGAGCGTCCGGTCGTGGTCAAGGACGGCCGCTTCGGCCCGTACGTCACGGACGGCGAGACGAACGCGACGCTGCGCCGGGACGACGACGTGGAGACGATCACGCCGGAGCGCGGCTACGAGCTGCTGGCGGAGAAGCGCGCCAAGGGTCCGGCCAAGAAGACCGCGAAGAAGGCGGCGGCCAAGAAGGCCCCGGCGAAGAAGACCGCCGCGAAGAAGACGGCTGCCAAGAAGACGACGGCGGCCAAGACCACCACGGCGAAGAAGACGGCGGCCAAGAAGACCACCGCAAAGAAGGCCGCTGCCGCCAAGGCGGAGTGACGTCGTCGTACAGGATCGTCGTACAGGCGGGCGGGCGGCGGACCGGATTCCGGTTCCGCCGCCCCGCTGTTTCCGGGCCCTTCCTCCGGCTCCCTTCGAGCGCCTGTTCGTCGTGGAGGTCCGTATTGAGACGCTCCGGATAGGCTGGCAGGATGACGCGAGCCGAGCAGCCAACAGTGGTCACCTCCCCCTCCGGGACACTGGCCGCGGACTCCCGTGAGCGCGCCGTCCGTGCCCTGCTCCGCATCCCGTCGCTGAAGCGGCTGTGGAGCGCCCAGGCGGCGGGAGGGGTCGGAGACACCCTCGGCGTGCTGGTCCTGCTGCTCCTGGCGTTCCAGGCGGCCGTGACCGCGGGCTCCTTCGGCGGCGGCTACCGCGGGGCCGCCCTCGCCGTCGCCGCCGTCATCGGCGCGCGGCTGCTCGCCACGGTGCTCTTCGGCGCGGTCCTGCTGGGCCCGCTCTCCTCGCTGCTCGCCCCCGCGGGTCCCCTCGACCGCCGCTGGACCATGATCGGCGCCGACGCCGTCCGGGCGCTCCTGCTGGCCGTCGCGCCGGTGTGGATCGACTTCACCGAGCAGAAGGCGCTCGTCGCGGTACTGGCCACCGCGTTCCTCCTCGGCGCCGCCGAGCGGGTGTGGACCGTGGCCAAGGACGGCATCGCGCCCTCGCTGCTGCCCGGGGCGCCCCCCGGGGACGACCCCGTCCGGCCCGGGCCGGACCACCGGGACGCGCTGCGCCGGCTCTCGCTGCGCACCTCCTTCGTCGCCGTGCCCGTGGCGGCGGCCGCGCTGATCGCCATCACGCTGGTCAGCAATCTGCTGGGATCCGGCATCGACTGGTTCCACCTGCACCAGGCGGCTCTCGGTTCGTACCTCGCGGCGGCGCTGTTCAACGCGTCCGGCGTGATCGTCCACTTCCTGCCGCTCCCCGGCGCACAGGCTCCCGCCCCGCGGTCCCCGCTGGAGGGACTGCGCCGGCCCAAGGGCGCCCAGGGGCCCGACAAGGGCCGCACGGGCGGCATCCCGGTCTTCGTCCTGTCCTGCGCCGCGGTCGCCGGGGCCGTCGCCGCGGCGGTGGGTGTCGCGGTGCTCCAGGCGTACGACCTGGGCGGCGGCCCGGTGGCCTTCGGGCTGCTGGTCCTCGCGCTCACCGGCGGTCCCGTCGTCGGCATCCGCGCCGCGGCGAAGATCCTGCCCGGGTTCTCCCGCCGCCGGCTCCTCGCCCTGGCGCTCGGCGTCACCGGCCTGGCGCTGCTGGTGGCCGGGCTGGTGCCCGACGCCACGACCGTGCTGCTGCTCGTCCTGCTGGCGGGTGTCGCCGCGGGCGTCGTCGCCAACACCGGCCACACCCTCCTCGACCAGGAGACGGAGGACGCGGCGCGGGAGCGGACGACCGCCCACCTGCACGCGGTCGTCCGCGTCACCGTGGCGCTGGGCGCGGTCGTCGCGCCCGCCCTGGCCGCCCTCATCGGCCCGCACCGGGCCGAGAGCGGCAGCTTCGTCTTCGCGCACGGCGGTGCGGCGTTCACGCTGATGCTCATCGGCGCGCTGCTGCTGCCCGTGGGCGCGCTCGTCCTGGGCAGGACCGACGACCGGCACGGCGTGCCCTTCCACCGCGACCTGTTGGACGCCGTCCGCGACGGCGACCCCGCCCAGGCGCCGTCGCGCAGCGGCTTCTTCATCGCCTTCGAGGGCGGCGACGGCGCCGGCAAGTCCACCCAGGTGCAGGCCATCGCCGAGTGGATCCGTTCCAAGGGCCACGAGGTCGTCGTCACCCGCGAGCCCGGCGCGACGCCGATCGGCAAGCGGCTGCGCGCGATCCTGCTGGACGTCGCGTCCGCCGGCCTGTCGGACCGCGCGGAGGCCCTGCTGTACGCGGCCGACCGCGCCGAGCACGTCAACGCCGTCGTGCGGCCCGCCCTGGAGCGCGGCGCGGTCGTCATCTCCGACCGCTACATCGACTCGTCCGTGGCCTACCAGGGCGCCGGCCGGGATCTGTCGTCGACCGAGATCGCCCGCATCAACCGCTGGGCGACCGAGGGGCTCGTCCCCCATCTGACGGTGCTGCTGGACGTCTCGCCCGAGACCGCCCGCGAGCGCTTCACCGAGGCGCCGGACCGGCTGGAGTCCGAGCCGGCCGAGTTCCACCAGCGGGTGCGCAGCGGCTTCCTGGCGCTGGCCGCCGCGGCCCCCGCGCGCTACCTCGTCGTGGACGCGGGCCAGGAGCCGGACGAGGTCACCACCGTCGTCCGCCACCGGCTCGACCAGGACCTCCCGCTGTCCGCGGCCGAGGAGAAGTCGCTGGCGGAGGCCCGCCGGGCCGCCGAGGAGGAGGCCCGGCGCAAGGCCGAGGAGGAGGCGGCGCGCAAGGCCGAGGAGGAGCGGCTGGAGCGCGAGCGCCGGGAGCAGCTCGCGCGGCTGCGCGCGGAGGAAGAGGAGCGCAAGCGCCGCGAGGCCGAGGAGGAGGCGCGCCGGGAGGCCGAGCGCCAGGCCGAGGAGGCGCGCGAGCGCGCGGCGGAGGCCCGCCGGGCCGCCGAGGAGGAGCGCAGGCGCCGCGAGGCGGAGGAGCGGGTCCGCGCCGAGGAGCAGGAGCGGCTGCGCAAGCAGGCCGCCGAGGAGGCGCGGCTGCGCGCGGAGGCCGAGGAGCGGCGCCGCGAGAAGCAGCGTGCGGCGGAGGAGGCACTGCTGGCCGCGGAGGCGGCGCGGATGGCCGAGTCTTCCGGGGCCGAACCCTCCGAGCCCGAACCTTCCGGGGCCGGGCCCGCCGGGCCGAAGCTCACGTTGTCCAAGGAGACGCCCGACGAGGTGCCCACGGTCGAGCAGGCGTCCGTGCGCGCCGACGCCGAGCGGACCGAGCAGCTCCCGGCCCCGTCCGTGCACCGGCCCGACCCCCGGGAGACCGTGCGGATGCGGGACGCGGACGAGACGCTGACCGTCGAATCGCCGATCGTGCACCGTGCGGACCCGCACGAGGCGGATGCCGCGGGTGCCCCGGATGGTTCCGGCGAGGAGACGGCGGTGCTGCCGCTGGGGTCCGCGGACGAGACCGCGGTGCTGCCGCCCGTCACCGGCGGCGCGCGGTCCGAGGACGAGACCGCCGTGCTGCCCCCGGTGCCGCCGCGCAAGCCCTCCCCGCCCGCCGCGCCGTCCGCCGGTCCGGCCCCGCAGCGGGTCACCTGGGGCATGGGATCCGCGGCGGACGACGCGGGTACGAAGCCCGCTCCGGACCGCCGCGAGGATCCGGTGGACCGGGTCCCCGACTGGCTTTTCCGCCCGGAGGGGCCGGCGGCCGGGGGCGGGTCCTCGTCCGCATCCGCACCGAAGCCCTCCGCGTCCTCCACGCCCTCCGCGGACGAGTCGGACAACATGCGCACGCGTGAAATGCCGCGGGTCGACGACGCCGGGGAGCCGGCCGGGCAGCAGACCCCGCGCAAGCCGTGGCGCCGCCCCGAGTGGGCCGACGACGCGACGCTCGCCGACGACCTCCTGGGTTCGCGCGGCGACGACGGCGACGAGGCCGGACGCGACGACTCCGGCAGGAAGGGCCCGCGGCGACGCGGCAAGTGAAGGAACGGCGGGGCCCTCGTACGGGGCCCCGCCGCCGCTTCCGGGCCCCGCTGTCAGTGGGGTGCCTCACAATGGGTGACCGGGGCAGAACGCAGAACGATCGGCGCGGAGGACAGCCATGGCGGTGTGGGACGACCTGGTCGGGCAGGACCGGGTCACGGAGCAGCTCACCGCTGCCGCCCGTGACGCGGACGCGCTGGTCACGGCGGCGGAGTCGGCGGACGGCCCGGTGGAGACCCCGGCCGGCTCCCGGATGACCCATGCCTGGCTGTTCACCGGCCCGCCCGGCTCCGGCCGTGCCACGGCGGCGCGCGCCTTCGCCGCCGCGCTGCAGTGCGTCAGCCCGGACCGGGCGTACGGCGCGGGTCCCGGCTGCGGGTTCTGCGACGGCTGCCACACGACGCTGGTCGGGACGCACGCGGATGTCGAGATCGTCCGCACCGATCTGCTGTCCATCGGCGTCAAGGAGACCCGCGAGCTCGTCCGCCGCGCCCAGCTGTCGCCCGCCGGCGGCCGCTGGCAGGTGATCGTCCTGGAGGACGCGGACCGCCTCACCGAAGGCGCGGGCAATGTGCTCCTCAAGGCCGTCGAGGAGCCCGCCCCGCGGACGGTCTGGCTGCTCTGCGCGCCGTCCATCGAGGACGTGCTGCCGACGATCCGCTCCCGCTGCCGGTCGCTCAATCTGAGCACGCCGTCCGTCGCCGCCGTCGCCGACGTCCTCGTCCGCCGGGACGGCGTGGAGCCCGAGCTCGCCGCCCGCATGGCGAGCGCCACCCAGGGCCACATAGGCCGGGCCCGCCGCCTCGCCACGGACGAGCGCGCCCGCGCCCGCCGCGCGGCCGTGCTCAAGCTGCCGCTGCGCGTCGACGACATGGGCGGCTGCCTCAAGGCCGCCCAGGAGCTGATCGACGCCGCGGCCGAGGATGCCAAGCAGGTCGCCGAGGAGATCGACACCAAGGAGACCGAGGAGCTGCGCGCCGCCCTCGGCGCGGCGGCCGGCACCGGCGGGCGGCTCCCGCGCGGCACGGCCGGTGTGATGAAGGATCTCCAGGACAGGCAGAAGCGCCGCTCGACGCGTACCCAGCGCGACAGCCTGGACCTCGCCCTCACGGAGCTCACCGGCTTCTACCGCGACGTCCTCGCGATACAGCTCGGCTCCCGCGGCGCGCCGGCCAACACGGACATGCGGGACGCCCTGGAGCGGATCGCCGCCGGTTCGCGGCCGGAGGCGACGCTGCGCCGGATCGAGGCGATCGCCGCCTGCCGCCGGGCGCTCGACCGGAACGTGGCCCCCCTGCTGGCGGTCGAGGCGATGACGGTGGCCCTGCGGGCGGGCTGAGGCAGGCCGGGCCGCGCCGGTGCGCCTCAGCCCGCCCGCCGGGCCACCGGTAGGCACAGCGGCGACGGGAACACCACAGCCCGGGTGAATCCTCACCCTTATGAGCCGACCTGTAGGCCCGGCCCGGCGAAATCGGGTGGGCGTACAGATACGCTCCGTACACCCGAGCCCGATCCGAGGGGTCTCCCTCGCGGAATCGGCCTGCGCGGCCGCATCCGTCTCGCGCTGCACCCCGTTTTCGCGCTGCACCCCGTTTCGCCGTCGCATGCCGCACGCCCACCTGTCTGCCACTTTCTGCCACACAGAGGGACCAGCCGATGGACACCAGTCGCCTGCTCCGTACCTCCGGCACCCTGGCCGCCGCGGCGGCCCTGCTGCTCTCCGCGCTCACCGCCGGCCCGTCCACGCCGACCGCGTCCGCGGCGGCGAGACCGCAGGACCGGGACGAACCGGGCACCACCCTCGCCGCCGATCCGGCCGGCCTCCTGCGGCCGTTCTACGCCCAGAAGCTCAGCTGGCACTCCTGCACCGGCAAGGGCGCGGGCTTCGAGTGCGCCTCGATGAAGGTCCCCCTCGACTACGCCGCCCCCCACGGCGGCGACATCACCCTCGCCCTCTCCCGCAAGCGGGCCACCGACCCCTCCGCCCGCCTCGGATCGCTGCTGGTCAACCCGGGTGGCCCGGGCGGCTCGGCGATCGGCTACCTGCAGGGCCATGCGGCCACGAAGTACCCCGCCGAGATCCGGGCCCGCTACGACCTGGTGGCGGTGGACCCGCGCGGCGTGGGCCGCAGCACCCCGGTCACCTGCCTCTCCGACAGCGAGATGGACCGCTACGCCCAGGCCGACCCCAACCCGCGGACCACCGCCCAGGCGCGCAGCTACGTCGCGAACCTCAAGAAGTTCTCCCAGGGCTGCGCCACCCATGCCGGCCGCATCCTGAAGCACGTCTCGACCGTCGAGGCCGCCCGCGACATGGACGTCCTCCGCGAGCTCCTCGGCGACAGCAAGCTGCACTACGTCGGCGCCTCCTACGGCACGTTCCTCGGCGCCACCTATGCCGAGCTCTTCCCCTCCCGGGTGGGCCGGCTCGTCCTCGACGGCGCGCTCGACCCCTCGCTCGGTGCCGAGCGCGTCAACCGGGAACAGGCGGCGGGCTTCCAGACCGCGTTCACCTCCTTCGCCCGCGACTGCGCCCGCCACGTCGACTGCCCCCTGGGCACCTCGGGCCCCGACGACGCCGGCAAGCACCTGCGGGCCTTCCTCGCCGGCCTCTCCGGGCACCCGCTGCCCGCGGGCGACTCCCGCCGCCTCACCGAGGGCCTGGCGACCACCGGGGTGATCGCCGCGATGTACGACGAGGGCGCCTGGCCCGCCCTCCGCAAGGCCCTCGCGGACGCAGCCGGCGGCGACGGCACGGTGCTGCTCGCCCTCTCCGACGCGTACTACGAGCGCGACGAGCGCGGCGTGTACTCCAACCTCATGGCCGCCAACTCGGCCGTGAACTGCCTCGACGCCCCCGCCGCCTTCCGCGGCCCCGACGGTGTCCGCCAGGCGCTCCCCGCCTTCCGCAAGGTGTCCCCGGTCCTGGGCGAGGCCCTCGCCTGGGCCTCCCTCGGCTGTGCCTACTGGCCCGTCCACCCCACCGGTCACCCGCACCGCATCACGGCCCGCGGCGCCGCCCCGATCCTCGTCGTCGGCACCACCCGTGACCCCGCGACGCCGTACCCCTGGGCCCGCGCCCTCGCCTCCCAGCTCTCCTCCGGCCGTCTCCTGACCTACGACGGCGACGGCCACACCGCCTACACCCGCGGCAGCGAGTGCGTGGACGAGGCGGTCGACTCCTACCTCCTCACCCGCACCCCGCCGCCCGCCTCCCGCCGCTGCTCCTGACCTCGGTCTCCGCCTCGGTCCCGTCGCACGGGCGGTTCGCACCCCCGTGCGACGCCGTGGTGCGGAGCACCCTCCGGAACTGTGTAGACTGGGCGCGCTGCCGACGCCGCATCCCGGCCAGGCAGCGCGCCGCCTTAGCTCAGTTGGCCAGAGCAACGCACTCGTAATGCGTAGGTCTCGGGTTCGAATCCCGAAGGCGGCTCTGTGAAATCCCAGGTCAGGCATTGCCGACCTGGGATTTTTGTCTTTCTGGGACCCTATGGCACTTCCTGGGCCCCTATTGCAGGGGTGACAGCACCGTTCGCCCGTCGTCCCCGACCAGGGCGGCCAGGGTGTCGACGTAACCGGTGATCCCGTCGCTCCAGCCGACGTGGCCGGCGAAGTCCACAAGGTGTGCCATGCGGCGCAGCGTGGCGGTGCGTCCGAGCAGTACGGGGTCCGGGGTCCAGTCGCGGCCTGCCGACAGGGCTTCCGCCATCGCGGCGAAGGGGGTGGTCGTCCCGTCCGGGAGGTGCCGGGCCGCCACGTCGGCCATCTCGGCGAGTTCGCCCAGCAGCCAGCCCATGTCGTGTTCGGGCCGTCCGTGGCACAGGCTCTCGCCGGTGAGCAGCACGGTGTCGTGTCCGTCGGGGCCGGGCACCACGAGCCCCAGCGAGGGCTCGCCGTGGAGCAGGACGTGCCCGGTGGTTCCCGCGGAGGCCGCGTGGCACCAGTCGTCCAGAGTGCGCAGTTGTGTCGGGCCCATGCGGTCCGTGCACAGTTGGTGGAGTCGTGCCGCCCCGTCCTTCCCGTCGCCCGTCCGGAGCCATCGGCTGAGGCGGCCCAGGGCGGGCGGCGGGCCGGGGGCGGTGAGGGGGGTGGTGCAGGTGTTGAGGTCGCGCAGCGCGCGTCCCACGGTGGTCATCGCCGCGGTCGGCGGGAGTTGTGCGGGAGCGGGGGGCCAGATGATGCGGGCCAGGGATCTGCTGCCGGGTGCCGTGTAGACGACCGTGTCCCCGTCGGGCCTGCCCACCGCCAAGTGGGGTGAGGAGTCCAGGAATTCGGCGTCCCTTATGCCGACGGCCACTGCTGTCGCGGTCCCGCCCACCAGGTGCCTCCTGCGCCAGAGGAAGCAGTTGTCCTCCGTCGCGAAGATCTCGGTGTGCAGCTGTCCGGTGCCGTACTCGTCGACCTTCACGCGGTGCCGCCGGCCGGGAGCAAGGGCGCCTGTTTCCGGGCGAGTTGGCTGATCACCACGGGCAGGGGCGGTGGCACGGCGGCGTCGTCCCGTCCGGTCGTGATGCTGCGGCCGGGGACGGTGGGGACGACCGTCACATTGCGCCGGGCGTCGAGTGACGTGAGATGCCCGCGCAGTACCTCGTTCTCCTGTCCGCCGGGGGGAAGGGCGGGGGCTATGGCGATGGGGGCGCGTGTGCACTGCAGGGCGAGCATGGCCGGTGTGTCCGCGGCGCCGGTGGCGAACCGGCGGATGAAGTCCATGGTCGCCGGGTAGACGGCCACCGCGTCGGCCCACTGGGCGAGTTCGACGTGCAGGGCGCTGGTCGTCGCCCCTTCCGGCCAGGCGTCGAGCAGCACTTCGCCGCCGCCGAGAGCGGCCAGGGCGGACCGGGTGACGAAGCGTTCGGCGCTGCGGGTGACCACCGTCCGGATCTCCAGGTGGGGATAGCTCCTCCGCAGCCATCCCGCCCAGGTGGGCAGATGAGCCACGTGGACCGCGCCGGTGCCGATGACGAGCAGCCGCTCGGCCGTGAATTCCGGGGCAGGGAGGCCTGCCTGTGGGTTTTCTCGGTCGGTCACGCCCGATCTCCTATTCCGTGAATCCGAATCGTGCGAGGGAAGGTCCCGTGGCAGCCGTGTTCCCGACGACGACTCCGGCCTCGGGGCCGGGCCCGAAGAATTCCGTGCAGGCCGCCGCGACCTCGTCGGCCGTCACTTCCAGCAATTGCTGCGGATATTCCTGGATCCAGCCGGGGTCGACTTCCCAGCAGCACAGCGAGGCAATGAGGTTGGCGAGATCCGACTGTGAGGCGGTGGCCGTCAGCAGCGAGCCGTTGAGATAGTTACGGGCGTCCTCGATCTCCCGTCGGGTGGGCGGGTTCTCCGCCGTTCTCTCCAGTTCGCCGAGGATTTCGGACACCACGGGTCCGGTCGAGTCCGTTCCGCAGATCACTTCCGTGACGACGGAGGGAATGCCGAGCGTGCGGTCGAAGCGGGACAGCGCGTGATAGGCCAGGCCCCGTCGTTCCCGGATGTTCGCCACCAGCCGGGACGAGAAGTACCCGGCGAAGACCGCGTTGGCCACGGCGAGCGCCGGGTAGCCGGGGTGGCTGAAGGGCAGGGAGCGGCAGGACAGCGCCACGTGCGACTGGGTGGCCCCGGGCCGCGGGACCAGCCGCAGGCGCCCGGCGGGTGCCGTCCCGGGCGCGGGAGCCGCCGGGCCCCCCGCGGGGAGGCCGGAGAAGGCGCGGGCCACGGCGTCGGACGCGGTGCCGGCGTCGACGTTCCCCACGACGACCACGCGGGCCCCGGCGAGGGACAGGCAGTCGCGGTGCGCCTCGCGCACGTCCTGCGCGGTGATGCCCGCGACGACGTCGGCCGTCGGCCATGCGCCGAAGGCCTCCGCATCGCCGTAGCGGGCCCGGTTGAGTGCGCGGAGGGCGATGCGCCGGGGCTGGGCGTCGAGGATCGCCAGGGCCTGGGACAGCCGCTCGCGTTCCTGCGCGAGGCGCTCCTCCGGGATCTCGGGAGCGGCCAGCCACGCGGCGAGCAGAGCGAGCAGCCGGTCGAGCTCGTCGGCCGGTGCGTGTCCCGCGACCAGCAGCCACTCCGCCATGCGCTGCACCTGGGGACGGCCGGTGGTGAGGGCCGAGTCCCAGGGGACGGCGCGGCCGCCGGCGCGCACGGTTCCGGTGAAGGCGGTCGTCGTCAGCAGCTCGGCCGTCACCGATTGCCGCGGTGTGCCGGCCGAGAGGGGAACGAGGACGCGCGCCTCGACGAGCGGGGTGCCCATGGCGGGCACCGCGAGGACGCGCGGCCCGGAGGGGAGCCGCCTCTCGACGACCCGGGGGAAGGCGGGCCCGTCCCCCGGGCGCAGGGGAGGCAGGGGCCTGGGGCCGGAGCCGCTGCCCGCGAGGGCGGACGGCGGCCGGTAGGCGGCGGGCGACGTCAGCATGGGCGTCGTCGGGCCGGTCACCGTGCACCTCCGGTGTGACGTGTGCGGAGCGCGAGGGTGGCGGGCCGGCTGCCGGCCAGCGTTCCGGCCGCGTCGCGGACGCGGGCGCCGGTGACGGACGCCAGGAGCCGGGGGAACTCCGTCGGCAGCGACGGTTCGCCGTGGAGCAGTGCGGAGGCCCCGACCGCCCTCGCGAGGGTGAGGACGTTGTCGTGCTTCCGGTGCCACCGGGCGGCGGTCCCGCGGATCACGGAGGCCACTTCCCGGTCCGTCGGTCCCGGGTCCGCGAGGTCCTCCAGCGCGGCCGCGACCGCCCCGGCCACGGCCCGGTGGTCGGTCGAGGGATGCCGGGCGGTCACGACGAAGGTGTCGGGGTCGCGGGCGTCGAGGGGGCCGAAGAACCCGCACTGGGCGGCGGCCGTGGTGAGGCTGATGTCCCGGGCGAGCGCGCGGCGGCTCAGGCGTCCCGAGGAGCCGCCCAGCAGCGCCGCCAGGACGATGTGGCCGAGGTAGCGCTCGCGCCCGGCCCCGGGGTCCGGCAGCCGGTATCCCAGGGCCGTGGACGGGAGGGGCGCCTGCCGGTCGGTGAGGCTGCCGTGCCGCGGTTCCGCCGGCAGGGGCTCCCGGAGGTCCTGCCGTGCCGCGGTCGGCCGTGCCGGGATGTCGCCGAAGTGCCGGGCCACCCAGTCCCGTGTGCGGGCCGGGTCGATGTCCCCGACGACGGTGAGCACCGCGTTGGACGGCGCGTAGTAGGCGTCGAAGAAGGCGGCGCAGTCCTCCAGCGTCGCGCGCCGGAGGTCGGCGAAGTCGCCGTAGCCGTTGTGGGCGTTGGAGAATTTCCGGTAGAGCACCGAGGGGAGGTTCGTCCACGGGAATCCGCCGTAGGGGCGGTCGTGGACGTTCAGCTTGATCTCTTCCTCGACCACTGCGACCTGGGTGTCGAGGGAGTCCTGGGTGAGCCGCAGCGTCCGCATGCGGTCCGCCTCGAGGAACAGCAGCCGTTCGAGGGCCGACACGGGGGCGATCTGGTAGTACTCCGTGTAGTCCTGGCGGGTCGATCCGTTGGCCGTTCCGCCCGAGCTCTGCACGATCGTGAAGTGCTCGGAACGCCCTACGCTCTCGCTCCCCTGGAACATCAGGTGTTCGAAGAGGTGGGCGAACCCGCCGCGCCCTTCCGGTTCGGACCGGAACCCCACGTCGTAGTGGACGCACACGGCCGCCACGGGCGTCGTGCCGCGTCGGCAGAGCACCACCCGCAGGCCGTTGGGCAGCGTGAAGCAGGAGGGCGGTGCGAACTCCTCCGGCACGGCGTGCTCCTCCGGCATGGTGCGACAACTCTCTTCCGGTTCCTACGGCCGCGGCCCGGGCGGTCCGATGGACACGCCCGGGCCACTGACTGACGGGTGCTGGTTCAGCAGCCCCAGCCGGCGGTGATGGTGATGCAGATCTCCGACGAGGTGACCGTGGTGGTGATGGCCGGCGCGTCGGTGGCCTCGGAAGCGGCAAGCTCCTCCGGGGTGGTGTAGGCGGCGTAACCGGCGATGAGCTCCATGGACTCCATGGGATCCCCCTTGTAAAGAAAGGTTTTTGTGGGCAGTGCACCAGGAAAGGCTTTTCCCGTAAGGGATTTGCCGGTCCCGGCCCTCCCCTTTCCGGGATTTCCCGGCGGGGTGTTCGACTGCCTCGCTGACGTCTTCAGTAGATCAGTTCCGAAGGCGTTTGTGCAGCACTTGCTGGGCACTTGTGCGCTGCGTCACCGGATGCGGCCGCAACTTAGGGAAGTTGAGGGGAGGAAAGGTTCCTGTAGGGGCTTTCGGGGTCGATATTCGCGGCCAACAGCTGCGCACGGAGGCAGTCGTGCAGGGAGTCGTCACGACGGCCCTCGGCGTGCTCCAGCAATGCGTCCGCGAGTGCAGCGGCGCGATGCTGACCGAAACTCATGCCCCGCATTCCCGGCCTCGTGTCCTCGGGTTCCCAGGCCATGGCGATGCCGGGGGCCAGGGTTTCGGCCAAGGCCGAGGAGGAGAGGGGCGATTCGGGAATGTCCGCTCGTGACACGGCATTCGTCACCAGGGGGACGGCATGCCAGGCGTCCTCCCCCAGATACACCACCAGTCCGTCCCGGCGCGGGAACAGGCGGCGCGAGGACGTCACCTTGGCCCGGTAGAGGATCTCGTGGCGCTCCAGGGTGCGCAGGACGTCGCCCCACACCCGTACGGCCTCCTCCGGGGTGCGCAGGTGTACGTAGAGCCTGAGCAGCGGGCGGCTGGCGGAGTGTCCCCGGGAGCCGTCGACGAGGAAGAACCCCGGGGAGAGACCGGGGCGTTGGGCGGGCATCCGCACCCGGTTCCCCGTCGCCTCCGCGCCGGGTACGCGGACGCGCACCCCGTCGACCGTCACGACGCCGTCCGTGCCGGGCAAGGCCGTGACCGTCGTCGTGTCGTGCGGTGTCGCCTCCCTCAACTGCTCCTCGATCCAGGGGTCCTGGTAGGTCCGGGGCCGCTCCTCGGCGAAGACGTTGCCCACGTGGAGCTCTTCGTAGAGCGCGGAGATCAGCTTCTGGCGCAGCTGGCCGGCGGTGTCCGCCCCGATGTGCCGTTCGCCCACCCGGGCGCTCCGCGCTCCGGGGTCCACCCGCACGTCGGACAGCAGCGTCCCGAGCCCGGAAAGTGCGGTTCCGGAGGCCGAGGTTCCGGAGATCAGGGTTCCGGAGATCGAGGTTCTGGAGACCGCCGTCCCGGAGAACGGGGTCCCGGAACTCGCGGCCTCGGGGAAGTCGTCCATCTCAAGCCTCCAGGCCGAGCACGGTGGTGAACTTTTCGGGGTGCAGTACGGCCGAGCGCCCGATGCCCGCCGCCGCGCGGTCGACGGCGGTCAGCCGGGGACGCTGCTCCGCCGCGGCGAACATGCGGTCGATCAGGTGCCAGCCCGCGAAGGCCGTCGCCCGGACGGCCAGGTCCGGGTCGACGGCGGCGGAGGTTTCCCGGTAGCCCTGCCAGAAGGCGACGTTGCGGGTCCGCAGCCGGTCGAGTTCGGCGGTGCCCCGCCGGACGATGTCCTGGTGGGACAGCTGGGGGCTCGGGCTGTTCAGCTCCGTGTCCTGCGCGGGAATGTCGAGTACGGCGCGGTGCAGCCACTCGCCGACGAAGCCGCCGACGTCCCGGGCGGGGTCCGCCGTGCGGAACTCCTCCCAGTCGCAGAGGAGGAGCCGGTCCCCGTGCAGAAGGAACTGGTCCAGCCGGAGGTCGCAGTGGGCCGGGGCGACGGCTGCCGTCGCCTCCTCGGTGCGCAACCGCCGCAGCCCGCCCGCGAGTTCGGTGTCGCGCTGCAGCATTCCCCAGGCCTCCAGGGAGGCCCCGCTCGCCTGGGTGTGGTAGGCGAGGGGGAGCGCCTCGAAGAAGTCCAGCGGGGGGAGCAGGGGCGGATTCGCCTCCGGTTCCCCGCACTTCTCCGGCGGAAGGGAGTGCACCGTGCCGACCATCCGCCCGGCGCGGTGGGCGAGTTCGTCGTCGAACTCCTCGGCGGTCGCCAGGTCGGACCCCGGGCGGGCGCCTTCGAGCCACTCGAAGACGACGAGGAGCTCGTCGTCGTCCCACCCCAGGCACCGCGGGGAGTCGAGGAGGCCGTCGCCGCCGGCGGCCGCCTCCTCGTAGGCGCGCAGGCGGCGGAAGCGCCGCGCGGCGTCCGGTTGGTTCCGGTCCAGTTGTTTGACGAATACGGCGTTTCCGGTGGTCGTCACCCCGGCGGTGTTGTGGTTGCGGCCGGCGGGGGATTCACCGGTCCGGGGAAGCAGTTCGCCCAGGCCGAGGCGGCCCAGGAGGCCCTGTACGGCGGGTGATGTCGCAAGTTCGTCGATCATTTGAGTCTCGTGAGGAGGAAGGCGCGCAGTCTTCTGCCCGCCTGGAGGAAGCGCTCGGTCCGCCGGAGGCGCCCGGACGGTGCGCCGTGCAGCCGGCCGGCCGTGCGCCGGGCCCACCACAGGCCGGCCGCGCCGAGGGCCAGCAGCCAGACGAGATGGCCGGCGCCGATCCGGTCCCCGTGCGCCACCGCGAGCAGGACCGGTACGGACAGGACGAGGGCGGCCAGCGGGCCCCGCGTGTACCAGACGGCCGTCTGGATCGCCGCGGTGTTGCCCATGGGGGTTTCCGTGCCGATCATCACGTGCGCGGGGACCGCGCCCCGGTAGGAACTGACCAGCGCGGCGCCCACCATGGCGGGGACCGCCGCGATCAGCACCGCGTCGCCCGGGGTCCGCCAGCCGGCGGGGCCGGCGGCCGCGGTGCCCGCGCCGAGCAGGGCGAGCAGCAGGGCGCCGGGCACCCACGCGTGCTGCAGCGCGAGGGACCGGAACGCGAAGGGGAGGCGGGAGGCGCGGCGGAAGTCGTCGCTGTCGAGGCGCGCCGGCTCGGTCAGCTGGGCGGCCGCGAGGTACTCGGCGACGAGGGCGGCCACACAGAGGACGGCCTGCCCCCGCGCCCCCGTGTGCTGGGCGACGGAGCTCAGGCCCAGCGCGGTGGCGGCCCAGAGGACCGCCCACAGCAGCCGTCCGGGGGCCCGGAGCAGCCCCGTGGCGTCCCGCCAGGGGACGATCAGCCAGGTGCGCCGGGGCATGGGCAGCCGCAGGGCCGGCCGGGCGCCCCGGCGGCGCAGGCCGCGGACGGCGGACCGGGCCTGGCGCAGGTCGACGGTGAAGAGGGACGCGGTGACCTGGGACGCGACGGTGGCCCGATTCCGCAGGGCCGCCTCGGGAATGCGCGGGGTCTCGCGGCGTGCCCACAGCAGAGCGGCGAGCGTGCAGGCCGCGGACAGCGCCATTGCGGGGATCCGGCCCGGCGCGGAGTGCCCCGCCACGGCGACGAGCGGTTGCGCGGCCCAGCCCCACGGGCCGGACCACAGCAGCAGGGTGCCGTACCACTCGGTCCGTCCCTGCGTCACCACCAGCGCGCAGAGGCCCGCGGCGCACGCCATCAGTGCCCAGGCGGCCCCGAAGATCCGGGCACCGCGCCGGGCGACGGCGTGGTCATGGCGCTCCACGAGCAGCCCGAGGGCGACCGCCGTGAGGGCCGTCGTCGTCCCGGCCCAGGCGCCGGCCGCCGACAGAGGCAGCCATGCGGTGCCGCCTGCGACGGACAGCAGGAAGCCCAGCAGCCCGCCCCCGACGAGCCCCGCCGCGCCCGCCGCGAGGGCGGACGCGCGGAACCGGGGGAGGAGGAGCGGCCCCCGCAGGACGGGCAGCGGCAGCACCCAGAAGACGGTCGGCAGGTCCACCAGCACCGGGCCCCGCCAGACGGCGCTGCGGGCGACCGACAGCAGGACCAGTGCCAGGAGCACCGGCACGGTCACCGGGAGGCTCGCCAGCAGATGGTCGGAGGCGCTGCCGTGCCAGTCCCCGCGTCCTCCCGCCCTGGCGGCCGCGGCGAGGAAGGGGCCTCCCCAGAAGGCGGCCACCAGCGCGAGGCCGTAGAGGGCGAGGGCGTTGCTCCTGCGTTTGCTGCGGCGTGCCGAGGCGCGGGCCTCGTGCAGGAAGTCCATCGTCTCGGCCGTGCGGCGCCGCAGTTCGTCGGTGCCGGACGCCGGCCGCCGTTCACCGGTGCCGGTCATCACCGGGCCTCCCCGACGGGCGTCACGACGGCCCGTCCGTCCTCGAGCGTGAGCACGTGGTCGGCCACGGCCGCGGCCAACTCGGCGTCGTGCGTGGCGATCAGGACGGCCACGCCCCGTTTCTTGTGCGCGGAGAGCCGTTCCGCCAGTTCCCCCCGGGCCCGGGAGTCCAGTCGTTGCTCGGGCTCGTCGAGCACCAGCAGGTCGTGCGGGCGCACGAAGGCCGAGGCGAGGACCAGCGCCTGGGTCTGCCCGGAGGAGAGGGCGGAGGGCAGCGAACCGGCGTGGTGCGTCAGCCGGTGGTCGGCCAGGACCCGGTCGACGGCGTCGTCGGCGTCGCGTCCGAGGCCGTGTGCGACCGCGATCAGCATCAGGTGCTCGCGCACGGTCAGGTCGGGGTAGTGCGACCCCGATTCCAGCACCGTGGCCACCCGGGCGCGGGTGACGGGCGAGTCCTCCTCCAGGGGCTCGCCGTCGAGGAGGACGTCGCCCGAGGTCGGCCGCTCGCGACCGCAGGCCAGCCGCAGGAGGGTCGACTTGCCCGCTCCGTTGTCCCCGACGAGTGCGGTGCACTCGCCGGGGACCAGGTCCAGGGTGACCGACCGGAGCACCTCCCGGTCCCCGTAACTGCGGCCGGCGCCGGCCAGCCTGAGCAGTGCGCGGCTCGTGGTCGCCTTCATGAAAGAACGCCTACTTCGGGTCGTTGACGGCCTCGTACACGGAGACGTGACGGTGGCTGTTGGCGTCGAACGGCTCCCCCTTCCAGCCGCCCTTGCGCTCCACCAGCCGCAGACCGGCGGCGTGCGCCATGAGGTCGATCTCGGCGGGCCAGGCGTACCGGATGACCTCCTGCGTCGGGCGGGGCACACCGCCGTCGACGACGGTGTGGATGACCAGGATCAGCTGCCGGTCCCGCATGACGTGGGTGCTGTCGATCATGATCGAGGTGGGGGAGAGATAGCGGGTGCTGGTCTTCTCGCCCTCCTGCTGGTGGAAGGCGCGCGGCTCGAACGCCTCGACGACGACCCGTCCGCCGGGGGCGAGTTGCTCGCGCATCCGCTGCATGCACTGGAGCTGCGCCTCGGCCGTCGTGGGGGCGAAGAAGGTGTTGAGCGCGATGAACACCACGTCGAACTGCTCGCCGGTGCCGCCGGTCGTGAAGTCCGCGGCCGTGGTGGTGACCCGTCCCTCGGTGTCCCGTGCCGCCAGCTTCTCCAGCATCTGCTCCGAGCCGTCGATGCCGTGCACCGTCAGCCCGCGCTCCGCGAGCGGTATCGCGATGCGGCCGTTGCCCACACCGAGTTCGAGTACGCGCCCGGATTCCGGGGCCAGGTCGGCGATGAAGTCGACGGCGTCGGCGATGTCCGGCGACGCCGGCGGATACATCAGGTCGTAGACGTCGGCCAGGGCGTCGTAGGTGGCGGGAGAGCTCATGAGTTTCTCTTTCGTGTCTTTTGCGATCGGGACTTTGAGATCGATCGGGTCTTCGGGATCGATCAGGTCTTTGAGATCGGGTCTTTTGGGATGGGCCGCCGGATGCGTCCGGCGGGACGTTCGTGGTGCCGGGGCAGAGGGGTGTCCGGCCGCCGCGCTCCGGCGGCGTCGCAGCGTAACGGCCCCCAAACCGGCTTCAGGCGGCGGGTGTTGCGGCCGCTGCGAGGGTGACTTCCGAGGTGAAGGCGACCACGCCGTCCTGGACCGCGTCGACGCGCAGGGTGCCGGGGGCCGAGGTGGTGGACGCCTGGCGGCGGGCCTCGATCCAGCAGGGGGCGTCGAACTCGACGTAGCGGTGGAAGGTGACGTTCATCGACGTGGGCAGTGCCGCCTCGGCCGGGAGGTCCACGGCGTGGGCGGCCTGGCGGGCCGCCTCCATCAGGAGCATGCCGGGGACGTGGTCGACCGGGTGGTCGAAGAGGACAGGGTGCCCGGTGTCGACCCGCAGCTGCCAGCGGCCCGGGCCGTCCTGGGGGCCGAGGACGACGTCGCGGGCGTGGTCGCGGCCCGCCATGGCGGGGGCCAGGGGGGCGGCCGGGGCGGGGGCCGCGGCGAACACCCGGGGTACGTCGGCGCGTTCCCCGCGGACGCGCCGGTAGACCGCGGGTGCGATGCAGCCGAACCGGGTGTCGGCCGCGGCCACCAGATCGCCGTCGCGGAGAACGGCGTAGCTGAGGGAGAGGTCCGTCGGGATGCCCCGGCGTTCGTTCAGCACCTCGCTGACGACGCGGAGTTCCAGTTCCGCGGGGGTCCGCCCGACCCGGAGCGCCTGCGGGTCGAGGGAGTAGCCGAACCGCGACCAGCTCAGCTGGTGGCCGAACGGGGTCCCGTATGCGGCGTGCAGCAGCAAGGGGAAGGTCTGGCGGACGGTCTCGCACAGCATCAGCGGATCGTGCAGCCCCTCCACGGCGGTGAAGAAGCTGTGGCTGCGCGGCCACTGGGCGGTGACGGTGAACGACTGGCCGCCGGTGCGCCGCCATCCGGTGAGGAAGACCTCGGAGAGCGCCGCGCGGTGGACGTACTCCCGGGGCACGGTGGTGGTGAGGGACGGTGGTCCGGCGGTCGCCCCGACGGGTGGCGCGACGGATCCGGGCCGTTCGGTGGTGACGAGCATGCTTCCCCCTTGATGCACGTGCGAGTGCGGACCGCACCGGTGATCACCAGGGGCCCCTCTGTAAAATAAAGAGTGTTCGTTTTGTTTGTCGAGTCCCGGCGGTGTGATCCATGGCGGAGTTGAAGCAGGAGCGTGCGGTGAGAACGCGGGAGGCCATCCTCCGCGCGGCTGCCGAGGCGTTCGACGAGCTCGGGTTCCACGGCGCGAGCATCAGCATGATCATGCAGCGGGCGGGGGTGACCCAGGGCGGCATGTACTTCCACTTCAAGTCGAAGAAGGAGCTCGCCCACGCCGTCATGCTGGCCCAGCGGGACTTCGTGCGGCTCCCGCCGGGCGAGGACGGGCTCCAGCGGCTGATCGACATCACCTTCTACGTGGCCCGCGAGCTTCAGCGGAACGCCATCTTCCGGGCCGGTGTGCGTCTCGCCGTCGAACAGGGCGAGTTCGGCCTCCAGGACGACACCGCGTACCAGCAGTGGGTGGAGCAGTTCCACGCGCTGCTGGTCGCGGCGCGGCAGCGGAACGAACTGCTGCCGGACGTGGACGAGGCGGAGTTCGCCCAGGTCCTGGTCGGCGCGTACAGCGGCACGCAGCTTTTCTCGCAGATAGCGACGGGGCGTGCGGATCTTCCGCAGCGGATCGCCGCGCTGTGGAGCTATCTGCTGCCGTCCATCGCCATGCCCCGGACGCTGACGCAGCTGCGCGCCACCCCCGAACTCTGCGGTGGCGCGGCCTCGGACGCGGCCTCGTGAGCCCGCGTTCCGTGAGCCCGCTGCGGGTGGTGCTCACCGGCGCGACGGGCTTCGTCGGGGCGGCGGTCCTGGACGAACTCGGCCGGAAGCCCGGCGTGCGCGTCCGCGCCGTCGGACGGCGGGCTCCCGTATGCGGCGAGGGCGGCGGCGCCGAGTGGGTACGGGCGGACCTGGCCCGGCCCGCGTCCCTGGCCGGGGTCTGCGAGGACGCCGATGTGCTGCTGCATCTGGCCTCCGTGATCGGCTCCGACGAGGCCCGGTGCGCGGCCGTCAACGACAGGGGTACGGCCGTTCTGATGGCCGAGGCCGCCCGGGCCGGGGTCGGGCGGGTGGTCCAGCTGTCGACGGCGGCGGTGTACGGGCCCGGGCCGCACCGGGGCGCCGCCGAGGGCGAGTTGGCGCCGGCCCCGGTGTCGGCGACCAGCCGGACGCGTCTGGCCGGGGAGGCGCACGCGCTGGCGGTGGGTGCCACCGTGCTGCGGCCGGGGCTGGTGGTGGGACCCGGGGACCGTTGGGTGGTGCCCGCCCTCGCCGAGCTCGTGGACCGAGTGCCCGGCCGGTGGGACGCCGGCCGGGGCCTGCTCTCGGTGACCGAGGTCGGCGATCTGGCCCGGCTGGTCGTCGCCCTGGCGTTCCGGTCCGGGTGCGAGGGCCCGGGGGGCGACGGTGCGGGGGATGACGGTGCGGCGGGGCGGGTGTTCCACGCCGGCCACCCCGTCCCCGTGCGCAACGGTGACCTGATGGCAGCGCTGGCGGAACTGGGCGTGCTGCGGCCGGTGGACACCGACCTCACCTGGGAGGAGTGCGTACGGCTGTTGCGGGCCACGCCGGGACGGGTGAGCGAGCGGCAGTTCTCGCTGGTGGCACAGGACCACTGGTACCGCAGCGACGAGGTGTGGCGGGTGGCGGACTGCCCGCCGGGCCCCGGCCCGCTGGAGCGGCTGGCGGCGGCGGCCGCTTGGTACCGGGAGGCCGTGGGCCGGTCCGGGGGTACGTCCTAGTCACTGGCCATGGGCTACGGCGCGTCCGACGGGGACCGGCCGGCGGCGTCCGTCCGGTCCGCGGGGTCTATCCCCTTGAGGATCAGCCGCCAGATGCTTTCGAGCCGGGTCACCGCGTCGTCCGGGGCGTCCCGGTCCGTCCCGTGCAGGGTCAGCTCGACCCCCCGGACCAGGTGGACGACGAGCGCGGTGACGTCGTCGGGCCGGGCGGAGGCGTGCAACTCGTCGTTGCCGTGCGCCTCGTCGACCAGGTCCGCCACGACGGGGTGCCACAGGGATGCCCAGCCCCGGGTGTCCGGCAGATGCCAGGAGAGGTGGGCCGCTGCGCGGACGGTGACCTCTTCCTGCAGCAGGCGGGCGAGCTCCAGCGTGACGTCCCGGAGGCCGTGGAGCGCCTTTCCCTGTCGGCGGCCGGCCGCTTCCCCCAGGGCCGAGAGCACCGCCGAGCGCCCCTCCTCGACCACCGCTTCCGCCAGTTCCGCCTTGCTGGCGAAGTGGAAGGTGACGGCGCCCATGGACATGCCGGCGGCCTTGCTGATGGTCTTCAGCGACGTCCCGTCGTAGCCGGCGCGGGAGAACTCCGAAGCGGCCGCCTGCACGAGGGAGTTGCGCGTCCGCGCTGCCCTCTCCTGCTTCACCATGCTCTCTCCGATGTGCCGCACGGGCGGTGGCCCTGCGTGCCGTGTCCTGTGCCGGGTCGGCCTCGTCCCGGCGGCCGTGGGTCCAGCTTTCGGGTCGAGACTCCCCAGGGCAAGGGCGAGTTGCCTAAGACGTACCGATTCTTCCGTACGGGGTCCGCCGGGTCGACGACCCGTCAGCGCGGAGGGGCCTGCGCGAACTTGCCGAAGTAGTGCACCAGCGTAGGTGACCCCTGGAAAAAAACAGAACGC
The DNA here is from genome assembly GCF_041519305.1 of Streptomyces luteireticuli. NCBI lineage: Bacteria > Bacillati > Actinomycetota > Actinomycetes > Kitasatosporales > Streptomycetaceae > Streptomyces > Streptomyces luteireticuli. The sequence goes on from NZ_CP167927.1 coordinate 4,664,766, forward strand.
TCGCTATTCTTTTTGGCATGATCTCAGTGTTCGCCGAGTCCGTTTTCGGCAGCCTGCGCCGTACCGACCAGCGTCGGTGGGCCGAGGCATACCTGCACGGACTGATCAGCACTTCCGGCAAGAAGACGGTGCGCCGGCTCGCCGCCGCGGTCTCGGACCGGGCGACGGCCTCCCAGTCGCTGCACCAGTTCGTCAATGCCAGCCCGTGGGACTGGGCGCCGGTCCGCCGGGATCTGGTGCGGTGGGCGGAGGAGCGGACGACCCCCCGGGCCTGGGTGCTCGCCGAGGCGGTGCTGCGCAAGCGCGGCGATCACTCGTGCGGCGTGCACCGCCGTTTCAGCCCGCTCGACGGCCGGTCCGTCAACGGCCAGGTCTGCACGGGACTGTTCCTGGCCGGTCACGGTGATGCGCTGCCTGTCGACTGGGCGTTGTACCTGCCCGAGGCGTGGGCGGACGACCCTCTCCGGCGGAGCCGGGCCCGCATTCCCGACGGCGTCCCGCACCGGCCCATCGAGGAGCAGGCCCTCGACCTGGTGGACGCGCTGGCCGCACGGACCCGGCTCCCCGCGGTGCCGGTCGTGGCCGACGCGTCCTTCCACACCGACGCGGATGCCCTGGTGCGGGGCCTGGACCGGCGCGGCCACGACTTCGTGGTGGCGGTCTCCGGGCGCCTGACGTTCGGGCGCACCGGCCCGGCGGCGCCGGGGCCGACCCGCCTGGACCGGGGGCACCGTACGTACCGGATGTTCGCGACCCGGACCCGCCCGGGACGGCCGGCGGACCGGTTGTGGCTCACCAACATGCCGCACCGCCGGGCCGAGGAACTGCTGCCGCTCACCCGGACGCTGGGGCTCGCACAGGAGGCCGTGCGGAGCATGCAGGGCGATCTCGGGCTCGGTGATTTCGAGGGCCGGTCGTTCCCGGGCTGGCACCACCACATGACGCTCGTCTCGGCGGCCCACGCCCACAGCCGGCTGTCCGCGACGGGTGTCCCGCACCGCCTCGCGGGTCTGCCGGTGGCGGCGTAGGCCCGTGACCTGGGCTTCTCCTTTTTCTTGGGCTGCCCCTTGACTCTGGGCAAAACGGGAGCACACTGGCAAATACACCAGACAACCGGTGAGAGCCACACCCCTCGGTGGAGACGTCCATCGATCCGAGTGACACCCATCTCGGCAAACTGGCTAGGCCCCCGGAGGGCACGTACCGGGAACGGGGCAGTCGGCGACGACCGAAGGCTCGCGGGACGGTACGGGGCGCCGGGGGCTGTGCTGTGTCCGCCGTCGTCATGGTGTCCACTGCTGTCACGGTGTCCACTGCCGTCGCGGTGTCCACTGCCGTCACGGCAGAATGGGCGGATGGCGGAGAACGATCGGGACAACAACGCGCTGGTCATGGGGCTTTCCTTGGGCCCCTTGGCGGGTGTGGTCGTCGGGCTGCTCTTTCTCGACAACCTGGGCCTGGGCATCGCCCTCGGTCTTGGGGCGGGGGCGGTGTTCGGGGTGCTGGCGCAGAACCGGGGGCAAGGGGGCGGCGGCGCGGCGCGGGACGAGTGAGCCCGCGGAGGGCGTGGCCTGATCCCTTCTTCCCCCCCCCGTTACCGCGCACGGTTGCCGACCCCCACCAGGTGCGGCTGGTCGACAGCCGTTTCGTCATGGAGAACGGCCGGGTGGAGGTCCGCTACGGCGATCCGGAGCGGCCGGCGGACGCCGGGGCCGTGGCCTCCGCCGCCGCGCCTCCTACCGCACCTTCACGGTGACCTGCCACGGTACGACCGTGTCGGAGCAGGCGTGGCCCGACTTGCGCGGTGTGCAGCGCAGTTGGGAGTCGAGGGTGGTCGTTCCCGCGGCGTAGGCGTGGAAGACCGCGGTGGCCTCGCCGTTCGAGGACGAGCCGACGGCGTCGCGGCGGAGGACGGCGGCGCTGGCGGCGGTGGGGGCGGTCCAGCCCCAGGTCGACGACTCCGTCTGCTCGCCCGTGAGGTGGACGGTGATCTCGTCGCCCTTGTGGACCGTGACCGACTGTCTGTTGTGTTTGTTCGAGAGGTTGAGGTGTTTGGCGGCGACCGTCGGTGCTGTTGCCGATGCCGATGGGGTTGCCGCTGTTGCGGTCAGGGTCAGGGCCGCGGCCAGGGTTGCCATCGCCAGTCGGGCAGTTCTCATCGCTTCACCTCGTGTCGCGTCGGATGGTGCCGCCTGTGTGCCTGCCCTGGGTGTGGGCGTGGCAATGCGAACTTCATCCGGGCGGGGGAGGGATGGGTTTGGGGTGACGGTGGGGTTTTTGCCCCTGCGCCCCACCCCCGGAGCGCCCTTCGGGCTCCCCCGGAGGGGGCGCCCCAGTCCGTCCGGGCCCCGGGGCTCTGCCCCGGGGCCCGGTGCCTGAGCGATCAGCAGTGCCCGGCGTTCACGCCGTCGATTTTCCCGCCGAAGTCACCTTTGTACGAACGGCGCCAGTCGCCGTTGTGCACCGTACGGGTCTCTTTCGGCTGCCAGTTGATGAAGCACGCGTCGGTGCTCGCCACGAAGGAGCCCACGCTGTCGTGGAGTTTGGGCGGCAGGTCGTGGTAGCCGCTGTTGGCCGTCCACTCCCAGCTGGAGCCGTGGTAGTCCTCACCGCTGTAGAAGCAGACGGACCCTCCGGGGCAGGGCGGCGGGCCGGCGGGCGGGGCGGCCGCCGCGTCCGCGGCCGGCATCAGGAGCGCCGTCAGGGACAGGGCCGCGGCGACGGACCAGTAACGCAATTTCACTCGGATTCCTCCGTGTTGCTGGTGACATGGTGCTCACCAGGACCGTTCCCCCGCCCCGATGGGCCCATGCGCCGACAGTGAGCGACCGGTTGCGCAGAGTGTGCGTGCGCGCCGTGGCCGGATTTCGTACTCCCACCCCCATGGATCCGCCAACTACCTTTGAACGTCGGGCTCTTCCCGCCAACGCCCCAGGGGGTCGCCGTGGTTCTCCCCTTCGTCCTGCCCCACGCCCTGCACGGCACGGGACCCCACAAGGTCATCGCGGTGCACGGATGGTTCGCCGACCGCTCGGCCTACGGCGCCGTCGAGCCGGACATCGACCGGGCCGCCTTCCAGTACGCCATCGCCGACCTGCGCGGATACGGCGAGGCGCGGGACGCGAAGGGGGAGTACACGACGGCCGAGGGCGCGGCGGACGTGCTGGCGCTGGCCGACAAGCTGGGCTGGGAGCGGTTCTCGCTGGTCGGGCACTCCATGGGCGGCAGCATCGTCCAGCGCGTACCGGCCCTGGCGCCGCGCCGGGTGCGCCGCCTCGTCGGGATCACGCCCGTGCCCGCCTCGGGCCTCCCGCTCCCGCCCGAGCAGTGGGAGCTGTTCGCGGACTCCGCGCATCTGCCGGCCGGCCGGCGCGCGATCATCGACACCACCTCCGGCGGCCGCCGCCCCGGCCGCTGGCTGGAGCGCATGGTGCAGCGGTCGCTGGACCGCAGCGACCCCACCGCCTTCCGCGCCTGGCTCGACTCCTGGAGCCGCGACGACTTCCACGCCGAGATCGAGGGTTCGACGGTGCCCGCCCTCGCGGTCGTCGGGGCCCTGGACCCCGCGATCACGACCGGGCTGACGCGGGCCACCTGGCTGCGCTGGTATCCCAACGGGCAGCTGCACGAGCTGGTTTCGGCGGGACACTACCCGATGGACGAGACGCCACTGGAGCTGATCCGGGTGGTGGAGGACTTCCTGCGCGCGGACGACGACTGAGCGTTCCGCGGCATGCATCCGTGCACAACCTGGTGAGGGGGGAGGCCATGGCAGGACGACTGAAGAGGATCATCCAGGCGCTGTTCGGCAACAAGTCGGCCAAGCGGCGCAAGAGCGGGACCGGATCCGGGTCCCGGACCTCGGGAGGGAACGAGGGCAGCGGGGGCGGGGACATCTACGCGGCGGACGTGGACACCGGCGGAGGTGACAGCGACAGCCGCAACCACGACGGCGGAAGTCACCAAGGAGGCCACCAAGGGGGCCAGCAGCACGGGAGCCATGGGGGCCATGGGAGCCATCACCACGGTGGTGGGCACCACGGCGGCCATCACGGCGGTCACCATGACAGCGGCGGTGGCCACCATGGCGGTGGTCACGACGGAGGCGGTGGCCACAGCGGTGGTCACGACGGTGGTGGCGGCTGGTAGCCGTAAGTGGTGATCGGGGGCATCCCCGATCACCACGCCTCAGCCGTACAGCGCTTCCTGCGTCTCCAGCCGGAGCGCGACCTCCTTGAGCGCCTCCGCCGAGGACGAGCCCTTCGCCGCCGTGGAGACGACGACCACCTCGTCCGCGTCGTCGGTCAGCCTGAACGACTCCCCGGTCAGCTCCAGCACCCTGCCGGTCGCGCTGCAGAACATGCGGTACGTGTCACTGGTGCATTCGCGTACGGAATGCTCGCGCCACATGCGGCGGAACTCGGCGCTCCCCTGGGAAAGTTCGCGTACATGTCGCCCCAGCAGAGGATCGTCCGGCCGCTTCCCCCACTCCGACCGCAGGTAGCCCACGGCCTGACGCGACTTGCTCTCCCAGTCGTCGTAAAGGCGGCGGACCCGCGGGTCGTTGAAGAACAGCCACCCGAGGGAGCGCCGGGGCCGCGGAACCTCGGCGAAGTCGAGGAAGACGACCGCCGCCATGCGGTTCCAGGCGAGGATCACGCCGTTCCTGCCGATGACGTACGCGGGGACCCGCAGCGAATCGATGAAGTCCTGGATGCTCTGGCGCACTCCGTCCTGCGGGCGTGCATCCCTCTGCGGGGCCGCGGTCGGCCGGGCGAGGTTGCGGAGGTAGATCCGCTCGGACGTGTTCAGGCGCAGCGCATCGGCCACCGACTCCAGCACCGTGTCCGAGACCAGGGATCCGTGGCCGCGTTCCAGCCTGATGTAGTGGTCGACGCTGACCGACGCCAGCGCGGCCACCTCCTCCCGGCGCAGTCCCGCCACTCTGCGCGGGCCGTGCGGCTGCAGACCGACGTCGCCCGGGCTCAGCTGCGTACGGCGCGAAACGAGGAAATCGCGGAGGGCGTGCTCGACGTCCATGCGTGGCATTGTGACGGCCGACGCGCCTGTCCGCGCAGGTTCCTACCGGCCAACCTCGTCACTCTAGGCCGGTACGGCGGCCCTGAAACAGGTCGAGGTCTGCACTCCCTCGGGGCCGCGCGCCCGGGTGATCCTGGTCGGTGCGGGACCGGGGAGCGACGGGGGAGCGACCCGGTCCCGCTGCGACACCCGTCTCAAGCGTCGGGTATGGACGATATGAAGGCGCCCCAGGTCGGTATGGGGAAGCCGAGTTGGGGGCTCGGGCTGCCGAGCTTCGAGTCCCGGACGCGGACGGTTCGGGGGAGTGGTCTCAGCTCCAGGCAGTTGTCGGCCTGTTCGGTGCTGTAGCTGGACTTCTGCCAGGGCGGTTCACCGTTCATAGTTCGTCTGCCACCTTTCTGATGAATCGCGCCGACGCCTCGGCGCTCAACGCTTCCATGCGAAGATTCCCGAAGCGCTGTGCGAAGGAACTGCTCAACTCGGGCTCGGCGTAAAGCGAGCGAGTTCCCTGCCCTTCCACGTATCCGTAGTGCTCATGGTCAGCGGTCTCCAGGACGAGCAGTGGTCCAGTGAGGGCGATGGTCGGGGCCTTGTCGATGGGGAGGACCTGAACGGTCACGTTGCGCATCTCGCCCACCTCCAGCAGGTGGTGGAGCTGCGGCTTCATGACCCCTGGCCCGCCAAGCCCGGTGCGCAAAGCGGCTTCGTAAATCACGTAGTTGAAGGTGGCGTACGGCTTGCGGGTCAGTTTCTCCTGACGCTTCATCCGGCCTGCCAGGCGCTTCTCCAGGGTCTCGTCGTCGACCGGCGGCCAGGTTCCCGTCATGAGTGCTCTCGCGTATGCCTCGGTCTGGAGCAATCCGGGGATGAGCAGAGTCTCGAAGGAGCAGATCGTGATCGCGTTGATCTCGGCGTCGAGGAACTCGCGCATGTTGGGCGCGAACGGCTCCGGTTTCAGGTAGGTGAGTGCCGCCATGAGCAGGCCTCCCGCGCCGCACAGGTCGTCCGCGACCTGGAGCAGGCGCGGCGTCGGCTTTCGCCGGCCCTGCTCCATCGCCCTGACCGTCTCGACGGCGTAGTTCGCCTCGTGAGCCAGCTTCTCCCTGCTGACTCCCGCTCTGTAGCGCCAGAGCTTGATCTGGCTCCCGCAGTACCGCCACATGGGCGGCGATTGCTCCGCCATTGCGCGCCCCTCCCGTGGGTGGATTCGGGACAGTGCCCACCGTCCCGAGATCGAGACTGCCGAGGCTACGCGCAGCCAACCACCCTTGAACCGTGAGTAACGCAATCTCCCCGCCACCGAGTGACACCCCCTGTCTCCTCTGCTCCGCCCTCCTCGTCGAGCGCGCAGCGGCCTGGCGCCTGCGCGACTTCCGCGCCACACAGCGCGCGATCAACGCCCTCGCCGAGCACCGGCGTCACGAGCACGCGGAACCGGCCCGGTGAACGACGACTGCCCGCACCCGCCGAACGCCTGGAGCACGGACAACGGCATGGCCGTATGCGGCCGTTGCGGGCTGCGGCGCGTTGTCGACTACCGGGCGCTCGGGCGGGCTGTCGGGCCGCCGGACGGGCGGGCGCCCCGGTCCGTACGCCGTCCCCGTCCCCGCCGCGAGCGGTAGCGCGTGCAGGGGGCGCATGCCGGTGTGACCATGGAGAGTAAGTGGCCGGAGCAGGAGGAGGGCTCTCCGATGACCGCCATGAAGAGCTGGAACGTTCAGATCAGCATCAAGGAGAACCCCGACACCGTCAGCGCGGAGGCGCGGCTCAGCGGAGCGACCTCGGGCGCGATGGTCGGTGAAGGGGTGGCGCGGCGGAACCCGACGGACGAGAACGTCCCGGAGATCGGGGACGAGCTCGCTGCCGCGCGCGCCATGTCGTCGCTGACGACTCAGTTGTTGCAGCAGGCGGCGACGGACATCGAGCAGCACACGCACAAGCCGGTGGAGCGGCTGGCCGTCTGAGCGGCGGCGGGAAGGAAGTACGAGGCCCGGGCCGGTGCCCGGGCCTCGGTCTTTGACAGGGCCGGTCTTTACAGCGATCTGGCCGTCTGTCTAAGATTTTGGCCATGCGGTCAGAAAATCAATCGATCGGCCAATCCGCGTCGGACGCGGATCGTTCGTTCATCGAGCTCGCACGGCGGGCGCAGATCATCGACGCGGCCGTCGAGACGCTCGCGGAGGAGGGGTACGCGAAGGCGTCGCTGGCCCGGATCGCTCAGCGGGCGGGGATCAGCAAGGGGGTGATCTCGTACCACTTCGCGGGCAAGGAGGAGTTGCTGGAGCGGCTCGTGGAGCAGGTCTACGAGCGGATGGGGGCGTTCATGGAGCCCCGGATGGTGGCGCAGCCGGATCCCGGGGAGCGGCTGCGGGCGTACGTCGAGTCGCTGGCGGCGTATATGCGCGAGCATCGGGTCCAGCTGGCGGCTCTCGGCCAGGTCTTCCACAACATGCGCAACTCGGAGGGGAAGTTGCGATATGGCGTGGCGACGAGCGAGGGGCTCTACGCGTTCCTGGAGTCCATCTTCCGGGAGGGGCAGGAGAGCGGGGCGTTCCGGCGGTTCGACGTGCGGGTGATGGCGGTCAGTGTGCAGGCCGGGATCGACGCGATGTTCGAGTACTGGGACGTGCACCCGGAACATGACCTGGAGGGGCACGCGAGGGAACTCGCGGAGCTGTTCGCGCAGGCGGTACGGGCGTAGCCGGGTAAGTCGCCTGAATCTAGGGGGGATTCATGTCGCAGGATGTGACGCGGGGGGCGTCAGGGGCCGCTGCTGGAGTAGGGCCGCGGGGGGCTCGGCTGCAGTATGTCGACAACATACGTGTCGTGTTGACGGTGTTGGTGGTGCTGCACCACTCGGCCGTGACCTACAGCCATATACCCGTGTGGTTCTACACGGAGCGGGCGCATGATGCGTCCGGGTGGCTTCTGGACGGGTTGATCGTTCTCGACCAGGCGTTCTTCATGGGGTTCTTCTTCCTGATCGCCGGGTACTTCACGCCGCCGTCGTACGAGCGGAAGGGGCCGCGCTCCTTCATGCGCGACCGCTGGAAGCGGCTGGGGATTCCGCTGCTGGCGTTTCTGCTGCTGGTGCGCCCGCTGGTCAACTTCGGGTCGATGGGCGAGGTGCGGGAGCGGTTCGCGGAACATGGGGCCGGGATGCCGTACTGGCTGTTCTATCTGGTGACGTGGGATCCAGGGCCGATGTGGTTCGTCGAGGTGCTGCTGGCTTTCTCGCTGGTGTACGTGGGGGTGCGGAGGTTTCGCCCGGAGGCGCGGCGGCGGCTCGGGGGGAGCGGTCCGCTGCGGGGGCGGTCGGTGGTTGCGTTCGGTGCGGGGCTGGCTGTGGTCACGTACGGGTGGCGGATCGTGGTGCCGGACGGGACGTATGTGCCGGTGCTCGGGCTGCCGTCGCCCAACTACCTGCCGCAGTATGTGAGTTTCTTCGTCCTCGGGGTGCTTGCCCGGCGGAGGGGCTGGGCGTCGTCGCTGTCCCGGCGCGCGGGGCGGACGGGCTTCGCCGTGGCCGTCGCCGCGACGCTCGCGTACGCGCCTGTCGTGATCCTGTCGCCGTCGCGTGCGTTGGAGGGGCGGGGGACGTGGCAGTCGCTGGTGACGGTGGCGTGGGAATCGGCGTTCGCGATCGGGGTCGTGATCGGGACGGCGGTGCTCTTCCGCGAGCGCTTCAACAGGCGGGGGAAGCGGGGGGAGTTCCTGTCGCGGCATGCGTTCGCGGTGTATCTGATGCATCCGGTGGTGCTGGTGGGGCTGGGGTACGGCTTCCGGTGGCTGCATGCGCCGGCGGTGGTGAAGTTCGGGGTGATGGGGGTGTTGGCGTTGCCGGTGTGTTGGGGGGTGGCTTGGGTGGTGCGCAGGTTGCCGCGGGCGGATCGGGTGTTGTAGCCCCCGCCCCGCCCTTTCACCGTTTCACTAAGGGGCTGCGCCCCTTCGCAACCCCCGGTGGCCCGCGCGCCGCGCGGGCGGGGCTTGGGCGGGCGGGGCTTCGCCCCTGCACCCCACCGGGGGCTCCGCCCCCTGGACCCCCGGGCGGGGTCGCGTCCCGGGGCTTCCGGGTGGTGGGGCTGCATCTCCGGGCCCTCGGGTGGGGCTGCGCCCTGGGCCTCCGGGTGGGGCTGTGCCCTGGGCCCTCGGGTGGGGCTGTGCCCTGGGCCCCGGGTGGGGCTGTGCCCTGGGCCCTCGGGTGGGGCTGCGTCTCCGGGCCTCCGAGTGGGGCTATGCCCTGGGCCCTCGGGTGGGGCCGCATCTCCGGGCCCCCGGGTGAGGCTGTGCCCTGGGCCCCCGGGTGAGGCTGTGCCCTGGGCCCCCGGGTGAGGCTGCGCCCTGCGCCCCAGGTGGGGCTGCGTCCCCGGGCCCCCGGGTGGGGCTGCGCCCTGCGCCCCGAGTGAGGCTGCGCCCCCGGCCCCCGGGGCGCATCACCTCCGCCGGACCGGCGGCCTCGGCAAGGACCGCTGCGTCCCCGGTCCCCGGGGCGCATCCCTGGCCCCTCTGCCCCTCAAGCAGCGGGTGACCGCCGGTAGTTCACAGGCGCCCGCAGGCCTCCCGGGACACTCCCGTCCGCGACCGACTCGCGTGCCGCGCCCCGCCATGTCAGCGTGGTGCCCGGGGCGTCTGTGAGGAGGTCGCCCGATGAGCGGCAGCAAGAGCAAGGTCTGGACCGTCGAGGTCGTCGTCGAGGAGCACGACCACACCGTCACCGCCGAGGCGCGGCTGACCGGGCGGCCGCCCGGGCCGATGGTCGGCGAGGGGACCGCCCGCTGCCATCCCGCCGACGAGAACGTGCCGGCCATCGGGGACGAGCTCGCCGTCTCGCGGGCGCTGAACGTCCTCGCAGGCCAGCTGCTCGACATCTCGATCAAGGACATCGAGGCGCACACGCACGAGAGGGTGCGGGGGATCGAGCAGGGCTAGATTCAGCCGATTTCGGTGTGCGGGGCAGGCAAAGGGTCCGTTCGTGCGTCTCTTCCTGTGGACATGTCGTTCATGTCGGATGAGGGGGCGCACGGGCGTGTTGTGCGCTCCTGGCGTGCATCGCCCCGCGCTCACCCGAATGGGTGACTACATCTGGTGTGTTCGAAAGAAAGCTGTTTCATTTACACGAGTAAGTCCACAAATCGAGTGAAACGTCAGGGTATAGGTGTGGCGTACTTGCCCCTACGGAATTGATCTGTAGATACCGGCGCGCCACCAAGGCCGTGCCCAATGGGTATGGGGAGTGCTTCGTATGACCACTGAGGAATCCGAACGGGCCTGTCCCTTCCGTCACGATGAAGCCCTGGAACCAGACCCGTTCATGGCGCGGATGCGGACGGAGGCCCCAGTGGCCAAGATCCGCATGCCGTACGGCGAGGGCGACTGTTGGCTGGTGACGCGCTACGACGACGTGCGCACGGTGACCCAGGACCGCCGCTTCAGCCGGGCCGCGCTGATCGGGAAGGACTTCCCGCGCATCACACCCGCGCCGATCGCCCAGTCCGAGGCGATCAACCTCATGGACCCGCCCGCGCTCAGCCGGTTGCGCAGGCTGGTGACGACGGGGTTCAGCAACAAGATGGTGGAGAGCCTGCGGCCGAAGACCCAGCAGGTGGTGGACGGGCTGCTGGACGAGATGGAGGAGCACGGACAGCCCGGCGACGTGGCCCACCACCTCGCCGGGAAGCTGCCGTTGATGACCATCTGCGAGCTGCTCCAGGTCTCCGAGGAGGACCGGCCGCAGCTGCGCGCCTGGGCCATGGCCATGATGTCGATGAAGCCGGACGACAAGGAGTCGGCCGCCGAGGCCAAGGCCGGCCTGCGGGCGTACTTCGCCCGGCTGACGGCGGAGCGCCGCCGTGACCCCGGCAGCGATCTGCTGAGCTCGCTCGCCACGGCGCGGGTCGGCGAGGAGCAGCTCGACGAGAAGGAGCTCGCCGTCATGGGCATGCTCCTGCTGGTCACGGGCCACGACACCAGCACCTACGAGATCTGCAACATCGTCTACACGCTGCTCACCCACCCCAAGCACCTCGCCCGGCTGCGCGAGCAGCCGGAGATCATGCCGCAGGCGCTGGAGGAGCTGCTGCGCTTCATCCCCTTCCGGCAGGGCGTCGGGATCCCCCGGGTCGCCCTGGAGGACGTGGAGTTCGACGGTGTGACCATCCCCGCCGGTGACATCGTCCACGTCTCGTACCTGTGCGCCAACCGCGACGGCGGCGCGTACGACCGGCCCGACGAGCTCGACTTCGACCGGGACGAGCCGGCGCCCCATATGACCTTCGGGCACGGCTCCCACCACTGCCTCGGTGCCCATCTGGCCCGGATGGAGCTCCAGATCGCCATCGGGACGCTCATCAAACGGTTCCCCGAACTGCGCCTGGCCGTACCGGCGGAGGAGGTGCAGTGGAACACCGTGTCGATCTGGCGCTATCCCCTCACCCTGCCGGTCGCCTGGTAAGTCCTGGTTAGGGCAAGGAGGAAGTCGACCATGGCGACATTGTGCAGACCGGCCATCGCCGTCCCGGAGCACATCATCACCCGGGAGGAGACCCTGGAGCTCGCGCGGACCCTGCACGCGAACCACCCGCAACTGGAGCTGGCGCTCAGGCTGATCGGCAACACGGGAGTGCAGACCCGGCACCTGGTGCAGCCGATCGAGATCACGCTGGAGCACCCGGGTTTCACCACGCGCAACAACGTCTACGAGGCGCAGGCCAAGGCACGGGTGCCCGAGGTGATCGACCGGGCCCTGGAGCACGCGGAGTTGACCGTCCGGGACATCGACATGATCGTGTACGTCTCGTGCACCGGCTTCATGATGCCGTCGATGACCGCCTGGCTGATCAACACCATGGGGTTCAGGAACGAGACGCGGCAGTTGCCCATCGCACAGCTCGGCTGCGCGGCGGGGGGAGCGGCGATCAACCGCGCCCATGACTTCTGCAGTGCCTACCCCGGGTCCAACGTCCTCATCGTCGCCTGCGAGTTCTGCTCCCTGCTGTACCAGCCGACGGACCTGGCGGTCGGCAACCTGCTGTCCAACGGGCTGTTCGGGGACGCCGTCGCCTGCGCCGTGGTGCGGGGCGAGGGCGGTACGGGGGTGCACCTGGAGGCGAACGGGTCGCATCTGGTCCCGGACACGGAGGAGTGGATCTCGTACGCGGTGAAGGACACCGGGTTCCACTTCCTCCTGGACAAGCGGGTTCCCGGCACGATGGCGATGCTCGCGCCCGCCATGCGCGAGATGGCGGAACCGCACGACTGGGACGTGTCCGACCTCGACTTCTACATCGTGCACGCGGGCGGGCCGCGCATCCTCGACGACCTCGGCAAGTATCTGGAGCTGGAGCAGCACATGTTCCGCTACAGCAGGCAGACCCTGGTCGAGCGGGGGAACATCGCGAGCGCGGTCGTCTTCGACGCGCTGGAGAGGCTGTTCCAGGACGGTGGTGCCGAGCACTCCGCGCGCGGCGTCATCGCCGGGTTCGGGCCGGGCATCACCGCGGAGATCGCCCTGGGCACGTGGTCGGGGCAGGTGAACGGCAGCAGCAATGGCCACCGTTCAAAGAAGGCGTCCGCCGGCCGGAACTCTTCCGTGACATTGCCGGCCTGAGCGGACCAAGGGAGCGCGGGTCGCCAACATCCTCTGGGCGGCCCGCGCTTCCGGTTTTCGGCTCGGGGTTTTAGAGGTCGAACTCCGCCGGGGCGATGCTCAGGGCGTAGCAGGCCTCGCGGACGACCGCCTGCTCGTCCTTGTCGAAGTCGCCGTCGGCGCCGCCGATCACGATGCCGATCTGGATGACCGCACGGGCCTCGGTCGGCTTCTTGGCGACCTTGCCGATCGTCTGCATCAGGCTCACCTTGCCGAAGTCGTAGTCGGCGGCGAGCTTCTGGCAGTAGTCGGTGAAGCGGGCGTGCAGGTCGTCCGCCGGGAAGTTCTGCAGAACCTCGTTGGTGGCGATCAGCGAGGCGACGCGCTGCCGTTCGGAGGCGTCGACGGAGCCGTCGGCGGCGGCCACGAGGGCACACATCGCCATGCTCGCGTCGCGGAAGGCCCCGCTCTTGAGCTCGTTCTTCTTCGCGACCAGCTGGCCCTGCATCGTCGTGGCGGATTCCTTGAGCCGGTCCCAGAGCGCCATGTGCGTGTCTCTCCTTGTGGAAAACGTGCTTGCACAGGCAGAACTGCTCTGAAGTTAAAGAAGTTCCCAAGTGAGTTCAGTGTTCCCAAGTGGGTTCAGCGCATGACCAATCAGTGCATGACCAAGGGGTCGATGGTCATCGGCTTGACCTTCCCCTCCATCATCATCCCCAGCCCCAGGACCGAGCAGTGGTCCGGATTCTCCGCGATGTGCACGGTCATGCCCGTGGCGTCCTCGATCATCGTGTCCAGGCCCGGGAGGAGGGCGCTGCCCCCTGCGAGCATCACGCCCCGCGTGCCCAGGTCCGCCACGAGGTCGGGCGGACAGTCGCGGAGCACGCGTCCTATGGCGTCCAGGACGGCGGTCAGCGGGGTGTGGATCGCATTGCGCACGTGCGCGGTGCTGACGAGGACGGTGCGGGACAGGCCCGTCGCGACGTCGCGGCCGCGGACCTCGGTCTCGGTGCCGCCGCCCGCCAGACGGTCGTTCCGCAGGGCCATGTGGAGCGGGTAGAGGCCCTGGGTGGGGAGCATCAGCTCGTGCTCGCTGCGCAGGTGCTGGACGACCGCGTAGTCGATCGCGTCGCCGCCGACCTGGACCTTCTCCGCCGCGACGATCGCGCCGAGGGACAGCACGGCCACCTGTGTGGACGCTGCGCCGCAGACGATGATCATCGTCGCCTCGGGGAGCTGGACGGGCAGCCCGCAGCCGACCGCGGCGGCGACGAGCGTGTCCACCAGCTCGACGCGGCGGGCGCCGAGGCCGGTCAGCGTCTCCACGGCGGCGCGCTGGGCGATCGGCTCGGCGTCGTGCGGCAGGCAGACGGCGGCCCGGAGGAGGGGCTTGCGGCGCCAGGCGCGGCGGATCTTGTCGCTGATGAGGTGGCGCAGCATGCGCTGGGCCATGTCGATGTCGACGACCGTGCCGCCGGATACGGGTCTGACGACGCGGATGTGGGCGGGGGTGCGGCCCGCCATGCCCTCGGCGAGGGCGCCCACGGCGATGAGCGAGCCGGTTCTGGTGTTGACGGCGGCGATGGACGGCTCGTCGACGATCAGGCCGGTGTCGCGGGCGTAGACGCGGGTGCGGGACGCGCCGAGGTCGACGGCGATCGTGCAGCGGCTCAGCTGGGCGAGGCTGAGGGTCATCACGGATTCACTCCCCGGCGGCGGTGTGGTGTCTTGCTTCTTTGCCGTAATAGTGCGTGGGGGGTGGGGGGGTTCGCGCGCGGGAGTGCGCCACTTGGGGCTGTGGCCGTCCGTCGCCTCCACCGGCGGTCGGCGGAGACGGGCACCCCCGTGGTCCGTCTCCGCCGGCCGGTGCGAGTCAGTGTGGCAGGGGGGTCTGACAACGGGGCTGACCTGGCGGTCTTTGGTGTGCCCCGGTCCCGCCCTTTCACCGTTTCTTCCGGGGCTCCGCCCCCTCGGCCCGGCACCGCGGCTCCGCCGCGGTCGGGCGGGGGCTGCGCCCCCTGCGCCCCTGCTTCCGGGGCTCCGCCCCTGGCCCCCGTTTGTCGCGGCTTCGCCGCTCGTCCTCAAGCGCCGGACGGGCTATTTCAGCCCGTCCGGCGCTTGAGGACTCCGCCCGGAGGGCGGACGGGGTCCGGGGTCTCCCCGGGAAACGGTGAAAGGGCGGGACCGGGGCACACCCCCAGCCCGTCCGGCGCCTGAGGACAGCGCCCGCAGGGCGCTCCAGGGGCCCAGGGGGCGCAGCCCCCGGCAAACGCGGCGGAGCCGCGACAACGGGCCCCGGGGCTCCGCCCCGGAAGAAACGGTGAAAGGGCGGGCCGGGGGCACAACACACCCCCAACCCCCCAACACGCGCCATTGAGGCCGACCTTGCCCATACCCCACAATCATGCCCAACAGGGGGAGGCGCCGATGCAGCACGCCATCCGCGACGTCCGGGACGTCATCGTCATCGGCGCGGGGCCCACAGGGCTCGCGCTCGCCGTCGCGCTCCGGCGGTACGGGGTCGACACCGTCGTCGTCGACAGGAGAACGGACGGCAAACAGGAGCCGCGCGCCAGCATCGTGTGGCAGCGCGCCCTGGAGGCGCTCCGCGACCTCGGGTGTGCGGACCGGTTCCTGGCGGAGGGACTGCCGCTCGCGCGCGGGGAGTTCCATGTCGGCGGACGGCCGGTCGGGGCGCAGGAGATGGGGATGGAGGACACCGCCTTCCCCGGGCCGCTCGGGATCGAGCAGGACGCCATCGAGGCGATCCTGCGGGGTCGGATGCGGCTGTGGGGGCCGGATGTCGAGTGGGGGACGGAAGCCGTCGGGGTGCGGCTGGGCGAGGGCGGGGCCGAGGTCGATCTGCGGGACGTGGCGGGGGGCGGCACCCGGACCGTCGGGTGCCGGTGGGTCGTGGGGGCCGAGGGGGCCCACAGCCTCGTACGGAAGAGCATCGGCACGCCCTTCGAGGGTGACCGGAGGATCAACCTGCAGTCCCTGCAGATCAACGCCCGACCCGAGTGGAGCCATCCGTACCGCCCGGACGTCACCCGGATCTTCCTCAATCACGGCGTCAGCCTCATCTGCAGCCCCGTTCCCGGCGGCGGCATTCGTTTCTTCGCCTTCTGCCCGGATCCGGATCCGTCCCGCCAAGAGCCGCCCACCCGCGCCGAGATGGAGGATCTGGTCGCCCGTGCGACCGGCGAGGAGGGCGTGAAACTCCGGCCCACCGAGCCGCATTGGGCCAACCGCGCCCGCTTCCACGACCGCGTCGCCGCCCGGTTCCGCAGCGGCCCCGCGCTGCTGCTGGGGGACAGCGCCCATCTGTGGGCCCCGATCGGCGGCCGGGGCCTCAACACCGGTCTGCTCGGCGCCCACAACCTGGGCTGGAAGCTCGCCGCCGTCCACCACGGCTGGTGTCCGGACGCGCTGCTCGACACGTACGAGGAAGAGCAGCGCCGTACGGCCCTCCGCGTGATGCGGGAGATGCGGCGCAACATCCTCGAACTGCCCCCGGACCGGCGGACGCTGGCCGCGATAAGGATGATCCTGCCGACCACCCTGCGCAGCGGGCGCATCAACCGGCGCGGTGGCGAACTGCTCAGCGGCTTCGGGAAGCACCACCGGGCCGGCGCGCTGTCCGAAGGCCGGGCGAGGGGTGCCGGGCCCCGGCCCGGCGACCGGGTGCCGGACTGGGGCGTCGTCAGCGAGACCGGGACCGGGCGGTTGCACGATCTGCTCTCGTACCAGCGGTGGTCGATCCTCGTGACGGGCGACGCGACGGGTGCCGGCACCGCGGACCTGCGGCGGATCGCCGGGCGTTACGCCCTGCCCGTCGCGGCCTTCCGGATCCGCACCGACGCGCTGCCGGACGGCACGCTGCTGCTCGTACGGCCCGACGGGCACGTGGGCCTGCGCGCGCGGGCGACCGACCGCCGGGCGCTCAGGGCCTACCTCGACCGCTGGTCCGTCCAACTGGGAAAGAAATAAGGGGGGAATGATGGATTCAGAGGTGAGTGTGCTCGGGCTGGGGGCCATGGGATCCGCATTAGCGGGTGCCTTTCTCGCGGCCGGCCACCGCACCACGGTCTGGAACCGGACGCCGGAGAAGGCGGAGCCGCTGACCGCCCGGGGCGCGACGGGGGCACGGACGGCCGTCGAGGCCCTGGCGGCAAGCCCGTTGACGGTGATCTGCGTGTCCACGTACGACGCCGTCCTGGAGGTCCTGGAGCCGTCGGCCGCCGCGCTCGGGGGGCGCACGGTCGTCAATCTGACCTCGGGGCCGCCGGGGGACGGGCGGCAGACGGCGGTGTGGGCCGGGCGCCAAGGCGCCGGCTATCTGGACGGGGTGGTCATGTCGACGCCGGGCGGCATCGGGAACCCGGACGTCCTCCTGCTCTACGGCGGTCCGTCGGCCGTCTTCGCCGCGCACCGCCCCGTCCTCGGCGCGCTGGGCGACCCGGTGCACGTGGGGGAGGACCCAGGGCTGCCCTCCATCCATGACACGGCACTGCTGGGGCTGATGTGGAGCACGCTCACCGGGTGGCTGCACAGCACTGCGATCGTCGGGGCCGACGTCGGCGGCGGGGTGACGGCGACGGCGTTCACGGATGTCGCCCTCCGGTGGATGAAAACCGTCGGGGCGTTCATGAACGACTGTGCCCGGCAGGTGGATTCCGGACGGACTCCGGGCGGGGATTTCCCGCTGGATCTCCATCTCACGACGATGGACATCCTGGTGCACGCCAGTGAGCTCCGCGGGATCGACCCGGAGTTTCCCGAACTCTTCCGGGGGCTGGTGCGAAAGGCCATGGCGGACGGCCACGGCGGCGAGAGTTATGCGCGATTGATCGGATATCTGCGGAAGCGGTGACCCCGCTTCGCATTCCGAGGGCAAGTGCCCGGCTGCTGCGGAAGCGGCGAAACCTCTTCCGTAGCAGCACAAACACCGTCAGTGCACGTGCATCTGCTCGTGCCGGGGCATGTGAACCGCGGCTATGATCCGGTGAAGTTGTACCCCCCTGCGGCGGATCCGGGAGTCTCCAGTGCCACACGTCCACAACGGCATGGCTGCATCGGGTATCGATGGCGTCGTCTGGCGGAAGAGCAGACACTCCAACTCGCAGGGTTCCTGCGTGGAGTTCGCGAAGTTGCCGGGTGGCGGGGTTGCCGTTCGCAACTCCCGCCACCCGGATGGCCCCGCTCTCATTTACACCCCCGCGGAGATCGAGGCCATGCTGTTGGGGATCAAGGACGGTGAATTCGACTACCTCGTCGCGGACTGACGGAGGACACGGAAGGCACGGAGGCCCGCGTCAGTCGCGCGGCAGCCGGAACAGCGCCCAGACCACCTTTCCGTGCAGAGCGCCCACCAGGGGGTGCCAGCCCCAGGCGTCGCTGAAGTTCTCCACCAGGAGCAGCCCGCGGCCGTGTTCGTCGCCGGTGTCCGCCTCGCCGGCGACCGGGCTCTCCTCGCTCGGATCGCGCACCGCGCACACCAGCCGCGTCGTCCACCGCATCAGATGGAGGCGTATGGGCGGCTCGTACCCCCCGCCCGGCGCGTCCACCGGGACGGCGTAGCGCATGGCATTGGTCACCAACTCCGAGACGACCAGGGACACATCGTCGAAGATCCCCTGAACCCCCCACTGGTTCAGGGTGATCCGCGTGAAGCGGCGAGCCGTGCGGACCGCTTCGAAGCGGGGTGGCAGGGCGCAGGAAGCGGAGTTCGACACCGCGGAGGAGTCCGTCCGGGGCAGCCCTCGCCAGACGGGGGAGAGCACGGTAGATCCTTCGGTACCCATCCGAGGCACTCCTGCAATCGTGGACGTGACGTGCACGTGCGCGCTCCATGGTTCCCAATGCGCAGGGCGGATGCAAGGGCAGATGCACGTGCACGTGGAGGATTTGGGGGCGCAGAGGAGGGTTGGGGAGCAAATCTTCCTACGCCCCCTTCAGTAGTGCTCCCCGTTCTGGCCGGTATCCGTGACCGGCTGTGCACTCAACGGAGCCCAAAGATGGCAGACTTCGGCGCCGGGGGCCGCGGGGGTCGCCCCCTGGAAGGATCGATCAACACGGCGGACAGACAGGCCGGACCAGACCGGAAGGAAGGGTCGCAGAGATGACCACGAACGAGTCGAGCGGTTCCGTGGTGCGGCGCATACTCCTGGGCTCGCAGCTGCGGAAGTTGCGGGAGTCGCGGGGGATCACGCGGGAAGCGGCCGGTTACTCGATCCGTGCGTCCGAGTCGAAGATCAGCCGCATGGAGCTCGGCAGGGTGAGCTTCAAGACGCGCGATGTCGAGGACCTGCTGACGCTCTACGGCATCACGCGCGAGTCCGAGCGGGAGGCCCTGCTGGGCCTCGCCAGGGAGGCCAACATGGCCGGCTGGTGGCACAGCTACGGCGACGTGCTGCCCAGCTGGTTCCAGACCTACGTCGGCCTGGAGGGCGCCGCGTCGCACATCGGGATCTACGAGGTGCAGTTCGTGCACGGCCTGCTCCAGACCGAGGGGTACGCGCACGCGGTCGTCGTCCGCGGCCAGCCCAGGGCGGACGCCGCCGAGATCGAGCGCCGTGTCTCGTTGCGGATGGAGCGCCAGAAGCTGCTGTTCTCCGAGCGGGCCCCGCTCTTCCACGCCGTCCTGGACGAGGCCGCGCTGCACCGTCCGTACGGCGGCGTCGCGGTGATGCGCGGGCAGCTCCAGCACCTCGTCGACCTCTCCGAGCAGCCGAACGTCACGCTCCAGGTGATGCCGTTCCAGCACGGCGGCCATGCCGGGGAGAGCGGCGCCTTCACCGTGCTGAGCTTCCCCGAGTCGGACCTGCCGGACGTGGTGTACCTGGAGCAGCTCACCGGCGCGCTCTACCTCGACAAGGCGGACGAAGTCGCGCAGTACGAAGGGGTCATGGGCCGTCTGCGGTCCGACAGCCTCTCGCCATCCCGTACGCGCGACCTGATCCGGCAGCGGCTCCAACTCCTCTGATACATCAGTACGATGACGACTGATCAGTACGTCTGAACCCGCGTGCGCCCGTTGGCCACGCACCGGCAGACAGGGATGGCGAATGTCCTACTCCTCCGCGTTCACGGATCTCGCGCAGCAGTACATCGACGGCCGATGGCGCGTCGGCACGGGTTCATGGGACATCGTCGACTTCAACCCGTACGACGGGGAGAAGCTCGCCTCGATCACCGTGGCGGGCGTGGACGAGATCGACGAGGCCTACCGCGCCGCCCGGCGGGCCCAGCGGGCGTGGGGGGACACCAATCCGTACACCCGCCGGCTGGTCTTCGAGCGGGCGCTGCGCATCGTCGACGACCACGAGGCCGAGCTGACCTCGCTGATCATGGCCGAATGCGGGGGCACCGCCGTCAAGGCGGCGTTCGAGCTGAGCCTGGTGAGGGAGTTCCTGCGCGAGGCGCTGCACCTCGCGCTGCGCGCCGAGGGGCGCATCCTGCCCTCGCCGGACGACACCAAGGAGAACCGGCTCTACCGGGTGCCGGTCGGGGTCGTCGGCGTGGTCAGCCCGTTCAACTTCCCCTTCCTGCTGTCGGTCAAGTCCGTGGCGCCGGCGATCGCGCTCGGCAACGCGGTGGTGCTCAAGCCGCACCAGAACACCCCGGTGTGCGGCGGCGGGCTGGTCGCCAAGGTCTTCGAGGACGCGGGGCTGCCGGGCGGGGTGCTCAACGTCGTCGTCACCGACATAGCCGAGATCGGGGACGCCCTCATCGAGCACCCGATCCCCAAGGTGCTCTCCTTCACCGGCTCCGACAAGGTCGGCCGGCACGTCGCGACCGTCGCCGCCTCGCACTTCAAGAAGACGATCCTCGAACTCGGCGGCAACAGCGCGCTGATCGTCCTGGACGACGCGGACGTCGACTACGCCGTGGACGCGGCGGTGTTCAGCCGCTTCGTCCACCAGGGCCAGGTGTGCATGGCCGCCAACCGGATCCTCGTGGACCGGTCCGTGGAGCGGGAGTTCACCGAGAAGTTCGTGGCCAGGGTGAAGTCGCTCAAGACCGGTGACCCCTGTGACCCCGTGACCCACATCGGCCCCCTCATCAACTCCAGTCAGGCGGAGGCGATTACGACCCTCGTGGAGCAGACCGTGGCCGGCGGCGCCACCGCCCTCGTCCACGGGCGGACCGTCGGCACGCTGGTGGAGCCTTCGGTCCTCACCGGGCTGGCCGAGGACGCGCCGATCCTGGGCCAGGAGATCTTCGGGCCGGTCGCGCTGATCATCCCGTTCGACGGCGAGGAGGAGGCGTTGCGGATCGCCAACGCCACCCCGTACGGGCTGAGCGGCGCCGTCCACACCGGGGACGTCGAGCGGGGCGTGCGCTTCGCCAAGCGGGTGGACACCGGGATGATCCACGTCAACGACGGCACCGTGCACGACGAGGCGATCGTGCCGTTCGGCGGCGAGAAGCACTCGGGGGTGGGGCGGCTCAACGGGGACGCGATGGTGGACGCGTTCACCACCACCAAGTGGATCTCCATCCAGCACGGGCGGAGCAGATTCCCGTTCTGACCGTCTTCCCGTTCCGACCGTCGGGGCTCTGCTCATCTAGGACCTGAAGTGTCCTAGTGGGGTCCTACTGTTGATCCGTCAGCCAGAGACGACGGACGGAAGGCGGCAGGACCCCATGCCCAGTCTTGTGATCGAGAAGAACACCGGCGACGAGCTCGGCACGCTGCTCGCCTTCCTCGACGCCCAGCGCGGCGGCATCCGCCGGGCCCTGCACGGGCTGACCGAGGAGCAGGCGGCGTCCCGGCCGAGCGTCAGCGCCATGTCCCTGGCCGGGTTGCTCAAGCACGCGGTCTCGGTGGAGGCCGGCTGGGTGTCCCGGGCACGCGGCACGGATCCGGAGCCGAGCCTTGAAGAAGCGATGAAGCGCTTCGAGGCCGGCTGGCACCCCGACGCGGAGGAGACCGTTCCGGTACTCCTCGCGCGCTGGGAGGAGGTCGCCGCGGAGACCGAGCGCTTCGTCCGCTCCGTGCCCATGGACCGGACCTTCGCGCTGCCGGAGGCCCCCTGGTTCCCCGAGAACGCCCGGGTGTCCACGCGCTGGCTGCTGCTCCACCTGATCGAGGAGTACGCCCGGCACGCGGGCCACGCCGACATCATCCGCGAGACGGTCGACGGGAAGACGGCCTTCGAGCTGGTGGCGGAGGCGGGCGCCTAGGGCCCGCGCCGGCCCGTCGGCCACGCCCTAGGCTGGGCACCCGGGAACGGGCGGGGGAGATGGCGAGGGAGAGATGTCGGCGATCCGGCTGCTGGTGCTGGGCGCGGTGCGTCAGCACGGGCGCGCCCATGGCTACCAGGTCCGCAACGACCTGGAGTTCTGGGGCGCGGGACGGTGGGCCAACGCCAAGCCGGGATCGATCTACCACGCGCTGAAGGCCATGGCCGGCCAGGGGCTGCTCGTGGCCCACGACACCGCGCCCAGTGAGGCCGGCGGCCCCCCGCGCACCGAGTACGAGCTGACGCCGGAGGGCGCGGACGAGTTCTTCCGGCTGCTGCGGGAGGCGCTCTCCGTGCCCCGCCAGCGGCGCGACCTGCTGACGGCGGGCGTCGGGTTCCTCGTCGACCTGCCGCGGGACGAGGCCGTCGCGCTGCTGCGACGAAGGGTGCGGGCGCTGGAGGAGTGGCAGGAGGAGATCCACCGCGACTGGACGCCCGGCGAGGGGGAGGACTGGCGGCACATCGGGGAGATCTCCGGTGTGTGGCTCAACTCCGCGGAGTCGGAGGAGCGTTGGACCCGCGGACTCATCGAGCGGCTGGAGGGCGGGGCGTATGTGATGGCGGGGGAGGGGGATCCGTGGGAGGGGATGAGCCCTTCGGCTCCTGCTCCTGAGTGATTCAGTGATGGAACGCGGTCGCCACCGCTTCCGGACGGCCCAGCGGGCCGGGCTGCCGGCGCAACTCCGGCAGCAGGGCCCGCAGATCGTCCAGGAACAGGTCCGCGAGGTCCAGGGAGAAGCCGTTCCGGCAGACGATCCGGAGCACCGACAGGTCCTCCCTGTGGGGCGGGAAGGTGTACGCGGGGACGAGCCAGCCCCGCTCGCGCATCCGGCGCGAGACGTCGAAGACGTCGAAGACCTTCACGTCGTCCGCCGTCGTGAAGGCGAACACCGGCAGCTCGTCGCCGCGCGTCAGCAGCCTGAAGTCGCCCAGCTCGCCGATGCGTTCGGCCAGTGAGCAGGCCACGTCCCGGGTGTTGCGCTGCACGGCGCGGTAGCCCTCGCGGCCCAGCCGCAGGAACGTGTAGTACTGCGCGGCCACTTGGGCCCCCGGGCGAGAGAAGTTGAGCGCGAAGGTGGGCATGTCGCCGCCGAGATAGTTCACCCGGAACACCAACTCCTCCGGGAGCGCGGCCCGGTCCCGCCACAGCGCCCAGCCCACGCCCGGGTAGACCAGGCCGTACTTGTGGCCCGAGGTGTTGATGGACGCCACCCGCGGCAGCCGGAAGTCCCAGACGAGCCCCTCGTCGAGGAACGGTGCGACCATCGCGCCGGACGCGCCGTCCACATGGACCGGGATGTCGAGGCCGGTCCGTTCCTGGAGCGCGTCCAGCGCCGCACAGACCTCGGCCACCGGCTCGTACGACCCGTCGAAGGTCGAGCCCAGGACGGTGACGACGCCGATCGTGTTCTCGTCGCAGAGCTCCGCGGCGGCCTGCGGATCGAGGTGGAAGCGCTCGCCCTCCATCGGTACCTGGCGTGCCTCCACCTCCCAGAAGTTGCAGAACTTCTCCCAGCAGACCTGGACGTTGGCCCCCATGACGAGGTTGGGGCGGGCGTCGGGCGACGGGTAGCGGTCCGCGTTGCGCCGGGCCCAACGGCGTTTGAACGCCATGCCGGAGAGCATGCACGCCTCGCTCGATCCGGTGGTCGAGCAGCCGATGGTGTTCGCCGGGTCGGGGGCGTTCCAGAGGTCGGCGAGCATCGCCACGCAGCGCCGCTCCAGTTCGGCGGTGCGCGGGTACTCGTCCTTGTCGATCATGTTCTTGTCCCGGCACTCGGCCATGAGCGCGGTGGCCTGCGGCTCCATCCAGGTGGTGACGAAGGTGGCGAGGTTGAGCCGGGAGTTGCCGTCCAGCATCAGCTCGTCGTGGACGAACTGGTAGGCCGTGCGGGGTGTCATGGGGCCGTCGGGGAGGGAGTGGCGCGGGGGATCGACGACCATGTCCGCGACGGGGTCGGCTTCGCCGAAGAAGGGGTTGACGGAGTAGCCGCGCTTGGGGGCGCGGGGGTGGGATCCCTTGTGGAGTGGCATGGGGGACGGGTACCACGGGCGGGGCGGCGCCATGCGGGTTTTTGCCCCCGTCCCGCCCTTTCACCTCCCCCAGAGGGGGTACCCCCACGCAGCAGCACGCTGCGCGCGCTGTCCTCAAGCGCCGGACGGGCTAAATAGCCCGTCCGGCGCTTGAGGACCAACGCGGCGAAGCCGCGTTGCCCGCGCGGCAGCGCGCAAGAAACGGCGAAAGGGCGGGACGGGGGCAAAAACCCCCGCGCCGCCCCCGTGCGCACTACGCCAACGGCGAGATCACCACAGCCGTCCCGTACGCGCAGACCTCCGTCCCCACATCCGCCGCCTCCGTGACGTCGAAGCGGAACATCAGCACCGCATTCGCCCCGCGAGCCCGCGCCTGCTCGACCAGCCGCTCCATGGCCTGGTTACGGGTCTGGACCAAGGTCTTCGTGAGGCCCTTGAGCTCGCCGCCGATCAGCGACTTCAGACCCGCGCCGATCTGGCTGCCGACGTGGCGGGAGCGCACCGTGAGGCCGAAGACCTCGCCGATGACGCGGTCGACCCGGTACCCGGGTACGTCGTTCGTCGTGACCACGAGCACATCGGACTGCTCGTGCTGTCCGCCGCCCCACTCATCGATGCCCATCACGTCCACCTTCGTTCGTGCGGTTTTCCGGATTTCCCGCATTCTTCCGTTCGACCTGCGGGACGCGTGGACGGGACACGGGGTTGCGCCGTCCCCCTGCCCGGTCCCCCTGCCCGGTCGTCCGGTCCCGTCCCCCGGGCCCGTCTCCGGAACCGGGGGGCCGCCCGATGACGTTGATAGCTTGGGAAGGCACGTCCCCTCTTCCCCCGCCTGTGCCCGGGCCTCGCACGAGCCTGCGCCCCCGACCCAGGAGCCTGATCACCCGTGACCCCCGTCACCAACCTCGCGCTCGGCCCGCAGTGGCTGGACGCGGACTATCTGATCGGCCAGTTCGGCCTGCTCGGTGTGCTGGCCATCGTCTTCGCCGAGTCGGGACTGCTGATCGGGTTCTTCCTGCCGGGCGACTCCCTGCTGTTCACCACGGGCCTCCTGGTGACCACGGGGAAGCTGAACGACTACCCGCTGTGGGTGGTCTGCCTCCTCGTCGTGCTCGCGGCCGTCCTCGGCGACCAGGCGGGCTATCTCTTCGGGCGCAAGGTGGGCCCGGCGCTCTTCCGGCGCCCGGACTCCCGGCTCTTCAAGCAGGAGAACGTCGAGAAGGCGCACGAGTTCTTCGAGAAGTACGGGCCGAAGTCGCTGGTCCTGGCCCGTTTCGTGCCGGTGATCCGCACCTTCACGCCGATCGTCGCCGGCGTGAGCCGGATGAACTACCGGTCCTTCCTGATCTTCAACATCATCGGCGGCACCCTGTGGGGCGCCGGGGTGACGCTGCTGGGCGCCGTGCTCGGCAAGATCGAGTTCGTCCGGACGAACATCGAGGCGATGCTCGTCGCGATCGTGCTGGTCTCGGTCGTGCCGATCGCGATCGAGTTCCTGCGGGCCCGTTCCAAGGCGAAGAAGGAGGGGCCGAAGGAGGCGGGGCCGGCGAGCGGCTCCGGCGGGGTGCCCAGCGGGCCGCAGCCGCCGCGGGAGTACGACCAGGTCCCGCCGCACTACCAGGACGTCCAGCCGTATCCGCTGCGGCACCCGGACGGCGAGGACGCGGGCCGGCCGCAGGCGGGCACGCAGCAGCGGCCGCCGCGCGGGCGGCACGCCAAGCGCTGAGACCGCGCGCCGGGACCGCTGCCGGGACCGTCGCCGGTACCGCCCGGGTTCACGTCCGGAACGGCCGAAGTTCACTCGCATCCCATCACCCCCACTGGGCACCCGTACTCCTGATCGGGCATGGTTGACCTGCACAGGAGCGTGGAGGAGAACGCGCAGTGGGTGATCGGCAGCGGGACGGCGGTCCGTCGGAGCCCGGCGAGGACCGCAAACCGCAGAGCGACGAGGCGCGCAGCGCGTTCACGCCACCCCTCGGCGTGCCCCTGCCGCCCGTACCGGAGGACGAGCACCCGACCTCGGAGTTCGCCGTGCCCAAGGGCATCGCCGAACCCGAGGACCGGCACCCGGAAGGGTCCGCCTTCGGCCGGCCCTCGTCGGGCTCCACGACCCAGGGCATCCCCTACGCGGAACTCACACCGCCGCTCGGCGTCCCGAAGGTCAGCCTCCTCAAGGACGCGCCCTGGCAGGACCGGATGCGCACCATGGTCCGGATGCCGGTCGGCGAGCGGCCGGTGCCGGAGCGCCCGGCCAAGGAGGAGGAGGCCGGACCGGCCGTCCCCCGCGTCCTGGACCTGGTCCTGCGCATCGGCGAACTGCTGCTCGCGGGCGGCGAGGGCGCCGAGGACGTCGAGGCGGCGATGTACGGCGTCGCGCACGCGTACGGGCTGCACCGCTGCGAGCCGAACGTCACCTTCACCCTGCTGTCGGTCAGCTACCAGCCGTCCCTGGTGGACGACCCGGTCACCGCCAGCCGCACCGTGCGCCGCCGCGGCACCGACTACACCCGGCTCTCGGCCGTCTTCCGGCTCGTCCACGACATCACCTCGCAGGGGCTCACCCTGGAGGAGGCGTACCGCCGCCTCGCCGAGATACGCCGCAACCGGCACCCGTACCCCGGCTGGGCGCTGACGCTCGCCGCCGGGCTGCTCGCCGGCGCGGCGAGCATGCTGGTCGGCGGCGGGGTCGTGGTCTTCCTGGCGGCCGCCGCGGGCGCGATGCTGGGCGACCGGCTGGCGTGGCTGGCCTCGGCGCGCGGGCTGCCGGAGTTCTACCAGTTCGTGGTGGCCGCGATGCCCTCGGCCGCGATAGGGGTGGCGCTCAGCACCATGGGCGACGTGGTGCACGTCCAGGCATCCGCGGTGATCACCGGTGGGCTCTTCGCCCTGATCCCCGGGCGGGCGCTGGTCGCGGGCGTGCAGGACGGGCTGACGGGCTTCTACATCACCGCCTCGGCACGTCTGCTGGAGGTCGGCTATCTGATCGTCGGCATCGTCAGCGGCGTGCTGATCGTGCTCTACGGGGGTGTGCGGGTCGGCGGGGCCACGCTCAACCCGGAGGCGGCGCTGGAGCGTCAGGAGCGGCCGGTGGTGCAGATCGTCGCGGCCATGCTGCTGGCCTTCGCGTTCGCCGTACTGCTCCAGCAGGAACGTCACACCGTGCTCTACGCGACGCTCAACGGCGGGGTCGCCTGGGTGGTCTACGGGGCGCTCGCCGACACCGGGGGGCTCGACCCGGTGCCCGCGACGGCCATCGCGGCCGGGCTCGTCGGCCTCTTCGGACAGCTGCTCTCGCGCTATCAGTACGCGTCCGCCCTGCCGTACGTGACGGCGGCGATCGGGCCGCTGCTGCCCGGTAGCGCGGTGTACTTCGCGCTGCTGAACTTCGCCCAGAACCAGATGGACACCGGGATGGCCAGCCTCACCAAGGCGGCGACGCTGGCGCTGGCCATCGCGATCGGCGTCAACCTCGGATCGGAGGCGGCGCGGATGTTCCTCGTCGTTCCGGGCGGGCTGGCCCGGCGCGCGGCAAAACGGACGCGCGGCTTCTAGCTTCCGCGCGTCCGTTCAACTCATCGACTCAACTCATCGAGCCGGGGCTCAGTGGTGCGAGCCGCCCGCGGCCTCGAGGCGCTTGTACGAGGCCTCGATCTCGGCCTCGGCCTCGGCGCGGCCGACCCACTCGGCACCCTCGACGGACTTGCCCGGCTCCAGGTCCTTGTAGACCTCGAAGAAGTGCTGGATCTCCAGGCGGTCGAACTCCGACACGTGGTGGATGTCGCGCAGGTGCTCGACGCGCGGGTCGTTGGCCGGGACGCAGAGCAGCTTGTCGTCGCCGCCCGCCTCGTCGGTCATCCGGAACATGCCGACGGCGCGGCACTTGATGAGGCAGCCCGGGAAGGTGGGCTCGTCCAGGATGACGAGCGCGTCCAGCGGGTCGCCGTCCTCGCCGAGGGTGTTCTCGACGAAGCCGTAGTCGGCGGGGTAGCTGGTGGAGGTGAAGAGACGGCGGTCCAGACGGATGCGACCGGTCTCGTGGTCCACCTCGTACTTGTTCCGCGAACCCTTCGGAATCTCGATGGTGACGTCGAACTCCACGAGTGGCTCCTTCATGATCAACACATACGTCTGGTGATTAAGTGTCCCCCACGCAGGTGTGTGGTGGCGAAAGGGGCTGGTCCGTAATGCCCGCAGGCGGACGGTGGCAGACCGTGCGTGGCGTTCTCGTACCGCTGGCGCGGCACCGGACCGCCCGGTTCGTCGCGGCCTCGACCGCGGCGGGCCTGGTCGTTGCCGCGGGCGCGGTGGCGGTGGCCGGCCCCTGGGACGGCGGACAGCGTAAGGCCGAACGGGTCCGCGCCGCAGCCGCCGACCGGGGGCATTCCGCGCGTTCCGCCCCCGGGCGGCCCCCGGCGGGGCCCGTGCTCGCCGCTCCCGCGGCCGGCGGCCGCCCGCCCGCCGCGTCCGATGTGGCCTCCGCGCTGGAACCGCTGCTCAAGGACCCGGCGCTGGGTTCGCACGTCTCGGCGTCCGTGGTGGACGTCACCGGCGGCGGCCGGCTGTTCGGGGCCGACGAGGGCGCGGCGGTCACTCCCGCATCGACGATCAAGCTTGTCACGTCGGCGGCGGCGCTGGCCGCGCTCGGGGGCGATCACCGGATCGAGACCACGGTGATGCTCGGGTCCGACGGCATCGTCCTCGTCGGCGGTGGCGACCCCACGCTCACGGCCCACCCCGCCCCGTCGGGCGAGCGGTTCGCCAGCCTGCCCGCGCTGGCCGACGCGACCGCGCGGGCGCTCAAGGCGCGTGGCACGGCGCGTACGCGGGTGTCGTACGACGTCTCGCGGTACGCCGGGTCCGCGCAGCACCCGATCGGGCCCAACGACAATCTGGCGCCCGTCAGCCCCCTCATGGTCGACGAGGGGCGCCTCGACGACTCCGACCACGGGCCCGCGGAGCGCTCGGCCGACCCCGCGGGGGACGCGGCGCGGAAGTTCGCGGAGCTGCTGGGGGAGCGGGGCGTGAAGGTCGACGGTTCCGTCGAGGAGGGGCGTGCGCCGGCCTCGGCGCGCCGGCTCGCGGCCGTCTCGTCCGCGCCGCTCGCCGAGCTGGTCGAGCGGGCGCTGACCAACAGCGACAACGACATCGCCGAGGCGCTCGCCCGGCAGACCGCCCTGGCGGACGGCCAGCCCGCGAGCTTCGACGGGGCGGGACGGGCGGTCACGGCGCGGCTGTCGCGGCTCGGGCTGCCGACGGACGGGGTGCGGATCGCGGACGGCAGCGGCCTCGACCGGTCCGACCGGGTCTCTGCGGACCTCCTGGCACGCCTCTTGGCGCACGCCTCGGACGCGCGCGCCCCCGAGTTGCGCCCGGTGCTGACGGGTTTGCCGGTGGCGGGGTTCAGCGGGACGCTGCGGGGGCGGTACCAGGAGGATGACGGACGGGGGCTGGTGCGGGCCAAGACGGGCACGCTGACCGGGGTCAACACGCTCGCCGGGACGGTCGTCGCGGCCGACGGCCGTTTGCTGGCCTTTGCGTTCATGGCGGACGGGACATCGGATGCGGAGGGGGCGCAGCGGGCGCTGGACCGGCTGGCGGTGGGGGTGGCGTCGGTGCGGTGAGGGGAATATGCCCCGGCCCCGCCCTTTCACCGTTTCTCGCCGCGCTCCGCGCGAAGCGCCCTCTGGGAGCTTGAGGACACCCGCGCGGAGCGCGCAGAAACGGTGAAAGGGCGGGGCCGGGGCACAAACCCACGCCTGTGCCACCCCGCACGCAGCACGTACCGTGAAGCCATGACGAGCATCGGTGGTGCGGAGATGGTCGACTGGAAGCTCGCGGTGGCGACCGCGACGCGGCTCGTGCGGCCGGGGCCGGACGTCAGCCGCGACGAGGCCCGCGACGTCGTCGCCGAGCTGCGGCGGCACGCCAAGTCGTCCGAGGAGCACGTCAGGTCCTTCACCCGGATGTCCCCGCCGGGCGGCCCCGCCGGCGACACCCCGGTCCTCGTCGTGGACCGGGCCGGCTGGATCCGGGCCAACGTCGCCGGTTTCCGCGCAGTGCTCGGGCCGCTGCTGGAGAAGATGCAGGACCGCCGGAGCAACCTGCCCGGCGGCGCCGTCCTGGGCGCGGTCGGCGGCAAGGTGACCGGCGTGGAACTGGGGATGCTGCTGTCGTTCCTGGCGTCCCGGGTGCTCGGCCAGTACGAGACCTTCGCCCCGGCCACCCGCGAACTGCCCGGCGCCGCCGAGGGCGGCGGCCGGCTGCTGCTGGTGGCCCCGAACATCGTCCACGTGGAGCGCGAACTGGACGTCGCCCCGCACGACTTCCGGCTGTGGGTGTGCCTGCACGAGGAGACGCACCGGACGCAGTTCACCGCCGTCCCCTGGCTGCGCGACCACATCGAGGGCGAGGTCCAGACGTTCCTCGCGGAGACCGAGGTCGACCCGGCCACGCTGCTGGAGCGGCTCCGGGAGGCGCTGCAGACGCTGGCCGGCGGCAGGCCGCCGGAGGACGAGGAGGCGGGCGGCGGACGCAGCATCGTCGAGCTGGTCCAGACCCCCGCCCAGCGGGAGGTCCTCGGCCGGCTGACGGCCGTGATGTCCCTGCTGGAGGGGCACGCCGACTATGTGATGGACGGTGTGGGACCGCAGGTCGTCCCGTCGGTCGCGGAGATCCGCGAGAAGTTCCAGCAGCGGCGGGCCAGCGGTGCGGGCCGTTTGGACGCAGCGCTGCGGAAGCTGCTGGGTCTCGACGCCAAACTGCGGCAGTACCGTGACGGTGAACGGTTCGTGCGCGCTGTTGTCGACGAGGTCGGCATGGAGGGCTTCAACAGGGTCTGGACCTCGCCGAACACGCTCCCGACCAAGGCCGAGATCGCCAAACCCGGGGACTGGGTCGCACGGGTGCACGGACGCTCCGACGGGTGACCCCGCCGCGCCCCATGACGGATGAACGCTCCCGTAATCACCCGTCCGAGGGACCGTGTGCCAGGGGTGGGCGTGCGATGCTCGGGTAAAGGCTCGTCTCTGTCACCATCTACGCACACAGCGTGACTGACGCAGCCCGCACGTCCCCACAACCCCTTCCCGTTGGCTCCTCGTTGGAACGATTGGACACTCGGACATGGGTCCACATCCCGCGGTCGCCGCGATACGCCTGGCGGTCCGCCGCGTACTCCACGACGTCCTCACCCTCGCTCCGCCCGCCGACCCCGCCGGCGGCCCCCGCTCCCCGCTCGTCCTGGCCGCCTGTTCCGGCGGCGCCGACTCCATGGCGCTCGCCTCCGCCCTCGCCTTCGAGGCCCCCCGGCTCGGCGTCCGCGCCGGCGGCGTCACCGTCGACCACGGCCTCCAGGAGGGCTCCGATCTCCGCGCCGCCGAAGTGGCGGGCCGTCTCCGCGCGCTGGGCCTCGACCCCGTCGAGGCGCTCCCGGTGACCGTCGGCAGGGACGGCGGCCCCGAGGCCGCCGCCCGTGACGCCCGTTACGGCGCGCTCGACGAGGCCGCCGAGCGGTACGGCGCCGCAGCCGTCCTCCTCGGCCACACCCGTGACGACCAGGCCGAGACGGTGCTCCTCGGACTGGCCCGCGGCTCCGGCACCCGATCCCTGTCCGGCATGGCCGTCGCCTCCGGCGTCGGCGGCCGCTACCGCAGGCCGTTCCTGGGGCTCGACCGGCAGACCGCCCGCAAGGCGTGCCTGGTCCAGTCGCTGCCCGTCTGGGACGACCCGCACAACGTGGACCCCGCCTACACCCGCTCCCGGGTCCGCCACGAGGCCCTGCCCGTCCTGGAGAAGGCCCTGGGCAAGGGCGTCGTCGAGGCGCTGGCCCGGACCGCGCAGCTCTCCCGCGACGACGCCGACGCGCTGGACTCCTGGGCCGTCGCCGTGGAGCCGTCCGTCCGGGACGACAGCGGTGCCCTGGAGGTCGCCAAGCTCTACGCGCTGCCCGCCGCGGTGCGCCGCCGGGTGCTGCGCCGCGCGGCCATCGAGGCCGGTTCCCCGGCCGGTTCGCTCTTCGCCCGGCACATCGAGGAGGTGGACCGGCTGATCACCGGCTGGCGGGGCCAGCGCGCCATCAACCTCCCCGGGCGCGTCGCGGTCCACCGGCATGGTGGCAGACTGGTCCTCCGGCAGGGCTGATTCGAACGGCCGTGAACGATCACGGTCCGGGCCCGGCCGGTCCGGACCGGGCGGCAGGAGCCCGGACGACCGGACGATCCTCCATCGAACGAGAGTGGCGCGGGTGGACGACAAGGACATGGGCACCGACCTCAAGTCGGTGCTCATCACCAAGGAAGAGATCGACGCGAAGCTGGCCGAGCTGGCCGCGAAGATCGACGCGGAGTACGCGGGCAAGGACCTGCTCATCGTCGGTGTCCTCAAGGGCGCCGTGATGGTGATGGCGGACCTGGCGCGCGCGCTGTCCAACCCCGTCACCATGGACTGGATGGCCGTGTCCTCCTACGGCGCGGGCACCCAGTCCTCCGGTGTGGTCCGCATCCTCAAGGACCTCGACACCGACATCAAGGGCAAGCACGTCCTGATCGTCGAGGACATCATCGACTCCGGTCTGACGCTTTCGTGGCTGCTGTCGAACCTCGGTTCCCGCGAGCCGGCGTCGCTCAACGTCGTCACCCTGCTGCGCAAGCCGGAGGCGGCCAAGGTCGCCATCGACGTGAAGTGGGTCGGTTTCGACATCCCGAACGAGTTCGTCGTGGGGTACGGCCTCGACTTCGCGGAGAAGTACCGCAACCTGCCCTTCGTGGGCACCCTCGCGCCGCACGTCTACGGCGGCTGAATCACCCCTGACCTGGGGGGACGGTCCCCGTGCCGGGCCTCGTGACAGCCGGGAACCCTCCGCGGTTTTCCGCCGTTGGAGGAGGGGAAGACGGATTTGTTGACCGTCTGCGGCGTCGTCGGGTGACAATGCTGGGGTACCGTCCGAAGGTCAGTCTTTTCAAGCGGTTCTGAGTCAAGTACTGCAGGGTCGAGTACTGCAAGGCCGAGCAGAACACCGTACGCACAGGCGCCCCCCGTCCGGGGGCACCGTGCCTCACTGTGGCAGGAGGGACGGGGCGCTCGCGCCCCGTATGGATGGACGTGAAGCGCTACTTCCGTGGGCCGGTCATGTGGATCGTGCTGGCCGTCCTCGCCGTGGTCGTGTTGATGCAGGTCGTCGGCTCGTCCGGCGGCTACAAGTCGGTGGACACCTCGCAGGTCGTCGCGGCGATCCGTGATCACAAGGTGAAGTCGGCCGAGCTGACGACGGGCGACGAGAACAAGATCAAGATCGAGCTCAAGCCCGGCGAGAAGGTCAAGGGCAGCAGCAAGGTCCAGGCGAACTACATCGGCGACCAGGGCGTGCAGCTCTCCAAGATGCTGCAGGACGAGGTCGACCAGAAGAACAAGGACGTCCTGCCCGAGGGCTACAACGTCGCGACGTCCAAGCAGAACCCCTTCATCGGGGTGCTCCTCTCCCTGCTGCCGTTCGTGCTCATCGTCGTGGTCTTCCTGTTCCTGATGAACCAGATGCAGGGCGGCGGCTCCCGGGTGATGAACTTCGGGAAGTCCAAGGCCAAGCTGATCACCAAGGACACCCCGAAGACCACCTTCGCCGATGTGGCCGGCTCGGACGAGGCCGTCGAGGAGCTCCACGAGATCAAGGAGTTCCTCCAGGAGCCGGCGAAGTTCCAGGCCGTGGGCGCCAAGATCCCCAAGGGTGTGCTGCTCTACGGTCCGCCCGGCACCGGCAAGACGCTCCTCGCGCGCGCCGTCGCGGGCGAGGCGGGCGTCCCGTTCTACTCGATCTCCGGCTCCGACTTCGTCGAGATGTTCGTCGGTGTGGGTGCCTCCCGGGTCCGTGACCTGTTCGAGCAGGCCAAGGCCAACGCCCCGGCCATCGTCTTCGTCGACGAGATCGACGCCGTCGGCCGGCACCGCGGCGCGGGCCTCGGCGGCGGTCACGACGAGCGCGAGCAGACGCTGAACCAGCTGCTCGTCGAGATGGACGGCTTCGACGTCAAGGGCGGCGTCATCCTGATCGCGGCCACCAACCGGCCCGACATCCTCGACCCCGCGCTGCTGCGCCCGGGCCGCTTCGACCGGCAGATCGCCGTCGACCGGCCGGACATGCAGGGCCGGCTGGAGATCCTCAAGGTCCACCAGAAGGGCAAGCCGGTCGCCCCGGACGTCGACCTCTCGGCCGTCGCCCGCCGGACCCCCGGCTTCACCGGTGCCGATCTGTCGAACGTGCTGAACGAGGCCGCCCTGCTGACGGCCCGCAGCGACCGCAAGCTGATCGACAACCACATGCTGGACGAGGCGATCGACCGCGTCGTGGCCGGCCCGCAGAAGCGGACCCGGATCATGTCGGACAAGGAGAAGAAGATCACCGCGTACCACGAGGGCGGACACGCCCTGGTCGCGGCGGCCTCCCCGAACTCCGACCCGGTGCACAAGATCACCATCCTGTCCCGCGGCCGTGCGCTGGGCTACACCATGGTCCTGCCGGACGAGGACAAGTACTCGACCACGCGCAACGAGATGCTCGACCAGCTCGCCTACATGCTGGGCGGCCGGGCGGCCGAGGAGCTCGTCTTCCACGACCCGACCACGGGTGCCGCGAACGACATCGAGAAGGCCACCGCCACGGCCCGCGCGATGGTCACCCAGTACGGCATGACCGAGCGCCTCGGTGCGATCAAGTTCGGCTCCGACAACTCCGAGCCGTTCCTGGGCCGCGAGATGTCGCACCAGCGCGACTACTCGGAAGAGGTCGCGGCGCTGGTCGACGAAGAGGTCAAGAAGCTCATCGAGACCGCGCACAACGAGGCGTGGGAGATCCTCGTCGAGAACCGTGACGTCCTCGACAACCTGGTTCTGGCCCTCCTGGAGAAGGAGACGCTGAACAAGGAGGAGATCGCCGAGATCTTCAAGCACATCGTGAAGCGCCCGGCCCGCCCGGCCTGGACCGGCTCCTCGCGGCGTACGCCGTCGAGCCGCCCGCCGGTGCTCTCCCCCAAGGAGCTCGCCCCGAGCAACGGCGTCGGTGCCGTGGACTCGGTGGAGCTCCCGGAGGACATCCGCCCCGAGTAGGCGGTGGTCACCGGGCCCGGAATGGATGCCGCGTCACCCAGGTTCTAGCCTGGGGGGCGCGGCATCGCGCATGTGTACGCGCGTGAGGCCGCCGCACAGCGCGTACGCACGAGAGAACGAGGGCAACTCCATGATCGATCCGGTCACCCTGGACGGCGAGCGTTCCGTCGGGGAATTCGACGAGAAGCGGGCCGTCAACGCCGTTCGCGAGCTGCTGATCGCGGTCGGCGAGGACCCGGACCGGGAAGGTCTGCGCGAGACCCCGGCGCGGGTGGCCCGCGCCTACAAGGAGATATTCGCCGGCCTGTGGCAGGAGCCGGAGGACGTGCTGACCACGACCTTCGATCTGGGCCACGACGAGATGGTGCTGGTCCGCGACATCGAGGTCTACAGCACCTGTGAGCACCACCTGGTGCCGTTCCACGGGGTGGCGCACATCGGGTACATCCCGGCCACCACCGGGAAGATCACCGGGCTGTCGAAGCTGGCCCGGCTGGTGGACGTCTACGCCCGCCGGCCGCAGGTCCAGGAGCGGCTCACCACGCAGATCGCGGACTCCATGGCGGAGATCCTGGAGGCCCGGGGCGTGGTCGTGGTGATCGAGTGCGAGCACATGTGCATGTCCATGCGCGGGATCCGCAAGCCCGGGGCGAAGACGATCACCTCTGCGGTGCGGGGCCAGCTGCGTGACCCCGCTTCGCGCGCGGAGGCGATGAGCCTGATCATGTCCGGCCGCTGAGGCGGCCGGAGAGGGATCAGGCGCTGAGGCGGCCGCCGATCCACTGAAGGGTGCCGGGGATCTCACGGCGCCAGGTGTTGAAGTTGTGGCCGCCGCTCTCCAGGATCATCGAGGAGACGCGGGTGGGGTGCTTGGCGGCGAGCTCCACGAACTTCATCGTGTCCTTGTAGTTGTGCTCGCCCTGCTTGCTGCTGGTGACCAGCATCGAGATCTTGGGCAGCGGCTTGTGCTCCAGCCGCCACGTCAGGTCGTTCTCCCGCTCCAGCTTCTTGCTGCCGCCGAAGAGCGAACCCGTCGTCGGGTCCTGCGGGGCCTTGTAGTAGCCGGACAGGGCGGCCACCGCACCGTACGCGTTGGGGTGGCGCATGCCCAGCTTGAGCGCGCAGTAGCCGCCGGTCGAGTCGCCGATCATGCCCCAGTTCTTGGCCTTGGTGCCGATCCGGTACTGCTCGGAGAGCGCCTTGCGGAGGTCCTTGACGAAGAAGGTCTCGGTCTGCGGGCCGCCGGGTATGTCCATGCACTCCGTGTCCCGGGGCGGGGCGACGGTCGGCCGCATCATCACCAGGATGGTGGGCTGCATCTTCTTCTCTTTGGCCAGCTTGTGCGCGGTCTGCGGGTAGTGCAGGCCCTTGATCAGCGCCTCGGCGGTGCCCGGGTAGCCGGTCAGGACGACGGAGGCGGGAAAGGTGCGCTTGGCGTACTCCGGCTGGAAGTACTCCGGCGGGAGGTAGACGAAGGCCGGGCTGGCGATCTTCGACTGCGGGCCCTGGATGTTGACCTTCTCGATCTGGCCCGCCACCCGCGGCACCGAGGCGCGCGGCACGTTCACCTGCTGGACCCCGACGACCTGGACCCGCTTCTGCCCCGCGCTGTGGTCGACGACGACGCCCTGGTCCTGCTCCTGGCCGAAGAGGTCGGCCCAGGAGGCGTAGAAGCCGAACGAGTAGTTCGCGTAGAGGCCGATGGCGGCGAACAGGGACAGCTGGGTGACGATCAGCATGCCGACCCGGCCCAGAACGGAGCCCACGCCCTTCTTGCCCAGGCGCGGCCAGAGCCAGACGGTCAGTGCGAAGAGCACTACCGCGAGCACTGCGGCCAGCAGGAGAACTGTCTTGCTGGTGAGACCCATGAGGTGCTTTCTGCCGAGCGACCCGGCGCCCGGATCGCGGAATGGTTACTTCTTTCCGGGCCCGGCCCCGGCGGAACCTCAGCCCCGAAACCGTCGTCCTACAGGGCGCACATTGTCCGGAGCGGTACGGCCACATGCCGTATGCCCACTCGACATGGACGACGGGAAGAGATGTCTGTCAGGGAAGATGGCAAAAAGTCCGATGGGGTTCCTTCGGGTTCGAAGTGGCTGTCGGTGTTTGCGCGCATGGCCAAGGGCCCGCGACCGGAGCGTGTTCCGGCCGTCGTCGGCACGGTGGCCGCGGTCATCGGACTGATGGACATCGCGGCCGGGGTCTTCCCCCGGTTCCGCTTCAGCCGCATCCACACCCTCGCCGAGGTGCTGCCCGGCGCCGTGACCCAGCTGGCCGCCGCGGCGTCGATCGTCGTCGGCATCCTGCTGCTGATGCTGGCCCACGGCCTCAAGCGCGCCAAGTCGCTCGCCTGGTGGGCCGCGGTGATCGTGCTGCCCGTCGGGGCCGCCGCCCACCTGGTCTACCGGCACTCGATCGCCGGCGCGGTCTTCTCGCTGCTGCTCTTCGCCTACCTGATGCGCCACCGCAACGCCTTCACCGCGCTGCCGGACCCGCGCAGCCGCTGGAAGGCGCTGGGCAACTTCATCGTGATGAGCTGCGCCAGCCTGGGCCTCGGCTGGGTGATCGTCGGCTCCCACCCGGACCAGATGATCGGCGACCCGCCGGTCCTGGAGCAGATCGAGCACGTGATCTGGGGCCTCTTCGGCTTCGAGGGCTCCGTCCACTACACCGGCGGCGTCGACTACGTCGTCGGCTACTCGCTGGGCGCCCTCGGCCTGCTGACCCTGGCCACCACCGCCTTCCTGGCCTTCCGGCCCGCTTACCCCGCCGCCGTCCTCACCGAGGAGGACGAGGACCGGCTGCGCGAGCTGCTCGCCAAGCACGGCGAGCGCGACTCGCTGGGCCACTTCGCGCTGCGCCGCGACAAGAGCGTCGTCTTCTCGCCGTCCGGCAAGGCCGCCGTCTCCTACCGCGTCGTCTCCGGCGTCATGCTCGCCAGTGGTGACCCCATCGGTGACGTCGAGGCCTGGCCGGGCGCCATCGAGAAGTTCATGGAGCTGGCCAAGCGCCACTCCTGGACCCCCGCGGTCAACGGCTGCAGCGAGACCGGCGGCGAGGTCTGGACCCGCGAGACCGGGCTGGACGCCCTGGAGATGGGCGACGAGGCCATCGTCGACGTCGCCGACTTCAGCCTGAGCGGCCGCTCCATGCGCAACGTCCGCCAGATGGTCAAGCGCATCGAGCGCAACGGCTACAGCACCAAGGTGCGCCGCGTCGGCGACCTCTCCCCCGAGGAGCTGGAGGTCGTCCAGAAGGCGGCCAACGCCTGGCGCGACACCGAGGACGAGCGCGGCTTCTCCATGGCCCTGGGCCGCATCGGCGACCCCAAGGACCTGGACGCGATCATCGCCACCGCCCACAAGGACCCGGAGGAGGGCGAGGACGCGCCCTTCGGCGACCTGAAGGCCATGCAGCACTACGTGCCGTGGGGCAAGGACGGCAGCTCCCTGGAGCTGATGCGCCGCGACCGCAGCGCCGACCCGGGCATGAACGAGCTGCTGATCGTCGCCTTCCTCCAGGCCGCGCCGGAGCTGAAGGTCAAGCGCATGTCGCTGAACTTCGCGTTCTTCCGCTCCGCCCTGGAGCGCGGCGGCAAGCTGGGCGCCGGTCCGGTGGTCCGGGTCCAGCGCGGGGTGCTGCTGTTCCTCTCGCGCTGGTTCCAGATCGAGTCGCTGTACAAGTTCAACGAGAAGTTCCGCCCCCGCTGGGAGCCGCGCTTCATCGTCTTCCCCAACAGCCGCGACCTGCCGCGCATCGGCTTCGCGATGATGCAGGCCGAGGGCTTCCTGGAGCTGCCGCGGCTGCTGCGCCGCCGCCCGGCCCCGCCGAAGCCCAGCGGCATGGAGGACGAGCGGGTGGACCAGGCCGAGGTCACGCGCGCCGCGTGATCCGCTGCATGGCAGGCCCCCGTCGGACCCCGGTCCGGCGGGGGCCTGTCCCGTACAACGGCCTAGGCTGGTCGGCATGAGGAGCTTGCACGGCCGTATCGGGC
Organism: Streptomyces luteireticuli; assembly: GCF_041519305.1. NCBI lineage: Bacteria > Bacillati > Actinomycetota > Actinomycetes > Kitasatosporales > Streptomycetaceae > Streptomyces > Streptomyces luteireticuli. The sequence continues at coordinate 4,703,764 of NZ_CP167927.1, forward strand.
CCGTCGGTCTGCCGGAGTGGGGCCGCTGCGCGGTGATGGGCGTGGTCAACGTCACGCCTGATTCGTTCTCGGACGGCGGCCGCTGGTTCGGCACCGCCGTGGCCGTCAAGCGCGGTCTGGACCTCGTCGCCGGCGGTGCCGACCTGGTGGACGTGGGCGGCGAGTCCACCCGGCCGGGCGCGCTGCGGGTCGACGAGGCCGAGGAGCGCCGCCGGGTGATACCGGTCGTCCGCGAGCTGGCCGGGGAGGGCGTGGTGGTCTCCGTGGACACCATGCGGGCCTCGGTCGCGGAGGCGGCCGTCGAGGCGGGCGCGGGACTGGTCAACGACGTCAGCGGCGGGCTCGCGGACCCGGCGATGATCCCGATGGTGGCCCAGGCCCGGGTGCCGTTCGTGGTGATGCACTGGCGCGGCTTCAGCGAGGACATGAACAGCCGGGCGGTCTACTCGGACGTCACCGGCGAGGTCGTCGACGAACTGCGGCGCCGGGTGGACGCGGTGGTCGCCGGCGGCGTCGAGCCGGACCGGCTCGTGGTGGACCCCGGCCTGGGCTTCGCCAAGAACGCCCAGCACGACCTGGAGCTGGTCGCGCGGCTCGGCCGGCTCCGGTCCGAACTGGGGCTGCCGCTGCTGGTGGCGGCCTCCCGCAAGCGCTTCCTGGGCCGGGTGCTCGCCCATGAGGACGGTGCCCCGCCGCCGGCCCGCGAGCGGGACGCGGCCACGGCCGCCGTCACCGCGCTGGCGGCGCGCGAGGGCGCGTGGGCGGTGCGCGTGCACGAGGTGGGCGCGAGCGCGGACGCGGTCCGCGTGGTGCGCGCCGTCGAGCGGGCCGCGTCCGGTGAGGAGGCGGTGTGAGCCCGTCCCGGACGGACGCCGAGCGGGTCGAGGAGGCCAACACGGCCCTGTACGAGGCGGTGGAGCGTGGCGACACGGGGGCGATGAACCGGCTGTGGCTGGACGACCCCGGTACCGAGGTCTCGTGCGTGCACCCCGGCTGGCCGGTGCTCCGCGGCCGGAACGAGGTGCTCCGTTCGTATGCGCTGATCATGGCGAGCACCGACTACATCCAGTTCTTCCTGACCGACGTCGAGGTGTCGGTGGCCGGTGACACCGCCCTGGTGACCTGCACCGAGAACATCCTCAGCGGCGCCCCCGCGGAGGCCGAGGGCGAGCTGGGGCCGCTGGTCGGCCAGCTGGTCGTGGCCACCAACACGTTCCGCCGGGTGGGTTCGGAGTGGAAGGTGTGGTCCCACCACGGCTCGCCCGTGCTGGCCGGGCGGGAGGACGAGGAGTACGAGCGCGAGGAGGGCCCGGAGGACCTGGACGAGGGGCCGGGCGCCGCGCCGTGACGGATGCGTGGCTGTTCGTTCGAGCCGCTCGCGGGGCGGGTATGGGTGCCCGTACACCGGCCGGACGGGGGCGGCGGCGCGGGTGACCGGCCGCCCGGCGGATCCCCGGCACGGGCCCCCGCGGACGGGCGCTGTCGGTGCCCGCAGGTAGATTCGACGTTGGGCATCCCGGTCGAGGGCCGGGGGCGGGAGTCCCCTTCTCCGCTGCCGCCCCGGCGTGGGCGGTGCCCCATCGACGACCAGCAGGAGTGATTCGTGTGGACCGTGTCGCGCTGCGCGGCCTGAAGGCTCGTGGGCACCACGGGGTCTTTCCCCGAGAACGCGAGGAGGGCCAGACCTTCATCGTGGACCTCGTGCTGAGCCTGGACACCCGGCCCGCCGCGGCCTCCGACGACCTCACGAAGACCGTGCACTACGGCGTGGTGGCCGAGGAGGTCGTGGCCGTCGTGGAGGGCGAGCCGGTCGACCTCATCGAGACCCTCGCCGAGCGGATCGCCCAGCAGTGTCTCAAGCACGACGCCGTCCGGGAGGTCGAGGTCGTCGTGCACAAGCCGGACGCCCCGATCACCGTCCCCTTCGACGACGTGACCGTCACGATCACCCGGAGCCGAGTATGAGCAGCAGCGACCCGACCGTGCAGCCGGTGCCCTCCTCCGTGACGGAGCAGGTGGACGCCGCAGATGTGACGCTGAGCAATCCGCAGTGGGCCGTGCTGTCCCTCGGCAGCAATCTGGGCAACCGCCTGGAGACGCTCCAGGGTGCCGTCGACGCCCTGGAGGACACTCCGGGCGTCCGGGTCAAGGCGGTCTCCCCGGTCTACGAGACGGAGCCCTGGGGCGTGGAGCCCGGCTCCCAGCCCGCGTACTTCAACGCGGTGGTGCTGGTGAGGACCACGCTGCCGCCGGCCTCGCTGCTGGAGCGCGGCCATGCGATCGAGGAGGCGTTCGAGCGGGTGCGCGACGAGCGCTGGGGCCCGCGGACGATCGACGTCGACATCGTCACCTACCAGGACGTGGTCTCCGACGACCCGCGGCTCACGCTGCCGCACCCGCGCGCGCACGAGCGTGCCTTCGTGCTGGTTCCGTGGTACGACGTGGATCCGGAGGCAGTTGTTCCTGGGCGTGGTCCGGTCGCCGAGCTGCTGGCCGGACTCGACCTGTCCGGTGTGCGGCCCCGGACGGACCTGGAACTCCGGCTGCCCGAATAGCCGTTGAGCAAGCGCTGAGGGTACGGACGACGAGATGACGACGACGCGATGACGACGAGGGGCGACGGCTCGGTGAAGCAACTTCGGATCGGGATGCTGCTCGGCCTGTTCGTCGCGGCCGGGGTGCTCTCGTGGGCCGGTGCCCGGCTGTGGAACGCCTTCGGCACGCTGCCGGGCGTGCCGGTCGCCGCGCCGATCGTCCTCGCCGTCATCGCCGTCGTGCTCTTCGCGACGGCCATCTCGATCCGCGGCCGGCTGCGGGCCCAGCGCGAGCGGCGGCCCGGGGCGAAGGGCGTCGACCCGCTGCTCGCGGCCCGTGCCGTCGTCTTCGGCCAGGCGAGTGCGCTGGTGGCGGCCCTGGTGTCGGGTGCGTACGGCGGGGTCGGCGTCTTCCTGCTGCTCGACGGCGTGGAGTCGGACGCGCGGCGGGAGCAGGCGATCTACGCCGGGGCGTCGGTGCTGGCGGGGGCGTGCGTGGTGGCGGCGGCGTTCTTCATGGAACGGGTGTGCAAGCTGCCGGAGGACGAGGACGAGGGGCCGTCGGGCTCGGCGGCGTAGCCGGGATTCGCCCCGGTCCGGCCGGGGCGGCGCCGGGTCACCGCTTGGACACCGTCCGCAGGTCCACGTCCGCGCGCTCCGAACCCGTCGCGTCCGCGCCGATCGAGCGCCGCAGCGCCTCGTGCAGGCTCGCGGGGGTCAGGACCCCCAGGAAGTGGTCCGCCCGCTCCCCGTCCAGCACCGCGATCCAGCCCGCGTCGTGCTGCAGCATCGTGCTGAACGCCTGCTTGAGCGGCGCCCCCAGCGGAAGCCACGCGTCCATGCGCCGGGCCCGGTCCCGGACCGTGCCCGCCCCGCCCGCATGGGCGATCGCGTCCGCCGCGACCCACCCGTGCAGCCGGTCCGCGTCGTCGAGGACGACCGCCCAGTGCGCCCCGTCCCGCGCGAGCCGCTCCGCCGCCGAGGAGAGCGGGTCGTCCAGGTGGACGACGGGCGGGAGCTCCAGGTCGCCCCGCTCGATCGGGGTGACGGACAGCCGCTTCAGACCGCGGTCGGCACCGACGAAGTCGGCGACGTAGGGCGTGGCCGGCGCGCCCAGCACCGCCGTCGGCGCGTCGAACTGCTCGATGCGCCCCTGCCCGTAGACCGCGATCCGGTCCCCGAGCCGGACCGCCTCCTCGATGTCGTGGGTGACGAAGAGCACCGTCTTGCGCACCTGCGACTGGAGCCGCAGGAATTCGTTCTGGAGGCGCTCCCGCACCACCGGGTCCACCGCGCCGAAGGGCTCGTCCATCAGGAGGACCGGCGGGTCCGCGGCGAGCGCCCGTGCGACGCCGACGCGCTGGCGCTGGCCGCCGGAGAGCTGGTCGGGGTAGCGCTCGCCATGGACGGCCGGGTCGAGGCCGACCAGCTCCAGCAGCTCCGCCGCCCGGGCGCGGGCCTTCTTGCGCGGCCAGCCCAGCAGGTGCGGGACGGTGGCGGTGTTGTCGAGCACGGTCCGGTGCGGGAACAGCCCGACCTGCTGGATCACATAGCCGATGCGGCGGCGCAGGGCGACCGGGTCGGTGTGCGCGATGTCCTCGCCGTCCAGCAGGATCTTGCCGTCCGTCGGGTCCTCGAGCCGGTTGACCATCTTCATGGTGGTCGTCTTGCCGCAGCCGGACGGCCCGACGAGGGTGACGATCTCTCCCTCGGCGACCTCGAAGGACAGGTCGTCCACCGCGGTCGTGCCGTCGGCCCAGCGCTTGGTCACGTGCTCGAAACGGATCACGCCGTCCATTGTGCGGGTCCGGTGTGACAGGTGTGTGTCCGCCCTGGTCCGCCCGCGGGCGATTGTCAGTGGCAGGGCTTAGGGTCGCTGGTGACCGTCGGTGAAGGCCCAGGGGGAGGTGAGCGCAGATGGCGGGAGAGGGTGGCAACTGCCTGATCCGCAACGACTGGATCTGCGCGGAGTATGTGCGCACCCGGGGGCAGGAGTTGACGGACGCGACGCTCCAGCACGTCGGCATCACCGTGGCGTCGGTGGTCATCGGCCTGCTGATCGCGTTCCCGCTGGCGCTGGCCGCCCGCCGGTGGCGGGGTGTGGCGGGGCCGGTGCTCGGGATGACGACGGTGCTCTACACGATCCCGTCCCTGGCGATGTTCTCGCTGCTCGTGCCGGTCTTCGGGCTGTCGGCGGCGGTCGTGGTCACCGGCCTGGTGCTCTATTCGCTGACGATCCTCGTGCGCAACATCCTGGCCGGGCTGGCCGCCGTGCCGGAGGAGGCCCGGGAGGCGGCGCGGGGCATGGGCTACGGCCCGGTGCGGCTGCTGTTCGCGGTGGAGCTGCCGCTCGCCCTGCCCGCGGTGATGGCCGGGGTGCGCATCGCCACGGTCTCCACCGTCTCGCTCACCACCGTCGGCGCCCTCACCGGCTACGGCGGCCTGGGCAATCTGATCTACGAGGGCCTGCACAGCATCTTCAAGGCCGAGGTCCTCACCGCGTCCGTGCTGTGCGTGCTGCTCGCCGCCCTGGCCGACGCGCTGCTGCTCTGCCTCCAGCGGCTGCTGACGCCGTGGACCCGGACCGGCCGGAAGCGGAAGAGGGCGATGGCCTGATGGACGTGATCTCCCGGACCTGGACGTGGCTCGCCACGGGGGCGCACTGGTCCGGCCCCGACGGGGTGTGGCACCGGCTGGCCGAGCACCTGGAGCTCACCGCGGTCTGCCTGGCCCTCTCCTGCGCCGTCGCCCTGCCGCTGGCCGTCGTGCTGGGCCACACGGGCCGGGGCGGCGCCCTCGCGGTGAATCTGTCCAACGCGGGCCGTGCGGTGCCCACTTTCGCGGTGCTGGTGCTGCTCACCCTCGGCCCCCTGGGGGCGTACGAGCCGTGGCCCACGGTGCTCTCCCTCGTGCTCTTCGCGATACCTCCGCTGCTGACCAACGCCTACGTGGGCATGCGCGAGGTCGACCGCGACGTCGTCGAGGCGGCCCGGGGCATGGGGATGTCGGGCCGGCAGGTGATCGGCCGGGTCGAACTGCCGCTGGCCCTGCCGCTGGTGATGACCGGGGTGCGGTCCGCCGCCGTCCAGGTGGTGGCCACCGTCTCCATCGCGGCGATGGTCGGGGGCGGCGGCCTCGGCCGGATCATCACGGCGGGCTTCCGGCTCACCGACACCGCGCAGGTGGTCGCCGGGGCGCTGCTGGTGGCCGCGCTGGCGCTGCTGGTCGAGGGCGTGTTCGTGGCCCTGGAGCGGTACCTGGGCCGCAGGCGGAGCCGCCGCGGGGCGGCCGACGGCCCCGGATCGGACGAACCCGCCGCAGTACCTGTCCCGAACGAATGGAGTGCCGCATGACCAGCACCACCCCGCGCCGAGCGCGCACCGTCCGCGCCGCGCTGGGCCTGGCGGGAGCCGCCGCCCTGACGGCGGGTCTGGCCGCGTGCGGTGGTGACAGCCTGGAGAAGTCCGGCGGAGGGGGAGGCTCCACGAAGTCCGGCCGGGGATCCCTGGTGATCGGGTCTGCCTCGTTCACCGAGTCGAAGGTGCTCGCGGAAATATACGCGGGGCTGTTGAAGGACGCCGGTTATTCCACCTCGATCAAGACCGTGGACGCCCGTGAGCTGTATGAACCGGCGCTGGAGAAGGGGCAGATCGATGTCGTCCCGGAGTATGCGGCCACCCTCGCCGAATTCCTGAACAAGAAGCAGAACGGGAAGGACGCGCCGATGGTCGCCTCCGCCGACCCGGCGGCCACCGTGAAGGCGCTGCGGAAACTCGCCGAACCGCGCGGGCTGAAGGTGCTCGACCCGGGGCGTGCCGTGGACCAGAACGCCTTCGCGGTGACGGCGGAGTTCGCCAAGGAACACCAGCTCAAGACCCTTTCCGACCTGGGGCGGGCGAAGGTTCCGGTGAAGCTGGCGGCGGGTGACGAATGCAGTGGGCGGCCGTTCTGCAAGCCGGGTCTGGAGAAGGTGTACGGCATCGACGTCACCGCCATAGACCCGTTGGAGGTGGGCAGCACCCAGGCCAAGCAGGCGGTCAAGAGCGGCAAGGACCAGATGGTCCTGACCACCACCACGGACGCCACGCTGGAACAGTTCGGTCTGGTGGTGCTCAAGGACGACAAGAAGTTGCAGAACTCCGACAACGTGCTTCCGGTGGTGAATGCGCGGAAGGCCGGTTCGCCGCAGGTCGTGGAAGTGCTCGACAAACTCAACAAGGTGCTGACGACGGAGGACCTCACCACTCTCAACAAGAAGGTGGACACCGAGCGGCTCAAGCCGGCGGATGTCGCCGAGCGGTACCTCAAGGACAAGGGACTGCTGGGGAAGTAGGGGCTGCATAAGATCAAGGGAACGGTTTGGTGGTCGGGTCACACTTTCGAGGCGACGCACGGTAAGTTTCTGGCCATGCCACGAGGACGCCACCGCCATTCCACTTCCCTGCACCGGCTTCTTCCCCCCTCCCTGGTCGCCGCGACCTCCGTCGCCTGCGCGGCCGGCGCCTGGACCGTGGGTGAACCGCTCGTCATACGCGGCCTGGCCGCCGGGGCGGCGGTCGCGGCGGTGGTCGGGTCGGTCCTGATGCGCCGTTGGGACCGGTCCGCCGGCAAGCAGGTGGCCCAGCTCACCGCGGCCCGGACACGGGACGAGTGGAAGACGGACGAGCGCCTCGCCGAGCTGGAGACGGACCTGGAGGAGACCCGCCAGGCCCGCGCCCGGCTGGAGACCAAGCTGCGCGGCAAGCGGGCGGAGCTGGCACGGCTGCGCACCGAGCACGCGGATCTGCTGCGGCGTTACGCGGCGGCGGAGACGGGGCGGGCGAGGCTGCTGGAGTCCGCGGCGGGCGGGAGCGAGTCCGGTGCCGAGTCCGCTCTCGCGGTGGGAGCGCCGCGCATGGCGAAGGCCCTGGAGTCCGCGATGCAGGCCCGGGCCGAGCGGCGGGTGGGGCCGGAGGCGTACCGCAGGGCGGCTGACGCGCTGCGGGACCTGGAGCGGAATGCGGCCGCGCAGCGGGTGGATGAGGCTCCGGCAGCTCCGGCAGCTCCGGCGGCTCCGGTGACTTCCGAGGCCGCTGCGGAGCCGGAGGCGCCGAAGGTGTCAGAGGCGCCGGAGGTGCCGGCCGTTTCCGCCGAGGTCGTGCCGGCCGCCCGCCCGGCGTTGCCCGCCGGGCCGCTGCCCGTGCGGCAGCCGTCGGCCCCGGCCGTGCGGCGGCAGGGCGGCTTCGACTTCTTCGGGAACGCGAAGGGGGCGCCGGAGGCGCAGCCGAAGCCCTCGACGCCTTCGACACCGGTCGAGGAGCAGGACCTTGCCGACGTCGTCGGCGAGGAGGCGCTCGCGGAGCGGGTCATCGATCTGACGGCCCATGACGAGACGGAGCAGATCGACGTGGCGGAGTTGCGCAGCGCGATCTGAGTGCCGGTGGGGTGCGAGGGCGGGGCTCCGCCCCCGCACCCGGCCCTCCTCGGCGCCACTTGGCGCCCGGCCCTACTTGTCGATGTCGCCCACCACGAAGAACAGCGACCCCAGAATCGCCACCATGTCCGCGACCAGCGTCCCGGGCAGCAACTCCACCAACGCCTGGATGTTGTTGAAGGACGCCGAACGGAGCTTCAGGCGGTACGGGGTCTTCTCGCCCTTGGAGACGAGGTAGTAGCCGTTGAGCCCGAGCGGGTTCTCGGTCCAGGTGTAGGTGGCGCCCTCGGGGGCCTTGAGGACCTTCGGCAGACGCTGGTTGACGGGGCCGGGCGGGAGGTCCGCCAGGCGGTCCAGGCAGGCGGCGGCCAGGTCCAGCGAGTTGTGCGTCTGCTCCAGCAGGCACTCGAAGCGGGCGAGGCAGTCGCCCTCCTCGCGGGTGACGACCTTCAGGACGTCGGCCAGCTCCCCGTACGCCAGGTACGGCTCGTCGCGCCGCAGGTCGAAGTCGACGCCGGAGGCGCGGGCGATGGGCCCGCTCACCCCGTAGGCGTGCACCGTCTCCGGGGCCAGGACGCCGACGCCGCGGGTGCGTCCGCGGAAGATCTCGTTGCCGAGGACCAGCCGGTCGTGGACGTCCATCCGGGAGCGGACCTCGGCGACCGCCGTGCGGGCGCGGCCGAGCCAGCCCGCGGGGAGGTCCTCCTTGAGGCCGCCGACGCGGTTGAACATGTAGTGCATCCGGCCGCCGGAGACCTCCTCCAGCACCTGCTGGAGCACCTCGCGCTCGCGGAAGGCGTGGAAGACGGGGGTGATGCCGCCCAGCTCCAGCGGGTAGGAGCCGAGGAACATCAGGTGGTTGAGCACCCGGTTCAGCTCGGCCAGCAGCGTGCGCAGCCACACCGCGCGCTCGGGCACCTCCATGCCCAGCATCCGCTCGACGGCCATGACGACGCCCAGCTCGTTGGAGAACGCGGACAGCCAGTCGTGCCGGTTGGCGAGCATGACGATCTGCCGGTAGTCGCGCGCCTCGAAGAGCTTCTCCGCGCCCCGGTGCATATAGCCGATCACCGGCTCGGCGCTGCGGACGCGCTCGCCGTCGAGGACGAGGCGCAGCCGCAGCACCCCATGGGTGGAGGGGTGCTGAGGGCCGATGTTGAGCACCATGTCGGTGCTCTCCGCCGCGCCGCCGATGCCGACCGTCGTCTCCGTCATGGGAACAGTTTCTCAGCCGGTGGCAGCAGGTCCGCGCACTCCTCCCCCACCGGCTGGAGCAGCCAGCCGAAGGATCCCAGGCCGCCGGGGGCGGTCAGCTCGCCCGCCTCGCCCGCCGCGCCCAGGGCCCGGACGTAGGCCGCGGGGTCCGTCGAGGCGAGGGAGAGCGGCGGGCGGCCGCCGTCCACGCCCAGGGCGCGCAGCACGTCGCGCTGGTTCGTCAGCCGGGCGCCGGGCCCGGCGCACGCGTCGAGCGCCACGTGCGCGGTGATGTCGCACGAGCCGTCCGGCACGGGCCGCACCTCGCGCCCGTCGCGGAAGCCGGTCAGGGTGCCGAAGGGCGGGCGGGAGTCCCGCTCGTGCGCGTAGTCCACGGCCACGGCGAGGCCGGCCCGCAGGGTGGCGACCGCCCGGCCCCACGCCTCGTCCCGCGGCCGCCCGATCTCGGCCCGGCTGCCGGGCGGGGCGCCCTCCACCGGCCACCAGCGGGCCAGCCAGTCGGCGTCCGCGCCGGAGACGGGGTCGCCGGGCAGCTCCTCGCCGTCCTCCTGGACGAGGACCCGGAGCGGCGTCCCCGTGCCGTCGGTCTCGACGACGTCCAGCGGCACGTTGTCCAGCCACTCGTTGGCGAAGAGCAGGCCGGTCACCCCTTCGGGTGGTGCGTCGCGCCAGAGGATCCGCTCGTCGAGGCCGGCCGGGCGGGCGGCGCGTTCGACGGCGTACGGGCGCAGCCGCGCGGCCAGTTCCGGCGGGCAGTGCGCCAGGACGCCGGTGACCAGTTCGCCGCGGCCCGCCCCCAGGTCGGTGAAGGCCAGCTCCGCGGGGTGCCCGAGCGCGGCGTCGACCCGGCGCAGCAGTTCGGCCACCGCGCCCGCGTAGAGCGGGGAGGCGTGCACGGACGTACGGAAGTGGCCGGCGGGGCCTTCGGGGCGGTGGTAGAAGCCGCCGGGGCCGTAGAGGGCGGCCTCCGCCGCCGCCCGCCAGGGGCGCGTCCCCAAGGCCCCGCCGGAAGTCATGCCGGATGTCATGTGCCCACGCTAAGCGCCCTCGGCGGTCCGGGGGCCTCCACCTTGCGGAGTAGGCGGGACGGGGCGGGATCGATCGCCGGGCGGACCCCGGCGGGCGTCAGGCGTGCCTACGCTGGGTGACGTGCACCGCCTCTACGACTTCCTCCGCAGACACCCCACAGGTGTGGACAGCTTCTGGGCCGTGTTGCTGCTGGGGCTGTGCGCCCTGACGGTGTCCGAGGAGCCGGGGGCCACGGCGCTCCACCGGGTGGCCGTCGCCGGGGTCTCGCTCGCGCTGTGCCTGGTGCTCGCGCTGCGGCGGCGCTGGCCCGAGAAGATGCTGCTGCTGGCGACGGCCGCGGGTCTGGCGCAGCTGGCGCTGAACATCCAGTTCAACGTCTACGACCTGCCGATGCTGGTCATCGTCTACACGGCCGCCTCCGGCACCGTCCGCTGGGCGTCCCGGTTCGCGCTGGTGGGCGGGCTGGCGGCGCCGTTCCTGTACTGGTGGCGCTGGCCGGACACGACCAGCGACTCCCTCACCCACGCGATCCTCAACCACGCCTTCGCGGCCCTTCCCTTCTTCCTCGCCTGGGTCCTCGGCGACCGGATGCGCACCCGCCGGGCCTACTGGGCCCAGCTGGAGGAGCGCGCCACGCGGCTGGAGAAGGAGCGCGAGCAGCAGTCGAAGATGGCGGTCGCCGCGGAGCGCGCGCGCATCGCCCGCGAGCTGCACGACGTCGTCGCGCACAACGTGTCGGTCATGGTGGTGCAGGCCGACGGCGCCGCGTACGTCCTCGACTCCTCGCCCGAGACGGCCAAGCAGGCGCTGGAGACGATCTCCGGCACCGGGCGCCAGGCCCTCGCCGAGATGCGCCGCCTGCTGGGCGTGCTGCGCTCGGAGGAGGGCGCCCCGGCCGGCGGCGAGTACGTCCCGCAGCCGGATCTGGAGCAGATCGAGGAGCTCGTCGAGCAGGTGCGCGGCGCCGGGCTGCCGGTCGAGTACAAGATCGAGGGGAGCGCCCGGCCGCTGCCCAGCGGCGTGGAGCTGACCGCGTACCGGATCGTCCAGGAAGCGCTCACCAACACCCGCAAGCACGGCGGGCCGGACGTCGGCGCCAGCGTGCGGCTCACCTACTTCGACGACGGGCTCGGGCTGCTCGTCGAGGACGACGGCCGGGGCGCGCAGCACGAGCTGTACGAATCGGGCGGGGCGGACGGCATGGGGCACGGCCTCATCGGGATGCGCGAGCGCGTCGGCATGATCGGGGGCACGCTGGATGCGGGGCCGCGGCCGGGCGGGGGCTTCCGGATCAGTGTGCTGCTGCCGGCCAAGCCGGGGCGCTGAGCTGTTTTTGATCTTCAGTGGGATGTGTGGAAAGGGACCTTTGCATGGCCATCCGCGTGATGCTCGTCGACGACCAGGCGCTGTTGCGCACCGGCTTCCGCATGGTGCTGGCCGCCCAGCCCGACATGGAGGTCGTCGCCGAGGCCGGTGACGGCGCGGAGGCGCTGGACGTCCTGGCCGCGACGGCGGTGGACGTGGTGCTGATGGACGTCCGCATGCCGCGGCTGGACGGGGTGGAGGCGACGCGGCGCATCTGCGACCAGGAGAACGCGCCGAAGGTGATCATCCTGACCACCTTCGACCTGGACGAGTACGCCTTCTCCGCGCTGAAGGTCGGCGCGAGCGGCTTCATGCTCAAGGATGTGCCGCCGGCCGAGCTGCTGGGCGCGATCCGGGCCGTCCACAGCGGTGACGCGGTGGTCGCCCCGAGCACGACGCGACGGCTCCTCGACCGCTTCACCCCGATGCTGCCCGGGACCGCCCCGACGCCGGCCGACACACAGATCGGCCGGCTGACGGACCGGGAGCGGGAGGTGATGCTGCTGGTGGCGCAGGGGCTGTCGAACGGGGAGATCGCGGGGCGGCTGGTGCTGTCGGAGGCGACGGTGAAGACCCATGTGGGCCGGATTCTCACGAAGTTGGGGCTGCGGGACCGGGTGCAGGTGGTGGTGATGGCGTACGAGAGCGGGCTGGTGCGGGCGGGTGGGGCGGGGTTGTAGTTCCCCACCCCGCCCGGGGCCGGGGAGCTACCCCTCGCCATCCGCCGCCAGGGCCCGTACCGCCGCCAGGAAGTCCTCCGTGCCGGGGTGCGTGGGGTGGGCGGGGTACGCGAGGTACACCGTCACCGCGGGGGCGTCGGCGAGCGGGACGTAGCGCACGCCGGGGTGGGCGTGGCTCTCGGCCGCGCCCGCCGACGCGATCCCGACCGCTTCCCCGGTGCAGATGGCGCCGAGCCACTCGTCCACGTTCCGGACCTCCACGACGCGGTGCGGCCGCCGTTCCGGGGGCCACAGTTCGAGGCTCGTGGTGCTCAGGTCGCGGCAGAGCGCGAGCGTGTCGCCGGCCAGCTCGGCGAGGACGATCCGGTCGCGGCCGGCGAGCGGATGGTCGTCGGGTAGGGCGGCGAGGCGCTCCTCCCAGTAGAGGGCCTCGGTGGTGATGCGCGGGTCGCCGGGGAGCGCGCGGACCACCGCGACGTCCACGTCCCCGGAGGCCAGCCCGGCGCTGCGGTTGTCGCGCCGGTGCAGCTCCAACGGGACGGCGGGGACCGCCCGTTGGCGCCAGGACCGCAGCAGCGGGACGGTGAGCCGGCCCAGGACCGCGCAGTTGTAGCCGACGCGCAGCGGCCGGGAGACGGCGGCGGTGTCCGCGAGCGCCGCGTCGAGGTGGGCGAGGATGGCCCGGCCGTGGTCGTGCAGGGTGCGCCCCGCGGGGGTGAGGACCGGCCGCCGGGACGAGCGGTCCACCAGCCGTACCCCGACCCGGTTCTCCAGCTGGGTCAGGGTGCGGGAGAGGGCGGGCTGCGTCATGTGCAGCGCGGCGGCCGCGGCGGTGATGGTGCCCCGGTCGGCGATGGCGACGAGGGCTTTGAGGTGGCGCAGTTCCACATCCATGCGTGCGGAGCATAGTGGCTGACCAGACGGCATTTCCGGGGGAGGAGCGCGCTCCGTACGGTCGGGAGTACCTACGGAGAGAGGTTCCCCCAGTGAAGATCCTTCTTGTTGGCGCGTCCGGCACCCTCGGCAGCGCGGTCGCCGAGGCGCTGGACGCGCGCGGCCACGAGCTCGTCACCGTCGGCCGCACCGGCGGCGACATCCGGCTCGACGTCGCCGACCCGGAGGCCGTCGGCCGCCTCTACGAGCGGGTCACCGGTCTGGACGCGGTCGCCGTCGCGGGCGGGGACGCGGTCTTCAAGCCGCTGTCCGAGCTGACCGCCGACGACTTCGCGGCGACGCTGCGGACCAAGGCGCTGAGCCAGCTCGAACTGGTCCGCCAGGGCGCCCGGCACCTCGCGCCGAACGGTTCCTTCACCCTGGTCAGCGGGGTGCTCACCGAGGAGCCCGTGGTCGCCGGGGCGGCGGCGTCGGCCGCCAACGGCGCGGTGGAGGCGTTCGTCCGCGCCGCCGCGATCGAGCTGGCGCCGCAGCGCGTCAACGCGGTCAGCCCGACGCTGCTGACCGAGTCGGTGGAGGCGTACGGGGCCGTCTTCCCGGGCGTGGAACCCGTCCCGGCGGCGTCGGTGGCGGCCGCGTACGTCCGCTCGGTCGAGGGGCGGCACACGGGACGGGTGTACCGGGTCGGGCACTGACGGCCCCTCAGCGCAGGACGCCCTCCAGGAAGTCGCTCCCCAGCCGGGCCACCACCGTCAGGTCCAGCTGGTGGAGCACATACCGGCCGCGGCGGCGGGTGGTGAGCAGCCCGGCCTTCTTCAGCACCGCGAGGTGGCGGGACGCCTCCGGAGCGCTGATGCCGTGCTCGGTGGCCAGCTCGCCGGTGGTGCAGGCGCTGCGCGCCAGCCAGCGGCACATGCGCAGGCGCATCGGGTGGGCCAGGGCCTCCATCCGCAGCTTGAGCAGATCCAGCGAGGCCGGGTCCGGCAGTCCGGGCGTGCCGACCGGATAGTGGATCACCGGCCGCCAGCCCGGCGCGGACAGCACGAGCAGGTGGGGCCAGCCCAGGGAGGAGGGGACGAGCGTGATGCCCGGGCCCACCGCGGGGTCCAGGGCCGTGGTGCGGCCGGAGGACAGCTTGTCGACGGTGATGCGGGTCCCGCGGTCGTCCACCGAGACCGCGGGCGACACCTCGGCCAGCGCCTCGCGTAGCCCGCGGCGGCGCAGCACCTCCGTCTTGTGCCGGACGTCCGTCGCGAGCTGGACGCCCACCCGCCGCCAGACGTCCCCGAAGAACGCCTGCTCGCAGTCCTCCATCAGGCGCCGCACCCAGGCCCGTACCCCGGGCGGGTCCTCCAGCAGCCGCTGGGCGAACACCACGTTCCGCGGGCCGCGGGCCGCCGCGCGCTCCAGGGTGAGGGCGCGGGACCGCTCGTCGTGCAGCGGCGAGCCGACGGAGGCGTCCGCGTAGTAGCCGGAGCAGGAGACGTCGAGGGCGGCCTCGACGAACCGCTCGTCGTCCAGCCGGTCGAGCATGTCCAGGTCGTCCGCGAGCGTGGCGCCCGCCCTGCCCTCGGCCGAGGGCACGGCCGCCAGCGGCAGGAAGATGTCGGAGAAGACCGACCCCCACAGGAAGTCCGCCTCGCAGAGCCGGTCGGCGAGGTCGGGTTTCAGCCCTGCGGCCGTCGCGGTCACCCAGCCGTGCAGCCCGGGGTGGTGCGAGGGCTCGGCGAGCACGTGCAGGGCATGACCCAGCTCGGCCAGGGGCGACGCGGCGAACAGCACACGTTCGGGCGGCAGGCCCGCGATGTCGATCGTCACGCTCATGTGTCTCATTCTGGGCCTCCCGTGACGGGCGCGTTGATCATTTGACGGTCCTCGTCAATCCACGGGCCACGGGGGGTGGACGGGGCGCACGGTGAGGGCATGAACGCGATCCAGCAGCACATGTTCGACAGCTACCGCGCCCTTCAGCAGGGGGTTCCCGCGCCGCCGGCGCCGGGGACGGATGAGGTGCGTACGGTGCGGGAGATTCTTGGGTGGCGGGAGTTCTGCCGGGTGCTGGCGGGGCGGGTCGTTCGTCGGAGGGTTCTCGCGACACGGCCCGCGTCGGCCGCCTCGGCCCCGGCCACGGCGCGTGTGCCGGAGGCGGGGCGCTGCCGCTGAGGCGGAATGCAGCCCGTCCGGCGTTTGAGGACCAACGCGGCGGAGCCGCGTTGCGGGGGTCCGGGGGCTTGCCCCCGGGAAACGGTGAAAGGGCGGGACAGGGGCACAACTCCACCCCGGAACGGCCCGCGCCCGAGCGCGTAGCATGACAGCGGAATCGTCCGGTACCCCCGCGGACTGGAACGGAAGGCATCCCGCCGCGTGAACGCACAACAGACCCCCGGGCAGACGGGCCCGCAGGACCGCCCCGCCCGGCTCACCGTCGGCGTCGTCGGCGCCGGCCGCGTGGGCCCCGTGCTCGCCGCCTCGCTCGCCCTCGCCGGGCACCGGCCCGTCGCCGTCTCGGGCGTCTCCGACGCCTCGCTGCGCCGGGCCGCCGAGATCCTGCCCGGCGTCCCCGTCGTACCCCCCGCCGAGGTGCTGGCCCGGGCCGAGCTGGTCCTGCTCACCGTCCCCGACGACGTCCTGCCGGGGCTGGTCGCCGGGCTCGCCGAGACCGGGGCCGTCCGCCCCGGCCAGCTGCTCGTCCACACCTCCGGACGGCACGGCGCCGCCGTCCTCGCCCCCGCCACCCGCGCCGGGGCCCTGCCGCTCGCCCTGCACCCGGCCATGACCTTCACCGGCACCGCCGTGGACATCCAGCGGCTGGCCGGCTGCTCCTTCGGCGTCACCGCCCCGGAGGAGCTGCGGCTGGCCGCGGAGGCGCTGGTCATCGAGATGGGCGGCGAGCCCGAGTGGATCGACGAGGACGCCCGGCCGCTCTACCACGCGGCCCTCGCCATCGGCTCCAACCACCTGGTGACCCTGGTCGCCCAGGCGATGGAGCTGCTCGGCACGGCGGGCGTCGCCCACCCGGCCCGGATGCTCGGCCCCCTGCTCGGGGCCGCCCTCGACAACGCGCTGCGCAGCGGCGACGCGGCGCTCACCGGCCCGGTCGCCCGCGGCGACGCGGGCACCGTGGCCGCGCACGTCGCCCAGCTGCGTACGCATGCGCCCCAGGCCGTCGCCGGCTACCTGGCGATGGCCCGCACCACCGCCGACCGCGCGCTCGCGCACGGCCTGCTCAAGCCGGAACTGGCGGAAGACCTGCTCGTCGTCCTCGCGGACGGCACCGCCCCCGAGGGCGGAGAGGACGGAGGAGACCGGTGACCGACCTGCTCACCAGCGACAGCCTGCTCGTCGGCGACGCGGCGGCGCTGCGCGCCCTGCCGGGCACCGGCGCCGGGCCCCGCGCCGTCGTGATGACCATGGGCGCGCTGCACGAGGGCCACGCCACCCTGATCCGCGGGGCGCGGAGGATCGCCGGGGAGGACGGGCAGGTCGTCGTCACGGTCTTCGTCAACCCGCTCCAGTTCGGCCCGGGCGAGGACCTCGACCGCTATCCGCGCACCCTGGAGGCCGACCTCGCGCTCGCGCGCGAGGCCGGCGCGGACGCGGTCTTCGCGCCCTCCGTCGCCGAGGTCTACCCGGGCGGGGAGCCGGAGGTCCGCGTCACCGCCGGGGCCATGGGCGAGCGCCTCGAAGGCGCCCACCGCCCCGGGCACTTCGACGGCGTCCTCACCGTCGTCGCCAAGCTGCTCCACCTCACCGCGCCCGACGTCGCCCTCTTCGGGCAGAAGGACGCCCAGCAGCTGGCGCTGATCCGCCGCATGGTGCGCGATCTCAACTTCCCCGTGGAGATCGTCGGCGTCCCCACCGTCCGCGAGGGCGACAACATGGCCCTCTCCAGTCGCAACCGCTACCTCTCGGTCGCCGACCGGGCCTCCGCGCTGGAGCTCTCCCGCGCGCTGCTCACCGGGAAGGCCGCCGCCGCACTGGGCCCGGCCGCCGTGCGCCGCGCCGCCCGCGCCGTCCTGGACGCGGCGGCCACGGCGGAGCCGCCCGTCGTCCTCGACTACCTGGCCCTGGTCGACCCGGCCGACTTCACCGAGGCCGCCGACGACCACACCGGCGAGGCGATCCTGGCCGTCGCCGCCAGGGTGGGCACCACCCGCCTCATCGACAACATGCCGGTCACCTTCGGCACCGAGGAGCGGTCATGAGCGGCATACGCCTCGCGTCACCCGCCCCCGGCTGGTCCGTCGACGCCGACGTCGTCGTCATCGGCTCCGGCGTCGCCGGCCTCACCGTCGCGCTGCGCTGCGCCGCAGGCGGCGCGAACGTCGCCGTCGTCACCAAGGCCCGCCCGGACGACGGCTCCACCCGCTGGGCCCAGGGCGGCATAGCGGCCGCCCTGGGCGAGGGGGACACCCCGGAGCAGCACCTGGACGACACGCTCGTCGCGGGCGCCGGGCTGTGCGACGAGGAGGCCGTGCGGACGCTCGTCACCGAGGGCCCCGACGCCGTCCGCCGGCTCATCGCCACCGGCGCCCGCTTCGACACCGACGCCGTGACCGGCGAGGTCCTGCTCACCCGCGAGGGCGGCCACCACCGCCGCCGCATCGCCCACGCGGGCGGCGACGCGACCGGTGCGGAGATCTCCCGGGCGCTGGTGACGGCCGTCCGCGACGCCGGGATCCGGATCATCGAGCACGCCCTCGTCCTCGACCTCCTCAAGGACTCCGACGGGCGGGCCGCCGGGGTCCTGCTGCACGTCATGGGCGAAGGGCAGCACGACGGCGTCGGCGCCGTCCGGGCCGGGGCCGTCGTCCTGGCCACCGGTGGCATGGGCCAGGTGTTCTCCGCGACCACCAACCCGTCCGTCTCCACCGGCGACGGCGTCGCGCTCGCGCTCCGCGCCGGAGCGGAGGTCTCCGACCTGGAGTTCGTCCAGTTCCACCCCACCGTGCTGTGGCTCGGCCCGGACGCCGAGGGGCAGCAGCCCCTGGTGTCGGAGGCCGTACGGGGCGAGGGCGCCCACCTGGTGGACGCCGACGGCGTCCGCTTCATGGCCGGACAGCACGAACTCGCCGAACTGGCCCCGCGCGACATCGTCGCCAAGGGCATCATGCGGCGCATGCAGGAGACCGGCGCCGAGCACATGTACCTCGACGCCCGGCACTTCGGCGCCACCATGTGGGCCGAGCGCTTCCCCACGATCCTGGCCGCCTGCCGCGCCCACGGCATCGACCCGGTGACCGAGCCGGTCCCGGTCGCCCCGGCCGCGCACTACGCCTCCGGCGGCGTCCGCACCGACCTGCGCGGCCGGACGACCGTCCCCGGGCTGTACGCGTGCGGCGAGGTCGCGTGCACCGGCGTGCACGGCGCGAACCGGCTCGCCTCCAACTCCCTCCTGGAGGGCCTGGTCTTCGCCGAGCGCATCGCGGCGGACATCGCCGCCGCCCACCGCCCGGCGGGCGAATACGTCCCGGTCACCACGGTCGGGCGGCTGGTCGAGCCGGAGGCCCGGTTCGCCGTCCAGCGCGCGATGACCGCCGGCGCCGGCGTGCTCCGCTCCCGGGAGAGCCTGGAACGGGCGGCCGCCGAGCTCGCCCGGATCGAGGAGGGCGCCGACAAGTCCGTGGAGCCCGGCACCGACGCGTGGGAGGCCACCAACCTGCTGCTCGTCGCCCGCGTCCTGGTCGCCGCCGCCCTGCTCCGCGAGGAGACCCGGGGCAGCCACTGGCGCGAGGACCGGCCCGACCGGGACGATGCCGCCTGGCGCCGGCACGTTCTCGTCACCCTCCGCCCGGACCGTACCCTTGCGGTCTCCACCACCACGACGGCGGCGTTCCCGCCTTCCGCAGCAGCACCGAGGAGCACCGCGTGAGCACCCCCGAGAACCTCCAGTACCGGCTGGGCACCTTCATCGACGAACCGGGCTGCGGCGACGGCTGCGCCTGCGGCGAGGGCCCGTCCGCCTACGAGTGCGGACTCGACGAGTCCCTCGCCGCCCTGCTGGCCGAGGCCGGGCTGGACCCGGTGCTCGTCGAGGAGATCGCGCACATGGCCGTCGAGGAGGACCTCGACGGCGGCGTGGACGTCACCTCGGTGGCGACCGTCCCCGAGGACGCCGTCGCCACCGGCGACTTCACCGCCCGCGAGGCGGGCACGGTGGCCGGCCTGCGGGTCGCCGAAGCGATCCTCTCGGTCGTCTGCACCGACACCTTCGAGGTCGAGCGGCACGTCGAGGACGGCGACCGGGTCGCCGCCGGGCAGCGCCTGCTGTCCGTCCGCACCCGCACCCGCGACCTGCTGACCGCCGAGCGCAGCATGCTCAACCTGCTGTGCCGGCTCTCCGGCATCGCCACCGCCGCCCGCGCCTGGGCCGACGCCCTGGAGGGCACCGGGGCGGCCGTCCGCGACACCCGCAAGACCACCCCCGGGCTGCGGGCGCTGGAGAAGTACGCGGTCCGCTGCGGCGGCGGGGTCAACCACCGGATGTCGCTGTCGGACGCCGCGCTGGTCAAGGACAACCACGTCGTGGCCGCGGGCGGGGTGGCCGAGGCGTTCAAGGCCGTCCGGGAGCGCTTCCCCGATCTGCCGATCGAGGTCGAGGTGGACCGCCTCGACCAGATCCCGCCGGTGCTCGCCGAGGGCGCCGACCTGGTCATGCTCGACAACTTCAGCGTCGAGTCCACCCGGGAGGCCGTCGCCCTGGTCGCCGGCCGCGCCCGGCTGGAGTCCTCCGGCCGCCTCACCCTCGACAACGCCCGCGCCTACGCCGCCACCGGCGTGGACTACCTGGCCGTCGGCGCGCTCACCCACTCCTCGCCGATCCTCGACATAGGGCTCGACCTGCGGGAAGGCGAAGAGGGCGAAGGGGACGAGGGCTGATGCTGCTCACCATCGACGTCGGCAACACCCAGACCGTCCTCGGCCTCTTCGACGGCGAGGAGATCGTCGAGCACTGGCGCATCTCCACGGACGCCCGCCGCACGGCCGACGAACTCGCCGTCCTCTTCCAGGGACTGATGGGCCGTCACCCGCTGCTCGGCGAGGACCTGGGCGAGGGCATCGGGGGCATCGCCATCTGCTCCACGGTCCCCTCCGTGCTGCACGAGATGCGCGAGGTGACCCGCCGCTACTACGGCGACGTGCCCGCCGTCCTGGTCGAACCCGGCGTCCGGACCGGGGTGCCGATCCTCATGGACAACCCCAAGGAGGTCGGCGCGGACCGCATCATCAACGCGGTCGCCGCCGTCGAGCTCTACGGCGGCCCGTGCATCGTGGTCGACTTCGGCACGGCGACGACGTTCGACGCGGTGAGCGCCCGCGGGGAGTACGTCGGCGGGGTCATCTCGCCCGGCATCGAGATCTCCGTCGAGGCGCTGGGCGTGAAGGGCGCCCAGCTCCGCAAGATCGAACTGGCCCGGCCGCGGAGCGTGATCGGCAAGAACACGGTCGAGGCGATGCAGTCCGGCATCATCCACGGCTTCGCGGGCCAGGTCGACGGCGTCGTCAACCGCATGGCCCGCGAACTGTCCGACGACCCCGACGACGTCACCGTCATCGCGACGGGCGGCCTGGCCCCCCTGGTCCTCGCCGAGGCGACGGTGATCGACGAGCACGAGCCGTGGCTGACGCTGATCGGCCTGCGCCTGGTGTACGAGCGGAACGTGGCGCGGGCGTAGGTGGTTCGTGGGTGTTTTCTCCCCGCCCCGCCCTTTCACCGTTTCTCGCGCGCTGCCGCGCGGGGCAACGCTCCTCAAACGCCGGACGGGCCGAAGTGCGCGCCCGGGCACGAAACCAGCCCGTCCGGCGCTTGAGGACGAACGCGCGGAGCGCGGTTTCGGGGGGTCAGGGGGCGCAGCCCCCGGGGCTCCGCCCCGGAGGAAACGGTGAAAGGGCGGGGCGGGGAGAAAAAGGAGACGCCGCGCCACACGCCACCGGTAGGCGAAAATTGTCCGTTTAGCACTTAAAGTCGCCCCATGCCAACGCCCTATGGATCCCGCGGCGGCATGGCGTTCAGCGCGGACGAACTGCGCGTCCTGCGCCGTGCCCTCGCCATCGCCCTCCAGCCCCGCACCGAGCCGATCGGGATGCACGAGATGCATGAGCAGCGCGAGATGCGCGAGACGCGCGAAAAGCAGAAGTGCCTCCGGCTCGCCCAGGCCGTGGACGAAGCCGCCCGCGAGAGCGGCCGGCTGAGGGCCTTCCTCCGCGCGGACCTCGCCCGCTACCGCGCCGCCCTCCCCGGCACCGCTCCCGGCTACCTGGCGCGGCTCCAGGACGCCCTCGCGGCCGGCCACCGCCCCGGCGCCGAGGACCTGGCCGCCCTCCGCGCCCTGTGCGCCGCCCCGGCCGGGCCGGCCGAGACGGTCCGCCGGTACGCGCTCCTCCGGCGCTGCGAGCGCGAGCACCGCGTGGCGGCCGCCGTGCCGCACTCGCGTGCCACGGGCGCCGCGGAGAGCCCCAAGCCGGGCGCCAAGCCCGCCCCCAAACCCGGCGCGGCACCCGCGCCGGAGCGGCCCAAGGCGCCGCCCGCGCCCCCCGGCGCCCCCCGGCCCGACCGTCCCATTCCCACTCCGGGCGAGGTCTTTCCGCCCCGCCGCAAACCGGCGCCGCCGCCGGAGAGCCGGGTCCCGCAGAGGCCGCGGGTGGCGCACGCGTAATCTGGACGGGTCGCCAACCGATTCCAGAACCGAAGGAGCCGACGGCCATGGACTATGTCGCCGCGCTGGTCCCGCCCGTGGTGATGGCGGTCGCTTTCACCGCACTGGTCGTGACGATCGTCAAGAGCCAGGGTGGTGCGAACAAGGGCAAGGAAGACGCGATCGTCGACGCGGCGCTCGCCCG
Source organism: Streptomyces luteireticuli (assembly GCF_041519305.1). Taxonomy (NCBI): domain Bacteria; kingdom Bacillati; phylum Actinomycetota; class Actinomycetes; order Kitasatosporales; family Streptomycetaceae; genus Streptomyces; species Streptomyces luteireticuli. The sequence goes on from NZ_CP167927.1 coordinate 4,725,735, forward strand.
TGCCGAGGCATCCTCGGCGGAAGCCAAGGCCCCCGGGGTCTGAACCCGAGGGGAAACCCGCGCTCGGGGGCGTGCGGCCCGGAGAGTATTTCCGGGCCGCACGCCCTTTTCCGTCGCCGTCCCGCCCACGCCTTGCCGCCGCTCCGCGATAAACCGGCATTCGAGACATCTCCCACTATTATTCGCGTGTGGTTCGACGCCTCGGTGATCTGGAAGACGCCGTCATGACGCGCGTGTGGGAGTGGAACCGGCCGGTCACTGTTCGAGAAGTCCTCGAAGACCTTCAGCAGGAACGGTCGATCGCCTACACCACCGTGATGACCGTAATGGACAACCTGTATCAGAAGGGCTGGCTGCGACGGGAAGCGGAAGGCCGCGCCTATCGATATGAGGCGGTCTCCAACCGGGCCGCCTACTCGGCCGCACTGATGAACGAAGCGTGGTCGGTCAGCGACAACCCCGCGGCCGCTCTCGTCGCCTTCTTCGGCATGATGTCGGCCGAACAACGCGAAGCCCTCCGCGACGCGATCCGGGTCGTGCAACTCGACGGACCCGCGGACGGAGCCCCGCCCGCCGGGCGATAGCGTCCGGTTATGCCCGCAGCAACTGACCGGCCCGCCCCCGCAAAAGTCGTCACCGTCCGCCGGGCCCGGACCTCCGACGTGCCCGCCGTGCGCCGGCTCATCAACGCCTACGCCCGCGACGGCATCCTGCTCGACAAAGCCACCGTGACCCTTTACGAGGACATCCAGGAGTTCTGGGTCGCGGAACGGGACGAAGACGGTACGGTCATCGGATGCGGCGCACTGCATGTGATGTGGGAAGACCTCGCGGAGGTCCGCACGCTGGCCGTCGACCCGGCGGTCAAGGGCGGCGGAGTCGGCCACGCGGTCCTCGGCAAGCTCCTGCAGACGGCGCGCTGGCTGGGCGTGCGGCGCATTTTCTGCCTCACCTTCGAAGTCGAGTTCTTCGCGAAGCACGGCTTCGTCGAGATCGGTGAGACCCCGGTGGACGGTGATGTCTACAGCGAGCTGCTGCGCTCCTATGACGAGGGTGTTGCCGAGTTCCTGGGTCTCGAACGAGTGAAGCCGAACACCCTTGGCAACAGTCGGATGCTTCTGCATCTGTGATGGTCGGGCCCTATGTCCGAATGTCCGAATCGCGCCCCTATCGTGCCGTCCTGGAAGCCATCGTTCCCGTGCGGAACGGTGACTGAACCTTCCCCGGGGGTTTGTGTTTTTCCGGGAAAGGCGGTTTGCTATTCCTCTGTAATCCCTTTTCTGCTGATGAAAGGAATCCCCCCGTGGCGCAGAAGGTTCAGGTCCTTCTTGTCGACGACATCGACGGCGGCGAGGCGGACGAGACGGTGACGTTCGCCCTGGACGGCAAGTCGTACGAGATCGACCTCACCACCGACAACGCCGACAAGCTGCGCGGGCTGCTCGAGCCGTACGCCAAGAACGGCCGCCGCACCGGTGGTCGCTCGGCCGGCCGGGCACGGGGCCGGGCCACCTCCGCCGGCAGCCCGGACACCGCCAAGATCCGCGCGTGGGCCAAGGAGAACGGTTACAACGTCAACGACCGGGGCCGTGTCCCGGCCGAGATCCGTGAGGCGTACGAGAAGGCCAACGGCTGATCCCCGTCGGCCGCCCTCTGCGCGACCGTCCGGCGCGCAGCAACCGGGCCCGGTGGCACTCCGTCGCCGCCGCGCTCACGAGCCGTACGAGATCGGGGGCGTCGGTGCCCGTGCCGCCCCCGAGGCCGGTCACCGGAAGGGTCGGCTCCAGCTCGTACCCAGGCCGGGGAGGCCGGACCCAGACGGCCTCCCGCGGATCGGGCGGGTCCCCCGCCCGAGGCCGCCGCACCGGGGCCGGGGCGACGATCCGGCCGCCCGGGCCCAGCGCCACGAGGTCCAGGGCGATCCCGTCCCACTCCAGCCAGTGGAGCAGCTCCGGCAGCTCCTCCGCGGTGCCGGTGGCGGTCAGGAACCAGAGCGTCCGGCTCCGCCGGTCCAGCGCGGCCGGGCCCACCCGGCGGACGCGGCCGAGCACGGCGAAACCCGCCGCGGCGGGCATGCCCAGGGCGTCGAAGCGCACCCCGGTCGGCAGGCAGGGGGGCGGTCCGTCGGCCACGGTCCAGCCCAGCTCGTCCTCGTACCAGCGGCGCAGGGCCGGCCGCGGTGCGGCGTCCAGGGGGGCGCGGGGGCCGGGCAGGACGGCAGTCATGAACGGTGCAACTGTGCCGGACCGGCGAGGTTACGCAGGGTCTGGCGCCGGGCACGCTCCGTATAGGGCTTGAGGGGCGCACAGGCGCTCCGGGTGGCGCGAGGGTGTTCGCCCATAGCGGAGTGCGCGGGGTCGCGCCGCATGGAGTGTCCGTGCCGGAGGGTAGGACATTGCCCATGGGGAGAGGCGATACCGCAGGGCTTTGGGGGCATTTGCCGGGAAGAGCCCGGGGTGTGACGAGCCATGCCGGGCAGGGAGTGCGTTCGCCGTCGGCGTAGTGGTGGTGAGCGTATATGCCTGGCCTGCGGGAACATCGTCTCCCACCATCGGGTTGGAGGAGTTGTCGGCTGTTCGGCAGCAGGTTTCCCCGTCGACGCGGGGGTGATCCGGACGGATGTCGGCAGTTGGAATGAGCTGTCCCGTCCCGCGGGACTAGCATGCGGAAGGACAGGGAGGGGACCGCCCCCTTACTTGCCTGACCGCTCTGAGGAGCGATTAACGATGTTCGAGAGGTTCACCGACCGTGCGCGGCGGGTTGTCGTCCTGGCTCAGGAAGAAGCCCGGATGCTCAACCACAACTACATCGGCACCGAGCACATCCTCCTGGGCCTGATCCACGAGGGTGAGGGTGTCGCCGCTAAGGCCCTGGAGAGCCTCGGGATTTCGCTCGAGGCGGTCCGCCAGCAGGTGGAGGAGATCATCGGCCAGGGCCAGCAGGCCCCGTCCGGCCACATCCCCTTCACCCCCCGTGCGAAGAAGGTGCTGGAGCTGTCGCTCCGCGAGGCCCTTCAGCTCGGCCACAACTACATCGGCACGGAGCACATCCTGCTCGGCCTGATCCGCGAGGGCGAGGGCGTCGCCGCCCAGGTCCTCGTGAAGCTGGGCGCCGATCTCAACCGGGTGCGGCAGCAGGTCATCCAGCTGCTCTCCGGCTACCAGGGCAAGGAGGCCGCCACCGCCGGCGGCCCGGCCGAGGGCACGCCCTCGACCTCGCTCGTCCTGGACCAGTTCGGGCGCAACCTCACCCAGGCCGCCCGGGAGTCCAAGCTCGACCCGGTCATCGGGCGCGAGAAGGAGATCGAGCGGGTCATGCAGGTGCTGTCCCGCCGCACCAAGAACAACCCCGTCCTCATCGGCGAGCCCGGCGTCGGCAAGACCGCCGTCGTCGAGGGACTGGCCCAGGCCATCGTCAAGGGCGAGGTGCCCGAGACCCTCAAGGACAAGCACCTCTACACCCTGGACCTCGGCGCCCTGGTCGCCGGCTCCCGCTACCGCGGTGACTTCGAGGAGCGCCTGAAGAAGGTCCTCAAGGAGATCCGCACCCGCGGCGACATCATCCTGTTCATCGACGAGCTCCACACGCTGGTCGGTGCGGGTGCCGCGGAAGGCGCCATCGACGCCGCTTCGATCCTGAAGCCGATGCTGGCCCGCGGTGAGCTCCAGACCATCGGTGCCACGACGCTCGACGAGTACCGCAAGCACCTGGAGAAGGACGCGGCCCTCGAGCGCCGCTTCCAGCCCATCCAGGTCGCCGAGCCGTCGCTGCCGCACACCATCGAGATCCTCAAGGGTCTCCGTGACCGGTACGAGGCCCACCACCGCGTCTCCATCACCGACGAGGCGCTGGTCCAGGCCGCGACCCTCGCCGACCGCTACATCTCCGACCGCTTCCTGCCGGACAAGGCGATCGACCTGATCGACGAGGCCGGTTCCCGGATGCGCATCCGCCGGATGACCGCGCCGCCGGACCTCCGCGAGTTCGACGAGAAGATCGCCGACGTGCGCCGCGAGAAGGAGTCCGCGATCGACTCGCAGGACTTCGAGAAGGCCGCTTCCCTGCGCGACAAGGAGAAGCAGCTGCTGGCCGCCAAGGCCAAGCGGGAGAAGGAGTGGAAGGCCGGCGACATGGACGTCGTCGCCGAGGTCGACGGCGAGCTGATCGCCGAGGTCCTGGCCACGGCCACCGGCATCCCGGTCTTCAAGCTGACGGAGGAGGAGTCCTCCCGCCTGCTGCGCATGGAGGACGAGCTGCACAAGCGCGTCATCGGCCAGAAGGACGCCATCAAGGCGCTCTCCCAGGCCATCCGGCGCACCCGTGCGGGCCTCAAGGACCCGAAGCGCCCGGGCGGATCGTTCATCTTCGCCGGCCCGTCCGGTGTCGGTAAGACCGAGCTGTCCAAGACGCTCGCCGAGTTCCTCTTCGGCGACGAGGACGCGCTGATCTCCCTCGACATGTCGGAGTTCAGCGAGAAGCACACGGTGTCGCGTCTCTTCGGTTCCCCGCCCGGATACGTGGGGTACGAAGAGGGCGGCCAGCTGACCGAGAAGGTCCGCCGCAAGCCGTTCTCCGTCGTCCTCTTCGACGAGGTCGAGAAGGCCCACCCGGACATCTTCAACTCGCTGCTGCAGATCCTGGAGGACGGTCGCCTGACCGACTCCCAGGGCCGGGTCGTGGACTTCAAGAACACCGTCATCATCATGACGACCAACCTCGGCACCCGGGACATCTCCAAGGGCTTCAACCTGGGCTTCGCGGCCCAGGGCGACGTCAAGACCGGCTACGAGCGGATGAAGGCCAAGGTCAACGAGGAGCTCAAGCAGCACTTCCGGCCGGAGTTCCTCAACCGTGTCGACGACACGGTGGTCTTCCACCAGCTGTCGCAGGAAGACATCATCCAGATCGTCGACCTGATGATCGCCAAGGTGGACGAGCGCCTGCGCGACCGCGACATGGGCATCGAGCTCAGCGCGGACGCGAAGCAGCTGCTCGCGAAGAAGGGTTACGACCCGATCCTGGGTGCGCGGCCGCTGCGCCGCACGATCCAGCGGGAGATCGAGGACATCCTGTCCGAGAAGATCCTCTTCGGCGAGCTCCGCCCGGGCCACATCGTGGTCGTCGGCACCGAGGGCGAGGGTGAGGAGAAGAAGTTCACCTTCCGCGGCGAGGAGAAGACGGCGCTGCCGGACACTCCGCCGGTGGAGCAGGCGGCGGGTGGGGCGGGGCCCAACCTGTCGAAGGACGCGTGACGGGCGCGTAGCGCCCGGTAGTTGAGCAGTTCGGGGTCGGCCCCGGGTCGCGTTGGCGGCCCGGGGCCGATGCCTATTCGGGGGCCACGACCGTCGTGGTCAGGCGGTCGCCGAAGCGGTCGGCGTCCATGACGACGGGGTGGGTGCCGACCCTCTCGACCGTCACCCGGAGGCCGGGGACTTCGTGCAGGGCGCGGAGGTCCAGCCCGCCTGCGCTCTGCGGCGTCCGGTCGAGGACGTAGAGCTCCCGTAGGCCGGGGAAGAGACGATGGACCGGCATCGCCAACTCGGGCCGGTGGAACGTCAGGCTGGCCGTTGTGATGCCCGGCAGCGGCTCGGCATCGGTGAGGTCGTCATAGGCGTCCTCGCGCAGGCTCAGGTGAGTGAGCCGGGGCAGTCGGCGCAGTTCGCCGAGCGGCTCGGGGTCGGCCAAGGTGGATTGGACGTTCAGGGACACCAGACCTGTCCAGGAGCCGATGCCGTGAAGCCGGAAACGGCCGGTACCGCTGATCACCAACACTGACACCTGGGGAAGCGGACCGGGGAGCTGTGCCTCCACCCCCAACTCCTCATGGGGCGCCAGCCCCAGATAGTGGAGGTTGCGGAGATCCGAAAGGACGCGCAGCGCTGTGTGAGGCAGCCGGTGCGCGAGTAGTTCCACTTGCGTCAAGTTGAGGCCGGACAGCGCGGATATGTCGCTGAGAGCGGAGCAGGACGCGAGGGTCAGAGCGTCCAGGCCTTGGTGGTAGGCATGCAGGAATTTAAGGTCCGTCAGGTGGCTGTTGCCGGAAAGGGCGAGTCCCCTGACCGATCGGCCCTTCAGAGCCGTGCAGAGCTCCGCCACGCCGTAGTCGCCGAAGAACTGCACCCGGCCGACCGGGCCTAGGCTCGGAAGGCGTTCGAGGTCTTCCGGCCGGGAAAACGAGACCCAGATGTCGTCGAGCCGCATCTGGGCGAGGACTTCCTCAGCGAAGCGCGATGAGGACATGGTCGCCCACGCCGCTGCGATCTCCATGCGGACCCATTTTGCGGAGAGCTGTCCATACCGCCGCAGATGCGGAATCGCCGCCTCTCCAAGGGTGCGGAGGACGCGTACGTAGCCTCTCGCCGCCTCGTCGTCCAAACTGTCGGGTTCGGGCACGACGCGGAGGACGTCCGGGCCCAGTGAGGACAACTGGTCGACTTCTCTCTTGCGCAGCGGCGCCCCGAGTTCCCCGAGCCGCTCCCACGCCGTGTCGTGCACGTCGTCGTCCAATGCCGCCGCGCTCGCCGCGCACTCCGCCGCCAGAGTGCGCAGCGCCCAGCTGGTTCCCCTGTTCCCCGCCGCGTCGCCGAGGGTGATGAGTTCCTTGACGACGTGGCGCACCCCTCCCCGGTTGCAGTGGCCGATGACCAGGCGGATGACGTCCCGCCACTGTTCCTCCGGCGCGTGCGCGAGCAGTTCGTGCAGGCTGTCGGAATCCTGGAACTCCTTTGCGGCGAGGTAGTCCTGGAATGTGCGGTGGATGAACTGAATGGAATCCGTTGCACGTTCCTGGAGCAGGCCGCTGCGGTTCAGTAAATGGTCCATGAGGGCGCCAGCTGTATATCGCCGGACACGGCGCAGGCCGTGCATCGCCAATTCCAGCTGGCGGGTCGCCTGTTTGCGGGTCAATTCCGTCTGGTCGTTGCGGACGAGCCAGATCGCGATGCGCTGGAGCAGCTGCTGCCCGTCCTCGGCCTCGATGTCTATGCCTTCGGGGGCGCCGACGCGGCGGTGTGCGTCGCGCTGGCCCAGCAGCATGGCGAGGGCCGCCCTGTAGAGAGACCAGCGTGTGTGGGGGAGGAGACCGCTGCGGCGGCGGTGGAGGGCGCAGATCACGGCGCACAGCAGCGGTGTACGCGCCAGGTCGCGCAGCGTCCCGTTGCGGCGGAACTCTTGGGTGAGCTCCTGCTCCAGGTTGTCGACGTCCGCGTAGCGCAGCCGCGCCGCGTCGTGCCACGCCTTCACGAATGCCTGGATGTCGTCGTCGCTCATCGGCAGCAGACGCAGCTCCTCGAAGCCCTGCCAGTCGAGCCAGTCGTCCTCGACCGCGCGGGGGCGGACGGTGACCAGGCAGCGGGTCTTCGGATAGCGGCGCAGGAGTTCGTCCAGCCAGGCGCGGGCGGGGGCGCGGTCGGCGCGCGGGAGTTCGTCCAGGCCGTCGACGAGCAGGAGCGCCCGACCCGCGTCCAGTACGCGGCCCGCCCAGCCGTCCGGTGGGTCGTCCTCCAGCAGCCCCGCGAGGGTGGGCAGTTGGGACGGGGACGGGCTGGTGATGCCCTGTGCGGCCAGGCGGCGCATGGGGACGACGAAGGGGACCAGGCCGTTCAGGGCTGCCAGCTTCTCGGGGAGGGACTGGCACGCGGCGTGCGAGGCGAGCCACCATACGAGGGTGGTCTTGCCGGCGCCCGCCTCGCCGCGCAGCACCGCGCGGGGGCGGGTGGACAGGAGGTCCTCCACCCGCTGCGGGCCCGTGCGTTCGCGGGCGGATTCGCCCTCCAGGCTGAGGTACGCCGTGTCGAGGTCCCAGCGCTTCTCGTGTTCTCCGAGGTCGTCGAGGCCGAAGACTTCCAGTTGGCTGTAGCGGGCCTTGATCGCCTTGGCGTAGCGCTCCTCGTGGGCGAAGTCGCCGACGTGCGGGGAGTGGAGCGTCACGGCTGCCGGCGCGTCGGGCCAGTTCTTCTCCAGGGCGGCCGTCATGCCCGGTGCGCCGAGTATCCGGAACAGCGGCACCGCCTCGATCGCCGAGTGCTGCCAGCCCCGCGCGTCCTCGGCCACGATCCCGACGAGCAACGGCCCCGCGAACACGGGGCCGCCGGACAGCCCTGCCCAGGGCGATTCGCCGTTGGTGAGCGGGGTCGGCGGATGGTGGTCGGTGCGCAGGACGTACCGTCCGCGCAGTCGCGCGGCGCTGGGTACGAGGGTTCCCGGCACCTGTGCGATGTCCAACTCGCCTGTGCGCCGGGCCACATCGGGGAAGCCCAGCACCTGGCAGCCCGTTATGGGCTCCCGAGTGGCGAGGACGCCCCAGCGGAGGGGCGCCGGTTCGTCCTCGGCGACGAGCGGCCGTCGCGCCCGTACGAGGGCCGCGTCGCACGCGTCCGTGCCGTGCCAGAGGACGTCGCAGGAGGTCGGTTCCGTGTTGCCGGGCGCTATCGCGTAGGTGATATCGCCCAATAAATGCGCGCTGGTCAGGACCAGCTTCGGCGTCAGCAGCACACCGCTGCCCTGCCGGGCGCCGAGGACCGCCACGACCCGCTCCGCGGCGGTCACTCCGTGTCCGGACCGAAGTGGGAGATCCCGCCCGCCCGCTGGTTCCCCACCTTCCAGCTCCCGCCCGTCCGCATGTCCTTCGGGGTCAGGGTGAAGGTCACCTTGTGGGTGCGGGACGAGCCGCGGGAGGCGTCCGCGCCGGCCTCGACGACCCAGGCGCGGACGCGGCCCGAGCCGTGGAGGTCCTTGCGCATCTCGATGCCGAACTCCATCGTGATCTCGCCGACGTCGAAGCCCAGGTCCTGGCCCTCGCCCGCGGTCGCCGCGCCGGTCAGGCCGGTGCGGATGGCCTCGACGGCCTCGGCCAGCTCGATTCCCTCGAAGAATGATTCGTCTGCCATCAGCCCTCACAGTGGGTGTGCGTGCGCTGACCCGGAGCGTACCCGCGGGGCCGGGACTTTGGTCCCGAACCGGGCAGGCAGGAGGTCCCGTCGCCGGTGACAAGCCGCACAGGGGCGGGCGGACGTACTAAGCGCATTAGCAGGAATTTCGTCCCGAGAAGCGCTGGGCGGGCGGGGAATTCCTGCTCCCGCATTTACTAGGAAAGGTCGTAGAAAGGGCGTTTGGGTCTGCCCGGAAAGGCCGCTATCAAGGTAGGGCGATCCCGGCCCGCGGTCGGGATCTTTCCCTGCCTGGAGGTTTTTCTCTATGTCGAAGCGCACCGCTTTCCGTACCCGCCGCAACGCCACCGCTCTGGCCGTCGGCCTGGGTGCGTCGCTGGCACTGGGCGCGGGCGTGGCGCTGGCCGAGGAGGCCGCGCCGAGCGGCCTCGCCGGGATGACCGCGCTGTCGGACGGGTCCGGCGCCGCGCTCGTGGCGCAGGCCGAGACGCAGAAGCAGGCCGCGGAGAAGGAGGGCAAGGCGGCGAAGGACGCCGAGGCCGCGCGGGCCAGCCGTTCGCAGGCCCGGACGAACCTCGCCGATGCCTGGGTGAAGCCCGTCGACGGCTATGTCATCGGCCAGCCCTTCGGCGCCTCCGGCAACATGTGGGCCAACAAGCACAGCGGCCAGGACCTGGTCGTGCCCACCGGCACCCCGGTGAAGGCCGTCCACAAGGGCGTCGTCGTCAAGGCGGGCCCGAACGGCGGCGGCGACGGCGCCGCGTACGGCAACGCCATCGTCATCAAGCACGACGACAACACGTACTCGCAGTACGCGCACCTGTCGTCCGTCGCCGTGCAGGTCGGCCAGAGCGTGACCGCCGGCCAGCAGATCGGGCTGTCGGGCTCCACCGGCAACTCGTCCGGTCCGCACCTGCACTTCGAGATCCGTACGACGCCGGACTACGGCACGTCGGTCGAGCCGGTCGGCTTCCTGGGCGCCCGCGGCGACCAGCTGTAGGAAGCGGTCAGTCCGGGACCCGGATGATCGGGAACGTGCCCGTGCTCGTCGGGGACGACTCCGGCAGCCAGAGCACGGCGATCGCCCCGCCGCCGCCCTCCGCCTCGGGATCCGCGTTGCGGAAGCTGAGGCGGGCGCCGAGCACCCGGGCCTGGCCGGACGCGATCGTCAGGCCCAGGCCGTGGCCCTTGCCCGCGCGGTCCTCGCTGCCGGTGCGGAACCGGCTCGGGCCCTCGCGCAGCAGGTCCTCCGGGAAGCCGGGGCCGTGGTCGCGGACGCGCAGCACGCGTCCCTCGACGGTGACGTCGATGGGTCCGCGGCCGTGCTTGGCCGCGTTGGCCAGCAGATTGCCGAGGATGCGCTCCAGCCGGCGCGGGTCGGTGGAGACATAGGCGCTGCGGGCCACGGTGACCCGGGCGTCCGGGGAGAACGCCCGCACCCGGCGGCGGACGAAGTCGCCCAGTTCGATCTCCTGCATCTCGGCCCGCTCGGCGAAGCCGTCCAGCCTGGCCACCTCCAGCACGTCCTCGACCAGGGTCCGCATGGCCTGGGCGCGGTCGCGGACGAGCTCCGTCGGGCGGCCCGGGGGCAGCAGTTCGGCGGCCGTGAGCAGGCCGGTGACGGGGGTGCGCAGCTCGTGCGCGATGTCCGCGGTGACCCGCCGCTCGGCCTCCAGCCGGTCCTGGAGGGCCTGGGCCATGCCGTCCACGGCCCGCGCCAGGTCGTCCGTCTCGTCCCGCACCCGGCCGCCGATGGCCTCGCGGACCCGTACGCCCCGGTCGCCGTCGGCGACCCTGCGGGCGGCCGCGGAGGCCTTGCGGAGCCGGCTGGAGAGCTGGCCGCCGATGAGGACGCCCAGCGCGCAGCCGCCCAGGACCACCGAGATCGAGCCGATGATCAGCGCCTTGTCCAGATCGTCGAGGATCTTCAGCCGGTCCTGGAACGGCTGGTGGATCGAGAGGATCTTGCCGTTGCGCAGCGGGACCGAGGCCCAGACCTGGGGGGTGCGGCCGCTGTCCTGGACATAGGTGGCGCGCTGCCCGATCGCCGCGGCCTCCCGCAGCTGCTTGGGCAGCGCCGGGTCGTCCACCTTGGCGTGCAGCACGGTGCGGCCGTTGGACTCGTAGTAGCGCTGGGCCAGCTGGACGCGCTGGTCCATCGTGTCCCGGCTGCTGTTGATCATCGAGGCGCGGGCGGCGTTGTGCACGACGAGGCTCAGCGCGACCGCGACCAGCGCGCCGACGCCCGCGATGGCGAGGCTGACCTTCCAGCGCAGTCCGCTGCGGAGGGCGATCTTCACCATGACCGGAGGGTGTGGGGGGACGTCACGGGAGGCTCAGCCTCTGAGTTTGTAGCCGAAGCCGCGGACCGTCTCGATCCGGTCCTGGCCGATCTTGCCGCGCAGCCGCTGGACGTGCACGTCGACGACGCGGGTGTCGCCGCCCCAGCCGTAGTCCCAGACGCGCTCCAGCAGCCGGTCCCGGGAGAGCACCGTGCCGGGGGCCGCCGAGAACTCCAGCAGCAGCCGCATCTCGGTGGGGGTCAGGGCCACATGCTCGCCGTTCTTGCGGACCTCCATGCCCTCCGTGTCGACCTCCAGGTCGCCGAAGCGCAGCAGGCCGCCGGCCTCCAGGGCCTCGGGGGCGTCCCCGCCGGCCGCCGCGCCGCCGGCGTGGCCGAAGCGGCGCAGCACGGCCCGGATGCGGGCGACGAGCACGGCGCCGTCGAAGGGCTTGGTGACGTAGTCGTCGGCGCCGGCCTCCAGGCCGAGCACGACGTCGATGCTGTCCGCGCGCGCGGACAGCATGATCACGGGGACGGTGGACTCGTCGCGGATGCGCCGGCACAGGCTGACGCCGTCCAGGCCGGGGACCATCACGTCCAGCAGCGCGATGTCGGGCCGCTGGGCCCTGAACCGCTCCAGCCCCAGCAGACCGTCCGGGACCGCGGTGACGACGAAGCCGTCGCGTTCGAGGGCGAGCTGCGTCGCTTCGCGGATCACATCGTCGTCCTCGACGAAGAGCACATGCGTATCGGCCACGCTGCTCTCAGCCCTCCTAACCCGAGTTCTCGCTCTTGGTGGTCGTGCCGCCGACCTTGCTGAAGTCGGTGTGGGTCCGCCCGGTCTCCCGGAACTTTCCGTCCGTCCAGTGGTACGTCACCACGTCCTCGCCCGACGGGTCGGCGACCGGGTCGCCGGAGCCGTAGATCTGCGTCGTGACCTGGAGATCACCGCGGTCTATGTCGGCGTAGACGGGCGAGGCCTCGGACGAGAACACATTCTCGTACGAGTCGCCCTTGGCACGGTACACATACGAGCCGATGCCGATGGCGTCCCCGCACGTCAGGATGTTCACCACGACGTCGTCCCGGGAGCCGCCGGTGAGCTGGCCGTATATGACGTCGACCGGGTACTGGTCCTTCACGCAGGGCTTGAAGTTCTTCTTCACCGCGTCGCCGATCTTCGGATCCGCCTTGATCAGCGCGGCGGCGTCGATCTTCGTGCGGGTCGGGGACGGCGCGGACTCCGGCTGCTTGGCGCCGCCCACGGCCTTGGCGGTCGACTGGGTCTGCGCGGGGCCCTCCTTGCGGACCCCCTCCGTGCTGGTGCTGCATCCGGCGAGCAGCAGGCCCGCGGTCGCGGCGGTCGCCGCGGCCACACCACCCGTGATCAACGCCGGTCGTACCGGGCCCGCGGGGCGCTGCGCCCGCCCGGCCCGTCGTGCGGCGAACGCCTCGGTCAGGCCGCGCACCGTTCCTGCCCCCGCTCGTTGCGCTCGAGCGCGTGGAAGTCCAGGTCACGGCTCTCCAGCTCCTGGCGGAGCCTGGCCAGCGCCCGGTGCAGGGTGCTCTTGACCGTTCCGGTCGACATGCCGAGCGCCTCCGCCGTCTCCTCGGTGCTCATCTGCTCCCAGTGTCGCAGCACCACGACGCTGCGCTGCTTGGGCGCCAGGACCCCGAGGATGTCCATCAGCAGCGCGCGGTCGGCGTGCTGCTCCGTGCCGTCCTCGACGCTGGCGTCGGGGAGCTGCTCGGTGGGCACCTCGTCGAGCTTGCGGGCGCGCCACCACTCCGTACGAGTGTTGATCATGACACGGCGGAGGTAGGCGTCGGCAAGCGACTTGTCGGCTATGCCGTCCCACCGGCCGTAGGTGCGGACCAGAGCGGTCTGGAGCAGGTCCTGGGCGTCGATGGGGTCCGGGACGAGACGGCGGGCGCTGCGCAGGAGGGCGTCCTGGCGGTTGCGCACGTACTCTTCGAAGTCCAGAACATTGCCGTCCAGAACCTTGCCGCTGCTGGCCATACTCGCAGCCTCCATTCCGCTTGCGTCCCCGTGCCTGCTGTCCCGTGCCGGTCTCGGTCGTCCAGCACGGAGAGGACGCTACGGAGGAGCTGTTGCGGCGCGATGTGCAGCAGCCCTGCGGCTGGAACACAGCTATCCATAGGTTGTGTAACAGCAGGGGAGAAAGAGCGGCTCTGTCCGGTTCGGCGGGTGCCTTCTAGGTGAGCGGGAGCCGGTAGGAGCCGCCCTCCAGGGGCTCCACGAGGCCGTCCGCCACCAGTCCGTCCAGCGCCCGGGCGCGCTGCACGGGCTCGTCCCACACGGCGTCCAGCGCCGCCTGCGGCACCGGGCCGTGCGCCTCGCGCAGCACGGCCAGCAGCTTGCCGCGGACCTGCCGGTCCGTGCCCGCGTACGTCTGGCCGCGGCGCGGCGGGCCGTCGTGGGCCGGTGAGCCGGCCGCCCGCCAGGCGCACCGCGCGGCGATCGGGCAGCGCCCGCACTCCGGCGCGCGGGCCGTGCAGACCAGCGCGCCCAGCTCCATGGTCGCCGCCGCCCAGCGGGCGGCCACCGCCTCCTCGCCGGGCAGCAGCTCACGGGCCAGCCGGCGCTCGGCCGCGGTGGTGGCGTTCGGCGGGTACTGGACGCCGGTGACGGCGCGGGCCAGGACCCGGCGGACGTTGGTGTCCAGGACGGCGTGGCGCTGCCCGTACGCGAACGACGCGACGGCCGCCGCCGTGTACTCGCCCACGCCCGGCAGGGCCAGCAGCTCGGCGTGGTCCGTGGGGACCTCGCCACCGTGCCGCTCGGTGATCGCCGTCGCGGCGGCGTGCAGCCGCAGGGCGCGGCGCGGGTAGCCGAGCCGGCCCCAGGCGCGGACGGCCTCGCCCGGCGGCTCGGCGGCCAGGTCGGCCGGGCGCGGCCAGCGGGCCAGCCACTGCTCGTACACCGGCAGGACCCGGCCGACCGGCGTCTGCTGGAGCATGAACTCGCTGACCATCACGCCCCACGGACCCGCCTCCGCGTGCCGCCAGGGGAGGTCGCGGGCGTTCGCGTCGAACCAGGCGATGACGGGCGTGTGGAGGGCGCGGGCGGTGTGGGCGCGGGCCGTCGGGGACGGGGCGGGCGTCGTAGTCATGGCACGGCCGATCCTACGGGGGCGCGGGGGGCTCGCGGGGGCCGTCCCGTACGGGTGAAGCGGGGCGGATGCCGTCCTTCCGCGGGGCCTCCGTCGCGACCATGAGCGGGTGGAAGGCCGCCGTGAAACCCCGCCCCTGGTCCGCTGCCGGGCCTGCGCACACCCGCTGTGGTGGGACATGACCCCCGTCCCCGGGCTGGCGCCGGGCTGGTACTGCTCGTCCTGCAAACATCCGCCCGAGCGGTACCGCAATACGGCGGCCGCGGCGCCGGTGTGTCCGGAGGGGTGTGCGAGCGCGATCGTGGAGACGGGGGGCAGTGGGGATCGGCGGTTTGTGTGCCATCGGTCGTGAGTGGGGGGTGGTTTTGCCCCTGGCCCGCCCTTTCGCCGTTTCCCCGGGGAGACCCGGACCCGTAACGCAGCTTCGCCGCGTTGACCGGGGGCTTCGCCCCCTGGACCCCTGAAACCGCGCTCCGCGCGGTTGTCCTCAAGCGCCGGACGGGCTCGATTTCCGCCCCCGCCGACGCATCACCCGCCCACCAGAGGTGGAATGGGGACATGAACGGGACCACCGACAACCGGCCGCCCGAAGAGATCCGCGCCGCACTCGACGCGCACAGCACGGTCACCCTCGCCTATACCGACGCCGACGGCCCGCAGGCCTGCGCGGTGTTCTACGCGGTCGCGACCACGGGCGGCGACGGGACAACCGGCGGACTCTCGCTGGTGTTTGTCACCTCCCCGACCACCCGCCACGGGCGGGCCCTGCTCGCCGGTGACGTGCCCGTCGCCTTCACCGCCCAGCGCGACGGCCAGGAATGGACCGCGCTCACCGGCATCCAGGGCCGGGGCACCTGCCGTCGGCTCGACGGGGCGGAGCGCGCCGCGGCCTGGGACGCGTACCGCTCCCGCTTCCCGTACGTCGAGGGATCGGAGCGGCTGCGGCAGGCGATGGAGCGCGCCGATCTGTGGGAGCTGAGCCCGCGTTGGCTCCGACTCGTGGACAACGGGCGGGGGTTCGGGCACAAGAGCGAGTGGAACGCGTCCGCGCCGCCCGTCGCCAACGCGTCTGAAGGGCAGTGAAATTTGCGGGGCCAAACGGCATGGGGGCCGCCGTCGCCGGGCAGATGATGAGAAAAGTAGGCACTCATACGGCGGGTACGGGGTGGAGCCCGGCGGGATCTCTCGTAGAGTTTTCGCGTGGGATCACTGCGCAATCCGATCGGGCCGCTTCCCTCGTCCATCTACTGGCGACGGAGGGGAGTTGCGCTTGCCGTGCTCGGCATCGCCCTCGTGCTGGTGGTGTGGCTGCTCACTCTCGGCGGTGAGGACACGTCGTCCGACGCCAAGAGCGGCGGCCCTCGGAGCGGGGACTCGGGGGGTGCCGCCATCACGCCAGGTCCGACGCCCTCAGGGCCGCACTACACCCAACGGCCGGGCGGCCGGGACGAGTCGGGCACCGGCGGCGGGAGCGCCGGTGATTCCGGCGGCTCCGGGCAGGGGAGCGTCGGTGGCCTCGGGAGCGTGGGCGGCGGTACGGGTGGTACCGGCGGCGGCTCAGGGGGCTCGGGAGGCGGTTCCGGCGCAGGGCCGGCCGCGGGCGCGCTGGGTGCGGGGGCGGGCACCGTCCTGGCCCATGACACCAAGGTCCCTGACTGCACGTCAGGCGCGGTCCATGTGGCGGTGCGCAGCGTCAAGTCCGCCTACAAGCCGGGCGAGCGGCCCAAGTTCGAGATCGTCGTCAGGAACTCCGGCGGCAGCGCCTGCAAGGTCAACCTCGGTTCGCCAGGCGCCGTTCTGAAGATCACCGATCCTTCCGGCGGGCAGCACGTGTGGGCGTCCGACGACTGCCCGCGCGGCCGCGGCGACGTCCTCGTCGAGGTGCCGGCCTCCGGCGAGACCAAGCGCACCCTGGAGTGGGACCGCGCCCGCAGCGCCCCGCAGTGCGCCACCGCGAGCGCGGGCGCCCCGGCGCAGGCCGGCGCGTACCGGGCCGAGGTGAAGATCGCGGGTGTCGCCGGCCGGGCGGAGTTCGTCCTGGACAAGGGCTGAGCGTCGGCCGGAGGGCCGGGCGGAGGACCGGGCGGAAGAAGCATCAGGAAACATACGGAGAGGGGCCCCACCGCGTGGGGCCCCTCTCCGTATGTTTTCTACGCCTGGCGCGTGACTACACGTACCGCTCCAGGATGGACGACTCCGCCAGCCGCGAGAGGCCCTCGCGGACCGAGCGGGCGCGGGCCTCGCCGACGCCGTCCACGGTCTGGAGGTCGTCCACGCTCGCGGCGAGCAGCTTCTGGAGGCCGCCGAAGTGGTCCACCAGCCGCTCGATGATCGCTCCGGGCAGCCTCGGCACCTTGGCCAGCAGTCGGTAACCGCGCGGGGAGACCGCCGAGTCCAGCGTCTCCGGGGAGCCGCTGTAGCCCAGCGCCCGGGCCACGATGGGCAGTTCGAGCAGCTCGCTGTGGGTGAGCGAGTCCAGCTCGGAGAGCGCCTCGGCGACCGTGCGGGTGCGCTTGGCGGTCGGCTCGGGCACATAGTCCCGCACGACAAGGTCGCGCTCCGGCTCCACGCCGGCGATCAACTCGTCCAGCTGGAGCGAGAGGAGACGGCCGTCGGTGCCCAGCTCGACCACGTACTCCGCGATCTCCGTGGCGATGCGGCGGACCATCTCCAGGCGCTGCGAGACCGCCGTGACGTCCCGGACGGTGACCAGGTCCTCGATCTCCAGGGCGGAGAGCGTGCCCGCGACCTCGTCCAGCCGCAGCTTGTAGCGCTCCAGGGTGGCCAGGGCCTGGTTGGCGCGGGAGAGGATCGCGCCGGACTCCTCCAGCACCCGCCGCTCCCCGCCCACGTACAGCGCGATCAGCCGCATCGACTGGCTCACGGAGACGACGGGGAAGCCGCACTGGATCGAGACCCGCTGCGCGGTGCGGTGCCGCGTGCCGGTCTCCTCGGTGGGGATCGAGGCGTCGGGGACGAGCTGGACGCCCGCCCGGACGATCTTGGTGATGTCCTTGTCGAGGATCAGCGCGCCGTCGAGCTTGCACAGCTCGCGGAGCCTGGTCGCGGAGAACTCGACGTCGAGGACGAAACCGCCGGTGCACATCGAATCGACGGTCTTGTCCATGCCGAGGACGATGAGTCCGCCGGTGTTGCCGCGAAGTACGCGCTCAAGGCCGTCGCGCAGGGCCGTGCCGGGCGCGACGGCGCTCAGCGAGGCGCGCATCAGGGCGTCGGCATGGGAGCCACCGGAGCCGCCCCCGGCCCTGCCGGGGCCCGAGGCCCGGTCATTGGCTGCCACTGCACTCCTCCGGTCGCATGGTCAACGGTGGCCGCGAACCGCCCACCCCGCGCGCTCGCGCACCCGGTCGCGTGCTGGGGGCACCCCCGGCGCGTGCCGGGAGGCGGGACCAGGGGAAAGTCTACTGGCGCCGAGCCGCTTGGCGGGGGGCGTCCTCCGGCCGGGCCCCGTCCTGCTCCTCCGCACGGCCGCCCCCGCCCCCTCCGCCCCGTCTGCTCCGGGGCAGTACGCGCAGCGCATCCGCCATGTCGGCCACCTCCAGCACCCGCATTCCCGGGGGCACCTTGCCCGGGTCGGACGGCACCAGGGCGTGGGTGAAGCCCAGGCGGGCCGCCTCGGCCAGCCGGCGCTGGACGCCCGTGACCCGGCGGACCTCGCCCGCCAGGCCGACCTCGCCGATGGCCACCAGGTTCTTCGGCAGCGGGGTGTCGCTCGCGGCGCTGGCCAGCGCCAGGGCGACGGCCAGATCGGCGGCGGGCTCGGAGAGCTTCACCCCGCCGACCGTGGCGCTGTAGATGTCGCGCTTGCCCAGGGCACTGATGCGGCCGCGCTGCTCCAGCACCGCCAGCATCATCGAGACCCGGGAGGTCTCCAGGCCCGAGGTGGTGCGCCGGGGAGAGGGGATCTGCGAGTCCACCGTCAGCGCCTGGACCTCCGCCACCAGGGGGCGGCGGCCCTCCAGCGTGACCGTCAGGCAGGTGCCCGGGACGGGCTCGGCGCGGCGGGTCAGGAAGAGGCCGCTCGGGTCGGCCAGACCGGTGATGCCCTCGTCGTGCAGCTCGAAGCAGCCGACCTCGTCCGTCGCCCCGTAGCGGTTCTTCACGCCGCGGACCAGGCGCAGGCGGGCGTGCCGGTCGCCCTCGAAGTGCAGCACGACGTCCACCAGGTGCTCCAGCAGCCGGGGGCCGGCGATCGCGCCGTCCTTGGTGACATGGCCGACGAGCAGCGTCGACATCCCGCGCTCCTTGGAGGCGCGGATCAGGGCGCCCGCCACCTCGCGCACCTGGGCCATGCCGCCGGGGGCGCCGTCGATCTCCGGGGAGGCGACCGTCTGCACCGAGTCCATGATCAGCAGGGACGGCTTGACCGCGTCGAGGTGGCCGAGAACCGCCGACAGGTCCGTCTCGGCCGCGAGGTAGAGGTGCTCCGAGAGCGCGCCGATGCGGTCGGCCCGCAGCCGGACCTGGCTCGCGGACTCCTCGCCCGTCACATACAGCGTGCGGTGCTCGGCGGAGGCGGACTTCGCCGCGACGTCCAGCAGCAGCGTGGACTTGCCGACGCCCGGCTCGCCGGCCAGCAGCACCACCGCGCCGGGCACCAGGCCGCCGCCCAGCACCCGGTCCAGCTCCGGGACGCCCGTGCCGCGCGCCGTGGCCTGCCGGCCGTCCACCTGGCCGATGGGCACGGCAGCCGACGTCACCCGCCCCGCCGCGGTGGTGCGCACGGCGGGCGTGCCGTACTCCTCGACCGTGCCCCACGCCTGGCACTCGGGGCAGCGGCCGAGCCACTTGGCGGTGGTCCAGCCGCACTCCGTGCAGCGGTAGGAGGGCCGGTCCTTGGACGAGCGGGAGGTACGGGCAGCAGCCATGCGGGTCACCGTAGCGGTAGCCACTGACAGCCGGAGCCCGGAGCCACCGACAGCCGGAGCCCGGCCGTCGCGACGGGTCACATCCCCCGTACGGGGTAAAAGCGGGTGAGTGGCGCGAATGGGTCCGTGTCGTCGGCCTACGGTCGCCGGGATGACGACGAGCAGCCACGTCCCCTGGGCACCGCACCTCGACGGCCTCTTCACCTACTGCCTGTCCGCGCTCGGCGACACGGGGGCCGCGACCGCGGCGCTCGGCGCGGCCCTCGCCCACGCCGAGCGCCGCGCCGACCGCGCGCCCGCCGGCCCGGAACTCCGGCCCTGGCTCTACGCGCTGGCCCGCTGGGCCTGCCTGGACCGGCGCGGCCCCCGGCCCGCCGCGGACCACGCCTGGCCGGAGGCCTTCGAACTGGCCGTACGGCACGGGCTCGAGCCCCGGGAGGTGGCCGCCGTCCTGCGGCTCGAACCCGGTGCCGCCCGCGCGCTGATCTCCAGCGGCGCCTGCGGGGTCGAGCGGGCGCGGGCCGCGCTCGCCGTCGCGGAGCGGGGCGGCTGCCCGGCGCTCGCGCGCCTCGCGGGCGGGCCGCGGCGGCTGCTCGTCCGGCACGTGGACGAGTGCGCCGCCTGCCGCACGGCCGCGGAGGGGGCCGCGGCGGGCTCCTGGCCCGGCACGTCGGCCGCGGTGCCGCCGCTCGTCCCGGCGCCCCTCGCGGCCGTGCGCGCCGCGGTGCGGCGCGCCTCCGGCGGACGCGGGCCGCGCTACGACCGGGACGGCTTCCCCCGGCCGCCCCGGGACCGCGCGGGCCGCCGCAGCCGGCTGCGGCACCGGGCCGTGCTGACCACCGTCGTCGCGACCGTGGCCGCCGCGCCGGTGCTCGCCCTCTGGGCCGCGTGCCGGGGCGTTCCGGCGGCCGTCCCCGACGGGGCCTCGGCCCCCTTCGAGGACACCGGCGACGTCCTCGCCCCCGGCCGGCTGACCGTCACCGCCCGGCAGCGCGGCGAGGACACCTTCGTCACGCTCACGGCGGTGGGGGGAGACATCGGCTGGTCGGCGACGGCGGACGCGCCGTGGCTGCGGCTGAGCGGGGTGGGCGGGGTGCTCCGCGCCGGGCGGAGCACCACGATCACGGTGTCCGCGGACGGGGACAGGGGACGGGGCTGGGGCTGGGGGCGCGTGGTGCTGATGCCGGGGGGTGCGGTGGTGAAGCTGCCCCAGCCCCGCCCTTCCACCGTTTCCTGAGGGTTCTTCCTGAGGGTTCCCCCTGAGGGTTCACCGTTCTCCGGGGGCGCCGCCCCGGGACGGGCCGGTCAGGCGCCGGACGGGCCGCATCCCGCCGGGCCGGCCGGATCCGCCGGATGCGGGGCCATCGGCAGCAGCGAAGCCATCCGTTCCTCGCACAGCTCCACCAGCCGCGCGTACGCCCGCGGCCCCATCAGCTCCACCAGCTCCGCCCGGTAGCTCTGGTACACCGCCTTGCCCGCCCCGTGCGCCGACCGCGCCGACGTGCACCACCAGTGCAGGTCGTGGCCGCCCGGGCCCCATCCCCGCCGGTCGTACTCGCCGATCGAGATCTGGAGCACCTTGGTGTCGTCGGGCCGCTCGATCCAGTCGTACGTCCGCCGGACCGGCAGCTGCCAGCACACGTCCGGCTTGGTCTCCAGCGGCTCGCGGCCCTCCCGCAGCGCCAGGATGTGCAGCGCGCAGCCCGCGCCGCCCGCGAAGCCCGGGCGGTTCTGGAAGATGCAGGAGCCCTTCCAGCGGCGCGTCTGCCGCTCGTCGTCCTCGTCGAGCTGGGTCCACCCGGAGCCGGACGGGTCCGTCCCCACCTCGTGGAACTGCCAGATGTCCGGCGTCAGCCGGGCCACATGGCCGGCCACCCGCTCCTCGTCCTCCTCGTCCGAGAAGTGCGCGCCCAGCGTGCAGCAGCCGTCGTCGGCCCGCCCCGCCTTGATGCCCTGGCAGCCGCTGCCGAAGACACAGGTCCACCGGGACGTCAGCCAGGTCAGGTCGCAGCGGAAGACCTGCTCGTCGTCGGCCGGGTCGGGGAACTCGACCCAGGCGCGCGCGAAGTCCAGCTCGACCTCGTCGGGGACCGCCGGCTGCTTCGAGGACTTCGCCTTCTTCGTCTTTGCCACACCTCAAGCCTATGTGTCCCCAACGGCCCCAGTAGCGTGCACGGCATGAGACTCGGTGTCCTCGACGTGGGTTCGAATACGGTCCATCTGCTGGTGGTGGACGCGCACCCGGGCGCGCGCCCCCTCCCGGCCCACTCCCACAAGGCCGAACTGCGCCTCGCCGAGCTCCTCGACGGCTCCGGCGGCATCGGCGCGGAGGGCGTCGAGCGCCTGGCCCAGGTGATCCGCGAGGCCCTGGAGGCCGCCGAGGACAAGGGGGTCGAGGAGGTCCTGCCGTTCGCCACCTCCGCCGTCCGCGAGGCGGCCAACGCGGACGCCGTCCTCGCCCGGATCCGCGAGGAGACCGGCGTCGCCCTGCCGGTGCTCAGCGGCGAGGCGGAGGCGCGGCTCACCTTCCTCGCCGTCCGCCGCTGGTTCGGCTGGTCCGCGGGCCGGCTGCTCGTCCTCGACATCGGCGGCGGCTCCCTGGAGATCGCCTACGGCATGGACGAGGACCCCGACATCGCCGCCTCCCTCCCGCTCGGCGCCGGCCGGCTGACCGCGGGCCGGCTGCTGGACGAGCTGCCCGACCCGGAGGACGTCCGCGCCCTGCGGCGCCGCATCCGCACCGAGATCGCCCGGGTGGTCGGCGGCTTCACCCGCGTCGGCTCCCCCGACCGCACGGTCGCCACCTCCAAGACCTTCAAACAGCTCGCCCGCTTCGCCGGCGAGGGCCCGCGCGACCGGCGCACCCTCAGCCGCAAGGCGCTCAACGAGTGGGTCCCCCGGCTCGCCGCCATGACCCCGCAGCAGCGCGCCGCCCTGCCCGGTGTGTCGGCCGGCCGCGCCCCCCAGCTGCTCGCCGGCGCCCTCGTCGCCGAGGCCGCGATGGACCTGTTCGGTGTGGACGAGGCCGAGGTCTGCCCCTGGGCCCTGCGCGAGGGCGTCATCCTGCGGAGGCTGGACCACCTGCCCGCCGCGTGAGGGGCGGTCGTACGCTGTCCCTCGTGACAGAGCCAGTGGTGCGGATCCCGGACGCGAAGGTCGCCCTGTCCACTGCCTCGGTCTACCCCGAGTCCACGGCGACGGCCTTCGAGATCGCCGCCCGGCTGGGGTACGACGGGGTCGAGGTCATGGTGTGGACCGACCCCGTCAGCCAGGACATCGACGCCCTGCGCCGGCTCTCCGACTACCACCGGATCCCCGTCCTGGCCGTCCACGCGCCCTGCTTGCTGATCACCCAGCGCGTCTGGTCCACCGACCCCTGGGTCAAGCTCCAGCGGGCGCGGGCCGCGGCCGAGAAGCTCGGCGCCGGCACCGTCGTCGTCCACCCGCCCTTCCGCTGGCAGCGCTCCTACGCCCGCGACTTCGTCCGCGGGATCTGGCGCATGGCCGACGAGACGGATGTCCGCTTCGCGGTCGAGAACATGTACCCCTGGCGCTACCGCGACCGCGAGCTGCTCGCCTACGCGCCCGACTGGGACGTCACCAAGGACGACTACCGCCACTTCACGGTCGACCTCTCGCACACCGCCACCGCCCGCGCCGAGGCCCTCGACATGGTCGCCCGGATGGGCGACCGCCTCGCCCACGTCCACCTCGCCGACGGCAACGGCTCCAACAAGGACGAGCACCTGGTCCCCGGCCGCGGCAAACAGCCCTGCGCCGAGCTGCTGGAACAGCTCGCCGTCAGCGGCTTCGACGGCCATGTCGTCGTCGAGGTCAACACCCGGCGCGCCATGTCGGCCGCCGAACGCGAGGCCGACCTCGCCGAGGCGCTCGCCTTCACCCGGCTGCACCTCGCCTCCCCGACCGGCGCGGCCCGCCCGTGAGCCCGTCGGAACCGCAGAGTCCGACTCCGCGCCGCCGCGGCCGCCCGCCCCGCGCGGAGGCCGGCGACGGCCCCGGGGCGCGCGAGCGCATCGCGGCCGCCGCCCGGGCCGAGTTCGCCGAGCGGGGCTACGACGGGGCGTCGATCCGCGCCATCGCCAAGGGCGCGGGCGTGGACCCGGCCCTCGTCCACCACTACTTCGGTCCCAAGGAACGGGTCTTCGCCGCCGCCGTCGAGCTGGACTTCGCCCCCGCGCTGGCCGCCCCGGGCGTCCTGCTGGAGGGCGGCCCCCAGGACGTGGGGGAGCGGCTGACCCGCTTCGTCCTCGGCGTCTGGGAGGACCCGGCCACCCGGGAGCAGCTTCGCGCCATCGTCCGCTCGGCCGTCGCCAACGAGGCGGCCGCCGCGGTCTTCCGCGAGCTCGTCACCGAGCGGCTGATGCTGCCCGTCGCCGGCCGGCTCGGCGTTCCCGACGCCCGGCTGCGCGCCGAGCTGGCGGCGGCCCAGCTGGTGGGCGTCGCCATGCTCCGCCATGTGATCAAGGTGGAGCCGCTGGCGTCGGTGGACTTCGAGGACGTGGTGGCCCGGGCGGCCGCCGCGGTGCAGGCGCATCTGACCGGCTGATCCGCCGATCCGCCGGGGTCGTCTCGCATGACGGAAACCCCGTCCGGATCTTGGATCTTGAGCGTAGGCTCGGAAGAACCACCGCATCCCGACCACCGCATCCCGGCATCCCGAGGAGTGGAGCACATGCGCCAGCTGAGGTCCCGCACCGTCACCCACGGCCGCAACATGGCGGGCGCCCGCGCCCTCATGCGGGCCTCCGGTGTAGCGAGCGAGGACATCGGCAAGCCGATCGTGGCCGTCGCCAACTCCTTCACCGAGTTCGTGCCGGGCCACACCCACCTCGCGCCGGTCGGCCGCATCGTCTCCGACGCCATCCGCGCCGCGGGCGCCGTCCCCCGCGAGTTCAACACCATCGCCGTCGACGACGGCATCGCCATGGGCCACGGCGGCATGCTCTACTCGCTGCCCTCCCGCGACCTGATCGCCGACTCCGTCGAGTACATGGTCGAGGCGCACTGCGCCGACGCCCTGATCTGCATCTCCAACTGCGACAAGATCACCCCGGGCATGCTGATGGCCGCGATGCGCCTCAACATCC
This sequence comes from Streptomyces luteireticuli, assembly GCF_041519305.1. Lineage (NCBI taxonomy): Bacteria > Bacillati > Actinomycetota > Actinomycetes > Kitasatosporales > Streptomycetaceae > Streptomyces > Streptomyces luteireticuli. The sequence continues at coordinate 4,750,038 of NZ_CP167927.1, forward strand.
CGACCGTCTTCGTCTCCGGCGGCCCCATGGAGGCCGGTCAGGCCACCCTCGTCGACGGCACCGTCCGCAAGCTCGACCTCATCAACGCGATCGTCGACGCGGTGAACGAGAACGTCTCCGACGAGGACGTCCTCCGCATCGAGGAGAACGCCTGCCCCACCTGCGGCTCCTGCTCCGGCATGTTCACCGCCAACTCGATGAACTGCCTGACCGAGGCCATCGGCCTCTCCCTGCCCGGCAACGGCTCCACCCTCGCCACCCACACCGCCCGCCGCGCCCTCTACGAGAACGCGGGCCGCACGGTCGTCGAGATCACCAAGCGCCACTACGAGCAGGGCGACGACTCCGTCCTGCCGCGCTCCATCGCCACCCGCGCGGCCTTCGAGAACGCCATGGCCCTCGACATCGCCATGGGCGGCTCCACCAACACGATCCTGCACCTGCTCGCCGCCGCGCAGGAGGCCGAGCTCGACTACGACCTGAAGGACGTCGACGCCGTCTCGCGCCGCGTCCCCTGTCTCGCCAAGGTCGCCCCCAACGTCGCCCCCGGCGGCACGTACTACATGGAGGACGTGCACCGCGCCGGCGGCATCCCCGCCATCCTCGGCGAGCTCCACCGCGCCGGCCTCCTCAACGAGGACGTGCACACCGTGCACTCCGCCTCGCTCGCCGAGTGGCTCAAGTCCTGGGACGTGCGCGGTGGTTCGCCGTCCCCCGAGGCCGTCGAGCTCTTCCACGCCGCGCCCGGCTGCCGGCGCTCGGCGAGCGCCTTCTCGCAGTCCGAGCGCTGGGAGAGCCTGGACGTGGACGCGGCCGGGGGCTGCATCCGCTCCGTCGAGCACGCGTACTCCAAGGACGGCGGCCTGGCCGTCCTCCGGGGCAACCTCGCCGTCGACGGCTGTGTCGTGAAGACGGCCGGCGTCGACGAGTCGATCTGGACCTTCGAGGGCCCGGCCGTCGTCTGCGAGTCCCAGGACGAGGCCGTCGACAAGATCCTCCGGAAGGAGATCGAGGAGGGCGACGTCGTCGTCATCCGCTACGAGGGCCCGCGCGGCGGCCCCGGCATGCAGGAGATGCTCTACCCCACCTCGTTCCTCAAGGGCCGCGGCCTGGGCAAGGCGTGCGCCCTGGTGACGGACGGCCGCTTCTCCGGCGGCACTTCGGGCCTCTCGATCGGCCACGCGTCGCCGGAGGCGGCGTCCGGCGGCACGATCGCGCTGGTGCGGGACGGGGACCGGATCCGTATCGACATCCCGGCGCGCTCGATCGAACTCCTCGTTCCGGAGGAGGAGTTGACGTCCCGCCGGGCCGCTCTGAACGGCGTCTACGCCCCCGCGGACCGGGACCGCAAGGTCTCGGCGGCGCTGCGGGCGTACGCGGCGATGGCGACGAGCGCGGACAAGGGAGCGGTGCGGGATGTGACCCGGCTGGGGTGAGGTTCCCCGCGGGCTTCCCCGCAAGTTTCCCTGCGAGCGACCGGGGGTGCCCCCTCCGGGGAGCGCGCGGCGTGCTGCTGCGGGAACGGCGGAAGGGCGGGGCGGGGCCGGCTCACCGCCAGTGCGCGGCATCCCGCGCGCCCACCCCGAACACCGTCCCGTCCGGCGCCGACCCGAACACCCTCCCCCGGGCCACCACCGGCGCCGGCACCTCCCCCGCGAACCCCCGGTCCGGCCCCGTCGGCCGCGCCCGCGTCTGGCCGAGCAGCGACCCGCGCTCCGCGTCCACCGCTGTCAACCGGCCGTCCGCAGCCGAGAAGTACACCCGCCGCCGGTCCGTCACCGGCGCCGACGCGTTGGACACCGAGGTCTCCAGCGTCCACAGCCGCTGCCCCCGCTCCGTGTCCACGGCCGTGAGCCCGCCGTCCCCGGCCAGCAGATAGACCGCGTCGCCGCGGGCCACCGCACTCGCCGTGTACAGCGGCACCTTCAACAGAACCCGGCGTTCCCGCCGGGCCGCCGGGTCGTAGCGGACGACGGCGGTCACCCGGTTGTCCCGGTCGGTCGCGGTCAGGTGCAGCCCCCCGTCCGCCCGGGCGCCCACCGCCCGCAGGCTGCCGTCCGCCGTCCACTGCCAGAGCACGCGCCCGGAGGGCGGATCGACGGCCGCCACCCGCGTGTGCCGGTCGTCCGGCGCCGGCTCGACCGCGTAGACGGGCCCGGTGCCGTACGAGGCGTAGGAGGAGAGGACAGGGGAACGGAACCCGGGGATCCGGTGCTGCCAGCGCTCCTGGCCGGTCCGCGCGTCCAGCGCGGTCACGCTGCCGTCCCGGGCGGTCAGCAGGAGCGTGTCGCCCGCGGGGACGACCTGCGCCAGATACCCCGACATGTCCCGGGCCCGGAGCTGCCGGCCCGAGGCGGCGTCGAGGGCCAGCAGCTCGCGGCCGTCCGCCGACAGGACGTGCACCAGCCCGCCGCCGACGACGGGCGCGTCCGGCGGCCCGGGACTGCCCGACCGGACCGGCGACGCCGCGCGCCGCCAGACGGCCTTGCCGTCGTCGGCGTCGACGCGGGCGGCGAGCAGCCCGGGCGCCGAGCAGAAGAGGCCGCCCTCGGCGTAGGAGCAGCGGCCCGCCCTGTCCTTGCCGAGGGACGCCTGCCAGGGATGCCACGCCGCCCCCGAGGACGCGGAGGAGGCCCGCGTCTGCAGCGGCTCGCTCCCGGAACCGGCCCGGTTCACCGCCCAGCCGGCGCCCACACCCAGCGCCACCACGACGAGCGTGCCGACGGCGAACCACGAGGTGCGCCGCCACCGGGGACGCGGGGCGGACGGTTCGAAGGGCGCGGACCGGGAGTGCGTCACGGGGGTGTCCGCCCGGCGCGGCCGCCGGTCCGGGAGATCCGGGAGATACGGACGGGTCGGCGGCGCGTCCACCGCGGACGAGACGTCCGGCAGCCGTGGCACGGTGGGCCGCTCGTGCTCCTCCAGCGCCGGCAGCCGGGACATGATCGAGTCCGGCGTCGGCCGGTCCGCCGGTTCCTTGGCCAGGCAGTCCCGCAGCAGCGGCACCAGATCGGCGGGCACCCCCGTCAGCTCCGGCTCGTCGTGCACCACCTGGTACGCGACCAGGTACGGACTGTCGGACTCGAAGGGCCCGCTCCCCGTGGCCGCGTGGACCAGCAGCGACGCCAGCGCGAACACGTCCGCCGCCGGCCCGACCTCGCGCGGCCGCTGGAACTGCTCGGGCGCCATGAACGGCGGGGTGCCGACCAGCTTCCCCGTCTCGGTCCGCAACTCGCTGTCGTACGGGCGGGAGATGCCGAAGTCGATGACCTTCGGACCGTCCCCGGCGAGCAGGACGTTGCTGGGCTTGAGGTCCCGGTGCACGACCCCGGCGCGGTGGATGTCGCGCAGCGCCTCCGCCAGCCCCGCGGCCAGCCGCCGCACCGCGTCCGGGCCGAGGGGGCCGTGCTCCTTGATGTACGAGGCGAGGGTGGGGCCCGCGATGCACAGCGTGGCCATCCATGGGCGTTCGCAGTCCGGGTCGGCGTCCACCACCGGCGCGGTGAACGCCCCGCTCACCCGCCGGGCGGCCGCCACCTCCTGCCGGAACCGCGCCCTGAACTCCGGATCCGCCGCGTACTCGGCGTGCACCACCTTGACCGCGAGGCGCAGCCCCGACGGCGAGTGCGCCAGGTGCACGACGCCCATGCCGCCCGAGCCGAGACGCCCTTCCAGGCGGTACCGACCCGCGTACTCGGGATCCTCGGCTCCCAGCCCGCTCCCGGTGTCGCGCAGCGGCGGCATTCCCCACCCCCGTTGTCCTCTCGGCCGCATAGGCGGCGTGCGGAGCCTAGTCGATGGGGCGCCGGATCCCCGGGAGGGCGTGCCGGGCCTTGCTAGCCTGCGCATGTCATTCAGCCGTCAACAACAGTCTGCTGACGGTCGTTCAGGGACGGTCGTTCAGGGACGGGGGAGAACGCTCCATGACCAACGAAGAGATTCCCGAGGGGTCCGGCGCGGTCGCCGCTCCGGAAGGCGCCGCGCTCCGGGCCGTCGACCTCGCCTCGTACGCCATCGCCCCCGGCTACCAGGTGAACGTGCGCCGCGGCCCCAGCACCAGCAGCGCGCTGGTCAAGGTCCTGCCGAAGGGCTCCCGGGTGCAGATCCGCTGCCAGACCCGGGGCGAGAGCGTCTCCGGCCCCTGCGGCACGACGGACATCTGGGACAACATCGGACCGGGGCAGTACATCTCCGACTCCTATGTGAAGACGGGCAGCGGCGGCTTCGTGGCGGGCAGCTGCTCCTGATAATCGGCACATGAGTGCAGAGCGCCGTCCCCCGGCCCCGGAGCCCATCCGTTTCTTCGGTACGACCTGGGTCGAGCACGGCGGCGGCTACGCCCTGCGCCGCGCCGGCGTGGCCGTGGGCGGCCTGGCGGCCGCGGTGGCCGGCGCCCTCCTCCTGCGCCTCGGCTACGAGGGCCTGGCCATCGCCAAGGTCGGCGGCCTGGTGAACGTGCTCGTCGTCGGGGCGGTGACCATCTGTACGGCGCTGGCCTTCCGCCGCACCTGGGAGGGCTTCGTCCGGCGCCCCGACCCGGGGCGGGACGAGAGCGCGGAGCGGTCGGCGCCGGGACTGATGGCCATCGGATTCGTCGGTGTCCTCCTCGCCTGGTCGCTGCGCGCGCTCCAGGAGGCGCCGGGGGAGGGGCTGCACCGGCGGGAGTACGAAGGGGGTGGGCGTGAGCACCCCTGAACCTCGTGTAGAGTTCTTCGAGTTGCCACGGCGTCCGCGAGGAAGCCGGGGCGGCGTTTCACGCCAGCTCGGCGGGATCCACTACTGCACGGCCCCTGAACGGGATGAATTTCGGCATGCCGGAATTCGGTTCCGGACTCCGATTAGGAGTCGCCGGGGAAATCCGCTAAAGTAGTGATCACGCCGGGACGCGAAAGCGGAAGGCGGGAAACAAACCCCCTCCAACGGGGACTGGAAATGGATTCCGAGCCGGAAACGGAACGGAAAACGGATCTGGTAAGGTTGGAAACACCGAAGGGAAGCGCCCGGAGGAAAGCCGAGACAGAGTCTCGGTGAGTACGAAGGAAGCGTCCGTTCCTTGAGAACTCAACAGCGTGCCAAAAGTCAACGCCAGACTATAAAACAACCCCGTCCCGGCTGGTTTTGCCGGTTGGGATGAGGTTCCTTTGAAAAACACAGCGAGGACGCTGTGAACGGCCGGGCTTATTCCGCCTGGCTGTTCCGCTCTCGTGATGTGTGCACCGGATTACCGGTAAACATTCACGGAGAGTTTGATCCTGGCTCAGGACGAACGCTGGCGGCGTGCTTAACACATGCAAGTCGAACGATGAAGCCGCTTCGGTGGTGGATTAGTGGCGAACGGGTGAGTAACACGTGGGCAATCTGCCCTGCACTCTGGGACAAGCCCTGGAAACGGGGTCTAATACCGGATACGACCGCTGACCGCATGGTTGGTGGTGGAAAGCTCCGGCGGTGCAGGATGAGCCCGCGGCCTATCAGCTTGTTGGTGGGGTGATGGCCTACCAAGGCGACGACGGGTAGCCGGCCTGAGAGGGCGACCGGCCACACTGGGACTGAGACACGGCCCAGACTCCTACGGGAGGCAGCAGTGGGGAATATTGCACAATGGGCGAAAGCCTGATGCAGCGACGCCGCGTGAGGGATGACGGCCTTCGGGTTGTAAACCTCTTTCAGCAGGGAAGAAGCGAAAGTGACGGTACCTGCAGAAGAAGCGCCGGCTAACTACGTGCCAGCAGCCGCGGTAATACGTAGGGCGCAAGCGTTGTCCGGAATTATTGGGCGTAAAGAGCTCGTAGGCGGCTTGTCGCGTCGGATGTGAAAGCCCGGGGCTTAACCCCGGGTCTGCATTCGATACGGGCAGGCTAGAGTTCGGTAGGGGAGATCGGAATTCCTGGTGTAGCGGTGAAATGCGCAGATATCAGGAGGAACACCGGTGGCGAAGGCGGATCTCTGGGCCGATACTGACGCTGAGGAGCGAAAGCGTGGGGAGCGAACAGGATTAGATACCCTGGTAGTCCACGCCGTAAACGTTGGGCACTAGGTGTGGGCGACATTCCACGTCGTCCGTGCCGCAGCTAACGCATTAAGTGCCCCGCCTGGGGAGTACGGCCGCAAGGCTAAAACTCAAAGGAATTGACGGGGGCCCGCACAAGCAGCGGAGCATGTGGCTTAATTCGACGCAACGCGAAGAACCTTACCAAGGCTTGACATACACCGGAAACGGCCAGAGATGGTCGCCCCCTTGTGGTCGGTGTACAGGTGGTGCATGGCTGTCGTCAGCTCGTGTCGTGAGATGTTGGGTTAAGTCCCGCAACGAGCGCAACCCTTGTTCTGTGTTGCCAGCATGCCTTTCGGGGTGATGGGGACTCACAGGAGACTGCCGGGGTCAACTCGGAGGAAGGTGGGGACGACGTCAAGTCATCATGCCCCTTATGTCTTGGGCTGCACACGTGCTACAATGGCCGGTACAATGAGCTGCGATGCCGTGAGGTGGAGCGAATCTCAAAAAGCCGGTCTCAGTTCGGATTGGGGTCTGCAACTCGACCCCATGAAGTTGGAGTTGCTAGTAATCGCAGATCAGCATTGCTGCGGTGAATACGTTCCCGGGCCTTGTACACACCGCCCGTCACGTCACGAAAGTCGGTAACACCCGAAGCCGGTGGCCCAACCCTTGTGGAGGGAGCCGTCGAAGGTGGGACTGGCGATTGGGACGAAGTCGTAACAAGGTAGCCGTACCGGAAGGTGCGGCTGGATCACCTCCTTTCTAAGGAGCACATAGCCGACTGCAGACAAACGTTCTGCACGGTTGCTCATGGGTGGAACGTTGACTATTCGGCACTTTCCGGAAGGGATCATTAGTACTGCTTCGGCGTGGAACGTGAGTCCTGGGTGGAGAGTGTCGGGCACGCTGTTGGGTGTCTGAGGGTACGGCCGAGAGGCTGTTCCTTCTGCCGGCCCCGGTGTAGGTCTGCTTCGGCAGGTTGTGACGGGTGGCTGGTCGTTGTTTGAGAACTGCACAGTGGACGCGAGCATCTGTGGCCAAGTTTTTAAGGGCGCACGGTGGATGCCTTGGCACCAGGAACCGATGAAGGACGTGGGAGGCCGCGATAGGCCCCGGGGAGCTGTCAACCGAGCTGTGATCCGGGGGTGTCCGAATGGGGAAACCCGGCAGTCGTCATGGGCTGTCACCCGCTGCTGAACACATAGGCAGTGTGGAGGGAACGCGGGGAAGTGAAACATCTCAGTACCCGCAGGAAGAGAAAACAACCGTGATTCCGGGAGTAGTGGCGAGCGAAACTGGATGAGGCCAAACCTACGGCGTGTGATACCCGGCAGGGGTTGCGTCGTGGGGGTTGTGGGATCTCTCTTCAACAGTCTGCCGGCTGTTGGACGAGTCAGAAACCGTTGATGTAGGCGAAGGACATGCGAAAGGTCCGGCGTAGAGGGTAAGACCCCCGTAGCTGAAACATTAGCGGCTCGTTTGAGAGACACCCAAGTAGCACGGGGCCCGAGAAATCCCGTGTGAATCTGGCGGGACCACCCGTTAAGCCTAAATATTCCCTGGTGACCGATAGCGGATAGTACCGTGAGGGAATGGTGAAAAGTACCGCGGGAGCGGAGTGAAATAGTACCTGAAACCGTGTGCCTACAAGCCGTGGGAGCGTCGCATCGAGTGCTTGCACTCGGTGTCGTGACTGCGTGCCTTTTGAAGAATGAGCCTGCGAGTTTGCGGTGTGTTGCGAGGTTAACCCGTGTGGGGAAGCCGTAGCGAAAGCGAGTCCGAATAGGGCGACCCAGTAGCGCGCCCAAGACCCGAAGCGGAGTGATCTAGCCATGGGCAGGTTGAAGCGGAGGTAAGACTTCGTGGAGGACCGAACCCACCAGGGTTGAAAACCTGGGGGATGACCTGTGGTTAGGGGTGAAAGGCCAATCAAACTCCGTGATAGCTGGTTCTCCCCGAAATGCATTTAGGTGCAGCGTCGTGTGTTTCTTGCCGGAGGTAGAGCACTGGATAGGCGATGGGCCCTACCGGGTTACTGACCTTAGCCAAACTCCGAATGCCGGTAAGTGAGAGCGCGGCAGTGAGACTGTGGGGGATAAGCTCCATGGTCGAGAGGGAAACAGCCCAGAGCATCGACTAAGGCCCCTAAGCGTACGCTAAGTGGGAAAGGATGTGGAGTCGCAGAGACAACCAGGAGGTTGGCTTAGAAGCAGCCACCCTTGAAAGAGTGCGTAATAGCTCACTGGTCAAGTGATTCCGCGCCGACAATGTAGCGGGGCTCAAGCGTACCGCCGAAGTCGTGTCATTCATACAACAGCCCTAACGGGTGTGTGGATGGGTAGGGGAGCGTCGTGTGCCGGGTGAAGCAGCCGCGGAAGCGAGTTGTGGACGGTTCACGAGTGAGAATGCAGGCATGAGTAGCGATACACACGTGGGAAACGTGTGCGCCGATTGACTAAGGGTTCCTGGGTCAAGCTGATCTGCCCAGGGTAAGTCGGGACCTAAGGCGAGGCCGACAGGCGTAGTCGATGGACAACCGGTTGATATTCCGGTACCCGCTTTGAAACGCCCAATATCGAATCAGGCGATGCTAAGTCCGTGAAGCCGTCCTGGATCCTTCGGGTGAAGGGAAGTGGTGGAGCCGACGGACCAGACTTGTAGTAGGTAAGCGATGGGGTGACGCAGGAAGGTAGTCCAGCCCGGGCGGTGGTTGTCCCGGGGTAAGGGTGTAGGCCGTGTGGTAGGCAAATCCGTCACACGTTAAGGCTGAGACCTGATGCCGAGCCGATTGTGGTGAAGTGGATGATCCTATGCTGTCGAGAAAAGCCTCTAGCGAGTTTCATGGCGGCCCGTACCCTAAACCGACTCAGGTGGTCAGGTAGAGAATACCGAGGCGTTCGGGTGAACTATGGTTAAGGAACTCGGCAAAATGCCCCCGTAACTTCGGGAGAAGGGGGGCCATGTCCGGTGATGAGTCTTGCACTCTGAGCTGGGTGTGGCCGCAGAGACCAGCGAGAAGCGACTGTTTACTAAAAACACAGGTCCGTGCGAAGCCGTAAGGCGATGTATACGGACTGACGCCTGCCCGGTGCTGGAACGTTAAGGGGACCGGTTAGCTCCATTTCGGTGGGGCGAAGCTGAGAACTTAAGCGCCAGTAAACGGCGGTGGTAACTATAACCATCCTAAGGTAGCGAAATTCCTTGTCGGGTAAGTTCCGACCTGCACGAATGGCGTAACGACTTCTCGACTGTCTCAACCATAGGCCCGGTGAAATTGCACTACGAGTAAAGATGCTCGTTTCGCGCAGCAGGACGGAAAGACCCCGGGACCTTTACTATAGCTTGATATTGGTGTTCGGTTCGGCTTGTGTAGGATAGGTGGGAGACTGTGAAGCATGCACGCCAGTGTGTGTGGAGTCGTCGTTGAAATACCACTCTGGTCGTGCTGGATGTCTAACCTGGGTCCGTGATCCGGATCAGGGACAGTGTCTGGTGGGTAGTTTAACTGGGGCGGTTGCCTCCTAAAGGGTAACGGAGGCGCCCAAAGGTTCCCTCAGCCTGGTTGGCAATCAGGTGTTGAGTGTAAGTGCACAAGGGAGCTTGACTGTGAGACCGACGGGTCGAGCAGGGACGAAAGTCGGGACTAGTGATCCGGCGGTGGCTTGTGGAAGCGCCGTCGCTCAACGGATAAAAGGTACCCCGGGGATAACAGGCTGATCTTCCCCAAGAGTCCATATCGACGGGATGGTTTGGCACCTCGATGTCGGCTCGTCGCATCCTGGGGCTGGAGTCGGTCCCAAGGGTTGGGCTGTTCGCCCATTAAAGCGGTACGCGAGCTGGGTTTAGAACGTCGTGAGACAGTTCGGTCCCTATCCGCTGTGCGCGTAGGAGTCTTGAGAAGGGCTGTCCCTAGTACGAGAGGACCGGGACGGACGAACCTCTGGTGTGCCAGTTGTTCTGCCAAGGGCATGGCTGGTTGGCTACGTTCGGGAGGGATAACCGCTGAAAGCATCTAAGCGGGAAGCCTGCTTCGAGATGAGGACTCCCACCCACTTGATGGGGTAAGGCTCCCAGTAGACGACTGGGTTGATAGGCCAGATATGGAAGCCGGGTAACCGGTGGAGTTGACTGGTACTAATAGGCCGAGGGCTTGTCCTCAGTTGCTCGCGTCCACTGTGTTGGTTCTGAAACCACGAACAACCATTGCCGGTTGTTGATATGTTTCGTAGTGTTTCGGTGGTCATAGCGTTAGGGAAACGCCCGGTTACATTCCGAACCCGGAAGCTAAGCCTTTCAGCGCCGATGGTACTGCATGGGGGACCGTGTGGGAGAGTAGGACGCCGCCGAACTAAATTTGATAAAGCCTCGGGTCCGAGTCGGAGAAATCTGATTCGGACCCGAGGCTTTTTTGCGTTGAGGGGTCATGCCGACCTGGCCAGCTCCTCCTGCCGTACTTCCCCCAACAGCCGCTCCCCGCGTACCAGTCGCCCGATCTCGTCCACCGCGAATTCCCCCAGGCGTCGGATCTCGCTGCCCTGAGCGCCGGCTATGTGCGGTGTGACGAGGACGTTCGGCAGTGAGAGCAAGGGGTGTCCGGGCGGGAGTGGTTCGGGGTCCGTGACGTCGAGGAAGGCGTCCAGCCGGCCCGTGGCACACTCCTGGATCAGGGCGTCCGTGTCGATGAGGGAACCCCGGGCCGTGTTGATGACCGTCCCGCCGGCCGGGATCAGGGCCAGGTGCTGAGCGTCCAGGAGGTGTCGGGTTTCCGGGAGCTGAGGGGCGTGGAGTGTGACGATCGTGCTCTTTGTGCACAGGGTGTGGATGTCCACGAGCTCGGCGCCCATGTGGGCCGCCTCGACGGCGGAGACGTACGGGTCGTGGAGCAGTAGCCGGTAGCCGCTGTCGGCGGCTCGGAGCCTGGCCGTCACGCGGCGGCCGATGCGTGACGCGCCCACTACTCCTACGGCGGTTCCGTCCGTACCTCGGCGTGCGGCGAAGCCGGGCCAGCCCGAACGGCCCGCGCTCAGCGCTTTCTTGGCGGCGAGCAGGATGAGGGCTGTGGTGAAGTCGGCTACGGGGCGGGCGTTGATGTCGGCGGCTGAGGAGACGAGGATTCCTCGTTGCCAGACGGAGGGTGTCACGAGTCCTTTCACCGAGCCGGCTGCGTGCACCACCGCTTTGAGTCGTGGTGCGCGGTCCAGTACGGACTCGTTGAGGTGCAGGGCGTGGCCCCAGCCTGTGAGCAGGATGTCTGCTCGGGGTAGTGAGTCCGTGAATTCGGTCAATGTCCGGAGGCGGGTGCGGAGTTCGGGGGGGAGTACGGCTGGGGTTGTGTCGGAGCCTATGTCCAGGAAGACGTGGGGTGGGGCCGTCACGTTCGGAGGGTGCCCGGGAGGGTGGGGGTGAAACGGGTTGGTTTTGCCCCTGGCCCGCCCTTTCACCGTTTCTTCCGGGGCAAGCCCCGGGGCCCGCACCGCGGCTTCGCCGCGGTAGGGCGGGGGCTGCGCCCCCTGCACCCCTGCTTCGGGGCTCCGCCCCGGACCCCATATCGCGGCTCCGCCGCTCGTCCTCAAACGCCGGACGGGCTGGATCGGCGCGCCATTTCAGCCCGTCCGGCGTTTGAGGACAGCGCCCGCAGGGCGCTTCAGGGGGCCAGGGGGCGCAGCCCCCGGTGGGGCGCAGGGGCGAAGCCCCGCCCACCCGCACGGAGCGCGGGACCCCGCGCGCGGCAGCGCGCAGCGGGGTGGCGCAGGGGCGGTAGCCCCTGCGGGAAACGGTGAAAGGGCGGGGCGGGGAGTAACAATCCCCTCACCGACACAGCGCACTGCGCGGCCACCGCGACCGCGCCTGCTCCTCCGAGCGCATCAGCGCCAGCGTCGGCAGGCCCAACTCCTCCCCGCCCGCCACCAGTTCCGGCAGCGTCGGCAGTGGGGCGACCGCGGCGACGTCGTCCAGCACCAGCGTCAGTGGTGGGTCGAGCCGACCGGAAGGTGACCGTTCGGCCACGCCCCGGCCGCGCTCGACCACGTTCGCGGCGAGTGCGGTGAGCAGCGGCATCGCACCCGGGCGGGTGCGGGGATCCTCAATCGCCTCACCCACCACGTACAGCGTTCCCCCCTCGGACACGAATGATTCCAACGCGAGCGCATCGGCCCGGTTTGGGCTGCAGGCATCGCGAATGTGGACGGACGAGAGGCAGTTGAGGGCGCGGGAGGTCAACTTCCGTGCCATGTCGTGGCGTTCCGGATGTCCGGTCAGGGCCGACTCCAGCTCGCCCGCCGCGCCGCCCGCCGCTTTGGGGTTCGTCCGCAGGATCCGTACGGCCTCGTGCGCGGAGCCGCCCTGTGCCCAGCGGTGCACCTGCCGGAAGGGGCGGCCGTCCACCGCCGCCGCGTGCAGCCAGCAGCGCAGCAGCGTCTCCGCGGTCTCGGCCGTGAGGGAGTCGAGGGTGCTGGGCGGGCGGACGGGGGCAAGGAGCGCGGTGGCCCGTGCGGCGGCGGTGTCCCGGGATTCGCAGCCCGTCGCCGGGTTCCAGCGGAAGCGGTCCGGGGTGTCGAGCAGATGGCCCGGGTCGAAGGTCCGGACCGGGCCGAGCTTGGCGCGTGCGTCCTTCGTCTCGGCCCACAGTCCCGGGTCGCTGGTGATGACCAGGACGGGTCCGGAGGCGTCCAGGACGGCCCGGGCGGCAAGGGCACGGCGGTCGGTCCGGTAGACGACGCGTTCGAGGGGAGAAGGGGCCGGGGGAGGAGTGGGGGCGGTCGGCTCGGGGGCGGGGGGAGGCGGAGAGGGAGAGGGAAGGGGAGTCGTGCGCTCGGCGGCCGACGGTTGTGGGGGGACCGCGGGGACGGATCCCGGTCGTGTCCGTCCCCTCCGCCACCGCCCCACCGTCCCTATCAGGAACACCGCCAGCACCGTCGTCACCAGCGCCTCGCTGATCGCCACGCCCCAGAACAGCCCGTACCCGGACAGCTGTTCCCGGGGGGTGTCCGGCCAGGCGGTCGACAGGTCGCGGGGGTCGGACATCAGACGGCGCATGGCCTGCGGGGTGTGCATCAGGCTCACGCCCTCCGGCCAGTCGCCGGTGGTGAAGAAGCCGGACAGCCCGGTGGCCGTCCAGGCCAGCAGCGTCACCCCCAGCAGGAGCGCGATGGCGCCGACCAGCAGGCCGTCCGGGACGCCGCCGCCCGGGGTGCGTTGCCCCTCGGCCATGGTCAGGCCACCGTCGAGCGGGAGTCCGGGTACCGTTCCATCGCCGCGGCGGCCCGTTCCGCCACCGCCGCCTCCAGCTCGCGGTCGGAGGCGCCTTCCTCGGTCATGGCGCGGTCGGTGTAGACCAGCGGCCGTTCCGCATCCGTGATCAGGTGTTTGACCACTTGGACGTTGCCGTTGACGTCCCAGACGGCGATGCCGGGTGTGAGCGTGGGGATGATCTCCACGGCCCAGCGCGGCAGGCCGAGGACCCGGCCCGTGGCGCGTGCCTCGTCCGCCTTCTGGGCGTAAATGGTGCGGGTGGAGGCCATCTTGAGGATGGCGGCCGCCTCCTTGGCCGCCGCGCCGTCCACGACGTCGGAGAGGTGGTGCACCACCGCGACGAACGAAAGTCCCAGTCGGCGGCCGAACTTGAGGAGGCGCTGGAAGAGCTGTGCCACGAACGGGGAGTTGATGATGTGCCAGGCCTCCTCGACGAGGAAGATCCGCTTCTTGCGGTCCGGCCGGATCCAGGTGTGCTCCAGCCAGACCCCGACGATCGCCATGAGGATGGGCATGGCGATCGAGTTGCGGTCGATGTGGGAGAGGTCGAAGACGATCAGCGGGGCGTCGAGGTCGATGCCGGCCGTCGTCGGGCCGTCGAACATGCCGCGCAGGTCGCCGTCGACGAGCCGGTCGAGGACCAGCGCCACGTCCAGGCCCCAGGCCCGTACGTCGTCTATGTCGACGTTCATGGACTCCGCCGACTCGGCCTCGGGATGGCGCAGTTGCTCCACGATGTCGGAGAGGATGGGCTGCCGGTCCGGGCTCGTGTCGTCGGAGATGCCCTGGGTCACGGCGGCGTGGGCGACCTTGAGCGCGAAGCCGGAACGTTCGTCCAGGCCCCGGCCCATCGCCACCTCGATGATCGTGCGCAGCAGGGCGAGCTGGCCGGTCGTGGTGATCGACGGGTCGAGCGGGTTGAGGCGGATGCCGCCGTCGAGGGCGGCCATGGGGTCCAACCGGATGGGGGTTATGCCCAGTTGCTGGGCGATGAGGTTCCACTCGCCGACGCCGTCCTCGCCCTGGGCGTCCAGGACGACCACCTGGCGGTCGCGGAACCGCAGCTGGCGCAGGACGTACGTCTTCTCCAGGGCGGACTTGCCGTTGCCCGACTCGCCGAGCACCAGCCAGTGGGGCGCGGGGAGTTGCTGGCCGTAGAGCTGGAAGGGGTCGTAGATGTAGCCCTTGCCGGAGTACACCTCCCGCCCGATGATCACGCCGGAGTCCCCGAGGCCGGGCGCGGCCGTGGGGAGGTAGACGGCCTGGGCCTGCCCGGTGGACGTGCGGACGGGCAGCCGCGTCGTCTCCACCTTCCCGAAGAGGAAGCTGGTGAAGGCGTTGGTGAGGGAGGTGAGCGGATCGAGCACGGCGGTCGCCCCTAACAGGCCCTGGAACTGGCGTCGTCTGGCGTCATCGGGGTCATCGGCGTCATCGGCGGGGTCATCAGCGTCGTCCGGCCCCGTCTAGCGTCGGATGCCGGTCGCGAACGGCAGCGTGTTGACGAAGGCCCGGTGGTGCTCGCGGTCGCACCACTCCAGCTTGAGGTAGCTCTTGCCGGCCGACGCTCTTATGGTCCGCTTGTCACGGGCCAGTTCCTCCGGGGAGCGGGAGGAGACGGTGATGTAGCCGACGAGGTTGACGCCCGCCGCGCCGCTGGCCAGATCCTCGCCGCGCTGGTCGACGCGGGAGTGGTGGGCGACGTCGCGCGGGTCCACGACGCGGTTCATCTTGGCGGCGCGGGAGGCGTCGGCGTCGTCGTTGGTCTTCTCCGTGAGCATCCGCTCGATGGCGACGTCCGTGGGTTCGAGGTCCATGCAGACGGCGACCGTGCGGATCACGTCCGGGGTGTGGACGAGCAGCGGGGCGAGGAAGTTGACGCCCACCGGGGTCATCGGCCACTCCTTGACCCATGCGGTGGCGTGGCACCAGGGCTCGCGGGTCGACGACTCACGGGTCTTCGCCTGGAGGTACGTGGGCTGCACGGCGTCCAGTTCGGCGGGCCAGGCGTTGCGTTCGGTCATGGCCTGGATGTGGTCGATGGGGTGGTCCGGGTCGTACATCGAGTGCACCAGGGAGGAGAGCCGGCTCTGGCCGAGCGGCTGGCGGACCCGGATGTCGGCCTCGGCGAGGCGGGCGCAGATGTCCGTGAGCTCGCGGGCCATCACGACGGCCAGCCCGCCGTCGCGGTCCAGCTTGCGGCGGCCGCCGCCGTGCCGGGAGGCGCGGGCGATGGCCTGGGCCTCGGCGGCCAGTTCGCGGGTGTAGTGCATGCACGCGACGAGGTAGGCGCGGTGCTGCTCGGAGGAGGTGGAGACCATCGACTGCAGCTGGTCGTAGGAGTCCTTGAGCCACTGCGGCGACTTGTCGTCCCCGCGCCGCTCGACGTCCTTGGCGTGCGCGTCGGGGTCGGCGGGCAGTGTACGGGCCAGCATCTGGAGGCGGGTGACGTAACCGTCGCCGTTGGCCACGTGCTTGAGCAGCGTGCCGAACCGCTCGACGAGCGCCTCCTGGTCCTCGGAGTCGCGCAGTCCGACGCCCGGGCCCTCGATCTCGATCGCGGCGGTGACGGTGCGCCGGTCCGCGTGCAGCAGGACGGCGATCTCGTCGGGGCCGAAGGGCGCCGACAGCCAGTTGATCCGGCCGATGCCGGGCGGCGGGCCGATCTCGATCTCCCGGCCGTCGGCGCGGGTGCCGGCCTCGACGGCGCCGGAGCGGTAGGCCGGGGAGCGCCGCACGGTGCGCTTGTAGCTGCGGTTGATCTCGAACCACTTGTAGAACGTGCGCTGTTTGTACGGGACGTACACGGCGGCGAGGGCGAGGGCGGGGAAGCCGGTGAGGGTGAGGATCCTCAGGGGCAGGATCGGCACGAGCAGGCCGCACATCATGCCGAGGAACGCACCCGCGATGATCAGCCCGATCTCGCCGGTCTCCCGGTTCTTGCCGACGACCGCGTTGGGGCGGGCGCGGCCGATCAGGTACGTACGGCGGGCCGCGATCGGCTGGGACTGGGCCTCGATCGTCAACTCCGCTCACCTCCAGAGGTTTTGCCGTTGTTCTGTGCGCGGGGCGCGGAGGAGCCGGGTGCGTTTCCGCTGCCGCCTCCTGTGGCGCCGGGGGTTCCGGTGGGTGAGCGGCGGGCGCTGTGGGCGGCGACGCCGCCGGAGAGCGGGTTCGCCGGGCGGGCCGCCTGGCCGGCCTGGGCGGCCTGGGAGCCGCCGCGGGCACTGTGCGTGTTGATGCCCTGCTTGACCAGCGTGGCGGGAGAGGAGATCACGGCGGCTGCCTGGCGGGACGCGGCGTCCTTGCTGGCGTTGCGGCTGCTGATGATCTCGTCGCCGAAGCCCGGGACGAAGCGGTAGATCATCGCGCTGGCGAAGATGGCGAGGATGATGATCGCGAGGCCGGAGACGACGGCGGAGAGGGCGTTCGGGCCCTGACCGGAGGAGAGCGCCCCGGCGAGCGTCAGCACGATCACGATGATCGGCTTGACGAGGATCACCGCGATCATGATCCCCGCCCAGCGGCGGACGTGGCCCCACATGTTCTTGTCGACGAGCCCCGAGTAGACGGCCGTGCCGAGCAGGGCCCCCACGTAGAGCAGGGCGGCGCGGATCACCAGCTCCAGCCAGAGGACGCCGGCGGCGAGCACGGAGACGAGGGAGACGACGATCAGCATGATCGGGCCGCCACCGATGCCGTCGCCCTTCTTGAGGGCGTCGGCGAACCCGCCGAAGAACTGGTCGTTGTTCTCACCGGTGCCCGCGGCGATCACATCGGTCACCGCGTCCGTGGCCTGGACGACGGTGTAGAGGATCAGCGGCGTGAACGCGGAGGCGAGCACGGTCAGCCAGAGAAACCCGACGGCCTCGGTGATCGCCTCCGTGAACGGCACCCCGCGCACGGCCCGCTTGGCGACGGCCAGCAGCCACAGGACGAGGGTGAGGATGGTGGAGGCGGCGAAGACGACGGCGTACTGGCGGAGGAAGGTGCCGTTGGTGAAGTCGACGTTGCTGGTGTTGCGGACGGCGCCGGAGAGCTTCTGGATGATCCAGGTGGCGGCCTCGGCACAGCCCTTGGCGAGGGCAGCGGCGGGGTCGAGGGCGGCGGTGGGGTCGGGGGGTGTTTTGGAGGTGGAGTGGCCCGACTGGCAGTAGTCGCGGGCGGGGCCGACGATGAGGTCGCAGTTGTCCTTGGTGGGGACCGACCCCGGGCTGGGGGCACCGGTCGCGCCGGGGGACGGAGTGGCTCCAGGGGATGGAGTTGCACCGGGGGACGGAGTGGTAGTGGGCGTGGGGGTGGGCGCCGCGAAGGCACGGGCGCTCAGGAGAACGAGACTCGTCTGGATGCCCGTCAGCACGGCGGCGAGCGCGGCGCCACGGCGGGGCTTACCGGGCATAAGTGAACCCTCCGTACTGCTCGACTGCCTTCGAGATGTCCTCGGCCGAGGAGGCGGCCCGATCGCTGTTGACCGGTGCCGGACCGTTCTTCTGGGAGAAGCCCTCTGCCTTCCAATCCCCGTTGGTCCAGCGGAGTTTGATCGTCATCGTGAACCAGTCGTTGGCGACCGGGGTCGTCGAACCGACTCCTGCGGTACCGAAGGCGCCCGTGCACCAGACGTCCACGGAAGCGGAGGTGTCGCTGTACTCGGTGGCCTTGGCGCCTACGGGCACGGTGCGCGAGACGTAGGTCTTGCCCTTGCCGGCCTCCCCGTTCTCGTTCAGGCCGAGCTTGGACAGGAAGTCCTTCGAGTAGGCGCCGTCCAGTTTGGTCTGGAACTCGGGCGCCTTTTCGGAGGTGAAGACCTGGGGGACGATCTCGTGCCGACGGCTCGGCTTGAGGATGTCGGCCGACACCAGAATCGTCGCGAAATTCGCCGCAGCCGACTGCGCCCCCTGCTCCGTACGGGCGAACCCGGACGGAATCCCCCCGTTCTTCCCCTCCACCGGCTTCACGCCCGACGGCGCCGTCGCCCCGCCGGCCCCCTGGGCCGTCTCCTTCCCGCCGTCGCCTGACGTACCGTCACCCCCGCCCCGGTTCGCGAACGCGATCGCCGCGACCAGCAGCACGACCACCGCCACGACCATGATGAGGTTCCGGCTCGGCCGGACGCCGCCGCGCCGCGACGGCGCGTACGGATCCGAAATCTCCCCCTCCGGCAGCCGCGTACGCGTCAAATGGCGGTCGTCGGTCTCGTAGCCGCCGTCGTCACCGGGACTCATCGCGTGCCTGCTTCCTCATGCGTCGTCGCGGGCCTGCCGCCATGAGACGACGGTAGCGGTGCGCGCGGTTTCCCGGGGGAGTGCGTGAGGGAGTGAGGGGGCATCAGGAAGCAGCCTCGGGTGGGGGGCTCGGACGGACCGGTGCGCCGCGAGCCGGGTGCGGGGACGGGGGATGCGGCAGGGATCGGACGGTGCGGGGTGCCGCCGGGCCGGGGCGGTGGGCCCGGCGGCACCCGCTCAGACCGCCATGCCGTAGACGATGGTGAAGAGTGTCCCCAGGGAACCGATGATGAACACCCCGGTCAGCCCGGCGACGATGAGCCCCTTGCCCTGCTCGGCGCTGAACGTGTCCCGCAGCGCCGTCGCGCCGATGCGTTGCTTCGCCGCGCCCCAGATCGCGATGGCCAGGCAGAGCAGGATCGATACGGCCATGATGACCTCGATCATCACGCGGGCCTCGCGGCCCAGGTTGGCGAACGGCCCCCAGTTCGGGGCGATTCCACCGATAATGGTGTTGATGTCGCCTTTTCCGGCTGCCAAGAACATGCGTAACTCACCGCCCCTTGAGGGTAGTTGCACCGCCCATGCCGCACGGCAAAGGTCGGTACCTATCTTCGCTGACGCGGCCGCCCTTGTATGTCGACTTGGCGGCATTTTTTGACGAGACCTGCACATGCCGGTGGCACGCGCGCTCCGGGCGCCCCCTGCGGAGGGGCGGGCCGATGTCAGTGGGTAGCCCTATGGTGACTCTGTGTATCACGCACGCCCACGGTGGGCAATGGGCGTGATGGCCGGGGGGTGTACAGATGTTCAAGGAATCGCGCGTTCGGTCGGTAGGCTGTGGGGGCCGTCTCCGCACGCGCCGCGGACCGCGGCCGCCGGGCTGGTTCATCGCGTTCATCGCACTCATCGCCTGGGTCGTCGGGTGCGTCGAGTTCAGGGGTGGTAGGGGTGCTGGTTGCCGAACGCTACCGGTTGGGGGAGCTGCTCGGCCGCGGCGGAATGGGCGAAGTCTGGCGCGGCCAGGACGAGGTGCTCGGCCGTCAGGTGGCGGTGAAGCTGCTCCTCGGCGACGACGGCGAGGACTCCGCGGCCCAGCGCTTCCGCCTGGAGGCGCAGACCGCCGCCCGTCTGAATCACCCTCAAGTGGTCGGCGTCTACGACTTCGGCTCCTGGGAGGGCCGCTTCTACCTGGTCATGGAGCTGGTGGACGGGCCGAGCCTGGCCCAGCAGCTGGCCGCCCGGGGCCCGCTCTCCCCGGCCGGCGTCGCGGACATCGCCGCCCAGTCGGCGGCGGGCCTGGCGGCGGCCCACCGGCAGGGGGTGGTCCACCGCGACATCAAGCCGGGCAACCTGATGCTGGACCGCAGCGGGACGCTGAAGATCGGCGACTTCGGCATCGCCCGCTTCGTCGACGAGACCTCGGCCCAGCTCACCCGCGCCGGCCAGATCGTCGGCACGAGCACCTATCTCGCCCCGGAGCGTGCGCTGGGGCGCGTGGCGGGCCCGGCGTCGGACGTCTACGCGCTGGGGTGCGTGCTCTACCACTTGTTGGTCGGGCAGCCGCCGTTCTGGGCCGAGAGCCCCACTTCGCTCCTCTACCTCCATGTCGACTCGCCTCCCGTGCCGCCCCGGCAGCACCGGGCCGACGTGCCGTACGCGCTCGACGCCTATCTGCTGCGGATGCTCGCCAAGGAGCCGGAGGCGCGGCCGAGTGCGCAGGAGGTGGCGGACTGGTTCGCGGGTCCGTCGTGGCGCGACGGTCAATCCTCGGCGCCGAACGGCCAGTTCTCGGCGCCGATGGGCGCGATGCCCCCGGCCCCGATCCCGGCCCCGGTCCCGGCCTCGGCACCCATGGGCGCCATGCCGCAGTCCGGAGCGGTGCCGCCGGTGCCCGCCGGACCGCCGTCCGTGCCGCCCCGGCCGCCGGCCGCGCCCGGGGCCCTGGTCCACCAGGAGAGCGTCACGACGTACGCGCTCCCCGGCTCGCCCGCCACGCGCACCTCCGCCGCGCTGCCCGGGCGGCGCCGGGACGGGGGCGGGAGCCGGGGCAAGGGCCCGGCCGGGCGCGTGCGTTCGCCGAAGACGCTGGCCGGCGCGGTCGCCGGGGCGGTGGCCTTCGCGGTGGCGGCGGTCATCGGCGCCTCGGTCTTCACCTCGGACGGCGACGACGACGGGGGCGGCCGCCGCGAGGACCGCCAGTCGGAGGAGATGAACGAGGTGGCGCCCCGGGAGAGCGGTGGCGCGGACGGCGTGGGCCACATGACCCCCACGGCCGGTCCCCGGCACGGGAAGGGCGGGCACGGCGGCCACGGCACCGGAAGCGGGTGACGCGGCCGGTGCCGGCAGGGGCTCAGCCCTCGCGGCCCGCCGGTTCCTCCTCCTCGTCGATCCCCTCGACGAAGTGGTCGAACTCGCCCGCCTTCACGCCGAGGACGAACGCGTCCCACTTGCGCTCCGTCGTGATGACGACCTTCTCGGGGTGGAGATTCTCCCGCAGGTACACCTGCCCTTCGCCGTCGAAGGCGACCTCCAGGTATTCGGGCCGGGCCGGATCGTCCGTCGCCGGGATCCAGTCGAGGCCCTCCGGCACACGCGGTGGCACGGTGTTCCCCTTCGTGGGCTGTCGGTTGTCGGGAACTCACGATAGAGGAACGAATGGGTGCTCAACCCGCAAAGATCTGACGCTATTTGGTCAGAGAGTGGATGTAAGTGATGTGACCGAGAACGTTTTTGCAGGGAGGAGGGACGGACGATGGCCGCGAACAGCAGGCTCACCGTCGCCGTGCACATCCTCGCGCGGATGGCCCTGGCGCACGGCAGCGGCCGGGAGGTGGTGACCTCGGAGCAGATAGCCGAGAGCGTCAACACCAACCCCGTGGTCATCCGGCGCAGCCTGGGGGTGCTCCGCAGAGCGGGGCTGGTCGCGGTCCGGCACGGCTCCGGGGCCGGCTGGTGGCTGGCCCGTGCGGCGGACGAGATCAGCCTGCTGGACGTCTACCGGGCCCTGGAGGACGAGCCGTTGTTCGGTCTGCACCGGTCCGAGCCCAGCCGGGAGTGCCCGGTCGGCGCGGGTATACGGCCCGCGCTCCGGCTGGCCTACGGCGAGGCGGAGGAGGCCGCGCGGAGCGCGCTCGCGCGGACGTCGGTCGGTGACGTGCTCCGGGAGTCCCTGGCCCGGCCCGCCTGACCCGGACGCGCCGGCGTCGTCGAAGGACCACCGGTGCCGGGGACGTCCTGCGAGCGGCCCCTGAGCCGGCGGAGCATCCGTGCGTCCTGGAAGCCGACCGCCCGGGCCGCCGACTCGACGGTCGCCCCCTGGACGATCAGGTGCTCGGCGCGTTCGAGGCGCAGCTCCTGCTGGTAGCGGAGCGGCGTCAGGCCCGTCGCGCCGGTGAAGTGCCGGGTGAGGGTGCGCTCGCTCAGCCCGACCGCCGCCGCGAGGTCCGCCAGCGGCAGGGTGGAGGTGTAGCCGGCGTCGATCAGGTCCTGGACGTGGTGCACGGCGTCGCTGAGGTGGGAGCGGTGCCTGAGCATCGCGGACTGCTGGCGGTCGTCGCCGTTGCGGCGCGCGTAGACGACCATCTCGCGGGCGGCCCGGGCCGCGGTCGCCGCCCCGTGGCGCACGGCGATCAGATGGAGTGCCAGGTCGATCCCGCTCGCGATGCCGGCCGAGGTGATGACCCGGCCGTCGGTCACGAACAGCACGTCCCGGACCACCTGCGCCCTGGGGTAGCGGCGCGCCAGTTCGTCCTGTACGTCGTGGTGCGTGGTGCAGCGGCGGCCGTCGAGCAGCCCGGCCCGGCCCAGCGCGTCCGCCCCCGCGCACACGCTGGCCACCGTGCCGCCCGCGGCGTGGTGTGCCACGAGCCGGTCGAGGGTCTCCCGGGTGAGGGCGCCGTTCCCGCGCAGCGTGCGCGCCCGCCACCCCGGCACCACGATCAGGTCCTCCGGCGTCAGCCGGGGCCACCGGGTCCCCGCCCGGAGGGTGATGCCCTGGGCCGTGGGGACGTCCTCCTGCTCGGCCACGTAGCGGATCTCGTACCCGTGCCCGAAGTCGGCCGCGGTCGAGAACACCTGCGCGGGCCCGGCCAGGTCCAGCAGGTGCAGCTGCGGTACGAGCAGGAAGACGACGCGGGTCACGATCCGGTCAGTTCCCTTCGGTGCCGTCCTGCGTCGGTTCGGCCTGCGTCAGTTCGTCCGTGGTGGCGATCCGTGCGAAGCGGCCCGCCAGCGCGTACTCGGTGCGGGCGGTGATCGCGTCGGTGGTCAGCGTACGCGGGTCCGCGAGGATCTCCTCCAGGGTCCGGCCCGCGGGGGCGTCCCGGTGCTCGATGGGGTGCGTGGCGGTCGCGTCCGTCACGAACGTCACGTCGTAGCCGAGGTCGGAGGCGAAGCGCGCGGTGGTCTCGCAGCACTGCTCCGTGCGGATGCCGCTGATCAGCACCTCACGGGTGCCGAGCTGGGTCAGCTGCTGCTGGAGGTTGGTGGTGGTGAAGGCGTTGTGCGAGGTCTTGGTGAGGACGGGTTCGCCGGCTGCCGGCTCCAGCCCCTCGATGGGCCGGTTGAATCCCCGCTCGGGGTCGAAGACGGTGCCGGTGCCCGGCTCCGAGTGGAGGATCCAGACGACGAGTTCGCCCTTCGCCCGCTGGGCGGCGACCAGCCGGTTCACGTTCCGGACGAGGTCGGGGTTGGAGGTGGCCGCCCAGTTGGCCCGCTGCCGGAAGGACTCCTGGACGTCGATGACGATCAGGGCGCTGTTGCTGGTGGTGTTCGCGTTGTTCATGACTTCATCCTGGGGGCCGGGGAGGGCCTCGGATAAGGCCTGATCATGTCCCGGTGCGGAACGATCCGGTCAGGGCGTGGAGGGTGTCCTGAAGCGGCTGCGACGGAGGGCTCCGTGTCGACTTCCGGGCCAGGCGTGGTGGTCTGCGGGGGCGGGGGGCCGTAGCGTGGCGAGGCGTAACAACCCGAGCAACCCGAGCAATTCATGCAAAGCATGCAATTCATGCAAAGCATGTGAATCGTGCCGACGAGACACTCCTGTGGAGCGGACATGCGAGGTTGGGGAGCAGGAACAGCGGTTCTGATCGGTGCCGGAGCGGTGCTGGCCTCGGCGGCCCTCCCGGCCGCCGCGGTAGAGAAGGCGCCCGTGGAGAGGAGCCGGGCGGTGGTCGTCGTCGACTGTGCGCGGAATCCGCAGGTCCGTCCGGGTTCGTACATGATCGCCTGCGGTGACGGGAACAACGCGCTCGCTTCCCTGCGCTGGTCGCAGTGGAACCGATCAGGGGCTGTCGGTGCGGGCCGGAATCTGGTCAACGACTGTATTCCCGCATGCAGTTCCGGTCATTTCCACTCGTACCCGGTCTCCGTCCGTCTCGACCGGGCCCGACCATGGGCCGGGCACCACGGTCGGTCGCACTTCACCCGCCTGTCCGTCACGTACACCTCGGCACGGCCGCCCCACGCGCCCCGTACGGAGACGTTCGACGTGTGACCTGGGGAGGGTGTCCTCCCGTACGGCTAGAGTTCCGACGCGTGGAAGCGCTACGTCCCCAGGATCCCGGCAGCATCGGCCCTCACATACTTCTCGCCCGCCTGGGCAGCGGGGGCATGGGGCAGGTGTACCTCGGACGTTCCCCCGGCGGGCGGCAGTTGGCCATCAAGGTCATCCGTGATGATTTCGCCCAGAACGCCGAGGCGCTGGCGCGCTTCCGCCGCGAGGTGGAGACGGTGCGGGCGGTGCGCAGCGCCTACACCGCCAACCTGGTCGACGCCTCGCTGGAGGCGGCGTCCTGCTGGCTGGCGACGGAGTACGTGCCCGGGCCGACGCTCACTCAAGTGGTGGGCGAACGCGGGGCGCTGCCGGTGGACACCTGCTTCCGGCTCTTCGCCGCGCTGGCGGAGGCGCTGTCGCACGTGCACGGGCACGGCGTCACCCATCGGGACCTGAAGCCGCACAACATCATCCTGTCGCCGGTCGGTCCGAAGCTGATCGACTTCGGCATCGCGCGGGGGGCCGGGCAGACGGCGCTCACGCAGACCGGGACGGCGCCGGGGACGCCCGGCTACACCGCGCCGGAGGTCATCACCCGGAACGAAGTGTCCCCTGCCGCCGACGTGTTCGCGCTGGGCGCGACGATGGCCGTCGTGGCGACGGGGCGGCCGCCGTACGGCGAGGGCTCGATGGAGTCGGTGACGTACCGGGTGGTGCACGGCGAGATCGACGTGGACGGGGTCGAGCCGGCGCTGGCGGAGCTGATACGGGCGTGCGTGGCGGCGGATCCGGCGGTGCGGCCGGTGCCGGCGCGGATCATCGAACGGTGCGGGGTGACGTCGTCGCTCGTCGACGATCCGGTGTACGGGCCGTTGGCGGAGCTGGGGGAGCGGGCGCCGAGGGATCTGCCGGCGGCGGTGGCGGCGGGGTTCGTGCCGGCGCCGTCGCCGGTGGCGTACTCGCCGACGTACTCGCCGACGTATGTGCCGGGCGCGGCGTCTGCGGCGCGGCCGAAGCGGCGCAGGGGCGTGTACCTGGCGGTGGGGGCGGGAGCGGTGGCCCTCGGGGTGGCGCTCGGGCTGGTGTTGACGCTGCCGGACGGGGGCGAGGAGCGGGACGCCGCGGCCGGCCCGGTATCCGGTGCGACGCCCGGACCGTCGGGCGCGGCCCCGAAGGGGCCGAAGGAGCCGCCCTCCTACATCAGGGAGACGGACGCGAACCGTGACGTCTGGCGGCACAAGGAGGGTGGCTACCCCTTCGAGGGCAGCTGCGGGGCTCAGGAGCCGTCGGGGGAGCGGCTGTCCTTCCAGACGTCGATCGCCACCGCGGACGACGACCCCGAGGTCGCCCCGGGCAAGGTGAGGATCGGCTTCCGGACGAGATTCCCGGACCCGAAGGCGGAGAGGCCGTACTACCTCTCGGTGGGCGTCAAGTCCCCGCACCAGATCGACGAACAGACCGGCAAGCCGTCGCGGTTCCAGGGGAACATCGGGAATATCGGCATCGGTTACACCAGCAAGCCGATCGATTTCTTCCGCGACGACCCGAAGAATTGGACCTATCTGACGTTTCCCGACGACTTCCGGTCCGTCGGTGCGGAAGTCCGGAAGGTCGATTTCCCGGTGGCGAACGACCCGGGCGACTGGACGGTGAACTTCTACCACGTGAGGGCGCCCAAGCAGTACACGAGCGTCCTGTGCGCCGGGTTCGCGGTCCGGTAGTGGCGCCCGTGCGTCGGCAGCGCGGTGAATGCGCCCCCATCGGCGCCCCCCGTCACCCTGTGCGTACCTACAATCCACCGTCAATTACGGGTACATGACGGGCCGCTGGGGGAGAATCGCGGGGTGCGGAAGTGGTGGGTGGGCGCTGGAGTCGGCATCGGGCTGTGCCTGGGCCTGCTCGGGCTGCTCTTCTTCGCCGTGTTCACCGCCGCGCTGAACCTCGGCGGGGCCGCCGGAGGTGCCGTGGGGCTGGCGAAGGGCGCGGTGCCCGTCGCGTATCAGCCTCTGATCGAGAAGTGGGGCAATCTGTGCCCCGCCCTCTCGCCTCCGCTGCTGGCCGCGCAGCTCTACACCGAGAGCAACTGGAAGCCGGACGCCAGGAGTCCGGCCGGGGCGCTGGGGCTCGCGCAGTTCATCCCGGAGACGTGGGCGCGCTATGGAGTGGACGCCAACGGGGATGGCAAACCGGACATATGGGAACCGGCTGATGCCATCGCCTCGGCGGCCACCTACGACTGTGCGTTGTCGAAGGACGTCAAGGGCGTGCCCGGTGACGCGACCGACAACATGCTCGCCGCGTACAACGCCGGTCCGTACCGCGTCATCCAGGCCTCCGGCATCCCCCGCATCTCCGAAACCCAGGGCTACGTCAAATCCATCCGCGACCTGGAGAAGAGCTTCGCCCGCCCCGTCGGCCGCGTCGCGCCCTCCCAGCAGGCCGCCGGGGCCATCTACTTCGCCCAGGAGCAGCTCGGCAAGCCCTACCTCTGGGGTGGTGAGGGCACCAAGGAGGACGGCGGGCGGTTCGACTGCTCGGGGCTGACCAAGGCCTCGTACGCGTCCGTCGGCATCGAGCTGCCCCGCGTCGCCAACGACCAGTGGAACGCCGGGCCGCATCCCAAACGGGACGAACTGATGCCGGGGGACCTGGTCTTCTTCGCACACAACCTCAACGACCCGCGTTCCATCCACCACGTGGGTCTGTACGTGGGGGGCGGATACATGATCAACGCGCCCCACACCGGCGCCGTGAACCGGTTCGACAAAATCGACACACCGGACTACATCGGCGCCACCCGCGTGACGGATGCGGGGGCGAAAGCGTTGCCCAGGCCGAACGGCGTGTGAACCCCGGGCCTCCTGCACCGTCCCTGGTCACCCTTGGATAACGTCCTGGTGATCATTGGGTGGAGAGCGGAACGCCGGGTCGGAGCGGCGCGTTCCATGGGGGTGGGAAAACCGCGCCCCCGTCAGGGGCGCACGGACCACGGGGGTTTGGCAGCTGCACCGAGCTACAGGCGACAGATAAGGGGGCAACCAGATGCCCGGACCCGGACTCGAGGCGGTCCGACCCCTGGCCGACGCCACTCTGGCGAACGCCGGAGGAGGATCGTCGGGCCCCGACGTCGGCCTGCTCTACGAGATCAACGGCCTGGCGAAGGACGCCCCCGGCTGGTTCGACCGCGCCATGGAGTTCGTCGGCGAGTACGGGATCGTGCTCGGTCTCGGGGTGCTGATGCTCTGCGCGTGGTGGAGCGTGCGGCGCGGGCCGGACGCGACGGGGGGCGTGACGGCGCTGCTGTGGGCGCCGCTCGCGGCGGGGATCGCGCTGCTGGTGAACGTCCCGATCCGGGGCTTCGTACGGCGGCCCCGGCCGTTCCTGGAGCACCAGGGGCTGGACGTGCTGGTGCGGGGGAAGACGGACTTCTCGTTCGTGAGCGACCACGCGACGCTGACGATGGCGCTGGGCGTCGGGCTCTTCGTGGCGCACCGGAAGTACGGGCTGGTGGGGATCGGGCTGGCGTTCCTGGAGGGGTTCTGCCGGGTCTTCATGGGAGTGCACTACCCGACGGACGTGGTGGGCGGGCTGGCGCTCGGCACGGCCGTGGTGCTGTTGCTGGCGCCGCTGGCGATGATGGGGCTGACGCCGTTGACGCTGTGGGTCGGTGGCACGCGGATGGGGTGGCTGGTGCGGTCACGGCGGCCCGTGCCGGTCGCCCTCGCCGGCCCGGAGCATGTGGCGGGCCAGCAGGCGCGCCATCGTGACAACGGGCTGGCGGCGTAGGGGGGCCAGGGGCAACCCCCCTACGGCAGCGCCCTACAGCGCCTGCGGGAACGCGAACACCCGCCCCGGGTCGTACTGACGCTTCAGCTTGGTCAGGCGCGGCGCCGCGTCCCCGTAGTACGCCTTCCGCCAGTCCTTCAGGCCCGCGTCCGCGTAGTTCTGGTACGCCGCCCCGGACGCGTACCGGCGCATCGCCGTGTGGATCCCGTCCAGCCACGCCACCTGGGCGGCGCCTGTCGCGGCCGGCGACCAGGACGTCAGGTACTGGGCGAGGAACCGCGACCGGCGGTGCACGAACGCCGTGTCCAGCGGCTTGACGCGGTTGACCGCCCCGCCGAGGGCCGTGAGCTGGATCGAACCGCCGCCGGGACCCCCGCGCTTGGCGAAGCGTTCGGTCTGGTCGAGGAGGGTGCGGATGCCGGCCGCGTTCAGCGAGCGGTCGTAGAAGTCGGAGCGGGCCGCGTACGTCTCGCGGCCGAGCTTGCCGGCGCGGTCGCGGCCGGGGGTGCGGCCCGGCAGGTGGGACTGGGCCAGGGTCAGATCGGCGCAGCCGGCGTAGCGGCGCATGCCGTCCAGGTACGAGCGGCTGCGCACGGAGATGTTCGCCTTGCCGCCGCCGACCTTCGCGGCCAGCTTGTCGAGCGCGTTGGCCAGGTCGCCCTTGGTGCCGAGGGAGTAGGCGGCGACGGCGATGCGCGGGGTGCCGTGGTAGGCGACGGAGAGGTCGCAGGCGGACCAGATCTCGTCCGGCTGGCCCGGCCCCCACTCCTGCCAGGCGCGGATGACGTCGGCGGCCTTGGCCCAGGGCCAGGAGACGTAGCCGCTGACGCCGTCGCCCACCCGCCGCGTGCGGAAGCGGAGTTCGGTGACGACGCCGAAGTTGCCGTTGCCCGCGCCGCGCAGGGCCCAGAACAGGTCGGGGTTGCGCTTGGCGTCGCAGTCGAGGACCTTGCCGTCGGCGGTGACCAGGGTCGCGCCGGTGAGGCTGTCGCAGGTCATGCCGTACGCGCGGGAGAGGACGCCGTGGCCGCCGCCGAGGGTGACGCCGGAGATGCCGACGGTGGGGCAGGAGCCGGCGGGGACGGTGACGCCGTGCGCGGCCAGGCCGGTGTAGACGTCGATGAGTTTGGCGCCGGCGCCGACGACGGCGGCGGACGAGCCGGTCGTGCGGACGGTCCTCAGCCGCGAGACGTCGATGACGAGGCGGCCGTTGCCGCTCGACCAACCCGCGTAGCTGTGGCCGCCGTTGCGTATGGACACGGGTATGGAGAAGCGGCGGGCGAAGGCGAGGCAGGAGGCGACGTCCGCGGTGCCCGCGACGTAGGCGACGCCGGCGGGCCGCTGGCCGTCGAAGCGGGTGTTGTAGAGCTGCCGCGCGGTGGAGTAGTCGGCGTCACCGGGGCGGACGACGCCGCCCTTGAGGCCCTTGCCGAGGGCGGTCCAGTCGCTGTCGCGGGCCTTGGCGGACGGGCGTGGGGCCGGGGCCGCCACGGAGGTTCCCGTTCCGGCGGCCCATGCCGTCGTCAGTCCCGTCGCCGCCGCTGCCGTCAGCAGAGTGCGCCTGTTCAAGGCCATGTTCGCCCCCGGTGGTACCTGTGATCCCCATCTGACTGATGGAACAGATGTCCGGAAGGTGGGGAGCGGTTCCCCGGATTCTCTGGAATCCCCCAGGATTTCCCGGGATTTCTTGGGTTTTCCCTTATTTCGACGCTAGTCCGATGTGCCGGTCCGTGCGAGGTGGGCGTCCGCGTCGCTGCGGGCCAGCGAACGGGCCCGGCGCGCGGGACCGAGCCAGCCGCAGGTGCAGCGGGCGGAGCAGAAGGAGCCCCGTTCGCCGGTCGTGATCAGGTGGACGCCGCCGGAGGGCGCGGGGTGCGTATCGGACACACCACCACGCTACCGGCCGTGACGGCGGCCCGGACGCGGTCGTTGGAAGGAACAAGGTTCCACCCGGAGGGGGCTGACGGCCATGGCGGCGCAGGGGCACAGACGCAGGGCCGCCGTGGCCACGGCGGTGGCGGGCGGGCTCGCCCTCGGGCTGCTGGTGAGCGGCTGCGGCGAGCAGGAGCCGGGCGAGGAGGTCCAGGACGGGTCCGTGGGCGGCGGCGGGGAGGCCCGCTGGGCGGTGCGGACGACCGACGCGGTGCGTCCGTCCCGCGCGGTCGAGGCGATGCGGCGGGTGTCGGGGGCGCTCGCGCGGACGGGCGGCGCACGGGTGCGGACGTCCATGGAGACGGAGAGCGGCGGCACCCGGCTGACGATCCTGGGCCGCGGGGCGTACGACTTCGCCCGGCCCGTCGGCAGGCTGACGGTGCTGGTGCCGCAGGACGCGCGGGGCGCCGCCGAGCACCGGCCGATCACCGAGGTGTTCACCCCCGGGGCGCTCTATATGAAGAACCGCGGCGCGGGCGTCCCGACCGACAAATGGGTACGTCTCGACACCGCCGCGCTCGCCGACGGCGACCTGCTCACCAGCGGCGCCACCGATCCGCTCGCCGCGGCCGAACTCCTGGGCGGGGCACGGGAGGTGACCTCCATGCGCGACGAGGGGCTGGACGGCGTGCCGGTGCGGCACTTCTGGGGGACGGTCGACCTCACCGAGGCCGCGCGCCGGGCGCCCGCGCGGGACCGGGCGGCGCTGGCCGCGGCGGCGAAGGGATTCTCCGCCGGGACCGTCGCCTTCGACGCCTTCCTCGACGAGGAGGGGCTGCCGCGGCTGCTGCGCTACCGGTTCGGGGTCGACGGCGCCGACGGCGGGCGGTCCGGCGCCGACGCGGGGAAACGGACGACCGTGGTCTCCACGGTCGAACTGTCCTCCTTCGGATTCGCGCCCGACATCCGGCTCCCGGAATCCGCCGATATCTATGCGGGGAGGGTTCGTTCACCGCGGAAATAACGCGGCCCGGAGTGGTTGGCCATGGAAATGGTCCTTCTGTGTCATGCCCGGGATCTGTGCCGGTCCCTAACCTGGGGACCGGGCCCTCCCCCGGAGGGGTACCGCCACGACGCAAGACCCGAGGAGGTGAATCACGTGGTTGCGCGGCGCGGTTCGTCGGCCGGTCCGGATCCCGTGGCCCTCATCGAGATCGATCTCTACGGGGAGTTGATGATCGCCGCGACGGGTGCGGCGGAGGAGCGGCTGAGCCCGGACCGCATCGACGAGGTGCTCAGGGTCGTCCGCTTCCGGCGGCCCGGTCCGTCCGGGGACGCCGACATCTGAGACGCCGGCATCTGGGACGCCGGCATCTGGGACGCCGGCATCTGGGACGCCGGCCGGCGTCCGGACCGCCCCGGGTCTCCCCGGGGCGGCATCGCGGGCGCGGGGGCCGTCAGGAGCGCAGCAGCCGGGCGATGGCCGCGGTGGCCTCGGCGACCTTGGTGTCGATCTCGTCGCCGCCCTTGACCGCGGCGTCGGCGACGCAGTGCCGCAGGTGCTCCTGGAGGAGCTGGAGGGCGAAGGACTGGAGCGCCTTGGTGCCCGCCGAGACCTGGGTGAGTATGTCGATGCAGTAGACGTCCTCCTCGACCATGCGCTGGAGGCCGCGGATCTGCCCCTCGATCCTGCGCAGGCGCTTGAGGTGCAGGTCCTTCTGCTTGCTGTAGCCGTGCGGGCCGTGGTTGTGACCCTTGTCGCTCCCGGTCCCGGTGTGGCAGGTCTCCGCGGCGGGTTCGCCGGCGCCGGCCGCTGTGGTGTCCGTGGTCGTCATGGCGTCCTCCGTGGCGGTGCTCGGTGGTGGTGCTCCGGTGTCCGATCCGGGGCCCCATCCCTCATCGGCATACCCCCACCGGGTATATCGTACCGAAATTCGCCGGTGCGGACCGGCGCGGGCCGCCGGGGAAGGGGCCGTGAGGCCGTACCGGCTTGGTGAGCACTCTGCCCGATGGGCGACACTGAGGGAATGCCAGTTAGCTGTGGCCCGATGATGCGCCTAGCATCAACGAGACCGAATCCGCTGCACCCCGAGGATCCCACGTGCGCTTTCGTCTGACCCCCAGGGAGACGAGCTTCTACGACATGTTCGCCGCGTCCGCGGACAACATCGTCACGGGCTCCAAGCTCCTGATGGAACTGCTCGGTGCGGAGCCGTCCGCCCGAGCCGAGATCGCCGAGCGGATGCGGGCAGCGGAGCACGCCGGGGACGACGCGACGCACGCGATCTTCCACCAGCTGAATTCCTCGTTCATCACGCCGTTCGACCGCGAGGACATCTACGCCCTCGCGTCGTCGCTCGACGACATCATGGACTTCATGGAGGAGGCCGTCGACCTGGTCGTCCTCTACCAGATCGAGGACCTGCCCAAGGGCGTCGAGCAGCAGATCGAGGTCCTGGCGCGGGCGGCCGAGCTCACGGCCGAGGCGATGCCGAACCTGCGCACGATGACCAACCTCACCGAGTACTGGATCGAGGTGAACCGCCTGGAGAACCAGGCGGACCAGATCCACCGCAAGCTGCTCGCCCACCTCTTCAACGGCAAGTACGACGCCATCGAGGTGCTCAAGCTCAAGCAGATCGTGGACGTGCTGGAAGAGGCGGCGGACGCGTTCGAGCACGTGGCGAACACGGTCGAGACCATCGCGGTCAAGGAGTCCTGACCCCCGGTGGATACGTTTGCACTTGTCGTGACCATCGCGGTCGCGCTCGGATTCACCTATACGAACGGCTTCCACGACTCCGCGAACGCCATCGCGACCTCGGTCTCCACGCGGGCGCTGACCCCGCGCGCGGCCCTGGCGATGGCGGCGGTGATGAACCTCGCCGGTGCCTTCCTGGGCAGCGGGGTCGCGAAGACCGTCAGTGAGGGCCTGATCGAGACGCCGGTGGGCGACAAGGGGATGGGCATCCTCTTCGCGGCCCTGATCGGCGCCATCGCCTGGAACCTGATCACCTGGTACTTCGGCCTGCCCTCGTCCTCTTCGCACGCCCTGTTCGGCGGCATGGTGGGCGCGGCGCTCGCGGGCGGCACGACCGTCATCTGGTCGGGCGTCATCGAGAAGATCGTCATCCCGATGTTCCTCTCGCCGTTCGTCGGCCTGATCCTCGGCTATCTGGTGATGGTCGCGATCATGTGGATGTTCCGCCGGGCCAACCCGCACAAGGCGAAGCGCGGCTTCCGGATCGCCCAGACGGTGTCGGCCGCCGGCATGGCGCTCGGTCACGGTCTGCAGGACGCCCAGAAGACCATGGGCATCGTGGTGATGGCCCTGGTCATCGGCGATGTGCAGGGCAAGGGCGACGCGATCCCGGTCTGGGTGAAGATCGCCTGTGCGCTGATGCTGTCGCTGGGCACGTACGCGGGCGGCTGGCGCATCATGCGCACGCTGGGGCGGAAGATCATCGAGCTGGATCCGCCGCAGGGCTTCGCGGCGGAGACGACCGGTGCGTCCGTCATGTTCACGACCGCGTTTATGTTCCACGCGCCGATCTCCACGACGCATGTCATCACGTCGGCGATCATGGGTGTCGGGGCGACGAAGCGGGTGAACGCGGTGCGGTGGGGTGTCGCGAAGAACATCATCCTCGGGTGGTTCATCACGATGCCGGCTGCGGCGCTTGTCGCTGCGCTGGCCTTCTGGGGTGTGAACCTCGCCTTCGGCTGACGTGTTCGGCTGATGCCTTGGGGCCCGCTCCCGGTGTACGCACCGGGGGCGGGCCCTTTTGCCTCGCGGCGGCACCGCCATGCAGCGTCGCGAGGCGGCTTGCGGTGTCGGGTCGGGTGCGGGCCGGTGGTCGGGTTGTGCCCACCCTCCCCCAGCTACCGCTGGGAGGTGCCCCCAGCCCTGCGGAACGCCTGCCCGCAACCTCCGACTACCCGAAGCGGCCCGAGATGTAGTCCTCCGTGGCCTGGACCGACGGGTTGGAGAAGATGCGCTCCGTGTCGTCGATCTCGACCAGTTCGCCCGGCTGTCCGACCCCGGCGAGGTTGAAGAAGGCCGTGCGGTCGGAGACCCGGGCCGCCTGCTGCATGTTGTGGGTCACGATCACGATCGTGAAGCGTTCCTTCAGCTCCCCGATGAGGTCCTCGATGGCGAGGGTGGAGATCGGGTCGAGGGCGGAGCAGGGCTCGTCCATGAGCAGGACCTGGGGCTCCACGGCTATCGCGCGGGCGATGCACAGCCGCTGCTGCTGGCCGCCGGAGAGGCCGGCGCCCGGCTTGTGGAGCCGGTCCTTGACCTCCTTCCAGAGGTTCGCGCCCTTGAGTGACTTCTTGACGATCGCGTCGAGGTCGGACTTGCGCAGGCGGCCGCCGTTGAGGCGGACGCCGGCCACGACGTTCTCGTAGATGGACATGGTCGGGAACGGGTTCGGCCGCTGGAAGACCATGCCCACCGTGCGGCGGACGGAGACGGGGTCCACGCCCGGCCCGTAGAGGTTCTCGTCGTCGAGCAGCACCTTGCCCTCGACGCGGCCGCCGGGGGTGACCTCGTGCATCCGGTTCAGGGTGCGCAGGAAGGTGGACTTGCCGCAGCCGGACGGGCCGATGAAGGCGGTCACCGAGCACGGCTCGACGGTCATCGAGATGTCGTCGATGGCCTTGTGGGTGCCGTAGTAGGCGGAGAGGCCGCTGACGTCGATTCGCTTGGCCATGGGGATCGTGCCTCTTTCAGCGGGTGTTCTTCGGGGCCTTCCAGCGGGCGATGCCGCGGGCCACCAGGTTGAGGATCATGACGAAGGCGATCAGGACGAGGGCCGCCGCCCAGGCGCGGTCGTAGCTGGCGTCGTTGCCGGCCGCCCACTGCTCGTAGATGTAGTAGGGCAGGGAGGACTGCGCGCCGTCGAAGGGGTTGTTGTTGATCACCTGCGAGCCGAAGACCAGCAGGACGATCGGTGCGGTCTCGCCGGCGATGCGGGCGACGGCGAGCATGACGCCGGTGGCGATGCCGCCGATGGCGGTGGGCAGGACGACCTTGAGGATCGTCCGCCACTTGGGCACCCCGAGGGCGAGGGACGCCTCGCGCAGCTCGTTGGGGACGAGCTTGAGCATCTCCTCGGTGGAGCGGACCACCACCGGCATCATCAGGATCGCGAGCGCCATCGCCCCGGCGAAGCCGGAGTAGCCGAAGTCCAGCATGATGATCCAGAAGCTGAGGACGAACAGGCCGGCGACGATCGAGGGGACGCCGGTCATGACGTCCACGAAGAAGGTCACGGCCTTGGCGAGCCGTCCGCGCCCGTACTCCACCAGGTAGACCGCGGTGAGCAGGCCCACCGGGGCCGCGATGGCGGTGGCGAGGCCGACCTGCTCCAGGGTGCCGATGATGGCGTGGTAGACGCCGCCGCCCGGCTGGATGGTCAGCACCCCGGCCATCGAGTGGGACAGGAAGCCCCCGTCGAGGACCTTCGTCCCGCGGGCGACGGTCTCCCAGATCAGCGAGACGAGCGGGACGACCGCGACCAGGAAGCAGGTCCACACCAGGCTGGTGGCGAGGCGGTCCTTGGCCTGCCGGAAGCCCTCGACGCGGGCCGTCAGCGCGTACGTCAGGGCGACGAAGAGCAGGGCGGCCAGCAGGCCCCACTGGAAGCGGCTGCTCAGCCCGGCCCCGAGGCCTATGCCGCAGCCGACGGCCGCCGACAGGGCCGCGATCGCGGCCGGGGCCCAGCGGGGCAGCCGGGGCCGGTGCAGGGTGGCGGACGGGGGGACCGCGTCGGCCGGCACGCGCCGGCGCAGGGTCACGTCGCTCATGCCGAGTACTCCTTGCGGCGCGCGATGATCATCCGGGCCGCGCCGTTGACCAGCAGGGTCAGGACGAACAGGACGAGGCCGGAGGCGATCAGCGCGTCCTTGCCGGTCTCGCCGGACTCCTTGAAGCTGCTCGCGATGTTCTGGGCGAACGTGCCGCCGCCCGGGTCGAGCAGGCTCTTGGAGATCAGGAAGCTGGGGGAGAGGACCGTCGCGACGGCCATCGTCTCGCCGAGCGCACGGCCCAGGCCCAGCATCGAGGCACTGATGACGCCGGAGCGGCCGAAGGGGAGCACCGACATCCGGATGACCTCCCAGCGGGTCGCGCCGAGCGCCAGCGCGGCCTCCTCGTGCATCTTCGGGGCCTGCAGGAAGACCTCGCGGCTGACGCTGGTGACGATCGGCAGGATCATGATCGCCAGCAGGATGCCGATGGTGAACAGCGAGCGCGCGGCGCCGTCGTGGTAGGCGAGGACGCCCGTCCAGCCGAACCAGTCGTCCAGCCAGGAGTAGAGGCCGCCCAGGTGCGGGACCAGGAACAGGGCGCCCCACAGGCCGTAGACGATCGAGGGCACGGCGGCCAGCAGGTCGATGACGTACGACAGCGGCGCGGCCAGCTTGCGCGGCGCGTAGTGCGAGATGAAGAGCGCGATGCCGATGGCGACCGGCACGGCGAGCACCATCGCGATCAGCGAGCTGACGACCGTGCCGAAGGCCAGGACCGCGATGCCGAACACCGGCGGCTCGGCGTTGGCGTTCCACTCGAAGGTCGTGAAGAAGTTGCCGTGGTCCTCCGAGATCGCGTGCGTGGCGCGGACGGTGAGGAAGACCGCGATGGCGGCCATGATCACCAGGAGGAGGATTCCGGAGCCCCGGGAGAGGCCGAGGAAGATCCGGTCGCCGGGGCGGGCGGCGGCCTTGGCGGTGCGCCCGGTGGCGGTGGGTGGTTCTGCTGAAGTCTTTATGTCCATGTCGTCCACGGGAGTCTCCGGTCTGCGGGGGCCGGGCGCGGCCCCGGTGCGGCGGTGCACCGGACGGCACGGCCGGCCGGGGCCCGGAGGGGGAGCTCCGGGGCGGGGCCGGCCGTACGGTTCAGGAGAGGCTCGCGACGTTCTCGCGGACCTTCTTGGCGATCTCGGCCGGGAGCGGGGCGTAGCCGAGGCCCTTGAGCACCGACTGGCCCTCCTCGCTCGCGACATAGGTCAGGAAGGACTTGGTGGCGGGCAGGGTCTCGGCCTTGTTGCCCTTGTCGCCGACGATCTCGTACGTCACCAGGGTCAGCGGGTAGGCGCCCTCGGCCTTGGTGGTGTAGTTGAGCTTGAGGGCGAGGTCCTTGCCCTGGCCGGTGATCTTCGCCTCGGCGATGGCCTTGGAGGCGTTGTCGGAGCTGGCCTCGACCGGGGCGGACGCGCCGGTGTTCAGCTTGACCGTCTTGATGCTGCTCGCCGTGGCGTAGGACAGCTCGAAGTAGGAGATGGCGCCCGAGGTCTGCTTGACCTGGGAGGAGACGCCGGCCGAACCGTCCGCCGCCTGGCCGCCCTTGGGGGCCCAGGCCTTGGCGGGGGCGTAGGGCCACGACTTGTCGGCGGCGGCCTTGAGGTACTTGGTGAAGTTGTCCGTGGTGCCCGACTCGTCGGAGCGGTGGAACGCCTGGATCTTCAGGTCGGGGAGCTTGGCGTCCTTGTTGAGCTTGGCGATCGCCTCGTCGTTCCACTTCTCGATCTTGCCGTCGAAGATCTTGGCGAGGGTGTCCGCGTCGAGCACCAGGTTGTCCACGCCCGGGACGTTGTAGCCGATGGCGATGGGGCCGCCGACCATGGGGAGGTTGATGCCCTGGCCGCCCTTGACGACGTCCTTGGACTTGGCGACCTCCTCCGGCTTCAGCGGCGAGTCGGAGCCCGCGAAGGCGGTCTTGCCCTGCAGGAACTCCTGGATGCCGGCGCCGGAGCCGGTGGCCTTGTAGTTGATCTGGATGTCCTTGCAGGCGGCCATGAAGTTCTTGACCCACAGGTCCATGGCGTTCTTCTGCGCGGACGAACCCGAGGCCAGCAGCTGGCCCTTGCCGTCGCACTTGACGTTGGAGGCGGCCTTGGAGGAGCCGGAGCCGCCGGAGCCGCCGCCGCTGTTGTCGTCGGAGCCGCACGCCGTGAGGACCAGGGCGCCGGAGACGGCGATGGCGCCGAAGGCGACGGCCCGGAGCCGGTTCTTGCGCTGAAGCTTCACTGTTCGGGAGTTCCTTCCGATGGCCGCCGCAGGGGCGGCGTGCGAGAGGTGGGTGCGGTGCCGGGAGTTTCCACAGCGCGGTCACGCGGTGGTGGTGACCGTGCAGCCCCTGTTCCACGGCCGAAATTAAGCAGATCAGGTGAAGCCGTCGAAGGGGTGGAGTGAACGCGCGGTGAACCTAGGCCATCAGTGCGGTGTTGCCGAACGGATCTCGCCAGAACGGGATTCCGGCCAAGTGTGATACAGGTCTCTGTTGGTTTTGTGATGCTCGTGACACGATCCGTTCCGCGCGTTACGGCAGGTAAAGCCGTGGGGGACGAGTCACGGAGGTGTCCGGTGGGGCGGAACGGCGGGGCCATGGACGACATGGGCAGGGGCGCTGACGCCGAGTACAGGGGCGTACGGAGAACGCCGCGCGCCCGGCACGTACTCGTCGCCACCGCGCTCGTCTGCGCCGCCATGGCGGCCGTGCCCCAGGCCGCGTGGGCCGATCCGGCGCCGCCGCAGCGCAGCCTGGAGGACGTCCGCAAGGAGGTGGAGTCCCTCTACCGCAAGGCCGAGGCGGCCACCGACGCGTACAACGCCGCCGACGAACAGGCCAAGCTCCAGGAGAAGAACGCCTCCGATCTGGCCGGGAAGGCCGCCGCCGCCGAGAAGCGGCGGCAGGAGATCGAGGACCGCATCGGCGAGCTGGCCCGCTCCCAGTACCGCACCGGCGGCCTGGCCCCGTCCGCCCGGCTGTTCCTGGCCGCCTCGCCCGAGGACTTCCTCGCCTCGCTCGACTCGACCCGCCGCGGCCAGGACGCCACCCGCCGGCTGCTCGCCGAGACCGAGTCGGTCAAGGAGGAGCTCGACCGGTACGCGAAGGCGGCCGACGAGCGCTGGAAGCGGCTCAAGGAGGAGCGGAAGAAGAAGGAGGACGCGAAGAAGGAGATCGAGGCCCGGCTCGACGCCGCCAAGAAGCTCGAATCGCGTCTGGAGGCCACGGAGCGCGAGCGGCTGAAGAAGCTGGAGGAGGAGAAGGCCCGCCAGGCCCAGCAGCAGTGGCTCGCCTCCGACGCGGTCAAGGGCCTCTCCCTCAAGGACTCCACCGGTTCGGCCACCGACGCGGGCCGGCGCGCGGTCGAGTTCGCGACCGCACAGATAGGCAAGAACTACGTGTGGGGCGCGGTCGGCCCCGACACCTACGACTGCTCGGGCCTCACCTCCCGGGCCTGGGCCACGGCCGGGCGCCCGATACCGCGCACCTCGCAGGAGCAGTGGCAGCAGCTCCCCAGGGTCGAGGTCAAGGACATGCGGCCCGGGGACCTGATCATCTACTTCTCGGACGCCAGCCATGTGGCGATGTACATCGGCGACGGCACGATGGTGCACGCACCCCGGCCCGGGCGGCAGGTGACGCTCGCGGGGGCCGGCTCGATGCCGATCCTCGGGGTGGTCCGGCCGGGCTGATCCCGGCGGTCGCGGGTCGCCGAGGTCCGGGACGCGCGTCGCACAACGGAGTTGAGGCGCGCGTCACGTAACCCCCGTCACTCGTGCTCCAGAACACCCTCCAGACGCCTGTGCTCGGCGTGACGTATCTCATGGAGCATTCCTTCCTCCCCGCCCCAAAAACACCATTGGCAACGGCATATGACAGAGGCGGGTGGCTCCGTACCATTCCGTTCGCCCGCGCCCTCCCGCTACTGTCACGTCGGGTGCCGCTCCTCGGGGAGCCGCCTCGGGGGGCACCTCCCGGCAGCCGCCGGGAGAGGAAGGAAACCGACGTGATGCCCGTAACCGCACCCGGTCCCGCGGAGACCTCCGCAGGGCCGCCCGACGGCGGGCTGACCCTGCTGGTCATCGAGGACGACCCGGCGGGGTCGCTCTCCGTGCCCGAACCGGCCGACGCGACGACGGCCGGCAAACCCGTCCGCATCCGCACCGCCCGCAACCTCACCGAGGCCGAGCGGCTGCTCACCGACGACGTCCACTGCGTCCTGCTCGACCTCGACCTGCCCGCCGCGGACGGCGCGCCCGACGGGCTGGAGGCCCTGCGCCATGTGCTGCGCCTGGCCCCGCGCCACGCCGTGCTCGCGCTGACCTCCGGGAACGACACCGAGCGCGCCGCCGAGGCCGTGCGCGTCGGCGCACAGGACTACCTCCACCGCGGCGAACTCGACGGCCCGGTGCTCAGCCGCGCCGTCCGCTACGCCGTCGAGCGCAAGCGCGCCGACCTCGCCCAGCGGCAGCTCACCGAGACCCGGCTGCGCGCCCAGGAGAACGCCCGGCTGGAGCGCGGGCTGCTGCCCAACCCCCTGCTCGCCGGCTCGGAGTTGCGCTTCGCCGCCCGCTACCGGCCGGGCCGCAGCCGCGCCCTGCTCGGCGGCGACTTCTACGACACGGTGCGCAGCCCCGACGGCACCGTGCGCGTGATGATCGGCGACGTCTGCGGCCATGGCCCCGACGAGGCGGCCCTCGGCGTCGAACTCCGCATCGCCTGGCGGGCGTTGACCTTCGCCGGGCTGGGCGGCGAGGAGCTGCTCGGCACGCTGGAGGAAGTGCTGGAGCACGAGCGCGCCGACCACGAGATCTTCGCGACGCTGTGCATGCTGGAGATCGCGCCCGACGGCCGCTCCGCCGGGCTGTACCTGGCCGGGCACCCGGCCCCGCTGCTCACCCGCGGCGGCGAGCCGCCCTGCCTGCTGCCGCAGGACGGCGGCCCGGCTCTCGGTCTGCTCGCCGGGGCGCGCTGGCCCCGCCTGGACATCGGACTCGGCGATTCCTGGAGCCTGTTGATGTACACCGACGGCCTGATAGAGGGCCGGGTGGGCGCGGGCGCGCGGCGGCTCGGCCAGGAGGGGATGGTCGAGATGATCACCCGCCGGATGAAGGAGGGCCTGGCCGGCGAGGAGCTCCTCGACGCCGCCGTCGCCGAGGTACGCGCCCTGAACGGCGGGGAGTTGACGGACGACCTGGCCGTCCTGCTGCTCGACCGCCGCTGAATTCCCTTACCTGCCGCCGTTGTACGGCCCGTACGGACCGTCCGAGCTGGAGCCGCGGCGGCGCGGTCCGCGGCCGGAGACCTGCTTGAGCGCCGGGCGCACGTCCACGAAGTAGACGATCGTGGCGACCAGGCCCAGGATCGGCAGGAAGCTCAGGACGCCGAGGAAGAAGTTCACGGCGACCGTGATGCCGAGGATGATCAGCCAGAAGCCCTTGTTCTGCTTGCCCGCGGCCCGGTACGCGTCGTCCCGGTGGACGGCCGCGTTGACGAAGGCGGCCATCGCGAAGACCAGGAGGCCGAGGGAGATCCAGCCCCAGATCATGGTGAAGCCCTGTACCAGCATCGCCGCCCACCTCTTGTCGTCCGCGGTCAGCCTCCTGCTGCCCACCGTACCCGTCGTACCCGGGGAACGGTCCGGACACCGATGAGGTGCCCGGACCGTTTTCGCCGGGTGCTTCCGCCGGGGCCTTCCGCCGGGCGTCTCCGCCGTTACGAGGCGTCGTCCGCCTTGGCCGTCTCGGTCTTGCGGGCTGTTGTGCGGCGCGGGGCGGCCTTCTTGGGCGCCTCCTTCGTGTCCTCCGCCGCCTTGGCCTCCTCGGCCTCCTTCGCGTCCTCCGCGGCCGCCTGCTCCCGGGGCTCGGTGGCCACCGGGATCTCCGCGGCCCCCTTGCCCTCCGGCTGCTCGCCGCTCCAGGTCTTCACGGCCTCCCGGCCGCGCTCGGCCAGCTTGTCGAAGGCCTCGCCGCCCTTCGCGGCGAGCCCGACGGCCTGGCCGACGCCCTGCAGCGCCAGGTCCTGCACGGTCTGGCCGAACTTCTTGAAGTCCCCGTCCAGGGTCCCCACGAACTGGCCGACCTTGGTGGTGACCCGGTCCTGGGCCTCCTTGGCGCCCTTGCTCACCCGGTCGCCCAGGGCCTTGGGGTCCGTACGGCGCAGCTGCTCGAACCGGGCGGGGGCGTCGGCGACGACCTGCCCGAGCTTCTCGGCGGCGAGGTCGGCGGCCCCGGCCGCGGCGTAGGCGGTGTCGGTGGCCGCCTTGCGGATGTCCTGGGTGATGGCCATGCGATGGGTCTCCCGTCTCGCGGACCGGCTGCCACGGGGGTCAGCCGGAGGGCTTGCTGTCGTCGTTGTCCTTCGACGACCCGTTCTCCCTGCGGAACGAGTCGTAGATCTCCAGCAGAATCTGCTTCTGC
Source organism: Streptomyces luteireticuli (assembly GCF_041519305.1). Taxonomy (NCBI): domain Bacteria; kingdom Bacillati; phylum Actinomycetota; class Actinomycetes; order Kitasatosporales; family Streptomycetaceae; genus Streptomyces; species Streptomyces luteireticuli. The sequence goes on from NZ_CP167927.1 coordinate 4,791,871, forward strand.
CGTTCGGTGATCGAGGGATCGGCGAGGATCGCGCTGCGGACCTCCGCCTCCTCCCGGCTCCGCTCGTCGAGGATCCCGGCCTGCACGTACAGCGTCTCCGCGGAGATCCGCAGCGCCTTGGCCAGCTGCTGGAGGATCTCGGCGCTCGGCTTGCGCAGACCGCGCTCGATCTGGCTGAGGTACGGGTTGGACACGCCCGCCGCGTCGGCGAGTTGACGCAGCGTCAGCTGCGCGTTGCGCCGCTGCTCGCGCAGGTACTCGCCGAGGTTGCCGACATTGAGCGATGCCATGCCGCCGATGCTGCCGCACGTTGCTAACTTTTGCAAGCGGGTGCTTGCTTTGGTTTATGCGGGGCTTATGGCCGTCGGCTGAGTCGTGACACGCTGGTTGGAACCTGGTCACGAGAGTTGGAACCAGTCCGACCGTCGCCGGCGCGGGAGCGATCCGGACGTGGCTCGCCCGGACGGTGAGCCGACCGCGGCTCCGGACTCCGGCTCCCGCCGCCGGCGGCCGGGTCAGCGGCGGGTCTCAATTCGCAGGTCGCCCGTGGTCACCCGGCGGATGGGCTCGCTCGCCAGCAGCTCGTGCGGCTGGCCGAGGGCGATCGCGCCCGCCGCGTCGAGCCGGGCCAGCTGGGCGTCCGTCAGCTCGACTGCCAGGGCGCCCAGGTTGTCCTCCAATTGGGCGGGGGTGCGGGCGCCGAGCAGCGTGCTCGTCACGCCCGGCTTCCGCAGTGTCCAGGCCAGCGCCACCTGGGCCGGGGTGTACCCCAGTTCGCCGGCCACCTCCCGGACCACCCCGGCCACGCCGAGGCTGCGTTCGGTGAGGGTGCCCAGGGCGAGGTTATGGCTCCGGCGGGTGCTCCCGTCGGGGCCGGCGCCCGTTGCGCCGACGTCGTCCCGGCCGTACTTGCCGCTGAGCACCCCGCCGCCGAGCGGCGAGTACGGGACCACGCCCAGGCCCAGTTCCCGGGCCATCGGGATCAGGTCGCGCTCCGCGGTGCGCTCGATCAGGCTGTACTCGAGCTGCAGCGCGACCAGCGGCGACCAGCCGCGCAGGTCCGCGATCGCCTGCATCCGGGACACCTGCCAGGCCGGGGTGTTGGAGATCGCCACGTACAGCACCTTGCCCTGCCGGACCAGGTCGTCCAGGCCGCGCAGCACCTCCTCCACCGAGGTCCGGAAGTCCCAGAGGTGCAGGTACAGCAGGTCGAGGTAGTCGGTGCCGAGCCGCCGCAGGCTGCCCTCCACCGAGCCGAACAGCGCCTTGCGGTGCCCGCCCCCGGAGTTCGGGTCGCCGGGGCGGCGCAGAGTCGAGTACTTGGTCGCCAGCACCAGGCGTTCGCGCTCCTCGTGGGCGAACTCGCCCAGCAGGCGCTCGGAGCTGCCGTCGGTGTAGGTGTCGGCGGTGTCGAGGAGGTTGCCGCCGAGCCCGACGTAGCGGTCGAACAGCTTGCGGGCCTCGGCCCGTTCTGCGCCCCACCCCCATTCGGTGCCGAAGGTCGCGGTGCCCAGGGCCAGCGGTGAGACCCGCAGTCCCGAGCGGCCCAGCAGCCGGTAGTCGTCGAGGGCCGGTGCCATCAGGTTCTCCTGTGCTCGCGTGTGTTCGTGTTCCGTTGCCGGGACCGAGTCTGCGGCGGCGGCGGGCCCCGGATAAGGGAGGGACTTTCCTGGGAAGGCCGGTCCCACCCTGGCGGTTGGACCGGCCATGACGACACGAACCGTGGACACCACCGAGGAACTGGCCGCCTTCCTGCGCAGCAGGCGCGAACGGCTGGACCCGGACCGGCTGGGCCTGCCCGCGCACCGGCGGGCCCGGCGGACGCCCGGACTGCGCCGCGAGGAGGTCGCCGAGCTGGCCGGGGTCAGCACCGACTACGTGGTCCGGCTGGAGCAGGGCCGGGGGCTCCGGCCCTCCGCGGAGGTGCTGACGGCGCTGGCCCGGGCCCTGCGGCTGGCACCCGGCGAACGCGACTACCTCTTCGACCTGGCCCGACGGCGCCGCCCCGGCGGCACCCGCGGCGGGGCAGCCACCGGTCCGGCGCCGTCGCTGGCCCACCTGGTCGACGAACTCTCCCCGCTGCCCGCCGCGCTGCTCGACCACCGCTACGACCTGCTGGCCTGGAACCCCGAAATGGCCCGGCTGCTCCCGGAGTTCGACGCCGTTCCGCCGGAGCGGCGGAACGCGATGTGGCTCTGCCTGCTGCACCCGCCGATGCGCGGCTTCTACGCCGACCGCGAGGGGGTGCTGCGGGATGGCGTCGCCCATCTGCGCGCGGCCTGGGCCGCCCACCCGGAGGACCGGGCGCTGGCCGGGCTGATCGCCGAATTCACCGCGCAGGACGAGGACTTCGCCCGGCTCTGGGCCGAGCGGGAGGTCCGCGTCAACGGCCGCGGCCGCAAGCTGCTGCGGCACCCGGCCGTCGGGACGATCGCCGTCGACTTCGAGGTCCTGCTCCCGCTGGAGGACCCGGAGCTGCGGCTTCTGGTCTACCGCGCCGCGGACGACGAGAGCCGCGCGGCTCTGCACCGGCTGTGCGGCGGTGACGGGTGCCAAGAACGCTGACAGCTCACATCCAGGCTCAGTCGGCTTGCGGTTTCCGCAGCGTCAACTTCTACGGTCGTAGTGGGGCCGGAAGGGCCGGCCCCGGTGATGGGAGGCGGAGCGATGGCGTGGTCGATCGCGGACGTGGCCCGGATGTCCGGGGTGACATCCCGGACGCTGCGGCACTACGACGAGACCGGACTGCTGCCGCCCGCGTGGATCGGGAACAACGGGCACCGCTACTACGAGGAGGCCGATCTGCTGCGGCTGCAGCAGATCCTGGTGATGCGGGAGCTGGGCGTGGGACTGCGGGAGATCCGGGCGGTCCTGGACAGCCGGGCCGACCGGGTGGCCGTGCTCCGCGAGCACCACCGCAGGCTGCTGGAGGAGCGGGACCGGCTGGAGACGCTGGCCCGCACGGTCGGCCGCACCATCGCCGAACTGGAGGAAGGGAAGGACGGCAAGGGCATGACGGAGATCAGCAGTCCGGAGAACCTCTTCGAGGGTTTCGACTGGTCGAGCCGCTCGGACGAGGTGCGCGAGCGGTGGCCGGAGCACTGGGAGCAGTCCCGGCGGGCCGTCGAGGCGATGACCGCCTCGGACACGGAGCAGTGGCAGCGGGAGGTGACGGCACAGATGATCCGCTTCGCGGAGTTCATGGCGGCCGGTACGCCGGTCGACGATCCTGCGGTGCAGGCGGAGGTGGACGCGCATTACCGGGGGGTGTGCCGGTTCTGGACGCCGGATGCGGAGGCGTACAAGGGGCTGGGGCAGCACTATGTCGACGATCCGGAGTTCCGGGCGAACTACGACAGGGTTGCGGAGGGGTTGGCGGGTTATCAGCGGGATGCGATGGTTGTTTATGCGGATGTGAGGTTGGGGTGACGGGGGGCTCTCCCCGCCCTGATCCTCCCCCAGAGGGGGTGCCCCCACGCAGGGGCGGCGCCCCTGCGGGACCCTGCTGGCGCTGTCCTCAGGCGCCGGACAGGCTGGGTGTTGCCCCTCCCCGCCCTTTCACCGTTTCTTCCGGGGAGACCCCGGACCCCGTCCGCCCTTCGGGCGGAGTCCTCAAGCGCCGGACGGGCTGAATATCAGCCCGTCCGGCGCTTGAGGACGAGCGGCGAAGCCGCGACAACGGGGGCCAGGGGCGAAGCCCCGGAAGCAGGGGCGCAGCCCCCGGAGAAACGGTGAAAGGGCGGGTCCGGGGCGAAAACCCAGCCCGCCCGGCGCCCGGTCACGCCACCGCCGCAGCCCCCGGCGGAGCCATCCGCCGCCGGCCCCACGCCCCCAACGGCTCCAGCGCCGCGTCCAGTTCGCGGCCCTCCTCCGTCAGGGTGTACTCGACCTTCGGTGGCACGGTCTCGTGCACCTCGCGGTGGACGATGCCGTCCGTCTCCAACTCGCGCAGCTGCTGCGCCAGGACCTTCTCGCTGATGCCGGGAAGGGCCCGGCGCAGTTCGCCGAAGCGGCGCGGCAGGTCCCTGATCTCCCAGAGGATGAGGACTTTCCATTTGCCCTCGATGACGTGCATGGCCGCGTCGATCGGGCAGTGGTACGGCAGTTGTTTGCTCATGATCCCATCAGAAGATGTCGGGGCACCAGGGGCGGCGGGAGGTCCGCAGCAGGGCGTCCGCGCGGGCGGCGGCGCCGGGGCGGTCCTCCGTGACGCGGCCGACCGCGGCGAGGCGGACGGCGGACTCGTCGCCGAGCATAAGGCAGCCCAATTCGCCTGCGGTGAGGGAGAGTTCCGCGGGACGGTCGGTCGGGGTGCAGCTCGCGCCGTCCTCCGCGGCGTCCAGGAGCCAGCGCCCGGCCGCGTACCCGTCCGGGTCGGCGACGTCGACGACGAGCGAGCCGGGGGCGGCGTACGTCCGCGCCTCCAGCAGCGCCGGGACGTCCAGCGGGCGCAGCCACACGGAGTCGGCCTGGGTGGTGATGCGGGCGGCCCGCGGGTCGGGCAGCAGCAGCGGGAGGATGTCGTCCGGGGCGCGCGGGCCGGTCTTGACCGTCATGACCCAGTCGGCCGTCAACAGGAAGTGCCACAGGGCGCGTTCCGCGGCCGGGGTGGCGGCGACGAGGTCGCGCACGGATGCCGTGTTCTGCGGGCGCTTGGCGACCCAGGTCTCGTCGACGGTGTAGGTGAGGAGTCCGTCGACGCTGCCGTCGGGCGAGCGGTAGAGGACCTGGAAGGGCTCGGTCCAGTCGGTCCGGGGGAGGTCGCCGGTGGCGAAGCGCCACCATCGCTCGTCACGGTCGACGACGCCGTGCCGGGTGGCGCGCACCCGCTCGTGCAGGGCGGGGGCCAGCTCGCGCACGGCCGCGCCGTCCACGAAGTCCAGGCGGCCGCCGCACTCCGGGGCGGAGCGGCGGCGGTCCAGGCCGGTCCGGGCGGTGTCCACCTCCCAACTGGCGACCGATACGGCGGGGCCGAAGCCGAACCGGCCGTAGATCGGGTACTCCGCGGCGGTCAGCGTCGCGGCGGCGTCCCCGCGCTCCTTGGCGGCCCGCAGGTCCGTCTCCATCATCCGGCTGAGCAGACCGCGCCGGCGGTGCGTCGCCGAGACGGTCACATTGGTCACCGCGCTCACCGGGACCGCCGTGCCCCCGGGCAGCGTGAGCCGCTGGGCGAAGCTGCGGAAGGTGCCCACGCAGCGCCCCGCGTCGAAGGCGCCCTGCGTACGGGAGAAGTCGGTGCTCTCCCGGCGGGCCTCGACCTCCTCCTTGGTGGCGGGGGCGGAGACGAGGAAGCCGGTGTGCACGCCGAGGAGCCAGTCCGCGAGTTCGGTCTCTTCGATGGTCCGTATGACGGTGTCGGTGCCGGTGCCGGTGCTCATGGGCGCACGCTAGGAGACGGGGGCGGGCGGACGCACCTGCATTTCTCCCCGGTGGAGCCCGGGAGCGGGCCCGGGAGAGGGCTCAGGAGAGGAGGTCGTCCACCTGCGCCTCTCCGTCCCGGTACCTGCGGGCGATCTCGGCGCCGCAGTCGTCCGCCGTCCGCTGGAGCTGCCGGCGGCGCCCGGAGACGTGCCGCTCGTACGTGCCGAGGCGCAGCCTGGCGGCGCGCAGCTCGCCGTCCGTGCGGGCGGTCAGGTCGGACAGGGCGATCTCGCCGAGCATGTCCTCGGCCAGCCGCCGGTACTCCTCGGCGTGCGGCATGCCCAGCGTCACATGGCGGGCGGAGGAGCGGTGTGCGGACGGGCCGTCGGCGAGGATCTCCGACAGCCGGTCCACCAGGGGCTCCGCGTCCTCGGCGGCCTCGCCCGCCCGGTGGGCCAGCTCGGCGCGGAGGATGTCGATGCGCCCCTGCAGCAGCCGCCGCACATAGCTGAGGTCGGCCTCCTCCTGCCGGGCCTCCCGGCGCAGCGCCCGCAGCTCCGTGAGGCGGAGCTCGCCGAGGCGGCGTACCGGTACGTCCGCGAGCCGGCCCGAGCGCTGGCTCGGCGGCCTCGCGTTCAGACTGTCCACGGCGTCCCTGAGGGTCTTGAGGTGGTCCTCGGTGGTGAGGTGGCCTTCGGCGGGTGTGGTCATGCGGCTCCGTCCCCTCGCGCGCCGGGTGTGCGAACGCGTCGCCCGCACGTCGCCTGCACGGCATGCACGCATCGTGCCACTGCCCACGGCCCGGCCGCAGGCCGTCTCCGCCCGAACGGCCCCGAACGGGCGGCGTGCATGATGGACGGCATGCGTGCTGTGGTGCAGAGAGTGAACGGGGCTTCGGTCGTGGTCGACGGCCGGACGGTCGGCGAGATCGTCGGCGAGGGGCTGTGCGTGCTGGTCGGGGTGACGCACGACGACACCCCGGAGAAGGCGGCGCAGCTCGCCCGCAAGCTGTGGTCCGTACGGATCCTCGCCGACGAGAAGTCGTGTTCGGACGTGGGGGCGCCGTTGCTCGTGATCTCCCAGTTCACGCTTTACGGTGACGCGCGGAAGGGGCGGCGTCCCACGTGGAACGCGGCGGCTCCGGGGGCGGTGGCGGAGCCGCTCGTCGACGAGGTCGTCGCGGGGCTGCGGGGGTTGGGGGCGCAGGTGGAGACGGGGGTGTTCGGGGCGGACATGAAGGTGTCGCTGGTGAATGACGGGCCGTTCACGGTGGTGGTGGAGGTCTGAGGAACCCCACCACCACCCGAACCCACCCCTACGGCGCGACCACGACCTCCTGCGACGCCGCCGTCCCCTCGCCCACGAGAAGCGGCGCATCCACCGGAACGTTCCGCTTGACCAGCGCCAGCGCGATCGGGCCCAGTTCGTGATGGCGCGCGGACGTCGTCACGAAGCCCAGCTGCCGGCCCTCGGGGCCGTCCGACGCCAGGCGGACCGGTGCGCCGTGTCCGGGCAGGCGCACCTCGCTGCCGTCGAGGTGGAGGAAGACCAGCCGCCGCGGCGGCTTGCCCAGGTTCTGGACGCGGGCGACGGTCTCCTGGCCCCGGTAGCAGCCCTTCTGCAGATGGACCGCGGTGCCGATCAGGCCCACCTCGTGGGGGATCGTCCGGTGGTCGGTCTCCAGGCCCAGCCGCGGCCGGTGCGCCTCGACGCGCAGCGCCTCGTAGGCGAGGACGCCCGCCGCGGGGGCGTGCGAGGCCGCGAAGGACTCCAGCTGCTCGCGGGGGAGGAAGAGGTCGCGCCCGTAGGACGTCTCGCGGACGACGACGCCGTCGGGGACGGCGGCGATCGAGCCGGCCGGCAGGTGGACGACGGCGAACTCGTCCGTCCGGTCGGCCACTTCCACCCGGTAGAAGAACTTCATGCTCTCCAGATAGGCGGCCAGCTCGCCCTGCGTGCCCGGCTCGACGTGCACCCAGACCGTCTCCCCGTCGTCGACGAGGTAGAGCGCGTGCTCGATGTGGCCGTTCCCGGTGAGCACCAGCGCCTCCGTGGCCTGCCCGGGCGGCAGTTCGGTGACGTGCTGGGTGATCAGCAGGTGCAGCCAGCCCAGCCGCTCGGGGCCGGTGACGGTGATCACCCCGCGGTGGGAGAGGTCGACGAAGCCGGCACCGTCGGCGAGGGCGCGCTGTTCGCGGAACAGGTCGCCGTAGTGCGCGGCGACGCCCTCGTCCGGGCCCTCGGCGGCGACGGCGCCGGGCAGCGACAGCAGAGGGCTCTTCGATTGACGCAGCATGCGCCCAGCCTACGACCCGGCGGAGGCGTCCCCGGAGTCCCCGGCGTCCCTGGAGTCCCCGGCCTCCCCCGGCTCGCGGGAGGAGCAGGAGGCGCACCGGCCGAAGATCGCGAAGTGCTTCATATCGGTCTCGAAGCCGAATTCCGCGCGGAGCCGGGCGGTGAAGTCGTCGGCCACCGGCAACTCCGCCTCGATCACCCCGGTGCAGTCCCGGCACACCAGGTGTATGTGGTCGTGCCGGTCCGCGAGGTGGTAGGTGGGGGCGCCGTGCCCGAGGTGGGCGTGGCTGACCAGGCCCAGCTCCTCCAGCAGCTCCAGCGTCCGGTAGACGGTGGAGATGTTGACCCCGCCGGCGGTCTTCCTGACCTCGGTGAGGATGTCGTCCGGCGTCGCGTGCTCCAGCCGGTCCACCGCCTCCAGTACGAGCTGGCGCTGCGGGGTCAGCCGGTAGCCGCGTCTGCGGAGATCGCTCTGCCAGTCGGTGTCCACCACGTCACCAGTGTAGGTGCGGGCGCGGATCCGGTCAGGACGCGCGGATTCCCTTCAGGTAGCGGGCCAGGGCCGCGATCGCGTCGGGGTTGCGCGGGCTCTCGACGAGGTCGACGTAGTCCAGGACGAAGATCCGCTTGTTCTTGACCGCGGGGACGTCCTTCAGCGGCGGGTAGGAGAGCAGGAACTCCTTCTTCTGCTCGGCGGTCACCGCCCCGTAGTTGTTGATCACGATGACGTCGGGCCGGCGGTCCACCACCGTCTCCCAGCTCACCGTCGTCCAGGTGTCCTTGAGGTCGCCCATCACATGGTCGCCGCCGGCCTTGGTGATGATGTCGTGCGGGCCGGCGAACGCGCCCGAGGTGACGGGCTTGTCGCGGCCGTCGTCGTAGAGGAAGACGCTCGGCCGCTTCCCGTCCTTCGGGATGCCCGCCTGCGCGTCCGCGACCTTCTTGCGGAACTCCGCGACGAGCTTCGCCGCCCGGTCCTCCACGTCGAAGACCTTCCCGAGCGTGGTGAGGTCGGTGTACAGCGCCTCCAGCGGCGGCATCACGCCCCGCTCGTTGCCGGTGCCGCTGCGGCAGGACTCGGTGAGGACGTACGAGCCGATGCCCAGCTTCTTCAGCGACGCGGGGGTGAAGTTGTCGCCCTCGCCGAAGCCGTAGTTCCAGCCGGCGAAGACGAGGTCCGCCTTCGCGTCCAGCACCATCTCCTTGTTGATCTGCTTCTTGGAGAGCCACTTGACCTTGTCGTAGCCGTCCTTCCAGGGGACGTCCTGGCGGCCGGCGCGGTAGTCGGGGGCCACATAGCCGGCCATGTGCTTCTCCAGCCCCAGCGCGAACATGATCTCGGCGATGCCGACGTCGTTGGTGACCACGCGCTGCGGGGCCTTGTCGTACGTCGTCCGCACACCGCAGTTGGAGACGGTGACGGGGTAGTGGCCGGACGACGCCGATGTGTCCTCGGCGGACTCGTCGACCTTCGCGCCGCACCCGGCCAGGGCGGCAACGGTGAGCACTGCTACGGCGGTTCGGGCGGTTCGCATCACAGGGGCCATCACGGGGGTCATCGCGGAGGTCATCACGGAGGTCCTCATCGGGGAAGGCGGTCGAAGAGCAGCTGCGGGACGCCGGTCTCCGGGTGGGGTACCCGGTGCGCCCGTACGCCGAAGACGTCGGCCAGCAGCCCGGTGGTGAGCACCTCGCCGGGCGGGCCGGAGGCGACGAGGCGGCCGCCGGAGACGACGTGCAGGACGTCGCAGTGGGTCGCGGCCAGGTTGAGGTCGTGCAGCGCGGCCAGCACGGTGAGCCCGGACTCCCGTACCAGCGCGAGGACTTCGAGCTGCTGGCTGATGTCCAGGTGGTTGGTCGGCTCGTCCAGCACCAGCACCTTCGGCCGCTGGGCCAGGGCGCGGGCGATCAGCACGCGCTGCTTCTCGCCGCCGGAGAGGGTGAGGAAGCCGCGCTCGGCGAGGTGCCCGGCGCCGACGCGCTCCAGGGCGGAGGCGCAGACCTCCCGGTCCTCGGCGCTCGTCCGCCCCGCCGCCCGCTGGTGCGGCAGCCGGCCCATGGCGACGATCTCCGCGACGGTGAAGTCGAATTCGCTGCCCGACTCCTGCGGCAGGGCCGCCAGCCGCCGTGCCCCCTCGCGGGTGTCGAGGGCGTGCAGGTCGTCGCCGTCCAGCAGCACCCGCCCGTGGGTGGGCCGCAGCGCGCGGTAGACGCACCGGAGCAGGCTGGACTTGCCGCTGCCGTTGGGCCCGACGATCCCGACGAACTCGCCGCTGCCGACGCGCAGTCCGACGTCCCGGACCAGCCGGGCGCCGGCGACCTCGACGGACAGGTCCTCGATGTCGACGCGCATCAGGCACCCCCGAAGACATAGCCGCGGCGCCGCATCAGCAGGACGAAGCAGGGCACCCCGATGACCGAGGTGATCACCCCGACGGGCAGCTCGATGGGGGCCAGCAGCAGCCGTGAGACGACGTCCACCCACACCAGCAGCACCGCGCCCAGCAGCGGCGCGACGGCCAGCACCCGGCGGTGGTCGGCGCCGACCAGCATCCGGGTGGCGTGCGGGACCATCAGCCCGACGAACCCGATGGCGCCGCTGACCGCGACCACCGCCCCGGTGACGGCCGCGACCACGACGAACAGCACCCGGCGGCGCCGCTCGGGGTCCACGCCCAGCGCGGAGGACGTCTCGTCGCCCATGGCCAGGACGTTGAGCCCGCGGGCCGACCAGAAGAGGTAGCCGAGCCCGAGGAGGACGGCCGCGGCGGCCAGCGGGACGGACTGCCAGCTCGCCCCGCCGAGGCTGCCCAGCAGCCACATCATCGCGGAGCGGGCGGCGTCGCCCCGGTCCGCGCTGAAGACCATCAGCGCGGTGATCGCGGAGAAGCCGTAGTACATGGCCGTGCCGGTGAGCACCAGCCGCAGCGGCGTCAGCCCGTGTCCGGTGCGGGCCGCGGCGTACACCAGGGCCATCGAGGCCAGCGCCGAGAGGAACGCGGCGCTGGACAGCGCCCAGACGCCGAGCGAACCGAGCGCGCCGAAGAGCAGCACCGTGTTGGCGCCGACGGCGGCGCCGGAGGAGATGCCGAGGACGAACGGGTCGGCGAGCGCGTTGCGCACCAGCGCCTGGGTGGCCACGCCGACGGCGGAGAGCCCGGCGCCGACCACGGCGGCCAGCAGGGCGCGCGGGAAACGGAGTTCCCAGACGATGGTGTAGGCGGAGACCTCGTCCGCCCCGATCGCGCCGCCGGTCAGCCCCGCGCGCAGATAGCGCAGGACGTCGCCCCAGCCGATGCCGGAGGAGCCGAGCCCCACGCAGCAGAACAGCGAGACCAGCAGGGCGATGCCCAGCCCGGTCACCAGGGGCGGCAGCGGCAGCCGCCGGGACGCGGCCGTCGTCGGTTTCACGGGGTGCTTCGCCTTCGCCTCGGGCCATGGCCTGGGCGGTGTGCGGCGTACGCACCGAGGAGCGCCCCGCGCCGCGAGAGCGCGGGGGCCTCCCCTCGCAGTCCACGGCGAGTTGTCAGGAGCCTGCGCCGCCGCGGGTGATCGGGCTCGCGAAGCGGATCGGATGCTTCGCCTACCGTTGCGGGTCAGCGCCGGACTTTCACCGGACTTCCCCCGCGGGGCGCTGTTCGGGCGGCCGTGGTTACGGCTGCTCGGGGTTGTACGGGGTGCCGTCCTGGCGGAAGAAGGAGACGCCGTCCGGCAGGTCGTCCGGCAGGTTCCGGGCCCACTCCTCCAGGGCGGCGACATCGGCCGTCTTCTTCAGCTGCGCCGACATGTAGGGGCGGAGCGGCACCTCGGGGGTGGCCTTCTCGCCGACCCACATCAGGTCGCCCTTGACGTAGCCGTAGAGGCGCTTGCCGCCGGAGTACGGGCCGGAGGCGGCGGTCCGCGCGACCGCGTCCGTCACGATGTCGATCTGCGGCTTCTTGTCGGCCAGCTCGCCGTACCAGACCTCGACGATGCCCTGGTCGCGGATCATGACGACCTCGACCTGGCGGTTCTTGTCGATCCGCCAGTAGCCGCTCTCGGTCTCCAGCGGGCGCACCTTGTTGCCCTCGGAGTCGAGCACCCAGCTGTGCGACGTGTACTCCAGGAAGTCCCGGCCGTCGTGGGTGAAGGTGACCTCCTGGCCGAAGTTGCACTTCTCGGAGCCGGGGAAGTCGGCGACGCCCGCGCCCTCCCACTTGCCGAGGAGGAAGACGAGGGGGACCAGGTCCCGGTGCAGGTCGGAGGGAATCTCGATCATGAGCTCAGACGATCTGTAGGGGGGTGAACAAGGAGGTCAGCGCTGGCCCTGGTACAGCTTCTTCCAGGTCAGCCCGGCGAACGCGAGAACGCCGACGGCGACCAGGACCAGCAGGGCGGTGAAGAAAGCCTCAAGCACGAGCGCGCTCCTCGGTCGGAGTGAGGGTGTTTACGGACCGGGTCGAGTCTAGTCGGAGGGGCGGCCGGGGGCTCTGTGAGGTCCGTCCCGGCCCCTCTAGGGTGGCCCCATGAAGAAGAAGCTCGTGATCAAGGTGACGGCGGGTGCGGACGCGCCCGAGCGGTGCTCGCAGGCGTTCACGGTGGCGGCCGTCGCCGTGGCCAGCGGGGTCGAGGTGTCGCTCTGGCTGACCGGTGAGTCGTCCTGGTTCGCACTGCCGGGGCGCGCGGCGGAGTTCGAGCTGCCGCACGCGGCGCCGCTGCCCGAGCTGATCGACGGGATCCGGGCCGGCGGCGGGATGATCACGGTCTGCACCCAGTGCGCGGCCCGGCGGGGCATCGAGGAGAAGGACCTGATCGAGGGCGCGCGGATCGCCGGCGCGCAGGTCTTCGTCGGCGAGATCATGGCGGACGACGTGCAGGCGCTCGTCTACTGAGCCACTGAGCCACTGAGCCACCGGTCTATCGGTGGTCGCGGTCGTCCAGCTCGTTCCACCAGCGGTCCGACTCGGGGTCCCCGGTCTCGTCCCACCAGCGGTCGTCGGGACCCCGGCGGTTGGCCACGACGGCGGCCACCGGCGGGATGACCATGGCCAGCAGGCACATCCCGATGGCCGCGGGCACCGACCAGAGCCGCACGACGGCCCAGGCCAGGACGAACAGTCCGATGCAGGTGCCCATCATGGCGAAGTACACGTGCCGTCGCCGTGCGTACATATGTCAACGGTACGGCGGCAGGGGCGGCGCGGCGAGGGCCGCGCCCCAGGTGAGGGGCACAGCCCTGGCCCTGTACGAGTCTCAGACGGCGATGGCGACCTCGGACAGGCCGCCCTTCTGCGCCACGACCTTGCGGTCGGCCGTCGCGCCGGGGACGAGCGCGCGGACGGTCCACGTGCCCTCGGCCGCGTAGAAGCGGAACTGCCCGGTCGCGGAGGTCGGGACCTCGGCGGTGAACTCGCCCGTGCTGTCCAGCAGGCGGACGTAACCGGTGACGGGCACCCCGTCACGGGTCACCGAGCCCTGGATGGTCGTCTCACCGCTTCTGGCGGTCGAGGCGTCGGGGCCGCCGGCCTGTGCTCCACACATGATGATCCTTACGGTCGTTCGGTTCGAGGTCAGTTGGCGCCGAGCTCGATCGGCACGCCCACCAGGGAGCCGTACTCGGTCCACGAGCCGTCGTAGTTGCGGACGTTGGCCTGGCCGAGCAGCTCGTGCAGCACGAACCAGGTGTGCGCGGAGCGCTCGCCGATGCGGCAGTAGGCGATGGTGTCCTTCTCGAAGTCCAGCCCGGCGTCCGCGTAGAGGGCGCGCAGCTCGTCGTCCGACTTGAACGAGCCGTCGTCGTTGGCCGTCTTCGACCAGGTGACGTTGCGGGCGCTGGGGATGTGGCCCGGGCGCTGCGACTGCTCCTGCGGCAGGTGCGCGGGGGCGAGCAGCTTGCCGCTGAACTCGTCGGGGGAGCGGACGTCGATCAGGTTGAGCTCGCCGATGGCCGCGAGCACGTCGTCGCGGAAGGCGCGGATCGAGGTGTCCTGCGGCTTGGCCTTGTACTCGGTGCGCGGGCGCTGCGGCACCTCGGCGACCAGGTCGCGGGAGTCGAGCTCCCACTTCTTGCGGCCGCCGTCCAGCAGGCGGACGTCGGCGTGGCCGTAGAGCTTGAAGTACCAGTAGGCGTACGCGGCGAACCAGTTGTTGTTGCCGCCGTAGAGGACGACGGTGTCGTCGTTGGCGATGCCCTTCTCGGACAGCAGCTTCTCGAAGCCCGCCTGGTCCACGAAGTCCCGGCGGACCGGGTCCTGGAGGTCGGTCTTCCAGTCGATCCGGATGGCCGACTTGATGTGGTTCTTGTCGTACGCGGAGGTGTCCTCGTCGACCTCGACGATGACGGTCCTCGCGTCTCCCGCGTCGATGCGGGCCTGGACCCAGTCGGCGTCCACCAGGACGTCACTGCGGCTCATATGGTGTCTCCTCCGGGGCAGATGGGGGTCCCTCCCATGCCCGTCCAGGGCAATGGGGGAGGTGGTGCGCCGCGACGCCGAGGGGCGCGCGGCGGTCGTGCGGGGAGGGGCCGTGAGCGGCCGGAATGCCGGAGCGGGGAGTCGAACTCCCCATCAGGAAGGGCGACACAGGGTGGCGGCCATGCGGCCGAGGTCGACTGCCTGCCGCTTCGTGAGATCCGCCTGTCGCCTCATGGTGCCGATCGTAGGGACGGTGAGGGAGGCGTGTCACCGTTTCGCCGGATGCTGAGATGAAGTGTCCCAATATGCGGGATAGGTGGCACCTCCCCCGATCGTGCTCAGCCGGTCAGGCGGACGTCCGTCCCGCCCAGCTCGATGTCGATGCCGTCGGCGGTGGGGTTGACCTTCGTCAGCTTCACACCGCGCGGCAGACCGGTGATCTGCCGGTCGAAGTCGGTCTTCTGGCGGATCAGGCCCTCCAGGCCGGGGAAGTCGTCCGGCACCTTCTCGGCGTGCACCCGCACCGTCGTGCCGTCCACCAGGCTCACGGTGGACAGGACGCTGCGCTGGACCTGGCCCATCGGCAGCGGCAGGCTGCCGGTGACCTTGACCAGGCCCTTGCCGGCGGCGTCCTTCCCGCCGTAGCCGGTGGTGATGCCCATGCCGGCCCGCTTGCTCAGATCCGCGTAGGAGATGTGGGCCGTGCCCGTGACCCGGTCGGCGACGGCCGAGGTGAAGCTGGAGTCGATCTGCACGCCGTGCAGGGTCGTGTCGAAGTCGGTGACCTGGACCGAGCGGTCACCCGTGCCGGCGGTGACGCCGCCGTCCAGCGAGACCTCGACCTCGTCGAGCTTCTTGCCGGCGACCTGGGTCAGGAAGGGGAATCCCTTGATGGAGACGTCCGGCGTGCCGGACATGTTCTGGCTGTCGCGTATCTTCTCCGCGACCTGGTTCTCCGCGTACCAGACCGCCGCCCGGTCGGCGGCCAGGAACAGGCCCGCCAGGACCACGGCGACGATCAACAGGGTGCGTATGGCGCGCATCGGGTGACGATCCCCCAGGTTCGGTTGGCCCAGTGCCTCTCGGCCTGTGTCCGGCCCGTATTTCGGGCCACTGCCTTTCGGCGAGCCTAACCGGGAGCCGGGGAAAACCCGCCGGACCTGGGGGAAACCCAGTCAGAACAGCATCCGGCCCACGAC
Source organism: Streptomyces luteireticuli (assembly GCF_041519305.1). Classification (NCBI taxonomy): domain Bacteria; kingdom Bacillati; phylum Actinomycetota; class Actinomycetes; order Kitasatosporales; family Streptomycetaceae; genus Streptomyces; species Streptomyces luteireticuli. The sequence continues at coordinate 4,807,118 of NZ_CP167927.1, forward strand.
GTACACCGCGGGCGACGCCAGCGCCAGCGGCAGGGCCACGCCCGCCGTCATGTGGACGAAGCGCGACGGGTAGTCGTAGCTCGCCACCCGCAGACCGACCAGGGCACAGGCACCGGCCGCCAGCCCCAGCAGGGCGGCGGACGGGCCGCTGTGGACGATCTGCCCGCCCAGGACGCCCGCGCCCGCGGCCGCGGCCAGCGCGACGACCGGCGCGGCCAGGGAGGGCAGCGGGAGTGCCCGGGCGAGCACCGCCGCCGCGACGGCGAGGGCGCCGACGACGACGGCGTCCGGGTCCGCGGCCAGGTGGCCGGCCGCGAGGACGGTCAGCGCCGACGAGGCGGCGGCCGTCGTCAGCCCGTACAGCCGCTCGTCCGCCCCCGCGCGGCTGCGCAGCTGGAGCACGACGACCAGCAGCAGCCAGACGCCCATCGTGCCGATCATCACCGTGGGCGCGTGCACCCGCTCGGTGGCCAGCAGACCGGCGTCGGCGGCCAGGCCGCCGAGGAAGGCCAGCGTGATGCCCTGCCGGGCCGGCCACATCCCGTTGAGCCGGAACCAGCCCGCCGCCGTCACCGCCTGGAGCAGCACCACGGGGACGGCCAGCGCGTACTGCCCGACGTGCGCGGCGACGGCGACGAGGACCGCGAGGACGGCCGTCAGCAGCGCGGGCCGGAAGCCGGGGGAGAGGATCTGCGGCCGGCCCTCGGCCCTGGCCTTCTCGGCGGCCGTCATCGGGCGCGCGGGCTCCTCGGGCGCGGCGGCCACGGGCACGGTGGTCACGGGCACGGCGGCCGCCGCGGGGGCGGGCTCCGGCGCGTACGCCTGCTGGTGCTGGGACCAGGCGGCGGGCTGCTGCTGGGGCTGCTGTGCCGGGCCGCCGTAGGACGGCTCGGTCACCGGCAGCTGCTGCTGCCAGGCCCGGGCGTCCCAGGTCTGCGTCTCCCACGTCTGCGTCGGCTCGTCCGCCGGTGCGTAGCCCTGCTGCCCGCCGGCGGTCGGCCACTGCTGCTGCGACTGCTGCTGCGACTGCTGCTGGGGCTGTTGTTGGGGCTGCTGTTGGGGGGCGTAGCCGTAGTCGTACGCGCCCTGCTGCGCGCCGTAGTACGGCTCGTGCGGGGCGTACGCATCGTGATGTTGGGGTTGCTGTGGCTGTTGCTGCTGCTGGCCGTACGGATCGTACGGATCGCGGTACTGGTCGCTCATCGTGCCGGTTCTCACCCTCCTGCGAAGGGCGGGAGCACTTCCACCGTGCCGCCCTCGGCCAGCCGGACCGTGGAGTGCTCGCGGGTGCCGACCGGGTCGCCGTCCACGAGGAAGGAGCAGCGCGCGAGCACGCGCGCGAACTCCGGGCGCCCCGCGTGCCGCTCCCGGGCCCCGTCCAGGGCCTCGGCCAGCGTCCCGGCGGCGTAGGGCTCCTCGGCCGCGCCGGCGGCGGCCTTCGCCGCGGCCCAGTACCGGATCAAGCCCTCCGGTGCCGGTCGCGCCGTGTGTGCGGTCGCCACGGCCCACCCCGCTTCCACGTTCTCATCGGTTCTCATTGCCTGTCTCTCCTGCGCCTCCATGATGACGGGTGCCGGACCGGCCCCGGCGCCGAGCCGGAAAACCGGCGAAGAACCGGGGAAAAACCAGGGGATCCCATGAATGGTGTTCGCTTAGGCTGCTGGTGTGTTGGTACGTCTTCTCCGGGCTCGTCTGAAGCCCTACTCCCGGCCGATCGCGCTGGTGGTGCTTCTGCAGCTCGTGCAGACCCTCGCCACGCTCTATCTGCCCACCCTGAACGCGGACATCATCGACAAGGGCGTCGTCAAGGGCGACACCGGCTACATCCTCACCACCGGCGGCGTGATGATCGCCGTCACGCTGGCCCAGATCGTCTGCTCCATCGGCGCGGTCTACTTCGGCGCCCGGACGGCCATGGCGGTCGGCCGCGACCTGCGGGCCGAGGTCTTCGACCGGGTGCAGTCCTTCTCCTCCCGGGAGGTGGGGCAGTTCGGTGCGCCTTCCCTGATCACCCGGACCACCAACGACGTCCAGCAGGTCCAGATGCTGACGCTGATGTCGTTCACCCTGATGGTCACCGCGCCGATCATGTGCGTCGGCGGCATCGTGATGGCCCTCAACCAGGACGTGCCGCTGTCCGCCCTGCTGCTGGCCATCGTGCCGGTGCTCGGCGTGATCGTCTCCCTGATCATCTGGCGGATGCGGCCCGTCTTCCGCGGCGTCCAGAAGCGCATCGACACGGTCAACCGCGTCCTGCGCGAGCAGATCACCGGCATCCGCGTGATCCGCGCCTTCGTCCGCGACGACCACGAGCGCGAACGTTTCGGCACCGCCAACACCGAGCTCATGGACGTCTCGCTGCGGGCCGGCCGGCTGATGTCGGTGATGTTCCCGGCCGTGATGCTCGTGGTGAACGTGTCCTCGGTCGCGGTCCTGTGGTTCGGCGGGCACCGCATCGACAGCGGGGACATGGAGATCGGCGCGCTCACCGCCTATCTCGCCTATCTGATGCAGATCCTGATGTCGATCATGATGGCGACCTTTATGTTCATGATGGTGCCGCGTGCCGAGGTCTGCGCCGAGCGCATCAACGAGGTCCTGACCACCGACTCCAGCGTCGTGCCGCCCACCGCGCCCGTCATGGAGCTGCGCCGGCGCGGCCATCTGGAGCTGCGCGGCGTCGAGTTCCGCTACCCGGGCGCCGAGGAGCCCGTCCTCAAGGACGTCTCCCTCACCGCCCGCCCCGGCGAGGTCACGGCCGTCATCGGCTCCACCGGCAGCGGCAAGTCCACGCTGCTGGGCCTGATCCCCCGGCTGTTCGACGCCACCGGCGGCGAGGTCCTGGTCGGCGGGGTGGACGTCCGCGAGCTCGACCCGGCCGCGGCCTCCCGCGCCGTCGGGCTCGTCCCGCAGAAGCCGTACCTCTTCTCCGGCACCGTCGCCTCCAACCTCCGCTACGGGCGCCCCGACGCGACCGACGAGGAGCTGTGGCGCGCCCTGGAGACCGCGCAGGCCCGCGACTTCGTCGAGGCCATGGAGGAGGGGCTCGACGCCCCGATCTCCCAGGGCGGCTCCAACGTCTCCGGCGGCCAGCGCCAGCGCCTGGCCATCGCCCGTGCCCTGGTCGGCCGGCCCGACATCTACCTGTTCGACGACTCCTTCTCCGCGCTCGACTACGCCACCGACGCCCGGCTGCGCGCGGCCCTCACCGACGAGACCGGGGACGCGACCGTCGTCATCGTCGCCCAGCGCGTCGCCACGATCCGCGACGCCGACCGGATCGTGGTCCTCGACGAGGGACGCGTCGTCGGCGCCGGAACCCACACCGAGCTGATGGCCTCGAACGAGACCTATCGGGAGATCGTGCTCTCCCAGCTCACCGAGGAGGAGGCCGCGTGAGCAGCGCCGAGAAATCCACCCCGGCGGCGCGCAGAGGCCCCGCCCCGGCCACCGGCATCGCGCGCCACATGGGCGGCCAGCCCACCGAGAAGTCCATGGACTTCAAGGGCTCCAGCCGCCGGCTGTTCGCGCGGATGCGGCCCGAGAAGGCGAGGGTCGTGGCCGTGCTGCTGCTCGGCCTCGTCAGCGTGGCGCTCACCGTCGTCGGCCCCAAGGTCCTCGGCCACGCCACGGACCTGATCTTCTCCGGGGTCGTCGGCGCGCAGATGCCCGGCGGCACCACCCGTGACCAGGCCCTGGAGCGGCTGCGCCACGACGGCCACGGCAATGTCGCGGACGTCCTGTCCGGCGTCGACTTCACCCCCGGCCAGGGCATCGACTTCGACGCCGTCGGCACCGTGCTGCTCTGGGTGCTGCTGATCTACGTCTTCGCCTCCCTGTTCAGCCTCGTCCAGGGGCGGATCATCACCACCGCCATCCAGCGCACCGTCTTCCGGCTGCGCCAGGACGTCGAGGAGAAGCTGGGCCGGCTGCCGCTGAGCTACTTCGACAAGCAGCAGCGCGGCGAGGTCCTCTCCCGGGCCACCAACGACATCGACAACGTCGCGCAGACCCTCCAGCAGACGCTGAGCCAGATCATGGCCTCCGTCCTGACCATCGTCGGCGTGCTCGCCATGATGTTCTGGATCTCCTGGCTGCTGGCCCTGGTCGCGCTGGTCACCGTGCCCGTCTCGGTGGTCGTCGCCACCGCCGTCGGCAAGCGTGCGCAGCCGCAGTTCGTCGCCCAGTGGGCCTCGACGGGCAAGCTCAACGCGCACATCGAGGAGATGTACACCGGCCACTCGCTGGTCAAGGTCTTCGGCCGGCAGCAGGAGTCCGCCGAGATCTTCCGCCGGGAGAACGAGGAGCTCTACCGGGCCGGTTTCAAGGCCCAGTTCATATCCGGGCTCATCCAGCCCGCGATGATGTTCATCGGCAACCTCAACTACGTCCTCGTCGCCGTCGTCGGCGGACTGCGGGTCGCCAGCGGCTCGTTGTCGATCGGTGACGTCCAGGCGTTCATCCAGTACTCGCGGCAGTTCAGCCAGCCGCTGACGCAGGTGGCCTCCATGGCCAACCTCGTCCAGTCCGGCGTCGCCTCGGCCGAGCGGGTCTTCGAACTCCTCGACGCGGACGAGCAGTCGGCGGAGCCGGACGACGCGCGTGCGCTCGGTGACGTCCGCGGCGAGGTCTCCTTCGAGAAGGTGTCCTTCCGCTACGAGGCGGACAAGCCGCTGATCGAGGACCTGTCGCTGACGGTCCGGCCCGGCCAGACGGTGGCGATCGTCGGCCCGACGGGCGCGGGCAAGACCACCCTGGTCAATCTGCTGATGCGCTTCTACGAGGTCGGGGGCGGGCGCATCGCCCTCGACGGCGTCGACATCGCGTCGTTGTCCCGCGAGGAACTCCGTTCCCACATCGGCATGGTGCTCCAGGACACCTGGCTCTTCGGCGGGACGATCGCGGAGAACATCGCGTACGGCGCGGAGGGCACCTCGACGGAGCGCATCGTCGCCGCCGCGAAGGCCACGCACGTCGACCGCTTCGTCCGCACCCTCCCCGACGGCTACGACACCGTCATCGACGACGAGGGGTCCAACGTCTCCGTCGGCGAGAAGCAGCTGATCACGATTGCGCGGGCGTTCCTCGCGGAGCCGGAGATCCTCATCCTGGACGAGGCGACGAGCTCGGTGGACACCCGCACCGAGGTCCTCATCCAGCAGGCGATGGCCCAACTCCGCTCCGGCCGCACGAGCTTCGTGATTGCACACCGGCTGTCGACGATCCGTGACGCGGACGTGATCCTGGTGATGGAGGCCGGGCGGATCGTGGAGCAGGGCGATCATGAGTCGCTGCTGGCGGCGGGGGGTGCGTATGCGCGGCTGTACGAGGCGCAGTTCGCGCAGCCGGTGGTGGAGGGGGCGTAGGGGTTTGTGCCCCGGTCCCGCCCTTTCGCCGTTTCCCCGGGGAGACCCCGGACCCCATTCGCCCTTCGGGCGAAGTCCTCAAACGCCGGACGGGCTGATATTCAGCCCGTCCGGCGTTTGAGGACACCCGCGCGGAGCGCAAGGAAACGGTGAAAGGGCGGGCCAGGGGCAACTCCCCCTACCGCACCGCCCACCGGGCGATGCGCTCCAGCAACCCCACCCCCGCCGCTGCCTCCGCATGCCCGAACCCCCCGCTCGATCCACAGCTCCGTGGACGCCCCGGCCGCCGCCGCCAACGACCGCGGATGATCCAGAGGAAAGTACGCATCCCGGTCACCGTGCACGATCAACAGCGGCCGGGGCGCGATCCGCCCCACCGCCGCCACCGGCGGCAGCGGAACCGGATCCCACTCCGCCCCATGGACCCGTGTCCGGAGGCCGAGACGCGTCACGACCCGCCCCGCCGGCCGCGTCACCGCCCAGTGCAGCCGCCGCATCGGCGCCGTCCCCCGGTAGAACCAGCGCGCGGGCGAGCTGACCGACACGACCGCGTCGGCGTGTGCTTCCGTGCGCCCCGCGTGCTCCGGAATCGGCCCGGGTACGTACAACCCCCCGTGCCGCAGGACCACGGAGCCGCCCATGGAGAAGCCCACCGTGACGACTCTCCGGTGCCCCAGCGAGCGGGCCCACCGTACGGCCGCGGCCAGGTCGAGGACCTCCCGGTCGCCGACGGTCGAGCGGCCGCCCGAACGGCCGTGTCCCCGGAAGGAGAAGGTGACCACGGCCGCGTGCCGGGCGAACACCGCCGCCGCACGCCGCAGCGCGGGCCGGTCCAGGGACCCGCTGAAGCCATGGGCGAGCACCACGGCGGGGCCGCCGGCGCCGGGCTCGTAGGCTGCTTCCACCCGCACCCCGTCGGCCGTCAAGAGGACGATGCGATGACCACCCGAAGTGATCGACGAAACACAAGGTCGGGCAAAGTCTCCGGGGCCCCGCAAAGTCATGTGGGTTATTCTGCTGCGCAGAGAGGATCCGGGCAGAGTCGCCCCCGGGTCCTTTTGTGCATTCGGACCGCATGGCACCCCCGTCGCAGGGACCGAGGAGGAACCGACGTCATGGGCGAGCGAAGCGTGCACGACCGTACGAGGGCCGGCGGTACGACGACCGGGGCGGGTGACCGCCGATGAGCTCCCTGTTGCTGCTGACCAACGCCCTCCAGCCCTCCGCCGAGGTGCTGCCCGCGCTCGGACTGCTGCTGCACAGCGTGCGCGTGGCCCCGGCCGAGGGCCCGGCCCTGGTGGACGTGCCGGGGGCCGACGTCATACTGATCGACGGCCGGCGGGACCTCCCGCACGTCCGCAGCCTCTGCCAGCTGCTGCGCTCCACCGGCCCCGGCTGTCCGCTGATCCTGGTCGTCACCGAGGGCGGCCTGGCCGCCGTCACCGCGGACTGGGGCGTGGACGACGTCCTCCTCGACACCGCGGGCCCGGCCGAGGTGGAGGCCCGGCTGCGGCTGGCGATGGGCCGGCAGCAGATCTCGACGGACGACAGCCCCATGGAGATCCGCACCGGCGACCTCTCCGTGGACGAGGCGACGTACAGCGCCAAGCTCAAGGGGCGGGTGCTGGACCTCACCTTCAAGGAGTTCGAGCTCCTGAAGTATCTGGCACAGCACCCGGGGCGGGTCTTCACCCGGGCCCAGCTGCTCCAGGAGGTCTGGGGCTACGACTACTTCGGGGGCACCCGCACCGTGGACGTCCACGTCCGGCGGCTGCGGGCGAAACTGGGGCCCGAGCACGAGTCGTTGATCGGCACGGTCCGGAACGTCGGATACCGGTTCGTCCTCCCCGAGAAACCGGAAAAACAGGAGAAACAGGAGAAATCCGAGAAGACGGAGGCGTCCGACCCGTCCTCCGCCCCGCCCGCGGCCCCGGCCCCCGATCCCGTGCGAACGAAGAGCGCTCGACCGGCCAAACGGTAGGTGGACCCGCGTAGACTGCCCGCCGTGGCCAAGGTGACGCGGGACGATGTGGCGAGGCTGGCGGGGACATCCACCGCGGTGGTCAGCTACGTCATCAACAATGGACCGCGCCCGGTGGCACCGGCGACGCGGGAACGGGTGCTGGCCGCGATCAAGGAGTTGGGCTACCGGCCCGACCGGGTCGCCCAGGCCATGGCCTCCCGCCGGACGGACCTCATAGGCCTGATCGTCCCGGACGCGCGGCAGCCCTTCTTCGCGGAGATGGCGCACGCGGTCGAACAGGCCGCGGCCGAGCGCGGCAAGATGGTCCTGGTCGGCAACTCCGACTACCTCGACGAGCGCGAAGTCCACTATCTGCGGGCCTTCCTGGGCATGCGGGTCTCCGGGCTGATCCTCATCAGCCAGGGTCCCAGCGAGCACGCCGCCACCGAGATCGACGCCTGGGACGCGCGGGTCGTGCTGATGCACCGCAGGCCCGACGCGATCGACGACGTCGCCGTGGTCACGGACGACGTCGGCGGCGCCCAGCTCGCCACCCGGCACCTCCTGGAGCACGGCCACCCCTACGTCGCCTGCCTCGGCGGCCTGGAGCACACCCCCGCCGTCGGCGACCCCGTCACCGACCACGTCGAGGGCTGGCGCCGGGCGATGCGCGAGGCCGGCAAGTCCACCGAGGGCCGGCTCTTCCCCGCCCCCTACAACCGCTACGACGCCTACAAGGTCGCCCTCGGCCTGCTGGCCGGCCCCGACCGCCCGCCGGCCATCGTCTGCGCCACCGACGACCAGGCCATCGGCGTCCTGCGGGCGGCCCGTGAGCTGCGCATCGACGTCCCGGGCGAGCTCGCGGTGGCCGGCTTCGACGACGTCAAGGAGGCGGCCCTCACGGACCCGCCGCTGACGACGGTCTCGTCGGACCGGCAGGCGATGGCGCGTTCGGCGGTGGACCTCGTCCTGGACGACGGGCTGCGCTTCTCGGGGACGCGGCGGGAGCGGCTGAAGCAGTTCCCCTCGGCCCTGGTCGTCCGCCGCTCCTGCGGCTGCGGCTAGCCGCCTCCCCGGGCGGGTCCTTACCCGAATCCCACGCCCTTCTCGCGGCGTTCTCAGTCCTCGCTCAGACTGTTCTCATGAACCGGGAGGACAGTCGTACCCATGACGACGGAGAACCCCCGCCACGGCGGCCACCAGTACTCTGACCAGCCCTTCCACGCCTACCCGAGCCCCCCGCCGCACCCGCCGCAGGTTCCGGTGAGCACCCCCGAGGGCGCCACGGTCTGGCCGGGCGCGGGCAGTGGCGGGGACGGCGGCCACGGTCCGTACGCCGGATTCGCGGCACCCGCCCCCGAGGCCCCCCGGCCCCGCAGGCAGCGCCGCGCCGGCAGCCTCGTCGCCGCCTGCGCGCTCGTCGCGGCGCTGGTCGGCGGTGGCTCCGCCGCCCTGGTCAGCGGGCTGACCGGGAAGGACGGCGGCGGCAGCAGCCAGAGCACCCCCGTCCAGAACGCCTCCTCCAAGACCAACGGTGTGACGGCCGTCGCCCAGGCCGTCAGCCCCAGCATCGTGGAGATCAAGGCCACCACCGACGGCGGCCGGTCCACCGGCTCCGGCGTGATCATCAGCGGCGACGGCGAGGTCGTCACCAACAACCACGTCGTCTCGGGCGCCGACACCGTCCAGGTCACCCTGAACGACGGCACCACAAAGACCGCCAAGGTCGTCGGCACCGACCCCGGCAAGGACCTCGCCCTCATAAAGATCCAGGGCGCCTCCGGCCTCAAGGCCGCCAAGCTCGGCGATTCGGGCAAGCTGCGGGTCGGCGACCAGGTCGTGGCCATCGGCTCCCCCGAGGGCCTCACCGGCACCGTCACCAGCGGCATCGTCTCCGCGCTCAACCGCGAGGTCACCGTCCCCAAGGAGTCCGGCGGCGGCGGCCGGCAGCAGCAACAGCAGCGCCAGTGGCCGTTCGAGTTCGGCGGCAACCAGTACAACGGCGACACCGGCTCGTCCAAGACGACCTACAAGGCGATCCAGACCGACGCCTCCCTCAACCCCGGCAACTCCGGCGGCGCCCTCATCAACATGAACGGCGAGATCATCGGCATCAACTCGGCGATGTTCGCGCCCGGTTCGGGCGGCGGTTCCTCCGACAGCGCCGGCAGTGTCGGCCTCGGCTTCGCGATCCCGTCGAACGATGTGAAGTCCGACCTCGCCGCCCTCCGCGCGGGCGGCAGCAACAGCTGAACCGGCCTGGACCCATGGCAAGCTGGGACGATCACCCAGAGCACCGCCGACACCGCCGACACAGCTGACGCAGAGGTACGCCGATGAGCCCCGCCGAGCCCGCCGCCCGCATCCTGGTCGTGGACGACGAACCCGCCGTCCGCGAGGCGCTCCGCCGCAGCCTGGCCTTCGAGGGCTACGACACCGAGCTGGCCGTGGACGGTCTGGACGCGGTCGAGAAGACGGCGGCGTACGCCCCCGAACTGATCGTCCTCGACGTGCTGATGCCCCGCATGGACGGCCTCACCGCCGCCCGCCGGCTGCGCGCCTCCGGCGTCACCACCCCCATCCTCATGCTGACCGCCCGCGACACCGTCGGCGACCGGGTCACCGGCCTCGACGCCGGCGCGGACGACTACCTGGTCAAGCCCTTCGAACTCGACGAGCTCCTCGCCCGCATCCGCGCCCTGCTGCGCCGCACCTCCTACGCCGCGCCCGCGCAGCCCGCCGAGGAGTCGCACGTCCTCGCCTTCGCCGATCTCCGCATGGACCTCGCCACCCGGGAGGTCACCCGCGGCGACCGCAAAGTCGAGCTCACCCGCACCGAGTTCACCCTCCTGGAGCTCTTCCTCGAACACCCCCGGCAGGTGCTCACCCGCGAGCAGATCCTCAAGCACGTCTGGGGCTTCGACTTCGAGCCGTCCTCCAACTCCCTGGACGTATACGTGATGTACCTGCGCCGCAAGACCGAGGCCGGGGGCGAGCCGCGCCTGGTGCACACCGTGCGCGGCGTCGGCTACGTCCTCCGGGCGGACGGCGCCGAATGATCGAGCGACTCCGCCGGCTGCCGCTGCGCTCCCGGCTCGCCCTGCTGACGGCCGCGGCCGTCGCCGTCGCCGTCGCGGTGGCGGCGGGTGCCTGCTGGATACTGGCCAAACGCCAGCTGGAGGAGCAGCGGGACTCCACCCTGAGCAGCCAGAAGGCCGACAACAGCTATGTGCTGGAGCTGCTGAACGGATGCGGCACCCGCATCCCCGCCAAGCTGGTCCAGCCGTCCCCGTACACCATCCAGGTCGTCACCGCCGACGGCGTGGCCTGCACCCAGCCGGGCAAGTCCCCGGTCCGCGTGGGCGTCCAGGATCTGGCGGTCGCGAACGGGCAGCTGCCGGACGCCCTGCACGACGCGCGGGCCGACAACGGCGCGGAGCTGCGCGTCGCCACCAAACCGGGGCCCTCGGGCACCGCCGTGATGATCGCCCAGCCGGTGAGCGAGATCGACCGGCCGATGAACGCGCTCGCCATCGTCCTCGTCGTCACCGCCGGCGTCGGCGTCCTCGGCGCCGCCGTCATCGGGCTCGGCGTCGCCCGCGCCGCGCTGCGCCCGGTCGACCAGCTCACCGACGCCGTCGAGCACATCGCCCGCACCGAGGATCTGGCCGTCCGCATCCCCGCCGAAGGGGAGGACGAAATCGCCCGTCTCTCCCGCTCGTTCAACTCCATGACGGCCGCGCTGGCCTCCTCCCGCGACCGCCAGCAGCAGCTGATCGCCGACGCGGGCCATGAACTGCGCACCCCGCTCACCTCGTTGCGCACCAACATCGACCTGCTCGTGCGCAGCGAGGAGTCCGGCCGGGCGATCCCGCCGGACGACCGCAGGGCGCTGCTCGCCAGCGTCAAGGCGCAGATGACGGAACTGGCCGACCTGATCGGCGACCTCCAGGAGCTCTCCCGCCCCGACGCGGCGCCGGGCACCGCGCCGCTGCAGGTGATCGGCCTGCACGAAACGGTGGAACGGGCCCTGGAGCGTGCCCGTCTGCGCGCCACGGGCCTCACGCTCACCGCCGCCCTCGAACCGTGGTACGTCCGCGCCGAGGCCCCCGCCCTGGAGCGCGCGATCGTCAACCTCCTCGACAACGCGGTCAAGTTCAGCCCGCCCGGCGGCGAGGTGGAGGTGCGCCTCGTCGCCGGCGAACTCACCGTCCGCGACCATGGCCCCGGCATCCCTGCCGACGAACTCCCGCACGTCTTCGACCGCTTCTGGCGTTCCCCGTCCGCCCGCAGCCTGCCCGGCAGCGGCCTCGGTCTCTCGATCGTGGCCCGTACGGCGCACCGGGCCGGCGGCGAGGTGGCGCTCCGCCCGGCGGAGGGCGGCGGGACGGTGGCGGTGCTGCGGCTGCCGGGGGCGCCGGTGGGGCCGCCGGCGCTGTAGGGGGGATGGGCTCAGCGGGAGACCCGCACCCGCTCGGCGCGCAGGTCGTCCTCGCCGGCGCCCACGACCACGTACGTCACCCGCATCCCCTCGGTGACAAAGGTCCCGTCCTCCAAGTCGTCCCGCCGCACGCGGACTTCCCGCCCGTCATCGCCCTTGATGTACCCGTACCCCCGGGCCTGGTTGAACCATTTCACCACGCCCGACACCCGCTCGCCCATGACCGCCCGCCTCCCGACTCGCCGTCCGTGCAAGGACTTTGCCCGGTAGGGGCGGGGTGCACTCCGAAACGGCCGCGGGCCCGCACCCGTCCGTGGACGAGTACGGGCCCGCGTTCCCGCGCGTTACTTCACGACCGTGATCCGGTCCGCCTTCGGCGGGTCCAGCGGTGCGGACTTCGAGGAGTGCGCGCCCAGGTACGCCAGGAAGGCGTCCAGGTCGGACACGCCGTTGAGCTTGTTCTTGGCCTCCTTGAAGGCCGGGAAGCCGTCGCCGCCGCCCATCAGGAACTCGTTCGCCGCGACGCGGTACGTCTTCGCCGGGTCGATCGGCTCACCGTTGAGCTTGACCGACGACACGTCGATGCGGTCGGCGCCGGTCTTCTTCAGGTCCAGCGTGTACGTCAGGCCCTTGCTGATCTGGAGGATCTTGGGCTGCGGGCCGTTGACCGCGCCGCTGACCTGCTGCTGCAGGACGGAGACGATCTGCGCGCCGGTGAGGTCGGCGACCTGCGTCATGTTGGTGAACGGCTGGACGGTGAACGCCTCGCCGTAGGTGACGACGCCGTCGCCCTCGTCGCCCGAGGCCTTGTAGGCGAGGTCGGAGCGGACGCCGCCGGAGTTCATGAAGGCGATCTGGGCGCCGCCCTTGTCCGCGGGGGCGTGGGCCTCCAGCTGCGCGTCGGCGATGACGTCGCCGAGCGGCTTCTCGTACGCCTCGGAGCCGCGGCCGTTGATGTCGGCGGAGATGTAGCCGACGGCGCGGTTGGCGACCGGGGCGGCGAGCTTCTTCCAGCGGTCGATGAGGGCGGTGATGTCGGCCGCCTTCGGGCGGTCGTGGTCCACGGCGTGGTTGGCGGCGCGGGCGTACTGGGCCGGGGTGCGGACGAAGTCCTTGGTGCGGCGGTCGTACTTCAGCGTGGTGTCCGTGTAGAGGCGGCCGAAGGAGGCCGCCGAGGTCACGGTGCGCGGGTTGCCTGCCGGGTCCGGGATGGTGCAGTTGTACGCCTGGTGCGTGTGGCCCGTGATGAGGGCGTCCACCTTGGGCGTGACCTTCTTGGCGATGTCGACGATCGGGCCGGAGATGCCGGCGCCCGCGCCCGGGGTGTTGCAGTCGTAGTTGTACGCACCGGAGGCGGGCATGCCGCCCTCGTGGACGAGGGTGACGATGGCCTTGACGCCCTTGCGGTCCAGCTCGTTCGCGTACTTGTTGATCGTCTCGACCTCGTCGGCGAACTTCAGGCCCTTGACGCCCTCGGCGGTGACGACGTCGGGGGTGCCCTTCAGCGTGAGGCCGATGATGCCGATCTTCACGCCCTTGTGGCGCCAGATCGTGTACGGCTTGAGGATCTGCTTGCCGGTCTTCTCGTCGGTGACGTTGGCCGCGAGGTAGGGGAAGTCGGCGCCGCGGAACTTCTTGCCCTTCTCGAAGCAGCCGTCCTTCGGGTGGCAGCCGCCGCGCTGCATCCGCTGCAGCTCGGCCTTGCCCTCGTCGAACTCGTGGTTGCCGACGGAAGTGGCGTCCAGCTTCAGCTTGTTGAGCGCCTCGATGGTGGGCTCGTCGTGGAAGAGGCCGGACAGCAGCGGGCTGGCGCCGATCATGTCGCCGGCGGCGGCGGTGATCGAGTACTCGTGCCCCTGGCGGGCCGAGCGCAGCGCACTGGCCATGTACTCCATGCCGCCGGCGGGTATGACCTTCTTCGTCCCGTCCGGCGCTTCCTCGGTGACGGTGCCGGAGGAACCCTGCGGGGCCTCCAGGTTGCCGTGCAGGTCGTTGAAGGACAGCAGCTGGACGTCGACGATCCGGTTGCCGTGGTGGAAGATCGACGCTCCGGCGGGAGCGGCGGTGAGGACACCGGCGGTGGCGGCGAGGACGGCGGCCGTGGCCAGCCGTCCCGCGAAGCGCTTCCGTGGCGTCGCGTGCATGAGGACCCCTTATATGCGTCTGCGGAGGTGTCGGGAGAGGTGTGACTGCGGAAGCCTATGGTCCACGCGCGTAGCGTCGCAGCGGGGCGAGGGTGACGAATTGGTGGAGATCGGGGGTAACTGTCCGGCGGTTGTGGGGGATGAGGCAGGTGCCGGGACGTCGGAAAATCCACATCACTTGGCCGAAAAGTGTCCTTATGGGCGCTGCCCCGGGCGGCCGGGCGCCCGGCATAGGCTCGCACCATGACTGACGAGCTGAAGGACGTGGGCGGGCGGCGCATCGAGGTGCTCGGGGAGCTGGCACCCGGACTGGCGCAGGAGGTGCTGGACCTGATCGCCGCGGCGGCGGCCGAGGACGGCCAGCAGGCCGTCTCCGAGCAGGGGCGGCTGCAGCTGCGGGGCCGCCGGCCGGGCGTGCGGCACGTACTGCTGCGCGAGGACGGCGAGCTCGTGGGGTACGGACAGCTGGAGGACACCGACCCGGTGGAGGCCCCGGCGGGCGAGCTGGTGGTGCACCCCCGGCACCGGGGGCGCGGCCACGGCCGGGCGCTGGGCGGCGCGCTGCTCCAGGAGTCCGGCAAGCGGCTGCGGGTCTGGGCGCACGGCGGCCACCCCGCCGCGCGTCACCTCGCCCAGGTGCTGGGGATGAGCCTGTTCCGCGAGCTGCGGCAGATGCGCCGGCCGCTGACGGACCTGGAGTTGGGCGAGCCGAGGTTCCCCGAGGGCGTGAGCGTACGGACCTTCCGGCCCGGCGTGGACGACGCGGCCTGGCTGGCGGTGAACGCGGAGGCGTTCGCCCACCACCCCGAGCAGGGCTCGCTCACCCAGCGGGATCTGGACGACCGCAAGGCGGAGGGCTGGTTCGACCCGGAGGGCTTCTTCCTCGCCGAGCGCGCGGGGGAGATCGTCGGCTTCCACTGGACGAAGGTGCACGCCGCGGAGCGGCTGGGCGAGGTGTACGTGGTCGGCGTGCGCCCGGGCGCCCAGGGCGGCGGGCTGGGGCGGGCGCTGACCGCGACCGGTCTGCGCCACCTGGCCGCGCGGGGGCTGCCCACCGCGATGCTCTATGTGGACGCGGACAACGCCCCGGCGGTCGCGGTCTACGAGCGGCTCGGGTTCGCCGTCCATGAGACGGATCTGATGTACCGGACGGAGAGCTGAGGGCGTACGGGCGCACGTGGTTTGACAGGCCGTGCGTCCAGCCATCACCCTTTCACTAGTCAATTAGTGAAAGGGTGATGGCGTGGTCGAGTTCCGTATCGACCGGCGCAGCGGAGTCGCCACCTATCTGCAGATCGTCCAGCAGGTCAAACAGGCCCTCCGGCTGGGCCTGCTCACGCCCGGCGACAAGCTGCCGACGGCCAGGGAGGTCGTCGCCGCCACGGCCATCAACCCCAACACCGTCCTGAAGGCCTACCGCGAGCTCGACCGCGAGGGCCTGGTCGAGGCGCGCCCGGGACTGGGCACCTTCGTCCGGCGCTCCCTGGCCCGGCCCGGCGCCTCGGCCGGCTCGCCGCTCCGCGCCGAGCTGGCGGGGTGGACGGAGCGCGCCCGCGATGCGGGTCTCGACCGGGAGGACGTGGCCGCGCTGGTCTCCTCCGTCTTGGACGAGATCTTCGACGGGCTCGGCGGGCTTTCCGAAGGGCGGGCGGGAGTACAGCCAGTGGAGGGGACCGCATGACCGACCTGACGTTTCTGCCCGGACGGACCGCGCTGGAGGCGGTCGGACTGGGGGTGAAGCACCGGCGCGGCTGGGCGCTGCGCGACTGCTCGTTCCGGGTGCCGGCGGGCCGGGTCTGCGCGCTGGTCGGCCCCAACGGGGCGGGAAAGTCCACCCTGTTGTCGGTCGCGGCGGGGCTGCGGCGGGCGGGCGCGGGCTCGCTGTCCGTGCTCGGCCGTGCCCCGGGCGGGCCGGAGGCCCGTCCGCGGGTGGCCTTCCTGGCCCAGGACAAGCCGCTGTACCCGAACTTCACGGTCGCCGACACCCTGCGCATGGGCGAGGAGCTGAACCCCGGACGCTGGGACCGGGCCGCCGCGGAGCGGCTCGTACGGCAGGGGAACCTGCCGCCGCACGCCCGCGTCGGCACGCTCTCCGGCGGTCAGCGGACCCGCGTCGCGCTCGCCCTCGCCTTCGGCAAGCGGCCCGAACTGCTGCTGCTGGACGAGCCGATGAGCGACCTCGATCCGCTCGTGCGGCACGAGATGATGGCCGCCCTGATGGCCGAGGCGGCCGAGAACGCCACCACGATCGTGCTGGCCTCGCACGTCCTCGCCGAGCTGGAGGGCGTCTGCGACTACCTGTTGCTGATCGGCGGCGGCCGGGTGCGGCTCGCGGGCGAGGTCGAGGACCTGATATCGGCGCACCGCCTCGTCGTCGGCCGGCACGAGGAGCCGGGCCCGCCACGGGCGTTCGCCGTGCACACGGTCGTGGAGTCGCGGACCGTGGGCCGCCAGCTCACCGCCCTGATCCGGCCCGAGGGCCCGCTCGCCGGGAAGTGGGAGACCGGTGAGCCCTCGCTGGAGGACCTGCTCCTCGCCCACCTCCGCGCCCCTGACGCCCCGCCGTTGCTCACCCCGAGCGCCGAGCCCCGTTCCGCCGGGGTGGTGGCGGCATGAGCACCACCCTGACACCGGAGGCGCCGGACACGGCTTCCGCCGGGACCCGCCGTCCCGGGCCGCGCGGCATGGCCTGGATGGTGCTGCGGCAGCACCGTGCCACGGTGTTCGCCGGGATCGCGCTGGTCGTCGTGATGGCCGTCCAACTGGTGCTCCTGCGCTGGGCGATGACGGACTACCTCCACCGGCACGGGCTCGACGGCGGCGTCCCCGACTGGACGCGCACCCTCGACGACTTCCGGGGCGGCTACGGCGACGTCCTGCACTACAACGGCCTGGTCCTGGAGTTCCTGCCGCTGCTCGTCGGCCTGCTCGTGGCCGGGCCGATGGTCGCGCGCGAGCTGGAGAGCGGCACGTACCAGCTGGCGTGGACCCAGTCCGTGCCGCCGCTGCGCTGGCTGGCGGCGAAGCTCGCCGTGCCCGTGGTGTTCGTGCTGGCCGGGGTCTCGCTGCTGTCGGCGGTCTACACCTGGACCTGGTCGGCCGTGCCCTACGAGCTCCTGCCGGGGCAGACCTGGTACGAGTTGTTCGACGCGCTCGGCCCCGCACCCGTGGCGAACGCGCTGCTCGGCATCGCCCTCGGTGTGCCGGCCGGCCTGCTGGCCCGGCGCACCCTCCCGGCGATGGGGATCACCCTCGTCGCCTACGGCCTCGTGCAATGGGCGCTGACCTCGGTCCGGCCGTATCTGATCAGCCCCGTGACCAGCGACGACACCGCGATGCCGGGGCTCTCGGGGGACGACAGCTGGCGGTTCGAGCGCGGCATCCTCACCCGTACGGGTGAGAGGATCGTGGACGCGCAGTGCGACGTGGGAGTGGACCCCGTCAAATGCCTGGCCCAGCACCACGCCGACCGGTGGTACCTCGACTACCACCCGGCCTCCCACCTGTGGCCCCTGCAGTGGGCCGAGGCGGGCCTCACCCTGGCCGCGGCCGCGCTCGCCGCGGCGGCCGCCGTCCGGTGGTTCCGGCGCCGCCACGCCTGACCGGCGGCCCGGGGGCCCGACCGCGGTGGCGGACACCGCGGGGAGGCCCCCGGGTTCCCCGTACGCCATGTGGGCGTTACCCGTGATTCAACCGCGGTTGCGAGTCTGGCGGAATGCAGCCCTTCGCCCCCCACGGACGACAGCGCAGGCCACGAGCCGCCCCCGTCTCCGTCGTGCCCGCTCCGCGCGAGGAGCGGCACCATGAAGGTATGGCAGACCCCTCGGCGTACGAGCGTCCCGAAGGTCCCCGGTCCGAAGATCCCCGGAGCCCCGGCCGGGAAGAGGACCGGCCGCGCGACGAGCAGCCCGCGAGGCCCCGCCCCCTCGGCTTCCTCACCGCGCGCCGGTCCGGCACGTCCTTCTCCCCGCTCGTGCCCGAGCTGGAGCCCGACCTCGACGGTGAGCTGGACGCCTACGACGCCTACGCCTCCGGGGACCCCCACCCCTACGCGGACGTCCGCGGCATCGACTACGTGGACGGCTACGCCGACCACGAGGACGACCCCGTCCGGGACGCCGAGCCGCTGCCCGAGGGCCGCTTCCTGGACCGCGAGCGCAGCTGGCTGGCGTTCAACGAGCGGGTGCTGGAGCTGGCCGAGGATCCGGCCACCCCGCTGCTGGAACGCGCCAACTTCCTGGCGATCTTCGCCAGCAACCTCGACGAGTTCTTCATGGTCCGGGTGGCCGGTCTCAAGCGCCGCATCGCCACCGGGGTCGCCACCCGCTCCGCCGCGGGCCTGCAGCCCCGCGAGGTGCTGGAGCAGATCTGGACCCGCTCCCGCGAGCTCATGGCCCGGCACGCCGCCTGCTTCCAGCAGGACGTCGCCCCCGAGCTCGCCGAGCAGGGCATCCATCTGATCCGCTGGCCGGAGCTGACGGAGAAGGAGCAGTCCCGCCTCTTCACCCTCTTCCGTCAGCAGATCTTCCCCGTCCTCACCCCGCTCGCCGTCGACCCGGCGCACCCCTTCCCGTACATCTCCGGCCTCTCGCTCAACCTGGCCGTGGTCGTCCGCAACCCGGTCAGCGGCCATGAGCACTTCGCGCGCGTGAAGGTCCCCCCGCTGCTCTCCCGCTTCCTGGAGGCCTCCCCGCAGCGCTATGTGCCGCTGGAGGACGTGATCGCGGCGCATCTGGAGGAGCTCTTCCCCGGCATGGAGGTGCTCGGGCACCACATGTTCCGGGTGACGCGCAACGAGGACCTGGAGGTCGAGGAGGACGACGCGGAGAACCTGCTCCAGGCCCTGGAGAAGGAGCTCATGCGGCGCCGCTTCGGGCCGCCGGTGCGCCTGGAGGTCGAGGAGTCCATCGACCCGTACGTCCTGGACCTGCTGGTCCGCGAGCTGAAGATCGGCGACGCCGAGGTCTACCCGCTGCCCGGCCCGCTGGACCTCACCGCCCTCCTCGGCATCGCCGCCCTGGACCGGCCCGAGCTCAAGTACCCCAAGTTCGTCGCCGGCACCCACCGCGACCTCGCCGAGGTCGAGTCCGCCACCGCGCCGGACGTCTTCGCGGCGCTGCGCGAGCGGGACGTGCTGCTGCACCACCCGTACGACTCCTTCTCCACCTCCGTCCAGTCCTTCCTCGAACAGGCCGCCGCCGACCCCGACGTCCTCGCCATCAAGCAGACGCTCTACCGGACTTCGGGCGACTCCCCGATCGTCGACGCCCTGATAGACGCCGCCGAATCCGGCAAACAGGTCCTCGTCCTCGTCGAGATCAAGGCCCGCTTCGACGAGCAGGCCAACATCAAGTGGGCGCGCAAGCTGGAGGAGGCCGGCTGCCACGTCGTCTACGGGCTGGTGGGGCTCAAGACGCACTGCAAGCTCTCCCTCGTGGTCCGGCAGGAGGGCGACGTCCTGCGCCGCTACTCCCATGTGGGAACGGGCAATTACCACCCCAAGACCGCCCGGCTCTACGAGGACCTCGGCCTGCTCACCGCCGACCCGCAGGTGGGCGCCGACCTCTCCGACCTCTTCAACCGGCTCTCCGGCTACTCCCGCCGCGAGACCTACCGGCGGCTGCTGGTGGCCCCCCGCTCGCTGCGCGACGGCCTCGTCACCCGCATCTCCAAGGAGATCGCCCACCACCGGGACGGGCGGCCCGCCGCCATCCGCATCAAGGTCAACGCGATGGTCGACGAGGCCGTCATCGACGCCCTCTACCGGGCCGCGCGGGCCGGCGTACCGGTGGACGTCTGGGTGCGCGGCATCTGCGCGCTGCGCCCCGGCGTCGTCGGCCTGTCCGAGAACATCCGGGTGCGCAGCGTCCTCGGCCGCTTCCTGGAGCACTCCCGGGTCTTCGCCTTCGCCAACGGCGGGGAGCCCGAAGTGTGGCTCGGCAGCGCCGACATGATGCACCGCAACCTCGACCGGCGCATCGAGGCGCTCGTCCGCGTCACCGACCCCGCGCACCGGGCCTCGCTCACCCGGCTCCTGGAGCTGGGCATGTCCGACCGCACGGCCTCCTGGCACCTGGGGCCGGACGGCGAATGGACCCGGCACGCGGCCGACGCGGACGGCCAACCGCTGCGCAACGTACAGGAGATGCTCATAGACGCCCGGAGGCGCCGGCGTGGCTCAGCGACACCGTGATCCGCTGCTCACCGGGGCGGACCCGTCCGCCGCGGGTGAGGCACTGGCCCGTTATCTGCACCAGCAGTCGACGGAGTTCCTGCGCGGCCTGCGGCTGCACGCCGACGGGGGCGAGGCGGCCGAGGCCGCCCGGCTCCTGCGGTCCGCCGCCCGGCGCATCGCCGGCGCGCTGGAGGTCTACCGGCCGCTGACCGACACCGGCTGGGCCGACGCGCTCCACGCCGAACTGGCCTGGGTGACCGACACCTTGGGCCGCGAGTACGTCTGCGAGGCGCGGCTGGCGCGGCTGCGCGGCGCCCTGCACCGGCTCTCGGGGGAGCCGTCCGTGGGCGGGGCCCGCGCCGGGGCCTTACTGGAGCGGCAGTTGACGCTCGCCCGGAACCGGGCGCACTCGGCCGCGCTCCAGGCGCTGGGCTCCGCGCGCTTCCACGCCGTCGCCGACACGGTCGCGCTGCTCTCCGCCGACCCGCCGCTGGACCCGTCCGCGCCCGAGACGCTCTCCCTGCTCGCCGAGCGGACGCACCGGCGGCTCCTCGACGCGGTCGGCGTCCTGCCGCTGACCGTGGCCGGGCTGCCGTACAACGCGGAGGCGCTCGTCCGCTCCCTGGAGCCGGACGGGCTGCAGGACGGGCCCTGGCACCGGGTGCGCTCGCTGGTGCGGCTGCGCCGGTACGCCCAGGAGGTGCTCGACGAGCAGCACCGGACGGAGGCCGAACCCGCCCTGTCCGTCCGCCTGTCGGTCGCCTGCCAGGCGCTCGACCGGCACCGCGACGCGGCCGGGGCGGCCGCCGCGGCGGCCGCCGCCGCCCGCACGCCGCGCATCGCGCCCGCGACGGCGTACGCGCTCGGCGTGCTCCACGCGGACCAGCGGCACGAGGTGGAGGCGGCGCGGTTCGCCTTCGGCCGGGCCTGGCAGCGGCCCTCATGACCGCGGTCCTGGCCGCGGGGTGCGTCCTGTGGCGCCGCTCCGGCCCGTCCGGCGTCGAGGTGGCCGTCATCCACCGCCCGAAATACGACGATTGGTCGCTGCCGAAAGGCAAGCTCAAGCGGGGCGAGGAGGCCTGGGCGGGCGCGCTGCGGGAGGTCCTGGAGGAGACGGGCATGGCGTGCCGCCTCGGCCCGCCCCTGCCGACGGTGCGGTACGTCCTGGCGGACGGGCGGTGGAAGGAGGTCCGCTACTGGGCGGCGGAGGCGACGGGCGGCGCGTTCGCGCCGAACCGCGAGGTGGACGAGGTGCGCTGGCTGCCGCCGGCCGCGGCGAGGGCCCTGCTGACGCAGGACCGGGACGCGGAGCTGGTGGCGGCGGCGCTGCGCGCCGTTCCGGGGGAGGTCACCACCCCCGGGGCGCCACCGCCTCCCACCGCACCGTGACCTCCCCCTGCCGCCACCGCCTCCGCCCGTCCGCCAGCGGCCAGTCCGCGCCCAGTGCCGAGACCGCCGTCGTCCACCGCTGCCGCGCGCCGTATGCCGCGTACGGCGCGGCCGCGGCCCAGGCCCGGTCGAAGTCCCGGAGGAAGGCGTGCACCGCCTCCCCGGGCACGTTCCGGTGTATGAGCGCCTTCGGGAGGCGTTCGGCCAGGTCGGACGGGGCGGACAGGGCGCCGAGCCGCGTCGCGAAGGTCACCGTCCGCGGGCCCTCCGGCCCCAGCGCCACCCACACGTGCCGCCGGCCTATCTCGTCGCACGTCCCCTCCACCAGCAGCCCGTCCGGCGCGAGCCGTCCGCACAGCCGCTCCCAGACGGCTGCGACCCCGTCCTCGTCGTACTGCCGCAGCACGTTCGCGGCCCGTATCAGCAGCGGCCGGCGCCCGGCCAGCGGGACCTCGAAGCCGCCGCGCGCGAACGTGAGCCCGTCCCGCGCGTACGCCGCGGCGGCCGCGACCCGTTCCGGGTCTATCTCGACGCCGACGACGGCCGCGTCCGTACGCACCCGCCGCAGCCGTGCCAGCAGTTCGACCGCGGTCCAGGGCGAGGCCCCGTAGCCGAGGTCGACGGCGACGGGGTCGGCGGACCGCCGCAGCGCGGTCCCGTGCGCGTCGGTGATCCAGCGGTCCATGCGGCGCAGCCGGTTCGGGTGGGTGGTGCCGCGCGTGGCCGATCCGACGGGTCCGGCGGAACGGCGGCGCGCGAGGGAGGAGACGGCGGCCATGTACCCGAGCGTAAAACGCCTCCGCCCCCGCCCCGGACGGTGAGGGTTTCATCACTCTTTGGTAAAGAAGGAAATGGGACCCTGCCCCTCTGTGTTCCAGGGTTGACCCCGAACATGTGAACGCACGCCCACGCCCCCCACAGGCGGACGGAGGACCCGAACGGTGAGCCAGTACGCATCCAGGCTCCGCCCCCGTACGACCCGTACGGCACGTACGACCGGCCCCTTCGCCCGGCGCCGCCGCCCGCGCCGCGTCGCGATGCTGAGCGTCCACACCTCGCCGCTGCACCAGCCCGGCACGGGCGACGCCGGCGGCATGAACGTCTACATCGTCGAGCTGGCCGAGCGGCTCGCCGCCCTCGGCATCGAGGTGGAGGTCTTCACCCGGGCCACCACCGGCCAGCTGCCGCCCGCCGTGGAGCTGTCGCCCGGCGTGCTCGTCCGGCACATCGACGCGGGCCCGTACGAGGGCCTGGCGAAGGAGGAGCTCCCGGCCCAGCTGTGCGCCTTCACCCACGGCGTGATGCAGGCGTGGGCCAACCACCGGCCGGGCCACTACGACCTCGTCCACTCCCACTACTGGCTGTCCGGGCACGTCGGCTGGCTGGCCGCGGACCGCTGGGGCGTCCCGCTGGTGCACGCGATGCACACGATGGCCAAGGTGAAGAACGCCGCGCTGGCGGAGGGCGACACCCCCGAGCCGTCGGCCCGGGTGATCGGCGAGACGCAGATCGTCCGCGCCGCGGACCGGCTGATCGCCAACACCGAGGGCGAGGCCGGCGAGCTGGTCCACCACTACGACGCGGCGCCGGGGAAGGTCGCCGTCGTCCACCCGGGCGTCAATCTGGAGCGCTTCAGACCCGCCGACGGCCGGGCGGCGGCCCGCGCCCGGCTGGGGCTCCCGGCCGACGCGCTGATCCCGCTGTTCGCGGGCCGGATCCAGCCGCTGAAGGCGCCGGACGTGCTGCTGCGCGCGGTGGCCGTGCTGCTGGAGCGGCGGCCGGAGCTGCGCGGGCGGCTCGTCGTCCCGGTGGTCGGCGGGCCCAGCGGCAGCGGCCTGGCCCGGCCCGAGGGGCTGCACAAGCTGGCTGCCCGGCTGGGCATCACGGATGTGGTCCGGTTCCGCCCGCCGGTGGACCAGGCCCGTCTCGCGGACTGGTACCGGGCGGCGTCCGTCCTCGTCATGCCCTCGCACAGCGAGTCGTTCGGCCTGGTCGCGGTGGAGGCGCAGGCGTGCGGGACGCCGGTGCTCGCCGCGGCCGTGGGCGGTCTGCCGGTGGCCGTCCGGGACGGCGCGAGCGGCTTCCTCGTCGAGGGCCACGACCCGGCGGACTACGCGCGGATGCTGGAGAGGTTCGCCGACGCGCCGGAGCTGGTGGGCACGATGGGCACCGCGGCCGCCGCGCACGCCCGCTCCTTCGGCTGGGACGCGGCGGCCCGCGCCACGGCCGAGGTGTACACCGAGGCGATCGCCGAGCGGCGGCGTCGCCTACGCTCGCCCCATGCCTGATCGCCCTATGCCTGATCGTTCTGTGCCCGACGCGAAGACCATCATCGAACGGACGCTCAGCGAGGCCGCCCTGGAGTGGGAGAGCCCGGCCGACGGTTCGTACGTCGTGAAGCTGCCGGGCACCCGCAAGCTGTCGACGACCGTGTCGCTGATCGTCGGCAAGCACTCCCTGTCGGTCAACGCCTTCGTCGTGCGGTGCCCCGACGAGAACCACGAGGCCGTGCACCGGTGGCTGCTGGAGCGCAACACCCGCCTGTACGGCGTCGCTTACGCGGTCGACCGGCTCGGCGACATCTATCTCGTCGGCCGGCTGCCGCTGGCCGCCGTGACGCCGGACGAGCTCGACCGGATCCTCGGCACCGTGCTGGAGAACGCCGACGGCAGCTTCAACACCCTGCTGGAGATGGGCTTCGCGAGCGCGATCCGCAAGGAGTACGCGTGGCGCACCTCGCGCGGCGAGTCCACGCGCAACCTGGAGGCGTTCACGAAGCTCACCCGGAACTCCGGGGACTCCCGGGACGAGGAGCAGAGCTAGCGCCCTGCCGCCCGACGCGGGCGGGGGCCGTACTCCCGCCCGTGCCGGGCAGGTTCCGCATCAGCAGCCAGTAGCCCGCGGCGGCGGCGACGCCGACCGCGGCGCACGCGGTCCACAGCGTGCCCTCGCCGAAGCGGTCGATGACCGCGCCGCCGGACAGCGGCGCGATCACGTCGCCCACGGTCCACGACAGCGAGAACACGCCCTGGTAGCGGCCGCGCGCGTGGAGCGGGGACAGCCGGGTCACCAGCCCCATCTGGGTGGGGGAGTTGATGATTTCGGCCAGGGTCCAGACCGCGATCGTCAGCATGTAGGCGGGCATGGACCCGGCGAGGCCGGTGAGCCCGATGCCCGCCCCGGCGAGCACGGCGGAGAGGGTCAGCAGCAGCCGTGGGTCGCGGTGTTCGATGAGGCGGGTGACGGGGATCTGGAGGGCCACGATCAGGACGCCGTTGACGGCCATCGCCATCCCGTAGTCGCCGCTGGAGAGCCCGGCCCGGCCCATCGACACGGGCAGGGCCACCGACGACTGGTGGAAGAGGAGCGTGAGCAGCAGCGACAGCCCGGTGACGGCCATGAACCGCCCGTCGCGCAGCACCGATCCGAGTCCCACGGCCGGCCGCCCGGCGTCCTCCGCCGCCCCCGCGGCGGGCTCGGGGCGCGACTCGGGGAGCTTGAGGAAGCACAGCAGCGCACAGACCAGCGTGATGGCGGCCTCGCCGAGGAAGCCCGCCAGGTAGCTGTACTGGGCGACGAGCCCGGCCACCACCGCGGAGCAGGCGAAACCCAGGTTGATCGCCCAGTAGTTGACGGCGAACGCCCGCATGCGGTCCTCGGGCCGGACGATGTCCGCCATCATCGCCGACACGGCCGGCCGCGAGGAGTTGCTCGTCAGGCCGACCAGGAAGGCCGCGCCCGCGATCGCCAGCGGGTCGTGCACGAAGCCCAGCAGCGCGACCGAGACGGAGGTCGACAGCTGCGCGGCCAGCAGCGTCGGCCGGCGGCCGAGCCGGTCGGTGAGCACCCCGGCCACGAGCGAGGCGACCACCCCGCCGAGCCCGTTCAGCGCGGCGACCAGACCGGCGTACGAGGGCGAGTGCCCCTCCTGGACGGTCAGATAGAGCGCGAGGAAGGTCGAAACGAACGACCCCAGCCGGTTGACCAGCGTGGACGTCCACAGCCACCAGAACTCCCGTGGCAGCCCCGCCACGCTCTCCCGCGCCGCCCTGCCCATGCGCGCGATCACGCGTCCCCCCGAAGTAAGCGCCGACAACGTGGGCCGTACCTTACGGAGGCCCGGCGCGCGCCCGCCATCCAATTGACGGGAGGCGTCAACCCACGGGCGGCCCCCGCCCTGGGCGGGGCACCGGCCACGGTCCATTACGCTCGAAGGCATGGCCGACGCACCGTACAAGCTCATCCTCCTCCGCCACGGCGAGAGCGAGTGGAACGCGAAGAACCTGTTCACCGGCTGGGTGGACGTCAACCTCAACGAGAAGGGCGAGAAGGAGGCCGTCCGCGGCGGCGAGCTGCTCAAGGAAGCCGGCCTGCTCCCGGACGTGGTCCACACGTCCCTCCAGAAGCGCGCCATCCGCACCGCGCAGCTGGCCCTGGAGTCCGCGGACCGCCACTGGATCCCCGTGCACCGCTCCTGGCGGCTGAACGAGCGCCACTACGGCGCGCTCCAGGGCAAGGACAAGGCCCAGACGCTGGCCGAGTTCGGCGAGGAGCAGTTCATGCTCTGGCGCCGTTCCTACGACACCCCGCCGCCGGCCCTCGAGGACGGCACCGAGTGGTCGCAGAGCGCCGACCCGCGCTACGCCTCGATCCCGCCGGAGCTGCGCCCGCGCACCGAGTGCCTCAAGGACGTCGTCGTCCGCATGCTGCCGTACTGGTACGACGGCATCGTCCCCGACCTGCTGGCCGGCCGCACCGTCCTGGTCGCCGCCCACGGCAACTCGCTGCGCGCCCTGGTCAAGCACCTGGACGGCATCTCCGACGCCGACATCGCGGGCCTGAACATCCCCACCGGCATCCCGCTCGCCTACGAGCTGGACGCCGACTTCCGCCCGGTCACCCCCGGCGGCACCTACCTCGACCCGGAGGCCGCCAAGGCCGCCATCGAGGCCGTGAAGAACCAGGGCAAGAAGAAGTAAGAGCATGCTAAAAGGCCCGTCACCTGCGGTTTTCCGTAGGTGACGGGCCTCTTTGCTGCCCTGGGGCCGTCTGTGGGCCGTGGGCCCTACGAGCGTCGGCCTGGCTGGCGCCGGATGCTTGCCCGGACGGACACCAGGATGGCCATCAGGGCATCGGCACCTTGGGGTGCCCCGGCCCACAAGCCGAGTGCACCGAGCAGCACGCCGATGAGGACGAACGATGGCTCGCGGAGAGCGAGGTCGATGGTGACGCCGAAGCGTGGCACCATGGGCTTCTCCATGAGTGAACCTCCATGTCGCAGGTGCGCGATTTTTGGACATGCTGATGGAGAGTGAAGGCCGCCCCTGCCCGGGCGGCCTTCTTTTCTGTTCAGCGACAGGGACCCTACTAATATGCAGTTGATCTCGCAAACCTGCAGCTAGAGATGGGCGTCACGAACGGTTTTAGGGGTGCGTTTCTGTCCACCATGGTGGGCAACACAGTGTTGTCAATACAGGATGGGGTGCTGGGCATGCCATTGGATCCAATGGATGTCCACTCAGTGTGCTTCTCTGTGGGCCTCTCTGTTGCGCTGACGTCCCATGTTGTCGGGGGTGGGCGTTCTAGCTCGCTAGCCCGCTAGTCCCGTAGTGGAATGCTAATTCCTATGCTGCTCCGTAATAGGCTTCTGTGGTCACTCAGTGTTGTGAGTGTCTATTGTGAATATCTCTAACGCCAACCCATGCGTTCTTTTTGGCTGGATTATTTGAGTGCCGAGTTGATTCGGGGTCTAGGTGTGTCTGAATGATCCGAGACTATCTTCCTTCTAGGCATTGAAAGGGCTTCCCCCGGGGGAAGCCATAGAAGGGAAGTCCTTTCGATGCTCAGGTCTCGTCTGTGGGTTGTCAGTCCATGGACTGTCCCCGCTGGAAGGCGTCGGCGACGGCCTTCAATGTGCGCTCCTGGCTGCTCGGCATGAGGTGGGCATAGACGCGGAGCGTCAGGCCGGGGTCGGAGTGGCCGAGGTACTCGGCGAGCGCCTTGACGTTCTCCCCGGCGTCCAGCAGTACGGACGCGTAGAAGTGCCTGAGCGCGTGCATGCCGTGCTCGCGGGCCGCTGCGTAGGTCTCGCCCTTCCGCGGCTGCGGGATGACGCCCGCAGCCGCGAGAGCGGGCTTCCAGGCGTCATCGTTGAGCGACGTCCGCCAGACGTGCCCGCCCAGCGGCCCGGCGAAGATCAGCCGCTTGGTCACGAGCGGCCCCTTCGCCGTACCCCACGGCAACGTGATTTCCACCGGCGGGAACTCCGCCATGTGCCGACGCAGCGCCTCGGCGACGGGCGGCGGCAGCGGGGTGGTCCGCAGCTTCCCGCCCTTCGGCGGGGCGAAGACGGCCTTGCTGCGGCTGAGCTTGAGCTGCTGCACGACGTGCAGCGCCTCGGCTTCGAAGTCGAGCGCATCGACGGCCACGCCCAGGATCTCCCCCTGGCGGAGCCCGCACCCCGCCCCCAGGTCCACCATGGCGCGGTACCGCCCGGGCAGCTCGGACTGCACGGCCAGCACACGATCCACCGACCACGGCACCACGCGCTTCGCCTCGACCGCCGGCGCCTTAACCGAGCGGGCGGAGCACGGGTTGCGACTCAGGTAACCGTCATCCACGGCCGCGCTCAGCACGGTCCGGGCGTTCGCGTAGATGGTCCGGGCGTAGGCGCCGCGGACCCCGCTCTCCTCCATCCGAGTCACCCACTCGCGAATGTGCTCGGGCTGGAACGAGCCCAGGGGGCGGGATCCGATGTACGGGAAGGCGTGGATCCGCAGCTGCGACGTCATCGACGCCCGGGTGTTCGGGTCGCCTCCCTGGGTGGTGAGCCACTTCTCGGCGTACCGCTTGAAGGTGGTCTTCGCCTTCTGCGGATCGAGGTATTGGCCGCGGGACATGTCGGCTTCGATGTGGGAGAGCCACTGTTCGGCGAGGCGCTTCTGCCGGTCGGGGAAGCTCTTGGACTTCTCGGTGCCGTCGGGGCCGATGTAGCGGGCACGGTAGCGGAGACCGGTGCCGTGGCGGGCGGTGCGGACCTTTCGGGGGTGGCCGTCCGGGTCGGGTTCGGTCTTGTACCAGCGGTCTTGGATGTGGCCGGTCATGGCGAACTGCTCGCTTTCTCGGAGGAGTGCGCTGCTGGTTGGTGGCAGCGACCGGGGCGTGTGCCGACGGGGAGTCGTCACGTCCCGGCTGCTGCTGGGGAGGGGGCTCCGGGTGGCGCTAGCAGCCGCGAGAGGGGCCCGAGGGGCCTGCTGGGCTGATTTCGGGGGTGCGCGGGAACCGGTTGCTAGGTGCTAGCCCCCTGATCAGGGGCTATGTGGGTTGCTAGCGAGGTTGCTAGGTCTAGCAACAGGTGTTGCTAGACCTAGCAGCCGTTCAGGCGGCGTCGTCGGTGTCGGCGCGCATGCGGTCGGTGGTCCAGCGGTGGACGGCTTCGGGGTCGTAGCGCAGGTGCTTGCCGACACGGAATCCGGGCGGCCCCGTGCGCTTCTTGCGCCAGGCGTAGACGGTCTCGACGCTCGGCAGGTCGAAGAGCTCCACGAGGTCTTCAGGGGTGAGGTAGCGGTCGGGCAGTCCGGCGCGGAGTGTGGCGCGGGGGTCGTTCTGCTGGGGTGGGGTGGGGCTCACGACGCTTCCTCCCGGAGTCCGGTGGCGCGGTGACGGGGCTGGGAAGGCAACAAGGCAACACCCGTTGCTTCGCCTGTTGCCTCGCATTCGTGCTGGTCAGAGCCCTGGAGGCAACAAGGCAACAGAGGCAACACGGTGACGGGGGTCCCGGCGGAGGGGCCGGGGGCTGTTGCCTCTGTTGCCTTCGTCGCCTCCCCGGTCTGACCTGCGATTTCGGAGGCAACAGCGGAGGCAGCACCTGTTGCCTTGTTGCCTTCCGGCGGGGCGGCGGCACGTCCGGGGATCGTGTAGGGGCCCCGGGGGCCGAGCTGGGTGAGGCGGCCCCGGTCCCGCAGCCGCCCCATGAGGGTGCGGACGGTCTTCGGGTCCTGCCCGGTGGCCTCGGCCACCTGCTTCGGTGTGGCGGGGCCGTGCTCGTGGAGGTGGGCGAGGATCTTCGCGTTCGGTTCGCTGGCGGTGGCGATGTCGGCGGGCCCGTCCACCAGGTGCCACGTCATCGACCCTTCGTTGCGCCGCAGGGCGTACTCGTTCTCCTCGACGTCCCGTCCGGTCAGGTGCAGCAGCCCTTCGGCCTCTCCGCGGGCGCGGGAGAAGAACAAGGTGGCGTCGGCCGCGCCGTTGATGCCGTTGGTGCCGGAGGTGGCGTCCATCCAGTCCTCGGACTGGGCCTTGCGGATGTGGTGGACGACGATGAACGCCACCTGGTAGGCGTCGGCAAGGCGCTTGAGGCCGGTGATGGCGGCGTAGTCGGCGGCGTAGGCGTTGGGTTCCCGGCCGGTGTCGCTCCGGACGCGTTGCAGGACGTCCACGATGACCAGCCGGGCGCCCGGGTGCTGGTCGAGCCACCGGCGGACACCGCCCAGCCCGGCGGGCAACTCCACATGGATGTGCAGCGCTTCGGGCGGGGGCTGGTCGCCCAGGATCCGGTGCAGCCGGGACTGCATGCGACGCGGGGTGTCCTCCAGTGCGAGGTAGAGGGCTTCGCCCTGCTCGACCGGGATGGCGTCCAGGGCCTTGCCGCCGGAGGCGACAGCGAGCCCGAGTCCGAGGCAGATCCAGGACTTGCCCACCTTCGGAGCCCCGGTCAGCACGGTCAGCCCTTCGGGGATCAGGTCGGGGACGGCCCACCGGGGTTCGGGGAACTCGGCCCGGTACAGGGCGTCGGCCGTCCAGAGGACCGGGCGGCTGACCCGGCCGGAGGCGTCGCTGGCCTCCAGGACGGGGAGCGCGTCCGCCACCAGTGCGGCCAACTCGGGGAGTTCGACGCCCGGGGCGGCGGTGGCCTGCATGAGCCGGAGCCCGAGTTCACGGGCGGCCCGCAGCCGGGCGATCCGCTTGACCTCATCCGCGTGCCAGGTGGCATCCGGCACCGCGCACTGGGCCAGCGCCGAGACATAGGCGGGCCCGCCGGCCGTCCGAAGCGTGCCCCCGGCAGCCAACGCCGCCGTCAGGGCGGATGGATCCACCGGCTCACCCCGGCCCAACCGCTGCGCCAGCGCCGACCACACCACACTGTGGGCAGGGCTGTAGAAGTCGTTCGGCGCGAGGATCGCCGAGAGGTCGGTGAACCGGTCGGGGTAGCAGATGACGCACCCGAGGACGCACCGCTCCAACTCCTCGTCATGCGGCATCGCCACGTCCGCGTTCACGACGCCACCTCCTGCCCGAGACGGCTGTTCACGGTCCGACTGTCGGAGTTCACCGTCGGGCGGCAGGCGTTCATGCGTGCGGCCACCGTGCGGGGGTGTGCGGCCCGTAGGGGCAGGTCAGCCCTCAACTGAACGGCGCAGTCGTGCGGCTTGGAGGCGGGCCGTACGGCCGACTCCCGTGCGGTGTACGCCAGCCGTGCGAGCGTGCGCCAGTCGATACCGACCGGCCCGAAGCGTTCACGACGGTGTTCACCGGCGGGCCCGTCCGGCTGTTCGCGCTCGCCCCCGTCGGTCCGTTCATGAACGCCCTCGGCGTGGTGTTCACCGGGGTGTTCAGGAGCCGGGGCGGCGGGGCGGTAGTGGGCGCACAGCAGCAGGGCGATGAACAGCGGGAGATGGTCCGCCTTGGCCGTGTTGCAGGGGCGGCAGGCCAGGACCAGGTTCTCCGAACTCCACGTGGGGAACAGCGAGATCGGCACGATGTGATCGAGGGTGGCCTGCCGCAGATCGGCGAACGGAGTGAGGCAGTAGGCGCAGTGCTGACCGTCGCGCCGGGCAAGGCCGCGCTTCCTCGCCCGGCGACGGGCCGCATTCAGGTACGGCGACCGGTGATGACGACTCACGCCGCCCGCTCCATGTCGGCCTGCGAGCGGGCCACGGTGTAGCCGCATGTCCCGTTGGCCTCGATCAGCCCCTCAGCACGGAGGACCTGCATGCCCTTCGTCACGGTCCGGCTCGCACACCCGAACCGCGCCATCAACTCCCGATTGCTCGGAAGCCGGGACCCCGGCCGCAGCCGCGCCACCTCACCACGTAGCGCGTCAACGATCGCCTGGTCCTTGCCCGGTACGGCCGCCGGGCGCGCAGAGCCGCCGTCCAGGGCCTCAAGCGCTGTCAGCGCCCGGCCGAAGTTGCGCACGTACTGCACCGAGACGCCAAGCCGCGCGGCGGCATCGGCGGTTGACGCCCCGGCCAGCAGAAGCAGCAGCGAGCGCCGGGCAGTCTCCTCCACCCGCAGCAGCGCCGCGCGCTGCGCCTGACCGATCTTTGCCAGCGCCTCCTGTTCCCAGGCCGGGAGCATGTCCGCCGACAACGACTCCCCGGGAAGCTCGGGGTTGCTGACCTGGAGCAGCACCAGGGCCAGGGACAGGACCCGTCGCGCGGCCGCGCCGCTGCACTCCAGATGCTCCGCGATGCGCTCCACCGGCAGACCGTCCAGCTTCAGCAGCAGCGCCCGGCGCTCCCGCTCCGGCAGCCGCGCCACCATCGCGGCCAGCGCGGCCGGGAGCGCAGCGAGCGCGCACCCTTCCGGCAGGAGCGGGCACAGCGCCGCGCATGTCTCCGGGGCCTGCCAGTCCACCGGGGCCTCGTTCTCCACCTGACGCCGGAAGTGCGCACCGATCTGCTGCTTCACCCGGCTGAACAAGATCGGCAAAACCTCATCGTCGGCCGGATCGTCGCAGCGGAGCGCGTCCTTGGCGCCCGTGCGGGCCACCCGCACCCACGTGTCCTGAGCGATGTCCTGCGCAAGCGGACCCGCCGCCCCCACGGCCATTCCCAGGTTCAGCAGCCTGCGCCGGGCGTAGTTCAACACCCGCTCGCCATACCGCTCGAACAGAACCGACAGCCGCTCCGCGTACTTGGGCTCCAGAGCCACGATCTCGCCGCGCTCCAGCCGTCGGCCGTCGGGCCCGTTGCCCTGGTACCACGGCCGTTCAGCCCTACGTTCCACGATGGTTCCAGGCATGATGGGTGTACCCCCTGTGGGTCGGGGAGCGGCGGCTACTGCTGGCAGGCGAGCGCCGCTCCCTGCGGTTTGTCGGAGCCCTGGTGAGCAGCAGCTCACCAGGGCTCTTCGTTTCTCCCGTGCAGGCGTGAGGAGCAGGAAGGAATTAACCCACCTGCTCAACTTGTTGGAACAAGTTGATGCTGTGATGCTGCACCCGCGGACTGTGAGCCGTCAAGGGATTGGGGCCCGCATGTACCAACAAGTTGAGCGAGTGCGTCATGATGGCGCTATGAGCAAGCAGCCCAAGTACCAACAGGTGGCCGACACGCTGAGACGGGAGATGGCGAAGGGCACCTATGGGCCCGGCGACCGTCTCCCATCTGAGAGCGAGCTGTCCGCGCGCTTCGAGGCGTCTCGGAACACGGTGCGCGCTGGACTGAATCAGCTGGTCAGTGAAGGGTTGATCTCGTCCAGCCAGGGACTCGGGTACATGGTCCGCAAGCACGAGGTCTTCGAGCTGAACGCGTCAAAGTTCGAGAACCTGAGCTTTCCGCAGGTCGGCGATGCGTACAACACGAACGTGACGGACGCGGGACGCCGCCCGCACCAGACCTTCCGAGTTGAGCTGACCGCGATGCCCGAGTACGTCGCGAAGCGCCTCCAGGCCGAGGCGGGAGCCGTGTCGGTGCTGCGCTTCTGCCACCGGTACGTAGACGACGTGCCGTGGTCTACCCAGGCCACGTACTACCCCCAGTGGCTCATGCAGGAGGCCCCACGGCTGACCGAGCCTGGCGATGTTGCCGAAGGCACGACGCGCTATCTCGCAGGTCTGGGTATCGAGCAGATCGGGTACTTCGACGAGATCGCGACACGGATGCCGACTCCTGAAGAGGCCCGTTTGTTGGAGATCGGAGCCGGGGTCCCCGTACTGCTCTGGACGCGCGTTGGCTACTCGGCATCGCGGCCGATCCGCTGCACACGCACCACCTTCCGGGGCGACCTGAACCGGATGAACTACGAGATCGGCGATCTGTCCGCCCGGAGAGAGAACGAGCCTCAGTGATAATCACCCCCGCCGTGCCCGACGACCTGGCCAAGCTGACTGCATTCCGCGTGGAGGCAGCGGCTTGGCTCAGCCAACGCGGTACGGACCAGTGGAGCCGCCCGTACCCGGCCAGCCGGCTGCTTGCCGCCATCGAGTCGGGGACGGTCTTCATGGTCCGCGATGGCGAGACGACTGCCGCGACCGTCACGCTCACGCCTGACGCCGAGGAAGGGCTTTGGACTCCAGAGGAGTTGCGCGAGCCTTCGATGTTCGTCAACAAGCTCACGGTGGCCCGAACGCACGCAGGGCAGAACCTGGGCGGTCGCCTCCTCGATTGGGCAGGTGACCGGGCCTATCGCGCGGGGGCGCGGTGGCTTCGCCTTGATGCTTGGACGACTAACGGGGCGCTCCAGCAGTACTACCTGGCCCAGGGGTTCGAGCACGTCCGGACGGTCCGCGAAGGTGCCGCAGTCAATGGCGGCCCCCGTGTCTCAGGCTGGCTCGCTCAGCGCCGGACGCAGCCGCTGGCTCACGGCTTTATCGACGAGACCGTTGCCCTGGGACAGCTCCGTTCGTAGCGTGCAGGGGCGCCAAGAAGATCGCCGTGGCGCTTGGTAGACGTCCGGCCGAAGGGCGAAGAGCAAGAAGGACCGCCCTCCGGGCGGACGCCTATCAGACGCCTCGGCGCCTCGCAGCTTGGGCCGGACGGCGGCATGCGCCCGGCCGACCGGCATGAGATTCACTCAACAATGCTGAAAACTGCGGCTCATCGCGACTCAGCGCGTCTCACCGCAGGTCAGAGAGGGTGTGTCTGAGACGCACACTGCGGCTTATCGCGACTCAGGGCGCCTACCGGTAGTTCGTTAAACCCGGCGGTAGAGATCAATGCCGTGGCCGGTGGTGACCGCGTTGATCAGGGCCTGGAGTTCGGCGGGTGGGTCTTTGTCGGTCCAGGCTCGCCACCAGCGATTGAGGGTGACGGCGGGGGTGAGCCAGGAACGGATGGCGCGCAAGGCCCTGGGCCAGCAGGGAGGTTGGGGCTGGTGGGGTATGGCTGGTCCCCCTCTCTGGCCGGTCGTCGGGGCACGGGTCCGACGCGGAGGCGTCCATGGGTCCGGGTGGGGCGAACCACTGGTCCCAGCAGAAGGAGAAAGCGCAGTTGACCAGTGTCTGGTGATGGCGGATGGCGCGGTCGGAGCGGACTTGGAAGTCCGCCCAGCCGAGCTCGTCCTTGATCTGCTTGTAGCTCTGCTCGATCCACGGCCGCAGGCCGTAGAGGCGGACGATCTCGGCGAGATCGGCAGGCGGGTGCGTACTGGCAGCGGCGTGGGGCGCGTCGGGATGGGGCAGGTTGGTGGACAGGTACCAGGTGGCCTTCGGCGGCAGGGTGGCCGGATCGGTGGTCGCGGCGACGAGCCGGCAGGGTGAGTCGGGCCCGTAGCCGCCGAGGCGGGTGTCGGCGGCCCACCAGGTCTCGGTGTGCCCGTCGCGGAAACAGCGCTCAACGCGCGTCCAGTCGCCGGGACGATCGGCATCCCGCCAGGTCAGAGCATGGGCGGCGTCGATGGGGGTGTGCGGCTGGTGGGCCGGAGCCCAGGTGCCGTTGCGGGGTTTGAGGGCCACCACGTAGGCCAGCCCGGCCTCGCGCAGTGCGAAGTACCAGTCGTCGCTGACGGAGTAGGCGCAGTCGGCCACCACCGCCCGGCAGCCGAAGCCCGCCGCCTTGCCCCGGGCCGCGAGGGCGGCGGCCAGCTGCGGTTTGGTGCGGAAGTCCGGATCGGACCGGCCGCGCGGGAAGTGGTGGGCGGGCGTGTAGGGCTGTGCGTGCAGCGGGTAGTACACGCGTCCGTCGGTCCATACCGTGGTCACGGTGACGATGCCGTTGTCGGTCTTGCCCAGCCGGCCCAGCCACTGCCGCCCCACGTGCGCGGTCGCGGTGCCGGCCTTGCGGTCCCCGGAATCGTCGATCACGATGACCCCGCCGTCGTGCGGGGCGGTCGCCGCCTGGCCGCGCAGCAGCTCAAGGCGCCGGTCGTTGACCTGCCCGGCCTCCCAGGCGGACTCGGAGAGGAAGAACTGCAGCCGCTGCACCGCCGCCGTTCCCGCAGCAGTGACCGGTTCCGCTCCGGCCAGGCAGGTGAGCGTCTTGTTCCGGTCCCGCGGCGCCAGCAGCCCGGCCAGGTACTCGCGAAACCCGCGCCGTTGCGCGAGACTGACGAAGAGGTCATCGAACCGGGCCGCGTACTCCTCCAGCGGTCCCGGCGCAGGCGGACACGGACGACGAGCGGTCATCTCCAGCCCCCAGCACGGTGGTTGGCTCCCTACCACCGCCCTACGGCCAGCCCGCCCGGCCGTCAACCCCAACTACCGACGGGTTTAACGAACTACCGCTACGAAGACACCACCCACCGGGCCGGGGCGGGGTGGTGTCTTCCTCTTGCCGCTGCCGGACGCGCAGGCGGCCTTCCAAAGGGGGGCATCCACTCCTTTGGAATGCCGTGCGAACCGTGAGCAGCCCCAGGATCAGACGGCGACGTGGGGGCTGCCTCCGTCGGTCTCTGCCCGTCTCGTTGGGCGACCGGGGGCTTTTAGAAAGGGGCGATCGTCGGCCGGACCGCCCCCTTCTAAGAGCTGTGGTGGCGCCGCAGTGTGCGTCTCAGACACACCCCCTCTGACCTGCGGTGAGACGCGCTGAGTCGCGATGAGCCGCAGTTTTCAGCATTGTTGGGTGAACCTCGTGTCAGAGACGCCGGGGTGCGTCGTATCCGCTTCCCCCTCTCTCTAGCTTGATCAGGCCCTTGACCTGTGCGGTAGTGGAGTAGCGAACTTCGGGGGACGCCTCCCGGTGCCCGGTCGTCCCGCAGGCGCGGACCGGTAGGGGAGTTCCCGACCGGCCGTGGGCGCCCAAAGGTCGTCCGCCCGGAGGGCGGTCCTTCTTGCTCTTCCTTGTTCGCACCACGTTGCCGGGCCGTCTGCGGGCCGTCGAAGGGCGCCCCAGGGTGACCGACAACGACCAACAACGACCGTCCCGGTGCTGGCCGGGCCAGCGTGGCCAGGCAACTCCCCAGGACCTCAAGCATGGTTGGAAGACCCAGGGCAAGAAGAAGTAGCCCTGCTGCTTCCCGCTTTTCCCGCTTCCGCACGAGAGGGCCCCCGGCCGGTGAGCGCACCGGCCGGGGGCCTTTCCCGTGAGTGACGTGGGCGGTTCGTCAGCCGCAGCTCCCGCCGCACTGGCAGGATCCGCCCTGCTGGCAACCGCAACTGCACCCGGGGCCGCACTGGCATCCGCTCATCCGGAACCTCCTCAAGAGTTCGGGTTTGCAGGGATCGGGTGTGCCTCGCTCCCACTCAACGCCTGAGCGCGTCGGCAGTCAATGCGCACATTGGACGTATGTTTCAGCGCCCGCCGGGCGCATTGGGGCGCAGGGGGGTGAGCTCGGTGCTCAGTGCGCTTCCCCGGCGTCGCCCTGTCCGGAGGACTGCTGCAGCTCGTCCGCGTGCTCGCCGGTGACGAGGTAGACGACGCGCTTGGCGACCGAGACGGCGTGGTCGGCGAAGCGCTCGTAGTAGCGGCCCAGCAGGGTCACGTCCACCGCCGTCTCGATGCCGTGCTGCCAGCGGTCGTCCATCAGGTGCTGGAAGAGCGTGCGGTGCAGCAGGTCCATCGCGTCGTCGTCCTGCTCCAGCTGGAGCGCGAGGTCCACGTCCTTGGTGATGAGCACCTCGCCGGCCTTGGCCATCAGCCGCTGGGCGAGCTGGCCCATCTCCAGCACCGTGGAGTGCAGGTCGCGCGGGACCGCCGTCTCCGGGAAGCGCAGCCGGGCCAGCTTGGCCACGTGCTGCGCGAGGTCGCCGGAGCGCTCCAGGTCGGCGCTCATCCGCAGCGAGGTCACCACGATCCGCAGGTCGGTGGCGACCGGCTGCTGCCGGGCCAGCAGCGCGATGGCCCGGGCCTCCAGGTCGCGCTGGAGGTCGTCCACCTTCGCGTCGCCGGCGATCACGGCCTCGGCCAGTTTGAGGTCCGCGTCCAGGATCGCCGTGGTGGCGCGTCCGATCGCGGAGCCGACGAGCCGGGCCATTTCGACCAGCCCGTCGCCTATCGAATCCAGCTCCTCGTGGTACGCGTCCCGCATGTGCGTGTCCTTCTCTCGCGGTGGTCTTGCCGTGGTCTCGCCGTGGTCGGGGTTCCACCTTCCGGCCGGAACGCGACGGATATCGACCCCTCGAGTGAACCGGCGCCGACCTGAAGGTGAACTCTCGGCAACGTGTGTTCGAGCCGCCCCCCATTTGGCTGTGGGCCTGTCCGTGGGCCCGCATAACCTGGAGCCATGAACGTGGACGCGGCCGTGGCCGCAGCGGCAGCGCTCGCCGGGCTGTGCACCGGCGTGATCGCCATGCTGGCGTTCCGCTGGAGCGAGCGCGACCAGGCCCGCCCCACCAGGAGCTCCCTGCACACCGACGCGGTCCTGCCGCCCGGCGTGGACACCGTGCTCTCCGTCCTGCGCTCCTCGGCCGTCGTGCTCGACGAGGGCGACGCCGTGGTCAAGGCCAGCTCGGCCGCGTACGCCCTGGGCCTGGTGCGCGGCGGCAAGCTGGCCGTCGAGCCGATGCTCCAGATGGCCCGCGACACCCGGCGGGACGGCGAGATACGCCAGGTCGAGCTCGACCTGCCGCGGCGCGGCACCGGCCGCGGCGAGGCGCTCGCGGTCTCGGCCCGGGTCGCGCCGCTGGGCTCGCGCCTGGTCCTGCTGCTGGTGGAGGACCTCACCGAGGCCCGCCGCATCGAGGCCGTGCGCCGCGACTTCGTCGCCAACGTCAGCCACGAGCTCAAGACCCCGGTCGGCGCCCTCTCGCTGCTCTCCGAGGCGGTGATGGACGCCAGCGACGACCCCGAGGCCGTCACCCGCTTCGCCGGCCGGATGCAGATCGAGGCGACCCGGCTGACCAACCTCGTCCAGGAGCTCATCGACCTCTCCCGGGTGCAGAACGACGACCCGCTGGAGGACGCCGAGCCGGTGGCCGTCGAGGAGCTCGTCGCCGAGGCCGTCGACCGCTGCCGCCACCAGGCCGGCACCAAGCAGATCACCATGGCCGCCGGGGGCGCCGCGGGCCTCCACGTTTGGGGCAACCGCGGCCAGCTCGCCGCCGCCCTCGGCAACCTCGTCGAGAACGCCGTGAACTACAGCCCCGCCCGCACCCGGGTGGGCATCGCCGCCCGCCGGGTGGCCGCCCCCGGCGGCAATCTCATCGAGATCGCCGTGACCGACCAGGGCATCGGCATCTCCGAGAGGGACCGCGAGCGCGTCTTCGAGCGCTTCTACCGCGTGGACCCCGCCCGCTCCCGCGCCACCGGCGGCACCGGCCTCGGCCTGTCGATCGTCAAGCACGTGGCCGCCTCGCACGGCGGGGAGGTCACGGTCTGGAGCGCCGAGGGCCAGGGCTCCACCTTCACCCTCCGCCTGCCCGAGGCCGGTCTGGTCCGCGACCGCCACCGCGTCCGTCCCGTCACCGGTGACGACTGCCTCGACACCGGCCTCCCCGCCCGGGAGGTCCTTCCGTGACCCCCATGAGCCAGCCCGAGACCCCACCGGAGGTCATCCCGTGACCCGAGTGCTCGTCGTCGAGGACGAGGAGTCCTTCAGCGACGCGTTGTCCTACATGCTCCGCAAGGAGGGGTTCGAGGTCGCCATCGCGGCCACCGGCCCCGACGGCCTGGACGAGTTCGAGCGCAACGGCGCCGACCTCGTCCTGCTCGACCTGATGCTGCCGGGCCTGCCCGGCACCGAGGTCTGCCGTCAGCTCCGCGGCCGCTCCAACGTGCCCGTCATCATGGTCACCGCCAAGGACAGTGAGATCGACAAGGTCGTCGGCCTGGAGATAGGAGCCGACGACTACGTCACCAAGCCCTTCTCCTCGCGCGAACTGGTCGCCCGTATCCGCGCGGTGCTGCGCCGCCGGGGCGAGCCGGAGGAGGTCGCCCCCGCCGCCCTGGAGGCCGGACCGGTCCGGATGGACGTGGACCGCCATGTGGTGACCGTCGCCGGCGGCAAGGTCGACCTGCCGCTCAAGGAGTTCGACCTGCTGGAGATGCTGCTGCGCAACGCGGGCCGGGTGCTGACCCGCATGCAGCTGATCGACCGCGTCTGGGGCGCGGACTACGTGGGCGACACCAAGACGCTCGACGTCCACGTCAAGCGCCTGCGCGCCAAGATCGAGCCGGACCCGGGCGCCCCGCGCTACCTGGTGACGGTGCGCGGCCTGGGCTACAAATTCGAGCCGTAGGCCCTGGCCGGGCCCGCGGTCCGGCGGACGGAGTCCGCCGCAGCGGCTCGAAGCCCGGGAGGCCCGCCAGGGCCGAGCGGTGCGAGAGGCGCGTGCGGGAGGGGCTCGAGCCGTAGGCCGCCGGCACCGCCCCGGAGGGGCATACGCGGGAGGGCCGGAAGCCCGAGGCTTCCGGCCCTCCCGCGTCGTCGGGGATCAGTGCCCGGCGTTCGGCGTGGCCGTCGCGCCCTGCCCGTTCTTCTTGGCGTCCTTCTCGCCCTTCTTCTCCTCGGCCTTGCCCGAGGCGGAGGAGGCGGGGGAGGAGGCCGAGGAGCCCGGCTTGCCCGGCTGGCCGCTGCTCTTGGCCGGCGCGGACGGGGCCTCGCTCGGGCCCCACTCCTTGAAGTAGTGCGTCGCGGGCACCACGAAGGCGCCGATCTTCACGTCGCCGGTCCTGCTGAAGACGAAGGACAGCTCCTGCTGCTCGCCGTCCTTGATGCTCTCGCGGCCGCTGGGCAGGACCGCGGAGGCGTTGCCCTTGCCGCCGAGCGTCAGGGACCCGCCCGCGGGAACGACGACCGGACCGGAGCCCTTGGCGCCGGTGAGCTGGACGGCGACGTTCTTGCCCGGCAGCTTGACCGCGTTGAGCGTCTGGTCCTTGTCGCCGTTGTTGAAGAGCTGGCCCGTGATCACGGCGGGGCCCTTGGCGTCGAGTTCCGGCTGGGTGATCACGTTGATGTTCTGGAGCTTGATGTCACCCACCGCGGCTGCGGCGTTGTCCGGCTTGACCTCGAGCGTCTGTGCGTCGTTCCCCGCCCCGCAGGCGGAGAGCGTGGCGATCGAGAGCGCGAGGACGGTGGCGGCGAGAGCGCCGCGTCGAAGGCTGCTGCTCACGGCGGCGGCATCTCCTTGGACGAAGTAAGAGGTGTGTCAGCGCGCTTAGGTTACCGAGCCGTCCGACGGGCCCCGCACCCGACCCGCCTCTCAAGGTCCACTCGGCCCCCGCGAGTCCTACGACCGGCTTATAAGAGGACCGGCCGAGGAGCCCTCCGGGCGGATTATCGGTAAGGAATGCGGGGCCCAAGGGGGGTGAGTTACGGAATTGATCAAGTTCGGGTTGATCAATTCCGTAATCCGTGCGCAGAACGCGCGCGGATGGTTCGTCCGCCCCGAACGGAGTACGGGAAGTGCGCCGACCGGACCCCGGCAAAACGGGACGTTCAGCCGCTCGCGGGGCCGCTCCGGTACGTGTAACGTGCCCGTTTCACTTCCCCCGGACAACCGCTCCCACCTGCGAATACCCGCTTCCGGAACCCTCCCGCAGCACGTCCCGGCCGCTGTTGTCAAGCCCCGAGATATGCCCTGACCTGCGGAAACGCCATTCAGAACGCGCACTTCCCGTGTTAGACTGGATAGCCACGGAAGGGGTACCTGTCACATGACGTTCAAGGTTGGCGACACCGTGGTCTATCCCCATCACGGGGCCGCGCTGATCGAGGCCATCGAAACTCGCCAGATCAAAGGCGTGGACAAGACCTACTTGGTGCTGAAGGTCGCCCAGGGTGACCTGACGGTTCGGGTGCCGGCGGACAATGCCGAGTTCGTCGGTGTGCGCGATGTGGTCGGCCAGGATGGGCTCGACCGGGTCTTCGAGGTGCTCCGCGCGCCGTACGCCGAAGAGCCGACGAACTGGTCCCGCCGCTACAAGGCGAACCTGGAGAAGCTGGCGTCCGGCGATGTGATCAAGGTCGCCGAAGTAGTCCGCGACCTGTGGCGCCGTGAGCGCGAGCGCGGCCTGTCCGCCGGTGAGAAGCGCATGCTGGCCAAGGCCCGCCAGATCCTGGTGAGCGAGTTGGCCCTCGCGGAGAACACCAACGAGGACAAGGCCGAGGCCCTGCTCGACGAGGTCCTCGCCTCCTGACGCACCCGTGCCGGCCCCGCCGTCGTACCCCGACGCGCCGTGCCGGGCGGTGAACGCAGCCGGACGCAGAAGTGCCGCGGTGCCCGTGCGATGACGGATGACGTCATCCGACGGGCGCTGCGGCATCTCTGCACCGGCGGCACCGGTGTCGTGCACCCGGCGGCCGACCCGACCAGTCGTCACGGAAGGGGCTGGTCGCGGCGGAGCGCCGGGCGCTCCCCCGAGCTCCAGGAGCGGGGGGCACCCCCAGGCCATACCCAATTCGGCCGAGGAAGCAAACCTGAACGCCAACGCAATGTCTGATCGAGCCACTGTGTCTGATCGAGCCACTGTTCCGGCGGCCGTGCGCACCGCGGCGGTCATTCCTGCGGCCGGCCGGGGCGTCCGGCTCGGTCCCGGTGCGCCCAAGGCGCTGCGCGCCCTCGGCGGCACCCCCATGCTCGTGCATGCGGTGCGGGCCATGGCGGCCTCCCGCGCGGTCTCGCTCGTCGTCGTCGTGGCACCGGCGGACGACGAGGCCGGGGTGCGGGCCCTGCTGGACGAGTTCCCGCTCGCCGGCGACCGGACCGAGGTCCTGGTCGTCCCCGGCGGCGCCACCCGCCAGGAGTCCGTCTCCCGGGGGCTGCGGGCCCTGCCCGGCGACGTCGGCGTCGTCCTCGTGCACGACGCCGCCCGCCCCCTCGTCCCGGTCGACACGGTCGACGCCGTCGTCACGGCCGTGCGCGAGGGCTCCCCGGCCGTGGTCCCGGCCCTTCCGCTGGCGGACACCGTCAAGCGGGTCGAGCCGCGCGAGGACGGGCCCGAGCCCGTCGTCGCCACGCCCGAGCGTGCCCTGCTGCGCGCCGTGCAGACCCCGCAGGGCTTCGACCGCCGCACGCTCGACGAGGCCCACCGGGCGTTCGAGGACGCGCCGGGCGAGGGCGCCACGGACGACGCGGGGATGGTCGAGCGGCTCGGCGTCCGGGTGGTCGTCGTCCCCGGCCACGAGGAGGCCTTCAAGGTGACCAGACCGCTGGACCTGGTGCTGGCCGAGGCCGTGATCGCCCGCAGGAGGGCCAACGATGGTTTTTGAGTCGTCCCCGCTGCCGCTGGTCGGCATCG
The DNA here is from genome assembly GCF_041519305.1 of Streptomyces luteireticuli. Classification (NCBI taxonomy): domain Bacteria; kingdom Bacillati; phylum Actinomycetota; class Actinomycetes; order Kitasatosporales; family Streptomycetaceae; genus Streptomyces; species Streptomyces luteireticuli. The sequence goes on from NZ_CP167927.1 coordinate 4,849,931, forward strand.
GCACCGATGTGCACGCCTTCGAGGAGGGCCGTGAGCTGTGGTGCGCGGGTCTGCTCTGGGAGGACGCGGGATACGGCCTCGCCGGGCACTCCGACGGGGACGTGGCCGCGCACGCCGCGTGCGACGCGCTGTTCTCCGCGGCGGGCGTCGGCGACCTCGGTGCGCACTTCGGCACCGGGCGGCCCGAGTGGGCCGGTGCCTCCGGCGTCACCCTGCTGGCCGAGGCCGCCCGGATCGTCCGGGCCGAGGGCTTCGAGATCGGCAATGTCGCGATCCAGGTGATCGGCGTCCGCCCGAAGATCGGCAAGCGGCGGGCGGAGGCGCAGGAGGTGCTCTCCGCGGCGGTCGGCGCGCCCGTGCACATCTCCGGGACGACGACGGACGGGCTCGGTCTCACGGGACGTGCGGAGGGGCTCGCCGCGATCGCCACGGCGCTGGTCGTCGCCCGGCGCTGAATCCGCGGCGCGGATACGGTGGATCGACGACCCGTCCCGAGGAAGGATCCGCCGTGCTCTCCGACGACCTGAAGCAGTACCTCGACGACAACCCCGCCTTCGTCACGGTCGCGACCGTCCAGCCGGACGGGAGCCCGCAGCTGTCGGTGACCTGGGTCAAGCGCGACGGCGACGACCTGCTGATCTCGACGACGGTCGGGCGCCGCAAGGAGCGCAACCTGCGGCGCGATCCCCGGGTGACCGTGCTGGTGAACCCGCCCAACGCGCCGTACACGTACGCCGAGGTGCGCGGCACGGCGTCGATCACCACCGAGGGCGGGCCGGAGCTGATCGACGAGCTCGCGCGGAAGTACACGGGCAAGGACTACGCGGACTTCAATCCGGCGGCGGCGGAGGACGCGCAGCGGGTGGTCGTCCGGATCGCTCCGCGGAAGGTCGTCGGCTCGCTGTAGGCGGGGGCTTCTCCCCGGGGCAGCTCCCCGGACCCCGCGCGCCGGACGGGCCGAACCGGCCCGTCCGGCGCCGAATCCTTTACGGCCCCTCCGGCGTGCCCGCCGGCACCCGGTCCGGCGCGGCCGGCTGGTGGCCGCGTGGCTCCTGCACCACGGCCACGGCGGGGTCCTTGCGGAGGAACGTCCGGGCGGGCGCGGAGCCCGAGTTCCGGCGGACCTCCTCCATGCTGCGCTGCAGAGCGCGCCGCATCCGTCTGCCCAGGGGGCGTTCGACGTACCGCTGGATCAGCCACGCCGCCAGCAGCATCACCGCGATCAGGCCGGCGACGAGCGGGTACGGCGGGATGTGCTCGCGCAGGCCGTGGATGACGGTCATCCCGATGTACTGGTGGATCAGATAGAGCGGGAAGGTCAGCGCGCCCGCCGTCGTCAGCCAGCGCCACTGGATCCGGTCGAAGTACCCCAGCGCGATCAGCGCCATGATCACGAACGCCGCGACCACTATCACCTTGGCGGGCAGGGTCGGGACGCCGGCGTGGGTGTTGTCGGAGACCCGCTTGGGCACCCCGTGCAGGGCGATCAACAGGGACATCGAGATGATGCCCCAGAGCAGGGCGGTCGGCTTGAAGCGGTGCATCAGGTAGAAGCAGATGCCCGCGACGAAGTACGGCGTGTAGAGCGGCATCGCCCACATCTCGAGCAGCTTGCTGTCCGACTTGGGGACCATGACGGCCGCCAGCGTCCACAGGCCGCAGAAGAGCACGCACTTGCGGTACGTGACGCCGGTGGCCACCACGATCGCGAAGAGCACATAGAACTTGAGCTCGATGAAGAGCGTCCAGTAGACGCCGTCCACATCCCAGACCCCGAAGGCCTCCTGGACCATCGTGAGGTTGGTGAAGACCACGTCCATGTTCTCCACGCTGCGCACCTGCGGCCACAGCGTGATGACGCCCGCGGTCAGGAAGATCGCGAACCAGTAGGCGGGGTAGATCCGCGAGACCCGGGAGACCGCATAGTCGCCCAGCGACCGGCCCCAGGCGCTCATGCAGATGACGAAGCCGCTGATCAGGAAGAAGACCTCGACGCCGATGAAGCCGTAGCGGGTGACGGAGCGCAGCCCGGGGAAGACGTTGTCGGGGTTCTGGCCCCAGCCGCCGCGCAGGGCCGTGTAGTGGAAGACCACGACCATGAGGGCCGCCACGATGCGGAGACCGTCCAGGACAACGAGCCTGGGTGCCGGCCGCCTGGCGGCCGGTGGGCTGCCGTCGGGGCCACCTCGCCTGGCGAAGCGCATGTCGTCCTCTTCCGTGGCTTGTCGGATCGTCGTACGTAATGGGGGTGTCCGGGAATGCTGACACAGGGGGTGCCCGGATGACCGTGACAGTGGTCTCCTGTCCCTGTTTTTCTCCACCGTCTCCCCTGGATGGTGGTAATCATCCGTGCCCTTTCGTGACCATCCGGTGTCCATGAGATGTCTTTGCGGAGCGGGAGGTCAGCCGGTCCTGAGGGCGGCCACCGCCCGCCGCAGCCCGTCGCGGACCCTGCGGGCCAGCGGGCGCTCGATCCCCACGTGCACCAGCCAGGCGCCCACCAGCATCGCCACGGCCAGGACGGGCAGCAGGACGTGTGCCGGCACCCGGCCGTCGGCGTGCTTGATGAGCACCCAGCCGACGCGCTCGTGGAGCAGGTAGAGCGGGTAGGTGAGCGCCCCGGCGGTGGACAGCCAACGCCAGTCGAGCCGCCGTGTCCAGCCCAGGGCCACGGCGGACATCGCGAGGAAGAAGACGGCGAGCAGCAGCGGGGTGGGCCAGTGCGGCACCCGGTGGCCCATGTGGGACTCGGCCCTGGCCTGGGCGGCGACCAGGTCGTGCTGTGCGATCAGCAGCGACAGGCCGACGGTGCCCCACAGCAGTGCGTTCGGCCCGAAGCGGTGGATCAGATAGAAGGCGATGCCCGCGATGAAGTACCAGCAGTCGTAGGGGAGCAGGACCTCCCGCAGCAGGTCGTCGCCGGTCGCGCGGGCGGCGAGGGCCGCGCAGGCCCACAGGCCGCAGAAGGCCAGCACCCGCCGGTAGGTGAGGCCGGCGGCGACGACCAGGGCGAAGAGCAGGTAGAAGCGGACCTCGATCCAGAGGGTCCAGTAGACGCCGTCGACCGGTTCCACCCCCAGGGGATCCTGGAGCATGGTCAGGTTGACGGCGACGTCCCGCAGGGCGGGGGCGGAGTTGACCGTCGGCCACCGGCGTACGACGAGGGCCACCAGCAGCACCGCGAACCAGTAGGCCGGGAGGAGCCGGGCGGCGCGCGAGGCCGCGAACTCGCCGACGCCCCTGCCCCAGCCGCTCATGCAGATGACGAACCCGCTGATCAGGAAGAACAGCTGGACGCCCAGCCAGCCGTAGGAGGCCGGCAGATGGGCCGTGGGGAAGACGGCGCGGGCCGGGGCGCCCCAGGCGCCGCTGCCGAAGGCCATCCAGTGGTAGGCGACCACCATCAGCGCCGCGCACAGCCGCAGGCCGTCCAGGGCGGCCACCCGGCCGGGCCGCCGGCCGCCCGGTGGCGGCGGGGCGGTGCGCGGGGGTTCCGTGTGCTCCTGCTGTGGCGGCAGAGTGGAGTGCAACGCCCCTCCTGGTGTCCACGGCGCCCCGCCTGTCCCGAGGTGTGCCCGGGAAGGTATCACGCGGAATTGCATTTTTGCCGCAAAACATTAAATAACGGGCAAAGTGTGGCAGGGGGTTCCCGGCCGCGTCCGCGGCCCGGTGCCGGGTGGCGGCATCGCGCCTGCTCCGTGCCGTACGGGCCCGAGGCACTGCCCCGCGCCCACTACCCTGGTTCCGTGACTATTCGCCTGTACGACACCAGCGCCCGGCAGATCCGTGACTTCACCCCGATCGTCCCGGGCTGCGTCTCGATCTACCTCTGTGGCGCGACCGTGCAGGCCGCGCCGCATATCGGCCACATCCGTTCCGGGCTCAACTTCGACATCATGCGCCGCTGGTTCACCTACCGCGGCTATGACGTGACCCTGGTCCGCAACGTCACCGACATCGACGACAAGATCATCAAGAAGTCCGCCGAGCAGGACCGCCCGTGGTGGTCCATCGGCTACGAGAACGAGTGCGCCTTCAACGACGGTTACGACGCGCTGGGCTGCCTGCGCCCGACCGTCGAGCCGCGGGCGACCGGGCACGTCCCCGAGATGATCGAGATGATGCGCGGGCTGATCGAGCGCGGTCACGCCTACGCGGCCGACGGCAACGTCTACTTCGACGTCCGCTCCTTCCCCGGCTACCTCCAGCTCTCCAACCAGGAGCTGGAGAACCTCCTCCAGCCCTCCGGCGAGGGCGAGACCGGCAAGCGCGACCCGCGCGACTTCGCCATGTGGAAGGCGGCGAAGGAGGGCGAGCCCAGCTGGGAGACCCCCTGGGGCCGCGGCCGCCCGGGCTGGCACCTGGAGTGCTCGGCCATGGCGCACAAGTACCTCGGCACCGCCTTCGACATCCACGGCGGCGGCCTCGACCTGATCTTCCCGCACCACGAGAACGAGATCGCCCAGGCCAAGGCCTTCGGCGACGACTTCGCCCGGTACTGGGCGCACAACGCCTGGGTCACCATGAGCGGCGAGAAGATGTCCAAGTCGCTGGGCAACTCCGTGCTGGTCTCGGAGATGGTCAAGGAGTGGCGCCCCATCGTCCTGCGCTACTACCTGGGCACCCCGCACTACCGCTCGATGATCGAGTACAGCCCGGAGGCGCTGCGCGAGGCCGAGTCGGCGTTCGCGCGGATCGAGGGCTTCGTGCAGCGCGTCGTCGAGAAGGCCGGTGCGGTGGAGCCGGCGTCCGAGGTGCCGCCGGCGTTCGCCGAGGCGATGGACGACGACTTCGGCGTCCCGCAGGCACTGGCCGTGGTCCACACCACCGTGCGCCAGGGCAACGCCGCGCTGAGCGCGGACGACAAGGAGTCCGCTGTCGCCCGCCTGGCCGAGGTCCGGGCGATGCTCGGCGTCCTGGGCCTGGACCCGCTGGACGAGCGGTGGGCCGCCGGTGCGGGCCACGGCGACGATCTGCACGGCGTGGTGGACTCGTTGGTCCGCATGGTGCTGGAGCAGCGCCAGGCGGCCCGGGCCCGCAAGGACTGGGCCGCCGCCGACGCCATCCGCGACCAGCTCCAGCAGTCCGGCCTGGCGATCGAGGACACCCCGTCCGGCCCGCGCTGGTCGCTGTCCTGAGCGACACTTTTCGTACGTACGTTTACTGAGCCGCTCCCGGCGGCTCTGAGCAGTAAAGAAACAGGTGACCCCCATGGCCGGCAACAGCCAGCGCAGGAACCGCCGCACGTCCAACAAGAAGGGCGCGACGGTCGGCAGCGGCGGCCAGCGGCGCCGGGGCCTGGAGGGCAAGGGCCCGACCCCGCCCGCGAGCATGCGCAAGGGGCACAAGAAGAACCGTGTCGCCAACGCCCAGGCCAAGCAGGCCGCCCGCCGCCCGGCCCCGCGCCGCGGCGGCCCCAAGGGCGCCAACGAGCTGGTCGTCGGCCGTAACTCGGTCGTCGAGGCGCTGCGCGAGGGCGTTCCCGCGAACACGCTCTACGTCCAGCAGTTCGTGGACAGTGACGAGCGCGTGCGCGAGGCGATCCGGCTCGCCACGGAGAAGGGCCTCAACCTCATGGAGGCCCCCCGCCCCGAGCTCGACCGCATGACCAACGGCCTCAACCACCAGGGCCTGGTCCTGTCGGTGCCGCCGTACGACTACGCCCACCCCGAGGACCTGACGGCCATCGCCGCCGACAACGGCGAGGACCCGCTGATCGTCGCCCTCGACGGCATCACCGACCCGCGCAACCTCGGCGCCGTCGTCCGCTCCGTCTCCGCCTTCGGCGGCCACGGCGTGGTCGTCCCCGAGCGGCGCGCGGCCGGCATGACCGCCAGCGCCTGGAAGACCTCCGCCGGCACCGCCGCCCGCACCCCCGTGGCCCGCGCCACCAACATGACGCGGATGCTGGAGGCGTACCAGAAGGAGGGCCTGATGGTCGTCGGCCTGGCCGCCGACGGCGACGTCGAGCTGCACGAACTCGACGCCCTGGAAGGCCCCGTGGTGATCGTCGTGGGCAGCGAGGGCAAGGGTCTGTCCCGTCTCGTCGGCGAGACCTGCGACTTCCGGGTGCGCATCCCCATGCCGGGTGGCGCCGAGTCGCTCAACGCGGGCGTCGCCGCCGGCGTCGTCCTCTACGAGGCGGCCCGCCGCCGCGCGTAGGTCCGTGCGAACGGCTGCGCCGCCATCGCACGGGCGGCGCAGCCACGTTGACGGGTCTCGGACACCCGTGTCGGTCAAGGCAGTGTCCTAACCTCCGGTCACTCGGTTAGATGAGTGTGGACACCAGAACACCCCGCACACCTACGGGGGGAAGCTCTTCCGGGTACGACGACCAGCCCGCGCTGAGTACGGTGAAGGTCCCGTCCGATCCCGCGCAGGTCTCCGGCAACCACCTGAGCTTCCGCGTGCAGCTCGCGCGTCCCCCGCACCGCGCCCGGCAGTTCGCCGGGATTGCCGCCGACACGACGCAGCTGCCCACCGTCAAGGGCCCGGCCAAACGCCGGGCCCCCGTGGTGTGGAGCGGGCGGGCCGCCCCGGGGGACGCGGCCCCCACCCAGCTGCTGGATGCCATGCACGCCGCTGTCGCGGGCGGGGGCGACGCGGGAGCCACCCAGGTCCTGCCGCGCCTCGGCGTCGACGCGGACGCCCCCGCCACCGTCGTCGGGCCGCGCGGCCCCGCCGAGGATCACACCCAACTCCTGCGCGGCATGCGCCCCACGGTCGGCGCGTTCGACGAACAGCCGTACCCGAACGGGGAGTTCGACGACGAGGCCGACTGGCCCGACGAGGACGACGGGGCAACGGACCGTTCCCGCCAGGGAGGTGACTCCGTCCGGCACGCCTACTACCCCGGCCGCCGGATGGACCTCGGCGTCGTCCTGCTGCCGCTGCGGATCTTCCTCGGGCTGATCTCCGTCTACGCCGGCATGGGCAAGCTGTGCGACCCCGTCTACTTCGACGGCGGCAAGCGCGGCTCCATGGTCACCTGGCTGACCTCCCTGCACCCCTGGGCCGCGGCCGCGCCGCTGCGGGAGTTCGCCCTCGCCCACCCCGTCGGCTCCGGCCTGACGGTGGCCTTCCTCCAGATCATCGTCGGCGTCCTCACCATCTTCGGTCTCTGGCAGCGGCTCGCCGCCGCCGTCGGCGCCCTGCTGTCCATCGCGCTGATGGTCACCGTCAGCTGGCGCACCCACCCCGTCTACGACACGCCCGACATCATCTACCTGGCCGCCTGGAGCCCGCTGGTCATCGCGGGCGCCCCCTTCTACTCCCTCGACGGCCGGCTGGCCGGCGAGGCGTGGCGCAGGCTCGGTCCCCGGGCCGCGATCGGGGATCTGCGGCGGCGGGTGCTGCGCCGCGGCGCCGCCATGGCGACCGTGCTCATCGGGCTGTCGCTGCTGACCGGTTCGATGCTCGGCGGCGCCGTCCGCTCCGCGCAGCCGGCCGCCCGGCCGGGCAGTCCGTCCGTGCCGCCGGTCAACAGCCTGCCCGGTTCGCCGCTTCCGCAGCGTCCGGAGACCGGCACCACCCCGCGCGGGACCCATGGCCCCGCGGGCTCCGGCAGCCCCCGGCCGAGCGCCACCGGCCGCAGGACGGCCACCCCGTCCGCCACACCGCCCGCCCAGGGCGCCGTCAAGTCCCCGACGGGACCGGCCGGTTCCAGCCGCCCCGGGGCCGCCTCGGGCGGCCCCCGCCCCGCGCCCCAGACGCCCCACCAGCGGTCCGCCGCGCCGGCCGCCCCGCACAGCCCCACGGGCGCCGCGACAAGCGGCGGTACGGGCGGCAACGGGCCCTCGGGCAACTCCGGTTCCTCCGGCGGCCTCAGCGGCGGCGGTGCCCTGGGCGGCCTCCTCGGCTGATCTCGGTTAATCGGCTCGCCGTGCGCGAACGGCCCCGTACCCACTGGGGGTACGGGGCCGTCGTCGTCAACCGCCCTTTTCAGCCGGTCAGTTCGCGGGCCGCCTCGGTCAGGTCCTTGGCGGTGTCGATGGCCCGCCAGTAAGCGCCCTGCGGCAGCGGGAATCCGGCCAGCCGGCGCTCCCGGGCGAGCCGGGGGAAGGTGGTGCGCTCATGGTCGCCGCGCTCCGGCAGCAGGTCCGCGAAGCCGGCCGAGAAGACGTACACGCCCGCGTTGATGAGGTACGGCGACGGCGGCGACTCGATGAAGTCCAGGACGTGGCCGAACTCGTCGGTCTCCACCGCGCCCCACGGGATGCGCGGCCGGGCCAGCGCCAGCGTGGCGGTGGCGTCCCGCTCGTGGTGGAAGGCGGCCATCTCGCGCAGCGAGAACCGGGTCCAGATGTCGCCGTTGGTGGCGTACCAGGGCTCGTCGGGGCGGGGCAGCGAGGCCGCCGCGTACTTGAGGCCGCCGCCGCGGCCGAGCGGCTCCGGCTCGACGACCGTCGTCACCCGCAGCGGGAGGTCGGCCGACACGAGCCAGGCCTGGAGCACCTCGGCCAGATGGCCGCACGAGACGACCGCGTCGGTGACGCCCTCGGCGGCCAGCCAGGCCAGTTGGTGCCCGATGATCGGGACGCCCGTGCCGGGGATCTCCACCATCGGCTTGGGGCGGTCGTCGGTGTAAGGGCGAAGCCGTGACCCCTGGCCTCCGGCCAGGATCACGGCTTGCGCGGGTGCGGGGGCGGGGTGCGTGCCGGTCATGCCCCGCACGATATGCCGTGCCGCGGGGTGCGGTGCGACCGGCGGCACCGCCGGGAGGGGGCGCTCGTCCGCTGCCCTGGGCCGGGTGGCCCCGGGCTCAGTGGCCCTGGGCCACCCCGGAGGCGTACGAGGTGTCGCAGACGGGGCGGGCGTACGCCTGGGCCTTCTTCGCCGAGTGGTACTTGGCGACGGCCGCCTGGCCGAGCACCCGGGCGATGTCCACGCAGTAACGGGCCAGCGAGGGGCGGCCGTTGGTGGCCTCCTGCAGGTGGGTGAGGGCCACGCCGGGGTTCTTCTCCTGGAGCTCGGTGAGCAGCTTGTCGCGCAGCACCTCGTGCGGGGCGCGGGCCCTGGCCTGGCTGGAGGCGGTGTCCGAGGAGGCGGTGAGCACCTGGGACTCGGCGTTGGGCGCCGCCCAGGGGACACGGGTCACCGCGAGGGTCCCGGAGAGCACGAGGACGACGGGGAGGACGAGGGCGAGGGTTCTGCCGATGCGGCGGGCGGCCTGGTTCATGCCGCAGATGGTAGCGAGGCGTAATGAGACGGCGACATTTAGTCACCCGGTCGAGTGACGTTTGTTTCGGCGGTCGAGGGAAAACGGTTGACGCCCGCGCGGCCGGACCAGGGGAGGCCCCTCCCGGGGCGCGCGGGCGCCCGGTTGACCGGCCGCGGGGCCCGCCGTTGCCGCCCGCGCCGCCCGCGGCGAAGGGGCGGGGCGGACGGGCCCCGCGGCGTGAATCAATCGCTCAGCCGCTCGCCGGACGACGTCGAGAACACATGCAGCTCACCCGGGCGGGGGACGACGCGCAGGGCGGAGCCCTTCTCCGGGACGCTGCGCCCGTTGACGCGGACGACGAGGTCCTTCGGCTCCCCGCCGACCTCGGCCGTGCCGTAGACGTAGCCGTCGGCGCCCAGTTCCTCGACCACGTTGACGGTGACGGCGAGGCCGGCCGAGGCGTCCTCGGTTCCCTCGGACCGGCCGACGACGTCGAAGTGCTCGGGCCGCACGCCCACCGTCACCGTCCGGTCGCCCTTGTCGGCGGCGGCCGACAGCGCCTCGCGCGAGACCGGGACGACGCTGTCGCCGAACTCCACGCCGCCGTCGGCGATCGGCACCTCGACCAGGTTCATGGCGGGCGAGCCGATGAAGCCGGCGACGAAGAGGTTGGCCGGGCGGTCGTACATGTTGCGCGGCGAGTCCACCTGCTGGAGCAGGCCGTCCTTGAGCACCGCCACGCGGTCGCCCATGGTCATGGCCTCGACCTGGTCGTGGGTGACGTAGACCGTGGTGATGCCGAGGCGGCGCTGCAGGCCGGCGATCTGGGTGCGGGTCTGCACGCGCAGCTTGGCGTCCAGGTTGGACAGCGGCTCGTCCATCAGGAAGACCTGAGGCTCCCGGACGATGGCCCGGCCCATCGCGACGCGCTGCCGCTGGCCGCCGGAGAGGGCCTTGGGCTTGCGGCCCAGGTACTCGGTGAGGTCCAGGATGCGCGCGGCGTCCTCGACCTTCTGCCGGATCTCGGCCTTCGGCACACCGGCGATCTTCAGGGCGAAGCCCATGTTGTCGGCGACGGTCATGTGCGGGTAGAGCGCGTAGTTCTGGAACACCATGGCGATGTCCCGGTCCTTGGGCGGCAGATGTGTGACGTCGCGGTCGCCGATGCGGATCGCGCCGCCGTCGACGTCCTCCAGCCCCGCGAGCATGCGCAGCGAGGTGGACTTGCCGCAGCCGGACGGGCCGACGAGGACGAGGAACTCGCCGTCCTCGATGGTGATGTCGAGCTGGTCGACGGCGGGCTTGTCGGCGCCCGGGTAGATCCGGGTCGCCTTGTCGTATGTGACCGTGGCCATGGTCGTGGGTCCCTTCACCGGCAGGAACGTGCCGGACGATCCGAGTAGAGGGAAGTGGTCCAGTCCAATCGGACCGGGTTGCGGGTGACGCTACCGCCGCGGGGAGCGGTTGTCAGCAGGCCGGGGCCTGCCGGGGCCACGTCGCGAAAATCACGGGCGGGGGGACGGGGGAGTCCGGTTAGACTGCTTCCGCGTGCCGCCTTAGCTCAGTTGGCCAGAGCACCTGTCTTGTAAACAGGGGGTCGTCGGTTCGAACCCGACAGGCGGCTCTGATTCTTGTCGCGCACGGTCTTGGCGGTTCCGCCCCTGACCTGCGCTTTGGCGCCCCGTCCGGGCTTTCCCGGGTGGGGCGTCCGGCTGTGGCCGGTCGGGTGACCGTCGTCGGGTGAGCCCGAGGTGAGCCCGGCGGTGCCGGTGGACCGGCGCGGGACGACCCTGATCGCGGCCTCGGCGACCTCCCGGTCGATCTCCGGCAGCAGGCTCGTGTAGGTGTCGGAGGTCAGTGTGATCGTGGAGTGCCGCAGCGTCTCCTTGATGTAGTGCAGATCGCCGCCGCCGGCGTGCATCACCGTCGCCGCGCAGTGCCGGAGGTCACGGAGGCTGATGGGCGGCAGACCGGCCGCCGCCGTGATGCGCCGGAAGGCGTCGGACACCTTCTGCGGGTGCAGCCAGCTCCCGTCTTCCTGGACGAACACCTTCCCCGTCTCCTGCCACGCCGCGCCCCACTTCAGCCGCTCCTTGTGCTGCCGTGCCCGGTGCGCCCGGAGGACCCGCACGTTCTCGCTGTCGAGCCCGATCGTGGCCGCGCTGCCGTCCGTCTTCGGCTCGGACTCGTACGGCGTCCAGCCGTCCGTGACGATCTCCTTGGCCACGGTGAGCGTCCCGGCATCGAGATCGAGATCCGACCAGTTCTGCCCGATTGCCTCGCCGCGACGCAGACCGCGGAACGCGATCAGGTGGAAGAGGGCATACAGCCGGTCATCCTCGGCCGTGTCGAGGAAGGCGCCGAGCTGCTCCGGCGTCCACACCATGACCGGGCTCGGTTTCTCGCCGGTCTGCTGCCAGTGCCGGAGGCGTTCGGCGGTCCACAGCTTCGCCTTGGGGCGTTTGCCGCTTTCGAGTTCGACGTGGGCGGCCGGGTTGAAGGTGATGTACTGCCGGGCTATCGCCGCGTTCAGGGCGGTGCGCAGGGCCGCCCGGATGCGCTGCCGTGACGCGGGACCGGTGGGCTGCCGGTACGGCTTCATGCCGGCGAGTTTCGTGCGTTCCTGGGCCAGGCGCGCCCGCTCGGCGGCCGGCGGTCGCCCGGGCTTGTCCCACTTGGAGCGTGCGGCCTGCTCGCGCCGCGCCTCGTTCTCCGCCTCGATCACCTCGTTCTCCTCGGCGATCGCGTCGAACATCTCCACCAGGTGCCCGACGTTGAGCCGGTCGAGCCTGACGTGCCCTATGCGCGGCTTCAAATGGACGCGGATGATCGACTCGTAGCCCCCGTGCGTCTTTCTGCGGACCTTCTTGGAGGCCAGCCATTCGTCAAGCCACTCGCCGACCGTGAGGCGGGCGGTGAGGGAAAGGCCGGTACTGAACTTCCGCTTGGTGTCCTCGTAGTCGGGTATCGGCTCCTTGTTGGCCGTGACGGATTCGAGGAGGTCGCCCATGCGCGTCTGGCCCTCGGCGTCGCCCTCGTCCGGGATGCCGAGCAGTGTGCGCACCTTGTCGAGGTCGCTCTGTGCGGCGGTCTTGGTGGCGTAGCCGCTGCGTCGGAACGTGCGCCTGGTGCCGTCCTCGCGGGGCGGAAGCTCCTGCCGGAAGTTCCACAGTCCGTGGCGCTTGTTGGCCAACTTTGGGCAGGACTGGCCATATTGTTTTCCTGTCTCGGGGTTTCGGCAGGCGCAGCGCCTGAACGTTGAACCCGTCACTCGTACTCCTTCGCAAGCTCGGCGAATACTGCGGCGTATGTGTGCAGCTGGGGGACTGTGATGCCGTTCTCCTCCATGACCGCAGCGAGCTCCCGTAGGTCGCTGTAGGCATCCCGAGCCATCATTCGGTGCAGATGCGCGGAGTCCCCCAGGCGCTTCCGCACCTTGTCGTTTCGGGCGTTCCTCGCTTTGCCCTCATCCTCAATTGCGCGGAACATGTAGCTGCTTACCTGCTCCACCGAGTCGTAGAAGTCGCGATACAGGGTCGATGCGGCGTTGTCGAAGTTCTCGGCGGATCCACGGATCGGAAGTGCGCCACCGCCGGTGGTCCTGTCGCCTGCTGCCCAGAGGAAGCCACCCCAGGTGCCTCGCTGACGGTTCGGCAGAACCTCGCAGAACTCTTGGTACCCGACGGGGAAGACAAGAGACAGCGGGGGCACGTCGAGGGCTGCGGCAAGAACGAGCACCTCGGCCACCGTTACCGATGTACGGCGTCCGTTCTCAAGATTCGAGATGACCGCACGGGGGATCTCCATGCCCAGCTTTGCGCAGAGATCGGAAAGCTGCTGCGCGCTGATGCCTCGCATCCCGCGGTACCGGCGCACCTCGCCGGCGATCCGGTGGGCCAACTGAGTCGGCCAGTCTGGTTGATCCATGGTGAAGCAACTTACGGTATGGGCTGGCACGTGACAACCCAACTCGCTACGGTGTTTGTTGATCACCCGACCTTGATCAGGAGGTGCACGGTGTCGATGGCCCATGCCATTGAGGGGGCGGAAGCGCCCCGAGGAATGACGCACGCCGAGTTGATGGCCCTGCCGGTGAGCTTCCCGCTCGATGTGGCGAACCGGGCCCTGAACCTGGGGCGTACCACGGGCTTCGCCCTGGCCAAGCAGGGGGCGTACCCGGTCCGGGTACTGCGCCTGGGACGGCAGTACCGAGTGACGCGCTACGACCTGTTGCGCTACCTCGGCCTTGAGGCCGACGGTGCCAAAGAAACCGAGCGCATGGCGGCCTGAACCGAGCCGCGCCCCGGGGACAGCGATTCCGGCGCTGCCCGGGGCCGGCCCACGAAGTTCTCCGAATAGATCAAGCACTGACCGTAGACGGCGGCGCCGGGTTGCAGCCCGTATGGCGTCGCCGTCGCGTCTGGAGGAACTCCTTGCCCCAGTACAGCACGTCCTCTTCTACGGGGGCGACCAAGCGCCGCGCAGAGCGGGTTGAGCATGTGCTCGCACTCGCCGAGCGCGGCTGGCATGTCTTTCCGCTGCGCCCGGACGACAAGCGACCAGCTATCAAGCAGTGGGAGCAGCGCGCGACAACCGAGTCGGCGCGCATCGAACGAGCATGGTTGGGCGGCCCGTTCGGTGTTGGCATCGCGTGTGGGCCTTCGGGCCTCGTCGTCATCGACCTGGATACCGCCAAGGGAGCCGAGCCGCCTGCCGAGTGGGCGCAGGCGGGCGTGGCCGACGGCACCGACGTCCTGGCCGTCTTGTACGAGCAGAACGGCGAACGGCTTCCTTTTGGGCGCTCGCCTGTTGTGCTGACTGGCTCCGGTGGCATGCACCTGTACTACGGTGCGCCGGAAGGGCGTGAGGTGCGCAGCAGCGCTGGCCGAATCGGTTGGAAGGTCGACGTGCGCGCCGCTGGTGGATACGTCGTTGCCCCGCCGTCCTCTGTGGCCGGCCGCACCTACCGGTGGGCAGGCGCCCTCGAGTTGGAACTCGCCACGCTGCCCGGCTGGATCGCCGATCTCGCCGCATCCCCGGTCCGCATCGGTTCTGTGGTCAGGGCAGTTGTGCCGCTGTTGCGCAACGCCGGCAGTTATGCCGTGACCGCTCTGCGCCGTGAGGTCGAGACCGTCCTCGATTCTCGGCCGGGAGCGCGGAACGACACGCTGCACCGGGCTGCATTCAGCCTGGGCACGCTCGTTGGCGACGGCCGACTCGACGCGCACGCCGTGACCGAGGCGCTTCTCGAGGCCGCGCAGTTCATTGGCCTCGGCGCGGGCGAGGCCGAGCGCACGATCGTCTCGGGCCTGAACGCCGGTGCGCAGCACCCGCGGAGCGTGGCCGCATGACCGACACCGCGGCCCGCGCCGCAAGCATCATCGACAACCTGCGCACCCCGCCTGTGCCCGCAGCCGAGCCGCCCGCGGCGGCTGCCCACGTCGTTCGGCTTTCTGCCGTGCGGCGGAAGCCCATTACCTGGCTGTGGGACCGGTACATCCCAGCGGGAAAGCTGACCATCATCGAAGGCGACCCGGGCGACGGTAAGTCGACCATGACCTGTGACCTTGCGGCCCGTGTCTCGGCCGGGCGCCCGATGCCGGACGGCTCTCGTGCCGACTCCGGAACTGTCCTCTTCCTGACTGCCGAGGACGGGGTCGAGGACACGATCGCGCCGCGCCTCGAGGCCGCCCGAGCCGACGTGAGTCACGTCATGGTCCTGACGGAGATGCGGGAGGCGGACGAGCGAGGGGCAGTCACCACGCGGCCGGTCGAACTACCAGCTGATCTCCCGTTCCTCGCACGCATCATCCGTGAAGAGGACGTGCACATGGTCGTCATCGACCCGTTGATGGCCTTCCTGGCCGGTGTCGACTCCCACAACGACCAGAGCGTGCGCCGTGCCCTCCATCCGATCTCCAAGCTGGCGGAGGACACCGGGGCCGCGTTCGTCGTGGTGCGCCACCTGAACAAGGCATCGGGAGGCAAAGCCATGTACCGAGGCGGCGGCTCCATCGGCATCATCGGCGCCGCCCGCGCCGGCTTTCTGATCGCCCCCGACCCGGACGATGAGGGCGGCCCGCGTCGCCTGATGGCGCCGGTGAAGATGAACATTGCCGTCAAGCCACCAACCATGGTGTACCGGCTTGTCGACGCGCCGGAGTTCGGCTGCGCCCGCGTCGAGTGGGACGGGACGTCTGACTACCGCGCCGAGCACCTGGTCGCCGCCGAGACCGACGACGACCGGCAGGAGAAGAAGGAAGCCACCGACTTCCTGCGCGAGTACCTCGCGGACGGGCCTCGCCGCTCCAAGGAGGTCGAGGAAGAGGCGCGCGAAGCCTGGGGGATCGCCGTACGCACTCTCAAGCGCGCACGCCAGAAGCTCGGGGTACGGGCAGAGAAGATCGGCCGTGAGTGGTGGATGGCACTACCTGCAGGTGCAGCCGAAGTAGGGAAGGGGGCAAGGGGGCCACTCACGGAGACTGGCACGGTTGCCCCCTTGGCCCCTGCAGGCGAAGGCGCCATCCAGGCACTCGAGCTCCCGGATGCCTGTTAGTTAGGCGCCCCATGCGTCCCGACCGCCACCCTTGGCACCCTCTCAGGGGCGGCGGTTGGGACGCGCGCCGACATGGGTGCGTGAAGGTACTACGCCATAATCTGCCATGCCTACGCCCGAGTTGAGGGCTTCCACGCCTTCCAAGTTGCGTAGTAGCTTGCGGTCAAGTCTTCGCGCGCGCTCCAAGCGCCCGAAGTGGCAACCTAGTTGGCGGGAGCGTCAGGTGCGTGTACAGATCCCAGGAACCTGGTACCGGCAAGGGGAGCGAGACATGTTCTTGGCAGCCATGTCTCCTCTGTCATTGGTGAAGATGGTGTCACCGCCACGGCCGTGGAACCCGACAGCGAAGCTGGATGACCAGACGGCTGGTAACCGTGCTCGCGACGAGAAGCATCTCAATAACATCGTCCGGTACTTGGAGGACAACGAGCGATTTGTGATCGGGGCCGCAGTGCTCTACGCAGACCCGAAGCAGGCTGAGATCCGAAGGTTGAAGAACATCCCCAATGTTTCAGAGGACGAGCACACGGGGCTGGGCGTGCTCTCTATGGACATTGGCGCCACGCTCGCTATCGGCGACGGACAGCACCGGATCGGGGCCTACGAGAAGATCATTCGCCTCCGCACCGAGGAAGGCGATGAGGTGTTACGGCGCCTTCACCGCTCGGGTCAGCCGATGATCGTGGTAATCGATGGTAACCCTCTCAACAGGGCACAGGACTTTGCAGACCTCCAAGTCAACGTGAAGACGCCTTCAACGTCCATGGGGCAGTCGATGGACCGACGGCAGGCCATCAATCGCACGCTGCTTGAGATGTTTAAGGACCCGGATTTTCCAATCTTTGGCGCCGATGGGTCCGCCGACATGGTGGAGTTCCAGAAAGACAATCCGGGAAAGCTCTCCGCCAAACTTTTCTCCTTCAAGACGGTTCGGTATGTTTCCGGCTTGTTGTTGGTAGGAAACGCGTATCGAACTCCAACAACCATGGACAAGGCTGTAAATGCCAAGCTGGATGGATTCGACGCGGAAGTATCTCGCAGCGAACTGGCCGAGTTCTGGCGGTCCGTGGGTGAGTTGCCCCGATTCGGAGATGTCATTGATGGGACACTCAAGGCCCCTGAGCTGCGGAAAGCGACCTACCTGTCATCGGCCGGGGTTCTCTACGCCGTAGCCTTCGCTGTGTACTCCGCTCACGCTCTGGGTGGCGTCCCCGTGTCGGATGCTGTGAGGGCACTGGATGCGGTTAACTTCGATCGCACGGCCAAGGAAGTGGACATCAGCTCAGAGGACACCATCTTCGCGGGCAACCTGATTGATCCGGAGACTGGCAAGCTTCAGGCCGGCCGTACAGCATGGGAGGCCGCGGCTAATCTTCTGCTGGGGGTTATCGCTAAGCGCACCCAGGTGGTGGAGGCCCTTCAGCTGCACGGAGTAGAGCTCCCGTCGTAGAGGGGTACCACAGCCCGCTGTTCGGAAGAACGGCGGGCTGTGGTGTATGGAAGTCGCGAGGCCAGAAGGTGAGGGCGTGGACTGCCGCCGCAGGCGGCCCAGGTGCATCCCCATTTAAACGAGCCGCCCGCTGGGGGATCCATGCCAGCCGGTGGGCGGCTCGACTGACTACTCTCTGGGGAGCTTGGAGGTAGCGCTATGTGGCGGAGAGGACTGGTAGAGGACCGAGCTGGAGTCGGCTCCGGGCGGGACAAGCCAGGACTTGCCGTCGCTGTCATCGTATTCGGCAATGATGAGGCTGCCCGCTTCTGCAAGCATTGGGACGCCCGTTGAGCCGGTGAGGTGCCACGCGACGACGGGCTCAATCCACACGCTGCCGTCGTCATTGCGGCCGGCAATTTGCCATCCACCACCGGGTATGTGGGTGCTGACTGTTGACATGCGTCCTCCGTCCATAAGAGTCAATGTCGGCTGCGCCGTGCAAGCGAACTTACGCGGCCGTGAGTCCGTCTGCCTGTACAGGCAGCGTGAATCGGTCAACTTCCATGAAGTAGTCGGGACGTCCACCGCTGCGACCGGTCGCGGCTTGCGCGCGCGGGTGCGCGAATACCACGGCCCACCGACAATGCGTTGTGACCCAGTCGCCCTCGGTGCGGTCATCGCGTCGCGACCGGTCGATGTACCTCCCACGCGCGCGAAGCTGCTTGCCCGCAGTGGTCCTTGTCAGCTGGCGAGCTCCAACGCGTCGGCGAGGTTGTCCAAGCCAGGGGTGTCACTCGGGAGCGTTCGATACAGGGCCAGGGCCCTAGTTCGGGTGAGCCCGGTCTGGTACGAGGTGGGCAGGGTGCCGTACGCCGTGGCGGCGAGGTGCGCCGCTTCGGCTCGTTCGCCGTCGCGGGCGCGGCACGATGCCTGATCGATGGAGATCAGTGCGCGGGTCATGAGCGAGGGCGCGCGGGAGAGTTCCCGTGCCTCGTCCTGGGCGGCGTAGGCACGGCCCGTTTCGCCGAGCAGGGTCAGGGCCTGGCTCATGTGGACGTGGTGCTTCTGCATCGGGTAGCCGAACCAGGTGTCGGCGCGCTGCTGGGGCGTGAGTCGTTCGGCGAGTTCCTCGGCGGCGTTCACGGCGTGCAGGGCCTTGTCCCGGTGGCCGTGGGTGGCGTAGGCGCGGGCCGCGACGGCCGTTGCCAGGGCGGACGCGGCGCTGGGCTTGTCGCCGGCCAGGTGGCGGGCCTTTTCGGCGAGTTGGGCGGCTGCCTGTGGGGAGCCGTAGTTGAGCGGCACCATGGCCTCGCGGCCCAGGACCCAGGAGTGCAGGAGGTTGTCTCCGGCCTGCTCGGCGGCCCGGCCTGCGGTGCGGAACCAGTGGTGCGCCTCGCGGTGCTGGCCGAGGTCGTGCAGGACGATGGCGACCATCCCCGCCATCTGGCCGGTCACGTGGCACAGGGCGGTGCGGGCCTTGACCGTTTGCGGCTGGTTCAGCAGGGGCTGGAGCTCGCCGAAGTCCTGGATGAGGTTCGTGAGTACGTCGGTTGGCGCCTGGCCGTGGTAGCCGTAGCCGTACCGTTCGGCCGTGCCCTCCCAGAAACCGACGTCGGATGGCGTGCGGTCGGCGGCGAGAGCGGCGTCGATGTCGTGGCGGGTGGTGGTCAAAGCGGCGAGCCCGGGACCTGCCAGACCGGCAGCGAGCGCGCCGCGCAGAACGTCGCGGCGCTTCATGGGGTCATCTCCATCTATGTGGTGATGTTGGGGAGTTGTGGGGCTGTGGCTTTCCCATGGCCTTTGGGCCAAGCCTAAGTCCTGGCCAGGAATCCGGAGACCGTCGGCGATCCGTTCCAGGACCGGAAGGGATGTGACTGTTCCATCCCCGCGCGCCATCTTGCCTACCCGTTCGGCGCGGATTCCGCAGGCTTCGCTGATGCGGTTGAAGCTGATGCCGGCCGCGTCGCGGGCCAGGGCGAACACCGAGCCGATGTCGCGACGGGCGAGCGCGCGGACGAGCCGTTGATCGCTGAGCAGGGCGGAGGGGAGCGCCGCCGGTGAAGCCGGAAGTTCCATACCTGCTCCCTCAGTTGGACGTACCCCCACGGAATGTACTCACCGTGGGTGCCCCCTGCATGGGGTTACCGCGTTCGCCGATCGGCTCTTCACTGGTCGCCGTCGGCTGATTCGACCGTCCCATCGGCACGGCATCCCCCTACCCGCGTGGGCTGTCGGCTGCCCGTTTCCGGCCGCCCCGGCGAACAGAGAGCTGGTGATCCCATGGTGCACGGCTCAGGAACAGGCAGGACCAGCGCCCCGCTCGAAGAGGTGACGCACAGCAGCGCCGCCGTACATCTCCCCATGGTCGAGTGTGTCGTGCCGCTCCAGCGGGACGCCCGGTACGACCACGCCGCCGAGCGGACCCGCATGGCTGTCGAGGTCCGGTTCCGTGACGGCCGGGCCTTCCGTACGGAACTCGTGCTGGACCCGGGGCAGATGCACGCCGCGGCGGTCCAGCTCGACCGCGCGATTGCCGCTCGCGGGCGTGCCCGGTCGGCGGGTGGTCAGTGATGGGTCGCCACCGGGCGCGGATCGATGCCGAGACCTCGGGCGTACTCGTTTGGCTGGCCGGGACGGTCGCCGGGTTCTCGCTCCTGGCGGTGATCGTCGCCCATGACGTGCGAACCGAGTCCAGGGGCGCCGGTGTGGTCGTGACGTCCCCGGATGCCCGTCCGGACACCGTCACCCCGTAGATGGCTCGTCGGCCGGCCTCCAGCACGGAACCCGTTGCCGGAGGCCGGAACCCCTGCGCCCGCCGGTCCCCTGCGCCCGCCGGTCCCCTGCGGCGGGCGTTCCTCCTCGCTCGGCTCTACGACGCATATCGGAGGTTCCTATGCAGCAACGCTCACCCGTCCCGACCGCGACGACGCGGGACGAACGCCTCAGCACCGGGTACTACATCGACTCCGCTGCCGTCGGTGGTTACGTCGCGAGGCTGCTGGCCCGCTGCCGGACGGTGTTCGACGTCAAGCCTCGGCTGACCGCCGACCTGGATGCCCCGGCCATCTCCGGCCTGGACGCCGACCGGGGTGGCGTGATCGAGGACGGGGCGCTGTGCCAGGGCAATGTCATCGTCCAGGCGGGCGCGCGCGTTGAGGCCGGGGCTCAGGTCGTGGGGCCCGCACTGATCTGCTCCGGCTCCGTTGTCGGGGCGGGCGCGCTGGTGCGGGACCACTCCGTGATCGGGCCCGCCTGCCGGATCGGGTTCGGCGCGGACATCACTCGCAGTCTGCTCGTCGGGCACACCTTCGCCAAGCACCCCTGCTTCATTGGCGACTCGGTCCTCGGGCGACGGGTCAACATCGGTGCCTTCTGCTCGACAACCGGCCTGCGGTGCGACCGGGGCCCGGTCGCGGAACCGGCCATCGAGGAGATCACCGTCAACCTGGACGGGTGCCGGATCGGCAGCGGGCAGACCAAGTTCGGCGCGGTCATCGGCGATGAAGTGGCGTTGCCAGCGGGGACCGTGATGTCTCCCGGCACTCTGATCGGCCCCGGCACCGTGATCTATCCCCACAACCACATCGGCGGCTTCCTGCCTACCGGGTCACGGGCCAGGTGACCCCCGTGGCCTACGACATCCCCTCGCGCGGGCTCGTCAAGGTCACCGGAGGACGGGCGTTGGAGGGCCGTTACCGGGTGCAGGGCAGCAAGAACATCGCACTGCACCTGTACGCGGCAGCCCTCCTTGCCGAGGCCCCGGTGGTGCTGGATCAGGCGCCGGACATCGTCGACACCGGTGTGTGCGCCCGCATCCTCCGAAACATCGGTGCCTCGGTCACGTTCGACGGTCACCGGTTCTCCGTGACCCCTGCCGATACGCTGCGCCCCGCGATCCGGCCGGACCTCGGCAGGCGGGTACGCACGACTGCCGTCCTGGCCGCTGCCGTGCTCGCCCGCGCCGGAGAAGTCACCTTCCCGTACCCCGGCGGCGACGCGTTCTGTCCTCGGCTGGTCGACCGGCACTTGGCGGGTATGCGGGCCGCCGGGGCGCAGGTCATCACCACTGGAGACGGTGTTCGGGTCGTGGCCGGCCCGCGCGGGTTGCGCGCGTTCACCGTGGACGTGGGCACCCGCTACGGTCCGAGCCTGGGGGCGACAGTGACCGCGCTGCTGCTGGCTGCCCGTACGTCGGGCACCTCGTTGATCACCAGTCCGAGCGTCGAGCCCGAAGTCGCCGAGACCTGCCGGTTTCTCGGCGGACGGGGCGTGGAAATCGGCTGGGACGCCGAGGGGCTGCATGTGACGGGCAGCGACCGGATTGGCGGCGGCACCTTCCGGGTGGCCGGGGACCGCATCGAGGCCGCGACCGTCGCCATGGCGGCAGCAGCGACCGGTGGCAGCGTCACCCTGGACGGCATCACGCAGGCCGACTTCCCTGACGGGCTGATCGCGGCCTTCGCCCGCGCGGGCATCACCCTCATTGCCTCCGGTGACGCTGTCCACGTACGACCCACTGGGGCACTCTCGGGCGTACGGGTAGCGACCGGCCCGCACCCCGGTCTTCCTACCGACACCGCCCCGCAGTTGGCCGCGGTGCTCACCCAAGCGGTCGGCCCCTCCGCGATCGACGAGCGCGTCTATCCGCGGCGGGACACCCACGTGCCACCCCTGCGGGCCTTCGGCGCGGACATCACCTCAACCGGGTCCGTGATCCGTCTGTACGGCCCCAGCAGGCTTCATGCGGCGGAAGTGGAGGCGGCCGACATCCGGGCGGTGACAGCCCTGCTGATCGCCGCCCTGGCGGCCGACGGCACCTCTACGATCCGGGGCCTGCACCACTTCCGGCGCGGCTACGGGCACTTGCTCACTCGACTGGCCACGCTGGGCGCCGAGATCACCACGTCATCGGAGAAGTAGATGCCCGTACCTTTCAGCAGTGACGACAGCAACCGCCTCGACGAGACACTCCGGGAGATCGTCAACGACGGTGGTACGCCCGGCGGTGTCGTCATCACCGGCACCACCGACGGTGATCAGCGGGTCATGACGGCCGGCACCGTCGCCCCGGAGTGCGGCCCCCAACCGCCCACTGCCCACACCCTGTACGACATCGCCTCACTGACCAAGGTCGTCGCCACCTGGCCGCTCGTCGGCCGGGCCGTGCGGGATGGCTTGATCGACCTGGATGCCCCCGTACGCGACATCCTCCCGGCGATGAACGGCGAAGTGCCCAGCGGGGAAGCCACCGTACGCCAACTACTCGCCCACACATCCGGCCTGCGGGCCTCCACCCGCCTGGACCACTACCGCGGCGCCGAACTCCCCCTGCACGAAGCGATGTGCCGAGAACCGCTCGAGGACAACCCCGGCCAACACCGGTACATCAACCGGGGCTACATCCTCCTCGGCCTCGCCCTCGCCCACATCCACGGTCAGCCGCTCGACCAGCTCGCCGCCCGGATGTGGAGCTCACTGGGCATGGCGGCGACGGTCTACGGCCCGATCACCCGCACCCCACAGGTCGCGCCCACCGAACGGCGATTCCCCGGCGCGCCGAGGATCTGGGGCGCTGCGCACGACGACAACGCGGCCCTGCTCGGCGGAGTGGCCGGCCACGCCGGCGTGTTCTCCACACCGCACGACCTTGCCACCTACGCCCGCCAACTCCTGATCAGCGACGGGAGCAGCCCGCTCGGCGATTGGTGGCGCGCCGGCACCGTGCCCCAGGCAGCCATCGAACCGGGACTCGACAGGGGGCTGTCCTGGATCTTCGCCCATGGCGGGACTGTGGCGTATCACCACGGTTTCACCGGTACCAGCCTCTACCTCGCCCCGAACACCGGCCGCTACGTGGTCATCTGCACCAACGCCGTCTACCACGGCCCGGCCCGCACCCGGATCGCACCACTACGGGCCCTCGCTCTCAAGACGATCTCGTCCACCTGAACAAGGAGGTACCACTGTGGGTGAGTTACTGGCGGACCACACCACCCTGCGCCTCGGCGGGTCGGCCCGCCAGTGGCTCACTCATGTGCACCCTGCGGACTGGACCGACCTCGCCCGGACCGTGCGCGGCCCGGTCTTTACCCTCGGCGGTGGCAGCAACACCGTGGCTCCCGACGCCGGATACGACGGCACGGTGATCCACATGGCCACGCGCGGGATCGGCGTCAGCACTGCCGAGGGTGGTGGGGTGGAGGTGACGGTTCAGGCTGGCGAAGACCTGTCGGCGCTCGTCGCCTTCACCGTCGCCGAGAGGCTGTCGGGGATCGAATACCTCGGGGGCATCCCCGGCATGGCCGGGGCTGCCCCCGTGCAGAACACCGGGGCGTACGGCCAGCAGATCGCCGACACGCTTACCCGCGTCAGCGCGTACGACTGGCAGACCGGGCGCACCGTCCACCTGACCCCAGGCGTGTGCGCGTTCGGCTACCGCACCTCGCTGTTCAAGTCCACGCCGGGCCGGTTCGCCATCCTCGCGCTCACCATCAGGCTTACCCGTAGTCCGCTGGCTGCGCCCGTGACGTACCAGCCCCTCGCCGACCAGCTCGGCGTTCGACGAGGCACCCGCGTCGCCTTGGGCGAGGCGGCCGCCGCTGTCCTCGCTGACCGAGCCGAACGCGGACTCCTCCTGCCCGACGAAGGCCCGGACGCCCGCCAGGTGGGATCGGTCTTCCTGAACCCGACGGTCACCGACGATCAGGCGGACGCCGTACGGGTCGCCGGTGGCCCGGTGCACCGCGGCACTGACAGCCGGCTTCGGGCGAGTGCCGGATGGCTGCTCGAACACACCGGCCACCACCCCGGCCAGGCCCTCGCGCCCGGGGTGTACTGCTCGTCCCGCCGCACCCTCACGCTTACGGCCCGCGCGGGTGCCACTGCCACCGCCTTCGTGCACGCGGCCGGCCTCCTGGCCGCACGGGTCCGCTCCGCCACTGGGATACGGCTGCACGTCGAGCCTGCCTGCTTGGGGCTTCCTTCACCCAAAGGGGCGGCGTTGCCCCAGATGGGTGTACCCGGCACGTGAGCCCGAGGTGAGCCCGGATGCCCCCGGCCGGGGTGGCACGAGCCGTGATCACGACCCGTGCGCACCCCCTCTCACCTGCGGAAGGCGTCAGCCGCGATCATCCGCCGTCAGGCGTCATCATGATCACCCTCTGACTTTGTAAACAGGGGGTCGTCGGTTCGAACCCGACAGGCGGCTCTGAGCGCAGTGAAGCCCGGGCCTTTGGCCCGGGCTTCTGCTGTTTGCCCCGGTCCCGCCCTTTCACCGTTTCCCGGGGAGACCCCGGACCCCGTTCGCCCTTCGGGCGAAGTCCTCAAGCGCCGGACGGGCTGTCCAGCCCGTCCGGCGCTTGAGGACGTACGCGGCGGAGCCGCGCATCGGTGCTGCCGGGAAGGGGCAGGGCGGGGGCTTCCTACCGGTGGCCCGAGTAAGACGGCGCGTCCGCCACCGCCTGGTGGTCATCCGGCCCGGAGGGCCGGACCGCGTCCTGGTGGCCCGGCCACCATGCCTTGTGGCCCAGCAGCGACGTGACCGTCGGCACCAGCAGCATCGCCATCACGAAGGCCGTGAGCAGGATGCCGAAGGCCACCGCGAAGCCCATCTGCTGGAGCATCGAGTTGTCGGCGAGGATCAGGACGCCGAACGTACCGGCGAGGATGATCGCCGCGGAGGCGACCGTCGGCGCCGACTGGGCGACCGCGGTGCGGATGGCCTGCCGCGGGGGCACACCCTTGCGGACCTCCTCCCTGAGCCGGGCGACCATCAGGATGTTGTAGTCCGTACCGATGGCGACCACGAAGAGATAGATGATGATCGGCAGCATGAAGAGCATGCCGTCCTCGCCCTTCACGTCCTGGAAGAGCCAGACCGTCGAGCCGAGCGTGGCGCCGTAGCCGAGGGCCACGGCGAGCATCAGATAGACCGGGGCGACCAGGCTGCGCAGCAGCAGGCCCAGGATCACCATGATCGCGAGACCGGCGACCGGGAAGACCACCTTGTAGTCGTGGGCGACGGCCTTCTCGACGTCCGCGAGGACCGCCGAGGTGCCGCCGACCAGGGCCTCCGTGTTCTTGGGCGCGGCGGCGTGCGCGGCGTCGCGCAGGTCGTCGCCGACCACCCTGATGGCCTTGTCCGCGGTGGGCTTGTCCTTGGTGACGACGGTGTACTGCGCGACGGACCCGTCCTTGCTCGGGACGGCCGGGGCGACCTGGGCCACGCCCTCGACCGCCGCGATCTTCCCGCGGAACGCCTCCAGTTCGCCCTTGTCGAGCGGCGCCTTGTCCTTCGACTCCAGGTAGACCAGGGCCGGGTCGGACTGGCCGGCGGAGAAGCCCTTCTGGAGGTCCTTCATCGCCTGGACGGACTCCAGCTTGGCGGGCAGCTGGCTGTCCATGTCGAACTTGTTCTTGAAGCTGAACGCGCCCACGGCCAGGACGGCGAGCACCACGGTGGACAGCAGCGCCACCGCGGCCGGACGCCGGGAGACGAGGCCGCCGACCGCGTTGGCCATGCGGTTCTTCGGGGTCTTCTTCCACGCCTTCGACGGCCAGAACGCCGCGCGGCCCAGCAGCGAGAAGACGGCGGGGACCAGGGTGAGCGCCGCGACCAGGGTCACCGCGACGGCGATCGCCAGCGACGGGCCCATCGCCGCCAGCATGCCCATGGTGGACAGCAGCAGGGCGAGGAAGGACGCGATGACCGCCCCGGCGGCGGAGGCGATGGTCTCGCCCACCCGGGCCACGGCCTCGGCCAGGGCCTCCTTCGGCTCCTTGCCGGCGCGCAGCAGCTCGCGGTAGCGGAAGAGCAGGAAGAGGATGTAGTCGGTGCCGATGCCGAAGAGGACGACGATCAGGATCTGGGAGATGCTGGCGTCGGCCTTGAGCCCGCCCACCTTGGCGGCGGTGCCGATGAGGCCGTTGGCGACCGAGGCCACCACACCGATGATGATCACCGGCAGGATGGCGATCAGCGGGCTGCGGAAGATGACCGCCAGCAGCACGACGATGAGCACCAGCGTGGCCATCATGATCAGGCCGTCAGTGTCGCCGGAGGACTCCATCGCGTCGACCGTGGACGCCGCCTGGCCGGTGACGCCCATCTTCAACTGGGTGTTCCCCAGCAGGGGCTTGGCGTCCTTGCGGAGCTGCTTGACCGAGTCCAGCAGCTTCTGGTTGTTCAGGTCCTTGTCGGTGGAGACGATGTTCGCCAGCGCGATCTCGCCGTTCGGGGAGACCGCCTGGGGGCCCGTCGCCACCTTGGCTATCTTCTCGTAGTGCTTGTCCTGCAGGCCGTTCGAGACCTTGACGACGTCCTGCTTGTCCGCGGCCGTGAGCTTCCCGCCGTCCGCGCGCTTGAACACGATGATCGACGCGGACTGTTCGGTCTGGGGGAAGGCCCGCTCCTGGAGCTTGCCCGCCTTCACCGACTCGTAGTGCGAGGGCAGGAACTCCGCCTGGTCCCTGGTGGACTTCAGACCCGGCGCCAGCATGCCCAGCGCGACCGCCGCGATGATCCACGCGACGATCGTGAGCCATGGCCGGTGGACGGCGAACCGTCCGACTCGTCGGAACATGGTGTGGAGTTCCCCCTCAAGCTGGTGACAGTGCTGCACGGCCCGGAGACGGGATGGGAATGTCTGTGCGGGCAGACCCACGCTAGGGATGCTCTTTATGCGGAGACAACGAATCCCTGGGATATCAGGGGGAAATCGGTCCTGGGGTGGGGGAACCCTCCTCCCCGGGGAGGAGAGACCCCTCACCCGTGGGGTAGAGATCACCTGCCGAACGTCTCCACCCGGATTACTCTGCCCCCATGACGACGGATCTTCGTTCCGGCCCCGGGATCTCCGACGACCACGCGGCGCGCATGGAGCGGGCCGCCCGGGCGGCGGCCCAGGAGGGGCTCTCCGGGCTGATCGTCTCGCCCGGCCCCGACCTGGTCTGGCTCTGCGGCTACCGGGCCTCGCCCGGCTCCGAGCGGCTCACCGCCCTCGTCCTCGTCCCGGGCCGGCGGCCCCTGCTGATCGTCCCCGAACTGGAGCGGGGCGGCGCCGAACACGCCCCCGGCGCCGGGGCGTTGACCATCAGGGGCTGGCGGGACGGGGAGAACCCGTACGACGTGACCGCCGGGCACCTCGACGTGCACGGCCGCTACGGCGTCTCCGACAACACCTGGGCCCTGCACCTGCTGGCCCTCCAGCGCCTGCGCCCCGGCGCCGGCTACGCCGCGCTGACCGAGGCCCTGCCGATGCTGCGGGCGGTCAAGGACGCCTCCGAGGTGGCGCGGCTGGCGGCGGCCGGGACGGCGGCCGACGCGGTCTACGAGGCGATCGTGGAGCGGCCGTTCGCCGGGCGGCGCGAACTGGAGATCGCGGCCGACCTGGACCGGCTGCTGCGCGAACACGGGCACTCCCAGGTCGACTTCACCATCGTCGGCTCCGGCCCCAACGGGGCCGACCCGCACCACGATTCGGGGGACCGCGTCATCGCGGAAGGTGACATGGTCGTCATGGATTTCGGCGGTCTGCTCGACGGCTACGGCTCCGACACGACGCGCACCGTGCACGTCGGCGAGCCGACGCCGGAGGAGCGCAAGGTGCACGACGTCGTACGGGAGGCCCAGCAGGCGGCGTTCGAGGCGGTGCGCCCCGGGGCGGCGTGCCAGGACATCGACCGGGCGGCGCGGTCGGTGATCGTGCGGAACGGTTTCGGCGAGTACTTCGTCCACCGGACGGGGCACGGGATCGGCGTCACGACGCACGAGCCGCCGTACATGGTGGAGGGCGAGCATCAGCCGCTGGTGCCGGGGATGTGCTTCTCGATCGAGCCGGGGATCTATCTGCCGGGGCGGTTCGGGGTGCGGATCGAGGACATCGTGGTGTGCGAGGAGTCGGGTGGGCGGCGGTTGAACGGGACGGAGCGGGGGTTGCGTGTGGTGGGGTGAGTTTGCCCCCGGCCCGCCCTTTCACCTCCCCCAGAGGGGGTGCCCCCATTCCGGGGGCTCCGCCCCCTCGGCCCGGCACCGCGGCTCGCCGCGGTGGGCGGGGCTCCGCCCCTGCACCCCGGCGGGGGCTGCGCCCCCTGCGCCCCTGCTTCGGGGCTCCGCCCCGGACCCCGTTTGTCGCGGCTCCGCCGCTCGTCCTCAAGCTCCCCGGAGGGGGCAACCCCCAGACGGGCTGAAGTGCGCGCCCGCGCCTGAAAACCTCACGCCTGAGATCCTCACGCGGGAAATCCTCATGCCGGAAAGCCTCACGCGGAAATCCGGCCCGGGCGCACAATGCAGCCCGTCTGGGGGTTGCCCCCTCCGGGGAGCTTGAGGACTGGGGGTGCCCCTCTGGGGGAGCCCGCAGGGCGCTTCGGGGTCCAGGGGCGCAGCCCCGGCCAGGGGCCCAGCGGGCGTGACCCGAGCAGGGCCCAGCAGGCGCAACCCGAGCGGGGGCCAGGGGGCGAAGCCCCCGGTGGGGCGCAGGGGCGAAGCCCCGCCCACCCGCGCGAAGCGCGGTACCGGGCCCGGGGCTCCGCCCCGGAATGGGGGCACCCCCTCTGGGGGAGGTGAAAGGGCGGGACCGGGGCAAAACCCCTCACTGCCCCGCCCTCATGCGATGCGGATCGTACGACGCCGCCTTCTCCACCGTCTCGCGACGCGACGGCACCCCCGCCCTGATCAGCACCCACGCCGTCACCGCCGCCAGCAGCATGACGCCCGAAGCCCACGCCAGGCCCACGTGGAAGCCGTGCACCACACCGGACTTGACGACCTCGGCCGTCACCGCCGGGCGGCGGGCCGCGAGGTACGAGGCCGTCGTGGTCGTCGCGATCGTGTTCAGGAGCGCCGTCCCGATCGAACCGCCCACCTGCTGGCAGGTGTTGACCGTCGCGGAGGCGACCCCGGCGTCCGCCGGGTCCACCCCCTTCGTGGCGGTGTCCATGACGGGCACGAAGAGCAGGCCCATGCCGAGCCCGAAGAGGATCGTGGACGGCAGGACGTGCACCGCGTACTCCGCCCTGACGGGCAGGAACGTCAGGAGGAAGAGCCCGATGGCGGCCAGGAAGGCTCCGGAGGACAGCAGGTACCGCGGCGGCAGCCGGTGCAGCAGCCGTGGTGAGATCTGGGTGCTGGTCAGCATGATCGTCGCGGACATCGGCAGGAACGCGAGGCCCGCCGTGACCGGCCGGTAGCCCAGGACGCCCTGGAAGTAGTACGTCATGTACAGGAACATCCCGAACATGGCGATCACGGACAGGGCGAGCGTCAGGAACGCACCGGCGCGGTTGCGGTTGCGGACGATCCGCGGTGGCAGCAGCGGATTCGCCGCCCGGGTCTGCCGTACGGCGAACAGCCCCAGCAGCACCGCCCCGGCGCCCAGCGAGGCCAGGACCCGCGCGCTGTCCCAGCCGTGGGACGAGGCCTCGCTGCACCCGTAGACCACGCCGACCAGGCCCGTGCAGGCGAGCAGGACGCCGGGGAGGTCCAGGCGCGGCCGCCGTTCGGGGCGGTGGTCGTGGAGGGACCACAGGCCGCCGAGGAAGGCCGCCACGGCGATCGGGGCGTTGACGTACATGCACCAGCGCCATTCGAGGTACTCGGTCAGCACTCCGCCGGCGATCAGCCCGATCGCGCTCCCGGCGCCGGCGATGCCGCTGAACACGCCGAACGCCTTGGCCCGCTCCCTCGGCTCGGTGAACGTCGTCGTCAGCAGCGAGAGCGCGGAGGGCGCCAGCGTCGCCGCGAAGACGCCCTGCAGCGCGCGGGCGCCGAACAGCTGCCAGTCCGTCTGCGCCGCACCGCCGATCGCGGAGGCGACGGCGAAGCCGGCGAGGCCGGCCAGGAACGTCCGTTTGCGTCCCACCAGGTCCGCGACGCGCCCGCCGAGCAGCAGCAGGCCGCCGAAGGCGAGCGTGTAGGCGGTGATCACCCACTGCCGGTTGGTGTCCGACATGTGCAGCTCGCGCTGGGCGGACGGCAGGGCGATGTTCACGATGGTGGCGTCCAGCACGACCATCAGCTGGGCGAGGCCGATGAAGGCCAGTCCCCACCAGCGGCGGGAACGGCAGACGGCGTCCGGCGGGGGGTAGTCAGTGCTCATGGCGGACCTCTCGCACCAGGCTAGGCCCGGTGGGCGGGGTCCGCCTCCCGGGTCAGACCCGGGGGAAGCGGCTCAGCAGTGTCCACACGGCCGGGTTGCCGTCGAGGCCCTCGTGCATGTCGGTCAGGTCCGCGACGAGGTCGTGCAGGAAGTCCCGGGCCTCGCGGCGCAGCGCCCGGTGGTCGAGGACGAGCGGGGGCTCGTCGGCGGGCGCCCAGTCGGCGGTGACCTCCACCCAGCCGAAGCGGCGCTCGAAGAGCATGCGGTCGCTGGACTCGGTGAAGTCGAGCTCCGCGTACTGCGGGGCGGCCGAGCGGGAGCCGCGGGGGTCGCGGTCGAGCTCCTCGACGATGTCGCACAGGGCCCAGGCGAAGTCCAGTACGGGCACCCATCCCCAGGCTGTGGACAGCTCCCGGTCTTCCTTGGTGTCGGCGAGGTAGACGTCCCCGCAGAACAGGTCGTGCCGCAGGGTGTGCACGTCCGCGGTCCGGTAGTCCGTCTGTGGCGGGTCGGGGAAGCGGCGGGAGAGGGAGTAGCCGAGGTCGATCACGCCGTCGATGGTGTCACGACCGAGCCGCCCCCGGCCTCCGGGGGCGGCTCGGTCGTCGGACGGGACTACTTGACGTTGATCGCGGTCCAGGCCGCGGCCACCGCCTTGTACTCCGCGCTGTTGTTGCCGTAGAGCGAGGCCGCGGCGGCGAGGGTGCCGGTGCGGGCCTTGGCGTAGTTGGTGTTGGAGGTGAACTGCGTGGTCAGCGCCTTGTACCAGATCTTGGTGGCCTTGTCGCGGCCGATGCCGGTGACCTTGGAGCCGTCCGCGGTCGGGCTGTCGTAGTTCACGCCGTTGATCGTCTTCTTCCCGCTGCCCTCGGAGAGCAGGTAGAAGAAGTGGTTGGCCGGGCCGGACGAGTAGTGGACGTCGATCCCGCCGAGGCCGGAGTACCAGCTGTCCTTGGACGTGCCGTCCTTGCTCGGCTTGTCCATGTAGCGCAGCGGCTTGCCGTTGCCGAAGATGTCGATCTTCTCGCCGATGAGGTAGTCGCCCACGTCGGTCTTGTTGTTGGCGTAGAACTCGACGGCGGTGCCGAAGATGTCGCTGGTCGCCTCGTTGAGACCGCCGGACTCGCCGCTGTAGACCAGCTTGGCGGTGGCGGCGGTGACGCCGTGGCTCATCTCGTGGGCGGCCACGTCGATGGCGGTGAGCGGCTTCTTGTTGCCCTGGCCGTCGCCGTAGGTCATGCAGAAGCAGGAGTCGGACCAGAAGGCGTTGACGTAGGCGTTGCCGTAGTGGACCCGCGAGTAGGCGGCCTTGCCGTCGTTGCGGATGCCGTTGCGGCCGAAGGTGTTCTTGTAGAAGTCCCAGGTGACGGCCGCGCCGTAGTGGGCGTCGACGCCGGCCGTCTGCCGGCCGCCGCCCCAGGTGTCGGTGCTGTTGGTGAACAGCGAACCGGTGCCGGACGAGCCCTGGTTGAGGTCGTACGTCTTGTGGCCGCCGCGCTTGCCGTCGACGAGCTGGTACTGCGAGCCGGACTTGGTGGTGTCCAGGGGCACCGTGCCGCTGTAGGTGCTGGTGCCGCTGCCGGTCTCGATGCCCTCGTACTGGAAGAGCTTCTTGCCGTTCGCCGCGTCGGTGATGACGTGCAACTCGCTCGGAGTGCCGTCCTTCTGGACGCCGGTGACCACGGTCTCGTACGCCAGGACCGGCTTGCCCTGGGCGGCCCAGACGACCTTGCGCGGGGTCTGGCCCGCGGGCTTGGCGGTCTTCTGCGCGGCGGCCACGCCCAGCGCGGACTTCTTGGCCTCCGCCGGGGCGAGGGACGCGTCCGTGGACACGGCTATGGACGCCTCGGTCGCCTTGGTGACCGAGCGCGACCCGCTCTTCGCCTCGTGGACGATCAAGTCGCCGCCCAGGACGGGGAGTCCGTCGAAGGTGCGCTCGTAGCGGGTGTGCACGGTGCCGTCGGCGTCCTTGACGACGTCGCGGACGACGAGCTTCTCCTTGGCCCCGAGCCCGATCTTCGCGGCGGTGGTCGCGGCGGCGCCCTGGGCGTCCTGGAGGGCGGCGGCCCGCTGGCCGGCGGACAGGCCCAGCGGAAGTCCTCCGCTGTCACGGTCACCCGAGGCGCTCGCGCTGCCGGTCTGGACGCCGACCACGACCATCGCGGCGGAGGCGACGAGGGCGGCGGCACGCAGGGCGGTGGTGCGGGGGGTGGCGGTGAGTCTCAACTCTGTCTCCTCTGAGGGGGGTTCGGGCAGCCCGCACGGGGGCCGCCCGCTGATGCATGAGAGGTGCAGGAGCGAATGTGAGGAGAGCGTGCCACCCCCTGAGCGCTTTTGACAGGGGCGCAACAAGGATGTGATCTGCCGTTATCTCAGAACGACCAATTCCGGTCGGTGTTGGCGGATCGGGTTTAAGAAAGGCAGAGTTGAGGCTGAAGTGGCCCGTGGGGCTGATGGGGCCGTCCTTCGGACATGCCGGATCCCCCGTCCCGCCGGCCCGTGGAACGGACCGGAGAACGGGGGATCCATGCGGGTCAGGACGTATGCGGAGAGCGGCGTGCCGGGGCATCTCGCCGCCGCGGCCGAGACGTTGCGCGAGCGCGAGTGGCCCGGCGGCGGGCCGCACGATCCGGCGCTGCGGCCGGTGGTGATGCTGCTGCTAGCGGAGCGGGACGAGGTGGTGGCGGCGCTGGACGTCCTCTTCAAGGACGTCGCCCACGCGGGCCGGGTCTACCGGGCCGCCGGGCTGAGCGCGGTGGTCACCGACCCGGCGCACCGGGGCAGCGGAAACGGGCGGCGGCTGGTGGCCGCCGCCCGTGAGTGGATCGCCGCGCAAGGCGTCGACCTGGGCCTCTTCACCTGTGACCGCCCCTTGAGGGGCTTCTATGCGAGTGCCGGGTGGGAGGTGCTGGAGGGCACCGTCCTCGTCGGCGGGACACCGGAGGATCCTTTCCCCAGCGATGGGCCCGGGTTCGGCAAAGTCACCATGGCCGGATTCTTCACGGCACGGGCGCGACGGGACGCGGGCGCGTTCCGGGGGTGCCGCATCGGGCTCTATCCGGGCGCCATCGACAGGCTGTGGTGAGCCCTTTACGGGGTGTGCCGAGGGCTCCTTCCGCTACGGCTGGTCGTCCGTGGGCGGCCGGTTGCCGAGCTGCTCGTCGATCTTCTGCTTGGCCGTGTCGACCTGGCTCTGGTACTTGTTGCCGGTCCGCTCGTTGAACGCGTCGCCGGCCTTGTCGACGCCCTCCCGGGCCGTGTCCTCATGGCCCTTGAGCAGGCCCTTGAGCTTGTCGAGCATGGACATGGAGTCCTCCTTGCGAGTGCCTGACAGCTCCAGGATCGCCGCATTCGTCACGTTTGGCCAGCGCGCATCCGAGGTGCGTCACGGCTCGTGCGGGGGTGTGCGCTCCTCCGGGCCGATCGTGGGGTCGAGCGCCGAGTCGTACGTCCCCGTGCCCCGGCAGTGCTTGCACTGGCCGGTGCGGTGGACGGTGTCGGCCGGGCCGCGGAACGGGTCGGGGCCGGGGTGGTGGGCCAGCACACGGGGGACGAATCCGGAGCCCTGGCACCAATGGCAGACCGGGCGCGCGGGAAAGGGGTCGGAACCGGAATCCCGGCCGGACCCGGATCCGGAATCGGAATCCGGGCCCGGCTCCTGGGGGTTATCGCTGTCCGTCATCGCGGCCGATGGTGGTCCGTACCGCGGGGCCGGGTCCGGGAAACGGCGGCTCTTCATCCGTATGGGCATCCGTATGGGCATCCGTATGGACGCCGTACGGGATCGTCACCTGACATATTCGTCGGTGGAATCCGGGCGCGTACTTGCATTTTCGAATGCATTTCGACGAAGGTCGCGCCACAAGGGCCGCTCCCCTGGCGGGAAAGCGGCCCTTGTGGCGCGATCCGGCTCAATCGCCCGTGGAATGCCCGGCGTTGACGATTGGGCGCGGGGGAGCGGCTCAGACGTTGACGCCGAAGTCCTGCGCGATGCCGACGAGACCGGAGGCGTAACCCTGGCCCACGGCGCGGAACTTCCACTCGGCGCCGTGGCGGTAGAGCTCGCCGAAGACCATGGCGGTCTCGGTGGCCGCGTCCTCGCTCAGGTCGTAACGGGCGATCTCGGCGCCGCCGGCCTGGTTGACGATGCGGATGTAGGCGTTGCGCACCTGGCCGAAGTTCTGCGAGCGCGCGGTGGCGTCGTAGATGGAGACCGGGAAGACGATCTTGTCCACGTCGGCCGGGAGGGCGGCGAGGTTGACATTGATCTGCTCGTCGTCGCCGTCGCCCTGACCGGTGGTGTTGTCACCGGTGTGCACGATGGAGCCGTCCGGCGTCTGCTTGTTGTTGAAGAAGACGAAGTGGCCGTCCGAGTAGACCTTGCCGGCGGGGTTCACCGCTATCGCGCTCGCGTCGAGGTCGAAGTCCGTGCCCGTGGTGGTGCGGACGTCCCAGCCGAGGCCGACGGTGACGGCCGACAGGCCCGGGGCCTCCTTGGTGAGGGAGACGTTGCCGCCCTTGGACAGGCTTACAGGCATGGGGGTGATCCCTTTCTCGTCGGACTCGCGGCCACGCGCTGCCTGCGCGAGCCGCTGTCACCCCGGTAAACGCCGACGGGGGGTGGGGAGGTTCCGTCCTCCTTTACTTTCTTTACCGGTTTCTGATGCCGGGTCGGCGACGGAGTGGGGCAAACCCAGGTGACATGGGCATCCCCGGCGGGCGACGATGGGGTTCGTGTCCTCCGATTCCCGTCCCCACATCATCCGCGGTGCCGTGTCCCTGCCCGAGGCGGAGCTGATGTGGCGCTTCTCGCGCTCCTCCGGCCCCGGCGGCCAGCACGTCAACACCAGTGACAGCCAGGTGGAACTGCGCTTCGACCTGGCCGCCACGGAGGCGCTGCCCGCCGTGTGGAAGGAGCGCGCGCTGGAACGGCTGGCGGGCCGGCTGACGGGCGGCGTGCTGACCGTACGGGCGTCGGAGCACCGCTCCCAGTGGCGCAACCGCGAGACGGCGGCGGTCCGGATGGCTGCCCTCCTGGCCGAGGCGACGGCCCCGCCGCCGAAGGCGCGGCGGGCGACGCGGATTCCGCGGGGTATCAATGAGCGGCGGCTTCGGGAGAAGAAGCAGCGGGGGGATACGAAGCGGGGGCGCTCGGGTCGCTGGGACTGAAGGGGGGTGGGTGGGGTGGGGGTTTTGCCCCTGGCCCGCCCTTTCACCGTTTCTTCCGGGGCTCCGCCCCTCGGCCCGGCACCGCGCTGCCGCGCGGTGGGGCGGGGGCTGCGCCCCCTGCACCCCTGCTTCCGGGGCTTCGCCCCTGGCCCCCGTTGTCGCGGCTTCGCCGCTCGTCCTCAAGCGCCGGACGGGCTGATATTCAGCCCGTCCGGCGCTTGAGGACTCCGCCCGGAGGGCGGACGGGGTCCGGGGTCTCCCCGGAAGAAACGGTGAAAGGGCGGGCCAGGGGCACACATCCAGCCCGTCCGGCGCTTGAGGACAGCGCCCGCAGGGCGCTTCGGGGGTCAGGGGCGCAGCCCCGGTCAGGGGGCCAGGAGGCGAAGCCCCCAGCGGGGTCCAGGGGCGCAGCCCCGGTCAAGGCCCGGCGGGCGCAACCCGAGCGGGGGCCAGGGGGCGTAGCCCCCGGTGGGGCGCAGGGGCGAAGCTCCGCCCACCCGCGCGGAGCGCGGGACCGCCCCACCGCGCGCGGCAGCGCGCAAGCGGGGTGCCGCAGGGGCGGCAGCCCCTGCGAAAACGGATTAGGGCGGGGCGGGGAGAGCAAAGCCCCCCGCTACGACAGCTGGCGATAGCGCCCGCGGAAGTACATCAGAGGAGAGCTCTCCGAGCTCGGAGTGGACGCGCCGAGCACCCGGCCGATGTAGAGCGTGTGATCGCCCGCAGCCACCCGCTGCTCCGTCCGGCACTCCAGCACCGCGAGCGACCCCCGCACCAGGGGCGCGCCCGAGATGTCTCCGCGCTCCCAGGGGATGTCCTCGAAGAGCAGCCGGTCGCTGATGCGCCCCTTCATGGCGAAGCGGCCGGCGATGTGGCGCTGGCTTTCGGAGAGCAGGGACACCGACCACAGCGGCTGACGGTCGAGCAGGTCCTCCATGCGCGAGTCGTTGCGAACGCTCACCATCACGAGGGGTGGTTCCAGGGAGATGGAGAGGAAGGCCGTCGCCGTCATGCCGACGTCCTCGCCGCTCGGCCCCTCCTCGGGGTCGTGCGCGGTCACCAGCACCACACCGGCGGCGAGGCGGGCGAGAGCTGCTCGGAATTCCTCGGCGGTCACACCGTCAGGATGCGGTATGCGGGCCTCTGCGGGCGAAGGCGAAGTCGTCTGCAACACCCTCCGCACGCTAGCGGCCCCGGCCCGGCCGTTGCATCGGGCTGCGGTCGCAGGACCGGACTGGTATTGCGGACTAGGGCTTGAGCCGCTTTCCCTTCCGGGAACGCCCCGGGAACGCGGCAGGGACTGCCGTATTTGCTATTCGTGAACGGTCAATGGGTGGCAATTCCCGAAGCGAACCGCTCAGGATCGACCTGTGACATGAGTCACATAAGGCCCTATTTGTTGACCCTGTGTACCGAGTTGTCAGCTCGCTGTGATTCAGTGGCCGTGTAAACGGACGACAAGAAAATCTGGAGAGTCGCTGTCGAGGTCTCGGGGGAGAGCGAACCATGGAAACCGAGTCGGAGCCGTATGTCCGTCTGGCGTCCTTGAGGCAGGTTCATCAGGCCGTAGCGGAGCTGAATAGCGCGCGGAGTCTCGCGGACACCCTGCAGACGGTCGCCGAGGGTGTGGTGAACGGGCTCGGGTACGAGCTCGCGGCCGTCAATCTGGTCCGGCCGGACGGCGACCTCGTCGTCGCCGCCGTCGCGGGCGACGCGAGCGCCGAGGCGTTCCTGGCCGGCCGCGTGGGATCACGCGTGTCCTGGGAGCGCAGGCTGTCGATGGGGGAGCGCTGGGGCGAGCTGCGCTTCATCCCGTACACCGAGGGGTGGGTGCTCGACGAGGACGACGTCCCGCAGTGGCGGACCACCGGCCCCGCACCCACGTTCGCCGACGAGTGGCACCCCATGGACCGGCTCCTCGCCCCCATGTACACCGCCGGCTCCGCCACCGGCGAGCTGCTCGGCGTCATCTCCGCCGACCGGCCGCGCGACGGCCGCCGCCCGGACGCCTGGGGCCGCGAGGCCCTGCAGATGTACGCCTTCCAGGCCGCCATCGCCATCAGCAACGCCCGGCTGCGGGCCAACATGCAGCGCGCCCTGCTCCGCCTGGAGCGCGAGCAGCAGGCGCTGCGCGCCAGCGAGGAGAGCTTCCGCCAGGCCTTCGAGTACGCGCCCAGCGGCATGGCCATCGCCGAGCTCGGCGGCGACCAGCACGGCCGGCTGCACCGCATCAACGACGCCCTGTGCCGGCTGCTGGGCCGTCCCGTCTCCCAGCTGCGCCGCCTCTCCTTCGCCGATCTCGTCCACCCCGACGACGTCGGCACCCTGCTGCGCACCTCCGCCGAGGGCGGCCGGGCCGAGCTGCGGCTGCGCCGGCGCGACGACAGCTACATGTGGGTCTCGCTGCGCAACTCCGTCGTCGCCGACGCCGCCGACGGCCCGCGCTATCTGCTCACCCACGTCGAGGACATCGAGGACCGCAAGCGGCACGAGCTCCAGCTCGCCCACCGCGCCAGCCACGACGCGCTCACCGGCCTGCCCAACAGCGCCGAGCTGCGCGCCCGGCTCAGCAGCCGGCTGTGCTCCCGTCCGCCCGGCGGCGACGGGCGGGCGGAGACCGTCCCCGGCCCCTTCGGCCGCCTCGACGGCTTCGCCGAGGTCGTCGGCGTGGGCAGCCCCTTCGGGGGCCCCTTCGGCGAGCCGGTCCTGCTGGGCGCCGACGGGGCGTACGCGGCCGACCGCGGCCACGCCCTCGTCGAGGACTACGCGGCGGGCGTCGACGGCGGCTTCGACCACCACGCGGACAGCCACGTCCACACCGTCGCGCTCGACGAGGACAGCGACGACGGCAGCAAGGGCCTCGCGGTCCTCTTCTGCGACCTCGACGGCTTCAAGTCGATCAACGACCGCTTCGGCCATCACACCGGCGACGCCGTCCTGATCGAGGTCGCCCGCCGGCTGACCAGCGGCGTCCGCGACGGCGACACGGTGGCCCGGCTCGGCGGCGACGAGTTCGTCGTCCTCGCCGACGGGCTCGGCCTCGCCGACGCGGAGGACCTCGCGGTCCGCCTGCGGAACGCGATCATCCCCCCGATACGGGTGGACGGCCGCGCGGTCCGCGTCGGGGCCAGCTTCGGCATCGGCTGGGCGGGCTGCGGCATGTCCGCCGACGAGGTGCTGCGCTCCGCCGACCAGCGGATGTACGTCGAGAAGCGGTCCCGGGCCCGGGCGGGACGCCGTGCGGGCTGACGCGGGGCTGCGTGTGTGCGGGCGGGCCGAGGTAGGCTGCGCCGAACGGCACCGCCCGGACCGTGGTGGCCGAACCGGCCTCGACAGCCGCGTGATCCGGTGCACAGCGACGTGGGTGCCGACGGGCACATCACGTGGGGAGTGACAAGGGATGACGGCCGGTAACAACGGCGGCGCCGACGGCACGGGCAAGCCGGAGGAGGACGACCCGTTCGCCTACCTCTACCGCTCGGAGGGCGGCGCCGCACAGGGCGGTACGCAGGGCGGGCAGGCCCCGCAGCCGGGCGTCCCCCGCACGTCGTACAACCAGGTCCGCCCGGTCGGCTCCCGTCAGTACAACCAGCAGCCCGGCGGCGGCACGTACGGCGCGGGCATTCCCCCGCAGCACCAGCCGGCGCCGCACTACGCGGCCCCGGAGACCCTCCCCGGCGGCGGCGCCCCGGCCCGCCCGGCGCCGCCCGCCGACCGGCCCCGCC
Source organism: Streptomyces luteireticuli (assembly GCF_041519305.1). Taxonomy (NCBI): domain Bacteria; kingdom Bacillati; phylum Actinomycetota; class Actinomycetes; order Kitasatosporales; family Streptomycetaceae; genus Streptomyces; species Streptomyces luteireticuli. Next base: position 4,889,064 of record NZ_CP167927.1, read on the forward strand.
CGAAGCGGCGCGGCCTGCTGATAGCCGCGATAGCCGTGGTGCTGGTCGTCGCGGGCGGCATCGGCACCGCGATGGTCATGAACAAGGACGGCGGCGACGACAAGAGCACGTCCGCGAAGGCGGACGGCTCGCAGTCGCCGAGCGCCCAAGAGAAGAAGAAGGACGACAAGAAGAAGGGCGACGACAAGCCGTCGGGCAAGCCGGTGACGGACCTGATCCGTGACGCGTCGTCGCTGCGTCTGAGTGGCGGTGCGTCCACCGCCACCAGCGTGAAGGGGGCGCCGTCGGACGGTGGCGCCTACGTCGTTTTGAAGCCGGGTGCTTCGATCGAGTGGAACAAGGTGGCTGCTGGGTCCGGCGGTAAGTACACGGTGTGGGTCGATTACGGCGTTCCCAGCGGGGACGTGAGCGCTTCGCTCTGGGTCGACGGGCAGAAGCTGGACCGCGTCGTGAATCTGAAGAGCTACGGTCCCGAGACCAACTGGTCCCACACCTACAACTGGGTTCAGCTCGAGGGCGGCAAGCACGACATCAAGCTGATGTGTGATTCGGGCAGTTGCAACGCCAACGTGGCTCGTCTGAAGCTGCTTCCGGGTTGGGTCACGTCGTAGCCCCCCGCCCCCCGACCACCCCCAGGAACCGCTCCACCGCCCCCGCCATCGCCTCCCGCGCGGGGGCGAGGTAGCGGCGCGGGTCCACCGTGGACGGGTGGGCCTCCAGGAAGGCGCGGACGGCGCCCGTGTACGCCGTGTTGAGGGCCGTGCCGACGTTGACCTTGGCGATGCCGGAGGCGACGGCGCGGCGGAGTTCGGGGTCGGGGACGCCGGACGAGCCGTGGAGGACCAGGGGGACGGGGACGGCGGCGCGGAGGGCCGTGATCAGGGTGTGGTCGAGGGCCGCCGTGCGGGACGTCATCGCGTGGGCGGAGCCGACCGCCACGGCGAGGGCGTCGATGCCCGTGTCGGCGACGAATGCCACGGCTTCCAAGGGGTCCGTGCGGACGCCGGGGGTGTGGGCGTCGCCCGGTTTGCCGCCGATGCGGCCCAGTTCGGCCTCCAGCCACAGGCCCCGGGCGTGGGCCCAGCGGGCCGCTTCGGCCGTCGCCTTGACGTTCTCCGCATAGGGCAGCTTCGACGCGTCGTACATGACGGAGGAGAAGTCGTGGGCGGCCGCGGCGTGGAGGAGGTCGATGGACTCGACGTGGTCGAGGTGGAGGGCCAGGGGGGCGGAGGAGGCGCGGGCGACGGCTGCTGCGGCCGAGGCGATGGGGGTCAGGCGGCCGCCGTGGAACTTCACGGCGTTCTCGGAGAGTTGGAGGACCGCGGGGCGGCCCGCCGCCTCCGCGCCCGCGGCGATCGCCTCGGCGTGCTCGACGGTGATGACGTTGAAGGCGGCGACGGCCGCGCCGGGGCGGATCAGGTCGGCGGTGCGGGTCAGGGGCAAGGCGGGTCAACTCCCTCCCAGGGGGACTGTTTTCACCAGCGGCAGCGCCGCCTCGTACGCACCCTCGTCGTACTCCCCGGCCGTCGCCGCCCGGACCGTGGCCGCCGACAGGGCGACCGCGCGGGTCAGCCGGTCCGGCCAGGGGAGGTCCTCCAGCCAGGCGGAGAGGAGGCCGGCGACGGCCGAGTCGCCCGCGCCCGTGGGGTTGCCCTTGACGCGGGACGGCGGGACGGCGCGCCAGGTGCCGTCGGGGGTGACGGCGAGCATGCCGTCGGGGCCGAGCGTCGCGGCGACCGCGTGGGCGCCGCGGCGCCGGGCGTCGAGGGCCGCGCGCAGCGGCTCCGTCGAGCCGGTGAGCGCGGCGAGTTCGACCGCGTTCGGCGTGACGGCGTCGGGGCGGGCCGCGATGCCGCGGCGCAGGGGCTCGCCGTCCGTGTCGAGGAGGACGGGGATGCGGCGGGTGCGGGCCTGGCGGATCAGGTGGGCGTAGGCGCCGACGGGTACGCCCGGCGGGAGGCTGCCGCAGAGGGCCACCGCGCCGACGCCGTCCAGGAGGCGGGCGTAGCGGGCGGTGAAGGCGGACCATTCGGCGGGGGTGATCTGCGGGCCCGGTTCGTTGAGTTGGGTCGTGTCGCCGGTGGCCGCGTCGACGACGGCGACCGTGCGGCGGGTGGGGCCGGTGACGGGGACGAGGGCGTCCGTCAGGGCGGGGGCGGTGTCCGCGAGGAGGCGGCGCAGGATGTCGCCGGTCGGGCCGCCCGCGAAGCCGGTGACGGTGGTGGCGTGGCCGAGGCGGGCCAGGACGCGGGCGACGTTGAGGCCCTTGCCGCCCGGGCGTTCGACCGCTTCGGTGACGCGGTGCGTGGTGTGCGGGCGCAGCCGGGGCACCCGGTAGGTGAGGTCGAGCGCGGCGTTGAGCGTGACCGTGAGGATCATCGGCGACCTCTCTCGGACCGGGCGCGGACAGGACGGCGCGGGGGACACGATTGCGGGAGCGATCATGCCAAAGCAGGAGCGGCAGGCCCAGACCCCGGGACCTGCCGCTCCGGAACAACCCTGCCGGGAATTACCGCACTTCGGGACGGACCAGCCATTCTCCCCGGCGCATCACACCGACGAGTTCGAACGAACCGTCGAGCACGACGAGGTCCGCGTCCTTGCCCTCCTCCAGCGAACCGACCCGGTCGTCCACGCCCAGCAGCCGGGCCGGGTTGGCCGACAGGGCGCGCACGGCGTCCTCGACGGGCAGCCGGTCGACGGTCACCGCGCGGCGGAAGGCCGTGTCCAGGGTGAGGGTCGAGCCGGCGATCGAGCCGGCCGTCGGGCCGTCGGCGATCCGCGCGACCGCGTCCTTGACCTCGACCCGCATCGGGCCCAGCGCGTACATGCCGTCGCTCATGCCCGCCGCGCCCATCGCGTCGGTGATGAACGCGACCCGGTCCGCGCCCGCGCGGGCGAACGCCAGCTCCAGGACGGACGGATGGAGGTGCGTCCCGTCGTTGATCAGCTCGACGGTGACGCGCTCGTCCTCCAGCAGCGCGGCGATCGGGCCGGGGGCGCGGTGCAGGAGGGAGGGCATCGCGTTGAAGAGGTGCGTGGCGACGGTGGCGCCCGCGTCGATGGCCTCCAGGGTGGCCTCGTAGGAGGAGTCCGTGTGGCCGACGGCGGCGATGACGCCGTGCTCGGCGAGGAGGCGTACGGAGTCGAGGCCGCCGGGGAGTTCGGGGGCGAGGGTCATCATCCGGGCGGTGCCGTGCGCGGCGTCGAGGAGCTTGCGGACGTCCGCCGGGTCGGGGTCGCGCAGCAGCTCCGGCTGGTGCGCGCCGCAGCGGTGCGGGGAGATGAACGGGCCCTCGAAGTGGACGCCGGCCAGGTCGCCCTGCTGGGTCAGCTCGGCGAGGACGGCGGCCTGCCGGGCCAGGTCGTCCAGGTCGCCGGTGACGGTCGAGGCGGCCATGGTCGTGGTGCCGTGGGCGCGGTGCGCGTGGATCGCGGTGAGGGCCTCGGCCGGGTCGCCGGCCGAGAAGGAGGCGCCGCCGCCGCCGTGGACGTGCATGTCCACGAAGCCGGGGACGATCCAGTGGCCGGTCAGGTCCCACGTCGGCGGCTCCTCGGGGGCGTCCGCGACGATGCGGGTGCCCTCGACCGTGAGCCGTCCGTTCTCCACCGTCCCGGTCGGGAGGACGACTCGGGCGCCGTCGAGAACCGTTCGTTCGGCCATCAGCCGGTTACCTCCGTGGTGTGGGTGGCGAGCAGATCCCGGGCGAGCAGTCCCGCGCCCAGGCAGCCGGCGGTGTCCCCGAGGGCCGCCGGGACGATGAGGGGGAGCTTCTGGAAGGTGACGCGCTCCGCGACCGCCGTGCGCAGTGGGCGGAACAGGGTCTCGCCGGCTTCGGCGAGGCCGCCGCCGATGATGAGCGTACGGGGGTCGAGCAGCGTCAGGGCGATGACGAGGCCGTCGGCGAGGGCGTCGATCGCGGCCTGCCAGACGCGGGCCGCGGCCGGGTCGCCGGCCTCGACGGCGCGGGCGCAGTCGGCCGCGTCGGCCGCCCCGTTCCCGGAGGCCTCGGCCCAGGCGCGGCCGACCGCGGACGCGGAGGCGAGCGTCTCCAGGCAGCCGTGGGCGCCGCAGCCGCAGCGCGGGGCGCCGGGGCCGCGGCGCACGGCGATGTGGCCGATCTCGCCGGCGGAGCCGTGGGCGCCCTCCTCGACGCGGCCGTCGATGCCGATGGCGCCCGCGATGCCGGTGCCGAGCGGGACGAACAGGAAGCGGTCGGCGCCCCGTCCGGCGCCGACGCGGCCCTCGGCGAGGCCGGCGGTGCGGGCGTCGTGGCCGAGGGCGGCGGGGATGCCTTTGAGGCGACGGCTCAGCAGGTCGCGGAGGGGGACGTCGCGCCAGCCGAGGTTGGCGGCGTAGACGGCGGTGCCGGTGCGGGTGTCGACGATGCCGGGGACGGCGGCGCCGACGGCGGCCGGCGGCTCGCCCAGCTCCTTCTCCCCGAGCGCGTACAGCTCGGCGGCGAGTTCGAGGACGCCCTCGACGACGGCCTCCGGGCCGCGGTCGCGGCCGGTGGGCCGCCGGGTCTCGTGCAGGAGCCCGGTGCCCAAGTCTTTGGAGCCCGGGTCCTCGGTGCCCGGGTCCGCGCCGACGAGGGCGGCCTTGATGCCGGTGCCGCCCACGTCGAGGGCGATGACATGTTTCACGAGAGGTAGTGTCGCGCGTCGGGGCGCGAAAGGTCTAGTCCACTCGTCGGGAGCGGTGGGGTGCGCCGAGGGCGCGCGCCCGTCAGCGCGCGAGGATCACACTGCGCGTCAGCCCCCGGGGGCGGTCCGGGTCGCAGCCGCGGCGCTCCGCGACCGCGACCGCCGTCCGCTGGGCGCGCACCAGCTCCGCCAGCGGGTCGTCGCCGTGGACGAGGACGCCCCCGGCGTTCCCGACCGCGGCCGCCAGCCCGTCCGGCACCGGCCCGAAGGACCACGTCACCCGCCCCGGGCCCGCGATCGCCACCGGGCCGTGGCGGTACTCCATGGACGGGTACGCCTCCGTCCACGCGCCCGCCGCCTCCCGCATCTTCAACGCCGCCTCCTGCGCCGGCCCGTACGCCCAGCCGCGCCCCAGGAACGTCCACTGCTCCGCCGCCAGCACCTCCTCCGGGAGCGGCTCCGCGAGGGCCGTCTCCGCCGCGTCGGCCGCCGCCGCCACCGCGTCCGCGCCGCCGGGCAGGGCGGACCACAGCAGCGCCAGGGCCGTCGTCGCGAAGCGCGTCTGGACGACGGACTCCTCGTCCGCCCAGTCCAGGACGGCCACCGCGTCCGCCGCCCGCATCACCGGGGTGTCCGGGTCGGCGGTCACCGCGAGCAGGGCGGGGCCACCGCGCAGGGCGGCGAGGAGGTCCAGGACCTCCGTCGTCGTCCCGGACCGGGTGATCGCCACGACCCGGTCGTACGCGGCGCGCCGTCCCGGGGGGAACTCGGACGCCGGGAACGCGTCCGTCTCGCCCTCCCCCGCGGCCTCCCGCAGCGCGGCATAGCCCTGGGCCATGAACCAGGACGTGCCGCAGCCGGTGACGGCGACCCGTTCGCCGGGAAGCGGAAGCCCCTCCGGGGCGAGTTCGGCGGCCCGGCGCCAGCAGCCGGGCTGGGCGGCGAGTTCGAGGGCGGTACGCGATACGGCCATGACCTGGGCTCCTCCATGAATCCGGCAGTTCGTCCGTGGATAGCAGCCCGCCGCCCGGAAGCGGAAGGGTGAGGGCGGAGCGAGCGCCCGTTCGAAGAGCCCTTAAGGTGGCGCGGAAGAGGCGCGCGTCTGCTGCGTCTCAGGCGGCGGTCGGACGATCACAACCACGAGGGTGGAAAGCACGTGCAGCGGCGGCGGTTCTTGGGTCTCTCGGCGGCGGGTGCCGCCACGGCGGCGATGGCGCCCGCCCTCACGGCGTGCAGCGGCGGCGGGCCCGGCGGCAAGACGCTGACGGTGATCGCGGCCGAGTACGGCGACGGAAAGCCGGAGAACAGCTCCCAGAAGTACTGGGAGTCGGTGGCCCGTACCTTCATGGGTGACCACAAGGGCGTCAAGGTCGAGGTCCAGGTCTACAGCTGGACCGACGTCGACAAGAAGGTCGCCGACCTGGTCGCGGCCGGCAACGCCCCGGACATCGCCCAGATCGGCGCGTACGCCGACTTCGCGGCGGCCGGCAAGCTGATCAGCGCCGACCAGCTGCTCTCCGTGCCCACCCAGGCCGACTTCATCACCTCGATCGCCAAGGCCGGCGAGGTGCACCGCATGCAGTACGGCCTGCCGTTCGTCTCCTCCACGCGACTGCTCTTCTACAACAAGACGCTCTTCGAGAAGGCCGGGATCCTCAAGGCCCCCGAGAGCTGGGCCGAGCTCCAGGCCGCGGCGGTCAAGCTCAAGGCCGCCCAGGTGAAGATCCCCTTCGGTCTGCCGCTGGGCCCCGAGGAGGCGCCGGCCGAGACGATGCTGTGGATGCTGGGCAACGGCGGCGGCTACGCCGACAAGAACGGCAACTACACCATCGGCCGGGCGGAGAACGTCGAGGCCTTCGAGTGGCTGCGCGACGAGCTCGTCGGCAAGGAGCTCACCGGCCCCGGCAACCCCGCCCGCACCAACCGTCAGGAGCTCTTCGACGCCTTCGCCCGTGGCGAGGTCGGCATGCTCCACGGCCACCCGTCCCTGATGCAGCAGGCCGAGGCCAAGGACGTGAAGTACGGGATGGCGCCGCTGCCGGGCCGCCACGGCAAGGCCGCGTCCACCATGGGTGTCGCCGACTGGGTCATGGCGTTCAAGCAGACCGGTCACAAGAAGGAGGTCGGGCTGTTCCTCGACTTCCTCTACAGCACGCAGACCGTGCTGGACTTCACCGGCAAGTACGACCTGCTGCCGGTGACCTCGACCGCGTCCGAGAAGATGATGAAGGACGACGACGCGACGCCGCGCCGCAAGAAGCTGATCCCGTTCCTGGAGCAGCTCAAGAACGCCGAGTTCTACCCCGCCGACAAGACCTCCTGGGCGAAGGTCAGCAAGACGGTCAAGGAGAAGATCGGCAGCACGGTGCAGAAGGGCGCCGACGTGCAGGGGATCCTCGACGAGATCCAGCGGGAGGCGGAGTCCACGGACGGCGCGGCCCGCTAGCGCTGGTCTAGCCTTGGTCACCATGCCGTCCGAGCCGCCCGAGTTGCCTGAGCCGTCCGAGCTGCCCGAACCATCCGGCTTGTCCGAACGCGACCTCGTCGTCCTCGCCCTGGAACGGGAGTCCTGGGCGGGGCCCGGTGCCAAGGAACGGGCCGTCCGCGAACGGCTCGGCATCACCCCGACCCGCTACTACCAGCTGCTCAACGCGCTCCTGGACGATCCGCGGGCCCTCTCGCACGACCCGGTGACCGTCAATCGGCTGCGGCGGCTGAGGGAGGCGCGACGGGCGCGGCGCTGAGCCGTTCCGTTCGGATCCGTTGAGTTCGGTTCCGTTGTGTTCGGGTCCGTTGTGTTCCGCGCGTCGTGGGTAGGGTCACGGCCATGGGCACCCATCCCCTTCCGGAACCCGTCACCCCCGCCGGACGCGAGGGTCTCGCCGCGCTCCTCGCCCGCCCCGGGCGGGCGGTCGTCGCCCTCGACTTCGACGGCACGCTCGCCGGGATCGTGCCCGACCCCGAGCGGGCCCGCGCCCACCCCGGCGCCGTGCCGGCGCTCTCCCGGCTCGCCCCGCACCTGGCGTCCGTCGCGGTGATCACCGGTCGGCCGGCGGGGGTCGCGGTGCGCTACGGCGGGTTCGCCGGGGTCGCCGGCCTCGAACACCTCGTCGTCCTCGGCCACTACGGCGCGGAGCGCTGGGACGCGGTGTCGGGGACGGTGCACTCGCCCGCGCCGCACCCCGGGATCGCGGCGGTCCTGGCGGAGCTGCCGGGCGTCCTCGACAAGTCCGGCGCGTGGCCGACCACTTGGGTGGAAACCTCGTCCTCCTCTCCCATCGAGAACAAGGGCGGCCAGGCGGTCGCGGTCCACACCCGCCGCGCCCCCGACCCGCAGGCCGCCTTCCGCGCCCTCCAGGAGCCGTTGCGCGACCTTGCCGCCCGCCACGGCCTGATCGTCGAACCGGGCCGCCTGGTCCTGGAACTCCGCCCCCCGGGCATGGACAAGGGCGTCGCCCTCGCGGAGTACGTGAGGGAAACGGGCGCGGAGTGCGTGCTGTACGCGGGCGACGACCTGGGGGATCTTGCGGCCTTCGGGGCGGTGGAGGCGTTGCGGGGAGAGGGAGTTCGGGGGGTGCTGGTGTGCAGCGGGAGCTCGGAGGTGGCGGAGCTGGCGGCGCGGGCGGATGTGGTGGTGGATGGGCCGGGGGGTGTGGTGGGGTTGTTGGGGGCGCTGGCGGATGTGGTGGGGTGAGTTTTGCCCCCGGCCCGCCCTTTCACCTCCCCCAGAGGGGGTGCCCCCATTCCGGGGCTCCGCCCCCTCGGCCCCGCAATGCGGCTGCGCCGCATTGTCCTCAAACGCCGGACGGGCTGGATTGTGCGCCCGGGCGCGAATTCAGCCCGTCCGGCGTTTGAGGACAGCGCCCGAAGGGCGCTTCAGGGGCCCGGGGGGCTTGCCCCGGAATGGGGGCACCCCCTCTGGGGGAGGTGAAAGGGCGGGACCGGGGCAAAACCCCCGCTAGTCCCCGTCCGCATCCGCCGCCTCCCGAGGCGGCCTCCCCTTCGCGTCGTCCGCGATCCCCACCGCCGCCAGCGCCGTCGTCCAGTCGTGGGCGATCGCGCGCTGGACCTTCGTCAGGTCCGCCTTGCCGGAGCAGATCGCGGTCTTCAGCTTCGTCTCGATCGCGTCCTTGGGGTTGTTGGGGCCCGCGCCGTCGCGGTGGCCGGGGGAGGGGGGTTCCACCCAGAGGTTGCGCGGGTCGTTGGGGTCGCCGCCGAGCTGGAGGCTGATGAGGTGGTCGTACTCGGCCTCGCGGAGCGACTTCTTGTAGCCGTACGACTCGGCGTTGGCCGTCTTCTCCCGGTTGGTGATGCTCACCGGCGGCCGGATGCCCTTCGTGTAGCCGGCGCGGCAGATCGTCGTCTTCAGCGTCGCCTGCGTGACCTTCGGATTGGTCGCACCGGGTGTGCACTTGGGGTCGGGCAGCGGCTCCTTGGCCGTCGTGAAGCGGTAGGCGCAGGTCCCGGCCGCCGGCTGCTTCTGCACCGTGTACGAGGACTGGGGGCCGGCGCCGACGGGGATCGGTTCGCCGCCGCCGGAGGAGGACGAGGGCGAGGCGGACGAGGGGGACGACGGACCCGTCGCCGAGGACGAAGCCCCCTTGGACTCGGACTTCTTGTCGTCGGAGCCGGACGAACAGCCGGACGCCGTCACGGCGAGGAGCGCGGCCGAGGCCGTCACCAGGGCGATCCAACGCGGAGTGGTGGACATGGCTGCATGGCTACCCGCTCCCGCGTCCCGTCAGCCGTGCGGCAGGTGCGCGACGGGGCGCGTCAACTCACCCCGCGCGCCCCGTCGTTGCGGCCGACAGCGCCTCCAGCTGCTCGACGAACCAGCGCGCCGGCGGCAGCGCCGTCGCCGCCGCGGCCAGCCGTTTCGAGCGCTCGGCGCGCTGGACGGGGTCCATCAGCAGCGCCTCGTGCAGCGCGCGGGCCGTGGCCGCCACGTCGTACGGGTTGACGACGATCGCGTCCTCGCCCAGCTCCGCCGCCGCGCCCGCCTCCCGGGAGAGCACCAGCGCGCAGCCGTGGTCGGAGACCACCGGGACCTCCTTGGCCACCAGGTTCATCCCGTCCCGGATCGGGTTGACCAGCGCCACGTCCGCCAGCCGGTACGCCGCCAGCGAGCGCGCGAAGTCGTCCTTGACGTGCAGGGCGACGGGTGTCCAATCGGCCGTGCCCCAGGCCGCGTTGATCTCGCCGGCCAGCCGCTCGACCTCGGCGGTGTAGTCGCGGTAGACGGCGAGGTCCTGCCGCGAGGGGTAGGCGAAGGCGATGTGCACGACCTTGCCGCGCCACTGCGGGTGCTCCTCCAGGAGCGCGGCGAAGGCGTGCAGGCCGCGGACGATGTTCTTGGAGAGCTCGGTGCGGTCGACGCGGACGATCGTCCGGCGGTCCGGTCCGATCTGCTTCCGCAGTGCCGCCATCCGCTCCTCGACGTCCGGCCGGTGGGCGCGCTCGCGCAGGAAGCCGGCGTCCGCGCCCAGCCCGTGGACGCCGAGTGCCGTCGTCCGGCCCTCGGACCGCACCGCGAGGCGGTCGCCGACGCGCAGCACCTCGGCCCCGAGCACGTCCGCGCAGCACGCGGCGAACGCCTCCGCCCAGCGGTGGGTGAGGAACGCCGCCCGGTCGCCGCCGAGGATGCCGCGCAGCACCTGCGCCGCCACGTCGTCCGGGAGCATCCGGTAGTAGTCCGGCGGAGCCCAGGGCGTGTGGGAGAAGTGGCCGATGCGCAGGTCGGGGCGGCGGGCCCGGAGCAGCGCGGGGACCAGCGTCAGGTGGTAGTCCTGGACGAGCACGGCGGCGCCGTCGGCCGCCTCCTCGGCGAGCGCGTCCGCGAAGGCCGCGTTGTACGCCTCGTAAGCCGCCCACTGCTCGCGGAATCCGGCGTCGAACACGGGCTCCAGCGGGGTCTGGTAGAGCAGGTGGTGGACGAACCACAGCACCGAGTTGGCCACGCCGTTGTACGCGGTGGCGAAGGTCTCGGCGGGGATGTCGAGCATCCGGACCCGCTGTCCGCCGGTGTCCGCGGGGTCGAGTCTGCGGCCCGCGCGGCGGGCCGCCAGCCGGTCGCCCTCGCCGAGCGCGGCGCACACCCATACGGCCCCGGCCTCCGGCCCGATCGCGCTCAGCCCCGAGACCAGCCCGCCGCCGCCGCGGCCCGCCGTGAGACCGCCGTTCCCGTCGAGCCGGTAGCTGACCGGGCCGCGGTTGGAGGCCACGACGATCGGGGCGGCGTGAGGGGCGGCATGAGGGGCGGCGTGCACGTGCTCAGCGACCATGACGCCAGCCTTGCCGCGCCGCCAACCGCTCAAACGTACGCTTACGCCGCGCGGCGCCGCTTCTCGTACTCGGGTATCCCGGCCATCGGTGGCCGCTCCTCCGTGTCCACCGGGTAGGTGCGCGGGGCGAAGCCCTCCGCCGTGCGCTCGAACTGGACGAGCTCCGGCCGCACCAGCGGACCGCGGCCCAGCCGCAGCTGGGCGGTCCGGTAGATCGTGGCGGCCATCCGGCCCAGCGCCTGCCCGTCCTGGTGCCGGTGCTTGCGCTCGCCCACGTCCACCTGGGCGAGCGCGTCCAGGCCCACCGTGTGCAGCGCGTCCACCAGCAGCCCCAGCTCCACCCCGTACCCCACCGGGAACGGCAGCCGCTCCAGCAGCGAGCGGCGCGCCGCGTACTCCCCGCCCAGCGGCTGGACGAAGCCCGCCAGCTGCGGCCAGTGCAGATTGAGCAGCGGGCGGGCCACCAGCTCGGTCACCCGGCCGCCCTGGCCCTCCAGCTCGCCGAGCGGACGGTCGTACATCGCCTTGACGAAGGCCACGTCCGGGTCGGTGAGCAGCGGACCGACGATCCCCGAGACGAACGACGCCGAGAAGTCGCGCAGGTCCGCGTCCACGAAGCACACGATGTCGCCGCTCGTCACCAGCAGCGACCGCCACAGCACCTCGCCCTTGCCGGGCACGGCGGGCAGCTCCGGCAGCACCGCGTCCCGGTGCTCCACCCGCGCCCCGGCCTCGCGGGCCACCCGCGCCGTGCCGTCCGTGGAACCGGAGTCGAGCACCACCAGCTCGTCCACCAGGGGCACATCCCCCGTCATCAGCTCGCGGCGGATCGCGGTCACGATCTCCCCGACCGTGGCCTCCTCGTTCAGGGCGGGCAGCACCACGCTCACGGTGCTCCCCGTCTCGCGCTTGGCGGCGAGCAGCCGGTCGAGCGGACGGTCTGCGGCGGACCAGGACCGCCGGGCCAGCCAGCGCTCCACCTCTTCCAGCACGTGTACGACTCCTCGTTGACGCATCTCGCTGTGCGGACGGCCCCTCTTGAAGGGCCCGCACCTTCCGATACAGTCTTGAACAACGCGGAGCCCGCCCGTATGTCGGGGTCCCGCGCGCATGTCACAAACGCCTGGCCGGCGACGCCGCCGACCGGTGCCATACCGCTCATCCAGAGGGGCAGAGGGACACGGCCCGATGAAGCCCCGGCAACCCTCCAGCCGGTCTCACCGTTCTCGCGGCGAGGCTCCCGGCGGGGAAGGTGCCAAATCCGTCTCGTGACGAGGTTCGTCGCGAGGAAGATGAGGAGAAAGGGCCTCGCCTCCATGGCTGTGCAAGCTGTCGAACGCGCAACTTCCTTCGGTCCCGCCGTCGCGCTCTCCTGCCGCGAGTGCGGCGAGCGCTTCGAGCTCGGACCGGTCTTCGCCTGCACCTCCTGCTTCGGTCCGCTGGAGGTCGCCTACGAGCTCCCGGCCGGCGACCCGGAGGGCCTGCGGCGCCGCATCGAGTCCGGGCCGGCGAACATCTGGCGCTACGCCCCGCTGCTGCCCGTCCCCGCCGACGTCGCCGCCAAACCCAATCTCAACCCCGGCTTCACCAAGCTCGTCCGGGCCGACAACCTCGCCCGCGAACTGGGCGTCACCGGCGGCCTGTTCGTCAAGGACGACTCCGGGAACCCCACCCACTCCTTCAAGGACCGCGTCGTCGCCGTTGCCGTCGAGGCGGCGCGCGCCTTCGGCTTCACGACGCTGTCCTGCTCGTCGACGGGCAACCTGGCCGGCGCGGTCGGCGCCGCCGCGGCCCGTGCGGGCCTGCGCTCCTGCGTCTTCATCCCGCACGACCTGGAGGCCGGCAAGGTCGTCATGGCCGCGGTCTACGGCGGCGACCTGGTCGGCATCGAGGGCACCTACGACGACGTCAACCGCTTCTGCTCCGAGCTGATCGGCGACCCGGCGGGGGAGGGCTGGGGCTTCGTCAACGTCAACCTGCGCCCCTACTACGGGGAGGGCTCCAAGACCCTCGCGTACGAGATCTGCGAACAGCTGGGCTGGCGGCTGCCGGACCAGATCGTGATCCCCGTCGCGTCGGGCTCCCAACTCACGAAGATCGACAAGGGGTTGAAGGAGCTCGTGGCGCTGGGGCTGGTCGAGGACCGTCCGTACCGGATCTTCGGTGCCCAGGCGACGGGGTGCGCGCCTGTGGCGCGGGCCTACAAGGACGGTCACGACGTCGTCCGCCCGGTCCGGCCGGACACCATCGCCAAGTCTCTGGCCATCGGCAACCCGGCGGACGGGCCGTATGTGCTCGACATCGCCCGGCGTACGGGCGGGGCCGTGGAGGACGTGACGGACGAGGAGGTCGTGGACGCGATCCGGCTCCTCGCCCGGACGGAGGGGATCTTCGCGGAGACGGCGGGCGGGGTGACGGTGGGTGTCGCGCGGAAGCTTCTGCGGGACGGGGTGCTGGATCCGTCGCTGACGACGGTCGTTCTCAACACGGGGGACGGGCTCAAGACGCTGGATGCGGTGGCGGCGGGGCCGCGGGCGACGATCCGGCCGAGTGTGGAGGCGTTTCGGGGGGCGGGGTTGGGGGGGTAGGGGGCGGTTGGTTGCTCCTGGGGTTTTGCCCCGGTCCCGCCCTTTCACCGTTTCTTCCGGGGCTGCGCCCCGGGGTCCGGCACCGCGGCTTCGCCGCGGTGGGCGGGGGCTGCGCCCCCTGCGCCCCTGCTTCCGGGGCTCCGCCCCTGGCCCCCGTTTGTCGCGGCTTCGCCGCTCGTCCTCAAGCGCCGGACGGGCTGATATTCAGCCCGTCCGGCGCTTGAGGACAGCGCCCGAAGGGCGCTTCGGGGGCCCAGGGGGCGAAGCCCCCGGTCAACGCGGCGCAGCCGCGTTACGGGCCCGGGGCTTGCCCCGGAAGAAACGGTGAAAGGGCGGGCCAGGGGCAACCCCCACCGCCAGGCACCCACAACCACCCGCACCCCCACCCGCATCCGCCCCCGTACTCACCCCCTCAACACAGAAAGCGAGCACCCCATGAGCGTCACCGTCCGCATCCCCACCATCCTCCGCACCTACACCGCCAACCAGGCCGAGGTGCCCGCCGAGGGCGCCACCCTCGCCGAGGTGATCGCCGACCTGGAGAGGAACCACCCCGGCATCGGCGGCCGCGTCCTCGACGACGACGGCAAGCTGCGCCGCTTCGTGAACGTCTACGTCAACGACGACGACGTCCGCTTCGAGGGCGGCCTCGCCGCGCCCACCCCGGACGGCGCCGGCGTCTCGATCATCCCGGCCGTCGCCGGGGGCTGACCCGCCGGCCCGCCGGCCCGTCACCCGGCAGCGCACCAACTCCCTTTTCGCAACAAGCCTGTACAAACCGCGGATCGCCCCGTCCCAGAAGCGGACGGGGCGATTCCGTCTGTTGAAGCGCGATACAGTTGGGGCGTTCCCTCTCCGGTGTCAGAGCCGAACGCATATGAGAACCCGTCAATTTGCGCAGGAAATACATGCGCGAATTGTCGCGAAGGTGCCGTCTGTCCGGCCCGACTTGCCCTGGAACGCCCCCAGTTCGCCGGTTATCACCGCTCGGCCTCCCCGGGATTTCTCGTCCGTCTGACCTGTTGCAGACGGCATCCGTGCAGATACATTCAGCCGCGGTCGACGCGTTCCGGCGCACACCTCTAGGTGTCACAAGGGGTGAGGTCTGACCCGGGTCCGCGAAGTGCGGTCCTGCGCAAGGGCCAGTAATAGGGGAGTTAGGCATGGCTCAGGGCACCGTCAAGTGGTTCAACGCGGAGAAGGGGTACGGCTTCATCGCGGTCGACGGTGGTGCGGATGTTTTCGTCCACTACAGCGCGATCCAGATGGACGGGTACCGCACCCTGGAGGAGGGGCAGCGAGTCGAGTTCGAGATCTCGCAGGGCCAGAAGGGACCGCAGGCAGACATGGTGAGGGTGACCGCCTGACCGCGGCGCATCGACCACCGGATCCTCAGCTTGGCGAAGGGCCCGCACCCCATAGGTGCGGGCCCTTCGTACGTCCGGGGACGCCCCGTGCCACGCGGATGGTTCCACCCAGGCGGCCTTGCGCCCACCCGTCGCCCGACCACCGCCCCTCATCGACGCCTCTTCGAGGCGGCCTTGCACTCCCAGGTGCCGAGTGCTAATCATTGGCTTAGCACTCTCCGAGTGAGAGTGACAGACTTGTGGACCGTCGGTGAGGTCCGCGGGCCCGGCGGGGCAAGGAACCGCCGAGCACGCAGGCCGTCCGTCGCGGGCGCCAGCGCGGTCCGGAGCAACCCACCGTCCCGTCTGGGAGGACCACTTCACATGGCCAAGATCATCGCGTTCGACGAGGAGGCACGGCGCGGTCTCGAGCGCGGGATGAACCAGCTCGCCGACGCCGTCAAGGTCACCCTCGGCCCCAAGGGCCGCAACGTCGTCCTCGAGAAGAAGTGGGGCGCCCCCACGATCACCAACGATGGTGTGTCCATCGCCAAGGAGATCGAGCTGGAGGACCCGTACGAGAAGATCGGCGCCGAGCTGGTCAAGGAGGTCGCGAAGAAGACGGACGACGTCGCCGGTGACGGCACGACGACCGCGACCGTCCTCGCCCAGGCGCTGGTCCGCGAGGGTCTGCGCAACGTGGCCGCCGGTGCCAACCCGATGGCCCTGAAGCGCGGCATCGAGAAGGCCGTCGAGGCCGTCTCCGGTGCGCTCCTCGACCAGGCCAAGGAGGTCGAGACCAAGGAGCAGATCGCCTCCACCGCCTCCATCTCCGCCGCCGACACCCAGATCGGCGAGCTCATCGCCGAGGCGATGGACAAGGTCGGCAAGGAAGGCGTCATCACCGTCGAGGAGTCGCAGACCTTCGGTCTGGAGCTCGAGCTCACCGAGGGCATGCGCTTCGACAAGGGCTACATCTCGGCGTACTTCGCCACCGACATGGAGCGTATGGAGGCCTCGCTGGAGGACCCGTACATCCTGATCGTCAACTCGAAGGTCTCCTCGGTCAAGGACCTGCTCCCGCTGCTGGAGAAGGTCATGCAGTCGGGCAAGCCGCTGCTGATCATCGCCGAGGACGTCGAGGGCGAGGCCCTGTCGACCCTGGTGGTCAACAAGATCCGCGGCACCTTCAAGTCCGTCGCCGTCAAGGCCCCGGGCTTCGGCGACCGCCGCAAGGCCATGCTCGGCGACATCGCCATCCTCACCGGTGGCACGGTCATCTCCGAGGAGGTCGGCCTCAAGCTGGAGAACGCCGGTCTCGACCTGCTCGGCCGCGCCCGCAAGGTCGTCATCACCAAGGACGAGACGACCATCGTCGACGGCGCCGGTGACAGCGACCAGGTCCAGGGCCGCGTCAACCAGATCCGTGCCGAGATCGAGAACAGCGACTCGGACTACGACCGCGAGAAGCTCCAGGAGCGCCTCGCGAAGCTGGCCGGCGGCGTGGCCGTCATCAAGGCCGGTGCCGCGACCGAGGTCGAGCTCAAGGAGCGCAAGCACCGCATCGAGGACGCCGTTCGCAACGCGAAGGCGGCCGTCGAGGAGGGCATCGTCGCCGGTGGTGGCGTGGCCCTGCTGCAGGCCTCCGCGGTCTTCGAGAAGCTGGACCTG
Source organism: Streptomyces luteireticuli (assembly GCF_041519305.1). Lineage (NCBI taxonomy): Bacteria > Bacillati > Actinomycetota > Actinomycetes > Kitasatosporales > Streptomycetaceae > Streptomyces > Streptomyces luteireticuli. The sequence continues at coordinate 4,905,597 of NZ_CP167927.1, forward strand.
GAGGGCGACGAGGCCACCGGTGCCAACGCCGTGCGCCTGGCCCTGGAGGCCCCGCTGAAGCAGATCGCCGTCAACGGTGGTCTCGAGGGCGGCGTCGTCGTGGAGAAGGTCCGCAACCTGGCCGTCGGCCACGGCCTCAACGCCGCGACCGGCGAGTACGTGGACATGATCGCCGAGGGCATCATCGACCCGGCCAAGGTCACCCGCTCCGCGCTGCAGAACGCCGCCTCCATCGCGGCCCTGTTCCTCACCACCGAGGCCGTCATCGCCGACAAGCCGGAGAAGGCCGCCGCGGCCGCTCCGGGCGGCATGCCCGGCGGTGAGATGGACTTCTGAGCCACGCGTTCGTCGCAGGCTCACCGGTCCTGAACCGAGCCGAGGGCGGCATCCCCGTTGTCACGGGGGTGCCGCCCTCGGGCGTTCCCGGGCGCGGGGAACCCGAAGAGGTAGGTGACGACGAAGCCGGCCGCGTACCCCGCCGCGAGGCCCGCGCCGTAGACGGCCGCCGCGCGCAGCAGCCCGTGCTCCCCCCTGAGCAGCGGGAACAGGGCCCAGCCCGAGGGCCCGATGGCGGTGGCGCCGATCGCGCCGCCGAACTGTTCCAGCAGGCCCAGGAACCCGCCGCCGATCGCGCCGCCCACGCAGGCCGTGACGAACGGGCGGCCCAGCGGCAGCGACACCCCGTAGATCAGCGGCTCCCCGATGCCCAGCAGGCCCGCCGGGAGCGCGGACCGGACGGTGCGGCGGACGGCCGCGTCCCGGGCCACCCGGAGGTACACCGCCAGCGCCGCGCCCACCTGCCCCGCGCCCGCCGTCGCCAGCAGGGGCAGCAGGACCGTGGAGCCCTGCTCGGTGATCAGCGTGGTGTGCACCGGGATCAGCGCCTGGTGCAGCCCCAGCATGACCAGCGGCAGGAACAGCCCGCCGAGCACCAGCCCGGCGGCCGCGCCGCCCTCGGCCGGCAGCCGGTCCGCGAACCGCCCGACGGCGGTGGCGACTTGGCCCGCCGCCCACATCAGCCCGTGGAGCGCGACCAGACCCGGGAGCAGGATGGTGACCGTCGGGACGACCAGCACGCCGAGGGCCTCGGGGACGAGGCGGCGGCAGGCCTTCTCGACCTGGACGGCCAGGAGCGCGGCGGCGAGCGCCCCGAGCACGCCGCCCTGGCCGGGCGTCATGTGCAGTTGGGTCACGCCCGGCCAGACCGTGACCGCCGCGACCGCGCCGCCGAGGACGGGCGTCCCGCCGAACTCCTTCGCCGTGTTGTGGCCGACGAACACCGCGATCAGCGACATGAAGCCGGAGGCGGTGGCGGTGAGGGCCGCGGCCAGCGCCGGCAGTCGGTGCAGGTTGCCGAGCAGGCCCGCGAGTCCGGCGATGATCCCGCAGCCGATCAGGGCCGGGATCAGGGGGACGAAGACCTGGGCGATGCGGCGCAGGGCGAGTTTGGGCGGGGTGGCGTTGCGGGTCCTGCGTTCGGTGCGGAGCGATTCCGTGCGGCGGAGCTGTTCGAGGTCGGCGGCGGCGCGGTCGGCAGCGCCGGGGCCGAGGACGATCTGGAGCGCCGGCCCGTCCTCGACCAGGCCGAGGACCTCGGGGAGGGCGCGGAGTCCGGCGGTCCGAAGGAGGGTGGGGTCCTTCACCTCCAGCCGGAGGCGGGTCATGCAGTGGGTGACGGAGATGAGGTTGGCGGTGCCGCCGAGGAGGGGGAGGAGGGTGGGGGCGAGGGGGTGGTTGGGCATGGGTTTTCTTTCCCACGCCCGGCCCCTTCCCGTAACCGGGACTCCGCCCCGGACCCCGTGTCGCCGCTTCGCGGCTCGTCTTCGAACTCCCCGGGACGGGCTCAATCCCCCCGCGCCGCCTCCAGCGCGGCACGCAGACGGCCACCCGTATCCGTCAGCAGGCGCCCCGCCGTGGCGCCGTCCACCCCGCTCAGCAGCACCAGGATCGCGGCCTTCACCTCGCCGTCCGCCTCCTCCAGCGCCGCCTCCACCTCGGCCTCGCCCGCTCCCGTCGCCTGCGCGACGATCCGCCGCGAGCGGGCGCGCAGCTTGTCGTTGGAGGCGCGGAGGTCGACCATCAGGTTCCCGTACGTCTTGCCGAGCCGGATCATCGTGATGGTCGAGATCATGTTGAGGACGAGCTTCTGGGCCGTGCCCGCCTTCAGCCGGGTGGAGCCGGTGATCAGCTCGGGTCCCACGACCACCTCGACCGGATGCTCCGCCGCCGCGCCCAGCGCGGACCCCGCGTTGCAGGACAGCCCGACCGTCAGCGCCCCGGTCCGCCGCGCGTGTTCGACGGCCCCGACCGCGTACGGCGTCCGCCCGGACGCGGAGACGCCGACGACCGAGTCGTCGGCCGTCAGACCGAGGGCGGCCAGGTCGGCCACCGCCGCCTCCGCCCGGTCCTCGGCCCCCTCGACCGCGTTGACCAGCGCGTCCGGCCCGCCCGCGACGAGCCCGACCACCTGCCCCGGCGAGGTCGCGAAGGTCGGCGGGCACTCGCTCGCGTCCAGCACCCCGAGCCGGCCGGCCGTGCCGGCGCCCGCGTAGACCAGCCGGCCGCCGCGCGCCATCCGTTCGGCGACGGCGTCGATGGCGGCCGCGATCCGCGGGAGCTGTCCGGCGACGGCGCCGGCGACCGTCGCGTCGTCGGCGTTCATCAGGCGGGCGACGTCCAGGGTCGGCAGCCGGTCGATGTCCGCGAGCTCCGGGCGGAACGCCTCGGTGGTCAGCGTCGCGAGCTGGGCGCGGAGGGCCGCGAGGGCGGGGGTCGGTGTCAACGGGGATCCTCTGCCGGGTCGTGGCGGTGGACGAGCGCCTCGTAGGAGGCGGACAGGGCGGGCGCCGCGCGGTCGTACGTCCGCTGGGCGACGCCGATGAACAGGCAGTCCACGACGAGGAGTTGACTGGTCCGGCTGGACATCGCCGCCGGGCGCAGCTCGCTCTCCCGCGCCGGGGCGGTGGTCAGGACGTGGTCGGCGTACTGCCCTATCCCGCCGTCCGGGCGGCCGGTGACCGCGATCGTGGTCGCGCCGTGCTCGAAGGCGGCCCGCAGCGGCTCGATGACGTCCGTCGTGGCGCCCGAGTGGCTGATGGCGAGGGCCACGTCGCCGGAGCGCAGCTGGACGGCGGTGGTGACGGCCAGGTGGGGGTCGCCGGGCGCGTGGGCGATGAGCCCGATCCGCAGCAGCTTCTGGACCAGGTCCCGGCCGACGAGGTGGGAGGCGCCGATGCCGTAGACGTCGGTGCGCCGGGCCGTCGCGAGCGCGGCCACGGCCGCCTCCAGGACGGTGGTGTCGAGGGCGGCGGCCGTGTCGGCCAGGCAGCGCGCCTCCTCGTGGGCGAGCTTGGCGACGACCCGGTCCAGCGGGTCGTCTGCGGCGATGTCCGGGGTGACGGCCGGGGCCCGGCCGGCCGCCTGCTCGGCGGCGAGCGCGGCGAGGGCGAGGCGCAGGTGGCGGTAGCCCGGATAGCCCAGGGCGCGGGCGGTGCGCACCACGGTGGCCTCGCTGGTGCCGGTGCGTTCGGCGAGGGCCGTCACGGTGAGCGCGGCGGTGCCGGCCGGGTCGCCGACGAGGGCGTCGGCCACGCGCTGCATGGAGCGGGTCAGGGACGGGGCGAGCGTGCGGACCTTGGCGGCCAGGGCGGCCGGGGGCGGGGGCACGGAGGGCCGCCGCAGGGGGCGGAGGGGAGCTTCGGCGCTTTCCTTCGGATCGCGGCTCACACGGGGAAAGGTATTTTCGGCCCCCTGTGCCGTCAACCTCAGGTGTCCCGGACAATGGGGGCATGGAGCTCGAAACAGCACTGCACGCGGCCCGGGCCCTCGTGCTCGCCGACCTGACCGCCGGGCGTGTGGCCGAGCCGGACGTCGTCTCCCTGGTGGAGGACGCGGTGGCGGCGCGGCGGTGGTGGGTCGAGCAGTGGCCGGAGGGCGCGGCCTTCGTGGCCGGGCTCGTCGCCCAGGACGTCCAGGACGCGCTGCTGGAGCGGCACGGCCGCTGGCCGCTGTGCCCGGTCTGTGTGCACTCGGGCGATCCCCATGCGCTGGAGGTCGAGCCGGAGCTGGGGCCCGACCCGCACTGGGCCTGTACGAAGCAGGCGGTGCTGGTGGCGCCGGTGGGGCAGCTGGCGACCGCGCTGGGCGAGTGACCCCGGGACCGGCCCCCGATGACCCTGTACATCGACCCGCCGCGGTGGCCCGGCCACGGGCGGATGTGGTCGCACCTGGTGAGCGATACGAGCTTCGAGGAGTTGCACGCCTTCGCGGCCCGGATGGGCCTGCCGCCCCGGGCCTTCGACCGTGATCACTACGACGTGATGGCGTCCGCCTACGGGGACGCGGTGCGGCTGGGGGCGGTGGAGGTCGGCAGCCGGGACGTGGTGCGGATGCTGACGGCGGCGGGGCTGCGGAGGCGGAAGCGGCGGTTCACGCAGTGAGCAGGGCGAGCTCCGCCGTCATGTTGTGGCGCGCGGTGCGCTCCCAGCGCTCGTACCCCTGAGGGGTGCGGAACAGCCGTGGCTGGGCGAGCAGTTGACGCAGCACGTCCGCGCGGCCGGTGCGGAACGCCGCGTCCGGCACGAAGCCGTACTCCTGGCGCACCTCCGCCGCGTACGCCGCGTATGCCGCCGGGGGGCCGCCGAGCACGGCGAGGTCCGCGTCGCACAGGACCTCGCCGTCGCGGTCGCCGGGCGCCGGGTCGTGGCCGACCGTCAGGCGGACGAGCCGGGCGACCTCCGCCGTGCGGGCGGCCGGGACGCCGAGTTCGGTGAGGGCCCGCTCCGCCAGCCGGGCGCTGCGCTCCTCGTTGGTGGAGCGCTCGGGGAGGTACACCGCGTCGTGGAACCAGGCGGCGAGCTCGACGGCCGCCGGGTCCTCGGCGTGGCCGGCCAGTTCGGCCACCCGGTCCAGGACGGCGGTCAGGTGGGTGACCGTGTGGTAGCGGCGCTGCGGTTCGGACCAGCGCTTGAGGAGCTCGTCGGCGTACCGGCCGGGGTGGGGCATGCACGCGCCGGTCTCCCGCGCCGCGAGGACCGTCCGCGTCCAGCGCTCCTGCAGGGTGATGGCCATGGGCCAATTGTGGGGCACGCTTCCTTGGTGGGCCGTGGGTGTGGCACCCTGGGTACATGTCTAGACCAATTCTCGAGGTAATCGCGCTCGGCCCGGAGGACGCGGCGGCGGCACAGGCCGGAGGGGCGGACCGGCTGGAACTGGTCAGCGACATGGCCGCCGACGGCCTGACCCCCGCGCGCGAGACGTTCGCCCGGGTGCGGTCGGCCTGTGACCTGCCGGTCCGGGTGATGCTGCGGTCCGCCAACGACTTCTGCGCCGGCGGCGCGGCCCGGCTGGACGCGCTGTGCGCGACGGCCGGGGCCCTGCGGGCGGAGGGGGCGACGGAGTACGTCCTCGGGTTCCTCGGAGAGGACGGCGGCGTGGACCTCGCGGCGGTGGCGGCGGTCGTGGAGGCGATCGGGCCGGAGGCGCGGTGGACGTTCCACCGGGCGATCGACCGGGCGGCCGACCGGGACGCGGTCCGCGAGCAGCTCGCGGGCCAGGCCGGGCTGGACACGTATCTGACGGCCGGGTCGGCGTCGGGTGTCGACGACGGGCTGGGGACGCTGCTGGCGGAGGCGGAGCGGGGGTCCGGGCCGCGGATCCTGGTCGGTGGCGGCCTGGCGCTGAAGCACGTGCCCGTGCTGCGGGCGGCGGGTATCGACGCCTTCCACATCGGCGGGGCGTCGCGGCCGCGGGGCTGGGATGCGCCGGTGGACGCGGACGCGGTGCGGGTGTGGCGGGAGGCGCTGGACGCGTAGCGCTGCGCGTACGCGCAGGGTTTTTGCCCCTGGCCCGCCCTTTCACCGTTTCCCCGGGGAGACCCCGGACCCCATTCGCCCTTCGGGCGAAGTCCTCAAACGCCGGACGGGCTGAATGATCAGCCCGTCCGGCGTTTGAGGTGAAAGGGCGGGACCGGGGCACACCCCCCTACGCGCGCACCCGCACCCGCGCACCCGCCTCGCCCGCGGCAACCACGCGCTCCGCGCGCACCCGTGCCGTCGTCGTGAACGACAACCCCCACGCCACCGCCGCCAACCCCGCCGACACCAGCGGGAACCAGCGCTCCCCGAGTGCCGCCATCGCCCCGCTGCCCACGGCCCCCGCCGAAGCGATGCCCAGGTACAGCGCACTGCTGTTGAGCGAGATCAGCAGCGGTGCGTTCGCCGGAGCGATGGAGGCCATCCGGTGCGGGAGCGCGACGCCCACGGCCCAGCCCGCCAGGGGGGCGGTCACGGCGTACACCAGCGCGCCCGGCAGGCTCCGCGACAGCCACGGCAGTGCGGCGAACGCCAGTCCGGCGGCCACGCTGCCCGCGAGCAGTACCGTCCGCACGCCGAGCCGGTCCACCAGGCGTCCGCCCAGCCAACTGCCCGCGACCGACGCGATACCGGTGGCCAGCAGGATCAGGCTGAGGCGCCCCTGGTCGCCGTCCGTCGCGGGGCGGACGGCCGTGGCCAGGTAGATGTAGACGGAGTTGAAGGCCAGGAAGAAGGTCAGGGTCGTGGCCGCGCCGGCCAGCACGCGGCGGTCGCGCAGCGGTGCCAGCCGCTCGCGGAGCCCGGGCGCCCCGGCCGTGGGGGCGGGCAGGCCGCGCATCAGCAGGGCGAGGCCCGCGAACGCGAGGACGCCGAGCGCCGCGACCAGCCACATCGTCAGGCGCCAGTCCTCGCTCCCGAGGTAGGCGCCGACCGGTACGCCGAGCGCCGTGGCCACGGTCATGCCGCCGAGCACGGTGGCGAGCGCCCGGCCGCGCCGCTCCGGCGGGGCGAGGGCGGTGGCGACGGCCGAGGCCGTGGGCGTGTACGCCGCGGCGCCGGCCGCGGCGAGCACCCGCGTGGCGAGGAGGGTGCCGTAGTCGGGGGCGAGCGCGCTGAGCGCGTTCGCGACGGTGAAGACCCCCATCGCGGTGAGCAGCAGCCGGCGGCGGTCCCAGCGGGCGGTCAACGTGGCCAGGACCGGCGCCAGCAGCGCGTAGGACAGGGCGAAGACGGAGACCAGCTGGCCGGCCGCGGAAACGGAGACGCCGAGGTCGCCGGCGATGCCGTCGAGGATCCCGGCCATGACCATCGAGTCGGTGCCCACGGCGAAGGTGCCGAGGGCGAGCAGGAGCAGGCGCAGACGCACGGGTGTCCCTTCCAGGACGCAAGGAGGCAGGTAAGGTTGGACGCACGTCAAACAATAGAGATTGTTGGGCGATCGTCAAACAGTTCGGGAAGGAAGGGTCCGTGGGCGACGGGGACGAGCTGCTGCCACAGCCGGACATTCAGGACATCCGCCTGGAGAAGGTGCTCCAGGCCCTGGGTGACCCGGTCCGGCTGCAGCTGATGGCCATCTACGCCCGCGAGGGCGAGCAGTGCGACTGCGACCCGCGCCGCTTCGGCCTGCAGCACCTGCACAAGTCGACGGTGTCGCACCATATGAAGGTGCTCCGCGAGGCGGGCGTCACCTCGACCAAGGTGGTCGGGCGCAACCGCCATGTGCGGTTGCGCAAGGAGGAGTTGGACGAGCGCTTCCCCGGGCTGGTGGACACCCTGCTGGCGGCGATGGACGACTAGTCGGTCAACTCCCGCGGCAGCGGCTCCGCGTGGAGGATCGTCAGTCCGGACACCGCTCGGGTGAGCGCCACGTACAGCCGCCGCAGCCCGGTCCGTCCGTCCGGCTCGCCCGCGACGATCGCGGCGGGCTCGTCGAGCACCACGTAGTCGTACTCCAGGCCCTTGGCCAGCGACGCCGGCACCAGCGTCAGCCGCGCCCCGGCCGAGGTTTCTCCCCCAGCTACCGCTGGGGGTGCCCCCACGCCCGGGGCGAGGTGTGCCAGCCCCGCCTCCGCCAGGGCCGCCGCGAGGGCGGGGATTCGGGCGTCCGCCGCGATCAGGCCGGTCGAGCCCTCGCGCTCCAGCGCGTCCCGGCACGCCGCGACCACGGCCGCGGTCAACTCCGGCCCTGCCACCGGCCGTACGGCGAAGTCGCCCGCCGACTCGCGCACCGACGTGGCCTCCGCCAGCCCCGGCGCGATCGACGGCAGCAGCCGCGAGGCGTACGCGATCACCTCGCGCGGGACGCGGAAGCCCTGCGTCAGCTCCTCGACGGCCGCGTCCGGCTTGCCCAGATGCGCGAGCGCCTCCCGCCAGCCCGGCGTCGCCCACGGCGTCGTGCCCTGGGCGATGTCGCCCAGCACCGTCGCCGAGCCCGTCGTGCAGCGCCGGCCCACCGCCCGGTACTGCATGGGGGACAGGTCCTGCGCCTCGTCCAGCACCACGTGCCCCAGCGACGGGGTCCGCGCGACCAGGTCCATCGCCTCGTCCACCAGCACCGCGTCCGCCGCCGACCACTTCGCCGACTTCGGGCCGCGCGCCGGCTTCGCCCACCGGATCGTCTCCTGCTCCCGGTCCGACAGCACACCCTCCGCGTGCTCCGCCAGGAACTCCGCGTCCGACAGCAGCCGCAGCACCAGCTTCACCGGGTCGACCGCCGGCCACACCGCCCGGACCGCCGCCTTCACGGCGGGCGTCCGCGCCACCGCGTCCTGCACCCGGTCGTCCGGCGCCTCGCCCGCCTCCTCCATCCGTACGAGCACGGTGTGCGCGATCCGCTGCGGCAGGGCCTCGCGGGCGGCGCCGTAACGGATGTCGCGGGCCAGCAACTCGCGGACGATCTCCTCCAGTTCGTACGCCGGGATCCGCCAGCGCCGCGAGCCGCGCACCACGACCACCGGCTCCACCGGCATCGTCACCCCCGAGCGCACCGCGCGCCGCAGCACCTCGGCCATGCGGGCGTCGCCCTTGATCCGGGCCGCCTCCGCGGAGTCCGTGCCGCGCACCTCCACATGCGCGACCAGGTCGTCCACGGTCGCCTGCGCCACGTTCAACTCGCCCAGCGCGGGCAGGACCTGCTCGATGTAGCGCAGGAAGGACGCGTTCGGGCCGATCACCAGGGTGCCCGTGCGGGCCAGCCGCTCGCGGTGCGCGTAGAGGAGGTAGGCGACGCGGTGCAGGCCGACGGCGGTCTTGCCGGTGCCGGGCGCCCCCTGGACGCAGACCGTGCCGCCGATCCCGGCGCGGACGATCTCGTCCTGCTCCGGCTGGATCGTCGCCACGATGTCGCGCATGGGGCCCACGCGGGGCCGCTCGATCTCGGCCTGGAGCAGGGCGCTCGCCCGCTCGCCGGACGCCGGGTCGGTGAGGTCCTCGTCCTCGTAGGCGGTCAACTCCCCGCCGGTGTAACCGAAACGGCGACGCCGCCGGACGCCCATCGGCTCCTTCGCCGAGGCCCGGTAGAACGGCTGCGAGACGGGTGCGCGCCAGTCGATGACCATCGGGTCCCCGTCGGCGTCGTGCACGTGCCGCCGCCCGATGTAGAACCTGGTCCCCGCCTCGTGGGCGGCGTAGTCCAGCCGCCCGAAGAAGAGCGGGGTGTCCGCGAGGTCCGCGAGGGCGGTGATCCGCTCCTCGATCTGCCGCCCCAGGACCTGGGCGTTGACCCAGTTGGCGGCGACGTCCTTGATGTCGAGCGCCTCGACGTCGGCGCGCATCGCGCGCAGCGCGGCGCGGGAGGAGGCGAGATGGGAGCGTTCGAGAGCGAGCGGGTCGTGCGGGTCGTGCGCGGACACGGCGGTGCCTCCCGGCGGTGGTCACGAGCGGTGGGCGGCCGCCGGTTTCCGACCGGACGGCGGCGCTCCCATGACGCGCGGCGGGAGGCGGAAGCCCGCGAGTCTAGCCGCGCCGCCCTGCTGGGCGCGAATGATTTTCCGCGCGCCCCGGGGCGGCTCTCGGGGTCGCGGTCCGTCTCCCGTAGGGGGAGTGATGATCCTTGAGTCGTACGCGGTCGCCCGCCGTTTTACACCGCCAGATCGATGTGTCCCTGACCTGCCGGAACGCATCATGGATCCATGACCACCGCAGCCATCACCCCAGACGCCCAGGGCGCCGAGCACGGCGCCGAGACCGCTCTCTCCCACGCGTTCCGCGCGCTCAAGGTGTTCGCCGGTACGGCGGTGAGCGTGGTGCTGCTGGGCGACTATGCGCAGGAGGGCCTGGTCAAGCGCTGACCTAGTCGTCCTCCCCCGCCAGCACGGCGTCCGCGTCCATGATCCGGTACGCGTACCCCTGCTCCGCCAGGAAGCGCTGGCGGTGCGCCGCGAAGTCCTGGTCGACCGTGTCCCGGGCCACCACCGAGTAGAAGCGCGCCTCGTGCCCGTCCGCCTTGGGGCGCAGCACGCGGCCCAGCCGCTGGGCCTCCTCCTGGCGGGAGCCGAACGTGCCGGAGACCTGGATCGCGACCGTTGCCTCGGGAAGGTCGATCGAGAAGTTGGCGACCTTCGAGACGACGAGGACCGAGATCTCGCCCTCCCGGAACGCGTCGAAGAGCTTCTCGCGCTGGGCGTTGCTCGTCTCGCCCTTGATCACGGGGGCGTTCAGATGCTCGCCCAGCTCGTCGAGCTGGTCGATGTACTGCCCGATGACCAGCGTCTGTTCACCCCGGTGCCGTCGCACCAGCGCCTCGGTCACCTTCCGCTTGGTGTCCGTCGTCGCACAGAAGCGGTACTTCTCCTCGGTCTCGGCCGTCGCGTACGCGAGCCGCTCCGAGTCCGTCAGATTGACGCGGACCTCGACGCAGTCGGCGGGCGCGATATAGCCCTGCGCCTCGATCTCCTTCCAGGGCGCGTCGAACCGCTTCGGCCCGATGAGGGAGAAGACGTCCGACTCCCGTCCGTCCTCCCGGACGAGGGTCGCCGTCAGCCCGAGCCGCCGCCGCGCCTGCAGGTCCGCCGTGAACTTGAAGACCGGCGCGGGCAGCAGGTGCACCTCGTCGTAGACGACGAGCCCCCAGTCTCGGGAGTCGAAGAGCTCCAGGTGGGGATAGATCCCCTTCCGCTTCGTCGTCAGCACCTGGTACGTGGCGATGGTGACCGGCCGGATCTCCTTGCGCGTGCCGCTGTACTCGCCGATCTCGTCCTCGGTCAGCGAGGTCCGCTTCACCAGCTCGTGCTTCCACTGCCGCGCGGAGACGGTGTTGGTGACCAGGATCAGCGTCGTCGCCTTCGCCTCGGCCATCGCCCCGGCCCCCACCAGCGTCTTGCCCGCACCGCACGGCAGCACGACCACACCCGACCCGCCGTGCCAGAACCCGTCGACGGCCTGCCGCTGGTACGGCCGCAGCGCCCAGCCGTCCTCGCGCAGCTCGATGGGGTGCGCCTCGCCGTCCACATACCCGGCGAGATCCTCGGCCGGCCAGCCGAGCTTCAGCAGCGCCTGCTTGATCTGCCCGCGCTCGGACGGGTGGACGGCCACGGTGTCCTCGTCGATCCGCGCCCCCACCAGCGGCTGGATCTTCTTCGACCGCAGGATCTCCTCCAGCACCGGCCGGTCGCTGCTCTCCAGCACCAGTCCGTGCGTGGGGTGCTTCATCAGCCGCAGCCGCCCGTAGCGGGCCATGGTCTCGGCGATGTCGACGAGCAGCGCGTGCGGCACGGGGTACCGCGAGTACGTCACCAGCGCGTCCACGACCTGCTCGGCGTCGTGCCCCGCCGCCCGCGCGTTCCACAGCCCCAGCGGTGTCACCCGGTACGTGTGGATGTGCTCGGGCGCCCGCTCCAGCTCGGCGAAGGCCGCGATGGCCCGCCGGCAGGCGTCGGCCTGCTCGTGGTCGACCTCCAGGAGGAGGGTCTTGTCGCTCTGGACGATGAGGGGTCCGGTCACGCCTGTGCCCTTTCGGTAAGGCCAAATTTCGATTATGCCGCATGTCCTCCGGAGGGGGCGGGGACGGAGGCAGGGGGTTACTCGGTGGGCATGCGTCGGCGGAGATCCTCCTGGAGCGCGTCCGCTCGGCGTTCCATCTCCTGGTCTCCGGTCTCGTGGAAGGCAGCGATCGCCTCGGGAAGCAGGTCCAGGGCCCCTTTCAGCCGGCCGGTCGTCTCCATGATCAGGATGAAGTTGCCCGGTTTCTATGGAAGGCAGGTGATCGCCCCGGGGATCCAGGGGTGATCAGAAGTCGTCTCGTTGCTGGGCATATCGCTTGGAGTAACTGCGGCGGCCTGTCTTGAGGCATGCCTTCACCGAGTGCCGGTGGCGACGCTATCCCAGGTAGGGCGAGGGGCGATGCTCCAGGAAGTGCTGGAGGCGCAGCCGTTGAGTGTGGTGCATGGGAAGGGAGTCGAGCTCCCCCGGGGGCACGAAGCGGAGTTCGGTGCTCTCGTCCGAGATCGTCAGCATCCCGCCGGTGACGTGGGCCGTGAAGCATACATTGAACTGTCGGCGCACTTCCCCGTCGCTGTACGCGATGATGTGCCGGGGGTCGGTGTAGGTGCCGACGAGCCCGGTGATCTCGACCTTCAGCCCGGTCTCCTCCTCAACCTCCCGCACGGCCGCGCCGGGTAGTGAGTCCTCCATGTCCATGGCGCCGCCTGGCAGCGCCCATAGATCGTTGTCCCGGCGCCGCTGGAGCAGGATGCGGCCCTTGCTGTCGGTGACGACCGCAGAGGCAGCCACGACCATGCTGTTGGGCTCGGGTGCGTTCGGGTCGTCGTAGTACTCAGTCCGTGCCATGCGTTGACCCTCCCACTGGCCGGGCGGTCTCCCACACGGCATCGAAGCTTCCCGCGTAGGCGTCGAACATGCCTCCGTGGCTGTTGCGTCGTAGGTGCCATACGGGTGCTCCATAGGCGTTGACGCCCCAGATGTGGGCGTTGACCAATACCTGATCGTCAGCGCGATACAGGCTGTTGTAGAGCGTGGTGCCATGAGTTCGGAGCTCGATCCCCGGTACACCGAGGAGCGGCCGGTAGTGTGTGAGCGCGTTGTGGCAGCGGGACTCGATACCGTGGCCGAACTTTTCCTCCCGACCTCGCTGGTGGATGTTGGCGCTGTCAGCGTCTCCCACGGCGATCCGGATCATGCATCCTTCGGCGGCGCGCTCGATCAACAGGTCGTTCAGGCGGGGGTACGCCTCGTGCAGGAAGACGGCCGCGTACACCAGTACGTCGATCCGTTGACGCGCCTGTGCGAGAACTTCCACGAAGACGGACACCGGCAGGTCGGCCCGTTGGACGTACAGTGCCACGAGTTCGGGGCTCACCGTCCGCGCGCGGCGTGCCTGCCGGAGCGCGGGCCACAAAGCGTGAACGTCTTCACCCAGTGCCTCAGCAGCTTTGAGTGCCGTTGTCCTACGGGGTGTTCGGCCAAGATTGACCCACCGTTCCACGGACTTGGGATCAACTCCTGCTGCGTCGGCCAGCTCGGCGTACGTCCACCCGGTTGACGCCAAGACGGCCCGTAAGCGCTCGTTCGGCATGATTGCGGCCCTTCACTGCCTCGGACGTTCCAGGGACGTTCTACCGGCCATGGGACGTCCCGAAGTGGGGAACGTACGAAGTTCCCCCGTCCCTATGGCCGGCGGGACGATCAGCGCATGACCGAACAACGGGACGCACCCCCGGTAGGGGTGCTCGCTGTGGACAGCCGCTCCGGCAGGTCCGGCGTCGTCATGGGACGCGAAGATCCGAACTTCCAGCTCCGCCCCCCTTGGGGCGGGCGTGAGCGGGAGGTGCCGCCGTGGGCACTACGCCGATCAGCGCCGGAGGGGGTGGAGGAGATGCGGAAGGCAGGTGGTCCGGTACAACACCGTTTTCGCCTCAGCTGGTTGGGGCCTGCTGTAGTGCGCGAGGAGGCGCCGGTGCCGGAGAGCGGGGGAATCGGGTGGCGAACCTCGTAGTGCCCTTGCTGCACACCAGTGGTCCACCCGCCATGCCCGCGCCGATCACGGGTTGCGTCCCGTGCCGTCGGCTCAGGGCAGTGTGGCAGACCGCCATGGAACGCGGTGGGCGTCATGACGCCGCGAAGTTCGCGGACGCGTACATGGGGCACTACGTCGAGCGACACATCGGGTGAGGCGCAGGAAGAAGTCGGTACGGCGTTGACCTGGAAGGAGCGCGCGGATGGGCAAGAAGGACGACGACTGGGACCCGGACGAGAATCGGGATCAGGTGACCGACCCCGATACGCAGGTTTCCCAGAACGGTAACGTCTACAGCAGCCTGGCCGACGACGAGGAGCGCGAAGGGAAGTAGCGCATGATCCACGGCGAGCACCTGGTGAAGGACCTGCGGCGCGACCATGGATTCATCCACATCGGGCGCACCGAGGACGGCAACGCCGTGATCATGCGCAAGGGCGACCGGTGGACTGTCGTTCCGCTTCGGTGGCTCACCAGTGATGCCGTGGACACCATCAAGGCTCAGGCAGGGATCGGCCTCGCCTGAGCCATCCCGGCTCTGGCCGGTGTCAGGGCGGATGCCGCTCCGGTGGAGACGGTTTCCGGGGGCGGGCGTGCAGTGGTGGTCGAGAGCCCGATGGCGGTCGATCCGGGAGTTCCGGTGCGTCATGGGTGTTGAGGGCGCGGGCGCCGGTGCGCCGGGCGTACGGACCAGCGCGTGCTTCGCTTGGCCGGGGGAGCGCGGTCCATCGTGGGTAGCCAGGGACCGGAAGCGGATCGCGGAGTTCCTGGAGGGTGGGCATGGGCGGCAGGCGGGGTGTGGCGGTGGTGCTGGGGTCGATGGTCCTGGTGGGGTCGGCGGCGGTGTGGGCGCCGGCGGGGCAGGCGGGTGGGCGCGAGGGTGTGACCTGTACGGGGAGCGACAGCACGGCGTACGAACCGGGGCTGTCCCTCGTCCCGCGGGAGACCCGGATCGACGTCCGTGCGCGATATGCGTGCACCGTCGGCCCCGGGCGGACGGTGCACGCGGTGGCGGAGCTCCACGGGGTCTCGCCCGGCGCCTCCTGCCTCACGGTGAACAGCCCCCGCGGCCATGAGGTGGTGCACTACGCGGACGGGTGGCGCTCGGTCCTCGTCTACGACGCCGGGACCGCCCTCCGCGTCGCCGGGGTCAATGCCGTCGAGCTGACCGGGCGGGTCGTCGAGGGACGCGGTGCGGGGCAGCTGGCGCGGCGGACCGTGGTGCTGCTGCCGGAGCAGTCGCCGACGGACTGCCTGACGCCCGACGGCGTCCGGCACGTCGGGGGCGGGACCCAGCTGGAGATCGGACCCGCCTGAACTACGCGCGGTCGTCCGCCAGCTCCGCCACCCCCGTGATGCGGTGCAGCGGGAAGGTGCGGACCTCGTCCGCCGTGTGGTCGTAGGCCGTGACGAAGCCGCCCTCCACCCGCACCGGGGCGATCACGCGCTGGCTCGCGGCGCCCTCGGCGTTGACGAAGCCGATCCAGACGGCCGAGCCGGTGAGGACCGCCGCCTGCATGGTGGCGAGGGTCTCGGCGGAGGTGGTGCGGGGCAGGCCGCCGTCGGCGGGGGCCGAGGAGGCGCGCGGGCGGCGTTCGGCCGTCGCCGCGAGGTCGCCCGCGCGGATCGCGCGGACGGCCGCGCCGAGCAGCGTCGCGTCGGGCGCGGGCGGGCCCTCCGGGACCGGCGCGGGCGCGGTGCGCTGCGGCGTGCGGCGGACGTCGGCGCGGGCGACGACCACGTCGCCCGCCGCGGACTCCGCCGCCGGCGCGTAGCCCATCGCCCGCAGCCCCTCCAGCAGTGCGTCCGGCGCGGCCTGGGCGGCGAGCACGGTCGGCGCGAGGCGGCGGAGCCGCAGCGGGGCCGACCGGCGGTCCGCGAGGAGCTCGGCGAGCACGGCCTCGTCGTCGCAGCGCAGGTACGAGGAGGCGGCGCCCACCCGCAGCCGGCCGTGGCGGCGGGCCACGTCCTCGATCAGATACAGCAGCGGCTGGGGGATCGGTGTGCGGGAGTGGGCCGTGAGGAAGGAGGTGAGGTCGGACGCCGTCTGGCCGGCGTCCAGGGCGCGCCGTACGGACTCCGGGGTGAAGCGGTACACCGTCGCCCCGCCCTTGGACTCGACGTCCGCCAGGATCCCCAGCCGCTGGGCGAGCGGCCGGTGCAGCGGGCCGGGTGCGACGGCCGTCAGGTCGGCCTGGGCGAGGACGTGGTCCAGCGGCTCCGGGAGGAGCGGGGCGAGGACGGGCGCCGGATCGCTCCCCTCCAGCAGTGCCCGGCCCGGCGCGGAGAGCGCGCCGCGGCTGGTGACGCCGAGGAGTTCGGCCTCCGCGAGGGTCCAGCGGGCGAGCCGGGCGCGCAGCTCGTCGCCGCCGCGCGGCGGCCGCTCCCAGGCGAGGCGGGCCAGCAGCGCGTCGGCGGGGACGGTGCCCCCTTCCGGCAGCCCGGCCAGCAGGGCGAGGACGCGGCGGCGGACCTCCGGGGCCGGGGCCCGGTCGAGCTCCGGCCCGAGCGCGGAGAGGACGCGCCCGCGCCCGTCCTTCGTCCCGGCCAGGCCCGGTGTGCGGGTGGCGGCGAGCCAGGCCGTGGCCAGGTGGGTCCAGCGCCGCTCGGCGGGCAGGTCGAGCCACTCGTCGTACGCGGGCGTGGGCGCGTACCGCTCGTCCACGTCCCCGTCGGACGCCAACAGCCCTGCCGCGTAGGAGAGTTCGACCCAGAACGCGGCCACCTGCTCCGGCACGTCCAGGGTCGTCGCCGTCCGCTTGAGGTCCCGGACGCCCAGCCCGCCCGCGCGCAGCACCAGCGGCCCGGCCGTCTCCCAGTCCGCCAGCAGCTCCTCGACGGTGGCCAGCGCCGTGAACGCCTGCCCGGCGGCGGTCGCGTCCACCAGCCGCGCCGTGTGCCCGGTGACAGGCGCGAGCTCCGGCGGCACCGGCTCGGGCGCGCGGTGCGCACGCCCGGCGCGCAGATGCAGCGCCGCCTCGCGCGGCAGGACGACGGAGCCCGGCGCGGCCGGCAGCAGCAGGCCCCGGTCGAGCAGCCAGCGCAGGTGCGGGGCGGGATCGGCGGTGACGGTCCCGTACGGCGGCCCCCAGACGAGGCGTTCGAGGACGGCCGTGGCCTCCTCGGGGGCGGCGGACAGCAGCGCCCCCATCCGCGTACGGTCCTCGAACAGCCCGGTCAGGGCGGTGACCGCGGTCACCGGATCGTGTGTCGCGGGCAGCCCGGCCGCGGCGAGGATCTCCTGGAGCCGCCCGGGCGACATCCCGGCGGTCGCCTCCGCCACGGTCGGGCCGAGGCCGGTCGCCGAGGGCCGGGACGGGGTCGGGGCGAGCAGTTCGCGGGCGGTGCGGACGAGGCGGAGGGAGTCCTCGGCGCCCCAGACGAGGGCCTGTTCGCGCAGTGCCGCGAGGGCGCGCGGCAGCTCGTCCGCGATCCGCGGGTCGTCCGGGGTGTCGCCGCTCAGCAGCCCGGCGAGCGTCCCGTACGGGCACGGGTCCGGCGCCACCGCCAGCGCCTCGGCCGTCTGCAGCGCGAACCGGTCCAGCCGGTCCAGGGCCCGGACGACGGAGGCGCGCGTCGCGGCGCGGGTGGCGAGCTGGGTGAGGTCGCCGGGGACCGGGTTCAGCAGGTCGGGGCGGGCCCGCAGGAGACCGGCCAGGGCGTCGTCGGGGCGGGACCGCAGCTCCTCCGCGAGCGTGCGCGGCGCCGCGCTGCCGCCGCCGCTGCTGCCGGTCCGCCGCGTCCCCGGCGTCTCCCGTTCCCGCGAAGTGGTCATTCTGTTAACGGTACCGGTTCGGTGCGGACGGGGCCGTGGCTCCGCCCGCCCGGCGGTTGCGCTCCGCCGTCCCGTCCGTTCTCACGGACACCCCGGGGAGGGAGCGGG
Organism: Streptomyces luteireticuli; assembly: GCF_041519305.1. Classification (NCBI taxonomy): domain Bacteria; kingdom Bacillati; phylum Actinomycetota; class Actinomycetes; order Kitasatosporales; family Streptomycetaceae; genus Streptomyces; species Streptomyces luteireticuli. Next base: position 4,923,265 of record NZ_CP167927.1, read on the forward strand.
TACCGTCGGTCCGGACGGCGGCGCCACGCCGGAACGCCGGAGGGACGAGGGAACCGGGGAGCCTGGGGGACGCGGTGGGGATCGAGAGCGACCAGCTCGTCTACGACTACCTGAGCAAGGTGGGCGACATAGCGCAGCGCGAGTCCCTCACCTCCGGGGACCGGATGCGCCTGGTCTCCCGGCTGCGTACGGAGATCGAGCGGCGCCGGGCCACCGAGGGCGCCGAGACCCCGGCCGCCGTGCGCCGCATCCTCGACGGACTGGGCCCGCCCGAGCGGGCGGTGGCCGACGCGGAGGCCTCGCCGGGGGCCGGCCGGGTGCCCGAGCAGCGGCGCGGCCCGGAGACGGGCGGCGCGGTGCACTTCCCGGACGCGGGGGCGCCGCCGCACCTCGCCACGGAGGAGGAGCTGGGCCGCGGCCCGTCGGCGGACGGGGCGGACGGGGCGGACGGGGCGGACGGGGCGGACGACTGGTGGAGCACCGGGGGCCGCGGCCCCGCCCTCCCCGCGGGCGAGCCGATCCACGGCTTCACGGGCGGGATCGAGATCCCGGACATGCTCAGACCGCCGCGGCCCTTCGACGCGGACGAGCCGCCCGCCGCGGCCACGGCCTCCGCCGCCGAACAGGCGCCCGCGGAGCCCACGGAGGAGGCCCGTCGGCGGCGCCTCCCCCTCGGCCGCCGGGGAGCGGCCCGGGTCCCCGCCGGGACGGTGCCGATGAGCCCGCTCCTCGCCCTCGTCGCGGTCCTGCTCGTCACCGGCGCGGTGATCGGCAACTGGCTCGTGCTGGTGGTCGGTTGGGCCCTCGCCTATGTCACGCGCCGGCTCACCCAGACCGAGTCGAAATGGGCGGTCATGGGGGTGCCGGGCCTGGCCGCCGCGGGCGGCGTGGCCTGGCTCTGGGGCCGGCTCGAACACCGCTGGGGCGATCCGATCCCGCAGGGCGGGCTGTCCACGGCCCTGGCGGACACGCTGCCGGTGGTCGTCCGGGTGGCGGCGGTGGCCTCGGCGGCGTACGTCCTGTGGCGGGCGCGTCGTCCCGGCTAGGCGCCCGGGCTGGGCCGTGCCGGCTGGGCCGTCCCGGCTAGGCCGTCCCGCCAGGGCGGGCCTCCTCCGCGCGCAGGGGCGGGTTCCCCCGGCGTGCGGCGGCCGCGGTGGCTGCGGCGGTCCGGCGGGAAGGGCCGCCCCCGGGCGCGAGCGTCACCACCAGGACCGCGAGGGCGGCGACGCACCCGCCCGCCACCATGACCGCGGACGGGGACGTCCGGTCCAGGACCGCGCCCCCCGCGAGCGCCCCGGCCGAGAACGTCGCCTGGAAGGACGCCGTGAACAGGACCGACGCCGCTTCCGGGGCGTGCGGCACCGCCTTGGCGAACCAGGTCTGCGACGCCACCGGTACGGCGCCGTAGGCGACGCCCCAGACGATCAGCAGGGCCGGGGCGCCCGCCGTCGAGCGGCCCAGTACGGGGAGCAGCAGGGCCGCCGTCGCGATCAGGCCGGCGGCGAGGCCCAGGACGAGCCGTGGGCGGCGGGAGACCCGGGAGCCCGCGAGGAAGTTGCCGAGGATGCCGGCCGCGCCGTAGAGCAGCAGGCACGCGGTGACCGTGACGTCTCCAGCGTGCGTCACCTGCTCCAGGAACGGGGTCACATAGGTGTAGGTGCCGAAGTGGGCGAGCACCACGAGGAAGGTGAGCAGGAGCGCCAGAAGGACCGGGCGGCCGCGCAACGCGCGTCCGAGCACGGCCAGTCGGACGGTCCGGACGGGCGGGAGCGACGGGACGGTCAGCAGCAGCATGACCAGGACGGCCGCCGTCAGGGCTCCCATGGCGGCGAACGCCGTGCGCCAGCCCGCGAGGTCCCCGACGAAGGTCCCGGCCGGGACGCCGAGGACGGATCCCAGCGGAACGGCCGAGAAGATCACGGCAGTTGCCCGCCCCGCCGAGGCCGGCCGCACGAGCCGTTCCGCCAGCCCGGACCCGACCGACCAGAAGCCGCCGATCGTGATGCCGACCAGGACCCGGGAGACGAGGATCAGCCGGAAGTCCGTCGCCACCGCCGCGAGGAAGTCGGCCGCGGTCAGTGTGAGCAGCAGGGCGCCCAGCACCGGCCGCCGGTCGGTCCGGGCGGTGGCCGCGGTGACGAGCGGGGCGGACACGGCGGCCAGGAAGCCGGGCAGGGTCATCATCAGCCCGGCCGTTCCGTCCGAGACGGTGAAGTCGGCCCCGATCGACGTCAGCAGGCCGATCGGCAGGATCTCGGTCGTGACGATGACGAAGAGGCCGAGCGTCACCGAGACCACGGCCGGCCAGCGGGTGGTGGTAGGGGGCATGGGGTTCCGTCCTGCCGGGGGAGGGGGGAGGTGGGTCGGGGCCAGTCCAGCAGGGCGGCGGTGGAGGGTCCGGCAGGTTTGCGACGGCAACCTTGCCCTCCCGTCGGACGGCTTTTGGACATACCCGCGGTAGCCCTTGCGCCCGAGGGGGGAGCCTGTAGTGGGATGTGGCGATGCGAACCCCCATACGCATGCCCTCCCTTCCCCCCAACCCGCTTCCCCCCAACCCGTACGACGAACTCGCGGCCCTCGCCGACCCGGACCCCACGCCACCCCTCACGCGCCCGGACGGCGACGCCGTCACCCAGGAGATCCCCTTACCGCGGCAGGACACGGAAAAGGAATCCGACGAGCTCCCCATACCGCTCAAGTGCGGGGAAAACGACGACGATTCCTGGTCGCCGCCCGACCACCGCCGCACCGGAAGGCGGCGCAGGGGCGGACGATCGCGCCGGCGAAAGCGCCGAAGTCCCTTCTCCGCCGTACCCCGCACCCTCAAACTCCTCCTCGGCCTGCTCTTCTGCGCCGGATTCCTGGTGCTCGCGGACCGTTGCGCGGCGATGTACGCGGAGAAGAAGGCCCAGCAGGAGCTCCAGAAACAGCTCCATCTGGCGGCCGCTCCCCAAGTGGGCATCCACGGCTTCCCGTTCCTCACCCAGGTCCTGGACAAGCGGCTGGAACGCGTGGACGTCACCGTGCCGCACGTGGCCGCCGACCGCGTTTCGCTCGCAAAGGTCCGGGCGAGCGCGAGCGACATCCGGCTGACCGGGGATCTGCCGCGCGACATCCGGGGCGCGGTCATCGGCGACCTCGACGGCGAGGTCGAGCTGTCCTTCGACGACATGAACCGCGAACTCGCCGCGTCCGAGGTCAAGTTCAGCCGCCTGGACGACAGTTCCGTCTCGGCGGACGGCAAGCTGACCGTCGCAGGCCAGGAACTGCGCGTACGGGCGCGGGCCCAGGTGCGGATGGCCGGCAACAGTGAACTCTCCACCGACATCGACGACATGAGCGTCGACGTGCCCGGCATCGCCACCTACCGCCCCGGCAAGGGCAAGGGCCTCACGCTGCACCGCGAGACCGCCGAACGCATCAGCCGGGACGCCGCCCGGATCAAGGCGTTGCTGTCGGTTCCGGCCGTGGTGAAGCGGCTGGGTGTCCCCGAGGACGCCATCGAACTGGCCCTGCAGGACGAGGAGAAGCTGCACGAACTCACCGGCGCGCCCCGGTTCGTCGAACGGCTGACGCACGTCAACCTGGTCGACGTCGTGATCGCCCACCCCTGGCTCCTGCGGCGGATCGGCATCGATCCCGGGCTCGTCGCCGGCCTGATCCATCTGCGCCCGCCGGAGCTCTCCGACCACCTGTCCTTCTCCTTCAAGCTGCCCAAGGAGGCCAAGGGCCTTCAACTGCGCGGAGTGAAGGTCGACAAGAGCGGCATCCGGGCTTCGCTGTCCGGCATGGAGCTGGCTGTGGGGCGGACGTAGCGGCGGTCAGGCGGCGGCGGTGCGGCAGTCCCGGCAGAGGGCGTGGGTGTCCGACCGGATGGCGCGTTCGCAGCCGTCGCAGGACCGGAGGGGGAGGACGGGCGGCGGCGCGGGCCTTTCCACCGGGACCGGCAGCCGGGGCGGGATCCACTCGCGGAGCCGGTAGGCGAGGAGGCGCGCGGGCCTCGGAACGGCTCCGGCGGGCAGTTCCGCGGTGAGGGTACGGGTGATCTGGCCCGGCTGGATGCCGCGATCGAGCCAGGCGCGGACGGCGGGGGCGAGGCTGTCGATGTCCTTGCGGGAGAGGAGGAGCCGGGGATCGCGGCGACGGAGGCCGGCGAGGAGATCGGCGGCGGGGAGGTCGAGGGCGGGCGGCCGGGGCTCCGGTTCGGGCTGTGGCGCGGGCTGCGGCCCGGCCGTCGTCAACGGCTTGGCCGGGGCGGGCTGACGGTGACGACCTGCCCGTTGTCGTTGCGGATGCGCCTGCGCTCCAGGTAACCGGCCTTCTCCAGTTCGCGCAGGGCGCGGGCGATGACGATCTCCCCTTCGGGGAAGCGCCTGGTGAGGTCCTTGATGGCGATGGTGGCCCCGTCGGGCAGCGACTGCACGTGCACGCCGATGCCGATGGCGACGAGGGAGAGATCGGGGTGCTGGGCGAGGTGGTTGCCCACGACGGTGAAGTGGGTGGTGTGCCGGTGTCGGATGTGCACCACGCCGGCGCGCTAGACTGCTCGACAGTCATAGGGAAGCTCCTGACTTCCTCGATGATCAGGCCCTCGCCTGGGGTTCCAGTCCCGGCGGGGGCCGTCGTCATTTTGCGGTTGTTCTGCGGCTGTTGGCGCGACCGTACCGCGCCGCTCGCGGCATGTGCCACCGCGTCACCCGATGGGGTGAGAGGGGAGGGGGAGGGATTGGGAAGGGTTCTTCTTCCGGTCCTTTAAATGGACGGCGGGCGGGGCCGGTTGGCGGTTCACCGGCGCCGGGAGACCCGCGATCCGGGGACGAGCGACGTCGCCCGGCCACGTGACGAAGTGGTCTTTCCTGTTCTGGAAAGCCCACCCCCTTGACCTTGATCCAGCGCGGTCGGGAGCATCGACGCGACGTCACCGATACCGAGGGGGAGCCATGGGCGCACCGCTGCGGAAGCTGTCCGGAGACCCTGACTGCAAGAACGGAACGTGTCCGACGTTGTGGGGAACGGAGACCAGGGAGAGCTACGTCGTCCAGGGGTACGTCGAGACCGACCCGGAGCGTTTGGCGCAACTCGACCTGCCCGAGGGGGAGATGGCAGTCATCGTCCCGGCCGCGGTGCTTGAGGAGTACTTCCGTGCTCGCCAGTGAGGAATTCGGCCGCCTCTTCGAGACCTTCGAGCGGACGGCGTTCCGGCTGGAGACGCTGGAGGAGTACGACATCGAGGAGGAGCGCGAGGAGATCGCGCGGTTCATCGCGGGTGAGGACATGGGGCCTGAGTGGGCGGACAACCCTTGGGTGCGGTCGATGACCGACAAGGGCAAGCACGTGTCCCGCGTCCACGTGCTCCGGTCCCCGCTGACCGACTACCTGCGCTACGAGCTGGCTGCATACCCGGGCAACATCAAGGCCGGAGAAGAGATCGGCATCGTCGATCTGTCGGAGCAGACCGTCACGGGCCTGCCTGATCACGACTTCTGGCTCTTCGACGACCGGGACGTGTACCGGATGCACTACACAGAGGCCGGTGCGTTCGTCGGCGCCGAGCTGCTGCCCGCGGACAGGCTCCCGGAGTACGAGGGCTACCGCGACCAGGCCATAACCGCTGCTGTGCCGTTCGCTTCCTACTGGGAACGGCACCACTGACCACTGACTCCCTGGGAACAGCCCTGCGGGCGCTGCGGGACGCATCCGGACGGACGGGTGACGCGGTGGCCCGTAGGGCTTCCATGTCCGCGGGCAAGCTCTCGAAGATCGAGAACGGGAAGGTCCGGCCGACCGTTCAGGACGTCGACCTGATCCTGACCGCCCTTGGCGTCTCCGGAGACGCCAAGGAGCAGTTCCTTGCCGCTGCTCGGGCAGCAGCCACAGAAGAGACCGCGTGGCGCGTCCTGCGGCGCATGGGCCCATGGAAGCATCAGCGGACCATCCAGGCCATCGAGGCAAGTACGCAGACTCTCAGGCTGTTTCAGGGACAGCTGATCCCCGGGCTGCTCCAGACTCCGGAGTACGCGTCAGCGGTGATCAGCCTGCCCCCGGAACTTCCCGCAGAGTCCCAGGCCAGGACTGTGTCCGCCCGAATCGAGCGGCAGGCGACCCTGTACGACCGTGACCGGTCCTTCCACTTCCTGGTCTGCGAGCACGTGCTCAGGTGGCTGATCAGTGAGCCCGTGATCATGGCGCTACAGCTCGACCGCCTGGTGTCCGTGTCCCGACTGCCCAACGTCTCCTTGGGAGTTGTCCCTGTCGGCCCGCGAATGCCGGACTTCCCCATGACGTGCTTCAGCCTCCACGACGACCGGCTGGTGATCGTGGAGACGTTCCACTCCGAGGTCACCACACGAGACCCGAGGGACGTACAGCTTTACGCCGACACCTTTGAACGGTTCTCCGCTGTCGCCCTGTACGGCGATGACATGAGAGCCCTCGCGGAGAGCATCCGGAACGAGTTCTTGCCTCAACAGGAAACACGCTAGAACCACCCTCACCACGAGGCCACGATGTGCCCATGACCACGGACACCGAAGCAGCCGCACAGCAGGCAGACGCCTTCATGGAAGGGAAGAAGAAGGCCGACGACGTCGCCTTCATGCTCGGGCAGGTGCTCAGGACGATGGGCATCAACGTGGGTGATCCGGACTCCTGGCCTCAGCTGATGGGACGTGCCTCGCTCAGTGGCGAGCCGTCCGTCTTCCTGGGGAGCGTCCCGCTGCCCACCGCCAAGAAGATCGCGAACGCCCTGGTCTGCGCCGAGTCGGTACGACGGACGCAAGAGGCGTAGAGCACCTATGGCGACGAAGGCTGCTCCGGTGTCCTTCCTCCAACCCGGAAGGCACATCATGACCGACCTGTACGGGCTCGACATCGACGGCGCCAGGTTCTCCAAGGCGTGCGGCGGCAACACCCACCCCGACGGCGAAGCGTGCGTGACGCTCGCCCGCATCGGTGCCGATGCCTGGGCCATGGGCGACAGCAAGCGGCCCGGTGCGGAGCCGCTGAGGTTCACCACGGCGGAGTTGGACGCGGCCGGTATCGACCCGGCCCGCTTCAACCTCACGGCCTGACCCACGGCCTTCACGGTCACTCGTCAACCGGCGGCCTTCACCCTCCGGAGGGGTGGGGGCCGCCTTCCTCTGCTCCGGACAGGACGACCAGTTGCACGTTCATGGGTACCTATGGACCGGCGAGAAGACCACGTTCGACAAGGAGAGCATTCGTCGCCCGCCGCCCTCGTCGGCCCCGACAGCCACGAGCCCTGACGAAGTACAGCAGCGGTACCGGGAAGCTGTTGCGGAGTGGAAGAGCACCGACGTCCCGCCGATCGAAACGGCCCTGTGGCTGCTGAAGCCGGCCCGGCTCATCAGGGGCACGTGGGAGGAGCCGAAGGAAGCTGCGGAATGGCTGGGGCAGCAGCTCACCGAGCATGCGTCCCGCTTCGCTTCGGACCACGACCGGGATACGTCGAGGATGGTTACCCTCGCCGCCTCCGCCGCCGAGCGTCTGGCACTCGGCGGGGACGTCTCACTCGGGTTCTACCTCCGAGGAGCCTTGTTCCTGTCGGTGGCACTGGTGAGGTGCTCGCCCAACCGTGCCGAACCAAAGGTGAACTGCCCTCTCGGCCAGAGAGTTTGTGCCGCCCGTCAGTCGGCGGAATACCTTGACGGAATGACGCCCCGGGCGACGGGTGTTCAGGCCATGGGGTCGCCCGCGGGCGCCCCGGACCCGGCCGACCGTGAGGGCCCCGTAGAGCCATCCCCGAGCGCCCACTAGGCTCCCCGTCCGAACACATGGACTCACCGGGGGTACCCACATGCTTCGCACCGCCGTCACCGCGACAGCCGCCGTCGTGATCCTCGCCGTGTCGGCCCCGCTCGGGCAGGCGGCGGAGGCCGGGGTCGACCGGGGCGCCACGGCACGGGAGTTCGCCGTCGCGCGAGGCACCCGGTGGGCCGTCTGCACGGCCAGGGCGGAGGCCCCGCGCTGGTCGCGGAGCGCGGGGAGCGTCGTCTACACGACGCGCGTGACGTGCCGGGGGAACATCAACCGCGTGCGGGTGCACGTCATCGGGCGGCTCGTCCGCTCCGGCGGAGGCGGTGGCACCGTCGCGACCTCCGACGAGTTCAAGGTGATCACCACCACCAACGGCGGGACGGCGACGTACGACACCCCGAGGGGCGGCGCGAAGGCGCGCCGGTCGGGCACGTTCCGGGGGTCCTCGGTCGTACAGATCACCGCGCCGATGCGCGGGACCAGGGGGACGGCGAGCAGTAAGGCGCAGTACGTCCGGGTGCCGTGACCGACGTCCGGCGGTCCGGTTTTCGGGCTACGGAATGTCGACCCCTCCGCTTACGATCCGGTACGCACCGTCGTCGCCGAATCGTTTTCCCGGCCGGAAGGGGGCGTCGTTCTCGTGTCGTTGACGGAATCGGACAAGGGGCGGGGCGCGAGCGGTACCGTGCCGACCTTCGGCGTCGAGGAGGAGTTCTTCCTCGCCGACCACGAGACGCGGGCCACGGTCGCGCGGGCGCCGGACGTCCTCAAGCGCGCCCGGGACCTCCTCGGTGACCGCATAGGCCCCGAGCTCTTCACCACGACGGTCGAGACGCGCACGCACCCCGTCGGCACGCTCGACGAAATGCGCCAGGAACTGCGGAGGTTGCGCGAGGGGCTCGGTGCGGCAGCGGAGGAGGGCGGCTGCCGGCTGGTCGCCTCGGGCACGCCGGTCATCCCCTTCCGCGGGCAGCGCGAGATCGTCGAGGAGCCGCGCTACCGCCAACTGGCCGAGCTGTACGGGCCGTTCGTCCACGACGACCGGAACACCGGAGCCTGCGCGTGCCACGTGCACGTCGCCGTGTCCGGCCGCGAGGAAGCCGTCCGGCTCTGCAACCACTTGCGCCCCTGGCTGCCCGTACTCCAGGCGATCGCCGCCAACTCCCCCTTCCAGGACGGCCGGGACAGCGGCTTCGCGAGCTGGCGGGCGCTCCACTTCGGCCGCTGGCCGCACGTCGGCCCGACGCCGCCGTTCCGGGACGCGGCGGCGTACGACGCGCTCGTGGACACCCTCATCGCGTCCGGCATGCTGCAGGACCGCAAACACGTCTACTGGTACGCCCGCCCCTCGGAACACTGGCCGACCCTGGAGGTCAGGGTCCCCGACGTCAACGCCGACCTGGACGTCGTCCTGCTCCTCGCGTCCCTGACCCGCGCGCTGGTCGGCGTCCTCCTGCCCGAGGTGCGCCGGGACGCCCCGGCCCCCGACGTCGCCGATCCCCTGCTGCGCGCCGCGCACTGGCGGGCGGCCCGGGACGGCCTGCGCGGCTCTGGCCTCGACCCCCTCACGGGCCGCCTCCACCCCGCCCCCGAACTGGCCGAACGCCTCATCGCCCGCGCGATGCCGGCCCTGGAGGAGACGGGCGAGGCGCCGTTCGTCCGGAGTGCGTGGGGCCGGCTCCGCACGGGCGGCGGCGGTGCGGAGCGGCAGCGGGAGGCGTACGCGCGCCGGGGCGATCTGCGGGACGTCGTCGACCTGTTGAGCGTCCGGACGTGAGATTCCGCGCCGCCGCCCGCGTCAGGGACGCTGGACCAGCTCCTCCGCCGTGAGGTGCGCGGTCTCCGTTCCGGCCTCGGTCAGGACGAGCGTCAACGCACCGTTCCAGTCGTGGTCCTCGGGGTACTCCCAGGTGCCGGGGTCCGCCAGGAGGGCCGGCAGCAGGTCCCGCGGCACCTTCGGGCCCAGGTACCGGTCGATGTACCAGTGGACGTCGATCCAGCCCCGGTCGACGAGCGAGAGCAGGACGCCGGCCAGCTCGGGGAGGGGGCGTGCCTGGTCCTCGGCCGAGAGGTCGGCAAGGGCGCCCGGGAGGATGTCGCTTTCGTACGAGTTCACGATGAAGGCTTCTTCGACCGTGAAGCCGGATGTGTTCACTTCGCTCTGATCCGCCAAAATGAGTGTGCCGTTTTCCGACGTCAACCCTATGCTCCGCAACCGGCCCTGAGCGAACCGGAAATGGCATTGCCGGTGCGTGCCGCCGACGCCCACCATGACGCCATGCGCTTCTCCGTCAACATCCCCAACTTCGGGGACTTCGCCGACGCCCGGACGGTCGCCTCGCTCGCCCGGACCGCCGAAGAGGCCGGCTGGGACGGCCTCTTCGTCTGGGACCACGTCGTTCACGACAAGCGCCCGCGCCCCTTCGGCGACCCCTGGATCCTGCTGGCCGCCGCCGCGCTGGCGACCTCGCGGATCCGGCTGGGCGCGCTCGTCACCCCCGTACCCCGGCGGAGGCCGGAGCAGCTCGCCCGGCAGGTCGCCACGCTGGACCGGCTGAGCGGCGGGCGGGTGGTGTTCGGGGCGGGGCTGGGGGCGCCGGACGAGGAGTACGAGAGTTTCGGCGAGCCGGTGGACCCGGTGCTGCTCGCCGAACGGCTCGACGAGGGGCTGGCGTTGATCGACCGGTACTGGTCCGGCGAGGCGGTCGTCCACACCGGGCCGCACTACCGGGCCGACGACGTGGCGCTGCTGCCGACGCCGGTGCAGCGCCCCCGCCCGCCCGTCTGGATCGCCGGCTACTGGCCCAACCGCCGGCCGATGCGGCGCGCCGCCCGCTGGGACGGGGCGGTTCCGCTGTTCGCCTCGGCGAACCACGGGTACGCCCCGGACCCGGGCGAGGTCCGTGACGTCGTCGCACACATCCGCAGGCACCGGACGGCACCGGACCGCCCCTTCGACGTCGTCGTCGGCGGCGCCAGCCCCACCGCGGCGGGTGCCGCGCGCGACATGCTGGGACCGCTGGCCGACGCGGGCGCCACCTGGTGGGACGAGCGGCGGCCCATCGACCGCGACGGGCTGGACCGGTTCGCCGATGTGCTGCGGCGCGTGGAGGCCGGGCCGCCGCGGCTCGGCCGGGCGGACGGCCGCTAGGGCGACGTCGCGTAGCGCGTCCCGACGTTCCCGGCGTGCCATTCGTGGTTCCCGGCCAGCCAGTTGGACAGCCCGGCCATGAAGCGGGCCATGAGCGGGCCGCCCGAGACGGAGAGTTCGGCGGCCTGCTGCTCGAAGCGGTGCACGAGATCGTTGTGGACCTCGATCGCCAGCTGGAAGGCGTCCTCGATGGAGCACTCCTCCTCGGCGGCGATCGCCGTCGGCAGACTGTAGTGGAAGCGCTCGCTCGCCTGCTCCTTGCGGAGCGAGTAGAGGTCGTTGCAGATGGTCGAGGCGTTCGAGGACAGGGCGACGGCGCGCTGGACGGCGGGCTCCGCGAAGAGCGGGGCGGGGAGCTCGTAGCCGCCGACGGCGTCGGTGATGGTCAGGCAGGGGCGGAAGTTGTTGAACTGCCGCTGTACGAGGTACTCCCACACCGCCGGTGTGCGGAGCTGGGTGATGCAGTCGCCCTCCGCGCCGTAGCCGAGGTAGAGGTTGGCGATGTCGTGCCGGAAGCGGTGCGACTGCGCCGGGGTGGCCAGGGCGTTGAAGTACTCCATGGCCGAACGCATCGAGCGCAGGGCCGGGTGGGACTCGATCCCGGCGCGCCAATCGGCCTCGTAGCGGGGCGTGTTGTGGGAGGGATCGATCGCGGACTGGGCGACGGCGAGCGCCGCGCCGCGCCGGTTGGCGCTACCGCCGTACTCGGCCTCGCAGAAGTAGTCGTCCACGGCGTTCTCGGCGGCCAGGAAGCGGGCGGCCGCCATCAGATGCTCGACGCTCGGTGCGTCCGGGTGGCACAGGACCACCGACCGCCCGCAGTCGAAGCCGAGGAGGGCGTCCCGCAGATCGGTGTCCGGGTAGAGGTTCACCTCCTTCTCGGCCCACTCGACGAGCCGGGCGTTGACCTCGTCGGCCAGCGCGCGGTCGTCCCGTACGGCCGGGGGGCAGTAGAGGCCCTCGATGCGCTGCGAGGAGGACGGCGGCGACGGTGCCGGTTCCGGGGCGGGGGCCGGGTCCGGTGACTGCGGGACCGGTGGCTGCGGGACCCGTCCGAGGCGCAGGGAGCTCGTCCCCAGCCCGGTGGGGCCGGAGGGCAGCGGGGGGAGTGACGGGGGAAGTGAGTCTGTCGTGCCGGGGGTTGGTGCCTTCATGAGACTCCGTCCGCGGGGCGTGGCCTGGATCTGCTCTCATCGAAGGGGTAGCACGGCCCCGAGAGGCGTCACAAGGTCGCGTCCGTCCCACGAGGCCCGGTGGGAACGGGAGTTCGGGCCAGGTGCGGCCGGCGTGTCAGGCGCCGCGCCCCGGTGACGGCAGCGGGCTCCGCCGCGCCGCACCCGCCCCGGCCGGCGCACCGGGCACGACCATCGGCCCGCCCGTCACCGGGTCCGGGACCACGACCGCCTCCAGGCCGAACACCTCGCGCACCAGCTCCGCCGTCACCACGTCCTCCGGGCGTCCCCGGGCCACCACGCGGCCCGCCTTCATCGCGACGAGGTGATGGGCGTACCGGGCCGCCTGGTTGAGGTCGTGGAGGACGGCCACCACCGTGCGCCCGCGTTCGGCGTTGAGGCGGTGGACCAGGTCGAGGACCTCGACCTGGTGGGCGATGTCCAGATAGGTGGTGGGCTCGTCGAGGAGCAGCAGGTCCGTGTCCTGGGCCAGGGCCATGGCGATCCAGACGCGCTGCCGCTGGCCGCCGGAGAGCTCGTCGACCGGGCGGTCGGCCAGCGCCGCGACGTCCGTACGGGCCATCGCGTCCGCGACCGCCCGCTCGTCCGCCTCGGACCACTGCTGCCACCAGCGCTGGTGGGGCTGGCGGCCGCGGGCGACCAGGTCGGCGACGGTGATCGCCTCGGGGGCGACGGGGGTCTGCGGCAGCAGGCCCAGCCGGGTGGCCAGCTGCCGGGTGGGTATCCGGCCCAGCTCCTCGCCGTCGAGGAGGACGGAGCCGCCCGCGGGGCGCAGCAGCCGGCCCAGGGCGCGCAGCAGGGTGGACTTGCCGCACGCGTTGGGGCCGACGACGACCGTCACCTCGCCGTCGGGGATGTCGAGGTCGAGGCCCTCGACCACGGTGCGGTTCTCGTAGGCGAGCGTCAGGTCCCGTGCCCGCAGCCTGCTGTTGTCGGTCATGCGGTGCCGCCTCCCGTACGGCCGTGGGCGCCGCGCCCCTTGATGATCAGCCGGATCAGGTACGGCGCGCCGACGGCCGCCGTGAGGACGCCCACCGGAAGCTCGGTGGGCGCGAAGAGCCTGCGGGCCAGCAGGTCCGCGAGGACGACGATCAGCGCGCCGGTCAGTGCCGAGCAGACCAGCGGGGTCTGCGCGGTGCGCGCGGTGCGGCGGGCGATCTGCGGGGCGAGCAGGGCGACGAAGTCCACCGGGCCGGCCGCGCCCGTGGCGACGGAGGCGAGGACGACGCCGAGCAGGACGAGTCCGCCGCGCACCCGGTTCAGCCGGATGCCCAGGGCGGTCGCGGTGTCGTCGTCCAGGGCGACCGTGCGCTGGGCGCGCGCGGCCCAGCACAGCGGGACGGCGAGCAGCGCCAGCGCCCAGGCGACGGGCGCGGCCCGGTCCCAGCCGGCGTCGTTGAGGGAGCCGGTCAGCCACACCTTGGCCTGCTGGGCGACCAGGTAGTCGCCACTGGTGAGGAAGAGCTGGATGATCGCGCGCAGGGCGACGGCGAAGCCGATGCCGATGAGGACGAAGCGGCCCGCGTGCAGCCCGCCGCGCCAGGCGAAGACGTAGACCAGGGCGGCGGCGAGCAGACCGCCCGCCATCGAGACGTACGGCAGCGCGGTGAACGAGGTGACGCCGAGGGTCATCGCGCCGACGGTCAGCGCGCCCGCGCCCTGCGAGACACCGATGATGTCGGGGCTGGCGAGCGGGTTGCGGGCCACGGTCTGGATCAGGCCGCCCGCGATGCCGAAGGCGGCGCCGACCAGGATCCCGACCGTCATGCGCGGCAGCCGGAACGTGCCGACGGTCAGCTCCTGCGCCGACGGCCGGCCCAGCAGGACGTTCATCACCTCCCCGGGCGCGACGAACTCCTCGCCCACACACAGGTAGGCCAGGCAGACGGCGGCCAGGGCCAGGGTCAGGCACAGGGCGGTGACGGCGGCCCGGCGGTGCAGGAGGAAGGAGCCGCGGGCGGTACGGAGCAGGGCGTAGCCCGTGGGCAGGGTGGGGGCGCTCATGCGGCCACCGTCCGGCGGCGGGCGAGGGTGACGAGGAACGGGAGGCCGATGAGGGCCGTGGTGACACCGGCCGGGACCTCGCTGTCGGCGTAGATCACCCTTCCCGCGACATCGGAGAGCAGCAGGACGACCGGGCCGAGCAGCGCCGCCATCGGCAGCAGCCGGCGGTGGTCGCCGCCGACCAGGGCGCGGGCGATGTGCGGCACGGCCAGGCCGACGAAGGCGATGGGCCCGGCGGCGGCCACGCCGGCGCCGGTCAGCACGGTGGCGCCGGCGCCGGCCGCGATCCGGACGGCCGCGACGTTGCGGCCCAGGCCGCGGGCCGCGTCCTCGCCGAGCGCCAGCGCGTCCAGCCCGCGGGCCGAGCCGAGGACGAGGAGCGTGCCGACGAGCAGGAACGGCCACATCTGGGCGGCGATGTCCGCGTCCCGCCCGGCGAGCGAGCCGATCTGCCAGAACCGGAACTCGTCCAGGGCCGACGCCCGGGTGGTGAGGATGCCGGAGATCACCGAGACCAGCAGCGCGTTGATCGCGGCGCCGGAGAGCGCGAGCTTGATGGGCGAGGCGCCGCCGCGCCCGCGGGTGGCGATCGCATGGACCGCGACCGAGGCGAGGGCGGCGCCCGCGAAGGCGAACCACACCTGCCCGGTGAGCGTGTGCACCCCCGCCGCGGCGATGGCCAGGACCACGCCCAGCGACGCGCCCTGGCTGATGCCGAGGATGCCGGGGTCGGCGATGGGGTTGCGGGTGACGCCCTGCAGGACGACCCCCGCCATGGCGAGGGCGGCACCGGTCATCAGACCGACCAGGGTGCGGGGCAGCCGCAGCGAGCGGACGACGCCGGCGGTGGTGTCGTCACCGCCGTGCAGCAGGGCGTCCAGGACGCGGTCCGGGGCGATGGCGCGGTTGCCGACCGCGAGGCTCAACAGCACGGCGGCCAGCAGGGCGACGACGGCGGCCGCGGTCCAGCCGAGGCGCCGGGCCGTGCGCGGACGGGCACCGACCGGGTCGGTGGCTGACAGGGCTTCCACTTCGCTGACCGGCGCTCTCTCGACGGATCTGATCCAGCCGGTGGGCTGGACGGAACTCGGCCACTCTGACCGAAAGGCCGGAGTTAGGCGAGGCTAAGTCTACGGGTGGGGGTGGGGGAGGGGGCCAGGGGTTGCGGACAACGTGGGGGTGGGGTTGGGGGTGGGGTTTGCCCCTGGCCCGCCCTTTCACCGTTTCTTCCGGGGCGGAGCCCCGGGCCCGGTACCGCGGCTTCGCCGCGGTGGGCGGGGGCTGCGCCCCCTGCGCCCCTGCTTCCGGGGCTCCGCCCCTGGCCCCCGTTTGTCGCGGCTTCGCCGCTCGTCCTCAAGCGCCGGACGGGCTGAATTTCGCGCCCGGGCGCGGAAACCAGCCCGTCCGGCGCTTGAGGACTCCGCCCGAAGGGCGGACGGGGTCCGGGGTCTCCCCGGAAGAAACGGTGAAAGGGCGGGACCGGGGCACACACCCAGCCCGTCCGGCGCTTGAGGACAGCGCCCGCAGGGCGCTTCAGGGGTCCAGGGGGCGGAGCCCCCGGGGTGGCGCAGGGGCGCAGCCCCTGCGGGAAACGGCGAAAGGGCGGGGCTGGGGCATCCCACCCCCGATCCCCCCGGAGGGCGGGCACACCCGGCCCCGAGAATGGACCCCATGACCACACCCCTCCGCACCGAGCCCGCCCCGCCGCCGTTCACCGTCGGATTCGACCTCGACATGACCTTGATCGACTCCCGGCCGGGAATCAGGGCGGCCTACGAGGCGCTCGCCGCCGAGACCGGTGTGGCCATCGACGCCGACCTCGCCGTCAGCCGCCTCGGCCCGCCGCTCGTCCACGAGTTGCGGGAGTGGTTCGCGGAGGAGGACGTGGCGCGGATGGCCACCCGTTACCGCGAGCTGTATCCGGTGCTCGCCATCGCGCCCACCGTCCCGATGCCCGGCGCCCGCGAGGCGCTGGCCGCGGTGCGGGAGCTGGGCGGCCGGTCGGTCGTCGTCACCGCCAAGCACGGCGGCAACGCCCGGCTGCATCTGGAGCACCTCGGCCTGGAGCCGGACGCGCTGATCGGCGACCTGTGGGCCGAGCAGAAGGCGGTGGCGCTGCGCGCCGAGGGGGCCGGGATCTACGTCGGCGACCACACGGGGGACGTGCGCGGGGCGCGGACGGCGGGCGCGCTCTCCGTGGCCGTGCCGACCGGCCCCTGCCCGGCGGAGGAACTGCGGGCGGCCGGGGCGGACGTGGTCCTGGACGGACTGGCCGCCTTCCCGGCCTGGCTGGCGGAGCACCGGGCGGGGAAGGCCGCGTAGGCCGGCTGCCGCGTCAGCGGGCCGCTTCCCGGCCCGCGCGGCGCTGCGCCGCCACGGCCCGCAGCACTCCCGCCGCGGCGACGACGAAGCCCACGCCCATCAGCATGGAGACGAAGTAGGCGGCCGTCGGCAGCGGGTCGGCGCCGAGGAACAGCGGGGCGACCGTGGCCATCGTGGCCACGGCGCCCACCAGGAAGACGATTGCGCCTGCGCGCACCAGCAGATCCCCGGGCCGGGACGTTTCGTTGCTCACCCGAGCAGGGTAGTGGCCCAGGAGCCGGGTTCGCCCCCGGGTCCGTACACAGGGCTGTGACCAGGAACGGCGCACAGGCGCACCGCTTCGGACGCGGGGCATGAGCATGTCGGGTCCCTGCCGGACGCGCAGAGGTACGACCCGAGGACGTCTTGTCACCGGGCCCGGGACCATTAGCCTTGGGGGTAGCGGGTCTTGCGACCCGCTGTAGTGCTATCCAGAGCTGTTTTTACTTGCTTGCAGACTTTTCGACAGTTTTCCGATTTCCGACGAGTACGAGGACGAGGACAGACGTGCCTACCGGCAAGGTCAAGTGGTTCAACAGTGAGAAGGGCTTCGGCTTTCTCTCCCGCGACGACGGCGGCGACGTCTTCGTGCATTCCTCGGTGCTCCCGGACGGGGTGGACGCCCTCAAGCCCGGCCAGCGCGTGGAGTTCGGCGTCGTGGCCGGCCAGCGCGGCGACCAGGCGCTCAGCGTGACCGTCCTGGATCCGACCCCGTCGGTCGCCGCCGCCCAGCGCCGCAAGCCCGACGAACTCGCCTCGATCGTCCAGGACCTGACGACGCTGCTGGAGAACGTCACCCAGCAGCTGGAGCGCGGCCGTTACCCCGAGAAGGCCCATGGCGCCAAGATCGCCAACATGCTGCGGGCGGTGGCCGACCAGCTCGACGTGTGATCCCTGCGTGATCCCTCAGGGGAAGCGGAGCGCATCCGGGCCGAGGGGCGGTACGAGCCCCTCGGCCGCGGCCCGGGTGAGCAGCCCGCGCACCGCCGCGTAGCCGTCCTCGCCCAGCCCGGCGGTGAACTCGTTCACATAGAGCCCGATGTGCTGGTCGGTGACCGCCGGGTCCATCTCCTGCGCGTGCTCCAGGACGTACGGCCGGGACGCCTCGGGGTCGTCCCAGGCCATGCGCACCGAGGTGCGGGCGGCGTCCGCGAGCCGCCGGAGCGTCTCCTCGCCCAGGGACCGCTTGGCGATGATCGCGCCCAGCGGTATCGGCAGGCCGGTGGTGTTCTCCCAGTGGTCGCCCATGTCGGCGAGGCAGGCCAGCCCGTAGTTCTGATAAGTGAACCGGGCCTCGTGGATGACCAGGCCCGCGTCCACCTTGCCGTCCCGCACGGCCGGCATGATCTCGTGGAACGGCAGGACGACGACCTCGCCGACGCCGCCCGGCACCTCCGCCGCCGCCCACAGCCGGAACAGCAGATAGGCCGTCGAGCGCTCGCTGGGCACCGCGACCGTCTTCCCGGCGAGGGCCTCCGGACCGCCCAGTTCCTCCCTCGTCAGCACCAGCGGACCGCAGCCGCGGCCCAGGGCGCCGCCGCAGGGCAGCAGCGCGTACTCGTCCAGCACCCACGGCAGCACCGCGTACGACACCTTGAGCACGTCGAACTCGCCGCGCTCGGCCATGCCGTTGGTGACGTCGATGTCCGCGAACGTCACGTCCAGGGCGGGGGCGCCGGGGACCCGGCCGTGGGCCCAGGCGTCGAAGGTGAAGGTGTCGTTGGGGCAGGGGGAGTAGGCGATGCGGACGGTGTCGTTGCGGACGGTGTCGTTCACTGCGTTCCTTCCAGAGAGCCTGCGGGCACGAGGGCCGCGGGCAGCGCGCGGAAGGCGGCGGTGAGCGCGGCCAGCGCGTCCCCGATCCGCCAGGCGGCCCGGTCGCGCGGTCCCACGGCGTTCGAGACGGCGCGCAGCTCCAGCACCCGCGTGCCGTGCGCGGCGGCGGCCTCGGCGACGCCGAAGCCCTCCATCGCCTCCGCCAGGGCGCGGGGGTGGCGCGCCGTCAGCTCCGCGGCGCGCGCGGCGGAGCCGGTCACCGTGGAGACGGTCAGCACGTCCCCGGGCAGCGCGCCGGCCGCCGCGGCGACCGCCCGCACCAGGTCCGTGTCGGGCCGGTGCGCGTCGCGGCCGAAGCCCAGCTCCGTGATGGTCAGAAAACCTTCGGGCGACTCGGCGCCCAGGTCGGCGGCGACGATCCGCTCGGCGACCACCAGGGCGCCCAGGGGCGCCCCGGGGACGAAGCCCCCGCCGATGCCCGCCGAGACGGCCAGGCCGTAGGGCTCGCCCGCGAGGGCGGCGGCCGTCAGGGCCGTCGCCGTGCCGGCCGCGGCCGCGGCCGGGCCCACACCGGCGGCCAGTACGTCGAACCCGGCCGTGCGGTGCAGCACCGCGCCACCGGGCAGCGCGGCCTCCTGCGGGGTCTGCGGGAACGCGGCCGTCACCGCATCGCGCTCGGCGGCGACGGCGGTGACGACGAGGACCCGCATCGTCAGGAGTTGTTCTTGAGCGTGAAGTTCCAGATGCCGAGGGCCTTGCGGTCACCGATCTCGACGATGCTGACCTTGACCTCGTCGCCCTTGGCGTTCTGCAGGAGGTAGCCGGCCTGGATCGTCTTGTACGTCTTGGTGTTCTGGCCCAGCGCCGGCTGGCCGTCGACGAACACGGTCCAGCCGTTGTCGGCGATCTTCGGGTCGACGCCGATGTGCAGCTTGTCGTCGGCGGTCACCTTGACGGTCTTGCCGCTCTTCTTGAGGCAGTCGGCCAGCTCGTCCTGGCCGATGGCGTCGCCGTCGTTGTAGCAGGCGGCCTCGGACTGGACCGTCGTCGAGCCGACGGTCAGCGTCGCCAGCGGAGTCGGCTTGTCGCAGGCGGAGAGGGCGACGAGCCCGAAGGTCACGGCCCCGGCGGCGGCAGCGGCGCGGCGGCGTCTGCCCCGGAAAAACGCAGCGGTCATGCGGGCAGGCTACCCGGCCGTTTCTCTCACGCCACGCGCGGGTGCGGTGAGCCGCGCCTGGCCGCCGCCAGCAGCCCCCGTACGGCAGTGGCCACGCCGAGCGCGAGGAACGCGGCGGCCACCGACATGCCCAGCACGCCGTTGAGCGGAAGCACGATCCCGATCGCCCCGCCGACCACCCACGACATCTGCAGCAGCGTCTCGGAACGGGCGAACGCCGACGTCCGCACCTCCTCCGGCACGTCCCGCTGGATGAGGGAGTCCAGCGACTGCTTGCCCAGCGCCTGTGCGATCCCCGCGACCGCCGCGATGACCACCACGAAGAACGCGCTGTAGAACACGGCCGCCAGCACCGCGGTCGCCAGCGTCACCGTCAGCACCGCGGCGATCGTCTTCTCCGGGCCGCGCGAGCGCAGCAGCGCCCCCATCGCCGTGCCCAGCGCGTTGCCTGCGCCGGCCGCCACCGCGACCATGCCCAGCGAGAACGCCGGGCCCAGCCCGCCCAGCGGATGCACCCGCAGCAGGAACGCCAGGAAGAAGGTGAGGAAGCCCGAGAGCATCCGCTGCGCGCTGTTGGCCTGGAGACCGTGCAGCACCGAACGGCCCACCGTGCGCAGCC
This sequence comes from Streptomyces luteireticuli, assembly GCF_041519305.1. Taxonomy (NCBI): domain Bacteria; kingdom Bacillati; phylum Actinomycetota; class Actinomycetes; order Kitasatosporales; family Streptomycetaceae; genus Streptomyces; species Streptomyces luteireticuli. The sequence goes on from NZ_CP167927.1 coordinate 4,943,322, forward strand.
CCGGTTTGCGCTGCCGCTCGCGCCGCTCCCTGGCCTCGACCCGGGCCCGGGCGTGCAGGTGCGGCCGGTGCGGACGGTGCTCGGCCGAGACCAGCCGGGCGCGCGCCTCGCCCTTGGCGGAGTCCACCTTGGGCGGCAGCGAGAGCGACCAGAACGTGCCCAGCGTGAAGATCGCGCAGGCCCCGTAGAGCGGATACTGGGGGCCCAGCTGGTGCAGCCCCGCGCCGAGCGGGGCCGCCAGTCCCGTGGCCAGCAGACCGCCCAGCGTCACCCGGGAATTCGCCTTCACGAGGGAGATCCGGGGTGGCAGCAGCCGGGGCACGACCGCGGAGCGCACCACCCCGTACGCCTTCGACGCCACCAGCACCCCGAGCGCCGCCGGATACAGCTCCAGACCGCCGGTCGCCACCGCCCCCGACATCATCACGGCCAGCACCGCCCGGGTCAGCATCGAGCCCGCCATCGCCGCCCGGCGGCCGTGCGGCAGCCGGTCCAGCAGCGGGCCGATCACCGGGGCGAGCAGCGTGAACGGGGCCATCGTGACCGCCAGGTACAGCGCCACGCGGCCGCGCGCCTGGTCGGTGGGGACGGAGAAGAAGACGGTGGACGCCAGCGCGATCGTGATCATCATGTCGCCCGCGGAGTTCACCGCGTGCAGCTCGATCAGCTTGGACAGGCCCGACTCGCCCGCCCCGTGGGCGTGCGTCGCCCTGCGGACACCCCGTGCGGCGAAGGAGACGGGCGCGCGCAACACGCGGCCGACGCTCCGGCCGCCGCGGCGGAGCGGGCCGCCATCTGCTGACCGGATGGCTCCCACCACGCCATCATCTCTTAGCGGGGGCCCCATTGGCTTCAGTGCTCCGCAGGGCGCTTGCGCCCGGTGCTTCCGGGGGCGTACCGGAGTGCCCCGGGGAGCTCTCCGAAACCCGGGTATACCCCGCACCGAACTCCGGGGTAGCGTGCACAATGCGCCACCAGCGGTCGTTCTTGGCCGCGCGCCGCGTCTCGATCCCGCAGAATGGACATGACCAGGTGCGCCCGCGGCCGATCGGGCGGACGTCGACGCGGCCCCGCGGTCCGCTCCGTCCGCCGAACCGGCCGTACGGCTGGCGCACTCGTGAGACGGCGTGGAAGAGAGAATCGATTCTTGTGAGTGCTGCGATGCGAAGCCGTACCCCGGACCGCCTGTGCGCCGAGGCGGTCGAACTCGCCCGTACGGCGGCCGAGGAGGCCGCACACCCCGGGCAGGTCGGTGACCACGTCGAGGTCGCGGCCGACGGGGACCGCGTCGTCACGCACTACTTCACCTGCCTCGACCCCGGCTACCGCGGCTGGCGCTGGGGCGTCACCGTCGCCCGCGCCTCCCGCGCCAAGGTCGTCACGCTCGACGAGACGGTGCTGCTCCCCGGCCCCGACGCGCTCCTCGCCCCCGAGTGGGTGCCCTGGAGCGAGCGGCTGCGCCCCGGCGACATGGGCCCCGGCGACCTGCTGCCCACCGAGGCGGACGACCTGCGGCTGGAGCCCGGCTGGTCCGGCGAGGACACGCCGCCGCCGAACTCCGTCCTCTCGGCGGAGATGACCGAGCTCGCCGACGCGGAGGACGCGGACGTCACGGCCGGCCCGCCGTCCGCCCAGGCCACCGCCCCCGTGCGCGGCTCCATCACCTCCCTCGCCGAGGAACTCGGCATGCGGCGGGCGCGCGTCCTCTCCCGCTACGGGCTGCACACCGCGGCCGACCGCTGGGACGAGTCGCACGGCGCCAAGACCCCCATGGCCCAGGCGGCCCCCGCCTCCTGCGTCAGCTGCGGCTTCCTCATCCCCCTCGGCGGCTCGCTCGGCCAGGCGTTCGGCATCTGCGGCAACGAGTTCGGACCGGCGGACGGCCACGTCGTGTCCCTGGCATACGGCTGCGGCGGCCACTCGGAGGCCGCCGTCATGCCGAAGCCCCCGCGGCCGGCGCCGCCGGTGATCGACGAAACGGTGGTGGACCTGCTGCCGCTGGGCGACGGCGGGACGGGCGGGGAAGAGGACTTGGGGCACGCGTAGCGCTGCGCGGGCTGATTCAGCCCGTCCGGAGTCTGAGGACAATGCGGCGGAGCCGCATTGCGGGCCGAGGGGCGCAGCCCCGGGATGGGGGCACCCCCTCTGGGGGAGGTGAAAGGGCGGGTCCGGGGCACCTCCAACTCCCCCCACCCCGCCCGCACGGTACGTTCACCCCTGGACGACGACCACAGGGAGACGAACACACCGTGACCGGCAGCGGCACCCCCACCGACCCCTTCGGCACCGCCCGCCTCCGCCAGGGCGTCCTCACCGCCTGGACCGCCTCCGCGGCCCGCTTCCGCGAGGACGCCAACGCCGAGGAGGACCTCGCCCTCGGCGGCTACCGCGACCGTCTCGTCGTCGAACTCGCCCAGAACGCCGCCGACGCGGCCGCCCGCGCCGGCGTCCCCGGCCGCCTCCGCCTCACGCTCCGCACGGCGACCGACGACGGCCCCGCCGTCCTCGCCGTCGCGAACACCGGAGCCCCCCTCGACGCCCCCGGCGTCGAGTCGCTCGCGACGCTGCGCGCCTCGGCCAAGCGCGACCAGCAGGACACCGCCGGCCGCTTCGGCGTCGGCTTCGCCGCCGTCCTCGCCGTCACCGACGAGCCCGCCGTCCTCGGCCGCCACGGCGGCGTCCGCTGGTCCCTGCGCGAGGCCCGCGCCCTCGCGCAGGAAGCCGCGGACCCGGGCCTCGCCGAGGAGATCGGCCGCCGCGACGGCCATGTCCCGCTGCTCCGCCTCCCGTTCCCCGCCGAGGGCACCGCCCCCGACGGCTACGACACCGTCGTCGTCCTGCCCCTGCGCGACGGCGCCGCGCAGGACCTCGCCGAGCGCCTCCTCGCCGGGATCGACGACGCGCTGCTGCTGGCCCTGCCAGGGCTGTGCGAGGTCGTCGTCGAGACGCCCGGCGACGACCCCCGCGTCCTGACGTCCCGTCAGGAACCGGATGGCGGCCACGTCGTCGTCGACGACAGCGCCCGCCCCGGCGCCCCCGTCCGCTGGCGCGTCCGGCGCGCCTCCGGCCGGCTGGACGCCGCCCTCCTCGCCGACCGCCCGGTCGAGGAGCGCCTGCGCCCCAACTGGTCCGTGACCTGGGCGGTCCCGGTCGCCCCGGACGGCACCCCGGCCCGTCCGCGCACCGCGCCGGTGCTGCACGCCCCGACCCCCACCGACGAACCCCTCGGCCTGCCGGGCCTGTTGATCGCCACGTTCCCGCTGGAGCCGACCCGCCGGCACATCGCGCCCGGCCCGCTGACCGACTTCCTCACCGGCCGCGCCGCCGAGGCGTACGCCGAGCTGGTGCGCGACTGGCGCCCCGTCTCGGCCGGCACGCTCGACCTCGTCCCGTCCCCGCTGGCCACCAGCCCGCTCGACGCGGAGCTGCGCAGCCTCGTCCTGGAGCGGCTGCCGCGCGTCGCGTTCCTGCCGGGCGCGGCACCGGCGCCCGAGGGCGAGGAGCCGTACGCCCTGCGGCCCGCCGAGGCGGAGATCGTGGAGGGCGCGGGCGCGGAGACCGTCGCCGTCCTCGGCGAGCTCTTCCGCGGCCTGGTCCCCGCCGGGCTGGAGCGCCGTCCCGAGCTGCGCGCGCTGGGCGTGGCCCGGGTGCCGCTGGGCGAGACGATCGACCGCCTCGCGGGCGTGGAGCGGCCCGCGGAGTGGTGGCGGCGGCTCTACGACAGCCTCGCCGGGGTGGACCCGGACCGGCTGACCGGTCTGCCCGTCCCGCTCGCCGACGGCCGGCGCACGGCCGTCGGCCCGCGCCAGGTCCTGCTGCCGCCGCGGGAGGGCGCCGAGCGGCTGTCCCGCCTCGGGCTGAAGGTCGCCCACCCCGACGCGGCCCACCCGCTGCTGGAGAAGCTGGGCGCCACCCCGTCCTCGCCCCGCGCGATCCTCACAACCCCCCAGATCCGTACGGCCGTTGCCCACTCCCTCGAAGCGGAGGAGTCCTGGGACGAGGACGGCGTGCTCGACCACGACGAACTCGTCGACACCGTCCTCGGCCTCGTCCGCGACGCGGGCCTCGCCCCCGGCGACGAGCCCTGGCTCGCCGCGCTCGCCCTCCCCGACGAGGACGGCGAACTCGCCCCCGCCGGTGAACTCGTCTACCCGGGCAGCCCGTTCGAGAGCGTGCTCCGCCCCGGCGAACTCGCCGCCGTGGACGCCGCGTTGACCGCACACTGGGGCGAGCAGCCGCTCACCGCCGTCGGCGTCCTCGCGAACTTCGCCCTCGTCCGCGCCACCGACGTCGTCCTCGACCCCGACGAACTGGAGCCGCGCGACGGCGACTTCCCCGAGCCGGACGACGCGGGCCTGCTCGACGCCGTGGACGTCTGGTGCGAGGACATCCTCGACGGCCTGCCCGACACCCCCGTGCCCCCCGTCGCGACCGAGATCGTCGCCGTCCGCGACCTCGACCTCGTCGACGACGACGCCTGGCCGCAGGCCCTCGCCCTCCTCGCCGAACCGCCGCTGCGCGACGCGCTGACCACGCCCGTCCGCGTCCTGCTCCCGGACGGCACGACGGAGTCCGTCCGCCCGTACACGGCCTGGTGGCTGCGCGGCCACCCGGTCCTCGACGGCCGCCGCCCGGCGGGCCTGCGGGCGGCCGGCGGAGATCCGCTCCTGGACGGCCTCTACGAACCCGCCGACGCGACCGGCTTCGCCGACGAGCAGGTGCTGCGCGCCCTGGGCGTCCGCACCTCCGTCGCCGCGCTCCTCGACGAGCCGGGCGGCGCGGCCGAACTCCTGGCCCGCCTGGCCGACGGGGACCGCCCGGTCGGCCCGGCCCAGCTCCACGCCCTCTACTCGGCGTTGGCGACCCTCGACCCCGAGGAGGTCACCCTCCCCGACGACCTGCGGGCCGTGGTGGACGGCACCGTGTGCGTCGTGGACGCCGCCGACGCGCTGATCGCCGACGCCCCCGATCTGCTCCCGCTGGCCCCGGGCCGCCCCTTGCTCCCCGTACGCCCGGCCCTGGCCGCCGCCCTGGCCGACCTGCTCCAGGTCCGCCGCCTGAGCGAGACGGTCGAGGCCCCCGTCGAGGCGGGCACCGGCGCCCTCCGCGACGTCCCCGACGGCGTCCGCGTCCTCCTCCCCGAGGCGCCCACGACCTACGTCGAGCACGAGGAACTCACCGTGGCGGGCGTCGAGTTGGACTGGCGCCTCGGCCCCGACGGCACTCTGCACGCCACCACCCTGGAGGGCGTCGCGGCCGGCCTGGCCTGGGCGGCGGGCCACTGGTCCCGCCGCTTCGAGGCGGCGGCGCTGCTGGAGGACCCGTCGCGGACGGGGGAGCTGGCGCGGGACCGTTGGTTCGATTAGGTGCTGTCCGTCCGTCACATTCTCCGGTCGCGGCCCGTCAGGGAAGTAACGCAGACCGATGGACGGAAGGACAGCACCATGCTGACGAACATCATGTACGTGACCCTCTATGTCACCGATCAGGAGCGCGCGCTGGGTTTCTACACGGAAAAGCTCGGCCTGGAGAAGCGCGTCGACTTCTCGGGCCCTGACGGACGCTTCCTCACCGTAGGCGTCCCCGGCAACCCGCTCGAGATCATCCTCTGGCCGCACGCCGCGTCCTCGGGGCAGCCGGCCGGTCCGCAGCCGGACAGCACGCCCGGCCCGCTCTTCCTCGAATCGGACGACCTGCGGGCGGACTTCAAGGTGCTTCGCGACCGGGGCGTGACCTTCGACCAGCCCGAACCGGAGGACTACGGGTTCGGGGTCCGCGTCGAGGCGGTGGACCCGGACGGCAACCGGATCTCGCTGCGGCAGCGCGCGGACTGGCAGAGCCGTGACGACGGCTGACCGTCCGCCGATGAAGATCGACTCGGTGATCGCACGCCAGCGCGTCGACGACCTGGAAGCGGCCGTCCCTTTCTACGAACGGCTGACCGGCCGCACGGCCGACCGCTTCGCCTTCGCCGGTGTGCACTTGGCGAGCGTCGGGCCCTTCCTCCTCTTCTGCGGTCCGGACGAGGCAGTGCAGAAGGTCGCCGGAGTGAGTGCCACTCTGGCGGTCGAGGATCTGGCCGCCGCCGTCGAGGAAGGCGTCGCGGCCGGTGCCACCGTGGTGATGCCGGCGCAACCCACCCCCAACGGTCACCGGGCGGTGCTGCGGCACCCTCATGGGGGTGTGTACGAATACGTCGGCCCGGGCCGCTAGTGTGATGCGCCAGAAATCAGAGGCGTAAGTGGCTAGGGAGTCTTGGTGTCGGGCGGGGCGATCTTCGCGAGGTAGTCCGCGAGCGAGTTGAGGATCTCGTCGGCGGTCTTGGTCCAGGTGAAGGGCCGTGGGTTCTCGTTCCACGTCTCGATCCATGCCCTGATGTCGTCTTCCAGGGCCTTCACAGAGCGGTGGACACCGCGGCGGATGAGTTTGTCGGTCAGCAGGCCGAACCACCGCTCCACTTGGTTGAGCCAGGAGGAACCGGTGGGGGTGAAGTGCACGTGGAAGCGGGGATGCCGGCCCAGCCACGTCCTGATCTCGGGGGTGTTGTGGGTGGCGTAGTTGTCGCATACCAGGTGCACATCGAGTTCGCGCGGCACTGCCTTGTCGATCGTGACCAGGAACTTCTTGAACTCGATGGCCCGGTGACGGCGGTGGAGTTCCGATATGACGGTGCCGTCGGCGATGTTGAAGGCGGCGAACAGGCTGGTGATGCCGTGCCGGAAGTAGTCGTGGGTACGCCGCTCGGGCATCCCCGGCATCATCGGCAGGACCGGCTGGGAACGGTCCAGAGCCTGGATCTGGCTCTTCTCGTCCACGCACAGCACTACCGCCTTCTCGGGCGGGTGGTGGTACAGGCCGACGACGTCGACGACCTTGGCGACGAACTGCGGGTCGGTGGAGAGCTTGAAGGTGTCCTGCAAGTGTGGCTTGAGATCGAACCGCTTCCAGATCCGCCCGACCGTCGACTTCGACAGGCCCGAGTGCTTCGCCATGGAGGCCCGCGACCAGTGCGTGTCCCGGCCGGGCGTGGACTCCAGCGTCGCCACGAGGACGTCCTCGACCTGGTCCAGCAGGATCGACGGCGGACGGCCCACGCGCGGCTCGTCCGCCAGTCCGTCCAGACGGCGGGCGATGAAGCGGGACCGCCAGCGGTTCACCGTCGCATGGGCAATGCCCAGCTCGGCGGCGACCTGCTTGTTCGTCCCGCCTTCCGCGCACCGCAGCACGATCTTCGCGCGCAGAGCGAGGTACTGCGCGGTCTTCGCCCGCCTCGCCCAGCGCGTCAGCTGGACATGCTCCTCGTCGGTCAGGACCAGTCCCGCCTTGCGCCGGCCCGGCCGCGGCGCGTCCGTCAGAGCATCCATCCGCCGCTCAGCGAACCGTGTTCGCCACTTGCGGACCGTGTCCGCCGTCACGCCGAGCTTCGCCGCCACACGCACGGTCGGCAGCCCCTCGGCGCAGGCCAGGACAATCCGCGCCCGTTCCGCCAGACGCGCCCCTGCCGCCCCGTCGGCCCACCGCGTCAGCTCCGTGAACTCCTCAGCGGACAACACAATTTCAACAGCACGAGGCCCTGGTGACATGAGAAAACCCTAGCCACTTACGCCTCTGATTTCTGGCGCATCACACTAGCCGGCGGTGTGTCGTGCAGGGTGGTTACGCGCGTGCGGTCCTTCCGCGTCGGCGGTTGATGGTCCGGAGTACGTCGACGTGGGCGCGGACGTCGTCGGCGAGGGTGCGGCAGGGTTCGGGCCGGGGCGGTGTCTCGCCCCGGCAGACGCGGCAGATGCCGCCGGGGAGCGCCTCGGTCGTGCCGGGGACGCGGCAGACGAAGCACTCCAGGTGCAGGTGCGGCCGCTTCGGCTTCGGCGCGGCATCCGCATCCGCGGGAAGCTTGTCGCGGAGACGGCGGCGCGCGAGCCCGGCGGCGTGCAGGACCTCGGGCGGCAGCTGCCCGGTCATGGCCCGGACGAACTCCTCGTCCGTCGCGCCGCGTTCGAACCACGGCTCCACGAGCGGCGCGAGGCTCGCGCAGTCGGCGGCGGAGAGCGTCATCCGGTGATCCGTGCGCCCGAGGGAGGCGAGGAGCCGGTACGCCCGGGAGCGGGGCCGCTCGGGTGCGGGACGGGGCGGCTCGGGGGCCCGGACCGGGAGCTCTTCCGGTACCTCCCCCGTCCGTACGGCCTCCCACCACGCGTCGTCGCGCGGCGTACGGGAGAAGTAGGTACGCGTCACCCAACGCCGACTCCCGTCCTCACTCGTGAGGTGGACAAGGAACCGCCGCAGATGACCGGCCTCCGCGAGCCGCCGCAGCGCCGTCAGACAGGCGGCCTGCCCGTACGCGGGCAACTGGGCCGCCAGCGACTTCCCGTCCATCGCCGCACCCTCGGGCAACCGGTCGATGAAGGCGGCGATCGACGCCTCGCGGGGCCGCAGATGCGCGAAGTCGTCCTTGCGGCGCGGCGCTTGCCCGGGCGCGGTCCGCTTGCCGAAACCGGAACGGGCCATACGAGGTGCATGCGCGTCGAGCGGGGCGGGACTAGGGTAGGCGTCAGCCATCGGGATCGACTCCTGACTTCGATCTCGTCGGTGAGACCCCGGCCTTGGTGTTGGTAGCACCGGTCGGGGTCGTTTGCTGTGGGGCACGTTAGGGCCTGGCGACAGCATGTCGCAAACGAGTCACTCGGCGTGAACTCGCCGTGGTATACGCGTGCTTGGGTGCGCGTCGCGCATCGCTCGCGTGGGGTCGGGTGGGTGGGTTCAGTAACCCACCATTCCTTGTAGGGAGCGCTCGGATCCCGTCGCCCGGATCCCGGAACTCAAGCGCCGGTGTGGAGAACCCCGAAATCCGCCTTCGCTGTCCGGATCTGCACACGGTGATGGTCAACGACGGCATACCAGAAGGCCGCCGAGACAGGTGATCTCGAACCGGCCTTGCTTCTCAATGCGCTGGGAGACGATTTCCTCCGCACGTTGGATCATCGCGTCGAACGGAACACCGCACCGGTCGGCCCATGCCTGATACGACGCCATGTGCGCGATCACCGGGGCCGGGTCGGTTACCGTGATGGTCCCCGGCAGTTCGAGCACGCCCACGGTCCCGAACACGGCTCCGAGTAGCGACGGAGCCTCCTTCAACGAGAACCGCGCGCTCAACGAGATGCGCGAGGGCCCTCGTTCGCGGCCGAGAATGTCTCCGGATGCGCGCTGCCAGAGTTCGTCGAGTTCTGCCTTGTCGCGTTCGCTGTTGGTCGATGCGATGACGGTGCCGCCTTCGGCCAAGGCCCGGCCGAGTTCCGCGACCGCTCTGGGGATGTCTTCGGCGTGGTACAGCATGTGCAGGGCCAGCAGAGCGTTTGCACCGCCATCGGGCAGGGGGAGCCGTGCCACATCGGCTACTGCTACAGGCCCCGGAACTTCGGCGAGGATGCCTTCCGAGATGTCGAGCCCGAGCAGCCGTAGATCCGGCCGGAATTCCCGGAGGCGGCGGATGAACTTGCCGTTCCCGCAACCGACATCGACGACCGTTCCGCGGACCCGCCGAAGCTGTTCCGCCACCAAACCGGGCAGGTCGTGACGCGGAGACTGCCACTGGTACAGGGACTGCCGTGCCAAGAGGTCACGCCCGCTCTTGTAGGCGCGGCCGGCCAGGAGAGACCGGTCGGTGAGGGCTTCGTCGTGCCGTGCGGCGTCAGTCACGTCAGCGGCTCCGGAGGTTATCGGTATGAAGCGGTGGCCGTGGTGATGCTCATGATGTGCTCGCGCAAGTGTGCGACGCATGGTGAGCCACGGTACTGGTCGGCCCCTAGTTCATCGCTGAGACCAGCGAGGCGGCGCAGGATGCTCGCTGAGAGAAGCGAGGGAGGGCTGTCGAGGACGAATGTCAGCATGGTCTCGGCGGCGTCCACGTCTCCTGCGAGTATGTGGCCGCGCACGAGGTCCAGATGGGCGGCCAGGAGATCTCCGGTTGAGCGGTCATCGGTGTCCGAGTCACGGTAGAGGTCAATAGCAGCGGCGGCGCTGTCGATCGCCTGCCTGACGTTGCTGCGGTCGCCCAATGAGAGGTGTGTGGTTCCGGCGTAAGTCAGCTGTTTGGCGTGCGGGAAGCTGAAGATTCCGGGCTTCTCCTCGCTGTTCTGCAAGGCGTTCCGCGCGCGTTCGGCTTTGAGTAGCGCGGCGGTGGCTCCATGTCGGTCTCCGGCCACGCCGAGGGCCCTGGCTTCGAGGCTGGCGAGGCGGGCGCCCATGGTTCCGGTAGCTGGGAAGGACTGGCCGGAACGGGCGAGTTCGGCGGCCTTCCCAGGGTCGCCGTTCCAGAAGGTGATCAGCGATTGCATGCCTCGGACCCAGGCGCGGAGCCCGTGGTGGTCCGCCTCCTCGGCGCAGGCCCATGCCGTACGGGCGTGGGTCATCGCCGAGGAGTAGTCCCCCGAGTCGAGGCATACGTGGGCGGAGAGCCCGCACAGGCGGCCCGCCGTCACGTAGAGGTCCAAGGTCTGCCGTGGCCGCTGTCGGCCCCTCAGTAACTCGAATGCCTCATCGCGGAGTTCGCGAATGTCGATATACAGTTCTGAGAGCGGATGGCTGACGTACTGGCGTGCGAGGGTGAAGACTTCAACATCGAGCTGTTCCACCGCGTAAGCATCCGTGTTCCGATTGGCGACGAAGCGTGAGAATCGCGCCGATGTAGCGGCATCCGCTGCCAGAGCGCGGCGTGATGGCGGGGCTTGGAGGCCCTTCTGCCCGATTGGCTGGGGGATTCGCCGGCCAGCCGCCTTGCACCGCTTCGTCACGCCGGCCGCGCGATCGAGTGCCGACATCTCGATACCGAAGACGACCGCAAGAAAGCTGCGTGTTCGGGACGTTGGAACACGGGACTCTCGCTCGTACCGGCCGACTTCCTTGCCGGTCATGGCTGAACGTCCTTCGGCCTTGTTGTACTCGTCGGCGACACGCTGTTGTGACCAACCAAGGTCATCGCGCAACTGAACGAGCAGTGTGCCGATGCCTGTCTCGGCCATCTGCTGCCCTCCCCGGCCATCTGCTGCTGGCCCCCATCTTGGCCCCCCAACTGGCCCCCGCCCAGGCTCCCGACTCGAACGAGTGATGGGAGTTTGCTGTGACCATGCCGTCAGGACGTACGGTCAGTGACCGAGGAACGCGCTATTTCGCCTTCATGCGAGCCGATCGCATTCGGGAAGGCGACGCGGTGCTCCACGAGGGTGTCTTCCGCACCGTGAGCAAGCCGCCTGTGAGTGAACCAGTTGGGGAAAGAGGTCAGTTGGTCAGCATCGCTCTCGAGAACCGCGAATCCCCGCTGTGCACCCGACCGCCCACCCGCCTTGTCGTCCGCCGCTTCATCGCTCTGCCGACCAGGCGGAGGGAGAGCACACGATGAGTTGCGCCATCTCACCATCACACCGCGCCCTGAACATCACTCCTGGTCTGCTGTGCGCCGTGGTGGTGTCCATGTGGGTCGAGGACACCTTCGCAGGCCCTGCGGCCTTCCTGGTGATCGCCCACCCACCTGCCCGCCACCCGGACGAGACGGTTGAGGGCATCGAACAGCAGATGCTTGACTTGGCCGACGCGCTTGACCTCACGGAACCGTCCGAAACCCTGCGTCATGTGGGCAACCGCGTGATACTGCTGGGCACCTCGGGCACTCTGCTCACCATCGCGGACGCCCCGTATTCACTGCGTCTGCCACCGGTCGGCGCTGAATGGTCGCGGATGGTCAGTGAGGGCACCCCAGTGTGCATTCTGCTGGGACTCGATCCCCTCCCGCCGCACACCGACGAGAAGGCGACGCAGGAGTACCTCGGTCTCGGGCTGCTGTCCGGACGTATCCGCATGGGAGCGACCGGCGCCATGGACCGCCGTGAACCGATGGTGCTGGCGCCATGACGAAGACCCCACCTCCCGGGCATCCGATCACGGCCTCCGTTCTCATTACAGACCCGCAGGACCGTCTACTCATCGTCCACCCGGCGAAGCCCGATGCTCCGTGGGCTCTCCCCGGCGGAGCAGTCGAGTTGGGGGAATCTCCCCTCGACGCGGCCCGGCGGGAAGTCCGCGAGGAACTGGGCCTGGTCCTCGACGTGCAGACGCACGACCTGTTCGCCGTCGAGTGGCTGCAAGCCTCGGGACCCAGCCGACGCGACCGGCTCGCATTCATCTTCGCCGGCCCACAACTGAGCCCCGCCGACCACGACCGCATCACCCTGCAATACGACGAGATCGACGCATGGCGTTGGGAGCCCCCGGCCAGCGCGCTGCGACTCCTGCACCCCCGCATCGCGGCACGCATCGTCGGCCCGCTCCAGTACGCGCGTCCTACTACCTACCTTGAGACCAGGACCCAGGAGAGGACACCATGACCGACTTCCCCGATCGTCCCCTGCGAATCGGCACTCGCAGTTCCCCCATGGCCCTTGCCCAGGTCGAGCAGGTCTCAGCTCTTCTCCGGAGGCGCGAGCCTGACCTGAACATCGAGGTCGTACCCATCACCACCGAGGCGGACAAGTGGCAGGGCGACTTGGCCCAGCTCGGCGGGAAGGGACTGTACGTCAAGGAAATCGATCAGATGCTGCAACGCGGTTCCGTCGACATGGCGGTGCACTGCGTCAAGGACGTGCCAGGAGACCGGCCGCTGCCACCGGGCCTGATCTTCGCCGCGTACCTGCCTCGCGATGACGTCCGCGACGTGCTCCTCTTCCCCGAAGGGTCGGAGCGGAAGACGCTGGACGACCTGCCGCCCGGCGCCGTCGTCGGAACCTCGGCCGTCCGCCGCAAGGCGCAGATCAACCGCGTACGGCCCGACCTCAGCGTCGTACGCGTCCGCGGGGCCGTCGGGTCCCGGATCGAGAAGCTCGACGGGACCCGCAAGATCGACACCAAGCTCGACGCCATGGTGCTGGCGTCCTCGGGCCTCGAACGACTTGGTCTCGCCCGCCGGGGTCGGCAGGTCTTCGGCGTGGACGAGATGCTGCCCGCCGTTGGGGCCGGGACCCTGGGCCTGGAGTGCCGCAAGGACGACGGGCCGGTGGCGGGCCTGCTGTCCGAGCTGAACGATGAGCGGACCATGACCGAGATCACTGCCGAGCGCGTGATGCTGCACGGTCTCCGAGGCCATTGCAACAGCCCCATTGCCGGGCACTGCGTCACCGACCCCGATGGCCAACTATCGCTGCGCGGCATGGTCTTCTCGCGGGACGGCTCCAAATTCGTCCACGCCCACTACTGGGGCGAGAGCAGCAACGACCCCGGGACCCTCGGTACCCGGGTGTGCGCCGAGCTACTGCGACAGGGAGCGCGGGACATCATCGAGGGCATCCCGCACTGACGTTTCCGGGGGCTGTGGGTCATACGTGGACCAGCGGTTCGTGTGGGACCCGTCCATGACCCTGTTCGTTCAGGTCAGTCCCCCTGATCCCTTCGGGTGCGCCTTGCCGGCGTGAAAACATGGCTGCGGCGCCTGCCCGCCGATGCCGGTAGCTCGTTGGGACGTTGAGCCCGTAGGTCAGTCTGGTGCCGGGGCCGCAGAGGGGCCACGCACTGTTGCCATCGAGCACGCCGGTCAGATTCTCGCTCCCCCCGCGGCCCCCTGGGCAGGCGTCGGCCCGTACGGATCGATACCGGGGAGTGGCGCATGGCGGACACCGACGACAGCGGTGGCGTCGAGGAGATCGAGCAGGCCGAGGAGCTCGTGGCCCGTGTCGCGGCGATCGATATCGCCAAGGCGTCGGGCATGGTCTGTGTGCGGGTGCCGCATGAGGACAAGCCCGGCAAGCGCGTGCAGCGGGTCTTCAACACCGTCGCGACCAGCGGCGCGATCCTGGACCTGGCCGACCACCTGATCTGCCAGGGCGTCACCCGGGTGGTGATGGAGGCGACGTCGACCTATTGGAAGCCGTACTTCTTCCTGCTGGAGTCGCGTGGTCTGGAGTGCTGGCTGGTCAACGCCCGTGACGTCAAGAACGTCCCGGGCCGGCCCAAGACCGACCGCCTGGACGCGGTCTGGCTGGCCAAGCTCACCGAACGCGGCATGCTCCGGCCCTCGTTCGTGCCCCCGAAGCCGGTCCGTGAACTGCGCGATCTGACCCGGGCCCGGGCGGTCATGACGCACGAGCGCACCCGCCACAAGCAGCGCACCGAGAAACTCCTCGAGGACGCCCAGATCAAGCTGTCCACCGTGATCGCCGACATCTTCGGCGTCTCCGGACGCGCGATGCTGGAGGCACTGATCGCGGGCGAGCGCAGCCCCAAGGCCCTGGCGGACCTGGCCCACGGCACGATCAAGGCCAGCCACAGCACCCTGGCCGAGGCCCTGACCGGCCGGTTCGAAGAGCACCACGCATTCATGTGCCGGATGCTGCTGGACACCGTCGACCACCTCACCGTGCAGATCGACAAGCTCACCGCCCGGATCACCCTGCGTCTGACCGAACTGTCCACCACCGAGGACGACGAAGGCCCCGGACAGGGCACCCTGATGCCGATCACCGACACCGAGCGCCTCGACGAGATCCCCGGCGTCGGCCCCGGCACCGCGCAGGTCATCCTCGCCGAGATCGGCCTGGACATGTCGGTCTTCCCCACCGCCGGCCATCTCGTGTCCTGGGCGAAACTCTCCCCACGCACCCTGCAGTCCGGAAACAGGAACACCTCCGGCCCCACCGGCAGGGGCAACCCCTGGCTCCGCGGCGCCCTCGGCGAAGCAGCGATCTCCGCCGCACGGACCGACACTTTCCTCGGCGCCCGCTACCGCAGGATCACCAAACACCGTGGCCACATGAAAGCCCTGGTCGCCGTCGCCCGCTCCATCCTGGTGTCCGTCTGGCACCTCATGAACGACCCGACCGCCCGTTACCGAGACCTCGGCGCCGACTTCCACACCCGCAACCTCGACCCGGGCCGCAAAAGCCGAGACCTCGTCCGCCAGCTCAAGGCCCTCGGCCACGACGTCACCCTCACCCCGGCAGCCGCCTGACAACACTCGACGCTCTCAGCACACGCCACCGGGGGCTACTTCGCCATGCCCACCTGACCGCTGAGTTTTCCGGTCAGAGGGAGGACGGGCTCCGCACCCACAGCCCTCTCGAAGGAGTGCCACCCACAGGGCGGCACCACTGATGCCTGGTGGCCGGACGTTGCCCGGTGCCATCTCGGAATCCGTACACCTGCCTGGTGATTGGGAGCGGATCCCATAAACCGAGAGGAGGCCGTCCGTGTTCTTGGACGGTGAGAATTGGAAGGCCAAGTTCCGTGAATTCCGGGTAGAGGCTTGGCGATTGGAGACCTTGCCGGTCTGCAGGGCAATGCCGCGTAGTTAAGAAACGGCGAGGATTTTGATGTCCGGTGGGTCTGGGTGGTGGACTGTGGTTTCGGTGCGCTTCTTTTTCCTGTAGGCGTGGACGTGGATGCGTTTGACGGCTCGTGGGCTGGTGCGGTGGCGCCGGCTGGGGTTGGGCCTCTCCAGAATTTCTGTGAAAGCTGATTCAAGAGCTTTCGCGAGACGGTGAGGGGGAAAAGCCCGCCTGGTCAGTGATCTGACGGCGGATGATGCGCAGTGAGCGGATGAAAGATAGCCGGTCGGGGTCGATATCGGCTTGGTCGGCGGCTTCGCACATCAGGTGCCGGACCGCATAGTGGGTGAGCAGGAGCGCCCAGATCTCCTGCTCGATCATGTCCGGGGATTTTGAACGCAGTACGGCGCCGCGGCCGCGTTGATGGGTTTTGATCTCGTCGAGGCCGGACTCGAATTCCCAGCGTTCCGCGTACGCCGCCGCGAGCTCGGCAGCACTGGCGTCGTCCGGGTCCATGATGGTGGTGATCAGGCAGAAGATTTCTCCTTTGCCTTCACGGTTGGTCACCTCGTACTCGACGACCCGGACCGGGATGCCGGACGGCTCTTCGATGTGTGCTGCCCCTCGGTGACGCTGGACGGCACGCCGGCGGCGTACTTTCGGGTCCAGCAGAAATGACTCGTACGAGCCGTCCTTGAGCGGTCGGACCACCGGCAGATGAGGTCCGTCGGGCATCCGCCACAGAAGATCCGCCCCCGCGGCCGCAGCAGCTTCCCACAGCCGGTAGGCGTAAAATCCCCGGTCAGCAGTGATGAGCATGCCCGGCTCGAAATCCGCCACGAGATCCCGGGCCAGTGTCCCTTCATCCGTACGCCAGGGCCCCAGCCGTGCAGCCACAACGGCATGCGTGCCGCATTCTCCCAGCCCGACAATCTTCACCTGTGGAAACGGGGCAGGATTCTTCTCCCCGCCGGAACGCCCGAACTCCGCGTCATTCGCGGGCGTGTCGGGGAGGTCCAGTACGAAACCGTCAATAGCCATCAGCCGAAAATTCCCCAGCCATGCCCCTTGCGTACCGCGCTGGGCACACGGCAGCGCCACCCGCTCGAACAGCGCTTTCAGCGGCTCAGGCCCCAGACGCCGGCGCGCCTGGGAGACCGCGCTGGACGTGGGAACCGTCCATTCCTTCCGCCATGTCCCCAGGAACCGCAGGCCGTTGACGAGCAGACGGGTCACTTCCTCATACGACTCGCCGAAGAACAGGCACATGGCCATCACGTAATACACAACGACACGTGCAGGCAGCAGACGAGATCTCTTCTCCGTCCGCCCCGTCTCCGCGAGAACCTCATCGACCAGGTCACGGTGCACCAGACGCGTCAGAACCCCGATACCCACCCGGTCAGTCAAACGCTCGCCGGAGATGGCCCCTTCATCTCGAATCCCACCCATGAACGAGAAACATAACCAGATTCGTGGCCACAGCGAAAGAGCAGAACCGCCCCAGGTTGACTGTCCACAACCATCCCCGGCGTGTCGCTGTGAAAATGTGGACACGGAACGCCGAGTTTCTTAACTACGCGGCATTGGTCTGCAGGGTGCCGCAAGAAGAGGAAGAGTTCCGACGGTTCCTCGCGGGCGAACGCCTCGATCCTCATGCCTACTCGAACGAGTACACCGACGACCTCAAGCGGGTTCGCCGCGAGGGAAAGGCGAAGGGCCGCGTGCACATCGTCACCCGCCCGCTCTCGGACTACCTCCGGTACGAGTTCATGTGCTACGAGCCCCACGCCTGGGCCGGTGACGACATCCGCATCATGGACGTGACCGGTAGGGACAACCCACTGGCCGGTGTTCAGGACTTCTGGATGTTCGACCGTTCGGAAGTGGTGCTGATGCATTACGAGTCGGACGGCACGCAGATCAACCGGGAAGTGTACGAGGGGAATCCGGAGCCGTTCAGGGAGTACCAGCGGATCGCGCTCGCGGAGTCGGTGCCCTTCGAGGAGTACGTGAAGGGCCTCGGGGCCTGAGTCGCTCGTCGCCGCACACCGGGCTTCCATTAGCCCGTCCCAGCGGGTTGGATGGAGAAGAAGCGATCATGGACGGCTTCACCCGGCCGTCCGCGCCCGCTTCGCGCTGCGCACAACTCCGCAACCGACGGCGTACAACACGCCTCTACGCGACAGGAGCGATGCCATGACCACCACCCCCGGCGGCACCGACACCTCGTCCGATCCCCGCACCCATCCCGCGCTCTACGACCTGATCTTCGGTCATGTCTACGCCTCCGCGACGGGCGCCGTCGTGGATCACGGCATACCGGACCTGCTGGCCGACGGGCCGCTCACCGCCGATGAGTTGGCCGCCCGCTCCGGGACCCAGGCCGGGCCGCTGCGGCGGGTGATGCGGCTGCTCGCCGAGCGCGGGCTGTTCCGGGAGGGCGAGGGCGGGGCCTTCGCCCTGACCGGGCAGGGGGAGCTGCTGCGTTCGGACGTGCCGGGATCCCAGCGGGCGGCCGTGCTCTGGGCCACGCACGAGATGTTCCGTCGCTCGGCCGAGGGGCTGGGCGACACCCTGCGCACGGGACGGCCGGGCTTCGACGCGGCGTTCGGCACGCCGTTCTTCGAGTATCTGGCCGCCGCTCCGGAGAAGGCCCGCGTATTCGACGACGCCATCACCTCGGCGACGTCGGACGGGGTCAACGAAGAGGTGGTCCGCAGCTACCCGTTCCCCGGGACCGGCACCGTCGTCGACGTGGCCGGAGGGCAGGGCGGCCTGCTGCGCGAGGCCCTCGCCCGGCACCCGGGTCTCACGGGTGTCCTCTTCGACCGGCCCGGAACGGTCACCGACCATCTGCTCGACGGGGAAGAGCTGAAGGGCCGTTGGCGGACCGAGGGCGGGGACGTCTTCACGTCCGTACCCGAGGGCGGGGACCTCTACCTGCTGAAGAACATCCTCCACAACTGGTCCGACGAGGACTGCCTGCGCATCCTCGGCAGCATCCGCCGGGCCATGACGCCCGGCAGCCGCCTGCTGGTGATCGACGTCGTGCTGCCCGGCGACGGCTCCCCGCATCCGGCGGTCGGGCTGGACACCGTGATGCTCATGCTGATGGAGGGGCGGGAGCGTACGGCCGCCGAGTTCGAGGACCTGCTCACCCGCTCCGGGTTCCGGCTCAACCGCGTCGTACCGACCGCGGCGTTGCCCTCGGTCGTCGAGGCGGAAGCGGTCTGACGCGGCCGGCGTCGGGCGGGAGTTGCAACCACTCGGCTCCCGCCCACGTCCCCAGCCGCAGAACACCCCTTCGACCCCGGAGCCCGCCCGCCATGCGCCTGCGCACCACCACCCTCCTCCTCGTCACCGCGATACCCCTCGCCGTCGTCCCGACGGCCGCTCTCGCGCAGGGCAAGGCCAAGGCCCCGGCGACCGCCGCCGTCACCTACACCGCCAAGGAGCGCAAGCAGGCCCTCGCCTACTGGACCCCCGAGCGCATGCGGAAGACCGACCTCTCGGTCGACCTCGGCCGTACCGGGCCGAAGTCCGCGCCCTGGAAGGGCGTGAAGATGAAGACCGTCGGCAAGCTCTACTTCGTCAACGCCAATGGCTCCGACACCTGGTGCACCGCCGCCGCCGTCCGCAGCGGCAACCGCTCCACGGTCATGGCCGCCGGCCACTGCGTGCGGCGCGCCGCATCCCCGGTCAACACCTACACCGACCTCGTCTTCGTCCCGGGCTACGACAGGAAGAGCCAGCGGCCGTACGGCGTCTTCCCGGTCCGCGCGACCGTCACCCCGGACTCGTGGGCGAAGGAGGGGCGGACGGACATCGCCGCCCTCACCGTCGACGCCGTCAAGGGCAGGAAGCTCGTCGACACCGTCGGCGGGCAGAACGTCGCCTTCGGGCGGAAGCCGGGCGGGAAGGTCACCGCGTTCGGCTACCCGGCGACGCGGCCGCAGCGCGGGCAGGCGCTCCTGACCTGCACGGGTACGGCGAAGGCCGCTCCCGGTGACGAGCAGAGCGTGCCGTGCGACATGACGGGTGGGGCGAGCGGCGGGCCCTGGCTGGCGGACTTCAACGCCAAGACCGGCATCGGGACGCTGGTCTCCGTGAACAGCCACGGCGACGCGCTGGAGCACAGCACGACGATGTCGGGGCCGAACCTCGGCGCCGCCGCCCGTTCAGTCTTCGACCAGGCACAGAAGCGCTGAGAACTACGCTGGAAGTGAAGTGGCGAGAGGAGGTCCGCGATGACCAGGAAAGTCGCCGACTGCCGCCGGTTCCCCAGTGAGTCGCACTGCACGCTGACGATCTCGGGCGAGGAGGAGGAAGTCCTCAAGGCCGCGACCGAGCACGCCGTCTCGGTGCATCAGCACAAGGACTCCCCGGAGCTGCGGGAGCAGCTCCGCAACTTCCTGGAGGACGAGAAGAGCACGGCCTAGCTAGGCGGGGAATCGGCGGCCCACCCACCGCCATACGACTTCCAGGACGGCCGCCGCCACGGCCGCGATCCCGACGGCGGTCCAGGGCAGCGTCGTCCCCACGAGCTTCAGCGCGAAGAACCGCTGGAGCCAGGGCACGGCCAGGACGATCAGGAAGCCCAGGCCCATCGCGGCGACCAGCAGCACCCGCCACCACGTGTAGGGCCGGGCGATGATCGCCAGCACCCAGAGCGAGATCAGGAACAGGGTCAGCGTCGCCGCGCTGGTCTGGGCGCCCAGGGCGTCGCCGCCCGAGTAGTACGACCGTGCCAGCAGGTACGTGGCGAAGGTGGCGGCCCCCGCGATCAGCCCGGCCGGGACGGCGTAGCGCATGACGCGGCGGACGAAGTGCGGCTTGGCGCGCTCCTTGTTGGGCGCCAGGGCCAGGAAGAAGGCGGGCACGCCGATCGTCAGGGTGGAGAGCAGCGTGAGGTGGCGGGGGAGGAAGGGGTAGGGGACGCGGGTGCAGACGACGAGGATCGCCAGCAGGACCGAGTAGACGGTCTTGGTGAGGAAGAGGGTCGCGACGCGGGTGATGTTGCCGATGACCCGGCGTCCCTCGGCGACCACGGACGGCAGCGACGCGAAGCTGTTGTTCAGCAGCACGATCTGGGCGACGGCCCGCGTCGCCTCCGATCCGGAGCCCATCGCGACGCCGATGTCGGCGTCCTTGAGCGCCAGGACGTCGTTGACGCCGTCGCCGGTCATCGCCACGGTGTGGCCGCGCGACTGGAGCGCGCCGACCATGTCCCGCTTCTGCTGCGGGGAGACGCGGCCGAAGACCGATCCCCGGTCCAGGGCCTCCGCCATCTCCTCGCGCACGGCGGGCAGGTGCCGGGCGTCCACGGGGGAACCGGCGCGCGGCAGGCCCAGTTTGGCGGCGACCGCGCCGACCGAGACGGCGTTGTCGCCGGAGATCACCTTGGCGGCGACCTCCTGTTCGGCGAAGTAGCGCAGGGTGTCGCCCGCGTCGGGGCGCAGCCGCTGTTCGAGGACGACGAGCGCGGTGGGGTGGACGTCCCGGGCGACGTCGGGGTCGTCGAGGCCGCGCCGGGCGCGGGCGAGCAGCAGGACGCGCATGCCCTGGGCGTTGAGCTCCTCGATCTCGGCGAGCGCCCGGTCGTCCTCGGGGAGGAGGACGTCGGGGGCGCCGAGCAGCCAGTTGCCGCTCTCGCCGTCCGGGCCGGAGAGGGCGGCGCCGCTGTACTTGCGGGCGGAGGAGAAGGGCAGGGACTCGGTGCAGCGCCAGCCCCGGCCGTCCGGGTAGGCGTCGATGATCGCCTGGAGGCTGGCGTTGGGGCGCGGGTCGGAGTCGCCGAGGGCGCCGAGGACCTCGCGTACGTATGTCTCCTCGGCCTCGGCGAGCAGCCGCAGCTCGCTGACGTCCATGCCGCCCTCGGTGAGGGTGCCGGTCTTGTCGAGGCAGACGACGTCGACGCGGGCCAGCCCCTCGATGGCGGGCAACTCCTGCACCAGGCACTGCTTGTTGCCCAGCCGGATGACGCCGATGGCGAAGGCGACGGAGGTCAGCAGCACCAGGCCCTCGGGGACCATGGGCACGATCCCGGCGACCATCCGGCGCACGGCCTCCCGCCAGTCGTGGTCCTGCACCACGAGCTGGCTGACGACCAGGCCGATCGCGGCGGGGACCATCATCCACGTCACGTACTTGAGGATCAGGCTGATGCCGGTGCGCAGTTCGGAGTGGACGAGGGTGAAGCGGCTGGCCTCTTCGGCGAGTTGGGCCGCGTACGCCTCGCGGCCGACCTTGGTGGCGGTGAACGCGCCGCCGCCGGCGACGACGAACGACCCGGACATGACCTTGTCGCCGGGCTTCTTGACCACCGGGTCGGCCTCGCCGGTGAGCAGTGACTCGTCGATCTCCAGCCCGTCGGATTCCAGGACCTCGCCGTCGACGACGCACTTGTCGCCGGGGCCGAGCTCGATGAGGTCGCCGAGGACGATCTCGCCGGTGTGCACGGGCACCGGGCGGCCGTCGCGGCGGACGACGGGCTTGGCCTCGCCGATGACGGCGAGCGAGTCGAGGGTCTTCTTGGCGCGCAGCTCCTGGAAGATGCCGATCGCGGTGTTGGCGACGATGACGAAGCCGAAGAGGCCGTCCTGGAGCGGGCCGACGACCAGGATGATCAGGAAGAGGACGCCGATGATGGCGTTGAACCGGGTGAGGACGTTGGCCCGGACGATCTCCGCGGTGGAGCGCGAGGAGCGGACGGGGACGTCGTTGACCTCGCCGCGGGTGACGCGCTCGGCGACCTCCGCGGCGGTCAGGCCGGAATGTGCGGGGGACGCGGTACTGCCGCGGGACGCGGCCTCCGCCGGATCGCTCATGCCTCCGACGGTACGGGCGTCCGGCCCGCTTCACCTTCCGGGGGTGTTCGGAAGGGGATGCTTTCGGCCTGTTCGCGCGGCTGCCCGGTCCGCTATTCGGCCTGCTGCCCGGCCTGGCTACTCGGCCTGCTGCTCGGCCTGCCGCTCGGCCGCGCGGGCCGCCTCGTGCCGCTTGATCGCCGCGTCCCGCCGGCGGACGTACCAGACGCCGATCAGGCCGAGGCCGCCACCGGCCAGGCAGGTCCACAGCCACCACAGGTGGCCGCCGTCGGAGAGCCGGCCGTAGAACGGCAGCTGGATCACGAAGAGGACGAACCAGATGATCGTGCCGCCGGTGATGGTGGCGACCACGTTGCCTTCGAGGGGCTCCGGCGCCTCGTGTCTGGGGGTCCACTTCGTCATGACGCCAGCCTAGTCCGTCCGGTCCGGCCGATCATGGCCGATCCCCGGCCTCATAAGGGTCTACGCGCGGAGATAGCAATTCGGGGCTTGTTTATTCATACTGAATCGAACCGGATCCGACAGGGTTTGCTTGTTTGATCCTCTAAAAACGACCAGGCGGGATCGCCGCCCCTGGCTTCCCACGACTTCTGAGGTCCCCGTATGTCCTCCTCGGCCACCGCGTCGGTCGATGCCCAGCAGCCGTCCCCGCCCCCGACGCCGTCCGGCAATCTGCTCGACCGCTGGTTCCGTATCTCCGAGCGGGGCTCGTCCGTAGCCCGGGAGATGCGGGGCGGGCTGGCGACGTTCTTTGCGATGGCGTACATCATCGTGCTGAACCCGATCATCCTCGGGGCCGGCTTCGACAAGTACGGCCACAAGCTGGACAACGCCCAACTGGTCACGGCCACCGCCCTGATGGCCGGTCTCAGCACCGTCCTCATGGGCGCCATCGGCAACGTCCCCATCGCCTGTGCCGCCGGCCTCGGCATCAACGCCGTCGTCTCCCTCCAACTGGCCCCCAAGATGAGCTGGCCCGACGCCATGGGCATGGTCGTCCTGGCCGGCCTGGTGCTGATGCTCCTCGTTGCCTCCGGTCTGCGGCAGCGCGTCATGGACGCGATCCCGAACGGGCTGCGGCGGGCCATCGCGATCGGCATCGGCATGTTCATCTCGCTGATCGGCCTGGTGGACTCCGGCTTCGTCACCCGCAACCCGGACGCGGCCCACACCACCGTCCCCATGGGCCTCGGCCAGGGCGGACAGCTGCACGGCTGGCCGGTCCTGATCTTCGCGGCGGGTCTGATCCTGACCTTCATCCTGATCGTCCGCCGGTCCCCGGGCGCGATCCTCATCGGCATCGTCGTGATGACCTTCCTGGCGATCGTCGTCAACGAGCTGGCGGTCATCCCCGACGCCGACTGGGGCCTGAGCGTGCCCCGCATCCCGGACAGCGTCGTCGGCGCCCCCGACTTCGGACTGGTCGGCGACATCAGCCTGTTCGGCGGCTTCCACGAGGTCGGCATCCTCACCGGCTGCCTGTTCGTCTTCACCGTCCTGCTCTCCGGCTTCTTCGACGCGATGGGCACGATCATCGGCGTCGGCGAGGAGGCCGGGCTGACCGACGAGAACGGCCAGCTGCCCAACATGGGCAAGGTCCTGATGATGGACGGCGTCGCCGTCGCCGCCGGCGGTCTCGGCTCCGCCTCCGCCAACACCTGCTTCGTCGAATCGACGGCCGGTGTCGGCGAGGGCGCCCGCACGGGCCTCGCCAACCTGATGACCGGCGGTCTCTTCCTCCTGGCCCTGATCTTCACCCCGCTCGCGACGGTCGTCCCCTCGCAGGCGGCGACCCCGGCCCTCCTCGTCGTCGGCTTCCTGATCATGGCGTCCAACGTCAAGGAGATCGACTGGAGCGACTTCACGATCGCGATCCCCGCGTTCCTGACGATCGTCTCGATGCCGTTCACCTACTCGATCACCAACGGCATCGGCATCGGCGTCCTCGCCTTCATCCTGCTGCGCCTCGCCGACCGCCGCTTCCGCGAGATCCCTTGGCTGCTCAACGTGGTCGGGGCGTGCTTCCTCGTGTACTTCATGCTGGACCCGATCGAGCGGGCGCTCGGGGTCAAATAGCTCAGGGTCAAATAGCCCGGGGGCGAGTGGCCCGGGGGTGAATAGCCCGGAGTCGAGCAGCGGCGCGCGGAGCTCGCCCGCACGGGGCGGGGCGGTCCATCGAGGACCGTCCCGCCCCGTTTTCCGTCCGCCGCCCCCTTGCTTCCACGCGCCCCGCCATGCGCACTTTCATTAGGTGAAGTAATGAGTTAGGCTAAGCAACATGTCGGACCTGTCCCGCACCTCTTCCGCAGAGGTCCCCGATACCGAAGAGACGGCCGTGGACGAGGCAGCGGTCAACGCGCTGCGCTCGGGCGTCATGAGGCTCTCGCGACGGCTCAAGCACCAGCGGGTGGACGAGTCGCTCAGCCCGGCCGAGATGTCCGTGCTGGGCACGCTCGCCCGCTGCGGCTCGGCCACACCCGGCGAGCTGGCGCGCAAGGAGCACGTCCAGCCGCCGTCGATGACCCGGATCGTGGCGCTGCTGGAGAGCAAGGGCCTGGTCAGGCTGGAGCCGCACCCCGAGGACCGCCGCCAGAAGGTGGTCACGCAGACCGAGCAGGCCGAGGCCATGCTCGAGGAGAGCCGGCGCAAGAGGAACGCCTGGCTGGCCGAGCTGGCCGGCCGGCTGGACGACGACGAGTGGGCGACGCTCCGCGCCGCCGCGCCCGTCCTGGAGAAGCTCGCGCAGTTGTAACACGCGCGCAGGGCAAAGGAGGCGAACCCGCTTGAGTACGGGACCCGGAGCAGACTCCGCACCCGCACCGAAACCCCAAGACGACATAAGCACCACCCCCCTGCCGCACAAGGGGGGCATGTTCAGCTCGCTCAGGATCCGCAACTACCGGCTCTTCGCGATAGGCCAGGTGGTGTCCAACACCGGCACCTGGATGCAGCGCATAGCCCAGGACTGGCTGGTCCTCGGACTCACCGGATCCTCCGCCGCGGTGGGCATCACCACCGCCCTGCAGTTCCTGCCGATCCTGCTCTTCGGGCTGTACGGCGGCGTCCTCGCCGACCGGTGCCCCAAGCGGCTGCTGATCCTCGGCACTCAGACGGCGAGCGGCCTCACCGGCCTCGCGCTCGCCGCGCTCACCCTCTCCGGCCACGTCCAGGTCTGGCACGTCTACCTCACGGCCTTCGCCCTCGGCCTCGTCACCGTCGTCGACAACCCCGCCCGGCAGGCGTTCGTCCACGAGATGGTCGGCCCCGCCGACCTGCGCAACGCCGTCAGCCTCAACTCGGCCAACTTCCAGTCCGCACGGCTGGTCGGCCCGGCCGTCGCCGGTGTGCTGATCACTGCCGTCGGCAGCGGCGCCGCGTTCCTCTTCAACGGGCTGTCCTATCTGGCGCCCATCGCGGGCCTGTTGATGATGCGCCCCGGCGAGCTGCACAGGGCCGGGACCGCCCCGCGCGGCAAGGGCCAGCTGCGGGAGGGGCTGCGGCACGTCCGCGAACGGCCCGACCTCATCTGGCCGATCGCCCTCATCGGCTGCATCGGCACCATGGGCTTCAACTTCCCCATCTGGCTCACGGCGTTCGCCGATGACGTCTACCACGCGGGGGCCGGCACCTACGGCCTCTTCAACACCCTGATGGCGGCCGGTTCGCTGGCCGGAGCCCTGCTCGCCGCCCGGCGCGGCGGCTCGCGCCGCCGGGTGCTGATCGGCGCCGCGGCCGCCTTCGGCCTGCTGGAGATCACCGCCGCGCTCTCCCCGTCGTTCTGGCTCTTCGCCCTGCTGCTCGTGCCGATCGGCATGTTCGGGCTGACGACCAACGTCACCGCCAACTCCACGGTGCAGATGGCGGTCGACCCCGCCATGCGCGGCCGTGTGCTCAGCCTCTACATGATGGTCTTCGTCGGCGGCACCCCGCTCGGCGCGCCCGTCGTCGGCTGGGTCACCGACACCTACGGCCCCCGGGTGGGCTTCGCCGCGGGCGGCGTCGGCTCCCTCCTCTCCGCCGTGGCCATCGGCTTCGCGCTGGCCCGCGCCGTCGGCGTACGGCTCCGGGTGGACCTGCGGCGCGGCCGCCGGCACCTGGAGTTCGTCCCGCGCGAGCGGAAGCCGGAGCCGGAGGCCGTGCCGGCCTAGGAGCGGGTACGGGTGAACGGCCGCACGGCGAGCGGCCGTTCACTCCGGCAGCGGCCGGCCGTTGATCCTGAACCCGGACGGCAGCGGGCCCGGGCCCGGCGTGGCCCGGGAGATGTTGACGGTGAACTCCTGGGTCCCGCCGTCCGGGGGGACGGTGCTGCGCTCGAACACGAAGTACCCGGTGACGACGTCCCCCCGGCGCATGAAGACCAGCCCGTGCCTGTTCTCCACGTACTGGTCCGGGCGGACCCGGAAGGAGATCTCGGGATTGACGAGGGCCGTGGCCCCGGTGTTCCGGATCGTGATCCGCACGGTGCCGTACCACCTGCCCGGCTTGATCCACTCGGCCGTCGCGCCGTGCTCGTGCTCGCCCATACCCGCCCCTCGTGCCGTCGGCTGCCGCTGGAACGAGCGAAAAGCTAGGCAGGGCCGTGCGCCGGGTCAATCGCGGAATCCGGCCGGGAATTCGGCCGGGAATCCGGCAGGTCCGATACGCGCCGCTGGTCCGATACGCGCCGCTCCAGCAGCTGCCCCGGCCATGCGCCGACCGTGAACGGGCGTACGGGCGTGAACCCCTGGCTCTCGTAGTACGCCACCAGCTCCCCGCCGCCGCCCGCGTAGCAGTCCACCCGGAGCAGGTCCACGCCCAGCCGCCTGGTCTCCTCGACGGCGTGCGCCAGCAGCGCCGCGCCTATGCCGGAGCCCTTGAGGCGGCGGTCGGTCACGAACAGCAGGATGTACACCTCCGGTTCGTCGGCGGGCTCGATGTAGTCGGTGGGGCGCCGGGCGAGGGTCAGGGTGCCGGCGGGCACCCCGTCGTACTCGGCGATCCACGGCTCGCCGTCGGCGAGCGTCCTCCTGATCTTCTCCACCGTCGTGGGCCGCGACGACCAGGGCTCGGATCCCCACTGCTCCTCCCGCCCCCGGCCCACCAGCCACTCGACGGCGCCGTCGAACATCGCGACGACCGCGGGGAGGTCCTCCGCCCCGCCCTTCCTGATGTTGATCTCCATCCGCGCGACACTAGCCCCGTGCGCCTCTTCGTCGCTGTGATCCCGCCCTCGTCCGCCCTCGCCGAACTCGCGGACGCCGCGGCCGACTTGCACGGCCTGCCGGACGCCGGGCGGCTGCGTTGGTCCGCCCCCGACACCTGGCACTTCACCCTCGCCTTCCTCGGCGAGGTCGGCGAGGACCTGCTCCCGGAGCTGACCGAGCGGCTGGGCCGTGCCGCGCACCGGCACCCCGCCCACGAACTGCGGCTGGCCGGGGGCGGCCGGTTCGGCGACCGGGTGCTGTGGGCCGGGGCCGAGGGCGACGTCGGCACCCTCGGCGCCCTGGCCCGCTCCGCCGCCGCGGGCGCCCGGCGGACGGGAATCGACGTGGACGAGAGCCGCCCCTTCCACGCCCACCTCACGCTCGCCCGGGCCACCGGCCGGGTCTCCCTGCGGCCGTACGCGGAGGCCCTGGCGGACTTCCGGGGCACCCCGTTCCCCGTCGGACGGCTCGAACTCGTCTGCAGCCGGCTCCCCGGCTCCGGCACACCGGGCGAGCGCCCCCGGTACGAGACGGTGCGGGCCTGGGAGCTGGGGAGGCCCGACAGGACCTAGGTTCCCGGGCGACACCGCCGCCCGGTTACCCTTCGGGAGTGGATCCCAAGACCAGGAACCGGATCATGACCGGTGCGCTCGCCCTGATGCTCGTCGTCGTCGCCGTGGTGGCCGCGGTGAAGTGACCCCGCCGGCCCCCGTCACCAGGCGAACGCCTCCGGCGCGGGGCCCGGCCCCGGGAAGATCTCCTCCAGCGAGGCCAGCAGCTCCTCCGGAAGCTTCAGCTCCACCGCCCGCAGCGCGGACTCGAGCTGCCCGGCCGTGCGCGGCCCGATGATCGGTCCCGTGATCCCCGGCTGCGCGAGCAGCCAGGCGAGGGCGACTTCGCCGGGGGCCAGTCCGTACTTGTCCACGACGTCCTCGTACGCCTGGACCCGGTCGCGCACCGCGGAGTTCGCCAGCGCGTCCGCGGACCGGCCCGTCTCCTGCGCCCGGCGGATCACCCCGCCCAGCAGCCCGCCGCCCAGCGGTCCCCAGGGGATCACCCCCAGCCCGTACGCCCGCGCCGCCGGGATGACCTCCATCTCGGCCCGCCGCTCGGCCAGGTTGTACAGGCACTGCTCGCTCACCAGCCCGTACGTGCCGAGCCGCCGCGCGGTCTCGTTGGCCTGCGCGATGTGCCAGCCGGCGTGGTTGGACGAGCCCACGTAGAGGATCTTGCCCTGCTGGACCAGGACGTCCATGGCCTGCCAGATCTCCTCCCACGGGGTGGCCCGGTCCACGTGGTGGAACTGATAGACGTCGATGTGGTCCGTCCGCAGCCGCTGGAGGCTCTCGTCCACGGAGCGGCGGATGTTGAGCGCGGACAGCCGCGAGCGGTTCGGCCACTGGGCCTCCGCTCCGGGGGTCGCCGTCGCCCCGAACACCTTGGTGGCCAGCACCACCTTGTCCCGTCGGCCGCCGCCCTTGGCGAACCAGTTCCCGATGATCTTCTCGGTGCGGCCGCGGTCCTCGGCCTCGCCGTAGACGTTCGCGGTGTCGAAGAGGTTGACGCCGGCGTCGAGCGCGGCATCCATGATCGCGTGACTGTCGTTCTCGTCGGTCCGCGGCCCGAAGTTCATCGTCCCGAGAACGATCCGGCCGACACTGAGTCCCGTACGCCCGAGCTGCGTGTACTCCATGCCGCCAGCCAACTCCCCGGAGCGGCCCGGAATCAAGGGTGACTCTTTCGAGGGCGCGGCGGGGACGGGGAATTGCCCCTCCCCGGAGGCGATTTCTCGCCGGCTTCGTACGGGGGATGACGAAGCCGGCGAGAGCTCGTGTATTCATCATCGGCTGTTCCGGCGTGCACCGGATCGGTCTTCGGAGGGGGGCCGGTTTCGGCACAAAGGTCTAGGGCCGATGGCGGAGGGGGACGTAGGCGGCGAAACGGCGGGTTCCGCAGGTGCGGCGCCCGGTCAGCGGACGGTGAACTTCACGGACAGCGGCGGCCTTCCGAAGATGGCGTTCTGCCTCGGCCCCAGGCTCAGTACGGACGACTGGCAGGAATCGTCGCGGTAGAGCGTCGCGATCCTGTCCGTTCCATTGGTCGCGCCGGTCGCCCCACTGTTCAGGGTGAAGCAGGAGTCGTCGGCGGGGTTGTTCAGCTCGAACTCGACGCCGCTGCCCGTGGTGTAGGTGAACGTGCCGGTCGCCGCCTGACTGCTGGTGGCGAGACCCGTCACCAGCACGGCGGCCGTGCCGATGACCAGAGCTGCTCTTCCTGCCCGATCGAACGCGCGCATGGGGTTCTCCTTCGCCGATCGGGGCACCCGACAGTGCCCAACGGAACGTCCTGAAAGGTCAGTTTCCAGGAGGGAGAATCCGCCTTGCGGGGGCTTGTCCGTAAGGCCCGTGACGGCAAACCACTCCGATGAGTGAAGGGTTGCCGTCCGGGCCCACTCTCCCGTCAACGGCGGCCCGGGCGCACCCCGATCACCACATGCGCGTCCAGTTCCTCGTCCCGCACCAGCCGCGGAACCAGGCCCGCGCCCGCGAACACCGCCATCGCCCGCACCGCTTGGCGCTCGCTCGTCTCGACGAGGAGGGAGCCGCCGGGCGCGAGCCAGGAGCGGGCGCCCGCCGCCACCCGTCGCTGGACGTCCAGTCCGTCCGCCCCGCCGTCGAGGGTGACGAGCGGCTCGTGGTCCCGGGCCTCGGGCGGGAGCAGGGGGATTTCGGAGGTGGGGACGTACGGGGTGTTGGCGACGAGGACGTCGACGCGGCCCGCGTCCTGGAGATTGAGCCGGGCGCACCGGACCGCCGGCGGTTCGATGTCGGCGGCGTGCAGGTCGAGGCCGGTCACCGTGGCGGCCAGGGCCGTGGCGACGGCGCCGGAGCCGCAGCAGAGGTCGACGACGACGGAACCGGGGCGGGCGAGCGCGGCGGCCCGGTCGGCCAGGAACTCCGTCCGGCGGCGGGGGACGAAGACCCCGGGGACGACGGTGATGCGCAGCCCGTGGAACGCGGCCCAGCCGAGGACGAGTTCGAGGGGTTCGCCGGCGCAGCGCCGACGGGCCATCGCGTCGAGTTCGTCCGGTGTGCGCGCGGTCGAGAGGAGCAGCTCCGCCTCGTCCTCGGCGAAGACGCAGCCGGCGGCGCGCAGCCTGGTGACGAGGGGGGAGGAGAAGGATGCCGAGAGGGAGTTGGAGACGGAGGTAACCGACATGAGGGCCTTTCAGAATGTCCGAAGGGCGCTCTCTGGGGTCACTTATGACGAAGCGACCGTATAGGTGTGAGGTGAGAGCACCCGTCCTGCCGTAGCGGTAATGGGACTCACCTCCTAGGTCGTTCACTGTCCCGGAACAGCGTCACCTTACCCGAGGTTTCCGCCCAGTGCCTCGCGGAGGGCGGCCACCGCCGTTCCCTCCGGTGCGGCTTCCAGTGCCGCGCCGAGCGTGGCCTCGTACGTGGCCGTGGCCGCCGCGTGGCGGGCGCGGCCCTCGTCCTTGAGGACGGTGTAGACGCCGCGTTTGTCGTCCTCGCACACGTCGCGATAGGTGAAGCCGGCCGTGTTGAGGCGGCCGACGAGGCGGGTCACCGAGCTCTGGTTGAGGCCCAGCCCGTCGGCGAGTTCCTGCATGCGCAGCTCGTTGCGGGGGGCGGTGGCGAGGAGGCCCAGGGCGCGGTACTCGGAGAGGCCGAGGCCGTGGTGGCGCTGGAGGGCGGTGCTCAGGCGGTGCTCGACGTGGGCGTGCAGGGCGAGGAGGCGGTGCCACATGCGGGCGTCGGCGGAGGGCGCGGAGGCCGTCTGGTGTGTTGACACAGGTTATTTGTACATGCATGCTTCTCGGGTCGCAAAGAACATGCACATACATACAAATAACTGGGGGGCCGTCATGGCCTGGATCTACCTGCTCATCGCCTCCGTCTTCGAGGTCGTCTTCGCCCTCGCCACCAATGCGACCCATGGCTTCACGGAGCTGTGGCCGTCGCTGCTCACCGCCGGTGCCGCGGCCGGCGGGATCTTCTTCCTGAGCCTCGCCCTCAAGACGCTGGACGTGGGCGTCGGTTACACGGTCTGGACCGGCATCGGCTCGGTCGGGACCGTGGTCCTGGGGTCCGTGATCTTCCACGAGTCGATGAACGCGGGGAAGGCCGTCGCCTTTGTGCTGATCATCGGCGGGGTGCTGGGGCTCAAGCTGTCCGACCGCTCCGCCACTGCCTGAAATCCGCCACTGCCTGAAAGGGGCCTGTGTCATGGCATGGATCTACCTCGGCGTCGCCATCGTCTTCGAGATCGCCTTCGCGCTCGGCACCAACGCCACCAAGGGCTTCACCAAGCTCTGGCCCTCCGTTCTCACCGTGCTCGCCGCCGCCGGCGGGATCTTCACCCTCAGCCGGGCGCTCACCACGCTCGACGTGGGCGTCGGCTACACGATCTGGACGGGCCTCGGCTCGGTCGGGACCGTCGTCCTCGGGGCGGTGATCTACAAGGAGAGGATCACCCTGCCCAAGCTGCTCTCCTTCGCCGCGATCATCGCCGGGGCCGTCACGCTCAAGCTCGCCGC
This sequence comes from Streptomyces luteireticuli, assembly GCF_041519305.1. Classification (NCBI taxonomy): domain Bacteria; kingdom Bacillati; phylum Actinomycetota; class Actinomycetes; order Kitasatosporales; family Streptomycetaceae; genus Streptomyces; species Streptomyces luteireticuli. The sequence goes on from NZ_CP167927.1 coordinate 4,975,204, forward strand.
CGGGGTGTGAGGGAGGGAAGGGGGAGGGAACCCGGCATGTGACGAAGATCCGAAAGCACTTGTGGACGGCCGAAAGCGGTACCTAGGGTCGCGAGATTGAAATCTTGAGATCTTCGAGAAGGGTTCTGTTGCATGCGGCCACCGACAGCGCGGGGGACGAAGCCGGGCGACGCACCGGCTACGCAAAGCGGCGGGGAGGGAGGGGAGGGGGCCGAGGGGTCCGAGGGGTACAAACGGGGGCTCGGTACCCGGCAGATCCAGATGATCGCCATCGGCGGCACGATCGGCACGGGACTGTTCCTGGGGGCGGGAACCGCGATATCCCAGGCCGGGCCCAGCCTGATCATCTGGTACGCGGTGGCCGGACTCGTGCTCCTCCTCGTCATGCGCGCGCTGGGCGAACTCCTCACCCACCGGCCCGTTTCGGGAAGTTTCGCGGAGTACGCCCGGGAGTATCTGGGGCCCTTCTGGGGGTACGCCACCGCCTGGACCTACTGGATCATGTGGGTCACCACGGGCATGGCCGAGATCACCGCGGCCGGGCAGTATGTGAAGTACTGGTTCCCCGGGGTCGCCCAGTGGCAGACGGCGCTGGTCTCGCTGGTCGTCCTGCTCGCCGTCAACATGATCTCGGTGAAGGCCTTCGGCGAGCTGGAGTTCTGGTTCGCGCTGATCAAGGTCGTGGCGATCGTCGGCATGATCCTGGTCGGGGTGGGCGTGCTGGTGATCGGCTTCGGCGACGTGGGGGACACGGCGTCCGTCACGCACCTGTGGAAGGACGGCGGCATCGCGCCGAACGGCGTCCACGACTCGCTGATGACCCTCCAGATCGTGCTCTTCGCCTATCTGGGCGTCGAGTTGGTCGGGGTGACGGCGGGCGAGGCGGAGGACCCGAAGCGGAACATCCCGCGGGCGATCAACAGCCTTCCGCTGCGGTTCGGGCTCTTCTACATCGGCACGCTGATCGTGATCCTCTCCGTGGTGAGCTGGACCGAATTCCACCCGGGCGTCAGCCCGTTCGTGGCCGCCTTCGCGAAGATCGGCATTCCGGCGGCGGCCGGGATCGTCAACTTCATCGTCCTGACCTCGGCGTTGTCCTCCTGCAACGCGGGAGGTCTCTACTCGACGGCCCGCATGCTGCGGACGGCGTCCGTCAACGGGCACGCGCCGGCGGCGCTGGCCAGGCTGACCCCGCGCGGGGTCCCGGCGGCGGCGCTCTGCGTCTCCGCGGTGACGATGGGACTCGGCGTTCTGCTCAACGCCCTCGATCCCGAGCACGCGTTCGCCTACATCACCTCGGTGTCCACGGGCGGGGCGATCATGGTGTGGAGCGTGATCCTGGTGACGCACATGCGGTACCGGAAGGCGGTGGCCGCGGGGGCGGCGGAGGCGTCCTCCTACCGGATGCCGGGGGCTCCGTACACGAATGTGGTGGCGTTGGCGTTCTTCGCCCTGGTGACCGTGTTGATCGCGTGGAGCGCGGATACGCGGGTGGCGCTGTATGTGATGGGTGTGTGGGTTGTGCTGCTGGTGCTGGGGTGGGCGGTGCTGCGGAGGCGGCGCGTGGCGTAACCCCGTGCCGGGGAGGGGCGGATGAGTCCGTCCCGTCCCTCCCCGGGGCGTCGGTGCCGTCAGCCCCGCCGGTCCCGTGCCAGCTCGTCGAAGAGCCGGTCCCGGTCGCGCTCCGGGTTGTGGAACACCTCCTTCGCCGGGAAGTTCTCCTGCTGCAGCTTCCGGACCTCCTGCTCCGACAGGGCGGTCCGGCCCTCGCGGGACAGGGCCGTCCGCACCTCGGCGAGCTTGTCCGCCTTCATCCTGTTCCAGCGCGCCTGGCGGCGGGTGAGCTCCGGCTGCTCCCAGACCCGGGCGCCGCTCGCCCGGAACTCGTCATCGCCGATCTTGCCGATCAGCTTGTCCAGGTACGGCTTCACGCTGTGCTCGACGAACGCGTCGGTGAAGGCGTCGAAGGCCACCTTCCCGTCCTTGCCCGGCTTGAGCGTCGCGGCGAAGGCGCCGGTGGCGGCCCTGGCGATCTGCTGCTCGTACACCGCGGCCCGGGCGTCCTGCTGCTCCCACACCTTGGCGTTGATCTTCTTCTTCAGCGCGTACTCGTGCTTCTCGATGCGCAGCTTCTCCTCCGGCGAGGAGGCGCGGGCCTTGGACCGGGCGGCGATCCGCGCGACGGCCTCCTTCTTGGACTGGGCCCACTTCTTCAGGGTCTTCACGTCCGAGGTGAGGACGCTGTCGAACTTCTTGTTCAGCTGGGGGAACAACTGCTGCAGGGCCTGACCCTCAAGGTGGTTCCGCCACTGCGCGTCGCGATGCTCCACCAGGTCCTTGACGGCGCTGCCCCACTGCTTCCGGTCGTGGTCCAGCTGCTCCTGCTGCTTGAACCACCCGGTGATCTCGCCGTAGACGATCTGCGCCAATTGCTCGGCGAGCAAGGCGGGTTCGAGGAGGGGGACGAGCTCCGGCTGGGCGACCATGGCGACCTGGAGGCCCTCGGCGACCGTGTCGAAGGCGAGGTTCCCGTAGTCGCCGGCCTTGGCGTCCTCGGCGATGGCGTAGCCGGTCGCGGCGATCCCCACGTACGGGAGCGCCTTCGCGCCCAGCTCGGCGGTGCGGCCGGCCCGGCGGGCGACCTTCGCGAGGAGGCCGGTGTCCGTGCTGAGCCCGTGCACGGCTTGGAGGTCGCGGCCGAACGCCTCGGTGACCCGGGTGGAGAACGCCTCGAAGTCCTTCGCGCCGAGCTCGCCGGCCGCGGCGTCGTTGAGGACCGCGTTGGTCTCGCGCAGGGGCGACAGCAGGGACTTGGGGTTCTTCTCGAACTCGTCCAGGGTGGTGACGTATTCGACGTCGTCGCCGTGCGCCTTCAGGCGCTCGCGGTGCTTGCCGGCGATCTCGGCGGTGTCCTTCGCGCCGATGTCGCAGAGTTCGGCGGAACGCCGGACCCTTCCGGTGCCGCTGCCCGTGGCGCACAGTTCGGAGGCGCTCGCGATCTCGTACGGGGCGGGGTTGGCCGCCTTGGCGTCGCCCGGGCGGTAACCGCTGTTGGTCTCCAGGCGTCGGAAGTCCGGCTCGGGCAGGCCGTTGACCATCTTCACCGGCACGGCATACTGCACCAGCTCCGGCCGGATCGAGCCGCGCGCCGCCCATTCGGCCTGGTAGCCGTAGTACTTCAGGGTCTGCTTGGCGGCGTTCGCGATCTCCGCGTTCCTGCTCTTGGCCGCGCGTTCCAGGCTGGTGCGGACGTTGTGGAAGGTGTGGTCGGGCTGGACGACGTAGATCCAGCCCTCTCCGCCGGTGGCCTTCAGGTCGAGCTTCAGACGGCCCGCGTAGTTGGTGACGTACTCCGTGCCGGTGGAGGTGGAGACGAAGTTGGTGGTGCCCTTGAGCGGGCCGTTCGCCTGCAGGGTGCTGCGGCCGTTGATGTGGTCGAGCAGATTGTTGTTCGTTCCCGCGCCGGGCACCTTGAAGCCCTCCGCGAAGACCTCCGACGGCGGACGGCTGTCGACCCGGTACACACAGGTCGGCGCGCCGGTGTCGGCAGCGCAGGCGATCTTGCCGGCGCCGCCCGCCGGGCCGCCGCCCGCCGCGAAGGCCTCGCCCGCCAGGGGCGACATCACCCCCACCGCGGTGGCTATCACCACGGCGTGCCTCAGCGCCCACCCCGTCCTGCGTCTTCCCTGCCTCAGGCTTACCTGCATCAGGCTTCCCTGCCCCGGGCTTTCGTGCCCCGGGCTTTCCTGCCTCGCCATGTGCGACTCCGCCTCTCGGTCCGCCGGGGCGCAGGGGCGCGGCCCGGCTTCACCGAGATCCTCGAATGCGGGGACGGCGCACACAGGCGGCAAAGGTCCCATCGGTGTCGTCCGGAGGCCCGACTTGGCCGGTACCTGCGTACCTAACCGGGCAAAACGGGCGAGGGTGTCGCCTCCCGGGGGCTCACATTCCCGTGACCCCGTCGATGCGCTCGCGGAGCAGATCCGCATGGCCGTTGTGCCGCGCGTACTCCTCGATCAGATGGATCAGGACCCAGCGCAGCGAGACGCTCTCGCCGAGGAAGTCGGAGATCGGGGGCCGGAGTCTGTCGCACGAGTGGTCCAGGGGCACGTCGGCGGTCAGCGCGCGGCCCGCCTCGATCTCGGCGCGCCAGTCCGCCAGGGCCTCGTCCAGGCCGCGGTCGGGGTTGAGGCCGAAGCCGTCCTGCCCGGCGTCCTCGTAGACCGCCGGTGCGTCGCGGCCGGCGAACACCCGCTGGTACCAGTTCCGTTCGACCGCGGCCATGTGCTGGACGAGGCCCAGCAGCGTCATCGTGGAGGGTGGCACCGAGGCCCGGCGGAGCTGGGCGTCGTCGAGGCCGCGGCATTTGGCCTCCAGCGTCGCACGGTGGAAGTCGAGCCAGCTCTCCAGTGCTTCGCGCTCGCCGGCGTGCGGGGGCGGGACGGGACGGCCGTCCGGAGTCGTCTTCATGCCCGCCACCCTGGCACGCGCCACTGACAACGGCGCTCGATTACAACCGGGGCGCTCGGTTACAACCGGCCGATGACGTAGTCCACGCAGGCCGTCAGCGCCTCGACGTCCGCCGGGTCGATCGCCGGGAACATCGCGATCCGCAGCTGGTTGCGGCCCAGCTTGCGGTACGGCTCGGTGTCCACGATGCCGTTCGCGCGCAGGACCTTGGCGACTGCCGCCGCGTCCACGCTGTCCACGAAGTCGATCGTGCCGATGACCTGGGACCGCTTGGCCGGGTCCGTGACGAACGGGGCGGCGTGCTCGGACGCCTCGGCCCAGCCGTAGAGCGCGCGGGCGGAGGCCGCCGTGCGGCGGACCGCGAAGTCCAGGCCGCCCTGGCCGTTGAGCCACTCCAGCTGCTCGTTGAGCAGGAACAGGGTGGAGAGGGCCGGGGTGTTGTACGTCTGGTTCTTGAGGGAGTTGTCGATCGCGGTCGGCAGGGAGAAGAACTCCGGAATGTGCCGGCCCGAGGCGTGGACGCGGGCGGCCCGCTCCAGGGCGGCCGGGGAGAAGACCCCGATCCATAGGCCGCCGTCCGAGGCGAAGGACTTCTGCGGCGCGAAGTAGTAGACGTCCGTCTCGCGGATGTCCACGGGCAGGCCGCCCGCGCCGGACGTGGCGTCGACCAGGACGAGCGACTCCTGGTCCGCGCCCTCCACGCGCCGGATGGGCATGGCGACGCCGGTGGACGTCTCGTTGTGGGTGAGCGCGTAGACGTCCGTGCCCTGCTCGGCCTTGGCCTCCGGGTGGGTGCCGGGGTCGGCGGCGATGATCGTCGGCTCGTCCAGCCAGGGGGCCTGGCTCGCGGCCTTGGCGAACTTCGACGAGAACTCGCCGAACGTCAGGTGCTGCGACTTGGCCTCGATCAGGCCGTGCGTGGCGATGTCCCAGAACGCGGTGGAGCCGCCGTTGCCGAGGATCACCTCGTAGCCCTCGGGGAGGGAGAAGAGGGAGCGGATGCCGCCCCGTACCGAGCCGACCAGGTTCTTCACCGGGGCCTGGCGGTGGGACGTGCCGAGGAGGGAACTTCCGGTGGCCGCGAGGGCGGCCAGCGCCTCCGTGCGCACCTTGGACGGGCCGGCGCCGAAACGACCGTCGGCGGGCTTGAGGTCGGCGGGGATCTGGATGTCAGCCACGAGAGGCAGCCTAATCCGTCGACGGGGCCCGTGGGGCGTGATGTCCATCCGATGAGACGTGCGTTCGGGCAGGCTGGGACGCATGGTTGGGCACATGGGCGGACACGTGGATGATCGCCGCGAAGGGGTGCACGAAGGGGTGCACGAGGAGCTGCGCAGGGCGCTCGATCCGGCCGTGCGCGGGACGGTGGACTTCTCGCCCGCCGGCCGCGCGCTGGTGACCATGGACGCCTCCAACTACCGCCGCGTACCGCTGGGCGTCGTCGCGCCACGGGACGCGGACGACGTCGCCGCCGCGCTCGCCGTCTGCCGCGAGCACGGCGTCCCGGTCACCCCGCGGGGCGGCGGGACCTCGATCGCCGGGCAGGCGACGGGGGAGGGTGTCGTCCTCGACTTCACCCGGTACATGAACGCCGTGACCGGGATCGACCCGCGGGAGCGGACGGCCGTCGTCCAGCCCGGGGCCGTCCTCGACGACCTGCGGGCCGCGGCCGCCGCACACGGGCTGGCCTTCGGCCCCGACCCGTCGACGCACGGCCGGTGCACGCTCGGAGGGATGATCGGCAACAACGCCTGCGGGGCGCACTCCGTCGCCTGGGGGACGACCGCCGACAACGTACGCGGCCTGGATGTCGTCACCTACGCCGGGGAGCGCGCACGGCTCGGGCAAGGGGGTGGAAGGACTCCCGCCACGGCTCGCGGACGGTCTCCGCGCGCTGGCCGACGGCCACTTGGCCCTCCTGCGCACCGGCTTCCCCGTCCTGCCCCGGCGCATCTCCGGCTATGCGCTGGACGCGCTGCTGCCCGAGCGGGGCAGGGACGTGGCGCGGGCGTTCACGGGGAGCGAGGGAACACTCGGGGTGGTGACCGGGGCGACCGTACGCCTGGTCGAGCTGCCACGCGCCCGGGCTCTGGCGGTCCTCGGCTTCGCGGACGAGGGCGAGGCCGCCGACGCGGCCGCGGCGCTGCTCGTCCACGGCCCGCTGACCGTCGAGGGCATGGCCGCCGACCTCGTCGGGGACGCCGCGGCAGGGGATCTCGCGGGGGATCTCCCGGCCGGTGCGGCCTGGCTGTTCGTGGAGACCGGCGGGGCGACGGAGGCCGAGGCCGCCGCGCGAGCGGGGGCGGTGTGCCGGTCCCACGACGGGCCCTCCCGCGTCGTGACCCGCCCGGGGGAGCAACGCGCCCTGTGGCGGCTCCGGGAGGACGCGGCCGGGACGGCGACCCGGCTGCCGGACGGCGGCGAGGCCTGGCCGGGCTGGGAGGACTGCGCCGTCCCGCCGGAGCGCCTCGGCGCGTATCTGCGCGCCTTCCGGGAACTGCTCGCCGCACACGGCCTGCGGGGCGCGCCGTACGGGCACTTCGGCGAGGGCTGCGTCCATGTCCGCATCGACTTCGACCTGACCAGCGGGGAGGGCGTGCGCCGCTACCGGCGGTTCTCGGGCGAACTGGCCGATCTGGTCGTCGCGCACGGCGGGTCCTTGTCGGGGGAGCACGGGGACGGACAGGCGCGGGCGGAACTGCTGCCCCGGATGTACGGGCCCGAACTCGTCGCGCTCTTCGGCCGGTTCAAGGACCTGTGGGACCCGGACGCCGGGCTCAACCCGGGGATGCTCGTCCGCCCGTACCGGCTGGACGAGAACCTGCGGTTCGACGTGCTCCCACGCCGTCCCGTGGACGTCGAGTTCGGATACCCGGACGACGGAGGGGACTTCGGGACGGCCGTGCGGCGGTGCGTGGGCGTCGCGAAGTGCCGCGAGACCGCCCGGCCCGGTGCGGGGGTCATGTGTCCCTCGTACCGGGTGACCCGCGAGGAGCGGCACTCCACGCGGGGCCGCGCCCGCCTGTTGCACGAGATGCTCGCGGGGGAGGTGGTGACGGACGGCTGGCGGTCGGAGGAGGTGCGGGAGGCGCTGGACCTGTGCCTGTCGTGCAAGGGCTGCCGGAGCGACTGCCCGGTGGGAGTCGACATGGCCACCTACAAGGCGGAGTTCCTGAACCGGTACTACGCGGGGCGGCTGCGGCCGGCCGCGCACTACGCGCTGGGCGGGCTGCCGGTGTGGCTGCGGGCGGTGGCGGCGGTGCGGGCGGCGCCGCTGGTCAATGCGGCCGCTTCCGCGGGGGTGTTGGCGGGTGCGGGGAAGCGGCTGGCCGGGGTTGCGCCGGAGCGCGGGATTCCGGAGCTGGCGCGGGAGCCGTTCAGCCGCTGGTTCGCGCGGAGGCCGCCGCATGCCGCCCCGGAAGCCCCCGACGTCCCGGAAGCCCCCGACGCCCCGGACGTGGTCCTGTGGCCGGACACCTTCACCGAACACTTCGCGCCGTCGGTCGGCCGGGCGGCTGTACGGGTCCTGGAGGCGGCGGGACGGCGTCCCGTCCTGCCCGGCAGCGGCGTTTGCTGCGGGCTGACCTGGGTCTCCACGGGCCGCCTGGACCGCGCCCGGACGGTGATGCGCCGCACCCTCGACCGCGTCGCCCCCCTCCTCGGCGACGGCCGCCCGCTCGTCGTCCTCGAACCGAGCTGCGCGGCCACGCTGCGGACGGATCTCCCGGAGCTTCTGCACGAGGACCCGCGCGCCCGTCAACTTTCCGTGTCCGTACGGACATTCGCCCAGTACCTGGAAGAGTTTGCTCCGGACTGGGAGCCGCCGCGCATCGACCGTCCGGTCGTCGGACAGACGCACTGCCATCAGCACGCGGTGCTCGGCGATGCGGCGGAGCGACGGTTGCGGGAGAGGGCCGGGCTGGCCGGGGAGCTGAGCGGCGGGTGCTGCGGTCTCGCGGGCAACTTCGGCTTTGAACAGGGACATTACGAGGTTTCGGTGGCCTGCGCGGAGGAGCAGCTGCTGCCGTCGCTGAGGGAGGGCCCGGGGAAGCTCGTCCTGGCCGACGGGTTCTCGTGCCGGACGCAGATCGGGCAGTTGGCGGGGCGGCGGGCCCGGCATCTGGCGGAGGTGCTGGGGGAGGGGGTGGGGCGGGGGTGAAGCGTGGGGGCTGTCCCTGTGGTGTGCCGGGTGGCGGGTCCGGTACGGTGAGGCGCAGAAGGGCCTCCGCTCGGAGCCGGGAGATTGACAAAACTGCGAGCGGGGGAAGAAGTGGCCCCCGCCCGGAGCTGGGAACTGCGGACGAGGGCCGGAAGGCCTCAAGGGCCTGGGGCTGAGCCTCGCTAGTGGGGGCTCAGCCCTTGGTCAGTCCCTGAACCATTTCCCCAGCTTGCGCGCGATGCTGACCAGACGGTCCTCACAGCGCTGCCAGATCGACGGCTTCGGCTTTCCATGTTTCCCCATGGGGCACCTCCCCTTCAGCTGACCGCCGAGATTCCCGGTCGACGGCCATCTTTGGTTCGGGCCGGGCCCCGACGGCCGGGGTCCGGATGCGATCCTGGAAGGGGAGGTGCTCCACATGAGGGGAGGCGCCACCAGCAAGGTGGGCCGGGCACAAGCTATCCCGGCAACTGCCCACCTCGTGACGTGATTTGCCGACAAATCGGCCCTAGTCGGTCGTCAGTTAACCGGAAAGAACGCAAGCACGCTTGCATGTTCGGATGACCCCTGCCACGCTCCCACCGTGCTGAGGATCGGCAACGCCTCGGGTTTCTACGGTGATCGCTTCGACGCGATGGAGGAGATGCTCACCGGTGGGCCGCTCGATGTGCTCACCGGCGACTATCTCGCCGAGTTGACCATGCTCATCCTCGGGAGGGAACGGAGCAGGGATCCCGACCGGGGCTACGCGCGCACCTTCCTGCGGCAGTTGGAGAAGAACCTCGCCCTGGCGAAGAACGCCGGAGTGCGGATCGTCGCCAACGCCGGCGGTCTGAACCCCGCACGACTCGCCCGCGAGATCGAGGAGTTGGGCACTCCCGCCAAGGTCGGGTACGTCACCGGCGACGACCTGCTGGGCGACCGGGACTGGGGCCCCGGGGCCGTCACCGCCAACGCCTACCTCGGCGGCGGCGGGATCGCCGCCTGTCTGCGTGCCGGGGCCGACGTCGTCGTGACCGGGCGGGTCACGGACGCGGCGTTGGTCAGCGGGGCGGCGGCCGCGCACTACGGCTGGGGCCCGGGGGACCTGGACGCGCTCGCCGGGGCCGTCGTCGCGGGGCATGTGCTGGAGTGCGGGGCCCAGGCCACCGGCGGGAACTACGCGTTCTTCGGGGAACACGACGTACGGCGGCCCGGCTTCCCCCTCGCCGAGGTCCACGCCGACGGGAGTTCGGTGATCACCAAGCATCCGGGGACCGGGGGCGCGGTGACCCCCGGGACCGTCACCGCCCAACTGCTGTACGAGACCGAGGGGGCGCGCTACCTCGGGCCCGACGTCACCGCCCGGCTCGACACCCTCCGTCTCGCCCCCGACGGGCCGGACCGGGTGCGGATCGACGGGGTGCGGGGAGAGCCCCCGCCCGCCACGCTCAAGGTGGGCGTCACCCGGGCCGGAGGCTGGCGCAACGAGATCGTCTTCGTGCTCACGGGGCTGGACATCGTGGCCAAGGCACGGTTGATACAAGCCCAGTTCGAGGACGTACTCGCCGCCCGGCCGCCCGCCCGCGTCCGCTGGACGCTCGCCCGGACCGACCACCGCGACGCCTCCGTCCAGGAGGAGGCGAGCGCCCTGCTGCGGCTGGTCGTGCACGACCCCGACCCGGACGTCGTGGGCCGCGCTCTGAGCGGCGCGGCCGTCGAACTGGCGCTCGCCGGTGTCCCGGGGTTCCACCTCACCGCCCCGCCCGGGCCCGGCAGTCCGTACGGGGTCTTCGAGGCCGCGTACGTGCCGGCCCACGCGGTACGGCACGTCGCCGTGCTGCCGGACGGGACCCGGGTGCCCGTGCCCCCAGCGGTGGGCGGCCCGGGGGAGCCTCTGCCGGAGCCCGCCCTCCCGGAACCCCTCCCCGACGGTCCCGCCCGCCACGCCCCCCTCGGCCGCGTCGCGGGCGCCCGCAGCGGCGACAAGGGAGGCGACGCCAACGTCGGCGTATGGGTCCGGACCGACGACGCCTGGCGGTGGCTGGCGCACGAGCTCACCGTCGAGCGCTTCCGTCAACTGCTCCCCGAAACCGCCGGATTGCCCGTCACCCGGCACGTCCTGCCGAACCTCCGCGCTCTCGACTTCGTCGTCGAAGGGCTGCTCGGGCGCGGCGTCGCCGAGAACGTCCGGTTCGACCCACAGGCCAAGGCCGTGGGCGAGTGGCTGCGCTCCCGTTACGTCGAGATACCCGAGGTGCTGCTGTGACCGTCCTGACCTCGCGGCTCGACACCGCGGGCCCCGACCACGCGGCCCACCGCGCCGCCATGCTCGACAAGCTCGCCGAGATCGAGGCCGCCCACGCGCAGGCGGTGGCCGGGGGCGGGGAGAAGTACACCGCCCGGCACCGGGCGCGCGGCAAGCTGCCGGCCCGCGAGCGGATCGAACTGCTGCTGGACCCGGACACCCCGTTCCTGGAGCTGTCCCCGCTCGCCGCCTGGGGCAGCGAGTACGCCGTGGGGGCCTCGCTGGTCACCGGGATCGGGGTGGTCTCCGGTGTGGAGTGCGTGATCAGCGCCAACGACCCGACCGTGCGCGGCGGGGCGAGCAACCCGTGGACGCTGCGGAAGTCCCTGCGCGCCCATGAGATCGCCCGTGCCAACCGGCTGCCGGTCATCGGCCTCGTCGAGTCCGGCGGCGCGGACCTCACCGGGCAGAGCGAGATCTTCGTGCCCGGCGGGGCGCTGTTCAAGGACCTCACCCGGCTGTCCGCCGCCGGGATCCCCACGATCGCCGTGGTCTTCGGCAACTCCACGGCCGGCGGCGCGTACGTCCCCGGCATGTCCGACCACGTCGTCATGGTCGCCGACCGGGCCAAGGTCTTCCTCGGCGGACCGCCGCTGGTGAAGATGGCCACCGGCGAGGAGGCGGACGACGAGTCGCTCGGCGGGGCCGACATGCACGCCCGGGTCTCCGGCCTCGCCGACCACCACGCCCTGGACGAGCACGACGCCCTGCGGCAGGCGCGCCGCATCGTCGCCCGGCTCAACCACCGCAAACCACAGCCCGATCCGGTCGCCTCCGCGCCGCCCCGCTATGCCGCGGACGAACTGCTCGGCATCGTCCCCGGCGATCTCCGCACCCCCTTCGACCCGCGCGAGGTCGTCGCCCGGATCGTCGACGACTCCGACTTCGACGAGTTCAAACCGCTCTACGGGGCGGGTCTGACGACCGGCTGGGCGCGGCTGCACGGCTATCCGCTGGGCATCCTGGCCAATGCGCAGGGGGTGTTGTTCAGCGAGGAGTCGCAGAAGGCGGCGCAGTTCATCCAACTCGCCAACCAGCGCGACGTCCCGCTGCTGTTCCTGCACAACACCACCGGCTACATGGTCGGCCGGGCCTACGAGCGGGGCGGCATCGTCAAGCACGGCGCCATGATGATCAACGCGGTGTCCAACTCCCGCGTCCCGCACCTGTCGTTGCTGGTGGGCGCGTCGTACGGGGCGGGTCACTACGGCATGTGCGGCCGGGCGTACGACCCCCGGTTCCTCTTCTCCTGGCCGAGCGCCAAGTCCGCGGTGATGGGGCCGCAGCAGCTCGCGGGCGTCCTGTCGATCGTCGCCCGGGCGGCGGCGGAGGCCAAGGGGCGGCCGTACGACGAGGAGGCGGACGCGGCGCTGCGGGCGGCGGTGGAGGGGAAGGTCGAGGCGGAGTCGCTGCCGCTGTTCCTGTCCGGGCGGCTGTACGACGACGGGGTCATCGACCCGCGCGACACCCGGACGGTGCTGGGGATGTGTCTGTCGGCCGTGCACAACGCGCCTGTGGAGGGGGTACGGGGTGGTTTCGGCATCTTCCGGATGTGAGCCGGTTCGTGAGTCGGTCCGTGAACCGGCCGTGATCCGCTCGGTGTTGGTCGCCAATCGGGGCGAGATCGCCCTGCGGGTCTTCCGGACCTGCCGGGAGCTGGGGATCGCGACGGTCGCCGTCCACTCGGACGCCGACGCCCGCGCCCGGCACGTGCGGGAGGCGGACGCGGCCGTCCGGCTGCCGGGCGACGCCCCGGCGGACACCTATCTGCGGGGGGACCTGATCGTCGCGGCCGCCCGCGCGGCCGGCGCGGACGCGGTGCACCCCGGCTATGGATTCCTGTCCGAGGACCCGGAGTTCGCGCGCGCGGTGCGGGCGGCGGGGCTGGTGTGGGTCGGGCCGCCGTCCGGGGCCATGAAGGCGATGGCGTCCAAGACGTGGGCCAAGCGGATCGCGGCGGAGGCCGGGGTGCCGGTGCTGGCCCCGTTCCGCGGCGACGCCGCCGCCGATCTGCCCGTGCTCGTCAAGGCCGCGGCGGGCGGGGGCGGCCGCGGTATGCGGGTCGTGCGCGAACTCGCTCTCCTCGACGGGGCTTTGCAAGTGGCCAGTGCAGAGTCCGCGGCGGCCTTCGGCGACGGCGAGGTGTTCGTCGAGCCGTATGTGGAGGGCGGCCGGCACGTCGAGGTGCAGGTCCTCGCGGACGCGCACGGCACGGTGTGGACGCTGGGCACCCGCGACTGCTCGCTCCAGCGCCGCCACCAGAAGGTGATCGAGGAGGCGCCCGCCCCCGGCCTGCCGGAGGGGCTGGACGACGCGCTGTGCGCGCACGCGGCGGCGCTCGCGAAGGCCGTGGGATACGTCGGCGCCGGGACCGTGGAGTTCCTGCTCGACGGGCGGGGGCGGGCGTGGTTCCTGGAGATGAACACCCGCCTCCAGGTGGAGCACCCGGTGACCGAATGCGTGTACGGCGTCGACCTGGTCGCCCTGCAACTGCGGATCGCGGAGGGCGGCCGGCTCGCGGAGCGCCCGCCGGAGCCCGTGGGTCATGCCGTCGAGGCCCGGCTCTACGCCGAGGACCCCGCCCGTGACTGGCGGCCCTGGACGGGGACGGTGCACGCGCTGGAGGTGCCGGAAGGGGACGGGCTGCGGGTCGACTCGGGCGTCGGCGCGGGCGATGCGGTCGGCCCGCACTACGACGCGCTGCTCGCCAAGGTCGTGGCCCACGCCCCCGACCGCCCCTCCGCCCTGCACCGGCTCGCCCGCGCGCTGGAGCGCGCCCGCGTCCACGGGCCGGTCACCAACCGGGACCTGCTGGTGGGCTCGCTGCGGCACCCGGAGTTCGCGGCGGGGACGGCGGACACCGGCTTCTACGGCCGTCACCTCGCCGAACTCGTCGCTGCGAGAAGCGGATTCGAGAAGTACGCCGCCCTGGCGGCCGCCCTCGCCGATGCCCAGGGCCGGTCCCGCTTCGGCGGCTGGCGCAACGTCCCGTCCGGGCCGCAGGTGAAGCGCTTCCGCGCGCGGCCCGGCGGGGAGGAGCACGAGGTCCGCTACCGGATCGGCCGCGACGGCCTGGAGGGCGTACCGGGCGTGCGCCTGCTGGAGGCGGCGCGGGAGCGTGTGGCACTGGAGATCGACGGGGTGCGACGGCCGTTCGAGATCGCCTTCCACGGCACGTCCGCCGACGTGGACTCCCCGCTCGGATCCTGGTCGTTCACCCTGCTGCCCCGCCTCCCCGAGCCGGCCCCGCGGACCGAACCGGGGTCGCTGCTCGCCCCCATGCCGGGTACCGTCGTGCGGATCGCCGACGGTCTCGCGCCCGGTGACCGGGTCGAGGCCGGTCAAGTCCTGCTGTGGGTGGAGGCGATGAAGATGGAGCACCGCGTCACCGCCCCCGATTCCGGTACTCTCACCGCCCTGCACGCCGCTCCGGGGCGCCGGGTCGCCACCGGGGATCTCCTCGCCGTCGTCGTCCCCCCAGTCACCGTCCCTCCAGCCGTCGTCCCCCATGAGCCAGCCGTCGTCCCCCATGAGCCAGCCGTCGTCCCCCATGAGGAGGCCGCACCATGAGCACCGCCGACACCGAACTCCGTGACCTGCGCGCCGCGGTGGCCGCGCTGGGGGCCCGCGCCGACGGCTCCGAGGAGCTGTGGGCGGAGGCGGGCAAGCTCGGCTACCTGGGCGTCAACCTGCCCGCCGAATACGGCGGAGGAGGCGGCGGGATCACCGAGCTCGCCGTCGTCCTGGAGGAACTCTCCGCCACCGGCAACCCGTTGGTGCTGATGGTGGTCTCGCCCGCCATCTGCGGCACGGTCCTCGCCCGGTTCGGCACCGAGGAGCAGAAACGTACCTGGCTGCCGGGGCTGGCCTCCGGTGCCCTCCGCATGTCCTTCGGGATCACCGAGCCCGAGGCCGGATCCAACTCCCACCGCATCACCACGACCGCCCGCCGGGACGGGGGCGGATGGGTGCTCAACGGCCACAAGGTCTTCATCACCGGGGTGGACACGACCGACGCCACGATGATCGTCGCCCGGACCCGGGAGGGCGGACCGTGCCTCTTCGTCGTGGACCGGGACGCCCCGGGCTTCCGGCGCACCCCGATCCCCATGGAAATACGCGGCGGACTACGGCAGTTCGAGCTCGTCCTGGAGGATGTGCGGCTGCCGGCGAACGCGCTGGTGGGGGACGAGGACGCCGGGCTGCGCCAGCTCTTCGCCGGACTCAACCCGGAGCGGATCATGACGGCCGCGTTCGCGCTGGGCCTCGCCCGGTACGCGCTGGGGCGCGCCGTCGACTACGCCCGCACCCGCGAGGTGTGGGACCGGCCGATCGGCGCGCACCAGGCCCTCGCCCACCCGCTGGCGCAGGCCCACATCGAGATCGAGCTGGCCCGGCTGATGACGGAGCGGGCCGCCCGGCTCTACGACGACGGGGACGACGCGGGGGCGGGCGAGGCCGCGAACATGGCCAAGTACGCGGCCGCCGAGGCCGCCGTCCGCACCGTCGACCAGGCGGTGCACACGCTCGGCGGAAACGGCCTGACGCAGGAGTTCGGGCTGGCCGCGCTGATCACGGCGGTGCGGGTGGCGCGGGTGGCGCCGGTCAGCCGGGAGATGATCCTCAACTACGTCTCGCACCATACGCTCGGCCTGCCCAAGTCCTACTGAGCCCAAGTCCTATTGAAGGGTGCTCCGATGCTCATCCGCCGCACGTACGAGGACGGGGCCCTGGCCCTGGCCCTCGACTCCCCGGCCAACCGCAACGCGCTGTCCGCCCGGCTCGTCGGCGAGCTGCGCGAGGCGCTGGAGGAGGCGGGCAAGGACCCGGCGGTCCGGTTCGTCGTGCTCGGCCACACCGGGACGACGTTCTGCTCCGGCGCGGACCTCACCGAGGCCCCCCCGATGGGCCCGCCCGAACTCGTGCGGCTGCTGCGGACCGTCGTCGAGCTGCCGAAGCCGGTCGTGGCCCGCGTCGACGGACACGTACGGGCGGGCGGACTGGGGCTGTTGGGGGCCTGTGACATCGTGCTGGCGGGGGAGACCTCGTCCTCGTTCGCCTTCACCGAGGCCCGGATCGGGGTCGCCCCCGCGGTGATCTCCCTGACGCTGCTGCCCCGGCTCGATCCGCGGGCGGTGTCGCGGTACTACCTGACCGGGGAGACGTTCGGCGTGCGGGAGGCGGTGCGGATCGGCCTGGTGACGGCGCCGGACGACGCGTCGGGGCCGGTGCTGGAGGGACTGCGCGCGGCCTCGCCGCAGGGGCTGGCCGCGTCGAAGGCGCTGGCGACGGAGGACGTGCGGGCGGCGTTCGCCCGGGACGGGGAGCGGCTCGCGGCGCTGTCGGAGCGGCTGTTCTCCTCGGCGGAGGCGCGGGAGAGGATCGCGGCATGGCGGCGATGACCGACTACCGGCTCGTCCGGGGCGCCGCGACGCGGCGGCGGCTGATGGACGCGGCGGCGGAATGCCTGGCGGAGCTGGGATGGGCGGGTTCGACGGTGGCCGTGGTGGCCACCCGGGCCGGGGTCTCCCGAGGCGCCCTGCAACATCACTTCCCCACCCGGGAGGACCTGTTCACCTCGGCGGTGGAGCATGTCGCGGAGCGCCAGTCGGCGGCGCTGCGGGGGCTGGCCGGGGCGGGCGCGGGGGCCGTGGTCCACGGGATCGTGGACCTCTACACGGGCCCGCTGTTCCGCGCCTCGCTGCATCTGTGGGTCGCGGCGTCGACGGAACCCCAACTCCGGCCGCGCGTCGTGGAGCTGGAGTCCCGCATCGGCCGGGAGGCGCACCGGACGGCGGTGGAGCTGCTGGGGGCGAACGAGTCGGTTCCCGGGGTGCGGGAGGTGGTCCAGGGGTTGCTGGACATGGCGAGGGGGCTGGGGCTGGCGTCCCTGCTGACGGATGACAGGGAGAGGCGGGAGCGGGTGGTTCGGCGGTGGGTGTCGATCGTGGAGGGGGTGCTGGGCGCGGGCGAATCCAGCCCGTCCGGCGTTTGAGGACTTCGCCCGAAGGGCGAATGGGGTCCGGGGTCTCCCCGGAAGAAACGGTGAGATGGGGGTGCCCCCTCTGGGGGAGGGGCAGGGGCAACTCCCCCGCGTCAGCGGCCCCCGCGCCCGCCCACCCCCCTCAACTACCGCCCGGTGTAACCGGGAACGTCCCGGGGGTCCCGGGGGCCCGGGCCCACGTAGCGAGCCGACGGCCGCACCAGCCGCCCCGTCCGCTTCTGCTCAAGAATGTGCGCACTCCACCCCGCCGTCCGCGCACACGTGAACATCGACGTGAACATGTGCGCCGGCACCTCCGCGAAGTCCAGCACGATCGCCGCCCAGAACTCGACGTTCGTCGCCAGCACCCGGTCCGGACGCCGGTTGTGGAGCTCCTCCAGGGCCGCCTTCTCCAGGGCCTCCGCGACCTCGAAGCGCGGCGCGGCGAGTTCCTTCGCCGTGCGCCGCAGCACCCGCGCCCGCGGGTCCTCCGCGCGGTAGACCCGGTGGCCGAAGCCCATCAGCCGCTCGCCGTTGTCGAGGGCCCGCCGGACGTACGCGGCCGCGTCGCCCGTCCGCTCGATCTCCTCGATCATGCCGAGGACGCGGGAGGGCGCCCCGCCGTGCAGCGGGCCGGACATGGCGCCCACCGCCCCGGACAGCGCGGCGGCGACGTCGGCACCGGTCGACGCGATGACCCGGGCCGTGAACGTCGAGGCGTTCATGCCGTGTTCGGCCGCGGACGTCCAGTACGCGTCGACGGCCGCGACGTGCTTCGGGTCCGGCTCGCCCCGCCACCGCTTCATGAAGCGCTCGACGACCGTCTCCGCCTTGTCGATCTCCCGCTGCGGCACCATCGGCAACCCCTGCCCGCGCGCGGACTGCGCGACGTAGGACAGGGCCATCACCGCCGCGCGGGCGAGGTTGTCGCGCGCGGTGGCCTCGTCGATGTCGAGGAGCGGTTTCAGGCCCCAGACGGGGGCGAGCATGGCGAGCGCGGACTGCACGTCGACGCGGATGTCACCGGAGTGGACGGGGATCGGGAACGGCTCGGCGGGCGGCAGGCCGGGGTTGAAGGCGCCGTCGACCAGCAGCCCCCACACGTTCCCGAAGGAGACGTGACCGACCAGGTCCTCGATGTCGACGCCCCGGTAGCGGAGCGCGCCGCCCTCCTTGTCCGGTTCGGCGATCTCCGTCTCGAACGCGACGACTCCCTCGAGTCCGGGTACGAAATCGGACATCTGGCGGCTCCTCATGGTGTGTTCGACAAGTGACGGCAACGTGCCGGTGTCCCCTGCCGGTGCGTGCGGTCTCCGTGGTGTCTGCTGCTGTGTGCTGCCGGGGCTGCTCCCGTGGCGCCCCTTGTGGCCTGACGGCCTGGTGGTCCGGTGGCCGGACGGTTCGCCGGAACGGTTCCGCGGCTGCGCCGACGCGGCTCGCGTTCCGTGCCTGTCTCCCGGTCATGCCCCGTACGGGGGCGGTTCACCCGGCCCTTCAGGCCGGAAACGATATCCGGTGGTGCGGTGCTCCCACATCCGTACGACCGGCGATTTTGGTGGTTTCGCCACTTGCAGGGAAGGGTGATGTCCGGCACATGTCGCTTTTGGTCGGGTGAGGGGTTGGGCGAGGGCGTTACGGGGCACAATCATCGGTTCGCCACGGGGAGATGCGGTGCGGACGCGCCGGGTGTGCTGCAAGATGAGCGGATGTCCCCTGCTTCCCGCACTCCCCGCATCGACGATCCCGACGGCCCCGAAGGCCCGCTCGACCCCTCCGGCATGCGGGCCCAGTACCGCACGGCGGGGCTGGTGGAGGAGGACCTGGCCACCGATCCGTACGGACAGTTCGCGCGCTGGTTCGCCGAGGCGGCGGCGAGCGGGCTCGACGAACCCAACGCCATGGTGGTCTCGACGGCGGACGCCGCCGGACGTCCCAGCTCACGGACCGTACTGCTCAAGGCGTTCGACGAGCGGGGCTTCGTCTTCTTCACCAACTACGGTTCGCGCAAGGGGCTGGAGATCGCCTCGAACCCGTTCGTCTCGGCGCTCTTCCCCTGGCACCCGATCGCTCGTCAGATCATCGTCGCGGGACGGGCGGAGCGGGTGGCGCCCGAGGAGACGGCCGCGTACTTCCGTTCCCGGCCGCACGGTTCGCAGGTGGGCGCGCTGACGAGCGCCCAGTCGACGGTCGTCGCCTCGCGCGCGGAGATCGACGCGGCGTACGCGGAACTGGCGGCGCGCTACCCGGAGGGGACGGAGGTGCCGGTGCCCACGGAGTGGGGCGGGATCCGTGTGGTGCCCGAGAGCGTGGAGTTCTGGCAGGGCCGGGAGAACCGGCTGCACGACAGGCTGCGGTATGTACGGGCCGGGGAGGGCTGGCGGGTGGAGCGGCTCAGCCCGTGACGGGCCCTGTGGTGATCCCCAACGGGCCGTACGCAGACGGTCCGTGGGCCGCTTACCCGGGGCGCCTCAAGAGGCTCCCGGGTGCCGAGCGGACGACTCGGCGGCCCACGGACCGGGTGACTGCTGGGAATTGGCCGACGACACCGTCGCCGACGCTGATGCGCTGTGCGCGACGACGGGCGTCAGCCCGCAGTCACCTCACGCGTCCGGACGAAAACCATCTGTCCGATCACCTCCCTTCTCGTGTGTCCCACACCCTAGGGAGCCCCTCCGGGCACCACAACCGAATTTCCCGGTGCACGGATTTCGCCGAAGACGGTGTGGTGCGGGGCGGCGTCGAGTTGAATGACCCGTCGTGCAGGACATGCAGACGCGTCCAGCTGGGGGTATCTCGTGACCGCTCCACACCACTTCGGGCCCGCCCGCCACGAGGCTGCCGCCGACGGCGAGGACCACGACCTGCTCGCGGCCCTGCTCGACGGCATGGACGCGGCACTCTGCGCGTTCGACGCCGAGGGGACGCTCACCCACTGGAACCGCGAGGCCGAGCGGATCCTCGGCTGGTCCGCCGAGGAGGTCGTCGGCCGGCCCGGCCTGGCCGGCTGGGCGGTGCGCGAGGCGGACGCGCCGGAGGTCACCGCCCGGCTGCTCGGCGCGATGCAGGCGCAGGGCCGCCAGCTGGACGAGTTCGCGCTGCTCACCAAGGAGGGCGGCCGGGTCCTGGTGCGGGTCCAGTCGTCGGCCGTGCCCGGCGCGGACGGCAGCCCGGCGGGGGTCTACTGCGCGTTCAGCGAGGTGCACACGCAGATCGACCTGGAGCGGTCGGTGGCGCTGAGCGAGGCGCTGTTCGGCGACGCGTCCTGGGGCGTCGTCCTGGTCGACGCCGACCTGCGCCCGGCCCTCGCCAACGCGCACGCCGCCCGGGCGCTGCGCACCAGCCGCTCCGCGCTGCTCGGCCGCCCGCTGGGCGACCTGCTGGAGCAGGGCCTGGAGGACGTGGAGAGCGCCCTCCAGCACGTCCTGGCGTCGGGCGCGCCGCCGGCGCCGACGGAGCTGTGGGTGTCGGTGAGAGGCGCGGGCGAGGAGGGCGGCGCGGGGGAGCGGCGCTGCTGGCGCAGCGGATTCCTCCGGCTGTCCACCCCGCTGGTGGAGGAGCCGGTCCCGCTGGGGGTGGCGTGGCTGTTCCTGGACGTGACCAAGGCGCGGCTGGCCGAGCAGGAGAGCGCCCGGCTGCGGTTCCGGGGAAGCCAGTTGCACCGGGCGGGGCGGGCGGTGGCCGAGTGCGAGGACCCGATGGAGGCCGCGGCGCTCTACATGGACTTCGCCCTCGCCGGCTTCGCGGACCACGCGCTGATCGACCTGCTGCCCGAGCCCGAGTCCGTGCCCCGGCGGCCGATCCTCCTGATGCGGGCGGCGGCGACGCCCACGGGGGCCTCCGGGCCGGCCACGGCGGTGGCCGGGGGCGGTCTGCCCGTGCCGTACATGGAGGGTCACCCGGCGGTCCAGGCGGTCGAGCGCTGCGGTTCGGTGCGGGCGGTCTCGGACCGCTCGCGGGACTGGGCGCCGGTACGGAAGTGGCCCGCGGGGACGCAGCATGCGCTCGCGACGGCGTTGCGGTCGCGGGGGCGGACGGTGGGGGTGGTGACGTTCCTCCGCGGCCCGTCGCGCCGCCCGTTCGACCGGGCGGACGCGACGTACGCGGAGGACATCGCGACGCGGGTGGCGGCGGCGGTCGACCTGGCGGGCGCCGTGGCGGGCTGAGCGCCCTCCGGCGCCGGAGCCAGGTGCCGGAGCCAGGTGCCGGAGCCAGGTGCCGGAGCCAGGTGCCGTTCGGTGGAGTGCGGCGCCGGAGTCCGGTGCCGTTCAGTGGCGGAAGAAGATCCGCTCCCCGTACTCCCGCAGCACCCGCCCGTTCCACTCGTGGCCCCCGTCCACGTTCCCCGACCGCAGCATCGGCGGCTCGATGCCCCGCCCGGCCAGCTCCCCGGCCGCGGACGCGACGACCGCCTGCATCACGGCGCTCGTCACCACCGTCGACGCGGGGGCGAACGGCGCCGCGACGCCCTCCGCCGTCAGCTCGGCGTCCCCGATCTCCACCTTGCTGTCGATCACGACGTCGCAGTGGTCCTTCAGGAACGTCCCCGACGCGTGCCGGGACTTCGTCCGCCCCGCGTACGCCAGCGACGTGACGCCGACGACCTTGAGCCCGAGCGCCCGCGCGTTGAGCGCCATCTCGACGGGCAGTGAGTTCCGCCCGGACAGGGAGATGACGATCAGTACGTCGCCGGCCTGGACGGGGCTCGTGTCGAGGACGGCCCCGGCCAGCCCGTCGACGCGCTCCAGCGCGCTGCCGAGCGTGGCGGGGGTGATGTCCACGCCGACCGTTCCCGGTACGGCGAGGAGGTTCATCAGCGCGAGCCCGCCCGCCCGGTAGACGACGTCCTGTGCGGGCAGCGACGAGTGGCCCGCGCCGAAGACGAAGAGCCGGCCGCCCGCCGCGACGGTGTCGGCGAGCATCGCCCCGGCGGCGGCGATGTGCTCCGCCTCCTCGTCCCGCACCCGCTCCAGCAGCCCGATCGCGGCGTCGAAGAACTGGCCGGCCAGCTTGTTCCCGCTCATCGCAAAGGGCTCCTCAGTGTCGTCCCGGGGTCGGCGGCGTCGTCGTCGGCGCCGCGGTGGCGCGGCTCACGTTGCGCGGTTGACCTGCGCGCTGTCAATACGGAGGACGGCCCTGCCCTGGGCCGTGGCGGGGCCGTACCGGGGCGGTACTCGCCCCCCTTGTCGGAGGTATGCGTCAGAATTGGGTCCAGGGCCAGCGCACTACTTATCCGAGGGGCACGCATGTCCGGACTGATCGACACCACGGAGATGTATCTCCGCACCATCCTGGAGCTGGAGGAGGAAGGTGTGGTCCCCATGCGCGCCCGCATCGCGGAGCGGCTCGATCAGAGCGGTCCCACGGTGAGCCAGACGGTGGCCCGCATGGAGCGCGACGGCCTGGTCACGGTGGCCGGCGACCGTCACCTGGAGCTCACCGACGAGGGCCGCCGCCTGGCCACCCGGGTGATGCGCAAGCACCGCCTCGCCGAGTGCCTGCTCGTCGATGTGATCGGCCTGGAGTGGGAGCAGGTCCACGAGGAGGCCTGCCGCTGGGAGCATGTGATGAGCGAGGCCGTGGAGCGCCGCGTCCTGGAGCTGCTGCGCCACCCGACGGAGTCGCCGTACGGCAACCCGATCCCGGGTCTGGAGGAGCTGGGCGAGAAGGCCGAGGCCGACCCGTATCTCAACGACAACATGGTCAGCCTCTCCGAGCTGACCCCCGGCTCCGAGGGCAAGACGGTGGTCGTGCGGCGGATCGGCGAGCCGATCCAGAGCGACGCCCAGCTGATGCACACCCTGCGCCGCGTGGGGGTGCAGCCGGGGGCCGTGGTCAGCGTGACGGAGTCGCCCGGTGGGGTGATGGTGGGCAGCAGCGGCGAGTCCGCCGAGCTGGCCCCGGACGTCGCCTCGCACGTCTTCGTCGCCAAGCGCTGAGCGTTTCCCCGGCCCCCAACGACCGTAGTTCGCGGGCGGGTTGACCGCCCCGTACCGCCCGGCCGGTGCCGCCCTCCGCGCTCCGTCCGGCCAACTGCCCCCGGTCCGGCCGGAGTCGGTGGAAGTCGGCGGAACGCGCACATACGCCCCCGGAGCATGTCACGCTGGCGTCGTGGCATATGCGCTCGCGCCGTACGACCTGGGAGGGGGTCCTCGATGAGGCACCGGTCGCGGTGGGCGGACCGCATGTCGGACACATCGGGCTGCAAGGCGGGGACTCCTGCGGCGACGGGGGCCGCCCCGGCCATGACAGAGGCCCCGGCGCCCTCACGGACGGCCGGGGCCCCGCCTCCCCGTATTCCCCCCACGGCGACCCGGGGCCCCGAGCTCCCAGGGTGCGCCTCGCGGACCTTCTTCCCCGAACGGTCCGCGCCCGAGTCGATTTCTCCCCTTGGCGACGACGGTCAATCCTCGGCTCCCGTCACTCGAACGAGGGGTGTTGCGTGCGACGGCCGGCCCATTCGAAAGGGGGTTCCATAAGGTGGAGCTGTCCGGGGGTGAAGTGGGGGTGTCAGGAGTGATGGCGCGGCGTATCGATGTCGGTGGGAGCGGTGGAGTGCGGCTCGCCGCCTGGGAGTTCGCCGACCGGCCGGAAGCGGTCGTCCCGCCCGTCCGGGCCGGGGACGACGGCCACGGCGGGATCCTGCTGCTGCACGGGCTGATGGGGCGCGCCGCGCACTGGGCGGAGGCCGCCCGCTGGCTCTCCACGCGGTACCGCACGGTGGCGCTCGACCAGCGGGGCCACGGCCGCAGCGAGAAGCCGGTCGGCGGCCCCTACGACCTGGACGCGTATGTGGCCGACGCGGAGGCCGTGGTCGAGCAGCTGGGCCTGGCGCCGGTCACGCTCATCGGCCACGCCATGGGCGCCCTGACGGCCTGGCGGCTGGCGGCCCGCCGGCCCGACCTGGTCCGGGCGCTGGTGATCTGCGACATGCGGGCGTCGGCGCTGGGCGCGGCGACGCAGCGCCGGTGGGGCGAGTGGTTCAAGTCCTGGCCCGTCCCGTTCGCCACGCTGGCGGACGTGCGCCGGTGGTTCGGCCAGGAGGACCCCACGCTGGAGCGCCCGGCCCCGGCCCGCGGCGACTTCTACGCGGAGGTGATGGCCGAGCGCGCGGACGGCTGGCGGCCGCTGTTCTTCCGCCGTCAGATGCTGGTGGCCCGCGAGGCCTATGCGCACGACGCGCACTGGGAGGAGCTGGCGCTGGTCGAGTGTCCCACCCTGGTCGTCCGCGGGCTGGACGGCGAGCTGGGCCGGGCGGAGGCCCAGGAGATGGTCCGCGTCCTGCCCCGCGGGCGGTACGCGGAGGTGGCGGACGCGGGGCACTTCCTCCACTACGACCAGCCCGGGGCGTGGCGGAGGGTGGCCGAGCCGTTCCTGAGGGACGCGGTGCCGGTGTGACGGTGCCTGCTTGCCGGAGGGGGCGCGCGGACGTCCCCTCCGGGGGCGCGGAGGATTAATTCAACGCTCGTTGACATCTTTGCCGGGCGGGTGTGCACTGGAGGTGGGCCGGCCGTCGGAATCGGGCCGGGAGCCAGAGGAGGCCGCCATGCCTGCCGTCACCCACTCCGCCATCGATGCGACCGATGCGACCGATGTGATCGTCGTCGGGGCGGGCCCCACCGGCCTCCTCCTGGCCGGTGACCTCGCTGCCGCCGGAGTCCGCACCGTCCTGCTGGAGCGGCGGTCGCAGGAGTCCAACCTCACCCGGGCCTTCGCCGTCCACGCCCGCACCCTGGAGGTGCTCGACGCCCGCGGCCTCGCCGAACGGCTGCTCTCCACCGGGTACTTCGTCAAGGACGTCCGCCTCTTCCGCGGGGCCGTGATCGACCTCGGGCGGCTGCCGACCCGCTTCCCGGGCGTCCTGATGACCCCGCAGTACCACGTCGAGGGCCTGCTGGAGGAGCGCGCCGCCACGGTCGGCGCCGAGCTCCGGCGCGGCGCCCGGTGCACCGGCCTGCGGCAGGACGCGGACGGCGTCTCGGTCGACGTGACCGGGGACGACGGCACCACCGGCACCCTGCGCGCCCGGTACGTCGTCGGCACGGACGGGGTGCGCAGCACCGTTCGGCAGGCCATCGGGATGCCGTTCCCCGGGCGGGCCGTGCTGGACTCCGTGATGCTCGCGGACGTCCGGCTCGACGCCTCGCCGGGGGAGGTGCCGGCGTTCCGGGGCGGGCCGGCGGGGTTCTCGTTCGTCGTCCCGTTCGGGGACGGCTGGTTCCGCGTCATCGCCTGGCGGCGGGGAACGGCGCTGCCGACCGAAGCGCCGGTGGACATGGAGGAGTTGAAGGACGTCACCCGGGCCGTCTTCGGCACCGACTTCGGTATCCGGGACGCGCGGTGGACCTCGCGCTTCCACAGCGACGAGCGGCAGGTGCCGGCCTATCGGGACGGGCGGGTCCTGCTCGCCGGGGACGCCGCGCACGTCCACTCGCCGGCGGGCGGGCTGGGCATGAACGCCGGTCTCCAGGACGCGGCCAACCTGGGCTGGAAGCTGGCGGCCGTCCTGCGCGGGGACGCGGAGGAGGCCCTGCTCGACAGCTACCACGCCGAGCGGCACCCCGTCGGGGAGCAGGTGCTGAAAGTCAGCGGGGCGATCGTCCGGGCCGTGCTGGCCGAGTCGCCGGTGGTGCGCGGGCTGCGGGGGACGGCGGCCGCGGCGCTGCGGTTCGGGCCGCTGGCGGGCTTCGCGGGGGGCCGGGTGGCGATGACGGTGTCCGGTCTGGGGATCGCGTACCCGGCGCCGCCGGGATCGCATCCGCTGGTGGGGCGGCGGGCCCCCGACCTCCCGCTGGCGGAGGAGGGCCCGGGGCGGCCGGTGCGGCTGTACGAGGCGTTGCGGGCGGGGGAGTTCGTGCGGGTGGTGCCGCGGGGGTTCGGTCTCGACGCCGGCCCCGGCCCCGGTCTGCGTGTCACGCGGGCCGATGCCGGGCGCACGATGCTGCTCGTCCGGCCGGACGGGTATGTGGGGGAGGCGGAGGAGGTGCCGCTGGGGTGGGTCGACGGTGGGGTGGTCGATCCCCGGCCCCGCGCCACCGTTTCCCCGGGGCCGGGCCCTGGGCCCCGCGATGTGGCTGCGCCGCGTTAGTCCTCGGGTGCCGGACGGGCTGGGTTTGCCCCGGTCCCGCCCTTTCACCGTTTCTTCCGGGGGCTCCGCCCCCTAGCCCCCTGAAGCGCCCTGCGGGCGCTGTCCTCAAGCGCCGGACGGGCTGAAATAGCCCGTCCGGCGCTTGAGGACGATGCGGCGCAGCCGCATTGCGGGGCCGAGGGGCGCAGCCCCGGAAGAAACGGTGAAAGGGCGGGCCGGGGGCAGAGGCACCCGATGCCCGCCCCTCCGGGGCGGGAACGCTACGCCCGGCTCGCCGCCGCGAGTATCTCCGGCAGGCGGGGCGTCAGACGGGCCGCCGCCGCCTTCAGACCCGCCCATGCCACCACCGCGCCGTATCCCAGGCCCAGCGGCAGCAGCACCCACGACAGGTCCCGCGCATCGGCCAGGTGCAGCCAGACCGTCAGGGCGGCCAGCGGTGCGCAGGCCGCGGCACCCGCGAGGACCCAGAGCATGCCGAGCCAGGCGATGCCCGTCTGTCCGGGGGCGACGTTCTTGAAGGCGTTGTCCTGGGGGACGGAGTACGGCAGCAGGACGGAGGCCAGCGCGCCCGTGCCGAGGAGGCCGCCCAGCAGGGCCAGGACCAGGCCCAGCACCTCCGCGAAGTTCCGCCAGTCGCCGGTGAGAAGGGCCAGGCCGGTGACCACCAGGGCCAGATAGGGCGCGGTGACGATGATCAACGCCAGGGTGCGGCCCCACAGTTCGGCGAGCGCCTCGCGCCGGGAGCCGATCGTCTGGAGCACCATCCAGAACGCGGACCCGTCCTGCCCCAGCTGGTTGAACATCTGGCTGGTGACCATCGTGGCAGCGATGAACACGAAGTACAGGCTGTGGTTGCCCTGGAGGATGTTGAACACCGGTATCGCCGTGCCGATCGCCAGGGTGGACCCCCAGGACATCTTGATCTTGGGGTCGCGCCAGGCGTACCGCAGCGAGCGCTGGGCGGCCGTGCCCGCCCGCCCGGCGGGCAGCAGCCGGGAGAGGCCGGAGTCCGAGGAGCGCTCCCGGTCCGGCTCCGCCGCGGCCAGCGTGGAGGAGTCCGGCGAGACCATCACCTTCGTCAGCGTCCGCTGCCACCAGTACAGCAGGGCGGCCAGCACACCGGCGGTCAGGGCGAGTTCGGCGGCGGCGAGGCCGTACTCGCCCTCGCCCGCGGCCCGGACGGCGTCCAGCGCGGAGCCGGGCGGGATCCAGCGGGTCACGTCCGCGACGGGCTCCAGCTTCGACAGGCCCGAGTTGGACAGCTTCTGCAGGGCGAAGTTGACGACCTGGATACCGACGCCGATGATCACGCCGCTGAGCAGGGCCAGATCGCGGCCCTTGCGGCTGGACAGCAGCCGTATGTTGGCCGTCGCCACCGCCCGGGCCAGCGCCACGCAGACCAGCAGCGCCAGCGGCACCGCGAGCACCGCGACGCCGAACGCCCCTGCCCCGTACGCCGTGGCGATCACCGAGCCGACGAGTATCAGCAGGGTGAAGGCCGGGCCCATGCCGATCAGCGAGCTGATCAGCAGGGCCGTGGCCAGCGGTGCCGGCCGCAGGGGCAGCATCGCCAGCCGGGCCGGGTTCAACGTCTCGTCCCCGCTGGGGTGGAGGAGCGGGGCGAGCGCCCAGCCCAGGGCCAGCAGCGTGGCCAGGGGCACGGTCAGCGCCGCCGCGTGGCCGGTGCCGCGCAGGGCCCACAGGCCGAGCAGCTGGAGCGCGCCGAAGAGGGCGGTGAGGACGAGGGAGACGATATAGACGGCCTTGCGCTTGCTGGACTGGCGCAGCCCGTTGCGGAGCAGGGTGAGCTTGAGCCGGGCGAAGACCGGGACCAGGGAGAGCGGCCCGGCGGACGGCGCGGCGCTCATCGGGCACCCCCCAGCCAGTCCAGGGTCTGGCCCTCGGACAGCCTCCGGGCGCCCACGAGTTCGAGGAAGGCGTCCTGGAGCGAGGGGGCGTCCCCGCGCACCTCCGCGACCGGGCCGTGCGCCCGGATGCGGCCGGCGGCCAGCACGGCGACCCAGGAGCAGAGCGACTCCACCAGCTCCATGACGTGGCTGGAGAAGACGACCGTGGCCCCGGAGGCGGTATAGCGCTCCAGCACCCGGCGGATCGTCTGGGCCGAGACCGGGTCCACTCCCTCGAACGGCTCGTCCAGGAAGAGGACTTCGGGGTTGTGCAGCAGCGCCGCGGCCAGACCGATCTTCTTGCGCATGCCGGTGGAGTAGTCGACGACGAGCTTGTGCTGTGCGCCCGCGAGGTCGAGGACGTCGAGGAGCTGGGCGGCCCGCTGGTCCACCTCGGCACCGGGCAGCCCCCGCAGCCGCCCGGTGTACGCGAGGAGTTCACGGCCGGAGAGCCGCTCGAACGTCCGCAGGCCCTCGGGGAGGACGCCGATGACGGCCTTGGCGGCGGCCGGGTCGGCCCAGACGTCGTGCCCGGCGATCTCCACCCGCCCCGCGTCGGGCCGCAGCAGACCGGTGACCATGGACAAGGTCGTGGTCTTGCCCGCGCCGTTGGGGCCGACGAGGCCGATGAACTGCCCCGCCGGTATCTCCAGATCCACTCCGGCGACGGCCACTTGCTCGCCGAACCGCTTCCACAGCCCTTCGATCCGCACGGCCGCGGATGTGGTGCCCTGTCCCACTGCCATCCCTCGTTCCTGCTGGTGCCTGAGGGCGGCAGGACCCGCCCCCGGAACCAGCGTAGGTTCGGACGGGGGCGGGCACAGGTGACAAACGTCAGCGATTTTCCCGGGACCCTACGGGGCCCCGGCCGGGACCTCAGCGGCCGCGGGCGTCCGCGGGTTGCCGCCCGCCGCACGCATAGGCGAGGGCGCTGACCAGCTCCTCCGCGTCCGGGAGCCAGCGGTTGGCGGCGGTGGGCTGGCGCGCCCACTGCACGGCGCCGCGGTTGCCCACCCGGCTCGGCGGCGCCACCACGTAGTCGCCCTCGCCGCGGGCGATCAGATCCAGCGAGGACGGCCGCCAGCCCAGCTTGCGGGCCGCGTCGGCGACCTTCAACGCGCCGCCGGGCAGCACGAAGAAGAGCATCCTGCGGAACGGGGTGGAGGTGATCGGCCCCAGCTCGATGCCCATCCGCTCCATGCGGGCCAGCGCCAGGCAGCCGGCGGACTCCGAGACGTCCAGCGCGTCGAACGTGCGGCCCGTCGGCAGCAGGACCGAGGCGGTGGGGTGTTTCCCCCACATCCGGCGCGCGCCGGCCGCGCTGGCGGTGGCCTGCTCGGCCCAGTCCTGGCGGGCCGGATGGGCGCCCGGGGCGAGGCAGTCGGGCTCGCCGCACGAGCAGCGCTCCCGGCCGTCCACCGCCTCCAGCCAGGTGCCCGCGAAAACATGCCAGTGCCGTTCCTCCGCATACCGGACCGCGGCGTCGAGCACGCGCTCACCGCGTTGTTGGGGAATGCGCGGGGTCCCTACTCCGATCGTCTCTTCCACGTTCATCACAACTCCCCTTGTCACCAAGGGTTACGGGCTGGACACGGGCCCGCCGCCCCTGTCGGTGAACAGCACACGGGGCGCACGGATGCATGTACGGGGGCGCAGGGGCGGCTTCGCCCCGGCGAAGGGGTAGCCACCTGCGAGGCAGAAGCAGGGCACAGCCGACGCATTCACGACCGCTCTGACATCAATACGGGAAAGTCCCGCATTCTCAGGACATCAGGGGGGAAAGATCACAGAGGAAGGCGTTCTCAGCCGGCTCAGCTTCTCCGCACTTCGCGAGGGACTTCGCGAACGCATAGCAGTCTCAGGGGGTACAGATGGCCGCACGGCCACTCGTCGCGCGGCAGCCGAACGAACGGCTGCAGGCGCTCATTCAGGAAGCCGGCTGCTCCAATGCCGGACTGGCACGCCGCGTCAACATGTGCGGCGCCGAGCACGGTCTCGATCTCCGTTACGACAAGACGTCCGTCGCCCGCTGGCTGCGCGGCCAGCAGCCGCGCGGACGCGCCCCGGCCGTCATCGCCGAGGCGCTCGGCCGCAAGCTCGGCCGGACCGTCACCATCGACGAGATCGGCATGGCCAACGGCAAGAACCTCGCCTCCGGCGTGGGCCTGCAGTTCTCCCCGACCGTCATGGGGGCGATCGAGCAGGTCTGCGAGCTGTGGCGCAGTGACGTGGGCCGCCGGGACTTCCTCAGCGGCACCTCGGTCGCCTCGTCCGCGCTGGTCGAGCCCAGCCGCGACTGGCTGATCACCGGGGCCGACCCACAGGTCGCGCGGAGCGCGGGCGCCCGGGTCGGGGTCTCCGACGTCGAGGCCGTCCGCTCCACGACGGAGGCGCTCGTCGAGCTCGACCACCGGTACGGGAGCGGGCATGTCCGGCCCGTCGTCGTGCACTACCTCAACAGCGTCGTCTCCGGGCTGCTCGCCGGTTCGTACCGCGAGGCGGTCGGGCGGGAGCTGTTCGCGGCGGTGGCGCGGCTGACGGAGCTCGCCGGCTACATGGCCGTCGACACCGGGCAGCCCGGGCTCGCCCAGCGCTACTACATCCAGGCGCTGAGGCTCGCCCAGGCGGCGGGCGACCGCGGCTACGGGGGCTATGTGCTGGCGGCCAGCATGAGCCACCTCGCCGCCTCGCTCGGCAACCCGCGCGAGATCGCCCAGCTCGCGAAGGCGGCCCAGGAGGGGGCGCGAGGACAGGTCACGCCGCGGGTCGAGGCGATGTTCTACGCGGCGGAGGCGCGCGGGCACGCGCTGCTGGGCGACGCCCGCTCCTGCCAGACGGTGGCGGCGAAGGCCGTCACCAAGCTCGAACAGGCCGACGGAGGAATGGATTCCGGTGCGGGCGACGACCCGTCGTGGATCCGGCACTTCGACCACGCCTATCTGTCGGACGAACTGGCCCACTGCCACCGCGACCTGGGCCAGGCCGAGCCGGCGAGGCGCCATGCGGAGGATGCCCTGGCGCACCATCCGCAGGGGCGGGTCCGCCGCCGGGCCATCGGGCTGCTGGTGCTCGCCACCGCGCATGTGCAGCAGCGCGAGGTGGAGGAGGCGTGCGCGACGGGGTCGCGGGCGCTGGAGCTGCTGGGGACACTGCGCTCCAATCGGGGGGCGGAGTATCTGGACGACTTCCAGCAGCGGTTGCAGCCTTATCGGGACGAGCCGGCGGTGCGGGATTTCGGGGTGAGGCTGGAGATGCAGGCGGCGTAGGGGGTGTCGGGGGGTTTGCTCCCCGCCCCGCCCTCATCCGTTTTCGCAAGGGCTGCGCCCCTGCGCGACCCCGCGTGCGCGCTGCCGCGCGCGGGGTCGCGCTCCGCGCGGTGGGCGGGGCTTCGCCCCTGCACCCCACCGGGGGCTGCGCCCCCTGGCCCCCGCTCGGGTTGCGCCCGTCGGGCCCTGACCGGGGCTGCGCTCCTGAGCCCCGCTTGGGGCTGCGCCCCTGGCCCCCTGAAGCGCCCTCCAGGCTCCCCCAGAGGGGGGGCACCCCCCGTCTCAAGCTCCCCGGAGGGGGGGCAACCCCCAGACGGGCTGATTCAGCCCGTCCGGCGCTTGAGGGCAATGCGGCGCAGCCGCATTGTGGGGCCGAGGGGCGCAGCCCCGGGATGGGGGCACCCCCTCTGGGGGAGGTGAAAGGGCGGGGAGGGGCAACCCAGCCCGCCCGAGGGCGGGCGCAACATGGCCCGTCCCGCCCCCTGCGCGGGGCTACCGGGTAGCGTGAGCCGCCGGTTCAGCTACCCGTACAGCCTGAGGAGTCCCGGTGACGCAGAGCGGACAGGGAAACGAGCCGCAGTTCCCTGCGGCCCCGCCCGCGCGCGAGGGCGTCGTGCTGCCTTCCCGTCCCGCCCCGGGCGGACCCGTCGGCGAGCAGGCGTCGCCGCCGCCCGGACAGCCCTGGGGCGGGCCGTGGGGGCCGCCGGGCGCGGCGCAGCCGCTGCCCCCGGAGATGCCGCCGGCCCGGCCGGGCGTGCCCGACTCCGAGGCGACCCAGTACCTGCCGCCGATGGGCGCGACGCCGATGCCGGGTGCGCCGCTGCCGCCCCCGCCGTACGCGCAGCAGGTGCGCGGGGAGGGCGCGGGGACGGACGCGGGCGCCGCGACGCAGTACCTCCCGCCGGTGCCGGCCGCTCCGCCGGCCGGTGCGCCGAACCGTTCCGCCGCGTCGGGTGACGGGGGAGCGCCCCAGTACCTCTCGGCGCCGCCGTCCATGGGTGCACCGGACGACGCGCCCGCGACCCAGTACCTGCCTCCCGTCCGCGGCATGGACGGGCCGCCCGCGCCGGCCGCCGACGCGGCGACGCAGTATCTCCCGCCGGTCCCGGGGACACCCGCGCCCCCGGCCGGTGCGCCGGACGACGCAGCCGCGACGCAGTACCTGCCGCCCGTGGCGGATGCCGGCGCGGCCACGCAGTACCTTCCGCCGGTCTCCGGCGCGAACGGGCCGCCGGCGCAGGCCGGTTCCGCGGTCGGCGGGCCGGACGAGGGCGCGGCGACCCAGTACCTTCCGCCGGTCCGGGGAAACGGAGTCGCCTCCGTCGGTGCGGCGGACGACGGTGCGGCGACGCAGTACCTGCCGCCCGTGCCGGGCGGGGAGCGGACGCCGCCCGCCGAGTTCGACACCCTGTTCCGCCAGGCCGCTGCCGGTGCACGGCCCGCACCTGCCCCCGCCCCCGCCCCCGTGCCCGCGGGGAGCGGGCCCCGAATACCCGGGGCCGGGGCGTACGCACCCGCCCCGGCTGCTGCACCCGCCCCGGCCGCGCCCGCCGCCCGTTCCGGGCGGGGGAAGAGCCTCGCCGTCATCGGTGCCGTCGTCGCCGGCTGCGCCGTCGCCGGGCTCGCCGCGGGAGCGTTGTTCTGGGGCAGTGGTGACGGAGGGGACAAGGAGAAGGAGCCCCAGAAGGCCGCCGCGGCCACGGACGGGCCGAGCTCCTCGGCCTCCCCGAAGGCCGAGGAGAGCAGGAAGCCCAAGCCCGCCGACCCGGCCGAGGGGCAGGCCAAGGCGCTGGACGCGCTGCTGAAGGACAGCGGCAGCAGCCGGGGCACCGTCATCGGGGCCGTGGACGCGACCAGGAGCTGCAAGGACCTCGACAAGTCCGCCGCCGACCTGCGCGACGCCGCGAAGGACCGCAACGGCCTGGTGGACCGGCTGCGGAAGACGGACGTCGGCAAGCTCGACGGCCATGCGGACCTGACCGCGCAGCTGACCAAGGCGTGGCAGGCGTCCGCCGCGGCCGACAGCCACTACGCGGCCTGGGCCGACGCGGTGGGCGGCAAACACGGCTGCCACAAGGGTCACGCCCGTCCCACCAAGGACGCCGCCGCGGCCGATCGCGCCAGCGGCGAGGCGACCGTCGCCAAGAAGCGGGCCGCCGACCTGTGGAACCCGATCGCGAAGAAGTACGGACTGCCCCAGCGCCAGTGGACGCAGCTCTGAGGCGGGAACGTACGATCGACTGCTGTGCAAGGTTCGGAGAAGTCTTCCCGTCGCGGCCGCCGCTCGACCACCATGGACGGCATGCCGCTGAATGACATGCCGTGGTGGCGCTGGCGGGCCAACGTCCGCTCGGCGCTGCACATGCTCGCGGACGAGGCCTTCCAGCGGGAGTGCTGGCTGGCCGGGCGCGAGGAGTACGGAGACGTGACCGACGCCGTCTACCGTCTGGTCGAGGACACCTGGCTGGACAACTGGTCGGCCGAGAAGTACGTCGGAACGGTGTTCCGGGACTCGGGCGAGGCCGCCCTGGTGGACACGGCGGTGCTGCGGGTGCTGCGGATCATGCATCAGGTCGGGGCCGACGCGCCCGTCTCGGCGTATCTGGAGCACCACGGGTGGCCGGAGGTCGTCCGAGCGGCTCGTGAGGCACACGTTCGGCTGGCGGCGGGGGACGGGGACGACCCGGACGTGCCGCCGAGGTCGCTGCCCGTGCTGGCGATGCTCACCAAGTTCTGACCGAGGTCAGGCCGAGGTCGGGCCGGGAACCGGCCGGGATCCGGCCGGGGCCGGGGGCAAGATCGGGGCCGAGGGAGTGGAACCTCGTGGTCCGGAGGGGGGCCGCGGGTATGCGACGCTATTGGGCTATGAACGCCTCGCAGCCCGCGCCCGCCCAGTCCGACCAGTACGTCCTCACCCTCTCCTGCCCGGACAAGCAGGGCATCGTCCACGCGGTGTCCAGCTATCTCTTCATGACCGGCTGCAACATCGAGGACAGCCGGCAGTTCGGCGACGGCGACACCGGTCTGTTCTTCATGCGGGTGCAGTTCGGCGCGGAGGCGCCCGTGACGCTGGAGAAGCTGCGGGCCAGCTTCGCGGCCATCGGTGACTCCTTCCACATGGACTGGCAGATCCACCGGGCCGACGCGAAGATGCGGATCGTCCTGATGGTGTCCAAGTTCGGGCACTGCCTCAACGATCTGCTGTTCCGCTCGCGGATCGGGGCGCTTCCGGTCGAGATCGCGGCCGTGGTCTCCAACCACACGGACTTCGCCGAGCTGGTCGGCTCCTACGGGGTCCCCTTCCACCACATTCCGGTGACGAAGGAGACCAAGGCGGAGGCGGAGGAGCGGCTGCTGGAGCTCGTCCGGACCGAGAACGTCGAGCTGGTGGTGCTCGCGCGGTACATGCAGGTGCTCTCCGACAACCTCTGCAAGGAGCTGTCGGGGCGGATCATCAACATCCACCACTCCTTCCTGCCGAGCTTCAAGGGTGCGAAGCCGTATCACCAGGCGCATGCGCGGGGTGTGAAGCTGATCGGTGCCACCGCGCACTATGTGACGGCCGACCTGGACGAGGGGCCGATCATCGAGCAGGAGGTCGAGCGGGTGGGCCATGAGGTGACGCCGGAGCAGCTGGTGGCCGTGGGGCGCGATGTGGAGTGCCAGGCGTTGGCCCGGGCGGTGAAGTGGCACAGCGAGCACCGGGTGCTGCTGAACGGCAGCCGGACGGTCGTTTTCGCCTGACGGCGGGTTCCGCGCCCCGCCTCCCGGGCGGTTGCGCCGTCGCGCGGGCCGGGGGCTCCGCCCCCTGCGCCCCGGGCCCGCTCTGCGCCGTGGCCTTTGCGCGCGCCCGGAGGCGCCCTCAGGCGGCCCGGACGAGGCCCGCGTCCCGCAGCGGCGGCCCGCACCCGCTGCCCCGCGGTAGCGGCCCCGCATCCCTCACATCCGCGACAGCGACGCCGTGGCGAACAGCACGTCCCGCACCGCCTCGCGGTCGCCGTCCTGGCCCGCCGCCGCCTCCTGCGGGCGCATGCGGCCGGCGGCCAGGCGGCAGAACTCCAGTCCGTCCAGGGCCACATGGGCCACCTCCGTCCCGGGGGCGGCCTTCGCGGCGGGGGAGTCCAGGGCGATGTACCAGTGGCCGCCGCCGCTGCCCTCGATCTCCAGGTGGAGGGCGCGGCCGGGGGCGCCCGCCGTGGTGAGGGTGTGCGGGGGCGGGGCGAGGCCCGCGCGGCGGCGGCCGGCGATCGCCCGGGGCAGCATCCGGGCCGCGAGGTCGATCATGCGGTGGAGGTGTGTGGGAGTGGGCGGCGTGTAGGGGTAGGCGACCGCCTCGGCCACGTCCTCCGCGTGCACCCAGCACTCGAAGGCGCGGTCCAGGAACGCATCGGGCAGGGGCAGCCGGAACGGGCCGTATTCCACGGTCCGTTCGGCCGTGCCCTCCCCGGCGTAGGAGGCACCCCGTATCAGCGCGCGGCTCTGGTCGCGCCATGTCGTGTGGGTGCGCGCCGGGTCGTCGTCCGCGGCGGCGGAGGGCGGGAGGCCGAGGGAGCCGGCCACCACGCCGTCCACCGCGGTGAGGTGGGTGACGACCGCGGCGACGCTGACCTCCCGCTCGGCGGGGCCGCGTCCGTCGAACCAGGTGAGCCGGACCGGGGCGCGCCAGTCCGCCTCGCCGATGTCCCGCAGGAGGGCGTCCAGGCGGGCCGTCTCGGCCTCGTAGGGCGCGGCCCAGGCGGGCACCGGGATCTTGGCCGGGCGGCGGCCGAGGCAGTGCGCGAGGACCCGGGAGCGCAGACCGGGGTCGAGGTCGAGGCTCTCCTCGTGGTGGAGGAGGGTGACCGCGTCCCGCAGCCGGAGGGCCTCGTCGGCGCAGGAGGCGCAGTCGGTGAGGTGCTCCTCGACGGCGGCGGTCTCCTCGGCCGAGCAGGCGGCCAGCGCCCAGGCGCCGAGCAGGGACTTGAGGACGCGGTGACGGGCGGCGTGCGTGGTCATCGGGGGCCTCCGCCGACGGGCCGGCGCGGGCCCTGGTGGGCGGTGGAGAGCAGCTGGAGGCCGAGCCGGAGCCGGCGGCGGGCCTCGTCCTCGGTGACGCCGAGCCCGGCGGCGGCCTTGCGGTAGTCCAGGCGGCGGGAGTAGGCGAGGTCCAGCGCCTCGCGCAGGGAGGCGGGCATGGAGGTGACGATGTAGTCGGCGCGGGCGGCGGCGGAGGCCGCGCGGACCCGCTCGTCGATCTCCTCGGGGCCCGCCTCGCCGTCGCTCTCGGCCTGGCGCAGCCGGGCGACGGCCTGCCGGTGGGTGACGTCGGCGATCCAGGAGCGCAGCGGGCCCTCGCGGGGGTCGTAGGCGTCGGGATGCTCCCAGACGTAGCCGAAGACGTCGCGGGTGACGCGGTCGGCGGCGTCCTCGTCGTCGAGGACGCGGTGGGCGAGGCCGTGGACGAGAGAGGCGAAGCGGTCGTAGAGCTCGCCGAGCGCGGCGGCCTCGCCGTGCGCGAGCCGCTGTTGCATCCTGCGGTCCCACCGTGGTGGTGCGTCGTACGTCATGCCGCCCCTCCTCCCGACTGCTTCTCGCAATGTAACGGGAGGGTCCGACACCGAGCGCCGCTTCGCACCGAAATCAGGGAAGATCCAAGGGAGATCGGGAAAGCGGCTGGCACCGGACGGCCGGGGCTGCTATGGCTGTGGGTCGGTTTGCGGTGATACATCACGATCCAGTCGATCGGTGTGGATCGGACATGCTCGAATGTGCCGATGTGTTATGCGGGTGTGACCGGATCTATGGGGAGGAACGGTTCGAGCGGGGCATAGGCTCAACGGCGGTGGTTTATGCCAGACGGCAATTCGCGACGGATCCGGGAGGGCGAACCTCCGGATCCCGGGGAACCGGGCGGCCGTCGCGGAGCGTACGCGCCGGTGGCCACCCCGCGGAAGGGCTCAGTCCGGAAAAGCGCCGGAAAGCGCGAACTCCGGCGGACCGAGTGAGAAGGGCTCGAACGCGTGACGTTGAAGGTATGGGAGCGCGAGCAGGGGAACTGGGCCGTGCTCCAGGTCTGCGGCGAGATGGATCTGGTGACCTCGCCGGCGGTGCGCCAGCGGGTCCACGACGCGGTGGCGGACGGCCGGCGGAGTCTGGTGCTGGACCTCGGCGAGGTCCGCTTCTGCGACTCCAGCGGGGTCGGGGTGCTGATCGCGGCCCGTCGTCTGATGCGTTCCTGCCAGGGGCGGCTGCGGCTGATCCTGCCCGCGCAGGGCGCGGTCGAGGGCTCGCACGTCAACCGGGTGCTCGCCGCCCTGGGCGTACGGCGCCTCTTCGAGGTCTACCCGGACCTCGAGAGCGCGACGGACGAGACCAGCGGCCCGCTCTCCGCCTGACGGCGTCAGGCGCGCGGGAAGTCCGCCCGCACCACGAAGCCCCCGTCCTCCGTCGGGTGCGCCTCCAGCGTGCCCCCCAGGCTCTGCGCGCGCTCGCGCAGGCCCACCAGCCCGTGGCCGCCGCCGGGCAGCTCGGGGCAGGGGACGGCCGAGTCCGCCGGGCCGTTGCGGATCTCCACCCGCAGCCCCCCGCCCGGTTCCGTGACCCGCACCCGCACCTTCGCCCCCGGGGCGTGCTTGCGGATGTTGGTCAGGGCCTCCTGGACGGTGCGGAAGGCGGCCCGCTCGACGGCTTCGGAGCGCTCGGCGCCGGGGGCGCGGGCGTCCTCGTACGTCACGTCCAGGGCGCTCAGCTCCAGCAGCCGGGGCAGGTCCGCCAGCTTCGGCTGCGGGGTGAGCTCCTCCCTGTCCGCGCCCGCCGCGCGCAGGATGCCGACCATGTGCCGCAGCTCGTCCAGGGTGCGCACGGACAGCTCGCGGATGGTGCGCGCGCCGGCCTGCGCCTCGGTGTCCTCGGTGCGCACCTGCACCGCCCCGGCCTGCAGGCTGATCAGGCTGACCTGGTGGGCGACCACGTCGTGCATCTCGCGGGCGAGCCGGGCCCGCTCGGTGGCCACCACCTGGTCGGCCAGCAGCCGGTCCTCCCGTTCCCGGCTGCGCGTCAACTCGTCGAGCCGTTCGGCCAGTTCGTGCCGGGTGCGGGAGAGCAGCCCGACGGCGAGCGGGGCGGCCGCGATGACGACGGCGTTGACGGCGTCCAGGGCCAGCGTGCGGTGGTCGTGCACCGGGAGGCGGGAGACGGGGTAGGGCAGGAAGTGCGCGACCGCGAACGCGGTGCCCGCGAGGGCGAGCACCCGGCGGTCCGGGGGGCGTACGGCGGCGACCGTGTAGAGCGCGATCAGTGGCGCGAACCAGATGTAGCCGATGAACATCCCCACGAGGGTGACGGCGAGCACCGTCAGCGGCAGGCGCCGCCGCCACACCAGGGCGAGCGCGGCGGCCAGCGAGAGCGCCAGCGGCACTCCCGGTTCGGCCCCGTTGACCAGGAACGCGTCGGCGAGGGCCAGTGCCATCGGCGCGGCGACGGACAGCCAGGGGGGCGGGCGGCGGGTCACCGCGCGTCGCCCCCGGGGCCGCCCGGGCCGGCGCCGGGCCGCCCGGCCGCGACGAGCCCGGCGCGGTCCGCGACGATCGCGGCCTGCACCCGGTTGAGGCCGCCGAGCTTGCCGAGGACCGCCCGGACATGGTCCTTGACGGTGCTGGGGGCCAGCCCCATCCGCTCGGCGATCTGCGGATTGGCCAGGCCGGCGCCCAGGTGCGCCAGCACCTCCCGCTCGCGCGGGGTCAGCGCGCGCACCGCCTCGGCGGCGGACGGCTCGGGGGCCCCGGCGCCCGCCGCCAGATAGCCGCCGATCACGGTCCGGGTCACGCCCGGGTCCAGCACGCTGCCGCCCCCGGCGAGGGTCCGCACGGCCCGGACGAGCTCCTCGGGGTCGGTGTCCTTGAGCAGGAACCCGGCCGCCCCACCGCTCAGCGCGGCGGCGAGGTACTCGTCCGCGTCGAAGGTGGTGAGCATGGCGACCACGGGCGGGGTGGGCAGCACCCGCAGCGCGCGGAGCACGGCCAGGCCCGAGACGTCCGGCATCCGGATGTCCAGGAGCACGACGTCGGGAGCGGCGGCCAGGACGGTGTCCACGGCCTGGCCCCCGCCGCAGTCCGCGACGACCTCGATGTCCCCGGCCGTGCCCAGGATCATCCGCAGCCCGGACCTGACGAGCTGTTCGTCGTCCACCACCGCAACACGGATCACCGTCCGCTACCTCATCCCTTCAACCCCGGGGACCCCACGGGTACCCGGCACCTTCCAGCCTGCCGCACCGGCGGAGAGCGTGCCGCGCCGATGGCGCGGACGACCGGTGCCCGCCCGGCGTCTCTCCGGTATCCGTCCGGCGTCCGACCGGCGGATTTCCCTCCCGACCTGCCGTCCGGCAGAGTGCAGTCCATGCTGCACCACGCCCGACCCGCCCCCCGTACGTCCTCCCGGGCGCCCCGCGCCCGCGCGCTGGCCGTGACGACGGCGTGCGCCCTCCTGGCCACGGCGTGCGGCGGCTCCCACGGCGGCGGGAAAGCGGCGCAGGGCACCCTGACCGTCTCCTACGAGACGGCGAAGCCGCGCGACGTCCGCGACCGGGACTTCCTGCGCGGGCGCAAGCTGGCCGAACAGGTCGCGGACGATCTCAACGGCGCCCTCCGGCTGCCCCGCGACATCGCCGTCACCGGCCGCTCCTGCCCCGAGGGCGATTTCCCCGACTACGACCCGGAGACGGGGCGGGTCACCCTCTGCTACGGCTACGTGGGCGAGGTGCGGTCGATGTTCGAGGACGCGGACGACGAACGCGACGGCAAGCGGGACGGCAAGCGGAACGGCAGGCGCGATGCCGGGGACCGCACCGCCGGCGTCGTCACCGAGACCCTCTACCACGAGCTCGCCCACGCCCTCATCCACCGGCTCGACCTGCGCTTCACCGGGCACGAGGAGGACGTGGCCGACCAGTTCGCCGCGTACCGGCTCATCCCCCGGGGCGCCGCCGGACGGGCCGCGCTGCGGGACGCCGCCGACAACTACGCCCAGTACGCCGCCGACAGCGACCCCTCGGACGACGACCCCAGCGACGAACACGCCCCGGACGCCGCCCGCAGCGCCAACTACCTCTGCTATCTCTACGGTTCGGCGCCCACGGGCAACGAGAAGCTGGTGGACGGCAAACGGCTCACCAAGGACCGCGCCGAGCAGTGCCAGGACGAGTACCGCAGCCTGCGCCGCGGCTGGGACGCGCTCCTCGCGCCGCACGCGGCCGGCCGCTGACCGTCACCCCACCAGCCGGCGCGGCGGCAGCGGCGGCGCCGGGCCCAGCGTCGTCGTCCCCGGCGCGGCGCGGTGCCCCAGGCCCGTGCGGTACGCGTTGAGCGCCGCGTCCGTACGCCCCGTGCGCCGCAGCAGATCGCCCAGCAGCCGGCACAGGTCGGCCAGGTCGCCGGCCGCGCCGGTGCGCTCCAGCAGGGACAGCGCCGCGCAGTAGTGCTCCTCCGCCGCGTCGTTGTCGCCCCGCTCCTCGGCCATCAGACCCAGCAGCCGGTGCGCGCCCCCGGCGTGCACCGCGCCCCGCTCGGCGCCCAGGGCGGACGGCGACAGCAGCGGGGCCAGCAGCGCCGCCGCCTCGTCCGCCCTGCCGCGCCGCCGCAGCACGTCCGCCAGCTCCACCTCGACCTGCACCGTGAAGAGCGGGGCCCGCTTGGACGCCAGCATCTCGCGGGCGGTGCGCAGTTCGCGCTCCGCGGCGGCCAGGTTGCCGTCCTGGGCGTGCACATAGCCGCGCATCCAGTGGCAGTGCGCCAGTTCGGTGCGGATGTGCAGCTGCCTGCACAGCTCCTGGGCCTTGGCCAGCGAGGCGTCCGCCTCGGCGAACCGGCCCTCGGCGACCAGGGTGCGTGCCACGCCCCGGTGGGTGCTGGCCACCAGCGCCGGATCGTCGACCTGGGCCGCGAGCCCCAGGGCCAACTCCGCGGCGCGGGCCGCCCTGGCGTGCGCTCCCATGTCCATGTACGGCGCTATGGCCGCTGTGTAGAGCAGCAGCAGCGCTCCCGGGTCGCGCAGGCCCGAGGCGTTCAGCTCGTCGAGCGCGGTCTCCAACAAATAGCAGGAGTAACGGAGTTCGCCGGCCAGCAGATGCGCCGTCGCCCGGCCGCGCAGGGCCGGCACCCGGCACGGCAGCGGCTCGTCCGCCAGCAGCAGCTCCGCCTCCGCGAAATGGTCGCGCGCCTCCGCCAGGTCGCCGGACTCCAGCGCGCAGTCCCCCAGGCCGACGAGGGCCGCCGCCCGTTCGGGGACCAGCCCCAGCCGGGCGGTCCCGTCGCGCAGTGCCGCGAAGAGCGCGGCCGCGTCCTCCGCCGCCCCGGAGTTCAGTGTGCGCCGGGCCTCGGCCAGGCGCAGAGCGATGTCGGCCGGCTCGTGGGCCGGTATCCCGTGGGTGCCGTTCCCGTCCACTTCCACCCCCCGGTTCATGACGCCGTGATGCGCGCCGCGGGTTGCGTCCGCATACGTCACTCATGCCCAGAACGGGGGGTGTCCACAGCGTTCCGCCGTATTCCGCCAATGCGGGTTCGGGGGGAGGGGGTTCATGTGCCCTGTCCGGGGGAGGGTCAGGGGTCGACACCAGGGGTAACCCCCACACGAACTCCGGGCCGGCTCCGGGCTCTCCCGGACGCCCGGGACGGCACCGCGGCCGAAGACTGATGACCATGGAAACGACGAACGTGACCCCCCGCCGCCGAGGACTCCTCGGGGCCGTCGCAGCCGGCCTGGTCGCGGCGATCGGACTCGGTGGCGCGGCCCCGGCCGGCGCCGCCGAGCGCCTCGACCGCGACGTGCTCCGGCGCACCGTGGACGGTCTCCCGGGCGAGGACGTGACGGGGGCGCTGGTGCGCGTGACGGGGGACGACGGGACGTGGTGGGGCACCTCCGGCGTCGCCGACCGGCGGACGGGCGAACGCGTCCGCTCCGACGTCTCGTTCCGCATCGGCAGCATCACCAAGCTCTTCACCGGCACGCTGCTGCTGCAACTCGCGGGCGAGGGCCGGGTGGACCTCGGCGCCCCCGTCCGCCGCTACCTCCCCGGCCTCCTCCCCGAGGGGTACGACGGGGTCACCGTCGGCATGCTGCTCGACCACACCAGCGGACTGCCGCCCGCCGACCGGGAGATGACCGTCGGCGACGGCTCGAACGCCTGGCGGGTCGCGCACCGCTTCGACTCCTGGTCGCCGGAGCAGATCGTCCGCGGGGCCCTGAGGGG
Source organism: Streptomyces luteireticuli (assembly GCF_041519305.1). Classification (NCBI taxonomy): domain Bacteria; kingdom Bacillati; phylum Actinomycetota; class Actinomycetes; order Kitasatosporales; family Streptomycetaceae; genus Streptomyces; species Streptomyces luteireticuli. The sequence continues at coordinate 5,017,585 of NZ_CP167927.1, forward strand.
TCATGACCGGCCGGTGTCCGTCCCGGGCGGCCGCCAGCAGTACAACGGCGTCAACTCCTTCGTCGCCGGGATGCTCGTGGAGCGCGTCACCGGACGCTCCTACGCCCACGAGGTGCGCTCGCGCATCACGCGCCCCCTCGGGCTCGGCCGTACCTATGTCCCCGCGCCGCGCGACACCTCGCTGCCGGAGCCGCACGCGCACGGCTACCTCGCCCTCGACCGGGAGGGCGGCCTCGCCGACGTCACCGAGCAGAGCCCCTACCCCTGGGCCGAGGGCGGCATGGTCTCCACGGCCGCCGACCTCGACCGCTTCCTCAACGCCCTCTTCGCCGGACGCCTGTTGCGGCCGGCACAGCAGAGGCTGCTGTTCACCCTGCCCGGTCCCGAGGTCGTCGTCACCGACCCCGAGAAGCGCTTCAGCCGGGCGGGGCTCATGCCGGCCGTCCTCCCGAACGGTGTCGAGGTCTGGGGCAAGACCGGCTCCGAGCCCGGCTACGTCAACGGCCTCTTCGCCACCAAGGACCGGTCGCGCCGCCTCGTCTACTCCCTCAACTACACCAACCGGCCCGGAAAGCCGGAAAAGCCCTACATCCTCGGCATCGCGAAGGCCGCCTTCACGGGCGCCGGGAAGCCGTAGGGCCTCGCGGCCACAGGGTGGGGCAAGATGTGCCCATGGGGAGTTTCGCTGCACACGACGGCGTGATCGCGGGGCGCTATCGGCTGGGGCGGCGGATCGGGCGCGGTGGCATGGGCACGGTCTGGCGGGCCACCGACGAACTGCTGGGCCGCGAGGTGGCGATCAAGGAGCTGCACGCGGACGACGCGTCGTCGGCCGGTGCCGCCCAGTCCTACCAGGACCGCACCCTGCGCGAGGCCCGCACCGTCGCGCTGATCAAGCACCCCAACGTCATCGTGCTGCACGACATCGTCGAGCAGGACGGCCGCCCGTGGATCGTCATGGAGCTGGTGGACGGCCGTTCGCTGTCCGACCGGCTGCTGGCCGACGGCCCGGTGGAGCCCCGGGAGGCGGCCCGGATCGGGCTGGCCATGCTGGGCGCGCTGCGCGCCGCCCACGCCCGCGGCGTCCTGCACCGCGACATCAAACCGCCCAACGTGCTGCTGGAGTCGGGCTCGGACCGCGTCGTGCTCACCGACTTCGGCATCGCCCAGGTCTCCGGCGCCACCACGATCACCGAGACCGGGGCGTTCGTCGGCTCGCCCGAGTACACCGCTCCCGAGCGGATGGCCGGCGGGCAGGCCGGGCCGGAGTCGGATCTGTGGTCGCTGGGCGTCCTGTTGTGCACCGTGCTCAGCGGGGCGTCACCGTTCCACCGGGACTCGCTGGGCGGCATCCTGCACGCCGTGGTCTACGACGAGATCCGCCCGCCGGAGGCGGCGGGTCCGCTGCTGCCGGTCGTCCGCGGGCTGCTGGAGCGCGACCCGGCCCGCCGGATGGGGACGGACGAGGCGGAGCGGCTGCTGCGCGCGTATCTGGACACCGGCCGCGTCCCGGCCGCCGCCGTCCACTACACCCCGACCCAGCGCGGCATCCCCGTTCCCGCGCCGGACCCCGCTCCCGTCCCCGCGCCGCTCCCCGCCCCGACCGCGCCCCGCGACCGCGCCGCCCGGGTGCGCACCGCCCTGCTGGGCGGCGTCGCCCTGGTCACCCTGGCCGGGCTCGGCGCGGGCGTGGCGGCGCTGCTGATGATCCGCGACGAGGAGGAGGACGCGCGGGACGCCAAGGCCGCCCCGCGGGTGACGCGCACCGTGACCCGTACGCCGGACTCCCCGCGCGGCTCGGCCCTGCCCACCGCCTCGGCGACCCCGCCGCCCGCCGCCGCGGACGTCAAGGCGCCGCCGGGCTACCGCTCCGTCCAGGATCCGGCGGGCTTCGCGTTCGCCGTCCCCGAGGGCTTCACCCGCTCCTTCGAACCGCCCCGCGTCTTCTACTACTCGCCCGGCAAGGAGTTCCGCATCGGCGTGCTGATCCAGGACCCCAAGGACGGCGGCCCGCTCGGAGCGATGCGCGAGTCCGCCTCCCAGGCGCCGGACCACTACCCCGGCTACCGCGACGGCCGGGTCGCGCGCACCACCCGCAAGGGGAACGAGGCGGCCTCCTGGGAGTTCACCTGGAACGGCTTCGAGGACACGGCCGGACCCCGGCACACCCTCGACCTCGCCTGGAACGAGGGCGAGAAGATGTACGACGTATGGGTCTCCGGCCCGGACGCCAAGTCGGCCGAGGTCCGGCGCCACTTCGAGACCGCGCTGGACACCTTCGTCCGCACCCGCCCGTTCTCGGGGCAGTGACGGCACGCCCGCGGAAGTGGCAGGTGAAAACAGGCTACTTGTGGGTACCCAAAGGTCGCGGGCGCGTCCTACGCTCGCCCTCATGACCGACTCGCGGCACAGCGCAGCACCGTCCGGGGGCAACCCCGTCGCACCGGGCAAGGACACCCGCACGGCGGCGGACGTCGTCACCCCCGCCCTCGTCGCCCGCCTCGCCCGCGGAGTGACCGGCTCCGGGGAGGCCGTCAGCCATGCGCCCTTCACCGGTGAGGTCCTCGCCCGGCTTCCCGCGTCCTCCCCCGAGGACGTCGCGGCCGCCTTCGACAGGGCCCGCGAGGCCCAGCGGCGCTGGCGGCAGGTGCCCGCGCGGGAGCGCGCCCGGGTCCTGCTGCGCTTCCACGACCTGCTGCTGGACCGCCAGTACGAGGTGCTGGACCTGATCCAGCTGGAGACCGGAAAGGCCCGGCTGCACGCCCACGAGGAGGTGCAGGCGGTCGCCGTCGCCGCCCGCTTCTACGGCCGTTCGGCCCCGGCCCTGCTGCGGCCCGGGGCGCACACCGGGGTGCTGCCCCTGCTGACCAAGGTCACCGAACTCCGCGTCCCGCGCGGCGTGGTGGGCCACATCGCCCCGTGGAACTACCCGCTGGAACTGTCGGCCGGCGACGCCCTCCCGGCGTTCGCCGCGGGCAACGCCGTGGTGATGAAGCCGGACACCGAGACCGCGCTCAGCGCCCTGTGGGCCCGTGAACTGCTCGTCGAGGCGGGGCTGCCCGAGGACGTGTGGCAGGTCGTCCTCGGCGAGGGCCCCGTCGTCGGGCCGGAGGTGGTGGCCCGCGCCGACTACGTCACCTTCACCGGCTCCACCCGCACCGGCCGCGAGGTCGCCCGCACCGCCGCCGGCCGACTCGTCGGCTCCTCGCTCGAACTCGGCGGCAAGAACGCGATGCTGGTGCTGCGGGACGCCGATGTCGAGCGCGCCGCGGCGGGCGCGGTCCGCGCCTGCTTCTCCTCCGCCGGGCAGCTGTGCATCTCCATCGAGCGGCTGTACGTCCACTCCTCCGTCGCGGACCGCTTCCTGGAGCGCTTCGCCGCCCGCACCCGGGCCGTGCGCCTGGGCCGCTCCCTCTCCTACGGCGCGGACATGGGATCGCTCGCCTCCGCGCGGCAGTTGGAGACGGTCGTCCGGCACGTGGAGGAGGCCGTCGCCAAGGGCGCCACCGTCCTCGTCGGCGGGCGGCCGCGGCCCGACGTCGGACCGTTCTTCCACGAACCGACGATCCTGGAGGGCGTCGAGCCGCCCATGGCCGTGTGCACCGAGGAGACCTTCGGGCCCGTCGTCTCCGTCCACCGCTTCGCCACCGAGGACGAGGCCGTCGAACGCGCCAACGCCACGCCGTACGGCCTCAACGCGAGCGTGTGGACGCGGGACGGGCGGCGCGGCCGGGAGATCGCGGCGCGGCTGCGGGCGGGCACCGTCAACGTCAACGAGGGATACGCGGCCGCTTACGGCAGCGCCCGGGCACCCATGGGCGGCATGGGCGACTCCGGGCTCGGGCGGCGCCACGGGACGGAGGGGCTGCTCAAGTACACGGAGGCGCAGACGATCGCGCATCAGCGGGTGCTGCCGCTGGGGCCGGCGTTCGGGCTGAGCGATGCGGCGTATGCGCGCGTCATGACCGCGGGGCTGCGCGCGCTCAAGTCCTTGCGCGTGCACTGACTGGTTTCTTTTGCCCCCGGCCCGCCCTTTCACCGTTTCTTTGCGCTCCGCGCGGGTGTCCTCAAGCTCCCCGGAGGGGGCAACCCCCAGACGGGCCGTTCAGCCCGTCCGGCGTTTGAGGACTTCGCCCGAAGGGCGAATGGGGGTCCGGGGGTCTCCCCCGGAAGAAACGGTGAAAGGGCGGGCCAGGGGCAAAACCCAACCCACCACCCACGGAGGCACCCGTGCCAGCAGACTCCGACTTCGACTACGACGTCATCGTCATAGGCTCAGGCTTCGGCGGCGCCGTATCCGCCCTCCGGCTGACCGAGAAGGGCTACCGCGTCGGCGTCCTGGAGGCCGGCCGCCGCTTCACCCGCGAGACCCTCCCGAAGAACTCCTGGGACCTGCGCAACTACCTATGGGCACCGGCCCTCGGCCTCTACGGCATCCAGCGCATCCATCTGCTCGGCCATGTGATGGTCCTGGCCGGTGCCGGAGTCGGCGGGGGATCGCTCAACTACGCCAACACCCTCTACGTCCCGCCGCGTTCGTTCTTCGAGGATCCGCAGTGGGCGGACATCACCGACTGGCACGAGGAGCTGGGTCCGTACTACGCGCAGGCCGAACGCATGCTCGGCGTGCGCCTCAACCCGACGACGACGCCCGCCGACGTCCATCTGAAGGCCGCCGCCGACCGCATGGGCTTCGGCCACACCTACCATCCGGCGCCGGTGGGCGTCTTCTTCGGCGACGGCCGCGACGCCGGTGCCGGTGACGACGGACCGCGCGCCGCCCCCGGCGCCCGGGTGCCCGACCCGTACTTCGGCGGCGTGGGCCCCGACCGCACCGCCTGCACCGAGTGCGGCGAGTGCATGACCGGCTGCCGGCACGGCGCCAAGAACACCCTCAACGAGAACTACCTGTACCTCGCCGAACGGGCGGGCGCCGTCGTCCACCCGCTCACCAAGGCCGTCGCCGTCGCCGAACTCCCCGGCGGCGGCTGCCGGGTGGTCACCGTCCCCACGGACCGGCGCCGGGCCCGGCCCCGGGTGCTGCGCGCCCGGCACGTGGTGCTCGCCGCCGGTACGTACGGCACCCAGACGCTGCTGCACACCATGAAGGACCGCGGCCTGCTGCCCCGGATCTCGGGCCGTCTCGGCCGGCTGACCCGGACCAACTCCGAGGCCGTCGTCGGCGCCCAGACCACCGACCGCCGCTACCGCAGGGCGCACGGCACGGCGGCGGACTTCACCCGAGGTGTGGCGATCACCTCCTCCGTGCACCCCAACCCCAACACCCACATCGAGCCCGTCCGTTATGGGAAGGGGTCCAACGCGATGGGCCTGCTGACCATCCCGCAGGTCCCCATCGCCACCTGGCGCGTACCGGCCTTCGTGGCGTCGTGCGCACGCCACCCGGCGCTGCTGCTGCGCTCGCTCTCCAAACGCCGCTGGTCCGAGCGGACCATCATCGGCCTGGTGATGCAGTCCGTGGACAACTCCCTGACCACGTACCGCCGGAGGAGGGGTCCGGGCAAGGGGCTGCTCACCGCGCGGCAGGGGCACGGCGCGCCCAACCCCGTACAGCTCCCCGAGGCGGCCGGGGCCGCGACCCGGATCGCCGAGGAGATCAACGGCTTCGCGGGCAGCAACGTGGGCGAGTTGACGGGCACCCCGCTCACCGCCCACTTCCTCGGCGGATGTCCCATCGGATCGGGGCCGGAGAACGGGGTCGTCGATCCGTACCACCGGCTCTACGGCCATCCGTTGATCTCGGTCGTGGACGGTTCCGCGGTCGCCGCCAATCTCGGCGTCAATCCGGCCCTGACGATCACGGCCCAGGCGGAGCGCGCCATGTCCTTCTGGCCCAACAAGGGCGAGCCGGACCCCCGGCCGGCGCAGGGGAGCCCGTACGTCCGGGTGGCGGCGGTCGAGCCGCGCCAACCCGCCGTCCCCAAGGGGGCGTTCGGGGCGCTGCGGCTGCCGTTCCTGCCGGTCCCTCCCGTGCCGCCGGCCTCCTGAAGCTCCCGAGACCTCCGAGGAGGACGGCGAAGGGCCCCGGACCGTCTACGCGGGGGCGTGCGGACGGCCGCGGGGCCCTTGACAGCCGGCACCGTGATCAGGGCGGTTCGGTGCCGAGGAGCGGCGCCGGGGGGAGCGCCGCGGGTCCGGATGGTCCGACCGATGGTGTGGTCCGACCAATGGCGGTACGGGACCGGTGTGTTGACGGGCTGTGCCGGTGGCCCCTTCGCATCGTGGGGCATGAACCGGGCCGGGCGCAACCGCCCGCCGCGGATGCGGCCGGTCCCAGGCGTCCCCGGAACCGGCCGACCCGGTGGGCGGCCGGGCTGCTGTCCCCTGCCGACCGGCCGCCGCACCACCGGAGTGAGGTCCCACGACGCGCGTCTCCGGCGTCTCACACTCCGGTGGCTCCGCCCCGTCGTTGCCGGGCGCCCCGATGGACGGGGGCGGATACCACGCGTGGATTTCTGGGGGTCCCCCTGCTCGGGCGAGGCCGGGTCCGGGGGAGGGCCGCTCCTGGCTGGTGCGGACAACGACTCCAACGAAGCCGGTCAGGAGCCGGTCACGCGCCGTACGGGTGACGGGAGGGGCGCGGGGTTACCGCCGGGCGGCGGGGCCGGGCGCGGCTCAGACCCGGCCCCGGCACAGGTCCAGCAGGGTCATCGCCAGGACCGTCCCGTTCTTGCCGAGCTGGTCGCTGTAGTGCGTGAGGATCTCCATCTCGCGGGAGAGGTTGACCCGGCGCCCGCCGGAGGCGATGCGGGCGCGCTGGATCTGCTCCGAGACCGCGATCCGTTCCTGGACGAGGCCGATGATCCTGCCGTCGAGATCGTCGATGCGCTCGCGGGCGCCGGTGATCAGACGGACGGCGTCCTCGGTGCGGGCGCCGGTGTCGGTGACGGTGGTGGCGGCGGTGGTGCTCATTTGCGGTGTGCTCCTGGGGTCCGGGCCCGGTGCCGGCGACGGCCCTTGAGGAGGAACGCACGAGCGCCCCGGGCCTTGCCGGCCCGGGGCGCTCGTGGAAGTCGCTGTTCTATCGCTGAGCAGCACGACCATGGCAGCCGGACGGGCCGGTGCCATAGGTAAAGACGAAGGTCGAGTGCTTGCGCATGGCGGACAGTATGGCCCCCGGGAGGCCCGGGGGCCAACCGCATTCGGATGGTGAGACAAAAGCGGCCCCCCTCGTCCCGGTAGAATCGACAAATAGAGACCCCCATCCCTCGATCGCCGGAAGGGCCGCTCCCGTGTCAGCAGCACCTCCTCCCGCCGCCCACGACCACACCGCGGAACCGGTGCTCGTTGTCGACTTCGGCGCCCAGTACGCCCAGCTCATCGCCCGCCGCGTGCGCGAGGCGCGGGTCTACAGCGAGATCGTTCCCAGCACGATGCCCGTCGCCGAGATGCTCGCCAGGAAGCCCCGGGCGATCATCCTCTCCGGCGGCCCCTCGTCCGTGTACGAGGAGGGCGCGCCCCGCCTCGACGACGCCCGCGCGCTCTTCACGGCCGGCGTCCCCGTCTTCGGCATGTGCTACGGCTTCCAGCTGATGGCCACCACGCTCGGCGGCACGGTCGACAACACCGGCGCCCGCGAGTACGGCCGTACGGCGATGTACGTCTCCAAGCCGTCCTCCACCCTCTTCGAGGGCACCCCCGCCGAGCAGTCGGTGTGGATGTCGCACGGCGACGCCTGCTCGGCCGCCCCCGAGGGCTTCGCCGTCACCGCCTCCACGGACCTGGTGCCGGTCGCCGCCTTCGAGAACGACGAGAAGCGGCTCTACGGCGTGCAGTACCACCCCGAGGTGATGCACTCCACGCACGGCCAGCAGGTCCTGGAGCACTTCCTCTACCGCGGCGCGGGCATCGAGCCCAGCTGGACCACCGGCAATGTGATCGAGGAGCAGGTCGCCGCGATCCGCGAGCAGGTCGGGAACAAGCGGGCCATCTGCGGTCTGTCCGGCGGCGTGGACTCCGCCGTGGCCGCCGCCCTCGTCCAGAAGGCCATCGGCTCCCAGCTGACCTGTGTGTACGTCGACCACGGGCTGATGCGCAAGGGCGAGACCGAGCAGGTCGAGAAGGACTTCGTGGCCGCCACCGGCGTCCAGCTGAAGGTCGTCGACGCGCAGGAGCGGTTCCTCACCGCGCTCGCCGGGGTCTCCGACCCGGAGACCAAGCGGAAGATCATCGGCCGGGAGTTCATCCGCGTCTTCGAGCAGGCGCAGGCCGAGATCGTCGCGGAGTCGGCGGGCACCGGCGAGGACGTCGCGTTCCTCGTGCAGGGCACGCTCTACCCGGACATCGTCGAGTCCGGCGGCGGCACCGGGACCGCCAACATCAAGTCCCACCACAACGTGGGCGGCCTCCCCGAGGACCTGGAGTTCGAGCTCGTCGAGCCGCTGCGGCAGCTCTTCAAGGACGAGGTCCGCATGGTCGGCTCCGAGCTCGGCCTGCCGGACGAGATCGTCCAGCGCCAGCCCTTCCCGGGCCCGGGCCTGGGCATCCGCATCGTCGGCGAGGTCACGCGCGAGCGCCTGGACCTGCTGCGCGAGGCCGACGCCATCGCCCGCGAGGAGCTCACCGCCGCCGGTCTCGACCGCGAGATCTGGCAGTGCCCGGTGGTCCTGCTGGCCGACGTCCGCTCGGTCGGCGTCCAGGGCGACGGCCGCACCTACGGCCACCCGATCGTCCTGCGCCCGGTCTCGTCCGAGGACGCGATGACGGCCGACTGGACGCGCATGCCGTACGAGGTGCTGGCCCGGATCTCGACCCGGATCACCAACGAGGTGCGGGACGTCAACCGCGTGGTGCTCGACGTGACGAGCAAGCCGCCGGGGACGATCGAGTGGGAGTAGTCGCTCCCTGAAGCAGCCGCTTCCTGAAGCGCATTGAAAGGGCCCCTCGTCCACAGCTGTGGGCGAGGGGCCCTTCGCATGCCAGGGGAGCACCCCCGCCCGTCGGCGGGGGTCGCTCGTCCTTGGGAGCCCCATAGCAGTGCATTTGTGCGAATTACGATGGTCCGACGCCGAGGCACGGCCACCGCCGCCCCGTCGTCGTCACACCCGGACCCGTAAGGAGCACGATGCGCCGCTTCGCCCGCCCCCTCGGGGTGTCCGCCGCCCTGGCCCTGGCCGGCCTGGCCGCCGCCGGCTGCGGAGGTGCCGCCGACGCCGAGGAGAAGAAGCCGGAGCGCACGGCCTCCCCGTCGGCCTCCTCCGCGAAGCCCACCCCCGTCGTCACCGAGAAGCCCGCGCCCCCGGCCGTCCTGCTGCCGGGCGCCGCCCGGGTCGTCCGGCCCGAGATCGCCCCCGCGAACGGGGAGACGGTCGGCGTCGGCCAGCCGATCGCGGTCGTCTTCAAGCAGCAGAAGGTCGCGAAGGAGCTGCGGGCCGGCATCGAGGGCCGGCTGAAGGTCTCCACGTCCCCCAAGGTCCCCGGGGCCTGGTACTGGGACGAGAGCAAGGGCGACACCCGCGTCCACTTCCGCCCCGAGAAGTTCTGGCCCGCCGGGACGAAGGTGACGCTCGACGCCCGGCTCGCCGGGGTGAAGCTCGGCCCGGGCGCCGCGGGCGACCGCGATCGCACCGTCTCCTTCACCATCGGCGACTCCATGGTCAACACCGTGGACCTCAAGGCCCGTACGCTCACCGTGGTCCGCAACGGGAAGACGCTGCGGACGATCCCGGTCAGCGGCGGCGACGAGTCGAAGGGCTTCGGCACCCGGCAGGGCATCAAGACGATCCTCGCCAAGGAGGGCCGGGTCGTCATGGACTCGCGCTCCATCGGCATCCCGCGCAACCACCCCGACGGCTTCTACGGCTCGTACGACTACAGCATGCGCGAGACGGTCAGCGGCGAGTATGTGCACGCCGCGCCCGACAACGCCGAGTCCTTCGGCAAGGAGAACGTCAGCCACGGCTGCATCGGCATGTCCACCGAGAACGCCAAGTGGCTCTACGGGCTGAGCCGCAAGGGCGACGTCGTGGACGTCAAGGGCGGGGTGAAGCCGAAGCCGATGGATCGCTTCGGCAACGGCTACGGCGACTGGAACATCGACTGGCAGGAGTGGCTGAAGGGGAGCGCGCTGGGGCTGCGCACCGGCTGAGCCGCCCTAGGGGGTGTCCGATGGGTCACCGCCCGATCCCGCGGCGGCCGCGCCGCCGGCCGACGAGGTAGGCGATGCCGGGGACGGCGCCGCCCAGGCACAGCCCGCCCACCAGGGCGGGCACCAGCGCGTACGCCGGGAAGGGCCAGCGGCCCGCCGCGTTCAGCAGATAGGCCAGTCCGCCGCCCAGCATCACCAGGCCCACGATCAGCCTGCCGGGCTCGAAGTCATGCCGCCGCACGGACCACCTCCACCTCGCCGATTCCGGCCTTGAGCCGCAGTTCCAGCGTGCCGTGCACCGGCTGCCCGGGGGCCGGGCGCAGGGTCGTGCGCCGGGTCTGGCGGGGCTTCACGTCCGCGTCGTGGGGGTTGTCGTCGGGCAGCCGGACGGCGCCGACGCCGACCTCGGCGGTGATCTCCGCCGTGACGTCCGGGGGGAGGACGACCGCCAGCCGTCCCGCACCCGCCTCCGCGGTCGTGGAGAGCCGGGCGGAGCCGGAGCGGGGCAGCCCGGTGAGGTCCAACGTGCCGATGCCGCTGCCCACTTGATAGTGCGGGCGGAGGTCGGCCACCGCGGCCGGGCGCCAGGTGACCCGCTGCCACTCGGCGGTGACCGACTTGGGGAGGGCCGCGGCGCCCGCCAGCAGCAGGCCCGTCAGCACCGCCATGGTGACCGTGCCGCCGCCGGTGCGCCCGTACCGCGAACTGAGCGCGATGCCCGCGCCGTAGACGGCGAGCGCGCAGCCCAGGCCGATCTCCAGCGAGGTGCCCAGGGGGCGCCCGTGCCAGGAGAGGCCGATGCCCGTCGCGCACGCCGCCGCGGCCAGCAGGAATGTCCAGCCGCCGAGCTGCCGGCCGTCGCGCACCCGGCGCGCCCGTTCCTCCGCCACCGTCCGGGCGTCGTGCGGACCGTCGTCCGGACCCCACAGATATCCGGTGTCGCGGCGGGCGGCGGCCGGGCCGACGGGGTCGCGCCACCAGGACGGGGCGCCCGGCGGGGGCGGCGCCAGGGTCTCCGGCGGGGCGTCCATGGCCTTCTGCGTCTTCAGCGTCTTCGGGGCTTTCTGGGTCCCCTGGGCCGCCTGTGCCGTCGACGGCTCCGTCCCCTCCTCGTCCCCGTCCGCCCCGCGCCGCTGCCGCGACCAGTGGGCCGCGCCGATCGCGGCCAGGGTGAGCATCAGCGAGAAGGACATCGCCCCGCTGTTGTTGAGCATCGAGAGGAAGAGCCCCGAGCCCACGAGCGCGCACAGCACCGCCGTCAGCGCCGGGCCCTCCACCCGGCCCGAGAGCATCCGGCGGCCCTCGTTCTCCTCCTCGCCCTCCAGCGGGATCAGCAGCCAGGCGAAGCCGTAGACGATCAGGCCCAGCCCGCCGGTGACCGCCAGCACCCCCAGGACCACCCGGAAGATCACCGGGTCGAGGTCGAAGAAACGGCCCAGGCCCGCGCAGACGCCGGAGATCATCTTGTGGTCGCGGCTGCGCCGCAGGGGCTGCCCGCCGCGCTCCGGGGCGGCGGGCCGGGGGGATTCGGCAGGTGGGGCTTCGGTCATGGGGCCATCGTGTCAACCGGCGCGGCCGGGCGGCATCCGTGGTGACCCTGGCCCTTCCCTGAGATCGGCCCCTTCCCTGAGATCGGCGGGGTCGGCCCCCGGCTCGCCGGGGGACGGCTCCGGTTAGGGTGACGCATCGAACATCTGGTGGGAAACGGGCGGAGAGGCGGAGGTGCGCACGGTGTCCGACGCGCCCTCCGGGCAGCTGCTCGCCGGCCGCTACCGGCTGCTCGAAACCATCGGCCGCGGCGGCATGGGCACCGTCTGGCGGGCCGAGGACGAGCTGCTGGGCCGTCATGTGGCCGTCAAGCGGCTGCGTGTGCCGCACGGGATGGACGAGGAGGAACTGGCCACCCTCTGCGAGCGGACCCGCCGCGAGGCCCGCGGCGCGGCCCGGATCAACCACCCCAACGTGGTCGTCGTCCACGACGTCGTCGAGGACGACGGGATGCCCTGCATCGTCATGGAGTACGTGCCCTCCCGGACCCTCGGGGAGGTCCTGGCGGCGGAGGGCCCCCTCGCCCCGGACGAGGCGGCCCGCGTCGGCCGCGGCATGATCGCCGCCCTGCGCGCCGCCCACGCGGCCGGGGTGCTGCACCGTGACGTCAAGCCCGGCAACGTCCTGCTGGGCCACGACGGGCGGGTCGTCCTCACCGACTTCGGCATCGCGCGCCTCGCCGGGCACTCCACCCTCACCAAGACCGGTGAGATGGTCGGCTCCATCGACTACATCGCCCCCGAACGCGTCCGCGGCGGCGGTCCCGCCCCGGCCGCCGACCTGTGGGCCCTGGGCGCCACCCTCTACGAGGCGGTCGAGGGCCGCCCGCCGTTCCGCCGCGACACGGCGGTCGAGACGGCGTACGCGATAGCCGTGGACCCCCTGACCCCGCCGCGCAGCGCGGGCGAACTGACCCGTCTGATCGAGACGTTGATGACCCGCGACCCGGCCCTGCGCCCGCCGGCGGAGCTGGTGGAGCGGATCCTGGGCGACGTGGGGAGCGTCCCGGGGGCGGCGGTGGCGAACGGCCGGGTGTACGGCTCCGCGTCCGGGGCCGAGTCCGGGGCCATGACGGCTCCGGTGACCGCCGTCGGGCACGCCCCCGAGCCGGACCCCGGAACCGTCCACGACTCCGTCGGCCCGGCTTCCGGCCCCGGGGCGTCCGGCGGGCCGTCCGGCCCCGAGGAGCCGACGGCTGTCGTGACCGCGCCCGGCCCGCGGACCGTCCCCGCGGCCGTCCCGCCGGGGACCGGGCCGGGGACGGGTCGGCCGGCGGCCCGGCGCGGCCGCTTCCGCCGGTGGGCCGTCGTCGGCGGTGCGGTGGGCGTGCTGCTGGCGGCCATGGCCGCGTACGTCCTCGTCCCCGGCGGGGACCGGGACGACGACGCCGCGCCCGCCCCGCGCACGAGCACCACTGCCACCACCGCCCGCGAGCCGTCCCCGTCCCGGCCCTCGGAGCCCGCCGTTCCGCATGGCTACCACTGGGTCGAGGAGAAGCGCCTCGGCGTCGGCCTCCCCGTGCCGGACGGCTGGCGCCGCAAGGAGAAGTCCGCGGTCGAGGTGGACTACATCGACCCCACCGGCCGCGTCGACCTCAAGGTCAACGTGCTCGACCTGGCGAGCCCCGATCCCCTGCGGCACTGGGAGGACGTGGAGCGGGACCTCAGGACGAGGCTCACCGGCTACCGGCGGCTGCGGATGCAGGCCACCGCCTACCGGGGCGGCCCGGCCGCCGTCTGGGAGTTCTCCTTCACGGGCCGGGCGCGCCAGTACCGCGCCATCGACCTGGGCTTCGGCCGGGCGGGCGGCGACGAGTACGCCGTCTACGTCTCCGCCCCCGCCGAACAGTGGGACCGCTACCGGCCGGTCTTCGACGCGGTGCGCGACGGCCTGCGCGTGACGGGGCGCGGCTGAAGGCCTATCAACCAGAGGCCCTGTCGGCCAGAGGCCCTGTCGGTTAGGGGTCTCCTCAGGGACGACCCCGATGCCACGGGCCTCCGGCCCATGTGACGATCGGGTCATGACCGGCGCACCGACGACGCAACCACGGCCCGGCGGCGCCTACGCGCCGGCCGCCCCCGACCCCGCCCCCCTGCGCAAGCTCTACCGCAGCGCCGAGGGGCGGATGCTCGGCGGCGTCGCCCGCGGCCTCGCGGGCCACCTGGGCGTCCCGGTGTCCTGGGTGCGGCTGGTCTTCCTGGCCCTGCTCATGGCGCAGGGCATGGGCGCCCTGCTGTACGCGGTCTTCTGGTTCGTCGTGCCGCTCGGCGTCGGCGGCGTGGAGGCCCCGCGCCCGGCGGCGGCGGACGACGCCGTCGCGGCGGACGGCCGCCGGCACCTGTTCTCCCGCAAGCCCGACCGCGGCCAGATCCTCGCGCTGATCGCGCTGATCGTGGGCGCCGCGATCCTCCTCGACCGGCTCCACCTCGGCCGGGCCAACGTCTACGTCTGGCCGCTGGTGCTGATCGGCGCCGGCGTCGCCCTGGTCTGGCGGCAGGCGGACAACGCCCGGCGCGCCCACTGGATGGAGGTCGGCCGCAGCAAGCGCGTCCTGCCGCTCGCCCGCGCGGCGGCGGGTGTCCTGCTGGTCGTCGTGGGCGTCACCGGCATCGTCGTGCTGCAGAGCTCGGCGGAGCACCTGGGCACGGTGCTCCAGGCGTCGCTGGCCGTCCTGGTCGGCATCGCCCTGCTGGCAGGCCCATCAGTCGTGCGGATGACGCAGGACCTCTCCGCCGAACGCACCATGCGCATCCGCGCGCAGGAGAGGGCCGAGGTCGCCGCCCACGTCCACGACTCCGTCCTGCACACCCTGACCCTGATCCAGCGCAACGCCGAGGACTCCCGGGAGGTCGCCCGCCTGGCCCGGGCGCAGGAGCGGGAGCTGCGCGCCTGGCTCTACAACCCGGAGGGCCACGGCAAGGACGAGGCCGAGGAGCCGGAGACCCTCGCGGAGGCCGTGCGCGCGGCGGCCGCGGGCGTCGAGGACCACCACGGCGTCCCCCTGGAGGTCGTCGTGGTCGGCGACTGCCCGCTGGACGACGGGCTGCGCGCGCAGATGCAGGCCGCGCGGGAAGCCATGGTCAACGCCGCGAAGTACGGTGGCGAGGGCGGCGCCGTCCAGGTCTACGCCGAGGTCGAGGGGCGTACGGTCTTCGTCTCGGTGCGGGACCGGGGTCCGGGCTTCGACGTGGACGCGGTTCCGGAGGACCGGATGGGCGTCCGGGAGTCGATCATCGGCAGAATGCAGCGCAACGGAGGAACGGCTCGCCTGCGGTCCGTGCCCGGCGGGGGGACGGAAGTGGAGCTGGAGATGGAGAGGGCGGAGAACGCGGGATGACGACGAACGCGACGAACGGGATGAACGGGACGGCTCAGGAGCAGCGCCGGGTGCGGGTGGTGCTGGTGGACGACCACCGGATGTTCCGCACCGGCGTCCAGGCGGAGATCGGCGCCACCGACCGGACGGGCGTCGAGGTCGTCGGGGAGGCCGCGGACGTCGACCAGGCGGTCACCGTGATCACCGCGACCCGCCCCGAGGTCGTCCTGCTGGACGTACACCTCCCCGGCGGCGGCGGGGTCGAGGTGCTGCGCCGCTGCGCGCCGATGATGACCGCGGCCGAGTCCCCGGTCCGCTTCCTGGCGCTGTCGGTGTCCGACGCGGCGGAGGACGTGATCGGCGTCATCCGGGGCGGCGCCCGCGGCTACGTCACCAAGACGATCACCGGCGCGGATCTGATCGACGCGGTCTTCCGGGTCCGGGACGGCGACGCCGTCTTCTCCCCGCGGCTGGCCGGCTTCGTCCTCGACGCCTTCGCGTCCACGGACGCCCCGCCCGTCGACGAGGACCTCGACCGCCTCACCCAGCGTGAGCGCGAGGTGCTCCGGCTGATCGCCCGCGGCTATGCCTACAAGGAGATCGCCAAGCAGCTGTTCATCTCCGTGAAGACGGTGGAATCCCACGTTTCGGCGGTGCTGCGCAAGCTCCAGCTGTCCAACCGGCACGAGCTGACCCGCTGGGCGACGGCCCGCCGCCTGGTGTGAGAGACGGCACGTTCCGTCACATACGGGAACCCTGACGAGGGCCCGGACATCTAACAGTGGCGGAAGGCTCTCAAGAGGAAGGGCCCGGGGCCGAGAGGCCGCAGACCGAAACGAGAGCCGACTCGATGAGTTTGATGGGGACGCCCTTTTTCGTGACCACGATCGTCCTGGTCGTGGTCGCCCTCGCCCTGCCGCTTTTCCTGTGGAGCAGGATCGGCGGGCCGAAGATCGTCCGGTATGTGGCACGCCTGCTGATGCTGGTCTTCGCCCAGGCCACGGCGATCACGATGGTCTTCGTCGTGGTCAACAACGCCAACGGGCTGTACGACAACTGGGACGACCTGCTCGGCACCGGTGACCATGTCGCGTCCGCCGCCAACCTCGGCAAGGACGGCACCGGCGGCCACAGGATGAAGGACCTGCCCCGGGTCGTCCAGAAGTTCACGGACGTCTCGGACGAGCGCATGGGCGAGGGCGTCCGCAAGACCCAGCTCAAGGGCAGCGTCTCCGGCGTCAGCGGCGAGGTCTACGTCTGGACCCCGCCGCAGTACGACGACCCGAAGTACAAGAAGAAGAAGTTCCCCGTCGTCGAGGTCCTCCCCGGCTTCCCGGGCTCCGCGAAGGCCTGGTTCGGCACGCTCAAGGTCAACGAGCAGCTCAAGCCGATGATGGAGAAGGGCGAGATCCAGCCCTTCATCATCGTCGCGCCGCGCACCACCCTCCTCGGCTCCAAGGTCGACACCGGCTGCGCCAACACCCCCGGCACGATCAACGCCGACACCTGGCTCAGCTTCGACGTCCGCAAGATGGTGGTGGACAACTTCCGGGTCAGCGACAAGCCCGAGGCCTGGGGCGTCGCCGGCTACTCGGCGGGCGCGCACTGCGCCGCCAAGCTGACCATCGCCCACCCCGACCGGTTCCGCGCCGGGGTGAGCCTCTCCGGCTACAACGACCCCGCCGGCGTGCGCGCCGCGCTCACCGCCAAGACCCCGGCGCTGCGCAACGAGAACAACCCCCTGAAGATGCTCAAGCGGGCCAAGACCCCGCCGCCGGTGGCGCTGTTCTTCTCCGGCAGCGCGCGGGACGGCTACGCGTCGGGCCTGGACATCCAGAAGGCGGCCAAGCTGCCCACCACGGTGCAGGTCAAGGAACTCCCGGCGGACGCCGGCGGCCACAACACGGCCGTCTGGAAGGAGCAGGTCCCCGAGGTCTTCCAGTGGCTCACCAAGCAGCTGACGCCCTAGGCCGTGTCCGAGCGCGGTCCCTGGGCGGGCCGCGCTAGACGGGCCGGCTCGCCCCCGCGAACGGCATTGTGTCGATGGACGAGACGCTCACCGGCGCCCCGGGATGCGGCGCATGGATCATCTTCCCGTCGCCGACGTACAGGCCGACGTGGCTGACGCCGGAGTAGAAGAAGACCAGATCGCCCGGGGCCAGCCGGTCCCGGGCGACGCGGTGTCCCGCGTTGATCTGGGTGTAGGTGGTGCGCGGCAGCGAGACGCCGGCCGCCTGCCAGGCCGCCTGCGTCAGCCCCGAACAGTCGTAGCCGGACGGGCCGGTGGCGCCCCAGACGTACGGCTTGCCGAGCGCCCGGTAGGCGAAGGCCACGGCCTGTGCGGCGCGGCCGCCCGCCCGGTGCCCGGCGTGCTCCGCCACGGTGTCGGCCAGGGTCTGCGCGGCGTGCCCGGCCGCCCCCGCCGCGCCTTGGACGGCGCCCTGGGCCTCCGCCCCGGCGGCGGGCAGCTCGGCGGCGGGCAGCGACTGGAGCAGCTGCCGGGCGGCCGTCAGTTTGGCCTCCACGGTCCGTTTGTGCCGGGCGAGCGCCGCCTGCTCCGCCTCCAGCTCGCGCAGCTTCGCCTCGGCGGTGGTCCGCACCTGGCGGACCTCCCGGATCTCCCGTTGCACCCGGGTCACCTCGGACGCCTGCCGGGCGCTGCTGCGCTCGGTCAGCGACGCCTGGTCGAGGAAGCGCCGCGGCGAGGAGGAGAGCAGCAGCCGTACGGAGGAGGGCACGCCGCCCGTGCGGTACTGGGCGGCGGCGTACGAGCCCAGGGCGTCCCGGGCGGCGTTGAGCCGTTCGGTCCGGCGGGCCGCCTCGTCCTGGAGCCGGTCGAGCGCGGCCCGGGCCCGGTCGGTGCGCTCCTTGGCGCCGTTGTACTGCTCGGTGGCGGCCTCGGCCTGCCGGTAGTAGCGGGAGACCCGGGCCTTCACCTCGTCCGGGCCGGCCTGCGGGGCGGCGTGGCCGGTGCCGCTCGCCGCGGTGGCGGTGGCGGCCCCGGCCAGGGCGAGCCCGGCCGCGGTCCGGGCGGTGCCGCCGACGAGCGGGTGCTGCTTGGGCTTGCGGTGCGACGCCACGGTGGCCGTCACTTCCTTCCGGTCCGGAGGGAGGCGGTAGCAGTGCGGCGGTGGCCCGTACGAGGGGGGGAGGGCGGGCCACCGCCGTCTGGGGTCAGGACGCTAGACCGCATGGTGCCGCGGTAACGCGCGTGACTGGTACTGGACGGAAACTGGCCGCAATCGGCGGTGAATCGACCGGTGACGGCCGGAAGTCTCCGGACGGCTCGGAGTGATCCGGTCCACATCTGACTGAAACGGTGATCTTCCCCCGATGTAGGGCGAGTTGGCGATACAGCCCCAATTTCGGTGCGAACCGGTCATCCGGCTAGGGTCGGTCCTCATGGACGCACTGATTCACGCCATGGTCGGTCTGCACATCGTCGGCATCGCCTGCCTGCTCGGAGGCTTTCTGACCCAGATGAAGGCCATGGGCCGCGGGCAGGCCCGGATGACCCCCGCGATGCTGCACGGCGCGCTCGCGATGCTGGTCACGGGCGTGGCACTGGTCGGCCTGCACCGGTCCCAGGGCCACACCGTAGACACCTTCAAGATCGGCCTGAAACTTGCCCTGCTGGTGGTCGTCCTCGGACTCGTCTACGTCAAGCGGGACGAGGAGCGCGTCGAGGCCGCCGCGTTCGGCACGGTCGGCGCCCTGACCACGGCCAACGTCTTCATCGCCGTCCTGTGGGTGTGACCCGGTCCTCGTCGTGGGTCTCCGGAAGCCGGGACCGGCTGTCGGCGGGGCCGCCTAGACTCGGACAACGATGAGCAGCCTCTTTGACGACAGCTTCCTGGCGGATCTCGCACCCTCCGACGAGGAGCCCCCGCCGCCGCCGGAGGACGACGCGGCCCCCGAGCCCCTGCCGGACGACCTCTTCGGCGGTGCCTTCGACGCCCCCGCCCCCCGGGACGCGTACTACCGCGACGGCGCCCCGCGCCCCGTCGTCGACCCCGCGGCCCTGCTGGACGGGATGAACGACCAGCAGCGCCTGGCCGTGCTGCACTCCGGCTCCCCGCTGCTCATCGTCGCGGGCGCCGGCTCCGGCAAGACCCGGGTGCTCACCCACCGCATCGCCCACCTGCTGGGCGCCCGCGGCGTCCACCCCGGCCAGATCCTCGCGATCACCTTCACCAACAAGGCCGCGGGCGAGATGAAGGAGCGCGTCGAGCAGCTCGTCGGCCCCCGGGGCAACGCGATGTGGGTGCTCACCTTCCACAGCGCCTGCATCCGCATCCTGCGCCGCGAGAGCAAGAAGCTCGGCTTCACCTCGTCCTTCTCGATCTACGACGCCGCCGACTCCAAGCGCCTGATGGCGCTGGTCTGCCGGGACCTCGACCTCGACCCGAAGAAGTTCCCGCCGAAGTCCTTCAGCGCCAAGATCTCCAACCTGAAGAACGAGCTCATCGACGAGGAGGCGTTCGCGGCCAAGGCGGCGGACGGGTTCGAGAAGACCCTTGCCGAGGCGTACACGATGTACCAGTCGAGGCTGCGCGAGGCCAACGCGCTCGACTTCGACGACATCATCATGACCACGGTCCATCTGCTCCAGGCGTTCCCCGATGTCGCCGAGCACTACCGGCGCCGCTTCCGCCACGTCCTCGTCGACGAGTACCAGGACACCAACCACGCCCAGTACACCCTGGTGCGCGAGCTGGTCGGCACCGGCGACGAGGCGGCCGAGCTGTGCGTCGTCGGCGACGCCGACCAGTCCATCTACGCCTTCCGCGGCGCCACCATCCGCAACATCCTCCAGTTCGAGGAGGATTACCCGGACGCCACCACGATCCTGCTGGAGCAGAACTACCGCTCCACACAGACCATCCTCAACGCGGCCAACGCCGTCATCGAGCGCAACCAGAACCGCCGCGCGAAGAACCTCTGGACCGAGGCCGGTGCCGGTGCCACGATCACCGGCTACGTCGCCGACACCGAGCACGACGAGGCCCAGTTCGTCGCCGACGAGATCGACCGCCTCACCGACGCCGGCGACGCCAAGGCCGGCGACGTCGCCGTCTTCTACCGGACCAACGCCCAGTCCCGTGTCTTCGAAGAGATCTTCATCCGGGTCGGGCTGCCCTACAAGGTCGTCGGCGGCGTGCGCTTCTACGAGCGCAAGGAAGTCCGCGACATCCTCGCCTACCTGCGCGTCCTCGCCAACCCCGAGGACACCGTCCCGCTGCGCCGCATCCTCAACGTGCCCAAGCGCGGCATCGGCGAGCGCGCCGAAGCCATGATCGACGCGCTGGCGCTCCGGGAGAAGATCAGCTTCGCCCAGGCCCTGCGCCGCGTCGACGACGCGTACGGCATGGCGGCCCGCTCCGCCAACGCCGTCAAGCGCTTCAACGTCCTGCTGGAGGAGCTGCGCACGATCGTCGAGTCCGGCGCGGGCCCGGCCACCGTCCTGGAGGCCGTCCTGGAGCGCACCGGCTACCTCGCCGAACTCCAGGCGTCCACCGACCCGCAGGACGAGACCCGCATCGAGAACCTCCAGGAACTGGCGGCCGTGGCCCTGGAGTTCGAGCAGGAGCGCGGGGGCACCGAGGGTGGGGAAGAGGCGGGCGCGGGCACCCTCGCGGACTTCCTGGAGAAGGTCGCCCTCGTCGCCGACTCCGACCAGATCCCCGACGAGGACGAGGAAGGCGCCGGCGTCATCACGCTGATGACCCTGCACACGGCCAAGGGCCTGGAGTTCCCCGTCGTCTTCCTCACCGGCATGGAGGACGGCGTCTTCCCGCACCAGCGCGCCCTCGGCCAGACCAAGGAGCTGGAGGAGGAGCGCCGGCTCGCCTACGTCGGCATCACCCGCGCCCGCGAGCGGCTCTACCTGACCCGGTCGGGCATGCGCAGCGCCTGGGGCCAGCCCTCGTACAACCCGCCGTCGCGCTTCCTGGAGGAGATCCCGGAGCAGTATGTGGAGTGGCGGCGCACGGGCCCGGCGACGCCGTCGGCGTCGGTGTCGGGCATGGCCTCCGGCATCTCGTCCTCGCGGAAGGCGGCGGGTCCGAGCGGTTTCGCCACCCGGCGCACCAAGGACCGCCCGGCGATCTCCCTGTCCGTCGGCGACCGCGTCACCCACGACTCGTTCGGGCTCGGCACCGTCGTCTCGGTCAAGGGCCTGGGCGACAACGCCGAGGCCACGATCGACTTCGGGCAGGAGAAGCCGAAGCGGCTGCTGCTGCGCTACGCGCCGGTGGAAAAGCTGTAGTTACGGCTGCAGTTACGGCTCTGGTCACGTCGGGTCGAGGTCATGGCCCCGCAGCCATGGCAGCGGGTCGACGGCCGAACCGCCGGGCCGTACCTCGAAGTGCAGGTGCGGTCCGGTGGAGTTGCCCGAGTTGCCCGAGTAGGCAATCACATCGCCCGCCTTGACCTGTCCGGACCGCACCCGGGTGCTGCTCAGGTGGCAGTACCAGGTCTCGGTCCCGTCCGGTGACGTCACTATGGCCATGTTGCCGTAGGCGACGTTGTACTGCGTGCGGACCGTTCCGTCGGTGGCCGCCATGACGGGAGTGCCGTAACTGACGGGGAAGTCGATGCCGGTGTGCACCGACATCCAGTTGACGCCCGCCTGCCCGTAGTACGCGCTCAGGCCGTGCTGGTTGACGGGCAGCGCGAACTTGGGCCGCTCGGCCTCCTTGCGCGCCGCCTCCTCGGCCTTCCGCTTGCGCTCCTCCTCCTGGCGCAGGCGCAGGTCGATCCGCTCCTGGGTGCGGTTGGCGCGGGTGGCGAAGTCGTCGGCCCCCCTGCTGAGTCCCTGGAGCTGGCTGTCCAGCGCGTTGTTGGCGGCGGAGAGCGACTTGACCGCCGGGGCGTCCGGCACCGAGGCGGCCTGCTCGTGCCGGCCGTCCTGCCGGTCGCTGTTGCCGGCGACGGTCGCGGCGGCCACACCGGCCACACCCATCACGGCGACGGAGGGCACGGCCACGGTGAGCAGGGCCTTGCGGCGCGGACGGTAACCGGCGCGCGGGGCACCGCCCTTGCGGCGGTTGGGCACCCGCGCGGCCCTCCCGGCGGGTTCTGCGGCGGACCGGGTGCCGGTGTCCGGGGCGGGCGGCCCGGCCTCGTCCGCCGGGACGTCCTCGGGGATGCCCGCAGTGATGTCCGCAGGGATGTCCACCGGGACGGAGAGCATGGTCGGGTCGTGCGGGAGGGCGGGCTCCTCGGCGGCGGTGGCGGTGGCGGTGTACGAGGAGGTGTCCCAGGTCTGGGTGGGCGCGGCGTGGTCGGCGGCGGCGGTCCAGGACGAGGTGTCCCAGGTCTGGGTCATGGCATGGGCGGCGGCCTGGCCGCTCGTGTCCCATTGCCCACTGGTGTCCCACTGCCCGGATGCGGATGTGTCGGCGTACTCCCAGCCGGTGGTGGTCGCCCCGGTGGCGCCCGTGGTGTCCCACTGCCACTGCCCGGCCGGGCCGCCCCCCCCCCAGGAGGGGTCCTGCGCCTGGCCCCAACCGGCCTGCTGCCGACCGGTGTCGAGGGAGCCGGTGTCGAGGGAACTGTCGAGAGCGCTGAAGTCCCAGACCTGGGTGTGTCCGGTGGAGATGCCGTGCCCGGTGGTGGCGGTGCCCCACTGACCGGTGGTGTCCCAGGCGCCGGAGTCGTACGCGCCGGAGTTGTACGCATCGGAGCCGTACGCGTCGGAGCCGTAGGTGCCGGAGGTGTAGGCGCTGGAGGCGTATCCGGAGGGGATGTACTGCTCGTGGGGCGGGTGGTGCCCGAATACGGCATCGGGAGCGGGAACCGACGGGTCCGGCGACGCCGAGGGGTGACGGTCGTTCACCACCACTTCCATTTCGCCTTGGGAGCAGGAGAAGTAGCGGCGACTGTACCCGGCGGTATGCGACGGCCACAATCTTCCTCACGTTTATGTGCCCCGGAGCCTGGGGAATTGGCCGCCTTTCGGTGGACGGGCCGCCGTCGAGTCGCTTCGGCGTTCGAAAATCGTTCGACATTTATCGGGCATCCGGGGTCCGATCGGGGGTTGACCTCCTTCGGCGGGATCACACGAAAGAGCCCGGTCCGCCGCACGTTTCACGCCACGGGTCACGCCATGGGGCACGCCATGGGGCACGCCGCGGGTCGCGTCACGGGTCACGCCACGGAGGCCGTGCCCTGGGCGTCGCCCGTGCCGCCCCACGAGAGCAGGGCCTGCCGGACGCCCGCCGCCACCTCGCCGTGCACCGGAAGGGCCAGGTGCCCCACGCCGGTGACACGGATGTTGCGCACCACCAGATCGGGGTGGTCGATGCGGGCGGTCTCGACGGGGGCCATGATCTGGTCGAGGTCGCTCCAGAAGCTCACGAACCGCGTCCGGCAGCCCGGCGCCGGACGGGCGAGATCCGTGATGACGTCGGAGTCCGGGCGCATCTGGCGCACCACCGGGTGGACCGACGCGAGCGGCGCCACCCGGGTGCCGGCGTGCGGCGTGCCCAGGGTGACCAGGGTGCGGACGCGGGCGTCGCCGCCCTGCCGCTGGACGTGGTAGCGGGCCATCAGCCCGCCCAGGCTGTGGCCCACCACATCGACGCGCTCTGCGCCCGTACGGGCGCAGAGCTCCTCCACATGTCTGCCGAGCGCGGTGGCGGCGGTGCGGAGGTCGCGGGTGAAGGGTGAGTAGTTGAGGGACGTCACCTGGCCCCAGCCGTGCCGGCGCAGCGAGTGGCGCAGCAGCACGAAGACCGAGCGGTTGTCGAGGAAGCCGTGCAGGAGAAGGACGGGCGGCCGCTCCTGCGGGTCCGGAGGCATTGGAGGGTCCGGACGATCCGCGGTGTGCGCGGTGTGCGCGGTGTGCGCGGTGTGTGGGGGGCCCGGGGGACCCGGAGGGTCCGGCAGGACGGCGACGGGCGAGGGCCGCCGCTCCTGGACCACGCCCGTGGGGTAGAGCAGGACGTGACAGGTGAGGATCGCCAACTCCAGCGCCGTGGACCGCACCAGGGCGGCCGAGGGGCGCGTGGCGCCGGAGAACGCGGATAAGACGGGCAAGGCCCCCATGGCCGACCTCCAGGAACGGCACACAGCCGAAGCCCTGTCCCCCGTGTGCCCTCTCGACCGGGGAGCCGTGTGTTGCCTGCCGCACCGCTGTGCCGTGCGGCTGCCGGCGCGGCGGTGCGGCGGACTCGTTCGCGGCTCCCCTCGCGAACCGTCCGCGCCTTCCGGGAAACGGGAGGCGGGAGCGGTGCGCGGCGAACGTGGTGTCCCACGTGTGATTTCCCCCTCGCTGGGCACCGCGAAACGGCGGCTTGCGCGATGCTGGGGAACTGAAGATAACGTTCGTTCACGTCCCGGCCGGCTGACGGCAGTCGTACATGGAGGCAGTGATGGGAGTGACCGGTCCGATCCGCGTGGTGGTGGCCAAGCCGGGGCTCGACGGACACGATCGCGGGGCCAAGGTCATCGCGCGTGCGCTGCGCGACGCGGGCATGGAGGTCATCTACACCGGTCTGCACCAGACGCCGGAGCAGATCGTCGACACCGCGATCCAGGAGGACGCCGACGCGATCGGCCTGTCCATCCTCTCCGGCGCCCACAACACGCTCTTCGCCAAGGTGATCGAGCTGCTGCGGGAGCGCGACGCGGAGGACATCAAGGTCTTCGGGGGCGGGATCATCCCGGAGGAGGACATCCCGCCGCTGCGGGAGCTCGGCGTCGCCGCGATCTTCACTCCCGGGGCGACGACGACGTCGATCGTGGACTGGGTCCGCGAGAACATCCGCGGGGCGGGTGCGGGGGCGTAGGCCTGCGGGGTTTTTGCCCCGGTCCCGCCCTTTCACCGTTTCTTCCGGGGCTGCGCCCCCTCGGCCCCGCAATGCGGCTGCGCCGCATTGTCCTCAAGCGCCGGACGGGCTATTCAGCCCGTCCGGCGCTTGAGGACAGCGACTGGAGGGCGCTTCGGGGGCCAGGGGGCGGAGCCCCCGGTGGGGTGCCGCAGGGGCGCAGCCCCCTGCGAAAACGGATTAGGGCGGGGCGGGGAGAAAAGAACTCACCCTCCCAACTCCTCCCGCATCAGCGCCCGCAACCGCAACGTCCCCTCCAACCTCCCGAACGCCTCCGCCCAGTGATCCGCGCCCCCGGCGCGCCCGGCACTCAACCGCCCCGCCTCCGCGGGATCGGCGCACCGCTCCACCAGCCCCATCACGCCGCTGAAACTCCACGGGTAACCACCCGCCTCCCGCGCCGCCCCGAGCGCGTCGACGACCGCCCGCCCCAGCGACCGCGCCCACGGCGCCTCGCACACCGCGAGGAGACGGAACGCGTCCGAGAGCCCGTGCGCCGCGACGAACCGGGCGGCCCACGCGGCCCGTTCGGGCGCCGGCAGCACGGACAGCAGCCGCGCCGGATCGCACCCCGGCGAACCGTCCGGGGCCGGCGGCGCCGTGGCTGGACCGAGCAGGGCCCGCGCCCACTCCGCGTCGCGCGAGCGGACCGCGGCCCGGCACCACGCCGCGTGCAGATCGGCCCGCCGGCCGTCGGCGACGGGCAGGGCCACGGCTCCGGCCGCCCCGGCCACACCGAGCCGGGCGGGCCAGAACGCCAGGGGGGTCGCCTCCACGATCCGGCCCAGCCACCACGAGCGGCGGCCGTGGCCGGACGGCGGGTCGGGGGATATCCCGTCGCGGCGCATGGCCGCGTCGCACTCGTCCGGGGCCTCGACGACGATCAGCCCGCCCTCCGGGGTGACGCAACTGCGGGCCCGTTCGGTCATCCTGGCCGCCAGCGCCGACCCGGGCAGGGAGGCGAGGAGCTCGGCGGCCAAGGCCCTTACGTCGCGGGCGCGGTCGTCCAGGGCCCGTTCCAGGAACGGCTCGTCCGCGGGCGAAAGCCCCTCCCGCAAGGTGCGGAGGAACGCCGCCCGGTCCTCGGCCCGCTCCGTCGCCCAGGTGCCGGCCAGCAACTCCCGGGCCGCCGCGGGGGCGTACCCGCGCATCGCCGCCAGCACGGCCGTCCGCTCGGCGAACAGCCCCTCCCGCCACACCCGCTGCCCGTCCCCGGGGGACGGGTCACCCGCTGCGGGGGTCCGGAGCGCGTACGCCCACTGCGGGTTGAGCCGGGCCAGCCACAGCCCGCGCGGTCCGGCGAGGGCCAGGGCCCCCGGCCGCAGGTCGGTCCGGGCGCGGGCCGCGTCGAGCAGACCGGGCAGCAACTCGTCCGGGGCGCGGTAGCCGTGGCGGCCGGCGGCCGCCAGCCACTGCGGGAGCAGCTCGAGGAGGTCCGGCCCGGCGGCCCGCCGCCCGTCGGCGGGACCGGCCCGGTCGTCGAGCATCCCGGCCAGCCGCCGCCGCGCGGCGTCCGGGAGCTGCGGCCGGGGGTCGGCCGGGGCGGGCCCGGGCCGCCGCCGCGCCGGGACGGGCAGGGCGGCGGCGCGCCGCCGCACGGTGTGCACGGCCGCGGCGTCCAGCAGCGCCGTCGCGGGGTCCCGGCCGGGGAGGGAGGGGACGGGTGAGGCGCGCCGCCCGGTCCCGAGCAGGGCGGTGGTGACGAGATCGTCCCAGGGGATGTCCGCGTCCACGAGCGCGTTCACGGGGTGACCTTTCCTGTGTGTGGAGGGGCGCGGCCGTCACACCTGCAGCGGCACCAACTCCTTCCCCCAGACGGCCAGGGGCAGGAACCCCCGGTGGCCGCATTCGCCGAACACCGTCACCGGCCCGCCCCCGGACACCGCCGCGAGCTGCCACAGCCCCCTGCGGTCCGCGCACCGGGCGTCCACCGATATCGCCGAATCGCCCCTGGCGTCGGCCAGTTGCCAGCCGAGCCGGGTATCCGGCACCGGGATCACCTCCCGCAGCACCACGGGCCAGGACTCCAGCCACGGATCGTCCCGCAGCGCCTCGCCGTAGGCGCGGAGGGCGGCGGCCGTGTCACCGCCCGGCGGGGGAGCGGCCCCGGACTCGGGCGCGGCCCCGGGCGCGGACGTGGCGCGGCGGTCGGCGAGCACGGCGCGCAGTGGACGGGCCGCCGGATGGAAGACGAGGTCCGCGTCCAGCTCCAGGCCGACGGTGAGGGAGAGATCGGGCGCCCGGCCGCCCGCGCCGTACGACAGCAGCAGAGCCGTGCGGCCCGTCTCCCGGCCGTGGAGCCAGATCCGGCGCGTGATCAACCGCCCGTCGCTGCCGTCGCGTTGGGACAGGACGAGCCAGCGGTCGCGGACCGGTGGCGACGATGACACCGGTGAGGCCGCGCCCACGGTGATGCCGACCCGGCTGCGCACGGTCGCGGCCAGCCCTTCCGGCAGCCGGTCCACCCGGAGGTACGCCTGGTTGAGCGTGTGCAGCAGGGCGCACCGCTCCAGCAGCCGTGCCGCCCAGTCGCCGCCCGCGCCCGCCGTCGCGCCCAACTCGCGCACCGCCGCGGCCAGTCCGGGTGCCTGGGCGTCCACCATGCGGGCCGCTGTCTCCTCCCACGGCCCCCGCCCGGCCCGTGCGGAGGAGGCGAAGCCGCCGTGCAGCAGATCGGCCAGGCGCCGCTCGAGCTCCGAGGCGCCCGCCGCGACGCGCTCCGCCCGCGCCGCCGCCCTGCGGCGCGCCGCCTCCGTGTCGCGCGGCGCCGGCGCGAGCACTCGTTCCACCGTCCGGTGTTCCTCCTGCCGATTCATGTCCCCGAAGGTAGAGCCTCCCACTGACAATCACCTTGACCTGCACGTTCGTTGGCGCCGAGGGGCGTTGTCAGTGGTGTGGTGCAGGGTGGTGGCACTTCCCGGAACGCACGACGAGGGGGACTTGTGAACGTGCCCGGATTCCACACGGATCAGGCGGATCAGGCGAGCCGGACCGGCCGGAGCGGCGGGGACGCCATCCGGCCGCACGCGGAGGGCGCCTTCGCCGGCGAGCTCGCGGCCCTCGCCGCCGCCGACGACCGCCCCAGACCGGAGCGCTGGAAGCTGTCGCCGTGGGCCGTCGCCACCTATCTGCTCGGCGGCGTGCTGCCCGACGGCACCGTCGTCACCCCGAAGTACATCGGTCCCCGCCGTGTCGTCGAGGTCGCCGTCAGCACGCTCGCCACCGACCGGGCGCTGCTGCTGCTCGGCGTGCCCGGCACGGCCAAGACCTGGCTGTCCGAGCATCTGGCCGCCGCCGTCAGCGGCGACTCCACGCTCCTCGTCCAGGGCACGGCCGGCACCACGGAGGAGGCCGTCCGGTACGGCTGGGACTACGCCCGTCTCCTGGCCCACGGCCCCGGCCGCGAGGCCCTCGTGCCCGGCCCCGTCATGCGGGCCATGGCCCGCGGGGCGACCGTCCGCGTCGAGGAGCTGACCCGCATGCCCGCCGACGTCCAGGACGCCCTCATCACCGTCCTGTCCGAGAAGACCCTGCCCGTCCCCGAGCTGGGCGAGGAGGTCCA
The DNA here is from genome assembly GCF_041519305.1 of Streptomyces luteireticuli. Classification (NCBI taxonomy): domain Bacteria; kingdom Bacillati; phylum Actinomycetota; class Actinomycetes; order Kitasatosporales; family Streptomycetaceae; genus Streptomyces; species Streptomyces luteireticuli. The sequence goes on from NZ_CP167927.1 coordinate 5,045,952, forward strand.
GGCCGTGCGCGGCTTCAACCTCGTCGCCACGGCCAACGACCGCGACCGCGGCGTCAACGAGCTCTCCGGCGCCCTGCGCCGCCGCTTCAACACCGTCGTCCTCCCGCTCCCCGCCACGCACGCCGACGAGGTGGACATCGTCGCGCGGCGCGTGGCCCAGCTCGGCCGCTCGCTCGATCTGCCCGCCGTCGGGGACGGCACGGACGAGATCCGCCGCGTCGTCACCGTCTTCCGCGAGCTGCGCGAGGGGATCACCGCCGACGGCCGCACGCGGGTCAAGTCGCCCTCCGGCACGCTCTCCACGGCCGAGGCGATCTCCGTCGTCACCGGCGGACTGGCCCTGGCCGCCCACTTCGGGGACGGCGTACTGCGCGCCGGCGACGTCGCCGCCGGCATCCTCGGCGCCGTCGTCCGCGACCCGGTGGCCGACCGCGCGATGTGGCACGAGTATCTGGAGACGGTCGTCCGCGAGCGGGACGGCTGGCAGGACCTCTACCGCGCCTGCCGCGAGGTGTCGTCGTGAACGCCCCTGACGGCCCGGCGACTTCGGGCCCCGCCCTGCTCGGGGTGCGCCACCATGGGCCGGGCTCCGCGCGGGCCGTGCGGGCCGCCCTGGAGCGGCGGCGGCCGCGCGCCGTCCTGGTCGAGGGCCCGCCCGAGGCGGACGCGATCGTCCACCTCGCCGCCGACCCGGACATGCGGCCCCCCGTCGCCCTGCTCGCCCACGCTGCGGACGACCCGGGCCGGTCCGCCTTCTGGCCGCTGGCCGACTTCTCCCCGGAATGGGTCGCCATCCGCTGGGCGTTGGACCGCGGAGCGGCCGTCCGGTTCATCGACCTGCCCGCCGCGCACACCCTCGCGCCATGGCCCGGGCGTCCCGAACCGCCGCACCCCGACCCGGTCGAGGCCCTGGCGGCGGCCGCCGGCCGCGACGACCCCGAGAGGTGGTGGGAGGACGCCGTCGAGCACCGCGGGGGCATGCCCGGCCGCGACCCTCTCGCATCCTTCCGGGCCATCGCCGAGGCCATGGCCGCGCTCCGCCCGGCCGACGGAGGTCCGGACGGCGGGGGACCGGACGCCCCGACCGGTCATGACGCCGTCCGGGAGGCCCACATGCGGCTGCGCCTGCGCGAGGCCCGCCGCGAGTTCGGCGACGACATCGCCGTCGTCTGCGGCGCCTGGCACGTCCCCGCCCTGGCCGCCCGGCGGACCGCCGCCGCCGACCGCCGGGTGCTGCGCGGACTGCCCAAGGTCCGGACGGAGATCGCCTGGGTCCCCTGGACCCACCGCCGGCTGGCCCGCCGCAGCGGATACGGGGCCGGCGTCACCTCGCCCGGCTGGTACGGCCACCTCTTCCGGACTCCCGACCGGCCCGTCGAGCGCTGGATGACCACCGTCGCCCGGCTGTTGCGGGCCGAGGGCCACCCCGTCTCCTCCGCCCACGTCATCGAGGCCGTCCGGCTCGCGGACACCCTCGCCGCCGTCCGCGGGCGCCCGCTGCCCGGGCTCGCGGAGACCACCGACGCGATCCTGGCCGTGATGTGCGACGGATCCCCCGTCCCGCTCGCCCTCGTGCAGGACCGGCTCGTCGTCGGCGACGCCCTCGGCACGGTCCCCGACGCCGCCCCCGCCGCACCCCTGCGGCGCGACCTCACCCGTCTCCAGCGGACACTGCGCCTGCCCCCCGAAGCGGCGCTCCGTGAGCGGGAGTTCGACCTGCGCAAGGACATCGGTGCCGCGCGCAGCCGGCTGCTCCACCGGCTCCGGATCCTGGGCGTCGACTGGGGCGAGCCGCTTCCCGCCCGCGGCGGTTCGGGGACCTTCAAGGAGGTCTGGCGGCTGTGCTGGGAGCCAGGGCTGGCCGTCCGCCTCGCGGAGGCGGGGGTGTGGGGCACCACGGTCGGGGCGGCGGCCGCCGCGCGCGCCGGGGCGGCGGCCCGCTCGGCCGGTTCCCCGGCCGAGGTCACCGCCCTGGCCGAGCAGTGCCTGCTCGCCGGGCTGCCGGACGCCCTGCCCGCCGTCCTGCGCGCCCTCGCCGACCGGGCCGCCCTGGAGGCGGACGTGGGCCGCCTGGCCAGGGCCCTGCCGGCCCTCGTCCGGGCCGTGCGTTACGGGGACGTTCGCCGCACCGACACCGGCGCCCTCGCCGGGGTGGCGGCCGCCCTCGCCGAGCGGGTCTTCGCCGGTCTGCCCGACGCCTGTTCCGGCCTCGGCCGGGACGCGGCCCGGGAAGCGCTGGGCGACGTGGACGCCGTCCACCGGGCGGTCGCCCTGTTGGAGCGGCCCGGGGTGCGGGAGCGGTGGGCGGCGGTGCTCGCCGGTCTCGCGGGCCGGGAGCGGATCCCGGGGGAGATCCGGGGCCGGGCCGCCAGGCTGCTGCTCGACGAGGGCCGGCTGCCCGACGCGCGGGCCGCCCGTCTCATGGCGCTCGCCCTGTCGCCCGCCGAGGAGCCCGCCGAAGCGGCGGCCTGGATCGAGGGGTTCACGACCGGCGACGGTGCGGGCGGGCTCCTGCTCGTCCACGACGAACGCCTCTTCGCCCTGACCGACGCCTGGCTCACCGGTGTGCCGGCCGGGACGTTCCCCGGCGTCCTGCCCCTTCTCCGGCGCACCTTCGCCGAGTTCGCCCCCGCGGTCCGCCGGGCCGTCGGCGAACGCGTCCGCGCCGGAGGCCCCGGCCCGTCCTCCGCCCCCGGACGGACCCCGCCCCTCGACCCCGTACGGGCGGCCGCCGTCCTGCCCACGCTCCGCCTCCTGCTGGACCTGGGCGACGACTTGGACGACAACCCGGGCGACAACCACGACGAAGCACCGACCGCGCCCCCGGTGCCCGGGCCGGGAGTCCCCGGGGATGCCCCCACCGACGCCGCCCGTCGCGAACGCCTCCGCCGCTGGCGGCTCGTCCTCGGCGCCGGCTGCGGCCCCGACGGCTGCGACCCCGACGGCCGTGGGACCGACGGCACCGGAACGGAGCTCGACGGGGACGATGCGGCCATGGACCGGGCGCTGGAGGCGCTCTATGGGGCCCCGCGGGCGGGGCGCGGCACCGGCCGGGACGGGCGGCGCGGAGGCGGGCTCGGGGCGTCCGCACCACGGGTCGCCCGCTGGCTGGGGGACATCCGGACGTACTTCCCGTCGTCCGTCGTTCAGGTGATGCAGCGCGATGCCCTGGAGCGCCTCGGCCTCACCCAGCTCCTCCTCGAACCGGAGCTCCTGACGGCGGTCGAGGCGGACGTGCACCTGGCCGGCACCCTCCTTTCTCTCGCCCGGGCCATGCCCGAGGAGACGAGGGCCACCGCGCGGGAGGTCGTCCGCAAGGTCGTCCGCGATCTGGAGGACCGTCTGGCCGGCCGGACCCGGGCCGCGCTCACCGGCGCCCTCGACCGCTCGGCCCGCGCCCGTCGCCCCCGCCCCCGCGACATCGACTGGAACCTCACGATCCGGGCCAATCTCCAGCACTATCTGCCCGAGCACCGCGCTGTCGTGCCCGAGCGCCTCGTCGGCCACGCCCGCGCCGCGCGCTCACTGCGCAAGGAGGTGTTCCTCTGCGTCGACCAGTCCGGCTCGATGGCCGCCTCCGTCGTCCACGCCGCGGTCTTCGGCGCGGTCCTCGCCTCGACGCGCTCGCTCGACACCCGGCTGATCGCCTTCGACACCGCCGTCGTGGACCTCACGGACCGGCTCGCCGATCCGGTGGAGGCATTGTTCGGCGTCCAACTCGGCGGTGGCACGGACATCGATCGTGCCCTGGCCCACTGCCAGTCCCGCATCACCCGTCCCGCCGAGACGGTGGTCGTGCTGATCAGCGACCTCCACGAGGGCGGCACACCCGGTGGGATGCTGCGCCGGGTCGCGGCGATGAAGGCGGCGGGGGTGCGGTTCGTTGCCCTGCTGGCCCTCTCCGACGATGGCACTCCGGCCCACGACCACGAGCACGCCGCAGCCCTGGCCGCCCTGGGCGTCCCCGCCTTCGCCTGCACCCCCGACCTCTTCCCGGAGGTAATGGCCGCGGCCCTGGAGAACCGCCCGCTGCCCGTCCCCGGGCCCTCCATAGCCGGGCCCCGGGCCTCGTTCCGGGCCGGCCCGGAACAAGGACCGGACGACGGGCCGGACGACGGCGGAACGGAGGAACCCCGAACCCGTTGGGCGTAGCGGGCCGTCGCGATCGGTGCCGGGACGGTAAGCGATCTGTGAGCGTAATCACGGTCGGAGTGTGATCTGCGATTTAGGGACCTCCCTCGCTCGGGGATAACCTGCGGGACGGACATGCCGCGTATTCGGCGCACGTGTGCCGCCCTCGTCATAGATCGCGTTCACGCTGCCACCGCGGCACGCCCGCGCAGACAACGAACCGCGATATCCATGGAAAAGGGACTGACGCGCGTGGACCTGTTCGAGTACCAGGCGAGGGACCTCTTCGCCAAGCACGGTGTACCGGTGCTGGCCGGTGAAGTCATCGACACGCCTGAGGCGGCGCGCGAGGCCACTGAGCGTCTGGGCGGCCGTTCGGTCGTCAAGGCTCAGGTGAAGGTCGGCGGCCGCGGCAAGGCCGGCGGCGTCAAGCTGGCCGGCACCCCGGACGAGGCCGTCGCCCGCGCGACGGACATCCTCGGCATGGACATCAAGGGCCACACGGTCCACAAGGTGATGATCGCGGAGACCGCTCCGGAGATCGCCGAGGAGTACTACGTCTCGTACCTCCTCGACCGCACCAACCGCACCTTCCTGGCCATGGCCTCCGTCGCCGGCGGCATGGACATCGAGGAGGTCGCCGCCACGACCCCCGAGAAGCTCGCCAAGGTGCCGGTGGACGCCAACGAGGGCGTCTCCATCGAGAAGGCCCGCGAGATCGTCGCCCAGGCGAAGTTCCCGGCCGAGGTCGCCGAGCAGGTCGCCGAGGTCATGGTGACCCTGTGGAAGACCTTCGTCGCCGAGGACGCGCTCCTCGTCGAGGTCAACCCGCTGGCCAAGGTGGCCGACGGCCGCGTCATCGCCCTGGACGGCAAGGTCTCCCTGGACGAGAACGCGGACTTCCGCCAGCCCGACCACGAGGACCTGGTCGACCACGCCGCGGCCAACCCGCTGGAGGCCGCCGCCAAGGCCAAGGGCCTCAACTACGTCAAGCTCGACGGCCAGGTCGGCATCATCGGCAACGGCGCGGGTCTCGTCATGAGCACCCTGGACGTCGTCGCCTACGCCGGTGAGAACCACGGCGGCGTCAAGCCCGCCAACTTCCTCGACATCGGCGGCGGCGCCTCGGCCGAGGTCATGGCCAACGGTCTTGAGATCATCCTCGGCGACCCGGACGTCAAGTCCGTCTTCGTCAACGTCTTCGGCGGCATCACCGCCTGTGACGAGGTCGCCAAGGGCATCGTCCAGGCCCTCCAGCTCCTGAAGGACAAGGGCGAGGACGTCTCCAAGCCGCTGGTCGTGCGCCTCGACGGCAACAACGCGGAGCTGGGTCGCAAGATCCTGTCCGACGCCAACCACCCGCTGGTGCAGCGCGTGGACACCATGGACGGTGCGGCCGACAAGGCCGCCGAGCTCGCGGCTGCGAAGTAAGGGACGAGGTCACAGCACACCATGGCTATCTTCCTCACCAAGGACAGCAAGGTCATCGTCCAGGGCATGACCGGTGCCACGGGCATGAAGCACACCAAGCTCATGCTGGGTGACGGCACCAACATCGTCGGTGGCGTCAACCCGCGCAAGGCCGGCACCTCCGTCGACTTCGACGGCACCGCCGTCCCCGTCTTCGGCTCGGTCGCCGACGCGATGAAGGAGACCGGCGCCGACGTCACCGTCGTCTTCGTCCCGCCGGCCTTCGCCAAGGCCGCGGTCGTCGAGGCGATCGACGCGGGCATCGGCCTGGCCGTCGTCATCACCGAGGGCATCGCCGTCCACGACTCGGCCGCCTTCTGGGCCTACGCCAAGGCCAAGGGCAACAAGACCCGCATCATCGGCCCCAACTGCCCCGGTCTGATCACCCCGGGCCAGTCCAACGCCGGCATCATCCCGGGCGACATCACCAAGCCCGGCCGCATCGGTCTGGTGTCCAAGTCGGGCACGCTGACCTACCAGATGATGTACGAGCTCCGTGACATCGGCTTCTCCTCGGCCGTCGGCATCGGTGGCGACCCGGTCATCGGCACCACGCACATCGACGCGCTGGCCGCCTTCGAGGCCGACCCCGACACCGACCTCATCGTGATGATCGGTGAGATCGGCGGCGACGCCGAGGAGCGGGCCGCGGACTTCATCAAGGCCAACGTCACCAAGCCGGTCGTCGGCTACGTGGCCGGCTTCACCGCGCCCGAGGGCAAGACGATGGGCCACGCCGGTGCGATCGTGTCCGGTTCGTCCGGCACCGCGCAGGCCAAGAAGGAGGCCCTGGAGGCCGCGGGTGTGAAGGTCGGCAAGACCCCGTCCGAGACCGCCCGCCTCGCCCGCGCCGCGCTCGGCGCCTGAGCGGACGCCCGGGCAGACGCCTGAAGGTGCCGCCGTCCGGGCGGTACCGCCGTGGCATCGAGGGCCCGCACCCCACGGGGTGCGGGCCCTCCGCCGTTCCGCGGCCCGTCGCGTACACCACCCGATTGCCGCTCTGAACACGACACGACGGTCATTTGTCGCTACCCGCCCGAAAGGCGCGTTGTTGGCAGCATGGCCCTTGTGACCCAATATGCCCACAGCGGTACCTCGTTGCCCTCGTACCTCCGCTTCGCGGCCCGCGGTACGCCGGGCACGGGCCGGGCGTTCTTCGGCGGCGCGCTCGCCGCCGGCCTGGGACTGGGCGCGTTCGCCACGCTCGTCCTGGCGCTGTGGATCGTGTCGCCCTATCCCGACAGCGGCCCCGCCGGAGCCCTGCACATCGCCACCGGCCTCTGGCTGCTCGCGCACGGCGCCGAGCTGGTGCGCACCGAGACCCTCTCCGGCACCCCCGCCCCGGTGGGCCTGACGCCGCTGCTCTTCACCGTGGTCCCCTGCGTGCTGGTGCACCGCGCCGCCCGCCAGGCCCCGGCCCCCGACTGCGACGAGGACTGCGACGAGGACGCCGAGTACGCCGAGGGCATCGTGGACGTCGAGGCCGGCGACGAGCCGATCGAGGACCTCGAGGCGGCCGGGCCCCCGCCGCCCCCGGCCCCCGCCGGTCCGCCCCGCCCCCCGCTCCCGCCGCGCACCGCCTTCACCGCCCTGCTCGGCGGATATCTGCTGGTGAGCCTCGCGGCCGTGCTCTACGCCTCCTCCGGCCCGGTGCGCGTCGACCCGCTGAGCGCCCTGCTGCACCTGCCGCTCGTCGCCGCCGTCCCCGCGGCCGCCGGGGTCTGGATGGCGTCCGGCTGTCCCCCCTGGACCCCGCCGCCGCGCGTCCGGCGGGTGCTGGGGGTCGTCCCGCGACGGATGCGGGAGTGGTTCACCTACCCCCATGTCCTGGCGGTCGCCCGGGCCACCGCGGCCGGTACGGGCGTGCTGTTCGGCGGCGCGGCACTGCTGCTCGCGGTGGAGCTGGCGCGGGGCGGGGGCGCCGCCCAGGAGGCCGTGGCCCAGCTGGCCGCGGGCTGGTCGGGGCGGACCGCCGTGGTGCTGCTGAGCATCGCGCTGCTGCCCAACGCGGTGGTCTGGACGGCGGCGTACGGGCTCGGGGCGGGCTTCGTCGCCGGTGCGGGCGGCGTCCTCGCCCCCGTGGCCCTGCCCGTGCTCGGCGACCTGGGGCACCCGCTGCCCCTGCTGCCCCGCTTCCCGCTGCTCGCCGCGCTGCCCGGCCCCGGGGAGGCCGGTCCGCTGGGGCTGGCGGGGTGTGCCGCGGTGGTGGCCGGGGCGGGGGTGGCGGTCGCCTCCGCGGCCGTGCCGCGCCGTCCGGCGACCGTCGGCCGGTGCGAGGCCATGGCCATTGCCTTCCTGGCCGCGGTCGCCTCGGCCGTGCTGGTCACCGTGCTCGCCGCAGCCGCCGGAGGGCCGCTGGGCAACGCCACCCTGGCCCGCTTCGGCCCGCCCTCCCGCTTCGCGGGCCTCGCGTGTCTGGTCTGGACGGCGGTGGTCGGGGTCCCGGGCGCGCTGATCGTCCGTCACTTCCGCAAGGCGCCGCGACCGGCCGAGGCGCCGGAGAAGCGCAGGTCCTGGTGGCGGCGGACCGGCTTCGTCCTGGGGCTGGACGTCCCCGAACGGCGCCGTCGGGCCCGTCCCCGGCAGGCGCCCCGCTGGTGGCGGGCGGTGGCCGGCTGGCTGGGCTTCGCGGTGGGCGGGGACCGCGGTACCGAGGTCGTCCCGGCGCAGCGGCCGCACGGGCCGGAGCCGGAGACGGACGGGGACGGTCTCCCGCACCTGCCCGAGTACGGGCCGGAGTACGCGCCGGAGAGCCTTCCCCTGCTGCCGGTGAACGGCACCGTCCTGGGCGCCGACGGCAAGGCCGAACCGCCGCGCCGGCACCGGCGCCGCGGTTCGCGGGCCGCCCGGGCGGCGGACCGCGCGGCCCGGCGCGAGGCGGCGCGCACCGCCCGGCGCGAGGCCAGGCAGGCCCGGAAGGCCCGCAAGGCGCCGATGCCCCCGGTCCCGGACCCCGCCTCCGGCGTCGCGGACGCGCCCGACTGGCACGACACCGGGGTCCGCCGGGCCCGCTGGGCCGCCCTCAAGGACTCCGGCGGCGGCCTCATGGCCGACTTCGAACCCCGCGACCCGGAGCGGCTGTTCGAGGACCGGTGAACCCGGGCGTCGCCGCCGTCAGTCCTGCGCGCCCAGCAGCGGCCGGAGCTGCTTGGGCAGATGGGTCTCGCAGGCCTGGCGGGACTGCTGGGTCAGGGCGTCGTCGACGCAGGTGTAGTAGTCCCGGTAGACCAGCTGGAAGCCGTAGGTGGAGACCACGATCAGCAGGGCCAGCCCGCCCATCACCAGACCGCTGACCGCGGCCGTCGTCTGCGGCCGGAAGCCGCCCGGCTGCGGTGCGGGCGCGCCCCCGTCGCCGGTGCGCCGGGCGTTCCTGGCGCGCAGCGCGCTGACGCCCCAGTACACCGACAGGGCGCCCAGCAGCAGGGCCACCTCGGGCAGGCTGAACAGGGCGAAGAAGAATCCCCACAGGCCCGCGAGCACGGCGTAGCGCGCGCGGCGCTGGGCCGGGTCGGAGGGGTCCCAGCGCGGGCCGCCCGCGCCGGGGCCGTTGGAGGGGTCCTGGCCGCCGCCGGGCGGGCCGCCGAAGCCGCCGTCGTGGCGGCCGGGCTGGCGGCTGCTCCACTGGCTGCCCCAGGCGGGCGGGGCGGGCGGCTGCTGCCCGCCGTTCCCGCCGCCCTCGTCCTCCGGGTTCCCCTGGCTTCCCTGGTTCCGGGGGGCGCGCGGCCGCCAGGGCTCGTCGGGCCGGCCCTCCGGCGGCGGGGCGAACGGGTTGTCCTGCCGGTCCTGGTCCGAGGACCGCGCGAGGCTGGTCGCAGGGAGGCCGGCAGCGGACGCGGCGGGCAGCGGGGGGCGGTGAACCGCGGGGCGGCGTCGGTCCGGCATGTGGAGTGTGTCTTCCCCTGATCGGTCTGTGTCGCGTCGTCGCGTCCTTCGAGCCTACGGCCGCGCGACCGGTTTCCGGGGCCCGTCCCCGACGCGTCCGCCCGTGCGGAGGGCCCGGGGGTGCCCCGGCCCAGACGCTACCTCCCGTGTGTGCCCCCGTCCCGCGGGGGCCGACGGGTGTGCCGGTATCGTTGCTGGCGGTCGGCGGCTTCGTAGGGTCCCCCGTATTCGGCGTACCCGGATTCTTGTACGACCCTACAAACCGCGCTCTCCGTGAGAATTCAGCAGAGATCAGAAAGGGCCCCGTCGTGGCCGTCCCCGCCCGTCCCGCCCGCATCGTCGTGCTCGTCTCCGGCTCGGGGACGAACCTGCAGGCCCTGCTGGACGCGATCGCCGCCGACCCGGACGGCTACGGGGCCCGCGTCGTGGCCGTCGGGGCCGACCGCGAGGGGATCGCCGGGCTGGAGCGCGCCGAGCGCGCCGGGCTGCCCGTCTTCGTCCGCCGCGTGCAGGACTTCGCCTCGCGCGACGCGTGGGACGCGGCCCTGGCGGAGGCGACCGCGGCGTACGAGCCGGACCTGGTGGTCTCGGCGGGCTTTATGAAGATCCTGGGGAAGCACTTCCTCGCGCGGTTCGGTGGGCGGACGGTCAATACGCACCCCGCCCTGCTGCCCAGTTTTCCCGGTGCCCACGGAGTGCGCGACGCCCTCGCGTACGGCGTGCGGGTCACCGGGTGCACCGTCCACTTCGTCGACGAGGGCGTCGACACCGGCCCGATCATCGCCCAGGGCGTGGTCGAGGTCCGGGACGAGGACGACGAGACCGCTCTGCACGAGCGGATCAAGGAAGTCGAGCGCTCGCTGCTCGTCGAGGTCGTGGGGCGTCTGGCCCGGCACGGCTACCGCATTGAGGGACGAAAGGTACGGATCTCGTGACCGCCGAAGGTACCGCCGCAGGTACGACCGCTGAGGCCATGAAGCGGCCCATCCGCCGGGCGCTCATCAGCGTCTACGACAAGACGGGGCTGGAGGAGCTCGCCCGCGGGCTGCACGCGGCGGGCGTCGAGCTCGTCTCCACCGGTTCGACGGCCGCCCGGATCGCGGCCGCCGGGGTGCCGGTCACCCCGGTCGAGGAGCTCACCGGCTTCCCCGAGTGCCTGGACGGGCGGGTCAAGACCCTGCACCCGCGCGTGCACGCCGGGATCCTGGCCGACCAGCGGATCGACGCCCACCGCGCGCAGCTCGACGAGCTGGGCGTGCGCCCCTTCGAGCTGGTGGTCGTCAACCTCTACCCGTTCCGCGAGACCGTCGCCTCGGGCGCCTCGCCCGACGAGTGCGTCGAGCAGATCGACATCGGCGGCCCCTCGATGGTCCGCGCCGCCGCCAAGAACCACCCGTCGGTCGCCGTGGTCGTCAGCCCCGCCGCGTACGGCGAGGTGCTGAAGGCCGTCGCCGACGGCGGCTTCGAACTGGCCGCCCGCAAGCGGCTGGCCGCGCAGGCGTTCCAGCACACGGCGGCGTACGACGTGGCCGTCGCCAACTGGTTCGCGGAGGGCTATGGGGCCGACGAGGGCCCGTGGCCCGACTTCATCGGCGTCTCCTACGAGCGCAAGCAGGTCCTGCGCTACGGCGAGAACCCCCACCAGCCCGCCGCCCTCTTCACCGACGGCACGGGCCACGGCCTCGCCTACGCCGAGCAGTTGCACGGCAAGGAGATGTCGTACAACAACTACGTGGACACCGACGCCGCCCGCCGCGCCGCGTACGACCACGCCGACCCCTGCGTCGCGATCATCAAGCACGCCAACCCGTGCGGCATCGCCGTCGGTTCGGACGTCGCCGAGGCGCACCGCAAGGCGCACGCCTGCGACCCGCTGTCGGCCTTCGGCGGCGTCATCGCCGTCAACCGCCCGGTGTCCGTGGCGATGGCCGAGCAGGTCGCCGAGATCTTCACCGAGGTCGTCGTCGCCCCGGGCTACGAGGACGGCGCCGTCGAGGTGCTGGCCCGCAAGAAGAACATCCGCGTGCTGCGCTGCGCGGAGGCCCCGGCGGCGCACGGCGAGTCCCGGGCGATCGAGGGCGGCGTCCTGATCCAGGCCAAGGACCGGCTCCAGGCCGAGGGCGACGACGCGGCCAACTGGACGCTGGCCACGGGCGAGGCGCTGTCCGCGGACGAGCTCGCCGAGCTGGCCTTCGCCTGGAAGGCGTGCCGTGCGGTGAAGTCCAACGCGATCCTGCTCGCCAAGGACGGTGCCACGGTCGGCGTCGGCATGGGCCAGGTCAACCGCGTCGACTCCGCGAAGCTGGCCGTCCAGCGGGCGGGGGAGGAGCGGGCGCGCGGTTCGTACGCCGCCTCCGACGCGTTCTTCCCGTTCCCGGACGGGCTGGAGGTGCTGACCGCCGCGGGCGTCAAGGCCGTCGTGCAGCCCGGTGGTTCGGTCCGCGACGAGCAGGTGGTGGAGGCCGCGAAGGCGGCCGGGGTGACGATGTACTTCACGGGTACGCGCCACTTCTTCCACTGACGGGTGCCACAACGGCCGGAGGCCGCACCCCCTTTGCGGGGATGCGGCCTCCGGGCGGGCGGAACCGGGTTCAGTAGCGCGGCCGCTGGAACCACTCGGCGGTCGGGCGCTTGGCGCAGAAGACGATGGTCAGGATCGCCAGGATGAAGACGACCAGACCCAGGCCCCACGCACCGATGTTGAAGATGCCGCTGATGATGCCGAAGGACGCGTAGACGATCGAGCCGACCCGGACGCCGTTGCCGCCCGCGGCGAAGCGCAGCGCCAGGATGATGCCGATCACCGCGAAGACGGCGGCGAGGATCACGAAGAAGCCGATGATGCCCTTGCCGAAGTCGGCGAACTTCTGCACGTCCTCGCTGTGCTCGCTCTTGTTGACGGCGTCGTCGACGGCGGAGATCGCCACGCCGTAGATCGCGGCGATGCCGATGTGGCACACCGCTATGACCCACATGAAGACGCGGGCGGCCTTCGTCAGGCCGGGCATTTCGGCGGGCACCGGCGGCATGCCGTTGTAGCCGCCCTGCTGCGGGTACGCGGCGTAGGGCTGGCCACCCTGCTGCGGGTAGCCGTAGCCCTGGGCCTGCGGCGGCTGGCCGTACGGGTTGTTCTGGTCGCCGAAGCTCATGGTCGGGACGTTCCTCCGTGATCGGTCGTGCGGGGACGGACGCGGACATCCCGGAGGATCATGCTGAGCGGCTCGCCCCCCGTAACCACCCGCGGCACTGCGATTCATCGTGGTAGCGGTATTGACTTTTGTCCAGCCGATACCCTCTGCGTTGTTCAAGTGCCGCGCGACCGTGATCGCACCGTAAACGTGATCACGCAGACCGAGCGAACACAGGGCGGCGTACCTCCCGGACGAAGGGGACGCCGCCGGATCCAGGAAGATGGAGCCATGACCGCCCAGATTCTCGATGGCAAGGCCACCGCCGCCGCGATCAAGTCCGAACTCACCACCCGCGTGGAAGCGCTGAAGGCCAAGGGCATCACCCCGGGCCTGGGCACCGTCCTCGTCGGCGACGACCCCGGCAGCAAGTGGTACGTCGCGGGCAAGCACCGGGACTGCGCCCAGGTCGGCATCGGCTCCATCCAGCGCGAGCTGCCGGCCACCGCCACCCAGGAGGAGATCGAGGCGGTCGTCCGCGAGCTCAACGACAACCCCGACTGCACCGGCTACATCGTCCAACTCCCGCTCCCCAAGGGCATCGACACCAACCGGGTGCTGGAGCTGATGGATCCGGCCAAGGACGCCGACGGCCTCCACCCGATGAGCCTCGGCCGCCTCGTCCTCAACGAGCCCGGCCCGCTGCCCTGCACCCCGAACGGCATCATCGAGCTGCTGCGCCGCCACAAGGTGGAGATCAACGGCGCCCATGTGGTCGTCGTCGGCCGGGGCATCACCGTCGGCCGCTCGATCGGCCTGCTGCTGACCCGCCGTTCCGAGAACGCCACGGTCACCCTCTGCCACACCGGCACCCGTGACCTCTCCGCGCAGCTGCGCAAGGCCGACATCATCGTCGCCGCCGCCGGCGTGGGGCACCTGATCAAGCCCGAGGACGTCAAGCCGGGCGCCGCCGTGCTGGACGTCGGCGTCAGCCGGGACGGCGAGGGCAAGATCATGGGCGATGTGGACCCGGGGGTCGCCGAGGTCGCCGCGTGGATCTCCCCGAACCCGGGCGGCGTCGGCCCGATGACCCGCGCCATGCTGCTGGTGAACGTGGTGGAGGCCGCCGAGCAGGCCGCGGGGCGCACCGCCGATGAGGGCTGAGCGGGACCGGCCCGGCGCGTCCGGGGCGTCGGACGGCGCGGGCGGCGGGCCGGGCCCGTCGGGCGACGGAGCGGCGAAGAAGCCGGGCGGTGGAGCGGCGAAGAAGCCGGGCGGCGCCGGGAAGCCGCGTACCTCCCGTCGCTTCCCCCAGCTCACCCGTGACACCGCCCGCCCCGAGGGCGGCGGGCGGGCCGCGCCCGGGGGCGCCCCGGCCCCCGCGCGGCAGTGGCCGCTGCTCGCGGTGCTGGGGCTGACGGGTCTGGGGCTGCTGATCGTCGCCCTGGACGGCTTCCGGATCGGGACGATGCTGATCGGCATCGCGCTGATCGGCGGCGCGGTGCTGCGCTGGACGCTGCCCTCGGTGGGCATGCTGGCCGTCCGCTCGCGGTTCACCGACATGTTCACGTACGGCGGGCTGGGGCTGGCGATCCTGCTGCTGGCGCTGATGGCCCAGCCGCACGCCTGGCTGAAGATCCCGTTCCTGGACGACGTGCTCCACTTCACGGTCAACTAGTTCACGGTCAACTAGGCCGTCCGCATGCGCCCTTGGCGGCCCGCGGCCCGTCCTCTCCCCCGCGGGAGGACGGGCCGCGGTGCTTTTCCCCCGGACCGCAGCCCCCGGACCGCAGCCTCCGGCCCACAGCACAGACTCTGACCCGTCGCGGGTCCAACTGCCAAGGCGCTGCGCCCACTTGGGTCATCACGGGACGTCCCGCGCACCGACCTGCGGGGACGGTGCGTGCGGTGCGGCGGTCGTGGGACAGGGTGGGCCGCGGCGGCCGCATCACGGTAAGGGGTGGGAAGGAGCGGGTGGCCTGTCCTCCACCCCCGTGGGGGGACAGGCCGCCCGCTCCCCGAAGAGGATCGTGACCGGCCGCCTCGTGATCAAGGTCGGGGCGGGAGTTGTGACGCGGAACTGACAGTTCCGATACGAGATCACCCGTGGCGTCACGGTCCTGTGCCAGGAGACGGCCGCTGTCAAAGGACGGCGACTGTCGCGATCGGGATCCGCCCCGGCCGGCGGTCGCCACCGGCGCGGACGGGTGACCGAGCGCCGCAGGGGCGTGCGCCCGGCGGCCTTGATCAACCCTGAACGCCCCGATGCGCCCACCGATCGGGAACCGGCGCGCAGATTCGGGGCATCCCCTGGGTAACACCGGTACGCAGGGGGACGATGGGGGAGGGGCCATGCCTCGTTGGAGAGCGTTGCCGGAGGAACTCGATCCGCAGGTGCGGGAGTTCGCCGAACAGTTGCGCAGGATCGTGGAGCGCAGCGGGCTGGGGATCGGCGCGGTCGCGGACCGCACCGGCTACAGCAAGACGTCGTGGGAGCGCTATCTCAACGGCCGGCTGCTGCCGCCGCGCGGCGCCGCCGAGGCGCTCGCCGAGGCGACGGGCACGGACGTGGGGCACCTGGGCACGCTCTGGGAGCTGGCCGAGCGCGCCTGGAGCCGGTCGGAGCTGCGGCACGACGTGACGATGGAGGCCGTCCGGGTCGCCGAGGCGAAGGCCGCGCTGGGCGTCACGGCCGCGCCGGAACCCACCCGGTTGGAGGGGCGGGCCGCGGTCGCGCTCGGGGCGGAGGGGGTCGCCGCACCCCCGTCCCCCTCCCCGTCCCCGCCTCCGCCCGCTCCCGCCCCCGCGCGTACGGACGGCGACGTCGACGTCCGGGCGAAGGCCATCCCGATGGAACGCCCTGCCGCCCGCCGGCCGGCCCGGCGCCGCCACACCGTCCTGCTGTTCACCGCCGGCGTCCTCGGCACCCTGCTCGTCACCGTCTCCGCCGTGCTGCTGCTCGGCAGCGGGCCGACCGGCGCGAGGACGCCCGCGCCGCTGGCCGCCGTGCCCCCGGCGGGCAGCCCGGCGGCGGCCCTGCCGGTGGGGGTCGGCTGCACCGGCGGCGACTGCACCGGCAAGGACCCGGAGATCATGGGGTGCGGCGGACAGCACGCGACGACGGCCGGGTCGGCCACCGTCGGCACCTCCTATCTGGAGGTCCGCTACAGCGACACCTGCAAGGCGGCCTGGGCGCGGATGACCCAGGGCACCCCGGGCGGCATCCTGCGCGTCAGCACCGACCGGCACAGCGGGGCCGGCCGCGTGGAGCGCGGCACGGACGGCCACAGCACCATGGTCGCCGTCTCCGCCCCCGGCGAGGCCACCGCGTGTGCCGTGCTGAGTTCCGGGGAGCAGGGCTGCACCGTCCCGCGGACCTCCGTGGAGGCGCCATAGCCCCAGGTGAGGCGTCCCACATGGGTTCGGTGCCGCGCGACGGGCGCCGTCGGATAGCCTGACGCCCGGATCTCTCGATACCAAGAGAGGTCCGGACAACAGGGGCAGGGACACCCACCGCCAGTTCGCAGCAGGAGATCGCCATGACCCGCACTCCCGTCAATGTCACCGTTACCGGCGCGGCCGGTCAGATCGGCTACGCGCTGCTCTTCCGCATCGCCTCCGGTCACCTCCTCGGCGCCGACGTGCCGGTCAAGCTGCGCCTCCTGGAGATCCCGCAGGGTCTCAAGGCCGCCGAGGGCACGGCGATGGAGCTCGACGACTGCGCGTTCCCGCTGCTGCGCGGCATCGAGATCACCGACGACCCGAACGTGGCCTTCGACGGCGCCAACGTCGCGCTGCTCGTCGGCGCCCGCCCCCGCACCAAGGGCATGGAGCGCGGCGACCTCCTGGAGGCCAACGGCGGCATCTTCAAGCCGCAGGGCAAGGCCATCAACGACCACGCCGCGGACGACATCAAGGTCCTGGTCGTCGGCAACCCGGCCAACACCAACGCCCTGATCGCCCAGGCCGCCGCTCCCGACGTCCCGGCCGAGCGCTTCACCGCGATGACCCGCCTCGACCACAACCGCGCGATCTCGCAGCTCGCGAAGAAGACGGGCGTCGCGGTCTCCGACATCAAGCGTCTGACGATCTGGGGCAACCACTCCGCCACCCAGTACCCGGACATCTTCCACGCCGAGGTCGCCGGCAAGAACGCCGCCGAGGCCGTGAACGACCAGGCCTGGCTGGCCGACGAGTTCATCCCGACCGTCGCCAAGCGCGGTGCCGCCATCATCGAGGCCCGTGGCGCCTCCTCGGCCGCCTCCGCCGCCAACGCCGCCATCGACCACGTCCACACCTGGGTCAACGGCACCGCCGACGGCGACTGGACCTCCATGGGCATCCCCTCGGACGGCTCCTACGGCGTCCCGGCCGGTCTCATCTCGTCCTTCCCCGTCACCGTCAAGGACGGCAAGTACGAGATCGTCCAGGGCCTGGAGATCAACGAGTTCTCCCGCGCCCGCATCGACGCCTCCGTCCAGGAGCTGTCGGAGGAGCGCGACGCGGTCCGCGCCCTCGGCCTTCTCTGAGCCTTCCGCTCACGGGCAGCGGCCCCGCCCCGGCGCGACAAGCGCCGGGGCGGGGCCGTTTTTCATGCCTTGGCCTTTCATGCCTTGACGGGGCCGCCGTGGTGCCGGGCGGCCAGGGCGGTGATTCCTGCTGCCGCTGCGGCGGCGAGGTCGGTGACCATCGCGTCGTCCACGGGCAGGTCGAGGATGTACAGGGCGGACGCCAGGGAGCCGAGCAGCAGCAGGTGGGCCATGGCGGGATCGACCGGCCCGTCCAACTCTCCGCGAACCACTGCCCGTTCGATGATTTCGGCGAAGGCGGCCTGCTCGGTGGCCAGGAAGGTGTCCTGGAAGCGGGTCTTCAGTTCGGGGTTGACGGAGAGTTCGCCGATCAGGGCCGGTGCCAGCTGGCGGGCCGCCGGGGCGGCCATGCGGACGTGGAACGCGCGGACCAGTGCCAGCAGGTCCCCGGGCAGGGAGCCGGTGTCGACCATCGGGGCCAGCTGCTGCTCGTGCACGGTGGCGACGAACGCCATCTCGGCCTTGGAGGCGTAGCGGCGGTAGATCGCCGCCTTGCCGACCCCGGCGCGCGCGGCGACCCGGTCGACGGTCAGTGCCGGGTAGCCGACTTCGTCGATCAACTCACGCGTGCTCCGCAGGATGTTGTGATCCACGCGACTGTCCCGGGGGCGTCCGCCCCGTTGCCTTCCCGCTGTCATGCCCTCAGTATACGGAACTGGAGTATCGAAACGACGGTATCGGAACGGAGAGCTCGGATGCTCAAGTGGGCCGGCTGGATCATCACCTTGTGCGGAACCGCGCACACGATCGGCGCCCTGACGGTGCAGAAGGCCGCGCGCCACGCCGGGACATGGTTCAGCGGCGGACTGTGGAGCGAGGACCTCGCCGACATGAGCGCGGCGGGCAGCGCGTACTGGCTGAGCCTGGCCAGCTTCGGCATTCCGCTCATCCTGGTCGGCCTGACGGTGCTGTGGCTGGACCGCCGCGGCATCACCCCTCCGGCATTCATCGCCTGGACACTGACGGGCTGGACCGTCGTCGACGCCGTGGTTCTCCCGTTCACGCCCTGGCCGCTCTTCGCGCTCGCGTGCGCCCTGTTGCTGATCGGAATCCGTCGCGCCCGCCGCGGCGACCCCGTTCCCAGGGGGGCCGGGCTTCCGCAGGCGTGAACACGGGGCTTCGGTGGTGAAAGGGCGCGCGCGGCCTCACGTCCCCCCGCCGAGCCCGGCGACGAAGCCCTCCACGGCCTCCGCGACCGCCCCCGGCGCCTCCAGCGGCAGCAAGTGCCCGCTGCCGGGAACGACATCGAGCCGCGCATGCGGGATGTACGGCAGCAGGCACTGCCGCAGCACCGACTCCGGCTCCACCGCGTCGTGTTCGCCCGCCAGGACCAGGACCGGTACGTCGATCCGGCCGGCCACGGTCGTGATGTCCGCCGCGATGCCGCGCAGCGGCCACTCCCGGCGGGCCGCCTCGTCGGCGGCCAGGCTGTCGCGTACCGCCGTCTCCCTGACGGCCCCCTCCAACGGGGCGGCGGTCAGCGCCCGGTCGAGCGCCTGCTCCACGGACTGCCGTGAGTCGTAGGCGTGCGAGAGGAAGCGCTGGTACTCGGCGGTCACGGCCGGAGCGGGGCGCGGCGGTGCGGGGGCGAGCAGCAGCAGGCCCGCCAGGCCCTCGGGGCGGCGGGCGGCGGCGAGTTGGCTCACCTTTCCGCCCATGGAGTGTCCTACGAGGACGAAGCTGTCGAGGCCGAGCCCCCGGACGACGCCGAGGAGGTCGTCCGCGAGCCGGTCGAGGCCGTAGGGCCCCGGCAGCGTCCGCGAGGCGCCCCAGCCGCGCTGGTCGAAGCGGACCGTGTCGCGCCCGTCCGGCAGCCGGCCGACGACCGCGTCCCAGGTGTGCGCCGACCCTCCCCAGTAGTGCGCGAACACCAGGGCCGGGCCGCGTCGCCCCCGGCCCCGATGGACAGTCGGCCTTGTGCATTCCTTCGTCGTCCTCGTCATGGCGCAGACGCTACGGTCGTGGACCGGGGGAAACCCGGTCGAAAGGTGGGGAGTTCTTGTGGAAAACGGACAGCTTCCGGGAGTCCGGCAGGTGCGCTACGCGCCGGCCCCCGGGGCGGGGGCCGGTATCGAGGTGCTCTCCTTCGAGGAGCTGCGGCGGATGGACCGCGCCCGCCGCCGGACGAGGCCGCAGCGTCCCGACTTCCACGTCCTGGCCCTGGTGCGGTCGGGCACCGGGCGGCACACGGCCGACTTCGTCGATCACGAGCTGGGGGAGCGGAGCGTCGTCTGGATCCGCCCCGGTGTCGTCCACCGGTGGACGGACGTCGACCGGCTCGACGGGCCGCTGGTGCTGTTCGAGGACGAGTTCCTCCCCGCGGCCGACTCCTTCGCCCCCGTCTGCCGGCAACTCGACGAAAAGTCATGGTCGTTGGCCGTTCGTACGGCGGACCTGCTGGCCGATTCCCGTTCCGCGCCCGCTCCCGTCCGCGCCCACCTGCTCTCGGCGCTCGTGCTGTGCGTGCTCCCGGGCGAGCCGGCTCCGCCCGGCGGCGCCGGGGAGCACGCGGTCTTCCGCCGCTACCGGGAAGCGGTGGAGGCCCGGTTCGCCCAGCGGCACCATGTCACCGACTACGCCGGCGAACTCGGCTACGACGTCCGCACCTTGACCCGGGCGACGCGCGCCGCCACCGGCCTCGGCGCCAAGCAGTTCCTCGACGGGCGGATAGCCCTGGAGGCCAAGCGGCTGCTCGCGCACACCGAACTGCCCGTAGCCCGCTGCGCGGAGCGCGTCGGTTTCGATGACGCCGCGAACTTCACCACGTTCTTCCGGCGGCAGACGGGGCTGACCCCCAGCCGCTGGCGGGCGACGCTCAGCGGTCGTTGAGAATCGTCGTGCTGGTGAAGCAGACGTCCATCGTCCGCACCCCGCCCTCCCGGCGCATCCTGACGCCCACGCCGGTGTCCCCGTCGTGGAAGGTGGCGACGAAGGACTTGTCGGGGCCGCGCCACACGCTGATCGTCGTGGTGGGCGCACAGGGCGCCGAGGAATCCTCGTCCGGCGCCGCCGCGGCCGCCCCGGCCACCGTGCCCGCGGTGAGCAGTGCGAGGGCGGTCAGGGCTGCGATACGGCTGCGGCGGCGCTTCATCCGGTCTCCCTTGCGGTAAGCCCCCCTGATCCAGGCTGGCAGGGCCGACCGCGTCGCGCACAGGCCCAATCGGCTGAATCGCGCACCGCGCAGCGCGCGTCGGGGGCCGGGGTCAGACCGCCCACACGCCCGTCGCCGCCTCCTCCCGTGCGAAGTCCGCGAAGTCGCGCGGGGCGCGGCCCAGGACCTCCCGCACGCCGTCGACGAGGTGGGCGTTGCGGCCGTCGGCGACCAGGGCCAGCAGGTCGGCGAGTTCGGCGGGCTGGTCGTGCTCCGCGAGATACGCGCGGTACTCCTCGTCCGTCACCGGGGTGAAGCGGATCTCCCGGCCGGTCGCCCGCGACAGCTCGGCGGCCACGTCGTGGAAGCTCAGCAGGCGCGGGCCGCCGAGTTCGTGGACGCGTCCCGCGTGCCGGGCGTCCGTGAGGGCGGCGACCGCGACCTCGGCGATGTCGCGGGTGTCGACGAACGGCTCGGTCGCGTCGCCGGTGGGCAGCACCAGCTCGCCCGAGAGCACCGGGTCCAGGAAGAACGCCTCGCTGAAGTTCTGGAAGAACCAACTCGCGCGCAGGATCGTCCAGTCCGCGCCGGAGTCCTGGAGCGCGCGCTCCGTGATCCGGGCGCCCTCCTCGCCCCGTGAGGACAGCAGCACCAGCCGGCGCGCCCCCTTCCCGACCGCGAAGTGGGCGAACTCGCCGACCGCCTCGGCGGCGCCGGGCATTCCGAGGTCCGGGTAGTACGCGACGTAGACGGCCCCGACGCCGTCCAGTGCGGCGTCCCACGTCGCCGGGTCGTCCCAGACGAACGGTGGCGTCGCGGAGCGCGAGCCGACGCGGACCGGCAGGCCCCGCGCGGTGAGGAGTTCGGCAACTCTGCGGCCGGTCTTGCCGGTTCCGCCGATGACGAGGACGGGCTTCGCGGATTCGACGGTTCCGGCGGTTTCGGCAGCTCCGACAGCTTTGGCGGCTTCGACAGTCATGATCGGTGAATGCCGTGAGGTGCCCGGGCATTCCCGGCCGTGCGTGACGCGTCCGCTGTCCCCGCCGTCCGTTCGGTACGGGGCGCGGGATTGTCAACGGCCCGGACGGGTCATCGTGCGCCGGTCCCTGTCCGGCCCGTCCCGGCATGTCACAGAAGAGGAGGACGTGATTCAGGTCACTTTCCGCAACCAATGAGGCATACGTCGTTCGAATGCGGTTAGGCGCGGCCCGTTGACGGCCGAGCGCTGGGCGCCCGGCCATTCGCGCATGGCAGGAAAGGCAGACGATGTCGGCAGTCGAGACGATCCACGTGGACGGGGTGTGGCGGGCCGCCGCCTCCGGTGACCGGCGGGAGGTGCTCGACCCCGCCGATGCCAAGGTCCTCGCCGTGGTCGCCGAGGGCGGCGCCGCGGACGCCGACGCGGCGGTGGAGGCCGCGCGCAGGGCGTTCCGCGAGGGCCCCTGGCCGCACACCCCCGTCGCCGAGCGGGCCGCGCTGCTGCGCCGCGTCGCGGACCTGCTCCAGCGCGACCGCGAGGAGATCGCGCTCGTCGAGAGCCGCGACACCGGCAAGACGCTGGAGGAGGGGCGGGTCGACGTCGACGACGTCACCAACGCCTTCCGGTACTTCGCCGATCTCGTCGTCAACGAGGGCGGCGGGCGCGTCGTCGACGCGGGCAGCAGCGACGTCCACAGCGTCGTCGTGCACGAGCCCGTCGGCGTCTGCGCGCTGATCACGCCGTGGAACTACCCGCTCCTCCAGGCCAGCTGGAAGATCGCCCCGGCGCTCGCCGCGGGCAACACCTTCGTCATCAAGCCCAGTGAGGTCACCCCGCTGTCGACGGTCCGGCTGATCCGGCTGCTCGTCGAGGCCGGGCTGCCCGCCGGCGTGGCCAACATCGTCACCGGTGCCGGCGACCCCGTCGGCGCCCGGCTCTCCGAGCACCCGCACGTCGACCTCGTCTCCTTCACCGGCGGGTTCACCAGCGGCACCCGGGTGATGGCCGCCGCCGCGCCGACCGTCAAGAAGGTCGCGCTCGAACTCGGCGGCAAGAACCCCAACGTCGTCTTCGCCGACGCCTGCGCCACCGACGAGGGCTTCGACACCGCCGTGGACCAGGCGCTCAACGCCGCGTTCATCCACAGCGGCCAGGTCTGCTCGGCCGGTTCGCGCCTCATCGTCGAGGAGTCGGTGCGCGAGCGCTTCGTCGCCGAACTCGCCCGCCGGGCCGAGCGGATCCGGCTCGGCCGCGGCACGGAGGACGGCGTCGAGTGCGGCCCGCTCGTCTCCGCCGCGCAGCTGGAGAAGACGGAGGCGTACGTCGCCTCCGCGCTCGCCGAGGGCGCGGTGCTGCGCTGCGGCGGCGCCCGCCCCGAGCCGAGCGAAGTCCGGCCCGCCACCGGCTACTTCTACGAGCCGACCGTCCTGGACCGGTGCAACCGCGGCATGAAGGTCGTCCGGGAGGAGACCTTCGGGCCGATCCTCACCGTCGAGACGTTCCGCACCGAGGACGAGGCCGTCGCCCTCGCCAACGACACCGAGTACGGGCTCGCGGGCGCCGTGTGGACCCGCGACGCGGGCCGCGCCCGCCGCGTGGCCGGCCGGCTGCGGCACGGCACCGTGTGGATCAACGACTTCCACCCCTACCTGCCGCAGGCGGAGTGGGGCGGCTTCGGCAAGTCCGGCGTGGGCCGTGAGCTCGGGCCCTCGGGTCTCGCCGAGTACCGCGAGAGCAAGCACGTCTACCAGAACCTCGCCCCGGCCCCCGTCCGCTGGTTCGCCGGCTGACAGCACCCGTAACGGCTGATGCATCCGTAACGGCTGACGCACCCGTAACGCCCCTTCAGCGCAGCACCTTTCACAGCAGAGGAGTACCCCCGCATGCCCCCCGCAGTTGAGAAGATCACCGCTGACTACGTCGTCGTCGGCGGCGGCACCGCCGGTTCGGTGATCGCCTCGCGCCTCGCCGAGGACCCCGGCACCAGTGTCGTCGTCATCGAGGGCGGCCCCACCGACATCGACCGCCCCGAAGTCCTCACACTGCGCCGCTGGCTCGGCCTGCTCGGCGGGGAGCTCGACTACGACTACCCCACCACCGAGCAGCCGCGCGGCAATTCGCACATCCGGCACAGCCGCGCCAAGGTGCTCGGCGGGTGCTCCTCGCACAACACCCTGATCTCCTTCAAGCCGCTGCCGGGCGACTGGGACGAGTGGGCCGCCGCCGGGGCCGAGGGCTGGGACGCGGCCTCCATGGACCCGTACTTCGCCCGGCTGCGGAACAACATCGTCCCGGTGGACGAGAAGGACCGCAACGCCATCGCCCGCGACTTCGTCGAGGCCGCGCGGAAGACGGCGGACGTGCCGCGCGTCACCAGCTTCAACGCCGAGCCCTTCCACGACGGCGTCGGCTTCTTCGACCTCGCCTACCACCCGGAGAACAACAAGCGGTCCTCCGCCTCCGTCGCCTACCTCCACCCGCACATCGAGGCAGGCGACCGCCCCAACCTCCGCATCCTGCTGGAGACCTGGGTGCACAAGCTGGAGCTGGAGGGGACGAGGGCGACCGGCGTCCGCGCCCGCACCAAGGACGGGCAGGAGCTGTTCGTCGAGGCGGGACGCGAGGTGCTGCTGTGCGCGGGCGCGGTCGACACGCCGCGGCTGCTGATGCACTCCGGCATCGGGCCCAAGGCCGACCTCGACGCCCTCGGCATCCCCGCCGTCCACGACCTGCCGGGCGTCGGCGAGAACCTGCTCGACCACCCCGAGTCGGTGATCGTCTGGGAGACGGACGGACCGATCCCCGAGAACTCGGCGATGGACTCCGACGCGGGTCTCTTCGTCCGGCGGGACCCGGAGGCGGGCGGCCCGGACCTGATGTTCCACTTCTACCAGATCCCCTTCACCGACAACCCCGAGCGCCTGGGCTACGAGAAGCCCGAGCACGGCGTGTCGATGACCCCCAACATCCCCAAGCCGCGCAGCCGCGGCCGGCTCTACCTCACCAGCGCCGACCCGGCCGTCAAGCCCGCCCTCGACTTCCGCTACTTCACGGACGAGGAGGACTACGACGCGCGCACCCTCGTCGACGGCATCAAGCTCGCCCGCGAGATAGCCAAGGCCGAGCCGCTGGCCGGCTGGCTCAAGCGCGAGGTCTGCCCCGGCCCGGAGATCACCACGGACGAGGAGATCAGCGAGTACGCCCGCAAGGTCGCCCACACCGTCTACCACCCGGCCGGCACCTGCCGCATGGGCGCCGCCGACGACGAACTCGCCGTCGTGGACCCGCAGCTGCGCATCCGCGGTCTGGACGGGGTGCGCATCGCGGACGCGTCCGTCTTCCCGACGATGACGGCCGTCAACCCGATGATCGGCGTGCTGATGGTGGGGGAGAAGTGCGCGGAACTGCTTGTCGACAGCCCGGCCGAAGGGGGGAATGGCCAGTGACCGCTGCCGATACCGTCGTTCTGGACGAGCCGCAGGCGGCTGCGCCCGCCGACCAGGCCCCCGTCTTCTCCGTCCGCAACCTGTGGAAGGTGTTCGGGCCCAAGCCCGAACGCGTGCCCGCCGCCCCGGAGCTGGCCGGGCTCTCCCCCGAGGCCCTGCGCGAGCGGACCGGCTGCACCGTCGGCGTCCGCGACGTCTCCTTCGACGTCCGCCCCGGCGAGGTCTTCGTCGTCATGGGCCTGTCCGGCTCCGGCAAGTCCACGCTGGTGCGCTGCCTCACCCGGCTCATCGAGCCCACCAGCGGCAGCATCGCCATCGACGGCGAGGACGTGTGCGCGATGGACAAGAACGCGCTGCGCGAACTGCGCCGCCGCCGTGCCGCCATGGTCTTCCAGCACTTCGGCCTGCTCCCGCACCGCACCGTGCTCGACAACGTCGCCTACGGCCTGGAGATCCAGGGCGTGCCCAAGCTCCAACGCCGTTCCAAGGCCGCCGAGATGATCGAGAAGGTCGGGCTGTCCGGCATGGAGGGACGGCGCCCCGCGCAGCTCTCCGGCGGACAGCAGCAGCGCGTCGGCCTCGCCCGCGCGCTCGCCGCCGACCCCGAAGTGCTGCTGTTCGACGAGCCGTTCAGCGCCCTCGACCCGCTGATCCGCCGCGACATGCAGGAGGAGGTCGTCCGCCTGCACCGCGACGAGGGCCGCACCATGGTCTTCATCACCCACGACCTCGCCGAGGCGCTGCACATCGGCGACCGCATCGCGCTGATGCGCGGCGGCCGCGTCGTGCAGTGCGGCACCCCCGAGGAGATCGTCGGCTCCCCGGCCGACGACTACGTCCGCGACTTCGTCCGCGACGTGCCCCGGGAACAGGTGATCACCGTGCGCCGGGCCATGCGCCCGGCCACCCTCGCCGAGGCCCGCGGCGGCTCCGGTCCCACCGTCGCGGCGGGCACCACCGTCGCCGAGGCCATCGACGTCGTCGCCCGCGACGGCAGCCCCGCCCGCGTCCTCGACGACGGCCGGTGCGTCGGCATCGTCGACTTCAAGTGCCTGCTGCGGGTCGTCGCGGGCCTGGAGGGCCACGGCCGCCTGGAGAAAGCCGCCGCATGAGCACCACCGGTACCACCACCCCCCGTTCCGCGGCCGTGGCCCCGATGGCGCTGCTGCGCCACCGGACCGTCCGCAGGCTCCTGCCGCTGGCCGTGGCCGGGGCGGTGCTCGCCCCGCTCGCCCACGTCCTGTGGGGGAGCGGCGGCTGGCCCGGAGCGCTCTCCGTCTCCCTCGACGAACCGCTCCGCTCGGCCGGCGACTGGATCGTGGACAACCGCGACAGCCACTGGCTCTTCCTGTACTTCTTCGGCTGGATCAGCGCGGGCCTCATCGCCGCCGTGCACGCCGTGTACGTCGTGCTCCTCGCCCTCGGCTGGGCGGGCGTGACGGCCGGTGCGGCCCTGGTCGCCTGGCGGGCGGCCGGGGTACGGGCCGCGGTCACCGCCCTCGCGTCGTTCGCGGCCTGCGGGCTGCTGGACATGTGGGTGCCCACCATGCGCACCCTCGCGCTGATGGTCGTCGCCGTCGCCGCGTCCGTCCTCGTCGGCGCGCTGCTCGGCCTCGCGGCCGGGCTGTCGGAGCGCGCGTTCCGCGTGCTGCGGCCCGTCCTGGACACGATGCAGGCGCTGCCCGCGTTCGCCTATCTGCTCCCCGTCGTCCTGGTCTTCGGCATCGGCGTCGCCCCCGCCGTCCTGGCGACGGTCGTCTACGCGGCCCCGCCGATGGCCCGGCTGACCGCGCTCGGCCTGCGCTCCACGGACCCCGGGGTCCTGGAGGCGGTCGACTCCCTCGGCGCCACGCCCCGCCAGCGCCTGCTGACCGCCCGCCTCCCGATGGCCCGGAAGCAGCTGCTCCTCGGCGTCAACCAGGCGATCATGATGGCCCTTTCGATGGCGGTGATCGCCTCGGTCATCGGCGCGGACGGCCTGGGCGACCGGGTCTACCAGGCCCTGTCGACGGTGGACGTGGGCGCGGCGCTTGCGGCGGGTATCCCGATCGTCCTCCTGGCGATCGTCCTGGACCGCACGACATCCGGGCGGTCCCGCCCGCTGTGGGCAGTCGTTCCGCAGGGCGGAACGGGTGGGCACAGCGGAACGACGGCCCGCACCCGAACCGCAACCACCTGGGCCCTCGGCCTGGCCGCCGTAGCCGCACTGGCACTGACCGTCCCCACGACCTGGCCGAAAAGCTGGACGCTCCAGATAGCAAGGCCGGTCAACCAGGCCAAGGACTGGCTCGTAGACCACCTCTACACCGGCATCCCCGGCATCGGCGGCACCGCCGACTGGGCCGCCCACTACACGGGCTGGATCCTGGACCCGCTCAGGGACACGCTGCAAGGAATCCCCTGGTGGGGAGCCCTCCTCCTCGTAGCCGCCCTGGCGAGGGCGATCGGCACCTGGCGCACCACCGCGACCGCGACCGCGGCCCTCGCCGCGATCGGCGTCATGGGCCGCTGGGACGGCGCCATGGACACCCTCTCCCAGGTGCTCGCGGCCGTCGCCGCCACGCTCGTGCTCGGCTTCGCCGTGGCCGTGGCCACGGCCCGCAGCCCCCGCACGGAGCGGCTGCTCCGCCCGGTGCTGGACGTCTTCCAGACCATGCCGCAGTTCGTCTACCTCATCCCCGTGGTCGCCCTGTTCGGCGTGGGCCGGGCCCCGGCCGCCGCGGCGGCCGTCGTCTACGCGCTGCCGGCCGTCGTCCGCATCGCGGGCGAGGGGCTGCGGCAGGTCAGCCCGGCGGCCATGGAGTCCTCGCGCTCCCTCGGCGCGACGGGCCGCCAGCAGCTGTTCCAGGTCCAGTTCCCGCTGGCACGGCCCGCGTTGCTGCTCGCGGTGAACCAGGCCGTGGTCCTCGTCCTCTCCGTCGTCATCATCGGCGCGCTCGTGGGCGGCGGCGGGCTCGGCTACGACGTGGTCTTCGGCCTGGCGCGCGGCGATCTCGCGGTCGGGCTGGTCGCGGGCGCCTCGATCGCCTGCCTGGGGCTGATGCTCGACCGGGTCACCCAGCCGACGAAGGGAGCGCACGATGCGCGCTAGGCACCTGACCGCCGCGGCGGCCGCGTTCGGCCTCCTGGCCCTCACCGGCTGCGGCGCCGCCGACATGACCAAGCAGGGCTCGCCCTACGCCAACGCGGCGGGCGCGAAGTCCGTGACGCTCTCCGTCCAGTCCTGGGTCGGCGCCCGCGCCAACGCGGCCGTCGCGCAGTACCTGTTGGAGCACGAGCTCGGCTACCGCGTCGACACCGTCCAGGTGGACGAGGTGCCCGCCTGGGACGCGCTCAGCCAGGGCCGGGTGGACGCCATCCTGGAGGACTGGGGCCACCCCGAGCAGGAACAGCGCTACGTCCGCGACAAGAAGACCGTCGCGGACGCCGGCCCGCTGGGCGTCTCCGGCCACATCGGCTGGTGGGTCCCCAAGTACTTCGCGGACGCGCACCCGGACGTCCTCGACTGGAAGAACCTCAACAAGTACGCGGCGCAGCTGCGCACTCCCGAGAGCGGCGGCAAGGGCCAGCTCCTCGACGGCTCCCCGTCGTACGTCACGCACGACAAGGCGCTCGTGAAGAACCTGAACCTGGACTACCAGGTGGTCTTCGCGGGCTCCGAGGCGGCGCAGATCACCCAGATCAAGCAGTTCGCCAAGGACCGCAAGCCGTTCCTGACCTACTGGTACGAGCCGCAGTGGCTCTTCAACGAGGTCCCGATGGTCGAGGTCAAACTGCCCCCGTACAGCGACGCGTGCGCGGCGAAGGGCGACAAGGACCCGGACTCGGTCGACTGTGCCTATCCGACGTCCGAGTTGAAGAAGTACCTCAACGCCGACTTCTCCCGGAAGGGCGGCGACGCGGCCGCCTTCCTGAAGAAGTTCCGCTGGACGAAGCAGGACCAGAACGAGGTCGCCCAGCTGATGGCGGAGGACAAGCTGTCCGCCGACGACGCCGCCGAGCGGTGGGTGAAGCGGCACCCGGACGTGTGGAAGGCGTGGGTGGGGTAGCGGAAGCGGTCGCTGGGCGGATTGGTCCGGGCGCGCAGCCGACGCGTGACCTGGGCGACGCCAACGGCCCCCGAGGCGGCCTCCCGGACGAGCGCGACGGCGTCCTTCGGCCGGTACTCCAGCGGTAGTGCCTACCATCCCCCGCAGGGGTGACGCGCTTCCCTGGAGGCCGGAGGAGCCGGAACCTCACGCGCCCCGCAGTTCCTCCGCGATCGGCCCCAGCGCGGCCATGGTCCGCTTGTACAGGCCCGGGCCGAACGTGATGCGCGTCGCGCCCAGCCGCCCCAGTTCCGCGGGCGTGAACTCGGTACCCCGGCAAAGGGCGTTCACCGGGAGGCCCGCCGCCTCGCCGATCCCCGCCAGCCACTCCACCGGCGCGAGGATCGGGAAGACGCAGTCCGCGCCCGCCTCCGCGTACAGCCGGGCCCGTTCGAGCGCGTCCTCCTCCGGCGCGCCGCGCAGGTGGCTGTCGATGCGGGCGTTGACGAAGAGCGCGTCGCCGGCGGCGGCGCGGACGGCCGCGAGGCGGTCGGCCTGTTCGCGGGCGTCCACCAGACGGCCCGTACGCCGGTCGGTGTCCTCCAGGTTGCAGCCGACGGCCCCGGTCTCCAGGAGGCGTTCGACGAACTCCGCGGCCGGGAGGCCGTAGCCGTCCTCCAGGTCGGCCGAGACGGGGACGGGGACCGCGCGCGCGATCCGCGCGACCGCCGCGAACATCTCGTCCGCCGGCACCTCGCCGTCCGCCACCCCCAGGGACGCGGCGACGCCCGCGCTCGGCGTGGCCAGCGCCGGGAAACCGGCGTCGGCGAGCGCACGGGCCGAACCCGCGTCCCAGGGGCCGGGCAGGACCAGCGGATCGTCCGGGTGCCGTCCGTGGTGCAGGGCGCGCAGCGTGGCGGTGAGGTCGCTCATGACCTCGACGCTAGGGGCTCAACCGGCCGCATGTATGGTCCACTTACATGACGGGATCATGGGCAACTCCACACCATCAGGCCGGCCCGGATCTCCACCTCGACCTCGAACCGGCCGGTCCGCGCGGCGGGGTGCGCGCGGGGCTGATCCGCGCGCTGCGCGACGCCGTGCGCTCCGGGCGGCTGGCCCCCGGCACCCGCCTGCCCTCCTCCCGCGCCCTCGCCGCCGACCTCGGCATGGCCCGCAACACCGTCGCCGAGGCGTACGGCCAGCTGGTCGCCGAAGGCTGGCTCACCGCCCGCCGGGGCTCGTCGACCCGGGTGGCCCCCAGCCCCGTACCGCCGCGCCCCGCCGCCCGCCCGGCGCCTCCCGTCCGCCCCGCCGAACGGCTCCCGTACGACCTGCGCACCGGGACGGCGGACGTCGCCACCTTTCCGCGCACCGCCTGGGCGGCCGCCGCCCGCCGCGCCCTCGCCGCCGCCCCCAACGACGCCTTCGGCTATGGCGACGGCCACGGCCGCCCCGAGCTCCGCACGGCCCTGGCCGACTATCTGGCACGGGTCCGCGGAGTGCGGACGGACCCCGAACGGATCGTCGTCTGCTCGGGGTTCATGCAGGGCGTGGCCCTGCTGGGCCGGGTGCTGCGCCGCCGCGGCGTGCGCGCGGTCGGCGTCGAGGGCCGCGGCTTCTGGGGCCACCACGAGTCCGTGGACCGCGCGGGGCTGCGCGGCGTCCCGCTGCCGGTCGACGCGCTGGGCGCGGACGTCGCCGAGCTGGACCGGCACCCGGACGTCGGCGCCGTACTCCTCACCCCCGCCCACCAGTTCCCCACCGGCGTCAGCCTGCACCCCGACCGCCGCACCGCCGTCGTCGACTGGGCCGTGCGCACCGGCGGGCTGGTCCTGGAGGACGACTACGACGGCGAGTTCCGCTACGACGGACGGAAGGTCGGCGCGCTGCAGAGCCTGGCCCCCGACCACGTCGTCCACTGCGGGACGGTGAGCAAGTCCCTCGCGCCCGGGCTGCGCCTGGCCTGGATGGCGCTGCCCGGGGAACTGGCCCGCGAGGTGGCGGAGCTCAAGGCGACGGGGGAGTGGGGCACCGGCGTCCTCGACCAGCTCACCTTCGCCGAGTTCATCGCCTCCGGCGCCTACGACCGCCACGTCCGCTCCGTCCGGCTGCGCTACCGGCGCCGCCGCGACCAGCTCGTCGCCGCGCTCGCCGCGCACGCGCCGCACATCGCCGTCACGGGCATCGCCGCCGGGCTCCACGTCGTCCTGCGGCTCCCGCCCGGGACGGAGGCGGCGACCGTCCGGGCCGCGCGCGAGCGGGGCGTGGCCCTGGAGGGCCTCGGCCGCTTCCGGCACCCGCTGGCCGGTGCCTCCGCGGGCGACGGCATCGTCGTCGCCTACGGCACCCCGCCCGACCACGCCTTCTCCACCGCCCTGGCGGCCCTGCTGGAGGCGCTGCCGCCGGCGGGCTGAAAAGAGTGCTGTCAGTGGCCGGGTTTATCGTGTCCGGACGTTGTGTACGACGGGGGACGAGAAATGGCAGGCAACAGAAGACTGCGCTCCAGCACGGTGATACTCGGCGGGATGGGCCTGCTCGCCACGGCCCTCACCTCCTGCGGGTCCGAGCCGGACAAGCGGTGCGTCGACCCCAAGAGCTATGACGCGGCGCGGGGTTATCGCGTGCTCGACGCGAAGGCGTGCAAGGACACCAGGCCGGGATCCCCGGCCGGCCAGTGGTACTACGGCGCCGGCCGCACCTCCGGCGGCTACGCCGGCAGCGGCACGTTCGTCAAGAGCCAGGCCGTGGACCGGGGCGGCTTCGGCTGCTCCTCGTCCGGCTCGGGCGGTGGGTGAGCGGCGTGCGGCGCCATCGCACCACCCCGCGCCCCGGCTGGCAGGAGACCGTCGAGGAACAGGGGGTGATCTACCCCCTCACCCGCCACCCCGACGGCCAACTGCGCCCGTACTGGGACGAGAGTGCCTACTACTCCTTCTCCCTGCCCGAGATCGAGGCCCTGGAGGAGGTCGTCGCCGAGCTCCACGAGATGTGCCTGGAGGCGGCGGACCACATCGTGACGGCCGGCCGCTTCGCCGAACTCGGCATCGAGGACGGACGACTGGCCGCGCTCGTCGCCGAGTCCTGGCGGCGGAGGGACGAACTCCCCTCGCTCTACGGCCGGTTCGACC
Organism: Streptomyces luteireticuli; assembly: GCF_041519305.1. Lineage (NCBI taxonomy): Bacteria > Bacillati > Actinomycetota > Actinomycetes > Kitasatosporales > Streptomycetaceae > Streptomyces > Streptomyces luteireticuli. Next base: position 5,077,827 of record NZ_CP167927.1, read on the forward strand.
TGCGGTACGACGGGCGGGAGGACGGCGGCCCGGCCAAGCTGCTGGAGTACAACGCGGACACGCCCACGTCGCTGGTGGAGGCCGCGAGCGCCCAGTGGTTCTGGATGGAGGACCGCTTCGCCGACCGCGAAGGGGCCGACCAGTGGAACTCCCTGCACGAGCGGCTCGTCGCCGCGTGGCGGCGGCAGGCACCGCTGCTGCCGCCGGGCGCGCCCGTGCACTTCGCGCACTCGGCCGGTGACGAGATCGGCGAGGACCTGATGACCGTCGCCTACCTCCGCGAGACGGCCGCCCAGGCCGGTCTCGACACGCGGGCCGTCTCCATGGAGGACATCGGCTGGGACCGGATATCCGGGCGCTTCGTGGACGAGCGGTACGGGTTCGTACGGGCCTGTTTCAAGCTGTACCCGTGGGAGTGGATGACCGAGGACCGCTTCGGCCCGCGGGTGCTGGACACGCTGGACAACGGGGGTGGGACGGGGTCCACGCTGTGGATCGAGCCGGCGTGGAAGATGCTGCTGTCCAACAAGGCGTTGCTGGCGGTGCTGTGGGAGCTGTTCCCCGGGCACCCGAATCTGCTGCCGGCGTATGTGGACGGGCCGCGGGATCTCACGTCGTACGTCTCGAAGCCGCTGCTGGGGCGGGAGGGGGTGGGGGTCGTACTGCACCCCGCGGGTGATGCGTCCTCTGTGCGGGACGAACCCTGCTGCTACCAGGAGTTGGCCCCGCTGCCGGAGTTCGACGGGAACCGGGTGGTGCTTGGGGCGTGGGTGGTGGACGGGGAGCCGGCGGGGATGGGGATACGGGAGTCGGAGGGGTTGGTGACGGACGGGTACGCGCGGTTTGTGCCGCACGTGATTTTGTGATGCCCCTGGCCCGCCCTTTCACCGTTTCTTTGCGCTCCGCGCGGGTGTCCTCAAGCGCCGGACGGGCTGATTTCAGCCCGTCCGGCGCTTGAGGACTTCGCCCGAAGGGCGAATGGGGTCCGGGGTCTCCCCGGAAGAAACGGTGAAAGGGCGGGACAGGGGCAAAGCCCCCCGGCCTCAGCCCGCGAGCACCGCCCTCAACTGGTCCAACCCCCAGTCGAGATCCTCCTTGGAGATCACCAGCGGCGGCGCGATCCGGATCGTCGACCCATGCGTGTCCTTGACCAGAACACCGCGTTCCAGAAGGCGTTCGGAGACATCACGGCCCGTCCCCCGGGACGGCGCGATGTCCACCCCGGCCCACAGCCCCCGCCCCCGTACCGCGTCCACCGCACCCTCGCCCACCAGCAGCCCCAGCTCCCGGTGCAGATGCTCGCCCAGCTCCGCCGCCCGCTCCTGGTATTCACCCGTTCTGAGGATCGCGATCACCTCCAGGGCCACTGCGCAGGCCAGCGGATTTCCCCCGAACGTGGACCCGTGCTCGCCGGGCCGGAACACCCCGAGCACCTCGCTCGACGCGACGACGGCGGACACCGGCACCACCCCGCCGCCCAGCGCCTTGCCCAGGACGTACATGTCGGGCACCACGTCCTCGTGCTCACAGGCGAACGTCCGCCCCGTACGCCCCAGCCCGGACTGGATCTCGTCCGCGATGAAGAGGACGTTCCGCTCGGCGGTCAGCCGCCGGACGCCCGCCAGGTAGCCGGCCGGCGGGACGAGGACGCCGGCCTCGCCCTGGATCGGCTCCAGGAGCACCGCCACCGTGTGCTCGTCGACGGCCGCGGACAGGGCGGCGAGGTCGCCGTAGGGCACGATCTCGAAGCCGGGGGTGTAGGGACCGTAGTCCGCCCGCGCCTCGGGATCGGTGGAGAAGCTGATGATCGTGGTCGTCCGGCCGTGGAAGTTGTTGTCGGCGACGACGATCTTCGCCTTGCCGTCCGGGACCCCCTTGATCCGGTAGCCCCACTTCCGCGCCGTCTTGACGGCGGTCTCGATCGCCTCGGCGCCGGTGTTCATCGGCAGCACCATGTCCTTGCCGCACAGCGCGGCCAGTTCGGTGCAGAACTCGGCGAACCGGTCGTGGTGGAAGGCGCGGGAGGTGAGGGTCACCCGCTCCAGCTGCGCCTTGGCCGCGTCGATCAGACGCCGGTTGCCGTGGCCGAAATTGAGCGCCGAGTAGCCGGCGAGCAGATCGAGGTAGCGGCGGCCCTCGACATCGGTCATCCACGCGCCCTCGGCGCTGGTGATCACGACGGGCAAGGGGTGGTAGTTGTGCGCGCTGTGGGCCTCGGCGGCGGAGATGGCGGCGGTGCTGCGTTCCGTGGAGATCAACATGTGCTCCGTTCAGACCGGGTCGGATCCGGGGATCCGGGCATGCGGCGATGCCGCCCTTTTTAACACCCCTCTGACGTCCGGGACCCACCGTCGGACCGACCCGGTGGCCGTACCTGAGAGAATGTGGGCATGGCCCTTGATCGTTCGCGTGTGCTCTCCGGAATCCAGCCCACTGCCGGTTCGTTCCACCTCGGCAACTACCTCGGTGCCGTCCGCCAGTGGGTGGCCCTGCAGGACTCCCACGACGCCTTCTACATGGTCGTCGACCTGCATGCGATCACGGTTCCGCAGGACCCGGCCGAGCTGCGCGCCAACACCCGCCTCGCCGCGGCCCAGCTGCTCGCCGCCGGTCTCGACCCGGACCGCTGCACCCTCTTCGTGCAGAGCCACGTCCCCGAGCACGCCCAGCTCGGCTGGGTGATGAACTGCCTGACCGGCTTCGGCGAGGCGTCGCGCATGACGCAGTTCAAGGACAAGTCGGCCAAGCAGGGCGCCGACCGGACCACGGTCGGCCTCTTCACGTACCCGATCCTCCAGGTCGCCGACATCCTGCTCTACCAGGCCAACGCCGTCCCCGTCGGCGAGGACCAGCGCCAGCACATCGAGCTCACCCGGGACCTCGCCGAGCGCTTCAACGGCCGCTACGGCGACACCTTCACCGTCCCGGCGCCGTACATCCTCAAGGAGACGGCGAAGATCTACGACCTCCAGGACCCGGCGGTCAAGATGAGCAAGTCGGCCTCGACGCCGAAGGGTCTGATCAACCTGCTCGACGAGCCCAAGGTCTCCGCGAAGAAGATCAAGAGCGCCGTCACCGACACCGACACCGTGATCCGCTTCGACGCCGAGAAGAAGCCGGGCGTCAGCAACCTGCTGACGATCTACTCCACGCTCACCGGCACGGGAATCGCGGAACTGGAGCAGAAGTACGAGGGCAAGGGCTACGGTGCGCTCAAGACCGACCTCGCCGAGGTGATGGTGGAGTGGGTGACGCCGTTCCGTGCCCGTACGCAGGAGTACCTGGACGACCCGGCCGCGCTCGACGCCGTGCTGGCCAAGGGCGCGGAGAAGGCGCGCGCCGTGGCCGCCGAGACCCTGGCACAGGCGTACGCGAAGGTGGGCTTCCTGCCCGCCGCACGCTGACCGCACCGCTGAGAATTCCGTCACAGCGGACGAGCCGGTACGGCCCGACGGTGCAGGGAGGAGCGGCTTCCGCCCCGCACCCGGGACCGGCACACCTGGCAGTGGACGCGGCGCAGCCGCCACACTGACCACGGGGACCTACAGGCGCACAGGAGGGAGAACTCGATGGGGACCGTAACGCTCGGCGTTTCGATCGCGGTCCCGGAGCCGTACGGCAGCTTCCTCCAGAAGCGCCGCGAGGGCTTCGGCGATCCCCACGCCCACGGCATCCCCACGCATGTGACCCTGCTGCCGCCCACCGAGGTGGACGACGCGTCACTGTCCGTGATCGAGCAGCACCTCGCCGAGGTCGCCGCGCTCGGCCGCCCGTTCCCGATGCGCCTGTCGGGCACGGGCACCTTCCGGCCGCTGTCGCCGGTGGTCTTCGTCAACGTGGTGGAGGGCTCCGCCTCCTGCTCGTGGCTCCAGAAGCGGATCCGGGACGCGTCGGGCCCGCTCGCCCGCGAGCTCCAGTTCCCGTACCACCCGCACGTGACGATCGCCCACGGCATCCCCGAGGAGGCCATGGACCGGGCCTTCGAGGAGCTCGCGGAGTACGAGGCGGCCTGGACCGTCGCCGGTTTCGCGCTCTACGAGCAGGGGGCCGACGGCGTCTGGCGGCTGGACCGCGAGTACCGCTTCGGAGCGGACGCGGACGCGGATCCGGGGACGGAAGCCGGGGTACCGGCCCAGGACCCTCTCCAGACCGCGGTACCCCACCGGACCGGGGCCTCGCGGCCACCCGCGACCTCCCGCTGACCCCTCGGCCTCCCGGCCGGGACGACGGATCTGCGGGCTGACCGGAACCGCGGGTCCACGGACTGGGCCGCCCCCGCAGAGGAACCCCGATCCGGGGGCTGTGTTCTCCCGGGGGCAACCCCCGGACCCCCGGCCGGAACCACGGGTCCACGGACTGGGCCGCCCCCGCAGCGAGACGCCGATCCGGGGTAAACGTGGATCATGGACTGGTTGACCCGGCTGCCCGTGATCGGCCCCGTGGCGACGCGGCTGTTCCGCACCCACGCATGGCACTCCTACGAGACGCTGGAGCGGGTGAAGTGGACCCGGCTCGCCGCCGCGATCACCTTCACCAGCTTCGTCGCCCTCTTCCCCCTGCTCACCGTCGGCGCCGCCGTCACCGCCGCCGTCCTCGGCGCCTCGAAGGTGCACGAGCTGGAGGGGAAGCTCGCCGAGCAGGTGCCCGGCATCTCCAAGTCCCTCGATCTGCGCGCCCTGGTGGACAACGCGGGCACGGTCGGCCTCGTCGCCGGCGCCCTGCTGCTCGTCACCGGCATCGGCTGGGTCGGCTCCCTGCGCGAGTGCCTGCGCGCCGTGTGGGAGCTGGAGGAGAGCCCCGGCAACCCCTTCCTGCTGCGGCTGAAGGACGCGGGCGTGCTGCTGGGCCTGGGCGCGGTGGTGCTGCTCTCCCTCGGCTGCTCGGGCTTCGCCTCCGCCGCGGTGAGCTGGGCCGCGGGCCGGGCCGGGCTGCCGTCCGGCGGGGCGGGCGGTGCGCTGCTGTCGGCCGCCGGCTTCTGCGTCGCCGTCCTCGCCGACCTCCTGCTGCTGCTCTACGTCCTGACCCGGCTGCCCCGCGTCCAGCCCGAACCGCGCGCCCTGCTGACCGCCGCGCTGATCGGCGCGGTCGGGCTGGAGGTGCTCAAGCTGGTGCTCGGCGGCTATCTGAGCGGGGTGGCGGCCAAGAGCATGTACGGGGCGTTCGGCACGCCCGTGGCCCTGCTGCTGTGGATCAACTTCACCGCGAAACTGCTGCTGTTCTGTGCCGCGTGGACCGCCACCACGCGGCACGACGCCTCCGCCGACCTGCTCAGGACCGAGCCTGCCCAGGACTGAAACCGCCCAGGACTGAACCCGCCTAGGGCTGCGGCGGACGCCTGAGCGGCCACCGGCGGTGCACCACGTACGCGGCCCCGGCCAGGACCGCGAGCGCACCGCCGGTGATCCCGACGGCCGTCCAGAGCCCTCCGCCGCCCGAGCCCGTGCCGGAATCGGCGACCGACGCCTGGGCCTTGTCCCCCGCCTTGCCGCCGGACTTCCCGGCGTCCTTGCCGCCCGACGCGCCCAGCGGGGGCACCAGCACGCCGACCGGCTTGACGTGCCCGACCGCCTCGAAGCCCCAGTCCAGCAGGGCGGCGGACTCCTTGTAGACCTCGCCGGTCTCCTTGGTCTCCGGGTTCATCACGGTCACCAGCAGCTTGCGGCTGCCGTGCTGGGCCACGCCCGTGAAGGTGTTCCCGGCGTTGGTCGTGGAGCCGTTCTTCACCCCCGCGATGCCCTTGTAGACGGGCATGCCCTGGCCGGTCAGCAGCCGGTTGGTGTTCTGGATGCCGAAGGACTCGCGCTTCTTGCCCTTCTTCTCCTCGCCGGGGAACTGCGCGGTGGCGGTCGCGCAGTAGTCCCGGAAGTCCTTCTTCTGCAGCCCCGAGCGGGCGAAGAGGGTCAGGTCGTAGGCGCTGGAGACCTGGCCGTCCGCGTCGTAGCCGTCGGGGGTGACCACGTGCGTGTCGTTGGCCTGGAGCTCCTCGGCGTGCGCCTGCATGTCCCGGACGGTCTGCCCGACGCCGCCGTTCATCGCGGAGAGGACATGGACGGCGTCGTTGCCCGACCGCAGGAAGACCCCCAGCCACAGGTCCTGCACGGAGTACGTCGAGTCCTCCTTGAGCCCCACCTGGCTGCTGCCCTCGCCCATGCCCTCCAGATCCGAGGGCGCGACCTTGTGCTGTGCCGTCCTGGGGAACTTCGGCAGGACGGTGTCCGCGAAGAGCATCTTCAGCGTGGACGCCGGCGCCAGCCGCCAGTGGGCGTTCTTCGCCGCCAGCACCTCGCCCGACTCGGCGTCCGCGACCAGCCACGCGTCACCGCTGAGCCCCTTCGGCAGCGCCGGGGCCCCCGCCTCCGGCTGCACCTGCACGCCCGGCCTGCCCAGCAGTTCGCCGCCGACCTCGGACATCTTCGCCGGGGGCTGCTTGGGCGGCTTGCCCTTGTTGTCGGACGGGCTGCCGGACGGGCTCTTGCTCGCCGAAGGCGAGGGGGAGTGCGTGGCCGGCGGGGCGGTCGGGGCGGCGACCGCGGGCGAGACGGCCGCCAGGGGGAGCAGCAGCGAGGCCGAGGCGGCCACCAGGGCCGCGCCGCGCCGCCGGACTGTCTGTGATGTCGTCGTCATCGGCACGCCGGTGAACGTACCCCTCTGCCGCGGCTCCGAGGCCGTGCCGGCGGCGCGGTCCCCCGCCGAGGACCCGATAGGACCAGTGCCGGTGCCGGATCGCATACTGAAACCCATGGTGAATCCCTCCGGGGCGTCGGCCCCTCGCACCCCCGCTGTCCTCTCCCGCCCCGTGTCCTGGTTCCTGCTCGCCTTCGGCGTCTGGAGCTGGTTCATCTGGATCACTTTCGCAAAGAATCTCTGGAAGGACGGGAGCGGGCTCGCCTTCGACGACGCGGGTGAGCCGACCGCGTACTTCTGGGTCCACCTGGCGCTCGCTATTACCTCTTTTCTTCTGGGGACGGCCGTCGGCCTCATCGGGTTGCGTGGGGTCAGGGCGTTGCGGCGCACTTCATAGCGTTTCCCCGCCGTACTGCGGGGACAGCAGCCCGCCCCCGGATGGCCGCCGATCACTTGGCCGATTCCCCGGACGTACGCCCGTTCGTGTGTTTAGGTGAGGCGCGTCACTGGAAAAGGGGGCGCGCATGCGTGGGATCCGGAGACGCACCCGGGGCGGGGCGGCCGTCGTCGCGACGGCACTGATCTGGGCGGGACTGAGCGGGTGTTCGCTCGTCTCCTCCGACGACGGGGAGGCCCGGCCGGTCACGGTGGGGACGACCGACACGGTCACCACCCTCGATCCGGCGGGCGCGTACGACGCCGGATCCTGGGCGCTCTTCGGCAATCTCTATCAGTCGCTGCTCACCTTCGCCCCCGGCACCACCACCCCCGTCCCGGACGCGGCCGACAACTGCCGCTTCACGGACGAGGCGTTGCGCACCTACACCTGCCGGTTGCGCGAGGGGCTGACGTTCGCCAACGGCCATGATCTGACGGCCCGTGACGTCAAGTTCTCCTTCGACCGGATCCTGCGCATCAGGTCAGACCAGGGACCGGGACCCCTGCTGTCCACCCTGAAGTCGGTCGCGGCGGACGGCCCCGGCACGGTGACCTTCCGGCTGCGCTCGCCGGACGCCACCTTCCCGTTCAAGATAGCCACCGGCGCGGGCTCCATCGTGGACAGCAGCCTCTATCCGGCGGACCGGCTGCGCTCCGGGGACGCGGCGGACGGCTCCGGCCCGTACCGGCTGAAGTCCTACGCGGCGGGGGCGACGGCGGAGCTGACGCCCAACGGCCGCTACCGGGGCGCGGTCGGGAAGGCCGGACTCCCGGTCACCGTCCGGTACTTCGGCGATCCGGCGAAGATGAGCGCGGTCTGGAAGCGGCGTGACGTCGACGTCGTCTCGCGCCAGCTCCCGCCCGCCGACACGGCCCGTCTCTCGTCCGGCTCGCGCGCCGAGCACGGGCTCCGCGTCGCCGAGAACGCGTCCGCCAACATCCGCATCCTCGCCTTCGGCCTGCACGACGGCTCCCCGGTGAAGAACGTCGCGGTGCGCCGTGCGGTCGCCGCCGCGATCGACCGCACGGGCCTCACCCGTGATGTCCACCTCCGCACGGTCGAACCGCTCTACTCCCTGATCCCGCAAGGGGTTTCCGGCCACACCACCTCCTTCTACGACCGCTATCCGAAGCCCGACCCGGAGATCTCCCGCGATCTCCTGCGCGCCGCGGGCATCACCGCTCCGGTCCGCTTCCGGCTCGCCTACTCCAAGGGCGCGGCGACGGGCGAGGAAGCGGCCATGCTGAAGCGGCAGTTGGAGGCGACGGGGCTGTTCGAGGTCGAGACCCGGTACGTGGAGTGGAAGGAGTTCCAGAAGGGGTACGCCCAGGGCGCCTACGACGCGTTCTGTCTGAGCTGGATCGCCGACTACCCCGACGCGGACACCTTCGTCAGCCCCCTGGTCGGCCCCGGCAACACCCTCCACTCCGGCTACGCCGACGACCGCGTCACCCGGCTGATCCGCGAAGCGCAGCGCAGCAACCGGCGCGAGGGCGGTACGGAGCTCTACCGCACCATCCAGAAGATCGTGGCGGACGAGGTGCCCCTGGTGCCGCTGTGGCAGAAGAAGGAGTACGTGATCAGCAAGGACTCGGTCTCGGGTACGCAGTATCTGTCGGACGGGACAGGGCTGTGGCGGTTGTGGAGGCTGGGGCGGATCTAGGAGGGCTTGGTCAGGTTCGGTTGCCGGTGGCGTGCCTTGGTGATCGGTTGTTCCGTCGACCGGTTGTGACGCCTGAGGAGTTGGCTGGGGTCCGGTGTGATCCGGAGGTCTTCGCGGCGGACGTGTTCGAGCCGTCCGCACCCGCCCCCGTGCACCGCGCATCCACCCCGGGGACCTTCCCGTCCACCGGATACGCCACCACCGTGTCGTCCACGTGCGTGTTGCCACGGCTCGCGAAGACGCCGAGGAAGCCGAGGCGCTCCTCGCCGAGCGCGACGCGAAGGTCGTCCATGGCGTGGGCGGTGGCCTCGGTGGACAGCTGGGGGAGCGCGGCGCCGGCGCCGGTCGGCCAGGGCGCGTTCGGCGGTGCGGGTGCGGGTGCGGGTGCGGGTGCGGGCGCCGGGGAGCGGAAGAAGCCGCCCGTCGCACCGCAGCCGACGGGTGCGCTGCGGCCGACGCCGCGCGGGTCGAAGCCGACGAGGTCGTAGGCGCGGCGCACCCGCTCGGGGAGCTTGGCGCGCTTGGTCGCGGCGTAGTCGAGCCCGGCGCCGCCCGGCCCGCCCGGGATTGACGAGCCGGGCGCCCCGGTGCTCGACGGGGGTGCCGACCGGACCTGGCCGCCACGCTCGCCGCCCTATGTGCCGGGGATCAGATGCCCGTCTTCGCCTTGATCCAGTCGCGTGTCTCGGATACGCCGCCGGCGTTCTCGGTGCAGTGGACTCGGTCATCGTAGGGGTACGAAGGCTGCCAGGTGACGGCCGCCACTTTCAGCTTTCCGTCGTAATTGTGAACTACTGGCCCACCCCAGTCGTCCGACCCCATACACCCTCCGTTTTTGCAGCCGCTTGCCGTAGCGAAGACGGTTTGGGACGAATAATCCGTCACCCTTACGTTGATCTTGTTCAGCGCGTTGCCGTCCCAGCCGTAGGTGGTGTCCACGTCCCCGACCTTGGGGAGTGGGTCGGACTTGTCGGCCAGCACCATGTAGCCGTTTGTCGCGGGGTCGGATGTTGATCCGTTGGGAGCGGGGATCGCTTGGGGGATGTGAACCGCCGCCACGAGGACGTTCTGTTCCCAGTAGGTTGCGTCGGCCTTGTAGGTGATGCCGTCGCCACGGTCGACCGTAGTGGTGTCCGTATAGCTGACGCAGTCCCGTGAGCTCAATACCCAGTTCGGGCTGATGAGCGCGCCACTGCAATAGTAGTCTCCGCCCCCTGTAGCGGTGAAGTGGAGGCGGACCGCCGCGGAGGGAGTCGGGACGGGGGTTCCGCCGATGATTGCGTGAGCGTCGGTGATTCCGGCGCACAGTGCGACGGCGGTGCCCACTGCTACGGAGGCGTTTCGGATCTTGTGCATGGCATTTCCTCCCGGATTCGGAGAGCTTTCGGTGGCTTCAGCGGGCTCACGCGAGCACGGTCCACCTCTGGGTGGTGTGCTGACGGTCCGGGTCCACCACGACCGTGGACCCCGCGGCCCAGGTGCCGCAGCTGTCCAGCACGCTGCCGGTGGCCGCGCTGGCGATGGTCAGCACGCCGTTCGCGTCCTGGGTGACCTGCCATTTCTGCTGGGGGGTGATGTTGTTCGTGTCCCTGTGGGTCAGGGTCACCGCGTTCCCGGACTCGGTGGGGGCGGTCAGGGCCATGGACGGGTCGCAGCTGTCCTGGATGTTCGCGGTGCCGTCCGGGTTCAGGAAGAACTTCCACTTCTCCGAAGCGTGGCTCGGGTCGTAGGTGTTGATGTCGGCGTAGCCGGTCTGGGCGGAACACTGACCCTCCACCTCGAGCGCCAGACGGCTGCCGCTGCTCGTGGTGCCGCCATTGGTAATGCTGTGGTACTGGTTGTCGCCGACAATGGACGCCGGGGAGGCTGCGGGGCGGTCGGCAGCCTGAGCGCTTTGAGCGGCCACCAGCAAACCGGCCGCGAACACCGCCGCCAGGATACGAAGTTGCATGACATGCCCTTCCAAGAGGTGGGTGGGAGACCGGGCGCAGCCCGCTCGGCAAGCGGTGTCTCCGAACCACCAGTCCATGGAGTGGCAACGGAGCGCTGCGCCAGGGGAAAGGTGAAGCCTGTGGAATTTCGCAGCGCAATGGCGTCGGGAACGGCCACTGCGGCGGGTTTCGGGGTCTACCCCGCGCTTGTGACGAGGCACATAACTGGCCCCTTCCGTCGAGCAGTTCACCTGTTCAGGGAAGTAACGCAAGAACAGCACAACTCATCGAATCCCGGATAGAGGGTCCACACGCACTTCACCCGGACGGGCGCTAAGTGTGATGTAGCCGAATTCGGCCCCCGTCGCGGGCGGGAGGTGTCCCAGAGGTGTACGGGGATACCGGGCATCCGCTCAGGGGCGGGTCAGGGTCCGGTCGGGGGGCGCCCATGGGCAACAGCGTCCGCTCCCCGAAGCGTTGATCTTGCCGTCAAGATACGTCAGCGTCGCTCTGAAGGAACCTTGATGCGCAAACGCCTCGCTCTCACCGCCCTCTCCCTGGCCACCGAAGTCCTCCGGATCGCACCGGACCGCAGCCAACTCCTCAGGCGTCACAACCGGTCAACGGAACAAGTGAGAAGTGAGTTGATCAAGGCGGGCGCCTCGGGCACGATGCGATGCATGGTGCCTCCCGTCGAAGCTCTCGTCGTCGTCGATGTGCAGTCCGCTTTCGTCAGCGGTGACGAGGCGGTGCCCGCCGCCGTGGAACTGCTCGCGCAGGTCGGCCCGTTGATCGAGCGGGCCCGGGCCGCCGGGGCGTTCGTCGTCCACCTCCAGAACGACGGCGAGCCCGGCGCCTCGGACGAGCCCGGAGCGCCCGGCTGGCCGCTGCACCTGCCCGTCGCGCCCGGGCCCCGGGAGGTCGTGCGCCGCAAGACGGTGGACGACGGCTTCGAGGAGACCGGCCTGGAGGAGCTGCTGAGGGGCGCGGGGGTCGGTTCGCTGGCCGTCTGCGGCGTGATGTCGGAGATGTGCGTCATGGCCACCGCCCGCGCCGCCCTCGAACGCGGCTTCCGCACGGTCCTGCCGCACGACGCCCACGCCACGTACTACATACCGGCGGCCCCCGGGATCGCCGACGAGGTACCCGCCGCGATGGCCTCGCGGGTGGCCGAGTGGGCGCTGGGCGACGAGATCGAGATCGTCGCTCGGGCGGCGGACGTCCTCTTCACCGCGCCCTGAGAGGGCCCCTGATGGCTGGTTTCCCCCTCTCCTCCCAGTGATCAATGCGCTGCTAAGTTCCGTGCATTGACCACTGATGTTCAGGAGGACCGGTGAGAATCACCGTTGGTATAGCCATGGCCGTCGCGGCGTGCGGCACGTTACTCGGCCCCGCTGTCCCGATGGCCACGGCGCAGACCCCCGCCGCCCCGCAGCCCACGGAGTGCCTGGACCCCTACCAGGGCGACTGGTCGCTCGGCCCCAAGGCGGTCCCCGCCAAGCAGCCGGTCGCGGAACTGGTGAAGGACTGGAAGAGGTTCGGGATCTACCCGACGGCCCGGTCGTTCCTCAACGACTGGAAGACGAACGACTGGCAGTGGGCCTACCCGGGGAACGACGGCTTCGCCGGGAAGCCGGTCGCGACGACGGTCGGGCCGGGCGCGGTGCTCGACCGCTTCGGCGGCACGGGCGGTACGTTCGTGTCCCCGGCGGACTCCAAGAAGCCGGTGTCGTACGGCGAGCGCTCCATCCCGCCGTCCAACCTCCAGACGTACCGGCAGGGCACGGCGTACGACGCCGAGTGCAACTACCACCTCTACAAGGTGAAGAAGAACGTCACGGGACAGCGCGGCGCCATAGCCCCGGCCTTCGGCCAGCCCGGCGGCGGTACGCAGATCAAGCTGGACAAGGACATCAAGTCCCTGCTGGCGGCGGGCGCCCTGGAGGACGTCACCCCCGGGCGCACGCACGCTCCCCGGCGCGCGGCGGCGACCGCGGCGTCGGTGACGCCCGCCACCCTTCGCGCGGAGCTGCGCCGGGCGGGCGTGCCCGACGCGCTGTTCCGGCTGCCGGGCATCCACGAACCCCGGCTTCCCGCCACGGAGTTCCACGTCCTGCGCCGGGCCGCCGACGGCCGGTGGGAGGTCGCGCTGAACGAGCGCGGCAAGGAGCGGGTGCTGGCGCGCTACGACGACGGGTCCCGGGCGGCCGGCCACCTGTACCGCGAGGTCACCGGGCGCTGATCACCGCCCGCGTCGCGTCATTCGGGCAGCCGGAGCGGGAGCGCGTACACCGCCCGCCCCTCCCGCGAACCCACCGGCCGCAGGCCCTCCGTCGCCGCGTCCGCCGTCTGGGCCGCGAGCGCGTAGGAGATGCCCAGCGCGTCCGCGCAGTCGCGGTCGTCCAGGCGGAAGGCGAAGCGCAGTTCGTCCCCGCGGGCCGGGCGGGACGTCCCGACCGTGAGGGTGCCGCTGCTCTCCAGGCGGACGGAGAGCAGGGCGACGGGCTCGCGGGTGTACGCGAACCACGCGTCGCTGTGGTTGCCCAACTCCTCCAGCAGCCAGGCGTACTTCAGCCGCGGCGGGTCGTCCCGCCCGGGCGCCCGCCACGGCGCGACGGCGGGCGGCGCGACCGGGCCCGGACCGGCCAGGGCCGCCCGCAGGGTCTCCGGGCCCGGCTCGGGGCCGGGCGTGACGGTGAGGTGCGCCCCGCCGGGCCAGCGGGCCGTGACCGACGGGGCCGGGCCCGTCAGGTCGACGGACTCCAGCACCGGGCCGGTGCGGACGTTGGCCCGCTGGAGCGCGGCCACGTCGAGGAGCAGGGGCGCCCACCACTCCGCTCCAGGCCAGCGGACGGACGGGCGTACCGGACGAGCACTCATGCCCCTGCTCCTCTCCACGCGCTTCCTCGCGCTTCCTCAGATGTTGATGGCCTGGCGCACCCAGTCCGGGCAGCGACCCGGAGTGTTCTCGCAGAAGGCGGTCACCACACCGAACGGCTTCCCGTCCGGCAGGCCACGGAAGTTCACCACGGCCTTCACGGACTTGACCTCCACGACACGGCAGGTGCGGAAGATCCACCAGCCGCTGCACTTCACATGCAGGACGTCGGTGACGTAGTTGTACGTCGTCCCGCTCTGCTGCCACTTGCCCCCGTTGGGGCGCGGGTACTTGGTGGTGGCCCGGACGGCGGCCAGGCTCAGATTGTGCTTCTGCTCGACCTTCGTCAGGCCGAACCCGTAGTCACCGCCCGGCCATTTTCCCTGGCGCATGGTGGTGGTGACGTTGTCCTTGTCCTTCCACTCGCCGACGATCCGGTAGGCCGGGTCGCCCGGAGCCTTGACGTCCGCCCGGCCGATTCGGTCGACGGCCTTGCGTTCGACCCCGTACCGGGGCAGGTCCTGGAGCCGGAACGTTCCGGCGCGCGGTATGGAGGACTTCGCGTCCAGGACCGAGAAGGTCAGGGTGTCGTCGGTGCGCGGCGGACCCTGCGGGGCGGCCTGGGCCGCGGTGGGTGCGAGGACGAGTGCGCAGGCCGTCACGGCCAGGGCGGACAGGGCCGCGGTTCTGAGTGGCGTCATTTGGTCTTCCCCTTGTGGTCGGAACCGTCTCGGGACGGGCTCCGGAGCACAGGAGACGGTACGAGTGGACAGGGGGCCTGACCAGACCTGGCCAGCCGCACAGGCTTGAAATGGACGCTTCCGCAACTTCCGTACGAAGAGCGCGATTTAGCCCCGTGGCGCCGGGTGTCAGCAGGGTGTTCCGGCCGCGCCGGACCATCCGTTTCCGGATGGGGGCGGGGTCTGGAGGTACGGGGGAGGGGCGGGGAAACCGCACGTGCCGACCGTGCGGGGGTGTTCCGGGCGCCGGTCCAGTGGCCGGGAAGGTGTGTCCGGAACGGCGTGTCCGGGAGGCGCTGTCAACGGCCGAGCCGCGGGAACAGGGCCTCCGCGCCGTCCCGGTCGACCGCGTCCAGCTCGCCGTCGGCCCACCCCTCGAAGCCGTCCAACAGCCCGGTGAAGTACGCCCCTTGCTCGGCCGGCAGGAACGGCCAGTCGCTGCCGTAGTGGAGGTGGCCGGACGCTGCGAAGGCGCGCAAGGCGGGCAGCGATGTGGGCCCGCCGGCCATCGCAGTGTCGAAGTGGAAACGCCGCAGGTCTTCCAGGATTCCGTCCCGGGTGAGCTCCGGCCGGGCCAGGGGGCCGGTGGCGGCGATCCGGTGGGCCAGGTACGGCAAGGCGCCGCCGCCGTGGGACAGGATCACCCTGACCCGTGGGTGGCGGCGCAGCGCGCCGTTGTACGTCAGGTGCACACCGGTGCGCGTGGTGTCGCAGGGGAAGTCGGCGACCGGCGGGGGCAGTCCGGGCACCAGGGGTGCGGGGAGGAACGTGGGGTGGATGTGCACCACGGCGGCCCGTGCGTCGAGTTCGGCCCACAGCGGCTCGAACTCCGGGTCCCCGAGGTAGCGTCCACCGGCGTTGGAGAGCAACTCCACGCCATCGGCGCCCAGGTCGTCGTACGCGCGGGCCGCCTCGGTGAGGGCGCCGTCCACGTCCGGCAGCGGCAGGCTCGCGAACTGGCCGAAGCGGTCGGGGCGGTCCTTGACCACCTCGGCCGTGTAATCGTTGACGGCCCGGGCCAGCTCGCGGGCGGCTGCGTCGTCGCCGAAGTGCACCCCGGGGGCGCTCACCGAGAGTATGCCGACGCCGATGCAGCGGTCGTCCATCATCGCCAGCGCCCCGTCCCGGCTCCACTCGGGCACCGGCCAGTCGCCGCTCCCGGCGAAGTTTCCGCGCCGGATCAGCTGCTCGCGGTAGCCGGGCGGCAGGATGTGCTGATGGACGTCGATCCGGCCCGCGGAGGGCGAGCCCGCCGAGGGTGAGGACGAAGGCGTGGTCGTCATTGCATGGCCTCCGCCTTCCAGGGTGGCACCGGGGGCGGTGCTTCGCCCATCGTGAGGTGGTCATTCACCTCGGATGACGGTGAGGAAGGCGTTCCAGGCGGGGGGTGTGACGCTCAGGGGCGCGGCCCCTCTGTTCTTGCTGTCCCGTATCAGTACGCCGCTGAGCGGGCAGTCGGATATCTCGACACAGTCGGTTCCGCCCGGGCTGCTATACGTCGACTTGCGCCAACCCGCACGGTTCAGGGACTTCATGCGCTGAATTCCTTCATGGTTCGTTCCAGCAGGGCGATGGAGTCGTCCGGTGGCAACGCCGCAGCGTGCACGTGATCGTAGCGATGGGAGTACCGGAGGACTGAGGCCCGGTCCCTTACGAGGCTGCCAGTGTCGCTGCCTTCGAGGTAGGCGACATCAGGACCGCGTTCGAAGGCCAGTAGCGTCAACGAACAGCCAAGCGCGGCATGGACGCCGACTGCGAACGGGAGCACTTGGACTTTGACGTTCGGCGCTTGGGCCGAATTCACAAGGCGCGCCAACTGTTCGTACATGACGGCCGGTCCACCGACAGGACGGCGCAGGATCGCCTCGTCCAGCACCATCCACAGAAAGGGAGGCTCCGGCCTGGTGAGAATGCTTTGTCGGGCGAGCCGTCGTTCGACTTGCTTCTGGATCTCGTCGGGGGAGTACCACGGGTAGTAGGCGCTCATGAGCTCGCGCGCATACGCCTCGGTCTGCAACAGCCCGGGAAGCCAATAAGCCAGGTACTTGTGCATGGCCACGGCCCTGGCCTCGCAATCGATGTAGTTCTGCATCCAGCCCTTGAGTGGGATGCGCTCCACATGCATCCACAGCTCGTGAAGCTCCCCCTCCGCCCCCAGCACCTCGTCCAACCGCTTGGACACGTCCTCGGCCGGAACCTCGTTCCCGAGCTCGATCTGGGCGATCCGCCCATGACTCAGATGCACCTTCTCGCCCAGCTCCCGCTGTGTCCACCCGGCCCGCAAGCGCCGCTTGCGCACCCTCGACCCGTACAGGGCGGCCAATGACGCGGACGGGTCAAGCTCCTTCGCTGCGGGCACAGTTGCCCCCGTTTTCTCGATCCGGCTCCGAAAACAAAATCCCTGGTGAGCGTAGCGTCACGGCCCGATGCTGGTGGACCGAAACGGAGGTACCCGCTCATGTCCAAGAGCCCCCAGCAACGCAGCCTCGCCCTCCTCCGGGAGACGTCCGCCCGCCTCGCGGTCGAACTGCACGACGCCTTCCGCGCGCACGGCATCGCCGTCCGGGTCGTACCGGAACCGCCGAACCACGGCCAGGCGTACGTATCCGTCCTCGACCCGCTCCGCGAGGAGGAGGCGCGCCTGGTCGCCGCCGCGCTGCGCGCCTACCGCGCCGTCCGCCGCGAACCGATGAGCCACGACGTGGCGGCCGCCAACGCCCGCAGCCGCCGGGGCGGCCTGGCGTGAACGAATCCGTTGCCGACGCGCAGCCGCTACAGGGCCACTGTGCCGAGTGCCGGCGCATCAAGGCGGAGTACTACCGGGCCTGGCGGGCCGGTGACCGCGTCGCCGCAGAGGCGTGGTGCGTCACCATGGGCCGCCATCAGCGCGTGGCTCATTGAGGGGCCAGGGCAACAGCCCCATGACGCTCCGGAGCTCGTCAGACGACATCCCACGGCACGCGTGCGTAAAGCCGCTTCAGCTGCCCCAGCAGTTCCGTTCCGGTGGCGAAGCGCACGTCGTCGATCCGGGAAACCGGGGCGATGCCGAGGGAGTTGGAGACGAACGCCGCGTCGAAGCGGGCCACTTCATCCAGTGCCACCGGCTGCTGCCGCCACCGCAGGCCCGTCCGGTCCAGTTCCCGCCGGAGCAGCAGCATGGTGATCCCGTCCAGGGCAGGGGCGTCGGGCCAGACCACAGTGTCGCCGTCCAGGAACCCCACATTGGTGATGGCTCCTTCGGCCACCGCGCCGTCCGGCCCGACCAGCAGCGCCTCGTCGAACCCTCGGGCGGCCACCCGCCTGAGGTGGTACGCCTGCCCGAACACCCCCACGTGCTTGAGGTGGGCCTGGGGTCGCAGGTAGGGGACGCTGAGCAGGCTCTGAGGAGCGGACGGTTCGGGTGCGGGGGGCCGGACCACCACCGTGGTCTCCGGTCCGGCGCCGGGGTCGGGGGCGTAGACGTACACCCGGAGCGAGGCGTCGCCCGCCCCCGCCCCGGCGAGTCCCTGCCGGATGCGTTCCCGGACGAGCGCGCCGTCCAGCCCTTCGCCGAACAACTCCCGCGTGGCCGTGTCCAGCCGGGTCACATGGAGATCGAGTCCCCGCACCCGGCCGTCCCGGATCTGCATGGCGGTCATGTGCCCGTAGCCGCCCATCAAGGTCGTGAACATCGGGTCGGTGTCGGCGGCACGGCCGTTGACCTGCACATAGGGGGTGGAAAGATCAGCCATGGTGGCCACCCTAATGCGGCGGCCCGCTCGACGGTCCGTCGCCGCGGAGTCACGGCGCGGGGGCTTGCGTTGGAGTGCGCTCCAACTCCTAGTGTCATGGACGTCCCCGGAACACAGCGATCCCAGGAGGCCCACCATGCCCACTCTCCCCACCCGCCACCTCGGCGCACTCACCGTCGGCGCCCAGGGCCTCGGCTGCATGGGCATGAGCCACGCCTACGGCGCATCGGACGACGAGCAGTCGGTCGCGACGATCCACCACGCCCTCGACCTGGGCGTCACCCTCCTCGACAGCTCCGACTTCTACGGGCACGGGCACAACGAGGAGCTCATCGGGCGGGCCCTCACCGACTCCCGCCGCCGCGAACAGGCCGTCGTCGCCACCAAGTTCGGCTTCGCCAACAAGCTCGGCGAGCCCATACAGATCCGGGGCGACGCCGCGTACGTCCGGCAGGCCGCCGAGGCGTCCCTGCGCCGGCTCGGGCTCGACCACATCGACCTCTACTACGTCCACCGGATCGACCGGGAGGTGCCCATCGAGGAGACCGTGGGCGCGATGGCCGAGCTGGTGAAGGAGGGCAAGGTGCGTCACCTGGGGCTCTCCGAGGCCGGCGCGGAGACGATCCGGCGGGCGCACGCCGTCCACCCGATCGCCGCGCTGCAGAGCGAGTGGTCGCTGTGGACGCGGGACATCGAGGCCGAGGTCCTGCCGACCTGCCGTGAACTGGGCATCGGCGTCGTCCCGTTCTCGCCGCTCGGGCGCGGCTTCCTCACCGGCCGCTACACCTCCCTCGACAGCCTGCCCGAGTCGGACATCCGCCGCACCCAGCCCCGTTTCGCCGACGGCAACCTGGAGCGGAACCTCGCCATCGTCGAGCGGCTGGAGGCGCTGGCCGCCGAGCGCGGCGTCACGGCCGGGCAGCTGGCGCTGGCGTGGGTGCAGCACCGGGGCGAGAACGTCGTCCCGATCCCGGGTACGCGCCGCCAGAAGTACCTGGAGGAGAACGCCGCGGCGGCGACGCTGACCCTGTCCGCGGACGAGCTGGCGGCGATCGACGCGGCGGCCCCGGCCGGGGAGGTCGCGGGGACGCGGTACGACCAGGCGTCGATGGGGTTCGTCAACGGCTGAGGCCGGGGGCTCCTCGACGGCGGCGTACGTAGTAGGCGACGGTCAGCGCGGTCACGATCGGGGCCCACGACAGGACGAACAGTCCGCTGACCGTCGTCGCCAGCGCCCTCCACCACCCGTTGGTGTAGCCGACGCCGGGGTCGATCACCCTGAATTCCGTCAGCACCCAGTCGGCCGCCAGCCCCAGCAGGCCCAGGCTGAAGAGGGCGGCGGGGACCAGGACCACGGCCGGGGGGACGCGCCGGCCGCCGACGCGGGGGAGGCGGGCCGAGAACGTCTCGCCCCAGGGGCGTACCAGCGCCAGCGTGGCGAGCGCCGCCAGTTCGGTCAGCACGCTGAGGCCGAAGACGTAAGGGACGCCCAGCCAGGGGCCGTTGTCGGTCTGCTCCCGCCAGCCCATCGTGTAGTTGAAGGCGTAGGGCAGGCGCCACAGACAGACGGGCAGGGCCAGCAGCGGCAGCGCGCGGGCCAGCCGCAACGCCCAGCGGGGGACGGGCCGTTCGGTCGGGGAAGGGGCGGTCGTCGTCATGCCCCCAGCCTTCCGTCGCCACGGTCACCGGAGATCGTACGGAGGGAGGAACCGGCTCCGCCGCCCGGCGGAACCCCGGCGCAGCGCCACCAATGTCACTACGAGTGCCACGGCCACCACCACTGCACCGGCCCAGCCCAGCGCCGTGATGTCCGTCCCGGCGTCCAGCAGTCGTGAACCACCCCAGGAACCGGCCGCGTTGCCGAGGTTGAAGGCCGAGGTGTTGGCGGCGACTGCCAGGGCCGAGCTGCCGCCCGCAGCGCTGAGCACCCATGCCTGGAGCGGCGGCACCAGTGCGCCGGAGGCGAAGCCGATCAGCAGGATCGCGACGGGCACGGCGGGACGGACGTGGGTGACGGTGCTGGTCAGGAGCAGCGCGGCGGCGAGCAGGGCCAGCATGGTGATCAGGGTGCCGCGCAGGGTGCGGTCCGCGAGCCGGCCGCCGACGGCGTTCCCCGCGAAGCCGCCGAGGCCGAAGACGAAGAGCAGGACGGTCGTCGCGGTCGTGCCGAAGCCGGTGGCCTGGCGCAGCAAGGGGGAGATGAAGCTGTAGAGCAGGAACCAGCCTGCTTGCGAGACGGTGGTGACGGTCAGGGCGCAGAGCACCTGGGGGCGCTTGAGAGCACCGGTCTCGCCGCGTACCGTCCCGCCCGTCTCCCTGGTGACCGAGCCGGGCACCAGGGAGAGGATGGCCAGGAAACCGAGGGTCGCCGCCCCCGTCACGCACCAGAACGTCGCCCGCCAGCCCCACTGTTGGCCGATCGCGGTGCCGATCGGCCCGCCCAGCACGGTGGCCAGGCCGAGCCCGCCGGAGACCCAGGCGATGGCCGAGGCGCGGCGCGCGGGCGGCGCGAGGCGGACGGCGATCACGATGCAGATCGCGGCGAATGCGCTGTGCGTCAGGGCCCCCAGCGTCCGGGCGGCCATGAGCAGGGGGAACGACGGGGCGAGGGCGCCCAGGACGTTGGCGGCGGCGAAGACCGCCAGCAGGGCCAGGGCCAGCCGCCTCGGGGCCACGCGGGCGGTGAGGACGGTGACGACGGGGCCGCCGACGGCGACCGTGACCGCGTACGAGCTGAGCAACTGTCCGGCGTCGGCCACGGAGACGCGCAGGTCCCGCGAGACGTCGAGCAGCAGCCCGATGAGGGCGAACTCGGCCGAGCAGAGCGCGAAGACGGAGAGCGCCAGCGCGGCGAGGGCTGCCACCGGGATCCTCGCCGGGGGTGCGGTGGCGGATGGGGGTGTTCAGCGTCGTGGACGACAAAGATGTGCTCCCTCCCTGAGAGTGTCGAAACGTCGTATGTCGTTTCGACACGTCAGGGAGCTTAGGCTTAAACTGTCTGTCCATGTCAAGCCTGTTGGATCTCGCCGTACTCGGCTTCCTCCACGAAGAACCTCTGCACGGCTACGAGTTGCGCACCCGCATCGCCCGGCTGACCGGACACGTCAAGGCGATCAGCCACGGCACGCTCTACCCGGCGATCAAGCGGATGGAGGGTGCCGGGCTGCTCGTCCGGGAGCAGCAACAGGGCACGGCGGCGGCGCCGCGGCACATGCTCAGCCTGACCGACGACGGGCGGCGGGAGTTCCTGGAGCGGCTGTGCCGGCCCGCCGAGCCGTTCATCACGGACGAGAACCGCTGGTTCGTCCTGCTCGCCTTCCTCCGCCACCTGCCCGAGGGGCAGGCGCAGACCGAAGTGCTGCGTCGGCGGCTGGCGTTCCTCAGCGAGCCGAGCAGCTTCTTCTACGACGGGGACCGGCCGCTGTCCGCCGACGACGTGGACGACCCGTTCCGCCGCGGCGTGCTCACCATCGCCCGCGCGACCTCGAAGGCCGAACTGGCCTGGCTGGAGGAGACGATCGCGGAGCTGGGATGACATGCGCGAGGGCCCGCCCCACGTCAAGTGGAGCGGGCCCTCGTCCCGTTGAACGGGAAGAGATCAGAAGCGACGCGTGATCAGCGCGCGCTTGACCTCCTGGATCGCCTTCGTCACCTCGATGCCGCGCGGGCAGGCATCGGTGCAGTTGAAGGTGGTGCGGCAGCGCCAGACGCCGTCCTTGTCGTTCAGGATCTCCAGGCGCTGCTCACCCGCCTCGTCGCGGGAGTCGAAGATGAAGCGGTGCGCGTTGACGATCGCCGCCGGGCCGAAGTACTGGCCGTCGTTCCAGAACACCGGGCACGAGGAGGTGCACGCGGCGCACAGGATGCACTTGGTGGTGTCGTCGAAGCGCTCGCGGTCCTCGGCGGACTGCAGGCGCTCGCGCGTCGGCTCGTTGCCCTTGGTGATCAGGAAGGGCATGACATCGCGGTAGGCCTGGAAGAACGGCTCCATGTCGACCACGAGGTCCTTGAGGACCGTGAGGCCCTTGATGGGCTCCACAGTGATCGGCTTGGCCGGGTTGATGTCCTTGATCAGGGTCTTGC
The DNA here is from genome assembly GCF_041519305.1 of Streptomyces luteireticuli. Classification (NCBI taxonomy): domain Bacteria; kingdom Bacillati; phylum Actinomycetota; class Actinomycetes; order Kitasatosporales; family Streptomycetaceae; genus Streptomyces; species Streptomyces luteireticuli. The sequence continues at coordinate 5,099,916 of NZ_CP167927.1, forward strand.
AGGCCAGGCGGTTGCGGCCGTTGATGCGCATGGCGTCCGAGCCGCAGATGCCGTGGGCGCAGGAGCGGCGGAAGGTCAGCGTGCCGTCCAGGTCCCACTTGATCTTGTGGAGACCGTCGAGCACACGCTCCTTCGGGTCGATCTCGACCTCGAAGTCCTGCCAGTTCGCCTCGTCCGAGACCTCGGGGTTGAAGCGGCGGATGCGGAAGGTGACCTTGATGTAGGGGGAGGACGCGGCCTCCGCCTCCACCTTGTCGAGAGTCGCGGTGCTCATCAGTACTTACGCTCCATGGGCTGGTAGCGGGTCTGCACGACCGGCTTGTAGTCGAGGCGGATCGAGTCCTTGCCGTCCGCGTCGACCTCGCGGTACGCCATGGTGTGGCGCATGAAGTTGACGTCGTCGCGGGTGGGGAAGTCCTCGCGGTAGTGACCGCCGCGGGACTCCTTGCGCGCCAGCGCGGACACGGCCATGACCTCGGCCAGGTCGAGCAGGTTGCCCAGCTCGATGGCCTCCAGCAGGTCGGTGTTGAAACGCTTGCCCTTGTCCTGGACGGAAACGTTCTTGTACCGCTCGCGCAGCTCGGCGATCTTCTCGACGGCCGTCTTGATGGTCTGCTCGGTGCGGAAGACCATGACGTTGGCGTCCATGGTCTCCTGGAGCTCGCGGCGCAGCTCGGCCACCCGCTCCTTGCCGGTGGACTCGCGCAGCTTCTCGACCTGGTCGACGACGAGCTGGGCCGGGTTCTCCGGCAGCTCGACGTAGTCGGCCTTGGCGGAGTACTCGGCGGCGGCGATGCCCGCGCGGCGGCCGAACACGTTGATGTCCAGCAGCGAGTTGGTGCCGAGGCGGTTGGCGCCGTGCACCGAGACGCAGGCGACCTCGCCGGCGGCGTAGAGGCCGGGGACGACGGTGTCGTTGTCGGCCAGCACCTCGCCCTCGACGTTGGTCGGGATGCCGCCCATCGCGTAGTGCGCGGTCGGCTGGATCGGGATCGGGTCCGTGTAGGGCTCGATGCCGAGGTAGGTGCGCGCGAACTCGGTGATGTCCGGCAGCTTGGCGTCCAGCTGCTCCGGCGGCAGGTGGGTGAGGTCCAGGTAGACGTGGTCGCCCTCGGGACCGCAGCCGCGGCCCTCGCGGATCTCCGTGTAGATGGAGCGCGAGACGACGTCACGGGACGCGAGGTCCTTCATGACCGGCGCGTACTTCTCCATGAAGCGCTCGCCGTCCTTGTTGCGGAGGATGCCGCCCTCACCGCGGGCGCCCTCCGTCAGCAGGATGCCCATGCGCCAGATGCCGGTCGGGTGGAACTGGAAGAACTCCATGTCCTCCAGCGGCAGTCCGCGCCGGTAGCAGGCCGCCTGGCCGTCGCCGGTGAGGGTGTGCGCGTTGGAGGTCACCTTGAAGAACTTGCCGGTGCCGCCGGAGGCGTAGATGACCGACTTCGCCTGGAAGACGTGGATCTCGCCGGTGGCCAGCTCGTAGGCGACCACACCGGCGGACTTCTTGACGCCGTCCACCTCGGTGATCAGCTGGTCGAGGACGTAGAACTCGTTGAAGAACTCCACGCCCTCCTTGACGCAGTTCTGGTACAGCGTCTGGAGGATCATGTGGCCGGTGCGGTCCGCGGCGTAGCAGGACCGGCGGACCGGGGCCTCGCCGTGGTTGCGCGAGTGACCGCCGAAGCGGCGCTGGTCGATGGTGCCGTCCGGGGTGCGGTTGAACGGCAGGCCCATCTTCTCCAGGTCGAGGACCGCGTCGATGGCCTCCTTCGCCAGGATCTCCGCGGCGTCCTGGTCGACCAGGTAGTCACCGCCCTTGACCGTGTCGAAGGTGTGCCACTCCCAGTTGTCCTCCTCGACGTTGGCGAGGGCGGCGGCCATGCCGCCCTGCGCGGCGCCGGTGTGGGACCGGGTCGGGTAGAGCTTCGTCAGGACCGCGGTGCGGCTGCGCTTCGTCGCCTCGATGGCGGCGCGCATGCCCGCGCCGCCGGCGCCGACGATGACGGTGTCGTACTTGTGGATCTTCATGAGAAAGCGCCTCAGCCCCGGCTCTAGCGGATGTTCGGGTCGAAGGTGAAGATCACCAGGGAACCCAGCAGGACGGTGAACACCGTGGCGGTGTACAGCAGCATCTTCAGCCAGAAGCGGGTGGTGTCCCGCTCCGCGTAGTCGTTGATGACCGTGCGCAGGCCGTTGGCGCCGTGCAGCATCGCGAGCCACAGCATGATCAGGTCCCATGCCTGCCAGAACGGCGAGGCCCAGCGGCCGGCGACGAAGGCGAAGCCGACCTTGGTGACGCCGCCGTCCAGCACTAGCTGGATCAGCAGGTGGCCCAGGACCAGGACCACGAGGACGATGCCGGACAGCCGCATGAAGAGCCAGCCGTACAGCTCGAAGTTGGTGCGCGTCGACTTCGGCGTCTTCTTGGTGCGCTTGCGGGGCGCCTCGATGACCGGGGCCGGGTTGTCGGCGTCGTAGAGCGGGACGTCGTCCACGGCGGCGGCAGCGGGGGTGGTTTCAGCGGACATGTCTGGCGTCAGCTCCCGAACAGGGTGTGCAGCGTGTGGCTGAGCACGGGGTAGAAGGCGCCGGCCATCAGCACGACCCAGACGCCGACAACGGTCCACAGCATCTGCTTCTGGTACCGCGGGCCCTTGGACCAGAAGTCCACCGCGATGACGCGGAGGCCGTTGAGCGCGTGGAAGAGGATGGCGGCGACGAGGCCGTACTCCATCACGTTGACGACGGGTGTCTTGTACGTCGCGACCACGGTGTCGTACGCCTCGGGGGAGACGCGGACGAGAGCGGTGTCGAGTACGTGCACGAACAGGAAGAAGAAAATGAGGACGCCGGTGACTCGGTGAGCCACCCAGGACCACATGCCTTCCCGGCCGCGGTAAAGCGTTCCAGCCGGCACGGAAAACCCTCCGGGAGCGGATCGGGGCCTGCCGGCTTCGCTGTCGGTCGGGCCCGGCCGGGTACGGTCCACCGGCCCTGGCCATCGTAGCGACGCCTTGTCGGTTCGGTCGCGTGGGGTATGGCAGGTGTGATCAAACTGGCATGTACGGGTCGGTGCCGGTGGCCATGTGCCGCACGGTGTCCGGGTGGTGGCCGAACGGCCCCTGTTTGGATGTCGGAAATTCACCCATAAGGGGCATGTTTCGGGCGTGCATTCGATGGAATTGGTGACAGAAAGAGCTATCTTCCTCGTAATTGGGAGGTTTTGCTCCATGGGTCTGCCCGTCCATGTCACCCGCGCCGCGCTGCTGAGGACCTCGGCCGTCCTCGTCGCCCTCGTCGTCGCCGGAGTCGCCCCCGGCTGCTCCCACGACGGCCCCGCCCGCAGCACTCCGGACGACGCCCGCTCCAGCCAGGCCGCGCCGTCCTCCTCGTCCCCCTCCGTCGCACCCGTCACCGGCCCGCCGAAGGTCGTCCCCGCCGTCCGCTCCTTCACCGCCCGCTCCGGCCCGGGCTGGCGGCCCGCGCCCGGGGCCAGGGTCGTCACCGACCCCCACGGCCCGCTCGCCGACGAGGCGCGCCTCCTCGCCGGCGAGCTGGGACTCACCGCCGCGGCCGGGCCCGCCCGCACCGGCGACGTCGAGCTGGCGCTCCGGCCCGGCGAGGCCGGCGGCCCCGAGGGCTACCGGCTGACCACCCGGTCGGGGAAGGTGCTGGTCACCGCGCCCGCCGAGGCCGGCGCCTTCTACGGCACCCGCACCGTCCGCCAGGCCGTCCGCTCCGGCGGCGGGCTCCCCGAGGGCGACATCGAGGACGCCCCGGACCGCGCCCAGCGCGGGCTGCACCTGGACACCGCCCGCAAGCACTTCGACGCCGCCTGGATCGAGGCCCGGCTGCGCGAGCTGGCCGACCTCAAGCTCAACCAGCTCGCCCTGCACTTCTCCGACGACCAGGGCTTCCGCATCGAGAGCAGCACCCACCCCGAGATCGTCTCCCCGGCACACCTCACCAAGGCCGAGGTCCGCCGGATCGTCGCCCTCGCCGGCTCCCTCCACATCACCGTGATCCCCGAACTCGACTCGCCCGGCCACCTGGGCGCCGTCCTCGCGGCCCACCCCGACCTCCAGCTGCGCGACGCCGCAGGCAGGAGCACCCGGGGCGCCGTCGACATCTCCGCGCCCGGCGCCGCCCGCATCGTGGACGACCTGATGCGCGAGTTCGCCCCGCTCTTCCCCGGGCCGTACTGGCACCTCGGCGGCGACGAGTACCACGCGCTGATGGCCCCCGACCCGCAGGCCGCGTACCCGCAGCTGGCCCGGCTCGCACGCGAGCGCTTCGGCCCCCAGGGGCGCGTCCAGGACCTGGCCACCGCCTGGCTCGACGACCGGGCCGGCGTCGCCCGCTCCCTCGGCAGGACGCCCAAGGCCTGGAACGACGGCTTCTTCCGCGGCGGGACCGTCACCCCCGACCCGGCCATCGAGGTCGAGTACTGGACCGGCCGCGAGCTCGGCGCCCGGGACCCGCAGGAATACCTGAACGAGGGACGCACGGTCGTCAACCTCAACGACCGCTACCTCTACTACGTGCTCGGCGAGCCCAACGACTTCCGCTACCCCACGGGAGAACTCATCTACAAGGAGTGGTCGCCCGCCGTCCTGCGCGGCACCGCCGCCGTCGCCGCCGGTACGGCGGGCCCCGGGCGGGTGCCGGGCGGCCGGTTCGCCGTGTGGTGCGACCACGCGGACGCCCAGACCCCCGAGCAGGTCGCAAACGGAATCCGGCTGCCGCTGGCCGCCACGGCCCAGCGGCTGTGGGACCCCCGCCCGCCCCAGCTGTCCTGGCAGGACTTCACCGCCCTGTACGCGCGGGTGCGCGGCGGCTGAACACCCTTACGGCGCCTGGCCAATGGACCACATAACGGGACGGCCCGGGCGGTCGTCGGCACGCGCCGCCAAAGCGGGCTAGCCTCCGGGGTTGAACCATGCGCGGCACCCGGTCGTTGACCAAACGGAAGGTACAGGCACCGGTACGCGGCGCAGCCGTCCACGGCGGAAGCGCGCGAGCGCGCCCCACGCACCATCGCCAACATCGCACGCCAACATCGCACCATCGCACCTGAACGAGGGCCCGATGAAGATCGAATTTCTGCTGCACAACGCGTACGGGATCGGCGGGACCATCCGCTCGACCGTCAACCTCGCCACCGCCCTCGCCGACCGGCACGAGGTCCGCATCATCAGCGTCAACCGCCCCGTGGACGAGCCCGAGCTCACGATCGACCCGCGCGTGCGCCTCACCCCCCTCGTCGACCTGCGCGAAGGCACCGAGACCGACGAACACGCCGCACCGCTCAACCAGAAGCCCAGCGAGATCTTCCGCGACGAGCGCATCGACAACGGCCGCATGGCCGCCACCGCCCTGACCGACGAGCGCGTCCGCGCCCACCTCGCGGCCACCGACGCCGACGTCGTCATCGCCACCCGCCCCAAGCTCATCGGCTACCTCGCGCAGTACGGCGACGACCGCTACCTGCGCATCGGCCAGGAGCACCTCACCCACGAGGCACATGTCCCCGAGCTGCACGCCGTCATGGACCCGGCGATCAACGCGCTCGACGCCTTCGCCACCGTCTCCGAGGCCGACGCCGGGCACTACCGCGACCGGCTCCCCGGCGGCGGCCGCGCCAAGGTCCTCGGCATTCCCAACGCCGTCCCCGCGCCCGCCGCCGAGCCCTCCGACGGCAACTCGAAGGTCATCGTCTCGGCGGGCCGGCTCGTCTCCGTCAAGCGCTACGACCGCCTCATCGACGCCTTCGCCCGCATCGCCGACGAGCGCCCCGACTGGCAGCTGCGCATCTACGGGCGCGGCACCAGCAAGGCCAAGCTGCGCGCCCGCATCGAGAAGCTGGGCCTCTACGAGCGCATCACGCTCATGGGCGCCCGCTCGCCCATCGAGACCGAGTGGTCCAAGGGCGCCGTCGCCGCCGTCGCCTCCGACGCCGAGTCCTTCGGCATGACCATCGTCGAGGCCATGCACGCCGGGCTGCCCGTCGTCGCCACCGACTGCCCGCACGGCCCGCGCGAGATCCTCACCGACGGCACGGACGGCATCCTCGTCCCGCTCTCCCCCTCCGGCGACGAGGACGCGAACGTCGAGGCGTACGCCGAGGCGCTCCTCAAGCTCACCGGCGACGCGGGCGCCCGTGCGCGGCTCGGCGCCGCCGCGCGGGGCGCCGCCAAGCGGTACGAGCCCGACGCCATCGCCCGCCGCTACGAGCGGCTCTTCGAGGAACTGCGCCCCGGCTGCACCGCCGCCCCCAAGAAGGGCCTGCTGCGCGGCCTGTTCGGCGGCGGCGGGCGCGGCAAGCCGGCCGCCGCGGCCCCGGCGGCCCCCGAGGCCGCCAACCCGGCCGCCCGCTGCGCCGTCACCTCCGACGGCTCCCTCCTCTTCCGCGTCCGCGCCGACGAGCTCACCGCCGCCGACACCCATCTGCTGCTGCGGCACCGCGGCAGCAAGGGCAAGGAGTCCGTGCGCGTCCCCCTGGAGCGGCGCGCCGGCACCTGGGCCGAGGCCCGCGTCGACCGCGCGGCACACGCCGCGCTGCCCGAGGGCCGCTGGGACACGTACGCGGAGCGGCCCGGCGACAAGACCCGGCGCCGGCTCCGCGCCGTCCTCGTCGAACAGAAGGCCCTGCTGAGGGTGGAGCTCTCCGCCTCGGTGTGGATCCCCTACGAGACCAGCGACGGCTTCCTCGCCGTCCGCACCTGGCTGCGTCCCTCGCACGCGGAGGCCACGGCGGTGCGCGTCGAGGACGAAGCGGTCACGGTCACGGTCCGGCCCTACGGGGTGGCGCTCGGGGAAGGCGCGGAACTCGTCGCCCGCCTGCGCGGCGGCGACGGCTCCGTCGGCGACGTCCGCGCGCCGCTGTCCGCCGTGGACGGTGTCGCGCGCCTTCCGTACGGCGTGATGTGGCAGCGGCGCGGGGAGGAGCAGGACCTGTGGGACCTCTCCATCCGCCCCGCGGCGGGGGCGCCGCTTCTCCGGGTGGGGCGTCTTGCCGGGGATTTCGCGGATCGCAAGGGGGTCGATACGTTTCCGGGGGCGGAGAGGGGTGGGGTGCGGGTGCGGCCGTTCTTCACGGTGACGAATGACTTGACGCTGTCGGTGAAGGATGTGGAGGGGGAGGGGGAGGCGTAGGGGGTTTGCTCCCCGCCCCGCCCTAAACCGTTTTCGCAGGGGCTGCCGCCCCTGCGGGACCCCGCTGCGCGCTGCCGCGCGCGGGGGCCCGCGCTTCGCGCGGGTGGGCGGGGCGGGGCTTCGCCCCTGCGCCCTACCGGGGGCTCCGCCCCCTGGCCCCGAAGCGCCCTGCGGGCGCTGTCCTCAAACGCCGGACAGGCTTGGGTGTGTGCCCCTGCCCCGCCCTTTCACCGTTTCTTCCGGGGAAACCCCGGACCCCGTCCGCCCTTCGGGCGGAGTCCTCAAGCGCCGGACGGGCTGAAGTGGCGCGCCGATCCAGCCCGTCCGGCGTTTGAGGACGAGCGGCGAAGCCGCGACAAACGGGGGCCAGGGGCGGAGCCCCGGAAGCAGGGGTGCAGGGGGCGCAGCCCCCGCCCCACCGCGGCGGAGCCGCGGTGCCGGGCCCCGGGGCGGAGCCCCGGAAGAAACGGTGAAAGGGCGGGACCGGGGCACAACCAGCCCGCCCCACCCCCCACCCGTGTGACACAACCCGCACCCCCCGCGCAGTACCTCCCGAAGACCCCCACACCAACCGGGAGGAAAAACAATGCACTTCTGGGGCTATCTCCTCCTCGCCCGCCCCGGCCGCTCCCTCCCCGAGAGCCCGGCCCTCCGGACGAACCGTCACCATCTCCTCCCCACCGCCTCCTTCGACGACGGCTGGCAGCTCTGGCACCACCCCCACCAGCCCGAACTCGGCGACCTCGACGCCCTCGTGAGGGCCCTCGCCGACGAGACCGGGGCGCCGGCCCTGGCCGCTTACGTGATGGAGAGCGACTGTGCCGTGGTCAGCGGGGCCGGTCCGGGCGGTGCGCCGTGGTCCGCCTGTCTGGGCCGCCGGGCGCTCGCGGGCTACATGGCCGATACGGGTCTGGCCCTCGACGAACTCTTCCCCGATCCCCGCGCCGCCGCCGCGCACTGCTCGGCCTGGGCCGCCGCCGCGGGCCACACCGCGGACCCGGACGGACTCGCGGCCGTCCTCGCCGCGGAGCCCGAGCCGCGCGTGGAGAACCTCTTCGAGGACCTGCTCGCGCACCTCGGGATAGAGGCGGGGGCGGAGGACGGACGACGGCCGGTGCCGCTACCCCCCACAGGAGAGGCCCCGGCCGCCGCCCACTGCGAACCTCGGTGAGGCTCGCACTCCCTTCAGCGCCGGACGGCGGTTTTCCGTCACACCGGGACCGCGCCGGGACCGTACCGGTAACGTGCGGGCCGCGCGTGTCCTGTGGGGGGGAGCCGAAGAATGCAGCAGCAGTACCGGCACGACGGCGTGGACCTCCGCCGCGGTCTGCGTCTTTCGCTCACCGCGCTGCTCACCCTCTTCCTGCTCGCCCTGCTGCTGCTCGCCGCCGCGCGGTTCCAGCAGCGCGGCGCGCTCGCGGACGTCCTGGCCGAGGGAGCGGACCTGACGGAGGCGACGGCGCGACGGGCCGACGCCGCGGACGCCTTCCACGCCTCGATGGCGCTCGTCGCCGGGGTGCTCGGGCTCGGCGCCCTCGCCCTGTGGACGGCGTGGTTCCGTCGCGTCCGGCTCAACGCTGAGGCGCTGGCGCCCGGTTCGCACCGCTTCGGCAGCGGGTGGGCGGTCGGCGCGTGGTTCACGCCGGTGGTCAACCTCTGGTTCCCCAAGCAGATCGCCGACGACATCTGGCGGGCCAGTGCCCCCGCGGGACCGCAGGGCCCGCCGAGGGGTCTGCTCGACTCCTGGTGGGTGTGCGGCGTTCTGGCCGGTGCGGTCAACGCCGTGACGACCGTGGCGTATGCGCTGGCCGAGGCGCGGACCCACCGCCACGGCCACCTCCAGGAGGACGTGCGCCGGCTGCGGACGCTGGCCGGTGCCGGCGCCTTCGGATACCTGCTCTGTGCGGTCGCCGGGGTGCTCGCCCTGCTCGTCATACGGCAGTTGACGGGGATGCAGGAGCAACGGGCCCTGGAGTCACTGCCGTACGGGTCGCTTCCGTACGAGGCGCAGGTGTACGGGCCGGCGCCGACGTTGCCGCCGGGCCCGTACGGCAACCCGTACAACAACCCGTACGCCGGTCCACCGGGGAACCCCTACGGTGGCGGACCTCCGGGTTACTGATCCATCAGTTCTGCAAGTGGTGCAGGATGTTGGGTGTGCAGGGGGATGACGCTGAACTGAGCGCCGCCGTACGCGCGGCACAGGGCGGTGACGAGACGGCGTTCCGCACCGTCTACCGGTCCGTGCAGCCCCGCCTGCTGGGATATGTGCGCACGCTCGTCGGCGAGTCCGACGCGGAGGACGTGGCGTCCGAGGCCTGGCTCCAAATCGCCCGTGACCTGGGCCGGTTCACCGGCGACGCGGACCGTTTCCGCGGCTGGGCGGCCAGGATCGCCCGCAACCGTGCCCTCGACCACATACGGATGCGCGGCCGGCGCCCCGCCGTCGGCGGTGACGACAGCGAACTCGCGGGCCGCGCGGGGAACGCGGACACGGCGGGGGAGGCTCTGGAGGCCCTGGGCACCGGCCGCGCCCTCGCCCTCATCGCCAGGCTCCCGCAGGACCAGGCCGAGGCCGTCGTCCTGCGTGTGGTCGTCGGCCTCGACGCCGCGACCGCCGCGGAGGTGCTGGGCAAACGCCCCGGCGCGGTCCGCACCGCCGCCCACCGGGGCCTGCGCAGACTGGCCGAACTGATGACGACGAACGTGACGGAGCACCGGTCACCCGGTGGAGCGGGGCCCTCTCGCGGTGTGACGCGCTTGCGGGCGCGGACGCAGAAGGACATGTGATGGCGGACGAGCATGACGAGACACCCGCGTCGGAGACACCCGCGCCGGAGGTCCTGCGCGCCCTCGTCGCCCCCCTGCCCGAGCCGGGCACCCCGCTCCCCGGCGAGGAGGCCGCGCTGGCCGCGTTCCGCGCGGCGCGCGCGGCGGCGCCCGCCGGGCGGCCCGTCCTGCGGCGGCCCGTACGCGCCGCGCTCGTACTCGCCGCCGCCGGCTGCGCGTTGAGCGGCGCCGCCGTGGCCGCCGGCCTCGTCGGCCTCCCCGCGCCGTTCGGGACGGGGACCGGGACCAGGGCCGGGGCCCCGGCGGGCGGGGAGGAGCAGGTGGCCGCGAGCGCCGGCCCCGGGGCGCGGACCGGCGGCCCCGCCGACGTGCCCGGCCCGTCCCCGTACCGCACCCCGCGGGCGGAGGACGGCGGGCCGTTCCCGCCCCCGTCCGTCCACCCCGGCGGCCGCCGCGGCGCACCGCCCGGCACCCGTACGGCCACGCCCGGCGCACCGCCCGGCGGCAGTCCCGCCGCGTCCGCGTCGCCGGACGAGCGGCCGGGGAAGGGGGAGGAGAAGGGCGAGGACCCGCCGTCCCGGGACCGGAACCGGGACCGGAACGAGGAGCGGGGGCAGCGCCGCTGGGCCGCCCGTCTCTGCCGGGACTACCTCCTTGAGGGGAAATGGCGGGAAAAAGCCGATGAGGGCGCAGTACGCACCCTCGAAAACGAGGCCGGAGGCCCGTCCGGGGTCCGTGACTACTGCGAGCAGCTGCTGCGCGGCGGGGAACATGGCGGAGAACACGGCCGCGACCCGGACGAGGAGGGGGACGACGAGCACCGCGGCGGGCGGCACCCGTCCGCCCCTAAGCCGACCGTGGCGAAACCGTCGGCGCCGGATCCGTCCGGATCGTCACCCGCCCCCTCCGTGACGTTTTCCGGCCGCCCGGCGCTGTAGGGAGTGGGCCGACTGGTCATCGGCCGCGCAGGAGCCTCGGTTCCCCCCTTATTGCAGGCTCCGCGCACGGCGCGGGCGGGGCACGACCCCCGGCCCTGCCCGCGCTCCTCCGTGCGGGCGCGCGCGTCCCCTGACACCCTGCTCCGCCCGCCGCTACAGTCCGTTGCCCGGGGCGGGGCGGCGTTCGCACGGCGGGAGGCGTCACTCATGGAAGAACGGGAACACAAGCCCCGGACCACCGAGTCCGGGCTCGGCATCCGGCCCGTCTACGGGCCCGCCGACCTCGACGGATGGGACCCCGCGGAGCGGCTCGGCGAGCCCGGCTCGTACCCGTACACCCGCGGCATCCACCCCACGATGTACACCGGCCGCCCCTGGACGATGCGCCAGTACGCCGGGTTCGGCACCGCGGCCGAGTCCAACGCCCGCTACCGCCAGCTGATCGCGCACGGCGGGCACGGCCTCTCCGTCGCCTTCGACCTGCCCACCCAGATGGGCCACGACTCCGACGCGCCCCTCGCGCACGGCGAGGTCGGCAAAGTCGGCGTCGCCGTCGACTCCGTCGAGGACATGCGGTTGCTCTTCGACGGCATCCCGCTCGACCGCGTCTCCACCTCGATGACCATCAACGCCCCGGCCGCGCTGCTGCTGCTCATGTACGAGCTCGTCGGCGAGGAACAGGGCGTGGTAGCAGGGCAGTTGACCGGTACGATCCAGAACGACGTGCTCAAGGAGTACATCGCCCGAGGCACGTACATCTTCCCGCCCGGCCCGTCGCTGCGCCTCACCTCGGACATCTTCCGCTACTGCCGCACCGCGATCCCCCGCTGGAACACCATCTCCATCTCCGGCTACCACATGGCCGAGGCGGGCGCCTCGCCCGCGCAGGAGGTCGCCTTCACGCTCTCCAACGGGATCGCGTATGTGCGCGCGGCCGTCGCCGCCGGGATGGCCGTGGACGACTTCGCCCCCCGGCTCTCGTTCTTCTTCGTCGCCCGCACGACCCTGCTGGAGGAGGTGGCCAAGTTCCGCGCCGCGCGCCGGATCTGGGCGCGGGTGATGCGCGACGACTTCGGCGCCCGGAACCCGAAGTCGCTGATGCTGCGCTTCCACACCCAGACCGCAGGCGTCCAGCTCACCGCCCAGCAGCCGGAGGTGAACCTGGCGCGGGTCACGGTGCAGGGGCTGGCCGCCGTCCTCGGCGGCACTCAGTCCCTGCACACCAACTCCTACGACGAGGCCATCGCCCTCCCCGGCGCGAAGGCCGCCCGCCTCGCCCTGCGCACCCAGCAGGTCCTCGCCCACGAGACGGACGTCACCGCGACCGTCGACCCGTTCGCCGGCTCGTACGTCGTCGAGTCCCTCACCGACGGACTGGAGGAGGCGGCCGTGGCGCTGATGGGCCGGGTCGAGGACCTCGGCGGGGCCGTGGCCGCGATCGAGCGCGGCTTCCAGAAGGGCGAGATCGAACGCAACGCGTACCGCATCGCGCAGGAGACCGAGAGCGGCGAGCGCGTCGTCGTCGGCGTCAACCGCTACCGCCTGGCCGAGGAGGAACTGGCCGAGGAGGAGCCCTACGTCCCCCTGCGGGTGGATCCCGCCATCGAGACCCTCCAGCGCGAACGCCTCGCGGCCCTGCGCGCCCACCGGTCCGCGCGGGACGTGGACTCCGCCCTGACCGCGCTGCGGGCGGCCGCCGCCACCCCCACGGCCAACGTCCTCCCCCCGATGAAGGAGGCGCTGCGCGCCCGCGCCACGGTCGGCGAGGTCTGCGGGGCCCTCCGGGAGGTGTGGGGTTCCCACGTTCCGACGGAGACGTTCTGAACATTTGCGACACTTAAGGGATGTCCGCACCCCGCCGCACCTGCCCCGTCTGTTCCCGGGAGATCGCCGTCGTCGGCGGCCGCTACGCCCGCCACGACCCGCCCGGCCGCCGTGTCTCCTACGACCTCGTCTCCTGCCCCGGCTCCCGCCGCTCGGCGCCCCTCCTGGCGACCGAGCCGCGGCTCTTCGACCCGGAGGAACCGCCGATGGACGGCCAGGGGCAGTTGTTCTAGCGGGCCGTTCCAGCGGGCTGTTCTGGTGGGCCGTTCTAGGGGGCGGGGCAGTACGCGTCCGCGTCCGGCCGCTTCCCGTCCACGAGGTAGCCGGTGACGGCCCGGTCGCCGCAGGCGTTGCCGTTGCCGAGGTAGACGCCGTGGCCGCCGCCGTCCACCGTGACGAGCCGGGCGCGCTGCCCCAGCGCCTCGCGCATCTTCAGGGCGCCGAAGTACGGGGTCGAGGGGTCGCGCAGATTCTGGATCATCAGGACGTTCGACGGGCCGTCCGGGGTGAGGCGGACAGGCTTCCCGGCCGCGTCGTTCTTCCAGAACGCGCACGGGAAGACGCCCACCGGCATCCCCGCCGTCAGCGGGTACCGGGCCCGGTCAGCGGCCACGTCCCGGGCGTACGAGCGGACGGAGCGCGGCCAGCGGACGTCGTTGCAGATCGTGGCGACGGTGACCGCCGCGTCCTCGTCGGGCAGCGGCCGCGCGAGGTAGGGCGGCAGCACGGGGGTCCTCCGCGGGTCCCGGGCGTCCCTGATCAGCTCGGCGAGCGGGGTGAAGTCGTTGCCGTAGAGGGTCTGCTGGAGGGCCTGCCGCAGCCGGTTGCCGTCCAGCCGTACCTTGCCCGGCTTCCGCCGGCCGTCGGGGTCCTGCTCGGCCGTCGGCTTCGGCTGCCGGTCGAGCCGCTCGGCGAGCGCGAGGAACATCGGCCGGACGTCCTCGGGCCGTTGTGCCAGGCGCAGTTCTTTCTGCTCCGGGGCGGCGGCCCAGCGGGCGAAGTCCGGGAAGCGGTCCTCCATGGCCTGCGACATGTTCGCCGCCCAGCCGCGCGCGACGCGCGAGGGGTCGGGGTCGCCACTGCTGTCGAGCACGACGCGGTCGGTGTGCTCCTGGTACTTCTGCGCGTACTGTGCCGCCACATACGTCCCGTACGACACGCCCCACGCGGAGATCTTCTCCTCTCCCAGCGCCTGCCGGAACTGTTCGATGTCCTGCACCTCGTTGGCCGTCGTCATGCTTCCGACGAGCGGTCCGCCGTTGCGGGAGCAGGCGTCGGCGATCCGCCGTGCGCGGGCGACGTTGCCGGAGATGTCCCCGTTCCGCCCGGGCCAGGGCCGCAGGTTGACCAGGTCCCGGTCCTCCGGCGCGAGCCCGCACCCGGCCCGGGCACTCCCGCGGACTCCGCGCGGGTCGAGTGCGACGAGGTCGTACGCCCCCTTCAACTCCTTCGCCAGCGCCTTCCCCTTGTCGGTCAGCCGCTGCACTCCCGACCCTCCGGGCCCGCCCGGGACGACGAGCAGCGTCCCGCGCCGCGCCTCGGGCCTCTCGCTCCTGATGCGTGAGACGGCGAGCGTCGTCCGTTCCCCGTCCGGCTGCCGGTAGTCGACGGGCACGGTCAGCTCGGCGCACTCCTGCCCGCTGGGCCCCTTCTCCTGGACGCAGGGCCTCCACTTGAGCGTGGTGGCCGCCTGGGCCTGGGTCGTCGGGACCCCGGCCAGGCCGGCGGCGACGGCGGCGGTGGAGACGGTGAGGAGGAGGGCGTTGCGGCGCTGGGTCTTCATGGGGGCAATTCTTGTGACGGCGTGGCCCGTTGCCCATGCGGTCAGCAGGCGGCCGGGGGGTGGGGCTAACCCCCGGCGGCCCCCCAGTAGACCGCCAGCGCCCCCGCCTTGTACGGCTCCGGGCCCACGCTGAGGTCGCCGCTGAAGGGCCGGTCGAGCACGAGCACCAGGAGCAGGCTGAAGCCGATCAGCACCGAGACGGAGGCGACGAAGAGGATCTGGACGCTCTTCCTGCGGTTGCCGAAGAGGCAGATGACGGCGAGGACGACCAGCGCCCCGCCGAAGACCAGGGCCCTGATGAGCAGGGGGAGTTGCTCGGAGCTCTGCTCCAGCCGGGCGCGGCGCTGGGCGACCACGTCGTTCAGCCGGTCGAGGGTCTGCTCGTAGAAGGCCCGCTGGGTGGACGTCCGCGGTTCGTACGCCTGGAGGTCGGTGTAGATCCGGTCCAGCTTGGCCGCCGTCGCAGTGTAGTCGGCCCGGCCCTCCCGCATCAGCGGCCACTGGACGTTCACCACGCCGTGCACATAGGCGTCGATGTCCTTCGTGATGCCGTCGCGCTGCTCGGCAGGGAAGGAGCGGACGTCGCGGACCATCTGCGCCAGGTCCGTGGCCTCGGTGGCGACGACGGACTGGGTGGTCTCCAACTGCGTCCAGAGGGTGACGATGACGAAGGCCAGGATGATGCCGTAGATGGCGCCGAACATGCCGAGGAGCACCTCGACGACGTTGTTGTACTTGCCCGTCGAGAGGGCCGGGTACCGACGGTGCAGCAGGAGGGCCCCGGCGACGGTCAGCAGCGTCGGGACGCCGACGACGAGCAGGACCAGGGCGGGAGTGGAGAAGGAGTTCAGGAGCCACAACTGCACACGGTGAGACGTTACCCGGGCCGGTGGCGCCGGAGTCGCCCGTGGTGCGGCGCGAAGGGGGTCCCGGGGGCGTACGGGAGCGTGGCCGGATCCCGATGCGCTCCGGACTGGTGTGCCCTTACCGTGAGTCCGTCCGTGCGGCGAGGGGAGTGGACCGGTGACAGGGCTCGTTGAGCAGGTGCGGCTGGTGGCCGAAGGGGCGGTGTCCTCACGGGAGTTGACCGAGGCGGCGCTCCGCCGGATCGAGGGGACGCGGGACGCCCTGAACGCCTTCCGTTGGGTGCGGGCCGAGGAGGCGCTGCGGGAGGCCGACGCGGCGGACCGGCTGCGGGCGGCGGGGGAGCGGCGGGCGCTGCTCGGGGTGCCGGTGGCGGTCAAGGACGACATGGACGTGGCGGGGCTGCCGACGGCGTTCGGGTGCCGCGGGGAGTTCCCGGCGAAGGAGGCGGACGGCGCGGTCGTCCGCAGACTGCGGGCGGCCGGGGCGGTGATCGTCGGGAAGACGAACACGCCCGAGCTGGGGCAGTGGCCGATGACCGAGGGCCCCGGGTTCGGGGTGACGCGCAATCCCTGGGACCCCGGCCGGACGCCCGGCGGTTCGTCGGGCGGGTCGGCGGCGGCCGTGGCGGCGGGGATCGTGGCGGGGGCGCTGGGCTCGGACGGGGCCGGGTCGGTCAGGATCCCGGCGGCCTGGACGCATCTGGTGGGGGTCAAGCCGCAGCGCGGGCGGGTGCCCACCTGGCCGGAGCGCGAGGTGTTCAACGGGCTGACCTGCCATGGGGTGTTGGCGCGGTCGGTGGCGGACGCGGCGCTGCTGCTGGGGGTCGCGG
Source organism: Streptomyces luteireticuli (assembly GCF_041519305.1). Classification (NCBI taxonomy): domain Bacteria; kingdom Bacillati; phylum Actinomycetota; class Actinomycetes; order Kitasatosporales; family Streptomycetaceae; genus Streptomyces; species Streptomyces luteireticuli. The sequence continues at coordinate 5,116,102 of NZ_CP167927.1, forward strand.
CCGCCGAACCGTTCGGCGTGCGGGAGCCGCGGCGGCTGCGGATCGCGCTCTCGCTGCGGCCGGCGTACGCGGCGGTCCGGCACCGGCTGGAGCCCGCCGCCCGGGCGGCCGTCGAGCGGACGGCGGCGTGCCTTGCGGAGCTGGGCCACGAGGTGGTGGCCGAGGAGCCGCGCTACGGGCTCGTGGGGCCGGCGTTCGTGCCGCGCGCGATGGGCGGCGTACGGGAGTTGGCCCGGCGGGTGCCGGACCCGGGCCTGCTGGACCCGCGCACCCGGCAGAACGTACGCGGCGGAACGCTGCTCGGCGGCCCCGTGCTGCGGCTGGCGCGGGCGGCGGAGCGGCCCCTGCGGGCGCGGCTGGGCGAGCTGTTCGGGCGGTACGACGTGCTGCTGACGCCGACGACGGCCGCGCCGCCGCTGCCGGTCGGGGCGCTGGACGGGCTGTCGGCCCGGGAGACGGACTCCGCGATGATCACGGCGTGTCCGTACACCTGGCCGTGGAACGTGCTGGGCTGGCCCGCGGTGAACGTGCCCGCCGGGCTCACCGCGGGCGGGCTGCCGCTGGGGGCGCAATTGCTGGGCCCGGCCGGGAGCGAGGCGCTGCTGCTGTCGCTGGCCGGTCAACTGGAGGCGGAGGAGCGGTGGTTCGAGCGGTGGCCGACGGGGCACGAACCGGCGCTGTCGGCCGGCTGACCTTTCCCCGGGACCGCTACGGCGCCAGGATGTCCAGCTCCGCCATCGCCCCCGTGACGATCTCCCGGGTCAGCTCCTCGGCGCGCACCGCGTCGTGGGCGCGGACGGCCTCGGCGACCCGGACGTGCAGGGTGACCGCGGCCGGGTCCGGGTCGGTGAACATCACCTGGTGACGGGTGCGTCCGCTGAGCACCTCGGCGACGACGTCGCCGAGGCGGGCGAACATCTCGTTGCCGGAGGCGCGCAGCACGACCCGGTGGAACGCGATGTCGTGGCGGAGGTAGGCGTCGAGCTGCTGGCCGCGCGAGGTGGCGACCATGCCCAGGGCGTGCTCGGTGAGTTCGGCGCACTGTTCGGGGGTGGCCAGGCGGGCGGCGAGGCCCGCCGCGACGGGTTCGACGGCCGAGCGCAGCACGGTCAGGGAGCGGAGCTGGCGGGGGCGGTCGGGGCCCGCCAGGCGCCAGCGGATCACGTTCGGGTCGTAGACGTTCCACTCCTCGGGGGGCAGGACCGTCACGCCGACCCGCCGCCGGGAGGCGACCAGGTGCATGGACTCCAGGACCCGGACCACCTCGCGGACGACGGTGCGCGAGACGTCGAAGCGCTCCTCCAGCTCGTCCGTGCGCAGGACGCTGCCCGGCGGGTACGCACCGGCCGTGATCGCGGGTCCGAGGGAGTCGAGCACGCGTGCGTGCAGCCCCTGCCCCTGGTTGGTCATGGGATCAGCCTACGTGTCCATGCCGAGTCGGATTAAGTATGACGTTTACGTCACAGGGGCTTGAATACGTCGTACGTCTTGGGTTTCAGTGGGGCGGCAGTCCGCAGGAGACAGTGAGGTACTCAGGCATGGCATCCCCCCACGTCGTCGTGGTGATGGGCGTCGCGGGCACGGGCAAGACCACGGTCGGGCCCCTGGTCGCGGAGGCTCTCGGCGTCCCCTACGCCGAGGGCGACGACTTCCACCCGCCCGCCAACATCGCGAAGATGTCCTCCGGCGTCCCGCTGGACGACGCCGACCGGGCTCCCTGGCTCGACGCGATCGGCGCCTGGGCGCACGGGCGGGCCGGGCGGGGCGGGGTGGTCAGCTGTTCCGCGCTCAAGCGCGCCTACCGCGACCGGCTCCGGGCCGCCGCGCCCGGCCTCGTCTTCCTGCACCTGACCGGGTCCCGCGAACTGATCGCGGCCCGGATGGCGGCCCGCAAGGGCCACTTCATGACGACCCGGCTCCTGGACTCGCAGTTCGCGACCCTGGAGCCGCTGGAGGCCGACGAGGCCGGGGTCGCCGTGGACGTCGCCCCCGCGGCCGCCGTCATCGCCGAACGCGCGGTCACCGGACTGCGCGCTCTCTAGCCCCCCACCTTTCCCTTTAGGAAGCCCCGTGAGCACTCTCAGCGTCGAGATGCTGGCCGCGGCCCCCGCCGGACCGATCACGTCCGCGGGCCACGCACAGCTGGGCATCGCCGTACTCGCCGGCATCGCCGTCATCGTCCTTCTGATCACCCGGTTCCGGCTCCATGCCTTCCTGGCCCTGACCCTCGGGTCACTGGTGCTCGGCGCCGCCGCCGGGGCGCCGCTGGACAAGGCGATCGCCTCCTTCACCACCGGCCTCGGCTCGACCGTCGCCGGGGTCGGCGTCCTCATCGCCCTCGGGGCGATACTCGGCAAGCTGCTGGCCGACTCCGGCGGCGCCGACCAGATCGTCGACACGATCCTGGCGAAGGCGGGCGGCCGGGCCATGCCCTGGGCGATGGTGCTGATCGCGGGCGTCATCGGGCTGCCGCTCTTCTTCGAGGTGGGGATCGTGCTGCTGATCCCCGTGGTGCTGCTGGTGGCCAAGCGGGGCGGGCACTCGCTGATGCGGATCGGTATCCCGGCGCTGGCCGGCCTGTCCGTGATGCACGGCCTGGTGCCGCCGCACCCCGGCCCGCTCGCGGCGATCGACGCGATCGGCGCCAACCTCGGTGTGACGCTGGCGCTGGGCGTGCTGATCGCCCTCCCGACGGCCGTGATCGCCGGACCGCTGTTCTCCCGCGTCGCCGCGCGCTGGGTCGACGTCGCCCCGCCGGAGAAGCTGGTCCCGCAGCGCCCGTCGGAGGAGCTGGAGCGGCGGCCCGGGTTCGGCGTCACGGTGGCGACCGTGCTGCTGCCGGTGGTGCTGATGCTGGCGAAGGCGCTGGTGGACGTCGTGGTCGACGACCCCAAGGATCATGTGCAGCGCGTCACCGACGTCATCGGCTCCCCGCTGATCGCCCTCCTCGCGGCCGTGCTGGTCGGCATGTTCACCCTCGGCCGCGCGGCCGGCTTCGGCCGGGACCGGCTCGCTTCGACGGTCGAGAAGTCGCTCGTCCCGATCGCGGGGATCCTGCTGATCGTCGGCGCGGGCGGCGGCTTCAAGCAGACGCTGATCGACGTCGGCGTCGGCCGGATGATCCTGGACTTCTCCAAGTCCTGGTCGGTCTCGGCGCTGTTGCTGGCATGGCTGATCGCGGTCGGCATCCGCCTGGCGACGGGCTCGGCCACGGTGGCGACGATCTCGGCGGCGGGCCTGGTGGCACCGCTGGCGGCGGACATGTCGACGGCGCACGCGGCGCTGCTGGTCCTGTCCGTGGGAGCCGGGTCGCTCTTCTTCAGCCATGTGAACGACGCGGGGTTCTGGATGGTGAAGGAGTACTTCGGGATGGACGTCGGCCAGACGCTGAAGAGCTGGTCGGTGATGGAGACGATCATCTCGGTGGTGGGGCTGGGGTTTGTGATGCTGCTGTCGTTGGTGGTGTAGCCCACCCTCTGCCCGGGAGCCCCGTCGAACGCGTGCCTGCGTTCGGCGGGGCTTCCGCGTGTCCCGCTCCTGTGTAGCGGGCATCAAACGTGAGGTTCGGATTCCACCCGCTGTGGGGGTGCCGGGAAGGCTATTTTCCCTTCCAGGTGGCGTGGGCAAGCGGGGGAGTTGAACGCATGGCAGGCGAACTCGTCCCTCCGGCCGAGGAGTTCGGACGGGAGATCAGGTACGCCCGGGAGGCCCGGGGGTGGACACAGGAGATGCTCGCGTCCAGGTTGTGGGTCCAGCAGCCGTATGTGAGCAAGGTCGAGAGGGGGCAGCAGCTCGCCAGCCCCCAGTTCGCCGAGCAGTGCGACAAGGCGTTCGGGACGCCGGGGGTGTATGCGCGGATGCGGCAGCGGGCGGCTGACGCGGGGAATCCGATCTGGATGATTCCCTATCTCCAGCTGGAGCGCGGGGCGGTGAGCATCTGCGATTACTCACCTGCTCTGGTCCCGGGCATTCTGCAGACCCCCGAGTATGCGGAAGCCGTGTACCGAGCGGCCTGTCCGGATGACCCGGCGGCTCGGATCGAACAGCGGGTGGAGGATCGTATGCGGCGCCGGGAGCTGTTCGAGGGGCCCAACCCCCCGTCGCTCTGGGTCGTCCTGCACGAGGCCGCGCTGTGGTCCGGCATGGGCGGCCCGGCTGTCATGCGAGGACAGATGCGGCACCTTGTGACGGCAGCCGGGCATCCACTCATCACTGTCCAGGTGTTCCCCCTCGGCGACACCCCGGCGAGGCGGGCGCCGTTCATCCTGCTCAAGCAGCAGAACCGGACCGAAGTCCTTTACGCGGAAAGCTACGTTCAGGGCCATGTGCACGATGCGCCGAAGGAAGTCGCCGAGGCGCGTGCTACGTACGATCGATTGCGTGCCAACGCCCTGTCGCTTCCCGATTCACTCTCCCGCATCCGTCACGTCATGGAGGCGTACGACCATGAATCCCACCCGCAGCCTGGCCCACGCGATTTGGGTCAAGTCCAGCCACAGCGAGGGCAACGGAGGAACCTGCGTCGAATGGGCCCCCGCGTTCGTATCCGTCGGCGCGATACCCGTCCGGGACAGCAAGTGCCCTGACGGACCTGTGTTCACGGTTTCCCTACCCGCATGGTCCTCGTTCGTAGCGGCCGTCAGGGACATGGAACGGTGAACGCTCCTGAGCCACCAGACACGTCCCTTGACCTTCCACACGCGGAGTGGGTCAAGAGCAGCTACAGCCAAGGGAATGGCGGTCAATGCATCGAGTGGGCCCCCGCGTTCGTATCCATCGGCGTCATACCGGTCCGTGACAGTAAGCGTCCTGATGGTCCCGTGTTGACGGCTTCCGCGCCCGCGTGGTCCTCGTTCGTAGCGGCTGTCGGAGACGCAGAACGGTGAACGCGTGCAATTCTCGCGTGCGGAGTCCCGGTCCGTGTCATGACGGGGTCGGCTTTCTCGTCAGATGCCCAGCGCGCTTGCCCGGCACTAGGGCCTGTCCATAGGGTCGCGGATCTAGGCGGGCGATATCGAGGCGGTGCGGTGATGGAGTGCCGGTGTTCTTCGAAGCTCCACTGCCTGCACCGCGCTTCCTGCCTTGTGGGCTGGCACCAGGTGCACCGAATGGTGGGTCAGTCGGCTGATGCCTCTGCCGTGAGGCGGGCCCACCTCACGGCCCCACAAGCCGTAGGCATGTAGGTGTCGGCGGCGGCCCGGTCAGGAAGTAGGGAGACGAGGTCCGTGTCCCCGTCCTCGGCGATCCTTCGACCGCCGCGGCACCCGCACGGCCTGCACCCTCATCTGCCACCGCAGACTCAGGACGACTCCAGGCGCTGTGAAAGCTGCGCCATGATGGTCCGCGTGAGTGAAGAAACTGTGTTTGAGGCCGTATCGCGCCTGTACCAAGAGTTCATGGAATTGCCCTTTCCTCCCAGATTGGGCGGCGCGGAGCGGGCCGGCTTCGACCTGGTGATGCTGGACTCGGAAACCGCAGGCTGGGTTTTCATCTGGGTCAAGAACGGTGGCGAGCTCGAAGCACGGGGTCGAAGCATCCTGCTTCGCTGTATTGTCCGCCTGGACCGGGTCATACCTGCACTCAGCGAGGCGGACGACCCTGAGTACTGGCACCGCCTGCGCGAGATGGCTCAACTTGTCGCGGATTCCCCACACGTTGCGACCAAATGAGATGGCCTCTTAGGGCCGTGCAGCTGCCTGTGCGGGCTGGACCGTGAAGCGGTACCGATCGGTGAAGACGGGCAGCGGGTACGGGTCCTTGCTTCCAGGGACGGGAATGTAACCGGCGGCGGTCAGCATGTACTTGGCGGCAGGCGCGCTCGAGGTGAAACGCACCCGCAGATCAAGGGCGTAGGTGTCCCCCGGCTTGAGCGCGTTGATCGGCGCCGGGCAGTTCAGGCCCCAGGCGTGCGGACCGGCGACCGGGTCGGCCTGCGGGCACACATTGCCGAAGAAGCGGTGGGAATCAAACTGGAACTCCACGGGATGCCAGCGGCCGCCCGCGTAGTACTCCAGCTCGAAGTCGCCGGGCTTGATGTCCTCCTTCGTGCTCCATCCCTGTTGGAACGAGAGCGAGGCGTGGAAGTCGGTCAGCGTCTGCGCGGTGCGGTTCTCCATGGTTATCGAGAAGTTCGACCAGTCGCCGCCCGCGGTGAAGGAGGCCGGGACATTCTTGAAGGACAGGACCGGACTGGCTGCTGCCTCGTCGGCCGCTGCCGTCGGCGCGGCGTCGGCGGCGACTGCCGGGGTGGCGAGGAACAGGGCAGGGGTCATCGTGGCGGCGGCCACGAAAGCCGCGATCCGCTTGAGGTTCATGCGATCACCTTAAGTGGGCCACAGGGGGACACCCAGGCATTTTTCTCGGCACCGTCTCCCTGCGTCCGGGGTACGAGTTCGCGGCATTTCCAGGAGGTGTCCGACGGGTCGCTGATGTGGGGGGGCGTCCAGGGCTCGGGGAAGGTCGTTCGGGACGTTCGGAAGGGAGCCGCTGGCGAGGAGGCCGAAGAGGAGGAGAGCCACGGGCTGTTCAGCGGGCCATGAATGAAGCCGGAGGCGAATGGCCGCGACGGTCATGGTGCCGTGGAAGATGTACGCGCTCTTGTCGCGGCAGGCGACTACGGCACGGAAGCCCTTGAGCGTGGTGATCGTTGGCTCGACTCTGTTGCGGCGCTTGTAGATCGTCCTGTCGAAGCCGGCGGTCCGGCGGGGCGAGTACGCTTTGTCGCCGCCCAAGCGATCGGGCGTGTTCGTGGGTGTCCGCGGCGAGTTGATGGGCGCGGCAGGAGGCCGACTCCTCGTCGGCCGTGCTCCAGGCCAGCGAGGTGGTCGTGCGACCCACCGGAGAGCCCTAGGGCGAAACGGTGACTTCTCTGCCGGAAGACCTGCCGTCACTGTCCAGTGAAGCCGACCGCGACGCGGCCGTGCAGCGTGTACAGGAGGCATACGCCGAAGGGCGCATCTCGCACGAGGAGATGGACGAGCATCATCACTAGGTGCTCACCGTCAAGACGCACAGCGAGCTTGCGTCGGTTCTGGCCTCGCTCCCGGAGGGGAGCGCGGGCGCAACGTCCACGATTGCCGCCGCCAGTGGACGGATCAAGCGGCGCGGCGCATGGCGGGTGCCTCGGGCCCTCAAGGTCACGTCCCCATTCGGAAGGGTGCACCTGGACCTGTCCCGGGCGGTCATCGAGCATCCGGTGGTGGACATCGAGCTGCAACTCGACACCGGCAGAGCCAGGATCACGGTGCCTCGCGACGCGATCGTCGAATTCGACGATCTGCATACCGGGTGGAAGGACACGCGCTACAAGACCCGGCGGCGCTCCCTCCCCGGCGGGCCGAGGATCCGGATATCCGGGACCATGGGGTTCGGACGGTTGAAGGTCCGCCACGCGCGGCGTTGAGGCGCCAGAGGGTCGAGGTGGGCCGAGAACGATGTGGATCGGGGCACGGACGCGCCTCACCGATCTTGCGATACCCCCACGCGCGGTAGGCCGTCGTCGTCGCCGTGCTGCCCGGGTGGACATTGAGCAGCGCCTGGCTCGGCCCGGACGCCGTCGAGCAGTGTTTCGTGCAGGCGGCGCGCGACGCCCTGCCGACGCCATGGCTCGCGCACAGCAAGTTCCATGAGTTCGAAGGTGCGGCGTCCGTCCTCGCGTCGCATCTCGTCGGGCACGGGTTCGGTCAGTTGATCCCACCAGCCCGTGTTGGGGCCCAGGGGGGCAGCCGTACGCCATGCCTACCGGCTCGCCGTTCTCCGCCCGGGCCAGAGCCACGCGGAAGGTGCCTTTGCGAGTCTGGGAGCGGAAGCGCCGGAAGGTTGCTGCTACGTCATCCGCGGTCTCGTCGTACGACGGCTCCGCGAATGCCTCGGCGTAGATCGGCATGAACGCATCCCCTGCCTGAGCAGCCGCAGAGCCGTTCATGTGCTCAACAGCGATGGCCCTTTGCAGCGTCACGCAGTGCCTCCTCGGGCTGTCTTACGGATGCGCTCGCCACACTCGCGGGCCGCTCGCAGTGAAAGGCCCCGCCGAGCCGAGGCAGGCGTACGAGCGGGGCCGTTGCGACATGGTTCAGACGAGGCTGATCCCGGCCTGGGTCTTGATGGTGTCCACGGCTTCATCGGTGAGCCAGCGCAAAGGGACCACGGTCCACCGGTCACGCTTCCGCATGACCACGGACTTGCCGTCCGGCGTGGTTTCACACCGCATGAAGCCCTGTTCCCTCAGGTCCTGGATCAGGTCCTCGCCGTGTTTCATCGTCCGTCCCGGTCCTTGTCGTCGGCGTGCGAACTGTGCACATCCCCGTTCTGGGAGACGCGGGTGTCGGGATCGGTCACCTGCTCCTGGCCGGCGTGCGGGTCCCAAGGTTCCCCGGCGTTCTCGAAATCCTTCTTACCCATCTTCACGCACTCCTTCCTCGGCGACACTGAGCCGAGTCATGTGATGCCCTTGTGGGGGTACTTCCGTTGGTGGTCCGCCTGCTGCGTGCGGTAGAGCTTCGCGTGGGCGATCCGGCCTCCTTGCTCGGCGTCGTCGATCGCGCTGCCGAGACGGCGGCAGATGCCGCACTCGTCAGGAGTCGGGTGGTGGAGCGGGCCGCTCATGTGAGTCCACGGCATGCCGGGCAGGTCCCAGATCGGTGGGGGCAGCGCCGTCATCGGCCCTCCCCTCGGGTGCTGCCACCGCCGTTGCCGCGGGTGCACACCCGACGGCTCTCGGCGACAAGTGCCTTGGTGGGGCTCGGCTCTAGTTCCGGACGCAGCAGCCCAAGTCGTGCGCTGCTGCGTCGAGTCGGCTCGTTCATGCGGTCATGCTCGGCCCATGGACGGCTGACACGGGAGTTGACCGGCCTTGACTACAGTGGGAACCCAGTCGGTCAACCCCACTGAGGTTCACGATGCGTGAAGATGACTTCGCCGACCTCGCCCGCCGAGCTCTGCGGGATGCCGGCTACTCGATGCGGGCTGCTGCACAGGCGATCAACTACGACCTCGCGTACCTGTCCCGGGTGCTCAACGGGAAGCAACGACCGTCGTCCCAACTGGCCCGTTCGCTCGATGACCTGCTCGGGACCGGGGATGCGCTGGCCTCCATCGTGCTCCAGGCCGATGACCGGTCCCGGATGGCCCGCAGCGTCGCCAACCCCTCCCGGCTGGATGCGGGGTCGGTGGAAGCGTTGGCGGGCGTACTCGCCGCGTATCGGCGACTGGACGACACGGTCAGGCCTGAGTCGATGATCCCGGCGACCCTGGTGCAGATGAAGGAGGTGATCCGGCTGCTCAAGGGGGCCAGGGGCCCCCAGCGCGACCGATTGACAGAAGTCGCCTCGGAGTTCGTCCAGTTCGGCGGATGGCTGCTTGCCCAGGAACGACAGGACGCCGGGGCAGTGCAGCTTCTGAACGAGGCGGTGGAGCTGGCCGACGAGGTGGGGAACGGCACGCTGGCCGCACAGGCGCTCAACTTCAAGGGATACCTCGCGCGGCAGCAGGGACGTCCCCAAGGAGTCGCCCGCTGGTTTTCCGCAGCCGCGTACACTCCGGGCGCGCACCCTGCCCAACGTCTCGGGGACATGCTTCAGGCGGCCGCCGGTCTGGCGGAGCTGGGAGCGAGGGACGACGCCCTTCGCATGGTCGAGAACGCGGAAGCCCAAGTCGGACCCGCCGCGGCGCTGCCGCCCCCGAAGACGGCCTACTGGCTGACGCCCGAGTTCAACCGCCTGAACATGGGGCTGGCGAACCTCGGACTCGCTCGCTACGGGGACGCCGTGGACCACATCGAAGCCGGACTCGCCGGGCTGCCCGCCGAGTTGCGGAACGCGCCGTGGACATGGGAACACCGCGAAGCTTTGAAAAGGGCCATGGCAGCGCGGTGAAGCTGCAGCTTGTCGGAGCTGGCGCTATCGCGCCCGATGGACCACCCGCCCGTCGAAGACGGTCATCACCACCGGCACCGTAGCGATCTCGTCCGGCGCCGTCGCCCGCAGATCACCACCCATCACGCACAGATCCGCCACCTTCCCCACGCTCACCGATCCCTTCCACCCCTCCGCGAAGTCCTGCCAGGCACCCGTCGCCGTGTAGGCCGTCAACGCCTGCTCCAGCGTGAGGCGTTGCTCCGGTCCGTGCACCTCCCCGCACGTGCCGCGCCGCGTCACCAGGGCCTGTACTCCGGCCCGCCAGTCCGGTGCGTTCACCGGGGCGTCCGAGCTGCCGAGGAAGGGGACGCCCGCGTCGACCGCCGAGCGCCATGGGAGGAACGCGTCGCCGGACGGCCCCTGGGACGCGCTGTGGACGGCGTTCGCCCAGCTCTGCGGCTGCGGGCCGAGGCCGATTCGATGGCGGGCCATCGTGGGCAGGAGGTCCGGCGTGACGAACGCGCCGTGCATGGCGATGTGCCGGGCGTCGGGCCGCGGATGGCGGCGCGACGCGGCGACGAAGGCGTCCACGACCGTGGACACCCAGCGGTAGCAGTGCACGCCGACCTGATAGCCCGCGGCGTGGGCGAGACGGATCATCTCCGTGAGTTCCGCGGCCCGTTGCTCGTTCGTGTCGCCGGCGACCAGCAGGTCGCCGCCGCTGTCGGAGAACAGCTTGACCCCGCGCACCGCGAGCCGGTGGGGATCCACCCCGGTCGGCGGGGTGAACTCGCCCAGGGCCTTCTCGACCGCGGCGGCCGACCCGCCCGACTGGGAGCAGGGCAGGAACAGCGCGCTCACGCGCGCGTCCAGGGCACCGGAACGCGCCAGGTCCGCGTACGCCTCCAGGGTCTCCGTCCCCTGCGTTCCGCCGCCGAGCCCTTCGCCGCCGGGGCCGAGGCCCGGGTCGGTGAAGCTGGTGATGCCCTGTGCGTGCAGGTGGGTTATCGCGTCCCGGATCGCCTGCTTGCGCTCCTCCCGGGTGCGGGGCGGGAGCAGCAGTTGGACGAGCGCCTGGGCGCCGTAGCGCAGTACGCCGGTGGGGCGTCCGGTGGCGTCGTACTCGACACCGGGCTGGCGGGGTCCCCCGTCGGTGATCCCGGCGAGCGCGAGGGCGCGGGAGTTGACCGCGCTGACGTGATAGCCGTTGTCCTGGAGGAAGACCGGGTGGTCCGGCGCCGCCCGGTCCAAGTCGTCGCGGTTCGGGCCGCGTTGCTCGGACAGGCGGTACGGGTTCCAGCCGGCGCCCCGGATCCACTCGCCCTTCGGGGTGCGGGCGGCCTCGGCCGCCACCGCGGCGACGATGTCGGCGACGGACCGCACCGCGCCCGGACCGAGGTCCAGCGCGTACGGCGGCAGGTTCAACCGGTGGACGGCCGCGTGCAGATGGGTGTCGTCGATGCCGGGCAACAGGGTCCGGCCCCGCAGGTCCACCACCTCGGTGCCGGGCCCGGCGAAGGCGCGGGCCCCGGCGTCGCCGCCCACGTACACGATCCTGCCCGCCCGTACGGCCACCGCCGTCGCTCTCGGCCACCGCGGATCCATGGTGATCACGTCGCCGTTGTGGAACACGAGGCCACCGCCGGATGTGTTGGGCGTGGACGCGGAGGCCCGTCCGGTACCGGTGAGCAGCGCAGCCGCTGTCCCGCCCAGCAGCAGGCCGGCGTTCCGCCGGGACAGCACGGCGTCGGATGCGGACATGGGCGGTCCTCCCGTTCCAGAGGTGAATCAGGGTAATTCAGGGTGATTCGGGGGCTGAAGGGGACGGAGGGAGGATGCCCGTGGGCGCGGTCTCCTACGCCGCCGCCCCGGCCACCGTCCGCAGATACTTCTCCACGTCCCCCGGCTCCTGCGTCGCCAGCCCGACGTACCCGTCCGGCCGGATCACGAACAGTCCGTGCCCGTACGCCGGTGCCTCGTCGAGGGCGTGCGCCCGGACCAGGTCGCCGTCCACCTGCGGCAGTTCGCCGTGCCGGCCGACCGCGAGCAGCGTGAACCGCGTCCCCCGGAACACCTCGAACAGCCGCCCCCCGTCGTCCGTCACCCCGTCCGGCGCCCGGTCACCGGCCCGCAGCGCGCCGTCCGCGAGGCCGGAACGGGCCTCCCAGGACAGCGGGCTCTCCCGGTAGTTGAGGTCCAGCTGATGGGCCTCCTTCCCGCGGCGGCCCATCATCGGGCGGCCGCCGTCGCCCCCGGCGCGGTGGATGCGGGTGCTGAGGCCCAGCACGCCCGCCGCGACGGGCAGCCGCTCCGCCTCGTAGGAGTCGAGGAGCGCGTCGTCCCCGCCCCGCCGCAGGGCGTGCGCCAGCTTCCAGCCGAGGTTGTACGCGTCCTGGATGCTGGTGTTGAGGCCCTGGGCCCCGGCGGGGGAGTGGACATGCGCGGCGTCGCCGGCCAGGAACACCCGCCCCGTGCGGAAGCGTTCGGCCATCGCGGCCCGGGCGCGGAAGACCGACGACCAGTGCACCGTCTCCGCCGTCAGGCCGGTGCGTGCGGCGACCAGCGCCCGTACCCCCGCCGGGGAGGGGTCGGGCTCCCCGGTCGCATAGCCCGCCAGCAGCTGGAAGGCCGTCGTCCGCGGCAGCGGGCAGAGGGCGAGCGCCCCCTCGGGGAGGTTCCAGGTGTGCCAGTGCGTCCGGGCCAGCCCGGGCACCTCCAGATCGGCCACGATCATGGGGGCCGGGTCGACGGTCGCCCCCGTGAACGGCGTGCCCAGCGCGGCCCGTACGGTGCTGCGCCCGCCGTCCGCCCCGACGAGGTACGCCGCGCGTATCGTCCCGCCCCCGTCGAACCGGGCCGTGACCCCCGTCCCGTCCTGCTCGAAGCCGGTCAGCCGGGTGCCGAACTCGACGCTGCCGCCCAGCTCTTCGAGCCGCCGGCGCAGGATCTCCTGGGTGCGCCACTGGGGCAGCAGCCACGGTTCGCCGAACGGGGCGTCGGGCGTCGGCTCCGTCCGCGTCATCATGTCCCACTCCCCGACCTGCCGTCCGTCCTGCCAGGCGCTCATCAGCGGCAGCCGGTGGCCGGACGCCAGCACCGCGTCGAGGATCCCGAGGTCCTCGAAGATCTCCAGGGTCCGCGGCTGGAGGCCCTTGCCCCGGGAGCCGGGGAAGGGGCCGTCGCCGGCGTCCACCAGCCGGTACGGGACGCCCCGGCGGGCGAGCTCGCAGGCCAGGACCAGGCCGGTCGGGCCGGCGCCGACGATCAGGACATCAGTGGCGGCATGCATGGCAGTGCTCCTTAACGGCTTCCTTAACGGCGTTCAATTTAACAACGTTAAGGGTGGGCTGAACACCGTTAAACTGTCAAGGTGGGAACGAGACTGGACCGTGAGCAGGTGGTGGACACCGCCCTGGAGCTGCTGAACGAGGTCGGCCTGGAAGGCCTGACCCTGCGCCGCATCGGCCAGGAGCTGGACGTCCGGGCCCCGGCCCTCTACTGGCACTTCAAGAACAAGCGCGACCTGCTCGACGCCATGGCCACGGAGATGCTGCGGCGCATGTCCCGGGCCGAGGAGTTCGAGGCCCTGCTCCGGATGACCGACTGGCGGGACGCCCTCGCCGGGTTCCACCGCGCCCTGCGCCGGGCCCTGCTCTCGTACCGGGACGGCGCGAAGGTCTACAGCGGCACGCGCTTCACCGACAACTCCTACGCGGAGACGATGCAGGTCTCCCTGCGGGTGCTGGTCGAGGAGGGATTCCCTCCCGGCGCCGCCGCCCGCGCCTTCTACACCGTGTACTGCTACACCATCGGTTACGTCATCGAGGAGCAGTCCACGACCGGGCACCCCGAGCAGGGCGTGGAGGGCATCGACCTCGCCGAGCGCGAGCGGCGGCTGGCGGACTACCCCCTCGCCGTCGCGGCCGGCCCGGAGCTCTTCGGCGACCCCGAGGCCGGTTTCGAGGCGGGGCTGCGCGCGGTGATCGCGGGCGTGGAGGCCGCGGTGCCGCGCTGAGGCGCGGGCGGGGTGGACCGGCGCGGGTCGTGCGGTGCCCGACCGCCGTGGTGCCCGCACCGGCCGCTCGTCTGCGTACGTCCCGAGCGCTCCGCTGGACGTGCGGTCGGTCGGCTGCGGGCCGTCAGTGGCTGGTCGCGCAGTTCCCCGCGCCCCTTTTGGGGCGCTCAGCGATCAAGCGCCCCGCGCAGCACCGGCGTCAGCCGTCGCTCCACCAGGACGTGCAGCCCCCACGCCAGCCCCAGCATCAGCCCGATCGTCAGCCCGAAGACGGCGTACGACGGCAGGCCCAGCCCCCGGTGCAGCGCGCCGACGACCACCCAGCCCAGGTGCTCGTGCACCAGGTAGAAGGGGTAGGTGAGCGCGCCCGCCAGCGGCAGCCGGCGCCAACTCGCCCAGTGCGCGCGGCCCGTGGCGATCAGCGCGACGGCCGCGTACCCCAGCGCCAGCACCGCGATGATGACGGACGGCGAACGGTACGAGAAATAGTGCGGGTTGGGCGGGTGCCACAGGCCCGCCACCGCGTAGTGCTGTCCGATGAGGAAGCTCGACGCGACGATGCCCCAGGACAGGGCCGAGTGCCCGTACCGGTGGACGAGGTAGAGGCCGACGCCGCCGATGAAGAACGGTGCGTGTTCGGGCATGGTGACCACCCGGAGGGACTCGATGTGCCCGGCCGTGGTGATCACCGCGGCGAGCGTCCACACCGCGCAGAAGAGGGTGACGCGCTGCTTCGTCGCGCCCGGCAGGACGACGAAGAGCGCGAAGAGGGCGTAGAACCGCACCTCGGCCCAGAGCGTCCAGCACACCCCGAGCACCCGCTCGGCGCCGACGGGCTGTTGGAGCATCGTGAGGTTGACGAGAGTATCGCTCACGGAGGCGGTCTTGTAGGTGACCCAGGGGAGCGCGAAGACCAGGGTCACCAGCAGGATCGCGGCCCAGTAGGCGGGGTAGAGCCGGGCCGCGCGCGAGGCGAAGAAGGAGCGCAGGGGGCGTCCCCAGCCGCTCATGCAGATCACGAAGCCGCTGATGACGAAGAAGATCTGCACGCCCAGACAGCCGTAGGCGAACGCCGTGGAGAGGCGCGGGAATTCGTGCCGGGGCGAGGCGCCCCAGGCGGTGGCGATCTCGCCGTCCCGGCCGCCGTAGTGGTACAGCGCCACCATCAGCGCGGCGACCAGCCGCAGCCCGTCCAGGGCGTACAGCCGCCCGCCCCGGCGCTTCGGCGGCGGTTCTTCCCTGCGTTCCACGGACGGGGCGGGGGCGGTGGCCGTCATGTCGGCTTCCTCCTGCTCAGCTGGCGCTGCACGGTGCGGGCCCGGCGCGCCAGCCGGCGCACGGTGGGATTGCGGGGCAGGAAGGCGAGTTGGGACGGGATGGCACCGGGGAGCGCCAGGGCGGTGAGGCGGCGGCGTTTGAAGTAGCGCCGGGTGGAGGGGTTCAGGTGGCGGGTCAGGTAGCGCTCGGCGGCCGGGCGCAGATCCGGGTTGATCTGCGGCTGCATCGCGTAGCCGACCGCCGTGAGCAACTCCTGGGTGTCGCCCGCGCGGACGGCCTTCTCCGGGTCCTCCAGCGGCGGGAGGAGCGCGTCGGCGAGGGTCACCGGGACCCGGTTGCTGTTCTGGTACGGCGTGAGCCGCTCCAGCAGCAGGTCGGTGCCGGTGCGGGCGGCCGGGAGGCCGTAGAAGGCGCCGGCGGTCATCAGGGCGGTGGAGAAGCAGCCGACGACGAGGGCGGGCCGCAGGCGCTGGTAGAGGACCTCCGCGAGGGCGGGGGAGTCCACGACCGTGAGGTCCGCCCCGAGCCGGGCGGCCTCCTCCTCCAGCAGCCGCGACCAGCGGGCGGGCGCGGTGGGGTGCGGCTTGAAGACGACGGAGCGGTGGCCGCGCGCGACCGCGCCGCGCAGCATGCGCACGTGCAGCCGTTCCTCCTCCTCGGGGGCGAGGATGTCCAGCGCCGAGAGGTACTGGCCGAGCAGGAGCGCGGACTCCTCGGGAACGGAGGGGAGTTCGGGGGTCGCGTCGGCCACGTCGGCCAGCACCTTGGCGAAGATCTCGCCGGGGATCGTCTCGGCCGTGACGCCGAACTCCCGCAGCAGCAGCGGCCGCAGGCCGGGTACGAGGTCGAGGTGGAGGAGGCGGCGGACGCGGGTGCCGATCAGCGGGTCGAGCTTGTTGCGCGTGGGGCCGTAGCTCATCAGCCCGTCCGCGTAGACGTCCAGGGGTGCCCCGGGGAAGACCTGGGCGAGCGCGAGCGCCGGGTTGACCTGGAGGGACTCCAGGACGATCTCGACGTCGTCGTCGCCCAGCCCCCACAGCAGCCTCAAGTGCCGCTCCCACAGGGGGGAGTCGTCGGGGCGGGGCGACCAGCCGGCGGGGTGGAAAGGGCTGATCGTCGCGTTCCAGGAGAGCACGCCGTCGAAGCGGGCGCGCAGCCGGTCGAAGCCGGGGGCGCGGTCGGGGCCGGGCGTGGTCTCGGGGACGGCGGCGTTGTTGGCGACGAGCAGCAGACGCCGGTCGGCCGGGGGGAGGAGTCCGGCGTCGAGGGCGGCGGCGAGGGTCGCCGTGCCGTAGAGGGTGGAAACGAGGAGGAGTTGGGTGCGCGGCCTGCGGGTCGTCGGGTGCCGGGTCATCGGGCCGCCACCCGCCTCTTGACGCGGCGCAGCCGCCGGGCCCGGTCCGCGTCCATGGAATTCAGGGCGTCGTTCAGCAATCGCGGTGGCATCCGTTTCATGGCGGCGGCGCTCATCGAACGCAGGGACCGGGCGACATCGGGTTCGAATCGTTCGATGGAGCCGAGGTGATGGGAAATGATCGCGCAATAGGTGCGCACGGCTTTCGGGAGAAGGGCCTCGGCGTCCCGGTCGCGGGCCGTCTCTTCGAGCACCTGGTCGAATGCGCGGAGGAAATCGAGTTGGCGTACGTCGCCGATCTGGGTGAGCGAGGAGGCGACGCCCCGGCGGTAGAAGACGCCGAGCAGTCCGGCCACCGCGAAGCTGTCCGCCTCCCGGTGCAGCCGCCAGATCCAGGGCCGGTCCTCGGCCGTGCGCAGACCGTGCCGGAAGTGCAGCAGCCCCGCGTCGAGCAGCCGCCGGTGGTAGATCCCCGCCCAGGCGTAGGGATAGTCCACGGCGGTGGTGCGGTCGGCGGGCAGTATGGCGTCGCGCGGGTCGAGCGGCACGCCGCGGCGGCCGTGCGGGACGCGGTGGACGGTGCGGGTGCGGCCGGTGCACTGGACGTGGTCGGTGCGGACGAAGTCCACGTCCAACTCCTCGATGGCGGCCAGGAGTCGGCGCAGGTGGCCCGGGGCGAGCCAGTCGTCCCCGTCGAGGAAGGTCAGGTACTCGCCGCGCGCCGCGTCCAGTCCGGTGTTGCGGGCGGTGGCGAGGCCGCCGTTGGTGGTGTGGCGGACCAGGACGGCGCCGGGCAGCTCGCGTTCCGCGCGTGCCAGGAGTTCGCCCGTCCCGTCGGTCGAACAATCGTCGACGAGAATGAATTCGAAATCCCGGTGGGCGTTCGCATTCAGGCTCCGCAGGGTGTCCTGCGCGTAGGTCTGCACATTGAAGAACGGCACGATGACGGAGAGCTTGACCACTCGCGTCACGGTAGGTGACGACCCGGCATTCGTGCTGTCCACCGGCACAAGCGGAAGTGAACGACGCACGGCGGAATGGTGAACCCGGTGCGTGCGTCAACCGATTCTCCGGGCGTCGGTGTGCTGTTTACCGATTGTTGAGCTCGCGTTGGTCAGCCAAACCGAATCAATTCCTATCGTCGGTGCCGTGCCCTCTGCGCCTTCGTCCTCAGCGCCTTCGCGTACCGAATCCCCGCCCCGGGTCGCCGTCCTCGCGGATTCCGACACCCGGTGGAAATGGGGAGCGCTCACCGCGCACCGGCTCGCACCCGGCGCCCGCCCGGACGGATTCCTGCTCCGCGGACGCGCCACCCCGACGCCGCGGCAGCTCGCCGAAGTCGGCGTGGACTGGACGCGGTTGACGGAGGTGACGGGGCCGGAGTTCGCCGCTGCCGCCGCCCCGGACCGCTACGACGTCGTCCTGCTCGCCTGCGTCGGCGGCGCGGTGCAGGCCCTGCTGCACGGGCTGGCCCACGCGTGGCGCGGCGCGCCGCGGCGGCCCGCGGTCGTGACCGGATACGTGGGCGTCGTCTACGAAAAGCTCGCCGACGGGCTGCTGTTGCGGCACGGGGCGGACGTCGTCCTGGCCAACTCCCGCCATGACGCGGACCGGTTCCGCGCGGTGTACGAGGGGGTGGGTGCCGATGCGGGGAGCGTCGTCGAGTGTGCGCTGCCCTTCCTGGAAGGCGCTCCGTACGAACCGGCCGCTCCCGAAGTGCGGCCGTACACCGTCGTGTTCGCCGCCCAGCCCTCCGTCCCCGACCGCCGGGAGGACCGGTTGTACCTGCTGGAGCGCGCCGCGCGGCACGCCCGGCTGCACCCGCGGCGCGAGGTCCTGGTCAAGCTGCGCAGCCGCCCCGGTGAACACACCACGCACATCGAGGAGCTGCCGTACCAGAGGCTGGCGTCCCGGGTGACGGGCGGGCTGCCCGCCAACTGCCGCCTCGTCTACGGCAACATGGGCGAGGTCCTGGACCGGACCGACCTGCTGGTGACCGTCAGCTCGACCGCCGCCCTGGAGGCGCTGCACCGGGGCGTGCCCACCGCGGTCCTCACCGACCTCGGGATCCGCGAACAGCTCGGCAATCACCACTTCCTCGGCTCCGGCTGCCTCGCCTCCTGGGACCGGCTCGACGCCGGGCACCTCCCCAAGCCCGAACCGGAGTGGCTGGCCCGCCAAGGGGTGGACACCGAGGGGGCGTTCGAGGCCGCCCGGCAGCGCGTGGCCGGCCTTCTCGCGCCCCCAGGACCGCCGCCCCTCGCGCCGTACTACACGGCGGAGACGGCCCCCGGCTATCTGCCCGGCATCCTCGCCCGCCACGGCTTCGACCCCCGCGGCCGCCCGCTGCCCGGCCGCGCGGCGCGGCCCGCCGACGAGGGCGCCCTGCGCCGCGCGGCCCGGGGCGTCCTGCGGGACGCGGCGCGCGGCGCGTACCGGCACGGCGTCCAGCGGGTGGCGCCGGTGATCCGGCGGATGGGGGACCTGTGAGGGGGGCCGGGCCCGTGCCGTCCGCCGAGCGCGCGCCCGTACCCGTACCCGCGCCCTGCCCCACCGCCCCCGAGGAGCATGCCATGCCCGCCGTCCTGGCCGTCGTCCCCGCCCGCGGAGGGTCCAAGGGGGTGCCGGGCAAGAACCTGGCCCGGGTGGGCGGCGTGCCGCTGGTCGTCCGCGCCGTCCGTGCCTGCCGGGCGGCGGCGCGGGTCACGGACGTCGTCGTCTCCACCGACGACCCCGCCGTCGCGGCCGCCGCGCGGGAGGCCGGCGCCACGGTGGTCGAGCGGCCCGCGGAGCTCGCCGGGGACACCGCGACCAGCGAGTCCGCGGTGCTGCACGCCCTGGACGCCCACGAGGCGGCCACCGGGCGCGCGGTGGACACCGTCCTGCTGGTGCAGTGCACCAGCCCCTTCCTGACCGCCGGGGACATCGACGCGGTGGCCGCCGCCGTGACCGAGGGCGGCGCCGACAGCGCGCTGACCGTGGCGCCCTTCCACGGCTTCCTCTGGCGGGCCGGGGAGACCGCCCCGGAAATGGCCGGAAATCGATGCTCCGGCGACGGCGCCCACGGCGTCAACCACGACAAGAAGCACCGGCCCCGGCGCCAGGACCGGCCCCAGGATCTCCTGGAGACCGGGGCCGCCTACGCGATGCGCGCCGCCGGCTTCCGCGCCGCCCGCCACCGCTTCTTCGGCCGCACCGAGCCCGTGCCCACCGACCCCGCCCGCGTCCTGGAGATCGACGACCCGGACGATCTGGCCCGCGCCCGCGCCCTGGCGCCCCTCCTCGACGCTCCGAACTCCGACGCCCCGGACTTCCCCTCCCGGGACGACATCGACGCCGTCGTCCTCGACTTCGACGGCACCCAGACCGACGACCGCGTCCTCGTCGACGCCGAGGGCCGCGAACTCGTCGCCGTCCACCGCGGCGACGGGCTCGGCGTGGCCGCCCTGCGCCGCGCCGGACTGGCCCTGCTGATCCTCTCCACGGAGGTGAACGCCGTCGTCGCCGCCCGCGCCCGCAAGCTGAGGGTGCCGGTGGTGCACGGCACGGACACCAAGGACGCCGTCCTCAAGCAGTGGTGCGACGAGCGCGGCATCGACCCGGCGCGCGTGCTCTACGCCGGCAACGACGTCAACGACCTGCCCTGCCTCCGTCTCGTCGGCTGGCCCGTGGCCGTCGCCGACGCGCACCCCGCCGTACGGGACGCCGCGCGGGCCGTCACCCGCGCACCCGGCGGCCGCGGCGCCGTCCGCGAGATCGCCGGCCGGCTCCTGGGCCCCGAGCTCTGACCCCCGCTCCGAACCCGGTACCACCCGTCCCCACCCACACGTAAGGAACCGCTCCATGACCCCCACCGGCGCCGCCGCACGCATCCGGCACCTCGGCGACCGTCCCGTAGGCCCCGGCCACCCCGTCTACGTCACCGGCGAGATCGGCATCAACCACAACGGCGACCTCGACACGGCCCTCGCACTCGTCGACGCCGCCGTCGACGCGGGCTGCGACGCGGTGAAGTTCCAGAAGCGCACCCCCGAGATCTGCACCCCGCGCGACCAGTGGGACATCGAACGCGACACCCCCTGGGGGCGGATGAGCTACATCGACTACCGCCACCGGGTGGAGTTCGGCGAGGACGAGTACCGCAGGATCGACGAGCACTGCCGGGAACGCGGGATCGCCTGGTTCGCCTCGCCCTGGGACGTGGAGTCCGTCGCCTTCCTGGAGAAGTTCGGCGTCCCCGCCCACAAGGTCGCCTCCGCCTCGCTCACCGACGACGAACTGCTGCGCACCCTGCGCGCCACCGGGCGCACGGTCGTGCTCTCCACCGGGATGTCCACGCCCGCGCAGATCCGGCACGCCGTCGAGGTGCTCGGCAGCGGGAACGTCCTGCTGTGCCACGCCACTTCCACCTACCCGGCCCGCGCCGCCGAGCTCAACCTGCGGGTGATCCACACCCTCCAGGCCGAGTACCCCAACGTCCCCATCGGCTACTCCGGTCACGAGACGGGCCTGCAGACCACGCTGGCCGCCGTCGCGCTGGGCGCCTGTTTCGTCGAGCGGCACATCACCCTGGACCGCGCCATGTGGGGCTCGGACCAGGCCGCCTCCGTCGAACCGGGCGGCCTGGCACGGCTGGTGCGCGACGTACGGGTCGTCGAGGAGGCGCTCGGCGACGGGATCAAGCGGGTCTACGACAGCGAGCTCGGCCCGATGCGCAAGCTGCGCCGGGTCGCGGGCGTCGTCGAGCCGACCGCCGGCCGCCACCCGGCCGCGGTCCGACGGGCCCGCCGATGAGCGTCCCGGACGACCTCTCCGCCGGCACCCTGGCCTTCGTCGAGAGCCCGGTCCAGCTCCTCAACGTCCTTGAGTGGGCGCACGACCGGGCGCGCGACCGGGCCCACGACGGAGCGCACCACCGGCCGTACGACGACGGCGTCCCCGCCCAGCGCACCAGCGGCTCGGACGTGCGCCGCGCCCCGCTCGAACCGCCCGACATGGTGATCGTCGTCCTCGCCCCGCACGACCCGATGACCCGCGGCCAGCTGCGCCGCATGGCCGAACTCGCCCGCGACCAGGGCCACCGGCTGCGCTGGGAGGAGGCGCGCGGCGGCGTCGGCGCGCCCCTGCGCACCGTCGGCGCCCTCGCCGGGCCGCTGCGCGCTGCGCACCGCGTCGTCATCGGTGACCCGTTCTCACGGTACGTCCAGTTGCTGCTGTCGCTCGCCCGGCCGAGGTCGCTGGTGGTGGTGGACGACGGGACGGCGACGATGGAGTTCGTGGCCCAACTCGCCCGTGGCGAACGGTTCGTGCGGTGGCACCGGCCGTGCGGAGGCCGGGGGGCGCGTGATGTGGCCTTCGCGCCGGTGTCCGCTTCAGCGCGCCGGATGCTCACCCCGAACGACCACCGAAGTGTGCAGCTGTTCACCTCGATGCCGGTCGAACCGCCCCCGGGAGTGACGGTCACCGTCAACGGCTTCGCCTGGACGCGGGCCGCGTTCGGCCCGCCGCGGCTGACCCGCTCCACCGATCTGGTGGGAACCTCCCTGGTCGAGACCGGGGTCGTCGAGGGCGAGCGCTATCTGGAGGCCGTCGGCGCGCTGGCCGCCGCCCACGGCGCGACGCGCTATTTCGCGCACCGCCGGGAGAGCGCCGACAAGCTGCGCCGGATAGCCGGGCGGCTGGGCCTGGAGGTCGTCCGGCCGGAGCTGCCCCTGGAGCTGGTGGCCCGTCGTGGGCCCATAGGGCGTACGGTGCTGAGCTTTCCGTCCACCGTGGTGCACACGCTCCCGCTCGCCCTCGCGGGCACCGAGGTCTCCGTCGCCGTCTGCGACATCGACCCCTCCTGGCTCACCGAGCATGCCTCGCCCCGGGCGCAGGGCTTCCTCTCCCGGGTCACCGGGAGCGCACGGCACGCACGCCGCCTACCGCAGATGTCCGCCCCGGCGCGTACCACCTGACAGTGTCTCGCAAAGGTACGCCGTAAATACGGGTCATACCCCCCTGGTAACCCATCCATGCGGCTGAACTTTTCACGATTGGAGGGCAGTTGCCCTGTGGAGGGCCCTACCCTTCAGAGGGTGAAGCAACTGATGCCCTGTGATGCCGCTCCTGCCACTCCTGTTGGTGATCTCGCCGCTGGTGATCTCGAAGGCGCTCCGGCCGGCTCGCTCCCCGGTCTGCTCCCGGCCGGGCTCGCTGCCGAACTCATCGCCTTCCGCCGGGACTTGCACATGCACCCCGAGCTGGGGAACCGCGAGTTCCGCACCACCGCGGCGATCAGGGCCAGGCTGGAGAAGGCAGGGCTGCGCCCGCGGACGCTTCCCGCGGGCACCGGGCTGATCTGTGACATCGGGCGCCCCCGGGCGGGCGCCGAACGCCGCCCGGCGCTCGCCTTCCGCGCGGACCTCGACGCGCTGCCCATCCCCGACACCAAGACGGTGCCGTACCGCTCGACGGTGCCGGGCGCCGCCCACGCCTGCGGGCACGACGTGCACACCACCGTCGTCCTCGGCACCGGTCTGGTGCTCGCCGCGCTGGACCGGGAGGGGCTGCTGCCGCACCCGGTGCGGCTGGTCTTCCAGCCCGCCGAGGAGATCCTGCCCGGCGGCGCGCTGAAGGCGATCGAGGGCGGGGCGCTGGAGGGCGTCGGCCGGATCGTCGCCGTGCACTGCGACCCCAAGGTCGAGGTCGGCCGGCTCGGGCTGCGCACCGGGGCGATCACCTCCGCCTGCGACAAGCTGGAGGTCGCCCTGGACGGCCCCGGCGGCCACACGGCCCGCCCGCATCTGAGCACCGACATGGTGACCGCCGCCGCCCGGGTGGCCACCGACGTGCCGGCGCTGCTGGCGCGGCGGGTGGACACCCGGGCCGGGCTGGCGGTGACCTGGGGCCGGCTGGAGACCGGGCACGCGGCCAATGTGATCCCGCAGCGCGCCGAACTCTCCGGCACCGTCCGCTGCCTGGACATCGACGCCTGGCGGGACGCGCCCGACCTGGTGCACGCGGCGGTCGACGAGGTCGCCGCGCTGCACCGCGCCAAGTCGCAGATCACCTACATCCGCGGCGTCCCGCCGGTCGTCAACGACCAGGAGACCGCGGCGCTGCTGGGCCGGGCCATGACCGCGCGGCGCGGGGCGGAGGCGGTGGAGGACACCGAGCAGAGCCTGGGCGGCGAGGACTTCTCCTGGTATCTGGAGCACGTTCCCGGGGCCATGGCCCGGCTTGGGGTGCGGCCCGTGGGGGACACCTCGCGCCGTGATCTGCACTGCGGCGACTTCGACGTGGACGAGGGCGCGATCCGGGTCGGTGTGGAGCTTTTTACAGCTGCGGCGCTCCTGGATCGCGCCCTTTTGTAGGATTCGCCAACAACTGTTCGGTTAGCGACGATCCGATAACGGCTTCCGGCTCACCCTTTTCAAGCCATCTACGCGCGTTACGATCCCGTCGAAACCAGCGCCAACGGAGGCGCTTCGAGTGAAGGGACCCTCGTGCGCCGGGTATCCACGATCACTGTTGCGGGCATCGCCACCGCGGCTCTCGCATTCACCCTCACCGCCTGTGGCGAGTCGTCCACGGAGTCCAGCAGCGGCGGCAAGGGGAAGGGCCTCGGCCTCGCCTTCGACGTCGGCGGCCGTGACGACCACTCCTTCAACGAGTCCGCCGCCCGTGGCGCGGACAAGGCGGAGAAGGAGCTGGGCGTCAAGAACAAGATGATGACCGCCAAGAACAGCGAGACCGAGGCCGAGCGCGAGCAGCGGCTGAACTCCCTGGCGGAGGCGGGCTACAACCCCGTCGTCGGCGTCGGCTTCAACTACCAGAAGTCGGTCGAGAAGGTCGCCAAGGACCACCCGGACACCACCTTCGCCGTGGTGGACTCGGTTGCCCAGGGCAAGAACGTGGAGAGCATCACCTTCGGCGAGCACGAGGGCTCCTACCTCGCGGGTGTCGCCGCGGCCCTGAAGTCCAAGTCCCACAAGGTCGGCTTCATCGGCGGCGTCAACAACGCGCTGATCCAGAAGTTCCAGGCGGGCTTCGAGCAGGGCGTCAAGGACACCGACCCCAAGGCGCAGATCACCTCGCAGTACCTGTACCCGAACAACGACAAGGGCTTCAACGACCCTGCCGCGGCCAAGGACAAGGCCAAGGGCATGCTCGACTCGGACATCGACGTGATCTACACGGCCGCGGGTCTCTCCGGCAACGGCTCCGTCGAGGCCATCGCCGGCAAGCAGGGCGCCTGGGCCATCGGTGTGGACTCCGACCAGTACCAGCAGCCGGGCCTGGAGAAGTACAAGGACCACATCCTCACCTCCGTGGTGAAGAACGTGGACGTGGCGGTCTTCGACCTCGTCAAGAGCGTCAAGGACGGCAAGCCGATCACCGGTCCGAAGACCTACCTGCTCAAGGACGGCGGCGTCTCGCTGGCCACCTCGGGCGGCTTCATCGACGACATCAAGGACAAGATCGAGGCCGCGAAGAAGAAGGTCGTGAGCGGCGAGGTCAAGGTCAAGACCCAGCCGTGACCCCGGGCCGGTGACGGCCGGCCGAAACGAACGGTGAGCGGGCCCGGCGGGGGGACTACCCTGCCGGGTCCGCTCATGCGAGGGTCAACGCTACGCGCGTAGCGTCCCGTTGGCCCGTACCGCGCGTCGCCCACCCGCTCCCTTCCCCGAGGAGAGTGCGCCATCAAAGCGTCCAGCAGCAGCAAAGAATCCAGCAGCGGCACCGCCCCCGCCGTCGAACTGCAAGGCATCACCAAGCGGTTCCCCGGCGTCGTGGCCAACCACGACATCCACCTCACGGTCCGCCGCGGCACCGTCCACGCCCTCTGCGGCGAGAACGGCGCCGGCAAGTCCACCCTGATGAAGATCCTCTACGGCATGCAGAAGCCGGACGAGGGCACCATCACCCTCGACGGGGAGCAGGTCGCCCTGCACTCGCCGGCCGACGCCATCGCGCGCGGCATCGGCATGGTGCACCAGCACTTCATGCTGGCCGACAACCTCACCGTCCTGGAGAACGTCGTCCTCGGCGCCGAGAAGCTCCATGGCATCGGCAACGGGGCCCGCGCGAAGATCAAGGAGATCTCCGACGCGTACGGCCTGGGCGTGCGCCCCGACGTCCTCGTCGAGGACCTCGGCGTCGCCGACCGCCAGCGCGTGGAGATCCTCAAGGTCCTCTACCGGGGCGCCCGTACGCTCATCCTCGACGAGCCGACCGCGGTCCTCGTGCCGCAGGAGGTCAGCGCGCTCTTCGACAACCTGCGCGAGCTCAAGGCCGAGGGCCTGACCGTCATCTTCATCTCGCACAAGCTCGGCGAGGTGCTCTCCGTCGCGGACGACATCACCGTCATCCGCCGCGGCACCACCGTCGGCACCGCGGTCCCCAGCGAGACCACGCCCAAGCAGCTCGCCGAGCTGATGGTCGGCGAGGAACTGCCCTCGCCGGAGACCCGCGAGTCCACGGTCACCGACACCCCGATGCTCACCGTCGAGGGCCTGCACCTGTCGGCCACCGACTCCGACGGCGTGGTCCGCACCGTGCTGGACGGCATCGAGTTCACCATCCACAAGGGCGAAGTCCTGGGCCTCGCGGGCGTGGAGGGCAACGGCCAGGCCGAACTGGTCGAAGCGATCATGGGCATGCGCGACCCGGACGCCGGCACCGTCACCCTCGACGGCGCCGAGATCACCCACGCGCCCACCCGCAAGCGGCGCGAGGGCGGCATCGGCTACATCCCCGAGGACCGCCACCGGCACGGCCTGCTGCTGGAGGCCCCGCTGTGGGAGAACCGCATCCTGGGCCACGTCACGGAGAAGCCCAACAGCAAGGGCATGTTCCTGGACAACAAGGCGGCGCGCGCCGACACCGAGCGGATCGTCCGCGAGTTCGACGTCCGCACCCCCGGCATCGAGGTCACCGCGGCCTCGCTCTCCGGCGGCAACCAGCAGAAGCTGATCGTCGGCCGCGAGATGAGCCACCTGCCCAAGCTGCTGATCGCCGCGCACCCCACCCGGGGCGTGGACGTCGGCGCCCAGGCGCAGATCTGGGACCAGATCCGCGAGGCGCGCCGCGAGGGACTCGCGGTGCTGCTGATCTCCGCCGACCTGGACGAGCTGATCGGGCTCTCCGACACCCTGCGGGTGATGTTCCGCGGCCGCCTGGTCGCCGACGCCGACCCCGCCACCATCACCCCGGAGGAGTTGGGCTCGGCCATGACCGGCGCCGCTACCGGCCACCTTGAGCACGAGGAGAGCGAGAACGGGGAAGGGGGCGACAACAAGTGAAGAAGTTCGACAAGAACAAACTGATCCTGGCCGTCGCCGCCCCGGTGCTCGCCATCGTGGCCGCCATCGCGATCACCTCGATCATCATCGCGGCGACGGGCAAGGACCCGTTCCACGCCTACCAGGTGATGGTGGACTTCGGCTCGAAGAGCGACAGCCAGGTCTGGATCATCAACAAGGCGACGCCGTACTACCTGTCCGCGCTGGCCGTGGCCATCGGCTTCCGGATGAACCTCTTCAACATCGGCGTCGACGGCCAGTACCGCATCGCGGCCTTCTTCGCCGCCGTCGTCGGCGGGGCGCTCACCCTGCCGGGCATCATCCAGATCCCGATCATCATCATCGTGGCGATGGCGGTCGGCGCCCTGTGGGCGGGCATCGCGGGTCTCCTCAAGACCACCCGCAACGTCAACGAGGTGATCAGCACCATCATGCTGAACGCCATCGGGGCGTCCGTCATCGGCTACTTCCTCCAGGACGGCCGGCTGGCGAAGAAGGAGGGCAACCTGATCCACACGCCCTACCTGCCGGACTCCGCGCACTTCTTCGAGATCCCGACGACGCCCAAGCCGATCTACGGCTTCGTGGTGATCGCCGCGGTCGCGGGCCTGGCCTACTGGTTCCTGCTGGGCCGCACCCGCTTCGGCTTCGACCTGCGCACCGTCGGCCGGTCCGAGTCGGCCGCCCAGGCCAGCGGCGTCAGCGTCAAGCGCATGGTCATCACCTCGATGGTGCTCTCGGGCGCCGTCGCCGGCCTCGTCGGCATGCCGACCCTGCTCGGCGTCTCGTACAACTACGGCACCGACTTCCCCACCGGCATCGGCTTCACCGGTATCGCCATCGCGCTGCTCGGCCGCAACCACCCCATCGGCATGGCGCTCGGCGCCCTGCTCTGGGGCTTCCTGGAGCGCACCGGCACCCAGCTCGAATTCGAGGGCTACGCCCAGGAGATCGTCGGCGTGATCCAGGGCGTCATCGTCCTCTGCGTCGTCATCGCCTACGAGATCGTGCGGCGCTACGGCCTCAAGACCCAGCAGCGCAAGGTCGGCGAGGAGCTCGCCGCCCAGGCGCGCAAGAGCGACAAGGCGGAGGCAGCCGCATGAGTACGACCTTCACCTCCGGCCTCGCCGAACGGCTCACCGGCAAGAACAAGGGCGACGGCGGCCGGAAGCCGACCTACCCCATGGTCATGCTGATCATCGCGGGCGGACTGATCCTCCTCTCCGCGCTGCGCGCCCTCACCGGCGCCAACGACCTGACCAGCTCGGGCCAGTTCAGCTCCGCCCTCGCGGCGGCCGTGCCGATCGGCCTCGCCGGTCTGGGCGGTCTGTGGGCCGAGCGCGCGGGCGTGGTCAACATCGGCCTCGAAGGCATGATGATGCTCGGCGCGTTCTCCGCCGGCTGGATGGGCTGGCAGCACGGCCCCTGGCTGGCGGCCGTCGCCGGCATCGTCGGCGGCGCGCTCGGCGGCCTCATCCACGCCATCGCCACCGTCACCTTCGGCGTGGACCACATCATCTCCGGTGTGGCCATGAACATCCTGGCCCTGGGCGTCACCCAGTACTTCGCCAAGCTCTGGTTCGGCGCCGAGGGCAGCGCCGCCCAGCAGGCGGGCGGCAACGACAAGCAGTCGCCCGTCATGGACAACATGCCGGACTTCTCCATCCCCGGCCTGTCCGGCTGGCTGCAGTCCGTCGAGAAGCACCACTGGTTCCTCGTCTCCGACGTCGCCGGCGTCCTGCGCGGCCTTGTCACCGACGTCTCCTGGCTGACGATCGTCGCGGCGCTGCTCTTCGCCGGCACCTTCTTCGTGCTCTGGCGCTCGGCCTTCGGCCTGCGCCTGCGCTCCTGCGGCGAGAGCCCGGTGGCCGCCGAGTCCCTCGGCGTGAACGTCTACACCTACAAGTACGCGGCCGTCGTCGTCTCCGGCGCCATGGCCGGCCTCGGCGGCGCGTTCCTCGCCATCGGCACGCACATGTACTCCGACGGCCAGACCGGCGGGCGCGGCTACATCGGCCTCGCCACGATGATCTCCGGCAACTGGCGGCCGGGCGGTGTGGCCATGAGCGCCGGCCTGTTCGGCTTCATGGACAGCCTCCAGCTGCGCTCCGGCGGCCCGACCGTCCACGCGCTGCTGCTGCTCATCGCGGTGCTGCTCGTCGGCTTCGCGGCCTGGCGGTTCAAGGGCGGGAAGACGAAGCCGGCGATCGGCGCCGCCGTGGTGGCCGCGCTGCTGTTCGTCTGGTTCGCGCTGACGAAGACGGTGCCGCTGGAGTTCGTGGACGCCACGCCGTACGTCGTCACGCTGCTGGTGCTGTCCCTGTTCGCCCAGCGGCTCCGCATGCCGAAGGCCAACGGCAAGCCCTACCGGAAGGGTCAAGGAAAGTGACGACCTCCCCCGAACTCTGGGAGGAGCTGCGCGCGCAGGCCCGGGACGCCATGTCCCGGGCCTACGCCCCGTACTCCGACTTCCCCGTCGGTGCCGCGGCCGTCGTCGACGACGGCCGCGTGGTCACCGGCTGCAATGTGGAGAACGCCGCCTACGGCGTCGCCCTGTGCGCGGAGTGCGGTCTGATCTCCGCCCTGTTCTCCTCCGGCGGCGGCCGGCTCACCGCCTTCACCTGCTGCGACCGCAACGGCAACGTCCTGATGCCGTGCGGCCGCTGCCGCCAGCTGCTCTGGGAGCACGGCGGACCGGAGCTGGCCGTCGACACCACCTCGGGCATCCGCCCGCTGGCGGAGCTGCTGCCGGATGCGTTTGGGCCCGCTGACCTGAATCGTTAAAGATGTCCTCAAGCGCCGGACAGGCCGATGCCTCGGCTTGTCCGGGTCACTTTCCGACCCCGGGAAGACTGAGGACGCACGAACCTAAGGAAAATGTGCTGATGGACGCCATTTCCGTCATCCGCGCCAAGCGCGACCGCGGCCGTCTGACCGACGAGCAGATCGACTGGATGATCGACGCCTACACCAAGGGCGTCGTCGCCGACGAGCAGATGTCCGCCCTCGCGATGGCGATCCTGCTCAACGGCATGGACCGCGCGGAGATCGCCCGCTGGACGGCGGCGATGATCAAGTCCGGCGAGCGCATGGACTTCTCGTCCCTGCCCGTCCCGACCGCGGACAAGCACTCGACGGGCGGCGTCGGCGACAAGATCACCCTGCCGCTGGCCCCCCTGGTCGCCGCCTGCGGCGCGGCCGTCCCGCAGCTCTCCGGCCGCGGCCTCGGCCACACCGGCGGCACGCTGGACAAGCTGGAGTCCATCCCCGGCTGGCGCGCCCTCCTCTCCAACGACGAGATGATGGACGTGCTGCGGAACGTCGGCTCCGTCATCTGCGCGGCGGGCGACGGTCTGGCCCCCGCCGACAAGAAGCTCTACGCGCTCCGCGACGTCACGGGCACCGTCGAGGCCATCCCCCTGATCGCCTCCTCGATCATGTCCAAGAAGATCGCCGAGGGCACCGGTTCGCTGGTCCTCGACGTCAAGGTCGGCTCCGGCGCGTTCATGAAGAACATCGAGGACGCGCGCGAGCTCGCCTCCACGATGGTCGGCCTCGGCACCGACCACGGCGTCAAGACCGTCGCCCTGCTCACCGACATGTCGACCCCGCTCGGCCTCACCGCGGGCAACGCGCTGGAGGTCCGCGAGTCGGTCGAGGTCCTCGCGGGCGGCGGCCCGGCGGACGTCGTCGAGCTCACCCTCGCCCTGGCCCGCGAGATGCTCGCCGCGGCCGGTCTGCCCGACGCCGACCCGGCCAAGGCGCTCGCCGACGGCTCGGCGATGGACCACTGGCGCCGCATGATCGCCGCCCAGGGCGGCGACCCGGACGCGACCCTCCCGGTCGCCCGCGAGCAGCACGTCGTCACCGCCTCCGCCTCCGGCGTCCTCACCAAGCTCGACGCGTACGCCGTCGGCGTCTCGGCCTGGCGCCTGGGCGCGGGCCGGGCGCGCAAGGAGGACCCGGTGCAGGCGGGTGCGGGCATCGAGATGCACGCCAAGCCGGGCGACTCCGTCGTGGCGGGCCAGCCTCTGATGACGCTCCACACGGACACGCCGGAGAAGTTCGACTACGCCCTCGCGGCGCTGGAGGGCGGCGTCGACATCGCCCCCGCCGGGACGGACTTCACGCCGAATCCGATCGTGCTGGATCGCATCGCGTAAGCGTTTGGGCGCGGGGGCGTTTGATTTCGCCCCCGCCCCGCCCTTTCACCGTTTCTTGCGCTCCCGCGCGGGGGGGCAACGCGGCTGCGCCGCGTTCGTCCTCAAGCGCCGGACGGGCTGAATAGCCCGTCCGGCGCTTGAGGACACCCGCGCGGAGCGCAAAGAAACGGTGAAAGGGCGGGCCAGGGGCAAAAAACGAAGGGGCCGGCACCCACCAGAACAGGTGGTGGGTGCCGGCCCCTCCGGGTCCGTAAGGGCGCGGGCGCTACGCCCGCACCACCCGCGCCGTCGAACGGCGCTCCACGAGCGCCCTCCGCGTCGCATACAACGTGATCGCCCCAGCAGCCACCATCGCGACCAGACCGAGGACGACCGTCCCGTCCCAGCCCCCCGCCCGGAAGGCCACCGCACCCACCGTGCCGCCCACCGACGACCCCAGGTAGTACGCCGTCTGGTAGAGCGCCGACGCCTGGGCGCGGCCCGTCGTCGCCGTCCGGCTCACGGACGAGGAGGCGACCGCGTGGCCCGCGAAGAAGCCCGCGGTGATCAGGACGAGGCCGAGCAGCACCGCCGTCAGCGAGGACGTCAGGGTCAGGAGGAGACCGGCCGTCGTCGTTCCCATCGCCAGGTACAGCGCCCCGCGCCGCCCGAGGCGGCCGACCAGCTTGCCGGCCGCGGCCGACGAGGCCGTACCGACCAGGTAGACGAGGAAGATCGAGCCGACCAGGCCGGACGGCAGCGAGAACGGGGCCTGTGCCAGGCGGTAGCCGATGACCGTGTAGACCGCGCCGAAGACGGTCATGAAGAGCGCGCCGATGAGGTACAGGCGGACCAGCAGCGGGTCGGAGAGGTGCCGGCCGACCGTGCGGGCCAGGGCCCGGGGGGAGACCGAACCGGGCGTGAAGTGCCGGGCCTTGGGGATCAGCAGCCGGAAGACCACCGCGCACAGCACCGCCAGGACGCCGACCGCCGCCAGGCCCGCGCGCCAGCCCCACGCCTGGGCCGTCCAGCCGGCCAGGATCCGGCCGGACATGCCGCCGATCGAGTTGCCGGCCACGAACAGCCCGACCGCGCCCACCAGGGCCTTGGGCCGGACCTCCTCCGCCAGGTAGGCCATCGCCGAGGCGGGGACGCCCGCCAGCGCGGCGCCCTGCAGCGCACGCAGCCCGATCAGCCAGCCCAGGTCCGGGGCGAAGGGCACCAGCAGCCCGACGAACGCGGCCACGCACAGCGCCTCCGTCATCATCGCCCGTCGCCCGTACCGCTCGGAGAGGGCGCTCAGCGGGACCACCGCGAGCGCCAGCCCGCCGGTCGCCGCGGAAACGGTCCAGCTGGCCTGATCGGCCGTCACCCCGAGCCCGTCCGAAATGGCCGGCAGCAGGGCCTGCGTGGAGTAGAGGAGCGCGAAGGTGGCGATTCCCGCGGCGAAGAGCGCGAAGCTCATCCGGCGGTAGCCGGGATCGCCGGGAAGCAGACGGGAGTCGGAGGCGGGGGACGACGCGGCAGAGGCATCCGCACGCACGATGACGGCGGATGCCCCGGTATCGGCAGGAGGCATGACCACACCGTAGGCACCCTGCAATAAATGCGTCCAATGCATGGAACGGCCATAATCCATTCCGTGAAGCATGAACGCAGGTCAGAGCGGCCTCTGTCACCAGTTGGCAACAGAAAAGACATCCCTGTTACTGGCGAATCCTTGACGGCCGACATGGACGACCTGGGCCCGGACTCCTGGGCGGCCACGCTCACCCCGCGCCTCGCGCAGTTCGCCGTCGTGGCGCGGCACGAGCACGTCACCCGCGCCGCCCGCCAGTTGGAGATGCCCCAGCCGACGCTCAGCCGTTCGCTGGCCCGCCTCGAACAGGACCTGGGTGTCGCACTGTTCGCCCGGCACGGCCGCACCCTCTCGCTCACGGCCGCGGGCCGCACCTTCCTCGCCGCGGTGGAGCGCGCCCTCGCCGACGTGGACCGCGCCGCCGAGTCCGTACGCGCCGACGCCGACCCCGCCGCCGGCAAGGTCGCCTTCGGGTTCCTGCACACCATGGGCTCGGAGACCGTGCCCGAACTCCTCCGCGCCTTCCGCGCCGACCATCCCCGCGTCCGCTTCCAACTCGTGCAGAACTACGGCGAGGCCATGATCGAGCGGCTCCGCGACGGCGACCTCGACCTCTGCCTCACCTCGCCCGTCCCCGATGCGCCCGACCTGGTCGCCCGCCGCCTCGACGAGCAGAAGCTGCGGCTCGTCGTGCCCGAGGACCACCCGCTCGCCGTCCGCCGGCGCATCCGCCTCGCCGAGGCGTCCGCCGAGCTCTTCGTCACCCTCCAGCCCGGCTACGGGCTGCGCCGGATCACCGACGCGCTCTGCGCCGAGGCCGGGTTCAGCCCGAAGATCGCCTTCGAGGGCGAGGACCCCGAGACGCTGCGCGGCCTGGTGGCCGCCGGGCTCGGCGTGGGCCTGCTGCCGCCGCCCGCCGTGGCGCGCCCCGGCGTCGTGGAACTGGCCGTCACCGCGCCGCGCGCCGTCCGCGAGATCGGCGTCGCCTGGCTGGACGGCCACCCCGACACCCCGCCGGTCGCCGCATTCAAGCGCTTCCTGCTCTCGCGGCGCGGCCAACTGCTCCTGCACCGCTGAGCGCTCAGTGCCCGAGCGTCGTACCGAACCCGCAGGCCAGCGGCATCCGCAGGCCCAGCGGCGGCGGCGCGGCCAGCGCGTCGGCCAGCGGCCGGGCGTAGGGGTGGCCGAAGAGCGACCCGCGGACGAAGTCGGCCGTCAGCGCCAGGACTTCGGACCGGTGCTGCTGCAATCCGTGCCCGTCGGAGTGCACTTCGAACCGGCACACGTCCCGGTTGACCTTCTTGGCCCGCTCGGCCAGCCGGTAGGACAGGTCGGGGTCGGTGCGCTCGTCGTCGGTGCCGTGGACGAGCAGTACCCGGCGGCCCTTGAGCTGGCGCACCGGGTCGGGGTCGAGGACGGCCTCCGGCTCCGGCAGCCATGGCGCGAGGGCCACCACGCAGGTGACCGCCGGGTGTTCGGCGGCGCGCAGCGCGGCCCGGCCGCCCAGGTCCGTGCCGACCAGGCACACGGGTACGTCGCCGTAGCGCCGCACCACCTCGTCGGCGGCCCACAGGGCGTCGTGCACGGGGTGGGCCGCCGAACCGTTCCATCCGCGGTGGCGGTAGCGGAGGACGTGGGTGGCCAGCCCCTCGCCGGCGCCCGCCCGCTCCAGCCGGCGGGCCAGCCGCCGCTGGGCGGCCGGGGTACGGGCCGGGGGCCGGCGCGTACCCGACGGGCGGCCGCCGGGAAGGAGCAGCGCGACCCCGTTGACGGTGTCCCCGGGACGGCCCGCGCCGAGGGGGCCGCCCAGCTGGGGAGTGGGACTCTGGAGCCTCAAAAACCTCAAGGGCCTCTGTGGTCCCACCGGACCCTGTGATTCTGTTGGCTCCGGCTGCGGCAACGCTTGCTGAACCATGGCAGACAACGATGGCAGAACGACGCACGCTGTCCACCCCGCCGACGGGTCACCGTTCCGTATCGTTCCGCCCCATCTACGCGCGTAGGGGCTACAGTGCCGAAATGACGAGCGAGACCACCAACCTCCCCGGGACCGTTCCCACGCCCGAACAGATCCGTCGCGCCCCGAAGGTGCTGCTCCACGACCACCTCGACGGCGGGCTGCGTCCCGCCACGATCGTCGAGCTGGCCCGCGAGACCGGTTATGACCGCCTCCCCGAGACCGACCCCGAGAAGCTGGGGATATGGTTCCGCGAGGCCGCCGACTCCGGCTCGCTGGAGCGCTATCTGGAGACCTTCGCGCACACCTGCGCCGTCATGCAGACCCGCGAGGCGCTGGTCCGGGTCGCCGCCGAGTGCGCCGAGGACCTGGCCGCCGACGGCGTCGTCTACGCCGAGGTGCGCTACGCCCCCGAGCAGCACCTGGAGGCCGGGCTCACCCTCGAAGAGGTCGTCGAGGCCGTCAACGAGGGCTTCCGCGAGGGCGAGCGCCGGGCGAAGGAGAACGGCCACCGCATCCGCGTCGGCGCGCTGCTGACCGCCATGCGGCACGCCGCCCGCGCCCTGGAGATCGCCGAACTCGCCAACCGCTACCGCGACTCCGGCGTCGCCGGCTTCGACATCGCGGGCGCCGAGGCGGGCTTCCCTCCCACCCGCCACCTCGACGCCTTCGAGTACCTCAAGCGCGAGAACAACCACTTCACCATCCACGCGGGCGAGGCCTTCGGCCTCCCGTCGATCTGGCAGGCGCTCCAGTGGTGCGGTGCCGACCGGCTCGGCCACGGCGTGCGGATCATCGACGACATCGAGATCGCCGAGGACGGCACGGTCAAGCTCGGCCGGCTCGCCTCCTATGTGCGCGACAAGCGCATTCCCCTGGAGATGTGCCCCACCTCCAACCTCCAGACCGCGGCGGCGACTTCCTATGCGGAGCACCCGATCGGCCTGCTGAGCAAGCTGCGGTTCCGCGCCACCGTGAACACCGATAATCGGCTCATGAGCGGGACCAGCATGACCCGTGAATTCGAGCACCTGGTGGAGGCGTTCGGCTACACGCTCGACGACATGCAGTGGTTCACCGTCAATGCGATGAAGTCCGCCTTCATTCCTTTCGACGAGCGACTCGCCATGATCAACGATGTGATCAAGCCGGGTTACGCCGAGATCAAGTCGGAGTGGCTGTTCCGCTAGGGCGGAGCCGCCGGTACGACTGACCGTCTATCGGCCCTGAATACAGCGGCAGTTGAATGACACGGCCGGGAATTCAAATCTCCCGGCCGTGTCATTCGGCGCCGGCCCCTCGTTGTCGTGACTAGGTTGCAAAGCCGCCCGGAATTCATCCATCACCGTCACGAGGACAGATCGCAGATGAAGCAGGGAACCATCAAGACCATCGGTGCCGCGGCCCTCGGAGCGGCCATCGCCGTCGCCACGGCGGGCACCGCGTCGGCCGCGGCTCCCCACGCGGGCCCGCTGGAGCGGGCGACCGGCCTGGCCGCGGGGACGAGCCGCAGCCTTCCGATCGAGCAGGTCGCGCCGCTGCTGCCGGGCGGGCCGCTGATCGAGGCGGGGAACCGTGCGCTGGGGTCCTCGGCGATGAAGTCCACGGCCATGGCGCTGGACAAGGCGTTCTTCCCGGCGCCCGCGCCGAAGGCGCCCGAGGCGGCGCCGCAGTCGGCTCCCCAGGCGGCCCCTGCCGCCGAGGCCGCTCCCGCGGACAACAAGGGCAATGGCGGGCTGCTGGGGCTGGTGCCGGCGGGTGGTCTGCCGAAGGGTCTGTCGACGCCTAATCTCTTGGGCGGCAACCGGGGCTGAGGCCGGTGGGGGTGCTCCGCGAGGGATTGCCCCTGTCCCGCCCTTTCACCGTTTCTTTGCGCTCCGCGCGGGTGTCCTCAAGCGCCGGACGGGCTGATTCAGCCCGTCCGGCGCTTGAGGACTTCGCCCGAAGGGCGAATGGGGGTCCGGGGGTCTCCCCCGGAAGAAACGGTGAAAGGGCGGGACAGGGGCAACAACCGCCTACGGCGCAACCCCCACCCGCGCGCGCCGTGCCACCGGCGCCAGCCCTGTCGACGGCGTCGTCGACGACGCCGTCGCAGCCGGCGGCGGAACGGCCGAGGAACGGCGCCGCAACCGGGCGCGCACGGCCGGGACCACCGCCACATGCGCAAGAACAACCCCCGCCACATTCAAAAGCAGCGCATCCAGATCCAGCACCTGCCCCACCACCCCACCCCGCACCACCTGCAACACCAACGCGATCATCGCGCTCGTGAAGACCGTCCGGGCCAGCGAGCCCAGCGGGGACGCCACGACGCGGCCGCCCGCCCAGGGCAGCAGTACGCCGAGGGGGGCGAACGGAAGCACCGCCGACGCGATCGTGCGCGCCGCCTCCCAGGGGCCGAGCGCCAGGTCCGCACGGAGCGTGGCGAACGGCTCCAGGTGCGCGGCGGACACCCAGGGGGCGGTCAGGGGGCGTACGGCCAGCCAGCCCACCACGACCAGGTGGGCGGCGAGGAGCACGCAGCCCGCGAGGCGGTAGCGGTGTCGTAGGGCGGGCGTACCGCCGTAACCATGACGCTGCACGCCCCACAGGACGCGATGCGCGGGGCGCGCGGTTCCGGCCACGGTGAGCGCCCCGTGCGTCGGCCGTGTCAGGCGCCCGGGGCGCCCGGTGCGCTCTCCGGGTGGGCGCGCGTCTCGTCCGTGCAGGGGTACGCGCGCGGCGCCTCGCCGCCCGGCCCGCCCAGCAGCACCGTGTCCCGGCCGCCGGCCGCCGCCGTGCCCGCGAAGGTGCACACGATCTGTGACAGGGCCTTCGTCGAGAGGGCGTCCGGCGCGGTGCTCAGGCGCAGCGTCCCCGTCGGGTCGTCCCGCCGCCCGCCGGAGACGGTGAGGTGCTGCGGCACCTCGCTGGAGAAGCCGGCGGACTCCTCGGCGGACGAGAGCGGGCGGCGCAGTTCGTCCAGGAGCACCTGGGCGACGCCCAGCGCCCCGTCGCGGCCGGGCGCCGCGACCGGCCGGTCGACGGCCACCAGCTGGGAGGCGCACAGCAGTTGCACGGGCAGCGTCGTACCGGCCCGCGGGGTGGCGGCCGTGGCGCCGGGGCGCACCAGGCACGTCGCCCGTGAGGGCGCGCTGCCGGCGTCGACGGGCACCGCGGTGCCCCGGATCCCGCAGCCGGTGCTCAGGGCGAGCGCGCACACCGCGGCGACGAGCGCGGCTCCGCGCGCCGCGCGCCTCACTGTGCGCTCCCTCGGGCCGGGCCCTCCGCGTCCCCGTCGCCCGCCGACGCCGCGGAGACATCGCGGGGCAGGGTCAGGGTGAAGACGGCGCCGCCCTCGGGCGAGTTGGCGGCGGTGATCTCGCCGCCGTGGATGTGGGCGTTCTCCAGGGCGATGGACAGGCCCAGCCCGCTGCCCTCGGAGCGCGGGCGCGAGGCGCTCGCCTTGTAGAA
The DNA here is from genome assembly GCF_041519305.1 of Streptomyces luteireticuli. Classification (NCBI taxonomy): domain Bacteria; kingdom Bacillati; phylum Actinomycetota; class Actinomycetes; order Kitasatosporales; family Streptomycetaceae; genus Streptomyces; species Streptomyces luteireticuli. The sequence continues at coordinate 5,154,020 of NZ_CP167927.1, forward strand.
GCGGTCGAAGACGTGCGGCAGGACGTCCTCGGGGATGCCGGGGCCGTGGTCGCGGACGTCGATGATCAGCAGGTCGTCCACCGGGCGCACCCGCACCCGCACCGGGGAGCCGCCGTGCTTGAGGGCGTTGCCGATCAGGTTGGCCAGGATGACGTCCAGGCGGCGCGGGTCGAGCCGGGCCATGATCCCGCGCTCGGCGTCCAGTTCGACGGCGTCCAGCCAGGCGCGCGCGTCGATGCAGGCGGTGACCTGGTCGGCGACGTCCACGTCGTCCAGGACGAGCCGGGCCGTGCCCGCGTCGAAGCGGGTGACCTCCATCAGATTCTCCACCAGGTCGTTCAGCCGCCGCGTCTCGCTGACCACGAGCTGCACCGCGGGCGCGATCATCGGGTCGAGGGAGTCGGCCTCGTCCTCCAGCACCTCCGTGACCGCCGTGATCGCGGTCAGCGGGGTGCGCAGCTCGTGCGACATGTCCGCGACGAACCGCCGGCTCGCCGACTCCCGCGCGCTCAGCTCCTCCACCCGCTTCTCCAGCGATTCGGCGGCCCTGTTGAACGTGCGGGACAGCTCGGCCAGTTCGTCGGTGCCCGACACCTGCAGCCGGGTGTCCAGCTTGCCCTCGCCGAGGCGGCGCGCCGCCTCCCCGAGCCGCTGCACGGGCCGCAGCACCGTCGAGGCGGCGGCCTGGGCGAGCAGGGCCGAGCCGATCAGGGCCAGGCCGGTGGCGATCCCCAGCGACCAGGCGAGCGAGTTGAGGTCCTGGCGCTCGTTCTCCAGCGACTTGAGCAGATAGCCGGTGGGCCCGCCGCCGATCACCTTCGCCCCGCCGACCAGGTAGGGCTTGCCGTCGAGGGTGATCCGCTGCCAGTACAGGTGGTACGGGTACGGGTTCGAGTCGTCGACCTTGCGCTCCCGGTTCACCGCGGTGACCAGCGACTTCGGCACAGCCTTCAGGGTGAACAGGTCGCGGTTGGAGGGCGCGGCGCAGTCGCCGCCGCCCTTGACCCGGCCGATCAGCAGCACCTCGTACTTCTGCGAGGTCGCCGCCATCCGGTCCGCGGCCTCCTGGAGCTCGGGGCAGGTCGGGGTCAGCGGGAGGGTGCCGGTGTTGTCCTGGAGCGACTTGCGGAAGTCGTCCAGCGCCGCGTTCTGCGTCCTCGTCAGGACCGCGTCGCGGTTGAGCCAGTAGGCGATGGCGGACGCGGACACGGCGGCGGCCAGCGCCACCAGGGCGAAGACCAGCATCAGCCGCAGCCGCAGGCTGATCCACCGCATGCTGAGCCGCATCAGATTCCTGACCGCCGACCGGCCCCGTACCCGTCCGGGCCGTTCCGTCACTGTCCCGCCGACCTCGTCGTCGTTCACTGCCGTCACTGCGGCGAGTCGAGGCGGTAGCCGACGCCCCGGACCGTACGGATCAGGGTGGGGGAGGACGGCACGTCCTCGACCTTGGCGCGCAGCCGCTGCACACAGGCGTCCACCAGCCGCGAGTCGCCCAGGTAGTCGTGCTCCCAGACCAGCCGCAGCAGCTGCTGGCGGGAGAGCGCCTGCCCGGGGCGGCGGCTCAGCTCCAGCAGCAGCCGCAGCTCGGTCGGCGTGAGCTGAAGGTCCTCCCCGTTCTTGGTGACCGTCATCGCCGAGCGGTCGATCACCAGCGAGCCGAAGGTCGCCGAATCGCTGGACTCGCGCTCGCCGCGGCGCAGCACCGCGCGGATCCGGGCGTCCAGCACCCGGCCCTGCACGGGCTTGACCACGTAGTCGTCCGCCCCGGACTCCAGGCCGACCACGACGTCGATGTCGTCGTTGCGCGCCGTGAGCAGGATGATCGGCAGCTGGTCGGTGCGCCGGATGCGGCGGCAGACCTCGAAGCCGTCGATCCCGGGCAGCATCACGTCCAGCACGATCAGATCCGGCCGCTGCTCGCGCAGCAGCTTCAGGCCGTCCTCGCCCGAGGCAGCGGTCACCACGCGGTGACCCTGACGCGACAGGGAGAACTCGAGGGCCGTGCGGATGGCGTCGTCGTCCTCGATCAGCAACAGGAAAGGCACGGTGGTCATTCTGGCCTACGTCAGGGCGGTAGTTCGACTTCCGCTCCGGGGGCCCCGCCACAGGCCCCGTGACAACGGCCCCGGCCGCTGTTGCACGGCTGTGACAGTCGGCGGACAGCGCCATGAAACTGGCCCGGCAGGCTTCTGTTCACCGGGCGGAGAGCGGTCCGGAACCACGGACCAACGGGCACCACCGACGGGGGGCGCAAGATGAACGCACTGCACACGATCACCACGGGCGCAGTTCGCACGCGCCTTCACGACGCCGCGACGAACGGGCGGGGATACGCCCGGGGCGCCGGCCGGGCCCGTACGCCGGGCGTGTACCTCACCGCCATCGACGCCGCCGTCTACGGCGAGCCCGCCGCACCGGCGGAGGCGCCGCAGGCCACGGGCAAGGAGATGTCCCGCGCCGAGGCCGAGTTCACCGCCTACGTCCAGGAGCGCCGCGCCTCCCTCTACGCGACCGCCTACCACCTCACCGGCGACCGCCATGAGGCCGAGGACCTGCTGCAGAGCGCCCTGTTCTCCACCTTCCGCGCCTGGGACCGCATCACGGACAAGGCCGCGGTCGGCGGTTACCTGCGCCGCACGATGACCAACCTGCACATCAGCGCCTGGCGGCGCCGCAAGCTCAACGAGTACCCGACCGAGGAGCTCCCGGAGACGGCCGGCGAGCAGGACGCGATGCGCGGCACCGAGCTGCGCGCGGTCCTGTGGCAGGCGCTTGCCCGGCTGCCCGAGCTCCAGCGCACGATGCTGGTCCTGCGCTACTACGAGGGCCGCACCGACCCGGAGATCGCCGAGATCCTGGGCATCAGCGTCGGCACGGTCAAGAGCAGCATCTGGCGCTCGCTGCGCCGGCTGCGCGAGGACGAGGCCATCGGCTCCGGCCGGGGCGTCGAGGAGTCGTTCGGCGAGCTGGTTGCCTAGGACGACGGGGGACCCGCGAGGACCACGGGGGAAAGAGGGGGAGGGGAAAGAGGGGGGAACGGGGGAAAGGGAGCGGGCGGACGGCCGGGGGGTCCGTCCGCCCGCTTCCGCGTTCTCCCCGTTTCCCGCAGGGGTTTCCTACCGGGCGCTCTGCACGGGTTCGGCCGGGGCCTCCGCCGCCTGCGCCGTGACCTTCTCGCACCGTCCGGCCGCCGCGGCCGCGATCCGGCCCATGGCGGTGTCCCGCCCGCAGGGGAACGCGCCGAGCGCGGTCTGCCGGGCCACGATCCCGCGCTCCTCGCGCATCAGCCGCAGGCCCCGGCGCACCAGGTAGAGCACGGGCTTGCGGGCCTCGCGCAGATCGCGGGCGAGGCGGCGGCGGAACGTCGTCGAGGGACGGCCGCGCAGGCACAGCGCATCGGCCAGGACGCCCAGTTCGCGGCAGCGCTCGATGACGTCGGCGGCGAAGATGCCCTCCGCGACGAAGAGCGGGGTGCGGCCGATCTCCAGCACGCTCGCGCCGGTCCGGGAGCTGGTGCCGATGTCGTACACCGGCACCGCGGTGCGGGACGTCCGGCAGAGGTCCGCGATCGCGGCCACCGCCGCGTCCCCGTCCCAGGACAGCGGCGAGTCCCAGTCGGCGCCCGAGCCGTCGGGGAGCTGGGGGAGCGTGGGGTCCGTGCCCTCCTTGTAGAAGTCGTCGAGGTTGAGGACCGGCAGCCCGGTCAGGGCGGCGAGGGACGACTTTCCGGAGCCGGACGGGCCGGCCAGCAGGATGACGCGCGCGTGCGGCGCGGAAGGCGGGAGGACAGTCACGGAACACCAGTGTGACGCATTGACCCGCAGGGGGGATCCCCCCGGGTACGGATGTGCGCTGTTCGTGACGGTTCGGATACGCTGCGTGGCTGAACGGTTTCCGCTCACGCCCCGGCAGGTGGTCATGGCCTCGCACGCACGTCACGCACTCCGCTCCCCCTCGCGCCTCCCGCGCTCGCTGACGCGGGCGGGCGTCACCCTCTCCGCGTCCGCCGCGCTCGCCGTCGGCGCGGCGTCCGCCGCGAGCGCCGACCCCGTGACCCCGTCGGCCGGGCCCACGCTGCACACCCCGGCCTCGCCCGCCCGGGCCCAGCTCGGGCAGCTCGACCTCGTGGCCGCCCGCGACGGCGCCATGACCGGTCTCCAGCACGCGGCGGCGCCGCTCGCCCCGATCCTGGGCCGGCTGCCGGTCAACCCCTTCGCGCGCACCGGGATCGACCCGCTCAACAACACCGTCGGCACCAAGATCGGCGACTTCAGGCCGGTGAGCACCCGGCAGGTGACCGGGACGCTGTCCGACGGGGGCAAGGTGCACGACGTGCCGGGGCTGAACCTGCTGCCGCACTGAGGCCGGGTACGCCCGAGGGGCGGACGGGATTCCTCCCGTCCGCCCCTCGTCTGCGTCGGATCAGTACGACGAACCGCCCGCGCCCAGCGACCCCGTCGGGTGCCAGACGGTCTTCGTCTCCATGAAGGCCAGCAGACGGCCGGTGCCCGGCGCCGCGGACCAGTCCACAGGCTGTGGACGAAGAACGCGCTTGAGGTTGTCCGCCGCGGCGGTCTCCAGCTCCTTGGCCAGCTCCGCGTCCGCGCCCGCCAGGTCGATCGCGTTGACGTCCTGGTGCGCCGCCAGCGACGGGGCGATCTCGGCCGCGCGGCCGGACAGGATGTTGACGACGCCGCCGGGCAGGTCCGAGGTGGCCAGCACCTCGCCCAGCGAGAGCGCCGGCAGCGGCGCCTTCGCCGAGGCGACGACGACCACCGTGTTGCCGGCGGCGATCACCGGGGCGATCACCGAGACCAGGCCCAGGAACGAGGACTCCTGCGGGGCCACCACGGCCACCACGCCGGTCGGCGCGGGGGAGGAGACGTTGAAGAACGGCCCCGCCACCGGGTTGGTGCCGCCCGCGATCTGGGCGATCTTGTCGGTCCAGCCCGCGTACCAGACCCAGCGGTCGATCGCGGCGTCCACCTGTGCGGCGGCCTTGGCCTTCGACAGGCCCTCGGCGTCGGCCACTTCGGCGGTGAACTGCTCGCGGCGGCCCTCCAGCATCTCGGCGATGCGGTAGAGGATCTGGCCGCGGTTGTACGCGGTCGCGCCGGACCAGGCGCCGAACGCCTTGCGCGCGGCGACGACCGCGTCACGGCCGTCCTTGCGGGACGAAAGCGGCGCGTTCGCCAGCCAGTTGCCCTTGGAGTCGGTCACCTCGTACACCCGCCCGCTCTCGGACCGGGGGAACTTGCCCCCGACGAACAGCTTGTAGGTCTTGAGAACACTGAGTCGCTCAGACACTGAGGTACGCCTCCAGACCGTGGCGGCCGCCCTCGCGGCCGAAGCCCGACTCCTTGAAGCCGCCGAACGGCGAGGTCGGGTCGAACTTGTTGAACGTGTTGGCCCAGACGATGCCGGCACGGAGCTTGTCCGCGACCGCGAGCATCCGCGAGCCCTTCTCGGTCCAGATGCCCGCCGACAGGCCGTACTGCGAGTTGTTGGCCTTGGCGACGGCCTCCGCCGGGGTGCGGAAGGTCAGGACGGAGAGCACCGGGCCGAAGATCTCCTCGCGGGCGATCCGGTGGGCCTGGGTGACGTTCGTGAACAGCGTCGGCGCGAACCAGTAGCCCTGGGAGGGGAGTTCGCAGGACGGGGCCCAGCGCTCGGCGCCCTCCGCCGTGCCGCTGTCGGCCAGCGCCGTGATCCGGGCCAGCTGCTCGGCCGAGTTGATGGCGCCGACGTCGGTGTTCTTGTCGAGCGGGTCGCCGACGCGCAGCGTGGACATGCGGCGCTTGAGCGCGTCCAGCAGCTCGTCCTGGATCGACTCCTGCACCAGCAGGCGCGAACCGGCGCAGCAGACCTGGCCCTGGTTGAAGAAGATGCCGCCGACGATGCCCTCGACGGCCTGGTCGATCGGGGCGTCGTCGAAGACGATGTTGGCGCCCTTGCCGCCCAGTTCGAGCGTGAGCTTCTTGTCGGTGCCGGCGACCGTGCGGGCGATCTGCTTGCCCACGGCGGTGGAACCGGTGAACGCGACCTTGGCGATGCCCTCGTGGGCCACCAGCGCGGCGCCCGTCGACCCGTCGCCCGTCAGGATGTTGACGACGCCCTTGGGCAGCCCGGCCTGGCGGCAGATGTCCGCGAAGAACAGCGCCGACAGCGGGGTCGTCTCGGCGGGCTTGAGGACGACCGTGTTGCCCGCGGCCAGCGCCGGGGCGATCTTCCACGCCAGCATCAGCAGCGGGAAGTTCCACGGGATGACCTGCCCGGCCACGCCCAGCGGCTTGGGGTTCGGCCCGAAGCCCGCGTGCTCCAGCTTGTCGGCCCAGCCCGCGTAGTAGAAGAAGTGCGCGGCGACCAGCGGGAGATCGGCGTCGCGCGTCTCCTTGATCGGCTTGCCGTTGTCCAGCGTCTCCAGGACGGCGAGCTCGCGGCTGCGCTCCTGGATGATGCGGGCGATGCGGAAGAGGTACTTGGCCCGCTCGGAGCCGGGCAGCGCCGACCACTTCTCGAAGGCCTTGCGGGCGGCCTTCACCGCCGCGTCGACGTCCTCGGAGCCCGCCTGCGCGACCTCGGAGAGGACCTCCTCGGTCGAGGGGGAGACGGTCTTGAAGACCTTGCCGTCCGCGGCCTCGCGGAACTCTCCGTCGATGAACAGCCCGTAGGACGGGGCGATGTCGACGACGGCGCGCGACTCGGGCGCCGGTGCGTATGCAAAGGACATGGCCATGGTCAGTCCACCGTCACGTAGTCGGGACCGGAGTAACGTCCGGTGCTCAGCTTCTGACGCTGCATCAGCAGGTCGTTGAGGAGGCTGGAGGCGCCGAAGCGGAACCACTGGTTCGTCAGCCACTCCTCGCCCACGGTCTCGTTCACCAGCACCAGGAACTTGATCGCGTCCTTGGTGGTGCGGATGCCGCCGGCCGGCTTCACGCCGACCTGGACGCCGGTCGTGGCGCGGAAGTCGCGGACCGCCTCCAGCATCAGCAGGGTGTTCGCCGGGGTGGCGTTCACCGCGACCTTGCCGGTCGAGGTCTTGATGAAGTCGGCGCCCGCCAGCATGCCGAGCCAGGAGGCGCGGCGGATGTTGTCGTACGTCGACAGCTCGCCCGTCTCGAAGATCACCTTCAGCCGGGCGGCGGTGCCGTCCGGGCGGCGGCAGGCCTCCTTGACCGCCTTGATCTCCTCGAACACGGAGAGGTAGCGGCCCGCGAGGAACGCCCCGCGGTCGATCACCATGTCGATCTCGTCCGCGCCCGCGGCCACGGCGTCCGCCGTGTCCGCCAGCTTGACGGGGAGCGCGGCGCGCCCGGCCGGGAAGGCGGTGGCGACCGAGGCGACCTTGACGTCCGAACCCTTCAGGGCCTCGGCGGCGGTGGCCACCATGTCCGGGTAGACGCAGATCGCGGCGGTGCGCGGGGAGGTGCGGTCCGTCGGGTCCGGGTTGAGGGCCTTGGCGCACAGCGCCCGGACCTTGCCCGGGGTGTCCGCGCCCTCCAGGGTCGTCAGATCGATCATCGAGATGGCCAGGTCGATGGCGTACGCCTTCGCCGTGGTCTTGATCGAGCGGGTCCCGAGCGCCGCGGCGCGGGCCTCGAGCCCGACCGGGTCCACTCCGGGAAGCCCGTGCAGGAATCGGCGCAACGTGCCGTCGGAGGCGGTCACGTCGGCCATCGACGCCAGTCGCTCCGCGGCTTCATTGCCATGGGAAGGAACAGTGGGCATGGTCACCAGCCGAGCATATCTACGCGCGTAGCGCGTGTCACCCCCCGGTTATGCGAATGGAAGGGGTCGATCGCCTTCCATTCGCTGTCGCGGGCTCGTGACATTCGAAAGACTCCGCGATGACACAAGATCAATAACTTCTTTCTCAGCAGCACCGCCCGACTCGACGGCCCCACCCGAGAGAGAAAAGCGGCATGCGGATCGTCCATCCTCCAGCGCTCGTTCACCAGGAGCCACGCATGTCCCGTCGCCGTACCGCCACCCGCACCACCCTGCGCATCGCCCTCGCCTCCGCCGCCGTGGCGGGAGCGGTCCTCGCCCCGGTCTCGTCCGCGTTCGCCACGCCCCAGACCTCGTCGGTGGCCGCCGCCCACAAGTCCGGCCCGATCCGTACGTACAAGCTCCCGGACGGCAGCCGGGCCGGCGTCCACGAGCCGAAGGCCGGGCACTTCCAGGTGGCCGTCTCCAAGGGCGACATCATGCTCGCCCTCCTCGACGACAAGCGGCCGTACGCGACCGTGCACAACCTGTTCGTCGAGATGGACACCCGCAACGGCAGGGTCACCTGGGTCGAGCAGAAGAACATCGGCCTGGGTACGGACAAGGGCAACCGCTACACCCGTGGCAAGTTCGTCACCAACCGGCTGCTCCCGGGCGGCAACCGGGCTGTGGTCTACCAGCAGTCGCAGTACGCGTACACGGCCTACGTCATCTGGGACGGCAAGCTGGCGAAGGTTCTCGACCGCGCGCACCCGACCGTGCTGACCGGCAAGCACGGCGACTACCTGGTCCGGCTCAACCCGCGCCTCGGCCAGGTCACGGCGGTGAAGGACAAGGGCAGCAACGGCCAGGGCCCGGTCACCCCCGTCTGCTTCGTGGAGAAGAAGCAGGACATCGGCGCCGGCACCCTCGCGGTCCTGACCAACTCGGCCAAGGGCCCGGAGGTCTGGCTCAAGGACATGGGCGACCGCAGCGTGATCGTGGGCCACCTGGACCGCAAGCACCCGTCCCTCCCCAAGAGCGCGGGCATCATCGCCAAGATCACCGACATCAACACCGCGCAGCCGAAGCTCATCACCAAGGTCGAGGGCGGCAGCGCCCGCTACGCCACCACGCTCTTCCCGAAGCTGCCCAAGGGCTGCACGGTCGTGAACCACGTCAAGTAACACCCCTCGGGGCGGGGCGGGCCGTCGTCACCGGCGGCCCGCCCCGCCGTTGGCATTTCCGCTGGTACGAGGGGGTGCGGGCGTTGCCGTACTGCAACCTCCGGCCGCCCTCCGGGCCGGTAGAGGTCCGGCAGAATCGGCCCCATGACGAGCTCTCCCGAGGCACCGCAGCAGCCGTCCTACGCGGACCGGCGCTACCGCTCCTCCGCCGGCATCGCCAGCGGCGTCCTGCTGCTGGCGCTCGGCGCCTGGCTGGGCGGCGACGCGATCGTGCGCGGCGAGGGCCGGGCGCCCTGGCTCGCGCTGGCCGGGCTGCTGTGCCTGGTGCCCCTGGTGATCGCGTTCACGCTGCGCCCCGCGGTGTGGGCGGGCGAGGACCGCCTCCTTGTCCGCAACCCGTTCCGGACGATCACGCTGCCGTGGGCGCGCGTCGCGACCGTCCGCGCCGGCTACTCCAGCGAGGTCCTCGCGGAGGACGGCGCGAAATACCAGCTCTGGGCCATTCCCGTCTCTCTGCGGCAGCGCAAGCGCGCGGCGCGCCGGGTGCAGCGGGACGCGGCCGAGGACGTGACGGGCCGCGCGTCGCTCCTGACGCCCGCCCCGTCGGGCCCCCTGCGCGCCCCCTCCGACCAGGCCATCGAGGACCTGCGCGAACTCGCGGAGCGCGGCGCGAAGCGGGACGGTGCGCAGGGCGCGGCGGTGGTGCGCTGGGCGTACGAGCTGATCGCGCCGTCGGTGGTGGGGCTGGTGCTGTTCGTGGTGCTGTACGCGACGAAGTGAGGCGAGCCGCACAACAGTGATCTCTGCCGTTCGACACGGGGCTGAATTACTTTGAGCCGACCCGTCGTCGAACCGAGGAGTCCCCGTCATGGACGACCAGCTGTTGTCCGAGCCGCCGACCGCGTCGGCCGCCGCACTCGCCCAGCAGCGCGGCCTCGGGGAGTGGACGGGCCGGACGTACGCCACGAACCAGGGCTGGCGGTACAGGAAATGGCAGGGCTGGCGGCTGTACGTCTATGTCGGCGGCGTGATCGTGACGGCACCCGACGGCTACGAGGCCGCGTACGACTGGGGGACGACACGGGTCCTCCAGTACCGCCGCAGCGTCAACGGCGCGCTGAGGGACGCCCGTTACACCCTCATCGATCCGAGCGGAAACGCCGTGAACATCGGGCCGGGCATGCGGGGCATGCTGAACAAGGAGAAGCAGCGGCTCGGCATCACCTCGATGGTGAACGGTGCCCCGTTCTCCTACCCGGGCGACTGGGGCGACCCCATCGAGCGCGGCATCACGCGGGCGCAGCTGCCGGGCGTGGTCGAGCGCATCCAGCGCGGCGGGACGGTGGAGTTCGGCCCCTACAAGGCCGACCGCAATGGGCTGGCGAGCAAGAAGCGTACGGCCACCTGGGCGGAGATCGACCAGATCAGGGTGTACGACGGGATGGCGAGGTTCTGGGCCTCCGACAACCGGACGCTGGTGGATTCGCAGTTCACGCATGACATACCCAACGTCAATCTGTTCCTCAACCTGTGCCACTACTTGAAGGGCTGACCTGAGCCCCTTGGGCAGGACGGCATAGTCTTCTGATCGTGCGTGTTCGTGTGGGTGAAATCGTCGTGGACTGCCGGGACCCTCAGCGCCTGGTCCGCTTCTGGGCCGGGCTGCTCGGCGGCGAGCCGGTGGACCGTACCCCGGACTGGTCCTATGTGGATCCGCCGGAGTTCGTCCGGCTGGCCTTCCAACAGGTCCCCGAGAGCAAGCAGGTGAAGAACCGGCTGCACCTCGACCTGGAGGTCGACGCGGCCGACGCGGCCGTCACCGAAGCGCTGCGGCTGGGGGCTACGCGCCTGGGCGAGCCGGTGACCGACGACCACGGCAGCTTCCAGGTCATGGCCGACCCCGAGGGGAACGAGTTCTGCTTCCTCTGGGGTTGGGGCGGGAATAGCTGAGAAGTCCCGCCCATACGGAGGCAATTCGTAGTCCGGCAGAGGCCGGGGCGGGAGGGATGGCAGGCGCCGGATGCCACGGAGCTTGAGTACCCCTACTCAGCTCCGATTGAGCACGTCGTCTCTGTCGACGAGTCCGCTCCATGGCGTGGGATCGTCCCATGGAGATCAACCCGCCCCAGGAGCCGGCCGCTGCTTCCACGGACACCTCGACCACAGGGGTGAGCCGCAAGGTGGTGGTGCGGCGTTGGCTCATCTGCCTGGCCGCAGTCGCGGTGATCTTCTGGGTGTACTCCGCGGTCTCCGACTTCTTCGAGAACCTCGGGGGCGGCCCTGTGCGGTCCGCGGCGGACTACCGCATGCAGGACATCAAGACCCGGGAGGCCGGAAAACGAGCCGTCGGCGGCCTGCGGCCGGGCGCCGGTGACGCCGGCTGGATGCAGGAGGAAGGCAGCACCTCGTGCGTCGACGACCTGGGGTTCGACGGTGACGGTGTGACCAGGAAGCAGCCTCACTACAAGTGGAAGCTCCAGTACTCCGGCAAGGCCGACTACTTGACGGATCTGGGCAGACTCCGGGCCGAATGGCGGCGCCGTGGCTGGAAGACCGAGGACACGTCGGCACCGGAGACTCTGAATCCCCAAAACCCGATACCGCAGTGGCCGGGCATGCGGACCACCGACGACCACGGTGTGGATATCGCCGTCGGCATTGACTGGTACACCGGCAAGCCCGTTCTGTCGACGGACGGCGGCTGCATCCGCTACAGGCGCGACGACGGGGTCACCGCACGCGATCGCACGGGCGCGGCAGCCGCCGACAAGTCTCCGGCCAGGGAGGGGACCGTTGTTTACGACGACGGCGTTCAGGTCTCCATCGGCCCCCTCCGGCCGATCAGCCTGCCCAAGGAGGACCTGACAGGCGGCGATGCGACGGCCGCGCACACCTACCGTGTGCCCGTCACCGTCACGAACCACAGCGGTGCGCCAGCGGAACTGCGCAGCTACGACCTGGGAAGCCACGCAGGGGAGAACCCGGGCGTCAGATGGCTCACGGGCTATCCGACGGTGCTCAATTCCGGTCGGGACGAAAAGGTGTCGGAGGGCGAGTCGACGCGGCTGGAGTATGTGTTCACAGCGGAGACGAAGCCCTCGCGGCTGGAGCTCACGTACGGCCCCGGTGAGCTCCACACGTCCTATACGTGGCAGCTCTCCGTCCCTTAGATCTGACCTAAGCCGCTGCTGTTTCTCCTCTGCAGTCCCGGCAGAGTCCGGGATCAGGCGAACGGAAGGCCCGTTCACAGCCGTTGCAGTTCTGGAGGGGGTGGGGGCGGGGCGGCGCCTCGGGTTGTGGTTCGAGGGGTGTGGTGGGGAGCTGGGGCGGCAGCCAGTTGGTGAGGCGGTAGTCGAGGAGGCGGGCGGGCCAGGGGATGCGGCCGGTGGGTAGATCGCTGGTCAGGGTGCGGGCGATCTGGCGGGGGCCGATGTCGCGGTCGAGCCAGGCGCGTACGGCGGGGGCGAGGCGGCGTACGTCCTTCGACGGGAGCGTCAGCCGGGGGTCGAGGCGGCGGAGCGCGGCGAGGATGTCGGCGGCGGGCTGGTCGAGGGGCGGGAGCGGGGGTTCGGGCTCGCGGTCCGGGGCGGGGGCCTGGGCCGGTTCGGGTACGGGGGCGAGGCGGGGCTCGACCGCGTGACGAATGGCGGGTTGTGGGCACTCGTGCCACCGGGTGACGGTGACAACTCTCCCCCGGTCGGTGCGTACGCGCTCCCGCTCCAGGTATCCGGCCTTCTCCAGCTCTCGCAGGGCGGCGGAGATGGTGTCCGCGCCCTCTTTGAAGCGACGGGTGAGGTCCTTGATGCCGATGGTGACGCCGTCGGGGAGTGACTGCACGTAGACGGCCAACCCCCTTGCCACCAGGGAGAGGTGGGGGTGCTGGGCTAGGTGGTTGCCGATGACGACGAAGTGGGAGGTGTGGCGGTGTCGGATGTGTACGACGCCGGCGCGCGAGGGCGCGCTAGACTGCGCGACAGTCATGGGGAAGGTTTCCTCTTCCTCGATGATCAGGCCCTCGCCCGGGATTGCCCGTCCCGGCGGGGGCCGTCTTCGTTTGTGGTTGTTGGCGCGACCGTACCGCGCCGTTCCCGGCACTTGCCACCGCGTCACCCGATGGGGTGAGAGGGGAGGGGGAGGGGTTGGGAAGGGTTCTTCCTCCGGTTCTTTAAAGGGGAGTTGGGGGTTACCGGGTCACGGTTCTCCGGGATGCGGTGGGGTGTGGTGCGGGAATGCGCCTGCCTCTGCCCTTGAACGGCCAGGTACGTTCTTGGATACGTTGCGAAGGAGGATGCCTGTGCTGTCGGACGGTGAATGGCGAGAGGTGTTCGACTCGTTTCAGCGCAATGCCTGGCGCTTCGAGGTGCAGCCCGCGTACACCATGCCCAAGGAGGCGGCGAACGTGGAGCGGTTCCTCCGGGGAGAGCCGAAGCCGGTGGACCACAACTCGGCCTGGCATGCCAGAGTTCAGGGGTATCGCGCGGCGGGCAAGCGCATCGGACGGGTTCGCGTCGTACGGCGGCCACTCACGAACTACCAGCGGTATCAGTTCGCTTGGGGCATCCCGGGCAACGTGGCAGCCGGGGAAGACATCCGTATCCTCGATGTCACCGACAACGACCATGGGCTTCCGCTCGGCGGCCGTGACTGGTGGCTGTTCGACGATTCGACCGTCGTCCACCTGAACTACCGTGCCGACGGTACGCAGATCGGGCGGGCTCTCCATGCCGGGGACCCGGAGCCTTACCGGAGATGGAGGCAGACCGCTGTCTCGGCATCCGTATCGTTTGCGGAGTACGTGGACGAGTCGGCGTGACGGGGCCCTCCACTCTCGAAGTCGGGCGCGGAGCCAGCGCGTGCTCCGGTCGGCCAACGGTTTCCCGTTCGCTCAACTGCCTCACCTTGACCCTTGGTTACGTCTTCGGGAGCATCGGTGTCACACAGAGGATCTGTGCCAGGGGAGAGGGGAACCGATGGCCCTGAAGGTGACCATGCTGGTCAGTACGTGCGACATCACCGACTGTCCGACGCTGTACGCGACGAACCGTGACACTCTCCTGGTCCAGGGAGAGACGCCCACCGACCATGGTCTGCAGATTCCCTCGCACGAAACCCTTGTGGAAATCCCGATGGACCTCATCCGGAAGGCCATTCGTGACAAGCTCATCTAGGAACCTTGGCGACCTCTTCGACTCCTTCGAGCGAGAGGCGTTTCGGCTGGAGACCCTGGACGACTACAGCAGGTCCGGCAACGTCGAGGCCTACCAGACGTTCACCTCCGGAGGTCGACAGCCCGAGGACTACAACTCCGACTGGGTGCGGACCCTTCGGACGTATGCGAGTCAGGGAAAGCGTGTCTACCGCGTGCATGTCCTGACCCGTCCCCTGACGGACTACCTCCAGTTCGAACTTGGCTGGGGGTACCAGAAGAACATGTCCGGTGGGGAGGAGTTCTACATCCTCGATGTAACAGGAAGGCCCAACCCCTTGGAAGGGGTCCCGGATTTCTGGCTCTTTGATTCGGAGACCGCTGCTGTCATGCGATACGATGACCAAGGGGGCTTCCTCGGAGCAGATGTAGCGACTCCGGACGCCGTATCGGAGCTCATCCGTCACCGGGACGAGGCGCTCGCTCATGCGGAGCCGTTTACCGACTGGTGGGCCAAGTACGGCGGGTGAACAGAGCCCAGCTCGGAGCTGCGTTGAGGGCGCTGCGAGAGGCTTCCGGGATGGAGGCCAAGGCCGTGGCTCGCAGCGCTCTCATGTCTCCTTCCAAGTTGTCCAAGATTGAGCACGCGAGACTCTCTCCGAGCGCGACAGACGTAGAACGCATCCTGACCGCCATCGGTGTATCGGGTGCGGTCAAGACGGAGTACATGGAGGCGGCACGGGCCGTGGCCACGGAGGCCACGGCCTGGCGGCTTTTGAAGCGAACCGGTGTTCACAAGGGCCAGGAGGCAGTCAAGGCCCTCGAAGCGCAGATGTCGGTGCTGCGGCTGTTCCAGCCGGCGCTGGTACCCGGTCTGCTCCAGACACCGGAGTACATCAGGGCCGTGCTGCGGCGACATGATCTGAGTGAAGACTCCCTCGCCCGCACCATCAACGGTCGGCTCGAACGTCAGGCCGTTCTGTACGACAGCAAGAAGGCACTGCATTTCGTCATCACGGAACCCGCCCTCCGATGGCAGATCGTTGCTCCGCAGATGATGGCTGCGCAGCTCGACAGGATCGTTTCGATCTCCCGCCTTTCTCATGTCGACATTCGTGTGGTTCCACTCGGAGCGAGACAGACCGATATCGCGAACCATGCCTTCGTGATCCGGGACGACCGGTTGGTCACGGTAGAGACGGTCCACGCCGAATTGGTCGTCACTGACCCGAGAGACGTGGACCTGTACGTCAAGAAATTTACGGGTTTCGGTCGAACGGCCCTTCTGGGTGATGAGATGCGGAGCATGGTCGAGGCGATCCGAAACGAGTTCTTGCGGGAACAGGAAACCCACTAGCGCCGCTCCCGGCACCGACTTCACGATGTGCCAATGACAGCGGACACCGAAGCAGTCGCGCAGCCGTCCGATGCCTTCGTGGCAGGCAAGAAGCGTGCGGATGACACGGCCTTCATGCTGGATCGGGTGCTGGCGGAGATGGGCATCAGGGTGGGGGACCGGGATTCTTGGCCGCAGTTGCAGGGGCGGGCGTCTCTGTCCGGCGAGCCGTATGTGTATCTGGGCACTGTGCCCATGGCCACGGCCCGGAAGCTGCTCGATGCCCTCATCTATGCCCACTCCGAGAAGCGCATGAGGGAGCACTGAGGTGCGGCGGCGGCTGACAACCGGTGTCCTTCCGGCGCTCAGGAAGGCATATTCATGAGTGGAATGGACCTGTACGGGCTCTCCATCAACGGTGCCCGGTTCTCCCGGGCTTGTGGGGGCAACACCCATCCCGACGGCGAGGCCTGCGTAACCCTCGCACGGATCGGTGACGACGCCTGGGCCATGGGTGACAGCAAGCGCCCGCACGCCGAACCGCTGCGGTTCACCACGGCCGAATTGGACGCGGCCGGGATCGACCCGGCCCGCTTCGGCCTTTCGGCCTGACCCCCTTGGAACGGCGGCTCCCGGTCTTCTGTTCCCCGGAAGACCGGGAGCCGTCCCCGACGCGCGCAGGACGGACACCCGTGCACTTTCACGGATACCAATGGGTCGGCGACAAAGCCGACTTCGACAAGGAGCGCCTCCGCCGCCCGCCCTCGCTGGTCGAGCCGACAGTGACCAGTCCGCCAGAGGTCCTGGAACGCTACCGGGAAGCCGTGGCCGAATGGCCGGTGACGGGTGTCCCGCCCCTCGAAACGGCGTACTGGCTGATCAAACCGGCCAAGCTGATCCGAGGTACTTGGGATCATCCAAAGCGTGCGGCTGATTGGGCCGTTGACCGTCTTGTCGAGTACGCTCCGCGTCTTGCGTCGCTTGCCGACCGGAACCGTGCTCGGTGCGAGTGGATGGCCAGGTACATCACCCACACCCTGGTCGATGGGCAGGACGTATCTGTCGGCTACTACTTGGCGCGTCCGCAGTTTCTCAGTTTGGCCGTGGTGGCCTGTTCGCCGAACCGCGCTCTCGCCGAACTGCACTGTCCTGTCAGGGATTCGGAGGCGCGATGACCTGCTCGGCATCCAGCAGGAAGTCTGGCGCATCGAGGCCCGTCCTTCGTCGAATACCAGCGAATCGCGGTTGAGGAATCCGTGCTGATCCTGTGAGTATGTGCGGGGCCGGGCGGACAGGGAAGGGCGGGGGTGCACAAGTGATCGCGATGCAGGCCGTGCTTGAGGTGCGCGTACCCGCCGACGGATTTACCCTCTGGCCGGTCGCCGGGGTCGAACCGTATGCGCTCCTTCCCCTCGGCGGCGGGCTCGCCTCCGCCGAGGTCGGCGCGGCGGTGATGTCGGTCGCCGGCTGCAACGCCGACGCGGGCGAAGGGGTGGCGCCCGACGAACCCCTCGGATCCTTTCTGCACGGACTCCTCACGGCGGAGGTCCCGGTCGCGCTCGGTGGGCTGCGGGTCGTCGACACGGTCACCGGGGTCACCTTCCGGCCCGGCTGCTGCGAAGGGCTGGAGGAATGGCGGGCGTGGTTCGACGTCGTGGACGGCGGAGGTACGGCCGGGTTCGGGCATGATCCCTGGCCGCTTGCCGAACGGCTCGGCGATACGGTCCGGTTGACCGTGGACTGCGAGCAGGACGGCAGTCCGGTGATCGAGCTTCCCGTCGGCGAACTGCGGCGTCTGCTGGCCGGTGTGGAGCGGGAGTTGGGTGACTTCCTCCGGGTGGTGCGTACGTGGGCTGCGCGGTACGCGCCCGGGCAGGCTGCCGGTCTCGGTGCGGCGCTGGCGCAGGCGCTGGACATGCCGGAGCGGCGGTAGGCCGGGCGAAGTCCGGGGGCGTGACCCCGGTGCCGGGCGAGCGAACGCGCCAAAGTGCGGCCCGGCGCTTGCGCCTTCCCGGCGCGCGGGACTGGAATGCGCACGAACGCACGAACGGAACGCTCCACGCCGACCACTGCGAGAGGTGGGAGTCACCGCGTGATTCACATGACCGAGACGCTGGCCGTCCATACCGTCGAGGGGTTCCTCACGCCCGACGAGACCGTCCAGGTGATCAAGATTCTGGACGAGTACCTCGCCGTGGCGGGGCGGATTCCCGCACGTCCCGAGGACGGTGTGCGGGCGCCCGAGGACGTCCAGGAGATCCTGAACGCCGCCGTCGAGCGCGCCCTGCCGTCCATCCGGCGGGTGTTCCCGTCCGTCGCCGGGCCCACACCGTGGGACTACCACGACTTCGGGCCGGGGCGCGGCATTCAGCCGCACCTCCACGGTGCGGACGAGCCCCGGGCGCGGCAGCAGCGCGTCGCCCGGGTGGCCTTCCACCTCCAGGAGGCCGAGCGGGGCGGGGAGTTCTTCGTCGACACCTCCGCCTCCGAGGCGCTGTGGACCGACCGCTTCGCGGGGGCGGGGAGCGGGTTCGTGCCCGGTACGCGGTTCGCCCGGGAGATCTCGCACGATGCCTCGCCGGAGGCCCTCGCCGAGTTGCGGGCCGTTCCGCGTACGCGCTGGACGAGTGCGCCGCCGGCCGGGACCGCGATCGTTTATGGTGCGCAGCTTGTGCACGGCGTACTGCCGGTCGTCGAGGGGCGGTTGCGCAAGCTGATCACCAACTTGGTGGCCGATCCCTCCCGTTGAGCCGGGATCTCGGGGCGTGTGCCGCGGGGTCGGTTGCCCGCGGCCCGCGTCACTCACACCGCAACAAGCCGGACCCGGCCGCCGCACAGCTTGGTCATGTCATCGACGTCGGAAGTGAGCATGACCACGGGGCGCTGCTGGGCCATAGCCGTTGTCGCCACAGCCGCGTCGATGGCGTACTTGTGGCCGTGCAGCCCGGCAGTCATCAGCAGCGCTGAAGCCGCTTTCGCTTCTTCGTCCCCGACGGCGATCACTCTCAGGCCGGACAGGACCCAGGCCAGCCGGGCCTTGTTCGTGCCGGGGTGCACGGCCTCGATGATGGTCAGCGCACAGATCACCGCTTCCATGCCTCGCCGACGGGCCTCCGCCACCATGGCCACGACCTGCTCGTCGTCGCCGAGGAGCTTGGACAGCCCCTCGCTGTCCAGGACCAGGGTCCCTTCGTGACTCAGCTTGCGGCGGGCCACTGCTCCTCTTCCGCGAATACCTCGTCGAAGACCTGCCGGGCCCGTTCCTGGGCCGGCTCGGGGAGCGGGCCGTTGCGCTCTTCGTAGTCGGCCAGATACTCGTCCAGGATCCGGCCCCGGAGCTCGCGTTCCACCGCGGCTGCGATGAACGAGGAGAACTCCCCCTTGCCGACCCGCGCGCGGATCGCCTCGGCCGTACCCTCCGGCAGTGAGAGGCTCACCCGCGTCGCGGGGCCCTCTCCGATGCTGTACGTCGATTCCGCCATGACTCCATGGTGTCAAACATGGAGGAAGCACGGGCGGTGAACGGGCGGAGGCCCCGCACCCGGCGCGACCGGGAACGGGGCCTCCAGGGGGTGCCGCGGATCAGATCCCCGCGGCCCGGGCCAGGTCCGTCTTGATCGAGGCCAGGACCTCCGCCGCGTGGGTGCGGGCGTCGGTCAGGGCCGCGGACGAGGCGACCGGGACGACTGCCTCCAGGTAGCACTTGAGCTTGGGCTCGGTGCCGCTGGGGCGGACGATGACGCGGGCGGCGGAGACCGTGCCCGCCTCGTTGCCGGAGAGGTGGTAGCGCAGGCCGTCCGTCGGGGGGAGGGACTCCGAGCCCTTGGCGAGGTCGTCGGCGGTCGTCACCTGGAGGCCCGCCAGGACCGTCGGGGGCTGCTCGCGGAGGCGGCGCATGGCCGCGGCGATCAGGGAGAGGTCCTCGACGCGGACCGAGAGCTGGTCCGTGGCGTGGAGGCCGTGCTCGACGGCGAGGTCGTCGAGGAGGTCGGAGAGGGTGCGGCCCTTCTCCTTGAGCTCGGCGGCCAGTTCGGCGACGAGGAGGGCGGCGGTGATGCCGTCCTTGTCGCGGACGCCCTCGGGGTCGACGCAGTAGCCCAGCGCCTCCTCGTAGGCGTAGCGCAGGCCGTCCACCCGGGCCAGCCACTTGAAGCCGGTGAGGGTCTCCTCGTAGGGGGTGCCGGTGCTCGCCGCGGCGATGCGGGAGAGGAGGGAGGAGGAGACGATGGTGGTTGCGAAGGTGCCTGCGGCGTTCTTGTGGACGAGGTGTTCGGCGAGGAGGGCGCCCACCTCGTCGCCGCGGAGCATGCGCCAGCCCTCGACGTTGTCGGGGTCGGGGACGGCCACGGCGCAGCGGTCGGCGTCCGGGTCGTTGGCGATGATGATGTCCGGCGCCTCGCCCCGGGCGGCCGCGTCGCGGGCCGTGGCGAAGGAGAGGTCCATCGCGCCGGGCTCTTCGGGGTTGGGGAAGGCGACGGTCGG
This sequence comes from Streptomyces luteireticuli, assembly GCF_041519305.1. Taxonomy (NCBI): domain Bacteria; kingdom Bacillati; phylum Actinomycetota; class Actinomycetes; order Kitasatosporales; family Streptomycetaceae; genus Streptomyces; species Streptomyces luteireticuli. The sequence goes on from NZ_CP167927.1 coordinate 5,173,884, forward strand.
GAAGTCCGGGTCCGGGTCGGCCTGTTCGGCGACGACGAGGGGGGCCGGGAAGCCGGCGCGCTCGAAGGCGGCGGTGAGGACGGTGCGGCCGACGCCGTGCATGGGCGTGTAGACGACGCCGACGTCGCGGGCCGAGCCGTTGGTCAGGACGGCGTCGGTGCGCTCCAGGTAGGCGTCCAGGACGGTGTCGCGGAGGGTTTCCCAGCCTGCCTCGGGGCGGGGGACGTCGTGGAGGCTCCCGATCGCGGCGATCTCGGCGGCGATGCCCGCGTCGGCCGGGGGGACGATCTGGGAGCCGTCGCCCAGGTAGACCTTGTAGCCGTTGTCGCGGGGCGGGTTGTGGCTGGCCGTGACCTCGACGCCGGCGACGGCGCCGAGGTGGCGGATCGCGAAGGCGAGGACGGGGGTGGGCAGGGGGCGGGGGAGGACCGCCGCCTTGAGGCCGGCGCCGACCATGACCGCGGCGGTGTCGCGGGCGAAGTCCGCGCTCTTGTGGCGGGCGTCGTAGCCGATGACGACGGTGCCGCCCGCGTGGCCCTGCTTCTTGAGGTAGGCGGCCAGGCCCGCCGCGGCGCGGATGACGACCGTGCGGTTCATGCGCATCGGGCCGGCGCCGATCTCGCCGCGGAGGCCGGCGGTGCCGAACTGGAGGGTGCCGGCGAAGCGGGTCGTGAGTTCGGGCAGGTTCTCCGCGTCGATGAGGGCGGCGAGCTCTGCGCGGGTCTCGGGGTCGGGGTCCTCGGCGAGCCAGGTCCGGGCTCGGGCGAGGAGGTCTCGCTCCTGCTCCACGGGTTTCCTCCGGAGGTTGTCTGGGGGTGCGGTGCGGGTGGTGGTGGGTCGGGGGCGGGGCGGGACGGGGTCTTCCGGGGCTGCATTATTTACGGCCGTGCGGGCCCTATGGATGGGTGCCGTGTCCTTGGCCGCAAATAACGCTTTACGCCCTCTCCAGACCCCGTCCCGCCCCGCCCCCTTCGGCCGTATGCCGTCTGCCGGATGCATGGGGTTGCGTGGGTGGGCAGACGTGCCGAAGGCGCGCGTCGGGCCACTGGGGTCGTGGGGACGCGCGCCTCGGGGCGGTGCTTCTTACAGGCGCGGGAGCACCTGGGCCAGGAGGGCGCCCATCTGGACGGCCGAGTCGCGGCCGGCCTGGAGGACCTCCTCGTGGTTCAGCGGCTCGCCGGTCATGCCCGCGGCGAGGTTGGTGACCAGGGAGATGCCCAGGACCTCGGCGCCGGCCTCACGGGCGGCGATCGCCTCGAGGGTGGTGGACATGCCCACCAGGTCCGCACCGAGGGTGCGGGCCATGCGGACCTCGGCCGGGGTCTCGTAGTGCGGGCCGGGGAACTGCGCGTAGACGCCCTCCTCCAGGGTGGGGTCCACCTCCTGGCAGAGGGTGCGCAGGCGCTGCGAGTACAGGTCGGTGAGGTCGACGAAGTTGGCGCCGACGATCGGCGAGGTCGCCGTGAGGTTCAGGTGGTCGCTGATCAGCACCGGCTGGCCGGGGCGCATGCCGTCGCGGAGACCGCCGCAGCCGTTGGTCAGGACGACGGTCTTGCAGCCGGCGGCGACGGCGCTGCGCACGCCGTGGACGACGGCGGCGACGCCGCGGCCCTCGTAGTAGTGCGTACGGCCGAGGAAGACCAGTGCGCGCTTGTCGTTGACCTTGTACGAGCGGACGGTGCCCGCGTGGCCCGCGACGGCGGCGGCGGAGAAGCCGGGGAGCTCGGTGACGGGGAACTCGGCCTCGGGGGTGCCGAGCGCCTCGGTGGCGGGGAGCCAGCCGGAGCCCATCACCAGGGCGACGTCGTGGGTCTCGGCGCCGGTGAGCTCGCGGAGGCGGGCCGCGGCGGCGTCGGCCGCGGCGTACGGGTCGGCCTGGGGGGTAACTGATGCGTTCACGCGGACGAGGGTAACCGGTCGCGGCCTACGCGCGTAGATGTGGCAGGTTACGGTCCTGCGGCGATCGCCTCGTGCGTTGTGACGAATGGGCTAGCAGGGGCGCTTGCGGAGCTCCATGACGTAGTCGTGGGGGGCGCCCGCGGATTCGGCCGCGTCGGCGATCTCGCCCAGGTAGCGGGCGGAGGGGAGGCCGCCCTCGTAGCCGTTGAGGACGTAGGTCCAGGCCGTCTCCTCGCCGTCCAGGGTGTGGACGCGTACGCGGAGGCGGCGGTAGATGCCGAGGCCCACCCCTTCCCAGCGGTCCATCGACTCCTCGTCCATCGGGGCGATGTCGTAGAGGGCCACGAAGACCTGCGAGTGGGGTTCCTCCACCACGGTGGCCAGGGCGCCCTCCCAGCCCATCTGCTCCCCGCCGAAGGTCAGGCGCCAGTCGGCGAGCCAGCCCGTGCCGCGCAGCGGCGAATGGGGGGCGCGGCGCGTCATCAGCCGCGCATCGAGGTTGCCGGCGTACGCGGCGTAGAGCGACATGGTTCTGAGGGTACGGGAGTGAGGCGGGACCGCATTTGGGATGGCAGGCTCGAAGGGAGTGCGGGGCGCGACGTGCGCCGGGCGGAGTGGGGGAGGACCCGAGAGGAGTCGCTTTGATGGGTGCGGGACAATGGAGTACGTGACTCGGATCGTGATCATCGGTGGCGGACCCGGCGGCTATGAGGCGGCGCTCGTCGCCGCGCAGCTCGGTGCGGAGGTGACCGTCGTCGACTGCGACGGTCTGGGCGGGGCGTCGGTGCTGACCGACTGCGTGCCCTCGAAGACGCTCATAGCGACGGCTGAGGTGATGACCTCCTTCGACTCGTCGTACGAGGAGCTGGGGATCACCGTCGAGGACGGGGTCCGGGAGGACGGCACCGTCATCGGGGTGGATCTGGGGAAGGTGAATCGACGGGTCAAGCGGCTTGCGCTGGCGCAGTCGCACGACATCACGGCGTCCGTGACCCGGGCCGGTGGGCGGGTGCTGCGGGGGCGTGGGCGGCTGGATGCCGAGCGTTTCGCCGATGGCACCCGTCGGGTTGTTGTGCGGGTGGCCGACGGGACGGAAGAGACGCTCGTTGCCGATGCCGTGCTGGTGGCCACCGGGGCGCATCCGCGGGAGATTCCGGACGCGCTGCCGGACGGCGAGCGGATCCTGAACTGGACGCAGGTGTACGACCTGGAGGAGCTTCCGGAGGAGCTCATCGTGGTCGGGTCCGGTGTCACCGGTGCCGAGTTCGCGGGTGCCTATCAGGCGCTGGGGTCCGAGGTGACGCTGGTGTCGTCGCGTGATCGCGTGCTGCCGGGCGAGGACCCGGACGCGGCCGCGGTGCTGGAGGACGTCTTCCGGCGGCGCGGGATGAATGTCATGTCGCGCTCGCGGGCGGCCGCCGCCAAGCGGGTCGGCGACCGGGTGGAGGTGACCTTGGCCGATGGGCGGGTCATCAGCGGGACGCACTGTCTGATGGCGGTGGGGTCCATCCCGAACACCTCGGGGATGGGTCTGGAGGAGTCCGGGGTCCGGCTGACGGAGTCGGGGCACATCTGGACGGACAAGGTGTCGCGGACGAGTGCCCCGGGTGTCTACGCCGCTGGTGACTGCACCGGTGTGCTGGCGCTGGCGTCCGTTGCCGCGATGCAGGGGCGGATCGCGATGTACCACTTCCTGGGCGATGCGGTCGCGCCGCTCAATCTCAAGGCTGTATCCGCGAACGTGTTTACGGATCCGGAGATTGCCACGGTCGGGTATTCCCAGGCGGACGTGGGCAAGGGGCTGATTGACGCACGGGTCGTCAAGCTGCCGTTGCTGCGTAATCCTCGCGCGAAGATGCAGGGAATCCGGGACGGATTCGTAAAGATGTTCTGTCGGCCCGGGACCGGCATCGTCGTGGGTGGTGTGGTCGTTGCGCCGCGGGCCAGTGAGCTGATTCATCCGATCTCGATCGCGGTCGACAACAATCTGACCGTCGAACAGATCGCGAACGCGTTCACGGTGTATCCCTCCTTGTCCGGGTCTGTCGCAGAGGTGGCGCGACAGCTGCACACCAGGAAGGCGCAGAGGGAGAGTTGAGGCGTGGGGGGCCGGATGGGGTGGCTCTCCTTCCGGTTCCCTATACCACTTCTTGGGTTGCGCAGCGAACAACTTCCGTTAATTGAAGCAACCTGCTGAAAACAGATGGTCGTTGGCGTTACTGTCGGTTTCGTGTTCGCTGCAGAACGTCGTCAATTGATCCTCGAAATGGTGCGCGCCAACGGGGCGGTCTCGCTCCGTGAGCTCGCCCGCGTCGTCCAGACCTCCGAAGTGACCGTACGGCGTGACGTGCGGGCCCTCGAAGCGGAAGGACTGCTCGACCGCCGGCACGGCGGTGCGGTGTTGCCGGGTGGTTTCACCAGGGAGTCCGGCTTCCCGCAGAAATCCCATCTAGCGACCGCGGAGAAGACGGCCATCGCCGATCTCGCGGCGAGCTTCGTCGAGGAGGGCGAGGCCGTCGTCGTGGGCGCCGGTACGACCACGCAGGAGCTGGCCCGCCGGCTCGCGCGGGTCCCGGGGCTCACCGTGGTGACCAACTCCCTGCTCGTCGCCCAGGCGTTGGCCCATGCCAACCGGGTCGAGGTCGTGATGACCGGCGGTACGCTCCGGGGCTCCAACTACGCGCTGGTCGGCAGCGGTGCCGAGCAGTCGCTCCAAGGGCTGCGGGTCTCCCGGGCGTTCCTGTCCGGGAGCGGTCTGACCGCCGAGCGCGGGCTCTCCACGTCCAACATGCTCTCCGCGAGCGTGGACCGGGCGCTGGTGCAGGCCGCGGCGGAGGTGGTGGTCCTCGCGGACCATACGAAGCTCGGCACCGACACGATGTTCCAGACGGTGCCGACCGATGTCATCACGAGACTCGTGACCGATGAGCCGCCGGGGCACGACGACCGCGCGGCCACGGAGCTCCAGGCGCTCGCCGATCAGGGCGTGCACATCTCGGTCGCGGGGCCCGGCGCGGGGTCGGGCCCGGGGGCCGGTGCCGCCGCGCACGGCGAGGTACCGCCGCCGCGGCGGCGGGACGTGGCGCCGCTGCCCGGGCAGCGGCGGGGGCACCCGATGGGCGACGGTCGTCCGCCCGGGCCGCACGGTCAGGGTTATCCCGGGCCGGAGCGGGGTGGTCCGCCGGGTGGGCAGTTGCGGGGGGCTGTGCCGTTGGAGGGGGCGCAGGGGGCGGCGGCGCGGGTGGCGGATCTGGCGCCGCGGAGGCGGTGATTCTGCCCCTGCCCCGCCCTTTCACCGTTCCTCAAGCGCCAGACGGGCTGATTCAGCCCGTCCGGCGCTTGAGGACAGCGCCCGGAGGGCGCTTCGGGGTCCAGGGGGCGAAGCCCCCTGTGGGGTCGCGCAGGGGCGCAGCCCCTGTGAAAACGGTTTAGGGCGGGGCGGGGAGAAACCCCCCGTCACAGCACACGCTGCGGCTTCATGCCCTCCAGCGTCAGCCTCAGCAGCCGGTCGCCCAACTCCGGGTCGCCCGGTGCCTCTTCGACGGCCAGGGCGATCGCGTTCGTCAGCTGCATCAGGTCGGTGATGCCCACGTCGGGGCGGACCGTGCCCGCCCGCTGGGCGCGGGCCAGCAGGGTGCTGCCCGCCTCGCGCATCGGCACGTTGCAGCGGGCCAGGGCCGACGCCTCGTCGCTCTGGGCCGCCATCAGGGCCCGGGACAGGCCGCGGTAGGTCGCGGCGTGGGCGATGACGGCGCGGAGCCAGTCGACCAGGGCCCGGCAGGGCTCCTCGGCGGCGAGGAGCTCGCGGGAGCGGGTCAGCAGGCCGTCCACCTCGCCCTGGAAGACCGCGCACATCAGGGCCGTGCGGTGCGGGAAGTGCCGGTAGAGCGTGCCGATGCCGACGCCCGCGCGGCGGGCGATGTCCTCCAGCGAGGCGTCCGTGCCGTGCTCGGTGAAGGCCGTGCGGGCCTCGGTGAGCAGCCGCTCGTAGTTGCGCCGGGCGTCCGCGCGCATCGGCCTGGGCGGCGTCGTCGTCATGAGCCTCCGTCCTCCCGCTCGCTCCCCGTTCAAGGATGCCATCAACACCGAGGGCCCCGGCCGTGGTCGGCCGGGGCCCGTGCGGCATGACGCGGGCGTCAGTCCTTGATCTCGCAGATGACGGCGCCGGAGGAGACGGAGGCGCCGATCTCGGCGGTGATGCCCTTGATCGTGCCGGAGCGGTGCGCGTTGAGCGGCTGCTCCATCTTCATGGCCTCCAGGACCACGATGAGGTCGCCGGCCTCCACGGCCTGGCCCTCCTCGACCGCGACCTTGACGATCGTGCCCTGCATCGGCGAGGTCAGCGCGTCGCCCGAGGCGGCCGAGGCGCTCTTCTTCGCCGCGCGGCGCTTGGGGCGGGCGCCGCCGGCCGCGGCGGTGCGGGCGATGGTCATGCCGAGCGAGGACGGGAGGGAGACCTCCAGGCGCTTGCCGCCGACCTCGACGACGACGGTCTCGCGGCCGGGGGCCTCCTCGTCGTCCTCCGCCGCGGCGCCCGCGAAGGGCTCGATGGTGTTGGTGAACTCCGTCTCGATCCAGCGGGTGTGGACGTGGAACGGGCCCTCGGCGGGGGCGAAGGCGGGGTCGGTGACCACGGCGCGGTGGAAGGGGATGGCCGTGGCCATGCCCTCGACGCGGAACTCGCCCAGCGCGCGGGCGGCGCGCTGGAGGGCCTGCTCACGGGTGGCGCCGGTGACGATCAGCTTGGCGAGGAGGGAGTCCCAGGCGGGGCCGATGACGCTGCCGGACTCCACGCCGGCGTCCAGGCGGACGCCCGGGCCGGTGGGCGGCTCGAAGCGGGTGACGGTGCCGGGGGCCGGCAGGAAGTTGCGGCCCGGGTCCTCGCCGTTGATGCGGAACTCGAAGGAGTGACCGCGCAGCGCCGGGTCCTCGTAGCCGAGCTCCTCGCCGTCGGCGATGCGGAACATCTCGCGGACCAGGTCGATGCCGGTGACCTCCTCGGTGACCGGGTGCTCCACCTGGAGGCGGGTGTTGACCTCCAGGAAGGAGATCGTGCCGTCCTGGCCGACGAGGAACTCGCAGGTACCGGCGCCCTCGTAGCCGGCCTCGCGCAGGATGGCCTTGGAGGCGCGGTACAGCTCGGCGTTCTGCTTGTCGCTCAGGAACGGCGCGGGGGCCTCCTCGACGAGCTTCTGGTGGCGGCGCTGGAGGGAGCAGTCGCGGGTGGAGACCACCACGACGTTGCCGTGCTTGTCGGCCAGGCACTGGGTCTCGACGTGCCGGGGGCGGTCGAGGTAGCGCTCGACGAAGCACTCGCCGCGGCCGAAGGCGGCGACGGCCTCGCGGACGGCCGACTCGTACAGCTCCGGGACCTCTTCGAGCGTGCGGGCGACCTTCAGGCCGCGTCCGCCGCCGCCGAAGGCGGCCTTGATGGCGATCGGCAGGCCGTGCTCCTCGGCGAAGGCGACGACCTCCTCGGCCCCGGAGACGGGGTCGGCGGTGCCGGCCACCAGCGGGGCGCCGGCGCGCTGGGCGATGTGACGGGCCGCCACCTTGTCGCCCAGGTCGCGGATGGCCTGCGGCGGCGGGCCGATCCAGGTCAGCCCGGCGTCGATGACGGCCTGCGCGAACTCGGCGTTCTCGGAGAGGAAGCCGTAACCGGGGTGGATCGCGTCCGCCCCGGACTCGGCCGCGGCGGCCAGCACCTTGGCCATGTCGAGATAGCTGGTCGCAGGAGTGTCACCACCCAGCGCATACGCCTCATCCGCCACCCGGACATGCACGGCGTCCCGGTCCGGATCCGCGTAGACCGCCACACTTGCGATCCCGGCGTCCCGGCACGCACGAGCAACGCGGACAGCGATTTCGCCACGATTGGCGATGAGCACCTTGCGCACGATGGCTCCCTCCTTGAAACAAGGTGAGTTTAGGTACTGGCGACACTCCGTGCCGACCCGACGTCCAGGGTGACCTTGCCCACACGGAGGGTGAGACGCATCACCCGCGCGGACCGAAGTTCCCTGCTCTCCCACGGTACGCCGCCCCTGCCCCGGCGCCGCCGGGGCTTGGGTGTGGCCAAGGTCTCGGTGATCTTCGGGGAGCAAGGGGGCGGAATCTTTGTGGGGAACCTACGAACGGGTGAAGGAAAGTTTGCGGTAGCGCGTGGCGGGACGGGTCCGCGGAGGGGTCGGTTACCAGCCGGTATGGGAGGGGCGGGCGGGAGCGGGGGGTCAACTGGTCGGTGGGGTGCGGGAGTACGGGGGGTGTCCGGGCGCGGTCATTCGTACGTACCCGGGTGTGGCCCGAAGTCCGTGCGAATCCTGGGGTGTTCCAGGGGAGGGCGGGATTCCCGGAGCCGATGGGAAGGGTGACCGATATGGAGTGACATCGTTGAAGAAGTCATGATCAAGCGCATCGCAGCGGCCGCCGCCCTGGCCGGGGCCGCCCTCTCCGTGACCTCCGCCGCCACCGCCTCCGCAGCGCCCCTGCCCCTGCCGCAGCCGAAGTCGCCCACGGCGAGCGCCGGGGACGTCACCGCCCCGCCCGAGGCCGGCACCCCGGCGGCGACGACCACGGGGAAGGGCCGCATGACGCCCATGAAGGGGCACCCCGCCGCTCCCGCGAAGGGGCACGCCGCTCCGGCGAAGGGACGCCCCGCCGCGCCGAAGGGGTCCGCCGCCGCGCCGTCCACGACCGCCGCCCCGCCGCAGGCCGTGACCCCGCCCAAGGGCATGACGCCGCCGAAGGGGATGACCCCGCCCAAGGCGCCCCCCACCAGCCTCTACCCGGACGCCGTCAACGAGCTCGGCAAGCTCAAGCAGCTCAACGAGCTCGGCCAGCTCAAGCAGGTCGGCCAGGTCGCCAGCAAGCTGCCCCTCTGACCGCCGCGCACACCCGCGGTTCGGGCGTTACGCCCACAGATCGGTGATCGTGGTCCCGAGCTCCGCCAGCAGCCTGCGGAGCAGGGGCAGCGACAGGCCGATCACGTTTCCCGGATCGCCGTCGATGCCCTCGACAAAGGGGGCGGAGCGGCCGTCCAGCGTGAAGGCCCCGGCGACGTACAGCGGTTCGCCGGAGGCCACGTAGGCGGCGATCTCGGCATCGGTCGGCTCACCGAAGCGGACCGTGGTCGAGGCCGTCGCGGAGGTGCGGCGTCCGGTCGCCGTGTCGATCACACAGTGGCCGGTCCGCAGCACTCCCGAACGGCCCCGCATGGACTTCCAGCGGGCCGTGGCGTCCTCGGCGTCCGCCGGCTTGCCCAGAGCCTGCCCGTCCAGCTCCAGCACCGAGTCGCAGCCGACGACCAGCGCGCCCGCCGCCTCCGGCCGGGCGGCCACGGCCGCGGCCTTCGCCTCGGCCAGCACCAGCGCCAGCGCCGCCGGGTCCGCGGCGGTGAGCGCGTCCTCGTCCACCCCGCTCACGATCACCTCCGGCGCGAGCCCGGCCTGGCGCAGCAGGCCGAGGCGGGCCGGGGACTGGGAGGCGAGGACGAGGCGGCGGGCAGGCGTTGCGGTCATGGGGGCCAGCGTACGTGGCCTACTTGGCGAGCACCGCCTGCATGATCTTCTTCGCGATCGGGCCGGCGAGGCCGCCGCCGGAGACGTCGTCGCGGTCGACGCCCGAGCCCTCCGGGTCGATGAAGACCGCCACCGCCACCGGGGAGCCGTCGGCCTGCTTGGCGTAGGAGACGAACCAGGCGTACGGGATCTTGTCGTTGTTCACGCCGTGCTGCGCGGTGCCGGTCTTGGCGCCGACGGTGGTGCCGTCGATCAGCGCCGCCTTGCCGGTGCCCTCCTTGGCCGTGAACTCCATCATCTCCTGGAGCTTCTTCGCGGTCTCGGGGGAGACGGCCTGGTCCATGGTCTCGGGCTTGGTCTGCTCGACCGTGGACAGGTCCGGGCCGCGCAGCTTGTCCACCAGGGTCGGCTTCATCAGCTTGCCGTCGTTGGCGATGGCGGCGGTCATCATGGCGATCTGGAACGGGGTGGCCCGCAGGTCGCCCTGGCCGATGCCGGTGAGCGCGGTCTGCGGGCGGTTGAGCTTGCTCGGGTAGACGCTCTTGACGACCGAGACGGGCATGAAGACGTCCTTGTCGAAGCCGAACTTCTCCGCGGTCTCGCGCATCTTGTCCTGGCCCAACTCGGCCGCGATCTTGGCGAAGACGTTGTTGCAGGAGTACTGCATCGCGACCTTGAGCGAGGCGTTGCGGCAGGGCGCGCTCTCGTTCTCGTTCTTCATGGGGGTCACGGTGTCGGGGAGGTTCCACGGGTACGGGGAGTCCGTGGGGGCGTTGATGTCCGTGTAGAGGCCGTGGTCGATGGCGGCCGCGGCGGTGAGGATCTTGAAGGTGGAGCCGGAGGGGTAGAGCTCCTTGATCGCCCGGTTGGAGAGCGGCTTGTCCTTGTCCTTCTCCAGCTTCTCCCAGGCCTTCTGGTCCTTGGAGCTCTCCCCGGAGAAGACCGAGGGGTCGTACGAGGGCGTCGAGGCCAGGGCGAGGACCCTGCCCGTGGAGGGATCGATCGCGACCGCCGCGCCCTTGTACTTGGCGAGCCCCTCGTAGGCGGCCTTCTGGGCCTTCGGGTCGATGGTGGTGACCACATCCCCGCCCTGGGGCTTCTTCCCGCTGAGCATGTCGGTGGCGTGCTGGAGGAAGAGCTTGTCGTCGGTGCCGGTGAGGAACTTGTTGTAGACGTACTCCAGTTGGTTGCTGCCGTAGATCTGCGAGGTGTAGCCGGTGATCGGGGCGTACATCGGCCCGTTCTTGTACGTGCGCTTGTACTTCAGGTCGCTGCCCGTGGTGGGCGTGGAGCCCGTGACCGGGTCGCCGCCGACGACGATGTCGCCGCGCGGCTGCGCATAAGTGTTGATCTTCACTCTGCGGTTGTGGTCGTTGTTGGCGAGCTCGTCGGCCTGGGCAAACTGCAGCCATGTGCTTCTGACCAGCAGCGACAGCACCAGCAGTCCGCTGAAGAGCGCCACATGTCGCACGGGCTTGTTCATGACGTAACTCCCCGGTTCGCAGCAATTCACCGGGGAAGATGCGAAAACGGACAGTTGCGGTTGCGGCGGAGGGGAACCTGTGAGGTGCCTGTGGGGTACCTGTGCGATCAGGGAATGCCCAGGACGAGGAAGAGCAGGACCATCCCGACGGCGAGCACCAGGCCCGCCCGCCGGAGCATGGCCTGGGCCTCGCGCAGCTCGTCGGGGGGTTTGTCGGACGGGTCGGACCAGAGCACACCCCCATGGTCCGCCGGGCAGGGCCGGACGGCCTGAGTACGGGTACTCAGGCGCGGTGTGACACGGCTCTCCCGGCGCTACGCCGGCCAGTAGGACGTGCGCCAGGCCCGCGGGCCCGGCGCGTGCGCCCGCGCGTTGCGGGCCCGCCGGGCCGGGCTGGCCCACTCCGGGCGCAGCGCCTCGTCCCCGGGCCCGGCGGCGGCCGCGCGCGCGGCAGCGCGGGCCTGCACCACCGCCAGCGCGGCGGCCAGCTCCTCGGGCGTGGGGTTGCCGCGTACGACCTTGATCACCAGGTGCTCCTTCTCTCCGCCGTGCGCGTCCATCGGTATCGGCCCCCTCCGTGATGACCGATCGCTACAGCGGAATGTTCCCGTGCTTCTTCGGCGGCAGGACCTCGCGCTTGTCCCGCAGCGCCCGCAGTCCGCGGACGATGTGGCGGCGGGTCTCCGAGGGCAGGACCACCGCGTCCACGTAGCCGCGCTCGGCCGCCGTGTAGGGGGTGAGCAGCGCGTCCTCGTAGTCCGCGATCAGCCGGGCGCGCAGCTCCTCGCGCTCCTCGTCCGACGTGGCCGCCGCGAGCGCCCGGCGGTGCAGGACGTTGACCGCGCCCTGGGCGCCCATGACCGCGATCTGGGCGGTCGGCCAGGCCAGGTTGAGGTCCGCGCCCAGGTGCTTGGAGCCCATGACGTCGTAGGCGCCGCCGAACGCCTTGCGGGTGATCACCGTGATCAGCGGGACCGTGGCCTCCGCGTATGCGTAGATCAGCTTGGCGCCGCGCCGGATGATGCCGCCGTACTCCTGGTCCACGCCCGGCAGGAAGCCGGGGACGTCGACGAAGGTCAGCACCGGGACGTTGAACGCGTCGCAGGTGCGCACGAAGCGGGCGGCCTTCTCGCTGGCGTCGATGTCCAGGCAACCGGCGAACTGCATCGGCTGGTTGGCGACGACGCCCACCGGGTGGCCCTCGACGCGGCCGAAGCCGGTGAGCATGTTCGGCGCGAACAGGGCCTGGGTCTCCAGGAACTCGCCGTCGTCCAGGACGTGTTCGATGGCCGTGTGCATGTCGTACGGCTGGTTCGCCGAGTCCGGGATCAGCACGTCCAGTTCGAGATCGGCGTCCGAGATCTCCAGGTCGGCCTCCTCGGGGTAGGAGGGCGGCTCGGAGAGGTTGTTGGACGGCAGGTACGACAGCAGCGCCTTGACGTACTCGATCGCCTCCTTCTCGTCCCCCGCCATGTGGTGGGCGACGCCGGAGGTCGCGTTGTGGGTGCGCGCCCCGCCGAGCTCCTCGAAGCCGACGTCCTCGCCGGTGACCGTCTTGATGACGTCCGGGCCGGTGATGAACATGTGCGAGGTCTGGTCCACCATCACCGTGAAGTCGGTGATCGCGGGCGAGTAGACCGCGCCGCCCGCGCAGGGGCCGACGACCAGCGAGATCTGCGGAATGACGCCCGAGGCATGGGTGTTGCGGCGGAAGATCTCGCCGTACATGCCGAGGGCCATCACGCCCTCCTGGATGCGGGCGCCGCCGGAGTCGTTGATGCCGACGACCGGACAGCCCGTCTTCAGCGCGAAGTCCATCACCTTCATGATCTTCTGGCCGAAGACCTCGCCCAGCGAGCCGCCGAGCACGGTGAAGTCCTGCGAGAACACGGCCACCGTGCGGCCGTCGACCGTGCCGTAGCCGGTGACGACGCCGTCCCCGTACGGGCGGTTCTTCTCCATGCCGAAGCTGGTCGACCGGTGCCGGGCGAACTCGTCGAGCTCGACGAACGAGCCCTCGTCCAGCAGCAGCTCGATCCGCTCACGGGCCGTCAGCTTTCCCTTGGCGTGCTGCTTCTCCACCGCCCGGGCCGAACCGGCGTGCGTGGCCTCGTCGATCCTGCGCCGGAGATCCGCGAGTTTGCCCGCGGTGGTGTGGATGTCGGCCCCCTCGGAGCCGGGGGCGGTGGCTGTCTCGGACATCGGGCTGCGGCTCCTGCTCGTCCTGGGCTGGGCGATGGCTGTCCTGCAACGGGCGGTCCCGCCGTGGGGCTACCGGGTCGTAGCGTATCGGCGGGGATGCGTTCCGGCAGTGCGTCGTTGGCCACACCCGCGGCCCTTCTAGGGTGGCTGTCATGACGCCCTCCCCCGACAACCGCGGCCGCTGGTCCGACCTGGACCGGCCCCCGCTCAACGCCACCGGGCTGCGCCGCGCGCTGCTGCGGCCCGGCGGCCTGTGGACCTCCCTGGACGTGGTCGAGCGCACCGGTTCCACCAACACCGACCTCGTCGCGGCCGACGGGCCCGAGGGCGCCGTGCTCGTCGCCGAGGAGCAGTCCGCCGGGCGCGGCCGGCTGGACCGCACCTGGTCCGCCCCCGCCCGCTCCGGCCTCTTCCTCTCCGTCCGGCTCACCCCGGGGCCCGGCGTGCCCGTCGCCCGCTGGGGCTGGCTGCCGCTGCTCGCCGGCGTCGCCACCGCGACCGCGCTCTCCCGTGCCGCCGGCGTGGACACCGCCCTGAAGTGGCCCAACGACCTGCTGGTCACTGTTGACGGGCAGGAGCGCAAGGCCGGCGGCATCCTCGCCGAGCGCGCCGGGGACTCCGTCGTCGTGGGCATCGGCCTCAACGTCTCGCTGCGCGCCGCCGAACTGCCCGTCCCCACCGCCGGCTCCCTGGCCCTCGCGGGCGCCGCCGTCCTCGACCGCGACCCGCTGCTGCGCGCCGTGCTCCGCTCCCTGGAGGAGTGGTACCTCCGCTGGCGCGACGCCGGCGGCGACCCCGGGCCCAGCCGGCTGCAGGAGGCGTACGCGGCCGGCTGCGCCACCCTCGGCCGCACCGTACGGGCCGAACTGCCCGGCGACCGCGCGCTGGTCGGCGAGGCGGTGGCCGTGGACGGGGACGGGCGGCTGGTCCTCGCGACCGGGGACGGGGTGCAGGAGCCGGTGGGCGCCGGGGACATCGTCCACCTCCGTCCCGCTTCGTCCGGGCCGACGGAGGCATCGGCGCCGTCGGGAGAGTGAGCTAGGGCACACCTGCCGTATCGTTGTGCCCGGAAAGCGGGCGAGCGATCGGCAGGGCAGTGCGCACGGATCGGACAGGGGGCGGGCGGTGACCGCCGAGGACGGGGAGGCCCTCCGTCCCGTTGAACCGGAGAAGGTCCCGGAGGAATTCGACGCGGGCGACGAGGAGGGAGACCCTCTCGCACTCCGTCTGGAGGCGCTGATCCTCGGCGCGGAGCGGCGGTACACGCCCTTCCAGGCCGCCCGCGCGGCGGGCGTCTCCATGGACCTGGCCGCCCGCTTCTGGCGCGCCATGGGCTTCGCCGACATCGGCCAGGCCAAGGCGCTCACCGAGGCGGACGTCCTCGCGCTGCGGCGGCTCGCGGGCCTGGTCGAGGCGGGGCTGCTCAGCGAGCCCATGGCCGTGCAGGTCGCCCGCTCCACCGGGCAGACCACCGCCCGGCTCGCCGACTGGCAGATCGACTCCTTCCTGGAGGGCCTGACCGAGCCTCAGGAACCGGGCCTGACCCGGGCGGAGATCACCTACCCGCTGGTCGAACTGCTCCTGCCCGAGCTGGAGGAGTTCCTCGTCTACGTCTGGCGCCGTCAGCTCGCCGCGGCGACGGGCCGGGTCGTCCAGGCCCAGGACGACGCGGAGATGGTCGACCGGCGCCTCGCCGTCGGCTTCGCCGACCTGGTGGGCTTCACCCGGCTCACGCGGCGGCTGGAGGAGGAGGAACTCGGCGAGCTGGTCGAGGCGTTCGAGACCACGGCCGCGGATCTGGTCGCCGCGCACGGCGGCCGTCTCATCAAGACGCTGGGTGACGAGGTCCTGTACGCGGCCGACGACGCGGGGACCGCGGCCGAGATCGGCCTGCGGCTGATCGAGACGCTCGGCCACGACGAGACCATGCCGGAGCTGCGGGTCGGCATCGCGTTCGGGACGGTGACGACGCGGATGGGCGACGTCTTCGGCACGACCGTCAACCTCGCGAGCCGGCTCACTTCGATAGCGCCGAAGGACGCGGTCCTGGTCGACAGCGCGCTGGCGGAGGAGCTGGCGCGGAACGGGGACGCGCCGAAGTCGGAGGCGGAGGTGGGTGCGGGGGAGCCGGGGGAGGGTACGTACCGGTTTGCGCTCCAGCCGATGTGGCAGCGGCCGGTGCGGGGGCTGGGTGTGGTGGAGCCGTGGCTGCTGACGCGGCGGGGGTGAGTGTGCCCCCGCCCCTCCGGGGGAGGGACCGGGGCACCCCACCCGGGTATGGCTAAGCGCCGCGTCCCCGTGCATGATCGGTTCATTCGCAGCGCAGCACCGGGAGGACGAACCGATCGTGAGCGAGCAGCAGCACCAGCAAGAGCAGCGCCACGGCGAGTGGGTGGCCGTCCGCCGGCACGAAGGCGGCCGCGTCGCCGAGCTCGTCCTCGACCGGCCGAAGGCCATGAACGCCGTCTCCACGGCCATGGGCCGCGCCATCGCCGAGGCGACCGCCGCGCTCGCCGCCGACACCGCCGTCCGCGCCGTCGTCCTCACCTCCACGAACGAGCGGGCGTTCTGCGTCGGAGCCGATCTCAAGGAGCGCAACTCCTTCACCGACGCCGACCTCGCGCGTCAGCGCCCGCATGCCCGCGCCGCCTACACCGGCGTCCTGGAGCTGCCGGTGCCCGCGATCGCCGCCGTGCACGGCTTCGCCCTCGGCGGCGGGTACGAGCTCGCGCTCTCCTGCGATCTGATCGTGGCGGACGAGACGGCCGTGGTCGGCCTGCCCGAGGTGTCCGTCGGTGTGATCCCCGGCGGTGGCGGCACCCAGCTGCTGCCGCGCCGTGTCGGCGCGGCCCGCGCGGCCGAGATCATCTTCAGTGCCCGGCGCGTGGAGGCGGCGGAGGCCCGGGAGTTGGGGCTGGTGGACCGGGTCGTGCCCGCGGGGCGCGACCGGGAGGAGGCGCTCGCGCTGGCCGCCCGGATCGCCGCGCACTCGCCCGTCGGGCTGCGCGCGGCCAAGCGGGCCCTGCGGGTGGGGCACGGCCTCGACCTGCGGGCCGGGCTGGAGGTCGAGGACGCCGCCTGGCGTTCGGTCGCCTTCTCCGCCGACCGCGCCGAGGGCGTCGCGGCGTTCAACGAGAAGCGCACCCCCGACTGGCCCGGCCTCTGACAGCACGTCCGGCTCGGCCAGCGGAAAGCGCGCGGCGTTCCTACGCTGGAGGTGCGAGGGCCGCCGCGCACGGCGGGGAATGTGAGGCTCGGGTGGTGGACGACGGGGAGCACGACGACCGCCTCTCCGCGGTGGTGGCGCTGGCCCAGGCGATGGCGGCCGAACCGGACCTGCCGGGCGGCGTCGCGGCCGCGGCGGAGGGCGCGCTGCGCGCCCTGCGCGGCAGCTTCGCCGCGGTCTCGGTGTGGGAGCGCGAGCGCGGCCGGCTGCGGGTGCTCGTCAACGCGGGGGAGCTGGACGAGGACGAGGAGCGGCTGCCGGCCGACGAGTCGTACCCGGTGCACAACTTCCCGGAGATCGCCGAGTTCCTGCACGAGGAGTGGGTGGGCGGGCGGCCGCACGCCTGGGTGGAGCGGGCGGACGGGCCCGACGAGTGCGCGGTGTACACGGGCCACCGCGTCGCCTCCCTCCGGCGCCACCGCCGCAGCAGCTGCGTCATCGCGCCGATCGTGCTGCACGGGCGGGCCTGGGGCGAGCTGTACGTGGCGCGGCCGGAGGGCGCGCCGGTCTTCGACCGCAAGGACGCGGACTTCGCCACGGTCCTGGCCGCGGTCACGGCGGCGGGCATCGTCCAGACGGAGCGGCTGGAGGAGGTCCGCAGGCTGGCCTATACGGATCCGCTGACCGGTCTCGGCAACCGCCGCGCCGTCGACGCGCGGCTGGACGAGGCGGTGGAACGGCACCTGGCGGAGGGCGTGGTCGTCAGCCTCGTGGTGTGCGACCTCAACGGGCTCAAGCGGGTCAACGACACCCTCGGGCACGCGCAGGGCGACCGGCTGCTGGAGCGCTTCGGCTCGCTGCTGTCGCTGTGCGGCGCCCGGCTGCCGGGCGCGCTGGCGGCGCGCCTGGGCGGGGACGAGTTCTGTCTGCTGAGCGTCGGCCCGCCGGCGGACGAGGTGGTGCGCGCGGCCGAGGAACTCTGCCTGTCCGCCGGGCGGTTGGAGCTCGGCGAGGGCGTCGCGTGCGGCATCGCGTCGACGGGCGATCCGATCGGCGAGGTGCGCAGCGCCCGGCGGCTCTTCCGGCTCGCGGACGCGGCGCAGTACCGGGCGAAGGCGGCGGGGTCGCGCAAGCCGGTCGTCGCGGGGCGGGACGGGGGGCTCGCGGATCCGGTGGTCCGGCTCGCCGATCGTCCGCCGCGGCCGGCGGCGGCGGAGCGGCGCCGCTTCCGCGGGCGGCGGGGGTGAGTTGTGCCCCGGTCCCGCCCTTTCACCGTTTCTTGCGCTCCCGCGCGGGGCAACGCGGCTGCGCCGCGTTCGTCCTCAAGCTCCCCGGAGGGGGCAACCCCCAGACGGGCTGGTTTCCGCGCCCGGGCGCGAATTCAGCCCGTCCGGCGTTTGAGGACACCACCCGAAGGGTGGTTCCGGGCGGAGCCCGGCGAGAAACGGTGAAAGGGCGGGACAGGGGCACAACTCCCCCCACCACGGCGTTGCACTGAACACAAACTCACCTAGTGACAGGTGGCGATTCAGTCTCTAGGGTGCCTGAATATGGATATGCAGATGCAGGGCGAAGTGGTGGTGGGCACGTCCGGGACGACCGCGGACGACGTAATCGCCGTGGCACGCCACGGCGCCCGCGTCGTCGTGTCCGACGAGGCCCTCGCCGCCGTGGCCGCCTCCCGCCGGGTCATCGAGGACCTGGCCGCCAAGCCGGATCCCGTCTACGGCGTCTCCACCGGCTTCGGCGCCCTCGCCGTCCGCCACATCAGCCCCGAGCTGCGCGCCCAGCTCCAGCGCAACATCGTCCGCTCGCACGCGGCCGGCATGGGCCCCCGCGTGGAGCGCGAGGTCGTCCGCGCCCTGATGTTCCTGCGGCTGAAGACCCTCGCCTCGGGGCACACCGGCGTCCGCCCGCTCGTCATCGAGACGATGGCCGCCCTGCTCAACGCCGGGATCACCCCCGTCGTCCACGAGTACGGCTCCCTCGGCTGCTCCGGCGACCTCGCGCCGCTCTCGCACTGCGCGCTCACGCTCATGGGCGAGGGCGAGGCGGAGGGCCCGGACGGCACCGTCCGCCCCGCCGCGGAGCTGCTCGCCGCGCACCGCATCGAGCCCGTCGAGCTCCGCGAGAAGGAGGGGCTCGCGCTGCTCAACGGCACCGACGGCATGCTCGGCATGCTCGTCATGGCCTGCGCCGACCTCGCCCGGCTGATCACCTCCGCCGACATCACCGCCGCGCTCTCCCTGGAGGCGCTGCTCGGCTCCGAGAAGGTCCTCGCCCCCGAGCTGCACGCCATCCGCCCGCACCCGGGCCAGGGGACCAGCGCCGCCAACATGCTGGCCGTGCTGGCCGGTTCGGGCCTCACCGGCCATCACCAGGACGAGGCGCCGCGCGTCCAGGACGCGTACTCGATCCGCTGCGCGCCCCAGGTCGCGGGCGCCGGGCGCGACACCCTCGCGCACGCCCGCCTGGTCGCGGACCGCGAGCTCGCCTCCGCCGTGGACAACCCCGTCGTCCTGCCCGACGGCCGCGTCGAGTCCAACGGCAACTTCCATGGCGCGCCCGTCGCGTACGTCCTCGACTTCCTCGCCATCGCCGCCGCCGACCTCGCCTCGATCGCCGAGCGCCGCACCGACCGGCTGCTCGACAAGAACCGCTCGCACGGCCTGCCGCCGTTCCTCGCGGGCGACCCGGGCGTCGACTCCGGCCTGATGATCGCCCAGTACACGCAGGCCGCCCTGGTCAGCGAGATGAAGCGGCTCGCCGTGCCCGCCTCCGTGGACTCGATCCCGTCCTCCGCCATGCAGGAGGACCACGTCTCCATGGGCTGGTCGGCGGCGCGCAAGCTGCGCACGGCCCTGGACGCGCTGGCCCGCGTCGTCGCCGTCGAACTGGTCGCCGCCACGCGCGCCGTGGAGCTGCGCACCGGCCTGACGCCGTCCCCGGCCACCGCCGCCGTGCTGCGCGCGGTGCGCGGGGCGGGTGTGGAGGGGCCGGGGGAGGACCGGTTCCTCGCCCCCGACCTGGCGGCCGCCGAGGCGTTCGTCCGCTCCGGGAAGCTCGTCGAGGCCGCGGAGCGGGAGACCGGGCCGCTGGGCTGAGCGGGCGGTTGCCTCGGACACGCCCTGGGGTCAGTTGCCGTACGCCGTGCGCGACCGGCGTGCGGCGACGGCCACCAGTGCCCCGCCCGCCGCGACGAAACCGAGGCCGCCGAGGACGTACGGCGTGGTGTCCACGCTTCCCGTGTCCGCGAGCCGGGTGCCGGCCGCGGCGTCCCGTGCCTTTTCCGGCACGGTGTGCCGCGCGGGCGGCGAGGGGTGTTCCGGGGCCGCGTGGGCGTTCGGCACCAGCCAGCCCGCGCACAGCAGCGCTCCGGCGGCGACGGCGGTCAGTAGCGGGCGCAGCGGGCGGCGTGCGGTCACGGCGCATCCCCTCGGCGGAGCTCGGGACGAAGGCGGGGGCGAGCGGGGGCAAGGGAGTTGACCACGGCTCATGGAGCGGCGTCGTGGACCCGCGCGTTCCCGATGGACCGTCAACGGATCCGGACCGAACAGATGGTAGTGACCCGTACGGGTGATGGGGAAGCCGTGGGCCCGTCGGAACCCGTACGGGGCCCGGAGTTCCCGAGCGGACCCCGGCTTGGGCGGGGGCGCCTCTAGGGTCTTTACTGGCGTGGTCTTCCCCACACTTTTCCCGATGGTGGAACGGGCGATTCGGGTCGGGCGTTCCCTAGTGCATGACCGGGACGGCCGGGCGCCCGCAGGGTGCTCCGGGCGGTGGCCGGGGGAACCGAGGGGCGGAGGCGCCTCCGCGGTCCGGTTCGGGGATGTCGGGGTCCAGAGGGTCCAGAGCGATGGAGATGCGTGTGATGAAGGACGGCAAGCGCCGCAAGGGCCTGGTGGCCGCGGCCGCCGTGCTCGGTGGTGTGCTCACCCTCGCCGCCTGCGGTGGCGGCGACGGCGACGACGGCAAGGGCGGCGGCAAGGACAAGTCGCAGAGCAAGGTCGACGCTGCGGCCGCCAAGGAAGCCTCCAAGGCGCAGATCAAGATCGCGACCAAGACCGGGACGGCCAACGCCGGTGTCACCGCGGACGAGGCCAAGGTCACCGTCAGTGACGGCGAGCTCGTCGGCGTCAAGATGACGTCGGTCGACGAGAAGTCGGGCAAGCAGAGCCCGGTCGAGGGCGAGCTGTCGGCGGACAAGAAGTCCTGGCTGCCGAAGAAGAACCTCGAGCGCTCGACCAAGTACCAGATCGTCGCCGAGGCGAAGGACAGCGAGGGCCGCAAGGCCGTGTCCAACTCGTCCTTCTCCACCGTCTCGCCGAACAACAGCTTCATCGGCTCCTTCACCCCTGAGGACGGCTCGACCGTCGGCGTCGGCATGCCGGTGTCGATCAACTTCGACAAGCCGATCAAGGACCGGAAGGCCGTCCAGTCCCACCTGGAGGTCACCTCCAGCAGCGGCCAGAAGGTCGTCGGCCACTGGTTCAACGACCAGCGCCTCGACTTCCGCCCGGAGGACTACTGGAAGGCGAACTCCGAGGTCACCCTGAAGATGAGCCTCGACAAGGTCGAGGCGGCCCCGGGCATCAAGGGCATCCAGAACAAGACGGTCAAGTTCCAGATCGGTCACTCCCAGGTCTCCACGGTCGACGCCAAGACCCACCAGATGACCGTCGTCCGGGACGGCAAGGTCATCAAGACCATCCCGATCTCGGCGGGCAGCCCGTCCAACCCGACGTACAACGGCAGGATGGTGATCTCCGAGAAGTTCAAGGAGACCCGCATGGACGGCTCGACCGTCGGCTTCACCAAGGGCGACGGCAAGGGCGAGTACGACATCCCGGACGTCCCGCACGCCATGCGCCTGTCCACCTCCGGCACCTTCATCCACGGCAGCTACTGGGGCGGCGGCGTCTTCGGCAACGAGAACACCAGCCACGGCTGCGTGGGCCTCAAGGACGTTCAGGGCGCGAACGACCCGAACACGCCGGGCTCCTGGTTCTTCACCAACTCCCAGGTCGGTGACGTGGTCGTCGTCAAGAACTCCGACGACAAGACGATCGCCCCGGACAACGGCCTCAACGGCTGGAACATGAGCTGGTCGGAGTGGGTCAAGGGCAGCGCCACCGGCGCCTGATCCCCTCCCCTCCCCGCTCCTCCCGCCGGGCGGCGGCCGCCGATCGCTGCGGCCGCCGCCCGGCGCGTCGTTCACCGAAGGAAGTCCCCCCATGGGCAAGCGCCGGGAAGCACCGGAGGAGACCGCGCTCCGCGAGGCCGTCGAGGCGGCCGTACGGAGGCTGCGCGCACTCCCCGCCGCGGACGCCGAGGACGCCGCCGACGCCTCGGCCTCGGCCCTCGCCGCCTCCCCCGCCGGGCCCCGGGCGCTCGGCCGGGCGCTGCTGCGCGCCGCCGAGGCCGCGGTGCGCGGCGCCTGGGAGCGCGGCTGGCAGCCCGCGGACGCCGTCCGGCTCGCCCGGCGGGACGCCGCGCCCGCCGCGGCCCGCTTCGTCGTCGACGCCGTCGCGGCGGAGGCCCGCCGGTATCCGTCCGGCACCCTGCCCGGCCGCTGGCAGCGGCAGCTCGACGAACTGGACGCCACCGTGTGGTGGGACGGCGACGGCGCGTTCCTGGACGGCTTCGCCCGGCGCGAGCGGATCGCCCGCTTCGAGGCCGTCGCGGTGGCCCTGGCGGCGCTGCGGCTGGTCGAGGGCCTGCCGCGCATCGAGCCGGCGGGCCCCGTACCGTCCCGCTCCGGGCGCCGCCCCGCCGCCCCGCCCCTCTGCGCCCCGCCTGTCGGTGCCCCGCCTGTCGGTGCCCCGGCGAAGACCCTCGGCCGGATCCGGGCGCTGCTCGCCAAGGCCGAGTCCACGGACTTCCCCGAGGAGGCCGAGGCGTTCTCCGCCAAGGCGCAGGAGCTGATGGCGCGCCACTCCATCGACGCGGCGCTGCTCCCGGCCGCCGACGCGGCCGCGGACGGCGGCCCGGTGTCCTGCCGGCTCGGCGTCGAGGGCCCCTACGAGTCCGCGAAGGCGCTGCTGCTCGGCGCGGTCGCCGAGGCCAACCACTGCCGCGCGGTGTGGTCGTCCGAGCTCGGCTTCTCGACGGTCGTCGGCTTCGATGCGGACCTGGAGCTCGTCGAGCTCATGTACACCTCGCTCCTCGTCCAGGCCGACACCGCCATGCGCCGCGCCGCCGACGCCCACCATCAGGGCCGCCGCTCGCGCCGCACCCGCGACTTCCGCGAGTCCTTCCTCATCGCCTACGCGTCCCGCATCGGCGACCGCCTGTCGACCACGGCCCGCGACGCGACGGCCCGGCAGGCCCCCTCGGAAGTCCTCCCCGTCCTGGCCGCCCGCGACCTCGCCGTCGGCGAGACCGCCGACCGCCTCTTCCCCACCACCACCTCGCACCGGCTGCGGGGGCGCGACGCGGAGGGCTGGGCCCGGGGGCGGGAGGCGGCGGACGAGGCGCGGTTGCGGTAGGGGTCTACAACCCGTCGTACGGCGGGACGATCCGGACCACGACGAGCAACTGGTCCCGTGGAGAGGCGAGAAAGTAGAACCAGCCGCCTGCCGCGTCCATGCGGCGAAGGCCGCCCGGCCGGGGGCCGTTCCCCAAGTCGCCGATGTCCACGCCCATCTGGGCCAGGTCCGTCAACTGGCCGGCGAGGCGCTCCACTTCGGTCACGACCCCGGCGGGCACTCCTCCGGTGACGTGTTCGGCGTCGGGGTCGTACTCCCGGCGCCAGGGGCGGCTCACCGCGGGAGAAGGGACAGGGCCGCGTGCGCGTCGTCCAGCATCCGGCCGATCTCCGATGCCGCGCCCCGCACCTGGGCCGTGTCGCCGGTCGCCGCCAGGTCCTCCAGTTCCCGGAGCCGGGCGGCGAGCCGGGGCTGCCGCTGGATGTGCACATAGACCGCCCACTGGGCGACGAACCGCTGCAACGGCGCCAGGTCCGAGCCCTGTCGGGACTGGTCCGCAGCCTGATCCAGCTCGCGGGTGAAGGCGGGAAGTGCCACCGGAGCGATCTGTGCGACCGCTTGCCGCAGAGCCGTCACCGTCGCGGGAGGCTGGGGAATGAGGGGTTGCCCGGCGGCCGACGTGGTCATTGCTTCTCCCATGGGAGCGATCCTTGTGCTCCTCGCCAGCCTACCCAGGGGTATCGTGCCCCCGCCCTCCGAACGGGTGACGCTGTTCGCTCGGGGCGGGCGTCCGTCGCCGTCACCCACGGCATACTGCCGCCCATGCGAGTGGCCCTGATGACCGCCGGTTCGCGTGGTGACGCGGCTCCCTACACCGGGCTGGGACACGCCCTGACGCGGGCGGGGCACCAGGTCACCCTGGTCACGCACGCCCGCTTCGCCCCGCTGGCCGGGGCCGCGGGGCTCGCGTTCCACCCGCTGTCCACCGACCCGCGCGAGGCCATGGAGTCCGAGAAGGGGCGTGCCCTGCAGCGGTGTTCCACCGGTGCCGGGCAGCTGGCCCGGGTGGTGGCGCTGGCCAGGTCCTGCGTCGACGAGATGGCGGAGGACCTGCTGAAGGCCGCGCAGGACGCCGATGTCCTGCTGGTGTCGAGCTCGTTGGGCCTGCTCGGGTACACCCTCGCCGAGGGGCTCGGGCTGCCCGGCATGGGTGTGTACCTCCAACCCCTCGCGCCCACCGGCGAGTTCGCCTCCTGTGTCACGGGCACCCGCTCCTGGGGCGCGGCCGGCAACCGGCTCACCGGGCGGGCCGTCAACGCCGCCGTGGACGCCATATTCGCCGGGGCCATCCGGTCCCTGCGGGTCCGCCTCGGCCTCCCGCCGGGCAGCACCCGCGCCGCCCGGCGCGCCCGCGAACGGCGGCGCTGGCCGGTCCACCACGGCTTCAGCCCGCTCGTCGTCCCCCGCCCCCGCGACTGGCGCCCGGAGCTGACCGTCGACGGCTACTGGTGGCAGCACGACCCGCCCGGCTCCGGCGAACTGCCGCCGCGCGTACGGGATTTCCTCGCCGCCGGACCGCCGCCCGTCTTCGTCGGACTGGGCAGCGCCACCGTGCCCGGGGCGGCGCGGCTGAGCGCCACGTTCGTACGGGCCCTGCGCGCGGCCGGGCTGCGCGGGATCGTCCAGCGCGGCTGGAGCGGCCTGGAGGCCCACGGCGACAGCCTGCTCACCGTCGGCGAACTCCCGCACGCCGCGCTCTTCCCGCGGGTCGCCGCCGTGGTCCACCACGCCGGGGCCGGCACCACGGCGGCGGCCCTGCGCGCGGGAGTGCCCGCCGTGCCGCTGCCGCTCCAGTTCGACGCCGGCTTCTGGTCCGCCCGCCTCACCGCCCTCGGCGTCTCGCCCGGCCCCGTACCGCTGCGCCGCCTCACCGCGGACGCCCTGATCGCCGCCCTGGTGCGCGTCACCACCGACCCGTCCTACCGCGAGCGGGCCCGCGTGCTGGGGGCCCGCATCCGTGCGGAGGACGGGACGGCTCCGGTGGTCGCCGCGGTGAACCGGCTGGCGGGGCTGTGAAGGGCGGCCGCCTCAGCCCCGTTCGAGGAAGCGCGGCTCGGGCCATGCGGTGACCGGTCCGTCGATCCCGTACGCCTCCAGGAGCGAGAGGTAGCCGTCCCGCGCGAAGACCATGACCCCGGTGCCCTCCGGCGCGGCGTACCACCCGTCGGCCACCGGATTCCCCGCCGCCGGGGCCGGCGCCACCGCCGTGCGGTCGACCGCGAGGTCCACCGTCACGCACCCGCACCCGCACCGCCCGGCCACCCGGGCGTAGGGCACCTGTGCCCGCAGCGCGGGATCGGCCCCGGCCAGCAGGGCCTCCAGGGTCGCCCGGGCCGGGGGCGGCAGGGGCTCGTCGCTTTGCACTGCTTCTTCTTCTTCCGGGTCGGGGCGGGGCTCGACGACCTTACGCGGCGCCCCGCCCGACGCGGCGCCCGCGGCCCGCCACCGCCCCCGTGATCCCCATCGGCACCGCCAGCACCACCAGGGCGACCAGCCCCGCGGTCCAGCCGCCGGTGAGGTCACGGGCGGCACCGAAGGCGACAGGGCCCGCGGCGGCCAGCAGATAGCCCACGCACTGGGACATCGCGGACAGGAGTCCCGCCTCGTGCGCGGTGCGGGCGCACAGCGACATATAGGTGATGCCCAGGGAGAGCACGGCCCCCAGGCCGAGGCCCAGCAGGACGGCCCACACCACGGCGGCCGGTCCGGCCGGTGCCGTGAGCATCCCGGCGAACGCGGCGACGCACAGCGCGGTGCCCGCCACCGCCAAGTGGCCCTGCCGCCGCGCGCGTTGGGCCAGCACCGGCACCAGCAGCGAGGTGATCACGGCGGAGCCCATGCAGACCGCCAGCAGGGCCCCGGCGCCGCTCTCCGACCAGCCGTGGCCGACGGCGAACGACGGCAGCCACGTGGTGGCCGTGTAGTACAGCAGGGACTGGAACGCGTAGAACAGGGCGACCGCCCAGGCCGTTCCGCTGCGCCACACCGAGCCGCCGTCCGGCCGTGCCGGGGCCGCCGGCCGCTCCCGCCGGTGCCGGAGCCGCGGGGCCCAGACCGCCAGCGCCACCAGCGCCGGGACGCTCCAGAGGGCGAGACCGCCGGCCCAGGACAGCGACAGGGCGTCGCGCAGCGGGACGGTCGTGGCGGCCGCGACCGCGCCGCCGCCGACGAGCATGGTGGTGTGCAGGCCGGACATCAGCCCCACACGGTGGGCGAAGTCCCGCTTGATCAGCGCGGTGACGACGACGTTGGCGACCGCCACCGCCGTACCGGCCAGGAACGATCCGGCGAACAGCGGGAACGGCGCCGGGACGAGGCGCACCGCCGTGCCGCAGAGCAGCACCGCCAGCACCGCGACCAGCGTGCGCTCCATGCCCCAGCGGCGGGCCAGCCTTGGCGCGAGCGGGGCGAAGACGCCGAAGCAGACCAGCGGCAGGGTGGACAGCGCGCCGGCGCCGCCGTTGGACAGGCCGGTGGCGTGGCGGATGTCGTCCAGCAGCGGGGAGACGGCCACGATGGCGGGCCGCATGTTGATCCCGACGAGGAGCACCGCCAGGGCGTAGGGGAGCAGGCGGCGGTGAGGGGGAGCGCCGGGGACGGGGGCGGCGACGGCGGGCGGGGTCGCCGCCTCGCGGGATACGAGGGGTGGGGTCATGGGCCGTCCTTCCCGGGCGTGCGAAGTCGCTGTCTGAACAGGGCAGTTGGATGTGCGTGGCGCTTGATCGTCCGTGGGGCAGCGACAGTTGCACGGTGGGTGTCGGGCGTCCAATAAAGACCTTCTATTGATCGCTAGTTGATCGCTAAGGGGGCAGGTGGGGTGCTCTTCCGCAGCCCTACCGGTGCCGGGGTGGTGTGTGTCACGGCGCCGGAGGCTTGTTTGGACTCTGTCTAAGTTGCAACGCTGTCCAAAGTTGCTACGCTCTCTGACGTAAGAAAGTCATGCTTGCGGCAGCTTTGTCGCGTTTCTTTGTCGTGTTTCTTTGCCATGTATCGATGTGCCGGGACGGGGAGGTCGAGCGCGTGCGGTGCGACGAAGAGCCCTCGCTCGCCCTATCCGGTCTGCTGCGCCGCCTCGAGTACTTCGTCGTGGTGGCCGACGAGCTCCACCTGGGGAGGGCGGCCCTTCGCTGCGGAGTCAGCCAGCCGACGCTCTCGCACCAAATGAAGGTGCTGGAGCAGGAGTTGGGCGCCCAGCTGCTGAGCCGCGACAACCGCAGGCTGTCGCTCACCCTCCCGGGCGAGGAGCTGCGGGAGGAGGCGCCGGGGCTCCTGCGGCGCACCTATGCGATCAGGGGCCGGATCAAGGACGCGGCGGCCGGCCGCGCGCGCCCGGTCCGGGTCGCCTTCAGCGGCTCGGGCCACGCCCTGCGCCAGCGGGAGATGGTCGCGGAGTTCCGGGCGCGCGAAGGCGTCCCGGTCTCCGTGGAGTCCGGCTGGTCGGCGCGGAACGCCGAGCTGGTCCGCGCGGGCCGCGTCGACCTGGCGTTCGTCAGGCCGCCCCTCGGGGCGGACGGTCTGTGCGTGACGGTGGTCGGCGAGGAGGAACTCGTCCAACTCCGCCCGGGAGGCGCCTCCCCGGCGGACGCGGACCTGCCGCTCGTCATGTGGCCCCGCCCGCTCGCGCCCGGCCTCCACGACAGGATCATGGACGTCGCCCGGCAGGACGGCGGCTCCTCCCGGCCCCTGCGGGAGGAGCCGGACGACGTCAACGTGGCCGCGGCCGTCGCCTCCGGAGCGGGAGTGGCGTATCTGGACCGTGGCGTGGCCGAGTGGCTCGGCCGCGGCGCGGACCTCCGCATCCGCCCGCTGGGGCCGCCCGCGCCCCGGACGGAGATCGCCGTGGTCCGGCGCGCCGGCCCGGACGAGGACGTGGCCTTACGGTTCGTCGCCGCCTGCCGCCGCATCGGGAACGGCCGCGCGTCGAACACCCCGGCCATAGAGGAACGTTGAAGGAGAACACCGACCATGAACTGCTACGACTGCCATGCCGCCGACGGCACCGGCACCCCCGCTGTCGCCGTCTGCCACGGCTGCAACTCCGGCCTCTGCCCCGCCCACCTCCGCGTCACCCGCCCGGAGCTCCGCCGCCCCAGCGGCCTGGGCGCCTCCCACGCCCCCGCGCGGGTACGGCGGCTGTGGTGCGCCACCTGCCACGCCGCCTCCGCCCCGGTCACCGCAGGGCATACGTCTCCATCAGCCTGACGAGCGTCCGGCCCTGCGCCGCGTCGATGGCGCACGCGTAGTACTCGCAGCCGTGCCCCTCCACCATGGCGCTCGACGACCGGGCCCCCGGCGGCCCGCCCACCGCCGTGAACCCCACCGGCGTTCCCGCCATTTGATAGCGGAGCGTGGCCGCCCCGGACTCCCAGGGGAAGTGGACCGAGTCGACCCGGAAGGTGTCGGACTCCCCGGGACGCAGCACATGCCCCTTGCCCGGCGCCTCCTCGAAGGAGCCGCTCACGTCCGCGGACGTGAGCACCAGCGAGTGCATCGTCTCATTGGCGACCGTGACCTCGTAGTGCTCGCACGCGGGCGTCGGGCACCCGGTGGCTATGGCCATGTCCCTGAGTTCGGTGAGATAGCTCTTGTCCATGGAGCCAGGGTGCGGGCGGGAGCGCCCGCCCGGGGTCGGCCGGTCGCCGGGACGGGCGGTGGGGGAGGGGGTCCCCCGATCGGTGGCCTCCGGTCCGCGCCCGCGACAACTGCCCGCCTCAGCCGGTCAGTTGCCGTCCGCCGGGGCGATCCCCACCGGGCAGGAGACGCCCGTCCCGCCGATCCCGCAGTAGCCCGTCGGGTTCTTCTCCAGGTACTGCTGGTGATAGTCCTCGGCCGGGAAGAACGGGCCCGCCGGGCGGATCTCCGTCGTGATGGCGCCGTAGCCCGAGCCGCGCAGGACGGACTGGTAGGCGTCGCGGGAGGCCTCGGCCTCCGCCTGCTGTTCCGGGGAGTGGGTGTAGACCGCCGAACGGTACTGCGTGCCGCGGTCGTTGCCCTGGCGGAAGCCCTGGGTGGGGTCGTGGGACTCCCAGAAGAGCTTGAGGAGGGCGGTGTAGGGGACGAGGGAGGGGTCGTAGACGACGCGGACGGCTTCCGTGTGGCCCGTCAGGCCGCTGCAGACCTCCTCGTAGGTGGGGTTCGGGGTGTGGCCGCCCTGGTAGCCGGCCAGGGTCGTCCAGACGCCGGGGGTCTGCCAGAAGCGGCGTTCGGCGCCCCAGAAGCAGCCCAGGCCGAAGTCGGCGACGGCCAGTCCCTCGGGGTACGGGCCGGCGAGCGGGGTGCCCAGGACCGCGTGGCGCCCGGCGAGCGGGAAGGCGGGCTCGGGGCGGCCCGCCAGGGCCTCCTCCTCGGCGGGCAGGCGAAGATCGTGGCGGAGGTGGGGGAAGAGCATCACGACTCCAGGTCCGGGGAGACGGCGGTTCACCGGCGACAACGTGCGGTCGCCGGGGGGAATTCCCGCTTCGGGAGGGGCTCAGCGCCGGTGGCTCTGCTCCCAGCCCGCGACCGCCCGCGCGCGGTATGCCGCGTACGCCGCGGCCGGGTTCTGCTCGTACGTCCACGGGATCGCCCCGATGTGGCCGTCCACCGCGCGGAACTGCTCCAGCGCCGGGCCGTACTGCTCGCCGTTGACCAGGAACCAGGCCAGCAGATGCCGGACGTGCGGGAGGACGGGGTGGTCGGCGGGGGCGTGGGCCACGGCGTAGAGGGCGGCCTCGACGGCCCGGCGGACCACGACGCCGTCGAAGAGGCTGCGGACCAGGACGACGTCGGGCAGGTGGTCGTGGACCGCGAAGAGGGGGAGCGCGGGGAGCAGACTGCCCGCGGGGGCGCCGCCGGCCGCGCGCTGGGCGAAGGCGTCCGCCTCCTCCTGGGAGCCGTGCCACTTGGCGCTCCAGTAGCGCAGCGCCGCCAGGTGCGCCCCCATGTGCTGCGGTGCGCGGGAGACCACGGTCTCCCAGACGGACTGGAACTCCGCGGCGCTCGCGCCGAGGCCACGGGCCACGCCCAGTTCGACGATGTAGGGCGTCGGGTCGCCGGGGGCGAGGAGGGCGGCCTCGGCGCAGACCGTGCGGGCCTCCTCCAGGATCATGCGGTAGTCCTGCGAGGACGGGTCGCGCAGCGCCTGCTGGACGAGGAACTCGGCCTGGACGGCCGCCCCGCCCGCGTCCTTGGGCGCCACCACCCGCCAGTGGCGCAGCCACATGCCGCCGGTGCCGGGCGCCTCGGCGAGCTCCTGCGCCGCCGCCCCGGCCAGCGTCTGCACCCGCTGCCAGCGCAGCTCGGCGGCGGTGCCGGCGGGCGTACGGGCCAGCAGCTCGGCGGCCGGCTTCCAGTCCTGGGTGCGGCGGGCCTCCTCGACGGCGGCGAGCAGCTCCGGGTCGGGGCCCGGGAGGCGGACGTCCAGGCGCTCGACGGGGACGAGGCCATGGCCGTGCGCCGGGTCCACGGCCGCGCCCGCGCCCCGGAGCGCGTCCTGCTCCGCGCGCCGACGGCGCATCGCGGGCACGACGACGATGCCGCAGATGATGACGAGGGCGAGCAGGATCGCCAGAAACTCCATGAGCTGTCCCGGTTCGAGGCTGTACCCGTTGAGAGGCCGTGCCGTTGAGAAGGCTGTGCTGTTGAGAGGCTGTGCTTGTCGATGTCGAGGGTTTGTTGATGTCGAGGTTTGTCGAGAAGAAGTGACGTAGTAAGGACGAGGGAGGGGCGCCGAACGTTCCGGAGGGGCGCGGCCCCGGGGCGTTCCCGCAGGTCGTCGTGGACACCGGACGATCGTTCATGTGCCGGTTACAAGTGAACAGCAGTATTCCGGTAATGCGGGTACTACTCTCGGGTCAATGAGCGACCAGCATGCCTTCGAGACCCTCGCCATTCACGCCGGGCAGGAGCCGGACCCGCTGACCGGGGCCGTCGTGCCGCCCATCTACCAAGTGTCCACCTACAAGCAGGACGGCGTCGGCGGCCTGCGCGGCGGCTACGAGTACAGCCGCAGCGCCAACCCCACCCGCACCGCCCTGGAGGAGAACCTGGCGGCGCTGGAGGGCGGCGCCCGGGGCCTCGCCTTCGCCTCCGGCCTGGCTGCCGAGGACTGCCTGCTGCGCACCCTGCTCAGCCCCGGTGATCACGTGGTCATCCCGAACGACGCCTACGGCGGAACGTTCCGGCTGTTCGCCAAGGTCGTCAGCCGCTGGGGCGTCGAGTGGTCCGTCGCCGACTCCTCCGACCCGGCCGCCGTCCGCGCCGAGCTGCGGCCGAACACCAAGGTCGTCTGGGTCGAGACCCCCTCCAACCCGCTGCTGGGCATCACGGACATCGCCGCCGTCGCCCAGGTCGCGCACGAGGGCGGGGCGCGGCTGGTGGTGGACAACACCTTCGCCAGCCCCTACCTCCAGCAGCCGCTGTCGCTCGGCGCCGACGTCGTCGTCCACTCGACCACGAAGTACATGGGCGGCCACTCCGACGTGGTCGGCGGTGCGCTCGTCACCTCCGACACCGGCCTGGCCGAGGAACTCGCCTTCCACCAGAACGCGATGGGCGCCATCGCCGGGCCCTTCGACTCCTGGCTGACGCTGCGCGGCATCAAGACCCTCGCCGTCCGCATGGACCGGCACAGCGCCAACGCCGCGCGCATCGCGGAGCTGCTGGTCGCGCACCCCAAGGTGACCGAGGTCTTCTACCCGGGCCTGCCGGAGCACCGGCTCCACGAGGTCGCGGCCAAGCAGATGCGGGCCTTCGGCGGCATGATCTCCTTCCGCGTCCAGGGCGGCGAGGAGGCGGCGGTCGAGGTCTGCAACCGCGCGCAGCTGTTCACCCTCGGCGAGTCGCTGGGCGGCGTCGAGTCGCTCATCGAGCACCCGGGCCGGATGACGCACGCGTCCACGGCCGGCTCCCAGCTGGAGGTTCCGGCGGACCTCGTGCGGCTCTCGGTGGGCATCGAGTCGGCCGACGACCTGCTGGCGGACATCAAGCAGGCGCTCGGCTGAGCCGGAGGGGCCTCACGGGGCGGGGCGGTGTCCGCGGGGTGCACCGCCCATGGCCCGGCGAGCGCGGCCCGGACGCAGAACGCGACGGCCGCCGCGACCAGCAGCGTCCAGCCCAGCGCGCGCAGCGCACGCCGCCCGCGCAGCAGCCGGCGGCCGCGCCCGGCGGCCCGTGCGGCCAGCCCGGGCGGGACGGCCGGACGGCAGGAGTCCAGCAGCCGGCGGACGGCCTCGCGGTCGCGCTCGTAGGAGTTCACGGGGCGCCCCGGGGCCGCGCGCACAGGGCGGCGACCGCCCGGGCGCAGACCGCCCGGACCCGGTCCGCCGACAGTCCCAGAGCGGCCGCGGCCTGCTCCTCCGCGAACCCCTCGTGCAGCCGCAGGACGACGACGAGGCGCTCGCGCGGGGTCAGCCGGCCCAGGACGCCGTCGTGGGCGCGGCGGTGCCGCCGGGAGGAGCGCGCGAAGCGGGCGACGAGCTCCTGCCGGGCCAGGTCGTACGGATCGTCGCCGCCGAGGCGGTCCCAGGCGGCGTAGGTGCTCGCCAGGGACAGGGTGAGCAACTGCTCGGCGGCGGCCGCGTCGCAGGTCAGCAGCAGCGCGGTGCGCAGCAGCCGGCCGCCCGCGCCGGCGACGAAGGCGTCGAACTCCCGGTCGCGGCGCGCCGCGACGGCCGCCCGCCCCTCGCGCATCCGGTGCACCCCCGCGCGCCTCGGTGACGCCCCCGGTGCGGATGCCCGGTGTCGACGTCCGGTGCTGTCCGGCGGGGGACACCTTCATGACAAGCGCGGGCGCCCGGCGGGGTCAAGAGGCCGGCGGCACCTGCGGCAGCGCGCTGTGGACGTCGGAGAGCGCGGAGTTGAAGCGGGTGAGCAGGGTGCAGAACAGCGCGCGCTCCTCCTCGGTCCAGCCCTCGGTGCACAGCTCCATCAACTGCCGTCGCGAGGCGCGGACCTCGTCGAGGCGGGCCTTGCCGCGGGGCGAGAGCTGGAGGACGACCGCCCGGCCGTCCTCGGGGTGCGAGGTGCGCTTGACCAGCCCGGTGTCGACGAGCGGAGCCACCTGGCGGGTGACCGTCGAGGAGTCGATGCCCATGCCCGCGGCGAGCGCCTTGACGCCCATCGGGCCTTCCTGGTCGAGGCGGTTGAGCAGCAGGTAGGCGGCGCGGTCCATCGAGTTGTGGATCCGGCCGACGCCGCCGAGGCGGGTCTGTTCTGCACGGCGGGCGAAGACGGCAACCTGGTGCTGGAGAGTGTCGAGGACACCTGGTGCGAGGTCGGTCGTCATGTCCGGAGGGGTGGGCATGGCTGGGGACTCACTTCGTGCGGCGGGCTGGAATTGCTCGTGAATGGGGGACAGAGTACGCGGCCCGGCGGGCGTGCGTACCGTCGCTCGGCAAACCGGTCGATTGGTGGGGGCAGGGGGGTCCATGAGGGGCCCGGGCCTGCGAGACTGGGCGGCATGGCTGCACGAGTTGGTGACGGGGACGGCACGGTGACGTCCCCCGCTTCCGCCCCCGCGTCCGGACCCCGCCCGCAGGACGGCCCGGAGCCCGGCCCTCCGCCCGGCGGGAGCCCGCTGTCCGTGACGCTCGACGCCGTGCGCCAGGCGCAGAAGGTGCTCTCGGGGGTCTCGCGGACGACTGCCCTGGAGGGCAGCCGGCACCTGTCCGCCCTGATCGGCGCCCCGGTCCACCTCAAGTGCGAGAACCTGCAGCGCACCGGGTCGTTCAAGGTCCGCGGCGCCTATGTGCGCATCGCGGGGCTGTCCGCCCGGGAGCGCGCGGCCGGCGTCGTCGCCGCGAGCGCCGGCAACCACGCGCAGGGCGTCGCGCTCGCCGCCTCCCTGCTGGGCGTGCGGTCGACGGTCTTCATGCCCGAGGGGGCGCCGCTGCCGAAGGTGGCGGCCACCCGGGAGTATGGAGCCGAAGTGCGGTTGCACGGACAGGTGGTGGACGAGACGCTGCGCGCCGCGCAGGAGTACGCCCGGCGCACGGGCGCGGTCTTCATCCACCCCTTCGACCACCCCGACGTCATCGCGGGGCAGGGCACCGTGGGGCTGGAGATCCTGGAGCAGTGCCCGGAGGTGCGCACCGTCGTGGTGGGCATCGGCGGCGGCGGTCTGGCGGCCGGGATCGCGGTGGCGGTCAAGGCGCTGCGGCCGGACGTGCGGATCGTGGGCGTGCAGGCGGCGGGCGCCGCCGCGTATCCGCCGTCGCTGAAGGCGGGCCACCCGGTGACGCTGGAGGCGCCGGCGACGATGGCGGACGGGATCAAGGTCGGGCGGCCGGGCGACGTGCCGTTCGGGATCGTCGAGCGGCTGGTGGACGAGGTCCGCACGGTCTCGGAGGACCAGATAGCCGCCGCGTTGCTGCTCTGCCTGGAGCGGGCGAAGCTGGTGGTGGAGCCGGCCGGGGCGACC
The DNA here is from genome assembly GCF_041519305.1 of Streptomyces luteireticuli. Lineage (NCBI taxonomy): Bacteria > Bacillati > Actinomycetota > Actinomycetes > Kitasatosporales > Streptomycetaceae > Streptomyces > Streptomyces luteireticuli. Next base: position 5,208,037 of record NZ_CP167927.1, read on the forward strand.
CCGGTGGCGGCGCTGCTGGCGGCCCCCTCGTCCTTCGAGGGGCCGGTCGTCGCGGTGCTGTCGGGCGGGAACGTGGACCCGCTGCTGATGCAGGGCGTCCTGCGGCACGGCATGGCGGCCGCGGGCCGCTATCTGTCGCTGCGGCTGCGGCTGACCGACCGGCCGGGGGCGCTGGCCGCGCTGCTGGAGGTGCTGTCGGCGGCGGACGCCAACGTCCTGGACGTCAGCCATGTGCGCACCGATCCGCGGCTCGGGCTCACCGAGGCGGAGGTCGAGCTGCACCTGGAGACGAAGGGGCAGGAGCACTGCTCGGCCGTGCGCGCGGCGCTGCGCGAGGCGGGGTATCTCGTCATGTCCTGAGGACTGGCGCCATGTCCTGAGGACTGTCGCCCGTACAACCCGTACGAGCTGTCGCCCGCACAAGTGGAGTGGAATATCCGGAATTTCCGTTCAGAAGGCGGAATGCGGTCGGTGACCGTAAAGTTCAGTATGACGTCACCGAGCGGGTTCACCGAACGGGGAGAAGCTCCATGCCGGGCGCGATATACGCCGAAGGCCTGGTCAAGGCCTTCGGCGAGGTAAGGGCTCTGGACGGCGTCGACCTCGACATCCCGGAGGGGACGGTCCTGGGGCTGCTCGGTCCCAACGGCGCGGGGAAGACCACCACCGTGCGCGTGCTGACCACGCTCATCCGGCCCGACCACGGGTCGGCCTCCGTGGCCGGCATCGACGTGCTCAAGCGGCCCGACGCGGTGCGGCACAGCATCGGAGTGTCCGGCCAGTTCGCCGCTGTGGACGAGTACTTGACGGGGCGTGAGAACCTCCGCATGGTCGGCCGGCTCTACCAGCTCGGCGGCCGGGAGGCGAAGAAGCGGGCGGGGGAGCTGCTGGACCGCTTCAACCTCGCCGACGCGGCCGACCGGCCCGCCAAGACCTACTCGGGCGGCATGCGCCGCCGGCTGGACCTCGCGGCGGCGCTGGTCGTCAGCCCGCCGGTGATGTTCATGGACGAGCCGACCACCGGTCTCGACCCGCGCAACCGCCAGCAGTTGTGGGAGGTCATCGAGGAACTGGTCGCCGGCGGAACGACGTTGCTGCTCACCACCCAGTATCTGGAGGAGGCCGACCGACTCGCCCACGACATCGCCGTCGTCGACCACGGCCGGGTGATCGCCCGGGGCACCTCCGACCAGCTCAAGGCGCGGACCGGCGGGGAGCGCGTCGAGGTCGTCGTGCACCGGCGCGAGCACATCACCACCGCGGACGAGGTGCTGCGCCGGTTCGGCGACGGCGACTGCGCCGTCGAGGAGCACACCCGCAGGATCACCGTGCCGGTCTCGGGCGGCGCCCGGCTGCTCGCCGAGATCATCCGCGAACTGGACGCCCGCGGCATCGGGATCGACGACATCGGCCTGCGCCGCCCGACTCTGGACGACGTCTTCATCTCGCTCACCGGCCACGCCGCCGAAGCGGAGGAGCGGAAGGAAGGGGCTGTCCCATGAGTGTCGTCGGCGGTGCCCGGCACCGTGCTCCGGTGCCCTCCCGGGGCGGGGTCGTCACCCAGTCCGTCCGGGATTCCTTGGTCGTCGCCCAGCGCAATCTGATCCGGATGATCCGGATTCCGGAGGTGGTGGTCTTCGGGCTGGTCCAACCGATCATGTTCGTGGTGCTGTTCAGCTATGTCTTCGGCGGCTCGATCGCCGTGGGCGGCAGCACGAAGTCCTCGCTCTACCGCGAGTTCCTGATGGCCGGCATCTTCGCGCAGACGGTGACCTTCGCCACCGCCGGTGCGGGCGCGGGCATCGCGGACGACATGCACAAGGGGCTCATCGACCGCTTCCGCTCGCTGCCGATGGCGCGCGGCGCGGTCCTCACCGGGCGGACGCTCGCCGATCTGGTGCAGACCGCGCTGACGCTGGTGGTGCTCGCGGTGGTCGCCGTCATCGTGGGCTGGCGGATCCACGAGGGCGTCCTGAAGGCGCTGGCGGGCTTCGCGCTGCTGCTCCTGCTCGGGTACGCGTTCTCGTGGATCGGCGCCGTGATCGGGCTGACGGTGCGGACCCCCGAGGCGGCCACCTCCGGCGGGCTGATCTGGCTCTTCCCGCTGACGTTCATCTCGAACGCCTTCGTGCCGTCCGGCAACATGCCGACGGTGCTACGGGTGATCGCCGAGTGGAATCCGTTCAGCGCCACGGTGCAGGCCGCGCGCGAGCTCTTCGGGAACCTGCCGCCGGGCTATCCGGTGCCCTCGGCCTGGCCGATGCAGCACCCGGTATGGGCGTCGCTGATCTGGTCGGCGCTGATCATCGTGGTCTTCCGGTGGCTGTCGGTGCGCAAGTACCGCTCGGCGACGGGATGACCGGCCGCAGGGTGACCGGCCGCAGGGTGACCGGGGGGCGCGGGCCGATCGACAAGTGCCGTGAACGTCGTACGGCCCCGGACCGTCACGCGGTCCGGGGCCGTACGGCGGCGTCGGGGCTCAGCCCTGGTAGGGCTTGGCGTCCAGGATGCGGACCTTGGCCTTCTTGCCGTTCGGCAGCTCGTACTCGGCGTCCTCGCCGATCTTCTTGCCGTTCACACCGGTGCCCAGGGGCGACTGGGGGGAGTACGTCTCGATGTCCGAGCTGGCGTACTCGCGGGAGGCGAGCAGGAACGCCAGGGTGTCCTCGGGGTCCCCGTCGAAGGCGATGGTGACGACCATGCCCGGGGCGACCACACCGGTGGCGGCCGGGGCCTCGCCGACCTTCGCGTGCTCGAGCAGCTGGGTCAGCTGACGCACACGGAGCTCCTGCTTGCCCTGCTCCTCCTTGGCCGCGTGGTACCCGCCGTTCTCTCGCAGGTCACCTTCCTCGCGCGCCGCGGCGATCTTGGCCGCGATCTCCGTGCGAGCGGGACCAGACAGGTACTCCAGCTCGGCCTTGAGCTGGTCGTACGCCTCCTGAGTCAGCCAGGTGACGTTGTCGCTGGTCTGGGTCACAGGTGCTCCTCGTCGGTGCTGGGGAAAACTTGGGGGTCACGGATACAAATGAACGCCCTACTCAGAAGGGTGCACCTCCAAAGGCGGGCGAAACCACGAGCCTAACAATTACGTCCGGAATGGGGGAAGGAGCTGAGGGGAGAAAACGCGCAAGAAGCGCATCAACGCAGGTCAATGCGTGTGTGTCCTGGATCGCTCCCGGGTGTTTCCCACCCCGGCGATCAGTTCTGCACGGTGCGGCAGCCCTCGAGGTCCGTGAAGCGGGCCCGGGCGGTGGTGCGGAGCGTGACCCGCTCGGTGAAGTGCTCCTCGGCGCGGTCGAGCGGCACGTCCAGACGGGAGACCTCGGAGCCGTCGTAGGCGCGGGAGCGCAGGGTGCACACGGCCTTCTCGTCCTTGCCCTTGCGCACCTCGATGACCGCCTGGACCGAGGTGTCGGACATGGTCTTCGACCGGATCAGCTGGGCGTTCACCTCCGACGACTTGGTGATGTAGTGCACAGCCATCCACCCGACGAGGGCGAGCAGGACCGCGCCCAGCACACCGCCGACGATCTTCAGCTTGCGGTCGGCGCGTTCGTCCGCCGAGCGGCCGTAACGCCCCTCGGGCAGGGCCTCGCGCTGCGCAGCCATGATCGTTTCCTCCTGGGTGCGATGTGTGAACGCGGAATGAAATGCCTCCCGCTTCGGTCACTATAGGAGGCGTCTGCCGAGACGAGTGACTGAGGATCGAGCCTTGACTGAGCAGCTGCGAATGATGGCCGTTCACGCCCACCCCGACGATGAGTCGAGCAAGGGCGCGGCCACGATGGCCAAGTACGTGTCCGAGGGGGTGGACGTGCTGGTCGCCACCTGCACGGGTGGGGAGCGCGGTTCCATCCTCAACCCCAAGCTCCAAGGGGACCCTTACATCGAGGAGCACATCCACGAGGTCCGCGCCAAGGAGATGGCGGAGGCGCGGGACATCCTCGGCGTCAAGCAGGAGTGGCTGGGCTATGTGGACTCCGGGCTGCCCGAGGGCGACCCGCTGCCGCCGCTGCCCGAGGGCTGCTTCGCGCTGGTGGACGTCGAGGAGGCGGCGGGGACGCTGGTGAAGCTGATCCGCGAGTTCAAGCCGCACGTGATCACCACGTACGACGAGAACGGCGGCTATCCGCACCCCGACCACATCATGACCCACAAGATCTCGATGGTGGCCTTCGAGGCGGCCGGGGACCCCGAGCGCTACCCCGAGGCGGGCGAGCCCTGGCAGCCGCAGAAGCTCTACTACAACCAGGGCTTCAACCGGCAGCGCACCCAGGCCCTGCACGACGCGCTGATCGAGCGCGGCATGGAGTCCCCGTACGGCGAGTGGCTGGAGCGCTGGGACAGCATCGGCCGCGACCGCGACCTGACAACCTTCGTCCCGTGCGGCGACTTCTTCGAGATCCGTGACAAGGCGCTGATCGCCCACGCCACGCAGATCGACCCGGACGGCGGCTGGTTCCGTGTGCCGCTGGACATCCAGCGCGAGATCTGGCCGACCGAGGAGTACGAGCTCGCCAAGTCCCTCGTGAGCACCTCCCTCCCCGAGGACGACCTCTTCGCGGGCATCCGCAACAATTGACCCCATGATGAGCGCGACTGCCTCCCTCGCTGTCACTCACCTCGTGCCCCTCGCGGGCGAGGAGCTTGACAAGAACAAGGTCACCCCCGGTGTGCTCGGCTTCATCGTCTTCGCCGTCATCGGCGCCGCCGTCTGGCTGCTGATGAAGTCGATGACCAAGCACATGAAGAAGGTCGACTTCGTGGAGGCGCCGGAGACCTCCGCCGCCGGTGCGGGCCTGGCGGCGGCCGCCGCCGACCCGTCGGCCGACGCGTCGGGGGCCAAGCCCGCCAAGGGCTGACCGGCTCCGGCCGGTCCGGTCCGGAGGCACCCCCCAAGGTGCCGCCGGACCCTTTGGCGTGCCCCGGTCTTTTGGCGTGCCGCCCGGCCTGCCCGGCGCCGGCCCGGCCTTTCCGACGCCCAGCCTTTCCGACGGTCCGGTGGTCCGGCCCGACAGTGCACGGAGTGCCCGGTCCCGAGCAGGCCCGCGGACGTCCCGGTGCGGTGCCGTGTCCCGCGTAGGTCGCGAGGCTCTTCCGGTGTGCGGCTCCGCCGCGATGGGCGCGAGCGGCCACGGACGGCCCGTATCCGACCGGCGGCATCTACGACCATCTACGGCCGACCGCACCTCCGCCGGAGCGCTCCGGCGGAGTGTCAGCGCGGCAGCACGGCCACCACCTCCCGCGCATGCCGGCCCGGCACCATCCCGAGGCGCCACGCCTGCCAGCCGGACTCCGGCTCCACGCCCCGCTCCAGCACCAGCGCGAACGCCTCCGCGTACTGCTCCAGCGACGGATCCACCGCCCAGTCGGCGGACCGCAGCTCGCCCCGCAGCCGGGCGAGCTCCTCCTCGGCGACCGCCGTCCCCACCACCGAACCGCCCGGTGACGCCAACGGCAGCAGGGTGCAGCGCAGGAATCGCGCCCAGCTCTCCCCGCGCCGGTCGCCCAGCGCCCCGAACAGCCGGGCCGCCCCGTCCACCAGCTCCAGCGCCTGCGCCGCACGGCCGTTGCCCGCGTCGATCACGGCCAGCTCCACGCAGGACCACGCCTCGCCGTGCTCCACGCCCACCCGCTGGAAGTCCAGCCGGGCGTCCTGGAGGAGCTGCCGGGCGAAGCCGCTGTTGCGCAGACTGCCGGTCTGGGCCGCCCGCTGGTCCCGGGTGACCCGCGCCGAGTGGTGCCGGGCGCACGCCAGCCCGTAGACGTCGCGCATGCGATTGAACATCGTGCGCGCCCGCTCCAACTCCCGCAGCGCCGCCGGGAGATCGCCCGACTCCTCCAGCGCCTGCCCCAGGTGGAACAGCGTCCATGCCTCGCCCCGCGCGTCCTCGTGCTCCCGGTGCAGGGCGGCCGCCTGCCGCAGCCCGTCCGCCGCGGCCGGCGCGTCCCCGGCGGTCAGCCGGGCCCGCGCCAGCTGGGTCAGCGCCCAGGCCGCGCCCCGGCCGTCCTGGGTGCGCCCGTACAGCTCCAGGGCCTCCCGCAGCTCCTCCTCGGCCTGTGCCGCCCGGCCCATGCGCAGCAGCACCTGGCCCCGGTGGAAGTGCGCCCACGCCTGGCCGTGCAGGCTCTCGCTCTCCAGGTGCAGTGCCAGCGCCGGCGCCAGCAGGTCCAGCGCCTCCGCGAGGCGGCCGCGGTCCCGCTCGACCGCCGCCAGCGCGTGCATCGTCCAGGCCCGGTCGCCGCTCAGCTCCGGCGCGGTCTGCAACTCCAGCGCCTCGCGCAGCTTTTCGGCCGCCTCCCGCATGTGGCCCTGGTGCTGGAGCGTGATGCCCAGGTCCCGCAGGGCCCGGGCGGCGCCCGCCGGGTGCTGTGCGTCGAAGTACAGATCCACGACCGAGGTCAGCGTCGTACGGGACTTGTCCAGCTCGCCCAGCTGGCGGGCCGCGACACCGGTGCGCCATTGCACCGAGCGGTTGAGCAGCTCCCGGTCCGTGGACTGCGTCAACTCGCTGAGCTCGCCCAGCCGGTAGAGGTCGCCGCGCAGCAGGCAGTAGTCGCACAGGGCGCCCAGCAGGTGCAGCACCGCCGACTGGTCCACGCCCTCGGTGTGCCGCAGCGCCGCCGTGATGAAGCTCGACTCGTCGTCCAGCCAGCGCAGCGCCGCGTCCAGCGAGGCGAAGCCGTGGCCGCCGCCGGCGCCCCGGGCGAACGCGTCGGCGCGGGTGGAGGTCTTGCCGTCCACCATGCGGATCACCGAGTCGGCCAGCTCCGCGTAGCTGCGGATCAGCCGCTCCTGGGCGGCGCCCCGCTCGGCGGGGGGCTCCTCCTCGTGCAGCCGGGAGTGGGCGAAGTCGCGTACCAGGTCGTGCATCCGGAAGCGGCCCGGGCGCACCGGCTCGATCAGGCCCGACCGGGCCAGCTCCGTCAGGGTGCGGGCCGCCTCCTTCTGGTCCGCCCCCAGCAGTGCCGCCGCCGCGGCCGCGCCCAGCGAGGCCCGTCCGGCCAGTGCGAGCCGGCGCAGCAGTTTGCGGGCGTCCTCGTTCTGGTCGAGGTAGCGCAGCCACAGGGCCCGCTCGACCGGGCCGGTCTGCCCGGCGGCGGCCAGCTCCGCGGCCAGCGTCCGCGCGGTGCGCGGGCCCAGCGAGGAGCCCGCCACGCGCAGCGCCAGCGGCAGCCCGCCGCACAACTCCCCGACATCCGCCAGGACTTGATCGTCACCGGGCCCGCCGCCGCCCTCCTCCTCGGCCACCGACCGCAGCAGCTCCCGCGCCGCCGCCCCGTCCAGCGGGCCGACCTCCAGCTGATGGGACCAGGCCACCAGATCCACCGGCAGAGCCAGCGGGGCGCGGGCCGTGACCAGCACCAGGCTCTCGGAGCGCTCGGGCACCAGCGCGCGGACCTGCTCCACGTCCGAGGCGTCGTCGAGCACGATCGTGACCGGCAGCCCCGTCAGGTGCTGGTGGTACACCTCCGACAGCCGCTTGAGGTGCTGGTCCTGCGAGGACCGCTCCCGGAAGAGGAGCTGGTCGCGCGGGGCGCCGAGCCGGTTGAGCAGGTGCAGCAGCGCGTCCCGGGTGGCCAGCGGCGGCTCGTCGTGGCTCTCGCCCCGCAGGTCCACCACGCACGCGCCCCGGAACTGGTCGCGCAGCTGCTGGGCGGCGTGCAGCGCGAGGGTGGAGCGGCCCGAGCCCGACGGGCCGTGCAGCACCACGACCACCGGTTTGGTCTCCGTGCTCGCCCGGGCCTGGTGCACCCACTGGGCGATCCGGTCGAGCTGCTCCTTGCGGCCGGTGAACCGGCCCTGGTCGGCGGGCAGATCGTCGAAGGAACGGGCCAGGACGCTGCGCCGGCGGGCGGCCGCGCTGCGGTCGCCGCCGCGCAGCGGCAGGGTGGAGGCCGTGTCCTTGCCGGACTTGGCCTCGGTGGAGGGGCGGGCCGTCCCCCGGAGCATCCGCTGCTGGTCGAGGAACGGCCTTATGCCGCGCACCTCCACCGCCGTCAGCCACTGGAGCCGCAGCTGCTGGGCGCCGCCCGGCTGCCCGCGCAGCCCGGCGCGCCGGTGGACGGCCGGCCAGTGACCCGCCGTCAGCTTCAGGAGCGTCGTCACCGCACCGGCCAGGGCCACCGCCACGCCGGTGCTCAGCGCCGTGCCCGTCGAGGTGCCGTACCCCAGGTCGGCGACGGACGCGGTGACCGCGGCGACGGCCGTCACCAGCGCGGGGGTGCCCAGCGCGGGCCCCGACAGCCGGGCCGACAGCGGCGCGACGGACGCCGCCTCCTCGTCCAGCGCATGGACATAGGTGCCGTACTCCTCGGCGGCGGCCGCGGCGAGCACGTCCAGCTCGTCGCGTGCCCGGCGCAGCAGCGCTCCGCCGTCCGCGCGGCCGCCGGAGCGGCGCACCTCCTCCTCGACGGCCCGTTCCAACAGGCTCTCGACGTCTCCCCGGTGGCCCTGCCGCAGGGCGGGCAGCGAGCTCTGCATACGTCGTCCCCCTTCGACCAGCAAACTTCGACCAGCGAACTTCACGCAGCACACTGCGGCCAGCGGACTGCGACGGGCGAACTTTCCGTCGGCGAATGCCAAGGCGTTCAGTCTTCCGCCTAGGAGGGATTTCCGGCAGCCCTGTGGATAACCCGCCTGTGGAGAACCTGGGAGAACTCCGCACGGGTGTTGCTGACGGAGATCGGAGCATCGGGTGGGGAAGTCGGGGTCCCTGTTGGTGAAGGATGGGGCCATGCCGAACCGCCTGGCGCACGAGACGTCGCCCTACCTCCTCCAGCACGCGGACAACCCGGTCGACTGGTGGCCCTGGTCGCCCGAGGCGTTCGAGGAGGCGCGCCGCCGCGACGTGCCCGTCCTGCTGAGCGTCGGGTACGCGAGCTGCCACTGGTGCCATGTGATGGCGCACGAGAGTTTCGAGGACGCGGAGACCGCCGCGTACCTCAACGAGCACTTCGTCTCCGTCAAGGTCGACCGCGAGGAACGGCCCGACGTCGACGCCGTCTACATGGAGGCCGTGCAGGCCGCCACCGGCCAGGGCGGCTGGCCCATGACCGTCTTCCTCACCCCCGATGCCGAGCCCTTCTACTTCGGCACCTACTTCCCGCCGGCGCCGCGGCACGGCATGCCCGGCTTCCGTCAGGTGCTGGAGGGCGTCACGGCCGCCTGGACCGGACGGCGCGAAGAAGTGGGCGAGGTCGCGGGGCGGATCGTGCGCGACCTCTCCGAGCGCACCCTCACCACGACCGGCGAACGGCCGCCCGGCGCCGAGGAGCTGCACCTGGCGCTCATGGCGCTGACCCGCGACTTCGACGCCGTGCGCGGCGGTTTCGGCGGCGCGCCCAAGTTCCCGCCGTCCATGGTGCTGGAGTTCCTGCTGCGCCATCACGAGCGCACGGGGTCCGCGGCCGCGCTCGACATGGTGACGGCCACCTGCGAGGCCATGGCCCGCGGCGGCGTCTACGACCAGCTCGGCGGCGGCTTCGCGCGCTACGCGGTGGACAGCGGCTGGGTGGTGCCGCACTTCGAGAAGATGCTCTACGACAACGCCCTGCTGTGCCGGGTGTACGCGCACCTGTGGCGGGCCACCGGCTCCGGCCTCGCCCGCCGGATCGCCCTGGAGACCGCCGACTTCCTCGTCCGCGAAATGCGCACCGCCCAGGGGGGTTTCGCCTCGGCGCTGGACGCCGACAGCGAGGACGCCGACGGGCGGCACGCCGAAGGCGCCTACTACGTCTGGACGCCCGCCGAACTGCGCGAGGTTCTGGGCGAGGCCGACGCGGCGCTCGCCGCCCACCACTTCGGCGTCACTGAGGACGGCACCTTCGAGGAGGGCGCCTCCGTCCTCCAACTCCCGGACACCGAGAGCCTGGTGGACGCCGCCCGCATCGCCTCGGTCCGTGAGCGCCTGCTCGCCGCGCGGGACCGCCGGCCGCGGCCGGAGCGCGACGACAAGGTCGTCGCCGCCTGGAACGGCCTGGCGATCGCCGCGCTCGCCGAGACCGGCGCCTACTTCGACCGGCCCGACCTCGTCCAGGCCGCGACGGACGCCGCCGACCTGATCGTCCGCGTCCACATGGACTGGAACGCCCGGCTCTTCCGCACCTCCCTGGACGGCGTCGCCGGTGCCCACGCGGGCGTCCTGGAGGACTACGCCGATGTCGCCGAGGGCTTCCTCGCGCTGTCGGCCGTCACCGGCGAGGGGGTGTGGGTCGACTTCGCGGGCCTTCTCCTCGACACCGTCCTGATCCGCTTCCGGGACGAGGACGGCGCCCTGTTCGACACCGCCGACGACGCCGAGACCCTCATCCGCCGCCCCCAGGACCCGACCGACAGCGCCGCGCCCTCCGGCTGGACGGCCGCCGCCGGCGCGCTGCTCACCTATGCGGCGCTGACCGGCAGCGCACCGCACCGGGACGCGGCCGAACGGGCGCTGGGCGTGGTGCGGATGCTGGGCGGCAAGGCGCCGCGTTTCATCGGCTGGGGCCTGGCCGTCGCGGAGGCGCTCCTGGACGGGCCCCACGAGGTCGCCGTCGTCGGCCCGGCCGACGACCCGGCCACCCGCGCCCTGCACCGCGTCGCCCTGCTCTCCCCGCGGCCCGGGGCGGCGGTCGCCCTGGGCGAGCCGGCGTCGGCCACGGCGGCGGAGGTGCCGCTGCTGGCGGACCGGCCGCTGGTCGAGGGGCGGCCCGCGGCGTATGTGTGCCGGAACTTCGCGTGCGAGCGGCCGACCGGCGATCCGGCCGCGCTGGCGGAGAAGCTGGGCGTCAGGGAGTGATGGGCGTCAGGGAGTGACGGGCGTTTTCAGAGGGTGAGGCCGCGCTCCAGCACGTCCAGCGCGCGGCCGAGGTAGGCCAGCGGGTCGTCCTTCTGGCCTCCGTCGACCCAGACCATCAGCGCTTCCTGCATCGCCGCCAGCACCGCCGCGGTGACCACGCGCACCTCGATGTCGTCCGCCCGCCGGCCGGTGCGCTCGGCCAGCACGCCGCAGATCATGCCGACCGACTCGGCCATGCCCTCGCCCGAGCGGGCGCGCAGCGCGGGCACGTCCCGGATCAGGCGCATGCGCACCCGCATCTCGGGGGTGTCGTCGCCGAGGATGTGGCGCAGCCCGTCGACGACGGCGTGGCGGACGGCCGTCAGCGGCGGCTCGTCCGCCGGGCGCCCCCGGAGGACGGACTCCAGCAGCGGGTCGTACTCGTCCGTGAGGACGATGTCCTCCTTGGTCGGGAAGTAGCGGAAGACCGTGCTCGGGGAGACGTCGGCGGCGTCGGCGATCTGGTCGACGGGGGTCGCGTCGTACCCCTGCTCCTCGAAGAGGCGGTAGGCGGCGCTGCGGATCGCCTGCCGGGTCTGGATCTTCTTCCGCTCGCGCAGCCCGAGCCGGGGGCCGGGCTTCGCGGCGGGGGAGGTCTGTGCCGATGCCATGACGGCATTGTCAGGCATCGGACGATTCGACGGCGACCGGGCCGGAAGCGTCCGGCCGTGTACGGGAGTCGGGCAGGAAGGCGCCCACCAGCAGTGCGGCGGCGAGGGCGGTGCCGCCGCAGACGGTCAGGGCCAGGTCCATGCCGTGGACGTACGCGGCGTCGGCGGACCGCAGCAGCGCCGCGTCGCCCAGTTTCGCGGCCGTGGCGTGGGCGGCCATGACGGATTCGCCGGCCGTCCGCGCGGCGGCGGGCGGCAGCCCGTCCGTGTCGAGCCGGCGGGTGTAGGCGCCGGCGATCAGGCTGCCGCACACGGCGAGGCCGACCGCCGCGGAGACCTGACGCAGCGTCGTCAGCAGGCCGGAACCGACACCGGCGCGGTGCCGGGGCAGGGTGCCGAGCGCCTCGGACATGGCGGGGATGATGGCGAGTCCGAAGCCGATGCCGACGAGGGACAGCCACAGGGCCGTGAAACCGTAGCCGTCGCCGGGGTCCGTCCGGCTGCCGAGCAGCGCGGCCAGTGCCATGACGGCCAGGCCGCCGCCGATGACCGGACGCGGGCCCAGCCGCCGGAGCAGTGGAGCGGTGGCGCGCGAGGAAAGCAGCATCCCGGCCGGCATGGGCACCATGCGCAGACCGGTGCCGAAGGCGTCCTGGCCGAGGACGGTCTGCAGGTACGGGGGCAGGACGAAGAGCAGCCCGGTGAGGGTGAACATCACCAGCGAGGCCGCGACCGTGTTCCACAGGAAGCCCCGGTGGCGCAGGAGTACGAGGTCGAGCATGGGCCGCTCCTGCCGCCGGGAGCGCACCACGAGCAGGGTGATCAGGAGGGCGGCGGCGGTCAGGGTGCCGAGGACGGGCGGGGAGCTCCAGCCGCGTCCCGGGCCCTCGGTGACGCCATAGACCAGGGCGCCGAGGCCGCCGACGGCGAGGGCGGTGGCGAGGACGTCGACCGTGGGGGAGGCCGGGTCGGTGGTCTCGGGGAGGAGGAAGAGACAGGCGGCGACGGCGAGGCCGATGAGGGGCACGTTGACGAGGAAGACCGAGCCCCACCAGAAGTGGTCGAGGAGGAGCCCGCCGACGAGCGGGCCCAGCGGCATCCCGAGCGCGGCGGCGCCGGAGACCGCGCCCATGGCCTTGGTGCGCTCGTCGGGGCCGAAGAGCGAGGGCAGGACGGCCATGGCCAGCGGCATGATCAGCGCGGCCCCGGCGCCCATGACGCAGCGGGCCGCGACGACGGTCGCCGTGTCCTGCGCGAACGTGCCGGCCAGGGAGCCGGCGAAGAAGACGGCGAGGCCGGTCACCAGCATGCGACGGCGGCCGAAGCGGTCGCCCAGCAGGCCCGCCGGGAGCATCAGGGCGGCGAAGACGACCAGGTAGGAGTCGGCGATCCACTGCAACGCGCCGGTGCCGGCGTGCAGTTCGGAGGCCATGGTCGGCAGGGCGACGTTGAGGATCGTGCCGTCGAAGCCCAGGACGAGCATGCTCGTGACGATCGCGCCCAGGGCCCACCAGCGGCGGGGATCGGGGTGGGGGCCGGAGCGGGGACCTGTGGTGCGCGGTGGGGTCCGGGGGACGGCGGCAGGCGGCATGACGCACTCCTTTGAGAGTTGAAGTCAAATGACAGTAACTCTCAAAAGAGTGGGGGAGTCAACTCTTGATGTCCTGCCTGCTCGTCCTTGATGGAGCGCTGATTGTCAGTGGGGTGTGTGACCCTGTGGGCAGGGCAGGGGACGGTCAGTGTCAACGACCGAAAAGGGGTGGGTGATCCGTGATGGGTGCAGCGGCGCACGCGCTGGTCGCGCTGATCGGCGCGGTGTGCGTGGGGAGTTACGTTCTCGCCGGTGAACTGGCGGTGCTGGTGGTGGTGCTGGCGAGCGTCGGGGGCCTGACATGGCGAGTGGCCGCGGCCTCCCGGCCACGGCCACTGCGTTGGGGGCGCCATGGGCGCCCGGTGTCGGAGATGTCTGGGGTGTCGGGGGTGTCAGGGGTGCGAATACGCCACCAGGGAGATGCCCACGTAGTGCACGACGAAGGCCGCCAGCGTCAGTGAGTGGAACACCTCGTGGAAGCCGAACCAACGGGGCGACGGATTGGGGCGCTTGATCCCGTAGATCACGCCGCCCACGCTGTAGAGGAGGCCGCCGACGATCACCAGTACCAGGACGGCGATGCCGCCCTTGCGCAGGAAGTCGGGCAGGAAGAAGACGGCGGCCCAGCCCATGGCGATGTAGCAGGGGGTGTAGAGCCAGCGCGGCGCGCCGACCCAGAAGACGCGGAAGGCTATGCCGGCCGCTGCCGCGGCCCAGACCGCCCACAGCAGCAACTGGCCGCGGCCGCCCGGGATCAGGAGCATGGTCAGCGGGGTGTAGGTGCCCGCGATGATCAGGAAGATGTTGGCGTGGTCGAGGCGGCGCAGCACCGCGGTCGCCCGGGGGCTCCAGTTGCCGCGGTGGTACAGCGCGCTGATGCCGAACAGCAGGCAGGCGCTGAGCACATAGACGGCGCAGGCGATCCGGCCGCGGGTGCTGTCGGCCAGGGCCGTCAGGAAGACGCCGGAGATCAGCACGGCGGGGAACATCCCGGCGTGCAGCCAGCCGCGCAGCCGGGGCTTGGCGGCGGCCGGCTGTGCGTCGGGGCGGGGGTCGGACGAGGGCGCGGCGGTCGCGGCACCGGCGGAAGTGGCGGGCGCGACGGGCGCCGCGTCGGGCGCGGGTGTCATGGCGCCATGCTACCTACGCCACCGTAAGTTACGGATCAGTACCACGTGGCGATGGTCACGGGAGTGCCCCCTGGACAGAACCGAAACGGAGTCGGATGATCAAATGAGTGCGGGCGGCACCGGATGAGCGGTCGCGAAGCGTCTGGGTCGCAGCCCCCAAGGGGCGAATGCAGAGACGGACCCGCTGCCGGTCAGGCAGGCGGACGGTCCGTTCCACCCTCAATATGCGACGCCGGGCGCCGTGGCCCCCGGCGGGACGGAGCGATCGTGGCGCGCGCAAATGCGGCTCCCACCACCCCCACCAACCACCAGGAACTCATCTCCTGGGTCGATGAGATCGCCGCCCTCACCCAGCCGGACCGGATCGTCTGGTGCGACGGCTCCGAAGCCGAGTACGAGCGCCTGTGCGAAGAGCTCGTGGCCAAGGGCACGTTCCGGAAGCTCGACCCGGTCAAGCGCCCCAACTCGTACTACGCGGCCTCCGACCCCACGGACGTGGCCCGCGTCGAGGACCGGACGTTCATCTGTTCCGCCAAGGAGGAGGACGCCGGCCCGACGAACCACTGGAAGGCCCCCGCGGAGATGCGGGAGATCTTCGCCGGTGAGAAGGGTGTCTTCCGCGGCTCCATGCGCGGCCGCACCATGTACGTCGTGCCCTTCTGCATGGGCCCGCTCGGCTCGTCGCTCTCCGCCATCGGCGTCGAGATCACCGACTCCGCCTACGTCGCCGTCTCCATGCGCACCATGACCCGCATGGGACAGCCCGTCCTCGACGAGCTCGGCTCCGACGGCTTCTTCGTCAAGGCCGTGCACACCCTCGGCGCCCCGCTGGCCGAGGGCGAGGCGGACGTGCCCTGGCCGTGCAACACCACCAAGTACATCTCGCACTTCCCCGAGGACCGGGAGATCTGGTCCTACGGCTCGGGCTACGGCGGCAACGCCCTGCTGGGCAAGAAGTGTTACGCCCTGCGCATCGCCTCCGTCATGGCCCGCGACGAGGGCTGGCTCGCCGAGCACATGCTCATCCTCAAACTCACCCCGCCGCAGGGCGAGGCGAAGTACGTGGCCGCCGCCTTCCCGTCCGCCTGCGGCAAGACCAACCTCGCCATGCTGGAGCCGACCGTCTCCGGCTGGACGGTCGAGACCATCGGCGACGACATCGCCTGGATGCGCTTCGGCGAGGACGGCCGCCTCTACGCGATCAACCCCGAGGCCGGCTTCTTCGGCGTCGCCCCCGGCACCGGCGAGCACACCAACGCCAATGCGATGAAGACCCTCTGGGGCAACTCCGTCTTCACCAACGTCGCGCTCACCGGCGACGGCGACGTCTGGTGGGAGGGCATGACCGAGAAGACGCCCGCGCACCTGACGGACTGGAAGGGCAACGACTGGACGCCGGAGTCCGGCACCCCGGCCGCCCACCCCAACGCCCGCTTCACCGTGCCGGCTTCGCAGTGCCCGATCATCGCGCCGGAGTGGGAGGACCCCAAGGGCGTGCCGATCTCGGCCATCCTCTTCGGCGGCCGCCGCGCCTCGGCCGTCCCGCTGGTGACCGAGTCCTTCAGCTGGAACCACGGCGTCTTCATCGGGGCCAACGTGGCCTCCGAGAAGACCGCCGCCGCTGAGGGCAAGGTCGGCGAGCTGCGCCGCGACCCGTTCGCCATGCTGCCGTTCTGCGGCTACAACATGGGCGACTACATGGGCCATTGGGTCAACGTCGGCAAGGACAAGGACCAGTCCAAGCTGCCGAAGATCTACTACGTCAACTGGTTCCGCAAGGACGCGGGCGGCCGCTTCGTGTGGCCGGGCTTCGGCGAGAACAGCCGGGTCCTGAAGTGGATCGTCGAGCGGCTGGACGGCCGGGCGGAGGGCGTCGAGACGCCGATCGGCGTGCTGCCGACGCGGGACGCGCTGGACCTGGAGGGTCTCGAACTGCCCGAGGCGGACCTGGAGTTGCTGCTCTCCGTCGACAAGGAGGTGTGGCGGGAGGAGGCAGGGCTGATCCCCGAGCACTTCAACACGTTCGGCGACCACACGCCGAAGGAGCTGTGGGACGAGTACCGGGCGCTGGTGCAGCGGCTGGGGTGACGGGTGGGGGTTGGGGGGGGCGGGGGTTTCTTCTCCCCGCCCCGCCCTAATCCTCCCCCAGAGGGGGTGCCCCCACGCAGGGGGCTGCGCCCCTGCGCGACCCCGCGTGCGCGCTGCCGCGCGCGGGGCCGCCGCGCTCCGCGCGGTGGGGCCGGGCCCGCGCTCCGCGCGGGTGGCGGGGCTTCGCCCCTGCGCCCCACCGGGGGCTTCGCCCCCTGGACCCCGAGGGGGGCGCACCCGCTCGGGCCCCGAGGGGCTTGGCCCCTTGGGCCCCGAAGGGGTTCAGCCCGCTGGGCTCCGACCGGGGCTGAGCCCCGGGCCCGATGGGGGCTTGGCCCCCTGACCGAGGCCGGCCCCTGGCCCCGAAGCGCCCTTCGGGCTCCCCCGGAGGGGGCACCCCCAGTCCTCAAAGTCCCCGGAGGGGGCAACCCCCGGACGGGCTGGGAGAGATGCCGGACCGACTGGACGGATCGTCCTCAAGCGCCGGACCGGCTGGACGGGTCAAGCGTCGGACGGGCTGGATGTGCCGGCCAAGCCGGACGGGTCGGACCGTCCGGGTCGGCCGGTCGGGCCGTCCGGAGCGGGTGCGATGGCCTCGTCATGTGCCCGCAGGCGTTCCGCCGCCAAGGCCATGCCCTCCTCGTCGCCGCGCGAGGACGCGACGACCAGGGCCTGGCCCGCCAGCATGTGGGCCCGGTGGTGCAGGGCGCGGACGCGGGACGGGTCGGAGATCAGGATCGTCGGGACGGCGCGCAGCGGGGCGTCCCCGCCGCGCAGGCGCTCGATCCGGGTGGCCAGGCGCCGCGCCGCGTCGTCCAGGCCGGCGGAGGGAGCCAGGGCGCGCAGCTCGTCGGTCACCGTGAGCAGTGCGGTCAGATGGCCCGCGAGGCGGATGTCGAGTTCCTGCTCGCGGGAGCGGGCCGGGCCGTGCGCGGCCCGCGTCGGGTCGGCCATGGTGTGGACCGACGGGGAACGGATCGGCTCGTACATGGGATGGCCTCCTGCGTGTCCTACAGAAGGCCATCCTAACTTAGACTCTGTCTAAAGTTATTGCGCGTAGCCTTCCAGGAAGTCCCCGATCCGGGTCACCGCGTCCGCCAGGTCCTTGGCGTTCGGCAGCGTGACCAGGCGGAAGTGGTCCGGCTCGGGCCAGTTGAAGCCCGTTCCGTGGACCACCATGATTTTTTCCGCGCGGAGCAGATCGAAGACCATCTGCCGGTCGTCCTTGATCTTGTAGACCTTGGGATCCAGCCGCGGGAACGCGTACAGCGCGCCCTTCGGCTTCACACAGGTCACGCCCGGGATCCGGGTCAGCATCTCGTGCGCGACGTCGCGCTGCTCCAGCAGCCTGCCGCCCGGCAGCACCAGGTCGTTGATCGACTGCCGGCCGCCGAGGGCGGTGGCCACCGCGTGCTGGGCGGGCATGTTGGCGCACAGCCGCATGTTGGCGAGGATCGTCAGGCCCTCGATGTAGCTGTCGGCGTGCGCCTTGGGGCCGCAGACCGCCATCCAGCCGCTGCGGTAGCCCGCCACCCGGTACGCCTTGGACAGCCCGTTGAAGGTGAGGGTCAGCAGGTCGGGGGCGATGGCGGCGGTCGGGGTGTGGGTGACTCCGTCGTAGAGGATCTTGTCGTAGATCTCGTCGGAGCAGACGATCAGGTTGTGGCGGCGGGCGATCTCCGTGAGGCCGCGCAGCATCTCGTCGTTGTAGACGGCGCCCGTGGGGTTGTTGGGGTTGATGATGACGAGCGCCTTGGTGCGGTCGGTGACCTTGCGCTCGATGTCGGCCAGGTCCGGCATCCAGTCCGACTGCTCGTCGCAGCGGTAGTGCACGGCGGTGCCGCCCGCGAGGGAGACGGAGGCGGTCCAGAGGGGGTAGTCCGGGGCGGGGACGAGGACCTCGTCGCCGTCGTCGAGCAGGGCCTGCATCGACATCTGGATCAGCTCGGAGACGCCGTTGCCCAGGTAGACGTCCTCGACGGAGAGCTCGACGCCCTTGGTCTCGTAGTGCTGGACCACCGCGCGCCGCGCGGACAGCAGGCCCTTCGCGTCGCCGTAACCGTGCGCGTCGCCGACGTTGCGCAGCATGTCCTCCAGGATCTCCGGAGGGCATTCGAAGCCGAAGATCGCGGGGTTGCCGGTGTTGAGCTTGAGGATGCGGTGCCCCGCTGCCTCCAGCCGCATCGCCTCCTCCAGCACCGGGCCACGGATCTCGTAGCAGACGTTGGCGAGTTTCGTTGACTGGATCACCTGCATGACGGCCACCCTACGGGGGCGCGGGAGCGTCCGCGCGGGCTTTCGCGGCGCGCACGGCGCCCCCGGAGGGGCCGGTTCGGCGGAGCGGCGCGCGGTGCACGGGGTGACCCGCCAGTACGTCCATGCGCCGTCCGTCTTTCATCGCAAAGCGCCCGGCAATCGGGACATAAGGAATGCCGGGCGGAAGCGTCCGAGGGGCTTCGAAAGTGGCCGCGTACGGTCATGGTTCTTGGATCGGAGGAGCAAGATCCGCGCCCCGGATCGGGCCCCGTTCGGGCGGCCGGGGACCGGCCGCAGGGCGTGACGTGAGATGCGCCACGCCCACAGCGGCACGCCCACAGCGCTGCGGGGCTGGGTACGGGGCTAGAAGAACGTGCGGATGTAGTCCGTCACCGTGCCGTCCGCCGCCGCCACCGGAATCAGCTGCCACTTGTCGAACGTCGTGCACGGATGCGACAGCCCCAGCCCCACCCAGTCCCCGACCTCCAGCTCCGCGTCCTCCGGGAGGGAGACGAAGGCGTGCTGGTCGGCCAGGCCCGTCACGGTCATCCCGACCGCGTCGCGCAGCGATCCGTCCCGCGCCGAGCGGATGACCTGGACCTCCGGCAGCCCCAGGTCGTACGGGGCGTCCCGCTTGCCCGCGTTGAGGTAGGCGCGGCCCGGCTCCGGGCGGGAGACGCACTGGGCCCAGAGGCGGAACGCCGGGCGCAGGGCGCCCTGTTCGGGATGGCGCCCGAAGGGGGTCTTGTTCCGGTACTGGCCGTCGTCGTGCGTCACGTACGCGCCGGAGCGCAGCAGCTTCAGGGCCGGGGCCGACAACTCGGGCAGCTCCCCGAAGACTTCCGCGACCGTGTCGAACCAGGCGCTCCCGCCCGCGCTCACCACGATCTCCTCGACCCCCGCGAACCGCCCCGCCGCGTCGAAGGCGACGGCGATGCCGGTCAGCCGGCGCAGCCAGGCGCGCACGGACACCTCGTCCGCGTCCGGGATCTCGGCCTCGTAGCCGGCCACGCCGACCAGCCGCAGCGTCCCCGTGGCGGCGACCGCGTCGGCGACCAGCTCCGCGTCCGCCTCGGTGCGCACGCCCGTACGGCCGCCCATGGCGCCGAGTTCGACGACGACGTCGAGCGGGCGGACGGCCTCCGCCTCGCGCAGGGCCGCGTCCATGAGCTCCACGCCGCGCACGGAGTCGGCGTAGACGACGATGCGGAAGTCCGGGTCGGCCGTGAGCTCGCCCGCGAGCCAGCGCAGCGCCGCCGCGTCGACGAGCTCGTTGGCGAGGAAGATCCGCCGGACGCCGAACGCGCGGTAGGCGCGGACCTGGCTGGGCACGGCGGCGGTGATGCCCCACGCCCCGTGCGCGAGCTGGCGCTCGAAGAGCTGCGGGGCCATGGACGTCTTGCCGTGCGGGGCGAAGGCGAGGCCGTGCTCGGCGGACCAGCGCTCCATGAGCGCGAGGTTGTGGTCCAGAGCCTCGGTGGAGAGCGCGAGCACGGGTGTGGTGAAGCCGCCGGTGAACAGGCAGCGCCGCTCGGCGGCGAGCGCGCCGACGGCGAGTCCCTCCGCGTCCGGGGGAAGACCCTTGAAGCGGTGGTCGATGCGGTCGTGGGCGAGCCGGGCCAGGGCGTCGTCTGCGGCGGCCATGGAGCCTCCAGGGTCATGTTGCGGTATGTGCAACGTCCGTTGCGTACAACGCATGGAGCTGTCTAACATCCGGGCGAGCGCCGGGTCAACGGCCCGTCTCACATCGGCTGGATCGGCTGGATCGGCTGGATCGGCGGGGAGGAGCGGACGCGCAGTGATCGACGTGACCTGCGTCGGCGAGACGCTGATCGCCTTCCGCCCGGCCGGGCGCGAGGGCGGCCTCGGGGACGCGTCCTCCTTCGTCCGCGGCGTCGGCGGCGCCGAGTCCAACGTCGCGTGCGCGCTGTCGCGTTGGGGCCACCGGACGCGCTGGATCGGGCGCGTCGGCGAGGACGGGTTCGGCACCCATGTCCTGGGGACGCTCGCCGCGCACGGCGTGGACACCTCCGCCGCGCGCCGTGATCCGCGCCGGCCCACCGGTGTGTACTTCCGTACGCCCGAGGAGCGGTCCACGACCGACGGCGGACGCGCCCAAGTCGCCTACTACCGCGCCGGATCGGCGGCCACCGCCCTCTCCCCGGACCTCGTCGACCGGGACACCGCCTGGGCCGGACGGATCCTGCACCTCAGCGGCGTCACCGCCGCCCTCTCCGCGAGCTGCCTCGCGCTGCTGCGCGCGCTGACGGCCCCCGGGCCGCGACGCCCGCCGGTCTCCTTCGACGTCAACTACCGGGCGGGGCTGTGGCGCACGGCCCCCGAGGGCCCCGGCGTCCTGCTCGAACTCGCCCGCCGCAGCGACATCGTCCTCGTCGGGGAGGACGAGGCGGAGGCGGCATGGGGGCTGCGCGGGGCCGCCGCCGTACGGGCCGCGCTGCCCGAGCCTGCCGTGCTCGTCGTCAAACGAGGCGCGGCCGGGGCCGTCGTGCACACCCGCGACGGCCTCGTCGCCGCCGAACCCGCGCCCTCGGTCGAGGTCGTCGACCCGGTCGGGGCGGGCGACGCGTTCGCGGCCGGATTCCTCTCCGGCACGCTGCGCGGACTGCCGTACGCCGCGCGGCTGCGGCACGGCCACCTGCTGGCCGCGGCGGCCCTCACCAGCCCCGGCGACCTCGCCGAACCGCCGCCCGCGCGCGAGCGGGCCGACCGGCTCGCCGCCCTCGGCACCACCGCGTGGGGCAGACTGCGTCTCGGCCCCGGCTGGGCCGGCGAAGCACATCTCGACGAAGCACATCTTCAGGGGGAGCGCACCGCATGAGCCAGACCGTCGACCGCGCCCTGACCATCCTCCCGTTGCTGGCCGAGGGCCCCGCCAACCTCGAACAGGTCGCCGTCCGCCTCGGCGTCCACAAATCCACCGCGCTGCGGCTGCTGCGCACCCTGCACGAACACGGCATGGTCTACCGGCAGCAGGACCAGCGCTACCGGCTCGGGGCGCGGCTCTTCGCCCTCGCCCAGCAGGCCTTCGAGAGCCTCGACGTACGGGAGATCGCGCATCCGCACCTCGTCGCGCTGAACGAACGGTGCGGGCACACGGTGCACCTGGCGGTGTACGAGGACGGCGAGGTCGTCTACATCGACAAGGTCGACAGCCGGTACCCCGTACGGATGTACTCGCGGATCGGCAAGCCCGTCGCGATCACCGTGGCCGCGGTCGCGAAGCTGCTGCTGGCCGATCTCCCGGAAGGCGAGCGGCGGGCCCTGGCCGAGCGGCTGGACTACCCGGCGTACACGCCCCGTTCGACACCGAACGCCCCCGCGTTCCTGCGGGAACTGGCCGTGGTGCGCGAGCGGGGCTGGGCGGCGGACTTCGGCGGCCACGAGGAGTCGATCAACTGTGTCGGGGCGCCGATCCGGGGCGCGGACGGCCGGGTGGTCGCGGCGTGCTCGCTGTCCGCGCCGAACGTCGTGGTGAGCTCCGACGAACTGCTGGCGCTGCTCCCGGTGTTGCGGGCGACGGCGGAGACGATCGGCGCGGAGTACTCCGGAAAGCCGCTTTCGGCACAGTAGCGAGAGATGGGAAACGAATGACCGAGAAGACCGCTGTCACCCCGGCCGGGCACACGGCCCCGCCCGCGCTGTTCTCGCACGGCGTGCGCAAGGGGAACATCCTGCAGGTCGCCGGCCAGGTCGGCTTCCTGCCCGCCGACGGTTCCGGCAAGCCGGTGGTCGTCGGCCCCGGGCTCCGCGAGCAGACCGAGCAGACGCTGGAGAACGTGCGCGCGGTGCTGGAGGAGGGCGGCGCGTCCTGGGAGGACGCGGTGATGCTGCGGGTGTACCTCACGGACACGGCGCACTTCGCGGAGTTCAACGAGGTGTGGGACGCGTACTTCGCCGGCCGGGTGAAGGTGCCTGCGGCGCGGACGACGGTGTACGTGGGCCTGCCGGCAGGCCTCCTCGTGGAGATCGACGCGCTGGCGGTCCTGGGCTAGGCCCTGGTCCGGGCCTCGACCCGGCGCCGCCAGTACCGCCACCCGGCGTCGATCTGGCTGGCGGCCCAGACCACCGCGTCCTTCTCCAGACACTCCTGGTGGCTCGTCCAGTGGCGCGGGCCGCCCGCGGCCAGGGCGGTGAGCAGGGTCTGGCAGGCGCGTTCGAGCAGGATCGCGTACATGACCGCGTGGGCGATGTCGTGGCCGACCGCCGCGAGGCCGTGCCCGGGCATGAGGCAGGCACGGGCCTCGCCGAGGTCGGCGGCGAGCGCACGGCCCAGTTCGGGGGTGCGGACAAGGTCGGACGTGGCGGTGAACCGGGGCAGCCCGTGCTCGGCGAAGACGACGGCGTCATGACTGATCGCGCGCAGGGGTTCGCCGAGCGCGCTGAAGGCGTTGACCACCGGGGAATGGGTGTGCACGCTGACGTTCACGTCGGGCCGCGCCCGCATGATCCCGGTGTGGATGTGGTGCTCCAGATGGATCTTCCCGGTCCCCTCCAGCAGTTCACCCGTCCACGAGACGAGCAGGACGCGCTCGGGAGTGATCTCCTCCAGCCCCCAGCCCGCCGATTTCATCCACACGCCGCGCCCGGCCGGATCGCGAACGGCCAGGTGCCCCCACACCATGTCGCCCTGCCCGGCCTCGGAGAGGACCTGGCTGCCGAGGGCGACCAGGGGGGCCGGGGTGTCGTTGTCGGCTTGGGGTGACGGTACGGGGCTTCTGTCATCCTTCATGGGCGGATCATCTCCTCTGTTGGGCTGAACGATGCCTATACGGTGCGTACTTGGTGTTTCCGAGCCCACAGGCTTGGCGTGCCCCTGCGGGGATGCGGCCGGTGGGGTCGGGGGGCGGGGGAGATCTGTCACCCATTTGGGCGAATCCCGGGGAACGAGAGCCGAGCGCGCCGGGTGCCCGCAAAGCTGGCCTTTGCCTGGAAGGGAGTGCAGCATGACGGTTATGGCCGAGCGCATGTCACACATGTCGGTGGAGGACTTCGAGCAGATCGCCTCCGCATCGCCCGAGACCGTCACGTTGGAGTTCATCAACGGACGGATCGAGGAAAAAGCAGTGGCCGACGGGGATCACGGCGCGATCATCATGTGGCTGCTCAGGCTGTGCATGCAAACGCGCCCTGAACTCGACTTGTACACCGGTCAGGGACTGAAGGTCGGGGGGTATCGCAAGGGCAGGGCCCGGCCGGACGGCGCACTTGTACCTGTGAACTACTTTGCCGGGCGAGGCGAATGGGCCGACCCGGACGGCGTGCTGATGGCCGTCGAGGTCACCTCGTACGATGCGGACACCGATCGTCGCGACCGGCGGGAGAAGCCGGATGCCTACGCCGCCGCAGGCATCCCCCTCTATCTGCTCATCGACCGCGACTCCTGTGAAGCCGTGGTCCACATCAACCCCGATCAAGAAAAGGGCTGTTACCGCGACGTCCACCGGGCGCCCTTCGGGGAGCAGGTCAACCTCCCCGCCCCCGTCGGAGTCGTCCTCGACACCGAGGTCCTCAAGAACTACGTACGCTGAACCCGTCGCACCGGCGGTGCCGGGCTGGCCGTCGGGTACGGCCGGCTGTCCGCCGAACTCCGCTCCCGGCGATGTCAGTGGTGCCTTGTTGAATGGGCACCATGACCGTTCACACCCTCGTGGCCGAGCTCCCCGACCCCGCCGTCCTCCTGGCCCGCTGTCGAGCACTCGCACTGCTCGACGCCATACTCGACGGCGACACCCCTAGGCACTCGTTCGTGTCCGGCTGGCGTGACGGTGTGGACCTGGCGTTCATGGAGAACGGGTCCGGGGACGAGTACACCGTGGTGTTCGACCCGGCCGGAGTGTTCCTCTACGGCTTCGATCACGAGTCTGCCGCCACGCCGTGGAGAGAGGAGCCCCGTGCGCACTGGCCCGGTCTGCTCGACGGGCTTCCTGCCTCGCTCGCGCAGTATCCGCGCGCACCGGAGCTCCAGGTGGACGGGTTCTTCGACGCCACGGTCTGCGCGTGGCGCGAGACAGGCGCTACCACGTGGCAGTGCGGGCCGGTCAGCTTCGCCGCCGATGAATCGGACGGTGCGGACTGGCTTTTCGATGTCCTCACCGACAGCAGCCCCAAGACCTATGCGGACTTCGCCGAGCATTACTTCGAGAAGTCCGTCGACCCTCAGGCCGTGGCCGCGGTGTGGGCGGGCGAGCCGCTCACCCGCCGGACGGTCGCTGTGCTGTCCTCCGTAGCGGACTTCGAGTCCATCGCCTCGCAGGCCCGAGACCTGGGCTACGCCGTGCAGGACGAGATAGCGCTCTGACCTGGCGGTGTCCGTCTCACGGCTCCGCCGCGCGCGGCCTCCTTCGTCCGCTCAGTGCGTCCCTGTGGTCGCCGGTACCGGCTCCAACGCCCCCAGAATCCACGGCATGTGTATGTCCTCGGCAGCGATGAGCACCTGCTCCTCGCCGTCGCGGCACTCCGCGATCCAGCAGCCTTTGTGGTTGTCCCCGGGATCCCAGCGGTAGGGCGGGCGGACGCGTTCGACGACGAGCGTGCGCGGCACGGTCCTGCGGGCGATGCGGCCGGTGGGGTCGGGGGTGGAGGCGAGGTAACCGGGGCCGGCCACCAGGTGACCGAACCCGGCCATGCTGTACGGGACGTCGCCGATGACGAACCCCGGGAAGTGCTCCTCCTGTTCGGGGATGCGCGGGGTGACCTCGATCGTGTCGGTCCCCTTCCGTCGGTCCGCCCGCGCCTTGGCCATGGCCCAGACAGCCGCCACCAGCAGGCCCGGAGCTGACCCGAGAGCGGTGAACCACAGCGCGTCCGTCATCCCCGGCGTGAAGGCGACGGAGACGGGCCCCACGCCCATGACCCAGAGGCCCGCCACCTGCGGCACCGCAAGCTGCCAGGGAGAGCGGAGCGGCGAGGTGGCGCCCTTGCGGGCCAGCCAGTAGGCGCTCCAGAAGAGCACCAGGGAGAAGGGGATCAAGGCCATGCCGATGCCGGCGGGGATGCGGTAGTCGTTCGTCGGGACCTCGTGGGTGTCCTGCCGCACCCCTTTGAACTCGATGAAGCGGACCTGACCCCTCCAGTACCAGTCGGTCACCCGGTCACCGGCCTTCACGGCACGGAACACCGGCCGTTCGTCCCACTCCTCCCCACTCATCCTGATGGTGTGGGAGGAGCCGTCGGACTCGGTGAGCCTGATCCAGTACTTGGTCGTCTTGTTGTGGCGCTCGGTCCAGGTCTTCTGCACGGTGGCCGCCACCGGGCGTTCGCAGTCCTGCGACACGACGCCCGCCGGGCAGGCGGTCGCCGCCTCGAAGTCCCGCTGCTCGGCGAGCAGACGGGGGACGACGCCGAGGAGCAGGACCCCTGCGGCGATCGCGAACACGATGGCCCACGCCGCCGTCCAGACAGCGCTGCGTCGGTCCTGGCGGGACGAGCGGGCGGCGCTCATCGACAGGTCAGGGGTGTGCCCCACCTTGCTGACCAGGGAATAGGGATCAACATGGGGCCATTGTGCGCCTGCGTTCCGGGGGCTCGGGGGCGGGGTCGGGGGACGTGCGCGTTCCGGATGTGCGCCGTCAGAGGCTGTGCACCGGCATGCGGGGGGCACTGAGTGCTGCCTCCGCCGCCCGCTCGGTGCGGCAGCCGCCGCACAGTGCTTCGTCCCCCATGGGCCGGAAGAGGAGCGGCTGCGTGTGGTCGCCTTGGCATTCACGCATCTGGGCGACGCGTGGTCGCGGTGGGGTGGGGCGCCGGGCCCGGATCGGTGGTGCCTCGGGGAGTTTGCGTGTCAGCCGGTCGCGGATGAGGGATGCGGCGTGGTGGACGGGTTCGGGGAGGCCGTTGCGGAGCTCTTCGCGGAGGTCGCGGCCGGTTGCTCCGCGGAGGAGCCAGTCGGCTGCGAGTGGGGCGAGTTCCTTGAGCTCTCGTCCGGTGAGGCGGAGCCGGCGTTCGGTGTGGGAGACGGAGGCGAGGACGAGGGTGGCGTGTTCGACGAGGTCGTCGGGGATCAGTTCGCGCGGCGTCGGCGGCACGGGAGGTGGGGAAGTGTTCTTCACCGTGTTTGTCTTTGGGTGACGACCGACGGGCCGGGGCCTCGGCTCACCGACGGCCGGTTTCACGGTAGTCGGCGTTGCTTGCCCATCCCGGATCGCCCGGGCCTGCTCGGCGCTGAGCGGCTGGTTGGCGACCAGCTGCGTGGTCGTCCACCGTCCGTCGGGGCCCTGGCTGCGCCACTCGTGCGCGTAACCCTCCTCTTTGAGCTGGGACTTGGCGCGCTGGAAGGCGGCGTTCTTGATCCCGGCGCGGGCGGCGGCCTCGGAGAACGACAGGCGTTCGGTGTCGGGGGGGGAGAGGAGGAAGAGCAGCAGGCACCGGGCGTTGGGGGAGAGCCGTGGGTGACGGATGATGTCGTTCGGAGCTTGAGTGAATCGGCCCGTAGGCGCGATAGCATGGCGCAGCATCCCAGGGTCTCCTTGGGTTTCGACCTTGGCGGTGTAGGCCCCTGCGGTGTCCTGGCAGACACGTGGGGGCCGCTTTGTGCGGCTGAGCGTACAGGTAACTCAAGGCTCGGAACGTCGCCGTATGTAGTCGAACTTGTGTGCCATGGGGTCGTGTTGAGCGTTGTGCGCTCCATGTTTTAGCTTCGCGCCCTTGACCCGTGTTGCTCACGAGCGGAAGCTTCGCAAGAACGCGCAACCGGCTTGATAGGGGAGGGATCCATGAACCTAACCTTCATCGGGATCGACCCGGAGACCACCGGAGGAGGCTCGGCGACTGCCTGGGTGCATGAGGGTACGGCCGACCTCATCCTCCAGGGGGAGAAGGCTGATGAGTTGCTGAAGGAGCAGATCGGCCGGACCGATTGGGTGCCCGGTCATGACCGGGGCATCCCCGAGCACGAGACCGTGATTCGCATTCCGGCCCGTATGGTGCCGATTCTGAGGGAGGCGTGCGATGCAGCAGAACGACGTGCCCGACTTCTCTGAGCTGCTCCGTGCAGCTCGGAGCACGGCCATTCACCTGGAGATGCGGGACAGTTACGCGGTTGGTGACGAAGCAAGCGGCTTCGAGCGATTCCTGCGGACAGGTGAGGCCGACCTCGACCCCGACTCGGCCTTCTGGCAAGGGTGGACGCCACTCGTGCGCGAGGCGATTGGGCGGGGGATCGTGATGCGCCGGGCTCGGATCGTCTCCGAGCCGGTCACCGACTACATCCGGTACGAGCATGCCTTGACGCCTGTCAACGTCGCCGTGGGCGAGCGTGTCCGTTGGCTACCGCGACGCGAGGCCTCGGACATCGCGCTGCCGGGCAACGACTTCTGGTTGATCGATGATCGGATGGTGCAGTTCAACTTCTTCACAGGCAATGGGGACTGGGCTTCCCCAGGCCATGTGTGCACGGAGGACCCCGCTGTGGTCAGGCTCTGCTCTACCGCATTCGAGGCCGTGTGGGAACGCGGTATCGACCATGAGAAGTACACCGTCTGACCGCAGCTTCCAGTCATGCCCGTACCCCCCTCTTCGAGCGCCCAAGCAGCCCGCGAGGCGCTCGCGGCGCGTCTGCTCAACCTCCGCAAGGACGCCGGCCTCACCGGACGGGAACTCTCTGTCCGGTGCGGCTGGCACCCGGCGAAGACCACCAGGCTGCAAAAGGGCGCGGTCGCGCCCACGGACGCGGATATCCGCGCATGGTGTGCAGCCTGTGGTGTGGAGCGTCAGGCCGAGGACCTGATTGCCACCGCCCGTGCTGTTGATTCCATGTACCTGGAGTGGCGCAGGCTCCACAGAACCGGCATGCGCAAAGTTCAGGAAGACTTCTATGCGCTGCACGAGCACACAAACGTGTGCCGTGTGTACTCCTCCAATGCAGTGCCCGGCTTCATCCAGACGCCCGCGTATGCGACCGCGCTCATGCAGTC
Organism: Streptomyces luteireticuli; assembly: GCF_041519305.1. Taxonomy (NCBI): domain Bacteria; kingdom Bacillati; phylum Actinomycetota; class Actinomycetes; order Kitasatosporales; family Streptomycetaceae; genus Streptomyces; species Streptomyces luteireticuli. The sequence goes on from NZ_CP167927.1 coordinate 5,236,465, forward strand.
CATCACGGACTTCCAGGGCACCCCCGATGACGTTGCCGAAGCCGTGGCTGCCCGGATCGCCCGCTCCCGCTTCCTCTATCAAGGTAATCACCGCTTCGTGGTGCTCCTGGAGGAATGGGTTCTGAGGTCCCGAATCGGATACCCCGAGACGATGATCGGTCAGCTTCGGCACCTGCTCACAGTGATGCCTCTGCCATCCATCGCCCTGGGGGTCATTCCGTTCACCGCGCAGCGCCTCGTATGGCCTCTGGAAGCCTTCTATCTCTTTGATAATCGACGCGCCGTCATCGAGACTCTCACCGCCGAGGTCAATATCACTCAGCCCCGCGAACTCGCTGACTATCAAAGGGCTTTTGCCCAGCTGTCCAGGATGACCGTCCACGGGGACAGGGCGCGTGCCTTGATCGAGGCGGCACTCGACACCCTCGCGTGAACTCGCGCAATTATGCGCAACTTCCTGGCTGTTGCTGCCTGCCGATCCGTAGCGTCCCCTCATGACTCCGGACACAGAAGCAGCAGCGCAGCAAGCAGACGCATTCATGGCAGGGAAGCGGAAGGCCGACGACGCGGCCTTCATGCTTGGGCAGGTACTCAAAGCCGTGGGCATCACCGTGGGCGACCGGGACTCCTGGCCCCAGTTGACCGGGCGAGCCTCCCTCGCGGGTGAGCCGTACGTCTACCTGGGCACGGTTCCCCTGCCCACGGCGCAGAAGCTGGCGAACGCCTTGGTGCGCGCCGAGTCGGCACGACGGGTGAAGGCCTAGCAGAGCCAACGCCCGATCTGGAACCAGTAGGACGTTCTGTCCAACACGACACGGGAGGTTCCCCATGCAGGAGACCACTGTCCGTCCCTGGGGCATCAGCCGCATGCGTCCCTATCCGGCCACACACCAGCAGCCGTTCGCCACCGTCACCATCGACCCGGAAACCCAGACCGGCGTGTACCGCGATGGCGCGGGCCATGTGATGGAGATGGGTAAGCACGGATCCAGCAAGGGCACCGAGACCCAGCCGCAGAGCACCAACCTGGACAGCCGCAACGATACCGACCACGACCAGGACAGTGAACAGGACTGATGGCCGTGGACCGAGGACCGGTGGTGGTGGCCGCCGAAACGGACGATCAGACAGCCGATCTGGTCATCGCCGAACTCAACCAGCGCAACGTGTCGGTGATCAGATTCAACCCCGGTGACATCGGCCAACGCTTGGCGATATCTGCCCGGTTCGGTGCTCACCCGGGCACGCCGGCCGGACCGGTCCGTACCCCCTCAAGGACGGCGGACCTCGCGGAAATCCGTTCGGTGTACTGGAGGCGGCCGACCTGGCCCGCCTTCGAGCACCTCGACGAGCCCGACGCACGGTTCGCCGCCGCCCAGGTTCGCCACGGGCTCGGCGGTGTTCTGTACGCGCTGCATGACTGCCTGCACGTCAACCATCCACTGCGAAACTTCGAAGCCGAGTACAAGCCGCTTCAGCTCGCCGTGGCCCAGCGGATGGGACTGAACGTGCCGCCCACGCTCATCGCCAACGACCTTGATGCAGTAAGGGCGTTCATCGCTGCTCATGGCGAAGTGGTCCACAAGGTACTGCGCTGGACGCCCTACCGGCAGGGTGCGGTCGGACTGACGACATGGACCGAGCCAGTGACCGAAGGTGAACTGGACGAGAGCATCACGGTCGTGCCGCACTTGTTCCAGGCGCGCGTGAACAAGGTTGCGGATCTGCGCGTAGTGGTCGTCGGCGGAAAAGTGTTCGCGATCCGGATCGACTCCGATCTGCTGGACTGGCGTACGGATTACGACGTGCTGTCCTACAGCGTGGTGGACCTGCCGTCCCGGCTGGAGAAGACGCTCATCGCCTACCTGGAGCATTTCCGCCTGGCCTCGGGCAGCTTCGACCTGTGCGTCGATCGTGAGGGGGAGTTCCACTGGCTTGAGCTGAATCCGAACGGTCAATGGGGTTGGCTGGAGGATCAGACGGGTCTGAAGCTGGCCGCGGCCTTTGCCGAGTTGCTGATGCGAGGAGGGTCATGACCCAGTCCGATACGGGTACGGACACCGCCGCCGAGCGCCGTGCCCTCGCCGACCGCCTGGCCATCGGCGGACATCTCGTAACCCCTAGATGGCGGGCGGCAGTCGAGGCCGTCCCCCGGGAGCTATTCCTGCGACTGGGTGTCTTCCTGCCTGCCGAGGATGGTCGATGGACGCCCGTCACGGAGGCCGGAACCGACCCCAAGGAGTGGGCGGAGATCGCCTACAGCGATCAGTCGCTCGTCACCCAGCTCGACAACCACCTCACGGCCGACCAGGCCGACGGGCCAGTCCGGGGCTTTCCGACCTCGTCGTCCACGGTCCCGGCGACCGTAATCGGCATGATCGAGGAACTGGAGGTCGCCGACGGCCAGTCCGTGCTGGAGATCGGGACGGGCACGGGGTACTCGACCGCGCTCCTCTGCCATCGGCTCGGCGAGGACAACGTCACCAGCGTTGAGGTGGACCCCCAGGTCGCCGCCCGGGCGGACGCCGCGCTGGAGAACGCGGGGTACTCGACCTGGACGGTCACCGGGGACGGCCTGCTCGGGCATCCGCGCCGGGCTCCCTACGACCGGGTCATTGCGACCTGCGCGGTCCGCCGCATTCCCTACACATGGATCCGCCAGACCAGGCCCGGCGGGATCGTCCTCGCAACGATGGGCTCCTGGGCGTACGGGACCGGTCTGGCCAAGGTCGCTGTGAAGGACGACGGCACTGCGGAGGGGCGGATCATCGGCCGGTCCTCGTTCATGCCCGCTCGTTCCCAGGCGGTGGTTCCGCCGGCCGGAGACCTGTCGGCCCGTGCGGCCTATGCCGACACCGAGCGCCGGGCCGTGGTCGCTCCGCAGTTGCTGGAGGGGTGGATGCCAGCATTCCTGGCTCAGCTCGCCGTTCCTGGAGCCCAACTCACCTGCACCGTCGCGGAAGACGGCGAGCGAGCCGTATATCTCTTCGACGTCGAACGCGAGTCGTTCGCGGCGCTCGTTCGCGACGGGGGCGGTTGGACGGTCCGCCAGGGCGGCCCGGTCGCCCTCTGGGACGCCGTCGAACGGGTCCTGTCCGTCTGGGAGGACGCCGGGCAGCCCGATATCGACTCCGTACGCGTTCGGGTGACCGACCGGACGCACACCTACTGGATCGGGGACGAGCCGGCTCTGCGATGGGAACACCGGATCGCGTAGCTCTGCGGTCACCGGCCCCGCGTCTGCGGGCACTCCGCACAGATCTTGCGGGCTTTCGCGGATGTCCGGGACCCGCCCGGGCGGACACGATCAACCCGTCACCAGAACCCACCGGGCGCCGCACCGCCGGGTGGGCGGTCGACCGTGCCGGGGCTGTCCAGGGCCCCGGCACGGCACCGCCGCCCCCGTGCTCGGCCGGTGGTCAACGAGAAAGAAGGATTACGTCATGCTCAACGCCCTCATCGACCTCTTCAGCGACTTCGCCGACTGGTTCATCGGCTAAGTCCCGGTCCCACCGGGAGAGTCCCCGCTTCCGCGCGAACGGAAGCGGGGTCCCGGGACGCGGCGGGGCGGACGGAACGGCGGCGGGCCGTGGCGTCCGTGCCCGTGCGGGAGCGTCCTGGGGCCACGGGGGCGGGAGGGAGCCCCGCCCCCGCAACCCGCTGCACGGGTCAGTGCGCCGGTGAGCAGTACTGCTGCTCCTTCCCGATGGAGCGGTACATGCAGTCCGCGTTCTCCAGGAGTTGGAGCACCGCGTCCCGGTTGCGCGCCGTCTCGCGGTCGATGACCGAGGCCGGCGGGTAGAAGCCGCCGTCCGCCGCGCTGCTCGGGTACATCTCGAAGGTGTAGGCGAAGATCTTCTGGTCGCCCCAGAGCCAGTCGTCGATCGCGCCGTCGGTGATGTAGAGCCGGCTGTCCTGCTCGGGGGTGTAACCGTTGCTGGCGGCCATGGACTTGCCGACCGTGGCGAACGCGTCGTAGTCGTCCCGGGTCATGCCGGGCGCCGTCTCGTCGTACGTCCAGCCGAACGGCCACATGACCAGTTCGCTGTAGGTGTGGAAGTCGATGGCGGCCTTGATGCGCTGGGTGCCGTCCACCTTCCGGGAGCGGACGAAGTCGGAGACGGCCTTCACCTCGGGGGCGGATTCGGCGGCGGGGCCGCGGTACGTCTCGGAGCCGGTGCTGCCGGAGGAGCCGCCGCAGCAGGCCCACTTGTAGTCCCAGTTGCGGTTGAGGTCCGTGCCGACGTTGGAGGAGCCGGAGTTGGGCTGGCGGTTCTTGCGCCAGCTGCGGTACGTCCCCGTCGCGATGTCGTATTCGCCACCGTCGGGGTTGACATCGGGGACGATCCAGATGACGCGGTTGTCGACCATCTTGGTGATGCGGGGGTCGGTGCCGTAGCCGTTGCCGAGCTCCTTGAGCAGGTACAGCGCCATCTCCACCGTCAAGTGCTCGCGCGCGTGCTGGTGGTGGGTGAAGAGGACCTCGGGTTTGGCCGAGTCGGGGTCGGGGTTCGTGCCCGAGGTGACCTTGACGGCGATGATGTCGCGGCCTTCGTAGCTCTTGCCTATGACCTGTTTGCTCATGAAGGTGGGGTGGGCGGCTATGTCCGTGTCGATCTCGGCCATGGCCTCGGCGTAGGTGTGGTACTTGGCGTCCTGTGCGGGGAATGTGTGCGGTCTCGGCGTGTGGCCGCCCGAGCGGTCCGGCGGGCCGGGGAGCGGGACGACGCGGAGGCCCAGGGCACGTATGCGGTCGGCCTGGTCGGAACTGGCCGTGATGTCCGCCGTGTTGCCGTGGACGGCGTCGACCGACGCGCCCGTGGCGGCGACGGCGGTGCGCTGGGCCGCCGTGCGCAGGCCGTCGACCTCGTACGCGTGGGGGCGGCGGTCGTCGCGTGCGGTGGCGGGGGCGGCCAGGGCCAGGGAGAGCAGGACGGCGAGGGCGGCGGCTGCCCGGCCGCCGGGGGAGCGCGGTCGCATGCGGTCTCCTGAGGGGTCCGATGGTGCGACGGGTGGGGGGTTGGGCACCCTCAGTGTCGAGAGGATGGCATGAGCGGGTCAACGCGACCGGTGCGGGGGATTCCGGCCAACTTCCGGCAAGTTGACCGCCTCATGCGTCTGATCGATTGCGTTCGGCCCCATCCGTATCAACAATGCGCATGACAAATACCGTTCGGAGAGGACCACCCCCCATGAGACGACCTCTCGTCGGCGCGCTCGCCACGCTGCTGCTCACCGGAGCTGGTACCGCGACGGCCGTCGCCGCTCCGTCCGCCCCGGCCCCGGCCCCCGCACCCGCCAAGTCGACCGCCAAGGCCGTCGACTTCGCCGGCACCGTCGCCCTCAGCAACTGCTCCGGCTCGCTGATACGGCTGCCCAGCTCGGCCGACAACGACCCGGCGCTGGTGCTCACCAACGGCCACTGCCTGGAGACCGGGATGCCCGGCCCCGGCGACGTGGTCGTGGACCAGCCCTCGTCCCGTACGTTCAGCCTGCTCAACTCGACCGCGGGCAAGGCCGGTACGCTGCGCGCCAGCAAGGTCGCGTACGCCACGATGACCGACACCGACGTCACGCTGTACCAGCTCAACAGCACATACGCGCAGATCAAGAAGAACTACCGGATCGACGCCCTCAACCTGTCCACGGACCGGCCCGCCGCCGGTACGGCCATCAAGGTCGTCTCCGGGTACTGGAAGAAGATCTACTCGTGCAACGTGGACGGCTTCGTCCACGAGCTCCACGAGGGCGACTGGGTCTGGAAGGACTCGCTGCGCTACACGCCGTCCTGCAACACCATCGGCGGGACGTCCGGCTCCCCGGTCGTCGACGTGAACACCGGCAAGGTGGTCGCCGTCAACAACACCGGCAACGAGAACGGCGAGCGCTGCACGGAGAACAACCCGTGCGAGGTGGACGAGAACGGCAACGTCACCGTCCGCAAGGGCATCAACTACGCCGAGCAGACGTACGGCATCGCCAAGTGCATCACCAAGGGGAACAGGGTCGATCTGAGCCTGGATGGGTGTGCCCTGCCGAAGCCGTAGGGGTACCGAAGGAGGGGCCCGCCCTGTCCGGCGGGCCCCATCCCGTTGCGGAAGCTACGGCAGTCCGTGCACGTGCGGTCCCACCGCCGACGACCACGCGTTGCCGCTGCTCGCGTCCCAGTTGGTGGACCAGGTCATCGCGCCCCGGACGCCGGGGTAGGTCCTCGCGGGCTTGAACGTGCCGCAGCCCGTCCCCTTGGCGAGGCAGTCCAGGGCGTTGTTGATCACCGACGGGGGCACATAGCCGCTGCCCGCGCCGCGCGTCGAGGCGGGCAGGCCCAGGCCGACCTGCCCCGGGTCGAGGCCGCCCTCCAGCTGGATGCAGGCCAGAGCGGTGAGGAAGTCCACCGTGCCCTGGGAGTACACCTTGCCGTCGCAGCCGTTCATGGAACCGCTGTTGTAGAACTGGGTGTTGACGACGGTCAGGATGTCCTTGATGTTGAGCGCCGTCCTGAAGTAACCGGCCGACGTCGACTGCATGTCGATCGTCTGCGGCGCCATGGTGATCACCAGTCTGCTGCCGGCCTTCGCGGACAGTGCGCGCAGGGCCTGCGTCATATACGTCGGGTTGATCCCGTTCTCCAGGTCGATGTCGACGCCGTCGAATCCGTACTTCTGCATCAGGGACCAGGCGCTGTCGGCGAAGTTGTTCGCGGACGCCGTGTCGTTGACGCTGATCGTGCCCCGCTCGCCGCCGACCGAGAGGACGACCGACTTGCCCGCGGCGTGCTTGGCGGCGATGTCCGCCTTGAAGCGCGCCTCGTCGTACTTCAGCGCCGGGTCGAGGGTGAAGGAGATCGCGCCGGGTGTGGTGGTGGCGTCGGCGAAGGCCACGGCGATGATGTCGTACTGGTCGGACACGTCGCCGATCGTCTGGACCGTCGCGCCGTTGTCGAAGTTCTGCCAGTAGCCCGTCACGGCGTGCTTCGGTACGGCCGGTCCGCCGCCGCCCGCTGTCGTGGTGGCGGTGATCTCTGCCGAACGGGGTGACTCGCCCGCTGCGTTGACGGCCGTCACCTGGAAGCGGTAACTCGTGGACGGGGCCAGCCCGGTGACCGTGGCGGACGCTCCCGCGACCTCCTGGACCCGGGTGCCGTCCTGGTAGACGCGGTAGCCGGTGGCGCCGGTGACCGGGGTCCAGGACAGGGCGACGGACGAGGACGTGGCCCGCCCGGCCGCGAGCCCGCCGGGCGCGGCGGGCACCGGGTCGCCGGGGTCGGTCGGATCGCCGCCGGGCCCGGTCAGGGTGAAGTCGTCGGCGGAGTAGGCCCCTTGTCCGTACCAGCCGTGGGTGTAGACGGTGACGGACGTGGTGGTCGCGCCGGTGGTGAAGGACGTGGTCAGCTGTTTCCAGTCGGAGCCGGTGCCGGGGCTCCACGTCGAGACGTCCGTGGTGCCGGTCCCGCTCGCGCCCAGGTAGACGTACGAGCCCTGGACCCAGGCGCTGATCTGGTAGGCCGAGTTGGGCTTGACGGCGACCGTCTGGGAGCAGCGGGCGGTGTCCTGCCCGGCGGGCGTGGCGCGCAGGGCGGCCGTACCGCTGTGGACGGGGGAGGCAGTGACGGTGCCGCTGTCCGCCGAACAGGTCCAGGGGGAGAGGCCGTTCTCGAAGCCGGCGTTGCGGACGAGGTTGGGATCCGCGGCGTGGGTGGGGGACGCGGCGGCTATGCCGCCGGCGGTGAGGGCGAGCGCGGCGAGAGCGCTGGCGGCGGAGCGTCTGGTGGTACGGGGACATGGCCGATGCACTACTGCCTCCGGTGGGGGGCGAGTTGAAAGGGTGAGTGGGGGGTATCGCAGGGGAAGGCGGTGGCCACCGTCTGGAGCGTGAGGATGGTCCAGACCAATCCATTCGTCAAGGGTTCGCGACCCACGCGGCCGGGGCGGGCACCCAAGGAACTGTTCTCAGCCGCTCCATTCGTGGATACAGTGCGGAGGTTCGCGGATACAGTGCGGAGGCGGAGGCGCCGAGCAGTGACGGTCCACGGCCACCGGGGCACCGGACGGCCGGAGTGAACGGGGAATCCGACGTGCCGATTGCGATAGCGGTCACCAGTGGCGATCTGGTGCTGCCCGCGCCCGACGGCCCGGCCCCGACCGCCGCCGTGTTCCGCCCGCCCGGGGAGCAGCCGTTGGAGACCGCCGTCACGCAGGCGGGCCTGCTGCTCGACCAGTGCGGCCACCTCGTCGTCCTCTACCCGGACGCGCTGCCCGCGCCGTACGTCCACCGGCTGCACGCGGTGCGCGCGCTGCTGGAGAGCGAACGGATCGCCCTGCTGCCCGTCGGGCTGCCCCCGCTCGCCGTCGGCGTACTGGCCCGCCAGTTACGCCAGTTGTCCCTCTCCGACCTCGGGCCCGGCATCCTCGCCTCGGCGGCCCGGCTGCTCGCCCACTACATCTACGCCGGCGCCGAACTCGCCAGCGTCGCCCGGCTCGACCGGATGCCCGTCGGCCTCGGTCCGCATGTCGCCTCCCTGCTCCCCGGCGTCCGCTTCGGGGTCCTCGTCAATCCCGTGCCCCAACTCGTCCGCCCCGGTGGGGCGGAGATCCCGGGGCCCGCGTACCCGACCCGGATGACCGTCGCCCGCGCCGGGCCGCGGCGGGAGAGCGACTGGGTCACCGACACCCTCGCCCCCGCCTGGCAGGTCCAGGGTGTTCAGGAGATCTCCCCGCTGCCCGAGGGCTCCGCGCGCTGGTGGGGCACCCCCCGCGCCGTCGAGTTCGCCGCGGCGATCCCCGACCCGTCCGTCCTCTACCAGCTCATCGCGTCCGTACGGCGCGAGGAGTGCCGCTGGTGCGGGCTGGAACTCATCGGCGACCGCTGCGGGTTCTGCTCCGCGCCGGTGGCGGCGGCCGCCGCGTGAGCGCCCCGCGGCGGGCCCCGGGGCCGGCCGGTCCTCGGATCCGGCTGCTGCCCGGCCCCCGAGGTCCGGCCGGTCCCGGGGCCCCGGCCCGCCGCCCGCCGGTCCGCTGACCCCCGACCCCGATCCCCACCCCGACCCCGATCCCCACCCCGTCCCCCGTCCCCGGCCCGTCCCCCGTCCCCGGCCCGTCCCCCGTCCCCGACTCGTCCCAGCGCACCCGATCCGTCCCAGCGAGGTCGCCGCCCCATGAACTCACGCCAGCGTCGCGGGATCGTCCTGCTGCTCTTGTCGGTCCTGTGCGCCGTCGGCGCCGCCGCCGGGGTCCTCGCCGTCGTCGACGACGCCGAGTCCAAAGCAAGCCCCGAGGTCACCGCCTACCGGCTGCGCGAGGACGTTCCCGCCTACCGGGCCCTGGACGAGGGCGCGTTCGAGAGGGCTCCGATGCCCAGACGGTGGCTGCCGCCCACCGCCGTCACCGATCTCGCCGGGGTGCGCGGCAAGATCGCCGTGACACCGCTGCGCAAGGGGTCGCTGCTGCAGAGCGACATGATCGTCGAACGGCCCGCGCTCGCCGCCGGGCAGCAGGAGATCGCCATCATGATCGACGCCGCGACGGGGGTGGCCGGGAAGATCACCCCGGGGGCGAAGGTGAACATCTACGCCACTTTCGACGGACGGACCGCGGCCGCTGCGGGAAAGGACGGGAAGGAGCAGAGCACCCCGCCCGTCTCCAAGGTGATCGTCAGCGGCGCCCAGGTCATCGAGGTCGGCCGGCTCACCCCGCTCGACCGTCAGAGCCAGGACGGCCAGGGTCAGAGCCGGCGGAGCGGGAGCGTCCGGCCGGTCGGCGAGGCCGTGCCCATCACCTTCGCACTGGACACCAAGGACGCCCAACGCGTCGCCTACGCCGAGTCGTTCGCCACCCACGTCCGGCTGGCGCTCGTCGCCCCCGGCGGCGACCCCGGCGTCAGCGGCTCCGACCGGACCTACACCCTCGACGGCGACAAATAGGGGCCCGGCCATGACGATCCGCATCCTCCCCGCCGTCGCCGACCCCGAGGCGGCCCACGCCGTCGAGGGGCTCCTCGCCCAGCTGCCCGGCGTCGAACCGCTGCGCACCGTGGGCGACTCCGCCGGGCTCCTCGACGCCCTCGCCGTCCTGGGCGCCTCCTCCGTCGCCGGACTGCCCGAGGTCGTCCTCGTCCACGAGCACCTCGGGCCGCTGCCCGCGCTCGAACTCGTCCGGGAGGTCGCCCTGCGCTTCCCGGCCACCGGCGTCGTCCTGCTCTCCGCCGACGCCGGGCCCGCGCTCTACGCCGCCGCCATGGACTGCGGCGCCCGGGGCCTGGCCGCGCTGCCGCTCTCCTACGACGAACTCGGCGCCCGCGTCCGGGCCGCCGCCCACTGGGCCGACGGGGTCCGCCGCCATCTGGGCCCCGCGGACGCGCCGACGGGCGGCGCGGGCGGCGGCCGGCTCGTCGCCGTCGTCGGGGCGAAGGGCGGCGTCGGGACGACCGTCACGGCCGTCCAACTGGCCCTGGCCGCACGGGCCGCCGGGCGCGACGTCGCCCTCGCCGACCTCGACCTCCAGTCCGGGGACGTCGCGTCCTACCTGGACGTGCAGTTCCGGCGCTCGGTCGCCGACCTCGCGGGCATCACCGACATCTCGCCCCGGGTCCTCCAGGACGCGGTCTTCCCGCACCCGACGGGCCTCGGCCTGCTGCTCGCCCCGGCCGAGGGCGAGCGCGGGGAGGAGGTCGGCGACCTGGCCGCCCGGCAGATCACCGGCGCCCTGCGCCGCCGTTACGAGCTCGTGGTGGTCGACTGCGGCACGCAGATCACCGCCGCGGGGGCGGCCGTCATCGAGACGGCCGACCTGGCCCTGCTGGTCACCACGCCCGACGTGGTGTCCGTACGGGCCGCCAAGCGCATGGTCCGGCTCTGGGACCGGCTCCAGATCCGCAAGGCGGAGGACACCATGACCGTCGTGAACCGTCACACCCGCACCGCCGAGGTTCAGCCGCCCCTCGTGGCCCGCACCACCGGGACGACGACCGCCCGGACGACCGTCCCCGCCGCCTACAAGGAGCTGCGCGCGGCCGTGGACGCCGGGCGGATGCAGGACCTCGACGCCAGGTCCGGGGTCCGGCAGGCGCTGTGGACGCTGGCGGCCGAGCTGGGGCTGACCGGAGGGCCGGGCCGCCGGGCGCTCGGGCCGGGGGGAGGGGACGGGGGTGGTACGGGCGCCGATCAACTGAGGCCCGTCGCCTCGCCGTTCAGCAGGCTGCGGCGGAGGATCGGGGGCGACCGGGGGCAGATCGCCGTCGAGTTCACCGGGATCGTCCCGATGATCCTGGTGGCGCTGGCCGTGGTCTGGCAGTGCGTCCTCGTCGGCTACACCTACTCGCTCGCGGGCCACGCCGCCGACACCGGCGCCCGGGCCGGGGCCGTCGGCCGCGACTGCGCGGCCGCCGCGCGCGCCGACCTGCCGGACGCCTGGCGGACCGGTGCGGTCGACTGCGGGAACGCCGGCGGGGTCTACCGGGCGGGCGTCCGGCTGAAGGTGCCCGTGCTGGTGCCGAACGCGGTCGACTGGCCATGGCCGGTGGCGGGGACGGCCGGCGTGGCGCGGGAGGACTGAGGGGTGGTGAGTTTCGGGAGAGTGGTTGCCCCTGTCCCGCCCCCAGATGGGGCGCCCCCATTTCACCGTTGGCTGATTCAGCCCGTCCGGCGATTCAGGACAGCGCGCGCAGCGTGCTGCTGCGGAAACGGCGAAAGGGCGGGACAGGGGCAAATCCCTCCCCCCGAACAGGAACGCGGCTCCGCCGCCGTCGAGTTCATCGGCTTCGTCCCGCTCCTCCTGCTCGTCGCCCTGGTCGCCGTCCAGCTCGGCCTCGCTGCCTTCGCCGCGCAGCAGGCCGGGACCGGCGCCCGCGCCGCGGCCCGGACGGCCACCCTCGACGAGCCCCGCACCACGCCCGCGGACGCGGCCCGCGAGGCCATGACGGGCTGGGTCGCCGACCGCGCGGACACCACGGACGCGCCCTCGTGCGCGGGCCGCGACGAGGTCACCGCGACGGTCGGCGTCAGCGTCCCGGGCCTCGTCCCGGGGACGGACTTCCATGTGACCCGGCACGCCACGATGCGCTGCCCCGCGCCCGCGCCCGCGCCCGCAACCGCGCCCGTTCCCGCACCAGGGGGCGCACGATGAGCCTGCGCGCCCGCATCGTCGCCCCCGACGCGCCCGCCGCCGGGCGGGAGGCCGACCACCTCGTCCCCGTCTACCGGGCCAAGCTCCTGGAGGAGATCGACCTCGCCGAGATGTCCGCGCTCGCCGCCGCCGAGCGCCGGGGCCGGCTGGAGCGCGTCCTCGGGCACATCATCAGCCGCGAGGGGCCCGTCCTGTCGACGGCCGAACGCGACCGGCTCGTCCGCCGGGTCGTCGACGAGGCCCTCGGGCTCGGCATCCTCGAACCCCTGCTGGAGGACCCGACCGTCACCGAGATCATGGTCAACGGCCCCGACCAGGTCTTCGTCGAACGGGCCGGCCGGGTCGAGGCCGTCCCCGTCCGCTTCGCCTCCCACGAGCAGCTGATGCAGACCATCGAGCGCATCGTCTCGACGGTCAACCGCCGGGTGGACGAGTCCCACCCCATGGTCGACGCCCGCCTCCCCAGCGGCGAACGCGTCAACGTCATCATCCCGCCCCTCGCCCTCAACGGCGCCACCCTCACCATCCGCCGCTTCCCCCGCGTCTACACCCTGCGCGAACTCATCGGCATGGGCACGCTCGACGAGCCGACGTTGACGCTCCTCGCCGCCCTCGTCCGCGCCAAGTTCAACATCGTGATCTCCGGTCCCACCGGCTCCGGGAAGACCACGCTCCTCAACGCCCTCTCCGGGCTGATCCCCGAGGGCGAGCGGATCATCACCGTGGAGGACGCGGCCGAACTCCAGCTCCAGCAGGGGCATGTGATCCGGCTGGAGGCCCGCCCGCCCAACGTCGAGGGCAAGGGCCGCATCACCATCCGCGACCTGGTGCGCAACTCCCTGCGTATGCGCCCCGACCGCATCATCGTCGGCGAGGTCCGCGGCGGCGAGACCCTCGACATGCTCCAGGCCATGTCCACCGGCCACGACGGCTCGCTCGCCACCGTCCACGCCAACTCGGCCGAGGACGCCCTGATGCGCATGCGCACCCTCGCGTCCATGTCCGAGGTCAAGATCCCCTACGAGGCCCTGCGCGACCAGATCGACAGCGCGGTGGACTGCGTCGTCCAGCTCACCCGGGGGCCGGACGGCTCGCGGCGGATCACGGAGGTGGCCCTGCTGGACCCGGGCGACGACGTGGCCCACGGCGCGGAGTACCGGCTCGTCGCCGCCGTCCGCTTCGACGCCCTGCCCATGGGCCCCGACCGCGTCGTGCGCGGCTCGTTCGCCCATCTCCCCCTCCCGGACCGCGCCGTGGAGAGGCTGCGCCTGGCGAACGAACCGGTGCCCCAGGCGTTCGGCGTCGCCGCACCACCGGCCGGACGGGCCGCGGGCCGGCACGCCGCCCCCGGACAGCCCCTTGGACATCCGCGCAACCGGCCGACGTAGCGAGGCAACCGGACCATGGACAGCACCGCACTCCTGACCCTCGGCGCCACCCTTCTGGCCGGCGCGCTGGCCGTCGCCGGCGTACGCACCTGGCTGGCCGGGCGGCAGCAGCACGCCGCCCTGGTGGACCGGCTGGCGGGCACCCCGGACGCCACCGGCCCCCGCCCCCGGCCGTTCGCCCGCTTCGACCGCCGGCTGCGGGCCACCTGGTTCGGCCGCCGCCTGGAGCGGCGCATCGCCTCGACCGGACTCGCCGTCACCCCGGGCGACTTCACTCTCCGGACGCTCGCCGCGGCGGCCGTCCTGTGGCTGGTGGCGGCCCTCGCCCTCGCGCCGTTCTTCGGGCCGATCGCCGCGGTCGTCACCGTCTGGGCCGCCTCCGCCTTCCTCGCCCGGCAACGCCGCAAGCGCATCGAGAAGTTCATCAACCAGCTCCCCGAGCTCTCCCGCATCCTCGCCAACGCCACCCAGGCCGGACTCGCCCTGCGCACCGCGCTCGGCATGGCCGCCGAGGAGATGGACGCCCCGGCGGGCGAGGAACTGGCCGCGGTCGCCGACCGGCTCGCCGTCGGCCACTCCGTCGACGACGCCCTCGGCGAGCTCGCCGAGCGCCTTCCCTCCCGCGAACTCGTCGTCCTCGTCACGACCTTGGTGCTGTCCAACCGGGCCGGCGGCTCCGTCGTGCGCTCGCTGCGGAACCTCACCGAGACGCTGGAGGAGCGCAAGGAGACGCGGCGCGAGGTCCGCACCCAGCTGTCCCAGGTGACCGCCACAGCGTACGTCGTCCCGCTGATGGGGATCGGCACCCTCTTCCTCATGGACCGCATCGCCCCCGGCTCGATCGACCGGATGACGGGGACGGTGGCCGGACAGCTCGCCGTGGTCGGTGCGTTCGTGCTCTACGGCATCGGCTTCTTCCTGATCCGGCGCATGTCGCGCATCGACGTCTAGGAGGTTCTCCGCCGTGGGACTGCTGCTCGCCCTGCTGGCCGCCGCCTCGGTGGCCGGGGTCTGCTACGGCGTCGCCCTGTGCCGGGGCGGGGCCAGGCTGCCGCCGGACCTGGCGGTCGCCCTGGAGGTCGGGGCCACCCGCACCTCGGCCGTCGGCTCCGCCGTCGACCGGCTCGGCATGCGCGGGGCCCCGCTCGTCCTCCGCCTCATGGGCGAGCGGCGCGTCGCGCGGATCCGTACCCGCATCGACCGCGCGGGCAACCCCGGCGGCCTGACCGTGGACCGCTATGCGGCCCGCCGGGCGGTCTACGGGGCGCTCGGCTTCGGCGGCGCGCTGGTCATGGTGGCGAAGGGGCAGTGGCTGGTGGCCGCCCTGCTCGTCGCCTTCGGGCTGTTCTGGATCGAGGTCGGCATCTGGGCCGCCGTCCGCGAGCGGCGCGTGGCGATCGAGCGCACGCTCCCCGACTTCCTGGACGTGCTCGCCGTCGTGGTGAGCGCCGGGCTGAGCTTCCGGCAGGCGCTCGACCGGGTCGCGGAGCGCTACGAGGGCCCGTGGGCGGACGAACTGCGCATCGCCCTGCGCCAGATGGACATGGGCGTCAGCCGCCGCGAGGCGTTCGACGGCCTGCGCCGGCGCAACGAGTCCGAGCAGGTCGCCCAGTTCGTCTCCGCCCTGCAGCAGGGCGAGGAGCTCGGCTCGCCCATCGTCGACACGCTCATGGACCTCGCCGACGACATGCGGCGCACGGACGCGCAGCACGCGCGGCGGCGGGCGGCGCGGGCGGTGCCCAAGGCGACCGTGATCATCACGACGTTCATGGTGCCGGGGACGCTGGCGCTGATGGTGGCGGGGTTCTTCCTCGGCTCCGGGGTGGACTTCGGGACGGTGACGGGGAGGTGAGGCGGCGCCTGCAAGGAGGAGCGGGGAAGCGCGAGTTGTGTGAAGACCCTTCGCTTCTGCAATCAGTTGTGGGACAGTCGTCGACGCCTGGAAGCGGCTCCCCGTCCGGACGGAGGTGCGGTGTGTGAGGTGCCGGATGTTCGGCGCGATATTCCAACTTCCGTGCGACGGGGGAAAGCTGGGGCGTGCGCACTGTTCCGCGCCTGCCGTTTGGGCGTACGTTTCCCGTGCGGTGAGTGGTGCGGTGAGTGACCGTGCGCTGACGCGGATCCACCCGCAGAGCCGCAACCGACCGGCCGCCCGCGGAGGGGAAGAGGATGGCGCAGCGTTTCCGGAACCGAGCCTTCTGGGACGACCGGGGGCAGACCTCGGTCGAGTACCTGGGCATCATCGCGGTGGTGGTGGCGATCGTGCTGGTGCTGACGACGACGGACTTCGGAACGGTGATCGCCAAGGCGATCATGGACCAGATCCACAAGATCACCTGACCCCGCGCGCACCCGGGGCGCGGGACGCGGGACAGGCGTTCCCGGTCTACGTCGTGGCCGTCGCGGGCCTGCTGTTCGTCGCCCTCGCGGTCTTCGCCGTGGGCATGGCCGGGGCGGCGAGGAACGGCGCGCGGTCGGCGGCGGACGCGTCGGCCCTCGCGGCGGCGCAGAGCTACCGGGACGAGGTGTTCGCCGGCTTCCTCCGCGACCTCGGCACCGCCGACGCGGGACGCCGCTGGCTCACCGGCCTCGGGGACCCGCCACGGGCGGCCTGCTCCGAGGCGGCCCGGCTCGCGGGGAGCAACGACGCCGACGACGAACGGTGCAGGATCACCGCGGGCCCCGGCCCGGCGACCTCGTTCGAGGTGACGGCGCGGACGCGCAAGGCCGTCGGCACGTCGGTCGTCCCCGGCACGGAGGACGTCCACGCGCGGGCCACGGCACGGGCCGTGCTGGAGCCGCGCTGCCGCCCGGGGCCGGGGGACGTCCCGCACGCCGGACCGTTCCTCCTGGAGTGCGACGACGGGCGGGAGTTGACGGTCGACCCCGGCCACCCGGACCCGCTCCTCGACGCGAAGGACCTGTTCGCCGTCCGACTTGCCGCCACCGACCAGTGACCGACGAGCGAAGGAATGCGAACGATGAGCGCAGGGCACCGGAGGATCGCGGCCATGGCCCTCATGGTCCCGCTGGCCGCGGCGGCGGCCGGGTGCGGCGGCGGGGACGACGGAGGCAGGGACGGAGGGGGCGCCGGGAGCTCGAAACCGGTCGCGGACTCCGAGGACTCCCGGCCGGGCGGCGTACTGGGAGAGCTCAAGGGGCCCAACGGCGTGGTGGTGACGATCGGTTCCGCCGTCCGGGACGGCGGTGGCTTCGTCACCGTCCAGGGCTCCGTCACCAATCGCGGCAAAGCCGTCTTCGACGCGCTCGAATGGCGCTCCAAGGAGACCGGCGTGAAGTCGAGATCCGCGATATCGGGGGCCTCGCTGGTCGACGACCGCAGCAAGAAGCGCTATCTCGTCCTGCGCGACACGGACGGCGAGTGCCTGTGCACGACGGGCCTGACGAACATCAAGCCTGGTGAATCCCGCCCGGTCTTCGCCCAGTTCCCCGCGCCGCCCTCGGAGGTCACCGCGGTCGACTTCCAGCTCCCCACCATGCCCACCGTCCGCATCAGGCTCTCGGGGTGACCCGGTGGTGACCCGACTGCCGATCGTCGTCCTCGCCCTGATCGCCTTCGGGGCCGTCGCGCCGGCGCCCGCCCACGCTTCCGGACCCGGCGACCCCGCGAACACCACCCCGCCCGTCCGCCTCGACCCCACCGCCCCCGGCCTGAAACTGCGCAAGGGCGCGCGGCTCGCCCCCGGGCGCGTCCTCGACGTCAAGTCCGTTGTGGAGACCGGCAGCAACGGCGGCGAGCGCCGCGAGGACACCAACGTGGACGTGACGTTCGCCCTCCAGACGGAGATCCTCTTCGACAAGGACAGCGCCGACCTGGGCAAGGCGGCCGGACAGCGCATCGGCGTGATCGCCGCGGAGGCGAAGAGGCAGCGGGCGACGACGATCCGCGTCTTCGGCTTCACCGACAACCTCGGCTCGGCCGACCACGGCATCGCCCTCTCCAAGGAGCGCGCCAACGCGGTGCAGCGCCGCCTCGCCCGGGAACTGGGCTCCTCCGCGATCACCTACCAGATCCGGGGGTACGGCGAGGAGTACGCCATCGCCGACAACTCCACGGAGGACGGCCGCCGCAAGAACCGCAGGGTGGAGGTCAGCTTCCCGCGCAGGGGATGATGATCAAGGTCGGTCCGCCACCGGCTCACCGTCGGCCCACCGAGGAGAAGGATCCCCCTTGCGCAAGCTCGTCTACTGCATCGCCTCCACCATCGACGGCCACATCGCGGGCCCGGACGGCGCGGACCCGACCGGCCCGGACGGCTTCTGGCCTGTCCCGGAGGACTACGTCCGGCACCTGATCGCCGAGTACCCGGAGATCCTCCCGGTCCACGCCCGCGCCGCGCTCGGCGTCACGGCCGGGGGGACGCACTTCGACACCGTCGTCGAGGGCCGCCGCACCTACGAGACCGGCCTGGCGGCCGGGATCCCCGACGCCTACCCCCACCTGCGCCACCTGGTCTTCTCCCGCACCCTCACCGAGGCCCCGGCCCCCGCCGTGGAACTCGTCGCCACCGACCCGGCGGAGAAGGTCCGCGAGCTCAAGCAGGAGCCCGGCAAGGACATCTGGCTCATCGGCGGCGGCGAACTGGCGGCCTCCCTCTACCCCGAGATCGACCGCCTGATCATCAAGCTGGGCCCGCTGACGACGGGTACGGGTGTCCCGCTGTTCGCCCCGACGGCGGGCTTCGCACCGCGCGTGTGGACGCTGTCCGGGCATGTGGCGATGGAGAGCGGCGCGGTGTTCCTGACGTACGACCGGGACGGGGAGGCGTAGCCGCCCGTAAAGGGCGGGACCGACGGCGCGCCCCGCGTGCGCCTGCCGGATGCTTCCGTGCCCCTCTTCACGCCCCCGCAAGCGGAGGGGCACCGGTGCGTTCCGCATGGTTGGATTTCAGCCAGTTGACTGTCCAGTTGACTGTCGGAACGGGGTTCACGATGACCCAACAGCGCAACGGCCAACAGCGCAACGACATCTCGGGCGGCAGCATCGACGGTCCGGCCGTTCAGGCCGGCACCATCGGCACCGTTCACATCGGCACGAGACCCGGCGCAACGCCCCCGGACCGGCTGACCCGGGTCAAGAACCGGCTGGCGGCGGAAGTGCGGACGCAGTGGCGGGACGAGGTCACGGCGCAGGACCTGGACAGCCCCGCGCCGCTGCGCCTGTGGTGGCGGCGGACCGAGCGGGCCGTGGCCGCACGGGGCGCGGACGGGGCGCAGGAACGCGGCGCCGTGGACGGGCTCGTGGCGATGTTCCGCGAACTCCCCGTCCGGCAGCTGGTGATCCTCGGCGAGCGGGCCTCCGGCAAGAGCGTCTCCATGATGCTCCTGACGCTCGGGCTGCTGGAGGCGTACGACCCGGCGGACCCGGTGCCGGTGCTGATGACGGCCTCCTCGTGGCACCCCCGGCGCGAGCACCTGCACACCTGGCTGGCCCGCCGGCTGACCGAGGAACACCCCTTCCTGGCCGACCGGAAGGGGTGCGGTACGGACATGGCGGCACGGCTGGTCACCGGCGGGCACGTGCTGCTGATGCTCGACGGCCTGGACGAACTCCCCGCGGAGCTGCACGCGTTCGCCATCAGGGCGCTCGACCGGGCCGTGGGCGGCCGGGACCGGCTCGTGGTCGCCTGTCTCGCCGCCGAGTACGAACAGGCGGTCGCCCGGAGCGGCCGGATCCTGACCCGGGCGACGGTCGTGGAGATGGAACCGGTCTCCCTCGACCGCGCCGAGGAGTTCCTCACCGCCGACCGGCCGCCCGCCGACCGCCGCTGGCAGGACGTACTGGCGCGGCTGCGGGCCCACCCGCGGCACCCGGCCGTACCTCTGGCCCAGGCACTGACCAGTCCGCTCATGGTCGCGCTCGCTCGCGCGATCTACGCTCCGGCGGACGCGGACCCCCGCGTACTGCTGGGCTTCTCCGACCGGGAGGGCATCGAGAGCCATCTGCTGAGCGCCTTCCTCCCGGCCGCGTACGAGCCGCGCCCGCCGCCGCCCGGCGGCAGGCGGCGCGCCCCGGCGCACTATCGGCCCGAACAGGCCCGGCGCTGGCTGGTGTTCGCCGCCCGTCACATGAACCGGAACCGGACGCAGGACTTCGCGTGGTGGCAGGTGGAGACCGCGGTGCCGGGGAGCGTCCGGGGGCTGGTCTTCGCGGTGGTCTCGGGGCTGGTGTTCGGTGTGATCGGCCACGCGGCGGGCGGACCGGTGATCGGGCTCGTCTTCGGGGTCCCGTTCGCGCTGGCCGGATTCGTCGTGCAGACGACGGCCCGGTGCAAGCCGCCGACGCGGGTGGAGATCCGCTTCCGGGGCACGGGCGGGCCCTTCCTCCTCCGCTCCGCGGTGGGCTTCGTGATCGGCATCGCGCTCGGCTTCGGGTTCGAACTCCCCTATGACGACGCGCTGATGCTGGGTCTGCCGTTCGCCCTGGCGGTCGGTCTGCACGCCTGGCTGCGGGTGCCCGCCGACGCGAAGAAGGTGTCGAGCCCCGGGCTCACGCTCCAGCAGGACCGTACGGCGACGCTCATGCTGGGGCTCTCGTTCGCCCTCTCCTTCGGCCTCACCTTCGGGACGGTCTTCGCCCACACGGATCCGTCGGCCTCGGACTGGCCGGGGTTCGGGCCCGTCGACGGCCTCACGGTCAACGCGGTGTTCGTGCTCCCCGGCGCGCTGGCCGGCTGGATCGTGGGCCGTCTGTCGTACGGGCGGTGGGGCAGCCTCGCCTACGGCGTGGCGGGGGCGATCGTGAGCGGCGTCGTCTTCCCGCCGGCGGACGACCCCGGCTTCGCCTACGGGCTCGGTATCGCCTTCGGTCTCGCCTGCGGCTTCGTGGTCGTCCTCGGGCGTCCGTGGGGCGCGTTCGTCTTCGCGTGCGCCCTGCTGGCGCTCTCGGGCCGACTGCCCTGGCGGCCCATGGCCTTCCTCCAGGACGCGCGCCTCCGCGGCGTCCTCCGCCAGGCGGGCGGCGTCCACCAGTTCCGGCACGCCCGGCTGCGCGACCACTTGGCCGAAGGGCACACGTAGGGCGATCAGGGTGGACACCGGGCCGACGCGGCTGCTGGCTTGGTTGTGGCGACGGAGGTATCCGTCGCAGGAGCCAGGACGGCGGTTGCGGCCACCCATGGCGTGGGCGCGGGGTGCATGAAGTTATGAGGATGGGTCTTTTTGGGCCTGAAGGGCCCGGATGAGATGGACGGCCGATGAAGCACCATGCCGCTCCATGGTCGGTGCCCCGCTCAAAGGAGGTGGTCGGCTTTGCCGGCTTTGATGTCGAGGATGAGGGCGCGGAGGGCTTCTCGGGAATCGGTGAGGTAGCGGTGCTCCTCGCCAGCGACGGTGATGAAGCCGTTGCCGTCGGCATCGGTGCCTATGCGGAAGCATGCGCTTCCTTCGCCGCAGAAGGGTTCTTCCCAGGTGATGTCGGGCATGAGGAGTTTCCCTAGAGCTGTAGAACGATGTCATGGATGAAACCGAGAGACTCCTCCGGGGATAGGGCGAGCCGCTCGGTCCAGTCCAATTGAGCACGGTACTTGGTCAACTGCGCCTCACCGCAGAGGTATTCCGGCCCATGGGTGCTGTCGATCTGCACGGTGTCCAGCTGAGGGACTGCTCCCTCGGCATATACGAGCGTCTGCCCGGCCCCAGGAAAGACGCCACCGGACACCGGCAGGACGCGAAGCGTGACGTGGCTGAGCTCCGAGATGTGCATCAAGTGCTGTAGCTGTGCCCGTGCCACAGATCTGCCGCCGAACTGCATGCGGAGCGCCGCCTCGTGCACGGTTCCGTAGTACTCGGGCGGCTTGTCCTGGAGGAGGATGCGCTGGCGTTCCATGCGGTGCACCAGGCGCAACTCCAGTTCGCGTTCGGGGAGGGGCGGGACGACGGCTCCGAAGATGGCGCGGGCATGGTCGATCGTCTGGAGAAGTCCTGGGATGTGGACGGTGTGTGCCGTCCGCAGCCGCGTGGCGTTGGCCTCCATCTCCGAGATGTCGAGGAAGCCCCCGGGGAGCGCCCCTCTGTAGCGCTCCCACCAGCCTCTGGGGTTCGACTGGGAGAGCTTGACCAGTGCCTCGACGTACCGCTCGTCCGAACAGGCACAGTGGCAGGCCCAACTCCACAGGCGGTCCGGGCTGATGGCCCGTACGCCTCTCTCGATGGCGGAGATCTTGCTCCGGTCCACTCCCAGCAGTGAGGCGATGCTCTCGGCGCTCACACCTGCTGACGTGCGCATCTTGTTCAGCTCGTATCCGACGCGCTTCTGGCGCTCTGTGGGAGATGTCCTGGGTGGCACGGCTTCCCCTCTGTGCTTGTGGTGAACGGCAGTCTGCCGCCTCGGGCGAGGCCGCCTCCACCGAGGTGGACTTTCTGTGCAAGCGGGTGGCCTATTGGCCACCTGCTCCGCTACCTTCGGTGGCGCATCGCTCACGTACTGACGGAGTCGGAAGTGCATCGCGCGAGCACGCTCGTACGCCTGCGTGCTGTCGCGACGAGCCACCTTGCCCACACGTGCGTGCCCAACACCCGTCCCCCCACCGGGAGCTGCCGTATGCCCGTCAGCCTCTGCCCACTCGTGTCACCGGACTCGTGCGACGACCCACCAGCCCCTGTCCGCACCGCAGACCCCACATCCCTCTCCTACAGCTTCACAATCCCGGGAGAGTCCCGTTCGGCCGCCGTCGCCCGCCGCAACGTCCAGGCGTCCCTGTGCGCCCATGGACTCACCGGGATCGCCCCGCCCGTGCTCCAGGTTGTCGGCGAACTCGTCGCATGCGCGGTAATGTTCGAGCCCGGCCAGAACCTCTATCTCAGTCTCAACTGGCGCGATGACGCTCTGCGGACGGTCCTCTGGGACCCCCACCCCTCTCACCGGAGCGAACCTGCCGCGTCGCTCCTCTGCGCTGACCGGCGCAGGCGGATGCTGCTCCTGCTCGCCTGCGTGGCGCGGGAGTGCGGCGGCGACTGGGGAATCGACACACCGGGACCGGGCGCAGAGGGCACCAAGGTCTGGGCCGTCCTGCCCTACACGGGCGCGGCGGCGTATGCGCGCCAAGGCTGAGGGGCCACCAGTGCGTTCGACGGTGGGACGGCTCGTGAGCAACTGCGGCCATGTGGAGGGATGGGAGTCGGGAAACGGCGTGGAGCGCTGCCAGACGTGCGGTACCCAACGTTTTACGGACTATGGCGCCCTGCGCCCGCCCGAACTGCCGGTGATGGCGACAACCGCGATCCGGACGCACGACTGCGACGCGGGCGCCTGACCGACGCGCCTCGCGTGCGCCCGCCCGATGCTCCCGTGCCCCCTTTCACGCCCCCGCGAGCGGAGGCACACCGGCGTGTTCCGCATGTTTGGATTCCAGTCGATTCGTCTGTCGGTGAGACGGCGGAGGCGACTGGTTCGGAACGGGGTTCGCGATGACCCATGGGCGCAACGAAATTTCGGGCGGCAGCATCGATGGTCCGGCCGTTCAGGCCGGCAGCATCGGCAGCGTTCACTTCGGCACGAGACCTCATGGAACGTCCTCGGACCGGCTGGTCCAGGTCAAGAGCCGGCTGGCAGAGGAGGTGCGGAGGCAGTGGAGGGAGGAAGCCAAGGCGCAGGAACTGGACAGTCCCGCGCCGTTGCGCCTGTGGTGGCGGCGGACCGAGCGGGCCGTGGCGGCACGGGGTGCGGACGGGGCGCGGCAGCGTGGCGCTGTGGACGGTCTTGTGGCGATGTTCCGCGAACTGCCGGTCAAGCAGCTGATGATCCTGGGTGAGCGGGCCTCTGGCAAGAGCGTCTCCATGATGCTCCTGACGCTGGGGCTGCTGGAGGCGTACGACCCGGCGGACCCGGTGCCGGTGCTGATGACGGCGTCCTCGTGGCACCCGCGCCGGGAGCATCTGCATACCTGGCTGGCCCGTCGGCTGGTCCAGGAGCACCCTTTCCTGGCCGACCGGAAGGAGTGCGGTAGGGACATGGCGGCGCGGCTGGTCACCGGGGGACACGTGCTGCTGATGCTCGACGGGCTGGATGAACTTCCCTCGGAGTTGCATGGGTTCGCTATCAGGGAGCTCGACAAGACCGCGGGTGGTGAAGACCGACTCGTGGTTACCTGCCTCGCCGCCGAGTACGAAGAAGCGGTTGTCCGAAGCGGCCGGATCCTGACCCGGGCGACCGTGGTGGAGATGGAACCGGTCACGATCGACCGGGCCGAGGAGTTCTTGACCGCCGATCGGCCGTCGGCTGACCGCCGCTGGCAGGATGTGCTGGCGCGCCTGCGGGCTCACCCCGACTACCCGGCCGTACCCCTGGCCCAGGCCCTGACCAGCCCGCTCATGATTGCGCTCGCTCGTGCGATCTATGCCCCGGCGATTGCGGAACCCGGCGTGCTGCTGGGCTTTTGCGACCAGAAGGGCATTGAAGACCACTTGTTGAGCGCCTTCCTCCCGGCCGCGTACGAGCCCCGGCCGTCGTCGCCCGGAGCCGGACGCGGCGCGCAGGCGCGCTACCGGCCGGAACGGGCCTGCCAGTGGCTGGCGTTCGCCGCCCGCCACATGAACCGGACCCGGACGCAGGACTTCGCGTGGTGGCAGGTGGCAACGGCCGTTCCGGGGAGCGTCCGCGGGCTAGTCTTCGGCATCCTCTCGGGGCTGATGTTCGGTCTTATCGGCAATGCTGCGGGTGGGCCGGTGAACGGGTTCATCTTCGGGGTTCCCTTCGCACTGGCCGGGTTCCTTGTACAGACAACAGCCCGGTGTATGCCGCCGACCCGCGTGGAGATCGGCTTCCGGGGAACAGGAGGTCCCTTCCTCCTCCGGTCGGCTGTGGGCTTCACGACCGGTCTGGCACTCGGCTTCGGCCACGAACTTCCCCACGACAAGGTGCTGATGCTCGGTGCCCTGTTTGCCCTGGCGTTCGGTCTGCACGCTTGGCTGCGGGTGCCCGTCGATGCGAAGAAAGTATCGAGCCCTGGGCTGACCCTTCAGCAGGACCGCACAGCGACACTCATGCTGGGGCTCTCCTTCGCACTCTCCTTCGGCTTCACTTTCGGGACAGTCTTCGCCTACACGGACCCGTGGGCCTCACGCTGGCCGGAGCTTGTGCCCGTCAACGGCCTCTCGGTTAACCTCGTTTTTGCATTCCCCGGTGTGCTGGCCGGCTGGACCGGGGGTCGTCTGTCGTACGGCCGGGTCGGCAGCCTCGCGTATGGTGCCGCCGGGGCGATTCTGAGCGGCATTATCTTCCCGCCGGCGGACGACCCCGGCTTCGCCTACGGGCTCGGCATCGCCTTCGGGCTCGCCTGCGGCTTCGTGGTCGTCCTCGGGCGTCCGTGGGGCGCGTTCGTCTTCGCGTGCGCCCTGCTGGCGCTTTCGGGTCGGCTGCCCTGGCGGCCCATGGCCTTCCTCCAGGGCGCGCGCCTCCGCGGCGTCCTCCGCCAGGCGGGCGGCGTCCACCAGTTCCGGCACGCCCGGCTGCGCGACCACCTCGCGGAGGGGCGGGCGGGCCGGTTCAGGGCGTGACGGGTCAGGGCGTGGCGGGCACCGTCCACCGCTGGCTGCCGGCCCCGGTGCAGTCGCGGATCTGCAGGCGCGCGCCGTCGGCGGCGGACGGCGCGGTGAGGCAGCGGCCGGAAGAAGGGTTGCGCAGGCCGCTGTTGGAGCGGACCCACTGCTGGTTGGCGCCGCCGTTGCAGCCGTACACCAGGACGGGGGTGCCGTTCGCGGTCCCGTTCCCCGCCACGTCCAGGCACCTGCCGCTCTTCATCAGGTGCAGGGCCTTGTCCTTGCCGAGGACCCACTGCTGGTCCTCGGCCCCGGTCGGCGGGCGGAGGACGCCGGCGGCGTCGATCACCTTGCCGCCGGGGCCGGTGACCGGACCGCGCACCGAGTTGCCGACGCCGTTGCTCTGCACGCTGCCGTCGCTGGAAGTGCCGACACGGCTCAGGGCCGAGCAGCCGCCGCTGACGCTGGTGCCCGAGACCCGGGCCGTGGCCCTTCCTCCGTCGCCCTGCGGCAGGCCGAATCGCACCTGCGAATAAGGCTGGTCGTTGCAGGACGCCCGGTCGTCGTTCCACTCGAAGTACTCGGTCCAGTCGACCATTCCGCCGGGCGATATCCGGTCCGAGGCGGCGCGGATGCTGCCGAGCTTGAAGGAGCCGCCGGTGGTCTCGTCGGTCACCGTGACGCCGAACCAGCGGTCGCCCTCGGCGGCGACCCGCGTCCGGTACGTACGGCCCTCCTTCCAGTCGTACTTGATACGGCAGCTCTTGCCCTCGCCCTCGCCGCCGAAGTCGACGCAGTAGCTGCCCCTGGAGCCCGGCTTGGCCTCCTTGGCGTCCCAGACGGAGAACAGGAACGTGCGCTTCTCGCCCGGGCCGTTGGCCTGCATCCCGGTGTAGGCGCCGTTGCCCTTGGTGAAGCCGAACTGGTGGCTCCAGAAGACGTTGGCCGCCCGGCCCGGATCCTTGGTGACCGTGGTGCGGAACGTGACGTCCGACAGGCCCTTGGTGCCGCCGGGGAAGGCGTAGTCGGTGTACGAGCCGGGGGTCTCGGACGCGGACGCCGGGCCTGCTGTGGCGACAGCGATGCCTGTCGCGGAGGTGAGGGCGGTGGCCAGGGCGATCCAGCGCCGCAGGGTGCGTGAAGTCATGGGGGGCTTTCGTGTGTGGGGGGAGCCTGTACGGCTTGTCGATCATGGAACTGCCGGGGTCGGCGCACCGGCCAGGGCCGAAAGTCCCTTGTGCCGCAAGGTTGTTGCGGGTTAACCGCAAAATAGGCCGATCGGCGATGGCTTTGCCAATTCTTGGTGTTCTTGGCCGGACATTCGGACCAATGTCTTCCGCATCGCACGGCAACGGCAGTCGCTCCGGCTCCCCACGGCCCGATCGCCGTTCCCCCACGCTTTCGAGGAGGAGTCCGTCATGACGGAATGCAGAAGACGGCGGTACAGCCGCCGGGTCCTGGCCCTGTCGGCCGCCGCACTGGGCCTGGTGGGCGCCGCGGCCCTCCCTGCCTCGGCCGCGGATCTCAGCGTCAAGCAGATCATGGCCGACTGCGCCTCCGGCGCGGGCAAGTGCACCTTCAACGACCCGAAGTTCGGCACCGCCTACCTCGGCAACTACAAGCGGGTCTCCGACGAGCTCCACAACTGCACCAGCTCGGACGCGAGCCAGACGATGAGCTGGTCCGACACGGTGGGCTCCAGCGACACGGCCGGCGTGACCATATCCGTCGGCGGCAAGATCGAGGGCATCATCGACGTCAGCGTGCAGGCGAACTACAGCCACACCTGGTCGAGTTCGCACTCGGAAACCAGCACGTTGGGGATGACCGTCAAGCCGGGCGAGGTCGGCTGGATCTCCCGGGCCCAGGTGATGCGGAACGTGTCCGGCACCTGGCAGACCCACTACGACGACCCCAAGGCGGGCCACTACTACTGGTACGTCAACGACACCATCAGCGGCCCCGCCCCCAACGGGACCGACGGCGTCCACAACGCGGTCGTCGTGAAGACCCGTCCCATGACGAGCGCGGAGAAGTCGGCCTGCTCGACCCGGACGGCGAAGGTCTTCCGGTCCGCGAACTGACGGACAGCGCACGTCGAACGACGCACGACGCGTCGCCGCCGGGACGATTCCCCGGCCCCCTGACCGGTCGTGCCGACCACCCCCGATCCGCACGGCCGCACCGGCCCGGCCCGCCTCCCTGATCCCCCCCTCGGGGCGGGCCGGGCCTTCATGTGATCGATCACATACCTCTGGCCCGTCCCGTCGGCCCTACCGTGGAACCCCGCCACCCCCGGAGGTCCGATGACCCGCGCCCGTACCGCCGACCTCATCGACACCCAGGCCCGCGCCTGCGCCGAGCTCGGATCGCCGCTGTACGCGGCGCTGTTGGCCCGGGCCGCCGAGGACGTCCGGGCGGGCGGGCCCTGCGCCGACGCCGTCGCGCCGCTGGCGGGCGCGCCCGGACCGGCCGCGGTGGCGCTGCGGCTGCTGGGCGCGGTGCACGCGCTGGTGCTGCTCGGGAAGGCGCCGGAGCTGGCGGAGCACTACGCGCGCGCCGGAGACCCGGAGGCCGCCTGGGAGCCGTTCCGCAGGGCCGTGGCGGAACATCCGGACCACATCGCGACGTGGATGCGGCGCCCGCCGCAGACCAACGAGGTGGGCCGAGCAGGCCAGTTGATCGCCGGCCTGCTGACGGTCCTGGACGACCTGGGGCTGCCGGAGCCGCCCCCCGTCCGGCTGCTGGAACTGGGGGCGAGCGCCGGGCTGAACCTACGGGCGGACCGTTTCCGCATCCGGTCGGGCGGCGACGGACGGGAGTTCGCCTGGGGCGACCCCGCCTCACCGGTCGTCCTGGACGGCGCCTGGCGGGACGGCGCCCCGCCGCCCCGCATCGCCGCGGCCGCCGCCCGCGTCCCCGGGGTGACCGTCGTCGAACGCCTCGGCTGCGACGTCGATCCGCTGGACCCGCTCGACCCCGCGGAGGCCCTCGCCCTGCGCGCGTATCTCTGGCCCGACGTGCCCCACCGGGCGGAGCGCCTGGCGGGAGCGCTGGCCCTCGCCCGCGAGGTGCCCGCGCGGGTCGTGCGGCAGGGCGCCGCCGACTTCCTGGCCGGGACGGCGTTGCGCCCCGGCACGCTCACCGTGGTCTGGCACTCGGTGATGCGCCAGTACGTACCGCCCGCCGAGTGGTCCCGCGCGGAGGCGGAGCTCGGCCGGCTCGCGCGGGCCGGACGCGGGCCGGACACCGGGTGGTTCGCCCACCTGGCGTTCGAGCCGCGGCGCGTCGGGGGAGTCCACCGGTTCGTCCTGACCGCCCGCCTCGGCGACGGGCCGCAGGAGGTCCTCGCCGAGGCGCACCCCTGGGGCCTGGACGCCCGTGCGACGGAGGCCACCGCGCTCGACGGGTGACGCCCGGCCGTGTTTGTGTCGTCGCGGTTGTGTCGTCGCGTCCCTCGCGAACTCCCCGCCCCGCGCGGCAGGATGGAACTCCGGGGTCACGGTGGCGCGTGAGGGGGACGGTGGCTTGTACGGCGGGTGGGCAGGCCTGCGGACGGTCGTCGCGGCGGTGGGGGCGCTGACCGTGACGGCCGCGGCGTCCCCGGCGCGGGCCGACGGGGGAACGGGCGTGAGGACGCAGGCGGTCCACGGCGCGCCGGAGGGCGCGGACGGGCCGCTGCTGGAGGCCGGCGGACGGACCTACACGGACCGCCTCGCGCCGGGCGAGCACAAGTCCTACCGCGTGCGGCTGGACACCTCCTCCGACGCGTACGTCTCGGCGGTGGTCCTGCCCCGGCCCGGCAGCACGATGGGCCTGCGCGACGGGATCGACGTGTCGTTGCGCGCCGCGGACGGCACCCCGTGCGGCCCGGCGCGGCACCGCTCGTTCCTGTCGGAGGGCGGCGCGTATCCGCTCGCCGACCATGTGGAGCACCTCGCCGGTGCGGGCGGGGCGTGCGGGGCGGCCGGGATCTACCGGTTCGTCGTCGCGCGCGGGGACGCCGACGGGGGCGACGCGGCCCCGGTGCCGCTGGAGCTGAGGCACACGAGCGAACGCCCGGCCGCGGGCTCCCCGGCGCCGGACCCGGACCCCGGCCCGGGGAGCTGGAGTTCACAGCCCCCTTCCGCGTCGGCCGGCCCCGTCCGCGGGGTCACCGGCGGCAGCGGGTTCGACGACGCGGCACAGGTGGGCGGCGGCACGTGGCAGGACCGGATCCGGCCGGGCGAGACCCGCTTCTACCGCGTCACCGTCCCGGCCGGCCAACAGCTGTTCGCGAAAGCGACGTTCGGGAAGGCGCCCGGGCCCTATGTCGCCAACGGGGTGCGGCTGGGCCTGAACGACGCGGCCCGCGGCCATGTGATGAACCGGACCGGCGCATACGGCGGCGACCCCGCGACCGTCGCATTGGCCACCCCGCCGGCCGCCGGGCCCGGTGCCCTGCGGGGCGGGGAGGCGGAACGCGGGATGGGCCGGGCCGGCTGGTACTTCCTCCAGGTCAGCCTGAACGCGAAGGCCGCGGGCGCGCGTTCGGGCCCGGTGCCGGTCCGGCTGGCGGTGGGCCTCGCGGCCGCCCGGAAGGACGCGGGGGCGGGTCTGCTGCCGCGCGTCCTGGGCGGCCGGCCGGCGGCGGCGCACGGCGGGACCGCGGGCGGCGGAGGATGGCTGCGGGCCTTCGGGTACACCGGCGTCGGCGTGGGCGCGGCGCTGCTGCTGGGGCTCGGGGGATGGGTGCTGCTGGCGCGCCGGGCGGGTGGGCGGTAGGTGCTACTCCGCTCCGATCCGGAGCCGTACGCCTTTGCACAGCCCCCACCGGGCCATGGCCCCGGCGGATGCCTCCAGGACGTGGCGCGCCCGTGGGCGCGGCGCGCCGAGCCGGTGGGGGGCCATGGTGCGCACGGCGAGGACGGTCAAGTCCCGGTCCAGATAGGCCACATCGATGGCGAAGCGCATGCCGAAGGTGTGCACCGAGCTCGCCGGGGTGAGCAGCAGGGCGCCGTCGATCCCGTCGCGGCCGAGGAGCCCCCGGGTGCGGGCGCGGTACGAGGCGGCGATCTCCAGGGGGACGGATTCCCGCCCCTCCACCGTGAGTTGGGAGTGGCCGTTGTGCCATATGGGCATGCCGGGGCCTTTCGGGGAAGCCGAGGGTGACCACGTTATCCACCGTCGCCGGGTTGTCCACCGGGTTGTCCACAGGGCCCGGCGCGCCGGGCGCGGGATCCGTAATCTCGGCCCATGGACTGGTGGTTGATCGCGACGGCCGTGACGGCCGGGCTGTACGGCGCCCTGGCCGGGGCGCTGGTGCCGCGCGCCCTGTACCGGCTGTCCGTCGGGCCGGGGGAGGCGTGGCGGACGTCGGCCCCGTGCGGCCACGCGCTCGGCGGCTGGGCGGGCCGGGCGCGGTGCGCGGCCTGCGGGGGGAGGTACGGGCCGGGCGCGCCGTGGCCGGCCGTCGCCACGGCCGTGGTGTGCGCGGGGACCGCGGCGGCGGTCGGGCCGCGCCCGGAGCTGGTGGTGTGGCTGCTGGCGGTGCCGGTGGGCGTGCTGCTGACGGGAGTCGACCGGGCGGTGCAGCGGCTGCCGGACGTGCTGACGCTGCCGCTCGCGGCCGGGACGGCGGCCCTGCTGGGCGTGGCGGCGGCGGTGCCGGGGTCGGCCGGCTCGTGGCCGGGGGCCCTGCTGGGCGGCGCGGCGCTCGGCGGGGCGTACCTCGTGCTGTTCCTGGCGCACCCGGCCGGGATGGGCTTCGGCGACGTGAAGCTGGCGGCCGGCCTGGGCTGCGCCCTGGGCTGGTACGGCTGGGGGGCGCTGATATCCGGCGGCCTCGCGGGGCTGCTGCTGGCCTCGGTCCACGGGACGTGGCTGATGCTGACCCGCAGGGCGGGCCGCGGGGCCACGATGGCGCTGGGGCCGTTCCTGGCGGCCGGGGCGTGGCTGGGGGTGCTGGCGGGGGGCTGGGCCGTACGGCCGTGACGGCGCCCGGGAGGCCGGCCGGGCCGGACCCGTCTGGATCGGCCCGGATCGGCCCGGATCCGCCTGGACCCGTCCGGATGCGCCCGGACCGGTCCGGATGGGATCGGACCGGTGCAGTTCGTGCGACGCGGTGAGCGACGAAATCGTCACGGAGCAGTTCCGGCGTCAAGTCGGCGATGACTTTGCGCAACATTTTCGACGAATCTCGGAGACAGTTCCGGAGGCTGCGGCCGGTTGGCCGGTTCTACACCGTAGGCCCAGCGCTGGAGCGGTTTTGCGGGGGTGCGAGGAGGTGCCAGGGACCCTTGTTTCAAGATCAACTAACCCTCCGGGGGTCAGCCCCGCGCGCCGCGTCACCCCTGTCGGTGCATGAAGTACCCCCTCCGACCGGTTATGGTGGAAACCCCCCCTCGGGCCGGTCCGTATCCCCCCCACGGACCGGCCCGTTTTTCTTGGGGCGATGTCACTCTCCGTAGGAATCCGTACGACTCCGCGCAGGTATCGCGCAGGTATGTCGCCGGTCCGGTCCCATTCCGTCGCCCACCGGTCCCGGCCCGCCCCTGATCCGCTCCGGACCGGGCCGAAGGGCTCCGCCGCGTGGGCGCGACCGGCCGGGACGGCCCGCAGCCGACCGGCCGCGCCTCCGGCGGAGCGCTCAGTCGCCCCGGCGCGCCCAGATGTTGACCCCCTCCGTGCTCACCGCGAGGGAGTCGATCTCGGCCAATTCCTCCTTGTCGAGCCCGGGCCCGCCCAGCGCGGCCACATTGGCCTCCAGCTGGGCCACGCTGGAGGCGCCGATCAGGGCGGACGTCATGCGCTCGTCCCGCAGCACCCAGGTCAGGGCCAGCTGGGCGAGGGACTGGCCGCGCCGGGCGGCGATCCCGTTCAGCCCGCGCAGCCGGCGGACGACGTCCTCGGTGAGCAGCGCCGGGTCCAGCGACTTGCCCTGCGCGGCGCGCGAGCCCTCCGGGACGCCGTGCAGGTACTTGTCCGTGAGCAGCCCCTGCGCCAGCGGCGCGAAGGCGATGCAGCCCATGCCCTCGTCCTCCAGGGCGTCGAGCAGCGCGTCGTCCTCGATCCAGCGGTTGATCATCGAGTAGGAGGGCTGGTGGATCAGCGCCGGGACGCCCATCGCGCGCAGCAGCCGGGCCGCCTCCCGGGTCTGCTCGGCACCGTAGGACGACACGCCCGCGTACAGCGCCTTGCCCTGCTGGACGGCGGACGCCAGTGCGCCCATCGTCTCCTCCAGCGGCGTGTGCGGATCGAATCGGTGCGAGTAGAAGACGTCGACGTAGTCGACGCCCATACGGGTCAGCGATGCGTCGAGGGACGACAGCAGGTACTTCCGCGAGCCCCACTCCCCGTACGGCCCGGGGTGCATCAGATATCCGGCCTTTGTGGAGAGCACCAGTTCGTCGCGGTAGGGCCGGAAGTCCTGGGCGAACAGCTTGCCGAAGTTCAGCTCGGCGGAACCGGGCGGCGGGCCGTAGTTGTTGGCCAGATCGAAGTGGGTGATGCCCAGGTCGAAGGCGCGCCGCAGAATGGCGCGCTGGGAGTCGAGGGTGCGGTCGTCCCCGAAGTTGTGCCACAGTCCCAGGGAGACGGCGGGAAGCCTGAGGCCGCTCCGGCCGCTGCGCCGGTACTCCATGGAGTCGTAGCGCGTTTCGGCCGCGAGGTAGTGCGAATCGGTCATGTGGCCACTGACTATCACGGTCCGGTGACAGGCCGAGTTGGGTTCCCGCGACACGCTGGCAGTAATGTGGCGCCCTCGGAGACCGCGAAGTGGCGGGGCACCGCAGTGGCATGGAGGGGCTGGAAACGTGAAGTTGCGCGACCTGGTGTACAGGCTCTACGCACGCCGGGTGGAAGGCCGCCTCGACCATGACCAGGTCCCCAAGCACATCGGCGTCATCCTCGACGGCAACCGCCGCTGGGCCCGCGCCGACGGCCGGACGACCGAGCAGGGCCACCAGGCCGGCGCCGACAAGATCAGCGAACTGCTCGGCTGGTGCGAGGAGACGGACGTCGAGGTCGTCACCCTCTGGCTGCTCTCCACCGACAATCTGGACCGGCCCGCCAAGGAGCTCAAGCCCCTCCTCGGCATCATCGAGAACACCGTCCGCGGCCTCGCGGCGGACGGCCGCTGGCGCGTCCACCACGTCGGCCAGCTCGACCTGCTCCCGGCCGAGACGCAGACCGTGCTCAAGGAGGCCGAGCAGGACACCCTCGGCATCAAGGGAATACTGGTCAACGTCGCGGTGGGCTACGGCGGACGGCAGGAAATCGCCGACGCGGTCCGCTCGCTGGTCCTCGAAGCGGCCGACAACGGCTCGACTTTCGAGGAACTGGCCGAGCGCGTCGACGTCGAGCACATCACCGAGCACCTCTACACGCGCGGCCAGCCCGACCCGGATCTGATCATTCGCACCAGCGGCGAACAGCGGTTGTCCGGATTCATGCTCTGGCAGAGCGCGCATTCCGAGTACTACTTCTGCGAGGTCTTCTGGCCGGCCTTCCGCAAGGTCGACTTCCTTCGCGCGCTGCGCGATTACGCGGCGCGCCACCGCCGTTACGGCGGCTGACCGGCCGTCGGACCGGCGGTCAACACCCGCCGGAAGCCGGGTGATTACCGCGTGATTATGCGGCGCGTCCCCGCCCGCACCACCGCCGCCGACGCGCCCGCACCCGCTCCTCCGTACGGACCGTCACCGCCCGTGCCCCGCATGTGCGCCGGTCGATTGCCGGGTGCCCGTGGCGGCCGCCACGGCCCACGAGCCGCACAGAGATCAATCGTTCACCTGCTCGTCGCATATGCCGTTGCATGGTCAAGCGCTTCGGCGGGAATATCCCCTGCAGGCCGACGGTCGGCCCAATGACCGTCGCTCTGCCAGCGGACGGCATGGGGCCGTCCGCCCGGGAGGCCCTTTGCACAACGGACGAGGCCCGCGTCGGCCGGGCAGTGCGGCCCGGCCCCCGGGGTCCGCCGTGTGCGCGGCGCGGCCATGCCGCCGAAGGGCTTGTCCCCCGGACTTCCCCGCGACCCAGTCGCGCCCACACCTCTCCCCGAGGGGGTTCGTGCACCCGTGGTGACCAGCAAGAAGCGCCGTGAGAACGACCGGCGCACCTATGTCCTCGACACCAGCGTCCTGCTGGCGGATCCAGGCGCGATGTGCCGCTTCGAGGAGCACGAGGTCGTGCTGCCCGTCGTCGTGGTCACGGAGTTGGAGGCCAAGAGGCATCACCCGGAGCTCGGTTACTTCGCCCGCAAGGCGCTGCGCCTGCTGGACGAGTACCGGGTGCAGTTCGGCCGGCTCGACGCGCCCCTCCCCATCGGGGAGCTCGGCGGCAGCCTGCGGGTCGAACTGAACCATTCGGACCCGGGCATACTCCCCGTCGGCTTCCGCCTGGGGGACAACGACTCGCGGATCCTCGCGGTCGCCCGCAATCTGCAGGCCGAGGGCTATGACGTCACCGTGGTCTCCAAGGACCTGCCGCTGCGCATCAAGGCGTCGTCGGTGGGCCTGTCCGCCGAGGAGTACCGGGCCGAGCTGGCCATCACGGACTCCGGCTGGACCGGGATGGCGGAGCTGGCGGTCACCGCCGAGCAGGTGGACGAACTGTTCGCCGTCGAACGGGTCCACGTTCCGCGGGCGGCCGAACTCCCCGTGCACACCGGCCTCGTGCTCCAGTCCGAGCGCGGCAAGGCGCTGGGCCGCGTGACGGCGGACGGTTCGGTGCGGCTGGTGCGCGGCGACCGGGAGGCGTTCGGCATCCACGGGCGCAGCGCCGAGCAGCGCATCGCGCTGGACCTGCTGCTGGACCCGGAGGTCGGCATCGTCTCGATGGGCGGCCGGGCCGGTACGGGTAAGTCGGCGCTGGCGCTGTGCGCGGGGCTGGAGGCGGTGCTGGAGCGCCGCCAGCACCGCAAGGTGATGGTGTTCCGGCCGCTGTACGCCGTCGGCGGGCAGGAGTTGGGATATCTGCCGGGCAGCGAGGCGGAGAAGATGAGCCCGTGGGCCCAGGCCGTCTTCGACACCCTCTCGGCGGTGACGACGGCGGAGGTGATCGAGGAGGTCGTCGGGCGCGGGATGCTGGAGGTCCTGCCGCTCACCCACATCCGCGGCCGGTCGCTGCACGACGCGTTCGTGATCGTCGACGAGGCCCAGTCACTGGAACGAAACGTTCTTCTGACCGTTCTGTCCCGGATCGGGGCCAACTCCCGCGTGGTGCTCACCCATGACGTGGCGCAGCGCGACAACCTCCGGGTGGGCCGCTACGACGGGGTGGTCGCCGTCGTGGAGAAGCTGAAGGGGCATCCGCTCTTCTCCCATGTGACGCTGACGCGTTCGGAGCGTTCGCCGATCGCGGCACTGGTGACCGAGTTGCTGGAGGACGGCCGCATCTGACGGTGCGCCGACGGTAGAACGCCGGAACCGGCGTGGCGCGCGGCGAAGCGAGGGAGCTTAGCCGCGCGCCTTTGCGCGGCGCCGCATTTTCCGGAAATCCTGTCGGGTAAACGGGATGTGACCTTTCCCACGCAACGGAGAATTGCCTCCGGGCGTGCGCGTCGGGCAGAGTCTGGGTCCTGTCAGGCCCCGCATACGGCACTTGCTCCCTCTCGGGGGCGTGCACTGCCCTCAACTTGAGCAGCCGCCAACTCAACAGCGTCGCCGTATGCCGCCCGAGTATCGTGCGGACCTCCTTTTGAACCGGGGGCCCCGCCCGGGCCAGTGCCTCCGGTGACCGCCCGGTACCGCTCGCGCGGGACCTGAGCAAGCGGAGGCCAGCGCAAGGGGCGCGATCGCGTCCGCGAGGTCACCTTGCGCGGGCGATGCTGGAAGGAAAGCGTGTGAGCCGGATCTCCGTCCGGGGATTCGCCGTGGCCTCCGCCACCGCGGTCACCACCGTCGGCGCCGTCGTGGGCGTCGCCCAGGGCGACGAACAGGGCAAGACGATCCACGGGGTCGAGGCGACCGCCGCCGACGCGACGATCCTCGCGGACATCCCCTCCGGGCAGGACGTCCAGGCGCAGACCGCCTCGCTGACCCAGCAGGCGGACACGCAGACCAACGTCGCCCAGACCGCCGCCAAGAAGCAGGCGGAGGAGTCCGCGCGCCAGCAGGCCGCCGAGGACGCCACCGCCAAGAAGGAGGCGGTGGAGGAGGCGAAGAAGAAGGAAGCCGAGGAAGAGGCCAAGAAGAAGGCCGAGGCGGAGCGCGAGAAGAAGGAAGAGGTCGCGAGCCGCTCGGCCCGCGCCGATGGCGACTTCCCCGTCAAGGGCTCCTACTCCGTCGGCGAGATCCAGGCCATGGCCCGGCAGATCGTCCCGGCCGACCAGTTCCAGTGCTTCAGCAACATCGTGAACAACGAGAGCAGCTGGGACTACACGGCGACCAACGCCTCCTCCGGCGCCTACGGTCTCGTCCAGGCGCTCCCCGGCACCAAGATGGAGTCCGCGGGCTCCGACTGGCGCACCAACCCCGCCACCCAGATCAAGTGGGGCCTCAGCTATATGAACGAGCGGTACCACAGCCCCTGTGGCGCCTGGTCGTTCTGGCAGGCCAACCAGTGGTACTGAGCATCTGACGCTCCAGGGGAGCCCCCGACCTCAACCGGTCGGGGGCTCTCCTCGTCTCTCCCCGAGGAAACCTTTCGACCTCGAACGTCCGACCCCGGGTAACGTTCATCGAGGACGACCGCTGGGGCAGTGGGGGTAGAGGAAGAGAAATGTCGAGATTGCCACATTGGCTCGGCAGCGTGGGGTCGGGCCTGACACGGCTCTCCCGGCGGCTGGAGGAGCGCAAGGCGCGCGCCGAGGCGGAGGAGGCCCTGCCCGAGTGGGCC
The DNA here is from genome assembly GCF_041519305.1 of Streptomyces luteireticuli. NCBI lineage: Bacteria > Bacillati > Actinomycetota > Actinomycetes > Kitasatosporales > Streptomycetaceae > Streptomyces > Streptomyces luteireticuli. The sequence continues at coordinate 5,273,288 of NZ_CP167927.1, forward strand.
CGGCCGGTCCCCGGCGAGGACGCCGCGCCGGAGCCCGTGCCGCAGCCCGCCCAGGAGCCCGTACCCCCGGTGGACCCGCCGTCCGACGCGCCCGCGGCGCCGGTGCCCCCGCATGTGCCTCCGCGCCCGGACCCGGTCGCCGCCGTCCCCTGGGGCGTACGGGTCGCGGCCGAGGCCGGCTGGCGGCTGCTGGTGCTCGCCGGGACGCTGTGGGTGCTGATGCGCGTCATCAGCGCGGTGCAGCTGGTGGTGCTCGCCTTCGTCGCCGGCCTGCTGATCACCGCCCTGCTCCAGCCGACCGTCGCCGCGCTCAAGCGGCGGGGCGTGCACCGGGGGCTGGCCACGGCCATGACCTTCATCGCCGGCTTCGTGGTGATGGGGCTGGTCGGCTGGTTCGTGGTGTGGCAGGTGATGGACAACACCGAGGACCTGTCCGAGCAGCTTCAGACGGGTCTCACGAATCTGAAGGAATGGCTGCGCACCAGCCCGTTCCATGTCACCCAGGACCAGATAAACAACATCACGGACAACCTCACCAAGGCCCTCAAGTCCAACACCGAGGAGATCACCTCGGCCGGCATACAGGGCGTCCAGGTCATCATCGAGACGCTGACCGGCATCGTGCTCGCGATGTTCACCACGCTCTTCCTGCTCTACGACGGGCCGAAGATCTGGCGCTGGATGCTCAAGCTGGTGCCCAGCGCGGCGCGCGAGGGTGTGGCGGGCGCGGGTCCGCGTGCTTGGGCGACCCTCACCGCCTATGTGCGCGGCACGGTGATAGTGGCGATGATCGACGCGATCTGCATCGGCATCGGGCTGTACTTCCTCAAGGTGCCGATGGCCGTGCCGCTGGCCGTCTTCATCTTCCTCTTCGCGTTCATCCCGCTCGTCGGCGCGGTGATCTCCGGGGCGCTGGCCGTGGTGGTCGCGCTGGTGACGCAGGGCCCCTTCACCGCCGCGATGGCGCTGGTGGTCGTGCTCGCCGTGCAGCAGATCGAGGGGCATGTGCTCCAGCCGTTCATCCTCGGTCGCGCGGTGCGGGTCCATCCGCTGGCGGTCGTCCTGTCGGTCGCGGCGGGAGGGCTGGTCGCGGGCATCGGCGGCGCGGTCGTCGCGGTGCCGCTGGTGGCGGTCACCAACACGGTGGTCGGATACCTGCGGGCGTACGGCCGGGGCGAGGTCCCGGGCGAGAAGGTCTGAGTCCCCGCATCCCCGCACGAACGACGGCGGCCCGCCGACCTGTCGAGGTCGGCGGGCCGCCGTCGTGGTGCGGATGGCCTGGTCAGCCGGCCAGCACGGCCTCGGCGTCGAGGGTCGCGCCGACCGCCTGCAGCACCGAGGCGATCTTGAAGGCTTCCTGGATCGTCTCGCGGTCCACACCGGCCTTGCGCAGCACCTGCTCGTGCGAGTCGAGGCACATGCCGCAGCCGTTGATGGCCGAGACGGCCAGGGACCACAGCTCGAAGTCGACCTTCTCCACGCCCGGGTTGCCGATGACGTTCATCCGCAGACCCGCGCGCATCGTGCCGTACTCCGGGTCCGACAGCAGGTGCCGGGTGCGGTAGTAGACGTTGTTCATCGCCATGATCGCGGCGGCCGCCTTGGCGGCGGTGTACGCCTCGGGCGAGAGGTTCGCCTTCGCCTCGGGCTCCAGCTCGCGCAGCACGATCGGCGAACGGGTCGCGATCGCGCAGGAGAGGACGGTGCCCCACAGCTGCTGCTGCGGCAGGTCGGAGTTGCCGATGACCGAGCCCAGGTTGAGCTTCAGGTCCTTGGCGTAGTCCGGTATCGCGGACTTCAGTTCATCGAGGGCCATGGTGGGTCAGCTCACTCGCCCGCGAGGAGCTTGACCGCGTCGAGGGTCTCCTCGCCCTTGTTCCAGTTGCAGGGGCACAGCTCGTCCGTCTGCAGGGCGTCGAGGACCCGCAGGACCTCCTTGGGGTTACGGCCCACGGAACCGGCGGTCACCATGACGAACTGGATCTCGTTGTTCGGGTCCACGACGAACACGGCGCGCTGCGCGTAGCCGTCCTCGCCCTCGACGCCGCAGGCGCGCATGAGCTCGTGCTTGGCGTCGGCCAGCATCGGGAAGGGCAGGTCGCGCAGGTCCTTGTGGTCCTTGCGCCAGGCGTGGTGGACGAACTCGGAGTCGCCGGAGACGCCGAGGATCTGGGCGTCACGGTCGGCGAACTCGTCGTTCAGCTTGCCGAACGCGGCGATCTCGGTCGGGCAGACGAAGGTGAAGTCCTTCGGCCAGAAGAAGACGACCTTCCACTTGCCCTCGTAGGTCTTGTGGTCGATCTGCGCGAAGGCCTTGTCCGCGTCGAGGTCCACACAGGCGGTCAGGTCGAACTCGGGGAACTTGTCACCGACAGTGAGCACGCGCTCTCCTTGCAGCGAAGAAAGTCCCTGTTCGTGGACTTTCTGAGGGTTGGACTGCGAACAGCCTGCCACAGGGGGGATTGATAGCGGAAATAGCTATAGTGAGTGGTGTTGATTGGTGGTGTTTATCGATGGAGTCGTCCATACCCCCCGAGGGGTCCGCGCCGGAGCCCGCGGACCGCCGTACGGGTGGCCTGAAACAGCCGACCGGTCGGCCGCGCCAGCCCAGTCTGGCCCAGCTGAGGGCCTTCGCCGCCGTCGCCGAGCATCTGCACTTCCGGGACGCGGCCGCCGCGATCTCCATGAGCCAGCCCGCGCTCTCCGGGGCCGTCGCCGCGCTGGAGGAGGCGCTGGGGATTCAGCTCTTCGAGCGTACGACGCGGAAGGTGCTGCTCAGTCCCGCGGGTGAACGGCTCGCCGTCCGCGCCCGTACGGTGCTGGACGCGGTCGGCGCGTTCATGGAGGAGGCCGAGGCGGCGCGGGCGCCCTTCACCGGCGTCCTCCGCCTCGGAGTGATCCCCACCGTGGCGCCGTACCTCCTGCCCGCCGTCCTCCGCCTCGTCCACGACTCCTATCCGGACCTCGACCTCCAGGTGCACGAGGAGCAGACCTTTTCCCTGCTGGACGGGATCACCTCGGGACGGCTGGACCTGCTGCTGCTCGCGGTGCCGGCCGGGGCGCCCGGACTCGTCGAACTGCCCCTGTTCGACGAGGACTTCGTCCTCGTCACCCCGCGCGACCACGCGCTGGCCGGGCGCACCGACCTGCCGCGCGGCGTCCTGCGCGAGCTGGACCTGCTGCTCCTGGACGAGGGGCACTGCCTGCGCGACCAGGCACTGGACATCTGCCGGGAGGCGGGCCGCGTCCCCGGCGGCCCGGTGACGACGAGCGCCGCCGGGCTGTCGACCCTGGTCCAACTGGTCGGCGGCGGAATGGGGGTGACCCTGCTGCCGGACACGGCCGTCGACGTCGAGGCGGCCCGCAGCGCGGGGCTGGCGACGGCCCGTTTCACCGGCCCGGCGCCGTCGCGCCGCATCGCGCTCGCGATGCGCTCGGGGGCGGCGCGGCAGGGGGAGTTCGAGGAACTGGCGGAGGCGCTGCGCTCGGCGTTGAGCGGGCTGCCGGTGCGGATCGTGCGGTGAGCGTCAGTTGGCGGGCTTGAGCCGCAGGAGGGTGTCCACGGAGAACTTGACCTCGGCCCCAATGGAGGACGGGAGAGCGAAGGTGGCTCCCGGGGCGTGAACGGCGTGCTCGTACTCGCCGTTGTGCGGGTTGGTCAGGACGTGGACGCGCTGGTGTTTGCGGTCGATGATGACGTAGACGGGGATGCCGGCCTCGGCGTACAGGGCGACCTTGGTCCGTAGGTCCGTCCGGTAGTTGGACGAGGTGACCTCGAGGACCATGCGAAAGACGGCCGGGTCGTAGGAGTTGTACTCGATCAGGTGGTCCTCGTAGTCGGCGTCGACCACGGAGAGGTCGGGGATCGTGAAGTCCTGGTCGGAGCAGAGCCACACACCCATGGCCTGGATCACCCTGGACTCCTCGCCATGCAGGCCGGCGGCGATGAGAGGGATCATGACATCGGTCAGGGATTCCCCGTGCGGGCCGTCCGCGGGCGGTGTCACGGTGATCTGTCCCCCAAGGATCTCGACACGGTGACCGGGGAACTTCTCGGAGATCTCCTCGGCCGTTTCGAGGAGCGAGCGGTGGTCCCAGGCGTGGCGCTTCTCTACTGCTGCTGCGGACATGGAGTGCCTCCTGGCGTCCGGTGTCGAGACCATCATCGTAGGTCGATCCGGCCCTCCCCTGCCGTGCGCATGGATGTTCACCCATGCGTGGGTTCGGGCGCACGCAAAGGCCCGGCCCCTCCCACCTCGCGTGATAGGAGGAGCCGGGCCTTGCCCCACGCCCTACTCCGTCCGCAAGCCCTCCGGCCGCATCATCCGCAGCAGTGGCGGCAGGCTGGCCAGGGTGACGGCCGCGATCACCCCCGCGCCCGCGCCGGCCATCGGCAAGAACGACCACCAGTCCTTCACGTGCCCGTCCACGACCTTGAGGATGATCCAGCCCAGCGCCAGACCCCCCGCCACGGCGACGGCCATGCCCAGCAGCACCGGGATCGTGGTCTGCCAGAACACCGACCAGGCCAGGGTGCGGCGGCGCGTGCCGTAGGCGACCAGCACCGCCAACAGGCGCTTGCGCTCCCGCAGTTGTTCCAGCGAGGCGACGAGCATCGTCGTCCCGATCAGGGTCAGTGTGCCCACCGCGCCGATGAGCAGGCCGCGTTCGATGACGGCGTAGTTCTCGTCCTTCTGCACGCCGCCCATCCGCCACACCCGTACCGCGGGGTCGATGCGGGCCAGCGTGTTGCGGACCCGTTCGATGGCGTCGAGGTCGCCGGGCTCGGTCTTGATGTTCAGCCGTGACCTGATGTCCGGGATGGCGTCCGCCTTGAGCACCGACGGCGTGACCAGGACGCCGTCGTGGTGCTCGCCCGTCGGGTCGGGGCGGGTGCGCACGATGCGGGCCGAGGACGGGATGGTCCACTGGTACGCGCGGGCCTCCTTCCCGGAGGTGTCGTACGGCGTGACGACGATCCGGGTCCCGGCGCCGAAGGACTTCTGGTGGTTGTCCTCGTCGGACCGGCCGAGGAAGACGTCGCCGTCCTTGCAGGAGTCCAGCCGGGCCAGTTCGCGCAGACTGGCGCAGTCGGCGATGGTCATCGAGCTGACCTTGCCCGCGTCCCCCTTCACCTCGATGTAGCGGTCCGCGTAGCCGACGGCCGACCGCACGCCCGGGACGGCCCGCACCCGCTCGGCGTAACCATGCACATCCGCCGCCGACTTGAGCGAGGACGACGCCTGGAGCTGCGAGTGGGAGGGGGTGTCCGCCGGTTCGGTCTCGTAGTTGCCGCGCACACCGGCGAAGAGCATCTGCACGGCGATGGCCCCCGCCACGGCGACGGCCACGCCGCTGACCGCACGGGCCGCCGGACCGCTGTGCAACTGGAGCCGCCGGACGGCGAGTTGCCAGGGCAGCGGCCCGCCCCGCAGGCGGGCGACGAACAGCTCGACCAGCCAGGGCAGCAGCACCGTGACGCCGGTCAGCAGCAGCACCGCGCCGGCCGCCACCCGGTAGGTGGTGAGCGGGTCGCGGTACATCCCGGGTTCCTGCCCGACCAGCGGGAGCAGCAGCCCCGCCCCGGCGGCCGGGACCAGCAGCCGCCACCACAGCCGGCGCCGCCGCGGCACCGCGTTGCGCACCACGCCCAGCGGCTCGATCGCGATGCCGCGCAGCGCGAAGAGCGTCACCACGACCGCGCACGCCGGAACGGCGAGGAGGATCAGGGCGATCAGGGCGGGGGAGGGGATGATGTCCGAGGGGAAGACGCTGGTCCCGCGGATGGCCACGTCCCGCGCGTTCTCCCGGAGCAGCAGGAAGAACACGGCGCCGACGGCCAGCCCGATCGCCGAGCCGCCCAGCGCCTCGCCCGCCGCGATCCGGCGGATCATCCCGAGGTCCGCGCCCATCAGCCGCAGCGCCGCCAGCCGTCGGTCGCGGCGCTCGCCGCCGAAGCGTACGGAGGTGGCGATGAAGACGCCCACCGGCGTCAGCAGCACCACGCACACCATGATGGTGAGGACGACGAGCACCGGATCCATCGGGATGTCCGGCTCCTCGTGGCCGAACCGTTCGATGCGCTTGGCGCCCGTCGCGGGGGAGAGGCGGTCGCTGCCCGCGTAGTAGAAGAGCTCACTGGGGCCGATGAGTCCGGAGTCGGCGATGATGCCGGTCTTCCGGTAGGCCGAGAAGCGGTCGCGCAGCAGCTTCCCCTCCTCGGAGGAGAGCAGCCGGTCGAGCGCAGGGGAGAGCACCATCTCGCCGGCGCGCGGCATCCGTTGCACACCCGGCGGCAGCGGGGCGTCCGGCCCGTCGGGGCGCAGCAGTCCGCCGGTGATGGGCCGGTCGCGGAAGTCGGTGTCGGCCTCCTGGTAGAGCAGGGTCCCGCTGCCGCGGGCCGCGTCCTTCTCCTTGAGGTTGCGGAACTCCCCGGTGACGCCGACCGAGCGGGCCGTCCCGCGCTCGTGCCGCTTCTCCATCATCGACGGCACCGACGCCGCGATCATCAACAGGGCCACGCCCAGGCCGACACCGGTCGCGGTCAGCGCGGTGCGCACCCAGCCCTCCCGGCCGCCGGAGACCGCGTAACGGACGCCGAGGAGGAGGTCGCGGAGCCAGGCGGCGGGGCCGGTGGGACCGGTGGGGTACGGGTGGAGGGCGCTGTCCTCCTTTGTACGGTCTTCTTTTGTGCGGTCTTCCTTTGTGCTCGCGTCCGTCACAGAACGCCCGCCATGTCCCTTGCCCGGCCGTCGCGCACGACGACCTCCCGGTCCGAGTACGCGGCGACCCGCGCCTCGTGCGTGACCAGGACGACCGCCGCACGGGTCTCCCGGGCGGCCTCGGTCAGCAGCTGCATCACGCGCTCGCCGTTGAGCGAGTCCAGGGCGCCGGTCGGCTCGTCGGCGAAGACCACGCGCGGCGAGGTGACCAGGGCGCGGGCCACGGCCACGCGCTGGCCCTGGCCGCCGGAGATCTGGCCGGGCCGGTGGTGCCGGACGTCGGCGACCTCCAGCCGCTCCAGCCAGTGCAACGCCTTCGCCTCGGCCTCCTTGCGCTTGAGACCCGTCAGCCGCAGCGGCAGCGCCGCGTTCTCCAGACACGTCAACTCGGGGACGAGCTGGCCGAACTGGAAGATGAAGCCGAACTCGCCGCGCCGCAGCGCGCTGCGCTCGGCGTCCGACATGTCCGACAGCGAGCGGCCGTCGTAGGTCACCCGGCCCTCGTCCGGCGGCACGATCCCGGCCAGGCAGTGCAGCAGGGTCGACTTGCCCGAGCCGGAGGGGCCCATCACGGCGACGACCTCGCCCGGGTGGATGGAGAAGTCCGCGCCGTCGAGGGCGCGCGTCGGACCGTAGGACTTGCGCAGCCCCACGCCGCTGAGCAGGGAACCGGCGGGTATCACGCGCCCACCGCCTTCGCGAGCTGGTCCAGCCGGGCGGCGGTCAGTTCCAGCCACCGCAGGTCGGCCTCCAGATGGAACAGCGCGTGGTCGCAGATCAGCTGGTCGGCCAGATCGCCGCCGCGCTTGCGCTCGGTCAGCCCGCGCATCAGCCGCAGGTGCTCGGACCGCTGCGCGTCCAGCAGGCCCTCCGCGCTGCGCCCGGTCAGCAGGGCCAGGACGACCTTGGTGTAGAGGGTGGACTGGAGGTACGGCTCCGGCTTCTCCGGCCGTGCCAGCCAGTGGGCGACGTCGGTGACGCCGGCGTCGGTGATGGCGTAGCGCTTGCGGTCCGGTCCGTCGCCGGGCTCTATGCCCTCGACCTCCACGAGCCCGTTCTTCAGCAGGCGCGACATCGTCGAGTAGACCTGTCCGTAGTGGAGCGGACGGTCGTGGCCGAAGTGCTCGTCGAAGGTCTTCTTGAGGTCGTAGCCGTGGCGCGGGCCGGACTCCAGCAGGCCGAGCAGCGTGTGTCCGATTGACATGCCGAGGACTGTACATCAGGTGTATACACGCGATGTATAGAGGGGGTGCATAGCCGACGGAAAGGTTCCGATTACTGCCGAGCTTCGGGCGCCGAGTGGGCTCGGCGCGCCCCGCAGGGGCGCGGGGAACTGCGCGACCAGCCACGACGCACCCGCGGGAGCGCTCAGTCCGCTTCGTCCGACTTGGCCGGCCGCCCAGGCCGCCGCATCGCGCCCACCCCCTTCGGCAGCCGCCCGGCGTCGGTCAGCGCCTTCCGCAGCAGGAACTCGATCTGCGCGTTGGTGCTGCGCAGCTCCTCGCCGGCCCAGCGGGAGAGCGCGTCGTGGACCAGCGGATCGAGCCGCAGCAGCACCTGCTTGCGCTGCCGCGGCCGTCCTTGGGGGGGAAGATCATCCGTCACTGGTACAGGGTGCCGGTGTTGAGGACGGGCTGGGCGGCCCGGTCACCGCACAGCACCACCATCAGATTGCTCACCATGGCCGCCTTCCGCTCCTCGTCCAGCTCGACGATGCCCTGCTCGTTGATGCGGCTCAGGGCCATCTCGACCATGCCCACCGCACCTTCGACGATCATCTGCCGCGCGGCCACGATCGCACCCGCCTACTGGCGCTGGAGCATCGCCGAGGCGATCTCGGGCGCGTAGGCGAGGTGCGTGAAGCGCGACTCGACGATGCGCACCCCGGCCGCCTCGACGCGCGCGTGCAGCTCGATCGCCAGCTTCTCGGTGATCTCCTCGGCGTTGCCGCGCAGCGACAGCGCGTTCTCGTCGTGCGCGTCATAGGGGTACTCGATGGCGATGTGCCGCACGGCCGCCTCGGTCTGGACGGCGACGAACTCCTGGAAGTCCTCCACCGCGAACACCGCCTGCGCCGTGTCGTCGACCTGCCAGACGACGACCGCGGCCAGCTCGATCGGGTTGCCGTAGGCGTCGTTCACCTTCATCACGGCCGTCTCGTGGTTGCGCACCCGGGTGGAGACGCCCTTGCGGCTGGTGAACGGGTTGACCCAGCGCAGCCCTTCGGTGCGGATCGTGCCGCGGTAGCGGCCGAAGAGCTGGACGACCTTGGCCTCGCCGGGCGAGATGGTGTTCAGCCCCGACATCGCGATGACGGAGGCGAGGCCGACGAGGACACCACCGGCGATGAGCGCGGCGGCGGCCCCGGGCTGCCCGCTCTTGGCGCACCGGATGCCGAACGCGACGAGCCCGATGCCGATCAGCAGCCCTATGAGCCCCAGCAGTAGCGCCAGCCCGCCGCCGATGTCCTTCGCGGGAACCTCGCGGATGGGTGGCTTGCGGGTCGTGTTGTCGGACGTCGCGGTCATGGGCTCCCCCTGGGTTGATGATCAAGGAAGGTGGTCTATCAAACTGCTATCACTTTACCGCCCTGTACGGTTTCCCGCATCGCGCCGCACCCGGGTTCCGCCCCCCGGGGGTGCTATATGTCACGTGCGCCAAACCCTTGATCGATGGGCCTTTGGTCACACTTGCGGTGTTAGCTTCGTGAGCTGGGTTGGGGGCGGACAGACTGGAGCTACGGGAGAGATGGGCCGAGCGGAAGAACGACGGGCGCAGAAGAGGGGCGGCAGTGCCCCCCGCAGCGCCAGAGGCAAGAAGCCCAAGAAGGCCGGTATACGTCGGTTCTTCACCTGGAAGAAGCTGCTCGCCTACTTCTTCGGGCTCATAGCGCTGGGTGTTGGAGCCTTCGTAGCGCTGTACATGTACGTGGACGTCCCCAAGGACGGGAAGTACGCGGCCAGGGCGCAAGCCACCGTCTACAAGCTCGATGACGGCACGGTCATCAAGCGGGACGGCGCCTTCAACCGCGAAGAAGTTCCGTTCCAGAAGATCCCGAAGACCGTCCAGAACGCGGTCGTCGCGGCCGAGAACAAGGACTTCTGGGACGACTCCGGCGTCGACCTCCAGGGCACCGCGCGAGGCATCCTCAACACGGTGATGGGCCGGGGCAAACAGGGTGGTTCGACGATCACCCAGCAGTACGTGAAGAACTACTACCTGGACCAGCGCCAGACCGTCAGCCGCAAGGTGACGGAGCTGATCATCTCGCTGAAGCTCAAGAACGAGAAGTCCAAGGAAGACATCCTCGCGGGCTACCTCAACACCAGCTACTTCGGCCGCAACGCCTATGGCATCCAGGCCGCTTCGCACGCGTACTTCAACAAGGACGTCGACAAGCTGTCGACCCAGGAAGCCGCCTACCTCGCCGCGCTGCTCCAGGCGCCCAGCCAGTACGACGTGGTGACGGGCACGGACACCGGCAAGCGGATGGCGAAGGAGCGTTGGGCCTACGTCCTCGACAAGGAGGTCGAGAAGGGCTGGCTGACCAAGGCCGAGCGCACCAAGATGAGCTTCCCCAAGGTGGGCAAGGTCAAGCCCGATACGTCGTTCAAGAAGCAGTACGGCTACTTCTACGATCTGGCCAAGGTCCAGGCGGAGGAGGCCATCAAGCAGTCCGGTGGCAACATCGGTGCCGGTGGCTACACCATCACCCTCAGCATCGACGCCAAGCGTCAGGCCGCTCTGGAGAAGGCGGTTGACGACCAGCTGTGGAGCAAGCTCGACCCGAGCGTCCGCAAGATCGACAAGGCCGTCCAGCCAGGTGCCGTCTCGGTGGACCCGAAGACCGGCAAGATCGTTGCCATGTACGGCGGCAAGAAGTATCTGGAGCACCAGATCAACAACGCCAGCCGGGAGGACTACACACCGGGCTCGACGTTCAAGCCGTTCATCTACGCGTCCGCCCTGGCGAACGGGGCGAAGACCCAGGACGGCAAGCCGATCAACGCCAACACCATCTACAACGGTGACAACGAGCATGTGATCCAGGGCCCGGGGGCCGACGGTTACGCCCCTGAGAACGAGGACCAGCACAGCTACGGGCCGGTCACCGTCGAGGTCGGCATGGAGAAGTCGATCAACCCCGTCTTCGCGCAGATGGCAGTGGACGTCGGGCTGGAGAAGGTCAAGGACACCGCCGTCGGGCTCGGAATGAACCCCAAGGTGAAGGACTTCGTCACCAAGCCGGCGATGGCGCTCGGCGCCATGGGGCAGAGCCCGCTGCACATGGCCGGCGCCTACGCCACGTTGAACAACCACGGCCAGAAGGTCGAACCCAGCATCATCAAGTCCATCAGCCGGGGTGGCAGCGACATCAGCCTGCCGAAGTCGTCCGGCGGCGAGAAGGTCATCAGCCGGGACGCCGCGGACGGTGTGACCGCCGTTCTCAAGAGCGTCGTCGAGAGCGACGACGGTACGGCCAACAAGTTCCGGAGTGACCGCTACCAGGTTGCCGGTAAGACCGGTACGGCCGAGAAGGACCGTGCGGCCTGGTTCACCGCCTACACGCCGGACCTCACGACGGTGGTCGCGGTGTACGGCGAAGGGGACGGCGGCAAGCAGGAGCCGTTGTACGGCGCCGGTGGCCTGCCCCGCGTCAACGGCAGTGGCTACCCGGCCGAGATCTGGGCCGCGTACACCGACGCCGCCCTCGGCGACGACGCCACCGCCAAGTTCGACCTGGAGACGGACAACGGCGCTGCCACGCAGGCCCCGCCGCCGCCCACCACCACGGCGCCCCCGGTGACCCAGGCCCCGACGACGCCGCCGGCGACCCCCTCCAAGCCGCCGACGACGCCCCCGGCGACCACCAAGCCGCCGACGACCAAGGCACCGGAGACGACGCCTCCGACGCATCACACGAAGCCGCCCAAGCCCCCGAAGCCGCCGACGGACCCGCCCACCGGCAACACGGGCAAGCCCAACCCGCCGGGCGACAACGGCGGTCCGGGCGGGGACGACGGACTCCACCTCAACGGGCTGAGTCCGAGCCCGTCGTCATAGCGGGACGCAGAGGAACGAAGCGGCCGCCGCACTCCACGAGGAGTGCGGCGGCCGCTTGCATGCCCACAGTTCAGCGTCGTGCTTCTGTGCCGGGGCCCATCGCGCAATGCGCGAAACGATCGAGGACGCACCGCTTCGCCCAGCAGCCCAACTGCTTGGTCATTGCCAGGGCGGTTGGGGCGTTGTGGACTGCGTCGGAGCAGCGCTTCCTCCCGCGCCAATGGGACCACGATGCTGTCAGTTACCGGTTCGCCGCCCGGAGTCGACGGCCAACTCTGCTGCTCCGATATGGTGTTGGGATTTGGCGAGGCAGGAAACGCCCTTTTCGACCGGGTGTTGTGCGTGCGTGGGCCACGGACGGCGAATACCTCGACCTCGCCGAACTGCCCAGCGAACGGCCTTCACCTCCTATCCCGAGTTGGCCGGACAGCTGCTCGCCCGTGCAGGCCTGGACTGCCATGCTCGCTGGGCCGCTGTTGACGAAGTCTGCAGCTGCACTGCCGCACGCCGCGTCCGCCGGCACCGCAGCACTGGCGAACTGCCTTACTGCCACTGTCGGTCTGCTCGGCCCGTGATCGTGACTGCCCCGGTGGCTGACCACCCATCAGTGCATTGAAGAGAGTTCCCGGACCGCCCCAAAGGCGTCGCCGACCTCGAGCCGGTGCAGGTCACCTGCTGGAAGGCCTGCATGTGCTGGAGTCCGGTCGTCTGCACTCTCCTCGCGGTCACCACAGCCACTATCGGCATCCCCGACCCACTACAACGCGCCGTCGGTCTCACTGACCTCCGTGAAACCCTCTGCTTACTGGGGCGCACCGTTGTCCTCCCTGTGCACCCACTCCGTCCACCTGCTTCACCTGACGACGCCACTGTCGACACCGCGTCCTACGGACGTCGGCAATGGAACAACGCCACCGCAGAGGTTGTGACGTGACCGCATCTCAATCGCGAACTGCAGCTGTCGGGCCTGCATCACGTTGACAAACCTGCGTAAGGGAATGGTAAATTCCGTGCAACGCAGAAACGATCAAGAGACCGCGATGCGTGCTTGTTCCGGGGGGCTGGTGCAATTGCCAGGCGACGCTTGATCATTGTCTGTGGTCATGCGTCAGGTCGTTGGGGCGACCTGTCTTCACTCCACTGTGAAACCGGACAGCATTCGTCCGTCGTGAGCATCAGGGGATAGTGGAATGTTGAAGTTTTCCAGGCTTTCCGCCGTGGGGGCTGCAGTTGCGTTCGGCCTGCTCGGTGTTGTCGCCCCGCAGGCACAAGCGGCCGACTTGAAAGGTGAGTTGAGCGGAAAAATCAGCAGCCGGGCCGACAAGGTCACCCGTGACATCGCGGCGAAGAGCCCGGCCGCAGTGGCGGCTGGGGCTAATCTGTGCGGTGCGAACTACAAGTTGAACCATGCCGAGCGGCTTCCCGATGCCAGCCGCCTGGGCACGCTTTTCACCTACCAGGCTCCGCTCCCGAAGGGAGGTCGCTACAACGACATTCCCACCTGTGCGATCTTTGATAACAACTCGGGTACGGCCATGTATATGAAGCTCAAGCTGTGCTCGAACTACACCGCCGTGCCGTGCTCTGTGGATGAGGGGACTTTCACCAAGTACGCTGGCCCAGTTTATCAGAAGAAGGGGGGGTGCGGCTACGTTTACGCCATCATGAAGCGGTCCGCAAGTGCTTCAACGGCGATTATTGACCGCAAGCTCTCGGCCACTGCATGCGATTAGTTCTCCTACCCGGCGGAGTCTCGTCCCAAGGGGTGGCCGCAGTGGGTTGACGTGAGCCGGCTCTTGATCTGCAGGGATTTCTTGGTTGGGTGTCGCTGTCCAAACCGGACATGTGACTTACCTGACCGTCAATTTGATCGTCGCCGTCGCAGATCTTCTTTTATGGGGAGAATCGTCGGCATTGTTATGAGTTTGGGGTGGAATTCATGGCGCGTATGAGCCGTGCCTGTGCTGTCGTGCTCGCAGGGATTGGGCTCACGGGCGGGATGCTGACGGCGTCCCCGGCTGTGGCGGCCGAGACGGTGAAGTGTGCTGATGGTGGGGTGAATTCCAAGGAGTTCACACTTCCGGGAAAGAAGCCGGCCACCGCAGTACATGCCGGGGTATGTACCAAGGTTGCGGCCGGCAAGGTTCGTGCCAGTGTCGGACTCACCTGGCAGATCCTGGATGACCAGGTCCTGGACAAGGGCAAGAGATGGGATTCCTTTACGGTCCAGGTCCGCCTCAAGGCGCGTCCCGCGAAGAATGGTGCGGACACGGTCGTGGTGCAGAAGTCCTGTGATTTGACCGCGAAGTTGAATGCAAACTGGACGAATGCCGTTGAGGAAGATGCGACCTGCGAGGTTCCCGCACAGGCGATGAAGTCTGGGCAGTGGTACTCCGCGGACGCGACGGTCATTTTCGACGTCACCGGGGACGCGAAGGGCCCTGCTAAGTGGGAGATGGTCGGCTCGCCGTTCACCGCCGTGTGAGCTGAGACGTTTTGAGGTCCATACGCGGTCCTGAGTCCGAGGACTGCTTGGCGGGCCGCAGCAGAAGAAGCTGGGAGTCGGCAGGGCAGTCGGGGGCAGCGGACTGAGGAGATACAGCGTCTGCTGAACTGCTGCCATCGCACCGCTGTCATCTGCTTGGCCGGCACGGTCTTCGCCGGGATGCAGAACGGATGAATGGCACTCAGGCCGGCTGCCGTACGGGCTGCTGACTCCCCACCAAAGCCGTCCTCCACCTTATTGAGCCAGGAACGACGTCCCCGTCGTCTCCACCGAACTCGGCAGCATGATCTCAGTAGTAGATCACCGGGTGGTCGTTGGTGTGCCACTCCAGTGGGCGCACACATATTCTTGCAGGAAGGTCTCGTATGTCTGGTGACGAGCTGGTTCGTAGAGCCCAGCGGTTCATCAACAGCACCTATAACAATGGCGCAAGTCTTGGTATATCCAAGCTGGAGGAGAACGGCCGAACCGGCTGGACCACGATGTACGCCCTGACTCGTGCGCTCCAGTACGAGATGGGCATCAAATCCCTGTCGAACTCCTTCGGTCCGACCACGCTCTCAGCGCTTCAGTCGAAGTACGCCAAGCTGGATGAGTCGAACGCTCCGTCGGCGATCTTCTGCCGTATCCTTCAGTCCGCCCTGTACTGCAAGGGGTATGACGGTGGCGATATCGACGGCAAGTACAACTCTCGCGTCAAGGCCGCTGTCGAGAAGCTGAAGCGGGATATGGGCGTTGACGGGGTTTACCCCGGCAGCTCTCTTGAACCGAAGGTTGTCAAAGGCCTGTTCAACATGGACGCCTATGTCACCGTCAACGGCGGTTCGGACGCGATTCGTTCGATCCAGCAGTGGCTGAACGGCCGGTACATCAAACGCCAGGACTTCTTCGTCATCCCCTGCGACGGTCACCATTCCCGTGATGTGGCGAAGTCGATGCTGTTCGCGATCCAGTACGAACTGGGCATGGCCGATGGCAGCGCAAACGGCATATTCGGGCCCGGCACACAGTCCGGACTGAAGTCCCACCCGGTTGCAGTCGGCACCACCGGAACGTGGCCGCTGCTGTTCACGGCAGCGATGATCCTCAACAAGCGGAACGTTCCTTTCGGGAACTTCACTGCCACGGTGAAGAGCGCCGTGGAGACGTTCCAGTCGTTCATGAAGCTTCCGGTCACCGGGATCGGTGACTTCCAGACCTGGTCTTCGCTGCTCGTCTCCTACGGAGACCAGTCCCGCAAGGGCACGGCGTGCGACGGGGTCACCAAGATCACGCCGGAACGTGCCCAGACGCTGAAGAGCGCCGGCTACAAGTACATCGGTCGGTATCTGTACAGCCCGCCCAACACAAGCCCGGAGGAGAAGCAGATCCAGCCCGGCGAGCTTGCCACCATCAAGGAGTACGGGCTGCGCTGCTTTCCGATCTACCAGACGTGGAGCCGGTCAGCAGATTATTTCAGCTACGGGCAGGGGTCCCTTGACGCGTTCAAAGCGATCGAGTGGGCCAAATACCACGGATTCAAGTCCGGGACGATCATCTACTTCGCGGTCGACTACGATGCGATGGACGGCGAGGTCACGGAGTATATTGTCCCGCACTTCCGCGGGATCATGCGTACGGTCGGGGAGAACTCCGGCTATGGAGTCGGCATTTACGGACCACGCAACGTGTGCCAGCGTGTCGCGGACGCCGGGTATGCAGCGACGAGTTTTGTTTCCGACATGTCGAGCGGCTTCTCGGGCAACCTCGGTTATCCGATGCCGACGAACTGGGCGTTCGACCAGATAGTCACGATCAAGATTGGCTCGGGTGCCGGGGCGATCGAGATCGACAACAACATTGCCTCGGGCCGTGACACCGGTCAGGGCGACTTCGATGCCGGGTCCTACACCAATGACCTGGACGTGGAGTTGGACAAGTTCAAGCACCGTAACGCGATGCTGAAGGATGTCCAGAACTATCTGACGTCGATCGGGGTTCCGGAAACCGGTGGTGATGGCTGGACGGACGACGACTGGGCCACTGTGGGCGGTATCTCCACCACCAAGGCATTCGACCAGGTCCTGAGCATGGACTGGCTGTTCACGTCGCTGGCGCGGCAGCTCAAACTCCGGAAGGCCCTGATCCAGGCTCCGGTCCTCTGGGAGCTGCGAAAGTGGAACGTGTTGGATTTCGTCGCCGACAAGGAGGTCAAGAGGGGGGCAAGGGATGACAGCAGCACCGGATGGGGCCAGATCTTTGCATGGGTGACCATCGAGGCCCGCAATTACTGCATCAGTCAGGGCATCATCAACGGAACGCCTCTGACCAAGAGTGACCTGCGGGACGTGTGGAACAACCTTCAGGACCCGAACTACAACATCCGGTCGGTCGCCTGCCTGACGGTTTACAACGCGCATCAGCTCGGGATCGCCAAACCGAGCCTGACCACCAGCCCGGCCGATACGCAGGCTCTGCTGGCCCGGTACAACGGGACCGGAAAGGATGCGCAGCAGTACGGGCGTGAGCTGATCGGCTTGTACAACGTGCTCGAGAACTACAACAAGCTCTCGCGCAGCAAGTGACACCACCGGGTGTGAGCGTGAACAACGGGCACAGGCGGAAGTGGTTTCCGATCGCCGTAGGCGTGAACGTGCTGCTGGGGATCCCCGGGATCGTGCCGGTCTGGCTGCTGTGGTATTTCGCCAAGAACTGGCCGCTCGCGGCCATCGGCTGGACCGGGCACGAGCCGACGGAGAATGACGGCTGGGAGCCCTGGCTGCTGGTCGGGGTGCCGCCGCTGGTGTTGTTCGTCTGGGTGTGGTGGCTTGCCAACCGTCCCCTGCAGCGCAGAACAGCACTGGCCCCTCGGCTGTACTGGCCGCTGAGCGCGCTGGTGACCCTTGTTCCCTGGCTCACGCTCGTAATCGGTCTATGAGAAACGGATTGAAGGCGTGCAAAGCCAGATAACAAGGCGAGCCGTGGTGAGGAGCGCCACCGCGATCGGTATCGCGGCCACGGTGGGGTCCCTGATGCCGGGCACGGCCTCGGCTGCATCGAAAAAGGCACCGAAGAAGGCACCGAAGAAGCTTCCGACGTCCGCCAACGGATGGCCGATCGAGAAGAAAACAAACGATGTCTCGACGGTGTGGACGCGTCCTGTTGCCGGTACGGGACTCATGGTGGATGTTCGGATCGGTGATGTCGAGGCAATCCTCGTCCATGTGATCCGCCGCTTCCACTACGAGATCGAGGAAATCCAGCGGGTCGACCTGGCCGGCTGGCGTGAGATCGGCAAGCTCCATAAGAGCTTGCCCGAGTCGAACCTTGCTTCCGGAACTGCAGTGCAGATCCGGCCGGGCGCCAGTGCGAAGGGCGGTCTCTTTCCGCCGCAGGAGCTGGTGTTGCGAGACGTCCTTGCTGACTGTGGGGGCGTCGTGCGCTGGGGAGGGGACGACAGCAACGTCAATGAGTCGCTGTTCTACATCAGTACTGGCCCGGACGACGAGCGGGTGAGGCAGGTCGCCGACAAGATTCGGGGATGGGACGCGACACCTGGTGAAGGCGCCGGTGCGGAGGTAAATGTTCTGTCCCCGTCCCGTCGTAGTCGTGCGGACAGCCTGGCCCGCATCCAGCGTTCGGCCTGACCGACGGAAAGCCGACTGAGGTCTTCGGGGGAAGCCCGGGTTGGATGATGGTCCTCGCCCCAGGAGTGAGAGGAAGAGGGCCATCATCTGTTTCCGGGGGGAGGAAGAGATGACGCCGAACCCGGTCGAGGTTCTCGTGCAGTTCCTGTGCTCAAGACTGCCTCCAGGGTGGCCGTCGTCTCGGCTGCCGCTGTAGTCCTCGGCTTGATTCCGCTCGCCGGTACGTCCTACGCGGCCGGCTGCTCCAATGCCGGCTGCGACAACCTGGGCCCCAAGGCGACCGGTTGTGAGGCGGATGCCGTCGGTCACGGTACCGTGGACAACAACGACCGTATTGCAGAGCTCCGTTGGTCGCACAAACGCCAGGCCGTCTGGGTTCGCGTGACGAGTAAGCTCCGTGATCCTGCTTGGTACGGCTCGTATGCGACGATCGAGAAGTACGACAACAAGAGCGGGAAGCTGGTTCGCGCGCTGAGGGTCAACGTTCCGAAGAGATCGGGTCAGTCGGACTGGTCCAACATGCTCGGTGGCGACTACCCCTACCGTGTGTGTGAAGATCGACTCCGAGAACCCTGCCTATGCGATGAAGTACACCAATAAGTGGTAACGGATCAGCGTTTCTGCGGAACTGTATGAAGTAGGCCCCTGTTCCCGTGCGGGAACAGGGGCTTTGTGCCTTCCAAGGGGTGTGGAGAGCGCAGGCCACCGATCCGCGTGACCCGACAGGCCGAAGTGCCCGAAGATGCCTGCGAATCCGTCAGCAACGCACACACGGAAGTCCGATCTGCCGGGTGGCCATGGCGGTCCGGAGGGGAGCGGCGGGCTCCACCTCGATGGCGTAGCAGTCCTTTCGTTCACGAGGAAGGGACGATAGGGCGGGAGGGGCCTTTTCTGATGAGATTTGTTCCGGCCTAGGTGCTTTGGGCCCCTGGACAGGGTCCTTACCTGGCCTCTATGTTGATCGACATCGCCGAGTGGCTTCGTTTCCAGGGAGCCCCGTCGGCGATTTTTCGAGTTCAGGGGTGGGGATCCATGGCGGGCTTGATTCGTGTTGGTGTTGTCGTGTCCGGGGGGACCGGGCTTGTGGGTGGGATGCCGGCGGCGTCCCCGGCCGTGACGGGTGAAACGGTGAAGTGCGCCGATGTGCGTGTGAACTCCGGGGAGTTCACGCTTCCGGCCGAGAAGCCGCCCACCGCGATGCGTGGCGAGGTACGTACCCGTATGTCCGGCCGAAAGGCCCGGACGGCGGTCTCCTTCGCCGGCGTCTGACCGGACTTCTTTTCCTGCCGTCTTCGTGACGGTCCTGCGGTGTGAGCAACAGGCTGTAGAACGCGCCTTGTTGTCGCTTCGGTGACCCTTTTTCGCGCCGTGCTTCTTTGCGTTGTGCATTCCAACTCCCGCCTTGCGCAGCCCCCTTATCTGCTGCTTACGATGAGCAAGATCATTTCAAGGGCGCCTCATGGCGCGCTCATCATCCGCACAGACGTCACAGGGGGGCGCGGTTCACCGCGCGACGTTCAGCGCCATCCCTCTCTGTCGCCTGCCAATGCACAGAGAAAGAAAAAGAGTTGAAACCGTTCAGACCGGCCCGTGCCGGGATCGCGGGCCTTGCGGCTGCCGCTGTCCTGGCGGGGCTGATACAGGGCAGTGTGGCGTATGCCGTACCGGATGCCCCGCAGGTCAATCCCAAGTCGACCGACATACCCGCCGGTTCGGGGCGCGTCGCCGATCCCGACAAGCATCTCGGGAAGGGCTGGGACGCCTCGAAGGACCGGGCCGTCACCGCCGCCGCCGACTCCGCCGGACTGCGTATCCTCGCCGCGGAGTCGGGGCAGGCCTATGCGTGGAAGACGGCCGCCGTTCTCAACGAGCCGGGAATGCCTGCCGATTCGTGGATCGGTAATCAGTGCGTCATGGATGATTCCCATGTCGCCGCCGTGTACGCCCCGCGTGCGTTCACGAACAAGCCCGATCTGATGCAGGGCGGCGCGTTCACGGCGATCGTGAACACCACGACGGGTGAGGTGACGAAGCTGCCGTTCACCGGCACGCTCGCCTACTTCGACCCCACCTGCAACACCACCACGCACACCGCCGCCTTCACCCAGTACCGCGACATGAACGACGCGTCGCAGGTGAAGACGCAGGTGATCACCGTGGACACAGCCGGTAGAACGGTCGTGAAGACGGGGGAGCTGCGCGGGCAGGTGTCGGCGGCGGCGCCGGTGAAGGGCGGTGTGGTCGCCGGGCTCGGCCGTGATCTCGTCCGGATCGACGGGGAGGGGAGGACGCGCCGGCTCGCCAAGGGGGACAGCATTCCCTTCGACATCCGTCCCATGGACGGCGACCGGGTCGGCTTCGTGGACCGCAAGGGTGCGAAGACGGCGCAGGCGAAGGTGTACAGCGGTCACGGTGAGCCGCGCACGGTGGCCACCGGACGCCTCGGTGACCTCGGCCTCGTGTCCGGTGCGCAGGGCCGTGTCTTCCTCACCGGCCGCCCCAAGGACGTGAAGGTGGAGGGGAGCGGGATCACGAAGGTCGACGCGCCGGCCGACACCGACGTATCGTCCCTCGGCCGTCTCGCCGTCGACCCCGTGCTCACTCCTGGTGTCCGCGCCGGGCTGACCCGCATCAAGGGCGGCGGGAAGGGCTTCGACAAGGCGAACGAGCCCGAGGCGGGCGTGCGTTCCCGCTCCGGGAAGGCGCCGGGGGTGGCGGACGGCGACACCACGCTGACCGTCACCTCGACCGCCACGCCGACGGGGGACAAGGTCGAGCAGCGGGTGACCTCGCCGCAGCCGCGCCTGAAGCAGGGGCTCTCGCCCGCGCTGACCGGTGGCACCCAGCCGCGTACGCTGGCCCGCGCGTCCGCGAAGGCGTCCGGGCCCGTCGACGCGCCCGACTCCCACGACCCCATCGACACCGACCGCTGGTGTTCCGTCTCCCGCAACGACATGGGCGTCCAGGCGTTGCAGCCGACGCCGAACCAGGTCGAGTGGGCGGTGGACATGGCCGTCCGCGGTGAGCTGCGCGGCAAGTGGCTCCGCCAGGGCGGCTACCGCGACCAGGCCGGGCTGGGTGCGATCGATCCGCAGGGGATGTTCCCCCTCCCGTCGCTGAACGGGGGCGGCCGGATCCCCGCCAACGTGCTCCTGGGCATCCTGGCCCAGGAGTCCAACCTGTGGCAGGCCGAATCCGGCTCGATCCCCGGCCAGATGGGCAACCCGCTGGCCGCCGTGGACGGTTACTACGGGCACAGCGCCAAGGACACCCTCCTCGGCTACTGGCGCATCAAGTGGGACAAGTCCGACTGCGGCTACGGCGTGGGCCAGGTCACGGACGGCATGCGCCTGGCGGGGCACGAGAAGACGGACAAGACGACGGGGCAGAAGACCGAGACGAGTCTCGACCCGAAGCTGCAGAAGATCATCGCGATCGACTACGCCACCAACATCGCCGCCTCCATGAAGATCCTCGCCGACAAGTGGAACGAGGTCCACACGGACGGGCAGCGGATCACGGTCAACAACGACGACTCGTCCCGCGTGGAGAACTGGTTCACCGCCGTCTGGAACTACAACCTCGGCTTCAACCCCAGGTCGGAGGCCGGGAAGAACGGCGGCCACTGGGGTCTGGGCTGGTACAACAACCCGGCGAACCCGATGTACAAGAAGGGCGCCTGGGACCACCCGTTCATGGACACGTCCCTCAGCAGGGAAAACATCGTCGACGCGGCCCATCCGCAGAACTGGCCGTACGAGGAGAAGGTGATGGGCTGGGCCGCCTGGTCCATCGACACCGGCTTCTCCTACGACACGGACGGCAAGCAGGGCTGGAAGGGCGAGTCCGGGTACTCCACCGCGGGCTTCCAGCCCGCCTGGTGGCTCAGTGCCGAGAGCCGTTCCCGCGTCAGCCCCCCGCTGGACACCTTCTGTAACAAGAACAACGGCTGTAACGCGGGCAGCCCGATCGACTGCCCCGACGAGGCGTGCTACCGGCAGTTCTGGTGGACCCAGGAGAACGCCACCTGGAAGTCGGACTGCAAGGACTCGTGCGGCAACGAGAAGATCAAGTACGCCACCCTGCGCGCCGAGCCCGGCCGTGGGTACCGGCTGAAGAACGGTGAGCCGGTGTGCGGTGGCGCCCCGGACGGCTCCGACGTCGTCGCCTCGATCCCGGCCGGTACGGAGACGTGGTCGAGCTGCGGGAAGGCGTCGTCGACGGGCAAGTTCGAGTTCACCTTCCATCCCGACTGGGACAAGCAGTACGAGGCCAAGGCCGATCTGCATTCGATCGGCGGCGGCCATGGCGGCCACTTCTGGTACACCCACACCCGGAACGACGACCACCTCGGCGGCGACGGCAACCGGATGACCATCGAGGGCGAGTGGACGGCGGGCAAGTCGTACGACCTCGCCGCCGTCTACGCGTTCGTCCCCGACACCGGGGCCCAGACCAGGCACGCCAAGTACGTCATCGACGGCGCGGTCGGCGGCCCGTACGAGCGGGTCGTGGACCAGAACGCGAACAACGGCAAGTGGGTGCCGCTGGGCGCCTACAAGTTCACCTCCACGCCCAAGGTGAAGCTGACGAACTACACGAAGGACGGCAACGCCGACCAGGACGTCGCCTGGAACTCCGTGGCGTTCAAGCCGATCAAGGGCAAGTTCGTCCAGCGCTCCCTGACCGCCGCCGCGATCTTCGACCCGAACCAGGAGCTGAACTCCAACTCCCCGGTGACGTCGCTCGAGACGCCCGTGCGGTCGATGAAGTCGCTCTACGAGTGGGGCCTGGGACTCGCCGAGCGGGCCCCGCTGTGGAACAACAACGGCAACGGGGTCGAGGCCCACGGTCTGACCTACGAGGCGCGCTGCAAGGACGCGAAGGCCGTGGGCGAGTGCACGGGCCAGAAGACGTATGACGAGGCCGAGAAGTGGGCCAAGGACATCAAGGCCGGCGGCATGACGCCGCGCGCCGACGGCTCCGCCCCGGACATGTCGATCCCGGTGTGGATGGCCATGGCCAACCGGCGCCCCGACCCGTCCAAGCCCGCCTCCGAGGCGTACAAGGACCCGAACAGCTACAAGATCAAGTCCGATGTGAGCGTGACCTTCGTGGTCGGCGAGGACGGGAAGATCGTCGACGGCAGCGTGGCGTCGGACTACCGCGCCCGGGTCGGCAACGCCCACCTGCCCTACTTCGTCACGAAGATCATGAAGGCGATCGAGGCGGACTACGGCATCCCCGCGCCGGACATCGACTACACCACGCAGGACGCGCTGGAGTACGGCGACTTCAAGATCTCCCACCCCTACGAGGACGGGGACACCCCGGGTCAGGCGTACTTCCCGCACTTCCGCGCCGCACGTATCGACGACTCCAAGCAGTGCGTGGACTTCCGCGCCATCGGTGGCGGCGTGCACGGCTACCGTGCCATGGTCGCCCACAAGTCGATCAACGACAACGTCAAGAAGTGGGTCGACGCGATCAACTCCAACACGGAGACCAACTACGCGGTGAAGAACTTCGCCGGGGACGTCTACTCGCTGTTCTTCAAGAACAGCGGTTCGTGGAACAACAACATGTGGGGTTCCATGATCGGTAACGCGCCTCCGATCTGGCAGGACATCTCCGCGGCCTTCTGCGCCGACGGGTCCGTCAAGCCGACGCACTACCTGAAGAACGACGACGCGCACCCGTCCAACGGCATCGTCTACCAGTCGTACATGCCCGACCTCTACCTGTACGTCGACGACCGCATGACCGACAATCTGGGTCGCTCGTCCAACCAGCGGATCAGTGGCGGTGACTGGAGGAACTTCTCCAACTTCCCCGCCACCGCGCCCAATGGCAATGCGTACGCCTGGTGCGGCGTGGGCTCGCGGGGCAACGGAGGCAACCCGTGGGGCGTGGACGCCCCGGTTCCGGTCTTCGGTGACGAGCCCGGGAACCGGCCCGGCAAGGTGGTGCACTGCGACGAGCCGGAAAAGGAGTTCGACGTCAACCTCACCCAGTAACCGGGAGAATCGACGGGTGATGTGACATCGCCCCGGGGGAGGGGGGCCGAGGCGTACCTGCCGGCCCTCCTCCCCTCTTTATGCGTCAAGGGAGAATCCCCTCATGGGTTTCCTTTATGTAGCCTTTCTCGCTTTCTTCCTCTACCTGGCGTTCGCGACTCTGTTGTGCAGGAAGGTCGCGCGCAGGACCACGGCGAGGATGGGCTGGGTCATGGCCTTCCTGCTCATCGTCCTTCCCGTTGCCCTGCTGGTCATCGGGGGGATGATCGATGCCGGGCGGGCCGGGTCCTGAGTGGCGCCGCCATGGGCGCGAGGTGGTGGGGCCTTTTCCGGTGGAGACGGTTCCGTATTTCTGGACAAGTGGCTTACCAGCCCCATATGTTGATCGACATCGTCGGTCGCATTTATGCCGCACTTCACCGAGAATGTACGTAAGGAATTTCCATGCTCAAGATTGCTTCTCGCGTCGCCGCTGTTTCGGCCGCGACCGTCGTGATGGGGCTGATCCCGCTCGCCGGCACGTCCTACGCGGCGGGCTGCCTCGGCACCAGCTGCGACAACCAGGGCCCCAAGGGCACCGGTTGCGAGGGTGACGCGGTCGGTCGCGGCTCCGTCGACAACAACGGCCGGGTCGCGGAGCTGCGTTGGTCGCCCAAGTGCCAGGCCGCCTGGGTGCGCACGACGCAGAAGGCCACCCCTTCCTGGTACAGCTCCTACGCGACGATCGAGAAGTACGAAGGCAACAAGCTGGTGCGCTCGCTCAGCGTCAACACCCCCCAGACCTACAACTCCTCGGACTGGTCGAACATGCTCGGCGGCAACATCTACACCTACCGGGCGTGTGTGGGCTTCACCAAGGACAGCGGTGCGCCGTACGGCGTGCAGTGCACCAACAAGTGGTGAGCGGCGCGCTGTCGTAGCGGTCGGATGATCCGGTGCCCCTGTTCCCGGGAGGGAATAGGGGCACCGGTGCGTCAGGCGCCGCCCCGGGTCGCCCCGTAGAGCGCCCAGCACCACAGGGCGCCGGCGCACAGGAGTTGCACCGAACCGCTGACGGCGAACCGGGCGCGCCGCAGCGGCCAGGCCGACAGCGCGGCGAGGGCGCCCAGAACGACGAGTGTGATCACCGGGACCGCGTTGTCGACGTGGTTGTCCTCGGCGCTCGTGAAGACGTCGTATCCGGCTTCGGTCATCACCGTCAGCAGGGTGAAGAGCGTGACGATCGCGTCCAGGACGATCAGGCCGACCGCTGTGGCGGCGTCGGCGGCCGGTTCGCGTCTGCGGTCCACTGGTTCTCCTCGAGGATGGGTGAAAAGGGCGCGGGGCCCCGGGCATCCGTGCCCAGGGCCCCGCGCTCGGGTGGTGATTGTCCTCTGCGGTTACTTCTTGCCGGAGAGGGTGGCCTCCAGGGAGTCCGCGTAGAGGCGGGCGCCGGCCGGCTTGGGGTGGAAGGACTGCATCGACGGGGCGGTCCCGCCGAGCCACCAGGGGCCTTCGTTGTCGGCCTGGGCGTGTCCGCTCAGCACGATGCCGTGCACCGACTCGGGATCTCCGCAGATCGCCTTTCCGGCGAACTTGTCGCGCGGGTCGGAGAAGACGGCGTTCGCCCGGTACTGGGAGTTGGCGTCGTCCACGGCACCCTGCATCTCGGACGCGAGGGTGTTCGCCAGCTCATTGAGCCAAGTGCCCTCGACCTCCTCCATGTTCATGACGCACGAGCCCTTGTTCTCCAGGAGCCTGGGGTAGCCCATGAGAACGATCCTGGCGTTCGGCGCCCTGTCGTGGATCATCTTGAGGGCGGCGGCGATCCGCGGCCGGATCTGGTCGTGGAGCCACTTCGGCGCCCACTGGTTCAGCGGTCCCGTGCTGCCGCCGGGGTCCGCGCCGCCGTCCGGGTCGATGTTGTCGAGGTCGTTCGCCTGGCAGTTGAGCAGCGTCGGCATCACGCACTTCTTGACGATGTCCGTGAACCGGGCGTCGTTGCCGCCGATCGACATGGTCACCAGGGTGGTGTTCTGGTCCAGGTAGCCCTGCTTGAGCTGGGCCAGTTCGCTGTTCTGGTTCCTGCTCACGATGTTGAAGAGGCGGGCGCCGGAGCAGGCCGTGAAGTGGTAGTCCATGTTCGGGTCCCACGCGTCGGCGAGTTCACCGGTGGACTTGCTGTTGCCCGGCAGGGTCGCCTGACGCGACCAGGCGAGCTTGGAGCGGTGGCAGGCGTCCTTCGCCGACTTCTGCTGCTTGTCGTAGAAGTCGGACTCGGGGTAGTAGTCCTTGCCGCCGGGCGCGGTCGCGCCCTCGCCGGAGGAGTACGAGTCGCCCATCGCGACGACCATGTCCTTCGGCTTGCCCGGGAGCGGCTGGAAGGCCACGGAGTCCCAGGCGATGTCCTCGTCGCCGGTGCCGTCCTCGGTGTCGTTGTCGAGGCTGACGGTCGGCGTGCCGGTGAAGTTGAACACGCCCAGGTCGAGCCACTTGTTCTCCATCACCCGCTGCGGGTGCACCCGGGTCGGGCTCTTGGAGTCCGTACCGCCGACCGCGTAGGCGGCCTGACGGGTGTGGGCGCCGTGGTCCGGGATGTGCGTGAAGACGCGCATCCAGCCGCGCTTGGACGAGTTCAGGGTCCAGGTGCCCTTGAGGTAGGTCTTGGCCCCGTCCGCGGTGTTGATCTTCGAGCGGGTGTGGGCGAACCAGAAGTGGTTGCCGTTGCCCGCGCCGATCTGGTGCAGGTCCATCTTCGACGACTCGCTCGCGAAGTCGAAGCCGAAGGTGCCCTGCGAGGAGACGCCTCCGGGGCACCGGCCGGACGAGCCCGCCGGCGTCATGCCGTTGGGCAGGTCGTCGACGATCATCGAGCCGGCCGGGAGACCGGTGTTGCAGCGCGGCGGGTAGGACTCCGCGTCCGGCTGCTCAGGGTAGGTGTCGTCGAAGCGGTGGACCGGGTTGCCGCAGACCTTGTTGCCGCAGTCCTTCCACTTCGCGGGCTTGGTGTACCAGCACTTGAGGTACAGCGGGTTCTTGGAGTCCGGGTCGCCGGGCAGGGTGCAGGGACCCTTGCCGGTCTCGTTGGACATGCCCGAGGAGATCTTCGACGGGTCGCAGTCGTTGGACCCGTCGCAGAAGAGCGAGAACGGAGGCTTGGACTTGGTCCGCTCCATCGGGTTCGTCCACCAGGCGGCCCGGTAGCCGGGCTGGAAGTCGCCGGGCTTGAACATCGCGGAGATCGGACGGGCGGCCCAGCCGATCACCTTCTCCTCGTACGGCCAGTCCTGCGGGTGCGAGGCCTGGGAGTAGTCGTCACCACCGGTCGCGGACTCCAGGAACATCCCGCGGTTGATCTTCCACAGCGGGTTGGCCGGGTTGTTGGTCCAGCCCACGCCCCACTTGCCGGAGTTCTGGCCGGCCGTGTTCTGCGGGTGGTAGCCGGTGTTGTACGTCCAGAGGGCGTAGAACCAGTTCTCGATGGACTTCGGGTTCCCGTCGTTGATGACCATCCCGTCCTTGCGGGTCAGGTTCCACTTATCGACGAGGATGTTGACGCCGGCGGCGATGTTGGCCGCGTAGTCCAGGGCCACGGCCTCCTGCTGCACCGGGGACTTGGGCTGCTCGATCTTGTTGCCGTGGTCGTCCGTGCGCTCCTTGCCGGCGAGCCGCATGCCGTCGGTGACCTGGGTGACACCGTAACCGCAGTCGGACTCCTTCCAGTTGATCGCCCACGGGTCGCCCTGCTTCCCGTTGGAGGCGTACTTGACGCCGTAGAAGCTGCCGATCAGCGGATTGCCGGTGACGCCCGGGACGACGGTGCGGGCGGCCTGCCACATGTTGGACTCCTGCGCGGTGACGCCGAGCATCACCTGCGCGGGGACGTGCCAGTCCTCGCCCGAGCCGCCGTCCAGCGAGGTGAGGGGGAACAGGGACTGGGGCGAGTACGCCGCCATGCCCATGTTCTTCCAGTTCGCCGGGCGGCTGGCGCCCTTGTTGAGCTTGCCGACGACCGCCTGGTCGACGGCCCACTCGATCTGCCGCGGAGTGGGCTGGAACGCCTGCTTCCTGGCGTCGCCGCGGGGCACGGCGCAGTAGCGGTCGTCGGAGACGCCGTCGGCCACGGCGGACCGGCGGGCGGGGCCCGCGGCCGCCTTCAGCACGGGGCTGATCGCGTGGCCGGCCCGGGCGTTGCGGTCGCCGCCGATCCGGTCGCCGCCGGGCTGGGCGTCCAGAGTGACTGTCTTCCGGGTGCCGAGCGCGGTCAGCGTGGTGCGCGTGGTGCGCTCGGTGAGCGCCTCCTCGGGGCGGATCCGGGTGTCCTTGCCGTCCGCCCAGCGGGAGGTGAGCGCGGCCCGGCCGTGGGTCGAGACCCGTGCGTCCTTGTCGAGGCCGCCGGGGTTGTGCAGCACCTTGGCGGCGCCGGCCTCGGTGGTGGCCTTGCCGGTCACATAGACCTGGCCGCCCGCGGTGGCGGTGAGGTCGAACGCGGAGAGCCTGCCCCGGGCCAGGTCGGCGGGCTTGCGCCGGGCGTCCGGCCGGTCCAGGTCGCCCGCGCCGACGCGGGAGACCCTGGCGGTGTCCCCGGGGGAGCCCGCCGTGGCGGCGGCCGTCCTGCGGGGCTGCATGTCGGGCTGGATGAAGGTCACGCCGCCGTCGGCGTCCGCGCGGAGCTGGAACGGCAGGGACTTCGTCGTCGCGACCGGACGGACCGTGCCGCCCTCGACCTTGACGATCTGGTTGGCGCGTGCGGCCGCGATGCCGCCCTTGACCGGGACGGCCGAAGTGAGCTGTCCCGCCAGGGTGTTGTCGGTGGAGACCTTGCCGTCGACCGCATTGACGGAGACCAGGCGGGTCCGCGCGACCTTGGACTTCTCGTCGCTCAGCGCGGTGAAGACGGCGTTGTCGCCCTTGCCGCAGCCGGGGGAGAAGTAGCCGAGCGTGGCCTGGAACGGGAGCTTGGTGACCTTCCCGTCGGCCAGGCTGACGACCGCGGTGAAGGCACCGTGGGTCATCAGGTCCGGCTTGTTGGTGAAGGTGCGCGGGGCGTAGGCGACGGCCGCGTACTTCCCGGACTCGGTCAGACAGGCGTTGCCGATCCAGGTGTCGGTGTCGAACCCGGTCTCGGACAGCGACGCGGCGGTCTTCCAGGCGTAGCCGTTCTTCTCGTCGGCGACGAGGAGGTGGAAGCCGGTGCCGTCACCGGAGGTGGTGAAGGCCCGGTCGGCGGAGGACTTGTAGTCCTTGCCGAGGACCTCGGTGCGCTGCTTGGCGGGGACGGCGGACGGCTTGTCGCCGTCCTTGCCCGTGCCCGGTCCGACGGGTGCGGACCAGCCGTCGGCACTGCCCGGCGGCGGTGCCGTCAGGGCCAGTGCCTGGGTCGTGCCGATGCCGGCGGACAGGGCCATGGTCACGGCCGCTGTCACCGGTATGCGCGCACTCCACAGGAGATTGCGTTTCAACAGGGTGTTCCTTTATGCGGGTTGAGCTCATGCCGAATCGTTCCGGCATGCAGACCGCCCCCGCTGCCACGCGAAAGGGCGCGCCAGCGGGGGCGGAGACTGGGGTGGAGGAAGCCGGGGAGCGCCTGAGCGCTCCGCTGGACATTCCGTGACGGGTCGTCGATCGGCTGCGGCGCCGTCGTGGCCGGTCGCGCAGTTCCTCGCGCCCCTCCGGGCGCTGCCGAACCGCAGCGGACCTTGCCCGATCCGCTTAGTTGCAGGAACCCACGCCACGGACGGCGTCGATGACCACGCGGCCGCCCATCTTCATGTAGGAGTACACCGTGCCGCAGTAGCCGCGGTTCTGGTAGACCGGGCCGGCGTAGGTGCCGAAGGTGCCGAAGTCCTCGCGGGCCGCGTCGTCGGTGTAGTTGGACTTGAGGCGGATGCCCATCGACTGCTTGGCGCCCGTCTCGTTGGCCAGGACGGCGCAGATCGGCTTGTCGTCGTAGCTCGGGCCGGTGCTCTGGCCGTTGGTCCAGAGGTAGAGCGTGGCGTAGCGCTGGTTGGGGTTGGGCATGCGCTCCGCGTAGACGGAGACGTTGTAGCCCGCGCCGCACACGTTCGCGCCGGCCGCGGCGGCCTTCAGGTTGGCCTTGACCAGGGACTTCGTCTTCGCGGTCGCCTTGGCGGAGAAGTGGATGTCACCGGCCGACACGGAGGCGGGCTTCGGGGCCGGGTTGCTGGTTCCGGCGAGGGCGGTCTGCGGCGCGGCCAGGCCGAAGACGGTCAGTGCGGCGGCGACGGCGGCAACCCGGAACGACTTTTTGGACATGGTGAAACAATCCCCCGTTGATCAGTGCATGTCAGCGGAGAACATGATCGTTTCCGCTGGTCGGCAGGAACTTACCAGGGGTTTATGCCGCCGTTCCTGTGGATTGGGTCACAAGCGCCTGCCCCCTGTTTCCCGTCGGGAAAAGGGGGCAGGAGCAGGCGTCGTCCCGGCTCAGCCGCCGTTCACCCGCGTCGCGATCCGGTCCCCGGTCTCCTTGTCGATGTTGCGCCAGTACTGCAGGGCCCGGTCGAGGACCGGGCGGCTGACGCCGTTGAGGAGGTGGCCGGAGACGTTGGAGACGAGGCGGTCGCGGGCGGCGTCGTCGAGGACCTTGCGGACCATCGTGCCCGCCTGGCCCCAGTCGTCGTCCTCGCGGTGCAGCCTCGACGCCTCGCGGACCATGTCACCGGAGGCGGACCAGCCGGCGATGTCGCCGAACTGGGGGGAAGCGGCGGGGCCGCCGTAGGAGTTGGGGGCGTACGGGCGGGCCGTGTTGGCCGGCTCGTAGCGCATCGGGCCGTCCTTGGCATAGGAGTTGACCACCGAGTGCGGCCGATTGGGCGGCAGCTGGGTGTAGTTGGGGCCGATGCGGTAGCGGTGGGTGTCCGGGTAGGAGAAGAGACGGCCGATGAGCATCTTGTCCGGGGACGGGCCGATGCCGGGAACCAGGTTCGACGGCTCGAAGGCGGCCTGCTCGATGTGGACGAAGAAGTCCTCGGGGTTGCGGTCGAGGGTCATCTTCCCGACCTCGTGCAGCGGGTAGTCGGCGTGCGGCCAGACCTTCGTCAGGTCGAAGGGGTTGAAGCGGTAGTCGGCCGCGTCGGTGAAGGGCATGATCTGGACCTTGAGGGTCCACGACGGGGCGTTGCCGCTGTCGATGGCCTGCCAGAGGTCCTTGCGGTGGACGTCCGGGTCCTCGCCGGCCAGGCGGTCCGCGTCCTCCTGGGTGAGGAAGTCGATGCCCTGGTCGGTGATGAAGTGGTACTTCACCCAGAACCTCTCGCCACCCGCGTTGACCCACATGAACGTGTGCGAGCTGTAGCCGTTCATGTTGCGCCAGGTCTTCGGGATGCCGCGGTCGCCCATCAGCCAGGTGACCATGTGGGCGGACTCGGGGGACAGTGTCCAGAAGTCCCACTGCATGTCGTTGTCGCGCAGGCCGTTGTCCGGGCGGCGCTTCTGGGAGCGGATGAAGTCCTGGAACTTCTGCGGGTCGCGGACGAAGAAGACCGGGGTGTTGTTGCCGACGAGGTCGTAATTACCGTGTTCCGTATAGAACTTGACGGCGAAGCCCCGCGGGTCGCGCCAGGTGTCCGGGGAGCCCTGCTCGCCGGCCACCGTGGAGAAGCGGACGAGCACCTCGGTGCTCTTCCCCGGCTGGAAGAGCGCCGCCTTCGTGAACTGGCTGACGTCGTTGGTCACCCGGAAGGTGCCGTACGCGCCGCCGCCCTTGGCGTGCACCACCCGCTCCGGGACCCGCTCCCGGTTGAACTGGGCCATCTTCTCGATGAGGTAGTGGTCCTGGAGGAGGATGGGGCCGCTGTCGCCGATGGTGAGCGAGTGCTCGTCGCTCTCCACGGGGATGCCCACGTTGTCGGTGGTGTACGGAGTCTGCTGCGCCGAGTCGGTCATGGGACGCCTCCCGGGAACGGGTGATGGTGAGGGCGTCGTCCGAGCCGCCCTCCACATCGGCCAAGTGAACTCCGTCGACAGCGCGTCGGCAACAGGGCCTTGGACTCCGTCCAGGATTTCACCCGGTACCGCCGAACGGGGCGATCCGTCACCCCGAGTGACCGCGCGGGGGCAGGGCGAGCTCGAACCACACCACCTTTCCCGTGCTCAGCCGGGTGGCGCCCCACCGCCGGGCCAGCTTGTTGACCAGGTACAACCCACGGCCGCCCTCGTCCGAGGGCCGCGCCTGGCGCAGCCGGGGAAGCTGGGGGACATCGTCGCCGACCTCGCAGCGCAGCACGTTCGTCCGCAGGAGACGGAGCGTGATCGGGCGCTCCGCGTACCGCACCGCGTTGGTGATCACCTCGCTGACCAGCAGTTCGACGGCGTCGCTCAGCTCGCCCAGCTCCCAGCGGTCCAGCGCGCGCCGGGCCAGCCGGCGGGCCTGCCGGGCCGTCTGGGGGCGCGGATCCAGGAACCAGTACGCGACGTCGCTCGGCGCTATGCCCTCGAAGCGCGCGGCGAGCAGCGCGATGTCGTCGTCCCGGTCGCCCGGGCCCAGCATGCCCAGCACCTCGTCGCACAGCGGCTCCAGCGGCGGCGGGTTGGGGCCGGTGAGGCGCGCGGTGTCGATCAGCCGCTCGCGCAGCTGCTCTATCCCGGTCCACACGTCCCGGATCCGCGACTCGACGAGGCCGTCCGTGTAGAGGAGCAGCGTCGCACCGGCCGGTGCGTCCAGCTCCACGGCCTCGAAGTCCACCCCGCCCACGCCGATCGGCGCCCCGGGCGGCACCCGGAGCACCTCGGCGCGGCCGCCGCGGTGCAGCATGATCGGCGGCGGATGGCCGGCGTTGGCGATCACGATGCGGTGCGAGACCGGGTCGTAGACCGCGTAGAGGCAGGTCGCCATCCGGTCCGAGCCCAGCCGCTGCGCCTGCTCGTCCAGATGGTGCAGGACCTCCTGCGGCGGCAGGTCCAGCCCGGCCAGGGTCTGCGCGGTCGTGCGCAGCTGGCCCATGATCGCGGCGGACGTCATGGAGTGGCCCATCACGTCGCCGACGACCAGCGCGATGCGGTTGCCGGGCAGCGGGATCGCGTCGTACCAGTCGCCGCCGACCCGGGCGGTCTCGGCGGCCGGCAGATAGCGGCTGGCCAGCCGGACGCCGGTGGGCTGGGGGAGCGAGTCGGGGAGCATGGTGCGCTGGAGCTCGTCGGCGATGTAGACCTCGCGGCCGTAGAGGACCGCCTTGTCCACGCCGAGCGCGGTGTGCGTCGCCAGCTGCGCCGCGACCAGCAGGTCGTCGCCCTCGAAGGCCGGCCGGTCGGGCCGGCGTATGAACACCGCGGCGCCGATGACCCGGCGCCGGCCGCGCAGCGGGGCGAGGATCGTCCGCCGCTGCTGGGGTACGGGCCGGTCCGCGCCCAGCAGTTCGGGCAGGGCCGCCCGCGCGGCCGAGGAGTCCCCGAAGACCGGCCGGACACCCCGCAGCACCTCCGCGAGCGGCCCGCCTATGCGCACCTCGCAGCGCTCGGCCGCGGCGTCCGCCAGCTCCAGGCCGAGGCCGGGTCCGTCGGCGGGCGCCGGGGCGCCGGGCAGCGAGGCCAGGGATTCGGCTCCCCAGGCGGTCTCGGGGGTGCCGAGGCCCCGCGCGTACTCCGGCAGCCGGTCGGTGCGGCGCAGCCGCAGCACGACCGGGCCGACCGGGCGTTCGTCGCCGACCGGCAGCGGGTCGCGCAGATAGACGAGGATGGCGTCGGCGAAGGTCGGCACGGTGGCCCGGCACAGGCCCAGCACGATCTCGTCCAGGTCGATGCCGCGGGCGATCCGGCGGGTGGCCGCGCCGACGAAGCGCAGCCGCTCCCCGCCCGTGCCGCCCGCCGGTTTGGGGCCGTCGGCCGGCGGATGGGCACGGCCCACGCCGCCCTCCCCGTCGGGCGGGTCGGCGGGTCCGTCGACGCCGCCGCTCATGGCGGGCCGCACGGTATGCGCCCCGCGCGCCAGCGGCAGGGCCTCGTCGGGCTCGTCGCCGGTGCGGGGGCGCGGCGGGGCGGCCGGCGAGGGGGTGGGCCGGGTGGGCCGGACTGCGGCATTCCGCTGTCCTCCGTGGGAGTCGGTCTGCTCCGTCACGCGTGGGGTTCCATCCGTCGGGGCCGTAAGCCCGGTCGCACAGGGCGCACCGTGATCACCCTGATCAGGCGGCGCGTCGCAGATTGAGGAAGAGCTGGATCTCGGGCGGTACGTCCGTGCTCAGCGGGGCGTACGCCAGCGTGCTCTCGCCGGCGATCTCGAAGCCCGCCGCGCGGACGACCTCCCGCAACTCGTCGCGCAGATAACCCGATACCCGGATCGTGTTGCCGAGGAACGGTATCGCATAGTCGTCCACGTCCGCCTCCACCATCGAGAGCGCCATCAGGCCCCCCGGTCTCAGCAGCCCGTGCAGCATCCGCAGCGCGTGCGGGATCTCCGGGCGGGGCAGCATCAGCAGGGCGAAGAACGCGGCGATGCCGTCGAAGGTGCCCAGCCGGCCGTCGCGCAGCTCCGCCAGGTCCGCGAGGTGGAAGTCGGCCTCCGGCACATGGCCGCGGGCCAGCTCCAGCATCCCCGCGGAGAGGTCGACGCCCACGACCGCGTGTCCGGCGTCCACCAGCTGACGGGCGGTCGGCAGGCCGGTGCCGCAGCCGATGTCCAGCACCCGCGAACCCGCCGGCAGCGCCCCGGCCAGCCAGGCGCCGGAGGCGATCTGGCCGTCCTTGTGCGGGAAGGCCTCGTCGTACCGGTCGCCGATGGCGTCGAACGCCTCGGCCTGGCCGTTGCGGTCCAGGCCCGTCGGGGCGTAACCGTCATAGGCCCGCTGCTCGTCGTCACCGCTCACGGATGCGCCCCTTCTGCCTTCTCGCCCGATGGTTCCGCTTCATTTTTCCGACGTCATTTTTTCCGACGTCAATTTTCCTGACGTCATTTTTCTGACGCTTCGTCATATCCCCTGCGGCCCGGGTGCGTCCATGCCCCGCCGCGCCGCAGTGCCACGGTGCACGATCCTACGGTCGCCCCGCGGGGCGACGGCAAGCGCTTCCGGCCGTCGCGCCCGCCGGGGCTCACGCCCGCTGCGGTGCCGGGCCGCACCCCCAGTCGTCGGGGAGCGCCGGCACCGGCCACGCCGGGTCGGGCCGCCACCGCTCCCAGCCGGAGGTGAACGGTGCGCCCCAGGACTCGATGTGCTCGACCGCCGCGCGCCCGGCGGCCCGTACCTCCTCGGCCCGAGCGGCTGTCATCAGCCCCACGCGCTGCGCCTGGGCGAACTCGTCCTCGTCCTTCCACTCCCAACGCCGGTCCGGATAGACGGCGATGTCCAGGAAGTGGTCCTCGGAATCGACCCCGCCGGCCCAGCGCGCGAGCGGTTCCTCAAGATTCACGTACCAGTTGCGGAACCTCCAGTCGAGGTCCCAGAAGAGCCAGACCGACCACGGCTCGCCGGGGCGCGCCAGTTTGAGGACGCCCGTACCGGTCCAGGCGCCGACGGCGGTGGTGCGCGGCTTGGTGTAACGGGTGGCGAGGGGCTCCTGGTACGGAGGTGTGCCGTCGGCGAGGACGGGGCGTACGCAGTGGGTGCCCGAGGCGAGCCAGACGGCGAGCAGCCCGGGGTCGTCCTGGACGACGGTCACGGGGCGGCAGATGTGGACGCGGTCGGTGGCGTTGGCGCGGTAGCGCCAGAGGATCTGGTCGCCGGGGGCCCAGTGCCCGGGGCCGCCGCCGTTCGCCGGGGGTTCCGCTTCCACTTGCGCTGTCATGCGCAGATCTTAGGGGGAGGGGGGTGGGGTGTGCCGTGATGTATACCGCATGGGTATGCGGGGGATTGGGGGCCGGGGGCGGAGCCCCGCCCTCCGGGCAGAGGGCCGGGCCGGAGCGGAACGCGCCCTACGGCCGCGTCATCCGCAGCACATCCAACGCCTCGTCGAGCTGCTCGACCGTCAGCAGCCCCCGCTCCACATAACCGGACTCGATCACCACCGCCCGGATCGTCTTCCGCTCCGCCAGCGCCCGCTTCGCCACCTTCGCCGCCTCCTCGTAACCGATGTACCGGTTCAGCGGCGTGACGACGGACGGCGAGGACTCCGCGTACTCCCGCGCCCGTTCCACGTTC
The DNA here is from genome assembly GCF_041519305.1 of Streptomyces luteireticuli. Lineage (NCBI taxonomy): Bacteria > Bacillati > Actinomycetota > Actinomycetes > Kitasatosporales > Streptomycetaceae > Streptomyces > Streptomyces luteireticuli. Next base: position 5,309,291 of record NZ_CP167927.1, read on the forward strand.
GCGGTGATGCCGTCGACCGTCCGGTCGGCCAGCAGCCGCGCCGCGTTGCCGAGCAGCCGCACCGACTCCAGAAGGTTTTTCGCCATCACGGGCAGCATGACGTTGAGTTCGAAGTTGCCGGCCGCGCCCGCCGTGGCGACGGTCGCGTCGTTGCCGACGACCTGCGCGGCCACCATCAGCACCGCCTCCGGGACGACCGGGTTCACCTTGCCCGGCATGATGGACGAACCCGGCTGGAGATCGGGGAGGTTGATCTCGGCCAGACCCGTCCGCGGTCCGGACGCCATCCACCGCAGATCGTTGGAGATCTTCGTCAGGCCGATGGCGATCGTCCGCAGCTGGCCGCTCGTCTCGACCAGCCCGTCCCGCGCGCCCTGCGCCTCGAAGTGGTCACGGGCCTCGGTCAGCGGCAGGCCCGTCGCGCGGGCGATCTCGGCGATGACCGCCGCGGAGAAGCCGGGCGGGGTGTTGATGCCGGTGCCCACCGCCGTTCCGCCGAGCGGGAGTTCGGCGAGCCGGGGGAGCGAGGACCGCAGCCGCTCGACGCCGTACCGGACCTGGGCCGCGTAGCCGCCGAACTCCTGGCCGAGGGTGACGGGAGTGGCGTCCATCAGATGCGTCCGCCCCGACTTGACGACCTCGGCGAACTCCTCGGCCTTGCGCTCCAGTGCGGCGGCGAGGTGTTCCAGCGCCGGGATCAGCTCACCGGTGACGGCGGCCGTGGCGGCGATGTGGATGGACGAGGGGAAGACGTCGTTCGACGACTGGCTGGCGTTGACATGGTCGTTGGGGTGGACGGCACGGCCCAGCCGCTCGCCGGCCAGGGTGGCGACGACCTCGTTGGTGTTCATGTTGGACGACGTGCCGGAGCCGGTCTGGAAGACGTCGACGGGGAAGTGGTCGTCCCAGCGGCCCTCCGCGACCTCGTCGGCCGCCTCGGCGATGGCCCGCGCCATGTCCGCGTCGATCACGCCGAGTTCGGCGTTGACCTTGGCGGCGGCCGCCTTGATCCGGGCCAGGGCCGCGATGTGCGAGCGCTCCAGCCGCTGCCCGCTGACCGGGAAGTTCTCCACGGCCCGCTGGGTCTGGGCCCGCCACTTGGCGTGGGCGGGCACCCGGACCTCGCCCATCGAGTCGTGCTCGGTCCGGTACTGATCGCTGTCGGTCGTCATCACTTACCTCCTGACAGGAACAGCGTTTGTCTCGTTCCACCTGTTCCCAAAGGCCACTACCAGCCAGTAAATACCGCGGGTAACAAAAGAAATCGGGGAGGCTCCATGACACGCAGACCCACCCTGCGCTGTTCGCTTGCCGCCTTGACGGCTTTCGCAGCCGTTTTTGGAGGAATGGCCGCAAATATCCCGTCCGCCCATGCGGAAACGCGCTCCGGCGCCTCGTCCCCCCTCTCCCCCGAACTGGAGAAGATCCGGGCCGCGGAGGCGGTGAAGCTCTACGGCGACGCGGCCGAGCGGCCGCTCGCGGAGCGCAAGAGCGCGCTGGTCTCGCTGGGCGACAGCGAGATATCCGGCGAGGGCGTCGGCACCTACGAACCGGGCACCGCCGGTCCCTCCAACTGGTGCCACCGCTCGCCCGACTCCGCCATCCACCGCACGTCGGTCCCCGCCGACGTCACCTACAACGTCGCCTGCTCCGGCGCCGACACGGGAAACATCCGCATCGGCGGCACCAAGCAGTACGCGGACGAACTGGTGCAGAGCGACAATCTGGCGATCAAGGCCCGCAACACCCGGGTCAAGCTGGTCCTGCTGGTCGCGGGGGCCAACGACGACCTCCAGTTCGGTCCGGTGATCACCGACTGCGTCACCCGCTACCTCACCCTCCAGGGCGCCTGTCAGCCCAAGTACGAACCGGGCTGGCAGGCGCGTGTCGACGGCCTGGTGCCGAAGGTGAAGCGGACCGTCGCGGACCTGCGCGCCGTGATGTCCGGCGCGGGGTACGCCGACGGCGACTACAAGCTCGTCGTCATGGGCTACCCGAGCCCGCTCGGGGACGACTTCGAGGACAACCCCGACTACCCCGGCAAGCTGCCGGGCGGCTGCGTCGGCTACACCTCCGACGCGACCTGGGCCCGCAACGGGGCCGTGCCGGCGTTCGAGCGCGGAATGCGGAAGGCGGCGCTGGAGTCGGGCGCGTACTTCCTCGACAACTCCCGCCTCTTCCACGGGCACGAGGTCTGTATGGAGAACACCTGGGTGCGCGGGCTGTGGCTCGACCTGTCGAACCCCGTCCCGCCGGACGCCAACTCCGTCCGGCAGTCCTTCCACCCCAACGCGCGCGGGCACGCGGCGTTCGCGTCCTGCCTGAGCCGGTTCTACGCGTCCGGCTACCGCGAGGCGGGCTGCGCGGACCCGGCGAGCACGGACAATCCGGTGCTGTACGAGGGTTCGTGGGACGAGGCGTACCGGCCGTTGAAGAACGCCGCCAGTGGTGCGTGCGTGGACGCGTACGGCGCCGTGACGCGGAACGGCACGGAGGTCGGCGGATGGCCGTGCACGGGGAACCGCAACCAGGAGTGGTGGTACGACGGCGAACGCGGCTCGCTGCACACGGCGTTGACGCACGACCGGTGCGTGGACGTGCCGGAGGGCAAGTACGCCGCGGGGGCGGCGGTGGTGCTGTGGAACTGCCACGGCGGTGACAACCAGCGCTTCGCGCGGTCCGGCGGTACGTATCGGCCTGCGGCGGCGCCGCAGTTGTGCCTGACGCTGTCGGGGGCGAAGGAGCCGGTGCGGTTGCAGAAGTGCGACGGCTCGGCGGGGCAGCGTTTCGCGTAGGTGTTCTTCCCCCGACCCCGCCCTTTCACCGTTTCTTCCGGGGCTCCGCCCCGGGGCCCGGTACCGCGGCTCCGCCGCGGTGGGGCGGGGGCTCCGCCCCCTGCGCCCGGCGGGGGCTGCGCCCCCTGCACCCCTGCTTCCGGGGCTCCGCCCCTGGCCCCCTCCGGGGAGCTTGAGGACAGCGCCCGCAGGGCGCTTCGGGGGCCAGGGGCGCAGCCCCGGTCAGGACCCAACGGGCGCAACCGAGCAGGGGCCCGGCAGGCGCAACCGAGCAAGGGCTCCGCGGGCGCAACCCGAGCGGGGGCCAGGGGGCGCAGCCCCCGGTGGGGCGCAGGGGCGAAGCCCCGCCACCCGCGCGACAGCGCGGAACCGCCCCCACCGCGCGAAGCGCGGCCCCCGCGCGCGGCAGCGCGCAGGGGGGTCGCGCAGGGGCGGCAGCCCCTGCGAAAACGGATTAGGGCGGGGCGGGGAGCAAACCCCCCTTACTTACCCGACCGCACCGGAATGTTCATAAACGTCGGCACCGGCGCCGGATCCGTGAAGAAGTCGTTCCCCTTGTCGTCCACGACGACGAACGCCGGGAAGTCCTCGACCTCGATCTTCCAGACCGCCTCCATGCCCAGCTCCTCGTACTCCAGGACCTCCACCTTCTTGATGCAGTCCTGGGCCAGGCGCGCCGCCGGGCCGCCGATCGAGCCGAGGTAGAAGCCGCCGTGGGCGGCGCACGCGTCGGTGACCTGCTTGCTGCGGTTGCCCTTCGCCAGCATCACCTTGGAGCCGCCCGCCGCCTGGAACTGCTCGACGTAGGAGTCCATGCGGCCGGCCGTCGTCGGGCCGAAGGAGCCGGACGCGTAGCCCTCGGGGGTCTTGGCGGGGCCGGCGTAGTAGACCGGGTGGTCGCGCAGGTACTGCGGCATGCCCTCGCCCGCGTCCAGCCGCTCCTTGATCTTCGCGTGCGCGATGTCGCGGGCGACGACCAGCGGGCCGGTCAGCGAAAGCCGGGTCTTCACCGGGTACTTCGTCAGCTCGGCGAGGATCTCGTCCATGGGACGGTTGAGGTCGATGCGCACCACGTCGTCGTCGCCGAGGTGCTCGTCCGTCGTCTCGGGGAGGAAGCGCGCGGGGTCCGTCTCCAGCTGCTCCAGGAAGACGCCCTCCGCCGTGATCTTCGCGACGGCCTGGCGGTCGGCGGAACAGGAGACCGCGATGGCCACCGGGCAGGACGCCCCGTGCCGCGGCAGGCGGACCACGCGCACGTCGTGGCAGAAGTACTTGCCGCCGAACTGGGCGCCGATGCCGATCTTCTGGGTGAGCTCGAAGACCTTCTCCTCCAGCTCCTTGTCACGGAAGCCGTGACCGAGCGGGGAGCCCTCCTCCGGCAGCTCGTCGAGATAGTGCGCGGAGGCGTACTTGGCGGTCTTCAGCGCGAACTCGGCCGAGGTGCCGCCGACGACGATCGCCAGGTGGTACGGCGGGCAGGCGGCCGTGCCCAGCGAACGGATCTTCTCCTCCAGGAACTTCATCATGGAGCCCTCGTTGAGGACCGCCTTCGTCTCCTGGTAGAGGAAGGACTTGTTGGCGGAGCCGCCGCCCTTGGCCATGAAGAGGAACTTGTAGGCGCCGCCGTCGGTCGCGTACAGCTCGATCTGCGCGGGCAGGTTGGAGCCGGTGTTCTTCTCCTCCCACATGGTCAGCGGGGCCATCTGCGAGTAGCGCAGGTTGAGCTTGGTGTACGCGTCGAAGATGCCGCGGGAGAGGGCCTCGTCGTCGCCGCCCTCGGTAAGGACGTTCTGGCCGCGCTTGCCCATCACGATCGCCGTGCCGGTGTCCTGGCACATCGGCAGCACGCCGGCGGCCGCGATGTTGGCGTTCTTGAGCAGGTCGAGGGCGACGAACTTGTCGTTGCCCGAGGCCTCGGGGTCGTCGACGATCCGGCGCAGCTGCGCGAGGTGGGCCGGGCGCAGATAGTGCTGGATGTCGTGGATCGCCTCCTCGGCGAGCTTGCGCAGCGCCTCGGGCTCGACCTTGAGGAAGGTGCGGCCGTCCGCCTCGAAGGTGCTCACGCCCTCCGAGGTGACCAGGCGGTACGGCGTCCTGTCCTCGCCCAGGGGCAGAAGATCGGTATGGGCAAACTCGGGCCGAGACATCGCGGCGATCCCTCACTACTCACTCTGCGGGTGGTATGCGTCCCCAGCGTAGGCGCCGCCGGGCGTGATCGGCTGGTGAGGCAAGCCTCACTTGGAACGGATGGCTATCGCGATCTATCGCGTTTCGCCTATCCTGGGCCCGTGGACGAGTCAGCGCTGGAGAAGCGACAGGTATCCCTGACCAAGACGGCCGAGGCCGAGCCCGCGCTCCGGGCCTCCGACGCGGACCGCGACCGGATCGCGGACATCCTGCGCGAGGCACTGGCCGAGGGCCGGCTCACCGCGGACGAGCACGCGGACCGGGTGGACGCGGTCTACCGGGCCCGCACGGTGGCCGAACTGGAGCCGCTGGTGCGCGACCTGCCGGTGGCGGCGCGCCCGGACGCGGCCGACGCGTACGCGCCCCCGCGCCCGCCGGGCGCCGCCGCCCGGCCCGCGGAGAATCTCGTCGCGGTCTTCGGCGGCGCGACCCGCAAGGGCCGCTGGCGCGCGGGCGGCCGGCTCAACGCGTTCGCCCTCTTCGGCGGAGTGGAGATCGACCTCACCGAGGCGCTCTTCGAGGAGCGGCAGATCGTCATCAGCACCTGGGCGCTGTTCGGCGGCGTCGACATCAAGGTGCCCGAGAACATCTCGCTGCGCTCCACCGGCACCGGCGTCTTCGGCGGCTTCGACGTGGACTCCTACGAGTCGGCCGACCCGGAGGCGCCCTCGGTGCTGATCACCGGCTGCGCGGTGTTCGGCGGCGTCGCGGCGAAGGCCAAGCGCGGCAAGCGGGTCAAGGACCTGCGCGCGGCCCGGTAGCGGGGCCGCCGCCGGACGGTGGTGACGGACGGTGTTCCAGTCGTGGCAACGGTGTGAATAAGAGCGCGCACAGCGGGTAAAGCTTGGTGCATCGTCTCTCGTACGGCTGCGGGTGCGAATGGCCGTGCAGGGTGAGACGGGCAAGGGTGACTCAACCGGCCGAGCAAAGCCGTCGTCAGGAGTGGACCGTGCTGCTACCGCATCAGCCCCTGCAGGAAGCCGCCGTACCGCCCGCGCGCATGTCCGCGCGGGACCAGGCAGGCCCCTGGCACTCGGAGGCGGTCTGCCGCCGGGATGAAGCAGGGCTGTTCTTCGCACCGTCAAAGGAACCCACGGCCGCCCGCCTCTCCCGGGAGGAGGCGGCCAAACGCGTCTGCGCCCGCTGCCCCGTGATGGTCGAGTGCCGCGAGCACGCCCTGCTCCAGCCGGAGCCGTACGGCGTGTGGGGCGGGCTCACCGCCGCCGAGCGCCGCGTCGTCCTCGCCCGTCGGCGGCGCCGCGAGGCGGAGCTCCAGCGGGCCACCCGCGTGGCCGCGGCGGGCTGAGTCCTCGGTCCCTGCCTTTCTTCGCTTCACGGGGGCGCCGTCCGGCCGTCGGCCGGGGGGCGCGGGGCCGAGTCCCGCTGGAAACGATGAAAGGAAGGGACCGGGGCGTACGCCCCGGCCGGTGTCCCAACCGGGTTGTTCAGCTGGGCCGTTCGAAGTCGATCGTGCTGTAGGCGCGGAGCTTCGACAGCCGGTGCTCGGAGTCGATCTGCCGGATCGTCCCCGACTTCGACCGCATGACCAGCGACTGGGTCGTGGCCGTCGCGGACCGGTAGCGCACGCCGCGCAGCAGCTCGCCGTCGGTGATGCCGGTGGCGACGAAGAACACGTTCTCCCCGCTGACCAGGTCGTCCGTGTGCAGGACGCGGTCCAGGTCGTGCCCGGCGTCCAGGGCCCGCTGACGCTCCTCGTCGTCCTTGGGCCACAGCTTGGCCTGGATGGTGCCGCCGAGGCACTTCATCGCACAGGCGGCGATGATGCCCTCGGGCGTGCCGCCGACGCCCAGCAGCAGGTCGATGCCGGTGCCCTCGCGGGCGGCCATGATGGCGCCGGCCACGTCGCCGTCGGAGATGAACTTGATCCGGGCGCCCGCCTCGCGGATCTCCTTGACCAGTCCGCTGTGGCGGGGGCGGTCCAGGACGACGACCGTGACGTCCTCGACGGCGGAGCGCTTCGCCTTGGCGATGCGGCGGATGTTCACGGCGACGGGCGCGGTGATGTCGACGAAGTCGGCGGCCTCGGGGCCGGTGACGAGCTTGTCCATGTAGAAGACCGCGGACGGGTCGAACATCGAGCCGCGGTCGGCGACCGCCATCACGGAGACGGCGTTGGCCATGCCCTTGGCCGTCAGCGTCGTGCCGTCCACCGGGTCCACGGCCACGTCGCACTCCGGGCCGGTCCCGTCGCCGACGCGCTCGCCGTTGTAGAGCATCGGGGCGTTGTCCTTCTCGCCCTCGCCGATGACGACCACACCGTTCATCGAGACGGTGTGGATCAGCGCACGCATGGCGCGCACGGCGGCGCCGTCCGCGCCGTTCTTGTCGCCGCGGCCCACCCAGCGGCCCGAGGCCATGGCGCCCGCCTCGGTCACCCGGACCAGCTCCAGGGCGAGGTTGCGGTCCGGTGCCTCCGGACTGACCTCGAGCTGGGAGGGCAGATGATGATCGGTCATCGGGGCGCACCTTTCTGTACGGCGTCGGCCGTGGGGTCCCCCCGTCCCGGTGGGCCAGGGGGGTGAGGGTGCTGATGACTTTATCCGCTGATTTCGAGAATGAGCAGGGCGCCCCACGCATGAGCGCCGTCAAGGCCCCGTCGGGACCCGTGGCCGGTTCCCGACCCCCTCCGGCGTCGAGATCCACATCGGTATGGGGGACGATGGGGGGCGTGGCTGGCAGGAACGGTAAGAATCAGACGGTGCGGAACCTACTGCTGTCGTTGGCGGTGGTGGTTCCGGTGGCGGGGTCGGGTTGGTTCTTCCTCCCGCACGGCAGCGGTGGCGACCATGTGAAGACGGTGGAGTACCGCGTCGCGACGGACTCCGCCCGGCGGGACGCGCCCTATCCGCTGGTCGCGCCCGAGGGGCTCGGCAAGGACTGGCGGGCGACCTCGGTCTGGTACAAGGTGACCGAACGCGAGGGAAAGTACTGGCACTTGGGCTTCGTCGACCCCGACACCGAGTACGTCCAGATCGAGCAGAGCGACCGGACGGGACGGGATTTCGTCGACTCCTCGACCCAGGAGGCGCGGAAGACCGGCCGCACCGAGAAGATCGGTGACGTCGTCTGGCAGCGCTACGAGGGCGAGAAGTACAACGCCCTGGTGCGCGAGGAGCGCGGGGTGACGACGGTGGTCGCCGGGACGGCGTCCGACCGGCGGCTCACGGAGATGGCCGCGGCTCTGAAGACGGGCAAGCAGAAGGGCTGACCCCGGGTGCCGGGATCAGCCCTTCCGGGGCGTGCGGTCAGACGACCGAGACGACCTCGTCGTAGGCCAGGCGCGGGGAGCGGGGGCGGTAGGCCTCCGTACCCGGCTTGCCGATGTTGACGACCATCAGCGGGGTGTGGTCGCCGTCCAGGAACTCCTTCTGGATGCCCGCGGCGTCGAAGCCGGTCATCGGGCCGGCGGCCAGGCCGAGGGCCCGGACGCCCAGGATGAAGTAGCCCGCCTGGAGCGAGGCGTTGAGCGCGGCCGAGCGCTCACGGACCGGGCGCTCGCTGAAGAACGCGTCCTTGGCCTGCGGGAAGGCCGGGAACAGCTGCGGGAGCTCCTCGTGGAACTCGTTGTCCGCGGCGAGGACCGCGACCAGCGGCGCGGTGCGCGTCTTGGCCTGGTTCCCCTCGGACATGTGCGCGACGAGGCGCTCGCGGGCCTCCTCGGTGCGGACGAGGACGATCCGCATCGGCGACTGGTTGAACGCGGTGGGGGCGAACTTGATGAGGTCGTAGAGAGCCTGCATCTGCTCGTCGGACACCGGCTCGTCGGCGAAGGCGTTGGCCGTGTGGGCCTCGCGGAAGAGGAGGTCCTGCGCGGCGGCGTCGAGGGCGAGAGAGGACATGGGGGGTGACCTTCTTCGTATTGCGGGGTGGTGCGGTGGTTCGGGGCCGGCCGATGTCCACCGTACTGCAAGGTATGTGAAGCTTCAACTGAACAAGCTTCAACCAAATTCCCGGCGAAGTGTCTCCCGGGTCACAGTCCCGTCAGTCCTCCTGCCCGCTCTCGGCCAGCGCCGCGTCCAGCCGTGCCCGCGCCCCCTCCAGCCAGCGCCGGCACACCTTCGCCAGCTCCTCGCCGCGCTCCCACAGCGCCAGCGACTCCTCCAGCGTCTGGCCGCCCGTCTCCAGCCGGCGGACGACCTCGATCAGCTCGTCCCGCGCCTGCTCGTAGCCGAGGGCCTGCGTCTGCTCCTCGTCGGTGTTGTTCGCCATGACGCCCAGCGTAGGGCCTGGTCTATGCCACGCCGCCGGCCGCGGCCCCGCCCTCGCTCACGGCCCGCACCGTGAACCCGCCCTCCGCGACCCGCGCCCGCAGCTCCTCGTCCGCGCCGACCTCGGCGGGGGAGCGGACCACCGAGCCGTCCGCGTGCTGGAGCACCGCGTAGCCGCGGCGCAGCGTCGCCGCCGGGGACAGGCCCACCACGCGGGCGTGGGTGTGCGTCAGCTCGGAGTCGGCCCGGTCCAGCAGATGGCCGAACGTCCGCCTCCCGCGCGCCAGCAGCGCGTCGACCTGCTCCGCCCGCTCCTCGACCATCCGCTGCGGACGCTCGAAGCACGGCCGCGCCCGCACCGCCGCCAGCCCCCGCTCCTCGCGGTCCAGCAGCGCGGTGACGGCCCGCAGCCCGCGGTCGCGGAGCTGGCCGACGCGGGTGAGCTCCTCGCCGACGTCCGGCACGACGCGCTTGGCCGCGTCGGTAGGGGTGGACGCGCGCAGGTCGGCGACCAGGTCCAGCAGGGGGGAGTCGGGCTCGTGGCCGATCGCCGACACCACGGGGGTGCGGCAGGCCGCCACGGCCCGGACGAGCTGTTCGTCCGAGAACGGCAGCAGGTCCTCGACGCTGCCGCCGCCCCGGGCCACGACGATCACGTCCACCCCGGCGTGCGCGTCCAGCTCCTGGACCGCCTCCACCACGGCCGGCACCGCGTGCACGCCCTGGACGGGGACGTTGCGCACCTCGAAGCGGACGGCGGGCCAGCGGTTCCGGGCGTTCTCCAGCACGTCGCGCTCGGCGGCCGAGGCACGGCCGCAGACGAGGCCGATCAGCTGCGGCAGGAACGGCAGTGGCCGCTTGCGGTCGGCCGCGAACAGGCCCTCCGCCGCGAGCTCCTTCTTCAGCCGCTCCAGCCGCGCCAGCAGCTCGCCGACGCCCACCGGCCGGATCTCCGCCGCCCGCAGCGAGAGCGAGCCGCGCGGGGCGTACCACTCGGGCTTGGCGTGCACGACGACCCGGGCGCCCTCCGAGACGACGTCGGCGACCTGGTCGAAGACGGCGCGGTAGCAGGTGACGGAGAGGGAGATGTCGTGCGACGGGTCGCGCAGGGTCAGGAAGACGACTCCGGCACCGGGGCGCCGGGAGAGCTGGGTGATCTGGCCCTCGACCCAGACGGTGCCGAGCCGGTCGATCCAGCCGCCGATGAGCCGGGACACCTGGCCGACGGGGAGGGGGGCCTCGGGGGTGGTGGAGAGAGCCATGGGTCGAGGGTAGTGGGGGTGGGGCATCCTCACCGAGCCCCGCGCGTCACCGCCCCCTGCACCGCCAGGACCACCAACCCCACCCCCAGCCACACCGCCCCCACCACCTGCGCCGCCCCCGCCGCCTTCGCGATCACCGCGACGACCACGGCCAGGCCGAGGAGCGGCACCAGGACGTGCCGCACCAGATCGGCACCCCGCCAGGCCCGCCGCCGCACCGCGAACCACCCGAAGACCGACAGATGCAGCAGCCCGAACGCCACCAGCGCCCCTACGTCCACCACCGACACCAGCCGGTCCAGCCCGTCGTCGCGCCGGGCCGCCCAGACCGCCGCCGCCAGGGTGACCACCGCCGCGCCCAGCAGGGCGGGTCGGGGCACGCCCGAGCCGCGGTCCACCTTCGCCAGCAGCCCCGGCAGCCGCCGGTCGCGGGCCATCGCGAAGAGCAGGCGCCCGGCCGCCGCCTGCCCGGCCAGCGCCGCGAACGCCGCGCCGCCCGCCTTGCTCGCCGCCACCAGGTCGTGCAGCCACCGGCCGCCGGCCGCGTCCACCGTGTCGTAGAACGCCGTCCCCTGCTCCGCAGGCTTCGCGGCGAGCTCCGCCGCGGACACCGGCGTCAGCAGCGCCGCCAGATACGTCTGGAGAACGAACAGCACCCCCGCCACCACCAGACACGTCAGTACCGCGCGCGCCACCCGCCCCGGCCCTCCCGCCGACTCCTCCGCGAACGCGGCGATCGCGTCGAATCCCAGATAGGACAGCACCGCCACGGACACCGCGGTGAGCACCGCGCCTGTCGAGAAGCCCCCCTGGCCGGTGAACGGCTCCAGCCAGCCGCGCCGCGGCCCGTCCGCCACCAGCGCGTACACCGCCACGGCCACGAAGACCAGCAGCACCGCGACCTCCACCGCCAGCACCACGAAGCCGGCCAGCGCCGCGACCCGGACACCCGACAGGTTCAGCGCGGTGGTCACCACGACGGCGGCCGCGGTCCACACCCACTGGTGCACCGACGGCACGAGCGCGTGCATCGCGATGCCCGAGAAGAGGTACGCCACCGCGGGGATCAGCAGGTAGTCGAGCATCGCCATCCACCCGGCGACGAACCCCGCGCCCTCGCCGAGCCCCACGCGCGCGTAGGTGTAGACCGAGCCCGCCTGCGGGGCGACCCGCACCATCAGCGCGTAGGCGTACGCGGTGAACCCCATGGCCACCGTGGCCACCACGTACACCAGTGCCACCGCGCCGTGCGCCTTGGCGACGAGCGTGCCGAACACGCCGACCGGCGCCATCGGGGCGATGAACAGCAGCCCGTAGACGACCAGGTCCCGGAAGGTCAGGGCGCGGCGGAGGCGGCCGTCGCCGCCGGCGGGTGGTGCGGACATACGGGCCCCTCCCGGGTGCGTCTGCTGCGCTGCCCGGCCAGTATTCGGCCCCGGAGGCCCCGGACCGGGGCGGGGAGCCGGGACGCGCCGCAGACGTCGGCCCGTACGATGGACCGCATGACTGCAACCAGCGCTCGAAAGGTCCTGCTCGCCGCCCCCCGTGGCTACTGCGCGGGCGTGGACCGTGCCGTGATCGCCGTCGAGAAGGCCCTGGAGCAGTACGGCGCGCCGGTGTATGTGCGCCACGAGATCGTCCACAACAAATACGTGGTCAAGACCCTGGAGAAGAAGGGCGCGATCTTCGTCGAGGAGACCGCGGAGGTGCCCGAGGGCAACATCGTGATCTTCTCCGCGCACGGCGTGGCCCCCGTGGTCCACGAGGAGGCCAGGCGCGGCAGGCTGGCGACGATCGACGCGACGTGCCCGCTGGTGACGAAGGTCCACAAGGAGGCCGTCCGCTTCGCCAAGGAGGACTACGACATCCTCCTGATCGGCCACGAGGGCCACGAGGAGGTCATCGGCACCTCCGGCGAGGCCCCCGAGCACATCCAGCTCGTCGACGGCCCCTCGGACGTCGCGAACGTCGAGGTCCGCGACCCGGACAAGGTCGTCTGGCTGTCCCAGACCACCCTCTCCGTCGACGAGACGATGGAGACCGTCGGCGCGCTGCAGAACAAGTTCCCCAACCTGCTCTCCCCGCCGTCGGACGACATCTGCTACGCCACGCAGAACCGGCAGACCGCGGTCAAGCAGATGGGCGCCGAGGCCGACCTGGTCATCGTCGTCGGCTCGAAGAACTCCTCCAACTCGGTGCGCCTGGTCGAGGTCGCCCTCGGCGCCGGCGCCAAGGACGCCCACCTCGTGGACTACGCCGAGGAGATCGACGAGGCCTGGCTGGAGGGCGTGAACACCGTCGGCGTCACCTCCGGTGCCTCCGTCCCCGAGATCCTCGTCGAGGGCGTCCTGGAGTGGCTCGCCGCCCGCGGCTACGAGGACGTCGAGACCGTCAAGGCCGCCGAGGAGTCCATCACCTTCTCCCTCCCCAAGGAACTCCGCCGCGACCTGCGCGCGGAGGCCGCCGCCGCGGTCGACTCCGCCGAGGGCTGAGCGACGCCGCCGAGGGGTGAGCCCGGCCTTCCGCCCGTAGCGTGGTCGCCATGGACGCATTCGGTGTGGACATCGGCGGATCCGGGATCAAGGGCGCCCCGGTCGACCTGACGGGCGGTTCGCTCGCGGAGGAGCGCCACAAGGTGCTCACCCCGCAGCCGGCGACCCCGGACGCGGTCGCGGACCGGGTCAAGGAGGTCGTGGACCACTTCGGATGGTCCGGCCGCCCGGTCGGGGCCACCTTCCCGGGCGTCGTCGTGGGCGGCACCACCCGTACGGCCGCCAATGTCGACAAGGGCTGGATCGGGATCGACGCCGCCGGGCTGATCGGCGAGCGGATCGGTGCCCCGGTGACCCTGCTCAACGACGCGGACGCGGCGGGGGTCGCCGAGATGACCTTCGGCGCCGGCCGGGGCCGCACCGGCACGGTCATCGTGCTCACCTTCGGCACGGGCATCGGCAGCGCCGTCTTCACCGGCGGCCGGCTCGTCCCCAACACCGAGCTGGGACACCTGGAGCTGAGCGGCCACGACGCGGAGACACGGGCGTCCTCACGGGCCAAGGAGGACGGGGAGCTGAGCTGGGCGCGCTGGGCGCGCCGGGTGCAGAAGTACCTGCGGCACGTGGAGGGGCTCTTCTCGCCGGAGCTCTTCGTCATCGGCGGGGGCGTCAGCCGCAAGGCGGACAAGTTCCTGCCGCTGATCGAGGGGGTCAGCGCCGAGATCGTGCCTGCTCTGCTGGAGAACAACGCGGGGATCGTGGGGGCCGCGATGGCCGCCTCCGCTGCTGGGCGCGGGCCAGCCGGCGGTGCCTGACCACGGCGATCCGGCGGACGAACGTGATCAGGACCGCCAGCAGGGTGCCCGCGTACAGCCAGGCGGCCTGCAGGGACAGAAAGCTGACCAGGCCCATCGCCCGCCCCGCGAGCCCGCCGGCCCCGCCGACGACCGGGAGCGCGCCCACGGCGAAGGCGATGGGCACGGCCACGGGCGCGGCCACCAGCTCGGCGGGGCGCACGGACAGGGCGCAGACCGCGCAGCAGAGGACGAAGAGCACCCCGTAGAGGGGTGGCGAGCCATGGGCGAGCAGGGCGTCCAGCTCTCCGGCCCCCAGCATCGCCAGGGTGGTGAGCAGGCCGTTGCCCAGCCCTGTCAGCCTCAGGTCCTGGGTCCGCCGCAGCGCCCGTGCCACGGGATGCGGGGGGCGTCCGGTGCGGGCCCGGCCGGCCGGTGGCCTGCCGCCCTGCCCCACGGGGGCGGCCGGGCGGGGCACCGGGGCCGCGCGGCGGACCTTGTTCTGGGAGATGCGTGCGCCGGGTTGCTCCACCCGACCAAACTAGGTCGAGAGGCGGCGGGAATCCGGCGTTGGACACGCCCTTCACACCGTCTCGGCCGTTCGTTCGAGCGGTGTCGGCGGGCTCCGCCCGGAGCCCCGTAAACTGGTTGACCGCCCCGCTCTCACTACAGGAAGTCGTCACGTGTCGCTCACGATCGGAATCGTCGGTCTGCCCAACGTCGGCAAGTCGACCCTGTTCAACGCTCTGACCAAGAACGACGTGCTGGCGGCCAACTACCCGTTCGCCACCATCGAGCCCAACGTCGGCGTCGTCGGCGTCCCCGACGCCCGGCTGACGAAGCTCGCCGAGATCTTCGGCTCGCAGCGCATCCTGCCCGCCACCGTGGACTTCGTGGACATCGCGGGCATCGTCCGCGGCGCCTCCGAGGGCGAGGGCCTGGGCAACAAGTTCCTGGCGAACATCCGTGAGTCCGATGCGATCTGCCAGGTCATCCGGGCCTTCAAGGACGAGAACGTCGTCCACGTGGACGGCAAGGTCTCGCCCAAGGACGACATCGAGACCATCAACACCGAGCTGATCCTCGCGGACCTCCAGACCATCGAGAAGGTCCTGCCGCGCCTCCAGAGGGAGTCGCGCATCAAGAAGGACGTGGCCCCCAAGGTCGCCGCCGTCGAGGCCGCCAAGGAGATCCTGGAGAAGGGCGAGACCCTCTTCTCCGCGGGCATCCTCCAGGGCAGCGAGAAGGCCGAGCTCCTGCACGACCTGCACCTGCTCACCACCAAGCCCTTCCTCTACGTCTTCAACGTCGACGAGGACGAGCTGACCGACGAGGCCTTCAAGGACGAGCAGCGCGCCCTGGTCGCCCCGGCCGAGGCCATCTTCCTCAACGCCAAGCTGGAGGCCGACCTCGCCGAGCTGGACGAGGAGGACGCCATGGAGCTCCTCCAGTCCGTCGGCGCCGAGGAGCCCGGCCTGGCCACCCTCGCCCGCGTCGGCTTCGACACCCTGGGCCTCCAGACCTATCTGACGGCCGGTCCCAAGGAGGCCCGCGCCTGGACCATCAAGAAGGGCGCCACGGCCCCCGAGGCGGCCGGTGTGATCCACACCGACTTCCAGAAGGGCTTCATCAAGGCCGAGGTCATCTCCTTCGAGGACCTGGTCGCCACCGGCTCGGTCGCCGAGGCCCGCTCCGCGGGCAAGGCCCGCATGGAGGGCAAGGACTACGTGATGGTGGACGGGGACGTCGTGGAGTTCCGCTTCAATGTGTAGTCGCGTGCATACTGCACGTTAGGCGTTGAGTCAAACGCGCAAGTCAGAAGGGGTCGGGCTCTGTCGAGCCCGAGCCCTTCGTCGTCACCGTGCTGGATGGGTGCTGGATATTCTGACGTGTGGTCAGCAGCAATCAGGTGTCGTAAACGGTGGACCGGTGGCCCACGTGAACGACCCAGACCACCAGTTCCCCGTTGTCGATCGTGTAGACGACGCGGTAGTCGCCGACCCGCAGTCGGCGGCGATCTGGCTGGGACACGAGTGCGGTGGTGTTGAAGCCGAGCGGATCGCTTTCCAGTTCGGTCAGTTTGGCCAGGATGCGCAACGCCATGTCGCGAGGGATCTTCCGAAGTTCGGCCTGCGCCTCGGGGCGGAAGACGGTTCGGTACTCACTCACTGCGCGCCAGCGTCTCCCTCATGATGTCCTCGATCGGGATGCCGGGTGCGGGGTTTGCCATGCGCTCGTCGATGATCCGATTGATTTCGCGCTCTTCCCACTCCTGGTACTTGCGCAGCACCTCGATGGAGACGACTGCGGCGACTTCCTTGCCGCGGCGCGTGATCACCGTGGGTACGTCGTCGCGGTCCGCGCGCTCCACGACCTCCGCCAGGTGGGCGCGCACGTCGCGGATGGACTCTATGGGCAGCGGCTGCGTCATGCGCTCAAGCGTACCGAGTGTCCCATGTGTACACAACGGTGGTCGGCGTGGAGTGGCCCCCTTTGTCGTGGCTGCGCGTGCTGGATGTGCTGGATGAACCCGCACCGTACTGGATCGGTGCTGGACAAGGGCTCCGAAAACCGCGTTTTCGCAGGTCGGAGCTCTGTGCTGAACGTTCCGCTTCAACGTGTAGCGGGTGACATGCGGCTGCTACTTCGCTGATCCGGCAAACATGCAGATCGGAAGGGGTCCGACTCTTCGGGGTCGGGCCCCTGGTTTTTCCGTGCCGGGGTGATGGCAGGAAATCTCACGTCGTCACCCCTACACGCTGGGCTCGTGTTGGGACATGGCGAGCACGCTGCCCTGTCATCTGGGCGTCCGCGTGGGTTCTCGCCCGTCTTACCCGCTGGGCCTACGCACGCAGTCCCATACCCGGCGCGGCAGCGGGTGCGTGAACTTGACTGGCCCCTCGCGGACAGAAATGAACGCGATGCCGCGGGCGCACAGTCGCCCAAAACGCACGTTGTAACAACGAGGCTGGTGACGTGGGCACCGAGCAGCCCTGGTGGGTCCACAGTGAACCCCACAATGGCTGAGTTTCCCAGCATTCTTCACGCGATTGAGTGACTCTCTCAGATAAGAGCCTTTGAATCTTCCCGGATCGTCGTACTTTGTTATGGACGAGCCGTGAAGATTGGAGCACGAGTCATGGCAGATATCTTCGATCGTATCGAATGGAATGTTCGCGAGATCTTCGGAGAAGCACCGGTTTGTGTGCATGTGGGAGATGTTAATGAATGTGATATAAAGCGCCATCCCACTTATGCGAAGTTCCGCGCAGAGGCGATCTCGGCGGGAGTCCGGTCAGCTCCGAGTTCCCGCTTGTGGGAGTCCATGATTGCAATGGGCAGGCTGTGTGACCTGGATGGTGACGATACATGGAGATTAGTCATCCTCGACTGCATCGTTCCGTGCTTCCGTTCGCTGTCCGCGAGGATCTCCCGTGACTTCCGAGTCGACCGTGAAGAAATGCGGTCGGCCATGGTGGCAACCGCATTGGATGTATGGGCCGGCACTGCCATGGGTGTTCCGCCGCGCCATGTCAGGGATCGAATGGTGAAGGCGGCCTTCGAGATGGCCTTCCGATACGGGAACGCTGCCTCGTCGGAGTACTCGATGGAAGACGCTGAGATATTTATCCAGCCGGAAATGTACACCCAAGGCTCCGAGCTGAGGGCGTCATCGATCATTGATATCAACAGTATTCGTGACGCAGGGGTCGCAGAACAGATCAGGGGTGAGCGACTCGGGGCGCTGCTTCAGAGGCTGGGTTGCTTTGACGCCGTGCGAGAATTTCACGATGGACTTCGTGCCGGTTGCCGTTCGGGTTCAGTCAGTCAAGCGGTGCGGGCCTCGAAGCTGTCACGATCTCAGATTTCCAATCCGAACCTTTACTACTATGCCTCGGACCTCTACCCTTCGTTCATCGGGCTCCGGGAAGCCGCGGACGTGATGGAAATATCTGATTCAGCCGCACATCGACTCATCAGGGCAGGGCAGTTCCCTTTCCCTGTGGCTAGAGTGGGGCGGAGCTACAAGGTATCCGTCAAAGCCCTCATGCACTTCAAGGATATTCCGGATGTCATCGTCCATGTCGACGACATTGAGAATGGTGCCCTCCATGCGAGCGGTGGCGTTCGGTAGTGACCAATTCTGCCGTCAATCTAACGCTGCGGAAGGTCTGGATATTCAAGCATCAGGTGTTGGCCGAGGGGCGCTAGAATGTAGACGATCAAGGGCCGAGTAAAAGTGACTACGAGCGTCTCGGCCGAATGAGCACCGCATCCTTCATAGTGAGGTGGGGGAGTCGCATCCGACGTCCGCCGTGAGTCGAAGGGGCCGCGCCTGATGGCGCGGCCCCTTCCGCGTTCCTACGGCTTTCCCTGCCGGTACAGCCACGTGTCGAACAGCGACTTCAGGTTCTTGCCCGAGACCTTCTCGCACAGGGAAGTGAAGTCCTCGGTGCGGACGTTGGCGTGGCGGTGTTCCGTGGCCCAGGTGCGGAGGATGGTGAAGAAGTCTGAGTTGCCGACCGTTTCGCGGAGGCGGTGGAGGGCCATCGCGCCGCGGTAGTAGACGGGGTCGTCGGAGATATGGGCGGCGGACGGGGGGTTCGCGGGTGGGAACGACCAGATCTTGTCGTGGCGGTCGAGGGCGTTGTACTCGTCGAAGGACCGGGCCGCGCTGACGCCGTCGTGCTGCTCCTCCCAGAGCCACTCGCCGTAGGTCGCGAAACCCTCGTTGAGCCACATGTCCCGCCAGGTGCGCGGGGTGACGGAGTCGCCGAACCACTGGTGGGTGATCTCGTGGACGAGGGAGAGCTCGTCGGGGGCGTGGGTGAAGAAGGGGCGGGTCTGGGTCTCCAGGGCGTACTTGGTGAGGGGGCCGGAGCCGACGGTGGCGCCGGTGGAGGAGAAGGGGTACGGGCCGAAGAGCCGGGCGCCCCAGTCGGTCATGGCGGCGACCTGGGCGGGCACCTTCGCCGCGTGGGCGGCCTGGGCGGTGTGGAGGGCGACGGTCTGGGGGACCGTGCGGCCGCCGCCCCGCTCCAGACGGAACTTCCCGATGGCGACGGTGGCCAGATAACTGGCCATGGGTTCGGCGGTGTGCCAGGCGAAGACGGTCCGGCCGCCGGAGGTCTCCTGTTTGCTGAGTTCGCCATTGGAAACTGCGGTGAGGCCTTCGGGGACGCTGACCGACAGGTCGTACGCCGCCTTGTCGGAGGGGTGGTGGTTGCCGGGGAACCAGGTCATGGACCCGTTGGGCTCGCCGAGGGCGACCGCGCCGTCGGGGGAGGGGAGCCAGCCCTCCTTGGCGCCGTCGGGGTCCGTGATGGTGAGAGGAGTGCCCCGGTAGGAGATGACGGTGGTGAAGGGGGCGTCCGCGGCGAGCGGGTGCGGCGGGGTCAGCCGCAGTTCGTCGCCCCGCCGGGAGACCGCGGCGGGGGTGCCGTCGACGGTCGCCCCCGTCACGTCCATCCCGTGGAAGTCGAGGCTGAAGGAGGACAGCGCCCGGTCGGTGCGGGCGTCGATCTCGGCCCTGCCGGTGAGGGCGTTGCCCTTCGGCTCCCAGGACAGGGCGATGGCGTAGTGCCGCACGTCGTAGCCGCCGTTGCCCATGGTGGGGAAGAGCGGGTCGCCGACGCCCTTGGCGCCCGCCACCGGGGGCTGCTCGGCGGTGCGGACGGTCGTTCCGGCGGGTGCGCAGGCCGCGCTCGGGGCCAGCAGGAGAGCGGGGACGAGGAGGGCGGGGACGAGGGGGGAGGGGCGGCGCACGGGCGACTCCTTGGCGATCACCGGACCCCCGGTGCATCGTCGCAGATGTGCCCACGGAGAGTGCGGATTGCACGTGCCCGTGGGCGTCGCTCCCGAGTCGCTCCGGGCGCCGCCCACTCGCCCCTGAGCTGCAATTCACCACATCTGGTGATTCCTTGGCCTTGAGTTGCGGATCGCGACGCTGGGTTGCCAAGCTGTTGCGGACCGTCAACCTTGGGAGTGGACGTGGCTTTCGGTGACCAGCCCGCATATCTTCGCGTCGCCGGAGATCTCCGCCAGAAGATCGTCGCCGGGGAGTTGCCGCCGCACACCCGGCTCCCCTCCCAGGCGCGCATCCGCGAGCAGTACGGCGTCTCCGACACCGTCGCCCTGGAGGCCCGCAAGGTGCTGATGGCCGAGGGCCTGGTGGAGGGCCGTTCCGGCTCCGGCACCTATGTGCGGGAGCGCCCCGAGCGCCGCCTCGTGGTGCGCACCGGATATCGCTCGGCGGGCGAGTCCACCCCGTTCCGCCAGGAGCAGGCCGACCCGAGGGTCAAGGGCACCTGGGAGTCGCGCAGCGAGCAGGCCGCGGCGACGGCCGCCGTCGCGGAGCGGCTGAGGATCTCCGCCGGCGACAAGGTGATGCGCACCGACTATCTCTTCCGCTGCACCGGCGAGCCCGCCATGCTCTCCACCTCCTGGGAGCCGCTCGCCCTGACCGGCCGGACGCCGGTGATGCTCCCCGAGGAGGGCCCGCTCGCCGGGCGCGGGGTGGTGGAGCGGATGGCCGCGATCGACCTGGTCGTGGACAACGTCACGGAGGAGGTCAGCGTCCGCCCCGGGCTCGCCCAGGAGACGCTCGCCCTGGGCGGGGTGCCGGGTCACTGGGTGCTGGTGGTGTCCCGG
Source organism: Streptomyces luteireticuli (assembly GCF_041519305.1). Taxonomy (NCBI): domain Bacteria; kingdom Bacillati; phylum Actinomycetota; class Actinomycetes; order Kitasatosporales; family Streptomycetaceae; genus Streptomyces; species Streptomyces luteireticuli. The sequence continues at coordinate 5,329,701 of NZ_CP167927.1, forward strand.
ACGTACTTCGCGGGCGGCTGCCCGGTCGAGACGGCGGACGTGGTGATGCTCGCCGAGCGGCACCGGGTCGCCTATCACCTGCCGGTGAAGTAGCCATGGCGTCCGGATGAACGGGTGTGACGGCGGCGTGAACTGACTCGTGAGTCAGGAGTGAAGCCCGAAAGCAGCCCTTACAGTCCATCCCTACCCGAGGGTAGGAACTGTACGGTATGCCCGCCTTCGCCCCGCTATGGTGACCCCTTTTCTCGTGTTGCAAAACTCACATAGCCCCAGGTCAGGGGCTTTTGGCGGAACCAACTCGGCCAAATCGCTCGTACGATGGCGCGGTTTGTGTCTGCCATGAAGGAGTAGAAAGCAAAGGAGGACCGGGGCGTTGAGTACCGAACAGGGGTCTCACTCCAATTACCGCCGGACTCTCGGTCCGGTGGCCCTGACGGCCGTCGGCCTCGGGTCGATCATTGGCTCGGGCTGGCTCTTCGGCGCCCAGCGGGCCGCCGGCATCGCCGGCCCTGCGGCGATCCTCGCGTGGGTCATCGGCGCCGTCGTCGCCCTGACCATCGCGCTGACCTACAGCGAGCTGGGGGCGATGTTCCCCAAGGCCGGCGGCATGGTCCGCTACGGCCAGTACTCGCACGGCTCGCTGTCCGGCTATCTCGCCGCCTGGGCCAACTGGATCGCGATCGTCTCGGTCATCCCGGGTGAGGCGACCGCTTCCGTCCAGTACATGAGCTCCTGGAAGTGGCAGTGGGCCAAGGACCTCTTCGACGGCAAGGAGCTCACCGGCACCGGTGTGGCCCTCGCCAGCGTCCTGCTGGTCTTCTACTTCTTCCTCAACTGGTTCGCGATCACCCTGTTCGCCAAGACCAACAACGCGATCACCGTCTTCAAGGTCGTCGTCCCGGTCCTGACCGCGGGCGCCCTGATGTGGTCGCACTTCGACACCCACAACATCGAGGTGTCCGGCGGCTTCGCGCCCAACGGCTGGAGCGCGGTGTTCACGGCGGTGGCCACCTCCGGCATCGTCTGGGCCTACAACGGCTTCCAGTCCCCGCTGAACATGGCCGGTGAGGCCCGCAACCCGGGCAAGTCGCTGCCCAAGGCCGTCATCGGCTCCATCCTGATCGCGCTGGTCATCTACATCGCGCTGCAGGTCGCCTTCCTGATGGCCGTCCCGTCCGCGGACCTCTCCGACGGCTGGAGCGCCCTCACCTACAAGTCCCCGCTGGCCGACCTGGCCATCGCCTGGGGCCTGAACTGGCTGGCGATCGTCCTCTACGCGGACGCCTTCATCTCGCCCTCCGGCACCGGCATGATCTACGCCGCGACCACCTCGCGCATGATCCACGGCGTCCAGGAGAACGGCCACCTGCCGGGCATCTTCGGCAAGGTCGACCCCAAGACCGGCGTTCCGCGCCCGGCCCTGCTGCTCAACCTGGTCGTCGCGTTCCTCTTCCTCGCGGTCTTCCGCGGCTGGGGCTCGCTCGCCGAGATCGTCTCGGTCGCGACCGTCATCTCGTACATCACCGGCCCCGTCGCCGTGATGTCGCTGCGCCGCATCGCCCCGGACCTCAAGCGCCCGGTCAAGCTGCGCGCCATGCCGGTCATCGCCCCGATCGCGATGATCTTCGGCTCGCTCGTCCTCTACTGGGGCAAGTGGCCGCTCACCGGCAAGGTCATCCTGATCATGGCGGCCGGTCTGCCGATCTGGGCCTGGTACGAGCTGCGCAAGCCGTGGGCCGAGCTCAAGCCGCACCTCAAGGCCGGCATCTGGATGGTGGCGTACCTGGTGGTCATGGCGTTCGTCTCGTGGGCCGGCGGCACCGAGTTCGGCGGCAAGGGCTACCTGGCCGAGGGCTGGGACCTGCTGGTCGTCGCCGTGATCGGTCTGGCCTTCTACTTCTGGGGCGTGAACAGCGCCTGGCGCAACCCGACGCTGGTCGCCACCGAGAAGGAGATCGCGGCCCTGGAGGCCGACGAGGAGCCCGAGCCGGAGCCGGCCAAGGCGAAGTAAACCGCGCGGGTGGCCGAATGCGTACCTCTTCGTGAAAACCCGTATCCGCTGCGTAAAGGTCGGGCGTACGCTCGGGCATATGCGGACTGCGGTTTCTTCACGAGAGGTGCCACGGCGGAGGGGCAGGAGCGATGGGTGACAACGAACCGCTTCTGCCCTGGCTCGTGATCCGCCAGGACGACAACGGCAATCGCTACCGTGTGGGCCGGTACGCCACCAGAACCGAAGCGGAACGGGTGGCGGACCGGCTCGACGCGTCCGGCCATCAGCAGCTCTACACGGTCGAGCGGGTGCGGATGGCATCCTGACCCCGGCCCGTCCCCGCTCCTGATCCCCGCCGTCCGCCGACTGCGGGCACCGGCGATACGCCAACCCCCATACCGGGTATGTGCTGATTATTAGCCCCAAGCCGGGCAATCCGGCGGGTTCGCGCAGCGGTCTGGGAAGTGGTCGGCGTGAGCGACAGCGCACTGGCATCGACGCCGGGATTCGCCGAATGGAGCTTCCCCGCCGAGGCCGGTGCGGTGCGCACCGCCCGCACCCTCGTCCGGGACACCCTGCGAGAGTGGGGACTCGACGCCGTCACCGATGTGACGGTCCTGCTCGTCAGCGAGCTCGTCACCAACTCCCTGCGGCACGCCACCGGCCCCATCGGCGTACGGATGTACCCCCGCGCCGGACATGTGCTCCAGGTCGAGGTCTCCGACCCGCTCCCCGACCCGCCCCGCGAACGCGCCGCCGCCAGTGACGACGAGGGCGGCCGCGGACTCCAGCTCGTCGCCCTGGCCTCCCGCCGCTGGGGCACCCGGCCCGGCGTCAACGGCAAGACGGTCTGGTTCGAACTGAGCTTGCCACCCCGCGAACCAGGGGAGGACACATAGCGGGTTGAGACCGTGCTGTGATCGTGAAGTCCGTGTTCCGAGGGGCTCCGGTGCTGGATACTCGGCCTTCTGATGCCGGTGCGAGCACATGAGCCGGAGGGGACGGGCACGTGAGCGAAAAGCCAGCGGGTGCTGCGGCGGGCAGCCCGGAGGGTACGGACACCACCTCGATGTGGCAGAACAGCCCGCCCGGCTCCCTCTACGACTACATTCGCGTGGCGTCCTTCTCCCTGGGGCCCGACGGCCGGATCGAGCAGTGGAGCGAGCGGGCCGCCGAGCTCTTCGGGATAACTCCGGGCCAGGCATTGGGCAGGGATCCCCAGGACGTGTTCGCCACCCCGCAGCAGGGGGTCCTCTTTTCGGGGGACGCGCTGCCCGGCCACGACCTTGACGGCCGGGCCTGGACGGGACTCGTCCCCTATCAGCGCGACGAACGGCAGCAGGGGCTGGCCGAGATCTATGTGATGCCCAGTCGCAACGAACGCGGGGAGCGCGCCGCGCTCTGCGTGGCCGTCGACGTGCGGGCACTCCAGGGAATAGAGACCGATATCGCGGCCTCCGAAGCCGTTTTCGGCCAATCTCCCCTCGGATTCTTCTTCTTCGGCACGGACCTGCGGCTGCTCCGCGTCAACGAGAGCTTCGCCCAGGCCCTCGGCCGTCCCGTCGCCTGGCACCGCGGCCGCACCCCGCACGACTTCCTGCCGCGCTCCGAGGCCGAGCGGCTGACCGCCGCCCTGCGCCAGGTCCTGGACAGCGGACGGCCGGTGGCCGACCTCCAGCTCGTCGGGCCGGTGCCCGGACAGGCCGAGCGGCGCCGCTGGTCCGTCTCGCTCTACCGGCTGCACGGCGGCAGCGGACGGCCCATCGGCGTGGCCGCCATCGCCACCGACGTCACCGGCCGCCGCCGCGCCGAGCGCGAGGCCGCGGGCGTCCGGCGCAACCTGGCGCTGCTCAACGAGGCGAGCGCCCGCATCGGCACCTCCCTCGACCTGGAGACCACCGCGCGCGAACTGCTGGACGTGGCCGTGCCGCAGTTCTGCGACCTCGCCTCCGTCGACCTCTACCAGGGGCTCCTGGTCGGCGACGAGGCGCCGCCCGGCCTCGCCGACGGCAGCGCCGAGCTGCGCCGGGTCGCCTTCGCCAGCGCGGTCTCCGGGGCGCCGGTGGCCCCCGACACGTCCGCCGACTCCTTGGGCGAGAAGGCCGTCCAGGTCGGCGAGGTGCACCGGTACGCCTTCCACTCCCCGTGCGCCGGCGCCCTGCGCACGGCCCAGCCGCAGGCCGTTCCCGGGGCGTCCGGGCAGTCCACCCTGGCCGTGCCGATGGTCGCCCGCGACACGGTCGTCGGGCTGGTGCAGTTCACCCGGACCCGGGGCAGCGAGCCGTTCGGCGAGCGCGACCGGGCCGTCGCGGTCGAGCTGGCCTCGCGGGCCGCGGTCTGCATCGACAACGCGCGCCTGTACCGGCGCGAGCACGAGCGCGCCCTGATCCTCCAGCGCAGCCTGCTGCCCCCCGTCGACCCCGAGGCCGCCGGGCTGGAGATCGCCTGCCGCTATCTGCCGGGCAACGCCGCGACCGAGGTGGGCGGCGACTGGTTCGACGTCATCGAGCTCCCCGGCCACCGCACGGCCCTCGTCGTCGGCGACGTGATGGGCCGCGGGCTGCGGGCCGCCGTGGCCATGGGCGAACTGCGCACCGCCGTACGGACCCTGGCCATGCTCGACATGGAACCGGCCGAGGTGCTCTCCGCACTGGACGAGATCGCCCATGGGCTCGGCCGGCCCGGCGGCAAGCAGTCCGCCTCGCGCGGCGTGCGGGGCAGCGTGCGCCCGGCCGACCTCTCCGAGGTCTACCTCGCGACGTGCGTCTACGCCGTCTACGACCCCGTCACCCGCCGGTGCACCGTCGCCAACGCCGGTCATCTGCCGCCCGTCCTGGTGGAGGAGGGGCGGCCCGCCCGGCTGCTGGAGGTGCAGCCCGGCATGCCGCTCGGCGTCGGCGGCGAGCTCTTCGAGGAGACGGTGCTCGAACTGCCGGACGGGGCGCTGCTCGCCCTCTACACCGACGGCCTGGTCGAGTCCCGCGACCACCCGCTGGACGAGGGCCTCCAGGCCTTCCAGGACGCGCTCACGGATCCGGCGCGCCCGCTGGAGGACGTCTGCGACCACGTCCTCTCCGCCCTGGACACCCACCACGGCGAGGACGACATCGCCCTGCTGATGGCCCGGCTGCGCGGGCTCCCGCCGGGGCACGTCGGCGACTGGACGCTCCCGCCCGAGCCGCGCTCGGTCGCCCGCGCCCGCGAGCTGGCCCGCGAACTGCTCCCGCAGTGGGGGCTGGAGGCGCTGGTGGACACCACCGAGCTGCTGGTGAGCGAGCTCGTGACGAACGCGTTGCGGTACGGCGAGGGCGACATCCGGCTGCGGCTGCTGCTGGACCGGACGCTGGTCTGCGAGGTCTGGGACGGAGGGTCCGTGCAGCCCCGGCGGCGGCGGGCGCGGGACACGGACGAGGGCGGGCGGGGGCTGCAGTTGGTGGGGCTGCTGAGTGCGGCGTGGGGGAGCCGGAGGATTCCGGACGGGAAGACGGTGTGGTTCGAACTGGCGCTGCCGGATGGGGAGTCGGGGGCGCCCGATGCGGTGGAGGCTCTGATGAGCCTCTATTGAGGGGGGTGTTGTTGCCCCTGGCCCGCCCTTTCACCGTTTCTTCCGGGGAGACCCCGGACCCCATTCGCCCTTCGGGCGAAGTCCTCAAGCGCCGGACGGGCTGATTCCGTGCCCGGGGCTCAATCCTCCCGGGCCGCCAGGCGCCCCCGCGTCGCCCCGCCCCCGAACGTCGCCGGCAGCAGACCCGCCAGCACGATGCCGCCCAGCAACGCACCCCCCAGCGCCCGGCCGGGCGGCTCCGCCGCGTCGTACGCGCCCACGTCCCGCGCCGCCAGCCGCCGCGCCGTCCGGGCCAACTCCCCGGCGCGCTCCGCGTCCGCCTCCGCGGACGGCGGGAGCGAGCCGTCCGGCGGGCGGGCCAGGGACAGGAGGCGTTCGGCCTCGGCCAGCCGGGTGCGGGCCCGGCTGCCCACCGCGCCGCGGTGGGTGGTGACGAAGTCCCGCGCCCCGGCCACCTCCCCCCGCGCGGCGAGCACCGCGCGCCCGGCCCGGGCCCGGGCCCGGGCGGAGCGCGCGGGGTCGGTGTCCGGGCCGGTTCCGTCCAGCGCGGCCGCCGCCTCGTCGATCCGCCGCAGGACCGCCCGCGGATCGATCCGTTCGCAGGCCGCCTCCCGCCGGGCGGCGTCCAGCAGCCGGGCGCCGGGGCCGGCGGGGGCCTCGGCGGCCGCCGCCTCGGCGTCCACCAGCGCGGAGGCCATCCGCCGCGCCGCGCCGCCCAGTTCGTACGCGTGCCGCAGCGCGGCCGTCGCCAGGGTGCGGGCCTGGGACAGCGCGCCCTCGGCCGCGCGGACCGAGACCGCGGCCCGCTCCGGCTCGCCCTCCGCGAGCGCGGTGTGCGCCTCGGCGAAGGCGGCCTCGGCGAAGGCCAGCCGGTCGCGGGCCTCCGCGGGGTACCCGTCGGCGGGGGCCAGCGCCGCGGGTGTGCAGCGGCCGGCGACCGACGCGAGCGCGTACTGCGCGGTGTCGATGCGCGGTGCCAGGGACCGTGCGGCGGCCTCGGCGCGGTCGAGCACCAGCGCCGCCTGCGCGGTGAGGTCGCGCAGCCGGTCGAAGGCCGCCGCCTCGGCGTCCAGCCGCCGGTTGGCGCTGGTGCAGCGGGAGCAGATCTCGTCGAGGGCGTGCCGGCGGAAGTCGTCGTCGCGCACCGGTGCGTCGTCCAGCCGCTGCCGCAGCCGGAACGCGGCGTCGAGCTCCGTCCGGGCGTAGGCCACGGCCTCGGCGAACGGCCGCACCGCGTCCTCGCCGAGCTGGGCCAGGGCGAACGGGAGTTCCTCCGCGCTGGTGCGCACCGCGTCGTCCGTCCCGACGAGGCCGGCCGCCGCCTCCGCGTCCAGCTCGGGCAGCGGGGTGAGCGGCTGTGCCATGCGGGCCAGCCCCGGCGGGGTGGTGGTGGCCACCAGCGGCGGGTCCGGGGGCGGGGGCGCGGGCCGGTGGCGCGCCCGCCGCCCGCGCAGGTACAGGCCGGCCAGGATCAGCAGCGTCCCGCAGGCCACGGGGATCCAGAACCGCCGGTCGCCGGGGAGCAGTCCGCTGCCGCCCGGGTCGGTGCGGCCGGGGACGATGACGGGTGGGCGCACGGGCTGCCCGGCGAGGACGGAGCGGTAGCCGTCGGCGGCGCCGATCGCGGCCCCGGCCCAGTCGTGCTCCTTGAGGGCGGGGCCGATGGCGACCGAGGCGACCTGCGCCAGCTGCTCGGCGCGGAAGCCCGAGTCCTGGGCGGCGGAGACCGCGAACTGCCGCGGGTTGGTGGCGATGGCGAGCAGCACGTCGTGCGGGCCGAGGCCGTTGCGGTCGGCGGTGGCGTCGGCCCAGTCGTGCGCGGCGCGCCCGGAGAAGTCGCGGACGTAGGTGACGTACAGCTGGACGCGCCGGTCGGCCAGCCGGGCGAGGGCGGCCTCGACCTGGGAGCGGCGGCGGCCGAGGGCGCCCACGGTGTCGGTGACGCGGCCGCCGGCCTCCAGGTCGAGCGGGGTCTCGGCGAGGGCGGCGGGCGGCGCGGGGAGCAGCAGTGCGCCGCACAGGACGAAGAGTGCGCCGAGTATGGCCCACCCCGGCGCCCCGGTCCCGTACCGACTCAGAAGCCGCGTCACACTTCGGAGCGTATGACCGGTTTGTCAAAGTCGCTACCCGGAGCACGTGTGGTATTACGCTCCGTGCTCCGATCCGCTTTTCGCGCCCCGACGGAGGATCTTGCTCCCCAGCCACACCAGCGGGTCGTACGAGCGGTCCACGACCCGCTCCTTCAGCGGGATCAGGGCATTGTCGGTGATCTTGATGTGCTCGGGGCAGACCTCCGTGCAGCACTTGGTGATGTTGCAGTAGCCGAGCCCGTGGTCCTCGCGGGCCGCGGCCTTGCGGTCCACGCCCGCCTCGGCGGCCGCGTCCAGCGGGTGCATGTCCAGCTCGGCGACCCGCATCAGGAAGCGCGGCCCGGCGAACGCCGTCTTGTTCTCCTCGTGGTCACGCACCACATGGCAGGTGTCCTGGCACAGGAAGCACTCGATGCACTTGCGGAACTCCTGGACCCGGTCCACGTCCTGCTGCTGCATCCGGTACTCGCCCGGCTCCAGCTCCGCCGGCGGCGCGAACGCGGCCACCTCGCGCGCCTTGGCGTAGTTGAACGAGACATCGGTGACCAGGTCCCGGACGACGGGGAAGGCCCGCATCGGGGTGACCGTGACCGTCTCGGCCGGGTCGAAGACGGACATCCGGGTCATGCACATCAGCCGCGGACGGCCGTTGATCTCCGCGCTGCACGAACCGCACTTGCCCGCCTTGCAGTTCCAGCGGACGGCCAGGTCCGGGGCGGCGGTGGCCTGGAGCCGGTGGATGACGTCGAGGACGACCTCGCCCTCGTTGACGGTGACCTCGTAGTCGTCGAGGCCGCCCCCGTCCGCGTCACCCCGCCACACCTTGAAGTGCGCCTGATAACTCATCGGGTGAGCTCCTCGTCCGTCAGGTACTTCTTCAGCTCGTCCTTCTCGAACAGCTCCAGCAGGTCCGGGCGCATCGGGGGAGCGTCCTGCCGCTCCAGCCGGATGCGGCCGAGCGCCGGGTCCTCGGCGGCCGGCTCCGCGCTGTCGTCGGCCAGCCGGCACACCAGGTTGACCCGCCGCCACCGCCGGTCCATCCCCGGGTGGTCGTCGCGGGTGTGCCCGCCCCGGCTCTCCGCGCGCTCCAGCGCGGCACGCGCCACGCACTCGCTGACCAGCAGCATGTTGCGCAGGTCCAGGGACAGGTGCCAGCCGGGGTTGAACTGCCGGTGCCCCTCGACCGCCGCCCTGCGGGCCCGGGCCCGCAGGGCGGAGAGCCGGTGCAGCGCCTCCTCCATCTCGGGCGCCCTGCGGATGATGCCGACCAGGTCGTTCATCGACTGCTGGAGCTCCTGGTGGAGGGTGTACGGGTTCTCCGCGTCGCCCGTCTCCTCGGCGCCGAACGGACGGAGCGCCTCCGCCTCGGCCGAGGCGATGTCCGTGTCCGACACCTCCGGCCGCCCGTCGGGTCCGAGCTCCGCCGCGTGCCGCGCCGCGTACAGACCCGCGCGCCGCCCGAACACCAGAAGATCGGAGAGGGAGTTGCCGCCGAGCCGGTTGGAACCGTGCAGTCCGCCCGCCACCTCGCCGGCCGCGAACAGGCCCGGCACCCCGACCGCCGCCGCGGTGTCCGGCTCCACCTCGATGCCGCCCATCACATAGTGGCAGGTGGGGCCGACCTCCATCGCCTCGGCGGTGATGTCGACGTCCGCCAGTTCCTTGAACTGGTGGTGCATGGAGGGGAGTTTGCGGCGGATGGCGTCCGCGGGCATCCGGGTCGACACGTCCAGGAACACCCCGCCGTGCGGCGAGCCCCGGCCCGCCTTCACCTCGGCGTTGATCGCCCGGGCGACCTCGTCGCGCGGAAGCAGCTCCGGCGGACGGCGGTTGTGCTCCGGGTCGGTGTACCAGCGGTCGCCCTCGGCCTCCGTCTCGGCGTACTTCTCCTTGAAGACCTCGGGGATGTAGTCGAACATGAACCGCTTGCCGTCGCTGTTGCGCAGCACCCCGCCGTCGCCGCGCACCGACTCGGTGACGAGGATGCCCTTGACGGACGGCGGCCAGACCATGCCCGTGGGATGGAACTGGACGAACTCCATGTTGACCAGCCGGGCCCCGGCCAGCAGCGCCAGCGCGTGCCCGTCGCCGGTGTACTCCCAGGAGTTGGAGGTCACCTTGAAGGACTTGCCGATGCCGCCGGTGGCCAGCACCACCGCCGGCGCCTCCAGGACGAAGAAGCGCCCGGACTCCCGTTCGTAGCCGAAGACGCCGGAGACCCGGCCGCCCGGCCCGGAACGGTTCTTCAGCACCCGGGTGACCGTGCACTCCTGGAAGACCTTCAGCCGGGCCTCGTAGTCCCCGAACTCCCGCTTGTCCTCCTGCTGGAGGGCGACGACCTTCTGCTGGAGCGTGCGGATCAGCTCCAGCCCGGTGCGGTCGCCGACGTGCGCCAGCCGCGGGTACTCGTGCCCGCCGAAGTTGCGCTGCGAGATCCGCCCGTCGGGCGTGCGGTCGAAGACCGCGCCCCAGGTCTCCAGTTCCCACACCCGCTGCGGGGCCTCGCGGGCGAGGAGTTCGGCCATCCGCCAGTTGTTGAGGAACTTGCCGCCGCGGAGCGTGTCGCGGTAGTGCACCTGCCAGTTGTCGTGCGCGTTGACGTTGCCCATGCAGGCCGCGATGCCGCCCTCGGCCATGACCGTGTGCGCCTTGCCGAACAGCGACTTGCAGATCACCGCGGTGCGCAGCCCCTGTTCGCGGGCCTCGATCGCGGCCCGCAGCCCGGCGCCCCCCGCGCCCACCACGACCACGTCCCAGGACTGCCGGTCCACCCGTGTCATCGAAACGTCTCCCCTAGAAGAAGCTCGGGTCGTCGAACACGCCGCCCGCGACCAGGTATACGTACAGGTCGGCCAGCGCGACGCTCACCAGCGAGGCCCAGGCGAGCGCCATATGACGGGCGTTGAGCCGGCCCACCCAGGTCCACATGCGGTAGCGGACGGGGTGCTTGGAGAAGGTGCGCAGGCGTCCGCCGACGATGTGCCGGCACGAGTGGCAGGAGAGCGTGTAGGCCCAGATCAGCACGGCGTTGGCGACGAGGACGAGGGTGCCCAGGCCCATGTGGCCCCACTCCTCGTGCTCGTTGCGGAAGCCGATGGCGGCGTCGTAGGTGAGGACGGCCGCCACGAGCACCGCCGCGTAGAAGAAGTAGCGGTGCACGTTCTGCAGGATCAGCGGGAAGCGGGTCTCGCCGGTGTACTTCTTGTGCGGCTCGGCGACCGCGCAGGCCGGGGGCGAGGCCCAGAAGCCCCGGTAGTAGGCCTTGCGGTAGTAGTAGCAGGTCAGCCGGAAGCCCAGCGGGAAGATCAGGACCAGCAGGGCGGGGGAGAGCGCCCACCAGTCGCCGAACAGCCCCCAGGAGGCGCCGTCCTTCATCGGGACGCAGCGGGTGGCGAAGCACGGCGAGTAGAACGGCGAGATGTAGGGCGCCGCGTAGTAGCGCTCGTCCGCGAAGGCCCGCCAGGTGGCGTAGACGACGAAGATCAGCAGCCCGGTGGTGGTGGCGGCGGGCGCCAGCCACCAGCGGTCGCGGCGCAGATGGGGGGCCGGGATCGCGGCCCGCGAGGGGTGGTGGACGCCGCCGCCCGCCGCGGGGGCGGGGACGGCGGGCCGGGGGCCGGTGCCGGCGGATGGCCGGGGACCGGTTCCGGTCGACGGATCGGTGCCAGTTGACAAGGGGGACTCCGGGAGGAGCGTGGGGTGTGGGGTTGGCGGGTGCCGGACGGCCGCTAGGGGGCGCGGCGGTCCCGGGAGCCGATCCCCTCCTCGTCGGCGTCCCGCCACAGCGAGGCGTCGTACGGGGTGTCGGGGATCGTCACCATGGCCGGACGGGGCCGCTCCGGCGGCTGGGTCTCGCGCAACAGCGAGAAGCTGTCCCGCAGATGACCGGCGTCGGAACGCATCCGCCGCAGCTCCGGACCGTCGCTGCCCAGCTGTCGCTCCAGCCGTCCGAGGGCTCGGTCGAGTTCGCCCAGGCAGCGCTGAACAGAAGTCAAATCGTCGTTCAGGGACACGGTTTGCCCTCACTTCCGCGATCGTCGGCGGTTGCGGGTGGCGACGGTGATGCGACAGAGAGTGTCGCGCGTCACACCCCTTCAGGGGAAGATAGCCGCCCCGATTGCACCTTCGCGGGAGCGCATTCCTCGGTCGGCCTGCCGCTGCCCAAACGTTCGTCCAGGTGGGTGGCGTGCGGGGCGGCGGCGCCGTGTCGGCATGCCTTCGTCCGGGCCGTCGCCTTCAGTGGGCGGAGAAGATCGGATCAGCCGCGCAATGCGCCGACTGAGCGATCCCGTCCCCGAGCGAATCCCTGAGCGAATCCCTGAGCGATCCGAAGGATCCGGCCCCGTACGGCGGAGGTTGTCACCCCCATGTCCGTCATCCGCACGCACTCCCGTTCCCGCTCCCGCTCGTACCGTCCCGCCGCCCTGCTCGCCGTCGGGCTCCTGCTCCCGCTGCCCGTCCTGGCCGGTTGCGGCGGCGACGGCGGCGCCGGGGCCGAACTGCCGGGCGCCACCCAGGACATCGCGGCCGCCCCCCGGTCGAAGGTCGCCGACAAGGGCGCCCTGACGTGGGCCGTCGACGCCCTGCCGGCCACGTACAACGTCTTCCAGTCGGACGCCGACGCCACCGCCCAGCGGGTGGCCGCGGCGGTGCTGCCCACCCTCTTCACCCTCGACGTCCACGGCCGCCCGCAGCGCAACGCCGACTACCTGACCGCCGCCGGCGTCGTCCGGCGCGAACCGGAGCAGGTCGTCCTCTACCGCCTCAACCCCCGCGCGGTGTGGAACGACGGCACACCCGTCACCGCCGCCGACTTCGAGGCCCAGTGGAAGGCCCTGCGCGGCAAGGACAGCGCGTTCTGGACGGCGGGGAATGCCGGGTACGACCGGATCGCCCGGGTCGAGCGCGGCGCCGACGCCCACGAGGTCAAGGTCACCTTTACGAAGCCCTATGCCGACTGGGCCGGCCTCTTCACCCCGCTCTACCCCCGGGCGGCGATGGGCACCGGGAACGCCTTCAACGACTCGATGCGCAAGGCCCTCCCGTTCTCGGCCGGTCCGTTCCAGGTGGCCGGGCGCGACGACGCGCAGGGCACCCTGGCGCTCGTCCGCAACCCGCGGTGGTGGGGCGACCGGGCCAAGCTCGACCGGCTGGTGCTGCGCGCCGTCCCGCGCGACGAGCGGCCCGCCGCGCTGGCGGGCGGCGGACTCGACGTCGCCGAGGTCACCCCCGCCGCGGCCGACCGGATCACCAGGGCGAACGAGCCGCCGCGGCAGCGCAAGGGGGACGACGCCAACAAGCCGGCCGCGGCGGACGGCCTGCGCGGGCTGGCCGTGCACCGCGCGCTGGAGCCCGCCTACACCCAGCTGGCGCTGAACGGCGCCGCCGGGCCGCTCTCGGACGAGCGGGTGCGGCGCGCCGTGGCGCGGGCCATCGACCGCAAGGCGCTCGCCGAGTTCGTCCTGGCCCCCCTGGGCCTGCCCGCCGCCCCGCTCGGCAGCCACGTCCTGGTGGCCGGGCAGCCGGGCTACGAGGACAACAGCGACGCCCTCGGCTCCCCCGACCCCGGGGCGGCCCGGGACCTGCTGGCCGACGCGGGCTGGAAGGAGGGCAAGGGCGAACCGCCGCGGCGCCGGCCGGCGCAGGCGGGGCCGCAGCGGCCCGCCGCCGGGCACCCGGACGACAAGGCCGAGGTCCCGTCGGCGGAGGAAGTGCCGGAGTTCGGCGGCGACGGGCAGCTGCCGGAGGACGAGAAGGACTCCGACGGGGGCAAGGGCGGCCTCGCCCCGGTCCGCTTCAAGGAGGGCAAGAAGCTGACCCTCCGCTTCGTCCTGCCGAAGGGGGCGGGGGCCGAGCCGCTGCGGGAGGTCGGGGCGCGGATCGCCCGGCGGCTCGACGCGGTGGGCATCCGCACGGAGATCGTCAAGGTCGAGGACGCGGGCTTCTTCAAGGATCACGTCGCCTCCGGCGACTTCGACCTGGCCCTCTACTCCTGGCCCGCCAGCGCCTTCCCCGCCACCGACGCCCGGCCGATCTTCGCCAAGCCGCAGCCGGCGGCGGACGGCTCGCTCCAGGTCGAGCAGAACTACACCCGGGTGGGGACGGACCAGATCGACCGGCTCTTCGACCAGGCCTCCACGGAGCTGGACGCGGACGCGGCGCGCGATCTGGTGCTGCGGGCGGACGCCCGGATCTGGGCGGCGGCCGCGGCGATTCCGCTCTACCAGCGGCCGGAGCTGGTCGTGACGCGGCGGTCGGTCGCGAACGCGGGGGCGTTCGGGCTGGCGAGCCCGCGGTATCAGGATGTGGGGTTCCGGCGGTGAGCGGTTCCGCGTGGTTCGCGCGGTGAGTTCTCCCCTGGCCCGCCCTTTCACCGTTTCTTCCGGGGCTCCGCCCCCTCGGCCCCGCAATGCGGCTCCGCCGCATTGTCCTCAAGCGCCGGACGGGCTGGATCAGCCTGGAGGGCGCTTTGGGGGTCCAGGGGGCGGAGCCCCCGGTGGGGCGCAGGGGCGAAGCCCCGCCCACCCGCGCGGAGCGCGGTGCCGGGGCCGAGGGGGCGGAGCCCCGGAAGAAACGGTGAAAGGGCGGGCTGGGGGAAAAGAAACCGCAGGTCAGAGCACCCGCGCACATCCCCGGGCAGCCCAATCCGCCACTTCCCCGTACCATGGAGTGAGGCCGTGGCTTGATCCGCCCGGCAGGCACGCGTACCGGACCGTACGCGCCGCCATCCACGATTCCGGGAGAAGCGCCGCAAGTATGCCCACGCGCCACGACATTCGTAACGTCGCCATCGTCGCCCACGTCGACCACGGCAAGACGACCATCGTCGACGCCATGCTCAAGCAGGCCGGCGCCTTCGCCGCGCACCAGCTCGAGTCCGTCGACGACCGCGTCATGGACTCGAACGACCTGGAGCGTGAGAAGGGCATCACGATCCTCGCCAAGAACACGGCGGTGAAGTATCACCCCAAGGACGGCGGGGCCCCGATCACGATCAACATCATCGACACCCCCGGCCACGCCGACTTCGGTGGCGAGGTCGAGCGCGGTCTGTCGATGGTGGACGCGGTCGTCCTCCTCGTCGACGCCTCCGAGGGCCCGCTGCCGCAGACCCGCTTCGTGCTCCGCAAGGCGCTCCAGCAGCGGAAGCCGGTCATCCTGTGCATCAACAAGACGGACCGCCCGGACTCCCGCATCGACGAGGTCGTCAACGAGACCTACGACCTCTTCCTCGACCTGGACGCCGACGAGGACCAGATCGAGTTCCCGATCGTCTACGCCTGCGGCCGTGACGGCATCGCCTCGCTGACCAAGCCGGAGGACGGCACCGTCCCGGCGGACAGCACCAACCTGGAGCCGTTCTTCTCCACCATCCTGGAGCACGTCCCGGCTCCGGCGTTCGAGGAGGACGCGCCGCTCCAGGCCCACGTCACCAACCTCGACGCCGACAACTTCCTCGGCCGTATCGCGCTGCTCCGCGTCGAGCAGGGCGAGCTGCGCAAGGGCCAGACGGTGGCCTGGATCAAGCGCGACGGCTCGATCTCCAACGTCCGCATCACCGAGCTGATGATGACCGAGGCGCTCACCCGCAAGCCGGCCGAGGTGGCGGGCCCGGGCGACATCTGCGCCGTCGCCGGTATCCCCGACATCATGATCGGCGAGACCCTGGCCGACCCGGAGAACCCGGTCGCCCTGCCGCTGATCACGGTCGACGAGCCCGCGATCTCCATGACCATCGGCACCAACACCTCGCCGCTGGTCGGCCGTGGCGGCACGGGCAAGGGCGCGGACGCCAAGTCCGCGGTCAAGGACCGCAAGGTCACCGCCCGCCAGGTCAAGGACCGTCTGGACCGCGAGCTGATCGGTAACGTCTCGCTCCGCGTGCTGGACACCGAGCGCCCCGACGCCTGGGAGGTCCAGGGCCGTGGCGAGCTGGCGCTGGCCATCCTGGTCGAGCAGATGCGCCGCGAGGGCTTCGAGATGACCATCGGCAAGCCGCAGGTCGTCACCAAGGAGGTCGACGGCAAGACGCACGAGCCGGTCGAGCGCCTCACGGTCGACGTCCCCGAGGAGCACATGGGCGCGGTCACGCAGCTCATGGGCACCCGCAAGGGCCGGATGGACAACATGTCCAACCACGGCTCCGGCTGGGTCCGCATGGAGTTCGTCGTCCCGTCCCGCGGTCTGATCGGCTTCCGTACGGAGTTCCTGACGAACACCCGCGGCACCGGTATCGCCCACTCGATCCACGAGGGCCACGAGCCCTGGTTCGGCGAGCTGAAGACCCGCAACAACGGCTCCCTGGTCGCCGACCGCGCGGGTGCCGTCACCGCCTTCGCGATGACGAACCTCCAGGAGCGCGGCGTCCTCTTCACCGACCCGGGCACCGAGGTCTACGAGGGCATGATCGTCGGCGAGAACTCGCGCGCCGACGACATGGACGTCAACATCACCAAGGAGAAGAAGCTCACCAACATGCGCTCCTCCTCCGCCGACTCCTTCGAGGCGATCGTCCCGCCGCGCAAGCTGTCGCTGGAGCAGTCCCTGGAGTTCTGCCGCGACGACGAGTGCGTCGAGGTGACCCCGGAGGCGGTCCGCATCCGCAAGGTCGTCCTGGACCAGAAGGAGCGCGGCCGCAGCGCTTCGCGCGCCAAGCACGGCTGAGCCCTGTAGCAGCTCATCGGGCCCGGCCCCTCCGCAACACTGCGGAGGGGCCGGGCCTTTGCCATGTCTGTCCGGATAACGGACAGGCAGATCCGGATTCTTGGGTCATCGACCCGATTCGTCGCTGTCTGTCTGGGTGGTGTTTGTCCGGATTTCGGGCACGTATGGCTGATCGATGTGACCAAAGCGAAACCCTTTAAGTGTGGTTTACGGGGCGGTGGTGCTCAATAGTGGGGCCATTAGCTCGGGTCAATGGGTCAACGCGCTGTTGGGGAGCGCGCCGACTCACGAGCACACTCGGGGGTTCCGGTTCCTGTTGCGCTGTCAGGGGTGTCAGCGCCATGGGGGCCGGTTCCTCCTATCTGGTGACAGTGGACTCCTGAGGAGGGATACCCATGCGCGGTGCCAAGAGCGCCAAGTGGGTCGTGGGCGCGATAGTCGTCGCCATGGCGGCGACAGCCTGTGGCGGTGGCAGCAGCAACGATGACGAGGGGAACGCGGCCGTTGACCCCAACGGCGTGTTCAGCTACTACAACACCGAGCCGCAGCGCGGGCTCATTCCGACCAACACCAACGAGGTCGGCGGCCACTACATGATGGCCAACATGTTCCGCGGCCTGGTCACCTTCGACATCAACAACAAGCTGCAGATGGCCCAGGCGCAGAGCGTCGACACCACTGACAACCAGCACTTCACCGTCAAGCTGAAGCCGGGCTGGAAGTTCCACAACGGCGAGACGGTCACCGCGAACTCCTTCGTGAAGGCCTGGAACTGGGCGGCCAACGCCAAGAACGCCCAGCTCAACTCCTCCTGGTACGAGGCCATCAAGGGCTACGAGGACGTCCACCCCAAGGAGGGCGACCCCAAGACCGACACGATGTCGGGCCTGAAGGTCGTCAACGACAACGAGTTCACCATCGAGCTCGCGCGGCCGGTCTCCACCTTCAAGGAGCGGCTGTACTACGACGCCTTCTTCCCGCTCCCCGAGGCGTTCTACAAGGACCCCAAGGCCTTCGGCGAGCACCCCATCGGCAACGGCCCCTACAAGATGGAGGGTTCGTGGGCGCACAAGGTCGAGCTGAAGGTCCGTAAGTTCGCCGACTACAAGGGTGACGACAAGCCCAAGAACGGCGGCATCGACTTCAAGTTCTACAGCAAGGACGACGCGGCCTACGCGGACCTGCTGTCGGACAAGATCGACATCATGTACCAGGTGCCCAACTCCCAGGTGAGCAAGTTCCAGAGCGACCTGGGCAAGCGCGCCATCAGCCAGCCGTACGGCGGCAACACCAACATCGCCTTCCCGCTCTACGACAAGGAGTGGGGCAAGCCCGAGAAGGTCAAGGTCCGCCAGGGCCTGTCCATGGCGATCGACCGCGAGACCATCGCCAAGACCGCGCTCAGCGGCAGCAAGGACGCGGCCACCGGCTTCACGCCGAAGGGCATCCCGGGCTGGCAGGACGGCGCCTGCGGCGAGTTCTGCAAGTTCGACCCGGCCAAGGCCAAGGACCTCATCAAGCAGGGCGGCGGCGTCCCGGGCAACAAGGTGACCATCACCTACAACGCCGACGGTGCCAACAAGGAGTGGGTGGACGCGGTCTGCAACGACATCCGGCAGAACGCCGGCGTCGAGTGCGTGACCGACGCGAAGTCCACCTTCCAGGAGGCCCGCGACCTGATCACCGACAAGAAGCTCAGCAACCCGTTCCGTATGGCCTGGGTGATGGACTTCCCGAACATCGCCAACTTCGTCACCGAGCAGTTCCGCACCGGCGCCGGCGCCAACGACATGGGCTTCAGCGACAAGTCCGTCGACGCGCTGATGGACAAGGCGGACGAGGCCAAGACCGAGGACGCGGCCAACAAGGGCTACTTCGAGGCCGAGAAGAAGATCATGCAGGACCAGATGCCGGCCATCCCGCTCTTCACCGACCACACCGTCGCGGGCTACTCCAAGCGCGTGCAGAACGTGAAGATCGACTACCAGCGGCAGGCCGTCTGGACCGAGGTCGAGGTCAAGAAGTAACACCGGGACGCTTGCAGTGACGCAGGCCCAGCGGCCGCTCCCCCACAAGGACTTGGGTGGCCGCTGGGCCCGTCGGCGACAGGAGGAACGATGGGGCGCTTTGTCGCGAGGCGACTGCTCCAGATGATCCCGGTGTTCATCGGGACCACGCTGCTTATTTTCTTGATGGTGTATTCGCTGCCGGGCGACCCCGTCAAGGCCATGTTCGGCTCAAAGGCGGCCGACCCGGCGACAGTCGTGAGACTGCGCCACGAGTACGGGCTGGACAAACCCCTGATCCAGCAGTATTGGGACTACATCTCCGGACTTTTCCAAGGTGACTTCGGGCAGAGCTTCACCGGCCGGCCCGTGGCCGACCTGATGGCCGACGCCTTCCCGGTCACCATCCGGCTGGCGCTCTTCGCGTTCGCCATCGAGCTGGTCTTCGGCATCGGGCTCGGCGTGCTCACCGGTCTGCGACGCGGCAAGTTCCTGGACCAGGCCGTGCTGATCTTCACGCTGATCGTGGTCTCCATCCCGGTCTTCGTGCTCGGCAACATGGCCCAGTTCGTCGTCGGTGTGAAGTGGAAGCTGGTGACACCGACCGTCCAGGACCCGCAGGACCTCACCCAGCTGACCCTCCCGGCGATCGTGCTCGCCCTGCTCTCGCTGGCGTATGTCACCCGCCTGACGCGGACGACCGTGGCGGAGAACCTCCGCGCCGACTACGTCCGCACCGCGGTGGCCAAGGGCCTGCCCCGGCGCCGGGTGGTCGGGGTGCACCTGATGCGCAACTCGCTCATCCCCGTCGTCACCTTCCTCGGCACCGATCTCGGCGTGCTCATGGGCGGCGCCATCGTCACCGAGGGCATCTTCAACGTCCCCGGCGTGGGCAACACCCTCTACCAGGCCGTCATCACGAGCGAAGGCCCCACCGTCGTCGGCGTCGTGACCGTGCTGGTGCTCGTCTACCTCGTGAGCAGCCTGGTCGTCGACCTGCTCTACGCAGTCCTGGACCCGAGGATCCGCTATGCCTGACAACAAGCCCCCCCAGGTGACCCCGAGCAGCGTCGTGGGTGCCGGTCCGAACGCCGACGGCGCCGCGGCCACGGTGGCGGCCGCCGCCGTACTCCCCGTCGAGGCCGACAAGCAGGCATCCACCGAAAAGGCCCGCAGCCTCGGCCAGGACGCCTGGCGCGAGCTGCGCCGCAGCTGGCTCTTCTGGACCTCCGGCGTCCTGCTCGTCCTGCTGATCCTCATGGCCGTGTGGCCCTCGCTCTTCACCGACGTGGACCCGCGCCAGGCCGACCTGCGCAATCACTTCCTGGGCGCCCCGCAGTGGTCGCACTTCTTCCAGGAGGACTGGTTCGGCTACAACATCCAGGGCCAGAGCGTCTACGCGCGTACCGTCCACGGCGCCCGTGCCTCGATCATCGTCGGCGTCTGCGTGACCCTCGCCGTCACCGTCCTCGGCGGCATCGTCGGCATGATCGCCGGGTACTTCGGCGGCTGGGTCGACACGCTGCTGTCCCGGATCACGGACATCTTCTTCGGTATTCCGCTGCTCCTCGGCGGTCTGGTGCTGCTCCAGGCGTTCACCGACCGCACCATCTGGACGGTCACCTTCGCCCTGACCGCCTTCGGCTGGATGCAGATCGCCCGTGTCATGCGCGGTGCCGTCATCACCCAGAAGCACGCGGACTTCGTCACGGCGGCCCGGGCGCTGGGCGCCGGCACCGGCCGGATCCTCTTCAAGCACATCCTGCCGAACGTCATCGGCCCGGTGATCGTCGTCGCCACCATCGCGCTCGGCGGCTATATCGCCACCGAGGCGACGCTGTCCTACCTGGGCATCGGTCTGAAGGACCCGACGGTCTCCTGGGGCGTGGACATCTCCGCCGCGCAGAAGAACCTGCGCCAGGGCCCGCACGCGCTGCTCGTACCGGCCGGCTTCCTGAGCCTCACCGTGCTCGCGTTCATCCTGCTCGGCGACGCGGTGCGCGACGCCCTCGACCCCAAGCTGCGCTGAGGGAGGCGTACGTGACCACCACGACCGCGAAGCCCGCGAACGTCCCCGAGCAGAAGGGGCCGGACGAGGGTCCGCTCCTCGAAGTCCGTGACCTGCACGTCGAGTTCCACACCCGGGACGGTGTCGCCAAGGCCGTCAACGGCGTCAACTACTCGGTCAGCGCGGGCGAGACGCTCGCCGTGCTCGGCGAGTCGGGCTCCGGCAAGTCCGTGACGGCGCAGGCCGTCATGGGCATCCTCGACATGCCGCCGGCGAAGATCCCCAAGGGGGAGATCCTCTTCCGCGGCCAGGACATGCTGAAGATGTCCGGCGAGGAGCGCCGGAAGATCCGTGGCGCCAAGATCGCCATGATCTTCCAGGACGCGCTGTCCTCCCTGAACCCGGTGCTCTCCGTCGGCTACCAGCTCGGCGAGATGTTCCGGATCCACCAGGGCCTGTCGAAGAAGGACGCCAAGGCCAAGGCCATCGAGCTGATGGACCGCGTCCGCATCCCGGCGGCGAAGGAGCGCGTCGGCGACTACCCGCACCAGTTCTCCGGCGGTATGCGCCAGCGCATCATGATCGCGATGGCGCTGGCGCTGGAGCCGGACCTGATCATCGCGGACGAGCCGACGACGGCGCTGGACGTCACTGTCCAGGCCCAGGTGATGGACCTCCTGGCCGAACTCCAGCAGGAGTTCAACATGGGCCTCATCCTCATCACCCACGACCTGGGTGTGGTGGCGGACGTCGCCGACAAGATCGCGGTCATGTACGCGGGCCGGATCGTCGAGACCGCGCCCGTGCACGAGCTCTACAAGCGCCCGGCCCACCCGTACACCCGGGGCCTGCTCGACTCGATCCCGCGCCTGGACCAGAAGGGCCAGGAGCTCTACGCGATCAAGGGTCTGCCGCCCAACCTGCTGAACATCCCGGCCGGTTGCGCCTTCAGCCCCCGCTGCCCCAAGGCGCAGGACATCTGCCGTACGGAGATCCCGGCGCTGCACGACGTGGCCGAGCAGGACGGCGCGGCGATGCCGGGCCGGCGGAGCGCCTGCCACTTCTGGAAGGAGACGATCCATGGCTGAGACCGGCAAGCAGGACGAGGCCCTCTCCGACGTCGTGGCCAGTGACGCGAGCACGACCGCCGAGGTCGAGGCCGTCCTCGACGCCCCCGTCGAGCGCGGTGAGCCGATCCTCCAGGTCCGCAACCTCGTCAAGCACTTCCCGCTGACCCAGGGCATCCTCTTCAAGAAGCAGGTCGGCGCGGTCAAGGCCGTGGACGGGGTCTCCTTCGACCTCTACCAGGGCGAGACGCTCGGCATCGTCGGCGAGTCCGGCTGCGGCAAGTCCACCGTCGCCAAGCTGCTGATGACCCTGGAGACGGCCACCTCCGGCGAGGTCTTCTACAAGGGCCAGGACATCACCAAGCTGTCCGGGCGCGCGCTGAAGGCCGTCCGCCGCAACATCCAGATGGTCTTCCAGGACCCGTACACCTCGCTCAACCCCCGTATGACGGTGGGCGACATCATCGGCGAGCCCTTCGAGATCCACCCCGAGGTGGCCCCGAAGGGCGACCGCCGCAAGCGGGTCCAGGAACTCCTGGACGTGGTCGGTCTCAACCCCGAGTACATCAACCGCTACCCGCACCAGTTCTCGGGCGGCCAGCGCCAGCGCATCGGCATCGCGCGCGGTCTCGCGCTCAACCCCGAGATCATCATCTGCGACGAGCCGGTGTCGGCCCTGGACGTCTCCGTCCAGGCCCAGGTCGTCAACCTGATGGAGAAGCTCCAGGACGAGTTCAACCTGTCCTACATCTTCATCGCGCACGACCTGTCCATCGTGCGGCACATCTCCGACCGGGTCGGCGTGATGTACCTCGGCAAGATGGCCGAGATCGGCACGGACAGCGAGATCTACGACCACCCGACGCACCCGTACACGCAGGCGCTGCTGTCGGCCGTCCCGGTCCCGGACCCGGACGCCCGCGAGGGCCGCGAGCGGATCATCCTCACCGGCGACGTCCCGTCGCCCGCCAACCCGCCGTCGGGCTGCCGTTTCCGCACCCGCTGCTGGAAGGCGCAGGACAAGTGCGCGGAGGAGGTGCCGCTGCTGGCGGTGCCGGAGGTCTTCTCGGGCAAGAAGTCGCCGGCGGCGCACGAGTCGGCGTGCCACTTCGCGGAGGAGAAGCAGGTGGTGGGGGCGGCGTAGCCGTACGGGATCCACGGACCCGACCGTTCACCGTCCCGTCCGGGCAGTGTGCCCGGTCCCTTCGGGGGCCGGGCGCGCTGCCCGGATCTTTATGTGCAGGGCATGTCGCGGGGGAAGTCGGGAATGAACTCCGCCCAGCGGTGTCTCTTGGCGAGCAGGCAAACCTGATCGGCCACTGCGGCGGGGTCGGTGTCCCAGAGCCGGCTGACGTTCTCTCCGCTCGCGGTGACGAGGGTGTGGTCGTCGGGGGAGAAGACCGGTGACCGGTCGGGTGTGTCCGTGGAGAGGACCGCTGTTGTCCGGCGTTCGCCGGTGTCCCAGAGACGGATCGTGCCGTCACTGCTCGTGGTGGCCAGCGAGCGGCCGTCCGGCGAGAAGGAGGCCCCGGAAACGTTGGCGGTGTGCCCCGTCAGAGTGGCGACCTTCCTGTGCGTGGACACTTCCCACAGGCCAACGGTCCGATCCTTGCTGGTTGTTGCCAGTGTGCGTCCGTCAGGCGAGAAGGCCACTGCGTTGACCGTGGAGAGGTGACTGAACGTCGTGATCTCCTGGTGGGTCCGGGTGTCCCAGAGTTTCGCCCGTCCGTCGTAGCCCGCGGTCGCCAGGGTGCGGCTGTCGGGGCTGAACGCGATGTCGATGATGTGGCGCTTGTGACCGGTGAAGGATGCGGTCCGTCGCAGTGTGGCGGCATCCCACAGCCGTATGGAACCGTCCTTGTTCGCGGTCGCGAGGGTATGGCCGTCAGGGGAGTAGGCCAACGCGTTCACCGGCCCGGCGAGTTCCTTCGGGATGACGGATTGCGATCGGGCAGCCGTGTTCCGGATGCGGACGGTGCCGTCGTCGTCGAGGACGGCCAAGGAGCGGCCGTCAGGCGTGAAGGAAAGGCCCGTTATTTCCGCGGAACTCGCGGAGAAGGTGGTGATCGGCCGCAGAGAGGGCAGATTCCGCAGCCTGATGGTCCCGGTGGTGTCCCCGGTCGCCAGGGTCTGCCCGTCCGGGCTGATGCGTGCCACCGTGCCGGGAGCAGAGCGTCCCGACAGCGTGCCGATCCGCTGGTGGGTGGACACGTCCCACAGATCGGTGAAGTCGACGCCGGTATTGGCGGTGGCAAGGGTGCGGCCGTCCGGTGAGAATGCGACGGCGGTGACGACATCGTTTCCTGCGCCGGCGTCGAGTGCGAAAAGTTGTCGATGCGTGGCGACGTCCCACAGGCGGGCCGTTCGGTCGTAGCCGCCGGTGGCCACCGCGCGTCCATCAGGGGAGAAGACCACTCCGGAGGCGAATCCTGTATGCCCGGTGAGCGTGGCGGTCTGCCGATGCGTGGAGGTGTCCCACAGGCGCACGGTACGGTCGTTGCTCGTCGTCGCCAGCGTCCGGCCGTCCGGGGAGAAGGCCACGCCCTGCAGGGTGTCCGTATGACCGGCCAACGTGGCTCCGGCCCTGGACGTGGTCAGGTCCCAGAGAAGTGCCGTACGGTCGGCGCCGGCCGAGGCCAGCGTACGTCCGTCGGGTGAGAACGCCACCGCGTGGACGAGGTCCTTGTGCCCCGTAAGGGACGCGGTCTGCCGGTGTCCTGCGATGTTCCACAGACGCACGGTCCGGTCGAACCCGGCGGTTGCCAGGGTGCGCCCGTCGGGTGAGAACGCCACGGTGGTGACCGGGCCGCGGTGTCCGGTCAACGTGGTGATCGGACTGTGCGTGGCCACATCCCAGAGTTTTACGCTCCGGTCGTCACTCACCGATGCCAGGGTGCGGCCGTCAGGGGAGAACGCCACACCTTCCACCACATCAGTGTGCCCGGACAGCGTGGCGACGACCTCATGGGTGGCCGTGTCCCAGAGCTTCACGCGGTGATCCGCGCTCGCGGTTGCCAGGGTGCGGCCGTCAGGGCTGAAGGCCACGCTGTTCACGTGTTTTGTGTGCCCGGTGAGCCAACGGGAGCGGTACCGGCCGTACGAGCTCAGAAGGCTGCTGCGGGCCTGATCGGTCGGCGACTTGCGGTAGGCGGCGAGCGCAGTGATGACCGCAGCCTCCGGACGATCCTTCACCAAGGAGTCCGCTCTGGCGGCGAGTTCACGGGATACGGCAAGACGGCGCTGATGCTGGGCATCGAGGTTCTGGCGGACGGCGACCGCGCCGGCGACCAGGGCAAGGACCAGCAGGGTCGCCAGACTTGAGGTCAGGACACGCAGCTGCCGCAGACGCCGCTGCTCCATGCGTTTCTCGGATCTTTCGGCTTCGTCACTCGCCTTGAGGAACGCACGTGCCACGGGGGTGAGCGGTGTGCCGTCGTGCGGATCGGCAGCCCATTCGCGCGCCATGGCCAGGCGTGCTCCTCGGTACAGCAGACCTTTGTCACGCCCTTCGCCCTCCCAGGCCGCAGCGGTCTCCAGGAGGAGCTGCCGGGTCCGGAGCGTGCTGCGATCGTCGTCTATCCATTGGCGCAGCCGTGGCCAAGCCTGCAGCAGGGTTTCGTGGGCGAGCTCCACATGGTCGGCGTCCATGGTGAGCAGGCGGGCCTGGGTGAATGTTTCGAGAACCGTTTCGACCGGCCCTGCCGGGCTGCTGTCCAGCAGATTCGCATGACGGATGCGATGGCCGGTCACCTTGTCCGTCCCTACGTGAACAAGCTGGAGCAGAACGCGTCGGGCCACGGCACGTTGAGTCCTGCTCAGTGAGGTGTATGCCCTTTCTGCCGTGGCGGCCACCGCTCCGGAGATCCCGCCTGTCAATTCGTAACCCGCCACCGTCAACTTGGCATTCTCACGGTGCTGCCAAGTGCTGAGCAGGGCGTGTGACAGCAGGGGGAGGGCACCGGAACAGGGCGTGCCGAACTCCGGTGTACCGTTCGGGCCGAGGCCCGCGTCGCGCAGCAGGACTTCCACCAGTCCTGCCTCCACCTCGAGGCCGCATTCGCGAGCGGGTGCCGTGATGACTTCGCGCAGTTGGGCATCGTTCATCGGACCCAGAGCGATGTGTCCGCGCTGCGACGAGGCGGCGAGCCCGGGATACGTGAGGCAGCGGTCGTAGAAGTCCGCCCGAATCCCCAGCACGACAAGTGCTGACGGTATGCCGCTTCCGTCGTCTCCGCGCCCGGAGGCCAGGGCGAGCAAGGCCTCCACGAAGACCGTACGCTCTCGCTCGTCACGGCAGAGGGTGAAGGTCTCCTCGAACTGGTCCACAATGATCAGCGAAGCACTGGAACTCTCCGCGGACTTGCTGTCCGTGGCTGCGCGTATTGCTGCGGAAAGACTCTCGGGACCCTCGTCGAGCGCCTTTCTGAGCAATTGCAGCGAGCCGCCGGTCGCGACTGCCATCTGGATCAGGAGTTCTTCAACGGGGTGTTCGCCGGGGGTGAGCAGTACGACGGGCCAGGTGTGCGAGTCGTCAACCGGCAGCACACCACGGGCCAATGCCGGCAGCAGACCCGCTCGGAGTACGGACGACTTTCCCGCTCCTGATGGTGCCATGACGAGCAATGGGCCTGTCGTCCGGATCCGTTGTGTCAGCTCGGTGACGATGCCCGCAATGGCATCGTCACGTCCGAAGAACCAGCGCGCATCCTTGGTTCCGAACGGGGCCAGTCCTTGATAAGGGCACTTCCCCTCATACTGCGGCCGGGGGTACCGACCCTTCCCGACCGGGGTCGAGACAAGGCGTTCCAGGGTTCCGTCGGATTGCAGAGCCTGGTCACAAGCACGGGCGAGTTCCTGGGTAAGCGGCTTCTCCCCGTTCTCGACCTTGCTGAGATAGCCCTTGCTGTAGAACGCCGCGCGGGACAGTTGCGTCAGCGACATGCCTCGTTCCCGTCGCAGCCGGCGCAACAGATCACCTGCTTGAGGCCGCTCCGGGAACGGATCCCCGACGCCGGTGCCGCCAGGGCCCTGGTCGCTTCCTGCCACTGGTCGATGCCTTTCTCCGGATCCCTGACGCGTGTCGGTCGACAGCCCTGGAGATCCTTTCAGCGGTGGCCGCAACGGCTCAATGGCGCTCCTGCCCGGGATGTCTCGGCCGGACAACGCCTCACCGAAGGGGGTAACGGCGCAGCGGCCGCCCGGGGCCTCACGCGAGGGTGGGCTTCCGTTCAGAGTTTTCGCAGGTCACCGGTGTTTCCCTCGGCCCGCTTCGGAGGGGAAACCGGGAAACGTCTCGTCCGCGCAGCCGGTGTGCACTGAACTGTGACACCGGGATCCGCAGGGCTGTGAGCAGCCGGAGCGCTGTGTCCCGAGGAGCCCCGGCGCACAGGGCAATTCGGTCCGGGGGCGGATGCTGCCTCGCTGCTCCGTGCGCCCCGAAGGGTGGCCGGTGCGTACTTCCCGCACTGTCCCGATGGCAGTGGACGCTCCCGTTCCCCCGGACCCATAACGACGTGATGAGGATGCATGGATCAGTACGGAGAGCCGCTCTTCGCTCCGAACGGGTCGGAAGAAGAGCGTCTTTTCCTGATGGACGAGGTGTTCGATCCGATGTCGATCGCCGCTCTGTCCGGGTTGGGAGTCGGGCGGCGGGCACGGTGCCTCGAAGTAGGGTCGGGCGGTGGCTCGATGGCCCGCTGGTTCTGCAGCCGGGCTTCGGAGGGCGAGGTGGTGACCACCGGCCTCGGTGGCCCCCTTCCGGAGGAACCCCGGTCCTTCGACGTCATCCATGCCCGTTTCGAACCCGGTCAATTGCCCGTCCGGGAAGGTGTGATGCGGCGGATGACGGAGTGGCTGCGGCCCGGTGGGTTCCTGCTGGTCGAGTCGTTCTCGTGGATCCCGAGCCACGGTTCACCGAACCCGCTCTACCAATACGTCATGCGGCGTTGGAGCGATCTGGTTCTGCATGACAAGGGCAGGGGCAGCGGCCGGCCGGGAGATTTCCCCGGGGTGCGGTACGGGCTGCGGCATCCGGGCGCGGAATCCGTTGTCCGGCACTTTCAAGGCGGCGGTCCGATCGCCGAGTTCTGGCGGTTGACGATTGATTTGTCCCGTGAACGGCTCCTCGGCGATGGACATTTGACGGAACCAGAACTTGAGCAGACTTATGGCCTGCTCCGTAATCCGCGTTTCTGGGATGCCGCACCCGCGCTCACCCAGGCCTGGGGGTACCGATGACCGTCGCCGCTGCTCTGCGCCTCCACAGGGCGGTCGGGCGAGCGAGGCGGGTCACGCGCGTGGGGACGCGCCCCGACGGCGGTGCGGTCGCGGACTGGTCCGAACGGGTGGAGAGGCCGTAGGGCTCCCCGTTGCCGACCGTCACGGATGGAACGAGCCCGAGCTCACGCATACGGGCGGATTCTCCGGCCGGAGGTGCACGTTCGGCGGTCGCATGAGTGCACCGGGTGATCGGATCGGTGATATTTGGCCGTACCCCGGCCCGCACCCAGGCCGTACCCGGTACCCGGCACCCAGGAGGCAGGCCCATGCGAGGAGGCGTGCGGACGTGGGCCCGCCGGGGCGTCGCCGCTCTGCTCGCCGTGCTCCTCGCGGCCGTCGTGGCGGGCTGTGGCGGTGGTACGGGGGCGCGGGTGCCCGGGGTCGTGCGGGCCTCGTGGGGGGATCCGCAGAATCCGCTGGAGCCGGCCAACACCAACGAGGTCCAGGGCGGCAAGGTGCTGGACCTCATCTTCCGGGGGCTGAAGAAGTACGACCCGACGACCGGCGCCGCCGTCGACATGCTGGCGGAGAGGATCGAGTCGACGGATGCGCAGAACTTCACCGTCAAGGTCAAGGACGGCTGGACGTTCAGCAATGGGGAGCCGGTCACGGCGCGTTCGTTCGTCGACGCCTGGAATTACGCGGCGTTGGTGGACAACAAGCAGCGGAACGCTTCTTTCTTTGCCTATATCGATGGTTATGGGAAAGTGCATCCGGAGTCGGGGGAGGCGACCGCGAAGACGCTTTCCGGGCTGGTGCTGAAGGATGCCAGGACTTTTACCGTCAAGCTCAGTACGAAGTTCTCCACCTGGCCGGGGACTTTGGGGTACCCCGCCTTCGCCCCGCTGCCCCGGGCGTTCTTCGAGGACCACGCCGGGTGGCTCAAGAGGCCTGTCGGCAACGGGCCTTACGCGATCGACTCCTACACCCGCGGCTCGGCGATGAAGCTCAGCAAGTGGGACGGCTACCCCGGGCCGGACAAGGCCGGGAACGAAGGGGTCGAGCTGCGCGTCTACACGGACAACAACACCGCGTACGCCGACCTCCAGGCCGGCAACATCGACCTCGTCGACGACATTCCCAGCACTCAGCTGAGGAACGTCCGCAAGGATCTGGATGACCGGTACATCAACCAGCCCGCCGGCATCATCCAGACCGTCGTCTTCCCGCTGTACGACGCGAAATGGAACGGGCCCGGGGCGGAGAAGGTGCGCCGCGGGCTGTCCATGGCGATCAATCGGCCGCAGATCACCTCCCAGATCTACCGGGACACCCGTACACCGGCGAGCGACTGGACCTCACCGGTGCTGGGGGAGAAGGGTGGTTACAAGGCCGGGTTGTGCGGCGCGGAGTGCACCTACGATCCGGGGCGGGCCAAGCGGCTGATCCAGGAGGGCGGCGGGCTGCCGGGCGGGCGGGTCACCCTCACCTCCAACGTCGATACCGGCTCCCACCGGGTGTGGATGGACGCCGTCTGCAACAGCATCAACAACGTGCTGGGGGACGACCGGGCCTGCACCGTCAACCCCATCGGTACCTTCGCGGACTTCCGCAGCCGGATCGCCCAGCAGCAGCTCGGTGGGATGTTCCGGTCCGGGTGGCAGATGGATTACCCGCTCATCCAGAACTTCCTCCAGCCGCAGTACTACACCAACGCCTCCTCCAACTACGGGAAGTTCAGCGATCCGCGCTTCGACCGGCTCGTGGACGAGGCCAATGCGGAGTCCGACACCGGCAAGGCCGTCGCGAAGTTCCAGGACGCGGAGCGGATCCTCGCCGAGAAGATGCCGGCCATCCCGCTCTGGTACCAGAACGGGAACGCCGGTTACTCGGCCGAGCTGTCGGACGTGCAGCTCAACCAGTTCAGCGTGCCGGTGTACGAGCGGATCAAGGTCAAGTGAGGTCGGGCGATGGGGCGGTATGTGATCCGGCGGCTGCTCCAGATGATCCCCGTGTTCATCGGCAGCACCTTCCTGATCTTCTTCATGGTCTACGCGCTCGGGGACCCCGTCGCCGCGCTCTTCGGCGACAAGGCCCCCGACCCCGCCGTCGCCGCCCGCATCCGCCAGGAGCTCTACCTCGACCAGCCGTTGTGGAAGCAGTACCTGCACTACATGGGGCAGGTGCTGACGGGCGACTTCGGCACCGCCTTCACCGGGCAGCCGGTCCTGGAGCTGATGGCCGACGCCTTCCCCGTCACCATCCGGCTGACGATCGTCGCCGTCCTCTTCGAGGTCGTCGTCGGCATCGCCCTCGGCGTCGCCGGGGGCCTGCGGCGCGGCCGGCCGCTCGACACCACCGTGCTGATGCTCACCCTCGTCGTGGTCTCCGTGCCGACCTTCGTCAGCGGCTACGTCCTCCAGTACCTCTTCGGCGTGCAGTGGGGAATCGTCCCGCCGACCGTCTCGCCCGAGGCGACCTTCCTCGAACTCCTGCTGCCCGGCGTGGTGCTGGGGCTGGTCTCGCTCGCGTACGTGACGAGGCTGACGCGCACCTCGCTCGCCGAGAACGCCCGCGCCGACTACATCCGCACCGCCGTCGCCAAGGGGCTGCCCCGCCACCGGATCGTCGTGCGGCACCTGTTGCGCAACTCCCTGATCCCCGTGGTCACCTTCATCGGCGCCGACATCGGCGCGCTGATGGGCGGCGCCATCGTCACCGAGCGGATCTTCAACATCCACGGCGTCGGCTACCAGCTCTTCCAGGGGATCCTGCGGCAGAACTCGCCCACCGTCGTGGGCTTCGTGACCGTTCTCGTCCTGGTCTTCCTCGTCGCCAACCTGGTCGTCGACCTCCTCTACGCCGTGCTCGACCCGAGGATCCGCCATGTCTGAGCCCCTGGACCCGTTCCGTCAGGAGCCGCGGGACGCCGTCAGCCCCGGCGACGGCGGGGCCGCCAGCCTGGCCACCCGCGAGGCCGAGACCCTGGAGGGCGGGCCCGTCCCCGGCACCGCGGCCAGCGCCAAGGCCCGCAGCCTGTGGACGGACGCCTGGTACGACCTGCGGAGGAATCCGGTCTTCGTGCTCTCCGCCCTGGTCATTCTGTTTCTGCTGGTGATCGCCGTGTGGCCCGGGCTGGTCGCGAGCGGCAACCCGCTCCAGTGCGACCTCGCCAAGTCCCAGGAAGGGCCCCAGTCCGGGCATCCGTTCGGCTTCGACGCCCAGGGCTGCGACGTCTTCACCCGCACCGTGTACGGGGCACGCGCCTCCATCACCGTCGGCGTCTGCGCCACCGCCGGGGCCGCCCTGCTCGGCAGCGTGCTGGGCGGGCTCGCCGGGTTCTACGGCGGCTGGTGGGACGCCCTCCTCTCCCGCCTCGCCGACGTCTTCTTCGGCATCCCCATCATCCTCGGCGGCCTCGTCTTCCTCTCCGTCGTCACCGGAAGCTCCGTCTGGCCCGTCGTCGGCTTCATCGTCCTGCTCGGCTGGCCGCAGATCTCCCGCATCGCGCGCGGCGCCGTCGTTGCCGCCAAGCAGCACGACTACGTCCAGGCCGCCCGCGCCCTCGGGGCCGGCAACGCCCGGCTGCTGCTGCGGCACATCGCGCCCAACGCGGTGGCCCCCGTCATCGTCGTCGCCACCATCGCGCTGGGCACCTACATCGCCCTGGAGGCGACGCTCTCCTTCATCGGCGTCGGCCTCAAACCGCCCACGGTCTCCTGGGGGATCGACATCTCCAACGCCTCGAACCAGATCCGCAACGCGCCCCACATGCTGCTGTGGCCCGCGGGAGCGCTGAGCGTCACCGTGCTCGCGTTCATCATGCTCGGCGACGCGGTGCGCGACGCCCTCGACCCCAAGCTGCGCTGAGGAGGCGACCGTGAGCGAGGCTCTGCTGGACGTGCGCGACCTGCACGTCGAGTTCCGCACCCGGGACGGCGTGGCCAAGGTGGTCAACGGCGTCAGCTGCACCGTCGAGGCCGGCGAGACGCTCGCCGTGCTCGGCGAGTCCGGCTCGGGCAAGTCCGTGACCGCCCAGGCCGTCATGGGCATCCTGGACTCCCCGCCGGGCCGGGTCACCGGCGGCGAGGTGCTCTTCCGCGGCCAGGACCTGCTGACCATGAGCGAGGAGCACCGGCGCCGGCTGCGCGGCGACCGGCTGGCGATGATCTTCCAGGACGCGCTCTCCGCGCTCAACCCGGTGCTCCCCGTCGGCGCCCAGCTCGCCGAGATGTTCGAGGTCCACCAGGGCATGACCCGCAGGGACGCCCGCGTCCGCGCCGTCCGGCTGATGGAGCGGGTGCGCATCCCGGCGGCCGAGGACCGGGCCGGGGACTATCCGCACCAGTTCTCGGGCGGCATGCGGCAGCGCATCATGATCGCGATGGCGCTGGCGCTGGAGCCGGACCTGATCATCGCGGACGAACCGACGACGGCGCTGGACGTCACCGTGCAGGCCCAAGTGATGGATCTGCTCGCGGAGTTGCAGCGCGAGTTCAATATGGGACTGATCCTGATCACTCATGATCTGGGCGTGGTGGCGGACGTCGCCGACCGGATCGCGGTGATGTACGCGGGACGGATCGTCGAGACGGCGCCCGTGCGGGAGCTGTACGCCGCCCCCGCCCACCCGTACACCCGCGGACTGCTCGACTCCGTCCCCCGCCTCGACCGCAAGGGACAGCAACTGCACGCGATCAAGGGGCTGCCGCCCAGCCTCACCGACATCCCGCCCGGCTGTCCCTTCAACCCCCGCTGCCCCCGGGCCCGGGACGTCTGCCGCACCGACCGGCCGCCGCTCTTCGCCGTTGCTCCGGGCCGGGCCAGCGCCTGCCACTTCTGGCAGGAGACGGTCCAGGGGACACCCGCGGAAGGAGCGCCGGAATGAAGGCCGACGGCGGGGCGGTCCTGGAGGTGCGCGACCTCGTCAAGCACTACCCGCTCACCCAGGGCGTCCTCGGCCGCCGCCAGGTCGGCGCCGTCCGCGCCGTCGACGGCGTCTCCTTCGACCTGCGGCGCGGCGAGACCCTCGGCGTCGTCGGCGAGTCCGGCTGCGGCAAGTCCACGCTCGCCCGGCTGCTCGTCAACCTGGAACGGCCCACCGCCGGGGAGATCCGCTACAAGGGCGAGGACATCACCCGGCTCTCGCGGCGCGCCCTCAAGGCCGTGCGCCGCAACATCCAGATGGTCTTCCAGGACCCCTACACCTCGCTCAACCCGCGCATGACCGTCGGCGACATCGTCGGCGAGCCCTACGAGATCCACCCCGAGGCCGCCCCCAAGGGCAGCCGCCGGCAGAAGGTCCGCGAACTCCTCGACGTCGTCGGCCTCAACCCCGAGCACATCAACCGCTACCCGCACCAGTTCTCCGGCGGCCAGCGGCAGCGCATCGGCATCGCGCGCGGGCTGGCGCTGCGCCCCGAGGTGATCGTCGCCGACGAGCCGGTCTCGGCGCTGGACGTGTCGGTGCAGGCGCAGGTCGTCAACCTGCTGGAGCGGCTCCAGGCCGAGTTCGACCTCTCGTACATCTTCATCGCCCACGACCTGTCCGTCGTGCGGCACATCTCCGACCGGGTCGCGGTGATGTACCTCGGGCGGCTGGCCGAGGTCGGCACGGACGCGCAGATCTACGAGCACCCGACGCACCCGTACACGCAGGCGCTGCTCTCCGCCGTGCCGGTCCCGGATCCGGAGGCGCGGGGCCTGCGCGAGAGAATCCTGCTCATGGGCGACGTCCCCTCGCCCGCGAACCCCCCGTCGGGCTGTCCCTTCCGCACCCGCTGCTGGAAGGCGCAGCGGGTGTGTGCGGAGGTGGTGCCGCCGCTGGAGGTCCCGGAGCGCTTCCGGGAGGCGGGCGGGCCGGTGGCGCACGTGTCGGCGTGCCACTTCGCGGGGGAGCGGGTGCCGCACGAGGACGGGTGACCCCGCGGCGAACGCTTCCGGTGCTTCCGAGCAAGTAGGGAGTGGGGCCGCGAAAGGCGCGGCCCGGGGAAGGGGAGGTCCGTGGCGACGGACGAGGAACTGCTGGCGCGCTCCGGAACGGACGCGTCGGCCTTCGAACCGCTCGTGGAGCGCCATTCGGCCGCGCTGCACGGCTACTTCGCGCGCCGGGCCCCCGGGGCCGCGGACGACCTGCTGGCCGAGGCGTGGCTGCGGGCGTACGCGGGGCGCGGCACGTACGACGCGGACCGGGGGCCGGTCCGGGCGTGGCTCTTCGGTGTGGCCCGCAATGTGCTCGCCGCGCACTGGCGCGGGCGGGAGCAGCCCGCCGCCCTCCCCGAGGAGACGAGCAGCGACCCCTGGCATGCCGTCGACCGGCGGCTGGACGCGGCGGCGGTCGCGCCGCTGATGCGCCGGACCCTGGCCGAGCTGCCCGCCGTGGAGCGGGAGCTCCTCCTCCTCGTGGCGTGGGAGCAGCTCAGCCCCACCGAGGCCGCGGCCGTCGTCGGCGTCCCCGCGGGCACGGCCCGCTCCCGGCTGCACCGGGCGCGTACGCGCCTGCGCACGGCG
Organism: Streptomyces luteireticuli; assembly: GCF_041519305.1. NCBI lineage: Bacteria > Bacillati > Actinomycetota > Actinomycetes > Kitasatosporales > Streptomycetaceae > Streptomyces > Streptomyces luteireticuli. The sequence continues at coordinate 5,363,823 of NZ_CP167927.1, forward strand.
CTCGGCCCGTCCGTTTCGCTTTCCCTGACAGGAGAACCCGCATGACCGGGAATGAGAAGGACATCCTCGACTTCCCCGGCGCGGACCGGTTGCGGTCCGCGGGCCGGGTCGCGCCTCCCTCGCCGGACGTGATCGCCGCGGCGCTGGCTGCAGTGCGGCAGGCCGCGGCCGGGCCGACGGAGGCCCCGGTGGAGAGCGTCGAGCTCGAACGGGAGCCGGTGGCCGCGGTGGTCCCGGTGCGGAAGTGGCGGCGGCGGATGCCGGTGCTCGTCTCGGCGGCGGCGGTCGTGGCGGTCGCGCTGGGCGCCGCGTTCCAGCCGTGGTCGGACTCCGGGGGCGTGCAGGGCTCCCCGGCGACGCAGCGGACGGCGGTGCGGGAGCGGGCGGAGACGGCGCCGTACTGGAAGGTTCGGACGTTCCATTACGAGCGGGCGTACCACAAGGGGGGGGCCGCGCTGACGTGGGAGGAGACCGAATGGCTGGGCCGAATGACCGTGAGGTCCCGGACCACCCCCGACGGCCCCATCAAGGATTTGCCGATGAGCGAACCGATGACCTTCAAGGTCTGCGACCAGCCCGTCTCATGGGATGACCTTGAGAAGCTGCCCACCGATCCGGCGGCGCTGCGGAACCGGCTCGTGGGGAAGGCCACCGGCGCGGACGCCAGGCAGGGCCTCTTCAACGGCATCGAGGATCTGCTCTCCCGGTCGCCCGCCGGACTCCCGCTCCGGAAGGCGCTGTTCAAGGTTCTCACCGACATCCCTGGGGTGCGGGTGACGACAGGGGGCAAGTCCGAGATGACCTCGCGTGTCGGGACCGCCGTCGAGATCGAATGGGACGGCTGGCGCAGAAGGCTGATCGTCGAAACCGATACGTTCCGCGCGGTGGAGTCCCGGGACACGGCGGGGCGCGACTCCCAGCCCTGGGGGACGGTGAAGCTCCGGAAGGGGGAGCTCGCGAGCCAGACCAGCTACATCGAACTCGCACCCGCCTGGGAGGTGCCGAAGCCGTCGCCGACGGCGGGACGCCGCTCGTCGGGGAGTCCTGCGCCGGGTGGGAAACCCTCGGCCGGGTGAGGGGACCCGCTTCCGGGAGCGATCCGCTTCCCGGAAGCGGCCACAGCGCTCAATACGGCTGGAGCGTGCTTGTGTCGAGGGCGAATCCGAAGGGCTCCGGAATGTGGACGGCTTCGCCGAAGGCAGCCTCTTCGCGCAACCGGTACCGGCCGTTTTCGGGCTCGCTGAACAGCGTGACATTCTTCTGCCGCGCGTCGACGATCAGGTACAGGGGGATCCCCATCAAGGGATAGTCCCGAAGCTTGCCGACCCAGTCGTTCTCCGGATTCGACGGCGAGACGATCTCGATGGCGATCAGGGCAAGCTCGGCGGGGACACTGCTCTCCATGGTCGTCATGGCGGCTTCGGGCAGGTAGGTCAGGTCCGGGTTCCGGACCTTGGCCGTCTGCGGTGATTCGAGGTCTGTGTTTCCCGAGTCGATGTATCCGGTCGGTGTGTGACCGTCGAACTGCCTTCGAATCTTGCTCAAGTTGAGCTGGTGAAGGGCTGACGGCGAAGCCTGCATGACGATGATGTCGCCGGACAGTTCTGTTTTGAAGCCTTCTGGAAGGGCGCGGCGAGCGGCTTCGAGCAATTCAAAGTGGCGACGGTTCACTTGTACGATGTCCTCACGGCCTGATTCGCTTGTCGCTGGGCGGTACCTCCGTCGGTCAATCTTGGCACAGGCCGCAGTTTGCTGCCCCTGCCATCCCGGATGGCAGGGGCAGCAAACTGCTCGGCTGTCCTACCCCGCGCCCAGCAGCTCCAGGATCCTGTTGACCGCCTCCAGGACGGGCTGGCCGATCGTCCCGGCCGTCGCGGCGATACCGGCGATGGCCAGCAGGGCCCGGTGGCGCTCCGGGGGCTGGGCGGTGAGGTCCGGGAGGGTGTCGTCGAGGGTCCGGGTGCTCGCGGGCGGGAGGGCGGGGCGGAGTTCCTCGACGAGTCGGAGGAGTTCCTCGACGGCGGGCTGGAGGGTGGGGGGTGTTGCTGTCGGCTGGTTCTTGATGATGCCGGTGTTGCCCGTGCCGCCGTGCATAGTGACGTTGTCGCCGAAGTAGTAGTGGTCGCCGCTCATCGGCTCGCCATCCCCACGTTGCCCGTGCCGCCGTACATGTTGACGTTGTCCCCGAAGTAGTAGCTCTTCGGGTTGACCATGATGCTCTCCACCGTCACCTGGAATTCGGTGCCGGGGTTCTCGATCGCGTGGGAGATCCGGCCGACGAGCTGGTCCAGGTGGTGCGGGTTCGTGCTGGTGACCACGGCGGTGGACGGGCCGGACGTCTCGATGGACAGGACGTAGTGGGAGGCGGCCGTCAGGACGGACAGCAGCTGCACGGTGAAGGCGATCAGCGCGGCCAGGGCGCCGATCCAGACGAAGGTGATGATGCCGCCGCCCACGCTCTCGTTCGAGAGCGACGTGGCGCCGCCGATGACCGTGAGGGCGATCGCCGCCGTGAGCGTGATCGCGACGTTCTTCAGGAAGCGCACGGTGGCTTCCTTGCGCTTGGGGTGGAGGGTGAAGGTGTGGACCCGCGCGATGTTCTCCAGCGGGTAGGCGGCCCGGCCCACCCACAGCAGTCTTTTGCTGACCCGCAGGTCGATGTTGCTGACGAGCCGTGGTGGCCGGTCGGGTAAGGGCGGGGCGTTCTCCGGGAAGCCCTTCGACTCTGTTGTCGTCATCCGTCGTCCAACTTCTGTGGTGGGCCGGGTGAATGTGGTGTTGCCGGGTGGACAACCATTAGGGGGTGAGGGGGAGGCGGGCGCAAGTCGTATGCACGGCGCTTGCGTTCCGGGATCCGGGGGCCGGGATCCGAGCGCTTCCCAAAGGAATGGTGGGTCGTCAGACCCACCCTCCCTCCCCAAGTCGCGCGTATACCACGGGGATTTCGCGTTCCGTAGTCGGGTTGCGGCGCTCCGTCGCCAGGGCCTAGCGTGCGCAGCAACAAGACGACCCCGGTCGGTGCTACGAACACCGGGTCCGGGGTCTGACCTACGAGATCGCGCGTAATTGGAGACGATCCCGATGGCTGACGCCTACCCTAGTCCCGCTCCGCTTCCCGCGCACGCCCCCCGTATGGCCCGGCCCGGGTACGGCAAGCGGTGTGCGCCCGATCAAGGGCCGCGCCACAGAGACGACTTCGCCCACCTCCCGAAGCGGGAGGCCCAGATCGCCCGGTTCGTCGACCGGCTGCCCGAGGGGGCGGCCATCGACGGGAAGTCGCTGGGCGATCAGGTTGCCGGTTACGGGCAGGCCGCCTGCCTCTCGGCCTTGCGACGCCTGACCGAGGCCGGTCATCTTCGGCGCTTCCTCGTCCACCTCAAGAGTGATGACGGAAGCATGCGTTGGGTGACGCGGACGTTCTTCTCGCGGACGCCGCGCGACGACGCGTGGTGGGAGGCGGTGCGGAAGGGGGACATCCCCTCGGGTGGGTGCGGGACGGAACGGGAGCCCGGACCGGCTCCTGTGCAGGCGCCGGTCCGTGGTCGCTCCCACGCCTACCGCCTGCTTGCCTCCCTCGGGCGCACCGAGCCCCGCCTGACCTTGTCCGCCGCCGATTGCGCGGCCCTCGCGCCGCTCGTGGAGAAGTGGTGCGAACGAGGCGTATCCGATGCGGAGTTCGTGCGGATCCTGGCCTCCGGGCTGCCGTCCGGCGGTGTGCATCACGCGGGAGGGTTCGTCCGGCGTCGGCTCGTCGACAAGCTGCCGCCCGAGGTGGTCGAGCCCCCGGCCCGCCGCCGCCCGCTCATGCTGCTCGAATGCATGGTCTGCCGCGATCCCGGCACTGCGGAATCGATCCCCGGCGGCATCTGCTCCGCCTGCCGTGGCGAGGCCCCTTCCCGGCGCGACACCTGCGGCAGGGCGGCCGAGGACGTCCACGCACTCGTCGGTGAACTCCGGTCCCTCAGCAGGCAAGGGCGCTCCTCAGTCCGCTGATTCCGGGAAGTGGCAGGCGGAGAGGTGGCCTTCGCGGCTGCCGTCGGCGCGGGTCAGGGGCGGCTCCTCGGTGGCGCATTTGGCCTGGGCCTTCCAGCAGCGGGTGCGGAAGCGGCAGCCGGACGGGGGGTCCACGGGGGAGGGGACGTCGCCGGTGAGGCGGATGCGGTCGCGGTTGTCCTCCGTCCCGGGGACGGAGGACAGCAGGGCGTGGGTGTACGGGTGGCGGGGGCGTTCGTAGATGTCCTCGCGGGCGCCCGTCTCGACGATCCTGCCGAGGTACATCACGGCCACGCGCTGCGAGAAGTGCCGTACGACGGCAAGGTCGTGGGCGATGAAGAGGAAGGCGATGCCGAGGTCCTGCTGCAACGCCCGTAGAAGGTTGACGACTTGGGCCTGGATCGAGACGTCCAGTGCCGAGACCGGTTCGTCCGCGACGATGATCCGCGGTTCGAGGGCGAGCGCGCGGGCGATGCCGATGCGCTGGCGCTGGCCGCCGGAGAACTCGTGCGGGAAGCGGTTGTAGTGCTCCGGGCTGAGCCCGACGGTGTCCAGCAGCTCCCGGACGCGGGCCTCGCGCCCGCCGGGCGGGCGGATGCCGTTGATCTCCATCGGTCCGGAGACGATCCGCCCCACGGTCTGGCGGGGGTTGAGGGACGCATATGGGTCCTGGAAGATCATCTGGATCTCGGAGCGGATCGGGGCGAGTTGCTTGCGGTGCGCGTGGGTGATGTCCTCGCCCCGGTAGGCGATCCGGCCGGCGGTGGGTTCCAGGAGGCGGGTCAGGAGGCGGCCCGTGGTGGACTTGCCGCAGCCGGACTCGCCGACGAGCCCGAAGCTCTCGCCGGCGCGGACGGTCAGGTCGATGCCGTCCACGGCGCGGACCGCGCCGACGCGGCGGCGGATCGGGAAGCCGCCGAGGACGGGGAAGTGCTTCACCAGGCCCTCGGCCACGAGGAGTTCGTCACTCATGGTCCGCCTCCTGGCCGGTGCCGGTGCTGGCACTGGCTCCGGCGAACAGTGCGCGGGCGCGTGCCGTACCCAGGTGGCAGGCCGCACCACGGCCCTTCGGCAGCTCCGGGCGCTCGGTGCGGCAGCGGTCGCCGTCGACGTGGGAGGTGTACGCGCAGCGTGGGTGGAACGGGCAGCCCGGGGGCGGGGACAGCAGGCTCGGTGGGGCGCCAGGGATGGGGGTGAGGGGTCTGGTCACGTCGGAGGTGAGGCGGGGCATGGAGGCGAGGAGTCCCCAGGTGTAGGGGTGGCGGGGGGAGTCGAGGACGTCGCGGACCGGTCCGTACTCGACCGCCCGGCCCGCGTACATCACCAGGAGGTCGTCCACGGTGTTCGCGACGACGCCGAGGTCGTGGGTGATGAGGACGATCGCCGAACCCGTCTGCTGCTGGAGGTCCTTGAGGAGGTCGAGGATCTGGGCCTGGACGGTGACGTCGAGGGCGGTGGTCGGTTCGTCGGCGATGAGGAGTTCGGGGTCGCAGACCAGGGCCATGGCGATCATGGCGCGCTGGCGCATGCCGCCGGAGAACTGGTGCGGGTAGTCGTCCACGCGGCGGGCGGGGTGGGGGATGCCGACCTTCTCCAGCATCTCGATCGCCCTCAGGCGGGCGTCGTGGCGGGAGGCGCCGGTGTGCTTGCGGAACGGCTCCGCGATCTGGCGGCCGACGGTGTAGTAGGGGGAGAGGGCGGTGAGCGAGTCCTGGAAGACCATGGCCATCTTGGCGCCCCGGAGTTTTTCGAGGGTCGACTCGGGGGCCTTCGTCAACTCCTGGTCGTCGAGGCGGATTTCGCCGGTGATGCGGGTGGACCGGGGGTCGTGGAGGCCGAGGACGGCGAGGGAGGTGACGGACTTGCCGGAGCCGGACTCGCCGACGATGCCGAGGGTTCTGCGGCGGGGGAGTTCGAGGGTGAGGCCGTCGACGGCCTTGACGACGCCGTCGTCGGTGGGGAAGTGGACGTGGAGGTCGTGGAGGGAGAGGAAGGGGGGTGTTGTTGTGGTCATGTTGGCCTCCGTGGGTGGGTGGGTGGTTGCGGTGGGGGTGTGGGGTGCCCCGGTCCCGCCCTTTCACCGTTTCTTCCGGGGCTGCGCCCCGGGCCCGACACCGCGGCTCCGCCGCGGTGGGCGGGGCTTCGCCCCTGCACCCCACCGGGGGCTCCGCCCCCTGGCCCCCCGCTTTGGGGCTGCGCGTCCTGGTCCCCCGCTTTGGTGCCGCGCCTCCTGGCCTCTGCTTCGGGGGCGCGCGTCCCGGTCCCCGCTTCGGGGCTGCGCCCCGGACCCGTAACGGGACCCGTAAGGGGGCTGTGGCCCGGGCCCGTAACGCGGCTGCGCCGCGTTGACCGGGGCTGTGCCCCTGTCCCCTTCCGGGGCCGCATCCGGGAGCGGTAACCGCACTCCGCTGCTCCCGGCGGGGCTGCGCTCCCGGCGCCCCGCATAGCCCTTCGGCCGAAGTCCCCAGCGCCGACCAGGCACTTCAGCCCGTCCGGCGTTTGAGGACAACCGCGCGAAGCGCGGTTGCGGGGTCCGGGGCGGAGCCCCGCAACGGGGCCCGCGCGCAGCGCGGCGCGGGGCCAGGAGGCACAGCCCCGAAGCGGGGGACCAGGGGGCGGAGCCCCCGGTGGGGCGCAGGGGCGGAGCCCCGCAACGGGCCCCGGGCGGAGCCCGGAAGAAACGGTGAAAGGGCGGGCCAGGGGCAACCTCCCCACCCCTACCCCAACCGCACCCGCGGATCGATCAGCGCATACGCCGCATCGACCACAATGTTCGCCACCACAATCCCCGTACACCCCACCAACATCACCGCCATCAACGTCGGCAGATCCGTCTCGCTCACCGACGTCACCGCCAGCCTCCCCAGCCCATGCAGGCTAAACGTGAACTCCGTGATGATCGCGCCGCCGAAGAGCGAGCCGAGGTCGATGCCGAAGAGGGTGACGATCGGCGTCAGTGCTCCGCGCCAGGCGTAGCGGAAGAAGACCGTCCGACGGGACAGGCCCTTGGCGCGGGCCGTCCGCACATGGTCCTCCGTCAGCTGCTCGATCATCTGGGAGCGCGTCATCCTGGTGTAGTTGGCGATGAAGATGATGGAGAGGACCAGCCAGGGGATGATCATTCCGGTGAACCACTTCACCGGGTCGTCGGTGATCGGGTGGTACTCCGGGTTGTCGAGCCAGTGCAGCCCGCTGACGAGGACGGCCAGGGCGACGACGCCGACGAAGTACACCTGGAGCGAATTCCCCAGCAGGGACAGCGAGCTGAAGAGCTTGTCGATCCAGGTGCCCCGGAACGCGGCGGCGATCATCCCGAGGCCGACGCCGACGACGAGGAAGACCACGGCCGCGCCCAGCGTGATCGACAGAGTGGTCGGGAAGCGGTCCACGATCGTGTCCCAGACCGGCTGCTGGTTGGAGAAGGAGTAGCCGAGGCAGGGTGCGGGGCAGTGCCCGACGGTGAGGTCCCGGCCGGCGAAGATGCCGACGATGTAGTGCCAGTACTGGACGGGTACGGGGTCGTCGAGGCCCAGGTTCTTGTTGATGACGGCCAGGGAGTCCGGTGTGCAGTTCTTGCCGCAGGACATCAGGGCCGGCTGGGACGGCAGCGCGAAGAAGAGGAAGAATGTGATCGCGCTGATCAGCAGGATGATGACGAGGGCGCCGGCGGAGCGGCGGGCCAGGAATCTCAGCATGGGCGGCAGGTCACTTCACGAAGACGCCGGTCGGGTCGGGAGTGCCGTAGACCGGCATGTACTTGACCCCGCCGAGGTTCGGACCCCACAGCGAGAACTGGAGGTTGGCGAAGGTGGGCACGACCGGGACGTCCTCCGTGAGGATCCGGTCGGCCAGCTTCTGCCACTCGGGCGCCGCCTTCTTCACATCGGGGATCGCGTTGATGCGGTCGATCTCGGTATTGACGGCGGGGTTGTTGTGGTGGGAGTAGTTCTGGGAGCCGTCGGAGATCACCCGGCCGTCGTAGAGCGGCGGGACGACGGTCGAGGCGACCGGCCAGTCCGCGCCCCAGCTGGTGCGGTAGATGTCGAACCCGTTCTTCACCTCGCCGATCGCGCTGGCCCAGTTGTTGGAGTCGACCTCCTTCTTCTGCACCTTGAAGCCCGCCCGCTCCAGCGCCTGGGCGACGACGACCGAGACCTTCTGCTGGACGTCGGTGTTGGCGTAGGCGTAGACGATCTCCTGGCCCTCCTTGCCGGCCTCCTTGAGCAGCGCCCTCGCCTTCTCCGGATCGCCGTTGGGCTTGGCCTTCTTGCCGAACGGGTCGGTCGGCCGGTACCCGTCGATGGAGGGGGGAACGAGGTTGGTGGCCAGCTGGGCCGCCGTGGCGCCGCCCATCTGCTGGACGATCTGCGCGTTGGGCATGGCGTAGGCGAGGGCCTTGCGCACCCTGACGTCCTTGATCCGGTCGTTGTTGATCGTCATGACGTCCAGATAGGGCTGGATCTCGTCGAAGCGCCGGGCCTTGGTGCCCGGATCGCTCAGCACCTTCTCGGTCATCTCCGGGGCGACGGCGTTGGAGAGGGACATGCCGTTCCTGTCGTTGCCCTGGCCGGCCAGGAGGCGGCGGGTGGAGTCGCCGAGCTGGTGCCCGAAGCTGATCTCGAAGCGGTCGGCGTACTGGTGGCGGACGGGGTCGGTCGCGGGGTCCCAGTGCTCGTTGCGGACGAGGGTGAGGGACTTGCCGACCTTGTAGTCGCCGACCTTGTAAGGGCCGCTGGAGAAGGGGGCGTTGTCGTACTTCTGCCTGCCGTCCTTCTCGGCCTTGACCGGACCGATGCTGGGCATCGCGGTGGCGAACGGGGCGTCCGCGTGCGGCTGCCGGAAGTGGAAGACGACGGTCTTGTCGTCCGGGGTGTCCAGCACCGAGGACGGCAGATGCTTCCCGTCGTACGGCCCGTCGGGCAGCGCCTTGCGGTAGGTGGTGCCCTCGCCGGAGAGCCACTGCTGGATGTACTGCGGGCCGTCGGTCTCGAAGGAGGCGTAGAGCCGCTCGATGCCCCAGCGGATGTCCTTGGACGTGATCGGGGAGCCGTCCTCGAACTTGATCCCGTCCTTGAGCGTGAACTTCCAGGTCCGCCCGCCGTCGGACGGGGTCCCGATGTCCGTGGCGAGGTCGCCGACCAGCTTGACCCGGCCCTTCTCGTCGATCTTGTACGAGGTGAGGGTGCGGTTGTAGAGCATCTGATTGGCGAGCATGTCGGCGTAGTAGATCTGCCCGGGGTCCAGGTGGTGGAAGGCGTCCCGCTGGAGGACGGTGACCGTGCCGCCCTTCTTGGCGCCGGGGGAATCGGGCGCGGGGCCCTTGGAGTCGGCGGCCGTGCCCAGCGTGTAGTTGGAGGACACGTTCTTGTCGGAGGCGGGCCCCTCGCTCTTCGTACCGCCGCCCCCGCCCCCGCCGCCGCTGCTGCACGCGGTGAGGACCAGGGCGCCGGCGGCCAGCGCGACCGCGGCGCAGTGGCCTCTCCGCCGGAACGGTGTCGTGGGAAGCGTCGGATGCGTCGGAAGCATGGGAGGCACCTGCCTGTCCGAGGAGGGGGACGTACGGGGCGGGTCGTGCTCGGCCGGCCGTGCTCGGCCGGCCGTGCTCGGCCGGGCGTGCTCAACCGGGCGTGCTCAGCGCTTGGTCCGGGGGTCGAAGGCGTCCCGGACGGAGTCCCCGAGGAGGTTGAAGGCCACCACGAAGAGGATCATGGCGATCCCGGGGAAGAAGATGTACGTGATGTCGCTCTCGTAGTACTTGGCCCCGTTGGCGAACATCCGCCCCCAGTCGGGAGTGGGCTCGACGATGCCGACCCCGATGAAGGACAGCCCGGCCTCGGCGGTCACCAGCGCGGGCAGCATCAGGGTGGCCTGGACCAGGATCGGCGTCCACAGGTTGGGCAGCAGCTCCCGGGTGATGATGCGCCACGTCGAGGCCCCGGTCACCTTGGCCGCCTCCACGAACTCCCGCTCCCGCAGGCTCAGTACCTGCCCGCGCAGCAGTCGCGCCAGGCCCATCCAGCCCAGCAGCCACAGCACGATGATGAGCGTGATCACCCTCAGATAGGTGGGCGTCTCCTTCCCCGGGCTGACGAACAGCGAGTAGACCACCGGGGTGAACGCGACGAACGACAACTGCTGGGGAAAGGCGAGCAGGAGATCGATGAACCGGCCCAGGAAGTAGTCGGTCCGTCCGCCCGCGTAGCCGGCCGTCACCCCGACGAGGATCCCGGTCAGCACGCACAGCACGGTGGCCGCGGCGGCGATCAGGAGCGAGGTGCGGATGCCGTAGACGAGCTGGGTCAGCACGTCCCGGCCCAGGGTCGGCTCGACGCCGAACCAGAAGCGCCCGGACATCCCCCCGTTGGGGGCGACCGGATAGCCGAACTCGTTGAGCAGACCGCCCTCGTCGAGACCGTAGGTGGTGTACGGATCCTTCCCGTACACCGCCGAGATCAGTGGCGCCGCGAGGGCGACGAGAAAGAAGACGACGACCACACAGGCGGAGACGACCCCCGCGCGGTCGCGTCTGAAGCGCCGCCACATCAACTGGCCGGGCGAGCGGCCCGCGGGGGGCCCGGGGCGCGCGGCGACCGCGTTCTCGGCGGTCAGGGAAGGACTCGTCATCGCGTACAGCCCCCGCCATGTCTCCGGTGGACCTTCCGGTGCGCCCGGGAGTGATCCGTCGAACACACCGGGTTGCACGGGACTGTCGCAATGGCGTTACCGTGCAGTCAAGGGGGCTGCCGTGGACGATGCCACGGATTGACGCATCTTGAGCGAAGGTTGTGCGGATCGAGGTGGCGGCGTGCTTGACAGCCGGTCGTGCACGCCGCGACCCTTCGTCACCCGGTGGGAGCCTTGACCGTCACCCGGTGGGAGCCCCGGTCGTCACTCGGCCGGATCCTTGGCCAGGGACCGCCGGAGGAAGTCCACCTGGAGCAGGAGCAGGTTCTCGGCCACCTGTTCCTGCGGGGTCATATGCGTCACCCCCGACAGCGGCAGCACCTCGTGCGGGCGGCCGGCGGCCAGCAGCGCGGAGGAGAGCCGCAGGGTGTGCGCGGCGACCACGTTGTCGTCGGCCAGGCCGTGGATGACCATCAGGGGCCGGTGCTGCGCGGCGGCGTCCGTCAAGCCCCGTTCGCCGACAAGGGAGTTGCGCTCGTAAACGTCCGGCTGCTCGTCCGGCAGGCCCAGATAGCGCTCGGTGTAGTGGGTGTCGTACAGCCGCCAGTCGGTCACCGGGGCGCCCGCGATGCCCGCGTGGAAGACGTCGGGGCGGCGCAGCACGGCGAGCGCCGCGAGGTAACCGCCGTACGACCAGCCGCGGATGGCGACCCGGTCCAGGTCCAGCGGATAGTCGTCCGCCAGCGCCCGCAGCGCCTCGACCTGGTCGTCGAGGGTGGCGCCGGCGAAGTCGTCGCGGACCGCCTTCACCCATTCCGGGGAGGTGTGCGGGGTCCCGCGCCCGTCGGCGACGATCACGGCGAAGCCCTGGTCGGCGAACCACTGCGAGGTCAGATGGGCCTGCTGCGCGGCCACCACGCGGGCGCCGTGCGGACCGCCGTAGGGGTCCATGAGGACGGGCAACGGGCCGTCGCCGTCCCGGTATCCGGAGGGCAGCAGTACGGCGCCGGGGATGCGGCGCGCGCCCGCCCGGACGAACCGCGGACGGGCCGTCAGTACCGGCTGCTCGGCGAGCGAGGCCACGGTGGCGACGGGCTTCTCGTCACCCTTGCCGTCGCCGTCGCGGAGCACCACCGTCTCCGTGCCGGGCCGCTCCGCCGCGGCCGACACGAGGACGGTCACGGTGCCGCCGCGCACCGCGGAGTGCCGCCCCGGGCGGTGCGAAATCCGTTCGACGCCACGCTCGTTGACGCGGTAGACATGGGACTCGCCGGTCTCCGGATCGGCCGCCGCGGGTCCGGCGGAGGCGGAGACGAGGACGTCGTCGTCGGCGACGTCCAGGACGGCGTGGACGAACAACTCCGGTCCCGTCAGGGCCCGGTCGCCCACCACGAGCACCCGGGCACCGCCCTCGTCCGCCACCCGCACCAGTCGGCCGTCCGGCGTCCACGCGGGCACACCGGGGAACAGTTCAAGCCAATTCGCCGGGTCCTCCTCCGTGTGGAGCGCACGGGTGGCGCCGGTGGCGGTGTTCACCTCCAGACAGACCTGGGTGCGCTGGTCGCGCGCCTGCACCAGCAGCAGCGGCGGGCCGCCGGCCGACCAGTGGACGCGGGCCAGGTAGGGGAAGCGGGCGCGGTCCCAGTCGATGTCGGTGCGCGAGCCGTCCAGGCCCAGCAGGGCCAGTGTCACCTCGGCGTTCGGCGTCCCGGCGGCCGGGTAGGCGACCTCGGCCGGGGCGCTCGCGGGGTTGGCGGGGTCGGCGATCCACCAGCGCCGCACGGGCCGGTCGTCCACCCGGGCGGCGAGCAGGGCATCGCCCGCGGGGGACCACCAGAAGCCGCGGTGCCGGTCCATCTCCTCCGCGGCGGCGAACTCGGCCAGCCCCCAGGTCACCTCGGGGGCCTCGGGCCGGGCCAGCACCCGGTCGCCGGTGCCGTCGGCCGCCACCACGCGCAGCGCGCCGTCCGCCACGTAGGCGACGTGCCGCCCGTCGGGTGCCGGTCGGGGGTCCGCCACCGGCCCGGGGACGGGGAGTTCGGCGGTGGTGCCGCCGCGCAGCTCCGCCACGAACAGCCGTCCCGAGAGGGTGAACGCCGCCAACTCGCAGGCCGCGTCGACCGCATAGCCCACCACGCCCGCCGAACCCTCCCGGGTGCGTTCGCGCCGCGCGCGCTCCTCGGCGGACAACTCCTCCTGCGCGCCGCCCAACAGGGCGTCCGGGTCGGCCGCCGGGCGGGTGCGGCCGTCGTCGAGGTCGAGCACCCACAGCGCGTGGGAGCGGTCGGTGCCGGAACGGGAGCGCAGGAAGACGACGCGCGAGCCGTCCGGTGCCACGGTGAACGACCGTGGTGCGCCGAGGGAGTAGCGCTGCGTCCGGGCGTACTGGCGGGGGAAGGAGAGCTGACCGGTCATACGGGCGAGCCTAGGGCGTGTCCCATGGGCCGGTGCGGGGGTCGGCGAGAAGTCGCCGTGCGCCCCGGGTTTGCTCCCGTGCACCGAGTCATGGGCGCGCGCGGAAAGTTATGATCGCTCACGCATAGTGGGTAAGTCTTCCGTGACTCGCCCGTGTGCCTCCGGGCATGCGCGCGTCGTCCGTCCTGCCGTCCGTTCGACCGCGTCCCTGGAGGTGAACCGCTGTGGCACTCTCGATTTCGGCGGTGGTGCTGCTGGCGATCATCGTCATCCTGCTGTGCCGGAAGTCGGGACTGAAAGCGGGCCACGCCGCCATCTGCATCCTGCTGGGGTTCTACCTCGCCAGCTCGACCGTGGCTCCCACGCTCAACCAGTTCACCAAGAGCATCACGGCGATGATCGGCGGCATCCGGTTCTGACGGGGGCCCCCGCGTTTTGGCGGGGGGCCTTCCGGGTTCTGACGGGTGCCCCTGGTGCGGGGGCGCGTCGCGGGCGGCTCCCCGGGCGGGCCGCCCGGCTCGTAGGCTGTCCTTCATGACCGACCTTCCAGGCCGCCGGCTGCTCCTGGTGCACGCGCACCCGGACGACGAATCGATCAACAACGGCGCGACCATGGCCAAGTACGCCGCCGAGGGCGCCCTCGTCACGCTGGTGACCTGCACCCTCGGCGAGGAGGGCGAGGTGATCCCGCCCGGCCTGGCCCATCTGGCCGCGGACCGGGACGACGCCCTGGGCGGCCACCGCACGGGCGAACTGGCCGCCGCGATGAAGGAGCTGGGCGTCACCGACCACCGGTTCCTCGGCGGCGCCGGGCGCTACCGCGACTCCGGGATGATGGGCGCCCCGCAGAACGAACGGCCGGAGTGCTTCTGGCGGGCCGACGTCGACGAGGCCGCCACGTACCTCGTCGAGGTGATCCGCGAGGTGCGCCCGCAGGTCCTGGTCACCTACGACCCGGACGGCGGCTATGGGCACCCCGACCACATCCAGGCGCACCGCGTCGCGATGCGCGCGGTGGAGCTGGCCGCGGAGACGGCCTTCCGCCGGGACCTCGGGGACCCGTACGAAGTCGCCAAGGTCTACTGGAACTGCGTGCCGCGCTCGGTCGTGGAGCACGGCTTCGCCCGGCTGGAGGAGGCGGCCGCGACGGGTGCCGCCGTACCGTTCCCCGGCGTCGCCGCCCTCGACGACGTCCCGGGCGTCGTGCCCGACGAGGAAGTGACGGCCGCTCCGCGCACCGCTCCCTACGTGGCCGCGAAGGCGGCGGCGATGCGGGCGCATGCCACCCAGGTGGTGGTGGACGGCCACTTCTTCGCGCTCTCCAACGCGCTGGGCCAGCCGCTGTTCGCGGAGGAGTTCTACAAGCTCGTCCGCGGCCGGGCGGGCGGGCCGGGGCGCGAGGACGACCTCTTCGCGGGCGTCGGCACCGGAGCCGTCGGCGACGGATCCGTCGGCAACGGCGGGACCGGGACCGCCGGTACGGGAGCCGAGGAGGGCGCATGCTGACGGGGACGCTCACCGCGGGGAAGCTCGCCGCCCATCTGGGCCTCGTCGTCCTGGGGTTCCTGGTCGGCGTCGCGGGTTCGCTGGTGCAAGCGGGCTGGTCCCCGGGCGGGTTGCTGCTCGCCCTGCTGGGCGTCGCCGGTCTGTGCTACGGCGGTGCGGTGCTGGCGGGCCGGTCCGGGGGTGCCGCGGGCGGCGTCGGCTGGCTGCTCGCCGTGCTGATGCTCTCGCTCAACCGCCCCGAGGGCGACTTCCTTTTCGAGGCCGGCATCGGCTCCTATGTCTTCATGCTGGGCGGGATGACCGTCGCTGTGATCTGCGCCACCCTCGCGAAAAAGCCGCAACCGGGGCGTCCCGTCGACCGACTTGACGGGTGAGACGACTGTTTTGTCCGGTGATTCGCCGGACATTTCCCTGATGTCGCTCGGCCCGTGAATGACGCGCGGACGTACGTCGCGCTCCCCGTCCCCGGGGGTATGCGGCGGTCGTCAAGTGCGTATCCGCGGTGCCCAGTATGGTGGTGCCGCCGCCGAGCCCCCCTGACCGTGGGCATGGGCGACCCCAGTGAGGTCAGAGGGCGGCGGAGAGTAACCGGGAGAATCTGCTTTGAGCCGTGAATCTGACAGTCCGTCCTCCGGGCCCCAGGGGCGCGGAGGCGCCGCGTACCCCTCGGGCACCCCGCCGTACGGGCCCACGGGCGACGGCACACCGGACGCGCCGAAGACCGAGACCACGCTGACGACCCGGATCCGCATCAACATCCCGGGCTCGCGTCCCATCCCGCCGGTCGTCATGCGGACGCCCGTCGGTGACGAGGCGTCCGACGCCGACGGCGCGCCGCGCGCGGAGCGCGAGCGGCCCGCGGCCGCCGCGCCCGCACCCGCGCCGGAGGCCGAGCGCCCGGCCGAGAAGACCAGCGACTGGTTCGCACCCCGCAAGTCGGCGGGCGCCTCGGCGACGCCGCCCGGCGGTACACCGACCGGTGGCGGTGCGCCCGGTGGTGCCATGGCCGGTGGCGCGGTGCCCGGTGGCAATCCGCCCGGTGGCAATCCGTCCGGGGGCCTGCCGCGCCGTACGCCGCAGCAGGGGCCGGGCGCGCCCGGCGCCGGGCACGGCCCGCGCGACCTCGCGGGTGGCGGAGCCGCTCCGCACCCGCCCCTGCCGGGCGACCCGATGACGGCCCAGGGCCCGAACCCGGCCGCCGGCGCGAACCCGATGGCCGGTGCGAACGCCCCGCGGCCGGGCGGGCAGGGCGGTGCGCCCTTCTCCGGCGGTCCCGTCGCCGGTGGTCCCGGTGCGCCTGGTGTGTCCGGTGGTCCCGGCAGTGCGAGGGCCCGGCGGGCCGCCCGGCGGGCCGAGCCCTGGCCGGGCGACGCGGCCGCCGCCCCGGGGCAGGGCCCCGGCGGTCTTTCTCCGTCCCCGTCGACGACCGGTACGACACCCCTGCCCGGCGGCCCGATACAGGGCGGTCCCGTACAGGGCGGCCCGATGCAGGGCGGTCCTCTGCAGGGCGGCCCGATGCAGGGTGGTGCCCCGTACCTGCCGAACGATTCGTCCACCACCGGCGCGATGCCCGTCCCGAACGACCCGTTCGCCGGACCGCAGGGCCCTGCGGCGGGGGCCGCCGCGCCGTGGCCGGGCGGCCCGGGGGCGACGGGCCAGGGGCCCGTCCCCGGCGGTGCGATGTCGACGACGGGCACCACGCCCCTGCCGGGCGGCTCCATGTCGACCACCGGCAGCACTCCCGTCCCCGGCGACCCCTCCACCACCGCCTCCATGCCTCTGCCCGGCGACCCCTTCGCCGGCCCGCAGGGCCAGGGCGGCGGCGCGGGCGCGCCGTGGACCGCCGACGCCCTGACCGGCGGCGCCGCGCCGCAGGCGCCGGGCGCCGCGCAGTGGAACGGTCCGGGTGCGCCCGAGACCACCCAGCAGTTCCCCGCGCCCGGCGCGGACCAGGGCCGGCAGGGCCCCCGGCTGCCGTTCCCCGTGGGCGGCCAGGCCGGCGGGCGTACGGACACCCCGCACGCGGGCACCCCGGTCGTGCCGCCGCCCGGTCCGGGCGCGCCGCAGGGCGGGGCCGTTCAGCAGGGCAAGACCGCTCAGCAGGGGAAGAAAAAGAAGGGCGGCCCCAAGGGCGGTGCCCAGGGCGGCCCGAAGGCCCCGAACGCTCCGAAGGCCCAGCGCCCCGGCGATCCCGCGGCCGAGACGCTGGTCAGCGGCATGCCGCCGGTGCCCGGCCCCGGCGGGCCGAAGAAGCCGGTGGACGCCGGCGCCCCGCGCGTCGCCGTGCCCAGGCCCAAGTCGGGCGGCGGCTCCGCCGTTCCCAAGCCGCCCGTGGCGCAGGGCGCCCCGTCCGGTGTGCCGAAGCCCGCGGCGAAGCCTGCCCCGAAGGCCGCGGCCAAGGCCGCGCCCAAGAAGAAGGGCCGCTCCAAGGTCGTCCTGCTCGCCGGCGGCGTGATCGTCCTGGCGGGTGTGGCCTACGGCGCCGGCCTGGTCATGAACCACTCGGACGTGCCGCAGGGCACCACCGTGCTGGGCGTCGACATCGGCGGCAGCTCCAAGGAGCAGGCCGTGCAGAAGCTCGACGCCAAGCTCGGCGACCGGGCGAACGCGCCGCTGAAGGTGACGATCGCCGGCAAGCAGGCGGAGCTCAAGCCGTCCGTGGCGGGCCTGTCCATCGACACCCAGGAGACCGTCCGTTCGGTGTCCGGCCGGGACTACAACCCCGTCACCGTCGTCGGCTCGCTCGTCGGCAGCAGCCGCACCGCCGAGCCGACGGTGATCGTCGACGAGGAGAAGGTCGCGGCCGCGCTCAAGGCGCTGTCGGGCGAGGCCGGCGGGGCCAAGGACGGGACGATCCTGTTCAAGCCGGGCAAGGCCGTGGCGGTCTACGGCAAGCCGTACCAGGGGATCGACACCGGCAAGGCGGTCAAGGCGGTCGCGGACGCGTACCGCGCGCGTGCGGAGAGCGGCACGGCGGCGCCGGTCGCGCTGCCCAGCGCGAACCAGCAGCCGAAGGTGGACAACGCCGAGGTCGACCGGATGATGGAGGAGTTCGCCAAGCCGGCGATGTCGGGGCGGGTGACGATCCAGACGGATCCGTTCCACTCGATCCCGTTCGGTCCGGACATCTCGCTGCCGAAGATCCTCTCGGTCAAGGAGGTCAACGGCAAGCTCGTCGAGAGCTACAACCTCGACGTGCTCAAGTCCCTCTACGGCAGCAAGTTCAACGGGGTGCTCATCGAGCGCGGGAACGGTACGAAGACGCCGGTCACCCCGCAGGACGTCGCGGGTGCCCTCGGCAAGGCGCTGCGCGGCAAGACGCCGGCGGAGCGCGTGGGCGTCATCAAGACGAAGGGCTGATCCGCCCGGAGCGTGAGGGGGTCCCGTGCCGCTGCCCGGCACGGGACCTCCTCTGTCATGCCGGGTGTCATGCCGGGCATGACATCTGTCATGGTCTTCCGACGACGGCCGACACTGCCCGGCCGCGGCCCGGTCGGCGACCATGGATCCATGACCATCACCACGACGACGTTCACGGGGGACGGCCGGCGCACGGGAGTCGCTCCCGTCGTCAGCTTCGCGAACGTCAGCAAGACCTTCGGCACGGTACGGGCCGTGGCCGATCTCGACCTGCACCTCTACCCGGGCGAGACCGTCGCCCTGCTCGGCCCCAACGGCGCGGGCAAGTCCTCCACCCTCGACCTGCTGCTCGGGCTGAGCCGCCCGGACGCTGGCCTCGTCGAGCTCTTCGGCATGGCGCCGCAACAGGCCGTGCAGGAGGGCAAGGTGGGCGCCATGCTGCAGAGCGGCGGCCTGATGGAGGAGGTGAAGGTCCGCGAACTGGTCCGCCTGGCCTGTGACTTGCACCCCCGGGCGTACTCCGTGGAGCAGGTCATGGAGCAGGCCGGCATCACCGAGATCGCCGATCGTCTGGTCAACAAGCTCTCCGGGGGCCAGGAGCAGCGGGTGCGCTTCGCCCTCGCGACGGCCGGGGAGAACGAGCTCATCGTGCTCGACGAGCCCACCACCGGCATGGATGTGACGGCGCGTCAGGCGTTCTGGAGCGCGATGCGCCGGCAGGCGGACGCGGGCCGCGCGGTCCTCTTCGCCACCCACTATCTGGAGGAGGCCGACGCGATAGCCGACCGTGTGGTCGTGCTGCACCGCGGCCGGGTCCTCGCCGACGGCTCGGCCGCCGAGATCAAGGCCCGGGCCGGCGCCCGCCGGATCGTCTTCGACCTGGACGGCGAGATCCCGGCGGAGGCGGTGCGCGGTCTGCCGCACCTGACCTCCGTCGAGGTCTCCGGCCGCACCGTGCGCATCCAGTCGCGCGACGCCGACGCCACCGTCCACGCGCTCTACGGCCTCGGCCTCTACCCCCGCAACCTGGAGGTCGCGGGGCTGGGCCTGGAGCAGGCGTTCATCGCCATCACCGACGCCGCGGCCGCCGAGGAGTCGGCCTCCCGATGAAGACCCTGATCCAGCTCGAAATCGCCCGCACCCTGCGCAACAAGAAGTTCATGTTCTTCTCGGTGCTCTACCCGGCCGCGCTCTACCTGCTGATCGCGGCCGGCGCCAAGGACACCGACAAGATCGGTGACACCGGGCTGACCTTCCCGGTCATCTACATGGTCTCCATGGCCACCTTCGGCGCGATCACCTCCGTCCTCATCGGCAACGCCGAGCGGATAGCCAAGGAGCGCGAGAAGGGCTGGGTGCGCCAGCTGCGGCTGACCGCGCTGCCGGGCCGCGGCTATGTGACGGCGAAGGTCGCCTCGGCCGCCGTGGTGTCGCTGCCGTCCATCCTGGTCGTCTTCCTCGTCGCCGCGGTCGCCAAGGGCGTCCGGCTCGACGCCTGGCAGTGGGGCTCCCTGGTCGCCGTGATCTGGGCCGGCAGCTGCGTCTTCGCGGCGCTGGGCGTGGCCATCGGCTACCTCGCCACGGGCGACGCGGTCCGGCCCATCGTGATGGTCGTCTACTTCGGCCTGTCGATGCTCGGCGGTCTGTGGATGCCGACCGCGACCTTCCCCCAGTGGCTCCAGAAGATCGCGGAGTATGTGCCCACGCACGCCTACGCGGGTCTGGGCCAGGCCATCGAGCGCGGTGACGCGCCCGGTGCCAAGGACGCGGCCATCCTCGTCCTCTACCTGGTGCTCTTCGCGGGCGCCGCGGCCTGGCTGTACCGCCGGGACACCCACAAGAACTGAGGACGGAGAGCCATGGGGACCGGCGGGCGCACGGGCACGGGCAGCACCGGCACAGGCGGCGGCGGCACGGACGACGCGGCCGACAACGGCTACGTCATGATCGGCAGGCAGCCGGAGAACCGCCGGCAGCTCGTGGCCAAGGCGTCCTGGACGGTCCTCTGGCTCACCTACATGTTCTACGCGGTGGTCGACCTGGTGAGCGGCCGGCACTCGGCGGCCGCGACGGCCCTCGGCTGGGGCGGGCTCGTCGCCTTCGTGGTGGTGTACCTGTTCCTGCTCTTCGGCCCGCGCCCGCGCCACCGGGTGGCGGGCCGTCAGCTCGGCCTGCTGGCCGGACTGTACGTCCTGGCCGTGCTGATGGTGGCGACGCTGGGCGGGCCCTGGCTGACGCTGCTGGTGTACGTCTCCATCTCCAGCGCCGTGCTGCTGCCGGTCAAGTGGGCGGCCCGGGCGATCCCCGCGGTCGCCGTCACCGCCCTCGGCCTGGGGGCGCTCAAGGGGGCCGCCGACTCCGGGCTGCTCCTGGTCGTCACCGCCATCCTGCTCGGCGGCGCGGCGATGGCGGCCGTCGTCCAGATGGGCCGCACCATGCGCGAGCTGCGCGAGGCGCGGGCCACGGTCGCCCATCTCGCCGCGAACGAGGAGCGGTTGCGCCTCGCCCGCGACCTGCACGACCTGCTGGGGCACTCGCTCTCCCTCATCACGCTCAAGAGCGAGCTGGCCGGCCGGATGCTCCCGGACCATCCCGAGCAGGCGGCCCGGCAGGTCGCCGACATCGAGCAGGTCGGCCGGCAGGCGCTGGTCGACGTCCGGGAGGCGGTCAGCGGCTTCCGCCGGCCCACCCTGGACGGCGAACTGGCCGGTGCCCGCACCGCGCTGGCCGCCGCGGGCGTCACCGCCGACCTGGGCGGCGCGGCCGGCCGCCACCCCGACCTCGGGCCGGACGCGGAGGGGGCGCTCGCCTGGGCCCTGCGCGAGGCCGTCACCAACGTCGTCCGGCACAGCGGCGCGAGCCGCTGCGAGATCGCGCTGACGGAGGCCGGCGACGAGCTCTGTCTGACCGTCACCGACGACGGCCGCGGCCCCGAGGGACCGCACGGCAACGGCCTGACGGGCCTGACCGAGCGGATGGCCCTCGCCGACGGCCGTCTGGTCACCGGACGGGCACGGGGAGGAGGCTTCCGGCTGCGGGCGTACGTGCCGCTGAGCCGTCGCATGGAATCGGTGTCGTAGCCGGTCAGGACCTACCCTGATGCGGTGACGACGACCGATGACACCATTCGCGTTCTCCTCGCCGAGGACCAGTCCATGGTCCGCGAGGCCCTGGCCGCGCTGCTCGGCCTCGAACCGGACATCGAGGTCGTCGCCCAGGTCGCCCGCGGGGACGAGGTGGTGGACGCGGCGCGCACGGCCGACGTGGACGTCGCGCTGCTCGACATCGAGATGCCCGGGCTGACGGGGCTGGACGCGGCGGGGCTGCTCGGCCGTGAACTCCCCGGTGTGAAGGTCGTCATCCTCACCACCTTCGGCCGCCCCGGCTATCTCCGCCGCGCGATGGAGGCCGGGGCCTCCGCCTTCCTCGTCAAGGACGCGCCGGCGGCGCAACTGGCGGACGCGGTGCGGAGGGTGCTCCGCGGGGAGCGGGTCATCGACCCGACGCTGGCGGCGGCGGCCCTGGCGGAAGGGGCGAGTCCGCTGACGGACCGGGAGCGGGCGGTGCTGCGGGCGTCGGCGGACGGTTCGACGAACGCGGAAGTTGCCGAGAAGCTCTGCTTGTCCCCGGGGACGGTGCGGAACTACCTGTCCACGGTCATCCAGAAGACGGGGGCGAGGAACCGGGCGGAGGCCGTCCGCATAGCGCGGGAGAAGGGGTGGTTGTGAGTTTGGCCCTGGCCCGCCCTTTCACCGTTTCTTCCGGGGGCTGCGCCCCCTCGGCCCCCGCAATGCGGCTGCGCCGCATTGTCCTCAAACGCCGGACGGGCTGATCATTCAGCCCGTCCGGCGTTTGAGGACAGTGCCCGGAGGGCGCTTCGGGGTGCCGGGGCTTGCCCCGGAAGAAACGGTGAAAGGGCGGGCCAGGGGCAAACCCCCCTAGTTCAACAACGCCCGCGCCGCCCGCGCCTGATGGCGCACCGTCTCCGCCACATCCGGCTCCACCGGAGCGATCACCTCCGCGTACTCCTCCAGTTCCCGCGCCCCCCGCGCGAACTCCCCCCGCTCCACGAGCAGCTCCGCCCGCTCGTAGCGCAACCGCGCCGGATGGCTCGGCAGGAGCAGGGACAGTTCGACGGCCCACAGCTGCACCCCGCTCCGCTCGGGCCGCGCCGCGGCCCAGGCGCGGATGTTGTTGAGGATGCGCAGCACGATCTCCAGCGGCTCCGCGGGGGAGAACGCCGTCGCGGACAGGGGCGTGCCGGTCGCACCGGCGACGAGGAGCCCGGCCTCCTCCTCGGAGATCGGCCGGCCGCCGTCGAAGGGATCGGCGAGCACATGCTGCCCGTACGGATCGCCGAAGCCGACGACGAAGTGGCCGGGCAGGGCCACCCCGTAGACGGGGGCGCCGGCCCGCCGGGCCACCTCCAGCCACACCACCGACAGCAGGATCGGCAGCCCCCGGCGCCGCCGCAGGACCTCGTCGAGGAGCGAGGACTCCAGCCGCCGGTAGTCGGCGGGCGAGCCGCGGAAGCCGTGCCGCCCGCCGAGCAGGTCGGCCAGTGCCTCGGCCCACAGCCGCGGTGCCGCGTGCCGGCCGAGCGCGGGCAGCTGCCCGGCGAGGTCGTCGAGCTCGATCTGCACGGCGTCGAAGCCCCGCTCGTCCAGCCCGGGATCGGCCTCGGCGGCGATCAGCAGGCACAGCAGCGCCAGATCGGGCCGCTCCCCGCGGGCTTCCTCGGCGAACCGCCGCCGGCCGGTGGTGTCGGTCATGCCTCTATGGTGCGACGGCGATCAACGTCCTGGCTCGCGGCGGTAGTGATAGGCGTGGTGCGTGGTGAAGCCGAGGCGCCCATAGAGCGCCTCCGCGCCCGCGTTGTCCCGCTCGACCTGGAGGTACGCGGCGGAGGCGCCCTCGTCCAGGGCCTGCCGGGCCAGCCGGGCCATCAACAGCGTGGCCAGCCCCTGCCGGCGGTGCTCCGGGCCGACCTCCAGGGCGGCGAAGCCGGCCCACCGGCCGTCGACCACGCACCGGGCTATGGCCGGGGCCCCGGGCACGCGCGCGAACCACACCGACGGCCCGCCCGTCAGCACCGCCCGCGCCGCACCGGCGTTCTCCCGCGTCCGGCCGTAGGCGTCGAGCCACGCCTCGTCCGGTTCCCGGCCGATCAGCACCCGGTCCAGGTCGGCGTCCAGGCCGGCGTCCGTGTCGGCGATCGGGGCCAGCGCGGCCGTCCGCATCAGGGCGTGCCGTTCCGCGGTCCAGCCACGGGCGGCCAGCTCCTCGTCCAGCCGCCGGTCCGCGGCCGGGTCGCCGGTGGTGACCTGGACGAGCGCGGGCAGTCCGCGCTCCGCGTACCAGGAGGTGACCCGGTCCAGCGCGGTCGGCAGCGGCAGCCCGGAATCGCCCAGGGGCAGGACCGAGTTGGCGCGGGCGGTGAAACCGCCGGCGGCCCGGAGCGTCCAGCCGCCCAGCCGGCCGGTCTCCGGAGCGGGCCAGCCGCGGGCCGCCGTCTCCTGGAGCTCGCGCACGCCGGCGGCGGGCCCGCGGCGCCGGGCGGGGGTCATCGGCACGACCTTCCCCGCGACCACCGCGTCCTCCGCGATCCGCACGGTCTCCCCGTTGCGGCGTGTGACGCACAGCACGCCGTCCGACCAGGAGTCGAGCATTCCGACGGTGTCGGTGAACCGTTCGGGCGACCGCGTACGGTCGTTGAGGGCGCGGATCGACACCCTCTTCCCCACATCGCCGGAGTTAATCCGGATCTCCAGCCGCCCGCCCGTGGTGAATTCCACAGCTCTCCCTGCCCCTCCTGTTCGTCATGTGCTCCGGAACGGAGATACTAGGTGTGGGCATCGACGACGCCGCGCTCCCGCGCGAGATGACCCCTACCGAGGAGGAACGACAGCGTGACCTACGTCATCGCGCAGCCTTGTGTCGATTTGAAGGACAAGGCGTGCATCGAGGAGTGCCCCGTCGACTGCATCTACGAGGGCTCCCGGTCCTTGTACATCCACCCGGACGAATGTGTCGACTGCGGTGCCTGTGAGCCGGTCTGCCCGGTCGAGGCGATCTTCTACGAGGACGACACCCCGGATGAGTGGAAGGACTACTACAAGGCGAACGTCGAGTTCTTCGACGAGCTCGGTTCGCCGGGTGGCGCTTCCAAGCTGGGGCTGATCGAGCGCGACCACCCCTTCATCGCCGAGCTGCCCCCGCAGAACCAGTGAGCCGCCCCTAGGCGTCGCACCCGGCCCCGTACAGCCTCACCGCCGTACGGGGCCGCGGCATTCCCGCCCCGCGGGCATCACCGCCCCCATGGATCACCCCTAGCGCAAGAGAGCGAGCCGTCCAGAGTGAGCGCAGTCTCCTCCCGCCTCCCCGTCTTCCCCTGGGACCGCCTGGAGCCCTACAAGGCCACCGCCGCCGCCCACCCGGACGGCATCGTCGACCTCTCCGTCGGCACCCCGGTGGATCCCGTGCCCGCGCTGGTCCGGCGCGCCCTGGCCGACGCGGCCGACAGCCCCGGCTACCCCACGGTGTGGGGGACGCCCGCGCTGCGCGACGCCCTCACCGGCTGGGTCGAGCGCCGGCTGGGGGCCAAGGGTGTTGAGCACACCAATGTGTTGCCCGTCGTCGGCTCCAAGGAACTGGTGGCCTGGCTGCCCACCCAGCTCGGGCTGGGCCCCGGCGACAAGGTCGCCTACCCGCGCCTCGCGTACCCGACGTACGAGGTCGGCGCCCGCCTCGCCGGCGCCGAGCCGGTCGTCTACGACGAGCCGACGGACCTGGACCCCACGGGCCTCAAGCTGCTCTGGCTCAACTCCCCGTCGAACCCGACCGGTCGCGTCCTGTCCGCCGAGGAGCTGCGGCGCACCGTCGCCTGGGCGCGCGAGCACGGCGTCCTGGTCTTCAGCGACGAGTGCTACCTGGAGCTGGGC
Organism: Streptomyces luteireticuli; assembly: GCF_041519305.1. Taxonomy (NCBI): domain Bacteria; kingdom Bacillati; phylum Actinomycetota; class Actinomycetes; order Kitasatosporales; family Streptomycetaceae; genus Streptomyces; species Streptomyces luteireticuli. The sequence continues at coordinate 5,388,662 of NZ_CP167927.1, forward strand.
TGGGAGACCGAGCCCGTCTCGGTGCTCCGCCCGGACGTCTGCGGCGGCTCCTTCGAGGGGATCGTCGCCGTCCACTCGCTGTCCAAGCGCTCCAACCTGGCGGGCTACCGCGCCGCGTTCCTCGCGGGTGACGCCGCCGTCCTCGGCGAGCTGCTCCAGATCCGCAAGCACGGCGGCATGATGGTCGCCGCCCCGGTGCAGGCGGCCACCGTGGCCGCCCTCGGCGACACCGCGCACGTCACCGAGCAGCGCGCCCGCTACGCCCACCGCCGGGCCGCGCTGCGGGCGGCCTTCGAGGGCGCCGGCTTCCGCATCGAGCACAGCGAGGCGTCGCTGTACCTGTGGGCCACGCGGGACGAGCCGTGCTGGGACACCGTCGGCGCGCTGGCCGGGCTCGGCATCCTCGTCGCGCCGGGCGACTTCTACGGCGCCGCGGGCGACCGCTTCGTACGGATCGCCTTCACCGCCACCGACGAGCGGGTGGAGGCAGCGGTCCGCCGCCTGGCCGGCTAGCGGGGCGGACGTGCGCGAGGGCCCGGAAGCGGATCTCCCGGGCCCTCGCGCGCCGTGCCGGTCGTGCTGGCGGTCGTGGACCGCCGGTTCAGCCGCCGAGGTGCGGCAGCGCCTTGGTGACGTTGCCACCGGCCGGCATGTTGCCACCGCTCTTGGCCACGCCCTGCGCGGCGCCGCCGACCGCCTGGCCGGCCTGACCCGCCAGCTGACCGGTGGTGTGCTGGGTGGACTCCAGGGCGCTCTTGCCGGTCGTCCCCGCGGTGCCCAGCGCGTGCTGGGTGGCGGGCAGAGCGGTGTGCACAACCTTGTTCCCGGCGTCCGTCGTCAGCGCGCCGGCCTGGTGGGAGACCGCGTCGACCTTGTTGCCCAGCTGCGCGCCGTCGGCCATGCTCACCGCGCCGAGGGCGTCGGGGGCCTTGAGGGTGTCCGCGCTGGCCGCGCCTGCCGCGCCGGCGGCGGCACCGGCGCTCGCCGCGACGAGGAGGGCGGCCTGAGCGATCCGACGCGTGAGGGGGAGGGACATGTTGCTCCTTCGACGGAGGTGAAGTCGGTTGCTGTCCGGCGTGCGGACGCTGTGACTACCGCCCGAGTCGGAGGAAGGTTGCGGTGCCCCAAAGCAAAGAGTTGGTAATGCGTCGCATGATCCGATCTATGAACAATCGGGTGAACCGGACCGGCCGTTGAGGTGCCGGAAAAGCCGACAACCCTTTATTCATCAGGGATGTCGTGGCGGATCCGGGAATCGGGGCGCTGCGCATTCCCAGGGGTCACACGCGGCAACCTCCGGTTCCGCCGGATGCCCCCGAAGGGGGTGTGATCGCACTACTGAGCGGTGGTGATCCGGACCGCGGCCGGGCCCTCGTCGGTCCTGCCCGCACCCCGCCGCCAGCCGTCCCGCGACTGCTCCGCGGTCCACACCCGGCCGTCGAAGGAGACGCGCTCGACGCGCAGTTCGGCGGCGTGCGCCACCGCCCAGGAGGCCAGCTCCCAGCCGCGCCGCCGCGGTCCGTTGTCCGGCGCCGCGGTGGGCACCGGCCGGGGCGGGACGGAGACGGTGCGGGACGCGGCCGCGTCCTTCCCGTCGCTCTTCCCCCCGTTCCCCCTGTTCGTCCCGTTCTTCCCGTCCCCGGACACCCCGGTGGCCGGCAGGACGGACGGGCCGAAGTCGCGCCGCAGACCGGCCCGGACGGCCGACGGATCCCCGGGCTTGCCGTCGCTCGGGCTGGTCGAACAGCTGAACGCGGCAGGTGTGCGCCCGGTCAGCGCCGCGGCGAGCAACGACGCTCCCGGCTCGTGCTTCGCGTACGCCTGCGGGAAGCCGCTGTGCTGCACCCGCTGGGCCGCGACCGTCAACGGCAGCCGTGAATAACCCGGCACCCGGACGAGGTGGTCGTAGAACGCGCCCGCCGCGTACACCGGATCGGTGATCTGCCGGGCGGTGCCCCAGCCCTGGGTCGGCCGCTGCTGGAAGAGGCCCAGCGAATCGCGGTCGCCGTGATGGATGTTGCGCAGCCCCGACTCCTGCATCGCGGTCGCCAGGGCGATGGTCACCGCCCGCTCGGGCAGCCCGCGCGAGGTGCCCACGGCGGTGATCGTCGAGGCGTTCCCCGCCTGTTCGGGATCGAGCGAGTACGACTCCCCGTCCGCGCTCGCCGTGCAGCGCGGGGCTCCCGGACCACCCGTGAGGAAGTACGCGACCGCATAGCCGATCAGCGCCAGCAGCACGGCACAGGCGGCCCCGATGCGCAGCAGCCGCCCGCGGCGGACAGGGAAGATCGGGGACATGCGCCCACGTTACTTGACGGAGCGGACGGACTGCCGTTCCCGGACCGGGCGTCGGTTCGGGGCCGCCGCACGGCCGGGGCGGGTGCCGGAGGCAGGGGTTAGAGTCGCCTGTATGGAGCACGCCGCACTCGACCTGTCCCTCGACGCCGCCGCCCTCACCGCGCAGCTCGTCGACTTCCCTTCGGTCAGCGGTACCGAGGGCCCGCTCGCCGACGCGATCGAGCGGGCGCTGCGCGCGCTGCCGCACCTGACGGTGGACCGGCACGGCAACAACGTCGTCGCCCGCACCAACCTCGGCCACGCCGAGCGCGTCGTCCTCGCGGGGCACATCGACACCGTGCCCATCGCGGACAACGTGCCGTCCCGGCTGGACGACAAGGGTGTGCTGTGGGGCTGCGGCACCTCCGACATGAAGTCCGGCGTCGCCGTACAGCTGCGCATCGCCGCGACCGTCCCGGCCCCCAACCGCGACCTGACCTTCGTCTTCTACGACAACGAGGAGGTCGCCGCCCACCTCAACGGCCTGGGGCACGTCGCCGAGGCCCATCCCGACTGGCTGGCGGGCGACTTCGCCGTCCTGCTGGAGCCCTCCGACGGCGAGGTCGAGGGCGGCTGCCAGGGCACCCTGAGGGTGATCCTGAAGACCGAGGGCGAGCGCGCGCACTCCGCGCGGAGCTGGATGGGGTCCAACGCGATCCACGCCGCCGCGCCGGTCCTCGCCCGGCTGGCCGCCTACGAGCCCCGACGCCCCGTCATCGACGGCCTGGAGTACCGCGAGGGGCTCAACGCCGTGCGGATCTCCGGCGGAGTGGCGGGCAACGTCGTGCCCGACGAGTGTGCCGTGACGGTGAACTTCCGCTACGCGCCGGACCGTACGCAGGAGGAGGCGCTCGCCCACGTCCGCGAGGTGTTCGAAGGCTGCGGCGTCGCCGAGGTGGTCGTGGACGATCACTCGCCCGGTGCGCTGCCCGGTCTCTCGCACCCCGCCGCGGCGGCGTTCATGGCGGCCGTCGGCGGCGCCGCGCGGCCCAAGTTCGGCTGGACGGACGTCGCCCGCTTCAGCGCGCTCGGGGTGCCCGCGGTCAACTACGGCCCCGGCGACCCCCTGTACGCCCACAAGCGGGACGAGCACGTGGCCGTGGAGCAGATCCTGCACTGCGAGGAGCGGCTGCGCAGCTGGCTCACGGCGTGATCGCGCGGCTCGCGGCGTGATCGCGCAAAGCGTGGGCAGCCTACGCTGAACTGCACCAACGGCAGCGGAGGGAGCACGGAATGGTCAATTCCGAAGGAGCGCGCAGGCGGGAGCAGCGCCGGGGGCCGGTGCTGCGGCGGCACGGCCAGATGCAGCAGGGGACCACGGACCAGCACCTGTTGGACACCCGGGGCACGGCGGACTGGGTGCACGAGGACCCGTTCCGGGTGCTGCGCATCCAGTCCGAGTTCGTCGAGGGCTTCGGCGCGCTGGCCGAACTCCCGCCCGCGATCAGCGTGTTCGGCTCCGCCCGGACCCAGCGGGACAGCCCCGAGTACGAGGCCGCCGTCGCGATCGGGCGCGGCCTGGTCGAGGCGGGCTTCGCGGTCATCACCGGCGGCGGGCCCGGGGCGATGGAGGCGGCCAACAAGGGGGCCATGGAGGCCGGGGGCGTCTCCGTCGGCCTCGGCATCGAGCTGCCCTTCGAGCAGGGCATCAACCCTTATGTGAACCTCGGGGTGGACTTCCGCTATTTCTTCGTCCGCAAGACGATGTTCGTGAAGTACGCGAGCGGTTTCGTGGTGCTGCCGGGCGGACTGGGCACGCTGGACGAGCTGTTCGAGGCGCTCACCCTGGTGCAGACCAAGAAGGTGACCCGGTTCCCCATCGTGCTGTTCGGCTCCGCGTACTGGAGCGGGCTGGTGCGCTGGATCGAGGAGACGCTCGTCGCCCAGGGGAAGGTCAGTGCCCACGACCTCCAGCTGTTCCACCTCACCGACGACGTGGAAGAGGCGATCGGGCTGGTCACCAAGGAGGCCGGGGCCTGACCCGGGCGGGCCGGGGCCCCGCCCCGGCCCACGGGCCTACGCCAGGCCGCGGCGCGCGACGGCCGGCGGGCGGTGACCTGCGATCGACGCCACCATGTCCAGCACCTGCTTCGGCTGTGCCTCTTGACGCCGGCCTCGCGAGGTTCGGCGCCGGGGCGCCTCACCGGCTTCGGCCGGCTGCGGCGGACGCCGTCCGCCGGGCGGTGGTTCCGCGGGTCAGGCCAGCCCCCTTCGGGCCACTGCGGGGGGCCGGTGGCCGGCGATCGACGCCACCATGTCCAGCACCTGCTTCGTCTCCGCGACCTCGTGCACCCGGTAGACCTGGGCGCCCAGCCAGGCCGAGACCGCCGTGGTCGCCAGCGTGCCGATGACCCGCTCCTTCACCGGCCGGTCCAGCGTCTCGCCCACGAAGTCCTTGTTCGACAGCGAGACCAGGACGGGCCAGCCCGTGGCGGTCATCTCGTCCAGCCGCCGGGTCGCCTCCAGCGAGTGCCGGGTGTTCTTCCCGAAGTCGTGGCCCGGGTCGATCATGATGCCGTCGCGGCGCACCCCCAGGGCCGCGGCCCGCTCGGCCAGGCCCAGGGTCACCCGCAGGACGTCGGCCATCACGTCCTCGTACTCCGTCCGGTGCGGCCTGGTACGCGGCTCGACGCCGCCCGCGTGGGTGCAGACCAGACCGGCGCCGTGGCGGGCGGCGACCTCGGCCAGCCGGGGGTCCACGCCGCCCCACGCGTCGTTGAGCACGTCCGCGCCCGCCTCGCACACGGCCTCGCCGACCTCGTGCCGCCAGGTGTCCACGCTGATCACCACGTCCGGGTGGCGGCGGCGCACCTCCGCGACGAACCCGACGGTCCGCCGCGCCTCTTCCTCGGCCGTCACCTCCTCGCCGGGACCGGCCTTCACCCCGCCGATGTCGATGATCGCGGCGCCCTCCGCGACGGCCTGCTCGACCCGGGCCAGCGCCGGTTCGTCCTGGAAGGTGGCGCCCTGGTCGTAGAAGGAGTCCGGCGTCCGGTTCACGATCGCCATGATCACCGGTTCGTGAGCGTCGAACTCGCGTCGTCCCAGCCGCAGCATTTCCCGCACTCCCTCTCCGTGGTCCGCAGTGACCTTAACTGTCGGTGGGGCATGGCACGATCGGTGTGGACGGATCGGATGCCGTCGGTGCCGTCGTATGCCGGAGAACTGTGGGGAGCGCCGTGTTCTGGTTCTTGCTCATCGCGCTGGTCGTGGTGGTGGCCGCGGTCACGCTCGCGGTGCTGGGCGGCAGGGGTGGTGTGCTGCCCGAGGCGGAGCCCGACCGGATCGCCTGGCCGCTGCCCGACGGGCGCCCGCTGGCCCGTGCCGACGTCGAGGCCCTGCGGCTCCCGGTCGCGCCGCGCGGCTACCGGATGACGGAGACGGACGACGTGCTGGACCGGCTGGCGGCGGAGCTCGCCGAGCGGGACGCGCGGATCGCGGAGCTGGAGGCGGCACTGGCGGGCGCGCGGGCGGCGGCCGCGGCGGCGACGCGGGACGATGCCGCCGCCGCGGAGGACGGGAAGGGGGAGGAGTCATGAGCGACGGTGGTGCCGTCCTCGGGCCGGACGGGCTGGCGCGCTGTCCCTGGGGGCTGGAGGCGGAGTCCATGGCGGACTACCGCGCGTACCACGACACCGAGTGGGGCGTCCCCGTGCGCGGGGACGACGCCCTCTTTGAGCGGATATGCCTGGAGGCGTTCCAGTCCGGGCTGTCCTGGCTGACGATCCTGCGCCGTCGCGAGGGGTTCCGGGCGGCCTTCGCCGGGTTCTCCATCGCGAAGGTGGCCGCCTTCACCCCGGCGGACGAGGAGCGGCTGCTGGCCGACCCCGGGATCATCCGCAACCGGGCGAAGATCGCGGCGGCGCTCGCGAACGCACGGGTCGCGGCCGGGTGGGCGCCGGGGGAACTGACCTCGCTCGTCTGGTCGTTCGCGCCCGGCGGCGCCCGGCGTGCCCCGCGCACGGCGGCGGAGGTCCCGGCGGTGACGCCGGAGTCGACGGCGCTGGCGAAGGAGCTGAAGAAGCGGGGCTTCCGGTTCGTGGGGCCGACGACGGCGTATGCGTTGATGCAGGCGTGCGGGCTGGTGAACGATCACTTGGCCGGGTGCCATGTGCGGCGGGGCCTGGCGTAGGACCTCAGCAGCCCGCTGACTACCTCACCGGCCCTCGAACACCGGGCGTTCCTTCTTCAGGAACGCCTCCACCGCCGTCCGGTGGTCCTCCGACGCCCCCGCCACCGCCTGGAGCTCCTCCTCCGCCCCCAGCGTCTCGCGCAGCGACCGCTCCGCCCCGACCGCCAGGGCCTTCTTGATCGCCGCGTAGGCCACCGTCGGGCCCGCGGCCAGCCGGCGGGCGACGGCCTCGGCCGTCCCGGCGAGTTCCCCGGCCGGGACGACCCTGTTCGCGATGCCCAGCTCCAGCGCCTCCTCGGCGGGAATGTTGCGCGGGAAGAGCAGGAGGTCCGAGGCCCGGCCGTGGCCGACGAGGCGGGGGAGGGTCCAGGAGACGCCCGAGTCGCCGGTGAGCGCCACTCCCGCGAACGCCGTGTTGAAGGCCGCTGTGTCGGCGACGACCCGGTAGTCCGCCGCGAAGGCGAAGCCCGCGCCCGCCCCCGCCGCGGCCCCGTTCACCGCCGCGACCACGGGCTTGGGCATCTCCGCGATGGCCAGCGTGATGGGGGAGTAGTGGTCCCGGACCGTGTCCCAGGTCCGGTTCGTGCCGCGTTCGCGGTCCGCGGCCAGGGAGGCGGTGTGTTCCTTGAGGTCCTGGCCCACGCAGAAGGCCCGTCCCGTGCCGGTGAGCAGGACGGCGCGCACGGCCCGGGCCTCCGCCGCCCGCCGCAGCGCGTCGAGGAGGGCGGTCTTGGTGACGGTGTCCAGCGCGTTCATGGCGTCGGGCCGGTTCAGGGTGATCGTCGCGAGCCCGTCGCTCACCTCGTACAGCACGGTGTCGGCCATGGTGCGTCCTCCCTCGGTCGGCTGCGGTCCGCGGCCAGCTTGCCGCAGATTTCCGGCGGGCGGCATGTGAGCTGCGTCAAAGAATCGGGCGTCCGTACGGGTACGGAGTTGGTGCACAAGTGCGGAGCAATCCCCGAATTGGGTGGTTTTGCCGGAGCGTGTTGCCGAAGGGATGCCGACCGATGTTGGTCATTGGGTCGCGCGATGCGGGATAATGGCCTGGAAGCAATGTGTTCGATGCCGGTGACACGTGCCCTTTCGAGAGGGGTTGTCGGCTGACGATGAGCTGGTTTCAGGAAGGGGAACGAGCATGGCGGCCATGAAGCCGCGGACGGGCGACGGCCCGCTCGAGGTGACCAAGGAGGGGCGGGGCATCGTCATGCGGGTTCCGCTCGAGGGCGGCGGTCGTCTCGTCGTCGAGCTGACCCCGGACGAGGCGGCGGCTCTCGCCGACGCCCTGAAGAACGTCGTCGTCTGACGCACGGACTCGGTCCTTCGCTGACTTTGCTTGCCCCGGCAGCCGTTCCCGGCTGTCGGGGCAAGGTCTTTTCCGGACCTTCCGCCCCGCGGAGTGGCCGGTTCCCGCCGGGTCAGCCGCTGCGGCGGGCCGCGCACAGCAGCCCGTCGCCCACCGGCAGCAGGGACGGCACCAGCACGGTGGACTCCCGCACGGCCCGCAGCAGTTCGCGCAGCCGCAGCACCTCGGCGGGCTGGGCGGCGGAGTCCACGGTGCGGCCGTCCGCGAAGACGCCCTCGAAGCAGACCAGGCCGCCGGGGCGCAGCAGGCGCAACGATTCCGCTAGGTAGTCGAGGTACTCCAGCCGGTCCCCGTCGCAGAAGACCAGGTCGTACCCGCCGTCCGCGAGGCGTGGCAGCACCTCCAGCGCCCGGCCGGGGATGAAGCGGGCGCGGTTGCCGGCGAAGCCCGCGGCGCGGAACGCCTGCCGGGCGAACTGCTGGCACTCGGGGTCGCTGTCCACCGTCGTCAGCACGCCGTCGGGGCGCATGCCGTGCAGGAGATGCAGGCCGGACACCCCGGTGCCGGTGCCGATCTCGGCGACGGCCTTGGCGTCCACCGCCGCGGCGAGCAGGCGCAGCGCGGAGCCCGTGCCGGAGGAGACCGAGCGCAGCCCCGCCTCGTCGGCCCGGTCGCGCGCCCAGAGCAGTGCCGGGTCGTCGATGTGCTCGACGCCGTACGCATCGGCGAACGCCCAGCTCGTCTGCCGGTTGCCGGTAATGGCCCTCTCCTGTCCCCATGTGTCGACGCAACGGTGACTGTATCCGCTGCTGTCGGGAACCCGCAGATGGGACCGTGCGTTGATGCGGTGAGGAGACGGCGTGAGGGGGGCGTGGGGGTCCGTTCGGAGCCCCGGGCCGGTCCGGGAAGAGGATCAAACCCAAAAGCAGGTCAAAATTCCTTATCCGGAGCTAACGGGCGAGGTGGATATGGTAGGGGCTCCACTGGACACCACCAGAGCCGACAGGGGAGGTGCGGCTACGTGCAGCGGCCCTCGTGGAGTGCTCAGGCGCTTCCGGCGGACCGCCGTCGAGCCGAAATCCGTGACCGACACCGCTGACCGTTCCACCACCCGGACCTCCGCAACCGCGACTTTCGCCGGCGACGGGGACGCGCAGGCGTGGACCCCTCCCACCTGGGAGGAGATCGTCAGCACCCACAGTGCACGGGTCTACCGTCTCGCCTACCGCCTCACGGGCAACCAGCACGACGCCGAGGACCTCACCCAGGAGGTCTTCGTCCGGGTCTTCCGCTCGCTGTCCACGTACACCCCGGGGACGTTCGAGGGGTGGCTGCACCGCATCACCACCAACCTGTTCCTCGACATGGTCCGCCGCCGCCAGCGCATCCGCTTCGACGCGCTGGGCGACGACGCCGCCGAGCGGCTCCCCAGCCGCGAGCCGTCCCCGCAGCAGCACTTCAACGACACGCACTTCGACGCGGACGTCCAGCAGGCGCTGGACACCCTCGCCCCGGAGTTCCGGGCCGCGGTCGTCCTCTGCGACATCGAGGGGCTCTCCTACGAGGAGATCGCGGCGACGCTCGGCGTGAAGCTGGGCACCGTCCGCAGCCGTATCCACCGCGGCCGTTCCCACCTGCGCAAGGCGCTCCGGCACCGGTCCCCCGACGCCCGTGCCGAGCAGCGGGCCGAGCAGCGCGCCGTGGTGGGAGCCGCCGCCGGCGCCCGGCTGAGCGGGGAGGTCGGGATCGCGTGACCGGTTCAGGCGGTCAGTCCCCCGCCGAGCAGCATCTCGGCGACCGCCTCGCGGCCCTGGTCGACGGGGAGTTGGGACACGAATCGCGGGAGCGGGTGCTCGCCCATCTCGCCACCTGTGGAAAGTGCAAAGCGGAAGCCGACGCCCAGCGTCGGCTCAAGAGCGTGTTCGCCGAGGCCCCGCCCCCACCGCTCTCCGAGGCGCTGCTGGCCCGGCTCCAGGCCCTGCCGGCCATGGGGATCGACGGTCCCGCGGGGCCGGGGGCGTCCACCGCGGACGGCGACGGCGATGCGGCCCGGCCGCGTCGCCGGAGTGCGTTCGGGCCCCGGGCCGACGCCTTCGCGCTGGTGCCCCTGGGCGGCCTGACACCCCGTGAGCAGGGCTTCCGGGTCCACGAGGTGGCGCGGAGCGCCTCGCGCGGGCGGCGCTTCGGGATCGCGGCGGCCGGTGCCGTCTCGATCGCGGCCTTCGCGCTGGTCGGCGCAGCCCAGCCGCTGGGGGCGGTCGAGGACGCGCCCCGCGCCCGGGCCGGCGATCCCCAGGGCGGCGCCCCGGCGTTCGCCCTCGGTTCCTCCTCGGGCGGCGCGGCGCGCGACGCCGTCGTCCGCCGGAGCTCGCTGGTCGTTCCGCCCGCCCTGCCGGTCGCCGTCCCGTTCCGGATGCCCCAGCAGTCTCCCCTCTCCCGCTGACGCGGGCTGCCCTGCTCACCTGCGGCCGCACCTGGTTGAATCGCCGGTGGGCCGGGCACCCGGGGCGGTGCCGCGGCCTCTGCCGAATTGTGGGGGGAGACCGGGATGGACGAGGGCAAGGGGCACTGGTGGAGCCGTACGCGCCGCGACGATGACGGGTCCGGGGACCCGTCGGTGCCGCAGCACGATCCCGATCCGTACAGCACGCCCCCGTACGGCCGCCCGGGCCCCTGGGCCCCGGCCCCGCCGGTCCGCCACCCGGCCGCTCCGGCCGGACGCGAGCCGATACCGGACGCGGAGACCCACGCCGCGGAGCCCCACACCGTGGAGCCCTTCGCCACTGCGGGGCCGCCGTCCGGCGGCACCGCGCCGCGCCCGGCCGGCACGCCCCCGTACCCCGCCGCAAAGCCGTATCCGCCGGCGGACGGCCCCCGGCATCCCGCCGCGGACGCGCGGCCCCTGGCCGCCGGGCCGGCTCCGGCGGGCGCGCCCCCGTACCCGGCGGACCGGCAGCCCCTGCCCGCCGGGCCGCAGCCCCCGGTCACGGCGCAGCCGTACGCGACGGAGGGCGCCGGCCCGCAGCCGTACCCCGGCGGCCCGGTGGGCGCCCCGCAGCCGCAGCACCCCGGCGCAGGCGGTGTCCTGCCGCAGCCGTACCCGGCCGCCCGGCCCCCCGTCCTCGGCGTCACCTCCCCGTACGCCGCGCAGGGGCCCTGGCAGTACGACCCCTGGGCCGTGGAGCGGCGGGAGGAGGCCGGGGCGGGGAAGGGCGTGGCGCGGCGCAAGGTCGTCGTCGGGGCGCTCGTCGTCGCGCTGGTCGCGGGCGGAGTGGGGGGCGGGCTCGGGGCCTGGCTGGAGCGGGACGGCGGCGGGCGGCATGTGACGCTGCCGCAGGCGCCCGTCGACAGGAGCGAGCGGGACCCGGGCAGCGTCGCCGGGATCGCCGCCCGTGCGCTGCCCGGAGTGGTCACCCTGCATGTGCGCGGCAGCAGCGAGCGGGGGACCGGCACCGGCTTCGTCCTGGACAAGCGGGGGCACATCCTCACCAACAACCACGTCGTCGAGCCCGCCGGCGGGAGCGGCGAGATCGTGGTGACCTTCAACGGCGGCCAGACCGCCAAGGCCACCGTCGTCGGCCGCGACAGCGGCTACGACCTGGCCGTGGTGAAGGTCTCGGGCGTCTCCGGGCTCACCCCGCTCGCCCTGGGCAACTCCGACTCCGTGCACGTCGGCGACTCCGTCGTGGCCATCGGCGCCCCCTTCGACCTCGCGGGCACGGTCACCACGGGGATCATCAGCGCCAAGGAGCGCCCGATCACCGCGGGCGGGAAGAAGCAGGACGGCAGCGACGTCAGCTATGTGGACGCGCTCCAGACGGACGCCCCGATCAACCCGGGCAATTCCGGCGGCCCGCTGGTGGATTCCCGGGCCCGGGTCATCGGCATCAACAGCGCCATCCGCTCGGCCGGCGGCTCGGAGGCCGGCGGACAGGGCGGGAGCATAGGGCTGGGCTTCGCCATCCCGATCAACCAGGCCAAGCGCGTCGCCGAGGAGCTGATCAACACCGGCAGGGCCGCCCACCCGGTGATCGGCGTCTCGCTCGACATGGCGTACCAGGGCGACGGCGCCCGGGTGAACCCCAAGGGCGGCAGCGGTACGCCGGTGACCCGGGGCGGCCCGGCCGACAAGGCGGGCATCGAGCCCGGGGACGTCATCAAGAAGGTCGACTCCTCGGCCGTCCACAGCGGCCAGGAGCTCATCGTCAAGATCCGCAGTCACCGGCCGGGGGACCGGCTCACCCTCACCGTGGAGCGCGGCGGCAAGGAGCGGACCCTGCCGCTGACCCTGGGCTCGGCGAGCGCGGGCTGACCCTTGGCCCGATGTTGGCCCGGGCGTCTCCCGCGCATACGTCCGGGCCAGGTACCGTGATAGGCGGCCGGAGCCGTCGGCCGCCCCCGCATCAAGGAGCTTCAGGTGCTCGACATAGGACTTCCCGAGCTGATCGCGCTCGTCGTCCTCGCGCTGCTCATCTTCGGACCGGACAAGCTGCCGAAGATGATCCAGGACGTGTCGAGCACCCTGCGCAAGATCCGGCAGTTCTCCGAGAACGCCAAGGAGGACATCCGCTCCGAGCTGGGGCCGGAGTTCAAGGACTTCGAGTTCGAGGACCTCAACCCCAAGACCTTCGTCCGCAAGCACGTCCTGGACAAGGACGAGCTGGGTCTGAAGGAGATCCGCAACGGCTTCGACCTCAGGTCCGAGATGGCCGAGGTGACCGACGCCGTCAACGGCCGCGACCCGGAGCCCGCCCCGCATTCCGCCGGCGGCCCCGACCTGCTCAAGAAGAAGGAGCGGCTCCAGCCGGGCGAGCGGCCCCCGTTCGACTCCGACGCCACCTGAGCCTCGCCTGCCGGGCCCCATTGACGGGGGTGGCTATCCTCCCCTTGTCCGGGTTGACGGTGCCCGCGGTGCGGGCCGGCCGGGCACGACGGGCCAACGAGGAGGCGCCGCGCAGATGGAGACCACGAGTCGGGCAGGGGCGGCGGGAGCACCCGCCGGGGAGGACACCGGCGCGGAGGGGAGCGCCCCGCCGGGCGGGTCCGGCGTACGGCGCCCGGTCGACGGCTATCTGCAGGCGGCTTTCCCCTGGTACGGCCTGGACGACGCGTTCACCGGACGCCGCTGGCTGATGCAGGTGGGCACGGCGGCCGACGGCACCGTGGAGCACGGCTCGACGGGACACGGCACGGAGCCCAACCTCCACTCGGGCCGCCCCGACCGGGTGGCACCCCTCTCCGCCGCCCAGCGCTTCTCGGTGGTGGTGACCGTCGCCAGCCGCCCGGTGCGGCGCAGCGCGGACGGCACGGGCGTGCTGGAGGCCACCTCCGTCTCCTCGGCGGCCTGGCTCGCCGGCGCGGGCCTGCTCTCGTACACCTGGCCCGACCGCATGGAGCGGGCCCTGCGGCAGCACTGGCTCGACCAGCAGACCGCCCTCGCCTGGGAGCTGGCGGACCACCTGGACGAGGCCCCCTGGTCCACGCTCTCGCTGCCGGTGGACGGGGTCTCGACCGACTTCCGCTACCGCGAGTCCGAGTACGGCTGGGTCCTCGCCGGCTCCGCGCAGGGCGGAGCGGTGCACATCGGGGCGTACGGGCGCGGGATGAGCGCCTATGGGATGGGCTTCTCGGCGGTCGAGGACATCGCGGCGTACACGGGCTGAGCCCGGGTACGCCGCGTCGGCGGTCAGAACTTGTTGCGCGGCGTGATGCCGAGCGACATCCCGGACAGCCCGCGCTGCCGCCCGCCCAGCTTGCCGGCGATGGCGCGCAGCGCGCTGCCCGCGGGGGACTCCGGGTCGGTGAGCACGACCGGCTTGCCCTCGTCGCCGCCCTCGCGCAGCCGGACGTCGATGGGGATCGAGCCCAGGACGGGCACGGTGGCGCCGGTGGTCCGGGTCAGGCCGTCGGCGACGAGCTGGCCGCCGCCGGTGCCGAAGACGTCGACCATCTCGCCGCAGTGCGGGCAGGGCAGCCCGGACATGTTCTCCACGACGCCGACGATCTTCTGGTGGGTCTGCACGGCGATGGCGCCGGCCCGCTCGGCGACCTCGGCGGCGGCCTGCTGAGGCGTCGTCACCACCAGGATCTCGGCGTTGGGCACCAACTGCGCGACGGAGATGGCGATGTCGCCCGTGCCCGGCGGCAGGTCGAGGAGCAGGACATCGAGGTCGCCCCAGTAGACGTCGGCCAGGAACTGCTGGAGCGCGCGGTGCAGCATCGGGCCGCGCCAGACGACCGGCGCGTTGCCCGGGGTGAACATGCCGATGGAGATGACCTTCACGCCGTTGGCCGACGGCGGCATGATCATGTTCTCCACCTGGGTGGGGCGGCCGTCGGCGCCCAGCATCCGCGGGACGGAGTGGCCGTAGATGTCCGCGTCGACGACGCCGACCTTGAGCCCGTCGGCCGCCAGTGCCGCGGCCAGGTTGACCGTCACCGAGGACTTGCCGACGCCGCCCTTGCCGGAGGCCACGGCGTAGACCCGGGTCAGCGAGCCGGGCTTGGCGAACGGCACCTCGCGCTCGGCCGTCCCGCCGCGCAGGGCGGTGGCCAGCTCGCGCCGCTGCTCGTCGCTCATCACGTCGAGCTCGACCGTCACGCCCGTCACACCCGCGACGCCGGAGACGGCCTTGCGGACGTTCTCCGTGATGGTGTCCCGCATCGGGCAGCCGGAGACCGTCAGATAGACCGCCACCGCGACCGTCCCGTCCGCCGCGATCTCGACGGATTTGACCATGCCCAGTTCGGTGATCGGCCGGTGGATCTCGGGGTCGTTCACCGTCGCGAGCGCGGCGCGCACCGCCTCTTCGGCGGGGACGGAGTTGGGGGTCTCGGTAGCCATGCCCCGATGGTACGGCGCACCACCGACACCCGGGGAAGGGCCGTCAGCGGTCGCGTTCCTCACTCTCCACCGGGAATACCCTGCGCTGTTCCATCTCCTTGATCAGTTCCTGGAACTCGGAGCGGATCCAGTCCCGGGTGGCGACCTCGCCCAGCCCCATGCGCAGCGCCGCGATCTCCCGCGTCAGGTACTCGGTGTCGGCGATGGACCGCTCGTTCTGCTCGCGGTCCTGCTCCAGGTTGACGCGGTCCCGGTCGTCCTGCCGGTTCTGGGCCAGCAGGATCAGCGGCGCGGCGTACGACGCCTGGAGGGACAGCACCAGGGTCAGGAAGATGAACGGGTACTGGTCGAACCGTACGTACGGCGGGGCGGTGGTGTTCCACACCACCCACAGCACGATCACGACCGTCATCCAGACGATGAACCGCCCGGTGCCCAGGAAGCGGGCGATCTTCTCCGAGGTCCGGCCGAACGCCTCCGGGTCGTACTCGGGCAGCCAGCCGCGCCGCTTGTGCTGGGGCTGGTCGAGGCGGACGCGCGGGGGCTGCTGGGCGGCGGCGGATCGTTCCTTCTGCCGTTCCCGCTCCCGCTGGCGCTCCCTCTCCTCCCGCTGGCGCTCCCGTTCGCGGAGCCGCTCCCACGGGGTGCCGCGCCCGTCAGCGTTCATCGCCGCCCTCCTCCCCCTGCGCCCCGGGCACGTCCATGCCGAACGCGCCCTGGTGCAGCTCCGTCTCGCGCCAGTCGTCCGGCAGCAGGTGGTCCAGCACGTCGTCCACGGTCACCGCGCCCAGTAGCGATCCGCCGGAGTCCACGACGGGGGCGGCGACCATGTTGTACGTGGCCAGGTAGCTGGTCACGGCCCGCAGCGGGGTGTCGGGGTGCAGCGGTCGCAGCTCGGTGTCGGTGATCGAGGCGACCAGGGTGAACGGCGGGTCCCGCAGCAGCCGTTGGAAGTGCACGGTGCCCAGGTACTTCCCCGTCGGCGTCTCGTCCGGCGGCCGGCAGACGTAGACCTGGGCGGCGAGCGCGGGGGACAGGTCCGGGTTGCGGACCCGGGCGAGGGCGTCGGCGACGGTGGCGTCCGGGCGCAGCACGATGGGCTCGGTGGTCATCAGACCGCCGGCGGTCCGCTCCTCGTACGCCATCAGCCGCCGCACGTCCGCCGCGTCCCCCGGCTGCATCAGCGCCAGCAGCCGCTCGGTGTGCGCCTCGGGGAGCTCGGAGAGCAGGTCGGCGGCGTCGTCCGGGTCCATCGCCTCCAGGACGTCGGCGGCGCGCTCCTCCTTGAGCTTGCCGAGGATCTCGATCTGGTCGTCCTCCGGCAGCTCCTCCAGGACGTCCGCGAGCCGGTCGTCGTCGAGGGCGGCGGCCACCTCGGAGCGCCGCTTGGGGGACAGGTGGTGCAGCACGCTCGCGAGGTCGGCGGGGCGCAGCTGCTCGAAGGTGGCGAGGAGGTTGGCGGCGCCCTGGCCGTGCTCCTCCAGGGAGAAGCCGGTGACGGCCGACCACTCGACGGTCAGGGTCTCTCCCCTGCGGCGCAGCGCGCCGCCCTTGCCGCGGCGGACGAAGACCTTGTCGATCTCCCACTCGCGGCGGGCCTGGAGCTGGGTGATCGACACGTCGAGCACGGTGACCTCGTCGTCGGCCGCGACCAGCCGCACCCGCCGGTCGAGGAGCTCGCCGAGGACCAGGGTCTCGGTGGGGCGCTGTTCGAACCGGCGCATGTTGATGACGCCGGTCGTGATGACCTGGCCGGACTCCACGCCCGTCACCCGGGTCATCGGCAGGAAGACGATGCGTCGGCTGGCGACCTCCACCACCAGGCCCAGCACCCGCGGCGGGCGGTTGCCGACGCGCAGCATCGCGACGACGTCGCGGACCCGGCCGACCCGGTCGCCGTTGGGGTCGAAGACCGCCACCCCGGAGAGGTGCGAGACGAACACGCGGGCGCTCGCCGCCATGCCGTGCACCTCCTCCTCCGCCGTTTCCCGGTTCAGGCTAACGTGACCGGCCCTGCGCTGCCGCTCCGCGACGGTCGCGGGGAACGGGCGCGAGTACGCTGCCGTATCCAGTGCTGACCGGTGCTGACAGTGCTGACAGGAGGCAGGGCAGGTGCGAACCCGGAACGCGGCTCTCGTAGGGGCTCTGTGCACCGTGCTGTCCACGGCCCTGACGGCCTGTGGCGGCGGCGAGGACCCCGACGCGGGGACCAACGGCGTGGGCAAGCTCCGCCCCGCGGTGATCCAGGACCGGGCGCGGTCGGCGGCGAAGGGCGCCGCCGCGGTCCGTCTGTCCGGCGCGGTGGTCAGCCAGGGGCGTACGTACCGCATCGACGTGCGCCTGAAGAAGGACGGCGGGACGGGGCGGGTCGCCTCGGGGGACGTCTCCTTCGAACTCCTCCGGGTCGGCGAGGAGCTCTTCGTCAAGGGGGACGCGGCCTTCTGGGCGCGGGGCGGGACGGGGGCGGGGGCCGGTGCAGGTGCCGGTGCCGGTGCGGGAGCGAAGCCGGGTGCGGCGGACACCGCGAAGCCGGCTCCGCCGGGGGGCGGTGGTTCCGCCGCCGCGAAGCTGAACGGTAAGTACGTGAAGGTCCCGTCCGGCGACCCCGCCTATCGGCAGCTGCGCGGCTTCACCGACAAGGACGTCCTGCTGGACGGGCTCCTCGGCCTGCACGGCAAGCTGTCGCGGGGGGAGCGCGGGACGGTCGGGGGAGTGCGGTCGATCCGGCTCAACGCGGGGGATGAGAAGGGGACGGGGGGCGTGCTGGATGTGTCCCTCGTGGGGACGCCGTATCCGTTGCGGGTGCAACGGGCGGGTGGGGCGGGGCAGTTGGAGCTGGGGGACTGGGGGAAGGATTTTGTGCTGAGGGTGCCGGGGAAGGGGGAGATGGTGGATTACGGGTCGCGGATTCCTGCGGGGCGGTGAGGGGTTTGCTCCCCGCCCCGCCCTTTCACCGTTTCCGTAGGGGCTGCCGCCCCTGCGGGACCCCGCTGCGCGCTGCCGCGCGCGGGGGCCGCGCTCCGGGTGGGCTGGGTGTGTGCCCCGGTCCCGCCCTTTCACCGTTTCTTCCGGGGAGACCCCGGACCCCGTCCGCCCTCCGGGCGGAGTCCTCAAACGCCGGACGGGCTGAAGTGGCGCGCCGATCCAGCCCGTCCGGCGCTTGAGGACGAGCGGCGGAGCCGCGACAACGGGGGCCAGGGGCGGAGCCCCGGAAGCGGGGGTGCAGGGGGCGCAGCCCCCGCCCCACCGCGCGGCAGCGCGGTACCGGGCCGAGGGGCGGAGCCCCGGGAGAAACGGTGAAAGGGCGGGCCGGGGGCTACTTCCCCCGGCCGCGGCGCAGCAGCCGCGGCAGCGCCGCCGGCATCGGGCGGCGCGTCGTCGCCGGCGTCCGCAGCGGCACCGCCGCCAGCGACGCGTCGGGCAGCGGCTCCGACGAGCCCGTCGGCTCCAGGCGGAGGATCCGGCACTCGCGGGCCCACCGCTCCTCCAGCGTCCCGAAGTCCACGGCGTTCAGCCGCTTGCCCTTGAGCTCGGCGACCGCTCCGGTCCACGCCTCGTCCCCGGGCGGCAGTTCGGTCACCTGCGCGGTCCAGGCCACCAGCCGGCCGCCCTTGTCCTTGCTGCGGACGGTCACGGTCGCCGTGCAGCCGTCGGTCAGGCCGAGGCCGTCGAGGGGCTGTTCGCCGGGGCCGCCGACGAGATGGGCCGCACCGTCGTGCCAGACGTGCCACAGGGCACGGCTCGGCCCCGTCGGGCCCTGCACCCAGAGGAGGCCCGACTTCTTCGTGGCCTCTTCGATCAGCGCCAGCGTCTGCGTCATGCGCCCAACTCTAGGGGCACGCGCCGGTACGTCCGCCCATGCGCCCATGATCCCGGTTACGCAGAGCCACCCTTGGGCCTAGGCTGGAGCGGTGAGCGATGTCCGTACCCAGCAGGCCCGCCGACGAGGGGCGGGGCCGTCCGAGGCCGCCGCCTCTCCCGCCGGTGTCCGCCTCGACTTCGTCCTGCTGCTGGTCGCCGTCTCCGGGATCGCCCTCTCCGCACCGCTGATCGCCTCCGTCACCGCCGCCCCCGCGCTCGCCATCGCCTTCTGGCGGAACGCCATGGCGGTGGGCGCGCTCACCCCGCTCGTCCTGCTGCGCCACCGCGCGGAGCTGCGGGCGGTCGGCCGCCGGGCCGGGCTGCTCGCGGTGGCCAGCGGGGCGCTGCTCGCCGTGCACTTCGGGGTGTGGCTGCCGAGCCTGTCCATGACCTCGGTGGCGTCCTCGACCGCGCTGGTCACCACCACTCCGATATGGACGGCGGTCCTGATGCGGCTCGGCGGCCGCCGCCGGCCGGCCCTGGTCTGGGCGGGCACGGGCCTCGCCTTCCTCGGCGTGGTCCTCCTCACCGGCGTCGACCTCTCCGGTTCGCCGCGCGCCCTGGCGGGCGACGCCCTCGCGCTGACGGGCGGCATGGCGGCCGCCGGGTACGTCCTGCTGGGCGCGGAGGTGCGCCGGACGGTGGGCACCGTCCCGTACACCTATATCTGCTACACGACCACCACGGTGCTGCTGCTCGCCGCGTGCCTGGTGTCCGGCGCCTCCCTCGCCGGGTACGACGGGGGCACCTGGGGCAAGCTCGTGCTGCTGACGGTCACGGCGCAGCTGCTCGGCCACTCCCTGATCAACCGGGTGGTCAAGGGCCTGGGCCCGTCCGTGACCTCGACGGCGATCCTGCTGGAGACCCCGGGTGCGGCGCTGATAGCCGCGCTCTGGCTGGGGCAGACACCGCCGGTGGCGGCGTATCCCGCCCTGGCGGTGATCGTCGGGGGTCTGGCCCTGGTGATCCTGGCCGATCGCAGGGAGGCAGGGACGGCGGGTACGGCAGGGACGGCAGGGACGAAGGAGCCCGCTACAGCCAGCCGTTCCGCTTGAAGCCGCGGTGGATGGTCACACAGATCGCGACCGTGACGACCATGACGGTGGGGTAGCCGTACTTCCAGCCCAGCTCGGGCATGTACTTGAAGTTCATGCCGTAGATGCCCGCGATCATCGTGGGCACGGCGAAGATCGCCGCCCAGGAGGTGATCTTGCGCATGTCCTCGTTCTGCGCCACGGACGCCTGGGCGAGGTTGGCCTGGAGGATCGAGTTGAGCAGGTCGTCGAAGGCGACCACCTGCTCGTGCACCCGGGCGAGGTGGTCGGCGACGTCCCGGAAGTACTTCTGGATGTCCGGGTCCACCAGCCGCATCGGCCGCTCGCTGAGCAGCTGCATCGGCCGCATCAGCGGCGTCACCGCCCGCTTGAACTCCAGCACTTCCCGCTTCAGCTGGTAGATCCGGCCCGCGTCGCCGCCCCGCCGGGACCCCTTGCCCGGGTCGGAGAAGACGTCGATCTCCACCTCGTCGATGTCGTCCTGCACGGCGTCGGCGACCGCTATGTAGCCGTCCACGACCTGGTCGGCGATGGCGTGCAGAACGGCCGAGGGCCCCTTGGCCAGCAGCTGAGGGTCCTCCTGGAGCCGGTGCCGCAGGGCCCGCAACGAGCCCTGGCCGCCGTGCCGGACGGTGATGATGAAGTCCTCGCCGGTGAAGCACATCACCTCGCCGGTCTCCACCACCTCGCTGGTGGCGGTGAGTTCGGCGTGCTCGACGTAGTGGATGGTCTTGAAGACCGTGAACAGGGTGTCGTCGTACCGCTCCAGCTTGGGCCGCTGGTGGGCGTGGACCGCGTCCTCCACCGCCAGCGGGTGCAGCCCGAACTCCCGGGCGATGCCCGCGAACTCCTGCTCCGTGGGCTCGTGCAGCCCGATCCAGGCGAACCCGCCCTCGGCCCGCACCCGCCGCATGGCCTCCGCCGGCCCGCACGGCGCGCTCACCCGCTGCCCCTCGTGATAGACGGCACAGTCCACCACCGCGCTGCTGGTGGACGGGTCGCGGGTGGTGTCGTTGCACGCGTACGGCTCGTACGGGGTCCCGCCCTTGCGCAGGGCGGGGCGGACGGCGGCACGCAGGTCACGGATCATCGACATGACTGGCTCCATTCACGGGCCGCCGCCGGCCGGGACGTACGGCGCCGCGGTCCGCGACGGGGACGTACGAAGGCCTGTCGGCAGGGGCAGGCGGACGGACGTCCATGCGGCGGACCGCGCTCCGTGCGGTGCGTGCGACTGGCGGCAGTTCGCGGAGAACTCGCAGAGGGCTTTGCAGGAGGGCGTGTGAGGGCAGCGCTCTCCCGTCAACTGCCGTGGGCGCGGAAGGACTTCCAGGAGGCCGGTGCGGAGACCGGCGGGGCGGAAGGCCCGCTTCTAGTTCACAAAGCGCGCGTCCGGAGCGGAGGGACGGGAGAACTGTCGGTACTGCACGGTCGACTAGGATCCACCGCAGCCCCACCTCCTCCGGCCGGTCCCCGCTGAGGGACGGACGTAACTCCCTGACCAGAGGCCAAGGCTAGCAGCCGCCCGACACGTCAAGCCCCCGCTTTGCCTGTTCGATACACGTTCTATGCTCGGGCGCATGTCGGACGTTCTCGCACTGGTCGAGGCCAGGCTGCACACCACCTTCGGGAAGCCGGACGCGCGCGCGGCGGTGACCTTCCTCGGCGCCGACCGGATCGAGGTCCTGCGCTTCACCGGGCCGGGGGAGGGCAACTCCGGGGAACACGTAGTGCGTTACGTCACTCTCGGCATGTCCGCCCAGCCGATGACGGATCCCACCTCGCCGCTGGCCGACCCGGTCCGCGGTCCCCGCGCCGAACTCGTCCTCACCGTCCGCCCCGGCCGCGCCGGCACGGACAAGGTGCTGCGCCCCCTCGCCGTGCTGGCCGCCTCCCCCCAGGTCGAGGGGCTCGTCGTCGCGCCCGGCGCCTCGCTCGACACCGGTGAGCCGCTGTGGCCGGGCGCCCCCTTCACCTCCGTCCTCGTCGCGGAGCCCGGCGGGCTGGTCGAGGACCTGGAGCTCGACGCCCCGATGGACCCAGTGCGCTTCCTTCCGCTCCTGCCGATGACGCCGAACGAGGCGGCGTGGAAACGGGTCCAGGGCGCGGCCGCGCTGGAGGAGCGCTGGCTGCGGCACGGTACGGACCTCCGCGACCCGCTGCGCGGGGGCGTGCCGCTGGGGTGACACCGGCCCTGGGGGACGGGTGTTCCGCCGGGTCCCGGACGCCGCCCTCCGGACGAGTGATCGTCCTTGACGCGACGGCGGCCGCGGAGGACCGTTGGAAGTTATGAGGGGCGAACCCAGTTGCCCGAAGTGCGGTGGCCGGGTGCGAGCGCCCGGACTCTTCGCCGACTCCTGGCAGTGCGCTGCGCACGGAACGGTGCACCCTCTGCAGCCCGTGGTCCCGCCGAGCGTCGAGGCGCTCGCCGTTGTCGTCAACCGGTCCCGGGTCCCCGTCTGGATGCCCTGGCCGCTGCCGGTCGGCTGGCTGTTCACCGGGGTCGTCGCCGCCGGGGACGACCGCAACGGGGGCCGCGCCACCGCCGTCGCCTGCTCCGGGCCCGGCCCGCTGGGCGGCCCGGGCGAGCTGCTGCTGATCGCCGAGGAGCTGGGGGTGGGGCTGGGTGCGCGGTACGCGGGCATCGACGGCCCGGACCCCGGCCCCCTGATGAGCGTCGACCGCGCCCCGCACGCCAAGGTCCTCGCGGCCGGGCGGCCCACCCCCCTGTGGCATGTGGAGGGGGTGCCCGGCGACCGGGCGGTCTTCGCGGGCGAGGCGCGGGGGCTGTGGCTGTGGGCCGTCGTCTGGCCCGAGCCGTCAAGCCTGTTGATGTACGACGAGCTGGTCATCACCGACCTCCGGGACGCGGGCGCCGAGGTGGACCTGGTGCCCTGCGGGGCGCTGTCCCCGCGGATCGTCGCGCCCTGACCGCGCGGGAGCGTCCGCGGGCGACCGTTATCCTGAACCGGTCCCGTCCGATCCCGTCGACGTTCAGTGCTGGGAGGCCCGTGTCGTGCGCATCGACCTGCACACCCACTCCACGGCCTCCGACGGTACGGACACCCCCGCCGAGCTGGTCCGCAACGCGGCCGCCGCGGGCCTGGACGTCGTCGCGCTGACCGACCACGACGGCACCGGCGGGTATGCGGAGGCGATCGCGGCACTGCCGCCGGGCCTCACCCTCGTCACGGGCGCCGAACTCTCCTGCCGCCTGGGCGGCGTGGGCGTGCACCTGCTGGCCTACCTCTTCGACCCGGCGGAGCCGGAGTTCGCCCGCGAGCGCGAGCTCGTCCGCGACGGCCGCGAGCCCCGGGCCCGCGCCATGGTCGCGCGGCTGCGCGAGCTCGGCGTGCCGGTCACCTGGGAGCGGGTCGCGGAGCTGGCCCGCGGCGGGGCCGTCGGCCGGCCGCACGTGGCCACCGCCATGGTCGAGCTGGGCGTGATCGGCTCGGTCTCGGACGCCTTCACGCCCGAGTGGCTGGGCAACGGCGGCCGGGCGTACGCCGAGAAGCACGAGTTCGACCCGTTCGAGGCCGTCCGCCTGGTCAAGGCCGCCGGCGGGGTCAGCGTGCTCGCGCACCCCATGGCGGTCAAGCGCGGCGTGGTCCTGCCGGAGGGCGCGATAGCCGAGCTGGCCTCGGCCGGTCTGGACGGCGTCGAGGTCGACCACATGGACCACGACGGGCCCACCCGCGCCCGGCTCCGCGGCCTCGCCGCCGACCTCGGTCTGCTGACCACCGGTTCCAGCGACTACCACGGCCGCAACAAGACCTGTGAACTCGGCGAGTTCACCACCGACCCGGAGATCTACGGGGAGATCACGCGCCGCGCGACGGGCGCGTTCCCCGTTCCGGGCGCGGGCGGCTGATCCCGCACCCCTTCGCGAGGCCATCCGCGCGGGCCGGGCACCCCTTCGACGGTGTCCGGGCCTTCGCGCGCCTCCGCGCGCCGTTCCGGCACCGCACCTCCTCACCACCTTCCCCGCCCGGTACCACACGCAAGGCCCTACCGTGTTCGACTTCGCTGTCTTCGGATCCCTCTTCCTCACCCTGTTCGTGATCATGGATCCGCCCGGCATCACCCCGATCTTCCTCGCCCTGACCTCGGGCCGCCCCGCCAAGGTCCAGCGGCGCATGGCCTGGCAGGCGGCCACCGTCGCCTTCGGTGTCATCACCGTCTTCGGCATCTGCGGCCGGCAGATCCTGGACTACCTGCACATCACCACCCCGGCCCTGATGATCGCGGGCGGGCTGCTCCTGCTGCTGATCGCGCTCGACCTGCTCACCGGCAAGTCCGAGGAGCCGAAGCAGACCAAGGACGTCAACGTCGCGCTCGTTCCGCTCGGCATGCCGCTGCTGGCCGGTCCCGGGGCGATCGTCTCGGTGATCCTCGCGGTGCAGCGCGCGGACTCGGTGACCGCGCAGGTCTCGGTGTGGTGCGCGATCGCCGCCATGCACATCGTGCTGTGGCTGGTGATGCGTTACTCGCTGCTGATCATCAAGGTCATCAAGGACGGCGGTGTGGTGCTGGTCACCCGTCTCGCGGGCATGATGCTCTCCGCGCTCGCCGTGCAGCAGATCATCAACGGCATCACTCAGGTGATCACGCACAAGTAGGGCACCGGAAACGCGAAGCGCCCCCGTACGGCTGTTCCGTACGGGGGCGTTCCGCGTCCTGCCGGGCCGCGGCATGCGTACCCTTTAGCGCGTCACCGGGTCGCGGTGTCGGCAGGGCGGATGTAGAGGCGTTGGCCGATCGAAGCGGCCTGCATCACGATCCGGTTGACGGAGGCGGCGTCCACGACGGTGCTGTCGACGGCGGTGCCGTCGATGTCGTCCAGGCGCATGATCTCGAAGCGCACGGCTTCTCCCTTCGTCCGATCCTCCTGAGGAGAACTTCACAGAGCTCGAGGAAGCGCGCCGCGGCACTGCGGCGCGTCCACACACTGTCCAACGAGGTGCCTATGTCAAACATTCCCTACGCTAAGGAAATTTTTAACCTGACTAATAAGTAACCGGCAAGTGACCGGCGACCGGACGTCCCCCCACCCCACGTGACCACCGGATGAGCGAGCCCCCATGAATGACCCGCACCACCTGCCTGACCTGCCTGACGCCAAGCCCGATGCCCCCGACCTCGCCACGATCGTCGCGGGCATCGAGCGCACCAACGCCCTGCTGACCCGCGTCCTCGCCGAGGTCGCCACCCGCCCCTCCACCCACGCCGTCTTCGCCGACGCGGGCTACGTCTACGCCGCCGCCGGCCGCCTGGTCGCCGGCACCGAGGACCGGCGCGCCTTCGAACTCGACGCCGAGGGGCTGATCGAGGCCTTCATCGACAAGGCCCGCACGATCTTCCCGGACAGCCGGCTGCTCCGCGTCTACTGGTACGACGGCGCGCGCCGCCGCATCCACACCGCCGAGCAGCAGGGCATCGCCGAACTCCCCGATGTCAAGGTCAGGCTCGGCAACCTCAACGCCAACAACCAGCAGAAGGGCGTCGACTCCCTCATCCGCACCGACCTGGAGTCCCTCGCCCGGCACCGCGCCATCAGCGACGCGGTCCTCATCGGCGGCGACGAGGACCTGGTCTCGGCCGTCGAGGCCGCCCAGGGCTACGGCGCCCGCATCCACCTCTGGGGCATCGAGGCCGTCGGCGGACGCAACCAGGCCGAGCCGCTGCTGTGGGAGGTGGACAGCCAGCGCACCTTCGACCTCGACTTCTGCAAGCCCTACGTCAGCCGGCGCGCGGCCTACGAGCCGCTCTCCGAGGCCGCCCCGCACCGCGGACCCGTCCCCGCCCGCGAGGACGTCCGCTTCGTCGGCGCCCGCGTCGCCGCCCAGTGGCTGGGCGCCCGCGGCCGCGACACCCTGGCCGACCTGCTGCCCGGCCACCCCTATCTGCCCGGCGCGGTGGACCAGGAACTCCTCGTCGAGGCGGAGGGGCTGCTCGGGCTGTCCCTGCGCGGCCACGCCGATCTGCGCCGTGCCGTGCGGGACGGTTTCTGGGACCACCTGCGGATGCAGTTCTGAGCCGGATGCGGTTCCCTGGCTACGGGTGGGCTGGAGCACCGCACGCGTCACAGCGTTCACAGGAGAGAGGCGATCGGCCATGGCCGCTACCGAGCACGCGCGGCCGGGGACGCCCTGCTGGGTGAGCCTGCAGACCGCCGACCTCACCGCGGCGCAGAAGTTCTACGGAGCGGTGCTCGGCTGGACCTTCCGGCCCGGCTCGCTGGGCGAGGACTTCTGCGTGGCGCTCTCCGGCAACCGCGCCGTCGCCGGCCTCGGCAACGTCGCCCGCACCATGGGCGTCCCCGTCTCCTGGACCTGCTACTTCGCCGTGGACGACGCCGACGCGGTCGCCTCGCGGGTGCGCGAGCGCGGCGGCACCGTCGCGGTGGGCCCGCTCGCCTTCGGCCCCGGCCGGGCCGCCCTCGCGGCCGACCCGGCCGGGGCGGTCTTCGGCTTCTGGGAGGGCCGGGTCCTGCGCGACTGGCGGATCGGCCGCGGCGCCGCCCCCGCCTGGCTGGAGCTGCGCACCCGCGACTGCTTCGACGCCGCGCTCTTCTACAGCGGCATCTTCCTGTGGGACCAGAGCCAGGAGACCGACGTCGGCTACGAGGACGACGTGGTGCTGGTGAGCGTCGGCGGACACACGGTGGCCTGCCTGCGCGGCGGCGGCGTCGAGGCCGCCCCCGACCCCAAGGTCCGGCCGCGCTGGCACGTCTACTTCCGCGTCGACAACGTCGAGAAGGCGGTCGAGGCGGCCCTCCTGGCCGGCGGCTCGGTGGCCGCCGAGCCCGGCCTGTCCGTGGTCGGCCATGAGGCCACGCTCTGCGACCACGAGGGCGGCATCTTCACCGTGACGTCGGGTCCGCCGGACTGACCGCGTCCCAGAAGGCGAGCAGCGCGGCGGCCGTCGGGCCGGGCCGCTCGGCGGCGGGGGAGTGGCCCGCCCCCGCGATCACCGTGCGGCGGGCGCCCAGCGCGGCGGCCATCGCGTCCATCGCCGGCACCGGCCAGGCGAAGTCCTCCTGGCCGGACAGGACGTGCTTGGGCGGCGCCGTGCGGGCGAGCTCCGCCGTCCGGTCGGCCGTCTCGATCAACTGACGTCCCGCGCCCACCAGTTGGGCCGGGTTCGTGCCCGTCCAGCGGCGGTGGTGGAACGCGTCCTGCGCCGCCTCCGGGCCGTCCAGGCGCACCTTCTCCCGCCACACGCTCTCCATGTCGAGCTTCAGCTCCGCGAGAGCGTGGATCAGCAGCCGCGTGCGGTCGCGCTGTTCGGCGCCGACCGCCGCCGGGCCGCTGCTCATCAGGGTGAGCGAGCGGAACGGGCGGGCGTCGGCGAGCACGGCCGCGCGGGCGACCAGACCGCCGAAGGAGTGGCCGAGCAGATGCACCGGCCCGTCGCCGAGGGCATCCGCCTGGGCGAGCACGTCCAGCGCCAACTCGTCGAGCGCATAGGCGCGTTCGTCGTCCGGACCCGGGCTCTCGTACTGGCCCCGGCCGTCCACGGCGACGGCCCGCACACCGGCCCGTGCCAGGGGCTCCAGCAGGGCGATGAAGTCCTCCTTGCTGCCGGTGAACCCCGGGACCAGCAGCACGGTGCCGCGCGGCCGGCCCCCGCCCTCCGGTCGTGCGTCGTGGACGGCGAACTCCCCCCGGGCGGTGGCGAGACGGTACGCGTGCGCGCACCCGGGCAAGGTGAGGAAGGGCGGCCTGCTCATGCCCCCGAGGCTAACGCGGCGCAGCCCTGCCCCACCGCGCGAGCGCGATGGGGCAGGGCTGGGAACCGCTACGCCGTGGCCTCGGCCTCCGCCGGTGCCGCCGCCTTGCGGACCACCCGGCGGCGCTTCGGCTTGGCCTCCGCCTCCGCCGGCTCCGCGCTCTCGGCGGTCTCCACCGGTGCGGCGGCCTTCTTGACGACGCGTCGGCGCTTCGGCTTCTCCTCGGCAGGGGTCTCGGCGGCCGGCTCGGCGGCCTCCGCGACCGCCTTCTTGACGGTGCGGGTCCGCTTCGGCTTGACCTCGGCCTCGCCTTCGGCGGCCGCCTTCTTGACCGTGCGGGTCCGCTTGGGCTTGGCCTCGGGCTCCGCGCCCTCGGCGGTCTCGACCGCCGCGGCGGCCTTCCTGGCCGTGCGGGTCCGCTTCGGCTTCTCCTCGACGACCTCGGTGACCTGGGCGGCCTCCGGTGCCTCGGCCGCCTCCACGGTGGCCTTCCGGACGACCCGGCGCCGCTTGGGCTTCTCCTCGGCCTCCGGCACGGCCGCGGTCTCCACGGCTTCGGTGGCCTCGGCGGTGACATCGGCGGTGACCTCGGCGGTGGCCTTCCGGACGACGCGGCGGCGCTTGGGCTTCTCCTCCGCCTCCGGCACGGCCGCGGCCTCCACGGCCTCCACCGGCGCGGTGGCCTTGCTCACGGCCCGGCGGCGCTTCGGCTGGGTCTCGGCCTCGGCCTTCGCCGGCTCGACGGCCACGACGGGCTCGACCGTCTTGGTGGCGGCCGCTGCCGCAGCCGCGGCGGCCTGACGCAGGATGGCGGCCTCGACCGTCTCGAAGCCCACCTCGGCCACCGGCTCGACCGGCGCGGCGACCCGGCGCACGGGCGCCCGGCGGGCCGGCGGGGCCTGGACCGGTACGGCGGCGGCGCGGCGGCGCGGAGCGGCCGGAGCCGCCTTGGGCTCCGGGCTCTTCTCCGGGCTCTTCACGGGGGCGGAGGCGACGGGAGCCTCGACGGGCGCGGCGGCCGTGTTCCGCGTCCGGCGACGGCGCCGCGGCCGGGCCGGGGTCTCGGGAGCGGTCGTCTCCGTGACGGTCGTCTCCACTGCGGTCGTCTCCACGGCGGTGGCGACGGCCGGGGCCTCGTCGGCGACCGGTGTCGTCGTCGGCACGGTCGCGTCCAGCGCCGTACCCCCGCGGGTCCGGCGCCGCTGCCGCGGCGTCCGCGTCCGCTCCGGGCGCTCCTCGGCGGCGGCCGGAGCGGCCTTGGGGCCACGGCCCCGGCCCGCACCGCGGCCGCCCGTCTCGCCGAGGTCCTCGATCTCCTCCGCCGCGAGCCCGGCCCGGGTCCGCTCGGAGCGGGGCAAGGTGCCCTTCGTCCCGGCGGGGATGTTCAGCGCCTCGAACAGGTGCGCGGAGGTGGAGTACGTCTCCTCCGGCTCGTCGAAGCCGAGCTCCAGCGCCTTGTTGATCAGCTTCCAGCGCGGGACGTCGTCCCAGTCGACCAGGGTGACGGCCGTGCCGGACTTGCCCGCGCGGCCGGTGCGGCCGGTGCGGTGCAGATAGGTCTTCTCGTCCTCGGGGGACTGGTAATTGATGACGTGCGTGACGTTGTCGACGTCGATGCCGCGCGCGGCGACGTCGGTGCAGACCAGCACGTCGATCTTGCCGTTGCGGAAGGCGCGCAGCGCCTGCTCGCGGGCGCCCTGGCCGAGGTCGCCGTGGACCGCGCCGGAGGCGAAGCCGCGGCGGAGGAGCTGGTCGGCGATGTCGGCGGCCGTCCGCTTCGTCCGGCAGAAGATCATCGCGCGGTCGCGGCCCTCGGCCTGGAGGATCCGGGAGACGATCTCCGGCTTGTCCATGGAGTGGGCGCGGAAGACGTGCTGCGCGATGTTGGCGTGGGTCTGGCCCTCGTCGTCCGGCGAGGTGGCGCGGATGTGCGTGGGCCGGTCCATGTAGCGGCGGGCCAGGGAGATGACGGCGCCGGGCATGGTGGCCGAGAAGAGCATGGTCTGCCGGTTGGCCGGCAGCATGGTGATGATGCGCTCGACGTCGGGCAGGAAGCCCAGGTCGAGCATCTCGTCGGCCTCGTCCAGGACGAGGGCCTTGACGTGCGCGAGGCTCAGCTTCTTCTGGCCGGCCAGGTCGAGCAGCCGGCCGGGGGTGCCGACGACGACGTCGCAGCCGGCCTTGAGG
Organism: Streptomyces luteireticuli; assembly: GCF_041519305.1. Classification (NCBI taxonomy): domain Bacteria; kingdom Bacillati; phylum Actinomycetota; class Actinomycetes; order Kitasatosporales; family Streptomycetaceae; genus Streptomyces; species Streptomyces luteireticuli. The sequence continues at coordinate 5,418,113 of NZ_CP167927.1, forward strand.
GCCTCGACCTGCGGCTCGTACGCCCGGCCGCCGTAGATCGCCTGGACGCGCACATTGCGCACCTTGCCGGCGGTGAGGAGGTCGTTGGTGACCTGCTGGCACAGCTCGCGGGTGGGGACGACGATCAGCGCCTGCGGGGTGTCGGTCAGCTGACCGGGCTCCGCCCGGCCCGCCTCGACGTCGGCGGGGACGACGACGCGCTCCAGCAGGGGGAGGCCGAAGCCGAGGGTCTTGCCCGTACCGGTCTTGGCCTGGCCGATCACATCGGAGCCCGAGAGGGCGACCGGGAGCGTCATCTCCTGGATCGGAAAGGGGTGGACGATGCCGACGGCCTCAAGCGCCTCGGCGGTCTCGGGGAGGATCCCGATTTCTCGGAAAGTGGTGCGGTTCTCGGAAGTGTCCGGCGTGTTCAGGGTGCTGCCTCTTCTGTGAGACGCGGCGAATGGCGGCGAAGGGGGTCGTACGAGGAGTCCGTACGTACCGCGCCGGAGTACTCACCGGCCGGAAGCCGGATGGCGCGGGACCACTGCCTTCGCGCGAGCACACGTGCCGCGAGCGGATCCCTCCTGGTCTGCGTACGCCTCGTACGCACCGCGGGGAGGGCGGTCGGTTTTGTGGAAGCCGATCGGGCCACCGACCGGGCATCCGCTGGCGCTCCGGGGACTCGCTCCCGGAGGAACCGGCATGGATATGGCCGGCCGAATACGCGGCTGGCCATATAGCACTCTACCCCGGAAAGACGCACATGTGCCCGGGCCGTTCGTCCCGAGGGCCTCGGACGAGTGGCTGACCAGGCCCTTCCGTCCACGCCACGGCGGGCTATGGTTCCGTTCATGGAGACGTCCGACAAGGCCGCAGCGGCCGCAGAAGGCCCTGCCGAAGAACCCACCGGAATCGCCGCCCAGGACTGGGCGCAGGCGTCCGCCGACCCCCGCTACCGCGCCGCGGTCGTGGACCTGCTCGGCGCCCTCGCCTATGGCGAGCTGGCCGCCTTCGAGCGGCTCGCGGAGGACGCGAAGCTGGCGCCCACGCTGGGCGACAAGGCGGAGCTGGCCAAGATGGCGGCCGCGGAGTTCCAGCACTTCCAGCGGCTGCGCGACCGGCTGGCGGCGGTCGACGCCGAGCCGACCGGGGCCATGGAGCCCTTCGCGGCGCCGCTCGACGAGTTCCACCGCCAGACCGCCCCCTCCGATTGGCTGGAGGGCCTGGTCAAGGCGTATGTGGGCGACTCGATCGCCAGTGACTTCTACCGGGAGGTCGCGGCCCGGCTGGACTCCGACACCCGGGCCCTGGTGCTCGCCGTCCTCGACGACACCGGCCACGCCACATTCGCGGTCGAGAAGGTCCGGGCCGCCATCGAGGCGGACCCGCGGGTCGGCGGCCGGCTGGCGCTGTGGGCGCGGCGGCTGATGGGCGAGGCGCTCTCGCAGGCGCAGCGCGTCGTCGCCGACCGGGACGCCCTGTCGACGATGCTCGTGGGCGGGGTGGCCGACGGCTTCGACCTGGCGGAGGTCGGGAAGATGTTCTCGCGCATCACCGAGGCGCACACCAAGCGGATGGCCGCGCTGGGCCTGGCCGCCTGATCCGCGCGGGCGGCGCACGCCGTATCACCGGGGCCCCGTCGGGGTCCGCCTCAGGCCGTGGCTGAGCGGCGGGGCGGGCCCGAGGGCCCCGCGGCGGGGCGCAGCAGCAGGGAGAGCAGGGCGACCGACAGCACCAGCGCCGCGGCCAGCGTGCCGGCGAAGTGGCCGGGGCCCAGGACCGAGTGCGCCAGGAGGGCGCCGAAGAGGGCGGCCACCGGGCCGGTGCCCAGGGCCAGCGTCCGGGAGCCGAACCGCCCGAGGCGGGCGGGCAGCCAGCGCAGGGCTCCATAGGAGACGGCGAGGCCGATGAGCACCGAGCCCAGCGCTTCCCAGAAGATCATGTCGGTCTTCCCTCCCGTACCGCGGACCGGCAGCAGGTGCAAAACGGTCGTAGCGGTCTTACCCCTTGACCACCCCGGGCAACCCTGCTCCGCACGACGGTCCGGTCACCGAAGTCACCGTCGGGCAACGGCGGTCGGCGGACATGGGAAGGGCCCCGGTGCACCGCGCACCGGGGCCCTTCCGTAGTCGTCGACCGCTCAGAGCGTGCTGAAGCCGACCCGCCGGATGGCGGGCTGGCCGATCTCCACGTAGGCCAGCCGGTCGGACGGGACCAGGACCTTGCGGCCGTGCTCATCCGTCAGGCTGAGCAGCTGCGCCTTGCCGGCGAGCGCGTCGGCGACCGCGCGCTCGACCTCCTCGGCGGACTGACCGCTCTCCAGAACGATCTCGCGGGGCGCGTGCTGCACGCCGATCTTGACCTCCACGGCTACTGTCCCTCCGAAGGTGTGCGGTCCCCACGGTGTGTGGCCCCGGGGGAGAGGTGCGCGGACGAGCCGCGCCGTACGGTCCACACATTAGCCCGCTGCCCAGGGGCACCGGGCCCCGGCCGTACACGCTCGCAGCGAACAGCCGGGGTACGGGGTCAGTTACCGTCGCCGTTCTTCGGGAAGCCCGCGATGCCCCGCCACGCCAGCGAGGTCAGCAGCTGGACGGCCGTGCCGCGCGGGACGGTGCTGCCGCTGGAGAGCCAGTAGCGGGCCACGACCTGGGAGACGCCGCCCAGCCCGACGGCCAGCAGCATGGCCTCCTCCTTGGCCAGGCCGGTGTCCTCGGCGATGACCTCGCTGATCGCCTCGGCGCAGGCCAGGGAGACGCGGTCCACGCGCTCGCGCACGGCGGGCTCGTTGGTCAGGTCGGACTCGAAGACCAGGCGGAAGGCGCCGCCCTCGTCCTCGACGTAGGCGAAGTAGGCGTCCATCGTGGCGGCCACGCGCTGCTTGTTGTCCGACGTGGACGCCAGCGCCGTGCGCACCGCCTGGAGCAGGTTGTCGCAGTGCTGCTCCAGCAGGGCCAGGTAGAGGTCGAGCTTGCCGGGGAAGTGCTGGTACAGGACCGGCTTGCTGACGCCGGCGCGCTCGGCGATGTCGTCCATGGCTGCCGCGTGGTACCCCTGCGCGACGAAGACCTCCTGGGCGGCGCCCAGGAGCTGGTTGCGTCGGGCTCGGCGCGGCAGGCGCGTGCCCCGCGGGCGCGCCTCGGTCTGCTCGATGGCTGTCACGCCGCCTCCCATGTGTGTTCAAGCACGGTGTGCACCGCGCCCGCCATCGTACTTTTGGGTAACCGGACCGTGCGTGGCCGGAGAGGAGAATTTCACCGGGCGGACGCTGTGGGAAGCCCACAAAAATCAGACAATTCCCACAGGCCTGCCCGGCCCGCCCCGCCGGACGCGCCCGTCACCGGTAGTCGTCCTCGTCCAGCTCCACGACCCGGGCCTGCTCGGCGCGGTCCGCCTCGTTCGCCTCCGGGCCGTCGGCCGCCGGGTCCTCGTCGCGGTGGGGGGCCAGGTCGGCGTGCTGTTCGGCCGCGTCCGCCTCGGGGGCCTCGACATCGAGCTGGACGGTGCCGTCCTCCTCGTCCTCGAAGGTCTCCGGGTCGGTCGGATCGACAGGCATGCGAATCCCTTTCGTCATCCCTTGCAACTCCACGGCATCCAGGATGAGCGCCCTCGTGTTCCTGCCTATGAGCCTAGGAGGTCCGGCCCCGGACCGCCAGGCGATCTGTGACGGCCACCACAGGGGTTTCCGGCGTGATCGTCTCGTAACATTGCCCGCATGTCCGAGACCGAGTCGCCGGCCGCCCACGCCGTGCCCGTGGTGCCGCCCGTGCCGTCCGCGCAGGTCGACGAGGGGGAACGGGTGCGCACGGCGCCCCTGCCGGGAGCGACGCTCACCGTGCGGTACCGGCCGCCGGCCGCTCCGGGGGCCGAGCCCGCGCTCTTCGTCCACGGCCTCGGCGGCTCGTCGCAGAACTGGTCGCCGCTGATGGCCCTGCTCGCGGACGAGCTGGACTGCGAGGCCGTCGACCTGCCCGGATTCGGCGACGCGCCGCCGCCCGACGACGGCGACCACTCCATCACCGCGTACGCACGGGTGGTCATCCGCCATCTCGACGCGGGCGGCCGCGGGCCGGTGCACCTCTTCGGCAACTCGATGGGCGGGGCCATCGCCACCCGCGTCGCGGCCGTCCGCCCCGATCTGGTGCGCACCCTGACCCTCGTCTCGCCCGCCCTGCCGGAGCTGCGGCCGCAGCGCACGGCGTGGCCCACCGCGCTGATGGCCGTCCCGGGGATGGTCCCGCTCTTCGCCCGGCTGACCCGGGACTGGACGCCGGAGCAGCGCACGCGTGAACTGCTGGCCCTCTGCTACGGGGACCCCCAACGGGTGACACCGGAGGGGTTCGCGCGCGCGGTCGAGGAGTACGAGCGAAGGCTGGAGCTCCCGTATTTCTGGGATGTGATGGCGCGCTCGGCCCGCGGGGTGGTGGACGCGTACACCCTGGGCGGTCAGCATTCGCTGTGGCGGCAGGCCGAGCGCGTCCTTGCCCCTACTCTGCTGGTGTACGGAACGCGCGACCGCCTCGTCTCGTACCGCATGGCCCGCCGGGCGGGCAGGGCGTTCCGCGACGCGCGGCTGCTGACCCTGCTGGGCTCGGGCCACGTCGCGATGATGGAGGACCCGGACGCGGTGGCCCGTGCCGTCCGCGAACTCCTCGCGGACACCGTCGACACCGTCACGACGTCGGAACGGAGCGCCACGCCCCGTGGGTAAACACAGCGCACGTGCCCCCCAGGCGGAACGGGAGGCCACCGGGGAGATCCCGGTCGTCCCCCCTTCCGCGGCGCGGGGTTCCCTCCGGACCGAGCCCTGGGAGCCGGTGGGCCGGTCCGCGGTGCGGGGTCCGGCCATCGGCTGGGGCGTCATCGGGCGGCAGGCCGGACCGCCGCCCGCCGACCCCCCGCCCGCCCCGGCGGGGGACGGGGGCGCCCGGCGGTCCGGCGGCGCGCGCGGCGGTTCGCCGGGCGGGGCGCACCGGGCCGGCGGGGGCATGGGCCGGACGGTCACCGGGGTGGCCGCCGCGGTGGTGACCGCCGTACTGGCCGTGATCGTGGCCGGCCAGGTCGAGGACGGTACGGAGAGCAAGGCGCAGGCCCGTACCCAGGACGCGGACCGGCGGCACGGGCCGGACGCCGCTTCCCGGTCGGACAGCCGGCCGACGCCCAACGGCGGCGCCGTGGCGCCGGCCACGTACGACCAGAAGATGGCGCGCAAGTACCCGCTGGACAAGGGGGCGAAGGGATCGGGGGAGTTCGCGGCCGTCCCGGGCCGCGACAAGGCCCCCGGAAAGGGTGAGGTCCTCCGCTTCCGCGTTGACGTGGAGAAGGGACTGCCGCTCGACGGCGCGCTGTTCGCCACCGCCGTCCACCGGACCCTGAACGACGACCGCAGTTGGGGGCACGGCGGCGCCCGCACCTTCGAGCGTGTCTCCTCCGGCCCGGCCGACTTCGTGGTGACCCTCGCCAGCCCGGGGACGACGGCGCGCTGGTGCGCCAAGTCGGATCTGGACACCACCGTGGACAACGTCTCCTGCGACTCCGCCGCCACCGACCGCGTCATGATCAACGCCTATCGGTGGGCGCAGGGCGCCGACACCTACGGCGACCGGATGCACGAGTACCGGCAGATGCTCATCAACCACGAGGTCGGCCACCGCCTCGGGCACAACCACGAGACCTGTACGAAGTCCGGGGCGCTGGCCCCGGTGATGATGCAGCAGACCAAGTTCCTCAAGGCGGAGGACGGGACGACCTGCCGCCCCAACCCCTGGCCCTATCCGGGACGTTGATCATTTCCCGGAATGCGGGACATTTCGTCTCGCATTCCGGGACACCTTTGTCAGCGGCCGAAAATTCGTTCAGGCTGCTCTGCATGTCGCGCCACCACCACACCTACGAGCACGCCGGCTTCGAGCTGGCGCTGATCGGTGTGGCCGCGCACGCCGTCGCCGACATCCACTGTCGCTAGAGACCGCCTCTTCCCCCTTTCCCCGCTTTCCCCCGCGCAGTTCCTCGCGCGCCGCTTCCGTGCGCCGCGCCCGCCGGGGCGGTCCCGTGTGCTCCGTGCGCCCTCCTCCGCCGCCTTCCGCGGGTGCGTCCTGTCCCGGACGCCTCTTTTCTCTCCCCGCTCCCGCGAAAGGCATGTGCCGTCATGCGCCATCCGTCCGCCCACCGCCGCCGCGTCGCCGTGGCCGCCCTCGTCGTCGCCGTCGTCACCGGGGCCGCGGCCTGCGGCCCCAAGGACGGCGGCGGTGACGCCGGGAGTGCCGACGGGGCCGGCGGCGCGCCGAAGAAGGGCGGCACGCTGACCGTCCTCAACAGAGCGCCGCAGAAGCAGTTCGACCCCGCCCGGCTCTACACCTCCGGCGGCGGCAACGTCCCCTCGCTGGTCTTCCGCACCCTGACCACCCGCCACCGCGCCAACGGCGCCGAGGGCACCAAGGTCGTCCCCGACCTCGCCACCGACACCGGCAAGCCCAGCGACGACGCCAAGGTGTGGACGTACCGTCTCAAGGACGGCCTCACGTACGAGGACGGCTCGCCCATCACCAGCGCCGACATCAAGTACGGCATCGAGCGCTCCTTCGCCGCCGAACTCTCCGGCGGCGGGCCCTACTTGCGCGACTGGCTGATCGGCGGGCAGGACTACCAGGGCCCCTACAAGGCTGCGTCCGACGGAAAGACGGGAAAGGGGCTGGACTCGATCGAGACGCCGGACGCGAGGACCATCGTCTTCCACCTCCGCAAGTCCGAGGGAGACTTCCCCTACCTCGCCACCTCCACCCAGTTCGCGCCCGTCCCCAAGGCGAAGGACACCGGCGCCAAGTACGCCGAACACCCCGTCTCCTCGGGCCCGTACAAGGTCGTCAGGAACACCGGCGACGGCGAGCGCCTGCTGCTGGAGCGCAACCCGCACTGGTCGGAGGCGACCGACAAGGAGCGGCACGCCTACCCCGACACCATCGACGTCCGCTCCGGCCTCTCCCCGGCCGTCATCAACCAGCGGCTGTCCACCGGCTCCGGGGCCGACGCGGCCGCGGTGACCACCGACACCAACCTCGGCCCCGCCGAGCTCGCCCAGGTCACCAACGACAAGAAGCTCGCCTCGCGGGTCGGCACCGGTCACTTCGGTTACACCAACTACCTCGCGTTCAACCCCGAGTCGAAGCCCTTCGACGACCCGAAGGTGCGGCAGGCCGTCGCCTATGCCATCAACCGCACCAGCGTCGTCAACGCCGCCGGCGGCTCCTCGCTCGCCGAGCCGGCCACCACCTTCCTGCCGAACCAGAAGCCGCTCGGCTACACGCCGTACGACCACTTCCCGGCCGGGAAGACCGGCGACCCGGACAAGGCGAAGGAGCTGCTGAAGGAGGCCGGGCACCCGGACGGGCTGGAGATCACCCTCACCCACTCCACCGCGGCGAACTTCGAGACCGGCCCGGACGTGGCCACGGCTGTCCAGGAGGCCCTGAACAAGGCCGGGTTCAAGGTCAGGCTGGAGGGCCTGGAGGACAACGCCTACGAGGACAAGATCCACAGCGTCAAGGACCAGCCGGGCCTCTTCCTCGGCCACTGGGGCGCCGACTGGCCGTCCGGCGGCCCGTTCCTGGCCCCGATCTTCGACGGGCGCCAGATCGTCAAGGACGGCTACAACTTCAACTCCGGCCGGCTGGACGACTCCAAGGTCAACGACGAGATCGACGCCATCAACAAGATCACGGACCATGACGCCGCCGCCAAGCGCTGGGGCGCCCTGGACGTGAAGATCGGCGAACAGGCCCTGACCGTCCCGCTGTTCCACCCGGTCTACAAGCGCCTCTACGGCAAGGACGTCAAGAACGTCGTCATCAGCGACTGGACCGGTGTCCTCGACGTCTCGCAGGTCGCGGTCAAGTGACCGAGCTCCTCACCGCTCCGTCCGGCCCGTCCGGCACCGAGGCGGGGGCCGCGGCCCCCGCCTCCGGCGCCCGCCAGGTCTGGCGGCGGCTCCGCGCCCGCAAGGCGGCGCTCGCGGCCGCCGCCGTCCTCGGCCTGCTCGTCGTCCTCGCCCTCGGCGCGCCGCTGTTCGCGGCGCTGGAGGGCCAGGACCCCACCACGTACCACGACGGCCTCGTCGACTCCGCGCGCGGCGGCGTGCCCGTCGGACCGTTCGGCGGGATCAGTGCCGAGCACTGGCTCGGCGTCGAACCCGGCACCGGGCGCGATCTGTTCGTACGACTTCTCTACGGCGCCCGCGTCTCGCTGGCCGTCGCCGTCGGGGCCACGCTCGTCCAGGTCCTCATCGGTGTCGTCGTCGGCCTGGCCGCCGCGCTCGGCAACCGGCTCGCCGACAGCGTGCTCGGCCACCTCACCGATGTGATGGTGGCCCTGCCGCTGCTGGTGTTCGCCATCGCCGTGACCGCTGTCGCCCCCGAGGACTTCCCGCGCCCGCTGCTGCTCGTCGTCGTCATCGGACTGATCGCCTGGGGCGCGATGGCCCGCCTCGTGCGCGCCCAGGCGCTCGGCCTGCTCAAGCTCGACTATGTCTCGGCCGCGCGGCTCTCCGGCGCCTCCACCTGGCGGATCGCCCGGCGCGAGCTGCTGCCCGGGCTCGCCGCGCCGGTGATCACCTACGCGGCCGTGATGCTGCCGCAGAACATGCTCAACGAGGCGTCCATGTCGTTCCTCGGCGTCGGCATCAAGCCGCCGACCCCGTCCTGGGGCCAGATGCTGTCCTCGGCCACCACCTGGTTCCGCGCGGACCCGCTGTATGTGGTCCTGCCGGCCCTGATGCTCTTCGTCACCACCTTCGCCTTCACCGTGCTGGGGGACACCGTGCGCGCCGCGCTCGACCCGCGCGAGGCGTCGCGGCTGCGCGTGGGGCGCAAGCGTCGTACGCGTAAGGGGGGCTCGTCGTGATCTCCTACGTCGCGCGCCGTCTCCTCGGCGTGCTCGCCGTCCTCCTCGTGCTGTCCGTCGTCGTCTACGCGACCTTCTACCTCGCCCCCGGCGACCCGGCCCGGCTGGCCTGCGGGCCCAAGTGCGACCCCGAGCAGGTCCGCCAGGTCCGGGCCCAACTGGGCCTCGACCAGCCGGTGTACGTCCAGTACTGGCACTTCCTCACCGGCATCGTCACCGGGCACGACTACTCCACCGGCACCGGCGTCCGGCACTGCGACGCGCCCTGCCTCGGACTGTCCTTCCAGAGCGACCAGCCCGTCACCGACCTGATCGTCCAGCGGCTGCCCGCCACCGCCTCCCTCGCGGCCGGCGCCATGGTCCTGTGGCTGGTCATCGGCATCGGCAGCGGGCTGCTGTCCGTCCTGCGGCGCGGCGGCGTCACCGAACGCGTGCTCACCTGGATCACCCTGGCCGGCACCGCCACGCCCGTCTTCATCAGCGGCATCGGGCTGCTGATGCTGTTCTGCGCCTATCTGGAGTGGCTGCCGTTCCCGACGTATGTGCCGCTCGTGGACGACCCCGAGCAGTGGGCCTGGAACCTGCTCCTGCCCTGCCTCGCGCTGGCGCTCCTGGAGGCCGCGAAGTACGCGCGGATGACGCGGAGTTCGCTGCTGGAGACGCTGGCCGAGGACCACGTCCGCACCTTCCGCGCCTACGGCGTGGGCGAGCGGGCGATCGTCGGGCGGCACGCGCTGCGCGGCGCCCTGGCGCCCGTCATCGCCCTGACGGCCGCCGACTTCGGGTCGATGTTCGGCAACGCGATGCTGACGGAGACCATGTTCGGTCTGCCGGGCGTGGGGCAGCTGCTCGTGCACGCCACACAGACCATCGACCTGCCGGTCGTCGTGGGACTGGTGATGGTCACCGGTGCCGCCGTGGCGATCGCCAACATCGTGGCGGACGTGCTGTACGCCGTCGCCGACCGGAGGGTGGCCCTGCGATGACCGCGAAGTCCCTGGTATCGGTGGAGGGGCTGTCGGTCTCCTTCCCGTCGGCCGGCGGGCCGCCGGTGCGGGCCGTGGAGGACCTCTCCTTCTCGCTCGCCCCCGGCGGCGCGCTCGGCATCGTCGGCGAGTCCGGCTCCGGCAAGAGCACCGCCGCCTACGCGCTGCTCGGGCTGCACCGCGGCACGGGCGCGGACGTCACCGGCACCGTACGGGTCGCCGGGCACGACGTCACGGCGGCGGACGAGGCGGAGCTGCGCCGCGTACGGGGCGGCGTGGCCGCCATGGTCTTCCAGGACCCGCTCTCCTCGCTCGACCCCTACCAGGCCGTCGGCGACCAGATCGCCGAGGTCCACCGGGTCCACCACCGGGGCGTCTCGCGGCGCGCCGCCCGCGCGCGGGCCGTCGAGGTGCTCGACCGGGTCGGCATCCCCGACGCCGCCCGGCGCGCGCGGTCGCGTCCGCACGAGTTCAGCGGCGGCCAGCGGCAGCGGGCCCTGATCGCCATGGCCGTGGCCTGCGCGCCGCGGCTGCTCGTCGCGGACGAGCCGACGACGGCGCTGGACGTCACCGTGCAGGCACAGATCCTGGGCCTGCTGCGGGAGTTGCGCGAGGAGACGGGCATGGGGCTCGTCCTCGTCACCCATGACCTGGGGGTGGCCGCGGGCAGCGTCGACGAGCTGCTGGTGATGCGGGGCGGGCGCGCGGTGGAGCGCGGTCCGGTGCGCGAGGTGCTCCGCGCGCCGGCCGAGCCGTACACGCGCGAGCTGCTGGACGCCGTGCCGCGCGTGGAGGAGCGGCGGGCGCCGGTCGCTTCCTCCGATGGCCCGGTGCTGCTCGAAGCGACCGGTCTGCGGCAGGAGTTCGGGCGGGGGCGGCGCTCCGTCACCGCCGTGGACGGGGTCTCGTTCACCCTGCGGGCCGGGGAGACGGTCGGTGTCGTGGGCGAGTCGGGGAGCGGGAAGACGACGCTGGGGCGGATGCTGGTGCGGCTGCTGCGGCCGACCGATGGTGAACTGCGGTATAGGGGGCGGGACATCGGAGGCATGAAGGAGCGGGAGCTGCGGTCCTTCCGCAGCGAGCTCCAGATGGTCTTCCAGGACCCGGTGTCCTCGCTCAACCCGCGGCGCAGCGTCGGCGAGTCGATCGCCGATCCGCTGCGGGTGGCCGGGCGGCTGGGCGAGAAGGAGATCGTCGCCCGGGTGCGCGACCTGCTGGAGCGGGTCGGGCTCGATCCGGACGCGTACCACCGCTATCCGCACGAGTTCAGCGGCGGGCAGCGGCAGCGCGTCGGGATCGCGCGGGCGCTGGCCCCGTCGCCCAAGGTCGTCGTCTGCGACGAGCCGGTGTCGGCGCTGGACGTCACGACGCAGGCGCAAGTCGTCTCGCTGCTGGGGGAGTTGCAGCGGGAACTGGGGCTGGCGCTGGTGTTCATCGCGCATGACCTGGCGGTGGTACGGCAGGTGAGCGACCGGGTGGTCGTGATGCGGGGTGGGCGTGTGGTGGAGGAGGGGGTGGCGGATGCGGTGTACGAGCGGGCGGAGCATCCGTATACGCGGGGGTTGCTGGAGGCGGTGCCGCGGGTGGGGTGAGTGCGGGGTGGGTTGCCCCCTCCGGGGAGCTTGAGGACTTCGCCCGAAGGGCGAATGGGGGTCCGGGGGTCTCCCCCGGAAGAAACGGTGAAAGGGCGGGACCGGGGCAACCCTCCCCCCGCGCGGCCCCCATAACGCGCCCCCAAACCCCAAAGTCACGCCCGTTCACCCCTTCCGGTGGTGCGACGGACAACCGTCCGCCGCGCCACCGGCGAGCCCCCATAGCGTGCTCCCGGCTGCCGTACGACGGAGAAGATCGGGGGTGCGCTCGTGCGCGTGGGACTGCTGACCGAGGGTGGGTACCCGTACGCCGCGGGGGAGGGCGGCGAGTGGTGCGACCGGCTGGTGCGCGGCCTGGCCCGGCACGAGTTCGAGGTCTACGCGCTGAGCCGCAGCGCCCGTCAGGAGGAGGGCGGTTGGTATGCGTTGCCCGGCAACGTCCGCCGGATCAGGGCCGCTCCACTGTGGGGCGGCCCCGCGGGGTCCGCGCAGGGCCGCGCCGGCGGCACGTATGGCCGCCGCGAACGCCAGCGCTTCACCGGCCACTTCGGTGACCTGGCCGCCGCCCTCACCACCCCGGGCGATCAGGCGTACCGTTTCGCCGAGGGCCTCTACGGCCTCGCCGACCTCGCCCGCGACGAGGGCGGCCTCGCCTGCGCGCTCCGCTCGGAGGCCGCCCTGCGCGCCCTGGAGGCGGCCTGCCGCGCCCCCGGCGCCCACCCCGGCGCGTACGGCGCCCGCGTCGCCGACCTGCTCGTCGTCTCCGGACTGCTGGAGCGCGCCCTGCGCCCGCTCTCCCTCGACTGGTACGGGGCCCCGGACGGCGACCTGGGGCTCGCGGGAGTGGACCTGTGCCACGCCGCCTCCGCCGGGCCGGCCGCCCTCCCGGGGCTGCTGGCCCAGCGCTTCTTCGGCACCCCGCTGCTCGTCACCGAGTACGGTGTCCGCCTGCGCGAGCACTACCTGGCCGGACCGGCGGGCCTGTCGCTCTCCGTCCGCACCCTGCTCTCCGCCTTCCACCGCCTGCTGGCCGGCGAGATCTACGCCCGGGCCGCCCTGATCACCCCCGGCGACGCCCAGGTGCGGCGCTGGCAGGAGCGCTGCGGCGCCGACCGCGCCCGGCTGCGCACCGTCCCCCCGGGCGTGGACGCCGGGCTGTACGAGGCGGTGGGCGAGGCCTGCCCCGAGGACGGCCCGGCGACGCCCGGCGGACCGCTCCTCCTGCTGGCCGGCGGCCCGCCCGAACCCTGGCTGTGGGAGGCGTTCACCGTGCTGCGGATGGCCGAGCCCGGGGTGTGGCTGGCCGTCACCGGCACCGCCCCGGACGCCCCGCTGCCCGAGGGCGTCGCCCGCGTCGCCGCCTGCGGCCCCGACGACTACGCCGCCGCGGACGCCGTCGTCGTCTGCGCCCCCGGCGACGGCTTCCCCGTCCCGCTGGCCGAGGCCATGTTCTGCGGCCGGGCCGCGGTCGCCCCCGACACCGCCGCGGTCCGCGAAGTCCTCGGCGGCACCGGCCTGGTGGTGCCCCCGCGCGACCCCCACGCCCTCGCGGAGGCGTGCCTCACGCTGTTGCGCGACCCCGGGTACGGACGGCGGCTCGGCACCGCGGCCCGCGCCCGTGCCCTCGAACTCTTCACCGTGGAGCAGAACATCGCCTCCTTCGGCGCCATCTACCTCGAACTCCTCTCCCGCGCCCCGGTCCGGCACGACCTCGCGCCGCCGCTCGACGGGCCGGTCCGCACCCTCGCCGCCGCCCCCCGGTCCGCCTCGCCCACCTGGGCGGGCCGCCGGTGACGTCGACGACACAGCACGCCCCCTCCCCGGTGCTGTCCTCCGGCCCGGCCGACATATCCGCTGCACCGGCCGGCCCCCGTCCCGACCCGGTCCGGGCCCTGCTGCGCGACCACCACGCGCTCTGTGCCGGCGCCGTGGACCCCCTGGAGATCGCCGCCGGCCTGGAGGCGCACGGCGTCACCGACCGCACGGCCGCCGACTGCGGTCACCGCGACGTCTTCTCGCTCGCGGAGGAGCTGCACGCCCGGGTGGAGCGCGGCGGACCGCCGCCCGTCGCCGGGCACGTTCCCCCGGCCGCCGGGGGGGCGTGCCCGGCCCGGCCGGGGGGCGGTGGTGTCCTAGGCGCCCTGGCCGGGCTCTGGCTGCTCGGCTACGGGCTGTTCGGTGACGCTCTCCGGCGCGGCCACCGCCTCCCCGGTGCGCACGCCCTGGCCGCGGCCGCCGCGCCGACCGCCCTGGCGCTGGCCTGCGCCGTCGCCCCCGCGGCCTGGTGCGCGCACGCCTTCGCCGGATATGCCCGGCGCAGGCTCACCGGCAGCCGGTCGCTGGCCGAGTTCCACGGCCGCGTCCGGCGGGCGCTGCTGGCCTCGGTCACCGTCTTCCTCGGCGTCCTGTGCGCCTGCGTCGCCCTGGCCCGCTCGGCCCTGCCCGCCGCCGGGGCCGCCGCGCCGCCCGCCCTCGCCGCCGTCGCCCTGGGGTCCCTGCTCTTCCTGGCCGGGCTCTGCACCGCGCACGGCACGGCCCGCCCGGCCCGCGCCGCCTGTCTCGCCGCCTGCGCCGCCGAGGCCGTGCCGCTGGCCGCGCTGCTCGCCGCCCGCCTCCCCGGCTGCTCCGCGCTCGACCGGCCCGTCACCTGGCTGACCGGCGCCCACGGCCCGGCCGTGGTCCCCCTCGTGGCGTGCGCCGTACCGGCGTTCGCCCTCCTCGTCCACGCCGTCACCGTCCTGCCCCGGGCCGCCGTCCACGGCCGGGGGGATCTCCCGACCGCGTCCGCCGCACACCCGTCAGAGGAGCACGCACCATGACCGTTCACCCCACCGGCACCACCGGGCGAGAGCGAGGACGCGACCGATGAGGGTCCTGTTGCTCGGCGCCAACGGCTACCTCGGCCGCTTCGTGGCCGACCGGCTGCTCGCCGACCCCGCCGTCCAGCTCACCGCCCTGGGCCGCGGCGACGACGCGGACGTCCGCTTCGACCTGGCCACCGGCAGCCCCGGCGCGCTCACCCGGTTCCTGAACGCCGTCCACCCCGGCGTCGTCATCAACTGCGCGGGCGCCACCCGCGGCGGGGCCCGCGACCTCGCCCGGCACAACACGGTGGCCGTGGCCACCGTCTGCGAGTCCCTGCGCCGCAGCGGCTGCGGCGCCCGTCTGGTGCAGCTGGGGTGTTCCTCGGAGTACGGGCCCTCGCAGCCCGGCTCGTCCACCGCCGAGGACGCCGTGCCGCGCCCCGGCGGCCCGTACGGCGTCAGCAAACTCGCCGCCACCGAACTGGTGCTGGGCTCCGGGCTCGACGCCATCGTGCTGCGGGTCTTCTCGCCCGTCGGCCCCGGCACCCCCGCCGGGTCCCCGCTGGGCCGCCTCGCCGAGGCCATGCGCCGCGCCATGCAGAACGGGGACAACGAGCTCAAGCTCACCGGCCTCGGCGTCCAGCGGGACTTCGTGGACGTCCGCGACATCGCCCGGGCCGTGCACGCCGCCTCCCTGTCCGCGGCCCAGGGCGCCGTCAACATCGGCACCGGCCGGGCCGTCCGGCTGCGCGAGGCCGCCTCCCTGCTCGCCCGCGTCGCCGGCTTCGGGGGCGCGCTGCACGAGCTGGACGACCCGCACCTGGGCGCCGCCCCCGCCTATCCCTACCCGGACGGCTGCGGCGGCTGGCAGCAGGCCGACGTGCGCACCGCGCGCGACCGGCTCGGCTGGCGGCCCCGGATCGGGCTGGAGGAGTCGCTGGCCGACATCTGGATGGAGGCCGCGTGTCGCATCTGATCTCCTCGGGGAACCGACGGCCGGTCCCGGCCGGGAAGGTCCCGCTGCGGCTGGGGATCCCCGGCTTCGCCCACCCCCTCGTCGCCCCCGTGGAGTGGGGCCGGCTCTGCCGGGCCGGGCTGCCGCTGGAGTGGGCCGTGCTCGGCGGCGCGTCCGGCGGCCCGGGCAGCCGCCCCGACCCGTACTACGCGGCCGCCGCCGCCCCTCTGCGGAACGTGGGCGTCCGGGTGCTGGGCCACCTCGACGCCGGGTACGGGTCCCGGCCCTTCGGCGAACTCCTCTCGGACGCCCAGCGTTTCCTCAACTGGTACAAGGTGGACGGCTTCGCCCTGGCCCGCTGCCCCGCCGACAGCGGGGCGCTCGCCGACGTCCGCCGGGTGACCGGCGCGCTGCGCACCCTCTGCGACCGGGCGTACCTCGTCCTCGCGCACGGCAGCCACCCCGTCCCCGGCTACGCGGCGCTCGCCGACCAGTTGGTGACCTTCACCGGGCCGTGGAACCGCTACCGCTGGTCCCGCCCGGCCGACTGGACCGCCGACCACGCCCCCGGCCGCTTCTGCCACCTGGTGCACAGCGTGCCGCGCGACCATCTCAAGGAAGCCCTGTGCATCGCCCGCCGGCAGGGCGCCGGCACGGTCTACATGACCGACCGCACCGACCGGGACGGACTGGACCCCTGGGAGTCCATGCCCGGCTATTGGGACGAGTTCATCTCGAACATCGGACCTGGTGTCTCGGAATGAGCCGGGGCGTGGCAGTGTTACGGGAATTGACGACCGCCCTTTCTTCCGACCTACGGAGACCCCGTGTCGCTGCCACCCCTGGTTGAGCCGGCCGCCGAGCTCACCGTCGACGAGGTTCGCAGGTACTCCCGCCACCTGATCATCCCGGACGTCGGGATGGACGGGCAGAAGCGGCTCAAGAACGCCAAGGTGCTCTGCGTCGGTGCCGGCGGCCTCGGTTCGCCCGCCCTGATGTACCTCGCCGCGGCCGGTGTGGGCACGCTGGGCATCGTGGAGTTCGACGAGGTCGACGAGTCCAACCTCCAGCGGCAGATCATCCACAGCCAGTCGGACATCGGCCGCTCCAAGGCCGAGTCCGCGCGCGACTCCGTGCTCGGCATCAACCCGTATGTGAATGTCGTCCTCCACCAGGAGCGCCTGGAGGCGGAGAACGTCAAGGAGATCTTCTCCCAGTACGACCTGATCGTCGACGGCACCGACAACTTCGCCACGCGCTACCTCGTCAACGACGCGTGCGTGCTGCTCAACAAGCCTTATGTCTGGGGCTCGATCTACCGCTTCGACGGCCAGGCGTCCGTCTTCTGGAGCGAGCACGGCCCCTGCTACCGCTGCCTCTACCCCGAGCCCCCGCCGCCGGGCATGGTCCCCTCCTGCGCCGAGGGCGGCGTGCTGGGTGTCCTCTGCGCCTCGATCGGCTCCATCCAGGTCACCGAGGCGATCAAGCTGCTGGCGGGGGTCGGCGATCCGCTGGTCGGGCGGCTGATGATCTACGACGCCCTGGAGATGACCTATCGGCAGGTCAAGGTCCGCAAGGACCCCGACTGCGCGGTCTGCGGCACGAACCCGTCGGTGACGGAGCTCATCGACTACGAGGCGTTCTGCGGCGTCGTCTCGGAGGAGGCCCAGGCGGCCGCCCTCGGCTCGACGATCACCCCCAAGCAGCTGAAGGAATGGCTGGACGAGGGCGAGAACATCGACGTCATCGACGTCCGCGAGCCCAACGAGTACGAGATCGTCTCCATTCCGGGGGCGCGGCTGATCCCGAAGAACGAGTTTCTGATGGGCAATGCGCTCCAGGACCTGCCGCAGGACAAGAAGATCGTCCTGCACTGCAAGACGGGGGTGAGGTCGGCGGAGGTGCTCGCGGTGCTGAAGTCGGCGGGGTTTGCGGATGCGGTGCATGTTCAGGGTGGCGTGATTGGTTGGGTCAACCAGGTGGAGCCGCATAAGCCGGTGTATTAGGCGGGGGGTTGCTCCCCGCCCCGCCCTTTCGCCGTTTCCGCAGGGGCGTCGCCCCTGCGGGACCCCGCTGGCGCGCTGCCGCGGGGGGGCCGCGCTTCGCGCGGGTGGGCGGGGCTTCGCCCCTGCGCCCCACCGGGGGCTTCGCCCCCTGGCCCCCTGACCGGGGCTGCGCCCCTGGCCCCCCCGAAGCGCCCTGCGGGCGCTGTCCTCAGGCGCCGGACGGGCTGGATAGTTGCCCCTGCCCCGCCCTTTCACCGTTTCTTCCGGGGAGACCCCGGACCCCGTCCGCCCTCCGGGCGGAGTCCTCAAGCGCCGGACGGGCTGAAGTGCGCGCCCGGGCTTTGGATTCCGGCCCGGGCGCACAATCCAGCCCGTCCGGCGTTTGAGGACGAGCGGCGAAGCCGCGACAAACGGGGTCCGGGGCGGAGCCCCGGGAGCAGGGGTGCAGGGGGCGCAGCCCCCGCCGGGGCGCAGGGGCGAAGCCCCGCCCACCGCGGCGAAGCCGCGGTACCGGGCCCGGGGGCTTGCCCCCGGGGGAAACGGTGAAAGGGCGGGGGTGGGGAGAAACTACCCGCAAGTCGCCCCGCGCACCGGCACCCTCCCCTCCAGCAAATAGCCGTCCACCAGCGCCTTCATACACGCATTGCCGCTGTTGTACGCACCGTGCCCCTCCCCCTTGTACGTCACCTCGACCGCCGAGGCGCCCAGCGCCTGCGCCATCCGGTGCGCACCCTCGTAAGGCGTGGCGGGATCACCGGTGTTGCCGACGACCAGGAGCGGCGCGGCGCCCTTCGCGGGGACCGACGACTCGGGGGTCTTCCACTTGCCCTTGACGGGCCAGCCGGTGCACTGGAGCAGGGCCCAGGCCGCCGATTCGCCGAACACCGGTGAGGCGGAGCGGAATTCGGGCAGCAGGGCCTTGATCTCGTCCGGTGAGTAGCGCTGCTCCGCGTCCGCGCAGCTGACGGCGCGGTTGGCGGCCTGGAGGTTGCTGTAGTGGCCCTCGGGGTCGCGGCCCGCGAGGGAGTCGGACAGGAGCAGCAGGATGGTGCCCTTGTTCTTGGTCGTGGCCTCGCGGAGGCCGGCGGCCAGGTATTTCCAGGTGTCCTTGGAGTAGAGCGCGGCGGCGATGCCGTTCACCGCCTGGTCCTGGGAGAGCGGCCGGCCGATGCCCGTGGGCAGCGGCTTCGCGTCGAGCCGTTCGACCAGCGACGTGATCCCGTCCCGCGTCGGGCAGCCGTCGCCGCAGTCCTTGAGGAAGTCGTCGAGGGCGAGCTGGAAGCCCTTGGCCTGGGAGAGGGAGCCCTGCGCCGGGTCCTGCCGGGGGTCGACGACGGCGTCCAGGACGGCCCGGCCGACGTTCTTCGGGAACAAGTGGGCGTAGACCGCGCCGAGTTCGGTGCCGTAGGAGATGCCGAAGTAGCGGAGCCTGTCGTCGCCGAGGGCGGCCCGCAGCCGGTCCATGTCGCGGGCCGCGTCGAGGGTGTCGACGTGGGCCAGGACCGGGCCCGCGTTCTTCCCGCAGGCCTGGGCGAAGCGGCGGTTGAGGTCCACGGCCGCCGCGATCTCCGCGTCGTCGTCCGGGGTGGCGTCGACGCGGTCGGCCGCGTCCAGCTCCTTGTCGGTCAGACAGCGCACGCCGGCGCTCTCGCCGACGCCGCGCGGGTCGAAGCTCACCAGGTCGTAGCGCTTGCGCAGGTCCGCGTAGCTCTTGGCGAACGAGGGCAGCGTCGCCACGCCGGAGCCGCCCGGGCCGCCGAAGTTGAAGACCAGCGACCCGATGCGGTGCTCCGCGTCCGTGGCCCGGGCGCGGATCAGCGCGAGGCCGATGGTCTTTCCGGCCGGCTGTGCGTAGTCCAGCGGGACGGGCAGGGATCCGCACTCCCAGCCCGCGCCGGGCGCCTTGCCGCCGCCCTGGGCGACCGTGGGGGCGGCGCACGGCTTCCAGTCGATGCGGGAGCCGACGGGGCTCCCGTCCTTGCCGCTGTCGTCGTCGCGCGCGCCGCCCGTACCACTGCCGCAGCCGGCGGTGAGCACGAGCGCGAGCGCGGCGCTTGCGAGGGCGAGGGCCCTCGGCCGAGGTGGACTCATGCACCGACTCTACGGCGGGGGTCGGACACCGTGCGTCACGATCCGGCAGGTATTGCCCGCAATGGCCGTTCGGTGGTGCCGGTGACGTATCCCGTGGGGCCGGGGGAGTGGGTGCCGGACGGGTGCGACGTCGTCGACGGGGGGCCCGGGGCCGGCGGCGCGGGCGTGTCGTCCGGGCCGACCAGCGGGGCCGACTGGGTCTGCCAGAGCGCGACCAGGGCGGCCAGCAGGGCCGTGACGGCCAGGGCGCCGGTGAGTCTGCTGCGCACGGGGCCGCCGGACTCCGGCGGCGACGGCTCGTCGGGCATGACACACCCCCTCCTTACTCGACTCGGCGATCGTAGTGCGGGCCACTGACAGTAGTGCGGGCCACTGACATTCGAGAGAGCGGAATTCGCCGTACGGTGTGATGTGCTGCGGGTGCTATGAGCACACCGTGCCGCGCCCCGGCACAGTACCGTCCAGCAGGTAGGCGTCAACCGCCTTCTTGACACAGGGATTTCCGCTGTCGTACGCGCCGTGGCCCTGTCCCCGGTACGTCATCTCGATCCCGACGCCCTCGCCCAGCGCCTGCGCCATCCTGCGCGCTCCCTCATAAGGGGTGGCGGGATCACCGGTGTTGCCGACGACCAGGACGGGCGCCGACCCCTTGGCGCCGACGTCCGGCCGCTGCCAGGCGCCCTTGACGGGCCAGCCGGTGCACTGGGTGAGGCTCCACGCCATGAAGTCGCCGAACACCGGGGACGCCTTGCGGAACGCGGGCACCTTGTCCGTGATCTCGGCGGCGGTGTAGCGCTGGGCGTAGTCCGCGCAGCTGATGGCGGTCAGGGACGCCTGGAGGGTGCTGTAACGCCCGTCCTGGCCACGGCCGTTCATCGCGTCGCCCAGCGCCATGAGGATCTTCCCGTCGCCGTTCTCCGCGTCCTCCAGGCCCTCGGTGAGGTAGTCCCAGAAGTCCTTGGAGTACAGCGACTGGGCGATGCCCGTGGTGGCCAGCGACTGGGTCAGCATCCGGCCCTCGCCGCCGGGCACGGGGTTCCTGCCGAGCCGGTCCAGCAGGGCGACGATCTGCTGTTCCGTGGGGCAGTTGTCGTGCGTCGCGGTGCACGCCGTCAGGTAGTTGCCCAGCGCGAGTTCGAAGCCGCGGGCCTGGCCGAGGGCGCCCTCCTCCGGGTCGGCGGTGGGGTCCACGACGGCGTCGAAGAGGGCCCGCCCCACCCGGTGGGGGAACAAGTGGGCGTACACGCCGCCCAGTTCGGTGCCGTAGGAGACGCCGAAGTAGTGGAGCCTGTCGTCGCCGAGCGCCTGCCGCATCAGGTCCATGTCCCGTGCCGCGTCGGTCGTCCCCACGTACGGCAGCACCTTGCCGGAGTGCTTCGCGCAGCCCTGCGCGTACTTCTCCACCCGGCCGATCAGGGCCTTCTGCTCGTCGCCGGTGCGCGGGGTCGCGCCGGCCGCGTAGTACGAGTCCAGTTGCTTGTCGTCCAGGCAGGTCACCCCGGAGCTGCGGCCGACGCCGCGCGGGTCGAAGCTCACCAGGTCGTAGCGCTTGCGCAGGTCCCGGTAGTCCTCGGCGAACGCCGGGAGGGTGGCCACGCCGGAGCCGCCCGGGCCGCCGAAGTTGAAGACCAGCGAGCCGATGCGGTGCGCCGGGTCGGTGGCCCTGGCCCGGATCATCGCGATGTCGAGCGTGCCGCGGTCCGGCTTCGCGTAGTCCAGGGGCGCGCGGAGCGTCGCGCACTCCCACTCGTCCCCGGGGGGCCGGGCCGGGGCGCCCTCCGCGGTGCTCGGCGCCGGGCAGGACGACCAGCGCAGCGTGCCGGCCCCGGCGGCCGACGGTTTCGGGGAGGCCGGGGCGCCCTGCGCGGCGACGCCCCCGCCGTCTCCCGTGCAGCCCACGACCGCGAGCAGCCCGGCGGCGAACAGGCACCCGGCCCGTACGGATCTGGACACCGCGGCTCCTGGGGGTTCGGAGGAGGGGAGGGACGCCTTCATCGTCCGGGCGGGGGAGCGGGGTGCGCGCGCAGTGCGGGGCGTACGGGTGGACGTGGGGCCCATGGGCCGCGGGGTGCGTCAAATGCCGTCGGAGGGGTACGGGGCGCCGCCCGTCGGGACGAGCGTGACCTCCTTCGGCGGGACGCTCACCCACACCGGGACGCCCTCCGCCAGGCCGAGTCCGGCCGCCTCGGCGGGGGTCAGCTCGGCCACGGCCTCCGGTCCGCCGCCGGCCACCCGCACCCGCAGCCGGCCGCCCTGCGCGGTGATCTCGCGGACGGTGCCGGGCCAGGCGTTGGCCGCGGCGCCGTCGGGGCGGGCGGTGTGCAGGGCCACCGCCTCCGGGCCGGCGACGGCCAGCGCCGCCTCCGTCCCCTCCGGCAGCCGGTCCGCGCCGTCGAGCCGCGCGCCGCCGTCGAGCAGCAGGGCGCCCTCCGCGACCGGTGTGCCCGGCCAGGCGTTGCGTCCGAGCATCCGCGCGACCCACGGCGAGCGGGGGCGCCCGGCCAGTTCCGCGGGCGCTGCGTACTGCACGGCCGCGCCGTCCTCCAGGACTAGCACCCGGTCGGCCAGGGAGACGGCCTCCACCGGGTCGTGGGTCACCAGCAGGCACACCCCCCGGAAGCCGGCGAGCCGGCGGCGCAGGGCCTGCCGCACCGACGCCTTCGTGGACTGGTCGAGCGCCGCCAACGGCTCGTCCAGCAGCAGCAGTCGGGGCCGCGCGGCCAGGGCGCGGGCCAGGGCGACGCGCTGCGCCTGCCCGCCGCTGAGCCCGTCCGGCCGGCGCCGGGCCAGGTGCCCCACCCCCAGCTCGTCCAGGTGCGCCCGGGCCGCGCGCAGCGCCTCGGCCCGGGGGACGCCCCGGGCCCGCAGCCCGTACGCGGCGTTGGCCACCGCCGTCAGGTGCGGGAAGAGCGCCCCGTCCTGCGGCACCCAGGCGATCCGCCGCCGGTGCGCGGGGAGTTGGGCGACGTCCCCGTCCCCCAGGGCCAAGGGGTGTGCGGCGGCCCGGGAGGTGAGCCCGAGGAGCGCCCGCAACAGGGTCGTCTTTCCTGCCCCGTTGGGCCCGACGACGGCGACGGTGGTGCCGGCGGGCACGTCGAGGGTGAGGTCGACGGCGCCGGTGACGGTGGTGCGGAGGGGGTGCCCGGCGCCGGTCGCGTCCGGCACGGTCCCCGTGGCGGCGACGAACGGAGGCCCGGAGTCCGCCTCTTCGGCGGGGCCGCGGTGGCCGTCCCGCCGCGCGTCCGCGGCCGTGCGGCCCGCCCCCAGCCACCGCCCCCGCAGCGCCAGCAGGACCGCCGTCGCGATGACGAGCAGCAGCAGGGACACCGCCGTCGCCCCCTCCGGGTCGTCCTGGAGCAGGAGGTAGACCTGGAGCGGGAGGGTCTGGGTGACGCCGGGGAGGTTGCCCGCGAAGGTGATCGTCGCGCCGAACTCGCCCAGCGCCCGCGCCCAGCACAGCGCCGCCCCGGCGAGCAGCCCGGGGGCGACCATCGGGACGGTGATCGTCCGGAAGACGCGCAGGGGGGAGGCGCCCAGCGACAGCGCGGTCTCCTCGTAGCGCGGGTGCAGCCCGGCCAGCGCCCCCTCCAGGCTGATCACCAGGAACGGCATCGCCACGAAGGCGGACGCCACGACCGCGCCCGCCGTCGAGAACGGCAGCGTGACGCCCGTCCAGTCCTCCAGCAGGCCGCCGGTCAGGCCCCGTCGCCCGTACCCCTGGAGCAGTGCCACGCCCGCGACCGTCGGCGGCAGCACCATCGGCAGCATCACCAGGCAGCGCACGAACGCCTTGCCGGGGAAGTCCGTCCGGGCCAGCAGCCAGGCCAGCGGCACGCCGAGGACGAGCGAGACGAGCAGGGCCCAGCCGGAGACGGTGAGGGAGAGCGTCAGCGCCTGGCCGACCTCGGGCGAGGCGATGCGCGCGGGGAGCGTGGACCAGGGGGTGTGCGCGAGCACGCCCGCCAGCGGCAGCAGCAGGAACGTCACCGCGAGAACGGCCGGCAGGGCGAGCGCCAGCGGCGGGCGGACGCGCCTCACGGCCGCTGGAAGCCGGCGGCCGTGAGGAGTCCGCGGGCCTCGTCGCCGCGCAGCCACTTCACGAACCCGTCCGCCTCCGCGGCGTGCCGGGAGCCCTTGAGGGTCGCGGCGGGGTACGCGGCGACGGCGTTCTGCGCGTCCGGCACGGCGACCGTGCCGACCCTGCCCTTGGCCGCCGTGGCGTCCGTGACGTACACCAGCCCGGCGTCGGCCTCGCCGAGGGAGACCTTGCTCAGCACGGCCCGGACATTGGGCTCCTGGGAGACCGGCTTCACGGTGACGTGCTGCCGGTCGAGGATCTGCTTGCCGTAGCGGCCGACGGGCACCTCGGGCGCGGCCAGGACGACCTTCAGATCGCTCTTCGCGAGGTCGGAGAGGCCCTTGAGGTGCTTGGGGTTGCCGGGGGCGGTGGCTATGGTGAGCCGGTTCTTGGCGATGACGGCGGGCTCGCCGGTCTCCTTCGCGAGTGCGTCCATCGTTTTGGTGTCGGCCGTCACCAGTGCGTCGGCGGGCACGCCCTGGCGCACCTGCGCGGCCAGCTCCTGCGAACCGGCGAAGGAGAACTTCACGGCGACGCCCGGGTGTTCCTTCTCGTACGCGGCCTTGGCCTGCTGGAAGACATCGGTGAGGGAGGCGGCGGCGAGCACGGTCAGCGTCGTCGTGTCCTTGCCCTCGTTCGTGGATCCGCCGCCGCCGCAGGCGGTGGCCAGGGGCAGCACCAGCAGCGCGGCGAGGGCGGCGGGACGGACGGACGTGCGACGGCGGCGCATCAGCTCTCCAGGTCGATATGGACGTTGGTGGCCTTCACCCGGGCCACGGCCTCCCGGCCGACGGCCAGCCCGAGCTCCTCCACGGCCTCCCGCGTCAGCAGCGAGACCAGGCGGTGCGGTCCGGCCTGCACCTCCACCTGGGCCACGACGTCGCCGAGCTTCACGGCGGTGATGATCCCGGGGAAGGCGTTGCGGGCGCTGGTGCGGGGCTCGTCCCCGTCCTCGCCCGCCTCGGAGGCGAGCGCGACGGAGAAGGCCGCCAGATCGGTGCCGTCGATCAGCCGCTTGCCCTGCTCGTCCCGGGCGGTGGGGATCCGTCCGGCATCCGCCCAGCGGCGGACGGTGTCGGGGCTGACGCCGAGGAGCCGGGCCGCCCGGCCGATGGTGTAGGACCGCATGCGCGGCACGTTAGGGGGAATGGCCTCGCATGTGCAAGGTGGATCCCTTTATCCGCCTGGTATCTGCCGGGCGCCTGGGATCTGCCGGGCGGCGTCCGGGTCCAGCCGGAGCATCGCCGTCTCGTCGGGGGAGCCCTCCGGCGCCGAGTACACGACGAGCCGCTGGCCGCCCGTCCGGCTCAGCCGCATGACCTCGTAGGTGAGCGTCACGTCGCCGAGCTTGGGATGCGCGAAGGGCTTGGACCCGCCCACCCGCTCCTTCACGTCGTACCGGTCCCACAGCTTCGCGAACTCGGGCGACTTCAGCAGGAGTTCGCCGACCAGGGCGGTCAGCCGGGGCGAGTCGGGATCCAGGCCGCCGACGGCCCGCAGATGGGCCACCGACTTGGCGACGGTCTCCTCCCAGGGCCGGTAGAGGGTCCGGCCCGTCGGATGCAGGAACAGATACCGGGTCATGTTGCGCTGCTCCGGAGGCCAGTCCCACAGGCCGGGCAGCAGGCGCCGGCCCGCCGGGTTGGCGGCCAGCATGTCGCCGTACCGGCTGACCACATAGGCGGGCAGCGGGCGCACCGCCTCCAGGACGCGCAGGACGGACGGGCGCACGGTGGCCTCGTCGGCGGAATCCGGCTCCGCCGGCCGCCCGGAGGCCAGTTCGGCCAGGTCGTAGAGGCGCTCGTGGGCGTCGCCGTGCAGGCGCAGCGCACGGGCGAGGGCGTCGAGCACGGCCGCCGAGGGATTCGTCTCGCGGCCGCGTTCGAGCCGGGTGTAGTAGTCCACGCTCACCCCGGCGAGCGTCGCCAGTTCCTCGCGGCGCAGCCCGGGTGTGCGCCGGATCCCCGCGCCCGCGGGCAGTCCCACGTCCCCGGGGGTGATCAGCGCCCGCCGCGCCCGCAGATATCTGCCCAGCTCAGTGCCGTGTGCCATCCGGTCATTGTGTCCCGCGGCCCGCGCGGCAGGGGGGCTGTGTCAGGGCCAGGAACGGCGCGCCCCGGAAGGATGCGCCCTGCCGCCGCGCCCGGCGGCTCCGCAGACTGAGGACCGCGGGCGGTCCGGCCGCCGCGGACCCAGGGGGCGCACGGCGCCGGGCCGCGGCCGGGGCGGCGGGGCCGGCCGTATCCCAACGCCGTTGCGGCCCGCCGCAGTTGGTCGTCCCCGAGAAGGAGTGCCCATGTCGTCGGACGAGTCCGGCATACCGTCGTCCGTCACCGCCCCGCGCCCGACACCGGTTTCCGCGCCGCCCGCGGGCCGCCCCGGGACGGCGTCCCCCTCCGCCGCGCTGATCGTCTCCCTGCTCGGCTTCACCGTCATCACCATCGACGTCTCCGCCGTCAACATCGCGCTGCCCGCGATCCGTTCCTCCCTGCACGGCGGAATGGCCGGGCTCCAGTGGGTCGTCGACGCCTACACGCTGATGTTCGCGGCGCTGATGCTCTCCGCGGGGGCGCTCGCCGACCGCGCGGGCGCCCGGCGCGCCTACACCGTGGGCGTGGCGCTGTTCACCCTCGCCTCCCTCGGCTGCGCCCTCGCGCCGGGGATCGGCTGGCTGGTCGGGGCGCGCATCGCCCAGGGCGGGGCCGCCTCCGTGGTGATGCCCGCCTCGCTGGCGCTGATCCGGCAGGCGTACGAGGACCCGGCCCGCCGGGCGCGCGCCATCGCGCTGTGGACGGTGGGCGGTTCGATCGCCCTCGCCGCCGGTCCGGTGCTGGGCGGGCTGCTCACCGAGACGGCCGGGTGGCGGGCCGTCTTCCTGCTCAACCTCCCCGTCGGCGCCGTGGTCCTGGTGCTGCTGACGCGCACCGCGCCCTCCCCGCGCCGGCCCCGGCCGCTCGACCCGGCGGGGCAGGTCACCGCCGTCCTCGCGCTGGCCGGTCTCACCTTCGCGGTCATCGAGGGCGGGCACGCGGGCTGGTCCTCGCCCGCGGTGCCCGGGGCGCTGGCCGTGGCGGCCGCCGCGGGCCTCGGGTTCGTCGTGGCCGAGCGGCGCCATCCCGCGCCCATGGCCCCGCTCGGCATGTTCCGGCAGCGCGGCGTCTCCCTCCCGCTGGTGATCGGCTTCGCCGCGAACGCCGGCTTCTACGGCGTGGTGTTCCTGCTGGGCCTCTACTACCAGCAGCTGCGCGGGATGTCGGGGACGGCGGCGGGGCTGATGTTCGTCCCCCTGGCCGCGGTGATCACCGCGTCGAACCTGCTGTCCCCGCGCCTGGCCGAACGGCTGGGCCGCCGCCCGGTGATCCTGGTGGGAGAGGTGGTGCTGGCCGCGGCGATGTTCGCGCTGCTGCCGCTGGACGGGGGCACTCCGCTGTGGGAGGTGGCGCTGCTGCTCGTCCCCATGGGGGTGGGCGGCGCGCTGGCCATGCCCGCGCTCACCGCGCTGCTGATGGACGCCGTCCCCGCGCACCAGGCCGGTACGGCCTCGGGGCTGTTCAACGCCGTGCGCCAGACCGGCGGGGCGCTGTCCGTCGCGGTGTTCGGCGCGCTGGTGGCGGACGGCGGCGAGGGGTTCGCGCTGCCGGGCCTGCGCACCAGCCTCCTCGTGGCGGGGAGCGCGCTGTGCGCGACGACGCTGCTGACGGCGTGGGCGTTCGCCCGCGAACGGCGGCCCGCCGCGGGCTAGATGGCCCCCTTCCGCGTCAGCTGGTTGAAGCAGAGCCAGCCCGGCAGCACCGGCAGCCAGAACGTCAGCAGGCGGTACAGCAGCACCGCCGGCGTCGCGATGTCCGCCGGGAGGCCCGCCAGGGTCAGCGCGCCGATGAGCACGCCCTCGACCGCGCCCACGCCGCCCGGTGTCGGCGCGGCCGAGCCCAGCGCATTGCCCGCGAGGAAGATCACCGCGACGCTGGCGTAGCTCATGTCCCCGCCGAAGGCCCGGATCGAGGTGTCGAGGCACATCACGAACGCGGCGGTCAGCAGCAGCATGCCGCCGATGCCGTTGACCAGCTTCCGCGGCCGCTGGAGGAGGTCCAGCATGCGCGGCACCACCCCCGCGAACAGCGACCGCACCCGCGTCGAGACGAACTTGCGCAGGAACGGGATCGCGGTCACCACCAGCACCAGCACGGCCGCCGTCAGCAGCCCGCCGATGATCGTGCGGGAGGGCGGCAGCGGGGACGAGGTCCGCTCGGTCCCGGTGATGTAGCCGAAGGTGAGCAGCAGCATGATGTGGGCGGCCAGGCCGATGAGTTCGGAGGCGCCGACGCTGGCCACCGCGAGCCCGGGCCGGATGCCGGCCCGCTGCAGGAAGCGGGAGTTCAGCGCCACGCCGCCGACCGCGGCCGGGGCGACCAGCTTGACGAAGGACCCCGCGACCTGGGCCATCACC
The DNA here is from genome assembly GCF_041519305.1 of Streptomyces luteireticuli. Lineage (NCBI taxonomy): Bacteria > Bacillati > Actinomycetota > Actinomycetes > Kitasatosporales > Streptomycetaceae > Streptomyces > Streptomyces luteireticuli. The sequence goes on from NZ_CP167927.1 coordinate 5,445,949, forward strand.
GTCCGCAGGAAGGGCACCTTCTCCGGGACGAAGCCCAGCAGCCGCATGGCCGCGGCGAAGTAGCTCAGCGCGGAGAACGCGGCGGCGGCCGCGACCCAGCCCCAGTTGGCCTGCTCGACGATGTCGCCGAACCGGACGTGCGAGAGCTGCGAGAGCAGGAAGTACGCGGCGATCGCGCCCGCGATCGAGCTGATCAGCGTGCGCGGCCGGATGCGCTCCAGCCGGACGGGCTCTATCGGCGCCTGCGGCCGGATCAGCAGGACCTGACGGCGGATCTGGGCGAGCAGGTCCTCCTCGCGGGCCTCCTCGGCCGCCTCGTCCAGGGCCTGCTTCTCCGCCTTCTTCTCGGCCCGCTTCTCCGCCTTCTCGGCCTTGAGCGCCTTGCGGTCGGCGGCCTCCCCCGAGCCCCGTTCCGCGCGCTCGCGGGCCCGTTCCTCCTTGGCGATCCGGGACGCCTCCAGCACCGCGTCCCGCTCGCGGCGGGAGCGCTCGCGGGCGAGCCGGCGCAGGGTGGCCCGGCTCTCCCGGGTCAGGGCGATGGGCTGGAGCAGCGGCAGGCTGTCGGCGACCGCGTCCGGGCCGAGGACGGAGACCGCCGAGGCCACCGCGCGCTCGGCGCCGACCCGCAGGCCGAGGGTGGTGAGCAGCTGGGCGACGTCCATCCGCAGGACGAGGTCGCCGGCCGCGATCTCACCGCCGCGCAGGTCGGTGAGAACGACGTTGCCGGAACGATCCACCAGGAGGGAGTCGCTGTCGAGCCGGCGGTGCGCGATGCGCCGCGACTGCAGGGCCTTCACCTGGCGGAAGGCGCTGGCCAGCAGCTCGTCGGTGAGCTCCTCGTCCGGGATGGTGTCGAGCCGGCGGCCGCCGATGTGCTCGTACACCAGCATCACGGCGTCCGGGCCGAGCTCGGAGGTGGCGATCAGCTTGGGGGCGTTGGCGCCGGCGGCGATGGCCGCGTAGGCGAGCAGCGCCTCCTGTTCGAGGGCCTGGCGCAGCGACTGGAGGCTGCGCCGCTGGGTGACGCCGCGCAGCGCGAGGCGCTGGTAGACCCGGTAGAAGAAGCCCTGGGCCTGCTGCTCGCGGTCGACGACGGTGACGTCGAGCGGGGGGCCGTCCTCCAGGGTGACGACATAGCGCCGGCCCCGGTCGTGCGGCTCGGTGTCGCCGGCCGCGTCCTCGGTGCGGAGCGCGGTCACCGGCCGGAAGCCGACGCGGCGCAGTCCGTGCAGCAGGTGCTGGCCGGTCGGGCGGACGTTGGGGGAGCCGACGGCGTAGAGCGTGCCGTAGGCGACGGTCCAGCCGATGAGGACGGTGATGACGATCGAGAACGGCGTCGAGTAGCCGTTGACCACCACCGCGAAGGCGTCCAGCAGCAGCACCGCCCACATCGCGACCCGCCAGCGCGGGCGCCGGGACATGCCGACGGCCGTCATATAGGCGATCACGGGGGCGAGATAGCCGTGCACCGGGTCGGTCACCCCGGTGGGGGTGGTCCGGGTGAGCGCGTCCCGGATGGTCTCGGGGGCCGCCTCGGCGACCCAGAGGGCGGCGCCCAGGGAGACGCCGTGCGCGAGGACGGCGGCCAGGACGCCGTCGGCGATGCGCAGTCCGTCCCGTTTGATCAGCCGCTCGACGGCGAAGGCCACCGGCACGATGAAGATCGCGACATTGGCGGTGAGCCCGGCGAGGTTCGCCAGCGTGGCCGGCGCGTGGCCCGCGCTCTCCTTGACGTCCGCCTCCAGCCCCGACGTGGTGGCGTGGGCGAACGCCGCGAGGGCGAGGACGAGGGCGATGCCGACGATCCCCAGCAGCATGCGCACCAGGTCGGCGGGGCGGTGGACGCGGGCCGGGAGCAGCGGCTCGTCGCCGGAGACCTTGTCGATGTGGACCTCGCCGTCCTTCGTCTCGGGGGGCTGTGCTTCGCCCTTCCCGGGCAACGCGTGGGGGGCGCGCGCCTCCTCAGGAGGCCCCGCGCCCTGCTCGTCGTCCGTGTCTTCCTGGTCTTCTCGTTCTCGTATCACCAGAGTCACCGCCCGGAAGATGGTGGCATGGCCCGGCCGGGCAAGGGTGTATCAGGGTGCATTTCGGGGGCGCGGACATCGGATCGTACGCCCTGGGGTCGGGTGCCGCACTCCGGGTGATCCCGGCCGGTCCCGGCCCTCGGACGGCGGGCAGGATGGGCCGGGTGACCGACGAAGCACTGCCCGAGTACGCGGAGCGGGTCCTGGCCGTCGCCGAGACGATCCCGCCGGGCCGCGTGATGACCTACGGCGACGTCGCCGAGTGGCTGGGCGAGGGGGGCCCGCGGCAGGTGGGCCGGGTGATGGCGCTCTACGGGGGCGCCGTGCCGTGGTGGCGCGTCGTCCGCGCGGACGGTGTCCTGCTCCCCGGCCACGAGCGGCGCGCCCTGGAGCGCTACCGGGAGGAGGGGACGCCGCTGCGCTCCGCCGGCCCGGCGGGTCCGTTCCGGATCGCGATGGCGCGGGCGCGCTGGGACGGCGTCCCGGACGGTTCGCGTGGTGCGGACGGTGTGAAACGCGACACCTGATCCACGGTGCACCCGCGCCACCCGAACGGATGAGGTGCTCGAACGCCCGGGGTGACTCCCGGGACGATCTGCGCCCCGCCCGCCTCCTGGCGTAGCGTCGGGGACCGCCCCGCCCGCCCCCGTCACCGACCAGGACCCGTAGCCCACGTGAGATCCCAGCCCCTCTCCGGCCCGTCGCGCCCGGACCGTCCGGAGCACCGGCGGACGCTCCGGGCCGGCACCGGCGCGTACCGCCTGGTGCGCACCCCGCCGGGTCCCGTGGTCCCCGCACGCCTGGACGCGGCGCAGCGCGCGGTGGTTGAGCACGGGCCCGGGCCGTTGCTGGTGCTCGCCGGGCCCGGGACGGGCAAGACCACCACGCTCGTCGAGAGCGTCGCCGAACGGGTGCGGCGGGGCGCCGACCCCGAGCGCGTCCTGGTCCTCACCTTCAGCCGCAAGGCCGCCGTCGAGCTGCGCGACCGCATGGCGGCCCGGCTCGGGGGGGCCCGCGCCCCGCGGGCGACCACCTTCCACTCGTACTGCCACGCCCTGGTCCGCGCGCACCGGGACGCGGACCTGCACGCCGAGCCGCCGCGGCTGCTCTCCGGCCCCGAACAGGACGTCACCGTGCGCGACCTGCTGGCCGGCCAGACCGAGCTGGAGCGCGAGGGGCGCGGGGCGGTGCGCTGGCCGGACGAGCTGCGCGCGTGCCTGACCACGCGCGGGTTCGCGGACGAGGTGCGCGCCGTCCTCGCGCGCAGCCGCGAACTGGGCCTGGGGCCGGACGAGCTGGCCGCCTTCGCCGAGCGCACCGGGCGCGGCGACTGGGGGGCCGCGGCCGCCTTCCTCGCCGAGTACCTCGACGTCCTCGACGCCCGCGGCGTGCTCGACTACGCGGAGCTGGTGCACCGCGCCGTCCTGCTCGCCGAGCGGCCCGAGGTCGGGGCGGACCTGGCCGCGCGCTACGACGCGGTCTTCGTGGACGAGTACCAGGACACCGACGCCGCGCAGGTGCGGCTGCTGAGGGCGCTGGCGGGCGGGGGCCGGACGCTGGTCGCCTTCGGCGACCCCGACCAGTCCATCTACGCCTTCCGCGGCGCCGACGTCGGCGGCATCCTCGACTTCCCGGACGCCTTCCCGCGCCGCGACGGCACACCCGCCCCGGTGCGGGTGCTGACCACCTCGCGCCGCTCCGGCGCCGCGCTGCTGGCCGCCACCCGGCTGCTCACCGCCCGGATGCCGCTCACCCGCCTCCCGGCCGACGCCGTCCGCGCCCACCGCCTGCTGACCGCCGACCGCCCCGGCGGCCGGGTCGAGGCGTACACCTACCCCACCGCCGGGGCCGAGACCGACAACGTCGCCGACGTCCTGCGCCGCGCCCACCTGGAGGACGGCGTCCCCTGGGGCGAGATGGCCGTCCTGGTCCGCGCCGGGTCCCGCTCGCTGCCGGTGCTGCGCCGCGCGCTGACGTCGGCGGGCGTCCCGGTGGAGGTCGACGGCGACGACGTCCCGCTGCGCCACGAACCGGCGGTGGCCCCGCTGCTGACGGCGCTGCGGGTGGTGGCCGGTTCCTCCGCGTCCCTCGCCCCCGAGACCGCCCTCGCCCTGCTCACCTCGCCGCTCGGCGGGATGGACGGCACCGACCTGCGACGGCTCGGCCGCGCCCTGCGCGAGGAGGAACGGAGTGCCGGGCAGGCCGTCCCCCGGCCCTCGGACGTGCTCCTCGCCGAGGCGCTCGCCGCACCCGAGCGCCTGGTCGCGCACGACCCGGCGTACGCCAAGGGCGCCCAGCGCCTGGGCGCGCTGCTGCGCACCGCCCGCGAGCGGCTGGCGGCCGGCGGCACCGCCGAGGAGGCCCTGTGGACGCTGTGGGACGGCACCCCCTGGCCCGAGCGGCTGCGCCGCGCCGCGCACCGCGGCGGGGCGGCCGGGCGCAACGCGGACCGCGACCTGGACGCGGTGTGCGCCCTGTTCGAGACCGCCGCCCGCGCCGAGGAGCGCGTCGGCGGCCGGGACGTGCTCAACTTCCTGGACGAGCTGGAGGCCCAGGACATCGCCGCGGACACCCTCACCCGCCGGCCGGTGCGCCCGGACGCCGTCCGGCTGATGACCGCGCACCGCTCCAAGGGCCTGGAGTGGCGGCTCGTCGTCGTCGCCGGGGTCCAGGAGGGCCTCTGGCCCGACCTGCGCCGCCGCGGCTCGCTCCTGGAGGCGGACCGCATCGGCCGCGACGGCCTCGCCGAACCCCTCCCGCCCGGCGCCCTGCTGGCCGAGGAGCGGCGGCTGTTCTATGTGGCCGCCACCCGGGCCCGGGAGCGGCTGGTCGTCACGGCGGTCAAGGCGGCGGCGGAGGACGGCGACCAGCCGTCCCGCTTCCTCGCCGAGCTCGGCGTCGAGCCGGTGGACGTGACGCAGCGCCCGCGCCGCCCGCTCGCCGTCGCGGCGCTCGTCGCCGAGCTGCGGGCCACCACCGTGGACCCCGCCGCGTCCCCCGCCCTGCGGGCCGCCGCCGCCCGCCGGCTCGCCCGGCTCGCCGCGCTGCGCGACGAGGAGGACCGGCCGCTCGTCCCCGCCGCCGACCCCGACCGCTGGTGGGGCCTGTACGAGCCGACGCACAGCGAGGTGCCGCTGCGCGACCGGGAGCGCCCGGTCGCGCTCTCCGGCTCCGCCCTCGGTCAACTCGCCGACACCTGTTCGCTCCAGTGGTTCCTGGGCCGCGAGGTGCGGGCCGAGGCCCCGGCCGGCCCCGCGCAGGGCTTCGGCAATGTGGTGCACGTCCTCGCCGACGACGTCGCCTCCGGCCGCACCCCCGCCGACCTCGACGTCCTGATGGAGCGGCTCGACACCGTCTGGGACGCGCTCGCCTTCGACGCGCCCTGGAAGTCCCGCCAGGAGAAGGAGAACGCGCGGGCCGCCCTGGAGCGCTTCCTGCGCTGGCACGTCCTGGAGCGCGGCCGCACCGCGGTCGCGAGCGAGCACCCCTTCGACGTCACGCTGAAGGCGGAGCAGTACCTGGTGCGGGTGCGCGGGTCCATGGACCGCGTGGAGCGGGACGACGCGGGCCGGGCGTACGTGGTCGACTTCAAGACCGGCAAGAGCGCCCCGAGCGCCGCCGAGGTCGCCCGCCATCCGCAGCTCGCCGTCTACCAGCTGGCGGTCGGGCAGGGCGCGGTGGACGACCTGTTCGACGGCGGGCGGCCCCGGTCCGGCGGCGCGGAACTCGTCCAGTTGCGGCAGGGCGCGGCCAAGCGGGACGGCGGGGACGCGCTGCCCAAGGTCCAGGCGCAGGAGTCCCTGGAGGACTCCGGCGACGGCTGGGTCGGCGAACTCCTGGCCACCGCGGCCGGCCGCGTCCTGGACGAACGCTTCGCCCCCCGGCCCGGGCAGCACTGCACCCACTGCGCCTTCCGCGCGTCGTGCTCCGCGCGGCCGGAGGGGCGGCAGGTGGTGGAGTGAGCGCGCCCCCGCCCCTGTCAGTGGGTCCCCTTACCGTGAAGGACATGACGCCGCGCCTCACCGACCCCGAGCAGCTCAAGGACCTGCTCGGCATCCCCTTCACCCCCGAGCAGACGGCCTGCATCACCGCCCCGCCCGCCCCCCAGGTCATCGTCGCCGGCGCCGGCTCCGGCAAGACCACGGTGATGGCCGCCCGAGTCGTCTGGCTGGTGGGCACCGGCCAGGTCGCCCCCGAGCGCGTCCTCGGCCTCACCTTCACCAACAAGGCCGCCGGCGAGCTCGCCGAGCGCGTCCGCAAGGCCCTGGCCAAGGCCGGGATCACCGCCGGCGAGGCCACCGACGAGGACGGCCCCGGCGAGCCGCAGATCTCCACCTACCACGCCTTCGCCGGCCGCCTCCTCAAGGAGCACGGTCTGCGCATCGGCCTGGAGCCCACCGCCCGGCTCCTCGCCGACGCCACCCGCTTCCAGCTCGCCGCCCGCGTCCTGCGCTCCTCCCCGGGCCCGCACCCCGCGCTCACCCGCCCCTTCGCCGACCTCGTCGCCGACCTCCTCGCCCTCGACGGCGAGCTCGCCGAGCACCTGGTGGACCCCGCCGCCCTCCGGGCCCAGGACGACGAACTGCTCACCGCCCTCGAAGGCGCCCGGCTCACCAACGCCGACCTGCGCAAGGCCCCCGAGACCGCCCGCGCCCGCCGCGAGCTGACCGGCCTCGTCGAGGCGTACCGCGCGGAGAAGCGCGGCCGCGACCTCCTCGACTTCGGCGACCAGATAGCCCTCTCCGCCGAGCTGGCCCGCACTCGCCCCGAGGTCGGCCGCATCCTGCGCGAGCAGTTCGAGGTCGTCCTCCTCGACGAGTACCAGGACACCTCGGTCGCCCAACGCCTCCTGCTCGCCGGCCTGTTCGGGGAGGGGACGGGCCACGCGGTCACCGCCGTCGGCGACCCCTGCCAGGCCATCTACGGCTGGCGCGGCGCCTCCGTGGCCAACCTCGACGACTTCCCGCGCCACTTCCCGCACGCCGACGGCCGCCCCGCGGCCCGCCACGCCCTCGGCGAGAACCGGCGCAGCGGCGGCCGCCTCCTCCGCCTCGCCAACGGCCTGGCCGCGCCGCTGCGCGAGCGCCACGAGGGCGTCGAGGCGCTGCGTCCCGCGCCCGGCGCCGAGCACGACGGGCTGGTGCGCTGCGCCCTGCTGCCCACCCAGGCCGAGGAGCTGGCCTGGCTCGCCGACTCCCTCGCCCACCTGGTGCGCACCGGCACCCGCCCCGGCGACATCGCCGTCCTGTGCCGCACCGCCGCCGACTTCGCCCGCATCCAGGGCGCGCTCGTCGAGCGGGACGTCCCCGTCGAGGTCGTCGGCCTCTCCGGGCTGCTGCACCTGCCGGAGATCGCCGACCTCGTCGCCGTCTGCGAGGTGCTCCAGGACCCCACGGCCAACGCCGCGCTCGTCCGCCTGCTGACCGGCCCGCGCTGGCGCATCGGCGCGCGCGACCTGGCGCTCCTCGGCCGCCGCGCGCGCACCCTCGTCCCGTACGGCGCCTCGGGGTCGGACCCGGAGCGGCGGCTCGCCGAGGCCGTCGAGGGCCGCGACCCGGCCGAGACGATCTCCCTCGCCGACGCGCTCGACACCTTCCTCACCGCCGGGGACACGCCCGACGACGGCCTGCCCTTCTCCGCCGACGCCCGCGTCCGCTTCGCCCGCCTCGCCACGGAGCTGCGCGAGCTGCGCCGCTGCCTGGCCGATCCGCTGATGGACGTCCTGCACCGCGTCCTCGCCACCACCGGCCTGGACGTCGAACTCTCCGCCTCCCCGCAGGCGCTGGCGGCCCGCCGCCGCGAGACGCTCAGCCAATTCCTCGACCTGGCCGCGGGCTTCGCCGGCCTGGACGGGGACGCCGGGCTCTCCGCGTTCCTGGGGTTCCTGCGCACGGCCGTGCAGTACGAGAAGGGTCTGGACAGCTCGCTGCCCGGCGCGGAGGACACGGTCAAGGTCCTCACCGCACACAAGTCGAAGGGCCTGGAGTGGGACGTCGTCGCCGTCCCAGGACTGGTCGCGCGCACCTTCCCCAGCGAGCAGCCGCGCGAGTCGTGGACGGCCCAGGCCCGGGTCCTGCCGCACGCCCTGCGCGGCGACGCGGACACCCTCCCGGACGTCACGTCCTGGGACGCCAAGGGCATGGCCGCCTTCAAGACGGCCATGAAGGAACACCAGTCCGTCGAGGAACTCCGCCTCGGCTACGTCACCTTCACCCGCCCCCGCTCCCTGCTGCTGGGCTCCGGCCACTGGTGGGGCCCCGAGCAGAAGCGCCCCCGCGGCCCGTCCGCCTTCCTCGACGCCCTGCGCGAGCACTGCGAGGCGGGCCACGGCGAGATCGAGGCCTGGGCGGACGCGCCCGAGGAGGGCACCGGGAACCCGGCCCTGGCGGAGCACGGGACCGACCTCGCCTGGCCCCTCCCCCTGGACGAGGAGTCCCTGTCCCGCCGCCGCGCCGCGGCGGACACGGTCCGCGCCCATCTGGGCCGCGCCCCGGGCATCCGCCCGTCGCCCGAGCCGTCCCACGACCCGGAGTGGCCCCCGCCGCCGGAGGAGGACGCGTACGACGCATACGGGGACGAGCCGTTCGACGCCTCGGACGAAGACCAGGAGGCCCTGGCCGCCCTGACGGACTGGGACGCCTTGCCGGCGACCCGCCCGGAGCCGACCGCACCCACTGCCGACGAACACGTCCCCGACGCTTGCACTGTCGAGGACGTGGTGCCGCAGCGTGCTGCGGCGCCGACGCCCGCAGCCGGCGGCTCGGCCGCCACGACCTCCTCGCGTCCGAGCCGCGACGCTTCGCGGGGTGCAGGGGGCGCAGCTCCCGCCGTCCGCGCGGCGGAGCCGCGCTCGGGTCCGGGGCTTGCACCGGGAAACGGAGAAAGGGCGGGGCTGGGGCAATACCCCTCCGTCCCCCGTCCCGCACCCGCCCCCGACAACGCGCCCCCCCTCACCCCCGAGGAATCCCGCCTCATCACCTCCTGGGACCGCGACCTGGAAGCCCTCGCCGGCGAGCTCCGCCGCGCCCGCGCCACCGTCCGTGACGTCCCCCTCCCGTCGTCGCTGACCGCCACCCAGCTGGTCCGCCTCGCCGCCGACCCCGACGCGTTCGCGGCCGAGCTCGCCCGGCCCATGCCGCGCCCCCCGCGCCCCGCCGCGCGCCGCGGCACCCGCTTCCACGCCTGGCTGGAGTCCCGCTTCGAGGCCTTCGAGGAGCTGCCCCTGCCCGGCTTCGACGACCTCGTCGACCCGGACGATGCCGAGGACGACACCACCGACCCTGGGACCACCGACGACCAGGACCTCGCCGCGCTCAAGGCGGCCTTCGAGCGCACCCCGTACGCCCACCGCACCCCCCACCGCGTGGAGACCCCCTTCCAGATCACCCTCGCCGGCCGCCTGATCCGTGGCCGGATCGACGCGGTCTACCGCACGGACGACACCCCGGGCGAGGAGCGCTACGAGATCGTCGACTGGAAGACGGGCCGCACCGCGGACGCCGCCGACCCCCTCCAGCTGGCGGTCTACCGCCTGGCCTGGGCCGAGCGCCACGGCGTCCCCCTGTCCCGGGTGACCGCCGCGTTCGTCCACGTCCGCGACGGTGCGGTCGTCCGCCCGCCGGACCTGCCGGACCGCGCCGGGCTCGAACGGATCCTGCTCGGGGAAGCCGACGGGGCGGCCGGGGCGGACGGCCCCGACGGGCCCGGCGCGGCCGACGGGACCCCGGACCGGGAAACCCGGTCCCGGTCACCGCACGTGTCCGGATAGGCTCGATGTCATGAGCCCCACCCCGGACAGTGCCGTCCGCGCGTACATCGAGCAGCACCGCGCCGCCTTCCTCGACGACCTCGCGGAGTGGCTGCGCATCCCCTCCGTCTCGGCCGACCCCGGCCGCGCCGCCGATGTCCGCCGCAGCGCCGACTGGCTGGCGGCGAAGCTGAAGGAGACGGGCTTCCCGACCGTCGAGGTCTGGGAGACGGACGGCGCCCCCGCGGTCTTCGCGGAGTGGCCCTCCGGGGACGACGACGCCCCCACGGTCCTGGTCTACGGCCACCACGACGTCCAGCCGGCCGCCCGCGAGGACGGCTGGCACACCGACCCGTTCGAGCCCGTCGTCAAGGACGGCCGGCTCTACGGGCGCGGCGCCGCCGACGACAAGGGCCAGGTGTTCTTCCACACGCTCGGTGTCCGCGCCCACCTGGCGGCCACCGGCCGGACGGCCCCCGCCGTCAACCTCAAGCTGATCGTCGAGGGCGAGGAGGAGTTCGGCTCGCCGAACTTCCCGGCCCTGATCCGCGCCCGCGCCGACCGCCTCGCCTGCGACAGCGTGATCGTCTCCGACACCGGCATGTGGTCCGAGGACACTCCGACGGTCTGCACCGGCATGCGCGGCCTCGTCGAGTGCCAGATCGACCTGTACGGGCCGGACCAGGACATCCACTCCGGCTCCTTCGGCGGGGCCGTGCCCAACCCGGCCACCGAGGCCGCCCGGCTGGTCGCCGCCCTGCACGACGAGGACCGCCGCGTCGCGATCCCCGGCTTCTACGACGGCGTCGTGGAGCTCACCGACGCCGAGCGCGAGCTCTTCGCCGAGCTGCCCTTCGACGAGGAGCGCTGGCAGCGCACCGCGCACTCGCACGCCACCCTGGGCGAGGCCGGCTTCAGCACCCTGGAGCGCGTCTGGGCCCGCCCCACCGCCGAGGTCAACGGCATCGGCGGGGGCTACCAGGGCCCCGGCGGCAAGACGATCGTGCCGTCCTCGGCTCAACTGAAGCTGTCGTTCCGCCTGGTGGCCGGCCAGGACACGGACCGGATCCAGCAGGCCGTGCGGGAGTGGACGGCCGCCCGTCTGCCCGGGGGCGTCCGCCACGAGATCGCCTTCACCGGGGCCACCCGTCCCTGTCTGACGCCGCTGGACCACCCGGCGCTCCGGTCCGTCGTCCGGGCCATGGGCCGTGCCTTCGGGCAGAAGATCCGCTTCACCCGCGAGGGCGGCTCCGGCCCCGCCGCCGACCTCCAGGACGTCCTGGGCGTCCCCGTGCTGTTCCTCGGCATCTCGGTGCCCTCGGACGGCTGGCACGCGCCGAACGAGAAGGTCGAGCTCGACCTCCTCATGAAGGGCGTGGAGACCGCGGCCCACCTCTGGGACGACCTCGCCGGGTCCACCGCCGGGTCCATCGCCGGGCCGGACGCGCCTGTCGCGCCCGGCGCGCCGTGACGGGACCGGGCCGGGCCGCCGGCCGCCCCGCGAGCCGCGCCCAAGACGCACCATCACCGTTACCACAGGGGGAGTTGGAAGCAGCCGTGACCACCTGGACCGCATTTCCGGCCGACCGTCCCATCACGCTCAGCGGCGCGAGCGGCATCGACCGCGCCGCGCACCACCGCCTGGACGAGGCGTGGCTGGCGGCGGCCTGGAGCCACCCCTCGACCCGGGTCTTCGTGGTCTCCGGGGGCCAGGCGCTGATCGACGACACCCCCGACGGCCGCACGGAGCTGGTGATGACGCCGGCGTTCGAGGCCCCCGTCACCGAGACGCACCGCTACTTCCTCGGCGAGGACGAGGACGGGGTGGCCTACTTCGCGCTCCAGAAGGACACCCTGCCCGGCCGCATGGACCAGTCGGCGCGTCCGGCCGGGCTGCGCGAGGCGGGCCTGCTGCTGTCGCCGCGCGACGCCGGCCTGCTGGTGCACGCGGTGGCGCTGGAGAACTGGCAGCGGCTGCACCGCTTCTGCTCGCGCTGCGGCGAGCGCACCGTCATCGCCGCCGCCGGCCACATCCGCCGCTGCCCGGCCTGCGGCGCCGAGCACTACCCGCGGACCGACCCCGCGGTGATCATGCTGGTCACGGACGATCAGGACCGCGCCCTGCTGGGCCGTCAGATGCACTGGCCGGAGGGCCGCTTCTCCACCCTCGCCGGTTTCGTCGAGCCCGGCGAGTCCATCGAGCAGGCGGTGCGGCGCGAGGTCGCCGAGGAGGCCGGCGTGGTGGTGGGCGAGGTGGAGTACGTCGCCAGCCAGCCCTGGCCGTTCCCCTCCAGCCTGATGCTGGGCTTCCGGGCGCGCGCCGTCTCCTCCGAGATCCAGGTGGACGGCGAGGAGATCCACGAGGCGCGCTGGTTCTCCCGGGAAGAGCTGCGGGCCGCGTTCAAGTCCGGGGAGGTACTGCCTCCCACCGGAATCTCGATCGCGGCCCGGCTGGTCGAGCTCTGGTACGGCGAGCCCCTGCCGTAGGCCCGGGGGCCGTGGGCGGGGGGCCGTAAGCAGGGGGTCAGACGCCGACCCCGATCTTGGCCTTGACCTGGGCGAGAGAGGGGTTGGTGAGCGTGGAGCCGTCCGCGAAGAGCAGGGTCGGCACCGTCTGGTTGCCCTCGTTGGCCTTCTCCACGAAGGCCGCCGACTCCGGGTCGAGCTCGATGTTCACCTCGGTGTACTCGATGCCCTCCCGCTCCATCTGGCGCTTGAGGCGTACGCAGTAGCCGCACCAGGTGGTGCTGTACATCGTCACGGCGGACATCGGTGCTCCTTAGGGAGTCGTGCTGTGGTGGGGGAGCGGTGCTCCGGTGGTAGAACGTGCATCCATCCCCGGCCATTCCCGGACCGGTCACGGGCGGATTCCGGCCAGTCCCGGCCCAGCATAAGTACGACCGCAGGGCCCCGCCTGTGGACAACCGTCCCGGTCGCCTCCGGGAACCTGGCAGCATGGCGGGGTGACACCAGCAACGCACACCACCCTCTTCCCCCAGGTGCCGGAGACCGCCGACGCCGTGCTCGACGGGCTCGACCCGGAGCAGCGCGCGGTCGCCACGGCCCTCGGCGGGCCGGTGTGCGTGCTGGCCGGCGCGGGTACGGGCAAGACCCGCGCCATCACCCACCGGATCGCCTACGGGGTCCGCTCCGGGGTGCTCCAGCCCGCCAGTGTGCTCGCCGTCACCTTCACCAACCGCGCGGCGGGCGAGATGCGCGGCCGGCTGCGCGAGCTGGGCGCCGCCGGCGTCCAGGCGCGCACCTTCCACTCGGCCGCCCTGCGCCAGCTCCAGTACTTCTGGCCCAAGGCCGTGGGCGGCGAGCTGCCCCGGCTGCTCGAGCGGAAGGCCCCGTTCGTCTCCGAGGCCGCGGCCCGCTGCCGGGTCCGCCTCGACCGCACCGAGCTGCGCGACACCACCTCGGAGATCGAGTGGGCCAAGGTCACCCAGACCGTCCCCGAGGAGTACCCGGCCGCCGTCGCCCGCAGCTCCCGGGAGGCCCCCCGCGACCCCGCCGAGATCGCCAAGGTCTACGGCGTCTACGAGCAGCTCAAGCGCGAGCGCGGAGTGATCGACTTCGAGGATGTCCTGCTGCTGACCGTCGGCGTCCTCCAGGACCGGAACGACATCGCCGAGACCGTCCGCCGCCAGTACCAGCACTTCGTGGTCGACGAGTACCAGGACGTCAGCCCCCTCCAGCAGCGCCTCCTGGAGCTCTGGCTGGGGGAGCGCGACAGCCTCTGCGTGGTCGGCGACGCCAGCCAGACGATCTACTCCTTCACCGGCGCCACCCCCGACCACCTGCTGGACTTCCGCACCCGCCACCCCGGCGCCACCGTCGTCCGGCTCGTCCGCGACTACCGCTCCACCCCCCAGGTGGTCCGCCTGGCCAATGGGCTCCTCGCCCAGGCCCGAGGCCGCGCCGCCGACCACCGCCTGGAGCTGGTCTCCCAGCGGGAGAACGGCCCGGAGCCGGTCTACGCGGAGTTCGCCGACGAGCCCGCCGAGGCCGAGGGCGTCGCCCGCCGCGTCCGCGACCTCATCGCCTCCGGTGTGCCCGCGGGCAGGATCGCGGTCCTCTACCGCATCAACGCCCAGTCCGAGGGCTACGAGCAGGCCCTCGCCGACGTGGGCGTGCCCTACCAGCTGCGCGGGGCCGAGCGGTTCTTCGAGCGCCCCGAGGTCCGTGAGGCCCAGGTGCTGCTGCGCGGCGCGGCCCGGGCGGCGGACGGCACCGACCCCCGGCTGGCCGCCGCCGAGGACCTGGCGGGCCAGGTGCGGGCCGTCTTCTCCACCCGGGGCTGGACGCCCGAGCCGCCCGCCGGCTCGGGGGCGGTCCGCGACCGCTGGGAGTCCCTCGCCGCCCTGGTGCGGCTCGCCGAGGACTTCGCCCGGTCCCGCCCCGGCGCCACCCTCGCCGACCTCGTCACCGAGCTGCAGGAGCGGACCGAGGCGCAGCACGCCCCCACCGTCGAGGGGGTGACGCTCGCCTCACTGCACGCCGCCAAGGGCCTGGAGTGGGACGCCGTCTTCCTGGTCGGCCTCACGGAGGGCATGCTGCCGATCACCTATGCGAAGACGGACGAGCAGATCGAGGAGGAGCGCCGGCTGCTCTACGTCGGCGTCACCCGGGCCCGCCGCCATCTGACCCTGTCGTGGGCGCTCTCCCGGGCGCCCGGCGGGCGGCCCTCCCGCCGCCCCAGCCGCTTCCTGTCCGGCCTGCGGCCGGGCTCCACGGCACCCCGCCCGGGCGCTCCGGAGCCCGCGGGCCCGATGGGCCACGTCTCGTACGGCTCCGGCGCGTACAGGCCCGGCGGCCGCCCCGCCGAGGACGGCCCCGCTCCCCGGGCGCGGCGCAGACCGGCGCGCTGCCGCGTCTGCGGGCGCACGCTGACCGACGCGGGGGAGATCAAGCTGCTGCGCTGCGAGGACTGCCCCAGCGAGCTGGACGAGGGGCTCCACGAGCGGCTGCTGGACTGGCGGGCCGAGCAGGCCGGCCGGCTCGGCCAGCCCGCCTTCTGCGTCTTCACCGACAAGACGCTGCTGGCGATCGCCGAGGCCGTGCCGGGAACCGAGGCGGAGCTTTCCGTCATCTCCGGTGTGGGAAGGCGCAAGCTCGGCGAGTTCGGAGCCGATGTCCTGGCGCTGTGCGCCGGTCGTGAGCCGGGGTCGCGCGAGGGTCCGGAAATCTCTCCGGAAAAATAGTTTGCGCGTGTGGAGGGCATACCCATAGCCTTCCGAGCAGGGAAACAACGGATCCTCACGGGATCCGCTGGTTCCGTGCTGTACTGAACCGAAGATTCGACGGACCACCGTCCGTCCCGAGACGCCGAGAGGAGGCGAGACCAATGATCAGCTTCATTCCCAGCAACAAAATGACCGATCGCCCGGTCTTCGCCATGCCTTCGCTCGGCATGCGTCCGTCCGGCGCCGTATCCGGTGTCGTCCTCGCCTCCGGCCTCGGTTCCGTCAATGGCACCGGTCTGTCCTCCGTCGCCCTCCCGGCCAATGTGTCGGTCCTGGGCAATGAGCGACCGACCAAGGCGCCTGCGGCAGCGGCAACGGCGGCAGTGGCACAGTTCCGTGCCTTTGCGGCGGAGACCAACGGCGCCGAATCCCGGACGAAGCAGTACCAGCACCACACGATGTGGGCCTTCCGTGGGCTCGAACCCTGGAGAGATCCAGCCTGATCGGCAGATCAGGTCGGCACCTTCCAGGGCCGCGGAACCCACACCGGGATCCGCGGCCCTTTTGCTTGCCCCCCAGCCAGGGGAAACCCCTCCGGCCACCAGCCGGAACAACAGACGAGGAACACCAACCGTGCAGATCAAGGCACACACCCCGTCAGTAGCCACCGACCTGATCCCCCCGCCCGTCCCCACGGAGGACACCTTGACCCCCCTGACCGCGCTCACCGACCTCGACGACGCGATCGAGAACCTGGGCACCCCGGTCCCCTGCCGCAGCTACGACCCGGAGGTCTTCTTCGCCGAGACGCCGGCGGACGTGGAGTACGCCAAGTCGCTCTGCCGGACCTGCCCGCTGCGCGAGGCTTGCCTCGCCGGCGCCATGGACCGTCGTGAGCCGTGGGGCGTCTGGGGCGGCGAGCTCTTCGTCCAGGGCGTCGTCGTGGCCCGCAAGCGCCCCCGTGGCCGCCCGCGCAAGAACCCGGTCGTCGCATGAGTCTCCCCGGCACGATCGACCTCCCCCTCGCGCACGATCCCACGAAGCAGGAACCGACGATGCACCACGCGTCCCCCGAGCCCTCCGGCTCCGCCCTCCCCACCCGCACCACCTCCGGCGCGACCACCTCGCGTCAGAACAGGAACCTCGAAATGCAACTCATCCCAGAAGTCCTGGCCCGTGCCCATATGCACGAGGGCAGGGCCGTCCGGCTCGCGGCGGCCCGGCGCATGCAGCGCCGTGCCGAGCGGGCCTCTCTGCGTGCCCGACGAGCCTTGGCCATGGCAGTGATGCACCCCTAGGCGCAGATCCGCCGAACGCGACTTGGTGAACCGGGGGCCGGTCCGAAAGGACCGGCCCCCGGTGCGTTCGGGTGCGTTGAACCCTCACGAACCGTTCACGGGGATATCGTCTGGGAGTGGACCAGAAGACGCCTGATTCAGCGCAGTTGGACCCTGAGGCCACCGGCACCACCCTCACGTGTGCCCGTTGCGGAACCACCGCCGACGGCTTCCCGCCGACCTGGACCTGCTCCGTGGAGAACGGCGGCCGCCACTACTTCTGCGACGACTGCGCCCGCGCCAACATCAGAGCGATCGAGGGCCGCCTCGACTCGGCCTGGTGGTGAGGGAGGCCTGATGGCGAGGGAACCGGGCCCGCGCCATGGACGGGCCCGCCGCCCTCCTCAGGCGGGAGTCCCCTGACCGCAGTCCTCGGCCGGACTGTCGTCCGCGAAGCCCGGGACCCACGCCTCCATCTCGTCGCGCATCCGCACCGTCGCGCCCAGCTGACAGAGCACCCCTATGGTGCTCGTGGTCACCCGGTGGATGAGCAAATACGCCGGGGGCAGGTTGAGCTGACGGGCCAGCTGGTACGCGGGGGAGCGGGGGTCGGCGATCCGTGTGGCCTGGGACCGCATCCAGTCGCGGGTGAAGGTGAACTCCTCCACCTGGGCGGGCTCGATGATCGGCAGCAGATAGTCGAGCACGGCCTCCGGGTCGAGCTCGATCTCCGGCTTGACGAACCCCTCGTCGCGGAGCAACTCGTGGACCGCCTCGGCGTCGCCGTCCAGCGTCAGCCGCAGCGCCGTCCCGATCTCGGCCGGCAGCCCCTGCGGCAGCCGGTCCACCGTGCCGAAGTCCAGGACGCCCAGCCGCCATTTCTCCGGCGGGCCGTCGGGATGGTCGCCGGTCACCAGACGGAAGTTGCCCGGGTGCGGGTCGGCGTGCAGCAGCCCGGTGCGGGCCGTGCCCGAGAACAGGAAGCGGGCCAGCAACTGGCCTGCTCTGTCCCGCTGCTCCTGAGTGCCGTCCGTTATCACTTCGGACAACGGCACCCCCTCCAGCCACTCCGTCACCAGCACTTGGTCGCTGTGGTGCACCACAGCGGGCACCGTGACGTCGGCATCCCCCGCGAACTCCTCGGCGTGGGCGATCTGGGCGCTCGCCTCCAGTCCGTAGTCCAGTTCCTCGGCCACCCGGTCCCGCAGCTCGGCGATGAGGGGCTTGAGATCCATCCCGGGGATCAGCGGCCCCAGCAGCCGGGCGAAACGGCCGAGTTGGGTGAGATCGGACAGCAGCGCCTCCCCGGCCCCCGGATACTGCACCTTGACCGCGACCCGTCGCCCGTCGTGCCAGACGGCCCGGTGCACCTGCCCGATCGACGCCGCGGCGGCCGGCTTGTCGTCGAACTCCTGGAAGAGATCCCGCCAGTCCGCCCCCAGCCGCTCCGCCAGCGCCGCGTGCACCGACTTCACCGGCATCGGGGGCGCCGCCTCCTGAAGCTTGGTGAGCGCCGCCCGATAGGGGCCCGCGACCTGCTCGGGAAGCGCCGACTCGAAGACGGACAGGGCCTGTCCGAGCTTCATCGCACCGCCCTTGAGCTGACCGAGCGTCGCGAACAGCTGCTCCGCCGTGCGCTGCTGCAGCTCGGCGGCGATCATCTCCGCCGGCCGGCCGCCGATCCTCTTGCCCAGCTCCAGCGCGGTGCGCCCGGCGAACCCCAGCGGCAGCGCGGCCAACTTGGCGGTACGAGCAACCGCCTTGCGCGGTAGATCAGACATGCGCCCCTCCAACTAGCTGTACAGCCACGCCGCGACGGCGGTCACCCGTGCATCCTCCCGTGCGGCGCCCCGGCGGCCGGGACACGGCCCCCCTCCGGAAGACGTGCCGCACCGCACGGGCACCGCGGGTGCGGCTCGACGGGGCGCGAGGACCACCCCGGACCCGGCAGTGCCAGCTCCAGGCGGTGCCCCGCACCCGCCGTGGACCCACCGTCGAGGAACGCCAGCGCCCACGACACGGTCAGCCCCGCCACGACCGTGGCCAGTGCCATGTCGCATGACGGTACCCCCGCGCGTCGGCCGGACCTCCACTGGGCGAGCATCCGGGGCCAGGCCGCGTCCCTCTCGGCACGGTCCAGGTCCAGGCAGCCCGCGCAGGCCGACCGTCCGGGCAGGACCAGCGGGCCCACCACCCCCGTCGCCTCGGCCACCCCCGCGTACAGATGGGGCGTCCCCGACGCCGCCAACTCCCGGGCCTCCGCCGGATCCGGGGACCAGACCGCCACCCCGTCCCGCGGCGCGCACACCGTCAGGGCCAGGGGCGGATCGGGGCGTCCGGCCCGGGAGCGGGGCCCGGGCAGCGGCGCCGCCTCGTGCACCACCCG
This sequence comes from Streptomyces luteireticuli, assembly GCF_041519305.1. Lineage (NCBI taxonomy): Bacteria > Bacillati > Actinomycetota > Actinomycetes > Kitasatosporales > Streptomycetaceae > Streptomyces > Streptomyces luteireticuli. The sequence continues at coordinate 5,464,569 of NZ_CP167927.1, forward strand.
GCGTCCCGCCGCGTCCCGCCGCTCGCCCGTCCGCCGTGCCCCCACCCCGCCCGGGCCCACGTCCCACGGCTCGACACAGCCACCGTCCACCACGTCGACCCGCCCCACCCCCGAGGCCGACAGCAGCGCGGCGACGGCCGCCCCCACCCGGCCCGCCCCGCGGACCCGCACCCGCGCCTCCTGCCGCGCGGCCATCAGCCGCATCGCCGCGCCCGGTCCGGGGTGCAGCACCGAGAGCGAGGCCAGGTCCGGGCGCAGCCGCTCCAGGGCCGCGCCGCCCCGGCTCCGCAGGGTGTCCCCGCCCGCACCGCCCCCGCGCGCGTCGTCGAGCAGGCCCGCCCGCGCCAGGCGCTCCACCAGCGCGTCCACCCGGCCCTCCGGGAGGCCCAGGGCGACGGCCTCCGCCCGCAGCAGCGGCAGGCTCCGCGTGCCGTCGAGCAGGGCCAGGAGGGAAGCGGTCGCGGTGTCCAGCGGACCGACCACCGACGCGTGCGCCCCCGTCATCCCCACCTGCACGGTGTCCCGGCTGCGCCAGGCCCGCCGCAGCGCCGGCTTGAGCATCGGATGCGCGGAACCGCCCCGGAGCGGCGGGCTCCCGCCTTCCGTCACGGCCGCCGCCCCGCACACCCGTCCGCTCCCCATGGCTCCCCCTGCCGGTCCGGTGCAGCGCACCGGCGCGTCACACCGTCGCCGCCCGGCAAGGCCCTGGTGCCCCGCCGATCCGGCAGGCCCAGGATGCACGGCGATGGCCGTTACTGCCCGGAGTTGTCCACAGGTAGGGAGTGATTGTCGTACTAGTGGTGTGCCCGATGGGGATCGGCCCTCAACCGGGCGGGCGCGGGACTTCCGGCGCCGCCACCCGGTAACGTCGGGCCCGTGCCCGTCGATCCTCTGCACAGTGCCCCCAGAACACCGCGCGGTGCCCCGAGTCCTGGCGGTCCGTCCGTCGAGGGGGCGGCGGCGGAGGCCGGGGCCGACGCGGTGGAGGTCCGCAGGAGCGCACGGCGCCGCAGGACCGTCTCCGCCTACCGCGAGGGCGACCGCACGGTCGTCCTCATCCCGGCCCGGATGTCGGACGCCGAGGAGAAGCGCTGGGTGGGCGTGATGCTCGACCGGCTCGCGGCGCAGGAGAGCAAGCGGATACTCGGGGACGCCGAGCTCGCCGAGCGGGCCGGGCGCCTCTCCGCGCAGTACCTCGACGGCCGGGCACGGCCGGCCACGGTCCGCTGGGTCACCAACCAGAACACCCGCTGGGGCTCGTGCACCCCCGCCGAGGGCAGCATCCGCCTCTCGCACCGGCTCAAGGGCATGCCCGAGTACGTCGTCGACTACGTCCTGCTGCACGAGCTGGCGCATCTGCTCGTACCCGGGCACGGCCCCGCCTTCTGGCGGCTGCTGGAGACGTACCCCCGCACCGAGCGCGCACGGGGGTACCTCGAAGGTGTGGTGGCCGCCGGCCGGCTTCCGCACCTGCCGGCGGCCCGCAGCGAGTGACCCGGGGCCCCGGGCCCCCGGTCACCCCAGCAGCGCGCGCACCCGGTCCACCAGGCGCACCACCGACGCGTCGGCCACCGAGGCCACCTCGTCGTAACCGAACCAGCGCAGGTCCAGCGACTCGTCGCTGATCGCCGCCTCGGAGCCGGCGGGGGCCAGCGCCGCGTACTGCACGTCCAGGTGCCAGGCGCACGGCGTGTGGTGCCGGTCCAGCCGGACGGGACCGCCCGGCAGCAGCGTCAGCCCCTCGGCGATGCCCGACTCCTCGCGCGCCTCGCGCAGGGCCGCCGCCGCCAGCGTGGCGTCCTCCGGCTCGCAGTGCCCGCCCATCTGGAGCCACATCTCCAGCTTGCGGTGGAGGGTGAGCAGCACCCGGCCCGCGGACGGGTCCACCACCAGGGCGCTCGCCGTGACGTGGCCCTCCCGGCACGCCTTCCACATGCCGTCCGGACGGCTCCGCAGGTGCTCCAGGTAGGCCAGCCGCAGGGTCTCCTGCCCGGCGTCCCCGTCCGGGGCGGACCACTCCTTGAGGACCCGCTCCGCGTCGGCGTGCAGGCTCACTCGGTCCCCTCGGAACCGTCGTCCTTCTTCGTGTCCGGCTTCTTCGGGTCCGGACCCGCGGTGCCCCCGGCCGCCTCGCCGAGCATCTTGTCCAGCTCGGAGAAGTCCAGGTGCTCGCGGTGCACGAAGCCGTCCGGGTCGTCCAGGTCGGCGGCGGTCGGCAGCATGTCCGGGTGCTCCCAGAGGGCGTCGCGGCCCTCGGCGCCGCGCGCGTCCGTCAGGGAGGCCCACAGCCGCGAGGCGTCGCGCAGCCGGCGCGGACGCAGCTCCAGGCCGATCAGCGTGGCGAAGGTCTGCTCGGCGGGGCCGCCGGTCGCCCGGCGCCGGCGCAGCGTCTCGCGCAGCGCCCCGGCGGACGGCAGGTGCGGGGCCGCCGCCGCGTGCACGACCGCGTCCACCCAGCCCTCGACGAGCGCCAGCGCGGTCTCCAGCCGGGCCAGGGCCGCCTTCTGCTCCGGCGAGTCCTCCGGCTGGAACATGCCCTGCTGGAGCGCCTCCTGCATCTGCTCGGGGTGCGTGGGGTCGAGCTGGCCGACGACGTCCTCCAGCTTGGAGGTGTCGACCTTGATGCCCCGGGCGTACCCCTCGACGGCACCGAACAGGTGCGAGCGCAGCCACGGCACATGGGAGAAGAGCCGCTGGTGGGCGGCCTCGCGCAGGGCCAGGTAGAGGCGGACCTCCTCCTGCGGGACGCCCAGGCCGGAGCTGAACTCCGCGATGTTCAGGGGCAGCAGCGCGGCCTTGCCGGCCGGGCCCAGCGGCAGGCCGATGTCGGTCGAGCCGACGACCTCGCCCGCCAGCACGCCCACGGCCTGGCCGATCTGGGTGCCGAACATGGCACCGCCCATGCTGCGCATCATGCCGAGCAGCGGACCGGCCATGGCCCGCATCTCCTCGGGCAGCACGTCGCCCATGGCCGAGCCGACGCGCTCGGCGACCGGGTCCACCAGCTCGCGCCAGACCGGCAGGGTCGCCTCGACCCACTCCGCGCGGCTCCAGGCCACGGCCGTGCCGGAGCCCGAGGGGAGCGAGGTGACGCCGTCCAGCCACAGGTCGGCCAGGCGCACGGCCTCCTCGACGGCCGCCCGCTCGCCGTCGGTGACGCTGGCGTCCTTGCTGCCGTCGGCGGTGCCCTGCGCGACGGTCTGCCGTGCGATGTCCTTGGCCATGTCCCAGTTCACCGGGCCGCCCTCGTACGAGAGCATCTGGCCGAGCTGCTGGAAGGCGGCGCCCAGGTCCTGGGGGTTCATCCCGCCCGCTCCGGGCATACCGGGCATGGCCCCGCCGAACAGCGCGGCGAAGGGGTTGTCCCCGCCGCCGGCCCCCGGGCCGAACCCGAAGGGGTTCGCCGGCCCTTGGCCACCCTGGTCACCGCCCTTCTTCTTGCCGTTGTCGCCGTCCTCCGGCTCCTCCGGCGGAAGACCGAATCCGAATGGGGTGTCACTCACGGGTTTCCTCGGCTCGTAGGGCCGCCGGCTCGGGCCGGCGGCGAATGCCCGACAACACCACCCAGCGTAGACACCTCCCCGGTATCGGGGCTTGGTGCTCCACCGGCTCGGGGCCTGCGGCAGGATGGACGTCACCTGGTACGTACGGGTCATGGCACAGGTGATGACGCATACATACTGAAGACAACCGCTGGAGACGCCCGGTGAGTTCCCCCGACCGAGAAGTTCGCGCAGCGCGAAACGGTTCCGCGCGAGACAGTACGAGGCCGCCCGGCCGTCGGCCCGTGGTCGCCGTGACCGGTGCCGCCCGTGGCATCGGCGCGCTGCTCACCCGGCGGCTCGCCGCGTGCGAGGAGGTCAAGCACGTCCTCGCGATCGACGAGCGGCGCGGCGACGTCAGCGAGGCGCAGTGGCATGTGCTGGACGTGCGCGACCCGGCGATCGCGGAGAAGCTGCGCGGGGCCGACGTCGTGGTCCACCTCGCCCTCGACCTCGATCTTGAGACCGATCCCGCCGCCCGCACCGCCTACAACGTGCGCGGCACCCAGACCGTGCTGACGGCCGCCGCGGCGGCCGGGGTGCACCGCGTGGTGCTGTGCACCTCGGCGATGGTCTACGGCGCGCACCCGGACAACGACGTGCCGCTGGACGAGGACGCCGAGCTGCGGGCGACCGCCGAGGCCACCGGTGTCGGGGACCTGCTGGAGATCGAGCGGCTGGCCCGCCGCGCGCCGCGCGCGCACCCGGGCCTGAACGTCACGGTGCTGCGGCCCGCCGTGCTGGTCGGCGGCACGGACACCGCCCTGACGCGCTACTTCGAGTCGCCCCGCCTGCTGGTGGTCGCCGGCTCCCGGCCCGTGTGGCAGTTCTGTCACGTGGAGGACCTGGTGAGCGCGCTGGAGTTCGCGGCGCTGGAGAAGGCCGAGGGCGAATTGGCGGTCGGCTGCGACGGCTGGCTGGAACAGGATGAGGTCGAGGAGCTCAGTGGGATCCGCCGCATGGAGCTGCCCTCGGCGGTGGCGCTCGGCGCCGCCTCCCGGCTGCACCGCCTGGGCCTGACGCCCTCCCCGGCCGGCGACCTCGCGTACACGATGCACCCGTGGGTGGTCAGCGGGCACCGGCTGCACGCCGCGGGCTGGCGGCCGCGCTGGACCAACGAGGAGGTCTTGGCGGAGCTGCTGGAGGAGGTCGCCGGGCGGCACACGGTGGCCGGGCGGCGCCTCGGCCGGAAGGACGCGACCGCGGCGGGGGCGGCGGGGGCGACGGTGGCGCTGCTGGGCACGGCGGCGCTGGTGCGACGGGCGCGGAAGGCGCGACGGAGGGTGTAGGGCTCCGTCCCTCCTGCGGCACCATGGTCCGCATGCCCGCTTCGAACGAGCGCCCGGTGCGCCTCCTCGCCGTCCGCGACACCCCCCTCTCCCTGGACGAGGTCTTCGCCGCCGTCGGCGACCCCGCCGCCGGTGGCACCGCGCTCTTCGTCGGTACGGTGCGCGACCACGACGGGGGAGCGGATGTGACCGGACTCGGCTACTCCGCGCACCCGTCCGCCGAGGCCGAGCTGCGGCGGGTCGCCGAGGCGGTGGCGGCCGACTTCCCGGTGCGGGCGCTGGCCGCCGTGCACCGGGTCGGGGACCTGGTCGTCGGCGACCTCGCCGTCGTGGTCGCGGTCTCCTGCCCGCACCGGGCCGAGGCGTTCGCGGCCTGCCGCCGGCTGATCGACGACCTCAAGAGCGAGGTGCCGATCTGGAAGCACCAGACCTTTTCCGACGGTACGGAGGAGTGGGTCGGCGCGTAGCGCCGTCGATGAGGGGTGGCGGTCGGGTGACGGGAGGGCGGGTAGGGGTCTAAGGGGGACAAGGGGGTTCAAGGGGGTTTAAAGAGGCGTCGTGCCCGGAACGGGCCGCCACCGGTTGCGTAACCAGGCCCCTGAAGTGAGCGTTGAGACGGCAGACGATTAATGTGCTCATCGGTAAGTCGCGAGGAGTGAGGGGTCGGAGGCCGTTATGGCGGCGCTCGCTTGGTTGCTGATTCCGGTTGCCGCGGCCGTGGTCGCCGCTCTGTGGGGGAGCTGGGCGGCCCGGAACCGCAAGTCCGGCGATGTCTCGGAGCTCGCGGGGTACGAGAAGTTCCGCGAGGCCATGGAGCGCCGGGAGGCGGTGGAGCGCCCGGCCATGGAGCGCTCGGACTCCGGGACCGGATCCGCCTGACACCCGCCGCGACCAGGCATTCCGCCCCGTACGGACCGCCCCGGGAGTGGACTGTCGGACCCGTCCCGTACTGTCGTTCCATGCCCCGCCGCACTGCGACGATGCTCGCCTCCCTGCTGATGCTGATCGCGCTTCTCTGCGCCGGCGTGCTGATCCCCGTGCCCTATTCGGAGATGTCGCCCGGGCCCACGGTGAACACCCTGGGGGACCACGGCGGAGAGCCGGTGCTCCAGATCTCGGGGCGCAAGACGTACCCGACCACCGGCCACCTCAACATGACGACGGTCCGGGTGACCGGCTCGCAGTACCGGATGAACATGGTCGAGGCGGTCTACGGCTGGCTGACCCACGACAAGCTGGTCGTCCCGCACAGCACCCTCTACCCCGACGACAAGACCCCGGACCAGCTGAACCAGGAGACCGCCGAGGAGTTCAGCCAGTCCCAGGAGAGCGCCAAGGTCGCGGCGCTCAAGCAGCTGGACATCCCGGTCGGCACCCGGGTGGTGGTCTCCTCCGTGGTCAAGGCCAGTCCGGCGGAGGGCCTGCTGCACGCCGGCGACGTGATCAAGTCCGTGGACGGCACGGAGGTCAAGCAGCCCGGCGACGTGGCCAAGCTGGTCACCCGGCACAAACCGGGCGAGAAGGTTGCCTTCCGGGTCGTCCCGGCCAAGGAGGCGGCCGCCGCGGAGAAGGAGAAGCGGCAGCCGAAGACCGAGGAGACCGTGACGCTGGTGACGCGCGAGGCATCGGGCGACAAGCGGGCCATCGTGGGCATCCAGGCGGGGACGGCGCACACGTTCCCGTTTTCGATCAACATCAAGCTGGCCGACGTCGGCGGGCCGAGCGCGGGCCTGATGTTCGCCCTCGGAATAGTCGACAAGCTGACCCCGGACAACATCGCCGACGGCAAGTTCATCGCCGGCACGGGCACGATCGACGACAACGGCAAGGTCGGCCCGATCGGCGGCATCGAGATGAAGACCGTCGGCGCCCGCAGCAAGGGCGCGGAGTACTTCCTGACCCCCAAGGACAACTGCGCGGCCGCGGCCAAGGACACCCCGAAGGGGCTGACCCTCGTCAAGGTCGAGACGATCGGGGACGCGCTGAAGTCCCTGGACAAGATCAAGAAGGGGGACGCGGCCGGCCTGCCGCAGTGCACGACGGGCAAGTGACGCCCCCGCGCCCCGCGGCTCCCCCGAGCTCCCGCCGCCGTCCCCCTCTCCGTCCCCGGACCCGGCCGGGGCCCGGTCCGGGGACGGCGCGGTCCCGGCTCAGGCGGCGAAGGTGGCCGCGAGCGCCTCGGCCAGACCCGGCACCAGGTCGGGGCCGGTGAGCACCTCGGTCGGCGAGTCCTTCTCGCGCAGCCGGACGGCCGACTCGCGGGCCCCGTCGCGCAGCACCGCGACGGTCATCCGGACCTCCTGCCGGTCCGGGTGCCCGGCGACCCACTTGGCGAGCTGCTTCTCGTTCAGCCCGTGCGGCACCGAGCCCTCGGCCGACGGCGGCAGCATCAGCCGCTCCACGGTCAGGGCGCAACCCGCCACGGCGTCCGGCCAGGCGACCGTGCCGAGGAACTTGTCGAGGGCGGTGCCGGCGGGCAGCTCGTCCTGCTCGATGGGGGTGTAGGAGGGGGCGGCGGAGCCGGGGGCCCCTTCGAGGCCGAGCTGCGCGGCGAGCGCGGGCTCCTGCGCGCGGAGCTTCGCGGTGTCGACGAGGGCGAAGAGCCGGGCGGGCTGGTCCCAGCCGAGCCCGGAGGCGTACTCGTCGATCTCGAGCACGGCGCGGGTCAGCGGGCTCGCGGCCATGGGGGGCGTGCCCGGGACGGGCTGGTCGGGGTGGCTCGGGGAGCCGGCATTGCTGGACATGCTCAATATCGTGCCCTGACCGGGGCCGAAATCGGGAACCGAGTAAAGCCTCGGTAAGTTGCCACAGTGGGTCCTACTATCGCCAGGGCCTGATCGACAGCTCCACTGACAGCGAACTTCGAGGTGCGCACCTTGGCTTTCCAGATGCCGGACCGCGGCGGAGGCCCGACAGGCCCGCGGATGAGAGTCGGACGGCCTTCCCGCCGCGTCCGGACCCTGATGACGACCCTGGGTGTGCTGGCGGCGCTGGCCATGCTCTTCGTCATGTTCGCCGGGTTCTGGACGGACTGGCTGTGGTACCGCTCCGTCCACTACTCCTCGGTCTTCACCACCACGCTCGGCACCAAGATCGGCCTGTTCGCCGTCTTCGGCGTGCTGATGGCCGTGGCGGTGGGGATCAACATCTGGCTGGCGCACCGGCTGCGGCCGCCGCTCAGCGCGATGTCGGCGGAGCAGCAGTCGCTCGACCGCTACCGGATGAGCATCGCGCCGTACAAGAAGTGGGTGCTGCTGGCGGTCACCGCGCTCGTCGGCCTCGTCGCGGGAGCCTCCGCGGCGGGCCAGTGGCGCACCTGGCTCCAGTGGATCAACGGGGTCCCCTTCCATCAGAAGGACCCGCAGTTCCACAAGGACATCTCCTTCTACACCTTCGATCTCCCCTGGTACCGCTTCCTGTTGAGCTTCGGCTTCGCGGCGGCCGTGCTGTCGCTGATCGCCGCCGCCCTGGTGCACTACCTCTACGGGGGGCTCAGGCTCACCAGCCCCGGTCACCGGGCCACCGCCGCGGCGACGGGCCATCTCGCCGTCCTCCTGGGCCTGTTCGTGACGCTCAAGGCCGTCGCCTACTGGCTGGACCGGTACGGGCTGGCGGTCAAGTCGAGCGGTCTGAAGTCGACGAACGGCTGGACGGGCCTGCGTTATGTGGACGCCCACGCCTATCTGCCGGCCAAGACGATCCTGTTCATCATCGCGCTGATCTGCGCGGTGCTCTTCTTCGCGACGCTGTGGCGGCGCACCTGGCAGCTGCCGGTGATCGGCTTCGGCCTGATGGTGCTCTCGGCGATCCTGATCGGCGGGCTCTACCCGGCGATCGTGCAGAAGTTCCAGGTCTCTCCCAACGAGCAGGCCAAGGAAGCCCCGTACATCGCGAAGAACATCAAGGCCACGCGCGAGGCGTACGGCATCGACGAGACCAAGGTCGACGACGCCTACCCGGGCAAGGGCGACACCTCGACGGACAAGAACACGCTGCGCGACCTGGCCGGTTCCACCGCCAGCCTGCGGCTGCTCGACCCGAACATCGTCTCGCCCGCCTTCCAGCAGGAGCGCCAGGACCGCGGGTACTACCAGTTCCCGTCCACCCTGGCCGTGGACCGCTACAAGGTGGACGGCAAGGACCAGGACACGGTCATCGGTCTGCGCGAGCTCAACATCAAGGGCATCCCCGAGCGCAACTGGATCAACGACCACTTCAAGTACACCCATGGCTATGGCGCGGTGACCGCCAAGGGCGACTCGGTGCCCAGGGGCGGCGGCCCCGACTTCCAGTCGGACAAGGTCCTGGGCCCGTACGAACCGCGGGTGTACTACGGCGAGAAGACCACGCAGTACTCGATCGTCGGCGGTCCGCAGAAGGAACTGGACCGGCCCGGCGACGAGGACAAGGAGAGCTACAGCTATCAGGGCAGGAGCGGGGTCGACCTGTCGAACCCGGTCAACCGCGCCGCGTACGCCGTGGCCTTCGGCGAGCCCAAGATCCTCTACTCGGGCGCCATCGGCAAGGGTTCGAAGATCCTCTACAACCGGACCCCGAAGGCCCGCGTCGAGGCGGTGGCCCCCTGGCTGACGATCAACAGCGACGCCTACCCGGCGGTGGTGGACGGCCGTATCCAGTGGATCGTGGACGCCTACACCACGACCAACGGCTATCCCTACGCCTCCCGTACCACCCTCGGCGACACCACGGCCGACTCGCTGACCACCGGCCAGCGCGCGGTGGTGGCGCAGCAGAACCGGGTCAACTACATCCGCAACTCGGTCAAGGCGACGGTCGACGCCTACGACGGCAAGGTCACGCTGTACCAGTGGGACACCGAGGACCCGGTGCTCAAGACCTGGATGAAGGCCTTCCCGGGGACGGTGAAGGCGAAGAGCGAGATCGGCGCCAAGCTCAAGGACCATCTGCGGTACCCGCAGGACCTGTTCAAGGTGCAGCGCGAACTGCTGACCCGGTACCACGTCACCGACCCGGGGACGTTCTACACCGGCAGCCAGCGCTGGGAGGTGCCGGACGACCCGACGAACAAGGGCAACGCGGTTCCGCCGTACTACCTGAGCATGCGGATGCCGGACCAGAAGGACCGCACGTTCTCGCTGACCACGACGTTCACGCCGAAGAACCGCCAGAACCTGGGCGCTTTCATGGCCGTTGACGCGGATGCGCGCAGCGGCGAGTACGGCAGGATCAGAATTCTCCAGCCGAAGGACACGGTCTGGGGCCCGTTGCAGGCGCAGAGCAATTTCAACAGCGACCCGACGGCCGCCAGTGAGATCAAGCTCCTGCGGGGCGGGGATTCCGAGATCGAGTACGGAAATCTGCTGACGGTTCCTCTCAACGGCGGTCTGCTGTACGTGGAACCGGTCTACGTCCGCGGTGCGCGCGCGAATTACCCGCTGCTGAAGAAGGTGTTCGTCACCTACGGCGAGAAGATCGCGTTCGAGAACACCCTGGGGGAGGCCCTCGACAAGGTCTTCGGCGCACAACAGCCGGGCGGCAAGCAGCCGCCGGACGGCACGAAGCAGCCCCCGGCCGGCAACCCGACGGTGAAGCAGGCCGTGAAGGATGCTCAGGACGCCTACAGCGCAGGGCAGAAGGCGCTGGAGAAGCAGGACTGGGAGGCGTACGGCAAGGCCCAGAAGGACCTCAAGGACGCCCTCGACCGGCTGGCGAAGGCCGAGGCGCGGAGCGAGGAGAAGAACGGGGGCAAGCCGGGCAGCTAGTCCCGCCCGTCCCGCGCCGTGGTACGGTTGTTCCACAACGGCGCGGGGTGGAGCAGCTCGGTAGCTCGCTGGGCTCATAACCCAGAGGTCGCAGGTTCAAATCCTGTCCCCGCTACTGGAAGACAAGGCCCGGAGTCCTAGACTCCGGGCCTTGTCGTGCTTCCAAGGAGCCGTCAGGGGTCGACCGTTGCCGGAGTGACCGGCGGGACCACTGTTCGTATCGGACGCCACGCTGCTCTGTGCGGGTTGTGTGCGGGGGTTTTGATTAGAGTTTGGAGCAGCGTTGTGTCGGGAAGTCGGGAAGTCGACAAAACGCTGAAGTGACCTCACTGGCTGCGGGATTCCAGGTGTACGCAGGTTGCGGGAGTGCGACGATGGGACGTATGGGGGACAAGGCGAGGCTGGTGGAGACAGGTCGGCTTGTGAAGGCTCCCGCTGCGGGGAGTGTTCCGGAGGTACGGGTTCCGGCGCCGTACGACCCTGCGCGGGCCTCGTCGGGCCGGTCGGCCCCGGTGCCCTCGACGGCCCCGGCACCCTCGGCGGGCGCCGCCGAAGCGGCCGACCTGGAGCTGGAGACCGCCCGCCGCCGCGCCGAGGAGTCCGGCGACCCCGCCGCCCTGAGCATGCTCGGCGCCCTGCTGCTGCGCCGCGGCGACCTCGACGGGGCCGAGAAGCACCTGCGCGCCGCCACCGCCGAGGGGGACCGCTCCGCGGCCAACAACCTGGGCGTCCTGCTCCACCAGCGCGGCTACGCCGACGAGGCGGCCGGCTGGTGGCGGGTGGCCGCCGTCGCCGGTTCCGCCGCCGCGGCCCACGCCCTCGGCCGCTACCACCGCGAGCGCGGCGACGAGCCGGCCGCCGAGTACTGGCTGCGGCAGTCCGCCGAGTCCGGGCACGCCCTCGGCGCGTACGCCCTCGCCGACCTGCTGGAGCACCGCAGCGACGTGGGCGCCGAGCGCTGGTTCCGCTCGGCCGCCGAGCGCGGGCACCGCGAGGCGGCGTACCGGCTGGCCCGCATCCTCGACGGCCGGGCGCCCGGCTCCGCCGCCCGCTCCGGCGGCCTGGCCGCCGGGCCGGTCCCGGCCACCGGCTCCCGCCGCACCCCCGTCGGCGGCGGCGACACCTCCGTGCGCGACCTGCGGGCCGCCGCGGCCGGCCGGGAGAAGGGCCCCGCCGACGAGGCCGAGCAGTGGTACCGGCAGGCCGCCGCCCGCGGCCACCGCCGCGCGGCCCTGCACCTGGGCACCCTGCTGGAGGCCCGGGGCGAGATCCAGGAGGCCGCCCGCTGGTACCTGACCTCGGCCAAGGACGGCGAGTCCCGGGCCGCGTGCGCCCTCGGCTTCCTGCTGCGCGACGCCGGTGACGGCGACAGCGCCGCCGTCTGGTGGCGCCGGGCCGCCCAGGACGGCGACGGCAACGCGGCCAACGCCCTGGGCGCCCTGCACGCCGACCGCGGCGAGTCGCAGCAGGCCGAGCGCTGGTACCGCGCCGCGCTCGATGCCGGGGACGTCAACGGCGCGTACAACCTCGCCCTGCTCTGCGCCGAGCAGGGCCGCACCGCCCAGGCCGAGCAGTGGTACCGCCGCGCCGCCTACGCCGGTCACCGCGAGGCCGCCAACGCCCTTGCCGTCCTGCTGCTCCAGGCCGGCGACCCGGCCGGCGCCGAGCCGTGGTTCTCCAAGGCCGCCGAGGCGGGCAGCGTCGACGCCGCCTTCAACCTCGGCATCCTCTACGCCGGGCGGAACGAGGAGCGCGCGGCGCTGCAGTGGTACGAGCGGGCCGCCTCCGCCGGGCACACCGAGGCGGCCCTGCAGGTGGCGATCGTCCTGCTGCGCGAGGGCGGTCCGGACGACGCCGAGGATGCCGAGCGGCACCTGCGGGTGGCCGCCCGGGGTGGCAGCGCGGAGGCGGCCTTCCGGCTCGGCTCCCTGCTGGACCGGGAGGCCGGGGACGACCACGACGCGGCGTCCGCGGCGGAGTGCGAGGAGTGGTACGGCAAGGCCGCCCGCCAGGGCCACCGCCGCGCCCAGGTGCGGCTCGGCATGCTCGTGGCGGCGCGGGGCGACGTCGTCGAGGCCGCGCGCTGGTACCGCGAGGCCGCCGAGGCGGGCAGCAGCAACGGCGCCTTCAACCTCGGGCTGCTGCTGGCCCGGGAGGGCAGCGAGCCGGAGGCGGCCCTGTGGTGGACCCGGGCGGCCGAGGCCGGACACGGCCGCGCGGCCCTGCGGCTGGCCCTGCTGGCCGCCCGCCACGGCGAGTTGACGCAGGCTCAGCTCTGGTGCGCGCAGGCCGTCGAGCGCGGCCCGGCGGAGGTCGCCGAGCGGGCGGCGCGGCTGCGGGACGCGCTCCAGCAGGAGTTGTCGGCGTGAGCCGCGCCACCGTACGTGGTGCCGTGCTCGCGGGCTGTCACGGGAGACATCGCGTTTGCACCATGTGCCGTAACCGGGTTACAGTTGGCCCATCGACGCGGGGTGGAGCAGCTCGGTAGCTCGCTGGGCTCATAACCCAGAGGTCGCAGGTTCAAATCCTGTCCCCGCTACTGATCACGAAGGCCCGGATCCTCAGGATCCGGGCCTTCGTGCTGCACCCGTTCGGTGCCGGGCTCAGCCCGCCGCGCAGCCGGGGCACAGGCCCCGGTACGTCACCTCGACCGCCGAGAGTTGGAAGCCGAAGCGCTCCTCCGGCGGGAGGCCGGCGAGCAGGTCCCCCGAGGGGTGCACGTCGCGGATCGTGCCGCACCGCGAGCACACGAGGTGCTGGTGCGCATGGTGGGCGTTGGGGTCGTAGCGCTTGGCGCGGCCGTCGGTGCTCACCTCCAGCACCTCGCCCAGCGAGACCATCTCCCCGAGGGTGTTGTAGACGGTCGCCCGGGAGATCTCCGGCAGCATCTCCGCCGCCTTCGCGTGCACCTCGTCGGCGGTGTAGTGCACATGGTCCCCGTCGAGCACCTCGGCGACGACGCGCCGCTGTGCGGTCAGCCGCCAGCCGCGTCCCCGGAGCCGATCCAGCAGGTCACTCATGCCATTCACCCATCAGTCAGATAGCACCAGCCTAGCAGCGCGTTTTGTCCATCAATGGAGGTGATTCTTCTGTACGCCGCATCTTGACTTAGACAAAGTCCAATGTAGGATCGCTTTCGGTTCCTGCCAAGGCCGAGTGCCTGGCGTGGCAGGGCGAGTCGATGGAATGACGGAGGCGTACGTGTCGGTTCAGGACGAGGTCAAGACGACGGGCCCGCTGACCACGGAGTCCGGAGCTCCGGTCGCGGACAACCAGAACAGCGAGACCGCGGGCATCGGCGGCCCCGTCCTGGTGCAGGACCAGCTGCTCCTGGAGAAGCTCGCCCACTTCAACCGTGAGCGCATCCCGGAGCGCGTGGTGCACGCCCGCGGCGCCGGCGCCTACGGCACCTTCACCGTGACCGCGGACGTCACGCGGTACACGCGGGCGAAGTTCCTCGCCGAGATCGGCAAGGAGACCGAGGTCTTCCTGCGCTTCTCGACCGTCGCGGGCAACCTCGGCGCCCCGGACGCGGTCCGTGACCCCCGCGGCTTCTCGCTGAAGTTCTACACCGAGGAGGGCAACTACGACCTCGTCGGCAACAACACCCCGGTGTTCTTCATCAAGGACGCCATCAAGTTCCCGGACTTCATCCACACCCAGAAGCGCGACCCGTACACCGGCTCGCAGGAGGCGGACAACGTCTGGGACTTCTGGGGTCTGAGCCCCGAGGCCACCCACCAGGTGACCTGGCTGTTCGGCGACCGCGGCATCCCCGCCTCGTACCGCCACATGAACGGCTACGGCTCGCACACCTTCCAGTGGAACAACGAGGCCGGCGAGGCCTTCTGGGTCAAGTACCACTTCAAGACCGACCAGGGCATCAAGAACCTCACCCAGAGCGAGGCCGACAAGCTCGCCGGTGCGGACCCCGACAGCCACCAGCGCGACCTGCGCGAGGCCATCGAGCGCGGCGAGTTCCCGACCTGGACCGTGCAGGTGCAGATCATGCCGGTCGAGGACGCGGCGAACTACCGCTTCAACCCGTTCGACCTCACCAAGGTGTGGCCGCACGAGGACTACCCGCCGATCGAGTTCGGCAAGCTGGAGCTCAACCGCAACCCGGAGAACATCTTCGCCGAGGTCGAGCAGTCCATCTTCTCGCCGGCCCACTTCGTGCCCGGCATCGGCCCGTCCCCCGACAAGATGCTCCAGGGCCGGCTCTTCGCCTACGCCGACGCCCACCGCTACCGCGTCGGCATCAACGCCGACCACCTGCCGGTGAACCGTCCGCACGCCACCGAGGCCCGCAGCTACGGCCGCGACGGCCACCTCTACGACGGCCGCCACGGCCGGGCGAAGAACTACGAGCCGAACAGCTTCGGCGGCCCGGTCCAGACGGACCGCCCGCTGTGGCAGGCGTCCGCCGTCTCCGGCGTGACGGGCGACCACGTCGCCCCCTCGCACGCCGAGGACAACGACTTCGTCCAGGCGGGCAACCTCTACCGCCTGATGTCGGAGGCGGAGAAGGAGCGCCTGATCGCCAACCTCGCTGGCTTCATCGCCAAGGTGTCCCGCGACGACATCGCCGAGCGCGCGATCGACAACTTCCGCAAGGCGGACGAGGACTACGGCAAGCGGCTGGAGGCCGCGGTCCAGGCCCTGCGCGGCTAGGGCGCTTGCCGTAAGAAACCGGAGAGGCCGGACGCCAATGGGCTCCGGCCTCTCCGGCCGTTCGGGGACAGCCGCCCTGAACGGCGTTCAGGAACGGCCGTTCAGGGACGGCTCGGGCGCAGATAGCCCAGCAGCTCGTCGTGGAGCAGCCCGTTGGACGCCGCCGCGTTCCCGCTGTGCGGGCCGGGACGGCCGTCCAGCCCGGTGAAGCGGCCGCCCGCCTCCTCGACGATGACGACGTTCGCCGCCATGTCCCACAGCGACAGCTCCGGCTCGGCGCAGATGTCCACCGTGCCCTCGGCGACCATCATGTACGGCCAGAAGTCGCCGTAGCCGCGGGTGCGCCAGCAGTCCCGGGTCAGATCCAGGAAGCCCGGCAGCATCCCGCGCTCCTCCCAGCCCGAGAGCGAGGAGTAGGCGAACGACGCGTCCGCCATCCGCTCGACCTTCGAGACGCCGAGCCGGCTCGCGGAGGAGAGGCTGCGGCCGGTGTACGCGCCCGAGCCCTTCGCCGCCCACCAGCGGCGGCCCAGCGCCGGGGCCGAGACCAGGCCCACCACCGGCTCGAACTCGGCCCGGCCCTCGCGCTCGACCTGGACCATCAGGGAGATGAGCGTCGCCCACACCGGGACGCCGCGCACATAGTTCTTGGTGCCGTCGATCGGGTCGATCACCCAGCGGCGGGGGCCCAGGCCCTCGCTGCCGAACTCCTCGCCGAGGACGGCGTCCCGCGGGCGGGCCCGCTGCAGCTGGCCGCGGATCAGTTCCTCCGCGGCCTTGTCGGCCTCGCTCACCGGGGTCATGTCCGGTTTGGTCTCGACCTTGAGGTCGAGGGCCTTGAACCGATCCATGGTCGCCGCGTCGGCGGCGTCCGCCAGGACGTGGGCCAGGCGCAGATCATCGTGGTAGTCGGACATAACCGGAACACTACCCGCGATCGGTCTTCCTGGGCTCTTGACACCGTCTGGTGGTGCGTCAATTCTGTGGCCACAACCGTCGTGCGGCCGCAAGGGCGTGTCCGATGGGCCGGTGCGGGCCCTGCAGCGTCCGGTGCGGTGCAGGGCAAGGCGGAGCATCGCCCGCGTACCGGGCGTACTCGGGTGATGCGACAACGCAGCGAGGTGCCGTGCCTGGGGGCACCTCCCAGCGGTGGCCGGGGGAGCGTCGCGGGGCCCCGGCCGACCCATCGGACACGCCCCAGGCCCGGGAGGCGACGATGCCCGCGGCACGAGAGCTCCTGCTGGACGCGGCCTTCACGGCCCTCGGCACCCGGCCCTGGCACGGGGTCCGCATGGTCGACGTGGCGGCCGCCGCCGGGGTGTCCCGGCAGACCCTGTACAACGAGTTCGGCAGCAAGGACGGCCTGGCCCGCGCGCTGGTGCGGCGCGAGGCGGAGTCCTTCCTGGCCGGTGTGGACCGGTCGTTGGCGGACGTCGCCGACCGGGGCGACGCGGACGCCGGGGACTGCTGCGCGGCCGTCGCCGTATGGACGCTGCGCGCCGCGCGGGCCAACCCGCTGGTGCGCGCCGCCCTCACGGGCTGCCGCGGCGACCGGCTGCCCGCCCAGGCGGCCCCGGCCGTGCCCGCGCCGCGCACCCCGCCGCCCTCCGCGGCCCGGGGCGCCCCGGTGCCCGCGGCGCTGGTGGAACGCATCCGGGGCAGCGCGGCCGCGGCCGTCGGCAGGTCGGCGGAGCCGGAACCGGCGGATCCGGAGGCGATACGGCGGGCCTGCGAGGCCGCCGTGCGGGTGACCCTGTCGTATGTGGTCGCCCCGGCCGCCTCCGACGTGGAGGCGGCGGGGCAGGTCGCCCGGGTCGTGCGCGCGCTGCTGGATGCTCCCGAGCGCTCCTGAGAGCCGGGCCGCGCCTCAGTGCGCCGAGCCGGAGAGCTGGAGTCCGATCACCCCGACGATCACAAAGGCGATCGATACCAGCTTGAGGGTGGAGACCAGGTCGTCCAGGAAGACCATGCCGTAGATCGCGGTGCCCGCCGCCCCGATCCCCGTCCACACCGCGTACGCCGGACCGACGTCCAGCTTCTTCAGCGAGAGCGTCAGCAGGCCGAAGCTGCCCAGGGCGAAGCAGGCGAAGGCGATCGTCGGCCACAACCGGGTGAAGCCGTGCGAGAGTTTCAGACAGACGGCGAAGCCCGTTTCCAGAAGTCCGGCGACCACGACCAGCAGCCACGCCATCAGATTGCCTCCCGAGTCGTAGACCGCCCCACGCGTACCGGTCGGTTGGTGCACTTGCCGCTGGCGGTCATTCGCAAACGTAGGCGATCAATCGCCTTCGCGCCGCTCCCGGGTGGCCAGAAGCCTGCGCAGCGAGAAGAGCCGCTGCGGATCGGCGTGCCCCTCCGCGACCCAGGCGTCCAGCGCGCAGTCCTGCTCGTCGTGGCTGCAGGCGCGCGGGCAGCCCTCGGTGCCCGGTTCCAGGTCGGGGAAGGCGTGGATGACCCGGGACGGGTCGATGTGGTGGAGCCCGAACGACCGGACGCCCGGGGTGTCGATCACCCATCCCGAGTTGTCCGGAAGCGGCAGGGCCAGCGCCGACGTCGTGGTGTGCCGGCCGCGGCCGGTGACCGCGTTGACATGGCCGGTGGCCCGCTGCCGGTCGGGGACGAGCGCGTTCACCAGGGTCGTCTTGCCGACGCCGGAGTGCCCGACGAAGGCGGTGATCCGGCCCGTCAGCTGCTCGCGGACCCGGTCGGCGGCGTCGCCGTCGGCCAGCTCTTGGCGGTTGGTGACCACGTACGGCACGCCCAGCGACCCGTAGGACTCCATCAGCTTCTCGGCCGGGGCCAGGTCCGACTTCGTCAGGACGAGCAGCGGTTCGAGCCCCGCGTCGTACGCCGCGACCAGACAGCGGTCGATCAGCCGGGGGCGCGGCTCCGGGTCGGCGAGCGCGGTGACGATGGCGAGCTGGTCGGCGTTGGCGACCACGACCCGCTCGAACGGGTCGGTGTCGTCGGCCGTCCTGCGCAGCACCGAGCGGCGCTCCTCGACCCGGACGATCCGGGCCAGGGTGTCCTTCTTCCCGCTGAGGTCGCCGACGATCGCGACGCGGTCGCCGACCACCGCGCTCTTGCGGCCCAGTTCACGGGCCTTCATGGCCGTGATGGCGCGGTCCTCGACGAGGACGGTCAGCCGGCCGCGGTCGACCGTGAGGACGAAGCCCTCGGCGGCGTCCTCGTGCTTGGGGCGGATGCTCGTCCGGGGCCGGTTGCCCTTGCGATTGGGGCGGACGCGGACGTCGTCCTCGTCGGTGTGCTTGCCGTAGCGGCGCATGGCTGTTCTCGGATCTCTCAGGCTCTCGGAGCCGTCGCCTCCGCGACGGACCCGAGCATTCCGTGCCACAGCTCCGGGAAGTCCGGCAGCGTCTTGGCGGTGGTCGCCACGTTCTCCACCCGGACGCCCGGGACCGCGAGGCCGAGGACCGCGGCGGCGGTGGCCAGCCGGTGGTCCTCGTAGGTGTGGAAGACGCCGCCGTGCAGCGGGCGCGGGCGGATGCGCAGGCCGTCGGCGGTCTCGGTGACGTCGCCGCCGAGCTCGTTGATCTCCTTGGCGAGCGCGGCGAGCCGGTCGGTCTCGTGCAGCCGGAGGTGGGCGATGCCGCGCAGCTCGGACTCGGAGTCGGCGAGCGCGGCGACGGCGGCGATGACCGGGGTCAGCTCGCCGACCTCGTGCAGGTCGGCGTCGAGGCCGGTGATCCGGCCGGTGCCGGTGAAGGTCAGCCCGGCGTCGGTCAGTTCGCAGATGCCGCCCATGGCGGTGAAGATCTCGCGCAGCGCGTCGCCGGGCTGCGTGGTGTGCTCGGGCCAGTCGGGGATGGTGACCCGGCCGCCGGTGACCAGGGCGGCCGCCAGGAACGGCGCGGCGTTGGACAGGTCGGGCTCCACGACCAGGTCGCGGCCGAGCAGGGCGCTGGGGGAGACCCGCCACACGTCCGGCTCGCCGCCCGCCTCGGGGGTGTCCACCTGGGCGCCGGCGGCGCGCAGCATGTCCACGGTCATCCGGATGTGCGGCAGCGAGGGCAGCGCGGAGCCGACGTGGCGGACCTCGACGCCCTGGTTGAAGCGCGCGCCGGAGAGCAGCAGCGCGCTGACGAACTGGGAGGACGAGGACGCGTCGATCTCCACCGGACCGCCCTCCAGGGCCCCGGCGCCGTGCACGGTCAGCGGCAGGGCGCCGCGGTCGTTGTCGTCGATGCGGGCGCCCAGGGCGCGCAGGGCGTCGATCACGCCGTGCAGCGGACGCTCGTAGCTGCGCGGGTCGCCGTCGAAGCGGATCGGGCCGTCGGAGAGCGCGGCCACCGGCGGCAGGAAGCGCATGACCGTGCCCGCGTTGCCGACATCGACCGTGGCCGGGCCGTGCAGCTGGGCGGGGATGATGCGCCAGGCCTCGCCGGTGCCGTCGGGGCCGCCCTCGGAGCTGGAGGAGACGGTCTCCTCGATGCCGACGCCCATGGCGCGCAGCGCCTCGGCCATCAGGAGGGTGTCGCGGGAACGCAGCGGGCGGCGCAGCCAGCCAGGCTCGGCGGCCAGCGCGGCGAGGACGAGGCCGCGGTTGGTGACCGACTTCGAGCCGGGCACGGTGACGGTCGCGTCAACGGCCCCGGTCGCGGTCGGAGCGGGCCAGAGGTCGGTGTGCGCGGGGCTCTGGGTCATGCCCTTACCTTACGGCCTCCCCGGCCGCGGTGAACGGGCTCCCCGGTGGAGGTGAACGGGCTTCTGACGCCCGTCCGTCCGTTCCGGTCGTTCCGCTTCACGCCCCGAGCAGCCAGCGCCCGCCGGCCACCAGACAGACCAGCGAGACGAGGTGGAACAGCAGCAGCCACAGCACGGGCGCGATGCCGGTCAGCCGCGCCAGCTGGTCGGCGTCCGAGTCCGGGGCGGCGCCGTGCCGGCGCTTGCGCTGGAGCTCGAAGGCCGGCCGCACGCCGCCCAGCAGCAGGAACCACACCACTCCATACGCGAACGCGGCCCGCAGCTCGGCGCCCGCCAGCCAGGAGACCAGGGCGAAGGCGCTGCCGGAGACCACCACGGTCAGCACGCCCCAGGCGTTGCGGATCATGACCAGCATCGCCGCGAGCAGCGCCGTCGCGCCCCACAGCAGTGCCGTGACATGCCCGGTGGCCAGCGCCCACGCCCCGGCGAGACCCAGCAGCGAGGGGGCCGGGTAGCCGGCCGCGGCGGTCAGGACCATGCCGATCCCGGCCGGCCTGCCGCGCGAGACGGTCAGCCCGGAGGTGTCCGAGTGCAGCCGGATCCCGCTCAGGGTCCGCCCGCTGAGCAGTGCCACCAGGGCGTGCCCGCCCTCGTGGGCGATGGTGACGGCGTTGCGCGTCACCCGCCAGACCCGCGGCGGGGCGACGGCGGCGAGGGCGAGCAGCCCGGTCACCACGACGGTCCAGAGGGAGGGCCCGGGCTGGGAACCGGCCAGCCGGTCCCACAGTCCGGCGGTGCTGGTGCTGTCCATGGCGGTGCCGCTCCTCAGGCGTGGTGCATCGACGCGTGGTGCATCGGCGCGGTGTGGATCCGTGCAGAGGGACGGCCGGAAGTCGACGGTGGTTCCCCGGGCCGCGGCTCCCGAGGGTTTGATGGGCGGGTGGGGCGGATGGGGCACCATGGTCAGCGCGAGGGTGAACCGAGGGGCGGTCGGACATGTGCGGGCGGTACGCGGCGAGCCGGAGGCCGGAGGACCTGGTCGGACTCTTCGACGTCGAGGTCTGGGAGCCCGAGGAGACCCTGGCGCCCGACTGGAACGTGGCGCCGACCAAGAGCGTCCACGCGATACTCGAACGCCCCCTGAAGGGTTCCGGCGACCCGCGCCCGGTCCGCCAGCTGCGCGTCCTGCGCTGGGGGCTGGTGCCGCCCTGGGCCACCTCGCCCGAGGGCGCCGCCCGGATGATCAACGCCCGGGCGGAGACGGTGCACGAGAAGCCGTCCTACCGGCGGGCCTTCGCCGCGCGGCGCTGTCTCCTCCCGGCGGACGGCTACTTCGAGTGGGTCACCGGCGCGCAGGAGCGCGAACTGGAGGTCCAGGGCCGTAAGAAGCGCGCCCGCAAACAGCCCTGGTTCGTCACACCGGCCGACGGCTCGGTGATGGCCATGGCCGGGCTCTACGAGTTCTGGCGCGACCGGACGCTGCCCGACGACCATCCGCAGGCCTGGTGGGCGACCTGCTCGGTGATCACGACCGAGGCCGAGCCGGAGCCCTTCGCGGACGGCGGGGCACCGGACGCCGATGCCGAGGGCCGCCCGCGCTCGCTGGCGGACATCCACCCCCGCATGCCGCTCGTCCTCACCCCCGACCGGTGGGCGGACTGGCTGGACCCGGCCCGCACCGACCCGGAGGAACTGCGCCCGCTGCTCGCCCCGCCGCCGCCCGGCCTGGTGCGCGCCCATCCCGTGACGACGGCGGTCAGCGATGTCCGCAACAACGGGCCCGAACTGCTGACGGAACTGGCGGCGCCGGAGGAGGCGACGCTGTTCTGAGCCCGGCCGGAGCGGCGTTGTCGGTGGGGCGCGGCAGGATGGTCGCGTGAGCATCCAGACCGTACCGACCCCGGCCGGGGACGCCCGGATCCACTGGCACCCCGCAGCCACCGGCACGCCCCGCCTCGTCCTCGCCCTCGGGCACGGCGCCGGCGGCGGCGTCGAGGCCCGCGACCTCGTGGCGCTGGCCGCCGCCCTGCCGGCGCACGGGGTGACCGTGGCCCTCGTCGAGCAGCCCTGGCGCGTCGCCGGGAAGAAGGTGGCCCCCGCGCCCGCGACGCTGGACAAGGCCTGGCGCGCCCTCTGGCCCGAACTCGCCGCGCCCGGCGTCCCCGTGGTGGCCGGCGGGCGCAGCGCCGGGGCGCGGGTCGCCTGCCGGACGGCCGCGGAGCTGGGCGCGGTGGCCGTGCTCGCGCTGAGCTTTCCGCTGCATCCGCCGGGCAGGCCCGAGAAGTCGCGGGCGGAGGAACTGCTCGGCGCGGGTGTGCCGGTGCTCGTCGTGCAGGGGGCGCGGGATCCCTTCGGACGGCCCGAGGAATTCCCCGCGGGCACCGGCCCGGTGGCCGTGCCCGGCGCCGACCACGGTTTCGCGGTGGCCCGGTCCGCGGGCGTCACCCAGGAGGACGCACTGGCCCTGATCACCGAAGCGGTGCGGGACCGGCTCGCCGGCCTGCCCTGACCGGGAATGCGCGGGGGCCCGCCGCTGTTCTCGTACTCGTACGACAACGCACCGGCACATGACAAAGGAACGGGAGACCCGCGCAATGGGTTCGATCGCATGCCTGTCCCGCCCGAACACGGCAGACCAGGGCCAGGTGGCCATGGGCATGGGCCGGGCGGCCGCGGCTGGAGCGGCGGGCCTGGCCGATCGTCGTCTATTCTCCGAAACGAGCGGGTCCGCCAAGGACCCGGCCAGGGTTCTGGAGGAGGTGGGTCCGGTCGCAGGCACCGACGCGGGGTCGAACGGCGAGGGGCTCTCTCCCGCCCGGCACACGGAGAACGAGCACCCGGAGAGCGGGCACGCGGAGAGCACGGCGGAGCGCAACGCGCGCTTCGAGCGGGACGCGCTGACCTTCCTCGACCAGATGTACTCGGCCGCCCTGCGGATGACCCGCAATCCGGCGGACGCGGAGGACCTGGTCCAGGAGACGTACGCCAAGGCGTACGCGTCCTTCCACCAGTTCCGTGACGGCACGAACCTCAAGGCGTGGCTCTACCGCATCCTCACCAACACCTTCATCAACTCGTACCGCAAGAAGCAGCGGGAGCCGCTGCGCAGCGCGTCCGAGGAGATCGAGGACTGGCAGCTGGCGCGTGCCGAGTCGCACATGTCCCAGGGGTTGCGGTCCGCCGAGTCGCAGGCGCTGGACCATCTGCCCGACTCCGATGTCAAGGAGGCCCTTCAGGCCATTCCCGAGGAATTCCGCATAGCGGTCTACCTCGCGGATGTGGAGGGGTTTGCCTACAAGGAGATCGCGGACATCATGGGTACCCCCATCGGCACGGTGATGTCCCGCCTCCACCGGGGCCGGCGTCAGCTCCGCGGCCTGCTGGAGGACTACGCCCGTGAGCGCGGCCTGGTCCCGGCCGGGGCCGCCGCGCCGAACGGTTCCGCCGCGTCGCACAATCGGAAGGGCTCGGACTCATGAGCTGCGGTGACCCGCACGAGACGGACTGCTCCGAAGTCCTCGACCACCTCTACGAGTACCTCGACCGCGAGATGCCGGACGGCGAGTGCGCCAAGTTCGAGGTGCACATCGACGAGTGTTCGCCCTGCCTGGAGACCTACGGTCTGGAGCAGGCGGTCAAGAAGCTCGTCAAGCGCTGCTGCGGACACGACGACGTCCCCGCCGACCTGCGGTCCAAGGTGATGGGCCGGATCGAGCTCATCCGCGGCGGCCAGCCCGTCCCCGAGCAGGACGTGGTGGCCGAGGCCGTCGCCGAGCGCGCCGACGCACGGGGCGCGGACCGGGACTGATCCGGCCGCCTCCGCGCCCGGCGTCCGGACGGATCCGCACGGATCCGCATGGATCAAAACGGCCGCCGCCCGAACGTCACCCGAACGGACGGCGGTTCGGGCGGATGCGGCCGACGCGGGCCGTCCGCCACCCTATTCTCCCCATCCCGACAGGGAGCGTTGAGGATGGGGAGGACATGTCATGAAGGCAGTTCCGGCGGCCGCACGCGGCTGGATCGCGTGCGCCGTGGCCGCCGCGGCCGGGTGCGACGCACCCGCCCTGTGGGCCGGCCGGACCGTCGACTGGGCGGCCGCGGGCCTGCTGGCCGCCGTCCTCGTCGCCGGTGAACGCCTGCCCCACCGCTCCCCGATGCTGCCGGTCCTGCTGACCGGCGCCCTCCTCCTGCCGCCGGCCGCCGCCGGGCTGGCCGCGGTCCCCGGCGCGCTCGCCGGACCGCCCGGCGGCAGCGCCCCCGGCGGGCCGGCCTGGCTGCGCCGGCTGTGGCACGCCGCGCTGTACTCCCTCGCCGCGGCCTGTGCCGCCGGCGTCTTCGCCGCCGCCCGCGGACTGCTGCCGGCCGGACCGCCCGGGGCGCTGCCCGCCGCGCTCGCCGCCGCCCTGGCCCTGGCCGCCGTCGTCGCCGTCCTCGACGCCGGGGTGCGCGGCGCCCGGCCCGGCCCGTGGCCCGCCGCCCTGGTCCCGGCGCTGGTGCACGGCACCACCGCGCTGCTCGCGGCCGTCCTGTGGGAGAGCGCCTACGGGCCGCCGGCCGCCCTGCTGGTGCTGCTCCCCGTGGCCCTCTCCCCCCGGCTGCCGGCCCGCTTCCGCCGCGACCGCGCCGACCGCCGGGCCGCGTTCCAGGCGCTGGTGCGGGCGGTGGACCTCAAGGACCACTACACCTGCGGCCACGGCGAACGCGTCGGGCGGGCCGCGGTGCTGATCGGCCGCGAACTGGGCGTGGGCGGCGCGCGGCTGGAGGCGCTGCGGGTCGCAGGCGTCCTGCACGACCTCGGCAAACTCGGCGTCCCCACCCGGCTGTTGCGCAAGGCGGGCCCGCTCACCGCCGAGGAACGGCGCATCGTCCAGCGCCATCCCGAGTACGGGCACGAGCTGGTGCGCGGCATCGGCTTCCCCGGTGAGGCGCGGGAGGCGATCCTCCACCACCACGAGCGCATGGACGGCACCGGCTACCCCCACGGTCTGACGGGTCATCAAATCCCGGAGGCGGCACGGATCGTGGCCGTCGCCGATGCCTTCGACGCGATGACCTCCACCCGTGCCTACAGCCGGGCCCGCCCGGTTTCCGCCGCCCTCGCGGAGCTGCGCCGCTGCGCCGGTTCCCACTTCGACCCGCGCATGGTCGCGGCGCTGGCGCGGGCGGTCGCCCGGGAGGGCTGGCAGCCGGTGGACGGGGTCCGGGAAACCCCGGTTCCGGACTGCGGAAACGTCCCTCCTGATCACGGTCCGGGCGTACGGCCGGACCCCGTCCTGCCCGCGTCCCTCCCCGGGGGCGACCGGTGAACCTCGCCCGTGCCGCACATCTCGCCGCGGCCACCGGCGCGTTGCTCGCCCTGGGCTGGACCGCCCGGCACGGCCTCGCGCAGCCGGGCGTCGCCCTGGCCTACGGCGTGCTGATCGCCGTCGGCGAGGCCGTGCGGCACCGGCCGGGGGCGCCCGGCGACGCCCGCGAGTCCGCCCCCGTCGGCGCCGCCGGATCGCTCGCCTACGCCCTCCTCGGCGAGGTCGGCGGCCATCCGGCCACCCATGGTGTGCCGCAGGTGGTCGCCGTGGTGCTCGGCGCGACCCTGGCCGGGGCCGGAGGGCGCCCGCCCGCGCCCGACCGGCTCGTGCGCCGCGTGGCGGGCACCGCCCTGGCCGCCCTCTGCTTCCAGCCGTTGCACCACGCCGGGCCGTGCCCGTACTACGTGCTCTCGCTGCTGCTCCTGCTCGGCCTCACCGCCGTCTCCGACGCCGCGCTGGCCGCCGCCCTCGCCCGCTCCCGGGCCGGCGGCCGCTACACGGCGGCGCTCCGGACCGAACTGCGCGCCCTGCCCGGCATCGGTCCCGCGGTCTGCGCGACCGGCGTCACCGCCGCCCTCGCCCCGGCCGTCGCCGGGCTGTGGGTGCTGCCGCTGTGCTGTCTGCCGCTGCTGGTCGTCCAGCTGTCCGCCGGGCGCCGGGGGAGCGCCCGGAGCACCTGCGGACGGACCGTCGCCTCGCTGGCCCGGGCGACGGAGCTCGCCGGGTGCACACCCGCCGGTCACGCAGGGCGCGTAGCCGGGCTCAGCCGTGCCGTCGGCCGCGAGCTCGGAATGACGGAGTCCGGCCTCAGCGTCGTCGAGTACGCGGCGCTCATGCACGACGTGGGCCAGCTCTCCCTCGTCGATCCGGTGCCCGCCGGGGCCACCGAGCCGCTGCCGCCCGAGGAGCGGCGGCGCCTCGCCCGGCTGGGCGGGGCCGTGGCCCGGCTGGCCCCGCTGGAGGGGGCGGACGCCGCCGAGGTCGCCGCCGCGGTGGAGCGCCAGGCCGACCCGTACCGGGAGCAGCCCCTCGCCGCCCGTGTGGTGCGCACGGTCAACGCCTACGAGGACCTGGCCTGCGGTGCGGGCCACGGCCCGGCGGCCGCGCTGGAGCTGCTGCGCCGGGCCGTGGCCGCGGGGAGCCACGACCACGAGCCCCGGGTGGTCGAGGCGCTCGCGCGGGTGCTCGCGCGGGACGCGCCGGAGCGGGCGGAGGCGTGAGGCGCCCGGTGGCGGCCGGAGTAGCACGGCTAACCCACGGGTAATGAGCGGGCGTCCGACGGGGCATGGTTGGATGCGAAGAGAAGAAGAGCGACGAAGTACATGACGAGAACGCGGGAACCGGGGGGTGTCATGAGCGCTGTCGCGGACGTCAGGTCGTGGTGGGCGCGGCTCCCCGAGGAGACGACCCGGCTCACGGGCGGGGTCGTGAGCAAGGAGTGGCGGGCCGCCGTCAGGGAGGACGGCACCGGCCACCTGGGCCATCCGGCGTGGGTGCACGCGGGACGTCGAGAAAACAGCAGGCGGACATCGTGAGGATCTTCGGCAGGGTGCGGCACCGGCCTTCCCCCTCGTGGCGGCAGGCCACCGACCGTGCCTTCACTCTCATCGGCGACGGCCGGTACGAGGACGCCGGCGCGCTGCTGACGCGCGCCGCCGACATGGAGCCGTGGCTGTCCGAGTCGTGGTTCAATCTCGCGCTGCTGCACAAGTTCCGGCACGACTGGGAGCAGGCCCGTGCCGCGGGGCTGCGGGCGGTGGCGCTGCTGGACCGCGAGGCGGGCGCGCCCGACTGGTGGAACGTGGGCATCGCCGCCACCGCGCTCCAGGACTGGCCGTTGGCCCGGCGGGCCTGGCAGGCATACGGACTGCGGGTGCCCGCCGAGGGCGGCCCCGCGGGCGAGCCGTCCGGGATGGAGCTGGGCAGCGCGGCCGTGCGGCTCTCGCCGGAGGGCGAGGCCGAGGTGGTCTGGGGCCGCCGGCTGGACCCGGCGCGCATGGAGGTGCTGTCCATCCCGCTGCCCTCGTCCGGCCGGCGCTGGGGCGAGGTCGTGCTGCACGACGGCGTCCCGCACGGCGAGCGGGTGACCGCCGCCGGGCCGTCCTACCCGGTCTTCGACGAGATCGAGCTGTGGGCCCCGTCCCCCGTGCCGACCTGGGTGGTCCTCCTGGAGGCCGCCACCGAGGCGGACCGGGACGCCCTGGAGCGGCTGGCCGCCGACGCGGGGTTCGCCGCCGAGGACTGGTCGTCCTCGGTGCGGCTGCTGTGCCGCACATGCTCGGAGAGCCGGATGCCCAGCGACGAGGGCGACGGCGAGCATCTGGACCCGCACGACCACAGCGAGCCCGGCCACCCCGGCCCGCTCGGCCACCGCACGGCCGGTTCGGGGCTGCTCTGGGTGCCCGAGCGGGAGTGCGGCATCGCCGCGCCCGCCGGTCTGGTGCGCGGCCTGCTGGACGGCTGGGTCGCGGACAGCCCCGACACCCGGGAGTGGCGCGATCTGGAAGAGGTCTGCTGAGCGCCCGGCGGCGCCCCCTTACCCTGGAACGGCCCTGTGGATCCGGGGACGATCCCCGGAGGGCCGGGGCCGGCACGGGATCCAGGGCCGATACGGCATTCGGGTTGTGAGAGAGGCTTACGGCGGTCATGGCGCAGCAAGACACCGACCAGTCGGTGAACGACGAGTTCATCGTGGACACCGAGGACTGCGAGGAGCGTGAGGCCGCGCACCGCGAGCGCGGCACCTCCCGGCCGATCACCGTCCACGGCAACCCGGTCCTGCACCGGGAGTGCAAGGACGTGACGGAGTTCGACGAGAAGCTGGCCCAGCTGATCGACGACATGTTCGCCAGCCAGCGCACCGCGGAGGGCGTCGGCCTGGCGGCCAACCAGATCGGCGTGGACCTCAAGGTGTTCGTCTACGACTGCATGGACGACGAGGGCGTCCGGCACGTGGGCCACATGTGCAACCCGGTCCTGGACGAGCTGCCGGCCGACCGCCGGGTGCTCGACGCCTCCAACGAGGGCTGTCTGTCGGTCCCGACCGCCTATGCGGAGCTGGCCCGCCCCGACTACGCGGTCGTGCGCGGCGTGAACATGAAGGGCGAGCCCATCGCGATCGAGGGCACCGGCTACTTCGCGCGCTGCCTCCAGCACGAGACGGACCACCTCTACGGCTACCTCTACATCGACCGCCTCTCCAAGCGCGACCGCAAGGACGCGCTGCGGCAGATGGCGGAGGGCACCCCGCGCTACCCCGTCGTCGCCAACGACTGACGGCCTCACGGGACCGTGGAAACGGCCGGTCCGCCCGCACCTCCGGGTGCGGGCGGACCGGCCGTTTCCATTCCGGCTGTGTTGATTCCGGCTGTGTTCATTCCGCGAATGGAATGCAGGTGAATGGTCCATGGAATTCTCGACCCCAGTGGGACCGAACAATTCCAGGGCGGGTGATTCGGGGCCAAGTAACGTTTCGTGTCCGGTTTTTGGTGAATAATTCCGGGGTTCACAGGGCGGTAATGCATCGGTAAAGTGATGGCCTCCCGCGGTGGTGCAGAATGCCGCGAAAGACGACCGACCATGCCCCGCAACACGAGGCAGGCCATCATGCGATCACTCGTCGACCACGCCCGCTCCTTCGCATCCACCCTCGTCGCCGACCCCGAGCGCGCCCGGCGGCTGAGGGCTCTGGAGGCGGGCCAGTCACCCGAAGTCCTCTTCATATCCTGCGCCGATTCCCGCGTCGTTCCCTCGCTCATCACCGGGGCGCACCCGGGAGAACTCTTCGAGCTCCGCACCGCGGGCAACATCGTCCCCGAATACCGCAGTCGCTGCCCCACGGGAGAGGCCGCGACCGTCGAATTCGCCGTCGCCGTCCTCGGCGTCCGCGACATCGTCGTCTGCGGGCACTCGCACTGCGGCGCGCTCGGCGCCGTCGTGCGCGGCGACGACCTCTCCGCCGTGCCGGCCGTGCGGGGCTGGCTCGACCACGCCGTGCCGCCCGAGGCCCCGGCCCGTACGGTGCGGCCCGGCCCGCCCGACCTGGCCGAGGTGGCACAGCGGCACGCCGTCGCCCAGCTGGAGACCCTGCGCGCCTACCCCTGCGTCCGGGAGCGGCTCGACCGGGGCCGGCTCGCCCTGCACGCCTGGTACTACGAGGTCCACACCGGCCTCGTCGGCGCGCACCGTCCCGACGGCGGCGCCCTGCCGTTCCCGCCCCTGTGATCCGCCCCGTGACCCGCCCGGCAGCGACAGACAAGGGACCCTCCACCGTGTTCTCCGTGTTCCCCGCTCCGAAACAACCGGACGCGCTCCGTCAGGACGTCCTCGCCTCGCTCGTCGTCTTCCTCGTGGCCCTGCCGTTGTGCGTCGGCGTGGCCGTGGCCTCCGGGGTGCCGGCCGAACTCGGCCTGATCACCGGCATCGTGGGCGGCCTCGTCGTCGGCGCGCTCCCCGGCAGCACCTTCCAGGTCAGCGGTCCGGCCGCCGGGCTGACGGTGCTGGTGTCCGAAGCCGTCCGCGAGTTCGGGCTCGGCATGCTCGGCGTCATCGTGCTGTGCACCGGGCTGCTCCAACTGGCCCTGGGCCTGCTGCGGTTCGGCCGCTGGTTCCGGGCCATCTCCGTCTCGGTCGTGCACGGCATGCTCGCCGGCATCGGACTCGTCCTGTTCTTCGGCCAGTTGTACACGATGGCCGGAGTCCCGCAGCCGCGCGCCGGCCTCGACAAGATCGCCGGTATCCCCGGGCTGCTCGGGGACGTCCTGGACGGCGGCCGGGCCGCGACCGCCTGCGCCGTCGGCGCGGGGACGGTCGCGGTGCTCGTCCTGTGGCCGCGGCTCCCGGCGCGGGCCCGCCTCGTCCCCGCGCCGCTGGCCGCGGTCGCCCTGGCCACGGCGGTGACCTGGGCGACCGGTACGGACGTCGCCCACGTCACGGTGCAGGGTCTGGGCGGCGCGATCGACCTGCCGGAGTGGGGCGACTTCGCCTCGCTCGGCGTCCCCGTGCTCGGCACCGTCGTCACCTTCGCGCTCATCGCCTCGGCCGAGACGCTGTTCAGCGCCGCCGCCGTGGACCGGATGCACGACGGGCCCAGGACGCACTACGACAAGGAGCTGCTGGCCCAGGGCGCCGGCAACATGCTCTGCGGCCTGCTCGGCGCCCTGCCGATGACCGCGGTCATCGTCCGCAGCTCGGCCAACGTCCGGGCCGGCGCCCGCACCGCGCTCTCCCGTGTGCTGCACGGCGCCTGGCTGCTGGTCTTCGTGGTGGCCCTGCCGGCGGCCGTCGGCGTCATCCCGCTGCCCGCGCTGGCCGGCGTGCTGGTGCACGCGGGCTGCAAGCTGATCCCCTTCGGGGAGTTCGCCCCGCTGTGGCGCGCGCACCGCGGCGAACTGGTGATCCTCGCGGCCACCGCCGTGGCCATCCTGGCGACCAGCATGTTCGAGGGCGTGCTGCTCGGCATCCTGCTGGCCGTCGTGAAGTCCGCCTGGGAGACCTCCAAGGTGCAGGTGGACGTCCGCGACCTCACCGACGGCAGGATCCTCGCGCGGCTCACCGGCAACGCGACCTTCCTCCGCCTGCCCCGCATCATGGAGACCCTGGAGGCGCTGCCCAAGGACCGCCCGATCGAAATCGACCTGTCCGAGCTGCGCCATCTCGACCACGCCTGCCGCACGGCCCTGGAGAGCTGGGCCGAGAGCCACAACGACGCCGGTACCGAACCGGTCCGGCTGCGCGAGGCCGTGGGCTGAGACGGGAAAGGGGGACGGCCTCGCCGTCCCCCGCACCCGCTACCCGGCGGGAAAATCCTCGGGTTCGAAGATCCGGCGCAGCTCGACGACCCCGTCCTGGAAGGGGATCCGCTTCGCCCAGTCGCGGGCCTCGTCCATCGACTCCACCCGGATGACCCAGTAGCCGGCCATCAGCTCGCCGATCTCGGAGAACGGTCCGTCGATCACGCTCGGCGCCCCGCCCGCGAACACCACCCGCGCGCCCTCCGCCGAGGACCGCAGCCCGTCGGCGGCCAGCAGCACGCCCGCCGCGGCGAGTTCGTCGTTGTACCGCCCCATCTCGGCGATCTCCTCCCGGGTCGGTAGCACACCGGCCTCGGAGTCCTCGGTCGCCTTGACGATCATCATGACCCGCATGGGGTTCTCCTGCCGTCGCTCTGTCCTGATGGTTCCCACCATGGCCGGACATGGAGCGACAAACGCGGAGCCCCGCCGGACCGGGTCCGGCGGGGCTCGTCGACGCGTACGCGGATCAGAAGCGGATCAGAACTCGTCGTCGAAGGCGACCGTGCCCTCGACCGCGACCTGGTACGCGGAGGCGCGGCGCTCGAAGAAGTTGGTCAGCTCCTGGACGTTCTGCAGCTCCATGAAGGAGAACGGGTTCTCCGAGCCGTAGACCGGGGCGAAGCCCAGGCGCATCAGGCGCTGGTCGGCCACGCACTGGAGGTACTCGCGCATGGACTCGGTGTTCATGCCCGGCAGGCCGTCGCCGCACAGGTCGCGGGCGAACTGGAGCTCCGCCTCGACGGCCTCCGCGAGCATGTCCGTGACCTGCTGCTGGAGTTCGTCGTCGAAGAGGTCCGGCTCCTCCTCGCGGACGGTGTCCACCACGGAGAACGCGAACTCCATGTGCATGGTCTCGTCGCGGAACACCCAGTTGGTGCCGGTCGCCAGGCCGTGCAGCAGGCCGCGCGAGCGGAACCAGTACACGTAGGCGAACGCCCCGTAGAAGAACAGCCCCTCGATGCAGGCCGCGAAGCAGATCAGGTTGAGCAGGAAGCGACGGCGGTCGGCCTTCGACTCCAACTGGTCCAGCTTCTCGACCGAGTCCATCCACTTGAAGCAGAACTGGGCCTTCTCCCGGATGGACGGGATGTTCTCCACCGCCGCGAACGCCTCGTTGCGGTCGTCCGGGTCGGGGAGGTAGGTGTCCAGCAGCGTCAGATAGAACTGGACGTGCACGGCCTCCTCGAAGAGCTGCCGCGACAGGTACAGCCGCGCCTCGGGGGAGTTGATGTGCTTGTAGAGCGTGAGCACCAGGTTGTTGGCCACGATCGAGTCGCCGGTCGCGAAGAACGCGACGAGGCGGCCGATCAGGTGCTGCTCGCCCGGGGAGAGCTTGGCGAGGTCGGCGACGTCGGAGTGGAGGTCGACCTCCTCCACGGTCCAGGTGTTCTTGATCGCGTCACGGTAGCGGTCGTAGAAGTCCGGGTACCGCATGGGCCGGAGGGTCAGCTCGAAACCGGGGTCGAGCAGGTTCTTCGTACGACGTTCGGGGGCGGTCGTCATTACTGGCATGCCTCGCAGGACTCGGGGTTTTCCAGGGAGCAGGCGATGGCGTCGGCGTCGGGGGCCGACTGCTGGACGGGGACGGTGGCGGCGGTGCCGGCCGACCGCGCGATCCGGGTCGCCGGGCGCGAACGCAGGTAGTACGTGGTCTTGATGCCCTGCTTCCAGGCGTACGCGTACATCGAGCTGAGCTTGCCGATGGTGGGCGCGGCCATGAACAGGTTGAGGGACTGGCTCTGGTCGAGGTACGGCGTACGGGCCGCGGCCATGTCGATCAGGGAGCGCTGGGGGATCTCCCAGGCGGTGCGGTAGAGGTCGCGCACCTCCTGCGGGATCCACCGCATGTCCTGGACCGAGCCGTTGGCGTCGGTGAGCGCGTCGCGCGTGGTGCGGTCCCACACGCCGAGCTTCTTCAGGTCCTCCACCAGGTAGGTGTTGACCTGGAGGAACTCACCGCTGAGCGTCTCGCGCTTGAACAGGTTGGAGACCTGCGGCTCGATGCATTCGTAGACGCCCGCGATGGACGCGATCGTCGCCGTCGGGGCGATCGCCAGCAGCAGCGAGTTGCGCATGCCGACGGCGGCGATCCGGGCGCGCAGCGCGTCCCAGCGCTCCGCCCAGGTGGGCTCGGTGTTGGGGTAGTGGTCCGGGTGCAGCACACCGCGCGCGGTGCGGGTGGCGGACCAGGCCTCGTGCGGGCCGTGCCGCTCGGCCAGGTCGGCCGACGCCTCGTAGGCCGCGAGCATGATCCGCTCGGAGATCCGGGTGGACAGCGCCTTCGCCTCGGGGGAGTCGAAGGGCAGGCGCAGCCGGAAGAAGACGTCCTGGAGGCCCATCAGGCCCAGACCGACCGGCCGCCAGCGGGAGTTGGAGGCGCCCGCCTGCTCGGTCGGGTAGAAGTTGATGTCCACGACGCGGTCGAGGAAGGTCACGGCGGTGCGGACGGTGCGGTCCAGCCGCTCCCAGTCCATCTCGCCGTCCTCGCCCAGGTGGGCGGCCAGGTTGACCGAACCCAGGTTGCAGACCGCGGTCTCGCCGTCGTTCGTGACCTCCAGGATCTCCGTGCAGAGGTTGGAGGAGTGGACGACCTTGCCGGGCTCGGCGGTCTGGTTGGCGGTGCGGTTGGCGGCGTCCTTGAACGTCATCCAGCCGTTGCCGGTCTGCGCCAGGGTGCGCATCATCCGGGCGTAGAGCACCCGCGCCGGGATGGTCTTGACGGCCTTGCCCGCGGCCTCGTACGCGCGGTACGCGGCGTCGAACTCGTCGCCGTACAGGTCCACCAGGTCCGGGGTGTCCGCCGGGGAGAACAGCGACCACTCGGCGTCCGCCTCGACCCGGCGCATGAACTCGTCCGGGATCCAGTGCGCGATGTTGAGGTTGTGCGTACGGCGCGCCTCCTCACCGGTGTTGTCGCGGAGCTCCAGGAACTCCTCGATGTCCGCGTGCCACGTCTCCAGGTAGACGCAGGCCGCGCCCTTGCGCCGGCCGCCCTGGTTGACGGCCGCGACCGAGGCGTCGAGGGTGCGCAGGAACGGCACGATGCCGTTGGAGTGCCCGTTGGTGCCGCGGATCAGCGAACCGCGCGAGCGGATGCGGGAGTAGGACAGGCCGATGCCGCCCGCGTGCTTCGACAGCCGCGCCACCTGGTGGTAGCGGTCGTAGATCGAGTCCAGCTCGTCCAGCGGCGAGTCCAGCAGGTAGCAGGACGACATCTGGGGGTGCCGCGTACCGGAGTTGAAGAGCGTGGGGGAGGAGGGGAGGTACGAGAGCGTGCTGGTGAGGCGGTAGAGCTCGGCGACGTCCTCCAGCGCCCGGACGGAGGCTTCTTTTGAATCAGCAGTCTCGGCGAGGCCGCAGGCCACGCGCAGCAGGAAGTGCTGCGGGGTCTCGATCACGTTCCGGGTGATCGGGTGGCGGAGCAGGTAGCGGCTGTGCAGGGTGCGCAGGCCGAAGTAGCCGAAGCGGTCGTCGGCGCCGTCGACCAGGGCGGCGTCCACCAGCGCGTCCAGCCGCTCGGCGTGCTCGCGCACGAACGCGGCGGTGTCGTCGGCGATCAGGCCCTCGCGGTGCCCGGTGGCGACCGACGCGGAGAAGGAGACCGCGCCCTGCCCGCCCGCCTCCTCGGCGATGGCGAGCGTGAGGAGCCGCGCGGCGAGCCGCGAGTACTCGGGCTCCTCGCCGATCAGCCCGGCCGCGGCCTCGGTGGCCAGCGAGCGCAGTTCGGCCTCGTCCGACCCGGCGTGCCGGCCGCGCAGCGCGGCGGCGGCGACCTTGCCGGGGTCGGTGGCGGGCAGGTCGGCGGTGAGTTCCGTCAGGGTGCGCAGCAGCGCGGTCCCGGGAGCGTCGACGGACTCCTCCGCCTGCGCTGAGACCGGATCGACGGGCGCGATCGTCACGTGTTGCTCTCCCTCACTCGGCTGGAGGCCGCTCGGGAGCGCACGGGGCCGCACACGGGCATGCGGGGCGCGTACGTGACGTACGGAAGCATGCGCGCAGGCGTCCACCGGCCCAACCCTCGAGGCCCGGACGTGGTTCGACACCGCACACCGGCGGCGGGCCGGCGAGGGCGTACTGTCGGCAGGTCCTCGGACTGCGGCGTGGGTGCAATATCTCCACACGTACACCGTTGCGGGACAGTTCCGGATTTCCACCGGATTCCCCTGCGGCGACAGCGAGGACGAGCATACATCTAGTGCTGCCCGTCGCGTGTACCCCCACATGTTGTGTCGGCGCGTCATGAGACGGTCGCGGAATGTGCTAGACGGTGGCGTGTTCGCGGGTGCGACGGCCGGAGAGGCCGCGGGGGGCGGGGGAGGGCGGCCCCGCTTCACGGAAGCGTAGGGGCGGTGCGCGGGCGGCCGTTCGCCCGTCACCGGCCGCACTGACTTTTGTCATCTCCGGCCGGTGACGGGCGGACCTGCCGCCGGAGGGCGGGGGAGGGAATGATCGTGGGTGTTGGACGGGACGGCGACACCACGACGGGGCGGACACCATGAGCGACACGGGGGCGGACACGATGAGCGGCACGGGGGCGGGCACGATGAGCGGCACCATCACCGAGCAGCAGGCCGGGGCCGGGCAGGGCGCGCTCGATCCGGAGCTGAAGCCGCTTCCGGTGTGGTTCTTCGCCTTCGAGGGGGCCATGGGGGCCGCCTTCGACTTCTACAAGGCGTGGGACGGGGCCTGGATGGTCCTCGCCGCGCTCGGGGCGGTGAACATCGCGGTGGGGCTGACGGTCCTGCGGCGGCGCAGGAAGCTGCTCAAGGCGATGCTGAAGAACTCCCGCGCCCGGAAGATCCTCTTCGGGCTCATCGGGCTGCGGGTCGCGCTGCACGTCGTGCTCGGGGCCGTGGGTGCCACCGTCGAATCGGCGGCCGGTCATCTGGCCCTGGGGCTGGTGATGTCCGCGCTGACCGTGGGGCTGCTCTGGTTCGACCAGCGGGTCTCCTTCCGGGCGCTCGGTCTGACGCCTTCGGGTGCCGCCGCCTGACAGGGGGAGGGGGACGGCCGGGCCCGTGGGCCCGGCCGTTTCTCAGTGGCCGCCCGGTGCGCCCGCCGTGGCCGGGGGGAGCTCCACGGCGACGTCGGGGTCGCCCGCGTCCGCCGTGTAGTCGGAGGGCTTCGTCTCGTCCACGCCGTCCGGGGCCTTGAGGGCCTTGAGGACGAGCGTCAGGACGACGGTGACGGCGACGTTCAGGACGAAGGCCGTCAGGCCGATGTAGCCCTTCTCCCCGATGAAGGGGATGAGGTTGGTGTTGCCGAAGTGGTCCTGCGTGGCGCTGGGGGTGTCATAGGCGCGCCATGTCCCGTAGACCATCCCGACGGCCCAGCCGGCCAGCAGGGCCCAGCGGTGGAACCAGCGGGTGAACAGGCCGCCGACCAGGGCGGGCACGGTCTGGAGGATCCAGATGCCCCCCAGCAGCTGGAAGTTGATGGCCACCGACTTGTCCATGGTGAGGACGAAGACCAGCGCGCCCACCTTGACGAGGAGGGAGGCCAGTTTGGACACCTTCGCCTCGTTCTCCGGCGTCGCGTCCTTGCGCAGGAAGTCCTTGTAGATATTGCGGGTGAAGAGGTTCGCCGCGGCTATGGACATGATGGCGGCGGGGACGAGGGCGCCGATGCCGATGGCCGCGAAGGCCACGCCCGTGAACCAGTCGGGGAACATGTCGTCGAAGAGCTGCGGAATGGCCAGCTGGCCGTTCTTCACCTTGATCCCGGCCGCGACCGCCATGAATCCCAGCATGGCCAGCAGGCCCAGCATCAGCGAATAGAGCGGCAGGATCGTGGTGTTGCGCCGGATGACGTTCCGGTTCTTGCTGGAGAGGACCGCCGTCACGGAGTGCGGATAGAGGAACAGCGCCATCGCGGAGCCCAGTGCGAGCGTCGCGTAGGCCCACTGCGCGTCCGGTCCGGAGGCGAGGGCGCCGCGCGGCTTCCCGGTCGCCGGATTCTTCGTGGAGAACGCCTCGCCCGCCTTGGCGAAGATGTCGTGGAATCCGCCGAGCTTCATCGGGATGTAGATGATGGCGACCGCGATGACGATATAGATCAGCGCGTCCTTGACGAAGGCGATGAGGGCGGGGGCGCGCAGTCCCGAGGAGTAGGTGTAGGCGGCCAGGACACCGAAGGCGATGAGCAGCGGCAGGTCCTTCATGAACCAGTTGGAACCGCCGCCCACGCCCATCACGTCCAGCACCGCCTGGATGCCGACGAGTTGGAGCGCGATGTAGGGCATCGTGGCGAGAATGCCGGTGAGGGCGAGGGCCAGGGAGAGCCCCTTGGAGCCGAACCTGCCGCGCACGAAGTCCGAGGACGTGACGTAACCGTGGCGGTGGGAGACCGACCACAGCCGCGGCAGGAAGGTGAACACCAGCGGATAGCAGAGAATGGTGTAGGGCACGGCGAAGAATCCCGCCGCCCCGCCCGCGTAGACGGCCGCCGGAACGGCGACGAAGGTGTACGCGGTGTAGAGGTCGCCGCCCAGCAGGAACCAGGTGATCCAGGTTCCGAAGGAACGCCCGCCCAGCCCCCACTCGTCGAGGTTGTCCGCGTTCTCCGCCCGCCGCCATTTCGCGGCCATGAATCCCATGACCGTGACGGCGAGGAAGAAGAGGATGAACACGGTGAGGGCGACTCCGTTGACGCCGTGCCTCATCGCCCCTCACCGGCCTTCCGGGCCCGCTCGTTGCGTCGTACGAGGACGTACGCGACGGTGGTCAGCGCGGTGGATATGAGCACCCAGAGCATCTGGTACCAGTAGAAGAACGGAATGCCGATGAACTCCGGTGTCAGCCGGGCGTAGGAGCCGACCCAGAGCATCGCCCCGAACGGCAGGGCGAGACAGACGCCCGCCACGATCAGCGGGAGGGTCACGACAGGTGTGCGCCGGTCCCCGGCGGGTGGTTCGGACATGCGATGGCTCCGTCCCCGTGTGGTGAACGCGCAAGCACGGCGCGATCACTCGCGTAATGCGCACGAAATCTAGGGGAGGGACCGTCCGGGCGTCACCCCCTGTCCGGATATCGGTATGAGAACGTCAAGTTCCGCCGGGAGGTGGGCCGTAGGCTTCCGTGCATGACGCATGAACCTTTTGACCTCGTCATCTTCGACTGCGACGGGGTGCTGGTGGACAGCGAGCGGATCGCCGTCCGGGTGGACGCCCGGATGCTGGCGGACCTCGGGTGCCCCTTCACGGAGGAGGAGATCGTCGAGCGGTTCCTGGGGGCGGCGGAGGGCGAGCTCGTCCGCGCGGTGGAGGAGCGGCTCGGACGGAAGCTGGAGCCGGGGTGGTGGAAGCCGTACCAGCGGTGGTACCAGGAGGCGTACGACGCGGAGTTGACGGCCGTGGACGGGGTCGCCGAGGCGCTCAAGGAGATCACGCTCCCCGTCTGCCTCGCCTCCAACGGCGGCCACGAGAAGATAGCCCGCAACCTGCGCACGACCGGACTCCACGACCACTTCGAGGGACGCGTCTTCAGCGCCCGGGACGTGGCCCGGGCCAAGCCCGCCCCGGACCTCTTCCTGCACGCGGCCCGGACGATGGGCGTGGAGCCCTCCCGGTGCGCGGTGGTGGAGGACAGCCGCTACGGGGTGCGGGCGGCCCGGGCCGCGGGCATGCGGTCGTTCGGCTACTGCGGCGGCCTCACTCCGGCGGAGTGGCTGGAGGGGGAGGGGACGGTGGTCTTCGACGACATGCGGAGCCTGCCCGAACTGCTGCTGGACCCCCCGGATTTCCGCTTCCGCAGCAACGGCAGCAGCGCCAACGACGCGGCGCACAGGGCGACGTCGAAGCCCAGCGCCGCGGCCATCCCGTGCCCGTAGGCCACGGCGTCACCGCGCGGGGCCCCGCCCAGCACCCCGTAGTACAGCGTCCCCACCACCGCCACCCCGACCGCCCCGCCCACCTGTTGGCCGGTGGACAGGACCCCGGAGGCCATGCCCGCCTCGGCCGGGGCGACCCGCGACAGGACCGTGCCGATGAGCGGCGTCACCAGCAGGCCGTTGCCCGCGCCGGTCAGGGCCAGACCGGGAGCGAGGTGCCAGGGGGACAGGGAGCCGCCCGCGAGCAGGACCGCCGCGATGCCGGTCGCGTGGCCGAGGGCGGAGAGCAGCGCGCCGCGGACCAGGAGGCGGTGGCCCCGCCGGGCCAGACGGCCCGCCGCCACGCTGGCGGCGAAGAACGCCGCGGCGAAGGGGACGTAGACCAGGCCCGCGCCGAGCGTCCCCAGCCCCAGCCCGTCCTGGACGGTCAGCGAGAGCACCAGGAACGAGGAGTTGATGCCCGAGTAGGTGAGGAGGACGAGCGCGATGCCGACGGCGAAGGGGCGTTCCCGCAGCAGCCCCGGGCGCAGCAGCGGCGTCCGCGCCCGCCGTTCGACCGCGGCGAAGCACCCGAACGCGGCCGCGGCCGCGACGGGGCTCAGCCAGGTCCACCACGGCCAGCCGCGCTCCCGGCCCTCCACGAGGGGCACCACGAGCAGGCCCAGGGCGACGGTCAGCACGCCCGCGCCGGGCAGGTCGGGACGCCGGCCGCTGCCCGGAGCGCGTGACTCCGGTACGCGGACGGCGGTGAGGACGAGCGCGGCCAGCCCCACCGGCACGTTCACCCAGAACACCGGGCGCCACGACGTGCCGAAGAGGTCCGCCGCCACCAGCAGCCCGCCCAGCAACTGGCCCGCCACGCCCGCCGCACCGATCACCGCGCCGAGCGCCCCGAGCGCCCGCGCCCGCCGCTCCGCCGGGACGAGCACCTGGATCATCGAGAAGACCTGGGGGAACATCACCGCCGCCCCCAGCCCCTGCACCAGCCGGGCCGCGATCAGGGCACCGGCCCCGGGGGCCGCGGCACAGGCCGCCGAGGCCAGGGTGAAGACGGCCATGCCGGTCAGGAACATCCGTCTGCGGCCCAGGAGATCGCCGAGCCGGGCGCCGGTGATCAGGGCGATGGCGTAGGTGAGCTGGTAGCCCGCCAGGATCAGCTGGACGTCGGCGTCCGAGGCGTGCAGGTCCCGCTGGATCGCGGGCGCGGCGACGAGGACGACGAAGGTGTCGAGCACGGCCATGAAGACGCCGGTGAGCAGAACGGCGAGGGCGGTGACGGGCGAACGTGGGGTCCGGTTCATGACCTTGACCCTCGCCCGGGCAACCGGGCCGCTCCAGAGGGGAATTATGCTGGTGGCGGCAGTACCCCCCTGAGCCGGAGGAACCATGGGGAGCGCGATGGCGGACCGTGAACACCGGCGCGCGCTGGCCGGGTTCCTGCGCTCGCGCCGCGAGCGGCTGAGCCCGGCCGACGCCGGACTGCCGGCCGGCCCGCGCCGCCGCACCCCCGGACTGCGCCGCGAGGAGGTCGCCCTGCTCTCGGGTGTCAGCGTCACCTGGTACACCTGGTTGGAACAGGCCCGCGAGATCGGCGTCAGCCGGCAGGTACTGCACGGGCTGGCGCGTGGGCTGCTGCTCTCCCCGGCCGAGACGCGGCACCTGTTCTCCCTGGCGGGCGAGGCACCGCCGGACGGGGCCCGCCCGGAGCCGGCGCGCGGGCCCGGCCCCGCGCTGCGCCGCCTGGTGGACGCGCTCGACCCGCACCCCGCGTATCTGGTCTCGGCCACCTGGGACCTGCTGGCCTGGAACCGGGCCGAGGCCGGGCTGGTCGGCGACCCGGCGAACTGGCCCGTGCCCGGCCGGAATCTGCTGCGGCGGGTGTTCCTCGACCCCGCGATGCGCGACCTGCTGGCCGACTGGCCCGGCCAGGCGCGCATGCTGCTGGAGCAGTACCGCGCCGCGGCCGACCGGCACGTCGGTGACGCGGAGTTCGCCCGGCTGACGGACGAACTGTGCGAGCGGAGCCCGGAGTTCGCGCAGTGGTGGCGTACGCACGACGTCGCCGAGTTCCGGCCCGTCCGCCGGGAGTTCGACCATCCTCGGCTGGGGCGGCTGTCCTTCGACTATGTGAAGCTGGCCGGGGT
Source organism: Streptomyces luteireticuli (assembly GCF_041519305.1). Lineage (NCBI taxonomy): Bacteria > Bacillati > Actinomycetota > Actinomycetes > Kitasatosporales > Streptomycetaceae > Streptomyces > Streptomyces luteireticuli. The sequence continues at coordinate 5,505,558 of NZ_CP167927.1, forward strand.
GGACGTGCCCGGGGTCACCCTCGTCTCCTGCATGCCGGCCGACGAGGCGACCGCGCGGCGGCTGCCGGAGCTGAGCGCCCTCGGCGCTGCGGAATCGTGACGGGGCGTCATACGAAGTCGGCGTGGAGTGTGGACGGCACCTCGGTCACGTACTCCGACGCCGGTCCGTGGCCCGCGCGCAGCTGTTCCAGCAGCTCGTTCTGCGGGCGGTAGAAGCAGGAGCCGCACCGCTCGGTGCCCAGGGGGTCCGTCGCCTCCCAGGCGGCGCGGGCGTCGCCGTCGAGGGCCTCCGCCCAGCCGTCCGCGACCACGTCGCCGGTCCGGTAGTGGCTGTCGGTCCGCACCTGCGGACAGGGGTAGAGGTGGCCGTCGGCGCCGACGGTGGCGGTGAAGCGGCTGTAGTGGCAGCGGTGGAAGCGGCCGTTCGCGGGGTGGTCGCGGTCGTGAGGGGCGAGATGGACCTCGAAGTCCCGGGTGACGAGGAGGGCGGCCTCGGTCAGTGCGGCGGTCGCGTCCGGCGCGGCGGTCGCGTCAAGCGCTCCAGGTCCGTCGTGCGCGCCGGGTGCGGCCTCGAAGCGGATGTAGTGCGCCCCCGCGCCGCGGGCCGCGCGGGCCGCCCCGAGGATGCCGGTCCGGTTCCGTGCGCCGATCACATAGTGGAAGCCGATGCGGAAGTCCGGGTCGATGGCCGACTGCCGCAGCCGGCCGACGTCGTCGAGGAGCGTCGCGTCGTCCGCGAACGCGACGCGCGCCCAGGTGTGGGTGGAGGCGACGCACTCGGCGACGTCCGGCCGGCCGAGCCGGACGCCGTCGGTCACCAGCCCCAGCCGCAGCCCGGCCTCGTGGCCCGCGTCGCAGACGGCCGCGTAGCCGGGGTGCGCGGTGGGCTCGCCGCCGCCGCGGAACGACACCGCCCGGCCGCCGGCGTCCGCGAAGCCGCGCAGCAGACGCACGGCGTCGTGCGTGGCCAGGCCGGTGGACGGGGTGCTTCCGGTGCCGTCGGGCGCCAGGGCGAGGCGCAGGTGGACGGGGCGGAGCCGGTCGCCGTCCACGAAGCGGCGCAGCAGTGCGCCGTGGGCGAGGAGCTTGTCCGGGGCGAGCGCCGGGCCGAGGCCGACGGTTTCGGCCGCGCCGGGCCCTTTCGGGGCGGCCGGTGAACCGTCGGGCCGGAAGTCCGCCGCTTCGGCGGTGGGTGAGGTCACGATCGTCCTCTCGCAGAGCCAGAGGGTCGGCGGCCGTGACACTATGAGCCGCCGTCATGGGCGTCAATAGGCATAGACCAGGGGTCCGGTGGCTGGTGGGGGCGGGAGGGTGGCCGTATCCGGACGTTCCGCTCCCGTGGAGTCGGACGGGATCCCCCGGCCGGGGACGGCCCACGCGACGCTGTGCTGTCCCGGGGGATGACCCCCGGACCCCCGGCCCGGGCCGGCTCCCGCCGTGCTACCCCACCGGCCTCTGCAACCGCGCCACGCTGTGCTGTCCCGGGGGATGCCCCCCGGACCCCCGGCCCGGGTCGGCTCCCGCCGTGCTACCCCACCGGCCGCTGCAACCGCGCCACGAACTTGTAGCGGTCGCCCCGGTAGACCGACCGCACCCACTCCACCGGCCGTCCCTCCGCGTCCAGCGAGTGCCGCGAGAGCATCAGCATCGGCAGGCCCGTGTCCGTGCCCAGCAGGCCCGCCTCGCGGGGCGTGGCGAGCGAGGTCTCGATGGTCTCCTCGGCCTCCGCCAGGTGGATGTCGTAGACCTCGGCCAGCGCGGTGTAGAGCGAGGTGTACTTCACCAGGTTCCGGCGCAGCGCCGGGAAGCGCTTCGCGGACAGGTGGGTGGTCTCGATGGCCATCGGCTCACCGCTGGCCAGCCGCAGCCGCTCGATGCGCAGGACGCGGCCGCCCGGCACGATGTCCAGCAGCGAGGCGAGCCGGTCGTCGGCGGTGACATAGCCGATGTCGAGGAGTTGGGAGGTGGGTTCGAGGCCCTGGGCCCGCATGTCCTCCGTGTAGGAGGTCAGTTGCAGCGCCTGCGAGACCTTAGGTTTTGCGACGAATGTCCCCTTGCCCTGGATGCGTTCCAGCCGCCCCTCGACCACCAGCTCCTGGAGGGCCTGACGGACCGTCGTCCGCGAGGTGTCGAACTCCGCGGCGAGCGTGCGCTCCGGGGGCACCGGAGTGCCGGGGGGAAGGGTTTCGGTCATCTCCAGCAGATGACGTTTGAGCCGGTAGTACTTGGGGACGCGCGCGATCCGCGCACCGCCCGCGGTGCCGCCGCCCTCCGTCGTCCCGCCCTCGGTCGCCATCGCGTGCCTTCCCGACTCCGATCCTGCTGCCGTCACCGGCTCCTCCGTCCATCGCCGTCACATGGTGGCACGGGCACGACCCGAGGGGACCGGAGATGTCCTGGTCGTCCTCAGGTGTCGGTCCGGTAACGGAGCCGACAGCGACTCTTATACACCCTTGACACCCCAAAAGGTCTAGGCCAAGCTGCGGGCACTGGTCTAAACCATTAAAGACCACTTTTCGGTCCTGAGGAGAGTGCTGTGAAGCGTGGGCTCATAGCGGCGACAGGTGTCGCGGCCTTGTTGGTGAGTGTGGCTGCTTGTGGGTCCGACAAGGGCGACAAGGATTCCGGTTCCGGGGACTCGAAGGGCAAGACGCTCACGGTCTGGTTCATGGACGGTTCGAACCCGCCCGGCTGGACGAAGGCGGTCCAGGCCGAGTTCGAGCAGAAGACCGGCGCCAAGCTCGACGTCCAGGTCCAGAAGTGGGACGGCATCCAGCAGAAGCTCACCACCGCGCTCTCCGAGTCCACGCCGCCGGACGTCTTCGAGGTCGGCAACACCCAGACCCCCTCCTACGCGGAGACCGGCGGCCTCGCCGACCTCGGCGACCTGAAGAAGGAGATCGGCAAGGACTGGACCGAGTCCCTCAACAAGCCGGCCGTCTTCGACGGGACGCAGTACGCCGCCCCTTGGTACGCCGCCAACCGCGTCGTCATCTACAACAAGAAGATCTGGGCCGACGCCGGCATCAAGGACGTGCCGAAGACCCGCGCCGACTTCTTCAAGGACCTTGAGGCGATCCAGAAGAAGGGCGACGCCGAGCCGCTCTATCTCCCGGGCCAGAACTGGTACTTCTTCACCGGCCTCACCATCGGCACCGGCGCCGACCTGGTGAAGAAGGACGGCAACAAGTACGTCTCCAACCTCGCCGACCCCAAGGTCGCCAAGGCGATGGAGATCTACAAGCAGTACCAGGCGTTCAGCAAGGCCCCCCAGGACAAGGACGAGGCCACCCCGCAGCAGGCCGACGTCTTCGCCAAGGGCAAGACCGGCGCGTTCATCGGCATGGGCTGGGAGGCGGCCACCGCGATCAAGGCCAACCCCCAGATCGAGAAGGACCTGGGCTACTTCACCATCCCGGGCGAGAGCGCGGACAAGCCCGAGGGCGTCTTCCTCGGCGGCTCCAACCTGGCGATCGCCGAGCGCAGCAAGAAGAAGGAACTCGCCGAGGAGTTCCTGAAGATCGCGCTGTCCGACAAGAACGAGGGCGCGCTGGCCAAGGAGGTCGGCTCGATCCCCAACAAGGACGCGCTGCTGGCGAATCTGAAGGGCAACGCGGCCGCCGAGGCCGCCGCACCCGCCGCCAAGGGCGGTGGCACCACCCCGCTGATCCCCGAGTGGGCCGCGGTGGAGAACGCCCCCAACCCGATCAAGGCATACATGACGGCCGTTCTGGGCGGCAAGTCGCCCGAGGAGGCGGCCAAGCAGGTCGAGGGCGACGTCAACAAGCGCCTCAGCCAGAAGCAGTGACCCGGGCGGGCGGGGGCACGGGCGACGGTCCGCCCGCGGCTCCCGCCCGGCCCGCCGTACCACCGTGCAAGTGAACAGGGGAGAAGGCGGACGACGATGTCAGCGCAGACCGAAGAGGCGACGGCCGGGGCCGCGCCGCCGGCCGGCAAGGGCGGGTCGCCGCCCGCCCGTCGCGGCGGTGACCGGAGGACCGGGAACGCCGGGAAGTCCGTCCCCTATCTGCTGATCCTCCCCGCGGCCGTCTTCACCGTGCTGCTGCTCGGCTGGATCATGGTCGAGAACGGCCTGCTGTCGTTCCAGAACCTCAACCGGCGGCAGCTCATCCGCCGCACCACCGAGTGGACCGGACTCAGCAACTACACCGACACGCTGGGCAATTCCGAGTTCTGGCGGGTGACCCTCCGGTCGATCGTGTTCACCGCCGCCAACGTGGCGCTGATCATGCTGATCGGCTGTCTGATCGGACTGCTGCTCGCCCGGCTGGGCAAGAAGCTGCGGCTGCTGCTCTCCCTGGGGCTCGTCCTGACCTGGGCGATGCCCGTCGTCGCGGCGACCACCGTCTTCCAGTGGCTGTTCGCCCAGCGCTTCGGCGTCGTCAACTACGTGCTGGACCAACTGGGCTGGCACTCGATGGCCGACTACAACTGGACCGGCGGGCAGTTCTCCACCTTCTTCGTCATCACCGTGCTGATCGTCTGGCAGTCCGTGCCGTTCGTGGCGATCAACCTCTACGCGGCGACGACCACCATCCCCAAGGAGCTCTACGAGGCCGCCGCGCTCGACGGCGCCGGCGTGTGGAAGCGGTTCACCTCGGTGACCTTCCCGTTCCTCAAGCCCTTCTTCCTGGCGACGACGTTCCTCGAAGTCATCTGGATCTTCAAGTCGTTCACCCAGGTCTTCGTCATCAACGAGGGCGGTCCGGACCGGCTCACCGAGACGCTGCCGGTCTACGCGTTCGTCGAGGGCATGAACAACCAGCACTTCGGCATGGGTTCGGCCATCTCCATCCTCACCATCCTCATCCTGGTGACGATGTCGGCCTACTACCTGCGCCTGGTGCTCAAGCAGGAGGAGGACGAACTGTGAGGCGCTCCCTGTTCGGCCGCATCTGGCCGGGGGCCACGGCGGTCGTCCTGTTCCTGGGCTTCGTCTTCCCCGTCTACTGGATGTTCACCACGGCCTTCAAGGCCAACAAGGACATCGTCGGCGACACCCCCGTCTGGTTCCCCACCAGCCCCACCACCGAGCACTTCCGGCGGGCCGTCGAGGCCGACGGCTTCTGGACGTTCGTCGCCAACTCGCTGATCACCACGGTGGTCGCCGTCCTGCTGTCGCTGGTCATCGCCCTGCTGGCGTCCTTCGCCATCGCGCGGATGCGGTTCCGCGGGCGGCGCGGCTTCATCCTGGTGATGATGATGGCCCAGATGGCGCCCTGGGAGGTGATGGTCATCGCGTACTACATGATGGTGCGCGACGCCGACATGCTGAACAGCCTGCCGCCGCTCATCGCCATCTACACGCTCTGCGTGCTGCCGTTCACCGTTCTGACGCTGCGCGGCTATGTGGCCGCCGTGCCCAAGGAACTGGAGGAGTCGGCGATGGTGGACGGGTGCAGCCGGCCCCAGGCGTTCCTGCGGGTGATCTTCCCGCTGCTGGCGCCCGGGCTGATGGCCACCTCGCTGTTCGGCTTCATCACCACCTGGAACGAGTTCCCCTACGTCCTCATCCTGAGCAAGGACCCCTCGGCGCAGACCCTGCCGCTGTGGCTCACGGGGTTCCGCACCACGTTCGGCGACGACTGGGGCGCCACGATGGCCGCCTCCTCGCTCTTCGCCGTCCCCATCCTCATCCTCTTCGTCATCCTCCAGCGCAGGGCCGTGGGAGGACTGACCTCCGGCGCAGTGAAGGGCTAGCACTACACCCATGGACACGCTGACCCGTGACGCCCTGACCGTCCTCCAGCCCGGCTTCACCGGCACGACCGCCCCCGACTGGCTGCTGCGACGGCTCGGCGAAGGACTCGCCTCCGTCGGCCTGTTCGGCCGCAACATCGCATCGGACGAGCAACTCTCCGCACTCACCGCCCGGTTGCGCGCCGAGCGGGAGGACGTACTGGTGGCCATCGACGAGGAGGGCGGGGACGTCACCCGCCTGGAGGTCCGCACCGGCTCCTCGTTCCCCGGCAACCTCGCGCTCGGCGCGGTCGACGACACCGAGCTGACCCGGGCGGTCGCCGGGGAACTGGGCCGCCGGCTCGCCGCCTGCGGCGTCAACCTCAACTGGGCGCCGTCCGCCGACGTCAACTCCGATCCCGGCAACCCGGTCATCGGCGTGCGGTCCTTCGGGGCCGACCCCGCCCTCGTCGCCCGGCACACCGCCGCCTACGTCGAGGGCATGCAGGCGGCGGGCGTCGCGACGTGCGCCAAGCACTTCCCCGGGCACGGGGACACGTCGGTCGACTCCCACCACGATCTGCCGCGGGTGGACGTGGACCTGGCGACGCTGGAGGCGCGGGAACTGGTGCCCTTCCGGGCGGCCGTCGCGGCCGGTACCAAGGCCGTGATGAGCGCGCACATCCTGCTGCCCGCGCTCGACCCCCGGCTGCCCGCCACGCTCAGTCCCGCCGCGCTGCACGGGCTGCTGCGGGCGCCCGTCGGGAAGGGCGGGCTCGGCTTCGACGGGCTGATCGTCACGGACGGCATGGAGATGCGGGCCGTCGCGGACAACTACGGCATCGAGCGGGGCAGCGTCATGGCCGTGGCCGCCGGTGCCGACGCGATCTGCGTCGGGGGCGGGCTGGCGGACGAGGAGACCGTGCTGCGGCTGCGGGACGCGCTGGTGCGGGCCGTGCGGGACGGGGAGTTGAGCGAGGAGCGGCTCGCGGACGCGGCGGGGCGGGTGCGGGGGCTGGCGTCGTGGGCGGTGGGTGCGGGTTCGCGTGTTGTGCCCGCGCCCGAGGTGGGGCTGGTCGCCGCGCGGCGGGCCCTGCGCGTGACCCCCTCGGCGGGGTATGCGCCTTTCGACGGCCCCGTGCACGTCGCGGCGTTCACCCCGCTGGCGAACATCGCGGTCGGCGACGAGACGCCCTGGGGCGTGGGCGCGGAGCTGGAACGGCTGCTGCCGGGGACGACGAGCGGGACGTACGGCCGGGACACGGCCTCGGCGGACACCGTCCTGCGGGCGGCGGGGGAGCGGCGGATCGTCGCCGTGGTGCGGGATGTCCACCGGCACGGGTGGATGGCGGCCGCGCTGTCCGCGCTGCTGGGGGCGCGGCCGGACACGGTCGTGGTGGAGATGGGGCTCAACCAGGCTTTGCCTGTGGGGGCGTTGCATATTGCGACGCATGGTGCGGCGCGGGTGTGTGGGGTGGCTGCGGCTGAGGTGATTGCGGGGGTGCGGGTGGCGTCCGCCTGAGGGCGGGGGGTTTGCCCCTGGCCCGCCCTTTCACCGTTTCCCCGGGGCAAGCCCCGGACCCGACACCGCGCTTCGCGCGGGTGGGCGGGGCTTCGCCCCTGCGCCCCACCGGGGGCTTCGCCCCCTGGCCCCCGTTGTCGCGGCTTCGCCGCTCGTCCTCAAGCGCCGGACGGGCTGAATAGCCCGTCCGGCGCTTGAGGACAATGCGGCGAAGCCGCATTGCGGGCGGAGGGGCGCAGCCCCGGAAGAAACGGTGAAAGGGCGGGACCGGGGCACAAGCCATCCGGCGCCCGCCCCGCCCCCGCCCTCCACCCGTGGCAGGGGCTACAGCCCCTGCCACGCCGGCTTCGCGGCATACGTCGCCCGGAAGTAGTCCGCCAGCTTGAGCTCGGACGCCGCCGCCTCGTCCACGACCACCGTCGCGTGGGGGTGCAGCTGGAGCGCCGAGGCGGGGACCAGGGCGGAGACCGGGCCCTCCACCGAGCGGGCCACGGCCTCGGCCTTGCCGGCGCCGGTGGCCAGGAGGACCAGGTGGCGGGCCTCCAGGATCGTGCCGATGCCCTGGGTGATGACGTGGTGGGGGACCTCGTCGATGCTGTCGAAGAAGCGGGCGTTGTCCTGGCGGGTCTGGTCCGTCAGGGTCTTGATGCGGGTGCGGGACGCCAGCGACGAGCAGGGCTCGTTGAAGCCGATGTGGCCGTCGGTGCCGATGCCCAGCAGCTGGAGGTCCACGCCGCCCGCCCCGGCCAGCGCGCGGTCGTAGGCGTCACAGGCCCCCTGGACGTCCTCGGCGTTCCCGTCGGGGCCCATGAAGGAGGACTCGGTCAGCCCGAGCGGCTGCACGACCTCGCGCAGCACCGTGGACCGGTAGGACTCGGGGTGGTCGGCCGGCAGGCCGACGTACTCGTCGAGCTGGCAGATGCGGGCGCGCGAGGGGTCCAGGGCGCCGGAGCGCACCCGGGCCGCCAGGGCGTCGTAGACGGGCAGCGGCGTCGAGCCGGTGGCAACGCCGAGCAGAGCGTCGGGCTTGCGGCTCAGCAGGGCGGCGATGGCCTCCGCGATGAGTTCGCCGCCTGCCTTGGCGTCCGGGACGATGACAACTTCCACGCTGGGGCCTGCCGATCTGGTCTATGGGGTGGTATAGACCAATCTAACAGAGGCGGGCCCGGGGCGGCGGTCGCCGACCCGCTACAGAAGGGCGCCCCCTGTCGCGTCGATCCACTGCCCCGTCGCCCGGTGCTCGTCGGGGGAGGTCGGGAAGCCCCCACTTTCTGTAGGGGTCGTTACGGAAAGAAGGTAGCAGGTATTTTCTAGCGAGCGCTATAGAATTGGGGTATGGCAACGAAGCAGCGCGGGCGTCCCCGGTCCTTCGACCGGGCGACCGCCCTCGAACGAGCGGTGATGGCCTTCTGGGAGCACGGCTACGAGGCCACCTCCATCGCCGACCTCACCCGGGTCATGGGCATCGGCGCCCCCAGCCTCTATGCGGCGTTCGGCGACAAGAAGGCCCTGTTCTCCGCGGCCGTCGAGGAGTACGGCCACACCTACGGGGCGTTCCTCGGCCGTGCCTTCGCCGAGGAGCCCACCGCCCGCCGGGGGGCCGGGCGCGCCCTGCGCGAGGCGGCCGCCGAGTACACGGCCCCCGGCCGGCCGCACGGCTGCCTGGTCATCACCGCGGCGACCAACGCGACCGCCGCCTCGGCGGACGTCGTGGCGGATCTGCGCGAGCGCCGCGAGGCCCATGTGCGGGCCGTGGAGCGGGCGATCGAGGCCGACAAGGCGGCGGGCGAGCTGCCCGCGGACACCGACGCGCGGGCGCTGGCGCGCTTCATGGCGGCCACCGTCCAGGGCATGTCGCAGCAGGCGTGCGACGGCGCCACGCGCGAGGAGCTGGAGGCGGTGGCCGAACTGGCCCTGCGCGCCTGGCCGTAGAGCCTCCGGGCGGGGGCCGGGCAGCGCCACGGGCCGCGGCGCGCGGCAGGGACCCTCGACCCGACCGGCACCGCAGCCCGGAGCTGATATCGGCCGGTCCGGGTCCGCGAGGTGTGCGGGCCCCGTGCCCGGAGTCGGCCGACCGGGGGGCGCGGCGCGGTCAGGGCAGAGAGCGCCGGGCCCCGTGCCGCCCACCTGTGCGGGGAGGGCGGAGCTCGATGCCCTCATTGTGGACTAGACCATTCGCCCCTGTCCATGCCCGTGCCGGGGTTTCCGGATGCCGCCCGCGGGGCCCGCAGGGCTTCGGGGATCGAAGGCCCGTGCGCCTCGGGCGGGGGGTCACCTTTCGGCGTCAAGTTCGTTTGATTTCATGGTCAATGCATGGAGTCGAGGCGGGGGAGCAACTCCTCGCGCGGCCTTATGCCGGCCCTCGCCGGCCCTGAACCATGAGGGGAACACACGATGAGTACGACGCAGCCGACCACCCTGGCGCAACCGCTGTTGCAGCGGGTGGAACTCGGCGACTTCGAGCTGCCCAACCGGGTGGTGATGGCCCCGACCACCCGGGCCCGCGCCATCAACGACGGCCTGGTGCCCACGGATCTGCACGCCGCCTACTACGGACAGCGGGCCAGCGCCGGCCTGATCATCACCGAGGGCAGCTGGGTCAGCGAGCGGGCGATCGGCTTCATCAACGTCCCCGGCGCCTACAGCGAGCAGCAGGTTGCCGGGTGGCGGCGGGTCACCGACGTCGTGCACGCCCTCGGCGGCCGGATCGTCCAGCAGCTCTGGCACGTGGGCGCGGCCTCCCATCCCGACCACCTCGGCGGTGAGCTGCCCCTCGGCCCGTCGGCCGTCAACCCCAACGAAATGACCTTCACCGCCCGGGGGTTCACGGCCACCGTCACCCCGCGCGAGATGACCGCCGAGGACATCGCGGCCACCGTCGCCGACTACCGGGCCGCCGCGCGGAACGCCCGCGAGGCCGGGTTCGACGGCGTCGAGATCCACGGCATCGGGCCGTACTTGATCCCGCAGTTCCTCAACCCCCGGCTCAACCTGCGCACCGACGCCTACGGCGGGGACGCCGCCCGTCGCCGGCGCCTGCTGCTGGAGATCGTCGAGGCGGTGGCCGAGCCCTGGGGCGGGCGGTGCGTGGGCGTCCGGCTGTCCCCCTACTGGACCTCCGGGGACCGCTTCGCCCCCGACGAGCGCACCCTCGCGGACTACGACGAGCTGGTGGCCGAGCTCAATCACCACCCCGTGGCCTATCTGCACCTGCGCGGCCGCGACGTCCCCGCCCCCGGCGACACCCCGGACTTCGAGGCCATCGCCCGCTACCGGCGGCTGTTCGACGGGCCGTTGATCGCGAACAACGGTTTCGACCGGGAGACGGGCAACGCCGTCGTCGAGGCCGGCATCGCCGACGCCGTCGCGTACGCCACGCACTTCATCGCCAACCCCGACCTCGTCACCCGGTTCGCGATGGGCCGCGAGCTGGCCGGTGCGAACCAGGCTACGTACTACGCGGGCGAGGCCGAGGGGTATGTCGACTACCCCGTCAGCGGGTGGGAGGGCGGTGCCGGGGACGCCGGATGAGTGAGGGCTCCGTGCGGAACTCAACTCGTCTTAATTCCCCGGGGCTTGTCGGGTGTAGGGAGCACGAGTAAATTCCGTCGGGGTGGGTCCGGGTGTCGGCGGAAGAGGAACGACGGAAAAGGGTGGGGCCGGGGAAATCCCCGGCCCCACCGCGCCGTTCGAAGACCGGGCCGTTCGAAGGCTACGCCGTTCGAAGACCGCGCCGTTCACGAGCGCGTCCCTCCCGCGCGCCCCGTTCCCGGCGGTCAACGGCCCTCCTCAGTGGCCGCGTTCCGTCAGCCCGTAGAGATTGCCGTCGTCCCCGGCGATCTGCGCCCACCGGGCGTTCTCCCGCCACGGCGCCACCTGGGGTTCCACGACGATCGTGACGCCGCGTGCCCGCAGGTCGCCCACGGTGGCGTCCAGGTCGTCGCAGTCGAACCAGCCGTGCGTCATCCGGCCGACCGTCGAGCGCAGCCGCGCCAGGACGTCCGGTTCGACGGCGGCGAGCACCACACAGGTCTGCGACCCCTTCGGACGGACTTCGACCCAGCGTCCGCCGTCGTTGAGGGGCACGTCCGCCATGAGCTCGAAATCGAGGATCTTGGTGAGGAAGTCGAGGGTTCTGTCCCGGTCGCTGACATAGAGAATGGAGAGCCGCGGATTGGTTATCAACTGATTCCCTCCCGGGTTGTCGAGGTGGCCCGGGGAGAATAGTGAGAGCACTCGTACGGGATATTCAATCGCCGTGGCGGAACACCCCGTCGCCGGATTACTGTGATCCGGGGGCGAGTTGGGGAAACGGATCAACGGAAAGCTGATCGACGGGAAACGGATCGGCGCCGGCCGGGGCCCCGGTCACGCGCCTGGCCGGCGCACCTTTGCGCCGGGGCGCGCCATGGGTGGTGCTGGGCGGCTCCGCCGGCACGCCCCGGCGCGGTCCGCGCAGGGCCGCGGCGAGCGCGCCGGGCCGCATCGACGGCGCCGGAGTGACGAGGAGTTGGGCTTCGAGCAGGGCGCCGGCCGCCCGGCGGCTGCCCGGGGCGGCCGCGGCGAGCCGGTCGGCGTACCGGCGGCGGAGCCGGGTGCCCGGGGCGGGCGGCTCCGCCCCCTCGGCCCAGGGGAAGGGGAGATCCGCGGTGGTCGCGGTCCGCCAGGCCGCCGCGACCTGCCGGGCCAGGTTCTGCCGCAGCCGGTAGGTGACCCCCACCGGGCTGCCGTGGCTGCGCAGCAGCGCGTCGAGCAGCAGCGCGCTGTGCACGGCCACCGGTATGCCCTGGCCGTGGGAGGGGGTGAAGGTGGCCAGGGCGTCCCCGATGACGAGGAACTGGTCCGGCCAGCGGCGCATCCGCTCGTAGTGGCGCCAGCGGTTCTCCGCGAGGCGGGAGCGGTAGACGGGGCCGAGAGGGACGGCGCCCTCCAGGACCTCCCGCAGCAGGGGGTGCCGCAGCCCGCCGGCGGCCCGCAGGAAGCCGGCGTGGTCGGCGGGGAGGCCCTCCGGGCCGGTGCTCCCCGCGATCGACACCAGCCACTTGCCGTCGCCGACGGGGGAGAGGACGCCCTCGCGCGGGGTGTCCGGCGAGGCCATCAGCCGCAGGTACGTCCAGTCGGCGACGTGCCCGACGGGCGGGGCGAACAGGGCCGAGGCGCAGCCCGTCCCGGTGCCGGACACCGACTCCGGCGGTGTGCCGTAGCCCAGTTCGGCCAGCCACTGCGGGGCGCGCGAGGCGTCCCCCGAGGCGTCGACGACGAACTCCGCCTCGATCACGCGGGGTTCGCCCCAGCCGCCGGGTGCGCCGCGGTCGCGGCCGCGGACCCACAGGCCCGTCACGGTGTCGTGGCGGCCCGCGCGCAGTCCGACGGCCTCGTGCTCCTGGAGGAAGGTCACCTTGGGGTCGGCGCGCAGCCGGTCCCGCACCACCGCGTCCAGGACGTCGCGGGAGCCGGTGGTCATCGCCAGGTCGCTCTCGAAGCGGGGCAGCCAGCCGCCGGGGCCGAGCAGGAGGGTGTCCCGGGGGACGCGGACGCGGACCATGCCGGCGGCGTGCAACTCCCGGGTGATGCCCGGGAAGAGCTGTTCGAGACCCTGGAGTCCCGGGGGCATCAGATGGTGCGCGTGCCGGGCGTGCGGTACGCCGCGCCGCCGGCGCGGCCCCCGGGGGAGCCGGTCGCGTTCGACGACGGTGACCCGCTCCATGTGGTCGACCAGGGCCTGGGCCGCGGTGAGGCCCGCGAGGCCCGACCCGATCACGACGGCGTGGCCGTCCCCGGCGTCACGGCCGCCGGTGCCCGAGCGCAGGCTCATCTTCTCGCCCTTCTGGTCGCGTTGTGCAGCTGAGAGCGCATGGCCTGGCCGGGGTCCGGCGGTGCCTGCGGGGGTCGGAGCCGCGGTGGGGAAGGTGTCCCGCGGCCCCGGCCGGTGGTGCGGACAGCGAGGTGCGGCGGATGGTGAGGTACGGCGGCCGGCGAGGTGCGGCCGGTGCGGTGCCGCCGGGCGCGGAACGGCACGGTCCGGGCGGGGACGTCCGGGCGGTGGGGTCCGGCGCCGATGGGGCGCCGACGGTGGGCCGTCGATAGTGGGTCGTCGACGGGAATATGATCGCCGCTCGTCGTGGGCCCGGTCCAATGCGGGCGGGTGCACGCCCGCCCCGGCCAAGTCCCGTAGCGGGGACCGGAGATGGGAACGGCCCGGCGTCCCCGGGGAGGGGAGCGCCGGGCCGTCGGAACTCAGTGGCCGTGGCCGCTGGTGATCTCCCGGTACTCCTCGGCGGTCGGCTTGGGGATCTGCCGGCCCTCGCCGTAGAGGCCCTGGGAGAGCCGGGCCCGCAGCTTCTCCTTGCGGGTCAGCTTGCGCTCGACGCCGTTGGTGTCGACCGCGGCCTCCAGCGCGACGGGCAGGCGCTGCTCGTGCGCGGTGAGGACGTGCAGCTGCTCCTGCGAGAGCGGCTCGTGGACCTCAACGAACTCCCCGTGCGGCAGGCGCTTGATGATGCCGGACTCACGGCCGTGCAGCACCTTGTCGCGGTCGCGGCGCTGCAGGCCCAGGCAGATGCGCCGGGTGACGACGAACATCACCGGTGGGACCACGAAGAACCCGATGCGCGCGAACCAGGTGACACCGTTGGCCGAGAGGTGGAACAGCAGTCCCAGCAGGTCGTTGCCGCCGGCGAGCAGGAGCACGCCGTACCAGCTGACCCAGGCCACGCCGAAGGCGGTACGGGTCGGGGCGTTGCGCGGCCGGTCCAGGATGTGGTGCTCGCGCTGGTCGCCGGTGATCCACGCCTCGACGAACGGGTATACGGCGAGCACGGCGGGCACCGTGACCAGCAGCACCACCGGGACCAGGACACCGAAGTTGATGGTGTGCCCCAGGACGCTCCACTCCCAGCCGGGCATGGCCCGGACGGCGCCCTCGGTGTAGCCCATGTACCAGTCGGGCTGGGAGCCGTTGGAGACGTGGTCCGGGCGGTAGGGGCCCGCGTCCCAGACCGGGTTGATCGTGGCTATCGCGGAGATCGCCGCGATGGCGCCGAAGACCAGGAAGAAGAATCCCCCCGCCTTGGCGATGTAGACCGGCATGAAGGGCGCCCCGACCACGTTCTTGTCGGTCCGGCCCGGGCCCGCGAACTGGGTGTGCTTGTGGTGGAAGACCAGGATCAGGTGGCCCACCATCAGCGCGAGCATGAGGCCCGGCAGCAGCAGCATGTGGACCGGGAAGAACCGGCTGACGAAGTCCGTGCCGGGGAACTCCCCGCCGAACACGTAGAACGACAGATAGGTGCCGACCAGCGGAACGGCCAGGATCATGCTGTCGGCGATGCGGACGCCGGTGCCGGAGAGCAGGTCGTCGGGGAGCGAGTAGCCGGTGAAGCCGGCCAGCATGCCGAGGACGAACAGCAGGAAGCCGAACATCCAGTTGACCTCGCGCGGCTTGCGGAACGCGCCGGTGAAGAAGACCCGCATCATGTGGACGAACATGCCCGCGAGGAAGATCAGCGCGGCCCAGTGGTGGATCTGCCGGATCAGCAGGCCGCCGCGCACGTCGAAGCTGATGTCCACGGTCGACTTGAACGCCTCCGACATCCGCACGCCCTGGAGGGGGACGTACGAGCCGTGGTAGACGACCTCGTTCATGCTCGGGTGGAAGAACAGCGTCAGGTAGATACCCGTGAGAATGATGATGATGAAGCTGTACATGCAGACTTCGCCGAGCATGAAGGACCAGTGGTCCGGGAAGATCTTCCGCATGTTGGCCTTGGCCAGGCTGTAGATCCCCAGCCGGCCGTCGGCCCAGTCGGCGACCCGCTCGCCGGCGGGCGCTCGCCGATCGCCCGCTTGTGTGGTGGTGGTTGTACTCATCCGCGCTCCCAGAAGGAAGGACCGACGGGTGCCGCGAAGTCGCCGAGCGCTTCGAGGTGACCGTCCTTGTTGATACCGATCCGCAACTGGGGCAGTGCGTGACCGGCGGGGCCGAAGACCACGCGTGCGCCGTCCGAGAGGTCGAAGGTGGACTGGTGGCACGGGCACATCACGTGGTGGGTCTGCTGCTCGTAGAGGGTGATGGGGCAGCCGACATGCGTGCAGATCCGGGAGTAGGCGACGATGCCGTCGGCGGACCAGTCCAGTTCCTTCTTGTCCTTGATGTCCTCCGGACGGAGCCGGACGATCATCACGGCGGCCTTGGCGATCTGGTTCTGGAAGTCGTCGTCCTCCTCCTTCATGCCCTGGGGCATGGCGAAGGAGAGGGAACCGACCTCGATGTCCTCGGGACGCAGTGGCTGCAGGGTGTTCTGGTTGATCAGCACCTTGCCCCTGCTCCAGGCCGTGGTGCGCAGCTTGGTGCCGGGCGCCGCCTTGCTGAGGCCGCCCAGCAGCACCAGCCCGGACAGCGGGATCAGGGTCAGCGCGCCGAGCATGGTCTTGCGGATCAACGTGCGGCGGCCGAGGCCGGATTCGGCGGCACCCTCCTGGAAGTCGGCCAGGACCTTGGTCCTGATCTCCGGTGCGCTCTCGACGGGATGGCGCTCCTGGACGAGCTCGACGTCGGACATCAGGGTCCGCGCCCAGTGGACCGCCGCCGCCCCCAGACAGAAGAGCGCCACGCCCAGGGACGTCCCCAGCGTGATGTTGGCGGCGCTGACGCGGCCGATCGGGAAGAGGTAGACGCTCCGGTCCACCGGGATCGTGACATAGGCGACGATGAAGGCGATCGTGGCCAGCATCGACACCGTGAAGAGGAAGGCCACCACGCGCTCGGAGCGCTTGGCCGCCCGCTCGTCGACGTCCTGGACGCGGGGCTCGTGCGGGGGCAGGCCCGGATTGGCGAACGGATCGGACCGGCCCGTCGCGACGGTGCCCTCGCGCGTGTCGCCCCGCTCGCTCGGCAGGGCTGCTTCGGAGTGCTCTTGGCTGCTCATGACTGTTTGGCCTTTGCGGTCCGGGCGACGGCCCGGAGGGCGACGGCGATCGGCGCGCCCGGGCCGGAGCGACGACGTATTTTCACGGATATCCCTGGTGCGCGGACTCCGCCGCCAATACCGTTGCTGTTGCCACGCTCAGCATTATGCCCACGCGCCAAATGGCCGTCACGAACAGCGTGTTTGTACAGCAGTCCCTCTGATCACACGGCATGTGACCGGCCAGAACGGCGTATCTGTGGGGTGGTTGGGATCTTGTCCGGCGGGCGTCGCGAGGGTGTTCATGGACACAGTCCCGGGTGTCGGGTAAACAGGTCGATGGACAACTGTCCCCTTTCCCCGGTCGAATTCAGGTGCACTGCTCCGTAAGGGACCGGCAGCGCCCAGGAGTTGTCACCGTCCGGCGGAGGGACGGCGTTCCACCGTGGTCCGGTAGGCGGTCGTGACCTCGGCGAGCGTGGCGCTCTTGTCGCCGTCCGGCCGGGCGGCCAGGGCCTTCTCGGCGTGGTCCATCTCCCGGTTGGCCAGGACGATCGCCGTGGTGGCGGGCCGTCGCACCGCCTCGTAGCGCTCCAGCGCGACGGCCGGGTCCGCGTGCTCCGCGCAGTGGTCGGCGAGGGCCGCCGCGTCGAGGACGGCCTGCGAGGCCCCATTGGCCCCGATCGGGTACATCAGATGGGCGGCGTCGCCGAGCAGGGTCACCCGCCCGTCGCCCCAGCGGTCCAGCGGATCGCGGTCGACCATGGGGTAGTGCAGGATCTGCGGGCTGCCCAGGACCATCGCGCGCAGGTCGAGCCAGTCGAACGACCAGTGCGCCAGGTGCGGGAGCACCTCCTCCGGATCTCCCGGGCGGCTGAGACGGGGGTCGCCGGCCGCTCCCCCCGCCGGATCCGGCACCAGGCAGACCCAGTTGAGCAGGGCCTTGCCCCGGGCGGCGGCCCGGGTGGAGACGGGGTAGGCGATCAGCCGGGTGGCGCGGTCGTCCGCGGCCACGATCATGGTGCGTCCGTCGAGGAAGCCGTCGAGCTCGGTCAGCCCGCGCCACATCCGCGTCCCGCCCGTGGACAGCCCCGAACGCCCGGGGTGCAGCCGGTCGCGGACGGTGGAACGCACCCCGTCGGCGCCGATCAGCGCGGTGGCCTCCAGGAGGACCGCGGAGTCCGAGGGGTCCCGGGCCTCGACGCGGACGCCGTCCGCGGTCCGCTCGAAGCCGTGCACCCGCAGCCCGGTGCGGACCGCGCCGGGGCCGAGCCGCTCGCGCACCGCGTCCAGCAGCATCATCTGCAACTCGCCGCGGTGGAGGGAGTACTGGGGATGGCCGTACCCGGCGGCCAGGCCCCGCGGCTCGGTCCACAGCGTGGTGCCCCGGTGGTCGACGTAGAGGTGCTCGCGGGTGGCGATCCCGGTCGCGGCCAGCGCGTCGGCGAACCCCAGGGCGGTCAGTTCGGCGATGGCGGCCGGCTGGATGTTGATGCCCACCCCGAGGGGGAGGATCTCCTCGGCGGCCTCCAGCACGGTGGCCCCGATGCCGCGCGCGTGCAGGGCCAGGGCGGCGGTCAGCCCCCCGATGCCCGCGCCGGCGATCACGAAACCGGCGGTGTCGGCGGTGGTCATGGGTATGTCTCCGCAGGGTGTGTGGGCGGGGGAGCCTCGGAATGGACGAGCCCCGCTGATGTCTGGATCAGCGGGGCATACCCGGGGTGGCGCCGGAGGTCAGGCGTGGTGGACGGCGACGACCTTGTAGACGAGCGGGGCGGCCTTCGCCAGCTCGGCGGCCCGCTTCGCGAACGCACCCGCCTCGGGGTCGCCCAGGGTCGCCTTGATGTCGTCCGGGCTGCGCCACTGGGCGTAATTCACGACTCGCGTACCGTCGGCGCTCGCGAGCAGGTTCACCGAGATGAAGCCCGGGCGGTGCCGCATCACCTTTTCGGTTCCCTCGTTGAGGACAGCAATGAGCTCCTGCTGCTTCGACGGCTCCACATCGAAGACGTTGATCAGGGTCGCAACTTCGTCGCCTACGCGAATCACAGTCTCACTCATGAATTCCACGCTAGTGCAGGAGGTGGCCCCGTGACACCTGTACAGCAATGCCCAACACGTCTGTTCCGGCCGCTTGTTGATGGCGGACGTTGATGGCGGACATTGATGACGCCCGTCTTCCGTGTGACAGTGCGGAGCGGGCTTGCCAAAAGGGCGTTCCGGCGCTCCCGGAAGCGGGGCGGGACGGGCGGAATTCCGACGGCACCGGTCACGAGGACCGGGCCGGCCGGCCATGCCGTCGTGCCACGGGCCGTGGTGCCGCGGTGGAACCGGGCTGAAACCGGGCGGGGTGTGCGACCGGGGAAAGTCCGCGGTTGAACACCCGGTGGTACTGAACATCCGGTGGTACGACGGCACCCGACGCCGGAGGGGCGCCGGCACGCCCCGGGGGAAGGCGATCGCCGGCGCCCGGCCCGGCCCTCCGGCAGGACGGTGGGCGCGCCGCTCCGGACGTACCGGACGCAAGGGGGCGCGACCGCACCGCCGGTGTGGGTGGCACCGGAGTGCCGGGCGTCTAGGGGGTGGTGCGGACCGTCAGCGCCCACCCCCTTCGGGGGAGCGCCCGACGTGGCGGACCGCGGACTCGACGACCGTGGCCATGTCGTCCGCGCTGACACCCCAGGCGGCACGGCTGGCGTCGCCCCAGGCGCGGTAGCTGTGGAGGGTGAACTCACGGACCTGCGGGGTGTCCCGCCACGCCGCGCGGTCCAGGTCGTCGTGGAGGAAGAGGTCCAGGCCGAGCAGGACGAGGTCCCAGCCGGCCCCGTTCCTGACCGCCCCGGCCAGGCCCTCGGTGCGCACCAGTTCGGCCACGAGCTCGGCCGAGGAGGCGTGGCGCAGCTCGAAGACCGTGCCGCCGCGGGAGTCCCCGGAGAGGCGGACCTCGACCTCGGTGGCCGTGACCGGGCCGTAGTCCCAGGTGACCTTGAGGAGCCGGGGCCGCTCGCAGCGCAGCACCCGTCCGCTGGCGTTGCCTTCGACCTCGAACGCGCCGCCGACCCGGAAGTCCCCGCGGACCGGGGCCAGCCAGCGGCTGATGCGGGACGGGTGGGTGCAGGCGTCCCAGACGTCCTCGATGGCGGCGTCGTAGGAGCGGCGGATCAGCAGCGAGCGCCCCTCGCCCGAGCTGACCGGGTAGGAGTTGATCTCCCGGTGGGCAGCGTTGATCTGGCCGAGAACGTAGCTCAAGTCTCTTCCCTGTCCTTCGTGTGCGACGGGCTCCCCTCCGCCGGCTCCGGGCCGCCCCGGTTGCGCGCCCCGCGTCTGCCGCGCGCGAGTTCGGTGCCCAGCGCGTCCAGGCGTTGGTTCCAGAACCGGCGGAAGTGCTCCAGCCAGCCGTCGATCTCTTCCAGGGGTGGTGAGCCGACCGCGTAGAGGCGGCGGGTCCCTTCCGCGCTCACCGTCGTGAAGCCTGCCTCGCGAAGGACGCGCAGGTGGTGGGAGACCGCGGGCTGGGAGATGCCGAACTCCTGCTGGATGACCCCGCTCACCTCGCCGGCCGTCCGCTCGCGGTCGGCGAGCAGCTCCAGGATCCGGCGCCGGACGGGTGCACCGAGGACATCGAATGCGTGCACGGCAGGAAGCTATCGAACGCGGCTTATTTAAAACAAGGTTGAAACTGGCCACCCGGCGGCCGGCCGCGGTGCGCCGGTGCGCGGCTCCTCAAGTGGGGCGCTCCGGCGTAGAGTTCGGTGCACGGGAGGAGCGGGAGCGCCGCCGGGACCGGATCCGACACCGGTGGTCATGGGTTCCGGGCGTACCGCCCCGCCTCTGTCCTCCCGGCCGCCGGGCTCCGCGGGCGCTGTCGCCGGACCGCGCGGGGCCGTTGCACGGAGCGCGTGGCGGGGTCCGGTTCGAGCCAGAGCGGTCCCGGGGATGGTGGCCACCCCCGTCCTTGCCTAGCGTGGGCCGTGCGGGCCGGCCGGTCCGGCCTGTGACGTCGCCGGGGATTCGGCGGCCCAGCGCCTGACGTCGGTATTCCGTTTCCTGTCTCCGCTTTCCGGCGCCCGCCGAAACGGATGGAGATTGATCATTTGTGTTGTCCGATCGCCATCTGCGGCAAGTTCCGCACAGGGAACAGGGAATCGATTTACCCTCTGCCACGTCTGGGCAATCATCGAGGACTCACGTAGGAAGTTGCGGCCGTTGACACTCCACACCGCAGTCGACGCTGAACGGATCCATGCGGACGCCCTGTTGGAGACGCCCGAGCTCCTTCATGACCTTCCGCGGAAGACCGTTCCCATCGGCGACCTCATGCCCTCGCTCTCCCCCCGGGAGCAGCGCGAGGACCCCGCGCACGTCCGTCTCCTGGCCGAGACGGACGCCGCCCCCGATCCGCTCCTGGTGCACCGGCCCACCATGCGGGTGATCGACGGCATGCACCGGCTGCGCGCCGCCGTGATGAGGGGGCGCACGGAGGTGCCCGTCCAGTTCTTCGACGGCACCGAGGCCGACGCCTTCGTCCTCTCCGTCCAGCTCAATGTGCGGCACGGGCTGCCGCTCACGCTGGACGAGCGCAGGGCCGCCGCCCAGCGCATCATCGGCAGCCACCCGCACTGGTCGGACCGGGTCATCGCGCAGCGCACGGGCCTGAGTTCGAAGACCGTGGGCAAGCTGCGCCGGCGTTCGGCCAAGGACCTGCCGGAGATCGTCGGCAGCCGGCTGGGGCAGGACGGACGGGTGCGGCCCATCAGCACCGTCGAGGGGCGGCGCAGCGCCGCGGCGCTGCTCGCGGCCGACTCCCGGATCTCGCTGCGCGAGCTGTCCCGGCGCACGGGACTGTCGGTGGGCACCGTCCGGGACGTGCGCGAGCGCGTCGCCCGGGGCCAGGACCCGGTCCCCGAGCGGCTGTTGGGGGAGCGGACGGGCTCGGTCGTCGTCACCCCGGCGTTCGGCACGGCGCCGCCGCCCCAGTGGACCCCCGGCACGGCAGCCGCGGAGGAGGCGCGGGCGCAGCCGGAGGCACCCCGGTCCAGGGTGGAGGCGCTCGAAGCGAAGGACGAGGCGCGCGTGGCCGCGTTCGACCCGGTGACCGCGGTGCGCAAGCTGGCCCGGGACCCTTCCCTGCGGGCCACGGAGTCCGGCCGGTGGCTGCTGCGGATGCTGCTGGCCACGGAAATGGCCCAGCCCCAGTGGGAGAGGATCGCCGAGGCGATTCCCCCGCACTGCGTTCCGCTGGTCCGCGCGGTCGTGCTCAAGCGGTGCGACGACTGGGAAAGCCTGGCGCACATGGCGCTCAAGGATCCCGGGGAGGACGATTGATCGGAAGTCTTTCGGGCCGGGAGAACGCCGGAACATGTTCTCTTGACACTGCCCGGGGCGGTCGTCAGCATGGTTGAACACTGAGTCAAACGGTTTGTCAGCGCCTTCCACGGCGCCGGGCCGTAACGGGGCTCGCGATACGGGGATCGGGGGATCCATGATTTCGTCGAACGGCGATCTGGATATATCTGTGGCCGAGGACTGTCCTCGCCTCTGTCTTCTTCGGGCCCGTCTTCTTCGGGTCAGTCTTCTTCGGGCCGGCGCTCCCGGCCTCTGACCGGGTGCGGCCGTGGGCCGCCCGGTGAGCGCGGCGTCCTGCCGCGCCGGTGTTGCCCCCCCTTTCCTGCGGCCGGTGCCGCCGTCATGCGGTCCAACCCTGCCCGGATTATCCGCGAATTCCTGTGGAGCGGGCCGGGTTTGGATATTCAGGAGCGATGGAGGGGATTTAAAAAAGGTCTTTTCATTTGTCATGTCCACGCTCATCGATGATATCTTGCGAAGCGACGGGAATGAGCGTCCTTCTCATTTCTTAGGGCCGGGCCATAGCATCGTCCGGCAGACGGGCCCGCCGGTGTTCGGCACGCCGGTCGGTGCGCGCCCGTGAATTGCGCAGACACATCCGTTCCCCGGCCGGGTGCTCCCATGCACGGCAAGACGGCCGTCACCCCGGACGGCCACAGGACCTGTGTCCTCCTGACGTCCCATCGATTACCGACGCAATGGAGTTGCACCGTGAACGACACCATCGAGACCGACTTCGACGCCATCGTGGTCGGCGCGGGGTTCGCCGGCATCTACATGGTCCACAAGCTCCGCAACGAACTGGGGCTGACCGTAAGGGCCTTCGAGAAGGGCAGCGGGGTCGGCGGCACCTGGCACTGGAACCGCTACCCGGGCGCCATGTCGGACGTGGAGGGCTTCGTCTACCGCTACTCCTTCGACAAGGAGCTGCTCCAGGAGTGGAACTGGACGAGCCGCTACACCCCGCAGGCCGACGTCCTGGCGTATCTGGAGAAGGTGGTGGAACGCCATGACCTGGCCCGGGACATCCAGCTGAACACCGCCGTCGAATCGGCCGTGTTCGACGAGACCCGCGCCATATGGACGGTGACGACCTCGGGCGGCGCGTCCCACACCGCGCGCTACGTCGTCACCGCGCTCGGGCCGCTGTCGAAGACCAACCTCCCCGACATCAAGGGCCGGGACAGCTTCGCGGGCCGCCTGATCCACACCGGCGCCTGGCCCGAGGGCGTCACGGTGCACGGCAAACGCGTCGGCGTCATCGGCACCGGGTCGACCGGCACCCAGTTCATCTGCGAGGCGTCCAGGACCGCCGCGCACCTGACCGTCTTCCAGCGCTCGCCGCAGTACGTCGTCCCGTCGGGCAACGCCCCCGTCACCCCCGAGCAGGTGGCCGCGGTCAAGGCCGACTACGACCGCATCTGGGACCAGGTGCGCAACTCGATGGTCGCCTGCGGGTTCGAGGAGAGCACGATCCCCACGATGAGCGTCTCCCCGGAGGAGCGCCGGCGGATCTTCCAGGAGGCGTGGGAGGAGGGGAACGGCTTCCGCTTCATGTTCGGCACCTTCTGCGACATCGCCGTGGACCCGGCCGCCAACAAGGCCGCCGCCGAGTTCATCCGCTCCAAGATCCACGAAATCGTCGAGGACCCGGAGACCGCCCGGAAGCTCACCCCCACCGAGTACTACGCCAAGCGCCCCATCTGCAACGCGGGTTACTACGAGGCGTACAACCGCCCCAACGTCTCCCTGGTGAGCATCCAGGAGAACCCGATCGTCGAGATCACCCCCCGGGGCGTGATCACCGCGGACGGCGTGGAGCACGAGCTCGACATCCTGGTCTTCGCGACCGGCTTCGAGGCGGTCGAGGGCAGCTACAACCAGATCGACATCCGCGGCCGCGGCGGCGAGAGCATCCAGGATCACTGGGAGGACGGCCCGAGCACCTATCTGGGCGTCGCCACCTCCGGCTTCCCCAACCTCTTCATGGTCCTCGGCCCCAACAGCGCCTTCACCAACCTGCCGCCCGGCATCGAGACCCATGTCGAGTGGATCGCCGAGCTCGTCAGGACGGTGGAGAACGGCGGTCACTCCTCCATCGAGGCCACCCGGGAGGCCGAGGACGGCTGGACGGAGACCTGTCGCGAGATCGCCGAGCAGACCCTCTTCGCGAAGATCGACTCCTGGATCTTCGGGGCGAACATCCCCGGCAAGGAGAAGCGCGTCCTCTTCTACTTCGGCGGGCTCGGCGCGTACCGCCAGAAGCTGCGCGAGGTCGCCGCGGCCGACTACGACGGCTTCCGGCTGCGCGGCGGCGTGGCGCTGGCGGCGGCGTAGCGTCCGTCCGGCGGAGCCGGACGGGCTCCGGCGCCGCGCCGTCCCGCCGCACCGTGCGCCCCGGCCCCGGCCGTCCGGAGCGTCCCGCTCCGGCCGGTGCCGGGGCGCGCGGGGACGCCGACGACGGGCCGGCGCCCCACGCGTACGGCACGGGCCGCCCCGCCCCACCGCGTTCCGGCGCGACGGCCGTTCGCCCGGCCTTCCGGTCCCGGACCGTCGTACCGCGAGGTCCGGTCACGGGATCGCCGGACGGGCCGCCGGGGCCGGGGGCTCGTGGCCGTGCCCCGGCCGGCGGCATCGGCATCGGTACCGGTGCGGGGCCGTCCGGTCGCCGCGCCACGGCCCGCCGGGCCCGCCCCGGCGGCACCCCGGGCCCGGCTCACGGAGCGATCCCGCTCCCGCCCCGGCCGGAGCGGGACCGCTCCAAGCGGCCGGGCCGGGGCCGTCGCCGCCTCCCTCCGCGAGGAACTAGGCTCACAGCGTGCCCTCCATGAACGATCTCGTACGCCAGCACACCGCGCTCGACGACTCCGACCTCGAGTGGCTCCATCTGCTGGTCTCGGAGTGGCAGCTGCTCTCCGACCTGTCCTTCGCCGATCTCGTGCTGTGGATCCCCACCCGGGACGGCACCCGCTACGTCTCCGTCGCCCAGATGCGGCCCAACACCGGCCCCACCTCGTACCAGAACGACATGGTCGGCCACATGGTCCCGCGCGGCCGGCGGCCCATGCTCGACGCGGCGCTCGACGAGGGCCGGATCGTCCGCGAGGGCGACCCGGAGTGGCGCGAGGAGGTGCCCGTCCGCGTCGAGTCCATCCCGGTCCGCCGCGACGGCCGGGTCCTGGGCGTGATCGCCCGCAACACCAATCTGCTCACCGTGCGCACCCCGAGCCGGCTGGAGCTCACCTACCTCCAGAGCGCCTCCGACCTCGCGCAGATGATCGCCGGCGGCGCCTTCCCCTTCCCGGGGCAACAAGTCGACATGGACGCCTCGCCGCGCGCCGGCGACGGCATGGTCCGCCTCGACGCGGACGGCGTCGTCCAGTACGCCAGTCCGAACGCCCTCTCCGCGTTCCACCGGCTCGGCCTCGCCGCCGACCTCGTCGGGCATCATCTGGGCGAGACCGCCGCTCAGTTGGCGCCCTCGCGCGCCCCGGTGGACGAGGGTCTGGCGAAGCTCGCCAGCGGCTGGGCGCCGCGCGAGTTCGAGGTGGAGGCCAACGGCGGGGTCATCCAGCTGCGGGTGATCCCCCTCAAACCCAAGGGCAGCCACATCGGTTCACTGGTGCTGCTGCGCGACGTCACCGAACTGCGGCGGCGCGAGCGCGAATTGATCACCAAGGACGCGACCATCCGGGAGATCCACCACCGGGTGAAGAACAACCTCCAGACCGTGGCCGCCCTGCTGCGCCTCCAGGCCCGCAGGATCGGTTCGCCCGAGGGCCGCGAGGCGTTGGAGGAGGCCGTCCGCCGGGTGGGGTCCATCGCGATCGTCCATGAGACGCTCTCGCAGAACCTCGACGAGCGGGTGGAGTTCGACGAGATCGCCGACCGGGTGCTCGCCATGGTGGCGGAGATCTCCCCGGGCCGGGTCACCACCCGCCGCACCGGCCGCTTCGGGATCCTGGACGCCGAGGTGGCCACCCCGCTCTCCATGGTGCTGACCGAACTGCTGCAGAACGCCCTGGAACACGGCTTCGGCCCGGGGGAGCAGGGCACCGTCGAGGTCACCGCCGTGCGCGGGGGCACCCGGGCCGATGCCCGGCTGCTGATCTCCGTCCAGGACGACGGCCGGGGACTGCCGGCGGACTTCGATCCGCACCGGGCCGGGAACCTCGGCCTCCAGATCGTCCGGACCCTGGTCGAGGGCGAGCTGGGCGGCAGGTTCGACATGGTGCCCGCCTCGGAACGGGGCACCCGCGTGGTCCTCGACCTCCCGGTACGCCCCGGAAAGCCCTGATTTCCCGGGCGCGGATTCACCGGGCACAGCACTGAGCCCCGGACCCTGTGGGTCCGGGGCTCAAAGCTTTATGGTGCGGTGCTCGGGGGCGTCCCCGGAACGTCGGGGACACTGCGCGCTGCGGCTCGGGGGCCGAGGGGGCGTCGGGGGGACGCTGCGCTACGGCATCAGGCCGTGGCGTTGCGAGCCCGGTTGCGGGCGGCGCGGCGCTTCATCGCGCGGCGCTCGTCCTCGCTGAGGCCACCCCAGACGCCGGAGTCCTGGCCGGACTCGAGTGCCCACTGCAGGCACTGCTCCATGACGGGGCAGCGGCGGCAGACGGCCTTGGCTTCCTCGATCTGCAGCAGCGCAGGACCGGTGTTGCCGATGGGGAAGAACAGCTCGGGGTCTTCCTCGCGGCAAACGGCGTTGTGACGCCAGTCCATGGCTGCTCCATCTCCTCGTTATTGCGGCTACGTGGCTTGTGAATGTGAACGCTTTCACGAATCCCCCCGCAAGGGAAGGGCCGACGCCCAGCCAGAGACTGGTGCGGTCCAGGAAGGAGAGAGGGGGTTCGGGCAATCCGGGAAGCCGAGATGAGCGGCCGTCCCGATCGCCATGAAGAGACTCGCAAACCTCGGCGGCGGATACAACCCCTTCTGGAAAGTTTTTTTTGATTCCTCGGTGTCGGCTAGGTCACAGCCGTACTTCCAGGGGGTGGAACCCAGGCTAAACGTTCGACTGGAAGGACTTTAGGCCCTGGCACTCACACAATCACACGCAGTGCACGGCGAACGCCTGTGAACGTCACGCTCGTACGCAGTCCCAGGTGGTCTCCGTCCATCTGAAACGGCAGGGGTGCCTGCGAATGCAAGGTGAACGAGTCCTGGTCATGAAGTGACACAGCGTGTCTGCCCTCGGGTCCCCGCTCCGGGGAGGAGGTCAGCAGCTGGCTGATGTAGTGGCCGGCCGTGAGCGTCGAGAGCTTGGTGAGTCCGAGCACGTCAAGGGCGGTGTCGAAGGACGCCTGGGGCAGCGCGTAGATCGGCCGGTTGCCGAAGTACGTCCATGGCGAGGTGTTGCAGATTATCGACATGACGAGATTCGCGAGTGGCTCCTCGCCAGGCCGTTCGAGCGTGATCGTCCCGTGCCGGCGGTTGGATTCGCCCAGGAACTGACGCATGAACTGTCGCACGTACAGGGAATGCGTCGAACGTTTGCCGCGCTCCCGCTGCTGTTCCACCCGCCCGACCACACCGGCGTCGAAGCCGAAGCCCGCGCAGAAGGTGAACCAGCGGCCGGGCACCCCCTCGTCCTCGGTGCCCTCGGTACCGGCGGCGTGACCGAGGCCGATGGTGCGCCCGGTGCCGTCCCGCAGCGCGTCCAGCAGGGCGCCGGTCGCCTCGACGGGCTCGTTGGGCAGGCCCAGCGCGCGGGCGAAGACATTGGTGGAGCCGCCGGGGACCACGGCCAGCCGGGGCAGGCCCTCCGGGTCCGGTCCGTGGTGCAGCAGCCCGTTGACCACCTCGTTGACCGTGCCGTCGCCGCCGAGCGCCACGACCAGCTCGGTGTTCCCGCTCTCGGCGGCCGCCCGGGCCAGGTCACGGGCGTGCCCCCGGTACTCGGTGGTGGCGACCTCCAGCTTGAGGTCGCTGGCGAGCGCATGCACCAGGACATCGCGCGTACGGGCACTGGTGGTGGTGGCCGAAGGGTTGACCACGAGAAGCGCACGCATGCGCGCCAGCCTACCTACCTGTCGGTACACGACCCACCTCAGGTCCGGGCCTCCGGGTCGGCCGCGCCGCCGGGAGCGGTGTGCGGGATCGCCCGGCGGGGGCCGCACCGGGACACGGCGGGGCTACCCTGCCGGTATGAGCAGCAAGCAGTCCGCGCCGAAGTCCGCCCGGAAGAGCGCCCCCCGCGAGCGCGGGCAGAGCCCTGAGCAGACCCGCGAGCGGGGCAAGGCTCCCGCGGCCCCCGGGCCGGCCGGCCCGCGGCCCGCCCGGCTGACCGCCGCCGCCGCGCTCACCGGACTGGAGGGCGCGGCCCTGGCCGCCGGCGGGGTGTACATGCTGGTGATGGGGCTGCTGGGGAAGCCGGACAGCCCCCAGCAGGCCGAGCTCGGCGGGCTCACCGTGCTGGTCCTGGCCCTGCTGCCGCTGGCCGCGGCGCGCGGGCTGTGGCTGCGCCGCCGCTGGAGCCGGGGGCCCGCGCTGATCACCCAGCTCATGGCCTTCCCGGTGGCCTGGACGCTGTTCAGCACCGGCGGCGCGATGATCGCGGCGGGCGTGCTGCTGGCCCTGGCGGCCCTGGCCACCCTGGTGCTGCTGGTGAACCCGACGGCGACCGAGGCGCTGGGCATCGGCCCGGACGCCTCGTCTTCCTGATCCGCTTCCCGATCCGTTCCCGGGCCGTCCCGGCTACTCCTCGACGAGCAGGCGCTCGCGCAGCTGGGCGAGGGTACGGGCCAGCAGCCGGGAGACGTGCATCTGGGAGATGCCGACCTCCTGGGCGATCTGCGACTGCGTCATGTTGCCGAAGAACCGCAGGAGAAGGATCTTCTTCTCGCGCGGCGGCAGGTCCTCCAGCAGCGGCTTGAGGGACTCGCGGTACTCGACGCCCTCCAGCGCCTCGTCCTCCGCGCCGAGGGTGTCGGCGACGGCCGGCGACTCGTCGTCCGTGTCGGGGACGTCCAGGGAGAGCGTGCTGTAGGCGTTGGCCGACTCCAGCCCCTCCAGCACCTCCTCCTCGGAGATGCTCAGATGCTCCGCCAGCTCGTGGACCGTGGGCGCGCGGCCGTGCCGCTGGGAGAGCTCGGCGGTGGCCGTGGTGAGCGCGAGGCGCAGCTCCTGGAGGCGGCGCGGCACGCGCACGGCCCAGCCCTTGTCCCGGAAGTGCCGCTTGATCTCGCCGACCACGGTGGGCGTGGCATAGGTGGAGAACTCCACGCCCCGGTCCGGGTCGAACCGGTCCACGGACTTGATCAGGCCGATCGTGGCGACCTGGGTCAGGTCGTCCAGCGGCTCCCCGCGGTTGCGGAACCGCCGGGCCAGGTGCTCCACCAGGGGCAGATGCATCCGCACCAGGTGGTTGCGCAGCTCCGCGCGCTCCGGCGAGCCGTCCGGGAGCGAGCGCAGCCGGACGAACAGGGCCCGCGCCCCGCTGCGGTCGTGCGGCCGCTCCTGCCGCTGCTGATGCTGCTGATCCATGTGGTCCGCCCGCTCCGGTCGGTCACTCGCCTGGTCCGGCTCCGGAGCCGCAGTGCTCCCCGGCTGGTGTCGGGCGGGCTGCTGCGGGATGGCCGGGGTACGCACTTCCCGCGACGATGCAGTACTCACGGAGCCCCCTCTTCCGTCACGGCTGCCCGGGGCCGGCGCCGCGCTTCTTGTGCAGGCTGATGCTGACCGTGCGGTCGTCCGCGACGGTGGACTCGACCTCGCCGGCCAGGGCGGAGAGCACCGTCCAGGCGAAGGTGTCGCGCTCGGGCGCGCGGCCGTCCGTGGTGGGTGCCGAGACGGTCACCCGCAGCGCGTCGCCGACCAGGCGGAAGACGCAGCTCAGCACGGAGCCGGGAACGGCTTGTTGGAGCAGGATCGCGCATGCCTCGTCCACGGCGATGCGCAGGTCCTCGATCTCGTCGAGGGTGAAGTCCAGGCGGGCCGCGAGGCCGGCTGTCGCCGTCCGCAGCACCGACAGGTAGGCACCCGCAGCGGGCAGCCGGACTTCCACGAAGTCCTGGGTCGCCCCAGGCTCGCCTGCGATGGGGGACACCCTCACCTCCAAGGTGGCACAAGCTCTTTGAGCTGTTACGGGCGTCGGCCGCGCGCCCCTCCGGGAGGAGGTGCGCGGGCCGCCGCGGCAGTTGTTCCGGCAGCGACGCTATCGCGATCCGGGAGTCCGCGCCGCAGGCCCACGACTGTCACTCATGGTAAGCCCATGAGTACGGAAAGTGGCTAGGGGTCTGCGGTCTCAATTCGAAAGAGAAGACGCCCTGTTGGGATTTTCGTCACTCTGCGCGAGTGCCGCAAGAGCGTGGAGCGACTCACCGGACAACCGCTGCCCCGTCCACCCGTCCATGGCCTCGGCGCCGAGCGACTTGTAGAAGCGGATCGAGGGTTCGTTCCAGTCCAGCACTGACCATTCGAAACGCTGATAGCCGCGCTCCACGCAGATGCGCGCCAGCTCCGCGAGGAGGGCCCGGCCGTGGCCCCCGCCGCGCGCCCCCGGGCGCACATAGAGGTCCTCCAGGTAAATACCGTGCGTGCCCGTCCAGGTGGAGAAGTTGCGGAACCAGAG
The DNA here is from genome assembly GCF_041519305.1 of Streptomyces luteireticuli. NCBI lineage: Bacteria > Bacillati > Actinomycetota > Actinomycetes > Kitasatosporales > Streptomycetaceae > Streptomyces > Streptomyces luteireticuli. The sequence continues at coordinate 5,535,604 of NZ_CP167927.1, forward strand.
CGCGAAGCCGGCCGGTTCGCCCGCGTTCTCGTCACTCTCCGCTATCAGCGCGAAGACGGCCGGATGCGCCCCGAAGAGCGCCTCGCGCAGCTGTTCCTCGGTGGCGCGCGCCTCCTCCACCGCCCGTTCGTACGCGGCGAGTTCGCGGATCATCGCGCGGAGGGCGGGGACGTCGGCGGGCGTCGCGGCTCGGATCATGGATGCATGCTAGCGGGCGGCTACGACACCAGGCGCCGGTCCACATAGCACCAGCGCCAGCTCTCCCCGGGCTCGACGCTGCGCATCACCGCGTGCCCGGTCGCCTCGAAGTGGGCGGTGGAGTGCCGGTACGGCGAGGAGTCGCAGCAGCCGACGTGCCCGCAGACCAGGCACATCCGCAGCTGGACGGGGTGGCTGCCGAGCGCCGCGCACTCGGGACAGGTCTCGCTCAGCGGCTCGGGTTCGGGGCGCGGCAGCTCGGCACGGTGCGGGCACTCGATCATGATGGCCAGGTTAGAACGCCGGACTGACGAACGAGACGAACGAAGGGGAGGGGCCGGAACGATGGACGTCATGCCCTTGCTGGCCCTGGTCGCGGGGAGCGCCGCCGTCGCGGGGGCCGCCCGCCGCACCCCGGTGTCCGCGCCACTGGCCCTGGTCGCCGTGGGGCTCGCCGTCTCCTATCTGCCCGGGGTGCCCGACTACACCCTGGACCCGCACGTCGTCCTGCCCCTGGTGCTGCCGCCGCTGCTGCACACCGCCGCGCTCGACAGCTCGTACCTCGGACTGCGCGCCAACGCGCGGCCGGTGGCGCTGCTCTCGATCGGCTACGTGCTCTTCGCCACGCTCGCCGTCGGCGCCGTCGCCTTCCTTGCGGTGCCCGGACTGCCGCTGACCGCGGCGCTCGTCCTCGGCGCGGTCGTGGCGCCGCCGGACGCGGTCGCCGCCACCGCCGTCGCACGCCGGCTGGGGCTGCCGTCCCGGCTCACCACCATCCTCCAGGGCGAGTCGCTGGTGAACGACGCCACCGCCATCACGGCGTACAAGGTGGCCCTCGCCGCGGCCGTCGGCGAGGGCGCCACCTGGGCGGGCGGCGTACGGGAGTTCGCGGTCGCGGCGCTCGGCGGGGTCGGCGTCGGACTCGTCCTCATGGTGCCGCTGCACTGGCTGCGCACGCATCTGCGCGAGCCGTTGCTGCAGAACACCCTCTCGCTGCTCATCCCCTTCGTCGCCTACGCGACCGCGGAAGCGGCCGGCGCCTCCGGGGTGCTCGCGGTGGTGGTCGTCGGGCTCTACCTCGGACACCGGTCCTGGCAGGTCGACTTCGCGACCCGGCTCCAGGAGGCGGCGGTGTGGAAGATGGTCTCCTTCCTCCTGGAATCCGCCGTGTTCGCCCTCATCGGGCTCCAACTGCGCGTCGTCCTCGGCGGACTGGGCGCCTACGGCACGGGGGACGCGGCGTGGTACGCGGTCGTGGTCTTCCTCGCGGTGGTGGCCGCCCGCTTCGTCTGGGTCTATCCCGCCACGTTCCTGCCGCGGGCGCTGTCCGCGCGGATCCGCGAGCGCGAGCCGGACGTGACCGGGCGGGGGGCCTTCGTGGTCTCCTGGGCCGGGATGCGTGGCGTCGTCTCGCTGGCCATCGCCTTCTCCCTCCCCGGGGACTTCCCCGCGCGGAACCTGGTGCTGTTCCTCACCTTCACCACCGTCATCGGCACGCTCGTCGTCCAGGGGCTCAGCCTGCCGCCGCTCATCCGGGCGCTGCGGCTGCCCGCGCGCGACCCGCGCTCCGTGACCCTCGCCGAGGCCCAGGCCCAGAGCGAGGCGTCCGCCGCGGCCGAGCGCCGCCTCGACGAACTCCTCGCGGACGAGCGCAACGCGCTGCCGCAGCCGTTGGCGGACCGGCTGCGCGCCGTGCTCGAACGGCGCCGCAATGCGGTGTGGGAGCGGCTGGGCGCGGTCCACGGCACGACCGGGGAGTCGGCGGACGACACCTATCGGCGGCTGGCGCGGGAGGTCATCGGCGCGGAGCGGGCCGTCTTCGTGGCGCTGCGGGACGCGCGGCGGATCGACGACGAGATGCTGCGGGTGCTGCTGCGGCGGCTGGACCTGGAGGAGGCGGCGGCGTACCGGGAGGAGGGGGCGGAGGGCTGATGCGGGCTCGCGCCCGGGCTACTCCACCCCGCCCGTGACCACCGCCGCCACCGTCGTCCCGGGCGCGAACGCCCCCTCCTCCGCCAGCGTCGTCAGACCGAGCAGCGCCTTCGCCACGTACAGCCGCTCCAGCGGCACCCCGTGCCGGGCGGTGAAGTCGTCGGCGAAGGCGGTCAGCGCGGGGGAGACGCGCGCGTAGCCGCCGCCGTGGAAGCGGTCGTCGAGCAGCCAGTCGCCCCGCCGGCCGCCGAAGGCCTCCGTCTGGAGGCGGGACACCTCGGCGGTCAGGAAGCCGCCCTTCAGCACGGGGAAGCCGATCGCCCGGCCGGCCCCGGCCAGCCCGGCGGCCAGGCCCGCGAGCGTCCCGCCGGTGCCGCAGGCGACGCCCACGACGTCCGCCACGCCGCGCAGTTCCGCGCCGAGCGCCGCGCAGCCGCGGGCGGCCGCCGCGTTGCTGCCGCCCTCGGGGACGACGAAGCAGCCGTCGGCGCCGAGGGCGGAGAGCACCGAGGGCTCCGTCTTGCGCCGGTACGTCGCACGGTCCACGAAGCGCAGCTTCATGCCGTCGGCCGCGCAGCGGGCCAGCGACCAGTTGAGCGGCCGGCCGGCCAGTTCGTCGCCGCGGACGATTCCGACCGTGGCGAAGCCGAGGAGCCGGCCCGCGGCGGCCGTGGCCCGCAGGTGGTTGGAGTAGGCGCCGCCGAAGGTGAGCAGGGTCCGCCGGCCCTCGGCGGCGGCGGTGAGCAGGTTGGGCTCCAGCTTGCGCCATTTGTTGCCGGGCAGCCGGGGATGTATGAGGTCGTCCCGTTTGAGCAGCAGCCGTACGCCCCGCCGGGTGAACCGCTCGTCGGCCACTTCCTCGACGGGCGAGGGCAGGCGGGGCCGCAGGGCGGCGAGGTCGGGCGGGGGCGGGCTGGTCACCCCACCATTGTCGCCTCAGGTGTCACTTCAGACGGGCGCGGATCCGTTCCCGCAGCTCGTCCATGGCGAAGCCGCGGGGATCCACCTTCCCCGGCCGCCACTCGTGGTGCCCGATGACCGATCGCTCGCTCCAGCCGTGGTGCCGGCAGACCGCGGCCGCCGCCCGCTCCACGGCCGCCAGCTGGGCCTCGGGCCACGGGTCGTGGCCGTCCCCGAGGTTGACGCACTCGAAGCCGTAGAAGTGCGCGTTGCCGTCCGTGTCGGACTTCCGCACCGGCGGCAGCCGCTTCTCCGCGATCACCGCGCGCAGCACGTCCCCGTCGCCGCCCCCGGCGTGGTTGGCGCGCCCGCTGCCGACGAGGTGGACGCGGGCGTCCTTGGCGACGACCGCGTGGCACAGCGGGCCCGGCAGCACGGGGGTGCCGTTCCAGCAGAGCTTGACGGTGGTGTCGGTGCCGGAGGTGGCGGTGTGGTGGATCACCACGCCGTGCACCGGGCCCCAGGGCCCGTGCCCGGCGCGGCTGTGGGTGCGCCAGCCGGGTACTTCGACGACGGTGGAGTCCTCCGCCCGCAGGGCGGCGAGGAAGGCGTCCGCGGACATGGGTGCGGCCACGGCCTTGCTCCTTGGCGGTCCGGTGGCGCACGCCCTGTCACGTACGCCTGAATGGCCCCGTTGTACCGAAAAGTTCGCAGGTGGTCCGGGTGTTCGGATATCGTGCGAGCCGATTCGGCCGCAGGCCGGAGCCCGCACGCCCGTACGGACGTGTCCTTACAGAAACACGTTCGTACAGAACAGAAAGCGCACCGCCCGTGGACTATCAGGCCGTCCTCGAAGAGGTCGCCGCGTTCGCCCGCCCGCTGGTCGGCCGGGGGCAGGCGGCCCAGTACATCCCGGCCCTCGCGGATGTCGACGCCGCACAGTTCGGCATGGCGGTCGCCGATGTCGACGGCGGGGTGTACGGCGTGGGGGACTGGCAGCGGCCGTTCTCCGTCCAGTCGATCTCCAAGGCGTTCGCCCTGGCGCTCGTGCTCGCCGAGGGCGGCAACAAGATCTGGGAGCGGGTCGGCACCGAACCGTCCGGAAATGCCTTCAACTCCCTGGTCCAGCTCGAATACGAGAACGGCATTCCGCGCAATCCGTTCATCAACGCGGGCGCGCTCGTCGTCACCGACCGGCTCCAGACGCTGACCGGCGACGCCAGCACGACGATGCTGGACTTCCTGCGCGCCGAGAGCGGCAACCCGGACGTCGCCTTCGACCCGGTCGTCGCGAAGTCCGAGTCCGAGCACGGCGACCGGAACGCGGCGCTCGCCCACTTCATGGCGAGCTACGGCAACCTCGACAACCCCGTCACCACGGTGCTGGAGCACTACTTCTGGCAGTGCTCCGTCGAGATGAGCTGCCGCGACCTCGCCGTGGCCGGCGGCTTCCTGGCCCGCCACGGGCTGCGCGCCGACGGCACCCGGCTGCTGCCGCGCCGCGAGGCGAAGCAGGTCAACGCGGTCATGCTGACCTGCGGCACGTACGACGCCGCCGGCGACTTCGCCTACCGAGTCGGCCTGCCGGGCAAGAGCGGCGTCGGCGGCGGCATCGTCGCCGTGATACCGGGCCGCTGCACGCTGTGCGTGTGGAGCCCCGGGCTGGACGCGCGGGGGAACTCCGTGGCCGGCGTCGCGGCGCTGGACCACTTCACGACGCTGACCGGCTGGTCCGTCTTCTGAGCGGTGGCGTCGGCACGTCCACCGGAGGATCGTGGGTCCGAGGAGAACCACGAGGAGGTGCGGTGACATGGAGCACGAGTTGCGCGCGGAGTACGCGGACGGCAGCTCCCCCGGGGACGACGACCCCTCGGTCAAGACCTGGCACGTGGTCCGCGGCGCCGACTCCACCGCCATGTGCGGCCGTGACCTCGACCCCGCCTCGGCGGTGCGCTCCGTGGATCTCTGGGGCACGGGCAAGGTGCCCATCTGCCACTCCTGCGGGGCGCTCTTCCTGCGGGAGTCGCCGTAGTGACGTATCGGGAGCGGCCATCGGCGGCGGTCGCCGGGGCGGTGGTGTGGACGCGCGCGGGTGACCCCGTGCGCGTCCTGCCGGACGGCTGCACCGACCTCATCTGGGCGGACGGACGGCTCGTCGTCGCCGGCCCCGACACCCGGGCGCACCTCGCGCCCGCCGGGGAGTTCACCGGTCTGCGCTTCGCCCCCGGCACCGGCCCCGCGCTGCTCGGCGTCCCCGCCCACGAACTGCGCGACCTGCGGGTGCCGCTGGAGGACCTGTGGCCGGGGCGGCGCGTACGGATCGTCACCCAGCGGGTGGCGGAGGGGGCGGCACTGGAGTCGGTGATCGGACGACGCACGGACGCGGACCGCGTCGGCGCCGCGATCCTGGCCTCCGCCCGGCGCGGGGAGCCGGTGTCCGCGCTGGCCGCCCGGCTGGGCATGAGCGAACGGCAGCTGCACCGGCGGGCGTTGCGCTCCTTCGGCTACGGGCCGAAGACGCTGGCGCGGGTGCTGCGGATGGGGCGGGCGGTGGAACTGGCGCGGGGCGGGGTCGCGTTCGCGGAGGTCGCGGTGGTGTGCGGGTATGCGGATCAGGCGCATTTGGCGCGGGAGGTGAGGGGGTTGGCGGGGGTGACGCTGGGTGTGCTGGTGGGGTGAGTTTACCCCGGTCCCGCCCTTTCACCGTTTCTCGCCGCGCTTCGCGCGGGTGTCCTCAATCGCCGGACGGGCTAAATTAGCCCGTCCGGCGATTGAGGACAGCGCGCGCAGCGTGCTGCTGCGGAAACGGTGAAAGGGCGGGGCGGGGAGAACTACCGCGTCAGCGGCCCAGCGGCGCGAACAGATCCACCGCATTCCCGTCCGGATCGAGGACCGTCGCATAGCGCTGCCCCCACACCGCATCCCACGGCCTCAAATGCCCGGCATAACCGGCTTCGACCAACTCCCCGTACACCCGGTCCACTTCCCCCGCATCCGCACACGCGAAGCCCAGCGTCGCCCGTCCCACCCGCCCCGGCCCCTTCGGCAGATCCGCCCCCGGGTCGAACGAGGCGTGGACCTCGTCCGTGTCCCACAACAGCCGCAGCCCGCCCTCCAGCGCATGTTCCACATGCGGCAGTTCATCGGCGGAGGCCGGAATGTCCAGGCCCAGGCGGCGGTAGAAGGCGAGCGACGCGGGCATGTCCGCGACGACGAGTCCGATGCAGTCGAAACGTGGTGTCATGCCGCCACCGTAGGCAGCGGCCGTACGAACGGTCTTGAACGAATCGGACGCCCCTCACGGGCAGCGGATGACCTGCCCGCCGTACGACAGGTTCCCTCCGAAGCCGAACAGCAGCACCGGCGCCCCGGGCGCCACCGTCCCCCGCTCGACGAGCTTGGACAGGGCCAGCGGGATGCTGGCCGCGGACGTGTTGCCGGATTCGGTCACATCCGTCGCGATCACCGCGTTGACGGCGCCGATCCGCCGCGCCACCGGCTCGATGATGCGCAGGTTCGCCTGGTGGAGGACGACCGCCGCCAGTTCCTCCGGCGTGACCCCGGCCCGCTCGCAGACGCTGCGGGCGATCGGCGGCAGCTGGGTCGTGGCCCAGCGGTAGACGGACTGGCCCTCCTGGGCGAAGCGCGAGGGGGTGCCCTCGATGCGGACGGCGTGGCCCATCTCCGGCACGGAGCCCCAGACGACCGGTCCGATGCCGGGCTCCGGGGAGGCGGTGACGACGGCGGCGCCCGCCCCGTCGCCGACCAGGACGCAGGTGGAGCGGTCCGTCCAGTCGACCACGTCGGTGAACTTCTCCACGCCGACGACCAGGGCGTTCCGCGCCGCCCCGGCCCGGATCGCATGGTCCGCGGTCGCCAGGGCGTGGGTGAAGCCGGCGCAGACGACGTTGATGTCCATCACCGCCGGGGAGCCGAGGCCCAGCCGGGCGGCGACGCGCGCGGCCGTGTTGGGGCTGCGGTCCACGGCCGTGCAGGTGGCGACGAGGACGAGATCGATGTCGTCGGGGGACAGGCCGCTGTTGGCGAGCGCCTTCACCGCGGCCTCGGCGGCCATCGAGTCGACCGTCTCGTCGGGCTCCGCCACGCGCCGCGTGCGGATGCCGACCCGGGAGCGGATCCACTCGTCGCTGGTGTCGACCATCCCGGCCAGCTCGTCGTTGGTCAGCACCCTGGCGGGCTGGTAGTGGCCCATGGCCAGTACACGAGACCCGGACATGGGGTTCCTCCTGCAGAGCGCGCGGGTGGTCCGGAACCCCCAGTGTCGATGCCGCCCCACCCCATCACCGGTGCGAGATCCACCAATCTTCCGGCGCGATAACTGGAGCAATCCCTAGGGCCCGGCCCGCGGACTGGAATCCGCGGCTCCGGGCCCTGCCCCGCCGGTGGGACCGGCGCCGGTGGGGTCAGCGCAGCGAGAGCGCCTTCCGGATGGTGGTGAAGAGCTGGGTCTGGTCCGTCACGCCGAGGACGCGCTCGGCCTGCGGGCCCTGGGCCGCGATGCGCACCTCGGTGCCGGTGTGCTCCTGGGACTTGCCCGGGGTGTTGGTCGAGTAGTTGACCTTGAGCTGCTGCCCCTCATTGGTGACCAGCGTCGAGGACAGCCCGGGCGGGGTGGCCTCCAGCGGCACGATCTGGCTGGTGTGGCCGTGGTCGGCGGTGGTGACGACCAGGGTGTCCGGGTGCTGCGCGGCGTAGTCGCGGGCGACCTTCACGGCCCGGTCCAGGGCCGCGGTCTCACCGATCTGCCCGCAGGGGTCGGCGGCGTGGTCGCGCTTGTCGATCGAGGCGCCCTCGACCTGGAGGAAGAAGCCGTTCCTGCCCTTCTGCTTCCGCTCCAGGAGCTGGATGGCCCGGCGCGTCTGCTCCTCCAGGCTCGGGGTGCCGGCCTTGCGCTCGGGGTTGTCCGTCGTGCAGCGCTGCGGGGCGGTGCCGCCGACGGCCGCGGCCTTGCCGGTCCACTCGACGGGGACGTTGCCCGGGGCGAAGAGGCCGAGGACGGGCTTGCCGGCGCGCGCCCTGCCGAGGCCCTTGGCGTCCGTCACCACCTGGTAGCCCAGCTTCTCGGCCTGCTGGGTGACGGTCAGGCCCTTGTACCGGCCCTCGGTGATCTTCTGGTCGAAGCGCTGCTTGCCGCCGCCCAGCAGCACGTCCACCTTGTGGTTCACGCTCTGCTCGGCGATCGAGCCCGGACCGCCCTTGGCGACCGTGTCGTTCGGGCACTCCTTCATATCGGCCGGGCCCTGGCAGCTGCGGTCCGTGGCGTGCGAGGCGAGGACGGCCGGGGTGGCGTCGGTGAGCTCGGCGGTGGTGACGCTGCCGGTGGCCAGCCCGCCCCGCTGGGCCAGTTCCAGGATCGTGGTCATCGGCTTGTCGGTGCCGGGGGTCTTCGATATGCGGCCGTTGACCGTCTTGTGGCCGGTCGCCCAGCCGGTGCCGCTCGCCGCTGAGTCGGTGACGTAGTCCGGCTTGCCGTTCCTGTCCACGGAGTACGTGGTGTAGGCGCCGGTCATCGGGAACTTGTCCATGTTCAGCCGGCCGGCGGCGCCCACGGTGTAGTCGCGGGCGAGAGTGATCTCCGAGTCGCCCATGCCGTCGCCGATCAGCAGGATGACGTTCTTGGCCTTGGCGGGGCCGTGCAGCTGCTTGGCGACGGACGCCCTGGCGCTGCCGTCCGTGCCCGTGCCGCCGTCGGACACGGCGGCCGCGGCGGGCACCGCGACACCGGCGACGAGCAGGGCGGCGGCGCACCGGGCGAGACGGCGCCCGCGACGGCCGTACGGACGAGAACCCATGGTGATTTCCTTCCTCGTGGGCCGGCGGAGTGCGGCCGGAGGAAGCTCACCAAGCGAGGGTGTACGGGAGGGTAACCCCGGGTGACGGCAGGGTCAGCGGGGGCTTTCGACAGAGGTGGGGGTGATGGGGGACTGCGCGCCGGGCGCCGGCGGAGGGGTCTGGACGGACGCCGGCGGGGCCGGGTCCTCCTTCATCGCCTTGGCCTCGCTCTTGAGGATGCGCGCCGACTTGCCGAGGGCGCGTGCCATGTCGGGCAGCTTCTTCGACCCGAACACGACGACCAGGACGACCACGACGATGATGAGGTGCCAGGGTTCCAGGGCGTTGCGCAGCACGGCGTCCCACCTGCTTTCTCTGCAATCTGCCGACGGCGTCGTGCCGCGGCGGTCCCCTCACCATACTTGCCAATTTGCGCAACCGGACAACCTCGGGTGAAGTCCGGTCGTCTCTGGGGATGAGAAGGGAAGCAGTCGACGGGGCGGGGTGGCCGATGGGCTCGTACACGACCGGGTCGCGCACATGACCGGGAACGGCGGACGGACCCCGGGCCGGCTGCGGCCCGCGGGCGTCGTGGCCCTCTCGCTCCTGCTGCTGCTCGTGCTCGGCGCCGGATGGATCGTCCTCAAACTCAACGGCAACCTCAGCACGTTCGGCGCCGACGGCATCGCCCGTGACCGCCCGGGCGCCGCCGCGGGCAAGAACGTCCTCGTCATCGGCTCCGACTCGCGCGCGGGCGGCAACCGCGCGCTCGGCGGCGGGACGGGCGACGTCGGCCGCTCCGACACGGCCTTCCTGCTGCATGTGTACGGGGACGGCGAGCATGCCACCGCCGTCTCCATCCCCCGTGACACGCTCCTGGAGATACCCCCGTGCAGACTGCCCGACGGCAGTTGGACGAGCACGCGGAGCCGGGCGATGTTCAACTCGGCCTTCACCGTGGGCGGTACGGCCAAGGGCAACCCCGCCTGCACCCAGAACACGGTGGAGAAGCTCACCGGTCTGCGCGTGGACCACACCGTCGTCGTCGACTTCTCCGGCTTCTCCGCCATGACGGACGCGGTGGGCGGGGTGGAGGTCTGCCTGCCCCAGGACGTCCACCAGGGCGACCTCGACCCGAACCGCGGCTCGCCGGGCGAGGTGATCTTCCACAAGGGACGGCAGACGGTCTCCGGCCAGAAGGCGCTGGACTACGTCCGGGTGCGGCACGGGATCGGGGACGGCTCCGACATAGGCCGCATACGACGGCAGCAGGCGTTCATCGCATCCATGATCAAAAAGGTGCGCTCCGAGGGTTTCTCCCCCACGACGCTGCTCCCGCTGGCCGACGCCGCGACCAAGTCGCTGACCGTGGACCCCGGGCTGGGCTCGGTGGACAAACTGCTCTCCTTCGCGATGTCGTTCAAGGACATCGACCTGCACGACATCACGTTCGTCACGATGCCCTGGCGTTACGAGGGCGACCGCGTGGCCGTCGTCCAGCCCGACGCGGACGCGCTGTGGGCGGCGCTGCGGGAGGACCGGCCGACCGGTCCGACGGCCTCCGCGGACGCCAAGCGGGGCGGCGGACGGGTCGCCGTCACCGACGCCTCCGGCGTCCCGGGGCTCGCCGCCCGGGCGGTCGCGCGGCTGAAGGAGCAGGGGTGGAGCGTCGCCGGGATCCGCCCGGGCGGGGGCCGGGCGGAGGGCACCACCGTGATCGAGTTCGGTCCGGGCCGGGCGGGGCAGGCGCGGACCCTGGCCGGGCTCTTCCCCGGGGCCTTCGTCCGGGGCACCGCGGCGGAGGGGATCTCCGTCACGCTCGGCCGGGACGCCGCGTCCGTCCCGGGGCCGCGGACGGAGCCGGTGAGCGCCGCGAGTGACGGGACGCGAGCGGCGGACGACAATCCCTGTTCCGATCTCTCCTATGGGTGAGGGGTAAGGGGTGGTGTCCAGGGGAACCGAGTGCCCGAATGGTCCGTTGTCGTAGTAAACACAGAGTAAGTGCAATGATCTTGATGAGTAACCGTTCCGTTGTCTCCACCGTGAGTACGTCCCCGAGGAGTACCTCCATGTCCGCCATCCCCCGGGCGTTGCCCAGGCCGCTGCCGGCCCTTCTCGCAGGGCTCTTCGCGGCCCTGCTCGCGCTGGCCGGCACGGTGACCCTCGCCCCCGCCGCCCATGCCGCCTCCGGTCTGAACGCGGTGGCCGACGGGCTCAAGAAGAGCCCGGTCTACGTCGACCCGCGGGCCTCCGCCCAGCTGCCGGCGGCGGACGCGGACGCGCTGGCGAAGAAGATCAAGGACGCGGGGAAGCCGGTGTTCGTGGCGGTGCTGCCGGACACGGCGGAGTTCCCGAAGAGCACGGTGCTCAGGGACCTGCGCCGTGAGGTCGGCATCACCGGTCTGTATGCCGTCCGCCTCGGCGACGGGTTCAACGCGGGCGCGGACGGCCGGGTCATGTCGCGGAACGCGGTCCAGAACCTCGTCGGCGACGTGAAGCGCAACGACAACGCCAACGCCAAGACCGAGCTCACCGCGTTCGTGGACGGCGCGGTCAAGGACGCCAAGGGCCACGCCCCGAGCTCCTGGGGCGGCTCCTCCGACTCCGGCAACGGATCCACCGCGCTGATCGTCGGCGGCGTCGTCGTCGCGGCGGGCGCGGGCGGCGGGTACGCGCTCTACCGGCGCAACAAGAAGAAGCGCGAGGAGCGCGAGCGCGCCGAGCTGGACGCCCTGCGCGTCGTCGTGGACGAGGACATCACCGCCTTCGGCGAGGAGCTGGACCGGCTGGACTTCTCGCCGCGCGAGGCGGGCGCGACCGACGCCATGCGCCAGGACTACGGGCAGGCGCTCGACGCGTACGAGGAGGCCAAGTCGCGGATCGCGGCGGCGCAGCGGCCGCAGGAGGTCACGGCGGTGACCGAGTCGCTGGACAAGGGCCGGTTCGCGCTGGCCACCCTGGCCGCCCGGCGCAGCGGAGCGCCGCTGCCCGAGCGCCGGCTGCCGTGCTTCTTCGACCCGCGGCACGGGATGTCCGTCGTGGACGTGCAGTGGGCGCCCCCGGGCGGGGCGGTGCGCACGGTGCCCGCGTGCCAGGCGGACGCGACGCGGATCGCGAGCGGTGCGGAGCCGATGTCCCGCACGGTGCAGACCGACGCCGGTCCGCAGCCGTACTGGAACGCGGGTCCGGCGTACGGGCCGTGGGCGGGCGGCTACTTCGGCGGCGGGATCCTGCCGGCGATGCTGGTGGGCACGATGCTCGGCAGCATGATGAGCGGTCCCGCGTATGCGGCGGACCACTCCTTCGGGGGCGGTGACTCCGGCCCGGAGGGCGGGGAATACTCGGGCTCGGACTTCAACTCCGGTGACTTCGGTGGCGGAGGATGGGGCGACGGGGGCGGCGGTGGCGGTGATTTCGGGGGCGGCGACTGGTAGTTCCGGGCCCTGGGGCCCGGGTTTCTTCCCCCACCCCGCCCCTTCCCGAAACCGGGGTGGGACCCCGGGCCCCGCAATGCGGCTCCGCCGCATTGTCCTCAAACGCCGGACGGGCTGGATCGTGCTCCCGGGCACGAATTCAGCCCGTCCGGCGTTTGAGGACGAACGCGGCGAAGCCGCGTTGCCCCGCGCGGAGCGCGGCGAGAAACGGTGAAAGGGCGGGACCGGGGCACAATCCCCCCGGCGAACCCTCAGCGGGCAGCGCCCTCGTACCGCCGCCGCGCCACCGCCAACCCCGCCCCGTACACCACCAGCACCCCCGCCAGCAGCGCGTACGACACCGCTGGCAGCCCCGTCATCGACAGCAGCGGCCCCAGCGGGGACAGCGGCAGCAGCAGGCCGACGACCGCCAGGGCGGCCGTCGCCAGGCGCAGTGCCCCGGGCACGCCCCGCCGCCCGGACCGCAGCAGCAGCATCACCATCGCCTGCGTCAGCAGGTTCTCCGTGAACCACCCGGCGTGGAAGGCCTCTTCGGCCCCGCCGTGGCTCAGCGTCAGCACGGCGAACGTCGCCACGTCCGCCGCCGCGTTCAGCACCCCGAACGCCGTCACGAAGCGCAGCAGATCGCGTGGACGCAGCCGTGCGGGGCGGCGCAGCACCCCGTCCGCCGGGCGGTCGAAGGCGAGGGCCAGCTGGGCCGCGTCGAAGCAGAGGTTCTGGACCAGCACCTGGGCCGGGAGCATCGGCAGGAACGGCAGGAGCAGCCCGGCGACCAGCATGGCGATGACGTTGCCGAAGTTCGACGAGAGCGTGATCCGCAGGTAGGCGGAGATGTTGCCGGTGCTGCTCCGGCCCGCGAGCACCGCCCGGTCCAGCGCGGTGAGGTCCTTCGAGGCGAGCACCACGTCCGCCGTCTCGCGGGCGACGTCCACCCCGTCCCGCGGGCAGACGCCGACGTCCGCCTCGCGCAGCGCGGCCAGGTCGTTGACGCCGTCGCCGAGGAAGCCGGTGGTGCGGCCGCCGGCCCGCAGCGCCCGGACGACGCGGGCCTTGTGCTCGGGGGCGCAGCGGGCGAAGACCGTCGTCCGCGCGGCGAGCGGGGCCAACTCCTCGTCGGAGAGGCCGTCCAGCCGCTCCCCGGTGATCACCTCGCCCGGTGGCAGGCCGAGTTCGCGGCAGACCCGGGCGGCCGTGCCGGGGTGGTCGCCGGTGAGCACCTTCACCTCGACGCCCCGGTCGGCGAGGACCGACAGGGCCTCCGCGGCGGTGGGGGCCACGGCGTCGCGGAGCGCCACGAAACCGGTGAAGTCCAGGCCGCGTTCGTCGGCCGGCCCGTACGGGCGCCCCCGCGCCGGGCGTTCGGCGCGGGCCACGGCCAGCACCCGCAGCCCGTCCGCCGCGAGCTCACCGGCGTGCCGGAGCAGCCGTTCGCGCTCCGGAGCGTCGAGCGCGCAGCGCTCCAGCACTTCCTCCGGTGCGCCCTTGACGACCAGCAGATGGGTCCCCGCGAGGGCGAAGCGGGGGTCCCCGGCCCGCCGGACGACGGCGGTGGACAGGGGACGGCCGGGGGCGCAGGGGAGCGCGGCCACGCCCTCGTACTCCTCGGCGGCGTCCACCACGGTGTCCCCCGCGGCGTCGAGCACCGCCTCGTCCAGGGCGTCGGGAACGGGCAGTTCGGCGAGCTGGAGCGTCCACAGGGCATTGACGGCGGCCCAGTGCAGGACGTCGGGGTCGTCGGTGCCGTGCCCGTCCACGGCCCGGTCGAGGACCGGCCGGTCCTGGGTGAGCGTGCCCGTCTTGTCCACGCAGAGCACGTCGACGGCGCCCAGGTCGTGCAGGGCCGGCAGCCGCCGCACGATGACCTCGCCGCCGCGGGCCAGGGCGGCGGCGCCGCGGGCCAGCGCGGCCGTGACGACGACGGGCAGCATCTCGGGCGTCAGCCCGACCGCCACCGCCACCGCGAAGGGCAGCGTCTCCATCCCGCGCCCGCGCAGCAGCGCGCTCGCGAGCAGCACGAGCGGCGCGGTGAGCAGCATGAACCGGACGAGCGTCCAGGCGATGCCGTTGACGGAGCGGTCGAACGGCGACGTCCGCCGCTCCCACGCCCCGGCCCGGGCGCCCGGGAGCGCGCCCGACAGCCGGGTGCCGGCGCCCGTGGCGACGACGACGCCGGTGGCGGTGCCGGAGACGACGCTGCTGCCCTGGAGGCAGAGGTGCTCGTGGTCCCCGGCCGGATCCCCGGCGGCCAGCTCCGGGACCCGCTTGGCCACCGGCCCCGACTCGCCCGTCAGGGCCGCCTCGTGGACCGTCAGCCCCGTCGCGCGCAGCAGGCGCAGGTCCGCCGGGACGAGATCGCCGGGGCCGAGGAGGACGACGTCGCCGGGGACGAGTTCGTCCACGGGCAGTTCGCGGTGGACGGGCGGCGCGTCCGGTGCGGGGCGGCGGCGGACCGTCGCCGTCGTCGCGATCAGTTCGCGGAGCGCGGCCGCCGCGCGGTCGGCGCGGTGCTCGCCCGCGGTCCGCAGTGCACAGCTGACCGCGACGAGGACGGTGATGACGCAGGCCGTGCCCCAGGACGCCAGGACCGCCGACACCAGCCCCAGGCACAGCAGGACGGCGGTGAACGGATCGCGCAGACCCCGGCCGAAGCGGCGCAGCCGGCCCTCCGGACGCCGGTCGGGAAGGACGTTCCCGCCGTGGCGTACGAGGCGGTGCTCCGCCTCGTCCTCGGTCAGTCCGCGCGGGCCGCTCCCCAGCTCCCGCAGCGCTTGAAGGGTGGAGCCGGCCTGGCCGCCGTCAGGCGCCCAGGCCACGGAGGCGTCCGGAACCGGAGGCGGAACCGGTCCGGGACCGGGGCACGGTGTCGGCCTGGCGGTCGGCGAGCTGGCCGACCATGAGACGGACGATGGTCACCACATGGGGGTCGTCCACCAGGTAGACCACCCGGCGGCCCTCGCGCCGCGACCGGACCAGGCCCGCGAGCTTGAGCTTCGCCAGGTGCTGGCTGATCGCGGGCAGCGCGCCGCCGACCCGCTCCGCCAGTCCGCTCACATCGCTCTCGCCCTGGGCCAGCGCCCAGACCAGATGGAGCCGGGCGGGCGAGGCGAGCAGCCCGAACGCGGCGGCGGCCTCGTTCAGTACGTCCGCCGACGGGTCGGCGCCTTGTTCGACGATGCCCTCGAGTCTGCCGACGCCTGCCGCCACTGTCGCTCTCCCGTCCCGGTCGGGCCTCAGCGTGCCCGCGCGGGGACCAGTCTAGGCAAGGCGGTGGCAAAGTCCCCGGGGCCTGTCCGCCGCCTACGTCCCTGCGGCGGCCGTCGCCGCCTTCGTCCCTCCGCGTCCCGCCAGGGCCAGCGGCACCGCCGCCGCCACCGCGAGCAGGCCCCCGAGCCACAGCGCCCCCGACAGCGACACCGCGTCCACCGCGCGTCCGCCCAGCAGCGCCCCCAGCGAGATCGCCACGTTGAACACCGCGACGAACAGCGCGGAGGCCGCCTCGCGCGCCTGCGGCGCCGCCTGGGTCAGCCAGGTCTGTGTGCTCACCGACACGCCCCCGTAGGCCAGCCCCCAGATCACCAGGAGCCCGGCCGCCGCTGCCGTCCCGCCTCCGGTGAACGACACCATCGGCACCACCACCCCCAGCACCACCGCGATCGTCAGCAGCACCGCACGCGGACGGCGCACCACCGCCGCGCCCGCCAGGAAGTTGCCGCCCACCCCCGCCAGCCCGTACGTCAGCATCAGCGCGCCGATCGTCCCGGAGTCCGTCCCCGGCAGCCGCTCCAGCGCCGGGCGGACGAACGTATAGCCCGCGAAGTGCCCGCTCACCAGCAACAGCACGACCAGCAGGCCCAGGCGTACCGCCCGTCCGCGCAGCAGCCGGGGCATCGCCCCGAAAGAGGACCCTTCCTGCGCGGGCAACGGCGGCAGGAGGACCGCCAGCGCCGCCGTCACCAGCAGCGCCACCACGCCCATCGCCGCGAAAGCCGCCCGCCAGCCGAACCGGCCGCCCACCAGGGTCCCGGCCGGCACACCGAGCACCGACGCCACTGCGATCCCGCTGAACACCAGCGACGTCGCCGCCCCCGCCGACCGCGCCGGCACCAGCCGTCCGCCCAGCCCCGTCGCCACCGCCCAGACCCCGCCGATGGACACACCCACCAGCACCCGCAGCGCCACCAGCACCGCGATGTCCGGCGCCACGGCGGCGAGGAAGTCGGCCGCCGCCAGCAACCCCATCAGCAGCACCAGCAGCCACCGCCGGTCCAGCCGCCCCGCCGCCCCCGTGACGAGCGGCGCGGCCGCGGCCGCCACCAGCCCGGGCACGGTCATCGTCAGCCCCGCCGTGCCGTCCGACACCCCGAGATCCGCCCCGATCGGACTGAGCAGCCCGATCGGCAGCATCTCCGTCGTCACCACCGAGAACGTCCCGCCGGCCACGGCCACCACGGCCGGCCAGCCCCCCATTTCCCTGATCTTCGCCATGCGCCCAGCCTCCGCGGCGCCCGGACCGGGAACAACGGCCGATCCCTCACCCTTCTATGAGCGGGGCTCATCGATCTCGGGGGTGGCGGAGTGGAGCTGCGCGAACTGGAATGCTTCCTCGTCCTCGCCGAGGAACTGCACTTCGGACGTACCGGCGAGCGCCTGTACGTCTCGCAGAGCCGGGTCAGCCAGCTGCTGCGCTCCCTGGAGGGCCGCATCGGCGGGCGCCTCGTCGACCGCACCAGCCGCCGCGTCGCCCTCACCCCGCTCGGCGAACGCTTCCTCGCCCGGCTCCGCCCGGCCCACGACGCGCTCGGCGCCGCCGTCGAGGACGCCCGGGGCGCGGCGCGCGGGGTGGAGGGCGTCCTGCGCATCGGCTTCCAGGGCACGGCGGACGGGCAGGTGACGGCCGCCGTCCACACGTTCCAGGACCGTCATCCCGGCTGCACCGTCGACATGTCGGAGATCCCGCTCGCCGACCCCTTCGGCCCGGTCCGCCGGGGCGGCTGCGACGCGGCGGTGGTGCTGCTGCCCGTCCGCGAGCCCGACCTCGCCCTCGGCCCGGTCTTCTCCCGCTACCAGCAGACCCTCGCGGTCTCGGTCCGCCATCCGTTCGCGCGGCAACCGTCCCTGTCGGCCGAGGACTTGGCCGCTCTGCCCCTCATCGCCATCGCGGGCACGGCCCCCGCATACTGGCGCGAGGCACAGGCCCCCTCCCGCACCCCCGGCGGCCGTCCCGTCCCTCCCGGCCCGTCCGTGACCACCCTCCAGGAGGGCCTCGCCCTCGCCGCCGCCGACCGCGGAGGCATGCTCCTGTGCCGCAACACGGCCGATTACCACGGCCGTCACGACCTCGCCTTCGTCCCCGTCACCGGCCTGCCCGAATCGGCCCTCGGCCTGGTCCGGCGCCGGGGTGCGGAGACGGTGCCGCTGCGGGCGTTCGCGGACGTCCTGGCGGAGGTCGCGGGCGGTGCGCGAGCGGTCACTCCGGGCCGGGCATCGAGTCCGCACGGAGCGCCGAGGTGAACGCCGACCAGGAAGGGGCGGGGAAGGCCAAGGGTGTGAGATGGGGGGATTTGCTGTCGCGGACGGGGACGGTGCCGTTTCCCGTACGGGCGAATTCGACGCACTGGCCCTCATTGCCGCCACTGAAGCTGGACTTGCTCCATCTCGCGCCGGTTATGCCGGATATGGCGGACGAGCTCATGGGATCCATTCCTCCATCACGTCACGAATCAACGCCAGGGATTCCTCCGGGGAGAGCGCGTCGGCGCGCAGCCGATCGTAGGTGACGGCCGCGTTCATCACCGTCGTCGGTGAGTCGATCACCTGGCCGGAGACCGGGTTCTCCACATAGAGGGCGTCGGGTTCCCCATCGTCGAACTTCAATACGTCGAAGGGGAGATGCGCGGCAGCGGCGCCGGACCGGTAAGGGAGCACCTGGAGTGTCACGTGCGGCGAATCGGCCTGTTCGAGCAGGTGTCCCATCTGCTCCCGCATGACCGCCGGTCCGCCGATCGAACGGCGCAGGCACGACTCGTCGAGAACGACCCACAGCAGGGGCGGATGCCGCCGGTCCCACACCCGGCGGCGCCGGGCCCTTCGCGCAACCCTCTCCGCGGTCGCGTCCGCGTCGTCCCGGGGATGTACCTTCCGGAAGACCGCATGGGCGTACCGCTCGGTCTGGAGCAGCCCCATGATCAGGGTGGGGCTGAAGTCCAGAATCGTCGTCGCCCGCTGCTCCAGCGCGAGATACGGCTCGAACCAGTTCGGATACCCCCGCTCCGCGACCCGCCTGCGCAGCCGCGCGAACGTCCCCGGCGTCCCGAAAACCCGATCGCACGCGTCCGCGAACTCCGGGCTCGCCAGCCGCTCTCCCGCCTCCACCTTCGCCACGTACTGCTGCCCGTACCGGGCCTCCTCGGCCAACTTGCGCTGACTGAAGCCGCGTTCCAGTCGCCAGGCCCGTACCTCGACGCCGAGATACGCCGCTCCGTCCAGTGGTTCGTCGGCCATGCTCCGTTCACCCCAGATCGTTTGGCGTGGGCCGGGACCTTCTCACCGTAGGCGCGGAGCGCGACGCTGAGGGTGCGGGCGGTGAGCATCGCTCGCATGAGTGACAAGGAAACTGGAGTTCCGACGCCATGGCTCATACCCCTCAACCGGCCGGTGAAGCGGCCCCGGTTCCGCCCGTCGGCTGCGCCGAGTGCCGCCGCCTCAAGGCCGGCCGCGCCGAAGCCGTCCGCGCGGGAGACCGCGAACTCGCCGAGGGGTGGGCCGTGGTGCACGGTCGGCATGTGCGGTACTGCCACTGATGGCGGGGGTCGCGGCGGCCAACTGCCGCCACCCCAGGGGCGGGTGGAGCACCACATCCGGCGTGGCGACCTGCGTCGTCTGCGGTGTACGCCGTTTCCCCACGTACGTGGCGCTCCGCCCGGCGGCCGTCAGCGCCGAACGCCCGGAGCCGCCGTCCCCGGAGCGGCGCACGGTCCGGGGAGCGGGGGTGGCGCGGCTGTCATGAACATCCCCGCGTACACTCGGTCGCCGTTTCCGGCCGCACTGGCCGGAAGAGCACCATTGAACGTACGGGGGAAACCTTGCGCACCACCAAGAAGACCGCACTCGCCGCCGTGGCCGTGTTCGCGGCCCTGGCGCTGACGGCCTGCAACGGATCCGACGACGGCAAGAAGTCCGGTGGGAAGGCCGCGCCGGACAGCATGAAGTCCGAGGCCCTCAAGGCGGGGCAGCCCGCCTCCGAGCTGCAGGAGCTGACGGCGGACAAGAAGACGGGCAAGTTCACCGTCACCGGGCAGCGCGTCGTGATGGGTAAACCCGAGAGCCTCAAGGGCAACAAGGAGGACGAGAAGAAGTACGCGGGCAAGACCGTCGCGTACGTCTACCTCAGCGCCAAGCTGAGCGACGGCGACGCGCCCATGAAGCCGCCCATGGTGATCACCAACATCGGCGCCCTGAGCCAGGGCAGCCTGCCCGCGACCCGCCTCATGGTCATCGGCAGCCTCCCCGGCACCCCGGCCGACTGCCACGACGAGGACTTCAACAAGCCCTGGCAGAAGGGCGAGGAGCGGACCTTCTGCCAGCCCGTCGTCGTCCCGGAGAGCAGCAAGGTCTCCCACATCACCTTCATGCGCGGTTTCTACAAGGAGCCGCTGAAGTGGGCCCTGGAGAAGTGACGTTGCGACGTCCACCGCAGACCCTTTGTGTCACCCACTGTGACGAATTTGTCTGCCGATGTAACTGATCGTGGCACTGGGCGGTCAGTTCGGCGGGGGCGTGGCCTCGGCCGACGGACCGGTCGGCGGTTCTTCCTGCAGAGGCGGTGGCGGGGGATGTTCCGCCACTCTCAAGTCGGCCCGGGTGTACGCCGGTCAGGCCACGCTGAACCCCCTCACGCTCCAGCTGGAGAACCTCAACGCCAGGGTCATGGACGCGGAGTGCGGCGAGCCGGTGGGAGGCATGGTGGTGAAGTTCTACCTGGCCAGTGGCAGGGCGGTGGGCACCGCCGTCACCAACGGCCGGGGCGTCGCAGTGGTCAACAGCCCGCTGTCCATTGCTCCGTCGACGGTCCAGGCGCTGCTCGGCGGTGGCTACTACGCCGACGCGGAGGGGAACGGTACGTACGGAGGGGCCCAGGGCCACGGCTCCGTCGAGCTGGGCACGGTCTGAGCCGAAGCGGCCGTGGTGAGGCCCTGTTCGTCCGCCCGCCCGGCGGGCGACGGGCCCCTCACGGGAGATAGCCGGGCTTGGTGAGGGCGGTCCTCGCCACGTGCCGGATCAGAGCCGGGTAGGTGATGCCGTCGGCGCGGGCCATGGCCGCCAGATTGCCCCGGGGGGAGAGGCCCGGCAGGGTATTGGCCTCCAGCAGGGTCGTCCGCCCGTCGGCGGTGACCAGGAAGTCCACCCGCAGCACGCCGTGCGCCCCGATCAGGCGGAACACCCGCTGCGCGTCGTGCCGTACGGCCTCGGTGATGTGCGTGGGGAGGAGCGATGGACAGTTCTCCGTGCACAGGGACGCGTCGCGCTTGGCCCGGTTGTCGTAGAACTCCCGTCGGGTCACCACATCCAGCACCGGCAGCGTTCGCAGCCTGCCGTCGACCTCGATCAGGCCGACCGTGCAGTCCCGGCCGTCCCTGATGTACTCCTCCACCATGAACTCGGTGTACGGGAATGCGCGAGCACCGGCGAGCAACTCCCGTAATCGCGCCTTGTCGTGAGCGATACCGGCCGCGAGACTGGCGCCGCCGGACGCGGGTTTGACGAAGACGGGATATTCCAGGCCGGCGGAGGCGAGGGTGGCGGCGACGGACCGTTCGGGCCGGAGGACGGCCCAGCGGGGCGTGTCGATTCCGGCCTGTGCGGCGAGCATCTTGAACGTCGGCTTGTGCATGCCCAGAGCCGATGCCAGCACGCCGGACCCGCTGTAGGGAATGCGGAGCGCGTCCAGGGCACCCTGGATCTTCCCGTCCTCGCCGCCCAGGCCGTGCACGGCGAGCAGAGCGAGGTCGATGCGCCCGGGCAACTCCCCCGGACCGGTGCGGGCGAGGTCGATCAGCTCCACGGCGAGGCCGGATTCGGCCAGAGCCTTGGACGCGCCTTCGGCCGAGGAGATAGACCCTCGGCACTCGGGAGCGGTCCGGTCGAAGAGGATCCCTGTCCTCGCGTTCTCCAGGCTCTGAACGGCTGTGGCCATGCAAGCCCCTTCGTTCGCACTCACGTCGGCTGCCGCCGGGACGGCGCAAGAGATCACCGACCGGTGGGGAACCGGGCCGAACATCCATCGGGTGGGAACATCCGCACCCGGTTCCTGGCCCGGGACAGGGCGGTGGAAAGACAAGGCGGTGGAAAGACAAAAAAGGCAGGGATGAATACTCACCCTTGCCTCTCCCAAGGTATAGCGCACCGGGGGCCTTGCGGCAAGGCCCCGGTCATGCCGCAGAATCACCGACCGAGGCCAGGACCTGCGGATATCGGCGATTCGACGTCGCGCCGGTTCCGGCCTGATTCCAACGCGTCGGAAAAATGGGGGAATTCATGGTGGACGTGATCGTGGTCGGCGGCGGACCCACCGGCCTGATGCTGGCCGCCGAACTGCGGCTGCACGGCGTGCACGTGATCGTGCTGGAGAAGCTGACCGAGCCGACCGGGGAGTCCCGCGGACAGGGCCTGCACGCGCGCAGCGTCGAGGTGATGGACCAGCGCGGCCTGCTCGGCCGGTTCCTCGCGGTCAGCGAGAAGTTCCAGGTCGGCGGTCTCTTCGGCGGCATCGCCAAGCCGTGGCCGGACCGGCTGGACACGGCGCACGCGTACGGCCTCGCCACCCCGCAGCCGGTCACCGAGCGGCTGCTCGAGGAGCGCGCGCTCGAACTCGGTGCCGGGATCCGGCGCGGCTGCGAGGTGACCGGCCTGGAACAGGACGAGGACGGAGTGACCGTCGAGCTGGCGAGTGGGGGCACCCCCGCCAATGAGGGCGTAGCCGGCGGGGGAGGAACGAGGCTGCGCTCGCGCTATCTCGTCGGCTGCGACGGCGGCCGCAGCACCGTGCGCAAACTCCTCGGCATCGCATTCCCCGGAGAACCCGCCAGGGTCGAGACCCTGGTGGGGCAAATGGAAATGACCGAGGACCCGGCGACAATTGCCGCCGCCGTCAAGGAAGTCAACAGGACCCAGCCGCGATTCGGCGTCACCGCCCCCGACGAGAACGGGCTGTGCCGCGTGGTCCTGCCGGCCGACGGCGTGGCCGAGGACCGCGGGACCGCGCCGACCCTCGACGACTTCAAGAAGCAGCTGCGGGCCTTCGCGGGCACCGACTTCGGCGCACACTCCCCGCGCTGGCTCTCCCGGTTCGGCGACGCCACCCGGCAGGCCGAGCACTACCGCGCCGGCCGGGCGCTGCTGGCCGGGGACGCGGCGCACATCCACCCGCCGACCGGCGGGCAGGGCCTCAACCTCGGCGTCCAGGACGCGTTCAACCTCGGATGGAAACTGGCCGCCGCCGTCAACGGCTGGGCACCGGAAGGACTCCTCGACACCTACCACACCGAACGCCACCCGGTCGCCGCCCGCGTCCTGGACAACACCCGCGCGCAGATCACGCTGATGGGAACCGGCCCCGGCGCGACCGCACTGCGGGAACTCTTCTCGAAGCTCATGGACTTCGACGAGGTCAACCAGTGAGCTCTTTCAGCAGTGCTGCTCCAGGGTGAGGACTGCTCTGGCGATTGCCGTCATTCGATTCGGGCTGCACCGGGCTTTGCGGAAGATCCGCCAGGACTTCAGGCGGGCCACGCCCCTCTCCACCGGTGCTCGCGCTGCCGACAGCGCGCGGTTGACTGTGCGCTGGGTCGGCGACAGGTCCCCGCCCGGCGGGCGCCTGGCCGGTGTCGTCACCCATGAACTGGCACCCATGTAGGCGCGGTCGGCGAGCACCGGGATGCCTTGGCGCTCGCAGATCCGGATGATCCGGTGGGTGCGCGCTGCCGTCAGGTCGTGGGCCCGGCCGGGCAGTGTGGGCGAGATCCACAGCAGCCGCCCGGCCGGATCGGTCACCACCTGCACGTTCACCCCATGTCGGCGATGCTTGTGGGAGTAGTCGGCCCGGCTGTCGCCGACCCGGTCGCACTCCGCCAGGGTGCCGTCGAGAAGGACGTAGTCAGGGCCGGCCTGGCGCAGAGCGCGCAGCAGGCCGGGCGCGCGGTCGGCGAGCAACTCGACGACAGCCGCGGTGTAAGCGTGTGCCGTGCCGACGGAGATGCCGAAGCCGGCGGCGAGTTGGGCAAGAGTGTCGTGTCTGCGCAGGTACACCAGCCCGACCAGGGCACGCTGGTGCGGCGGGAGTTTGCAGCGGCGGTCACCCTCGCGGGTGACGATGAGCATCGTGACCCACTCGACCAGCGCATGCGGCAGGTCGAGTGCGGCAGGATAGGGAACCAACGAGGCTCCTGTGCCGATGGGTTGAGACTTCGAACACCTCCCTCAACGGCACGGGAGCCTCGTGCGTTGCGGACACCGACGCCCCCACCCGATCAGTGGCCACACTGAAAGAGCTCAGTACATCACCGGAATGATCACCGCGGTCGGAGTCCGCTACGACCTCGGCGAGGGCCACGAGCTCCTCGGCCGCCGACTGCGCGACCTCCGGCTGAAGCAGGGCCGCCTCTACGACCTCATGCACAGCGGCCGCGGCCTCCTCCTCGACCGGACCGGCCGCCTCTCGGCCGAAGGCTGGACGGACCGGATCGACCACGTCGTCGACGTCAGCGAGGAACTGGACGTCCCCGCAGTCCTGCTGCGCCCGGACGGCCACGTCGCATGGGCCGGCGAGAACCAGCAGGACCTGCTCGCCGCACTGTCCCGCTGGTTCGGCGCCGCGGCCCGCTGAGCGCACCGCGGCGGAGACGCCCGCATCCGGTCCGCCACGACGTCATGCGATGGACCGGATGTTCTGCCATCCGCTCGCGCCCACCAGGGTCGGCTCGCCGTCGACGGCGCCGCCGTCGGGTTTCCTTTCCCCCGCGTAGTGGAGCAGGGTGCCCTCACGGGTGGTGGCCCACAGATCCGCGATCCCGTCGTGGTCCGCGTCCGCCGCTCCGGCGATCAGCGGGCGGTTGAGGGTGTCCCAGCCGCGGCGTCCGTAGACGGTGCGGTCGCCGAAGGTGCCGTCGGGCCGGCCGTGGTAGAGCCAGAGCGTGCCGTTGTCGTTCTCACGTACGAGCAGGTCGGGGCGGCCGTCGCCGGTGGCGTCGCCGGGCGCGGTCAGCGTCATGGGCGCCCAGCCTCGGGCGCCGATCCGGACCCGGGGCTTGAGGTGCGGCTTGTCGGCCGGGTCGCCGGGGCAGAGCCAGAGCTGGTCGTCGTAGCCGGCGACCAGGTCCGGGAAGCCGTCACCGGTGACATCGCCGACGCTGACGATCCGGCTGTCGGTGGGCAGGCCGGAGCCGACGCGGATACGCGTGCCCAGGGTGCCGTCGCCGTTGTTGGGGTAGACCCACAACTCTCCGCCCATACGGACGAGGAGGTCTTCCCGGCCGTCGCCGGTGTAGTCGCCCCGGTGCGTGATCGCGGCCCCGGAGAAGCCGTCGCCGATGACCGTGTGGCCGCCGGTGACCTTGCCGTCGCCGGACCCGCGGTAGAGGCGGAGTCTTCCGGCGTCGTCCACGGCGACCAGGTCCGGGTGGCCGTCGCCGGTCATGTCACCGGGGACGGGTGCGCCTCGCAGATACACGATGATCGGCGCGTGGTCCGAATAGCCGTTGGGCTCCCCGCTGTCGGGCTCATTGGGGGTCGTGTCCATGCGCGACTTGTCGATGTCCCAGTGCATGACGCGGCTCTTGCCTGCGGCCTTGGTGAAGTAGAAGTGGTCGAGCTTGTTGGTGTCGCGGTAGGTGTAGCCGTCGATGACCCGGTCGAGGCTCTCGGTGAGCGGCTTCATCTGCGCGGCATTCGCATTGCGGTTGAAGTCCCCGCCGAGCAGCACATCGGTGCCGAGATCCGTGCCGAGGTGGTTCTTGACGTTGAGAACCTGTTGGCCGACGCGCGCGTCCTCGCCGGGCTTGAGGTGGGTGGTGCATACCCGGGTCGTCCAACCCCGCACCGTGGCGCACAGGATCGGCAGGGTCTGCTTGTCCTTGCCGGTGGGGTCGGCCGGGAGGGTGTTCTCGGTGGTGATGCCCTCGACCGTGCCCTTCACGGCGAGTGCGATGCCCAGTTGGCCCTTCAGACCGGCGCGGCAGTCGGTACGTCCGTCCCCGCGGGCGCCGACGGCGTGCTCGACGAACCATTCACTGCCGAGCTTCTCGCGCAGCAGGTCCGCATGGCTGCCGGGTGCGCCGCCGCACACTTCCTGCAGCATGACTACATTCGCCCGGTGCTCATCGACCAGCTGCTTGATCTGGTCGACCTTTTTCTCGGGTTCGTTTCGGTAGGGGCAGTAGCCGTCCTGGCCGCGGTCACCGCCTGCCTCACCGCAGATGTTCCAGGACACCGCGCGCACTTCGGGAACGGTCCGTTGCGGTGCCCCGGAAGGCGTGGGCGAGGCCCCTGCCGGAGTGGGAATCGCGATGACGGAAGAGGCAGCGAGCCCAAGGCCCGAAAGCCATAGGGGAATACGGGAGGAGCGTTTCACCGGCGAATCCTGTTCCTGGCCCCCGCGGCAGTGCAGGGGTGCGTCGACGGGAAGAAGTGTGTGACGTGAACGGCGTCAGGGGGCCGACGACTTGTCGTCGGCCCCCTGACGTCCTGATGTGCGCCGCACGGAGCGGATCACTTGTGGATCACTTGCGGAGCACGACTCCGGCGGGCCACACGGAGCGCCCGTCGCCGAGGGCCCCCTTGCCGTCACCCCCGTACCAGCGCATCTCGTAGGCACGTGCGGGCAGGCCCATGGCGGCCTGTGTGGCGTCGGTCGCCGCTTCCTTCGCCCTTTCGCTGGCGGACAGGTTGTCGGGAGCCCAGCGGCCGATCAGGTCGGCCTTGCCGTCACCGTTGAAGTCACCGCCCATGACTGCCCACATGGACCCCCAGGACTTGTCCCGCCACATGTCCCGGGCATCGTCGAACGAGCCCTTGCCGTTGCCCGGGTAGAGGCGGAGCTGGCCGTCGTACGCGGCCATCGCGATGTCGTCCTTGCCGTCGCCGTTGAAGTCCCCGGTGGTCAGGTGCTTCGTGCCGCCCCAGGTGCGGTCGCGCCACATCTCGCGCTTCTGGCCGGTCAGCGTGCCGTCCGGGCCGGTGGTGTAGCTGAACAGCGCGCCGTTGCCCCAGACGGCGATCAGGCCGTCCCGGCCGGAGTCGTCGGCCTTGTAGCGGGCGATGTGCTGCATCGTGGCCCAGGACGAGTCGTTCCAGATCTTCTTGCGCGGGGCCAGGTTGCCCTTGTTGTCGCCGAGGTACAGGTAGAGGTTGTCGTCGCCGCCGAGGGCGATGATGTCGCCCTTGCCGTCGCCGTTGAAGTCACCGCCGACGATCTTCTTGTAGCTCTTCCAGGAGTCGTCGTTCCACAGCGGACGGCCGTACTCCAGCGTGCCGTCGGCGCTGGTGTAGTAGGCGTGCAGCGTGCCGTCGTAGTGGATCGCGGCGACGTCCGTACGGCCGTCGCCGTTGAAGTCGGCCGTGGTGAGGAAGTTCTCCTTGACCATTCCGGCCTTGCTGATGACACGCGTCTGCTGGATCCAGCTGTTGACGTCGTCCACGCGGGTGTTGACGGTGCCGGTACGGGACTCGTTCACCGTGCCGAGGCAACCACCCTGCCAGGAAGCGTGGTTGACACCGACCAGCTCGAACGTGCCGCCCTTCTCGCGGAAGAGGGGGCTGCCGGCGTCGCCCTTGCACATGCCGGCGCCGTTCTTGCCGGTGGCGTCGAAGGCGCCGTCCTTCACCGCGTCAACGGTGAACACGCCCGAGTGCGCCTTCCCGGGCACCCACTGGTCCTTGGTCCGGCCGAAGCCGCTGCCGAGCAACTCCTCGCCCTGGGCGGGCGCGTTGGTGCCGACGGTGACCGGGGTGGCGGTGGAGCCGAGCCCGCTCTGGAGCAGCGCCATCACCAGGTCGCGGTCCTTGTGGGGAACGAGCCGGACGACCTTGGATCCGCGGCCGCCGCCCGCGGCGGTCACCAGGGTGTTCTCCTTGGGTGCCCCGGCGGCGACCTTGGAAGCGTCGCCCGTACCGTCCGCGAAGCAGCTCGCGGCGGTGAGCACCCACCGCTCGTCGATCACGGCGCCGGTGCAGCTCCGCTTGCCGTCACCGATGTCGAGCTTGACCGTGAACTGGTACTGGCCGTCCTTGACCTCGTCCCCGACGACGGCGTGTGCGGGAGCGGCGACCAAGGCGCCGGTCGCGACGACGGTGGTGAGGACCCCAGCGGCCCATATCGGGCGCGAACCTCTGCCGAACATGTTTCTACCTCGTGAGTGTTGGTGAACGCGAAGGGGTGCGCCCGGCTACTTCTTGGCGGTGATTTCCAGCAGGGTGAAGTCGCGCGACTGCGAGTCGTCGGTCTCACCGATGGCTGTCCACTGGTTCTTCTGCAGCTTGAAGGACTTCTCCTCCTCGCCCGTGGTCATGTTGACGTCGACGTTGTAGTCGTTGCCCTTGGCCGTGTAGGCACGGGGCAGTTCCAGGCTCAGATAGCCGGTCGTGCCGGTGACACGGAAGCAGAACTTCCCCTGGCCGACCTTGTCCCTTGTCTTCATCTTCCGCGCGTCGACCTCGATCAGACCGGGCTGGTCGTCGCATGCGACGAGCATGATGTTGCCGTCGCCCCGCTTCAGCTTGATGCCCCGGTCCTCGAAGATCTTGTCGGCATTCGGATAGGTGAAGTCCTCGACCGTCGACGGAGGAGTGTCCGACGGGGAGGCTTCGCCGCCGCTCGCCGCGGCAGTGGTCATCGCGGTCCCGCCCGCGATGACACCGATGGCCGCACCGGCCACAAGCACTCGAGAAATCAACCTCATCGGTCCCTCACCCTCGTAATCACATGTGTGGAAACGCGCATGCGTGAGCACGTGCCTGCAGACGCATGGGATCCGTCCCCGATCGCGGGTGGGCCCGGCACCTTCCCCCATAACCGGTCCGGACGGTGAGCCCGCACCCCCCGCGAAAGGCTCAACGCGCCATTGTTACCACCTGTTCGGGTTTACCGGGAAATTGAGCGCGGGTGGCGGGCATCACATGCCGTCAGGATTTCGGATCCTTATTCAATGTTCCTTGACAGTGCGACATGCGCGATGTTAGGTCGGCCGATTGTGCGTCATCGCATTACCTGTGACTTGCGTCTCGCCCGTGCTGATGCGGAATTACTTATTCCGAATTCTGCAACCCGCTGGCCGCCGTCATCTTCCGGAATCTGCAAGGGAGTTGCCCGTCCGCGGTCGGGTGTCGCAGTCGCTCTCCGCCAGTTATGGGAGGCCGGCTGCTTGGGTATGTCATTGCGAGGCCTTTGCCTGTGTGATCGTCTCTCCCCTGGGGGGTTGACTCCCGCGTTCCGTAATAAGAATGAGACCTCGCAAGAGGTGGGGAAGAAACGGGAATGAAGAGATCTGATATATCGCGTGGGTGGAACTCACGCAGGGGGGCCACGGCAGCCGTCGCTCTGGGCCTGGCCATGACGGTGTTCGGTACGACGGTGGCCCAGGCCGTTCCCGCCGAGCCGGATGCCTCCGCGCTTCCGGCGGACTCGCGGGCGCAGGCGGTCGAGGCGTGGCGAACCGGCGGGACCGCGGTCAAGGACGCGGCCGCGAGGGCGCTGACGGGTTCGGACGAGGACCTCCGCTCCTTCCTCACGCAGGAACTCGACCGGGCGACGGCCGAGGACGAGCGTTTCGCCGTGGTGAAGATGCTCAGTTCGTCCGGCAAGGGCGTGCGTGAGGCCGCGTCGAAGGCGCTGGATGGTTCGGACGCGGACATCCACGCATTCATCAAGTCGGGCTACAAGGACCCGCTCGACGACGACCGGCGCGTCGCGGTGGTCACCGTGATGAACAACGGTGACCGGGGCGTCCGGGAAGCGGCGCAGGAGGCGCTGGACGACGGTTCGGCCAAGGCGCTGGACGCGTTCCTCACGAAGGGCCGGTTCGAGGCCCAGGAGGAGGACGACCGCGTCCGGACCCTGAAGATCATGCAGGCCGGCGGGCCCGAGGTGAAGAAGCAGGCGCAGCGCGCGCTGGACGGATCGCCGCAGAACGTCCGGGAGTTCCTGGAGACGGGCCAGAATCTGGCGCGTACCCGGGACCAGGAGACGCTGACGATCTCCCAGCTGGCCGACGCGGCCAAGGAGGCCGGCAAGCGCGCCAAGGCCGAGACCGACGCGGCCAAGGAGGCGTCGGCGCGGGCCGAGGAAGCCGCGGCGAAGGCCAAGGAGCTCGCGCAGAAGGCGGCCAAGGAGACCGAGGCCGCCAAGGGCGACCTGAAGGCGGCCGGCCGGGCCGCCAACCGCGCGGCGGCGGCCGCCGAGGGCGCGGCGGGCGCGGCGCGCACCGCCATCGCGGCGTCCAACACGGCGGTTTCCGCCGCCCGTACGGCCGCCGCGGCCGCCCAGGCCGCCGCTTCGGCCGCTGCCGCGGCGGGCCAGGCGGCCGTGCGCGCGTACAACGCGGCTTCGGCCGCGGCGGGCGACGCGAGCCAGGCCGCCGCGGCCCGGGAGGCCGCTCAGGCCGCGCGGAACGCCGCCGCCGGTGCGCGTACGGCGGCCGCGGCCGCTTCGGATGCCGCCGACGCGAGTGCGGCGGCCGGGCGTTCGGGTGCCGCCGCGGCTCGTGCCGCGCAGAACGCGGCGGCCGCGGCGGCCGCTTCGGCGGACGCCAGCAGCTCCGCCGGTGAGGCGACGGCCCAGTCCCGCCGGGCCCGTGAGGCCGCCGACATCGCAAGCAGTGCGGCGAACAAGGCCACCGCGGCGGCGGGCCGGGCTCAGTCGCTCGCCGACCAGTCCGCTTCGGCCGCCCGTGACGCGCGGGACGCCGCCAACCGCGCGGCCGGGCACGCGGAGAACGCGGCCAAGGCGGCCGACGGCGCGGCCGCCGAGGCGGGCAAGGCCAAGGACTGGGCCAACAAGGCCACCGAGCATGCCAACGCGGCGGTCGAGGCCGCCAAGTCCGCCTCCGACGCGGTGACTCGGGCACAGAACGTCGAGAAGCTGGCCCGTGAGAGCGAGGCGGCCAAGCTCGACGCCGACACCAAGCAGGGCGTCGAAGAGGCCAAGGCCGTCGCGAAGGGCGACCAGGAGGACCGCGCATGGGCGACCGGTCTGCAGAGGCAGGGCACTGCCACTGACAAGGAGACCAAGGAGCTCCTGGACAAGGCCATGGCTCCCGGGACCGATACCCGGACCGTGGTGGAGCTCGGCCGGAAGGCCGCGGTCAACCTGCTCGCCAGCACGGGGGCGTGGACTCGCGGCGCGGCCGAAACCGCCCTCTCCGGGCCGGACGACGCCGTGGTCACCTGGGTGAAGACGGACTACAGGAAGGCCCGGCAGCAGGACGACCGCGAGAACGTCCTGCAACTGGCCAGGATCGGTGGCTCCGACCTGGCGGCGGAGGCGGCCAAGGTCCTGCGGAGCGACGACGCGGACGCGGCGGAGAAGTTCCTGACCAAGGGTGTCTTCGACACTCAGGCCGAGGAATACCGGGTGCGGGTCGTCAAGCTCATCAACGGTGCGGGCAAGGCCGTCAGGGCGGCGGGCAACGCGGCCCTGGACGACGGCAGCGTCAAGGCTCTGTACGCCTTCCTGTCCACGGGCTACGCCGAGGCCCGGGCCGAGGACGACCGTGTCGAGACGGTCCGCGTCATGAAGAACGGCGGTCCGAACGTCCAGGCGGCCGCCCAGGTCGCGATGTCCGGTCCGTCCTGGATGCAGCACAGCTTCGTCCAGCAGGGCCAGTACAAGGCGGCCCAGTTCGACCAGGACACCGCCGTTCATGTGGCATCCGTCCAGGCGCTGATCGCCGACGCGGCACGCGTGGCCGCGGACGCGAACAAGAACGCGTTCCAGGCGTCCGAGGCGGCGGCCAAGGCACGGAACAAGGCCAAGGAGGCCGGCGAGTGGGCGGACAAGGCCCGCGCCTCGGCCGACGAGGCCAGTGGCTACGCGAAGCAGGCCGCCGACAAGGCCAACCAGGCGGACGCCTCGGCAGCGGCGGCGGCGGACTCCGCCAAGAGGGCCAAGGCCGCGGCGGCCACGGCCCAGCGGGCCAGCCGGCAGGCCAACTACTCGGCCAACCAGGCCGCTTCCTCGGCGGAACAGGCCGTTGCCTCCGCGATGAACGCCCAGGCGTCGGCCGCCAGTGCCGGCCAGTCGGCGACAGCCGCCGGCCGGGACGCGGCGGCCGCTTCCCAGGCCGCCAGTGAGGCCAACGCGATCGCCATCGAGAAGCGCCGGCAGGAGCAGGTGGCGGCAGCGGCCAAGGCGGCCGAACAGGCCAAGGCGAACGCCGCGAACAAGGTCGATCCCGCCGACAACGCGAGCAACGACACGGTCAAGCTTGTCAGCGCCGAAGGCAGCTTGTCCGGTGGCAAGGACGACCCGTGTGCCAAGGCCAAGGACAAGACCTCTTGCGAGTGGGCCGGCCACCTCGGGCATGTATCCACCGTGACCGGCGCGCTCAGTGTGGGCGCGCTCGTCTTCGAGGTCACGGCACCCGCGTCCATGCCCCTGGCACTGGCGTCCGCCGGGACTGCCGTCGCCAGTACACTTTTCACCGGTGCCGCATTCGGCTTTACCAGCCGTGAGTTCGTCGAGAGTGCCGCCACCACCGCCCTCGGTCTGGGGACGTGGGGGATCGGGTCCGCAGCCATCAGGGAGATCCCGGGGGGCAACAAATTGATGTCGAAGTCAATCGACGCCATCCACGGGGCCGTTTCTCCCATCATCGGGTGGTTGGGCTGGTGAGCTCCGACAAGTAAACGATCCGCTGTGGGGCCCGCTTTCGCGGGCCCCACAGGGCAAAGGAAAACAACATGCAGCCGCCCTCCATCCCCTTGTGCGCCTGGTGGATCTTCTCCGCAGGGGTAACCCTGGTGTTCTGGGCCTGTTTTGTTCCGGTCACCCCCAAGGGCCGGCTTCGCATTCAGATTTCTCTCATGCCGGTGCTTATGGCCGGGCTCTTCACCCTGAACTCCGTGGTGAAGGGGGCGAATTCCGAGGTGTCGCTCGCGTTCTACTCGTCCGTCATCCTGCTGTTCGTGCTGGGCTTCCTCGGCCGCAGGCGCGAACTGAGGGTGAAGTTCCACGACCTGGCCGCCCATGGGGAGCGTCCGGAGAACAGGCTCTCGGCCGGTGCGTGGGTGCAGTTCGCGGTGTCGGCGGTGGTTCTCTGCCCGCTCACGGTCTGGATCATTTCCGGAGCGTCGTAGGAGCCGGAGCATCATGGGAACAGGCGCCCTCCCCGGGTGGACGCCGGGTCCGGCCGGCGGCCCCGGGGCTCACTCCTGCCGGTTGGGCGAGGATGCCGGTACCGTGCCGAACGACTCCGAGGTCCCGCATGCGCTGGCGGGCCCCACGTCAACGCCAGCCATCCAGAGAGACCTCTGGCCCCCCGGAGAGATATCGGCGGAGGGCGCTTCCGGTGGTGTCCACAAAGTCATCGGGGATGGCGTCGGCACCGACCCAGCGGACTTGGGAGTGCTTCCGTGGTTCTCGGTTTTCGGGCTCGCCGGTCCATTCGTGGGCGGCGAAGACGACGGTGAGGAAGCCGTGGGGGCTTCGACTCCCCAGGCGCCGTGGATGATGTGGGCGACCTTGAGGGAGTCGGGCTTGACCGTCAGGCCGGTCTCCTCGTGCAGCTCACGAACAGCTGTCTCCGTGATCGGCTCGCCCTGTTCGCTCTTGCCCACGGGGAGGTCCCACATGCCCTGGGCGAACTTCGCGTTCTCGCTCCGCTGGAGGAGGACGACGCGGTTGGCGGCCTTGTCGTGCACGATGACAGCGGCGACCAGCAAGGTCATGGATCCGAGGGCGGGCTTGAGGGCGTTCGGCTGAGCCACGGTGGTCCCTTCGTCGGCCGGGATCGGGGTCTCCCCTGCTCGAGCGGAGCCGAGGGCTTGGGGAAGTGCATGCTCTCAGGCCGCCTGGAGGACCCGGGCCCGCTCGTTGAAGTCGGCCACGAGAGGGTGCTTACCGAAGGGGATCATGCGCCGCTGCAGATCCTGTACGGCTTCCACGCTGCGGGACGACTTCACCCGGCGGGCGAGGTCGAGTGTGCGGACTCCTGCCGCATGGGCGGCTTCGAGGTCCCGGCGCTGCAAGTGGGTGACAGCGAGGGCCGCTTGGGACATGGCCCCGCGGCGGGCCCGGTTCTGCTTGCGGGCGTGCGCGATGGAGGTGCGGGCGTGTTCTTCGGCATGATCCGGCCGGTCGATGTCCCGGAAGGCGTTGGCCCACTCGCCGCCGAGGTATGCGGGGTCGATGAACTTGGCCCATTCGGGTTCCTTGGCCGCGTCCACCTTGGCGAAGCTCTGCTCTGCCTGGTTGATGGCGTGCACGGTGGCTTTCTTGTCGCCGAGCACAGCGTGAGCCCTGGCTTCGAGTGTCCACAAGTCTGCGAGGCAGGCACGGGAGTTGGTGCGGATGAGTCCCTGTCGACCGGCTTGGGCGAGGCGCTTCCCCTCGTCGGGATGCCCGAGCAGCGTCGCTTGGTCCGCCATGCCCGCGAGCACGTGCGCGCCGAGCGCCGGGTCCTTGGACTCTTCGGCCAGGCGAAGAGCCTGGATCAAGTACCGCTGTGCTGTGCCGTGTTCACCGGAGTCGAAGGCCATCCATCCCAGAAGGTAGGTCTGCTCGGCGGCGGCCGAGCACAGCGCATGCCTCACATCCTCGGTGTGGGTCCGGCGCAGCAGCGGGTACACATGCTGGTTCATGTAGGCCGCGAGCGCGAGCCGACCGCTCCCGCCCCCTTGGAAAATGTCCATCTCTTGGAATGCGCCGAACATGTTCTTCACGGCTGTCACGTCTTCGAGACGGACTTGGGGCCCAGGTTCAGGTTGTTGATCAAGGGTGTTGAGGAGCCAGTCCCGGGACGGCCCTACTGCTGAGACTGCAGCGAAGGGTGTCCCCGCGAGGAAACTCCGCCTGTCCACGTCCGCTCTCCCTAGCTCGGTGACCGCCTCGACCGTCACAGCCCACGATGAGCTGTAGTTGAGCGCCTGGTCAACGTCCGGTGACTCACCAAGGCCGAGGTCGTAGGTCGTGACCCGATATCCGAAGCGCGCCGAGAAGAGGTCGGCGAGGATGGCCGGCACCGGGTGTCGGGGCACTTCCCCGAGGGACACCCAGCGTCGAACGCTGGACGTGTCGGAGGAGACATGGGCGTGTCCCCACTCTGCGGCACGAGAGCGAACCTGACGGGCGAGTTCACCGTTCGTCCATCTCGAACGACCGATCCAGTCGGCGAGCTTCGTGTTCGGATTCTTCACTGCGACCGTCCAAATGATCGACAGGCGTGGTGGATTCACCACGGTTCACCACTACTTCGGAAGCTACCCGCTGGAGGTCTGCGGATGTTGGCTATCCGTGCAGGAAACGAATGCGGAGGCTGACGATATGAGCAGCGGACGGTACGCGGTGGACACCCGGACGAACCGGCTCGGGGAGCGCATGGGCAGCGAGGGCCCGCACGTACAGCTGCGACCGGTCGGCGGTGGCAGGGAATGGGACTGTCCGCCCGACAAGCTGCGTGAGCCCACGGAGGCTGAGTTGAAGACGGCCCGCACGCTGGGATCGCCGGTCGGGAAGCGCCCATGAGCCTGCCGGATGCTGTGGCGAAGCCCGTTCAGCACAGGATCAGCGCCCACCCCAGAAGTGAGACCACCTTGACGGCACGGTGCATGAGCGTCGGATGCTCGTGGACGCTCGCGCCGACGGCGGACCTCAGGGCGGCTGATCTGGCGATGATGACGCACATGGGGATGCGCGGGCACCCGACGTTCGCCCGGACATTTGAGGACGTGGCCCTTGTGCGCCGCCTGGAGCTGAACGAGGGGAAGCGAGAGATCCCACCGCTTCCGGCAGCCGGCGAGGAGCCGCAGCACGAGAGGGCGACCCTCTGAGACCCCCGCCCGGCCGCACGCCCCGTGAAGCGGAGACGGCCGGGCGGGCAGCCCGTTGCGGCTGTAGGCAGCGGCGGCACGGTGGACATGGGCGGTATGCCGCTGACGGTGCTTCGCCTGCGTGCCGCTTGTGCGCGCCTGCTCGGCTGGGTGGTGATGCCAGTTCCGGACCTTGTGACGATCCGGGACACGGTGCGCCGGGCGCTGCAGGAGCGTCCGGAATGGAACTGCGTGCTTGATCGGGCATGTTCGGAACTGGAGGGCGGTGTGCTCGGCCGTCGCATATATGCGGAGGCTCGGCCGCATGTGTCGGCACCTCGCGGACTGCCTCGACGAATGGTGAATTCAGTGTTGGCCAACGGCACTTGAGTTCCGGGGTCCGGGCGGCGGGATCCGAGCGCTCCCTATAAGGAATGGTGGGTTGTTGAGACGTGTCAAGCACACTGCACTCATGGATGCGGATCGGCTGGCGTGTTGTCGTTCTCGGTCCAGAGGCGGCGGCTGTACCAGCCGGGCGGGCGAGTCCGTCGTTCCCGCAGTTCGGCAAGTTCTTGCTGGCCGGCGTGAGCGATGAGCCGGTGCGGCCAGGAGCTCTCGCGGCGCGTGGTGATCCAGCCTCGGTTGATCCAGGCGTAGAGGGTGGAGGTGGTCATGTCCAGTTCCGCGGCCAGGTGTTTGAGCCACCATTCGTCCGGGCCGGGGCCTTCGCCGGGAAGTGCGGGGCGGTGGCGGTGGACACGGCCTGCCGGGCAGCCGAGACGGCGCATGAGGTTGCGGATGGTGGTCGCGGTGATCCGTTTGCCGCCCTTCGCCGGGCGGTAGCCCTCGGCTTCCAGGCGGTCGGCGATCCCGCTGGCGCCGGTGCCCTGGCCTGCGAGTTCCCTGATCCGGCTGGTCAGCTGTGGGTAGTAGGACAGTTGGTCGAGCCGCTGGACCGGGCGGACGAGCTCGCCGGAGGTGGTGGCGCCGCCCGCCCAGACGATGACCGCGGTGACGCGTTCGGTGGTGCCGGCCACGGTGACGACGACCTTGTCGACGATCGCGCGGATGATCTCCTTGCGGTCCGTGACCGTCGTCGTCTTCGCATGCCACAGCCCGTTGATGTCACCGGCCAGAGTGGTGATGGTCCGGCGCTCGGCGGGGGTGAGGGTTCGCGGGCTGGTGCGGGTGAAGCGGGCGTGTTCCTCGCGGAGTTTCTGCTGGCTGGCCAGCGCGGTCTCCCATTCCTTCTCCAGCTGGCGCACGACCAGGCGGTTTTCGGGTTCGGCCAGGTGGTAGCAGCGGCGGGCCCGGTCGGCTTCGTACTCGGCCCGCTCCAGCCGCTGGGCCCACAGCTTCTCCAGTTCGGCCCGCTCGGACATGACCTGGTCAGCCGCCTGGAGCGAGACCTCGACGGCGGCGGGCGTGAGCGCGGCCAGGACCTGCTGTTCGACGAAGCGGTCCACGCATGCCGCGTTCAGGAGCTGGCAGGTCCTGGCGGCTCCGTAGTTGGTGACCTCCCGGGAGCACACGTACTCCGGGACGGCCTTGCTCTCCTGGGTGTGATACCGCACGATCACGCGGCGGTGGCAGCGGCCGCAGAAGACCAGCCCGGCCGCGAGAGCGGGCCCGTTGCGGACGGCGCCCATGGTCTCGGCGCGGGCCCGGTTGGCGGCGAGTTTCGCCTCGTTCGCCTCGAACTGGGCCACCGTGATGTAGGCGGGGAGCACGTCGGGGACCATCACGAGCCATTCGTCCCTTGCCTGGACGACCCGGCCCGTGCTGGGGCGGGCGGGGTCCTTGCGGCGTGGGTCGACCCGGCGCCGGCCGTAGGCGTAGATGCCGGCGTAGGCGGGGTTGTGCAGCAGGGTCTGCAGGGTCATCCGGTTCGGCCTCCGCCATTCCAGGGTGCCCTTGTCCGGACCCTCGCGCAGCCGGATGCCCAGCTGGATGTCGTGGTCGACGAGGTAGCGGAGCATCCCGTGCAGCGTGCCGATCCGCTCGAACTGCGCGAAGACCAGGCGGATGACGGTCTGCACCTGCTCGTCCGGGTCGAAGACCACCTCGCCCGAAGGACGGCGGACATAGCCGGAGGGCAGCGGGAAGGTGAGTTCGCCGCGGCGGGCCTTGTTGATGCGTCCGTTCCACATCCGCTGCTTGATCAGGTGGAGTTCGGCCTCGCTCATCGTGCCCTTGAGCCCGAGCAGCAGCCGGTCGTTGTAGTCCGCCGGGTCGTAGACCCCGTCGGTGTCCGCCAGCACCGCCCCCGACAGGGCACACAACTCGATGAGCTGGTACCAGTCCTTGCCCGAGCGGGCCAGACGGGACATCTCGATACCGAGCACGAGGCCGACGTGGTCCAGGCCGATCTCAGTGACCAGCCGCTGGAAACCGGTCCGGGCCACCGCACTCGCCCCGGACATCCCCTGGTCGTCGTCGATCACCAGGACCCGGTCCGCCTCCCAGCCCAGCCTCACCGCCCGGTCCACCAGCGCATACTGCAGCCGCGTCGACTCCTGATGATCCAGGACCTGCTGCCGCGTGGACTGACGGACATAGACCGCCGCGAGACGCAGGAGGTGACGGTCGGTCACCTTACTGTCAGCCCTCTCCCAGGGCATCACCGCTGTCATGACCGGCCCCGTTCACCCGGCGCCGCAGCGGTCGACATCACGCGGCCAGCCAGCTTCGCCAACTGCCGCACCACCGCCTGCCGGTTCACCTCCGGCAGCCCGGCCCACACCCTCTCGTCCGACGCCGGCCGCACAGTCCTCTGGGGCCGACATCACCTCCGTCGCACATGCCACGACCCCCTCGCCACGGCCCTCCAGCCGCTCGGCCACCATGACCAGCCGCAACAGGCCCTCACGACCGATTATCGGCGCACGTCCACACTCGTGACTATCCATATGCGCAGTGTGCTTGGGCGATGGAACCCGCCCACCCGACCCCGTGCGGCGCGAGTGCGCGCGCTCAAGCGCGCGTATACCACGGTGAGTTCGCGTTCCGTAGCCGGGTTGCGACACGGCGTCGCCAGGCCCTAGCGTGCGCAGCAACAAGCGACCCCGGCCGGTGCTACCAACACCAGGACCGGGGTCTCACCGACGAGATCGAAAGCAGTCGATCACGATGGCTGACGCCTACCCTAGCCTTGCCCCGTTCCCCGCGCACGCGCCCCGCATGGCCCGCCCCGGCTTCGGCAAGCGATCCGCGCCCGCCCAAGCACCCCGCCGCAAGGACAACTTCGCGCACCTCCCGCCCCGCGAGGCGTCGATCGCCGCCTTCATCGACCGGCTGCCCGAGGGCGCGGCGATCGACGGGAAGTCCCTGGCCGCCCAGCTGCCCGCATACGGGCAGGCCGCCTGCCTGACGGCGCTGCGGCGGCTCGCCGAGGCCGGTCACCTGCGGCGGTTCACCGAGCACCTCAAGAGTGAAGACGGCAGCTCGCGTTGGGTGACGCGGACCTTCTTCTCCCGGACACCGCGCGACGACGCCTGGTGGGAGGCGGTACGGACGGGGGACGTCGCTCCCGCCCCTGTGAAAGCCCCGGAGGCGGCCGCCCCGGCTCCCGCTCCCGCGCCCGAGCGGCCCCGCTCCCGCGCGTACCGCCTGCTCGCCACCCTCGGCCGCACCGAGCCCCGGCTGACGCTGTCCGCCGCCGACTGCGCGGCCCTCGCGCCGCTCGCCGAGCCGTGGTTCGAACGCGGCGTCGGTGATGACGAGTTCGTCCGGACG
Organism: Streptomyces luteireticuli; assembly: GCF_041519305.1. NCBI lineage: Bacteria > Bacillati > Actinomycetota > Actinomycetes > Kitasatosporales > Streptomycetaceae > Streptomyces > Streptomyces luteireticuli. The sequence goes on from NZ_CP167927.1 coordinate 5,574,609, forward strand.
TTGACCTGCGGGCTGCCGCCCGAGGGAGTCCACCACGCGGCCGGCTTCGTCCGCCGCCGGCTCACCGACAAGATCCCGCCCGAGAAGATCGCCGCCCCCTCACGGCCGCACCTCCTCCTGGAGTGCGTCGTCTGCCGCGACCCCGGCACCACCGAGGCCCTCCCCGGCGGCATCTGCCGCCCCTGCCGGGGCGAGGCACCACCCCGCCCCGACCCCTGCCGCATCCTCGCCGACGACGTCCACGTTCGTGTCGAGGAGCTCCGCTCCCTCAACCGCCGACACGACAGGGAGGCCGCGTCGTCCCCTGCGGGGGTGTAGCGAAGGGCCTGTACGGGCGGCCTGTGCCCGCCGGGCCCCGCAGGTGGGGCGAGCGTCAAGCAGGTGCGGCTGGCCCTCGGCCGCGCATCCGCCGTCATTCGTCATCGCGCCGCGGATCTACGCGTACCTGTGGCCGGGCGAAGAAGACCGCACCCGGCCCGCCGGCCCCCGTATCGGGGCCCTGCGGACCGGGTGCGGCACGTGCGACCCGACCGGATCAGGCCTTCTTGGTCTCCCAGAAGATGCGGTCGATCTCGGCGATGAGCTCCAGCGCCTTCTCGCCCGTCTTCGGGTCGGTCGACGCCTTGGCGGCGCTCAGGGCCTTCAGGGTGTCGTTGACCAGCTGGTGCAGCTGGGGGTACTTCTCGAAGTGCGGGGCCTTGAAGTAGTCGCTCCAGAGCACCGAGACGTGGTGCTTGGCCAGCTCCGCGCGCTGCTCCTTGATGATGGTGGCGCGGGCGCGGAAGTGGGGGTCCTCGTTGGCCTGGTACTTCTCCTGGACGGCCTTGACCGACTCGGCCTCGATGCGGGCCTGGGCCGGGTCGTACACGCCGCACGGGAGGTCGCAGTGGGCGCTGACCTTCACCTTGGGGGCGAACAGGCGGGAGAGCATAGTGGTGGCTGTCCTTCCTCGTGATCGTCTTCTCAGGTGCGAGATTACTCGGTGCGGGAAGGCTTTTCCCGGGCGCCCCGGGGGGGCCTAGGACAAAAGGCGGGTGTCAGGCTGGAGACCGAACGACGGACCGGGAGTGAGGTGCCGAGGTGCAGGAGCGACTGGACGAACGCGGTACGGGGCTGGACCGTGAGCGTCGCGGACTGCTGCGGATCGGGCTGGCCGAGGTCTACAACCCGTCGATGGTCCCGACCCTGAACCCGGGCGACCAGCTGGTCGTCCAGTACGGCGCGAGCGTCCGGCCGGGGGACGTGGTGGTGCTCCGGCACCCCTTCCGGCAGGACCTGCTGATCGTCAAGCGCGCCGTGGAGCGGCGCGACGGCGGCTGGTGGGTGACGGGGGACAACCCCCTCGTCGAGAACGACAGCCGGGAGTTCGGGGCGGTGCCCGACGAGCTCGTCGTGGCCCGGGCCTGGGTGCGGCTGCGGCCGCCGCCGCGGTCCGGTCAGCGTTCGGCGGGTGCGGTGCTGTCCTGGCTGGCGTCGGCCGTGCGGCCGGTGCGCTCCCCGGGGCTGCTGGGGCCGGTGCTCTCGCGGCGCTTGCGGGCCCGGTAGGCGGCGACGTTCGCCCGGGTGGCGCAGCGGTCGGAGCAGTAGCGGCGCGAGCGGTTGGTCGAGGTGTCGAGGTAGGCGTTGCGGCACGGCGCGGCCTGGCAGATGCCCAGCCGGTCCACGCCCAGCTCGGTGAGGTGTACGGCCAGGCCCATGCAGGCCGTCGCCGTGTAGCCGGCCGCCGAGTTGGCGGCGTGGTCGGCGATGTGCATGTGCCACAGGGGACGCCCGTCCTCGTCCCGGTGGCGGTGGCCCGAGATCTGCGGGCTGACGGGGAACTCCATCAGCAGCGCGTTGAGCAGGTCCACGGCCCGTACCTCGTCGCCCTCGGCCGCCGCCTCGAAGACGGCGCGCAGCCGGGTGCGGACGCCGCGCAGCCGGGTCACGTCGCCGTCCGTGAGCCGGCGGGCCAGCTGCGAGCCGGGGTCGAACAGGACGGCGCGGGCCGACTCCACCGAGGTCAGGACGTCGGTGCCGCGTGCCGGCTCTTCGGAGTTGACCAGGCGGACGGCGTAGTCCGAGTAGGCGGACAGTTCCACGTGGGGGTCCTTCTGCGGTCGGCCCTGGGGTGCCGGGCGCGAAGCGGTAATGGATGTTGTTCAGGGAAGGGTATTACACCCTGTTCCGGGGGCGGCAACGGCGGACGGCGGTGTACGGACAACACGTCGTCCGTACACCGCCGCCGCGGATGCCCCAGCCGTCACAGCACCTTGGACAGGAAGGACTTGGTGCGCTCGTGCTGCGGGTTGGTCAGGATGTCCCGGGGGTTGCCCGCCTCGACGACGACGCCGTTGTCCATGAACACCAGCGAGTCGCCGACCTCCCGGGCGAAGCCCATCTCATGGGTCACGACGATCATCGTCATGCCCTCCTCGGCCAGCGAGCGCATCACGTCGAGCACGTCGCCCACCAGCTCCGGGTCGAGCGCGGAGGTCGGCTCGTCGAAGAGCATCAGCTTGGGCTGCATGGCCAGTGCCCGGGCGATGGCCACCCGCTGCTGCTGGCCGCCGGAGAGCTGGGACGGGTAGTTGCCCGCCTTGTCCGCCAGGCCGACGCGGTCGAGCAGCTTCAGCGCCCGCTCCCGGGCCACCGACTTGGTCTCGCGCTTGACCTGGACCGGCGCCTCCATGACGTTCTCCACGGCCGTCATGTGCGGGAACAGGTTGAAGCGCTGGAAGACCATGCCGATGTCCCGGCGCTGGGCGGCGACCTCGCGGTCCTTGAGCTCGTAGAGCTTGTTGCCCTGCTGGCGGTAGCCGACGAGCTCGCCGTCCACGTATAGCCGGCCGCCGTTGATCTTCTCCAGGTGGTTGATGCAGCGCAGGAAGGTGGACTTTCCCGAGCCGGACGGGCCGATCAGGCAGAACACCTCGCGCGGGGCGACCTCGAGGTCGATGCCCTTGAGGACCTGGACGGGGCCGTAGGACTTGTGGACGCCTTCGGCCTTCACCATCGCCGTTGCGGTCATCGGGCCACCTCCGGGCGGCGGAACGTGCTGAGGGAAGCCTTGACCTTCTGTAGGGGTGTCGGCGGCAGCTGCCGCAACGAACCGCGCGCGAAGCGCCGTTCAAGGTAGTACTGGCCGACGCTGAGCACGCTGGTGAGCACCAGGTACCAGGCGGAGGCGACGAAGAGCATCTCGACCGTGGCCCCTGAGGTCTGGGCCACGTTGGTGGCCGCCTGAAGGAGGTCGTAGTACTGGACGGCGATGACAAGCGAGGTGGTCTTGAGCATGTTGATGAACTCATTGCCGGTGGGCGGCACGATGACCCGCATCGCCTGTGGCAGTACCACCCGGCGCAGCGTCTTGCCGTGGCTCATGCCCAGCGCGTGCGCGGCCTCGGTCTGGCCCTCGTCGACCGACTGGATGCCGGCCCGGCAGATCTCCGCCATGTAGGCGGCCTCGTTGAGGCCGAGGCCCAGCAGGGCGGCCAGGAACGGGGTCATGAAGGACGACCAGTAGTCCTTGTAGATCGGCCCGAGGTTGATGTACTCGAAGACCAGGCCGAGGCTGAACCAGAGCAGCAGCTGGACGTAGACCGGCGTGCCGCGGAAGAACCAGATGTAGAACCATGCGACGGTCGAGGTGACCGGGTTCTTGGAGAGCCGCATCACCGACAGGATGATGCCGAGCACGACGCCCAGCACCATCGACAGGATGGTGATGGTGATGGTGTTCCGGACGCCCTTGAGGATGTCCGCGTTGAAGAAGTAGTCGGGAACCGCGCCCCAGTTGAGCTTGCCCTGGGCGAACGCGTTGACCAGCAGGGCGAGTACGGCGAGGACCGCGACCGCCGCCACCCAGCGACCGAAGTGGCGTACGGGGATGGCCTTGAGGGCCTCGGGAGCGGTGGTCGTGGCGGCTGGCCGCTCGTCCCCGGGATCCTGGGCCTTGTCGGTGTTTATGGTCATGGAGAGGGCCTTTCAGCGAGCGGCAAGGGCGAGGTCAGGAACCACCGTTGATCTTGGCCTCCTTGACCGCCCCTGCCTGGACGCCCCACTTTTCGAGGATCTTGGCGTACTCGCCGTTCTTGACGATGTTGTCCAGACCCGCCTTGATGGCGTCCCGCAGCTGGGCCTGGTCCTTGTCGAGCGCGATGCCGTACGGGGCGGCCTCCACCTGGTCGCCGACGATCTCGAAGTCGTTGCCGCCGCCCGAGGTCTTCACGGCGTAGGCGGCGACCGGGAAGTCGCTGGCCGCGGCGTCGGCGCCGCCGCTGCGCAGCCGGGTCTGGGCGAGGATGTCGGTGTCGAAGGCCTCGATGGAGATCTTCTTGTCGTCCCCGCACTTCTCGGACTGCTGCTTGGCGAGGTTGTGCGAGACCGTGCCGCGCTGCACCACGACCTTCTTGCCGCACAGGTCGGACCAGCCCTTGATGCCCTGGGTCTTGCCCTTGGGGGTGTAGATCGAGACGCCGGCCTGGAAGTAGTCGACGAAGTCGAGGCCCTTGCCCACCGACTTCTTCGTGTCCGGGTCGATGCCGTTCTGGCGGTCCTTGGTGTCCGTCATGGCCGACATGGCGATGTCGTAGCGCCTGGAGCGGAGGCCGGCGACCAGGGTGTCGAACGTTGCGTTGTTGAACTCGAAGCGGACACCCAGCTGCTTGCCGATCGCCTCGGCGATGTCCGGGTCCATGCCGACGGTCTTACCGTCCTTCCTGAACTCCACGGGCGGGTAGGCGATGTCCGAGCCGACCCGGACGACCTTGGAGCTCTTGACCGACTGCGGCAGCTTGTCGAAGAGCGGGGCCGAGGCGCCCGCGGAGCCGGAGTCCCCGTCCTTGGGGTGGTTCTTGGTCTGGTCGCCGCAGCCCGACAGCAGCAGGGCGAGGGCCCCGGCGACCGCGATCGCGCCGACGGCGGCCGAGCGGTTCCTGGCGGCTGCCGGGCGAGTGGTGGTGCTTGCGGTCATTGCTGGTTCCTCCTGCGGGTGAGGGGATAGCCGACTCTTCACAAGGGATTCACACGATCTGCCTCCCGTGGCCGTGAGCACAGTTCTCCGGCTGCCGCGACCTCGGGTGTTTGGGGCATCTTGCCATCTGGACTACACCCTTCGGGGGGCCCGCAATGTCAAAATCGGATAACGGGATGGCGCTGGTCCTGGAGCGGGTTGTTCGGTTTGTGGAGCACCGGTGACCGTTTCGGTGGGGATCTTGAGCGAGACGCATCTCACGGGCTCCACGTCTCACTCCCTGGACAGGGAGCACCAGTTGACACCGGTTTCCCGCAGACCTGCGCGTGCCGTGGCCCACAACTCCCGATGCTCACTCGTCGGCCGTAGCGCTCATCCGGTAGAAAGAGCGGTTACACCCCATACCCGGGGCTCAGGGCGCGTTGTGCGGCGCGCCCGCGTGTCCGCACCACCCCGGCCGCGCCCCACGTGGCGCGGCCGTCCCGCTCCGCGGACCACCGCGGGGCCGGGTGGTGGACGCATGCCCGATCCTGCCCCGCGATCCAGGGGCGGCTACCCTCGATGGAAATTACGACAAAGGGGTCTAATAAAGTGGCAGCGGAGATCGTCAACCCTCGCAGCGAGAGCGCCGGCGGCGAAGGAGGCACGGACGAGCCCTTCGATCCGGCCTTCGCGCTCCACCGCGGCGGCAAGATGGCCGTCGTGGCGACCGTGCCCGTGCGGGACAAGGACGACCTGTCCCTCGCCTACACGCCGGGCGTCGCCAAGGTGTGCAGCGCGATCGCGGAACAGCCGGAGCTCGTCCACGACTACACCTGGAAGTCCCAGGTCGTGGCCGTGGTCACGGACGGCAGCGCGGTCCTGGGCCTGGGCGACATCGGACCCGAGGCGTCCCTCCCCGTGATGGAGGGCAAGGCCATCCTCTTCAAGCAGTTCGGCGGCGTCGACGCGGTGCCGCTCGCGCTCGACTGCCGCGACGTCGACGAGCTCGTCGACACCGTCGCCCGCCTCGCGCCGTCCTTCGGCGGTATCAATCTGGAGGACATCTCCGCGCCGCGCTGCTTCGAGGTCGAGCGCCGGCTCCAGGAGCGGGTGGACATCCCGGTCTTCCACGACGACCAGCACGGCACCGCCGTCGTCACCCTCGCCGCCCTGCGCAACGCGGCGAAGCTCACCGGGCGCGGCCTCGGTGACCTGCGCGCCGTCATCTCGGGTGCGGGCGCCGCCGGTGTCGCCATCGCCCGGATCCTGATCGAGGCCGGCATCGGCGACGTCGCGGTGTGCGACCGCAAGGGGATCGTCTCCGCCGACCGGGACGACCTCACCGACGTCAAGCGGGAGCTGGCCGGCTTCACCAACAAGGCGGGCCTGTCGGGCTCGTTGGAGTCCGCCCTGTCCGGCGCGGACGTCTTCATCGGCGTCTCCGGCGGGACGATCCCGGAGCCGGCCGTGGCGACGATGGCGAAGGACGCGCTGATCTTCGCGATGGCCAACCCGACGCCGGAGATCCACCCGGACGTCGCCCACAAGTACGCCGCGGTCGTCGCGACGGGCCGTTCGGACTTCCCGAACCAGATCAACAACGTCCTCGCCTTCCCCGGCATCTTCGCCGGCGCCCTCCAGGTGCGCGCCTCGCGCATCACCGAGGGGATGAAGCTGGCGGCGGCGGAGGCGCTGGCGGCGGTGGTCGCCGACGAGCTGAGCGCGGAGTGCGTCATTCCGTCGCCGTTCGACGAGCGGGTCGCTCCCGCGGTGACGGCGGCCGTCGCCGCGGCGGCACGCCGGGACGGCGTCGCGCGCCGCTGAGGCGTACGGGATGAGGGGGCCGGACGCCCGGAGGGGTGTCCGGCCCCCGGCCGTTCAGGGAAGGCGGCGCAGGAAGACGTCCCCGGAGTCATTGGTGTCGCCGGGGACGAGGTTGTCCGCCCAGCTGTCGAAGAGCAGGCGCCGACCGGACCGGTCGACCGCGATGCTGCCCGCACCGCCGTTGCCCTGGGCCCCCTCGGCGGAGACGTCGAGCCGCTCGACGGCGCCGGTGCGCAGATCCTTGACGAAGACGCCTCGCCGGCCGTTGGACCCGCCCGGAACGATGTTCTTCGCGTCCGAGGTGAAGAACACCCGGTGGCCGTCGGGGCTCATCACCGGGTGGGAGCAGTCGCCGTCGGTCAGGGAGCCGTCCCGGGCGAGACTCACCCGTCGGACGGAGCCCGTGCGCAGGTCGTTGACGTAGCAGTCCCAGACGACGGTGTCATGGCCGGGGCCCGGCACGATGCCGGGCGTGCCGGTGGCGAAGGCCGCGTACCGCCCGTCGGGGCTGATGCTCGCCTCGAGCACCGTGGAGGCCGCCTTGCCGTCCCGGGTCACGGCGGCCGGCCGGGTGCGTCCGGTGCGCATGCCGTGGACGTAGAGGCTGCTCTCGGGCCAGGAGTGGAGCCTCGCCGCACCCAGGTTGTCGGCCAGCGACTCGAAGCCGATCCTGCTGCCGTCGGCACTGATCACCGGTGAGTCGGACAGCTGGTTCGCCCGGCTGCCGTCGGAGGCGACGCTCACCCGCCGGGTGGTGTGCTTCCAACGGTCCCGCAGGTACACGTCCCACTGGCGGGTGCCTCCCCCGGGGACCAGGTCGGTGCGGTCGGAGGCGAAGGCGACATAGCGGCCGTCGGCGCTGATCGCGGGGGATGTCGCACGGCCCTTCCGGTTCTCCGCCCCCAGGAGGGGCTCGGTCCGTCCCGTCAGCCGGTCCCGGACGTAGATGTGCTTGTCCAGGACGTGGCCGGGCCCGTTCTCCTCGGCGGTGGAGGAGAAGGCGACGTACCGGCCGGTGGCGCTCAGCGAGAACTCGTACACCCAACGCAGGTCGGGATCGGCGTCTTTCGCCACGTTGGCCTGCTCGACGGCCCCGGTCCGCAGGTCCTTGAGGTAGAGCGTGGTGGCGTTCGGCGCGCCGGGGATCAGATTGCGCGCGCGGGAGCGGAAGGCGGCGTAGTGGCCGTCGGCGCTGATCACCGGCGCGTACGAACCGCCGTTCCCCTGGGTGCCGTCCGCGGCGACGCTCACCCGCTCGATGCGCGGGCGTGCGGTGGTTCCCGCGTCCGCCGAGGAGAGGGGTAAGGCCGTCACGCAGGCCCCAAGGGTCGCAGCAAACACGGCAATTCGTCTGAGGCGCATGATTTTCCCTCCAGGGAGGCGCATCGGTGCGAACCGGGGCAGCCAACCCCGCGGGGCCGCGGGCGGTCAACGAGGACGGGTCACCTCCGGCCGCGGATACGGCCGTTGCGGGAGCGCACTCTGGACGGTGAACGGCGTGCGGGGCTAGGTTCGGATCATGTTCGCCGCCTACGCCGCCCGTATCGACCGCGATCAGCCGCTCGCCGGACTCGAGTTGGGCGACCGCCCCGAGCCCGAGCGGCGCCCCGGCTGGACGACCGTCACCGTCAGGGCCGCCTCCCTCAACCACCACGACCTGTGGACCCTGCGCGGGGTGGGGATCGCCGAGGACGCGTTCCCCATGATCCTCGGCTGCGACGCCGCCGGGATCGACGAGGACGGCAACGAGGTCGTCGTCCACTCGGTCATCGGGGAGACCGGCCACGGCATCGCCCCGGGGGAGAAGCGCTCCCTGCTCACCGAGCGCTACCAGGGCACGTTCGCCGAGCGGGTCTCCGTCCCTGCCTGGAACCTGCTGCCCAAGCCGAAGGAGCTCTCTTTCGAGGAGGCCACCTGTCTGCCGACCGCCTGGCTGACCGCGTACCGGATGCTCTTCACCAACGCGGGCGTCCGGCCCGGCCAGAGCGTCCTGGTGCAGGGGGCCGGCGGCGGGGTGGCCACCGCGGCGATCGTGCTCGGCGCCGCCGCCGGGCTGCGGGTCTTCGCCACCAGCCGGGACGAGGCCAAGCGGCGCCGCGCCGTCGAGCTCGGCGCCGAGGCCGCGTTCGAGGCGGGCGCGCGGCTGCCGCTCAAGATGGACGCGGTCGTCGAGACCGTGGGCGCGGCGACCTGGTCGCACTCGGTCAAGTCCCTCAAACCGGGCGGCACCCTCGTCATCTCCGGCGCCACCAGCGGCCCCAACCCGCCGGCCGCCGAGCTCACCCGCATCTTCTTCCTCGAACTCAAGGTCGTCGGCTCGACGATGGGCAGCAAGGACGAACTGGCCGACCTGCTGGCCTTCTGCGCGGCCACCGGCGTACGGCCGGTGATCGACTCGGTGCTGCCGCTGGACCGGGTCCGCGAGGGGCTCGAAAAGATGGCCGGGGGCGAGCTGTTCGGGAAGGTCGTGCTGACGGTATGACCGTGGGATGCGGTCGAGACGCCTGTGGGGCGCGGGACTTGTCCTCGTCCTGGTACTGCTGACCTCTCCTGTTTCTGCTGCTCCTGTTTCCGCTGCCGCGCCCGGTGACGGCATCCCGCCGCTGACCGACGGGCGCGGCCGGACCCTGACCCTGCGCGGCTGGAACCTCGCCGACAAGACCCACCGCGGCGACGCGGCCCTGTCCGGCATCACCGAGCGCCATCTGCGGGACATGGCCGACCGCGGCTTCGGCTTCACGCGGCTCGCGGTGTTCTGGGACGATCTGGAGCCGCGGCGGGGCCGGTACAGCGAGCGCTATCTGCGGAAGATCGAGCGGGTGCTGGACTGGGCGGAGCGGTACCGGATCCGCGTCGTCGTCGACGCCCACCAGGACGTCTACGGGCCCGCGTTCGGCGGTCACCGCGGCATCCCCGAGTGGGCGACGCGGACGGACGGGCTGCCGTGGCGGCCGCACCCCGACGACTGGTTCGCCGAGTACTACGAGCCCGGCGTCCAGGCCGCCTTCGAGCACCTCTACGAGGACGCGGACCTGCGACGCGCGCAGGAGCGCATGTGGCAGGTGCTGGCGGGGCGGCTGGGGCGCCACCCGGCGGTGTTCGGCTACGACCTGATCAACGAGCCGATGGGGAAGCTGCGGCCGGGGGAACAACTGCCGGACGCGGCGCGGCGCGTGGAGTCCACGCAGGTGACGCCAATGTACGACCGGCTGGCGGCCGCTGTTCGCTCCGCCGACCCGGACCGGCGGCACTGGCTCTTCGTCGAGCCGACGCCGGTGGTGGGGGAGGGTGTCCCGACGGCCCTGGGGCGTGTGCACGACCCGGCCGGGAGGGTCGTCTACGCGCCGCACTTCTACAACACGGCGATGGAGACGGGTGCGGATTACGATCCGGCGGTTCGTTGGATCGAGGCGTACGAGGCGGCGGTGGTGCGGTATCCGCGGGAGCGGCGGGTGCCGGTGGTGGTGGGGGAGTGGGGGCCGCCGGACAGTTCGCTGCCCGGGATGGCGCGGTACTACGCGGACGCGCTGGCGTCGTTGGGGCGGTACGGGAGCGGGTGGGCGGGGTGGGAGTGGTGTTATGGGGGTGGGTATTGCGCGGTGGGGGAGGACGGGCGGTTCCGGCCCAACAAGGGGCGGACGGTTGAGCCTTATGCGGTGGCTGTTGCGGGGGTGGTGCGGGTCGCCTCGTATGAGGCGGGGCGGTTCCGGTTGGAGTACGTGGCTTCGGGGGCGGGTGTGACGGAGCTGTTCGTGGGCGGTGAGCGGGTTGAGGTGAGCGGGCCGGTGGTGGTGCGGCGGGGGGAGCGGGGGCGGGTGTTCTTGCGGGCGGTTCGGGCGGGGGTGGTGGTGCGGGTGATGGTGGTGGGTGGGGATTGTGCCCCGGTCCCGCCCTTTCACCGTTTCTTTGCGCTCCGCGCGGGTTGTCCTCAAGCGCCGGACGGGCTGAATAGCCCGTCCGGCGCTTGAGGACTTCGCCCGAAGGGCGAATGGGGGCCCGGGGGTCTCCCCCGGAAGAAACGGTGAAAGGGCGGGACAGGGGCAAACTCCCCCGCGAAGCGGGCTAACCCCGCAACACCGCCCCCACCCGCCCCGCCGCCTCCGCCAAATACCCCCGGCACTCCGCCAGTTGCTCGGCGGTCACCCCATGATCCCGCGCCGCATCGCGGATCTCGTCGCGGAACCGGTCGAGGAGCCGGTCGAGATCGCGCCCCGGGTCCGCGGACCCGGAATCGTCCACGGATCCCCACTCGGGGGCGGAGGGGGCGGAGGGCGCGGCCGCCGGCCGCCCCCCCGCCAGCGAACCCAGCTCCCGGGCCAGCGCGTTGACCCCCTCCACCAGCCCCGTCGGCCAGTCCCCCCGCCGCGTGTGCTCCCGCACCTGCTCCTGGACGCGCTCCTTGATGCGCAGCACCTCGTCCCGCGCGTCCTCCTGGACGCGCCGTGCCTGGCGGCGGGCCTGCTGGGCCTCCTGGCGGGCCCGGCGGCTGTCCTCCTTGGCGCGGCGGGCCTGCTCCTTCCACTCCTCCTTCGCGGCGGCGAAGGCGGCGAAGGGGTCGGCGGACGCCGCCGTCTCGCGCATCTCCCGGCGCATCTCGCGGCGGAGTTCGCCGGCCGCGCCGCGGACGTCCTCGCGGATGTCGGCGGCGAGCGCGGCGACGGAGCCCTGGATCTCCAGCTCCAGCTCGGCCAGTTCGCCGCGCCGGGCGTCGAGTTCGGCGCGGCCGGCGTCGGTGATGGAGTAGACCTTGCGGCCGCCCTCGGTGGCGTGGCTGACCAGGCCCTCGGCCTCCAGCTTGGCGAGCCGGGGGTAGACGGTGCCGGCGGACGGCGCGTACAGGCCCTGGAAGCGTTCCTCCAGCAGGCGGATGATCTCGTAGCCGTGGCGCGGCGCCTCGTCGAGCAGCTTGAGCAGGTAGAGGCGCAGCCGGCCGTGGGCGAAGACGGGGGGCATTACAGGACCTTCCCTTCGGGCGCTTCGGTCGCTTCGGGCCGGCGCAGCAGGGCGAGCGCGCCGGAGGCCGTGGTGACCTTGATCCGTCCGCCGCCCCGGCCGAGCCGGCCCGTGATGCGCCGGGGAGGCCAGTGGCCCTGGACGGTCAGGGACTCGAAGGCGCAGGAGACCGCGCCGGTGGCGGTGGTGGCGGCCACGTCGGCGTCCGTCCCGGAGGGCAGCCGCAGGGCGACGTCGCCGGAGACGGTGGTGAGGTCCAGCGCGGTGCCGGCGGGCCCCGAGGCGGCGGCGAGGTCGATGACCATGCTGCCGTTGACGGTCTCGGCCTTGACGGCGCCACCGCGGCCCTCGACGAGGGTCAGGTCGCCGGAGACGGAGTTGAAGTGGAGGTCGCCGCCGAGGGACTGGGCCTCCAGCGCTCCGGAGACGCTCTCCGCCCGGACCGGTCCGGTGAGGGCGACGAGCGTGACGTCGCCGGTGACGCCGCGGACGTCCGTGGCGCCGGTGACGCCCGAGACGACGGCGGCGGCGCCCACGACGCCGGCCTCGACCCGGGTGGCGGTGGGCACGGCCAGGGTGAGGGTGAGGGTGCGCTGCCAGCCCGAGCGGTCGAGCCAGGCGAGCAGGCCGCGCCAGGGCACGTCCTCGTATCCGACGGTCAGCCGGCCGTCCTCAAGGGTGACGCGCAGCGGTGGTCCGGAGACGGCGGACAGCTCCAGCCGGGCGGGGCCGGAGTCGGTGCCGACGATATTGAGGGTGCCGTTGACCAGGCGCACGTTCAGCGCCGTGACCGGTTCCTCGAAGGTGAGCTTCTGCGGTGCGGTCAGCGACCACTCCGACGGCGTCGGCATCACGGGCCTCCTCGGGAGCGGGGACGCGGCGGGGTCCCTCCGGGGCGGTGGGGACGGCCCGGCGTCCGGGCAACGTATCGCGTCTTATCGCGTCTCTGGAAGACACGATATATCGCGGATGTGTGAAGTCAAGCGGCGGCGCTGTGGCATAGCGTGGACGCATGTCCGCTTTCGATCACACCCCCGCGCACACCCCCGCCGCGGGAATCCTGCTGCTCTGCCGGGCCGCGCCCGACCGCGTACGCCCCTCCGCGCAGCTCCTGCGGCGGCCGCTGCTGATGGCCCCGGCGGGGGAGGAGTGGAGCGCCCTGGTCCCCGCGGAGGAGTCCTGGCGCGACAACGGCACCAACCTCGCCGCGGTGACGGCGGACTGGGCGCACGCGCTGACCGTGGACGGCAACTGGCCGGTCGTCGGCCTGTGGTGGGACGCGGACGGGGCGGGCTTCGTGGTGGCGGCGGGCTTCCGGCGGACGGTCGGCCACACCTGGCTCGCGGACGGCACCCCGCTGGGCGGGCAGGAGGCGATGACCGCCCTGCGGGCCCGGCTCGGCCTCGACCCGGTGCTGGACGCGGCGGCGTTCGACCGGCTGATCCAGCAGGACGGCGGTGCGGACGGCGCGGACGCGTCCGCGCGGGTGCTCGGCCTGGTCGCGGTCCTGGCCCGGGCGGGCCTCCACCTCGGGCCCGGTCTCGTCCCGGGGTTGAGCGCCGGGCGGCTGTGCGAGGCGGCCGGGGCGCTGCCGGGGGCCGAGCCGGTGGACTGGCCGGGATGGCGGGCGGCGGAGCGTGGGGCCCTGGGCGTCTGGACGCGCGGGCCGCGGGCCCGGGCGCTCGGGACGGCCGAGGTCGCCCTCGGGGCGGCGCTGCTCGTCTGGTCGCGCGGGTCGGAGCGGCGGGGATGGCGGGCGGCCGGCGTCGCGCTGGTCGCCGACGGCGCGCTGACGCTCCTCTACGACCGGTGGCGCGCGGGGCGCGCGTAAGCCGGAGTGCGCTTCAGGGGGCTACTGCGCGCCCCCTGAGGAGCGCCACCGTGCACTTACCGCGCGGCGTCCTACTCGTCGTCCTCGTCGTCGAGGCGCGCCAGCCACGTCGCCAGCCGCTCCACCGGGACCTCGAAGTCGGGGTTGAGGTCCACGAAGGTGCGCAGCTGCTCGGCCACCCAGCCCAGGGTGACCTCCTCCTCGCCCCGTCGGTTCTCCAGCTCCTCGATGCCGCGGTCGGTGAAGTACAACGCTCTCTCCGTCTGGGGTAGTTCCGGCCGTCGTGTCCGGTCGTGCCGGTCGTGTCGTGCCGGTCGGTACGGGGGATTCAGGGTCCGCAGGGATCTCCGGGGGAGTCCGGGGAAGTCCGGGAGGTGTCCGGAGATCTCCGCGAGCCCCAGGATAGGCGGCGGCGTTGGCCATGGCCTCTCGCGTCTGTCAGACCCGAGGACTAGCCTGCTGCATCATCACGGGGCTGCACCCTCGGGGTGCACCGGACGACGGGGGGACGGGGCACGTGACGGACGGGATCACCCAGGTGCGGCTCGACGACGGCACGGTCGTCTGGGCCCGGATCAGCGAGGCGCAGGAGCTGCGCCCGCGGGGCGGAAACGCGGACGGGGGCGGGAGCGGGGGCGCTTACCAGGACTCCAGCGGATATCAGGACTCCAGCGCCACGCGCCGGGTCGCCCAGCTCGCGAGCGGCATGTCGGACGTGGTGCGCGGGGTCGTCGGCTCGCTGCGGATGGGGCTCGCGGCGGCGCGCCCGCAGGAGGTCAGGGTCGAGTTCGGCATCGAGCTCTCCGCCCAGTCGGGGCAGGTCATCAGCATGATCGCCGACGGGGGAGGCAAGGCGTCCGTCAATGTGACGCTGACCTGGACGGAGGGTGGACCGGGGGAGGACGACGCAGGCGGCGGCGCCCCCGGGACACCCGTGACCCCCAGCGCTCCTTGAGCCCCCACGAGAGCACCGTGCGCCGGTCCGTCGTCCGCATCTCGGCCCCCGGCGCCGGGCAGGACGACGAGGACACCCGGTTCTGGGGCAGCGGCTTCTTCATCGCCCCGGGCTGGGTCCTGACCTGCGCCCACGTCGTGGGGAACGGAGGCGGCGACGTGCTGGAGGGCGGTGCGGCCTTCGACGTCACGGCCTTCGACGCCGGGACCCGGCGGGAGCGCACCCGCCCGGGCCGGGTCGTGCTCGCGCTGCCGCCCCCGCGCCCCGGCGGCGCCCCGGCGGGCCGCTGGCCGCTGCCCGACCTCGCGCTGGTCGAGGTGGAGGACGCGGCCGACGCCGAGTGCCTCTGGCTGAGCGACCGTTCGGCGGTCGTCCCCGCCCCCGTCGCGCTCTACGGCTGGTCGCGCGAGACGGGCGAGCTGGGCTGGCGCTACGGCACCGGCACCGCCACCGGCGGGGACGCCGGCGGCGGGGCGATGCTGCTGCGCGGCGAGATCCCGGTGGCGGGCTGCTCGGGCGGGCCGGTGCTGGACACCGGCCGGGGCGCGGTCATCGGCGTGAGCAAGGGCCGCGGCGAGGGCACCGCGGGCCTCGCCGTCCCCGTCACCGCCCTGCGCGCGATAGCCAACGAGCGCCCGGGCCGCGCGCTGCTGCACACCGTCGTCCGCGCCCACGACCGCTATCACCTGCAGCGCTACCGCTCGTTCGGCGCCGGCGGCTGGCCGGGACTGCAACGGCCGCGCGCCGCCGGGGGGTTCACCCCCGTCCTGCGGGCCCAGCTCTTCGCGCGCCTGGCCGAGCTGACCCAGCCGGACGGCCCCGGTCAGGTGATGACCCTGGTCGACGAGGTCAAGTCCCGGGTGCTCCAGGACCCTTACCAGCCCGGCGTCGAGCACGACCCGCGCACCTGGCGCGAGGGCGTCGGCCTGCTCTACGACCTGCGCGACGGGGCCGCCGACGTCCCGGAGCGGCCCGACGGCCCGCCCCGGGACCTGGAGCTGGAGGCCGTCCTGCTGTACGCGGCCCGGGTCGCGGCGGCGGTCAGCGGGCTCGGGCACGCGGCGGACCGGAGGCCGCTGAGCGGTCTGGCCGACTGGCTGATCATCCAGGCGGACCAGCTCCGCGACGGTGTCCGCAAGGACATCCACCGCCTGCTGCACGGCGGTTCGGACGGCTTCGCCGAGCCGGACCGGCGCCCCGTCGGCGACAAGGTCTCGCTCGACAAGGTCCGCTTCGGCCCGGTGGAGACCGAGGAGGACGCCGGCCGCGCCCGTGCCGACGTCCTGGTGGAGATCGACCCCCTGATGTACGGGGACCTCTACCCGTGGCGGATCAAGCTCCTCGGGGAGAACAACCGGGTGACCCCGCTGTGCGACGACACCCGCGGCGTCCCCCGGGCCGGCTTGCGCGAGGCGCTGCGCGAGCCGATCGCCGAGGCGCTGCGACAGAGCGACGTCGGGGAGCATCTGGCCGCGCTCCAAGTGGTGCTGCCGCGCGAGCTGTTCGACGAGCCGGTGGCCTCCTGGCGGCTCACCCCGCCGGGCGCCGGGGACGACGTCTTCGACCCGCACGCCCTGCCGCTCGGGCAGCGCCGCGTCGTCGTCGTGCGCGACCGGCGGCGCCGGGACCGGCCCGCCTTCCCGGAGTGGCACACCCGTTGGCGCGGTACGGACCGGGGGCCCATGACGGCCGTGCCGCTGCGCGGGGAGGTGCCCGTCCCCGGCCACGACGCGCGCCGCAGGGAGAGCCGGCACGCGGCGTACGCCCGGTTCGTGGACACCGACCCGTCCGCCGTCCCGGTCTACTGCGGCCCCGTCTCCCAGGGCCCCGGCGCTATGGCGCTGGAGGCCGCCCTCGCCGCCGGGCACGCCGTCGTCATCTGGCGGTGCTGTACCGGGGAGCACGACGACTGCGAGGAGTTCCACGAGCAGGCGTCCCGACTGGTGTGCGAGGCCACCACGGCGGAGGGGCTCCACCGCAGACTGCGCAGCCTCCGCATACGCTGCGCCGACCCCGAGTCCCCCGACGAGGACGCCCGGTGGGCGCAGTCGATCGCCCTGCTCATGGACTCGCCGGAGGATCCGACGCTGTCGCCCCCGCCGCTGACGGCGCCGGGACCGCGGCCGGGGCAGGGGATATGACGGTGTGGCGGAGCGGGCGACAGGGAAGCGACAGAGAGGGACGGTACCGGTCGTCAGGCCCCATCCGGACCGGTACCTTCGTCCGGGGAACGGCACGAGCGTGAGCGGCACGAGTGCGAGCGGCACCAACGCGAGCGGGACGAGCGTGAGCGGCACAAGCGCGAGCGGGACGAGCACGAGCAGCACGAGCGCGAGCGGCGAAAGCGTGGGGGCCGGGGCGGAGCAGGCCGCGGGAGCCACACCGGCAACGAGGAGCCCAGTGTGAACGATTGGCGCATCTACCGGGGAGCCGGCCTGCCGCACGACGGCATCCGGCGGCTGCCGCCGCCACCGCCCTGGAGGGACTTCGCCGCGGCCGGCCCCGACACCGGCGCGGCCACCGATCCCAGCGCGGCCCGCCGCCTGGGGGTGCAGCGCCGCCTGGTGGAGAACCACCATCCGCGCCCCGAGGAGGTCGAGGCCGTCAACGCCGCCCTCTACCTGCGCCGCCCCCTCCTCGTGACCGGCAGCCCCGGGACGGGCAAGTCCACCCTGGCCCACGCCGTGGCCCACGAGCTGGGCCTGGGGCGGGTGTTGCGCTGGCCCATCGTCAGCCGTTCCGCCCTCCGCGACGGCCTCTACCACTACGACGCCATCGCCCGCCTCCAGGACGTCCAGCTGGAGCGGGCCGGTGCCGACGTCGGCGAGCGGCGCTCGATCGGTTCGTACCTCCGCCTCGGCCCGCTCGGCACGGCCCTGTTGCCCGCCGGGCAGCCCCGCGTCCTGCTCATCGACGAGCTCGACAAGAGCGACCTCGACCTGCCCAACGACCTGCTGAACGTGCTGGAGGAGGGCGAGTTCACCCTCCACGAGCTGGAGCGGATCGCCGACCGCGAGCCCGAGGTCGAGGTCGGCACGGACGACGGCGGCCGCGCGGTGATCACCGGCGGCCGGGTGCGCTGCACCACCTTCCCGCTGATCGTCCTCACCTCCAACGGCGAACGGGACTTCCCCGCCGCCCTGTTGCGCCGCTGCATCCAGCTCGACCTCGAACCGCCGGGCGAGGAGCAGCTGACCGCGATGGTCCGGGCGCACCTGGGCGACGACGCCGTCACCGACGGCGAGGAGCTCATCCAGCGTTTCCTGCACCGCGAGCCCGGCGAGGTCGTCGCCGCCGACCAGCTGCTCAACGCCCTGTTCCTGACCCAGCACGCCCCCAGCACCGAACGCGTCACGCGCGAACGGCTCGCCGACATGCTGATGCAGCCCCTCGACCGCCCGAGGTGATGAGCGATGACGGCGCCCCCCGAGCCGTGGCTGGAGGAACTGGTCGCCCGTCTGCGGTCGGCCGCGCCCGACCTCACCGCCGAGGAGATAGCCGACGCGGTGTGGCTGGCCCGCCGGATGACCCCGGGGCCCGGGGAGGCCGGGGTATCCGTCCCGGCCGGTGACACCGGTCCCGACCCGGTGTTACGGGCCGCCGTTCCCCCTTCCGCCGTGCCCGCGGCCGGCCGGCGCGCCGCGCCCCGGCGGCTGTCCGGGGACCGCGGACGCTCGCCCGCGCCCGCGTCCGTGGCCGTCCGGACGATGCCGCGCCCGCGGCCCGAGGAGGCCGCCGGCGGGCCGGTGGAGGGCTTCCCCGTCCGGGTGCCCACCGCGGCCTCGCTGCCCGGCCTGCTCGGCCTCCAGCGCGCCCTGCGGCCGCTGCGCGGCTACCGCTCGCTGGCCGCGCCCGCCCGCGGCCCGCTCGACGAGGACACCACCGCCGACCGGGCCGCCCGCACCGGCGTGGTGCACCCCGTCTACCACCGCGGCCGCGGGCAGTCTGCCGCCATGCAGCTGTTGATGGACGCCTCTCCTTCCATGGTCGTCTGGGAGCGGACGCTGGACGAAATGGAGCAGATCTGCGCCCAGTTGGGCGTCTTCCGTGACGTCCGGGTCGGCTATCTGCACCGCGCCGCGGACGGCACGCCGCTGATCGGCCCCTCCGCGGCCCGGGGCGCCCGGCCGCGCCCGCGCCCCGCCGAGCAGTTCCTCGACCCCACCGGGCGCCGCCTCACCCTCGTCCTCAGCGACTGTGTGGGCCCCCTGTGGCAGGAGGGGCGGGCCCAACGGCTGCTCCACCGCTGGTCGCTGACCGCCCCCGTCGCCGTCGTCCAGCCGCTGCCGCCCCGGCTCTGGCCGCGCACCGCGCTCCCCGCCGAGCCCGGCCTGCTCACCCGCGACCCGGTGGCCGGCGGCCGGCTGGGCTTCGAGCCCGACGGCTTCGGGCCGCCGCCCCCGCCCGGCGCCCTGCCCGTGCCCGTCCTGCTGCCCGTCCGCGAGGCGCTGGGCGCCTGGGCCCGGCTGCTGTCCGGCCCCGGGCGCACCACCGTCCACGGCGCGGCCGGCCTGCTGCGTCCGGACCACCCGTCCCGCCCCGTCCCGCCCGGCGACGACGGCCCGGGCCCCGGCGCCGACGCCCGGCTGACGGCCTTCCGGGCCTCGGCCTCGCCCGGCGCCCTGCGGCTGGCCGTGCACCTGGCGGCCGTTCCCCTGGCGCTGCCGGTGATGCAGCTGGTGCAGCGCGCCATGCTGCCCGACACCGGGCCCATGGAGCTGGCCGAGGTGCTGCTCGGCGGGCTGCTGTGGCGGACGCCTGCCCCGGCGGGCACCGGTGACGACAGCGGGCCGTGGTACGAGTTCGCCGACGGCGTCCGCGAGCTGCTGCTCCAGTCCCTCGACCGGAGCGAGGCCGCCCTCGTCCTCAAGCACTGCTCCGACTATGTGGAGCGGCACTTCGGCAAGGGCGCCCGCAACTTCTCGGCGCTCGCCGTCGCCCGGCTCGCCGGGCTCCCCCCGGCGCCCGGCGCCGCCCGCGCCCCCGAGGGCCCCTCCCCGGAGCCGGAGCTGTTCGCCCAGGTCCCCGCCCGGGTCGTGCGCTGGTACCGGCCCCCGCAGGCCGAGCCCGGCCCCCTCGCCGAGGCGGAGCTGCTGCTGGAGCTCTGGCACGACCAGGGCGATCCCCAACTCCTCCAGCAGGCCCGGGAGCTGGCCGCCCCGCTCGCCGCGGGCGGACCGGGCGGGGAGCCGGACGGCGAGGGCGTCCGCGCCCGGCTCGTCCTCGGCGGCGTCCTGCGGGCCCTCGCCGGCACGGAGTCCGTCCGCGCGGACGCGCCGCGGCGGCGCGAACTGCTGGACGAGGCGGTCGCGTTGCTGGCGGAGGCCTATGCGCACGGGGCGCCGGGCCCGGCCCGGGAGACGCCTGCCGACGAGGACGCCCCCCGGCACACCGCCGTCGGCCTGGAGCTCGCCGCCGCCCACTGGGACCGCTGGCACGACAGTGGCGATGCGGACGAACTCCGCGCCGCCGAGGGCGTCCTGCGCTCCCTGCCCGCCACCGGCGCCCCCCGCAGGCTGCACCTGGGCCGGGTGCTGCTCGCGCTCGCCGGCGCGGAGACTCCCGCCGGGCCGGCCCCCGCCGCGCAGGCCCTGCTCGCCGAGGCCGTCGCCGAACTGCGCGCCGCCTGCGACCTCCTGGAGGCCGAGGACGCCCCCTACGCCCGCCGCAGCGCCGCCCTCCTGGACCTCGCCCGGGCCCTGCGGCGCGCGGGCGCCCCCGCCTCCGAGGCGCTCCCCGTCCTCGACCGCGCCGAACTGACCGCCGCCGACGACCTCCAGCTGCTGCACGCCCGCGCCGAACAGGCCCGCGTGCACACCGCCGCGGGCGACGGACCCGCCGCCGACGCCGCGTACACCGCCGCCGTCTCCCTCACCGGCCGGGACAGCCCCCGGCGCTGCGCCCTGCTCGGCGAGTGGGGCGCCTCGCTGCTGGAGCGCGCGCAGGCGGAGGGCGGGCGCGGCAGTGGGACGGTCTCCAGGGCGGAGGCCGTGCTGCGCGAGGCGTACGCCGTGAGCCCGGGGCGCGCGCCCGAACGCCCGCGCCTGCAACTCCTGCTCGGCCGCGCCCTGGTGCTGCGCTACGAACGGCTGGGCTTCCTGCCCGACCTCTACGAGAGCTGTCACCTGCTGGAGCAGGCCGCCCGCCGCGCCCCCGACGCGGCCACCCGCGCCGAGTCCTGGCTCGAACTGGGCACCGCCCGGCTCGCGTTGCGCGAACGGGCGCCGGGCGTCCCGCTCTCGGACGCGGCCGACGCGTTCACCGCCGCCGTCGAGGAGGCCCGCGAGGCCGCCGGCGGGGAGTCCGGCTCGGTCGTCGCCGCCCGCGCCGCGCACCGCTACGGGGACGCCCTGGAACGCATGGGCCTGCGGCGCCAGGCGCTCGCCCTGTACCGGACCGCGGCGGGGGAGTGGCGCGACCTGACGGCCCGGCTCGCGGACGTCCCCTGGGACGAGGTCCGGCAGACCCGGGAAGGGGTGGCGCGGCTGTCCGGCGGATGAACGAGGGCGGTACGGAACGGGCCGCGGCCGATCCTCACGAGGCCCGAACGGGTTTCCGGATAACGGTGCCCGGGAAGAACCGAGCAGCCGCGCACGGCTGTTGAGCGGGGATTCCGGCGGAAGGGAGGAGAAGAGAGTGCCCATCGGCTTTCCGACGAAGGGGCCCTTGAAAGGGCCATCGAAGGGGCCATTGAAGGGGCCGTCGAAGGGGCCTTCGCCCGCGGGCGGAGGGGAGAACGCCTCCCCGGCCGACGGCGGTCCGGCCGCCCCGGCGCCCCCGCTGCCCGACCTCACCGGCGTCCGTCTGCGCGGTCTGCGCGCGCTCGACGACCCGTGCCTGTCGGCCGCGGCCGACAGCGTCCTGCTGCACCCGGACGAGCTGGCCGAGACCTGGTACTCCAGCGGGGCCCAGGGCGGCCGCCGGGAAGTCCCGGGCGGCCACCAACCGTGACCCGTGCCTCCGGTGGGGCCCTCGTCCCGCAGCGCGTCCCGCCGTCCGCCCTGGCCCGGCTCGCCCGGACCCGGGCCGCCCCCGAGGACCTCGTCCTGCTGCGGAGCGCCCTGCACGGCAGACGCCTGGTGCTGCTCAAGTCCCTGCTCACCCGTCTGGAGCGGCAGCCCGGCGCGGTGCCCGCCCGCACCCGTGAACGCTTCGAGGCGCACTGGCGGTTGCTGGAGCGCGCCGAGGCCCGGCACGCGCCCTCCGTCCGCGACACCCTCGACTACCCCGCCGTCGGCACCTGGCTCGCCCGCGCCCTCGCCGCGCCCGCCGGGCCGCCGCTCGTCGGCGAGCTAGGCCACTTCGGCGCCGTCGCCGCGGCCGCCGCCCTGCGCTCGGGCGCCGGCTTCACCGTCGAACTGGCCACCCCCGCCGGGGTCCTGGCCCTTCCCGGCATCGGCCTGCTGGAGACCGGCCGCCCCCTCGTCCGCCTCACCGCCCGCTCCCGTACCGCCCGCCTCACCGGCCCCGGTTCTCTCCGTCCGGCCGTCCTGCTGCGCTCGGCCGGCCGCGTCACCGGGGCGGGCCGGGGCTGGCGCGGTCTGCGCCGCCTCCCCGGCGCCGACGCCCTCCTCGACGACCTCGACCCCTACCGCGCCCCGCCCGGCGGCGTCGGCCGGGCCGCCCTGCCCCCCGCGGGCCGCGAGGGGACCGACTGCCGCACCTGGACCCGGCGCTGGCGCGCCGCCCTCGCCCTGCTGCGCGCCACCGACCCGCACCGTGCCGCCGAGACGACCGCGCTGCTGCGCTGCCTGGTGCCCGTCGCGGGCCCGCCGGACGACCCCGGCCTCAAGGTGAGTGCCACCTACCGGGCCGCGCCCGGCGCCGTCCTGGCCACCCTCCCGCCCACCGCGGCCGACCTCGCCGAGGTGCTCGTCCACGAGACCCAGCACAGCAAGCTGGCCGTCCTGCACGACC
Organism: Streptomyces luteireticuli; assembly: GCF_041519305.1. Taxonomy (NCBI): domain Bacteria; kingdom Bacillati; phylum Actinomycetota; class Actinomycetes; order Kitasatosporales; family Streptomycetaceae; genus Streptomyces; species Streptomyces luteireticuli. Next base: position 5,597,025 of record NZ_CP167927.1, read on the forward strand.
TCCTCCCGCTGCACGGCGCGGGCCCCGAGGCCCTCCACAAGGTGGCCTGGCGGCCCGACCCCCGCCCGCTGGCCGGCGTCCTCCAGGGCACCTACGCCCACCTCGCCCTGGCCGACTTCTGGGACCGGGCGGTCCGCGGCCCCGCCCTGCCGCCCCCGGCCCGGCGCGACGCGGCCGAACGCCGCGATTCCTACCGCCGGCAGGTCGCGGAAGCGGTCCCCATCCTGCTTGAATCCAGTGAACTGACTCCCGCGGGCCGGGAGTTCGCCGGAGGGATGGAGCGGCTCCTCGCGGCGCTCGGGCAGCCGGGGTGACATCCCCGCCGAGCGGTGCGTGACAGTCGCATGACGTACAGTGATGTCGACGCCGGTGGTGACGACTCCGTGATGACGATTTCGTAATGACGACGTCAGTGATGACGACTCAGTGATGACGACTCAGTGGTGACGACTTCAGTGGTGGCGGAACGAGGGACGCGCATGAACACGCAGCGGTATCAGGTCGGCGGGGGCGCACAGGACCGGGTCGGCGAGCATTTCGTCGTGGTCTTCGCCGGCTACTACCGGCCCTGGGCCACCTGGATCGCCCACCGGCTGGAGAGCCACGGCCACCGCGTCACTCTCCAGCGCTGGGACCCGCCCCGCGAGGTCCCCCTGGAGGACGCCCTCGGCGACCTCCTCCTCGCCTCCGGGCGGATCCTCCTCGTCCTCAGCGACTGGTTCTTCGAACTCGGCCCGCGCCGCGAGGGCGAGTGGAACGACGCGCTCCGGGGCATCGTCAACACCCACGCCGAGCGGTTCGCCGCCGTCAACCTCACCAATCGCGTCCTGCTCCCCGCCACCGCCGTCCTGGAGCCGGTCGACCTGTGGGGCGTCGGCGCCCAGGAGGCCGAGCGCCGCCTCCTCGCCCGGCTCCAGCTCCCCGAGGGCCCGCCCCGCCGCCCCCTGCCGGCCGGCCCCGGCTCCCGCTACCCCAACGACCCGCCCGCCGTCTGGGGCGACGTCCCCCGCCGCAACCGCCGCTTCACCGGCCGTGACGACCTCCTCAACCGGCTCCAGGAGCACTTCACCGAGGCCGACCACGGCACCGCGGTCTGCGCCCTCCTCGGCATGTCCGGCATCGGCAAGACCCAGATGGCAGCGGAGTACGCGCACCGGTTCAGCTCCGACTACGACGTGGTCTGGTGGGTCAACTCCGACACCCGCGGCACCCAGCGCGAGCGCTTCGGCGAACTCGCCCCCGAACTGGGGCTCGACGCCGGCTCCGAGCCCGGCGAGCGGATCCGCGCCGTCCGCGAGGCGCTGCGCCGCGGCGAGCCGTACGGCCGCTGGCTGATCATCTTCGACGGCTGGGACGACACCGACATCGCCGACGAACTGCTGCCCGCCGGCCAGGGCCACGTCCTGATCACCTCCCGCAACCGCAGCTGGGACCGGGCGGGCGCCACCGTCCTCGACGTCCCCGGCTTCCAGCGCCACGAGAGCACCGGCTATCTGATGCGCCGCGCGCCCCGCCTCACCGCCGACCAGGCCGACGAGGTGTCGACCGAACTCGGCGACATCCCCATCGCCCTCGTCCAGGCCGCCGCCTGGCTGGGCGAATCCGACATGGAGGTCTCCGACTACCTCCGCATGGTCCGCGAGGGCGAACTGTCGGGTGTCGAGCCCCAGGGGGACTTCACCGACATCCCCCGCTCCTCCCTCACCTCCTGGTCGATACTGATCAACCGCCTCCGCGAGACCCAGCCCCACGCCGTCGAACTCCTCACCCTCTGCACGGCGTTCGGCGCGGGCCGTATCCCCATCGGCCTCATCCGCGTCATGCCCCCCGCCCAACTCCCCGAGCACCTGGGCTGGCTGATCTCCGACCTCCCCTCCTGGACCCGCGCCCTCGACACCCTGGTCAACTACTCCGTCTTCACCCGCGAGACGCGCGACCTCCGCACCACCCAGTCCAACGACCCGGGCCCGGAGCAGGAGTCGGTGCACATGCACCGCCTCGTCCACGACATCGTCATCCGCCTCTCCTCCCCCTCCGACCGCCAGCTCTACCGCCGCATCGTGCGCCGCATGATCGCCGCCGCCGACCCCGGCAACCCCCAGGACAGCCGCCTCTGGCCCCGCTACGCCGAGCTCCTGCCCCACCTGGAACCGTCCGGCGCCCTCGGCAGCCACGACTACAAGGTCCAGGAAACCGCCCTCAACATGCTGCGCTACTGCTGGCACAGCGGCGAGTTCCGCACGGGCGCCACCCTGGCCGAACAGATCCGCACCCGCTGGACGGACCTGTTCCCGCCGGAACACCCCCGCATGCTGGAACTCACCGTCCAGCAGGGCAACATCCTCCGCTCCTACGGCCGCTTCCGCGACGCCTACGAACTCGACCGCGCGACGCTGGACCGCCTCCGCGCCCTCCCCGACGCCGACGCGACGAGCCTGATGACGGCCACCAGCTGCCTCGCCGCCGACCAGCGCTTCCTCGGCCAGTTCACCGAGGCCCTCCGCATGCAGCGCGAAGTCCTCGACTCCGCCCTCGAACTCCTCGGCCCCGAGGACTACACGACCCTCCTCGCCCAGCACAACCTGGGCGTAGGCCTGCGCCTGCTGGGCCGCTACGCCGAGGCCTACGAGATCGACCTCGAAACCCTCCGCACCCGCGAGAGCCTGCTCCGCGCCCGCCACGCGGCCACCCTCATGTCCGGCATCGCCTGCGCCCGGGACCTCCGCCTGATGGGCCGCTACCAGGACGCCCTGGCCCGCCAGGAGTTGGGCGTACGCCTCCAGATCCAGATCCTCGGCCCCAACAACCCCCGCACCCTGCGCGCCCGCCACAACCTCGTCCTCTCCCAGCGCCGCGCCGGCATCCCGTACGACATCGGCGCCGCGATGGCCACCCTGCTGGAGCAGATGGAACAGGTCCACGGCCGCGGCCACTACGAGACGCTGGCCCTGGTCGTCGACTACGGCAACTACTGCCGCGAACACGGCGACCTGCACCAGGCTCGCGAGCTGATCGAGGAGGGCGAGAGCGGCTACCGCACCCTCCTGGGCCCCGCCCACCCCGTGAGCACCGGCATGCTCTCCAACACGGGCCTGGTCCTCCAGGCGGCAGGCGAACGCGCCGAAGCCCTCACCATGTTCGAAGCAGCCCTGGCCGGCCTCACGGCTTCCCTGGGCCCTGACCACCCCTGGGTCCTGGGCTGCGCCCTGAACGCCGCGGCGGGCCGCAACTTCACCGGCCGCCTGGAAAGCGCCATGGACCTGAGCCGCGACACGCTGCGCCGCTCCCGCCTGATCCTGGGCCAGGACCACCCCTTCACCCTCTCCTGCGAGGTGGCCCTGGCGGCCGACTTGCGCGCTCTCCGTGAACACGAGGAAGCGGGCAAGGTGGAGGAGGACGCCTTGCAACGCTTGGCCCGCACCCTGGGCGCCCAACACCCGCACGCGATGTCGGCCCGGCAACGTACTCGCCCGTACTGGGACTTCGAGCCGTACCTGGGCTAGATTCCCGGGATGACCAACGAGGAGCCCTGGCGATCGACCGGCCTGCCCGCGTACGGAGACATCGACGCGCCCTTGCTCATCATGGTCGAGGACACCATCCACTACAGGTGGATGGGGCGGCGTTTCGTGGTCACTGGCCGAGTGTGCCGTGGCGTCGTCGAGGTGGGCGAGCAGGTCGAGATCGTCGGCCTGGGGAAGACGCGAACCGCTGTGGTCGGCAGCATCGACGCGTTCTGGCAACAAGTCGGCCGAGCCGAGCCCGGCCGCAATGTCGCCCTGGAGTTCCCCGGGTTGACCCGAGAGGACTTCCAACGCGGCCAAGTCCTCGCCACACCCGGCTCGATAGCCCCGTACACCGACTTCAAGGCGGAGATATACATCCGCACGGAAGAAGAAGTCGGCCGCCCGATCATCTTCCCCCAGGCCCGCAAGCACGTGTTCCACCTGGGCTACGTCGAAACCTCCGGCAAGGTCCTCACGCTCCACCGGGACGGCCAGGACCTGGAGTGGCCGTCCCCCGGCCCCGCCACCCTGATGGCCCGCCTGTTCGAGCCCGTAGCCCTGGAGCCGGGCCTGCCCCTCCTCATCCGCGAGAGCGGAAGCGCGATCGCGGACGGGGTCGTCACGCACGTGCTCGCCTGACGCTCCGCGTCACTCGACGACGAAGGTCCCCTTGGCGGGCAACGTGATCACGGGTCGTATCGATCGCGATGCCGCACTGCTCTCCTTCTACCGGAGGGTGTCCCTGATCCGTGCGGTGTCGGCCCGGATCAGGGCGTTCCGTATGAAGTCGCCCATTGGTCGCGCATGGCCATGACCTACCCTTTACTAACGCCCCTGAACTTTGAAAACGGAGCACCCCGCCATGCCTGCGCCGGACGTCACGGTCATCATCGCCGCGTACAACGCCATGCCGTATGTGACCCGAACTGTCCGGTCGGTCCTCGACCAGTCCCTGGGCGGGGAGCGCGTCGAGGTGATCGTGGTCGACGACGGCTCCACGGACGGTACGGCAGCCGAGCTCGACCGCTTGGCGGCGCAGGCGTCGCAGATGCACGTCATCCACCAGCCGAACTCCGGCGGACCCGCCGCCCCGCGCAACCGTGGCATCGGTCACGCTACCGGGCGGTACGTCTTCTTCCTCGACGCCGGCGACCGCCTCGGTCCCGAGGCCCTGGAGCGCATGGTCGCGGCAGCGGACGCGAACGGATCCGACGTCGTCCTCGGGCGCATCGTGGGGGAGGGCGGCCGCCGTGTCCCCCAGTCGATGTTCCGGCGCAACCAGCCGAAGACGGACGTCTTCACCTCCCGCGTGTACTGGACACTCGGTCCCTGGAAGCTGTTCCGGCGCGAGCTGGTCGAACGGCATCAACTCCGCTTCGACACGGGCCTGTCGATAGGCGAGGACCAGCCGTTCACCGCGACCGCGTATCTCAAGGCCGCCGCGATATCGGTGGTCGCCGATTACGACTGCCTGTACTTGCTCGCACGGGAGGACGGAGGCAATATCACCGCGCAGGAACACGGCACGCGGATGCGTATCGACCTCTTCCGGACGATGACCGAGCTCATCGCCGACCACGTCCCGGCCGGCCCGGACCGCGACGCCTTGATGCACCGCCACTTCGCCGTCGAACTCCGTGAAGCTGTACTCCAGTTGTGCCGCGAGCCCGACCGAGGCGTCCAGGACAAGTATCTGCGTGAACTGGCCGACCTGATCGCCCCGTACTGGACCGGGGGCCTCGCCGCCCGCCTTCCCGCCGTCTTCCGGCTCCGCTACCACCTCGTACGCCACGCGCTCCTCGACGAACTCCTCACCCTCGTGCGCTGGGAACTGGACCGCGGTGCGGCGAACTCCGAGATCACCACCTCGGCCCCCACGACCACAACGGACCCGGACGTCCATATCGACAATGGCCGCGCCTACGCCCTCTATCCGTACTTCCGCGACTCCACACTCAACATCCCCGACGACTGCTACGACATCACATCCGAACTGCGCATGCGCCACCGTGTCGACACCGCCGACATCGACGGATCGGGGCTGCGCCTCACGGGGCACGCGTACATCCACCGAATACCGGCGAGCGACATCACCAGGGAGCTGGTACTCCGGAAGCGGGGGACGAAGACTGAGCTGCGCCTGCCGGTGGCTTCGGTTCCTGCTGCGGGCGAAGACGGTGACCTGCCCGGCTATGACACCGTGATCGACCTCGCACCGCTCGCACCCGGCCTGTGGGACATCTCGCTCGCAGTGAACGCACGGGGCATCGTCAAGGAAGCCCGCCTGGGCAGCAGCCGCGCCGAGTCAGTCACGACTGCGACGGCCACGATGGTCACCGATGCGGGGACGGCTGTAGCCCTCTACACCACGAAGCCGTACGGCAACCTCACCTTGGACGTCGGCGAAAACCACCACCGTGTACTGCCTCACCTGCGCGTCACCGGCTCTGCGTGGTCGCCGGACGATCCGACCGCGCTGATCGTGAACGGACGCTGCACCCTGGCGAGTTGGCCGCAGGGTGCGCTGACGGTGTACGCCAGGGATCCGCACGGAGCGGAGTGGGCGGTGCCGGTGGAAAACTCCTCGTCCGACGGCACGTTCAGGGCGCTGCTGCGGTGCGAGACCGCCGGAGAGTGGGAATTCGGCCTTCGGCTGACGGCGGGGGACCGGGAGTGGGGCGTACCGGTACCGCCGGAGCCGGCGCTCAAGCCTGCTCGTTGGCGACGGTTCGGCTTGCCGTGGTACGCGAAGCCGTTGGCAGGGCGGGACGCGCTGACATTGCGCGTGGGAAGGGTGGAGCTGGCCAAGGCGATACGGAACAGGTTCGAGGGACGGTAGCCACCGGCTGTCAGGAGCCACCACCCATGCGTTTGATCCTCTCGAACGGGTACCGGCCCATGACGACGACCAGGAAGCCATAACCCGCCAGCGCGAGAAGGGCGGTGAGGGACAACGGCTGCTGCTCGTCGGCGCTCATCGCGAAGACGAGCGGAACCAAGGGCGGAACGCTCAGCATGGCCGCCCTCGCACACCAGGACGCGACAAGCGCGTTGGCCTTCCTCGTCAACTCGGGATCGGCCGCCACGGCAGCGGGCACCTCGTACCCGCGCCGCCTGTCGCAGACGAGCCCGCGACGGCCGGTGACGGCGGCCAGCAGAGACACCAGCCCCAACAGCGCGAAGCCGATAAACAAGACGTAGATCATGGAATGTCGCCCCGATCGGGACCGGACGGCAGGGGCTGCCGACCCCTGCCGTCGCAGAAGTGCCTAGCGGATGTACTTGATGATGAAGGCCGCGACGAGGGAGACGGCCTTGTTCTTCACCCAGCCCGGCAGGACCTTCCAGGCCCAGCCGCCGATCTCGCCACCGAGGCAGCCGATGATCGCGTTCTTCGCGTAAGTGCCCTTGCCCGAGAACTTGCCGTCGGCGACATCGCTCAGTACAGAGGTGGGGACACTGGCAACGGCTCCCCGAGCGCACCACGCGGCGGCGGCGATCGCGGCGGCCGCGATCGGGAAGGCCCGCTTCACCCGCCCGCTCTCCTTGCCGGACTTGCCGGACCGCATGGCGTCCTCGATCTCGGCCTCGGCTTCCGGACCGAGCCCGTTGCTGATGAAGTCGAACTGCTCCGCGGTCAGAGACTCGTCGGGCCGGTCCTGCTGAACGGACAGAGATGCGGCCCTGCCGCCTTCCTCGGCTTCCGCGGCGTGTGCTGCTCCCGCGGTGAACAGCACGCTCGCCGCCGTGAGTCCCGCGAGGGTGACGGTGGCGCGGCGCAGTGCGGTGCGTGACAGTATGGCCGTAGACACGTGGTGCCTTTCTGATGGTGCTGTGCGTTGTCCTCGTCGGCCGGGGCTGTACGGGTCGAAACGAATGGCCCCGGTTGGCGATCTTGACCATTTCTATACAAGTTTTTTGCTTGCGTAAAGGTTGGTTGCCCGCGCGTACCTGTTGGTTGCGAAGGGCCCGGACGGACTCGAGCTGTCCGCGCGTCGAGTTCGCAACGGACATGCGGATTCGGCTGAAGGGCGGAGCTGGTCGACCCAACTGAACCTCCCACGGCGGCAGTAGACCTGCCGAATGCGGTGGAACAGTTTCGGCGAGCCTCAAGGAAACGCCCTAGGCTGGGAGTTGAGCCCATGCCTTCGAGGGGAATGTCCATGATCGATGTACCGGAACTCAGCATCGGCGAGCGGATCAGGCACTACAGGACGAAGAGTGGCAAGTCGCAGGCGGCTCTGGGCGGGCTCGTCGGCCGTTCCGAGGACTGGGTGTCCAAGGTCGAACGTGGCCTGATCCCCGTGGACCGCCTGTCCCTGCTCCTCGACATCGGCCGTGTCCTGGGCGTCCGCGACCTGGCCGACCTGACCGGCCCCGCCATCTCTCTGTCACTGACGTCCTCGCCGGAGCACCCCGCTGTCCCGGCGATCCGTCGTGCTCTGCACACTCCGCCGTCACTCCTCGGCTCCGGGCTTCCCGGTGAACCCTTGACCGCGGACGAGTTGGCGCGGCGCGTCGACGAGGCATGGCAGGTGTACGAGACGCGGACGGAGCGGTACGGTCCTGTCGGGCAAATGCTGCCCGGCTTGCTGGCCGAGGCATATCTGACCGTGCGCAGCACGGGCAGCGAAGACGAACTGGAGGCCCCACGCTCCCTGATCTCCCTGCTCCACCTTCACCAGGTATTCCTGCGTCGCGTCGGCGAGCGGAAACTGTCCCTGACGGCGGCGGACCGGGCGATGCAGATCGCCGACGACACCGGGGATCCGACTCTCATCGCCGCCTCGGCGTGGAACGTCTGCGGCATCCTCACGTCGAGCGGCGAGGTAGGGGACTCCCTGGAGTTGGCCCGGTCGGCCATCGAGCACGTACGGCCGGGGGACGACGCCGGCCCGGAGTACCTCTCCGCGTACGGAGCACTGCACTTGGCCGGGGTGATCGCGGCGGTCCGCCAGGGCAAAGCCCCGGTGGCCTGGGACCTGTTGCGCGAGGCGGGCACGGTGGCAGAGCGGCTCGGCACCGACCGCAACGACTGGCACACATCGTTCGGCCCGACGAACGTCAAGATGCACGCCGTGCACCTGGCGGCCGAAGAAGGCGACGCCGCCGAGGCGTTGCGGCTAGCCGATGACGTGGAGGTGCCGGAGCCCGGCGGCGTGCTGCCGCTGGAGCGTACGACCCGGTACCTGGTCGAGGTGATGCACGCCAACCGGCTGACGGGTGACGACTACGCGACGCTGTACATGCTCCGGAAGATCAGGGAGACGAGCCCGGAGGAGATCCGGTACTTCCCCCTGGTGCGTGACGCGATCGGGGCCCTGCTCAAGCGCGAGCGCCCGACGTACCGGCGTGAGCTGCGCGAACTCGCCGCGCACGTAGGCGTCCTGGCGGCGGCCTGACTCGGATACAGGGGCAGCCCGGAAAGCCTTTCCGGGCTGCCCCTGTCCGACCGCCTTACGGTCTGTCGCATGACAACCACCGAAAGGCACCGGACGGCGAAACCCGTGACCGCCAACCCCGCACAGGGCGTGCGGATCGAGCGTCTTCCCGGTAAAGCCCTGCGCTGTACCGAGGCGGGCCGCATCGCGCTGCCGCTGTGGGTCATCAACGACGGCGTTCACCTGGGGGACGGTGAACTCGTCCTGACCTACGAGGAGGCTCGCGGCGTCCAGGAGGAACTGGGCGTGCTGCTGACCCCCGCCCCTCCTGAGGAGGGCAGCGAGTGATCCCCGTACCCCGCCGCAGCGTCGCGGACCGTACCCGCCGTGCCGCACTCGCCGCCGCGGCCGCCGGCCTTCATCCCGGCAATCCGGGCGCGGAGGCCGCCGCGTGGTCGATCAGCCAGGACGCCGCCAGTGGCGCACCGCTCTACGAGTTCCAGTGCGCCACCTGTCGGAAGATGTCGAAGACGAGCGAGGGAGGCCCGCTCGCCCCCGAAGTATGGGCGCTTCGGCACACCGCCCTCCATCCCTCCCACCGCTCGTACTGTTCCGTCGTCACGTCGTTCTGGCGCGTGGCCCTGGTCGGTGAGGAGGTGCGGCCGTGAAGGAGAGGACAACTCCCCATCCATCGACCCGCGATCACGCAGGAGCTCGATGGCTCGTTTCCCGCGCCAGTCGCCCCGGCGAGATCCACGAAGCCTGGGCCATGGGGCGGACGCCCAGCGTCGAGATCGGGCGGCGTTTCGACGTCGTGCACTTGTTGGCCGGCGTCGTCGAAGGCGTGCTTCCCGGGATCAGGACCGACGAAGTCCTTGAGAACGCCTTCCGTGCCGCAGGCATCGGGCACGGTGTGATCGTGTCACGGCAGCGGGACACCTACAGTGTCCTGGTCCGGACAGGGACCGCCAGGACATGGGACGCGCCGAACACGAGCGCCGTCGGTACCGATGACCATCTGCGCTATCTGCGTGTTCCTCACCCGGGTCGGAAGGAAGGGCCTGGCGCCTTCTGGCTGTTGCCCGTCCCTGAGCGGGACGAGGCGCTCCCCGGGGCGGAACAGGTCTGTTCGCTGCTGCAGCAGCCCCAAACACGCAGTATCAGTTGGATGCGTTCGACAGCGTCGCAGTGAGCGTTATCGGTCCGCACGCTGGATGAGTGGATTGGTTCGACAACAGAATGGGCAAGGTCCCAAGGGCGTTGAGTGAGGTGTCTTGCACCTCGACTCGTCATCCAAGGGGCCTTGTTGGTTACCTATCCTGCTGCACTAGACCTGCTGTGTTCTCCCGCCGAGGTGGTCGCGATGCTCATCATCCTTCGGTCATGAGTCCCTGAAGGTCCTAGAGCTTCAGGGAGGGAATACATTTACTCGGCGGGTGCGCTGAACCAACAGATGTAGATGAAATCCAGTGGATCTTTGTATTTCTGCATGCCTTCGGCTACTTTCCGGAGCGTCTGTTCGCGTGAAAGATTCCACGGGATCACTGCTTCACCTTCGAGAGGGCTCATGTCGCCGATCTGTACGCCGCGGTCCAACAGATCGTCAACCAGTTTCAGCGTCACCGCCTGGATCTGAGCCTCGGTACTCCCCTTTCCTGCGACTGTCTCGGCCGCGTCTCGAACGGGCGTGAAATAGACGGGAGTCGTTTTGGCGTACTGGGTCAGGTAGTCCAGTTCTTCTTCGTACTGCTCGCCGGCCAGCATCCGGTCTCTTGCTCCTTCTCTGGGGGTAGCGCCCCGCCGCCGGGACGACCAAGAGTTCCACCGAGCCCCTGAGCTGCAAGGGTCTCGTACGAGGACCCTCAGAGCCGGGTCACCTCCCCCTGGGTTCGGCTGTCCCGCATGTGGTGGACGGCTGCCGGCTGAACCTTGAGTAGAGGTCGGCATCGCGCCACCCGTCCGAGAAGGAATCCAGCATCGCTTCGTAGAGCCTGAGGTTGCTGACATTCCTCCCAGGATCAGAGATCCTGATCAGGATCGCTCGCTCGATATCTGGCCATCGCAACTCGTGCATGACAAAAGAGACCAGCTCGACGACGCCTTCCCTGAGCGAATCGATCAGGGAGAGAATCTCGGCTTCGAACTGTGGTCTCAGGCCGGGGTTTCGCCGCAGTACCGCGAGCGCACGCTCCAAGTCTTGCTTGAGAGCCTCAACGCCGCACGATTTATCGGCGATGCCCAAGACTGTTTGAGCGATACTTTGGAACTCTGCGATGGGGTCGGCAGGGCAGGCGATCTCTCGGTCCGTGCCGGTCCTCCCGTCGTGGTACCGCACCCTCCAGCCAGGTCCGAGTTCCTGCGCGAGGCGTCTGGCGAGAGTCTCGCCCGTCTCGGCAAAGGCATTCTCGGCTTCTTCCGAGGGGAAGGTGGACGATGCCGGATCGTCCCAATGCAAGATGCTGTCGTATTCCGCAGCCCACTCGTTCAGGCCTTTGACCAGGTCCGGTGACAAGCCCAGTCGAGGGTCGTCCGGCGGGATGTTGTCGTACTCGTCCGGGAGCCAGAGCGGATAGCAGCCGTAGTCGGCCAGGACTCGGACGATACGAGCCTTCACCGCGATCCTCCTGGCCATGCCTTGTCCGTGAATCCGAAGAACCGCATCACTGTGCTGCGTTGATCCTTCACTGTGCCCACTGTCGAGGGTTTGGCAGGCAGGAAGATGTCCACGAGATCGGCGCCGGTCAGAGGCGGATCCCGCCGCAATGGGTAGGCGAGCCGTCCGTTCGACATTTGACGTTCCATTCCCGATGGGAACACCGTGGGTCGAGCCCCCTGGCAGCAGAGTAGGAAGCCGTCTGCTTCAAGTGCACAGCGGACTTTTATGAGGCACTCGAAGAGGTTCGTGCCCGGGTGGGTCGTAGTCGTCCCGTCGGCGCGGATCAGTGTAATGCTCGGCGTGCCGGAGTCCTCGACTCCGAGGATGACGGACTCCTGACTGCCGTCATTGTGGACAGCGGTCAGATGGTGTTCGTCCAACACGGCTCCAGGGGTCGGTGTTCGGGAAAAGGAATGGACCGCTCTGTCGTTGGCTTCGAGGAGACGGCGGAGGCGCTGGATCTCGGCGATCAGGCGAGGAATGTCCTCGCGGGCGCCGGCGATGAAATGCGCGTTCTCGTCCCACCGTTCGTCCACGACGTCCACGTAGCGAGGCTGCTGCACCAGAGTGGCGGCAACGATTTCATGGTGGTCGAATTCCGGCCAGCGCTCCCCGAGCCCGGTGTCGGGGGCAGTGCTGACTGCGACAAGGTTCATGGCGGAGTCGTCGTCGAGTTGCCGTACGTGCCAGGGGCCAGGAGTCGCGGCGTCCGCGCGTCCTTGGATGGCGCTGAGGTCTTCAGTAGTAAGAGGGTCTGGAGTATTCATAGGAAGCCAGTATCTCGCGCGGGTTCTAGGCCATGGAGTGGCGATTAGGACGGAAAATCCCTCGTGAACTGACGTGGTGTCACATAGGGTTTGTTTCGACAACCGACAGGAGTTACAGGGGGAAGGAACCATAGTGAAGATGTCTCGTACGGGCCGTCGTGCGGTCGGAAGCTCCTTTGCTGCTTTGATGATTGGCGCTGCGGCGTTGGCCGCCGCGCCGACCGCCGCTGCCAAGAGCTACTCGCTGGATGTCGACAACGTGACCTTGAAGAAGCCGGGCGTTCTGGTCGACGTCAACTACACCTGCGACGACGGCGATGTGAACTGGTTGATCGTCAACGTCACCGAGCTCGGCAAGTCGTCGGGCGGGGCGTTCGGCGGGGCCTCCGTCAACAAGGTTACGTGTGACCACGAGAGCCACAAGGCACGGGTCTATGTTGATCCGGTCAAGGGGCAGTTCGCCAAAGGCAGCAAGGTGCGGGCTACCGTCAGCTACTTCAGCACCGACTCCGGGCTGAGTGGCTGGGTCAGGGACATGGTCAAGGACTTGTAGAGCCTGCCTGTCGAAACGGGCCCCGGCTCGTTCGGCTGACGGGATCGGATCCTCGTCAGGCGTCGAACACCTCGTTCACCAGAGCCGTCTGCTCCACCTGGTGGCGCTTCGCCGAGCCGACCGCCGGGGACGACGAGTGCGGGCGGGAGATGCGGCGCAGGCGCTCGGGGGCGGGGACGTCGGCGCCGACCGCCAGGTCCAGGTGGTCGATCAGGTTGAGGGCGATGAACGGCCAGGCGCCCTGGTTCGCCGGCTCCTCCTGGGCCCAGATGTACTTCTGGGCGTTGGGGAACTTGGCGATTTCCGCCTGGAGTTCGGCACCCGGGAGCGGGTACAGGAACTTGAGATCGTTGACGGCAGGCTGCCACCAGGCGGCCGGCGGATTTTTTGGGCAGACACTATCGCCGCCAGGGCGTAAAGGAGTTGGATCAGGCCGAGCTCGTCGGTACGACGGGAAGCCAGAGATGGTTGGCCGACCCCTGTGTGATAAAGATCCACTCACGGGTGTGATGTTGCGTCAGTTATTTTCGGTGGGCGCAACTGACAGATGTTGCAGAGAAGCAGGGGGGAAGAGCCATGAAGGTATCTCGTATCGGCCGTCGTGTCGCCGGAAGTGCCGCCGCCGCTTTGATGATCGGTGCCACGGCGCTGGCCGTCGCGCCGACCGCCTCGGCCAAGGCCTACTCGCTCAGCGCCGGCAAGGTCGCGTTGAAGAAGCCCGGCGTCGAGGTGGACGTCACGTACTCCTGTGACGCGGGTTCGAAGGACTGGCTGGTGGCCGGGGCGGTCAACGTCAACCATCCGTGGGGGGTGGAGGGTTCGGTCATCGTCAAGGGCGACAAGCTCGTCTGCGACTACGAGACCCACAAGATGAAGGTCTTTGTACCGCCCATCGTGGACCAGCAGTTCAACAAGGGCGACAAGGTCGAGGTCACCCTGGTCTACTTCGACTCCGAGAACGGCCGCCGGAGCTTTGAGACGAAGACCACCCAGGTGGTGTGAGTCAGGGCCGGAAACAGGTCGGGGCCCGTACCGTGCGTAAGCGGTACGGGCCCCGACCCGTGGTGGGCGTCATGGCCGGGCGGGCGCGCGACATTCGCCCCGTCAATCCCGTACAGCGCCCGGTACCGGCCGACGTGCAGTCGCCAGGTGTCCGTTCCGCCCAGGTGTACGGCGGTGGTTCGTCGTGAGGGCGTGCGTGGTCCGGGGTGCGTTGTCGGCCCGGATCAGGGGTGGTTGGGCACGGCCACGGCCTCGGCGCGGGCGAGTTCGATGAGGTGGAGGTCGGCGGCGTCCTCCAGGGCTGCGCGGGCCTCGGGGTCGTTGCCGGCCGTGTCCACGACGGCCTGCCGCCACCAGTCGTTCAGCAGGAGGCCGAGGGCGTCGGGGCTGTCGGCGTCGCGCACCTCGTCCCGGAAGCGTCCGTGCCATCTCCCGTCCAGGGCGTCGGCGATACCGCCGATGGTGCGGGGGATGTCCGGCAGTTCGGTGGAGAGGTTTATGGCGGGCTCCGGGAGGGGGAGGGACATGCTCGCCTTCGGAGCGTGGGGCCAGTAGGGCATGGGAAACGGGCCGGGGCCCGTACCGCGCTCTTGCGAGAGCGGTACGGGCCCCGACCGTTCAGCCGACGGGATCAGATCCTCGTCAGGCGTCGAACACCTCGTTCACCAGTGCCGTCTGCTCCACCTGGTGGCGCTTGGCCGAGCCGACCGCCGGGGAGGAGGAGTGCGGGCGGGAGATGCGGCGCAGGCGCTCCGGGGCGGGGACGTCCGCGCCGACCGCCAGGTCCAGGTGGTCGATCAGGTTGAGGGCGATGAACGGCCAGGCGCCCTGGTTCGCCGGCTCCTCCTGGGCCCAGATGTACTTCTGGGCGTTGGGGAACTTGGCGATCTCCGCCTGGAGTTCGGCACCCGGGAGCGGGTACAGGCGCTCGAGGCGGATGAGGGCCGTGTCGTTCGCGCCGCGCTTCTGGCGCTCGGCCTCCAGGTCGTAGTAGACCTTGCCGGAGCAGAAGACGACCTTGCGGACGGCGGCGGCGTCGACGCCGTCGTCGCCGATGACCGGGCGGAACTGCCCGCTCGTGAACTCTTCCGCCTTGGACGCCGCGGCCTTCAGACGCAGCATCGACTTCGGGGTGAAGACGATCAGCGGCTTGTGGTGCGGGTTGTGGACCTGCCAGCGCAGGAGGTGGAAGTAGTTCGAGGGGAGGGTGGGCATGGCCACCGTCATGTTGTTCTGGGCGCAGAGCTGGAGGAAGCGCTCGATGCGGGCCGAGGAGTGGTCCGGGC
Organism: Streptomyces luteireticuli; assembly: GCF_041519305.1. Classification (NCBI taxonomy): domain Bacteria; kingdom Bacillati; phylum Actinomycetota; class Actinomycetes; order Kitasatosporales; family Streptomycetaceae; genus Streptomyces; species Streptomyces luteireticuli. The sequence goes on from NZ_CP167927.1 coordinate 5,612,176, forward strand.
CCTGGCCCTCGTAACCGTGCGGGAGGAGGAGCGTGACGCCGGACGTCTGGCCCCACTTCTGCTCGGAGGAGGAGATGAACTCGTCCGTGATGCTCTGGGCGCCGTTGACGAAGTCGCCGAACTGGGCCTCCCACAGCACCAGCGCGTCCGGACGGGCCAGGGAGTAGCCGTACTCGAAGCCCATCGCCGCGTACTCGCTGAGCAGCGAGTCGTAGACGTTGAAGCGCGCCTGGTCCTCGGAGAGGTAGAGCAGCGGGGTGTAGTCATCGCCGGTCTCGCGGTCCACCAGCACCGCGTGGCGCTGGCCGAAGGTGCCGCGGCGGGAGTCCTGGCCGGCGAGCCGGACCGGGGTGCCCTCCATCAGCAGCGAGCCGAAGGCGAGGGTCTCGCCCATGCCCCAGTCGATCGTGCCGTCCTCGATGCTGGCGGCGCGGCGCTGCAGCTGCGGCACCAGACGCGGGTGCACCGTGACGCTCTCCGGCGGGGAGACCTGCGACTCGGCGATCCGCTTGAGGACCTCGGAGGAGATCCCGGTTTCGACGGCGACCGGGAACTCGGGGCCGGAGGGGGCCGAAGGGGCCTCCGCCGGGGCCGGGTTGGCGTCGGCGTCGCGGACCTCGACGAAGACCTTCTCCAGCTGGCCCTGGTAGTCCTGCAGGGCCTGCTCGGCCTCCTCCAGGGTGATGTCGCCCCGGCCGATCAGCGACTCGGTGTAGAGCTTGCGCACCGAGCGCTTCTTGTCGATCAGGTCGTACATCAGCGGCTGGGTGAACGAGGGGTTGTCCGACTCGTTGTGGCCCCGGCGCCGGTAGCAGATCAGGTCGATGACGACGTCCTTGTTGAACGTCTGGCGGAACTCGAAGGCGAGGCGTGCGACGCGCACGACTGCTTCCGGGTCGTCGCCGTTCACGTGGAAGATCGGCGCCTCGATCATCCGCGCGACGTCGGTGCAGTACATCGATGAGCGGGAGGACTCCGGCGGCGCGGTGAAGCCGACCTGGTTGTTGATGACGATGTGCACGGTGCCGCCGGTGCGGTAGCCGCGCAGCTGCGACATGTTGAGCGTCTCGGCGACGACGCCCTGGCCCGCGAAGGCCGCGTCGCCGTGCAGCTGGACCGGCAGGACGGTGAAGTCCGTGCCCGCCTTGCCGATGATGTCCTGCTTGGCGCGGGCGATGCCCTCGACGACCGGGTCGACCGTCTCCAGGTGGGACGGGTTGGCGGCCAGCGAGACCTTGATCTGCTCGCCGTCCAGGCCGGTGAAGGTGCCCTCGGCGCCCAGGTGGTACTTCACGTCGCCGGAGCCGTGCATCGACTTCGGGTCGAGGTTGCCCTCGAACTCGCGGAAGATCTGCGCGTAGGACTTGCCGACGATGTTGGCGAGGACGTTGAGGCGGCCGCGGTGGGCCATGCCGATGACGACCTCGTCGAGGCGGGCCTCGGCGGCCGCGTCCAGGACCGAGTCCAGGAGCGGGATGACCGACTCGCCGCCTTCGAGCGAGAAGCGCTTCTGGCCGACGTACTTGGTCTGCAGGAACGTCTCGAAGGCCTCGGCCGCGTTGAGGCGGCGGAGGATGCGCAGCTGCTCCTCGCGCTCCGGCTTGGCGTGCGGGCGCTCGACGCGGTCCTGGATCCACTTGCGCTGCTTGGGGTCCTGGATGTGCATGAACTCGATGCCGGTGGTGCGGCAGTACGAGTCGCGCAGGACGCCCAGGATGTCGCGCAGCTTCATCAGGGACTTGCCGGCGAAGCCGCCGACCGCGAAGTCGCGCTCCAGGTCCCAGAGGGTCAGGCCGTGCTCGGTGATGTCCAGGTCGGGGTGCTTGCGCTGGCGGTACTCCAGCGGGTCGGTGTCGGCCATGACGTGGCCGCGCACCCGGTACGCGTGGATCAGCTCGAAGACGCGGGCGGCCTTGGTGACGTCGTCGTCGTGCGAGGCGTCGATGTCCTTGAGCCAGCGGACCGGCTCGTAGGGGATGCGCAGCGCCTCGAAGATCTCGTCGTAGAAGCCGTTCTCGCCGAGCAGCAGCTGGTGCATGATCCGCAGGAACTCGCCGGAGGCGGCGCCCTGGATGACCCGGTGGTCGTACGTCGAGGTCAGGGTCATGACCTTCGAGACGCCCATCTTGTTCAGGGTGTCCTGGGAGGTGCCCTGGAACTCGGCGGGGTAGTCCATCGCGCCGACGCCGATGATCAGGCCCTGGCCGGGCATCAGGCGCGGCACGGAGTGCACGGTGCCGATGCCGCCGGGGTTGGTCAGCGAGGCGGTGACGCCCGTGAAGTCGTCCATCGTCAGCTTGCCGACGCGGGCGCGCTTGACGATGTCCTCGTAGGCCTGCCAGAACTCGAAGAAGTTCAGGGTCTCGGCCTTCTTGATGGCCGCGACGACGAGCTGGCGGTCACCGTTCGGCTTGACCAGGTCGATGGCCAGACCGAGGTTGACGTGCTCGGGCTTGACGAGGGTGGGCTTGCCGTCCTTCTCCGTGAAGGAGTAGTTCATCGACGGCATCAGCTTCAGCGCCTGCACCATGGCGAAGCCGATGAGGTGCGTGAAGGACACCTTGCCGCCGCGGGCGCGCTTGAGGTGGTTGTTGATGACGATGCGCTGGTCGAACAGCAGCTTCACCGGGACGGCGCGGACGGACGTGGCCGTCGGCAGCTCCAGGGAGGCGTTCATGTTCTTGGCGACCGCGGCGGAGGGGCCGCGCAGCGTCACGAACTCCGGACCGGCGGGGGCCTCGGTGGCCGGCGCCGCGGGGGCCTTGGCCGCCGGCTTGGCGGCGACGGGCTTCGCGGGCGCGGCCGGGGCGGCCGGAGCGGCTGCCGCGGGCTTCACGGGAGCCGGGGCCGGGGCGGCGGGAGCCGGTGCAGCGGCCGCCGGAGCCGCGGGCGCGGGAGGAGCGGCCGCCGGGGGCGCGGCGGGGGGCGTCGTGCCCCCGGTCACGGCCTGCTGCGCCGCAGCAGAGCTCGTGTCCTTGCCCGGCTTGTAGTCGGCGAAGAAGTCCCACCAGGCTCGGTCGACCGAGTTCGGGTCCTGGAGGTACTGCTGGTAGATCTCGTCGACGAGCCACTCGTTGGGACCGAATACGTCAGCAGGGCTCTTGCCCTGCCCGTCTTGGTCGGTCGAGATGCTCGATGAGTTCGGGGACTGTGGCGACACGGCGGCAACCGCCCTCTTCCGCTTCCTAAGGTGGTGGACAGCGGGAATAAAGGCTACGCCTGTCAGGGGCTCTCATGCAGGTCGCCGAGGCCAGTCGTCGCCTAAGTCACACTCCGTGCGGGGTTTCGGGGCATGACACGGCGGGAAACACGTGGAGTTTCCCTCTCCTGCCCCGGTTCCGTGCGCTTTCGGGTTCGCCGAAGCTCGCCGCACATCCGGATGAATGTGTGCCTCCGTCTCCGACCCTACGTCAAGACCGATCAACGAGGGCCTCCCGGAAGAGTGACCTTGATGCGACAGCCACGCGGGGATTCGGCCACCCCGATGGTTCCGCCGTGCAGATCGACGGCCCAGCGGGCGATGGCCAGCCCCAGCCCCGTCCCGCCGTCGCTGTCCGGCCCGTGGTGTCCCGAGCCGCCCCGGTTGAACCGCTCGAAGACCCGGTGGCGCTCCGCCGGGGGGATGCCCGGGCCCTCGTCCAGGACCTCCAGGGCCAGCGACTGGGCGCCCTCGTCGCGCCGGGCGCGGATGGTGACCCGGCCGTGCGGCGGGCTGTGCCGGACGGCGTTCTCGACCAGGTTGGCGACGACCTGGTGCAGCCGCTCCGCGTCCGCGTGCGCGGTCAGCTCCGGCGGCTGGACGTCCAGGTGCAGATGGACGTCCTTGCGGACGCGCGGCGAGGAGCCCGTCCCGCAGGTGAGGCTCGCCTCCTTGAGCACCCCGGCCAGATAGGGCCAGACCTCGAAGCTGCGGGCGTGCAGCGGTACGACGCCGTGGTCGAGCCGTGACAGGTCCAGCAACTGCTCCACCAGCCGGCCCAGCCGCTCCGTCTGCCGCAGCGCGGCCCGCATGGTCTCCGGGTCGGCGGCCGAGACGCCGTCCACCACGTTCTCCAGCACGGCCCGCAGCCCGGCGATCGGGGTGCGCAGCTCGTGCGAGACGTTGGCCACCAGCTCCTTGCGGTGGGTGTCCACCGCCTCCAGGTCGGCCGCCATGCGGTTGAAGGCATGGGCCAGGGCCCCGAACTCGTCCCGCCGCCCGGCCCGCACCCGCCGGCCGTAGTCGCCCTCGGCCATCGACCGGGTGACCGCGGTCATCTCGTCCAGCGGCGCGGTGAGGCCGTGCGCCACGAACTGGGTGATCAGCAGCGAGGCGATGATCGAGAAGACGGTGATCACGCGTAACCCGGTCGCCGACCGGAAGGCCACGAAGACCAGGAAGGTGGTGATCACCACCGAGCCGACCACCAGCCAGCCGAGCGCGGCCTTGACGGAGCGGTAGGGGTCCAGCGGGCGCAGGGCCTCCCAGACCCGGGCCGCCGGTCCCGGCGGCGGCGGGCAGTCGGTCATCCGTGGTCCGTGTGTCCGTGGTCCGTGCGTCTGTGACCCATGTGTCCGCGGCCCGTGCGTCCGTGGCCCGTGTCCCTCATGCGGCCGGTGTCTCCAGCGCGTACCCCACACCGTGCACCGTCCGGATCCTTTCGGCACCGATCTTGCGCCGCAGCGCTTTGATGTGGCTGTCGACGGTCCGGGTGCCGGAGGCGTCCGCCCAGTCCCAGACCTCGGCCAGCAACTGCTCCCGGGAGAGCACCGCGCGCGGGGTGTTCGCCAGACAGACCAGCAGGTCGAACTCGGTCGGGGTGAGGTGCACATCCGCGCCGCGCACCCGCACCCGCCGCTGCGCGTGGTCGATCTCCAGCTCGCCCAGCCGCAGGATCCCGCTGCGCGGGGTGTGCGCCGCCAGCGTGGCGCGCTCGACCCGGCGCAGCAGGACGTGCACCCGCGCGGCCAGCTCCCGCATGGAGAACGGTTTGGTCATGTAGTCGTCGGCCCCCACGCCCAGCCCGACGAGCATGTCCGTCTCGTCGTCGCGCGCGGTGAGCATCAGCACGGGCACCGGTCTCTGGGCCTGCACCCGGCGGCACACCTCCAGGCCGTCGTAGCCCGGCAGCATGACGTCCAGGACCAGGAGGTCCGGCTGCCAGGCCTCGGTGGTGTCCACCGCCGCCGGCCCGTCGCCGGCGGTCCGCACCTGGAAGCCCTCGGCGCGCAGCCGGGCCGCGATGGCCTCCGCGATGGTCCGGTCGTCCTCGACGACCAGCACCCGCCGCTGTGCCCCGGCGGAGGCTGCGGTGCCGCCCGGGCCGATCTGTGTCTGCTCCATGCGCCCCGCCCCTAAGCGTCGCTCCCGGCAACTCGAACCAGTCCTCTCGAGTGCCTGAAGAGTGCCTGTTGAGTGCTTGACGAGTGCCGGTCGAGCACCGGTCCTCCGCCAGTCCTCACAACTGTGGCAAGCAGGGTACGGGCAGGTGGCGGGGCACGGCTACGCGGCGAGGACGCCGAGGTGGACCACGTCCGGGACGCCTCGGGCAACGCTGATCTCTTCGGTGGTTACCCCGGCGAACCCGGCATTCCGGAGCGCTTTCTCGAACTCCGCGGACGGTTGTGCGGACCAGACGGCCAGTACCCCGCCGGGGCGCAGTCGCTCCCGGCAGGCCCTGAGGCCGGCGGGGGAGTAGAGGCTGCCGTTGTCATCGGTGACGGTCCAGTCCGGCCCGTTGTCGATGTCGAGGCAGAGCGCGTCGTAACGCTCCCCTGTGGTGCGGATGTGACGGACGAGGTCCGCCTCGACGATCCGGACGCGCGGGTCGGCGAGCGCGCCCGCCGAGACCTCCGCCAGCGGGCCGCCGCGGTGCCAGCCGATGACGGCCGGCTCCCGCTCCACCACCGTGATCCGCCCCCAGCGCGCCTCCTCGGCGGCCCGGACCAGTGAGAAGCCGACGCCCAGCCCGCCGATCAGCACCCCGGGGCCCGCCAGGGCGGCGGGCAGGGCCGCGAGCGCCGCCTCGACCAGCCGCCGCTCGGAGCGGCCGTCCGAGGTGTCCATCAGGAAGCAGCCGTTCTCGATGATCTCCAGCACCCCGGGCCCCGGACCGCCGCCGCGCCGCCGCAGGACCACCTCCCCGTACGGACCCTCGCGGCGGTCGAGGACGACGGGACGTTCCTCCGATGCGAACTCCGATGCGAACGGAGCGGACATACGGGCCTCCGGAGATCGTTGGTGCTCGACGGACCGTTGATGTCCGACGGATGTACCGGAAGGCTATAGACGCGCCGAAGGGTCAAGAGGTTGACAAGCGTGGGCCGCCTCACGGCCGGAACGTGATTCCTCCGGAGGCCCGGACCCGTACTGTTCGTAGTGCGACGGCGTCCCCGACGGGTCGCCGCGCGAGGCCCGAGCACACCCAGGGGAGAAAGGGGCCCGGCCGAGTGACCGCGGTTGACCCCGCCGGCGCGCACGAGGACGCGTCGGCCGGCACCCCCCGGCGTGACGTTCCAGGGCGCCGCGGCCGGCTGCGCGCCCTGCGGCAGTTCGTCCCCACCCCGCGCGCCACCCCCTTCACGTTCTGCTACGGCCTGGTGCTGCTCGCCACCGCCGTCTACGCCGAGTTCGGGGACGAGGCCACCGTCAACCAACTGCTGCGCGACTCCAGCACCGACGCGGCGCACCTCGCGGACCGGCCGCTGGTGGTGCTCGTCGCCAGCGCCCTGTGGGTGGCCGGCGGCCTCTGGTCGTTCTTCGGGCTGGCCTTCGCCCCCGTCCTCGGCGCCCTGGAGCGGCGCGTCGGGGGACTGCGCACCGCCGGGGTCTTCCTCCTCGGCCACGTCCTGGCGACCCTGGCGACCGAGCTGCCGGTGGCGGGTGCCGTCGCCGCCGGCCGGCTCCCGGCCGCCTCGCTGCACCGGCTCGACTACGGCATCAGCTTCGGGCTGATGGCCGCCCTGGGGGCGCTCGCCTGCCTCCAGCCGACGCGCCCCAAGTGGGTCCTGCTCGGCGGGGCGTCCCTGATGTGCGCCCAGGACCTCGTCGAGTTCGCCGACCCGCTGGCCAGCTGGGGGCACCCGATCGCCCTGCTCACCGGGTGCGCCTGCCACGCGCTGCTGCGCGACGGCCGCGACTCAGACCGGGCGGACGCTGCCGTCCCACTGCCACTCCCCGCGCAGGCCGAGCCCGGGCAGCGCGAGCCGTCCCGTGCACCACAGCAGGGTCTCGCCGGGGGCGTGTCCCCCGGGGGCGTCGGGGAAGAGCCGGCCGAGCGCGGGGGCGGCGAGGTCGTCCGGCGGGGTCCAGCCGAGGCCCAGGCCGGCGGCGATGTCATGGGTGTGGACGACGGTCTCCACGACGCCCATGGCGGCGAAGCCGGGCCCGTCCGCGTGTCCCCACGGGTGCCACGCCCGGTCCGCCGGGGCGGCGGCGCGGACGGCGGCGGCGAGGAACGACGCCGCGACGCGGATGCCCTCCAGCCGCGCTGAGACGGGGGCCTCGGGGTCCAGCGAGGCGAAGAGCGTGATGTAGCGGTCCCGCGGCTTCGCCGTGAGGAGCCCCGCGTAGCCGGTCAGGCCCAGCGCCAGGTGGTCGAGCGTCCTGTGGCCCGACCACTCCAGCCGCCCGGCGGGCCGGGTCCAGTCGCCGTCCGCGTCCTCCAGGAACGCGGTGCAGCGCCCGGCCGCGTCGAGGGCCAGCGCGGCCCAGTCGGTGTCCGTCCGTGTTTCCGTGCCTATTTCCGTGCCTACGGCAGTGATCATTTCCGGCCGTCCTCGCGGACGAGCTCCACCAGGCGGGCCCAGCTGTCCCGGCCGTGCCCGGCCTCGATGCCGCGCCGGGTCAGGTCCCGGAAGATCTCCGGCAGGCCGGACGCGATCCCGCGGGCCTCGCTGGCGTGGACGAGGTGCTCGATCGCCGCGGCGTGGACGTCCAGGGTGGCGTCGTCGCCCGGGTACGTCCCGGCGTCCACCTGCGGGGCGTAGGTGTTCATGAAGAAGCCGACGGCCTTCATCCACCGGTCCGCGACCTCGGTGAACGCGGTCGCCTTCTCACCGCCGTCCGCCCCGACCAGCGCGGCGCCGTGCAGCCAGCCGGTCAGCGTCGACCACATCAGGCCGAGCAGCGCCGTGTCGTACAGCGAGGCCAGACCGGCGTCCGCGCCCAGGTGCACCGGGTCGCCGAGCGCGGCGAGGACCGGGCGGCGGACGTCGAAGACGGCCCGCTCGCCGCTGTAGAGCAGCATGAACTCGGGGTTGCCGATGCCGGGCGGGGTGGTCATGATCCCGCCGTCGAGGTACTCGGCGCCGTGCGCGGCGGCCCAGGCGGCCGTCTCGCGGGCCTCCTCGGGGGTGCCCGAGGTGAGGTTGACGAGCGTGCGCCCCGCGAGGCTGTCGGCCACCGGTTCCAGGACCTCGTGGACGCTCCCGTAGGTCGCCAGGCAGACCACGACGAGCTCGCTCGCGGTCACCGCCGCGGCGGGGTCCAGTGCCTCCGCGGCGCCCTTCGCGACCAGGGCGCCGGCCTTGCCGGGGGTGCGGTTCCAGACCGTGGTGCGGTGGCCGGCCGACAGGAACGCACCGGCCAGCGCCGTGCCCATCGAGCCGAGACCGAGGACCGTGACGTTCGCGCTCATCGATGTCTCTCCGTGTGGTTCGTGAAAGTCCCTTGGTGCAAGGGAGTTGATCAGGTGGTGTTGATCGGGTGGTGTTGATCGGGTGGTGTTGATCGGGTGGTTACGACCTTCGCAGCGCCGGCGGCGGCCCGACAGTGGCAGGACTGACCACTCCCGCAAAATTCCTGCCACTACTCTTGCGGTCATGAGCGCTGGTTCCGTGGCCGTTGTGGCGATCGACGACGACATCCCCTTCTGGGACCTGTACGAACTGGGGGTGGTCTGCACCGTCTTCGGCATCCCGCACCCGGATCTGGCGGACCCCTGGTACGAGTTGCGGCTCTGCGCCGCGCCCCCTTCCGAGGGCCAACCGGCGCCCGCCCCCGCCGGGTTCACGATGCGCACCCCGTACGGCCTGGAGGGGCTGGACGGCGCGGACACCGTGATCGTCCCGTCGGTTCCGGAGGCGTGCGTCGACGGGGAGCGCGAACTGCCCGACGAGCTCCTGCACGCGCTGCGACGCGCCGCCGACCGGGGCGCGCGCATGGTCTCGCTGTGCGCCGGGGCCTTCGCCCTCGCCGCCGCCGGCATCCTCGACGGCCGCCGCGCCACCGCCCACTGGATGCACACCGAGGCCCTCGCCCGCCGCCACCCCGAGGTCGAGGTGGACGACTCGGTGCTCTACGTGGACGACGGCAACGTCCTGACCAGCGCCGGCGTCACGGCCGGCCTCGACCTCTGCCTCCACCTCGTCCGCCGGGACCTGGGCGCGCACGTCGCCAACCAGCTCGCCCGCCGTCTGGTGGTGCCCGCGCACCGGCCCGGCGGGCAGGCCCAGTTCGTCGAGGTCTCCGTCCCCCCGAGCGGGGACGAGGGCCTGGCCCCCGTCCTCCAGTGGGCCACCGAGCGGCTGGACGAGCCGCTGACCGTGGACGACCTGGCGGCGCGCGCCGGGATGAGCCCGCGCACCTTCTACCGCCGGCTGCACGCCGCGACCGGCTCCACCCCGCTCCAGTGGCTGCTCGCCCAGCGGCTGTCCCGCGCCCAGTCGCTGCTGGAGGCGACCGCCCTGCCCGTCGAGCGGGTCGGGGAACTGAGCGGGCTGGGCACGGCCGCCAACCTGCGCCGTCACTTCACCCTGCACTTCGGCGTCACCCCGACGGACTACCGCCGGGCCTTCCCGGGCCGGGCCGCCCATGGGGCTGATCGCTCACAGCGAACACGCCGTGGGGAACATCCCCGGACTCCGAAGCATTGAGCCGGTACAGCTCAACTTGCCTGCCGAAGGGGAGATCATGGCATCGATGTCCGCACCGCTCACCCTGCCCGTGCTGCCGCTCGACGACGAAGTGGTGCTGCCGGGAATGGTGGTGCCCCTGGACCTGACCGACGCCGAGGTCCGTGCCGCCGTGGAGGCCGCCCAGGCTGCCGCGCGCGACGGGGCCAAGCCGAAGGTCCTGCTCGTACCGCGCCTCGACGGCACCTACGCCGGCACCGGCACGCTGGGCAGCGTCGAGCAGGTGGGCCGGCTCTCCGACGGCGACCCCGGCGCGCTCATCCGCGGCCTGCGCCGCGTCCGCATCGGCGCCGGGACGACGGGTCCGGGCGCCGCTCTCTGGGTGGAGGGCGCGGTGGTCGAGGAGATCACCCCGGACCCTCTCCCCGGCTCGGCCACCGAGCTGATGAAGGAGTACAAGGCCCTCGCCACCAGCTGGCTCCGCAAGCGCGGCGCGTGGCAGGTGGTGGACCGCGTCCAGCAGATCGACGACGTCTCCCAGCTCGCCGACAACTCCGGCTACTCGCCGTTCCTCACCGTCGAGCAGCGGGTCGAGCTGCTGGAGACCGCCGACCCGGTGGCCCGCCTCCGGCTCGCCGCCCGGCAGCTCGGCGAACACCTCGCCGAGCAGGACGTCGCCGAGTCCATCGCCAAGGACGTCCAGGAGGGCGTCGACAAGCAGCAGCGCGAATTCCTGCTCCGCCGCCAGCTGGAGGCCGTCCGCAAGGAGCTGGCCGACCTCAACGGCGACCCGGAGAACGAGTCCGACGACTACCGCGCCCGCGTCGAGGCCGCCGACCTCCCCGAGAAGGTCCGCGAGGCCGCCCTCAAGGAGGTCGACAAGCTGGAGCGCTCCTCCGACCAGAGCCCCGAGGGCGGCTGGATCCGGACCTGGCTCGACACGGTCCTGGAGATGCCGTGGACGAAGCGCACGGAGGACGCGTACGACATCCCGGGCGCGCGGGCGGTGCTCGACGCCGACCACGCGGGCCTGGACGACGTCAAGGAGCGGATCACCGAGTACCTGGCGGTGCGCAAGCGGCGCGCCGACCGGGGGCTGGGCGTGGTCGGCGGGCGGCGCGGGGGCGCGGTGCTGGCGCTCGTCGGCCCGCCCGGCGTGGGCAAGACCTCGCTCGGCGAGTCCGTGGCCAAGGCCATGGGCCGCGCGTTCGTCCGGGTCGCGCTCGGCGGCGTGCGCGACGAGGCGGAGATCCGCGGCCACCGGCGTACGTACGTGGGCGCGCTCCCCGGCCGCATCGTCCGCGCGATCAAGGAGGCGGGCTCCATGAACCCCGTCGTCCTGCTCGACGAGATCGACAAGGTCGGCTCCGACTTCCGCGGCGACCCGGCCGCGGCCCTGCTGGAGGTCCTCGACCCGGCCCAGAACCACACCTTCCGCGACCACTACCTGGAGGTCGAACTCGACCTGTCCGACGTCGTCTTCCTGGCCACGGCCAACGTCCTGGAGTCCATCCCCGAGGCCCTGCTCGACCGCATGGAGCTGGTCCGCCTCGACGGCTACACCGAGGACGAGAAGGTCGTCATCGCCCGTGACCACCTGCTGCCGAGGCAGCTGGAGCGGGCGGGCCTGACGGCGGACGAGGTCGTGGTCACGGACGACGCCCTCCGCAGGCTGGCCGGCGAGTACACCCGAGAGGCGGGCGTCCGCACCCTGGAGCGCGCCCTCGCGAGGCTGCTCCGCAAGGTAGCCGCCCAGCACGAACTGGGCGCCCAGGACCTCCCGTTCACGATCGGCGCGGACGGACTCCGCCCGCTGATCGGCCGCCCGCACCACACCCCCGAGTCCGCCCAGGACCCGGCCGAGCGCCGCACGTCCGTCCCGGGCGTCGCGACGGGCCTCGCGGTCACCGGCGCCGGAGGCGACGTCCTCTTCGTCGAGGCGTCCCTCGCCGACCCGGAGACGGGCGCGGCGGGCCTGACCCTCACCGGCCAGCTCGGCGACGTGATGAAGGAGTCCGCGCAGATCGCCCTCTCCTTCCTCCGCTCCCACGGCGCCGAACTGGAGCTCCCGGTGGGCGACTTCAAGGAGCGCGGCGTCCACCTCCACGTCCCCGCGGGCGCCGTCCCCAAGGACGGCCCGAGCGCCGGCATCACGATGACCACGGCGCTCGCGTCCCTGCTCTCCGGCCGCCGGGTCCGCCCGGACGTCGCCATGACCGGCGAGGTCTCCCTGACGGGGCGCGTCCTGCCCATCGGCGGCGTCAAGCAGAAGCTCCTGGCCGCGCACCGGGCGGGCATCACCACCGTGATCATCCCCAAGCGCAACGAGCCGGACCTGGACGACGCCCCGGCGGAGGTGCTGGAGAAGCTGTCCGTCCACCCGGTGTCCGACGTGCGCCAGGTGCTGGAACTGGCGCTGGAACCGGCGGGGGTGGGGGTGGAGGTCGCGGTGGCGGCGTGAGTTCCCCTCCCGGCCCGGGCTCCGACCCCGCCGAGGGACGGGCCCGGGCCGGCACGGCTCAGTCGAGGAAGATCACTTTGCGGATGTAGACCCGTTGGGAGCGGGGGATCACCTGATAGGTGAGCACCCCCGACGCGTCGATGGGTTCGTTCTGCATGCGCGGCGAGAGGCCCTCGTACTTCGTCCCGTCGAGGTAGAGCGCGGACGCGGCGCGCACCAGTTCATCGGCTCGTTCCTCGACCTTCGCGATGAAGGCGAGGCTGTCGATGCCGCCGATGACGTACTCGGGGTCGGGGTCATACTCCCATCCCCACGCGTCAGTCATCGGTCACCGCGGCTTGTGCCTCTTCGTAGATGGCCAGGCAGTTGTCCATGGCTTCGCGCCACTTCGGGTCGTCGCGGTCGAGAGTGTTCGCGGCATCCAGGGCCGCCTGGTACCGCGCCGCCAGGTGAGGCAAGCGCTCGATCTCGATTTCCGTCGCCCACTTGATCTGGAAGAGGTGGATCGGGCGGAACGAGTTGTGCTGGGTGGCCGAGGTGAAGGCCAGGTCGCGATCCGCCTGGAACTCGGCCAGCCGGGAAGGGGCGACACGGGCGAGGGCGGCCCGCAGAGAGGGAAAGGTCTTCTCCGGACGCGGGATCACCTCGGGGGGGTGCTCGTGGTGCTGCGCGGTCATTGGTCCTCCGTCCGTGCGGCGTACTCCGGCCCGTGTCGCCTCAAGGTACCGGGTGGCGGCCTCCGCATGGCCCCGGCGGAGTGCCGGGGCCGGGTTGCCGTCAAGGCGCTTCGACGGCGCGCCACGTGCGGTGGATGACCTCGCGGTAGTCGGTGTGTTCCGGGTTTCCGGCGACGTGCCGCAGGGTCCAGTGGTGCATGGGCTCGAAGTCCGCGTCGGGTGGCGACGCGGCGTCGCAGGTCGTGCAGCGCATCGAGAAGATGACGGGCACGGCCGGGCCCAGCTCGGGCTGGATCACCCAGCTCGGGGCGGTCATACGGCGGCCCCGGCAGGGGAGTTGACGGCGGCCGTCACGTCGTGGACGGCGCCGGGGCAGGTGCAGCGCGGATGGGGGCCGCGGCGATGGATGTTGATGCCGTGGGCAGTGAAGACCACGGTTGTGGTGGGAGTTGTGTACGTGATGGGGGTGGGCGGCGGGGCAGTCGAGGCCTGGGGGACAGCTTCGGATTCGTGCCTGAAGGAGGCTCTCGTCCAGGCGAGCAGGCGGGAGATAGGGTGGCGCATGTCGTCAGCTCCTTGGGTAGCTGGTGGCCGTGCCCCCGGACCGGTTGGACGGTCGCGGGGGTCTTCTGCGCCGCCACGGTAGCGAAGGTCTTTCACACATGTCCATGGTCGTCCAAGGATCCTCAGGTCTATGAAGGCCTGAATATCAGTGCGTACAGTCACCCGGATGGAGTTCGATCCCACGCGCCCCAAGTGGGTGCAGATTGCTGATGTGATCCGTAAGCGGATCGAGAGCGGTGAGTACCCGACGCACTACCTGCTGTCCGAGGTCCTGATCGAGCAGGAATTCGGCGTTGCACGAGGGACGGTGCGCAAGGTGACTGCAGCGCTGAGGGACGAAGGGCTCATCGTCACCACCCACGGCATGGGCTCCTTCGTCGCGAAGCAGGAGCAGTAGCGGGCCTGAAACCCGTGGGGCGACATGGTGCTTGCTCGGCTCACCGTCTCGTCTCGGGCCCTCCGGGCCTCAAGAAGCGGGCCACAGCGAGGGTGGAGCACACCGGTATCCCGGGACGGGTACCTCGACCGAGCGACGAAGCGTCAGTTCGGCTTGCTCGGGGCGCCCGGATCAGCCGGATCGGCGGATCGCTTTGTCCAAGGTGAGCTCACCGGCGGCGTTCCAGCGCCTTCTCGTCATCACCCGGCCGTGCTCGTCCAGGACGACCAGCTCCGACAGGTGGCCGTTGGCGTGCCAGTACCGCCACTCACCCACGGCGGCGCCCATCCTGGTGACGCCCTCGATCCGCTTGGTCCCGTCCGGCCACCACGCCCGCTGCGGCCCGTGTTCGACGCCGTCGGCGTAGCTGAAGAGCATCACCAGCTGCCCGTTGTCCGCGTGCTTCTCGACTTCGCCGGTCAGGAGCGCGTCTTCGTAGCAGGTGCGCCCGTACTCGTCCAGGTGCACCTGATCGCCGCTGATGCGCATCGCCTGCTCCGTCACGGGGGTCATGGCCGGTCTCTCAGGTCATCACGGGTTCTCGCCCTGCCTCCAGCATCGCATGGTGGCTCCCGGGCGGCCGGGCAAGTGCCATGCCGTCCCACAGGTTTGGCGCGTCAGCCCCTCACCCCGTCGCGCCCGTGACGCGCCAGCGCCCCACCTCCCCGTACGCCGAGTCGTGGATCGCCTCCCCGTCGCCCGGAGCGAGGGCGTAGTGCCGGAGGTTTCCCGCCCAGTAGCGGAGGATCCTGCTCAGCTCGCCCGCCGCGTCGTCCGCCAACGCATCGCCCGTCATATCGACTTCGAGAACGAACTTCATGTACGTCGTCGCCTCCTCGGCTTCCCGGTCATTCAGGTATCAATGGTTTCATTGAAGTGCTTCTGGGGGCTTTTGCCGCCCATTCTCCAGGCCGGCCTTGAAGCATGCCCGAGAAGTCTCAAACGAGAGTGAAACGATGACGGCGCAGGAGCGGGTGCGGGCCGGTGTGCTGGCGCGTTCGGCCGGGATCTCGGTGCAGCAGCTGCGGAACTATGTGGAGGCCGGGGTCCTCCCGCCCGTCGAGCGGACTCCGTCCGGATACCGGGTGTTCACCCGGGCGCACGCCGATGCCCTCGTCGCCGTACGGGAGCTGGCCGTGGGGCATGGCTGGCCGGTCGCCCGCACGGTGATGCGTGCCGTCCACGCCGGCGATCTGGCGGCCGCGCTGGCCGCGATCGACGGCGGGCATGCGGAACTGGCCCGGGAGCGGGCGCAGTTGGCCGCTGTCCGTGAGGCCCTCGCGGGACGGCCCGCGACACCTGACGGCCCCCGCCGCCCCCTCCGCATCGGCGAGGCCGCCCGCGCCGTGGGCGTCCGTCCGCCCGTCCTCCGCCTCTGGGAGTCCCGAGGCTTGCTGCGGCCCGAGCGTGAACCCGGCACCGGGTACCGGCTGTACGGTCGCGCCGAGTTGCGGACGGCGCACATCGTGGCGTTGCTCCGCCGGGGCCACCAACCGCTCGCGGCCATCGGTGCCGTCCTGGACGCGCTGCGCGCCACCGGCGACCCGGACGACGTTCTGGGGGAACTCGCTGCACGAGAGAAGGAATTGGACGAACGCAGCCTGCGCCGGCTCAGGGCCTCGGCCGCGCTCCACGCCTACCTGGGCGCGGCGGGAGCGGTGCCGTCGCGGTGATCAGTCCTCTTCTCCGGGCAGCCGGAGGCCGAGTTCCTGGGCCAGCAGGGCGGCCTGGGTGCGGTTGTCGACATCCAGTTTGGTGAGCGAGCGGGAGACATAGGTCTTGACCGTGGAGATCCCCATGTGCAGGCGGGCGGCGATCTCGGAGTTGCTCAGGCCTCGCCCCAGCAGCGCGAGGACCTCGCGTTCGCGTCCGCTGAGCCTGCCGAGCAGCGCGCGGGCCCGGTCGTCCTCGGCGCGGCGGTCGCGGGACCGGGGGGCGTGGGCCAGCAGCTGTTGTGCCACCGCACCCGACAGCACCGTCCCCCCGGCGGCGACCGTCGAGACGGCGTGGATGAGCTTCTGCGGGCTGAGCTGCTTCAGCAGGAATCCCGAGGCCCCTGCGTGCAGGGCGTCGACGATGTGCTCGTCGAGACCGAACGTGGTCAGGACCAGGATCTTGGGAGGGACGGGCTCGGCGAGCAGCCGGCGTGTGGCCGCCAGCCCGTCACAGCCCGGCATGTCGAGGTCCATCAGCACCACGTCCGGGCGGTGCTGCCGGGCCTGAGCGACGGCCTCGGCGCCGTCGCCGGCCTCGCCGACGACCGTGATGCCGGGCCCGGCCTGGACGATGGCGCGGATCCCGGCGCGCACCAAGGCGTCGTCGTCCGCTATCAGTACGCGGATCACACGGTTCTCCTCGGTTGTCGGGACGGGCGTCGGGACGGTCACCGGGACAGCCGGGCTTCCAGGAGGAAGCCCCCGCCGGGCTCCGGGCCGGAGTGCAGGATGCCGCCCATGGCCTGGATCTCCTGCCGGAGCCAGGTCAGGCCGTTGCCGGTGCCGGGAAGGCGGTCGCCGTCCCGGCAGGGCGGACCGTTGCGGACGGAGACCAGCAGACCGGTGCAGGTCTGGGTGATGCGGATGTCCACGGGGGCGCGGGGGGCGTGCCGGACGGCGTTGCTCAGGCCCTCCGCCACGACCTTGTACGCGAGGTCCTGGGCGGCGGGGTCCAGGGAGGCGGAGGTGGTGTGGGCGTCCACCGTGATCTGCTGGCCGCCGTCCCGGTAGCGCCCGACCAGGGGTGCCAGATCGGCCAGGGTGCGGCGCTGCTCGCCCGGGGGTTCGTGGCCGGTGGCGGAAGGCCCCGAGCCGTGCGTGACGTTGACGATCTCCCGCAGGGCGTGGACGGCGTCCTCGCCCGCGTCGGCGATCAGTTGGCACTGTTCCTTGACGGGCTCCGAGACGTCGGGGCGGATGGCGATCGCCCCGGCCTGCAGCACCATGAGCGTGACCTGGCGTCCGACCCCGTTGTGGACGCACCTGACCAGCCGCTCGCGCTCCTCCAGCGCCTGGCGCTCGGCGGCCAGCGCGGCCTTCTGCTTGTGCGTCCTGGCCAGGAGCCCCAGCAGGACCGGGACGATGACGATCACCGCGCTGTCGGTCAGGGTCGCTCCCGGGTGCGCGGCGTGCGCCATCAGCGCTTGGGGCGCGACCAGGGCGAACATCAGGGGGAGCAGGGCGAGTGCGGTGGCCAGCGCGTAGCGGCCCTTGCGGACGGCGGTGTAGCAGGCCACGGTGGTGCTCAGCAGATGCCCGGTGATCAGGACACCGGCCGCGGAGACGACGGCGTACGGCAGCAGGAAGCGGGTCCGCCAGACCGTGGCCACGGCGATCACCACGGACACCGCGACGCCCGCGGCCTGGTCGTCGACCAGCCCCGCCTCGGGGGTGGTCACGGCGATCCCCACCAGCAGGATCCCGTAGACGACGGCCAGCAGCACATTCCGCCGCGGGCTCGCGTGCAGCGCGCCGAACCACTCCATGACCGTGTCACGGGGGCTGGCGGCGGAGGCACGGCCCCGCTCGGAATTCTGCTGGGCTATGGCCACGCTGTCGCCTTCCTCGGTGCTCTCGCTGCTCGCCGCCTTATTACTCGCTGTGCGCTCCCGGTCACGACCGGCGTGTGGGTCGTAACCATCTACTGAATTTTATCCGCGATGGGATGTAGTCCGAAGTTGATGTAGTTGTCGTCCTTCGGCCGAAAGTTCGGCCGGCGCGTGTCCGGCCTCCGGGAATTCGTAAATGATCCCGGTCCACGCAGCCGGGGCTTTGGCATGAAGTCGGCCACGAAAATGCGCAGTTGACTTCTCTTTTGAAGTTCCCGCCCAAGCGGCGGAGATCACGTCGGTGCGCCCGTCGGGCATTGCACCGGCAAATCGAGGAGAGCAAGAACTGTGAACACACCATCGCCGACCGTGAACGCGGCGGCCGCGCCGGCCCGGCCCCTCGGCGGCGGGCGTCGTCGCCTCGCCCGGACCGCGGCCTTCGTCGTCACCACCGCCGTGGGCACGGCCCTTACCTGGACCGCCGCCGCCCCGGCCTTCGCCGCCGCCCCGGCGCACCACGCCGTGGCGGCTCCCGCCGCCGACTCCGGCTCCGCGACAGTGCCGGTGAAGGGCGGCGAGCTCGTCTGGAGCGTCTATGGCCAGCTGAAGGACCCCAAGAAGGGCGACAAGGTCAAGGCCTTCGGCGGGGCCAGGCAGAGCCGGGCGGGAACCGGTCCGTTCACCTTCACCGGCGGTACGGGCGTGACCGACGCGGAAGGGAATCTTCTGCGGATGACCTTCAAGGGCACCGTAGAATTCCGGTCCGCCAAGGGCTATACATTCGGGCTCGGCAATCTCAAGATCACCCAGGGGCCCAAGGGGCCGGGAAATATTGACCGGTACCTCACGGCCGATGTCATGGCGTGGGGCAAGACCCGGAAGAATGTGCGCCTCGCCGATCTCTCCTGGGACAAGAACGGCTGGGCAACCCGCCTGACGATAGAGGGTGCACGCGCCCTGGGTCATCCCGCCTTCGAGGCGGCCGATTTCCTGGAGGACCTCACCTTCTCCTACAAGGACATGAAGCTGCCCTCCCAGCGGTGGGCGTGGCCGTCCGAGAGCAACGCCCTCAGCTGGGCCGTGCACTCCCGGTTCGACCCCCGCACAACCCAGGTCGACGGGGGAGAAGCCAGGGTCACCGACGGTGCGAAGCTGGCCGACTCTCTTGAGCGGTACGTCTTCCCGGTCGGCGAGGCGACGGCGAACGGATCGGGCTCCACCACCATCGCCTTCAAGGGCGCCGTCCGGCATGTACCGGGAAGCATGAGCGGGGCAGAGGGGCACATCACGTTCTCCAACCTCAAGGCGGTCATCCAGGGTGATACCGGCTACCTCACCGCCGATGTCACCTCCTTCGCCCGCAAGTTCACCGGGATGAAGGTCGCCAAGGTGACCAAGACGTCCCCCGGCGTCCGCCTGGCCGAGCTCGATCCGGCCAAGGCCGAGCGGCGCCCGGGCAAGGGCGGCGGGACGACGCTCCGGGACATCCCGGCGACACTGACGGCCGAGGGCGCCGAGGCCCTGGACCGCGCCGGCTTCAAGGAGGGCACGCCCCTCGCCCCGGTCACCCTCTCCTACGGGGCGCGCTGAGGAGCGCGGGCGTGGGGGGCGGGCTGAAGTCCGCGGCGGCACCGCCGCGGACGTATGGGCTGCCGATACCGGGCATGCCCACGCGAGGTCGTCCGGGCCGGGATCGCGATCCCGGCCCGGACGACCGGTTCAGTGGTTCCCCGGCCCCTTCGTAGGCATCCGGGCGCGGCCGAAGGGCGGCAGCGGCGCCCTGTACCGGGAGCCGGGCGTGTCCAGGGGCCCGTACGGATCGTTCTACTGCGCGGCCCCTCGCGCCTGCGGGCGGTGGGGAGGAGCGCACGGTGCCCGTCATGCTGACCGACAGGATCGAGCTGATCGAGATGGCCGAAGGCGACGAGCTCAGTCTGGACATGCTGTTCGACTGGCTGGAGCGGATGCCTGTCCCCGAGGGATACAAGGTGGAGATCGTCGAGGGGGCCATCTATATGGCGCCTGTCCGGGACAATCACTGGGACGTCATTATGGCCGTTGTCGAGCAGCTACGGACCAAGTACCCCAGGCAGCGGTTGAAGTCCGACGTCCGTGTCGACTACCCGGGGCATCTGAACGGCCTCTGCTCGGACGTCACTTTGGTCAAGGACGACGCCTCCAAGAACGACAAGGGCCTCTGGGAGTACCCGGACATCGAGTTCGTCGCGGAGGCCATCTCGCGGGACACCCGGAGGAACGACTTCGGGCCCAAGAAGGACGCCTACGCGGCGGCAGGCGTACCCGTGTACCTGATCGTCGATCCGTACCAGGGCGAGTGCCATCTCTACACCGACCCCAAGGACGGTTCCTACCGGCTCGCCCCCGCCATCAAGTTCGGCGACCCGATCGATCTGACCGACACCGTCGTCGGACTGACCCTGACCACGGACGAGTTCGGCCGCGACTGAACGGTTGTCGGCTGAATCACAGCCGCGAGAGACGTAGTCCGAAGTTGATGCAGGCGTCGTCCTTCGGTCGAATGCATGCCCCAGGTGTTTCCGCCCCCCGGGTATCCGCGAAGAATCCCGGGTCCACCGGCCCGGGACTTCGGCATGAAGTCGGCAGCGGACTGGTGCAGTTGACTTTTCTCCAGGAAGTCCCCGTCAAAACGACGGAGATCAGGCCGGTCCGCCCGTCGGGCGTTGCGCCGGCAACTCAAGGAGAACGACATCGTGAACGCACAACCGCCGACCCGGCCCCTCGGCCGAGGGCGCCGTCGCCTCGCCCGGACCGCGACCTTCGTGGTCACCGCCGCGGTCGGCACGGCCGTCACCTGGACGGCCGCCGCCCCGGCTTTCGCCGCCGCTCCGGTACGCTCCGCCATCATCGCTCCCCCCGAAGACTTCGCGACCGTGCCGGTGAACGACGGCAAGCTCGTCTGGGGCATCCACCCCCAGATCCAGAAGCCCGGTGAGGACGACGACCTCTATCTGCGCGGCGACGTCAAGCAGGGCCCGGACGGCGCCCTCACCTTCACCCATGGCGCGGGCAAGGTCGACGCGGACGGAAACGTCCTGTCGATGAATTTCAAGGGCGAGGCCGCCTTCTTTTCCTCCCGCGGCTACTCCCTCAAGCTGTCGAACCTCGGGATCGGCCGAGTGGGCGAGGGGCAGCAGAGCACCATGTTCCTCTACGCCGATGTCAAGACGCGTGGGGGCGTGAACAAGCACGTGGGCATCGCCCGACTCGACAAGAGCGGTGACGGCTGGACTCCGGTCGTGACGAGGGACGGGGCAACGGTGCTGGACCACGCCGCCTTCGGGAAGGGCGCGCGCCTGGAGAAGCTCACCCTCTCCCACGAGAGGACGAAGACGCCCGCCCCCAAGCCGGCGCCGTCCCCCAAGGAGGCGCCGCTGCCCGAGCGCAACGCCCTCAGCTGGGCCGTGGACGGTGGCTTCATGCCTCCTGCGATCGATCTCGGGCCCGACGGGGGAAGCGCCGAGTTCACCGGCGGCGCGAAGATGGCCGACTCCCGCAAGCAGTACGTCTTTCCCGTCGGCAAGGTGACGTCGAAGGGGTCCGGCGCCGCCGCCTCCACCACAGTCACGTTCGCGGGCACCGTCCAGTACAGGACGGGAGCCATGGTGGTGATGGGCGACCTCAAGTTGTCCGGCATCAAGGCCGTCATCCAGGGCAAGACCGGTTACCTCACGGCCGATGTCACGACCACCACGCCCAAGGTAACGGAGGAGAACGGCGTCAAGAAGGCCACCGAGGTGCACAAGACGTCCTCCGGCGTCCGTCTGGCCGCGCTCGACCTGGCGAAGGCCAAGCAGCGCTCCGGCAAGGGTGGTGGGACGGTGCTCCAGGACATCCCCGCGACGCTGACGGCCGACGGTGCCAAGGTCCTGGGCCTCTACGGGTACAAGGAGGGCAAGACCCTCGCCCCGGTCACCCTCTCCTACGGGGTGCGCTGACCGGACCTGTACCGAGGCGTTCGCTCGCCCTGACGAATGTCGGCAATATATTGCACCGGCTGAACAGGGCGAGCCTGCCCCGGTCAAGGGCCAGCAAATTTCCCGCCCCTCATTCCGCGCTGCGCCCGGCGCGGTCCCATCATGGTGTGCCACCGGTCCGGTTCCGGAGTTCACGGAACGGATACATCAACGTCGAGAGGAATTACGGTAATTGAGCATGGTCGGAGGGGCGGGTGTGGGGGATCGGGGACGCTCCGGGGGTACGGTCGGCCGAGCCGCCGCCGTGGATTCCGTGTTCCTCGGGAGCACTTCCTTCTGTGATGCCGGAGCCGAGGGCGTCGTCCGTACGGCTGCCGAGGTCACCGCCGGTGCGGAGGGTGACCGGGAGAAGGCGGTACGGCTCTTCCGGTGGGTACAGGACGAAATCCGGTACGCCATTCTGCACGACTGGACGCATAGCGCCTCGGAAACCCTGGAGTTGGGGCGCGGGACCTGTTCCAACAAGGCGAATCTGCTGTGTGCGATGCTGCGGGCGCAGCGCATTCCCGCCGGCTTCGGGATCCTGGTCGTGAACGGCAAGAAATATTTCGGGCCGGGCTGGTTCCCGGCGTTCCAGGAGAAGTGCGACGACCGGTCGCGTCACTTCTTCGGTGCCGTCCATCTCGACGGGAGATGGCTGCGTTGCGACCCGAGTGACGACGGCGAACTCTCGGCCGGTACGGCCCACTTCAACCCGCCCTCCAGGCGCGTCCGTTTCAGCGGTACCGGCCATGCCGACATGCAGTTCGATCCGGTGCATGTGCTGTCCTCCTCGTGGCCGCTGCCGGACATCGACCGTTTCCTGGAGCGGCGCACGGCGAAGCCGGAGGAGGACTTCGAACTCATGGACTCGGCGGTCCGGTTCGCCCGACTCCACGGTGCCGAATGCGCCGGACCGCGGGAGTTCGAGGACAGGTTCTGGGCGTGGCGGCGGGAGGGGGCCGCCGGGGGAGCCCCGGGCGGCGGGTGAGGGCGCGGACGTCCCCTGTGCGAGGGGTCACCTCCCGGTCACCCCCCGGCCACCGTCCGGGCCAGGAACAGCCCCGTCCGGGTGTCCAGCCGCAGACCTCCGCCGTGCGCGTCCACGGCCCGCGCGGTGTCCGCGAGGAGCGCCTCGCGCGTGGCCGGCCGCAGGGCGCGGTAGAAGGAGAGCGAGGAGAGGACGTCGACGAGGCCGGCCGTCGAGCGGTGGTGCACGGAGGGGTACTGGCGGTGTGTGACGTCCGTGAAGCCGCCGTCGGCGAGGAGTTCGCGGGGCACCCATGAGTCGCGGGCCATGACGGAGTCGCGCGGGACCTTCTCCAGGATGGAGTGCGGGGGCCGGTCGGGGAGGTGGCGGTCGTGCACGGCGGCGACGGCCTCGCGGAGGGCGTCGTCCGACACGTACCAGTCGTTCCAGAACAGGGCGATGGTCCCGCCCGGCCGCAGATTCTCCCTCGCCAGGGACCAGCGCACCTCCGGGGCCGTCCAGTGCCACGCCTGGGCGGAGAGGAGGAGATCGAAGCGGTGCCGGTCCGGCGGGCGCCAGGTCTCGAAATCCGTCTCCACGACGGTGACATGGGGGCGGCCCGCACAGGTGCGGGACAGGACGGCGGCCATGCGCGGGTCCGGTTCGAGGCACGTCAGCGTGACGCCGGGACGGGCGGCGAAGGCCCGCGTGGCCTTGCCCGTCCCGGCACCGACCTCCAGGGCCTCGACGGCGGGAAGCCCGGTGAACTCCAGTACGTCGCTGACGAGTCGGTCCGGATAGCCGGGGCGGCCGGCGTCGTACTGCTCGGCGACCTCGCCGAAGACGGTGCGGTGCCGGTCGCGCTCCAGCGGTCCGGTGGTGTCGGTCATGGAGAAACGCTAGGGCGTGGACTCCGCCCGTGCCAAGGGCCGTTGGGGCCTTGCGATCGTCCGGGGAGCACCGGGTGCGTCCGCGTCCCGTCCGGGCTGTCGAGCTCCGGGCTCTCCAGCTCCGAGCGGTCGATCAATTCCTCCAGCAGCTCCAGCGCGGAGGCGAGTTCGCCGATCGTCGACCGGATCCGGTCCCGCTCCCGGAGCACCTCCTCCGCCAGCGGGGCGCACCCCGGCAGCAGCAGTCCGTCCGCCTCGGCCGTGCACGGCAGGACCTCGGCGATCGTCGCCGTGCCCAGTCCCGCGGCGAGAAGGGTGCGGACGTTGCGGACGGTCCGTACGTCGTCCTCGCCGTACTCGCGGTAGCCGCTGGGGCGGCGTTCCGGCCGGAGCAGGCCCTGCTCCTCGTAGTAGCGCAGGGCGCGCGGCGTGACGCCCGAACGCCGGGACAGCTCTCCGATGCGCAAAGTGACCCCCGTCACGGCGAGTTGACCTTCACGTCGACGTGAAGGTTTAGCTTCGCCAGCATGACGAATTCCCTGGACAGCAGCAATCACGTTTCACCCGTCTCGCCCATCTCACCCGTCTCATCCGTCACTGTGCTCGGGCTCGGGCCCATGGGGCGGGCCCTCGCCGGCGCGCTGCTCTCGGCCGGGCACCGCGTCACCGTCTGGAACCGGTCGCCCGGGAGGGCCGACGACCTGGTCGGCCGCGGCGCCGTCCTCGCCGCGACGGTCGAGGAGGCAGTGGCCGCAAGCCCGTTGGTGATCGTGTGCGTGATCGACTACAGCGCGGTGCACGCGATCGTCCGGCCGGTGGCGGAGACGCTGCGCCGGCGGACGCTGGTGAACCTCACCGCGGACTCCCCGGACCGGGCCCGGGAGGCCGCCGCGTGGGCGGCCGCGCACGGCATCGGCTACCTCGACGGTTCGATCCTGACGCCCGCGGTGTCGATCGGGACGGACGGCGCGGTCGTCATCTACAGCGGTCCGGAGGAGGAATTCGCCGCGCACCGGGCCACGCTGGCGGCCTTCGGCGGGCGGGCCGACCACCTCGGCACGGACCCCGGCCGGGCCGCCGCCTTCGACGTGGCGGTGCTCGACTTCTGCTGGACGGCCGTGAGCGGCTACCTGCACGCGCTGGCCCTTGCCCGGACGGAGAACATCCGGGCGGCGGAACTCGCCCCGTACGCCCTGGGGATCGGCGATCTGCTGACCCATATGGTGCCCCTGTTCGCGGAGCAGGTGGACGCCGGCGAGCACCCGGGCGACCAGTCCACCGTCGTCTCGCTGGCGGCGGGCATGGAGCATGTCGTCGAGGCGTCCGAGGCGCGCGGGCTCGACACGGGCGTGATCGGCGCGGCCCTTGCCACGGCCCGGCGGGCCATCGCGGCCGGGCAGGGGAGGGACGGCATCTCCCGGCTGGTCGACGCGGTGTGACGTGATGTGACGCGGTAACGATCGTGTTGCGGGTGGTGCCGAGTCCGTCACATGGGGATCGATTCCGGGCACGGGACGGTTGCTTCTGCGGCAGAGTGATCGGGCCCGGTGGTCCGCCGGGCCGTACAGGGCGCGTCCCGCGCGCCGGAGAGCAGAGGTTCCCTTGTCCCGAGTCATAGCCCGCCTCGCCACCGCCGCCGCCTGCGGTGTCGCGCTCGCCTCCGTGGCCGTGCCCGCCTCCGCGGCCCCGAAGAACCCCGTGGTGTTCGGCAAGATCCAGTACGACAGCCCGGGCAAGGACGACCGTTCCCAGAAGAGCCTCAACGCCGAGTGGGTGACGATCACCAACACCGGCAAGAAGGCGGTGGAGCTCAACCGTTGGACGCTGAGCGACACTTCGCGGCACGTCTACACGTTCGGCAAGGTCCGCCTCGCGCCGCACGCGTCGGTGCGCGTGCACACCGGCAAGGGGAAGGACACGGCCAAGGACGTGTACCAGAACCGGCGGGCGTACGTCTGGAACAACACCAAGGACAAGGCGACGCTGAAGGACGCGGGCGGGCGGACGGTCGCCACGGCGTCGTGGGGCCGTCGTTGACGGCTGTCGGTACTGGGGACTACTTGGCGTAGCTGCACTGCCTGGTGTACTCGGCTTCCTCGCAGGTCCCCGAGGCCGTCGCGCCGCCGCGGAAGCCGTCCCGGGGGAGGCGGCGACGAGTGGAGCGGCGGCGGCCGGAGCCGTGGCGGCGAGGGGAGTCCGGCTTCCGGGGCGTCATCGGTCTTCGGTCAGCGAGGCCCGTACCAGGGCCAGGACGTCCTCGTCGGACATCCCCAGCCCCCGCGCCTCCACCACCAGATCGCGCGCATGCGCCAGCAGGCGCGTACGCCCCGGGGTCGCGGACTGCGTCACCACCGCGCCCCGGCCGCGCCGCAGTTCGATCAGGCCCTCGTCGCGCAGCTGCTGGTAGCCGCGGAGCACCGTGTGCACATTGATGCCGAGGGACTCGGCGAGGCGGCCGGCGGCGGGGAGGCGCTCGCCGGGGTGCACCGTGCCGTCGCTGATCGCGCCCCGGACGCAGGCGGCGACCTGGTCGGCCAGCGGCAGTGGGGAGTTGGGGTCCACCCGGAACAGCATCATCAGCCCTTGGCGGTGCGCTCGCGGGCGGCCAGGGTGTTGAGCAGGGCCGCGGCCGTCGCCGCGTCGTCCACGGTGACGACGAACTCGCTGCCGGTGGTGAGGCGTACGGACAGGGCCTCGCCGGAGCGCAGGATCAGTCCGCTCGCCCCGGGGACGACGCGGTAGCCCCAGCCCCCGAACTCCCGCCAGGGGTTGACCTCGCGGCGGGACGCGTCCACCACCCGCTCCAGTGGAATGGTGACGCGGAGGCGGGGGAGGGAGACCGGGGCGATGGTGATGCCTCGCCGGTCCACGGTGACCCGGGCCTTGGTCAGGGCGGTCAACGGCAGCCCGATCGCGAGCGTCAGGACGACGGAGGTCAAGCCGACGGTCAGTCCGAGCACCACGGCCAGAGCGAGCGTGCCCGCGCCCGCCAGCGGCAGCACACGGGAGCCGACAGCGTGCGTCCACACGGCCGACTCACCGTCGGCCAGCGGGAGTTGCTCCACCGGCCCGGCGGGGCCGCGCCCCACAGTGTCCGGCGCGCCCTTGCCGGACAGCAGCCAGCCGGCCGCGCCCGTGACGGCCCCGGCGCCGAGGGCGGTGAGCAGCCGCCACACGGGCAGCCGGACATCCGCGGGGTCCGTGGCGTCCGCGTTGACGAGCAGCACCGACGTGAGCCCGTAGCCGACGATCCCGGCCACCGTGCAGCCGAGGACGGTCAGTCCGCGCTGCTGCGCCGGTGTCCCGCGGAGTGCCGACACGCCGCCGAGCAGGGCGCCGAGGCCGCCCAGTGTGCCGAGGGAGGCGGCGAGGAAGGAGCCGCGGCTGGAGTAGTCGTCCGCGCTGGTGCCGTCGAAGTGCGTCGCGAGGTGGTCGGGGAGCCGGTCCCCGAGATGGAGGTAGACCGCCAGGAAGGCCGCGGCGGCCAGCAGATACATGAGCAGAGTGACGAGTGCGCGGCGTATGCCGGACATGGCCCCACCTTCTGAACTTCTCCGAACCCTCTGAACTTCTCCGAGTTGTTTGCATAGTAGTAGAAGAATGCCCACCCGTCAGTACCCCGATGGGTCCCGCTCCACACCGCCCGGCCGAAAGTAACCCCCCGGCGCGAACCCGCCGTTGAGCGCCGAGCATCACTACCGCTTGCATTGCCCTGCCCAAAGGAGCCGGTCGTCGACCGGTCGTGGAGCATGCCAAAGGCATGCCCATGGGGCATGACGTGGAGGGGATACCTTGCGCAATCCCAGTGCACGTTCCAGAAGATCCGGAGCACGGAGCGGCATCACGGGTGCGGCGGCGCTGATGGGCGCCGCCGCACTCGTCGTATCGGCCGCCCCCGCGCACGCGGCGGATCCGGCCCCCGGCGCCGGTCCCGGCCAGGTGATACCGGGGCTGAGGACCGCAACTCCCGCGCTGGTGACCGGCATCCGGGAGCCCGTCAGGGCCGACGGCAGCGCGGCCGACGCCGCGCGCGGGCACCTGGCGGCCAAGGAGGGGCGGTACCGCATCGCCGACCCCGGCCGCGACCTCAAGCCCGTACAGACGGTGAACTCCGGTGCCACCGAGACCGTCCGCCTCCAGCAGAAGCACAAGGGCGTCGAGGTCCTCGGCGGCCAGTACGTCGTGCGCATGGAGCACAAGAACGGCAAGCGCGTCGTCACCGGCACCTCCGGCAAGTACTTCACCGGGCTGACCGCCGGCACCACCCCCGAGGTCGACGAGGAACTCGCCGTCGACCGCGCCGTCGAGGCCACCGCCACCGGCCTCCGCGCCCACAGACCCGGCGCCCGCGTCCAGGCCGACGACGCGGAGTACCCGCTCGCCGGCACCGCGCGCGGGCTGGTCGTCCTGCCCAAGGGACAAGGCGTCCTCACCCAGCACGTCACCGTGCACGGCACGGACCCGGCCACCAAGCAGCCGGTGCTGAACGAGGTGTACATCGACGCGAAGTCCGGCTACCCGGTGCTCCAGTACAGCGGCATCAAGACGTTCGGCGCGCCGAAGGCCGTCGCTGTGAGCGGCGACGGCAAGCAGGCGGAGCGGAGGTCCGCGAAGGCCGCCGACGCGCCCGCCGAGCAGCCCACCGTCAACGGCTCCGGCGCCCGGCTCGACGGCAGGAACGTCGACCTCCAGCTCTCCTACCAGGAGCAGCGCAAGCAATACGTCATGGTCGACCACTCGCGCATGCGCGACAGCAGCAAGAAGGACATCGCCACCTTCGACGGCCGCAAGCTGACCGTCGCCGACGTCTCCGGGAAGTGGCCCTGGGGCGTCGAGGTGTTCGGCTCGGAGACCCCCGCCTTCGGCAAGGAGGCGACCGAGGCCGGCGCGGTGGACGCGCACTGGGCCGCGGGCAAGGTCTACGACTACTACCGCACGCAGCACGGCCGCAACAGCCTCAACGGCCACGGCGGCGAGCTCAACTCCATCGTGGGCGTGACCTTCTACGGGATGCCGTACGTCAACGCCTTCTGGGACGGCACCAAGATGGTGTACGGCAACGGGGACCAGGAGTACCGGCCGATGTCCTCGGGCCTGGACGTGGTGGGGCACGAGATGACCCACGGCGTGGTCGAGAACTCCGCCAACCTCGTCTACGCGGGCCAGTCCGGGGCCATGAACGAGGCGATAGCCGACTACTTCGGCAACGCCATCAAGACCGACACCCTCGGCATCTCCATGGACAGCCCCGACTCCGGGCTGCTCGGCGACACGCTCTGCCGCACCAAGTCCCCGCGCGAGTGCGCGTTCCGCGACCTCAACGACGGGAGGACCACCTCCAAGTCCTTCCTCGGCGTCGCCTTCGGTACCGACAACGGCGGCGTCCACCTCAACTCCACGATCTTCTCCGGCGCGCTGTGGGACATCCGCAAGGACGTCGGCCGTTCGCTCGCCGACAAGGTCGTCTACAAGGCGCTCACCGAGTACATGACCCCGCTCGACGGCTTCACCGAGGGGCGCGCCGCGGTCCTCGCCGCGGCCAAGGACCTCAAGCTCGACGCCGGGCAACTGCGCGCGGTCGAGCGGGCGTTCAACGGCCACGGCATCGTCCCGGGCTGGGAGCTCGCCCTCGGCGTGGACTCCGACCAGCTCTTCGGCCGGGTCAACACCGACTCGACCCACCCCGGCGCGGGCGGCGGCTGGTGGGCCGCGTCCAAGTCCAACGACGACGGCACCGAGGCGTACTCGGTATGGGCCGGGCGCATCGACGGCTCGGGTTCGCCCAGGCTGATCAGCCCCAACGACGGCCGCTACCACGTCAATCCGGTCACCGACGGCAAGACCGTGGTCTGGGCGGCCTACAAGGCCCGCAACGTCGAGCTCCTCGCCCGGTCGCTCTCCGGCGGTCCCATCAAGACGCTGTACTCCAACCGGTACGGCTATGGGCCGGTGAGCGTCGAGGGGAAGACGATCGCCTTCGAGGTCAACGGCCGGCGCAGCACGCGTGTGGCGTATGTGAAGCTGGGCGAGACGGACACGGTCTTCGTCGACCCCGCCGGGGCCGGCCGCTTCGCCTCCACGAGCTATCCGTCGCTCAGCAACGGCCGGATCGCCTTCGTCGACGCGTACCGGGCAGGGGCCACCGCGCCGAAGCTGGCCGTCGAGGTCCTGGACGTCGCCACCGGCAAGCGGAACGTGGTGCAGGACGTGGATCCGGACCGGTACCTCGGGCGGACCGCCGTCACCTCCAAGTACGTGTACTGGCTGGACGGCAAGGAGTGGAACGCCCCGACCGCGGTGCGCCGGGCCAACCTGGACGGTACGGGGGTCGTCGACGTCAGCCCGGCCGAGGGCAGGGACGCGCTGACCGCCGTCTCGTTGTCGGCCTCCGAGGACGCGGTGACCGTCACGGCCCAGACGCCGTCCGCCGAGCCGCGCAACGAGAGCCTGGCCAAGATCTGGCAGTTCACGCCGGACGGCGGGCAGAAGGCGCGGGTCTCCTGCAACCGCGGTGAGCAGCTGGGCGGCGTGGCCGAGAGCGGCCGGCGGGTGGTGTGGCTGGACGCCACCACCGGCTACACCGACCTGGTCACGCGGCACCGCCCGGCGGGCAACTGCGGCTGATCCCCTCCGTGTTGTGACCGTGCCCCCGGCGCCGACGGGCCGGGGGCACGGTCGTGTCCGTCATCCGTCATCCGTCATCCGTCATCCGTCGGCCAGTGCCTGGAGGCGGGACATCGAGCCGTTGAAGCGGTTGTGGTCGCCGACGGTCGGGCCGGTGTCGGTGTACTGCCAGAACGTGTGGAAGCCCCAGCCGTTGGGGAGTGTCCCGGGCGAGGAGCCGTACCGCGGGATCCACAGCGGGTTCACCGAGCCGAACGAGCCGTTGTCGCCGGTGCACTGCCGCCACCAGGCGGTGGCGGTGTAGATGACCGCGTCGCGGCCGGTGCGGGCCCGGTAGGTGGCGAAGAAGTCCTTCGTCCAGGAGACGAGGGAGCTCGCGCTCATCCCGTAACAGGTGCCGCCGTAGGGGTTGTACTCCATGTCCAGCACGCCCGGCAGGGTCTTCCCGTCGCCGGACCAGCCGCCGCCGTGGTCCACGAAGTAGTTGGCCTGCGCGGCGCCGGAGGAGTGGTCGGGCAGGGCGAAGTGGTACGCGCCGCGGATCATGCCGGCGTCGTAGGAGCCGTCGTACTGCTGGGCGAAGTAGGGGTTGGTGTAGCCGGTGCCCTCGGTGGCCTTGGTGTAGGCGAAGCGGACGCCGGAGTCCCACAGGGTGCCCCAGGGGACGTTGCCGTTGTGGCTGCTGACGTCCACGCCCTCCACGGACGCGGCCACGGGCGGCGGGAAATTGGGGCTGCGGCCGCCCTCGTGGGCGCGGACGGTCGAGCCCAGCCAGTCGCGCTCGGGGTGGGCCGGGCGGGGCGGGGCGAAGCCGGACGCCCGGGCGGTGCCGGGGAGGGCGAGGAGCAGGGCGAGGAGGGCGAGTAGGGCGATCGCGGCGGTTCGGGGTCTGGATCTGGGCATGCTGCCGCCTCCGGATTCCCGTGGGGATTTCCCGTGGGGTGGTGTGTCCATGTCATACCCGGATGGCGGTGCTGTAGCTGGTCCGAACCTGCGAAATACTGTCGGGGCCTTCAGACCCCTGCCGAGCCGGAGAGGGCCACCGTGCACCAGACCGCCGCCACACCGCCGCCAGCCGACGGCGGGGACCAGTCGTTCCTCGCCCTGGAGCGCGAGCTGTCCGTGTTCCTGCGCCGTGCGCGGGCCACCTCCGGCGAGATGGCGCGCGAGGTCCACCCCGAGCTGGAGCCGGCGGCGTACGGACTCCTCGTCCTCCTCGCCGACACGGGCCGCCAGCGGGCGACGGACCTCGCGTCGTACATCGGCGTCGGCAAGGCGACGATGAGCCGGCAGCTGCGGGCGCTGGACGAGCTCGGACTCGTGACCCGCACCCCGGATCCGGCGGACGGACGGGCGTCGCTCGTCGAACTGACGGAGGAGGGCCGGGCCCGTTTCGTACGTGTGCGGGAGGCGAGGCGGGGCGAGTACGTGCGGCGGCTGGAGGGATGGGACCGGGGGGAGATCGGGGAGCTGGCGCGGCTGTTGCATCAGCTGAATGTGAGTCTTGGGGGGTAGAGAGCCCCTGGCCCGCCCTTTCACCGTTTCTTTGCGCTCCGCGCGGGGTGCAACGCGGCTGCGCCGCGTTCGTCCTCAAACGCCGGACGGGCTGGATCGGCGCGCCATTTCAGCCCGTCCGGCGCTTGAGGACTTCGCCCGAAGGGCGAATGGGGGTCCGGGGGTCTCCCCCGGAAGAAACGGTGAAAGGGCGGGGTGGGGGACAAATCCGCCGCGAACGCGGCGGCTGCTACAACTCCACGTACACCGCCGACGCGTCGTCATGCGCCTTCCCCCGTCGGAACGCCGCACACTGCGGATCCGCCAGCTCCGCCGCCCGCACCCGGTCGATCAGGGCCGAGGGCCCGGACTTCGCGAGAAGGCCAAGGCACTGCGCCCAGTCACCGGCACGGAACACCTCCACCCACCGCGACGCCCCGTCGCTCAGCGCCGCCAACGCCCGCACCTCGGCCCGCGGCAGCACACCCGTGACCGCCCGCGAGACCACCGCCGGATCCGCCGCGGCCGTGAAGAACCCACCCTCCGCGTTGCGTTGGGCGTCGGTGACCGGCCCGCGCGCGGCGAGTCGTGCGATGCGGTCGTCCAGGACGGCGGTGACGGCCCCGTCCGCGGCCTCGACCAGGAGCACGGAGTCGGACAGCACCAGATGCTCCACCCGCGTACCGTCCCAGCGGGCCAGGACGACCGTGGCCTGCGGGGTGCGGCGGTGCGCGAGGTCGCACCCGTCGCCGTGGGCGGCCGCGGTGCGGACGATCGCCTCCGCCAGGCACGCGCGCAGGCTCATCTCCCGCCGGGCGGCGCACAGTTCCACGAGTGCGCCGCCCAGACGCGCCGTGAACCAGGCGACCGAGTGCACGCAGCCGTCGTCGCCGTCCGGCGGCGGGGTCACCCCGTCCAGCAGGACCAGCGCGCCGCCCCGCCCCGAGGAGGGCAGGACGGCGGAGACGAAGTCCTCGTTCGGCCGGGACGGGTCGCCCGGCAGCCCGGCCAGTTCGATGCGCATGGGGCCAGTGTGCCCGAGCCGCCGCACGAGCCGTGATTTCCACGGAGGTTGGCGCGCATCCTTCCGGCGTGCCGGGCGGTTTATCAGGTGGCGGTTGCCGGGGGAGGGAACGACACCGACGATCACGGCAACTTCCGGGACGGAACCCCACTCCTTCGAGTGGGCGGGCCGGTGACGGCCGCATGCCCCGCTGCCGTGCTGACAAGGTCCACTTCAGCGCCAGGGGGTGGACGGACGGGACCGACGAGACCACACAGAGCGGAATGTGAGCACCGGTGCGGAAGAAGCGGCTTCGGGGCGGACAGAGAGAGCAGCAGACCACGGGCGTGCCCGAGCGCACCGCGCGCGCCCGCAACCGGCTGGCCCTCTCCGTCGTGCTCGCCTCCCTGGCGGTCCTGGGGGCGGGGGCCCTGGGCGTGGCCGACGCGTCGCGGGACGCCGGTGACTCCGGCCGGCTGGTCCCGCTGGCCGGGGCGGCCGACGACGCGGTGCGCCTCGCCCACTCCCTGGCCGACGAGCGGGACGCGACGACGGTGTACGTGGCGGGCGGGCGCGGCGGCGTGCCCGGCGCGCTCACCGCGCGGCGGGCCGCGGTGGACCGCAGGCTGGGCGCCTTCCTGACGGCCCGTTCGTCCCGCACGGCCCTGCCCGCCGGGGTGCGCGAGCGGCTGGAGGAACTGACCCGGCAGCGGCGCACGGTGCTGACCGGCAACGCCGACGCGCTCACCGTCTTCCGCCAGTACACCGCCACCGTGCAGGCCCTGCACGGCGTCGCCGGCACCCTGGCGGCCCGGCTCCCGGCCCGGGCCGGGACGGGGGACGCGGAGGCCGTGGCCCTGCTCGGGCGCGTCGCCGAGGAGGCGTCCGCCACCCGCGGCCTGCTCCTCGCCTCCTTCGCTGCCCGCGGCGACCGGCCCGCCCTCGCCGCCGCCGCGCAGCAGACCGACACCCGGGAGCGCGCCGCCCTCGCCGACTTCGCCCAACTCGCCCCGGCCAAGGCCAGGGACGCCTACGCCCGGGCGGTGGGGACCCCCGGGGCCACCGCGGCGGAGAGCAGGCTGACCGCCCTGTTCGCCGGCCCGCAGCCGCCCTCGGCCACCCCGGCGGAGGCCGAGGCGCTGCGCACGGCGCTGACCCTCCGGCTGGAGAGGACGCGCGGCGTCGAGTCCGACCTCGCCGCCGCCGAGGCCGCCCACCTGGGGCGCGTGCACGACCGGGACGTCACCGCGCTGCGCACCCGGGCCGCCCTCGTCGGCGTGTGCTTCCTCGTCGCCCTGCTGGCCGGGGTGCGCTCCACCCGCTCCGTGACCCGGCCGCTGGCCGCCCTGCGGCTCGGCGCCCGCCGGGTCTGCGCCGACCCGGCGGCCCGCGAGCCGGTGTCCGTCAAGGGCCGCGACGACGAGTTCGCCGAGATCGCCCGGTCGGTCAACGTGCTGCACGGCACGGTCGTGCGGCAGCGCGAGCGTGTCGACCTGCTGGAGGGCGAGCGGGCCCGGCTGGACGGCGCCCGCCAGGACCTGGCCGCGGAGCGGGACGCCCTGCGCGAGCGCGACCGGCAGCGCGAGGCCGAGGCCGTCCGGAACGCCGGGCGGGCGCACAGCACCTGCGCCAGCCTGTCGCTGCGCACCCTGGGCCTCGTCGAGCGGCAGCTGACCGTCATCGAGGCCATGGAGGCCCACGAGGCGGACCCGGACCGGCTGGACGTCCTCTTCAAGCTCGACCACCTGGCCACGCGGATGCGCCGGCACAGCGAGAACCTGCTGGTCCTCGCCGGTTCCGAGCACGCCGGCGGGCACGCGGGGGCGGTGCCGCTGCTGGACGTGCTGCGCGCCTCCGTCAGCGAGATCGAGCGCTACGAGCGGGTGCGCATCCAGTCGCTGCCCGCCCGCGCCCAGCTCGCCGGCTTCGCCTCGGACGACGTCAGCCACCTGGCGGCCGAACTCCTGGAGAACGCCACGGCGTTCTCCCCGCCGGACGTCCCGGTGCAGGTTTCCGGCTGGCTCCTGGAGAACGGCGATGTGATGCTCTCCATCCAGGACGAGGGCATCGGCATGGCCCCCGACCGCCTGGAGGAGATCAACTCCCTGCTGGCGCAGGGCGATCCGGAGCCGCCGGGCGCCGTGCTCCCGGGCCACGCGGACGAGCCCGTGATGGGCCTCGGCCTGTACGTCGTCGCCCGGCTCGCCGCCCGGCACGGGGTCCGCGTCCAGCTGCGCGAGCAGCGGCCCGGCGGCATCACGGCCGTCGTGGTGCTGCCCGCCCGGCTGCTGCCCGCGGCCCCCCCGGCCGTCACCGACCCGCAGGCCGCGCCGCCGGTCCCGGGCACCTCGACCGCGCCTCCCGTCCACCTCCCGGGCGCGGCGGCCGAGGCCAACTCCCATCAGCTTCCCGGACGTTCGCGGCGCATGGCGGGCTTCTCCCCGCAGCCCGTGGCGTCCGGCCCGCCGGACGAGGCGACCATCCAGCTGATCGTCCCGCCCGGGGTGCGTCCGGCGGTGCCGGAGCAGCGCCCCGCCGGGTCCGGTCCGCAGGCGGCCGTCGGCCGGCACGCCCGGCCGCCGGCCCCGGAGCCCCCGCCGGCCCACGGTGCGGGCGGCACCACCGGCAACGGCCTGCCCAAGCGCACCCCCCGCACCGTGCCGCAGCCGCCGCCGGTGCAGCGGATGCGCCGGGGCGTGGACGCCGAGGCGCTGCGCGCCAAGCTCGCCGGCTTCCAGCAGGGGGCCCGGGAGGGACGGCGCGACGTGGCGCAGGAACTCGCCGGGCAGCGGGACAGTGATCGGCGCCGCCCCGGGGCGCCGGACCAGGGCGGCGATGTCGAGGAGGCACGCGGTTGACTGCATTTTCCGGAGGGGCGACCCCCGTCACCCCCATCGACACCGGCCCGCACGGCGGCGCCGGGTACGGGCTGAGCCACGAGGCCCGCAACCTGCACTGGCTGCTGACCGACGTGGTCGAGGAGGTGCCCGGCGTCCGGTCGGTCGCCGTCGTCTCCTCCGACGGTCTGCTGCTGCTCTCCTCCGACCCGGAGGGGCAGCGCGTCGGCGGGAGCCTGGCGGAGGGCCCCCGGCATTCCACGGCCGACCTGGCCACCATCGTCGCCGGCCTGGGCAGTCTGACCACCGGGGCCGCGGCGCTGATGGACGGCGGCACCGTCAAGCAGACGATGGTGGCCATGGAGGAGGGCAGCCTCTTCGTGATGACCATCAGCGACGGCTCGCTGCTCGGCGTCCACACCGCCCCCGACTGCGACATGAGCGTCGTCGCCTACCACATGGCGCTCTTCGTCGGCCGGGCCGGGCATGTGCTCACCCCCGAACTCCGCAGGGAGCTGCGGCAGTCGGTGGAGGCCGTACGGTGAGCGGCGCACGCACCGCGGCGCGGGTGCGGCCGTACTCGTTCACCGGCGGACGCGCCCCCTGCGGACACGTCCTCCAGCTGGAGACGTTCGTCCAGACGCCGCCCGGCGGCGAGGCGGACGCGGCGGGCCGGGGGCTTCCCGAGATCGGTGCGATCGTCGGCCTGTGCCGGAAGCTGCGCTCCGTCGCCGAGGTCTCCGCGCTGCTCAAGATGCCGCTGGGCGTGGTCCGGGTCCTCCTCGGCGACCTGGCCGACCAGGGAAGAATCCGCGTCTACGGCCCCGGTCACGGCACCGGCCGGCCCGACCGCGCGCTGCTCGAAAGGGTGCAGTGTGGACTTCGCAGGATCTGACACCATAGCGGGACCGGAACGGGGCCGGGAGAAGCCGGAGCAGCCGGAGCGGCAGCCGCCCGGCCGGACCCGGGCCCCCGCCGCCACGAAGATCGTCGTCGCGGGCGGCTTCGGGGTCGGCAAGACGACGTTCGTCGGCTCGGTCTCGGAGATCACCCCGCTGCGCACGGAGGCCGTGATGACGGTCGCCGGCGAGGAGGTGGACGACTCCGTCGCCGTCCCGGAGAAGGACACCACCACCGTCGCCATGGACTTCGGCCGGATCACCCTCGAACCGGACCTGGTCCTCTACCTGTTCGGCACCCCGGGCCAGAAGCGCTTCTGGTTCATGTGGGACGACCTGGTGCGCGGGGCCATCGGCGCGGTCGTCCTGTGCGACACCCGACGGCTGGAGGACTGCTTCCCGGCCCTCGACTACTTCGAGAGCAGCGGCCTGCCGTACATCGTCGCCGTCAACCACTTCGAGGGCACGCCCCGTTACGAGACGGAGGCGGTGCGCGAGGCGCTGTCCCTGGCCACCGGCGTACCGGTGCTGATCATGGACGCCCGGAAGCGGATCACGGTCGTGGAGTCCCTGCTGACCCTCGTCGGCCGGGCCCTCGACATCACCCCCGAACCGCGCTGAGCGGGGGCGGGACAGGGAGTCATGCGACGGATCCTCATAGTCGGGGCCGGTCAGTCCGGCCTCCAGCTCGCCCTCGGCCTCCAGGCCCGGGGGTACGACGTGACGCTCGTCTCCAGCCGCACGGCCGACGAGATGCGCTCCGGCCGGGTCACCTCGACCCAGGTCATGTTCGCCTCCGCCCTCGGGCACGAGCGCGCGCTCGGCCTCGACTTCTGGAGCGGCCGCGCCCCGCGCATCGAGGGGCTGGGCGTCTCCGTGGCCGGTCCGCCCGGACCGGGCGGGACCGGGCGGGTGCGGCGCATCGTCGACTGGGTCGGCCGGCTGGCGGGCTGTGCCCAGTCGGTGGACCAGCGGCTGAAGATGGCCGGCTGGCTGGAGACCTTCGCCGCGCGCGGCGGCCGGCTCGTCGTGCACGGGGTCTCGGCCTGCGACCTCGACTACTTCGCGCGCCGCTACGACCTGGTGCTGGTCGCCGCGGGCAAGGGCGAACTGGCCGGCCTCTTCCCCCGGGACGCGGCCCGCTCGCCGTACACCGCCCCGCAGCGCTGCCTCGCCCTGGCGTATGTGCACGGCCTGGGCCCGCGCCCGGAGCACCCGGAGTACGACGCGGTGCGCTGCAACATCGTGCCCGGCGTGGGGGAGTTGCTGGTGATACCCGCGCTCACCCTGTCCGGCCGGGCCGACATCCTCTTCTGGGAGGGCCTGCCCGGCGGGCCGCTCGACGTCTTCCGCGGGGCGGACGGGCCCGCCGAGCACCTGGCGCGGATGCTGGCCCTGGTGGAGCGGTTCACACCGTGGGAGTACGGGCGGGCCACCGAGGTCGAACTGACCGACGCGGGCGCCACGTTGGCCGGCCGCTATACGCCGGTCGTCCGCGACCCGGTCGGGCGGCTGCCGTCCGGCGGGCTCGTCCTGGGGGTCGGCGACGCCGTCGTCGTCAACGACCCGGTCACCACCCAGGGCGCCAACTCGGCGTCCCGGTGCGCCGCTTCGTATCTGGCGTCGATCGAGGAGCGCGGCGACGCCCCGTTCGACGAGGTGTGGATGCGGTCCGCCTTCGACCGCTGGTGGGCGGCGGACGCCCGGCACGCCACGCGGTGGACCAACGCGATGCTGGCGCCCGCGCCCGGCCATCTGCGGCGGCTGATCGGCGCCGCGGCCGGGCTCCAGCCGGTCGCCGACCGCTTCGCCAACGGCTTCGCGGAGCCCGCCGACTTCGAGGACTGGCTCTTCGAGGCGGAGGCCGCGGAGGCGTATCTGAGGGAGGTGGTGCGGGCGGTCAGTCCGTCCCCGGCCGGCGCGTGAGGGCGGGGGAGCCCGCCGCACCGCCGAGGAGGACGGGCAGGGGCGGGGCGAGCGGCTCGTCGCCCGCGTCCGGTCGTACGGCCCCCAGCAGGGGGTTGGCGGTGAGCGGGGAGACCTTCACCACCGTGCCCGGCCGGGGCGCCTGTATGACCCGGCCGGCGCCGACGTAGAGGGCGACATGGGTGGCGCCCTGGAAGTAGACCACCAAGTCACCGGGGCGCAGCCGGTCCAGCGGCACCTTGGGGAGGGCGCGCCACTGCTCCTGGCTGGTGCGCGGGATGGCGCTGCCCGCGTGGGCCCAGGCCTGCGAGGTGAGGCCCGAGCAGTCGAAGGAGGAGGGGCCCGCCGCGCCCCACACATAGGGCTTGCCGAGCTGCTGGTAGGCGAAGTCGACGGCCATCGCGCCGTGCTGGGTGGGCGGGGGGCTCCCGGCGAGGAGCGGTTGCGCCGGGGCGGTGTCCTTCTCCTCCAGGCGCCGCAGCTCGGCCAGTTGGCCCGGGGTGAGCGCGGCCAGCAGCTTCTCGACCTCGTCGAGCCGGTCCCGGGCGGTGTCGCGCTGCCGCTGCTTCTGCGCGGCGAGGCTCAGCTGGACGTCGAGGGCCTCGCGGGCCCGGTGGGCGAGCGCGGAGATGCGCAGCGCTCCGTCGGCGAGCCTGCCGAGCGTGCCGGCCCGGCGCCCGGCGGCGCGTCTGAGCTCGTGCCGGCGGTCCAGGGCGGGCCGCGGGTCGGCGGTGAACAGGAAGGTGACGACGGGGGAGAGGGCCTCGGTGGTGCCCCGGTACTGCTCGCGGGCCAGCCGGCCCGCCTCGTCCCGGCTGTCGGCCAGCTCGGTCCTGGCCCGGGCCAGCTCCTCCTCGGACCGGGCCACCGCCGAGCGCTGCAGCCGCAGCTTCGCGTCGGTGGCGTCGTACGCCCTGGTGGCCTCCTCGGCGGACCGGTGGAGGGTGTGCAGCCGGCCGAGCAGGGCGCTGACGGGCTGGCCGGGCGGCGGGTCGGCGTGGGTGCGGGGGACGGGGGCGGACAGGGCGACGGCGGCGGCCAGCAGCACGGCGCACGAGTGGCGCACCAGCCGTCCTGACACGGGTTCACCTCCGGGGCCCTGGTCCGGTCGGACCTCGGGAGGATCGTGTCATGCGGCAGTAGCATTATTGGTGCGTATTGGCCACGTCCGGGGCTGAAACCGCCCAATGCGGTCAATTCATAGGACGGTTGGTTGCCGGATCTTGCGCGCGCCGGATCTTGTGCGCAGGACGGTGTGCACCGGACGGCCGGTGGTCAGCCGCGCGGCCGGGACCAGGGCCACCGCGGGCCCGTGCGCCGCCCGCCCTCCGGGTCGTGCACATACTTCCAGCCCCTCGGCAGCCCGAGCCTGCGTGTCACGCCGGCCTGGACCCGGCGGTAGACCAGGACGGTGGGCGGACCGCCGTCCGCGTCGGGCACCGGCACCTCGTAGACCTTCGGCGGATGTCCCGTCGGCCCCAGCAGCACCGGCAGTACCTGGCCGTCCAGGGGCCCGCCCTCGAAGGGCACGTCTTCGCTTCGCACGCCCCGAGCCTACGGGGACCCTAGGGGGACGGAAGCAGGTGCTCCGCTTCTGTGAGCAGCTCCACCGTCCGGCGGGCCAGGGACGCCACCGCCCCCTCGGCCGGCTCCAGGGCGAGCGCCGCCGCGGCCACCCGCGCCGTCTGCCCGTCACGTGCGGCGGTCGCCAGCAGCAGCGCCACGAAGTGGTCCACGAGCCAGTCGCGCAGCTCCTCCACCGCCGGCTGCTTGCCCTCGTCCAGCCAGGTCAGCGACGCGCCCTCGACCGCGGTGATCCAGGTGCGGACCGCCATCCGCAGCCGCACCCCCGGCTCCGGCACCCGCAGGTGCGTCAGGATGTGCCCCGCGGCGCTGCGCCGCACCCCGTCCACGATCGCCCCGGTCCGGGACGTCGCCACGACGCTGCCGCTGCGCAGCAGCGCGCTGAACCCGG
Organism: Streptomyces luteireticuli; assembly: GCF_041519305.1. Classification (NCBI taxonomy): domain Bacteria; kingdom Bacillati; phylum Actinomycetota; class Actinomycetes; order Kitasatosporales; family Streptomycetaceae; genus Streptomyces; species Streptomyces luteireticuli. The sequence goes on from NZ_CP167927.1 coordinate 5,652,305, forward strand.
CGTCGTGCTCGTCCACGAAGGCCAAGTAGCGGTCGAGGGCCGCGGCCAGCCGGACGGTGAGCGGGCCCTCCTGCGGCACGGCGAAGCACTCGGTGAGCTCCGCCGCCGCGCTGCCCAGCGCCGCCTCGTACAACTGCGTCTTGCCGCCCGGGAAGTAGCGGTAGACCAGCGGCCGGGAGACCTCGGCGGCCACCGCGACGTCGTCCAGGGAGACGTCCTCGGGCGGCCGGTGCGCGAAGAGCCCGAGCGCGGCCCGGATCAGCTGGGCGCGGCGGCGGGTCACGTCGAGGCGGCGGTAGGAGGCGGTTCCGCTGTTGCTGCCGGTCATGCGGGCAGGGTAGTGGGTGGGGTCCTGCACGCGGGCGGCCGTCTACGCCAGCAACCCCGAACTGCGCCAGAGCCGCCGCCCGGCGCCCCGCAGCACCCCGATCTCGTCCAGGAAGTCCGTCAGCCGCTTCGCCCCCGCCTGCATGACCTCCCGCCGGTGGCCGCTCGCCTTCACCTGGGCCATCGCCTCCCGCCGGTCCAGCCCCACGTTCGTGTACACCGCGGGGTTGATGAACGCGACCGAGAACACCCGCGCCGCCTCCCCGCAGCTCAGCCGCGTCAGCTCCGCCTCCCACCGCGGGCAGCCGCGCATCTGCCGCCGCAGCTCCTCCCGCGCGTACCGCACGTGCCGCGCCTCCTCCACCACATGGATCCGCGTGACACCGCGCACCAGCGTCTGCACCCGCTCGTCGGGGAACGTCAGCCGCTGCATGAAGTCGAGGATCTCCTCGCCGAGCAGCGTGCAGGCGAAGGAACCCGGCGTCGTCGAGACGGTCTTGAGGATCCGTGCCAGGTTGTGGTGCAGCCGCGGGACGGGGTACGTGGGCGCGCCGCTGCGCTCGATGAGCCGGGCGAACATCTTCGAGTGCCGGCACTCGTCCGCTATCTCGGTCAGCGCGTACCGCACGTGCGCACTTGTCACGGGCTTGTCGTAGATGTGCCGGACCAGCAACTGCATCAGGATGATCTCGAACCAGATGCCCAGCGAGGCCAGCGACGCCGCCTCGTGCCGGGAGAGCTCCAGGCGCTGCTCCTCCGTCATCCGCCGTCACAGCGGCGTCCCGTAGAGGGAGACGAGCTCGGGCGGCCAGTACCACTTGCCCTCCTCGGGCGGCGCCTCCCAGTCGAGTTCGGTGTCCGGGTCGAAGGAGTGCCGGGCCGAGGACTCCAGCAGTCGCAGGGCGATCTGTTCGCGGTCCTTGAGCGGCCCGAGCGCGTCGGCGTCCGTCACGGATGTCCCGTGCGTCCGTTCTGCCATGGCCGATCCCACCTCACTTACGGGTTACCCGGGGTCAGCGCTTATGAGACTACTTGTCAGCAAGCTCGTCAATCCCTTGCGCCGGTCCAGGAGTTGTCGTCCGGCGGAATCGTGCCGTGCGTGAAGGGTGTTGCCCTGTGGGGTGGAACGGCTTCAACGGGCCTGTACGGACAAGGGAGTCCTGTGCGGGAGTTCTGTGCGGGAGTCCTGTACGGGAGTTCCGGAACCGGCGGAGGGCGGGCGCTGGAAGGGGCGGCTCCGGGGGAAGATGGAGCACGGAAGCCGGAAGAGTGAGCGCCGTACGGTGATTGAGGACTTTTCAGGCACTTGGTGCCTGCTTTGTCACTGTTTTGTGAGCGATACCGCATAAGGGAACGACTTGCGGTACAAGCACGTCTTCGCGGGCAGGGTACAGACAGGCGTGCGAGGGAGTGGATCGTTCATGACGCAATCTACCGGGCGGGGGCGGCACATCACGGTTGCGGCCGCGTCGGGACTGGCGCTCCTCGGGGTGATACTGGGCTCGGTGGCGATGGCCGGCCAGGGATCGCACGACGGGGGCGGCGGGCGGGTCGCCGCGGACGCGCCGGTCGCGAAGGTCCCCCGCGAGCGGGGCAAGGCCGCCGAACCCGACGCGGGCGGGCCGGTGTCGGAGGAGATCTCGCACGACAGCGAGAGCCCCGGCAAGGTCGTCAACATCACCATCGACGACGGCCCGGACCCCGTCTGGACCCCCAAGGTGCTCGACCTGCTCCGGCGCAGCAACGTCAAGGCGACGTTCTGCATGATAGGTCCGCGCGCCAAGGAGTACCCGTCGCTCGTGAAGAAGGTCGTCGCCGACGGCCACCGGCTCTGCGACCACTCCATGAACCACAACACCGCCATGGACAAGCGCCCCGAGTCCTACCAGGCGAGCGAGATCCTCGACGCCCAGAAGCTGATAGAGGACGCCGCCGGCGACGGGACGAAGGTCCGCTACTACCGCGCCCCCGGCGGCGCGTTCACCCCCTACAGCCGCAAGGTGGCCGCGGCCCACGGCATGCGCCCGCTCGGCTGGCAGGTGGACAGCCGCGACTGGCAGCGCCCGGGGACGGCCCGCATCGTGGCCAACGTCAAGCGGGAGGTGGCCGACGGCCCCACGATCCTCTTCCACGACGCGGGCGGCGACCGCAGCCAGTCGCTGGCCGCGCTGGAAGAAACGCTTCCCTGGCTGAAGCAGCAGGGCTACGGCTTCAGCTTCCCCAAGATCTGAACCCCGGGCACGGCGAACTCCCCCACCGTTCCGGCGCCTTCGGGCCGCGGCTCCCCCAAGCCCGGCCCGCGCGCCGTGCGTTGGCGCCTCCGGGTACGCAAAAGGCCCGCTCCGATCGGAATCGGAACGGGCCTTCACAGTGCGCTCGGCAGGATTCGAACCTGCAACCTCTTGATCCGTAGTCAAGTGCTCTATCCGTTAAGCTACGAGCGCCGGCTGCGAGAACAACTTTACATGCTCTTCTGACCTGCGATGACCACGAGCGGGGCGAGCGTGGAAGCGAATGCTGTGATTGCCGTCACAGGCGTGGATGGGTCTCAGGCGTAAGCAGTCTCAGGCATAAGCACTCAGGCATAAGCACTCAGGCATAAGCAAAAGACCCCGCATCAACCTTGCGGCTGATTGCGGGGTCTTCCGGCACTTCTTTGTTTCGAAGTGCCCCCGGCAGGATTCGAACCTGCGCACACGGCTCCGGAGGCCGTTGCTCTATCCCCTGAGCTACGGGGGCGCGTCTTCCGTTCGCGATCTCGCTCGCGGCGACAGGAAGAACAGTACCAGCTCCGGCCGGGTGATCCGTAACGGGTTGCCGGGCGGGGCCGGGGCGCTCGCCCGCGGGGGTCGGAAGTGCGGAAAAGCCGGACGCGGCGCCGGTCGCGCGCCTACTCTCGGGGTGTGCCTGGCTTGTCCGGCCGGGTCCTTGTTGTCGACGACAACAGGGTCATCCGGCAGTTGATCAGGGTCAATCTCGAGCTCGAGGGCTTCGAGGTCGTGACCGCGGCCGACGGTGCCGAGTGTCTGGAGATCGTGCACAGCGTGCGCCCGGACGTCGTGACTCTGGATTTCGTCATGCCCCGGCTCGACGGGCTGCGGACGGCCGCGCGGCTGCGGGACGACGCGCGCACACGGCACATACCCGTCGCCCTCATCAGCGCCTGCACCCAACTGGAGGTGGAGGGCGGGCGGTCGGCGGGGGTGGACGCGTTCCTGGCGAAGCCGTTCGAGCCCGCGGAGCTCGTGCGGATGGTGCGCAGACTGCGGCGCGGCCGCGGGGGAGCGGGGAAGGCGGTGCCGGCGGAGGGCGCCGCGCCGGGGGATGCGGAGCCGGTCGTACGGCCGGCGGGGTAGCCGGGCAAAAGGAGAGGAAACCGGTTGGCGGAGTGACCCACCTCCTCCCCTAGGGTGGACCCCGTGACCCCCGCCGATCTCTCCCGCACCGTGCTGCACACCGTGCGTCGCGCCGTCGAGGCCGACGAGCTGTGCGCCGTGGTGCCGGCGACGGCCGGTGTGCGGGTGCCGCCCCGGCCGGGATGCGGCGACTACGCCACCAACATCGCGCTGCGGCTGGCCAAGGACAGCGGGCGGCCCGCCCTGGACGTGGCCGAGCTGCTGCGGCGCCGCCTGGTGCGGGAGCCGGGCATCGCCCGGGTCGAGATCGCCGGGCCCGGGTTCCTCAACATCACCCTCGACGGCCCGCACGGCGGACGGATCGTACGCGAGGCGCTCGCGCGGACGGCGGGGAGCGAACCGCTGACGCTGCGCCCCCCGGACGCCCTGGTGCAACGGCTCGGTGCCGACGCCGCCCGCTGGAGCCTGCTCTGCCCCCCGGGCCTCGACCGCGACCTGCTCCTCGTCCAGCGCGAGAGCAACCCCCTCTTCCGGGTGCGGTACGCGCACTCCCGCTGCCGCGCGCTGCTGCGCAACGCGCACGACCTCGGCTTCGGCCCGCAGGTGCCGGAGGCCGCGGAGATCTACGACGACGAGGACGCCCCCCTGCTGGCCGCCCTCGCCGACCACCCCCGCATCGCCGCCGCCCGCGACCCCGAGCGGCTGGCCCGCGCCCTGGAGCGGCTGGCCGACACCGTCCTGCGCTGGCAGACGACGTGTACGCCGCTGCCCCGCGGCGACGAGAAACCCTCGGTCGTCCACCGCGCCCGGCTGGCCCTCGCCGAAGCCACGGGAACGGTGCTCGCGGACGGCCTGCACCAGCTCGGCATCACCGCACCCGCACACCTCTGAGCACCTCCGAGGGGATCGCCACCATGAGCCGCTCCGCCCACCCCGCCGGGCCCCGCTACGCCGACGTCCTGCCCGAGGGACACCACCCCGCGCCGCCCGCCGACCTCAACGCCCTGGACCCGCGCGTCTGGTCCCGCACCGTCGCCCGCGACGCCGCCGGCACCGTCACCGTCGGCGGGCTGGACGTGGGGCACCTGGCCGAGGAGTTCGGGACGCCCGCCTACTTCCTCGACGAGGACGACTTCCGGGCCCGCTGCCGCGCCTGGCGCGAGGCGTTCGGCCCGGACGCGGACGTCTTCTACGCGGGCAAGGCGTTCCTCTCCCGCGCCGTCGTGCGCTGGCTGGCCGAGGAGGAGCTCAACCTCGACGTCTGCTCCGGCGGCGAGCTCTCCACCGCGCTCGCCGCGGGCATGCCCGCCGAGCGCATCGCCCTGCACGGCAACAACAAGTCCACCGAGGAGATCGCCCGCGCCGTCGAGGCCGGCGTCGGACGGATCGTCGTCGACTCCTTCCAGGAGATCGTGCGCGTCGCCCACATCGCCCAGAAGGCCGGGAAGCGCCAGCGGGTGCAGATCCGCGTCACGGTCGGCGTCGAGGCGCACACCCACGAGTTCATCGCCACGGCCCACGAGGACCAGAAGTTCGGCCTCCCGCTGGCCGGCGGGCAGGCCGCCGAGGCCGTGCGCCGGGCGCTCAAGCTCGACGGGCTGGAGCTCGTCGGCGTCCACTCGCACATCGGCTCGCAGATCTTCGACACCTCCGGCTTCGAGGTCGCGGCCCGCCGCGTCGTCGGACTGCTGGCCGAGGTCCGCGACGAGCACGGCGTCGAGCTGCCGGAGATCGACCTCGGCGGCGGTCTGGGCATCGCCTACACCTCCGAGGACGACCCGCGCGAGCCGCACGAGATCGCGACCGCGCTGCGCGCCATCGTCGAGCGGGAGTGCGCGGCCGCCGGGCTCGCCGTGCCGCGGCTGTCCGTCGAGCCGGGGCGCGCCATCGTGGGCCCCACCGCCTTCACGCTCTACGAGGTGGGGACGGTCAAGGAGCTGCCCGGACTGCGCACCTACGTCAGCGTCGACGGCGGCATGTCCGACAACATCCGTACGGCGCTCTACGACGCGGACTACTCCGTGGCGCTGGTCTCCCGCACCTCGACGGCGGAGCCGATGCTCTCCCGCGTCGTCGGCAAGCACTGCGAGTCCGGTGACATCGTCGTGCGCGACGCCTTCCTCCCCGCGGACCTCGCCCCCGGCGACCTGATCGCCGTCCCCGCGACCGGCGCGTACTGCCGGTCGATGGCGAGCAACTACAACCACGCGCTGCGCCCGCCCGTCGTGGCGGTCAAGGACGGCACGGCGCGAGTGATCGTCCGACGCGAGACCGAAGAGGACCTGCTCCGGCTCGACGTCGGCTGACAAAGCCGCTGATGGCCGCGTCGTAAAAAGAATGGTCTCGGATGCTGGACGGGCTGGGGAACCACCCGTCCGGTGAGTGAGACTGTGTACCACCCAAGATGTATGAGAAACGAGGTCGGATGATGCGTACGCGTCCGCTGAAAGTGGCGCTGCTGGGCTGTGGAGTAGTCGGCTCCGAGGTGGCGCGCATCATGACGACGCACGCGGACGACCTCACGGCGCGGATCGGGGCCCCCGTCGAGCTGGCCGGCATCGCGGTCCGCCGCCCGAGCCGGGTGCGCGCCGGGGTCCCCGAGGAGCTGATCACCACCGATGCGACGGCCCTGGTCAAACGGGGTGACATCGACGTCGTCGTCGAGGTCATCGGTGGCTTGGAGCCGGCCCGCACGCTGATCACCACCGCCTTCGAGCACGGCGCGAGCGTCGTCTCCGCCAACAAGGCGCTGCTCGCCGAGGACGGCGCCGCGCTGCACGCCGCCGCGGAGAAGCACGGCGTGGACCTCTACTACGAGGCCGCCGTCGCCGGTGCCATCCCGCTGGTCCGGCCGCTGCGCGAGTCCCTGGCCGGCGACAAGGTCAACCGGGTGCTGGGCATCGTCAACGGCACCACCAACTTCATCCTCGACAAGATGGACACCAGCGGCGCGGGCTACTCCGAGGCGCTGGACGAGGCCACCGCGCTGGGCTACGCCGAGGCCGACCCCACCGCGGACGTCGAGGGCTTCGACGCCGCCGCCAAGGCCGCGATCCTGGCGGGCATCGCCTTCCACACCCGGGTCCGGCTGGACGATGTCCATCGCGAGGGCATGACGGAGGTCACCGCCGCGGACTTCGCCTCCGCGAAGCAGATGGGCTGCACCATCAAGCTGCTGGCGATCTGCGAGCGGGCCGCCGACGGCCGCTCCGTCACCGCCCGGGTGCACCCGGCGATGATCCCGCTGACCCATCCGCTCGCCTCGGTGCGCGAGGCGTACAACGCGGTGTTCGTCGAGGCCGAGGCGGCCGGGCAGCTGATGTTCTACGGCCCGGGCGCCGGCGGCTCGCCGACCGCCTCCGCGGTCCTCGGCGACCTGGTCGCCGTCTGCCGCAACAAGCTGGCCGGGGCCACCGGCCCGGGGGAGTCGGCGTACGCGGCGCTGCCGGTGAGCCCGATGGGCGAGGTGGTCACGCGCTACCACATCAGCCTCGACGTGGCCGACCGGCCGGGCGTCCTCGCCCAGGTCGCCACGGTCTTCGCCGAGCACGGCGTCTCCATCGACACCGTCCGCCAGCAGGGCAAGGACGGTGAGGCGGCGCTGGTCGTCGTCACCCACCGGGCCGCCGACGCCGCGCTGTCGGCCACGGTCGAGGCGCTGCGCAGGCTGGACACGGTGCGCGGGGTCGCGAGCATCATGCGCGTTGAGGGCGAGTAGGGAAGCAAGAGGAACCATGAGCGTGAACAAGCCCACCCGTCAGTGGCGGGGCATCATCGAGGAGTACCGCGACCGCCTCCCGGTCTCGGCGGACACGCCGGTGGTCACCCTGCGCGAGGGCGGTACGCCGCTGGTGCCCGCGCAGGTGCTCTCCGAGCGCACCGGCTGTGAGGTCCATCTGAAGGTGGAGGGGGCCAACCCCACCGGCTCCTTCAAGGACCGCGGCATGACGATGGCCATCTCGCGCGCCAAGGAGGAGGGCGCGAAGGCCGTCATCTGCGCCTCCACGGGCAACACCTCGGCCTCCGCGGCCGCCTACGCGGTGCGCGCGGGCATGGTGTGCGCCGTCCTGGTCCCCGAGGGCAAGATCGCGCTCGGCAAGATGGGCCAGGCGCTGGTGCACGGCGCGCGCATCCTCCAGGTCGCGGGCAACTTCGACGACTGCCTCGACCTGGCGCGCGGGCTGGCCGACAACTACCCGGTGGCACTGGTCAATTCGGTCAATCCGGTGCGTATCGAGGGCCAGAAGACGGCGGCCTTCGAGATCGTCGACGCGCTCGGCGACGCCCCCGACATCCATGTCCTGCCGGTCGGCAACGCGGGCAACATCACCGCCTATTGGCGCGGGTACCGGGAGTACGCCGCCGACGGCATCGCCTCCCGCACCCCGCGCATGTGGGGCTACCAGGCCTCCGGTTCGGCGCCGATCGTGCGCGGCGCCCCGGTGAAGGACCCGCACACCATCGCCACGGCCATTCGCATCGGCAATCCCGCCTCGTGGCAGTTCGCCGAGCAGGCGCGCGACGAGTCGGGCGGCCGGATCGACGAGGTGACGGACCGTCAGATCCTCGCCGCCTACCGGCTGTTGGCCGCGCAGGAGGGCGTCTTCGTCGAGCCCGCCTCGGCGGCGAGCGTCGCCGGCCTGCTGAAGGCGGCCGAGGCGGGCCTGGTGGACCCGGGCCAGCGCATCGTCTGCACGGTGACCGGCAACGGGCTCAAGGACCCCGACTGGGCGGTGGCCGGTGCCCCGCAGCCGGTCACGGTCCCGGTGGACGCCGCCATCGCCGCGGAGCGGCTCGGCCTCGTATAAACGAGCCGGGGCACGCGCCCCCGGCCGCCCGGACCGCCCGATGGCGGTCCGGGCAGGTCCCGCTGATACCGCCCCGCGCACAAGAAGGGGCAGGATCAGGGAAAGACCATCCCAAATCCGGCGCGCCGCAGGCGACACGCATCGCGCGCCTCCTGTGCGCCCTATGTCGCCACAGAACCTTCCTTCGATAGGCTGTCCTCACTCCGCCCCGTCGCAGAACCGAGCCGCCCCCCATGCGGTCTCGCCGTCGCGGCCCTTGCGGATGTCGCACGCCCTACCAAGGCCACACCAAGGAGAGTCATCGAGCGATGGCCGGTCCCGCCTTCCGCGCCGCCGCCGTCCGAGTGCGCACCCCCGCCACCAGCGCAAATCTCGGTCCCGGCTTCGACGCCCTCGGTCTGTCCCTGGGTCTCTACGACGACGTCGTGGTCCGGGTGGCCGAATCCGGGCTGCACATCGACATCGCCGGCGAGGGCGCCGATTCCCTCCCGCGCGACGAGAGCCACCTGCTCGTACGGTCCCTGCGCACCACCTTCGACCTGCTGGGCGGCCAGCCGCGCGGCCTCGAGGTGGTCTGCGCCAACCGCATTCCGCACGGCCGTGGCCTGGGCTCGTCGGCCGCCGCCATCTGTGCGGGCATCGTCGCCGCCCGGGCGGTGACGATAGGCGGGGCCGAGCGGCTCGACGGGACGGCGATGCTGGAGCTGGCCACCGAGATCGAGGGCCACCCCGACAACGTCGCCGCGTGTCTGCTCGGCGGCTTCACCCTGGCCTGGACGGACGGGGGAGCGGCCCGGGCCATTCGGATGGACCCCGCTAGTTCCATCGTTCCGGTGGTCTTCGTCCCCGGCCGCCCGGTGTCCACCGAGACCGCGCGGGGGCTGCTGCCGCGCCAGGTCCCCCATGTGGACGCCGCGGCCAACGCCGGACGGGCCGCACTGCTGGTCGAGGCGATGACCCGGCGCCCCGAACTGCTGCTGCCGGCCACCGAGGACCGGCTCCACCAGGAGTACCGCGCCCCGGCGATGCCGGAGAGCGTGGCCCTGGTCAACCGACTGCGGGCGGACGGCGTGCCCGCGGTCGTCTCCGGTGCGGGCCCCACGGTGCTCGCGCTGGTCGAGGACGCCGCGGCCGACAAGGTCGCGCGACTGGCGGGCGAGGGATGGGCGGCCAACCGGCTGGCCCTCGACGCCGGGGGGACGAGCGTGCTGCCGCTCGCCGCATGAGGCAGGCGGCGGCGGCCCGCGCGTGACAGAGGAAGGGCCCCGTGGAAACGCGGTTGCCGGTCTTTGAGAGGGGGAATGTTTGTGGGATCCGGTAGTGTTAACCTCAAGTCTGCACCCGAAGCCACATCGGCTCGGTGCTCTGTGTCCCGATCAGGGACCGCTTTTCTTCCGGGAGCCTCCCAGACTGCCTGAGCAGATTCGAGCACGCTCCGGAATAGGCGTGGGCGACATGAGTGAAGTGATGCGTCATGTCTTCACTGATTTCTTCACGCCGGCATCAACGCACTGATTCTTCCGCCGTACCGCGGCGGACCACCGCCCCGGCCCGGTTCGCAAGCAGGACCGCAGCCGGACAGCACAACCGGTCGCCGAGCCAGACAGGCCGACGCCCGCTCCAGGGAAGGACCCCTTCGTGAGCGACACCACCGATCTGATGGGCGTGAACGCCGCGGGCACTGACAAGAGTGCCTCCGCGCCCGCCACGGACGCTCCCGCCGCCCCGCGGCGACGCCGCTCGGGCACCGGCCTCGACGCCATGGTCCTGGCCGAGCTCCAGCAGCTCGCCTCCAGCCTCGGCATCAAGGGCACCGCGCGGATGCGCAAAGGCCAGCTGATCGAGGTCATCAAGGAGAAGCAGGCCGCCTCCGGCGGTGCCGCCAAGCCCGCGGCCGAGAAGAGTGCGGAGGCCCCGGCGGAGAAGCCCAAGCGCCGTGCCACCTCGCGGGCCCGTACGGGTGAGGCCGAGAAGGCCGCCGAGCAGGCCACCGCCCCGCAGCAGATCGAGATCCCGGGCCAGGGCGGCAGCGACGAGGCGCCGGCCGGCGAGCGCCGCCGCCGTCGGGCCACCGCGCCCGCCGGCAGCCCGGAGACCGCCGCGGCCGAGGCCGCGACCCCGGCCCGCACCGAGGTGCTGACCTCGGAGAAGCCGGAGGCCGAGGCCGACGGCGGCCGCAAGGGCGACCGTCAGGACCGCGGCCAGAAGGGCGACCGCCGGGAGCGCGGCGAGCGTGGCGAGCGCGGTCAGCGCGACCGCCGCGGCCGTGGCGAGGAGGGCGCCGGCCAGCAGGGCGCGGGCGGGCGCCAGCAGCGCGAGCGCGCCGGCCGCGCCGCTGAGGGCCCGCAGGACGAGGACGACTTCGATGGCGGCCGTCGTGGCCGGCGCGGCCGCTACCGCGACCGTCGTGGCCGTCGCGGCCGCGAGGACTTCGCGAACGAGCCGCAGGTGTCCGAGGACGACGTCCTGATCCCCGTCGCGGGCATCCTCGACATCCTGGACAACTACGCCTTCATCCGGACCTCCGGCTACCTGCCCGGTCCGAACGACGTCTACGTCTCCCTCGCCCAGGTCCGCAAGAACGGCCTGCGCAAGGGCGACCACGTCACCGGTGCGGTGCGCCAGCCCAAGGACGGCGAGCGCCGCGAGAAGTTCAACGCCCTCGTGCGCCTCGACTCGGTGAACGGCATGGCGCCCGAAACCGGCCGCGGGCGGCCCGAGTTCCACAAGCTGACCCCGCTCTACCCGCAGGACAGGCTGCGGTTGGAGACCGACCCGGGCGTTCTGACGACCCGTATCATCGACCTGGTCGCCCCCATCGGCAAGGGCCAGCGCGGTCTGATCGTGGCCCCGCCGAAGACCGGCAAGACCATGATCATGCAGGCGATCGCCAACGCGATCACCACCAACAACCCCGAGTGCCACCTGATGGTCGTCCTGGTCGACGAGCGTCCGGAAGAGGTCACCGACATGCAGCGGTCGGTCAAGGGCGAGGTCATCTCCTCGACCTTCGACCGTCCGGCCGAGGACCACACCACCGTCGCCGAGCTGGCCATCGAGCGCGCCAAGCGCCTCGTCGAGCTGGGTCACGACGTGGTCGTGCTGCTCGACTCCATCACCCGCCTGGGCCGCGCCTACAACCTGGCCGCCCCGGCCTCGGGCCGCATCCTGTCCGGTGGTGTCGACTCGACCGCGCTCTACCCGCCGAAGAAGTTCTTCGGCGCCGCGCGCAACATCGAGGACGGCGGCTCGCTGACCATCCTGGCCACCGCGCTGGTCGAGACCGGCTCGCGGATGGACGAGGTGATCTTCGAGGAGTTCAAGGGCACCGGCAACATGGAGCTCAAGCTCGACCGGAAGCTCGCCGACAAGCGCATCTTCCCCGCGGTGGACGTCGACCCGTCCAGCACCCGCAAGGAGGAGATCCTGCTCGGCGCCGACGAGCTGGCCATCGTCTGGAAGCTCCGCCGCGTGCTGCACGCCCTGGACTCGCAGCAGGCCATCGAGCTGCTCCTCGACAAGATGAAGCAGACGAAGTCCAACGCCGAGTTCCTGATGCAGATCGCCAAGACGGCGCCCGCGCCGGGCAACGGCAACGACTGACGTCCGACGGCAGGCGGAACCCCCTCTCGCACCGCGAGAGGGGGTTCCGCCTTTTTGCCGTCGTGCGCCGCGTCGCCGTTTTCGCCGTCGTGATCTTGTCGAGTCCTCCCCGTGACCTTCTGAGACTTCCGCCACAGGCACCCCGCTCCGCACACCCCTGCGCAAGTCCTGGCACAACGGGCGAAAACGCAGGTGGCAGGGGGTGCGCACGAGATCGGGACGGCGCGTCGCGCGGACCGTTCCTAAGAAAGCCCTCACACGGCGCCGTGCAACCCTGTCGCAGACCTCGCCGTCTGAGTTCCACGACGGCAGGGGGGAAGCCGAACCAGCGGAGGACTGAAAACGTATGGCGGACGAGAGCAGGGGTACGAGGGCCGGCGCACGCCGCCGGCGTCCCGGCGGGCCCCGTGGCCGCCGGCGCAAGCCCCGCGAGCGCCGCAAGGGCTGGCGAATAGCCCTCTGGACGACCACGGCCGTGGTCGTCCTGGGCGGCTCGGGCGTCGGGTACGCCTACTTCAAGCTCAACGGCAACCTGCACGGTGTCGACATCAACTCCGCCCTCGGCACCGACCGCCCCGACAACGTGGACAACGGCTCGCAGGACATCCTCGTCCTCGGTTCGGACTCGCGGGCCGGGGCCAACGGCCAGTACGGCCGCGACGAGGGCAGTGCCCGCTCCGACACCGCGATGATCGTCCACGTCTACGCGGGCCACAAGAAGGCCAGCGTCGTCAGCATCCCGCGCGACACCATGGTTCCCCGGCCCGAGTGCAGGACGCTCGACGGCAAGGTGAGCCCGGCCGTCAAACGGGCGCAGTTCAACGACGCCTACTCGGTCGGCGGCGCGGTCTGCGCGGTCAAGACCGTCGAGGCCATGACCGGGATCCGCATGGACCACTACCTGGAAGTGGACTTCGCCGGCTTCCAGAAGCTCATCGACAAGCTCGGCGGCGTCGAGGTCACCACCACCAAGCCGATCCGCGACAAGTGGAGCCACCTCAACCTCACCGCGGGCACCCACCGGCTCGACGGCGAGCAGTCCCTGGGGCTGGTGCGCACCCGGCACGGCGTCGGCGACGGCAGCGACCTGGGCCGCATCAAGCTCCAGCAGGCCTTCATCAAGGCACTGATCGACCAGGTCAAGTCCGTCGGGCTGTTCACCAGCCCGACGAAGCTCTATGGGATCGCCGACACCGCCACCAAGGCGCTCACCACCGATTCCGACCTGGCCTCGGTCGACAAGCTGCTCTCCTTCGCCAACGGCCTCAAGGGCATCGGCTCGGGCGACATGCATATGACCACGCTGCCCGTGGGGCCCGACCTGTTCGACAAGAACCGGGTCGCGCCGCTGCCCGAGGCCAAGCAGGTCTGGCAGGCGCTCCACGACGACAAGCCCATCCCCGAGTCCGCCCTCAAGGGCGGCGAGGGGACGAAGACCGACGCCGACGGCGTGGTCAAGTAGCGGCCGGGGGTCCCGGGAATACCGGGGCCCCACCCCCCGTTTTGGGGGATACGGCCAGGACTGGCAGACTGGTACGTCGGCCCCGGTTCACGGAGGGCAATCCCGCCCTGCGACCCGGTGCCCTCCCCGAACTAGGAGATCCCTTGAAGCGCGACATCCACCCGGAGTACGTCGAGACCCAGGTCAGCTGCACCTGTGGCGCCTCGTTCACCACGCGTAGCACGATCGCCGGCGGCACCATCCGTGCCGAGGTCTGCTCCGCGTGCCACCCGTTCTACACGGGCAAGCAGAAGATCCTCGACACCGGTGGCCGTGTGGCGCGGTTCGAGGCCCGCTTCGGCAAGAACGCCGGGTCCGCCAAGAAGTAGCGGCCCGCTTGCGCCGGTCGGCCCTCCTCCGGGTGCGGGGGAGGGCCGCACCGGCGCTTTGTCGTCCAGCAGGTCCGTCCGTCACTCAGCCAGGGAATCAAGATGTTCGAGGCAGTCGAGGAACTGGTCGGCGAGCACGCCGGCCTCGAGCAGCGGCTCGCCGACCCCGCCGTCCACGCGGACCAGGCGAACGCCCGCAGGCTCAACAAGCGCTACGCCGAGCTGACCCCGATCGTCGGCACCTACCGCACCTGGAAGCAGGCCGGCGAGGACATCGAGACGGCCCGCGAGTTCGCCGCCGACGACCCCGACTTCGCCGCCGAGGTCAAGGAGCTGGAGAAGCAGCGCGAGGAGCTCACCGAGAAGCTCCGCCTGCTGCTCGTCCCGCGCGACCCCAGCGACGACAAGGACGTCATCCTGGAGGTCAAGGCCGGCGCCGGCGGCGACGAGTCCGCCCTCTTCGCCGGTGACCTGCTGCGGATGTACCTGCGCTACGCCGAGCGCGTGGGCTGGAAGACCGAGATCATCGACGCCACCGAGTCCGAGCTCGGCGGCTACAAGGACGTCCAGGTCGCCGTGAAGACCAAGGGCGGCAACGGCGCCACGGAGCCCGGCCAGGGCGTCTGGGCCCGGCTGAAGTACGAGGGCGGCGTGCACCGCGTCCAGCGCGTGCCGGCCACCGAGTCCCAGGGCCGCATCCACACCTCCGCCGCCGGCGTGCTCGTCACGCCCGAGGCGGAGGAGGTCGACGTCGAGATCAACATGAACGACCTGCGGATCGACGTCTACCGCTCGTCCGGCCCCGGCGGCCAGTCCGTCAACACCACCGACTCGGCCGTGCGCATCACGCACCTGCCGACCGGCGTCGTGGCCTCCTGCCAGAACGAGAAGAGCCAGCTCCAGAACAAGGAGCAGGCCCTGCGCATCCTGCGCTCCCGGCTGCTCGCCGCGGCCCAGGAGAAGGCCGAGGCCGAGGCCGCCGACGCCCGCCGCAGCCAGGTGCGCACCGTGGACCGGTCCGAGAAGATCCGGACCTACAACTTCCCGGAAAACCGCATCTCGGACCACCGCGTCGGTTTCAAGGCGTACAACTTGGACCAGGTGCTCGACGGCGACCTCGACGCGGTCATCCAGGCGTGCGTCGACGCCGACTCGGCGGCCAAGCTCGCCGCCGCCCAGTAACCCGCGCACGGAGCGCACGGAAGCGTACGGAATTGGTCATGGAGCGCTACAGGAGGAAGGCCCAGTGAACCTGCTGCTCGCCGAGGTGGCCCAGGCCACCCAGCGGCTGGCCGACGCCGGCGTGCCCTCCCCGCGCTTCGACGCGGAGGAGCTCGCCGCCTTCGTCCACGGTGTCAAACGCGGTGAACTCCACCTCGTCGCCGACGCCGACTTCGACGCGCGCTACTGGGAGGCCGTCGCACGCCGCGAGGCCCGCGAACCGCTCCAGCACATCACCGGCCGTGCCTTCTTCCGCTACCTGGAGCTCCAGGTCGGCCCCGGCGTCTTCGTGCCCCGGCCCGAGACCGAGTCGGTCGTCGGCTGGGCCATAGACGCGGTGCGCGCCATGGACGTCGTCGAGCCGCTCATCGTCGACCTGTGCACCGGCTCCGGGGCCATCGCCCTGGCCCTCGCCCAGGAGGTGCCCCGCTCCCGGGTGCACGCCGTCGAGCTCGACGAGGACGCCCTCGCCTGGGCCCGCAAGAACGTCGAGGGCTCGCGCGTCCAGCTGCACCACGGGAATGCGCTCACCGCGCTCCCCGAGCTCGACGGCCAGGTGGACCTGGTCATCAGCAATCCGCCGTACATCCCGCTCACCGAGTGGGAGTACGTCGCCCCCGAGGCCCGCGACCACGATCCGCAGCTCGCCCTCTTCTCCGGCGAGGACGGCCTCGACACCATCCGCGGCCTGGAGCGCACCGCCCACCGGCTGCTGCGCCCCGGCGGTGTCGTCGTCATCGAGCACGCCGACACCCAGGGCGGCCAGGTGCCGTGGATCTTCACCGAGGAGCGGGGCTGGGCCGACGCGGCCGACCACCCCGACCTCAACAACCGGCCCCGGTTCGCGACGGCCCGGAAGGCGATGCCGTGACGACGGCGACGACTGACACAGATTTCCCGTTCGAGGAGGTTGGCTAATGGCTCGGCGATACGACTGCGGCGACGCGACCGACCGCAAGACCGGTCTGCGCGAAGCGGCCGCCGCGGTCCGCCGCGGAGAGCTGGTCGTGCTGCCCACCGACACCGTCTACGGCATCGGTGCGGACGCCTTCAGCCGCGAGGCCGTCGGTGACCTCCTCACGGCCAAGGGCCGCGGCCGGGGCATGCCCTCGCCCGTCCTGGTCGGCTCCCCGAACACCCTGCACGGGATCGTCACCGACTTCTCCGAGCAGGCCTGGGAGCTCGTCGACGCCTTCTGGCCCGGCGCGCTCACCCTGGTCGCCAACCACCAGCCCTCGCTGACCTGGGACCTGGGCGAGACCCGCGGCACCGTCGCCGTCCGCATGCCGCTGCACCCGGTGGCCATCGAGCTGCTGACCGAGTTCGGCCCCATGGCCGTCTCCAGCGCCAACCTCACCGGCCACCCGGCCCCGCAGACCTGCGACGCCGCCCAGGAGATGCTCGGCGACTCCGTCTCCGTCTACCTCGACGGCGGCCCCACCCCGGCCGACGTGCCGTCGTCCATCGTCGACGTCACCGGCAAGGTGCCCGTGCTGCTGCGCGCCGGCGCGATCACCGCGGACCAGCTCCGCGAGGTGGTACCCGACCTCGAGGTGGCGAATTGATCGCCCCGCAGGGGCGTGGCATAGCGGGACCGGAGACGAGCACCGACATCTTCCGCATCCTCCACGTCAGCACCGGCAACGTCTGCCGCTCGCCCATCACCGAGCGGCTGACCCGCCATGCCCTGACGGAGCGCCTCGGCGACCCGGGCGCCGGCGGCCTGGTGGTGGAGAGCGCGGGCACCTGGGGCCACGAGGGCGCGCCCATGGAGGCGCACGCGGCGACCGTGCTCGCCGACTTCGGCGCCGACGCGCACGGCTTCATGGGCCGTGAGCTGCTGGACGAGCACGTCATCCGCGCCGATCTGGTCCTCACCGCCACCCGCGACCACCGCGCCCAGGTCATCTCCATGGGCCACTCGGCGGGGCTGCGCACCTTCACGCTCAAGGAGTTCACCCGGCTGGTGCGGGCCATCGACCCGGTCACCCTCCCCGACCCCGTCGACCCCGGCGGGGTGGTCGCCCGGGCCCGCGCCCTGGTCCAGGCCGCGGCCGCGCTGCGCGGCTGGCTGCTGGCGCCGGACGCGGAGGCCGACGAGGTCCACGACCCGTACGGCGCCCCGATCACCTTCTTCCGCTCCATCGGCGACGAGATCAACCAGGCGCTCGACCCGGTCCTCACCGCGCTCACCGGCATCCCCGCCGACCGGCACCCTGCATAGCCCCGGGCACGGGCCTACATTGGGTGGTGAGCACGGCTCACCCCCCACCGCACGGAGCCCGCGATGTCCGTCACCTCCGTACCCCCCGGCGCCGCCCGGACGGCGTCCGAGGCGCTGCTGCGGCAGGATCCCGAGATGGCGGGCATCCTGCTCGCCGAGGCCGAACGCCGGGCGAGCGGCCTCCAGCTGATCGCCGCGGAGAACTTCACCTCGCCCGCGGTCCTCGCGGCGCTCGCCTCGCCGCTGGCCGACAAATACGCCGAGGGCTATCCCGGCGCCCGCCACCACGGCGGCTGCGAGGTGGCCGACCTGGCCGAACGGGTCGCCACGGACCGGGCCAAGGCGCTGTTCGGCGCCGAGCACGCCAACGTCCAGCCGCACTCCGGCTCGGCCGCCGTCCTGGCCGCCTACGCGGCGCTGCTCAGGCCCGGCGACAAGGTGCTGGCCATGGGCCTGAGGGAGGGCGGGCACCTCACCCACGGCTCCCCGGCCAACTTCTCGGGCCGCTGGTTCGACTTCACCGGCTACGGGGTCCACCCGGACACCGGGCTCCTCGACTACGACCGGCTGCGCGCCCTGGCGCTGGCGCACCGGCCCCGGGCGATCGTCTGCGGCTCGACCTCGTACCCGCGCCACCCCGACTACGCGCTCTTCCGCGAGATCGCCGACGAGGTGGACGCCCATCTCATCGTGGACGCCGCGCACCCCATCGGCCTGGTCGCCGGGGGAGCGGCGCCCAATCCGGTGCCGTACGCCGACGTGGTGTGCGCCACCACGCACAAGGTGCTGCGCGGGCCGCGCGGCGGGATGCTCCTGTGCGGGGCGCGGCTGGCGGACCGCATCGACCGGGCGGTGTTCCCGTTCGTCCAGGGCGGCGCGCTGATGCACACCGTGGCCGCCAAGGCCGTCGCCTTCGGGGAGGCGGCGACGCCGGCGTTCACCGCGTACGCCCATCAGGTGGTGGCCAACGCCCGGGCGCTCGCCGCCGCGCTGGCCGACGAGGGCCTGGCCGTCGCCACCGGGGGCACGGACACCCATCTGGTGACCGCCGACACGGGTCCGCTCGGCCTGGACGCCACGGCGGCCCGGGGCCGGCTGGCGGGCGCCGGCATTGTCCTCGACGTCTGCGGCCTGGGCCGGGGGTCGGCGCGCGGGCTGCGGCTGGGCACCGCGGCGGTCACCACCCAGGGCATGGGCGTACCGGAGATGGGCCGGATCGCGGCCCTGATGGGCGCCGCGCTGCGGGGCACGGAGCCGGCGGGCCGGCTCCGGGAGGAGGCCGCCGCACTGGCGGCGGCGTTCCCGCCCTATCCTGCGCGGGACTGATCGTTTGCAACCATCAGGGGGTGGTGAACGTCTTCCTCTCCATTCACCGATCACGACCGCACACGCATATGGTGGTGGGCTGTGATGTCCAGCGAGATCCCTGGGGCAGCCCGTGCGTGAATACCTGCTGACGCTGTGCGTCACCGTGGCGGTCACCTATCTGCTCACGGGCCCGGTGCGGAAGTTCGCGATCATGGCCGGCGCGATGCCGGAGATCCGGGCGCGCGACGTGCACCGCGAACCGACGCCGCGGCTCGGCGGGATCGCCATGTTCGGCGGCCTGTGCGCCGGCCTGCTGGTCGCCTCGCACCTGCCGAACCTCAAGCCCGTCTTCGAGACGTCCAACGAGCCCAGAGCCCTGCTCTCGGGAGCCGGGCTGATCTGGCTGCTGGGCGTGCTGGACGACAAGTGGGGCGTGGACGCCCTGGTCAAGCTGGGCGGCCAGATGATCGCGGCCGGTGTGATGGTGCTCCAGGGCCTGACCATCCTCTGGCTGCCGGTGCCCGGCATCGGCACGGTGGCGCTCACCCCCATGCAGGGCACACTGCTGACCGTCGCCCTGGTGGTCATCACCATCAACGCGGTGAACTTCGTGGACGGCCTGGACGGCCTCGCCTCGGGCATGGTCTGCCTGGCGGCGGCGGCGTTCTTCCTCTACGCCTACCGGCTCTGGTACGGGCACAACGTGGAGGCGGCCGCGCCCGCGACGCTCTTCGCGGCGGTCCTCGTCGGCATGTGCCTGGGCTTCCTGCCGCACAACATGCACCCCGCGCGGATCTTCATGGGCGACTCGGGGTCGATGCTCATCGGCCTGGTGCTGGCCGCGGGCGCGATCTCCATCACCGGCCAGGTCGACCCCGACCTGCTCGGCTCCTTCACCGGTTCGGAGAAGGCGACCGTGCAGGCCACGGTGCCGGTCTACATCCCGCTGCTGCTGCCGTTGACGATCATCGCGGTGCCGGTGGCCGACCTGCTGCTGGCGGTCGTGCGCCGGACGTGGAACGGCCAGTCGCCGTTCGCCGCCGACCGCGGCCATCTGCACCACCGGCTGCTGGAGATCGGCCACTCGCACAGCCGCGCGGTGCTGATCATGTACTTCTGGTCGGCGCTCATCGCGTTCGGCACGGTGGCGTATTCGGTCAACTCCGAGGCGAGCGGCCGGATCCTGCTGGCGGTCGTGGCGCTGAGCGCGGTGGGCCTCGTCCTGCTGCTGATGCCGCGGTTCACCCCGCGGGCGCCCCGCTGGGCCGAGCACCTGGTGCCGCCGCGCTACCGGCGCAGGGGCACCCCGCCCGTGGAGCTCCCGGCGGCCGCGAAGGAGCAGGACCGGCCGGAGGAGCGCGAGCCCGTCCCCGCGGGGCTGCACGGGGCCACGGCGATCGGCGACCGCTCGCGGTTCCGTGACGTACGGAGGACCGGCGGCCGCGGTTAGCCGGTAGCAGAGAAGAAGCCGCTCGTCAGCCCGCTGACGGGCGGCTTCACACTTGCGTGTGATGGGCAGCACACGATATAGGTAAAGGCCTCATCAAATAGTTTGTGATACCGTTCACGAAACCGGTGGCAGAGCCGAAGGACCGTAGTGCGGCGGTTCTTCACTGCGCGTGAACGCGCCGAACCCCGGGATACGCTCGTCCCCGACGAATCGTTGCTTCCGACTCCGCCGGAGAGACCCTTCATGCAGGCCAACGACGCCCGAACGCTACTTCAGTGCGCCGTACCGACCGCTGTCGCGGGGGTCGTCGCCGTTGCCGTCGCCTTCGCGCTCGCGGGGGGCAAGGGTGCCGTCGGAGCGGTCGCGGGCACCGCGCTCGCCCTGGCCAACATGTCGCTCGGCCTGTACATGCTGCAGCGCACCGCCCGGCAGTGGCCACAGCTGTTCCAGATGATGGGACTCGCGCTCTACGCCGTGCAGTTCCTCGTGATCGCCGTACTCCTGGGCCTCTTGAAGGACACCACGCTCTTCAACGTCCGGTCCTTCGCCTTCTCGGTGCTCGCCGGGACCCTCGTCTGGGTCGCCGCACAGCTGCGGGCACACATGAAGATGAAGATCTTCTACATCGATCCCGAGGCCGCCGCCGACGCGAAGAAGCCCGCGCCGGCGGAGTCTCCGTCATGACAGGTAGGGCCGGAATAAGTGCTCGTGTGCTCACCTGCTATCGTCCGGTGCCATCTGAGGTGCAGCGGACGCAGACGGCCGGAGCCCCGCTCTTCGCGGGAGCGCATCGGCGGTCCGCCCAGCTGATGCCTGCGGTGGCCACCGGCCACCGGCCGACCTGCCGCACCCCTAACCGTAAGACCAGTCCAGTGCCGTTCCGTGGCTGCTTGCCGCGCCGACACAACGAGGTTGCCGTACCTATGCGCCATGTTGAAGGAGCTCGCGGTGAGTGCTGACCAGATGCTCGCCTTCGAGACCGATTGCCACATCTTCGATGGGTGCGGCTTCCCGACTCCGGGCCTTCACTCCTTCGTCTTCGAACCGCTCTTCACGATCGGCGGCATCGAGGTCAACAAGCCGATGCTGCTGGCCGTTCTGGGCTCGGCCGTCGTGCTCGTCTTCCTCTGGGCCGCCTTCGGCCGGGCCAAGGTGGTGCCGGGCAAGCTCCAGATGGTCGGCGAGGCGGGCTACGACTTCATCCGCAAGGGGATCGTCTACGAGGCCCTGGGGAAGAAGGAGGGCGACAAGTACGTCCCCCTCATGGTCTCGCTGTTCTTCTTCATCTGGATCATGAATCTGTGGTCGATCGTCCCGGTCGCCCAGTTCCCGGTGACCTCGGTCATCGCCTACCCGGCGGGCCTCGCCCTGCTGGTGTACCTGATCTGGGTGCCCCTGACCTTTAAGCGTCACGGTTTCATCGGCGGCATCAAGAACATCAGCGGTTACAACAAGGAGCTCGGCTGGGTCCTCCCGCTGGTCATGCTCCTGGAGCTGCTCTCCAACCTGCTGATCCGCCCGTTCACCCACGCGGTCCGGCTCTTCGCCAACATGTTCGCGGGCCACGTCCTGCTGCTGATCTTCACCATCGCCAGCTGGTACCTGCTGAACGGCATCGGCATCGCCTATGCCGGCGTCTCCTTCGTGATGGTCATCCTGCTGACCGCCTTCGAGATGTTCATCCAGGCCCTTCAGGCGTACGTCTTCGTCCTCCTGGCCAGCTCCTACATCCAGGGCGCTCTCGCCGAGCACCACTGAGCAGAGCCCTCCCCCCGCAGACCCCCAGACGTCCGGTGGCCAACCCCCACCGGTCCGTGAAAGAGAAGGAAGTAACGGCATGTCCGCTGCTCTCGAAATGGTCAACCTCGCCTCCAAGGACGCCTTCACCGGCAGCGCCAGCGCGATCGGCTACGGCCTGGCCGCCATCGGCCCCGGCGTCGGCGTCGGCATCATCTTCGGTAACGGCACCCAGGCCATGGCCCGTCAGCCCGAGGCGGCCGGTCTGATCCGCGCCAACCAGATCCTGGGCTTCGTCCTCTGTGAGGCGCTGGCCCTGATCGGCCTCGTCATGGGCTTCGTCTACAGCTGATCCTGTAGACGACCACCCATCAAGCGACGAAAGGCACTGATGTGATCGCCCTGGCAGCATCGCTGGCCTCGGAGAAGGAGCCCGCGCTCCTTCCTCCGGTGCCGGAGCTTGTCATCGGTACCCTCGCCTTCCTCATCGTCCTCGTCTTCCTCGGCAAGAAGCTCCTCCCGGGTCTGAACAAGACGCTGGACGAGCGCCGGGCGGCCATCGAGGGCGGCCTGGAGAAGGCCAAGGCCGCCGAGGAGGAGGCCAAGCAGGTACTCGACGACTACCGGGCTCAGCTCGCCGAGGCACGCACCGAGGCCGCGCGACTGCGCCAGGAGGCGCAGGAGCAGGGCGCCGCGATGGTCGTCGAGATGAAGGCCGAGGGCGAGCGGCAGCGTGAGGAGATCATCGCTGCCGGTCACGCCCAGGTCGAGGCCGACCGCCAGGCCGCCGCGGCCTCGCTGCGGCAGGACGTCGGCAAGCTGGCCATCGACCTGGCCGACCGGATCGTCGGCGAGTCCGTGAAGGACGCCGCCCGGCAGGAACGGACCATCGACCGGTTCCTCGACGCGCTCGAGGCCAAGCCGGCCGACACGACGAAGGCTGAGGTCACCCGATGAACGGAGCGAGCCGCGAGGCCCTGGCCTCCGCACGCGAGAACCTCGACGCGCTGGTGGACAGCGCCTCGGCCGACGCCGCGGGGCTCGCCGAGGACCTCGCCTCCGTCACCGCGCTGCTCGACCGCGAGGTGTCGCTGCGCCGGGTCCTCACCGACCCGGCGCAGCCCGCCGAGGCCAAGGCCGAACTGGCCGGACGCCTGCTGCGCGGACAGGTCGGAAGCGACGCGACCGACCTGGTGGGCGGCCTGGTCCGCTCCCGCTGGTCGTCCTCGCGCGACCTGGTGGACGCGCTGGAGGAGCTCGCCGCGAGCGCCGACCTGGCCGCCGCCCAGCGGGCCGGCCAGCTGGACGACGTCGAGGACGAGCTGTTCCGCTTCGGCCGCATCGTCGAGTCCAACCCCGGTCTGCGCGCCGCGCTGACCGACAAGGTTGCCGCCAAGGCCGCCAAGGCCGAGCTGCTGCGCACGCTGCTGGGCGGCCGGGCCAACCCGGTCACC
This sequence comes from Streptomyces luteireticuli, assembly GCF_041519305.1. Classification (NCBI taxonomy): domain Bacteria; kingdom Bacillati; phylum Actinomycetota; class Actinomycetes; order Kitasatosporales; family Streptomycetaceae; genus Streptomyces; species Streptomyces luteireticuli. The sequence goes on from NZ_CP167927.1 coordinate 5,675,623, forward strand.
GAGCGGCTGGTCACCCGGCTGGTCACCGCGCCGCGAGGCCGTAGCCTGGAAGCGGGGCTCACCGCCCTCTCCAAGCTGGCCGCCGACCGCCGTGGCCGCGTCGTCGCGGAGGTCACCTCCGCGGTGCCGCTGAACGACCGGCAGAAGCAGCGCCTCGGCGACGCCCTCGCCCGGATCTACGGGAAGCACGTCCACCTCAACCTGGACGTCGACCCGGAGGTCCTCGGCGGCATCCAGGTGCGCATCGGCGACGAGGTCATCAGCGGCACCATCGCGGACCGGCTCGCCGACGCGGGCCGCCGGATGGCCGGCTGACCAGCCACCAACTCAAGAGCATGACTGACGGCCCGAGTTGGGCCGACGGTGTCCCACGGGGCAGGCCCCCTGGGGAAGAAATACTTCGGGCCCAACAAGGAGAGCAGGGAACCCAGATGGCGGAGCTCACGATCCGGCCGGAGGAGATCCGGGACGCGCTGGAGAACTTTGTCCAGGCGTACAAGCCGGACGCGGCCTCGCGCGAGGAGGTCGGTACGGTCAGCCTGGCCGGCGACGGCATCGCGAAGGTCGAGGGGCTGCCCTCGGCCATGGCGAACGAGCTGCTGAAGTTCGAGGACGGCACCCTCGGCCTCGCCCTCAACCTCGAGGAGCGCGAGATCGGCGCGATCGTCCTCGGCGAGTTCAGCGGCATCGAGGAGGGCCAGCCGGTGCAGCGCACCGGTGAGGTGCTCTCCGTCGGAGTGGGCGAGAAGTACCTCGGCCGCGTCGTCGACCCGCTGGGCAACCCGATCGACGGCCTCGGCGAGATCGAGACCGAGGGCCGCCGCGCCCTCGAACTGCAGGCCCCCGGCGTCATGGTCCGCAAGTCGGTCCACGAGCCGATGGAGACCGGCTACAAGGCCGTCGACGCCATGACCCCGGTCGGCCGTGGCCAGCGTCAGCTGATCATCGGTGACCGCCAGACCGGCAAGACCGCCCTGGCGATCGACACGATCATCAACCAGCGTGCCAACTGGCGCACCGGCGACCCGAAGAAGCAGGTCCGCTGCATCTACGTCGCCATCGGCCAGAAGGGCTCCACCATCGCGTCCGTGCGCGGCGCGCTGGAGGAGGCCGGCGCCCTGGAGTACACGACCATCGTCGCGGCCCCGGCGTCCGACCCGGCGGGCTTCAAGTACCTGGCCCCCTACACCGGTTCCGCCATCGGCCAGCACTGGATGTACCAGGGCAAGCACGTCCTGATCGTCTTCGACGACCTGTCGAAGCAGGCCGACGCCTACCGTGCCGTCTCCCTGCTGCTGCGCCGCCCGCCGGGCCGTGAGGCCTACCCGGGTGACGTCTTCTACCTGCACTCCCGTCTGCTGGAGCGCTGCGCCAAGCTCTCCGACGACATGGGCGCCGGCTCGATGACCGGTCTGCCGATCGTCGAGACCAAGGCCAACGACGTCTCGGCGTTCATCCCGACCAACGTCATCTCCATCACCGACGGCCAGTGCTTCCTGGAGTCCGACCTGTTCAACGCCGGTCAGCGCCCGGCCCTGAACGTCGGTATCTCGGTCTCCCGTGTCGGTGGCTCCGCCCAGCACAAGGCCATGCGCCAGGTGTCCGGCCGACTCCGCGTGGACCTCGCCCAGTACCGCGAGCTGGAGGCGTTCGCCGCCTTCGGTTCCGACCTGGACGCGGCCTCCAAGGCGGCGCTGGAGCGCGGCAAGCGCATGGTCGAGCTGCTGAAGCAGACCCAGTACGCGCCGTTCGCGACCGAGGACCAGGTCGTCTCCATCTGGGCCGGCACCACCGGCAAGATGGACGACGTCCCGGTGGAGGACATCCGCCGCTTCGAGCGCGAGCTCCTCGACTACCTGCACCAGGCCCACAAGGGTCTGATGACCAGCATCGTCGAGGGCGGCAAGATGTCGGACGACACGCTGCAGGCACTCGGTGACGCCGTCGCGTCCTTCAAGCAGCAGTTCCAGACCGCGGACGGCAAGCTGCTGGGCGAGGGCTGAGCATGGGTGCCCAGATCCGGGTCTACAAGAGGCGGATCAAGTCCGTCTCCGCGACCAAGAAGATCACCAAGGCGATGGAGATGATCGCCGCCTCGCGCATCGTCAAGGCACAGCGCCAGGTGGCCGCGTCCACTCCGTACGCCAGTGAGCTCACCCGGGCCGTGACCGCCGTCGCCACCGGTTCCAACACCAAGCACCCGCTGACGACCGAGGTCGAGCAGCCGGTGCGGGCCGCGGTGCTGCTCGTCACGAGCGACCGCGGTCTGGCGGGCGGTTACTCCTCCAACGCCATCAAGGCGGCGGAGCAGCTCACCGAGCGGCTCCGTGCCCAGGGCAAGGAGGTCGTCCACTACATCGTCGGCCGCAAGGGCGTCAGCTACTTCGGCTTCCGGGAGCGCCCGGTCGCCGCGTCGTGGACGGGCTTCACGGACAGCCCGACCTACGCGGACGCCAAGAAGGTGGCGGACCCGCTGATCGAGGTCGTCCTTGCGGACACGGCCGAGGGCGGCGTGGACGAGCTGCACATCGTCTTCACGGAGTTCGTGTCGATGATGACGCAGACCCCGGTGGACAAGCGGCTGCTGCCGCTGACCCTCGAGAAGACCGAGGACGAGGACGGGGCGGCGAAGGACCAGATCCTTCCGCTGTTCGAGTTCGAGCCGTCGGACGAGGCGGTGCTCGACGCGCTGATGCCGCGGTACGTCGAGTCCCGTGTCTACAACGCCCTGCTGCAGGCCGCCGCTTCCGAGCACGCGGCCCGCCGCCGGGCGATGAAGTCGGCGACCGACAACGCCGAAGACCTCATCAAGTCGCTCACGCGGCTTGCCAATGCGGCCCGACAGGCCGACATCACCCAGGAAATCAGCGAGATCGTCGGTGGCGCGAGCGCCCTGGCCGACGCGACCGCGGGGAGTGACCGATAAATGACCACCACTGTTGAGACGGCCGCCGCGACGGGCCGCGTCGCCCGGGTCATCGGCCCGGTCGTCGACGTGGAGTTCCCCGTCGACGCGATGCCGGAGATCTACAACGCCCTGACCGTCGAGGTCTCCGACCCGGCCGAGGCCGGCAAGAAGAAGACCCTGACGCTCGAGGTCGCGCAGCACCTGGGCGAGGGCATGGTCCGCGCCATCTCCATGGAGCCCACCGACGGCCTGGTCCGCCAGGCCGTGGTGACCGACACCGGCGACGGCATCACCGTCCCCGTCGGTGACGTCACCAAGGGCCGGGTGTTCAACACCCTGGGCAAGATCCTGAACGACCCCGAGGCCGAGTCCGAGGTCACCGAGCGCTGGTCCATCCACCGCAAGGCCCCGGCGTTCGACCAGCTCGAGTCGAAGACCGAGATGTTCGAGACCGGTCTGAAGGTCGTCGACCTGCTGACCCCGTACGTCAAGGGCGGCAAGATCGGTCTGTTCGGTGGTGCCGGTGTCGGCAAGACAGTTCTGATCCAGGAAATGATCATGCGTGTGGCCAAGCTGCACGATGGTGTTTCCGTGTTCGCCGGTGTCGGCGAGCGCACCCGTGAGGGCAACGACCTCATCCAGGAAATGGAAGAGTCGGGCGTTCTGGACAAGACCGCGCTGGTCTTCGGTCAGATGGACGAGCCGCCGGGCACGCGTCTCCGCGTCGCGCTGGCCGGCCTCACCATGGCCGAGTACTTCCGTGACGTCCAGAAGCAGGACGTGCTGTTCTTCATCGACAACATCTTCCGCTTCACCCAGGCCGGTTCCGAGGTCTCGACCCTGCTCGGCCGCATGCCCTCCGCGGTGGGCTACCAGCCGAACCTGGCCGACGAGATGGGCCTCCTCCAGGAGCGCATCACCTCGACCCGTGGTCACTCGATCACCTCGATGCAGGCGATCTACGTCCCCGCGGACGACCTGACCGACCCGGCCCCGGCGACCACCTTCGCCCACCTGGACGCCACGACCGTTCTGTCGCGTCCGATCTCGGAGAAGGGCATCTACCCGGCGGTCGACCCGCTGGACTCGACGTCCCGCATCCTGGACCCGCGTTACATCGCGCAGGACCACTACGACGCCGCCATGCGCGTCAAGGGCATCCTGCAGAAGTACAAGGACCTCCAGGACATCATCGCGATCCTCGGTATCGACGAGCTGGGCGAAGAGGACAAGCTGGTCGTCCACCGCGCCCGTCGCGTCGAGCGCTTCCTGTCGCAGAACACCCACGCGGCGAAGCAGTTCACCGGTGTCGACGGTTCGGACGTTCCGCTGGACGAGTCCATCGCCGCGTTCAACGCCATCTGCGACGGTGAGTTCGACCACTTCCCGGAGCAGGCGTTCTTCATGTGCGGTGGCCTTGAGGACCTCAAGAACAACGCCAAGGAGCTGGGCGTCTCCTGAGCATCCCGATGCTCGTGGTCCGGGGGCGGGGCACTCCCGCCCCCGGACCGCACGTCCCCTATTCTTTGACCCAACGCCCGCCGGACCCGGCGGGTGGAGACCCGAGGAGCCACGTTGGCTGCTGAGCTGCACGTCGAGCTGGTCGCGGCGGACCGAAGCGTCTGGTCCGGCGAGGCCACTCTGGTCATCGCGCGTACCACATCGGGTGACATCGGCGTCATGCCCGGCCACCAGCCGCTGCTCGGTGTGCTGGAGACCGGCCCGGTGACCATCAGGACCGCCGACGGCGGGACGGTCGTCGCCGCGGTGCACGGCGGCTTCATCTCCTTCGCGGACGACAAGCTGTCGCTGCTCGCGGAGATCGCCGAGCTGGCGGACGAGATCGACGTCACCCGTGCGGAGCGGGCGCTCGAGCGCGCGAAGTCGGAGGCCGACGCGGCCGCCGAGCGCCGCGCGGAAGTCCGGATGCGTGCGGCCGCGGGCCCTCACTAGGCCGCGGCCCACTGAAGTACGTCCCTCAGCCGCGGACCGCCTGGAACAAACCAGGGCGGTCCGCGGCTGAGGCAATACAGGTGCGGTTGCTCTAGATGATGCGAGGAGGTCGGTCGTGATGGTCCTCGCTCTGCTCGTGAGCGGCATCGTCGTGCTGCTGGTCCTGTTGGGGCTCTTCGTCTTCGGGCTGCGCAGGCGGCTCATCCAGCGGTCCGGGGGCACCTTCGACTGCAGCCTGCGGTGGGACGTCCCCGCCGAACGGACCGGTGAACCGGCCGGCAAGGGGTGGGTGTACGGCGTCTCCCGGTACAGCGGTGACCGGATCGAGTGGTTCCGGGTCTTCTCGTACGCGGTGCGGCCGCGTCGGCTGCTGGAGCGGGCGTCGATCGAGGTGCTGGAGCGGCGGGCTCCGCTGGGGGACGAGGAGTTGGCGCTGCTGTCGGACGCGGTGGTTCTTCTCTGTTCGCACCGGGGGACGCGGCTTGAACTGGCGATGAGCGAGGATGCGCTGACGGGGTTCCTGGCGTGGCTGGAGGCGGCGCCGCCGGGGCAGCGGGTGAATGTGGCGTAGGGGTTTGCTCCCCGCCCCGCCCTAATCCGTTTTCGCAGGGGCTGCGCCCCTGCGGGACCCCGTCTGCGCGCTGCCGCGCGCGGGTGGGCGGGGCTTCGCCCCTGCGCCCCACCGGGGGCTGCGCCCCCCTGGACCCCGCTCGGGTTGCGCCCGTCGGGCCCTGACCGGGGCTGCTCCCCTGGACCCCGTTGTCGCGGCTTCGCCGCTCGTCCTCAAGCGCCGGACGGGCTGGATAGCCCGTCCGGCGCTTCGGGGGTCCAGGGGGCGGAGCCCCCGGTGGGGTGCTGGGGCGAAGCCCCGCCCTCCCCGCGCGGAGCGCGGGCGGGGTGGCGCAGGGGCACGGCCCCTGCGGAGAAGGGGAGAGGGCGGGGCGGGGAGTGATACCGGCGAACTGCCGCGTCAGCGGAGCCCGTTGTCCAGGGCCGTCATCAGCGTGCCGCTGTCGCCGGACATCTCCCAGATCATCGCGCCGCCCAGCTTCTTGGACTTCAGCCAGGCCGTCTTCTTCCCGATCGACCAGGCGTCGTCGAAGGTCCACCACTGGCCGTTGTCACCGGTGAAGCCGTACGTCGCCACCGTCGCCTCGTCGTGGTAGATCTTCAGGCCGGAGACGGACGCCAGCAGGTTGTCGTAGCCGCGGGTGCCGGATTCCTCCGGGAACTGGCCGGGGGCCGCCCCGTTCGCCTTCTGCCAGACGCCGTTGGCGCCGCCGTCCGTGACCTGCTGCCAGCCGCGGCCGTAGAACGCCAGGCCGAGGACGATCTGCCGCGGGGCGACGCCCGCGTCGAGATACGTCTGGACGGTCTTCTCGACGCTGAACTTGGTCGAGTAGGGGTCCTTGGGGTCGGGGTAGAGGTTCCCCTGGTGACCGGTGAGCTTCGGTTCCCAGCTGTTGTCGCTGCCGGAGCCGTGGAAGTCGTAGCCCTGGACGTTCGCGTAGTCCATGTAGTCGAAGACGCTCGGCGTACCGTCCTTGGTCGTGATGTCCCAGCCCGCGTCTATCTTGGCCGGGTCGGCCGGGGTGAAGGCGGTCAGGAGGTACTTCTGGCCGCCGGAGCCGCTCAGCGCGTCCAGCTGGCGGCGGAACTCGGCGAACAGCAGCAGGTTGTTGGCCTTGTCGTCCTTGGAGACATGGTTGCCGGCGTGGCCGTCCGAGCCCGGCCACTCCCAGTCGATGTCGAAGCCGTCGAAGATCCCGGCGGCGACTCCGGCGCCACCGCGACCGTTGGTGACCGGCAGGTTCCCCTTGATGTACATGTCGATACAGGACTTCACGAACTTCTGTCGTGAGGCGTCCGTCTTCGCGACGTCGGAGAAGTACTTGCTGTAGGTCCAACCGCCGATCGACATCAGGACCTTGAGCTTGGGGTACTTGGCCTTGAGCTGCTTGACCTGGTTGAAGTTGCCGGCCAGGGGCTGGTCCCAGGTGTCGGCGGTGCCGTTCACGGACTCGCCGGCCGCGAAGCCCTTCTCGTAGTCGGCCCAGGAGTCGCCCGCCCCGTCGCCCTGGCTGGGGTCCTGGGGGTTGGACCCGGTGGCCTTGGTGACGCCATTGAGACAGGTGAGGTTGTTCGGGTCGATGTTGGAGAAGGCGTAGTTGATGTGCGTGAGCTTGGCTGCGGCGCCCGTCGTGTCCAGGGACTTCACCGTGTAGCCGCGCCCGTAGATGCCCCACTGCACGAAGTAGCCGACCTTGGCGGCGGCCGCGCCGGGCTGCGGGTCGCCGCCCCCGCCGGTGGTGCGGATGGTCAACGGGGCGCTGGCGGGGCCGGTCTGGCCCGCGGTGTCCCGGGCGACGACGGTGTACGTGTAGTCGGTGCCGGCGGTCAGCCCGGTGTCGGTGTACGCGAGCTTGGCGACGGTCGCCGCCTTCACCGTGCCGCGGTAGACGTCGTACTCCTTGATGCCCTTGTCCGAGGTCGCCGCGGTCCACTTGAGCGCGACCGATGTGTCGGTGACGGCGGTGGCCTGCGGGGTGCCGGGCGCGGACGGCGGCTTGTCCGAACCGCCCTTCGTGGTGCGGAAGGTGGCCGCGGGGCTCGCCGGTCCCGTTTTGTCGTTCACGTTGCGGGCGACGACGGTGTACGTGTACTCGGTGTCCGCGGTGAGGCCGGTGTCCGTGTACGCGAGCTTGGCCACTGTCGCGACCTTGTCCTTGCCGCGGTAGACGTCGTAGTTCTTGATGCCCTTGGCGTCCGTGGCGGCCGGCCACTTCAGCGAGATGCTGGAGGCGGTCACCCCGGTCGAGACGGGCTGCCCGGGCGCGCTGGGCGGCGTGTCGGTCGAAGAGCCGTCGCAGGCACCGCCGTTGAGCTTGCAGCCCGCCGGTGCGCCGTCGCCCGCGGCGACGAAGCCGAAGGTGACGCTGGCGCCGGGGGGAACGGAGCCGTTGTACTCACGGTTCTTGGCGGTGTAGTGCGAGCCCGAACTGGTGATCAGGGCATCCCAGTAGGCGCCGACCGTGGTGGTGGAGGGGAAGTCCCATTCGACGGTCCAGGCGTCGATCGTCGTGGTGCCGGTGTTCTTGACGGTCCACTCGCCCTGGTAGCCGCCGCCCCATTCGGAGGTCTTGGCGAAGGTCGCCGTGGCCGAAGGGCCATCTGCGGAGGCCGAGTTGGCCGAGCTGGCCGGTGCGGCGAGGCCGACGAGCGCCGCGACCGGGAGCAGCAGTGCGCCGAGCGCCGCGGTGATCCTGGTTGGCGAGAAACGCAGTAACCGGGAGGTGTGTCTGTTCAAGGGTGCTCCTCGGGTGAGGGGTGAGGTCAGGAGGGGTGGGGTGTGGGGGGTATCCGTGACCTGGGTGCAGCCGAGGTGGGCATGCGAAGTGAGGGGTGCTGGTGGGAGGTTGGGGGGTTGGGGGGTGTGTTCCGCGTGTCGCTCACCACAGCTGTGAGGGGAGCGTAAGAAGGTCCGTACCAATGGTCAAGAGGTCTGGACCAGACCCCATTCCTGGGCCAGCACCGCCGCCTGCACCCGGCTCCGCAGCTCCAACTTCCCCAGCAACCTGCTGACATGGGTCTTCGCCGTCGCCTCGGCCATGCCGAGCCGCACCGCGATCTCCGCGTTGGACAGCCCCTCGCCCAGGCACACCAGCACCTCGCGCTCACGGCGGGTGAGCGTCCCCAGGGCCGCGGTGTCCGGCGCGGGCGCGGGGGAGCGCCGGGCGAACTCCGAGATCAGGCGCCGCGTCACGGCCGGCGAGATCAGCCCCTCGCCGCGCGCCACCGTCCGTACCGCCGCGACCAGGTCGGCGGCCTCGCTGTCCTTGAGGAGGAAACCCGCCGCGCCGGCGCGCAGCGCGCCGAAGACATACTCGTCCAGGTCGAAGGTGGTCAGCACCAGGACGTCGGCCAGCCGCTCGCCGGTGATCTGCCGGGTGGCCGAGATGCCGTCCAGGCGCGGCATCTGCACGTCCATCAGGACCAGATCCGGCCGGAGTTCGCGGGTCAGCCGTACGGCCTCCTCACCGTCCGCCGCCTCGCCGACGACCTCGAAGCCGGGTGCCGAGCGGAGGATCAGCACGAGGCCGGAGCGCACAGCTGCCTGGTCCTCGGCGACGACGATCCGTACGGTGGTGGTCACTTGCCCTCCTCGTCCACGGGCAGCACCGCCCGTACGTGCCATTGCCCGCCCTCGGGGCCCGCCGCGAACTCCCCGCCGAGCAGGGCGACGCGCTCCCGCATCCCGATCAGTCCCGCGTGGGAGCCGGGGGCCCGGGGCGAGCGGTCGCCGTCCCCGAGGGGGCTGGTGACGCGTACCGTCAACGCCCTGTCGTCGCAGGTCAGTTCCACGGTCACCGCGCCGGGCGCGGCGTGTTTGGCCGCGTTGGTCAGCGACTCCTGGACGACGCGGTAGGCGGCCAGTTCGACGGGGGCGGGCAGCGTGCGGGGGCCGCGCCCGTCGTGGAGCGCGAAGCTGAGGCCGGAGCCGTGGGCGGTGGTGCGGGCCTGGTCGAGCAGGGCGTCCAGGCCGTCGAGAGTGGGCGTCGGCGCCGGTTCGTCCGCGTCGCCCGCCCTGCGGAGCAGGCCGATCAGGCGGCGCATCTCCGCGAGGCCCTGGACGCTGTTCTCCCGGATCACGCCGAGCGCCTCGCGGGACGCCCGCTCCTCGTTGATCGACAGGGCGGCCGTGGAGTGGATCGCGATGGCCGACAGATGCCCGGCGACCAGGTCGTGCAGCTCGCGCGCCATCCGGGCGCGCTCGGCGCCGACGGCCTGGCGCCGGTCCATCTCGGCCAGCAGGACGGTCCGTTCGGCCGCCAGCCGGGCGGCCTCGGCGGCGTCGCGGTGACGGCGGACGCCGACGCCGGTCCAGGCGGGGGCGATGGTGACCACGGCCAGGGCGAGGCCGAGGAGCACCGCCTCCGGCTTCCGGACGATCGCGACGAACAGCAGCGTCCCGGCCACGCTGAGCACTTCGCAGGCGCGGGGGAGGAGGCGGTACGCGGCCGGGGGCCCGTACAGCACGGCCGCGTACACCAGGTCGGTGAACATCACCGTGGTGGTGACCAGATTGCCCGAGCACAGGTCCAGCGTCAGCGCGGGCACCCCGACGGCGAGCCCGGCGAGGGGCTTCCGGCGGCGCAGCAGCTCGGCCCCGGCCATCACCGCCAGCGACAGCAGCGCCAGGCGCTGCGGCAGACCGGCCGCGACCGGCCGGCTGGCCAGCCCCAGCGCGTAGAGCGCGAGGCCGCCGGTCAGTCCGGCGGCCGCGATCAGCAGGTCGTCGCGGTGGGGGAGCAGGCGGGGCATGGGTCCATCACAGCACGTGGGACGGGGTGCGGGCGTCCACCGGCCGGGCGCCGGGCGGCGGCCGCGTACATCGAAGGATGCAGTCGGGAATCGCCGTCCGCGACGACGAAACGGCCGCCGGGCGCGGAGAGCCTGGAGGGGAGGGAAGGAGAGGTCCGTGATCGTCACGCTGGTCGTCGCCTGCGAGGTCGGCTTCTGGATCCTGCTGGCCGCCGGACTGGCCCTGCGCTACGTGGCGAAGATGCCGCGCGCGGGGGCCGCGGTGCTGCTGCTGGAACCGCTGCTGGAGGTCGTCCTGCTGATCGCCACCGCGATCGACCTGCGCAACGGGGCCGAGGCGAGCACCAAGCACGGCATCGCGGCGGTCTACATCGGCTTCTCCGTGGGCCTGGGCCACTCCACGATCAAGTGGGTCGACCAGCGGGTGGCCCACCGCTTCGCGGGCGGCCCGCCGCCGGTCAAGCCGCCGAAGTACGGCAGGGCCCGGGCCGTCCACGAGTGGCGGTCGGCGGGCAGGTGGATCCTGGCGGCGTCGGTGGCGCTCGCCCTGCTCCAGGCCGCCATCTGGTACGTCGGGGGCTCCGGGGACACGAGTTCCCTGCGGGGCTGGCAGAGCTCGATGCTGATGGTGATCGGCATCAATGTCGTCATTGCGCTGAGCTATACGCTCTGGCCGAAGCGGGGGGCGCTGCGCTAGCCCTGCCGGATGCACGGTCAGTCGGCTGCGGGCCGTCGTGGCCGGTCGCGCCCACGCGGCGGAGCCGCACATCGGAAACAGCCCCGCGCCCCTTGCGGGGCGCGGCCCCCGGGGCAGCCCGTCAGCGGTCCCCGCCCGGGACCCAGAGGACGTCGCCGATCTCCTTGTTCGCCGTCCTCGCCAGGATGAACAGCAGGTCCGACAGCCGGTTCAGATACGTCGCGGCGAGCGGGTTCATCGTCTCGCCGTGCACCTCCATCGCCTTCCAGGTGGACCGCTCCGCCCGTCGGACGACCGTGCACGCCTGGTGCAGCAGCGCCGCCCCGGGCGTACCGCCCGGCAGGATGAAGCTGCGCAGCTTCTCCAGACCGGCCAGGAAGCGGTCGCAGTCCGCCTCCAGCCGGTCGATGTAGGACTGCTCCACCCGCAGCGGCGGGTACTTGGGGGCCTCGACGACCGGCGTCGCCAGGTCGGCCCCCACGTCGAACAGATCGTTCTGCACCCGTACGAGCACCGGAACGATTTCCTCCGGCAGCTGCCCGAGGGCCAGCGCGACCCCGATCGCCGCGTTGGCCTCGTTCGCGTCCGCGTACGCCGCGATGCGCGGATCGGTCTTGGCGGTCCGGCTCATGTCGCCGAGGGCGGTGGTGCCCTTGTCTCCGGTGCGGGTGTAGATGCGCGTCAGGTTGACCATGGGTCCGAGCGTAGTCCCCGTCGGCGGGCCCGGCCCGTCCGTGACGGGCGGTGCGGAAGTGGCGTGAAGACGACGTGCGTTCCTCTCGGTAGCACTGTCCAGTGTGATGTCCGTCATTTGGGACGTGACGCGTATCTCTAACCCTCCTCCAGCGCGCGGGCGGGCGCTAAGGTCCGCCGCAGAGCCGTGTGTGAACAGCCGTAAGTGAACAGGGAGAAGGGGACACCAGTGGCCAAGAAACTCGCCGTCGTCGGGGCCGGGCTGATGGGTTCCGGCATTGCTCAGGTGTCCGCCCAAGCGGGCTGGGACGTCGTGCTGCGGGACGTGACGGACGAGGCGCTCAAGCGGGGGACCGACGGGATCCGGGCGTCCTACGACAAGTTCGTCTCGAAGGGCAGGCTGGATTCCGCGGCGGCGGATGCCGCGTTCGCGCGGATCACGGCCACCACGGACCTGGACGCGGCGGCCGACGCGGACGTCGTCGTCGAGGCGGTCTTCGAGGACGTCGAGGTCAAGCGGGACATCTTCCGGACGCTGGACGGGCTGGTGGGGGAGGGGACGGTGCTCGCCTCCAACACCTCCGCCATCCCGATCACCAAGATCGCGGCGGCCACGACCCGGCCGGAGCGGGTCGTCGGCGTCCACTTCTTCTCCCCGGTCCCGCTGATGCAGCTGTGCGAGCTGGTGCGCGGGCACAAGACGAGCGACGAAACCCTCGCCGCCGCGCGGGAGTTCGCCGAGGGCGTCGGCAAGACCTGCATCGTGGTCAACCGGGACGTGGCGGGCTTCGTGACGACGCGTCTGATCACGGCGCTGGTGGGCGAGGCGGTCAAGCTCTACGAGTCCGGGGTCGCGTCGGCCGAGGACATCGACGTCGCCTGCCGGCTCGGATTCGGCCACGCCATGGGCCCGTTGGCCACCACGGACCTCACCGGCGTGGACATCCTGCTGCACGCGATGGGCAACATCTACACCGAGACCCAGGACGAGAAGTTCGCACCGCCGGAGATCATGCGCCGCATGGTCGACGCGGGGGACCTGGGCCGGAAGAGCGGTCAGGGCTTTTACCAGTACTGACCGGTGAGCACCAAAACCTGTTCACTCCACCGTGTGAATTGGGTAATGGTTTGCTTACGGGCGGCAACTTTGTTGTGCGAGAGGCAGTCAGTTCCTTAGAGGCACCGCCACATCCCACCGCACTGCAGCACCCAGGGGAGCGCATATGCACATCAGGGGCGACCACGCCGAACTGGTCGTCGGGGGCCGCCTCGACGTCCGCAACGCGGCGGACGCCCGAACGGTCCTGCACTCCGCCCTCGACGCCGGCCGGGGCGACCTCGTCCTCGACCTGACCGAGCTCGACTCCTGGGACGCCACCGGGCTCGGGGTCATCATGGGGGCCCACCGCCGGGCCGGGCGCACCGGCCGGCGGCTGGTGCTGCGCGGGGTGCCGGACCGGATGCAGCGGGTCCTGGTGGCCACCCGGCTGCACCGCATCCTCGCCTTCGAGGACGGCGCGCAGCCGGGGCCCCCGGCCCCGCTCGCGGCGGGCGACCGCGCGCGCTGACGCCGCGTCGGGGCGAGCGCCGGGCCCGCGTCGAGACGGGATCGGCACACCTCATGAGCCCGGGGTCCGCAATCCTCACGAGACTGTGACGCCCGGGGCGCCGTGCCGCCCTTCCCGTCGGAGATACTGTCCCAAGGTCTGTTCGGTTTCCCGTCCCTCCATGAGCCCGTGGAGCCCGTGACGGAGCGCCGGACCCGAGGTCGCAGCGCCCGGACAAGGCCGGGAGATCACGACGGCACGCCACGCGACTGGGGGCTTGGACCATGGACCCGACGAACCGGGAACCCGAGGCACCGCGCACGGATGCGGACGCCCCCGATTCCGCGTCCGTTTCCGGCGAGGACGCCGCGCGCGGGCCCGTACCCGCCCGGGTCGTCCAGCTCGTCGCCGGTGACTACCTGCTGACCGTCAACCCCGTGGACGGCAGCGAGATAGAGCCCTGCCCGCCCGGCCGGCTGCCCGCCCCCGCGGAGCGCCGCGCCGCCGCCGACCGCGCCGAGCGGGACCGCGCCGCCATGCCGCCGGAGCCCGCCGGGGACTCCGGCCCCGCCCTGCCCCTCGTGGGCCGCGGCGAGGTGCGCGGGAGACTCGGCCAACTGCTGTCGCGCGGACGCTCCGTACGCCTCACCGGACCCGCGGGCATCGGGCGCACCGCACTGCTCGACGCCGTGGCCGCCGACTGCGCGGACCTGGCCCCCGACGGGGTCGTCCGGCTGAACGGCCGCCACCGCACCGCCGCGGACCTCCTGCAGGAGCTCTTCGCCGCCGTTCACCACGCGCCGCTGCACCGGCCCGACCGGGCCGGACTGCTCGCCGTCGTACGGGAGATCGGCGCCGTCGTCGTCCTCGACGACCTGGAGTTCGGCGGTGCCGCGCTCGACGAACTGCTGGACGCCACCCCCGAGTGCGCCTTCCTCCTCGCCGCGACGCCGGGCGTCGCCGCGCCCTCCGCGGAATCCCACGTGGAGGAGGTCGTCCTCGGCGGGCTCGACCGCACCGACTGCCTGGAGCTGCTGGAGGCGGCCGTCGGACGGCCGTTGACCGACGAGGAGGCCGACTGGGCCGCCGACGCGTGGGTGGAGTCCGACGGGCTGCCGCTGCGGTTCGTCCAGGCCGGTGCTGTGCTGCGGCTGCGGGAGGCGGACGTCGCCGAGGCGGGCGCCGCCACGGACGAGCGGCCGTTCAGCATCCCGGAGGACGGCGCTCCCGCGGAGGAGCCGGCCGTCGGGCTCGCCGGGCTGCCCCGGGGCGTCGACCCGGCCGTGCCGCTCGCCGCCCGGCTCGGCCCGGCCGCCCGCGCCACCCTGCGCCTCGCGCTCGCGCTCGGCGGCGAGGTGCCCCACCAGGCGCAGCTGCCGGCCCTCGTCGGGGACACCCACGCGGACGCCGCCGTGGGCGAGTTGCTCGCCGCCGGGCTGATCACCGCGGTGGGCGCGCACTACCGGCTGGCGGCCGGGGTCGCCGGACAGCTCTCCGGCGCGGGGTACGACGACGGGGACGCGGCCGGCCGTGTGCTCTCCGTCGCCCAGCACTACTCCTGGTGGGCCGGGCATCCGTCCGTCACCCCCGAGCGCGTCGCCGCCGAGGCGGACACGGTCCTCGCGGCGCTGGCGGCCCTGGTGTCCGGCGGCGCGCCCGGACAGCCGGCCGCGGCGGTGCTGCTCGCCCGCACCGCCGCACCGGCCTTCGCCGGCGCCCTGCACTGGAGCGCCTGGGAGCGGGGGCTGCGGCACGGGCAGGAGGCGGCGCGGCTGGCCGGGGAGGTCGGCGAAGAAGCGTATTTCCACCATGAGTTGGGCGTGCTGGCGCTGTGCACCGGCAACCTCGACCGGGCCCGTGCCGAGCTGGAGGCGTCCACCGGGCTGCGGGGGGTCCTGGCGGACAAGCGGGGCGCGGTCGCGAGCCGGCGGGCGCTGGCGCTGGTCGCGGACCGGTCGCGGCCGGTGGCGCCGCCGGTGGCCGCGCCGGGGCCCGTTCCTTCGCAGGGTCCTTCGGGTCCTTCGGGGCCGTCGGCGGCCCGGCCGGTGATGCCGTCCCCCCGTACCGCGCGGATGCCGCAGACGCCCGGGGGCGAGGAGGTGCCGGCCGCGCGCAGCGAGCAGTCGGCGACGCCGCCGTCCGTCGGGCGGCCCGTGGCGGCGGCCCAGGCTGCGTTCGGGGCTCCTGCCGTCGACCCGGACAGCGTGACCACGGCGGCCTTCCGCAAGGTCCCCGCGGCGGCGGTGGGCGGATCCGGCGCCGGGCGGATGGCCGGGGTGCAGTCCTGGGCGCAGAAGCTGACGTCCGGTGGTGCGCGGCGGAACCTGGTGGCGGCGGGGGCGGGTGTGGTGCTCGCGGCCGTCCTCGGCACCGTCGTCACGCTCGGTGCCACGTCCGGCAACGGGAGCCAGGGCGGCGGGGATTCGAAGGACGTCAAGCCCGGGCCGTCCGCGTCGCAGCAGGACGGCGACGGCGGGGTGGGCGCCGACCGGCCGCAGGTCGGGCACGACGGGCCCGCGCCGGTGTCCGGCGGGCGGTCGTCGGCCCGGCCGGAGCGGTCCGGAACGCCCGGGGAAACGCCGGAGCCGAGCGGGACGCCGTCCGGTACGGGGACGCCGTCGCCCTCGGGGAGCGGGACGCCGTCCGGGACGCCGTCGCAGACGCGGACGCCGGGGGACGGGGATTCGACGTCGCCGAAGCCGACGGGTGACCCGGAGCCGACGGGGAAGCCGAAGCCTTCGGACGACCCGAAGCCGCCGACTGGGGATCCCAAGCCGACCACCGACCCGAAGCCGACGGGGGACGGGCACGAGACGCCGGCTCCGCCGTCGTCGCACTCGCCCGGGGGCGGGAGTGGGTCGGCGAGTGCGGTGGGTTCGGGGGCGGGGAGGTAGTTGCCCCGGTCCCGCCCTTTCACCGTTTCTTCCGGGGCTCCGCCCCGGGGCCCGGCACCGCGGCTCCGCCGCGGTGGGCGGGGCTCCGCCCCTGCGCCCCGGCGGGGGCTGCGCCCCCTGCGCCCCTGCTTCCGGGGCTTCGCCCCTGGCCCCCGTTTGTCGCGGCTCCGCCGCTCGTCCTCAAGCGCCGGACGGGCTGATATTCAGCCCGTCCGGCGCTTGAGGACTCCGCCCGAAGGGCGGACGGGGTCCGGGGTCTCCCCGGAAGAAACGGTGAAAGGGCGGGTCCGGGGCATACACCCAGCCTGTCCGGCGTTTGAGGACAGCGCCCGGAGGGCGCTTCGGGGACCCCGGCCCCGCGCCCGCGGGGTCGCGCAGGGGCGGCAGCCCCCGCGGAAGAGGGTTGGGGCGGGACCGGGGCCAACAGCCTCAGAACAGGCGGAGCTTGTCGTCCTCGATGCCGCGGAGCGCGTCGTAGTCCAGGACGACGCAGCCGATCCCGCGATCCGTCGCCAGCACCCGCGCCTGCGGCTTGATCTCCTGGGCCGCGAAGATGCCGCGCACGGGCGCGAGATGCGGGTCGCGGTTGAGCAGCTCCAGGTAGCGCGTGAGCTGCTCGACGCCGTCGATCTCGCCGCGGCGCTTGAGCTCGACGGCCACCGTCCGCCCGTCCGCGTCACGGCAGAGGATGTCCACCGGGCCGATGGCCGTGGGGTATTCGCGGCGGATGAGGGTGTAGCCCTCGCCGAGGGTCTCGATGCGGTCCGCGAGGAGCTCCTGGAGGTGTGCTTCCACGCCGTCCTTGATGAGCCCCGGGTCCACGCCGAGTTCGTGCGAGGAGTCGTGGAGGACCTCCTCCATGGTGATGATGAGCTTCTCGCCCGCCTTGTTGATCACCGTCCAGACGTCCTCGGCCTCTTTGAGGGTGCACGGCGGCGACATCCAGTTGAGGGGCTTGTAGGCCCGGTCGTCCGCGTGGATCGAGACGCTGCCGTCGGCCTTGACCAGGATCAGACGGGGGGCGGAGGGCAGGTGGGCGGTGAGCCGGCCCGCGTAGTCCACGGAGCAACGGGCGATGACGAGACGCATGGTGGGCCACGCTACTCGACTCGCGGCACCGGACGCGATTCGCCCCGGGCCGTCCCCTTCGCCGTTGGCCAGTTGTCGGTACGTTCTCCTGGTGGGGCAGCAGTGGCCGGATTACCGTTGAAGCGGGCGGTCGTCGTACGGGCACAGGGCGTCGTCGTCCGCTCGCCCATCCCGAAGACCCCGCCCCGCGGGGTCGCGAGAGGAGACACCCATGTCGCTCGACGTCTCACCGGCCCTCCTTGAACAGGCCGAGCGAGGCGAGGTCGACGAAGCGGCCTTCGTCGACTGCGTCCGGACCTCCCTGCCCTACGCATGGGAGCTGATCAGCTCGCTCGTGGCCCGGCTCAGGGAAGACGGTGGTGAGTTCGCCGACAACCTCACCCCGCCGCCTTCCGAACTCGACCGGGGCCAGCTCCTCCGGGTCCTGGCGAGCGATGCGATCCGGGGGGCGCTGCAGCGGCACTTCGGGGTCCGCCTGGCCTTCCAGAACTGCCACCGGGTGGCGGTCTTCCCGCTCGACGCCTCGGTGGACGCCCGGCTGGAGCGCTTCACCTCGGTGCGCAGCCAGGTGCTCAACCAGTCCCCGGAGCTGCGCGACTGCTGATCGTTCGGCGTTGCTGCCGCCCCGCATGCGGGGGTCGCGACCGTACGGGAGCGGCAGCTCCCCGGAGCCTGTGAGTCCGGGGAACGGCGGGGTCGGGAGAGGGATCAGGAAAGGGGTCAGGAGAGCAGCGGGAGCACGTCGGTGCCGAGGCGGCGCAGATTCTCCTCGGTGGCGGCGAGGTCGCCCGAGCCCTCCGCCAGCAATGCGAAGCGGCTGATGCCGGTGTGCTCGGCGGTGGCCGCGAGGCGGTCGGCGCACAGCTGCGGCGGGCCGACCGGGTGGATGCGGCAGAGCAACTCGGTGTACTCCTGCGGGTCCCGCATCCGGCGCTCCCGTCCGTCGACGGTGACGTGCGCCCCCAGCCCCTGGCGCAGCCAGCCGGGCATGGCCTTCAGCAGGGTCTCCGCGGCCTCCGGCTGCCGGTCCCCGATCTGGACGATGCCGGCCGCCACATGCCCGGGGTCCGCGGCCTCCTCGGGGGAGGCGCCCGCCTCCAGGGCGCACCTGCGCCACAGGGCCACCATCCGGGCCTTCTCCTCGTCGGTGCTGTGCATGCCCAGCAGCATCGGGAGGCGGTGCCGGGCGGCCAGCCGGACGCTCGCGGGCGAGGTGCAGGCGACCATGACCGGCGGTCCGGGGTGGCCGAAGAGGTCGTCGGCGCGGGGGACGACGGGGACCTCGCGGAAGGCGAACCGCTCGCCGGCCGAGGCCACCCGGGGCTCGCGCAGCCAGCGCATCAGCAGTTCGAGGGATTCCGGAAACGCTTCTTCGTAAGCGGCGAGGCCCGCGTTGAACACTTCCAGGTCCACCCAGGGGCCGCCGCGGCCCACCCCGAGGGTGAACCTTCCTCCGGAGAGCAGGTGCAGCAGTGCCGTCTGTTCCCCGAGGGCCACGGGGTGCGCGGTGGGCAGCACGCTCACGGCGGTGCCCACCCGGATCCGCCGGGTGCGGCCCAGCAGCAGCGCGGCCAGCGTGACCGCGGACGGGCAGACGCCGTAGGGGACGAAGTGGTGCTCGGCCACCCAGACCGCGTCCAGCCCGGCCTCCTCGGCGACCTCCGCGGTCCGCACCGCCCGGTGGAGGGCCTCGCCATGGCCCTGGCCCGGGAACTGCGCGGCCAGGACGAACGCTCCAACGCGCATCGTGTGTCTGCCTCCTGGCGGTCTTGCCGATGCTCTTGCGCGGATCCGTCACGTCTCCGTCGACGGAGCCTTCGGCGAATTAACGTTTGACCGCGGCCGGAAGGTACGGGCGTTCAGGAAGTTTTCATGATGATCGGAGGTGGCGGGTGGGTAGGGGGCCGGTACGACCCGGCCGGGGCCGTGACGGTGACGCGTACCCTGGTCACGGCCCGTAGCCCGCCCCGACCTCCGAGGTGACCCGTGTCCCCGCGCCGAAACCGCCCGCGAGGCGGTGCCTTCAGCCGAGCCGCAGCACCGTCCCCGTACGAGACCGGCGCGGTGCGCTACGGCCTGGAGCAGACGGAGAGCTGGCAGGGCGAGGAGTGGTCGGTCCGCATGATCGGCGGGGGTGCCGCCGCCAAGCACTACCGCTGCCCGGGCTGCGACCAGGAGATCCCGCCCGGGGTGCCGCACCTGGTGGTGTGGCCGCAGTACGGCGCGGGCGTCGAGGACCGGCGGCACTGGCACAAGTCCTGCTGGAACGCGAGGGACCGCCGGAGCGCGAGGCTCCAGCGGTCCCGTAATGCCCCGCGTTACTGACGGGGGGCGCTATGCGTCGCGCTTGGTCATCGAGGCGTACGCGCCGCCCAGGGCGACCGCGGTGACGCCGATGACGATCCACAGCGGCGTCCAGCCGGTGGGGCCGTCGTCACCGAGCTCGGCGCCGTAGAAGACGGCGAGCTGGCTGGGGATCGAGTAGGTGATCAGCGCCTTGCCGACCGGCCGGACGGCCTCGGACATCATGAACAGCGACAGCAGCGGCGGCAGCAGCACCAGGCCCAGCATGCCGGTGATCGCGCCCGCGGAGTGCCGCAGCAGCGCGCCCACGGCCAGCGACAGCAGGCCCAGCGTCGCCACGTAGAGGCTGACGCCGAGAGTGGCCTTGATCCACTCGGAGCCGCTGATCCCGTCCGTCGTCCGGTCGCCCATCAGACCGGCGTCGAGCATGGCCACCAGCGTGGTCGCCACCAGCGTCAGCACGAAGGTCAGCCCGAAGAACACGATCGCCTTGGCGCCCAGCACCCGGCCCCGGCTGGGGCAGGCGGTGAGCGTGGTGCGGATCAGACCGGTGCCGTACTCGGAGGAGATGGTGAGCACGCCCAGGGTGAGCAGCGGGATCATGCCGAGCAGCACGCCCACGAAACCCATGCCCAGGATGTCCCCGTTGACGTCGTTGTCGTCGGTCACGTTGTAGGTGACCACCGCAATCAGCGTGCCGATGCCGATGACGACGGTGAGCATGGTGCCCAGCGTCCACATCGTGGACCGCAGCGACTTGATCTTGGTCCACTCGGCGGTGATCGCATCGCCCAGGGTGGCCTGGCGCACGGGGATCGGCGACACATAGCCGCCGGCCGGGGCCTGGCCCGGCCAGTACGGCTGCGCGGGGGCCTGGCCCTGCGGCGCGGGCGCGGCGGGCGGGGGTGTCATCGGGGCGGTCATCGGGCGTCCTCGCTGTCACGCTTGGTCAGGTCGGCGGGGGCGGGGGCGGCCGCGCCCTCGGGCGCGGCGGCGGGGGCCGGGGGAGCGGCCGGGACGGCCGGGGCCGGCGGGGCGGCGACCGGCGCCTGGTACGGCGCGGGCTGCTGCGGAGGGACGGGCGGCTGCTGCTGCGCGTACGGGTTCGGCTGCTCGCCCGGCAGCACCGGGTAGCCGCCCGGCCCGCCCCAGCCCTGCGGCGCGGGCGCGCCCGGCATCCCGTACCCCGGCGCCGGCTGCTGGAAGCCGGCGCGCATGTCCTGGGTCGAGCGGTAGTCGACGGCGGCCTGCGTCATGCGCATGTACGCCTCCTCCAGGGATGCCTGGTGCGGCGAGAGCTCCCACAGCCGGATGTCCGAGGCGTGCGCGAGGTCGCTGATGCGCGGCAGGGCGAGACCGGTGACGCGCAGCGCGCCGTCCGGCTCGGGCAGCACCTGGCCGCCCGCCTCGACCAGCGCCGAGGTGAGCTTCTCGCGCCCCTCCGGCTCGCCGTCCGGCGTACGGACCCGGGCGAAGCCGGCGGAGTTCGCGGCGATGAAGTCCTGGACGCTCATGTCGGCCAGCAGCTGTCCGCGGCCGATGACGATGAGGTGGTCGGCGGTCAGCGCCATCTCGCTCATCAGGTGCGAGGAGACGAAGACCGTGCGGCCCTCGGCGGCCAGCCGCTTCATCAGATTGCGGACCCACAGGATGCCCTCGGGGTCCAGGCCGTTGACCGGCTCGTCGAAGAGCAGCACCTGCGGGTCGCCGAGCAGCGCCGCGGCGATGCCCAGCCGCTGGCCCATGCCGAGCGAGAAGCCCTTGGAGCGCCGCTTGGCCACGTCCTGGAGGCCGACGACGCCCAGCACCTCGTCCACCCGGGTGCGCGGGATGCCGGCGAGCTGCGCGAGGGAGAGCAGGTGGTTGTAGGCGCTGCGCCCGCCGTGCACCGCCTTGGCGTCGATCAGGGCACCGACCTGCCGGGCGGCGTTGGGCAGCTCCCGGTAGGGGCGGCCGCCGATGGTGACCCGGCCCGAGGTGGGCACGTCCAGGCCGAGGATCATGCGCATGGTCGTGGACTTGCCGGAGCCGTTGGGCCCCAGGAAGCCGGTGACCGCGCCCGGCCTCACCTGGAACGTCAGGTTGTGCACGGCCGTCTTGGCGCCGTAGCGCTTCGTCAGACCGACTGCCTCGATCATTCTCCGCCCCTCGCGAGATGGTCGGGGCACGTGCCCCCGTTCGGGTTAGAGGTTAACGAGAGGGTGACGGAATCGCGGAATGTGGCGGTCGCTGCCGCGGTGCTCCCGGGGACGCCGTCGCGCCGTTCACACCGGCGCCGCCGGAAGCCCCTCCTCCGCGCGGACCCAGCCCTCCTCCGCGAAGATCCGGGCTCCCCGCTCCCGCACCGCGTCGTCGCCGCGCGCCCGCTCGGTCCAGGTCACCGGATCCGGTCCGAGCAGCGCGCGCAGCCGCGGCGAGGCGGCCAGCAGCGCCCGCAGCAGGGCGGCCTGATCGCCCCCGCCGGGCCGGGGACGGCCGGTCGCCGGGTCCAACAGGACGCCGTGGCGCGAGACGTACACCTGGGCGCCGCCCAGCCGCGCGCCGGACGGCAGCGTCATCGGGTACGCCGCCCCGGGCAGCGGCACCCTGCGGTAGTGCACCTCGGAGGCGTCCACGACGGCCAGCTGCGCCGGGTCCAGCCAGCCGACCACCAGCGGCCCCTCGGCGTCCGGGTCCGCGTACGGGGCCGCGGCCACGTACCCGGCGCGGCCGATGTGCGCCGAGCAGCCGACGCCCACGCCGCGGACCGTCACCGGGACCATGGGCACCACGGCCGGCAGCCCCGCCCCGACGAGCTTGTGCCGGATCTGGGCGGGAGAGGCGTTGGAGCCCACGGCCACCACGGGCAGGCGCCGGCCGGCGGGGGCCGCGCCGAGGGCGCCGAGCACGGCGTCGAGCGGATCCGCGCCGTCCACGACGGGCCAGGTGCCCAGGGGTCCGGCCCCCGCCCGCAGCGGCAGCAGCTCGTCGCCGAGCAGCAGACAGGGCTCCGGCGCCGGGCGGCCGGGATACTCCAGCGGCCGGAGGAACGGGACGACGTGCAGGCCGAGGTCGCGCAGCCTGCGGCCGGTCACGGCCGGTCCGGCGGACCGTGCACCCGGTGCTCCGCCGGATGCGCGGTCGGTCGGCTGCGGGCCGTCCGTGGCCGGTCGCGCAGTTCCCCGCGCCCCTTATGGGGTGCGGTACCGCACCGGACTTCCGTGAAGATCCGCCGGAGGGGCATCACGCATCGCGCCTCTTGATCACCAGATAGCCGCCCGCGAGCGCCGCGACCACCCACAGCACCATGATCCCGAGGCCGCCCCAGGGCCCGTACGGCGCCTTGTCGTCGGTCAGCACCACCTGCATGACCTTCTGCCCGGCCTTGTCCGGCAGATACTCGGCGATCTTCTCGGTCGCCGAGACGGTGGCCAGGATGCTGGAGATCAGGAAGAAGAACGGCATCAGGATGCCCAGCGAGAGCATGGGCCCGCGCAGCATCGTGGCGACGCCCATGGAGAACATCGTGATCAGCGCCATGTAGAGCCCGCCGCCGACCACGGCGCGCGCGACCCCGGGATCACCGAGGGAGGCGCTGTGCCCGTCGAGCATCGCCTGGCCGACGGAGAAGGTCAGAAAACTGGTGGCCATACCGACGACCAGGGCGAGCGCCGCGGCAATTGCGATCTTGCTGAAGAGAAAGACGCCGCGCTGCGGAACGGCGGCGAGCGAGGTGCGGATCATTCCGGTGCTGTATTCATTGGAGACCACCAGCACCCCGAAAACGATCAATGCGAGCTGGCCGAGTCCCATACCGGCGAAACTCACATACGTCGGATCGAAAGTCAGCCGCTCCTTGAGCGAGAGATCGCCGTACTTGTTGTTCACCAATGCGCTGATCAGCGCGCCGAGAGCGACCGTG
Source organism: Streptomyces luteireticuli (assembly GCF_041519305.1). Classification (NCBI taxonomy): domain Bacteria; kingdom Bacillati; phylum Actinomycetota; class Actinomycetes; order Kitasatosporales; family Streptomycetaceae; genus Streptomyces; species Streptomyces luteireticuli. Next base: position 5,698,931 of record NZ_CP167927.1, read on the forward strand.
ACGACAAAACCGGCGCCCAGCGTCCACACCGTGGAACGCACCGATTTGATCTTCGTCCATTCCGAGTTCAGGACCTGCGCGACCACCGCCATCGTCAGCCTCCCTCGCCCCGGCCCTCGCCCCACCGGGCGGCCCGGTCCGCATGCGCGTGGTACTCCACCGAGCCCGCCGTCAGCCGCATGAACGCCTCCTCCAGCGAGGCCCGCTGCGGGCTCAGCTCGTGCAGGACGATCCGGTGCCGCGCGGCCAGCTCGCCCAGGTGCGCCGCGTCCTCACCGGTCACTTCCAGCGCGCCCTCCGCGCCCGGCACGGCCGTGATCCCCGCGCCCGACAGCACGTCCTTCAGCCGCTCCTGCTCCGGCGAGCGCATCAGCACGAAGGGCCGGGAGTTCTCCGCGATGAAGCCGGACATCGAGGTGTCCGCCAGCAGCTTCCCCTGGCCGATGACGATCAGGTGGTCGGCCGTGAGCGCCATCTCGCTCATCAGGTGCGAGGAGACGAAGACCGTACGTCCCTGTGCCGCCAGGGACTTCATCAGCGTCCGGATCCAGTGGATGCCCTCCGGGTCCAGGCCGTTGACCGGCTCGTCGAACATCAGGATCCGCGGATCGCCCAGCAACGCCGCGGCGATGCCCAGCCGCTGGCCCATGCCCAGCGAGAACCCCTTCGAGCGCTTCTTCGCCACCGACGTCAGACCCACCACGTCCAGCACCTCGGCCACCCGCGACCGCGGGATGCCATTGCTCTGCGCCAGGCACAGCAGATGGTTGTAGGCGCTGCGACCGCCGTGCACGGCCTTGGCGTCCAGCAGGGCGCCCACCGTCCGCAGGGGGTCGTGCAACTGCCGGTAGTGCTTCCCGTCGATGCGGACCGTGCCGCCGGTCGGGTTGTCGAGATCGAGCATCATCCGCATCGTCGTCGACTTGCCGGCGCCATTGGGGCCCAGAAAGCCCGTGACAATACCGGGGCGGACGGTGCAGGTGAGGTGATCGACGGCGAGCCGGTCGCCGTAGCGCTTGGTCAGATCCTCCAGCTCGATCATTCACTCACGGTACGAGGCCGGGACCCGCCCCGCCACCGGAGGCGGGCCCTCCCTCCAGGGGCGCGCCTCAGCGGCTCTGCTGAGCCGGAACACCGCGCGAGATCGGCTCGTCGTCGCCCGGCACCCCGGCCGCGGCCACCGCCGCGCCGGTCAGCGTGGCCAGCATCTCCCGGACGTTGGTCAGCTGGGCGTTGATGCTGTCGCGGCGGTTGGTCAGCGCCGCCAGCTCGCGCTCGGACTCGCTGCGGATGCGGTCCGCCTTGGCGTTGGCGTCGGCCACGATGTCCTCGGCCTGGCGCTGCGCGGTCTCCACCGTCTGGCGCGCCCGGCGCTCCGCGTCCGTGCGCAGCTTCTCGGCCTCCAGGCGCAGCTGTTCGGCCCGGTGCTCGATCTCCGCCAGCCGCTTCTCCGCCTTCGCCTGCCGCGAGGCCAGGTCGCGCTCGGACTGCTCGCGGCGCTTGGCCAGATTGGTCTCGAAGTCGGCAGCCGCCTGGGCCGCCTTGGCGCGCGTCTCCTCGAAGAGGGCGTCCGCCTCCTCGCGCTTGGACTGCGCGTCCTTCTGCGCCTCGGCCCTCAGCTGCGCGGAGTCCCCCTTCGCCTTCTCGACGATCCGCGCGCCCTCGTCCTCCGCCTTGGCCTTGCGGTCGGAGGCGAACGCCTCGGCGTCGTTGCGCACTTGCTGCGCCGCCGACTCCGCCAGCTCACGGTGCTGCTCCGCCGCCCGACGGGCCTCCTCCCGCAGGTCCTTGGCCTCTTCCTCGGCCAGCCGCAGGATCTTCTCGACCCGCGCGCCGAGCCCCGCGTACGACGGCTCCGCGTCATTGATCTGTGCCTGAGCGTTCTGCGTCTCGAGATGCAGCTCCTCGATGCGCTTTTCCAGGGAGGTGATGCGCGAGAGCGCGCTGTCACGGTCGGCGACGAGCTTGGTAATGCGGTCGTCCACCTGGCCGCGGTCGTATCCGCGCCGCACGAGCTCGAAGCCGAAGGGGGAGGAAGTGTCGCTCATGAGGTTCCTGTCGAAAGAGACCGGTGAGGTGATAAGGGAATCCTAGGGCGGTGAGCGGCGTCGTATGGTGCGGATTCGCGTACTGGGTTGGGGGATTGGGAATTTCTCCCCCCGAATGAGTGGCTACTTCCGGTCCTGCTTGCCACCCGAACGAGTAGCGCCGGCACCGGCCGTCGCCTTCACCCCGCCCTCCTTGTGAGAGCCGCCTGCCCCGGGGGACTCAAATGATTCCAACGCCTCCAACACGTCCTGGACACGGGAAATCTCCGCCTGGATGTCCTCGCGGCGCTTCACCAGTGCCTCCAACTCGCCACGGCCGCCCTCGACAAGACGCCGGGCCTCCTGCTCGGCCTCGGTGCGCAGGCGCTCCGACTCGCGTACGGCCTCGGCCCGCATCCGCTCCGCGTCGCGCACCGCCGTGGTCTTCTTCTGCTCCGCCTCCTTCAGCAGCCCCTCGGCCTTCTTCACCGCGGCGATGCGCACCTTGCTCGCCTCGCCGCTCGCGTCCGACAGCAGCTGCTTGGCCTTCGCCTCGGCCTCCGCCAGCTGCTCGGTCGCCGCCGCGACCAGCTTGTCGCAGCGCTCGCCCGCCGACTGCATCGCCTCCGACGCCTCCCGGCGCGCGCGGTCGTGCAGCTCCTCGACCTCGCTCTCGATGCGGGCCCGCAGCTCGTCCGTCCGCTCCCTTATGGCCGTCGCGTCGGCGCGGGCCTCGGCCAGCAGCGTGTCCGCGTCCGTACGGGCCTGCTCCACCAGCGCGTTGCCCTCGCCCGTGGCCTCCGCCACGATGCGCTCGGCCTCCCGGCGGGCGGCACCGACCATGGTGTCCGCCTGCTCCTCGGCCGCGGCGGCGGTCTTGACCGCCTCCTCCTGTGCCTTGCCGATCAGCGCGTCCGCCTGCTCGGCCGCCTCGGTACGCCGCTGGGCGGCCGCGTCCCGCGCCTCGTCCACCGTGCGCTCGGCCGCCTCGCGGGCCTCCGCGCGCACCCGCTCGGCCTCCAGCACCGCATCGGCCTTGACCTTCGCCGAGTCGGCGCGCGTGCTGTTGGCGTTCTCCTGCGCCGCCGCCAGGGCCGCCTGCGCCTCGGCGGCCATCCGCTCCGCCTCGGCCGTCGCCTCCGCGATCAGCTCGTCCGCCTGCTGCGCCGCCTCCCGGCGCTGCCGGTTCGCCGCGTCCCGCGCCTCGTCGGCCGTCCGCGCGGCCTCCTGACGGGCGTCCTCCAGCGCCTGGGCCGCGTCCGCCCGCAGCCGCTCGGCCTCCGCCTTCGCGTCCGCGACCGTCCGCTCCGCCTCGGCCGCGGCCCGCGCCCGGTGCTCGTCGGCCGCCAGCCGCGCCTCCTCGGCGTTGCGGGCCGACTCGGCGCGCGACTTCTCGTCCTCGGCCCGCGCCTCGGCGGCCATCCGCTCGGCCTCGGCCGTCGCCTCGGCGACCAGCTCGTCCGCCTGCCGCGCGGCCTCGGTGCGGCGCTGGTTGGCCGCCTCCCGCGCCTCGTCCACGATGCGGTCGGCGTCGTCCTGCGCCGAAGAGGTCAGCTCCGCCGCCTCGTTGACGATCCGCTCGGCCTCCGCGCGGCCGTCCGCGCGCATCTTGTTGGCGTCCTCGCGGGCCTCGGCCTTGGCGCGCTGCGCGTCCTGCTCGGCCTGCGCCAGCGCGTCGGAGGCATCGGTGCGCATCTGCTGCGCCCTCGCCGACGCGTCCGAGACCAGCCGCTCCGCCTCCGCGGTCGCCTTCGCCAGCAGCTCGTCCGCCTGCCCGGCGGCCTCGACCCGGTGCGCGTCCGCCGCGTCCCGCGCCTCGTCCACCAGGGTCCGCGCCTCGGCGCGCATCCGCTCCGCGTCCGCGGCCGCCCGGTCGCGCTCGGCCTCGGCGGTCTCCTCCGCCTCCTCCAGCGTCCGGCCCGCCTCGGCGCGCAGCCGCTCGCCCTCCGCCGTCGCCTCCGCGACCAGCGCGTCCGCCTGCTCCGCGGCGTCCGAACGGCGCTTGTTGGCCGCCTCCCGGGCCTCCTCCAGCACGCGGGCGGCCTCCGCCTCCACGCGCTCGCCCTCGGCGATCGCCTCGTTCACCGTGCGCTCGGCCAGGTCGCGCGCCGCCTCCGCGGCCGACTGGGCCTCGGCCCGGATGCGCACCGCGTCCTCGCGGGCGCCCTCGCGCTCCTCGTACGCCTCGGCGCGGACCCGGTCCGCCTCCTCCTGCGCCTCGGTGACGGTCCGCTCGGCACTGTGCTCGGCCGCCGAGCGCAGCCCGGCGATCTCCTCCTCGGCCTGCTCGTGCAGGCCCGCGACCGACTCCCGCACCTGCTGGGCCGTCTGCTCCGCCGCCGACACCAGCTCCGCGGCGCGCTGCTCGGCCTCCTCGACCAGGCGCTCGGCCTCCTCCTGCGCCTCCGCGACCCGCTTGCGCGCCGCGGCCAGCAGCTCCTCGCTCTGCTCGTGCGCCGCCGCACGCTCCGCCTGGGCCTCCTCGCGGGCGTCGCCCAGCAGCTCCTCGGCCTCGCGCCGGCGCCGCGCGGCCTCCTCCTTGGCCGCCTCCAGCGCCTCGGCGGCCTCCGCCGCCGTCCGCTCGGCCGCCGCGTTCGCCTCGGCCCGCAGCCGGTCGGCCGCCTCCTGGGCCTCGGAGCGCAGCAGCTCCGCCTCTTCCTCGGCCTCCGTACGCAGCAGCTCCGCCGCCGCCTCGGCCTCGGCCTTCACCGTGGCCGCCTCGCCCGCGGCCTCCGCGCGCTGCCGCTCGGCCTCCTCCTCGGCCTGCGCCCGCACCGCACGCGCCCGCTCGGACGCCTCCGTGCGCTGCCGCTCGGTCTCCTCGGCCGCCTCCCGGCGCAGCCGCTCGGCCTCCGTACGGGCCTCGCGCAGCGCCTCCTCGGCGGTCTCCACCCGCCGGTCGGCCTCGGTGTGCAGCCGCTCCAGTTCCTCGGCGGCCTCCGCCCGGCGCTCCTCGGCGGCCCGCTCGGCCTCCTCGCGCAGCGCCGTCGCCGCCGCGTCCGCCTCCGCGCGGACGCGCTCGGCGTGGTCCTCGGCCTCCTCGGCCATCTCCTCGGCCTCGGTACGGGCCCGCTCCAGCAGCTCCTCGGCCTGCTTGCGCAGGGCGGCGGCGCGCTCCGCGGCCTCCGCCCGCACCCGCTCGCCCTCGGCGGTGGCGCTCGACCGGGTCTCCTCCGCATCGGCCTTGGCCTCGGCCAGCAGCTCCTCGGCGGTGCCCGCCGCGGCCTCGACCTTCTGCAGCGCCTCGCGGCGCGCCTCGGAGCGCAGCCGCTCGCCCTCGGCGACCGCGTCCGCGCGCAGCTGCTCCGCCTCGCCGCGCAGCCGCCGCGCCTCCTCCTGGAGCTCGACGGTCTTGGCGCGGTACTCCTTGGTGTCGTCCTTCGCCCCGGCCTTGAGCTGCTCCGCGGACTCCTCCGCCTGTGCCCGCAGCCGCTCGGCCTCGGTCTCCGCCTCCGTGCGGATCCGCTCGGCCTCCTCGGCGGCCGCCTTGGTGACGGCCCGGGCGTCCTCCGACGCCTTGGAGAGCACCTCCTCGGCCGCCCGGGCGGCCTTCGCCAGCCGGTCCGCCGACTCCTCGGCCGCCTTGCTGCGGGCGTTCTCCGCAGCCTCGGCGACCAGCCGCTCGGCCTTCGCCGCTGCGTCGTCGCGCAGCTGCTCGGCCTCGGCCCGCAGGGCCTCGGCCTCCTTGGTCTTCTCGCTGACGGCCCGGGCGATCTCGGCGCGCGTGGTGCGGGTGCGCTGCTCGTTCTCCGCCTCGGCCTCGGCCAGCCGGCCGGCCGCGGTCCGCTCGGCGTCGGCGACCAGCTTCTCCGCCTCGGCGCGCGCCTCGCGCAGCGCCGTGTCCGCCTCCTGGATCCGCGCCTCGGCGGCCCGGGTGAGCTCGGCGGCGGCGCTGCGCGCCTGGTCGGACTCGGTGCCCGCGTCCGTGCGCAGCCGCTCGGCGTGGTCGGTGGCCTCCTGGGCCTGCTGGGACGCGGCGGTCAGCAGCCGCTCGGCGTCCGTGCGGGCCCGGCGCAGGATCGCTTCGGCTTCGGCCCGGGCCTCCTCGGCCGCGGCCGCGAGCCGGGTGCGCGCCTGCTCGGTCAGCCGCTGGGCCTCGGCGCGGGCGGCGCCGAGCGACTGCTCGGTCTCGGCCCGCGTCTCCTCCATCAGCCGGCGGGCCTGCGACTCGGTGCGCGAGCGCAGCTGCTCGGCCCAGGCCACGTTCTCGTTGACGTGCGACTCGACGGTCGCCCGGCGTTCGTTGAGCTCCTCGTCCAGCCGCTGGCGCCGGGCCACGGCCTCGGCGTGCAGCTCGGCCTCCATCCGGGCCTGCCGCTCGGCGTGCTCCTGGAGGAGGCGCTGGGTCTGCGCCCGGGCCTCGCGCAGCTCGCGCTCGGCGTCCGCGCGCAACTGGTCGGCCTGGATCTGGGCATTGCGCAGCAGCTGCTCGGCCTGGTAGTCGAGACCGGCCGCGTCGTACGCGGGACGGTGGGCCAGCGCGCGGCGCGCCTCATGGAGCTTGGCGCGCAACACCTCGACCTGGTACCCGAGGTCGTCGGCGTGCTGAACCGCCTTCTCCCGCTCCTTCTTCAGCCGCTCCATCTCGGCCTCGAATTGCGAGAGGTGGTCGGTTTCAGCCCGCTGGCTGTCCTGGCGCTCGTAGCCCCGCACTGCGCGGTCCATCCGTCCCCTGGTCGCGTCGGTGGCCGGCCCCGTGCGTGGTGGTGGAACCCGGAGCCCGCCCTTCCGAAGAAATGGTGTCAGATCATCGGCACAGCCTGGGCCGGGCCCCACCCGTACCCCGGCCGAACCTGCACTCTACCGGCCGGGGCAGGTGTGGGTCAGTGCTCCTCGGCCGGACGGGGCGCCGAGGTGACCAGTTCCGTCAGCACCCCGTGGCAGTCCTTGGGGTGCAGGAAGGTGATGCGGGATCCCATCGATCCGGTGCGCGGGGCGTCGTACAGGACGCGTACGCCCTTGTCCCGGATCGCCTCGGAGTCGCCGTCCACGTCGGCGGTGCCGAAGGCGATGTGGTGCACTCCCTCGCCGTTCTTCGCCAGCCACTTGCCGACCGGCGAGTCGTCGCGGATGGGCTGGAGGAGCTGGAGGTACGAGGCACCCCCGTCCGAGGTCTCATTGATCTTCAGCATGGCCTCGCGGACCCCCTGCTCCTCGTTGACCTCGGTGTGGAACACCTCGAAGCCGTAGGTGGCACGGTAGAACTCGACGGTGGCGTCGAGGTCGGTACAGGCGATCCCGATGTGGTCGATGCGCGTCAGCATGGAACCAGTGCACCGCCGCGCCGAGCGGTCACGCAACGTGCGCGCGATCACACCTACGGGCCGGTGACCGAGTGGAGTACCGCTCAGTACATTGACGAAACCACCCCGACACCGACGTCAACCCCCGCCCGAAGGAGCCCCGTCCATGTCTGGCACGAACGGTTCGACCGGCACCACCTCAGTGATCGTCGCGGGCGCGCGGACGCCCATGGGCCGGCTCCTCGGATCGCTGCGGACGTTCTCCGCGGCGGACCTCGGCGGCCTGGCCATCAAGGCAGCGCTGGACCGGGCGGGCATCGGCGGCGACCAGGTGCAGTACGTGATCATGGGCCAGGTCCTCACGGCCGGCGCCGGGCAGATCCCCGCCCGCCAGGCGGCAGTCAAGGGCGGCATCCCCATGAGCGTCCCGGCGCTGACCGTCAACAAGGTCTGCCTGTCCGGCCTCGACGCCATCGCGCTGGCCGACCAGCTCATCCGCGCGGGGGAGTTCGACGTCGTCGTGGCCGGCGGCCAGGAGTCGATGACCAACGCCCCGCACCTGCTGCCGAAGTCGCGCGAGGGATACAAGTACGGCGCGGTCGAGATGCTCGACGCGATGGCGTACGACGGGCTCACCGACCCCTTCGAGGGCATCGCGATGGGCGAGTCCACCGAGAAGCACAACACCCGCCTGGGCATCCGCCGGGCCGAGCAGGACGAGATCGGCGCGCGCTCCCACCAGCGGGCCGCCGCCGCCCAGAAGAACGGCCTCTTCGAGGCGGAGATCACCCCCGTCGAGATCCCGCAGCGCAAGGGCGAGCCGGTCGTCTTCAGCAAGGACGAGGGCATCCGCCCCGACACCACCGTCGAGGGCCTGGGCAAGCTCAAGCCGGCCTTCGGCCGCGAGGGCACCATCACCGCCGGCACCGCCTCGCAGATCTCCGACGGCGCCGCCGCCGTGGTCGTGATGAGCAAGGCCAAGGCGCTGGAGCTGGGCCTGGAGTGGATCGCCGAGATCGGCGCCCACGGCAACGTCGCCGGCCCCGACAACTCCCTCCAGTCCCAGCCCTCCAACGCGATCCTGCACGCCCTGCGCAAGGAGGGGCTGACCGTCGACGACCTCGATCTCATCGAGATCAACGAGGCGTTCGCGGCCGTACTGGTGCAGTCAATCAAGGATCTGGGCGTATCCCCGGAAAAGGTGAACGTCAACGGCGGCGCCATCGCGCTCGGCCACCCGATCGGCATGTCCGGCGCCCGCACCGTCCTCCACCTCGCCCTGGAGCTCAAGCGGCGCGGCGGCGGGACCGGCGCGGCGGCGCTGTGCGGCGGCGGCGGACAGGGCGACGCGCTGATCATCCGCGTCCCCGGCGCCAACGGCTCCGCCAAGTAAGGGAGGCCGCTGATGGTGGACGTCCCCGCCCTCGTCGAGCAGGCCCGAGCCGGCCGGCCGCGCGCCGTCGCCCGGCTGATCTCGCTGGTGGAGGGGGCGTCCCCGCAGCTGCGCGAGGTCATGGCGGCGCTGGCGCCGCTCACCGGCGGCGCGTACGTCGTCGGCCTCACCGGCTCGCCCGGTGTCGGCAAGTCGACCTCGACCTCGGCGCTGGTCTCCGCCTACCGGCGGCGCGGCAAGCGGGTCGGGGTCCTGGCCGTGGATCCCTCCTCGCCCTTCTCGGGCGGGGCGTTGCTGGGCGACCGCGTCCGGATGTCGGAGCACGCGTCCGACCCCGGGGTCTATATCCGCTCCATGGCCACGCGGGGGCATCTGGGCGGCCTCGCCTGGGCCGCCCCGCAGGCGATTCGCGTCCTGGACGCGGCGGGCTGCGACGTCGTCCTCGTCGAGACGGTCGGCGTCGGCCAGTCCGAGGTGGAGATCGCCTCCGAGGCCGATACGACGGTGGTGCTCCTCGCCCCCGGCATGGGCGACGGCATCCAGGCCGCGAAGGCCGGAATCCTGGAGATCGGCGACGTCTACGTCGTCAACAAGGCCGACCGGGACGGCGCGGACGCGACCGCGCGCGAGCTCAACCACATGCTCGGCCTGGGCGAGGCCCGCGCCCCCGGCGACTGGCGCCCGCCGATCGTGAAGACGGTCGCGGCGCGGGGCGAAGGGGTCGAGGAGGTCGTCGAGGCGCTGGAGAAGCACCGGGCGTGGATGGAGGAGCGGGGGGCGCTCGCGTCGCGCCGGTCCGCTCGGGCTGCGCACGAGATCGAGCGCATCGCGGTGGCGGCTCTGCGCTCGCGGATCGCGGATCTGTCCGGGGACCGGCGGTTGGGGGCGTTGGCGGCGCGGGTGGCTGAGGGTGGGCTGGATCCGTACGCGGCTGCGGACGAGTTGGTGGCCGGGCTTACGGAGGGATAGGCCCCGGTCCCGCCCTTTCACCGTTTCCCCGGGGAGACTCCGGACCCCATTCGCCCTTCGGGCGAAGTCCTCAAGCGCCGGACGGGCTGAATTAGCCCGTCCGGCGCTTGAGGACAGCGCGCGCAGCGTGCTGCTGCGTGGGGGCACCCCCTCTGGGGGAGGTGAAAGGGCGGGGCGGGGTCACTTCCCCCGCGCAGAACGCAAGTGGTCCGCCACCGGCTTCAGCGAGGCGTGCAACGCCTTGAGATCCTCGGGCGAGAGGAGATCGATGAAGTGCTCGCGCACGGAAGCGACATGGTGCGGCGCAACCTTCCGCATCGTCTCCCACCCCTGCTCCGTCAGCACCGCGAACAGCCCCCGCCGGTCCGACTCGCAGTTCTCCCGCCGGACCAGCCCGGCGTTCTCCATGCGCGTGATCTGGTGGGAGAGACGGCTCTTGGACTGGAGGGTCGCCGCGGCGAGGTCGCTCATCCGCATCCGGTGGTCCTCGGACTCGGACAGGTTGACGAGGATCTCGTAGTCGTTGTTGGTCAGGCCGAACGGCTGGAGATCCCGTTCGAGCCGGTGCATCAACAGCCGGCTGACGTCCAGATGGGTCCGCCAGGTGCGCTGTTCCTCGTCGCTGAGCCAGCGTGTGCCGTTCTCGGTGTCCATAGAGAAATTCTACCTAAGGATGTTGAAAAGCGAACCAATTGGGGTAAAGGAAGCCGGAACGAGAGGTCAAGCGTTCGACGTCACACTCCGCAGGGTACCGCTCACAGCCCGAAGCGGCGCTGGAGGTCCCCGAGCTGGCCGGGGAGACGCGGTGCACTTGGCTGGTTCGCGGGGGTTGACGGCGTTCCCCCATGCGGCACACCCGCCTCGTCCGGCGGCGTCCCCGTCGGCCGCTCCGCCATCAACTGCTCGCTGGACTGCAGCAGTACGGTCCCCGCGCCCACGAACTCGAACTGGTGCTCCTCGCCGGACGCCCCGCCGAAGCCGGTGAGCATCCGCACCCCGCCCAGCACGCCCCGCATGTACTGATGGTCGTAGTGGTGGCAGGGGGACGGGCAGTCCGCCCACCCCACCAGCGCCTGCGGGTCCACCCGGATCGGCGGCTCGACGAAGACCACCGGCCCGTTGGACGCGGCCACGAACTTGCCCGTGCCGATCAGCGTCACAAAGCCGGGGATGATCGACTGCTTGAGCGCCAGCGACGGCTCGAACGCCAGCAGGTTGCCCGAGCGGACGGTGAGGTTGCCGTCCTCCAGGTCGTAGGAGTTGACGTCGAACGCCCGGTCCGCGAGCACCATCTTGCCGTGGCCCTCGGCCACCACCCAGTCCTGCGCGTGCAGCGGGGAGTGGAAGCTGGACTGGATGATCCGGTCCAGCGGTCCGTGGCCGATGCCATGGAAGCTGATCTGCCCGAAGTAGGCGACCATCTTCCCCTTCTGCAGGAACCACTGGCCGTTCAAGTCCACGCTGAACGCATAGGCGTTGACGTTGTCGTTGACGGGCAGGGTCTGCGCGTCATGGATGACCGGGCCGTTCACAGCTTCTCCTCCGACGCCTGCACATACACCGTCCCGTTGCCCGACAGCTCCAGCTGGAACGCCTCGCCCGAGCCGCGGCCGACGAACTCCCGCCAACCGAGCGCCGTCGACAGCTTGTTGCGCACGTCGCCGCGGTGCGCGACATACGCCTGCGGGTCCACATGGACCGGCCGCCCGGGGTGGATCGGCAGCTCGATGAAGCCGCCGTGGGCCATCACCGCCACCGCGCCGTGGCCCTTGAGCGTGGTGGTGAACAGGCCCTGCCCCGTCACCTGGCCGCGCACCATGCCCATCACGCCGCCCTGCGACCCCATGAACATCGTGCCCTGCTGGAGCGAGCCGTCGAAGGCCAGCAGCCGGTCCGCCTCCACGTAGAGCGTCTCGCCGGACAGCTCGATCACATGCACATGGTGGCCGCCGTGGCCGAACATCACCGAGCCGTTGCCCTCCACCGTCATCAGCGGCGTCGCCTCGTTGGCGACGCGGCGGCCGATCATGCCCATCACGCCGCCCTGGCCGCCGGTGATGCTGGGCGTGAACGACACGTCGCCGGTGTAGGCGATCATCGCGCCGCGCTGGCTGAACAGCCGCTGCCCGGGCACCACCTGGGCCTGCACCATCCGCGAGTTCAGCAACCGGAACCCCGACATCACACGTCACCCCCGAACGTGGTCCGCTCGCTCGGCTGCACGTACACCAGCCCGTCGCCCTCGAAGCGGATCTGGAACGCCTCACCCGAACCCTCGCCGAGGAAGGTGCGGAAGTTCACCCCCGACTGGAAGTGCTGCCGGAGCCGGCCGGTGTGCGCGATATACGCGCCCGGGTCCACCGAGAGCGGCGTCTGCGGCGTCACCCGCAGCACGATCGCCGTGCCGTCGGAGAGGAGCGCCGCCTGCCCCGTGCCCTCCACGGTGGTGGTGAACAGACCGTTGCCCTGCGAGGCGCCCCGCAGGCCGGTGAACGAGGTCCCGGTGCGCAGCGTCGCCTCCGTGCACAGCAGATTGCTCGCCTCGACGTACAGCGTCTCGCCGTGGAGGTTCACCAGATTGATCTCGCTGGCCTTGTCCGCGAAGTAGCAGGTGCCGTGTCCCTTCACCTCCATCACGGTCATCTGTTCCCCCGTGAGGCGGCGGGTGACCATGCCCCGCAGGCCGTCGCCGCCACCTGTCATCTTCTTGAACGTCATGTCCCCCTCGTACGCGACCATGGACCCGTTCTTGGCCTTGACCGCGTCGCCCGTCATGTCGACGGCGAGGACTTTGCTCCCCTGGAGCCGAAACTGTGCCACGGAGCGGAACGTTAGCGAGCCCCACCGACAATCCGACAGGGCTTCCGTCCGCAGCCGCCCCCGGGGTCCCTCGGTCCACACCGGGTGCGACAATGGTCCGACTTATTTGTGAAAGCGATCACAAGTCGTGGTCGCGCCGCCACTCCCGAGCAAAGGTGTGCTTCCCCGTGGACCTCAAGACCGCCTCCGCCCTGCGCCGGCTCCGACTGGTCTCCGCCCCGGAGGCCGTTTCCTTCCTTCTGCTGATCACGTGCTCGGTCCTCAAGCGGACCACCGACTTCAACGCCGTCCCGGCGATGGGCATGATCCACGGCGTCCTGTTCGTCATCTACGTGATCTTCTGGGCCGACGCCTGGAACCGGACCAAGTGGAGCGTGAAGACGGCCGCGCTGTACATCGTCCTCTCCGTCCTGCCGACCGGCGGCTTCTTCGCCGACCGCATGCTGCGCCGTGAGGCCGAGGCCAGCGTGATGGCCGCCCGCGCCCGCAAGGAGGGTGTGGTCAACGCATGATCGCCGCCTTCTCGATCACTCCGATCGGCGTCGGCGAGGACGTCGGCGCGTACGTCGCCGAGGCGGTCCGCGTGGTCCGCGCCTCCGGCCTGCCGAACCGCACCGACGCGATGTTCACCTCCGTCGAGGGCGAGTGGGACGAGGTCATGGACGTCGTCAAGCGCGCCGTCGAGGCCGTCGAGGCCCGCTGCGGCCGGGTTTCCCTCGTCCTGAAGGCGGACATCCGGCAGGGCGTGACGGACGGGCTGACGAAGAAGGTCGAGACGGTGGAGCGCTACCTCTCCTCCTGACCCTCGCTCCGTGCCAGGTCGCCGCCCAGCCGCGTCCGCTCGTACAGCACCTGGCGCCCGTGGCGGCGCGACGTCAGCAGGCCGGCGTCGCGCAGCACGGACAGGTGCGCCGAGACCGACGACAGGGCCAGTCCGTGCCGGTGGGCGAGGGCCGTCGTGGAGGCCGGCTCGTCGAGGCCCGTGAGGAGCGCCGCGCGGTTGGTGCCCAGCAGGCGGACGAGCGCGTCGGGCGACGGGGGCCGGGGCGCGGACCACAACGCGCCGATGCCGCGCGCCGGATAGACCAGCGTCGCCTGCCACGGAGGGTCGAAACCCGCGATCATCTTCGGCCAGGTGAATGCGGACGGCACCAGCAGCACCCCCTCGCCGTCCAGCGTCCGCTCGTGGTCGGCGCGGTGGTCGACGGTGAGCGTGCCGTCCGCCCACGACAGCGACGGGTGCAGGCCGGCGAGCAGCCGTTCCAGACCGCCGTCCGCCAACTGCCGCGTGCGGAAGGCGACATCCGCCTCCAGGACGGACCGCAGCCGGGGCCATTCCGGCAACAGCAGCTCCCGCCAGGCGCGTTCCAGGAGTCCCGTCAACTCCGTCACGGCGGCGGCCGGATCGGCCAGCATCGCCCGGCCCCGCGCCGACTCCCCGGCCCCCGGGGTCTCGGCCAGCGAGCGCGCCAGCTCCGCCCGCGCCAGCCCGGGATCCGTCGCCCGCACCCGCGCCAGCTCGTCCTCGAACGATGCCAGGGGACCGGCGGGCGGCGGGCACAGGAAGTCCGGCGCGTACCCGCGGCGCGGGGTCAGCAGCCGCAGCGGCGCCAGGTCGAGCCGCGCCGCGGCCGCCCGGACGCGGCGCAGCCACGGCAGGTAGTAGCTGTGCCGGTGCGGCTGGAGCAGGATGCGCACCGCCTCCTGCGTCTCCCACAGCGGTGACACCGCGAAGCGGCAGCGGAGCAGGTCGTCCGCTCCGAAGTGCAGGTGGAACGGCACGAGGGCTCCTCACTTTCGGCTGGCGCCGAAAGATTAGAGGCGGCCCGCCCCGGCCGGGATCCTTCCGATCATGACCGCCGCAACCGACGCCCCGCCGCGTGCCCGGGGCAGCTACGCCGCCGTCCTCGCCGTCCGCGAGTTCCGTGCCGTCTTCGCCGCGCACCTCCTGTCGCTGCTCGGCGTCGTGGTCTGCGAACTCGCCCTGTCCGTCCTCGTCTTCCGGCTCACCGGCTCCCCGCTGCTCAGCGCGCTCACCTTCGCCCTCGGCTTCCTGCCGTACCTCGTCTCCGGCACGCTGCTCTCCGGCGTCGCCGACCGCTTCCCCGCGCGGCGGGTGCTCGTCGTCTGCGACCTGCTCTGCGCCACGGCCGCCGCCGTCATGGCCCTGCCCGGCATGCCCGTCCCGGCCCTGCTCGCGCTGCGCTGCGTCAGCGCGCTGGTCGCACCGGTCTTCAGCGGAACACGGGCCGCGACGCTCGGGGACGTCCTCGGCGACGGCGACCTCTTCGTCCTCGGACGGTCGCTGATCCGGCTGATCTCGCAGGGCGCGCAGCTCATCGGCTTCGCGGCCGGCGGCCTGCTGCTGACGGTGCTCGCGCCGCGCACCGCGCTCGTCCTGACCGTCACCGGCTTCCTCGCCTCGGCGGCGCTGCTGCGCCTCGGCACGCGGCGGCGGCCGGCGCGGGTCCGGCGCGCCCCGTCCGCCCCGTCCGTACCGGGCGGCCCGGGTGGCACCCGCCGGCTCCTCGCCGACCGGCGCATACGGGCGCTGACGCTGCTGGTGTGGACGCCGCCCTTCTTCCTGGTCGTCCCGGAGGCGCTGGCGGCGCCCTACGCGGACGCGGTCGGGGCCGGCTCCGTCGGCGTCGGTCTGCTGATGTGCGGGACGCCGGTCGGGGCGGTCGTCGGCGAGGTCCTCGCCGGGACGCTGCTGTCCCCGCGCGCCCGCGAACGCGTCGCCCTGCCGGCGGCGGCCCTCTGCCTCCTCCCGTTCACCGTCTTCGCCTGGCGGCCCCCGCTGCTCTGGGCGCTGCCCGCGCTGGTGCTGGTGGGCGCGGGGATGCTGTACACGCTCGGCGTCGACCGGTGGTTCGTGGACGCCGTCCCCGAGGAACTGCGCGGCCGCGCGATGACGCTCCAGGTGTCCGGGCTCATGACGGTCCAGGGGCTGGGGATGGCGGCGGGCGGGGCGGTGGCCGAGTGGGTGCCGGTGCACTGGGTGATCGCCGGGGCCGGAGCGGTGGGTGCGTTGGTGACGGGGCTGGTGGTGCGCTGGGTACGCTCGGCGCGTACATGACCGGATCAAGGGGGACGCGGGATGTTCGGCAAGGACAAGGGCAAGGGCGGGAGCACGCAGACGCAGGTCGTGGTGGTGCGCGACGCGCAGGCCGTCGCGGAGGCGATCCGGGAGGCGCTGACCACCGCGAGTCCCGAGGAACGGCCGGGGCTGGAGCGTGCCGCCGCCATCGTCGCGGAGCGGACTCCTCGTCCGGACGCGGAGGTACGGGGCGAGTGGGCGCGCGCCATCGTGACGGCCGCGGGCTTCGACCCGCGCACCCAGGAACTCCACGCGATCCGCGCCCTGCGGCGGGCCGAGCCCGGGCTCGGCCTGGCGGCGGCGGTCCAGCTGGTGCGGGAGGCCGCGGCGGTGGAGTGAGCCCGCGGCGTACGCGCTCACGCGGCCCGGCCGCGCTCCTCCTCGTGCTTGCGTGCGGCCCGCCGGACGGCTTCCTTGAGACTCCCCGGCGGCCCACCGGCGGGCTCGGCGGTGCGGGGGCGCACCTCGTCGGCGTCGGCCTTCTTCCGCCCGTCCCGCGCGCGGTCCTCGTCCCTGTCGCTCATGGCCACCTCCGGGCAGGCCGGCACGGGCTTTCCGGCCCTCACTCCTCAGTGTCCCCCTCCCCGCCCGCCCGGGCATCCGTCAGCGGGGTGCCACGGGGGCGAAGCCTCGGCGGAGACGGTGAAGGGGCGGGGCGGGGAGCGAACCCCCACCGCGCACCCGTCGCGCACCCCCACCCCACCCGTCCCGATCCCCGAGACACCCCCGACCGCGATATGACCTGACGGTACGCTCGTCCCGTGTCCAAGCCCCTCAGCCTCCCCTTCGACCCCATCGCCCGCGCCGACGAGCTGTGGCAGCAGCGCTGGGGCTCCGTGCCGTCCATGGCCGCGATCACCTCGATCATGCGGGCGCAGCAGATCCTGCTCGGCCAGGTGGACGCCGTCGTCAAGCCGTACGGGCTGACCTTCGCCCGGTACGAGGCACTCGTCCTGCTCACCTTCTCCAAGGCCGGCGAGCTCCCGATGTCCAAGATCGGCGAGCGGCTGATGGTGCACCCCACCTCCGTGACCAACACCGTCGACCGCCTGGTCACGGCCGGTCTCGTGGACAAGCGGCCCAATCCCCGCGACGGCCGCGGCACCCTCGCGTCGATCACGGAGAAGGGCCGGGAGGTGGTCGACGCGGCCACCCGCGACCTGATGGCGATGGACTTCGGCCTGGGCACGTACGACGCCGGGCAGTGCGGCGAGATCTTCGACATGCTGCGCCCGTTGCGCGTGGCCGCCGGGGATTTCACCGATCCGGAGGAGTAGGACACCCGGGGGCCGCCAAGATCGCCCCGGAACGTACCGCTACGCTCGACAGCATGAAAAAAGCCGTGCTGACCCGCTACCGCGTCCTCGCGTACATCACGGGTGTCCTGCTGATCCTCCTGACGTTGGGCATGATCGCCAAGTACGGGCTGGACATGGACGGCGTCTCGGGCCTCGTCCGGGTCGTCGCCATCGCGCACGGCTGGCTGTTCGTCGTCTATCTGGTCCTCGCCTTCGACATGGGCTCGAAGGCCAAGTGGTCCTTCGGGAAGTTGGCCTGGGTCCTGGTCGCGGGCACGATCCCCACCGCCGCGTTCATCGTCGAGCGCAAGGTCTCCCGCGAGCTGGAGCCCCTCTTCGTGGACGGCGCCGTGGCCACGGCCAAGGCCTAGGGCGGGTCCGACGGGTCGGCACAGGCCCTGGCACCGCACCACCGACAACGCCCCGGACGCAGGCAGACCCTTGTGTCCGGGGCGTTCTTGCGCGACCATTTACTAGGACGTCCTAGTAAATTCACGGTCGCGCGACGGTGCGCGGAGAGGCGGACGGCACCACCATGGACGCAGCATCCATCGACGCGGGGCGCACCCGCTGGCAGGCCCGCTACGACGCGGCCCGCAAGCGCGACGCCGACTTCAGCACCCTCTCGGGCGACCCGGTCGAGCCGCTCTACGGGCCCCGCCCGGGCGACACCTACGAGGGATTCGAGCGGATCGGCTGGCCGGGCGAGTACCCCTTCACCCGCGGCCTGTACGCGACCGGCTACCGCGGACGCACCTGGACCATCCGCCAGTTCGCCGGCTTCGGCAACGCCGAGCAGACCAACGAGCGCTACAAGATGATCCTGGCCGCCGGCGGCGGCGGCCTCTCCGTCGCCTTCGACATGCCCACCCTCATGGGCCGCGACTCCGACGACCCCCACTCCCTCGGCGAGGTCGGCCACTGCGGCGTCGCCATCGACTCCGCCGCCGACATGGAGGTCCTCTTCAAGGACATCCCGCTCGGCGACGTCACCACCTCCATGACGATCAGCGGCCCCGCCGTGCCCGTCTTCTGCATGTACCTCGTCGCCGCCGAGCGCCAGGGCGTCGACCCGTCCGTCCTCAACGGCACGCTCCAGACGGACATCTTCAAGGAGTACATCGCCCAGAAGGAGTGGCTCTTCGGCCCCGAGCCCCATCTGCGCCTGATCGGCGACCTGATGGAGCACTGCGCCCGCGACATCCCCGCCTACAAGCCCCTCTCCGTCTCCGGCTACCACATCCGCGAGGCGGGCGCGACGGCCGCGCAGGAGCTGGCGTACACGCTGGCGGACGGCTTCGGCTATGTGGAGCTGGGGTTGAGCCGGGGCCTCGACGTCGACATCTTCGCCCCCGGCCTCTCCTTCTTCTTCGACGCCCACGTCGACTTCTTCGAGGAGATCGCCAAGTTCCGCGCCGCACGCCGGATCTGGGCCCGCTGGATGAAGGAGGTCTACGGCGCGAAGACCGACAAGGCGCAGTGGCTCCGCTTCCACACCCAGACCGCCGGCGTCTCGCTCACCGCCCAGCAGCCGTACAACAACGTCGTCCGCACCGCGGTCGAGGCCCTCGCCGCGGTCCTCGGCGGCACCAACTCCCTGCACACCAACGCCCTCGACGAGACCCTCGCCCTGCCCAGCGAGCAGGCCGCCGAGATCGCGCTGCGCACCCAGCAGGTGCTCATGGAGGAGACCGGCGTCGCCAACGTCGCGGACCCGCTGGGCGGTTCGTGGTTCGTCGAGCAGCTCACCGACCGCATCGAGGCCGACGCCGAGAAGATCTTCGAGCAGATAAAGGAGCGCGGGCTCCGGGCGCACCCCGACGGGAAGCACCCCATCGGCCCCATCACCTCCGGCATCCTGCGCGGCATCGAGGACGGCTGGTTCACCGGCGAGATCGCCGAGAGCGCCTTCCGCTACCAACAGGCGCTGGAGAAGGGCGAGAAGCGGGTCGTCGGCGTCAACTGCCACGAGGGCTCGGTCACCGGCGACCTGGAGATCCTCCGCGTCAGCCACGAGGTGGAGCGCGAGCAGGTCCGCGTCCTGGCCGGCCGCAAGGCCACGCGCGACGACGCGAAGGTGGAGGCCGCCCTGGCCGCCATGCTCACCGCCGCCCGTGACGGCTCCAACATGATCGCCCCCATGCTGGACGCCGTGCGCGCCGAGGCCACCCTCGGCGAGATCTGCGACGCGCTCCGGGAGGAGTGGGGGACGTACACGGAGCCGGCGGGCTTCTGACGCCTGTCCTGTCGAACGAGTGGAGGGTTGCAGTCATCCGCACGATGTGGCGGTGACTGCAACCCTCCACTCGTGCGTCGGCCCAAATTGCGTTGCGCGGGTCCGGGGCGGGCGCCTTAGGGTGGCCCGGTTCTTGGATCTTGTTTGAGGGGGCTGGGACCCGTGCATCACAACGGATGGGTCGACGAGGGGTACGGAGCCGTAGCGGACGCGTTCGCGCGCAACTTCGCGGAGACGCCGGAGCTGGGCGCGGCCGTCACCGTCCACGTGGGCGGCCGAAAGGTCGTCGACCTTTGGGGCGGCGTCGCGGACGAGCGCACGGGCCGTGCCTGGGAGGAGCACACCCCCGTCCCGGTGATGTCCGCGACGAAGGGCGTCCTCGTCCTCTGCGTCCACCTCCTCGCCCAGGAGGGCCGCCTGGACCTCGACGCGCCCGTGGCCCGCTACTGGCCGGAGTTCGCCCGCAACGGCAAGGAGGGGATCACCACCCGTATGATCCTCGCCCACCGCGCGGGCGTCCCCGTCCTCGACGCCACCCCCGCCTTCGAGGAGATCCTCGACTGGACGCCCGTCGTCCACGCCCTGGAGGAGCAGAAGCCGCTCTGGGAGCCGGGGACGGCGCACGAGTACCACGGCCACACCATCGGCTGGCTCGCCGGCGAGATCATCCGCCGCGTCACGGGCCTGACGCCGGGCGCCTACTTCCGCTCGGCGATCGCCGACGCCCTCTCCCTCACCACCTGGATCGGCGTCCCGGCGGACCGGCTCCCGGGCCTGGCCCGCCTCGCGGCCGACGGCCCGGCGCCGCAGCTGCCGCCGGACTCCCTCTTCGCCCGCATCCTCACGATGAACGGCGAGTTCGTCTTCCCCGGCATCGACGACCCCCGCGGCTGGAACTCCCCGGCGATGCTCACCGCCGAGATCCCCGGCACGGGTGGCGTCTCCACGGCCCGCGGCCTGGCGACGCTGTACGCGGCGGCGGTGACGGGCGTCGACGGCGGCCCGCGCCTCCTCTCCTCCGACACCGTGACGGACGCGCTCCGCGTCCAGTCCTCCGGCGTCTCCTGGTCCGGCTTCCCGGACCTGGGCGTGAGCTGGGGCAGCGGCTTCCACCTCGACTCCGGCTCCCAGGTCCCGATGCTCGGCCCGCGCAGCTTCGGCCACGACGGGGCCGGCGGCCATCTCGCCTTCGGCGACGACGAGTTCGGCGTCGGGTTCGGCTACGTCGCCAACCGCATGATCGGGGCGGACGACGAGCGCGCGGTGCGTCTGGTGGCCGCGTTGAAGGGGTGTCTGGCGGGCTGAAGGACTGCTTCAATCGTGCCCGGGAGGTACTCATGGGTACGGAACAGCAGTGGGACATCGTCTCGGGAGTCGGCATCACGGCACTGGCGGTCGCCGCCGGCAGAGCCGTCGAGGCAAGCCGCCCCGAAGCCCTGGCAGTTGACCCGTACGCGGCCCGCTTCGTCGAGGAGGCCGACGCGCCGATACCCCTGGTGACGACGCTCGCCGAGGCCGAGGCCACGGACCCGACGGGGAATTGGGCGGCCTTCGCCACGTACGCGGGTGTCCGCACCCGCGCCTTCGACGAGCACTTCGAGCGGGCCGCGGCGGCCGGCGTCACCCAGGCGGTGGTGCTGGCCTCCGGCCTCGACACCCGGGCGTTCCGCCTCAACTGGCCACCGGACACGGTCCTCTACGAGATCGACCAGCCCCTCGTCCTGGACTTCAAGTCCACCGTCCTGCGCAAGCACGGCGCCGCGCCCACCGTCCCTGCCCACCACTTGTTGGGCCTGGACCTGCGGAACGACTGGCCGGCGGCGCTGGAGACCGCGGGCTTCGACCGCACCCGCCCGACGGCCTGGCTCGCGGAGGGCCTGCTGCCCTACCTCCCGCCGGAGTCCGAGGAGTCCCTGTTCGGCGAGATCCACCGGCTGTCGGCCCCCGGCAGCCTGCTCGCCGTGGAGTACTACCTCGACCTCCAACAGGCCCTGGACGGCGCGGCGGAGCGCTCCCGCGAATGGGCCGAGAACCTCGAAATCATGATCCACACCGACCGGCGGCCCACTCCGGGGGAGCGCCTGTCGGGCATCGGCTGGGAAGTGCGGGACATACCGGTGACGGAGGCGGCCCGGGGGTACGGGCGGTCGCTGGACGTTCCGGTCCCTCTCTCGGGCAACGCGGTGTTCGCGTTCGCGCGGCGGGTGTAGGTGCAGGTCAGGGAAGGGGGACGAGTTTGACGACGGTCACCGTCACCACGGACCGGCTGACCAGGTAGGTCACGAAGGCGACGTTGCCCACCGTCGCGTCCCGGCGATCGTGGTCGCCCCGGACGGGGCCGGAGCCGCAGCCGTAGGGGTCCTGCGCGAGAGCGGCCATGCCGTTCTCGAACAGCTTGCGCCGTTCGGCAGTGAGGCTCCGGCGCTCGGCCTCGGCGTTGTCGGTGTAAGCGATGCGGTAGGTCAACCGGCGCTCCGGTACTCGTCGTCCGACCCGTCGGCGAAGTGAAGGCCGGAGAGATCCCCGGCCTTCAGCCGGGCGATCAGCGCCTCCTCGTCCGGGTCGTACGCCTGCGGCGTGCGCAGCGCCCAACGGGCCAGGACCCCGCCGATCTCGTCCGCGCCCGCCTGCTCCGCCTCCTGCTCGAACTCGGCGCGCTGTTCCTCGGGCAGTACCTCACGGATGGAGCGAATGGTGCCGGGCAACTCCACTCTCCGGCCGCCGATGGTGGTGGTGAAGGTCTTCGCCATGCCCACTCCTCTGCTCGATGCCGCTGGCTGGTGGCGGTCATCTCGACTATGCCCGGTGCGGGCGAGCATGCGTCCGGATGGCCCCTCCCGAGTGCCCTGGGCGCGGCGTTCACCCGTACGTGCGACGAGATTTCGGACGTGGCTCGTTCGCGGCTTGCCCGCCCTAGCCTCCGCAAGTACCGGAAGAGGTACGGGAGGGTGAGCAGTAGTGGCGAGCGAGACGTCCCAGCCGCCGATGGCATGGCGGTTGTGCGGGAATCAGGTCAAGTTGTGGCGGCAGGACGCGGGTGTCAGCCGTGAGGAGCTCGGCCAAGAGGCCGGGTACGGGTCGGAGACCATCAGGGCGATGGAGCAGGGGCGACGGCGGCCGACCCAGCGTTTGCTCGACATTGCGGATGAAATGTGCGGGGCGCGGGGGAAGTTGCGGGCGGCTTCGGCTTATCTGCAGCCGGAGAGCGTACCGGAGCGGATCGAGGCGTTTCTGGATGCAGAAGCAAGGGCGATCGCTCAGTGTCACTACCAGACACTGCTGATTCCCGGTCTGCTTCAGACCGAAGAGTACGCACGCGCGTTGCTCAGCGCACATTGTCCTCCCGTGGACGACAGGACGGTTGAGGAACGCCTATCGCTTCGGATGAGCAGGCAGGAGCGTCTGAGGAAGCAGGATGTGCTGTTCAGCTTCGTGCTCTATGAAGCTGCTCTGCACACCGGTGTTGGCGGGCCTGAGGTTATGAACGGTCAGCTGAGCCGCCTGCTTGATGTCGGCGGGCTGCGCAACGTGTCCGTCCAGGTGCTCCTCACGGAACACGGTCGTCATGGATGGCTGGATGGCCCATTCACCCTGTTCGAGACGGATGAGCGAGAGCGGTATCTCTACATGGAGGCCCCTGGCATGAACGGCTTGTTCGAGGAGCGGGGGCACGTCGGCAACTTCTCGCAGCGGTTCGGCATGCTCCGTGCACAGGCCCTCAACTTCGAGGATTCGGCGGCGCACATCAGAAAGTTGGCGGAAGAATGGCGATCGACGAACTGACCTGGTTCAAGTCCACCTACAGCGACGGCGAAGGCATCGAGTGCGTCGAGGTCGCGACTTCGACGCACTCGGTCCTCATTCGCGACTCCAAACGCCGGAACGGGCCCTGCCTCTCTATGCCCCGTGCCGCCTGGATGGAATTCGTCGCCGACGCGGGCGAGTAGAGGGGATCGCCTGCACTCACGATGGAGGCAGTGTCCCCATCCTCAGTCGTTTCTGGGGGGTGTTCGTCAGGCGTTCAACTGTCTGCTCTGAGTGACGAACGGGCGCTCACCAGATCCATGGGGTGTCCTTTGGCGGTTCCCTTGGTCAAGTGGCCCATGCGTCTGGGCGTGCTCGGCAAGGGGTGCTCGCAGATGACAAGGAGGCGCCGCCGGGGGCGGCACTCGGGTGCTGCCGGCTAGGCGGCCAGCGGTCGACCAACACCAAGCTGCGAGGCGCTAGTTACCCCTTGTATGAGCCACTTGCCTGTGCGTAGGGTAACTCCAGTGCCTGGCGGGCCTTCAGTGATCCGTCAGTCTGCATGCCAGCTATTGGATGACCAGGCGGATAGCGTCGCCGCGGGGCAGGAACACGTCATGCCGTGACACCGGCCGTTCGTGCGCATCACCGGCCTGGGCCAGCACAGTCTTCCTTGAACTCGCTCTGAGGCAGCAGGTTCCCTCTGCCCCGCAGGACGTGCCATCCGTCCGTCCTACCGAGAACAGGGGATGCACTCTTGCGTGCCAGACAGGGGTTCCTCATACCCCCATCACGAAGATCCAGATTCATCGCTTCTGTCGTCATGGCGACGGTCCTGACCATGGCTGTTCTAGCTGCCTTGGTTGTACGACCGAGTTCGTTCCGCGGGCTTACAGACGCCCAGCTGGCAGACGACAGCTACGACGGCTTCGATGTCGGTGCAGCTGAACAGTTGAGGCAAGATCAGTGCCTGATGGCCGGCGTGTTGCGTATGGGCGGCCCAGCCATTTTCACCTATGCGCAGGACGCGCTGAATCAACCACCAGACAAACTTCACTCGGCGGCCGACCAGCAGTACTGGGAGCACACGCCGCTTTCCAAAGCGCTCGAAAAAGATAGGGGAGTTGCCGATAAGGAAGGGTCGGCTCTCTATGACCGCCTCCAAGACTGGAAGAAGCCACTGGACGGTCTGTCCACACCAGGCGGGTTCAGTGAGTCGGGGTTCCACTGGCCCCCTGGAGTACCTGCAACGGAAGACAACTTCTTTGACCGGACTGGCCTCTCGAAATGGATCGGACAGCAGTTCTGGAAGGAGGAAGGCGAGTTCTACAAGGACCCGACTCCTCGGGCTGACGACGTCACGGTCAAAGCCGTCAAGGACCTGGGCACCCCCCTCTATGATCAGGCCCCAGACCCGGGGCTTCCGGCTCCTGAATGGCAACGAGCATTCGCTGAGCATCAGGCGTGGGGGACCCTGGCGAATTGGTCGCTGCAGCCGACGGGTGCGGACAACGCTCGTATCTTCCTGTCTTCCGGTGGATTTCCGCGCACTGCGCCTGAGCCGGACAGCCTTGAGTTCCGACTTGCGGTCGAGGACCTGAAGTCCCGTTTCGCCACCTGTGCCTGGCGCAACCCACCGGATCCGAGCAAGGTTCTCGGGAAGGAGGCTGCAGCGGCAACACAGGAATGGCAGCAGGAGGTCGTCTCGCAAGCACTCCAACGCAACCAGATCCTCGATGCTAGCCGTGATTCCGCCAGAGCTCTGACCATTGGCGCAAAATCGCTTGGGGAGATGCTGGGGCAGTCCTGGATTGCTGACCATTTGGCGCGCTGGCAGGACTACTGGTCCGCTGGTGGACCTGGCTGGATCGGGGACAGCCCGGTGATTGTGCACGCGCATGGCTCTCCCGAAAAGTGTCTGGACGTCCAAGGAGGAAAGTCCTCCAATGGCACCCCGGTTCAGCTCTACACCTGCAATGGCACTGGGGCGCAGAAGTGGGTTATGCAAGATGATGCGTTGCGGAACCTGGACTCCGGTAAATGTTTGGATGTCAAAAGCTCTGGAACCGAAAATGGTACGGCGGTTCAGATATGGTCGTGCAACGGCTCCAGGGCGCAAAACTGGCGGTACTCCACGCACGGCACGACTAGCCTGCGCAATGTTGGCACGGGTAATTGCCTTGACCTGCACACCTTTGACAACGGCCGTGATGCGTGGGTCTGGGACTGCAACGGCAGCAGTGCGCAGAAGTTTGACATCGTCCCATCTGGCCACAATGGCGCCGACAACGTACTTCGCTACCCGCAGAAGGGCGAGTTCGACCAGGCGAAGAGGGGAGTGGCAGGTACTCAGGCTGAGGCGAAGAAGCAGCTGGACCTGATCAAGTCTCAGGCATCCGTTGCCAAGAAAGCCGCCGCCGACGCAGAAGCTGCCAAGCAAGCCGCCTATGCGATCGCTGACAAAGCAGGCGCTCCCAGGGGGCGCGGTCTATTGGTAGGGCAACAGAAGGCACAGGTAACCGAGGCTTCTGCTGCTGCGCTTGAGGCACTCGCGAAGGCCGGCGAGACTGCCTACGCCGCAACCCGTGCCTCTGCTGGCGACAGCGAGACCATTGCCGCCCGCGCCCTGACACAAGCCGCTGCGTCGAAGGCTGCGTTCCGTACCGCCGCCGCACAGGAAGCAAAGGTGCAGGCCAAGGCTGCCGCTGATGCCGCAGCAATGCAGGCCAAGAATGCGAAGGACGCCCGCGACACCGCCAAGGCCAAGCTTGCCGAGACAGAGAAGGCCGAGGCGGATGCGAAGGCAGCAGCCGCCACCGCACATGCCAAGCGGCTCGCGGCGGAGAAGGAAGAGGCAACGGCCCGGGCGGAGAAGGAGACCGCTGCGCAGAAACAGGCCGAGGCCGCCGAGCACAAGAAGAACGCCGAAGGGTACGCAACCACGGCCAACGAGGCCAAGGGCAGGGCGGAAGCCGCCGAATCCACCGCAACAGAGAAGCGCAAGTCGGCAGAAGAAGCGCGGGACAAGGCCAAGTCCAAGCGGGACGACGCATGGGACGCGGCGCAAAAGGCTGATGCTGCCAGGGCCAAGGCCGATGCCAAGGACGCCTACGCCCAGGCCCACGAGTCCGACGACAACGCCAAGGATGCTCGGGCGGCTGCCGATGAGGCGGACAAGGCCGCCGGCGATGCGGAGGCCGCGGCGAAGTCAGCACGCACAGAGGCGGATGCGGCAACGCAGGCTGCTGCCGACGCCGATGCCGCCGCGACACGGGCCGAGGCGGCCGCGAAGCGCGCTCGCTCCAACGCCGATGCAGCGAAGTCGGCCAAGCTGAGGGCGGACGCCGCGGTGAAGACGGCGACGAGTACGGCCGCCGACGCGATCCGGGCGTCCCAGGAGGCGTCTACGGCGGCTCGCGCTGCGGTCAAGCTGGCCGACGACGCCGAGAAGGAAGCTGTCAACGCCAGGAAGCAGGCCGATGCGGCCAAGGCGGAGGCGGCCAAGGCAGTAGCGGGCTCGGCCGAGGCCGCCGGCCATGCGCACACCACCGCGCAGGCGGCGGAGGACGCCCGCAACGCAGCCAGGCAGGTCGCTGCCCCGGCCAATGATGCGATCCAGCTCGGCTCTCCCTATGTCACCACCGACTCCGTCGCCGGTCTGGCGGTGCTGACAGGACAGTCGTCGAAGGCCATCGCGGAGCAGCAACTGGCCGTCGCCGATGCGCATGCCCAGAACGCCCAGAAGGCTGCCGAGCAGGCGCAGAGCGTTGCCAATGCCGCGACCGGCGATGCGAAGGCCGCGTATGTGCTGGCTTCCGAAGCAGCCGGATCCGCTGCGGATGCCCGCAAGTCGGCGAAGGAAGCCCTGGGTTACGCCGCGGAGGCGGCGAAGGCCGCAGCGGACGCGGCGAAGTCGCTCGCCCGCACGATCGAACACGACCGGCAGGCGGCTGAAGACGCCGATGCTGCGGACAAGGCCGCAACTCGGGCCGAGGGCCACGCGAAGGACGCCCGTAGCTCCGCCGACCAGGCAGCACTGGATGCCGAGGGCGCCCGCAGGGCGGCGAGCGAGGCGGAAGAGGCGGCGAAGGACGCCCGCGCCGCTGCCGACCGTGCCGACGCGCAGGCCACCGCGGCCGAGGAAGCCGCCAAGGATGCACAGAAGGCAGCCGAGGATGCGCAGAAGGCTGCGGAGGAAGCTGCACGGAAGCAAGCGAACAAGCAGGTCTCCACAGGAGCGGGGACCGGTATCGCACGCACCTTCTATGTGGTTGACAAGGTCACACCGAATGGCGATCCCGAGTCGACCACGTGTGTTCTGGGCATGGGCAACAGCGGCTGCGACGTCACCTTCACCCTTCGCTTCGACGCAGTCGTCAGCTTCTACTTGTGCAGCAACCCTGACGTCCCTGCTACGGAAGCCGGCTGTCCGAAGGCCGACACAGTTTTCCTCGGTACGCAGACCCAGAAGGGCCTCACCAAGCAGATCACCAAGCACTTCTCGAACTGGGACATCGTCAAGGAAGTCGACAAGGCGTTCCTCAAGGGAATCTGGACTGCGCTAACCCAGGACTTCGTCGACTGTTGGCACGGCAGTGCCTCCGGGTGCGCCTGGGCTGCCGTCGCGTTCGTACCGGGGGAGAAGATCGCGGCTGCGGTCAAGGCCATCGTCAGGCTCGACGAGGCTCTGAGGACCGGCGTTGGCATTGCTGACGCATGGAAGGCGGCGAAAGCCGCTGGCGTGAAGGGCGACGTTCTTGCCGGGGTTGGCAAGAGGGTAAACGATGCGAAGAGGACATCGGCGGGTTGCGCAGTCGTCAAGGCTGCGAGGGCCAGGCATGCTGCCATGGCCAGCAACCCGCTGGAGTGCATGCCGCCTCTCCTGGACGACGTGGGCGAGGACTATGTTCGAGGCAAGCACGTCCAGGGAGGCGCAAAAATCGACCCGTACAGAGGGGTGTTCGATGCTTCAGTCGACTTGGATGAACTGGTCGATCTGGCAGGTACAGTCAAGGCCGTCGGCCCGAACCCCTCAGGCCACTACGAGCGTTACGTCAACGTGGGCAGACTGATCGGTGTCACGTCCGAAAAGACCGGTAGTAAACCTACGTCGTGGTTCCTTCTTGCACAGGACAAGTGGGGAAGCGTCCGCACGATGTATCCGATCGAGAAGCCGGCCACGTGACGGGAAGGTACGAGAGGTGTACATCTTCCTGGAGAACCAGCAGCACGAGCGTATCTCGGAGAAGGTCGGAGATGATGCTGCGGAGAGCTTCACATCAGCATGTCAGGCAGCCCCGGAGGGCAGCATCATGCGAGGTGTGCAGCGCTACGGTGACACGATGCTGAACAAACTCCAGCTTGAGCGGTTCGTAAGAGAACTGCACCAGCTCCCCGAAGAACAGAAGACGGAAGTGATCCGTCACGTGACTGAGATGGCTCAGCAAGCAGCGGCTTGCGGCGGCTACATGTACTTCTCCGGGGACTGACAGATGACCGCAGGCGGGGAAGGAACAGACCCGCCCCGCCTGCGGTTTCCGTGAACAACACCTATGAAAAGAGATGCACTGGATGCCCCTCGTCGTATACGTGGAAGACCAGAACCATGGGCGCATGGCCAAGACTCACGACGACCGTAAGGGAACCCTGTTGGCCTTGTGTGAGGCAGCTCCGGAGGGAAGCCTCATGCGTTGCGTACAGCGCTGCGGTGACACCATGCTGAACGAGATCCAACTGGGGGAGTTTATTGATGAGTTGAACGGACTGCCCATGGAAATGAGGAGTGGTACCGTTCGAAAGCTGGCAGCTGCGGCTGAGTTTGCAATCGCCTCTCACGGCTATCTGTACTTCGTTGGCACATGAACCACGACGCTGATCCTCGTCATCTCCTCGTCCGTGCACTGGGAGAGCAGTCCCCGCTGTATGTGCCGGAGACAGAGATCCATCCGGACGTCCCTGACTTCACCTGCAACGTACGGGGCGATGATCCCGCCCTGGGGGTTCCCGAGGACTTGGTCCGTAGCCTCGCCTCCTGGGCCATGTCCCGCCCAGCCGCCGGGTTCGCCTCTCGTCCTGAGCTTCGCAAGCACGTGAAGGAGGGCAGGGAGAAGGCACAACTGCTGGCCGCGCACCTCGGGCCCGCATGGGTGGTGCGTTACTGGGACGAACAGCACGAGTCGGCGAAGTTCGTCTGCTGGGGCTGCCGGCGTCTGCACTGGACCCTCGGTGCTCATGGCGATCCACCGCATCCCCTTCACGTCATCGTCCAGGGCGAGTACCGGTGGTACCCGCTCCGTGCGGAGGGGTTCGAGGATTTCGCCCCGGACGATCCGGCTGCCGCACTCGGCCTGTCCGACAGCTTGGTCGATGACCTGTACAAGTGGTCGGCGGACGTCGACGCCAACATGGACCTGTACCTGCAGGAGCGCGAAGAGGACGAACGCGAGGCGCGAAAGGAGGAACTGGAGCGTCGGGGTGAGGCGTTGGCCGCACGTGTCGTGCAGGAAGTCGGTCCTGGAAGGACCGTTACCTATAGAGGGGTCTGGTAGCCGTCGCCGCGGCCCCTATCTCCTCGTCAGGGGGAAGCGGAGCTCCCCGCCAACCCCCCGATCAGCAACGCCGTGAACCCCCGCGCCCACTCCCCGTCCACCGGCTCCGCGCTCACCAGCGTCCGGTGGACGACCGCCCCGGCGATCACGTCGAAGATGAGGTCCGCCGTGCGGGCGGCCGCGGCCGGTTCCTCCTCGCGGGGGAGTTCGCCGCGGGCCTGGGCGCGTTCGCGGCCCAGCAGGACGAGGTCCTTCTGGCGTTCGACTATCGCGGAGCGGATGCGTTCGCGGAGGGCCTCGTCGCGGGTGGATTCGGCGACGACGGCCATCAGGGCGGTCTTCGTCTCGGGGCGGTCGAGGAGGGCCGCGAAGCGGAGGACGACGCCCTCGATGTCGGCCTGGAGGCTGCCGCGGTCGGGGAGTTCGAGATGCTCGTCGAAGAGGTCGGCGACCGCGTCGACGACGAGCGCGTTCTTGCCCGCCCAGCGGCGGTAGAGCGTGGTCTTGGCCACTCCGGCCCGTGCCGCCACATCGCCCATGGTCAACTTGGACCAGCCCAGTTCGACCAGCGCGGCCCGCGTCGCGTCCAGGATCGCGCGGTCGGCCTCGGCGCTGCGCGGCCGGCCGGTGCGCGTGCCGGGCGGGGAACCAGGGGATGGAGGGGTCATGGGGCTGACCCTACCGCCGGGTAGTCAAGCCGGTATGAGGTAGATCACGGGTGGATCGCCGGAGGCCCTCTGCCGCCGCCCGGCCCTTCCAGTTACGCTACGACGCGTAGCGAAAGACGAGTGAGCGACAACCACGGACGCCGAGTGGGGACCCGGCGTTGCCGATTTCGCTGCGTACTTTTCCGATCGCGCCGCGGAAGGGGGAGGATAGGGACCATGCAGCCACGGAACATGTCCATGAGTGGAGTGGTCGACCTCGCCGCGGTGAAGGCGGCCGGGGAGGCCAAGCAGAAGGCCGAGCAGGCGCGGGTCGAGGCCGCGCGCCGCGGTGACGCGCCGGTGAGCGGCGCGGGCCGCCTGGTCTTCGACGCAGACGAGACGAACTTCGAGGCGGAGATCCTTCAGCGCTCCGCCGAGGTGCCCGTCGTCATTCAGTTCTGGGCTGAATGGTGCGCACCCTGCAAGCAGCTGATGCCGGTGCTGGAGGGGCTGGCCGCGGAGTACGCGGGCCGGTTCGTCCTGGCGAAGGTGGACATCGACAAGAACCCGCTGCTGATGCAGCAGTTCGGGGTGCAGTCGGTGCCGACGGTCTTCGCCGTGGTGGCGGGGCAGGCGCTGCCGCTGTTCCAGGGCGCCCAGCCGAAGGCCCAGGTCCAGCAGGTGCTGGACCAGTTGGTCCAGGTGTCGGAGGAGCGCTTCGGGATCGTGGGCGCGCCGGTCGAGCCGGGCGCGGAGCGGGAGGCGGCCGAGGACGCCCCGGTCCCCGCCGGTCCGTACGACGCGGCCCTGGGCGCGGCGCACGACGCGCTGGACAAGGGCGATCTCGCCGGTGCGATCCAGGCGTACAAGAACGTGCTGTCCGACGACCCGGGCCACCCGGAGGCGAAGCTGGGCCTGGCCCAGGCGGAGCTGCTCCAGCGGGTCCAGGGCATGGACGCGCAGCAGGTGCGCAAGGCGGCGGCCGAGGCGCCGGGCGATGTGCAGGCGCAGATCGCGGCGGCCGATCTCGATCTGGTCGGCGGGCATGTCGAGGACGCCTTCGGGCGGCTGATCGATGCGATCCGGCGCACGGCGGGCGACGACCGGGACGCGGCGCGGGTCCGGTTGCTGGAGCTCTTCGAGGTGATCGGGGCGGACGATCCGCGGGTCTCGGCGGCGCGTACGGCGCTGTCGCGTGCCCTGTTCTGACCCAGGGGAAACACCGGTCGCGCTATATCAAATCTTTATAAACTCCCTCGCGGCTACCGCGAGTAAGGGAAACCCGGGCATTCGCCCGGGTTTTTCCCGTTGTTCACCCATCTCGGAGGGCGGAGGGCGGACACGCGCCGTGTCCGGCCGTCGCGGCGCCGGCGCCTCCCGGCGCTCCCCGCAATTACTCGCTAGTAATGAACCTCTTGTGCCCCGCCCCGGAATGCACCACGATCGGCGGGACCCGGTCCAGCACCGCGGCCCGGCCATCCGGCCGGGGCACGGGAGTTGGGTCCCCACCGGGCCGGCCGGCGGCTGTCCGCCGGCCGTGGGACAGGGGGGTCCCCGCCGCCAACGGCTGGGCCTGTCCCGGAGGTTGCGCGCAAGGCGTGGCCACGTGGTTGTCGCTCGGGGGTGATCGCCGGTGCACCGGTCGCGGCTTGGCGTTGGACGCCGCCGCGCGCCGCGGCGGTCCGCTTCCGAGGACGTAGCACGTCTCCCACCCCGGGCCGGGGTCTTCCCAGTCCGTGCCGGGGTGTACGTCCGAGAAGGAGGCAAGTCATGAAGTCCCAGGCACGCGGTGGGACCAGATGGAAGCGGTTCGCCGTCGTCATGGTTCCCAGCGTCGGCGCGGCGGCCGCGGTCACGATGGCGATCGCGCAGGGCGCGCTGGCGGCGTCGTTCAGCGTTTCGGGCCAGCAGTTCCAGGTGGCCGCCGACCACATCTCCGCCACCGGCTTCACCCAGTACGGCGCGGCCGAGAACCCGGAGCCCGACGCGAAGGACCACAAGCCGGTCGCGGTGGTCGGGATCAGCCACGCGAACATCACCGGCTTGTGCCAGGCGGTCAACGTCGATACGCCCTTCGGCACGATCGGCCTCAAGCTGCAGGCCGGCAACAAGGGCAAGAAGGTCGAAGCGGAGCGCCTGTACATCGACGCGAACCAAATGAACGTCAACGAGGCGACGTTCAAGGACATCGACATCGGCGTGTCATCGGACGCGACCACCAAGGGTCCGGGCAAGTCGAGCGGTGACAGGAAGAAGAGCGTCCCCGGCTCGTTCGCCCAGCAGGCCGAGTCGGTGGAGTTCGACGGTGTCAACCAGACGGCGTGGGCGACCACGGCGGCCACCTTCACTCTCCCCGACCTCGACATGGGTGTCAGCCTCGGCGCGAAGAAGTGCGAAGTGAAGCCGCGCTGACACGCCGAACGGGCGGGTACGGGCCCGGGTTTCGGCCCCGTGCCCGTGCCGTGCCCGGCTCACGTACGACCGATACGCCAGTTCCGAGGAGCTGTACATCATGAGCGCCGAGACGCAACCACGGCCGGTCAATGGATTCGGCAGCGCACGCCGTTCGTTCCGGGACTGGCGAGGGCGGCGACCGTTCTGGGGCGGGCTGTGGACCATGCTGGCCGGGGTGCCGATCATGTACATCCCGTACCAGACGATGAAGATCGGTGACTTGAGCATCCGGCTGTCCACAACGGCGGGTGCGGGGTCGCTGATCATAGGCGTTCTGCTGATCGTGCTCGGACTGACCATGTGGTTCCAGCGGCACTCGCGCGTGTTCGCCGGGGTCGCGGCGATCCTGCTGGGTGTCGTCTCGCTCGTCGTGTCCAACTTCGGCGCCTTCCTGCTGGGGCTGCTCCCCGCCATGGTCGGCGGAGGACTCGCCGTGTCCTGGGCACCCGGCAGGCCCGTGGAGGAGACGCCGGACGAAGGCCCCGCCGACCATCCGGCCGCGCCCACCGGCCCGTCGCTCGTGAAGGAATGACCGGGGGACACCGTGTCCACTGAAGAAGAACACCGGCCGAAGGCCGGTCCGCGCCATGCCGCGCCCAGAAAGCCGCTGTTGGCCCGGCTGCACATGCCCGTCGGCAAGGCGGTCGCCCTCGCGGCGATGCCCACCGCCGTCCTCATGGGCATGGGCTTCACGCCCCAACTCGCCCAGGCCAAGCCGACGGAGCCGCCGAACCCGTTCGGCGACGCGTTCTGCCTGACGACGCCGGACCAGTCGCCGTCACCGGACGCCACTCCCGGTACTCCGAGCCCGAGTGCGAGCCCGAGTCCGGATGTGAGCAGGACCGCCGACGACGAGGGCAAGGCGGACAAGCCCAAGAAGTCGAAGGAGACGGTTCCGCCTTCACCGAGCCGTACGCCGAAGCCGGAGGCGACGCCAACACCGACGCCGACTCCGTCGCCCAGTGAGGACCTTCTCGACAAACTCCGCGGCAAGCTCCCCAGGCTCCCGCTGCCCGTACCACCCGCGACCAGCTCGCCGTCCCCGACGCCCACTCCTACGCCGCCGCCGACGGATACGCCCACGCCGACCCCGAGCGCGAAGAGCGCCACCCCCACCCCGCCCACGAGCGCGGTGAAGAAGCAGTCCCCCTCGCCCACTCCGAAGGCGACGCCCCAGCCGCACAAGACCCTGGACGTTCCGGAGACGCCGGAGGCGACCGACACCGCATCGCCGTCGGCAACTCCGTCCCCCACCCCCACATCTCCTGATGAGAAGACGCCCAAGCCCTGCCCGACCCCCAAGGCCGGGGCCGACCGGAAGCAGGCGGGCTTCGCCAACAACCCCTGGTTCCTGGAGTCCAGCAAGCTCACGCTGCGCGGGCTGACCTACCAGGGGATCAAGGAGATCACCACCGTGGGCGGGCAGAAGAAGTCCGTCGTGAAGTTCACCGCGGACGGGTTGGACATCCGGGATCTCCACGCGCTCGTCAACGACCGGGGGAGGGTCTACCACCAGTCCGGTCCGGGCAAGACCTCGACGATCAGAGGTGGCGAAGTCACCCTGTACACGGAGGAGTTGAAGGGCAAACTCCTCGGTATCCCGATGACCATCAACGCTTCCCATCCTCCGCCGCTGATACCCGGCCTGAAGCTGCCGATCCCCATCAGCTACACCGACGTCAAGATCCGTCAGGGCGGCCAGTACGGCGGGACCCTCACCATCCCGAACATGAAGGTCTACATCACGGACGGGACATACCCGTAGCCCCGCCCCGCAAAGCCCGGGAGCCGCACCGGAAAAGGAAACCGGAGAAGGAAAACGGCCGGGCCGTCGCCTCTGACAGGTCAGAGGTGACGGCCCGGCCGCGCGTCAGGACAGCGGGAGGACCTAGCGGTTCTCCCCGCCCAGGTGGTGCACCCGCACCATGTTCGTGGTGCCGGGGACGCCGGGGGGCGAGCCGGCGGTGATGACCATCGTGTCGCCGTCGTTGTAGCGGTGCAGCTTCAGCAGCTCCGCGTCGACCAGGTCGACCATGGCGTCCGTGTTGTCCACGTGCGGGACGACGAACGTCTCGACGCCCCAGCTCAGGGCGAGCTGGTTGCGGGTCGCGGTGTCCGTGGTGAAGGCCAGGATCGGCTGGGCCGTGCGGTAGCGGGAGAGGCGGCGGGCCGTGTCACCGGACTTGGTGAACGCGACGAGCGCCTCGCCGCCGAGGAAGTCGGCGATCTCGCAGGCGGCGCGGGCGACCGAACCGCCCTGCGTGCGCGGCTTCTTGCCGGGGACGAGCGGCTGGAGGCCCTTGGAGAGGAGCTCCTGCTCGGCCGCCTCGACGATGCGGGACATCGTCTTGACGGTCTCGATCGGGTAGGCGCCGACCGAGGACTCCGCGGAGAGCATGACCGCGTCGGCGCCGTCGAGGATGGCGTTGGCGACGTCGGAGGCCTCGGCGCGCGTCGGGCGCGAGTTGGTGATCATCGACTCCATCATCTGGGTCGCGACGATCACCGGCTTGGCGTTGCGGCGGCACATCTCGATGAGGCGCTTCTGCACCATCGGGACCTTCTCCAGCGGGTACTCCACCGCCAGGTCGCCACGGGCCACCATCACACCGTCGAAGGCCATGACGACCTCGTGCATGTTCTCGACGGCCTGCGGCTTCTCGACCTTGGCGATCACCGGGACGCGGCGGCCGACCTCGTCCATGACGCGGTGGACGTCCTGGACGTCCTTGGCGTCGCGGACGAAGGACAGGGCGACCATGTCGCAGCCCATCGCGAGCGCGAACTTCAGGTCCTCGACGTCCTTCTCGGACAGGGCCGGGACGTTGACCGCCGCGCCGGGCAGGTTGATGCCCTTGTGGTCGGAGATGACGCCGCCCTCGATGACGATGGTCCTGACCCGCGGGCCGTCGACCTCCGTCACGCGCAGCTCGACGTTGCCGTCGTTGATCAGGATCTGGTCGCCCTTGGCGACGTCGCCCGGCAGACCCTTGTAGGTGGTGCCGCAGATCGTCTTGTCACCGGGGACGTCCTCGGCGGTGATGGTGAACTCGTCACCGCGCACCAGCTCCACCGGGCCGTCCGCGAAGGTCTCCAGGCGGATCTTCGGGCCCTGGAGGTCGGCCAGGACGCCGATCGCGCGCCCGGTCTCGTCCGCGGCCTTGCGAAGGCGGTGGTACCGCTCCTCGTGCTCCGCGTGGGAGCCGTGGCTCATGTTGAAGCGGGCCACGTTCATGCCGGCCTCGATCAGCGTCTTCAGCTTCTCGAAGGTGTCGACGGCAGGGCCCAGGGTGCAGACGATTTTGGAACGGCGCATGGGGCAGATCCTATCGGTTTGTTTCGGAGCGGAATATTCGAGCTGTGGGAAAGGACAGGGACGGAGGCCCCGATTCCGGGGGAGTCAGGCGCTGACCAGGGCGTATGCCTGGGTGGCGATCTCCAGCTCCTCGTCGGTCGGGACGACCGCGACGGCGACCCGCGCGTACTCGGGGGAGATCAGCCGCGCCGCGTCGCCCCGCTGCGCGTTGAGATCGGCGTCCACGGCCAGGCCCAGCTCCTCCAGACCGGCCACGGCGGCCTCGCGGACGGGCGCCGCGTTCTCGCCCACGCCCGCCGTGAAGGCGATCGCGTCGACCTTGCCCAGCACGGCGTAGTAGGCGCCGATGTACTTCTTCAGCCGGTGCACATACACGTCGAAGGCGAGCTTCGCCTGCTCGTCGCCCTCGTCGATGCGCCGGCGGATCTCGCGCATGTCGTTGTCGCCGCACAGTCCGATCAGACCGCTCTTCTTGTTGAGGAGCGAGTCGATCTCGTCGGTCGACATCCCGGCGGTGCGGGCCAGGTGGAAGATGACCGCCGGGTCGATGTCACCGGAGCGGGTGCCCATGACCAGGCCCTCCAGCGGGGTCAGGCCCATGGAGGTGTCCACGCAGCGGCCGCCGGCGACCGCCGAGGCGGAGGCGCCGTTGCCCAGGTGCAGGACGATCACGTTGACCTCGGACGGGTCCTTGCCCAGCAGCTTCGCCGTCTCGCGGGAGACGTAGGCGTGCGAGGTGCCGTGGAAGCCGTAGCGGCGGATCATGTTCGCGTCCGCGGTCGCGGTGTCGATCGCGTAGCGGGCGGCGTGCTCCGGCATCGTCGTGTGGAAGGCGGTGTCGAAGACCGCGACCTGCGGGAGGTCGGGGCGGAGCGCCTGGGCGGTGCGGATGCCGGTGATGTTGGCCGGGTTGTGCAGCGGGGCCACCGGGATCAGCCGCTCGATGTGCGCGATGACCTCGTCGGTGATCAGGGTCGGCTCGGTGAACTCGCTGCCGCCATGGACGACGCGGTGGCCGATCGCGGCCAGCTCGGGGGAGTCCAGGCCGAGCCCGTCGGCCGCCAGCTCGTCGGCGACGGCCTTGAGCGCGGCGGCGTGGTCGGGGATCCGCTCCGTGATCTCGCGCTTGGTGCCGCCGGTCGCCAGCGGCGTGTGGGCCAGCCGCGAGGAGTCCTCGCCGATGCGCTCGACCAGGCCGACGGCCAGCCGGGCGCCGTCCGCCATGTCGAGCAGCTGGTACTTGACCGACGAGGAGCCGGAGTTGAGGACGAGGACGCGGGTCGCGTTGGCGTTGGCAGTCATGGGGCTTTCCGTAGTGGGGGGAACGACAGGGGACATACCGGGGATCACGGCTCGACGCGGTCGCCGCGCTGCTCGCCCTGCGCCTGGATGGCGGTGATCGCGACGGTGTTGACGATGTCCTGGACCAGCGCGCCGCGCGACAGGTCGTTGACCGGCTTGCGCAGACCCTGCAGGACCGGGCCGACCGCGACCGCGCCGGCCGAGCGCTGCACGGCCTTGTAGGTGTTGTTGCCCGTGTTGAGGTCGGGGAAGACCAGGACGGTGGCCTTGCCGGCGACCTCGGAGCCCGGGAGCTTGGTCGCGGCGACGGCCGCGTCCACGGCGGCGTCGTACTGGATCGGGCCCTCGACCAGCAGGTCGGGACGGCGCTCGCGCACCAGCTCGGTGGCCCGGCGGACCTTGTCCACGTCCGCGCCGGAGCCGGAGGTGCCGGTGGAGTACGAGAGCATCGCGATCCGCGGCTCGACGCCGAACTGGGTGGCGGTCGCGGCGGACTGGATGG
The DNA here is from genome assembly GCF_041519305.1 of Streptomyces luteireticuli. Taxonomy (NCBI): domain Bacteria; kingdom Bacillati; phylum Actinomycetota; class Actinomycetes; order Kitasatosporales; family Streptomycetaceae; genus Streptomyces; species Streptomyces luteireticuli. The sequence goes on from NZ_CP167927.1 coordinate 5,736,530, forward strand.
CGATGTCCGCGAGCTGCTCGGCGTTGGGGTCGGGGTTGACCGCGCAGTCGCCGTAGACCAGGACCCGGTCGGCGAGGCACATGAAGAAGACCGAGGAGACGATCTGGGCGCCCGGCGCGGTCTTGATGATCTCGAAGGCGGGGCGGATGGTGGCCGCGGTGGAGTGCACCGCGCCGGAGACCATGCCGTCGGCCAGGCCCTCCTGGACCATCAGCGTGCCGAAGTACGAGACGTCGGCGACGACGTCGTGCGCCAGCTCCACGGTCATGCCCTTGTGGGCCCGCGCCGCGGCGTAGATCTCGGCGAAGCGCTCGCGCAGCGGGGACTGCTGCGGGTCGATCAGCTGGGCCTCGCCCAGGTCGATGCCGAGCTCGCCGGCCCGCTTGCGGATCGCGTCCTCGTCGCCGAGCAGCGTGAGGTCGCAGACGTCGCGGCGCAGCAGCACGTCGGCGGCGCGCAGCACGCGCTCCTCGGTGCCCTCGGGCAGGACGACGCGGCGGCGGGCGGAGCGGGAGCGCTCGATGAGCGCGTGCTCGAACATCATCGGGGTGACGCGGCCGGAGCGGGCGACGGAGATGCGGTCGCCCAGCTCGGCGGTGTTGACGTGGCGCTCGAAGAGGCCGAGGGCGGTCTCGGTCTTGCGCGGGGACGAGCCGTCGAGCTTGCCGTCGATCGCGAACAGCTCGGCCGCGGTCGGGAAGGAGCCGCCGGGCACGGAGATCACCGGGGTGCCCGGGGCGAGGCGGTTGGCCAGCGCCAGGATGTCCTCGCCGGGGCGCTCGTCGAGGGTGAGCAGCACACCGGCGATGGGCGGGGCGCCGGCGCTGTGCGCGGCCAGCGCGCCGACGATCAGGTCCACGCGGTCGCCGGGGGTGACCACCAGGCAGCCCTCGGTCAGGGCGGGGAGGAAGACGGGGAGCATGGCGCCGCCGAAGACGAAGTCCTTGGCGTCGCGGTCCAGGCCGGCCTCGTCGCCGAGCAGCACATAGGCGCCCAGCCTGCGGACGATCTGCGCCACGGTCGGGGCGGAGAGCGAGGCCTCCTCGGGCAGCGCGTAGCAGGGCACCGGCAGGCCGGCGGCCAGGCCCTCGGCGACGGCCTCGCGGTCGGCGGGCGCCACGCGGTTGACGACCAGGGCGACGACGTCGCAGCCCAGCGCCTCGTAGGCGCGGAAGGCGTTGCGCGCCTCGGCGCGCACGGACTCGGCGGCCTGCCCCTGGGCGCCGACCACGGTGATCACGGAGGCGCCGAGCTCGTTGGCCAGGCGGGCGTTGAGGGCGAGCTCGTCCGGCAGGTTGCTGCCGATGAAGTCGGTGCCGAGGACGAGGACGTGCCCGTACTCCCGGGCCACGGCGTGGAAGCGCTCGACGATGGTGGAGACCAGCTCGTCCGTGCCCTTCTCGGCCTGGAGGGCGGCGGCCTCGCCGTACGTGAGGCCGTAGACGCTTTCGGGTGACTGCTCCAGCCGGTAGCGGGTCCGCAGCAGATCGAAGAGCCGGTCCGGCCCGTCGCCGTGGACGAGCGGGCGGAAGACGCCCACCTTGTCCACCTGGCGGGTCAGGAGCTCCATGACTCCCAGCTCGATGACCTGGCGCCCGTCGCCTCGATCGGTCCCGGTCACGTACACGCTGCGCGTCACGCGTGCTCTCCTTGCTCCATGCCGTGAAGTTGCCGTGGGGTAGTTGCCGTGGGGTGTCACAGACCGTTCTTCTGTTCTTCGCCCGGCCTGTGAAAATACCCGTTAGGGTGGTCTTGCCCTCTTGACAATACCTGCGCCCCTGGATAAGGCGCTCGTCAGGCGGGGCGCGGTGGACGGTGGCCGCGGAGATGGCCATGCAACGGCAGCACCGGCGGGCCCATGGAACAATCGGGTCCGGCTCACAGGTACCAGTAGCGAGCAGGAGACACAGCACGATGCGCATCGGAGTCCTCACCGCGGGCGGCGACTGCCCCGGCCTGAACGCCGTCATCCGCTCAGTGGTGCACCGTGCCATCGCGGAACACGGCGACGAGGTCATCGGCTTCGAGGACGGCTTCAAGGGCCTGCTCGACGGCCGCTTCCGCAAGCTCGACCTCGACGCGGTCAGCGGCATCCTCGCCCGCGGCGGCACCATCCTCGGCTCCGCCCGCCTGGAGCGCGCCCGGCTGCGCGAGGCGTGCGAGAACGCCAAGGACTTCTCCCGCGAGCACGGCATCGACGTCCTCATCCCGATCGGCGGCGAGGGCACCCTGACCGCCGCCCGGATGCTCTCCGACGCGGGCCTGCCCGTCGTCGGCGTTCCGAAGACGATCGACAACGACATCTCCTCCACGGACCGCACCTTCGGCTTCGACACCGCCGTCGGCGTCGCCACCGAGGCCATCGACCGCCTCAAGACCACCGCCGAGTCGCACCAGCGCGTCATGGTCGTCGAGGTCATGGGCCGCCACGCCGGCTGGATCGCCCTGGAGTCCGGCATGGCCGGCGGCGCCCACGGCATCTGCCTGCCCGAGCGCGCCTTCGACCCGGCGGACCTGGTGAAGATGGTGGAGGAGCGCTTCGCCCGCGGCAAGAAGTTCGCCGTCATCTGTGTCGCCGAGGGCGCGCATCCGGCCGAGGGCTCGATGAACTACCAGAAGGGCGCCATAGACCAGTTCGGCCACGAGCGCTTCGCCGGCATCGGCACCGCGCTCGCCCACGAGCTGGAGCACCGTCTCGGCAAGGAGGCCCGCCCGGTCATCCTCGGCCACGTCCAGCGCGGCGGCACCCCCACCGCGTACGACCGCGTCCTCGCCACCCGCTTCGGCTGGCACGCGGTCGAGGCCGCGCACCGCGGCGAGTTCGGCATGATGACCGCGCTGCGCGGTACCGACATCGAGATGGTGCCGCTGGCGGACGCGATCACCGAGCTGAAGCGGGTGCCGGAGGACCGGATGGACGAGGCGGAGTCCGTCTTCTGACCTTGCGGTCCGCTAGGGGCGGAGCCGTTCCGCGAGTTGCGCGAACAGCTCCGCCGTCGCGGCGTCCGACGCCGGCGACTGCTCGAACAGGCTGAGGAAGCCGTGGACGAGACCGTCGTACGTGCGGTGGAAGACATCCGTACCGGCGTCCGCCAGCGCCTCGGCGTACGCGCGGCCCTCGTCCCGGAGCGGGTCGTACCGCGCGGTGCCGATGACGGCCGGCGCGACGCCCGTGAAGTCCGGGGCGAGGAGCGGGGAGATCCGCCATGAGCGGAGGGCGCCGGGGTCGCCGCCCGCGTAGACCCGCTGGAGCTCCTCGATCGTCTCCGTGGTGAGGAAGTACCCCTCGCCGTTCTCGGTGCGCGACGGGTGGGACCGCGTGCCGCTGCAGTCCGTCGGGGGATAGGCCAGCAACTGGGCGTCCAGCGGCCGCCGTTCGTCCCGGAAGACGAGGGCGGTCACGGCGGCCGTGTTCGCGCCGGCGCTGTCGCCCGCGACGGCCAGCCGCCCGCCGCCGTAGTCGTCGCGGTGCTCGGCCACATGGCGTGCGGCGGCCAGGCAGTCGTCGAGCGGCGCGGGGAACGGGTGCTCCGGCGCCCGCCGGTAGTGGACGGCGACGACGACGGCGTGCACGTCCCGGCACAGACGGCGGGTGATCTGGTCGTGGGAGTCCAGGTCCCCGGCGACCCAGCCTCCGCCGTGGAAGAACACGACGGTGGGCACGGGGCCGTCGGCCCCTTCCGGCCGGTAGACGCGTACGGGGATCTCCCCGGCCGGGCCGGGCAGCGCGCCGTCCTCCACGGCGCCGACCTCGATCGGTACGAGATCTTCTGCCAACGCCCGCCCCTGCTCCCGCAGTTGCTCGACGTGCGCGCGGTCGACGGGGAGCGGCGGCAGGGGGCCGTACCGGGCGAGCAGGGCGGTGATGGCCGGTTCCACGGGCATGGGGGCCTCCGGGGTGTGAGCCTTCTCGAACCTACGGGGACCGTAGCGGTGCCGCCCGCGCGGTTGGGCCGTTCGTGCGTATCCCCGTTCGTGCATATCCCTGTCCGTGTGCATCCCCGTTCGTGCGCATCCTCATTTGTGCGCATCCCCTAGGGGCCGTAGGCCCGGAGTCTGACGCCAGGACCGTGCGTCGGGCTGACTCCTGGGCGGGGAAGGGCCCGGACACTGGAATCAGACATTCCGACCCGTCCCCGTCCCCCTCGCGGAGGCCCTCCATGAAGAAGATCATCGTCGGCGCGGTCGCGGCCGCCGCCGTCGTCGCCACCGGCGCGGCCGTCGCCCCCGCCGCCAAGGACTGGTACGAGAGCCGTCACGACGAGTCGTCCCGCTACACCACCGGTGCCGAGGCGAAGGCCGACCGCGCGACGGTGCCGCGCTGGCTGCCCGACGACGCGGCGGACGTGCGCTACGCGATGAAGACGACCGGCGGCGACCGCCTGCTCCGCGCCTCGCTGCCCGGCGGCAAGCTGCCGTCCTCCTGCGAACCGCTGTCCGGCGCGCTGTCGAAGCGCCCGGCGCTGTCGGCGTCGTGGTTCCCGTCCGGCACGACCGCCCAGGCGCGTTGCGGCCTCTACTACGCCGCGACGGACGGCGGCACGCTCTACGCCTGGCAGGACAACGAGGACTGGATCGCGGACAACAAGTCCCGTTGATCCCCGGCAGTTTCGCCGACCCGTTGCCCCCCGTCGGGCACCTCTAGGAACCGGGCGCGGGTGCCACATTCGTGAGCGACACCGCGCGGCGGAGCGAGCGCGCGAGCGCGACGCCGTCGCCCACCGCCCACAAGTGGAGGAAGAACAGCCGCGGTTCCTCCGTGAGCCCGTGGTTGTGCAGCTCGACGAGGTCGATCGAGCCGTGACGCAGGGTCGCGAGGACATCGTGCACCTCCCCGGAGACCATGGCGAAGTCGCCGCTGAGCGCGGCGCGTCCGCCGCCCAGCGGCTGGAAGGTGAAGGCCGTGGTCGCCCCGAGACCGGGCGGGAGGGCGCGGTTGTGGTCCACGATCGTCTCCCGCCGGATGAACGTGCAGGCGTGGACACCGTTGGCCGTGGTGCCCGGGACGCCCAGCGCCCGGTCGATCCCCGCGGTGTCCAGGTCGATCGGACGCGGCCGGGCGGGCGGGGGAGGGGGCGGGGTGCCGGTCGCCTCCACGACGGCGCGCAGGCCGCGGGCCATACGGACGGGGTCGCGGCCCTGTGTGTGGATATGCGTCCACCAGAGCGCCGGGGTGTGGGCCAACAGGTGCTTGTGGATCGCGGTCTGCATGAATCCGTGCGTGTGCAGGGCGTCGTTGAGCCTCTGCAGCCGGCACTCGGTGATGATCAAGTCGCCCATGACCAGCGTGTTTCCGTCGCTGTAGCGGGCGAACGACACATGGGAGCCGAGCGCGAGTCCGGGGGTGAGGGTGATGCCCCTGGAGACGACGTGGAGATCCCAGCGGGGGAACGGCGTGTGGTAGTAGAGGCCGCGGATCATGTTGCCGCTGCGGCCGAGCGTCCCGGCGACCCCGGCCCATGTCGCCGTGGTGGAGGGAACCGGGGTGGCGGGACGGCCCGTTCGGTCGTGCCCGGCGTGGGAATCGTGCCCGGCATGGGGGTCGCGTTCGGCGTGGGGGTCGCGCTCGGCGTGGGAGTCGCGGAGGGCCAGCTTCGCGGACGCGGGCGTCAGCGCGGCCACGGCCAGCAGATTCCGTCGTCGTATCCCGGTCTCGGTCCCGGTCTCGTCGGGTGGGGGCTGTGTGCTCATCCCCGGGCACCTCGTGTCTCCTGGAGAAAAGCCGACTCGCTCTCGATGGCCCGGACAGGGTTGACCGGAGCATCCACAGGTCGGCCGAGGCCCGTTGCAGTGGGCGTCCTTGTGCGGGTGCGGCTCGGAAGAGCCTGCTTTTCCCGAATGTGTTCCCGCATGCACATTCCGTAAACGGGCATGCCCCGTCGCCTGCCGTCTCCTGCCGTCGCCCGGTGGTGCGGACGATCTTCTCGAAGGCGGCTGTCCGCGGCGCTTGAGGACTGCCGGTCACCGTCCTGTCAGCCGCCTCCAGGACTCCCGGGCTACAGCCCGTGCGGAGCCCTCCTGAGGGGCGCTTGAAGCGCCGGCCGCACGCTATCGCAAACTCCGCTGGCCTGACGGCGAGTTGGCCGGGTATACGAGAGCGGTGTGCGGCGCGCAGGGGACTCTGCGCGCCGCACACCGCTCCTGCACCTACGCTCACTGCGTGCCGATGGACTCCAGCATGTTCAGCCTCGCCGCCCGGCGGGCCGGCCAGAGGGCCGCCAGGACGCCCACCGCGAGGGCCAGCAGGAGGAAGATCCCGATCCGGCCCCACGGCACGACCATCTCGTACGTGGGGAACGACGACCGCAGGATGTGGCCGCCCGACCAGGCGAGGAAGACGCCCAGGCCGACGCCCAGCACCGCGCCGAACATCGCGATCATCACGGACTCCAGGCGCACCATCTGCTTCACCCCGGAGCGCGCCAGGCCGATCGCCCGCAGCATGCCGATCTCCCGGGTCCGCTCGAAGACGGACATGGCCAGGGTGTTGACGACGCCGATCACCGCGATGACCACGGCCATGCCCAGCAGGCCGTACATCAGGAAGAGGATGTCGCCGATGCTGCCCGCGCTTTCGCGCCGCAGGTCGTCCCGGCTCTGCACCTTGATCAGCGGGTTGGCGCCGAGCGCCTTGCGGATGGTGCCGGGCAGGTCGGCGGACGCGCCGGGGGCCGCCTTCACCAGCACTTCCTGGTCGAGGACCTTGTCCAGGTGCGGGTCGACGAGGGAGGGGGCGCCGATGACGTCGCTCAGGACGTCGTTCTTCGTGTAGACGGCGGCGACGCGCGCGGTGGCCTTCTTCCCATCGTAGAACTCCATGGGCAGGGACGAACCGACGCGCAGCGCACGCTGCTTGGCGTACTCGTCGGAGACCGCGACGGACTTTCCGCGCACCGCGGCGAGCGAACCCTCGCGCACCTTGAGGTCCGTGACCTTGCCGAGCGAGGCGACGTCCGTGGCGCGGAGTCCGGCCGGGGCGTTCCCCGACTGGAAGCCGGTCATCCGGATCGGGACGGCGGCGTCGACTCCCGGCTGCCCGGCCAGCGTTCGGGCCACGTCGGGGGAGAGGCCGCCGAAGCCGGACGACGTGACCTTGTAGTCGGCGGTCAGGTCCTGGCCACCCATCCGGTCCACGCCCCGGTCGGCGGAGATCGCGACCACGGTGAAACCGGTGATGAGGGTGAGGCCGATCATCAACGCCGAGGCGGTGGCGGCCGTACGGCGTGGATTGCGGAGCGCGTTGCGGCGGGCCAGCTTGCCGCTCACGCCGGTCAGGCGGTCGGTGACCCTGCCGAAGGCGGCGACGAACGGGCGGGAGAGCAGCGGCGCCAGGACGATCACGCCGGCGAGGGTGAGGGCGGAGCCCGCCATCGCCGCCTGCAGACCGCTGGAGTCGCGGAACGTCGTGACATAGAGCATGATCGCGACGCCGAGCGCGGTGAGCACGCCGCCGAGGGTGTTGCGGAGGACCAGGCTGCGGGGGGCCGCGGGCTGGTCCACGGCGGACAGCGCCTCGACGGGGGCGATCCGCGCGGCCTTGCGGGAGGGCAGCCAGGCGGCGAGGACGGTCACGACGGTGCCGACCGCGAGGGCGGAGAGCACGGCCGTCGGCTCGATGACGAGAGGGCCGTCCGGCAGGCTCGCGCCGGTCGAATTGAGGACGGAGCGCAGGCCGACGGCGATGCCGAGGCCCAGGACGAAGCCGGCGGCGGAGGCGACGAAGCCGAGCACGCCCGCCTCGATCAGCACCGAGCGCACGACCTGGCGGCGCGAGGCGCCGACCGCGCGCAGCAGCGCGATCTCGCGGGTGCGCTGGGCGATCAGCATGGTGAAGGTGTTGGCGATGATGAAGACGCCGACGAAGAGGGCGATTCCGGCGAACACGAGGAAGGTGTTCCGGATCGACTTGGTCTCCTTGTCGATGAGCTTCGACTGCTCGGCGGCGAGGTCGGTGCCGCTCTGCGCCCGGACGCCCTTGGGGAGGACCGCGCGGACCTTGGCCGCCAGGGCGTTCTGGTCGGTGCCGGGGGCGGCGGAGACGACGAGCTCGGTGAACTCGCCCTTCTTGCCGAGGAGTTTCTGGGCGGTCGGGGTGTCGAAGAGGGCCAGGCTGCCGCCGGACTCGACGCGGGGGTCGTCGGTGTCGACGATGCCCACGAGCTTCTTGGTGATCACGGGGCCGTCGACGGCGAGGCGGACGGTGCCGCCGATCTTCGCTCCGGTCCTGTCGGCCGTGCGGGCATCGAGGGCGACCTCGCCGGCGGCGGACGGGCCGCGGCCGGTGCGGAGGGGGTAGCGGCTGTCCTTGCCGTCGCTCCTGCCGTTGTCCGGGACGTAGTTGGCGCCCTCGCTGCCCCATTCGCGGCCCGCGGGGTTGCCGTCCTTGTCGGCGACGGTGGTGGTGCCGTTGACGGACGGGCGGACACGGGTCACGCCGGGTATCGCGCGGACCTTGTCCACGGCCTTGGCGTCGAGCGCGCCGGGGCTCGGGCCGTCGGCGGTCACGGAGACGGCGACGTCGTCGAGGCTCTTCGCGGTCCTGTTGCGGAAGGCGGAGCCGACGGAGTCGCTGAAGACGAGGGTGCCGGAGACGAAGGCCGTGCCGAGGAGGACCGCGAGGGCGGTCATCAGGAGGCGGGCCTTGTGGGCGAGGAGGTTGCGGAGGGCTGTGCGCAGCACGGGTGGGTTCCTGGGGGTGGTGGTCGGCTGGCCGAATGGCCCTAGTTCGTACGGCCCTTGGCCTCGAATGCCTTCATTCGGTCGAGGACCGCGTCCGCGGTCGGGCGGTGGAGTTCGTCCACGATGCGGCCGTCCGCGAGGAAGAGCACGCGGTCCGCGTACGAGGCGGCCACCGGGTCGTGCGTCACCATGACCACCGTCTGCTCCAGGGCCTGCACCGACTCCGCGAGGAATCCCAGGAGTTCGGCGCCCGAGCGGGAGTCGAGGTTGCCGGTCGGCTCGTCCGCGAAGATGATCTCCGGCCTGGCGGTGAGCGCGCGGGCCACGGCGACGCGCTGCTGCTGGCCGCCGGAGAGCTGGTTCGGCCGGTGGCCGAGGCGGCCGGAGAGGCCCAGCGTCGTCACGATCCGGCCGAGCCACTCGGGGTCGGGCCGGCGGCCCGCGATGTCCATCGGCAGGGTGATGTTCTCCAGCGCCGTGAGCGTCGGCAGCAGGTTGAACGCCTGGAAGACGAAGCCGACCTTGTCCCGGCGCAGCCTCGTCAGCTGCCGGTCGCCGAGGGAGGCGAGCTCGGTGTCGCCGATGCGGGCGGAGCCGGAGGAGACGGTGTCCAGGCCGGCCATGCAGTGCATGAGGGTCGACTTGCCGGAACCGGACGGCCCCATGATCGCCGTGAACTCGGCCCGGCGGAACTCGGCGGAGACCGAGTCGAGCGCGGTCACCCGGGTCTCCCCGTGGCCGTAGACCTTGCTCAGGCCGGTGGCGCGGGCGACGACGGTGCCGGCGCGGGGGGTGGTCAGGGGGGCCGCTGGGGACACGGGGGCTCCTCGGGGAGGGCGGGGACGGTGAGCTTCTCCCATCCTCGGGGGCGGGGGCGGGGCGGGCGTCGGCCAGAGGACCGGAATGTGGGGTCGCACTTTTGGGAGGGGGTGGGGGGTGGCGTAGTCCTTGAGATGGATGCGGGTGCGGTTCCCGCGGGGTGGGTTTTGCCCCTGGCCCGCCCTTTCACCGTTTCTCGCCGCGCTGCCGCGCGGGGCAACGCGGCTGCGCCGCGTTCGTCCTCATGCGCCGGACGGGCTGATTTCAGCCTGTCCGGCGCATGAGGACTTCGCCCGAAGGGCGAATGGGGTCCGGGGTCTCCCCGGGAAGAAACGGTGAAAGGGCGGGCCAGGGGCAAAACCCACCCCCTACCCCTTCATCGCTCCACCCAGCGCAACCCCCCGGAGAACGGCCCCGTTGGGGGGCGGGGATGCCCCCGAAGAGCCGGTGCCGTCCGACCGGCCCCGGCGTAGGTTCTGCGGTATGGCTACTGAGCACCTGGGCGATCGTATGGGGAGGCTGCGTCGCCTCGCGGACTTGACCCAAGAGGAGCTGTCCGAACGTTCCGGCGTGTCCGTGGACGTGGTCCGCAAGCTTGAGCAACGACGGAAGCACAGCGCGCGCCTGCCGACGCTCCACTCACTCGCCAAGGGGCTTGGGGTGGAGCTGACGACGCTTCTCGGCGACCCGCCGGGCGTCCCTTCAAGCGGAGATGCCGATCCACCCCAGTTGGTCGCTGTCCGTCGCGCGATCATGCCGCCGTTGTTCGCTCCCCCCGCCGAACCAACGGGCGTTGAACAGCTGTCCCTGCCCCTCCTGCGGGCTGAACTCACGGACGGGTGGACGCTGTACCACTCCGCAGATTTCGGCCGCCTCATGGATGTTCTGCCGGACATCATCGCGGACGCTCGCCTGCTCGCCGCCGTGGGGAACGAGGAGCAGCGGGCGGCCGGTCAAGCGGCGCTCGGCAAGGCGCTGCAACTCGGAGGCCATCTGGCGATGCGCCTCGGCAAGACAGACCTGGCACTTGCCGCTCTGGAGCGGGCGCACGCGGCCGCCGAGGATTCCTCGGACCCCTTGCTCGCCCCGATGGTGTCGAACTCCGTGGCATGGGCGTACCAGCGACAAGCCCGGTTGGACGACGCGAGAAACCTCGCCGTTCATGCTGCCGACCGGGTGGAGCAGGAACACAAAGGGACGGCAGCGGGGATCCGGGTGTGGGGTGGTCTTCTGATGTCTGCGGCTACCTCGTACGCGCGGAGTGACGACTACGGGACGGCCAACGAGATGATGACGACGGCAGAGGCGGCAGCCGGCCGACTGACAACGCTTCCGCCCCCGGCCGACGGCAAGTTGGTGTCCGTGTTCAGCAGGTCGTCGGTGCGCATCGAACGGGTACGTCTCGCTGTGCAGCACGAGCGGCCGGAGGAAGGGCTGCAACTGGCCAGGGGCATGAGGCTGAGCAGAGACATCCCGCCCTCCTGGCGGACGTGGCTGCTGTTGGACGTGGCGCGCGCCTGCGCAGATGTCGGGGACGCCGCCGGGGCCGTGAAAACGCTTGAGAGGCTCCGGCGGGTGGCCCCGACCTGGATGCGACATCACACGCTGGCTGTGGCGATTGTCAGCGACTTGTGGGCCATGTCGGCCCGGCCGCCGGGGCTGCGCAGGCTTGCCGAGTTCCTGGGCGTTGCCGACTAAGGGCTCCAGAGTAGGACGTTCCGTCCCTGTGATCTCTCGCAGCGCAGCGGCACGATCACACCATGGCTGAGCAACGGGGCGCACCCCAGAACGGCACACTCGTCGTGGACGAGTGCTCTGACCGGGTCGGCGTCGTCATGGGGCACGAGGGCCCCAACGTCCAACTCCGGCCCCTGCGCGGTGGAAGGGAGTGGGAGGCGGACCCCCGCAAGCTGCGCCTGGCCACCGCCGATGAAAGACAGGAGGCGGGCGCGGGGCGGTCGCGCCCTGCGTTCGTCGGCGACCGGTACGGCGGCATCGCACGGGGGTGCCATGAGTGACCTGCGCCCCGCCTACCGGTTCCCCCGGCCCCTGATCGGCGTGACCGACCGGCCCTGGCACGCACGCCGGGAGGGCGATGCGGTCCCGGTCGGCGACCAGGACCGCATCACCCGACTCCCCGCGGAGCCGGAACAGCACGAGCACGGGGAGAACGCGCCATGATCCCCCTGCCGCACAGCAGCGGACCTCCGGCCATGCCGACCCCGATCCCCGGCTGCGCCATCTGCGCCCGACTCGACAGCGCATGGCGAGCCGCGCGGGGCAGGGGCGACCGGACGTCGGCCAAAAAGTTCGGGGATGCCCGCGTCAAACACCACACGGCCCAACACCCGGGGACCTGGTGACCAGGGGTACCCCCTCCAGAGGAAGCGAAAGGGCGGGCCAGGAGCCGCACCCGCCCACCCCCTACCCCTTCACCGCCCCACCCAGCGCGAACCCCCCGCCGATCCTCCGTGACACCAGCGCATACAGCAGCACCACCGGCGTCGAGTACAGGATCGAGAACGCGGCCAGCTGGCCGTAGGCCACCTGGCCGTAGTTTCCGAAGAAGGTGAAGACCGTCACCGACGCCGGGAGTTGGTCCGGGGAGAGCAGGAGGAGGAAGGGGACGAAGAAGTTGCCCCACATCAGTGCGAAGCAGTAGACCGCCGCCACGCCGACCCCCGGCCCCATCAGCGGCAGCACGACGCCCGTCAGTGTGCGCAGCCAGCCCGCGCCGTCGGTCCAGGCGGCCTCCTCCAGGGTGCGGGGGACGGCGTCCATGAAGTTCTTCATCAGCCAGATGACGAAGGGGAGTTGGGCCGCGGACAGGAAGAGGATCGTGCCGCCCATGGTGTCGATGAGGTTGACCCGGACGAACAGACCGTAGACCGGCACCATGATCGCTGTGATCGGCAGACAGGTGGCGAACAGGGCGGTCAGCAGATAGGGCCGGACGAGGCGGGAGCGGAAGCGGGACAGGGGGTACGCGGCGAGGGCCGCGCAGGCCACGGTCAGCGCGGTGGCGCCGCCGCACAGCACCAGGCTGTTGAGCATCGGCGTGAAGGTGATCTCGTCGGTGAGGACGGCGGAGAAGTTCTCGGACGTCACCGGTGAGGGGGTCCGTACGCTCAGCCCGGCCCCGCCGTCCACGGAGGCCAGCACCAGCCACACCAGCGGCAGGGCGAACACGGCGGCCACGGCGGTGAGCGCCGCGTCGGCGGCCAGCCGGTGGCGGGCGCGGCGGGTGCGGAACCGGGACATGGGGCGGACACCTCCGTCCCGGAGCGTAGCGAGGCGCTCAGGGTGCGGGGAAGGCGTTCATCGCGATGTCGACCGCCCGGTGCAGTTCCTCCGGCGTCGCCCCGCCCGCCGCCTGCACGGCGATGCCGTACCAGACGAGGACGGTGTAGGCGGCGAGCCCCGGGGCATCGGTGCCGGGGGCCAAATCGCCGTCCAGCAGCGCCTGTTCGAAACGGCGGCGCAGCGCGGTCTCGTTGGCCCGCCGCCGGGCGGCGGTCTCGTCGCGGACGGTGCCGGCCTGTTCGCCGGTGGCCAGCGCGCCGTGCACCATCAGGCACCCGGGGGCGTCCCCGCCCGTGGTGGAGGCGACCGTCCCGCGCAGCAGGTGCTCGGCGACAGCGCGCGCCGTGGGCTGTGCGAACGCCTCGCGCACATGGGCGCCGCGGTCCATGTAGCGGTCGAGGGCCTTGCGGTAGAGGGACTCCTTGTTGCCGTACGCGGCGTACAGGCTGGGGCGGTTGATGCCCATCGCCGCGGTGAGGTCGGAGAGCGCCGTCCCCTCGTAGCCCTGCCGCCAGAAGACGGCGACGGCGCGGTCCAGTCGTTCGTCGAGGTCGAACTCGCGTGGTCGTCCGGTCGCCATACCCGCCTCCGCCTCTTCCGCTCCTACTTCTGTACCGATCGATATGATAGCTTCTCCACGTTGCGTACCGAGCGGTACAGAATTCAGGGAGGAGCTGTCATGACGTTCGACAAGGCACTCAAGGGCAAGGTCGCGCTGGTCACCGGGGGTTCGCGGGGCATCGGCGCGGCGACGGCACGGCTGCTGGCCGAGGCGGGGGCGGACGTGGCGATCGGCTACGCGGCGTCCGCGGACCGGGCCGCGGAGGTCGTGCGGGAGCTGGAGGCGAAGGGGGTACGGGCCGCCGCGTACCGCGCCGACCTGGGCGACCCCGGACAGGTGGCCCGCCTCGTCGCCGGTGTGGCCGAGGACTTCGGCCGGCTGGACGTCCTGGTCAACAATGCGGGGGTGATGGTCCCGGCCATGGTCGGGGACGCCGACGCCGATATCGCCGCTCTGGAACGGCAGTTCGCCGTCAACACCGGTGGCGTCATCGCCGCCATACGCGCGGCGGCCGGTCTCCTGGAGGAGAACGGCCGCATCATCACCATCGGTTCGAACCTCGCCAGCCGTGCGTCGTACCCCGGCGTCGCCGACTATGCGGCGTCCAAGGCGGCCGTCGTCGGCTACAGCAAGGGCGCCGCGCGGGACCTCGGCCACCGGGGGATCACGGTCAACGTGCTCCAGGCCGGCTCCACGAACACGGACATGAACCCGCAGGACGGGCCGCGGGCGGACCTCCAGCGGTCGGTCAACGCCCTGGGGCGCTACGCGCGGCCCGAGGAGATCGCGTTCGGCGTCCTCTTCCTGGCCAGCCCGCAGGCCTCGTTCGTGACCGGGACGGTCCTCGACATCGACGGCGGCGCGCTGGCGTGATCCGGGTGCGACTCAGGTCTGCGGCGGTCCCGCGTAGACCTGTGCCGCGAACGCGTGCACCTTGTCCTCCGGCAGGCTCCGCGCCACGTCCGCCTCGCTGATCATCCCGACGAGCTTCTTGTTCTCGATCACGGGGAGCCGGCGGATGTGATGGGTGCCCATCTCCTTGACGACGTCCTCCACGCTCGCGCCGGCGTCGATCCAACGGGGCGTGCCCTCGACGATGTCGGCCGCGGTGCACTGCGACGGGTCGTGGCCCTCGGCCACGCACTTCACGACGATGTCGCGGTCGGTGATGATCCCGCACAGCCGCTCGGTCTCGTCGCTGACGGGCAGCGCGCCGACGTGGAGGCGGCGCATCCGTTGCGCGGCGTGCAGCAGCGTCTCCGTCTTGGGGATCCACTGCGCGCCCTCGTGCATGATGTCCTTGGCTGTGGTCATGGTGTCCCTCCTGCCTGCGGCCCGTTTCCTGTCCTGAGTGTCCGTTCGTGCGCGTGCCCCGCCCGGTGCGCCGTGACGCCCCCGGGCGGGGCACGCCGGCCATCCATCCCCTCCATGGTTGCTCCGCCGCCGGGGATCGGCGACCGGGCGGGGCGGGGCCGCCGGTGCCAGACTGGGAGCAGAGGCGCAGTCTCCTTCGGAGAGGGGGCGCATTCCCCGTGCTCACCACCGACTTCGTCACCGGGTCGCCCAGTTGGATCGACCTGGGGAGCCCCGACACCGGCCGGGCCGCCGGGTTCTACACGTCCGTCTTCGGCTGGGACTTCGCGTCGGCCGGTCCCGAGTCGGGCGGTTACGGCTTCTTCCGGAAGGACGGCGCCACGGTCGCCGCGCTCGGCCCGCTGACGGAGGAGGGCGCCTCGTCGGCGTGGACCGTCTACTTCCGGACGCCCGACGCGGACGCCACGGCCAAGTCCGTGGAACAGCACGGCGGTACGGTCCGGGTGGCGCCGTCCGACGTCATGGAGGCCGGGCGGATGGGCTGCTTCACCGACCCCGGCGGGGCGGAGTTCGCCGTCTGGCAGCCCGCCGCCGTGGGCGGTCTGGAGCGGGCCTCGGAGGAGGGCGCGCTGTGCTGGGTCGAGGCGCATGTGGCCGATCCGACCGCGGAATTCGCCTTCTACCGGGGCGTGTTCGGCTGGCGGTCCATCGACATGGAGGTGCCCGGGCTGGTGTACAAGGTGCTGTCCACCGCCGAGGGCGACCGGCAGGAGTCGTCCTTCGGCGGCATGGCACCGCTCCAGGAGGGCGACCGGCCGCGCTGGATCCCGTACTTCTGCGTCGCCGACCCGGACGCGGTGGTCTCGGCGGCGGAGGGCGGCGGCGGTTCGGTGCCGATGGCGCCGGCGGACATGGCCGGGGTCGGCCGGATCGCCTGGCTCGCGGATCCGTTCGGGGCGGCGTTCGCGGTCATCCGGCCCGATCAGCCGGCGGCCGCGGCGTAGGCCCTCGCCGGGCCGCTGAGTGGTTTGCTTAGAATGGGGCTTGTTTTTACCTTTACTTTGCGTTTAGATCGGCCTCGGCCTGATCGTCGCACTTGCCCCGAAGGGTTCCCCGTTTCGTGAAGCGCTCCGTCCGTCATGCCCTCTCCGCCCTGGCGCTGGCCGGTCTCGCCGTGACCGCCGCGGTCGGATGCGGCGCAGAGGAGTCCGTGAAGAAGGCCGTCGACGAGGTCGAGCAGTCGGCCTCCGCCGCGGCCGACGAGGTCGAGAAGAAGGCCAACGGCCCCTTCGAGGTGACCTATGAGGTCACCGCGGACCAGCCGCTGGACTCGGTCGAGTACGAGGAGGGCCGCGCGGCGCAGAAGTCCGTGGAGTCCCCGAAGGCTCCGTGGCGGACGACGGTGACGCTGAAGGACATGACGCCGCCGAGTGTGATGGTCACGGGTGCGGGGGAGAGCGGGTCGGTCACCTGCCGGATCCTGTACAAGGGCAAGGTGATCAAGGAGAAGACGGCGAAGGGGGAGTTCGCGAACGCGTCGTGCGTGGCGGTTGCGCCGCGGCTGTAGCGCGGCTGTGCTGCGCGGCCCCGTCGTGGCCCGGACGCGGCCGGGCGGGACGCCTCGTGGGGGAAGGCGCCGCCGGCCCGGCGGGATGTGCCCGTATCCGGCCGCTCAACCGCCCTTGCGGGCAAGGTACTTCGCGTCTGTCGCGCTGACGGGCTGTCCGGTGCCGATGGCGGGAGCGGACGGGGAGTGAGGCTCTGTTGCCGACTGATCGGAAGGTCAGTCGTCACTTCGTGAGTATGTCTTTTCAGCCAGCGGCCGCATGGCTAGCGTCGCAAGCTGTGGAGAAGGGCTCGACGTGAAGACGTAAACCCGAACGTGGCAACTGCCGCCGTATGAGCTCTGCCCATTGTCGCCATTTTCCGTCGAACGATGACCGCATCTGCCCCTCCCGTAACAACTGGGTCACTCGCAGTGGTGCGAGGGAAGGGTTCGATCACCCCCGTAGGCCGAACCCTGAGTTCGATGATGCAGGAGGGATGGGATTATTACTTCGGGGAACTTTTCCCCAGAAAAATCAACCGACGAAAGCGTCTTCCCTTCAACGGGAAGTCGTGGTAGGGGGATCCCGTGGACAAAAGGGCGCTCCAGCAGCTCTTGCGTGAGCGGAGAGCGGCCGTCACCCCGGAAGAGTACGGACTGACCCGCCCTTCGCGACAGGGTCGACGCGCTCCTGGTCTGAGCCAATCGCAGATGGACCAGCTGCTGCACCGCACCCACGGGACGTACAACCGTCTGGAGGCGGGAAACTACCCGAACCCGCCCGAGGAATTATTGCGGGACGTCGCCCGGCTGCTCGCATTCAACGAGCACGAGTGGACGCTGCTCTGGCTCTACATGATGCACCGGGACCCTCCCACCCCCCTCCATCAGAGCTCCGGCACGGAGGTGCGCGATGCGTGGGGAACCGTGGTGCAGAGCATTTCCCACATCGCCTACATCAGCGACCAGAGCTGGCAGGTCGTGACGTACAACGACGCCTTCGCGGCCATGTTCCCCGACCGGAAGGTCTGTGCGAACACCATGCGCTGGATGGTGCTCGATCCCTCCGCGCGCGATGTGCTGGCGGGCTGGGAGGACCACTGGCTGCCGATGGCCCTGCCGCAAATGCGGGCCGCCGTTGCCGCGTTGCCGCACGACGAGATTCTCGCCGAGCTCGAGGCGGACATCCTCGCCGATCCCATCGCCGGCCCGATGTACAAGGCGGGCGGTGGCGGTGCGTTCGCCCATCCGGACGGCGACGAACGGCCCCTGAACCATTCGGAGCTCGGAAAGGGCTGGGTGACGCTCTGTGCCGCTGAACCGCTGTCGCATCCCCGGGTCCGCCTGATGGTGATGATTTTCCATCCGGGCGAAGAGCGCCGGAACGCCCCCCAGACCGTTCTGCGAGCGCCGTGAACGAGAAATCTTCCACAAGCGCAGGGGACTTACCGCCCCTGCGATACCGGCCAGTTCCCCACCTCACCGATCCGTGGAGGATCCAATGTCCGCATATGTGGCGCGCCCCGCCATAGCCCTGCCCCAGCACGTGATCACGACGGACGACATCTGTGACGACATTGCCCGTCATCACTCCGGCCATCCGCAACTGGCGACCTATTTGAGGGTCGCGAAGACGGTCGGAGTACGCACCCGAAGGTTTTCCCGGCCGCTCAACTCCCCTACGGTTTCCGGCTCGGCCGGGATCGAGGAGCGGAACCTGGTGGCCTTCGAGGACTCCGCCCGCCTCGCCGAGGAAGCGGCCCGCGGGGCCATGGCCAACGCAGGCCTGGGGCCGTCCGACATCGACGCCGTCGTCACCAGCCACACCACGTCCTGGACGACACCGGGACTCGATGTCCACCTGGTCAACGCGCTGGGCCTGCGGCCCGATGTCCGCCGGACGCCGATGGCCTCGCTGGGCTGTGGCGGCGGGGCCCAGGCCCTGGCCCGCGCCGCCGACGACGTCGCCGCGCGCCCGGGCGCCCGGGTGCTCGTGGTCGCGGCCGAGACGCTGAGCACGGTGTACCGGCACGAGGACGACGGACTCGGATCCATGATCTACAAGGCGCTGTTCGGGGACGGCGCCGGGGCGTGCGTCGTCACCGATGCGCCGCTGGGCCCCGGCTTCCGCATCGACGCCTGCTGGGAGTACCTGCTGCCCGACAGCCTCGACCGCTACTGGTGCAGTGTGGACGAACGGGGCCTGCACTTCGACTCCACACGCAAGGCCGCCGACGCCACCGGCGAGGTTCTGCCGCTGCTCGTGGACTGGCTGGACGGCCTGGAGGCCCCACGCCCCGAATGGACTGTCGTCCACGCTGGCGGACCGCGCATCCTCGAGAACGCGGTCAAGTACCTCGGCGTCGAGGAGAAGGTGCTGCGGCACTCCTGGAGCAGCCTGGAGGAGTACGGGAACCTCGGCGGCGTGTCCGTCCTGGACGTGCTGGCCCGCACCTACGAGGAACCGCCGGGACCCGGTGCGCCGGGACTGCTGACGGCCTTCGGGCCGGGGTTCTTCGCGGCGGCCTGCCAGGGGGCGTGGTGCGAATGACCGGTCCGGTTCTGTGAGCGCGCCGACAGGGCGGGGAAGAAGCTCGCGGGATCGCGCCCGGCCACCGGCCAGCGGCCGGGGAGCGCCGTCGGGTGAGGTGCCCCCTCCGGCCGGAAGAGCAGATGGTACAGGCGCGTTCCACGGGATCCGACCGGCTCGCAGACCGAGACGGTGACCCATCCCGGGCCGAGTTCGGTGTGGTGCAGCGGTCGTTCCGCCCCGTCGGGATGGGCGTGTCCCGGGCGGATGCTCGTGAACAGGTCCCGGGTTCTGGGGTCGGCCAGACACTGCTCGGCCAGTGCGCGCAGAGTCCGGTTGTTCTCGTCCTGGGCGAGAGCGGCCCGCAGTTGGGGTGCGACCAGGGGAGCCCAGCTCGTCTCCCAGTCGCCGAGCACCCGGTCGCGCGCGTCGTCGCTGAACAGCATCCAGTGCATGGTGTTGTGCGGGGCGCGCCGGCCGGGGAAGATCGCGGCGAACGCCTCGTTGTAGGCGAGGACGTTCCACTCCAGGTCGCACAGATAGGAAATGCCCGAGAACGCGTTCATCATCTGTGTCCAGTGGGCAGGGACACAGATCTCCCCGTCCCTGGTGAGCGGATACGGCGGCTGTTCCCCCCGTGCGTATCCGTAGAAGACGACCCATTCCTCCTCCGTGAGCCCCAGGATTTCCGCAACGTCCCGCAGATATTCGGGAGTTGGGTTGTCCAGGACCCCGCGTTCCAGCTTTCCGTAGGTGCCCGGGGCGCGGAGGAGGAGGTCGTCCATCTGGGCCTGCGTCAGCCCTGGCGACTTTCTGCCCCGGGGGTCCAGGCGTATCAGGCCGAGACTCTCGGGTCGGATGGCCGCCCGACGCTCGGTGAGCATCTGGCGCAGTACCTCCGCGTCCATGAAGTTATCTCCTTTTCTACACCCGGGTCCCCCGGCTTTTCGAGGTGCTGGCAGTACCTCAAAAAACGCCCGAGCCGACAGTGGGGCGATGTGTCCGACGTGAGCGGAACGAGGTTGAGTGTATTCGGGGAGTGACCGCATCGGATAATTCGGTGCGGAAAAGGTGCCCCTATGGTTTTCGTCAAGCGGCGATGGCGGTAGGGGGCGCGTAGAAGGTGCCGTCGCGGAGCATGGCGAAGAGCACGTCGATGCGCCGCCGGGCGAGGCAGACGAGGGCGGCGACGTGGTGCTTTCCCTGCCGTCGCTTCTTGTCGTAGTAGGTGCGTGATTCGGGCTGGGACAGCGATGCGAACGCAGCGAGGTAGAAGGCTCGTTTGAGCTGTTTGTTGCCTCGTCGGGAGGGATGCTCGCCGCGTATGGAGGAGCCGGAGCTCCTGGTCACGGGTGCCAGTCCGGCGTAGGCGGCCAGGTGGCCGGCCGTGGGGAAAGCGCTGGCGTCGCCGACGTCGATGAGGATGCGGGCTCCGGTCCTGACCCCGATGCCGGGCATGGAGGTCAGGACCGGGGAAAGAGGGTGGGCCTCCAGCAGTTCCTCGATGCGGGCGGCGAGGAGTTTGCGCTGGTCGAGCACGGAGGTGAGTGAGCCGGCGAGGCTGGGGACGATCAGCGAGGCTGCGTCGGTGCCGGGCACGACGACGCTCTGCTCGTCGAGGGCGTCGAAGACGTCCTCGACCAGGCGCTCGGCCAGCCGCGGGGCCTTGGGTCTGAGCAGGGTCACCAGTCGGCGTCGCCCGGCTTTCCTCAACTGGGCCGGGGATCCGTGACGTTCGAGGAGTGTCAGGACGGCGGGATGATCCAGCCTGGGACCGAGGACCCGCTCCAACGACGGGTGGATCTGGGTGAGCAGGCCACGCAGACGGTTCTTGATCCGCGTGGACTCGGTAGCCAGGTCGTCGTCGAAGCCGACGATCATCTCCAGCTCGGCAATGGTCTCGTCGGACGGCGCCAGGTTTCGCAGCGTGTGCGGCATCGTCCGCGCGGCATCGGCGATGATCGCCGCGTCCCGGGCATCGGTCTTGGCCTCACCGGCGTACAGATCGGCGATCCGTCGCATCGTCAGGCCGGGCAAGTAGGCGACGCTGCAGCCCATGTCACGGGCCACCGCCAGCGGCAGAGCTCCGATCGAAGCCGGCTGGTCGACCACCACCAGCACAGTGCCGTGCTTGGCCTGGAGCTTGGCGAACACCTCACGCAGTTTCGGCTCGGTGTTGGGCAGCCGCTTGTCGAAGACCCGCTTGCCCACCGGAGTCAGGGCGGTGGCATGGTGCTCGCCCTTGCCCACGTCCAGGCCCAGGTAGACGTCGATGTCACCCGTGTCGATCACGTGCACTCTCCACAGCGGTCGCGCCCTCCCCGGCCTCACCTGCGGCATCAGCGTGCCGGCATCCACGTTACGAAGAGACTGCCTCACCCGGAACAGGATCGGCGCTCGTGCCCCTAATCAGCGGTCTGCCAATGCCTCCGGTACCCGGTGACACCACCTTTTCGATCATGATCGACAGGGGCTGCAAGTCATGCCGGGACCAGAGGCCGGGAACCCCGTTGCGGGGCCACGAAAAAGGTAACGGGGCGGTGGCCGGTTTGCGCCTCCTCTCCCCTCCCGTCGTCAGGAGGGACCGCACCCGCGCCCCCTCACCCCTCCTCACGCAACAACCGCAGATACACCACCGAGAACACCGCCCCAACCACCAGCAGCAGCAACGCCACCGCCGTCCCGTATCCGATCAGCGACTTGAGGAACGCCTGGTCGTACATGAACACGGGCAGCGTCTGGCTGCGGTTGGCCGGGCCGCCGCGGGTCATGGACCAGATGAGGCCGAAAACCGACAGGGTCTGGAGGGTGTTGAGCATGAGGTTGGTGCCGATGGAGCGGCGGAGGAGGGGGAGGGTGATGTGCCGGAAGCGGCGGAGGCCCGTCGCGCCGTCCATCAGGGCCGCCTCGTGGATGTCCTGGGGGATCTCCGCGAGCGCGGCGGAGTAGACCAGCATGGAGAACGCCGTGCCGCGCCAGACGTTGGCGAGGGAGACGGCGAGGAGGGGGAGGGTGAACAGCCAGTTCTGGGCGGGGAGATGGAGCAGGTCCAGGATCGCGTTCAGCGTGCCGCGGCGGTGGAAGAAGGTGTAGAGGAGGAAGCCCGCGACGATCTCCGGGAGGACCCAGGCCGCGACGACGACCGTTCCGGTCAGTGTGCGCACCGGACGCGAGGCCCGGCGCATCAGCGCGGCCAGCGCGAAGCCCAGGACGTTCTGGCCGACGATCGAGGACGCGAGGGTGAAGACGACCGTGAGCACCACCGCGTTGCGGAAGTTCGCGTCGGCGAACGCGTGTTGGAAGTTGGCCAGGCCCACCCAGGACGCCGACGACTGTCCGGTCAGCCGGGTGTCGGTGAAGGCGAGGAGCACGCACCACACGATCGGGCCGGCGAGGAAGAGGAGCATCAGGGTCGTCGCGGGGGCGAGGGGGAGCCAGCGAAGCGAGCGGCGGGGGGTCATGAGCCGGCCTCCGCCGTGTCGGCGAAGGAGCGCAGCGCCTCGTCGTAGTCCCGGGCCGCCTCCGCCACGGACGCGTTCCCGGTGGCGACCGCCTCCGTCGCCTCCTGGATCGCCCCGGAGACCTGGGGGTAGACGGGGAGCGCGGGGCGGTGGCGCGCGTACGGCACCAGGGCGGTGAAGAAGCCGATGCCGGGGACGTACGAGCGGTATACAGGATCCGCCGCGACGTCGTCCCGGACGGCGATCTGGCCGTCCCGCACCGTCCAGTCCAGCGCGTTGCGCCGCGACTGGAGGGTCTCGATCACCTGCCAGGCCAGGTCCGCCTTGCGCGAGCGGGCGCTGATCGCCCAGGTCCAGCCGCCGGAGAGGCTGACCCGGCCGGGGGCCGCGCCGTCCTGCGTGGGGAAGGCCGCCCGGCCCATCACCCGGTCCCAACGGGGCCACGGGTGGGCGCCGTTGCGCTCCCAGAGCTTGGGGAGCCAGTTGCCGTCGAGCGCGATGGCGAGCTTTCCCGAGGGGAGCCAGTCGGTGCCGACGCGGGTGCTGACGTTGGGGTCGAGCGCGTCGGAGGGATCGGGGCCGAGCCGTTCGGCGTAGACGGTGCGGACGAAGGCGAGCGCGTCGCGGAAACTGCGGCTCCCCGTCAGCCACTTCTTCCGCGCCGGGTCGTAGAGCGGGTCCTTCCCCGGATCCTTCCCAGGGTCCTTCCCCGGGCCCATCCCCGGGCCCTTCCCCGTCCCGTACAGCAGCATCTCGAAGCCCTGCATCGACGTCGCCTCGCCCGGCCCCTTGCCCGTGTAGAGGTGGAAGGGGATCACGCCGGGGAGGCGGCGCCCGACGGTGCGGGCCGCGTCGAGGACGTCCTGCCAGGTGCGCGGCTGCCAGTCGGCGGGCAGTCCGGCCCGGGCGAAGAGCTCCTTGTTGAACCACAGTCCCCGGGTGTCGGTGCCGTCCGGCACCCCGTACGTCCGCCCGTCCTCGGCCCGCGCGGGCTCCTTCGCGGCGGGCAGGTAGCGGGGCCAGTCCCGCCAGCCGGCCAGCTTGTCGTCCAGCGGTCTCAGATAGCCGCTGGTGACGTCCGAGTCGAGGACGGCGGAGTCCTCCCGGACGAGGTCGGGCGCCGTCCTCGGCGAGCGCATCATCTGCTGCACCTTGGTGGCGTAGTCGTTCTCGGCCGCCTGGACGGGCATCAGCCTGAGCCGCTTGCCCGGGTGCGTGCGCTCGAACTCCTTCTTCACCGCGGCCAGATAGTCGTCCATGATGCGGTACTTGTTGTCGGTGCTGCGCTGGTAGACGACCTTGACCGTGTCGGGGTCGCCGCCCGGGTCCCCGCAGCCGGCGAGCAGCGGTGCGGCGAGGACGGCGAGTGCGGCGGCCAGGCATGCGGAACGGATGGGGCGCACGGTGACCTCCCACGGGTCCGGGGCCTCGGTGGCACCCCGTTACGTTCCCCGGGCGCCGTCCCGGCGAACTCCGCTGAGCCAGCGGTACCGCAGCTCCGGCCGGCCCACCTGCCCGTACTGCGGTGCCCGCGCGGCCCGCCCCGTGCTCACCAGGTGTTCCAGATAGCGCCGGGCCGTGATGCGGGAGATGCCCACGGCGCCGCCGGCCGGGCCCGCGGCGATGCCGTCGGGGCCCGCCGCCCGGAGGGTGTCGGTGATCGCGGCGAGGGTGTCCGTGCTCAGGCCCTTGGGGAGGGCGGCGGGCTGCGGGGCGCGCAGGGCCGCGAGTGCGCGGTCCACCTCGTCCTGGCCGCTGGCCTCCCCGGCGGCGGCGCGGAACTCGGCGTAGCGCACGAGCCGTTCGCGCAGCGTGGTGAAGGTGAAGGGCTTGAGCACATACTGGACGACGCCGAGCGAGACGCCCTCGCGGACGACGGCCAGGTCGCGCGCCGAGGTCACGGCGATGACATCGGCGGTGTGCCCGGCGGAGCGCAGCGAGCGGAGCAGCCGCAGGCCGTGCCCGTCGGGGAGGTAGAGATCGAGGAGCAGGAGGTCCGCGGGGGCGCGGGCGAGGAACTTCGAGGCGTCGCCGACCGAGTGGGCCACGCCCACGGTGGTGAAGCCCGGCACCCGGCCGACGTAGAGGGCGTGCGCGTCGGCGGCCACGGGGTCGTCCTCGACGACGAGGACCCGGATCGGGGACGGGGTCATGAGATGTCCCCCCGCAGGGGGAGGCGTACGGTGAACTCGGCTCCGCCGAGGGGGGACTGACCGACGGCGACCGTGCCGCCGTTGCGCAGGGCCGCCTGCCGGACCAGGGCCAGGCCCAGCCCGCGGCCGTGCGGCGCGCCACCGGGCGGACCGGCCTCCTCGGACTCCCGGGCGCCCGCGGCGCCCTTCGTGGACCAGCCGCGCCGGAAGACCTCGTCCACGTCCTCGGGGGCGAGGCCCGGCCCCGAGTCGCCGACGCGCAGCAACAGGTCGTCGCCGTCCGGGCGGACGGTCACGGCGACCCGGGCCGCCCCGGCGGAGCGGTCGCCGTCCGGCCGCGGGCCCGCCGCGTCCACGGCGTTGTCGATGAGGTTGCCGAGCACGGTGACCAGGTCGCGGGTGGGCAGGGCCGGGGGCAGCAGGCCGTCGTCGAGGTGGGTGTCCGCGGTCAGCAGCAGCTCCACGCCGCGCTCGCCGGCGTGCGCGGCCTTGCCGAGCAGCAGGGCGGCGAGGACGGGTTCGGCGACGGCGGCCACGACCTCGTCCGTCAGGGCCTGGGCGAGCTCCAGTTCGGCCGTGGCGAAGCCGACGGCCTCGTCGGTGCGGCCCAGTTCGATCAGGGAGACGACGGTGTGCAGCCGGTTGGCGGCCTCGTGCGCCTGGGAGCGCAGGGCCTCCGCGAAGCCGCGCACGGAGTCCAGCTCACCGGAGAGCGCGGTGAGTTCGGTGTGGTCCCGGAGGGTGACCACGGTGCCGCGCCGCTCCCCGCCGGAGACGGGCGAGGTGTTGACGACCAGGGTCCGCTCGGTGGTCAGGTGCACCTCGTCCACCCGCCGCTCGGGCGCCAGCAGGGCCCGGGTGAGCGGCTCGGGCAGGCCGAGGGCGGCGACGGGGCGGCCGACGACGTCCGTGCCGTGCAGACCGAGGAGTTCACGGCCGCCGTCGTTGACGAGCGCCACCCGCCGCTGCCCGTCCAGCATCAACAGCCCCTCGCGCACCGCGTGCAGGGCGGCCTGGTGATAGTCGTGCATCCGCGCCAGCTCGGCGGCGTTCATCCCGTGGGTGTGCCGGCGCAGCCGTGCGTTGAGGAGGTACGTCCCGGCGCCGCCGACGGCGAGGACGGCCAGCGCGACGCCCAGCAGCGCCATGACCTGCCGGCGGATCTGCGCGCTGATGGTGTCCACCGTGATGCCGGCGCTGACCAGCGCGGTGACCCTGCCGTCCGGTTCCCGGACGGGGGCGACGGCGCGGACGGAGGGGCCGAGCGTGCCGGTGTAGGTCTCCGAGAAGACCTGTCCTTCGAGGGCCGGTCCGGTGTGGCCGAGGAAGGTCTCGCCGATCCGGGCCGGGTCCGGGTGCGTCCAGCGGACGCCCCGCGGGCTCATGATCGTGACGAAGTCGACGCCGGTGTCGTGCCGGACCCGCTCCGCGTACGGCTGGAGCTCGCCCGCCGGGTCCGGGCCGCGGACCGCCGAGCGGACCGCGGGGGAGGCGGCCACGGCGGTGGCGGCCGCGGTCACCTCGCGGCGGGCCGCCTTCTCGGCCTCGGCCCGGTCGGAGAGGTAGGCGAACGCCGCACACCCGGCCACGACGGCGGCCACCAGCACGATCTGCACGGCGAAGAGCTGACCGGCCAGACTGCGGGGACGGGGGAGGCGGGGTGGGCGCATGGGCGACAGTGTGCCCCGGGCCCGTTCCATGAACGTAATGCACGCAAGGGTGACCGCGGTCACAGCGCCGTGCATAGTCGCCGGGACCCCATCGCACCGGGGCCCGGCCCGTCGGGAGGGCGGGGAGACGGGCGGACGGGGTCGAGGACCGAGGAGCCGTAACCGAGGAGCCCCCCATGACCATGCAGCCGTCGACCGGACCGTCGTCGTCCCCGCCGCAGCCGTCGTCCCCGCCCGTCCGGAAGGACCGGACCCACTACCTCTATCTGGCCGTGATCGGCGCGGTGCTCGTGGGCGTCGCCGTCGGCTTCGCCGCGCCCGGGGCGGCCGTCCAGCTCAAGCCGCTGGGCACCGGCTTCGTCAACCTGATCAAGATGATGATCTCGCCCGTCATCTTCTGCACGATCGTGCTCGGCATCGGTTCGGTGCGCAAGGCCGCCAAGGTCGGCGCGGTGGGCGGGCTCGCGCTGGGCTGGTTCCTGCTGATGTCCACCGTGGCGCTGGCCCTCGGCCTGCTCGTCGGCAACGTCCTGGAGCCGGGCAGCGGTCTGCATCTGACCGAGGCCGCGCGGCACGCGGGCGAGAAGCAGGCCGAGGGGGCGCACGAGTCGACGACCGCGTTCCTGCTCGGCATCATCCCGACGACGCTGGTCTCCGCCTTCACCGGCGGGCAGGTGCTGCAGACCCTGCTGGTCGCCCTCCTCACGGGCTTCGCCCTGCAGGCGATGGGCCCGGCGGGCGAGCCGGTGCTGCGCGGCATCGGACACCTCCAGAAGCTCGTCTTCCGCATCCTGTCCATGATCATGTGGGTGGCGCCGGTGGGTGCCTTCGGCGCCATCGCGGCGCTCGTGGGGGCGACGGGCGTCGACGCGCTGAAGTCGCTGGCCGTCATCATGATCGGCTTCTATACGACCTGTCTGCTGTTCGTGGTCGTGGTGCTGGGCGGACTGCTGCGGCTGGTGGCCGGGGTGAACATCTTCTCGCTGCTGAAGTACCTGGGGCGGGAGTTCCTGCTGATCCTCTCCACGTCCTCGTCGGAGTCCGCGCTGCCCCGGCTCATCGCGAAGATGGAGCACCTGGGCGTCAGCCGCCCCGTCGTCGGCATCACGGTGCCGACGGGCTACTCGTTCAACCTGGACGGCACGGCCATCTATCTGACCATGTCCTCGATCTTCATCGCCGAGGCGCTGGGCAAGCCGCTCGACCTGGGTCAGCAGGTGTCGCTGCTGCTGTTCATGGTCGTCGCGTCGAAGGGCGCGGCGGGGGTGACCGGCGCCGGGCTGGCGACGCTCGCCGGCGGCCTCCAGTCCCACCGGCCCGAACTCGTCGACGGCGTCGGGCTGATCGTCGGCATCGACCGCTTCATGAGCGAGGCGCGCGCGATGACCAACTTCGCGGGGAACGCGGTGGCGACGGTGCTCATCGGCACCTGGACGAAGGAGGTCGACGCGGCGCGCATGGACGAAGTGCTGGCCGGGCGGCTGCCGTTCGACGAGTCGACGCTGGCGGCGGACGGCGGGCACGGGGCGGAGGAGGCGCCGGTGCTCGCCCGGTGAGGAGTACGCCGACGGGGCGGCGCACGCCGACGTGGTGTCGGAGTGCGCCGCCCTCGTCGCGGGGCATCTTGCTGATACCGGCTACTTCGGGTCGCGGTCGAAGGCCGACTTCGACCAGAAGTAGCCGAGCGCGGAGAGCGCCAGGCACCAACCGACGGCGAGCCAGCCGTTGTTGCCGATCCCGGTGCCGAGCAGCAGGCCGCGCAGGGTCTCGATGGCCGGGGTGAACGGCTGGTACTGGGCGACCGGCTGGAACCAGCCCGGCATCGCGTCGACCGGGACGAAGGCGCTGGAGATGAGCGGCAGGACGATCAGCGGCATCGCGTTGTTGCTGGCGGCCTCGGCGTTCGGGCTGACCATGCCCATCCCGACCGCGATCCAGGTGAGCGCCAGCGAGACCAGGGCGAGCAGCCCGAACGCCGCCAGCCACTCCAGGGCCGTGGCATCGGAGCGGAAGCCGATGGCCAGGGCGACGGCCCCCACGAGGACCACGCTGAGGACCGACTGCAGCACGCTGCCGATGACGTGCCCGACGAGCACCGAGCCGCGGTGGATCGCCATCGTGCGGAAGCGGGCCATGATGCCCTCGGTCATGTCGGTGGAGACGGACACCGCGGTCCCGACCGTGGTGCCGCCGATGGTCATCATCAGGATGCCCGGCACGACGTAGGCGATGTACGCGGAGCGGTCGGCGCCGCCGCCCATGCCCGCGCTCATCACGTCGCCGAAGACATAGACGAAGAGCAGCAGCAGGATGACCGGTGTCAGCAGCAGGTTGAGGGTCATGGACGGGTAGCGGCGCGCGTGCAGGAGGTTGCGGCGCAGCATCGTGGACGTGTCGCGCACGGCGAGGGAGAGCGAGCTCATCGGACAGCCTCCTCGGGCTGGTTCGGCTGGTTCGGCCGGTGGGAGCCGGTCAGGGCGAAGAAGACGTCGTCGAGGTCGGGGGTGTGCACGGTGAGTTCGTCCGCCTCGATGCCGGCGGAGTCCAGCCAGTCGAGGATGGAGCGCAGCTCGCGCTGGCTGCCGTCGCTGGGGATCTGCAGCGACAGCGCCTCGTCGTCCCCGGTGACTTCGCGCAGAGCTGCGGCGGCGCTCCGGTAGGCGGCCGGGTCGGAGAAGCGGAGCCGGACGTGCCCGCCGGGGACCAGCCGCTTCAGCTCCTCGGCGGTGCCCTCGGCCGCGATCCTGCCGCCGTTGAGCACGGCGATGCGGTCGGCGAGCTCGTCGGCCTCGTCCAGGTACTGCGTGGTGAGGAAGACGGTGACGCCGCCGGAGACCAACTCCCGGATGATCTGCCACATGTTGTGGCGGCTGCGCGGGTCGAGGCCGGTGGTCGGCTCGTCGAGGAAGATGATCCGCGGGTTGCCGACCAGCGTCATGGCGATGTCGAGACGGCGCTTCATGCCGCCGGAGTAGCTCTGGGCGGGCTTCTTCGCGGCATCGACGAGGTCGAACCGCTCCAGCAGTTCGGCGGTGACCCGCCGCCCCTCGCGCCTGGACAGGTGGTGCAGGTCGGCCATGAGGAGCATGTTCTCCTCGCCGGTGATCAGGCCGTCGACGGCGGAGAACTGTCCGGTGACGCCGATCGCGGCGCGCACCCGGTCCGGTGCCGCGGCGAGGTCGTGGCCCGCGACCCGGGCCTGTCCGCCGTCGGCGGCGATCAGGGTGGACAGGATCTTCACGGTGGTGGTCTTGCCGGCGCCGTTGGGCCCGAGCAGTGCGAACACGGACCCGGCCGGGATGTCCAGGTCGATGCCGTCGAGGACGGTCCTGTCGCCGTAGGACTTGCGCAGACCGGTGGCGGAGACGGCGGCGGGCGGCCGTAGGTCGTTGGGCGTGGACATGACAGACGAAGGCATGGAGCCCCCCGTTCGAAGGCTGAAGTGACCGGATTGAGTGGTGAGTTGGTGGCGCGGGTGCTCAGGCCCGGGCGCGGCGGATGTCGATGTTGCCGTACCGGGTGCGGGCGCGGACCGTGACGGTGTCCTCGGTCCTCTCCGGGTCCTCGGACGCGGTGAGCGCGTTGCGCACCTGGCCGGCGCCGGAGTTGACGTCGAGCCAGGCGGCCGTGCCCTCGCGGACGCCGACCTCGACGGCGCCGTAGGAGGTCTCCAGGTGGATGGTGCCGCGGGCGACCTCGCCCACGCGCAGGGTGCCATGGGCGGTGGTGGCGGTGACCGACCCCTCGGCGCGGTCGATGCTGATGTCGCCGTTGGCGTTGCTCACCCGCAGTTCGCCGGTCGCGGCGCCGACGGTCGTGGTGCCGTGCGAGTTCTTCAGGACGGCGGGACCGTCGACGAGTCCGACGCGCAGGCTGCCGGTGCTGGTGGTGATCTCGGCCGTGCCCTCGACCCGGTCCACGCTGATCGAGCCGTGCGACGCCTTCAGGTGCAGCGGCCCGGTGGTGTCCAGGCGTACGTCGCCGGACGAGGTCTTCACCCGGACCTCGCCGAGCCGGCCCTCGCCCAGCACCTGGGTCCAGGCGCCGGCCATGTCGATCCGCGAGCCCGTGGGCAGTTGGACCGTCACGTCGACGACGCCGCAGCGGCCGAACGGACCGGCCTTGGGTGTCCTGACGGTCAGGACGCCGCCCGCGTACGTGACCTCGGTCTGCTTCGCCGTCCGCACGTCCCGGTCCTTCTCCGGGTCGCGGGGCCGTACCTCGACGACGGTGTCGGGGCGGTCGCCCGCGGTGAACTGGATGGAACCGGCCTCCACATGTGCGGTGGCGGAGATCGCTTCGGGGGTGTCGAAAGAAGGCATGGCTGTCCCGTCCTCGTGAGTCCTGGGGCGTCCCCGCCGAGGGGGACGTGATGGGGGTGAAGCGGTGCGGTCGGGGCGCGGCTTGCTAGCGCACCCAGCCCGTGAAGCTCTGTCCGACGGTCCGGGCCGTCTCCGTCGTGCGGGGCCGCGCGCCGCCGTCGACCGCGGCCGAAACGGCCCGCACCAGCCACGCGTTGACCGACAGGCCCTCGCGGTTCGCGGCCTCCTCGGCGCGCGCCTTGAGGTGGGCCGGCAGGCGCAGATTGACGCGGGCGGTGCCGCCCTCGTCGCCCTCGGCGGGCACCGGGGGCCTGAACTGCTCGACGGGCGCGGCCGGTGCCGGGGCCACGGGGCCGCTGTCGGCGGGCGGCGGCGTCACCACGAAGTCGGGGTCGAGCCCGCGCAGCCGTACGTCGACCGAGCCGGGGGCGAGTTCGCGGGTGATCTCGTCCATCGCGGCGGAGAGCACATTGAGCATGGTCAGCCGGGTCGCCGACTCCAGGGGAGCGGTGAGCCTCTCGGCCAGCTCGCGGGCTTCTTCGCCGCCGGCCTCGGCGGCCACCGCGAGTTCGCGGCGGAGGGTGTCGACATACGGGGTGAGGTCCATGGCGTTATCTTGGCACCACTTTGGCGCCATGCGCAAGCCTGGGTGGCGTCTTATGGGTGACGGATGCGGGGGTGGTGGCTTTGACCTGCGGAAATGTGGGTGGGGGTGGTTCGGGGTGTGGTGGCGCCACGTGTGCCCTCG
Organism: Streptomyces luteireticuli; assembly: GCF_041519305.1. Lineage (NCBI taxonomy): Bacteria > Bacillati > Actinomycetota > Actinomycetes > Kitasatosporales > Streptomycetaceae > Streptomyces > Streptomyces luteireticuli. The sequence continues at coordinate 5,767,637 of NZ_CP167927.1, forward strand.
CGCCCTCAGGGGTGCTGAGTGGTGCCGTGTGGCACCTTGTGGCGCCGAATGGTGCCGGGTGGCGTCGAGTGGTGCCATTCGGTGCCACGGGGTGCCGCGAGGTGCCACACGGCACCCAAGGGGGCGGCCCGGGCGCTACTCCCCCCGCAGCCGCTCGACCAGTTCCCCCGCCCCCTCCGCCGGCACCCCCGCCGCCGTCAACGCCGTGATCGCCGCCGAGCGCCCCGCCTCCTCCGCCGTCAGCACGCTGTCGTTCACCGCGTGCATCAGGCCGAAGAGCACCTGCTCGTGGACGTACGCCAGGGCCGCCGCCGGGAGGGGAGAGGTGAAACGGCCCGAATCCAGGCCGCGTTGGATCACCGCCTCGCACTCCAGCCGCACCGGCTCCAGGCGGCGCAGGATGCCCTCCACCGTCACGCTGCGCTGCGCCAGCGAGACCAGCAGCCGGTAGCGGTCGGCGATCTCCCACATCGCGAGGACGCCGCGGGCGAGCTCCTCGCGGGGGTCGTCCGGGTCGGCCATGGCCCGCAGCGCCGCGGCGCGCGCCGCGCCGACGGCCTCGGCCGCGTCGTCGACCAGGGCGGCGACGAGCGCGTCCCGGCCGGGGAAGTGGCCGTAGACCGTGCGCCGCACGACGCCCGCCGCGCGGGCGATCCGGTCCATGCTCGCCTCGGGGTCGCGCAGCAGCTCCGCGAGGGCGACGTCCAGGATGCGGCGGCGATTGGCGTCCGCTCTGCCGGTCATCGGTTGTTCTCTCCTCGGGCCGGGACGGCGGGCGAGCGGCCCACGCCCCCGGCCTCATTCTGCACATCGCTCTCCGGGTCCCCGCAGGCGCACGGCAGTGGGCCCGTTCCTACGGCCGTGGCGGCCGGACGCGCCGTACGTACGCCCCCGGCGCGAACCGGCGGCCGAGGACGGGCGCCCGCACGGGCACCAGAGCGGTCGCCAGATCCATGGCGGCGGACAACTGTCCGCCGTCCGTCGTGGACCCCGTCCCCGGTACCGGCTCCGGAGTCGGCACCGGTACGCGGCCGCTCTCCTCCAGCTTGTCCAGCAGGAGTTCGGCGGCCTCGCCCTCCCCGGCCCGGCGCAGGATCTCCGCCAGGGCCCGGGCCTCGGTCGGCGACCGGTCGCGTCCGGCGGACTGCATGAGCCAGGAGATGTCGTCGAGGCGCCCCTCCTCCCGCAGGACCTTCACCAGCGGGGGGATGTCCGCGACGGGCCGCATCCGGCCGGCGGCCGACAGGATCTGGTACGCGTCGGTGTACTTCATGTCGTCCCGCAGCGCGGTCAGCACATCCAGGACGCGCTGCGCGGGCCGGACCCGGGCGAGGGAGGTGCGCAGCCGGGTGGCGTCCAGGTCCCGGTGGGCCTTGCCGAACGCCGTCAGCACGGCGGGCACCAGAGGCGCGGGCCGTTCGCGGACCACCGCGGACAGCACCAGGTCGAACTCCTCGGGCCGGCCGTCCGCGTCCAGCAGGGCCAGGACCCGCTGCACATAGCCCGGGGTGCTGTCCCGTCCGACGGCGAGCGCGCCGCGCTGCGCCTCCTCGTCCCGGCGGTGGTCACGGGCCTCGGTCAGCGAAAGGGCCGCCGCCAGCGGGGACTTGCGCGGACTGTACGGCGTGCAGTCGGTGGCCCTGTCCCGGCTGTCCGGGCCGTCCGCCCGGACGGGAGCGGGAACTGTCCGGCCGTCCGGCCGGGTACGGGTCCGTCGCAGCTCCGCGGCCAGCCGCTCCCGCTCCGCCTCGCTGCGCTCCAGCTCCCGGCGGGCCCAGCGCGGCAGGCACTCCCCGCCCCGCCCGGCGCCCGCCCCGGACGCCCCCTCGCGCAGCGCCGCCAGATCGCGCTCCAGGGTGCCGACTCTGGACAGCAGCACCACGCTCATCTGGTGCCACTCGCCCCGCTCCCGTTCCGCCACGGCGGCCCGGGCCAGCGCCCGGCGGAGCGGGTCCGGGGCGGCCTCTTCCCGGTCCTCGCCCCGTGCCGTGCAGAGGCGTTCCCATGCCGGGCGCGCTTCGTCCAGCATCCGGCTGCGTTCGGCGCCGTTCCGCGAGCAGACGTCCGCGACCGCCTCGACGAAGTCCCACTGCGGATTCGCACCGGCGAGGCGCTGCGAGATCGTGGTCCGGCTCGGGACGTGTTTGTCCCGGAAGTGCTCGGGCTGGAGCGCGCCCACCAGTTCGCGCAGGCTCAGCCCCGCCCGGTCCAGCCAGGAGCGCAGCAGGCGGGCGAGTGTGTTGGCGTCCTCCGAGGCGCCGTACAGCGGCCCCCAGGACCGTGTCCGCCTCCGTCCCTCGGCCAACGTCCCTCTCCTGTCTTCGCGATGGCAATCGATCTTGTCCATGCTTGTCCGGCCGGATGCCCGGACCGGTGGACCAGCGGATTCCGGCGGGGCGAACCTCGCATCGGAGGTGGATCCGCCGGAGGACACCGGTGGATCTCCTACTCAAGCACGCCCCGCTCCTCCGGCGCACGGGTCACGGACCAACTCCGGGACGAATCAGGGATGTACGCCGGTGTTGCGCACGAGTGAACGAAGTGGTGCGGCGAGGAAGCCGTGTTCCCCGCCGCCCGCGCCCCGCAAGAGCAACGGAGAAGAACGTGTCTCACATGGACCCGGCGCACTGGCTCGAAACCGCCATCGGCCTGCGGGTGTTCGGCCCGGACGTGTTCCGGATGCTGCGCCGGCTGCTCGCCGCCGCCGTACGGGTCGGCATCGCCGGCCTCGTCGGCGGCGGACGGCACTCGATGGCGCCGCCGGCGCGGCACTCCGCCGCTCCGCCCCCGCCGCCCTGCCGGCACGAGGGCGGCCATGGCTGACCGCGGCGACGGGACGGCGCCCCGCCGGCCGGACGCGGAACGGCTCTCGTACCGGGCCTTCCGCCTCGACCGCCGGGAGGACTACCTGCGCTTCGCCCGCGCCCGGCTGGGCTCGGACGCCGCGGCGGACCGGGCCGTGGAGCGGGCCTTCGAGGCCATCCGGGACGACTGGCCCGGCATGCTGCGCAAGGCCCATCTGGAGCGCTGCGCCTGGGAGTTGCTCGTCCGGTGCGTCGACGACCGCCGCGCCGACGACCGCCGCACCGGCGAACGGGACGGGGGCGAACCGGGCGGCCGCTGAAGGGTCCTTCGGCGCCGCCCGGTCGTGGACCGCCGTCTCACACCGGCCGCAGCCACACCGTCGCCAGCGGCGGCAGCGTCAGCTCCACGCTCGCCGGCTGTCCGTGCTGCCGCACCGGACGGGCCTTGAGCGGGTCCTGGTCGGCGACCCCGCCGCCCCCGTAGCGCACCGCGTCCGTGTTGAGGCACTCCTCCCAGACGGCGTGCCCGCCGGGCACGCCGAGCCGGTAGGCGTGCCGGACGACGGGGGAGAAGTTGCTCACCGCCAGCAGCGGCGGCCCGTCGTCGGCGAACCGCAGGAAGGCCAGGACGTTGTCCTCGGCCGCGTCGCCGACGACCCAGGAGAAGCCGTCGGGGCGGGTGTCCCGCTCCCACAGGGCGGGGGTGGCGCGGTAGACCGCGTTGAGGTCGCGCACCAGGTCCCGTACGCCCCGGTGGTCGGCCTCGGCCGCGTACGAGGGGTCCAGCAGCCACCAGTCCGGGCCGTGCCCCTCGGACCACTCCGCCCCCTGGGCGAACTCCTGCCCCATGAAGAGCAGTTGCTTGCCCGGGTGGGCCCACATGAAGCCCAGGAAGGCCCGGTGATCGGCCCGCTGCTGCCACCAGTCGCCCGGCATCTTGGAGACCAGCGACCGCTTGCCGTGCACCACCTCGTCGTGCGAGATCGGCAGGACGTAGTTCTCGCTGTACGCGTAGACCATGGCGAAGGTCATCGTGCCGTGGTGGTACTTGCGGTGGACCGGCTCCCTGGCCATGTACTCCAGCGAGTCGTGCATCCAGCCCATGTTCCACTTCAGCCCGAACCCCAGCCCGCCGAAGCCGCCGGGGCCCTCGTGGTGGGTGGCCCGGGTGACCCCGTCCCAGGCGGTGGACTCCTCGGCGACGGTCACGACGCCCGGGCAGCGGCGGTAGACGGTGGCGTTCATCTCCTGGAGGAAGGCCACCGCGTCCAGGTTCTCCCGCCCGCCGTGCGCGTTGGGCGACCACTGGCCGGGCCCGCGCGAGTAGTCGAGGTAGAGCATCGAGGCCACCGCGTCCACCCGCAGGCCGTCGACGTGGTACTCCTCGCACCAGTACACGGCGTTCGCCACCAGGAAGTTGCGGACCTCCTTGCGGCCGTAGTCGAACTCCAGCGTCCCCCAGTCCGGATGGGCCGCCCGCAGCGGGTCCGCCGGCTCGTACAGCGGCCGCCCGTCGAACTCGGCCAGCGCCCAGTCGTCCCGCGGGAAGTGCGCCGGCACCCAGTCCACCAGCACCCCGATGCCCGCCCGGTGCAGGGCGTCCACCAGGTACTTGAAGTCGTCCGGCGTGCCCAGCCGGGCGGTCGGCGCGTAGAAGCCGGTGACCTGGTAGCCCCACGAGCCCCCGAAGGGGTGCTCCGCCACCGGCAGGAGCTCGACGTGCGTGAAGCCCAGATCGGCGACGTACGCGGGGAGTTGGTCGGCCAGCTGCCGGTAGCCCAGCCCCGGGCGCCAGGACGGCAGGTGCACCTCGTAGACGGAGAAGGGCGCCGCGTGCACCGGCCGCGCGCCCCGCCGGGCCATCCACGCGCCGTCCCGCCAGACGTGGTGCGAGGCGTGCACCACCGAGGCGGTGGCGGGCGGCGCCTCGGTGCGCCGGGCCATCGGGTCCGCGCGCAGCGTGTGCGAGCCGTCCGGGCGCGTGAGGTCGAACTTGTACAGCTCGCCCTCGCCCAGCCCCGGGACGAACAGCTCCCACACCCCCGTCGCGCCCAGCGAGCGCATCGGATGGGCCGTGCCGTCCCAGTAGTTGAAGTCCCCGGCCACCCGCACCCCGAGCGCGTTCGGCGCCCACACGGTGAACCGCGTCCCGGCGACGCCCTGGTGGGTCATCGGGACCGCCCCGAGCGCCCGCCACAGCTCCTCGTGCCGCCCCTCGCCGATCAGGTGCAGGTCCAGCTCGCCCAGGGCGGGCAGGAAGCGGTACGGGTCCTCGGTCTCCACCTCCGCGTCCTCGTAGACCACGTGCAGCCGGTACGCCGGGACGTCACCGATCGGCAGCAGCCCGGCGAAGAACCCGTCCCCCTCGGGCAGCAGCGCGGCCCGCAGCCCCTCGGCGACGACCGTCACCGACCGGGCGTGCGGCCGCAGCGCCCGGATCGCGATGCCGCCCACCGTCGGATGCGCGCCCAGCAGGGCGTGCGGATCGTGGTGCGCGCCGCTGAGCAGCCGCGCGCGCTCGTCCTCCTCGGGGCGCGGGGCGGGCCGCACGCCCCGAGGGCCGGCCGGCGCGGGCGGGATGCCGGCACGCCGGCTGCCGGGCAGGAAGGTGGCGGGGACGAAGCCGGGCCGGGGGTCGCGGGACGGCGGTCGTGCGGTCACGGGGAGGTCCTCCAGGGGGAGTTCGGAAAGGGCTGGGGGCTGGGGGCGGAGGTCAGGGGTGCCGCGCCGTGCCGTCGGCCCGGGCGGCGAGGCGGGCGATCGCGGCGAGCGGGACGGGCAGCCAGTCCGGGCGGTGCCGGGCCTCGTACACCACCTCGTAGACCGCCTTGTCGGTCTCGTGCGCCCGCAGCAGCCACGGGTCCTCGCCGGTGCCGGGCCGCCCGGCGGCGTACCCCTCGCGGAACGCCTCCCGGGCGCGCGCCGCCCAGGTGCCGCCCGCGCGGCCGACCGCGGCGGCGTAGTCGAACGAGCGGAGCATGCCCGCGACGTCCTGCTCCACGGGCTGCGGCCGGCGCCGCTCGGCGAGCGGCCGGGCCGGTTCGCCCTCGAAGTCGATCAGCGACCAGCGGCCGTCGGCGGCCGTGCGCAGGGCCTGCCCCAGGTGCAGGTCGCCGTGGACCCGTTGGGCGCGCCGGGTGGTCACGGAGGCGTGGTGCGCGGTCAGTTCGTCGTACGCGGTCCGCAGCGCGTGGCGGTAGGGGCGCAGGGCGGGGACGGCCTCGGCGGCGGCGTCGAGGCGGTGGTGCATGGCGTCCGCGAGGCGCGCGAGGCGCTCGTGGTGCAGGACGGTGGTGGGCAGCGCGGTGGCGAGGGCGTGGTGGACCTCGGCGGTGGCGTGGCCGAGGGCGCGGGCGGAGGCGGTGAAGTCGGCCCGGACGGCGAGGGCGCCGAGGGCGAGCTGCCAGCCGTCGGCGGAGCCGGGCAGATAGGGCTGGAGGATGCCCAGCGTCATCGGCTCGCCGCCCTCGGGGGTGTCGGCCTCGAACCAGGCGGCGGGGGCGGGGACCCGGGTGCAGCCGGTACGGGCGAGGGCCCGGGGGAGTTCGAGGTCGGGGTTGATGCCGGGACCGACGCGGCGGAAGAGCTTGAGGATGAACGTATCGCCGTACACGACCGAGGAGTTGGACTGCTCGGCGTCCAGCGGCCGGGGGACGAGCCCGGTGGGGATCTCGGCGTCCGGCTCGCGGCCGAAGCTCAGGGGTCCCAGCCGTCCCGGGACGCGCAGCCGTTCCAGCAGGAGGGCGGCGAGACGGGGGTCGGCGAGCCCCTCGTAGACGGCGCGGCCACGCAGCGGGCCGTCCTCGGGGCGGCCGATGAGGGCGGGGGCGAGCCGGTGCGGCAGCAGGTCCTGGACGCCGAGCAGCAGTTGGTAGCAGTCGTCGGTGCCGGCGGCGGGCTGGTGGGCGCGCACCAGCAGATGGAGCAGGCCGGGGGCGGCGCCGGCGGGCGGCAGGATCTCGGCCGCGGTGACGAGGGTGAAGCCGGTGACCGGGCTGCCCTTGCCGGCGAACCAGCGCTGCCGGGGCAGCCAGTGGGCGAGCAGCGGGGCCAGCGAGGGCAGCAGCCCCGGGCCGGACGGTGGTGGCCCCGGGCTCGCCGTGCGGTGGAGGGCCTCGTGGCGGGGTGGTGCAGCGTCCGACATGGCGTCGCGTCCTTTCCCCGGGGCACACGACGGAGGGGCACGGTGTCCCGGATTGCGGCTTTGGCCAGTGTGCGGGGCGTAGGGGGTTCCCCCGCCGGAGGCGGCGGGAGTGTCTCGCCAGGATCGTCCGTGCGGCACTGCGTCTTCCCGGGGGCACCGCGTCCCGCAGCGGTTTCGCTGCGGGCCGGGCCTCCGTCCGGCCGCGTCCTCCGGGGGCCGATCCCCGGACCCCCGGCCGGCCGCGTTCTCCCGGGGGCAACCCCCGGACCCCCGGCCGACTGCATTTTCCCGGGGGCAACCCCCGGACCCCCGGCCGGAGTCGGGGACCGTCGGATGCGCCGGACCGCGGGCCCACCGGAGGCGCGGACCGGAAACCCGGGCGAGCCATAGTAGGGAGGGTGCCCCGGGCCGGGGCGGGGAAACCGGCGTGCGCGGTGGCCCGGCCCCCGCGCACGGGGCGGTCGTTCAGGCTCCGGGGGGTGGCACCGTGCGGCGCAGCCGGAACCAGTAGAAGCCGTGGCCCGCCAGGGTCAGCAGGTACGGCAGTTCGCCGATGGCCGGGAAGCGGACGCCGCCGATGAGTTCCACCGGGTGGCGGCCGTTGAAGGCCCGCAGATCGAGCTCGGTCGGCTGTGCGAAGCGGGAGAAGTTGTTCACGCACAGGACGAGATCGTCCGTCCCGTCCCGCTGCGGCGCCTCCCGCAGGAAGGCCAGCACCGCCGGGTTGCTCGACTGGAGTTCGGTGTACGAGCCCACCCCGAACGCGTGGTTCTGCTTGCGGATCTCGATCATCCGGCGGGTCCAGTGCAGCAGCGACGACGGACTGCTCATCGCCGCCTCGACATTGGTCACTTGGTAGCCGTAGACCGGGTCCATGATGGTCGGCAGGAACAGCCGGCCCGGATCGCAGGAGGAGAAGCCGGCGTTGCGGTCGGGCGTCCACTGCATCGGCGTGCGTACCCCGTCGCGGTCGCCGAGCCAGATGTTGTCGCCCATGCCGATCTCGTCCCCGTAGTAGAGGATCGGCGAGCCGGGCAGCGACAGCAGCAGCGCGGTGAACAGCTCGATCTGGTTGCGGTCGTTGTCCAGCAGCGGGGCCAGCCTGCGCCGGATGCCGATGTTGGCGCGCATCCGCGGATCCTTGGCGTACTCCGCGTACATGTAGTCGCGTTCCTCGTCGGTCACCATCTCCAGCGTCAGCTCGTCGTGGTTGCGCAGGAAGATGCCCCACTGGCAGCCGGACGGGATGGCCGGGGTCTTGGCGAGGACCTCGGAGACCGGGTAGCGCGACTCGCGGCGCACGGCCATGAAGATCCGCGGCATGACGGGGAAGTGGAACGCCATATGGCATTCGTCGCCGTTCTGGGCGTAGTCGCCGAAGTAGTCGACCACGTCCTCCGGCCACTGGTTGGCCTCGGCCAGCAGCACCGTGTCCGGGTAGTGGGCGTCGATCTCGGCGCGGACGCGCTTGAGGAAGGCGTGCGAGCGGGGCAGGTTCTCGCAGTTGGTGCCCTCCTCGGCGAAGAGGTAGGGCACGGCGTCCAGCCGGAACCCGTCGATGCCCAGGTCCAGCCAGAACCGCAGGGCCGCGAGGATCTCCTCCTGGACCGCCGGGTTCTCGTAGTTGAGATCGGGCTGGTGGGAGAAGAAGCGGTGCCAGTAGTACTGCTTGCGGACCGGGTCGAAGGTCCAGTTGGACGTCTCGGTGTCGATGAAGATGATCCGCGCGTCCTGGTACTGCTTGTCGTCGTCGGCCCAGACGTAGTAGTCGCCGTAGGGGCCTTCGGGGTCGGTGCGGGACTGCTGGAACCAGTCGTGCTGATCGCTCGTATGGTTCATGACAAAGTCGATGATGACGCGCATCCCGCGCTGGTGGGCCGCGTCCACGAACTCCACGAAGTCCGCCAGGTCGCCGAACTCGGGCAGGACGGAGGTGTAGTCCGACACGTCGTAGCCGCCGTCGCGCAGCGGCGACTGGAAGAACGGCGGCAGCCATAGGCAGTCGACGCCGAGCCACTGCAGATAGTCCAGCTTCGCCGTCAGCCCTTTGAGGTCCCCGATGCCGTCGCCGTCGCTGTCCTGGAAGGACCGTACGAGGACCTCGTAGAACACCGCGCGCTTGAACCATTCGGGATCCCGGTCCTTCGCGGGAGTGTCCTCGAATGTGTCCGGTACGGGCTCATTGACGATCATGGTGTGGGTGACCCTCCGATCGGTGAGGACGGTCGCAGCGAGAACACATGCGCAGGCGCGATCGAACGGCCCGGCTCAAGGCGCACATAGTTGTCCCTGCCCCAGTGATAGGTCTCGCCGGTGAGCTCGTCGCGCACCGGGACGGACTCGTGCCAGTCGAGGCCGAGCTCCGGCATGTCCAACGAGACCGTCGCCTCCTGGGTGTGGTGGGGGTCGAGGTTCACGACCGTGAGGACACAGTCGCCGCAGGGGCCGCCGGTGCGCTTGGAATAGGCGATCACCATGTCGTTGTCGGCGTGGTGGAACCGCAGATTGCGCAGGCGGCGCAGAGCCGGGTGCCGTCGCCGCAGCCGGTTGAGCGCGGTGATCAGGGGAGCCAGGCTGCGCCCTTCGCGCTCGGCCGACTCCCAGTCGCGCGGCCGCAGTTGGTATTTCTCGGAGTCCAGGTACTCCTCGCTCCCCGGGTGGGCGGGGGCGTTCTCGCACAGTTCGTACCCGGCGTAGACGCCCCACGAGGGGGAGAGCGTGGCGGCGAGCACGGCCCGGATCTCGAAGGCCGCCCGGCCGCCGTCCTGGAGGTAGGCGTGCAGGATGTCGGGGGTGTTGACGAAGAGGTTGGGGCGCATCACCGCCGCCGCGTCGCGCGACAGCTCCGTGAGGTAATCGGTCAGCTCCTGCTTGGTGTTGCGCCAAGTGAAGTAGGTGTACGACTGCTGGAAGCCGACGGCGCCGAGCGTGCGCATCATCGCGGGCCGGGTGAACGCCTCGGCCAGGAACACCACATCGGGATCGGTGCGGCCGATGTCCGCGATGACCTTCTCCCAGAAGGCCACCGGCTTGGTGTGCGGATTGTCCACCCGGAAGATCCGCACACCGTGGCCCATCCAGAGCCGCAGCAGCCGCAGCGTCTCCCGGACCAGGCCGTCGAAGTCGGCGTCGAAGGCGAGGGGATAGATGTCCTGGTACTTCTTGGGCGGGTTCTCCGCGTACGCGATGGAGCCGTCCGCCCGGTGGTGGAACCACTCCGGGTGCTTGTCCACCCAGGGGTGGTCCGGGGAGCACTGGAGGGCGAAGTCGAGGGCGACCTCCATCCGCAGCTCGCGCGCCCGCGCCACGAAGTGGTCGAAGTCCTCGAATGTGCCCAGGTCCGGGTGGATCGCGTCGTGCCCGCCCTCCGCCGAGCCGATCGCCCAGGGGCTGCCCACGTCGTACGGGCCCGCGCTCAGCGCGTTGTTGGGGCCCTTGCGGAAGGCGGTGCCGATGGGGTGGACCGGGGGGAGGTAGACGACGTCGAAGCCCATCGCCGCGACGGCCGGCAGCCGCCCTGCGGCCGTACGGAACGTTCCGCTGCGCGGCGGGCGCCCCTCCTCGACGACCGCGCCCTCCGAGCGCGGGAACAGCTCGTACCACGAGCCGAACAGCGCCCGTTCGCGCTCCACCAGCACCGGCACCGGCCGCGTCGTCGTCACCAGCTCGCGCAGCGGATGGTCCGCCAGGGCCGTGGAGACGGCGGGGGCGAGTGCCGCGGCGAGGCGGTCGGCGACCGGGCGGTGCGCGTCCCGCAGGGCGTCGACGGCGGCCAGGACGGCCTCGCGGCCCCCGTTCTTGGGCACCCCGGAGGCCGCCCGCTCGTACAGCCGGGCGCCCTCCTCCAGCACCAGGTCCGTGTCGATGCCCGCCGGGATCTTGATCCGTGCGGCGTTGCGCCAGGTGGTGACCGGGTCGCTCCACGCCTCCACGGCGTACGTCCAGCGGCCCTCGGCGTCCGGGGTCACCTCGGCGCCCCAGCGGTCGGTGCCCGGCTCCCGTTCGCGCATCGGCGTCCAGGGACCGCACCGGCCCGTCGCGTCCCGCAGCACCACATTGGCACCCACCGCGTCATGGCCTTCGCGGAAGACCGTCGCGGTGACCTCGAAGGACTCGCCGGCCACGGCCTTCGCCGGTCTGCGGCCGCAGTCCACGAGCGGGGCGAGGTCCAGGACGGGGATGCGACCGATCATGCAATCACCTGGGGTCCGAAAAAACCGGAGGCAAGGCCCGGAAGCTGACGGGGGATCTGGCGCGTTCTGTTCTTTCTATCCGCTGCCCCGGCACCCGGCCGGACGCGGGAGGGAATCCCTCTGCCCGCGTTCACCCGGGTGGGCGGCGGAAAACCTGACGAGCGGAAAAAGCGGAATCACATGAGAGGTCTGTCGAGATCTGTCCAGGGTCGCGCGGGCAGAGGAGAGGTTCCCGTACACCCGGGGAGCTTTCCCACCCGGCCCTGGCGGGCATGCCAGCAACGCCCGGCCTACCGGTGCGTAGTTCCCCCGGCACCGCCCGGCGCAGGCGGCGGGACCTCCGTCACTCGTAGGGAGTCTCCCCGCTGGGCCGATCGTGTGCAATGTGACGAAAGGGGGTAGCCGACGGCCGGATGGGGGAACGGCGTCGCGGCCCGGCGTTCGAAGGCCGTAGCGACTTCTGGCCTTCGAACACCCTGGTGTAGGCGGGGCGTATTTCTCCCTCGTACCGGCGCATCAGCGCACGGTCGGCCCCTGGCGGTCGTGTTCCACGCGCGGCGCCGGTGCCGCCGTCGTGAGGTCCGAGGCCAGCAGCCGCAGCGCCGCCTCCGACGGCGAACCCGGCTCGGCGCTGTACGCCAGCACCGACTGCTGTGCCGCCCCCTCCGCGCCCGGCGCCCGCAGCATCTCGTACGACAGCGTCAGGGAGCCCACCACCGGATGGTGGAAGTCCTTCGTCCCGCTCGTGCACGACAGCACCTTGTGCCGCGCCCACAACGCCGTGAACTCCTTGCTCTTCATGGACAGTTCGCCGATCAGCTCGGCCAGCGCCCGGTCCTCCGGATGCTCGCCCGCCTCCAGCCGCAGCGCCGCCACCGCCCGCCGGGCCTCCAGCTCCCACCGCGGGTACAGCTCCCGCGCGTGCGGGTCCAGGAACAGCAGCCGCTGGGCGTTGGGCCGTTCCGCCGGCCGCGCCGGGGCGTCCGCCGCCAGGTGCCCGGCCGTCAGCGCGTGCCCCAGCGGGTTCCAGTGCAGGACGTCGTAGCGGTGGTCCAGGACGACCACCGGGACCTCGCCCATCGCCTCCGCGAGCTGCCGCACCCCGGGCCGCACGCTCGCCGCGCGGGGAGCGGGCCGCCGGGCCGCCCGCCCGGGCCGGGCCAGGTTCCGCAGGTGCGCGTGCTCGTCCGCGTCCAGCCGCAGCGCCCGCGCCAGCGCGTCCAGCACCCCGTCCGAGGCGTTGGCCGACTGCCCCTGCTCCAGCCGGGTGTAGTACGCCGCGCTCACCCCCGCCAGCATCGCCAGCTCCTCCCGGCGCAGACCCGGCACCCTGCGCTGCCCTCCGTAGGACGGCAGTCCGACGTCCTCGGGGCGCAGCAAGGCGCGCCGGGTGCGCAGGAAGTTCCCCAGTTCGTTCCCGGGTCCGTTCCCCGGTCCGGAAGGTGTGTCCATGGGGCACAGTCAACCCCGGACGGGCCCGCTCCCGCCTGCCCCTGCCGGGGTCAGGCAGAAGGAGGCACTTGGCGTCTTGGGCCGCGACCGCGGGCCCCGCGCCGCTACCGTCGTGCACGTGAAGGCCATTCGTCGATTCAGCGTGCGCCCCGTCCTTCCGGAGCCCCTACGACCGCTCAGCGAGCTGGCGCGCAATCTGCGCTGGTCCTGGCATCCCGAGACCCGTGAGCTGTTCCAGAACCTCGACCCCGAGGGGTGGCGGGCCGCCGACGGCGATCCGCTGCGGCTGCTGGGCGCCGTGCCCGCCGCCCGGCTCGCCGCCCTCGCCGAGGACCGCCGCTTCCGCCGGCGCCTCGCGGCCGCGGCCGACGACCTGCACGACTACCTCACCGGGAACCGCTGGTACCAGGAGCAGCCCGCCGGGCTGCCCGCCGCGATCGCCTACTTCTCGCCGGAGTTCGGCATCACCGCCGCCCTGCCGCAGTACAGCGGCGGCCTCGGCATCCTCGCCGGAGACCACCTGAAATCCGCCAGCGACCTGGGCGTCCCGCTGATCGGCGTCGGACTGCTCTACCGCCACGGCTACTTCCGCCAGTCCCTCTCCCGCGAGGGCTGGCAGCAGGAGCACTATCCGCTGCTCGACCCCAACGAGCTCCCGCTGAGCCTGCTGCGCGAGGCCGACGGCAGCCCCAGCGTCATCGCCCTCGCCCTGCCCGGCGGCCGTGCCCTGCGCGCCCAGGTCTGGAAGGCCGAGGTCGGCCGGGTCCCGCTGCTGCTGCTCGACTCCGACGTCGAGGAGAACGCCGGCGGCGAGCGCGACGTCACCGACCGCCTCTACGGCGGGGGCAGCGAGCACCGGCTGCTCCAGGAGATGCTGCTGGGCATCGGCGGCGTCCGCGCCGTGCGCGCCTACTGCCGGCTCACCGGCCACCCGGCGCCCGAGGTCTTCCACACCAACGAGGGCCACGCCGGCTTCCTCGGCCTGGAACGCATCCGCGAACTCGCCTCGGACGGAGTGGAGTTCGACGCCGCGCTGGAGAGCGTCCGGGCCGGGGCCGTCTTCACCACCCACACCCCCGTGCCCGCCGGCATCGACCGCTTCGACCGCGGTCTGGTCGCCCGCCACTTCGCGGACGACGCCGAACTCCCCGGCATCGACCCGGACCGCGTCCTCGCCCTCGGCGCCGAGGACTACCCCGGCGGCGACCCGGCCCTGTTCAACATGGCCGTCATGGGCCTGCGCCTGGCCCAGCGGGCCAATGGCGTCTCCACCCTCCACGGCCAGGTCAGCCGGGAGATGTTCGCCGGCCTCTGGCCCGGGTTCGACGCCGACGAGGTGCCGATCACCTCCATCACCAACGGCGTCCACGCCCCCACCTGGGTCGCCCCCGAGGTCTTCCGCCTCGGGGCCCGCCGGGTCGGCGCCGGGCGCACGGAGGACGCGCTCGCCCTCGGCGGCTCCGACCGCTGGGACTCGATCGCGGAGATCTCCGACGCCGACGTCTGGGAGCTCCGCCGCACCCTGCGCGAGCAGCTCGTCGAGGAGGTGCGCGAGCGGCTGCGCGCCTCCTGGCGCGAGCGCGGCGCCGGCACGGCCGAACTCGGCTGGATCGACGGGGTCCTCGACCCCGACGTCCTCACCATCGGCTTCGCCCGCCGGGTCCCCTCCTACAAGCGCCTGACGCTGATGCTCCGCGACCGCGAACGCCTCACCCGGCTGCTCCTGGACCCCGAACGTCCCCTCCAGATCGTCGTCGCGGGCAAGGCCCACCCCGCGGACGACGGCGGCAAGCGTCTCGTCCAGGAGCTGGTGAGGTTCGCCGACGACCCGGCCGTCCGCCACCGCATCGTCTTCCTGCCCGACTACGGCATGGCCATGGCGCAGAAGCTCTACCCGGGGTGCGACGTCTGGCTCAACAACCCCCTCCGCCCCCTGGAGGCGTGCGGCACCTCCGGCATGAAGGCCGCGCTCAACGGCTGCCTCAACCTCTCGGTCCTGGACGGCTGGTGGGACGAGTGGTACGAGCCGGACTTCGGCTGGGCCATCCCCACCGCCGACGGCTCCGGCACGGACGAGGATCGCCGCGACGACCTGGAGGCGGCGGCCCTCTACGACCTGCTCGCCGAGCGGGTGGCCCCGCGCTTCTACGACCGGGGCCCGGACGGACTGCCCGGCCGCTGGATCGAGATGGTCCGCTCCACGCTGGCCTCCCTCGGCCCGAAGGTGCTGGCCGGCCGCATGGTCCGCGAATACGTCGGCCGCCTCTACCACCCCGCGGCCGAGGCCCAGCGCGCCCTCGCCCCCGACGCGGCCCGCGAGCTCGCCGCCTGGAAGGCGCGGGTGCGGGCCGCGTGGCCGGGGGTGGCCGTGGACCACGTCGAGACCGTCTCCGAGGGCCCGTTGAACGGCACGGCCGAGCTCGGCTCCACCGCCGCCCTCCGCGTCTCCGTCGCCCTGGGCGGCCTCGACCCGTCCGACGTCGAGGTCCAGGCCCTGGCGGGCCGCGTGGACACCGCCGACCGCCTCACCGGCACCTCGGCCTTCCCCCTCAAGCCCGCCGCGTCCCCCGCCCTCGACGGCCGCCTCCTCTACGAGGGCTCCCTCACCTTCGACCGCACGGGCCCCTTCGGCTACACGGTCCGTATCCTCCCCGCACACCGACTGCTCGCCCAGGGCACGGAGATGGGCCTGGTGGCGGCACCGGCGGAGGCTTCGGGGGAGGCGGCGGGGGTGCTGATGCGCTGAGCCGCCGACGCGGTGACAGGGAACGGCCGTGGGGCAGTCAAGGCTTGGCCATTGACTGCCCCGTGGCCGTCGGCGCTGCTTCGTCCCGCCCGCTCAGCGGTCCTGCGCCACCAGTGCCGCGACCGTGGGGATCGCCGCGAAGGCTTCGTGCATGTGCCGGACGAGTGCCGCGCGGTCCTGCTGTGCGGCGTCCGACGAGGTCCATGCCTCCAGCGCGCAGTGCCAGGCGGCCAGCATGAGGTCGAGCAGCAGGCGCAGTTCGGTGTGGCCGGGGGACTGCCCGGCCAGCCGGTCCGCCAGGATCCGGACGACGTTCGCGGAGACCTCCGAGCAGTGGCGCAGGCTGTGCGCGGTCAGCGCGGGGGTGCGGTCGGCCAGGCTGCGGCTGGCCAGGAAGCGCCGCTCCCACCCGTCCGTCATCTGCTCCAGTGCCGTGAACAGCGCGTCCTCGCAGGCGCCGAGCAGGTGCCCGGTCAGAGGCCGGGTCCCGATGTCCGTGAGGTAGGCGGCCCACAGCTCCTTCTCCGGGGCCAGGGCCACGTCTTCCTTCGAGGTGAACGTACGGAAGAAGGTGCGCTTGGAGATCTCCACCGCATCGACGATCTCGTCCAGCGTCACCGAGGTGAAGTCCCGCGCGGTGAACAGCTCGAGGGCCGTATCGACCAGAGCTTGACGGGTCCGCAGCTTCTTGCGCTCACGCAGCGGCAGTTCCTCGGGGTTCTTCTGCATAGGCGCAGCCTACCAGCCGCGTTTGCCCCTTGTAGGCTTACGCCACTCAGTGGCACTATCTCTCGTCATGAAGGCACTGACGATTGATCACACGGCACCCGGACACCTCGCTCTCGCCACGGTGGCCGACCCCGAACCCGCCGCCCACCAGGCCCTGGTGCGGGTCTGCTCCTTCTCCCTCAACGCCGGCGAGGTCCACCACGCGGTTCCCGGGGGCGAAGCCGGCACGGTGCCCGGCTGGGACGCCGCGGGCGTGGTGGTCCGGGCGGCCGCCGACGGCTCCGGCCCCGCGGTCGGCACCCCCGTCGTCACGCTGGGGCCGGACGGCGCCTGGGCCGAACTGCGCGCCGTGGACACCGATTTGATCGGTGTCGCGCCCGAGGGGGCCGACCTCGGCCCGATCAGCACGCTGCCGGTCGCGGCGGGCACGGCCCTGCGCGCCCTGCGCCGCATCGGCCCGATCCTGGGGCGGCGGGTCCTGGTGACCGGAGCGGGCGGCGGCGTGGGCCGGTTCGCCCTGCAACTCGCGGTCCGGGGCGGCGCACATGTCACCGCGGTGACCGGCGATCCGGCGAAGGCGGACGCGCTGCGGGCACTCGGCGCCCACGAGATCGTCACCGGCCCGGCCGCGCTCCGGCACCTGGAACCGGTGCACGGCGTGGTCGAACTGGTCGGCGGTGCCCATCTGGTCGCCGCGCACGGCTGCCTGGCCGACCACGGTGTGCTGGTCGCCGCGGGCCATATATCCGGCGACGGCGAGCAGTTCCCCTACGGAGCCCTCTTCGGCAACGACCGCCGTCACAACCGTCAGATCGTCACCTACTACCTGCTGGACGACGCCGCAGGACTGGGCGCCGACCTCACCTGGCTCGCCGAACTCATCGCCCGCGGCGAGCTGGACCCGCAGGTCGCCCTGCGCACCGACTGGACTCGGGTGGCGTGGGCGGCCGCCGAACTGGCGGGCCGCCGGGTGCCGGGCAAGGCCGTCATCGACGTCCGGTAAGGCGTCCGCCGCCTTCAGCCGGCCGGCTTCTTCCGCGCCGCCACCGTCTGCGCCATCCCCGGCAGGAAGTCCGTGAACAGCTCGTGCACCTCGTGGACGAGCGGGCGCAGTACGCGGAAGCGGGCCAGCGAGACGCCGCGGGCGGTGAGCCGGGCGCCGCGGGTGGTGAGGCGGCGGCTGCGCTCGCGGCCGGGGGAGCGGTCGAAGACCCAGTAGAGGACGAGGCCCATCTGGGAGAGCCACATCAGCTCGGGCAGCACCTCGGCCAGTTCGGCCGGGACCTTCGCCTTCGAGCCCGCCAGGACCTCGCGGTACACGCCGATGGATTCCTCCCGGGCGTGTTCGGACTCGGCGGAGAACGGGCTGAGCGGGCTGTCCGGGTCGGCGGCGTTCTTGAAGAACTGGGCCGCGAACTCGTGGTACGGATCGGCGATGTCCAGCCACGTCCCCAGCACCCCGGCCAGCCGGGCCTCCAGGTCCGTCTCCCGGTCCAGGATGTCGCGGACCGCCGCCTGGTGTTCCCGGGCGATCCGGTCGTAGAACCCCTGGATCAGGTGCTCCTTGCCCGCGAAGTAGTAGTAGGCGTTCCCGACGGAGACCCCGGCCTCCTGGGCGATGGCCCGCATCGTGGTCCTGTCGTAGCCCCGCTCCTGGAACAGCCGCATCGCCGTCTCCAGGATCAGGGCGCGGGTCTGCTCGCTCTTGGCCTTCGGCTGGGGCGCGGGATCGTTCTCTGCTGGCACGGCTCAGAGCCTAATCGGGCACGGCGCAGGTGCTGTCGCAGGCAGGGGGCGTGATCGGGGCCCAGTTGGTCAGGGGGCGGTACTCCTCCCAGCCGCCGGGCTGCCGCTGCTGTTGAGCCCGGCGGTACTTCGCCGCGGCCAGCACCGCGTTGCGCGCGAGGCGCATCCCCGACGGGGTGCCGAGCCGGTGGGACAGCGGCCGGTACGCGTTCAGGGCCCAGAGGCAGGTGACCCAGGCGGCCGCCCCCGTATAGACCTGCCCGCCGTCCCCGACCACGGTGATCTCCTCCAGCGTGGCGGAGTGGTCGAGGCCCGGCAGGCGCCGCCGGGCCTCCTGCGACCCGGCGGGCACCAGGTCCAGCGGTACGAGCTGCCGCTGGCGGACGAGCCAGTCGCGTACGAAGACGCACAGCCGGCACCGCGCGTCATACAGCACGGTCAGTCGGCGGACGGCCGGGACGTCCCCTCCAACGCCCCGGTCGCCCCCGGCGACGGCGGTCGCCGTCATCCCTGCGCCTGCGGGTACGTGTACGCCTGCGGCAGCACCGGCGGGTTCTGCTCCCGCTCCAGCAGCCCGCGCCGACGGATCTTGTTGAGCGCGAAGACGTTGCCCAGGTGCATCAGGCCGAGGACCAGCAGCACCACCCCGAGCTGCCGCGACAGCGCCTCGAACACCCCGCGGGTGTCGGTGATCGTGCCGTCGTCCCGCAGATACAGCGCGATGAAGCCGAGGTTGACGAGGTAGAAGCCGACCACGAGCAGGTGGTTGACGGCGTCCGCCAGCTTCTCGTTCCCGTGCAGCACGTCGGCGAGGAAGACCCGCCCGTTCCGGCTGAGGGTGCGGGCCACCCAGACGGTGAGGCCGATGCTGACGGCGAGGTAGATGGCGTAGGAGACGACGGTGAGGTCCAAGGTCCTCACTCCTTCTTGAACGTGTTCAAAAGCTGTTGACGGCTGTGACTGTAGACCTGTTTTTGAACGCGTTCAAGTGAGGTTGTGGTGGCGTGCGGAGCCTCCGTCGGGGCGACGTGCCGTGACGAGGGTGATGTGAACCCCCAGGTGATGCGGGACCTTTCGGGCGGTGCGGTCAGTGTGTGGACCTGTCCGGCCGTGGCGAGTGCTTCGTCCCGTTCCGGGGCGGGCAGCAGCCAGAACGCGCCGGGGCCCTCCCGCCGCCCCGGATGGGGAACGCGCAGGTAGCGCAGATGGTCGTCGACTCCGACGGCACTTGTGCCGGGCGCGTCCCAGGTCCGGGCCGTGCCCGCCCGTACGAGGACGCTGTGGACGTCCCGTTGCCGCGAGACGATGACGCCTTGCCCGATGCCGACGGCGCGGAACGCCCCCTCGATCGCTTCATCGGTGCGGGTGCCGAGGATCCGGTCTTCAACTGCCTTGGCGGACAAGTGAATGACGTCGAACCGCCGTCCGACCTCGATGCTGGGTGTCCGTCCCATGGCCCACGCCTCATGGATCTCCCGGGGGCGGACGGCCCGGGAGACGAGCCACCGGGCCCCGGGGTGATCGAGCGTCGAGTAGCGCCCGCTCATGGCTTGGGACCGGCTCATGGGCGGCCTCCATGCGGGTGTCGGCGCAACTCGACGTTGCAGTCGACGACGCGGGAGAAGTCGCCGGACCACTGCGCCTCCTTGCGCTGCCGGTCCAGGGCGACGCAGACGTCGCACCCGGCGGCGGGTTCCGGATCGTGCTCGGCCCCTGCTGCGGCGTCGGCGAGCCGGGCCCGACGGGCCCGTTCCTGCGGGGTTCGGCGTAGGGGCATGTGCGACTCCATGCACTGTCGGCGTGCGGGTCGTCACATCGTGCTGACGGAATGGTGCCGGAACTATCAGAGCCCCCTGACAGCCCCGGCCATGGATTCACATTCCGCTATGAGGCCAGCCAGGCACCGTAGTTGATGAAGTCATCCGGCATGCGCCGTTTCGCCGACTCGAGACCGGCGTACGTCTCACGGACGGTCGGGTGGTATCGCGTCTGCTGGGGCGCGAGCCTGCGGGCCTCCAGCAGGTTGCGGAAAGCCGCTTCCGTACGTCCGGTCCACAACTGGGCGCGGGCCACCTCGGCGTAATGGTGGGCTGTCCGGGACGGCGGCCAGCCGCCGGGCAGTTTGAGTTCCTCCGCCTGCTCGACGGCCTCGCCGTACCGGTCCAGTTCGGCGAGGATGCTCACGCGGTGCACCGCGACGTTGGCCGGACCGAAGGACAGCCAGTGCACCTTCTCGGCCGGTCCGGTGCGCCCGGCGATCCGCCCGGCTTCGGCGAGGTGCCCTTCCGCGGTCTCCCCGTCCTTGTCGCGGCCCGCCAGCACCGCGGCCCCCAGATGCAACTGGCCCGTCACTACGTCGCGTTCGCGCCCGGATTCCGCCTGCTCCAGCCGGGACATCCCGAGCCCGACCAGCCGCTTCCCGGTGCGATAGTCGCTGGCCCGCAGGTAGGCCAACGCCCGTAGGTACTGCCGCATGCCGCCCAGCACCGGGTCGGAGGCCCGTTGGGCCGCCCACTCCAGACGGTCCAGGGCGATGGCCGACAGGTCGATGAACCCCAGCTTGGTGGCCACGTCGTATGCGGTCCGGTAGCCGGAGGCGAGCATCCGCCATGCCTCGGTCGTGCCGTCCGTGTGTGCGACCGTGGTCGCCTCACGGATCAGGGACGGCAGCTCGGCGGCCACCCGCCTGATGTCGGTCGCCCGCACCAGCGCGCACAGTTCGTCCGCCTCCTGGGTCAACTCGCCGAGCCCGCGCGGAACGAGCTCCGGATCGGCTCCCAGGTCATACAGGTCGAGCGCCTCACGGATCGGTTGGATCAGCCCGTCCAACTGGTCCTGACGCAGCTCCGCCAGGTAGGGCTGCCCGGTCAGTTCGGTCACGGGAAGCGACAGGGCGCGCGCGAGCGCGCCGATCACGGAGGGACTCGCGGGCAGGTACCCCTGCTCCACCTTCGTCAGGGTGCTGTACGAGACGTGGCTCCTGTCGGCCAGCTCGCGCTGAGTGAGACGGCGCCGCTTGCGCGCCCTCGCGATCCGTGCCCCGGCGTTCTCTTCGATGCGACCTGGCATGCTGAACTCCGTTCTGCTCGTCACCAGGACGGTACTCCCGCCGGAGACGGCTTCCGGCACCAACTGCCTACCCGCATGGGGCCCATGCGCATCAATGGGTTGGTCGGCGCCAGTGCGCACACCTGATCGGAGGGAACTCGTGATCGAAGCAGAGCTGAAGGCCCGCGTACATGCGCCGGAGGCGGTCATGCGACAACTCGACGATCGCGCCCCGGCCCGCATCGAGGAGTACAAGGACACCTACTACGACCGGCCGGACATGGCGTTGGAGAAGGCAGGTCAGGAACTTCGTGTCCGTACGGTCCGCAGCGACAGTTCCGTCCGGACCGTGCTCACCTTCAAGGAAGCCTCTGTGGGCGAGGAGTCCGGCTCCAAGCCGGAGCACGAGACGGCGGTGGCATCGGCCGAGGCAGCCCATGCCATCCTGCACGGCCTGGGTCATGTTCCGGTCATCGCCTTCAAGAAGCACTGCCGGAACCACGAGTTCGAGGCTCATGGCAGGAGAATGCTCGCAACCCTGGTAACGGTGGCCGAGCTCGACGGAACTTTTCTGGAACTGGAGACCTTGGTGAACGAGAGCGAAGTCGCCGACGCACTCGACGACCTGCGTACCGTTCTGTGCGAACTGGGAGTCGACCTGGAGGATTTGACCAGGGAGCTCTACACCGACGCTGTGGCGGCCAAGCGAGCCTCGGGGCAGAGCCCCGAGGAGGGCCCCGCCGTACGGCAGGGCCCTCCGAAGTTTCCGGGCCCTACTTGACGTTCACGCCGTCCCACGCCGCCTGAACCGTCTTGTACTGCACGCTCTTCGTCCCGTACAGGTCACGGGCCGCCTTCAGGGTCGCCGAGCGCGCGCCCTTGTAGTTGGTCGTCGAAGTCATGTACGCGGTCACCGCCTTGTACCAGATCTTCTCGGCCGCGCCCCGGCCTATGCCGGTGACCTTCTTGCCGTTCTTGGTGGGGCTGTTGTACTTGACGCCGTTGATGGTCTTGGCGCCGCTGCCCTCGGCGAGCAGGTAGTAGAAGTGGTTGCCGACGCCCGAGGAGAGGTGCGGGTCGAGGTCGTCGAGGCCCTTGAACCAGTAGTCGGCCGAGTGGCCGTCCTTGCTCGGCTTGTCCATGTAGCGCTCGGGCTTCGCGCCGAGCTTCTCCATGAACAGGTAGTCGGCCGGGTCCTTGGGGTTCTTGGCGTGGAACTCGACCATGGCGGCGAAGATGTCGGACGTCGCCTCGTCGAGGCCGCCGGACTCGCCGTAGTAGTAGAGGCCGGCCGTGGCGCCGGTGACGCCGTGGCTCATCTCGTGGGCGGCGACGTCCAGGGAGGTGAACGGGCGCTTGTTGCCCGGGCCGTCGCCGTAGGCCATGAAGAAGTTGTCGTTGTCCCAGAAGGCGTTGTCCATGTTGTCGTCGTAGTGGACGTACGACGGGGCGCCCTTGCCGTCGTTGCGGATGCCCTTGCGGCCGTGCACGGACTTGAAGTAGTCCCACGTCGCGGCGGCACCGTACTGGGCGTCGACGGCGGCGGTCTGGGGCATGGACCCCTTGCCGTTGCCCCAGGTGTCGGTGGGGTTGCTGAAGGCGGGGAACGTGCCCTGGCCGATCACCTTGTGGCGGGCGTTGAACACCTGGTTGCCGCCGCGGGCCGTGTCCTTGAGGACGAAGTTCTTGCCGGACTTCACGGAGTTGACCTTGACCTTGCCGCTCCACTGGCTGTTGCCGGTGCCGCTGCGGACGGCCTCGTAGGCGAACAGCCGCTTGCCGCTGTTGGCGTCGGTGACGACGTGCAGGCGGCTGGGCGTGCCGTCCTTCTGGCGGCCGGTGACGACGGTCTCGTACGCGAGGACGGGCTTGCCCCTGGCAGCCCAGATCACCTTGCGCGGCTCCTGGCCGGCGGGCGCGTCGGCGGTCGCCGCCGCGACGGCGGAGCGGCGGGCCGCAGGGGCGGGGATCTTCGCCCGGGTGGTGGGGACCTTGATGGTCTCCTCGGTGGCCTTGGTGACGTCCTCGACCTTGCCGTTCCCGGTCCTGTGGACGACCAGGTCGCCGCCGAGGACCGGCAGGCCCTCGTAGGTGCGCTCGTAGCGGGTGTGGACGGACCCGTCGGGGTCCGTGACGGTGCCGCGCGGGATCAGCTTCTCCTTGGCGCCCAGGCGCAGGGCATCGGCCGGGTCCCCGGCGGAGGCGGGGGTGGCGGCGACGCCCGTGGCGAGGAGGGCGGCGGCGACGGCGGCCGCACTGGCGGCGAGGGCGGGACGGGGCACGCGGGGGCTCCAGATCGTAAGAGGGAACAAAAAGAGGGAGCAAAAAAGAGAGCGGCGAGCGGGTGCCCCGGAAGGGGGCAACCGCTCGCCGCGGGGCACTACTTGACGTTCACGCCGTCCCAGGCCGCCTG
The DNA here is from genome assembly GCF_041519305.1 of Streptomyces luteireticuli. Classification (NCBI taxonomy): domain Bacteria; kingdom Bacillati; phylum Actinomycetota; class Actinomycetes; order Kitasatosporales; family Streptomycetaceae; genus Streptomyces; species Streptomyces luteireticuli. Next base: position 5,790,912 of record NZ_CP167927.1, read on the forward strand.
GACCGACTTGTACTGGCCGCTCTTGGTGCCGTACAGGTCACGGGCCGCCTTCAGGGTCGCGGAGCGCGCGCCCTTGAAGTTGGTGGTGGAGGTCATGTAGCGGGTCAGCGCCCGGTACCAGATCTTCTCGGCGGCGCCGCGGCCGATGCCGCGGACCTTCTTGCCGCCCCAGGTCGGGCTGTTGTAGGCGACGCCGTTGATGGTCTTCTTGCCGTTGCCCTCGGCGAGCAGGTAGAAGAAGTGGTTGGCGATGCCGGAGGAGTAGTGGACGTCGAGCCGGCCGACGTTCGGGCTCCAGTAGTCGGCCGAACGGCCGTCCTTGCTGGGCTTGTCCATGTAGCGCAGCGGCTTGCCGAGCTTCTCGCCCATCAGGTAGTCGCCCTTGTCCTGGCCGTTCTTGGCGTAGAACTCGACGGCGGTACCGAAGATGTCGGAGGTGGCCTCGTTGAGGCCGCCGGACTCGCCTTCGTAGCGCAGGCGCGCGGTGGCCGAGGTGACGCCGTGCGTCATCTCGTGGCCGGCCACGTCCAGGGAGGTCAGCGGCTTCTTGTCGCCCTTGCCGTCGCCGTAGACCATGGCGAAGGCCTCGTCCGACCAGAACGCGTTGTTGTAGTTCTTGCCGAAGTGGACGAAGGAGTTGGCGGCGCGGCCGTCGCCCCGGATGCCCCTGCGCTTGTGGACGTTGAGGTAGTAGTCCCAGGTCTTGGCGGCGCCGTACTGGGCGTCCACCGCGGCGCTCTGGCCGTTGGACTGCTTCCCGTTGCCCCAGACGTCACGGGAGTTGGCGAAGGCCGGGAAGCTGTTGCCGCCGTTCTTGTTCTTCGCGTGGTAGGTGACGTGGCCGCCGCGGGACTTGTCCTGCATGTAGAACTTGCCGCCGGCCTTCACGGAGCCCACGGGCACCTTGCCGTTGTAGATGCCGGTGCCGGAGCCGGTCTCGATGGCCTGGTACTCGTCCAGCTTCTTGCCGGTGGTCGCGTCGGTGACCACGTGCAGCTCGCTGGGGGTGCCGTCGTGCTGGACGCCGCCGACGACGCTCTCGTAGGCCAGGACGGGCTTGCCCCCGGCGGCCCAGATGACCTTGCGCGGGGCCTGGTTGCGGACGAACGCGCCGGCGCCGTCGTCCTTCTTCGCCGCCGCGAGCGCGGTGCGGCCGGCGGCCGGGGCGGGGATCTTCGCCCGGGTGGTGGGGACCTTGATGGTCTCCTCGGTGGCCTTGGTGACGTCCTCGACCTTGCCGTTCGCCGACTGCTGGACGACCACGTCGCCGCCGAGGACCGGCAGGCCCTCGTAGGTGCGCTCGTAGCGGGTGTGGACGGTGCCGTCCTCGTCGGTGATCGTGCCGCGCTCGACGAGCTTCTCCTTGGCGCCGAGGCGCAGGGCCTTGGCGGGGTCCTCGGCGCCGGCGGCCTGGGCCGGAACCGCGGTGAAGCCGGTGGCTATCAGGGCAGCGGCGATGGTGGCCGCGCTCGCCGCGACGGCGGGACGACGGGCTGTACGGGTGTGGCGCACACAAGCTCCTGGCAGGTGAAGAGTGCCGGTCGCGGAGGTCACGACCGAGCGTCAGTTTGCTCGAACCCGCGTGCGCTTTCCTGTGAATATCGAGGCGCCTGTGGCTGCGGTTTGGTAAAGATTCGGCGAAGTTTTCGGATTTGGCGGGCAATTGGGGCGAATTGCCTATTCCGCTTGTTTCCCCGGGTACGCACGGAGGCGCCGCCCGGGGGAGTCGTGCCCACCCCGGACGGCGCCCGGTCCAGCGGCGTGCGGCCGTCGGATCAGGACCGGATCAGAACCGATCAGGACCGGATCAGAACCGGATCAGAAGGTCAGCCGCCACTTGTCGATACGGCCCGAGTCGCCCGAGTAGACGTCCTGGACCTGGAGCTTCCAGGTGCCGTTGGCCGTCACCGCGGAGGCGTCCACGGTGTACGTCTCGTTGACGTCCGCGCCCGAGTCCCAGGCGTCGGAGTCCTTCAGGCGCCAGGTCTTCCCGTCCGGGGCCACCAGGTCGATCGCCAGGTCACCGCGGTAGGAGTGGGTGATGTTGACGTCCACCTTCAGCGCCGACGGACCGTTTCCGCTGCGGGTGACGACGATGGGCGAGGCGACGGCCGGGCCGGCGTCCGGGATGTCCACCGGGGTGCCGTTCTCGAAGACGCTGCCGCCGCCCGTGGTGTTGACGGTCCACTTGAAGGACGCCGAAGCGGTCTTGCCGGAGCCGTCCTTGACCGTCACTGTCACATTGCTGGTGCCGGTGGTGGTCGGGGTGCCGGAGATCAGGCCGGTCGAGGAGTTGATGGTGAGCCCGGCCGGCAGCCCACTGGCGGACCAGGTCAGCGAGCCGGTGGTGCCGCTCGCCTTCACCTGGAGCGAGACGGCCTGGTTGACGACGCTCGTCTGGTCGCCGGGGCTGGTCACCGAGACGCCGGTGGAGGCGCGGCTGCCGACGTTGATGGCGGCCCAGGCGTTGGCCACGTTGTTGTACGTCTCGCTGCCCACGCCGAACAGCTCGCCGGCCGCCCAGAGCGTGGCGTCGCGCGCGCCCGCGTAGTTGGTGTTGGAGCGCATGCGCTCGCTCAGGGCCTTGTACCAGACCTTCGCGGCGTTCTCGCGGCCGATGCCGGTGACCGGCAGGCCGTCGGAGGTCGGGCTGTCGTAGTGGACGTTGTTGATGTCCTTGGGCCCGCTGCCCTCGGAGGCCAGGTAGAACCAGTGGTTGGCCGGGCCCGAGGAGTAGTGGACGTCGATGCCGCCGAGGCCGGAGTACCAGGCGTCCTTGGACGAGCCATCCTTGCTGGGCTTGTCCATGTAGCGCAGCGGCTTGCCGTTGCCGAAGATGTCGATCTTCTCGCCGATCAGGTAGTCGCCGGGGTCGCTGGGGTTGTTGGCCCAGAACTCGACCGCGGTGGCCATGATGTCGGAGGTGGCCTCGTTGAGGCCGCCGGACTCCCCGCTGTAGGTGAGGTTGGCGGTGGCGGAGGTGACGCCGTGGGTCATCTCGTGCGCCGCGACGTCGATCGCCGTCAGCGGCTTGGCGTTGTTCTGGCCGTCGCCGTACGTCATGCAGAAGCAGCTGTCGTCCCAGAACGCGTTGACGTAGTTGTTGCCGTAGTGGACCCGGCTGTAGGCGCCGACGCCGTCGCCGCGTATGCCGCTGCGGCCGTAGACGTTCTTGTAGTAGTCCCAGGTGAGCTGGGCGCCGTAGTGCGCGTCGGCGCCGGCCGTGGCCGGGTCGCTGTTGGTGCCGTTGCCGAACGTGTCGTTGGGCGAGGTGACGATCGAACCCGTGCCGGACGAACCGTGGTTGAGGTTGTACGTCTTGTGGCCGCCGCGGGCCTGGTCCCACAGCTGGTAGGTGCTGCCCGACTTGCTGGTGCCGAGGGTCACCTGGCCGCTGTACTGGGTGTTCCCGGTGCCGGTCTTGACGTCCTGGAACTCGAAGAGCTTCTTCCCGGACGCCGCGTCGGTGATCACGTGCAGCCGGCTGGGGGTGCCGTCGTGCTGGACGCCGCCGACCACGGTCTCGTAGGCGAGGACGGGCCTGCCCTGGGCGGCCCAGACGACCTTGCGGGGCGCCTTGTCGGCCTTGGACGCCTTGGAGCCCTGGGCGCCCGCGGCCTTGAGTGCGGACTTCTCGGCGGCCGCGGGGGCCAGGGACGGTGTCGTCGTGGCGAGCGCCAGCCGCTGCTTGGTCGCCTTGGCGACGGTGGAGACCTTGCCGGCCTTCGTGGAGTCGACGACCAGGTCGCCGCCGAGGACGGGCAGACCGTCGTAGGTCCGCTCGTAACGGGTGTGCAGGGCGCCGTTGTTGTCCTTGACGACGTCCTTGACGACCAGCTTCTCCTTCTTGCCGAGGCCCAGGGTCCGCGCGGTCTCCGCCTTGGTCGCGTCGGCGTGGCGCACCAGCTCGGCGCGCTGTGCGGGCGACAGCTTGGCGGGCTGGGCGCCCGGGTCGGCCTTCTGGATCTTCTGGCGGGGGGCCGGCTTCGCGGTGTCCGTGCCGGTGGTGGCGGAGCTCGTCTGGACGCCGACGGTGAGCATGGCTCCGGCGGCGACGAGGGCTCCGATGGCGACGGCACGTCTATGGGGGGTGGATCTCACGCTGACTCCTTCTGCGGTGACCACACGGGTGGTGGTGGCCGATGGGAGAGGGGGCGGCTCGGGGGCCGTCCGCTGTTCACGGCAGAACCAGTGGAGAAAAGGAAGTGAGGGGGAGAAAAGAGGGAGTTCGACCGGTGTGGGGGGGGCTGAACCTGTGGGGGTGTTCCAGCGCTGGTCGTGGGAAGAGTGCCACGGCGCCAGGTACATGTCAGGAGTGCATCGACAAGTTGGCCGGAAAGCGTCCGTTGGCCAAAGATCGCTGTCCGCATAGCGGGCGGATCCCGGTCAAGGTTTGTCCGGATGCGGTCGATGGCGTCACCTGGTGGGGGCGTTCGTGTTGAGTCTCTCCGCAGGGCTGCCTGCCGGGACTGCCTGCCGGGGCCGCCTGACGAGAGAGAGGAACGACACTCACCCATGAACCTCAGCCGCACTGTTTCACGGGCCGTGACCGCCGCCGCCATGGCCGCGGCGCTCGGCATGGGCGCCGTCCATACGGCCGCCGCGACCTCCCCGGCCGGCGGAGCGGGCAGCGCCTCCACGGTCAACCGGACGGGGGACGACGGTGGTTGGCACGGCGACGGCCTGTCGCTGAGCCCCGCCGACAACGCCACGGTCGACTCCTTCCTCGACCGGGCCAGGAAGGCCGAGCGCTCCATCAGCCCCCAGGTGCGGGCGGCCGCCCGGATCGGCCATGCCGAGCTGATCGGCTTCGACCACCGCCTCAAGTCGCCCGACTCGCTCAAGCGCAAGGTCGCCACCTCGATGAAGGAGCACCCGGGCGAAGGGGTGAACGAGGCGCTGGCCGGGATCCGGGACTCGGTGCGCTACACCCTCCAGTGGCCCGACGGCCGCTACACCGCCGGCGTTGTCGCGGCCTCCGCCGTGCTGTCCGCCTGGGGCAACGACAGCAGCCGGTGGTCGAACACCTGGGAGCGCCCCAAGGGCTACAAGGCGATCAACTCGGCGTGGAGCGCGCCGCGTTCGCACCACCTCTTCGAGGTCCAGTTCCACACCCCGGCGAGCAAGCACGCCCAGGAGGTCACGCACAAGCTGTACGAGGAGCAGCGCCTGCCCACCACCACCCCCGAGCGGGCCCGGGAGCTCCAGGCGCAGCAGGACGCGATCTTCGCTGCCGTCCCCGTCCCGCTGGGTGCGGACCGGCTCACCGCACCCGTGTCCCTGCCCGTGGGGCGGTAAGGGTCAGACCAGGCTCTCCCGCCACGCCCGGTGCAGCTCGGCGAACCAGCCGTCGTCCGCCACGAGTTCGGCCGGGGTGCCGTCCTCGACGATCCGGCCGCCCTCCATGACCAGCACCCGGTCGGCGATCTCCACGGTGGACAGCCGGTGCGCGATGACCACCGCGGTCCGCCCGCGCAGCACCGTGCGCAGGGCGCGCTGCACCGCCCGCTCGCCCGGGATGTCCAGGGAGGACGTGGCCTCGTCGAGGACGATGACGGCCGGGTCGGCCAGCAGCGCGCGGGCGAAGGACACCAGTTGGCGCTGGCCCGCGGAGATGCGGCCGCCGCGCTTGCGGACGTCCGTGTCGTAGCCGTCGGGCAGGGCGGCGATGAAGTCGTGGGCGCCGATGTCCTTCGCGGCCCGCTCGATCTCCGCCCGGGTGGCGCCGGGACGGCCGACGGCGATGTTGTCGGCGACCGTCCCGGAGAAGAGGAACGCCTCCTGCGTCACCATCACCACGTTCCGCCGCAGTTCGGCGGCCGACAGGTCGCCCAGCGGGACGCCGTCGAGGAGGACCCGGCCCTCGGTCGGGTCGTAGAAGCGGGCGAGGAGCTTGGCGAGGGTGGACTTGCCGGCGCCCGTCGAGCCGACGACCGCCACCGTCCGCCCGGCGGCGAGCGCGAGACCGAAGCGGGGGAGGACCTCGCCGCCCGTGCGGTAGGCGAAGCGCGTCGCCTCGAAGACCACCTCGCGGCCCGGGGACCCGGCCGGACGCTCCGGGAGGGACACCGGGGCGGCGGGCTCCGGCACGGAGGGCCGCTGGGCCAGCAGCCCGGCGATCTTCTCCAGCGAAGCGGCCGCGGCCTGGTACGAGTTGAGGAACATGCCGAGCTGGTCCAGCGGGTCGTACAGGCGCCGCAGATAGAGCACGGCGGCCGCCAGGACGCCGAGCTCCAGCGAGCCGGCGGCGACCCGGTGGGCGCCCCAGACCACGATCACCGCCAGGGCGGTGTTGGCCAGGGCCCGGGTCGTCAGCACATAGCGGCCCATGGCGATCATCGCGTCCGCGTTGGTCCGCCGGTGGCGCCGGTTGAGCTCGTCGAAGTGCGTCTCGTTGGCGGCCTCGCGGCGGAACGCCTGCACCGGCCGGATGCCGTTCATGGTCTCGGTGAACTTCACGATCACCGCCGCCGTCGCCGTGGACCGGCGCCGGTGCACGTCCAGGGAACGGCGCCGGTAGGCACGGACGGCCAGGGCGAGGGGGACGAAGGAGAGAACGGCCGCGGCCCCCGTGCCCGGGTCCAGCCACAGCAGCGTCGCCGAGACGAGCAGCACCGACGCGACGATGCCCAGCAGTTCCTGGAGGCCGTCGTTGAGCAGCTCGCGCAGGTTCTCCACGTCCGTGGTGGCGCGGGAGACCATCCGGCCGGAGGTGTAGCGCTCGTGGAAGTCGACGCTGAGGGCCTGGGCGTGGCGGAAGATGCGGCCGCGCAGGTCGAGCAGGACGTCCTGGCCGGCGCGGGCCGACACCCGGATGAAGGCCAGCTGGAGCAGGCCCGAGGCCAGGGCGCACCCCAGATAGGCGGCGCCGACGGCGGTGAGCGGCCCGTAGTCGTGGCGGCGGACGGCGGGCACGCCCCGGTCGATCGCATACGCCACGAGCAGCGGGCCGGTCTGCACGGCGGCCTGCTGGAGCAGCAGCAGGAGCAGGGTGAGCCGGACGCGCCCCCGGACCGGGGCGAGCAGGGAGCGCAGCAGCGCGAGGGAGGCGCCCTTCGGGGCGGGCAGCGCGTCCCGGGCGACGGGGTCCTCGCCGGGGCCGGGCCGCCGCCCGTCCTCGGTCTCCGGCGGGCCGGTGACGGTGGAGGTCATCGGGGCGCGTCTCCTTCCGCGGGCCGCCCCGGGAGCGGGCCCGTCATCAGCGCGGCGTACTCCTCGTTGGTGCGCAGCAGTTGGTGATGGGTGCCGACCGCGGCGATCCGGCCGCCGGAGAGGAGCGCGACCCGGTCCGCGAGGAGCACGGTGGAGGGCCGGTGGGCGACGACGAGGGCGGTCGTGGTCGCCAGCACCTCGCGCAGCGCCCGCTCGACGAGGGCCTCGGTGTGCACGTCGAGGGCGGACAGCGGGTCGTCCAGGACGAGGAAGCGGGGGCTGCCGATCACGGCCCGGGCCAGGGCGAGCCGCTGCCGCTGCCCTCCGGAGAGGCTCAGGCCCTGCTCGCCGACCTGGGTGCGGTGGCCCTGGGGCAGCGCGGCGACGAACCCGTCCGCCCGGGCCACGGCCAACGCCCGCGCCAGCTCGGCCTCCTGCGCGTCCGCAGCCCCCATCAGCACATTCTCCCCGGCGCTCGCGGAGAACAGGGTGGGCTCCTCGAAGGCCATCGACACCAGCTCGCGCAGCCGCTCGCGGGGCATCGCGGTGATGTCCCGCCCGTCGAGGGTGATCCGCCCGGAGGTGGCCTCGTGGAGCCGGGGGACGAGCGCGGTCAGCGTGGTCTTGCCGCTGCCGGTGGCCCCGACGAGGGCCATGGTCTCCCCGGGCCGCACATGCAGGTCGACTCCGTCGAGGACGGGCGGGGACCCGGGCGGGGCGTCGGGGTAGCGGAACACGACGCGCTCCAGGCGGAGTCCGCCGTCGGCGGCGGCGCGCCCCACGAGAGTCGCGCCGGCGCCCGGTCTGCCGCGCCCGCCGTCAACGGCGGTACAGGTGGCGGAGATTGCCGCACCGGGCGTCCCGCGCGGCCCGGGCGCGGCCGTGTCCGGCACGGGCCCCGCCGCCCGGGGCTCCGCGCCCGCGCCGGGCACCGGCACATCCAGCACCTCGAAGTACCGCTCCGTCGCCGTCGCCGACTCGTTCGCCACCGCCAGCAGGAAGCCCATCGACTCCACCGGCCAGCGCAGGGCCAGGGCCGTCGACAGGAAGGCCACCAGCGCACCGGCCGTCAGGGCGCCGTCGGCCACCTGCCGGACGCCGAGGACCAGGGCCGCGCCGATCGCCAGCTCCGGCAGGATCATGATCAGGGCCCAGAGCGCGCCCAGCAGACCGGCCTTGTGGAGCTCCGTCGTCCGCAGCCGGGCGGAGAGCGCGGCGAAGGCGCGCTCCTGTGCGCGGTGCCGGCCGAAGCCCTTGGTGACGCGGATGCCGAGGACGCTCTCCTCCACCACCGTGGTCAGGTCGCCGACCTGGTCCTGGGCGGTGCGCGCCGCCAAGGAGTAGCGCTCCTCGAAGTAGTGGCAGAGGACGACGAGGGGGACGACCGGGGCGAGCAGCACCAGCCCCAGCGTCCACTGCTGGAGCAGCAGGATGACGAAACCGATGCAGATCGTCAGCCCGTTGACCGTCAGGAACGTCAGCACGAAGGCCAGGAAGATCCGCAGCAGCATCAGGTCGGTGGTGGCGCGGGAGAGCAACTGGCCCGAGGGCCAGCGGTCGTGGAAGGAGACGGGCAGCCGCTGGAGGTGCCGGTAGAGCGCGGACCGCATGGCCGCCTCGACCTCGGCGAGCGGCTGCGCCAGCAGCAGCCGCCGCAGCCCGATCAGACCGGCCTCCAGCAGGCCCAGGACCAGGATCGCCAGGCCCCCCAGCCACACCCCCGACGGATCGCGGGCGGCGATCGGGCCGTCCACGATCTGCTTGAGGGCGAGCGGGACGACCAGGCTCATCGACGAGGCCACCAGGGCCACGGCCATGCCCATGAGCAGCTTGCCGCGCGCCGGGCGGACGAACGGCGCGAGGCGCAGCAGCGAGCGCACGGTGGAGCGGTGCGCGGCGGATCCCGAGGGTTCACGGTGTGCGGTCATCAGGAGCGAGCGTACGGTTCGCCACTGACACCTCTCACTCGGTTTTCCGTCCTGGTCCGCCGGACGGATCCCCTTTCTCCGTCTTCCGTCCCGGCAGCACCTTCCACACCGCAACGGAGCGCTCGGCCAGGGAAATTGACGCCCCCGCCGCGCTCCGCGCGCCCGGTGCCGCGTCCTGCTCCTCCAGGGCGGTGTCGACGAGGAGCTCGTACGCGGCCGCCCACGGCGGGCCCGGCAGGGTGACGTCGATGGGGCGGTCCCCGGCGTGCAGGACGACCAGGAAGCTGTCGTCGGTCACGGGCCCGCCGTCCGGCCCGCGCCGGGGGATGTCCCCGCCGGAGAGGTACATGCCGAGCGTGGCGGCGGGCGCGTACCAGTCGGCCTCGGTCATCTCCGTGCCGCACGGCGTGAACCAGGCGAGGTCCCGCAGCCCGTCGGCCGACCGGGGGCGGCCGGAGAAGAACGCCCGGCTGCGCAGGACGGGGTGGGCGCGGCGCAGGGCCAGCAGCCGGGCGGCGAGGGCGGCCAGAGCGCGCCAGCCGGGGTCCTCCAGGAGCGACCAGTCGACCCAACTCACCTCGCCGTCCTGGCAGTAGGCGTTGTTGTTGCCGCCCTGGGTGCGGCCCATCTCGTCGCCGGCCACCAGCATCGGCACCCCGGTGGAGAGCAGGAGCGTGGTCAGGAGGTTGCGGATCTGGCGGCGGCGCAGGGCCAGGACGCCGGGGTCGTCCGTGGGGCCCTCGGCGCCGCAGTTCCAGGAGCGGTTGTCGTCGGTGCCGTCCCGGTTGCCCTCCCCGTTGGCCTCGTTGTGCTTGCGCCCGTAGCTGACCAGGTCGCGCAGGGTGAAACCGTCGTGCGCCGTCACGAAGTTGACGGAGGCGTACGGCCGCCGGCCGCCCCAGGCGTAGAGGTCGCTGGAGCCCGAGAGCCGGTAGCCCAGGTCGCGGACGTCCGGCAGGGCGCCGCGCCAGAAGTCGCGGACGGCGTCGCGGTAGCGGTCGTTCCACTCGGTCCACAGCGGGGGGAAGGCCCCGACCTGGTAGCCGCCGGAGCCCACGTCCCAGGGCTCGGCGATGAGCTTGACCCGGCGCAGCACGGGGTCCTGGGCGACGACGGCGAGGAAGGGCGAGAGCATGTCCGGCCCGTCGACGGCGCGCATGGTCCGGGCGAGCGCCGCCGCCAGGTCGAAGCGGAAGCCGTCCACCCCCATCTCGGTGACCCAGTAGCGCAGCGAATCGGTGATCAGGCGCAGCACGTTGGGCTGGACGACATGCAGGGTGTTGCCGCAGCCGGTGTAGTCGGCGTAGCGGCGGGGGTCGTCCGCCAGGCGGTAGTAGCGCCGGTTGTCGATGCCGCGCAGCGACAGGGTCGGTCCGAGCTCGCCGCCCTCGGCGCTGTGGTTGTAGACGACGTCGAGGATGACCTCGATGCCGGCCGCGTGCAGGGCCCGGACCATCCGCTTGAACTCGCCCACCTGCTGCCCGCGGGTCCCGGTGGCCGCGTAGCCGGCGTGCGGGGCGAAGTAGCCGATGGAGTTGTAGCCCCAGTAGTTGCGCAGCCCCCGGCGCAGCAGGTGGTCCTCGTGCGCGAACTGGTGCACCGGGAGCAGCTCCACGGCGGTGATGCCGAGGCGGGCCAGGTGCTCGACGGCCGCCGGGTGGGCCAGCCCGGCGTAGGTGCCGCGCAGCCGCTCGGGGACGCCGGGGTGGCGCATGGTGAAGCCGCGCACGTGCAGCTCGTAGATGACGGTGTCGGCCCAGGGGGTCTTGGGGCGGCGGTCGTCGGACCAGTCGTCGTCGTCGGCGACGACGACGCCCTTGGGGACGTACGGTGCCGAGTCGCGCTCGTCGCGGACCGTGTCGGCCACGTGCTGCTGGGGCCAGTCGCGGACGTGGCCGTACACCTCCGGCGGCAGCGCGAAGTCGCCGTCGACCGCGCGGGCGCAGGGGTCGAGGAGGAGTTTGGCGGGGTTCCAGCGGGCGCCCGTCCAGGGGTCCCAGTGGCCGTGGACGCGGTAGCCGTAGCGCTGGCCGGGCCGGACGCCGGGCAGGAAGCCGTGCCATATCTCGTGCGTCAACTCGGCCAGGAAACATCGGGTTTCGCGCTGTCCGCCGGAGCCGGAGCCGTCGCCGGAGCCGTCGCCGTCGTCGTCGAAGAGACAGACCTCCACGGCCTCCGCCCCGCCGGCCCACAGGGCGAAGTTGGTCCCCGCGACCCCGCCGGCGTCCACCCGGAACCGGGCGCCCAGCGGCTCGGGGCTGCCCGGCCACACCGCCTGCCGGCGGGCGGCGGCGACCGGACGGCCGTTGACCGCGGCGGGTGCCGTCGGGGCCTTGGCCTCGAAGTGAACGCCGTATGCCGTCTCTTGCTCGGGTGTGCTCGACACGTGTTCGCCTCCGGCGGCTCTCGGACGGCGCGCCGGGCACCCGGCTTCCCGTTCCCGGTGTCTGGCGGTGCGGCCTCGCCCCTTGTCGCCCTTCGGCCAGGGGCCTCTCGGGTTGCTGTCAGGGATTCCTTCCGTGGTTTCCTTCCCACTCCTGCCCGGTTCCGCGCATGCGCTCACACGTGTGATCGGGGGCAGCAAGCGAGTGCCCTGTCGTTTCCCGGGAGGAACCGTGTCGTTGGGACGGGTGTGACAGGATTTGCCCTCTCGCGTCCCCTCCTGCGTGCCCTCCGCGGACTGTGCGCGCTCACCGTCCTCGCCGTCCTCGGCGGCTGTGCCGCGGACGCCCCGCGGGCCGTGCCGCCGCGCGCGACGCCTCCGGACGACCCGCGCCCGGCGCCCGTGCTGATCCGCGTCACCCCGCGCAACGGCGCGCGCGACGTCCGCACGGCGGACCGGTTCGAGGTGCGGGTGCGGGAGGGGAAGCTGGAGAAGGTGCGCGCGGTGCGGGTCCGGGACGGCGTCCGCAAGCCGGTCAGGGGGCGCATCTCCCCGGACGGGCACAGCTGGTACCCGAAGGGGCCGGTGACGCTCGCCGCCCGCTACACCGTCGACGCCGTGGCCCGGGATGCGAAGGGCCACCGCACCAGCCGGCACAGCGAGTTCAGGACGTACGTGCCGGAGCACCGCTTCACCGCGTCCTTCGTCCCGGCCCCCGGGTCCACGGTCGGCACGGGCATGATCGTCTCGTTCGCCTTCAGCCGCCCGGTGGCCGACCGGGCCGCCGTGGAGCGGGCCATCCGCGTCAGCGCGCGGCCGAGCACGGAGGTCTCCGGGCACTGGTTCGGCCCCTCGCGGCTGGACTTCCGGCCGCGCCGGCGCTGGGCGCCGGGCAGCGAGGTCAGCGTCGACCTGCGCCTGCGCGACGTGCGCGGGGCGCCCGGCGTCTACGGGCTCCAGCGGCGGAGGACCACCTTCGCCGTGGGCCGCGACCAGGTGAGCACCGTGGACGCCGCGGCGCACACCCTGCGGGTGGTGCGCGGCGGCCGGACGCTGCGAACGCTGCCCGTCACGGCCGGCGGCCCGGGCCGGGAGACCTACGCGGGCGCGATGGTCATCAGCGAGAAGTCCGAGGTGACGCGGATGAACGGCGGCACGGTGGGCTTCGGCGGCGAGTACGACATCACGGACGTGCCGCACGCGATGCGGCTGACCGACAGCGGGACGTTCCTGCACGGCAACTACTGGGCGCCGCCCGCGGTGTTCGGGGTCCGCAACATCAGCCACGGCTGCGTCGGGCTGCGGGACACCGACCCCGGCGGCGTCACCACCCCGGCGGGCTGGTTCTACGGCGCCTCCCTGGTCGGGGACCTGGTGCGGGTGATCAACTCCGGGGAGCGCAGGGCCCTCGCGGACAACGGTCTGGGTGGCTGGAACCTGACGTGGGAGCAGTGGCGCGCGGGCTCCGCGCTGGGGGTGGATTGACCCGGTCGGCGCGGTATGCCCCCGGGGGTGCCGGGCACTTGGAATGCAACGGTGACCATCACGAGGCCGGACGTGTCCGATGCGTATGGTTATCTATCGCCATGCGCGGATGCCGCGCTTCGGGGGCGCCGCAGGGCGGCGGGTGCGATAGGAGAAAACCGATAGTGAACGTGCAGCCGATATCCGGGAGAACCAGGACAAGGGGTCGCCGGAATGTGCTGTCCGCCGTGCTGTTGGGCACGGTGCTGACCGTCACCACCGCGTGCGGCGGTGGCGGCGGAGGAGCCGACGCCGGCGGCAAGAAGGGCAAGAAGGCCGCCGACGGACCGTCGCAGGCCGTCGTGTCGATCGCCGTCAAGGACGGCGCGACCGAGGTGAAGACCAGCGGCGCCCTCAAGGTCACCGCCGACAAGGGGAGTCTGACCTCGGTCAAGGTCTCCGACGGCAAGGGAAAGCCCGTCGAGGGCCGGATATCCAGCGGAGGGTCCGCCTGGGAGCCCTCCACCCACCTCGCCGCCGCCACCAAGTACACGGTGGACGCGATAGCCAAGGACGAGGAAGGCCGCGAGTCCGCGAAGCACGCCAGCTTCACCACCCTCACTCCGCAGAACACCTTCGCCGCCTACTTCACGCCCGAGGACGGCAGCACCGTCGGCGTGGGCATGCCGGTCTCGCTCAACTTCAGCCGGGGCATCACCGACCCCAAGGCCGTCGAGCGCGCGGTCAAGGTGACCGCCGAACCGGCCGTCGACATCAAGCCCCACTGGTTCGGCAACGATCGCCTCGACCTCCGCCCCGAGAAGTACTGGGCCGCGGGCACCAAGGTGACGCTGAGCCTCAACCTCGACGGCGTCGAGGGCCGTCCGGGCGTCTACGGCACGCAGAACAAGAGCGTGAAGTTCACCGTCGGCCGCAGCCAGGTCAGCACCGTGGACGCCAAGACGCACACCATGAAGGTCGAGCGCGACGGCAAGCTCTTCAAGACCATCCCGATATCCGCCGGCGCCCCCGGCCACTCGACGTACAACGGCCAGATGGTCATCAGCGAGAAGTACGAAGTGACGCGGATGAACGGCGACACGGTCGGCTTCGGCGGCGAGTACGACATCAAGGACGTGCCGCACGCGATGCGCCTGTCCACCTCCGGCACCTTCATCCACGGCAACTACTGGTCGGGCTCGGACACCTTCGGCTCGGCCAACGCCAGCCACGGCTGCGTCGGCCTGGAGGACCAGCGCGGCGGCGGCGACCCGTCCGCGCCCGGCGCCTGGTTCTTCAACAACTCCATGGTCGGCGACGTCGTCGTGGTCAAGAACTCGGATGACAAAACGATCCAGCCCGAGAACGGCCTCAACGGCTGGAACATGCCGTGGTCGGAGTGGACGAAGAGCAGCTGACGTCCCCCCGCCCCCTGCGGCCCGGTGCGTGTGACCAGACGCACCGGGCCGTTGGCGTTCCCCCGCGTCTAACCTGGCGCCATGACTGTGCATTGTGAGGTCGCGGAGGGCGTCGGCACCGTCCGGCTCGACCGTCCGCCGATGAACGCGCTGGACATCGCCACCCAGGACCGGCTGCGCGAGCTGGCCGACGAACTGACCCGCCGCACGGACGTGCGCGCGGTCGTCATCTGGGGCGGGGAGAAGGTGTTCGCGGCCGGCGCGGACATCAAGGAGATGCGGGACATGGACCACGCGGGCATGGTCGCCCGGTCCCGTGCCCTGCAGGACGCCTTCACCGCCGTGGCACGCATCCCCAAGCCCGTCGTCGCGGCCGTCACCGGCTATGCCCTGGGCGGCGGCTGCGAGCTGGCGCTCTGCGCGGACTTCCGCATCGCCGCCGACAACGCCCGGCTCGGGCAGCCCGAGATCCTGCTCGGTCTGATCCCGGGCGCGGGCGGCACCCAGCGCCTCGCCCGGCTCATCGGCCCCTCCCGGGCCAAGGACCTCATCTTCACCGGCCGTCAGGTGAAGGCGGACGAGGCGCTCGCGCTCGGTCTCGTGGACCGCGTCGTCCCCGCCGCCGAGGTGTACGAGCAGGCGCACGCCTGGGCGGCGAAGCTGGCCGCCGGCCCGGCGATCGCGCTGCGGGCCGCCAAGGAGGCGGTGGACACCGGGCTGGAGACGGACATCGACACCGGACTGGCCATCGAACGCAACTGGTTTGCGGGCTTGTTCGCCACCGAGGACCGGGAGATCGGCATGCGCAGCTTCGTCGAGGACGGCCCCGGCAAGGCCAAGTTCGTCTGATCCATGCCCTAAGTCGGGTAAGGAAGGGGCGAATTGGCGGAGGGCGGGCGGAGCGGCCCCGGAGGGGGGCGTTCTGCCCGTTGCCACTTGTGGGGGAATTCCGAAGGAAGCGTGGACCCGGTCGGGTGACCCCTTCCCGGCCGTCCGGCGACCGCCCGGGACCCCGTGGTCGCCGCAGGTCAGTTGGGGTTTGCCAGGGGTGGGGGAGCCGCTGGCATATGTCGCCGCGGGGCCTCGGAGGGATCTCTTCCGGAAAGTCGAATCCGAAGGTTCCACTCCCCGGCGGCCATTCGGCGGCCATCATGGGGGCATGGCGGGTCTGGAGGGAACGGAGCAGCCACGGCGCGGGGCGGCCACGGCTGCGGTGCAGTGGGCCCCGGCCGTTGACGACGAACTGGCGCTCAAGGTGCTCGAGCTGTACGGCGATCCCACCCTCGGCGAGGTCCGGCTGCCCTCCTGCCCGGAGTCCACGGTCGCGGCCCGGAGGCTGACGCACTGCGTCGTGGTGAGCCACTGGGGCCTCTCGGCACAACTGGCCGAGCACGCCGTGCTGCTGGTCTCCGAGCTCGTGGGCAACGCCGTCCGGCACACCGGGGCCCGGCACTTCGGGCTGCGGATGTGGCGCCGGCGCGGCTGGGTGCGCATGGAGGTGCGCGACCCCTCGCGCGGGCTGCCCTGCCTGCTGCCGGTGCGCGAGACGGACACCAACGGCCGGGGGCTGTTCCTCGTCGACCGGCTCTCCGACCGGTGGGGCGTGGATCTGCTGGCGCGGGGCAAGACGGCCTGGTTCGAGATGCGCGTCGCCGACCGCTGACCGGGTCTCCGCACGGCCCCGGTACGCCGAGAGGCCCCGGTCCGCCGGAGTGCGGCGATGGGGGCCTCTTCATGGCGCCGCGGAGAAATGGGGTGTGTTCCGCGGCGGATCGACGACCGAGCCCGGGTCAATGGGGGTCGTGCCACCGACTATGGCAGACGGGACGCGCCGGAGCCAAAGCGGATTTGCGGGCATATTCGGGCAACTCGCTCATTAACCGAGGGTAATCAAAGGTGAGATGTGCCACGCGCCTTGCATTCCATGAATAAAACCGTGGGGTCACTTATCTTTATGCGCCTTATGGAGGGAGTGGCGCGCCGGTGCTTGCGGGCCGGCCCCGATTGTGAGTGTCATGTCCCCGTCTGAGTGTTCCCGACGTCCGGACCCGGGAGGCCCCATGGACGAGACGCCTTTGGACGACATGCCCTCGGACGAGACCCCTGCGCCCGCCCTGCCCCGCCGGATCGCCCTCGGCGGCGTCGTGACCCTTCTGGGAGCCGCGGCCCTGGGCGCGGCCTCCGCCTTCAGCATCGGCCGGCCGGCCGCCTCCGCCGAGTCCCGGCCGCCCGACTCCCCCTATCCGCCCACCCACTGGATACCGGCCAACGCCGCCAACTACACGGCCTCCGGCAGACCGGACGCCTATCCCGTCGAGTACGTGGTCATCCACGTCACCCAGGAGACCTTCCCGAACACGGTGAAGATCTTCCAGAATCCCGCGGCCAAGGTCTCGGCGCACTACCTGGTCGCGTCCGCCGACGGCTACACCGCACAGTTCGTCCGCGAACGGGACGTCGCCTGGCACGCGGGCAACTGGAACTACAACACCCGCAGCATCGGCATCGAGCACGAGGGGTGGGTGGACCGCCCCGAGTACTTCACCGACGCCCTCTACCGCGCCTCCGCCCGCCTCACTGCCGCCGTCTGCGACCGCTACGGGATCCCCCGCACCCGCGAGCGCATCATCGGCCACGTCGAGGTGCCGGGCTCCACCCACACCGACCCCGGCCCGTACTGGGACTGGGCGCGCTACATGGATCTGGTGGCCGGTCAGCCCCCGGCCGTCCGGGCCCCGCGGGGCCGCTAATCTGTGCCGGACATTCGCACGCGGCGCACACAGCACGCAGCACCACAAGGGGAGGCCCACATGGCTGACATCGAGGAAGCCCGCAGGATATTCGCCACGTTCGACGCCGACGGGGACGGTTTCATCACCGCGGCCGAATACAAGAGCGCGATGGCGAAGCTCGGCGACCCGTTCGTCACCGAGACCGTGGCCCAGGCCGTCATCAACGCCAAGGACGCCAACGGCGACGGCCTGATGTCCTTCGACGAGTTCTGGGCGTCCCAGAACAAGGGCCAGAACTAAGGGCCGGAACTAAGGCCGGAACCAGGGCCGATCCCGACGCGGCCGCCGCTCCGGGTCAGCGCGAGCCCCTGCGCTGCGCGTTCGCCCGGCGGCGGCCGTCGTTGCACAGCAGACAGCGGCCCCAGCCCGGCGGCAGCGGGTCGTACTTGTCCCCGTAGAGGGGATCCACGGCGCCCTTGGGATGCGTCGAGCAGCCCGTGGCGCCGTGCGCGGCGCCCAGGGCGCGCGCCGCGTCCAGCGCCCGGCGCAGGGCGTCCAGGATCTGCTCGGTCTCCTGGGCCGAGGGCGTGGACTCAAGGCTATAGGCGATGTCCGTGGCGGTGTTGAGCGCGCTGTGGAGCTCGCGCAGGTCTGCGTAACCCATGCCCGCGAGCGTACGCGGGACCACTGACAACGCGGCCCGGACGGCCTGCGGTACGGTCGGCGCCATGCACGGGACCCCGTACCTCACGGTGACGACCACCGCGCCCGGCGAGGACGTCGCCCGGCGCATCGCCGCGGGCGCGGTCGAGCGCCGGCTCGCCGCCTGCGCCCAGATCGACGGCCCGGTCACCAGCGTCTACCGGTGGCAGGGACGGATCGAGACCGACGCCGAGTGGCGCGTCGTGTTCAAGACCACCGGCGAGCGGTACGCGGAGCTGGAGGCCCACATCCGCGAGGGACACCCCTACGACGTCCCCGAGATCATCGCCACTCCCGTCACCGCGGGCGGCGCGGACTACCTCGCCTGGCTCCGCTCGGAGACCGGCCCGTAGGCGGACGGCCAGACGCCCGACGGCTCCCCTCCTTGTGCCGTCGGTCGCATGACGCGAGGGAGCGCGAGCCGGACCCCCGTACCCGCCCGCACTCCGTTCCACCGGCCGCGGGCGGCGGATCCGCGCCCGGGACCGCTCCAGGATGTGACACCGGACGCGCCCCGGCATAGGACGCGGTGTGCCAGCCGTGGCACACGACGCGCCACGGCTGGCCGAAGATGGGGGCATGGCAGACGCGCACACAGCTTCCGAGACCCATGGCGAGCAGGACTCGATCGTCCTGTCGAAGTTCCTGCTGACGGCCGCCGGGTCGGACGGGGCCGACCCGGACCGCATAGCCCGCGAGGCGGGGCTGCCGGGCTGGGCGCTGACCGAGGACGAGGTGATGATCCCGGCCCGCGTCACCATGCGCGTGTGGGAGCTGGTCGAGCGGGCCCTGGGCACGCCCGACTCGCCCGTGTCCATCGCCGGCTGGTACGACCTGGGCGCCCTGGGCCTGTTCGACTACCTCTTCGCCAACGCCCGTACGCTGGGCGAGGCGTTCGAGAGCAGCACCCGCTATCTGCACTTCGTCACCACCAACGGCCGCCTGGCGACGGTCTCCGAGGACGAGCAGGAGACGACGTTCTCGTTCCACTACCGGGAGGGCGAACCGCGCCAGATGGAACTGGCCGAGCAGTTCGCCATGGCCGTGCTCTGCTCCCGCGCCCGGGGCGTCACCGGCGAACCGGTGCACCCCCTGCACGTCGGCTTCGCCCAGTCCGCACCGCGCCACCACGCCACGCTCGCCGAGGCCCTCGGCGCCGAACGGGGCATCGACTTCGGCCAGGCCCGCGGCTCGGTCACCTTCCGCACCGCCGACCTGTGCCGGCCCATCCCCGCCGCCGACCCGCGCCTGGCCGCCATCCTGCGCCGCTACGCCGAGCTGCTGCCCCCGCCGCCGGGCGCGGACTGGCGGGAGAAGTTCGAGCGGGAGCTGGACGCCTGCCTCGCCGAGGGCACGGCGGCCCTCGACCACGTCGCCCAGCGGCTGGTGACGAGCCGTCGCACCCTGCAGCGCCGGCTCGCCGACGCCGGCACCACCTGGCGCGCCGAACTGGACGCCGCCCGCCGCCGCCGAGCCGACCGCGCCCGCCGCACCGGCGGCCACGCCACCTCCGCACTCGCCGGCCAGCTCGGCTACTCCGACCCGCGCTCGCTGCGCCGCGCCATGCGCCGGTGGACGGCGGAGGGGTGAAAACGGGCGGGCCCCGGGGCAGTTGCGCCCCGGGGCCCGCTCACGACCGGTTCCCCGTCAGCACTCGATGACGTTGACCGCGAGGCCGCCCCGCGCCGTCTCCTTGTACTTGACCTTCATGTCCGCGCCGGTCTCCTTCATGGTCTTGATGACCTTGTCCAGGGAGACGTGGTGGCGGCCGTCGCCGCGCAGGGCCATGCGGGCGGCGGTGACGGCCTTGGCGGCGGCCATGCCGTTGCGCTCGATGCACGGGATCTGGACCAGGCCGCCGACCGGGTCGCAGGTCAGGCCCAGGTTGTGCTCCATGCCGATCTCGGCCGCGTTCTCCACCTGCTCCGGGGTGCCGCCGAGGACCTCGGCGAGGCCGCCCGAGGCCATCGAGCAGGCCGAGCCGACCTCGCCCTGGCAGCCGACCTCGGCGCCGGAGATCGAGGCGTTCTCCTTGAAGAGCATGCCGATCGCGCCCGCGGCGAGGAGGAAGCGGACGATGCCGTCCTCGTCCGCGCCGGGCACGAAGTTCATGTAGTAGTGCAGCACGGCCGGGATGATGCCCGCGGCGCCGTTGGTGGGGGCGGTGACGACGCGGCCGCCGGCGGCGTTCTCCTCGTTGACCGCCATGGCGTAGACCGTGATCCACTCCATCGCGCGGGCCTGCGGGTCGCCCTCGGCGCGCAGCTGGCGGGCGGTGGAGGCGGCGCGGCGGCGGACCCGGAGGCCGCCGGGGAGGATGCCCTCGCGGGACATGCCGCGCGAGACGCACGCCTGCATCACGCGCCAGATCTCCAGGAGGCCCTCGCGGATCTCCTCCTCGGTGCGCCAGGCCTTCTCGTTCTCCAGCATCAGCGCGGAGATCGACAGCCCGGTCTCGTGGGAGAGGCGCAGCAGCTCGTCGCCGGTGCGGAAGGGGTACTTCAGGACGGTGTCGTCGAGGACGATCCGGTCCGCGCCCACCGCGTCCTCGTCCACGACGAAGCCGCCGCCGACCGAGTAGTAGGTCTTCTCCAGCAGGGGCGCGCCGCTCTCGTCGTAGGCGAAGAGCGTCATGCCGTTGGCGTGGTACGGCAGCGAGCGGCGGCGGTGGAGGATCAGCTGGGTCGACTCGTCGAAGTCGATCTCGTGGGCGTCGCCGATCTCCGCACCCATGAGGCGCAGGCGCTTGGTGACGCGGATGCGCTCGACCTCGTCGTCGGCGATCTCGACGTCGACCGTGCGCGGGGAGTGTCCCTCCAGACCGAGGAGGACGGCCTTGGGGGTGCCATGGCCGTGGCCGGTGGCGCCGAGGGAGCCAAAGAGCTCGGCGCGCACGGACGTGGTCTGCGCGAGCACGCCGTCCTTCTTCAGACGGCCCACGAACATCCGGGCGGCGCGCATCGGGCCGACCGTGTGGGAGCTGGACGGGCCTATGCCGATCGAGAAGAGATCGAAGACGGAGATGGCCACGGTGGCAGCTCCTTGGGTCGGGGGTGGTACGAGGGTGGTACGAGGGGGCGCGAGCCGTCGCGCACACTCCAGTGTGCGGGACGTTCCGCGCTTACCGGGCGGTACTGTGCGCCCGGTCACGGACCGCTCGGCGCCGCGGGGCGGTTCCATGGGCCCGCGTGGTCCGGGGCACCCGCCACTGTGCAGTGTGCGTGGTGCCCCGGACCGGCGGATGAAGCGGTGTTTGCCGGACTACTTCAGGCCGGGGTACAGCGGGTACTTCGCGGCCAGGGCCGTGACGCGGCCGCGCAGGGCGGCGGCGTCGTACTCCGGCTTGAGGGCCTCGGCGATGACGTCGGCGACCTCGCGGAAGTCCTCGGCCTGGAAGCCGCGGGTGGCCAGCGCCGGGGTGCCGATCCGCAGGCCCGAGGTGACCATCGGGGGCCGCGGGTCGTTCGGGATGGCGTTGCGGTTGACCGTGATGCCGACCTCGTGGAGGCGCTCCTCGGCCTGCTGGCCGTCCAGCTCGGAGTTGCGCAGGTCCACCAGGACCAGGTGCACGTCCGTGCCGCCGGACAGGACGGAGACGCCGGCCTTCTTGACGTCGTCCTGCAGCAGGCGCTCGGCGAGGATCTTCGCGCCCTCCAGCGTGCGCTGCTGGCGCTCCTTGAACTCCTCGGTCGCCGCGACCTTGAAGGAGACCGCCTTGGCCGCGATCACATGCTCCAGCGGGCCGCCCTGCTGACCGGGGAAGACCGCCGAGTTGATCTTCTTGGCGAGCTCGGCCGTGGACAGGATCACACCGCCGCGCGGACCGCCGAGGGTCTTGTGCGTGGTGGTGGTCACCACGTGCGCGTGCGGCACCGGGGAGGGGTGCAGACCGGCGGCGACCAGGCCCGCGAAGTGGGCCATGTCGACCATCAGGTACGCGCCGACCTCGTCGGCGATCCGGCGGAAGGCCGCGAAGTCCAGCTGGCGCGGGTAGGCGGACCAGCCGGCGACGATCAGCTTGGGGCGGTGCTCCTTGGCGAGGCGCTCGACCTCCTCCATGTCGACCAGGTTGGTCTGCTCGTCGACGTGGTAGGCGACCACGTTGTAGAGCTTGCCGGAGAAGTTGATCTTCATGCCGTGGGTGAGGTGACCACCGTGGGCTAGGTTGAGGCCCAGGATGGTGTCGCCCGGCTTCAGCAGCGCGAACATGGCCGCGGCGTTGGCCTGGGCGCCCGAGTGCGGCTGCACGTTGGCGGCCTCGGCGCCGAACAGCGCCTTGATCCGGTCGATGGCGATCTGCTCGACGACGTCCACGTGCTCGCAGCCGCCGTAGTAGCGGCGGCCCGGGTAGCCCTCGGCGTACTTGTTGGTGAGGACCGAGCCCTGGGCCTCCATGACCGCGACCGGAGCGAAGTTCTCCGAGGCGATCATCTCGAGGGTGGACTGCTGGCGGTGGAGTTCGGCGTCGACTGCGGCGGCGACGTCGGGGTCGAGCTCATGGAGGGAGCTGTTCAGAAGCGACATGAGTTCTTCCTGGACGAGGAGGAGGGGGGCGGGGTCAGCCGGCGAAGTCGGTGTACGCGTCGGCGGTCAGCAGGTCCGCCGGCTCGTCCGTGATCTTCACCTTGAACAGCCAGCCGCCCTCGAACGGGGCGGAGTTCACCAGCGACGGGTCGTCCACGACATCCTGGTTGGCCTCGACGACGTCGCCCGTGACGGGGGCGAAGAGGTCGCTGACCGACTTGGTGGACTCCAGCTCACCGCAGGTCTCGCCGGCGGTGATCGTGTCACCGACCGCCGGGAGCTGGGCGTAGACGACATCGCCGAGCGCGTTGGCCGCGAACTCGGTGATACCGACCGTCGCCACACCGTTCTCGTCGGTGGCCGACAGCCACTCGTGCTCCTTGGTGTAGCGCAGCTGCTGGGGGTTGCTCATGGGTCGATTCTCCTGTACGCGGGACAGTGCTTTTGACTGGGCCCCTGGCGAAGCCAGGGAGGGTCTTGACAGGTGAGACGGAAGAGGAAACCGAAGGGAAAGTGGATCAGCGCTCGCGCTTGTAGAAGGGGAGCGCCACGACCTCGTACTCCTCGTGGCTGCCCCGGATGTCCACGGCGACGCCGGGCGTCCCGGGCGCGGCGTGGGCCGCGTCCACGTAGGCGATGGCGAGCGGCTTGCCGAGGGTGGGGGAGGGGGCGCCGGAGGTGACCTCGCCGATCACCGTTCCGGAGCCGGTCTCGACCACCGGGTAGCCGGCGCGCGGCACCCGGCGGCCGGCGGCCACCAGGCCCACGAGCTTGCGGGGCGGGGCGCTCGCGGCGCGCTCGGCGGCGGCCTCCAGTGCCGCGCGCCCCACGAAGTCGCCCGGCTTGTCGAACTTGACGACCCGGCCGAGCCCGGCGTCGAAGGGCGTCGTGTCCGTGGTGAGCTCGTGCCCGTAGAGCGGCATGCCCGCCTCCAGGCGCAGGGTGTCGCGGCAGGACAGGCCGCAGGGCACCAGGCCGGCCTCCGCGCCCGCCGCGGTGAGCGCCTGCCACAGCTTCTCGGCGTCGGCGGGGGCGACGAACAGCTCGAAGCCGTCCTCGCCGGTGTAGCCCGTACGGGCGATCAGGGCCGGGACGCCCGCGACGGTGCCGGGCAGGCCCGCGTAGTACTTGAGGCCGTCCAGGTCGGCGTCGGTGACGGACTTCAGGATGCCGGGGGAGGCCGGGCCCTGGACGGCGAGCAGCGCGTAGTTCTCGCGGTCGTCGCGGACGTCCGCCCCGAAGCCCGCCGCCCGCTCGGTGAGCGCGTCCAGCACCACCTGGGCGTTGGAGGCGTTGGCGACGACCATGAACTCCTCGTCGCCCAGCCGGTAGACGATCAGGTCGTCGAGGATGCCGCCGCGCTCGTCGCAGATCATCGTGTACCGGGCGCGGCCCACGGCCAGCGCGGACAGATTGCCCACCAGGGCGAAGTCCAGGGCCTTGCCCGCCTCCGGGCCGGTGAGGGTGATCTCGCCCATGTGGGAGAGGTCGAAGAGGCCGGCGCGGGTGCGGACGGCGAGGTGCTCGTCGCGCTCGCTCCCGTAGCGCAGCGGCATGTCCCAGCCGGCGAAGTCGGTCATCGTCGCGCCGAGGCCGCGGTGCAGGGCGTCGAGCGCGGTCAGGCGGGGGGCTGCGTTCTCAGGGGGCATAGCGGGAACTCCCGGGCAGGCGGTCGCGAGGCGTCGAACAGTGAAGCCTCCCCATCTGTCATCGGAACCTGAGAGGTTCACCGGGACCCCCTGGAGGGCGCTCGGCTTGCACCTTGGGTGGGGCCGCCCATGGCGGCCCGCTTTTCAGATCTGCCTCGCCCGTGCGGTATCGGGGCCTGAGAGATTCAAGGGAGGAACTTGCTCCTTCGGCGCCCGGCACACGACGTGCCGGAACTCTCCCGCGCGGATTCGAGCGGCCGGTATGCAGTTGGTCGTGCAGTTGGCGCGCACATCATTGCACGTACGGACGTGCGATGGGCCGTTCGGAGACCATCGCATTGCATTACTTTTCTTTTACCCGGTTCGGGTACACCGACGGCGACGGGCGGGTGACGAGAGGGCGGGGACCGTGCGAACGGACGTCGAGGCGGAGGTTTCCGGGGCCGGGGCCCCGGTGCGGGACATGCGCGCGGGGCCCGCCCTCCGCGAACTGCGGTACCGCACCGGCGATCTGCTGGTGGTCTCCGGGCTGCCCGGCAGCGGCAAGTCCACCCTCATCCGGCGGCTGGCGCCCGCGCTCGACGGCCGGGGCGAGCCGGTGCGCCGCGTCGACTCCCAGGACACCCGCGCCCGCCTGGAGCGCCGGCTCCCCGCCCGCCTCCCGTACGGCCTCTACCGGCCCCTCGTCCGGGCCGTCCACTACGTGGGACTGCGCGGCGCCCTGCGCTCCGGCGCGAGCGTCGTCGTGCACGACTGCGGACGGGCCGGCTGGGTGCGCCGCTGGCTCGCCCGCGAGGCCCGCCGCCGCGGTACGGATCTGCACGTCCTGCTGCTCGCCGTGGCCCCGGGGACCGCGCTCGCCGGTCAGCGGGCCCGCGGCCGGACCGTCTCCGCGCCCGCCTTCGCCCGGCACCGCGGCGCCATGGAGCGCCTGGTCGCCGCGGCCGCCGGGGGCCGGGCGCCGGCGGGCGCCGCCTCCGTCGTCCTCCTGGACCGCGCCTCGGCCGACGCGCTGGGGTCCGTGGTCTTCGGCGGCCCCGGCCCGGGCACTTCCTGACGGTGGGCAGCGTCTGACGGGGGGACAGCGGCTAAGGTGCGGATGCGGTTGCGCCGGTGACGCGAGGCGAACCCCAGTGACACGAGACGGCGGTTGGAACGGATGAGCATCCCCGAGCAGTACGGGCACGACTGGCCCGCGAACGACCTGGAGCGCACCCTCGCCTCCGCCACGGGCGACCCCGCCGCCGGTGCCCGCATCGTGGAGGCGCTCGGCCGCAGCAGCGTGTGGATCCCCCTGCCCAACGGCGGCGGGCCCGACAGCGCCGACCTCGACCTGCCCACCGTGGAGCTCGACGGCGGCGCGTTCGTCCCCGTCTTCAGCTCCCACGCGGAGTTCCTGCGCGGCGCCGGAGACCGGATGCCGTTCGCCGTGGCCCCCGCCGTCGAGTTCGCCCGCGGACTGCCCCCGCAGGCCGGCATCGTGCTCAACCCCGGTGGCACGGTGGGCGCACCGCTGCCCCCGGCGGCCGTCGCCGAGCTGTGCCGCGCGGGACAGCTGCGGCTGGCGGGGGAGCCCACCGGCGGCCGGGTGCGCCTCTTCGAGCCCGACTGGCAGGACGAGCCGACGGCCTTCCTGGCCGCCGCCGGGCTGGAGTTCACCGCCGCCCGCGGCGTCCGCACCGGCCGCCGCGCGCTGGCCAGCGTCGAGGGCGGCGCCCCCGAGCTGTTCGTCGGCGTCGAGCTCGACCTCCCCGACGACGACAGCCGCGCCGCCGCCCTGGACGCCCTCGGCCGCGCCCTCGGGCAGGTGCCCGTGCCCTGGCCCGTGCGCCTCGTCCTCCTCGACGTCGCCCGGGACCCCGTCGCCGACTGGCTCCGCGACCGCGTCGGACCGTTCTACGACCGTGACCGCTGACTGCTCTCCTGCATGCCGCCGCGGCCTCGTAAGCTGGTTGGACGACCGTACGGGAGGCGCGACCGCGCCGTGAGGCAACGGGCGGGCGCGGGGTGCGCGTCTGCCCGCAGAAGGGGCGGGGTCAGGTGAGCGCGGGCGCGGAGAGCGGCGTGGAGCAGGTGCTGCGCCAAGTGGCGCCCGGACGCTACGACGTCTACGAGGCGCTGCTGCGCGCGGTCGCCGACGGCCGCCTGTGGATGCTGCTCTGGCACGGGCAGGCGGGCTCGCCCGACGCCCAGTACGGGAACATGGAGGTCGACGGCCTCGGCTACGCCCCCTGCGTCACCTCCGACCGGGAGCTCGCCGCCAGCGGCTGGAACCGGGCCCACGAGGTCGTCCCCGGCCGCTCCCTGGCCGCGTCCCTCTACCCCGGCCGCTGGGGCCTGTGGCTCAACCCCCACGCGCCCGGCGGCGGCGTCGGCATCCCCTGGCTCGACCTGCGCCGCATCGCCGGCGGACTCGACCGGCTGCCGGCCGGCCCGCTGCGCATCACCGAACCGGTCCTGGAGATCCCCCAGTTCTACGCCCTGCTCGCACAGCACGCGGCGCGGACGCCGGCGGTGCGGGCGCTGCGGCGCGCGTGGGTCCAGCCGGCGGTGGGCGCGGCGTATCTGGCGATCGGGCTCGACCTGTACGACACGTCCCAAGCGGCCGTGGAATCGGTGCGGTTGATGATGCGGCAGGCGATCGGGGCGGCGCCGGAGGGGCTGCCGGTCTCGACGGTCGCGCTGTCGGACGAGTACGACCCGGTGGGGATGTGGATGCGGGTGCATGCGCGGCCGTTCTACGGCCAGGAGGCGGCGCGGCAGGCGCCGTTGGCGGGGTACGGGTACCCGCACTAGGGCGGCCGCGCCGCATCGTTCTCAGGCGCCGGACGGGCTGAGCCGGCGCCGGCGCACGTCCGTATAACGGAACCCCTCATCGCACATCACGGTTGCGCATCCTTTGCGGACCAGGTCTGGCGGGTGATCGCGAACGCGTTGAAGACTCCCGCTCCAAGGACCCGCCGGTGGACCCGTCGGGGGTCCGCGGCACGACCGTACGTCCTGCTCCGCGAGTACCTTCCCGTACTTCCCGCACCACAGCGCCACTTTCCCCAGTGATGTCAACCATGCCGCCTCCCGGGCGGCCTGTGCGTGGGCCGGTGCCCCGGCCGAGAGGGGTCCGCAGACGATGACGGCACCACTTCCCGATACCAGCGCGGCCGGGGCCGTGGACGTCGTCGCCGACGCCCCCGTGAAGGCCATCGAGGGCCGTTCTCCCTGGCGCATCGCCTGGAACCGGCTCAAACGCGACAGACTCGCCCTCGCCGGCGGCATCGTCGTCCTGCTGCTGATCCTGGTCGCGGTCTTCGCCCCGCTGATCGTCGACCTCCTGGGCCACCCGCCGAACGAGTACCACGAGGACCAGATCGACCCGCTGCTCGGCACGCCCAAGGAGGCGTGGGGCGGGATGAACGGCGACTTCCTCTTCGGCGTGGAGCCCGTCAACGGCCGGGACGTCTTCAGCCGCGTCGTCTACGGCGCCCGCGTCTCGCTGCTCGTCGCCTTCCTCGCCGCCGTCGTGGCCGTGGCCATCGGCACCGTCCTCGGCATCGTGGCCGGCTACTTCGGCGGCTGGGTGGACACCCTGGTCAGCCGGGTCATGGACGCCCTGCTCGCCTTCCCGCAGCTGCTCTTCATCATCGCCCTCGTCTCCGTCGTCCCCAACGAGCTGTGGGGACTGAGCGGTTCGGGGGTGCGGATGGCCGTGCTCATCGCGGTGATCGGCTTCTTCGGCTGGCCCTACGTCGGACGCATCGTGCGCGGACAGACGCTCTCGCTCAGGGAGCGCGAGTACGTCGAGGCGGCCCGCAGCCTGGGCGCCGGGCGCACCTACATCCTCTTCCGCGAGCTGCTGCCCAACCTGGTCGCGCCGATCACCGTCTACGCCACGCTGATGATCCCGACCAACGTCCTCACCGAGGCGGCGCTCAGCTTCCTCGGGGCCGGCGTCAAGTCGCCGACCTCCTCCTGGGGGCAGATGCTCTCCAAGGCCGTCAACACCTATGAGAGCGACCCGATGTTCATGGTGTTCCCCGGCCTCGCCATCTTCGTCACCGTCCTCGCCTTCAACCTCTTCGGCGACGGCGTACGGGACGCGCTGGACCCCAAGGGCTCGCGCTGAGCGCGCGGCAACCCCAACCCCAGACCACGGAGGTCGCGACATCTTGGCTACGCAAGGGACTTCGAGGATTCCGAGGCGCAGAATGGCCGCCGGCGCGACGCTGGCCGTCGCGACGCTCGTCGCCGTCACCGCCTGCGGCGGCGGTGGCGGGAGCAAGGGCGGCGGCGGAGGCGGCGGCAAGGGGGCCGGTTTCAACGCCGGTGTCGAGAAGGTCGCCGGCCCGTCCGACAAGAAGGGCGGCGAGCTGAAGTACATCGCCACCCAGGACGCCGACTCCTGGGACCCGCAGCGCGGTTACTACGGCTTCGCCTGGGACTTCATGCGCTACTACACCCGCACCCTCGTCACCCCCAAACCCGGCCCCGGCGCGGAGAGCAGAACCGTCGTGCCGGACCTGGCCACCGACACCGGGAAGATGTCGGCCGACAAGAAGACCTACACCTTCACCCTGCGCCCCGGGATCACCTGGGAGGACGGCAAGCCCGTCACCAGCCAGGACGTCAAGTACGGCATCGAGCGCACCTGGGCCCAGGACAAGATCTCCGGCGGTCCGACCTGGGTGATGCAGGTCCTGGACCCGGACAAGAAGTACAAGGGACCCTACAAGGACGAGAGCAAGGACAAGCTCGGGCTGGCGCAGATCGAGACGCCCGACGCGAAGACCATCAGCTTCCATCTGGCCAAACCCAACGGCGACTTCCTCCAGATGCTGGCCATCCCCGCCGCCGCCCCGGTGCGCCAGGACATGGACAAGGCGGAGAAGTACGCGCTGCGCCCGTTCTCCAACGGCCCGTACAAGTTCGAGTCGTACGCCCCCAACAAGAGCCTGGTGCTCGTCCGCAACGACAAGTGGAACAAGGACTCGGACGCCGTCCGCAAGGCGCTGCCGGACAAGATCTCCGTCAAGTTCACCACCAACGCCGACGCGATGGACAGCGACCTGATCGCCGGCAACTACGACCTCGACCTCAACGCCACGGGCATGGGCTCGGCCGGCCGGCAGAAGGCGCTGCAGTCCGCCAAGGCCAACGTCGACAACCCGCTGACGGGCTTCATCCGTTACGCCGCCTTCCCGCAGTCCGTCGCGCCGTTCGACAACATCCACTGCCGCAAGGCCGCCATCCTCGGCGCCGACCACACCTCGCTGCAGACCGCGCGCGGCGGCCCCGAGGCGGGCGGCGACATCGGCACCGGCATGCTGCCGCCGGCCATCCAGGGCTTCGAGAAGAGCTTCGACCCGTACGGCATCGCGCAGGGCAAGGCGGACGAGGCCAAGGCCAAGGAGGAGCTGAAGGCCTGCGGCAAGCCGGACGGCTTCAAGACCACCATCGCGGTCCGCAACAACAAGCCGCAGGAGATCGCCACCGCGGAGTCGCTCCAGGCGTCCCTGAAGAAGATCGGCATCGACGCCCAGGTCGACCCGTACGACGGCGCCCAGTACTCGACCGTCATCGGCGCTCCCAAGAACGTCAAGGCCAAGGGCTACGGGATCATCGTCATGGGCTGGGGCGCCGACTTCCCCAGCGGCCAGGGCTACCTCCAGCCCGTCGTGGACGGGCGGTTCATCCAGGAGTCGGCCAACCAGAACTACCCGGAGATCAACGACCCCGCGATCAACAAGCTGATGGACGACGCCATCGCGGAGACCGACCCCGTCAAGGCGGGGAAGATCTACCAGGAGGCCAACAAGAAGGTCATGGAGGGCGCCTACTACCTGCCCTTCACCTACGAGAAGAACATCATCTGGCGCAGCTCCCGGCTGACCAACGTCTACACGACCGACGCCTACAACGGCCGCTACGACTACTCCGCCCTGGGTGTCGTGAAGTGACCTTTCTACGACGGTCGTTGACCGTCGTTCCGCTCAGCCGGCGCAACCGCCGCCAGGCCCCGAAGGGCAGGTGAGGGCCGAGCGCGGCGGTCCGGGGACGCAGCTCCCCGGACCGCCGCCGGGCCGACCGCAGTGTTCGCTTACCTCGTCAGGCGGCTGTTCGCCGTCATCGTGATGTTGCTCGTGGTCACGCTGGTGACCTTCCTCATCTTCTTCACCATCCCCAAGCTCACCGGGGCCGATCCCGCCGCCATGTACGTCGGCAAGCAGGCGGACCCCGCGACGATCGAGGGCATCCGGCAGAAGCTCGGGCTCAGCGATCCGGTGCTGGTGCAGTTCTGGCACTTCGTCAGCGGGCTGTTCACCGGCCGCGACTACACCGGCGGCGGGACCACCGACCACTGCCCGGCGCCCTGCTTCGGCTACTCCTTCCGCACCGAGCAGCCGGTCTGGCCGATCCTCACGGACCGGCTGCCCCCGACCCTCTCCCTCGCCGGCGGGGCCTGCGTGGTGTGGCTGGTGCTCGGCGTCTCGGCCGGGGTGGTCTCCGCGCTCAAGCGGGGCACCAAGATCGACCGGGCCGCGATGACGACCGCCCTCGCCGGGGTCTCGCTGCCGATCTACTTCACCGCGCTGCTGCTGCTGGCGCTCTTCAAGTTCCAACTCGGCTGGACCACGGCCGAGTACGTGCCCCTCACCGAGGACCCGGCGGGCTGGTTCAACGGGATGATCCTGCCCTGGGTCGCGCTGGCCTTCCTCTTCGCGGCGATGTACGCCCGGCTCACCCGGGCCACCATGATGGAGGTCCTCGGCGAGGACTACATCCGCACCGCGCGCGCCAAGGGTCTCACCGAGCGCGCCGTCATCGGCAAGCACGCCATGCGCTCGACGATGACGCCCATCGCCACCATCCTCGGCATGGACCTCGGCGCCCTCGTCGGCAGCGCGATCCTCACCGAGAGCGCCTTCAACCTGCCCGGTCTCGGCCAGGCGGCGGTCACCGCCATCAACAACAAGGACCTGCCGGTCATCCTCGGCGTGGTCCTCATCGCGGCCTCCGCGGTCGTCCTCGCCAACCTCGTGGTGGACCTGCTGTACGCCGTGATCGACCCCCGAGTGAGGCTCTCGTGACGTCCCCCGCTTACCTCGACGTGCGCGACCTGCGCATCCACTTCCCCACCGACGACGGCCTGGTGAAGTCCGTGGACGGGCTCTCCTTCTCGCTGGAGAAGGGCCGGACGCTGGGCATCGTGGGGGAGTCCGGCTCCGGCAAGTCCGTCAGCTCGCTGGGGATCATGGGCCTGCACACGGTCGGCCAGTACGGCCGCCGCAAGGCGCGGATCTCCGGCGAGATCTGGCTGGACGGCACCGAACTGCTCTCCGCCGACCCCGAGAAGGTGCGGAGGCTGCGCGGCCGCGAGATGGCGATGATCTTCCAGGACCCGCTGTCGGCCATGCACCCCTACTTCACGGTGGGTTCGCAGATCGCCGAGGCGTACCGCATCCACCATCCCGGCACCGACAAGAAGACCGCCCGCCGGCGCGCCGTCGACCTGCTGGACCGCGTCGGCATCCCGCAGCCCGACCGGCGGGTGGACGACTACCCGCACCAGTTCTCCGGCGGCATGCGCCAGCGCGCGATGATCGCCATGGCGCTGGTCAACAACCCGGCCCTGCTGATCGCCGACGAGCCGACCACCGCCCTCGACGTCACCGTCCAGGCGCAGATCCTCGACCTCATCCGCGACCTCCAGAAGGAGTTCGGCTCGGCGGTCGTCATCATCACCCACGACCTGGGCGTCGTCGCCGAACTCGCCGACGACATCCTCGTCATGTACGGCGGGCGGTGCGTCGAGCAGGGACCGGCCGAGCAGGTCTTCACCGCGCCCCAACACCCCTACACCTGGGGCCTGCTGGGATCCATGCCGCGCATCGACCGCGAACAGAGCGAGCGGCTCATCCCGGTCAAGGGCTCCCCGCCCAGTCTGATCAATGTGCCCCCCGGCTGTGCCTTCAGCCCCCGCTGCCCCTACGCCGATGTGCCCCCCGGCGGTGTCACCCGTACCGAACGGCCCGAGCTCCGTCCGGTCTCCGGCGCCGAACGGCACTCCTCCGCCTGCCACTTGGCACAGGAGGAACGGACCCGGATCTGGACCGAGGAGATTGCGCCCAAGCTATGACGGAGACGTTGCTCAAGGTCGAGGGGCTGACCAAACACTTCCCCATCACCAAGGGGCTGCTGCGCCGGCAGGTCGGCGCCGTCCACGCCGTGGACGGCATCGGCTTCGACGTGCGCGCCGGGGAGACGCTCGGCGTCGTCGGCGAGTCCGGCTGCGGCAAGTCCACCATGGGGCGCCTGGTGACGCGGCTGCTCGAACCCACCGCCGGGACGATCGAGTTCGAGGGGCGGGACATCTCCCACCTGGGGGTCGCCGGGATGCGGCCGCTCCGCCGGGACGTCCAGATGATCTTCCAGGACCCCTACTCGTCCCTGAACCCCCGGCACACGGTCGGCACCATCGTCGGCGCCCCGTTCCGGCTCCAGGGCATCACGCCCGGGGGCGGGGTGAAGAAGGAGGTGCAGCGGCTGCTCGAACTCGTCGGCCTCAACCCCGAGCACTACAACCGCTATCCGCACGAATTCTCCGGCGGGCAGCGGCAGCGCATCGGCATCGCACGGGCGCTGGCCCTCAAGCCGAAGCTGGTCGTCGCGGACGAGCCGGTGTCCGCGCTGGACGTGTCCATCCAGGCGCAGGTGGTCAACCTGCTGGACGACCTCCAGGACGAGCTCGGGCTGACGTACATCATCATCGCCCACGACCTGTCCGTCATCCGGCACGTCTCGGACCGGATCGCGGTGATGTACCTGGGGAAGCTGGTGGAGCTGACCGATCGTGCGTCGCTCTACGCGAACCCTCTGCACCCGTACACGAAGGCGTTGCTGTCCGCCGTGCCCGTGCCCGACCCCCGGCGGCGCGCCCGGCGCGAACGGATCCTGCTGAAGGGCGACGTGCCGTCGCCGATCTCGCCGCCGGCGGGGTGCCGGTTCCATACGCGGTGCTGGAAGGCGACGGAGGTGTGCGGGAGGGAGGAGCCGGGGTTGCGGGTGTTGGGGGTGGGGCATGAGGTGGCGTGCCATCATCCGGAGGTGCCGGAGGTGGGGGAGGGGTGAGTTCTGCCCCGGTCCCGCCCTTTCACCGTTTCTTCCGGGGCTCCGCCCCGGGGCCCGGTACCGCGGCTCCGCCGCGGTGGGGCGGGGGCTGCGCCCCCTGCACCCCTGCTTCCGGGGCTTCGCCCCTGGCCCCCGTTGTCGCGGCTTCGCCGCTCGTCCTCAAGCGCCGGACGGGCTGGATCGGCGCGCCACTTCAGCCCGTCCGGCGTTTGAGGACTCCGCCCGGAGGGCGGATGGGGTCCGGGGTTTCCCCGGAAGAAACGGTGAAAGGGCGGGACCGGGGCAAGCATCCAGCCTGTCCGGCGTTTGAGGACAGCGCCCGCAGGGCGCTTCAGGGGGCCAGGGGGCGCAGCGCCCGGTGGGGCGCAGGGGCGAAGCCCCGCCCACCGCGCGGCAGCGCGGGACCTCCCCCACCGCGCGGCAGCGCGGGCCCGGCTCCCGCGCGCGGCAGCGCGCCAGCGAGGTGCCGCAGGGGCGCCGCCCCTGCGAAAACGGATTAGGGCGGGGCAGTGGCAAGCCTCCCGACCGGTAAGAATGTCGCGTGCTCACCGACCTGTTCACCCCCTCCGTCCAGCATTGGCTGGACATCGCCGGAATCTTCGTCTTCGCCATCTCCGGCGCCCTCCTCGGCGTCCGCAAGAACTTCGACGTCTTCGGCATGGCCGTGCTGGCGGAGGTCACGGCCCTGGGCGGCGGACTCTTCCGGGATCTGGTCATCGGCGCCGTGCCCCCGGCCGCCTTCACCGACCTGGGTTACTTCCTCACCCCGCTCATCGCCACGCTCATCGTCTTCTTCCTCCACCCGGAGGTGGAGCGGATCACCGCCGCGGTGAACGCCTTCGACGCCGCCGGCCTCGGCCTGTTCTGCGTCACGGGCACGGTCAAGGCGTACGGGCACGGCCTGGGGCTGACCCAGTCGGCCACCCTCGGCCTGGCGACGGCCGTCGGCGGCGGAGTGCTGCGCGACGTCCTGGCGCACGAGGTGCCGTCGCTGTTGCGCTGGGACCGCGACCTGTACGCCGTCCCCGCCATGGTCGGCGCCGCACTCGCCGCGCTGCTCCTGCGCGAGGACGCCCTCCACGGGCCCACCATCGCGATTCCGGTGGTCACGGCCTGCGGCCTGCGGCTGCTCGCGATGCACTTCCACTGGCGCGCCCCGCGCGCCTGGCACCGCCGGTCCGCGGCCGCCGAAGAAGAAGCTACCCGTGGGTAACTTTCCGGTGTAGCGTGCGCCCATGGCACAGGCACCCATCGGCAGCAGCGAGTTCGACAGGGACACCGCGGTCGTCCCCCGGGCCGCCGGCACCCACGACGTCCGCGTCTGTGCGGGCTGGACCCTCTTCGGCGCCGCCAACGGCGGCTACCTCCTCGCCACCGCGGCCCGCGCGCTGGGCGACACCCTCCCGCACCCACACCCGTTCACCATCACCGCCCACTACCTGAGCGTCACCCGCCCCGGCCCCGCGGTCGTCCGCAGCCAGGTCGTCCGCACCGGCCGGACGCTCTCCACCGGCCAGGCGAGTCTCTTCCAGACCGCCCCGGACGGCACCGAGACCGAGCGGCTGCGCGTCCTGGCCACCTACGGGGACCTGGACGCGCTCGACGGCGACATCCGCACCACGGCCAAACCGCCGTCCATACCGCCGTACGAACACTGCGTCGGCGGCACGCCCGAAGGCTTCGGCGACGACGGCTTCCTCTCCCGCATCGACCTGCGGCTCGACCCGGCCACGGCCGGCTGGGCGGTGGGCCGGCCCGGCGGCGGGTCGGAGATGCGCGGCTGGTTCGGCTTCGCCGACGGCCGCGACCCCGACCCGTACTCCCTGCTCCTGGCCGCCGACGCGCTGCCGCCCACCCCCTTCGACCTGGGGATGTCCGGCTGGGTGCCCACGGTGGAACTCACCGTGCACCTCCGCCGGCGCCCCGCCCCGGGCCCGCTGCGGATCTCGGTCGTCACCCGCAACCTGGCGAGCGGCTTCCTGGAGGAGGACGGCGAGATCTGGGACGCCGAGGACCGGCTCGTCGCCCAGTCCCGGCAGCTCGCGCGGCTGCGGGACCGCACCTGAGCCAGGGGCTACTTCACCTCGCGCCCGGTCCGGGCCGCCAGCCGGGTGTGCACGTCCGCGCCCTCGGGGGCGGGCCGGGCCGGCTCGAAGGCGCCCTTCCGGCCCTCGGCCGGGACCGCGGCCTCGGCCGTGGCGAGCGCGAAGGCGGACAGCTCCGGGTCGAGCGCGGCCGGGCGGCCCAGGGCCTCGTTGAGGTCCCAGGTGTGCGTGACGGTCTCCAGGACGAAGAAGGCGACCGCGCCGTACGCGGGGGACGTGCCCCACGGAGCGCTGAACGGGCCGGCGAGCCGGGCCTCGTCCTCCCACTCCGCGACGAGCCGGGCACCGGCCGCGGCGAGCGTGTCCGCCCAGCCGTCGTCGGCGATCTCCGGGAGGGCGGGCGCACCCGGCTGGATCCCGCCGGCGGCGGCCCCCTCCGCGAACTTGGTCCAGGCGCCGAGGAGGTGCCGCAGCAGCCCCCGTATGTCGAAGTCGCCGCAGGGGGTCCGCTCGCCGAGGCGGCCGGTCCCCACGGCCGCCACGAGGGCGTTCATCTGCTCGACTGCGCCCCGCAGCTGGGGGCGCGGGTCGGTAACAGGCTGGGCGTCGGTCACGGGCGGCTCTCCTCGTGGATGGCGGACGGTACGGCCGGAGGAGAGCCTGCCTGCGCGGATGCCGCCGTGCCCAGTCGTTTCCGGCCAAATGTCAGGTCGGCCGCCGGGCCGGACGCATGGTCCGCACCACCGGGTACGGCACCCGGCGGCGGCTCGTAGAATCGTGCCCACCATGGCCTACCTCGACCACGCCGCCACCACTCCGATGCTTCCCGAGGCGGTGCAGGCGATGACCGCCCAGTTCGCCGTCGCCGGGAACGCCTCCTCGCTGCACGCCGCGGGGCGCCGCGCGCGCCGCGCCGTCGAGGAGTCCCGCGAGGCCCTCGCCGCCTCCCTCGGCGCCCGCCCCAGCGAGGTCGTCTTCACCGCGGGCGGCACGGAGGCCGACAACCTCGCGGTCAAGGGGATGTACTGGGCCCGCCGGGCCGCCGACCCCGCGCGCACCCGCGTCCTCGCCAGCCCCGTCGAGCACCACGCCGTCCTCGACGCGGTGGACTGGCTCGCCGCGCACGAGGGCGCCACCGTCGAGTACCTGCCGGTGGACGCGTACGGGCGGGTGCACCCCGACGCGCTGCGCGAGGCGATAGAACGCAACCCCGCGGACGTGGCGCTGGCCACCGTCATGTGGGCCAACAACGAGATCGGCACCATCATGCCGGTCCGCGAACTCGCCGGTGTCGCCGCGGAGTTCGGCATCCCGCTGCATGCCGACGCCGTGCAGGCCGTCGGCCAGCTGGACGTCGGCTTCGCCGACTCCGGGCTGGCCGCGATGACGGTCAGCGCCCACAAGATCGGCGGCCCGTACGGCGTCGGCGCCCTGCTGCTGGGCCGCCGCCACGCCCCCGTACCGCTGCTGCACGGCGGCGGCCAGGAGCGGCACGTGCGCTCCGGCACGCTGGACGTCCCCGGCATCGCGGCCTTCGCCGTGGCCGG
Organism: Streptomyces luteireticuli; assembly: GCF_041519305.1. Classification (NCBI taxonomy): domain Bacteria; kingdom Bacillati; phylum Actinomycetota; class Actinomycetes; order Kitasatosporales; family Streptomycetaceae; genus Streptomyces; species Streptomyces luteireticuli. Next base: position 5,827,579 of record NZ_CP167927.1, read on the forward strand.
CACGCTCGCCGCCGAGCGCCGCCCGGACTTCGCCCGGGAGGTCGGCGCCCTCCGCGACCGGCTGATCGCCGGGGTCCTGGCCGCCGTCCCGGACGCGGTCCTCGGCGGCGACCCCGACCCGGCGGGCCGGCTGCCCGCCAACGCCCACTTCTCCTTCCCCGGCTGCGAGGGCGACTCCCTGCTGCTGCTCCTGGACGCCCAGGGCATCGAGTGCTCCACCGGCTCCGCCTGCACGGCCGGCGTCGCCCAGCCCAGCCACGTCGTCCTGGCCACCGGCACCGATCCGGAGCTGGCCCGGGGCACGCTGCGCTTCTCCCTGGGGCACACCTCGACGGAGGCGGACGTGGACGCGGTCGTGGCGGCGATCGGCCCGGTGGTGAAGCGGGCGAGGAGCGCGGGCCTGAGCTGACCCCCGGGAAACCCGTTTACCCGGCGCGGGCGGGCCCCCGTACTCTGGAGGGGCTATGACTGACTTCCCGGGTGCACCCGACCTCAACGCCCCCCGCAAGGGGCTCCGCGTCCTGGCCGCCATGTCCGGCGGCGTCGACTCCGCCGTCGCGGCGGCCCGCGCGGTCGAAGCCGGCCACGACGTGACCGGGGTGCACCTGGCGCTCTCCGCGAACCCGCAGTCCTTCCGCACCGGCGCCCGCGGCTGCTGCACGATCGAGGACTCCCGCGACGCCCGCCGCGCCGCCGACGTCATCGGCATCCCCTTCTACTGCTGGGACCTGGCCGAGCGCTTCCGCGAGGACGTCGTCGAGGACTTCGTCGCCGAGTACGAGGCCGGCCGCACCCCCAACCCCTGCCTGCGCTGCAACGAGAAGATCAAGTTCGCGGCGCTGCTGGACAAGGCCCTCGCCCTCGGCTTCGACGCCGTCTGCACCGGCCACTACGCCACGGTCGTGCTGAACGAGGACGGCACCCGCGAGCTGCACCGCGCGAGCGACATGGCCAAGGACCAGTCGTACGTCCTCGGCGTCCTCGACGAGCGCCAGCTCGCCCACGCCATGTTCCCGCTCGGCGACACCCTCACCACCAAGGACGAGATCCGCGCCGAGGCGGAGCGGCGCGGCCTGGCCGTGGCCAAGAAGCCGGACAGCCACGACATCTGCTTCATCGCCGACGGCGACACCCGCGGCTTCCTCGCCGCCCGCCTCGGCCGGGCCGAGGGCGACATCGTCGACGAGACGGGCGCCAAGGTCGGCACCCACGAGGGCGCCTACGGCTACACCATCGGCCAGCGCAAGGGCCTGCGCATCGGCCACCCGGCGCCCGACGGCAAGCCGCGCTACGTCCTCGACATCTCCCCGGTGAACAACACGGTCACGGTCGGCCCGGTGGAGGCGCTGGACGTCTCCGCCCTGACCGCGATCAAGCCGCGCTGGTGCGGCACCGCCCCGTCCGGCCCCGGCACCTACACCGCCCAGCTCCGCGCCCACGGCGGGGAGACGGAGGTCACGGCGGAGCTGATCGGCGACGAGCTCCAGGTGCGCTTCGAGGAGCCGGTGCGGGGCGTGGCCCCGGGCCAGGCGATCGTCCTCTACGACGGCACGCGCGTCGTCGGCTCGGCGACGATCGCGACGACGGAGCGGGCGGTGGCCGCGCGGTAGACGCCGCCGCTACGGGGCGCCCAGCCCGTGCCCGGTGGTCACGTCGATGTGGCCGGGTATCGCCTCGTGCCGGTCGCCGACCGTCGGCGTCCCGGCGGGCTCGAACATCAGGATCGACGCGCCGTCGGGTGCGGACGGCCGGTGCTCCGTGCCCCGGGGCACGGTGAAGACCGAGCCGCGCGGCAGACGTACCGTGCGCTCCCCGCCCGCCTCGCGCAGCGAGATGAGCAACTCCCCCTCCAGGACCAGGAAGAACTCGTCGGTGTCGTCATGGGCGTGCCAGATGTGCTCGCCGCCGACCTTGGCGACGCGGACGTCGTAGTCGTTGACGCGGGTCACGATGCGCGGGCTCCACAGGGCGTCGAAGGAGGCCAGGGCGGTGTCGAGGGAGAGGGGTCCGTTGCTCATGGAGTGATCCTCGGCCTGGGGGAACACCTCGCGTGAGTGCTAGGAATCGCATATGCCGCAAGAATCCTCGCACCGTGTCGTGCACCGCGTCGTGGTCGTCGTCGACGAGAACTCCAACCCCTTCGAACTCGGCTGCGCCAGCGAGGTGTTCGGCCTCCGCCGCCCCGAGCTCGGCCGTGACCTCTACGACTTCCGGCTCTGCTCGCCGGCGCCGCGCACCCCGATGCGGGACGGCTTCTTCACCCTGACCGGGGTCGCGGGACTCGAAGCGGCCGACACGGCGGACACCCTGATCGTCCCCAACCGCCCCGACGCGGACGTCCCCCGCCGCCCCGCCGTCCTCGACGCGATCCGGCGGGCGCACGCGCGCGGCGCGCGGCTGGTCGGCTTCTGCAGCGGCGCGTTCACCCTCGCCGAGGCCGGGGTCCTCGACGGCCGCCGGGCCACCGCGCACTGGCAGTGGGCGGACGCCTTCCGGGCCCGCTTCCCCGCCGTCCGCCTGGAGGAGAACGTCCTCTTCGTCGACGACGGGGACATCCTCACCGCCGCGGGCAGCGCGGCCGCGCTCGACCTCGGGCTGCACATCGTCCGCCGCGACCACGGCGCGGACGTCGCCAACTCCGTCAGCCGGCGGCTGGTCTTCGCGGCCCACCGCGACGGCGGCCAGCGCCAGTTCGTCGAACGTCCCGTGCCCACCGCGCCGGACGAGTCCCTCGCACCGGTCACCGCCTGGGCGCAGGAACGCCTGGACGCCCCCCTGACGGTCGCGGACCTGGCGGCCCGCGCCGCCGTCAGCCCGGCGACCCTGCACCGCCGCTTCCGCGCCCAGCTGGGCACGACCCCGCTGGCCTGGCTCACCCGCGAACGCCTCGCCCTGGCCTGCCGGATGATCGAACGCGGCGAGTCCCGCTTCGACCTCGTGGCCCGCCGCAGCGGGCTGGGCACCGCGGCCAATCTGCGCGCCCTGATGCGCCGCGAGACGGGGCTGACGCCGTCGGCGTACCGGGGGAGGTTCGGGCCGGGGGCGGCGGCTCGTCCCTGAGCCGCTCCGCGCCGTCTACGCCCGGGCGGCCACCGCTCCGCCCGCGCCCGGCAGGACCGCCCGGACGCGGAAGCCGCCGTCGTCCGCCGGGCCCGCCTCGAACGCGCCGCCGAGCTGTTCGGCGCGTTCGCGCAGGCCCGTCAGGCCGTGGCCGCCGGAGGGGAGGAGGGCTTCGGGGGAGCTCTCCCCGGCCGCGCTGTGGATGTCGACGATCAGGGCCGGGCGGCCGGCGCGGTCGGCCGTCTCCACGGTGACCGTGACCTTCGCCCCCGCGGCGTGCTTCCGCGCGTTCGTCAGGGCCTCCTGGACCGTGCGGTAGGCGGCCTCCTCCACGGCGGGGGGCCATTTCACCGAGGTGACGGCCGGCAGGTCGGCGTGGAGGACGGTCTCCAGGGCGCTGGAGGAGAGGAGAGCGGGCAGGCCCGTCAGCCGGGGGGTTTCGGCGGGGACGGAGCGCAGGACGCCGACCAGGCCGCGGAGTTCGCTCAGGGCCGTGGCGCCCAGTTCGCGGATGATGCCCGCCGTCTCGCGGGCCGCCGGCTCGGACGCCGTGCGCTGGAGCGCGCCGGCCTGCACGGTCAGCAGGCTGACCTGGTAGGAGACGACGTCGTGCATCTCCCGTGCCAGACGGGTGCGTTCGGCGACGGCCGCGCGCTCGGCGATGAGCTCGGCCTCGCGCCGGTGGGCGCGGCGGAGCTCGTCGATGTGGCGGGCGAGCTCGCGGCGGGCGCGGTTGAGGCGGCCCACGGCCGTGGGTCCCGCCGTCATGAGGGCGGAGGAGACCGCCCCGTAGAGGATGCCGCCGGCCAGCGGGTGGCCGGTGAACAGCGAGGGCCACCAGGGGCCCAGGGAGGCGAGGAAGAAGACGAGGGCCCAGGCGGCGGCCGTTCGCCGCTGCCGCGTCCGCGCCACCTCGTACAACGCCACCATGGGGGCGATGAGGAGGTGTCCGGTGAAGGTGACGGGAAGGGCGGCCGCGAGGACGGTGACGGGGAAGCGGCGGCGGAGGAAGAGGGCGCCGACCGTCGCCGCGTAGAGGACGGTCTCACCGGTGCCCACCAGCGGGCGCATGGCCATGACTTCGGCGGCCGCGACCGGGAGGAGGGCCAGGTCGCGGAGTAAGGAGGAGCGGGGGAAGGACCGGGGGACGGACCGGGGGAGTCTCACGGGGCGGGCTCCGGGTCCATGCGGACGAGCCCGTAGTGGTGGGCGAGGACCGCGGCCTGGACGCGGTTGGCCGTGCCGAGCTTGGCGAGGATCGCGCTGACGTGGTCCTTGGCGGTCGCCGTGCCCATCAGCAGGGCGGTGCCGATCTCGGCGTTGGACCGGCCCTGGGCGAGGAGGGCGAGCACGTCGCGCTCCCGGTCGGTGAGGGAGGCGAGGCGGGAGGCCAGCGGGCCGTGGCCGTTGGCCCGCAGATAGCCCCCGACGACACTGTCGGCGACGGCGGGGGACAGGATCGTCCCGCCGGACGCCAGGACGCGCACGGCGCTGGCGAGTTCGTCGGGGACAGTGTCCTTGACCAGGAAGCCGGAGGCCCCGGCGCGCAGGGCGGGGGCGATGTCCTCGTCGGCGGCGAAGGTGGTGAGCATCGCCACCACCGGCGGGTCCGGGAGGGCGAGGAGGGAGGAGAGCACGGAGATCCCGTCGGCCTCGGGCATGCGGATGTCCAGCAGGACGACGTCGGGGCGGTGACGGACCGCCATCTCCACGGCCTGCGGGCCCTCGCATGTGACCGGAACCTCGATATCCGGTTCCGCTTGCAGGATGCTGCGTATCCCGGCGCGCAGCAGCCTCTCGTCGTCAACGACCATGACGCGGATCACTATCACCACTCCTGCGCTGATTCTGGCGAGGAAATATAACAACCGCCCGGCTTGGTCCGGACCACACCCCCGCCGACCGGCGGTCGGGAACCGACGGTCGGCGGGTGCCGCCGGGGTGGTGCGGGAGGGCAGGATGGGGCGAGGGGGAAGAACGGGGGGAGTCCGCGCGCCTGACGGGGGGTTGCGCGCGGATGCGTCGGGGGCGGGTCAGCTGTACGGCCGGAGGGGGGTGTACAGACGGCCCGCCTCCCCGGCGGTACGTGTCCCCGTCGTACGTGTTCCCCGGCGCCCGCGCGCCCGCGTTCCCGCCCGTGTTCCCGCGCGCGTCCCCGGCGCGCCGCCGCGTAGGGCAAGCTGGAGCCCATGGCAACACATGTGATCACCGGTGCCGGATCGGGCATCGGCGCGGTCGTGGCCGAGCGGCTGCACGCGCGCGGGGACGAGTTGTACCTGTTCGCCCGGGACGCGGGGCGGGCCAAGGAGCTCGCGGCGCGCTTCCCCGGGGCCCGTACGCTCGTCGGCGACCTCGCCAACCCCGACCGGCTGTCCTGGGCGCTGAGCCACCAGGCCCTGCCCGAACGCGTCGATTCGCTGCTGCACATCGCCGGCGTCGTCGACCTCGGCCCGGTCGGCGAGCTGACCCCGAAGACGTGGACGCACCAGCTGGCCGTCAACCTCGTCTCCCCGGCCGAGCTGACCCGGCTGCTGCTGCCGCAGCTGCGCGTCTCCAAGGGCAACGTGGTCTTCGTCAACTCCGGCGCCGGGCTCAACGCCGGCCCGCAGTGGAGCGCGTACGCCGCGAGCAAGCACGGCCTCAAGGCGCTCGCCGACTCGCTGCGCGGCGAGGAGCAGGCCAACGGGGTGCGGGTGACGAGCGTCTACCCGGGGCGCACGGCCACCGCGATGCAGGCGAAGGTGCACCAGCAGGAGGGCAAGGAGTACGAGGCCGAGCGCTGGATCGACCCGGCCTCGGTCGCCACCACCGTGCTGATGGCCGTCGACCTGCCCCGGGACGCGGCCATCAACGACATCACGGTCCGGCCGGGGTTCTGAGCGTGACGGCCGCGGCCTCGGCCAGGGACATACGGTTCCTGGTCGTCGAGCTCGGCAGGCGGATGGACGCGCACCGGCGCACCCGCATCGCCGAGTTCGGGCTCACCCTGACCCAGGCCAAGGCCCTGGAGGAGCTGGGCGATCCCAGGACGGCGCGTGAGCTGGCCGCGGTGCTCGGCTGCGAGCCGCCCAACGTCACCTACATCGTGGACAAACTGGAGGGGCGCGGGCTGGTCGTCCGCGCGCCGCACCCGCAGGACCGGCGGGCCAAGCGGCTCGTCCTCACCGGGGCGGGGCGGGAGATGCGGCTGAAGCTGCTGCTGCGGATGGGGCAGGACTCGCCGCTGGACCACCTCGCGCAGGAGGAGCTGGACGAGCTGCGGGACCGGTTGTCCCGGGCGCTGGAGGGCCCTCGGGGCGAGGGGTCTCGTACCCTGCCTGCGTGAGTGAGAAGAGCAGTATCGAGGTCGGGCCCGGGACCGCCACCGGCGTGGGGTCCATGCCCGGGACGGACGCCCGGGAGGCGGCCAAAACGGTCACGGGGTCGCTGGAGACCCTTCCGTATCTGCCGGAGCTGCCCGCGCGCGGGCCCGGGGCGGACATGATCGGCCGGACGGCCGGGCTGCTGGTGGAGGTCTTCGCCCAGGTCGAGCCCAGCGGCTGGCGGATCGCCGACCGGCCGGGCCGCGACACCCGGCGGGCGCACTCCTGGCTGCGCGAGGACCTGGACGCCCTGGAGGAGTTCACCCAGGGGTACGAGGGCGCGCTCAAGGTGTCGGCCGTCGGCCCGTGGACGCTGGCGGCGGCGCTCCAACTGCGCGGCGGAGAAGCCGCGTTGGCCGACCCGGGGGCCTGCCGGGAGCTGACCGCCTCGCTCGCGGAGGGGCTGCGCGGGCACCTCGCCGAGCTGCGCCGCCGGGTGCCCGGGGCCCGGCTCGTGCTCCAGCTCGACGAGCCGTCGCTGCCGGCCGTGCTGCGCGGCCAGGTGCGCACGGCCAGCGGCTACCGGACCCACCGGGCCGTCGACCGGGCCGTCGTCGAGGGCGCGCTGCGGGACATCGCCGCGGTCGCGCACGGGGCGGAGGGCTCCCTCGTCGTCCACTCGTGCGCCCCCGGTGTGCCCTTCGCGCTGCTCCGGCGGGCCGGTGCGGCCGGAGTCTCGTTCGATTTCTCGTTGATCACCGAGCGTGAGGACGAGGCGCTCGGCGAGGCCGTGGAGGCCGGGACGAAGCTCTTCGCGGGCGTCGTGCCCGGCGTCGACGGCCCGTTGTCCGACCCTGCCGGTAGCGTCATGGGGGTCAGGACGCTGTGGCGCAGGCTGGGGCTGTCACCGGAGGCTCTCGCGGAGTCCGTGGTGGTCACCCCGTCGTGCGGACTCGCGGGCGCTTCGCCCGCATATGCCCGTACGGCCCTCGCCCACTGCGTCCGGGCGGCACGATCACTCGCGGACAACCCGGAGTGACGGCGCGCATGGAGCAACGGGAGGACGAGACGGTGGCTGTCGAACAGGGCGGCGGACTCACGGCGGAGGTGCGGGAGCGGCACGCCCTTCTCGCCGAGCAGATCGAGGAGCACCGCTTCCGGTACTACGTGAACAACGCCCCGGTCATCAGCGACGCCGAGTTCGACGTGCTGATGCGCTCCCTGGAGGCCCTGGAGGAGGAGCATCCGGAGCTGCGCACGCCCGACTCGCCGACCCAGAAGGTCGCCGGTTCGTACGAGACGGAGTTCACGGCCGTCGAGCACCGCGAGCGCATGCTGTCCCTGGACAACGCCTTCGACGACGAGGAGCTGGCGGCCTGGGCCGAGCGCATCGCCAAGGACATCGGCGAGGGCTCGCGCTACCACTTCCTCTGCGAGCTCAAGGTGGACGGCCTCGCCGTCAACCTCACCTACGAGCACGGCCGGCTCACCCGCGCCGCCACCCGCGGCGACGGCCGCACCGGCGAGGACATCACGCCCAACATCCGCACCATTTCCGAGATCCCGCACCGCCTGCGGGGCGACCGGATCCCGGCCCTGGTCGAGGTGCGCGGCGAGGTCTACTTCCCGATGGAGAAGTTCGAGGAGCTCAACGCCCGCCTGGTGGAGGCCGGAAAGCCGCCCTTCGCCAACCCGCGCAACGCGGCGGCCGGTTCGCTGCGCCAGAAGGACCCGCGCGTCACCGCCACCCGCCCGCTGCACATGGTGGTGCACGGCGTCGGCGCCCGCGAGGGCTTCGACATCGACTGCCAGTCCCACGCCTACGAGCTGCTCAGCGAATGGGGCCTGCCGACCGCCGCCCACGCCGAGGTCGTCGACTCCCTCGACGGCGTGCGGAAGTTCATCGCGCACTACGGCAAGCCCAAGGTGCGCCACTCCATGGAGCACGAGATCGACGGCGTCGTCGTCAAGCTCGACGAGGTGCCCCTCCAGGGCCGCCTGGGCTCCACGGCCCGCGCCCCGCGCTGGGCCATCGCCTGGAAGTACCCGCCCGAGGAGGTCAACACCAAGCTCCTCGACATCCGCGTCGGCGTCGGCCGCACCGGCCGCGTCACCCCGCAGGCCGTCGTCGAGCCCGTCACCGTCGCCGGCTCCGAGGTCGAGTTCGCCACCCTGCACAACCAGGACGTCGTCAAGGCCAAGGGCGTCCTCATCGGCGACACGGTGGTGCTGCGCAAGGCCGGCGACGTCATCCCCGAGATCCTCGGCCCCGTCGTCGACCTCCGGGACGGCACCGAGCGGGAGTTCGTGATGCCCGCCGAGTGCCCCGAGTGCGGGACGGGGCTGCGCCCCATGAAGGAGGGCGACATCGACCTCCGCTGTCCCAACGCCCGCTCCTGCCCGGGCCAGATCCGCGAGCGCGTCTACTACCTCGTCGGCCGCGAGTGCCTCGACATCGAGAACTTCGGCTACGTGGCCGCCTCCGCCCTCACCCAGCCCCTGGAACCGGCCACTCCGCCGATGCTGAACGAGGGGGATCTGTTCGATCTGACGATCGAAGAGCTGCTGCCCATTCGGTCATATGTGCGGGATCCGGACAGCGGCCTGCCCAAGCGCGACCCCAAGACCGGCGAGGAGAAGATCGTCCCCTACTTCGCCACCAAGGAGGGCAACCCCAAGAAGAACACGGTCGCGATGCTGGAGAACATCGAGGCCGCGAAGCAGCGCCCGCTGGCCCGGATCATCAACGGGCTGTCCATCCGCCACGTCGGCCCCGTCGCCGCCGCCGCGCTGGCCCGCGAGTTCCGGTCACTGGACCGGCTCGCCGAGGCCACCGAGGAGGAACTCGCCGCCGTGGACGGCGTGTCCGGCACCATCGCCACCGCCGTCCGCGAGTGGTTCGCCGAGGACTGGCACCGCGAGATCATCGAGAAGTGGCGGGCCGCCGGCGTCCGGATGGAGGAGGAGGCCGCCGCCGACGAGGGCCCGCGCCCGCTGGCCGGCCTGACCGTCGTCGTCACCGGCACCCTCGCCTCGTACACCCGCGACGCGGCCAAGGAGGCGCTCCAGCAGCAGGGCGCCAAGGTGACCGGATCGGTTTCGAAGAAGACCGACTTCGTGGTCGTCGGTGACAACCCCGGCTCCAAGTACGACAAGGCGATGCAGCTGAAGGTGCCCGTGCTGGAGGAGGACGGCTTCGCCGTGCTGCTCGCGGAGGGCCCCGAGGCCGCCCGCGCGGCCGCCGTTCCCCAGGAGGCCGCCCCGGCGGGCTGAGCCCTCCGGGGACAACCCCCGTACCCCCGGCCGGACGCGTCCTCCCGGGGGTACCCCCGCCAGGGGCGGGCACACCGGTGGCCCGCCCCGGCAACGCGGGGCGAATCCCGGTAATGCCCGCAGGGCCAGTGGGCATTACCCCTACAGCGCTTACCAGATGGCTGCGCCAGGCCGGATCCCGTTCGGGCAACCGCTGCCGATCGCTGCCCGTCGTAGCCTTCTGCGGCCTACTGTTGAGATGTGCGCCTGCCGTGGCGCGGGCACCGCCGGCTGTGAGAGGGACGGGCATGAAACCCACCACCGACAGCGCCGAACCGGCATCGCGACTGCGCCGGGACCCTCCGCCCGCGCTTCCGGTGGTCTGCGTTCCGCTCGCGCTGCTGGTCCTCGCCCTCGGGATCCGGCACGCCGCCGCCGAGGACCGCGCGCTCTTCCCCGGACAGACCGTCGGCTGGTCCCTGGCCACGCTGACCGCGCTCATCGTCGCCCACCTGGTCGCGCTCGGCCGCGACCGCTGGTGGGGCGGCACCGGCTCCGGCGCCGCCCTCACCCTGGCGGTCCTGCTGCTCTACGGCTGGCTGCCCGCCGCCCTGATCAGCATCGCCGTCGTCACCTTCGTCGGCACCGCCCGCCGGCACCGCTGGCGCCAGGCGTTACTCCACTGCGCCGTCGACGTCCTCGGGGTCGCCGCGGGCGGCTTCGCGCTCACCGCGTGGGGCGTCCACGCCTCCGTCGAACAGCCCTGGCTGCCCGACCGCTGGGAGCTCGACGACCTCCCCCGGATCTCCCTCGCGGCCTTCCTCTACCTGGCCGTCACCCGCGCCCTGCTCTGGCGCCACCTCGCCCCGCCGCACGCCCGGCTCACCGGCGCCATGGCCCGCCTCGCCCTGCTGCGGCAGGCGCTCGTCGGCGGCGCCCTGCTCGGCATCGCCCCGCTGATCGCGGTCGTCGCCGACCACGCCCCGCTGCTGCTGCCGCTGTTCGCCGTTCCGCTCATAGCCCTCGACTCCACCCTCTGGATCGCCCACGCCCGGGCCGAGGAGCAGCTCCGCGACCCCCTCACCGGACTCCCCAACCGGCTCTGTCTGCTGGAGCGGACCTGGGCCGCGATCGACGAGGCCGAGCAGACCGGCGAGCGCGCGGCCCTCGTCCTGATCGACCTCGACCGCTTCCGGTCCGTCAACGACACGCTCGGCCACCTCGCCGGGGACCGGCTGCTCCTCCAGATCGCCGCCCGGCTGCGGCAGGCGCTGCCCCGCGACGCGGAGGCCGCCCGCCTCGGCGGCGACGAGTTCGCCGTCCTGCTCCCCGTCGCCGACTCCCTGACGAGTGCTCAGCGCGTCGCCCGCGGTCTGGTGGCGGCCCTCGGCTCGCCCCTCGACCTCGACGGCCTCACCCTCGTCCTGGAGGCCAGCGCCGGCGTCGCCGTCTACCCCGACCACGCCACCGACGCCGAAGGGCTGCTGCGCCGCGCCGACGTGGCGATGTACCAGGCCAAGCGGGACCGCAGCGGCGTCGAGGTCTACGAGGCCCGGCGCGACGGCAACACCCCCGACCGGCTGGGCCTGTTGGGCGATCTGCGCCGGGCGCTCGACGCCGGCGAGGTGGAGCTGCACTACCAGCCGAAGGTCCGCTTCGACGGGCACGTCGAGGGCCTGGAGGCGCTGGTGCGCTGGGTCCACCCCGAGCGCGGCCGGGTCTCCCCGGACGAGTTCATCGCCATCGCCGAGTCCTCCGGGCTGATGCCCCGGCTCACGGAGTATGTGCTGGAGACGGCTCTCGGGCAGGTCGCGCGCTGGCGGGCGATGGGGCTGGAGGTGCCGGTCGCCGTCAACGTCTCGCCGCGCGACGTCCACACGCCCGGCTTCGCGGGGGCGGTCGCCGCCCGGCTGGCCCGGCACGGCGTCCCGCCGGGGGCGCTCCAGCTGGAGATAACCGAGCACGTCCTGCTGGAGGACCCGCAGCGGGCCGCCGACACGCTCGCCGGGCTCACCGGGCACGGCGTGAAGATGTCCCTGGACGACTTCGGCACGGGCTATTCGTCGCTGGTCCACCTGCGGCGGCTCCCGGTCAGCGAGCTCAAGATCGACCGCTCCTTCGTGGCCCGGCTGGCGATCGACAACGAGGACGCGGAGATCGTCCGCTGCACGCTGGACCTGGCGCACTCCCTGGGACTGCTCGTCGTTGCGGAGGGCGTCGAGGACGACGAGACCTGGGAGCGCCTGCGCGACCTGGGCTGCGACGCGGTGCAGGGGTGGCTGGTGGCGGCGGCGATGCCGCCGGAGGAGACGACGGCGTGGCTGCGGCTGCGGGAGGGGACGGCGGTGTCCGCGCCGGCGGCGGCTCCGGCGGCGCCGGCGGCGGGGGCGGACCAGCCGGTCACCTAAGGGTTTTCTCCCCGCCCCGCCCTTTCACCGTTTCTCGCGCGCTGCCGCGCGGGGCAACGCGGCTGCGCCGCGTTCGTCCTCAAACGCCGGACGGGCTGATTTTTCAGCCTGTCCGGCGCTTGAGGACAATGCGGCGAAGCCGCATTGCGGGGCCGTGGCACAGCGCCCGAGCGAATACGTTTCGCGCCCCGCGCGGCCCGCCCCATAGGATTGGGCGGAAACCACCACACTCACCCTGAGGATCGCTGCATGCCTGGCATCACGCGCGAGGAGGTCGCTCACCTCGCCCGGCTGGCACGTCTTGAGCTGAAGGACGAAGAGCTCGACCACTTCGCCACCCAGCTCGACGACATCATCGGCGCGGTCGCCCGCGTCTCCGAAGTCGCCGAACAGGACGTCCCGCCGACCTCCCACCCGCTGCCGCTGACCAACGTCATGCGCGCCGACGAGGTCCGTCCGTCGCTGAGCCCCCAGCAGGCGCTCTCCGGCGCCCCGGCCCAGGAGCAGCAGCGTTTCAAGGTGCCGCAGATCCTGGGGGAGGACTAACACCTCATGACGGACATGATCATCAAGCTCACGGCCGCGGAGATCGCCGAGAAGATCGCCTCCGGCGAGCTCACGGCCGTCGAGGTCACCGAGGCCCACCTGGCCCGCATCGACGCGATCGACGAGAAGGTGCACGCCTTCCTGCACGTCGACCGCGAGGGCGCCCTCGCCCAGGCCCGTGCCGTGGACGAGAAGCGCGCCCGCGGCGAGAAGCTCGGCCCGCTGGCCGGCGTCCCGCTCGCGCTGAAGGACATCTTCACCACCGAGGGCGTGCCGACCACGGTCGGCTCCAAGATCCTCGAAGGCTGGATCCCGCCGTACGACGCGACGCTCACCAAGCGCCTCAAGGACGCGGACGTCGTCATCCTCGGCAAGACGAACATGGACGAGTTCGCCATGGGCTCGTCCACCGAGAACAGCGCCTACGGCCCGACCGGCAACCCCTGGGACCTGACCAAGATCCCCGGCGGCTCGGGTGGCGGTTCCTCCGCCGCGCTCGCCTCCTTCGAGGCCCCGCTCGCCATCGGCACGGACACCGGCGGTTCCATCCGCCAGCCCGCCGCCGTCACCGGCACGGTCGGCGTCAAGCCGACCTACGGCGCGGTCTCCCGCTACGGCATGGTGGCGTTCTCCTCCTCCCTCGACCAGGGCGGCCCCTGTGCCCGCACGGTCCTGGACGCGGCCCTGCTGCACGAGGTCATCGCCGGCCACGACCCGCTGGACTCGACGTCCATCGACGCCCCGGTCCCGCCGGTCGTCGAGGCCGCGCGCAACGGCGACGTCAAGGGCATGCGCGTCGGCGTCGTCAAGCAGTTCCGCGGCGAGGGCTACCAGGCCGGTGTCCTGCAGCGGTTCGACGAGTCCGTCGAGCTGCTCAAGGAGCTCGGTGCCGAGGTCGTCGAGGTGGACTGCCCGTCCTTCGACCTCGCGCTGGCCGCGTACTACCTGATCGCGCCGTCCGAGTGCTCCTCGAACCTCGCCCGCTTCGACGGCCTGCGCTACGGCCGCCGCGCCGGCGACGACGGCACCCGGTCCGCCGAGGACGTCACGGCGCTCACCCGCGAGGCCGGCTTCGGCCCCGAGGTCAAGCGCCGTGTGATGCTCGGCACGTACGCGCTCAGCTCCGGCTACTACGACGCGTACTACGGCTCCGCCCAGAAGGTCCGCACCCTGATCACGCGGGACTTCGAGAAGGCCTTCGAGCAGGTGGACGTCATGGTCTCGCCGACCACGCCGACCACCGCCTTCGCGATCGGCGAGCGCGCCGACGACCCGATGGCGATGTACCTCGCGGACCTGTGCACCATCCCGACCAACCTGGCGGGCAACGCGGCCATGTCGCTGCCGTGCGGCCTCGCCCCGGAGGACGGGCTCCCGGTGGGGCTCCAGATCATCGCCCCGGCCATGAAGGACGACCGGCTCTACAAGGTCGGCGCCGCCGTCGAGGCCGCGTTCAACGACCGCTGGGGCCACCCGCTGCTGGAGGAGGCACCGTCGCTGTGAGCACCGAGACCAAGAGCAGTGCGCTGAAGAAGGCCAAGGGCTTCAAGAAGTCCAAGGCCGGCACGTATCTGTCCATCGGCACCACGCTGTTCGGCGCGGTGAGCATCGCCAAGCAGGCCAAGAAGGCGCGCCACGAGCAGGACACGCTCCAGCTCGTCGACGCGGTCGTCTCGGCCGCCGCCATCGTCACCGGCGTCGCCCTGCTCGTGCGGGAGCTGCGCCGTATGAACAGCGACGACGTCCTCGCGGGCTGAGCCGGGACTTGAGAGGTTAGTTTCGTGACCGTCACCGAACTGGTGCCCTACGAGGACGCGTTGGCGTCCTACGACCCCGTCATGGGCCTGGAGGTCCATGTCGAGCTCGGCACCAAGACCAAGATGTTCTGCGGGTGCTCCACGGAGCTGGGCGCCGACGCCAACTCGCAGACCTGCCCCACCTGCCTCGGCCTGCCCGGCGCGCTCCCGGTCGTCAACGCCATCGGCGTCGAGTCCGCGATCAAGATCGGTCTCGCGCTGAACTGCGAGATCGCCGAGTGGTGCCGCTTCGCCCGGAAGAACTACTTCTATCCGGACATGCCGAAGAACTTCCAGACCTCCCAGTACGACGAGCCGATCGCCTTCAACGGCTACCTCGACGTGCAGCTGGAGGACGGCGAGATCTTCCGCGTGCAGATCGAGCGCGCCCACATGGAGGAGGACACCGGCAAGTCCACGCACGTGGGCGGCGCCACCGGCCGTATCCACGGCGCGTCCCACTCCCTGCTCGACTACAACCGGGCCGGCATCCCGCTCATCGAGATCGTCACCAAGCCGATCGAGGGCGCGGGCGAGCGGGCCCCCGAGGTCGCCAAGGCGTACGTCGCCGAGCTGCGCGAGCTCATCAAGGCGCTCGGCGTCTCCGAGGCCCGCATGGAGATGGGCCAGATGCGCTGCGACGTCAACCTGTCGCTGCGCCCGCACGGCACCGAGAAGTTCGGCACCCGCTCGGAGACGAAGAACGTCAACTCCCTGCGGTCCGTCGAGCGCGCCGTGCGCTACGAGATCGGCCGCCACGCCGGCGTGCTGAACGCGGGCGCGAAGGTGGTGCAGGAGACCCGTCACTTCCACGAGGAGGACGGCTCCACCACCGCCGGCCGCATCAAGGAAGAGGCCGAGGACTACCGCTACTTCCCCGAGCCGGACCTGGTCCCGGTGGCCCCCTCCCGCGAGTGGGTCGAGGAACTGCGCGCCGCCCTGCCGGAGTTGCCGCGCGTGCGCCGCAACCGGCTCCGCGAGGAGTGGGGCGTCTCCGAGCACGACATGCAGTCGATCCTCAACGCGGGCGCGGTCGACCTGATCGTCGCCACCATCGAGGCCGGCGCGGACTCCGCCGCCGCCCGCAAGTGGTGGATGGGCGAGCTGGCCCGCAGCGCCAACGAGGCCGGTACGGACCTCGCGGCGCTGCCGATCACCCCGGCGCAGGTCGCCCGGGTCGCGGCGCTGGTCGCCGAGGGCTCGCTCAACGACAAGCTGGCCCGCCAGGTCATCGAGGGCGTGCTCGCGGGCGAGGGCGACCCCGACGCGGTCGTCGAGAGCCGCGGCCTGAAGGTCGTCTCGGACGACAGCGCGCTGGGCGCGGCCGTGGACGAGGCCATCGCGGCCAACGCGGCGATCGCGGACAAGATCCGCGCGGGCAAGGTCGCGGCGGCGGGTGCGCTGGTCGGCGCGGTCATGAAGGCCACGCGCGGCCAGGCGGACGCGGCGCGGGTGCGCGAGCTGATTCTTGAGCGGTTGGGCGTCGAGGGCTGACGCTTCGGCTTCGGCTTCGGTGAAAGGGCCGTTCCCCTCCGGGGGAGCGGCCCTTTCCCTATGGCGTGATTAGTCGCACTTGGCTGGAATCGCTCGCTCTGTTCCTTGGGTGGTGGAACGGTCCGGCATGATCCCGCCTGGAACGGGCCGGACCGCGCGCCCGTACTCGATGGCTGGGGGTAGCAATGCGACGGTTGAGGACCGCACTGGCCACGCTCGTGCTGGCGGGCGCCGGGCTGGCGGCGGCCACGGGGGCTGTCGCGTCGGAGACGGCGAAGGGTGCCGGTGACGCGACGGGCGCCAGCTGCCGCATCGGCTGGGGCAGCCGCACCAAGGCCCGCACCGACTCCGAGTACCACCCGCTGACGGACGTCCGGGCCGGCCGTCACCGCTGCTTCGACCGCATGGTCTTCGACGTCCACACGACCGACGGTCACCCGATCGGGTACCGGGTGGGGTATGTGGGGAGGCTGTATCAGGACGGTTCCGGGAGCGCGGTGCCGGTGACCGGCGGGGCGATCCTGGAGATCCGGGTGGCGGCGCCGAGCCACGACCCCGAGACGGGCGGCCCGAGATACCCGGCCCGGCCGGGGCGTCCGCTGCCCGGGGTGGACCTCACGGGATACCGGACGTTCCGGGATGCGCGGTTCGGGGGGAGTTTTGAGGGGGAGACGTTGGTGGGGTTGGGGGTGCGGTCGCGGTTGCCGTTCCGGGCGTTTCAGACGGGGAATCATGTGGTGGTGGATGTTGCCCATACGTGGCATACGTTCCGCTGAGGTGGGGGTTTGCTCCCCGCCCCGCCCTAATCCGTTTTCGTAGGGGCTGCGCCCCTGCGGTACCCCGCGCCCGCGCTTCGCGCGGGTGGGCGGGGCTTCGCCCCTGCGCCCCACCGGGGGCTGCGCCCCCTGGCCCCTGAAGCGCCCTGCGGGCGCTGTCCTCAAGCGCCGGACGGGCTGGTTTGTGCGCCCGGGCCGGATTTCCCGCGTGGGGATTTCAGGCGTGAGGTTTTCAGGCGCGGGCGCGCACTCCAGCCTGTCCGGCGCTTGAGGACGAGCGGCGGAGCCGCGACAACGGGGTCCGGGGCGGAGCCCCGAAAAGGGGGCCAGGGGCGAAGCCCCGGGAGCAGGGGTGCAGGGGGCGCAGCCCCCGCCGGGGAGCAGGGGCGGAGCCCCGCCCACCGCGGCTGCGCCGCGGTGCCGGGCCCCGGGGCGGAGCCCCGGAGGAAACGGTGAAAGGGCGGGGCCGGGGCAAACCCCTCTCCCGCCACCACCCTGTGGCCTCCGCCACAAAAGGGACAAAAGATCTCCCCCGCCTGCCACAGTGGACCGCCAAAGCCCCGCGCACGTGCCACCCGGCGTGATCGGCGCGACCACGACACCCGGGAACCAGGGAATGACCTCACTCGCCCGGTGGTGCCTGCGCCGCCGCCTCGTCGTCATCGTCATGTGGCTCGCCGTCCTCGCGGGGACCACCGTCGCCGCCACCCTCGCCGGTTCCGCCTACTCCGACGACTACCGGATGCCGGACACCGAATCCGGCCGGGCCACCGCCCTGTTGGAGCGCGACTTCCCGGTGCACGGAAGCGACGACACGATCGTCTGGCACACCGACCGCGAGACCGTCCGCACCCCGGCCGTCGAACAGCGCATGACCGCCGCCCTCCGCGAGGTCGCCGCGCTCCCGGGCGTCGCCGCGGTCGGCAGCCCGTACAAGAGCGGCGGCGGCGGTGCGATCAGCCCGGACGGGCACACCGCCTACGCCACGCTGACCTTCGCGAACACCACCGGTGACCCCGACCCCGCCCAGGTCCGCAAGGTCGTCGACACCGCCCGCGCCGCCACCGGGAACGGCCTCGACGTCGCCCTCGGCGGCAGCTCGATCGCCGTCACCGAGGGCTCGGACGGCCACCTCAGCGAGATCATCGGCGTCGCCGTCGCCGCCGTCGTCCTCCTCGTCGTCTTCGGTTCGCTCGCCGCCAGCCTGCTGCCGATCGCGACCGCCCTCGTCAGCGTCGGTACGGCCGCCATGGGCACCGTCCTGCTGAGCCATGTCATGACGGTCGCCGGTTTCGCGCCCATGCTGGGCACCCTCATCGGGCTCGGGGTGGGCATCGACTACGCCCTGTTCATCGTCACCCGGCACCGCAAGGGGCTGCGGCAGGGCCTGCCGGTCCCGCTCGCCGCCGAACGGGCCGTGGCCACCACCGGGCGGGCCGTCGTCTTCGCCGGCGGCACGGTCTGCGTGGCGCTGCTGGGGATGCTGATCCTGGGGCTGGACTTCCTGGTCGGCGTCGCCCTCGCTGCCTCGCTCACCGTCGTCCTCACGGTGGCCGCGTCCGTCACCCTGCTCCCGGCCCTGCTCGGCCTCATCGGCCACCGCGCGCTGGGCCGCCGCGAGCGCCGCCGGCTGGCGCACGACGGCCCCCTCCGGGAGGAGGCCCCCACGGGCCCGGCCGCCCGCTGGTCCGCCTTTGTGGAGCGCCACCCCAAGGCGCTCGGCGCGCTGGCCGCCGTCGTGATGCTCGTCCTCGCCCTGCCCACGCTCTCGCTCCGCCTCGGCACCTCCGACCAGGGCACCAACCCCGCGTCCGCCACCACCCGGCAGGCCTACGACATGATCGCCGAAGGCTTCGGCCCCGGCGTCAACGGCCCGCTGCTGCTCGTCGCCGAACTCGACGGCGCCGCCGACCGCGTGGCCTTCGACCGGCTCCCCGACCGCCTCCGCCGCACCGACGGCGTCGCCTCCGTCGGCCGCGCACAGCTGAACGGCGGCGGCTCCACCGGCGTCATCACCGTCGTCCCCACCACCTCCCCGCAGTCCCGCGCCACGAGCGACCTCGTCGACCGGCTGCGTTCGGAGGTGCTGCCCAAGGCCGGGCTGCCGGTCCACGTCGGCGGGCCGACCGCCGGCTACGACGACTTCGCCCGCGTCGTCCTCGGCAAACTCCCGCTGTTCGTGGGCACGGTGGTGGGCCTGGGCTGTCTGCTCCTGCTGTTCGCCTTCCGCAGCGTCGGCATACCGCTGAAGGCCGCGGCCATGAACATCGCCGCCGTGGCCGCCTCGTTCGGACTGATCGTCGCGGTCTTCCAGTGGGGCTGGGGCAGCGAACTCCTCGGCCTGGGACGGGCGGGGCCCATAGAACCCTTCCTCCCCGTCGTCATGATCTCCGTCCTCTTCGGACTCTCCATGGACTACCAGGTCTTCCTGGTCAGCCGGATGTACGAGGAGTGGCTCGCCACCCGCGACAACTGCCGCGCCGTACGCGTCGGCCTGGCCGAGACGAGCAGGGTCATCAACTCGGCCGCCATCATCATGATCTCGGTCTTCCTCGCCTTCGTCCTCAGCGGCGACCGGGTGATCGCGATGTTCGGCATCGGCCTGGCGGCGGCGGTCGCCCTGGACGCGTTCGTCCTGCGCACCCTGCTCGTCCCCGCGCTGATGCACCTGCTCGGCGGCGCCAACTGGTGGCTGCCGCGCCGCCTGGAGCGATGGCTCCCGCGGTTCAGCATCGAACCGCGGGAGCCCGTGACGCCGCCGGAACGCGTACCGGTCTAGGCCGCGGGCACGAGCCGCGCGTGCTCCACCGCGGCCTCCGCCAGCGCCCGGACGACCGGGTGCGCCCGCGTCCCGTCGCCCGCCAGCTCCGGCTGGAACAGCGTCGCCAGGAAGAACGGGTGTCCCGGCAGCTCCGCGATCCGGATGCCGCCCTCCTCGTCGTGACCGCTGAACCGCAGCCCGGCGGCGGTCAGTTCGGCCGCGCGGGCGGGGTCCAGGGCGTACGCGCAGTGGTAGCGCTCGACGGTGCGCCCCGCCCCGATCACCCGCCCGGCCAGGCTGTCCGGCGTCACGACGACCGGCCCCTCGTGCCCGACCAGCGAACAGGCCAGCGGCACGATCAACGCGTCCTCGGCCGCCGGGTCGTTCTCCGCGTGGGACACCGCCAGCCCGCACACGTCCCGCGCGAACTCCAGCACCGCGTGCTGGAATCCGCCGCACGTCCCCAGGAACGGGATGCCCCGCTCGCGCGCGGTGCGGACGGCCGCGACCGCCCCCGCCTCGCTCCGGTACGGACTGCCCGGCAGCAGCCAGACGGCGTCGAACCCGTCGAGCGCGCCCGGGACTTCGGCCTCCTCGGTCGGGATCCAGTAGGCGTCCAGCGTCAACCGGTCGCGCCGGTCGAGGGATTCGAGGAGGCCGGGGACGCGGGCGTGGGAACGGACGGCGGGCGAACGGTCGCCGACGAGGGCGAGGCGTGGTGTGGTGGTCATGGCCCCATCCTGGCCGGGCGGGACCGATCACCGCCAACGATGATTTCTACAGGCTCCATTAGCGATACTGATGTCCATGGATCCCCATCTCCTCCGGACGTTCGTCGCCGTGGCGCGCCACGGCTCGTTCTCGGCGGCGGCCCGTGAACTCGGCTATACGCAGTCGGCCGTCTCCCAGCACATCGCCGCGCTGGAGTCCGACCTCGGGACGGCCCTGCTGGGCCGCCGCCCGGTGGCGCCCACGGAGGCGGGGGAGCGGCTCCTCGAACACGCCGGGCCGCTGCTGCTGCGGCTCGACGCGGCGCGGGCGGACATCGCCCGGCTCGGCGCGGCGCCGTCGGCCCGGCTGACCGTCGGCGTCTCGCCCCTGGCCACAGGGGCTCTGGATCGACTGCCCGCCGACCGGACCGGCTTGATACGGGTGCTGGACCGCGCGGCGATCCCCGCCGCCGTCTCGTCCGGCGAACTCGACCTCGGTCTGGTCGACGGCATGACGGGTCCCAGCGACCCGCTTCCCCTCCCGGAGACCGGCCCTCTGACCGCCACGGTCGTCGAGGAGTCCCCCCTGTGCGTGGCCCTGCCCGCCGGGCATCCCCTGGCCCGCCGCACGGGCCTGTGCCTGCCCGACCTCGCCGACGCGCTGTGGATCGACGCTCCCGGCACGGCCGTTCCGCTGGACCGGCTGCGCGCGGTGTGCGGCCCCGGGGCGTACCGGGCGCGGCTGCGCTACGAGGGGACGGATGTGCGGGGCCTGCTCGCGCTGGTGGCCGCGGGGCGGGGGCTGGCGACGCTGCCGGGCGCGGCGGTGGCGGGGCGTGACGATGTCGTGGGGGTACCGGTCGTCGCGCCGCGGCTGGTGCACCGCGTGGAGGCGCTGCGCACCGGGACGGGCTCCCCGGTCTTCTGACGAATCGCCGGCCCGTGCGCCTCGCCCCGGCTCAGCCGCCGGCTTCCGGGGGCGACGTGTCGGCGCCCAGCAGGGCCAGGAAGGCGGCGGCCGCGGGTGACGGGGTGAACCGGCTCCAGATGAGGCGCTCCACCCGCACCGGCCCGTCCGTGACCGGCACGCTCCGCAGGTCGTGCAGTTCGGCGGCGAACGTCGCGGGGAGCAGGGCGATACCCAGTCCGTGGCGGACCATCCGGGCCATGAGCTCGGCGCTGGACACCTCGAAGGCGACGTCGCGGCGCAGTCCGGCCGCGGCGAACGCCTCGTCCGACTGGGCGCGGGCGGCGCTGCCCTCGGCGAAGTCCACGAAGTCCTCGTCGACGAGCCGGTGGAGGTCCACCTCGCGCTCCCGCGCCAGCGGGTGGCCGGGGGCGACCACGGCGACGTGCCGCCCGTGGGCGAGTTCGCGGTCGCGGACGCCCTGCGGCCGGAATCCCGGCGGTACGCCGAGGAACCCCGCGTCCAGTCTGCCGTCGCGCACCTGCTCGACCATCCGCTCGCTGGAGACGGCCCGCAGGCTGATCCGCACCCGGGGGTAGCGCCGGCGGTACTCCCGCAGCACCGCCGGGAGGTCGACGGCCGTCAGGGTGGGGATCGATCCGACGGCCAGCCGGCCCCGTATCTCGCCGGTGGCCGCCGCCACCTCCGCCCGGGCTCGCTCGGCCGCTTCCAGGGCCTGGCGGGCGGCGGGCAGGAACGCCTCCCCCGCGGCGGTCAGCCGCACCCGGCGACTGGTCCGCTCGAACAGCCGGGCGCCCAATTCCTGCTCCAGCCGGGCCACTTGGTGGCTGAGCGCGGACTGGACGATGTGGCACCGCTCGGCGGCACGGGTGAAGTTCGCGGTCTCCGCCACGGCGAGGACGTAGCGCATCTGCTGGAGGTCCATCCATCCATCGTGAACCACGATGGATAAGGATGACAAACATGTCTTGGACTGATGGATGGGTGCCGGGAGATGCTGAAGTCAACGGCGGGCCACCGCGGTCGGCGACCGGCCGCCGCCGTGTCCCACCGGCGCTCCGGCGCCCCGAACCCGAGGAGTACCCATGCGCGTGATCGCCTTCGACCACCTCGTCCTGAACGTCACCGACATCGAGCGCTCGCTCGCCTTCTACACCGGCCCGCTGGGGCTGGAGCCGGTGCGGGTGGAGGAGTGGCGGGCCGGCAAGGTCCCCTTCCCGTCCGTGCGGGTGAGCCCCACCACCATCATCGACCTCTTCGCGTCCTCCGAGGGGCAGCCGGAAGGGTCCAATGTCGACCACATCTGCCTGGTGGTGGAGCCGCTCGACTGGCAGCAGGTCATCGATTCCGGTGACTTCACGGTGGTGGACGGCCCGGGCAAGCGCTTCGGCGCCCGGGGCACCGCGATCTCCCTCTACGTGCGGGACCCGGACGGCAACACCGTGGAACTGCGCTGGTACCCGCAGGACGCCGCCTGATGTTCGGATTCCTGGTCCGTCACTTCCGTGCCGTCGGGTTCACCCGCGACGCCGTCGGCCACCAACTGGCCGGGGAGGCCCGGTTCGCCGCCCGGCGGCCCGGGGCGGACGGCCTGCTGCCGTACGTCCCGCGGCAGCCCCGCCGTGTTCACGAGCGCGGTGTTCACGAGCGCGTCGGCGGGTGAGCGTCCGGCCCGAGGCGTATGACCACGTGCCCCGAGTCGAGGTCGACCGGCCCCCGCCCGGGGTCGCCGTCCCCGACGTCGTCGAGGCGCATCTCGCGGCGGTCGCGCTCCTCCCTGGTGCGCTTGTGGCCCGGGGCGAACAGTTCCATCAGCGCGTCGAACATCCCAACTCGCCTCCCGCGGGCGGATTTCCGCCCCGGGGGTGCAACGTCCCCGCCGGGCGGGACGGTTCCCCGGGTTGTTTCTGTACCTACTGGTATGTACGCTCGTGATCATGAGCACCTCCGAGCGACTCATCGAGAGCACCCGCGAACTGCTGTGGGAGCGCGGCTACGTCGGCACCAGCCCCAAGGCGATCCAGCAGCGGGCCGGGGCCGGGCAGGGCAGTATGTACCACCACTTCAGCGGCAAACCGGACCTCGCCCTCGCCGCGATCCGGCGCACGGCGGAGGAGATGCGGGCCAAGGCCGAGGAGCAGTTCTCCGGCCCCGGTACGGCCCTGGAGCGGATCTCCGCCTATCTGCTGCGCGAACGGGACGTGTTGAGGGGCTGCCCGGTCGGCCGGCTGACCCAGGACCCGGACGTCGTCGCCGACCCCGCGCTGCGGGCCCCCGTCGACGAGACCTTCGCATGGGTGCGCTCCCGCCTCGCGGAACTCCTCGGGGAGGGGTGCGAACGGGGTGAACTGGATGCCGCGCTCGACCCGGAGGCGACCGCGTCCACCGTCGTGGCGGTCCTCCAGGGCGGCTATGTGCTGGCCCGCGCGGCCGGCTCGTCCGAGCCGTACGAGCAGGCCGTCCAGGGCGTGTTGGGGCTGCTGCGGCAGCAGGCGCGATAAGGAAGCGGCACACATGTACGCGAAGCAGTACGAGATCACCCTGCCCGCCGACTACGACATGGGCATCATCCGCCACCGGGTCGCGACCCGGGGCCATGCCCTGGACGACCGTCCGGGGCTCGGCCTCAAGGCGTACCTCGTCCGCGAGCGGGGAGCGGCCGGTTCGCCGGTCAACCAGTACGCGCCGTTCTATCTGTGGCAGGACATCGGGGCGATGAGCCACTTCCTGGTGGGCGGCGGCGGATTCCAGGGGATCGTCGCGGACTTCGGGCGGCCGGTCGTCCAGCACTGGACGGGTGTCGCTCTTGAGGCCGGACCGGCCCGGGGCGCGGTGCCGCGCGCCGCGTCGCGGCGGCTCACACCGATTCCCGTCGGTGAACCGGGCGACTTGGCCGCGCTGTTCGAGCGCGAGATCGCGGAGTTGGAGGAGCTGTCCGGGAGGGATGGTCTGCATACGGCTGCGCTTGCCTTCGATCCGCGGGGTTGGCAGTTGCTGCGGTTTGCATTGTGGGAGGGGGAGGTTCAGGAGGGGGCGGCGGATCGGTATGAGGTGTTGCATGTGTCGTCGCCGGGGTTGGGGGCGATGGGGGCTGGGCGTCTTTGGTAGTTGCCCCGGTCCCGCCCTTTCACCGTTTCTTCCGGGGCGGAGCCCCGGGGCCCCGGCGGGGGCTGCGCCCCCTGCACCCCTGCTTCCGGGGCTTCGCCCCTGGCCCCCGTTTGTCGCGGCTTCGCCGCTCGTCCTCAAGCGCCGGACGGGCTGGGTTTCGCGCCCGGGCCGGATTCCAAAGCCCGGGCGCGCACTTCAGCCCAGGTGTGCACTTCAGCCTGGGCGCGCACTTCAGCCCGGACGGGCTGGATAGCCTGTCCGGCGTTTGAGGACTCCGCCCGGAGGGCGGATGGGGTCCGGGGTCTCCCCGGAAGAAACGGTGAAAGGGCGGGGCAGGGGCACATACCCAAGCCTGTCCGGCGTTTGAGGACAGCGCCCGCAGGGCGCTTCAGGGGGCCAGGGGGCGCAGCCCCCGGTGGGGCGCAGGGGCGAAGCCCCGCCCACCCGCGCGAAGCGCGGGCCCCCGCGCGCGGCAGCGCGCAGCGGGGTACCGCAGGGGCGCAGCCCCTACGAAAACGGATTAGGGCGGGGCGGGGAGCAACCCCCCTAGTCCCACGAACCCCGCGCCGCCGGCAACGCATCAAGCTCCGCCAAATCCCCCACCCCCAACCGCACCCCCGCCGCCCCCGCATTCTCCGTCGCCCACCGCTCCTTCTTCGTCCCGGGCACCGGTATCACATGCCGCCCCTGCGCCAGCACCCACGCCAGCGCGACCTGCGCCGCCGTCGCGCCGTGCCGGGCGGCAACGCGCCGCAGTCCGGCGACGATCGGCTGGTTCGCGGCCATCATCTCCGCCGTGAAACGCGGATGCCGCGCCCGGATGTCCTCCGGCTCGAACCCCTGCCCAGGGGTCAGCGTCCCGCTGAGGAAACCGTTCCCCAGAGGCATCGCCGCGAGCAGGCCGACGCCCCGGGAGGCGCACCACGGCGCCAGCGCGTCCAGCGCCTCCCGTGACCAGAGCGAGAGTTCGGCCTGCACGGAGCTGACGGGGAAGACCTGCTGCACCCGTTCCAGCTGGCGGATCGTCGCGTCGTAGAGGCCGCCGCGCGAACGGCGGTGCGTGCGGGCGCCGATGGCGCACCAGCCGAGGGCGCGCACCTTTCCGGCGGCGACCAGGTCCGCCATCGCGCCCCAGGTCTCCTCCACGGGGACCTCGGGATCGGGGCGGTGGAGCTGGTAGAGGTCTATGACGTCGGTCCGGAGGCGGCGCAGGGACGCGTCGCAGGCGCGTTTGACATAGCCGGGGCGGCCGTTGGCGACGATGTGCTGATCGCCGACGAGCAGTCCGCACTTCGTCGAGACGAACGCCTCCGAGCGCCGCTCGCGCAACACCCGCCCCACCAGCCGCTCATTGGTGAACGGGCCGTACATGTCCGCCGTGTCCAGGAGGTTCGCACCGGCGTCGAGGGCCGCGTGCACGGCGCGCAGGGCGCCCTCGCCGCCCTGTTGGGAGGCGGTGTACGCCCAGTGCATGGGCATGCACCCGAGGCCGATCGCGCCCACTTCGAGGGCCGTCGCACCGATTGTCCTGCGCTCCACCGGCCGTGCCCTCCCGTTCCCTCCTGCATCGGCGCGCCCCCAACTTAACCTTTGCGGACCGCGGCCCTTCGCCTAGCCTCCGGGCATGACCGCAGTTCACAGCAGCAGCAACGGCAGTAACACCGGTAACCGGCCGCTGGCCTGGCTGCCCTTCCGGCCCGAGGAGATCGATGGTCTCCCGGAGCAGCTCGAGTACGCCTTCTGGGACGGTACGGGGGAGTTCCCCACCGACCCCGCCCGCTGCGCCTTCTACTGCGTCCCCTACGCGGTGACCGGCACGCTGGCCGCCGCCGAGGTGTGCACCCGCCCGCTGCCGCTGATGCGCAACGTCCGTGTGGTGCAGGCGCTGACGGCCGGAGTCGACCACCTGCTCCCCGCCGTGGCCGCGCTGCCGGCCGACGCCGTGCTGTGCAACGCCCGCGGCCTGCACGACGCGAGCACCGCGGAGCTCGCGCTCACGCTGATCCTCGCCTCGCTGCGGGACGTCCCCGGCTTCGTCCGGGCGCAGGACGCGGGGGAGTGGCGGCAGGGCTTCCGCCCGGCGCTCGCCGACAAGTCGGTGCTCATCGTGGGGTACGGCTCGATCGGCCGTGCCGTCGAGGACCGGCTCGAACCCTTCGAGTGCGCGCGGGTGGTGCGCGTCGCGCGCTCGTCACGGCATACGGAGCGCGGTCCCGTGCATCCGGTCGCCGCCCTGCCGGACCTTCTGCCCGACGCCGACGTCGTGGTCGTCGCCACCCCGCTCACCGAGGAGACCCGGGGCCTGATGGACGCCCGTCACCTGTCGCGCATGAAGGACGGGGCCCTGCTCGTCAACATCGCGCGCGGCCCGGTCGTGGACACCGGCGCGCTCCTGGCCGAGTTGGAGAGCGGGCGGCTGCTGGCCGCGCTGGACGTCACCGACCCCGAGCCGCTGCCGCCCGGTCACCCGCTGTGGACGGCTCCCGGCGTTCTCGTCACCCCTCATGTGGGTGGTCCCTCGTCGGCCTTCGCACCGCGCGCCAAGGCGCTGCTCCGCGGCCAACTGGCCGGATTCGCACTGGACGAGCCTCTGCGAAACGTCGTAGCCACTGCCGCCTGAAGCCACGTACAGATACCGTTCGACTGCACTGCGTGTCCATAATCCCGTAGCTAGTTACGCTATGTATATGAGCTATGTCCCTGAGTGACGGGTCTGGTGTATCGTCCGGACCGGGGGCTGCGCCGGGCACCGTACGGCCGCAGCGAAGCACCGGAACTCAAGGGGGGCGACGGGCGATGCACGGCCAATGGACGATCAACCCGACGCGGCTCATCCACACCCGGCTCGTCGCCGACAGCGTGGCGACCCTGCTCCCGCGGCTTCCCCGGGCGGCCGCGCCGGAGGCGTTCCGGGCCCTGCCCGGGACGGCGGAGCGGTGACCGCCCAGGGAGCGGCCCTGCCCCGGCGGCCCGTCCCTGCCGGAGGGCCGGCCGGGGGGCCCGCCGGGGCCTCGGGAGTGGTGTCCCAGCTCCTGCTCGCCGTCGTGTGCGGGGGGTACGCGACGGGGGCCGCCTTCGGCTGGGGCTCGCCCGAGCTCGCCACCACCATGGGCGACTTCGGGCTCAGCGGGGCCGCGGTGCTCGCCGCGGTCTCCTGCTTCTGGTACGCGCGCACCCGCACCACCCGTTTCCGCCCCGCCTGGCTGCTGTTCGCCGTCTCCTCCGGCATGGCCGGCTTCGGCAACGCCGTCTGGGGCTGGTACGAGGTCGTCCTCGGGGCCCGGGTTCCGGCCACCTCCGCGGCCGACTTCGCCTTCCTGCTCTTCGCGCCGCCGGCCATCATCGGCCTGCTGGTCCTCGCCCGGCGCCCGGTCACCCGGGCCGGCTGGGTCTGTCTCGGCCTCGACTCCTGGCTGATCGGCGGCTCGCTGCTCACCCTCTCCTGGAGCCTGGCCCTCGCCCACACCGCGCACTTCGCCGGCGAGACGGTGGCCCACGCCGCCCTCTCCCTGGCGTATCCGCTGCTGGACATCGTGCTGGTCTCCATGGTGCTGGCCCTGCACTTCCGCCGCTCGTCCGCCAACCGCTCCGCGATCAACACCGCGATCGCCGCGCTGGCCCTGACGGTGCTGTGCGACGCCCTGTTCACCTCGCCCCTGCTGCGCGAGAACTACCGCTCCGGCCAGATCCTCGATGCGGGCTGGTTCGCGGGCTACATGCTGATGGCGTACGCGCCCTGGGTCGCCCGCGAGCAGCACGGGACGCCCGCCCCGGTCGTCCGCCCGCAGCGGGCCGTCCGGCCCATCGCCGCCCTCACGCCCTACCTCGCCGCCGCGGTCTGCACGCTGGGCATCCTCTACAACGTCCTGGACGGCCACCACGTCGACCGCGTCGTGCTGTTCACCGGCTGCACGGTCGTCCTGGCCCTCGTCGTCCGCCAGGGCATCATGCTGCTCGACAACATCTCCCTCACCCAGGAACTGGCCCAGCAGGAGAACCACTTCCGCTCCCTGGTCCAGGGCTCCAGCGATGTCATCATGATCGCCGCGCCCACCGGGATACTGCGCTACGTCAGCCCCGCCGCCGCCGGGGTCTACGGCCGCGAGGCCGAGGAGCTCGTCGGCTCCGAACTGGCCTCCCTCATCCACCCCGAGGACCTGGGCCGCGTCGTCCACGAGGTGCGCCGCTTCCTGGCCGCGCCGCCCGCCGACGAGCCCAGCACCCGCATCGAGTGCCGCTTCCGCTCCGGCGACGGCGAGTGGCTCAATGTCGAGTCCACCGTCAACCGGCACCATGGCGGCCTCATCTTCAACAGCCGTGACGTCACCGAACGCGTCCGTCTCCAGGCCCAGTTGCAGCACACCGCCGAGCACGACCCGCTCACCGACCTGCCCAACCGCGCCCTGTTCACTCGGCGCGTCCAGCAGGCCCTGGCCGGCCGGAGAGTGACCGACCCCGGCACCGCCGTGCTCTTCATCGACCTCGACGGCTTCAAGGCCGTCAACGACACCGTCGGCCACCAGGCCGGCGACGAGCTCCTCGTCCAGGCCGCCCGCCGGCTCCAGGAGTCCGTCCGCGCCGGGGACAGCACCGCCCGGTTCGGCGGCGACGAGTTCGCCGCGCTGATCATCGGCGACGGCACCCGCGACCCCGCCGCCCGGGAGTACCGGATCCTGGAGATCGCCGACCGGCTGCGGGTCACCCTCTCCCAGCCCTACGCGGTGGAGGCGGGCACCGAGGTCCGCGTCGCCGCCAGCATCGGCGTCGCCTTCGCCGAACCCGGCATCACCCCGGGCACGTTGATGCGCAACGCCGACCTCGCCATGTACCGCGCCAAGCAGGCGGGAAAGGGGCGCGTCGAGCTCTACGCCCCGCAGATGCAGGCCGACGTGGTGCGCCGCGCCGAGCTCGCCACCCGGCTGCGCACCGCCCTGCACGACGGCGAGTTCGCCCTGCTCCACCAGCCCGTCGTGGAGCTGGCCACCGGCCGGATCACCGCGGTGGCTGCGCAGCCCCGCTGGCGCTCGCCGCAGGGAATCCTGTTCACCCCGGCCGAGTTCCTGCGCGTCGCCGACCTCGACCGCGACGAGGAGAGCACCCGCACCGCCGAACTCGGGCGCTGGACCCTGGAGAAGGCCGTCGAGCAGGCCGCCCAGCGCCGCCGCGCCGGGCACTGCGTCCCGGTCTACGTCCGGCTCTCCGCGGCCCGGCTGATGGACAGCTCCCTGCCGCCCAAGCACCTGGAGTCGCTGCTCCTGCGGCACGGCATGCCGTCCGGCGGCGTCGTCCTGGAGCTGACCGGCGGCGACCCCCGGGTCCCGCTGGAGGAGCTGGAGCGCCGGCTCGTCTCCCTGCGCCGGTTCGGCGCCCGCGTCGCCCTCGACGGCTTCGGCAGCGGCTACGCGGCGATGACCGCGCTGCGCCGGCTGCCCGTCGACGTCCTCCGGCTCGACCGCGAGCTGGTGGACGGCGTGGCCGAATCCGCCCGGCTGCACAAGATCACCGCGGGGCTGCTGAGGATCGCCACGGACCTCGGCGTGCTCTCCGTCGCCGAGGGTGTGGACGACGCGGAGCAGGCCCGGGCCCTGCGCGCCATGGGCTGCACCCATGCCCAGGGCCTGGCGTTCTCCGGCCCGTTGGACGAGCACCGGCTGCGCCATGCGCTCGGCCGCGGCGTCTTCCCGGTGCCCGGCGAGGCCCCGGACGGAGACGGTGCGCGCGGCCCGCTGCCCCCGCTCGGGGGCGGCGGGAAGCGGGTGCTCGTCGGCGGCCCGCTGCCCGGCGGGGGGATGTTCCTGTCGGCGGGGGCGCGGAGCGGAGCCGCGGGGGGCGCGGGGGCGCTCGCACATGCTCCATTGCGCTCAAATAATGAGACGCCCGTCCCACCCACTTGACACCTCGCCCGCGACGGGGAGAGGGTCGGTCCCATGCGCACCCGAATTCTCGTACTTGGACAGCGCGTCGGCTGAAGCAGGCCGTCACCCACCGCCTGCTGATCGCACCGGCGCGCTCCCCTCGCTTGCCTTACGGCACGAGGGGTTTTTTGTTGCACAGACGCCCGCAAACACCGCGAAATCTGCGAAACCCCCGCAGCACCCTCCCCAGAAACCACCGTCAGCCACCACCGTCGAAGCATCCGTCAAGCAGTCCTGAAGCAGTCCTGAAGCAGTCCTCAGGCAGTCGAGTCTCCGAGAAGAGAATGTCGATGACCGAGCAGGCCACCGGGTCCCATCATCCGCAGCCGCGCAGCCGCGGCGGCGCTGCGCAGCAGCAGCCCGCGATCGTCGAGCGCGACGTCACGGGCGCGCAGTCGCTCATCCGCTCGCTGGAGGAGGTCGGGGCCGACACCGTGTTCGGCATTCCGGGCGGGGCGATCCTCCCGGCCTACGACCCGATGCTGGATTCCTCGAAGGTCCGCCACATCCTCGTCCGCCACGAGCAGGGCGCCGGGCACGCCGCCACCGGCTACGCCCAGGCCACCGGCCGCGTCGGGGTGTGCATGGCCACCTCCGGCCCCGGCGCCACCAATCTGGTGACGCCGATCGCCGACGCCCATATGGACTCCGTCCCGCTGGTGGCCATCACCGGCCAGGTGTCGTCCAAGTCGATCGGTACGGACGCCTTCCAGGAGGCGGACATCTGCGGCATCACCATGCCGATCACCAAGCACAACTGGCTGGTCACCGACGCGTCGGAGATCCCGCGGACGATCGCCGAGGCGTTCCACGTCGCCTCCACCGGCCGCCCCGGGCCGGTCCTGGTCGACATCGCCAAGGACGCCCTCCAGGCGAGGACCACGTTCGTCTGGCCGCCCCACACCGACCTGCCCGGCTACCGGCCCGTCACCAAGCCGCACGCCAAGCAGATCCGCGAGGCCGCCAAGCTGATCACCCAGGCCAGGCGGCCGGTGCTCTACGTCGGCGGCGGGGTGCTCAAGGCCCGTGCCACCGCCGTGCTCAAGGTCTTCGCCGAGCTGACCGGCGCCCCCGTCACCACCACCCTGATGGCGCTCGGCGCCTTCCCCGACAGCCACCCCCAGCACGTCGGCATGCCGGGCATGCACGGTTCGGTCGCCGCCGTCACCGCCCTGCAGAAGTCGGACCTGATCGTGGCGCTGGGCGCCCGCTTCGACGACCGCGTCACCGGCCGGCTGGACTCCTTCGCGCCGAACGCCAAGGTCGTCCACGCCGACATCGACCCGGCCGAGATCGGCAAGAACCGCGCCGCGGACGTGCCGATCGTCGGGGATGCCCGGGAGGTCCTCGCCGATCTGATCGTCGCGGTCCAGGCCGAGCACACGGCCGGCCACGTCGGCGACCACACCGCGTGGTGGGCCGACATCGACCGCTGGCGCCGTACCTACCCGCTGGGCTACGGCCACCCCGACGACGGCAGCCTCGCCCCGCAGCAGGTCATCCAGCGGATCGGCGAACTCGCCCCGGAGGGAACGGTGTTCGCCGCCGGAGTCGGCCAGCACCAGATGTGGGCCGCCCACTTCATCGGCTACGAGAAGCCGGGCACCTGGCTCAACTCCGGCGGCGCGGGCACCATGGGCTACGCCGTCCCGGCCGCCATGGGCGCCAAGGTCGGGGTGCCGGACCGCACGGTGTGGGCGATCGACGGCGACGGCTGCTTCCAGATGACCAACCAGGAGCTGGTCACCTGCGCGCTCAACAACATCCCCGTCAAGGTCGCCGTCATCAACAACGGCGCGCTGGGCATGGTCCGTCAGTGGCAGACGCTCTTCTACAACGAGCGCTACTCCAACACCGTGCTCCACTCCGGCCCCGCTGTGTTCAATGGTGGCTCCGCCACGGCCAACGGCAAGGAGCCCTGCTCCGGCACCCGCGTCCCCGACTTCGTCAAACTGGCCGAGGCGATGGGCTGCGTCGGGCTCCGCTGCGAGGACCCGGCCGAGCTCGACGCCGTCATCGAGCAGGCGAACGCCATCAACGACCGCCCGGTGGTGGTGGACTTCATCGTCCACCAGGACGCCATGGTCTGGCCGATGGTGGCCGCCGGCACCTCCAACGACGAGATCCTCGCCGCCCGCGGGGTCCGCCCCGACTTCGACGACGTCGTCGACGACTGACCGGGAGAACCGTTCATGACCAAGCACACGCTCTCCGTCCTGGTGGAGAACACCCCCGGCATCCTGGCCCGGATCGCCGCCCTGTTCTCCCGCCGCGGCTTCAACATCGACTCGTTGGCGGTCGGCGTCACCGAGCACCCCGACATCTCGCGCATCACGATCGTCGTCAACGTCGAGTCGCTGCCGCTGGAGCAGGTCACCAAGCAGCTCAACAAGCTCGTCAACGTGCTGAAGATCGTCGAGTTGGAGGACAACACGGCGGTCCAGCGCGAGCTCGTCCTGGTGAAGGTGCGCGCCGACAACGAGACGCGCTCGCAGATCGTCGAGATCGTCAAGCTGTTCCGTGCGAAGACGGTGGACGTCTCCCCGGAGGCGATCACCATCGAGGCGACGGGGGGCGGGGACAAGCTCGGCGCGATGCTGAAGATGCTGGAGCCGTTCGGCATCAAGGAGCTGGTGCAGTCCGGGACGATCGCGATCGGGCGCGGCGCGCGCTCGATCACGGACCGCAGCCTGCGGGCGCTGGAGCGGTCGGCGTAGCCGGGCGGTTTTTGGTCCCCCACCCCGCCCTTTCACCGTTTCCTCCGGGGCTCCGCCCCTCGGCCCGCATCGCCCTTCGGGCGATGTCCTCAAACGCCGGACAGGCTGAATCAGCCCGTCTGGGGGTTGCCCCCTCCGGGGAGCTTGAGGACGAACGCGGCGCAGCCGCGTTGCCCCGCGCGGCAGCGTGCAAGAAACGGTGAAAGGGCGGGCCAGGGGCAAGCCCCCTCCCGACTCCGTCCCGCACCCGACCGAATACCGAGACCCAACGACCAACCCCGTCCCACCCGTCATACGGTGGGACACACAACCCGTACACGAGGAGACAATTCACGTGGCTGCCGAGCTGTTCTACGACAACGACGCCGACCTGTCCATCATCCAGCGCCGCAAGGTCGCCGTCCTCGGCTACGGCAGCCAGGGTCACGCCCACGCGCTGTCGTTGCGTGACTCCGGCGTCGACGTCCGCGTGGGTCTGCACGAGGGGTCGAAGTCGAAGCAGAAGGCCGAGGAGCAGGGGCTGCGCGTCGTCATCCCGGCCGAGGCCGCGGCCGAGGCCGACGTCATCATGATCCTCGTCCCGGACCCGATCCAGGCCGAGGTCTACGAGAAGGACGTCAAGGAGCACCTCAAGGACGGCGACGCGCTGTTCTTCGGTCACGGCTTCAACATCCGCTTCGGCTTCATCAAGCCCCCGGCCGGCGTGGACGTCTGCATGGTCGCCCCGAAGGGCCCCGGCCACCTGGTCCGCCGTCAGTACGAGGAGGGCCGCGGCGTCCCGTGCATCGCCGCCGTCGAGCAGGACGCCTCCGGCAACGCCTTCGCGCTCGCCCTCTCCTACGCCAAGGCCATCGGCGGCACCCGCGCGGGCGTCATCAAGACGACCTTCACCGAGGAGACCGAGACCGACCTCTTCGGCGAGCAGGCCGTGCTCTGCGGCGGTGCCAGCGCCCTGGTCAAGGCCGGCTTCGAGACCCTGGTCGAGGCCGGTTACCAGCCGGAGATCGCCTACTTCGAGTGCCTCCACGAGCTCAAGCTGATCGTGGACCTGATGTACGAGGGCGGCCTGGAGAAGATGCGCTGGTCGGTCTCCGAGACCGCCGAGTGGGGCGACTACGTCACCGGCCCGCGCATCGTCAACGACGGGACCAAGGCCGAGATGAAGAAGGTCCTCGGCGAGATCCAGGACGGCACCTTCGCCGAGAACTGGATGAAGGAGTACAAGTCCGGTCTGCCCAAGTACAACGAGTACAAGAAGGCCGACCAGGACCACCTGCTGGAGACCACCGGCAAGCGGCTGCGGAAGCTGATGAGCTGGGTCGACGACAACGAGTGAGGCGGCTCCGGGCGGCGGGGGGCGTGCACCGGCGCGTCCCCCGCCGCCCGTTGTCCATCGTGTCCCGGCCCGTGGGGGTGATCCTGACGAAACGGC
This sequence comes from Streptomyces luteireticuli, assembly GCF_041519305.1. Classification (NCBI taxonomy): domain Bacteria; kingdom Bacillati; phylum Actinomycetota; class Actinomycetes; order Kitasatosporales; family Streptomycetaceae; genus Streptomyces; species Streptomyces luteireticuli. The sequence continues at coordinate 5,861,784 of NZ_CP167927.1, forward strand.
GCAGGACGTCCGCGGGCCCGCGGCTAGACTGCCGCACAACGAAAGCGCGTCAGGCTCACAGCGTCGTGCGTCTCCACGCGGCTGCGCCCCTTCACCGCCTGCGGCCGTCGGGACGGCCGTCGTCCCCCGTTGCCTTAACGGCACGGGAGGTACCCCCATGGACCAGTGAGGAAGACCCCGTGAGCACTGCTTCGACCCGCAAGCCCGTCGTACTCATCGCCGAAGAGCTCTCGCCCGCCACCGTCGACGCCCTGGGCCCGGACTTCGAGATCCGGCACTGCAACGGCGCGGACCGTGCCGAGCTGCTGTCCGCCGTCACCGATGTGGACGCCGTCCTGGTGCGCTCCGCCACCCGGATCGACGCGGAGGCGGTCGCCGCCGCCAAGCGGCTGCGGGTCGTCGCCCGCGCCGGTGTCGGCCTCGACAACGTGGACGTCGCCGCCGCCACCAAGGCCGGTGTCATGGTCGTCAACGCCCCGACGTCCAATATCGTCACCGCCGCCGAGCTCGCCTGCGGCCTGCTCATCGCCACCGCCCGCAACATCCCGCAGGCCAACTCCGCGCTGAAGAACGGCGAATGGAAGCGGTCGAAGTACACCGGCGTGGAGCTCTCGGAGAAGACGCTCGGCGTGGTGGGCCTGGGCCGCATCGGGGTGCTGGTCGCCCAGCGGATGTCGGCGTTCGGGATGAAGATCGTCGCCTACGACCCGTACGTCCAGCCCGCGCGCGCCGCGCAGATGGGCGTCAAGCTCGTCTCGCTCGACGAGCTGCTGGAGACGGCCGACTTCATCACCGTCCACCTGCCCAAGACCCCCGAGACGATCGGTCTCATCGGCGACGAGGCGCTGCACAAGGTGAAGCCCTCGGTCCGCATCGTCAACGCCGCCCGCGGCGGCATCGTGGACGAGGAGGCGCTCGCCGCGGCCCTCAAGGAGGGCCGGGTGGCCGGCGCCGGCCTGGACGTGTACGCGACCGAGCCCTGCACGGACTCGCCCCTCTTCGAGTTCGACAACGTCGTGGCCACCCCGCACCTGGGCGCCTCCACCGGCGAGGCCCAGGAGAAGGCCGGTATCGCCGTCGCCAAGTCCGTGCGCCTCGCGCTCGCCGGCGAGCTGGTGCCGGACGCGGTCAACGTCCAGGGCGGAGTGATCGCGGAGGACGTCAAGCCGGCCCTGCCGCTGGCCGAGAAGCTGGGCCGGATCTTCACCGCGCTGGCCGGCGAGGTCGCGGTCCGCCTCGACGTCGAGGTGTACGGCGAGCTCACCCAGCACGACGTCAAGGTGCTCGAACTCTCCGCGCTCAAGGGCGTGTTCGAGGACGTCGTGGACGAGACGGTCTCCTATGTGAACGCCCCCCTCTTCGCCCAGGAGCGCGGTGTCGAGGTGCGGCTCACCACGGGCTCGGAGTCCTCGGAGCACCGCAACGTCGTCACGGTGCGCGGCACCCTCTCGGGCGGCGACGAGGTCTCCATCTCGGGCACCCTGGCCGGCCCCAAGCACTTCCAGAAGATCGTCGCCGTCGGTGAGAACGGGGTGGACCTGGCCCTCGCCGACCACATGGCCTTCCTGCGCTACGTCGACCGCCCCGGTGTCGTCGGCGCGCTGGGCCGCATCCTCGGCGAGGCGGGGATCAACATCGCGGGCATGCAGGTCTCGCGCTCGGCCGAGGGCGGTGCGGCGCTGGTGGCGCTGACCGTGGACGAGTCGATCCCGGCGCCGGTGCTGGCCGAGATCGCGGAGGAGATCGGCGCGGCATCGGCCCGCGCGGTGAACCTGGCCGACTGAGTCCCGCCCGACCTGCGGAGAGGCCCGGCCGTCGTGCCGGGCTTTTTCGTGCCCTCGTTTAGTTGTACGATTCCAATGATTGGGATTTTGCAACTGTTGCTCTCCCGGGAGGTTGGCGTGACACCCGACCGCCGTTGGCTCGTCCTCGGCATCTGCTGCTCGGCCCTGTTGCTGGTCAGCCTCGACAACACGATCCTCAACGTGGCCCTGCCGTCGCTGCGGACGGATCTCCACGCCTCGGTCTCCGGGCTGCAGTGGACGCTCGACGCGTATGTCGTCGTGCTGGCCTCGCTGTTGATGCTGTCCGGCTCGATGGCCGACCGGTTCGGCCGCCGCCGGGTGTTCCTCACCGGGCTGGTGATGTTCACCGCCGGGTCGACGCTGTGCAGCCTGGCGCCGGGGCTCGGCTGGCTGATCGCCTTCCGAGCGGTGCAGGCCGTCGGCGGTTCGATGCTCAGCCCCGTCGCGATGTCGATCGTCACCAACGTCTTCACCGATCCCAAGGAGCGCGCCCGGGCCATCGGGATCTGGGGCGGGGTCGTGGGCATCAGCATGGCGGCCGGGCCCATCGTGGGCGGTGCGCTGGTGGGATCGGTCGGCTGGCGCTCGGTGTTCTGGATCAACGTGCCCGTGGGGCTGGGGGCGTTGGCGCTGACGCTGCGGTACGTCCCCGAGTCCCGTGCCCCGAAGCCGCGCCGCTTCGACCCGGCCGGACAGCTGCTGATGATCCTGTTCCTCGGCTCGCTGACCTACGGGATCATCGAGGGCGCGGCGGCGTTCTTCGGGATCGCGGCGGCCGCTCTCGTCGCGCTGCTCGCCGTCGGGATCCGGCGGGACGAACCCCTCGTGGAACCACGGCTGTTCCGCAGCGTTCCGCTGGCCGGGGCGACGCTCACGGCGGTGTGCACCTTCGCGGCGCTGGCCGGGTTCCTCTTCCTGACCATGCTCCAGCTCCAGGAGCGGCGCGGGCTCTCCGCGCTGGCGGCGGGGGTGCACCTGCTGCCCATGGCCGTCATGTGCCTGGTGCTCGCCCCGGTGTCGGGCCGGCTGGTGGGGACGCGGGGGCCCCGGCTACCGCTCGTCCTGGCCGGGGTGGCGCTGACGGCGAGCGGCGTGCTGTTCGCGGTGTTCCGCGCCGAGTCCTCCGACCCGCTGCTGTTCACCGCGTTCGTGCTCTTCGGGGCCGGGTTCGGGCTGGTCAACGCGCCGATCACCAATACGGCGGTGTCCGGTCTGCCGCGCTCCCGGGCCGGGGTGGCGGCGGCACTGGCCTCCACCAGCCGGCAGGTCGGTACGTCGCTCGGGGTCGCGGTCGTGGGCGCGCACGTCGGGGCCGCGGGCTGGTGGATCATCACCGGCTGCGGAGCGGCCGTCCTCGCCCTCGGTACGATCACCACCGGCCGCTGGGCCGCACGGACCGCCGAACGGGCGGCGGCCCGCCTCGACTGCGACGGCTGTGATCAGGCCAGGGTTCCGGTGACGACGACATGAGTACGAAGGACGAGACGGCGCGCCGGGCGTGGGGCGGTCTGCGCGAGGTCGTCCTCGGCGGCAACGAGCGGCGCAAGGAGGTCGTCGAGGCGCTCGGCATGAGCTTCTTCCGGGTGAAGGCGCTGCGGCGGATCGCGAAGGGGGCTTTGACGCTGCGGGAGTTGGCGGAGTCGCTGGCGACCGACCGTCCGTACACGACGCTCGTCGTCGACGATCTGGCGCGGCGGGGGCTCGTCGTACGGTCCGAGAACCCGGCGGACCGGCGGTCGAAGATCGTGTCGGTGACGGAGGAGGGGCGGTGTGCGGCGGAGCGGGCGGAGGCGATTCTGGGGACTCCGCCGGCGGCGTTGTTGGCGTTGCCGGAGGGGGAGTTGGTGGAGTTGGAGCGGATTGTGGGGCGGATGGTGGGGCGGCGGCGGGGGGAGGGGTAGTTTTCCCCGCCCCGCCCTTTCGCCGTTTCCGCAGGGGCTGCGCCCCTGCGGGACCCTGCGTGCGCGCTGCCGCGCTCTGCGGGGCGGGTTGGGTGTGCCCCGGTCCCGCCCTTTCACCGTTTCTTCCGGGGAGACCCCGGACCCCGTCCGCCCTTCGGGCGGAGTCCTCAAACGCCGGACGGGCTGGATGGCGCACCGGGCCGAAACGGCGCGCCCGCTCCTGCAAATTCGGCCTGAGCGTGCGATCCGGCCCGGGCGTGCACTTCAGCCCGTCTGGGGGTTGCCCCCCTCCGGGGAGTTTGAGGACGAGCGGCGGAGCCGCGATGCCGGGGGCCAGGGACGGAGCCCCGGAAGCGGGGGTGCAGGGGGCGAGGAGGCGGAGCCCCCGAAGGAACGGGGGAATAGAGACAGGATCCCAGTCCTGACCTGTGTCGCACTCGCCCCACTACCGTCGATGACGACTGCGGAACGCGAAGAAGCCCCCGCCTGAGCCCTGGCGGGAGCCGGATGCCTGCCTTGGCCGCTAACCGTCCTCACCTGACGAGGGAGCGGCCGAGGCAGGTGTCTACGGGGCGTTCCTCACTCCATCAGGACGGCTCGCCAGAACCGATGGATGATCTCGCGGTAGCCGGTGTGGGAGGGGTTGCGTCCGACGTGCCGGAAAGCCCAGTCTCGCACTTCTTCGAAATCCTCGTTGGCTCCGGAGATGGCGCCGCAGGTGGTGCACTCCAGCTCATGGATGATGCCGGGGGCTTCTGGGGCCGTTTCAGGGGTGATGGTCCAGTCGGCGAACCGGATCACGGTGTGTGCGCTCATTTTCCCTCCCCTTCTTCGGCGTTCGTGGCTTCTACCTTGTCGTTCAGGACCTCTTCCATGGTCGCCCGGCGGACCTCGGTGGGCTTGGCGTCCCATTCCAACCCGCCTCTGATGCGGCGGAGTTGGAGGCATCCGCGCTGGCGGGCCATGACTTCGCCGATCTTGTTCCGTTCGAGGTCTGCGACGTACGAGCCGATCACGGGGAGGTTGGTCATCGGTCCGCCTCTCCGGCCTGGGGCTGGCGGACGATGTTGAGGCCCTGGGGCTCGTTCACGGCGGGGACGCTGGGGCGGAACCGGCAGACCTGCACGCATCCGCAGAGGAGTTGGCGCTCCTGGGGCCATGCCTGGGGCGTGGGGGTGGCGGGCGGGGTCGGCATGGCTGGGGGGCTTACGGGAATCTCCGGGCCGATGTCGAGGAAGAGGGCGTCCCTGAGCCACCGGAGTCCTCGGGAGATAGAGTTGAGCATGTCGGCGCTCCTATCCAGCGTTGGCCACGCCCCCGGACCGGTCGCACGGCCGCGGGGGTCTGCTGCGTTCCTGCGCCCTGCCAGCGGGTGTCGCAACGGAGGGACGTTCAGCAACGAGCCGTGGGTAAGGCGTAGTTGAACCACGAGCAGAGTGACCTACGCGACAACTGGTTGGCAAGCGAGACGCCGAAACTGGCAATTTTGCCAACCCAACGAGTGATCCGTCTGTGCGAGCATGCTCGGGCAGCACGGTCTGAACAGCGGTAGCGACGGGAGGTGGCGCGGGATGGCAGTACCAACCGTGCGGCGTCGGCGACTTGGCGCTGAATTGCGGCGCTTGCGCGAAGAGTCCGGCTTGACCCTGGACGAGGTTGAGGCCCGGTCAGGGATCAGCACCTCAAAAGTGTCAAGGATCGAGAGCGCAACGCGGGGCGCCAAGCCTGGCGACGTGGAGCGGCTCCTCGATGTCTACGGGCTCACCGATGACGGCGCTCGTGACCTCTTACTCAAGATGGCGCGGGACGGAGGTCGGCGAGGATGGTGGCAGACGTACGACCTGTCTCCCGCGTACTCAGATCTGATCAGCATGGAGTCGGACGCCTCATCGGTGCGCACCTACGAGCCGCTGGTGATTCCTGGCCTCTTTCAAACCTCCGCATATGCACGTGCGGTGATCACCGCACACAGCATGACAGCCTCAGTCGAAGACGTAGACGCGCTTGTTGAGGTGCGAGTGGCGCGGCAGGCCGTACTGACGAAGCCGGACCCATTGCGGCTTCGAGCGATCATCCACGAAGCGGCATTGCTGGCAAGTGTTCCGGGAACGGGAGTCATGCGGGATCAACTCCAGCGCTTGCTGGATGTTGCCGCGTACCCGCATGTAACCATCCAGGTTCTCCCCCTGGATGCGGAGCTACATCCGGGCGGAACTGGCGGGTTCACGGCCCTCGGGTTCGAGCAGCCTGGCATGGAGGTGGTCCTGTTGGAGAATCTGGAAAGCAGCCTCTACGTGGAGGAACCCGCGAACGTGGCACGCTACGCGGAAGCGTTCGAGCGGCTTACGGCCGCAGCACTTCCATTCGAGAGATCACTTTCCCTCATCGCTCGATTGAAGGAACAGGAAAAGTGAGCAAGCATATCCATACACCTCCCAATGTGGGCACTGGATGGTTTAAGTCCAGCTATAGCGCAAGCAACAGTAATTGCGTTGAAATGAGTGCATTCATACCAAACGTAGACATAGCGATACGTGATAGCAAAGAGCCGCGACGCCCCTTCCTGTGTGTCACAGAGGGGGCATGGAGTCGGTTCATATCGGAACTGAAGGCGGAACCTTTCACCGCCTAGCCGCCGCTCCCGGGAAATGGATCACAACCGCTCTCCATGTTCGCTGTCGGGACGGGGGCGAGCGCCGCGTGAGCGGTGTCGGGGCGCTCGCGCGGGACGAGCTCGGCGAGGGCCTGCCGGGCGCGGCTCTGGACGTATGCGTTGTTGGCCTGCTGGGCGAGTTCCGCGGCCTTGATCAGCAGCGGGTGCGCGTTCTCGGCAGTACCGAGGCGGGCGTGGGCTTCGCCCAGATCCGTCAGGATGTATGCCATGCCGAGAGTGTCGCCAACGGCTTGGGCCTGCTGAAACGCCGAGCCAAAGGCGGAGGTGGCGGCAACAAGGTCGGCTTCGCGGACGAAGATCCGTGCTAGGTCGCAGTGGGCTTCGGCCTGTCCCCGCCGGTCATCGCTCTGCTCGTAGAGCATGAGCGCGCGGCGCAGTGACTCCTTGGCCGATGTGAGCTCATCAAGGTGTGTCTGTGCCCGGCCGAGATTCAGCCATAGGTTGGCGCAGGTGCGCCTGTTGGCCGGCCGCAGGGCGAAGCCGCGTTCACAGGCCGCCTTGGCGGCCGTCGGGTCACCCTGTATTCGGCACGCATCGCTGATCAAGGCCATGACGGCCGCCTGGCCTTCGGTATCGCCGAGGCGGCTGAAGATTTCCGCCGACCGGCACAGGTGGGTTTCGGCTTCGCGGTAGTCGCGGAGGACCAGCGCGCGATAGCCGAGCGAGTGCAGCAGAGCGGCCTCGCCGTAGCTGATGCCCACTGCGGCCAGCGCGTGCGCGTGTGTGGTGTGCCACAGGTCGAAGTAGCCACCGGCTTCCAGAGCTGTCTGCGGTGCGACCGCGAGTTCCCAACAGGCTTCATACAGGCCCGCCTCAGCCGCCCGTTGCACCATCTGGGAGATGCGCGGCAAGCGTGCCACGAACCACTCGGTGGCCGAGCCCGTGATCTGCGGCGGTGCGTCCATCGGCGTCCACCGGGCAGTGCCGCCGGTCAAGGCGCGCTCTTGGGGCCCGTGCATCGCGGTGTAGGCAGCGTCGGTCAGGGCCAGCTGGGCGCCGAAGGCACGGTTCAGCTCGACGCGGAGCTCGGCTGGATCGCCATCGGCCATCGCCCGCTCACGCGCATAGGCCAAGACCAGGTCATGGAGTCGGCAGTGGACGTAGGGGAAGTTGAGGAGCCCCGAAGTTTCCGGACAGGCATCCAATAGGGTTGTCCTGAACAGGAAACGAGGAAGAAGAAGTGGCGCCACCCAGCAAGTACACCCCGGAGTTCCGGGAAGAAGCCGTCCAGATCGCGTTGCAGTCGAGCAAGACCGTCACCGAGGTAGGGCGTGAACTCGGAATCAACCCGGAGACGCTCCGCGGCTGGGTGAAGAAGCATAAGCGGCGCAACGAGCCGACGGCCGATGCACCATTGGCGCTTGACGAACGGGCCCGTCTGAAGGAAGCGGAACGGCGCGTCCGTGAGCTTGAGATGGAGAACGCGTTCCTGAAAAAAGCCGCAGCGTACTTCGCGAGGGATCCCCGGTAGCCAGCAAGTTCGAGTTCATCGAAACGATGCGACTCGACACCGAGGAGTACGCCTACACAGTCGAGTTCATGTGCCAGCGGCTCGGCGTGTCCAAATCTGGCTACTACGACTGGCGCTCGCGCTCCGATTCCGCGACGGCGAAACGCCGCGAGGAACTGAAGACGCTCATCCGGAAGGTATTCGAGATGTCGGACAGCACATACGGGTACCGGCGCGTGCATGCCCAGCTGGCCCGCTGGGGCGTGGCCGCCGGCCTGGAGCTGGTCCGCCAGCTGATGCGGGTCCTGGGCCTGGTGACCTGCCAGCCGAAGCCGAAGAGGTTCGGCCTGACCCGGCCCGCGGCCGGCGCGTTGCCCGACCTCGTCGGCCGCGACTTCACCGCCGATGCCCCCGGCGAAAAGCTCGTCGGCGATATCACTTACATCAAAACCGGTGAAGGATGGCTCTATCTGGCGACGGTCATCGACTGCTGCACCAAGGAAGTCATCGGATACGCAATGGACGACCACTACCAGACACCTCTGATATCCCGGGCCATACGCAACGCCGCCCGCAACCGGAAGCTGGCCGCGGGAGCCATATTCCACTCGGATCGCGGCAGCAACTACATGTCAGCCGAGTACGCGGGCGTCCTCTCAGGGCTCGGACTGCGGCAATCAGCCGGCCGCACCGGAATCTGCTTCGATAATGCTATCGCCGAATCGTTCTTCGGCACACTGAAAAACGAGCGAGCATCACGCGTAACTTACCTGACCCGTGAAGCTGCCCGACAGGACATCACCCGGTACATCGAATTCTGGTACAATCACAAACGCCTTCACTCGGCAGTGGGATACCGGCCTCCCCGTGAAGTCCATGCCGAATACCAGAAGTTGCGATCCGTCGCGTAAGAGACCGTCAGACGCTTGTCCGGAGAACTCGCGGCGCCTCAAGTCCCCGTGACGGTCAGCAGATGGGCTGCGGCAAGTTCGTCCAGCAGAGGGGTGACCTCGCCGACAGTGCTGTCCGCAAGGGCAGCCGCGGTCCAAGCGCTGGTCTCTCCGACGCCGAGATTGCCGATCGCCCGCATGAGGGCCCGGCCACCCGGGGAGAGGAGTTGATAGCCAAGTTCGAAGCAGGTGCGGACGTCGCGGCCGTCAACGCTGAGCACCGAAAGCCGCTGGTCGATGTCCGCAAGCCGACCTACAAGGTAGGGCAAATCCCAGTGGCGGTGGGTGGCGAGTCTGGCGCAAGCCAGGTCCAGGGCCAAGGGCATGCCCCCGCACAGCTTGATCAGCCGTTTGAGCACGCCGGGTGTGCCGTTGCGGTCGACGCCGACCCGATTTCTGATCAACTCGCCGGCCTCGTCCTGGTCCAGCGGGCCGAGCATGATGTGCCCACCGCCGAGGCCGGGCATCGGGTTGCGGCTCGTCACGATCACCGCGCAGCCGGGCTCTCCAGGAAGCAACGGCACCACCTGTGCCGTGGTGGCGGCGTCGTCGAGCACGATGAGCAGCCTCTTGCCGGCAACGGCCGCCCGGAACACCTCGGCCTTGGCGTCAACCGTCGCCGGCATCTCGGAAATGCCGATGAACGTGAGGAATCGAGCGAGGACGTCCCCCGCGCTCGCGGGTGGCAGCTGCGAGCCGGACAGATGGGCGTACAGCTGGCCATCTGGATAGTCAGCCCTCATGCGATGGGCGGCCTCGGTGGCCAGGGTGGTCTTGCCATAGCCTCCCGGCCCGCTGAGGACGGCGATCGGCAGGTGTCCCTCAGCATCCGCGGTCAACGCCCGCTGTATGAGAGCCAGCTGATCGGCGCGGCCGATCATCCCATGGGGGCGGGCCGGTAGGTTGGCCGGGGCCCTGGCCGGACCGGCTGCCGGGACCGGCTCGGGTCCAACCGCCGTGGACGCGACCGGTGTCTCCGAAGCCGATTCCTGTAGCTCCAATCACTGGCGACACCTCCGAGGAGTGCGCCGAGGCGCTGGACGCAGCCGAGCGTGCCGTGAGTCTCGTAGCGGGCAGTTGAGCCGTGGGCAGGCAACCTATGGCTGCGGACCAGATCGCAGCGGTCGGCGCGGCAGCTACCTGGCGAGCGGCGCCACGGACGGTCAAGGCCGTGATCGCCGGGGTGTTCGTGAACCGGCTCGGCGGCTTTCTCCAGGCATTCCTGGTGCTGTACCTGGTACACGACGGGTACGACGCCGGGCAGGCCGGCATCGCGCTCGGCGCAAACGGCGTCGGCGCGATCGCCGGCATCCTGCTAGGCAGCTGGCTGGTGGACCGCATCGGAGCCCGCCGGGCGATCACCGGGTCAATGGCATCAACAGCCCTGCTCACCGCTGGCGTTCCGGCGGTGACATCGTTCCCCGTCCTGCTCATCATCGTGACCGCGCTCGGTGCCACCAGCCAGATCTACCGGCCTGTGTCCGCTCAACTGGTGAGCGCAGGGGTGCCGGAGCAGCGGCATGTGATGGCTTTCGCCCTGTACCGCATGGCGCAAAACCTGGGAACAACGGCCGCACCGCTGCTCGGATCCCTACTGGCAGCGATGTCCTACCAGGTGTTGTTCTGGGGTGAGGCTATTGCCGCGCTGATGTGTGCCGTCATCTGCCAGCAGTCCCTACCCGCCGACCCGCCGCGCGCAGCTCGAACTTCCCACGCCCCGGGTGCACATGGTGGATACCTGACCGTGCTGCGCGACATCCGGTACCTGGGCTTCCTCGTAGGCATGCTGGCCTACTCTGCGGTCTACATCCAGTACGTCTCCGTCCTGCCGTTGGCCGTCCAAGATGCCGGCTGGCCCACCATGGTGTACGGAGTCATGGTCGCGATCAACGGATTCATGGTGATCACGTGCGAGCTCGCTGTCACCAGAAAAGTGCAGCACTGGCCACGGCGGTTGGGCGCGGCGTGCGGCGTGGTTCTGGTCGCCGCTGGGCTGTCCGCCTATTCCCTTCGGCTGGGGGTCGTGGGCTTCGCCCTGGCCACGGTGGTCTGGTCACTCGGCGAAGTCGTCGGCTCTCCAACGATGGTCGCGTACCCCGCGCAGGCGGGCTCCACCGAGCTCGTCGGCAGGTACCTCGGCGCATCACAAGCCATGTTCGGTGTAGGGACCGCAATCGGCCCCGTGATCGGAGTCGCGCTGTGGCAGGGCCTGCGAGGTACGGCTTGGCTCGTGTTCGGCGGGGTCGCCCTGGCCGCTGCGGCCGCCATCGCGTCGGGCATGCGAGGCAACCGGACTCAGACACCAGAGCCGCCCCTCTCCGGGGCATCAGCAGGTGAGGACGATCATGGCAGAGCAGGAACTGACGACGGCCCCGCCCTCACCAGGTGATCAGGCAAGCGACACTCCCCTTCTTGGCCGCGCTGCTCCTGACTCACTCGGCCATACGCAGAAGGCGTGGCTGCATGACTGCTACAACCAGGCTTGAACCTTGACCAGTTGCGATTGGAGAAGCATGGAGAACGCACCGACTTCGCCCCCACCCGCTGCCGCGATCCTCGCCGCCGCTGGGGTGGCCTACAACGTGCACCAGCACGTGGAGATCCGCACCGGCGCGGACATCCGGACCCGCACCGGCTTCACAGAGGAGAACATCCAGAACTCGCTGAAGACGGTGGCGTTCACCGTCGGTCTCGACCGCCTTGTATTGGCGGTCGTTCCGGGCCCGGCTCGCATCCGCTACGGTCGGCTCGCGTCTGTCCTGGGAGTGTCGCGCTCTGCCCTGAAATCTGCCGACGAGGTGGCCTTGCAGAGGCTGAACATGGAACGCGGCGGGGTCGGCCCTGTCTGCGACGCTCCGGACGTCACTGTAGTCTTCGACGCCATGGTGCCTCAGATGGGCACCGTGCTGTGCGGGAGTGGCCAGCCGCATTGCACCGTAGAGGCGAAAGCGTCTGACATTGTGCGGATCCCGTCGAATGCCATGGTCGCCGACATCACTTCTCCCTGAGAGGTGTAGAGGGCAGGCCGACGTGTACTGGCGATGACGGCGGTCCGCTGATGCACTCGCACGGTGGCACTTACCAAGTCCTCGGTGTTCTCTCCGGGGCCTTTGGCGCCAGCGGGGCTGAGAGCGCCGCGAACCACTACACGCGCATGTCTTCCCCCGTCCCCGGGATCCGTCAGTATGTGCGCGATCTACCGGAAGTGGTGGCGGGGCGTTCCGTGGGCGGGTAAGTCGTGGCGGCTGCGTGGCGAGGTGAGGCTGCTGCCCCGCTCCAGGCGGAGTGGGGCAGCAGCGTGTCATGGGGCAGGCGGGCAGAACGGCAGCATGTTGTCGTATTGATCCGAAACGGTAGGTGCTCTGGGGCGTCGATTCCTTCGAGAGTGAACTGGCGGGGGATGCACGGCGGTTGCCGCCGTAGACGCTGGAGGTTCTTCGTTGCGGGCGGTGGCCGCGTTGGCGGCAGACTGGACTCGCGCGGATTTCCCGGCGGTGTTCCAGGTCTCGCTCAAGGCGGTGGACAGCTGGTGGGCGAAGTGGCTGACCGGCGGGCGTGAAGCGCTCGTGGCCAGCCGCGTGGCCGCCGGGTCGGCGAATATCAGATCCTCGATGCGGTCGAGCAGCAGGCGATCCGGCAGGCCGGCCACCGCATGGACGGGAACGCCACCATCCGGAATAATGGTTGCCCGAGGATACTAGTCCGCTTGCCGGAGGTCGCCATGACCGAAACCGCGCACGACGCCCCGTCCACCCCCACCTCCCTCGCCTGGCCGCAGGAACGCACCTGCCCCTACGACCCGCCCCCCGCCTACCCCGCCCCGGGCGAGGACGCCCCGCTGAACCGGATGCGGCTCTTCGACGGCCGCGAGGTCTGGTTCGTCACCGGCCACGCCGAGGCCCGCGCCCTGCTCACCGACCCCCGGATCTCGGCCGACCGGCAGCGCGCGGACTTCCCCGTCCTGATGCCGCGCAACCGGGACCAGCGCACGATCCAGCTGCCGCTGCTCGGCACGGACGACCCCCGGCACAACGAGCAGCGCAGGATGCTCATCCCGGGCTTCGGGCTCAAAAAGATCGCCGCCCTGCGCGACGACATCCAGCGGACCGTGGACACACTCCTCGACCGCATGCTTGCCGCCGGGCCGGAGGCCGACCTCGTCGCCGCGTACGCCCTGCCGCTGCCGTCGACGGTCATCAGCGCCCTGCTCGGAGTGCCCTACGCCGACCACGAGTTGTTCGAGCGGTGCTCGCGGACGCTGCTCCTGGCCGGGACCGCGGACGAGACGAACGCCGCCCGCGAGGAGCTCCGGGCGTATCTGCGCGGGCTGCTCGACGCCAAGCGCGGGATCCCGGGCGACGGGCTCCTCGACGGTCTGGTCAACGACCAGCTCGCCGACGGCCGGGTCGACCGCGAGGAACTGGTGATGATGGCGCTGCTGCTGCTCGTCGCCGGTCACGAGACCACGGCCAACATGATCTCGCTGGGGACGTACGCCCTGCTCCAGCGGCCGGACCAACTGGCCGCGCTGCGCGCCGACCCGGAGCTGATGCCCGGCGCGGTCGAGGAGCTGCTGCGCCATCTGTCCATCGCCGACGGGATGATGCGCGTGGCCACCGGGGACGTGGAGGTGGCCGGGGTGACGATCCGGGCGGGGGAGGGCGTGGTGTTCGCCACCCCGTCGATCAACCGCGACCCGGCCGTCTACGCGGACCCCGACGCCCTCGACATCCGCCGCTCCGCACGGCACCATGTGGCCTTCGGCTACGGCGTCCACCAGTGTCTGGGCCAGAACCTGGCCCGCGCCGAGCTGGAAATCGCCTTCTCGTCCCTGTTTGCCCGTATCCCCACGCTGCGGCTGGCCGTTGCCCCGGATGAGGTGCGCGCCAAGCCCGGCGGCACCGTCCAAGGACTGTTCGCCCTCCCGGTCACCTGGTGACCGCGAAACGGAGTACGACCATGCGTGTCAGCATCGATTCGGATCTGTGCATCGGCTCGGGTCAGTGCGCCCTCACCGCACCGGCCGTGTTCGACTCGGACGACGACGGCTTCGGCCTCGTCCGCCCGGGCAGTGAGGACGGCCGGGGGGATCCGATGGTCAAGGAGGCGGTACGGGCCTGTCCGGTGCAGGCGATCGCGTTCGCGGAGGAGTAGCCGGTAAAGAAGAGGGCGGGTGCCGGACGGCACCCGCCCTCATGCCGCCGTCACGCCTGCGGCGGCATGACCTCCTGCGGGTGGGCCGGCGGGAGGATCAACTTGCCGTGCCGCACCGCCGGGTTGACGTCCCTGTGGATCGCCCGGGCCACGGCCTGGATGGTGTCGATGCCGCCCTGCCAGGTGCGGTTGCCGTCGGTGAGGACCGACATCGTGTAGGTGCGGCCGCCGGTGGTGAAGGCGCCGATGCTGTGCACCCGCCACAGGCCGTCCTTGCTGCGCTGCAGCCAGCCGTTCTTGACGTACACCTTGGTGCCCTGGGGGGCACCGGCCGGGGTGCCCCAGCGCTGCGAGGCGATGACCTTGTTCATCAGGTCGAGGGCGTAGGCCCGGGACTTGTCGTTCAGCAGCTTGTTCCGGTTGGTGAACAGGGCGAGCAGCTTCTGCTCGTCGCGGGCCGTGATCTGGGTGGTGCCCCAGGTCTGGTTGGGGACGGTCCGCGTCATCCCCGCGGTCTTCACGAACGTGGTGATCCGCGCGGTGGTGAGCTGGTTGCGCAGCGCCGTGGTGGAGTCGTTGTCCGACTCCGTGATCATCTTCTTGGCGAGGGTCTTCTCCCGGGCCGTCAGCGAGCGCTTGTGCTGCTCCGCGTCCCACAGGAGGGTGCCGAGGACGATCGGCTTGAAGACGCTCGCGGAGTCGAACTGCCGGTCCGCGTCGTAGGTGCAGGTCGTCTTCGTGGCCGGGTCGCTGAAGGCGATGCCGGTCTGCCCCGCCCGGCCGCGCAGCGCGGCCGTGACGTCCTTGGTCAGCTTGTCGGCGAGGCCCTTCTTCGCGGACGTGCAGACCACCTTGGGGCCCGCGGCCGCGGCCGGCTCAGCCATGGCGAGCGGCGCGGCGAGCGCCGCGGCCGCGAGGGCGGCCGTCAGGGCGCGGCGGGATATGGGGTGGTGAGTCATGGGTGGTTCCCCCCTGTGCTGGGTCGTATCGAGTCACCATTGGTGAACTCGAACCCCATGACTCACACAGGAATCGAATGGTTGCACGATGAATGGTTGTGTTCGCCACATCGCCGCCGGTCACACCGGGATGCGGTACCGGTACAGCAAGTACCGGCAGACGTCCGTCACTTGCCGGTCGTCGAGGGCCGCGTCGCAGATCACCGCGGTGGCCAGCAGCCATGGGGGCGTCAGCGCCGGGACGCCCTGGCCCAGCGTCGGCCCGGACCAGACGACGGTGCGTACCCGGTCGTCCCGGCGGAGCTCGTACGGATACCCGTTGGCGTAGGTCTGGAGCCTGCGCTCCGGACCGGCGGTGCACCGGACCGCGTACACCGCCCAGTCGGTGTCCGACTCGGCGCAGCGCGATGTCAGCTGGAAGTCCAGCTGCCAGGCGGGCCCGGGCGTGCGCAGGGATCCGCGCACCCCGGGGGCCGAGTCGAAGAGGGGGAAGCGCTGGGCGACGAAGAAGAGCGTCGCGGCGCCCGTCGTGCCGCGCAGGGCGGGGAAGGCGTAGTGGCCGCCGACGAAGCGCAGTGCCGGGCGGCCGTTGGCGGCCGTGTTGTCGTAGAAGGCCGGATTGCCCACGGCGTCACCGTCGTTGTGGGCGTCGCTGCGGTCGACGAGGCGTGTCACGACGGGGCCGGGCACGATGACGGCGTCCTCCGCGCGGTAGTAGCCGATCAGGCCCGGCAGGGCCCGCACCAGGTCGTCGGAGGCGGACGGGAGCGGTACCGAGACCGGGGGCGGCACCGACCGCGTGCCGATCCTGGCGGAGGCGCCGGGGGCCGCGGTGTTGGCGACGAGAGGCATCGTCCTCGGCGGGACGCCCTCGAAAAGTCCTTGCCACAACGGGCCGTCGACCGCGACCAGGGAGCGCATACGGAGATCGGCATGGCTGTTGAACGACCTCTCGATCCCGCACCAGCCGCCCGCCGCGCGGGCCGAGTCGGGCAGGCCCGCCCCGCGTTCGTTGCTGACCAGCCGGACCGCCACCGTGTGCTCGTCCCCGGACATGCCCCCGAGGCAATCGCGCACGACCAGCTGGGTCGGCCCGCCGATGTCGTCGGCGATGCTGGCCCAGACATAGCTGTCGCGCGGCAGGGATTGCGTGAAGCGCTCGAAATCGATCAACCAGTTGTCGAGCCGGGCCGGGGACTGGAACAGTTTGACCACGGACTCACAGACGTCCGAGTCGGTGCAGGTGACATTCCGGTAGGCGAGATCGGCCCGCAGGGCCTTCAGCGCGGAACGCCCGTAGTAATTGAGCCCCACATTGTCGCCACGACCGTTCTGGAAGAAGGCGTAGATCGAGCAGTCGGTCTGGTGGTCGAACTGGCAGGAACGCAGCTCCACCGGATAGGTCGTGCCCAGGTGGAACGAACTCAGCCCCTGCGCACCGAATTCGACCAGCATGTCGTCCAGGGTGAATCCGTAGACGAGCCCCAGTCCGATCGCCTGGCCGTAGTTCATCGGGAAGGGAGCCAGGGAGAATCCCTTGATGTTCAGCTTCTCGCAGCCGTTGCGCAGCATGTACTGATTGCCGACGGCCGGGATGAAGAAGCCGTGCCCGGAGGCGTTGAAGACGGCGCTCCCCGAGACCTGCCGCGCCTCCCAGAGGATCTGGAGATCGGGCACGCCGGCGGCGCTCTTGTGCACGGGATCCCGCATCGTCAGGGCACCGAAGACATGGTCCTCGACGGTGAGCCACCGCCGGTCGTCGACCGCTCCGTTCGCGTCCTGCTGCGGGTCCCCTTTCTCCAGGACCCGGTAGCGGAGGATGTCGGAGAAACGGAGCGCGCCGAAGGTGAGGTCGACCGGGCCGCCACTGCCGGGGAGCTGCCCGCCGCCGCCCCAGTCGTTCTCGTTCGGACCCACCGCGGCGAGCCTGAACGGCGCGTACCAGTTGGGGACGAACCGGAGCGTACGGCTCGCGTCGGTCCACCCGTCGTTGATCAGGGCGAGATCGGGCGTCACCTGCTCGCGCTTCGTCTCCTCATGGAGGTTGATCCAGGCCGTCACCGTGCGGGCCGCCAGGTCGAGTTGGAAGGAACAGCGCAGTACGGCCCGCGTGGGGTCGAAGGGAATCCGGAGCTCGCGCAGCAGGCCGTCGTCCGTCCGGAACCGGAAGACGACCGAGGGCGGACTGGCCGCCGCGCTGACGAAGGCGTAGAAGGGCGAGGGCTCGAAGAACGCGTCGGACAGGCCGAACAAGGGCTGACCGGCCCAGGGCATCGCGTCGTTCCGCACGATGAAGTCCAGCGTCAACTGCCGGACATCCGACCAGTAATTGCCGGTGGCCGGCCCGAACTGGAACGGCGAGCAGGGAAAGGTCACCGTGGCCTCGGTCGGAGGCTGCCCCGCCACCGGGGAGGGGACGCGGGAACGGCACCCCCACCGCTGGTCGGTGACCGAGCCGTCGAGCATGCCGCTCAGATCGGCCCAGTGGCCGTCGCCCAACGGCCGGTTGCCGACGACGCGCTTCACACCGAAGGTCAGGGGTGCCGTGGCCCCCACGCTTTTCAGCCGGCTCGTCAGCCGGTTCTCGCCGTGAATGCGCACCTTGTCGCGGTCGACGATCACCGAGCGGAGGAATTCGTACGGCAGTGGATCGGCCGGGACGAACACGACCCCGCCGAGATTCTCGTCCAACGCGTCCACCGCCCGCTGGAACGCGTCGGAACAGGTGGCCCGTCCGGCCTCACCCGGAACGGCACCGAATTCGGGATCGCGGACATTGACGAAGACACGGCCCATAGGGGCAGGCTAGCCAGGCGCGCCCGGCCAGGACAGGCTCAAGCGTGAATTCATATCTTCCGAAGAAGTCGGCGAATTCGCCGGAGTTGCACGGGAGTTGCACCGGCGTACCGTCATCCCAGCCGGGACGCCTTGAGCGTCATGTGCAGCAGCAACCGGTCCTCGCCGTTGTCCAGGTCGAGCCCCGTCAGCTGCTCCACCCGGGACAGCCGGTAGTAGAGGGTCTGCCGGTGGATGCCGAGGGCCGCGGCGGCGCGCCCGGCCTGGCCCGCGCAGTCCAGGTACACCTCGGCGGTGCGCCCCAGTTCGGTGTGCGGACGCTCCAGCAGCGGCCGGACCGCGGGGTCCGCCGCCCGGTCCTGCGGCAGCCCGGTCAGCACCCGGTACGGGCCCAGCCCCGACCACTCGGCCAGCGGGCCCAGCCGCCGCTCCGCCGCCGCCGCCCGCGCGGAGGACAGCGCCTCCGCCCAGGCGTCGGTCAGCTCCGCCAGCCCCCGCCGCGGCGTGCCCATCCCGGCCGCGGCCGGCCCGCCGGCCCGCGGTGAGTGCAGCAGCCGGTCCGCGGCCGCCCGCGCCGGGGCCGGTGCCGTCAGCGCCCGCAGCCGCACCAGCGCGGCCAGCGCGGCGCCGCCGTCCGGCAGACAGCCGGGGACCGCGCACAGCGCCGCCACCCCCGAGCGCGCCGCGAACGCCGAACCCGGCTGCTCCCCGGCCCCGTCCCCGTCGTCCGTCCGCCAGGGCGCCACCGCCACCAGGGCCAGCGGCCCGTCCGCGGCCTGCCCCAGGCCCTCCCGCAGCGCGGCCCGCGCCGCGTCCCGGCCGCCCGGCCGGGCGGTCAGCAGGTCCCGCAGCAGCTCGCCCAGTTCGGCCCCCGCGCGGGCCTCGGCGGCCAGCAGGGCGCCGATCCGGGCGGCCGTCTCCATGGCCTGC
Source organism: Streptomyces luteireticuli (assembly GCF_041519305.1). Taxonomy (NCBI): domain Bacteria; kingdom Bacillati; phylum Actinomycetota; class Actinomycetes; order Kitasatosporales; family Streptomycetaceae; genus Streptomyces; species Streptomyces luteireticuli. The sequence goes on from NZ_CP167927.1 coordinate 5,880,403, forward strand.
GCCACCCGGGGGTCCGGCGTCCCCGGCCCCAGCTCCAGGCCCGCCAGATGCTCGTCGTCCAGCAGCCAGACGTAGCCGTGCACCACGCCCCGGTGCCGCACCGGCAGACAGATGCGGCCCTTGAACACCCCCGCCGCCGGATCCGGCGGAATGCGCAGCGGCGCCACCGCCCGCGCGATCCCGAACGCCTCGAACCAGGCCCGCACCGCCGCCGTCGACCGACGCTGCAGGATCGACCGCGTCCGCACCGGGTCCATCGTCAGCTCCACGTCGTCGCCCCCGTGGGCCCCGAACGCGATCAGGCCGAAATCCCGGTCCTCCAGCGTCGCGGGCACACCGAAGACCGCCGAGATCTCGTCCACGAGCTGCTGGTATTCGCCCCGCATGACATCCCCCGTCCACTTCGTACGTCCCCGTCACCGTGGCCACCATTGTCATACATCTGTCTGAGATCCTGGCCACGGATGCGTGACAGCTGTCGCTGGTTGCGCGTCGACGCGATCTCTAGGTTTCACGATGAATTACGTATGCCGTCTCCCGTCGTGGAACCGGCCGTTCATCGTGGAGGTGCCCCGTGCTGGGTCCCGTGCTGCTCGCCGCGTCACGCAGCGACGCCATCCGCCGTATCGTGTCGGCCGCTCTGGTCACCCGTCCGGTGGTTGACCGTTTTATTGCCGGTGAGGTCCTGGAGGAATCCATGGCCGCGGTGCGGAACCTCGACCAGCAGGGCCTGGAGATCACCCTCGACCACCTCGGCGAGGACATCACCGACCGCTCCGAGGCGCTGCGCACCCGCGACGCCTACCTGGCGCTGGCCAAGGCGCTGAAGACCGAGGGCCTGGGCGTGCGCGCCGAGATGTCCGTGAAGCTGTCCGCCTTCGGACAGGCGCTGCCCGGCGGCCACGACATAGCCCTCGCCAACGTCACCCCGGTCGTCGAGGCCGCCGCCGAGGCCGGCACCACCGTGACGCTGGACATGGAGGACCACACCACCATCGACTCCACGCTCGCCATCCTCGCGGAGCTGCGCAGGCGCTTCCCGCAGACCGGCGCGGTGGTCCAGTCGTACCTCTTCCGCACCGAGGACGACTGCCGCGCCCTGGCCGGCGAGGGGTCCCGGGTCCGCCTGGTCAAGGGCGCCTACAAGGAGCCCGCCTCCGTCGCCTACCAGGACAAGCGCGAGGTGGACCTGGCGTATGTGCGCTGCATGAAGATCCTCATGGCGGGCAAGGGCTACCCCATGATCGGGTCGCACGACCCGCGCATGGTCGCCATCGCCCAGGAACTCGGCCGGCGCAACGGGCGCACACTGGACGAGTACGAGTTCCAGATGCTGTACGGCATCCGTGAGGCCGAGCAGCAGCGGCTCGTCGCCGAGGGTCACCGCATGCGGGTGTACATCCCGTACGGCACCGACTGGTACGGATACTTCATGCGGCGGCTGGCGGAGCGCCCGGCGAACCTGACCTTCTTCCTGCGCTCGCTCGCCACCCGCGGCTGACGCGCGGCTGAACCCCCGACCCCCCGACACCAAGGAGACATGGCCATGGACGCCGTCACCCAGGTCCCCGCGCCGGTCAACGAGCCGGTCCACAGCTACGCCCCCGGTTCGCCGGAGCGCGCCCGCCTCGAGGCCAAGCTCAAGGAGCTCGCGGGCAACCCGATCGACCTGCCGATGACCATCAACGGCGAGCAGCGGATGGGCGGCGGCGAGTCCTTCGACGTCGTGCAGCCGCACAACCACGCCGCGGTCCTCGGCACCTTCAACAACGCCACGCAGAAGGACGCCCAGGACGCCATCGACGCCGCCCTGGCCGCCGCCCCGGCCTGGCGCGCGATGTCCTTCGACGACCGCGCCGCGATCATCCTGCGCGCCGCCGAGCTGCTCTCCGGCCCCTGGCGCGAGACGCTGGCCGCCTCCACCATGCTCGGCCAGTCGAAGACCGCCCAGCAGGCGGAGATCGACACCCCCTGCGAGCTCGTCGACTTCTGGCGCTTCAACGTGCACTTCGCGCGCCAGATCCTCGCCGAGCAGCCGGTCGCCAACTCCGCCGGCGTGTGGAACCGCAGCGACCACCGCCCGCTGGAGGGCTTCGTCTACGCGATCACGCCGTTCAACTTCACGGCCATCGCCGGCAACCTGCCGACCGCGCCCGCCCTGATGGGCAACGTGGTCGTCTGGAAGCCGTCCCCCACGCAGACCCACTCCGCCGTGCTGCTGATGCGCCTGCTGGAGGAGGCCGGCCTGCCCAAGGGCGTCATCAACCTGGTGACCGGCGACGGCATCGCCGTCTCCGAGGTGGCCCTCGCCCACCCCGAGCTGGCGGGCATCCACTTCACCGGCTCGACCAAGACCTTCCAGTACCTCTGGAAGACGGTCGGCAACAACATCGAGAACTACAAGTCCTACCCGCGCCTCGTCGGCGAGACCGGCGGCAAGGACTTCGTCGTCGCCCACCCGAGCGCCGACCGCGCCATCCTGAAGACCGCGCTGACCCGCGGCTCCTTCGAGTTCCAGGGCCAGAAGTGCTCGGCCTCCTCCCGCGCCTACGTCCCGCGCTCCATCTGGGAGGACGGCTTCAAGGAGGAGTTCGCGGCCGAGGTCGACGGCATCACCATGGGTGACGTCACCGACCTGTCGAACTTCATCGGCGCCGTCATCGACGAGCGCGCCTTCGCCAAGAACAAGGCCGCGATCGACCGTGCCAAGGCCGACCCGTCCTGCACGATCGTCGCGGGCGGCACCTACGACGACTCGGTCGGCTACTTCGTCCGCCCGACCGTCATCGAGTGCACCGACCCGGCCAACGAGGTCTTCACGACCGAGTACTTCGGCCCGATCCTCGCCGTCCACGTCTACGAGGACGAGGACTTCGACGCCATGCTGGAGCAGATGGAGTCCGTCTCGGCCTACGCCCTGACCGGCTCAGTCATCGGCCAGGACCGGGCCGCGGTCGCCGACGCGATGGAGAAGCTCCGCTTCGCCGCGGGCAACTTCTACATCAACGACAAGTCGACCGGCGCCGTCGTCGGCCAGCAGCCCTTCGGCGGCGGCCGCGCCTCGGGTACGAACGACAAGGCCGGTGCCGCGACCAACCTGCTGCGCTGGACCTCGACCCGCTCCATCAAGGAGACGCTCGTTCCGCCGACCGACTACCGCTACCCGCACATGGGCTGACCGGAAAACTCAGCGGTCAGGTGGGCATGGCGAAGTAGCCCCCGGTGGCGTGTGCTGAGAGCGTCGAGTGTTGTCAGGCGGCTGCCGGGGTGAGGGTGACGTCGTGGCCGAGGGCCTTGAGCTGGCGGACGAGGTCTCGGCTTTTGCGGCCCGGGTCGAGGTTGCGGGTGTGGAAGTCGGCGCCGAGGTCTCGGTAACGGGCGGTCGGGTCGTTCATGAGGTGCCAGACGGACACCAGGATGGAGCGGGCGACGGCGACCAGGGCTTTCATGTGGCCACGGTGTTTGGTGATCCTGCGGTAGCGGGCGCCGAGGAAAGTGTCGGTCCGTGCGGCGGAGATCGCTGCTTCGCCGAGGGCGCCGCGGAGCCAGGGGTTGCCCCTGCCGGTGGGGCCGGAGGTGTTCCTGTTTCCGGACTGCAGGGTGCGTGGGGAGAGTTTCGCCCAGGACACGAGATGGCCGGCGGTGGGGAAGACCGACATGTCCAGGCCGATCTCGGCGAGGATGACCTGCGCGGTGCCGGGGCCGACGCCGGGGATCTCGTCGAGGCGCTCGGTGTCGGTGATCGGCATCAGGGTGCCCTGTCCGGGGCCTTCGTCGTCCTCGGTGGTGGACAGTTCGGTCAGACGCAGGGTGATCCGGGCGGTGAGCTTGTCGATCTGCACGGTGAGGTGGTCGACGGTGTCCAGCAGCATCCGGCACATGAATGCGTGGTGCTCTTCGAACCGGCCGGTCAGGGCCTCGGCCAGGGTGCTGTGGCTGGCCTTGATCGTGCCGTGGGCCAGGTCCGCCAGGGCCTTGGGGCTGCGCTCGCCCGCGATCAGTGCCTCCAGCATCGCGCGTCCGGAGACGCCGAAGATGTCGGCGATCACGGTGGACAGCTTGATCTGGGCGTCCTCGAGGAGTTTCTCGGTGCGCTGCTTGTGGCGGGTGCGCTCGTGCGTCATGACCGCCCGGGCCCGGGTCAGATCGCGCAGTTCACGGACCGGCTTCGGGGGCACGAACGAGGGCCGGAGCATGCCGCGTTCGGTGAGCTTGGCCAGCCAGACCGCGTCCAGGCGGTCGGTCTTGGGCCGGCCCGGGACGTTCTTGACGTCACGGGCGTTGACCAGCCAGCACTCCAGACCACGCGACTCCAGCAGGAAGAAGTACGGCTTCCAATAGGTCGACGTCGCCTCCATCACCACCCGGGTGACGCCCTGGCAGATCAGGTGGTCGGCCAGGTCCAGGATCGCGCCGCTGGTCGCGACGGTGTTGAAGACCCGCTGCACGCGCTTGCCGGGCTTGTCCTCATGCGGCACCCGCACACAGACCATGCCCGACGCCTTGGCGATATCGATCGCCGCGACACGGGCCACGAGCTCCTCGGCCTGCTCGATCTCCTCGACGCCACCGCTGTCGTCGGTGTCCGCCATGCGCCACTCCCCGGTATCGATCCGTACGGGCCGACGCCTGCCCAGGGGGCCGCGGGGGGAGCGAGAATCTGACCGGCGTGCTCGATGGCAACAGTGCGTGGCCCCTCTGCGGCCCCGGCACCAGACTGACCTACGGGCTCAACGTCCCAACGAGCTACCGGCATCGGCGGGCAGGCGCCGCAGCCATGTTTTCACGCCGGCAAGGCGCACCCGAAGGGATCAGGGGGACTGACCTGTCCGTGCTGTCGCCCGCCCCTGTCCGGCTCGTGCCGGGCGGGGGCGGCGGTCGTTGCGCGGCGACTGTTCACGCGGCGACTGTTTACGCGGCGACCGCGTAGGCGGGCTCGCCGCGGCGCAGTTCGGCCAGTGTGCCGTTGCGCGCCGCGTCCAGAGCGGCCCTGACGCGGCGGGCCTGGTGCGGCGTACAGCGGTCGCCGAGCTCGTCGGCGGCCACCCACGCGTAGCCGGTCGGCTCCGGCTCCCCGGGGAGCCTCACCGTGACCTCGCCGTCGAGGGGGACGACGGCGTAGACGAAGGTGATGCCGGACTCCTGCGCCCAGTCCGTCACGAGCAGGCGGGCGGGGCGGACGGCGAGGCCCGTCTCCTGCCCGACGGTTCTGGTCATCGCCTCCCAGACGGGCTCGTTCGCGGCCGTCGGCCCGCCCGGCAGACGGAAGTTGGTGCCGGGGGTGCCCGGGTACGCGGGCGAGACCATCAGTACTTCCCGCTCGCGGGCGGGGGAGCGGCGGCAGATCAGGGCCCGGGCGGTCACGCGCGGACGCGGCGGCGCGGACTGCGTCAACGTCCGCCCGTGGGCGAGGAGTTCCCTGCTGATCAGGGCCAGGCTCCGGCCGTATGTGAACGCCGACTCCAGCCCGATCCCGGGGCCCGCGCACCTGGCCCGGTACGTGGCCTCGTCGGCCGCCCGCTCGGCGGCGACCCGGAGAGGGTCGTCCACCGCCAGCGACTGCCGTGCGGTGACCTTGGTCCAGGGCGCCCGTTCGCCGATGAAGCGGCGCAGTGCCGCGGTCGCCGACTCCAGGGTCCCGGCCGGGGGCGGCGCGGTCGCGGCCAGGATCAGGTCGGTGACCCTCTCGATCTCCGCCTCGGCGTCGGGGCCGGGGGCCGGGTGGCTCCCTCCGCTGGGCATGGCTGTACCGGGCCAGACGGGCATGGCGCTGATCTCCTCGGAGCGGTGAGGGGCGGGTCGTGGTCACCGGAACCGCTGCAGGTTGGCGTGAAGCTTCCACTCGTTCCACTCGCGGACGTGTGTGATGCGGTGGGGCGGGCATCACCCAGGGGATTCGAACGCGGTGTCGGGTGGCCGGAGTTGTGCGTCCCGGTTCCGGACTCCAGTATCGGTCCGGACCCCTATGCTCGGCCCCAACACGGGCTTGAGTGATCCACTGAGTCAACTGGGGAATACAACTATGGCTGGTCCCGGGCCGCTTGATCCGTACGAGGTGCGTGTGGCCGCGCTCGGTGCGGCCATCCGTGACGAGCGGATCGCGAAGCGGATGACCCAGGCGGAGCTCGGCAAGGCGGTTGCCCTGTCGAACACGGCGATCGCCCATTTCGAGTCGGGTGCGCATGTTCCCCGTCGGGATGTCGCGCGTCGCATCGACGATGCGCTGGAGGTGCATGGCCGTATCTGGAGGCTGCGCGACGAGCTCGACGACAATCCCGATGCGAAGTGGATTCAGAGGGTCTCCAGGTACGAATCGCGGGCCGTCAGGATCCGTCATGCTGACGGTGTAGTCCCTGCCCTCCTCCAGAATCCCGAGTACGAACGGGCGATCATCGAGAAGAACATCCCGTTCTTCGGCGGGAAAGTCGAGGACAAACTCAAGTATCGAGCCCGCAGGCACGAGATTCTGAAGCGCTCCCACCCTCCTCTGTTCTCCACGGTGCTGACCGAAGCTGCCCTCTATGCGGTGATCGGCAGCGGTTCGGTCATGCGAGGCCAGCTCCTGGACCTGATCGCCGCGTCGCAGGAGCCGGGGATCGAGGTGAGAATCGCGCCGTTCGAGGGCAATGCCGATCTCCTCCAGATCGTCGGAAGCTTCTCGATCATGGATCTTCCCGCAGGAGGAGCGGTCGTGTACGCGTCGTCCGGTGTCCGAGGGCTCCTCGTCACCAAGCCGGAGGCTGTGGACGGATATATCGGCATCTATGATCAGCTCCGAGCGAGGGCGCTCGACGTCGAAGCATCAAGGGTATTGATTCGTAAGGTAGTTAGGGAGACTTACCGTGCGCACGGTTACGCTTGACCTGTCCATAGCTGCCTGGCGTAAGAGCTCGTACAGCCAGAACAGCGGCGGCTGCGTCGAAATCGCGGAGCGGTTTCCCGGCGTCGTGCCCATACGCGATTCGAAGTCCCCCGCCCATGCCCCGATCATCGTTTCCCGCCGCGCCTGGGCCGCGTTCGTGAACATGCTGCGCACCGACCCCTCGGCCTGAGCCGGGTGTTTCGATTTAGGTGAAACGTTACTTCCTCTCTCGCTGCCGCCGTGGCTATTGCCGCATGCCATGAACCAGAGGAATACTCATGTCAGTTGGGGAGTGCCGGAGAGATCTCGTGCGGTCGCGGAGCGGCTATGTTGATGGATATTGCACAAGAGCTGGCGCCTTATCTGACCGGCCTCGCGGGGGCGCTCGGCACCGCGGTGATGACACAGGCCACGGAGCGCTTCTCCGAGGTCGCCGTCGCGGAAGGCGAAGGCTTCTTCCGGCGCCTGGTCCGCGAACACGGGCGCGGCCGCGAGCGGACGCCCACGCTCGACGGCCCGACTGCGGACCGGCTGGACGGCCTCCTGCGCGAACTCGGCGCGGAGGACCGGAACCGGCTGGCCGAGGCCCTCACCGCCTGGCTGCGGGAAGAGCCCGGGCGGCTCGACGAGGGACACCTGATGGCGCACGTCCGGAAGGCCGTTGAGGGACCCACCGTCATCCACCACAACGCCACCACTCACGGATCCCACTCCATCGCGGCGACCCAGGTGCACACCATCTACATGGGAGACGACAAGCGTCCTCAGGGCCGACCATGATGGCCCCGGAGCCTGGTCACAACGTCGAGACGCGCGGCCCCCATTCAGTGGCGGGCGGTCATATCGGCCAGATCTTCATGAATCCGGGAGGCCGGGGTCGACTGCCCCCGCCGCTCGTCCTCGCCATCCTGGCTCTCCTGCTGGTCCTCGGGGCCTTCGGCTGGTGCCTGTGGAGACGGCCGAGCGGGGACTGGGGCCCGTACGTGGGATTCCTGGTGTTCGCCGGGCTGGCCCTGCTGACCGCGATCGGCGCGACCGCCGGGAGCGTCCCGGCGGAGGGCGGCGCCGGACCGCTCGGGGCGAAACCTGCGGTGTGGCTCGCGCTCGGGTCCGTCGTGCTCACCGTGGGGAGCATGCTCACCTTCCGCTACGCCCTCGACCACCGGGACATCCCCGTCGGTGCCGTGATCGAGGGGAAACAGCCGCTGGTCATCGGAGAGAACACGGTGCTCCTCCTGGTGGTGCCCCAACGGCCGCCCGACGACCGCCGGGAAGGGCTGCGTCTCTCCTTCGACCTGAGCGAGGACGATGCGTCGGAGCCGGCCTGTGCGTACAAGTCCCGGGTGCTCGTGACCGCGATGACGTCGGGGGTCGAACCCCGTGAGGCGGCGGGTCTGCCCGCGAAGGCCCGCACGGACTTCCACGTCGGGACGGAATGGGACGGCGGGCTGCGGTTCCGCTACGAGCTGCGGGAGGCGGCGGCGGGTTGCCGCATGCGGCTCCAGAAGGTCTCCGGGACTCTTCACGACTGAGGGTGGCGATGGTGTTTTCGACAGCGCCGCAGGGGGCGCGCGTGGCCGGGGCGGCGCTGGCCGTCTGTCTGGTGGCGTGGATGGCAGGCTGCGGGGACGGGACGCCGGGGCTGTGGGACGGCAAGGAGATCAGGGTTGCCGTCAAGAACGACCAGCCGGGTACGTCCTTCTCGCCGCACGCGGGCGAGTACGTGGGTTTCGATTACATGGTCGCCCGGGAACTGCTCGAGACGGACAGCACGAAGCTCTTCCCCATTGCGGTCCTGTCGAAGAACCGCGCGTCGGTGCTGAAGAGTGGCGAGGCGGACATCGTGGCGGCGACGTACTCCATCACGCCGGAACGGATGCTGCCCGAGGGGGAGGGCGGCGAGGGGCTGGACTTCGTCGGGCCGTATGCGTCCACGCGGCAGGGCGTGCTGGTCCGGGCGGACGACAAACGTATACGGACCGAGAGTGACCTCGACGGCAAGGTGGTCTGCGTCTGGAACGGCACGACTTCGATGGCGGCCTTGCGGGAGCCGGCGTACGAAAAGGTGCACCTGAGGGTGGAGGAGGACGCGGGGTACTGCGCCCAGGATCTGTTGAGGAAGGAGGTGGACGCGATGTCCACGGACCGTCTGATCCTCTACGGTTTCGCGTCGTACAACCATCGGCTCAAGGTCGTCCCGGGCATCGTGATCGGCGCGGCGAACGAGTACGGGCTGGCCATGCGGAAGGGGCGGCGCGAGGAGTGCCGGCGCCTCCAGGAGGCGCTGAAGCGGTACGTGCGGGGCAATCTGTGGCGGCGGGACCTGCAGAGCAACATCTCCGCGCTGCCGCAGGCCGAGATCGAGGAGGGCATGCCGTCCGAGTCGGAGATCGACGCCCTGTCCTGCCGGGACAAGCCGGCCGGCGGCTACGCCGCGGGGCCTCCCGGATAGATCGCCGTCTCAGATAGTAGGAAGTCCGAGTAATCGAGCAGACATCGCGCCCGCCCTCGCTTAGCGTGGAAGCAGCCGATCGTTCCGCTCCATCGAGCGACCCGCGGTCGCGGCCCCGTGTGCGAGAGCAGGTGACCCCTGCGGCACCCGGGCCCCCGCCCTTTCACCGGCTGTCACAGCTCACACCTCATCGCACGAGGAGTCGTGAACCATGGCCGACACCGCTGTCCGCAGGACCCGCCGTACCGCCCGCGCCGCCGAGCGCGACACCGAACGGGCGCAGGCCGCCGCCGCCCTCCAGCGCGCGCTGGACCGCAGGGACAACGGCGGCGCGACGGGACACTAGCGCCCGGGCCGGACCACGTCGAAGTGGTCGATCCGCTCGCCGCTCTCCGCCAGGGCCGTCACCCGCAGCCGCGGGTGGCGGCCCGGCTCGCACTCGACCGCGAGGAAGGAGTAGCCGGTGTAGCGCACCCGCGACCACTCCACGTTCTCGCGGTGCTTGCCCCGGCCCTTCTCCCAGTGGTAACTGGGCACGCTCTCCTGGTCCTTGACGTGGCCCTCGTAGCTGTCGGGGGCGGGGAAGTCGTAGAGGGACTTCCCCGCGCCGCCCGCCGTGACGTAGACGATCCCGTCCCGGGAGGAGTCCGCCGTCCCGCCGATGGGGACCTTCCGGGCCACCTGTCCGCGCCGGATGGCGTCCGTCCGCTCGTAGACGTGGTTGTGGCCGTTGATGACCAGGTCGACCTGGTGCTTCTCGAAGAGCGGGAGCCAGGTGTCGCGGACGCCGCCGTCCGAGGCGTGGCTGTTGGTCGTCGAGTAGGCGCAGTGGTGGAAGAAGACGACGATGAAGTCGATCTCGCGGCGGGCGCGCAGCTCGCGCAGGCGCCGGTCCAGCCAGGCGGTCTGACGGCCGCCGGTGTAGCCGGTGTTGGCGGTGATCTCGTAGGAGACGTCGTTGGCGTCGAGGGCGACGACGCCGACGTTTCCGTAGACGAAGGAGTAGACGCCGGGGGCGTGGCGGGGGTCGTGGCCGTTGGCGGGGAGGGCCCAGCGGGCGCTCTGGCCGCCGTAGCCGTTGGGGGAGTACCAGGCCTCCATGTCGTGGTTGCCCGTCGTGACCATCCACGGCACCGACTTGGCGACGGACTCGGTCTGGGCGAGGAACTGGTCCCAGACCCGGGCGTCGTAGACGTCGTCCGGCTTGCCCGCGCCGCTGTCGTCGGCGTAGCAGATGTCGCCCGCGTGCAGGTGGAACGCCGGGTTCTGGCCGAGGATCACCTGGTCGTTGGCGAGGGCGTGGTAGCTGACGCCCTGGTCGCCGAAGGCGGTGAAGGTGAACTTCCCGGGCCGGGCCGGGGCGGTCCGGAAGGTCCCTATGGTGCCCATGTTGTGGGCCTCGGCGGGGTCGAAGCCGGTGTGGCCGACGCCGTAGTAGTACGTGGTGCCCGGGCGGAGACCGTCCAGGGCCGCGTGCAGGTAGTACTGGTCCACCGAGGGCAGCTTCTTGGACAGGGCCGGGGTGTGCAGGTGCCGCACCTCGGCGTCGATTCTGCGGCCCAGGTCCCAGGGCTTGAGGCCCACGCGGACGAAGGGCTTGCGGACGGCGAAGGGGACCTGCCAGGAGATCCGCATCTGGGTCTGCGGGTCCGCGCCGAAGGCCAGGTGGCGGCCGAAGGGGGCGACGAGCGCGCCGCTGACGCGGGTGGTGGCCGGCGAGGTGATCAGGGTCGGGGAGAGCGGCGCGGCGTACGCGGCGGTGCCCGGGCCGCCGCCGAGCAGCCCCGCGCCCGCGACCGCCCCCGCGCCGGCCGCTCCGGCGCGCAGCATGCCGCGGCGGGTGAGTTTCGTCCTGAGGTACTCGTGCTGCTCCGGCATGGTCATGCGCTCGGCGAGGCGTTCGGGGATGCCTACCCGTGGTGTGTCCATGCCGCGAAACGTGCCAGGAATCGGCGACATCGTCACGTACTTCGGGTGAACTCAGCCCGACAGGCTCGCAATGTGTCCGTATGGTGGACTGAGTGTGTCATCCAGCGGGACGGCGGAGTACGGTCCCGTCATGTCGAGCAGCACGCGCAGCATGCGCCTCGCAGTGATCCCCGGTGACGGCATCGGCCCCGAAGTGGTGGCCCAGGGCCTCCGGGTCCTCACGGCGGTCCTCCCCGCCGACGTCAAGCTGGAGACCCGGGAGTACGACCTCGGAGCCCGGCGCTGGCACGCCACCGGCGAAACCCTCCCGGACGCGGAGCTGGAGTCGCTCAAGGACCACGACGCGATCCTCCTCGGCGCGGTCGGCGACCCCTCCGTCCCCTCGGGCGTGCTGGAGCGCGGGCTGCTGCTCAAGCTGCGCTTCGCCTTCGACCACTATGTGAACCTGCGCCCGTCGCGGCTCTTCCCGGGGGTGGCCGGGCCGCTCGCCGGCGCTCCGGAGATCGACTTCGTGGTCGTCCGCGAGGGCACCGAGGGCCCGTACACCGGCAACGGCGGCTCGCTGCGCACCGGGACGCCCGCCGAGGTCGCCACCGAGGTCAGCGTCAACACCGCCTACGGCGTGGAGCGCGTGGTGCGCGACGCATACGCACGGGCCCAGGCGCGGCCGCGCAGGCACCTCACCCTCGTGCACAAGAACAACGTCCTGGTGCACGCCGGGAAGCTGTGGAAGGACACCTTCGACCGCATCGGCCGGGAGTTCCCCGAGGTCACCACCGACTATCTGCATGTGGACGCGGCGACGATCTTCATGGTCACCCGGCCCGGGCGGTTTGACGTGATCGTCACCGACAACCTCTTCGGCGACATCCTCACCGACCTCGCCGCGGCCGTCACCGGCGGCATCGGGCTCGCCGCCTCCGGCAACATCAACCCCGACGGCGCGTTCCCGTCCATGTTCGAGCCCGTCCACGGCTCCGCGCCGGACATCGCCGGGACCGGGACGGCCGACCCCACGGCCACGGTCCTCTCGGTGGCCCTGCTGCTGCGCCACCTCGGGTACGAGGCGGAGGCGGTACGCGTCGAGACCGCCGTCGCCGAGGACCTGGCGGCGCGGGACGGCTCCGCCGCCGCCCGGACGACCGCCCGGACGACCGAGGAGACCGGGGCGGCGCTCGTCGCCCGGGTGACCGCCGCCGCAGCGGGCTGACCGGGCCGTTCCGCCTCCGCGCGCGGCCCGGTCCTCCCCCCGACCGCCGGACCGCGCGCATCTTCGGCGTTCGCAGGCGTTTCGTTAACACCCCTGTCCGAGCGATAATCGGACACGGGGCCGCGAAAACGATGCGAAAGAAGTGGGCATGAGCGCGGTCCGCAGCACCCTCAAGTGAAGGACACGCATCCATGACCACGCTCACGATCGAGCTCAAGCCCTCCTCGCAGCCGCTGCCCGACGCCGAGCGCGAGCGCATCCTGGCGAACCCCGGTTTCGGCCGCCACTTCACCGACCACATGGTCACCATCAAGTGGTCCGAGGGCGTGGGCTGGCACGAGGCGCAGCTCGTCCCCTACGCGCCGCTCTCCCTCGACCCGGCGAACATGACGCTGCACTACGCGCAGGCCATCTTCGAGGGCCTCAAGGCGTACAAGCGGGCCGACGGCACCGTCGCCACCTTCCGGCCCCGGGCGAACGCCGAGCGCTTCCAGGCGTCCGCGCGGCGGCTGGCGATGCCGGAACTGCCCGTCGAGACCTTCATCGACGCCTGCGACGCGCTGGTGCGGCAGGACCGCGCCTGGGTCCCGTCCTCCGGCGAAGCCTCCCTGTACCTGCGCCCCTTCATGATCGCGACCGAGGTCGGGCTGGGCGTCCGCCCGTCGAACGAGTACCTCTTCGTCGTCATCGCCTCGCCCGCCGGCGCGTACTTCTCCGGTGGCGTCAAGCCGGTGTCGGTCTGGCTGTCCGAGGAGTACGTGCGCGCCGCCCCTGGCGGTACGGGTGCCGCCAAGTGCGCCGGGAACTACGCCGCTTCGCTGGTCGCGCAGGCGCAGGCGGCGGAGAAGGGCTGCGACCAGGTGGTCTGGCTCGACGCGGTCGAGCGGCGCTGGATCGAGGAAATGGGCGGCATGAACCTGTACTTCGTGTACGGGGACAAGATTGTCACGCCCGAGCTGACGGGGTCGCTGCTGCCGGGGATCACGCGGGCGTCGCTCCTGAAGATCGCGGAGGACCTCGGGTACGAGGTCGCCGAGGGGCGGATCTCGGTCGAGGACTGGAAGAACGGGAACGCGGACGGGTCGCTGACGGAGGTGTTCGCGTGCGGGACGGCTGCGGTCATCACGCCGGTGGGGTCGGTGAAGTCGACGCGGGCGGACTGGACTGTGGGGGATGGGCGGCCCGGTGAGGTGACGATGCGGTTGCGGAAGGCGCTGCTGGACATTCAGACGGGTGAGGTGGAGGACGCGCACGGCTGGATGCACCAGTTGGGGTGAGGGGTTTTTGCCCCGGTCCCGCCCTTTCACCGTTTCTTCCGGGGCAAGCCCCGGGGCCCCGGCGGGGGCTTCGCCCCCTGCACCCCTGACCGGGGCTTCGCCCCTGGCCCCCGTTTGTCGCGGCTCCGCCGCTCGTCCTCAAGCGCCGGACGGGCTGGATTCCGCGCCCGGGCCGCAATCCAAAGCCCGGGCGCGCACTTCAGCCCGTCCGGCGTTTGAGGACTCCGCCCGGAGGGCGGATGGGGTCCGGGGTCTCCCCGGAAAGAAACGGTGAAAGGGCGGGGCAGGGGCAAACATCCAGCCCGCCCACCCGCGCTGAGCGCGGGCCCCCGCGCGGCAGCGCGCCGGCGGGGTCCCGCAGGGGCGCAGCCCCTGCGGAAGAGGGTTGGGGCGGGCCAGGGGCTCAATCCCCCTGCGGCTCAACCCCCGCCCGCCACAACCCATACGCATACGCATCGTCCAACGCCTGCCAGGACGCCGCGATGACATTCTCGGCGACGCCGACCGTCGACCATTCCCCCCGCTCGTCGCTCGTCGAGACGAGCACCCGCGTGATCGATCCCGTGCCCAGACTCCCCTCCAGGATGCGGACCTTGTAGTCCGTCAGCTCCAGAGCGGCGAGTTCGGGATAGATGCGCTCCAGGGCCACCCGCAACGCCCGGTCGAGCGCGTTGACCGGACCGTTCCCCTCCGCCGTGGCGACGATCCGTTCGCCCTTCGCCCAGAGCTTCACCGTCGCCTCGTTGGCGTGCGTCCCGTCGGGGCGGTCCTCGACGATCGCGCGCCAGGACTCGACGCGGTAGTAGCGCAGGGCCCGGCCCGTCACCTCGGCGCGGAGGAGGAGTTCGAAGGACGCGTCGGCCGCCTCGTACGTATAGCCCTGCGCCTCGCGCTCCTTGACGCGCTCCACGACCCGGCCGACGAGCTCGCGGTCGCCGCCCAGGTCGATGCCGAGCTCTTTGCCCTTGAGCTCGACGGAGGCCCGGCCGGCCATGTCGGAGACCAGCATCCGCATGGTGTTGCCGACCCGTTCGGGGTCGATGTGCTGGTACAGGTCCGGATCCACCTTGATCGCGGAGGCGTGCAGCCCGGCCTTGTGGGCGAAGGCCGAGACGCCCACGTACGGCTGGTGCGTGGACGGCGTGAGGTTGACGACCTCGGCGATGGCGTGCGAGACCCGGGTCATCTCGGCGAGCTTGCCGGGCGGCAGCACGCGCCGGTCGTGCTTGAGCTCCAGCGCGGCCACGACGGGGAACAGATTGGCGTTGCCGACGCGTTCGCCGTAGCCGTTGGCCGTGCACTGGACGTGGGTGGCCCCGGCGTCCACGGCGGCCAGGGTGTTGGCCACGGCGCACCCGGTGTCGTCCTGGGCGTGGATGCCCAGCCGCGCGCCGGTGGCCGCGAGCACCTCGCCCACGACGGCGCCCACTTGGGGCGGCAGCATGCCGCCGTTGGTGTCGCAGAGGACGACGACGTCGGCGCCGGCTTCGTGGGCGGTCCGCACGACCTCCGTCGCGTAGGCGGGATTCGCGCGGTAGCCGTCGAAGAAGTGCTCGCAGTCGACGAAGACCCGGCGGCCGTGCGCACGGAGGTGGGCGACCGTGTCGCGGATCATGGCGAGGTTCTCGTCCAGCGTGGTGCGCAGGGCGAGTTCGACGTGCCGGTCGTGGGACTTGGCGACCAGGGTGACGACCGGGGCGCCGGAGTCGAGCAGCGCGGCCACCTGGGGGTCGTCCTCGGCCCGGGTGCCCGCCCGGCGGGTGGCGCCGAAGGCGACCAGCCGCGCGTGCCGGAACGGGATCTCCTCCGCGGCCCGCCGGAAGAACTCCGTGTCCCGGGGGTTGGCGCCGGGCCAGCCGCCCTCGATGAAGCCCACCCCGAAGTCGTCCAGGTGCCGGGCGATGGTCAGCTTGTCCGCGACGGTGAGGTTGATGCCCTCGCGCTGGGCGCCGTCGCGCAGCGTGGTGTCGAAGACATGGAAGCCGTCGTCCGGGCGTTGTTCCGGGTGTGCGTCCGTCATGCTGGTCTGACTCCTGTCGGGATCTCGGTCTCCTTCAATGACCGGTTCCACCGCCCTCCATGGTCCCTCGCGCTCCGTCCCCGGTGCTGGTGGTCCGGGAAACGAAAAGACCCCTCGCGGGTGCGAAGGGTCTGCGCGCGGGTCTGGGGCGACGGTGGCCGCGCCGTACGGGGGTTGCGTACGGGCGGTCACTGCGGACCGGCGCGCCTGCTGCCAATAATCGTGATCAGCGAGAGCACAGAGGCAGTCTGGCACGCCTGTCCAGTCCGAGGGGCGTCCGTCTCAGGATGTGGGCACGGCGTCGTCCCGGGAGGCCGGGGAGGCAGGGGAGCCCGGTGCGGGGACGGCCTTCCCCGGTCCCTTGAGGTCGATGTCCCTCGTCTCGCGCATGGTCAGGTAGACGACGAGCGAGACCGCCGCGCACCCCGCCACATACCAGAAGAAGCCCGACTCCATGCCGCCCTTCTTGAACCACAGCGCCACGTACTCCGCCGTCCCGCCGAAGGCCGCGTTGGCGAGTGCGTACGGCAGCGCGACGCCCAGCGAGCGGACGCCGGTCGGGAACAGCTCCGCCTTCACACAGGCGTTGATCGAGGTGTAGCCGGTGACGACGACCAGCGCGAGCAGGGAGAGCCCCAACGCGGGCCAGAACGAGCCCGCGTGCTTGAGCAGCGTCAGGATCGGCACGGTCAGCAGGGTCGAGCCGACGGCGAAAGTGATCAGCAGGGGGCGGCGGCCGATCCGGTCCGAGAGCGCTCCCGCGAGCGGCTGGAGACAGGCGAAGACGATCAGCGCGAAGAAGCTGACGAGGGTCGCGGTCTGCTTGGACAGACCGGCGCTGTTGGAGAGGTACTTCGTCAGGTAGGTGGTGTACGTGTAGTACGCCACGGTGCCGCCCATGGTGAGCGCGATGACGAGGAACGCCTCGCGCTTGTGCCGCAGCAGGGCGCGGATGGTGCCGCGTTCGGACTCGGCGGTGTCGCCCTCCTCCTGCGTCGCGGCCTCGTAGGCCTCCGTCTCCAGCATGTTGCGCCGCAGATAGAAGATCACGGCCGCGCCGAGGGCGCCGACGACGAAGGGGATCCGCCAGCCCCAGTCGTGGAGTTGGCCGTTGGTGAGGGTGTGCTGGAGCGTGATCAGCAGGCCCAGCCCGAGGATCTGGCCGGCGGTCATCGACACGTACTGGAAGCTGGAGGCGAAGCCGCGGCGGCCGGGGGCGGACGCCTCGGTGAGGTAGGTGGCGCTGGCCGCGTACTCGCCGCCGACGGACAGGCCCTGCAGCAGCCGGGCCACCAGCAGGACGGCGACGCCGCCGTAGCCGGCGACGCCGTACGTCGGGGCGGCGGCGATCAGGACGGCCGAGGCGGACATCAGCGTGACGGTCAGGGTCAGCGCCGCCTTGCGGCCGCGCCGGTCCCCGACCCTGCCGAGCAGCCAGCCGCCGACGGGGCGCATGAAGAAGCCGACGGCGAAGATGCCGGCGGTGTTCATGAGCTTGGCGGTGTCGTTGCCGTCGGGGAAGAAGGACCCCGCGAAGTAGGTCGCGAAGCTGGCGTAGACGAACCAGTCGAACCACTCGACCATGTTGCCGGCCGAGCCGATCCAGATCTTCTTCCAGTGCTGCGCGCGTGGTTGTGCCTGTGGCTGTGCCTGTCCCATGGAGGGACACGGTGGCGGAGGGCCGGGATTCGGACAAGGGCCCGGCCGGCAACGATCCTGCGTACTTGCGTGTGTTGTGTTCGCGCGACGGACACGCCCTACCGCCCGAAGCGTTCCCCCAGGCCCGCGTCCAGCAGCTCGTACGCCCGGTCCACGTCCGCGTGCGCCTCCGGCAGGACCTCGTGCATCGGCCGCCCGGACACCAGCTTCCGCCAGTTCTCCTGCGCCAGGCGCTGGTGCACCGTCACGATCTGGGCCGCCGCCAGCCGGGCGAGCAGGGGATCGGCCGCGGGCAGCGCCTCCGCCAGCAGTTCCTCGTCCCGGTCGGCGTACCGCACCAGCCGCGCCAGCAGGCTCGGCGTCGTGTAGAGCATGTCGTGGAAGGCCCGGACGACGGGATGGTCCGTGAGGCCCGTGACCGGGTCGTGCGCGTCCAGCCGGGCGTGGAAGTGGGTGCGCAGCGCCGCCAGCGGGGGCTGCCCGGCCGGGCGGGCGCGCACGACCCGTGCCGCCTCGCCCTGGTGGTCGGCGATGCGGTGCAGCGCCAGGTCCTCCTTGGTGGGGAAGTAGCGGAAGAGCGTCGGCTTGGAGACATCCGCCGCCGCCGCGACGTCCGCGACCGACACCCGGTCGAAGCCGTGCTCCAGGAAGAGGGCGATGGCCGCGTCCGAGAGCGCCTGCCGCGTCCGGGCCTTCTTCCGCTCGCGAAGCCCTGCCGTCTCGCCTGCCGTCCCGCCTGTCGTCTCGTCTGTCGTCTCGTCTGTCGTCTCGTCGGTCATGCGTCCAGCGTACCAACAGAGACGTTACTCGGAAAGATTTATTACCCGGTTGCGTTTTCTTCGCCGTGGGGCTTTCATGGCCGCATGAACACCGATGTACTGATCGTGGGCGCCGGCCCCACCGGACTGACCCTCGCCTGCACCCTCGCCCGCGCCGGAGCGGCCGTGCGGATCATCGACAAGTCCTCCGTCTTCCACCGCCATTCCCGCTCGAAGGGCGCCAACCAGCGCACCCGCGAGGTCTTCGCCGATCTCGGCCTGGGCGACGCGTTCGACGCCGTGGGTTCCACGCGCACCGTGCTGCGCAAGTATCGCGACGGGGTCCCGCTGCACGACGCGGACGTCGGTGCTGGTGCCCGCGCCACACCCGAGGTGCCGTATCCGACCGGGCTGGCGCTCCCGCAGTTCCGGACCGAGGAGCTCCTGCGCGAGGGACTCGCGGCGTACGGCGTCCACGTCGAACTCGGCTGCGAAATGGCGGAGTTGGAGCAGGGCGAGGGTGGCGCCACCGTCACGCTCACCGACGGCCGCCGCATCACCGCGGCGTACGTCGTCGGCTGCGACGGCGGGCACAGCGCCGTCCGGCGCGCGCTCGGCGTGCCGTTCCCGGGCGAGACCCGGGAGGACCAGGTCGGCTGGGTCGCCGACGTCGAGGCCGACGGTCTCGACCGGGACTACTGGCACCAGTGGTTCGACGAGGACGGCGCGCTGCTGATGTGGCCGGTGCCGGGCACGAGGTCCTGGCAGCTGCAGAGTTCTGTGGAGCGGGACGCCGAGGGCCGGGTGCTGCCCCCGTCGCTCGACGCGTTCCAGCGGCTCTTCGACAAGCACGCCCGCGTCCCCGGCGTACGGCTCGCCAACCCCACCTGGCTCTCCGTCTACCGCGTCAACTCCCGTATGGCCGAACGCTTCCGGACCGGCCGGGTCTTCCTCGCGGGCGACGCGGCCCATGTCCACCCGGTCGCCGGCGGCCTCGGGATGAACACCGGCGTCCAGGACGCCTTCAACCTGGGCTGGAAACTCGCCCTCGTCGTCCGGGGAAGGGCGGGGGAGGCGCTGCTGGACAGCTACGACGAGGAGCGCAGGCCCGTCGCGGCCTGGACGCTGGACTTCACCGGCGACCGGCTGCGGGCCGCGATGGAGGGCACCCGGAGGCCGGGCGTCGGCACGGAGGTCGTGCTCACCGACGACGGCACCACGCTGGGCGTCTCCTACCTCTGGAGCTCGCTGGCCCGGGGCGGTCCGAAGGCGGGCGAGCGCGCGCCCGACGGACGCGCTGTGGACGGACGGAGGCTCCACGAGGCCTTCGCGGGGCCGCACTTCACCCTGCTCGGCTTCGGCGAGGGCGGCGCGAAGGCCCTGGCGGAGGCGGGGGAGCGGGGCCCGGACGGCCTGCTGCGCACCTGCGCGGCCGACGACACGGCCCGCGCGGCGTACGGGATCGGGGCGGAGGGCGACGCGCTGGTGCTCGTCCGGCCCGATCACCACATCGTGCTGAGCACGACCGCGGACCGAGGCGCGGAGGTCACCGACCTGTTGCTGCGCCTCGGTCGTTGAGCGGCATGTGGATCAGCCCTGCGGCGCGGTCCGGACGGCGGAGATGTCGAAGGTCAGCTTCACCTTGTCGCTGACCATGACGCCACCGGCCTCCAGGGCCGCGTTCCAGGTCAGGCCCCACTCGGAGCGCAGGATCTCGGCCGAGCCCTCGAAGCCCACGCGCTCGGCGCCGTAGACGTCGGTGGCCGAGCCGTTGAACTCCAGGTCGATGGCGAGCGGACGCGTGACGTCCTTGATGGTGAGGTCGCCGGTGATCCGGTAGCGGTCGCCGCCGAGCGCCTCGGCCGCGGTCGAACGGAACGTCATCAGCGGGAACTTCTCGGCGGAGAAGAAGTCGTCGCCCCGCAGGTGGGCGTCGCGGTCCTTGATGCCGGTGTCCACGCTGGCGACGCGGATGTCGAGGGCGGCGGTGGAGCGGGACGGGTCGGCGCCGTCGAGGCGGAGGGTGCCCTCGTGCTCGCCGAACGAGCCCCGGACGTTGGTGACCATGGCGTGGCGCACGGTGAAGCCGATGCTGCTGTGCGCGGGGTCGATGGCGTAGTCGCCAGTGAGGGCGGCCAGCGCGGGGTCGATCACCGCCGTGGTGGCGGCGGGGGCGGTGGACTTGCGGGTGAAGAGGCCCATGGCGTGCTCCTCGGCGGGTCGGTGCGGAGTGGCTCAATGTGGTTGAGCCTTCAACGAGAAATACCGTAGCGCGATGTAGTTCAGAATTCAACATCTGGCGGGAAGTCCTTTCGGGAAGTCCTTTCCGGCGTTCTTGCGGGACGGCGCCGCCCGGTGCCACGGTGTCCCGCACCGCCGCACCCCGAGGACCGCCATGCCTCCCGCCTGGACCCGCCGCGCCTTCCTCGCCACCGCCACCGCTCTGCTCGGCGTCCAACCCGCCCGCGCCGACGACGAGTTCGCCGCCCTCCGGCAGCGCTGGTGCGGGCTGGTCCTGGGCACCGGCTTCGACCCCGGGGCCGAGCCCTACGCCGGCGTGCTGCAGCGCACCGGGGCCGCCGCTCGTCTCCACCGCGGGCGGATGAGCCCCGGGCCCGCCTCCCTCTGGCCCGACGCGCCCTTCGACCCGCCCGCCGGCATCACCCTCAGCTGCACCAGGCTCCTCACCATGGCCCGGGCGTACATCCAGCCCGGCACCGGACTCACCGGCGACGCGGGGCTGCTGGCCGACACCCTCGCCGGGCTCGACCACGTCCACCGGACCGCCTACCACGCGGGCGCCGCGCGGTACGGCAACTGGTGGGAGTGGCAGATCGGCACGCCCCGGCCGCTGCTGGACGCGCTCGCCCTGCTGTACGACGCGGCCGGGCCCGTCCGCCGCGCCGACTGGCTCGCCGCGGTCGGCCACTTCGTCCCCGACGCGGCGGTCGGCCCGTACACCGGCACCAGCACCGGCGCCAACCGCGTCGACCTGTGCCGTGTCGTCGCCCTGCACGGCATCCTCGGCGCGTCCGCCGGGCGGACGGCCCTCGCCCGCGACGCCCTCTCGCCGGTCTTCCGGCTCGTCGACCACGGGGACGGGCTGTACGCCGACGGATCGTTCCTCCAGCACACCTCGGTCGCCTACACCGGTACGTACGGGCAGGTGCTGCTCGACGGGCTCGCCCGGCTCTTCGCCCTGCTGCGCGGCTCCTCCTGGGACGTCATCGACCCGGGCCGCCGCACCATCCACGACAGCGTCGAGCGGGCCTTCGCCCCGCTGGTCCACGACGGGCTGGTGATGGACAGCGTCTGCGGCCGGGCCGTCAGCCGGGGCCGCACCGCGGACGGCGGCGTCCCGCAGGGCGCCCGGCAGCGCGGCCACGCGCTGATCGCCTCGATCGCCCTGCTCGCCACCGGCGCGGATCCCGGCGAACGGGACCGGTGGCACGGGATGGTCAAGGGCTGGGCGGCCCGCGACCCCGAACCGCTCCGCTCCGACCCGCAGTTCGGCACCGCCGACCTGGCACGCCTCGCGGCCGTCCTCGACGGACCCGCGACACCCGTGCCCCCGGCCGCCGGGCACCGGCTGTTCCCCGCCATGGACCGGGCCGTGCACCGGCGGCCCCGCTGGACCGCGAGCCTCGCCATGGCCTCCGACCGCATCACCTACTACGAGAACGGCAACGGCGAGAACCCGCGCGGCTGGCACACCGGCTCCGGGATGCTCACCTGGTGGGGGCCGGGTGGCGCCGACCCGTACGGGGACGGCTTCTGGCCCACCGTGGACCCGTACCGGATGCCCGGGACGACCGTCTCCGCCAAGCGCCTCGCCGACAACGAGGGCGGCCCCTGGGGCGCGCCGAGACCGGCGGTGCGCTGGGTCGGCGGGGTCACGGACGGGACGTACGCGGCCGTGGGCCAGCACCTCAAGGGGCTCTCCTCCACGCTGGAGGCGCACAAGTCCTGGTTCTTCTCCGACGATGCCGTCGTCTGCCTCGGAGCCGGGATCACCGCCCGGGACGGCGTCCCCGTGGAGACCGTCGTCGACAACCGGCCGCTCGGCGCGGACGGCGACCCCCGGCTGACCGTGGACGGCAGGCACCGGCCCGAGCGGAGCGCGGTGTTCCGCGGGGTCCGGTGGGCCCACCTGGAAGGGCACGGCGGCTGGGTCTTCCCCGGCCCCGGCGGCGCCCCGATCGCCGTCCTGCGCGAGAGCCGCACCGGGGCCTGGCGGGACATCAACGCGGCGGGCTCGGCGCAGCCGCTCACCCGCCGCTACCTGACCCTCCGGCACCCGCACGGCACGGATCCGGTGGCCGGCTCGTACGCCTATGTGCTGCTGCCCGGCGCCTCGTCCGCCGAGGTGGCCGCCCGCGCGGCCGACGGCGGCGGGCTCACCGTCCTCGCCAACTCGGCCGCCTGCCAGGCGGTCGGGCTCGGCCCGTCCGGCGTCACCGCCGCCAACTTCTGGAGCGCCGGTACTGTGGCCGGCATCACCGTGTCCGCGCCCGCCTCCGTGCTGGTCCGCCGGCGCGGTCGACGGGCCGTCCTGCACCTCTCCGAGCCCCCGCGCACCGGCGCACCGGTCGAGATGACCTGGCACCGGCCCGTGCGCCGGGTCGTGGCCCACGACCCGGCCGTACGGGTGCGGGGCACCGGGGCGGCCCTGCGGCTGACGGTCGAGCCGGGGGCCGCCTGCGCCGCGCACCGCTGTGAAGTGGATCTCGGCGAGCAGGCCGTCAAGCCGTGGGACGGACGGCGAACCGGGCGCACATTTGTGGAGTAGTCACAGCGTGGGACGCCCCGGCGCACGCCCGGCCCTGATAGTGCACCGCACCTTTCTGTACCGCCTGCCCACGAAATCGAGCACTACCTTGTGAGGAGTCGACATGATGTTCTGGAGGGGGCGCCGCGTACCGTCTATCCATGAGCAATCTCGAAGGTGCGCCCGAAGAGGCGAGTGACGTCCGCGGGCGCGTCGCCGAGCTGCACGCCATCCGCGAGCAGGTTCGGCGTGGTCCCAGCGACCGGGCTACCCAGGCACAGAAGGCCAAGGGGAAGCTGACGGCCCGCGAGCGTATCGATCTGCTGCTGGACGAGGGCTCTTTCTGCGAGGTGGAGCCGCTGCGGCGGCACCGTGCCACGGGATTCGGCCTGGAGGCCAAGAAGCCGTACACCGACGGCGTCATCACCGGCTGGGGCACCGTCCACGGCCGCACCGTCTTCGTCTACGCCCATGACTTCCGCATCTTCGGCGGCGCGCTGGGCGAGGCCCACGCCACCAAGATCCACAAGATCATGGACATGGCCATCGCGGCCGGAGCCCCGCTGGTCTCGCTCAACGACGGCGCGGGCGCCCGGATCCAGGAGGGCGTCTCGGCGCTGGCCGGCTACGGCGGCATCTTCCAGCGCAACACCCGGGCGTCCGGCGTCATCCCGCAGATCTCGGTGATGCTCGGCCCGTGCGCGGGCGGAGCGGCGTACTCGCCGGCCCTGACCGACTTCGTCTTCATGGTCCGCGAGACCTCGCAGATGTTCATCACCGGCCCGGACGTGGTCCGTGCGGTCACCGGCGAGGAGATCACCCAGAACGGGCTCGGCGGCGCGGATGTGCACGCCGAGACGTCCGGGGTCGCGCACTTCGCCTACGACGACGAGGAGACGTGCCTCGAAGAGGTCCGTTACCTGCTGTCGCTGCTGCCGCAGAACAACCGTGAGAACCCGCCCCGGGTCGTCTGCGAGGACCCGGCCGACCGCACCGGCGAGGCCCTGCTGGACCTCGTCCCCGCGGACGGCAACCGTCCCTACGACATGCGCAAGGTCATCGAGGAGATCGTCGACGACGGCGAGTACCTCGAGGTCCACGAGCGCTGGGCCACCAACATCATCGTGGCCCTGGCCCGGCTCGACGGCCAGGTCGTCGGCGTCATCGCCAACCAGCCGCAGTCCCTCGCCGGTGTCCTGGACATCGAGGCGTCGGAGAAGGCGGCGCGGTTCATCCAGATGTGCGACGCGTTCAACATCCCGATCGTCACCCTCCTGGACGTCCCGGGCTTCCTGCCCGGCGTCGACCAGGAGCACGGCGGGATCATCCGGCACGGCGCCAAGCTGCTCTACGCCTACTGCAACGCCACCGTGCCGCGGATCTCGGTGATCCTGCGCAAGGCGTACGGCGGTGCGTACATCGTCATGGACTCGCAGTCGATCGGCGCGGACCTCACGTTCGCCTGGCCGACCAACGAGATCGCCGTCATGGGCGCCGAGGGCGCCGCCAACGTCATCTTCCGCAAGCAGATCGCCGAGGCCGACGACCCCGACGCGATGCGGGCCCGCATGGTCAAGGAGTACAAGGCCGAGCTCATGCACCCGTACTACGCGGCCGAGCGGGGCCTCGTGGACGACGTCATCGACCCGGTCGAGACCCGGCAGGTGCTCATCCGGTCGCTGGCGATGCTCGCCACCAAGCACGCGGACCTGCCGTCGCGCAAGCACGGCAACCCGCCCCAGTGATTTCGACGAAGGACAACTGACATGACTGACACGCTCGTCCGCGTGGAGAAGGGCCAGGCCGGGCCGGAGGAACTCGCGGCCGTCACGGCGGTGCTGCTCGCGCGCGCCTCGGCCGGGGAGACGGCCGCTGTCCCGGCGCCGCGGCGCTCGTCGGCGAGCTGGCGGCGTCTGGAGCGCTCCTCCGGCTTCATGGCGCCGCACAGCTGGCAGGGCTGAGCCTGTACGCCGAAAGGGCCCGCACTCCTGGGGAGTGCGGGCCCTTTCGCGCTTCGCGCGGAGAGGATGCCCCCGCCCCGCCCTTTCACCGTTTCCCGGGGAGACCCCGGACCCCATTCGCCCTTCGGGTGAAGTCCTCAAACGCCGGACGGGCTGAACAGCCCGTCCGGCGTTTGAGGACTAACGCGGCGAAGCCGCGTTGCACCCGCGCGGCAGCGCGCAAGAAACGGTGAAAGGGCGGGGCGGGGAGAAAACCCCTACCGCAGCCGCGCCATCAGCGCATGCTCGACCAGCGTGATCAGCGCACTCTTCGCCTCATTGCGATGACGGGCATCCGTCGTGATGATCGGGGCGTCCGGCCCGATCTGGAGCGCCTCGCGCACCTCGTCCGGCGTATACGGCTGATGCCCGTCGAAACCGTTCAGCGCGATGACGAACGGCAGGCCGCTGTTCTCGAAGTAGTCGACCGCGGGGAAGCAGTCGGCGAGACGCCGCGTGTCGACCAGGACGACCGCGCCGATGGCACCTCGGACGAGGTCGTCCCACATGAACCAGAACCGGTCCTGTCCGGGCGTACCGAACAGGTAGAGGATCAGATCCTGGTCCAGGGTGATACGGCCGAAGTCCATCGCCACGGTCGTCGTGGTCTTGTCCGGTGCGTGCGTGAGGTCGTCGATGCCCGCGGACGCGGACGTCATCACGGCCTCGGTGCGCAGCGGGTTGATCTCCGAGACCGCGCCGACGAACGTGGTCTTGCCCACGCCGAAACCACCGGCCACCACGATCTTCGCGCTGGTGGTGGAGCGGGCTGCCTCGCCGCTAGAGGTTCCGAAGTCCACTGAGCACCCTTTCGAGCAGTGTCACGTCAGGCTGGCCGCCGGCGGCCGCGTCGCCGCCGGGCTGATGAATGGCGACGAGCCCGGCCTCGGCCAAGTCGGCGACGAGGATTCGGGCGACGCCGAGCGGGATGGACAGAAGTGCGGAGATCTCGGCGACCGACTTGATCTCGCGGCACAGGTGGCAGATGCGCTGGTGTTCCGGCAACTGCCCTTGGAGCTGGGCGGGCTGGGCCGTGGTGTGCACCAGTGCCTCGATGGCGAGCTGGTAGCGCGGCCGCGTCCGGCCGCCGGTCATCGCGTACGGACGGACCAGCGGGTTGTTCTTGCGTTCGCCCGTGGTCCCGGGGCGCCGGTGCTGGCCCCGGCCCTGCGCCGGCGCGGGCGGTGCCTGCGGCGGGTACGGGGACTGGGGCTCGGGCTGGGCCCTTGGACTGGGCGCGGAGGGGAAGTTGAAGCGGTTCAGCGGCGGCCCCGCCTGCTGATCATTGCCATACGGGTAACCGCCTGGGGGCGTTGCCACGTCTCCTCCTCCGACTTGCCTGTCTGCTGCTGGTCGCGCCACCGCACCTTAAGGCGCGGTGGCGCGAAACGCACTGCCTCTTTGCTAGTTGAGAAGGCTCCCCTGCAGTTCGGCTCGGAGGTCGGGCGTGAGCACATTGCCCGCGCGGTCGACCAGGAGGGCCATCTCGTAGCCCACGAGGCCGATGTCGCACTCCGGGTGCGCCAGGACGGCCAGCGACGAACCGTCCGAGATCGACATGATGAAGAGGAAGCCGCGCTCCATCTCCACCACGGTCTGGTTCACGGCGCCGCCCTCGAAGATCCGGGACGCACCCGCGGTCAAGGAGGTCAGGCCGGAGGCCACCGCCGCCAGCTGGTCCGCGCGGTCCCGCGGAAACCCTTCGGACATGGCCAGAAGGAGTCCGTCGGCGGAGACCACGACGGTGTGGGACACCCCTGGGGTGCTCTCCACGAAACTGGTGATCAACCAGTTCAGGTTCTGCGCCGCCTGGCTCATCGGGCTCACACTAACGCTCCTGCTCGTAGGTGCCGCCGGGGCCGAAGCCCTGGTCGTGTTGCTGGTGCTGCTCGTGCGCGGTGATCGCGGGGAACTCCGAGGAGTCCGTTCCCGCGCTGCGCCCCTGCTGGACACCGCGGCGCAGGTTGGCGAGCCGGCCGCGGACGTCCTCCGGTGCACGGGAGATCTGCGGCTGCCCCGGTCGCTGCTCGGCGGCGTCCGCCGCCTTGCCCTCGACCAGATTGGCCCTGGGTACCCGGCGGGGGAGACCGGAGGTGGTGATCCCACCGGCCTTCGGCGTCCGGAGCTGCTCGGCGCGCTGCCAGCGCTCGTCGTTGGCCGACTGCGCGGCGGTTCCGCCCTCTTCGGGCCGGGACCCCTGCGCGGCTCCCTGCCGGGACTGGTCCGCTTGTCCGCCGTCCCTCGTGGCCTCCTCGCCCGTGTCCGCTTGCTGCCACCGCTTGTCGCGGAGCGGCAGACCGGACCCGGTCAGCGAGGGAGGGCCGCTCGTGGCGGGGCCCGGACGGTCGAACTCTACGCGCTCCGGCTGGGCCGTGTCAGCGGTCGGCTGAGATTCCGATTCCGCTCCGTAACCCGGCGTGTACGCGTGCTGGTACGTACCTGACTCGCTCCACTCGCCTTGCGCGGCGGGGGCGTTGTAGTCGCCGTACGTCTGCTGGTCCGTGAAGCCGCCCCCGGCGTAGCCGCCTTCCGTATACGCCTGCTCGGCGGGTGCCTGCGGCGGGAAGGGGGTCTGCTGGGTGTCGTGTGGCAGCGCGTGCTCGTGCGTCGGCGACTGCTGCTGCCCGAAGGGCTGCTGGGGAGCGTCCCCGGGGAACAGCGGGTCGCCCGGGGCGGGTTGCGCCGCCGCCTGGGCCTGCGCCTCCTCCAGGGCCACCCGGCGCTCCTCGCGGAGCCGGGACCGGCCCAGCGGGTCGGGTGTGCCGGGAGCGGCCTGCGGGGCGTCGTAGCGCGAGTCGTCGAAGCCCAGCTCCGCCGCGGTGCGCAGGCCCGGGACGCCCGTGGCCGCCTGCTGCTCGGGGACGATGCGGGAGACCGTGAAGTCGTCGGCGCCCGGCTCGTCCTCGCCACCGCCACCGTGGGTGATGCGCTCGGGGAGCATGACCAGCGAGGTGGTGCCGGCCTGTTCGCCGGAGGGGCGCAGCTGGACGCGGATGCCGTGCCGCATGGCGAGGCGGCCGACCACGAACAGGCCCATGCGCTGGGAGACCGCGGCGTCCACCGTCGGCGGGTTGGCCAGCTTGTGGTTGATGTCCGCGAAGTCCTCGGGGGTGAGACCGATGCCCTTGTCGTGGATCTCGATCATCACGCGGCCGTCGGGCAGCCGGGTCGCGGTGACGCGGACCTTGGTGTGCGGGGAGGAGAACGTGGTGGCGTTCTCCAGCAGCTCGGCGAGCAGGTGCACGAGGTCGGTCACGGCCAGGCCGTGGATCTCGGCCTCGCCGACGCCGTCGAGCTGGATGCGCTCGTACGCCTCCACCTCGGAGGAGGCCGCGCGGAGCACGTCCACCAGCGGGATCGGCTGGTCCCAGCGGCGGCCGGGCTCCTCACCCGCGAGGATGAGGAGGTTCTCGCCGTTGCGGCGCATACGGGTGGCCAGGTGGTCGAGCCGGAAGAGGTTCTCCAGCTGGTCCGGGTCGGCCTCGTTGTTCTCCAGCCCGGTGATGAGCTCCAGCTGGCCCTCGATCAGGCTCTGGTTGCGGCGGGAGAGGTTGGTGAAGATCGCGTTGACGTTGCCCCGCAGCAGGGCCTGTTCGGCGGCGAGCCGGACGGCCTCGCGGTGGACCTGGTCGAAGGCGCGGGCGACCTCGCCGATCTCGTCCTTGGTGGTGATCGGGATGGGCTGCACCCGGGTCTCTATTCGGCCCGGCTCGGTCCGCGAGAGCTGGTCGACCAGCGCCGGCAGGCGCTGCTCGGCGACCTCGAAGGCGGCACCGCGCAGGCGGCGCATGCTGCGGCTCATCGAGCGGGCGATGCGCCCGGCCACGAAGAACGCGGCGAGCAGGGCGACCACCATGACGGAGGAGTTGACGAGGGCGGCCTGCTGGGAGTCCTCGGAGACGTTGGTGGCCTCGTCCACGGCCTTGTCCGTCAGCCGCTTCTCGATGTCGCGGTAGGCGTCGAACTTGCCGGTGGCGGCGGCGTACCAGGACTCGGGCGTGACGCCCTGCGCCTTGAGCTTCTCGGGGGACGCGCCGGACATGATGGCCAGGGCCATCTTGTTCTGCTTGTCGCCCTGCGCCTTGGCGAGGGCCTCCTGCAGGTTCTGCACGTCCGCCTTGGAGCCGCCGCTGCGGTACTCGTCGATGGCGATGTACTCGAGGAAGTTGTAGGAGGCGAAGGAGGTCAGCAGGAACTGCCGCTCCTTCGGCGCCATTTGGGGCTTGGCCAGCAGGTGCGCGCCCATGGAGCGCTGCAGCGACTCGGCGGCCTTCGCCAGGGAGACCGCGTAGACCATGCGGCCGTACGAGGTGACGGTGCCGGTGCCCAGGCCGAGTTCGTTGGCGAAGGACATCAGCGGGCGCTGGATGGAGCCGTAGGCGTCCTCGGTCCGGGCCGCCTCGCTCCTGTAGGCGTTCTTCCGGATCTCCGGGAGCTTCGGCTCCGCGTCGCGGACGGCCTTGAGGCGGCGCTGGAGGCTCTCGGTGTCCGGCATGGACTTGACGGCCTTGTCGAACTCGGCCTTCGTCGAGTCCGTCGCCTCGCGGGCCTTCTTGACGTTCTCGTCGTCCGGGCGGTCGTTGAGCAGCGGGACGACACTGGCGTCGCGCTCCTCCAGGATCGCCTGGGCGTAGTCGGCGGCGGAGCGCACGACGCGGGCGGTGTCCGCCGCGTCCTCGGCCTCGGTCCAGGTGTCGACCGACTTCTTGACGTCGAGTCCGCCGAAGACGAGGGCGACGAGCACCGGGATGAGGAGGATCGCGTTCAGGCGGGTGGCCACCCGCCAGTTGCGCGGGGAGAAGCGTCCGCCCTCGCCCTGGGGCACGGCGGGGGCCTCGGGGGCGCCGGAGGACGGCGCCGCCTGCGACGGTGGTGTGAAGTTGCCCCGCGCGTCTCGTGCCTGCTGCGCGGTGCCTGTCTTTCTTCGCCTCACTCGTCCAACAACCTCTCGGCGCCGGCACGTGGAGTCGTGCCGTCTTTCGGCTGGGCCATCGACGGCCCAGTTCGGGAAATTCCAGCACGCCGGGCAGGTGCGTTCCAAACACCGGGAGGAACCGGGACCCGGCCCGATCGGCGCGACATAAAACGGGCATTAAGAGCGAGCGGCGCCAAAAGACGGGTGAATTGTGCGCGGAGCGGAGCCGGTTGAATGCGGACTGTGCTGTCGTCCTGTCGCGAGCCGGTCAATTCAGTATCGAATCACTGTCGAAACGTTATGAAGCACGGCGGCGGGCCGTGGCCAATCCCACAGCCCGCCGGAACCGGATCTTCCGCGCCTTTGCGGTCACTTGAGACGCCGACGGGGACCCCTACTTCAGCCGCGCCATCAGCGCGTGCTCGACCAGCGTGATGAGCGCGCTCTTCGCCTCGTTCCGGTGCCGCGCGTCGGTGGTGATGATCGGCGCGTCGGGGCCGATCTGCAGCGCCTCGCGCACTTCCTCGGGCGCGTAGGGCTGTTCGCCGTTGAACCCGTTGAGGGCGATGACGAACGGCAGGCCGCTGTTCTCGAAGTAGTCGACCGCGGGGAAGCAGTCGGCGAGACGGCGGGTGTCGACCAGGACGACCGCGCCGATGGCGCCCCGGACGAGGTCGTCCCACATGAACCAGAACCGGTCCTGTCCGGGCGTGCCGAACAGATACAGGATCAGGTCGTCGTCCAGGGTGATGCGGCCGAAGTCCATCGCCACGGTCGTGGTCGTCTTGTCCTGGACGTGGCTCAGGTCGTCGATGCCCGCGGACGCGGATGTCATCACGGCCTCGGTGCGCAGCGGGCTGATCTCCGAGACGGCCCCGACGAACGTGGTCTTGCCCACGCCGAAGCCGCCCGCCACCACGATCTTCGCGGAGGTCGTGGAGCGGCCGGCGTTCCCGCTAGAGCTTCCGAAGTCCACTGAGAACCCTTTCGAGCAGTGTCACGTCCGGCGTACCGCCGGCCTCTCCGCCGCCGCCCGGCTGGTGGATCGCCACCATGCCGGCCTCCGCCAGGTCCGCGACCAGGATCCGCGCCACGCCGAGCGGCATGCTCAGCAGCGCGGAGACCTCCGCGACCGACTTGACCTCGCGGCACAGGTGGCAGATCCGCTGGTGCTCGGGGAGCAGGGTCCCCAGCTGGGACGGATCGGCCGTGGAGCTGACCAGTGCCTCGATGGCGAGCTGGTAGCGCGGCCGGGTCCGGCCGCCCGTCATGGCATAGGGACGGACCAGTGGCTGATCGCCCTCACTCCCGTACGGCATGTGGTGCGATGCGCCGTACGGGCCGGGCGAGACGGGCGGGGTCATGAATCCTCCGGGCGGGACAGCAGGAAGGCAATGATGCCGTCGAGCGGGGGCCGGTGGGAGCTTTCGGCCGTACGGTCGGACGGGATTTGCGGTGTGTGTACGGTCAGTTCAGCAGGCTTCCCTGCAGTTCGGCGCGGAGGTCGGGCGTGAGCACATTGCCCGCGCGGTCGACCAGGAGGGCCATCTCGTAGCCCACGAGGCCGATGTCGCACTCCGGGTGCGCCAGGACGGCCAGCGACGAACCGTCCGAGATCGACATGATGAAGAGGAAGCCGCGCTCCATCTCCACCACGGTCTGGTTCACGGCGCCGCCCTCGAAGATCCGGCTCGCGCCGGACGTCAGGGAGGTCAGGCCGGAGGCCACCGCCGCCAGCTGGTCCGCGCGGTCCCGGGGGAACCTTTCGGACATGGCGAGCAGAAGTCCGTCGGCGGACACCACCACCGTGTGGGACACCCCCGGGGTGTTCTCCACGAAGTTGGTGATCAACCAGTTCAGATTCTGCGCCGCCTGGCTCATCGGACTCAACTAACGCTCCTGCTGGTAGGTGGGGCCAACATTGTTGCTGCTACCGGTGGCCGGCCCGGTGCCGGCCTGACGCCCCTGCTGGATGCCGCGGCGGAGATTGGTCAGCCGCCCGCGCACCTCTTCGGGCGCACGGGAGACCTGCGGGCCTCCGGGCAGGGACTGCTGCTGGGCCGTGCCCTCCACGAGGTTGGCACGGGGGACCCGGCGCGGCAGCCCGGAGCCGGTGGTGCCGCCGGCGAGGGGCTCGCGCAGCTGCTCGGCCCGGCGCCAGCGCGCGTCGTTGGGCGACTCGTTCCAGCCCGCCGGGGAGTTCTGCCCGTCCGCCGCGTCGGTGTCGCGGAGCGTACGGCGCGGCTCGCGCTGCGGCAACTGCGGCTCCGCGGGCGCCTGGTTCTCCTCGTCGCGGAACCAGTGCGACTCCAGCTCCTGGAAGAGCGGAGTGCCCTCGGGCGGCGTACCGGCACCCGGCCCGGGCACCGGCGCCAGCTGCGGGAACTGCGCCGTGTCGGTGGGCAGGGGGGTCTGCCCGGTGGAGCTGCTCTCCGGCTCGGGCACGGGCGCGAGGCGCGGGTACTGACCGGTGGCGACGGGGTCGTCGGCCGGCGTGGGGGGCATCGGGGTGCGGCCCGTGGTGCTGTTGTCCGGCACGGGCGCGAGCTGCGGGAACTGCGCCGTGTCGGCGGGCCGGGCGGCCTCGTCGCCGGGCAGGGCGAACTGGCCGGTCGTGGTGGCCTGCGGCTCGGCGGGCAGTGCGAACTTGCCGGTGTCACCGGGGTCGTTCTGCCGGTTGCCGGGCGTGCCGAAGGCCGCCGGGCCGGCCGGGTCGCCGGTCCGCTCGTGGCCGCGCGGGGTCTCCTGCGCGGCACGGCCGGAGCCGGAGGCGAGCGGCCAGTCGTCCGCCGGGGCGGCGGGCTGCGGGGCCGCCGGGGCCGCGGGCTTGTCGTTGCCCCAGCTCGGTGCCGGACGGGTGGGCAGGCCGGAGCCGGTGGCATCGCCGTTCTCGCCGCGCTTGGGCAGCTGCGGGCGGCGGCCGTTGCCCACCGGGGCGATCACGGCGGGGCGCTTGCCGCCCCGGGCCGGGAGCGGCGGACGTCCGTCGTCGGCCTTGCGGTCCGCGGCGGAGGGCGGGTTGGGCGAGTCGAAGAGGCTCGGGCCACCGGTCGGCGCACCGGCGCCCGGGGTCGAGCCCTTGACGCGGGTGGGCAGACCGCTCTTGGTCTTGTTGCCGGTGCGCGACGGGATCGGCGGGCGGGGGCCGCTGTCCGGGAGCGGGTCACGGCTCGGCGCGGGGGCCGGGGCCGGGGTGCCGCTCTGCAGGGCGGCGGGGGTGCCGCCCCCGGGCAGGGGCGGGGTGCCCTTCGACGGGCCGCCGCCGGGGAGCCCCGGCATGCCGCCGCCCGGGACGCCGGGCACGCCGCCGCCGGGAAGACCCGGCATGCCGCCGCCGGGCATGCCCGGAACACCGGCCGGGACGCCCGGCGCGGGCTTCCTGTTGCCCTGGGCCACGTCGACCGGGAGCATGACGAGCGCCGTGGTGCCGCCCGAGTCGGACGGACGGAGCTGGATGCGGATGCCGTGTCGCAGGGACAGGCGGCCGACCACGAACAGACCCATGCGCCGCGAGACGGAGACGTCCACGGTCGGCGGGCTGGCGAGCCGCTCGTTGATCGCCGCCAGGTCCTCGGCGGAGAGGCCGATGCCGGTGTCGTGGATCTCGACCAGCACGCGGCCGTCCGGCAGCGCGTGACCGGTGACCTTGACCTTGGTCTGCGGGGAGGAGAACGAGGTCGCGTTCTCCAGCAGCTCGGCGAGGAGGTGCACGAGGTCGTTGACCACGCGGCCCGCGACCTCGGTCGCCGGCACACCGGTCAGTTCGATGCGCTCGTACTGCTCCACCTCGGACGCGGCGGCGCGGAGGACGTCGACCAGCGGGACCGGGCGGGTCCACCGGCGGCCCGGCTCCTCACCGGCGAGAACGAGGAGGTTCTCGCCGTTACGGCGCATACGGGTCGCGAGGTGGTCGAGCTTGAAGAGCGAGGACAGCTGGTCCGGGTCGGCCTCGCGGGACTCCAGTTCGGAGATGAGCGAGAGCTGACGCTGGATGAGGCCCTGGGAACGGCGCGAGAGGTTGGTAAACATCGCGTTGACGTTGCCCCGGAGGAGGGCCTGCTCGGCGGCGAGGCGGACGGCCTCGCGGTGCACGTCGTCGAAGGCCGCGGCCACCTTGCCGATCTCGTCGCGGCTGTGGACGCCGACGGACTCGACGGAGGTGTCCACGTCCTGCGGGTCGGTCTCGGAGAGCTGCTTGACGAGCTCGGGCAGACGGTCCTGGGCGACCCGCTGGGCGGTGTCCTGGAGGCGGCGCAGCGAGCGCACCATGGACCGGGACACGACGAAGGCGCCGACCAGCGAGATGCCGAGGACGAGGATGATCAGGGCACCGTTGATGATGGCGTCCGACTGGGCGTCGTCGCGCAGTTCGGCGGCCTTCTGCTCCATCTGGCTGAGGAGCGTGGTCTCGATGTTCTCCATCGCCCGCAGCTTGGTGCTGTCCTGGTCGAACCAGTCGCGGTAGGACTTGTTCTCCGACTTGAGGAGAGCCGGGTTGGTCAGCACCCGGTCCGCGTAGGTGCTCGCGGAGGCGATCTCGGTCGAGCCGCCGTTCAGTGCCTGCAGCAGCTCGTTGTCGCCGTCACCGTGGATCTTGGTGAACCGGTTCAGGGCCTCGTTCTCGTCGTACGTGGCCGCGTGGCCGTACTGACGGTCGTTCTCCTGGAGGCGGGCGCCGCCGGGGGTGGCGAGCGCGGCACTGATCACGGCGCGCTGGATCGAGGCGTACTCCTTGGCGGAGGAGAAGGTCGCCAGCGCACGGGCCGCGGAGATCATGTCGGCGTTGCTGGACGCCTGGGCCATGTCCTGGGAGAGCTCGTGCAGCGAGGTGACCAGACGGCTGTACTGGCTGACCGTCTGCGAGATGTACTCGCCCTTCTTGTACGACGCCTTCCGGACCTCGCCGATCTTCTTCAGCTGGTTGGAGATGTCGACGAGGGTGGTCGACACCCCGACCAGCGACTCGTCGCCGGGCTTCACCTTGCCGGTGACGTCCGTGAAGTCCTTGATGGCCCGGTCGGTCCGCTGCCGCGAGGAGACGATGGCGTCGTCTTTGGAGTAGCCGCTGGTGAGCGGACCGGCGGACTGGTCGCGCTCGTCCTGCAGCGCGCTCGCCAGGTTGGTGGCCGACCTGGTCATGTCCGTCAGCAGCTTCATGTGGTCGAGCTGATCGAGGTTGTTGAGCGAGTCCTCGATACGGAGCGCACCCAGCGTCGTCGCGGCGACGACGGGGAGGGCGAGCAGTGAGACGAGTCGGGTGGAGATGCGCCAGTTGCGCAGGGCTATTCGTGAGCCTGGCCCGCTGGGGCCCTTCGCCTTCGGCTGCTCGGCGGGCTCGCCGCCGTTCGGCGCGTCGACGGGCGTGCCGCGGTCGGTTGCACCGCGCGGCTCCTTCTCCGCCGCAGCGCTGCTGTCCCTCTTGAAACGTCCCTGCACTAGCGTCGCAACCTCTGGACCAGGCGTCCCGCCGGATGAGCGGTGGGACGGTGTCGAGTCGTGGGGGGACCGCGGTGCCCCCCTGGCGGTCCGTGGAATTCCAGCACAGTGCCCGATCTCCCAACAAGGCCGGTGCATCCACCTCTCAAAGCGGTCACACCTCGTTCGCGCAAGGTGACGCAGCGTGGAGAACAGGGGTCTTTACATCGGGCGTACAGGGATGACTCGCCCCCGTTGCCCTGTTGAACGCCCCGTGTCCCAGTCGCCATGATCAAGAGCGGAACGTCAGGTTCAGCCCTGCAATGTCCGTTTCGCTCCACCCGAAGAGGCGCCGTCTATGCGGCATTTGTCCAGAGATTCGTGAGCAAACTCACAGGTGACTCCTTGCTTTCCCCCCGGTCCGCCGGGGAAAGGCGCGCCTAGCCTGGACCTTTGCGCATCCGCCCGCCACCCCGACCACACGAGGCACTCCAGTGACCACCACCTCCAAGCCCGTCCGCCCCTCCCGCCCCGCCCCGCGGAAGACGGCCAACCCGCAGCGCACCACGCTCGCCCACCTGGCGGGCAGCGAGGGCCTGTTCGACGCCGAGCGCCCGGAGCACCCGCTGGAGCTGCCGGCCGTCACCGCCAACCCGCGCCGCACCACCCTGATGGTCGCGCCGGTCCCGCAGACCCAGGACTGACGGCCCGGGACGGCTGCGGCGCACGGGTCGCCCACCGCTCCCGGGATAGCCTGGAGCGTCAGACTCCGGCCGGATCAGATAAGGGGCCCAGCAACCCGTGCGCATCGCCAGATTCTCCATCGACGGCAACGTCGGATACGGCGTCGTGGAGGGGGACGCCTCCGTAGAGGGCGGCCCCGTCCTCGACATCATCAAGGGCATCCCCTACGGCGACTTCGAGCGCAGCGGCACCAAGGTCCCGCTGGCCAAGGTGCGCCTGCTGCCGCCCGTCCTCCCCAGCAAGATCGTCGCCATCGGCCGCAACTACGCCGAGCACGCCGCGGAGCTGGGCAACGAGGTGCCCGAGGTGCCCGTCGCCTTCTTCAAGCCGTCCACCTCGGTCGTCGGCTCCGGCGACCCCGTCGTGTACCCCTCCTTCTCCCAGGAGCTGCACCACGAGGCCGAACTGGCCGTGGTCATCGGCCGCATGTGCCGCGAGGTCCCGCGCGAGCGCGTCAAGGACGTCATCCTCGGCTACACCTGCGCCAACGACGTCACCGCGCGCGACGTCCAGCAGCGCGAGAAGCAGTGGGCCCGCGCCAAGGGCTTCGACTCCGCCTGCCCCCTCGGCCCCTGGATCGAGACCGAGCTGGACCCGGCCGATGTCGCCGTCACCTGCACGGTCAACGGCGAGACCCGGCAGAGCGGCCGCACCTCGCAGATGCTGCGCCCGGTCGAGGACCTCATCGTCCACATCACCGAGGCGATGACGCTGCTCCCCGGCGACGTCGTCCTGACCGGCACCCCGGCCGGGGTCGGACCCCTGAACGACGGCGACGAGGTCGCCGTCACCATCGAAGGCATCGGCACTCTCACCAACAAGGTGATCAAGCGTGGCTAACGCGACCGCGAACGTCCGTGTTCGCTTCTGTCCCTCCCCGACCGGCAACCCCCACGTGGGCCTGGTCCGCACCGCCCTCTTCAACTGGGCGTTCGCCCGCCACCACGGCGGCACCCTGGTCTTCCGCATCGAGGACACCGACGCGGCCCGCGACTCCGAGGAGTCGTACAACCAGCTGCTCGACGCGATGCGCTGGCTGGGCTTCGACTGGGACGAGGGCCCGGAGGTCGGCGGTCCGCACGCGCCCTACCGCCAGTCGCAGCGCATGGACATCTACCGGGACGTCGCCGGGAAGCTGCTCGCCGGCGGTCACGCGTACCACTGCTACTGCACCACCGAGGAGCTCGACGCCCGCCGCGAGGCCGCCCGTGCCGCCGGCAAGCCGTCCGGGTACGACGGCAAGTGCCGCGTCGTGACGCCCGAGCAGAAGGCCGCCTACGAGGCCGAGGGCCGTCCCTCGATCGTCCGCTTCCGGATGCCCGACGAGACGATCACCTTCACCGACCTGGTCCGCGGCGAGCTGACCTTCACCCCGGAGAACGTCCCGGACTTCGGCATCGTCCGCGCCAACGGCGCCCCGCTCTACACGCTCGTCAACCCGGTCGACGACGCCCTGATGGAGATCACCCACGTCCTGCGCGGCGAGGATCTGCTCTCCTCCACCCCGCGCCAGATCGCCCTCTACAAGGCGCTGATGGAGCTGGGGATCGCCAAGGGCGTCCCGGAGTTCGGCCACCTGCCCTACGTCATGGGCGAGGGCAACAAGAAGCTCTCCAAGCGCGACCCGGAGTCCTCCCTCAACCTCTACCGGGAGCGCGGCTTCCTGCCGCAGGGCCTGCTCAACTACCTCTCCCTGCTGGGCTGGTCGCTCTCGGCCGACCAGGACATCTTCTCCATGAAGGAGATGGTCGCGGCCTTCGACATCTCGGCCGTCAACGCCAACCCGGCCCGCTTCGACCTGAAGAAGGCCGAGGCGATCAACGCCGACCACATCCGGCAGCTGGACGTCCAGGCGTTCATCGAGGCGTGCGAGCCGTGGCTGCGCGCCCCGCACGCCCCCTGGGCGCCCGAGGCCTTCGACGCGGCCGCCTTCGAGGCCCTGGCCCCCCTGGCCCAGACCCGCCTCACGGTTCTCTCCGACATCACCGCCAACGTCGACTTCCTCTTCCTCGACGAGCCGGCCGAGGACGAGGCGTCCTGGGCCAAGGCGATGAAGGCGGGCGCAGACGACCTTCTCCGCACCGCCCGCGAGAAGCTGGCCGCCGCCGACTGGAACGCCGAGGCCATCAAGGCCGCCGTCGTCGCCGCCGGCGAGGAGCACGGCCTCAAGCTCGGCAAGGCCCAGGCCCCGGTCCGCGTCGCGGTCACGGGTCGCACGGTCGGCCTGCCGCTCTTCGAGTCCCTGGAGATCCTGGGCCGCGAGCGCACGCTGGCCCGCGTGGACGCGGCGCTGGCGAAGCTGGCCGCGTAGCCGCGTAACGGTTCCGTGCGAAACGGTGCCCGGGAGCCGCTCAGGGCTCCCGGGCACCGTTTCCGCTTCGTAGGGTGGGCGCATGGTCGATGACGAGCGCGAGCGCGACAGGAAGCAACGGGCCGGGGACAAGGGGGAATTCGCCGGCCAGGTCGGGGATGTGGCCCTGGATGTGGCGGCCGGGGGTGGTCTGGGGATCGCGGTCCGTGCCGTCGCCGCGGTGGGACGGGCGGTCGGGCATGGGACGAGGGCGGTCGTGGAGGCGTTGACCTAGTTGACCCAGGGGGCGGGGACCGGCCCGTCCGCGTCACGCCCCATCCCCACCCGCCCTCCCGGCGGTAGCCTCGACCCCGTGGCCCTGCGAGCCGTCCTCTGGGACGTCGACGACACCCTCTTCGACTACACCGGATCCGACCGGACCGGCATAGCGCGGCACCTCGCGGCCGAAGGCCTGCTCACGCGGTACGGAACCGCCGAGCGGGCCTTTTCGCTGTGGCGGGAGGCCATGGAGACGCACTTCGCCCGCTTCCTCGCCGGGGAGATCGATTTCCAGGAGCACCGGCGCGCCCGCGTGAGGGCGTTCCTGGCCGCCCGCCTCGCCGACGCCGAGGCCGACGCCTGGTTCGCCCGCTACGTACGGCACTACGAGGCCGCCTGGACGCTCTTCCCCGACGCCGGGCCCGCCCTGGAGGCCGTGGGGCGCCGTTTCCGCCAGGCGGTGCTCTCCAACGCCTCGACGGCGCACCAGCGGCGCAAGCTGGCCGTCCTGGGGGTGCGCGGGCACTTCGAGGAGGTACTGGGGGCCGGCCCGCAGGGCTGTGCCAAGCCCGACCCCCGGGCGTTCCTGGGCGCCTGCGCCGCGCTCGGACTGCACCCCGGGGAGGTCGTCTACGTGGGCGACCAGCTGGAGACGGACGCGGTCGCCGCGCAGGCCGCCGGACTGCACGGGGTGTGGCTGGACCGCACGGGAGGAGCGGACGGGAACGCCGTGCCGGACGGCGTACGGCGCATCCGTGGGCTCGACGAGCTGCCCGGACTGCTGCGCCCGGTTATCGATTTTGGTGCCCCGTCCACCTTCGGGTAATGTTCTTCCTGCGCCGCCCGAGAGGGCCGAGAGGCCGGAGCGGGGGGCGCAAGCCCGAGCAAGACCCCTTCAGGGGGGTCGAGTTCTGGTGGGGTATGGTGTAATTGGCAGCACGAGTGATTCTGGTTCACTTAGTCTAGGTTCGAGTCCTGGTACCCCAGCAAGAGAAAATCGCTTCGAATTCTCTTGATAAACTCTCACCGAAGCAAAACGCAGTAAAGCGCAGTGCGAGCCCCCGTTGTGTAGCGGCCTAGCACGCCGCCCTCTCAAGGCGGTAGCGCCGGTTCGAATCCGGTCGGGGGTACTGATTTCCGAGAGGGTAATTCCTCGAAGGGAATCGCTGGGGCCCCCGTTGTGTAGCGGCCTAGCACGCCGCCCTCTCAAGGCGGTAGCGCCGGTTCGAATCCGGTCGGGGGTACTGGTTAACACCATGGGCTATGGTGTAATTGGCAGCACGAGTGATTCTGGTTCATTTAGTCTAGGTTCGAGTCCTGGTAGCCCAGCGCAAGACCTCACGGTCGAGCAAATAACTTGCCCCCGTTGTGTAGCGGCCTAGCACGCCGCCCTCTCAAGGCGGTAGCGCCGGTTCGAATCCGGTCGGGGGTACAAGTAGGGAAGATGCCTCCTGCATTCGCAGGGGGCATCTTCTCGTTTTCCGCGCGCCCTTTCCGGGGCCGGGGCCCGCCACCATAATTCCCGGCATGGTCCATCCCCGTGGCGCGCTCCGCCGGGTCCATGCCGCCGACCTCCGGCCCGGCGACCACGTCTGTCTGCTGTTCGCGTCGGACGAGGAGCGGACCGCGGTCCTGCGCGACGTCGTCCGCGACGGCCTGGAGGCCCAGGACAAGATCCTCTATCTGGCGGACGGCGGCGGCGACGGCCTCGACCGGTGCGACGGCCGCGTGGAGGTCGTCCCCCTCGGCGAATTCCTCACCGGCGGGGGCGGGTTGGAGCCCGCCGCGCTGCTCGGCCGGCTGCGCCGGGCCGCGGCCCGCTCGCGCGCGGAGGGCTTCCGCGCCCTGCGGGTGGCCGGCGACCTCTCCACGGTCCTGCGCGACGGCGGCGATGTCCACCGGCTGCTGCGCTACGAGGCGCTGCTGGGCGCGGAGTTCGGCTCGGGACGGGCCCTGGCCGTCTGCCAGTACGACGTCCGCCGCTGCGATCCCGCCGTGCTGGACGCCGTCGGGTCGGCCCACTCCGGGCACGTCGAGGCCGACCCCCTGGTCCGGACCGCCGATCTCCTCGTCGCCCGCGTCCACCGCCCGCCGGGGCTGCGTCTGGAGGGCGTCGTGGACGCGTCCTCGCACCGGCAGCTGCGGGACGCCCTGCGGTCCGTGGCGGCCGTCAGGGAGGACGTACGGCTGGAGATGTCCCGGGTGGAGTTCCTGGACCTCGGTGGCCTGCGGCTGCTGATGACCTTCGCGCGGGCGCGGGCGGCGCGCCATCGCGCCGTGGAGCTGTCCGGTCTGGCGCCGCATCTGGCGCAGGCCATCACGCTTATCGGGTGGGACCGGACGCCGGGGTTGGTGTTGGGGGGTGGTTTGCCCCTGTCCCGCCCTTTCACCGTTTCTTCCGGGGGAGACCCCCGGGCCCCCATTCGCCCTTCGGGCGAAGTCCTCAAACGCCGGACGGGCTGAAATCAGCCCGTCCGGCGTTTGAGGACACCCGCGCGGAGCGCAAAGAAACGGTGAAAGGGCGGGCCAGGGGCAAAAAACCCGCGTCAGCGGCAGCGCTACGCGCTCCTCCGCAGCGTCTCCGTGAGACGCACCGCCGCATCCAGCACCGCCTGCGCATGCATCCGCCCCGGATGCCGCGTGAGGCGCTCGATCGGCCCGGAGACCGAGACGGCCGCGACCACGCGGTTCGAAGGCCCACGGACCGGCGCCGACACCGACGCCACACCCGGCTCGCGTTCGCCGATCGACTGGGCCCAGCCCCTCCGGCGTACGCCGGACAGCGCCGTGGCCGTGAAGCGGGCCCCCTGGAGCCCGCGGTGCAGCCGCTCGGGCTCCTCCCAGGCCATGAGCACCTGGGCCGCCGAGCCGGCCTTCATGGGCAGGGTGGATCCCACGGGCACCGTGTCCCGCAATCCGGACAGCCGCTCCGCGGCGGCCACGCAGATGCGCATATCGCCCTGGCGGCGGTAGAGCTGGGCGCTCTCGCCCGTCACGTCGCGCAGATGCGTGAGCACCGGCCCGGCCGAGGCCAGGAGCCGGTCCTCGCCCGCCGCCGCGGCCAGCTCGCTGAGCCGGGGGCCGAGGATGAAGCGGCCCTGCATGTCGCGCGCCACCATGCGGTGGTGCTCCAGGGCCACCGCCAGCCGGTGCGCCGTCGGGCGTGCCAGCCCGGTGGCCGTGACCAGCCCGGCGAGCGTCGCCGGGCCGGACTCCAGCGCGCTCAGCACCAGTGCCGCCTTGTCGAGAACGCCCACTCCGCTCGAGGCGCCGCCCGCGCCGCCAGAATTGTCCATGCAACGATACTCCCGTCTCACTCTGTGAAACGCAAGTTCATATTTCGGCGGAAGCCGCCAACCTGTACCCACAGCACCCAACCCGGAGGGACAGCGATGGGACGGACACTGGCGGAGAAGGTCTGGGACGACCATGTCGTCACGCGCGCCGAGGGCGAGCCGGACCTGCTCTTCATCGACCTGCACCTGCTGCACGAAGTCACCAGCCCGCAGGCGTTCGACGGGCTGCGCAAGGCCGGACGCACGGTCCGCCGCCGCGACCTGACCATCGCCACCGAGGACCACAACACCCCCACGCTCGACATCGACAAGCCCATCGCGGACCCGGTCTCGCGCACCCAGCTGGAGACCCTGCGCCGCAACTGCGCCGAGTTCGGCGTACGGCTGCACCCACTGGGTGACGTGGAGCAGGGCGTTGTCCACGTGGTGGGACCGCAACTGGGACTGACCCAGCCCGGCACCACGGTCGTCTGCGGCGACAGCCACACCTCCACCCACGGCGCGTTCGGCGCGCTCGCCTTCGGCATCGGCACCAGCCAGGTCGAGCACGTGCTGGCCACCCAGACCCTGCCGCTGGCGCCGTTCAGGACGATGGCCGTCACCGTCGAGGGCGAACTCCCCGACGGCGTCACGGCGAAGGACCTGATCCTCGCCGTGATCGCCAGGATCGGCACCGGCGGCGGCCAGGGCCACGTCATCGAGTACCGGGGCCCGGCCATCGAGAAGCTCTCGATGGAGGCCCGGATGACCGTGTGCAACATGTCCATCGAGGCGGGTGCCCGGGCCGGCATGATCGCCCCCGACGAGACGACGTTCGCCTACCTCAAGGGCCGCCCGCACGCCCCCGAGGGCGAGGCATGGGACGAGGCGGTCGCCCACTGGCGCACCCTGCGCACCGACGACGACGCCGTCTTCGACCGCGAGGTGGTCATCGACGCCTCCGCGCTCTCGCCGTTCGTCACCTGGGGCACCAATCCGGGGCAGGGCGCGCCGCTCGCGGCCACCGTCCCCGACCCGGCCTCGTACGAGGACGCCTCCGAGCGGTTCGCCGCCGAAAAGGCCCTGGAATACATGGACTTGACGGTGGGTCAGCCGCTGCGCGACATCCGGGTGGACACCGTTTTCGTGGGCTCGTGCACCAACGGCCGGATCGAGGACCTGAGGGCCGCGGCGGCCGTCCTGAACGGCCGTTCCGTGGCCGAGGGCGTCCGGATGCTGGTCGTCCCGGGCTCGGTCCGGGTGGCCCTGCAGGCCGTCGAGGAGGGGCTGGACAAGGTGTTCACCGCGGCCGGCGCCGAGTGGCGGCACGCGGGCTGCTCGATGTGCCTGGGCATGAACCCCGACCAACTGGCGCCCGGCGAGCGGTCGGCGTCGACCTCCAACCGCAACTTCGAGGGCAGGCAGGGCAAGGGCGGCCGCACCCACCTGGTCTCGCCCCAGGTCGCCGCCGCCACCGCGGTGCTGGGCCACCTCGCCTCGCCCGCCGATCTGACGGCGGCCCCCGCCCTGGTGGCCTGAGCGCGCGGCACCCCACCGCAGTACACCGACACCGCAGCACGCCGACCGCAGCACACCGCACGAGCAACAGGAGAGCATGGTGGAAGCCTTCACCGCACACACCGGCCGGGCCGTCCCGCTGCGCCGCAGCAACGTCGACACCGACCAGATCATCCCCGCGCACTGGCTCAAGAAGGTCACCCGCGACGGTTTCGAGGACGGGCTCTTCGAGGCGTGGCGCAGGGACCCGGAGTTCGTGCTCAACCGCCCCGAGCGCGCGGGCGCCTCGGTCCTGGTGGCCGGCCCCGACTTCGGCACCGGCTCCTCGCGCGAGCACGCCGTCTGGGCGCTGCAGAACTACGGGTTCAGGGCCGTCGTCTCGTCCCGCTTCGCGGACATCTTCCGCGGCAACTCGCTCAAGAACGGGCTGCTGACGGTCGTCCTCCCGCAGGAGACCGTGGAGCGGCTGTGGGAGCTGACCGAGGCCGATCCCACGGTGGAGGTGACCGTGGACCTCGTCGCCCGCGAGGTCCGGGCCGGGGGCATCACGGCCGGTTTCGACCTTGACGAGAACGCCCGGTGGCGGTTGCTGGAGGGGCTCGACGACATCGGACTGACCCTGCGGCACGAGGCCGACATCGCCGCTTTCGAGGCCCGCCGGCCCGGCTTCAAGCCCTCCACGGCCCTGCTCTGAAGCCCAATTTCACGCCCGTTCGGCGGAGCGCGGAGGACTCCGGGGGACCCCGGATTTCCGCTGCTCACCCCAGGTTTGGCATGATGCGCCCCCTGTCTTCGGACAGGGGGCGCACCGCTTTGTTGAGGCCCTGTGAGGCGACAACTCGCCTCAGATGGCACAATCGGTGCATGGAACGCGACAGCCAACTCGAGCTCTACCGGCTCGTCGCGGACCAACTCAAGGAAGCGCACTCCCGGGTGCGCGCACTGCAAGTCCCGGAGGGCGTACGGATGGCGCTGTCCCGGAAGCTGTTGGCCATCACGGCTGCGGCGAAGCACGATCTCTCAGGCGCGGCAATGCGTCTGGACCGGCTGATGAAGGACCTCGACGAGGGCCGTTTCCCTTCAGAGCGCGGCACCGACGGAACTCCGTGATGGGTCGGGTTCGTTGCGGCACAAGGGTGATTAGACCGTTTCGTGTTTGATTTGCGGTATATATCTGCCTAACGTGCGAAAAAGGCTGGATCAAATTCCAGCGAAGTCTCCGAAGGGGAAGACGTGAACAAGGCGCAGCTCGTTGAAGCGATTGCCGACAAGATGGGCGGCCGTCAGCAGGCCGCTGACGCTGTCGATGCCGTACTCGACGCCATTGTGCGCGCGGTTGTGGCCGGCGACCGGGTCTCGGTCA
The DNA here is from genome assembly GCF_041519305.1 of Streptomyces luteireticuli. Lineage (NCBI taxonomy): Bacteria > Bacillati > Actinomycetota > Actinomycetes > Kitasatosporales > Streptomycetaceae > Streptomyces > Streptomyces luteireticuli. The sequence goes on from NZ_CP167927.1 coordinate 5,925,137, forward strand.
CCGGCTTCGGTTCGTTCGAGAAGGTCGAGCGCCCGGCCCGTTACGCCCGCAACCCGCAGACGGGCGAGCGCGTGCGGGTCAAGAAGACCGCGGTGCCGCGCTTCCGCGCCGGCCAGGGCTTCAAGGACCTGGTGAGCGGCTCGAAGAAGCTGCCGAAGGGCGGCGAGGTCGCGGTGAAGAAGGCGCCCAAGGGCAGCCTCACGGGCGGCAAGGCCACCACCAAGGCCGCGGCCAAGAAGGCCACCGCGAAGAAGGCCACCGCCAAGAAGGCGGCCGTCAAGAAGACGACCGCGGCGAAGAAGACCACCGCGGTGAAGACCACGGCGGCGAAGAAGACCACGGCGAAGAAGGCCGCTCCGGCCAAGGCCGCGGCCAAGAAGACCACGGCGAAGAAGACCACCGCCGCGGCGAAGAAGACCACGGCCAAGAAGACCGCCCCGGCGAAGAAGGCCGCCGCGGTCAAGGCTCCTGCGCGCAAGACCACCGCGCGCAAGACCGCCGCCAAGAAGACCACGGCCAAGAAGAAGTAAAGGCTGCGGACGGCTTCACCGCCGGGCCGGGCTCCCTCCGGGGAGCCCGGCCCGCGGTGCGTGACGGCGCCCGGCGGGGGCGTGAACGCCCTTTGAGGCCCTCAGAAGGTCTGGAGGGTCACCAAGGTCACACGGAGGCCTTCCGGGGCGTCCTGGGCCCCTTCGCACTCGATCCGCACCCGCTGTCCCGGCCGCAACAGCCGCAGCCCGCCCGCGTCGAACGCGGCGGCGTCGAAGGGCACCGGGGTGCCGTCGTCCAGGAGGACGCTGCCGGAACGGGTCTCGGGATCGTAGGTGTACGCGGTGGCCTGCATGGGCGCAGCCTAGTCCGTCACCGCACCGGGGGCGGAACCTTGGCCTCCGGCCGCTCCCCGGCGACCGCGGCCGTTCTGGGGCCCACGCCCAGGGCCAGCGCGGCCCGCAGATCCGCGCCGGTGTCCACGTCCCGGCGCACGGAATCCACCCCGGACAACAGGATTTCCCGGGCACCGGAAGCCCGGTGCCGGGCGCGCGAACGGCCCTCGAACGCCGGCGCCAAAGCCATTCCGGGAGTCGCCGCCAGCAGAGTCGTCCCGATTCCCGCCGCATCGGCGAGAAATGCCCGCGGGAATTCCCCGGCCGAATCGAGCACCCGCCCGAGTTCCACCGGGCGCAGCGCTGGGAGGTCGGCGTTCAGGGTCGCCACGGCCGCCCCCGGGCGGTGTGCGCGGACGGTGTGCGCGCCGTGCGCCAGCGCCGCGTTCAGCCCCTGCCCGCCGGGCGGTTCGGGCACCGTGCGGGCACCGAGCGCGGCCAGTTCGGCACCGGCGAGCGGATCGTCGGTGACAACTACCACATCGTGCACGGCCGTGCAGGCCAGCGCCGCGTCCACCGTGTCCAGCGCGAAGGCCAGCGCCAGCGCGGACCGGGGGAGCGCCCCGACGGCGTCCGCCAGGCGGCTCTTGGCCCGGGCCAGCGGCTTCAACGGCACCACCAGGGTCCAGGCCACGGCAGTCCTTCCTTCCGCATCTCGCGTACGGCGTTCATTGTTGCCCGCCTCCGGCTGCCGAGGCCCCCGGAGGGGCACGGGGTTACGGTGTTCTCGACAGACCGGGTACCCGGGGCCACACTTGTCCGGCCGCCGGGTGCGCAGCGGACCCGCGGAAGCTTCCAGGTCCCAAGAGAAGGGTGTACGCGTGTCCCGCCACAGAATCGGCTTCTGGTACCGCTTTACGGCGGTGTTGGCGAAACCGCCGCTCGTGGTTCTGTTCAAGCGGGAGTGGCGCGGAATGGAGCACATTCCGGCCGACGGCGGCTTTATCACCGCCGTCAACCACAACTCCTATCTGGACCCGCTCTCCTACGCGCACTTCCAGTACAACACCGGGCGCGTCCCCCGCTTCCTGGCCAAGGCCGGCCTCTTCCGCAACGGCTTCGTCGGCACCCTGCTGCGCGGCACCGGCCAGATCCCCGTCTACCGCGAGAGCACCGACGCCGCCAACGCCTTCCGCGCCGCCGTCGAGGCCATCAACAAGGGCGAGTGCGTGGCCTTCTACCCCGAGGGCACCCTCACCCGCGACCCCGACCTGTGGCCCATGGAGGGCAAGACCGGCGCCGCCCGCGTCGCGCTGCTCACCAAGGCACCGGTGATCCCGGTCGCCCAGTGGGGCGCGCACGAGGCCATGCCGCCGTACGCCAAGGAGAAGAAGCTGCGGCTCTTCCCGCGCAAGACGCTGAGGGTTCTGGCCGGGCCGCCGGTGGACCTCTCCGCGTACTACGGCAAGGAGCCGACCGCCGAGGTGCTGCGCGAGGTCACCGAGAAAATCATGGCCGACATCACCGAACTCCTCGCCGAACTCCGGGGCGAGCCGGCCCCGGCCGAGCCGTACAACCTCAAGAAGGCCCGCGCGGCGGCGCGCCGCAGGAGCCAGGAGGACAACAAGTGACGCGCTGCGCCGTCTTCGGCACCGGTTCCTGGGGCACCGCCTTCGCGATGATCCTCGCCGACGCCGGGTGCGAGGTGACCCTGTGGGGCCGCCGCGCCTCCGTCGTGGATGCCGTCAACACCGGCCGCACCAACCCCGACTACCTCCCCGGGGTCGAACTGCCCGCCGCCGTACGGGCCACCACCGATCCCGCGGAGGCCGCGGCCGGCGCCGACTTCACCGTCCTCGCGATTCCCTCGCAGACGTTGCGCGCCAACCTCGCCGAGTGGGCGCCCCTGCTGGCCGACGACACCGTGCTGGTCTCGCTGATGAAGGGCGTCGAACTCGGCACGGCCAAGCGGATGAGCGAGGTCGTCGAGGAGGTCGCCAAGGTCTCCGCGGACCGCGTCGCCGTCCTCACCGGACCCAACCTCGCCAAGGAGATCGCCGCCCGGCAGCCCGCCGCCGCCGTCGTCGCCTGCCGCGACGAGGAGGTGGCCAAGCGCCTCCAGCGGGCCTGCCACACCGCGTACTTCCGCCCCTACACCAACACCGACGTGGTCGGCTGCGAACTCGGCGGCGCCGTCAAGAACGTCATCGCGCTCGCGGTGGGCATCGCCGACGGCATGGGGCTCGGCGACAACGCCAAGGCGTCCCTCATCACCCGCGGACTGGCCGAGACCACCCGGCTGGGACTGGCGATGGGCGCCGACGCGCACACCTTCGCCGGACTCGCGGGCATGGGCGACCTCGTCGCCACCTGCTCCTCGCCGCTCTCGCGCAACAACACCTTCGGCCACAACCTCGGCCGCGGCATGAGCCTGGAGGAGACCATCGCGGTCACCAGACAGACCGCCGAGGGCGTCAAGTCCTGCCAGTCCGTGCTGGATCTGGCGCGCAGGCACCATGTCGACATGCCGATCACCGAGACCGTCGTGGGCATCGTCCACGAGGGCAAGCCGCCCATGGTCGCCCTCAAGGAACTGATGTCGCGCAGCGCCAAGCCCGAGCGGCACTGAGGACGCGGGTGCCACAAGGTACTCTCGTCGCGATATGAGCAGCGAGAACCCCACCCAGAGCCCCGACCGCAAGCCCCGCGTCGCGGTCGTCTTCGGCGGCCGCAGTTCCGAGCACGCGATCTCGGTGGTCACCGCAGGCGCCGTGCTGCGTGCGATCGACCGCAGCAAGTACGACGTGCTCCCGATCGGCATTACCACCGACGGCCGTTGGGCGCTGACCGCCGACGATCCCGAGCGGATGGCCATCGCCGACCGCGCGCTGCCGAGCGTCGACCAGCTCGCGGAGTCGGCCGAGGGCGAGGTCCTGCTGCCGGTCGCCCCCGCCCGCCGCGAGGTCGTCTACTCCGAGCCCGGCGCCGTGCCCAAGGCGCTCGGCGAGGTCGACGTCGTCTTCCCGGTGCTGCACGGCCCGTACGGCGAGGACGGCACCCTCCAGGGCATGCTGGACCTCGCCGGCATCCCCTACGTGGGCGCCGGTGTCCTCGCCTCGGCCGTCGGCCAGGACAAGGAGTACATGAAGCGGATCTTCATCTCCTACGGGCTGCCCGTCGGCCCGTACGAGGTGATCCGCCCGCGCGAGTGGCAGGCCGATCCGGTCGCCGCGCGCCGCAGGATCGTCGAGTTCGCGGAGGAGCACGGCTGGCCGCTCTTCGTGAAGCCCGCCCGCGCCGGTTCGTCCATGGGCATCACCAAGGTCGACGACGCCGACGGCCTGGACGCGGCGATCGAGGAGGCCCGCCGCCACGACCCCAAGGTCATCGTCGAGGCACTGCTGCGCGGCCGCGAGATCGAGTGCGGGGTGCTGGAGTTCGAGGACGGGCCGCGGGCCAGCGTCCCGGCCGAGATCCCGCCCGTGGAGGCGCACAGCTTCTACGACTTCGAGGCCAAGTACATCGACTCCGCCTCGGGGATCGTGCCCGCGCCGCTCACCGAGGAGCAGACCCGCCGCGTTCAGGAGCTGGCCGTCCGCGCCTTCGACGCCACCTCCTGCGAGGGCCTGGTCCGCGCCGACTTCTTCCTCGGCGAGGACGGCGAGTTCGTCATCAACGAGATCAACACCATGCCCGGCTTCACGCCGATCTCCATGTACCCGCGCATGTGGCAGGAGAGCGGCGTCACTTACCCGGAGCTGGTGGACCGGCTGATCGAGGCGGCGCTGCGCCGCCCGACGGGCCTGCGGTAGACCGCGGCTAGGAGATGATCCCTTCAGGGATCGTCTTCTTGACGGCGTCGGCGAGATCGGTCAGCGCACTGATGTCGCCGGCGTCGCCGGCGATCCGCTTCGGCAGCGTCACCTCGACCCAGGCCTCGCGCAGGGTGGTGGTGCAGCGGACGCTGCCGTCGGACTGCCTCTCGGGCAGCCAGTCGACGCCGTCGATCTCCGCCGCGTCCGCGCCCGGGTTGCGCTGCAGCAGCTCCGGCTTCGGGACCCCGCAGCGCAGGACGATCGCCGGACTGCCGCCCCAGGCGGCGGTGAAGTCCGAGGCGGGATCGGTGGAGCGGCGCTTCAGACCGCCGACGGAGTCGGGCAGTTGCGCGTGCAGGGCCCGGCAGAGCCCGGCCTGCCGCCCCGTCGGCGGGGGCGTGGGCACCACCGGACCGCGGTCCGTCGCCGAGCAGGCGACGGCCGTGCACAGCAGGGCGGCGGCGGGCAGGCCGGCCAGCCGGCGGAACGAAACGGTCACCGGCCGAGCATACGAGGGGCTAGAGGTGGACCACCGGGCAGGTCAGCGTGCGGGTGATGCCCTCGACCTGCTGGACCCTGGCCACGACCATCCGGCCCAGCTCGTCCACGGTGTCGGCCTGGGCGCGCACGATGACGTCGTAGGGGCCCGTGACATCCTCGGCCCGGATCACACCGTTGATCTTCGAGATGACTTCGGCCACGGTCGACGCCTTGCCGACCTCGGTCTGGATCAGGATGTACGCCTGTACCACGGAACCTCCAGGGCGGCTTCGAGGATCATGTGGGGAGAAGAGACGCCACCGTACCGCGCCGCCGCACGGCACGGGGAGACCCGCGCGGCCTGCGCGGCGCGGGAGATCCCGGTATCCCGGCGTCTTTGCATCTGACGAACACGGCAACGGAAACTCCGAGGAGGAGCGCGGTGAAAGGCACTGTCGGCGAGTTGGGGGAGTTCGGCCTCATCAGGGAGCTGACGTCCCGGCTCACCACCACCCCGGCCGTCCGGCTCGGACCGGGCGACGACGCCGCGGTGGTCGCAGCGCCCGACCGGAGGGTCGTGGCCAGCACGGACGTGCTCCTGGAGGGGCGGCACTTCCGCCGTGACTGGTCCACCGCCTACGACGTGGGACGCAAGGCCGCCGCACAGAACCTGGCCGACATCGCCGCGATGGGCGCCGTGCCCACCGCCGTGCTCCTCGCTCTCGTCGTCCCGGCCGAACTGCCCGCCACCTGGCCCGTGGAGCTGATGGACGGCATCCGCGACGAGTGCCAGGTGGCCGGGGCGGCGGTGGTCGGCGGGGACGTGGTGCGCGGCGAGACGATCACCGTCTCCATCACGGCCCTGGGCGACCTGCGCAACCACGAACCGGTCGTCCGCTCCGGCGCCCAGCCCGGCGACGTGGTCGCGGTCACCGGCTGGCTGGGCTGGTCCGCCGCCGGACTGGCCGTCCTCGCACGGGGGTTCCGCTCCCCGCGCGCCTTCGTCGAGGCGCACCGCCGGCCCGAACCGCCGTACCACGCCGGGCCCGCCGCCGCCTCGCTCGGCGCCACGTCCATGACGGACGTCAGCGACGGGCTGATCGCGGACCTCGGGCACATCGCCGAGGCCAGCAAGGTCCGCATCGACCTGCGCACCGCGGCGATCGACGTCCCCACGCAGATGTCCGACATCGGCCAGGCCGTCGGCGTGGACCCGATGCAGTGGGTGCTCACCGGGGGAGAGGACCACGCGATCGTCGCGACCTTCCCGCCCGACGTGAAGCTGCCCGCCCGCTGGCGGGTCATCGGCGAGGTGGTCAGCCCCTCCGCCCTGCCCCAGGTGACCGTGGACGGCGCGCCCTGGGACCGCACGGGGGGCTGGGACCACTTCGGGGACGGGAACGAGTACGGGGACGTCGGCGGCTCCGGCGGTCCCGGTGGCCCCGCCGGCTTCGGCTTCGGAGGCTTCGGGGACGAGGGCCACGACGGGCCCGAGGAGGACCGGGCCTAGGGCGTGTCCGATGGGCCTGCACCGACCCATCGGACACGCCCTAGATTGGGTCCATGCCGATACCTCCACGTGTGCTGACCGTCGCCGGGTCCGACTCCGGCGGCGGGGCCGGCATCCAGGCCGACCTGAAGACGATGCTCGCCCTCGGCGTGCACGGCATGAGCGTGCTCACCGCCGTCACCGCGCAGAACTCCCGGGGCGTGCAGGGGGCCTGGCCGCTGCCGGCGGAGGCGGTGCGGGCCCAGTTCCGCAGCGTCGTGGACGACATCGGCGTCCAGGCCGTGAAGACGGGCATGCTCGCCTCGGCCGAGCTCGTGGAGACCGTGGCCGGGCTGCTCGCCGACGTGGAAGCGCCCGTCGTCTGCGACCCCGTCGGCATCTCCAAGCACGGCGATCCACTGCTGGCCGCGTCCGCGCGCGACGCCCTGCGGCTCGGACTCCTGCCCCTGGCGACCCTCGCCACGCCCAACCTCGACGAGGTGGAGTGGCTGACGGGCGTCCGGGTGTCCGGGGAGCCCGACATGCGCAGGGCCGCGGACGCGGTGCTGGAGCTGGGGCCGCAGTGGGTGCTGATCAAGGGCGGGCACCTGGACGGGGACGCCGTGGACCTGCTCACGAACGGCACGACCGAGCGGTGGCTGCGGGCGCCGCGGCATGACAACCGGCATACGCACGGGACGGGGTGCACGCTGGCGAGCGCGGTCGCGAGCGGGCTGGCGCGGGGGCACTCCGTGCCGGATGCCGTCGCGGCGGCGAAGGAGTACGTGACCGGGGCGATCGCGGGCGGGTTCGCGCTGGGGGAGGGGATCGGGCCGGTGGATCACGGGTGGCGGTGGCGGTAGGCCGCTGCGCGGGACCGGGGCGGAATCACCCCTTCTCCAGGAACTGCTCCCGCTCCGCGTCCAGCAGCGCGTCCAGCGCCGTCCGCAGCGCGGGCAGGTGCTCCAGCTCGGGGTCCGCGAGGACCACCGCCGTCGCCTCCTCCCGCGCCGCCGCGATGACCTCCTCGTCGTCGATGACGGCGAGCATCCGCAGCGAGGACCGGGCCCCGGACTGCGCCTGCCCCAGGACGTCGCCCTCGCGGCGCTGCTCCAGGTCGATCCGGGAGAGCTCGAAGCCGTCGAGGGTGGCGGCCACGGCGCCCAGCCGGGCGCGGGCCGGGCTCGCCTCGCCGGCCTCGGTGACCAGGAGGCACAGACCCGGCGCGGAGCCCCGCCCGACGCGTCCGCGCAGCTGGTGCAGCTGCGAGACGCCGAACCGGTCCGCGTCCATGATCACCATGGCCGTGGAGTTGGGGACGTTCACCCCGACCTCGATCACGGTGGTCGCGACCAGCACGTCCACCGCTCCGGCCGCGAACCGCCGCATGACCTCGTCCTTGGCCTCCGGCTGCATCCGGCCGTGCAGCACCTCGACGCGCAGCCCGGCCAGCGGGCCCTTCGCCAGCTGCCCGGCGACGTCCAGGACGGCCAGCGGAGGCCGCTTCTCGTCCCCGTCCCCGTCGCCCTTGGCCGGTTTCTCGTCCTCGTCGCCGATCCGCGGGCAGACCACGTACGCCTGGTGGCCGCCCTCGACCTCCTCCCGCACCCGCTCCCAGGCCCGCGTCAGGAAGTGCGGCTTGTCCTTGGCGGGCACCACATGGGTGGCGATGGGGGAGCGGCCGGCCGGGAGCTGGTCCAGGACGGACGTCTCCAGGTCGCCGAAGACGGTCATGGCGACCGTGCGCGGGATGGGCGTGGCGGTCATGACCAGCAGATGCGGCGGCTGCTTGCCTTTGGAGCGGAGCGCATCGCGCTGCTCGACGCCGAAGCGGTGCTGCTCGTCCACGACGACCAGGCCCAGGTCGTGGAACTGCACCTTGTCCTCGATCAGGGCGTGCGTGCCGACGACGATCCCGGCCTCGCCGGTCACCAGGTCCAGCAGGGCCTGCCGGCGGGCCGCCGCGCCCATGGAGCCGGTGAGCAGCACGACCTTGGTGCCCCGCTCGGAGCCGCCCAGCATTCCCTCCCGCCGCCCGCCACCGCCCTTGTCGGACTGCGCTTCGCGCAGGCCCCATCCATCGGCGAGGTCGCCCATCATCTCCGTGATCGAGCGGTGGTGCTGCTGGGCGAGGACCTCGGTGGGGGCGAGCATCGCCGCCTGGCCGCCCGCGTCCACCACGCCGAGCATGGCGCGCAGGGCGACCATGGTCTTGCCGCTGCCCACCTCGCCCTGGAGCAGGCGGTGCATGGGGTGCTCGGTGGCCAGGTCGTCGAAGATCTCGGCGGAGACCGTGCGCTGGCCGTCGGTGAGGGTGAAGGGCAGCCGGGCGTCGAAGGCGTCGAGCAGGCCGCCCGCGACGGGCTTGCGGGCGACGGCGGGCAACTGGGCGTCGGCGTGCCGGCGGCGGGCCAGCGCGACCTGGAGGACGAAGGCCTCGTCCCACTTCAGCCGGTCCCGGGCGGCCTGGATGTCGGCCTTGGCACGCGGGCGATGGACCTTGCGGAGGGCGTCCGGCAGCTCCTCCAGGCCCCGGCCCTCGCGCAGCGCGGGCGGCAGCGGATCGACGAGGCCCCGCCAGCCGTCGGCCTCGAACTGGGCCAGCAGCACGTCCACGGCCTTGCTGATCTTCCAGGACTGGACCTGCTTGCAGGCCGGGTAGAGGGGCAGCAGCCGGCCCGCGAACTCCTCCGCGGCACCGGCCCCGCTGTCACGGTCCAGCAGCTCGTAGTCGGGGTGGAGGAGCTGGCGGGTGCGGTTGAAGAGCGAGACCTTTCCGGCGAACATCCCGCGCCGGCCGGGGATCAGCTCCTTCTCGTGCGCATAGGCGCCGCGCCCGAAGAAGACCAGCGTCAGGGAGCCGCTGCCGTCGGTGACGACGACCTCCAGGCGCATGCCCCGGCCCTGGTTGAAGGTCTTCATCGAGGCCTTGGCGACCTGGGCGACGACCGTGACGTGCTCGTCGAGCGGCAGGTCGGCCAGGCGCGTGAGCTCGCCGCGCTCGGCGTAGCGGCGCGGGTAGTGGTGCAGCAGGTCACCGGCGGTGTGCAGGTCGAGGTGCTCGGCCATCACCTTCGCGGTGGTGCCGCCGAGGAGCTTCTTCAGGGGTTCATCCAGCACGGTCCCATTCCACACCAGGCCACTGACAACCATCGACCGGCCACCGCCGACGCGGGCTATTCGATGCCGATCAGCAGCGCCGCGCCCTGCTGCCCGCCCCGGTAGACCACGGTGTCCACGGCGAGGTGACCGGCGCGCACATGCCGCTCCAGCCCCTCGGCGACCGCGTCGGGAACACCCGCGCCCAGGACGAGGGTGACCATCTCGCCGCCCGCCGCGAGCATCCGGTCCAGCACGGTCGCGGCCGTGGCGGCCAGGTCCTCGCCGATGACGGCCACGTCCCCGTCGATCAGGCCGAGCACGTCCCCGGCCTGGCAGACGCCGGCCATGGTCCAGGACCGGCGCTCGGCGACGGCCAGTTCGGCGTACCGGGTGGCGCCGGCGGCGGCCGTCATGGCGACGACGTCCTCGTCGAAGCGGCGGCCGGGTTCGTGGACGGCGAGGGCGGCGATGCCCTGGACCGGGGAGCGGGTGGGGATCAGGGCGACGCGCACGCCCTCGGTGCGGGCCTGCTCGGCCGCGGCGGCGGCCGTGTGCCGCAGGTCGGCGTCGTTGGGCAGCAGCACCACCTCGTGGGCGTGCGCGCGCCGCACCGCCTGGACGAGCTCGCCGCTGGCGGGCGGCTCGCCCGGCCGGACGGCGACCACGGTCGCCCCGGCCCCGGCGCACAGCCCGGCCAGCCCCTCGCCCGGGACTACGGCCACGACGGCGCGCTGGACGCGCTCGGGGACGCGGGGGCGCTCCCGGTCCGCGGCGCCGAAGTGGGTGATGCGGACGCGGTGCGGGCGGCCGGCCTCGATGCCGGCCTCGACCGCGGCCCCGGCGTCGTCCACATGGACGTGGACGTTCCACAGCCCGTCGCCGCCGACGACGACCAGGGACTCGCCGAGGACGTCCAGCCGGGCCCGCAGCCGGGCGACGGCGGCGTCGTCCGCGTCCAGGAGGTAGATCACCTCGAAGGCCGGCCCGGCGTCCCCCGGGCCCGTGCCGCCGGTGTCCGCCGGGCAGCCCTCGGCCTTCCAGGGGTGCGCGGCCGGCGCCTTCGCGGGCACCGGGACGCCGCTGCCGCCGAGCGCCCCCGAGAGCGCGGCCAGCACCTCGACGAGCCCCCGTCCGCCCGCGTCCACCACCCCGGCCCGGCCGAGCACCTCGAGCTGGCGGGGGGTGGCCTCCAGGGCCGTACGGGCCGCCGCGTGCGCCGCGCGGGCCACGGCGGTGGCGTCGCCCGCGGCCCGGTCCCCGGCGTCCGCGGCCGCCGCCGCGACGGTGAGGATCGTGCCCTCGACGGGCCGGGCGACGCCCTCGTAGGCGGACGCGACCGCCCGCCGCAGCGCGCGCCGCAGCAGGGCCCCCTGATCGTGATCCTCGTCACCGGCCGCCGCCAGGACCTCCGCCATGCCGCGCAGCAACTGCGCCAGGATCGTGCCGGAGTTGCCGCGCGCGCCTATGAGGGCGCCGTGCGCCATCGCCCGGACCGCTTCCGGCAGCCCCGGGCGGGAGGCCGGGCCCGCGGTGGCGTGGGCGTCGAAGACGGCGTCCACGGCGCGGACGGCGGACTCGACGGTCAGGTAGAGATTGGTCCCGGTGTCGCCGTCGGCCACGGGATAGACGTTGATCGCGTCGATCTCCTCGCGCGCCCGGCCGAGCGCGTCGAGCGCCAGGGCGCACCAGGTGCGTACCGCAGCGGCGTCCAGCGATCGCGGCACCTGTGCTCCTCCCGTCGGCTGTGAACAACGCTGGGCACCCTAGCCGTGCCGGGGCCCCGGGGGGCCCGGACGGGCGGGGTCCGGGCCGGTCATGGTAGTTTCGTTGTCCTGGAGCGGTCGTTGTATGCTGCTCCGGTTGCCTGACGAGAGTCAGGCCATCCCCCTGATACTGCCGGTCACTCACTGAGATCTCGGCACGCAGGGATTCACCGTACGTGCCTGTCGTTCCCGCGTGAGCGGGGATGACCCGTCTTTGGAGTAACCCGTGGCTGCCAACTGCGACGTCTGCGGCAAGGGGCCGGGCTTCGGCAACAGCATCTCGCACTCGCACCGCCGTACCTCCCGCCGTTGGAACCCCAACATTCAGCGGGTTCGTGCGAAGGTCGGTGCGACGCCGAAGCGCCTCAATGTCTGCACCTCGTGCATCAAGGCCGGCAAGGTCTCGCGCTAGCGGCTTCTCGCCAGTGGCGCAGCCTTTCGGTTGCACACAGCCGGTCCCGGCTACGGGGCCGGCTTTTTGTTTGTCCGGAATGCCGGGCTTGCCAAGGGTGCGCACCGGCCCCCGCCCCGCGTACGGCCTACGCTGAGGGAACACGCACCCGCCCCACCCGCCCCGCAAAGGACCACCGACCCCATGACCCGCGTGATCGCCGGATCCGCCGGCGGACGCCGCCTCGCCGTACCGCCGGGCACCGGCACCCGCCCCACCTCCGACCGGGCGCGCGAGGGCCTGTTCTCGACCTGGTCGTCGCTGCTCGGCACCCTGGAGGGCACCCGTGTCCTCGACCTGTACGGCGGCTCCGGGGCCGTCGGCCTGGAGGCGCTGTCGCGCGGTGCGGCGCACGCCCTGCTCGTGGAGGCCGACGCCCGCGCGGTCCGGGTGATCCGGGAGAACGTCCGGTCCGTCGGCCTGCCCGGCGCCGAGGTCCGGGCCGGGAAGGCGGAGCAGGTCGCGGCCGTGCCCGCCGGCCCGGGCGGCCCCTACGACGTGGTCTTCCTCGACCCGCCCTACGCCGTCACCGATGACGAACTCCGCGAGATCCTCCTCACACTCCGCTCCGGCGGCTGGCTCGCCGAGGACGCGCTGGTCACCGTGGAGCGCAGCACCAGGGGCGGCGAGTTCCGCTGGCCGGACGGCTTCGAGGCGCTGAGGGCCCGTCGCTACGGCGAGGGAACGCTTTGGTACGGTCGCGCCGCCTCGGCGTACGCGGCCTCCGACACGGATGCGCCCCGCACGCCATGAATGGACCGGAGAGCGAGGAACCACCGTTGTTGCGCCGCGCCGTCTGTCCGGGGTCGTTCGACCCCGTCACCAATGGACACCTCGACATCATCGCCCGTGCTTCCAGGCTGTACGACGTCGTGCACGTGGCCGTGATGATCAACAAATCGAAACAGGGCCTCTTCACGGTCGACGAACGGATAGACCTGCTGCGCCGGGTGACCGCCCAGTACGGCAACGTGGAGGTCGAGTCCTTCCACGGCCTCCTGGTCGACTTCTGCAAGCAGCGCGACATCCCCGCCATCGTCAAGGGACTGCGGGCCGTCAGCGACTTCGACTACGAGCTCCAGATGGCCCAGATGAACAACGGCCTCTCGGGCGTCGAGACCCTGTTCGTCCCCACGAACCCCACCTACAGCTTCCTCTCCTCCAGCCTGGTCAAGGAGGTCGCGGCCTGGGGCGGTGACGTCTCCCACCTGGTCCCGGCGCCCGTGCTGGAGGCGCTCACCGAGCGGCTCGGCCGGCGCTGAGCCCTCCCGGCGGCCCGACGGCCGTCGGTGGCTGCCGGGCGGGCGGTGCGGGCCGTACAGTCGTGCCGTTCGCAAGCCGGCAGACGGAAGAGAGTGGCGATCGTCAGGTGGACGTACAGAAGAAGCTCGACGACATCGTCGCGACCGTCGCCGGCGCCCGCTCCATGCCGATGTCGGCCTCCTGCGTCATCAACCGGGCCGAGCTGCTCGCCCTCCTGGAGGAGGTGCGAAGCGCCCTGCCCGGATCGCTGGCGCAGGCGCGGGAGCTCATCGGCGACCGGGAGCAGCTGGTCGCCGAGGCCCGCGGGGAGGCCGAGCGGATCATCGAGTCCGCCCGGGCCCACCGCGGCTCGCTGATCTCCGACACCGAGGTCGCCCGGGAGTCCCGCGAGGAGGCCGACCGCATCCTCGCGGAGGCCCGCCGGGAGGCCGCGGAGATCCGCGCCGAGGCCGACGACTACGTGGACAGCAAGCTGGCCAACTTCGAGGTCGTCCTCACCAAGACCCGGGGCTCGGTCGAGCGCGGCCGCGAGAAGCTGCTCGGCCTCGGCGACGGCTACGACCCCGAGGACCCGGACGGCACGGACCTGCCCGGGCGCAGCGCCGACCCCGCCACGCAGCGGCACAACGCCGACGCGTACGTGGACGCCAAGCTCGGGGCGGTCTCCGCCGTGCTGGCCAAGACCCTGGAGGCGGTGGGCCGCGGCCGGGAGAACCTGCTGGGCGCCCGTCCCACCGACGAACTGGGCGCCCTGGCCGACCGGGACGGCGCCGCCGGGGGCCCCACCAGCGACGCCGACTTCCTCGCCGGGCTGGCGGAGTCCCCCGCGCAGGATCCCGTGCAGACCTCCGCGCCGCAGTACCCGGGCTACCAGCCCCCCGCCCCCGCCTACCCGCCGCAGTCGCACGAGCCGCAGCAGCCCGGCGCGTACGACTGGCAGCAGTTCCCGCAGCAGGCCGACCCGTACGCCGCGGGCGGCTACCCGCAGCAGCAGGCCGACCCGTACGCCTGGCAGGGCGGCGCCCAGGGCTACGCCGCGTACCCCCAGCAGCAGGACCAGGGGCAGCAGGGCCAAGGGCGGCAGGGTCAGGAGCAGCAGGGGGCGGTGGCGCCCGGCGGTGCGCTCGACGAGACCAGCTTCTTCGACACGAGCATGATCGACCTCGAGCAGCTCCGCCGGTACGAGCAGGGGCGCTGACCCTCCTCCTGGATCCGCTCCGGGGGAGCGGATTGGGCCGATCGCGGACCGTCCAGTATCCTGGCTCTTCGGTCGCGAGTACGTCCGCGATCCAGGCTGCCCTCGGTACACCGCACGGTGTGCCGCGAGTGCGGCCGTCGCCCGCAGCGTAGAAAGCAGGAAGCCCTGAACGCCCGCCTCGATCACCGTTCCCCTCTTGTGTTCGACACACACGAGCTGGGGCGGCGTCCCGGTGCGCTGAAGCGGCTCTCCCGCTCCATCCAGGCCCCGGCCGACCTCGGTATCGAGGTCATCGGAGTCGCCGAGGGCGCGACCGTGGAGCTCGACCTCCGTCTGGAGTCGGTCATGGAAGGGGTGCTCGTCACAGGCACCGCCCGTGCACCGCTCACCGGGGAGTGCGTAAGGTGTCTGGAGCCGATCGAGCGCGAGCTCGATGCGGACTTCCAGGAGATGTACTCCTACCCCGACGCCGACGCCCGGGGCCGCATCGCGGCCGCGGACGACGACGCCGAGGACGACGAGGAGGACCTGCTCTTCCTCGAGGACGACCTGTTCGACCTCGAACCCGTGCTGCGTGACGCGGTGGTGCTCGCACTGCCGCTGCAGCCGGTGTGCCAGGAAGACTGCCCCGGCCTGTGCTCCGAGTGCGGAGCGCGGCTGGCGGACGACCCGGACCACCACCACGACGTCCACGACATCCGTTGGGCGGCACTGCAGGGACTCGCCGGTTCCGGCCAGGACGGCGAGAAGGACAACGCACCCCGTTCCGACGGGGATGACTCACAGGAGAAGTAGCCGTGGCTGTTCCGAAGCGGAAGATGTCGCGCAGCAACACGCGCCACCGCCGGTCGCAGTGGAAGGCTGCGGTCCCCACCCTGGTGGCGTGCGAGCGCTGCCACGAGCCGAAGCAGCAGCACATCGCGTGCCCGAGCTGCGGCACCTACAACAAGCGCCAGGTCCTCGAGGTCTGATCGGCGGGTGACAGGCTCTATGTCAGACGCCACTACGCCGTCCCGCTCCCGCGGGAATGCACAGGCGCCACAGGACGCAGCCTCGTCTCTCACGCTTCTGGAAGGGCGGCTCGGGTACACACTCGAGACCGCCCTTCTGGTGCGTGCGCTGACCCACCGTTCCTACGCCTATGAGAACGGCGGGCTGCCCACCAACGAGCGGCTGGAGTTCCTCGGTGACTCCGTCCTCGGCCTGGTGGTCACGGACACGCTGTACCGCAAGCACCCGGACCTGCCCGAAGGCCAGCTGGCCAAGCTGCGGGCCGCGGTGGTCAACTCGCGGGCACTGGCCGGGGTGGGCCGGGGTCTCGACCTCGGATCCTTCATCCGGCTCGGCCGCGGCGAGGAGGGCACGGGGGGACGCGACAAGGCGTCCATCCTCGCGGACACCCTCGAGGCCGTGATCGGCGCCGTCTACCTCGACCAGGGGCTGGACGCGGCCGGGGAGCTGGTGCACCGGCTCTTCGACCCGCTGATCGAGAAGTCCTCGAACCTCGGCGCCGGCCTGGACTGGAAGACCAGCCTCCAGGAGCTCACGGCGACGGAGGGGCTGGGGGTTCCCGAGTACCTGGTCACCGAGACCGGGCCCGACCACGAGAAGACCTTCACGGCTGCTGCCCGCGTCGGTGGTGTCGAGTACGGCACCGGCACCGGCCGCAGCAAGAAGGAAGCCGAGCAGCAGGCGGCCGAGTCCGCCTGGCGCTCGATCCACGGCGCGGCCGAGGCCCGCGCCAAGGCGGAGAAGGACGGCGCGTCGAAGGACGCGGCGGACTCCTCCAACTGAATCACCGGCCGGCCCGGGGCACGACATGTGCCCCGGGCCGGCCGTTTTTCCGTCGACGCGTCCCACCCGTGGAGGAAGAGCGTGCCCGAGCTGCCCGAGGTCGAGGTCGTCCGGCGCGGTCTGGAGACATGGGTGTGCGGCCGTACCGTCGCCCGCGTCGAGGTGCTCCACCCCCGGGCCGTCCGCCGCCATCCGGCCGGGGCGGCCGACTTCGCCGCCCGGCTCACCGGACAGCGGCTGGGGACGGCCCGGCGCCGGGGCAAGTACCTCTGGCTGCCGGCCGGGAGCACGGGCCTGTCGGTCCTGGCCCACCTCGGCATGAGCGGCCAGCTCCTCGTCCAGCCCGAGGACGCGCCCGACGAGAAGCATCTGCGCGTCCGCGTCCGCTTCACCGACGACGCAGGCACCGAGCTCCGCTTCGTCGACCAGCGCACCTTCGGCGGGCTCTCCCTCCACGACACCGTGCCGGGCAGCGACGAGGGCCTCCCCGACGTGATCGCGCACATCGCCCGGGACCCGCTGGACCCGGCCTTCGACGACGCCGCCTTCCACACCGCGCTGCGCCGCCGGCGGACGACGGTCAAGCGGGCCCTCCTCGACCAGTCGCTGATCAGCGGCGTCGGCAACATCTACGCCGACGAGGCGCTGTGGCGCTCGCGGCTGCACTACGACCGCCCGACGGCCGCCCTCACCCGGCCGCGGACCGACGAACTGCTGACGCACATCCGCGAGGTCATGAACGAGGCCCTGGCCGTCGGCGGCACCAGCTTCGACAGCCTCTATGTCAACGTCAACGGCGAATCCGGCTATTTCGACCGGTCGTTGGACGCCTACGGGCGCGAGGACGAGCCCTGCCGGCGCTGCGGCACGCCCATGCGCCGCAGGCCGTGGATGAACCGGTCGAGCTACTTCTGCCCGCGCTGCCAGCGGCCGCCGCGCGTCCGGCCCGGCGGCCCGTCCGGCGCGCGGGGTCAGTAGCCGAAGTCCTGCGTCCACCAGGGGCCGCCCGGGCCGTGGTGGATACCGACGCCGAGGGACCGGTACTCGCAGTTGAGGATGTTCTGCCGGTGGCCCGAGCTGCGCATCCAGGCCTCCACCACCGTGTGCGGGTCGGGGTGGCCGCGGGCGATGTTCTCCCCGCCGAGGTTTCTGATGCCCCGGTGGGTGGCGCGGTCCCAGGGGGACCGGCCGTCCGGGTCGGTGTGGTCGAAGAACCCCCGCCGGGCCATGTCGTCGCTGAACGACTGGGCCAGCGACGTCAGCCGCGCGTCCGTGTGCAGCGGACGGCAACCGGCCTTCGCCCGCTCGGCGTTGACCAGGGCGACCACCGTGCGGGCGGCCGAACCGTGGATCCCCTCCACGGCCCTGGCCGCGGCATGGGCCGCGACGTCGTCGCCGGCCGCGGTGGGCAGCACCGATGCCGACGCCGACGCCGACGCCGATGCGGATGCCGACGCGGGTGCGGAAGCCGCGGCTGCCCGGTGCGAGGCGGGAGTGACGGGTGTGCCGTCCGGCCCGGTCCTGTGGGGTGTCCCCGCCGCGGCCGTCCGGGCCTCGGCCGGGGCGGTCCCGGACGGGGCGGCCCCGGGCCGGGTGGGGGAGGAGGGTGCGGAGGGACGGGCGACGGCCGGGGTGGCGCGAGCGGCGGGCGTGGCCGGGGCCGCCTCCCGCTCGTAGGCCCGGCTGGCCGCGGCCTCCGGCCGTGCGGCCGGGACCGTGGGGCCGAAGTGGCGTGCGGCGGGCGGCTTCTCCTGCCGCGTGGCGGACGGGACGTCGATGGGAGCGTCGGCGCGGACCTGGCCGCTGGAGCCGCCGTGGCCGCTGCCGCTGCTGTCGCCGACGGACAGCGGATTGCCGGGCAGCAGCCCCGAGACCATCGCCACCGCACCCATCGCCACGGCGGCGGACGCTCCGAGGAGCCCGGTCCGGCCGGGAGACTTCGCCTTGGCGGAAGCCTTGGCAGAAGCCTTGGTGGAGGCCTTGACGGACGGCTTGGCGGGTGATTTGGCGGGCGCCTTGCTCTTGCCCGGTGTTCTGCCCGGGGATGCGGCAGGTGTTCTCGCCCTGACGGGAGCCGGTGCCGGGACCGGCGCGGCGGGCTTCCGCTCCTCGGCGGCCTTCTCCGGCGCGCGGTCCTTGCGCGCCGCCCGGTGCGGGCTGCGGTGACGCCCGGTGCCGGGGCGGCAGTCCGGGGCCGGGGGGACGATGGGGATGGGGACCGTGGGTGCTTCGGCGGGGTCGAGGTGTTCGGTCGTCTCGCTCGTCAGGGGTTCCCTGGCCGCCCGGGGGCCGGCTGCCGCTTCATCGGAGGTCACGGGGGCAGAGCGTCGATGGCGACCCATCCGCTGCCTTCCTACGCGTTCGGCGTCTCGGTGCATCACTCGTACGGGGGAGTCTTTTCGAGCCGCGACTGTACGGCATGAAAGGAGGGGCCGAAGTGCTGCTTATCTAATTGGCCGGTTAGCGTGCAGACATGAACGAGTGTGTCCGACTTACTGCCTGGGTTCGAGGGCATGTGCAGGGTGTGGGTTTTCGATGGTTCACCCGGGAGAACGCCCTGCGGATCGGTGATCTGATCGGTTTCGCGTCCAACCTCGCGGACGGCCGGGTGCAGGTGGTGGCGGAGGGCCCCCGCATCGAATGCGAACAACTGCTCGATTGGTTGCGGGACGGCGACACGCCCGGTCGCGTGGACGGCGTGACCGAGATCTGGGGCGTCCCGCGCGGCGGATACGACGGGTTCGAGATCCGCTGACGACGGCCGGGGAAATGCGGAATGCGGCGGCGCGCGGAGCGCCGCCCCTGCTCTTTCATATGCTTGTGGCATATGCATAGCCTGAGTATTGCCTGATGGTTGCCAAGAGGCCCCGGTCATGGAAGGCTGCCTCTCAACGGATGATCTCCACGCCCCTCCGGGCCCGGTAGAGGAAAGCGCCGCCATTCGGTCGCCGCGCGCCCCGGGACGCCCGCCGATACGGGGCGTGATCGTGTTGACCGTCAAACCTTTTGGTGAGACTCTGGAAGCCCCGCGCACCTTAGCTGTTTGGCATTGAAACACGGCAGTAGCGATGGCAAGCACCGCGGGTGCGAATCCCTCACGACCCACACCGCTTAGGTCGGTCACTCAGTGTGGAGGACCATCCATCATGGCAAAGGCGCTTCTCGGTTACGTCGGCGGCTCCGACCCCCGAGTCCTCTCCGAGATGCGACGGCTTCAGCAGCGAGTCCAGGACCTGGAATCCGAGCTCATCCGGATGCAGGCCGAGAACGACGCGCTGTCTGCCGCCGCTCACCGTGGTGACTCGCTGCTCGACAGCATCGACGTATCCAAGGCGGAGCCTGCGCTGGCCTGACCCGGCGCCCTGCCCCGAGGGCCCGGTCGGGCTGCAACGTCAGCCGCTCGAGAATCTGCAAGGGACGCCTCGGCGTCCCTTCGTCGTCTCGCGGCGCCGCGTCACCCCCGCTCGTTCCCCCGTCGTTCATCCGCGTTCTCCCCCCGTCCCACATCGCAACATGTGCCCTGCACGTTCCGGGGCGAAACCATGCCGTCGGCCGTGTCCGGCGACGGCGCGCCGGAAGGTCCCACGGGCCGGGGACGAGGCACCGCCGGACGGTAGAGTCCTTCCGCGTGCACCTCAAGAGCCTGACCCTGCGCGGGTTCAAATCTTTCGCCTCCGCCACGACCCTGCGCTTCGAGCCCGGCATCACCTGTGTCGTGGGCCCCAACGGCTCGGGCAAGTCCAATGTCGTGGACGCCCTCTCCTGGGTCATGGGCGAGCAGGGCGCCAAGTCGCTGCGCGGCGGCAAGATGGAGGACGTCATCTTCGCCGGGACGACCGGCCGGCCGCCGCTGGGCCGCGCCGAGGTCTCCCTCACCATCGACAACTCCGACGGTGCGCTGCCCATCGAGTACGCCGAGGTCACCATCACGCGGACCATGTTCCGCAACGGCGGCAGCGAGTACCAGATCAACGGGGACACCTGCCGCCTCCTGGACATCCAGGAGCTCCTCTCCGACTCCGGCATCGGCCGGGAGATGCACGTCATCGTCGGCCAGGGCCAGCTCGACTCCGTCCTGCACGCCGACCCGGCCGGCCGCCGGGCCTTCATCGAGGAGGCCGCCGGCGTCCTCAAGCACCGCAAGCGCAAGGAGAAGGCGCTCCGCAAGCTCGACGCGATGCGCGCCAACCTCGCCCGCGTCCAGGACCTCAGCGATGAGCTGCGCCGCCAGCTCAAGCCGCTGGGCCGGCAGGCCGCGGTGGCCCGCCGGGCCGCCGTCATCCAGGCCGACCTGCGCGATGCCCGCCTCCGCCTGCTCGCCGACGACCTGGTCACCCTGCGCGAGGCCCTGCGCGCCGAGATCGCCGACGAGGCCGCGCTCAAGAACCGCAGGGACACCGCCGAGGCCGAGCTGAGCGCCGCGGCCCGGCGGGAGGCGGCCCTGGAACAGCAGGTCGAGGAGCTCGCGCCGCGGCTGGCAGCCGCCCGGCAGACCTGGCACGAGCTGTCCCGGCTCGCCGAGCGGGTGCGCGGCACCATCGGCCTCGCGGACGCCCGGGTCACCAGCGCCACCACCGCCCCCGACGAGGAGCGGCGCGGCCGCGACCCCGAGGACCTCGAACGCGAGGCGCAGCGGATCCGCGAGCAGGAGGCCGAGCTGGAGGCCGCCCTGGAGGCCGCCGGGCGGGCCCTGGAGGACACCTCGGCCCACCGTGGCGAGCTCGAACGCCGGCTGGCCGACGAGGAGCGCCGGCTGCGCGACGCCGCCCGTGCCCTCGCCGACCGGCGCGAACAGCTCGCCCGGCTCCAGGGCCGGGTCGCCGCCGCCCGCAGCCGGGCGGCCTCCGCCGAGGCGGAGACCGGCCGGCTGGCCACCGCCCGGGACGAGGCCCGTGAACGCGCGGCGGACGCGCAGGCCGCGTACGAGCTCCAGCGGGCCGAGGCGGACGGCGCCGAGGAGGGCGACGCCGAGCTGGCCGGCCGTCTGGAGCGGGCCGGGGCGGAGCTGGCCGCCGCCGACGCCGCGCTCACGGCCGCCCGCGAGGCCGCCACCGCCGCCGACCGCCGCCGGGCCGCGGTGACGGCCCGTCACGATGCCCTGGCCCTCGGGCTGCGCCGCAAGGACGGCACGGGCGCCCTGCTGTCGGCGAAGGAACGATTGGGCGGCCTCCTGGGCCCCGCCGCCGAGCTCCTCACCGTCGCCCCCGGACATGAACTCCCCGTAGCGACCGCCCTCGGCGCGGCCGCCGACGGCGTCGCCGTCACGGGACCCGCGGCCGCCGCCGAGGCGCTGCGCCTGCTCAAGAAGGAGGACGCGGGCCGCGCCGTCCTCCTGCTCGGCGGCGCGCCCGAGCCGGACCCCGCCGGCCGGCCGGACGGCCTCCGGTACGCCGACGGTCTCGTCGCCGGTCCAGCGGAACTGCTGCCCGCCGTGCGGCGGTTGCTGCGCGACGTCGTGGTCGCGGACACCCTGGAGGAGGCCGAGGAGACCGTCGCCGCCCACCCGGGGCTGACCGTCGTCACCGCCGAGGGCGACCTGCTCGCGGCCCACCTCGCCCAGGGCGGTTCCGGCGGTGCCCCCAGCCTGCTGGAGGTGCAGGCGGCCGTGGACGAGGCCGCGGCCGAATTGGCCGAACTGGACCGCCGCTGCGTCGAGTTGACCGCGGGTCAGCAGGTGGCGGCCGAGGAGCGGGCGCGGTGCGCCGCGCTCGTCGAGGAGCTGTCCGCCCTGCGCGGCAGCGCCGACCGGGAGAGGTCGCGGCTCGCGCAGGACCTCGGCCGGCTCGCGGGCCAGGCGCGCGCCGCGGCCGGTGAGGCCGAGCGGGCGGCGGCCGCCGCGGCCCGGGCCGAGGAGGAGCTGGTCCGGGCCGGCGAGGAGGCCGAGGAGCTGGCCGCCCGGCTGGCCGCCGCCGAGGAGCTCGGCGAGGAGGACGCCCTGGCCGAGCCCGACACCTCCGTCCGCGACCGGCTCGCCGCCGACGGAGCCAACGCCCGCCAGACCGAGATGGAGGCGCGCCTGGCGCTGCGGACGCACGAGGAGCGCGTCAAGGCGCTCGCCGGGCGGGCGGATTCCCTGGACCGCGCGGCGCGTGCCGAACGGGAGGCGCGGGCGCGCGCCGAGCGGCGGCGCGCCCGGCTGCGTCACGAGGCGCAGGTCGCCGCCGCCGTCGCGGCCGCGGCCCGGCAGCTGCTGGCGCACGTCGAGCTGTCGCTGGTCCGCGCCGACGAGGAGCGGCAGGCCGTCGAGGCCGCACGGACCGAGCGGGAGGCCGAGCTGGCCACCGGGCGCAACCGGGCCCGCGAGCTGAAGACCGAGCTCGACAAGCTCACGGACTCGGTGCACCGGGGCGAGGTGCTGGGGGCCGAGAAGCGGCTGCGCATCGAGCAGTTGGAGGCGCGGGCGCTGGAGGAGTTCGGGATCGAACCCGGCGCGCTGGCCGCCGAGTACGGTCCGGACCAGCCCGTCCCGCCCTCGCCGCCCGCGGAGGGGGAGGAGCCGGGCGGGCTCGCCCCGGTGCCGTACGTCCGGGCCGAGCAGGAGAAGCGGCTGCGCGCCGCGGAGCGCGCCTATCAGCAGCTGGGCAAGGTCAACCCGCTGGCGCTGGAGGAGTTCGCGGCGCTGGAGGAGCGGCACAAGTTCCTCTCCGAGCAGCTGGAGGACCTGAAGAAGACGCGCGCCGACCTGCTTCACGTCGTGAAGGACGTGGACCGGCGGGTCGAGGAGGTCTTCACGGCGGCGTACCGGGACACGGCCCGGGAGTTCGAGGGCGTCTTCTCCCGGCTGTTCCCGGGCGGTGAAGGGCGGTTGGTCCTCACCGACCCCGACGACATGCTGGCCACCGGGGTGGACGTGGAGGCCCGGCCGCCGGGCAAGAAGGTCAAGCGGCTCTCCCTGCTGTCCGGCGGCGAGCGCTCGCTGACCGCCGTCGCCCTGCTGGTGGCCATCTTCAAGGCGCGGCCGAGCCCGTTCTATGTGATGGACGAGGTGGAGGCGGCGCTGGACGACACCAATCTCCAGCGGCTGATCCGGATCATGCGGGAGCTCCAGGAGAGTTCGCAGCTGATCGTCATCACCCACCAGAAGCGGACGATGGAGGTCGCCGACGCGCTCTACGGCGTGTCCATGCAGGGCGACGGCGTCTCGAAGGTGATCAGCCAGCGGCTCCGGTGACCGGTGGGGCGGGCGGGCATCCAAGATCGACTTTAAGTATTGAAGCCAATGTGCCCCAATCGTGGGGGTTGGTTCTTCGTCACAAAGTATTGACTTCGCTAAATGAAGACATAGGGTCTGCTGCATCGCTTATGCCTTCAACTGGTGGGCACTTGGATCTTGTGCCCCACTGGAAAGGCCACCCCCACCTTCCCGGCAACGTCGCCGGGCAGCCCAGGAGTACACGTTGACCAGCACTGCGATGGCGCAGGGGGCCGAGGGCCGCAAGGCCCAGCCGGACCACCTCGGCCACGTCATCTTCATCACCGCGGCCGCGGCCATGGGTGGCTTCCTCTTCGGCTACGACAGCTCCGTGATCAACGGCGCGGTCGAGGGCATCCGCCACAAGTACGACATCGGCTCCGCCGCCCTCGCCCAGGTCATCGCCATCGCGCTGATCGGCTGTGCCCTCGGCGCGGCCACCGCGGGCCGCCTCGCCGACCGGATCGGCCGCATCCGCGTGATGCAGATCTCGGCCACCCTGTTCACCATCAGCGCCATCGGCTCCGCCCTGCCGTTCGCCCTGTGGGACCTCGCCTTCTGGCGCGTCCTCGGCGGCATCGCCATCGGCATGGCCTCCGTCATCGGCCCGGCCTACATCGCCGAGGTCTCCCCGCCCGCCTACCGCGGCCGCCTGGGCTCCTTCCAGCAGGCCGCGATCGTCGTCGGCATCGCGATCTCGCAGCTGGTCAACTGGGGCATCCTCAACATGGCCGACGGCGACCAGCGCGGCAAGATCATGGGCATCGAGGCCTGGCAGCTGATGCTCGGCGTCATGGTCGTCCCGGCGGTCCTCTACGGCCTGCTCTCCTTCGTCATACCCGAGTCCCCGCGCTTCCTGATCTCCGTCGGCCGCACCGAGAAGGCCAAGGCCGTCCTGGCGGACGTCGAGGGCAAGGGCATCGACCTCGACGCGCGCGTCGCCGAGATCGAGCACGCGATGCACAGCGAGCAGAAGTCCACGTTCAAGGACCTCATCGGCGGCAAGGCGGGCCTGCTGCCCATCGTCTGGGTCGGCATCGGCCTCTCCGTCTTCCAGCAGCTGGTCGGCATCAACGTCGCCTTCTACTACTCGGCGACCCTGTGGCAGTCCGTGGGCATCGACCCGAGCGACTCGTTCCTCTACTCGTTCACGACGTCGATCATCAACATCGTCGGCACCGTGATCGCGATGATCTTCGTGGACCGGATCGGCCGCAAGCCGCTGGCCCTCGTCGGCTCCGCGGGCATGGCCATCTCCCTCGCCCTGGAGGCCTGGGCCTTCTCCGCGCAGGCCGCGGACGGCTCCCTGCCCACCGCCCAGGGCACGGTGGCCCTGATCGCCGCCCACGCGTTCGTGCTCTTC
Organism: Streptomyces luteireticuli; assembly: GCF_041519305.1. Taxonomy (NCBI): domain Bacteria; kingdom Bacillati; phylum Actinomycetota; class Actinomycetes; order Kitasatosporales; family Streptomycetaceae; genus Streptomyces; species Streptomyces luteireticuli. The sequence goes on from NZ_CP167927.1 coordinate 5,949,871, forward strand.
TTCGCCCTCTCGTGGGGTGTCGTCGTCTGGGTCTTCCTCGGCGAGATGTTCCCCAACCGGATCCGCGCGGCGGCGCTGGGCGTCGCGGCGTCGGCGCAGTGGATCGCCAACTGGGCGATCACGGCGAGCTTCCCGAGCCTGTCCGAGTGGAACCTGTCGGGCACATACATCATCTACACGGTCTTCGCCGTGCTCTCGATCCCCTTCGTGCTCAAGTACGTCAAGGAGACCAAGGGCAAGGCGTTGGAGGAGATGGGCTGACAACCCCCCCCGCCGCCCGTCTCCTCGAAGAGGCCGCCCCGCTTGTGCCGGGGCGGCCTCTTCGCTCGTCCGGCGGGCGGCGGGCCCGGGCCGCTCCTACGATGAGGTGTGCTCTCCCTCGTCGTGGCACCCCGGCGGCGCGCCCCGGTGATCGAACGGAACGCGGACGTGCCGCACGACGCCGCCAGCACCATGAAGATGGCCGTGCTCGCGGCGCTGCACCGCAGCGGTACGGACCTGGACCGGCGCGTCCCTGTCGTCGACCGGTTCGTCTCCGTGGCCGGCGGCTCCTACGCCAACGACCGCGCCCAGGACAGCGATCCGCTGCCCTGGGAGCTGCTGGGCGGCACCGCGACCCTGCGCTGGCTCGCCGGGCGGATGGTCACGCACTCCTCGAACCTGGCCACCAATCTCTGTCTGGCCGAGGCGGGGCACGAGGCCGTCGCCGAGGTGTGGCGGCGGGCCGGCGCGACCGGCAGCGGCAGCCCGCGCGGCATCGAGGACTATCCGGGCCGCGCCGCGGGCGTCCACAACCGGGTCACCGCCCGGGACCTGGTCCGGCTGCTGGAGTCGCTGGAACCCGCGGTCCTCGCCCTGCTGGAGGGCAACGTCCACCGCGTGGACCTGGCCGCGGGCCTGCCGCCGGGCACCCGGCTGGCGGGCAAGAACGGCTGGTTCCCCGGCCTGCGGCACAGCGCCGCGGTGGTCCGCCCCCCGGACGCGGAACCGTACACGATCGCCGTCTGCTACAGCGGGCCGCTCGCCTCGGGGGACGCGGTGCACGACCCCGCCGCCCGGCTGCTGGCACGGATCTCGGCCGGGGTCTGGCACCGCCGTCACGCGCTCGCGACCTGACCGGCGGCGGTCATCAGGGCCTCGATCCCCGGCCGGTTGAGCAGGTTGACGCGGATGTACCCGGGATGTCCGTCGAGTTCGAAGAACTTCCCGTCCAGCGCCAGGAACCAGCGGGAGGGCACCCGGGGCCGGGCGAAGAGGAAGAAGCCGGCCTCGACGGGCAGCTGCGCGGCGAGCGCGCCACTGGCGGTCAGCGTGCGGTGGTTGTCGCGGATGTGCTGCACCAGCGCGGCGTTGCCCTCGCCCAGCATCAGATCGGCCGCGCGACGGGCGAAGAGACGGTCGGAAACCGCCACGTCCCCATGCAGATTGAGGTGCAGCTCGGCCAACTCCTCGCGCAGATGCAGGGGGACGAGCAGATGCGCGCAGCGGTAGCCGTGGATCGACAGGTACTTGGTGGGGCACACCATGCGCAGGGTCAGCTCGGCCGGCAGGTGCGCCGTCTCCTCGCGGCGCCCCCCGTCCCAGCGCATGTACTGGAACGTCCCGTCGACGAACACCAGGGATCCGGTGGCCCGTTGCCAGTCCGCGATCCGCCGCACCACACCGGCGGGGACGCGCCGGCCCGCGTACCAGACCGGGTCGGTGAGTACGAGGACGGTCCGTTCCGCGGGCAGGCGCAGGTCGAACTCCGGCTGGTGGGCGTGGCCGCGGGCGACCGGGACGGGCTCGATGCCCATGCGCCTGAAGAGGAAGGCGAGTTTGTAGTAGACCGGCGCCACGTAGTGCACCCGTCTGCGCCCGGTCAGCAGCAGCCAGGTGGCGAAGGTGCCGAGGAGGGCGCTGGACCCGCCGCCGGGCAGCACCCGGCCGGGCGTGCAGCCGGCCCCGTCGTACCGCCGGTGCATCTCCGCGATCCGCTCGCGCAGCACGGCATCCTCGTCCAGGGCGGAGTAGCGGGTGACGTCCGCCAGCCGGCAGGGCGCGGCGTCGGCGAGCTCGCCGAGGTACTTCTCGACGAACGGGTGCCCGCCGTTGTAGTCGGAGACGAAGACCCGGGCCCCCGGCTGCCGCCGCTCGGCCTCGATCCGTTCGTGCCACTCCAGCATGCAGAACAACGACGGCGTCACGGGCATCCCCGCATTCACAGGCGGCTCCGGTCGCCTCCCAGTGTCACGGCTCGCGGGGGCCCCAACAACCCCGCGGCGGAACGACGGACGCCCTCCGCACCGGGATCCGGTACGGAGGGCGTCCGTGCGACGCGGGTGTCCGCTACGCGGCGACCTTCTCGCGCTCGGCGGCGTCGGGGGCCTCCGACGGCTCCGGAGCGTTCTCGCGCGGCGTCGGCAGGACGGCCATCACGGCGGCCGAGATGACGATCGTCGCGGCCCAGCCCAGGCCGTACTTGCCGATGAACGTGGTCGCCAGCGGGCCGGAGAACCAGGCGCAGTCGGTGAAGGCCAGACCCGCGAGCAGGGCCACGGCCCAGGCGGTCATGGCCTGCCAGCAGAAGCCGCCCGCGTACCAGTAGCGGCTGGTGCGGCCGGTGTCCATCAGGGCCTCCGCGTCGTAGCGCACGGCGCGGGACTTGCGGCGGGCCATGTCCACCGCGTAGACGCCGATCCAGGCGGAGAAGGAGACCGCCAGCAGGATCAGGAAGGTGATGAAGGAGCTGAGGAAGCTCTTCGCCACCAGCATCAGCATCAGACCGCCGACCAGCGAGATCATCGCGTTGATGCTGACCGCCGCGGCGCGCGGCAGCTTGACGCCCATGGTCTGGGCGGTGAAGCCGGCCGAGTACATCGAGAGGCTGTTGATCAGCAGCATGCCCACGATGGCGGTGATCAGGTACGGCACGGCCAGCCAGGTCGGCAGCAGGTCGCCGAGGAAGGAGACCGGGTCCTGCGCCTTGGCGAGGTCCGGGGTGGAGACGGCCATGACCGCGCCCATGAGGACCATCGGGACCATGACGATGCCCGCGCCCGAGACCGTCACGCCGACGATCTTCTTGCCGGAGGCGGCGTGCGGCAGGTAGCGCGCGAAGTCCGGACCGGTGGGCACCCAGCTGATGCCGCCCGCGGCGATGGTGCCGATGCCGGCGATCATCATGGCCGTGGAGCCCGCGGGCTTGGAGAAGACGTCGTTCCAGTCCATGTGGACGATCAGGTAGCCGAGCACCAGGACGCTGAAGACGCCGAAGAGGTACGTGGACCACTTGTTGCAGACGTTCAGCGCCTTGCGGCCCATGCCGCTCACCAGGAACGTGCAGGCGACGAAGGCGAACAGCGTCACGACGATGAGCACCGTGTTGCTGTGGACGCCGAGGACCAGGTCGAGCACGGTCAGGACGGCGTAGGCGCCGGTGACCGCGTTGATGGTCTCCCAGCCGAAGCGGGCGACCCACAGGATCGCGCCCGGGAAGAGGTTGCCGCGGACGCCGAAGGTCGCGCGGGAGAGCATCGCGCCCGGGGCGCCGCCCCACTTGCCGGAGACCGACAGGACGCCGACCAGACCGAAGGACACCGCCGCCGCGCACAGCGCGACGATCAGGACCTGCCAGAAGTTCAGCGAGTTGAAGACGATCAGCGCCGCGCCCATGGTGAGCAGCAGCACGCTGATGTTGGCGGCGACCCAGGTCGGGAAGAGCTCCCGGACCCGGCCGTGCCGTTCGTGGTCCGGTACGGGTTCGATGCCGCGGGTCTCGATGGCGCTCGCGGCGGCATCGACGCTGGACACGTTGGCGCCTTCGGCAGCGTTGTCCATGGTGGGGGCCATATCGGGGGCTCCGAGCGGGGTGTTGCAGGGCGGGGCCTGGACAGAATGGGACGTTGGGACTCTACGCGCGTGGCGTGAACCTCGGCCATCGTACTTTGATCTAACTTTGGCCGGTTAGTGCCATTAGTCCTTGTGGCAACGCACAAATACGGCCCTCCTCGGGTGCACCCCGGCGCACCGCCGCCCGCGGCCGCCGAGGTGTCCGATACTGGGTGCGTTATGGAAATCGTCATCCTTGCCGTAGTCATCGCTGTGGTCGCGCTCGGCGCGATCAGCGGGCTCGTGGTGAGCAGCCGCAAGAAGAAGCAGCTGCCCCCGGCGCCGCCGAGCAGCCCGTCCGTCACCGCGCCGCCCGCCGAGCCCCACGTCGGCGAGGAGGCCGAGGCCCCGAGCGAAGAGAAGCGCCGCACCGTCGAGGAGGTGGAGCTGCCGCCGGCCGAGGAGCCGGCGGTGGAGGAGCCCGTCGTCGAGCCGGCCGCCCCCGAGGCCCCGGCCGCGCCCGAGATCGAGGTGCCCGAGCCCACCGAGGGCCGGCTGGTCCGGCTCCGGGCCCGGCTGTCGCGTTCGCAGAACTCGCTGGGCAAGGGGCTGCTGACCCTGCTCTCCCGCGAGCACCTCGACGAGGACACCTGGGAGGAGATCGAGGACACCCTGCTGACCGCCGACGTCGGCGTCGCGCCCACGCAGGAGCTGGTCGAGCGGCTGCGCGAGCGCGTGAAGGTGCTCGGCACCCGGACCCCCGAGGAGCTGCGCGGCCTGCTGCGCGAGGAACTGCTTGCGCTGATCGGCACCGACACCGACCGCAGCGTGCACACCGAGCCCGGGGTCGGCCCCGACGGCGAGGAGAAGCCCGGTGTCGTGATGGTCGTCGGCGTCAACGGCACCGGCAAGACCACCACCACCGGCAAGCTCGCCCGCGTCCTGGTCGCCGACGGCAAGTCCGTCGTCCTCGGCGCGGCGGACACCTTCCGCGCCGCGGCCGCCGACCAGCTGCAGACCTGGGGCGAGCGGGTCGGCGCCCGCACGGTGCGCGGCCCCGAGGGCGGCGACCCGGCCTCGATCGCCTTCGACGCGGTCAAGGAGGGCATCGCCGAGAGCGCGGACGTCGTCCTCATCGACACCGCCGGCCGGCTGCACACCAAGACCGGGCTCATGGACGAGCTGGGCAAGGTCAAGCGCGTCGTGGAGAAGCACGGCTCGGTGGACGAGGTGCTGCTGGTGCTGGACGCCACCACCGGGCAGAACGGCCTGGTGCAGGCCCGGGTCTTCGCCGAGGTCGTCAACATCACCGGTGTCGTCCTCACCAAGCTCGACGGCACCGCCAAGGGCGGCATCATCGTGGCCGTCCAGCGCGAACTGGGCGTGCCCGTGAAGCTGGTGGGCCTGGGCGAGGGGGCGGACGACCTCGCGCCCTTCGAGCCGGAGGCGTTCGTCGACGCGCTGATCGGGGACTGAGCGCACGCTCCCGAACCGGTAACGGGTCCTGTCGCAGGTGGGGTTGCGGCAGGGCCCGTTCGTGTGGGCGGGGGTGCGTGGGGGACGTACGGGTCAGACGGTGCCCGAGCGGTGGCAGACGTAGGCGAGGGTGCCGAGCAACAGCCGGGCCTCCGGCGGCCGGTAGGCCGTGTCGAGGGCCGGGGCGCGCAGCCAGCGCACCGGGCCGAGGCCGGCGAAGTCCGAGGGCGGCGCGGTGACGTGGTCGCCGAGGCCCAGGCCGTGCAGATCGAGCCGGGCGTCGTCCCAGCCCATCCGGTAGAGCAGCCGGGGGAGTTCGGCGGCGGCTCCGGGGGCGACGAAGAACTGCGCGCGGCCGTGCGGGGTGAGGGCCACCGGGCCGAGCGGCAGGCCCATCCGCTCCAGCCGGGCCAGCGCGTGCCGCCCGGCCGCCTCGGCGACCTCCAGCACGTCGAACGACCGCCCCACGGGCAGCAGTACGGCCGCGCCCGGCACCCGGGACCAGGCCGCCGTGGCCTCGTCCAGCGTGGCGCCCGCCGGGACCGGGGGGACGAGGGGGAGCGGATGGGCGCCGGGGGCGGGACAGTCGACGGCGCCGCACGAGCAGGTGATCTGCTGGCCGCCGCGCACCGCGTGGGCACCGGGCGTCACGTCCCAGCCCCACAACCCGGTGTACTCCGCGACGGTCGTCACGGATCCGGACGCGCGGCCCCGGCGCCGAGAGCCCGAACGCAGATCCCGGATGCCGCCGATTGTGAAGCCCATGCCCCCTCCAACGGGTCCTGTTCGCGGTTGGTTACGGGTCGGAGTTTCCCGGACACTTACGGTCGTGGACGACCTGCTTCGCGACGGCGTGACGGTGTGCGGCAGGTGGTGCGACCTGCTGCGCGCGCCATGGCGCGCAACTGTCCGCCTCTTCTTCACGGCCTTGTCCGCCGGTATTCGCTGTGCGCGTCAAGTCAATCGTGCCGAGTGGGCCGGGAGTTCATTCCTTGGGGTGGCGAATGGTGGCGATTACTGGACGGAGCTCGCTTCGACCGTGATCGTAGGATTACTTTCGGTGTGTGAACCGCGAGTGGCGGCCCCCACTGCTCCGTGGGGGAGGAGCCGCGCCGCGGCCAGGTGACCGGCGCGGGGCGCCGGCGGTTCGTACATCAGGTGGCTCCGCGCACGGGAAGCGCGGGAGCAAACGGTCGGGATGGGGGCGTTCCAGTGGACGGCAGCGTCGGCGGCACGGGCGGTGCCGGGGGTTCGGCCGGGGCCGGGCGGCCCGGCGGCGACAAACCGGAGAAGCGTCCCAACGAGCAGCTCAACTCCTGGTTCCTGCGCAGCGGGTGGTCCAAGGGGGAGCTGGCGCGCCAGGTGAACCGCCGCGCCCGGCAGCTGGGCGCCCACCACATCAGCACGGACACCTCCCGGGTGCGCCGCTGGCTCGACGGCGAGCAGCCCCGCGAGCCCATCCCCAAGATCCTCTCCGAGCTCTTCTCCGAACGGTTCGGCTGCGTCGTCGGCGTGGAGGACGTCGGCCTGCGCCCGGCCCACCAGTCGCCGTCCGTCTCGGGCGTCGACCTGCCCTGGGCCGCCCCCCAGACCGTCGAGCTGATCAGCGAGTTCTCCCGCAGCGATCTGATGCTGGCCCGCCGGGGCTTTCTCGGCACCTCGCTCGCGCTCTCCGCCGGCCCCGCCCTCATCGAGCCCCTGCAGCGCTGGCTGGTGCCCACCCCGTCCGTCCCGGGCGAGCCGGCCGCCGAGGCCGTCTCCCGGCGTGCCCGGCTGTCCAAGCCCGAGCTCGACCTCCTGGAGTCCACCACCCGGATGTTCCGCGCCTGGGACGCCCAGTGCGGCGGCGGGCTGCGCCGCAAGGCCGTCGTCGGCCAGCTCCACGAGGTCACCGACCTGCTCCAGGAGCCCCAGCCCGACGAGACGTCCAAGCGGCTGTTCAAGGTCGCGGCCGAACTGGCCGAGCTGGCGGGCTGGATGAGCTACGACATCGGCCTGCACCCCACCGCCCAGAAGTACTTCGTGCTGGCGCTGCACGCGGCCAAGGAGGCGGGCGACCGCCCCCTCGGCTCGTACATCCTCTCCAGCATGAGCCGCCAGATGATCCATCTCGGCCGCCCCGAGGACGCGTTGGAGCTGATCCACCTCGGGCAGTACGGATCGCGGGAGACGGCCACGTCCCGCACCCAGGCCATGTTGTATGCGATGGAAGGCCGCGCGTACGCGAGCATGGGCCAGCCCGCCAAGTGCAAACGGGCCGTGGGCATGGCCGAGGACTGCTTCTCCGACTGCACCGCCCGCGATGCCGATCCCGACTGGATCAGCTTCTTCTCCGAGGCCGAGCTCAACGCGGAGAACGCCCACTCCTTCCGCGACCTCGCCTATGTCGCGGGCCGCAGCCCCACGTACGCCTCGCTCGCCCGCCCCAAGATGGAGCGGGCGGTCACCCTCTTCGAGGAGGACGGCGAGCACCAGCGCTCGTACGCCCTCAACCTCATCGGCCTGGCCACCGTGGACCTGATGGAGCGCGAGCCGGAGGAGTCCACGGCGCACCTGGGCAAGGCGCTCCGCATCGCCAAGCAGGTCCGCTCCGAGCGGGTCAACAACCGCCTCCGGAAGACCGCCGGCACCGCCCGGCGCGACTTCGGCGGCGTCACCGAGGTGCGCGACCTGACCGAGCAGCTCTCCCTCCAGCTGCCGGAATCCGAGGCGGCCCACGCGGTGTGACCTGCCGGGCCCCTCCCGGCCCCTCGACCCCGGTCGCGGCGACCCTCCCGTACAGCCCGACTCGGCTCCCCCACGCCGGTCACGCCGGGCGGTCGCCGCGGCCGGACCCGCGCTCCCGGAACCCGTGTCCCCGGGGGCGGCAGGGACGGAGGGCGTGCGGCGTTCACCGTGCCGTAACACACGGACCGCCTTCGTCACCGGCCCGAAACAGCCGTCTGTCCTGGCCGAAACGGCACTGCGTCAGCCTCGTGGCCACACCGGCCCGCCATGGACCCCTCGCGCACGGGGGCACGGGCCCCACCCGCGAGGAGACATGGTCGTGAATGCAGCGGACACCGCGTTCGTCCTGATCAGCGCCGCGCTGGTGATGCTGATGACCCCGGGCCTGGCCTTCTTCTACGGCGGCATGGTCCGGGTGAAGAGCGCTCTGAACATGCTGATGATGTCCTTCGTCTCGCTCGGCATCGTCACCGTGCTCTGGGTCCTCTTCGGCTACTCGCTGGCCTTCGGGGACGACATCGGCGCCGGTCTCCTGGGCAACCTGGACCACATCGGGCTCAAGGGCATCCGGCCCGACACCCTCACCGGCGGCAAGGAGGGCATCCCGGTCTTCGCGTTCGCCCTCTTCCAGATGATGTTCGCGGTGATCACCCCCGCCCTGATGAGCGGCGCCCTCGCGGACCGGGTGAAGTTCAGTGCCTGGTGCCTGTTCATCACCCTCTGGGTCACCGTCGTCTACTTCCCGGTCGCCCACTGGGTCTGGCAGCCCGGCGGCTGGCTCTTCAAACTCAAGGTGATCGACTTCGCCGGCGGCACGGCCGTCCACATCAACGCCGGCGTCGGGGCGCTCGCCGCCCTCCTCGTCGTCGGCAAGCGCATCGGCTTCCGCAAGGACCCCATGCGCCCCCACAGCCTCCCGCTGGTGATGCTCGGCGCCGGACTCCTCTGGTTCGGCTGGTTCGGCTTCAACGCCGGCTCCGCGCTCGCCGCCAACGGCACCGCGGCGAACATGGCCCTCAACACCCAGGTCGCCACCGGCGCCGCCATGCTCGGCTGGCTCGCCTACGAGCGCGTACGGCACGGCGCGTTCACCACCCTCGGCGCCGCCTCCGGAGCCGTCGCCGGCCTCGTCGCCATCACCCCCTCCGGCGCCGCCGTGAACGCCTTCGGCGCCCTCCTCATCGGCGTCGTCGCCGGAGCCGTCTGCTCCTGGGCCGTCGGCCTCAAGTTCCGGCTCGGCTACGACGATTCCCTCGACGTGATCGGCGTCCACCTCGTCGGCGGCCTCCTCGGCACCCTCCTCGTCGGGCTCCTCGCGGTGGACGGCGTCGGCGGCGCCGTCCAGCTCGGCCGCCAGGCCGCCGGCGCCTTCGCCGTCCTCGCCTACTCCTTCACCGTCTCCTGGCTGCTCGCCAAGCTCGTGGACAAGGTCATCGGCTTCCGCGCCGCCGAGGACGACGAGGTCGCCGGCCTCGACCGGGCCTTCCACGCCGAGACGGCCTACGACCACAGCGCCGTCGGCGGCACCGCGACGCGCGACACCTCCCCGACCTCGCAAGAAGCACCCCAGCACCACAAGAAGGTGGACGCATGAAGCTCGTCACCGCCGTCGTCAAGCCGCACCGCGTGGACGACATCAAGGATGCCCTCCAGCGGTTCGGCATCCAGGGCCTGACCATCACCGAGGTCCAGGGACACGGGCGGCAGCGCGGCCACACCGAGGTCTACCGCGGGGCCGAGTACCGCATCGACACCCTCCCCAAAACCCGCATAGAGGTCCTCGTCGAGGACCAGGACGCCCCCGACGTCGTCGACGTCATCGTCACCACCGCCCGCACCGGAAAGATCGGCGACGGCAAGGTCTGGGTCGTCCCCGTCGAGACGGTCGTCCGCGTCCGCACCGGCGAGCGCGGCTCCGACGCTCTGTGAACCACCCGAGGAGGGAGCCGAGTTGACGCACACCGGCCTGCGGGCCACCGACACCCCGACGGACCCCGGAAGCTATGCCGCGGCCCGGCTCCGCCTCCTCACCGGGGAGCCCGGGGAGCCCGGGAAACCCGGGGAGGCGCCCGCCGGGCCCGCGCTGCGCACCGCGCTCGCCCGCCTCACCGACGGGTGGCTCGGCGCCCTCCTCGGCCGCGCCCACGACGTCGCCCTGGTCGCCGTCGGCGGCTACGGCCGGGGCGAGCTCTCCCCCCGAAGCGACCTCGACCTCCTCCTGCTGCACCACCCCGGCGCCGACCCCGCCCGGGTCGCCGCCGTCGCCGACCGCGTCTGGTACCCCGTCTGGGACATGGGCCTCGCCCTCGACCACGCGGTCCGCACCCCCGCCGGGGCCCGTGCCACGGCCGCCGACGACCTCAAGGTCCACCTCGGCCTCCTCGACGCCCGCCACCTCGCCGGCGACCCCGCCCTCACCACCGCCCTGCGCACCGCCGCCTACGCCGACTGGCGCGCCCAGGCCCCCCGCCGGCTGCCCGAACTGCGCGAGCTGTGCGAGGAACGGGCCGCCCGCCAGGGCGAGTTGCGCTTCCTCCTCGAACCCGACCTCAAGGAGGCCCGCGGCGGCCTGCGGGACGTCACCGCGCTGCGCGCCGTCGCCGCCTCCTGGCTCGCCGACGCCCCCCGCCAGGGCCTGGAGGAGGCCCGCACCCTGCTCCTCGACACCCGCGACGCCCTCCACCGGACCACCGGCCGGGCCACCGACCGCCTGACCCTGCAGGAGCAGGACCAGGTCGCCGCCGCCCTCGGCCTCCCCGGCGCCGACGCCCTGCTGAGCCGCGTCTACCGGGCCGCCGCCACCGTCTCCTACGCGGGCGACGTCACCTGGCGCGAGGTCGGCCGGGTGCTGCGCGCCCGCTCCGGACGGCCCCGGGTGCGCAGGGTCCTCGGCGGGCTCGGGGGGCGCGGCGGGTTCGTCGAGCCCGAGCGCCTGCCGCTCGCCGAGGGCGTCGTCGAGCAGGACGGCGAGGCGGTCCTCGCCCGGACCGCGCGGCCCGACCGCGACCCCGTCCTGCCCCTGCGCGCCGCGGCCGCGGCCGCGCGGGCCGGGCTGCCGCTGGCCCCCCACACCGTGCGGCGGCTCGCGGCCGCCGGGCCGCTGCCCGTGCCGTGGCCCGCCGAGGCGCGCGAGCGGCTCGTCACCCTGCTCGGCGCCGGCGAGCACACCGTCGCTGCCTGGGAGGCGCTGGAGTCGGAGGGCGTCGTCTCCCGGCTCCTGCCCGAGTGGGAGCGGGTCCGCCACCGTCCGCAGCGCAACGCCGTCCACCGCTGGACCGTCGACCGGCACCTCGTCGAGACCTGCGTCCGGGCCGCGGCCCTCGCGCGCCGCGTCGCCCGGCCGGATCTGCTGCTCGTCGCGGCGCTGCTGCACGACATCGGCAAGGGGAGCGACGGCGATCACTCGGTCGAGGGCGAGGCCGTCGCCCGGGACGTGGCCCTGCGGATCGGCTTCGCCGCCGAGGACGCGTCCGTCGTCGCCACCCTCGTCCGCCACCATCTGCTCCTCGTCGAGACCGCGACCAGGCGCGACCTCGACGACCCGGCGACGGTCCGCGCGGTCACCGACGCGGTCGCGGACACCGGGACGCTGGAGCTGCTCCACGCCCTCACCGAGGCCGACGCGCTGGCCACCGGGCCGGCGGCGTGGAGCGTCTGGCGGGCGTCGCTCGTGGACGGCCTCGTCCGGCGGGCCGGGGCGGTGCTCGCGGGCGAGCCGGTCGTGGAGCGGGCGGACGCGGCGCCGCCGATGGACGGCCGGCTGCGGCCGGCGGCGGCGGAGGCGCGGGCGTCCGGCGGGCCGGTGGTGAGGCTGTCCGCCCACGAGGACGGTGCCGAGCTGCTGCTCGCCGTGCCGGACCAGCCGGGCGTGCTCCCGGCCGCGGCCGGGGTTCTCGCGCTGCACCGGCTGACGGTGCGCGCGGCCGACGTACGGGCCGTGGACGGCGTTCTGCTGCTGCGGTGGCGGGTCGCGACGGAGTACGGCGAGCTGCCGGAGGCTTCCCGGCTGCGGAGCGATCTGGTCCGGGCGCTGGACGGCTCGCTGGACGTCGAGGCCCGGCTGGCGGAGCGCGAGGCCGCGTACGCGGGCCGCCGCCGGGGTGCCGTGCCCCCGCCCTCGGTGACCGTCGCGGAGGGCGGCTCGCGGTCGGCGACGGTGCTGGAGGTCCGGGCGGAGGACGCCCCCGGTCTGCTGTACCGGATCGGGCGGGCGTTGGAGGGGGCGGGGGTGTGGGTGCGGGGTGCGTATGTGTCGACGTTGGGTGGGAGTGTGGTGGATGCGTTCTATGTGACGGGGGCGGGTGGGGACCCGCTCGGGGAGCGGGAGGCGGTCGCTGTGGCGGGGGCGGTGGAGCGGGTGCTGGGGTGAGGGGGGTGTGCCCCGGTCCCGCCCTTTCACCGTTTCTTCCGGGGCTACGCCCCGGGCCCCGTATCGCGGCTTCGCCGCTTGTCCTCAAGTGCCGGACGGGCTGAATCAGCCCGTCCGGCACTTGAGGACACTGCCCGAAGGGCAGTTGGGGTCCGGGGTCTCCCCGGGGAAACGGTGAAAGGGCGGGACCGGGGCTCCCTCCATCCCGGGTGCGGATACCCTGGAGGGCGATTCCCACCCGCCCCCGACCCCGAGGACCGACGAGCGCCGTGTTCGATACCCTCTCCGACCGCCTGAGTGCGACGTTCAAATCCCTGCGCGGCAAGGGGCGGCTGTCCGAGGCGGACATCGACGCCACCGCCCGCGAGATCCGCATCGCCCTGCTCGAGGCCGATGTCGCCCTGCCGGTGGTCCGGGCCTTCATCAAGCAGGTGAAGGAGCGGGCGGGCGGCGAAGAGGTCTCCAAGGCCCTCAACCCGGCCCAGCAGGTCGTCAAGATCGTCAACGACGAGCTCGTCGGCATCCTCGGCGGCGAGACCCGCCGCCTCCGCTTCGCCAAGACCGCCCCCACCGTCATCATGCTCGCCGGTCTCCAGGGCGCCGGTAAGACCACCCTCGCCGGAAAGCTCGGTCTCTGGCTGAAGAAGCAGGGGCACAGCCCGCTGCTCGTCGCCTGTGACCTCCAGCGCCCCAACGCCGTCAACCAGCTGAGCGTCGTCGCCGAGCGCGCCGGCGTCGCGGTCTACGCGCCGCAGCCGGGCAACGGCGTGGGCGACCCGGTCCAGGTCGCCAAGGACTCGATCGAGTACGCCAAGTCCAAGGTCCACGACATCGTGATCGTGGACACCGCCGGCCGTCTCGGCATCGACACCGAGATGATGCAGCAGGCCGCGGACATCAAGGCCGTCGTCACCCCGGACGAGACGCTGTTCGTCGTCGACGCCATGATCGGTCAGGACGCGGTCAACACCGCCGAGGCCTTCCGCGACGGCGTGGGCTTCGACGGCGTCGTGCTCTCCAAGCTCGACGGCGACGCCCGCGGTGGTGCCGCGCTCTCCATCGCGCACGTCACCGGCAAGCAGATCATGTTCGCCTCCAACGGCGAGAAGCTGGACGACTTCGACGCGTTCCACCCGGACCGCATGGCGTCCCGCATCCTCGACATGGGCGACATGCTCACCCTGATCGAGAAGGCCGAGCAGACCTTCAGCCAGGCCGAGGCCGAGAAGATGGCGGCCAAGCTGGCGAAGGGCCCCAAGGAGTTCACGCTCGACGACTTCCTGGCGCAGATGGAGCAGGTCCGGAAGATGGGCAGCATCTCCAAGCTGCTCGGGATGCTGCCGGGCATGGGCCAGATCAAGGACCAGATCAACAACCTCGACGAGCGCGACGTCGACCGCACCGCCGCGATCATCAAGTCGATGACCCCGGCCGAGCGCCAGGACCCGACGATCATCAACGGCTCGCGCCGGGCCCGTATCGCCAAGGGTTCGGGCGTGGACGTCAGCGCCGTCAAGCAGTTGGTGGAGCGGTTCTTCGACGCGCGCAAGATGATGTCGCGCATGGCCCAGGGCGGCGGCATGCCGGGAATGCCGGGCCTGCCCGGCATGGGCGGCGGCGCGGGCAAGAAGAAGAAGCAGCAGAAGCAGGCCAAGGGCAAGCGCCAGAGCGGCAACCCGATGAAGCGCAAGGCCGAGGAGGCGGCGGCCGCCGCCCGCCGGGAAGAGGCCGCGGCCAACCCGCTGGGCCTGCCCTCTGGCGATGACGCCAAGAAGTTCGAACTCCCCGACGAATTCAAGAAGTTCATGGGCTGAGGTTCATGGAAAGAAAGCCCCCGGCCCGCCGCCGGGGGCTTTTCGCTGCCCGGCGCTACATCACGCGGGCGATGAGATAGCGGAACACATTCGGCATCCACACCGTTCCGTCCCCCCGCAGATAGGGGTGGACGGCCTCGGTGAGTTCCTTGGACACCTGCTCCTGGTCGGTGGTGCGCGCCGCCGCGTCGAACGCCCCCGTGGACAGCAGGCCGCGGACCGCGCTGGCCAGGTCGGCGTAGCCGTACGGGCAGGCCACCCGCCCCGAGCCGTCCGGCCTGAGGCCCGCCAGCCGGGCCAGGTCCTCCAGGTCGTCCCGGCCGTTGGGGCGCCAGTGCGCCGCGGTGGACATGGGGTCGGCGAGCCGGGCCGCGACCCGCAGGGCGCCCGAGGCGGCGCAGCGCTCGGGAGGGCCCCAGCCGGCCAGGACGACGGGCGCGCCGCGCCGGGCCCGGGCAGCGGCCCGGGCGAGGGCGGCCGCCATGTCGTGCGCGGTGCCGTCCGCGCAGTAGAGCGGGTCGAAGGCGGTGACCAGGGTGAACGGCGGATCGCCGGGGCCGGTGACGTCCTCGGGGGCGGTGCCGAGGCGGGCCGTCGCGGCGGCCGGGTGCGCCGCCAGCCGCTCGCGGGCGAGGTCGAGCCGGCGCTCGTCGGTGTCGATGCCGCAGACGCGGGCGCCGCGGGCGGCCGCCATCAGCAGGGCGAGGCCCGAGCCGCAGCCCAGGCTCAGCAGCCGGGTGGCCGTGCCGACTTCCAGTCGCTCGTGGACCGCTTCGTAGAGCGGAACGAGCATGCGTTCCTGGATTTCCGCCCAGTCGCGGGCCCGCGACCGGGGCGGCGACGGGGACGGCCGTTGCCGTCGCACGAGCGTAGGTGTCATCGCATGCGCCCCAATCCGCCGAAATTCGGTGTCCTGGCCGAAGTGCCGCCCCCCACGTGCTGTCGTGCGCGCTGCCGAACATCCCCCGGAGCCAGGGAACCCCGCATCCGCCCGCGAGTCCAGGGGCCAGGCGCGGATACGTTCCCGTCCGCCCGCGATGGCATGTGCCGCCGCACACCGCATGAGAGGAATACCCAGCCGCAAACCCTGAACGGGCCGGGAACGCGGGGTTGCGCGCAGGACGATTCACACTCGGCAGTGCGGGGCCCGTACCATTCGCACCATGGCAAAGGCTCCCATTCTCACTCCGCAGGCGGAAGACTTCCCGCGCTGGTACCAGGACCTGATCAACAAGGCCGAACTGGCTGACAACGGCCCGGTGCGCGGCACCATGGTCATCCGCCCGTACGGCTACGGGCTGTGGGAGCGCATGCAGCAGGAGATGGACGCCCGGATCAAGGACTCGGGCGCCTCCAACGCGTACTTCCCGATGTTCATCCCGCAGTCGTACCTGACGCGGGAGGCCGAGCACGTCGAGGGTTTCGCCCCGGAGCTCGCGGTCGTCACCCACGGCGGCGGCAAGGAGCTGGACGAGCCGGTCGTCGTGCGGCCGACCTCCGAGACCATCATCAACGAGTACTTCTCCAAGTGGGTGCAGAGCTACCGCGACCTGCCCCTGCTGATCAACCAGTGGGCCAACGTGGTGCGTTGGGAGATGCGTCCGCGCGTCTTCCTGCGGACCACCGAGTTCCTCTGGCAGGAGGGCCACACGGCGCACGCCACCTACGAGGACGCGCGCGACTACGCGGCGCGCATCCACCGCGACGTGTACTACGACTTCATGGTCAACGTGCTCGGCATCGACGTGGTGCTCGGCCGCAAGACGCCCAAGGAGCGCTTCGCGGGCGCGATCAACACCCTCACCCTCGAAGGGATGATGGGCGACGGCAAGGCGCTGCAGCTGGGCACCAGCCACGAGCTGGGCCAGAACTTCGCCAAGGCGTTCAACACCTCGTACCTGTCGAAGGACGGGCAGCAGGAGCTGGTCTGGCAGACCTCCTGGGGCGTCTCGACCCGCATGGTCGGCGGTCTGATCATGTCGCACGGCGACGACAGCGGTCTGCGCGTCCCGCCGCGCCTCGCGCCGGTCCAGGCCGTCGTCCTGGCGATCAAGGGCGACGAGGCCGTGCTCGCCAAGGTCCGCGAGATCGGTGACGTCCTCAAGGCCGCGGGCATCCGCGTCCAGGTCGACGACCGCACCGACACCCCGTTCGGCCGCCGCGCGGTGGACTGGGAGCTCAAGGGCGTCCCGGTGCGCATCGAGATCGGCCCGCGCGACCTGGAGAACGGCACCGCGATGCTGGCCCGCCGCATCCCCGGTGGAAAGGAGCCGGTGCGCATCGACGAGCTGGCCGCGCTGCTGCCCAAGGTCCTGGAGGAGGACCAGGCGCTGCTGCTGCGCCAGTCCCGCGAGCGCCGCGAGTCCCGCACCTCGGACGTGTCGACGCTGGAGCAGGCCGCCGAGGCCGCGCTCGCCGGCGGCTGGGCGCGTATCCCGTGGGCGACGCTGGGCGCCGAGGGCGAGGCGAAGCTGGCCGAGCAGGCGGTGACGGTGCGCTGCCTGGTCTCCGAGGACGGCGGCGTGCCGGACGCGGACGACGAGCCGGGCGCGATCGCGATCGTCGGCCGCGCGTACTGAGCCGGGGCGGGCCCGGGGGCGTCCCGGGCCCGTTGCTGACCCATGGGTCAGGTTCGCCCCGGGTTGGCGGGAGCGTACGGGTGGGTCTGCATAGAGCAGGATACTGACTGGTACGTGCAAAATATTTGGGATGGCCCGGTATCGGAACACCGGGCCGCCCCCACTCGTTGTCACGACGTGAGCACGACACCACCTGTTCTCGCCGCAGAGCTGGCGCAGGCGTGGGCCGACATTCAGCGGTTCCACCCCGAGCTGCCGGATCTCGCCGCGCCCGAATCGTTGATCGGGGAGTCGTCGTCCGCGTGCGGCGCCGAGCTCTCCTTCGAAAGGCTGCTGCACGAGGCAGTGCACGGCATCGCGGCCGCCCGCGGTGTCCGGGACACCTCACGTGCCGGCCGCTACCACAATCGCCGGTTCCTGGCGATCGCCGAGGAACTGGGGCTCGACCACAGCGACGAGCCGCATCCCAGCAGCGGCTTCTCCCTGGTCGTGCTCACCCCGGAGGCGCGCAAGCGCTACCGCCCGACCATGGACAGACTCCAACGGGCGCTCAAGGCGCACACGGTGGCCACCGCGGCCGACACCTCGCGCTCCTTCCGCGGCCCGGCCGCCCGGCACGGGTCCTCCGGCGGCGGGGTGCGGGTGAAGGCCGTGTGCGAATGCGGGCGCAACGTCCGCGTCGTGCCGTCCGTGCTCGCCCAGGCGCCGATCATGTGCGGCGGCTGCGGCCAGCCGTTCCGCATCCCCGAGGTGATGTCCGTGGGCTAGGGCCCGTGCCGACCCATCGGACACGCCCTGGGGCCGTGGCCCGGCCGTCCCGCGGGCGGCCGGACCCGGGTCGGCAGGGCCGGGAGCGTGTGGCACAATAGGGGGCTGTACTCGACAGTCGCACAGGACCCCTCTCTCCTCCGGCTGACGCGTCCATCGGGCACCCGAGTACCGCAACCCCACGTGGCATCTTGTTGTGCCCAACCACGTCAAGACCAGGAGACACCACTCCAGTGGCAGTCAAGATCAAGCTGAAGCGTCTGGGCAAGATCCGTTCGCCTCACTACCGCATCGTCGTCGCCGACTCCCGCACCCGCCGTGACGGCCGGGCCATCGAGGAGATCGGCCTGTACCACCCGGTGCAGAACCCCTCGCGCATCGAGGTCGACTCCGAGCGTGCCCAGTACTGGCTGAGCGTCGGCGCCCAGCCGACCGAGCCCGTCCTGGCCATCCTGAAGGTCACCGGCGACTGGCAGAAGTTCAAGGGTCTGCCGGCCCCGGCCCCGATGCTCGTGGCCGAGCCGAAGGACAAGCGCGCCGCGTTCGAGGCGTTCACCAAGGCCCTCGAGGCCAACGAGGCGAAGGGTGAGGCCATCACCCCGAAGGCCAAGAAGTCGGAGAAGAAGGACGAGGCCGCGGCCGAGTCCGCCGAGTCGACCGAGGCCTGAGCATGCTTGAGGAGGCCCTTGAGCACTTGGTCAAGGGCATCGTCGACAACCCCGACGAGGTGCAGGTGGCCTCGCGCAACCTGCGCCGCGGACGCGTGCTGGAGGTCCGGGTCCACCCGGACGACCTCGGCAAGGTGATCGGCCGTAACGGCCGCACCGCCCGCGCGCTGCGCACCGTCGTGGGCGCCATCGGCGGCCGTGGCATCCGCGTCGACCTCGTCGACGTGGACCAGGTCCGCTGACGAGCGGCAGAGCACCGGCACGGGCCGGGAAGGGATCTCCTTCCCGGCCCGTTGTCGTCTGTACAGAGACAGTGAGAAGGAACGAATCGTGCAGCTCGTAGTGGGCAGGATCGGCCGCGCCCATGGCATCAAGGGCGAGGTCACCGTTGAGGTGCGGACGGACGAGCCGGAGCTGAGGCTGGGGCCCGGGGCCGTGCTGCTGACCGATCCCGCGGCCAGGGGTCCCCTGACCGTCGAGAGCGGCCGGGTGCACAGCGGACGGCTGCTGCTCCGGTTCACCGGCGTCGCCGACCGCAACGCGGCCGAGGCGCTGCGCAACACCGTCCTGATCGCCGACGTGGACCCGGACGAGACGCCCGAGGACCCCGAGGAGTTCTACGACCACCAGCTCGTCGACCTGGACGTCGTCACCCTCGACGGTACGCCGGTCGGGCGGATCACCGAGATCGCGCACCTGCCGTCCCAGGACCTGTTCATCGTGGAGCGGCCGGACGGCGGCGAGGTGATGATCCCCTTCGTCGAGGAGATCGTCACGGAGATCGACCTGGACGAGCAGCGCGCGGTCGTGGACCCGCCGCCCGGGCTGCTCGACGCCGAGCGGGCCGAGGTGGCCGGGACCCGGGACGACGAGGGCGGCAAGTGATGCGGCTCGACGTCGTCACCATCTTCCCCGAGTACCTCGAACCGCTGAACGTCTCGCTCGTCGGCAAGGCCCGCGCCCGTGGGCAGCTCGATGTGCGCATCCACGACCTGCGGGAATGGACGCACGACAAGCACAACACCGTCGACGACACCCCCTACGGCGGCGGCCCCGGCATGGTCATGAAGCCCGAGCCCTGGGGCGAGGCGCTGGACGAGATCATCGCCTCGGGCCCGGAGGACGAGCGGCCCGTGCTGGTCGTCCCCACGCCCAGCGGCCGGCCGTTCACCCAGGAGCTGGCCGTCGAGCTCTCCGGCAAGCCGTGGCTGGTCTTCACCCCGGCCCGCTACGAGGGCATCGACCGCCGGGTCATCGAGGAGTACGGCGAGCGGCTCGACGTCCGCGAGGTCTCCATCGGCGACTATGTGCTCGCCGGCGGCGAGGCGCCGGTCCTCGTCATGGTCGAGGCCATCGCCCGGCTGCTGCCCGGCGTGCTGGGCAACGCCGAGTCGCACCGCGACGACTCCTTCGCGCCCGGTGCCATGGCGGACCTGCTGGAGGGGCCCGTCTACACCAAGCCGCCGGAGTGGCGCGGCCGGGGCATCCCGGACGTACTGCTCAGCGGCCACCACGGCAAGATCGCCCGGTGGTGCCGGGACGAGGCGTTCCGGCGCACGGACCGCAACCGGCCCGACCTGATCGAGCGCGCCGACCCGGCGTCCTTCGACAAGAAGGACCGCGAGATGCTCTCGATCCTGGGCTGGGCCCCGGGACCGGACGGCCGATTTGGGCGTACCGGTCCGGCCGTGGAAGAATGAGCCGTTGCCCTGCGCCCGGCGCGCGCCCCTGCCACAGGGGGACCGACGTCCGCCGGGGGTGACGGGCACCCCCTCGTTTTCCGTACGAATTCCGTCGATGACCTGTGGCATCGGCGAGGAAGGGACTCCCATGTCCTCCCTGCTCGACAACGTCAACTCCGCGTCGCTGCGCACCGACGTCCCGGCCTTCCGCCCGGGTGACACCGTCAACGTCCACGTCCGCGTGATCGAGGGCAACCGCTCCCGTATCCAGCAGTTCAAGGGCGTCGTCATCCGCCGCCAGGGCGCGGGCGTCAGCGAGACCTTCACGGTCCGCAAGGTCTCGTTCTCCGTGGGCGTCGAGCGCACCTTCCCGGTCCACAGCCCGATCTTCGAGAAGATCGAGCTCGTGACCCGTGGTGACGTCCGTCGCGCCAAGCTGTACTACCTCCGTGAGCTGCGCGGCAAGGCCGCGAAGATCAAGGAGAAGCGCGACAACTGAAGTTCCGTCCGGGGTCCCGGCCGGGCCGGATAGGCTCTCGGCCCGATGGACACCGACGTACAGCTTCCGGAGCGCGACCGCTCGCCCGACCCCGTACCGGGGGAGGGCGGGGGGTCGCGCTCCTCGCGCTTTCCGCAGCGTTTTCTGCGCCGGGCGTGGGGTTGGCTCGCGGGCGGCGGGCCGCTGCGCCGGACCGGGGTGCTGCTGGCCGGCTGCCTGGTCTGCGTGATGCTCGTCAGCAGCTATGTGGTGCAGCCCTTCGTCATCCCGTCCGGCTCGATGGAGAACACGCTCCGGGTCGGGGACCGGGTGCTGGTCAACAAGCTCGCCTATCGCTTCGGGGAGGAGCCGCGCCGGGGCGACGTGGTCGTCTTCGACGGCACCGGCTCGTTCGTCCAGGACCCGCCCTCCGAGAACGCGGTCACGGCGCTGGTGCGCAAGGCCGCCTCGTCCGTCGGCCTGATGGAGCCGTCGCCCACCTTCTACGTCAAGCGTGTGGTGGGGGTCGGCGGCGACCGGGTGGTCTGCGACGGCCGGGGACGGCTGACGGTCAACGGGCGGGCCGTGACCGAGGACTACCTCTTCCCCGGGGACACCGCGTCACGGGTGCCCTTCCGGGCCGTGGTGCCCGAGGGGCGGCTGTGGGTGATGGGCGACCATCGCAGCGCCTCCAGCGACTCCCGTGACCACCTGGGGGAGCCCGGCGGCGGGATGGTCCCGGTGGACCGGGTCGTCGGGCGGGCGGACTGGATCGGCTGGCCGTTCGGCCGCTGGACCTCGCTGGAGCGGCCGGCGGCCTTCGCGGACGTACCGGCGCCGCGGCCCGGCGCCGCGCACGGGTAGAGGGGGCCGGATTGGGGCACCGTGGCCGGGGACGTCGCCGGGGTACGGGCGTGCCCGCGGGGCCCGGGGGACGGGCGGAGCGGCGGCGGGCCGCCCGGCGGGTCCAGCGGCGGCGGCGCCGGTCGGTGCTGAAGGAGGCGCCGGTCCTGCTGGGCGTGGCGCTGCTGATCGCCCTGGTCCTCAAGACCTTCCTCGTCCAGGCGTTCGTCATCCCGTCGGGGTCGATGGAGCGGACGATCCGGGTGGGGGACCGGGTGCTGGTCGACAAGCTCACCCCGTGGTTCGGGGCCCGGCCGCACCGGGGTGACGTGGTGGTCTTCAAGGACCCGGGGAACTGGCTCGCGGACGAGGGCGCGGAGCGGGCGCCGGATCCGGTGCCGGTCCGGGAGGGCCGCCGGGCGCTGGCCTTCATCGGCCTGCTGCCCTCCGCGGACGAGCGCGACCTGATCAAACGGGTCGTCGCGGTCGGCGGGGACCGGGTTGCGTGCTGCGACCGGGGCGGCCGGGTCACGGTCAACGGGCGGCCGCTCGACGAGCCGTACGTCCACCCGGGGAACCCGCCGTCCGAGCTGGCGTTCGACGTTCGGGTGCCCGCCGGGCGGCTCTTCGTCCTGGGCGACCACCGCTCCGACTCGGCGGACTCGCGTTACCACCTGGACGATCCGGGACAGGGCACCGTCCCGGAAGGGCTGGTCGTCGGGCGGGCGATGGTGATCGCGTGGCCGGTGGGGCACTGGCGGGGGCTGACGGAACCGGCCGCGTACGCGGCGGCGGGCAGGGAGCGCCGCTTCCTGGCCGGGGGCCGTCGACCCGGGGCAAAGTGGGGCACTCGTGGAGGAGGGGGAAGGATCCCGACCCCTGAGGAACTCCCGCTCGTTAGGGAAGTGGCGGGCCTGCGCGGACGAGCGACAGGCGACGGCGCGGAGTGAGGAGTGGATGTGGGGGATGTGGCGGTCGGCGCCCGGTCCGGCCACGGTGAACCCGAGAAACGTCCGGAAGGGGCCGGCGGACCGGCCGCGGGCGGAGCGCCGGACGGATCCGTCCCTCCCGTGCCCCCGGTGCCCCGGGAATCCCCGGGCGGGACGCCGCCGGACGCCGGGTCCGGCCCGGTCCGGGCCGGCGAGGGGAACGAGGAGTCCGGGAAGCCCGGGGAGAAGGCCGAGGAGCCCAAGAAGCAACGATCCTTCTGGAAGGAGCTGCCGATCCTCGTCGGTGTGGCCCTCGTCCTCGCCCTGATCATCAAGACCTTCCTCGTCCAGGCGTTCTCCATCCCGTCCGAGTCCATGCAGGACACCCTGCAGAAGGGCGACCGGGTGCTGGTGGACAAGCTCACCCCGTGGTTCGGCTCCGAGCCCGAGCGCGGCGAGGTGGTCGTCTTCCACGACCCGGGCGGCTGGCTGAAGGGGGCCGCGGCCGAGGAGACCGGACCGGTCGCGAGCGGCGTCCAGAAGGTGCTCAGCTTCATCGGGCTGATGCCCTCCGCCGAGGAGAAGGACCTGATCAAGCGGGTCATCGCGGTCGGCGGGGACACGGTGGAGTGCAAGGGCGGCAACAGCCCCGTCGTCGTCAACGGCAAGGCCCTCGACGAGCCGTACATCTTCCCCGGCGACACCCCGTGCAGCGACAAGCCCTTCGGCCCGGTCAAGGTGCCCGAGGGCCGGCTGTGGGTGATGGGCGACCACCGGCAGAACTCGCTGGACTCGCGCTGGCACCAGGACATCGACCGGGGCACGGTCTCCGTGGACGACGTCGTCGGCCGCGCGATCGTCGTCGCCTGGCCGGTCAACCGGTGGGCCACCCTGCCGGTGCCCGGCACCTTCGACCAGCCCGGGATCAACGCCGCGGCCGCCGTGGCCCCGCCGGCGCTGGGCCTGGCGGGCGCGGTCCCGCTCGTGCTGTGGCACCGCCGCCGGCTCCTGACGGAACGGGCACCCGCGCGGGGCGGGGAACGCGCCCCGGCAGAGGGCTGAGAACGGGCCTCCGTACAGGGCTGACGCGGGTCAGTACCCCCGGGTAGTGTGCGGTCCGGGTGCTCGCCGGCACCCGGACCGATCGGCTACGCGGTGGGGGACGGGCATGGGCGGAGCGCAGCGCCGGGACGGCGGCCGCACGGGCAGAGTGCTGTCCGGGGCGGCCGTGGCCGTCGGCTGCGTGCTGTTCCTCGGCGGCTTTCTGTGGGGAGCGCTCGCCTACCGGCCCTACACCGTGCCCACGGACTCGATGACGCCCACCATCGCCCCGGGCGCCCGGGTGCTCGCCGAGCGCATCGACGGCGCCGAGGTGCACCGTGGTGACGTGGTCGTCTTCCAGGACGAGGTCTGGGGCGACGTCCCGATGATCAAGCGGGTGGTGGGCGTCGGCGGCGACACCGTGGCCTGCTGCGACCGGCAGGGCCGGATGACGGTCAACGGCCGTCCGGTCGAGGAACCGTATCTGCAGAACGCCGGACCCGCCTCGCCCACCGGCTTCTCCGCCACCGTGCCGAAGGACCAGCTCTTCCTTCTCGGCGACCACCGCGCGGACTCCGTGGACTCCCGCTCCCACCTCGCCAAGGACCAGGGCGCGGTGCCGCGGGGCGCGGTGAGCGCCCGGGTGGAGGCCGTGGCCTGGCCCACGGACAGCTGGGGCATGCTCGCCCGCCCCGGCTCCTTCGCCGCCCTGCCCGGCGGCACCTCGCGGCCCGGCCCGCTCAAGTGGCTGGTGGTCTCCGTCGTCGCGGGCGCGGCGCTCGTCCTGGGCGGCGCGGCGTACGGGCCGCTGGCCCGGCTGCTGACGCGGCTGCGGGCCGGGGCGGTGGTCCCGGATGGCTGAGCCGGGCGGGACGGACCCGCTGCGCAGGGCGGCCCGCGTGATCCTGCTCGACGACCGCGACCGCATCCTGCTCCTGCACGGCTACGAGCCCGGCGACCCGTCCGAGACCTGGTGGTTCACCCCGGGCGGCGGGCTGGAGGGCGACGAGGACTGGGAGGAGGCGGCCCGCCGGGAACTCGCCGAGGAGACCGGCATCACAGAGATCGAACTGGGCCCGCCGCTGTGGTGGCGCACCTGCTCCTTCCTCTTCGACGGCCGCAGGTGGGACCAGGAGGAGCACTACTTCCTGGCCCGCACCCGCCAGAGCGGCGTCTGGACCGGCGGGGGGACGGAGCTGGAGCGGCGCAGTGTGAACGGGCTGCGGTGGTGGAGCTGCGGGGAACTCCTGACCACCCATGAGACGGTGTATCCGACCAGGCTCGCCGGGCTGCTGCGCACGCTGCTCGACGAGGGTCCCCCGCCGGCGCCGGTCCGCCTGGAGACGGAGCGCGCCTGACGCACAATGGGGGGACGCACGGCTGAAGGGGAACATGCCATGAGCGCCGAGGACCTCGAGAAGTACGAGACCGAGATGGAGCTCAAGCTCTACCGGGAGTACCGCGACGTCGTCGGACTGTTCACATATGTGATCGAGACCGAGCGGCGGTTCTACCTCACCAACGACTACGAGATGCAGGTGCACTCGGTGCAGGGGGAGGTCTTCTTCGAGGTCACGATGGCGGATGCCTGGGTCTGGGACATGTACCGGCCCGCGCGGTTCGTCAAGCAGGTCCGGGTGCTGACGTTCAAGGACGTCAACATCGAGGAGCTGAACAAGACCGATCTCGACCTTCCGAGTGGCTGAGTTCTCCACAACCGGCGGGTAATCCACAGATCCAGGCCAAGATCCAAAACTTTTCCCGGGGTGCGTCACCGTCGGTGCCGGAGGTGGTGCCGGATGAACGCGCGACGGGCGCTCGGGCGCTATGGGGAGGACCTGGCGGCACGCCGGCTGACCGAGGCCGGGATGACGGTGCTGGCCCGCAACTGGCGGTGCCGCGAGGGCGAGATCGATCTCGTGGCGCTGGACGGCGACGCGCTGGTGGTGTGCGAGGTGAAGGCCCGCAGAGCCGGACCGGACACCGGGCAGCGTGCGGGGCCGTATGACGGGCCGCACACCGGGGCGTACGCCGGGCCGTACGAGCATCCGATGGCCGCCGTCACGCCGGCCAAGGCCGAGCGGCTGCGGCGGCTCGCCGGCCGCTGGCTGGAGCGGCACGGCGGACCGCCCCCGGGCGGGGTCCGCATCGATGTGGTGGGCGTCCTCCTGCCCGGCCGGGGCGCGCCCGAGGTCCAGCACGTCAGGGGGGTGGCGTGATGGGCTTCGCCCGTACCTGCTCGGTGGCCCTGGTGGGCGTCGAGGGCGTGGTCGTCGAGGTCCAGGCCGACCTGGAGCCGGGCGTCGCCGCCTTCAACCTCGTGGGACTGCCGGACCGCAGTCTGTCGGAGAGCCGTGACCGTGTGAGAGCCGCGATCGTCAACTCCGGTGCGGAATGGCCCCAGAAGAAGCTCACCGTGGGGCTGAGCCCGGCCTCCGTCCCCAAGGGCGGCAGCGGCTTCGACCTCGCCGTCGCCTGTGCGGTCCTCGGCGCGGCCGAGCGCATCGACCCCCGGGAGATCGCCGATCTGATGATGGTCGGGGAGCTGGGGCTGGACGGCCGGGTCCGCCCGGTCCGCGGCATCCTGCCCGCCGTGCTCGCGGCGGCCGACGCGGGGTACCGGCAGGTCGTCGTCCCCGAGTGCAGCGCGACGGAGGCGAAGCTCGTGCCCGGCGTCTCGGTGCTCGGCGTCCGCAGCCTGCGCCAGCTGATCGCGGTCCTCACGGACGAGCCCGTGCCCGAGGAGGAGCCGGTGGAGGCGGGCCGGCCCGATCCGCTGCTGGCCGGGCTGACCGTGCCCGGCGCGGGGGCGGGGCTCGCGTGCGACGGCCACGCGCCGGACCTCTCCGAGGTCGCCGGCCAGCACCGGGCCCGCCGGGCGCTGGAGGTCGCCGCCGCCGGCCGGCACCACCTCTTCCTGCTCGGCCCGCCCGGCGCCGGCAAGACACTGCTCGCCGAGCGGCTCCCCGGGATCCTGCCGTCGCTCACCCCCGAGGAGTCCCTGGAGGTCACGGCCGTGCACTCGGTCGCCGGGACGCTGCCCGCCGGGCAGCCGCTCATCGACCGGCCGCCCTACTGCGCGCCCCACCACTCGGCCTCCATGGCCGCCCTCGTCGGCGGCGGCTCGGGCCTTCCGCGGCCGGGCGCCGTCTCCCTGGCCCATCGCGGGGTGCTCTTCCTGGACGAGGCGCCGGAGTGCTCGCCGCGCGTCCTCGACGCCCTGCGGCAGCCCCTGGAGTCGGGCCAGGTGGTCGTGGCCCGCACCGGCGGGGTGATGCGGCTCCCCGCCCGGTTCCTGCTGGCCCTGGCCGCCAACCCCTGCCCGTGCGGCCGGCACGGCGTCGGCGGCGAGGGCTGCGAGTGCCCGCCGAGCACGGTGCGGCGCTACCAGGCCCGGCTCTCCGGCCCGTTGCTGGACCGGGTGGACCTCCGGGTGACGGTCGAGCCCGTGGCCCGCAGCGAACTCACCGCGGCCACCGTGCCCTCGGAGTCGACCGGGCAGGTCGCCGCCCGGGTCCTGGCCGCCCGCGAACGGGCCGCGGCCCGCCTGGCGGACACCCCCTGGCACACCAACAGCGACGTCCCCGGCCACGAACTGCGCACCCGCTGGCGCCCGGAGCCGGAGGCCCTCGCCGAGGCCGAGCGGGACATGGAGCGCGGCCTGCTGACGGCCCGTGGCCTGGACCGCGTCCTCCGCGTCGCCTGGACCCTGGCCGACCTCTCCGGCCGGGCCCGGCCCGGCGCCGAGGAAGTGCGCCACGCGCTGGAGCTGCGCACGGGGGTGCGGAGAGGGGCCGTCGCGGCAGGGGCGCTGCGATGAGGGGCGCGGGGGAGCGGTGGCCCCGTATGGGGAGGGCGTCATGAGCGGGTGCGGGGACGGGCCGGCGCAGGAGGAGCGGCTGGCCCGGGTGGCCCTGACGCGGCTGACCGAGCCGGGGGACGAGCGGGTGGGGCGCTGGGTACGGGAGTTGGGGGCCGCCCGGCTCGTGCGCGGGCTCACCGGGGCGGGGCCGCCGCCCCGAGGGGCCCGCGCCGAGCGGCTCGCCGGGTGCCGGGCCCGGGCCGTGTCCCTCGACCCGGAGCGCGACCTCGCCACCGCCGCCCGGCTCGGCGCCCGGTTCGTCTGCCCCGGCGAGCCCGAGTGGCCCACCCAGCTCGACGACCTGGGCGACGCCCGGCCGCTGGGCCTGTGGGTGCGCGGCCCGGCCGATCTGCGGCTGTGGGCGCTGCGGTCCGTCGCGGTGGTGGGTGCCCGGGCCTGTACGGACTACGGCTCGCACGTCGCGGCCATCCTCGGCGCCGGGCTCGCCGAGCGTGGCTGGGTCGTGGTCTCCGGGGCCGCGTTCGGGGTCGACGGGGCGGCCCACCGAGGGGCGCTGGCGGCCGGCGGGGCGACGGCGGCGGTGCTGGCCTGCGGGGTGGACGTGCCCTATCCGCGCGGGCACGCGCAGTTGATCGGACGGATCGCCGAACAGGGCCTGGTGGTGGCCGAGTTGCCGCCGGGCGGGCACCCGACGCGGAGCAGGTTCGTCCTGCGCAACCGCGTCATCGCCGCCCTGACCCGCGGCACGGTGGTCGTCGAGGCCGAGTACCGCAGCGGCTCGCTCGGCACGGCCCGCCGGGCGCGGGCCCTCGGCCGGCACACGATGGGGGTCCCCGGGCCGGTCACCTCAGGCCTCTCCGCGGGGGTGCACGAACTCCTGCGCGAGGGTGCCTGTCCGGTGACCGACGCCGACGAGATCGCCGAACTGGTGGGCGGGATGGGCGAGCTGGCGCCCGAGCGCCGGGGGCCGACCGTGCCCCGGGACCTGCTCGCGCCGGAGGCGGCCGC
This sequence comes from Streptomyces luteireticuli, assembly GCF_041519305.1. Taxonomy (NCBI): domain Bacteria; kingdom Bacillati; phylum Actinomycetota; class Actinomycetes; order Kitasatosporales; family Streptomycetaceae; genus Streptomyces; species Streptomyces luteireticuli. The sequence goes on from NZ_CP167927.1 coordinate 5,977,886, forward strand.
GGTGCTGGAGGCTGTCCCTGGCCCCGGCGGCGACACGGAGCACATCGCCCTCAACGCCGGTCTGAGCAGGGACAGAACGCTCGGGAGGCTCTACGAACTCCACGCCCTCGGTTTCATCGCGCGCCGGGGCGACCACTGGCGCCCTCTCGCCCCGGCGTCAACATCCGTCACCCGCAAGCCCCTCGGACGGCGCCCCTTCGTGCGGCGAGGCGGTACTTGACCTGGGGCGATCGGGTGAAAGGGTTAAGGCCATGACCGCGGAGGCCACCGGGCCCCGCGCGGGGGCGCCCCCATCGCCGGGCCCTGTACGGTCCCAGGACCCGGCAGCCGTCCGAGAGCACGAGCCGGCGGATCACGGCCGTGCGGACCGTAGGAGTCCCGTCGCACACCGCGGTGCACCCGCGCGGTGCACCCGTCTCGCTGCGCCACGGGATTCCGGCCCCGCGGAGTGATCCTGTCGCATCTGATCCACGTCACAGCAGAACGGCTCAAGACGACGAATGCCCCAGCAACCCTCCGGATCGGACCGCGCGCCGGTACCCCCCGCGGCGCGCGGAGCATCCCGCCCGCCCGCGCCCGCGACGCTCGACGAACTGTGGCGCTCGTACAAGGCATCGGGTGACGAACGGCTGCGGGAGCAGCTGATCCTCCACTACTCGCCGCTGGTGAAGTATGTGGCGGGCCGGGTCAGCGTCGGGCTGCCGCCCAATGTCGAGCAGGCGGACTTCGTCTCCTCCGGGGTCTTCGGACTGATCGACGCCATCGAGAAGTTCGACCCCGGGCGCTCCATCAAGTTCGAGACCTATGCGATCACCCGCATCCGCGGCGCGATGATCGACGAACTGCGGGCGCTGGACTGGATCCCCCGCTCGGTCCGGCAGAAGGCGCGCGCCGTCGAGCGGGCCTACGCGACGCTGGAGGCCACGCTGCACCGCACGCCCTCCGAGGCGGAGGTGGCGGCCGAGATGGACATCGGGCTCGACGAACTCCACGCCGTCTTCAGCCAGTTGTCGCTGGCCAACGTGGTGGCCCTGGAGGAGCTGCTGCACGTCGGCGGCGAGGGCGGCGACCGGCTGAGCCTGATGGACACCCTGGAGGACACCGCGGCGGACGACCCGGTGGAGGTGGCCGAGGACCACGAACTGCGCCGGCTGCTCGCCCGGGCCGTCAACACCCTCCCGGAGCGGGAGAAGACCGTCGTGACCCTCTACTACTACGAGGGCCTCACCCTTGCCGAGATCGGACAGGTGCTCGGCGTCACCGAGAGCAGGGTCAGCCAGATCCACACCAAGTCGGTGCTCCAGCTGCGGGCGAAGCTGGCCGACGTGGGGCGCTGAGCGGCGACGGGCGGGCGCTGAATCGTCCCTCCAGCGTCGTCCCGCACGGCGGGGGTCCGTAAAGTGGGAGCGTGCCCAGGATTCGAGCGGCCTCCGTGGCCGAGCACCGGACGATGCAGCGCGGCGCCTTGCTGGACGCCGCCCGCTCCCTGTTGTCCGAGGGCGGGACGGAGGCGCTCACCTTCCCCGCCCTCGCCGAGCGCACCGGCCTGGCGCGGTCCTCCGTCTACGAGTACTTCCGCTCGCGCGCGGCCGTCGTCGAGGAGCTGTGCGCGGTCGACTTCCCGGTCTGGGCGGCGGAGGTCGAGGACGCCATGAACCGGGCCGAGACGCCCGAGGCGAAGATCGAGGCGTATGTCCGGCGCCAGCTGGCGCTCGTCGGCGACCGCCGCCACCGGGCCGTCGTCGCGATCTCGGCCGGCGAGCTCGACGCGGGCGCCCGCGAGAAGATCCGGGCCGCGCACGGCGGGCTGGTCGCCCTGCTGGGCGAGGTGCTGATGGCCCTCGGCCACGAGGAGCCGCGGCTGGTCGCGATGATGCTCCAGGGTGTCGTCGACGCGGCGGTGCGGCGGATCGAGCTCGGTGTGGAGGAGCCGGGGAGGGTCGCGGAGGCGGCGGTGAGGATGGCGCTGGGGGGCGTGCGGGGGTGACTCCGCGGGGCGTGGGTTCTGCCCTGGTCCCGCCCCAACCCTTTTCCGCGGGGGCTGCGCCCCTGCGTCACCCCGCTTGCGCGCGGGCGCGCGCGAAGCTTTGCCCGCTGGCCCCCTGAAGCGCCCTGCGGACGCCGTCCTCAAACGCCGGACGGGCTGGGTGTGGGCCAGGGGCGAATCCAGCGGCAGCAGCCGGGACGGCCGGTGCCGGAGCAGGTGCAGCGGGTCCAGATACTCCCGCCCCCGCAGCAGCCCCCAGTGGAGGCACCCCTCCGTGCAGTGCCAGGGTCCCGCCTCCAGCTCCCCCAGCACCGTGCCCGCCGCCACCGCGTCGCCCCGGCGCACGCCGGCCCGTACCGGCTCGTAGGTCGTGCGCAGGGGCGGATCGCCCGTCCCCGTGAGCTCGACGGCCACCACCCCGCGCCCCGCGATCGTCCCCACGAAGGAGACGGTGCCGGGTGCGGCCGCCCGGACCGGTGATCCCGCCTCCGCGGCGAGATCGACGCCGCGATGCCCGCGGGCCCACCGCACCGGTGGTGGCTCCCAGCCCCGCACCACCTGCGGCGGGCCGCCCCCGGCCCCGGTGACCGGCCAGGCCCGGGAGGCGGCGGGCACGGCTCCGGGGCCAGGCCCGGGAGCCGTCCCCGCCCCCGCCGCCGTACCGCTCACCAGCCACCCGCCCAGCAGAGCAGCCAGCGCCCATCCCACGATCCGTACCCGTCGTCGCATGACGACCACCGTGGACCGACTCCCGCCTCCCGCGCGGATCTTGGCCCTGATCTGTGGATTACCCGCCGGTTGTGGACAAGGCCGTCACCCGGTCCTTCCCCGGTCCCGTACACTTCTCTTGGCGACCCGGGTGACCGGGTCGACTTCGCACGCCCCGCCATCGGCGCGTCAGACCCTTCCCGGGCAGCGCGGTGGCCGTGTCCCTCGGTCCGTGAGCGGCTCCTTCACCGGAGCGGTCCGCGGCGGACGCGCCGGGGCGTCAGGAGCGGCGGCCGCCCGGCCGCCGTGGAAACCGAGTATCACGAGGAGCGCGGCCATGGCCGTCGTCACGATGCGGGAGCTGCTGGAGAGCGGCGTCCACTTCGGTCACCAGACCCGTCGTTGGAACCCGAAGATGAAGCGTTTCATCTTCACGGAGCGCAACGGCATCTACATCATCGACCTGCTCCAGTCGCTGTCGTACATCGACCGCGCCTACGAGTTCGTCAAGGAGACCGTCGCGCACGGCGGCTCCATCATGTTCGTCGGTACGAAGAAGCAGGCCCAGGAGGCCATCGCCGAGCAGGCGACGCGCGTCGGCATGCCCTACGTCAACCAGCGCTGGCTGGGCGGCATGCTCACCAACTTCTCGACCGTCTACAAGCGCCTGCAGCGCCTGAAGGAGCTCGAGCTCATCGACTTCGAGGATGTGGCCGCCTCCGGCCTCACCAAGAAGGAGCTCCTGGTCCTCTCCCGCGAGAAGGCCAAGCTGGAGAAGACCCTCGGCGGCATCCGCGAGATGCAGAAGGTCCCCAGCGCCGTCTGGATCGTCGACACCAAGAAGGAGCACATCGCCGTCGGTGAGGCGCGCAAGCTCCGCATCCCGGTCGTCGCGATCCTCGACACCAACTGCGACCCGGACGAGGTCGACTACAAGATCCCGGGCAACGACGACGCGATCCGCTCCGTCACCCTGCTCACCCGCGTCATCGCCGACGCCGTCGCCGAGGGCCTGATGGCCCGCTCCGGCGTGGCCGAGGCCGGCAAGGGCGACAAGGCCGCGGGCGAGCCGCTGGCCGAGTGGGAGCGCGACCTCCTCGAGGGCGAGAAGAAGGCGGACGAGGCTCCGGCCGCCGCTGAGGCTCCGGCCGCTGCCGAGGCCGAGAAGCCGGCCGCGGACGCCGAGCAGGCCTGACCCGGCCGTGATGACGGCGGGGCCCCGTGAGGCCCCGCCGTCCCGGTGGATCCACGGCCGGGTCCCGTCCGCTGGACGGGAGCCGGCCGTCGTGGTGACCTCAAGACGGACCAGCCCTGCCGGATGCCGAGCGGCGCGGCGGGGCGTAGTGCACAAGAAGGATTTCAACGATGGCGAACTTCACCGCCGCTGACGTCAAGGCTCTCCGTGAGAAGACCGGCGCCGGCATGATGGACTGCAAGAAGGCGCTCGACGAGGCCAATGGTGACCTCGAGAAGGCCATCGAGATCGTCCGCGTCAAGGGCCTCAAGGGCGTCGCCAAGCGCGAGAGCCGCACCACCGAGAACGGTGCCGTCGCCTCCGTCATCGCCGGCGACAACACCTCCGGTGTCATCGTCGAGCTGAAGTGCGAGACCGACTTCGTCGCCAAGGGCGAGAAGTTCGTGGCCGTCGCCGACGCCCTGGCCGCCCACATCGCCGCGTCCGCCCCGGCGGACCTGGAGGCCCTGCTCGCCTCCGAGATCGAGGCCGGCAAGACCGTCCAGGCGTTCATCGACGAGGCCAACGCCACCCTGGGCGAGAAGATCGTCGTCGACCGCTTCGCGTACTTCGCCGGCGGCTTCGTCTCCGCGTACATGCACCGCACCGCCGCGGACCTGCCCCCGCAGGTCGGCGTCCTGGTCGAGCTGGACAAGGAGAACGCCGAGGTCGCCAAGGACGTCGCGCAGCACATCGCCGCGTTCGCCCCGAAGTTCCTCTCCCGCGACGAGATCCCGGCCGACGTCGTCGAGAACGAGCGTCGCATCGCCGAGGAGACCGCCCGCGCCGAGGGCAAGCCCGAGGCCGCGCTGCCGAAGATCGTCGAGGGCCGCGTCACCGGCTTCTTCAAGGAGTCGGTCCTGCTGGACCAGGCCTTCGCGAAGGACAACAAGAAGACCGTCCAGAAGATCCTGGACGAGGCCGGTGTCACGCTGAAGCGCTTCTCGCGCATCCGCGTCGGCGCCTGAGCCGCCCGGCAGGGCAGCGAACGACCTGCGACCCGCTAGGGTCGTACGCAGCCGACCGTCCACCGGCCGGCCGCTGATGTGACGAGGAGGCCATTGCCGCAGAGGGAACCGAAAGGACCCAACCGGCAATGGCCTTCTTCGTATGTGCACGAGGAGAACTCCAATGAATCAGGGTGCGGACGCGCGCGAGGCCGCCGACGACATGAACGCCGACCACGGGAAGCCCCGCCGGTTCCTGCTGAAACTGTCAGGTGAGGCCTTCGCCGGTGGCGGAGGACTCGGTGTCGACCCCGATGTCGTGCACGCCATCGCCCGGGAGATCGCCGCCGTGGTCCGCGAGGGCTACGAGATCGCCGTGGTCATCGGCGGGGGCAACTTCTTCCGCGGCGCCGAGCTCCAGCAGCGCGGCATGGACCGGGCCCGCTCGGACTACATGGGCATGCTCGGCACCGTGATGAACAGCCTCGCCCTCCAGGACTTCCTGTCCAAGGAAGGCGTGGAGACCCGGGTCCAGACCGGCATCACCATGGGCCAGGTCGCCGAGCCCTTCATCCCGCTGCGCGCCGTGCGCCACCTGGAGAAGGGCCGCGTCGTGATCTTCGGCGCGGGCATGGGCATGCCCTACTTCTCCACCGACACCACCGCCGCCCAGCGGGCCCTGGAGATTCACGCCGAGGCGATCCTCATGGGCAAGAACGGCGTCGACGGGATCTACGACTCGGACCCCAAGAAGAACCCGAACGCGGTCAAGTTCGACGCGCTCGAGTACGGCGAGGTGCTCTCCCGCGGCCTCAAGGTCGCCGACGCCACCGCCATCAGCCTGTGCATGGACAACAAGCTGCCGATCCTGGTGTTCGAGCTGCTCGCAGAGGGCAACATCGCCCGCGCCGTCAAGGGTGAGAAGATCGGCACGCTCGTGAGCGACCAGGGCACGCGGGACTGACACGCCCCGCAGCCGTCCGCCGCGCCCCATCGGTCGCCGGCGGACGGCAACTCCGGGCCGTGGGAAGACCTCGGCACGGGGATGGACAACCGCCTGCCGGTCGGACACCGTGCAGGAGAAGACGCGCGCAGGGGCGAGGCTCTGCTTACTGATAACACCAGGAGCACGTGGTGATCGAAGAGATCCTCCTCGAAGCCGAGGAGAAGATGGAGAAGGCCGTTGTGGTCGCCAAGGAGGACTTCGCGGCGATCCGCACCGGGCGTGCGCACCCGGCGATGTTCAACAAGATCGTGGCGGACTACTACGGTGCGCTGACGCCGATCAATCAGCTGGCGTCGTTCTCGGTGCCCGAGCCGCGTATGGCCGTGGTGACCCCGTTCGACAAGACCGCGCTGCGCAACATCGAGCAGGCCATCCGCGACTCTGACCTGGGCGTCAACCCCAGCAACGACGGCAATATCATCCGGGTGAACTTCCCCGAGCTCACCGAGGAGCGCCGCCGGGACTACATCAAGGTCGCCAAGGGCAAGGGCGAGGACGCGAAGGTCTCGATCCGCTCCATTCGCCGCAAGGCCAAGGACGCCCTGGACAAGCTCGTCAAGGACAAGGAGTCCGGCGAGGACGAGGTGCGCCGCGCGGAGAAGGAGCTCGACGACACCACCGCGAAGTACGTGGCGCAGGTGGACGAGCTGCTCAAGCACAAGGAAGCCGAGCTGCTCGAGGTCTGATGAACGACGCATCCTGGGGAACCCCGTCGCGCGCCGGGCAGTGGGGGGCCGCCGACCGGGTCCCCCCGTTCCCGGCGGGTCCCGTGGGCGAAGCGGCCGTGGCGGCGCAGACTCGCCCCATGCCGATCGTGCCCGACGCAGGCGGAGACCAGGACGACCGTGATCAGGGGGCCGCGCACCTCGGTGGCCCCCTGTTCCGCGACGAACGCGACCGAGGGGAGCCCGACATCCGGCCGCAGGAACCCGCCGCCCCCGCCCCCCAGGCGCCCAAGGCGGGCAAGAAGAGCGCGGGACGTGACCTGCGTGCCGCGATAGGGGTGGGACTGGGCCTCGGCGCGGTCATCGTCGCCTCGCTGTTCATCTACAAGCCCGTCTTCCTCGGTGTGATCGTGATCGCCGTGGTCGTCGGGCTGTGGGAGCTGACCTCGCGGCTCGCCGAGCGCAAGGGGATCAAGGCGCCCTTGGTGCCGCTCGCCATCGGCGGTGCGGCGATGACCGTCGCGGGGTACGTCAACGGCTCCGAGGGCGCATGGGTCGCCATGGCCTTCACGGCGCTGGCCGTGCTGGTGTGGCGGATGACCGAGCCGCCGGACGACTACCTCAAGGACGTCACGGCGGGCATCTTCGCCGCGTTCTACGTGCCGTTCCTGGCCACCTTCGTGGCCCTGATGCTGGCCGCGGACGACGGTGCCTGGCGGGTGCTGACCTTCCTGATCCTCACGGTGGTCAGCGACACCGGTGCCTACGCGGTGGGCTGGCGCTTCGGCAAGCGCAAGCTCGCGCCGCGCATCAGCCCGGGCAAGACCCGCGAGGGCCTGGTCGGCGCGGTGCTGTTCGCCATGGCGGCGGGCGCGCTGTGCCTGCAGTACCTGATCGACGGCGGGCAGTGGTGGCATGGTCTGCTGCTGGGCCTCGCGGTCGCGGTCAGCGCCACGCTGGGCGATCTCGGCGAGTCGATGATCAAGCGTGACCTGGGCATCAAGGACATGGGCCGGCTGCTGCCGGGCCATGGCGGGATCATGGACCGTCTGGATTCGCTGCTGCCGACGGCACCGGTCGTGTGGCTGTTGCTGGTGGTGTTCGTAGGCGCCTGAGCTGCGGTTTTTCCTCGACGGGGTCCGTCGTCCACAGGACGGCGGGCCCCGTCCGCGCATCTGCGACACTGGATGCATCATGCCTAAGCCCGGAGAACTGACTTTCGTCGCCCCCCGCGGAGCCAAGAAGCCCCCGCGGCACCTCGCCGACCTCTCGCCCGCCGAGCGCAAGGAGGCCGTCGCCGCCATCGGCGAGAAGCCCTTCCGGGCGAAGCAGCTGTCCCAGCACTACTTCGCGCGGTACGCCCACGACCCGGCCCAGTGGACCGACATCCCGGCCGCCGCGCGCGAGAAGCTCGCCGGCGAGCTGCTGCCGGAGCTGATGACCGAGCTGCGCACCATCTCGTGCGACGACGACACCACCCGCAAGACCCTGTGGCGTCTGCACGACGGCAAGCTCGTGGAGTCCGTCCTGATGCGCTACCCGGACCGGGTCACCATGTGCATCAGCTCCCAGGCCGGCTGCGGCATGAACTGTCCGTTCTGCGCCACCGGCCAGGCCGGGCTGGACCGCAACCTGTCCACCGCCGAGATCGTCCACCAGATCGTGGACGGCATGCGCGCCCTGCGCGACGGCGAGGTGCCCGGCGGCCCGGCGCGGCTGTCCAACATCGTCTTCATGGGCATGGGCGAGCCGCTGGCCAACTACAAGCGCGTCGTCGGCGCCATCCGCCGGCTGACCGACCCCGAGCCGGACGGCCTGGGCCTGTCGCAGCGCGGCATCACCGTCTCCACCGTCGGCCTCGTCCCGGCGATGCACCGCTTCGCCGACGAGGGGTTCAAGTGCCGCCTCGCCGTCTCGCTGCACGCCCCGGACGACGAGCTGCGCGACACCCTCGTCCCGGTCAACACCCGCTGGAAGGTCCGCGAGGTCCTGGACGCGGCCTGGGAGTACGCGGAGAAGTCCGGCCGCCGGATCTCCATCGAGTACGCGCTCATCCGCGACATCAACGACCAGGCGTGGCGCGGCGACCTCCTCGGCCGGCTCCTCAAGGGCCGCCGGGTGCACGTCAACCTCATCCCGCTCAACCCCACGCCGGGTTCGAAGTGGACGGCCTCGCGGCCGGAGGACGAGCGGGCGTTCGTCGAGGCGATCGCGGCCCACGGCGTGCCGGTGACCGTCCGGGACACGCGCGGCCAGGAGATCGACGGCGCGTGCGGCCAGCTGGCCGCCACGGAGCGCTGAGCCCCCGCACTGGTACGGTGCATTCGCACAAATGAACATTCCGACAGGGGAGCGCCTCGGCGCTGAGAGTGCGGCACGGCCCGCAGACCCTCGGACCTGATCCGGTTAGTACCGGCGTAGGGAGTCAGCACCACCATGAACACCACCCTCCGGCGTGCCCTGGGCGCGGCCGCCGTCGCCGCGCTCGCCCTCCCGGCGCTCGCCGCCTGCGGGAGCTCCGGCGGCTCGAAGGAGTCCGACGGCGGCAAGACGGTCACCCTGGTCTCGCACGACTCGTTCGTCGCCTCCAAGCAGGTGCTCGACGAGTTCACCAAGGAGACCGGCTACAAGGTCTCCGTGCTCAAGAGCGGGGACGCCGGGCGGGCGGTCAACCAGGCGATCCTCTCCAAGAGCCACCCCCAGGGCGACGTGTTCTTCGGCGTGGACAACACGCTGCTCTCCCGCGCGCTCGACAACGGGATCTTCGCCTCGTACGAGGCCAAGGGCCTGGACCGGGTCCCCAAGGACCTCCAACTCGACGCAGGCGAGCACCGGGTGACGCCGGTCGACACCGGTGACATCTGCGTCAACTACGACCGCGCCTACTTCGCGGACCACAAGCTGGACCCGCCGAAGACCCTCGACGACCTGGTGAAGCCGGAGTACAAGGGCCTGTTTGTCACCGAGAACTCCGCGACCTCCTCGCCGGGGCTCGCCTTCCAGCTGGCCACCGTCGCCAAGTACGGCGACGAGGGCTGGCAGGACTACTGGAAGAAGCTCAAGGAGAACGGCGTCGAGGTCGTCGACGGCTGGGAGCAGGCCTACAACAACCGCTTCTCCGGCTCCGCCGCCGGCCGGAAGGCCAAGGGTGACCGGCCGCTCGTCGTCTCGTACGCCTCCAGCCCGCCCGCCGAGGTGCTGGACATGAAGGACAAGCCCAAGGAGGGCCCGACCGGCGTCGCGACCGGGACGTGCTTCCGGCAGACCGAGTTCGCCGGGCTGCTCAAGGGCGCGAAGAACGCCGAGGGCGGCAAGGCGCTGCTCGACTTCCTGCTGAGCCGGAAGTTCCAGGAGGACATGCCGCTCAGCATGTTCGTCAAGCCGGTGAACCCGGACGCCAAACTGCCCGAGGTGTTCACCGCGTACGGCGCGAAGGTCGACTCGCCCTGGACGCTCGCCCCCGAGAAGATCGCGAAGAACCGCGACCAGTGGGTCAAGGCATGGTCCTCGCTCGTCCTGAAGTAGCCGCACCGAAGGCCCGGGGGACCCGGAGGACGGCGGTCCGGCTCGGGCTGATGGCCCTGCCGCTTGCCTTCTTCGGGGTCTTCTTCGCCTACCCGGTCGCCGCGATCGTCTCGCGGGGCCTGAAAGCCGACGGCCGTTGGCAGTTCGGCCGGATCGGCGAGGTGGTCACCGACCCGGCGACCGCCCATGTCCTGTGGTTCACCACCTGGCAGGCGGCCGCCTCCACGGCGCTCACGCTGGCGCTCGCGCTCCCCGGCGCATATGTCTTCGCGCGCTTCGACTTCCCCGGCAAGGCGCTGCTGCGGGCGGTGGTCACCGTCCCGTTCGTGCTGCCGACCGTCGTGACCGGCTCCGCGTTCCTGGCCCTGCTCGGCCGCGGCGGGCTGCTCGACGAGCTGTGGGGCGTCCGCCTGGACACCACGGTCTGGGCGATCCTGATCGCCCACGCCTTCTTCAACTACGCCGTTGTCGTACGGACCGTGGGCGGTCTCTGGGCGCAGCTCGACCCCCGGCAGGAGGAGGCCGCGCGGGTGCTGGGCGCCGGGCGGTTCGCCGCCTGGCGCCGCGTGACACTGCCCGCGCTGGCCCCGGCCGTGGCCGCCGCGGCGCTCATGGTCTTCCTCTTCACCTTCACCTCCTTCGGCACCGTGCAGATCCTCGGCGGACCGCGCTACGCCACGCTGGAGGTGGAGATCTACCAGCAGACGGCCGAGCTGCTCGACCTGCCGACGGCCGCGGTGCTCACCCTGGTGCAGTTCGTCGCCGTCGCCGTGCTGCTGCTGGTGCACGCCCGGACCGTGCGCCGGCGCGAAGCCACTCTGCGGCTGGTGGACGCGCGCCGTACCGCGCGCCGGCCGCGCGGGGCGGCCCAATGGGCGCTGCTGGCCGCCGTCCTGACGAGCGTGGTGCTGCTGGTCCTGCTGCCGCTCGTGGTGCTGGTGCTGCGTTCCTTCGACGGGCCGGACGGCTATGGCACGGTCTTCTACCGCGCCCTCGCCTCCGCCGGGGACAACGGCGGCACGTTCGTCGTCGCCCCGCTGGAGGCCATCGGCAACTCGGTCTCCTACGGCCTGGCCGCCACGGCGATCGCCGTCGTCGTCGGGGGACTCGCCGCGGCCGCCCTCACCCGGCGTGAGGGCTTCCTGGTCCGCGGCTTCGACGCGCTGCTGATGCTGCCGCTGGGCACCTCGGCGGTCACGGTGGGTTTCGGCTTCCTCATCGCCCTGGACGAGCCGCCGCTGGACCTGCGGACGTCCTGGATCCTCGTGCCGCTCGCCCAGGCGCTGGTGGGCGTGCCGTTCGTGGTCCGCACCATGCTGCCCGTGCTGCGCGCGGTCGATCCGCGGCTGCGGGAGGCCGCGGCGGTGCTGGGCGCGTCCCCGCTGCGGGCCTGGCGGGAGGTGGACCTGCCGATGGTCGGCCGGGCGCTGGCCGTCTCCGCGGGGTTCGCCTTCGCGGTCTCGCTGGGCGAGTTCGGGGCGACCGTCTTCATCGCCCGTCCCGACAGCCCCACGCTGCCCGTCGCCGTGGCCCGGCTGCTGGGCCGGCCCGGGGAGCTCAACTACGGGCAGGCGATGGCCCTCAGCACCGTTCTGATGCTGGTGTGCGCGGTGGCGCTGCTGGTGCTGGAGCGTGTACGCACCGACCGTACGGGAGAGTTCTGATGTTGCGCCTGCGGGGCGTCACCGTCCGCTTCGGCGACCGGACGGTGCTGGACGCGGTGGACCTCGACGTCGCCGGGCACGAGACCGTCTGCGTGCTCGGCCCGAGCGGCAGCGGCAAGTCCACGCTGCTGCGGGTCGTCGCCGGGCTCCAACCGGCGGACGCCGGGCAGGTGTTGCTGGAGGGCGAGGACCAGCGCGGGGTGCCGGTGCACCGGCGCGGGGTGGGGCTGATGTTCCAGGACCACCAGCTCTTCCCGCAGCGGGACGTGGCCGGGAACGTCGCCTTCGGGCTGCGCGCCCGGGGCGTCGGACGGGCGTCGGCCGCCCGTACGGTCGACGAACTGCTCGACCTCGTCGGCCTGCCCGGGGCCGGACGGCGGGCCGTAGCGGCCCTGTCCGGCGGCGAACAGCAGCGCGTGGCGCTGGCGCGGGCGCTGGCCCCCAGCCCGCGGCTGCTGATGCTCGACGAGCCGCTGGGGCAGCTCGACCGGAGCCTGCGCGAGCGGCTCGTCGTCGAACTGCGTTCGCTGTTCGGCCGGTTGGGTACGACGGTGCTGGCCGTGACGCATGACCAGGGAGAGGCGTTCGCCCTCGCCGACCGTGTGGTGATCATGCGGGACGGGCGGATAGCGCAGACCGGGACGCCGCTGGAGGTCTGGCGGCGGCCGGCCTCGGAATTCGTGGCCCGGTTCCTCGGGTTCGAGAACGTGGTCCGGGGGACGGTGGGCGGCGGCGTCGCCGACACGGTGTGGGGGAAGGTGCCGGTGCCGGAGGGGACGGCGGAGGGGGCGTGCGGGGTGCTGGTGCGGCCGGGGGGTGTGCGGTTCGCGCCGGACGGCGCGTTGGCGTGCGAGGTCGTGTCCCGGACGTTCCGGGGGGACCATGTCGCGGTGCGACTGCTTCCGGTGGGCGGGGGGCCCGAGTTGGAGGCGTCGTGCGCTTTGGGCGACGCGCCGGAGGCGGGTGTGCGGGTGCGGGTCGCTTTCGCCGCTGAGGACGTGGTGGTTCTCCCCTAGCCCTCCCCCAGAGGGGGCACCCCCATTTCACCGTTTCTTCGCGCTCCGCGCGGGTGCAACGCGGCTGCGCCGCGTTCGTCCTCAAACGCCGGACGGGCTGGATTTCGCGCCCGGCGCGAACCCAGCCCGTCCGGCGTTTGAGATCAACGCGTCGGCGCAGGCTCCGGTTTGCCCGCTTCGGCCGCCGCGGGCGTCACCCCATGGCTGTCCGGCTCGCCGTACCACGCCACCGCGACCGCTCCCGCCACCGCGAGGATGAAGCCCAGCACGGCCATCCACGCGTACCCGTGCCGCGACGCGTCGCCGAGCAGCAGCACGCCGATGATGCCGGGCAGGATCGTCTCGCCGACGACGAGCGCCGCCGTCGCGCCGTTGACCGAGCCGATCTGCAGGGCGACCGTGTGCAGGTACATGCCGACGATGCCGGAGATGAGGATCGCGTACAGCGCCGGGTCGGCGAGCAGGGACGGGATGTCGAAGGGGTCGATGCCGTCGAGGATGCGGACGCCGACGCCGATGGCGCCGAAGCCGAGGCCGGAGAGCAGACCGGCCAGGATGGCCGCCTTGGAGCCCATCACACGGACGGCGAGGGTGCCGCCGCCCATCAGTACGACGGAGATGACCAGCAGCCACCAGTGCGTGGAGCGCGACGTCTCGCCGCTGCCCTCGTGGCCGGCGGCCGTGGCCAGCAGGACGAGCGCGGTGCAGACGACGGCTATCGAGGCCCACTCGGGCCGCTTGAGCCGGATGCCCAGCATCTTGACGCTGAGCAGCGCCGTGACGATGAGGTTGGCGCTGATGACCGTCTGGGAGAGGAAGAGCGGCAGCATGCGCGCGGCGAGCGCACCGAGGCCGAAGCCCAGGAAGTCCAGCACCGTACCGACCATGAACTCCCAGGTGACGGCCGCCTTCGCGGTGGAGGACAGGCTCGGTCCGCCGTGCTGGGTCACCCCGGTCGTGCTGGCCTTCGCGGCCTCCCGGAGCGCCGATTTGCGGGACCCCACGGCCTGTAGGACGGATCCCGTGCCGTAGCACGCCGAGGCCGCGACAGCCGTGACAAGGCCGATGATCACCAATAGCTCCGTTCGCCTGAATGAGCGCCTGCTCCTGATGCAGACGAACAAAACGGCCCCGAAGTTGCTTCGGGTCAAGAAGTGGTCAAGAAAACAGTGCGGAAAGGGCGCGCGGACCATGCCGCGCGCCCTGACGCCCCCTCAGCCGCCCGTCCGGTTCACCTCAGCAGCGGCAGCGCCGTCAGCTCGGCGATCACCCAGGTCAGCGGCGCCAGCACGGCGACCAGCACGGTCGTCCGCACGGCCGCCGCCCCGCGCAGCAGCGAGGCGGGGATCCCCAGCCGCAGCAGCGCCGTCGTGGTCTCGGACCGGATCTGCCGGGCGTCCAGCGCGGCGGTGATCGCGGTGGCCGTCACACAGGCCATGACCACGGCCGCCCCCAGCCCGGTGAGCGGGCCGAACGGCCGCGGTCCGGAGGGCTCCCAGGCGGCGCCGTACAGCTCGGCGGCGGCGAGCGCGCCCGAGGCGACCGCGCACAGGACGCCCAGCGGGCGTCCGATGCGCGTCGCGGTGTCCTGGAGCATCCGCCCGGCCAGCAGCCGCACCGGCCCCGGCCGCCCGGCCGCCACGGCCACCCCGCACCAGTGCGTCAGCCCCGGACCGGCCAGCACCAGGCCCAGCGAGGCCAGCAGCCAGCCGCCCAGCAGCCCGGGGGAGGCGGCGCCGTCCCGGCCGGGCAGCGCGAGCAGCCTGCCCGGCTCGGGGGCCGGCGCGTGCCCGACGTACGCCTCCAGCGCCAGGCCCATCGCGATGACGGCCGTGCCCCAGGGCAGACCGGCGTACGACGGCCGGTCGGGGGCCGGCGGGGCCGGCGCGGGACCGGCCTCCCCGCCCCCGGAGTGCGCCCCGCGCCGGCGCGGCTCGCGCGGACGCAGCGCGAGCGCGCAGGTGCCGGCGCCCACGACGGGCAGCAGCCCGAGGAGGGTCAGCGTCCCGGCCCACGGCAGCGCGTGCCCGCCGTCCAGCAGCCTCTTCGCGGTGCCGCTCAGCGGCGTCCCGCCGAGGTCTCCGCGCAGCTCCAGATAGACGAGGAGCGCGGCGCCGCTGCCCACGGCGCAGGACAGGGCCGTCGAGCCGGCCGCGAGCAGCGAGAGCCGCACCGGCCCCAGCCCGAGCGCGTCCAGCCCGTCGCGGGGCCGGGTGGCCGGGTCGGTACGGGCCACGGCCAGGGCGAACTGCACGGTCGCCGCGAACGGCACCGCGCACCACAGCAGCCGGACGACCGACTCCTCCGGCTGTTCCGGGTGCGCCACCGCATACCCGAGCGAGCACAGCAGCAGGAAGCCGACCCCCGCCGCGGCGACCGTGACCAGCACGCGCCGCAGCAGGACGAGCGGGTGCGCGCCGCGGGCTAGGCGGAGACTGAGCACGCGGCCCTGCCCTCCCCGTCGGGCGCGTCCGGTGCGGGGATGGCGCCGCCCCGGCGGCCGTCGGCGAGGCCGACCGCGCGGTCGGCGAGAGCGGCGCTCTCGTCGTCCAGCGTCGCCATGACGACGGTGATCCGGTGCGACCGCGCCGCCGTCGTGAGGGTCCGCAGGACCTGGGCCCGGTCGGCGCTGTGCAGCGGCGCGGCCGGATCGTCCGCGAAGACGACGGTGGGCTCGCAGGCCAGGGCGCGGGCGATGGCGATGCGCTGGCACTGCGCGCGGGAGAGCGTGCCCGGCCGTTTGCGGGCGCAGTCCCCGACGTCCAGGCGCTCCAGCCACTCCGCCGCCGCCTGCTTGGCCGCGCGGTGGCCGCTGCCGCGGACCAGCAGCGGCAGGGCCGCGTTCTCCCAGCCGGTCAGCTCCGGGACGAGGTGCGGCGCGCTGTCGATCCAGCCGAACCGCTCCCGGCGCAGCCGTTCGCGGGCGGGGCGGGAAAGGGTGTGCACGGGCGCGCTGTTGAACCACACCTCGCCCGCCTCCGGCACGAGCTGGCCGGAGAGGCATTTCAGGAGCGTGGTCTTCCCCGACCCGCGTGGTCCGGTGACCGCGAGGACCTCGCCTTCGGGGACGCCGATGGAGACGCCTGCGAGGGCGGGGGAACCGTTGTAGGAGTAGTGCAGGCCGCGTGCCCAGAGCACGTCGTTGTCCGGCGGGGCCACCATTTCGAGCACACCTCTGGTCGCTGGAGGGTCCGTTCCCCTGTCCGGGTGAACGAACCGGGGGCCGTTGGGTCACTGGCACCGTACGGAACGGGGATCATGGCCCCGCCCCAGGCTCGGCGCGCAAGTGCCCCACTTTCCTCCCATCGGGCTCATCGCGCGAGGGTGCGAAGGGGGTGGAGCGGCGGGGCTACCGATGGGTGGGCGCGAACATCCGGAGCACGGCCGGGAGCACCACCACGGACGGGCCCCGCGCGCCCAGCGCCGCCGCCAGGTCCGCGCCCAGCCGCTCCGGCGCGCTGCGCACGGCCGGGACGCCGAACGACTCGGCGAGGGCGACGAAGTCCGGGCGGGCCAGCTCGGTGCCGGACGCCGCGCCGAAGGCGTCGGTCATGTACTCCCGCAGGATGCCGTAGCCGCCGTCGTCGACGATCAGCCAGGTGACCGGCAGGCCGTACTGCCGGGCGGTGGCCAGTTCGGCGATCGAGTACATCGCCCCGCCGTCGCCGGAGACCGCCAGCACCGGACGGGTCCGGTCGGCCGCGGCGGCGCCGAGGGCGGCCGGGAAGGCATAGCCGAGGCCGCCGGCGCCCTGGGCGGAGTGGAAGGGGCCGGAGCGCGGGTCGAAGGCGGACCAGGCCCAGTAGCCGAGGATCGTCATGTCCCAGAAGCTCGGGGCGTCGTCGGGGAGGGCGGACCGGACGGCGGCCAGCACCTCCTGTTCGAGGCCCAGGTCCTGCGCCGCGATGCGGGCACCGACGCGTTCCAGCAGCGCGCGGGCGCGGTCCGCGCCGTCGCCCGGGGCGCGCGCCGTGACGGCCGCCGCCAGCGCCTCCAGCGCGGGGCGCGCGTCGGCGTGGAGGGCGAGGGCGGGGTGGTTGGCCTCCAGCTTGCCGAGGTCCGCCTCGATCTGGACGAGCCGGCCGCGCGGGGCGAACGTGTGGTAGTTGGAGGAGAGTTCGCCGAGCCCCGAGCCGGCGACCAGCAGCACGTCGGCGTCCTCCAGGAACGCCGTGGTGTGCCGGTCCTCCAGCCACGACCCCAGGGACAGCGGGTGGTCCCCGGGGAAGGCGCCCTTGCCGCCGAAAGTGGTGGCCACCGGGGCGTCCAGCTTCTCGGCGAGCGCCCGGAGCGCGCCCTGGGCGCCGCTGCGCACGACGCCGCCGCCGGCCAGGACCGCCGGCCGCCGGGCCGCGTCCAGCAGCGCCGCGGCCTCCTCGGTCAGCTCCGGCCGGGGCGGCAGCGGCCGGGGGACGCCGTCCAGGGCGCGCACCGGCGGCACGGGGGCCGGGGAGAGCAGGACGTCCTGGGGGATCTCCACCCACACCGGGCCCGCGGGCGCCTCCAGCGCGGAGCGCCAGGCGGCGGCGAGTGCGGAGGGGATCTGCGCGGCGGAGCGGACGAGGTGGACGCTCTTGACGACATCGCGGAACGAGGCCTGCTGGTCGCGGAGTTCGTGCAGATGGCCCCGGCGGGTGCCGCCGGGGCCGGCCGTCGGCACCTGGCTGGAGACGCCCAGCACGGGGGCGGACGCGGCGGCGGCCTCCTGGAGCGCGGCCAGCGTCATCAGCGCGCCCGGCCCGGTCGACACCAGCAGGGGGGTGACGCAGCCGGTGACGCGGGCGTGGGCGTCGGCGGCGAAGCCGGCATTGTTCTCCATGCGCAGGCCGACGTAGTCCAGGTCCGAGCGCCGCAGGGCGTCGAAGAGGGCCAGGGCGTGCTGGCCCGGCAGGCCGAAGACGGTGCCCGCGCCGAGGGCGGCGAGGGATTCGACGACGAGATCGCCGCCGGTGCGGGGCGGGGTGCTCATGGGGGTGCGTGCCTTTCGTCGGGGCGGGGGCGGTCCGCCGGCCAGGCGCCGCCGCCAGGCGGCCAGAACCGCGGCGTCCGTCGGCCGGGTCGGCGCGCTGACCGTGACAAGCGGCGAGCGACGCCGAAACTCCGTACAGGATCGGTTCGTTGGCCAGGACGCCGTACGCGGCCATCAGCGCCACGACCGTCACCCCGCCCGCCGCGACGGCGGCCAGCGCTCCCGGCCCGGTGGGGCGGGCGAACTGGCCTGCCTCGCATCTCCGTTGCGCAGGACGTGCCGGCGTACGGCAGGACCCCGCGCACCGCCGACGAAGCGCGCGGGGTCCCGTCCCCGGGGGAGGCGTCAGATCTTCGTCCACGCCTCCGTGAGGACGCCGCGGACGATCTGCTCGATCTCGTCGAAGGTGTCCTGGCCGGCGGTCAGCGGCGGGGAGAGCTGGATGACCGGGTCGCCGCGGTCGTCGGCCCGGCAGTACAGCCCGTTCTCGAAGAGCTTCTTGGACACGAAGCCGTAGAGCAGCCGCTCGCACTCCTCCGGGGTGAACGACTCCTTGGTGGCCTTGTCCTTGACCAGCTCCACGCCGTAGAAGAAGCCGTTGCCGCGGACGTCGCCGACGATGGGCAGGTCGTTCAGCTTCCGCAGGGTGGCCAGGAACGCCGCCTCGTTGTCGAGCACGTGCCGGTTGAGGCCCTCGCGCTCGAAGAGGTCGAGGTTGGCGAGCGCGACCGCGGCCGAGACCGGGTGGCCGCCGAAGGTGTAGCCGTGCAGGAAGGTGTTGGTGCCCTTGAAGAACGGCTCGGCGATCCGGTCGGAGACGATCGCGGCGCCGATCGGGGAGTAGCCCGAGGTCATGCCCTTGGCGCAGGTGATGATGTCCGGGACGTAGCCGAACTTGTCGCAGCCGAACATCGTCCCGAGCCGGCCGAAGGCGCAGATGACCTCGTCCGAGACCAGCAGCACGTCGTACTGGTCGCAGATCTCGCGCACCCGCCGGAAGTAGCCGGGCGGCGGCGGGAAGCAGCCGCCCGCGTTCTGCACGGGCTCCAGGAAGACGGCGGCGACCGTGTCCGGGCCCTCGAAGAGGATCTGCTGCTCGATCTGGTCGGCGGCCCAGCGGCCGAACGCCTCCGGGTCGTCCCCGTGGATCGGCGCGCGGTAGAAGTTGGTGTTGGGCACCTTGTGCGCGCCGGGGACCAGGGGCTCGAACGGGGCCTTGAGCGCGGGGAGTCCGGTGATGGACAGGGCGCCCTGCGGGGTGCCGTGGTAGGCGACGGCCCGGGATATCACCTTGTACTTGGTGTGGTTGCCGGTGAGCTTGTGGTACTGCTTGGCCAGCTTCCAGGCCGTCTCGACGGCCTCGCCGCCGCCCGTGGTGAAGAAGACCTTGTTGAGGTCGCCGGGCGCGTAGTGGGCCAGCCGCTCGGCCAGTTCGATCGCCTTGGGGTGGGCGTAGCTCCACACCGGGAAGAAGGCCAGCTCCTGCGCCTGCTTGTGGGCGGCCTCGGCCAGTTCGGCGCGGCCGTGGCCGGCCTGGACCACGAACAGCCCGGCGAGGCCGTCGAGATAGCGCCTGCCCTTGTCGTCGTAGATGTAGGTGCCCTCGCCGCGCACGATGGTCGGCACGGGGGCGTTCTCGTACGAGGACATGCGGGTGAAGTGCATCCACAGGTGGTCGTACGCGGTCCGGGAATGCTGGGTCTGGTCCTGGCTCACGGCTATCGGGTTCCCCATGTATAGGTCTGTTTGCGGAGCTTGAGGTAGACGAAGCTCTCGGTGGAGCGCACGCCCGGGAGCGTGCGGATGCGCTTGTTGATCACGTCCAGCAGGTGTTCGTCGTCCTCGCAGACGATCTCGATGAGGAGATCGAACGAGCCGGCGGTCACCACCACGTACTCCACCTCGTCCATCGCGGTCAGGGCGTCGGCGACCGGATCGAGGTCCCCGTCGACGTTGATGCCGACCATCGCCTGGCGCCGGAAACCCACGGTGAGCGGGTCGGTGACGGCGACGATCTGCATCACTCCCTGGTCGAGCAGCTTCTGCACGCGCTGCCGGACGGCCGCCTCGGAGAGGCCCACGGCCTTGCCGATCGCCGCGTAGGGGCGGCGGCCGTCCTCCTGGAGCTGCTCGATGATCGCCAGGGAGACGGCGTCGAGGGGCGGCGCGCCGTGGGCGCCCTTGGGTTCTGCGCTACGAGTGGCCACGGCCCCACCATGCATGAGGAGTCCGCCGTGAAGCAAGCCCTTGACCCATGAAATTCGTTGTTGGACGGTCGTTCGAGAACTGATTCCGTCGTCCCGGCCGGTTGGGTATATCGAAAGCGTGGCATTCCTGGCTAGGCTGGGCGTCTCACCCGTCGGACATCTCACAGGAGAGGTGCACACCGTGACCACCGAGCCGCGCCGTCTGCGCAACTACATCAACGGGGAGTTCCGGGACGCCGCGGACGGGAGGACGACCGACGTGGTCAACCCGGCCACGGGAGAGGTGTACGCCACCGCCCCGCTGTCCGCCGCCGCGGACGTGGACGCCGCCATGGCCGCCGCCGAGGCCGCCTTCCCCGCCTGGCGGGACCTGGTGCCGGCCGAGCGCCAGAAGGTCCTGCTGAAGATCGCCGACGCGATCGAGGCGCGGGCCGAGGAGCTCATCGCCACCGAGTCGGAGAACACCGGCAAGCCGCTCGCGCTCACCCGCAGCGAGGAGGTGCCGCCGATGGTGGACCAGATCCGCTTCTTCGCGGGCGCCGCCCGGCTGCTGGAGGGCCGTGCGGCCGGCGAGTACATGGAGGGGATGACGTCCATCATCCGGCGCGAGCCGGTGGGCGTCTGCGCGCAGGTCGCGCCGTGGAACTACCCGATGATGATGGCAGTGTGGAAGTTCGCCCCGGCGTTGGCCGCGGGCAACACCGTCGTCCTCAAGCCCTCCGACACCACGCCGGCCTCCACGGTCCTGCTCGCCGAGATCATCGGCGGGGTGCTGGAGGAACTCGGCCACTCCAAGGGCGTGTTCAACGTCGTCTGCGGCGACCGCGACACCGGCCGGCTGATGGTCGAGCACCCGGTGCCCGCCATGGCCTCCATCACCGGCTCCGTGCGCGCCGGGATGCAGGTCGCCGAGTCCGCCTCGCGCGACCTCAAGCGGGTGCACCTCGAACTCGGCGGCAAGGCGCCGGTCGTCGTCTTCGAGGACGCCGATCTCGCCAAGGCCGTCGAGGACATCGCGGTCGCGGGCTACTTCAACGCCGGCCAGGACTGTACGGCCGCGACGCGCGTGCTCGTCCACTCCTCCGTCCACGACGAGTTCGTCACCGCGCTCGCCAAGGCCGCGGCCGACACGAAGACCGGCCTGCCGGACGACGAGGACGTGCTCTACGGGCCGCTCAACAACGCCCACCAGCTCGCCCAGGTCAAGGGCTTCGTCGAGCGGTTGCCCGCGCACGCGAAGGTCGAGACCGGCGGTCACCAGGTCGGCGAGAAGGGCTACTTCTTCGCCCCCACCGTCGTCTCCGGGCTCCGGCAGGACGACGAGGCGATCCAGAAGGAGATCTTCGGCCCGGTGATCACCGTCCAGTCCTTCACGGACGAGGACGAGGCCGTCGCGCTCGCCAACGGCGTCGAGTACGCGCTGGCGTCCTCGGTGTGGACCAAGGACCACGCACGGGCCATGCGGATGTCGAAGCGGCTCGACTTCGGCTGTGTGTGGATCAACACCCACATCCCGCTGGTCGCGGAGATGCCGCACGGCGGCTTCAAGAAGTCCGGCTACGGGAAGGACCTGTCGGCGTACGGGTTCGAGGACTACACGCGGATCAAGCATGTGATGACGTCGCTGGGCTGAGCGGCGTCGGCGCGGGCTCCGGGGCATGCCGTGTCCCGGGGTCCGCGTTTATCGTTTGACCGTGCGGCTGCGCGCGTGTGTGCGTGTGGTGGGGAGGAGCGGCACGATGACAGTCGAACTGACGGACAGGATCGACGTGGCCGACAGCGGTGATGACCTCAGCCTCGATGACATGTTCGACCTGCTGGAGCGCATGCCAGTCCCCGAGGGCTACAAGGTCGAGATTGTCAGGGGGGCTGTCTATATGTCGCCGCAGCGCCGTACGCACTGGAAGATCATCCGCAGTGTCATGCATCAGCTTGAGGACCGGTTCGGTCGGGACGCCGAGATCAACTCCGATGTGCGTATCGATTTCCCGGGATACATGAACGGATTCTGTCCTGACCTCGCCAAGATCGCCGATGGCGCTGTGGCCGATCATAAGGACAGGTTCCCGCCGAGTGATGTCGAACTCATCGTGGAGGTCATCTCCAGGGCGACCGCGGCGAACGACTACGGGGACAAGAAGCAGACGTACGCCGAGGCAGGTGTGCCCGTCTACGTGATCGTGGATCCGTACACGGCGCGTTGCCACGCCTTCATGTCTCCGAAGAACGACGACTATCACAGTGCGCTCACCGTTGACTTCGGGGAGCCTCTCGACCTCACCTGCACGTCGCTCGGGCTGACGATCTCCACCGACAAGTTCCCCCGCGACTGACCTCGCCGGTATCATCGGCGGCCGCTCCCGACCCGTACGCCCCCGCTGCCGCCGATTGCGAGAAGCCCTTGAGATCCCTGTCCCGCCGCTCTCTGCTGCGCGCGCTGGGCGCGGGTGCGGGGGCCGCTGCGCTCGCCGGATGCGGGGTGCCCGCCGCGTATATCGCGCCAGGGGACCGCGCCGCGCAGGATCGTTCCGCCGGTGACCGGCGGCTCGTCTTCGCCAACTGGCCGCTCTACATCGACACCGACGAGGAGCACCCCGGGCGCCGTCCCACGCTGGACGAGTTCGAGCGGCGCAGCGGCGTCTCGGTGAAGTACACCGAGGAGATCAACGACAACGACGAGTTCTTCGGGAAGATCGGTCCCGCCCTGATGAACCATCAGGACACCGGGCGCGATCTGATCGTGGTCAGCGACTGGATGTGTGCGCGCTACGTCCGCCTGGGCTGGGTCCAGGAGATGGACCGGGCCGCCCAGCCGAACGTCGCCCGGAACCTCGACCCGCTGCTGCGCAAGCCCTCGTTCGACCCCGGGCGGCGGCACTCCGTCCCCTGGCAGTCCGGCATCACCGGCATCGCCTACCACCGCAAGAAGCTCGGCCGCGAGATCCGGCGCACGGCGGACCTGTGGAAGGACGACCTGCGCGGGCGGGTCACGCTGCTGGCCGGGATGGACGAGGCGTTCTCGCTGCTCATGCAGGGGAACGGGGCGGACGTCACGCGCTGGACCGCGGACGACTTCCACCGGATGACCGACCAATTGCGCCGGCTCGTGGGTCGGCGGCACATCCGCCGGTTCACCGGCAACGACTACATCAAGGAGCTGTCGTCCGGGGACGTGCTCGCCTGCCAGGCGTACTCCGGGGACATCATCCAGCTCCAGGCCGACAACCCCGACATCGAGTTCGTGGTGCCGGAGGAGGGGGCGGAGCTCTGGGCGGAGAGCCTGATGATCCCGGACCTGGCCCGGCACAAGGCGAACGCGGAGCGGCTGATCGACTTCTACTACCGGCCCGAGGTGGCGGCGAAGCTGGCCGCTGCGGTCAACTATGTGTGCCCCGTGCCGGCGGCGCGCGAGGTCCTCGCGTCCTCCAAGGACAAGGAGACCGCGGAGCTGGCGGAGAATCCGCTGATCTTCCCGACGGAGGGGATGCGGGAGCGGCTGGCGACGGCGCGGGACATGACGGCCAAGGAGCGGCCGGGGTTCTTGAAGGAGTGGAACGAGATCGTGGGGCTGTGAGGGGGGTTTGCCCCTGGCCCGCCCTTTCACCGTTTCTTCCGGGGCTGCGCCCCTGCGCCCCGGCGGGGGCTGCGCCCCCTGCACCCCTGCTTCCGGGGCTCTGCCCCTGGCCCCCGTTTGTCGCGGCTTCGCCGCTCGTCCTCAAGCGCCGGACGGGCTGGAGTGCGCGCCCGCGCCTGAAATCCGCACGCCTGAAATCCTCACGCGGGAAATCCGGCCCGGGCGCATAAACCAGCCCGTCCGGCGCTTGAGGACTGGGGGTGCCCCCTCTGGGGGAGCCCGGAGGGCGCTTCGGGGGGCCAGGGGCGCAGCCCCGGTCAAGGCCCGGCAGGCGCAGCCCGAGCGGGGGCCAGGGGGCGGAGCCCCCGGTGGGGCGCAGGGGCGAAGCCCCGCCCACCCGCGCGCGGCAGCGCGCCAGCGGGGTGGCGCAGGGGCGCAGCCCCTGCGGGAAACGGTGAAAGGGCGGGGCAGGGGCACTTACACCCCCACCAGCCCCCGCAGCACCCGCACCCGATTCGTCGTGATCGAGTCCACCCCCGCCCGCGCCAGCCGCCGCATCGTCCACGTCGTGTCCGCCGTCCACGCGGACACGAGGTATCCGTCCGCGTGGTTGCGCGCGACCAGTTCCGGAGTCACCAGGCCGAAGCGGTAGTTGAGCCATCGCGGCGTCACCGCCGCGAGGAGGGCGGGGCGCGGCGGGGTGAGCGTCGTCCACGTCAGGGCGATCTCCGCCTCGGGGTCCGCGCGCCGGACCTCCCACAGGGAAGGGGTCGCACCGCACCAGGAGACCCGTCCGCCGGCCCCCGCGGCGTGCACCGCCGCGACGGCGGCGCCGGCCGCCGCGGGGTCGGGGAGGTCGAGGAACAGCTCGCCGGAACCGTCCGCCAGGGCGAGGGCCTCGGCCAGGGTCGGTACCCCGCCGCCGGTCAGGGAGCGCAGCTCCTCGGCCGTGACGGAGGAGAGCATCCGGCGGTGGCCCCACAGCCGTTCCAGCGTCGCGTCGTGCAGCAGCACCGGCACCCCGTCGCGGGTGAGCCGGACGTCGATCTCCACCGTCGGCGCCCCGGCCCGCCATGCGGAGCGGATCGAGGGCAGGGTGTTCTCACGGTGGACGTACGGGTCGCCGCGGTGGGCGACGGCGCGGATCGCCATGGCCTTAAGCCTGCCAGCTCGCCGTGTAGGCGTCGATCTCCGCCGTCAGCGCGGCCTTGCCGCCCGCGTCGAGGAACGACGCCTCGACGGCGTTCTTGGTGAGGTCCGCGACGCCCCGGGCGTCGAGGTCCAGCAGGCGGGCGGCGACCGCGTACTCGTTGTTGAGGTCGGTGCCGAACATGGGCGGGTCGTCGCTGTTGATCGTCACCAGGACGCCCGCGGCGGCCATCTCCCTGACCGGGTGCCGGTCGATGTCCTCGACGGCCCGGGTGGCGAGGTTGGAGGTCGGGCAGACCTCCAGCGGGATGCGGTGCTCGGCGAGGTGCTCCAGCAGGCGCGGGTCCCGGACGGCGCTGGTGCCGTGGCCGATGCGCTCGGCGCGCAGCTCGGTCAGGGCGTCCCAGATCGTCTGCGGGCCCGTGGTCTCCCCGGCGTGCGGCACGCTGTGCAGCCCGGCGGCGATGGCGCGGTCGAAGTAGGGCTTGAACTGCGGGCGGGGGACGCCGATCTCGGGCCCGCCGAGGCCGAACGAGACCAGGCCCTCGGGCCGCAGGTCGCAGGCGATCCGGGCGGTCTCCTCCGCCGCCGCCAGGCCCGCCTCGCCGGGGATGTCGAAGCACCAGCGCAGCATGACGCCCAGTTCGGTCTCGGCCGCCTTGCGGGCGTCCTCGATGGCCTCGACGAAGGCGGCGTCGGGGATGCCGCGCCGCACCGAGCTGAAGGGGGTGACGGTCAGCTCGGCGTAGCGGATGTTCTGCCGCGCCATGTCGCGGGCGACCTCGTAGGTCAGCAGCCGGACGTCCTCCGCGTCGCGGATGAGGTCGACGACCGACAGGTAGACCTCGATGAAGTGCGCGAAGTCGCGGAAGGTGAAGAAGTCCGCCAGGGCCTCGGGGTCGGTGGGCACGGGGGAGTCGGGGTGGCGGGCGGCCAGCTCGGCGACGATGCGCGGGGACGCGGAGCCGACGTGGTGCACGTGCAGCTCGGCTTTGGGCAGTCCGGCGATGAACGGGGCGAGTACGGACATGCGGGCCTCCAGGGCCGGTTCGTTCGGCGGGTGCGGATCATCGTATGTGCGGCGTCCGTACCGCCGTACGGAGGCCGTAGCATGACAGGACAGCTACTGGGAGGGTCATGTCCGAGACGGGCAGTGCGCAGCCGGGGCCCCGGGAGGACCGCGACCCCTGGGCCCCGCCGGAGCGGCGGGTGCCGCTCGGCAAGGGCGGGGACGGAGAGCGTCCGGCCGCCCCGCCGGTGACGCCGCCGGCCGCCCCCGCGGCCGTGCCGCCGCCCCGTCCGGAGGGCGGCGTGCCGCCCGTGCCCCCGGCGCCGACGGGCCCGGGCACCCCGAGCGCCTACCGCCCCGCCGGGTACGGGCCCTACGCGGGCCCGCCGCCCGGCCACCCGCAGGGCGCGCCGTACCCGGGCTACGGCTCCATACCCCCGTACGGTCAGGGCGGCTACCCGGGAGCGCCCTACGGGCAGCTCTGGCCGGCCCCGCCCCAGGTGCCCAACAACGGCTTCGGCACCGCGGCGATGGTGCTCGGCATCGTGGGCGTGGTGCTCTCGTTCACCATGGTCTTCGGCATCGTCCTCGGGGTGCTGGCGGTCGTCTTCGGCGCCATCGGGCGGGCCAAGGTCACCAAGGGCGAGGCGTCCAACCGGGGTGCGGCCACGGCCGGACTGATCCTCGGCTCCCTCGCGCTCCTGCTGTCGGTGCTGATGATCGTGCTGGTGGCCATCGCCCCCGACCCCGACCGGCACCGGTCCCGTGACGACTACGACGACGATCCGGGCGGCACCTACCGCACCTCCGTCTCGGCGCCGCTCGCCCCGGCCCCGGCGAGCCGCTGACGCGCCTCCATCAGCGCGAAGCCCAGGAGATTCAGGCCCTGCCAGCGGGCGGGGTCGTCGGCCCCCTCGTCGGCGGCGGCCAGGCCTATGCCCCAGACCCGGTCCAGTGGACTGGCCTCCACCAGCACGCGCTCCCCGGTGCCCAGCAGATACTCCGTCAGCTCCGGGTGGGCGGCGAACTTGTGCACGCTGCCCTCGACGACGAGGGCGAAGCGGTGGCGCCGCCACTCCTCCTCGTCGAAGCCGCGCACCGTGCGCCCGGCGTCCTTGGCCTGCTTGGGGTGGCCCGCTGCCAGCACCCGGGCCTCGGCCTCCGCGTCGGCGAAGAGCCGGGCCTTTCCGGCCATCATCCAGTGCTCCGCCGTCGGATAGGCCACCCCGTCCACCGTGAAGGGCGAGGGCCACCACTGGCTGAAGCAGCCGGGCCCCACGCCTCCGTCGCGCCGGGGCCGGTGGCCCCAGAAGTGGACGTACTTCGGCCGCTCGCCGCGCTCCACCGCGGCCGTCAGCTCCTCGACGGAACGCGCCAGATGCGCGGTCCGCCCGGCCCGCCCGGTCAGGATCTCCCCCGTGTGTGTCATGGCAGCCATTCTGGCAGCGGGCACTGACAACGGAGAGTGATTATCCGGAGCGCCGCCCCCGCCTCCCGGTCATGGTCATAACATTGCCCGGCGTATATCCAACGAGGGGATCCACAACTTTGTCCGGCTACGGTCAGAATCCTTACGGCCCGCCTTCGCCGCAGCAGCCGCAGCAGCCCCCGCAGCAGCCCGGCTACGGCTACCCGGCCGCCAACAGCGCGCCTTACCAGGGCGGTTACCCGACCGCCCCGCCGGTCCAGCCGTACGGCGCGGCCCCGTACCCGCCGGCGCAGCCCAGCAACGGCATGGGCACCGCCGGTCTGGTCACCGGCCTCATCGGCGCGATCTGCAGCGCGGTCGTGTTCCTGTGGTTCTTCGGGATCATCCTGGGCATCCTGGGCATCGTCTTCGGCGGGGTCGGCCGCTCCAAGGTCAGCAAGGGCGAGGCGACCAACCGCGGCGCCGCGACCGCGGGCATCGTCCTGGGCATCCTGGGCCTGATCCTGCCGCTGGTCTATCTGGCCATCGCGGCCGCCATCGGGTCGAGCATGGTCTGAGGGGCGGGCATGCTCTGAGGGTCGGGCATGCTCCGACCCCGCCCGCCGCGGACCTCGCCCGCCGCAACCCGCGCAAGCGCTGATTCCGTCGCAGAGCCAAATCTCTGCGACGGAATCTCTTGTTGTGGGGCCACTCCTCTGCCAGGATCGGCGATCACATCCGGCAGGAGCAACGCCTGTCCCCGAGCCCGTACGGCCGGTGGAGGAGGTGAGCGATGCGGCACCCGCACGACCCGGGCGCGACCTCCCGCGTCCGTATGTCACTGTTATGTGCTCTACGCCCCCACACCTCTGGATCCACACCCATGACAGCAACCGCCCCGAGCGGCAGCGGCACCGACGTGTGCCTCGCCGGGATCAGCAAACGGTACGGCTCCTTCACCGCCGTGCACCCGCTGGACCTCACGGTCCCCGCGGGATCCTTCTTCGCCCTGCTCGGGGCCTCCGGCTGTGGCAAGACCACCACCCTGCGCATGATCGCCGGCCTGGAGGAGCCCTCCACCGGCACCGTCGTGCTCGGCGGCACGGACGTGACCGCCCTCCCCCCGTACAAGCGGCCGGTCAACACCGTCTTCCAGAGCTATGCGCTCTTCCCCCACCTCGACATCTTCGAGAACGTCGCCTTCGGGCTGCGCCGCCGGGGCGTCAAGTCCGTGAAGAAGCAGGTCGGCGAGATGCTCGACCTCGTCCAGCTGGGCGAGCTGGCCCGGCGCCGGCCGCACGAGCTCTCCGGCGGCCAGCAGCAGCGCGTCGCCGTGGCCCGCGCGCTCATCAACCACCCCCGCGTCCTCCTGCTCGACGAGCCGCTGGGTGCCCTGGACCTCAAGCTCCGCCGTCAGATGCAGCTGGAGCTCAAGCGCATCCAGACCGAGGTCGGCATCACCTTCGTGCACGTCACCCACGACCAGGAGGAGGCCATGACGATGGCCGACACCGTCGCCGTCATGAACGCCGGCCGGGTCGAACAGCTCGGTGCGCCCGCGGACCTCTACGAGACCCCGCGCACCACGTTCGTCGCCAACTTCCTGGGCACCTCCAACCTCATCACCGCCGAGGTCCTCGACGCAGCGGGTTCCGACCTCGTGCTGCGCGCCGCCGGCACCAAGCTCGCGCTGCCCGCCGACCGCTGCCCGCTCGCCGCCCGTACCGGCGACAAGCTGCTCCTCGGCATACGGCCGGAGAAGATCACCCTCACCCACGCCGACGACGCCGACACCGTGCCCGCCGGGCGCAACCGTGTCCGCGGCCGCATCGCCGCGTCGAGCTTCATCGGCGTCTCCACCCAGTACATCGTCGACAGCCCGGTCGCCGCGGGCTCCTCCGGCCTGTCCGTCTACGAGCAGAACATCGAGCGCGACCCCCGCCTCGTCCCCGGCGCCGAGGTGCTCCTGCACTGGAACCCGGGCCACGGCTTCGGGCTGGACGCCGCCCAGCGCATCGAGGCCGGCACGGACGTCGACCTGGGGGAGGGGCCCTCGTGACGACGACCGCCACCGCCCCCGCTCCCGCCGCCGCACCCGCCCGCCGCGGCCGCCTCGTCCCCTACTGGCTGCTGCTCCCCGGCATCCTCTGGCTGCTCCTCTTCTTCGTCGCACCCCTCGTCTACCAGGCATCGACCTCCGTGCAGACCGGGTCGCTGGAGGACGGCTTCCAGGTCACCTGGCACTTCGCCACCTACTGGGACGCCCTGGCCCAGTACTACCCGCAGTTCCTGCGCTCCGTCGGCTACGCGACCGCCGCGACCGTCCTCTGCCTGCTCCTCGGCTATCCGCTCGCCTACCTCATCGCCTTCAAGGCGGGCCGCTGGCGGACCCTGCTCATGGTGCTGGTCGTCGCGCCGTTCTTCACCAGCTTCCTCATCCGCACCCTGGCCTGGAAGACGATCCTCTCCGACGGCGGCCCCGTCGTCTCCGCGCTCGACACGCTGCACGTCCTCGGCCTCACCGACGCGCTCGGCGTCACCGAGGGGCACCGGCTGCTCGCCACCCCGCTCGCCGTCGTCTGCGGCCTCACCTACAACTTCCTGCCCTTCATGATCCTGCCGCTCTACACCTCCCTGGAGCGGATCGACGGGCGGCTCCACGAAGCGGCCGGCGACCTCTACGCCCGCCCCCTGACCACCTTCCGCCACGTGACCTTCCCGCTGTCCATGCCCGGCGTCGTCGCCGGCACGCTGCTCACCTTCATCCCCGCCACCGGTGACTACATCAACGCCGAACTGCTCGGCTCCCCGGACCAGAAGATGATCGGCAACGTCGTCCAGTCCCAGTTCCTGCGCGTCCTGGACTACCCGACCGCCGCCGCCCTGTCCTTCATCCTCATGGCCGCGATCCTGGCCATGGTCACGGTCTACCTGCGCCGCGCCGGGACGGAGGACGTCGTCTGATGGCCGCCGTCCGCCCGCTGCGCTGGCTGCGCCGCAACCTCGTCGTCCTCGCCGGTCTGGCCACCCTGGCCTATCTGCTGCTGCCCAACGTCGTCGTCACGGTCTTCTCGTTCAACAAGCCCAACGGCCGCTTCAACTACGAGTGGCAGCGCTTCTCCACGGACGCCTGGACCCACCCCTGCGACGTCGACGGGCTGTGCGGCTCGCTCTCGCTCAGCCTCTGGATCGCGCTGTGGGCCACCCTCGGCGCCACCGTGCTCGGCACCGCCGCGGCCTTCGCGCTGGCCCGGTACCGCTTCCGGGCCCGCTCCTCGGTCAGCAGCCTGGTCTTCCTGCCCATGGCGATGCCCGAGGTCGTGATGGCCGCCTCGCTCGCCACGCTCTTCCTCAACACCGGTGTCAGCTTCGGCTTCTGGACGATCCTCGTCGCCCACATCACCTTCTGCCTGAGCTTCGTCGTCACCGCCGTCAAGGCCCGGGTGACGAGCATGGACCCGCGCCTGGAACAGGCCGCCCAGGACCTCTACGCCAGCCCGCTGCAGACCTTCCTGCGCGTCACGCTGCCCATCGCCGCCCCCGGCATCGCCGCGGGAGCACTGCTGTCCTTCGCGCTCTCCTTCGACGACTTCATCATCACCAACTTCAACGCCGGCTCCACCGTGACCTTCCCCATGTACGTCTGGGGAGCGGCACAGAGGGGCACGCCCGTTCAGATCAATGTCATCGGGACCGCGATGTTCGTCATCGCCGTGATGTGCGTTCTCGCTGGCCAGCTTGCCGGGAGACGCCGAAGAAGGAGCTGAGACCATGGCCGCCCGTGCCATGAACCCTGCCCGAGCACTCTCCGACACCACCCTGCGCCCCTACTGGCTCGACGACCCCGGGCGGCCCGACCCCCGCCCCGCCCTCGTCGGCGACGAGCACTGCGACCTGCTCGTCGTCGGCGGCGGCTACTCCGGGCTGTGGACCGCCCTCAACGCCAAGGAACGCGACCCCGCCCGCGACGTCGTCCTCATCGAGGGCGAGGAGTGCGGCTGGGCCGCCTCCGGCCGCAACGGAGGCTTCTGCGCCGCCTCCGTCACCCACGGCACCGGCAACGGCCTCGCCCGCTGGCCCGACGAGATAGGCCTCCTGGAGGACCTCGGCCGCCGCAACCTGGACGGCATCGAGGCCGCCCTCGAACGCCACGGCATCGACTGCGACTTCGAGCGCACCGGCGAGATCGAGATCGCCACCGCCCCGCACCAGGTGGACGAACTCCGCGAGACCGCCGACGAGTTCGCCGCCCACGGCCTCACCGGCCACACCTACCTCGACCGTGACGCGATGCGCGCCGAGGTCGACTCCCCGACCTTCCTCGCCGGCCTCTGGGACCGCACCGGCGTCGCCATGCTCCACCCGGCGAAGCTGGCCTGGGGTCTCAAACGGGCCTGCCTTACGGCCGGGGTCCGGCTCTACGAGCACACTCCCGGCAGCGAACTGTCCTCGCGCGGCACCGGCGTCGCCCTCCGCACTCCGTACGGGCGGGTCTTCGCCCGACAGGCCGCGCTGGCCACCAACGCGTTCCCCTCCCTGGTCAAGCGCCTGCGCCCGTACATCGCGCCCGTCTACGACTACGCACTCGTCACCGAACCGCTGACCGAGGAGCAGCTGGCGGCCGTCGGGTGGAGGCGGCGGCAGGGGCTGAGCGACTACGCCAACCACTTCCACTACTTCCGGCTGACCGCCGACCGCCGTGTCCTGTGGGGCGGTTACGACGTCGTCTACCACTACGGCAGTGAGATCCGGGCCGAGTACGACCACAACCCGGATACGTACCGGCGCCTCGCCGAGCACTTCTTCCGCTGTTTCCCGCAGTTGGAGGGCGTGCGCTTCTCGCATGCGTGGGGCGGTGTCATCGACACCTGCTCCCGCTTCTCGGCTTTCTTCGGCACCGCGCACGGCGGGCGCGTCGCCTACGCGCTGGGCTACACCGGGCTGGGGGTCGGGGCGACGCGCTTCGGCGCGGACGTCATGCTCGACCTGCTCGCCGGGGAGCGGACGGAGCGCACGGAGCTGGAGATGGTCCGCACCAAGCCGCTGCCGTTCCCGCCGGAGCCCGTGCGGTCCGTGGGCATCGGTCTCACCCAGTGGTCGATGACGCGCGCCGACGAGAACGGCGGGCGGCGGAACCTGTGGCTGAAGGCGATGGACAAGGTCGGGCTCGGCTTCGACAGCTGAGAACCGGCTTCCTAAGTCGCGTCATGACCGGCTGCCCGCCCCCTCTCATCCGTGTACGCACACGACGGGACGCTTTGGAGGCGGCAGATGGGCAGCGGTGTTACGGGGAGCGGGCGGAGCGCGGTGGAGTGGCTGGCCTCGGCCGCGCCCGACCCCCGGGCCTGCCGGCGGCAGTGGCAGCGGGACCCCTTCGGGGTCGTGCTGCTGCCCGCCGGACGGCTCTGGGACGTGCTCGTCGTCCCCGCCGCGCTCGGCCGCCCCGCCGCGGAGCTGCTCTCCCGGCGGACGCGCCGCCCCGGCCCGGTGCTCTGCGACGAACGGGCCGGCCGGGTCGGCTTCCTCGTCCCGCCGGGGACGGCGGGGCGGTGGGTGGGGACGGGGGTGCGGGGGGTCGGGGCCGGGGGGTGGGTGGTCGTTCCGCATCCGCTGCGGGGGCGTTCTCCGGTGCGCTGGCTTGTGCCGCCCGATGGGTCGGGGGTGCTGACGGATCCGGTGGGGTTGGAGGGGGCGTTGCATCGGGTGGTCGGGGGGTGAGTTTTTCCCCCATCCCGCCCCTTCCCGGAACCGGGGGCTGAAGCCCCCGGGCCCTGGCGGGGGCTTCAGCCCCCTGGGCCGCTGTCCTCAGGCGCCGGACGGGCTGGATAGCCCGTCCGGCGCCTGAGGACGAGCGGCGGAGCCGCGATACGGGGTCCGGGGCGGAGCCCCGAAGCAGGGGTGCAGGGGCGCAGCCCCCGCTCACCGCGCGGAGCGCGGTGCCGGGCCCCGGGGCGGAGCCCCGGAAGAAACGGTGAAAGGGCGGGGCCGGGGCACAAACAGCAGCACACCCGCCACACACCACGCCCCCACCACATCCAACGGCCAGTGATACCCGCACCGCACCAGCCCGACCCCCACCGCGACATTCAGCACGGCGTACCCCGCCGCCCAGACCCACCACCCGCGCCCGGCGGCGAGCAGCAGCACCACCAACCCGTACGCCACCGCCGCCGTCGCCGCATGCCCCGACGGGAAATAGCCGCCCGGCCCCATCCCCGGCGGCCCGGGACGGGCGATCCACAGCTTCAGGGGGACCACGAGCGCCGGTACCACCGCCATGCACAGGCACGCCGCCAGCGCCTGCCGCCACGTACGCGTACCGCGCCACACCGCCCACCCGCAGGCCGCGAGCAGCACCGGCACGGCGACGGACGCGTTGCCGAGGTCGGCCAGGAAGCGGGCGACGGCGGAGGGGGAGATCAGTGCCGCGCCCAGCCGCTCGTCGAGCGCGCGCAGCGGACCGTGCGTGACGATCTGCCAGGCGATCAGGGTGAAGAGGACCGGTAGCAAAAGGAGGAGAAGAGCCGGCGGCCCCGGAACAGGGGGGGTGGTTCCGGAGCCGCCGTCCCGGCCGGTGCACCGCGCGCCCCGGGGGGTGTGGGGCGGGCGGTCGTCCGATCCGTGAGGATTCCCGGGGCCCGGAGCCCCGGTGGTGTGCACGAGGGCACGGCCGCGCAGGCGCTGGGGAAGCACCGGCGGGGCGGCGTCCGCGTGGTTCCGCGGACGGGATGTCTCACTCATCCGCAGAAACCGTACGGCAGCGGAAGCGGCGGGTGGTAGCCGTGTCACCCCTCCACCACCCGCCCCGCACATGTTCTTCACGCACGGATGTGCAGGACCGTACGGCCCGGCTCACAGCCCGGCGAAGGCCGCCTCGATGATGTCCAGACCCTCGTTGAGCAGGTCCTCGCCGATGACCAGCGGCGGCAGGAACCGCAGCACGTTGCCGTAGGTGCCGCAGGTCAGGACCAGCAGCCCCTCCGCGTGGCAGGCCTTGGCGAGCGCGGCGGCGGCCTCGGGGTGGGCCTCCTTCGTCGCCGGGTCCTTGACCAGCTCGATCGCGATCATCGCGCCGCGGCCCCGGATGTCGCCGATGACCGGGAACTTCTCCTGCATGGCGGCGAGGCGGCCCTTCATGACCTCCTCGATGCGCTTGGCCTTCGCGTTGAGGTCCATCTCGCGCATGGTCTCGATGGCGCCGAGCGCGGCCGCGCAGGCCACCGGGTTGCCGCCGTAGGTGCCGCCGAGGCCGCCCGGGTGGGCGGAGTCCATGATCTCGGCGCGGCCGGTGACCGCGGCGAGCGGCAGACCGCCCGCGATGCCCTTGGCCGTGGTGATCAGGTCCGGGACGATGCCCTCGTCCTCGCAGGCGAACCACTGGCCGGTGCGGCAGAAGCCGGACTGGATCTCGTCCGCGACGAAGACGATGCCGTTGTCCTTGGCGAACTGCGCGATGCGCGGCAGGAAGCCCTTGGCCGGCTCGATGAAACCGCCCTCGCCCAGCACCGGCTCGATGATGATCGCGGCGACGTTGTCGGCGCCGATCTGCTTGGTGATCTGGTCGATGGCCTGGGCCGCGGCCTCGGGGCCGCAGTTCTCCGGGCCGGTGGGCCAGCGGTAGCCGTAGGCCACCGGCACCCGGTAGACCTCGGGGGCGAACGGGCCGAAGCCCTGCTTGTACGGCATGTTCTTGGCGGTGAGCGCCATCGTCAGGTTGGTGCGGCCGTGGTAGCCGTGGTCGAAGACGACGACCGCCTGGCGCTTGGTGTGCACGCGGGCGATCTTCACCGCGTTCTCGACGGCCTCGGCGCCCGAGTTGAACAGCGCCGACTTCTTGGCGTGGTCACCGGGGGTGAGCTCGGCGAGCTGCTCGCAGACCGCCACGTACCCCTCGTAGGGGGTGACCATGAAACAGGTGTGGGTGAAGTCGGCGAGCTGCGCCGTCGCCCGGCGCACCACGGCCTCGGCGCTGTTGCCGACCGAGGTCACGGCGATGCCGGAGCCGAAGTCGATCAGCGAGTTGCCGTCCACGTCCTCGATGACGCCACCGCCCGCACGGGTGGTGAACACCGGGAGCGTCGAGCCGACGCCGGCGGCCACGACGGCGCTGCGGCGGGCCTGGAGCTCCAGCGACTTCGGGCCGGGGATCGCGGTGACGACGCGGCGCTCCTGGGGGAGGGACGGGCCTCCGGTCAGTTCGGTCATGAGGGGCTCCCGGGGGAAGAACGCGGACTTTTGGTCGCAGGCTAGGGCGGGCTCCCGTACCTCGGCATGTTCCGTTCGGGAGAAGTCGCCCGCGTCCCTTGTCCGTACCGGACATGGCACGGGGCGCGGCACGCCCGTGCGCCGATCGCGCCCGGGCGTGCCGGAGACGCTGAACTCCCCGCTCCCGCCCACTAGATTGACCCGGGGACACTTCGGACGCGCGCGTGGCAGAGGGCGGGCGAGGGGGCGAGGGGCAGCGATGGACATCGAGCGCACGTACGACGCGTCGGCGGAACGCGAGGACGCCTCCGCGACACCACGCGACGGGCGGCCGCTGCACCGGGCCGTGCCGCCGGCCCGGTCGTCGGCCGGGTCGTCGGCCGGGTCGCCGCACCCGGCGGCCGTCCCGCCCCGTCCGTCCGCGCCTCCGCCGTCCGTGCCCCCGGCGCCGGCCGCTCCGCCGCGGGAGGACGCCCCCGACCCGGACGGGCCGCCGCCCGGCGCCCCGTTCCTCGCCTGGCTGCGCACCCCGCGGCCGGAGGCGGCGCCCGGGGTGTGGGCCTTCGCCCACCGGCCCAGGCCCGCCGAGGAGCCCGTCAGGGTGCCCGCCCGGCAGCTGCTCGGCGGCGCGCTGATCGCGCTGCTGTCCTGCTGGCTGCTGTGGTCGCTGCTGTGGAACAGCTTCCTCGGCGGCCTGTGGATGTGGCCGCTGTTCAATTTCACCGCCGAGTCCTGGCGCAGCGGCATGACCTTCGTCGTCCTCTCGTACGGCTACTACGCGCTGACCGCCGCCGTCCTGCTGTTCTTCTTCGGCCGCCTCGGGCGCTGGCCCGAGGTCTGGCGCCGCTGGGGCGCGCCCCTGGTGCGCCGCCTGTGGGACGACGGGGGAGAGCCGCCGCCCGTCGCCCCCGCGCCCCGGGAGGACCCCGCCGAGTGGCCGCGGCTGCGGGCCGCCGGGGCGCACGACGCCGCCGACCGGCTCGCCGCCGACGCCCGCGCCGGGCTGATGAACGACGTCGACCACGCCCGCATCGACCGCGCCTGGCAGGCCGCCACCGCCCGGCCGGACCGGCTCGCCGCCTTCACCGACACCGTCCTGCGGCACGGCGCCGCCGCCTGCCCGCACCCCTCGGGCGCCCGCGACCTGGCCGTCCGCACCGCCCGCCACGACCTCCTCGCCCGGCAGGTGCGGATCGGCACCGCCGCCGACGACCGCCGCAACCCCTGGGCGCACCGCGGCACGGGCTGCGCCCTCGGCCCGGGGCTGCTGGGCACGTCCCTGCTGGCCGTCGGCCCGCCCGGCAGCGGGAAGACGGAGCGCCTGGTGCGGCCCGTCCTGGAGTCGCTCTGCCTCCAGGCGCTGGCCGGGCGGGCGGCCGTCGTCGCGGTCGGCGCGGCGGGGGCGGACCTGGCGCCGGACGCCGCCTTCGACGTCGTGGTGAAGATCGGCCGCCCCGACTCGGAGTACGACCTCGACCTCTACGGCGGCACCGACGACCCGGACGAGGCCGCCGGGGTCCTCGCCGAGGGCCTCGTCGGCGACCTCGCCGGGACGCGGCCCGAGGCCGACGGGCGCCGCGCCGCCACCGCCCTCGCCCAGCTCCTCGGCCCCTACCGCGCGGCCCATGGCCGCTTCCCCTCCGTCCCCGAGCTGCGCGAGCTCCTCGACGGCGCCCCGAGGGCGCTCGGCGCCCTGCGCGCCGTGCTCACGGCCGACGGCCAGGACGGACTGCTGCGCGAACTCGACGCCCGCGAGCGGCAGACCGGACGCCCGGGCGACGTGGCCCCGCTGCTCGCCGACCGGCTCGCCCTGCTGGACCGGCCCGCCTTCGCCGGCTTCTTCGACACTGCCCACCCCGGGCGCACCTTCTCCCTGCGCACCCTCGAACACCCGCTGCGCGTCCGTGTCGACCTGCCCGAGCGCGGCCACGCCGAGGCGTCGCGGATGCTCGCCCGGCTGGTGCTCGCCCAGTTCACGGAGTGCGCGGCGGGCCGCGCCGACCGGTCGCTGTTCGCCTGTCTCGTCCTCGACGACGCCACCTCGGCCGTCACCGCCGAGTCCGTCCGCGGCCTGCAGCGGCTGCGCTCCGCCCACGCGGGCGCCCTCCTCACCCTGCGGACGCTCGACGACGTCCCCGAGGCCCTGCGCGGGCCGCTGCTCGGCTCGGTCGGCTGCCGGATGGCCCTCTCCGGGGTGACGACCTGGGACGGGGCGCTGTTCGCCGAGGTCTGGGGCAAGGAGTGGGTCGAGACGCGGGACGTGACGGACCGGCAGGTCGTCGCCCACGACCCGTTCTCCCGCAGCATGCACGTCCTGCGCCGGCTGATCAGCGGCCGGGCGGTCACCGCCCAGTCCGTCACCGTCCGCACCGTCGAGCGCGAGCGCTGGTCCGCCTCCGAGCTGGCCCACTCGGTCCCCCCGGGGCACGCGGTGCTCTCCGTGACGTCGGTGGGAGGCGCGGCCGCGCCGCCGGTGCTGGTCGATCTGTGCAGGTGAGGGGCCTGGGTTACCAGGGTTTACGCCGCTGGGGCAGAATTGGCGGCAGTCGTTCATACGGAACGGCAGTGTCGCGACCCCCAGGATCCATGCCTCCCACCCTCGCCTCGCTCGTCCACCACTCCGCGCTCAAGCTGACCGTGCTCGCGGGCGGGGACCGGCTGGACGTCCCCGTCCGCTGGGCCCACGTCAGCGAGCTGGCGGACCCCGTGCCGTGGATGGAGGGCGGCGAACTGCTGCTCACCACCGCCATGAAGATCGACGCGGCGGACCCGGGCACCGTCCGGCCCTACGTCCGGCGGCTGGTGCG
The DNA here is from genome assembly GCF_041519305.1 of Streptomyces luteireticuli. NCBI lineage: Bacteria > Bacillati > Actinomycetota > Actinomycetes > Kitasatosporales > Streptomycetaceae > Streptomyces > Streptomyces luteireticuli. The sequence continues at coordinate 6,015,966 of NZ_CP167927.1, forward strand.
GGCCGGGGTGGTCGGCCTCGGGTTCGCCGTGGGCGTCAATTACGAGCAGACGCCGCCCGCGCTCGTCGACGCCGCCGCGGAGGCGGGCCTCCCGCTGCTGGAGGTGCCCCGCCGCACCCCCTTCATCGCCATCAGCAAGGCCGTCTCCGCGGCCATCGCCGCCGAGCAGTACCGGGCCGTCACCGCCGGCTTCGAGGCCCAGCGGGAGCTGACCCGGGCCGCCCTCGGGGCGGACGGACCCGCCGGGGTGCTCGCCCGGCTCGCCGGGTACCTCGACGGGTGGGCCGCCCTCTACGACGCCTCCGGCGCGGTCGTGGCCGCCGCGCCCGAGTGGGCCACCCGCCGCGCCTCCCGCCTCGGCCCCCAGGTCGAGCGGCTGCGCGAACGGTCCGCCCCCGCGAGCGCGGTCGTCGCCCCCGAGGAGGGCGAGGACCGGGTCGAGCTCCAGTCCCTCGGCACCGGCCGGCGCGCCCGCGGCGTCCTCGCCGTCGGCACCGGCGCGCCGCTCGGCACCTCCGAGCGCTACGCCGTCAACTCCGCCGTCGCCCTCCTCACCCTCGCCACCGAGCGCTCCCGCGCGCTGCACCGGGCGGAACAGCGCCTGGGCGCGGCGGTCTGGCGGATGCTGCTGTCCGGCCAGGCGGACCACGCGCGGGACGTCGCCGGCGAGCTGTACGGGGCGCTCCTCGACGCGCCGTTCCGGGTGCTGGTGGCGGAGCCGGCGCCGGTGCCGGAGGAGGCGGAGCCCGTGGCCGATCCGCTGGCCGGGCTGGCCGACGCGGTGGAGACCGCGGCGAGCCGGGCGGCGGAGGCGGTGCTCGCCGTTCCCGAGGGGGAACGCCTCGTCGTCCTCGCGCCGGACGGGGGCGCGGCGGTGGCCGCCTGCACGGAGTTCACGGAGTCCGGCGGTGTGGTGCTCGGGCTCTCCGCACCCGCCGGGCCGTCCGCGACCGCGGCCGCCTTCCGCCAGGCCGAGCAGGCGCTCGCCGTCGCGCGGCGGCGCGGGCGCGTGCTGGTCGAGCACGAGGACGTCGCGGCGGGGTCGGTGCTTCCGCTGCTCGCGGACGATGCGGTGCGGGCGTTCGCGGACGGGCTGCTGCGCGCCCTCCGCGCCCATGACGCCACCGGGCGTGGCGACCTGGTCGCCTCGCTGCGGGCGTGGCTGTCCCGGCACGGGCAGTGGGACGCGGCGGCGGCCGACCTGGGCGTGCACCGGCATACGCTGCGGTACCGGATGCGGCGGGTGGAGGAGATTCTGGGGCGGTCGCTGGACGATCCGGATGTGCGGATGGAGTTGTGGCTGGCGTTGAAGGCGACGTCCCCGGCTTCGCCGGGGGAGTGAGCCCCCGCCCCGCCCTTTCACCGTTTCTTTGCGCTCCGCGCGGGTGTCCTCAAACGCCGGACGGGCTGAAATCAGCCCGTCCGGCGTTTGAGGACGAACGCGGCGCAGCCGCGTTGCCCCGCGCGGGAGCGCAAAGAAACGGTGAAAGGGCGGGACCGGGGCATCCTCCCCACCCGCCGATCCGGCGCACCGACAACACCCACCGCTCCACCACGGACAAACAACAGCTCGCCCGGTGCGCCCTACGGTGAGGGCGAACATCCACCACTCCGGAAGGGCCGGGCCCATGACCTCTTCCCCCGCTCCGCACGCCTTCTGGCTGGCCGGCCGCAAGGCCACCGGCGAGGAGTCCTTCGACGTCCACAACTCCTGGGACGGCCGGCTCGTCGGCACGGTCAGCGTGCCGACCGAGGCGCAGGTCGAGGAGGCCGTCGCCGCCGCGCACGCCGTGCGCGAGGAGTTCGCCGCGACGCCCGCCCACGTCCGGACCGCCGCCCTCGACCACGTCGCCAAGCGCCTCACGGAGCGCACCGAGGAGATCGCCCAGCTGATCTCCGCCGAGAACGGCAAGCCGATCAAGTGGGCCCGTGGCGAGGTCGGCCGCGCCGTCTCCGTCTTCCGCTGGGCCGCCGAGGAGGCGCGCCGTTTCAACGCCGGTGACGCCCAGCGCCTGGACACCGACCCGGGCTCCACCGGCCGCCTCGCCCTCACCCGCCGCTTCCCGCGCGGCGCCGTGCTGGGCATCGCGCCCTTCAACTTCCCGCTCAACCTGGCCGCGCACAAGGTCGCCCCCGCCATCGCCGTGGGTGCCCCGATCATCCTCAAGCCGGCCCCGGCGACCCCGCTCTCCTCCCTCGTCCTCGGCGAGCTGCTGGCCGAGACCGAGCTGCCGGCCGGCTCGTGGAGCGTGCTGACCGTCCCCAACGACCGCATGCCCGCGCTCGTCCGGGACGAGCGGCTGCCGGTCATCTCCTTCACCGGCTCCGGCCCCGTCGGCTGGTCGATCCTCGACTCCGTCCCGCGCAAGCACGTCACCCTGGAGCTGGGCGGCAACGGCGCGGCCGTCGTCCTCGCCGACTGGTCCTCCGAGGCGGACCTGGACTGGGCCGCGCAGCGCATCGCGACCTTCTCCAACTACCAGGGCGGCCAGTCCTGCATCTCCGTGCAGCGGGTCATCGCCGACGCGTCGCTGTACGAGCGCCTGGTGCCCAAGGTCGTCGCGGCCGTCGAGGCCCAGGTCACCGGCGACCCGTCGGACGCCGCCACCGACGTCGGCCCCCTCGTCAGCGAGGACGCCGCCAAGCGCGTCGAGTCCTGGGTGGACGAGGCCGTCGCCGCCGGGGCGAAGCTGCTCGCGGGCGGGAAGCGCGAGGGCGCGACCTACGCCCCGACCGTCCTGGCCGACGTCCCCGCCGGCACCACCCTCGCCTGCGAGGAGGTCTTCGGCCCGGTCCTCACCCTCTCGAAGGCCGACGGCGAGGACGCCGCCTTCGCCGCCGTCAACGACTCGCCGTACGGCCTCCAGGCGGGCGTGTTCACCCACGACCTGCAGACCGCCTTCCGCGCGCACCGCGCGCTGGAGACCGGCGGCGTGGTCATCGGCGACGTCCCGTCCTACCGCGCCGACCAGATGCCCTACGGCGGCGCCAAGCAGTCCGGCGTGGGCCGCGAGGGCGTGCGCTACGCCATGGACGACTACACCTACGAGCGGGTGCTCGTCCTGACGGGCCTGGCGCTGTAACGCGCTCTGCAACGCGCCGGCAGTGCGCTCCGGGACCGGTCCCGGAGCGCACTGCCTCCCCCGTGCCGTCGGCACGTTCTTCCCCCGTGTCCCCCGTGACCGTCCGGGGTGCCGACGCGAACGACTCTAGGGAGGCGGCGGGCGGGGGCCATCCCCCGCCCGGTTGAATCCCGGGTCAACTCCCGCGGTATCCCGTCGCTTTCCCTCCAACCGGCGCGGCAGGCGGCATCACCTCCACCGGGCCGATGCCCCGCCGCGCGACACGTGGGACGCTGCGGCGGTGCGGACGGCAGTGGTGCGGACACGGACGCGTGTACAGGCGCTGAGACGACGTGTCGCGGGGTGGCCGCCATGGGTGCGGGACTCGCCGCTGGCGGTGGGCTGCACCGCGACGGGGCTGCTCTACGCCGGCAACCCGTCGACCCTGGGCGATCCCTGGGACCGGCCCGACGCCCTGGGCTACGTGCTGATCTGCGTCATCAACCTGAGCCTGGCGGCCCGTCGGCTGGCGCCCGTCCCCATTTTCGCCCTGACCGGTGTCCTGTGGCTCTGGTACATCGCCGCCGGTTTCTGGCCGGTCATCAACGGCATCGCCCCGATCGTGATGCTGTACACGGTCGCGGCGAGCCGTCCCCGGTGGTGGGCCCTGGCCTGCGGTGTGGGCTTCGCGGTGTGCATGGAGGCGGGGGCGGTGTTCAGCGACACCGACAGCATGCCGAACGTCGCCGCCCAGGCCGTGGTGCTGAACTGCATCGTGCTGAAGTACGGCTTCACCGCGCGCCAACTCGCCGAGCGCAACGCGGCCTTGTCCGGGCTGGCGGCCCAACTGTTCCGGCAGCGCGAGGAGAACGCCCGCCGCGCCGTCGCGGAGGAGCGGGTCCGCATCGCCCGTGAACTGCACGACGTGGTCGCCCACCACATGTCCGTCGTATCGGTGCAGGCCGGGCTCGCCGACTACGTCTTCGCCACCGACCCGGACACCGCCCACGCCGCACTGGGCACGATCTCGGCCACCAGCGGGGAGGCCCTGGACGAACTGCGCCGGCTGCTGGCCGTGCTCCGCGTCGGCCCCGAGGGCGCGGAGCAGGCAGGGGACTTCCTGTACCAGCCGATGCCCGGACTGGACCGGCTGGAGGCGACCGTCGAGCGGGTACGGGCGGCCGGCGTGCACGTGGACCTGGAGGTCGTGGGGGAGCGGCGGCCCCTTCCGGCGGGTCCCGACCTGTGCGCGTACCGGGTCGTCCAGGAGGCGCTGACGAACGTCATCAAGCACGCCGGCGCCGCCCGCGCCGCCGTCCGCGTCGAATTCCGGCCGCACGAGCTGGAGTTGAGCGTCACCGACGACGGCCGGTCCGCGGGCCGGCGGCGGGGAAACGATCCGGCCAACTCGCCGGCCCCCGGCGGACACGGATTGCTGGGCATGCGCGAACGCGCCAGGATCTACGGGGGAAAGGTCGTGGCCGGCCCGCGGGCGGACGGCGGTTTCGAGGTCCGGCTGACCCTTCCCCTCCAGTGATCTCCAGCGATCTCCAGTGATCCGGCGGGGAACGGGGCGGGCCATGACCTTCGAGCAGGGCGGCGCGGAGGAGATACGCGTCCTCGTCGTCGACGACCAGATCCTCATCCGGGCCGGGGTGGCGGCCCTGCTGCGCGCCGCCCCCGGGATGGCCGTGGTGGCCGAGGCCGCGGACGGGCAGGAAGCCGTCGACCTCGCCGTCGCCCACCGCCCGGACGTCGTCCTCATGGACATCCGCATGCCTGGCCTCAGCGGCATCACCGCCACCGAGCGCATCCTCGCCGCCGGCCTCGACCCGGCACCCCGGATCCTCGTCCTCACCACCTTCGACCTCGACGAGTACGTCTACGCCGCGCTGCGCGCCGGAGCCGCCGGCTTCCTGCTCAAGGACGCCGGGCCGCAGCGGCTGCTGGCCGCCGTCACCGCCGTGGCGGGCGGCGACACCCTCTTCTCGCCCAGCGTCACGCGCCGCCTCGTCGAGGCGTTCACCGGCGACGCCGGGCGGCGGACCGACCCCGGCCCCCCGCGGGGCGGGACCCTCGACGCGCTCACCGGCCGCGAACGGGAGGTGCTGCGCCACACCGGGCGCGGCCTGTCCAATGTGGAGATCGCCACCGAGCTCGTCATCAGCGAGGCCACCGTCAAGACCCACCTCAACCGCGCCATGGCCAAACTCGGCCTGTGCAGCCGCGCCCAGGCCGTGGTCCTCGCCTACGAGAGCGGACTCGTGACGCCGGGCGCGCGACACTGAGACGCGCCCTCCGTCCGCGCACCGGGCGCCGGAACCGTGCACGCGGTCTGGTAGACACCGTCCGGATCGGGTACATACGGACGGGTAGCACCGGTCGGTAGTGACCGGGACGACGCCACGACTCGAGCGGCGAGGTGCCACATGTCCGCACCATCCGTACGGCCGGTCTCCGAGCGAGAAGCCCGCCAGGTCGCCGAGGCGGCCCGCGAGCAGGGCTGGAAGAAGCCCAGCTTCGCCAAGGAGCTGTTCCTCGGCAGGTTCCGGCTCGACCTCATCCACCCGTACCCGACGCCCGCTCCGGAGGACGTGCGGCGCGGCGAGGAGTTCCTCGCCCGGCTGCGCGACTTCTGCGAGACCCGGATCGACAGCGCCCGCATCGAGCGCGAGGCACGGATCCCCGACGAGACCGTGCGCGGCCTCAAGGAGCTCGGCGCCCTCGGCATGAAGATCGACGTCAAGTACGGCGGCCTCGGTCTCACCCAGGTCTACTACAACAAGGCCCTGACCCTGGTGGGCTCCGTCAGCCCCGTCGTGGGCGCGCTCCTCTCCGCCCACCAGTCCATCGGCGTCCCCCAGCCGGTCAAGCTCTTCGGCACCCAGGAGCAGAAGGACCTCTTCCTGCCGCGCTGCGCCCGCACCGACATCTCGGCCTTCCTCCTCACCGAGCCGGACGTCGGCTCCGACCCGGCGCGGCTGGCCACCTCCGCCGTGCCCGACGGCGACGACTACGTCCTCGACGGCGTCAAGCTCTGGACGACCAACGGTGTCGTCGCCGACCTGCTGGTCGTCATGGCCCGGGTGCCGAGGAGCGAGGGGCACAAGGGCGGCATCACGGCCTTCGTCGTCGAGGCGACGGCCGAGGGCGTCACCGTCGAGAACCGCAACGCGTTCATGGGCCTGCGCGGCATCGAGAACGGCGTCACCCGCTTCCACCAGGTCCGGGTGCCCGCGGCCCACCGCATCGGCCCCGAGGGCGCCGGGCTGAAGATCGCGCTGACCACGCTGAACACCGGGCGGCTGTCCATCCCCGCCATGTGCGTCTCCGCCGGAAAGTGGTGCCTGAAGATCTCCCGAGAGTGGTCCGCCGCCCGGGAGCAGTGGGGCAAATCCATCGCCAGGCACGAGGCCGTGGGCTCGAAGATCTCCTTCATCGCCGCCACGACCTTCGCCCTGGAGGCGATCCTCGACCTCTCCAGCCAGATGGCTGACGAGGACCGCAACGACATCCGCATCGAGGCGGCCCTCGCCAAGCTCTACGGCAGCGAGATGGCCTGGCTGATGACCGACGAGCTCGTCCAGATCCGCGGCGGGCGCGGCTACGAGAGCGCGGCGTCGCTGGCCGCGCGCGGCGAACGGGCCGTCCCCGCCGAGCAGATGCTCCGCGACGCGCGCATCAACCGGATCTTCGAGGGCTCGACCGAGATCATGCACCTGCTCATCGCGCGGGAGGCGGTGGACGCCCACCTCTCCGTCGCCGGCGACCTCATCGACCCCGAGAAGTCCCTCGGCGACAAGGCCAGGGCGGGGGCCCGGGCCGGCGGCTTCTACGCCCGCTGGCTGCCGAAGCTGGTCGCCGGCCCGGGCCAGCTGCCGACCAGCTATACCGCGTTCCACCCGGCCGGGTGCCGCGACCTCTCCGGGCACCTGCGCTACGTCGAACGCTCCTCGCGCCGGCTCGCGCGCTCCACCTTCTACGCCATGTCGCGCTGGCAGGGCCGACTGGAGACCAAACAGGGCTTCCTGGGGCGCGTGGTGGACATCGGGGCCGAGCTCTTCGCGATGAGCGCGGCGTGCGTACGCGCCGAACGACTGCGCTCGGAGGGCGCGCACGGGACGGAGGCGTACGAGCTCGCGGACGCGTTCTGCCGCCAGGCGCGGGTGCGGGCGGACGAGCTGTTCGCCCGCCTGTGGACGAACACGGACGGGGTGGACCGGAAGGTGGTGGGGCGGGTGATGTCCGGGTCGTACGAGTGGCTGGAGGCGGGCATCCTCGACCCGAGCGGCGACGGCCCCTGGATCGCGGACGCGACGCCGGGCCCGTCGAAGGCGGAGAACGTCCACCGGCCGGTCGACTGAGCGCGCCGGGGGCGGGGCGGGGCGCCCTGCGGGCGGTTGGGTGCCCCTGCCCCGCCCTTTCACCTCCCCCAGAGGGGGTGCCCCCATTCCGGGGCTCCGCCCCGGGGCCCGGCACCGCGCTTCGCGCGGGTGGGCGGGGCTTCGCCCCTGCGCCCCACCGGGGGCTGCGCCCCCTGACCCCCCGCAAACCGCGCTTCGCGCGGTTGTCCTCAAGCGCCGGACGGGCTGAATAGCCCGTCCGGCGCTTGAGGACAATGCGGCGCAGCCGCATTGCGGGGCCCGGGGCGGAGCCCGAAGCAGGGGTGCAGGGGGCGCAGCCCCCGCCCACCCGCGCGAAGCGCGATACCCACGCCCACCGCGCCGAGCGCGGGCCCCGCGCGCCCCCGCGCGCCACGGGGTTCCGAAGGGGGCCGAGCCCCCTTCGGAAGAGGGTTGGGGCGGGACCGGGGCGAGAATCCCGGCCGCCCGCCCGGCACCGCCGCGCGTGCGGCAACAATAGGGGGATGACCGACTCCCTCGCTGACCCCCATCTGCGCTATTCCGCCCCCCTCCCCCCGGGCACCCCGCGCGAGATCGTCATCCTCGGCTCGACCGGCTCGATCGGCACCCAGGCCATCGACCTTGTGCTCCGCAACCCCGGGCGGTTCCGGGTGACGGGCCTGTCCGCCGCCGGCGGCCGGGTCGAGCTGCTCGCGGAGCAGGCGCACCGGCTGAGGGTGGCCAGGGTCGGCATCGCCCGGCGGGACAAGGCGCCCGCGCTGCGCGAGGCGCTGGAGCAGCGGTACGGGAGCGAGCCGCTGCCGGAGATCCTCGCCGGGCCGGACGCGGCCACGGAGCTGGCCGGCAGCGAGTGCCACACCGTCCTCAACGGCATCACGGGGTCGATCGGCCTGGCCCCGACCCTGGCCGCCCTGGAGGCCGGCCGGTCGCTGGCGCTGGCGAACAAGGAGTCGCTGATCGTCGGCGGTCCGCTGGTGAAGGCCGTGGCCAAGCCGGGGCAGATCGTCCCGGTGGACTCCGAGCACGCCGCACTGTTCCAGGCGCTGCTGGGCGGGGCCCGTTCCGAGGTCCGCAAGCTGGTGGTCACCGCGTCCGGCGGCCCGTTCCGCGGCCGGACGAAGGACGAGCTGGCGGCGGTCACCCCGGCGGACGCCCTCGCGCATCCGACCTGGTCGATGGGCCCGGTGATCACCGTCAACTCGGCGACCCTGGTCAACAAGGGCCTGGAGGTGATCGAGGCGCACCTGCTCTACGACATCCCCTTCGACCGCATCGAGGTCGTCGTCCACCCGCAGTCCTACGTCCACTCGATGGTGGAGTTCACGGACGGTTCGACGCTGGCCCAGGCGACCCCGCCGGACATGCGCGGCCCGATCGCGATCGGCCTGGGCTGGCCCGAGCGGGTGCCCGACGCCGCCCCGGCGTTCGACTGGTCTAAGGCCTCGACCTGGGAGTTCTTCCCGCTGGACGAGGAGGCGTTCCCCTCGGTCGCCCTGGCCCGGCACGTCGGCACCCTGGGCGGCACGGCCCCGGCGGTCTTCAACGCGGCGAACGAGGAGTGCGTGGACGCGTTCCTCGCCGGCGCGCTGCCGTTCAATGGCATCGTGGACACCGTCGCCGAGGTCGTCGCGGAGCACGGCACCCCCGCCGCGGGAACTTCCCTGACGCTCCCGGACGTCCTGGAGGCGGAGGCCTGGGCCCGTGCCCGGGCCCGTGAACTGGCGGCCCGTACGGCCGCAACGACCTCGGAGGCCCGCGCATGACGACACTGATGACGGTCCTCGGGATAGTCGTCTTCGTGGTGGGCCTGCTCTTCTCGATCGCCTGGCACGAGCTGGGCCACCTCTCCACGGCCAAGATGTTCGGCATCCGGGTCCCGCAGTACATGGTCGGCTTCGGGCCGACGCTGTTCTCGCGGAAGAAGGGCGACACCGAGTACGGCGTCAAGGCCGTCCCGCTGGGCGGCTACATCCGCATGATCGGCATGTTCCCGCCCGGCGAGGACGGGAAGATCGCGGCCCGCTCCACCTCGCCCTGGCGGGGCATGATCGAGGACGCCCGGTCGGCGGCGTTCGAGGAGCTCCAGCCCGGCGACGAGTCGCGGCTGTTCTACACGCGCAAGCCCTGGAAGCGCGTGATCGTGATGTTCGCCGGCCCGTTCATGAACCTGGTGCTGGCCGTCGCGCTGTTCCTCGGCATCCTGATGACCTTCGGCATCAGCACCGAGACCACCCAGGTCAGCTCCGTGCAGGACTGCGTGGTCAAGGCGTCGTCCGCCACCGACACCTGTCCCAAGGACGCCCCGAAGTCCCCGGCCAACGCGGCGGGCCTCAAGCCCAAGGACAAGATCGTCGCCTTCAACGGCGAGCCCACGCCGGACTGGAAGACGATCCAGCAGGACATCCGCAGGACCACCGGCCCGGCGACGATCACCGTCGAGCGGGACGGCAAGCGCCTCGACCTGCACGCCAGCCTGATCGAGAACCAGGTCCAGAAGTACGACGGCAAGGGCAACCCGATCCGCGGCGAGTACGTCACGGCGGGCTTCCTGGGCTTCGCGCCCGCCCGCGGCGTCGTCCCGCAGTCCTTCGGCCAGTCCGTGGACCGCATGGGCGACATGGTCCAGTCCGGTGTGGAGTCGCTGGTCAGCCTGCCGGCCAAGATCCCGGACCTGTGGAACGCGGCCTTCGACGGGGGCGAGCGCAAGGCCGACTCCCCGATGGGCGTCGTCGGCGCCGCCCGGGTCGGCGGCGAGGTGTTCAACCTCGACATCCCGCCGTCCCAGCAGATCGCGACGATGCTGCTCCTGCTGGCGGGCTTCAACCTGTCACTGTTCCTGTTCAACATGCTGCCGCTGCTGCCGCTGGACGGCGGGCACATCGCCGGGGCGCTCTGGGAATCCCTGCGGCGGGCCGTCGCCAAGGTCTTCCGCCGGCCCGACCCGGGCCCCTTCGACGTGGCCAAGCTGATGCCGGTCGCCTATGTCGTGGCGGGCGTCTTCATCTGCTTCACGCTGCTGGTGCTCGTCGCCGACGTGGTCAACCCCGTGCGTCTGACCTGATCCGCGGCGGGGAGGCGGGCGAGGGCGGCCGGACACGTTCCGTGTCCGGCCACCTCTCGTTCGTGTGGTGTTCGAGGCGGGATGTGCCTCGGGGGGATCGCTTGCCGTAACCTCGGATGCCGGAGCCCGCCGATATCGGGACCATGATTCAGACCTTGGGGTTGCTCGCCAGATGACTGCCATTTCGCTGGGAATGCCGTCCGTTCCGACCAAGCTCGCCGACCGCAGGGTCAGCCGCAAGATCCAGGTCGGTTCCGTGGCCGTCGGAGGCGACGCCCCCGTGTCGGTGCAGTCGATGACGACGACGCGGACGTCGGACATCGGTGCGACGTTGCAGCAGATCGCGGAGCTGACGGCGTCGGGCTGCCAGATCGTGCGCGTGGCCTGTCCCACGCAGGACGACGCCGATGCGTTGAAGATCATTGCCGCCAAGTCGCAGATTCCGGTGATCGCGGACATCCACTTCCAGCCGAAGTACGTCTTCGCCGCCATCGACGCCGGCTGCGCCGCGGTCCGCGTGAACCCCGGCAACATCAAGCAGTTCGACGACAAGGTGAAGGAGATCGCCAAGGCGGCCTCCGACGCCGGCACCCCCATCCGCATCGGTGTCAACGCCGGCTCGCTGGACCGGCGCCTGCTGCAGAAGTACGGCAAGGCCACCCCCGAGGCCCTGGTCGAGTCGGCGCTGTGGGAGGCGTCGCTCTTCGAGGAGCACGGTTTCCGGGACATCAAGATCTCGGTCAAGCACAACGACCCGGTCGTGATGGTCAACGCCTACCGCCAGCTGGCCGCCCAGTGCGACTACCCGCTGCACCTGGGCGTCACCGAGGCCGGTCCGGCGTTCCAGGGCACCATCAAGTCCGCGGTGGCCTTCGGCGCCCTGCTGTCCGAGGGCATCGGCGACACGATCCGCGTCTCCCTCTCCGCCCCGCCGGCGGAGGAGGTCAAGGTCGGCATCCAGATCCTGGAGTCGCTGAACCTGCGCCAGCGCCGTCTGGAGATCGTCTCCTGCCCGTCCTGCGGCCGCGCCCAGGTGGACGTCTACAAGCTGGCGGACGAGGTGACCGCGGGCCTGGACGGCATGGAGGTCCCGCTGCGGGTGGCGGTCATGGGCTGCGTCGTCAACGGTCCGGGCGAGGCCCGCGAGGCCGACCTCGGTGTGGCCTCGGGCAACGGCAAGGGCCAGATCTTCGTGAAGGGCGAGGTCATCAAGACCGTCCCCGAGTCGAAGATCGTCGAGACCCTCATCGAAGAGGCCCAGAAGCTCGCCGCACAGATGGAGAAGGAGGGCGTCGCCTCGGGCACGCCCACCGTCGTCGCCGCGGGCGAGTAGCGGTCGCGGCACCGCCGGCGGGGACGGCGTCATGTCCCCGCCCGCGGAGGGCTGCCCGCGGGAGCGGAGAGGTACTGTGTCTGCCCGGGGGAACACCCCCGGACACCCGCCCAGGACCCCATCCCCCGGCCTCCGGCCCGCGACGGTGAGGCAATCCCACACGTGCTGACGACGACCACCACCAAGGTCCTCGAGCCCGGCGAACTCGACGCCGCCCTCGCCGTCCTCGACCGGGAGCCGGTCGCCAACGCCTTCGTCGCCGCCCGCGTCCGGGTCGCCGGGCTCGACCCCTGGCGGCTCGGCGGCGAGATGTGGGGCTGGTACACGGACGGGCGCCTCGAATCGCTCTGCTACGCCGGCGCCAACCTCGTCCCCATCTGCGCCGGCCCCGAGGCCGTCCGCGCCTTCGCCGACCGCGCCCGCCGCGCGGGCCGCCGCTGCTCCTCCATCGTCGGCCCCGCCGGGCCCACCGCCGCGCTCTGGTCGCTCCTCGAACCGCACTGGGGCCCGGCCCGCGAGGTCCGCCCCCATCAGCCGCTGATGGTCACCCGCACCCTCCCGGCGGACATCGAGCCCGACCCGTTCGTCCGCCGCGTCCGCAAGGACGAGATGGAAACGATCCTGCCCGCGTGCGTGGCCATGTTCACCGAAGAGGTCGGGGTCTCGCCGCTCGCCGGGGACGGCGGGCTCCTCTACCAGGCCCGCGTCGCCGAACTCGTCGGCTCCGGACGCTCCTTCGCCCGCATCGAGGACGGCCGCGTCGTCTTCAAGGCCGAGATCGGCGCCGCCACCGACCGCGCCTGCCAGATCCAGGGCGTCTGGGTCGCCCCCGAGCACCGCGGCCGCGGCCTGTCCGTCACCGGCATGGCCGCCGTACTGCGCTACGCCCTGCGGGACGTCGCCCCCGTCGCCAGCCTCTACGTCAACGACTACAACGCCGCGGCGCGGGCGGCGTACCGGCGGGTGGGCTTCGTGGAGGACGGCGCGTTCATGAGCGTGCTGTTCTGACCCGGGTCCGGTGGGGCCTGCCGGCCGGGTAGCCTCCGGGCATGGATGACATCGTGGTCGGGCCGCTCGACCTCGCCGCGCGGGTGGACGACGCGCTGGCCGTACAGGCGCTGGCCTTCGGGCTCAGCGCGGAGGAGGTCGGCGTCCGGCGCCACATCGTGCTCCGCCACCTCACCAGCCCCGGCGCCCGGGCCCTCGGGGCGACGACGGAGGACGGGCGGCTGGTCGGCTTCGTCTACGGCATGCCCAACGACCGCCGGCACTGGTGGTCCACCGTCGTCGAGCCGTATCTGCGGGCCACCGGGCACGAGGACTGGCTCGACGACGTCTTTGTGATCACCGAGCTGCATGTCCACCCCGCGTTCCAGAACCGGCGCATCGGTCGCACGCTCATCACCGGCCTCACCGCCGACGCCGGGGAACCGCGCTCGATCCTCTCCGCGATCGACACCGAGAGCCCGGCGCGGGCGCTGTACCGCAAGCTGGGCTACCGGGACCTGGCCCGGCAGGTGGTCTTCCCGAGCGCGGCGAGCCCGTACGTGGTGATGGGCGCGGAGTTGCCGTTGTCGGGCTGAAATCGGGTGAAGGATGCCCGGGTCCGCCGCTAATCTCCGCGCATGACCCATGTCCAGCGCCTGTCCACCCTGCTGTTCAAGACCCTGCGCGACGACCCGGCGGACGCCGAGACCGCCAGCCACCGGCTGCTGGTCCGCGCCGGCTACGTCCGCCGGACCGCCGCCGGCGTCTGGACCTGGCTGCCACTGGGCAAGCGGGTGCTGGACAACGTCGCCCGGGTGGTGCGCGAGGAGATGGACGCCATCGGCGGCCAGGAGGTCCTGCTGCCCGCGCTGCTCCCCAAGGAGCCCTACGAGGTCAGCGGGCGCTGGAAGGAGTACGGCGACCTCCTCTTCCGCCTCCGGGACCGCAAGGGTGCCGACTATCTGCTCGGCCCCACGCACGAGGAGGTCTTCGCCCTCACGGTCAAGGACCAGTGCACGTCCTACAAGGACCTGCCCGTGATCCTCTATCAGGTCCAGAACAAGTACCGCGACGAGGCCCGGCCCCGCTCGGGGGTCCTGCGCGGCCGCGAGTTCCTGATGAAGGACGCGTACTCCTTCGATGTCACGGACGGGGGCCTGGCCGAGTCGTACCGGCTCCACCGGCAGGCGTACGTGCGGATCTTCGAGCGGCTCGGGCTGGACCACCGGATCGTCTCCGCCGTCTCCGGCGCGATGGGCGGCTCGGCGTCCGAGGAGTTCCTCGCCCCGGCGGCGGCCGGGGAGGACACGTTCGCGGACTGCCCCCGGTGCGACTACGCGGCCAACACGGAGGCGGTCACCGTGGCCGCCGGGCCGGTCGCGGACACCGCCCACGGCGCACCGCGGGAGCTGGACACCCCCGCGACCCCCACCATCGAGTCGCTCGCCGCACACCTGGACGTGCCCGCCTCGGCGATCCTCAAGAACGTCCTGGTCAAGGTGGACGGCGAGATCGTGGCCGTCGGCGTGCCCGGCGACCGCGAGGTGGACCTCGGCCGCCTCGCCGAGCACCTCGCCCCCGCCGAGGTGGAGCTGGTGACCGCGGACGACTTCGCCGGCCGGCCCGGGCTGGTCCGCGGCTACGTGGGCCCGCAGGGGCTCGACGTGCCCTACTACGCCGATCCCCGGGTGGCCCCCGGCACGGCCTGGATCACCGGCGCCAACAAGCCGGACACCCATGTGCGCGACGTCGTCTGCGGACGCGACTTCACGGTCGACCGGTACCTGGACGTGGTCGTCGTCGAGCCGGGCGACCCCTGCCCCCGCTGCGGCGCGGGGCTGGAGATCGGCCGGGCGATCGAGATCGGCCACATCTTCCAGCTGGGGCGCAAGTACGCCGACGCGTTCGGCCTGGACGTCCTCGGCCCCGAGGGCAGGCCGGTGCGCGTCACCATGGGCTCCTACGGCATCGGCGTCTCGCGCGCCGTCGCCGCGCTCGCCGAGCAGACGCACGACGAGCACGGGCTGTGCTGGCCGCGCGAGGTCGCCCCCGCGGATGTGCACGTCGTCGCGGCCGGGAAGACCGGGCAGATCGAATTGGCCCTGGACGTAGCGGCGTTGCTCGCGGACGCGGGGGTGCGGGTGCTGGTCGACGACCGGGCGGGGGTGTCGGCCGGGGTGAAGTTCGCGGATGCGGAGTTGATCGGGGTGCCGACGCTTTTGATCGTGGGACGGGGTGCGGCCGAGGGCCGCGTCGAGGTCCGGGACCGGAAGTCCGGGGCGCGGGAGGAGTTGACGGTGGAGGAGGCGGTGGCGCGCCTTACGGCGGGTTGAGCCCCGGACCCGCCCTTTCACCGTTTCTTTGCGCTCCGCGCGGGTGTCCTCAAGCGCCGGACGGGCTGATATTCAGCCCGTCCGGCGTTTGAGGACTTCGCCCGAAGGGCGAATGGGGGTCCGGGGGTCTCCCCCGGAAGAAACGGTGAAAGGGCGGGACCGGGGCACAAAACCGCGCAGCGGCCCTACAGCAACGCCGCGAACTCCAGGAGCAATTCGCTCCGCTCCCGCACCCCCGCCTCCACCGTCCGGAACAGCGTCCACCCCCGCAGCCGCTCCCGGTCCACCTCCAGCGAATCCGCCAGCTTCGCGACCCGCCGGCGGACGATCGCCGCCGCTCCCGGCGAGGCCAGCAGCGTGTCGGCACGGTCCCGGACGAGCGAGGCCAGGTCGTAGGCGCGGTCGCCGACCAGGGGGCGGGGCGAGACGGCCAGCCAGGGCACGCGGTCCGCCGAGAGCACCTTGCCCTGGCGGTAGTCGCCGTGCAGCAGGCACGCCGACTCCCCGCCCGCCAGCGCGTCCCGCAGTTCCAGCGCCTCGTCCACAAGGGCGCGGGCCTCCACGGGCCAGGTGTCCGCCCGCAACTCCCCGGCCAGGGCGGCCGTGTGCTCGTCCACGGACGGGAGCGGGAAGTCCTCCGGCGGCGCCACCCACAGCCGCTGGAGCGTCGCCGACGCCTCCAGCAGCGCCTTCTGCTCCGGCAGGGACCGCAGGCTCACGTCCCCGTGCAACCGCTCCAGCAGCAGTGCCCCCTCCTCCGGCTCCGCCCGCAGCACCCGCACGGCGCCGAAGCCGTTCCAGTGCTCCAGCGCGGCGAGTTCGGCCGCGGCCCGGCCGTCGGGGAGGGCGAGCTTGAGCAGGGCAGGAGTGCCGTCGGAGCGCCGGACGAGGACGGCCATGCTGGACCGCCCGCCCGGGGTCTGCACCCGTTCGGGTGTCAGCTCCCAGCGCTCCAGGTACTCCTGAACGGTCATCGGGAGGCTCGCGAGCCACTGCCGCGCGCCCCCCGTCGCGCCTGCCGCGCGCACCAACCGCTCCGGCGGTTCGAGGCGGTCGTTCGCCTGGCCCATCCCTGTGCCGTCCCCTTCGTTCTTGCTGGTCAGGGCCGCGCCGTGGGGGAAGTCCGCTCGGCGAGCCCAGGGAAGGCTACGCCAGTGCCGCGCCAGCGGACCGCCCGCACCGCCGCCTCGCGCAGCGCGGCCGCCGCCTCGGTGCGCAGGCCGCCCCGGGCAGCCGGCACGAGGTCGGCGTAGACGGCCGCCACCCGGCTCTCCAGCTCCGCCGCGAGCCGTACGGCGGCGTCCGCGTCCGGCACGGGGAAGGGCAGGGCGTATGCCGCGGTGGCCGCCGCCGGGGTGCCGCCCAGGTCGTGGACGGCGCGCCGCATGGCGTCCCGGCGGGCGCGGTGCGCCTCGTACGCCTCACGGGCCTCCTTGGCCCGGTCCTCGGCAACCCGGGCGCCGACGACCCCGTATCCGTAGACGGCGGCGTACTCGGCGGCCAGCGCCGCCTGGGCGGCGGTCAGGGCGGTGTCCGCGGCAGCGGTCGCGGCGGGGGAGTCCGTCATGCCTCCACCCCCAGCAGATAGGCGTGGGCGGCGCCCGCGGCGGCCACCGAGGCGAGGAGGCGGGCGAGTTCGGGCGATGCGGAGCCGAGGGCCGCGGCCCGGTCGTCGGCGGTGCGCCGCTCGGCGTCGGCGAGCGCGGCGAGCGCGGACTTCTCGTCCCCGGGAACGGACGGGGAGGAGGGCGCGGAGGGGGAAGGGGAAGGAGAGGCGGGCGAGGAGCCGAACGCCTCGGCGTGCCGGGCGACTTCGGCCCGCAGCGGGCGCAGCCGCCCGGCGAGCCCGGCGTGCGCGGCGATCGTCGCGTCGTACGCGGCCAGCAGCGTCGCCGAGTCCCGTCCGGCGCGGGCGCGCAGCCGCTCCTCGGCGCGGGCGCGTTCGTCCGCCTTCCCGTCGTGTCCGCCGGAGCAGCCGGTGACGAGCAGCGCCGCCGCGCCCCCGGCCAGCAGCGTCCGTCTGCGCGGGCCGTTCCCGGCCCGTGTCGTCGTCGTGAGCGCCACGTTCCTCTTTCCGCCGTCTCCCCTGATGATCACCGCACGTGAGCGTACCGGCGCGGCGCCGGGCGGCACGGGCGAGGCACCGAATCGTCAGTCGGCTGCCGGAACAGATAGGCTTTGACCTGACACGCGACTTTCCCACAACAGCACACGCGGCCGAGGAGTCACCCGGATGAGCACCACCCAGAGCGAGCGGCTGCGCGAGCTGCTCGCCCCTCTCGTCGACGCGCGGGAGCTGGATCTGGAAGAGGTCGAAGTGACACCGGCCGGCAAGCGGCGTGTGCTGCGGGTCGTGGTGGATTCCGACGAGGGCGTCCAGCTGGACGAGTGTGCGGAACTGAGCCGCGAGATCTCCGCGAAGCTCGACGAGGCGGACGTGATGGGCGGTGCCCCCTACGTCCTGGAGGTCACCTCGCCCGGCGCCGACCGTCCCCTGACGCAGCACCGCCACTATGTGCGGGCCACCGGTCGTCTGATCAAGGCCCAGCTCACCGAGGGCGGTGAACTGGTCGCGCGCATCGTGGCCGTGGACGACGAGGGCCTCGACCTGGAGGTCCCCGGCGTCAAGGGCCGCAAGCCCACCGGGCGCCGTCTGGCGTTCGCGGACATCGCGAAGGCCCGAGTGGAGATCGAGTTCAACCGCCCGGGGGCCGACAAGGCCGCAGCCGGGACCGACGAGAGCCAAGAGGAGGCGTAGCCGTGGACATCGACATGAGTGCCCTGCGGGGTCTGGTGCGAGAGAAGGAGATCTCCTTCGACCTGTTGGTCGAAGCGATCGAGTCGGCCCTCCTCATCGCCTACCACCGCACCGAGGGAAGCCGCCGCCGCGCCCGCGTGGTGCTCGACCGGCAGTCCGGTCATGTGACGGTGTGGGCCAAGGAGGATCCGCAGGACCTCGCCGAGGGCGAGGAGCCCAAGGAGTTCGACGACACCCCCTCCGGCTTCGGCCGGATCGCCGCGACCACCGCGAAGCAGGTCATCCTCCAGCGTCTGCGCGACGCCGAGGACGAGATCACTTTCGGTGAGTTCGCCGGCCGCGAGGGTGACGTCGTCGCGGGCGTCGTCCAGCAGGGCAAGGACCCCAAGAACGTCCTGGTGGACATCGGCAAGCTGGAGGCCATCCTGCCGGTGCAGGAGCAGGTGCCCGGCGAGGAGTACACCCACGGCACGCGCCTGCGGACGTATGTCGTCCGGGTCGCCAAGGGCGTGCGCGGTCCGTCCGTGACCCTGTCCCGCACCCACCCGAACCTGGTGAAGAAGCTCTTCGCCCTGGAGGTTCCGGAGATCGCCGACGGTTCGGTGGAGATCGCCGCCATCGCCCGCGAGGCCGGTCACCGCACCAAGATCGCCGTCCGCTCGACCCGTTCCGGCCTGAACGCCAAGGGCGCCTGCATCGGCCCGATGGGCGGCCGGGTGCGCAATGTGATGGCCGAGCTCAACGGCGAGAAGATCGACATCGTCGACTGGTCGGACGACCCCGCCGAGCTGGTGGCGCACGCGCTGTCCCCCGCGCGGGTGAGCAAGGTCGAGGTCGTGGACCTCGCCGCCCGCTCCGCCCGGGTGACCGTGCCCGACTACCAGCTCTCCCTCGCCATCGGCAAGGAGGGGCAGAACGCCCGGCTCGCCGCGCGGCTCACCGGCTGGCGGATCGACATCCGTCCGGACACCGAGCAGCAGGACAAGCCGGAGTAGAACAGCGGCGCGCGGGAGCGGCCGGGGGCGCACGGGAGCGAAGCCGAGAGGCTGCGCAGTTCCGTGCCTCCGGTCGCTCCCGGCGTGGTGAAGGAAAGAGATGTGGCCGATCTGTCCCCCAAAGGGGTGCGGTCGGTCCGGGGAGGTAGACTTAATCAGTGTCTGGCCGGACGCATGCCCGCGCATGCCCTGAACGCACCTGTGTGGGGTGCCGGGAGCGAGCGGCCAAGGGCGATCTGTTGCGGATCGTGATGATCGAGGGCGCCTGCGCCCCCGATCCTCGCGGTACGCTGCCCGGCCGGGGTGCCTCTGTGCACCCCACACTGGTCTGTCTCGACCTGGCGGTCCGCCGCCGGGCGTTCCCCCGGGCCTTCAAGGTCCAAGGGCCGCTCGACACGGCGGAGCTGCGACGGTATGTCGAAGGCGCCGCGGAGGCCGGGCGGATCGAGCAGTGAAGAGTTAGACCCCGCGTCAGCGGGGATGTCCCAGGCACGGGTATCCGTGCGGTCAGGTACCTCGCGAGTTGGAAGTAGGTCGAGATTGCGATGAGCACTCGATGAGTACGCGATGAGTACGCCCATGAAGTAGCGACGGTCCGGTTGACAACCCGGACCTAGAAGGAGCGAAGTGGCTAAGGTCCGGGTATACGAACTCGCCAAGGAGTTCGGAGTGGAGAGCAAGGTCGTCATGGCCAAGCTCCAAGAACTTGGTGAATTCGTCCGTTCGGCGTCCTCGACGATCGAGGCGCCGGTCGTCCGCAAGTTGACTGACGCGCTGCAGGGGCCCGGCGGCAACGCCGGCAAGTCCGCTGCCAAGCCCGCGGCGCCGCGCAAGGCGGCCCCCGCGAAGCCGGGCGCGCCCACTCCGGGCGCCCCCCGGCCCGCCGCACCGGCCCCCAAGCCGGCCGCGGCCCCCACCCCCAAGCCCGCCGGTGCCGCGCCCACTCCGGGCCCGCGCCCCGGCCCCAAGCCCGGTCCGGCCGCCCCGGCTCCGGCCAAGCCCAGCCCGGTCGCCCCGGTGCCCGCGGCGGAGTTCTCCGCCCCGGCCCCGAGCCAGCCGGCGCAGCGCCCCGCCGCGACCCCCGGCCCGCGCCCGTCCGGTCCCCGTCCGGGTCCGGCCGGCCAGCAGCGTGACGGCGGCCGTCCCGAGCGCGCCCCGCGCCCCGGCGGCCAGGGCGCC
Source organism: Streptomyces luteireticuli (assembly GCF_041519305.1). Classification (NCBI taxonomy): domain Bacteria; kingdom Bacillati; phylum Actinomycetota; class Actinomycetes; order Kitasatosporales; family Streptomycetaceae; genus Streptomyces; species Streptomyces luteireticuli. Next base: position 6,036,038 of record NZ_CP167927.1, read on the forward strand.
CCGCGTCCCGGTGGCCGTCCGGCCGGTCCCCGTCCGGGCAACAACCCCTTCACCTCCGGTGGCTCCACCGGCATGGCCCGTCCGCAGGCCCCCCGTCCGGGTGGCGCCCCGCGTCCGGGTGCCGGCGGCCCCGGTGCGCCGCGTCCGCAGGGCGGTCCCGGCGGTGCCCCGCGCCCGCAGGGCCAGGGCCCGCGCCCGACGCCCGGTGGCATGCCCCGTCCGCAGGCTCCCGGTGGCGCCCCGCGTCCCGGCGCCCCGGCCGGTAACCGTCCGAACCCGGGCATGATGCCGCAGCGTCCCGCTGCCGGCCCGCGTCCGGGCCCCGGCGGCGGCGGTCGCGGTCCCGGCGGCGCCGGCCGTCCCGGCGGCGGTGCCGGTCGTCCGGGCTTCGCCGGTCGTCCGGCCGGTCCCGGCGGCGGCGGTCGTCCCGGTGGCGGCGGCGGCTTCGCCGGTCGTCCCGGTGGCGGTGGCCCCGGTGGCGGCGGCGGCTTCGGCGGCGGTCGTCCCGGCGGCTTCGGCGGTCGTCCCGGTGGCCCGGGTGCCCGTGGCGGCACGCAGGGCGCCTTCGGCCGCCCCGGCGGTCCGGCCCGTCGTGGCCGCAAGTCCAAGCGCCAGCGTCGCCAGGAGTACGAGGCCATGCAGGCCCCGTCCGTGGGCGGCGTGATGCTGCCCCGCGGCAACGGCGACACCATTCGCCTGTCGCGCGGTGCCTCCCTCACCGACTTCGCGGAGAAGATCGGCGCCAACCCGGCGTCGCTCGTCGCCGTGATGATGAACCTCGGCGAGATGGTCACGGCCACGCAGTCGGTCTCCGACGAGACGCTGACGCTCCTCGGCGACGAGATGAACTACACGGTTCAGATCGTCAGCCCCGAGGAGGAGGACCGCGAGCTGCTCGAGTCCTTCGACATCGAGTTCGGCGAGAACGAGGGCGGCGAGGAGATGCTCGTCGCGCGTCCGCCGGTCGTGACCGTCATGGGTCACGTCGACCACGGCAAGACGCGACTCCTCGACGCGATCCGCAAGACCAACGTGGTCGCGGGCGAGGCCGGTGGCATCACCCAGCACATCGGTGCCTACCAGGTCGCGACCGAGGTCAACGACGAAGAGCGCAAGATCACCTTCATCGACACCCCGGGTCACGAGGCGTTCACCGCCATGCGTGCCCGTGGTGCCAAGTCGACCGACATCGCGATCCTCGTGGTGGCGGCCAACGACGGTGTCATGCCGCAGACGATCGAGGCCCTGAACCACGCCAAGGCGGCCGACGTGCCGATCGTGGTCGCGGTCAACAAGATCGACGTCGAGGGCGCCGACCCGACCAAGGTCCGCGGTCAGCTGACCGAGTTCGGCCTGGTGGCAGAGGAGTACGGCGGCGACACGATGTTCGTCGACATCTCCGCCAAGCAGGGCGAGAACATCGACAAGCTGCTCGAGGCCGTCGTCCTCACCGCCGACGCCGCGCTCGACCTGCGCGCCAACGCGGAGCAGGACGCGCAGGGCATCGCGATCGAGGCCCACCTCGACCGCGGCCGCGGCGCCGTGGCCACCGTCCTCGTCCAGCGCGGTACCCTCCGCGTCGGCGACACGATGGTCGCCGGTGACGCGTACGGCCGCGTGCGGGCCATGCTCGACGACAAGGGCCAGAACGTGGAGGAGGCGGGTCCCTCGACCCCGGTCCTCGTCCTCGGTCTGACCAACGTCCCGGGCGCCGGCGACAACTTCCTCGTCGTCGACGAGGACCGCACGGCCCGCCAGATCGCCGAGAAGCGCGCTGCGCGCGAGCGCAACGCCGCCTTCGCCAAGCGCACCCGCCGGGTGTCCCTCGAGGACCTCGACAAGGTGCTCAAGGCCGGCGAGATCCAGCAGCTCAACCTCATCATCAAGGGCGACGCGTCCGGTTCGGTCGAGGCTCTCGAGTCCTCGCTGCTCCAGCTCGATGTGGGCGAGGAGGTCGACATCCGCGTGCTGCACCGCGGCGTGGGTGCGGTCACCGAGTCCGACATCAACCTGGCGTCCGGCTCCGACGCGATCGTCATCGGCTTCAACGTCCGCGCCGAGGGCCGTGCCACGCAGATGGCCGAGCGCGAGGGCGTCGACGTCCGGTACTACTCGGTCATCTACCAGGCGATCGAGGAGATCGAGGCGGCCCTCAAGGGCATGCTGAAGCCGGAGTACGAAGAGGTCGAGCTCGGTACGGCGGAGATCCGCGAGATCTTCCGCTCGTCCAAGCTGGGCAACATCGCGGGTGTTCTCATCCGCTCCGGCGAGGTCAAGCGCAACACCAAGGCGCGCCTCATCCGCGACGGCAAGGTCGTGGCCGAGGAGCTCAACATCGTCGGTCTGCGTCGCTTCAAGGACGACGTCACCGAGATCCGCGAGGGCTTCGAGGGCGGTATCAACCTCGGAAACTTCAACGACATCAAGGTCGACGACGTCATCGCGACGTACGAGATGCGCGAGAAGCCGCGCGGCTGATCGCACTGACCGCACCGGGGCCGGTCGGCGGGGAAATCCCGTCGATCGGCCCCGGCCGTTGCGTGTACGGTTTCGAATGAGCCGTACACATCACGGACAACCGATGGCCCCACGGGTGGCATGAAGACCCGCACCATATGTACGTAGGGACTCTGTCCTTCGACCTCCTCCTCGGCGACGTACGGTCGCTGAAGGAGAAGCGCTCCGTCGTCCGCCCGATCGTCGCCGAGCTGCACCGCAAGTACGCGGTGAGCGTGGCGGAGGTCGGCGACCAGGACCTCCACCGCAGGGCCGTCATCGGCCTCGCGGCGGTCTCCGGCGACATGGGGCACCTCACGGACCTACTGGACCGCTGCGAGCGCTGGGTCGCCGCACGTCCTGAAGTGGATCTGCTGTCCGCGCGGCGGCGGTTCCACGGCGAGCACGACGACTGAAACACCAAGAAGGAGAAGGACCAGTGGCCGACAACGCTCGGGCGAAGAAGCTGGCGGACCTCATCCGGGAGGTGGTCGCCCAGAAGCTGCAGCGCGGAATCAAGGACCCGCGTCTCGGTACGCACGTGACCATCACGGACACCCGGGTCACCGGCGACCTGCGGGAGGCGACGGTCTTCTACACGGTCTACGGCGACGACGAGGACCGGGCCAGCGCGGCCGCCGGGCTGGAGAGCGCCAAGGGAATGCTGCGCTCGGCGGTCGGGAAGGCGGCCGGCACCAAGTTCACGCCGACCCTGGCCTTCGTGGCCGACGCCCTGCCGGAGAACGCCCGGACCATCGAGGACCTGCTCGACCGCGCCCGCGCCTCGGACGCCCAGGTGCGCGAGGCGTCCTCGGGCAAGGGCTACGCCGGCGAGGCGGACCCGTACCGCAAGCCGGGCGACGAGGACACGACCGCCTGATGAACCGCACGCCCAGCACCCCGGACGGCCTGGTCATCGTCGACAAGCCGGCCGGCTTCACCTCGCACGACGTGGTCGCCAAGATGCGCGGGATCGCGAAGACCCGCCGCGTCGGCCACGCGGGGACGCTCGACCCGATGGCGACCGGTGTGCTCGTCCTCGGCGTCGAGCGGGCCACCAAGCTCCTCGGTCACCTCGCGCTGACCGAGAAGGAGTACGTGGCCACGATCCGTCTCGGCCAGAACACCGTGACGGACGACGCCGAGGGCGAGATCACCTCGTCCGCCGATGCCTCCGGGGTCACCCGCGAGGCGATCGACGCCGGTGTCGCCAAGATGACTGGGGACATCATGCAGGTCCCCTCCAAGGTCAGCGCCATCAAGATCGATGGCAAGCGCTCCTACAAGCGGGCGCGGGAGGGCGAGGACTTCGAGATCCCGGCCCGCCCGGTGACGGTCTCCTCCTTCACCGTGCACGCCGTCCACCCGGCCGAGGCCGAGGACGGCACGCCGGTGCAGGACATCCTGGTCTCCGTCGTCTGCTCGTCCGGTACCTACGTCCGCGCGCTCGCCCGCGACCTGGGCGCGGACACCGGCGTCGGCGGTCACCTCACGGCGCTGCGGCGCACCCGCGTCGGTCCCTACCGGATCTCCGACGCGCGCACGCTCGACCGGCTCCAGGAGGAGCTGACCGTGATGCCCGTGGCCGAGGCCGCGGCGGCCGCGTTCCGGCGCTGGGACGTGACCGCGGAGCAGGCCAAGCTGCTGGGCAACGGCGTGCGGGTGCGGGTGCCGCTCTTCGAGGGCACCGGGCCTATCGCCGTCTTCGGGCCGGACGGCCGCTTCCTGGCCCTGGTCGAGAACCAGGGCGGGCGGGCCAAGAGCCTCGCCGTCTTCGGCTGACCCGCGGACCGGAGCACCGTGGGGCGGGGCGCGTGACCGCGCTCCCCGCCCCACGACCCCCCTCCCCTTCTCTATCCATCTGATACGTCGGATTCACCCCAACGGGCAGGCGCTCGGAGTGAACCACGGGGGTGGAAGGGGGCGCGTTCGGCCCGCGATCTGTCCCGCCGATCAACCGCTGCCTACCGTCGGAACGTACGGGCGTTTGGCTGCCGCCATCCTGCGTCTCCCGGGGGACACCGCGTCCTACAGCACTGTGTGACGGGCGTACGGCGGGGAGGTTCGGCGGATGAGCGGTCGGCGGGCCGATGCTGACGAGTCCTTGGTGCGCATCAGGGACCTGGCGGGGCGGCGGCGCGGGACGGGCTTCGCGGTCGACGACCGCTCCACCCTGATCACCAGCCACGAGGCGGTGGACGGCCTGGCCTGCCTGGTCCTGCACGCCGCCGGGGACCGCACCGTGATCGTCGGGGCCGACGCGGTCACCTCGCTGCCCGAGTACGACCTGGCGATCGTGCGCACCGAGGGGCTGGGCGTCCCGCCGCTGGCCGTGGCCGCGGCCCCCGAGGTCGCGGACGGCACCGCGGTCCGGCTGCGCGCCGGCCGCTGGCACGACGCCCGCGTCGTGGGCGCCCCCCTGGTGACCTACACCGCCACCGACCGCTTCCACCTGCTGGGCACCGCCCTGGAGCTCTCCCTTCCGGAGCGGACCCCGCTGCGGCTGGGCGAGGAGGCCACCGGCGGGCCCGTCCTGGACGCGCGGACGGGAGCGGTGGTCGCCGTCCTCGGTACCGCGCTGCACTCCGAGCGCCGGGCCGGCGGCTTCGCGATCCCGCTGCGGGTCACCGCCGCCGCCGACCCGGGCGGCCCGCTCGCCGGGATCCTGGAGCGGAACGCGGCGACCGTCCCCGCCTGGGGCCGCGACCTCAACCTCGCGGGCGCGCTCCAGCTCACCGGCACCTCGCTCGGTTCCGTGGTCACCCCCCGGACCTGGCGCGAGCCCGTCGAACGCCCCGAGCTGGTAAGGGAGTTCGCCCACTTCCTGAGCGGGTCCGAGGAGCCGGACGGGCGGGTGCTGACCCGCGCGGGGGAGAGCGCCCCCGCCGTGCCGCCCTATGTCCTCGGCCTGGTCGGCGAGCCCGGCACGGGCCGGACGACCGAGCTCGGCGCGCTCGCCGCCCGGCGCTCGCGCGGCGCCGAGCCCGCCCCCACGCTCTGGCTGCGCGGCGCCGACCTGCGGGCCGACGACGAGAGCGTGCGCGATGCCGTCGAGCGGGCGCTGAAGGCCGCGGGCCGCATCGTCACCGCCTCGGCCGGCCCCGGCAGCACCGTCGGCGACACCTCCACCGCCACCCCCGAGGCCGTCGCGGAGCTCGGCCACCGGGTGGGCCGGCCCCTGCTGGTCCTCCTCGACGGGCCTGAGGAGATGCCGCCGCTGCTCGCCCACGCGCTGCCCGCCTGGACCGAGGCGTCCGCGCGCTGGCTGGAGCGGACCGGCACCCGGATGGTCGTCGCCTGCCGCCCGGAGCACTGGGAGACGGCCGGCGCCCTCTTCCCGCCCGGGGCCCTGCGCTCGCCGGTCACCGTCCTGGGCACCGGCGGCCCCGCGATCACCGCCGTGCCCCCGGCCGCCCTCCCGCCCTGCCTCCGGCTCATCGGCCCCGGCCCCGACCTCGCGGGGGAGATCCGCGCCTCCTACGGCATCCCCGCCGACGCCCTCGCGTCCGCCGACGCCGGCCACCCGCTGGCGCTGCGGCTGCTCGCCGAGGTCCGCGCGGCCCTCCCCGACGGCGCGGTGGGCGCGACCGGGGAGGACGCCCCCGACCGCTGGGACGTCTTCGCCGCCCACCTCGACCTGGTCTGCCTGCGGATCGCGGTCCGGCTCGCCGCCTCCCGCCGGCCCCCGCTGCGCGGCACCGCCGTCCGGCGGCTGGCCGCCAAGGTCGCCGGGCAGGTCCACGAGGCGGCCCGGCAGTGCCTGGGTCCCGGCCAGGGCGAGCTGGAGCGGGAGACGTTCGAGCAGCTCTTCCCCTGGCGCACCGGCTGGGCCTCCGCCGTCCTCACCGAGGGGCTGCTCGTCCCGGCCGGCAGCGGCTACCGCTTCGCCCACGAGGAGTTCGCCGACTGGCTGCACGGCACCCATCTCGACCTCGACGCCGCCCTGCACGCCCTGGTCCACCGCTGGTACGAGCCGGAGGGCCCGCCCGCCGAGGCCGTCGTCCGGCTGCCCTCCCGGCGCGGCGGCGAGCCCGCCCCCGTGCCCGAGGGACACGTCCCGCCCCCGCCGGGCTCCCGCACGCCCCCCAGGCGCCGGGGCAAACGCGGCGCGGGCCGGGAGGGGCAGCAGCCCACTCCGCTGCCCGTCCCGCGGCACCGGGTCGGCCCCGTCCTCCAGGCCCTCCTGCTGCTCGGCCGCCGCTCGGGCCCCACCGAGCTCTCCCGCCGGCTGACCGCCCTGGTGCACGCCGTGGAGACGCTCTCGGTCCCCGGGGGCGCTCCCGGCCCGCTCCCCGATCCCACCTGGTGGGCCGCCCACCTGCTGCGCGAGGCACTGCTCCGGGTCCCCGACGCCACCCCCTACCTCGCCGTCCTCCGGCTGCTGGCCGAGCGCGTCACCGCCTGCGCGCGCTCCGCCGGCGGCTTCGACAGCGGCGCCACCGCCGCCCTCGGCGGCCTCACCCGCTTCGGCCCCGCCTTCTGGCTCCAGCTGCCGCTCGGCCTGGCCGACCGCCTCGACCTGCTGCGGCTGCTCGTCCCCGCCGACGGACCGCCGCCCGGCGCGGCCGGCACGGCGCCCCAGCCGGTCCCGACGGACCGCTTCCTGCCCGCCGCGGCGGCCCTCCTCGGCGACAACCCCTGCACCGCCCAGCCCCTCGTCTGCCGCTGGTTCGCCGACGACCGCCCGCTGCTCACCGCCCCCGGCGCCGACGGCGAGTTCGCCGCGCCCACCGTCGCCACCGCCGCGCAGGCGCTGCTCCACACCCACCGCCGGCGCGCCGTGGACGACCTCACCGACGCCCTGGTCGGCGCCGCGCACCCGCGCGCCGACGAGCTGCTGGCCGCCCTCGCCGAGGACGAGCCCTCCGCGGTCTGCCGGGCGGTGGACCGCTGGGCGCACGACGACCGCGTCGAACTGCACGTGGCCGCCGCGGCATACGGGCTCAAGGCCGTCTCCCACGTCACCTCCGACGCCGACCGCGAGCTGCTGCGCTACTCCGCGCTCGCCCTGCTCGCCCGCCCCGCCGAGGGCGCCCTGCACGGCACGGCCCTCGCCGTGCTCGTCCGCGACCGGCAGACCCGGGCCAAGCACCTGGCCGAGGCCATCGCGCGCTTCACCGCCGGGGATCCGAACGTGCCGGCCAGCGCGCTGGCCGCCGCCCTCGGCACCCATCCCGAGCCCGTCCTCGCCGCCTTCCGGGCCCGGCTCTTCCAGCCCGGCGACGCCCCGGGGCCGGTCCTGCGCGCCCTCGCCCAGATCACCAACCCGGCGCTCGCCCGCCGGGCGGCCTCGCTCGTCCGGGAGCACGTCGAGCACCGGCCCGACAGCGCCCCGCACGTCGCGGCCTTCATCGACCGGCGGCTGGAGGAGGGCTCCGCCGCCCGCGCCGTCCTCTTCCCGCTCGTCAGCCATATGCTGCGCACCCGTCCCGCGCAGGTCCGGAGGGCTCTCGCCCCGGTGCTCGCCGGGCCCGGCACCCCGGTCTCCCGCGCCCTGCGGCGCGAGCTGCTGGAGGTGCTGCTGGAGCGGGAGGAACAGGAGACGGACGAGCAGGACCTCACCGTCGCCGACGCCCTGCTCCGCGCCCTGGCCGAGGGCGTGACCGAGCGGGCCGACATCCGCACCCGGGAACTGGTGCTCCGGACCGGCCTGCTGATGACCCGCACCACCGAGGGGGCGGCCCACTTCGACCGCCGGCTCGTCCAGCTCGTCCGTGAGGTCCCGGCCTTCCGCCCCCGTCTGCGCAGGTGGCTGGTGACCGCCCCCGCCGAGTGGGCGCCGGTCGTCGGACCCGGCGCACGGGTCCGGCTGACCGCCGGGGGCGCGGGGGAGGGCGCGGGCGGTCCGGGAACGAGCCCCCGAACCCCGGCCGATGCGGACCGCCGCCAACCGGCATGGCACTCTTAGACCTGCGTAATCGACAGACAAGAGTTCGGGTTCGGGCGAGGAGCGGGCACAGTGCAGCGCTGGCGTGGCTTGGAGGACATCCCCCAGGACTGGGGGCGCAGCGTCGTCACCATCGGCTCGTACGACGGTGTCCACCGCGGGCACCAAGTGATCATCGGCCGTGCGGTGGAGCGGGCGCGCGAGCTGGGTGTGCCGTCGGTCGTGGTGACCTTCGACCCGCACCCCATGGAGGTCGTGCGGCCGGGCAGCCACCCGCCGCTGCTGGCCCCGCACCACCGGCGCGCCGAGCTCCTCGCGGAGCTGGGCGTCGACGCGGTGCTGGTGCTGCCCTTCACGGCGGAGTTCTCCAAGCTCCCCGCGGCCGACTTCGTGGTCAAGGTGCTCGTCGACAAGCTCCACGCCAAGCTGGTCGTGGAGGGCCCCAACTTCCGCTTCGGGCACCGGGCCGCGGGCGACGTGGCCCTGCTGGAGAAGCTCGGCGGCACATACGACTACGGCGTCGAGGTCGTCGGCCTGGAGCTGTCCGGGGCCGGCGAGGACGGGGACGCGCTCCCCTTCTCCTCCACCCTCACCCGCCGCCTCGTCGCCGAGGGCGACGTCGAGGGCGCCCTGAAGGTCCTCGGCCACCCGCACCGCGTCGAGGGCATCGTGGTCCGCGGCGCCCAGCGCGGCCGCGAACTGGGCTTCCCGACGGCCAACCTGGAGACCCTGCCGCACACGGCGATCCCCGCGGACGGGGTCTACGCCGGGTGGCTGGTCGTCGGCGGCGAGTCCATGCCCGCCGCGATCTCGGTCGGCACGAACGTGCAGTTCGACGCCACCGAGCGCACGGTGGAGGCGTACGCGATCGACCGCGTGGACCTCGACCTGTACGGTCTGCACGCCGCGGTCGACTTCCTGGCCTATCTGCGCGGCATGGAGAAGTTCGACTCCATCGAGGCGCTGCTGGAGCGGATGGCGGACGACGTGAAGCGGGCGCGGGAGCTGGTTTCGGCGCGCGAAGCGCGCTGAAATTCAGCCTGTCCGGCGCCTGAGGACTTCGCCCGAAGGGCGAATGGGGGGTCCGGGGTCTCCCCGGAAGAAACGGTGAAAGGGCGGGGCAGGGGCTCAACACCCCCGCCCCGCGCGGTCACTGCGGCTGCTGCCACGCCCCGTACGGGTTGTAGCCCCCCGCCGACGGCGGCTGCTGACCCGGCAGCGGCTGAGCCGCCCCGGGCTGCGGGGGCAGCGGCTGAGCGGCCGGCGGCTGCCCATAGCCCGGCACAGCCCCGGGCCCCGGCTGAGGCGCCGGCACCGCCGCCGGCCCCCCGCCCGCCCCCCACAGCCCCTGCTGCTGCTGGGCCCGGACGAAGTCCTCCGCCACCATCGCCGCCAGCCCGAAGTACGCCTCCCGCGTCTTCGGCCGCATCATCTCCAGGTCCAGCTCGGCCCCCGCGGCGAGGTGCTCGTCGAACGGCACGACGACCACGCCCCGGCACCGGGTCTCGAAGTGGGAGACGATGTCCTCCACCTTGATCATCTTGCCGGTCTCCCGCACTCCGGAGATGACCGTGAGGCTGCGCCCCACCAACTCGGCGTATCCGTGCGCCGACAGCCAGTCCAGCGTGGTGCTCGCGCTGCTCGCGCCGTCCACCGACGGGGTGGAGACGATGATCAGCTGGTCCGCGAGGTCCAGGACCCCGCGCATCGCGCTGTACAGCAGACCCGTTCCCGAGTCCGTCAGGATGATCGGGTACTGGCGTCCCAGGACGTCTATGGCCCGCCGGTAGTCCTCGTCGTTGAACGTGGTCGAGACCGCCGGGTCCACGTCGTTGGCGATGATCTCCAGCCCGGACGGCGCCTGCGAGGTGTAACGGCGGATGTCCATGTAGCTGTTGAGGCCCGGGATGGCCTGCACCAGGTCACGGATGGTCGCGCCCGTCTCGCGCCGCACCCGGCGGCCGAGCGTGCCCGCGTCCGGGTTGGCGTCGATCGCGAGGATCTTGTCCTGCCGCTCGGTGGCGAGCGTCGCGCCGAGGGCGGTGGTGGTCGTGGTCTTGCCGACGCCGCCCTTGAGGCTGATGACCGCGATGCGGTAGCAGGACAGGACGGGCGTACGGATCGTCTCCAGCTTGCGCTGCCGCTCCGCCTCCTCCTTCTTGCCGCCGAACTTGAACCGGCCCGAACTCTGCTTCCGCGCCTTGGGCTTGCTCTTCAGCAGCCGCTCCGAGGACAGCTCCACGGCGGCGGTGTACCCCAGCGGCGCCCCGTGCACGGAACGCTGCCGCTGCTCGGGCGTCACGGTCGGCCAGCCGCCGGTCCGCGGGTCCACGGGGGCGGCGGGCGGCGCCTCGGCGGCGGGCATCTCGGCCGGGGGCAGGGCGCCCGGCCCCTGCTGCGGCGCGTACGCACCGGGGAGCGCGGGCGGCTGCGCCGATGCGCCGTCCCCGACGGGGCGCGGGAACCCGTACCCGCTCTGCGGCGCGGCGGAGTCCGGCGCGGGCTGCCCGCCCGGTGCACCTGCGACGTCCCCGGCGGGGCGGGGGAAGCCGTATCCGCTCCGGGGCGCGCCGGTGCCGCTCTCGGCCGGGGACGGTGCGGGGACGCCGTAACCGCCCTGCGGGGCAGGGGTGTTCGGCACGCCGGCCGAGGGCTGTGCGGCGCCGGGCGTCCCATAGGTACCAGGGGCGTGCGCCCCCGGCGGTACGGGGGTGGGCGCGCCGTCCCCGGCGGGCGACGGAAGGCCGTAGCCCCCCTGCGGGGGAACGGGAGCGGCGGGCGGGAGCGCCGGGGGAGCGGGCTGCGCGGCGGGGGGCAGCGCGAAGTCGCCCTGCGCGGCGGGCGGCTGCGGCGCGGGCGCGGCGGGCCCCGCCCCGTACGCCGGGAGCGCGGGCGACGCCGCGGCCGGGAGGGCGGGAGCGCCCTGCCCCGCCGGCGGGGTGCCGTAACCGCCCGGCGCCGCGGCGGAGTTGCCGCCCGGCTGCCACGGCGCGGCGGAGGAGCCGCCCTCCGGGGGCGTCGCCGGCGGGAAGTTGGGCGGCAGGGGCGGCAGCGACGCCGGCGGGACCGACGGCGGAGTCCAGGACTCCGTGGAGGTGCTGGGTGCGTCGGGCGCGTCCGGCGTCTCCGAGGGCGCGCCGGCACCGTCCGCCGCGTCCACCGGACCCGTACGGTTCCGCAGGGACGCCGGGGAGAACCGCATCGTCCCCTCGCTGCGCAGGCTGCCGCCGTCCTGCTCGCCCTCGGGGAGCTCCGCCTCCGGATCCCCGGCCGTTTCAGGCGACTTGTCGCTTTCGCCGGCCTCCGGTGCGCGAGCCGCGATCTCGTCCCGCAGCGCGGACGCGGAGAACCGCATCGTGGCGGGCGTCCTCTCCTCGGCGGGCGCCGACTCCTCCTCGGAGGAGTCCGCTCCGTCCGGAGCCACCGGGGCGGCGGGGGCGGCCTGATGGGCCGGAGTCTCGGGCGGGGCCGGGGGCACGGCGGCGGGGGGCGGAGCCGTCGCGGCGGACGGCGTCGTCTGGACGTACCAGGCGGGCGGCGTGTAGTCGATGGTGAACTCGCCGGTGTGTTCCTGCTCCTGGTCCTGCTCGTGGTCGGCGTCGGACCGGTTCTCGCCGGCTGTGGTCCCGGCCGCGCGGATCTCGTCCCGATCGCTGCTCACAATGCCTCCTGCTGGTGTGGTCCGGCGCCTGGCGGAACCGCCTGCCGGCACGGACCGTTCCCGTGGTCCCGCCGCCCGGATTCCCCATGCGTCACGCTGCGGGCCCCCGGCGTCGGGTTCTCCATGCGTACGGTCATCAAGACTAATCGTCATCCGTAGCACTGCGGCAGGCCCGCTCGATCCGGACCGGGGCTCCGGCCGTGCGGCCCTCAGTCCATCCGACGCGCCGCCCCCAGCAGCCCCGCCTCCGGATCCGTCGGACCCGTCGTGACGTATGTGCGCGATCCCCGGGTGCACCACAGCGTCACCCCGTCCGGCAGGGACGACAGCGCCTCCACATCCTCCTGCGGCAGCCCCATCGTCCGGCCGATCTGCACGGCCTCCTCGGGGGCCACCCGCTGGACGCCGACCACGTCCGCGTGGGCCATCAACCGCGCGGTCGTGGGGCCGGGGTAGGGGAGCAGGGTCAGCACCGACTGCCAGGGCGCGGACCGCACCCGGCCCAGCGGAGGGCGCACCCCGCAGTCGCGGACGACGAGCACCGGGCTGTGCACGGACGGCCCTTGCGGAGGCACCCGGCCGACGTCGTGCAGAGTGATCGACTGCTGGCCGGTGTTGGCCGCCTGCGCGAGCGCGGTCCACAGCTGCTGGCGGCCGCTCTCCACGGCGACCCGGCCGCCCGTGCCGACCGTGCGCAGCGCGATGACCTGCGCCGTCCACGCGCCGCCGACCAGGACCACGTCGAAGGGGGCGGGCCGCATCAGGCCGAGCACGGCGGGCGCGCCCTGCGCGTCGGTGCCGATGACCACCCCGTCGTCGCCCACGGGCAGCCCCAGGTCCTCGAACTGGTCGAGCGTCGGCTCGTGCCGCTCGCGGCGGGGCCCGACGAGCCCGAACCCCGGCCTGGCGGCAGCCGTTCCGTTCGTACCGTTCGTGCCTCTCGCGCGGTTCGTGTTGCTCGTGTTGCTCGTACGGCTCAAGAAGCGGCCCATCAGCGCGTCCCTCCCAGCGGCAGCGTGGCGAGGACGCCCGGTATCTGCTCGTGGTCCAGGCGGACCAGTCCGACCTTCACCCCGCGGGCGGCCCGCTCCAGCTCCCTCCGGACCTCGCCCAGCTCGTCGGCGCTGCGGCCGCACACCCGGACGTGGCCGGTGACCGTCGGCGCCTGCGTGCCGCCGCGCGCCCGGCCGCGGCCCAGCGTCAGGCTCATCGTCGTCGACAGCGCGGGCAGCGAGGTGAGCAGCGCGGCCAACTGCGGCAGCGACGCGGCGCCCTGGCCGAGCTGCGGCCAGCGGCTCACCCAGTACGTGGTGTGCCAGCGGTCGTCGCAGCGCCAGGTGCGGGAGGTCTCGGCGGTGCGCCGGGCCCCCGCGCCGTTGCGGCCGGCCTGGGCCGTCGCCGCGGGGTTGACGCTGGCGGCGGTCGACAGGGCCGTCGTCAGCCCGTCCTCGGAGAGCAGCGTCGCCCGGAACCCGGCGCCCTGCAGCCGGCTCGCCAACTGCCCCGCCGCCCGCAGCACACAGCGCCGCGCGCCCTCCACTCCGCCGCCCCGGGCCGCCACGGCCTCCGGGCACAGCTCGGGGTCGAGCTTGAGCGCGATCCAGGTCATCCGCACCGCGGGCGAACCCGTCAGCGCCTGCAGCGGTGCGTAGTTCCGCGCGGCCAGCGCCTGGGCGGGCAGATGCGGGGCGGGCGAGGGCAGGGCGCTCTGCACCACCTGCACGGACTCCAGCCGGACGTCCGCCACGTCCATCGCGTCCCGCAACAGCCCCAGCGGCAGCGCCTTGTCGGTCCGCCGCGGGCGCAACGGGGCGTCCACAGCCTCCACCTGGAGGACCGCGGTCACGAACGTGCCGTCCCCGACGACGCCGACGGAGCGGCCCTCGCGATCGGTGAACGACCCGGTGCGCAGCGCCGGATCGCACTCCACGACGGGGGCCAGCGAGGGGGCGGTGTCCGCCGGGACGGCCATCGCCGTGCGACGGGCACGGCGGCGCAGCGCGAGCACTGCGCCGATCCACTCCGGGACGGGCCGCTGCCGGCGCCGGGCCAGCGCCAGCACCGCCAGCACCAGCGCCACGCCGCCGGCGGGCGCGGCCAGCAGCGGATCGACGACGTACCCGACGAGCACCAGCGCCGCGGCGACCTCCAGCAGCACCAACTGCTGCAGCCGCACCGGGCCCAGGTTGCCCGGACCGGACTGCCGGCGCAGGGCCGTGGCCTGGCCGCCGGCCTGTCCCGACCGGGCCTGCCCCGATCGCGCCGCGGACGCCATACCCGCAACCCCCTCACGTCCGTAAAGCGGTGCGAAGCACCGAAAGACCACCGAAAAGCACCGAAAGACCGCTGAAAGACCGTCGGAAGAGCACTGCCCGGGACGTCGCCACCGGCCGATGGCGCACCCGGACAGCGGGACCGGACGGTCAACAGGCATAGTAGGGGGCCGGTCTGACAACGCGGACCGTGGGCACGATCCGACCGGTCACGCCGGCGGTCCTGCGGCCGGTTCCGGTGACCGGGCACGCCAGGCGCCCGGCGACAGGGGGAGTACTTCGGCACATGGCAACACGGCGGGACGAGCTCAACGCCTACACCTTCGCGCGGAAGCGGATGGTCGCCGCGTTCCTCCGGCCCACGGCGGCGGGGACGGACGAGGGCGCGCCGCGCCCGCTGCGGGCCGTGCTGCCCGGCATGGTCGTCGGCGCCCTCGTGCTGGCCGGGTTCGGCGCCTGGGGCATCTTCAAACCCAAGGCCCCCGCGGGCTGGTCGGAGCCGGGGGCGCACGTCATCGTCGGCAGCAAGTCCACGACGCGGTACGTCGTCCTGAAGACCGGTGGCACCAAGCGCCTGCACCCGGTCCTCAACTTCTCCTCCGCGAAGCTCCTCCTGAAGGCCGAGAAGTCCTCGGTCATCAAGGTCGAGGAGTCGGAGCTGGACAGCGGACGGATCCAGCGCGGACCCACGCTGGGCATCCCCTACGCCCCCGACCGGTTGCCGGACGACAAGGAAGCCGGCAAGCAGAAGAACTGGGCCGTGTGCGAACAGCCCGGCAGCGGCGGGAAGACCGTGCAGAAGGCGGTCTTCCTGCTCGCCGACCGCGAGGCCGCCAAGGTCGGCGGAAGCCGTCAACTCCACGACGGACAGGCCCTCTACGTCGAGGGACCCACCGGCGAGCGCTACCTCGTGGACCCCGGCGGCACCCGGCACCTCATCGGTCCGCCCGTCGGCGTCGCCCCCTCCGCGCGCGACCAGGTGCTGCGCCGCTCGCTCTTCAGCGAGGGCGCCCAGCCGCAGAAGGTCAGCAAGGAGTGGCTGGGCACCCTCCACGAGGGCAGCGCCATCACCTTCCCCCGGCTCCCCGGGAAGATCGGCGCCCCCGCCGGCGTCGCCAGCCTCGACCCGCGCCTCGACAAGGTCGGCACCGTCCTCACGGCCGTGGCGGGCAAGGGCATGCAGCAGTACGTCGTCCTGCCCGGCCGGGTGGCCCCCGTCTCCGACCTGGTGGCCCGGCTGCTGCTCACCAGCCCCGACGCGGTGGCGCTCGGCCAGAACGCCCGGGCCGCCGAGGTCGGGCCGCAGTCCTTCACCTCCTCCCCGGAGTGGTTCCACGACGACCAGGGCTGGCCGAAGCTCGTCCCCACCCAGGTCAACGACGCGTCCACCGGCGTCCGCACGGTGTGCAACGTGCTGCACGGCGTGGACGACAAGGGCGGCACCCAGCTCACCACCTGGGCCGGGACCAACTACCCCGCACAGATCGTGGACGGCGCCACCAGCGCGTACGTCACCCCCGGCAGCGGCCTGCTCTACCGGCAGGTCAACGGCTCCTCGACCAGCGTCGGCTCGCTCTTCCTGGTGACCGACACCGGGCTGCGCTACGCGGTGCAGACCAACAACGACAGCAGCGCGGGCCGCTCGGGCATCGGTGACGACGACGGGTCCAAGGACCCGCAGGAACGGGCCGCCGAGGTCAACACGGCGCAGATCCGGCTCGGCTACAAGGACGTCAAGCCCGTCCCGGTGCCGGACAACTGGTCCGCGTTCCTGCCCAAGGGACCCCGGCTCGACGCCAACAGCGCCAGCCAGCCGCAGAGTTCGTGAGGGGCCCGCAGATGACCGTACGCAGGGCGGCCGTGGCGCTGCTCACGCTTCTCGCTTCGGTTCCGGTGAATGCCGCGGCCGCCTCCGGCCTGTCGCTCGACGGCAACGGCGAGTGCACCTTCCCGATGAAGCAGCAGATATCGGGCATGCCATGGGCCCTGCAACGGGTCGTCTTCGACCGGCTGTGGCAGGACACCAAGGGCAAGGGCGTCCGGGTCGCGGTCATCGACACCGGGGTTGACATCGACAACCCGCAGCTCACGCGCGCCGTCGACCGGTCCGCCGGCCTCGACCTCCTGCCCAGGGACAAGAACGCGCCCGAGGAGAAGGGCGCGCGCACGGACGGGACCACGGACCCCGTCGGCCACGGCACCAAGGTCGCCGGGATCATCGCCGCCCGTCCGCGCCAGGGCACCGGCTTCGTCGGCCTCGCCCCCGAGGCCACGATCATCCCGATACGGCAGAACGACGAGAAGGGCAGCGGGAAGACGAAGACGCTGGCCGCCGCCATCCGGCACGCCGTCAAGCAGCACGCCCAGGTCATCAACATCTCCCAGGACACCACCCGGGCGCTGCTGCCCGGGGCGGACCTGGAGCTCGCCGTCGAGGAGGCCCTGCGCGCCGATGTCGTCGTGGTCGCCTCCGCGGGCAACGACGGGCTCGACGGAAAGGTCAAGAAGACCTATCCGGCGGCCTATCCGGGCGTCCTCGCCGTGGCCGCCTCCGACCGGAACAACGAACGCGCCTCCTTTTCCCAGGCGGGCGATTTCGTCGGCGTCGCGGCCCCCGGCGTCGAAATGGTGTCGACCGTGCCGAAAGGCGGACAGTGCGTCGACAGCGGCACGAGTTTCTCGGCCCCGTACGTCGCCGGTATCGCCGCTCTGCTCCGTGCCAAACACCCCGACTGGAAACAGAACCAGGTCGTCGCGCAGATCGAACAGACCGCGGAAAGAGCCATCAAGGGACGCGACGACTTCGTCGGCTGGGGCGTCGCCGACCCGGTGCGCGCCCTCACCGAGGACGACGGGCCCATCGACCGTCCGACCCCCGACCGGGCCGTCTCGGCCGGCCGCGGTGTCCCGCAACCGGCCGCGCTGACACTGGGCGAAACCCCCAGGGAGCGGGACGAACGCCTCGCCACGTACGCTCTGATCACGGCCGGAGTGCTGATCGCCGCGATCGCCGGCACGGCGGTCGCGCTGCGGGATCACCGCCGCCGACGGGGCGTTGTCAGACCCCCGGCATAGGGTCTGTGCGTGGTCGTCCCGTTGTTGTCCGGACCAATGACCGTCCCATCCGGGGATGAACTCGCGTCCGTCGCATACAGGTTGGACGTAAACTCGCGAGTGGCTAGAGTGGCAGCCGACAACTTCGATCCGATGCAAAGGGAACGCGCGGGAACGCGCGACTTCCACGGGGCATCCGATTCATGGGGGGTAGGTGCACAATGAGCGGCAAGCTGAAGCTTGAAGACGAAAAACTCGATTCCCTGATCAGGGACCTCGGGCACATGCACGACACGCTCGAGGCCAAGATCAACAGCCTCACCAACGTCGTGCACTCGGTGCAGGGCGTCTGGAAGGGCGACGCGGCCCAGGCCTACAACGGCCTGCAGGAGCGTGTGAACCAGGACGTGCGCAAGCTGAAGCAGCTCCTGAACTTCACCAAGGAAGCGATGGAGGCGAGCAAGAAGGGCTTCACCCAGGAGGAGTCCGACCGCCTCAACAGCTTCAAGGGCATCGGCGAGGGCGGCGTCACCGGCGCCCTGGGAGCCTTCCACGTCTCCTAGTCACCCCTTCCCTCAGCCGTAGGACCCTTCAGGAGAAGCACACATGGAGATCACGTACGCCGGCGTGACCGAGGCCGCCAACCAGGTGAAGTCCTCGGCCGACGCCATCAACTCCCAGCTGGAGTCCCTCGACTCCCGCGTCAAGGACGTCATCAGCCACTGGGACGGTGAGACCCGCGAGGCGTTCCACGCGCGCCACCAGGGCTGGGACGCGAACGTCAAGGACATGCACCAGACGCTGCTGACCATCGCGTCGAAGCTGCACGAGGCCGTGGACGGCTACGGCGCCAACGACCGTCGCCAGGCGGGGCGTTTCGGCGGCTGAGCCACGCGCTCGGTACGACCCGTGGGTGCGGGCGCGGCCCGGCCGCGCCCGCACCCACGCTTTGTTTTGTTGATTTCTTTGCACAGGCATTCAGGGGAGGTGCCTCATGGCGTCATCGGACCTGGACGCTTCCGACGACTCGCTGCAAGGCTTCAAGAAGCGCGTCGACAAGCTGCTCCACGACCTGGACGCGTCCGCCGCCTCGCACCGGCACATCGGCGACCAGAAGGTGGCGCAGGCGGCCTACGGCAGCTTCAAGGAGGGCGAGGATCTGTCGAGGGCGTACGACAAGGTGCACGCCCAGTTGGAACTGCTCTCGCGCATGCTGGGCGACCAGTTGGAGGCGATGGGCATCGCGGTGGACATGGCCGACCGCGATTACCAGGGCGTCGACCACGAACACGCCGCCCGCCTGGCCGCCATTCAGAAGCAGTCCGCCAAGGACTGGGAGCAGCAGCAGAAGTGGGCCGCAGAGGCGAAGGGCGGTCACCCGCCGGCGGAGAAGCCGAAGTACGGTCCGTTCCCGCCGTCGTCGCCGTCCGGAACCGGCACGGTCGGGCAGAAGTGAGACGGGGGTAACGCGAGATGGCAGCAGAGGGCGGGCCCACGAGTTTTGACGGTATGTCCGTCGAGAGCATGTATGCCAGCATCATCGGGTCCAATGGGGCCGATGTCTCGGCCAAGGGCAATGCGCTGGTGGATGCGAAGGACAAGATCCAGAGCATCGGTGACGACCTCAAGGCCCATGTCGGCCGGACCAAGTGGGTCGGCGAAGGCGGCGACGCCTTCCGTGAATGGGGCGACGCCTTCGCCAAGCAGATCATCAAGCTTGCGCATGTGGCGGGAGTCACCGGTGACCACATGGTCCACGCGGGCGACGCGATCAAGGCTGCCGCCGAGACGATGCGCAAGGAAGCCCCGGCGGGCTCCATGGGCATGTGCTTCGCGGACGCGGACAAGGAGAAGGCGCGCATCAAGGAGATGGAGGACCTGAAGGAGAAGGTCCTTCCTCAGCTGCGGACGGCGGCTTCGGCCTGCCGGGTGGCGGCGAGTGACATCGGGGGGTTGGAGGCGCCGCAGTTCCGGCCGATGCCGGCGGATGTGGCCCCGACTCCCGGGATCGAAGACTGGAGCGTGCCCTACGAGTCGTCGGGTGGTACGTCGACGGAAGGTTCCGGTGGCGCAGGGGCCCTGGGAGCTTCCGGTGTCGGCGGACCAAGGGCTGACGGCAGCAGTACAGGCGGACAGAGCTCGGGCGCGGCGCACTCCGGTACGGCCCAGCACCAGGTGCATGTACCGGCGCACAGTGGTTCTGATGACGGCTCTCCCAGTAGTCCGACTCCGGCACACGACAACAACACGGGTACGAGAGTCGACAGCACCACGACTGTGCCCCAGCCGCCCTCGCCGACGAATCCTTCAGGGCCCAGCACCCCTTCGTCGCCCGGGCCTTCGCATCATGGCGGACCGGTCTCCGTTCCGCCGGTGCCGCCGCCGTCGACTTCACGTGACACCGGAGCAACCAGGAAGACTCCCGGCGATCGTGGCCGTGGCGGTCCGGAGCCGCGTCCGACTCTTCCTGGAAGCATGGGGAAAACGGGGAGCCCAGGTGGCCCCGGGCGTATCGGCGGGCAGGGGAATCTGAAGGTCCCCCCGGTTCCCCGAGCCGACACCGGAGTCATCGGCGGTATGCCATCACCAGGGCAACAAGGGCCTGTATCTGCGAAGGGCGGTCCCCGAGGGACCGTCATTGGCGGCGAATCGCAGCAGACGGGCCGTGGAATGATGGGCCCTGGTGGCGCGCCAGGAGGCATGGGGTCCAGCCCAGTCCGAGGATATGGCGGTGCCGCCAGGCGAGTTGCTTCGCAGCCTGGTGGTGTGGTGGACGCGCCATCGGGCTCGCGAGGAAACCGGCGTGAATTCACTCCTGGCGGAAGTGGCCTGGTGCGTGGAGGAAACGCTGCGGGCGGCAATGCAATGGGCCCGGCTCAGGGCGCGCAGCGCAGTGCGGCGAAAAACCGTGGGCGCAATGACCGCCCAGGATATCTGACAGAGGATGAGGAGACCTGGAGCACCGGCGGGCCCGACAGCGTACCGCCGGTTATTCAGTAGGGCCTCAGAAACGACACCCGGATGGTGAGCAGAGAACACGTGAACAAGTCAAAGATCAGAGGCGCTTGCGTCCGTGCCGCGGCTGCTGCGTCCGTGCTCTGTTCTCTGCTCGCCGGTGGCGCCATCGGCGCGGCACCTGCGAGCGCTGGGACCATGCGGGAACGCCAGTGGTACCTGGAAACCATGCAGGCCGAGCAGATGTGGCAGGTGACCACGGGCAAGGGCATCACCGTTGCCGTCATTGACAGCGGGGTGCGCTCGTCGCAGCCGGAACTGCAAGGAAGGGTTCGGCCGGGGAAAGATTTCACCCGGAGCGGGGAACTGCACAGCGAGTGGGAGGACACGGACTCTCACGGGACTGCAATGGCGACGCTCATCGCAGGCGATGGTGCAGGGGGGCAAGGCATCAAGGGACTTGCTCCGGACGCTGAAATCCTGCCGGTGAAGGTGGGGGCCCGTAACGTCCCTGCAAGCAGGTTGGCTGCAGCGATCCGGTATGCAGCCGACAGCAAAGCGCAAATCATTAGCATGTCTCTCGGCATGCAGTCGTACTTGTTGTCCGACAAGGCCAAGGGTGCGCTTCAGGATGCTGTCAACTACGCCTTGAAGCATGGGAAGCTGCTCCTCGCCGGCTCGGGCAACGATGGTGACAAGGACAACGCCGTCTCGTATCCGGCTGCGACCCGGGGCGTTGTGGGTATTGCATCCGTTGATGCAAATTACAAGACGGCCAAGTATTCGACTCACGGTTCCCAGGTGGCGCTCGCCGCACCCGGCGAAAACCTTCCTACGCCCTGTTGGAAGGGCTCCGGCTACTGCCGCAGCGGCGGCACCAGCCAGGCAACAGCCATCGCCTCCGCCAGCGCAGCCCTCGTCTGGTCCCTGCACCCCAAGTGGACCAACAACCAGGTCCTCCGCGTCCTGATGGACACCGCCGGCAAGCCCACCGACGGCCCCGTCCCCAGTCAGTACATCGGCTACGGCACGATCCGCCCCCGCATCCCCGTCCTGGAGAAGAAGGGCAACCCGGGCGCCCCCGACGTCAGTCCGCTGGCGGAAGGCGCCAAGGCATCCGACGGCAAGGCGGCCAAGCCCGGCCCCGCCCCGTCCTCCGAGGCGCAGAAGTCCAAGGACAAGGCCAAGAAGGACAAGGACGACAACCTGCCCTGGTTCATCGGAGGCGCGATCGCCGTCGCGGTCCCCGGTGCCGTCCTTCTCGCCCTCATCTTCCGCCGCAGGTCGAGGGCGCGAGCACGGGCACGCGCACAGCAGCAGCCCACCGCTCTGCCGCCCACCGCGCCGTAATCGACAAACACTTCGGCCCCTGTCGCTGCCTCCTCGCGGAGCAGAGACAGGGGCCGAAGCGCTACGTACGCCCGTAAACGCCCTACTCCAACGCCCTACTCCGCCGGAGAATCGCCCTCCGGCTCGACCTCGATGTCGAACTCGCCATCCCGCACACCGAGCACGAACGCATGCCACTCGCTGGCCGTGTACCGCAGCACCACATCCGGATCCTCGGAGTTGCGCATCGCCACGGCCCCGCCCGGGAGATAGGCGATCTCGACCCGTTCCTTCGTCGGACTGTCAGGAGCGCTGAGCCACTCGACGCCGGAAATGTCCATGGCGTACAGAGCTTCCGTCTCTTCCTTGGTGGCCATCTGAGGAGAGTCCTTTCGGCACGGATGACGAACCGCCGCCGTCAGGCTACCGGTCCCGGCGAACCTCCATACGTGGCTTGGGAGAAGAAGTCGATCTGCTCGCCGACAAGACCCACAGGGAAGCCGATATCGCATATTTCGCCCACGCATGAAGTGGTGGCATTGCCTCGTTCCTGGCGAAGTGCCCACATCCCGTCATGGAATTGGGGAACCGGCCTCCGCATGTCTAGAGTCGTAGCCCTTGTCGCACTGACATGTGCTCACCAGGGGGATTGAGAGAGATGGGTGTCGTCCTTCCGGACAAACTGGCCTTTGTCCTGGACCTGATCGGTGTCAACTGGCCGAACGTCGACGAGGACGACTACCGCGACATGGCCAAGTCGCTCCGCGGCTTCGCGGACGACGTGGACGCCGGCCGCGGTGACTCCAACGTGGCGCTCAACCGTCTCCTCTCCACCAACCGCGGTGAGATGACGGAAGCGATCGAGGCGCACGTCAAGAAGCTCAACGGCAAGCACCTGCACAACCTCGCCGAGGGCGGACGTCTGCTGGCCGGGGGCCTGGACGCCGCGGCGGTCGTCGTCGCGGGCGCCAAGGGCGCGGCCATCTTCCAACTCGGCCTGCTGGCCACGGAGGTCGCGGCGGCCCAGGCGGCGGCGCCCCTCACCCTCGGCCTCTCCGAACTCGGCGCCCTCGGCGGCGTCGCGATCACCCGCACCGTCGTCAAACGCATCCTCAAGGGAGCCGCGGAGGCCGCCGCCCAGGAAGTCCTCTCCATCGTCACGGGACCGGTCTTCGCCGCTCTCGACTCGATGGCCACCGACCTCGTCGTCCAGGTCGTCTCCGACGGCCTCGGTGCCCAGGACGGCATCGACCTCAAGCAGACGCTCCAGGCGGGCAAGGACAACCTGAAGATAGCCAGCGCGGGCGGCGACGGCGGCCTGATCCTGGCGAGCGCGGGCGGCGGTGGAGGCGGCGGCGACCTGGTCTTCGACGAGCACGAGCACAACACCTTCACGGGCAAGGTGCACGATCACTCCCGGCATCTGCACGAAAAGGGCGGCAAGCACCTCAGTACGACCCACCACCACTTCAACCGCACCCGCGGCCGGGGCGCCCTCGCCAAGGCGATCGAGGGGGTCGCCGAGAAGGCGATGAAGTCCCTCGACAAGGCGCAGGGCGAACTGACGAAGCACCTCGACGACGTCGGCAAGGGCCTGACCGAGGCGGGCAAGGGCCAGAAGAAGCACGACCAGCACGTCGAAGGCGGGATGAAGGGCGTCAAGCACCATCGTCCCGACCAGAAGCCGGCGGATGCCTCCGGCGGAGGCGGCGGGGGCAAGAGCGGCGGCCATGGGCAGGGCGGCTCCGGCCAGGGCGGTTCATCGGGCAGGGGCGGACAGGGTGAGCCATTGGATCCCCGGCCGGGCTGGCATGGACAGACGGCGGGCGGTATGAAGCACTACCGCCGCGACGGGCTGCGGGTGGATCACCTGAGCGAGGAGGAGCAGCTCCGGTCGGTGAAGAGCGAGACCAGGGCCTTGGCGGACGAAACCAAGGCGATTGCCGAAGCCAACGCCGAGAAGGTCGCGGCCGGTGGCAAGGTGACGAAGGCGGACACAGGACAGGACGGCCTGAAGTCCGGGTGTTCCGGGAGTCTGCTGCACAATGGAGTGATTACTTCTCACTCGAGCATGACGAAGAAGGACGGAATCGGGCAGCCGAAGACCCACCCGGCCCTGCAGGGCATGTATGACAAAGTTGCCGCCGACATGAAGGCCGAGGGCGATTTTCCAGGTGCAGGCCACGGCAAATGTGCCGAAGTCGCCCTGATATCCGACCGGCTGCATCAACTCGACCCGACGGGCCAGAACATCCGCACACCCGAGCAGGCCCGCGAGGCCATGCAAGGCGCGGCGGTGTACACACAGCAGATCGGGGATATGCCGGCCCGAAAGCCTGGAGAGGTGGGCCTCTCCCACGGTGACTACAAGCCCCCATGTCGTTCGTGCAGTCGGGTGTTGCCCGCGTTGGGTATCAAGGCACACCGCTGAGCCGGTGTCGGGAAGACGATCGGAGAGGGAGAGATGCGACCAAGGAAGACTCCTGACGACATCGAGATGTGGCTCAGGGAGAACGGGTGGTCCCCGGAGCGCAACGTCGAGAAGGACGCAGAGGACGCCATCGCGCGGAGGGAAGAGGATCTGCGTCGGCAGGGCTACCCCATGAGGGCACCCGCCGTGGTCCATGACTTCCTGCGCTCCTACGGACTCCTTGAACTGTCCTATCCGGGGGCTCCCGAGCTGGCCCTCTGCCTGAATCCCGAGATCGGCTACACGAGCGACGGCGAAGAGATCGCCGAGCTCGCAGGAAACCTGGGCACTTCCCTCTTTCCCGTGGGATTCGAAACGGAAGAGGGCGGGGTCATCGTGATGGATGAGAGCGGGCGCGTCTTCTACATCCATCACACGGGTTTCTACTTTATGGGGCAGAGTTTCTACGAAGCGCTTATCTCGCGCCTTTCGGGTGACTTGCTGCAGGATGCGGAGGATTTCTATGTCTGACCTGGTTCCCGGCGTTGCCGCCAGCCTCCTCGTCCAAGGGAAGATCTTCAGTATGACCAACCTGACGGGCGAGGGAACTCCCAACCTCCACCCGGCAGTACGCGAATTCTTCGATGACCTCCCCACGGAGCTGCGCGAGCCCTTCCTCGGGCACTGCGCCGAATCCGCTCTGATCTCCGATCAGTTCTGGGGCCTGGACGAGGGCCGGGCCGACGGTCGCTGGACGAAGCTCGACGACGCCGCCCCGCACTTCGCCCGCTCCATGATGATGTCCGTCAAGATCCGCGAATCCGGTGACCCCGAGCACGGGCAGAGCACGCTTCCGTGCCGCGCCTGCACGGCTCTCCTGAACCGGTTGGGAGTGGAGATCGCGGACTCGTGAGCACCATCGGCACCGATGCGCTGCGCACGGCGGGTTGGCGGCCGGGCAGGGACGCCGGGGACGACGCCCTGCTCGGCATGCTGACCGCTGTCGGCACGGTTTCCCCCCACGGTGAGCAGGCATGGGAACTGTTCCCTGCCGCCGAACGCGCCCTGCGCGAGTTCCACGGCCTGACGATCGCACCCGTCGCCCCCGGGACGGACGTGGCCGCCACCGGCTGCGCCATCGATCCGACAGCCGCCCGCTTCGCCCCGCGCACAGCGGGTTCCTTCGCCCGCGCGATCGGCCAACGCCTCTTCCCCTTCGGCCGCACCGAAGCCGACACCCTCCTCTTCCTCGACGAGAAAGGCCGGCTCTTCGCCGTCGACCACGGCGGCTGGTGGCTCCTGGGCGATTCGGCCGAAGCGGGCCTGACCGCGCTCGTCGAAGGCCGGGCACCCCGGCGCATCGCGCCGCGCTCGCACCACTGGCAACTGGCCCGTCTCCCCGCCGAAGACGAGCTGACCGACCTGGTCAGGACGGCCATGGTCCCCGTCTACGTCCTGCACCGCCATGGCTTGCTCACGGCCCGTGCGGCCCGCTTCCGCATCATCGGCCTCCGCGGTCACGGCCCGGTCCGACTGGACGAAGCGTTCCCGCTCGCCCCTGGATCGCTCGACGACAGTGCCGTACTGCTGCTGAAGGGCGTCCGGCAGGCTCTGGACCCGATTCCCCTGGCCTCGGCCGAGACTTCAATCGAGCTGTGCAATGCGGCAGTCGGCAAATCGCCGCGCGCGGGCATTGGCTGCTCGATCTCCACTGGACGACAAGGCGACCAGGGGATCAACATCCGCCTGACAGCGGATACGAAGACCGTTCTGGAATCGGGCGCCGAACTGGCCGACGCCACGGCAGAGCTCGAGGCCTACGCGAGCCGACGCGTGGTACGTGCCGCTCCGGTGAGCTGACCCTGGTGCGGCGGTCCGTGTGTCTTGGGAAATTGCTGGAGCCATAAAGTGGTTGAGGAGCGGGAACGGATTGGCAAAGCTGGTTCCGTGCGGGACAGTGAGACCGATCCCCGGACCCTGATCACCGAGTTCCAGGTCTACACCCAGCTGTTGGTCGCGGGATGGATGCCAGGGCGTTCTGTGGGTGGTGAAGCTGTTGCCCTGACCGGTGACATTGCTGCTTCCCTGACATCCTGCGGATACGAGGTGGAGCCGTCCCCGGCGGCAGTGGATTTCATCAAGGAATTCGCCTTCCTGCGGGTCAGGTTCACCGACGATCCGCCTGGCAGGCATTCAGTCTGGTTCGATGTGCGCGACTACGATGAAGTCGATGCCGAGGCGATCGCAGAACTGTCCGAATGGCTTGGGCAGCCGCTCTTCCCCGTGGCCTGTGGATCTGAAGGCCAGATCGCGTTGATCGACCCGCGAGGAAGATTCTTCCTCACCCATTGGAGCGGCGATTACTACTTGGGAAAGAGTTACTACGAGGTATTCGCCTGTCTGCTCACGAATCGCCACCTCGACCTCGGGAAGGCTCCCGGCGATGACTGGTCTTCCGGTGCCGAGGCAGAGCGAATCTCGGCGCAGGCGCGTAACTGGTCCTGGCCGCGGTGGAACTGGGAGGGCATGTCGGTGCCAGGCAACCCCTTCCCTAAGTCATGGCCAATCGCAGGAAGGCTCAACGGCCATCGCCAGGTCAGGGCGACCTCGGGGGATGAATGACAACTCAGGCAAAACGGCGTTGGTGTGTGACGAGCCCGTCCGTACGAGGTAGGTCGGATCGTCCCTGGCAGGCAGAGCGGACTGCGGCTCGTTCAGCTGACGCGAGCGACATACACAACCTGCCGTCAAGGCTGGTGACTTGTGCCCTCCCATTGTCCTGGCCGGTCAGTCCCCAGGCGAGGACTTGAGGCCGGCGGTCACCGGACTCGGTGATGTGCTCCTCGACAATGGCGAAGGAGCGGGTGCGGTGGCTCCGGTTATAGGAGAGCGGCGAGCCCGAGACCGTGCTCAGATCGACTCGGGGAACGCTGCACGGCCTTCTTGACGGCCATAAATGCCGACCGATTGGCAGGCGGCCAGGGAGCGCGATGAGCACTTCCCGGGACTTCGGCCGCGCGCGCCGCCCGCTGCCGGCATTCGGCCTCCACCCGTGGTGCTGCACATGCGCAACGGCCGGCATGGGCGTCGCCACGAGCCGGGCTCCGGCTTGTGACGACGCCCATCGAGGCAGATGCCGCCCGTCGGCACGAGCAGGCGCAACCTTTTGCTACTCCGTCGCCAACCACCCCGTCTGCACCAGCGACGTCCCGCCCTTCCGCGACACGAACAACCCCCGCCCCGCAGGCAGCGGCCGTGCCTTCACATTGCCCAGCAGCTCGCCCTCGTTCGGGTTGCCCGACAGCACCACACCCTGCGCGCCCAGCTCCTTGAAGCGCTGGATGAACTGCTCGTACGCCGAGCGGCCCGCGCCCGCGCTGCTGCGGGCGAGGATGATGTTGACGCCGGCGTCGCGGGCGTAGGGCAGGTTGTCCACCAGCTGGGCCATCGGGTTGCCGGAGGACGTGGCGACGAGGTCGTAGTCGTCGACGACGATGAAAGCCCGCGGGCCCTTCCACCAACTGCGGTCGCGCAGCTGCTGCGGGGTCACGTCCGTGCCCGGGATGCGGCTGCTGATGAGGGTGTTCATGTCGGTGAGGTACTGGTCGAAGGCGTTCTGCGTGGTGGAGTAGCCGACCAGGTACGGCTCGGGCACGCACTCCAGCAGGCTGCGCCGGTAGTCGCCGACGCAGAACAGCGCCTCCTGCGGCGTGTAGCGCTCGGTGAGCTGCTTGATGAGCAGGCGCAGCAGCGCCGTCTTGCCGGACTCGCTCTCGCCGTAGACCGCGAAGAACGGGTCGGTGTCGAAGTTGACGAAGACGGGGGCGAGGTTCATCTCGTCGAGGCCGATGGCGACGCCGCGCTCGGGGTGGGCGTGGCCGTCGGGGAGTTCGCGCACCGACAACAGGCGCGGGAGCATGCGCACCTGGGGGGCGTGCGGGCCCGGCCAGGCGTCGCCGACGGTCTTGACGAACGAGGCCGTCGCGTCGGAGAGGTCGTCCCCGCCGCCCGAACCGCCTTCGATGCGCGGCAGACCGGCCAGGAAGTGCAGCTTCTCCGCCGTGATGCCGCGCCCGGGCACGCCCACCGGCACGTTCACCGCGACCTTGCGGTCGAGCTCCGAGTCGAGCGGGTCGCCGAGCCGCAGCTCCAGCCGGCTGAGGAACTGGTCCTTGAGCGCGGCACGCATCTCCATGTAGCGGGAGACCGTCACCACCAGGTGGACGCCGAGGCCGAGACCGCGGGTGGTGATGTCCGCTATGTACGGCTCCAGCATCTCGTAGTCCGTCTTGAACGTCTGCCAGCCGTCGATGACGAGGAAGACGTCGCCCCAGGGCTCGTCGGGCAGCCGGCCGGCCGCGCGCAGCCGGCGGTACGTGGCGATGGAGTCGATGTTGTGGTCGCGGAAGAACTCCTCCCGCCGGTTGAGGATGCCCGTCACCTCGGCGACGGTGCGGCGCACCTTCTCGGGGTCGAGGCGGGAGGCGATGCCGCCGACGTGCGGAAGCTCCTCGACCGCGCCCAGCCCTCCGCCGCCGAAGTCGAGCCCGTAGAACTGCACTTCGTGCGGGGTGTGGGTGAGCGCGAAGCCGCCGACGAGGGTCCGCAGCAGCGTGGACTTGCCGGAGCGGGGGCCGCCGACGATCAGCATGTGGCCGGCCGCGCCGGAGAAGTCACGGACGAGGACGTCGCGGCGCTGCTCGAAGGGCTTGTCCAGCAGGCCCAGCGGCACCCGCAGTCCGCCGCTCGCGGCCGGGTCGGGGCAGTGCAGCCCGCGCTCGGGGGTGGCCGTCAGCCGGGGCACCAGCTGGTCGAGGGAGGGCGCCTTGGTCAGCGGCGGCAGCCACACCTGGTGGGCGGCCGGGCCCTGGCCCTCCAGCCGCCGGACGATGACGTCGAGGACGGTGTCGGCCAGCGCGTCGTCCTCGGAACGGGCCGGTGTCCAGCGGAAGTCGGGGTCGGGTGCCCGGTAGCGCACCGGCACGGGAGCCGCGGTGAAGAGCACCGGCCGCCGGTCCGTCGGCAGCGGGCCGCCGCGGGTGAGCGCGGCGGCGCCGTCGCGGTACGTGCCGGAGACGTACGCGGCCTTGAACCGCGTCATCTCATCCGTCCCGAACTTCAGGTAGCCGGAGCCGGGCACGGACGGCAGGTGGTACGCGTCCGGCACGCCCAGCGCCGTGCGCGACTCGGCGGCGGAGAAGGTGCGCAGACCGATGCGGTACGAGAGATAGGTGTCCAGACCGCGCAGGCGGCCCTCCTCCAGGCGCTGCGAGGCCAGCAGCAGATGGACGCCCAGCGACCGGCCGATCCGGCCGATCTGGATGAACATGTCGATGAAGTCCGGCTTGGCCGTCAGGAGTTCGCTGAACTCGTCGATGACGAGCACCAGGGAGGCCAGCGGCTCCAGCGGGGCACCGGCCGCCCGCGCCTTCTCGTAGTCGTTGAGGTTGGCGTAGTTGCCCGCCGCGCGCAGCAGCTCCTGGCGCCGCTGGAGCTCACCGGTGATGGAGTCGCGCATGCGGTCCACGAGGGTGAGGTCGTCGGCGAGGTTGGTGATGACCGCGGCGACGTGCGGCAGTTCGGCCATGCCGGAGAACGTCGCGCCGCCCTTGAAGTCGGCGAGGACGAAGTTGAGGTTCTCGGAGGAGTGGGTGACCGCCAGCCCCAGGACGAGCGTGCGCAGGAGCTCGGACTTGCCGGAACCTGTCGCGCCGACGCACAGGCCGTGCGGGCCCATGCCGTCCTCCGCCGCCTCCTTGAGGTCGAGCATGACGGGGGTGCCGTCCTCGCCGACGCCGATGGGCACGCGCAGCCGCTCGGCGCGGGAGCGCGGCCGCCAGGTGGTGGCGGTCTCCACGGAGGCGGCGTCGCCCAGCCCCAGCAGATCGGTGAAGTCGAGGTTGGCGAGCAGGGGTTCCTCGTCGTCCGTGCCGCCGCCCAGGCACAGCGGGGCCAGCTGCCGGCCGAGCGCCTCGGCCGCGGGGACGGAGAGATGATCGGGGACGCCCAGATACGTGGCCGTCGCCGACTCCAGGCGCAGCCTGCCCGGGCGCACCGTGATGGACAGACCGCCGCGCGGCTCCTCCTCGTCGCCGGGGGCGATCTCCACGACGGTCACGCCCTGGAGTCCCTCGGCGGAGGCCAGCAGGGAGTCGGGCGGCACCAGGCCGCCGTCCAGCACGACCACGATGTGCGGCTGGTCCAGCAGCGGCTGGCTGTCCCGGCCGAACCGGGGGCGGCCCTCCAGCCGATGGCCCAGCAGCTCCTCGACCTCGGGCAGGTCGTCGCCGAACAGCCGCCTGGTGCCGGCGCCGTCGGCCGTCCCGGGCGCCTGGGTGTGCGGCAGCCACTTGGTCCAGTCCCACTCCGGTGTCACGTCCTTGGCCGCGACGACCGCGACGACCAGGTCGTCGGGGGAGTGCAGCGCGGCGAGGCCGGCCACCATCGAACGGGCCGCGCCGCGCACGGAGTCGGCCTCGCCGGATATCACCACGTGGTAGAAGGCGCGCAGCGACACGGCCACGGGCAGCCCGTCCAGCGAGCCGTGCGTCGCCAGGAACTGCTGCATGGCGCCCGCCGCCAGCGGCTCCAGCTCGTCCACCGGCGCCGTGGTCGGCGCCACCAGCGGCGTCCACAGCTGCTGCGGCCCGAGGCCGATGCGCACCTGACCGAAGTCCTTGTCGGAGATGCGGCGCTCCCACAGCCGGCTGCGCTCGGCCACCAGGGCCCACAGCTGGTCCGGGCCGGGGTGCAGATAGAACTGGGCGTCGCGCTGGGCGGTGGCCGTGCGCCGCACCTTGCGCCGCGTCTGGGCCAGGTACTTGAGGTAGTCGCGGCGGCCGTCGGCCGCGGCGCCCTGCGTGCCCTTGCGGTAGCGGATCAGCTGGGCGACGGCCATCGCCACCGTCGAGGCCAGCATCATCACGCCCATGATCTTCATGAAGGGCTGGGTGCCCGGCATGAAGAAGAAGACGACGGACGAGCCCATGCCCAGCATCGGCAGCAGCTGCATCGCCATGCCCTCCTGCTGCCCGCGGGGCAGTTCGGGAGGGGACTCGAGCTGCAGCTGCTCCGCTTCGGGCTCGGGTGGCACGACCCGGGGCGGGCGCTTGACGACGATCTGACTCACCGGCGTAATCAATCCCTCGGTACGGCTGGGCAGCTGAGGACCGGCGCCCCCCGTAGTGGTGGCCGCTCTCCGCGCGAACGATGATCCTACGTGCCACTGACAACGGGGGCGGCGGGTATCGTGCCGTCCCGTCACCCCACGGCCCCGCGAAGGCGAAGGCCCGTGCGTGGCGGAGCGACAGCAGGCAACGAGGGGGCCCTCCAGGTGAGTTCGACCACAACGACCGGTTTCTGCCGAGTGACGGTCGTCGCTCCCGACAGCCGGATCGACGTCGCCCTCCCCGACGACGTCGCCGTCGCCGACCTTCTCCCGGAAATCCTGCGGCTGAGCGGCCACGCCCCGCAGGGCACCACCCCGCCCGGCCACCACCTCGTGGGCACCGACGGCGCCGTGCTGGACCCGGCGCGTTCCCTGGCCGCCCAGCGCGTGCTCGACGGCGCGCTCCTGCGCCTGCGCCCGTTCACCGAGTCGCTGCCGCCCGCCGTGTACGACGACGTCGCCGACGCCGTCGCCTCGGCCGTCGCCCGGGACCGCACCCTGTGGAGCGAGCGGCTGCTGCGCGTCTCGGGCCTCTTCGGCGGCGCGCTGCTGCTGGTGCTCCTGGGCTTCGTCCTCTGGTTCGCCGACCCGGTCCGGCACGACATGCACGGCCTGCCGGGCATCATCGCGGCCTCCGTCGGCGTCCTCCTGACCGCGCTGGCGGGTGTGCGCGCCCGGGTCTACGACGACCGGGCGTCCGCCGTCGCGATGGGCCTGGCCGCCCTGCCGCACCTGATGATCGCGGGTTCGGGGCTGCTCTCCCTGCCGGCCGGCGAGGGCGTGGGCCGGCTGCAGTTCCTCCTCGGGTGCGTCACCGTCCTCGTCGCCTCGGTCGCCCTGGCCGCCGTCGTACCGAGCGGGGACGCCCCCTTCGTCGCCGCGGTCTTCGCCTCGGCCGTCGGCACCCTCGCCACGTTCGTCGCCATCCTCACCGGGGCGAGCCCCACCGACACCGCGGCCGTCTGCGCGGTGGTCGCGATCGGCGCCGTCGCCTTCCTGCCGGGCCTGTCGGCCCGCGTCGCCCGGCTGCCCATCGGCTACGCCGCCCCCCGCTCCGCCGCGGCGGACGACCCCGACCGGGAGCCGGGCGCCACGGCCGGCGGCGAGCCGGTGGACGCGGACCGCATCGCGGACCGGGCCCGGCGCGGCCACGAGATGCTGCTCGGCCTGGTCGGCGGCAGCTCGGCCGTCGTGGTGGGCGCGGCCGCCGTGCTCGGCTTCTCGCACGACATGTGGGCCCAGCTGCTGGCCCTGGCGACTGGGGTCGCCATGCTGCTGCGGGCCCGCCTCTTCCGCTACACCGCCCAGGTGGCGGCGGTCCTCGGGGCCGGTCTGGCGGCGCTGGGCCTGCTCGTGCTGGGACTGTCCCTCAATCCGCCGGCGGGGGCCCTGCGCGCGATGACGGAGGGCGACCACGGCCCGATCGACGTCCGCACCGTCTGGCTCGCCGCGGCCGTCGCCGCCGGGTCGGCGCTGGTCGTCGGCATCGCGCTGATCGTCCCGAAGAAGGGGCTGTCCCCTTTCTGGGGCCGGCTGTCCGATCTGGCCGAGAGCGCGTTCCTGCTGTCCCTCGTGCCGCTGTGCCTGGCCGTCCTGGACGTGTACTCCGCGGCCCGGAGCATGACCAGCGGGTGAGGGCCCACCGCGCTGCTGGTACTCTGTGTGACGGCCGTATGTGTACGCGCCTCCGGACCGCCGTTCGCGGCGTCTGGGGACAGCGCCCAGCGGACCCCGCCTCCCGAGTAACGGAAGCTCCCCTGAGACACAGACCAGGGGCACTCGGTGGCCGAAACGAGACTCAGAAGGAGTATCGCGTGTCGCTCGACGCCGCTACGAAGAAGCAGATCATGTCCGAGTTCGCCACCAAGGAGGGCGACACCGGCTCCCCCGAGGTCCAGGTCGCGCTGCTGACCCGTCGCATCTCGGACCTGACCGAGCACCTCAAGGCCCACAAGCACGACCACCACTCCCGCCGTGGTCTGCTGCTGCTGGTCGGCCAGCGTCGCCGTCTGCTGCAGTACCTGGCCAAGAAGGACATCACGCGCTTCCGCGCCCTGGTCGAGCGCCTCGGCATCCGCCGTGGTGCCGCGGGCGCCAAGTAAGACGCGGTGAAGGGAGCGGTTCCCACCTTTGGGGAGCCGCTCCCTTTGCGTATCTCGTGGGACGCGGAAGCTTTGTAGTCTGGTCCCACAACGGAACAACGCACGTCATAACGACAGAATCATGAACGAGGAGGAGCGCCAGCCTCTCTGCCGGTCCTCGGTAGTGGCCTCCGGAACGGGGAATTCCGGGTGCTTCGATCGAAGACCGGCCCGCACAGAGCACAGGCGCCCTCCGCCACCGTCCCTCCGCCACACGGGCGGGGAGGACGAAGACGAGGAGAGAACGCTAGTGGAGAACGAGACCCACTACGCCGAGGCCGTCATCGACAACGGCACCTTCGGCACCCGCACGATCCGCTTCGAGACGGGCCGCCTGGCCAAGCAGGCCGCCGGCTCCGCCGTCGCGTACCTGGACGACGACACCATGGTGCTGTCGGCCACCAGCGCCTCCAAGACGCCCAAGGACCAGCTGGACTTCTTCCCGCTGACCGTCGACGTCGAGGAGCGGATGTACGCCGCCGGGAAGATCCCCGGTTCCTTCTTCCGCCGTGAGGGCCGGCCCTCCGAGGACGCGATCCTCACCTGCCGCCTGATCGACCGCCCGCTGCGCCCGTCCTTCAAGAAGGGCCTGCGCAACGAGATCCAGGTCGTCGCGACGATCATGGCCCTCAACCCCGACCACCTGTACGACGTCGTGGCGATCAACGCCGCGTCCGCGTCCACGCAGCTGGCCGGCCTGCCCTTCTCCGGCCCGATCGGCGGCGTCCGCGTCGCGCTGATCAACGGCCAGTGGGTCGCGTTCCCGACGCACACCGAGCTCGAGGACGCCGTCTTCGACATGGTGGTCGCGGGCCGCGCCCTGGAGGACGGCGACGTCGCGATCATGATGGTCGAGGCCGAGGCCACCGAGAAGACCATCCAGCTGGTCAAGGGCGGCGCCGAGGCCCCCACCGAGGAGGTCGTGGCCGCCGGTCTGGAGGCCGCGAAGCCCTTCATCAAGGTCCTCTGCAAGGCCCAGGCCGACCTCGCCGCGAAGGCCGCCAAGCCCACCGGCGAGTTCCCGGTCTTCCTGGACTACCAGGACGACGTCCTGGAGGCGCTCACCGCCGCCGTCCGCCCCGAGCTCGCCCAGGCGCTGACCATCGCCGGCAAGCAGGAGCGCGAGGCCGAGCTGGACCGCGTCAAGGGTCTGGCCGCCGAGAAGCTCCTGCCGGAGTTCGAGGGCCGCGAGAAGGAGATCTCCGCCGCGTACCGCTCGCTGACCAAGTCCCTGGTCCGTGAGCGCGTCATCAAGGAGAAGAAGCGCATCGACGGCCGTGGGGTGACGGACATCCGTACCCTCGCCGCCGAGGTCGAGGCCATCCCGCGGGTCCACGGCTCCGCGCTGTTCGAGCGTGGCGAGACCCAGATCCTGGGCGTCACCACCCTGAACATGCTCCGCATGGAGCAGCAGCTGGACACCCTCTCCCCGGTGACCCGCAAGCGCTACATGCACAACTACAACTTCCCGCCGTACTCCGTCGGCGAGACCGGCCGCGTCGGTTCGCCGAAGCGCCGCGAGATCGGCCACGGCGCCCTCGCCGAGCGCGCCATCGTGCCGGTCCTGCCGACGCGCGAGGAGTTCCCCTACGCGATCCGTCAGGTCTCCGAGGCGCTGGGCTCCAACGGCTCGACCTCCATGGGCTCGGTCTGCGCCTCCACCATGTCGCTGCTGAACGCCGGTGTGCCGCTGAAGGCCCCGGTCGCCGGCATCGCCATGGGCCTGATCTCCCAGGAGATCAACGGCGAGACGCACTACGTCGCCCTCACCGACATCCTCGGTGCGGAGGACGCCTTCGGCGACATGGACTTCAAGGTCGCCGGCACCAAGGAGTTCGTGACCGCCCTCCAGCTCGACACCAAGCTGGACGGCATCCCGGCCTCCGTCCTGGCCGCGGCCCTCAAGCAGGCCCGCGACGCCCGTCTGCACATCCTCGACGTGATGATGGAGGCCATCGACACGCCGGACGAGATGTCCCCCAACGCCCCGCGGATCATCACCGTGAAGATCCCCGTGGACAAGATCGGTGAGGTCATCGGCCCCAAGGGCAAGATGATCAACCAGATCCAGGAGGACACCGGCGCCGAGATCACCATCGAGGACGACGGCACCATCTACATCGGTGCCGCCGACGGCCCGGCCGCCGAGGCCGCCCGCGCCACGATCAACGCGATCGCCAACCCGACCATGCCGGAGGTCGGCGAGCGCTACCTGGGCACGGTCGTCAAGACCACGACCTTCGGTGCGTTCGTCTCCCTCATGCCGGGCAAGGACGGTCTGCTGCACATCTCGCAGATCCGCAAGCTGGCCGGCGGCAAGCGCGTCGAGAACGTCGAGGACGTCCTCGGTGTCGGCGCCAAGGTGCAGGTCGAGATCGCCGAGATCGACCAGCGCGGCAAGCTCTCCCTGATCCCCGTGATCGAGGGCGAGGACGGCGACGCCGAGGGCAAGGACGAGTCCGCCAAGTGACGTCCCGTAGTGCACGGATGACGGCCCGCACCTCTTCGGAGGGGCGGGCCGTCGCCCGTACCCAAACGCTTCTCCAGGGTGAGAACGGCATCGGCACGGTCCGCCGGACCACCCTCCCCGGCGGTCTGCGGATCGTCACCGAGACCCTGCCGTCGGTGCGCTCCGCCACCTTCGGCATCTGGGCCAACGTGGGGTCCCGCGACGAGACCCCGTCCCTCAACGGCGCCACGCACTACCTGGAGCACCTGCTCTTCAAGGGCACCCGCAAGCGCAGCGCGCTCGACATCTCGGCCGCGATCGACGCGGTCGGCGGCGAGATGAACGCCTTCACGGCGAAGGAGTACACGTGCTACTACGCACGGGTGCTCGACACCGACCTGCCGCTGGCCATCGACGTCGTCTGCGACATGCTCACCGGCTCGCTGATCGACGCGGCGGACGTGGACGCCGAGCGCGGGGTGATTCTCGAAGAGATCGCCATGACCGAGGACGACCCCGGCGACTGTGTGCACGACCTGTTCGCGCACACCATGCTGGGCGACACCCCGCTCGGCCGCCCGGTCCTCGGCACCGTCGACACGATCAACGCGCTGACCCGCGAGCAGATCGCCCGCTTCTACAAGAAGCACTACGACCCGACCCGTCTGGTCGTGGCCGCCGCGGGCAACGTCGACCACGCCAAGGTCGTCCGCCAGGTGCGCGCCGCCTTCGAGAAGGCCGGAGCGCTGACCCGTACGGACGCCGTGCCCGTCGATCCGCGCTCCGGTGCCCGGACGATCCGCACGGCCGGCCGGGTCGAGCTGCTGGGCCGCAAGACCGAGCAGGCACACGTCGTCCTCGGCATGCCGGGCCTGGCCCGCACCGACGA
This sequence comes from Streptomyces luteireticuli, assembly GCF_041519305.1. Taxonomy (NCBI): domain Bacteria; kingdom Bacillati; phylum Actinomycetota; class Actinomycetes; order Kitasatosporales; family Streptomycetaceae; genus Streptomyces; species Streptomyces luteireticuli. The sequence goes on from NZ_CP167927.1 coordinate 6,072,750, forward strand.
GCGGCGCTGGGCGCTCGGGGTGCTCAACACGGCGCTGGGCGGCGGCATGAGCTCGCGGCTCTTCCAGGAGGTCCGGGAGAAGCGCGGCCTGGCGTACTCGGTGTACTCGTACACCTCCGGGTTCGCCGACTGCGGCCTGTTCGGCGTCTACGCCGGCTGCCGTCCCAGCCAGGTCCACGACGTGCTGCGGATCTGCCGCGACCAGCTCGACCTGGTGGCCGCCGAGGGCCTGTCCGACGAGGAGATCGGCCGTGCCGTCGGCCAGCTCGCCGGCTCCACGGTCCTCGGCCTGGAGGACACCGGGGCGCTGATGAACCGCATCGGCAAGAGCGAGCTGTGCTGGGGAGAGCAGATGTCGGTCGACGACATGCTGGCCCGCATCTCGGCCGTCACCCCGGACGAGGTCCGCGCGGTGGCCCGCGATGTACTGGGACAGCGTCCTTCGCTGTCCGTGATCGGGCCGCTGAAGGACCGGCAGGCCGCCCGCCTGCACGAGGCCGTCTCCTAACCCACTGCCTGAGTTCGTATCGAGGAAGCAGGAACGATGAGCAAGCTGCGCGTGGCGGTCATCGGCGCCCGGGGCCGCATCGGCTCCGAGGCCGTCCGGGCCGTGGAGGCCGCGGACGACATGGAGCTGGTGGCCGCGCTGGGCCGGGGCGACAGCCTGGAGGCCCTGACCGGGGCGGGAGCCCAGGTCGCGGTCGAGCTGACCCACCCCGACTCGGTGATGGAGAACCTGGAGTTCTGCGTCCGCAACGGCATCCACGGAGTTGTCGGGACCACCGGCTGGACCGAGGACCGGCTCGCGCTGCTGCGCTCCTGGCTGGCCGGGTCCCCGTCGACCGGTGTGCTCATCGCGCCGAACTTCTCCATCGGCGCCGTGCTGACCATGGCCTTCGCCCAGCAGGCGGCCCGGTTCTTCGAGTCCGTCGAGGTCGTCGAACTGCACCACCCGAACAAGGCGGACGCCCCGTCCGGCACCGCCACCCGCACCGCGCAGCTGATCGCCGCCGCACGGCGCGAGGCCGGCTGCGCGCCGCAGCCCGACGCCACCACGACGGCCCTGGACGGCGCGCGCGGTGCCGACGTCGACGGGGTGCCCGTCCACTCCGTCCGGCTGCGCGGGCTGCTCGCCCACCAGGAGGTGCTGCTCGGCGACACCGGCGAGACGCTGACCATCCGGCACGACTCGCTGCACCACAGCTGCTTCATGCCGGGCATCCTGCTGGGCGCCCGTCGCGTGACGCAGACCCCGGGGCTGACCTTCGGCCTCGAGCACTTCCTGGATCTGGGCTGACACGATGCGTGCGAAGGTCGTCTATTTCGCGCTGGCCGCCGTCCTGGTCGTCTACTTCGTCCTGGTCGGCAGCCGCGGCGTGATGCTCGTCCGGCAGGGCACCGCGATCACCGTCGCCTTCGGCGTCGCGGTGCTGGTCCTGCCGTTCATCGGGGCCTGGTTCCTGTACCAGACCACCAAGTTCGCCCGGGACGCCAACCGGCTGGCCAAGGAGCTGGAGGCCGAGGGCGGACTGCCCGTCGACGACCTCGCGCGGACGCCGGGCGGCCGGATCGACCGGGATTCGGCGGACGAGGTCTTCGCCCGCCGCCGGGCCGAGACCGAGGCCGCCCCGGGCGACTGGCGCACCTGGTTCCGGCTCGCGGTCGCCTACCACGACGCCCGGGATACCCCGCGGGCCCGCAAGGCCATGCAGCGGGCGATCGCGCTGCACGACGGCAAGCCGGTGCGTGCGTAGCCACCGGACGCGAAAGGGCCCGGCCACCTTGCGGTGGCCGGGCCCTTTTCGGCTGGACGGCTCAGCGGTCCGGTCGGCTCAGCGGTTGGACGCCTGCGAACTCTGCGCGTGCTGAGGGTTCTGCGTGTTGGTGTCCATCGCGGGCAGCCCGAACAGCAGCGCCCCGACCAGCCCCGCGGTGACCGTCAGCCCCATGAGCACCCGACCGGCTATCTGCGAGCGGCTGGCACGGCTCCTGGGCGGCGGCGTGACGTTGCTGCGATAGCGCTCGGACTCGGCGACGAAGGCGAACGGTACGGGCTCTCGCCGGCGGAACATGAAGCTCTCCTAGGAACCTCGAAGTGGGCTGTCACACATAAGGACGTGTGAAACACCGCTCTGGTGCCCGAATTTGGCGACTTCTGTGAAAAATCTCTACCGGGGCCGTCCCCGGGGCCGCCGCGCACCGTGTGTGGGGCCGTTGTCAGTGGTGGCCCTTAGGCTGGGCGCGCCCGAGCAAATGCGACTGGAAGGACCCGCGGTGACCGAGAGCACCACCGAGGACACCAAGCCCACATTCCGCAGCGACGTCACCGTCGAGCTGGTCAAGCACAGCGCCGCCGACAGCGACGTCCTGTGGGCGGCCCGTGTCTCCACGGCCGGTGAGCAGTCCCTCGAAGAGATCACCAAGGATCCGGAGCGGTCCAAGGGCCTGATCAACTTCCTGATGCGGGACCGCCACGGCAGCCCCTTCGAGCACAACTCGATGACGTTCTTCATCAACGCGCCGATCTTCGTCTTCCGCGAGTTCATGCGCCACCGCGTGGGCTGGTCGTACAACGAGGAGTCGGGCCGCTACCGGGAGCTCCAGCCGGTCTTCTACGTCCCCGGCAAGGACCGCAAGCTGGTCCAGGAGGGCCGTCCCGGCAAGTACGTCTTCGTCGAGGGCACCGACGAGCAGCACGAGACGACCAGCCGCGCCATGGAGAAGTCCTACCGGGACGCCTACGCGGCGTACCAGGAGATGCTGGATGCGGGCGTCGCCCGCGAGGTGGCCCGCTTGGTCCTCCCGGTCGGCCTCTTCTCGTCGATGTACGCCACGTGCAACGCCCGCTCGCTGATGCACTTCCTCAACCTGCGCACCCAGCACGAGCTGTCCACCGTTCCCTCGTTCCCGCAGCGGGAGATCGAGATGGTGGGCGAGCTGATGGAGGCGGAGTGGGCCAAGCTCATGCCGCTGACCTACGCGGCCTTCAACAAGAACGGCCGCGTCGCTCCGTAGGACGACACCCGCTCCGACAAGGGCGGATGAGCGATCAAGGTTGTCCGTATTGCGGCATTTAAGCCTCTTCATTTAGGCTGAACAAACGGACCCGGCACTGTTTGAACCCCCGAGCAGGCAGTGCCGGGATCCCTTTCGCACTCCCCGAGGGAGTACCTCACGGTGAGCAACGAGTAGCGTGGCCCCCATGGCTCCGATCTCCACACCGCAGACGCCCTTCGGACGTGTCCTGACCGCGATGGTCACCCCGTTCACCTCCGACGGTGCCCTCGACCTCGACGGCGCGCAGCGGCTCGCCGCCCACCTGGTCGACGCCGGCAACGACGGTCTCGTCGTCAACGGCACCACCGGCGAGTCGCCGACCACCACCGATGCGGAGAAAGCCGAGCTCGTACGGGCGGTCGTGGAGGCCGTCGGAGACCGTGCGCACGTCGTGGCCGGAGCCGGTACCAACGACACCCGGCACAGTGTCGAGCTCGCCAAGGCCGCCGAGGCGGCCGGGGCCCACGGTCTGCTCGCCGTGACGCCGTACTACAACAAGCCCCCGCAGGAGGGCCTGTACCGCCACTTCACCGCGATCGCCGACGCCACGGGCCTCCCGGTGATGCTCTACGACATCCCGGGCCGCAGCGGCACCGCGATCGAGACGGAGACCATCGTCCGGCTCGCGGAGCACCCGCGCATCGTGGCCAACAAGGACGCCAAGGGCGACCTCGGCAGCGCCAGCTGGGCGCTCACCCGCAGCGGTCTGGCCTGGTACTCGGGCGACGACATGCTCAACCTGCCGCTCCTGTCCGTGGGCGCCGTCGGTTTCGTCTCCGTCGTCGGCCACCTCGTCACCCCGGAGCTGCGGGCCCTGCTGGAGGCCCACCTCTCGGGCGACGCGGCCAAGGCCACCGCCGTCCACCAGCGGCTGCTCCCGGTCTACACCGGGATGTTCCGCGCCCAGGGCGTGGTCACCACCAAGCGGGCCCTCGCGCTGCAGGGGCTGCCGGCCGGTCCGCTGCGGCTGCCGCTCGTCGAGCTCGACCCCGAGCAGACCGAGCAGCTCAAGCGCGATCTCTCCGCCGGCGGGGTACACATCTGACAAGGGCACGTCCGTCGCGCCCGTAGCGCGGGACGACCGCACACAGACTTCGGCTTTCATCACTGAACGCCGCACAACTGAACACCGTTAACAAACAACTGCAAGTGCACGAATGTCATGCGCGCCATGTGTCCCCGGGACATATGGCGCGCATGGTGAGGAGAGTCTTTTGAGCCACCCGCACCCTGAACTCGGTCCCCCGCCGAAGCTCCCCAAGGGCGGCCTGCGCGTCACCCCGCTCGGCGGCCTCGGCGAGATCGGCCGGAACATGACGGTCTTCGAGTACGACGGCCGTCTGCTGATCGTCGACTGCGGAGTGCTCTTCCCCGAGGAGGAGCAGCCCGGAGTTGATCTGATCCTGCCGGACTTCAGCTCCATCAGGGACCGCCTCGACGACATCGAGGGCATCGTCCTCACGCACGGCCACGAGGACCACATCGGCGGTGTCCCGTACCTGCTGCGCGAGCGGCCGGACATCCCGCTGATCGGCTCCAAGCTGACCCTCGCCCTGATCGAGGCCAAGCTCCAGGAGCACCGCATCCGCCCGTACACCCTCGAGGTCGTGGAGGGTCAGCACGAGAGCGTCGGCCCCTTCGACTGCGAGTTCGTGGCGGTCAACCACTCCATCCCGGACGCCCTGGCCGTCGCC